>CAVVGM010000001.1:0-257500 GCA_963747805.1 uncultured Acidobacteriaceae bacterium
ACGAACATGGTGAACAAATTGTCGGCGAACGATTTTCGTACCCAGATCGCAAACGCTGAATCGACCGGCGGCTGGCCGGTTTACGTGATTGGCAATCACGATATGCCGCGATCCGCTGTACGCTACGGCGACGGAAAACACAACGACCAGATCGCCAAGCTGATGGCTGGGATGTATCTGACTCTCCGCGGAACGCCGATCATGTATTACGGTGAGGAACTGGCGATGGAGAACAATGATCCGGTGCGCAAGGAAGACGTAAAGGACCCGCTTGGGGTCACCGGATGGCCGAAAGAAAAAGGCCGCGACGGCGAACGCACGCCCATGCAGTGGAACGACGCGCCCAACGCCGGGTTCAGCTCGGCTACGCCATGGTTGCCGGTTCCGGCCAGCTACAAAACCCACAACGTGGCCAGCGAACTAAAAGATCCTGACTCGGTTCTGCAATTTTACAGACACCTGCTAGCGCTTCGGCACGAGGACCGCGCGTTGCTGGACGGAGATTATGTCGCGTTGAATCAGGATAATCCGAACGTTCTCTCCTACCTACGCCGTTACAGGAATGAGGCGGTACTGGTTGTACTAAATATGTCAGGGACGACACAGCAAATCAGTTTTAATCTTTCCCAACAAGGCTTCGCTTCCGCAAAGGTCACAACCATGCTCACGACTGAGGCCGCGGCGCCCGGTGGCCAATTAGATCAGATCTCTCTTGATCCATTCGCGGTCTACATCGCACGGCTTTCGCGATGAACTGGAATGCTGCGAATACTTTTGCAGTCAAGCGGAGTGCGACGATTTCGATTCCCAGGAGTTATGCCTTGAACAAAACGGTCGTGTTTCTTAGAGGTCTGCTTTTTATAGCCCCGGGGGTTGTTTTTGCATGCGTCGTTTTCGTGACTTTGTCGTCAGCACAAACCATCCAGGTCGATATCACTCCGGCGCACGCCACGAATCATTTTCGTCCGAATGAGACTTTGGGCGCCGGAATTGACCGAATCCCGTCGGAGGCGGTTGACACCGGATTGACGCAGCCGAATTTGGCGAGGGCGATGGCCTCCGGCTGGCAGCCTGTCAGCTATCGAAACAATACGGAGTTATCCATCGAAGCGTGGCACTGGAATCCGCAGGGGAGTTGGAGCGAAGGCAACGGGAAAGGATATTTCGTGGGCTCGGCAACTCCTGGCGAACCGATCCGCCACTCGTATGGATATTCGCTGCCGCATCGCGGCTTTACGCGGAATGATGGCACGCCGAATGCCGGGTTTTCGCGCATTACAGATGGCGATGAGAATAGCTATTGGAAGAGCAATCCATATCTGACTGAGCGCTTCACTGGCGAAAGCGATTCCTTGCATCCGCAGTGGGTCGTGATCGATCTGGCGCAAATGCAGCAGGTCGACAGCATCCTGATCAAATGGGGAGAACCGTTCGCTACGAAATTTGTAGTGCAGCACTGGACGGGAGACGATCCGATGCACGCGCCAACCAAGGGAGTGTGGCAGACGTTTCCGCTGGGGGCCATTGAGAAGGGTCACGGCGGATCAGAGATCATGCGTCTGAATGCGAGTCCTCTTCCGGTTCGATTCCTGCGCATTCTGATGACGGAGTCTTCGAATACTTGCGCGGCAGGGCACGCCGCTGCCGATCCTCGCGCTTGCGTCGGTTACGCGATCCGCGAAATCTATCTCGGAACGGCCTCTGCCGACGGCGAGTTCCACGACATCATGCGGCATACGCCCGACCAGGAACAGACCACGACATATTGCTCCTCCGTGGACCCATGGCACGAAGCTTCCGATCTCGGAACCACTCATCAAGCGCAGGTAGGTTTCGATTTTTTCTTTACCAGCGGCGTGACCCGAGGTCTGCCGGCCATGATCCCGATCGCGCTGGTTTACGATACGCCGGAGAATGCTGTCGCCGAGATTGCTTATCTGCGAGAAACGGGGCTACCCGATTTCCTACGTGGAAATGGGGGAAGAAGCGGACGGACAATACACCGCGCCGGAGGATTACGGAGCACTTTATCTGCAGTGGGCCACGGCTCTGCATCGGCTTGATCCCAGTCTTAAATTGGGGGGACCGTCATTCCAGGGCGTGAATCAGGATATTGAAACCTGGCCGGCTGCGAACGGCAAAGTATCCTGGACCGGGCGGTTCGTCGATTACCTGAAACAGCACGGACGCATGCGCGATCTTTCGTTTTTCTCTTTCGAACATTATCCTTACGAGCCCGTGCAAAATTCCCTGGGGCAGCCTTTATGACGAGCCGCAACTCATCAACCACATCATGCAAGTCTGGCGCGATGATGGAATTCCCGCGGACCTTCCCATGTTCATCACCGAGGGAAATCTTTCCTCCGGGGCCAGCGAAACTTACATGGACATTTTTTCGGGGCTCTGGCTGGCCGATTATATCGGTTCATTTCTGACCGCCGGAGGCAACGGCGTTTACTATTTTCATTATCTTCCGCTGGTGATGGAACATGGCTGCAACGATTCACCGGGAACCTTCGGGATGCTCACGGTCGACGGGCAATACAAGATTCAGCAGCCTCTGGCGCAGTTTTTCACGGCGCAACTGATTAATCTGGAGTGGGTCACTCCCGGGCGACAAACCGCATGACGTATTTCCCGCACGCAGCGACATCGATGACGGCGCGGGACATGCGTTAGTAACGGCATATGCCCTGAAACGTCCCGATGGCCAGTGGTCGCTGCTGATCGTGAATCGCGATCAGCAAAATGCTCACCGGGTGAAGATCGTGTTTGAAGACCAGGCCAGCCATGAGAACGAGGCGTTCGACGGAGCTGTTGAGATTTCAACGTTCGGAAAAGGACAGTACCAATGGCATCCGGGACATACGCGTTTTGTGGGACATGCCGAATATCCGGCTGAGCCTTCGGTGGAAGTGGAAAGCTTCGGCAAGGCCGATCCGGACGGGCCGATTCTGCACGTCAAGCAGAATGTCAGCGCGGATACTGCCTATGAATTACCGGCGGCATCGGTGGTTGCAATTCGCGGGGGCATTCACGCGCGGTGACCCGCGGAAATCGATTCCAGGAAAGAACTGAGATTGAAATTCATGCAGCTTGAACGCATGAAGGTTGCAGACAGGGTTTGCAAGGTACAGCAAAAAAATTCAGCGCCCTAGTTGTTTGTCACCTACGGTCTTCCATTGCTGGCTGCGTCGCGGTGCTGGGAGCGCAGGTTGCCGATGTCACACCCAAATTTGGAGAATAAGCCCTCGAAATAGTCCCACCTCCGGTTTAAAATAGCCTATGCAGCCTGATACCAGCACTGCCACGACTCAGGACACCATCACGATCTCGCCGGGTGCGCGCTTTCGAGCTGCCATGATACTGGCAGTGATTGCGGACGCAATCCAAATCGTTGTGTTCCCCGCCTTCGTCGAAGGCGCTTTATCGCCCGCCGATGACATCCTCGATTTCGGCATCGCAGCTTTGCTCATTAACCTTCTTGGCTGGCACTGGGAATTCCTGCCGTCGTTTCTTGCCAAGCTCGTGCCCGGTGTCGATCTTGTGCCCTTCTGGACGATGGCCGTTGCAAACGTCTATCGGAAATCCAAGCAGATGGCGGTCGCCGAAGAAGAGGAAAGTCGCAAGGAACACCCAGCACTAAAAAGCTAGAGCCGGTCTGGAGTGCCAGGCGGGAAGCGCCGAGGAGCCGCCCATCCCGATAGTGCTAGCACTGTCGACCAAGGGGGCGGCTGCCATAATTTCCCGGGTTGCAAACCTTTGCATTCTTGACATCACCATGCCCGCATGGGACACTCTCAACACTTCGGTACGAACTCCGCCACGAGTCCACGTAGGAGAGCCCCAAGACTGCGATTCCAATGGACGAGGTTTGCATCGTGAGATCAGGATCGGCATCAGTTAAAGTCGCGCTAGGATTTGCACTTGCGTTTTTGCTCGGGCTCGGGGTGATCGCAACCCCACAGGCTAACGCCCAGACCTTCACCGTGATTCACAGTTTCACGGGCGGCAGCGATGGGGCAAACCCCCTTGGCGGCTTCTTTATTGTTGGAGATTATCTCTACGGGACCGCGAGTTCCGGCGGAAGCTCTGGAGTCGGGGTGGTATTCAGGGTGAATACCAGCGGCGAGGAGACCGTGCTGCACGAATTCAGTGGTGGGACCGACGGAGCAAATCCCCAAGGACACCTGGTGATGGACAAGGATGGCAACTTCTACGGCACGACCAATGCCGGAGGGGTTTCCAATGCCGGCACGGTGTTTAAAGTCACGCGCAAAGGCGTGGAGACCGTACTGTATAGCTTTACCGGCAAGCCCGACGGCGCAAATCCGGTGGCCGGTTTAGCGATCGACAAGGCGGGAAATCTCTACGGCACCACGACGGCGGGCGGCTTGAGCGGCAACGGAACAGTTTTCAAGCTCGCAATTCCGACCGAGACCGGCGGTGAGTGGACTGAAGAGGTGTTGTACAGCTTCGGCACGGGCACTGACGGGACGATTCCTATCGCAGGAGTCACATTTGACGAGTCCGGCAACCTTTATGGCACAACGTCTGCCGGAGGCAGTTCCGGATACGGCACAGTCTTCCAATTGACGCCGTCGACGCCCAGCTGGACCGAAAACATTCTCCACAATTTCGAGCTCGGAAGCGACGGAGGGGTTCCGTATGCCGGGCTGGTCCTTTATGACGGCAACTTTTATGGCGCCACCACCGAAGGCGGAGCGGGTGGTCAGAACGGAGGCGGCACAATTTTCGAGCTTAAGAAAACGAGCGGCGCCTGGACGTTCAGCGAGCTCTATGGCTTGTCCGGCTGGGGCATTTCCGGTAGCTACCGAAATCTTCTCTTCGTATCCGGCAAGATTTATGCCACGACACATTGCGACGGCCAAAACAACGCCGGAACAGTTTATGAGCTAAGCCCGTCAAGCGGCGTCCTGGAAGTACGATCCCCTCTACGTGTTTACTGGCGGCAGTGATGGCCTGTACTCAATCAGCAATCTGGTTGCTGACAAAGAGGGCAATCTCTACGGCGTAACGCTCTACGGTGGGGCGGACGGCTCCGGGGTGGTTTTCAAGGTCACCCCGTAACTGAAATCCGCTGGCACGGAACTTCGTCGACGGGCGGGGTCAGTGTGGCCTTCTGCCGAAATTTTGATATGAAGTTTTCTGTCCCAGGGATTCTCCTCGCCATACTCACGGCAGCACTGTTCGGCATAGGGGATACTCGGTCTCCATCGGAAATTTCGGCCAGACCTGTCACCGTTTACGATCCTGACCCCGGCCACATTTGGAACCGACTGCACGCCACATTTTTCGTTCGTGAAGATCTCCCGGACACCGCGTTGCTTCCGGACGCTCTCGACCCGCCGTTCTGGTACCACACGACGTACCTGCTGACGCAGCCTTCGCACAAAAATGCGCTGCGCGTTCTTGATGAGTTCCTGCAGACGCATGCGGACAACTTGATTCACGATCCGGTCAAGCGAGCCATCCTGCAGCGCGATCTGTGGGCGGTGTTCGATTGGTCCGCTGGAAGAGCTCCGGGGTCCGACGATGAAAAACGAGAACTGCAGGGGCGATTGGCGAGAAGTACTGCATCGGCTGGCATTGACGCCTGAGCAAATCGGTTCACTCCCCGATAACTACGCGCAGGCGATCGCGTCGGGACAGTTCGCGAAAGAGTACGATCCGGAGCATAGAGACCGCGCGTTTCTTCCGCCTGACTTGTTTGAACCGCAAGGGTCGTGGGTCAAACTCGAGGGCCGAGGCAAACCTTTGCCAGTAGCCGAGCAGCATGATTCCTTTTTCTCCGGTCGCTCCAGCTTTCTGGTGTTCCTGCGGCTTCCGAGGGGACGCAAAGCGACTCTCGATTACTTAAAAGTGTTGTGGAATTCCCCTATGCCGTCGGTGCCGAGTCCGCACTTCTCTCCTCTTCAGGACGAGGCTCCGAATCCCAGTTTGCCCGAGCTTCCGGGCGGCACTCAGGTAGCCCTGGTCCGCCAGATGACGCTCTTCGACAATCAAGGCAAGCTCACAGCCACGCCCATCACCGAAAGCGTGCAGATGCGAGTGTATCGCTCGGTTACGCCAAACGCCGTGCCGGCCGTGGGGATCGACCAGATGATCACGAAAAGCGGGCAGGATTCCTATGCGATCCGTCTCAGTCGTCCATTACTTTTCGCCAATCAATCAGGCGGACTGAAAGCGGCGCGACCGGATGAGCGGGACTTCACCCTGTTTGGTGGCGGCGGTCCCGATGAAGGTTCGCCGACTCACTATGCCTCGCTGGCTACATACCATCCGGTCGTCAAGGCGTGCGTTATGTGCCACCGGGAGGTAGGCCTGCAATCCTTGAGGACACTCGGCCGATTGCAGAAGCCGAATCCTTTGCAGCAGGACCTTCCAGCCGAAGCCTTTGGATCTCGCTGGTGGCAGGATGCGCGAGTGCTCTCCTGGAAGCAGAGCCAAAATGATTGGCGCCTGCTCAGCGGTTATCTCGAGTCTGCGCAGTGATCGGGTAGGCCTCCCGTCACCATTTCCGGGAGAGATCGGATAGTGTGTCATCGAGTTTGAGTACAATCGAGCCTGAGAGAGGTGCAAGATGAGTCGTATTCTTCGAGAACTTTGGCGGCAGGAGGAGGGCCAAGACATCGCCGAGTATGCGGTAATGCTCGCCGTGATCCTGGTCTTGGTGGTTGGTACGATCCGCTTGATCGGAAGCAACGCGAACAACGTGTTTTCTAACGCCGCCAGTTCAATTCAATAACCCGAAGTTACTTGAGAGTAAGGGAGTAACGGCGAGGTGGAGGAAGAATCACCGATCCGCGGACCGCGATCGAAACGGTCTTCTCTGCGGATATGCCATCAAGGCCTTCAGCCGTGAACCGCACTGTGTAGTTTCCGGCGGCGGTATACGCATGAGTCAGGGTTGCGCCATCGGTGACTACTCCATCGCCGAAATCCCAATGATAGGCGAGTGCGGGAACTCCATCTTTAGACACTATGCAGGAGAACCCAATCTCTTCCCCGATTTTTGCCTGAGACGGAACTTGGAGAGTAAGCGAAGGTGCGGCCATCGCAATCGATGTATCAATAATCTTGATCACCTTGACGGAGTGCGCGGGCTGATTGTCCAGGCGTAACGTTTCGTTGTCGATCGCCAAGGGCTGATCTTGCGCGAACCCATCAAATAATTTGTACGAATGCCCGACGGGGAGCTTTAGGTCGGAAAAAGTGAAAGTTCGGGAACTCGGCTGCTCCGTCCAGTTAAAGACTGTCAATAGGGATTGACGCTGGTCTTCGCGCAGAAGAAAAACACTCGGTTGCTCATCCTTGTCTGCGTAGGTGAGGAGATCGAGAGGCAAAGCGGCCCGTCCAAGTTTTGCGATGGCAAGCAAATCAGGATTCCTGACCAAAGCCACGCGTTCTGGGTCACTCCCGAGGGTTGGGAGGTCGTCGCCAATTTCGAACATTCCTCCAGAGACCGCCGCCAGCGCGATCGAAATCTGCGCCTCATTCAAAGTGAGCGGAGCTTCAATGGTTCTCTCTTCAAGAAGCTGCCGGGAAACCGTGAACGCGTCCGGGTCAGTAATGAAAAAGTTGCGATGCATGTAATAACGCGCCGCGATGCCCGGCGCCGCTTCCTTGCTGCGGAGAAACGCATGACCTGTGTCCTGGGATATACGGCCTTCATCCACCAGACCAACGGGATTCAACATCGGACTTCCATCTTTATCAAGGAGCACGTCTTCGCCGACCGCGTCGCGGATGATCTCAAGTCCGATGCGCTGCGCTTCCAGTGCAGTTGTGTTCGGGCGATGGTAATAACCTTCAATCGCCGTATTGTCCATGAAGTCGAGCTTGATGTAGCGCGCACCCCATTCCCGGGCTAGCGTGCGATAAGTCTGGCGAAGATATTCCTGAGCATCGGGATGAGTGACGTCCAAGACGAACAGGCGTTCGCCCTTCACCTCTTCGGCGTCTCCAATCGAAATCGGATCGCCATGTGCGTTGTGCACCAGCCAATCTTTATGGTGCTCGTAGATCCAGGCCCGTTCGCCGACTTCAAAAGGAGCCGTCCAAACTCCTATCTTCAATCCCAATCGGCCAATGCGGTGAGTAAGATCCCACATGCCACCGGGGAATTGTGAGGCATTCGGCGTCGCATATTCGCCACGAGAGTACCCGTAACCCAGGTCGAAATGAAAATAGTCATAGCCGAGCGCCTTCAGGTGCTCGGCCAGCCATTGCGCGTTCGTCAGCGCAGTGCCTTGAGTAATCTTTGTGTAAAAAGCCGTCCAACTCCACCATCCAAGCAGGTTGTCCGAGCTGACGCGGGCGTGGTGCAGTTCTCGAATCACGGCGCCATAGTTATCAAGTTGCGAGTAATAGTTTCCTCCCGCAGCAAACATCACGCGTTCTGACGTTATTGACTCGCCTGCTGGCAGGGGAACGCTCAATTCAATCAGGTTTTCTGCAGGTCTTCCTCGCAGGCCGGATTCGGGATCGGTTGCTTGTATCTCAGTAGTCCCGGTTGAATCGACTGTGTAGGACGCGATGGCAGAAGCGTCCGGTGAGGAAGATTTTGTTTGCAAATGAATAATGGTCAAGAAGCGGTCGGAGGTGAGAGCGCCGAGGAACAGGCTCTCCTTACTCTCTCGGTTGTAAATGAGTTGGCTGCCTACCGCCCGGTGCATTCCATTGGGAGCTTTTCCCAAATCGTAAATCTGCAATGGCGGCCAGTCCTCGCTGAAGCTGTCCGAGAGAACTCGGTCGGTGCTCTGCGGGCCACCGAGATCAATAATCCGGTTTCCAAGGGCCTCGACGCTTCGGATGCTTTGGATTGTTACCGGATTGCTGCCGTGATTTTGTACCTCAGCCTCGATGACGCCAAACGCTCTGCCATCATAGATTTGAAGTGCATATGCAAGATCAGGGAACTTCGGAAGTCCGGACGAAGTGATTGTAATTTTCTTGCCGTGTCCGAGAGCATCCTCAAAGTTCGATTGAGCTATCTCATGCTTCGGGTAGTCCGTCGATTTGACCCACTTGTGATCGATCTCCGCCGCTACTCTTGCGTGAATAACCGTGCGTCCACCGATGCCTGTCTGGATTTCATAGGTACCGTCGCTCGGCTGAACGACCACGGATAAGCCTTCGTTGTGGGCAGTTACCGGAGAAGTTCCAGCCTGACCAAAAGCCCCCCAACTCCCTCCCGCCAGGATCAGCACACACGCCATCAGGAGACCGAGTTCTAGCGGGCGGATTGTGCCTTTGGAGGAATTAAAACCGCGACGATTGTGTCCCATCATGAGTTCTCCTGGCTTGCGTCGAACGGCCATGTATTTTTCCACTTCGCCCAGATCAAGAAAACCAGAACGCCGGTCAGTAGCGTCAATAATCCGATCATGATGTAACGCCAGCCCGACGTTAGAAAAACATATGCCCATCCAAAGAAAGCAATGACAATCGGGACAGGATAAAACCACATCTTGTACGGCCGCGCGCTGTCGGGCAACTTTCGCCGCAAGAGCGGAATCGCAAATAACTGCCCGAGAAACTGTACCAAGATTCTGGTAGTGATCAATGCGGTCACTAGCCATTCAAGCTTCAGGAACGCGAACGCAATCGATACACCACCCAGAACAAGAAGGGAAACCTGTGGATAGTTCTTCGTGGGATGGAGTCGCGCAAACGGACGGAAGAAATAGCCGTCAATGGCGGCCGCATATGGAATTCGCGAATAACCCAAAAGGAGAGCGAATACAGCGCCAAAGGCCGACCAGAGAACAAAAACTGTTACCGCGATCGCGGCCCCCCTGCCGTACAGGCGCTCCATGAAATCAGAAACAATGAAGTTCGAAAGAATCCCTTCGCGCCACGGCACCACGCCGATCAAGGCGAGATGCAGCGCCAGGTATCCCACGCAGCAGACTGCGAGCGAATACAGAATCGAGCGGGGCACCACATAGGAGGGATTCTGCACTTCGTCGCCGATGTAGCAAACATCGTAATATCCCAGATAGTTGTACACCGCGATCAGAGTCGCGCTGCCCAAACCAAGCACGAAGCCACGATTGAAGGCCATTGCTCCGGGAGGGAAATCGAACGCCCTGTGCGCATTGAAGTGGAAAAAACCGGTGGCGATGATGGTCACCATCGCGAGAGCCGTGCCAACCCAAAGGGTGATAGTAACCTTGCGCAGGAATGTCATCTGCCGGCACAAGAGGAACAAAGCGGCAAGACCGGCGGCCACGGCGACGTATTGCTGGCCTCGACCGCTCAATCCCGGCCAGAGATATGTGGAATAGTTTCCGAATCCAATCATCCCGGATGCAATTTCCAAGGGCCCACTCACAACGAATTGCCAGATGAAAAGAAAAGCCATCAGGCGACCCCAGCTCTGATGGCCATACGCCTCGCGAAGAAAATGATAGCTGCCGCCGGAACCTGGCAATGCCGCACCCAGTTCGCTCCATATCAGTCCGTCGGAAATTACGATGAGCGCTCCCGTCAGCCAGCCCAGCATGGATTGCGGACCACCCATCGAAGCCATCATGAGTGGAATCGTGATAAAAGGCCCGATCCCGACCATGTTAGAGATGTTCAGGGCTGTGGCATGAACCAGACCGAAGGCACGCGTCAGGTGGGGACCGGTTTCAGTCTTCATTGCCATAGGTGAACCGGATCACACCCTGCACACAACGATTTTCTTACACAAAGGAGCCCATACGCATTCGTCGCTCGTCTCGTCCCGAGTGATTCGTTTTGCCGCTACGCTATTCCAGCACACTGGATATCGGCCGTGTCGGTCCATTTCAATTGCGGGAATCTACCGACCTCTTGAGCGTTTGTCAATCGAATTGTTCATTTCTGATCGATTGTGACTCCTGAGATTCACTTTTTGCGATACAAATCGTCCACATCCGAAATACAATGGGTGCCGCAGAGTCACGAATCCTCATACCGATTCGCACACCGATCCGCATTGCGTTGGGGCAGTCTGGGAGAGCGCCAAACAAACATGCTCGCAGAAGAGCGCAGATTTCGCATTCGAGAGATACTTTCCGGTCAACGCACCGTTACCGCTTCCGACCTCTGTTCCGCCTTGGGGGTTACCGCGGCGACGGTAAGGCGCGATCTGGCCGCCTTGGAGCGAGATGGCGTGCTGGTCCGTTCTCATGGAGGAGCGGTCTCCCGCATGTCCAGCACCAGCTTCCAACCTTCCTATGAGACGTTGTCGCATAGCCATAGCAGTGAAAAGCAAGCGATTGCGCGCGAGGCTGAGCGTTTGGTGCTTGACGGCGAAACGGTCTTTCTTGAAGGCAGCACCACGGTGTATGAGCTTGCCCGTGGCTTGAATCAGCGGAATCGGCTGACCGTAGTGACAAACTCTCCCACGATTGTTTGCCAGTTGCAGAGAAGCTCAGGAGTGACTGTCCTGTGCACCGGGGGCGATCTTCAAAAGGACACCTTCTATTTTTCCGGCGAATGGGCGCAGCGTGCACTCTCCGAAATCCGATTGGACAAAGCATTTTTGGGGGTCAGCGCAATCGATCTTTCGTATGGAGTCTCAACCGCAAACCACGCTGAAGCACAAATCAAGAGGATGATCACGAGAGCGGCCAAGACCAGGATCGCGTTGGCAGATCACAGTAAATTCGGTACGCAGAGCTTTGCCTACGTCGGCCCAGTGTCAGACATTGACGTCCTGGTAACCGACTCCGGTACCGATCCAAAATACATCAAGGGCCTGCGTGAAGCGGGGGTTGAGGTTGTGGTTGCGGAGATACAAGAATCGCACAAGATCAATCACAAATGAACAGTTTAGAGCATAAGTGGTTGACAATCGCTCACGTGCGAGATAATTTGAGTCGGCGTTAAGTTCAGCCGACGATGTGAGGGGACTGTGAGTGATAGCGGCAAGAAGATTCGCTTGAATCGTGTGCTCGGAGGCTCGAAACACCGCGCCCTGGTGGTCGCGTTCGATCATGCCTTGGTACTGGGACCGATTCCTGGAACGGAAAACCCCCTAGGAAAAATTCGCCAATTTGCCCAGGCTAAAGTCGATGCGTTGCTGCTGAACCTCGGCCTGATTCGCCAATTCGCGAACTCGACCATACTCGGCCCGATACCGAGCTTAATTGCCCGCCTCGATTGGACTACGGTTTGGTCTGCATTCGGGGAAAATGGAAACGGTGCTCTCCACAGCTCACTTCTAGCACATCCCGAGGATGCGTTACGCCACGGCGCGGATGCGGTGCTCACCTATCTCGTCGTCGGGACCGGCGATGCCGAGTTCGAGATGAAGGAGATCGCTCGCAACGCCGAAATCGCCCGCGAATGTGAACAAGTTGGGATCCCGCTGATTGTTGAATCTCTGGCGCGCGGGAAGGATGTGCAGAATCCGGGCGACCCCAAGTGGCTGAACCTGCACACTCGCATGGCAGCCGAGCTTGGGGCGGATGCGGTCAAGACGGATTACAGCGGCGATACAGCCTCAATGCGTTCGGTAGTGGAAGGATGCCCCATACCAATCTTGGTTCTCGGTGGCAGCCGCCATGCGTCAGACAAGCGCGCACTTGATGTGGTCCGTGAAGTTGCGACCGCAGGAGCGGCTGGTGTGTTCTTTGGCCGCAATGTTTTCCAATCCGACAACATGAGTACATTCCTTGAACAGGCGCGTGCCGCTCTTGACGCAGCTCCAATGGCGGAATTGCAAGCCATCACGAGATGACGACATCACATTCGACGCGCGGCAGCGTGATGTATCCCGTCTTGGATGAGACGTCTTCACGATGAGGCAAGCAGGTATCGAAGCCCATTATGAGTTTGCTTGCCATTGATATCGGTTCGAGCAGATGCAAAGCAGTGGTGTTTGCGCTAACGGGCGAGATCCTTAGCCAGCATGCCTGCTCGTACACACCGGAGTTTCCTGCTCTTTCGCAAGCAGAGATAAATCCAGAGCTCTTCTGGCAAGCGGTGTGCCGTTGTTCGCAGGCTGTATCTAAGGATCTTTCCGATCCCGTTCGAGCCCTGTGCCTAAGTTCGCACGGCGAAACTTTCGTGCCGGTGAATGGAAGCAACGAAGAAATCGCACCAGCCATTCTCAACCAGGACAATCGAGCCGCGGAAGAAGCGGTGTGGTTCGAAAAAACATTCGAAAGAAAACGACTTTTCGAAATCACCGGCCTGGTCGCCCATCCCATGTATCCGGTTCCAAAGTTTCTTTGGCTGCGCAAGCACCGGCCCGAAATGTTTACGTCCTCGGTTCGTTTTCTTAGTGTGATTGGTTATGTTCTTTCGCGGCTGGGGCTACCCGCTTACATTGACTATTCGCTGGCCTCCCGCTATCTGGCATTCGATATACGGCAGCGGCGTTGGTCTGAGGATATTCTCGCCGCCACAGAGATAAATGCCGAATGCTTGCCCACTCCCGTACCTGCGGGAACGATTGCTGGAAAATTAAATGCCGCCGCCGCCAGCCAACTCGGTCTATCGGCAGGAGCGATTGTGGTGCTCGGAGGGCACGATCAACCCTGCGGGGCATTGGGAGTTGGTGCGATTGGCTCGGGCCGCGTGGCCGACTCGATGGGAACTTACGAATGTCTGTTGGCTGCGTCCGACCAGCCCATGTTGACCGCTGCAGCGCTTGCCGCTTCTCTTAACTCTTATTGTCACGTGGTTCCAGACAAGTTCGTCACCCTGGCGTATTTTCCATCGGGAATCATGATCAAGTGGTTCCATGATTTGATGTACGGAGAGGCGAACGATAATAACCACCTTACGCAAGACGGAGGTCCATCTTCCGCGGAGTCCATTCACTACGCGACCCTAGAACGAGAGGCAGCGGCGGGCCCGACGGGTCTTTGCATTACTCCCAATCTGATCGGTACTTGCAATCCTGATTTTGACCCGCTCGCGCGCGGAATTATTTCCGGCTTGAGCGCCAACACAACTCGGAGCCAGATTTTCAAAGGCATCCTCGAAGGGCTGGCGTGTGAGATGAGTGAGATGAGCGATATTCTGGCAGGCGCTGTCGGAGACTTTCGAGATGTTTACGTCACGGGCGGAGGCTCGCGTTCGGCGCTGGGTCTCCAACTGAGAGCTGCTTTATCGGGCCGGCAGTTGCATGTAATGAAGTGCCCGGAGGCAGTTTGTCTTGGCGGAGCCATACTTGCTGGCGTGGCATCCGGAGAATACGGAAGCCTGCGGGAAGCTGTGGAACTCGTGGTCCGCGATGTTTCTTTGATATCACCCGACAGCGCGACTGCGGCGGCCTACGCTCGGCAAGCCAAGAAATATCGTCAACTGCGCTCGGCGCTCACGGCGATTACAGCCACTGAAAGCTCAATAGGCCAACGGGAGGAACAGTGATACAAGCGACAGTCGGATTCATAGTTTTTGGAGTTCACAAAGATGGTCTGAAAGACCCAATGGGTACGCCATTCATTGATGATGCATTGGTTCAGCGCGCCAAGAGTGCACTGGTGGCAGCCGGTCTAAAGGTTGTTGAGCATGGCGTTGTTGTCGCCAGCAAAGAAGAGGCTCGCGCCGCATTCAAGAAAATGAAATGTGATGACGCCGTCGATGCCGTCGTCTTATTCTCCGGGACCTGGGTGTGGGCGGCGCACATGGTCGGCGCGATCCGCGACTACTGCGCAAGCGGCAAAGGCTTGCTACTGTGGACGCACCCGGGTTCTCAAGGCTGGCGGCCGGTTGGTGGATTGGTGCTGCACGGCGGTTTGCTCGAAATCGGTCTCCGGCACAAATTCGTATACGGAAGCTTGGAGGAGCAAGACACCGTCGATCAAATTGCCAGCTACGCCCGGGCTTCTCAACTGAAGAACTTCTTAAACATGTCTACGATCGGCACATTTGGTGGCCGCGGGATGGGGCAAACCTGTGGCGCCGCCGATCCTTCGCAATGGATGAGAATGTTTGGCATCGACATCGATTCCCGAGACACGACAGAGTTGAAGCAAGCAGCGGAAGGAATCTCGGCGAAGGAATTGGATGATCTCCAACCGAGGCTGAAGCAGTTGTTTGGTAAGCAACCGGATCGAAACAAAGTGACCGAGCGCTCGATGCGTCTATATCTGGCCCTGAAACAAGTTGTCGCGAAAGAAAAATTTGACTTCTACACGATTCAATCCTTTCCTGGTCTGGCCGGCGATTACTCTGCCACTTGCTTCGCGCAGAGCATGATGCTTGAGGATGGAGTTGGCACCTCTACGCTGGGGGATTTCAATACTGCTTTAACCGTTCTTCTGCTCACAAAATTAAGCAAGGAGAGAGTGTATTACGGCGATCTGCAGCACATTGATAAGAAAACAAAAGAAATCAAGATCATCGGGGATGGGGCTTGTCCACCTTCGTTGGCCAGCAAGCTAGGTCCGGCTGGTTTCTCGCAACACGGTATCCCCACGGAAGGCGAAGCGGGCGGTCTGTCTGTAAAGTTGATCTGTAAAGTGGGAGAAGGAGTATTGGCCCGGCTCGGCAGAGTGAATGGTGATTTTCAAATGGTCATCACTCGAGCCAGCATTTTCGAGCCCGCGCCTGATCAGATCGAAAAACGGCTCAACGAATGTGGCATCCCGTTCTGGCCGCACGGTTTCGTGACCGCGCATTGTGACATCGACGTCTTGCTTCAGTCCTGGACTAATGAATATGCATGCCTGGGCTATGGCGAAGAGCTCTATCCGACGCTAGTCGATTTCTGTGAGATCACGGGAATCAAGGCCATTCTTCCGTGAGGCTTTTTCTGCTTGACCCGGAGGCGCGCGATATATGTCGCAAAATTGAGCAGGAAAACAAATTGATCGTAACCAAACAAGACGATTGACAAACGAGCAGACGAGGGGCCAAAATGTTGCCCTCCAAGTCAAAACGAAAGCTCTGCAAACAAAGAGAAATAAAACGCAAGTCGGTATCGGGAGACGGTGGACCATGAAAAGAATTTGCCGGAAACTATCGCTATTCGTCCTTGCTGTCCTGGTAGTCGCCACGGCCTTGACGCCCATCGCAGTCGGGCAGAAGGACAGCGGTGGAGTCGCGGGGGTTGTCCGTGATTCCTCCGGAGCCGTAGTTCCCGGCGCAAAGGTCAGCGTCAAGGATGTGGATCGTGGCACCGAGGTCGTAGTCACAACCGGCGTACAGGGAGAGTACGCTGCAAGTCCGCTCAAAATTGGAAGCTACAGCATCAGCGCCGAGAAAGCAGGCTTCAAGAAAACGGTCGTAGGACCGATCGTGGTGAATATCCAGGAGCACCCGGAGGTTGACATTACTCTGCAGGTGGGCAACATCCATGAGGTCATGACGATCACCTCGGAGGCACCACAACTGCAGACGGAAACCTCCGAACTCGGGCAGGTGGTGAACGGCGCGGAGGCCACGACTCTTCCACTCAATGGCCGAAACTTTGCGCAGTTGGCGCAACTGAGCGCGGGAGTTGCTCCCGCCGAGCCCGGTTCCCGCATTAACGCGAGTTACGGATTCAGCGCGGGTGGAGCGCGATCGGAACAGAACAACTTTCTGCTGGATGGAATTGATAACAACTCAAACCTGGCCGATCTGCTCAATGAGACAGCTTTCGTCATCCAGCCTTCAGTCGATGCCATTCAGGAGTTCAAGGTGCAAACCAGCGCCTACAGTGCGGAATTCGGGCGGGGAAACGGAGCGATCCTGAATGCGGTAATCAAGTCGGGAACGAACAGCTTCCATGGCGACGTATACGAGTTCATCCGGAACGAGAAACTCGATGCGCGGAATGCATTTGATGAATTTGGCCGTCAGCCTTACAAGCAGAATCAGTTCGGCGCTACGTTGGGCGGACCGCTCATCAAGAACCGCACTTTCTTTTTTGGCGACTACGAGGGATTGCGGGTCCGGCAGGCAACGCCATTTTTGGAGTTGATTCCGCACCACCGGCAATGGTTGGCGGAGATTTCTCCAGCTTCCTCGAACACTTCTGCTCCGACGGGGCGTCAACGACTGCAACGGGAACGCTCCACTTATCCCGGCGAAATATTCAACACACGTCTTACGCAGGCCACGCCGCGTAATCCTACCGGCTTTTGCGGCATCCCGATCGGTGGTTATACCAGCGGCGGCCTACCGACCAATATGTTCCCCACTACCCCGACTGCTGATTGATCCCCTGGCGGCCGCACTGTCAGCGTATTGGCCAACTCCAAACACCAATGCAACTGCCAATAACGGGGGCAATAACTTTTTTTCCGATCCGCACCGGCAGGAAACCCGCAACAACTTCGACGTCCGCATCGATCACAAAATCAGCGACAAGGACAATGCTTTCGGACGATTCAGTTACGAGAACCAACCCAGCTTCATTCCTCCGCCTTTCAACAATCTGCTGGATGGCGGGGGGTTCTTCGACGGTACTGAGGACAATTCTTACCGCAGCCTGGCCTTAAGCGAAGTTCACCTCTTCAAGCCCAATCTGATCAACGAATTCCGGCTCGGGTTACAACCGAATCAATTCCCACCGATTTCAGATCAACTCCAACGAGAACATCAGCGCTCAACTGAACTTTCCCAACGTCCCTTATGGTCCAAACAATGGTGGCTTGCCGAACATCACCTTCGGCGATGGCACCGCTGGAATCGGAAGCTCCGACCTACCTGCCTTCGATTGAGAAACAGAACAGTTTTGTTTTCACCGACAACCTGACCTGGATCCGAGGACACCACTCGCTGAAGTTCGGCACCGAAGTGCGTATAGAACAGTTCACGATCTTCCAGCCTGCCGAATCGCGCGGCGCTCTGGACTTCGGCAACGAGTTCACCGACAACCCCGCGGCGACCGGGAACTGGCGGCAGTTCCTTCGCGACCATGTTGCTGGGCGTTGCCGATGGGGGTGGGATTACGAGCCTGCATAACATTGACTATCGCCGGCAAATCTACGCCGGTTTCGTACAGGACGACTGGAAGGCCAGCGATCGCCTGACCGTCAATCTGGGTCTGCGCTATGAGGTCTTCAGTACGGTTAAGGAACATAACAATGAGGAAGGAACCTTTGTTTTCAGCTCCCGTTCTATGCTTGTTCCCAGCGGACAGAATGAACCGCTCACGCAGCTGCTCGGAGCCAGCATACCGATTGAACATGGCTCGCGTGGACTGATCAATCCTGACCTGAACAATTTTGCGCCGCGTATCGGCTTCGCTTTCCGAGCCACGGACAAGCTTGTGGTACGCAGCGGCTACGGGATCTTCTACGGCGGGCAGGAGAATGGGCCTTACTCCAATCCCAGCCCGGGGTTCAATCCTCCGTTCTTCTCCTCGCGAGTCCTTTTCGACGCCATGCGGAAACCTGGCTGCCAATCCGATCGTCGCGCCGGGCAAGCCGCTCAATTGCTCGGTCGCTTCGCTCAATATTAGGGTGGGTCGAACACGTTGGCGAATGGATTTCCCAGCCACCGCGCTTTCGAACCCCAATACTCCGGAACTTTATTCCGTCGATCCCAATCTGCGGACCCCATATAACCAGCAGTGGCACTTTGGCGTGCAATATCAAATGCCCGCCGACACAATGCTGGATGTTTCCTACGCGGGCTCGCGTGGCCTGAAACTCTTTGGCTTCTACAACGGCAATCAGGCCGTTCCCGCGACCGACCCGCGGTTCGCCACAGCTTGCACAGAAAATGGGTTTACTCTCCTTGGCTGCCCGACGGCCCCGCGGCGACCTGCTCATGCGGTGGCTCCCGGGTCTCCCGCCAATGCCACTTGCGATTTGGGGCCTAACGATAACTGCGATCCTGTGTTTGATACCTCGATCGCGACGTTTCGCTCGAACGACGTCTCCAACTACAACTCTCTGCAGGTTCGGTTCGAGAAACGCCCCACTCACGGCCTGCAATTCCAGGCCGCCTACACCTGGAGCCATGCCCTCGATGACGCTTCCAGCGCCAGCCTGGGATCGCAGAATGCGGGCGACTTCCGCCTCCAAACCGATCCCCTTCTGGAGTACGGAAATGCGGATTTTGACGTTCGCCAACGATTCGTTTTGAGCTATGCCTACGATTTGCCGTTCGGAAAAAACAAGGCGTTCGGAGGAAATGCTTCGGGCGTTTTGAACCAGATCATCGGTGGTTGGCAGGTTGCTGGCATCATGATCGCAACCACGGGAAACTGGTATACACCCACCGACATTTCCACCAACCTCTCCACGTCGGATGGTGGCGGAGAGGTCGCCAGCGCATCGCGGCCCAACGTGGTCGGAAATCCCAACGGACACCCATGTGTACCCGGAACGCTGTTTAACACCTGCGCCTTTGCGACGAACACCGTCGTCGGAGCGTTCGGCAACGCTGGCCGTAACATTATTCAGGGGCCAGGCGTCCAGAACTGGGATATTTCTTTGTTTAAGATTTTCCCCATCAGAGAGCAAATGCACGTAGAGTTCCGGGCAGAGTTCTTCAATGCTTTCAATCACTATGACCCGGAGTTCAACAACCCCGGCAGCTTTAATACAAATATCGCTACCCAGCACGGAGTGGATGAGACAGCGGCGGAAACCGGATGCACGAACGGCAATCCAAACTCTAATTGCGCCTTTGGCTTCGCCCAGGCCGCGCACGATCCCCGATTCATCCAGTTTGCTTTGAAGTTTTATTTCTGAACCCAATTCGCTGCGGAGTCGAGCACTGAGTTGGCGTTGAACTTCGTTTGCCTTGTGGGGGCCTCGGATTCCGCGGAATTCTGCGAGAGTGGAGCAATGGCAGCAGTTCGCCTTCTAGCCGTTGCGCGAGGCTGGCAACGCCCAGGAAACGCACCAGCCGGGATTCATTCCCTTCCATGCGATCGAACTGCCAACAACTCCACTGGAGCCTAGTTCAGCGAGTCGCACTCATCAGAACACCAAGCGTAACGCGAACTGCATAAACCGAGGCGTAGTGATTGTTCCAAGATATCTGCCGAACTGCGCCGCACCATAGGAGAGCGAGGGTTGCGCGCCGCGCACGTCGTAGCGCACCGAGTTGGTGGCGTTGAACGCTTCCCATTTGAACTCCAGACGCCGCCCCTCACCCAGCGCGAATTCCTTGGCCACGCCGGTATCGATATTGAACATGCCCTCGCCGATGACGTTATTGCGAACGCCGGATTCGCCCGGCCATTCTGGACGGTAGGCCGCTAGCGCGGCTGCCGGACTTTTGAAGATGTCGGGGCCGCTCACACCGTCCACAACCACGTTTTTAGGATTGGATGCCACCGGAGGCGGACCGTTCGGCTCGGCATCGCCTTCGATGTTCCAGTTGGTGGACCAGGTGAAGCCGTTGTCAATGGTGATGGGGAAGCCGCTGGTCCATCGGAATATGCCGGAGACGTGCCAGCCGCCAATTACTTCGTTGACCAGTCGGGTTGGCGTTTCCGGCCAGTGCCTGGCCTTTGCCGAAAGGGAGATGATAGACCAGGTTCGCGTTGATCTGGTTGTAGGCGTTGAAATCGGAGAGCCCGCGCAACGCCAGCGGATCCCACGAATTGATGACAATACCGCCCCCGTTCAAGTCGTCGCCCGTTCCGCCGGTTCCTTCATACGGGCCGACTCGTTCCGCGGCCGAGGCTTCGTCGAACGATTTCGAAAACGTGTAGTTGAACTGCCCTTGCAGGTTGGCTCCCCAGCGGGCGTTGTAGGTCACCTGCAGCGCGTTGTAGTCGGAAGTCCCGATGTCGCGCCACGCGTAGAGCGAACTGAACTGGTCGTGGTAGAAGGCGTACGGGCCGAGCTTGCTGTTCGGGAGAGCCGGGTTCAATAGCGTAATGGCCGCTGGTAAATCTAGAAACTTGAGAGTTAAGGTTTCGTTATGCGGGGAGCAAGTCCAGATTTCATAGACATTCTGCGTGGCAGTCGGTTTGGCCGGGAGGTTCCCGGGCGCGCAAGTATCGCTATTCTGGGTAAGCAGGTTCTGCGTGTTGGCGCCGGCCCAGCCGGGAAAGATGTTCTCCCAAAACGGAATGGGCTGGATTGAGTTGACATCTGTGCCAACTGCTGCGGCCTTGGAGAGCATGGTAGCTGCCTGGAAATATCTGGTGTTGCTCGCCGGATCGTTCAGGTTCGTGGGCATGCCCATATCCACTTGCATCGGCAACCGCCTCCCGACACTACCCACATAGGCAACCTGGAGCGAGGAATGGGAGGTAATCTGCCGCGCCAGCGAGAAATTGAACATGTGCGTATAGGGCGTCTTCACCGACTGGTCAAGCCCCCAGTTGATGGCAAAGAGGGTGTTGCTTGGGGTATTAGGGAAGCCTCCTGCTGGCGGGGGGCCGAATAAACATCCCGGATTGTTTAAACTCGCGCACGGCGGAGGCAGGCAGGACTGGCCGGAAGACCCCGGAATGAGACAGGTAAAGCGGGGCGCGGTGGCAGCCGTCACCGAACCAGCGGAGTTTCCGACTCTCGTGGAGAGGCCGAAAGAACCATTTTGGTCAAAGCTGTTCACGATAGGAACGCCGAAGTGGTCGTACATAATACTGTAGCCGCCGCGGATCGTGAACTCGTCCTTTTTGCCAAGAATTTTCGAGACCCAACCCCCGCCAGTATCGGGCGCCCAGGCCAGGGCAATCCGCGGCGAAAAATCCTTGTGGTCCCAGTTCCACAGGCCCGGACCGTGATTGGCGGGCCCACCCAGGATGAAACTAATTTCCCCAGCGTTGTTGGCCGGCTGGCCGGCCGTAGCCAATGCGGCGCTGCGATTGAACCAGTCAGCGACATTTTGATTCGAGCAACCGCCGAAGGAATAAGCCTCGATGCAAGGCGCTACCTGATAGCCCGTGGTTTCGTAAGGCGGAGCTTCCAGCACCCAGCGCAGACCATACGAGACGGTCAAGCGGCGGTTGACTCGCCAGCTGTCCTGACCAAAGAACTCGTAGTCATTGATGGCGTAATGGCGGTTGATCGCTTGGCCCTGGGGAAGCGCGCTGCCGTTGTGCGCGTAATTATAAATGCCGTCCCCCTCCGCAAAAATACCCATTACGATCCCGGTCGCGCTGTCGTAGTTCGGACCGAAGTTGCTATCCACCTTCGGATAGCCATTGCTGCCGGGATCCAACGGGCTGTTGTCGTTGGCGATCCCTCCCGTGTTGAGATAGACCACATTGGTCTGAACGTCGGAGAACGAGTTTAGGTAGCTGATGTGGTTGTCGCGAATCAGAAAGAAGTCGGTGCCGAACTGAAACGTGTGATTTCCCCGCGTCCAGCTCAAACTGTCGCTAAACTGATTAACTGGCACAAAAGCAGTCGTAGGCCGAGTGAAGGGAACGAGGCTGTCGATCCCATTCATCAAAACTGCCGGATACACAGAGGTACCACCATATTGCTGTCCCTGGCGGACGAAGCCCCAGTGGAAATCATTGATCAGCCTGGGGGTGACGAGCGAGGTGAGTCCGATGGTGATGCCCTTGCTGTCATCCAGGAAGTTCGTAGCAGGGGCCTGCCCAGGAAACTGTTGCGGTCCCGGTTCCTTGAAGTTTTGCAGCTCTCCGCGCGCAAACAGGGTTTCCGAGCCATTCGACGAAATGTGGTAATCGAGACGGGTAATGTAGGTGTTGAAGCTGCGGTCAACGTTTGGGGAGAAGACAAATCCCAGAGTATTCGAACCATCGCCGGCGTTGAGTTCATTGGCCGCTGGATACTGATTGAGCAGGTTCAGAACCGCTTGATTGACGCCAATGCCCAACGGATCCATCCCTTTGATTTGAGACGGTCCGAGTGCATAGTAGCCGGGTTGAACACCGCTCACTCCGTTAACTGTGCCGCCGGGACATGTGGTCGTGTCCAGGCTGCCGTCCGAGAGAGTTTGGCATTCGTACACTAAGTCGCCCGCGCGCAGAGTCGCGCTGGGCACGTTCCGCAGTGTGCTGCTGCCCTCGGCGTCGCGCCGCCCTTCATAGTTGGCAAAGAAAAAGAGACGGTTCTTAATGATCGGCCCACCGGCCGTGACGCCGAATACGTTGCGCAGGAGCTTCGGCGCCGTATTGGATTCTCCGCTGGATAACTGGGAATTCTTCAAGAACGGATCATTAGCGCTAAAAATGGTGTTGCGGTTGTACTCGTAGGCCGAGCCGTGAAAGGCATTGGTGCCGCTCTTGGTGACCAGCGAGACCTGCCCGCCACTGGAGTAGCCGGAATCAGCATTGGAGTTGGCGGTGGTGACCCGGAATTCTTCCACTGAGTCGGGCGGCGTGTTCAGGACACTGGTAAAAGCGTAACCATTATTCTGGTCATTGACCCCTATGCCGTCTAGTGTGATGTTCGATTGGTCGCTGCGTACGCCATTCACCGCGCCGCTCCGCGTATCCGTCGCTTCATTCGTCTCGGCGGCTCCCCCCAAATACGCCACTCCAGGCTGCAGGCTCAGGAGATAAGCCACGTTACGGTCAGCGATGGGCAATGCCGCAATTTGGTCTTCCTGGACCGTATTGCCCAGCGAAGCGTCGGTGCGATTGATGAGCGGCGCCTGGCCTTCGACCGTCACCGAGGTCGCCACCCCCGCAACCCGAAACTGAATGTTTAACGTGGAGGGCGTTTTGACAACAAGGGTGACGCTCGACGCCTCATAGGGAGCAAAACCCTTTGCCGATGCCTCCAGTTGATAGTTGCCCGGAGGCACATCCAGGAACTGGTAGAGCCCCGACCCGTTGCTTGTGGTAGTCCGCTGTAACCCGTTTGCGGTGTCGGTCAAGGTAATCTTCGCGCCGCGAACACTCGCGCCAGTCGAGTCAGAAACGTTGCCATTCAGCTCGCTCGTAGATTGCGCCGTCGCCAACGCGGCCAGGAACACCGTTACGGCGACTACCCAAAACGCGCGCCTCGCTCCCTGCACGCATCGAACTCCCAACTGTTGCAATCCGTTGTGCTGCCTGCCGCTCGCTCGCTGCTGGATTCGCGTCATCGACATAGCCTCCGAAGTAGAAGCCAACGCCGGGGGCGAAAACACGTGAGAAGAAGTCACACGTGTGTTCTTCTCCCCGCGCCCGCTTGCGCTTTTTCGATTCCCTTTACCGATTCTGAATCAACCAGATCAGGCCCTTCTTGTCCCCGGAGGGACTATTTCTGTCCCTGATAAAACCGCTCCTGTCCCGAGTGGCCGGGATTATACCTGAAGATCGAACCGAAGATCATGGAGAAAAATCTGATCGCTGAACGGCGTTTCTTGAATGGGCGAGGGCGCGACGGGCGCGGGATTGGACGCGGTGCGATCACCGCGTCAGCACCACTTCATCCCTCTAAGATTGCAGCTTGGCGTATTCCGCCTTCGCCTGCTTCAAAATCGGGATGTCTGAGTCAGCATCTTTCCAGAGCGTGAGGAAATCTTTGTAGGCGGCCACCGCACGGACGCGGGCGGCATCAGCATCCGCTCCCTGCGAAGTTCTAAACTGCAACGCGTTCGCGCGAGCCACGCCCAAATGCGCTAACGCTCCCGTCCAGCAGTTCCAGACAATGCCGCTGTGGTCAAGAATCTTTTGGAACTCGGCGGCCGCAGCACTACCTTGTCCGGCCGCCAGGTATGCCTCTCCGCGCGCATACACCGGATAGAGGCAGGACAAATTGAGGGTGAATGAAATGGCACCCAACTCAATGGTTGAAGCAGCTTGCAGAGCATTGAGTGCATCAGCCGGCTTCTTTCTGGCACCATTCAACGCCAATTGCGCCCGAATCGCGGGTAGCCAAAGCGACTGCATCTGCGTATCCAACGGGAAGCGTTTCTCTAAGTCCTGGGCCAGCGACTCCGCTCGCGCCGTATCGCCCGTCATAGCAAACGCCAGCGCGACTTCGCTCTCGACACCCTGATTCGCGGGAGCTAGCCTTAAAGCCTCTGCTGCGGACCGGCGGCCTTTTGCGGCATTGCCAAAAGCCGCTTCTCCGACAGCAGCATTCGTCTGCCATAATGCGGCACCTTCTTTGTTGTCCGCTCGTAGTGCGGAATCCACAGCCTGCTTCGTCAGTTCCCGCGCCTTGCTCAGATGTCCAGAGTAAGCCTCGGTGTCGGATTCGAGAGCAAGTCCCCCGTCCTGATACTGGGGCTTGCCCGCATACCACCGTTGCTGTTCCGTCATCGCTGCGGAGTCCGACGCAAGGAAGCCGAGAGCGTAGAGAGCATTGTGCATTATGTAATTATCCATTCCTCGCGCCTGTGCCTCGTGGATAATCTGTCGAGCCTTGTCCAAACGCTGCAGGGCGAGGTTGTAGTTCGCGAGATTCTCGTACGAATCTACACGCTCCGGATCAACGCGCACGGCTTGTTGAGTGATCTCTTCGGCTTTTTCGTAAAGCCCCTGTGCAGCGAAAGTTATGCCCAAATTGATGTACACTCCAAAATTCCGCGGGTAGATCTCCAGCTGCTCTTGCGACGTCTGGGCCGCTTTATCCAGTTCTCCAGTGACATCTCGATAGTAGCTGGTGGTGATCACCAGCTTTTCGAGTTCGCTGGCATGGTCCCGAAGGTGGAATGCCTTTGTGTAGTACTCGCTGGCGCGCTCTAGCTGGCCGACATTCCCATAGCCCGAGCCAACTCCCCAGTAAGCCATGGCAAAATTCGAGTCAAGATCGATGGCACGTTGAAAATGCGGCAGGGCTGCGGCGTTGCCATTGAACTGACGGGCCCTCATGCCCAGGCTATATGCTTTGAGCGCTTCGAGCGAAGAAGTAGTGACCTGCGCCAGCGGAAAATCAAACTTCTGCACCGTGGCCAGCGATTCGCCCAACTCGCTGCGCAGCCTGGATGCCGCATCGCCCAGAGCGTTCAGCACCTTTTCCTTGGACGCCGCTGTGACCTGCTCTTGCGCCAGAATGTCTCCGTTCTGGCAATTTGCCGCTTGCAGCCCCAATACATAGTCGTTGCCGAGCCTGCCCACCGATCCCGCAATGTATGCCTTGCTTCCCACCCGCAGGCAAACCTCGCGGGCCACCTCGCGTGTGAGTTTGGTGTCCTGCGGGCGCGTCATTTCGCGCAAGGTTCTTGCGACTCGGCCGTCGGAAAGCACATTCAGGAAGGGAGATTGACGAAGGGAAACGCTGAGACCGGTCTTCAGCGTATCGTCAAAGACGGGATCGCCGGTGGTATTGGTGAAATCCGCCAGCACGACGGTGTCCTTATCGGTAAGCTTCGAATTCGGGCGATGGAAGAGGAAACGGCTTGTTCCCACCAGCGTCGCGACCAGGATAAGAGCCGCCAACCCCGTGGCCAAGGATTCCTTATGCCGGCGCAGGAATCTCCCGCCGCGATATGCGATCGTGGATTTGCGGGCCAGTACCGGCATCCCGGTCAGATGGCGCTCGATGTCCTGCGAGAATTCCTCCACCGAAGAGTAGCGGCGCTCGGGTTCCTTGCGGATCGCCTTCATCACGATCGTGTCCAGATCGCCGCGCAGCCGCCGCCGCAGTTCATCAGGCCGCAAGCCACGCTGCGTGCTCACAGATTCCGGAGTGACGACTGCGGCCGCAGCGTCATCAGCAGATGTCTTTTCTTCTGTCCGGCTAACGACGACGCTCGGCTTTTCCGGTTCGGTTTCGCAAACCAGCCGTTCCATTTCCAGAAGAGACTGGCCTGCTGCTCGATACGGCCGGTGGCCGGTCAGTGATTCAAACAGCAATATTCCGAGCGAATAAACGTCGGCTGCCGCGGTGATGGCACCCCCGCGAATCTGCTCCGGGCTCGCATATTCCGGCGTCATGGGACGCCATCCCGTTCGCGTCGCCAGTGGAACTTGCGTGAGCCCGGGATTCAGCAGCTTGGCAATGCCAAAGTCCAGCAGTCGCGGCACACCGCCTTTGGCGATCAGGATGTTTCCCGGCTTCAGATCGCGGTGGATCACCAGATTTTCATGCGCGTACTGCACCGCCGAACAGACCTGGCGAAACAGCCGCAGCCGGTCGTCGATGGAAAGCGTGTGAAGATCGCAATACTGATCGATGGGCAGACCCTCCACATACTCCATCACCAGATACGGCAGGCCATCCTCCGTGCTCCCGCCGTCGAGGAGTTTCACAATGTTGGAATGGTCCAATGCGGCGAGGGTCTGACGCTCGTTGCGAAAACGGTGGAGAATCTGTTCGGTGTCGATTCCGGGCTTGACCATTTTGATCGCGACTTGCTTGCGATAGCTCTGGTCGTCGCGCTCGCCCAAATACACCATCGCCATACCGCCCCGCCCAATCTCGCGGACGATGCGGTAAGCCCCAATCTTTTTCCCCGCGCTCGCGCGCGTCTGCTCCGACAACAAATCAGCGGCGGGACAATCTTCAAGAAAAGTGGGGGCGCCGTCGAAGCTCGACAGCAGCGATTCAATTTCCGTGCGCAAGCCGTCATCGCCAGCGCAGGCTTCACGCAGAAAATTGCTTCTCTCCCCAGGCTCCCGCTCCAGTGCGAGCGCGAACAGCTCTTTTACTCGGTCCCACTTTTCAGGCATCTTGCTGCTCGCCTTTGCCCAGCTCGCGTGCAAGCCACGCCTTTGCCAGGTTCCAATTGCGCTTCACTGTGGTACGGGAAACTCCCAGCACTGCTGCAGCTTCGTCAATATTCAACCCCCCGAAAAATCGCACCTCCACAAGCTGGGCCTGCTGCGGATCAAATTCGGCCAAGCGGGTAAGAGCTTCATCCAATGCCACGACATCCGCGGCTTTTCCCTTCGAAACTCCGACCGCCTCTTCCAGAAAGACTTTCTCAAAGCCGTGGCCGCGCTTTTGCGCATCGTGCCCGCGGCTGTAGTCGACCAGAATGCGCCGCATCAACTGTGCAGCGACGCCCAGGAACTGCTCTCGATTTTTCCAATGAACTTCTCTCTGATCCGACAGGCGAAGATAGGCCTCATGCACCAGTGCAGTAGTCTGCAGGGTGTGATCGCTTCGCTCCCGCCGCAAGTAGCGAGACGCCAGCCGCCGCAGTTCCGAGTAGAGCAGCACGACCAACTCAGCCGCTGCCTTGTCATTGCCGACACCGAGTTCACCCAGGAGGGTGGCCACATCTGGTGGCGCATCCATAAGGACCTCGAACGCGGTAACCGAAACCGCCGGGAAAGATTGACGCCGCAGCCGCAAAGCTGCGAGCTCAAAGTTAGGAAAACCTGAGCAAGAAAAATCCGAACACAAGGGAGGGCCGATTCAAATTCGCAGCTCCGATTCACCTTGGAGCCGCTATCTTTGTGGCAACGAAGTATATACCATTCGAACCCCGAACCAACGCGGTTTACCCTCTTGTTTTCCTGTGCATAGAACGTAGTGGCACCGAAAGCCAGAGCCGCCGATCCGCTAGCACTCAAGAAAATAAGGAGGTTCCCTGTGCTCTTGTCGCGCTCATCAACAAGTTCCCGTTAGGAGTTCACCGCAAAGATTGCCCATTCACGCTTGCCGCCACCACAGCCATACCGCGACGAGCGCTGGAATGAGAAAGATGAAGGCGAAGACCGGCGACTCTTCCATGAGCGAGTAGCCAGCGCGAGCGACTCCGAACCACATATTCACCGCCGCAAAAACCAGCCACAGAGGAATAAACAGTCCAACGGCGAACCTCGTCGCACCTGCCCCGCCCAGCCAGCGGCCGAATAGCACGCAAACCGCCAGCAATACCAGTCCCCCGCCGATGATCAATATCGTACGCACACAGCCTCCTAACCCGCGAACCGCGCGGCCACTGAATGGTTGCTTAAGATACCTCAAGCAATACTGACAAGGAACTCATTCGATGGCCAAGGATGCAGTTGCCTCAAAGAGAAGTTAGGAGTACAAAGGTCACGAATTGAAATATTTCTCGCTTCGTATGTGCTGTCCAGTTCGAGTACAATCCGGGCTCAGATGGAGGTGCAGGATGAAGTGTCTTCTTGAAGAACTCTGGCGACAGGAACAGGGCCAGGATATCGCCGAGTATGCGGTGATGCTCGCCGTTATCCTTGTCTTGGTGGTTGGTACCATCCGCCTGATCGGAAGCAACGCGAACAATGTATTTTCGAACGCAGCCAGCTCAATTCAATGATCCGGGTTCGATGATCCGAAGTTAGTGACCCGAGTCTGGCAGGACTTCTACCTGCAGAACTCGGTGAAAAGTCATGTCGGGCGGGTGCGCGCTATCTTGTGGCCGAAAGTGTTCGAGTTCGTTTACGTGAACAACGGTGCCCTCTGACCGCGCCAAGCATCCACTCATTGTTCTTTCCCCATTCTCACAACGTGGGAGCTTTCGCTGCTCAAGAAATCTCCGAGGAAGCCGCCGTCTGCCGCACTCGCGGAACCACCGCCGAATCAATCCATGCTTCGTTCTCCCCGATGGGCACGCCAGCAAACAGCCACCAACGCTCCACGTGTTCCACCGTCTCTCCCGGCTGCAACTCGACCAGCGGCCCAAGCGTCTCCAACTCGATGAACGCTGGGTTCGTGAATACCTCGAAATTGCAACCGAAATCCGGATACTGAGCATCGCCGATCACCGCAGCACGCTTCACAAAAAGATAACCATCCCTGAAATAAGCGCCCCACCCTGCCGAGTTGAAGATCCCGCCCATCTGCTCTCTGAACCGGCCCGTGGGATTCGTCAGCTGCCGCAACTGGATATAAGACGTGCCGAGCACCCATCGGGGATCGGCAAAATCCGTGAAAGACCAAATGCCGAAAACTCCCACCGGCTGGTAGTGATCTTTATCCATCGCAATCCGAGATGAAAGCGGCAGGATCGCGCGTCCACCCGACCCCATCATCGTGGGCGACCACGGCGCAAGCGTAGTCGAGCGCATATCATGATTCTTTATCCGGTGTATGATCCGAACCTGCGGGCCCATCTCTCCGAGTTCGATCTCAACTTCCTTCTGCAGGTTTGTGCCCGGAAGCAACTCCTCTCGCTGCGCCGTGAAACGAGTCGCATTGCCGTGCTGCGAAACCGTCACCGGAGTGTTATCGGGATAATAGGTTCGCTCCACTTCCGGGGAGACCCACAAGCGGTGGCCGCCATAAAGGCGGAACTCTGAACCACCAACCTTTCCGGCATCTTCCTCGACTTCATGCAGAAAATTCTCCCCGCCGCAAAAACCGTAGAAAACAATCCGCGGACCGACATCGGCTGTTACGATCAACTCGACGACGCCATTGGACAAGCTGTAAGCATTGTTCCAGCCTCGGTATGAAAGTCGCTCGAGCATTGTCGGGAAGTCTGCCTGATCGTCAGGCAAGTTCCTTTGCGTTCTTTTGAAACTTGTCCGGAACCGCCGTGATTCCGTGCATGTTTTCTTCATTTGCCAGCAACGCACGCTGCGGAATCCAAACCGATCCCACGCTGCCTTGCGTGTCGCCGGGAACTTCTACCTCGCCTCCCGCTTGTAATCGACGCGCAGCGCGAGAATCTCAAATGGATGAATGGGCACCGTAAGCTGATCGCCCGTGATCGTCAGCGGCGATCCCTGCTGCTGTTCGAGAAGGTTGGTGAGAACGGCGCCCGTGGCGCCTTCCGGAACCGTGAACGTCACGTTGCTGGACTTACCCGCCCACTCATACGCGTGGAAGATGAGACTGTCGCTGTCCTCCGCCTTCTTCATCGTGGTTAGCACAACGTTTTCCGGTTGAACGAACGCGAAGGAGTGTTCCGGCGGCAGCGGACCGGCGTGCGTTGCAACCTGCATGGCTTGTAACTGATAGTTATACTCATAGCCGTGCCGCACGGTGAGGGCCTGCTTCCAGTCGCCCGCGTGGGGATAGAGCGCGTAAGAAAAGTGATGGTGTCCGCGATCGGCTTCCGGATCCGGCCAGACCGGCGAACGCAACAGAGTGAGCCGCAGCACATTGCCCTGATCGTCGTAGCCGAACTTGGACTCATTGATCAGGCTCAAACCATGCTGCCCATCACCGAGATCTGCCCAGCGTTGCGCGGGAACTTCGAACTGCGCCTTCTCCCAACTATTGTTCCGCGTAGTGGAGCGTTCAATGCTGCCGTAAGGAATCTCATAGGTGGCGTGGCTGCTGGTTGCGGCCAGCGGGAACGCGGCCTTCAGCAGAACGTGGGTCTCATGCCAGTCGATGTCGTTCACCACATCAACTTGATCGGCTCCGGCATAAAGCGTAATGTCTTGCACGAATTTTGAGCTTTGCCACGTGCGCGTCACACGAATGACGGCGCGCAGCGGACCCTTTTCGATCAACTCCACCGAATCTGCGATGTCGATCGGGGTCATGTGATCCAGCGTGCCCGGGTCAATGTTCCACGCATCGTAATCTTTCGGAGTGTCCTTGAAAGTTTGCAGTTGATTGCCGCATGCCTCCACTGGCCAGCGACTCGAAGCTGGAGCGCTTGTCGAACAAGCTGGTAATGCACCCTGTCTTTGCGCTGACCGTGAGTCGAAGGTTTGCATTCTCCACGATTATGCGCTGTCTCTCTTGATCTTGATCGCTACGTTTTGAATCGGTGACTTTCAGATCGCTGCCCATCGGCTTCGCGCCAGGAACAACATGAAGAATCGTGTAGCCCATCGAAGGCATATTCTTAACGTCCACCAGCAGGCGATACGTGTTAGTCGCGAGGTCGCTGGCAAGAATCTCCGAAGGAAGGACGCGGTCCTGCGGGTCGACGACCGACAGCGAACTCGCAATCGCGGAAAGCATTTGAACTTCCACCGTCACCAGCCCGGAACGCTGCCAGGCCAGCGGATTGAACACGAACACAGGAATCCCGCCACCCGCGGACGTATCTACGTGTGCGGCAAGCAGACTCAGCGCGCTGCTGGAGATTTCATTCGTCGACCATCGCACCTGGTCATAATCGCGCTGCGCATCCTTGTAAATGATGCCAATGCCCGATCCCGCACCCAGGTCGTGAAAATCATTAAAGGCGATCTTCTTCCACGCCTCGGTCAGCGCGTCGGCGGGGTAGGGCTTTCCATCCAGCCACGCCAGCGAAGCATATTTCTCGGCATTCAATGCCCACATGGTGCTCTGCCGCATGTTGCGTTTCTGGTTGGCCTGCGTCGTCATCACGCCGCGGTGATATTCGAAATAGAGTTCGCTCTTCCACGTAGGAATGCTGATCTTGCCGGCAGCCGGCGCAGGCGGTTCGGTATAGCCCTTAGCAATAGACGTGTAGTCCCACTCCGGGGAGTAACTATCTACTTTGCCAGCAATATCGTGAAAGTATGCGGCGGCCGTACCGAACTGCATGGGTGGGACGACTTTGTCCGGCCTCATCCAGCGGACACCCTCGTCCAGAATGGCGCGTGTGGGCCCACCCCCGTGATCGCCTATGCCGTAAAGGTCCATCATCTCAGTCATTCCCGGCGCACGCTTGCGTGCGATTGCGAGATCGTTCGCCAAGCGGACTGGATTCAGGTCGGTGTTGACGTAGTCATGGGGGAAAGTAAGTGAGGACTTTGCTGCCGTCCGGCGATTCCCACCAGAACAGCTTGAAAGGCAACTGATTCGTATCATTCCAAGCCATTTTCTGGGTGACGAAATAATCTACGCCGGACTTTTTATAGATCTGCGGTAGCTGCCAGTTATAGCCAAACGAGTCCGGGTTCCAGCCAATGTGGACGTCCACACCGTACTCTTTCTGGAACCATCGCTTTCCAATCAGCAACGAGCGCGCCGTGGACTCACCATCTGGAATGTTCAAGTCGGGCTCAACCCACATGCCGCCGACAATCTCCCAGCGGCCTTCTTTGATTCGCCGCTTGATCTCTGCATTCATCTGCGGATATTTTTCGGCCATCCATTCGTTGTAGGCGGCGGCCGACTGCGTATAGGTGTAGTCGGGATACTCATTCATCAATTGCAGGGCGGTGCCGAAGGTTCGCCTGACCACGTCGACAGTTTCGCTCACGGGCCAGAGCCACGCAGCGTCGATATGTGCGTTGCCTGTCAGGTGCATGGTGGCTTCCTGAAGCGTGGGCTTCAACGTTTTCAGTTGTTCGTGTGCACTCCGCAGCGAAGCGTCAAAGGTTGGTTGATCCGCTGCGTCAAGCGCTTTCAGGTCGACCGCGCCAATGGCCTTTTCGAGCGTGGCAGTGTCCGCAGAAACATTCTTGGACAGACTCGGCAGCAGAATCGCCGAGGTGAGAAACTCGATTCGCAAGTCGCCCGGATTAGGCCGGCTCTCGGAAAACTCGATTCTCTGCTCTGTCCCGTTGAACACTTTTTTGTCGACCGTGGGCAGCAGTTTGACGGCGACCAGCACCGTTTCTCCTGGCATTGCATGATCGAAGAGAACGATGGGCTCAAGATCATCGCCCATAGCGACGCGACGGCCATTCAAGTAAAAGATTTCGGGCATGGGCCCGTTCGCGTCGGCGTGAAAGTTGAGCCAGATTCTGGCGCCGGTGAGGTCATATCCATTCAGCGTGGCCGGCACGGTGATGGAGCGGCGATACCAGACCGCGTCTGTCCCAGCCTCGGACTTGGCGCCGACGACTGGCCAACTCGAGTCATCAAGATCGAGGGCTTCCCCGTGGGCCAGATCGCCGGCATGCGTTTTCCATCCCTCGGCAGGCAGGACATTCAGACTCGACAGGCGCTGGATTACTGCCCGGGATGGGCTGGAGAGTTTGCCTGCGATGCGAGCAGCGTCTTCCGGGGACTGGGTCAGGGCGGGAACTGCGAACGGGATCAGGATAAAGAAAAAGACGGCCGCTGCGGGAAGGCCACTCTTGGCAAATCGCCGCCAGGCAAATACACTCCATCGTGGTGTCATTGCGAATCCTCTTCTTTGCCCGAGAATTGGCCGCGAAAACGACCGGCGAGTATACACTTACTCAGCCGGTTCGCGACATTGCTGGCAACCAGCAAGAAACTATAACGCAACGCGAACTGCGTCACTCACGATTTCATCTTCATCCTGACAAAGCTGGATCGCATGCGCCGCAGTTCTCCCGCGACATACCTAACTTACGGCGTCGGCGTCGGGCTTTGATCTTTGCACGTGCCGGAACCGATGTTATGATTGCCGGCATCGATCGGCTATCGTGGCCGGAAAGCCAGGAGTATGCGAGTCTTCTCTCCACTGGCGCTGATTTCCATCTTTTGTTTTTCGTGTCTTTCTGCGTTCGCTCAGGAATCCACGACTGTGCGCGTTGGCGTGGCCGTGCTGCGGAACGGGGCCGACACGGAGTCTGACACTCAGGCGCGCGACCGGTTGGTAAAGGCACTCAACCAGCATAAGAGCGACAAGAAATCGCGGTTGGCGGTGGAGGCGGTCGCGCTGGACGAAGCGCCTGGCCGCGGAGCGATTACAGAAGCCAAGAACCGGAAATGCGAGTTCGTGCTTTACACCCGCGTGGAAGCTTTGGAGAGGTCGAGCAGATCTGGACAAGACTCCCAGAACCTGGAGGGATACACGGCGTTGCTGGAGTACGAACTCCGACGAGTAAGCGATGGCGCGCCTGATGCGATCGGCACGACCAAAGGAGAATCGGACTCCGGCTGGGAGGCGATTCTCGATGCAATCCGATGGGTTCCGAATAAAGTGGCGGCGGACCTCAGAAATTCCGGCACCATACCGCGAGGCGGACCGCCTGAAACAGGGATCGCGGAGCAGGCTGCGCCGGCCGTGAATCAAGATGGGTATCTGGGCGCAGATTCTTGCTCGTGGTTGCCAAAGAACATTCCCCACTCGGACGCGCTGCGACGTGTGTGCGAGCATGCCGTGACTCAGCCGCAGAAGATGCCGAATTTTGTCTGCGAGCAGGAGACGTCCCGCTATGCGGGTCACAATCGTGTGCCGACCGACCTGGTCACGGCAACCATCCGATACGTGGATGGAAAGGAATCCTTCAGCGACCTCAAACGGAATGGCAGACCGTTGCCGGGCGGGTGGTGGAATACGGCGGGGCTCTGGTCGAGCGGACAGTTTGAGGGAAACCTGCGCGCTATTTTCCACCCCGACAATCACGCCGTGTTCACGTTCTCCGGGAAGAATAAAGTGGGCGAGCATATAGTCTGGGTGTTTACGTACCAGATTGCACGGCAGTACGAGCCGCTCTGGGAGCTGCGATCGGAGGATCAACTGGCCGCGCCGCCTTACGGGGGCGAGTTGTGGGTCGATGAAAAGACAGGCGATGTGCTGCGGTTTCGTTCCACGGCAAAAAACGTTCCCGCATCGTTTCCAATCCGGAGTGCGGAAATACTCACCGATTACGACGACGTAGCCTTTCCGGACGGCACCAGTTTCTTGCTTCCTGTGAAGTCAACCGTGGCAACCCGCCACCGGCAAGAAGAGCTCAGCCGGAATGTCGTGGAATTTCACGGCTGTCACAAGTTTCGTGCAACCGCCCGTATGATCCTGGACGCGCCCCCTGGCACTCCGGATGCGGAACATTCCATCCTGGCGACCTCCGCCGAGCTTGCGGTCGAATTAGAAGAGAACGAAAAGATTTTTGCCATCCTGCGCGAACAAGCAATTGCCGAGGATGCCGCCTGGCTCAACCTCGAACAACAGCACGAACTGAAGGGCGCGACTGGCGAAGTTTTTTGGGAAATGGCCCAACTGGAGAGAAAGCGCGAGAAGATGCTGGTGGCGAACGCCAGGAATACGCGGCCGGATTCCTCGTACAAAATTGTCACCAATCCTAACGGTAGCACAACGTTCACAGTGAACGTGAGACTCGTACCGGTCAGCGCTGTTGTTCGCGACAACCAGGGCCGCGCGGTCGGAAGCCTCAACCAGGAGGCCTTCCAATTGTTCGACGACCGCAAAGTGCAGGAGATTGTCAGCTTTTCGGTTGAGAAAGGTGCCGGGGCGCAAGACGCCAGGGAGCGAGCGTCTGCCGGCGGTGACCGCAAACCTGCCGCGCCCAATAATGTTGCCTATGTGTTCGATGATCTCCACACCGCCTCTGAAGATCTGGCGAGAGCAAGAACTGCGGCGGAACGGCATTTGAGCCTGGCAGGTCCCGATGATCGTATGGCTGTGTTCACGACTTCAGGCGAGGTCGTGCTTGATTTCACGGCCGACCACGAAAAGCTTCAAGCTGCGCTGCGGAAGATTAAGTCGCATTCGAATGTGAGTCCCGCCGATTGTCCAGCTATGAGTTACTACGTTGCGGATTCGATCGTCAACCAGGCCGATTCGAGTGCTATGCAACAGGCGATTGAAGATGCTTTGGAGTGCGCCTTTCCCGATGCCCGTGCGGCGTCCTCAACCCAGCCATCGGGTCTCGGTGCGCGCGCCAGTTCCACATTTAGCCCCCAAGCCGCAATGGATGAAAAGGCGCGCCGCACGGTGCTATCTAAAGCCGTTGAAGTCGCCAGCATGGGCAAGATGGAAAACGACCGCACGCTTACAATGCTGCACGATGTCCTGGACAGGGCGGTGTCCCAGCCCGGCCGACGCAGCGTAGTGCTGCTCTCTCCCGGTTTCCTGACGCTCACCCGCGAGCAGCAGAAAGCGGCAATGTATCTGATTGAGCGCGCGCTGCGAGCGGATGTCGTGTTCAATGCTCTCGATGTACGCGGACTTGCGTCCACGAGTTTGGCTCCGAACCGCAACCACATCAACGAACCCACGGAAACACGCACACTCGACAGCCAAGAAGCGTCCGCGCGCGGCGGTGTGCTCGGAGATCTCGCCTACGGAACAGGCGGCACATACTTCCACAACAACAACGATCTGGAGGAAGGCTTTCGCCGCACGGCCGATGCCCCCGAGTATGTCTACGTGCTGGGATTCTCACCGCAGAAACTGGACGGGAAGCTCCACAAGCTCAAAGTCAAACTGAACGGCCCCACAAAGCTCACAGTACAGGCTCGCCAGGGCTATTACGCTCTGAAGCCCGTATCTGGTCAATGAGGCAACGAGGGCGGGAGCGGTCCCCTGGCGGAGGCCACGTTTGCAACTCATATCTACGTCAACGCTTTCACTGCACCGGGTTGCCGTCGGCGTCTATCTTGTGGACTTCGCCCAGGTTCAGCTCGCGGATGCCAGCCTCAACCTTGCTCATGTCTCCCACCACCACCCACACCAGATGGTCCGGCAAAATGTACTTTTTGGCGATCTCGTTGGCGCTGTCGGGCGTAAGGGCCAGCGCTTTCTGCGTGAAAGTGTTGTAGTAGTCCTCGGGCAAACCGTACTGCAGGATCGTGCCATATGCGCCGCCGAGTTGTTGCACCGTCTCAAAGTTGCCGGGCAGTCCGAGCGTGGAATTGGTTTGCTCGTCCTTGAGTTCGTCCGCCGTGATCGGTTTTCCCCCGACAATGGCGTTGTATTCCTTGACCAGCTCCACCATCGACTCTTTGGTTTTGTCGGTCTGGACCGCAGAGACGCTTATATAAGGACGCTGTCCCCGGGCCGCCGGCAAAACCGAGCGCACGCCGTAAGACCAGTGTTTGTCCTCGCGCAGATTCATATTGATGCGCGAGCTGAATTTTCCGCCGAAGATGTTATTCACGAGTTGCAGAGAGATCGCATCCGGATCATTCTGGGGAGGCGCCAGTTGCGCGCCAAAAATTACGCTCTGTCCCGATCCCGGCCGGTCGATCAGATAGACCACATCCTTCGCCGGTTCCGCCACCTGCGGCACCGTTCTCTGCGGAACATCGCCAGGTTTCCAGGACGCCAACAAGCTTTCCAGCTTGGGTTTGATTTCCGCCAGCGTCGTGTCCCCCACCACCAGCAGCGTGGCATTGTTGGGCTTGAACCATGTGTCGTGGAACTTCGCCAGGTCGTCGCGCGTCATCTTGCTCACGCTGGCCTCGGTGCCGGTTCCGGTGAAAGGCACCGCGTAAGGATGTCCCTTGCCATAAAGCAGCGTCGGGACCACACGCAATGCCATAGCCTGGGGCGTTACCTTCTCGCGCTGGATGCCTGCGATGGTTTCTTTTTGCAGACGCAGGAACTCTTTCTGCGGAAACGCCGGATGCAGAATCAGGTCCGCATAAATATCCAAGGATTTGTCCATCGTGCTCTTGAGCGTATTGAGGCTCACCAGGGACCAGTCGAGATTGGCGCTGGCATTGAAGTTCGCGCTCAGCGACTCCAGTTCTTCACCAATCCTCAGCGAATCGCGCGTCGGAGTGCCCTCTTCCAGCATGCGCTGCTCAAAGCTGGCAGTGCCGGTCGCGCCAACGGGATCGGCAGAGTATCCGCTGTTTACCATCAACGTGAAATTCACCACGGGAGCGGTGTGCCGTTCCGCCAGCACAATCTTCAGCCCATTGCTGAGCGTCGATTTCTGCAACGCAGGCAGATTGAGCGACATGGGGTCGCCGGGCGCCGGCTCCTTCGACCGGTCGAGTTTGGCCTCAGTCTTGAAGCTGGTGGGATACGGATGCACCTCCAGCACGTAGTCGCCGTCACTAAGCCAGTAATCTGCGGCCTTTTTCACTGCGGCCGGAGTCGCGGCCTTGACGCCTTTCAGATATTCCTTGTAACAATCGGGATTGCCTGTGTAGGTCTGGCAGCGCGCCAGCAGGTCGCTCTTGCCGCCGAAGCCGCCAATGCGTTCCACAATCCGCGCGTAGTTTCCTAGGATCTGCGTCTTTGCCAATTGCAACTCGGCTGCGGTGGGGCCGCTCTTGAGAAAATTCTGCAATTCCTCGTCTGCGGCCTTTTCTACCTTATTCAGGTCCCCGCCCGGAGTCGCAGTGAGCGTGATATTAAATTGCCCGCCGATCTCGCTCGTCCCGTTTGACGCGGTCGCGCTGGTTGCAATCTGATCTTTGTAGACCAGCCGCTTGTAGAAGCCGCGATGTTTTTCCACGTCCGAGTATTCCTGCTGCTAAATCCAGCAGCGATTCTTCAGGCGAACCAAATTCCGGTACGTTCCATATTCGATACAGGCGAGCTTGCGGGACACGGTCCTGCACCCATCCACGGTGCGTGCCGGTGCGTTTCGCTATCCACACTTCCTGCTTGGCGATGGGCGGACCCGCAGGAATCTCGCCATAATATTTTTCAACTTTCTCGCGCGCCACTTCCGGCGTGACGTCGCCGGCAATCACCACCGTCACGTTGTTCGGGCCGTAATAAGTTTTGAACCACTCCTGCACGTCACTCAACGAGGCCGCGTCAAGGTCTTTCATGGAGCCGATCACCGTCCACGAGTAGGGATGGCCGACCGGGTACGTGTTCTCCACGATGAGTTGCTCCGTAACGCCATACGGCTGGTTCTCCCCCTGGCGCTTTTCGTTTTGCACCACGCCCCGTTGCAGGTCGAGCTTCTTCTGGTCGAGCACGCCGAGCAGATGCCCCATGCGGTCGCTTTCCGCGAACAAAACGTAGTCCAGCATGGAGGTGGGCACGTTCTCAAAATAATTGGTGCGGTCGTTGTTGGTGGTGCCGTTCAGGTTCGTCGCCCCGACTTTTTCCATCGCATTGATGTAGGTGTGGTTGAAGTCGTCGCTACCGCTGAACATGAGGTGTTCGAAAAGATGGGCAAACCCGGTCTTGCCCAGCTTTTCATTCTTCGAGCCCACGTGGTACCAGGTGTTCACGGCCACGATCGGAGCCTTGTGGTCTTCATGCACCAGCACCGTTAGCCCATTGTCGAGCACAAACTTGGTGTATCGAATATCCGGAATCGGAATGTCCACGCTCGCAGCCGTTGCAGCTGCTGCTTTGTGAGTCTGCGCCCGGCCGCGCCTGCGCGGCCGCGGAGGTCGGGTTCCCGATCGTTAGCGCCATAACTCCCAGCAGACTCATCGTGAATAAGGACGATATCAGTGCGTTTCTCAAGTTTGCCTCCACTCCGTGAAGATTAGGGCTTGGCCGGTGCCGCATAACACTCTACACAATGACTACGCGCGCCGTCACGCGCCCCGCCCATAGGCTTTTCGAAAATGACTTCGGGAAGTGAGGTCGGCAATGGGCAAGGGAAGGGCTCGACTTCAGTCGTGCCACCCAGGCGAGAGAAGCATGCGGGCTTTAGCCCCTGAGGTACTGGTGAGTGTTCAGCCGTCCCGGTTACGCACCAATCACTCGCTCGTGTAATTGATTTCCATCCGCCGAACCTGAAAGCCGGAGACGTACAAGACCAGCAGCGACACGATCACAATGCCGAAGATCGCGACCGGCAGCGAAACCGGATCAGGATTGGAAACCAGCAGTGACAGGATCGCGGGCACGCCGGGAGGGCTGGGAATATCCACGGGGCACAGCGATTTCAGATAGTAGATGACGCTGAACTTCTTGAGCAAAGCCGGCAGAAACGGATTCGCCGTCTCCCAGACCAGGATGGCAGCCGCCGGTAGAATCGGATTCTTGAACAACATTCCAGCCGCCAGAAAGAAAGCCCCGTAGCCGAGGCAAGCCAGAGCGGTGATGCCGAGATAAGCCGCGGCGTTCGCCAGGCCGTGATTCTGGTAGAGATAAAGGTCCCGCACATTCGGGCTGAACTGGCCAGTGAAAACGACGAATTGCACCAACTCGCTGGTCACGAAAATGATGCAAGTCGCCAGTAATCCGGCCAGGAACTTGCCCACCATCAGCACGTCGCGCCGAATCGGCGCGAGAAAATAAAAGTGCAGACTCTTGTCCAGAATTTCGCCGCGGAACAAATTCATGAAAATTCCCAGGCAGCCGAAGAAAATCGCAAGCCGCAGGTAGAAAAACTGAAACACCCCGGCGAACACCACGGCGTCTTCAGGCAGGTTGTACCCCTGATGAACATTGATGCTGACAACTTTCCCGTCCGCGAGGCCGACTTGCAGAGTGTTCACCCCGTCGGAATACGTGTAGTTTTCGTGAGGGATGTTAACAAACGAAGGCCCCGCGGCGCTCACCCGCGTTCCCTGGCTCTGCGTCGTCAATGTGGCCGCCAGGACAATCACGTTGCGATTGTTTGGCAGCGTAAGGCTCTGCACACGCTTCGCAGGGCTGAGACCGAAAGTGTAGCCGTACAAGAACGACTCCTGGTTATCCCTTGCGCCATCGCGCGAATCACGATAGGGCATCACCACAGCTAGAGATTCTCCAGGTTGCTCTCCGGGATTCGAAACACAACCGCACCAGTCGCTGAAGTTTTGCGTGAACACGCTGGTGGACCCGTCGGTATACGTTACAGTGATAGCCTGGCCCAACACCGGCCCGTAGACTCCAGCCGCGAGCAATTGCAATGTCGCGAACTGGCCCGCAGGCAAGCTAATCGGTTTGCCATCGCCATAAACGGAATCAGGTTGATTCGCCGGGCCAAAGTTGAACTGAATGCCATTCAAAATCCGGTTCGCGGTCAGCAGATTCGATGAATACGCGTAACCATCGCCGTCCATGCCATCGCTCGTGAAACTCGCCCCGTCGGTATAGACGCTGTTCCGGTTGTATGCGGGGGAGAGGTCCACGGGCGTGCCGGCGCCGCCCGTGCCGCTAACGGCGCTCGTAACCCGAATCAGCCTTCGCTCGTTCCAATGAAAACGCTGCGGCGGTTTCCCCAGCAGAGCGACCACCTCCGGGATCGTCATGCCTGTCTTCACCGCGAGCAGGTCCTGGTAAGTCACCTTCTTCTCGCCCTGGCGTGCGATTTCCAGGCTGCGTCCTCGCTCGTGCGAAACGATGACGGCATGTCCAACGAACATCAGAATCGGCAACAGCGCAAGAATGTAAATCCACAACCCGCGCCGCGCAAAAAATGTTTTCTTCATTTCCAGCCGGATGACGGCCTTGATCTGTGCCCACCATAGCTGGGCCAGCGTGAGATCGCTCATCGCGTCACCTCATCGTTGCCGATCAAATATTCGTAAACCGAATTCACATCGTCGTCGGCAGGCGCGACCGATTCAATTTCAATCCCGTTCAGCGCGATGTGATTCAGCATCAAATAGAACCGGTCCGCGTCTTTAGTTTTGATCAGCAAACCGTGCTCGTCATTGTGGATGCGCACTTCGATGGTGTGCTCCGATTCCATCATCTTCGATGCCAGATCGCGCGGGTGATTGCAGCGAATCAGAATCTGCGCCGGATGTTCGCGAATTTCATTGCGCACGCCCTGGATTTGCCCCTCCGCCACAACATACCCATTGCTCAGCAGGATCACCTGATCAGAAATCGCATCCACTTCATGAAGAATGTGGCTGGAAATAATCACGTAACATCCGTCCGAGGCCGCCGCGCGGAATAGTGCGATCATCTCCGCACGCGCCAGCGGATCGAGCCCATTCAACGGCTCATCCAACACCAGCACTCGCGGGTTGTGGCACAACGCCTGCGCCAGCCGGATGCGCTGCCGCATCCCCTTGCTGTAACCTCCCACATTGCGCGCCGCCGCGTCCCGAAGATTCACGCGATCAATGGCGCTCCAGGCCAGCTGCGTCGCCTTTTGCGAGTCGTTGCCTGCGAGCAAAAGATACGAATAAACAAATTGAAATCCGGTTAAGCCTTTGGGAAACGCATCGAACTGCGTGCTGTACCCAAGAATTCTGAAAAGCTTCTCCGGCTCGTCCGGACGAAGCCCCAGAACCTGAATTCGCCCGCGCGTGGGCCGCACCAGCCCCGTCATCAAATTCATCAGCGTAGTTTTTCCCGAACCGTTGGGCCCCACCAGGCTGGTCACGCCCGGCGGAATCGAGAGATTGACCCGGTTCACGCCGAGAATCTCCCCGTAAAACTTCGACACATCCTCGAAAATGATGCGGTCATTCATTATCAGATCTCGTTGTCAGCGCCCATTTACCAAAACTCAATCGATCACCTCGTAGGCTTGCACCTTTCGAACCAGCAGCGCGAGGCAAGCTCCACAGTAGGTGAGCAAGGCGATCCACGCCGCCCCGGAAGAAATCGCGCGTTCGCCCTCAACCCGAAACAACGAAGTCCAAACCGTGGAAACCAGATAGAACAGATTGAGGAAGTGACCTGACTGCGTCCGCATCACGGCATTGATGGCCTGTGCGAAGCCGGCTCCAAAGAATAAAACGGCAAGCAGCAAAGCCCCCGCCACAATTCTCCACCGTACCCATGCCGACAGCGCCATGGCGAGCAGCGACAGCATCGCGATCCAGATCCAGGAAGAAAGCAGCAGGCTTCCCGCGATCCAAAGATGGCTCCAGGTCCATGCCGCACCGGCCTGGCTGGCCTGCACTGCAAACAGAATCAGGCCAGGAATCCACGTAATCTGCGAAAGCAGAATCGCCAGAACGGAAGCTTTCCCCACCACGTACTCCGCACGCGAAAACGGGCGGCAGAAATACAGCGGCAGCGCTCCGTTGGCCAGGTCCGGCGAAATCAGACCCGGCCCGGTGAATGCGGTCAATACAAATGCCAGCACACCCTGCACGGTCATGAAATAGAAAAAGAATTCGTTGTCGATCTTGACGAACGGGCCACTGCCTAAACTTTCAGGAAGAATCACACTGTGAGAGAGATAAATAATAAGCAAGCACGCCAGCGGATAGAAAAAGCACAACACGAAAAGCGCAGTCTGCAGCTTCGAGCGGAACAGGCTTCTCCTCGAATAGCGGAACAAAACCAGAAAGCGGGACCACGCCGGAGTAAGCGCGCCCGTATACGAAGTGTAAGTGCGTCTATAGACGGCCAAGGCGGTTCTCCAAAGGGCTAGACAAAGGGCTGGACAAAGTGCTCGACATAGGGCTCGACGTCAAAGCCCGCATGCCAACTGCGTAGTCAAGTTGCGTTCCAACCTTCGCGTCTGTTTTGTACGCCTTCGCAAACCGGACGCGCAGCAGCCAGAAGACCAGCAAGATCAGCGGCAGAAAACTTAGAAAGACAAGCGCGCCCGTCTTCTGCAACAAGGCGGGGAATATTTGTTGCCGGGCCAGGAATATCGACGCGGCAGCGATGAACAGTGCGAAGCACATGCGCCAAAGATGGCGGGCCAGACGTTGCGTGCCGGCAATGCCGCCACGCACCAGCATGCGCACGTCTCCCACGAAAGCCAGCGCCGCCACGGAGCCGAAAATAAAGTACGGCCACGGGGGGTAGTCATACTTCATCCCTGTCGGACTCATCGCCGCTTCGATTCCCAATGTCACCTCGACAGCGGCGACTCCCAGAACAACGAGAAGCGCACCCCAGTCGAAAATTCCAGGAGCTCCGTCGCGGCGCCGGGCGGTCATCCACGCCGTTGCCACCAGGTAGAACGTTAGAGCCCCTCCCAGAATGTTGCCGGGTTGATGCTTCACGGTCGCCAGGTACGTCCCGCTGGAGGACAGGCAGAGCATCGACACTACAAACACGCTTCCCGCAAGGGCATGCCTGCGCGAACCTTTGCGCAGAAACACGGCAACAAATCCCGACAGCATTCCCACGGTTCCGGACACAATGTGAAGAAGCAGCAGGGGCGGGTGCGACATATCAACTCTCCATCTCAGCTTTCGATCTCAACTCTCCATCGCTTTCAAGAAAATGTCTTCCAGCGTATCGCGCCGGAAATTGAGCCGGCGAATCCGCACATCGCGTTCCGCGGCGATGCGATAGATATCGCGCACCTCAACTCCGTCAGCGAGAATCATTTTCAGCCGATTCGCGGTCACGGCGCACTCACACCCCAGCTTTTCGATCGCTTCCGTGAAATCTCCGTTGGCGCCGTAAGTTTCAAGTTCCAGAAATCTTTTGTTCGCCTTGCGTTCTTCTTCCAAATTCGAGTAATGCGCAATCCGTCCCCGGTTCAGAATCAGCACTTCTTCGCACGTATCTTCGACATCGCGCAACAAATGCGAACAGAGCACAATCTGCAACTGCCTGCTATCACGAATGTCGCGGATCATGCGGATCATCCGTTGCCGCGCCGAGGGATCGAGACCATTAGTTGGTTCGTCAAGGATCAGCAACTTTGGTCCGTGGGCGATTGCCTGCGCCAGCTTTGCCAACTGCTTCATGCCCAGCGAATAGGTTCCCAGCTCGCGATAGCGCGCTTCCGCCAGCCCAACGCAGAACAGCGCTTCATGCGCGCGCTCGAGCGCCGCTGCCGGAGGCAAGCCGGAAAGCTCCGCCATCATCTGCACAAACGAAACCGCGCTCATCTTAGAAATCAGCGCGTCATTCTCAGGCATGTAGCCGACCAGGCTGCGCACTTGCCTCGTGTCGGTGCGGATGTCGTAACCGAGCACGCGAGCCGAACCGGAGCAAGGTTTGTAGAACCCGAGAAGCGTATTGATCAGAGTAGACTTGCCAGCTCCGTTGGGACCAAGCAGGCCAATCGCGCGTCCGCGCAGTGAGCACACCAGGTTCTTCAGAATCTCACGGCTGCCGAACCGCACAGAGAGCCCCTGCAACTCAATGACCGGCGTTTGCGGAGCAGTAGCGGCTTGCTCAGTGGTGCCGTCTACTGCTCCGGGTTGGGTCGCCGTGCTCATGTGTCACAGGGTCAAACTATTACGCTCGAACTATTGAGTTGGGTTAGGTGTCGGACTGGGATGACTCAATGCGTCATGGCTCAATGGGCCGCCCAGAAACATGTGCGGAGGAAACGCCCCACCCTGGCCCAGCGTCATCAGAGTACCCAGGTCGAAGCCCATGAAGCCAGTGTTGCTTGCCACCACGATCCGCTGCGGCTCGCCATACACATAGATCAAGCCCGGCGCAGTGTTTTCCTGAAGCGTGGCAATGGATTTCTGCTGCTGCGCCGTGAGCGTTCCGACCGCTTTGATCTGATCCACCAGCGGACCAATCACGGGCCCGATGTTGTGATAGAAGATCGCCGAGAAATTTGTGTATCCGTCGCTTGGCAATAGCGCCTGGAACGTCGGCGAATGGGTCAGCGTATTTCCCGACTGCCGGCCTTGAATCGCTTGCGAAAGCGTCGCGATGTCCGGCCCGGCGATCAGATAACTGTCCTCGTAGGTATAGTCGATTTCAAAATTCGCCTGCGTCGAATTGCGAATCGTGTAGTAGGTCTGGGAACCAACTTGCTGCTGCGTGAGTTGCAGCGAGCCGATGGATGAGGCCGAAGACGAAGAAGAAGAGAAGACGAAGACGAGGCCGCCTCGCGATTGAAACTGTCCACCAGTTTGCCGATGGTCGACTGCAACGTCGCCGGATCGTAAACCTCGACAACCGCCTTCCACCTCGGCGTCGGCAGCACCGGACCATCGAACGCGACGGTGATCTCGCCGCCCAGCGGCGCGGTAATGTCATCCAGCACACTCACCCCGGCCTTGGCCTCGAACTTCGCCAGTTCCGCGGGGAAGTTCGCGTCACTGCTGCCAATGATCTGGAAGATTTCCTCCATGATGTTTTTAGGATTCTTCATCACCACGGAATTCACCATGCTCGCGTTGGGAGAAATAAATTCCAGCGCCCCCATGGAAGCCGGTGCGGCCAGCCACGACGCTACCCCGTCCGCTCGGACGCGAACGTCAGCGCGGCGCGATTTTCCGTCTTGCCTCCCACCTCGCGGCGTTCCATCATCAGGTATCGCACGTCCCCTATTCCCGGCGGCAATTGCCCGTTGCTACTATCCTGTACGTGCTGCGCAACAATTTGTTCCATGTCGGCGCAGAAAAGCCAGCCTGCGCCCTGCTGGTAGGAACGCGCCACCTGCTGGTAAAGCGCCGTTTGGGTGAAAGGATTTGCGCCAGCCTGCTGCATCCGCGTAACCGCCCGCTGCAATTCCGTAGCATCCGGACTCGCGATCAGCACGTCGTTATTGAGGTAGACCAGGAAAGCCCGGTTCGATGAAGACGACGACGCCAGCGCCGAAGGATCATGCACAATCTGCAGCGCAGATTGAGCACCGCCTGCATTGAACGTCTTGATCTCGCCTTGCAGAAAACTCTCCAGCCCAGGCTGCTTAACCCTCGCCAGGACAACCGGCGAACTGTAAGTCGAGCCTTCCTTCGCCACCGTGAATACGATCTCGTCTCCCAGATAGCTGCTGAAGGTTTTCAACTGGTCAACCACGTCGCGCGAGCTTCGGACCGTTCCCGCGCTGCTGTTGCTTCCACCAGTCGCGCAGCGCCGGACTCTGCTGCATACGATCCTGAAACAGCTGGCTGGCTTCGCCCAGAGTGGCCGACAGATTCGGAATCGCGGCATAGACAACCGTGTGCTCCGGAACGTACGGTAGGAGATCAGAGCTGTAGCGCAACCCCGGTCCCGGAATCGCCTCGATCTGTTTTTGCAGAACCGAAAAATCTCCCAGCAGCGCGAGATATTTCGCGGAATTGCGGCTCCACGCAATCTCGTTTTGGATTGGAACCTTTGAAACATTGGAGTTGGAAGTCTGCTCTTCGCCGGCGGTCAACTCGGCAGTCTGGTCGCCGTAGGCCACGCGAACCACGCCTTCGACCACCGCCACGCGCGAACCCTTGATTCCGTGGTTGACGGAGAAGATCGTGCCCTTTACCGAAACCAGGCAATCGTCAGTCGCAACATAGAGGCGCCCGGTGCGCTGCTTCGCCGCCTGCACCATAATGCGCCCGCCATCCAGGTGGATCGTGGTTCCCTTCCATTCGCGAGAAACGGACAGGTCGGAGCGCTCGCCCATCTCCACCAGCGAACCATCGAGCAGCCGTACCACCGCATTCGAACCCTTGGCCGTGCGAATCTGGTCTCCATTGCGAATCTGGTAGCCCGCAGGAATCAGACGAACCTGCTCATCAGAAACCGCGTAGAGCGAGCCGTCCACATTCTGCACAGCGCCGCGTACGGCGTGCTGGCCTGGGAAGATGCCTTTGGCCAGCGCGAGCGCGCCAACTATCACCACGGCGACCGCGGCCGCAGTCATGGCCCATCGCCACGCCGGGAACCTTCGGGACTCTGCCTGCGCTTGCAGCGCAATGCCCCAAGCCGGCTGTCGTGCCGGACTCCTTGCCGCGTTGAGCTCGCCGCTGCGGGCCTGTTCCACGGCGTGCCGGCATGCAACGCACTGATGCACGTGATCTTCAAACAGCAACCTGCGCGCCTCCGGCAGACTCTTGGCCAGATATGCCGGGACGAGCGTCTGGAAATCTTCACAGCTCCGCAACATATGCGTGCTGAGCTCGGCAGCGGAAGAACCAGTGATCGAACTCCAGACGCGATCGCCAGCCTGGGAGACCACCTGGTCATCCACCTTTTCGTTGCGAATCTCAGAAAGCAGCCGGTCAAATTTATGATCGCTCATGATTTTTCTCCCATGGTCTGTCTACGATGTGTGCCTAAACTTCATCTACCTAAGGTACGGACGAAGCTGCTTGCGCAATTGCTGGCGGGTGCGATGAACGATCACCGCGACCAGCACTTGTGAGATGCCAAGCGCTTCCGCAATCTCCTGATTGCTGAGTCCCTCGAGAAAGCGCAGCGCAAAGACCTCAGCCGATCGCGGCTTCAGCTGTGCAATCGCGCGGCTCAGGGCTTCCCGCAGGCCGGAGGCATCGCCGGGCTCGCGCGCAGCCTGCATCAGGCCCGCACTTTTTCCGGAACTCTCTCCCGAATTCTCTTCGGGCAGTGGTACGGTTTGGTCGGCCTGACGCGACCGGATCACATCCAGAGCCGCGTTGATCGCCGCCCGGCGCAGATAGCTCTCGGGCTTCTCCAGCGGATCCGCGTTGTGGCCGCGGCGCAGTAGGCGCAGGAAAACGGTTTGCAGCACGTCTTCCGCGTCCCCGGCATTGCCGGTAATCCGGTAAGCCGTCGCGAACACCAGACCGTGGTGCGCCCGAAAATCCCGCTCAAGCTCGTTCGGAATCGCGATTGCCGCTTCCTCCAGTACGCTAAGCAGGTTACGCCTCCTCTAGTTCTCTTTCACAAGTAAAGACGCAGGACAGGCTGGTTTATTACAGTGGGCGAAAAAGAAATTCCGGCATTCAGGGCGTAGGACTTGCGGACGCTCCGGTGCGTTTTACCTGGTGCCAGGTCAAATCCCCGCGCAGATACTCCCAGATTCCCTGCAAGCGCCAGATCATGGTCATTTGGCGGTAAGGAAAGTGCTCAAACAGGCAGTAAACCAGCAACCATGCCACCTCGCGCCAACTGCCGTAACGGCGATAATTCATTTCCTCGAGCAGCACGGAACCCACTGAGATCAACGTGGCAAAGGCATATCCGAACAACATGAACTGGATGAAGAAATGCTGGCTCAGCGCGCCCAGCACCGCCGCCAGAATAATTGTGGCATAGCCCAGCAGCTCCAGCAGCGGAGCGAGACATTCAAACAGCCACATATACGGCAGGATGATCCAGCCGACGCGTCCGTAGCGCGTGCGGAAAAGCATGTCGCGGGCTTTCCAGAGCGTATCGAGAAGACCTTTATGCCAGCGAGCGCGTTGACGCGCCAATGACTTGTAGTCTGACGGCGCTTCCGTCCAGCAGGTGGGGTCGGGAATAAAGTTGATGTGGTAATCAACGCCGAGGTCGTTGAGATAGCGATGAAGGCGCACGATCAGGTCGAAATCTTCGCCGACGGCATCGGCCCGAAAGCCGCCGATCTTCAGCAGAAGATCGCGGCGGAAAATGCCGAACGCACCCGAAATAATGGGCAGGAGATTGAATGCGGCCCAAGCCTCACGGCCTACAAGAAATGCGCGCAGGTACTCGATGACTTGCAGCATTTCGATATGAGTGCGGGGCAGGCGAACTTCCTTCAGCTCCGCTGCTTCGACGATCGATCCATTCAAGATGCGAACAATGCCTCCGACTGCGACTACCCGCTCCGGATCAGAAATGATTCCGGCCATGATGCGGGAGAGCGAATCTTTTTCCAGGATCGAATCGGCATCGACCACGCAAACGTAGGGACTGCTGGCCGCGTTGATTCCCGCGTTGATCGCATCAGCCTTGCAACCCGCCGATTGCTTATCCAGCACCAGCAGCTGTGGATTCTCGAGACTGCGATAAATCCCAATCACCGGCGCGGTTGCAATCTCGGAAATGTGGAGAATCGGGGCGTGATGCAGGTTAAAGTTTTCGCGAAGCTCCCGCATGGTGCCGTCCTGCGAAGCGTCGTTGACGACGATCACTTCCAGTTGCGGGTAATCCAGCCGAAGCAGTGAACGCACGCTGGCTACTATGCAGAGCTCCTCATTGCGCGCCGGGACCAGCAGACTGATCGGCGGAGTGAACGGAGACGACCGGATGCCCTCAAGCCGAAGACTCGCCAGCCGATAGCGATGAAGTGTGTTCATGTAACTCGCCACCACCAGCAGCACCAGGTTGATCAGGTTGGAGACGAGGTAAAAGAAGAACAAGCTGTGGTTTGAGATCTGGAGGAAAAGAATCATCAGCGCTTACCCGCCGCCGCGCCCGCGACCTTGCCGGGCGTTGCAAAATGATCTCGCACGACCGCGGCGACGCTCTCGACGTCAGAGGCTGCCGGATCGCGGTCGGCAACTTTCCCCAATCCTTCCAAAGCCGCGTCCAAAGACCCATGACGCTCCAACTCCGACAGGAACGCCTGCAGGGCGTAATTGTCCTGAGTGCCCACGACTTTTTCCAGAATTTCTTCCTTGCCCTGCTGCAGGCGGGCCAGCGTCCAGGCGGCCCGCTGCCTTACGTGGCGGTTTGAATCACACAATGCGCGCAGCAGGACAGGTACTTTGCTGGTGTGTTCGAGAGCACTCAGCGCAATCACCGCGCGCAGGCGAACGAACCACTCCGTATCCACGGCCAGGGTTGAAAGCACAGGAAAGGAAACCTCCGGATCGACCTTGGCGAGAGCACGGGCGGCGGACGCGCGAACCTCGGGAAGCGGATCGGCCGCCAGGATCAGCAACTCTTCGCCCAGGCTGGGGTCGGCGAGCTCTCCGAGAATGCGCGCAATCAGTTCCCGTGTCTGCCCGTTCGCAAGATTCAGGTAAGGAATGAGAACGCCCGGCGAGCCGCGGCAGCAATTCAACAGAGCATTCTTCAGAGTATGTTCCGGAACCTTCAGTTCGTCCGAGACGAAAAGTTCGAGAAGAGGCAACGCGGCCTTTGCCGACGAAATTCGGCCGAGCGCCCGGACGGCCGCCACGCGGGTTTCTTCCGAAGGGGACGCCAATGCTTCCGCAAGCGCTGGTATAGCTTCGGGGGCGCGGGTGCGGCCCAGCGTGAGCAGCGCCGAGCGCCTGCGCCAGCCCCCTGAGGAACGCGCCTCGCGGATTCGCAGGTCGAGCAATCCACTGTTGCGCAGGCACGCGAGAAACGGTGGCAACTGGTCGTTGTCGGAAACTTCGATGTTGTCGAGCAAAATGTCTTCCACGATCTGGCAGTCGAGAGGTTTCAACCGCCACGTGGACCCAGGAATTTTCCCCGACAAAATGTCCGCCCATCGTTCGCGAAGGGCGACCGTGCGCGTATTCAGCCGCGAGAAATAACGTCCGCGGTACCAGCGGCGAAAAACGATAAAGCTGACCAGCAACAGAATTCCGAGCAAAGAAAACAGGATTGCCCGGGCCACGAGCCAGGCCAGGCCCAGGTCGCGAAGCCAGCTAGAATCGGATCCCATAGCTCAATCCCATGCTGGTTTGTCTTTGACCGTATTCGCGATCTTGTATGGCGACAAAGCCGGTTACGTCCTGACTTTCGGCAAAACGGTAACGCAAGCCACCGCCGTAGGTGCGGGCTGACAACCGGCCGATCTGATCGACTTGCGCGAAATTCTCCGCGCCCACGGCAAACAGCAAGTTTCCGGAGAGTCTTCGAACCAGCGGGAATCCGATCTTGGTTGAGCCCGATGGAACCCAATCAGATTCCTGGTTGGTGAAATGCGTGTGAGATCCGGTCGCTGACAGGGTCCACGTCCACTCCCTGGGCAGATAAATGATTTGAGTGGTGTTGATTGTGTCGACCTGCGCTCCCCGATACCAGAGGTAGTGTTCCTGAAAAGAGCTTTCCAATCCTTTGAAGAATGAGTTGGAAAATCGAAAGCCATGGCCATACTCGATCAACGCTTCGGTTTCAGGGACCACATCCTGTGGATTCGCTCCAGCGCCCAAAACGCGAACCCAATTGTTTTCGTGGAAGCGATAGGAGGCGTCAGCCCACATCTTGACGGCATACTCGCCAAACAGGTGGTAGGCGCTCGCGCCAAAAGAGTTGGTCCAGCGCCGGTTCCAGCGCGCCGTCAGCGTCGCGGTTTCGACTTGCGCATCGTCGGTATAGTTGAAGAAGTCTGCTTCCTCGCCGATTCGCAGCTCATATCGCGAATCCCCGGTAAGACTTGCTAAACCGGTGATCGCCGCGGGATTTGCCGGGTCATAGTTCAACACCGCGCGAAACTGTGCTCGGGCCTCGGAGACGCGCTGCAACAGAGAAAGCACGCGTGCACGCCGCACCAGCACTTCCGCGTTTTGCGGCGCAACGGTGCGAGCTTCTTCCAGAACCGCCAGCGCCTCCGAATATTTCTGCTGCCAGAGGAGAACATCCGCGAGGCCGGTGAGCACGTCCACATCGTTCGGAAATTTGTCGAGCACCACGCGGTATTCGGTTTCCGCTTCTGGCCAATGGCCGGTCCACGCCAGCAACCGCCCTCGCCATGCGTGGGCTTCCATGTCAGTCGGCGCCTGTGCCAGGCGGCGATCCACGACGGCCAGCGCAACGGGAATCTGATGCTGGTCTACGGCGGTGCGCACCTGCTGCTGCCAGTTCTCCGCCCGCATGGGAGTAGGAAACATCAACAGCCACGCCACTCCTGCCAACGCCAAGGCGGACTGGCGATGGCGGAAAAACCATCCGAAAAGCGGGCTCAAGATTCTCCTCTGCGCGGGCTTCGGCATCGACTTTCGCTGAACTCGCGCGTCGGGAAAATTGCTTGCCGAGTCACGAAGCGTTTGCGAGCCACTATGCACGTTTTACCAAGCGACACTATGAACATCGGTGGGAAGCGCGCACGCAAACAGGTGACGGAGGTAACTGCGTTGGGAGTTTTGTGGGCGTCTGGGAGCTACGGAGGCCTCGGTTGTCAGTAGCGGATAACCACCAGTGCCTGCGATTTGCCCGCGAGATCGGGGAGAATCACTTCATGATCGGTCCAGCGAATCCCGGGCAGTCCGGAAGCGCTCTGAATTTTCTGCGGCGAAACCAGAGTGAGTCCGGCGATGGGAAGGTCGGAATCGATTTCAATCTCCTCGCCACCGCTCACGGAGCGCGGAAACCAGCGCACCTGGCTGCGCGCCTTCCAGAAGCGGGCGTAGTCGACCATGCTTTCGACCAGAATGTCTTTGGGAAGGCCAGCAAGAAGGCCGCGCTCCGCATCGAGCTTGTCTTTCGAGTTGTTGCTGTGAATCAAAATCACGGAAGGCGCGCCGTTCTCCGCGTTGGCTTCGATCACGTCCAGCATCGCAGGGATGCGCTCACCGATCGGTGGAAGGTGCTCATCTTCAAACGTCACCGGGAATTCGAATATCGTGGTTGGTTCGGTCATACCTAAATCGAAATCCAGTTGATAGGGAAAGTTGCTGAGCACATCACCGGCCGTAAACGATGAATCGAACTCGTATCCGCAGCGCACCAGCGCTTCGGGAAGATACGGCGGCACGCGGAGATGGCCGGCGCGGAAAAAGATCGTGTGTGTGTCCCTGCAACTCGCCGTCGAGCAGGCTTTTGCTCACGCACACTTCTCCGAGGGCGGTCGCATCCTGGGCGACGTTGTCGCGCGTGGCCCGGGCGCGATAAGTGGGATATCGTTCCTCCCCAGTTCCTAGTGGTACTTTGTTGAACAGCATGGAATGGATCACGGTGTGGCTTTCGATGTCGCTGTTGCCAGTCAACAGCTGCCGCAAAATATCCAGCGACTGCCCGAAGAAAAAGGCGTGGCTGTTCACATCGTCCAGATATTTGGTCTGAACAAAAAACGTGCTGGACGTGCCTGCGCTTTTCTCGAAGTCGGCGAACGCGAGCATCGGCTTGAAGGAATATTCCCAATCCACGTCGTGCGAGAGCAGCAATGCCGACCGCTTGCCTTGCGGAATCGTGCCGAGGCGAATCCCGGATTCTGAATAGGTTTCGTACCAGGCGCGCAACAGGAGCAGCCATACGTCCGTTCCGGGCTCGAAGGCATTGACGTAAATGCGCTGCGCTTCGTAATCCCGATTCTGCTGATTGCGCAGCACAACGTCATTCAGCGCAACGCCGATCAGATACGCATGGCCGCGTCCAACATCGCGCCGGAGAACTGCCGCAGAACCGTCATCGAATCGCGCCAGAATTTTCGTTCCGGCCGCCGCCTTGTAGCCATTTGTCCAGATGACTTCTGCGATCGCAGGAGAGCCGAGCGGCACTTCCTTTTCTTCGGGGCGGTTCAAGTACCGCAACACCGGATCTGCGGTAACTGCGCTTGTCATATCCAGGGCTGCCGCATCGAAGACGATCTTGTGACGAGTGCGGAGAGGAATGACATCGTCAAAGCCGAAAAGCGGCTTGAATCCGCCCCAGAAAACATTCGGCGCGAAAACCACGCCACCCTGAGTCACAAAATCGGTGATGGTCTGAGCCTGAGCCGCATCGAAACTTGTCGCATCGACCTCGGGATACATGACGAGCAGCTTGTGGCGCAAGGCCACGCGCAGATCGCGAGTCACAAAGAATGGAATCCCCATCTCTTGCAGGCATCGCACGGCAGACTCCGCATCCTGATCAGACTTGGTAAGAAGAATTGCAACCTGAGAGGGCGCTTTTTCGGGGAAAATCTGGGTCGGGTCGCTTGGAGTGGGTTGCGGTCGGTTCGCGACATGCAACGAGATGGGATGCAACGGGTCGTGGTGAACGTGGCGATAGATCGCGTAGACCAGCAGGCCGACGACTGCGAGGAGAATAATCCAGCGTAGAGTCCTCACAAGTTCGCGCCCTGGGGAATTGAGTGTTGCTTGTCGCGACGACGATGCGCTTGGGCCGCGCACGATTTCTCGTCATCAGAATTGTTTAACTCTGTCGCTTGCCACACGAAGGATGGATATATATCCGCCAATGAATGCAGACGCTATTACACTTATCGGCATTTCTGCGTTTTCGATGAGTGGCCGGGATGTGAGAACCGTCTCACGTGTCTCGGTTTGCTGGCCGCCGCGAAGAGGCCGTCGAGCTTCGCTCGACCGGACAGCCGAGGGCGGCTGTCCCCACATGCGCAGCTCCTTGCCTGGCGAAGAGCTAATTTGGGTTCGAGCCTGCACGGACCAAGGGCAGGATGACAGCGTCGATCGCATCATCGGTAAGATCTGTGAGCTTGACGTTGCGATGCAGGCTCCAATGCTCGACTTGCTCGGCAGTTTTTCCGGGCGGCAGCTTGGTTAATGGGCTGAGGGTTTCCATCTCGAGGAATTCGTTGTTGGTAAAGGTCTCGAAGGAGCACCCGAAATCCGGATAGGTTTCTGCTGGATTTGCCTGAGCGCGTTTGATGAATGCTTCGCCATTTAAGACGTAAGCGCCCCAGGTATTCGGGTTGAACATCCCCAGCTTCTGCGCTTCGGAGTTGTTCGGATCCTGCTTCAAGGTCAGGTATTTTCTGGTGAAGACCCAACGCTTGTCCGCCAGGTTCGTGTAGGCCCACATCACCAGAGGATTGGTGGCTTCGAGGTTCGCAGGGTGCCTTCCGCGCGGCGGGAAACCTGAGATCGCGATGCCTCCCGGCGCCATCATGGTAAGCGCCCACGCGGAGTATTCGAGAGAGAAAAGGGAACGATTCGTGATGCGATGAAGGACCGTGACCTCGGTTCCTGTGGCGGCCATTCTGACTTCAATTTCTTTTTGCAGGCTGGTCAGCGGTTCCACGGGAGCTCTTGCAATCAGACCGTTTGCGGTGATCGTTATCTCAACTGGAACGTTGTCGGGGGCCCAGGTCGCGATCGGATCTTCCGGAGCTTTCCAGACACGGTCTCCGCCGCGCAGTTGGGCCTTCGCCTCTCCCGTGCCGCCGAGTTGCTCAGCGTACTCCTTGAAAAGATTCTGGCCGCCTACAAATCCGAAGCGGATGACTCGGGGTCCAACGTCGCTGGTGACGACGAGTTCCACTTCACCGTTGCTTACGCGGTAGGAATTACGCCATCCCTTGTATTCGATTTTCTCCACTTTGACGGCGGCTCCAGCGTGTGAAGCAACCATCAGCGTGAGAACGAGCAACACAATTCGCTTTTGCATGACGCGACTCCTGTTGATGATGCTTGGTGAGGGTACGCTTACGCGAGTGCGCTAGTCTACTAGTTCTGTTGTGGCCTTTAATCCGGTCGTGGCTCAGTTTGACGGCTATTTCCACGACGGATCTTTTCGGCTTCGCTCAGGGCGAGCTACGTTGCACGAAGGAAAAACTACTAACGCACGCGTTCGTGATACTCTCCGGGCGCGAAGGGGGAGTCAGCTTTGAAACTGCGACGAATACCGTTTGTTGTAGTCGCCTACGTAGTCATTGTCGGCGCAACTTTGGTCTCCGGCGCCCAGGATACGCATTTTCCGCCTACCGACCAGCAGATTCCGGTGCCTGACTGCGCCGGCGTGGCGGCGAAAGATCTCTGGCTTCCGGGCTCCAAGGTGTGCGGGCCGAACGAGCATGAAGCATGGCTGGCCGACATTACCCACTGGCGGGATGAGCGGCGGATCCGTGTGGGCTATGACGGTTCGCGTTACGACCGGCCGGAGTTCAAGTGGACGCAGTCCAGTTTTATTCAGCCTCAGATGATGGTGCACGATCGTTATTTCTACGATCCGGTCGCAGGGAAATACACCGTGGACCGGTACCTGGACGATCTGGAGAAGCGGTTCGGGGGAATTGATTCGGTGCTGATTTGGCCGACTTATCCGAACATGGGAATCGACAACCGGAATCAGCACGACCTGATTCGAAGCATGCCGGGCGGCGTTGCCGGGGTTCGGCAGATGGTTGGGGACTTCCATCGCCGCGGTGTGCGCGTGTTGTTCCCGATGATGATGTGGGATCAGGGTACGAGACCGCCGGACCGGCCGTGGCCGGAGGAGATCGCGGCGCTCATGGCGGAAATTGGCGCGGATGGGATCAACGGCGACACCCAGGACGGCGTTCCTCTGGCGTTTTCTTTGGCAGCTGACAGGACCAGTCACCCGCTGGTGTTCGAACCCGAGGACGGCCCCTCCGACGAAGCGCTGGCCTGGAACCTGATGACCTGGGGACAATATCAGTTTCCCTTCACGCCGTTGGTCGACAAGTACAAGTGGATGGAACCTCGGCACATGGTGAATATTTCTGACAGGTGGAACCGGGACAAGACCAGCGACCTGCAGTTTGCCTTCTTCAATGGAGTCGGGTGGGAGAGCTGGGAAAATATCTGGGGAATCTGGAACGGAATTACCGCGCGCGACGCCGAGGCCGCGCGACGGGTGGCTGCCATTGAGCGGGCGCTGGCGCCGTTTTTGGTCAGCAAAGACTGGGAGCCAATGGCGCCGATGCTGCGCTTCGGCATCTATGCGAGCCGATGGCCGCTGGAAAACCAGACTCTTTGGACCATCGTGAACCGCAACGAATATGACGTGGATGGCGATCAGATGGAAATTCCTTTGAGCCAGCCTCCTACGCAACAGACTCCTGAAAAGCAGGGGATGCGCTATTTCGATATCTATCACGGGGTGGAACTCAAACCGGAGACGCGGGGTTCAGGTCATTGGGTGCTCAGCTTTTCCGTCGAAGCTAAAGGGTATGGGGCGATCCTGGCGACGAATTTGGCTCCAGACGGCAATTTGCAGAGTCTGCTCGCGAAGATGAAAAAGCTGACCGGCCGCCCTTGGCGAGTTACTCGCATGAATGGAAATTCCTGCCACAGCAGATTGTTCCGATCGCGCCAACAAAGGCCGGCGCAGAATACTCCTGAGGGCATGGTTAAGATCCCCGCTGCGGATTTCGTGTTCGAGGTCGGTGGGATTGAAATAGAAGGCCTCAATGACTTGGGCGTCGATGTGCAATATCCGTGGGAAAATTCGCCGAGGCGCTTTCACGTTCATGCCATGCACATAGATTCTTTTTACATCGATAAATTTCCGGTGACGAATGTTCAGTTCAGGAGATTTATTGACGCCACGCGCTACCATCCCAAAGACGACATGAATTTTCTTCGTGACTGGAAGGGCGGGAATTATCCTGCCGGGTGGGAGAACCGGCCTGTGACGTGGGTTTCCATCGAAGATGCGCGGGCCTACGCGAGTTGGGCGGGAAAACGGCTGCCGCACGAGTGGGAGTGGCAGTACGCAGCGCAAGGTACGGACCGAAGGCTCTATCCGTGGGGGAACGACTGGGACGCCAGCGCTGTACCCCTGCCCGACAAGTCGCGGAGCATGCGCGGTCCAGATATCGCGGGCGCACATCCGGAGGGCGCGAGTCCTTTTGGCGTCATGGACATGGTCGGAAACGTTTGGCAGTGGACGGAGGAGTTTGTTGACGAGCACACGCGAGCCGGCATTCTGCGCGGCGGCAGCTACTACCAGCCGCAGGGCGCGATCTGGTATTTTCCCGAGGCTTACAGACTAAACGAGCACGGAAAGCTTCTGATGATGTCGCCCGGCATGGATCGTTCGGGGACGCTGGGGTTCCGCTGCGTGGCCGATGCGCAGTGATGCGGGGCTGGGCAATGAAGGGTCGGCTGGACAAAACGACTTGGGGTGGAGTCCGCTCGCGCCGGAAATGAAGGCCGAGGCGCTGGATATGCCACTTTAGAGCTGGATTCAATCGCCTGCAAGAATGGCATAATGGAAGTATTCGTCAGGCCGCAATCCCCAGTCGGCTAATTTCGCCTTCTATGGGCCCGACCTCGGTCTTATTACAAAATCCTGCGGTCATGGAACTGGGGGCAACCGCCCGGACGCGCAGCTTCGAACTGACGCGAGAAAGGGTGAATGAGCGACACCGATCTGGTCCTACTTAAAGTCATGGAGGCCTTCAAGGCTGTCTTTGACATCGATCCGCAATTGCTGACTTTGGACACCGGTGCAGGTGACATCCCAGGCTGGGATTCTCTCGGCCACTTATCTCTAACTACCAAACTGGAGCAGACTTTCGGCATCTCCTTCGACGTGGATGAGTTGATGGAGATGGAGAACGTTCGCGAGATCGTACGCATCGTTTCGGCGAAGCTTTCTAGGAAAGCGTAAACGTGGCCGGCACAGTGGAATGGAATTTTGCGGGGCGATTAGTGGAGCGCCTGGGGCCGGGTTCCTGTCTAATCGATGCCGCCACACGGCACACGATTTCGCCGGAGGATTTGCCTCGGGCGATTGCGGCGTACGGCGCTGCACTTCTATCTGCTGGTTTGAACGTAAGGGCGATCGCGTGCTGATTGGTTGTTCTCTGACACCTTCAACCGCGCTGGTTTATTTAGGAGCCATCTACGCGGGCCTGGTGGCAGTGCCGGTAGAGGATCGCGAAGTTAGAGAGTCAGCAGTAAAGTTGTTGGAAGTAACGGGAGCCAAAGCCGTGTGGACCGAAACAACGGTCCGCGCAGTAGGAAACGACAAAGGCTCGGTCTGTTGGCTTCAGGGTGAGTTAGACCACGCGGAGTTAGACGGGGAAGTCCGCACAATGATACCTCCCGCTGATTGCGTCGCTGGAGATCTGGCAGCGTTGATGGCCACTTCTGGTTCGACTGGCGTGCCCCGTTTCGTGATGGTGACTCACGGGAACCTGATTGCGAATACAGAAGCCATTATCCGAAGCCAGGGGTTGGCCAGCGACGATCGAGCGATGCTGGTTCTGCCGTTAAGCTATTGCTTTGGCGCGAGCGTGTTGCATACGCATCTTTATCAGGGTGGCGGCGTGGTGTTTGACCGCCGCTTTATGTTTCCAGATAAGGTGCTGCACTCCATCAATGAATTTGGCTGCACTACATTCGCCGGAGTGCCGACCGTTTATAACGTGCTCCTGCGCCGATCGAATATTCGGCAGATCGCCATGCCGGGCTTGAGGCGCTTCCTCCAAGCTGGAGGCGCTTTGGCCCCGCAGCGGATCGGAGAGATGCGGGCGGCTTGCCCTCTCACCAAGTTCTATGTGATGTATGGGCAAACCGAAGCGACTGCTCGCATATCTTGTATGGAACCGGAACGCTGGCAGGAAAAATCCGGAAGCGTGGGCCGCCCTTTAGACAACCTGACCGTCTCAATTGTGGGTGAAGATGGGAATGATTTGCCTGCGGGCCAGATCGGCGAGCTGCGGGTAAAGGGACCATCGATATGCTCCGGTTATTGGAATGACCCCGAGGAGACCAGACGCGTCTGCTCGGATGGTTGGCTCCGTACCGGCGATCTGGCGCGGCAGGACGAAGAAGGTCATCTATGGATCGAGGGGCGCAAAGGGGCCTTTGTGAAGCCGAACGGAATACGCGTGAGTCTTGCGGAAGTGGAAGCAAGGGTCATAGCGATTCCAGGAGTGTATGAATGCGCGGCGTGCGGAGTCGATCATCCGGAAGCGGGCGAGGCGTTGGTTTTGTATGTTGTGCCGGATGAGGGAGTGACGATTTTAGAAGAAGAAATTCGCCGGCCTCTTCCACGCCCATTGGGTCTTCGACTCAATTCGCATAGTTTCTGAATTGCCCAAGACGTCCGCGGGCAAAATAGCGATTTCGTCGCTTATGAGTCAGGCGAAGACTTGCGTGCAGCCGTTCGAAGACAAAATTGAGCGACTGCTCTCTACATCTCTGTATAGTGTGCCTCCTGCGGAAAAGCAGGCGACTTTGCTGGCAGTACTTCGACAGGAACTTGATTACGCCTGTGAGCGGCATCCCGGCTATAAGAATTATGTGCAGCAATGGCCAATTGATTATCGAACCACAGGCAAGGTTGCCGATTTACCTTTTCTGCCGGTTGCGATGCTGAAGGCGAATCCTCCGTTGTCTTTAATGGGCATCGACGAGATTAAGAAAACACTGACGTCGAGCGCGACGACGTCTCAGGTGCCTGGCCGGGTCGTTCTCGATTCGAAGACCGCGCGGCGTACGACGAAGGGAGTCGTCGCCATTGTCCGCGATTTTATCGGACCCGCTCGCAGACCTTATCTGGTTGTGGACACACCCCATTTCATGGGCGAGACCACCCTTGGGGCAAGAGGCGCCGCGATTCAAGGGTTGCAGCCTTTCGCCAGCGAGACCACTTACTGTCTTAATGTGGATGCCCGGGGAGAATTAGTTCTTGATCGAGACAAGCTGAAAGAGTTCGCGGAGAACTTCGCCGAAAACAAAAACCGGCAAGGCGCCGAGGTGTTGGTATATGGCTTTACCTTTGTCTTGTGGAACCACTTAGTCAGGCCGCTGCTGGAGGAAAATGTCTGCCTCAACTTGCGGAAAGCTTGGATACTGCATAGCGGCGGTTGGAAACGTTTGCAGGATCAGGCGGTGAAGAAATCGAAATTCAACGAGGGGCTGGCCCAGGTGTTTGGTTGTTCCGTGGATCGTGTTATCGACTTCTATGGCATGGTTGAGGCGGTGGGAGTTATTTATCCCGACTGCTGCGCCGGAAACAAACACGCACCCGCGTTTAGCGATGTCATCGTGCGAAGTCCGCTGACGCTGGAACCCGTCGCTGCCGGAGAGGAAGGGATTGTTCAGGTTTGCAATGTTCTACCGACCAGCTTCCCGGGCAACCTGCTGCTTACTGACGATATGGCCGAGGTGATTGCTGATGATGGTTGTACCTGCGGGAGACGCGGCATCAGTTTCCGCTTTACGCGAAGGATACCCGACAGGGAACCCAGAGGTTGTGGGAATATTCAGAGCAAACGATCGCCGCTGAATTAAACGACTATGAGTTGAACGACGACTGCTTCCATGATTGAGCTCGTCCATGACGTCAATTCGCCCGACGAGATTTCCAGTGCCGCGGCCAAGCTGCGTCAAGTTGTTCTGGACACGGACCTTTCTCCGAACGACGCGATCACCGTTCTTGATTCCTGGGGGAAAGCACTCGATGCACGCGAACTGGATGACATTCCTGGGATTGTTTTTCTTCGAATGTGGCTTAGACGCGGCTCTTTGGAACCAATGATCGCGCGCGAGCTCGGATCCGGTGGCCTGGATGGCGGGTGGAATGAACATGGTCTTGCCGAGTACAGAGCATTCCCGATAGGCGTGGTGGGCCACTGGCCTGCGGGCAACATAGAAATCCAACCCATTCTGTCGATGACCTGCGCGTTGCTTGGAGGCAATGCCGCCTTGGTACGGATTCCCAGCGGGCTCATCAAGTTGACTCGGCGCTTAATGGCGAAGTTGCTTCAAGGCGATCCGGATGAATTGCTGACACGCCGCATATTTATGGCCGCATTCGCTCACGATCGGCGGGACTTGCAGGAGGCGATGGCTCGAGTCGTTGACGGAGCGATGATTTGGGGAGGTCAGGAAGCCGTTCTGCAGATTCGAGGATTGCCGTTTCCGCATTGGGCGAAAGTGGCTGTATTCGGTCCGAGGATATCAGTAGCAGCGATGGACGCAGGGGCCTGGAACAACACCGACGAACAGGAGTCCTGGTGCCGGCGCATAGCGCGAGATGTGTGGCAGTTTGACCAGCAGGCATGTTCCTCGCCGCAGGTATTGTTTCTGGAAAAAGGGACGGGGCATTCCACCGCTCAGTTTTTAACGGCCCTGCAGCGCGCGTTTGAAGCGGAAAACCATGCCCACCCGCGGCGAGAAATTCTCGGGGCATTGACCTCCGCGATCTGCCAGGCACGCGCGTCTTGGCTGCTGGCGAATACTTCGCACCGAGCGGTTTTTCCGCCGGGTCCAGATTGGACCCTGTTATTCGGTGAGGGAGTAGATATTCCCGAGCCCACTCAAGGCCGAACTTTGACGGTTCTGGAAGTGGACGATTTGCTCGACCCGATTTCCAGGTTCGACGGAAGCGTCCAGACGCTGGGCTTAGGCGTGGCTGATCCAAAGATAGAAAAAAAACTCGCCGACGTGGCTGGGAAAAAGGGCGTCGACCGGATTGTTAAACTTGGACGCGTGCACGCGTTTTCCTCTCCCTGGGACGGTGTTGATTTGGTGCGGCCCATGGTTCGGATGGTTCGTCATGTATGCTCCACGGACTGAGAGTACAGCGAAGGAACGCCCAAGTTATGCCGGATGGCAAAACATTTCTTAAAAGGCTGGAGACAAAAGCCAAGGTATTCGCTCCGTCCGCCCGCGCCACGTTTGCGGCGAATGAGGCGCTCTGTTCCTGGCTCCTCGACCCGTTGGCCCGCTGGGCTGAGGCGGCATACGGCGACCGTGCGTTTGATGACGCGGCGGAGGGCTATGCCAAGTATTGTCTGGGCGTGTGGAAGTCGCAACAAGTCTACGAGCAGGCCGGGCGGTACACGCCAGAAAAAATGCCTGACCTTATTTCGGAAGTGTATGGGAACGAAGGCTACATGGTTCCGTACATGTGGGCGGCGATTCTGATCTATCCCTTCTGGCCGTCCATGGTCAGCCACATCGCAATGTATCGCGATGATTTTCTGAAACTGCTGCCAGCTGGGGCGAACGTTCTGGAGTTGGCTTGCGGTCATGGCGTGATGGGCTTGTTGGCGGCCGAGACCAGGCCCGACATACGTGTCAAAGGTTTCGACATCAGTGCGCCGGCGACAGCCGTGGCAAATCGGCTACTGAATGCCTCCGGGCATGGGGACCGAGTAACCTTCGAAGTCAAGGACGCGCTGAAATTGAATCTGACAGAGAGCGGCGGAACTTATCAGGGGATTATTGCCGCCATGCTGGCGGAGCATCTGGAAGATCCACGTCCTTTGTTCAAAGTGCTGGTGCATCATCTCGCGGATGACGGTCTCGTCTTTTTCAGCACCGCGCTCGAGTCAGCTCAGCGCGATCATATCTACGAGTTTCATCATGAAAGTGAAGTTGTGAAGATGGCAGAGGACGTTGGTCTTCGCGTGACCCGATTAGTTTGTGACGCAGGCATTCCTGTTCCTGGTGGCCGTTTTCTCCCGCGTGCCCTGGGGATGGTCTTGCGACGGCGTTGAGCAAATTTATCGAGTGCGTGTGGATATTTGAGCGTAATTTCAAAACGACAATTCTATGACAATGACCTTTGAAGAAGTGAAAGCACGTTTAAAGCAGCGATTCCCGCTGATTATGGTGGATCGGGTTCTGGAGCTGGAGCCGGGAAAGCGCATCAAAGCGCTTAAGAACGTCACCGGAAACGAGATTCAGTTCTTGGGGCATTTCCCCGAGTTCGCTATCATGCCGGGAACTTTTATCATTGAAGCCATCGGGCAAAGTGCCTCCATTTTGTTCAGCCAGACCGCGGGCGATAGCGTAGACCCTCGAGAATTCCTGGTGCTGGCGATCGTAAATGACATGAAATTTCTGGTGCCAGTGTTGCCAGGTCACACTCTGATCATCGAAGTGAATATCCTTAAGATGACAGAGCAAGCGGCCCTGGTGGAAGGTATTGCCAGCGTGGAGGGCACAGTGGTGACGCGGGGTAAGTTGAGCTTTGCGCGAAAGATTCTGTGAATGCGCGTCGCGGACGATACCTTAAAGACTCACCTGTCAAGCGGTGCACTCTGCGCGGTTCAGGTTAGGAAAGTAGTCAGCCCACCTGTTAGGAAGAGAGCGTCACTATCGCACAAATGGAACTGAAGGGGCGGTAACAGTTCAGAGCCGTCCTTGCGAAAGAGAAGCACTGGTGTGCTCTCCCGCAGATGCATGCCCGCTTGTTGCGCGCCAATGACACTGGGTTCCGTGGTACATCTCGCGACGATTTCGGAAGCCTCCGTGTGTTGCACTGCGGCCTCCTGTGCGAGATGGAATGCGATGCGCCAGGTTTCGGGTGAGGGGCTATCCAGCCACACACCGGCCACGCGTGCTTGCTCTCCTATAACCAGCAGAGCGAAAAACCCAACGATTCGGCCTTGGTTCACGATATTAAAGGTCAAACAAGTGGCAACAGGACATTGCTGGAGATACCTGAAGAAAGATTCGTCACGCTCAGCAGCCGGGATAGCAAATCCTTCCGCGGTGGCCGCATCAGCGGCCCACTCGCGGAGACCCGGCCTCAAGGGGATTTTCGACCACCAGAAATTCCGCACAAAGCGCGGCAGCAGCTTCCAATCCTTACTCTGGTGCCTGAGTATCTGTCGCCACGGCCGGATTGTGCGTGCCCAGGTCAGAGCTTCCGCAACCGGTCGGAAGCCCATCTTCGGTAGAATCTTTCGTGTTTTTTCCTCGCCACCGATTCCATAAACGAAGTCGTAGTTCCTGGTCAGGTGCTTAATCAGAATCGAGCCCGCGCCGAGCGCATGAGGGTCCGCCCCCCAGTCCATGGCGTGAACTCCGCGCTCGCTCTTTGTGCCGGTCCGCACTGTGACCGGCCAAAGCCCGGCGTGAGAGACGATGCGACCATCCCGTTCCCCCACGAGTGAGCGAGGCTCCTGACAGTCTTCGCGCGGCGTCCAGTACTTCCACCGCAACATCGCGGGGCTGACAAGACCAGCGTTGACTGGGAACACGCGGGTCAGGAATTCGATCAGCCGCGCCTCGTCGTCACCGGTGGTGGGCCGGATTAGAAATGCCATTCAGCAGTTTTCCAGGCATGCAAAATGCAATCGGATGATCGGAACGGATCATTTGATCGCAGTGATTACATGCGTAACTCGACTGACCGTAAAACAAGCACGGAAACGCAATTGCAGATCCGAGGTGAGCAGGAACTTTGACGCAGAGGGGAGACCAGCCAAACACACATGCCGAGTTAGTTCGAACGGGTTTGTTTGTTCTCTCAAGAGCACCTAAGAGATGCCAAGCCTGCTCAGGGACTCTGCTGTTATATCAGAATGGCAGGCAGGCTGAACAAGAATTGCGGCGCATGCCACCGCTCATGGTTTCGTTGACGTGCGGATAGCGCATCCGTAAGATGAGGCGACCCCGAAGCCCGGGCAACCAGTTCAGTGATCAGTCGAATCATCATGAAACCGGAGACTCACGGTATCAAGACCGACAGGCGCTTACGTCTGACATGTACGGTTTTGCTTTGCGTCAGCCAGTTGTTTGTGTTGGCTTCGCGCGCTGCAACACAGGCCCTCCCGCTGAACACCCCTTCAACCGTGCAGGCGGCCACGGCCGTTATTCAGGGGAATGAGCTTCGTCTTTCGAACAGCGCCATCGAAGCGGAATGGCAATTTCATCAGAGTGGCCTCCTTGCAAATGCGCTGACGGACCGTTTGACGAATCGCACCATTTCAATGGCAACGAATGCGTTCGTCGTCAGTTTAAGGGACGGCACGGTTTTGAAGTCATCAGAGATGCAAGTAATTGGCCGGCCCCGCACAGAAAAGCTCGAACCCGATCCAAGTGCATCTCAGCTCGCTGCGAGGTTTGGCGGTTGGCAGATTGAGGTGGGGCTGAGCGATCCTGGCAAGCGATTGCAAGTCACATGGCGTGCGGTACTGCGTGATGGCTCCGCCTATGTGCGCCAGGAAGTAACGCTGAGTGCGATTGGCAAAGATCTTCCTATCAGCAGCGTTCGACTTGTTGACGTGACCATTCCTGGCGTTCGCGTGTACGGTGCGGTTAAGGGATCTCCCATCGTTGCTGGCAACCTCTTCTTCGGATTCGAGCACCCACTTTCCGAAAGCAGAGCTTCGGGTGATCGCGCAATCGCGCAAATCTGGCGCGAGTTGCCTCTGCGAACCGGCCAAAGTGTTACTTATTCCTCGGTGGTGGGAGTTACGCTCCCCGGACAACTGCGCCGCGGGTTCCTGGCCTACCTCGAACGTGAGCGCGCGCATCCGTATAGAACGTTTCTGCACTACAACTCCTGGTATGACATTGGCTACGAATTTAAGTATGACCAGGCGGACGCGTTGGGAGCGATTCACGCTTTTGGCGACGAGTTAGTGAAGAAGCGCGGCGTGAAGATGGACTCTTTTATGTTTGACGATGGATGGGACGATGAAAAACATCTGTGGCATTTTCATTCTGGCTTTCCTAATGGCTTCCTTCCGGTGAAGGAAGCAGCTGCACAATTTGGCGCTGCGCCCGGGATCTGGTTTTCGCCCTGGGGCGGATATGCAGCTGCGAAGGCTGAGCGGTTGAAGTACGGCAAGGAACAAGGCTTTGAAACCAATGAAGGCGGCTTCGCACTCTCCGCGCCGAAATATTACGCACTATTCCGTGAAACTACGCTGGAGTTCATTCGGAAATTTGGCATTAATCAGTTCAAGATCGACGGAACCGGAAATGTGGACACGGCCTTTCCCGGCTCGGCGTTTGACAGCGACTTCCAGGCTGCGATCAGCTTGATCCACGAATGGCGAACCGTGAAACCCGATATTTATATCAACTTGACGACGGGCACCTATCCCTCGCCATTTTGGCTGCAGTACGCAGATTCCATCTGGCGCGGCGGCGAAGATCACAGTTTTCTCGGTGTGGGCTCCTGGCGGCAACGGTGGATTACCTATCGCGATGCGGACACCTATTCTGGCATCGTGATGTCGGGCCCGCTGTTTCCGCTCAACTCTCTTATGCTGCACGGCCTGATCTACGCGCAACATGCGAACCACTTAGGCACAGACCCAAACGGCGACTTCGCGGATGAAGTCCACGACTATTTCGGCACCGGAACGCAGTTGCAGGAAATGTATATTACTCACTCGTTGCTGACAGAGAAGGACTGGGATGTTCTGGCGGAAGCTGCGAAGTGGTCGCGCGCGAACGCAGAAACTCTCGTAGACACACACTGGGTAGGCGGCGACCCCGCGCTGCTGGAGGTATACGGCTGGGCTTCATGGTCGCCCCACAAAGGGATACTGGTCTTGCGAAATCCCAGCGACAAGCCGCAGGACTTTGTCGTGGACGTGAACAGTGCGTTTGAATTGCCGCCCGGCGCACCCAAGACTTACGAAGCTCGCAGTCCATGGCAGGAGGATCGTGAGAAAGCCCCAATCACGCTGTCTGCAAGTGTGCCCTATACGTTTCACCTACGACCCTTCCAGGTATTGACGCTCGAGGCAAGTCCGAAGGATTAGGAACAACGATTAGCAGAAGGATCAGCAACAGAGATTAGTGCTGCGATGCACTCACGTAAATGGATAGCCGTCGCGTTCCCGCTAGTGTCGAGGCGCTATGTTTTTTCCCTCATCCACACCGAAACCCGCCTCGACTTATTCGCCGGAGCGGGCTGGTGTGTAAGAGGACTGCCGCTTATGGCTGGCTTAGGCTGCTTTCTTCTGTTTCGCCTTCCATGCTGCCCAGCGGGCCTTCTGAGCAATCGCGATCTTCCGGCGAGCCGCTGCGGACATAATGCGCTTGGGTTTGGTCGTAGCCCGATTCGCCCAGCGCGCTTTCTGGGCGAGACTGATCGCCCTACGGCCGGCGGCAGACAACGTGCGTCGTGGTCGGGGAGAAGCGACCGCGATTGTGCTTGACCCGTTGTTAGTATTCGATCCTCGCAGTGCACTGATGGCTGCGTCTAAGCGACCAAGTTCACTTTGAACTTGCTTGCGTTGGTTTTGTAACTGATCCACTATGTGTGACAGATTTGGCATGTAATACCCCCTCGGACCACTATCTTAGCAGAGGTGGGTAACTTAGAATCAGCGCAGTTGCTTTCAAACCACAATACGCTCAGCAGAAGGTGCAATTATGAGAACAGCCCGTGGGACTCGAGTGCTTGCAGCATTTCTAGCTGGTCTTGGTTGGAGCGCGAACCTTGCCGTCGCCCAGAAGGTGGTGGTCGATTCGTCTCCATCGCACGTGGTCAATACGTTTAGTCCCGTACGCTCTCTGGGCGCGGCGATCGACCGACTGCGGACTGGCACTCCCGATCATTTGCTGACGGATCCGCTTCTGAAGGAAATCCTCAACGCCGGTTGGCAAACGGTGACCTATCGTCAAAATACCGAACTCATGGTTGAAGCATGGCACTGGAATCCGAATGGAGCGTGGAGTAATGCGAAGCAACAGGAGGGTTACTTTGTCGGTAATTCCGAGCCGTCCGGTGAGATGATTCGCCATTCCTGGGCTGCGCCGCTGCCGCATCGCGGCTTCAGCCGAGGCGATGGCAATGGATGGTCGCGCCTGACTGATGGTGACCCGAAGTCGTACTGGAAGAGCAACCCCTATCTAACTCGCGCATTCACCGGCGAGGACGACTCGCTCCATCCACAGTGGGTGATGATCGACTTAGGCAGCAAGGTAGATGTGAATGCGATTCGCATCGCGTGGGCCGATCCCTATGCGCGGCGTTATTCCGTGCAGTTTTGGACGGGCGACCTTGAACCTTTCTATGAGGGGACCACCAAAGGCACATGGCAGACGTTTCCGTTAGGCACGGTCACGGAGGGCAAGGGCGGTACGGTCACGCTGAAGTTGGTTTCGTGGATGCTGTCGGTGCGATACATGCGGATCTGGATGACGGAATCGTCCAACACGTGCGACACTCACGGCTCCGCCGACCCGCGAAATTGCGTGGGATATGCCATCAACGAACTTTACGTCGGAGCGCTCTCGGCCAACGGCGAGTTCAATGACTACGTCACTCATTTTCCCAGCCGCGAGCAGACTGTAACCTGGCCTTCGTCTGTAGACCCGTGGCACGCGGCCACCGATCTCGACGAATCCCGCGGCGACCAAGTGGGATTTGATTTCTTCTTCACCAGTGGCGTGACGCGCGGTTTGCCCACGATGGTCCCGATCGCGATGTTGTATTCCACTCCGGAGGACGCGGCGAACGAAATCGCTTATCTCTATAAACGTCACTATCCGATTTCGTGGATCGAAATGGGCGAGGAAGCCGACGGCCAGCACATGTTGCCCGAGGACTACGGCGCGCTTTATCTGCAGTTCGCATCGGCCATTCACAAGCTAGTCCCGGAAGCCAAGCTGGGAGGTCCTCCATTTGAAGGAACCTTTGGCGATGTCGAAGTGTGGCCCGATACTGCGGGAAAAGTTTCCTGGCTCGGACGTTTTGTAGATTACCTGAAGGCTCACGGCCGCCTGAACGATTTCGCGTTCTTTTCATTCGAGCATTATCCCTATCAGGACAGGCCGACTTATTCCTGGGCTGATCTGTATCCGGAGCCGGGATATGTCAGCCACATCGTTCAAGTTTGGAAAGATAACGGCCTGCCTCCGAACATTCCGTTCTTTATGACGGAGGGAAACATCGGTGGTGGCGCGGGACCGTCGAGCGTGAAGAGTGGTCTGTGGCTGGCAGACTACGTCGGGTCGATGATGAGTGAAGGCGCCGGGGCAACTTATTACTTTCACTACATGCCATCGCCCCGCCAATTTGGAGGCTTTGGCAGCTTTTTGTGGATCGACGAGAACTACCACGTATTAGGGTATCCGCCGCAATACCTTGCCGCGCAGGTCATCACCAAGGAGTGGGTGCAGCCGGTGGATGCGCCTCACCGGCTTTTCAAAGCCTCGAGCGACGTTACTGACGCGGCCGGAACCGTGCTGGTGACCGCTTATGCCGTGGAACGGCCGGACGGGCAGTGGGCGGTGATGCTGGTCAACCGCGATCAATTCAATGATCACGCGGTGAAGCTATCTTTTGCAGATACGGAGACCAAGCGCGACCGCTATTTCTCAGGTCACGTGGATCGCATCACTTTTGGATCCGCGGAATATCAGTGGCACGAGGAAGGAACCGGGGGCCACGCCGACCCCGATGGGCCACCATCGAAATCGACGGTCGCTGGCGGTGCAGAGGCGCTTTATCAGCTTCCGAAGGCTTCGATCACGGTGCTGCGAGGCCGGATCGGGCCGTAGCAATCTGGTCTCACGCGAGAGAATTACCGCGTGAGTTCTGCGATCTGCACGCCGTAGGGCTCCAGCAAACTGCCGGTGGCGTAATCGACCGCAGTCACCGCCAGCCGGTAACTGACTTCGGCTTGCAAGAGACCCTGCTCGGCCGCCGCAAGTTCGGTTTGCGCTTCGAGCACAAGAAAAATTTGCCCCGTGCCCAGTTCGTACTTGCGCTGCTCGGCGGCCATGGTTTTGCGCGCTAGATCGACTGACTCCTTGCTGGCCGCGATGTTGATTTTCGCTTCCTCGAGTTGATGGACCGCATTGCTGACGTCGTATGTGATCTGCTCGCGAATTTGCCGTTCGGTGTACAGGTCTCTACTGCGCGAGACCAACGCACTGCCGAGTGCCGCTTGCCCGCTGCGGTTTTTGACCGGGAGATTCAAGGTGAGACCGAAACCGTACGTGGGATATCCGAAACCGAACATCTGGTTCAGGGAGTCGCCGAATCCACCCGCCGCAACCCCCTGCGCAGTGGCAAGATTGTTTAGTCCGTTCCCGGAGTAGTTTCCGTTCACGCGCAAATCTGGCAACAAATTGTTGTGAGCGAGACGAATGCTAGTGTCATCGTTGGCCAACGATTGGCGTGCGGCTTCCAGTTCCGGGCGCTTCCCCATGGCCTGTTGCAGAGCCGCCGCCGCATCGATGCTCCGCAATTCCCCTGCGGGTTCGGGCGGCTCCGTCAAATCGAGATCGAGCGCCCGAAAGAAAGGATCAAGGTCGGCGCCCACCGTCTGGCGAAAAGCATCCTCAGCCTGCCGCAGAGCGTACTCGCTCTGGATCACCTGCACGCGCCGGCCCGCTACCTGCGACTCCGAACGATAAATATCCAGCGGCGGCAGCGCGCCCAGCTCCAGTGCGCGCTTGTCATGCTTGTAGGTAGCCTCGGCGGCATCGAGCGATTTCTGAGCCACTTCCAGGTTGCCGCGCGCCTGCACGACATTCCAATATTGCCCGACGACTTGCTGAATGGTGCCGCTCACTTGCGCCTCAAACGTGGCGTGGGACGCACGCACATTCCGGCGCGCGATCACCAGGGGAGCCTGATTTGCGAACAACCAGCGGTTCCGCAACAAGGGTTGTGTGAACTGAAAGCCAAGAAACGAGGAAAGGGAGGGATTGAAAAAGTTGTAAACGCTGTTGGACGAATACTTGGTTGCGTTGAAATTGACTTGAATATTAGTTCCAGTCTCGAATGTCTGGTTGTAGCTGAACTGAGTAACCTGGTTCAAGCTGCTCAACGTACCCAGCGCCGGGGCCCCAGTAAGCTGCGTATACGCCTGCGAAAGCTGCCCCTGGGAACTGAAGCTGCCTTGCACGGAAGGATCAAACGGCGAATGCGCACCCAGCAGGGAATATTTGGAATTCTCAATGTTCAACTGCTGCAGCCTAACATTGCTGTTGTTGGCCAGCGTCAGAACCACGGCATCCTGAAGCGTGAGGCGCAACTTGCCATCGACCACGTGCTCCCGCATATACTTCGGGCCCGGTAGCGTGTCCGTGACTGCTTGCGGATTCGTCAGCCCGCGAAACGTTTCCCGTTCGCGAATGGTTTGCGCGGGCAGGATACTCGCGGCCAGGCACAGCAGAATCGGACACAGCAAGACGGGACAAAGTCGGGCAGGACACATGACGAGACGAAGCTTCATTTCTTCTTCCTCCAGAACTGCGGACAGAAAATTCACGCGAGGATAGTTTGTTCGAGGGCCCATTGATTTACTCGTAGCGAATAGCTTCCACCGGATCCAGACGCGCAGCCTTCACCGCGGGATAAATCCCGAACACGAGGCCCACAGTGATGGAAACCACAAACGCCAAAAGAATGGAGCCGACAGTCACGATGGTTGACCAGCCGGCCAGCAATGCGATCAGTCGTGACATCACGAAGCCGAACACGATGCCCAGGCTTCCCCCCACGAACGAGATCATCATGGCCTCAACCACGAACTGCCGCACAATGTCGGATTGTCGGGCCCCCACCGCGCGGCGCACGCCAATCTCCCGGGTTCGTTCGAGAATGCTGGCCAGCATGATGTTCATGATTCCGATACCACCGACCAGCAGCGAAATGGACGCGATCGCGACCATCACGATACTGAAAAGCCGTTCCGTGCGTTTTTGTTCGGCGAGCAGTTCGGCAGGCACAATCACGCTGAAGTCTCCCGCCGAGTGGTGAGAGGAATCCAGAATCGCTCGCACCACCTGCGCTACCGCGGGCATATCCGCGCCCTCCCGCAGGTTGAGATAGATTCCATCAATCTCGTCGCGCACGTCGCTATAGCTGTCTTCCAGGCGAAGAATCGCCGCATTCAGGGGAACGTAAATAATGTTGTTGAGATCCTGCGTGGGAACTCCAGAGACTTCCGTTCGGGAGCTCAGTTGCGGACTCGCCACGCCGACCACGCGAAACCACTGCTCATTCACTTTTACATATTGGCCGATCGGATCGGCGGCTCCAAACAGACTCGACCTCGCAGCCGCTCCCAATACGCAGACCGCCGCGCCGCGCTTCTCTTCGTCCTGATCAAAAAACCTGCCTTCCACTAACTGAAGGCCGCCAATCGTGGTGTAACTCGGGTTTACGCCGTACACTGCCGGCACATCTTCTTGAGCTTTCGGGATAGTTTTCGAAGGGGTCATCCGCTTGCGGGGAGTCGAAGCTACAATGTCGTTCACGTCGTCGCGAATCACGCGGTAGTCCTGGAAAGTAAGTCCCGGCGAGATCTTGCGGATCTTGGAATGAGCTTGCCACTCCGTGGTTTCTTTCGCTTCCACGATCAGGTTGCGGACGCCCATCTGCTCGATCAGCGCCATCACTTTCTGCCGCGCTCCCGCCCCGATGGAGAGCATGGAGACCACCGCGGCCACGCCAAAAATCATGCCCAGCATGGTCAGCAATGAGCGCAGCCGATGAAGGAGCAGGTTCTGCAGCCCGAGGCGTATATCCGGAATCCATTGCTGGTAGCCGTGCAGCACGCGCGCCGGACGAGGCGATGCGATGGTCGCCATCAGGGCGTCCCTCCGCCAATGCCCGCTGAAGGTGCGCTCGAACCGCTCGCTTTTCGTGGCGCGGTCGGATCGACCAGCGCGACTTCGCTGCCAGCATTCAATCCTTCGATGGCAGCCCGGCTCTCGCTTTCGTTTTGAATGTTGACCTCGCGCGGCTCAAATCCGCTGCCACTCTTCAAGTAGACAACGCGCTTGCCATCTTTCAGGAACAGCGCTTGCCGAGGAATGTAGAGCGTATTCTTCTTTTCTTCTCCACGAATCACGACCTGAGCGGTGAGACCGGGTCGCAGGCGAGGATCGGAGTTTGGAAGCTGAATCGTAACGTCGAACTTGCCTCCCATATCCGTTTCCCAGAATTGCTTCATCGACATGCCTCCCACGGTCTTGACCGTTCCGTGGAAAACCTGCCCGGGCAAAGCGTCGAACTCAATTTCTGCCGGTTGTCCGGCTTTGATGTTGCTGCGGTCGTGTTCGTTGATTTTGCAGACGATCTCTACCTCATGCGAGTCGATCACCTCGGCAATGGAACTGCCCGGCTCAACCTGGTCGCCTTCGCGGTAGTCGGGCAGAGTCATGCCGTCAAAAAAGAATCCGCCGCTCGCGTCCCGATTCTTCTCGATGGAGACAAGCCCATCAATGGCTGCGGGAACGTGCATCTTGTCGATGTTCTGTTGCGCCTGGTCCATTGCCAGCTTCGCCTTGTTCCGCTTCTCCTTGGCGAGGTAAATCGTGGCCTGGCCGGATGCTGTGTGCGACTGGATATCCTGCTCTAACTCGGCCAGCACTCGTTGTGCCTGTTCCAGGGCAAGCTGGTTTTTCTTTCCATCGATCGCGCTCACCAGTTCATTTTTCTGGACATCCAGCTCCGCCCGCCGCACGTCGAAGCGATCTTTGAGCAGCGCAACTTTGTCTTGCGCCGCCAGCACCGCGGCGTCGGCCTTGGCCTTGGTGATTTCCTGATCCGCCTGCAACAACTCCGATCGGTTCTGCTCCAGCTTGTAGCGCTGCTCGCTGGGATCGAACTCAATGACGATATCGCCTTTCTTCACGGGGACACCTGTATGTGAGAGCCGCGTGATTTGCAGAGCGCCGCCCCCGACCGGGGGCGCGGTCAGCATGATCGTGTGGTTCGCGCGCAACTCGCCGGTAACCACAACCTTCAGTTCCATGTCTCCGCGTTTTACTTGACCAACCGGAATCTCTCCGTCGCTCGCGGGAATGCTCGATCGCCGCACCGCCGCTACCACAGCGACCGCACCCACGAGAATCGCGGCTAACACTCCCCAAAGGATGACGCGGCGGCGTTTCATTTGCGCGAGATCACTCCTTCACCGTCGGATCTTTCAGAGCCACGCGGTCGCCCGCGCTCAAACCTTTCGCCACCAGGATGCGGTCGCGGCTTCTGCGTCTCACCTCGATCGCCCGCTCCTGAAATTTTGAACCTTGCCACACGTAAGCCACGGTCTGTCCCGATTTCTGAAACGAAGCTTCCACCGGAATCGTGAGCGCATCCGGAACGCGGTCCACGACTACCGTCAGTTGCGCCGTCATCCCAGGCTTCAACCGCGCGTCGGCCTGATCAAGCGCGATCACCAGATTGAAATTCCTCGGAATCGGCCACCCAGCTGAGAAGTCGATGGTGGCGATCGTGCTGATCTGTTCGATCTTGCCGGTGAATTGCCGGTCGGGAATCGCATCCAGTTGCGCGCTCACCGTTTCGTTCAACGCCAAACGTCCGCGCTCGGTTTCGTCCGCACGCGCCGAGACTCGCAGCGTGGAGACATCCGGCAACTCCGCTATGGGCGCGCCCGGCCAGGCCCGGTCGCCCGGTTTAAACGGAGCCTCGCCTCCGGGACGCCACGTCGAGATCAGGCTGATCATTCCCGCCGCCGGCGCCGGCAACGTCATCTTCGTCAGGGCGCTCTCCGCGCGCTTCACGTCATAGTCAGCTTTCTTACTGGCCTCGACCTTACTCTCGATCGTCGCCTTATTCACCGCGCGATCGGCCGTCAGCTTCTCCTCCACCTCGTGCAATTTTTGTTCAGCGTCGGCGACTTTCAAATTCGCCTCGGCGCCTTCGATTTTAGAAACAATCTCCTGTTTGCTGGCATCCAGCTTTGCCGTCTCCACATCGAATCGCGCTTTCTTCACTGCGGTCACGTCTTCTTCTTCCGTCAGACGCGCCTGCGCCTTGGCCTGATCGATTTCGGCCTGCGCCGATTTCAAAGTGGACCGGTGTTGCGCCAGATCCTGCTCGGTTTTCGTCTTGTCGAACTCCACTACGACATCGCCCTGCTTCACTTGCGTACCGTCGGCTGCGATCTTGACGATCTGCAGATCGCCCGCTTCCGCAGGCGCAGAAATCGTCACCGACTTCATCGCTTTCACTTCACCACGAAATTGAATCGAGTCGATGAACTCCCCGCGCTTGACGTCGAGTGTGGGAACCTCGGGCGACCGATTCGAGTATCGAACCGCGCCGAAAACCACACCGCTGCCGACCAACAGAACAACGGCGACCACCATCACCTTGCGCCGGATCCATAGCTGCTTCATTCGCGCGATTGTCATTCCGGGAATCATTGGGAACCGCCTGGAGCGACGCCCGCCCCGGCAATGTCCACGTCAACCGCAGCAGAAAGGTCGGGCATCAGCTTGGCGTCGCTGCCGGCAATCGAGAAAACTACGGCGAAGGTACGAAGCTTCGCAGAGAAGTCGCCGTTCCTTCCGATGGGAGCCATCTCTTCCAGCTTGCCCGGAAACACCAACTGCGGATACGCATCGAGATACACTTTCGCAGTCTGACCCACGCGCAAACTCAGGAAGTCCTCCTGATTGACCGGCGCCTGCACCTGCATCCTGGAGGGATCGACGACCTGCATAAAAGGCACGCCAGGCCGCACCTGATCGCCTTCCTGCACCTCCCCCATCTTTCCCTGTTTCCAGATCGTGTTCAAGACCACCACGCCGTCGATCGGTGAGTGAATCTGCATCAGCTCGGAGTTCGCTTGCGCGTGCCGCATGGTTTCGCGCGTGCGATCGCGCTGAATTTCCAGAATGCGAATCGCCGCCTGGGCTGCCTTCCGTTTTAGGTCGAAGGTTTCGCGCAGCTGCTGCAGCGTGGCCTTCGCCTCGTCCAGATTCTCCTGCGCTTTTTCGGCGTCGATGCGCGAGATGATTTCCACTTTCTGCATTTCGAGTTCAGCTTTGCTCAGATTGTCTTCCGCCTGCTTGATTTCGGTTTCGTCTTTGGCGCGGGCCGCGCTCTCCTTGGCTTGTTCTTCCAGTACCTGGTCGACGAGTTTTCCGTAGTCCGCCTGCTTGTCGATGAAGTCGCGCAACTGCGCCTGCCGGTCGAACTCCACCAGCAGATCCCCTGGCTTCACGCGGGTTCCGACCTGCGCAATCCTGGTAATGGTGAGGGTACCTACGGACTGCCCAGCGAGAAGAGGCGCCAGGATGGCGCGGGATTGCACGGCCTCCGTTGTGCCCTTAAGACGCAAAGTTCGGGTGGAATCTGCGTGCAAACTCGAGGATTGCGTGCCGCTTTCGCTCGAGTGCTTTTTCTCAGCTCGAATGCCAACCAGCACGAGCGTCCCTACGACTAGCGCGATCGCAGCCGCGACGAGCAGTCCCCGAAGCGGTCTATTAAATCTGGACCCACCCGGGCCGGAATCTTCCGGCGGCCTCTCGAACGCCGGTGGAGAGGGAGCTTCTATGGTCGCTTCGGCAGAAGGTGGAGACATGCTCGATTGCTCTCGCAACAGATTTTCTGGGTTGGCCGAAATACGCCCCGGTTTATGAAGATGCCATTATCCAACAGAAAAGCTGCCTCGAAGTGCAAAATCCTCGGGAATACCTGTTCCTTGGACTTGTTATCAGGATCGGAGTTAGCCTTCGTCCTTGCAGTCTATTTCGCAGTTACTTCGTTTCTGCGCCGCTTAGCATCGAGAAGCGGACCTGACGAACCTGTCCTGGCGAACCTGTCCTGACGAACCTGAGGTACACTTCCACGGCAAGCGCTCGGGAGCTTACTACTTCCGGGCCCTCATCCCCAGACTTTCGTCGAAACTAGCACTCGAGACCAATGCAAATCGTCGATCCCGTCTTCTTCGTAATCGCGCGCACTCAAGCAGCCCGGCGTTCGTCGCGTAGCCTGGCATCGATATTTCTTGTGCTGGCGCTTGTGAATGCTTCACTTTCTCAAACTGCTCCGAACGGAAAAGCTAGCCCGCCGACGTCCGTCACTCTGCGGGTCATCGTTGTCAGCTCTGAGGCGGAAGCGCGGCAGATACTGGACCGTCTGAAAAAAGGTGAAGACTTCGGCGTCATCGCCAAGAGCAAGTCGATTGATCCCAACGCGGAAGATTACGGCTACCTCGGCCGTGTAGACACTGCCACTCTGCGTCCCGAGTTGCGAGAGGCCTTGCGAGGCTTGGTGCCCGGACAAGTCACCAGCGCAATCAAAGTCCCGGGCGGGTACGCGATCCTGAAAGTCCTGCCCGAGAGCGAAGGCTCTGTGGGCCAAGGCATGAGCGCGAATCGGGACCTGCCGCTTTCCGGCAAAGGCAGCATCGAATATCCCGCCGATGTCGCGGGGCAAATGATTGCGGACTTAGCGTTTCAGAAATATCCGAAACCACTGGGCTGGGAGCAAGACTTGCGCGAAATTTGTGAGGTTCGCAAGCAGTCCCTGTCGACACTCGAGTCGCGTCTCAAGAACCGGCTCTATCCCGCGACACCAAAAATGTCGTCTGTCGAAAAGCCCATCGACTCGATCCAGGCACACTACGCATTGGCGCAAGTCGAGGCTTATCAGGGAAATATGGATCAGGCAGTCGCGGAATGGGAGGCCGCGTATCAGCTCGCAGTAGCCAACGTCCCCGCCGGAGTACCTCAGTTAGAAGCCGTGCTTGGGGTCGCTTACTTGCATAAATCAGAGATGGAGAACGGAGCTTATCGTGATCCAGGTGAGAAATGCATTTTTCCACCGCGCGCGGGAATGAAGTACAGCAATATTGCCGACTCGGAGAAAGCTGTTGCATATTTTGCTAAATACCTGGCGCGCAAGCCCGACGATGTCCAGACAAAATGGCTGCTGAATCTGGCTTACATGACGATGGGAAAATACCCCGCTAGTGTTCCAGGAGAAATATTTGATTCCCCCGACCGTGTTTGAATCCAAGGAGAACGTCGGACGTTTTATCGACGTCGCTCCTCGCGCTGGTCTCAACGTCGTTTCAATGGCGAACGGCCTGGTGGTGGATGACTTCGATAACGACGGTCTGTTGGACGTCATGATTTCCAGCTACAACCTGTGTGAGCCGCTCCACTATTTTCACAACAACGGGGACGGCACCTTCACCGGATCGGGCCGTGCCAGCTGGACTCGCGGACCAACTGGGCGGGCTCAACATGATCCAGGCCGATTACAACAATGATGGCTGCATGGATCTCCTGGTGCTTCGCGGAGCCTGGGAATTTCCCATGCGCAAGTCGCTTCTGCGAAATAATTGCGACGGCACTTTCACCGATGTCACGAAGGAAGCCGGGTTGGCAGAGCCCGCAACCCGCACCCAGGCCGCCGTTTGGGCCGATATTGATAACGACGGTTTCGTCGACCTGTTTGTCGGCAACGAGAATGGTCCCAGCCAGCTATTCCGTAATCGCGGCGATGGCACGTTCGAAGACATTTCTCACTCTTCTGGCGTGGACAAAATTGCTTTCACGAAAGGAGTTGTCGCCGCCGACTATGACAACGATGGCTACGTAGATCTCTTCGTCTCGAACCTTTACGGCGCCAACTTCCTCTATCACAACAATCATGACCGTACATTTACTGAAGTCGCGCAAAAAGCAGGAGTGCAGTTGCCGGACTCCCAAAGCTTCGCCAGCATGTTCTTGGACTATGACAACGATGGCTGGCCCGATCTATTGGTCAACAGCTTCTTTTTCTCGGCCGACGAATCTCTGCGCAGCTACCTCGGCCTTCCCGCAGCGCCGAAACATTGAAACTTTTCAAAAACATGAAGAATGGCACGTTCAAAGACGTAACCAAAGAAGTCGGGTTGGATAAGGTCTACGCCCCCATGGGCGCCAACTTCGGCGATGTCGACAATGACGGCTTTCTCGACATCTATCTGGGTACAGGTGGGCCTGAATACGGTTTCTTGCTACCCAAAGTCTTATTGCGCAACAACGAGGGCAAGTCTTTCGTCGACGTCAGCTCTTCCGCTGGGATCGGTGACCTTCACAAAGGACATGGCACCGCCTTTGCCGACCTGCAGAACAGCGGATACGAAGACATTCTCACTTCCATGGGCGGCGCCACTCCGGGAGACGCGCATGCCTTTCGAGTTTTCGACAATCCTGGAAATGAAAATGGAGATGGCAATAACAACAACTGGATCAACATCAAGTTGGTCGGAGTCAAGACGAACCGCGCGGCAATCGGAGCGCGGATCAAGATCACCGTCGACAATAAAGGAAAGGGAACGCGCTCGATCTATCGCACGGTCAGCAGCGGGGGCTCTTTCGGCGCATCCCCCTTAGCGCAGCACATTGGCCTGGGAAAATCGGCGCGGATACTCGATGTGGAAATATCGTGGCCCGCAAGCGGCACGTTTCAGAAATTTTCGACCGTCAGCCCCAACCAGTTCATTCAAGTCACTGAATTTGCTAAGGAATACAAAGCGCTAACGCCAAAGCAATTTTGGTTCCAAGATAGAAAACCCGGCGCGGCAGTTCAACCATCCCCCACCCTCGTGGGCAGACCGTAATCGGCCCATTCAAGGCCGGCACATCTTCCGATCTGCGCAACCTATTGCAAAATCGGTCGCCAGAATAAATCCGCACAAAGGCTTTCTCCTCAGTCGAATCACCGGGGACATATAGATGACATCCCGGTGTCTTGACAAATGGTCAGCCGTGGCAGAGCGTAACAGACTCGTGCGCAGCTTCGTTCCGCGAGGGACGCGGGGTTTAGTCGCTTCGCGGCCGCTCTCGCGTAAAGTCAGCGGTGCCGCTTATTCCTGACGATGGTCTGGGGAAACAAGGGAAAATAAATGACGACTCTCGGAAATTTCTTTCACAAGCCCCTTCGCTCGCTGCTGGCTGCAGCGGCCCTCTGTGCGCTATCCGTACTTGTCGCAGCCCCACTCGCCCAGACCCAAGACCGCCAAGCCCTCCCCACCCGTTTAGCGGCCTCCGCGAGCGCCCAACCAGTGGGCCATCTTCCAAGTTCACAAGTTCTAAGCCTAGCCCTTACATTGCCGCTGCGAAACCCGGAAGAACTCCAACGCCTCCTGCAGCAGCTTTACAACCCGGCCAGCCCCAATTACCGCAAGTTCCTGACCGTGCAGCAATTTACCGAGCAATTTGGCCCGACGCCAGCCGACTATCAGAAGCTGACGAGTTTCGCCGAATCCCAAGGCCTAACCGTCACCAACACGTCTCCCAACCGCTTGGTATTGGACGTGCGGGGGCCCGTCTCCGCGATAGAGCAAGCTTTCCAGCTGAAGATGCAGGTCTACCGTCACCCAACCGAGAACCGCACGTATTACGCTCCCAGCGTCGAGCCCTCGGTCGAACGTGGCATTCCGGTTCAGGGCATCTCCGGTCTCAACAACTTTGACCCGCCCCGTCCAGTGGGCCTGAAGCGAAGTCCTGAAGGCGAGCGCGTGCACGGCAACCAAACCGGCTCCGGACCCGGCGGCCAGTTTCTAGGCAGCGACATGCGAGCGGCCTACTACGGCGGTACCGCGCTCACCGGTGCCGGACAGTCGATCGGCCTGTTCGAGTTCGGTCCCTACAATCTCAGCGATGTGCAGAACTATTTCAGCCTCGCGGGACAGCCCCTGAACGTTCCCATTGTCAATGTTCTGCTCGACGGCGTCAGTCCCGTCTGCGGCGCCGGATGCGACGACGGCGAAGAAGTCATCGACATCGAGCAGGCCATCTCGATGGCCCCGGGATTGTCTTCGATTGTCGTTTACGAGGGCAGCGACGATGTCGACATGTTCAACCAGATGGCGACCGATAATATCGCCAAGCAGCTGAGCTGCTCCTTCGGTTTCCTTCCCGCCGACCCGGCATCGGACGAGCCGATCTTCATGGAATTCGCGGCCCAGGGCCAGAACCTGTTCGTCGCCTCCGGCGACAGTGGCGCCTTCGATGCGAACAATCCTGTGTTCTATCCCGCAGACGATCCCTTCATCACCGACGTCGGCGGAACGGATTTGACCACGGTAAGCGCCGGTGGAGCCTGGCAATCAGAAGTTGCCTGGTCCGGCAGCAGCGGCGGCATCAGCACCAACGGCTTTGCCATTCCCAGCTATCAGGTGCCGGTCATCAACTCATCGAACCAGGGTTCCACAACTCTGCGCAACTTGCCTGACGTTGCCGCCGAAGCGAACACCGACAATATCTTCTGCGCCAACGGCGGCTGCTTTGAGGGCGTCGGAGGAACCAGCCTCGCCGCGCCGCGTTGGGCAGGCTTTATGGCGTTGGCGAATGAACAGGCCGACGGCACGCCCATCGGGTTCCTGAACCCCACCATCTACGCCATCGGTCAGAGCGCCAGCTACGACAGCGACTTCCACGACATCACCAGCGGCAACAACAATAACGGCGACGGAACCAGCTACAACGCCGTCACCGGCTATGATCTCGTCACTGGCTGGGGCAGCCCCAACGGGCAGAACCTGTTGAACGCTCTAGGCCCGGCTCCGTCGGGATCAGCTCCCAACTTTGCTCTGGCGCCATCGCCAGCCAGGCTGAACCTGACCCAAGGCAGCAGCGGAACCGTGACCATCGCGGTGAGCGCGCTGAATGGTTTCAACAACGCGGTGAATCTGCGGGTCACCGTGCTCGGCTCGCCCGCTGGCGTGACCGCCAGCATTAGTCCGGTGTCGATCACAGGGTCAGGCGCGGCGATCTTAACGGTTTCCACCACCATCGCGACGCCGGGAGGGAACTTCCCGATTGTGGTTACCGGCACCGGGGGCGGTTTGACGCAGACGGCATACGTGACGCTTGCCCTGCCGGGATTTTCACTGACGCCTAGTGGCGGGAATGTTTTCATCAATCAAGGCGGGACGAAGATCAGCACCATTGCGGTCAACGCGGTCAACGGATTTACGGGCATCGTCAGCTTTTCCGCGACCGGATTGCCGCGTGGGGTTACGGCAAAGTTCCTGCCTATCCGCTCAGCAATCAAGAGCAGATTGGTTTTCTCGGCGGATGACAAGGCGGCGACTGGATTCGCCACGGTGACCGTGAACGGCACCTCGGGCAATCTCACCCAGACGGCCACGATCAACCTGGCGGTGAGCGCGGCCGTCGGAAATGGCGGGGTTGGGACGCTCGTCGATCTTTCTCCCGCATATAACGTCTCGGGTATCCACTGGGACGGTGCGACCTACTCCAACGGGGGCCTCGATGGCGGCGGCTTTTCTTACTCGGCGAACGTCTTGAAGCCGGCACGTATTCTTAGCGGCATCCAATTCGTGTTTGGGCTGCCGGGCCGACCGGATGCCGTCAGCAGTAGTGGCCAGTCCATTGCGTTGCCGACCGGAAATTTCTCCACGTTGGAAATGCTGGCCACCGGAGTCCAGGGTGACCAGATGGGGCAGAGGATCATCGTGACTTATACGGACGGCTCGACCTCGCAGTTCGTCCGGAATTTCAGCGACTGGTTTACTCCCGCTGGCTTCGAAGGCGAGACGGAAGCGGTGGCGATGAACCATCGCGACTACGCCGATGGCAGCCAGGACGACCGGACATTCAACCTGTATGGCTACACTCTTTGGCTGAACAAAACCAAGCAGGTCCAGAGTGTTACTTTGCCGAATAACCAGGACGTTGTGGTGCTGGCCATTACGCTGACGAGCCATTGAAGGCAGGCTACGGATTCCGCTGAGATTAAACGGCCGCTGCCCGACCGCGAACTGAGGCTGGTGGCTGCGGCGGGAGCCCTTTGCGAAGGCGGTGGATCGAATTCTGACCGTCGAATCCTGATCTTGCAGATCGTGATCCCGCGAATACACCTTTCTCGGCAGAAAGACGATATAGAATGCCGCCTGCATGCGTCGCGTACTGAGTGTCGCCTTGGCCGTTATCCTCACGCCGGCGATTTTCGCTCAACAATTACCTCCGCCCGCCGGGCAGCCTAAAGATCACGCCAAGACCCCCGCGAAGTTCACCGACGTCACCTCCGCCCTCGGAGTCAACTTCCAATACATTTCTTCCCACACCCCCAAACACTACTTGCTCGAGACCATGGGAGCCGGCGTCGCCCTGCTCGACTACGACAACGATGGCAGGCTCGACATCTTCCTGGTCAACGGCGCGCCCATCAACGATCCCACTCCCAAGGGGACTATCCCGCAAAAGACTGGCCCGAAATACTGGAATCGCCTCTATCATCAGAAGCCCGACGGCACGTTCGAGGATGTCACCGAGAAGGCGGGCTTGCAGGGCGCAGGCTACGGCATGGGCGTGGCAGTCGGCGACTACGATAACGATGGCTTCGAGGATTTATACGTAACCGCCTACGGCGGCAACAAGCTCTACCACAACAACGGAGACGGCACCTTCACCGACGTCACCGAAAAGGCAGGAGTCGGCGGCAGCGGGTGGTCGACCAGCGCAGCCTGGGTCGATCTCGATAACGATGGTCTCCTCGATCTTGTCGTGCTGCGCTACGTGCAGTGGGATTTCGACGACATCTGGTGTGGGGAGCACCGCGACGGCTATCGCTCCTATTGCCATCCCGACTACTTCCAGGCCATCTCACCGCTTGTCTATCACAATGACGGCAACGGCCACTTCACCGAGGTCTCGCAAAAAATCGGCATCTCCAAACCCGGCAAGGGACTGGGCATGGCGCTCGCCGACTACGATCGCGATGGCCACATCGACCTCTTCGTCGCCAACGATTCCATGTTCGAGTTTCTCTACCACAACAAAGGCAACGGCACGTTCGAAGAGGTCGGACTCGCCTCCGGTATCGCCGCCGACGCCGACGGCCGCACCTTCGCCGGCATGGGGGTAGATTTCGCAGACTACAACAACGACGGCTGGCCCGACCTGGTGATCACCGACCTCGCAAACCAGATGTACGCGTTATACAAAAACAACGGCGACGGAACCTTCGGATACGCCAGCTACGATTCGGGCACTCGGCCGCATGACGCGCCCACATTCCGGCTGGGGAGTCCGCTTCATGGACTACGACAACGACGGCTGGAAAGATATTCTCATCGCCCAGGGACACGATCTCGACACCATCGAACTGAACTACCCTAACCTTCATTATCGCGAACCGATGATGTTAGTGCAGAACACCGGCCACGGATTCGTCGACGTGTCGCCGGATTCCGGCGACATTTTTCACCAACCCTGGTTGAGCCGCGGACTGGCGATTGGAGACATAGACAACGACGGCCGCCTGGATGCAGTCGTCACCACGAACGACGGCCCCGTGCACATCCTGCACAACGAAACCCTGACCTCGAACCATTGGCTAACGCTGAAACTGGTAGGCCACAAAAGCAACCGCGATGCCATCGGCGCGGAAATCAAACTCGTAACCGCCACAGGACAACAATTCGCGACCGTCACCACGGCAAGCAGCTATCTCTCCTCCAGCGACAAGCGCGCGCACTTTGGCCTGGGGCTGGAGAAGGTGGCGAACACCATCGAGATTCACTGGCCAAGCGGCATCGTGCAGACCGTCAAAGATGTCCCGGCCGACCAGATCCTGCAGATCGACGAGCCGAAGATCGACGAGCCGAAGGTCGATGAAAAGAAGATAAAAACGATGAACCGGCCACAGCCAGACCAGCAAAATAGCCTTCCACGCCCCTTCCCAGCGTCGGGCATAATTGTTTTTAACTAGCCCGTATTCAATCGGATACAGGGGAAGGTAGAGATAACACAGCGGTGCATTGACTCCCAGGTCGATGAGGCCCAAACTCCGCCGCGATGCTTGCACCTGGGCGCGGCGGATGCGTGTCGCTATCTCTCTCTCCTCCCTTCCGCGTCCTGCCTGGTTTGGAAAGCAACGACTTTTCAAGGAGTCTGAGATGAGGACGTTCTCGATCCGCGTGGTTGTAAGCTCTAGGTTAGCCAGTTGCTTTTTGGTGGTTGCATGTTTGGTCCTCGTCCTGATCTCAGCGCCCCGGGCGCAGGCCCAGGCGACCAGCGGGATCATCGGCACGGTCACGGACAGCACCGGCGCGGTGGTTGACGGCGCCACCGTCACCGCCACGAACACCGCGACCGGTGTGGCCACCCGCGGTGTGACTTCAACCTCCGGCGCCTACACCATCATCGACCTCATTCCAGGCCCCTACACGGTAAAGATCGAAAAGCCGGGCTTCCAGACCTTTGTCGCGAATGGGGTCGCGGTGGAACCAGGGGGCAAGCGATCGACGGTGGATGCGGCCCTGAATACGGGCGCCATCCATGAGGTGATGGAGGTGACTGCACAAGCCATCACGCTGGAAACCGAGGAACCGCAGCTGGCCACCACGATTGAGCACGAAGTCGTGCAGGAATTGCCAATGCAGATCGGCGGCGTCAACGGTGGTGTGGCGAACGTGGGCCGCCAGATCGACGACTACTTGTTCCTGGCTCCGGGCACGCAGGGAGGCGAATTCAGCCACCGCATCAACGGCGGTGTCGATTTCGAAAATGAAGTGGTGTTTAACGGTATTGGGGTGGTGCAGGCGGAAACCCAGGGTTTCCAAACCTTCATCAACCCGCCTTTCGAAATGGTGAGTGAATTCTCCGTTCTAAGCTCCGTCTTCTCAGCGCAATATGGCCTGGCGCAGGGAGTGGTCTCTTACACCTTTGCTTCCGGCACGAATAAGTTGCACGGCGACGGGTTCGAGATCATGCGGAACAGCTATTTCGACGCTCCCGGCGTCTCTAACTTCCACTCAAATGGAACTTGCTGTCAGGTCCCCGCCGTGATCCAGCATAACTACGGTTTCGCGCTGGGCGGGCCGGTCTGGATCCCTCACCTCTACGATGGGAAGAACAAGACTTTCTGGCATTTCGATCTGGAATGGTTTCGCCAGAATTCGGCGCAGACAGGTTTTATGACCGTTCCCACGACCGCGGAACTCGGAGGCGACTTCAGCGGCCTGGTCGACGGAAACGGAAACCCGATCAACATCTACGTTCCCCCCGCATGGGCCAGCAACTCCGCACTCATTCCGTCAGGGTGCACTTATCCAACACCGGGTACGCAATGGCCGGGAAACAAAATTCCCTCGAGTTGCATCAGCGCGGCTTCGGCGCTGATTACGCCGCTCATTGCGACTCCCAACGTTCCCGACACATTGTCCAACAACACGACTTCGCTGGCGGGCACCGGAGTTTTTCGGCAGCCCAACTGGGGTTTCTCCATCGACCACAACCTCACCGAGAAGCAGAAAATTCACGGCAGTTTTTGGCGCGACAAAGAAACCACCCCGGCGTGCTGCAACAACGGCGCCCTCTACCCGCTTAATAGTCCAATCACGGGGCAGAACCCGCAATACAGGCTGGGGACAGGTCTGTTCCTGACCTATTCCAACGCGCTTACAAATCACCTGGTGGTGACGGGCGGATTCGGCTGGATGGGCGAAATCAACAACCAGTTCAATCCCAATGTCAGCAGCCCATTCCCCGGCGTCGTGGGTAGCATTTCCTACCCCCAAATAAACTTCGGCAGTAATGATCCAAATGCAGTGGAGCCGAGCGGTCTGGGACAGGCGCTAACGTTTTCGCTCAACCGCAAGCTCGGTCTTAGTTTCGTGAACAACTGGCTCTGGATCCATGGCAGGCATACGTTCAATATCGGCTTCGATATCCATCGCGCCTACCAGGACGATCACGAGTGCCAGAATTGCGGTGGCTATATAAACTTCAGCAACCGTACCACCAGCGACGGAGTCAATGTGGCTACAACGGGCAGCGCTTTTGCCAGTTTCCTGCTGGGCCAGGTGGATTCCACCTCTCGCGCCTTTGCCCCTGAAAGCAGGCTCCGCAACTTTGCCCTGTCGCCCTATATCCAGGACAACATCAAGATCTCACCCAAGCTTACGGTAAACGCTGGAATACGCTGGGATATACTGCGGCCCTTCACCGAAAACAACAACAACGTAGTTTTTTTCGACCCGAACATACCGAATCCGGGAGCGATTGATCCGGCCACAGGTCAGCCGCTGCTCGGGGCAGCCACCAAGTTCGGCACGTGTACGGGTTGTGCGGGCTTTGACCATGGCCCGGTGCAATTCAAGCACTTCAGTCCGCGCCTGGGGTTTACGTATGAGGCGAATCGCAAAACGGTGGTGCTTGGCGGGGTTGCCTTCAGTACGCTGAACGGTGGCGCTTTTGAATTTGGCGTCAACAAGGTGGCCAATCAATATGGCCAATGGCTGGTGGGCAACCTGCCCGCGAATGGAAACGGTACCGCGATCCCCGGCTGGGGCGAATGGGATACTACGCCAGTAGCCAATCCGCCAGCACTGCCATTCACTCCGACCGTGGCCAACGCCAGCAGCAGCGCCTTCAAAGAATTCATTCCGACCGCGAGGGCCCCAACCTCGGAGGCGTGGAATGTTGGAGTGCAGCGCGAACTGCCGTGGAACACGTTCCTCTCGGTCTCGTATGTTGGAAACAGAGAACTTCATTTACCGGGGATGCTCAACCCAATTAATCAGTTGAGCCCAACGATGCTCAGCACGCTGTGTCCTGATCCAGAGCCGATCACGAATACAAACGATCCGAACTACGGCAAAGTGACCAGCCCAAAATGTCTGCTTTCTCCGGATAATGTACTGGGCGGCGGGCCCGGCACCGCGTGGACGGCGGCGCCGCAACAGGCTGCTCTGCAGGCGTTGGGACTTCCTCTGGCGCCTGGCGTCAACTGCCCGGTCAGCAGCAACAACCCTGGACCTTTCGCGAGTTACTATGCTCCCTACGCCACCTTCGGGTGCGATTGGGGCGCGGGTGTTTCTGTGCAGCAAGCGGTACTTCCCCACCCGATGTACACGCCAAGCAACTCCGCTGGTGGCCTCTCCAACAACTTCGACAATGCCGGTACGGCGTTTTACAATGCACTGCAGCTGCAGGGGCAAAAACGCTTCACTAACGGGGTGAGCTTCCTGGTGTCGTATACGCTGTCGAGAACGATGGCGAACACTGACACCGGCTTCTCAACCTTCAACTACGGTTCTCTAAATGCCTATAACCAAAAGTCAGAGTGGTCCATTGCTGCCAATGACCAGACACATATCGTAACTGTTAGTGGGGTTTACGAACTGCCGATCGGCCCACACAAGCAATTTGCCAACTACAACAACACCGCGTCGCGCCTGCTGCTGGGTGGTTGGCAGCTGAGCGGCGTCCTAAACTATGACAGCGGCATGCCGCAGACGATCTACTCCAACTACAATCCTTACGGGAATGGTTTCAATCGCGCGAATGTTACGGGACAAGCGTTCAATCTCAATTGGCACGACTACTACACGACTCTCGGCAAACAGACTCCGTCGCCAGCGGCGTTTAATCCCTTTGCGTTTGACTTGCCCGGATATACAGGAGGAAATTCGCCGCGCGTAGTCGCCGGGATACGTAATCCCTTCTTCGATAACGAGAATATAGGCCTGGCCAAACACTTTCACTTCACCGAACGAGTGCAAGCCGAGCTCAGAATGGAGTATTCCAACCTCCTGAACCGTGTGCAGATCTGCGGTGCGGATACCAATGTTGCGGACGGGCCATTGCATTTTGGAATCGTGAATGCAAACGGGAATGGCGGCAGCAATCCATGCCAAGGCAACCGGCCAAGACAAGGGCAAGCCTTTTTCAAAGTCAGCTTCTAGTTTTTTCAGATTCTGGATCGAGATCTGGCGCTGCCGTTGCGCTTGCGGAAATCACAGGCCGGGACCTGAGGGTCCCGGCTTCTGTTTGCTTGCGTTTTCTCTCATGACAGCGGGAGGGCAGACTTACAATGGCCGAATGATTCGCGGTGCTGGATTCGTACGTGCGGTGGTGCTGCTCCCGGTGCTGCTCTGGTGTGCACTTTCTCTTGGACAGTCGGTGCCGGCCTCTGCTGGGAAGTCCGCGAACACCGAGGCTGGGCAGGATGCGGCACTCGGCCATGCACGTTCGCTCATCGAGCAAGGAAAACTTGCCGAGGCTGAGCGGGCCGTGCGGCAGTACCTGAACGCGCATGCGAACTCGGCCGACGGGCACTACCTGCTGGGATCCATTTATTTTCAGGAAGTGCACGGGGAAGCGCGTGGCAAGGCCTCTCCACCGGGAGTGGCAGAGAACTCGGCAGATTTCAATGCAGAGCTGGCGGAGCAGAAATTCGCCGATCCGAAATTCAAGGAAGCGAAAGAGGCGAAGGCGAAGTCCTCCCTGGCCGAGTACACGGAAGGCGCCAAATACCGCATCCCCAGCGCGGTTGAGTTGAAAGTGGTTGCGTTTGACTACATTCTGCTGGGCGACTACCCCGATGCCGACAAATGGCTGACGCGTGCCTTGCAGTTGGCCCCCGCGGACGGTGAAGTCTGGTATTACCTGGGCCGCACAAAGTACAACGAGAACAGGTTCGAAGAGGCGATCGATGCTTTCAGGCGCTGCCTGAAGCTGGATCCTGCGAATCTTCGCGCGGAATATAACTTGGGGTTGGCCTATCAGGGACTCGGCCGCACGGACGACGCAGCAGCCGCTTTTCGAACTGCGATTGCCCGGCAAGAAGACAGGCTGAACCCGGATGCGGAGCCGTTCATCGATCTGGGATCACTTCTGTTGGACGAGAATCGGGCGCACGACGCTTTGCCTTATCTCGTGCAGGCCGTCGCGATTGCGCCGCAGGAGTTTCGCGCCCATGAGCAGTTAGGCCGGGCCTACGAACGTCTGGATGAGCTGGAGAAAGCGCAGGCGGAATTTGAAAAAGCGGTTAGCCTGGCTCCGCAGAATCCGCGGCTGCATTATGTGCTGGGTCAGCTCTATCGCAAGGAAGGCTTGGCCGAGAAAGCGAAGCTTGAATTTGACCGGTCTTCCGACCTGCGGCGGGACTCGCCCTCGGAAGGGCGTTAGAGAGAACGCCAGGAGAGCACGGCCAGAACCGAGCCCCGGAACTGATCAGTGGACCTCTTCTTTATTCTGCAGCACTTCCTTGGCGCGATCGGCTTTTGCCGAGCGCGCGCTCTCCTCAAGCTTGCTGAAGAGTTGCATCTCAGCCTGAGCCTCGGGCGAGCGCCCGAGAGCACGGTAGGCCTGCGCCAGAAAAAAATGTGTGCCGGCATCATCTGGGCTGGAGCGTTCGGCCGCCTCCAATTCGTGAGCGGCTTCTTCGTTGCGGTTCAGCTTGAGCAAGGCACGGCCGCGATCGACGCGGGCCCGCATCAGGTCGGGACAGGCGGCAAGGGCTTTGTCTAGGCTGGCGAGACCCTCTTCGAAATTCATGCGCTGCTCGATGAAGATGTTCGCGATCTGCGCCTGCGCCTTGCAGTTGGTCGGATCGTTGACAAGTTCGGCCTGGAGTTCTTTGACGGCGGCGTCCCACTCGCCCAGCAGCCAGTAGGTGTTCCCCAATTTGTAGTGAGTGCCCGGCTGCTGCGGCGCCATTTCGATCGCCTTCTTGTATTCGACGACCGCGCCGTCAAAATTCTTCATGCTCTCCATGATCTCGCCCGACATTTCATGCACATACACCGAATTAGGATCGATAGTGTTCAGCCTGGTCAGAGCCTTCTCGGAGAGTCGCATATAGACCTCGCCAAGAAGATAGAAAACCTCCTGGTCGTTGGGCTCGCGGCGGGCGAGGTCCTCGAGATGGCGGGCCGCGGATTGCAGATCTCCCAGCTTGATCAGATCGTTCGCCAAGAAAAGTTCCGCATTGTTGTCTTTGGGATTGGATCGCAGAGCGGACTCCAGCCGGGCGCGGGCTTTCCCGTAATCTCCGGCCTCGTAGTGCGCAATGCCCAGCAGCGCCGTTGCCGACGCCATCTTAGGGTCGACGGCCAGTCCCTTCTCGAGAACCGCGATAGCCTGCCGATAATCGCGCTGCTGAAAATAAAGCATGCCCAGGTTGTTGTAGGCAGCGCCCAGGCGCGGCGCCACTTTCAGGATGGATTCATACTTGGTGATGGCCCCGGCGTTGTCGCCCCGGGCTTGCGCTTCTTTGGCTTCGCTGTAGAGTTTCTCGACGCGGGGATCGCCTGTGTCGGAGGTTGATTGCGCGGCGCTTATCATCGGCCATGCGCCAGCAATGCACGCGAGAATCGCCGGACCCAGGAACAAACGCTCCCGTCTAAGAAAAATACGAAACGCTCTGGTCCGCTGCTGCATAGGAGTGAAAATTCTACATCGGCAGCGCAAGCAGTCAGCTCGCTTGCCCGCTTCTGCGCAGGGGATGAGCCTCCGTATTGAATACAACCTTATCCAGGTCCAATGTTTCTGGCTGAGCAAACAGCAGATACATATATTTCAAAGTCTCCGCGAAAAAGAAGCTCTCCATCTCGTTCTTTTTCTCTTTCGTTACGACGCTCTTCAGTGCCGCGTAGGCTACGTCCGTGCGGCAATACTTCATCAGGCTATCCAGAAAAGTCTTGCCCATCTCAAGGTAGCGAGCATCGTTGGTGAAGCGATAAAGATAAAAGGCCGACTCAATGATCTCAGGCCGCAAAGCATAGCCGTCGTAGGCAATCTTCATTTTGGAATAGTCCAACTCTTCCGGCTCGATTCCAAAGAGCGTCCACATTTTGTAGCAGGATTCTTCCAGCCTCCGCGCGCGGTCGAGGTCACCGCCGAGAGCCAGCGTCCCAGGAAAGAAAGCATCCAGCGAGCCAAACTCCGTGCCAGTGCGTTTGCCGGTATTCATATCGACTTCGCCGTACCACAATCCCGTGGAGCCATCGTCGGCGACATACTTGTTCACGGCATCGACACTCGATTGCCACATGCGCTGGCAATCTTTGTCGCCGAACAGCAGCCAGCACTTCAATAAGTATTCGTAGTAAGAATCGATCCCGCCGCCGACGTTGCTGGTAGGGTCCATCCACGCGCCGGTTTTCACGTTGATGCCGGCACCCACCAGTCCGATCGACGAGCGACGATCGTAGAGTTCAACCAGCGCATGCTTGGCCTTCTCGTAGTAGACGGGCTTTCCGGTCAATTTGCTCAGCGTGCCAAATTCCATGAGCAGCGTGCCAACTTCGGCGGGATTGGTCTGCTCATCCCGAACCGCACCCGTCCTCAGGTTCACGTTCACGTAGGGCATGCCGGTCGGAGAATTGAACGCCGGCAGCAAGCGATTTCCCAGATCCTCAGCCAAATCCAGCAGGCGCTTGTCGCTGGTGAGCTGATGGCTGCTCAACAGACCACCGAGCAGCCGGATGGTGATCTCGAAATTCTTGACGTAAATATCCTGATTGAATGACAGGTTCGTGGCGATAAAGTCCTTCGTCTTTGCGGCTTCGTCGTCCAAGCCCATCAGGATCATGGTGTCAAGGGCATCCACGGGCGTCATATAAAGCGAAACTCTGTGCCAGTCGCGATAGCTCTTGCTCAAAGGGCGGAGCTCATCATGGCCCCAGGCGTATTGTTTGTAACCATTCCAGGCATGCAGGAATTCTTGCCGAACCAGCTGCGCCATTTCTGCCTTATCAACACCGGAAGTCGGAGTCTTCTGCGGTGTTGCCGCCCATGAGGTCATGGATCGCGGAGAGCTTCCCAGCAGTGCACTGCCGCCAAGCCAGGTAAGTCCGCACGTCCGCAACCACTGGCGTCTGGAAAAGCGCATGACTTGAGGCTTCGGCACGTCAGGCTGGGGTAGTTTAGACATAACAATCCCTCCGCTTCGCGGGCAACTCGCGGCCTAGTCTTCAGAGTTCGCGAGGGGAAAGTCAATGCATCCAGATGTCATCTCGGTGCTCCCGCGTATGTGATTGAGGCAATGAGCTTTGTGGGAGGTTATTCCCGGAGCGAGGGGTCCGGGCTTCGCCTCTCCCGGACACCCTGCGCAATATCTTGATCACCGACGGTTTTACGTGCTACCCTCGCGGCTAATCTTCAGCGGGAACCTCGGGGCAACACGATGGAAGCCACCTCTCAGTCCCACCGAACCCTGCGCTTTGGCGTTTTTGATGTGGATTTGCGCACCGCCGAATTGCGCAAGCACGGGGTGCGAATCAGACTGGAAGAGCAGCCGTTTCACATCCTGACTTTGTTGCTGGAGTGCCCCGGGGAATTGGTCACACGGGAGGAGCTTCGCCAGAGACTCTGGTCTGCTGACACATTTGTCGACTTCGACCGCAGTCTGAACAAGGCCATGAGCAAGCTGCGGCTGGCCCTGGGGGATTCCGCGGAGAGCCCCCGCTATATCGAGACTCTGCACCGGCGTGGCTACCGCTTCATCGCTCCCATTCAACATGACGAGTCGGCGGGTGCGCATGCGGCAGCTCATGAGTCCGACCCCGGTCTACGCGCGCCGGGGTCTCAAGCGGTTGCGGCTAACACGGCGGCGACCGTAGTTGCTAGTCCGGCAGCGGCAGGTTCCCCGTCGTGGTTGCGCCGCTCGTACGGGATAGCCGCCTTGGCCGTAGTGATCTTCAGTTTTAGTTTTGCGGCGATCTATTATCTCCGTGCCCGGCCCAGCACTCTCGCGAGTTCACCCGCTACAGTCGTTCCGCGTCGCTCCGTCGCCGTGCTGGGATTCAAGAATCTTTCAGGACGGGCCGACCAGGCATGGGTCTCCACGGCGTTATCCGATTGGCTCACCACGGAACTTGCGGCCGGCGAGGAGCTGCGCACCATATCGTCAGAGAGTGTGGCGCGAATGCGAATTGAGCTTTCCCAGCCCGATGTCGACAGTTTGGGTAAGGACAGCCTGGCTCGCATCGGCAAGAATCTGGGCACCGACTTCGTAGTGGTGGGTTCGTATGCAAGCCTGCGTCAGGGATCTGGCGGGCAGGTGCGTCTTGATCTGCGACTGCAAGACACACGGAATGGGGAGACGATCGATGCCGTGTCTGAGACGGGAACCGAGTCGCGTCTGTTCGATCTAGTCTCCCAGGCCGGGGAGCATCTGCGGACTCGGCTGGGCGTGCAGGGAGTCACGCGCCAGGAGGCGGCCGAAGTCGCCGTCGCATTGCCGGCGAGCCATGATGCCGCGCGTCTGTATTCGGAAGGCTTGGGAAAGCTGCGAGTATTTGACGCGTTGGCAGCTCGCGATTTGTTCGAGAAGGCGATTGCGACGGAACCTCGCTATGCGCTTTCCCATGCGGCTCTTGCCACTGCGTGGGCCACTCTGGGCTATGACGAGAATGCGAGGACGGAAGCCAAGCGAGCCTTCGAGCTTTCTTCAAACCTTCCGCGGGCGGAGCGTCTTCTGGTGGAGGGACGCTACTACGAGACGTCTAAAAATTGGGAGAAGGCAATCGAGATTTATCGCGCGCTGGTCGCGTTCTTCCCAGACAGCCTGGACTACGGCCTTGCCTTAGCCCAAGCCCAAGTCAGCGGAGGCAAGGGAAAAGACGCGCTCGAAACCGTGGAGGCTCTGCAAAAACTTCCGCCTCCTCTCGGCGACGATCCGAGAATTGATCTGGCGGAAGCTCGCGCAGCTGAGTCACTCGGCGACTACCGGCGAGACCAGACATCCTGCACGCGGGCGGCGCAGAAGGCGCGTGCGCTGGGAGCGTCTTTGCTGCTCGCTGAGGCTCGCTCTGGTCAGGCGTGGGCACTCTCGAACCTGGGCAGCTCCGACGAGGCCGTTCAAGCCGCCGCCGAAGCTAAACAGATATTCGACGCGGCCGATGACCAAAGAGGCGTGGCGAGGGCGAACAACCTCAGCGGAATTGCGCTCAGCAACAAAGGTGATTCGGTGGGGGCCAAGAAGATGTACGAACAGGCCCTGGCCACTTACAGCCGGATCGGAAACAAACTCGGCGTCGCGAACGAGCTCGACGATCTGGGGGATGTGCTGCTGGCTCTGGGCGATCCCAACGGAGCTCGCCAGAAGTATGAAGAGTCGCTGGCCACGAATCAGGAAATCGCGAATCCAGATGGAGTTGCGCTGGTCAAGGGAGCTCTCGGAGTCGTACTGCTGGCTCTCGGCGACCACGAGAGCGCGAAGAAATCCTGTGAAGAGTCCATCGAGCTTAGCCGCCGGATTGGCGACCGGGAAAAGGCTGCCATCGGGATGGCCTGCCTGGGAAGCGCCTACCGCGCGGAAGGGAACTTTGCCGCAGCCCGCCTGCATGAGTCGGACGCGATCGCGATCTTCGACGAGATTGGAGACCGGCAAAGCTCATCGCGTTTTCAACTCGAACTGGCGGAGCTTTCCATCGACGAACACAAGGGTCCGGAAGCCGCGGCCATTGCCAACCGCGTGATTGAGGAGTTTTCGCGCGAGAATGCCCTGCGCGACGAATCTCTGGCGCATGCGGTTCTGTCTCAGGCGATGTTGGCGCAGGGAAGAATCCAGGACGCGAGGAAGGCGATCGACCAGTCCTCAGCGCTTTCGGAGAAATATCACGACCGGCTGGTGGAGTTATTCACCGCCATCACTGCGGCTCGTGTTCGCGCAGCGTCGTCCGATGCCGCAGACCGGGCCAAGGCCGCGGACCGCCTGCAGCAGGTTCTTGCAGAATCGGCGAGGACGGGATTGCTCAATTATGCCTTCGAGGCCCGCCTGGCCCTGGGCGAACTCGACATGACCAGCGGGAACCGCGCCGCCGGACGCGGCCGACTCGAATCCCTGCGGAAAGACGCCAACGACCGGGGCTTCGGCTTGATTGCCCAGCAAGCCGCCAGCGCTATGACGGAGGCGACCGCGCAACCGTAATCTTCGTCAATGTGGTCGTTTTCAGTCGGGGTTGATGCGTCCGCGGGAACACTTTCCACGGGGAACAACATCCTACAACCTCCGTTTCATCAATCACATACGCGGGGGCATGTAGATGACATCTGGAGGCATTGACATTCCCGGCGCAAACTCCGAAAACTAACCTGCGGCTCCTCGTCCTGCCCGCAAGAACACCCTGGAGAAACTGTGATGCCCCGACTCCGCACGCCCTTGTTTGTGCTCCCGCTAGTCTGTCTGACGTTGCTCGCCGCTGCCCACGCACAAAGCTCCGATAAACCTGATCCGGCCAAGTACGATCTGGACAAGCCCGATCTGAGCAAGCAGCCAACTCTCTACGTCGTGGGTTACGCGCACCTGGACACGGAGTGGCGATGGGAGTATCCCCAGGTCATCGACGAATATATTCGCAAAACCATGGAGGACAATTTCGCGCTGATCGATAAATATCCCCATTACGTTTTCAATTTCAGCGGCGCCAACCGCTACCGCTTCATGAAGGAATATTACCCTGCCGATTTTGCGCGCCTGAAAAAGTACGTCGATGAAGGCCGGTGGTTCCCCACCGGATCGTCCATGGAAGAGGGCGACGTGAACGCGCCCAGCGCCGAGGCCATCATCCGGCAAGTGTTGTACGGCAATAACTGGTTTCGCAAGGAGTTGGGCAAGGCCAGCGCGGAATACATGCTGCCCGATTGCTTCGGATTTCCGTCGTCGCTGCCGACCATCCTCGCGCACTCCGGCGTCAAGGGATTCTCGACGCAGAAGCTGGTGTGGGGCTCGTCCGCGCCCGGTGGCGGCCCGGAATCGCTGGAAAAAACTCCCGAAGGCACGCCGTTCAACGTGGGCGTGTGGGTGGGACCGGACGGCGAAAGCGTGCTGGCCGGGCTGAATCCGGGCGCCTATGACGGCGGCATCGAGACCGATCTCAGCAAACCGTTGCCACCGCTGCCGCCCGATGCGGCGCTTCAGGACATACAAAAGAAGCTGCAGGCGGTGCGTGCGAAGCTCGACCGCGAGCAGGGCAGCGGCCATGCGTCCGATCCGAACGACATCGAGGAATCCATCCACCTGAGAGACGAACAAGCTGCGTTTGCGACGGTTGATCAAGACCGGGCACAGGCACGGCATCAACGCGACTGGGCGGCGCGGGTTGAGCTGAACGGCAAAGTCAGCGGCGTGTTCACCGATTACCACTATTACGGAACGGGCGACATCGGCGGCGCTCCGCGGGAGAAAGATGTGGCGCGTCTGGAAGCGATCGTCACCAAAGGAACGGTGAGCCTGCCGCCCGCCGGAGCATTCTCTTTTCGCGAGGGTGCTGAGGGGCCGCCGGTGAAAGTCGGCGATGGCCCGGTCCACGTGATCTCTTCCAACGCCGAGCAGATGTTCCTGGATATCACGCCGAGCCAGGCCGCCGGACTTCCGCGCTACACCGGCGAGATGGAGTTGACCAACCATTCCGCCGGCTCGCTGACGTCGCAGGCTTACCAGAAGCGCTGGCTCCGCAAAGAAGAATTGCTGGCCGATGCCGCGGAGAAAGCTTCGATCGCCGCGGAATGGCTGGGCGCGCGGCCCTATCCGCTGCAGCGTCTGAATGATGCCTGGACGCTGGTGATGGGCGGCCACTTCCACGACCTCGCCGCCGGCACCGCTACGCCCAAGGCCTACGAGTTTGCCTGGAACGACGATGTGATCGCGATGAACCAGTTTGCCGGCGTGCTCCACAACGCCACCGAAGCCGTTAGCGCGGCGCTGAACACCGAAACGAAAGGCGTTCCGATCGTTGTATTCAATCCACTGAACATCGCGCGCGAAGATGTCGTCGAAGCCAGCGTCAATTTTCCCGGCGGCATGCCGAAAGCCGTTCGCGTGACTGGCCCCGACGGCAACGAAGTTCCGGCGCAGATTTCAAACGGCAAAGTGATCTTCGTGGCCAAGGCGCCCTCGGTCGGCTACGCGGTTTACGACGTGCAGCCGTCGCAGGGTCCGCAGCCCGATGACGGGGCCGCAGCCGCGGTATTGCGAGTGACGGAGAACTCGCTCGAGAACCGGTATTACCGCGTGCAGCTAAATGCCGATGGCGACATCGCCAGCATTTTCGACAAGTCGATCGGCAAAGAATTGCTGGCCGCACCCGCGCGCCTCGCCATCTCTTATGACAACCCGCAGCACTGGCCCGCGTGGAATATGGACTGGGACCAGGAGCAGGCTGCGCCGAAAACGTACGTCAGCGGTCCCGCGAAAGTTCGCGTCGTAGAAAACGGCCCGGCCCGCGTAGCCTTGGAAATCTCGCGAGAGACCGCAGGCTCCGGGTTCGTCCAAACCGTCAGCCTTTCGGCCGGTGATGCGGGCAAGCGCGTGGAGATCGAAAACTCGATCGACTGGAATACCAAAGAGTCGAATCTGAAAGCAACATTTCCTCTGGCGGCGTCGAACCAGATGGCCACTTATAACTGGGACATTGGCACCATTGAGCGGCCAAGTGCCGAGCCGAAGAAATTCGAAGTGCCGTCTCACCAGTGGATCGATCTGACTGACATGAATGGCGAGTTCGGCGCCACCATCCTCACCGACTGCAAGAATGGATCCGACAAGCCCAACGATCACACGATTCGGCTGACGCTGATCCGCACCCCCGGCACGCGCGGCGGTTATGCCGACCAGGGCACGCAGGATATCGGACACCACGAATTCGTTTACGGAATCGCTGGGCACGCTGCCGGCTGGCGCCAGAGTCAGACCGACTGGCAAGCGCAGCGCCTCAACGCTCCGCTCATCGCCTTCGAAGCCTCAAAGCATGCGGGCGCGCTGGGCCAGGAATTTTCTTTGTTGAAGGTTAGCAACCCGCGCATTCGAGTGTTAGCGCTAAAAAAAGCGGAGCTGAGCGACGAGATCATCGTGCGCCTGGTGGAACTCGATGGCAGACCCCAGCCCGACGTCCGCATCTCGTTTGGCACGCCGATCACGGCCGCGCGCGAAGTTGACGGCCAGGAGCAGCCATTGAGAGCGGCGAACATAGATGGCGGCGGGTTAGTCACTTCGTTCTCCGCATATCAGCCGCGAACTTTCGCTGTGCGGCTGGCGGCGCCGCCAGTCAAGGTTCCAGCAGTGCGTTCCGCACCGGTTACACTGCACTATGACCTCGCGACCGCCAGCAACGACGGTGCCAAATCGCAGTCTGGATTCGACGGCAAAGGCAACGCACTGCCGGCGGAAATGCTGCCCGCGTTGATCACATTCAACGATGTGCAATTCCATCTCGCCCCGGCAAAAACCGGCGCACTCAACGCAGTCGTCGCCAAGGGACAGAAAGTCGAATTGCCAGCGGGCACATACAACCGCGTGTACCTGCTTGCGGCTTCGGCGAACGGCGATCAGAAAGCAACGTTCAAAGTCGGCAACATCGGGGTCGAGCTGAACGTTGAGGACTGGGGCGGATTCATCGGTCAATGGGACAACCGCCAGTGGAGCTCGAAAGACACCTCACGCGATGACTACGGTCAGATGATCGGCATCAAGCCGGGCTTCATCAAGCGTGCCGATCTGGCCTGGTACTGCACCCATCATCACAACGCCGCGGGCGAGAACGTGACCTACAGCTACTCGTACTTGTTCGCGTACTCTCTCGATCTGCCGGCGGGAACGAAGACCATCACATTGCCGCAGAACGACAAGATACGCATTCTGGCCATCTCCGTGGCCGATGAAAATGCGGCAGTGCAGCTGGCGCAGCCGCTCTACGATGTGCTCCCATTTTCAGCAGCCGGAGCCGGTGATTTCTCTCTTTCGGTTTCGCCAGCCAGTCTTTCATTTACTCAGGGGCAGCGTGCCTCAGCCGCGATCAACGTGTTTCCACGGAACGGATTCACGGGCGCCGTCAGCATGACAGCTTCAGGATTGCCTGCGGGAGTGACCGCATCTTTCACGCCAGCCGGCGCTGCGGGTGGGAGCACGCTGACGCTGGCTTCTGCGAGCCCGGCGTCCGCAACCGTAACCGTGACGGGGGTGTCAGGCGACTTGTCGCACTCGGTCGCGGTCGCCCTTAGCGTAGTCGGCATCAAAAAGGGGACGGTGCCGGTTGATCTTTCTTCGGCCTACAACGTAAGAGGCATCTACACCGACGGCTCAAAGTTCGCCGCCGCCGCGAGCCTCGATGGCGGGGGTTACTCTTATTCAAAGGAAGCTTTGGGATCCACGCAGTTATGGGATGGCGTTTCGTTTCGTCTCGGTCCCGCCAACGCCCCAGACGCGGTGCAGAGCACGACTGTCACGCTGCCCGAAGGAAAATTCGGCAGCCTCAACCTTCTCGCTACCGGCGTTGAAGGCGGCCAGGAGGAGCAGGTCTTTACCATTACTTATGCCGACGGTACGTCTTCTTCGGCAACTCAGAGTCTTAGCGATTGGTATGCGTCGAGCGGCTACAAGGGCGAATTTGAGGCTGTGGTCACGCCTTATCGCACGGTCGGCGATGGCTCCAAGGACTACGGGACGTTTCATCTCTACGGATATTCTTTCAACCTCGACAGCAGCAAAGTAGTGCACAGTATCACCCTGCCAGATACCGAACACGTCCTGGTCCTCGCCATGACCCTTGTGCCTTCGGCGGGATGATAGAAACGGATTCACGCTAGACATACTTCAAAGCTTCGCAGTGATCGTTGCTTCGTTGCCTACTCTTGTCCAGTCCTCAAAAGGCGATGCTGATGGCCGCAGCCGTCCCGGGTTCATGATGTTGTCGGGATCGAGTCCTCCCTTAATCGCAGCCACAGCCAGCACGCCCAGCGGCGAAATATCATCGGTCAGCCACGGCAGATGTTCAGTGCCGACCGCGTGGTGGTGCGACAGAGTGGCTCCGTGATCCATAAAAGACTGCTGCACCGTTCGCTTCGCGTGCAGATACTGTTGCATTTCGCGGCCATCCTGCTGCTTGCAGGCGAACGTTAAATACAGGCTTGCTCCACACTGATAAGTGTGGCTGATGTGGCAGCCCACCCAGGGTTTCACTCCACTCGCCTGAATCGCTGCGCCCAAAGAGGCAGTCGTAGCGCGATAAAGTGGAACGATGTTTTTCCAGGTCGTGGAAGTCTCGCTCACATCGGAAGTGACTCCGCGATCCATGAGGAAATCGCGTATGTGAGGAAAATCATATTTGCTCGACTCGAACGACTTCCCCGAACCGGGACCCAGGTCTACCGCGCCGAAGCGGCGGTAGATGGCGCTCACCTCACGGTGCTGGCGAGCCACATCGCTCTTGCTGCCCTCGAAAGTGGTGAGCATAAGGCAAGCCCGCGCGAAATCGAACCCCTTTACTCTGAGATAACTCTTCATGCATTTCGCGACCGCCTGCGAAAGTCCCGACGAGGGCGGTTTGAACGCCAGCGACAACGCCGTCTTGTCCGGATCGTTGAGCCGCGACATCGAAGGCGTGCACTCTTTCCGCACGCACTCGTGCATGGCCGCAATGCCGCCTTCGAATTCCATGAATAGATATCCGTGCGTGCGGCGCACTCCGGGCCGCGGATGCACTCGCATGGTCGCTTCCGTAATCACTCCCAGCGTTCCCTCACTCCCGATGCACAGATGATTCACGTCGATGCCGTTCGAAGATTTCGGAACGGTCCGCGTGGCTAACACTCCCAGAGGCGTAACCATCCGCAGCGCGATCACCATGTCTTCGATTTTGCCGTACTTGTCGCTCTGCATTCCCGCGGACCGCGTGGCGATCCACCCGCCGAGCGTAGAGTGCAAAAATGAATCTGGAAAGTGGCCCAGGGTTAGCCCGTAGCTATTCAGTTGTTCTTCCAGGTCGGGACCAAAAGAGCCAGCCTCAATGCGCGCCGTCCATGACTCGACATCGACGGCCAGAACCCGTCGCATGCGCCGCATATCAAGCGACACTGCCATGCGGCGGGCTTCGCTGCGCTCGAGGCACCCTGCGATATTTGAACCGCCTCCGAACGGGATCACCACAACGTCATGCCGCGCCGCTGCTCGCAACGTCGCCAGCACATCATCCTCGCTCTCGGGATAAAGCACCAGGTCAGGTGCACCCTCAGCCAGCCCTCGCCGCAAACGAAACAAATCGCGAAACCCCTTGCCGTAGGCGTGAATCACGCGCTCGCGCCGGCTGTCGCAAATTTGATCGCCCCGCATCGCCAGACGCAGATCTGTCAAAAAACCGTCATGACGCATTGCCTCGCGCAGCTGCACTGCTTCGAGCGGCACAGGCGGTGTGCCCGTTTCGTCTCGTTCCACAGCGAGCACCGCTTTCGCAAAAGGCCACAAGCCTGGATGGGCCTTCGAGTTGAAGCCTACCTCTTCATCTCCCCACCCCCACCATTTCATGTGCTTGGCCGTATACATTGTGTCCTCTGAACGACAGGTGGACGAATGCCATGGTCCGCCGCCCACACCGTGTCCCTGGTGCGTGTTCGGTCCGTCAACTATGACTTTAGGATAAGTAGACTTTCTGCATTCCGGCTTCCCTTCGCCGTTGCAGAATGACGATTGTCGTTCACCACGCGGTCAATGTCCAGTGCTCGCACTTTCTTGCCGGACGAGCAAAGCCAGCCGCGGAAACAGAAAGTGTCCGCCGGCGTCATCGATTACATTGACCTGGCAGGTATAGAACCCGGGTTTGAGCGAGCTGAGCGGCACGTCTAACTGGAATACAGCCGCCTTTCGTTCTCGCGCATTCATGTCGTCCAACTCCACCAGGGAGCTCTCGTAGGCTTTGGCTTTGCCTTGGAAAAACGCAACGTTGCTCAACAGTCGGATGCCGGGCTTGGCCTCCTCTCCGCGCGCAGACCCAGCGCCCCTCGCGGTATCCGCCACACTCGGCCGCGCCGCGTCGTAGACCTCATAGTAAAAAAACAGATGCTGCGCGGCCGAGAAAACATGCGTGATGTTCGGAATAATCTCGGAACCATCGTGAACCAGCGGATTCAGGTTCGTACCCTTCTTCGCCGCTTGCGTCTGGCTGGCCAGCACCACCGAACTCATCTTCAAGGGCTGTGTCTTTAAGTCCGGCACTTCAATGTCAGCTTCGAACGATCCCATGCGTCCAGTCTGATTCTCGCGCACCACAAATTTCAGGTGATACTTGCCGCTCAGCAAACTCATCCCGGTGTCATACTGCACATTTTTCTTTTGCACTTCGGTCGCTGTGTCCACCGCCAGCTTCACGGTGTCGCGAATCCGGTTCAACGGATGGTGTTCGCTGTCGAGTCACCACGCCAATCACATCCAGCGTCGCTTTGTCACGGTCGCTGCTGCGGACAAACGGAATTTGCGATCCCGGCACCACCAGCGAAATCGGAACGAAAAATTTGTTGCCTTCAAGTCGGAAATAAGACGCTCCCAGATAAATCGGCAAATCCGTGGCCGGCAGCTCGGAAGCGAGCTCTTCCTCAAGTTGCCGCTCCTTGTCGTCCCTCGTTGAGTGCTGATAATCCGCCGGCGCGTAGTAGCCGCGGCGGTAGTCGATCTTCACTCCCGGAATATTGCTCTTCACGACAATGTGCCGGTAACGCCCGTCACGCGCGGGGTTCGTGCTGTGATAACCGAGCAGGTAATAAGTGGATGTATCTTGCTGAACGCCTTTGAAAATCTTGCTGAAGTCGTTGGAATCGAGAAAGGCCCGCCCGCCGGTATCGCTGGCCAGCGTGACCAGCGTTTCCTGCGTTGTGAAATTGGAATTCAGCGCATTCAGGGTCGCCTGACCGGAATACGCTGAAACCCCGCGCAGGCTGGCGTTTTGCGCCTCTCCGCCGGCCACCAGCGCCTGCAGGCCGCGCATGTCCATGGTGTAAATCGCCAAATTCGAACGCACCGCCGCGTTCACCGCCGCGCGCAGTTCCGCCTGATTCTCAATGCCGGTGCGGTCCATCCCGCTGGAAAAATAGATTAGTGATTTTTTCTGTTGCACGTGCGACAACCGCTCGGCCACTGATCGCAACGCTTCCAACCGCCGGTCGGTATTGAAGATGTTGTATTCCGTGTCATCGGCGGTGAAGGGCTGACCCGTATCGGGCGTTCCCTCAGTCGTGCCCGTGGTGCCTTCCTCAAAACCCTGGCCGCTCCCCGTACTGAATTGCTCTAGCTGCTTCTTCAGCAGTACATGATCCGCAGTGAAATCCTGATTCACCAGCAGCGAGCTTCCCAGCGAAACAATGGACACCAGATCCGCCGGTGCCATTTGCGCGTCAACATAGTGCTCGGCCGAGGTGACCGCGTGGTCGATTTCGTCCGGCTCCATGGCGGAGAGATCGAAGAACAAAACAATCAGACGCCGGTCTTTGAACTGAGCGGCCGCATCTGCCGCCGAAGGCGCCGCAGTCGTCTGCCCAGGAACCTCCGCCAGCGGCTTCACTTGCGCTACATCCAGCGCCGGCACGGCATCCACGTTCTCCACATCAAAGGAAAGAACCTTCTGTGGCTTGTTGTCCTCGAGGATCGTAAAGTTCTCCGGCTTCAATCCCTGCACAAAGTTTCCGTTCTTGTCCCGCACCGTCACGTTCACCAAAACCAGATCCGATTCCGATCGCAACCGGAGTTCCGTTTGCTGTTGTGAAGGCAAAGGAGCGCTCAGCAGCCCAACCGTCAGCAGCAGTGCCGCAGCTTTATCGGCGAACCGGTTGGAGGTGAAAGTCATAGTCATTATTTTTCTAAAAGTTCTCTTCCGGCAAGATCCTCTCAATAAGGTTCTCTTCAGAACCGAAAGCGCGACGTAATCGTAAATTGCCGCATCGCCCCAGCCGCCGTCACGCGTCCGAACGTAGGCGAGGTCACTGATGTATCGATCGAAGAGTAGTTCACCATGTTGAAAATGTTAGTGGCCTGCGCCCGAAATTCCAGTAGGCGCGACTCCTTCATCGGAAAGATTTTCGTAAAAGCCATATCAAACACTTTGCTGCCCGGTCCAATAATGCTGTTGCGCCGCGCATTGCCGTACTGTCCGGACGGTGGCGCCACGAATGCCGCAGTATTGAACCACTCTGCGATCGAAGGATTCGACAGACTCACCGATTGCCCGGGAACCAGGTCGGGCCGCAGCGTGGCGTTCGTTCCCGCATTCACGTCATTCACGTCGTTCACAAATCGCGGCGTAAACGGCAGGCCCGATGCGAACGTCCAATCGCCGCTCCATTGCCAGTCGCCAAAAATCGCCCGCCACGGCGTATTTTCGGTGAGCCAGTGCTTGTCGTGTCCAAAGGGCAGCTCCCACAAATAATCCGCGGTGAATTTCTGCGTCTGGTTGAAACTGGAAAGCCCGCGCTCCGCCGACAGATTGAAAGGATTCTGCGCCACGTTAGCCGCGCCTCCGCCCGACGATCCTCCACCTCCGCCCGCGCCCGTACCGCCCGCGCCCAAACCCGGCGTGTTTGCGCCCGATGTCGCGCCCGCGCCAATGGAAGATGCATCATCCAGCGACTTGGAAAATGTGTAGGTACCGCCGATCGAAAATCCTTTCGCCAGCCGCTTGCGCAGTCGCACCGTTCCCTGCGTTCGCCTCCGAATCCGCCACCGAGCTTTCGTAGGTGAAGGCTTGAACCCCGGAAATACGAATCCCGGTCGCGGTCCGGTTCGGCGCTTCCAGAATGTCGAGATCGGTTCCCTTGGTTCCGGTGTAATCAATATTCAAGAGAATCGTGGGGCGAATCTGCTGCTGAATATCAAGATTGCGAATCTGCACGTAGCCCAGCCGGTAATTCGGATTCACCGCGTAATCGTTGGTGATGCCGGTTGGCGCAGGAAATCCGCTCTGCAACGTAAGGTTCGGAGGAGACGGGAAAAGCGCCTGAACATTCGTGGCCGTGGTGGAAAATGGCGGCTGAAAAGCAAGTTGCTGCGCAATGCCCTGATACGCGCCCGTGTTGTAGTTGATGCCATATCCGCCGCGCACCACGGTTTTCGAAAACGGTTTCCAGGCAAAACCCACGCGCGGCGCAAAGTTGTTGCGATCCGGCCGCACCAGGCTGGCCGGCAAGGGCCCGTTATACGGGCCGGGTTGGCCAGGCTGAATCGGAACTACTGCAGTAGAAGTCGGGCTCGCACTCTGTTCGAACACGGTAGCAGCAAGGTCGAGATTCACAATCCGATTGTTGATTTCCGTGAGCGGCGAAACGTATTCGTAGCGCACCCCGAGATTCAGCGTTAGATTCCCGCGCATCTTCCATTCATCCTGCGCATACAAATCCCAGAAGTTGCCGCGGAAATGATTGTTCTGCCCGAACTGTTCCGAAGTCTGCTGCGGCAGTCCCAGCAGAAAGTCCGCAAAGTCATATCCCGTCCCGAGCACTTGACTCCCGCCGCTATCGAGTTGCGAAGTATTGATGCCGCTAAAAACGAACGAGCCTCGCGGATTGCTGTCCGTTTCCGTATTCACCTGCACTCGGCGGAAATCTCCGCCCCACCGCCACGTGTGCTTGCCGTGGTTCCAGACCACATTGTCGGTGAACGTGTAAGTCTGGTTTCTCGTGAGCGCCGGAGTCGTGTCCTGAAGACTGGCGATGTCAGTAAACGACAGACTCGGCAGCCCCCAGTCGAACGGATTCGTCGACACTCCCCCGATTCCAAGCGTGCCCGTAATGTTGTCGTTGAACGCGTACAAATTCTGCGTGTGCGTTCGGCTGCGGTTAAAGTCCGCGCGAACAATGTTGGTGAGCTTTCCTTTGCTCCGCGTATAAGAAATCGGAACGTCGAAGCTGCGCACCGTCGTGCTCCCGCCCACGCTGGGGAAGGGATTCGTAAGGTTCGCGCTCGACTGGTGGTAGTGAAAGCCAATCTGCATGCTGTTGCGCGGAGCGTTGCGCCCACCTCCGCCGCCGCGGCGCCCGCCCGCGGGAGCCGCGCCAAAGCTGTGGTTCACCCGCACATTCAGATCGTCGCTGTCGCTGATCGCGGACGTGACGAAGTGAAAATTCTGAAAAGTCCCCGGCAGATTCGGACAAGGAATATATTGCAGCAAGGCCTGCGGAATGCTGTTGTAAGGTCCGGGCGTGGGGCACATCGTTCGCCGTACCCAGCCCCGGAATCAGATTGTTCGCGTAAGGCGAACGGACGCCAGTGGTCGGGTTAGTCGAGGATGGATTGTAGATCTGATCAACGTACGTGAGCACCCCATTGATCGTCGCGGTGTCACCGCAAGTGGAGATTCCATTGACGACCGGCCCCGTGAAACCCGACTTGCACAAGAAAGAAAGGTCTCCGTTGCCGTTCCGCCTGCGTCGGCACCGTCGAAAACTGATCGAAAGGATTTTCCCCGTGCTTGCCGTTGAAATTAACGAAATAAAAAGTCTTCGTCCCGCCGTGGTAGATGTGCGGGATATTCAGCGGCCCGCCCACGGAACCGCCAAAACTATTCTGCAGGTAGCCCGGCTTTTCCGTCGGCTGGCCGGTGAGTGAAAATGGCGAGGCATTCAAAGCCGCATCGCCGACGCCGTAATAGACCGATCCGTGCGGGCGATTAATGTCAAACCCTCGCCGCCCAAAAACCATCGGCCCTCCCCCGGAGCCCCCGCCACCGAACCCTCCGCGACCACTGCCGCCGCCAAATCCGCCGCCGTCGCCGAATCCCCCGCCCTGCTGACGTGCATCGTTAAAGCGCTGTTGCATTTCGTCGGCGCTCATGGAATTGAACGAATTGGAAGTGTTCCCCGAAACCGCCACAGATTCCGTCGCGCTGTTCGGAGCGATTCCCGGCACCGGCATTCCCGAAGGCACAACGTCGCTCATCGAACTACCGCCCGCATCCTGCCCGCCTCCACTCTGCGACACAGAAAGACTCTGAAACCCGCGCCCGCCGCCATTCCCCCGCTGCTGCTGGTTTTCCCCGCCAGTACGCCCCGCACTATTACCGGCCCCGTTGCTGCGGGCCTCATTACTGCGGGCTTCGCGCGCCCGCGACTGCAGCATCAATTCAAAGTTCTGCTGCACATCCGAATGCGTCGCATCGAGCGTCACGTCCTGCGTGCTTCCCGCAAACGCCGCCATCTGCACACGCACGCTGTATTTCCCGTCGGCAGGAATCCGCAGCACATAACTGCCATCCACATCCGTCCACGTATTGATTTGTTCGTTGGTGGCGGAATTCGTGGCGGAAACTCCAGCGCCCGGAATCGGCATGTTCCCCGACTTCACCACGCCGTGAATGTTTCGCGGCCCACTCGCCAGTGCAGCAGTTTGCTCCGCGACTTGCCCCCATAGCTCATGCGGGCATAACGCAGGGCCGAGAAAAAAACAAAAGAAAAAAGAGAAAATGACTTGCAGCACAAACGCAGGGCGCAACCCGCCCTGCTTCACCCGAAAGCCCGGCGACAAACGACGGGAACTCCTCATAGCATCGTGCAGACGCGGTGCTGTCTTTTCGGATCATACCGCCCCAGCCCCGGGCCAACTGTAAAGTTTTGTTGCGTTTTTTCTAAAATTGTCCCCATCCAATGCCCCACGAAATGAGCTGCAAAACGCCCGCCAATCGCCTGTCAAGCTGCTGCCGCTCCAAAACCTCAGGTCACCAATTTCGATCCGCTCGCATCAAACTTTTTGTTTACCTCCGGCCCCAGCGGCCCCGTTCCAATCGTAGAATATTCTTTGGAGATCTGGCCCGTGCTCGTCCAATCCTTGTTCGTCGAACCAATGTTCGTCGAACCAATGTTCGTCGAACCAATGTCCGTCGAACCAATGTTCCACAAAGGACGTCGCCTTCCTGGCGTATCTCCCCATGGCGTCTATTTGCGTGGAGTGTTCGCACGTCGCAAGTCGGCTTTCGCAATCGCGCTCGCCGTCGCGCTCCTCACCAGCCCCGCCAGAATGCTTGCCCAGCACGGCGGAGGTGGTGGCGGACGCAGCCAGCCCGGCGCCACTTCAAAGTCCGTCATCTGCCTGCATGATTGCGTTGTACCTCACACCGGACTGGGTGACGACGATGATCGCAACCTCGAGCGCCTCATGGCCGTGCAAGCCACCCCGGACCAGACCACATCGTTCAATACCCTGTTGAAAGATGTCCAGGCCGCCAGAGATCGACTGCAATCATTCATCAAGCTTGAACAAGCTCCAGCTGCATCAACGCCGTCCGATCCTTCGGCCAAGCTGGATCAGACGGTCGAAAAAATTCGCAGCAGCAGTCAGGCTTTTCTCGCCTCATTTTCTCCAGTTCAAAAGTCTGGATTGAAAGACGTCACCAAGAAAGTGGAAACCGCGGATTCCGATCTCGACAAACAGAGAACCGCATTCGATCGGACCCTCCAGTCCACTAAAGCGGACAGCCCGCCGGTCGCCGCTTCGGCCGCGAATCTCGACACCGCGCTCGCCACCTTTCAAAAGCAGCAACTCGCTCTGGGCAGGGAAATGAGCATTGTCCTTCCCTCTGATGGTCAGGACCTCTCCTTCATTCTGCCCTCGGTGAAAACCGCGATCGACGTCGCTGGCCAGTCCATCTCAGTTCCGCTCTCCGGCGCCACGGCCCGCGCCTCCGCGGCAGACAGTCACGACGAGTTCAGTCTGCGGCTCGTCGCCGATTTCTCCGACCTGCAGCAAAACATTACCGGCGTTCTCCGCGCCCTGCTCACGCGTTCTCCGAGCTGCGGCGAGCGCCTCGAGATTCAGCATGCCTCGCTCACCCCTCTGGATCCCGCCAGCCTCGTGATCGTTCGCCTGCACTTCGAGCGCTGGATCTGCCCCGGCGGAAGCCCCATGGAACTGGCCTCCAGCGAAGGCACCGTCGAAATCAAGCTCACGCCCTCGATCGAACAAACTAAGATCGAACAAAATCAAAATAAACTCGACCAGAGTACGACCGACCAAAATAAGACTGGATCAAACCTGATCGCACAACCTCCGGTCGAACCGAACTCGATCCAACCAAACTCGAGTCTCCATCTTGTTTCCGAATTCGGCCGCGTCGACGCCGATGGACTGTTCCGTGAGTCGCTCCTTTCCGGCTCTCTCGGCGACACCGTGCGCGAGCAAGTCGCGGCGGCGCTCTTCCCGGCCATGGCCACATCCGCAAACCTCAAGGCCACACTTCCGCCCGTCGCTCAGGAATCCGCCACCCTCCGGAAAGCGCAATTTCAAGATGCCGGCGCCGGCCAGTTGAGATTGGTCCTGGACGGCCAGCTCCAGCTTTCCGACGAGCAGACGAAACAATTTGCTTCCCAGCTCAAGCAGCCCATGTCCGCGCAGGAAACGACACCGCCGTAGACTCTGCCTCCAACCCAGCCTACGTAAAGTTATGCAAAGATTGCTCGAATCTCGGTTTCTCGCGCAACTTCAGGCGCATAATTCCGTTTATGTAGGTAGACAGACCAATCGAAAATAGATCGTTCTGAATAGATCGTTCTGAAAAGATCGTTCTGAAAAGATCAATCTGAAATGTTCGCTTTTAAAAAGGAGATTCCCCCATGCTCAAGCAATTCCTGCTCGTTCTCGTCGCCGCCGGCGCCATCTCAATCGTCGCGCCGTTCGCCGCGGCCCAGGACAGCCCGTCGCAGAATAGCGATCAGCAACCCTCACAGGAGCACAACCGGCATCATGGTATGGATCCGGCTCAACGCACCCAGGAGCTGACCAAGAAACTCAAACTCTCCACCGATCAGCAAGCCAAGGTGAAAGACGCGCTCGAGTCCGAACACTCCCAGATGGAGAGTCTGCACCAGGACAGTTCTCTTTCACAGGACGATCGCCGCGCCAAGATGATGGAGATCCGCAAGAGCACCGACACGCAGATCCGCGGGCTTCTCGACTCCAACCAGCAGAAGAAGTGGGACGAGATGCAGGCCCAGCGTGGGCAATGGGGACAGCACCACGGCCAGGGCGCGCCCGACCAGCAGGCCCCGCCACAGCAATAGCAATCTGGAAGCGAAAGCCGGTCGTCGTCTCGCGGAACACGCCGGGACGCGGCCGGCTCTTGTTCTCTCCGCTAGATTCCCTCGCGCACTGAACTATCGGGTCAGCGATCGTTCCCAGCCTTCCACTCCCAACCACGCAACTTCCAACCTTGGCCTTCTCCCACTACAGCGCCCACGTATTGCTCCTCTGGGCGAAGGGACCGCAGACTCCAGTGGGAACTGTCGTCCGCCTGCAATCGCGCAGGTTCTCCCGGCGTAAGTGAAACGTGAAAACTCTTGAGCGGGATTTGCAATCCTTCGCCCCGCGCTTTGATGTAGGCCTCCTTACGCGTCCAGCATAAGAAAAAGCCTTTGTCCTGCGCGGTCGCAGGCAAGCTTCGCAGTTCCATCACTTCCTGCGGAGAAAAAAACCGCTCGGCGATTTTCTCGCCCGCGAAATCAGGCCTCACCAATTCCACGTCCACTCCCACCTGCCGTCCAACCGCAAACGCAAACAAGGCCATACCATGGGAATGCGACACATTGAACTGCACCGGCCTCTCGGACGACTCACTCCGCTGCGCCGGTTTTCCCTGCGGACCGTAATCAAATTCGATCTCACCCGGAGCTCGGTTCAAATACCTCCCAAGCAGTTCGCGGAGAATTCCTCGCGCCGCCACATAACTGTTCCGGTCAGGCTGAAAAACAAAACGTTGCGCGCGAGCCTTCTCGTTCGGCGCAAGCGTCGCCTCGAATTGATCAAGCACTCGCTCGTCGCAATCAAGAGAAGCTCGCCAGACATGAACCTCGTCCCCTCCGAGCGCCAGCCGATCCGGCCTCGGACCCCAGGAGTCGAAGTCAGCCGCAGCGTCATGTGCCAGTTCATCGGCCATAGTCAGCAAGTCAAAAGTCAGAACGCAAAAGTAAAAACAGTTTACTTCAGCATTCTGGCCCCTGACCCCTGACCACTGATCCCTGACTCCTGCCCCGGGTTTCCGTCAAGAGACAGAATCGCTGCTTTTCGCTCTACGCACGCAGCGAGGCAGCCCCATGATCTGGGAAAACCCTTGAAGACGGTTGGGACAACGACCGCGTAAAAGGCAGATCCGGCAACTTGGTTTGCGAGCCAGGCGGATAAGGAAAATCCCCAGCAAGGTATAGACGGCCGCTAAGAAATATCCGAGATGAACGAGGAACATTGTGCAATCCTTTGGGGTGCGAGTATCCTCCGCTTAGAACAAGTGGCCTGTGACCGGGGGCACGCATGAATGTGAGGACGATCACGTGTGGGTTCGGCTGACTCAGATGCAATGATCAAGCGCTCCCCAAAATCAGTGTTTCTTCTTTTGTGTGGCATCTCCCTGGTCGCTGCGTGGCGGCCCTTGCGAGATGCGTTTTGGCTGGCGAGGCACGACGAAGAATATACGCATCTGCTGCTGATTCTTCCGGCTGCGGCGGCCTTGCTTTGGCAGGAGTTGTTTGGTGCAGGACAGTGCTCTTCAGCAGGATCACGTTTATCCCCATCCAGTTCATCCGTATCGACGGAGTCGCTGTCGGCGCCAGGCCTTGGTGCCGGCCTGATTCTGCTCTGCACATCGCTCGTGATCGCGGTCTTCGCAAGATGGCATACGAATCTGCTTCCGGATGAACAACTTACCGCCAACATGCTGGCCCTGGTCACATGGTGGGTAGGCTCGTTCGTTCTCTGTTTCGGCACTCGACTTTCGCGAGCTTTACTTTTTCCGCTGGGCTTCTTGTTCCTGGTGGTGCCACTGCCGCGGTTTTTATTGAATGAGATTGTGGCCTGGCTGCAGCAAGCGTCTGCCTTTGCAGCGCATTGCATGTTCTCCATTGCCCGCGTGCCAGTGACTCAAGATGGCGTCCTGCTCGATATTCCAGGCTTGACCGTGGAGGTCGCTAAGGAGTGCAGCAGCATCCGTTCCAGCTCTATGTTGTTGGTAACAACCATGATTCTGGCGCAGCTCCTGCTGCGCACGTCGTGGCGAAAATGGCTGGCGATCATCATCGCCATTCCTGTTTCCGTGGCCAAAAATGGTCTCCGCATTTTTACGATTGCAATGCTGGGGACGCGTGTGGATCCGTCGTATTTGACGGGAAAGCTCCACCACAAAGGCGGAATCGTCTTTTTTTCCATTGGCCTCGGCTGCATGTTCTTTGTATTGTGGATGTTGCACCGGAATGAGCGGGCAGCTTTTTCTCGGCTGCGCAATTCAGGCTAAAGTCTTGAACAGAAAGGAAATGCGGGCGCATCGACCATTCCGACGCATGAAATCACGCTTTCCACTGCAGATGCGAGCCAAGCGTAACCCTTCTGTCTTCTTAGTCTTAGCGGTAATCGCGATCGCCAGCACCACGCAAATCGGCTGTACTGGCTGCAACACTGCCGCGAATCCGACTCCAGCCCAGAGGCTGGAGCAAGCGCTCAAGCGCAGGGACGCGCTAAAGCAGGCGCGACTGGTAGCGAGCAGCTCTCCCGCCGCTGGCACGGATCCGAGTTGCCCTCCGCTGAACGCTCCCATGGTGCCTTCCACCCTACCGACGAGCGCAGGACACCGCGTGACTCTCACATGGACGGCCAGTGCGCCGCCAGACGCCAAGCACTCCGCCGCCTTCGGCTATTGCATCTATCGCGGTGCGCCCGGAGATCCCAACCCTGGCCTGATCAACACCACGCCGCTCCAAGGGACCAGCTGCATAGACAATTCGGTTGCGAACGGCGGGCATTACTCGTACGTGGTGCGGGCGATTAGCGCTGGTGGTGCTACCAGTGTCACCTCCAACCCGGCTCCCGTCGCAATTCCGCCCACTGGATCAAGTACGTCGCCGATCACCGCAGCCTCACCGCCTCTCTGCCGTGGCGGATCGGCGGGGGGACAGCGGCCTTGAGGCTTTCGTCGGCTGCGGCCGGGGCTTAGTTGCGCCCGAATCCCCCCGAATCCCCCCGGAATCCCAGGATCCCCACGACTCCTCTTGCTTCTCCCAGAGCCCGAGCCATAGGCCCGGGGCAAAGAGATTTTGGTTCGCAGCTTGACATCGGGTGTACAATTCCGGCTGCCCGTCAATTGCACCTATTTTTGGGCATATTTGACGGCTTCCGTCCAAGAAAAAAATATCGAAAATACCGGAGGGTAGAACCATGGATCGATCAGCTCGGCTGCACGTAGTCGGCAAGATTACCTATTACCTGGGATGGATTTCGCTTCTTTGCGGGGGACTGGTGCATGTGAACATTGCCAGGGGACTGTTCCTGGCCCTGGACCTCACGCAGCGCAACCTGTTCGAAGTCGCCGTGGTGGCCTTCCTCATCTGCCTGGCCTCGGAGATTCGCGCTATCGGCGCGACCGAAAAAGAGGTCCCGGTCATCGTAAAAAGGCCCGCGGCAGCTTAATCGGTCCCGTTTGAGCCTCGGGGATCCACGCACGAACCAGTTCACCTCCCTCTCGAACCTCGTTGCTTCGTAAGGGCTCGACCCAGTCGTCAGATTGTCCATACGTCCTAGTCTGGAGGGCGCAGGGCTAGGTCTTGGTTCATGAGGAGCTCGGTCCGCCGGGCACCGCTGGGCGCATAAGTCAATGCTGGCAACGACTTATAGAGCAGCTCCGCGATGTTGCAAGCGCTTGCAACCGGTGGCAAAAACTCTCATCTTGACAGCCTCTTCGAGCGGAAGTACCGTTGATGCTGTCGCGTTGTATACGCGGCAATATTACTGTTCTGTGACAGGAAATTCAGTGAAGAATACATTGATGTTAGCTGCGGTGCTTTTTGCGTTATCCCTTCCCACCTGGGCTGAGCCCGGCGGGGGATGGTATACGCCGCCACCGCCGCCGAAGCCAAAACCGTCTACGGCCGTTCCGGAAGGTGGGAATTGGCCAGCCTATACGATTGTTTCTGGGGCCGCGTTGCTGGGGGGCTTAATGCTCGCCAGGAAGCGCGAAACCGAGACGATCACCGACCGAAGCTAAGCCCAGCGGAAAACGTCTGGCCGCACTTTTTTATCCCCCCTGCAATTTTCTCCCCCAGCCCTCTCCCAATTTGTCTAACCGGGCGCCGCTGTGCCGCTCTGGGATATTCCTGTGCGACATGGGCTGAAACCCCGCCGATTTCAGAGACTTACGCGGCGCTGAAGCGCCGCTCTTCCACGGTGCTACACGCCTCACGTTTTTCTCCGCCACGGTGCACTCGTTTTTTTTTGCAAACGTAGAGGCCGCAGCCCTTCACGAACCCATCTCTAAGTCGTGCCTCAAGTTTCGTGGCAGCAGCGAAGAGGCCGTCGAGCTGCGCTCGACCGGACAGCCGAGGGCGGCTGTCCCCACATGGGCATCTCCAAAACTGGGGCACTGCCCATTTGTGAGATCGCTTAGGTCACTTCTTTCAGGCCATTGGGGACCAGGGGCAGCGAACGCAGGCGCTGGCCGGTCGCGTGGAAAATGGCGTTTGCAATTGCGGGGGCGACGCCGATCATGGGACATTCTCCCGGCTCCGAACGAGGGCAAGTCTTTGCGGTCGAGCAGCACGGTGTCGAGGGCAGGAACGTCGCTGAAGCGCGGGACGCGATAGCGTGACAAACGGCCGTTGAGGATTTTTCCGTTTTCGAATTCGATGGCTTCGAAAAGTGCTCCGCCGAGACCTTGAATGTTGGAACCTTCGATCTGGCTGCGCAGGTTGTCGGGGTTGACGATGGCGCCGCATTCGAATGCCGAAACCACGCGGACCACTTTCACTTCGCCGGACTTGCGATCAACGTTGACTTCCGCGAAGGTGGCGATGTTGCCCAACTTTTCGTAGCCCCCACCCATGCCGAAACCCTGACCGGGCGTTGTCTTCGACGCTCCCCAGCCGAATCTTTTCGCGGCGGCCTGAAATACGGCGCGCAGCCTTTCGTTTTTTAAATTCTTGAGGCGAAATTCCAACGGATCGAGTTTGAGGGTGTGAGCGAGTTCGTCCATGTGCGACTCGCGCGCGAAGTGGTTCGCGGTGGCGGCCAGCGCACGATACGATCCCTGGCGCAACGGAGACTTTGTGGCGTGGAACACAATTCGTTGATTCGGAATTTCGTAATACGTGCGAATTCCCGCGGAGCCGGAATTGTAGTTGTGAAATTCCCATGCGGTGATGGTGCCGTCGGCCGCCACTCCACTCTTTACGTCAATCACTCCAGCGGGACGGAAGTAGGCCCAGGAGAATTCCTCTTCGCGCGTCCACACGACCTTGACTGGACGCTTTGCGGCACGCGCCAGCCGCGCGGCTTCAATCGCGGTCTCGCCGGTGTGCTTGCCACCGTATCCTGATCCTGTGTCCGGCATCAGCACGCGCACTTTCTCTTCGGGGATGTGAAAAGCCTCAGCCAGTTGACCGCGCACACCGAAGGGGCGCTGCGTGCCGGTCCACACGGTGAGCGCGTCGCCATCCCATTTAGCCAGGGCCGCGCGGGGCTCCAGCGGAACGTGAGCGATGTAGGACACCGTGTAAGTCTGCTGTAAATGTTGATCGGCAGACGCAAAGGCTTTGTCGACGGAGCCGGTTTCGTAGCTATCCCCGTCGCCGCTGGGGTCGTCGCCTTCGGTTGTGTTCTTCCTCAGATAATCGAAGAGGTCTTTGCTCGACGGCTGCGGCTCGGATTTCCACTCCGCATGAATCTCTGCCACGGCAGCGGAGGCCTGCGCTGCGCTGGGAGCCGCGACTCCGACAAAATTACCGTCGCGGACCACGACGGCACCCATCTGCTCGGCTTTCTGACTGTTGAGCGAAAGCAAAGTCGCGCCGAAAGACGGGGGGCGCAGCAGCTTCCCGTGCAGCATGTCGGGCAGCGTCTGGTCCGAGGGATAGCGATGCTTGCCGGTAACGAAGTCGTGCCCATCGACCTTGTGAGCGGACTGGCCGGCCACTTTCCAGCTGGCCGCCGGAATCAGGGGATCTTCGGCGGGGAGGGTCTGCGTGAGTTGTTGACCCTTGAGGAGCACGGCGTATTCCACGGAGCGATTGGTCTGCGGGTCCGTAACTTTGGCATCGGAGGCGACGAGATGAGCGGGATCGGTTTGCCACTGGGTGGCGGCGAGTCCGATGAGCAGGTCGCGGGCTGAGGCGGCGACTTTGCGCAGCTGCAGATTCATGGTGGGAGTGGTGCGGCTGCCGAAGGTTCCCATGTCGAACGGGGTGAGTTGCGTATCGCCCATCACCAGCGCGATCTTGTCGATTGGAACGTGCAATTCTTCCGCGACTGCCTGGCTGAGAGAGGTGCGGATATTCTGCCCCACCTCGACCTTGCCGGTGTAGACAGTGACGGTGCCGTCTTCGCCGATATGCAGCCAGGCGTCGATTTCTTTGGGGAGAGAGTCGCCTCTTCTCTGTCGCGCGCCGCCCGACTCCTGCGCAGCTGCGGGCTTTAGAACTGAAAACACCAGAAGGCCGGCGCCGAAAAATTTGAAGAAGTCACGGCGGTCGAGATCGAAGTGGTAGACCGGGGCAGCTTGCAACTCGTAGCGCTCGGGCTCGAGGAGAATCTGGCTCGACACTTTACGGTTCATCTTACTGCTCATCGGCTCGCTCCTTTCGCGGCTGGCGACTCTGCGAGCGCGGAGGCTGCTTTCTGAATCGCGCTGACGATGCGCGGGTAGGTTCCGCAGCGGCAGATGTTGCCTTCCATGAAATCGACGATCTCGTCGTGCGTGGGATGGTGGTTTACGGTGAGCAGGCTCACTGCTGACATGATCATTCCTGACGTGCAGTAAGCGCACTGCATGGCTTCTTCGTCGAGGAACGCCTGCTGCACGGGATGGAGGCGATCACCGGCGGCAATGCCTTCGATGGTGGTGATCTGCTTTGCGCCGATCGTGCCGACCCTGGTGATGCAGGAGCGCTGCGCTTTTCCGTCGACTAAAACGGTGCAGGCGCCGCACTGGCCTTCGCCGCAGCCGTACTTGCTTCCGGTCAGGTCGAGATGATCGCGCAGAACGGTGAGCAGGCTGGTTTGGGGATCGGCGTCTACGCTATACGCGTGGTGATTGATGGAGAGATGGATGGCGGCCATTGGAGTCCTCGCTTAGGGACTGGCTTGCAGAACTACTGATTTTCAAATCATATACCCGGGCGGGGGCTGCGGCTTGGTGGGGCTGGGCGCTTGGCTGGCGCTCCACGACCGATAAGACTGAGATTCCTCCGCCGCGATGAAAAACGCGGCTGTCGGAATGACAAGGGAAGTCAAAATCCCCACCCTTCGACAAGCTCAGGGCAGGCTTTCTCGCGCACAGAACGCGCGAGAAATGGGGCACCCTCGCACGACTTTTAGCTTTTTAGTTCACCGTGACTTTTAGGGGCGTACAGGGACTGCTCTCGACACCGCTGGAATTTACTGAGGTGACGTCGTAGTAGTAGGTGGCTCCCGACGCGACGGTGTTGTCGGTGAAGGCTGTTGCTGCATCGAGCGCGGGGTTCATTTTGGAATAGGTTCCGCTCAGGGTGGAGCTGCGATAAACGTTGTAGCCCGCTACCTGAGAAGAGCTCGCGTCCCACGAGAGGTTGACGGTGTATGCGGGCTCGACGCCGCTCCCGCCCAGAGCTTCGGCGGCGGGGGAGTTGGTTGCGGTGCTGGAAAAATCGAGAGTCGAGGTGAACGTTCCGCCGGACTGCGGAGTGAAGATCACGTCGAAGGACGCGCTCTGGCCGGCATTGAGGGTGAGCGGCAGGGTGATTCCACTGATGCTGAACAGCGAACTGCCCAGGCTGGCGGCGGAGACCGTCACGCTGCCACCGGCCGCAGTAATGGTTCCTGCCTTAGTACCGGAGTTGCCGACGGTCACGGAGCCAAAACTCAGGGTTGCTGGCGAGACGGTGAGCTGAGCTGCCCTGGTTCCTCCTCCGACTCCGGATAGAGGCACGGTAAGAACGGGGTCGCCAACATTCGATACCGAGAATTTGCTTGCCAGCTCCCCTCGCCATTTGGGAGTGAAGGTCACTTGAAAGGTTGCAGCCTGTCCGGCTTCCAGAGAAATGGGCAATGCGGGGCCACTCAGCGTGAAATCCTGAGAAGGGTGTATTTCCTGTGAAATCGTGATGGTCGATGAGCCTTGATTGGTCAACGTGACGGCTAACGTGGAATTGCTTCCCAGGGCGACGTTGCCGAAGGCCAGGCTGGAGGGACTCGCGGCCAGCGCCCAATTGTTCACGCCCGATCCCCACGCCTGGACCGTCAGCAAGACGCCAGAAACGTTTGCGATCAGCAATTTTCCTGCCTCGGGCTGGGAAGATGTGGGGGTGAACACAACCGTGAAGTCGGCGGTTTGACCTGCGTTCAGCACGAGTGGGAAGGTAAGTCCGCTCACCGCGAACTCCTGATTCTCCACTTGCAGGGATGACAACTTGATTGTCGCCGAACCTCGATTGGAAAGTGTGGCGGACAGTGTTTTCTGCTGGCCCACCACCACTTTTCCGAAAGAGAGGTACTCAGGGGTGCAGGTTAAAGGCGCGGTGGCTCCCGCGAATCCCGAGAAACCCGCAGCGAACCATAAAACCAGTAGCACTGTCCGCAGTGCGGGGATGGGCGGGGCATTGACGCCACAGGCGGGGGGAGCCATGCCGACATTGTGGAGGGTGCAAGCTTTGGCAAAGAAGGTCCCGGAAGTTCATCCGTGAACTATCGAGTACTTTTTTCGGGACTGATGCTTGCCGAACTTTCTTCGCGGACGGTGCGAGGGCAGCGAGGAAAATCGGACGACGCAGACCTGAGCCGGCGTCGTCCGGACTGGAGCCAGTCCATCTCCAGTCTAAGGGCTGGTCTAAGGAATGATGGCCTCCGCGGGAGTGGAAGGTGCACTCTCTTGGTTGTTGGAATTGACGGCCGTGGTCACGTAGTAATACGTCTGATTGGCAGCTACGGTACCGTCGGTATATGCGGTCGTGCTGTTGAGAGATGGATTGATTTTTGAAAACGGGCCGGTGGCAGCTGCACCGCGGTATACGTTGTAGCCCGTAACTTCGGAAGTGCTGGGCGACCACGACAAGCCGACGGTGTAGACCGGCGTGACGCCGGTTCCCGTGACGGGTTCGGCCTCGGTGGTGGTTGCAGCGTTGCTGGTGAAAGCTAAAGTGCCCGACGCGGCTCCGCTGTTTTGCGGGGTGAATGCTACGTCAAGGGAAACGCTTTGTCCGGCAGCGATGGTTATCGGGAATGATGTGCCTGCAAGGGAAAACTGACCGCTGCTGCTTGCCGAAGAAGAAATGGTTACGGCCGCTCCGGAGGCGCTCAGGTTCAGGGTTTGATTTCCGGTGTTGCCGACTGTGACGTTTCCGAAGTTCAGGGCAGAGGGCGCAATGGTCAGTTGCCCCACAACGACTGCAGCTCCCGTGCCGATAAGGGGCACGGTCAATCCGGGTCCCTGCACAAAAATACTGCCGCCATCAGTCGCGGCCGTTTGCGGCGCGAAGGAAACGCTGAAGGTCACGCTCTGCCCAGCCGGTAGAGACAGGGGCAGGGCCGGCCCGGTGATCGTAAACGCGGTCCCGCTCGTTTGGAGTCCAGTGAGGGACAGCGCCCACCTACGAGTGTTGGTGAGCACCAGAGGCAGGGTGGTGGTTGATCCGACGGTCTGAGAACCAAATGACAAACTCGATGGCGTAGCAGTTACTGCCGGAGTGTTATTGCCCGTGCCGCTTACCACAAGCTTAAGCGTGGGGTTGGACGCGTTGCTCACGAACGCGATAGTACCGCTGGTCCAGCCGGAGGTGGTGGGCGCAAAAGCTACGCTCACGCTCACACCCTGGCCTGACTCTAAGACTGTGGGCAACGATGCAATAGAAGCGCTGAATTCGGCGTTGCTCAAATTTATTTCAGACAGCGTCACGCTGGTGGAGCCATTGTTGGTGAGGTTCACCAGCAACGTTTCCGTTTCGCCTACGCCGACTGTACCAAAGCGCAGAGTGCTGGAAGAGCACGTAAGCTGTTCGGAGGCTGCTGCCGCGTGCATGGGCAGAACGCCGAGCAGGCTGATGATTGTGAATTTGGTTATGAGGTTGATTAGACGGACGGGTACGAGCTGCGATATGGGAGGGGGGAGTCTCATAGCACTTTCGATATTCAACGACAAGCGGCGCGCGCGATAGATTCCCCAAGTACAGTTTTGTGCGCTGGCCGAAGGGCCAATCATTTACATTGGCGTTTTCTCAGGAAGGGACAGATAGTGAGTGGTTACTGAACAAATGATTAGTGCACAAGTCCGAAGGCGCGCGAGTGGAATTCCATGACTTCTTCGAAATGCGAAATAAAGTAGTTCAGGCTGTGATCGCCGGGATACGAATGATATTCGTGCGCGATGAGTTCCTTTTGTAGTAGCTGGTGCAGGGCGGCCGCGCCTTTTTCAAAACCGAAGTTGTCATCCTGGCCGCAGTTGAAATAAATGCTGAGCTTGCGCAAGCCGATGATGTGCCTTTTCGCGAGGACGAACGGGTTGTTTTCGTTCCAGTGACCGACATCGATGGGATCTCCGAAGACTGAGGCTAGAACTTCGCCCATGGGGGCGCCGGATTGCGCCGCGTTGTCGAGTTGCTCGGGAGTTTCGGTAATCAAGGCAGCGCTTTGGGCGCTCACCGCCGAGAACATCTCGGGATGAGCGAAAGCGAGGCGCAACGCGCCGTAGCCGCCCATGGAGATTCCGCTGACCGCGCGCGCTTCGCGGCCCGGGCGAATGCGATACTTGGTCTCGATTTGCGGAATGAATTCGCGAATCAGGAAATCGCTGTAACGCACGGAGCCGTCAGCTGAGTTGATGTAGAAACTGCGTCTGCCCTCGGGTTCGACGATGAGAAAATCTCCTATCTTGCCCTGGCGGTGCAGATCGTCGAGCAGGGTCATGCCCCCGCTGTTGAACAGGGTTTGCTCGTTATCGCCCAGGCCGTGCAGGAAATAAAGCACCGGATAAAGAGCGGCCGGGCCTTTTGTGGTCGTAGCTGCGGGTGCGCTGTAGCTGGCCGGAAGATAGACGCAGTAATGAACCACTTGTTTCAGAATCTTGCTATTCAGTGCGGCGCAGTCGATGCGGCTCTGGGCGTGCGCCGAGCCGAGAGAGCCCAACAGGAAAACCAACAGCGTGCTGAAAGTCTTGCTGAAAGTGTTGGCCGGCATCTTCTCGAACATCGCGCTGAAAACGTTGCGCATGAATTCAGTTTACTCGTAGCGCAGCGCTTGCACGGGATCGAGCCGGGCGGCGCGTCCGGCAGGATACAGACCGGAAATCAAGCTGACTAAAACTGCGAACCCGATTGCGAACAACACCAGCCACCAGGGCACCGCCCAGAAATTGTCTGCGGGCAAAGATTGGCGGCGAAGATAAATGTTCGTGACGGCGTTGATCACCCTGCCGATGGCCCAGCCCAATGCGACGCCCACAATTCCGCCGAGAACGCCCATGGCTCCGGCTTCGGCGAAGAAAAGCTTCTTCACATCGCCGTCGCTGGCGCCGATCGCCTTCATGATTCCAATTTCGCGGCGGCGCTCGAGAATGGCCATGACCAGCGTGTTGACGATTCCAATGGAAGCGACGGCCAGCGCGAGGCTGCCGAAAATTCCGAGAAACACGTCCAGTACTTTGAAAAATGTTTGAATGCTGCGGCTGGCGTCGAGAATCGAGAAAGTGGTGAAGCCCATTTTCTTGATGGCGTCTTCGACGGTCTGCACCTGGCTGGGTTTTCCGACCTTCACGCTGACCGACTGGTAGACCGGCAGATCACTGGCGGCGCGCGAAACTTCTCGCAGATCCGTGGCCTGCATCACGTGTAGACTTTCGGCCAGTTTGAGCGGGAGAAACACCTTTGCCCGCGTGGGACCGCGCATACTTTCGGGATCAAGATCGGAAACTCCGACGATCTTGAGTTTCTGTTCACGCGAGACCACGGAGTAGGCAGTGCCGGCCAGCGCGTCCGTCGGACTCGCCGACGCCGGACTCGATGGGCGCAGGTCTCGCGCTGGGCGTAGCGCATGATTAATTCCTTGCCCAGCAGCGGCGCGGCCAGATCGGCGACATTCGGTTCTGGCGCTCCTAGTTTGGTGGTCTTGCCCAGCAATTCCTCGGCGAATGATTTCTGCAGAATGGCTTCGGGCGCGCTGTCGGAAGAGAAATAATTTCCCTGCATGCCTTCGAACGCGTCGTTCGATTTGGCGGAGGCAGGCAGGGCGGAAACCGTCGTCAGATGAGGCTTGTCTTCGTAGCGCAGTTCAGTGTTGAAACGAATATCGGGGTAAGCTTCGAGCACATTTGGGAGGTGCTCGATTTCCATACGCGCGGCTTCGTCGAGGACGCGGCTCTCGCCGGGCGCGGGTCCGTTGCGTTCTTCTTCCCGGCCCATGCCGCGCATTTCACGGCGGGAACTGACGATCACGGTGTCGAAGAGTCCGGACTTTCCCAGCCGCCGCGAGGCTAGTTGCTGCAGTCCAATTCCGAGCGAAAGCATGGCGACCAGAGAGGCCACGCCCACGGAAATGCCAACTGTGGTCAGCGAATTGCGCAGCAAGGATTCGCGCAGGTTGCGCAGCGCCAGTTCTGCGAGATCGGGAATTTTCATTGCTGTACTCCGCCGGTTTCGGCGGCCGCGGCCGCTGGAACATTCGGACGGTCGTCGATCAGTTTGCCGTCCGCCAGAAAAATCATTCGCCGGGCATAGCGCTCGGCGAGCGCGCGCTCGTGGGTCACCATCACCACCGTCATGCCCAAGCCTTCATTGAATTCGCGAAGCAGGTTCATGATCTCGGTTCCAGTGTGGCTGTCGAGGTTGCCCGTGGGTTCGTCGGCCAGCAAGAGTTGTGGACGATTGATCAATGCGCGGGCCAGAGCGGCTCTTTGCTGTTCGCCTCCCGAGAGTTCACTCGGACGATGATTCGTGCGCTCCTTCAGTCCCACTCGTTCCAACGCTTCCTGAGCCAGGTCCGCACGTTTGCCGCGATCCACTTCGGCGAAACGCAGCGGCAGTTCCACGTTTTCTGACAAAGTCATGCTGGCGATCAGATTGAACGACTGAAAAACCATTCCTACCACATGCAGGCGATACTTGGCGAGTTCCTCGCGCGAAAGCCGCGCCAGATCTTTGTTTTGCACCACTACACTTCCCGAGGTCGGACGATCCAGACCTGCAATCAGATTCAACACGGAGGATTTTCCGGAGCCCGAACTGCCCAGCAACGCAACGAATTCTCCTGAGCGCACTTCGAGAGAAACTCCGTCGACTGCGCGGATCAATGTTTCGCCCATACGGTAATGGCGGCAAAGATTTTCGGTGCGGATCGCACCATTCGCGGGAGGATTGGCTGAAGCAATGGCCATAGGTTTAACGAACAGTTCCTCGCAGCACGCCCAGAGCGTCGGCGGCTTTCCCGCCGCCGTTCTTGCCGGTTGCGCCGTTTCCTTCCACGGTGACGGCGTCGCCTTCGCCCGGAGCCAGAAACAAGTTTTCTTCAACTCCGTGCTGTCGCGTGTAGAGGTCGTAGTAGCGGCCGCGCGCGGCGTAAAGCTGCGCGTGTGTGCCGCGCTCCACGATTTGTCCCTGCTCCATTACCAGAATTTGGTCGGCGCGGCGAATGGTAGAGAGCCGGTGGGCGATGACAAAGGTAGTGCGTCCCTGCATGAGATACGAAAGGCCCTGCTGGATCATTTGCTCCGATTCCGAGTCGAGGCTGGACGTGGCTTCATCGAGAATCAGAATGCGAGGCTCAGCCAAGATGGCGCGCGCAATCGAGATGCGCTGGCGCTGGCCACCCGAGAGCTTTACGCCGCGCTCGCCGACTATCGTGTCGTACTTGTCTGTGAAGGATTCGGCGAACTCATCGACGCGGGCGATCTTGCAGGCGCGCATGATCTCTTCCTCGGTCGCGTTCGGCCGCGAGAACGCCACATTTTCACGAATTGTCCCGTCGAACAGGAACGACTCCTGAAGCACGACTCCCAGGCGCGTGCGGAAAGAGTCGAGGCGCACGGTGCTCAAATCCACGCCGTCTACGCGGACCGTGCCTTTCGTGGGCACATAAAATGCCGAGATCAATCCGATGGTGGTTGACTTTCCCGAGCCCGACGAACCGACCAGCGCCGTGACTGTTCCCGGTTCGGAGCGAAACGATATGTTGTGCAACACTTCGTGGGAGCCGTCGTAGCTGAAACTCACATCGTCAAACTCGACGGTGCCTTTGATGTCGTTCAACGTCACGGAGCGCCTGGGGTCCTGATCCTCGGGCCGCTCCCGCATAATCTCCTGCGTTCGCTCCAGCCCGGCCAGCGCCTCGGTGAGCTGCGTGCCAATCGCGACGACCTGCATGATGGGGATCACGAGAAATCCCAGCAGGATGTTGTAGGAAAAATAGCTTCCGGTGGTGAGCTTGCTCGCCACCATCTGATGACCACCGACGTACATGGTCGCGGCGCCTACCACCCCCATGAGCACGCTGGCGGAGAGGCTCATCAGCGAGGTCGCGGTGAGCGTGCGCATGACGTTATCCAGCAATCGGCGCACGCCAGTGGCAAAAGTTTTTTCTTCGCGCTCTTCGGCGTGATATCCCTTTATGACTCGAACACCGCCCAGCGATTCGGTGAGCCGTCCCGTGACTTCGGCATTGATTTTGCCGCGCTCGCGGAAAATGGGGCGGATGGTCGCGAAGGCCTTGTTCAGGGCGAAAGCAAAGCAACCGAGAGACCCAACGGCGATCAGCGTGAGCGGAGTGCTGATGCGAAGCAGCAACACCAGCGCAATGCTCGCGGCAACCAGGCCTCCCGTAAAATCTACAAGGCCCGTGCCGAGCAAATTGCGAACGCCTTCTACGTCGCTCATGATGCGCGACACTAACGCGCCGCTTTTGTTTGCGTCGTAAAAGGAAATCGGCAAACGCGAAATGTGCGCCTGCACCTGCTCGCGAAGGTCGGCAATCAAGCGCTGCGCCGCTTTCGAAAGCAGTTGCGTCAGGGAGAACGAAGTCACACCCTGCACAAGCGTCGCCAGCAGGACAGCGATGACCAGCGGCGGCAGCAACGACAAGTGACGTTTACCAACGACGTCATCGATCAGGAATTTCGAGGAATAGGGCAGCACGAATCCCGCAACCTTGTTGATCACCATGAGCACGAAGCCCAGCGCCAGCAGCCAGCGACGGGGACGCATCAGCTTCCAGACTTCCGGCAGAACCGCCTTCAGCCTTTGGGATTTCGCGGGTTTCTTAGGATCTTTCTCTGCGGAACTCAATCCTCTGTTTGACTCCCTTGGAAACAGATTTGCTTCATTTATTCTGCACCGCAACCGGGCTTCGGGCTTCAGCGCTCGGGCTTCAGCAAAGCCGAAAATCCGAGCGTGACCTGAACGGCTGAGCGGAGCTCGCTTTCGCCGAAGCCCGAAAGCTGAAGCCCGAAGCCCGCCGTTGTGACAGCTCGGGCCCGGGCGATGTATGCTCGGGGCGTGTTCCGCTCGTCTTCGCCGGACCGATCGCCGACTCCAGGCCTTGCTCTGGGCCTGCTGGTTACGCTTTCCGTGGTGCTTGCCTACTCAGCCTACATTACATGGCAGGTGGCGGGTTTACGCAAGCTGCAGACTCAGCTAGTGGACCGCAACCGCAAGGATTCGCTGCAGTTGTTGCGCATTCAGAATGACCTGAACCTGCTGGCCGTGGCCATGCGCGACATGGTGAGCAACGACGAGCCTTATCCGTTGACGGCGTGGTCGGCGCAGTTTCAGCGGATTCGCACTGACTTGGACGACGCCATGCGTATCGAGTCTGGATTGGCGGCTGGCCGCACGCCCGAGCAAAACGCATTTCTGTCCAGCGAGTTTACTCAATTCTGGAACGCCGTGGACCGCGTTTTCGCGCTCGCTCACGATGGCAAAGATAAAGAGGCGCGCGCGGACATTCAGCTCTCCCTGCAGTCGCGGCAGGCCGCTCTCAGCACCGCCGTGGCCCGATTGCTGGTGCAGAATACGGAGAACGAGGAGCAAGCGGGGCAGCGGATCGTGCAGATTTACGACCGTGTGCAGCGGCAGGTGTATGTATTTCTCGCGGCGACTTTGTTCGCGGTGCTGCTGACCGGACTTTCTTTGATTCGCTGGAACCGGCGTTTGTTCGCCCGCATGACTGAACTTTCCGAACGGCGCAGCGAGCTGGCACAAAAATTAATCGCCACGCAGGAGTCGACGCTGCGCTACATTTCGCGCGAACTGCACGACGAGTTCGGGCAAATCCTCACTGCGATCGGATCGATGCTGCGCCGCGCCGGAAACCAGGTGCCGGAGGGATCGCCTCTTCGTGCTGATTTACAAGAGGTTCGCGAGATCGCGCAATCGACTCTTGATAAGGTTCGCAGCTTGTCGCAAGCGCTGCATCCTGTCATGCTCGATGAGGCTGGGCTCGAGAGCACTCTCGATTGGTATATTCCTGACCGTGGAAAGGCAAACGGGAATTGCCATATCCTACGTGAAGCAAGGCGAGCCCTTTACGGTGGACGGCGGCGCGGGCGTGCACATTTACCGCGTGCTGCAGGAGGCGTTGAACAACGTTGCGCGGCATGCCAACACCAAGCAGGCGTGGGTGCGGTTGCGTTTTCTGCCTTCGGCGCTCGAACTCGAAGTGGAAGATCACGGGTTAGGATTTGCCGAGCGGCCGTCCCGACAGGGTATTGGCCTGGTGGCGATGCGCGAGCGCTCGGAGCTGATGGGCGGGCAGTTGGTGATCTCGCGGCCGGCTGAAGGTGGAACACTGGTTCATTTGATGGTTCCAAGGGAGAAGGCGGAGTCTCATGGCAAAGAAGATCTCAGTACTGTTGGTGGATGATCACAGCCTGGTTCGGCGCGGCTTTCGGCGCATGCTCGAAGACGAGCCCGACATGACCGTGGTGGGCGAAGCCGGCGACGGAGAAAAAGCCATCGAACTGGCGCGAGAACTCCATCCGAAAGTGATCGTGATGGATTGCGCGCTTCCGGGCATGAACGGGTTGGAAGCGACGCGCCGGATATTGGACGATTCGCCGCAGATTGGCGTTCTCATGCTCAGCATGCACAGCGAGAGTACATGGGTGCGACAGGCCGTGGATGCTGGGGCCAGGGGCTACGTCCTGAAGAATGCGCTGGATCTGGAATTGGGAGCTGCCATTCGCAAGGTGGCCGCGGGAGAAACCGTTTTCGATCCTCAGGTCGATCAGCATTCGCCACTGAAGGGAGAGCGCGACAGCTTGACTCCGCGCGAACTCGAGGTGCTGCAGATGATTGTGGATGGCAAATCGAACAAAGAGATTGCGACAGCGTTAGCATTGAGCGCGAACACGATCGCTGTCCATCGCGCCAACATCATGAATGCGCTGGGAATTCACAAGACGGCCGAACTGGTTGTCTATGCCATTCGCGCCGGGCTGGTGAACGTTCCGTGAATCGCAGGTCTTTTCTGCAGGCGAATGGCGGGTGTGGCATCGTGCGCGCATTTGCCGCTGCTGCATGCGCTGCCAGGTGAGTTACTCTCGGCCCATGCGCTGGGACAGACCGGCTCGGGCAACGCTCCGGGCTTTCGTTTTGTCGACGTGACGGAGCCGGCCGGAATTCATTTCCAGCACAACAGCGGAGCCTACGGCGGCAAACTTCTTCCTGAGACTCTGGGCTCGGGCTGCGCATTTCTCGACTACGACCGCGATGGATGGCAGGACGTTCTGCTGATCAACGGCATGGACTGGCCGGGCCACGAGTCGCCGAAAAACGATTCCCCGAACCACAAGACGCAACGCTCCACCCTGCGGCTCTATCACAACAATGGCAACGGCACGTTCACTGACGTGACCACACGCGCCGGCCTCGACGTTGAACTCTACGGCATGGGCGTGGCTGTGGGCGATTACAACAACGACGGTTTCCCCGATATTCTCGTCACCTGCGTGGGCCAGAACCGTCTGTTCCGCAATACAGGCAAAGGCACATTTGTGGACGTGACCGCGGCCAGCGGACTCGGCAAACGTGAGGGCTTCAGCACTTCGGCCCTGTGGTTCGATTACGACCGCGACGGGCTGCTTGATCTTTTTGTCTGCAACTACGTGAAGTGGTCGCCGGGGCACGATGTGTTCTGCAGCCTCGACGGCAAGCACAAGTCTTACTGCACGCCAGAGGCATATCGCGGTGAGACTTGCTGGTTGTTCCACAATCGCGGCAACGGAACTTTCGAGGACGTCACTGCCGCCAGCGGAATTTTCGACAGCAGTTCAAAATCGCTGGGGGTCGCCATGATCGACGACGACCGCAGTGGATGGCCTGACTTGCTCGTGGCCAACGATACTGCAGCCCAACAAACTCTATCGCAACCAGCGCAACGGCACTTTCAAGGATGCGGCCGTGGAAGCTGGTCTTGCCTTCAGCAATGAGGGCAAGGCGCGCGCGGGCATGGGCGTGGACGCCGCCGATTTCGAGAACTCCGGGCATCCCGGCGTGGCGATCACCAACTTTGACAATGAAATGATCGGGCTCTACCAGTTCAACGGGAAAAATTTCGAAGATGTTGCCGCCGTGAGCGGAGTCGGGATGGCGTCTAAAACCAGTCTGGGCTTCGGCTGCGTTTTTCTCGACGCCAATCTCGATGGCTGGCTTGATCTCGCCGTGGCCAACGGACACATTGACGAGACTGTGCGCAACATTCGCGGCAATGTCGGCTATGCGCAGCCCCCACAACTTTTTCTGAATAACGGCGTGAACGGCGGTTTGAATAGCGGGAAGACCAGCTTCCGCGACGTGGCTGCGGAGTTGGGCGGAGCATTCAGTCAACCGAAAGTAGGACGCGGCCTGGCCTGTGCCGACTTCGATCGTGACGGCGACCTCGACCTTCTGCTCACCACCAACAATGGACCGGCGTATCTATATCGTAACGACCAGTTGGCGGGGAACAAGAGCATCCGGTTTCGTCTGGTGGGCACGAAGTCGAACCGCGATGGCATTGGCGCGACCGTGCAGATTTTCGCTGGTGGCTTAAGCCAATCGCGCATGGTGAAGAGCGGATCGAGTTACCTGTCGCAGTCTGAACTTCCCGTCACGTTCGGGTTGGAAAAGCGCGACCAGATCGATCGCGTCGTCATCCAGTGGCCCGGCGGAAGAACCGAGGAGTATAAGAATCTGGCGGCGGGCCGGGCCTATGAGTGCATGGAAGGAAAAGGGATTACGCCGCAACAGGGTTTTTGAAGTTCGCCTCCGCGCGCTTTCACTTGGGGGCCAGAGTTCCTGCCGCCACGATATCGATCTGCACCGAGTCGTCCACTCGCAAAAACAATGCACTCGGATTCTTCATTCCCCATTTCACATACGGGATCGTAAAGTGGAGAGTCGCGGACCAATGATCTTCCGCGAGATCTGCCATCGCGGGAACGTCGATTTCGCGATCGACTCCGTGAATGGTGAAAATTCCGTGAACCTTCACCGCGGATTTTCCTATTGAATTGACGGTGCCTTCCACGCGGTCGGGACGAAATGTAATTTCCGGGTACTGCTCACTCTCCAGAACTTCGCGGTGCATTTTGCCGTCCCGCATCTTGCTGCCGGTGTCGCCGCTCTTTGCATCCACGACGATTTCGCCAGTGAACTTTCCCGCGCCGGGGTCGAGTTGCAGCGTGCCGCGCTTGAGCCGGAAAGTTCCGTGAACGGTGTGCAGAACATCGCCTAGCGTGATGTTGACGGTAGTTTTGGTGGGATCGAGTTGCAGCGTGGACTGTTGAGCGAAAGCCGCTACGCTCGCCCCAAGCAACGTGAATAAAACGAAGCTCAACTTGCGCCGCAGAAGTTTTGTGCCAGCCCTGCGGGTGGTCGCGGGCATGAAGCGACGAAGCGGGAAGTTGCGAGGTGACAAGATACGCAGCGATAGGTTAGGCAGTGAGCAGTCCCCATCCGAACGAGATCCCATCCAGAGCCAGGCTCTGCGGGGACAATGCGCCTACGTGCAAGGCCAGCAATCTCTCAAAGATTTCCGGCTTCCGGCGAAAAACTTGCAACGTGCGCCGTTGCAGCCTGGGGCGCCCATCCAGCGTCAACATGAGCCGCGCCATCGATAGCGGACGCAACGCCAGGCGGCGATGTTCGGCCTGGTATGGCTCTAAATCACCCGACCGGAAGCATTGTGCCAGGGCGACCGCTTGACTGAAGGAAAGCCCGAGGCCCTGTCCCGTGATGGCGTCCACGGTGCCGGAGGCATCGCCGATCAGCGCGACGTTGCGGCGATAAACGCGCTTCAGTGTGCGGTTGGCCGTGAGCGCGCCCCGTTCGGCAGAGACAGTTTTGGCGCCACAAAGGCGCGCATTTAACTCGGGCAGCGCGGCTAACGCCTGCTCCACCCGCAGCTTCGCATCGCGCGACGCGACGGCTACGCAAACTTCGTCGTCGCCCACCGCCGTGGCATAGCCCTGACTGCGATCTCCCCAGTAGATCTCCATGTGCTCGCTCCACGGAGTCGTGCGATAGTGCCGGCGAAAGGCATATCGCAAGCCGGAGCGCACGCGCACATCGAGTCCGGCCCAGCGGCGCACACGTGAATTCGCACCGTCGGCTCCCACGATCCACTTCGCGCGGACGGTGCGATTTCCCAGCTGCACTTCTTCTCCCGAAATGCCCGTAACCACCGTCCGCCACAGCAGATCTACTCCCTCTGATGCCGCACGGTCGACCATGATGCGGTGCAGAGCGGTTCTGCGAACCGCGAGGCCGACGCCACGGGAAGGGAACAGCGCATCGGCTGACACGCCGGAACTGAAAAACCGGACTCCGCGGAAGGGATACCCATCGCCACGCTGCAACGTGATCCCGAGTCCCTGCAGCGCGAGCAGCCCATCGGGCATGAGCCCCTCGCCGCAAGTCTTATCGATCGGCGGCTCGCTGGCGTCGGCCACCACCACACGCAAGCCGCGCTGCCGCGCCGCGATTCCTGCCGCCAGACCCGCCGGCCCTCCGCCGATCACGAATACGTCGGTAGACTTCAGCAAACGGAAACCTCACCACCGCAGAAGCAGAAGCTCTGAACAGAATCCCGGACCCATCGCTGCGAGCAGGCCAAGCGTGCCCGGCTCCGGACGACGGTTCCTCATCACATCTTCAAGCACCACGAGCACCGAGGCGGACGACAAATTCCCCACCCTGCGCAGGCAGGCCCAGGAAGGATCAAGCTGGCCGTCGCGCAAGTCGAGCGCGTCGGCCGTGGCCTCGAGCACCTTGGGGCCACCAGTGTGCAGCACCCAGCTATTCAGATCGCTTCGCCGGTATCCCTGGTCGGCGAGAAACTCGTCGACGTCGTGACCCAAATTTTCGCGGATCAACGTCGGCACCTCGGGCGAAAGCGTGATCTTGAAGCCTTTTTCGGAAACGTTCCAGCCCATCATCGGTTCCGTGTCAGGATAGAAGACGGACCGGGTCGCGAGAATCTCGGGTCCATTCGCGTCCACGTCGTCTCCGGTCACTATCACCGCCGCCGAGCCATCGGCGAACAGGCCTGACGAAATTAAGTTGGCCACGGAAAGATCTTCGCGTTGCAACGTCAACGAACAAAGTTCAACCGAGACCAGCGCGGCGGCCTGCGAAGGATATGCCTTCACATAGTCTGCTGCCCGCGAAATTCCCGCCGCGCCCGCGACACATCCCAGTCCGAAAATGGGTACCCGCCGGATATTGCGCGGCAGCCCCATGCGATTGATGAGCAGCGCGTCAATGGAAGGGCTCGAAATCCCCGTCACTGAAGTAAAGAACAGGGCGCCCAACTGCTCGGGCGCGAGGCCGGCGTGATGCAAGGCACGGCACAGTGCCTGCTCTCCCAATTCCTGCGCCACCTTGATCCAGATATCGTTGGCCTGCCCCCAGGTCGTGAGTTTGTGGTAGTCCTCTGCGGGCATCGCCAGATAGCGCCCGTCTACGGTGACGTTGCGGTGCAACCGCGCGAGAGTCAGGGGATTCTTAAGCCGCGCGCCCCAATATTCCTGGAGCTTTTCCAGCAGGAATTTCTGCGAGTAGTAATGCTTGGGAAACGCGCTGGCGGCGCTGGCGATCTTCATGGTTGTCTCGATCCGGCTTGTCGCGAGTTGGATGATCGCGCAAACCCTGTGTCGACGTGCGATTCTCGATCCCGGGTTCGGTCTCGAAACGTTACACCCGGACACGTCACAACTCGACACGTCACATCAAGAGCCGCATACAACAGGCCGTGCGACCCATCGGTATTCCGGTCGCGCCCGCCAAACGCGTGCCGACGAAAAATATTCTCCCAACTCCGTGGTCCGGAGTTGTCACCGCGCTGTTAAAAGCCTGAGCACCCCGAAATCAACACCACTTCACTGCAATATAGCGATGGACGAAGGGAATCCACCCGGTGTGTACGTGGCTACCTCCCCGAGCGTACCATTGCCGGGGTCCAGAAGGAACACTTCGAGCGATCCAGCCTGGCCACCCACCATCAGATATTTTCCGTTCGGGTCAGCGATGAGCGAGGTAGGTTGCTTCACGGTGGTGAACGGTGAGAGCGTTAGAATCGTGAGCCCGCCGTCCGAGCCGATGGAATACGCGGCCAGATTGCCGGCGGCTGAACTGCTCGATCCCTGATTGGCTACGTAGAGATATTTGCCCGAAGGATCGATGAGCAGCGACACGGGAGCTGACACTCCGGATTCGCCAAGCGGTGAATTCGGAAACTGCTGCAGAATTCCGCCAGTCCCAATCGTGAATTCGGAGATCGAATTCCCGCCGGCCCCGTTTACGCAATAGAGATAGGTCCCCGTTGAATCCACCACCAGACCACCCGGGGTGGTATTGGCGGCGGTAGTGGAATAACCCGACCAAGGTGGGGCACACCAGCAGCGAGTGACCATACTTCGATTTGCCCGTTTTGGGTTTGCCCGTTGGGGACCGCAGCCCCGATAAAAATGAAGCTGCCGGAGGGCGAGAGGGCCATGCCCGTTGGCTTGATGCCTAAAAAGGTCGTGGTCGGCGCACCGAGAGTTCCGTCGGAAGCAAATGAGAGAACCGAGAGGCTTCCGGAAGTGGCATTGGCCACGTATAGATAGCCTCCCGCCGCATCCATCGCCATGAGCGTTGGGGTCAGCGCGGACGCCCCCAAGGGGGTTCGCGAAACCTCCGTGATAATGCCCGTGGACTGCGCGATGGAGAACAGCGAGATGTCATCTTCTCCGGAATTCGCCACGTAGAGATACTTCCCGGAAGGGTGCAGCAGAATCGCTTCCGGCGCCAGGCCGGTGTCAAAGGGGCTGTTCAACAGCGTGGTCAGCACTCCCGAGTTGGGATCTTCCCGGAAGACGGCGATCTGGTTGACTGACGGCAGGGTGGTGAAGACGTAATGACTCGAAGTGGTTCCACAACTGATCCATGTCGCAGCGCTCAAACTCACCACCAACAGCGCCGTTGCTTTCTTTAGCATCCGTAACTCCTAAGGCAAATTTTTTAAAGCGAAAAGAAAGGAAACCGCTGGCATGCCGTGCGCCGGATTCCGCGCGAATCTGTTGTCCTTAAAACGAATCATCTGCCGAGCGGTTCAAACGATTTGCTCTTGGACAGGCACGAATTCAGCCTTGGCCACGCAAGGCCGTGGACCCACAGCTTTCCTCCGGAGATATTTCCCTTCAGACTAAAAAATCTTTGAAGACCTATTCTACCCATATCTTGCCGGGACACGCCATTCCCTGGGACTGGTTATTGGGCTGGCCGGTCATGGGGTGGTCTTCGCTTTTGCCTTGGCTTCTTTTCCGAGCTTCGGAGCAACAGGCCGCTCAACATCTCTTGACGCTGCCGGTTTGATGCTGCGATGCTGCCCTCGCACGCTGAGGTTGCATCACGCCCGTCTCGTTGCGTCCGGGATTCGACGAAATCTGATGCCAGTCGCTAAGGTTCAGTGCGCGAGGGAGGGCCGTGGACTTCCGGCTCCGGCGGTTTCAGGCAAGGCATGATCTTCGCCGCCGCGCAGCCACAGCCGCAAGCGGTCGAGGTACACATAGACCACGGGTGTGGTGAACAGGGTCAGAGCCTGGCTCACAGTCAATCCGCCAACAATTGTGATGCCCAGCGGACGGTGCAGTTCCGATCCTGTGCCGTGGCCCAGCGCCAGCGGCAGCCCGCCCAGCAGGGCCGCCATGGTAGTCATCATAATCGGGCGGAAGCGCAGAATGCAGGCTTCGTAGATGGCTTCCACAGGCTTCTTGCCCTGCGTGCGTTCCACTTCCAGAGCCACGTCGATCATCATGATGGCGTTCTTTTTTACCAGCCCGATCAGAAGGATGATGCCAATCATCCCAATCACGTTGAGCTCATTGTGAGTCAACAGCAGCGCCAGCAGCGCTCCCACGCCAGCTGAGGGTATCGTCGAAAGAATCGTTATAGGGTGGATATAGCTCTCGTAAAGCATGCCCAGCACAATGTAGACAGCGACGAGTGCGGTGATTATCAGAATCAGCATGTTCGAACGCGAATCCTGAAAAGCGGCCGCTGTTCCCTGAAAGCTGGCCTGAATCGTGGGCGGAAAACCGATCGTGCGTTCGGCTTTCTCGATGGCGTCCGTAGCCTGGCCGAGCGAGATGCCAGGTGCGAGGTTGAACGAAATGGTCACTGATGGAAGCTGACCCTGGTGATTCACCGCTAATGGAGTATTCGAGGGCTCGTAGTGCGTGAAGGCCGCCAGTGGCACGGCCGTCCCTGTGGTCGAGCGCAGATAAATATTCTGCAGGGCCTCGGGAGTCTGCTGATATTGCGGCGCAACTTCCATGACCACGTGATACTGGTTGAGCGGCCGGTACATGGTGGAAACCTGCCGCTGACCGAACGCGTCGTAGAGAGCATTGTCCAGCGTCTCCGCGGTAATGCCCATGCGGCTGGCGGTGTCGCGATCGATCACCAGCTTGGCTTGCAGCCCTTTATCCTGCTGATCGGAATTCTGATCGCGCAGTTCGGGGAGGGTTTTGAGTTTGCCCAACAGACGTGGCGCCCAATTGTTCAAATCGTCGAGGTTGGCGCTCTGCAGCGTGTATTGATATTGCGCGTTGCCATATCGCCCGCCAATGGTTAATTCCTGCGCGGCCTGCAAAATCAGGGTTGCGCCGGGCACCACCGCCAATTTGCCCCGCAGCCGGTTGATCACGTCATCGGCAGTCGGGTACTTGCAAGGCTGCCAAAAGTGGTCCTTCTGGCATGGCCCCCGCTGCTCCAGCGGTTTCAACATGACGAAGAACCGGCCCTGGTTCAGCGCCGAACCCCCACCCGTAAATCCACCCATGGTGTCGACCGCCGGATCCTTTAGCACAATGCTGGCGTATCGCCTGATCTTATCGCTCATGGACTGGAATGAGATATCCTGCGCCCCAATCACCGAGCCCTGAATGCGTCCTGTGTCCTGCTGCGGGAAGAAGCCCGTCGGCACAATCGAGTAAAGGTAAATGCTCAACACCGCCACCAGAACGGTGACCACTCCAGTGAAGGCCTGGTGCGCCAGCACCCACTTCAGCGCATGCGAATAGATCGTCAGAAGCCGGTCGAAAACCCATTCGCTGGCGCGATAGAAGACGTTGTGTTTTTCATTCTTCTTCTCGGTCCTCAGAAATTTCGCGCACATGGTCGGTGTCGTTGTCAGTGAAACCAGCAGCGAGACGCCAATCGCGACGCTCAGCGTCACCGCAAATTCGCGAAACATCCGTCCTACAATTCCGCCCATCATCAGTAGCGGAATGAACACGGCCACCAGCGACACGCTCATCGAGACCACGGTAAACCCAATTTCCGCCGCGCCCTTGAACGTCGCCTGCACTACGTTCATGCCGTGCTCCACGTAGCGGGTAATGTTCTCCAGGACCACGATCGCATCGTCGACCACGAATCCAGTCGAAATCGCGAGAGCCATCAGCGACAGATTGTCCAGGCTGTATCCCAGCAAATACATTACCCCGAACGTTCCTACCAGCGAGAGCGGCACGGCGATACTCGGAATGATCGTCGCCCGCACCGTGCGCAGGAACACAAATACGACCAGAATTACCAGCGCGATCGAGATCAACAACGTTTTCTCGATGTCTTTTACCGATGCCCGCACCGTGGTCGTGCGATCCATCACAACCGAGAGCTTGATCGCCGGCGAAATCGAAGATTGCAGATATGGCAACAGTGCCTGCACCCGGTCCACGGTCTCAATAATGTTCGCGCCGGGTTGGCGAAAGACGGGCATGATAATTCCAGGTTTGCCATTGACCAGTCCAAGATTACGCACGTCCGCCAACGAATCCTCGACCTCTGCTACATCTCCCAGGCGCACCGGTCCGCCGTTGTGGTATGCCATGATGAGCGGCCGGTACTGGTCTGCAGTAAACAGCTGGTCGGTATCGGTGAAGGTATTCGCGCGTCCGGCGTCGGAAACCAGGCCTTTCGGTGCGTTCGCATTGGCGGCGTTCAAAGCGTTGCGAACCGTGTCGAGCCCAACCCCCAGCTTGTTGAGCAAGGTTGGATTGACCTCCGCGCGCACCGCCGGCTGCGCTGAACCCCACACAAAAACCTGCCCCACTCCGTTCACCTGCGCCAGCTTTTGCGACAAGATTGAGTCAGCCGCGTCGTACATCTGCGGCACGGTCTGGGTGTCGGAGGTCAATCCCAGCAACAGAATGGGCGAGTCCGCCGGATTCACTTTGCGATACGTTGGATTGCTGGGCAGGTTGGCGGGAAGCTGGCTGCGTGCGGCGTTGATCGAGGCTTGTACATCGCGCGCCGCGGCATCGATGTTCCGGTTCAGATCGAACTGCAGCGCGATGGAGGTACTGCCCAGTTGACTCGATGAAGTCAACTGGTTGACCGCGGCAATCCGTCCAAACTGCCGCTCCAGCGGCGTGGCCACCGCCGACGCCATGGTTTGCGGATCAGCTCCCGGCAAGCTCGCGCCCACGCTGATCACCGGGAAGTCCATCTTCGGCAGCGAGGCCACCGGAAGAAAGTTGAAGGCGAGAATCCCCGACAGCAGCAACGCCGCCGCCAGCAGCGACGTGCCAATCGGGCGCCGGATAAATGGTGCCGAAATACTCATTGCCTAAAAAGCGCCTCTAAGCAGCATGCCTAACCGGCATGCTTAATCTCCCGAGGCGGGCTCCTCGGTGATTTCGTTGCCGATCTTGTATCGTTCGAATCTGCGCGCCAGCCGGTCAAACCACAGGTAGATCACCGGAGTGGTGTAAAGCGTGAGCAACTGGCTGAGCAGGAGTCCGCCCACAATCGTGATGCCCAGCGGACGGCGCAACTCCGCTCCCGTCCCGGAACCCAAGGCCAGGGGCAGACCGCCGAGCAACGCGGCCATGGTCGTCATCATGATGGGACGGAAGCGCAGCAGACACGCCTGAAAGATCGCTTCTTCCGGCGGCTTATGCTCAACGCGCTCGGCTTCCAGCGCAAAGTCGATCATCATGATGGCGTTTTTCTTGACGATGCCGATCAGAAGAATGATCCCGATCAGGGCCACCACCGTCAGATCGTTGTGCGTGATCTGCAAGGCTAGAATCGCGCCCACGCCCGCCGAAGGCAGCGTGGAAAGAATTGTGATGGGGTGAATGTAGCTTTCATACAAAACGCCCAGCACGATGTAAACCGTAATCACCGCGGCCAGAATCAGATAAGGTTCGCTGGCCAGGGAATTCTGGAACGCCGCCGCGGTTCCCTGGAACGCGGTGTGTATGCTCGCCGGGAGCTGGATTTCCTTCTCTGCCGCCTGAATGGCACGGGTTGCGTCCCCCAGCGAAGCGCCGGGCGCCAGGTTAAACGAAAGTGTCACCACCGGAAACTGTCCCTGGTGGTTGACGGCGAGGTACGCGGGACTCGATTGCATTCGGGTAAATGTCAGGATTGGAACCGGAGCCCCGCTGGTAGTCACGGCCGCACCGTTGGCCGTGGGGGCTCCCGAGTTTGGCGTCACGGTGCTGGGGCGAATGTAAATATCTTTCAGATCCGCGGGCGTCTTCGCGAAGCTTGGGAGCACCTCGAGAATTACGTGGTACTGGTTCAACTGCGTAAAGATGGTCGAAACCTGCCGCTGCCCGAACGCGTCATAAAGCGTGTTGTCAATTGCCTGCGGAAATATGCCCAGGCGGGAAGCCGTGTCGCGGTCAATCGTGATATTGGTTTTCAGTCCATTGTTGAGCTGGTCGGTGGCCACATCGCGCAATTCGGGCAGGGTATGCAGCTTGTCGACAAGTTTCTGGGTCCACTCCGCCAGTTCCTGCGCGTCGGCATCTTCCACCGAGTACTGAAACTCGGTGCGGCTCACGCGGTCTTCCACGGTCAAGTCCTGCACCGGCTGCATATAGAGAGTAATCCCGTGCACGTTGGCCAGTTGCGGTTGCAGCTTTCGGATGATGGTGGAAGCGTCGTCCTTGCGCTCGTCCAGCGACTTCAAATTAATCTGAATGCGGCCCACATTCGGCGTAGTGTTGGTGCCATCCACGCCGATGAACGATGACAGGCTCTCCACATCCTGCTTATCGTTGAGGATGATCTTTGCCAATTCCTGCTGCCGCTGCGCCAGCGCGTCAAACGAAATGTCGTCCGGGGCTTCCGAGATTCCCAGAATCACGCCTGTATCCTGCACCGGAAAAAATCCCTTCGGGACAACCACGTACATAACCAGCGTCAGCACCAGAGTTCCGAGAGTCACGAACAATGTTGCGGTCTGATGCTGCAACACCCATTTCACTGTGCGCCCGTAGAACGCGACCACACGATTGAAGTAGTCTTCAGAAACATCGTAGAATCGGCCTTTTTCTCCTTCCTTGCGATGCTTCAACAACTTGGCGCACATCATGGGAGTCAAGCTCAAGGACACTCCCGCCGACACCAGGATGGTCACCGACAGCGTCACCGCGAACTCGCGGAACAGGCGCCCGACAATGTCGCCCATAAATAGCAGCGGAATAAGCACGGCGATCAGTGAGACCGTCAGCGAGACAATGGTGAAGCCGATCTGCCCCGAGCCTTTCAGCGCCGCTTCCAGCGGTTCGTCTCCCATCTCCAGGAAGCGGTCGATATTCTCGATCATGACGATGGCGTCATCCACCACGAATCCGGTGGAGATGGTCAGTGCCATGAGCGTCAGATTGTTGAGGCTGTACCCCAGCAGGTACATCACGCCAAAGGTGCCGATCAGAGAAAGCGGCACCGCCACGCTGGGGATCACAGTCGCAGAAAGATTCCGCAGGAACAGAAAGATGACCATCACCACTAGCACGATGGTCAGCATCAGCTCAAACTCCACGTCTTTCACGGAAGCGCGGATGGTGGTGGTCCGGTCGGTCAGAATCTGCACTTTCACCGCCGACGGCAGCGACGCCTGCAGTTGTGGCAGCAACTTCTTGATCCGGTCCACGACGCTGATGATGTTGGCGCCGGGCTGGCGCTGAATATTGACGATCACCGCGGGCGTCAGATTCATCCATGCGGCCAGCCGAATGTTCTCGGTTCCGTCGATGACGTTGGCGATGTCGGCGATTCGCACTGGAGCGCCGTTGTGATACGCCACCACGATTGGTTTGTATTGCTCGCTGGTGAGCAGTTGATCGTTCGCTCCGATGGTGTAGGACTGCCGCGAACCATCGATCACGCCTTTGGCCTGGTCCACATTGGCCTGCACCAGAGCGGCCCGCAGGTCTTCCAGGCTCAGGCCGTAGGACGCCAGCGCCGTGGGGTTGGCCTGAATGCGCACTGCCGGCTTTTGGCCGCCGCTGATCGAAACCAGTCCCACTCCCGGCAACTGAGAAATTTTCTGCGCCAGCGCCGTGTCGGCCAGGTCTTCCACCTTGGACAAAGGCAGCGAGTCTGACGTCATGGCGAGGGTGAGAATCGGCGAGTCCGCCGGATTCACCTTGTTGTAGATCGGCGGATTCGGAAGATCCGTCGGCAGATAAGTCGACCCCGCATTGATTGCAGCCTGGACTTGCTGCTCTTCCACGTCGATGTTCTGATCAAGTCCAAACTGCAACGTGATCACAGAACTGCCAAAGGAACTCGTCGAGGTCATCTGCGTGAGTCCCGGCACCTGGCCGAATTGGCGCTCCAGCGGCGAAGTCACCGAAGACGCCATCACGTCGGGATCTGCGCCGGGATAAAACGTCAACACCTCAATGGTCGGATAATCGACTTCGGGAAGCGCCGAGACCGGAAGCTGCGTGAATGCAACCCACCCCACCAGCAGCACGCCCACCATGAGCAGCGTGGTTGCGACCGGGCGAAGAATGAATAATCGGGATGGGCTCATGGTTGATTCACGAATAATTCACGATTGACTGAGGAAGACGGGCTCATGAACGAACGTGTCACGAACCCGGAGTTCCTGCACCCGGAGTCCCGTAATTGCCGGTTGCCGGCCGCCCGCACCTGCCTTTGGCGGCACGTTTCGAGGCGCAATCTTACTTCCGTTCTGCAGTTTGTCCTGCCCGTCGGTCACAACCGTGTCGCCGGGATTGAGCCCGCTGGCCACCGCCGTGGTATCTCCCTGCTGCAACGAGATGGTGACTGGACGCGCCTCCACTGTTTGGTCTGGCTTCACGGCATAAACGAATGTTCCCTGCGGGCCGCGCAGAATCGCAGCGGTCGGCACCACCGTGCTGTTCTTGCGCGTTTCCAACAGGAGCTTGGTGTTCACAAACTGGTTGGGCCAGAGCTGGTTGTCTTTGTTGTCGAACACGGCTTTCAGCTTGTCCGTGCCCGTGGTCTGATCGATCTGGTTGTCGATCGTCATCAGCTTGCCCGTGGCGAGCTTGGTCTGGTTGTCTGCGTCGAAGGCGTCCACTTCGAGCGTGGAGTTCTTCATATGCTGCGCCACAGTCGGCAACACGTTTTCGGGAAGCGTGAAGATCACGCCAATCGGTTGCAGCTGCGTGAGGATCAGCATGGGATTCGTGTCCGCGGCATGCACAATATTTCCGGGATCCACTTGCCGCAGCCCCACGCGCCCGTTGAACGGCGCGGTGATGTTGCAGTAGACAATCTGCAGCTTGGCGTTATCGATCTGCGCCTGATCGGTGCGCACCTGCCCGTCGAGTTGGTCCACCAGGGATTTCTGCGTGTCCACCTGCTGCTGGGCAATGCTTCCGGAAGGAATCAGCGTAGTGTAGCGGTCAAGGTTCAGCCTGGCATCGCGCAGCGACGCCTGATCCTTGAATATTTGCGCCTGCATTTGCTCGAGTTGTACCTGGTAGGGGCGGGGATCAATCACGATGAGTAGATCGCCTTCCTTCACCGTTTGCCCTTCCTGGAAGTTGACACGCATGATCTGCCCGTCGACACGGCTCTTTATGTTCGCCGTGTAGAACGCAGTCACCGAGCCCAGGCCCACCAGGTAGACAGGCATATCCTGCTGCGTCACCGGCGCGATTGCCACCGAGACGGCGCGCGGGGCGGCCGCCTGCGCTTGCTGCTGCTTGCCGTCGCCGCCGGTGCAGGCCACGAAGGCGGCGCACGAGAATCAAGGCCAAGACCACGGCGAGACACGACGCCAGCTGAGGACCGCCGGAGTTTTTCCCGCCCAGTTTGGGTCAGCTCAGTTTGGTCGGCTTGGTTTGGGTCGAAAGGAAGCGGGTATCACTCATAATTTTTATGATGTCGGTTCGTTAAGCAGATATTCCTCAGACTTGCGGTTGAACCTGCCAAACATTAGACGTACGCAAGTTCCGTTCGGTTTCGCGAACCTACGCGTCGAGAGCGCGAAAACTTGCCCACGCCAACGGATCCTCCGGAGAATGCTGAGGCGGGAACCGGAATACCAATGCAACATCAGAACTTAGCGCAAAACCAGCATCAACTCCGCCCCGGCAGCAGGTCAAGACCAGGGCGAAAGTTTTACAAATCTTTACTCGCTTAGCGTGGATCTTTACGCGCTGACGCCCGCTACCTACCGAACTTGATGGATGGACGCTGACGAATGACCTTTGCGAGGCCGCCTTATGAGTCGATCCTTATGAGTTCGTCTGCGAGTTGACCTCTCGGAAATTGCCGGCTAAGAACTGGTCCGTTCCGCCGTACTCAACTCCGCTACCCGATGCCGCATTTCGTAGGCCGTAATCTCCGCCTCATGCTGCAAAGTGAGCCCGATGTCGTCCAGTCCGTTCAGCAGGCAATGCCGCACGAATTCGTCGACCGGAAACTTCGCGCGAAATCCCTGATCATCGCGCACTTCGCATTGTTCCAGGTCGATCGTGAGTTGGTAATCGTTGGGCTCGCGAGCGCGGCGCATCAGTTCGGCAACTTCACTCTCGCTCAACAGCACCGTGAGGAATCCGTTCTTGGTGCTGTTGTTGGCAAAAATGTCGGCGAAGGAAGATGAGATGACCGCGCGAAAACCGAAGTCAGCTAGCGCCCAGACTGCATGCTCCCGCGAAGACCCGCAGCCAAAATTCTTTCCCGCCACCAGAATGCTCGCGCCTTTGTAGCGCGGCCGATCCAGAACAAACTGCTCCTGAGCAGACTGACCCTGAGCAGAATCGGCATTCTTCTTTCCGTCCGCTGAAAAGCGCCAGTCGTAGAACAAGAACTGTCCAAAGCCCGTTCGTTCAATTCGCTTCAGAAATTGCTTGGGAATAATCTGGTCAGTGTCGACGTTGACCCGATCCAGCGGCGCCACGCGCCCTCTGTGTGTACGAAACGGTTTCATTGCGAATTCTCTGCTCCTCGAAAACCGCTCACTGAAATTTCCAGTTCCGAATATCCGTGAAATGCCCTTCAATCGCGGCCGCCGCCGCCATCATCGGACTCACCAAATGCGTGCGCCCGCCGCGCCCCTGCCGGCCTTCAAAATTGCGGTTGCTGGTGGAAGCGCAGCGCTCGCCCGGCTGCAAAATGTCAGGATTCATTCCCAGGCACATCGAGCATCCCGATTCGCGCCACTCGAATCCCGCCTCCAGAAAAACGTGGTGCAGTCCTTCCTGCTCGGCCACACGCTTCACCGATTGCGATCCCGGCACCACCATCGCCCTCACCTTCGGGCTCACATGATGTCCTCGCGCCACCCGCGCCGCCGCCCGCAGATCTTCAATCCGCGAATTCGTGCACGACCCAATGAATACCCGGTCCACGCCGATATCTTCAATGCGCTTGCCCGCTTCCAGCCCCATATACTGCAACGCGAGCTCCGTCGCCCGCCGGTCTGCCTCTTTCAAGCTTCCCGCGTCCGGCACGCGTCCCGTCACTGGAGCCACCATCCCCGGATTCGTCCCCCAAGTAACAAACGGACAAAGCTGCGCCGCATCAATCTCGACAGTTTTATCGAAGACCGCTCCTTCATCGCTCGCCAGAGTGTGCCAGTACTCGACCGACTTCTCCCATTCACCTTTGCCCGGCGCAAAACGTTTTCCTTTGACGTAAGCCACCGTAGTGTCGTCCGGCGCCACCATCCCGGCGCGCGCTCCGGCCTCAATGCTCATATTGCAGAGCGTCATGCGCCCTTCCATCGAGAGCCCGCGCACCGCTTCTCCGGCGTATTCAATCACGTGCCCGGTCGCGCCGTCCGTGCCAATCTGTCCAATGATCCCCAGCGCCAGATCTTTTGCCGTCACGCCCTCCGCCAGCCGGCCGTGCACCTCAATCTTCATCGTCTTCGGCTTTTGCTGCGCCAGGCACTGCGTCGCCAGCACATGCTCCACTTCGGAAGTTCCAATGCCGAACGCCAGCGCGCCAAACGCCCCGTGCGTGCTGGTGTGGCTGTCGCCGCAAACAATCGTCATCCCGGGCTGAGTCAGCCCCAGCTCCGGGCCAATCACGTGAACGATTCCCTGGTCTGGCGAATCCATATCAAACAGCCGGACGCCGAATTCCTTGCAATTGGTTTGCAGCGCCCGAATCTGCTTGGCGGCGATCTCGTCGGTAATCGGAGTTCCGCGCGGCTCAGTCGGAATGTTATGGTCGACAGTGGCGACCGTTAGAGCAGGCTGACGCACTTTGCGTCCCGCAACCCGCAACCCGTCGAATGCCTGCGGCGAAGTTACTTCATGCACCAGATGCAGGTCGATATAAATAATCGGCGACCGGCCGCTCGGCTGGGCCACCAGATGCGCGTCCCAGATTTTCTCGAATAGTGTGCGCTTTGCAGTCATTGCAATGAATCGCGCCGCTCCAGGCGGAGCTGAGCGTCCAAATACTAGGCAGATTCTAGTTTTTCACAGGCAAGCAGATCGGAGCAAGCCGCTGCAGCCGGAAGACGTAGATCGTGCAATGCTGCGCTGACTGTGGCCGTTCGCAAAGCGAATGGCCACGCGCAGTCGAAGCATCCCTATGCTCACCACGACTCTCGGTGACCCGCTTGAAATTTGTAAATCGCCAGCGAACCTCGACTCCACCCTGCCCGTATATACTCTTGGGTTTCAGCGGGAAAGCTGCGACCGTACCCAGGAGAGAAATCATGCAAAGCCGCATCACCGGGACGACCATGCCCGTACTCGAATTCATCCTTGAACCGAACGAAACCATCATTTCCGAAGCCGGAGAACTTTCCTGGATGTCGAGTGCGATCCAGATGACCACGCACACGCAATTCGGCGGAGGTGGCGGAATCTTCGGCGTCCTGAAGCGCGTCGCCGGTGGCGGAACGTTGTTCATGACCGAATACCGCGCGGCGGGTTTCGCGGGAGAACTCGCATTCGCTGCGAAGATGCCGGGGCATATTGTTCCGGTTGAGGTAAGTCCGGCGCAGGAATATCTCATTCACCGTCACGGATTTCTCTGCGCGACGCAGCAGATTCAGATTGGCGTCGGTTTCCAGCAAACCCTCGGCGCTGGGATTTTCGGCGGCGACGGCTTCCTGCTGCAGAAGCTCAGCGGACAAGGCGTGGCCTGGCTGGAACTGTCGGGCGAGCTGGTGATCAGGGATCTTAAGCCGGGAGAAACCCTGCGCGTGCATCCCGGACACGTGGGCGCGTTTCAGTCCAGCGTTTCATTTCAGATCACTACTGTTCCGGGAATCAAGAACATGATTTTCGGCGGCGACGGCATCTTCCTGGCCGCGCTCACCGGTCCCGGCAGAATCTGGCTGCAGACGCTGCCCATCTCCCGGCTGGCCCATGAACTGCAGGAGTACATGCCGCATCACGAGGCCAGGCAGTCGGTGCAGGGCGGCGTAGTCGGCGGAATTGTCGGCTCGATTCTCGACAACATGAAATAACGCACCAGATCACGGGACGAGATAACCGGGCCGTGATCCGGGCGCTCGATTTGTAGGAGCCTACGCCATTCTCGGGTATCATGAAAACAGCACTTCACTTTTAGTCGACTTTTGCTTCCGGAACCGTTTGGTTACGCATTTTGCGTAGCCTTTCGGTTACGCGCGGCGTCGCCTAACGCAAGTCGCATAGCGCAATATGATCAATGGCAAACGCATCGCGGTCGTCATGCCCGCCTACAACGCGGAGATGACGCTTGCCGCCACGGTGGCCGATCTCCCCGATCTGGTCGACATCCGCATCCTCGTCGACGATCACAGCTCTGACGGCACGGTTGCGCTGGCCCAACGTCTCGGACTGCACGTTTTCCAGCATGACCGCAATTACGGCTACGGTCGCAACCAGCAGACCTGCTACCGCGAAGCGCTGGCGGCCGGAGCCGACGTAATCATCATGCTGCATCCCGATTATCAATACACCCCGCTGCTGATCACGGCGATGGGCAGCATGGTGGCCTATGACGTGTATGACGTTGTCTTGGGGTCGCGCATCATCGGAGGGCGGGCACTGCGCGGGGGCATGCCGTTTTACAAGTACGTTTCGAACCGCCTGCTAACCGCGTTTGAGAATCTTTTTCTGGGCGTCAAGCTCTCCGAATATCACACCGGATATCGCGCCTTCAGCCGCAAGGTTTTGAGTGAATTGCCGCTGCTCGAAAATTCCGACGACTTCGTCTTCGATAATCAGATGCTCGCCCAGTGCGTGTATTTCGGTTTTCGCATCGGCGAAGTCTCATGCCCGACAAAGTATTTCGAAGAAGCCTCGTCCATCAACTTCCGCCGCAGCGTGACCTACGGATTCGGCGTGCTCGGCGTCACGCTGCAGTTCGCCCTGCAGCGCATGGGCCTGATCCATCTGCGGCGTTTCAGCGACAAAGGCCGCAAGCTCGATCCCGGCTTCCCCACGTATTACGCGCCGCGGACCGAAACCGTCCGATCCGCCTAGCGCGTGTAGGGACAGCCGCCCTTCGACTTCGCTCAGGGCAGGCTCTCGGCTGTCCAAAGCTGGGCGAAGCCCGCGCTCGATTGTTCGCCTGTTACTTCTTCCCCGACAAAAACCCCAGCACCTTGCTGGCAAACTCGTCGGAAAATCCGAATCGCACCTTGGCCCGCGAGTAAAGATCCACTGCCTTTTTGTCCAGCCAGATCATGGCCGATTTTCCCCAGCCATCCTGCGGACGCGCAAAATAATCGGTGGAGTGTGCGGTCACTTTCTTTCCCGGTTCAACCGTGTAGTAGTAGAGCGCCAGGCTCTTGCGCGATTGCCCCGCGGGGCAGGTCAGTGGATCAGGAAACCCGTGCAATGACCGCTCGTCCGTGGTAAATATCAGCGCGTGGTTCACCATCGGCGGATATTTGGCCGCGCACCGCTTCATCCCGCGTTCCCACAATTCGAGAGATCCGCCCCACTCCTGCTGCCAGCCCGGATTCAGATACAGAATCAGATTCACGCGCCGGTGCCAGCTGGAGTGAAAGTGATGCATGGAAAAATCGGTATGCACGTTCAAATATCCGCCCGGGCCGGACTGATGCAAGCCGCCGCCCTCGAGCATGGGATCGGAAATCAGATTCGGAATCCCGGTCAACTCTGACACCCACGCAGTGAACTCTGGCGAATTCAATTCTTCCGTGACCGCCGCAATCGTCGGTGGAAAAAGTTCGCGCCGCGGCATGCCCAATTTATTTTCGTTGGGATGTTTGTACTGCGTCCAGGCCGCGCTATCCGGCCGGGGAAACTCTTCCGCCATGGTCAACGCAACTTCAGGCTCGAGAAAATCCTTCAGCAGAATATGCGGGCAAGGCTGGTTGTCGCGGTATTGCCTTGCCAGTCCAGACAGCGCCGAGCCCCACCTTTCATACGGAAATAGCCGGACGGGGACCTGAACAGCCTGCGCGATAGACATGCGGAGTTCTCCGGTGTTTCTTGTGATTGTAAATGATCAGCGGGAGTCGTACCCATCGGGAACAGCTTGGCAGGGCAAGATTCTCATGTGGGAGAGCCTCCCATGGCTGTCCGGTCGAGCGTAGCTCCGAGATTTTTCTAGCGGCGGCAATGACCAAAGAGCTCGTCATGGAACCCGGCAGATCCGCACCGCAGAATTCTGATAGGGACAATCCAGCGCGGAACCACCGGGTTGTTGTAACACCACCCAACCCACGCCATACATCTGTTTCAATCGCATAAGGTCCCCAACGCGAAGCTTCACCCACGGACTCTGCGCCGTTATCTGCTCAAGCCAGGTGTCGGCCAGCGGCGGAAACATGCTGACTACGCCGTTGTCCTTGTTGGCGTCAGCGAGGCGGCTGCGTTGTGCGAGGCAGCGGAAGCCGATCTCATCTTCGCCCGGGATGTGCATGTATTCGGGATCGAGCGCAAATACCGCATCCACGGGAGTGTTCTGCCGAATCCAAACAAAAGCCTGCGCCCATGGGTTCCGCGGAGTGACGCCGGGCCACTCCACGTGAGCGCTCGCCGGAAAAAGCGCCAGCTGCGCCGCGAACATTCCCGCGCACAAGGGAACGAACAGCGCCAGCCATCGCCACACTCGATTCTGCAAAACATACTCGGCAATGAACCCGCCCATAACCACAAACATTGCCATATACAGCAGGTGCAAGCTGCGCAACGGCTGGAGACGCGCGAGACTCTCAAAACGGGCCGGCAGATCGAACACCAGCGCCATCACGAAATAAATGAGGTCGTAAATAATAAAAGCGCGGCATAAGAGGTCGAGCCTGCGCGAACCGCGGGCGCGAGCCATCCGCCCGAACCACCAGAACAGCAGCACCGGAGCGAGAATTCCGAACTGCTCGTACCATTGCCAGCGTTGGATGTAATGAAAACCGTGGCGCAACGCGGCCTCGTGATAGGCCGGCGAACTCTGGGGGTCCAGCGAGATGCCGAACGGAAACAGCAGGCAGCCCAGCGCGCTGGCCGCGCCAGAAGCGATCGTTATCCCGGCGCTGCTAATCCCGGGGCCCGCGATGCCGACACCCGCGTCGGCGCGTCTGCCCTCGACAAACTTCATGAACACGAGCAAGAAACAAAACGAAAACGCAAACGCGGCCATCAGGGGATGCATGCATGCCGCAAACACCAGCCACAGCAGCGCGCGAAGGTATTTATTTTCCAGCGTCCGCGTGACGGCGAAGATCGCGGCAAAGGCCGCCAGGTTTCGCGGATTCAGATACTGGTCCATGATGTAGAGCGCAGTCCCGGCCACCGGAATCGTAAGCAGGGCCGCCACCAGGCAAACTCCGCCCCACCGCGCTCTCGCGCTCGCAAAGCAGACGCCACTCAACTCCCAGCAGGCCAGCAGCAACAAAAAAATCGACGATACGTGCCACAGGAAGAGCCCAACTTCGAATGGGAGATGCGTAACGCGTGCGGAAAATGCAATCAGATTCGGAAACAACGTGAGGTTGGCATGCGAAGCAAAAAATTCCCGCATCACAGGAAATAACTTAGGATTCAGAATCTTCTCGACGCCCGGGAGATAAATTTCCGCGTCCTCGGCGTAAGGATGATATCCGTGCACCAACAGTGCGCCGGCCGTCAGCAGGAACAAGTTGAACGCCGTCTTGTATTTCTCGAACCGAATAGATCTCCAACTCTCAGTGGCCAGTGGAATGCCTAGCACCGTGGAAGAGCGGCGCCTCGGCGCCGCGTACGGCCTCGAAAATCATTTTGGGGCTTTTCAGCCCCGACCGGTGGTCACATTTTGCATCCGCCGCTCGCCCCGCCACGAAACCATCGCATACGCCGCCAGCACTACAAACAGAGGATCAATCGGACGCCGGTAATAATCCTCCGGGTGCGTCAGGTAATACACGATGGGAAAAAAGAAAAACGTGATGATGTAAGGCATCGCCACGACCCAACTATCCCGCCACGCCCGCCTCAGCCCGGCCAAGGTAAGCACAGTCAGCAGCGTGCAGAAAACAATGTTAGGCGGGTCCATCGGTTCTTCCTGCAGATAGCGATGGCCGAAGCTCCAGTAGCCGGTCCACAAATACACCACGCGCCGCGCCGTCATCCATACATACAAGCCGCGGTGATGGTCAATGAAATCGCAGGCCCTGGTCGAGCTTCTTCGACACATACGCAATCTCTCCCAGTTGCTGATATTCCTTCCACTCCTCTTCGTTGTCCGACGGATGATATCCCGGAGGTCCCCAGTGCCAGCTGTCCTGATTGTTGCCGAAATAAACTTCCAGGCCCAGGCAGCTGCGAAAAGGGACGATCTTGTGGAAGATGCGATAGTTTCGTACCATCCACGGCGCCGTCACGATCACCACCGCCAGCACAGCCGCGATTCCTGGTGCGAACCAGCGTGCTTTCTGCTGATATCGCCGGTACCACATCCACGCGCCCAGAAACGGAGCTACTGACAGCACCACCGGATCAGTCAACGCGCCAAAGCCGGAAAGCGCGCCGAAAAGTACCCAGTCAGAAATTCGCGACGACGACTCCAAGCGCAGCGCCGCGAGAAATACCAGACTCATCAGCAGCGTTGTCAGCGCAGTAGCCCAGATGAAGTCGGCGGAAAAATAAATGCCATAGGGAAAAAATGCCCACGCCCATCCCGCCCAGAACGCAGTTTTCCCCCCGAAGTGCATGCGCGCAATCAGAAACACCGGAATGCATGTGAGCGCGGAAAATAAACTGTCGAGCGATAACGCGACCAGCGCAGAAGCTTTGCTGTAGACGCCGAAGACTTTGAAGATCCCCGCCAGCAGATACGGAAATACCGGCGAAAGCCATGCCGTTGGCCCGGTCTGGCCGAACAGCGGATTGCTGAATCCTTCTCCCAGCGCAACCGAGCGCGCGATTCTTCCCGCCTCTCCGCCGAAGCGCCAGTGATCACGCGCCGGATCCGTCCGCTCGGGATAAAGAAACCCCACCACGATCAGCCGGATCGCGAGCCCCGCCAGCACCATCCACAGCAGCGAAAGGCGAATCCGTTGCCGCGAAGCCTGCGGATCGTGGTCCGTGCCGAAAGTAGTGTCAGCCGTAGAGATACGTGATCCTCGTTTACCCGATGTCGAACGCAGAAGACAGAATAGAGGTGTACCACATCCTCTGCCAAAATCACTCCGCAGCGTGGGCAGCCCACCCAATTTATTGAGATTTGCCCAATCCCAGCCCTTGCGCCTTTCGTCCTCCGTCCGTAGCATTTAACTAATGCCTACCGCTACTGAAACCGTGCGATCCCGGTTGAGCGCCGACATGGCTCTCGGGGAAATTCTGAACTTTGCCTACGACACCTTCATGTCGAACAAAGTTCGTTTCATGCTCACCGCGCTCGGCATGGTGATTGGCACCGCTTCGCTCATCTTAGTCGTAACCATAGGCATGACGGGGCGCGAGTACGCCCTAAGCCAGATTGAGGCCATCGGCACCAACGAAATCTGGGCCGAATATCAGGGCGCGCAGCACATCAGCAATTCCAGCCTCGACCCGCTCACGGTGGAAGACGTCCAGGCGGTGCAGGAGCAAGTCCCCGGAGTGGTCGCGGCCTCGCCCGTGGTCACTTTGGGCGAGCGCATTCCGGTCGGCAACGGTGACGAAAAAGACATTCAGGTTCTCGGCGCGTATCCCGAGTACCAGCGCGTGCGCAATTTAAAAGTTCTCTCCGGTCGTTTTTTTGACGCAGAAGATTCCCAGGCCCACAACAAAGTCGGTGTTATCACCGAGAAAATGGCCAGGTCCGTCTATGGCTCGCCTCAGGCCGCTATCGGGAAAGTCATAAAACTCACCGGCCTGCCCTTCACCATCATTGGTACCTTCAAAGAGAGCGCGGAGACGTTCGGCGAGTCCGAAGTCACCGACAACACCATGGTCATTCCCTACAGCGTCAGCCGCTATTTTCTGGAGACGCCCAGCGTCAAGATGGTTTACTTCTCCATGCGGGATTCCGCATCGGTACCCGCGGCAACGGTGCAGATCAAGCGCGTGCTGCGCTCGCGCCACCGGGCGGAATCGGTTTACAACGTGTCGAATCTGACCGACATTCTGGCCACGGCTGACCGCATTCTGACCGCCCTGACCTGGGGATTGCTGGCCAGCGCCATGGTCACGCTATTGGTCAGCGGCATCGGCATCATGAACATCATGCTGGCGACCGTGACTTCAAGAATTCGTGAGATCGGAATCCGCAAGGCCGTCGGCGCGACCCGCCGCGAAATCCGCTTTCAATTTTTGGCTGAGGCAGTTTTGATCTCGCTCATCGGCGGCATTGCCGGCATCGCAATCGGCCTGGCCTTGCCTTACTCCGTGCGCTTCCTCACGGACTACCGCATCCCGATTTCAGGCTGGTCGGCGATCATCGCCATCGTAGTGTCGTCGCTGGTCGGCGTCATATTCGGCACCGTGCCCGCGACGCGCGCGGCGCAACTCGACCCAGTCGAGAGCCTGCGTTACGAATAACCGCTAGCGAGTTCCCGGCTTTGTCCTCTAGCGCCCGTTCACGCGCTTGCCTTTTGCTTCCGACGAAACCGCACGAAATAACGGCGCACCCCATGCCCCGATCGCGAGCAGCGCACCGAATATCACCACGGCATCAATGCTTTCGCGGCCCTGCCGTGACCAGTAAGCCGCTGCATCCAGGTTCAGCCACAGCGCGAATTCGTCCAGCGTCAGGGCTGCACCAACCCCATAAGTCAGCGCCAACAACCGGCTCAGGAAAATTGCGCCTGGCTTCTCCCCGGTTCCCACTTCCCCGATCTCTGCGTATCCGGTGATAAGCAGGAGAAGAATTCCCCACACCAGGTGATGAATGTGCCGGCCTCCCATCTCGACATAGCCAAACGGCCCCACATGGTGAGTGATCGACGCCACCAGCAGCCGCACCCCAACGAACGTCACGAAAAAACCGATCGAAGCCAGAAGCAGCCGCCTCCGCGGCCGGTCTGGAATGCGCTGGTGGATCACCAGGCCAAGCTTGGTCAAGTGCAGCACCAACAGAATCAGCGCGGTCGACCCGCTCACGAAGATCAACAGAATCCAGGATCCGGGAATATGCATAGGAAAGCATTATCACGGCTCGTGTAGACGCCTCGCAAAGATGTTCAGTCGCGTTCCGTAAAACGAGTAGAATGGCGCCATGAAATGGCGCTATCTACGGGGAACGGCGCGGGCCTACCTGATGTCGATCGCGTTCTGGTTTGGGCTTGCGTTCTTGATGGTCTCGCAGGCCGGAGTCCTCAACCGGCAGCATCTTTGGTCGTCCTTTGTGCAATCGCTGGGGATGGCGGGCGTGCGCGGTTTTGCGTTAGCTCTGTGGACGCCGCCCATTTTCTACCTGGTGGGAAAATATCTGAATTTTTCCAGAAATCGCTGGAGCTACATGTTGTTCTGCGTTCTCGGAGCGGTGCCGTTTGTCCTGCTGCACTCGGGGATCCTATGGGCGTTGATTCCGCAATTCGATGACGTGCAGCACGTCTACGTGGCGCGCTCCTTTCATTCCTGGCTCGAGATCGTCCGGACGGCATTTGCCGACGAGATCTTCATCTACATCGCCATGGTGGTGGCGGCTCACGCCTACGAATACCTGAAACGTTTGCGCCGGGAAGAGCGTGAGAAATATGAGTATCAGCAGGCGCTCGTCGCCAGCGAACTGCAGGCGCTCAAGATGCAACTTCATCCCCACTTTCTCTTCAATACCCTCCACGGAATCGCCACGCTGGTGGATGGCGACTCGAAAAGCGCCCGGGCAATGATCGTGAAGTTGTCGGATCTGCTGCGCACCGCCCTGGACCGCGACCAGGTGGATCTGGTTTCCCTGCAGGACGAACTCCGGTTTGCGAAGGAATATCTCGATCTGGAAAAAATGCGTTTCGGCAGCCGCCTCAAAATCGAATGGCTCATCCCTCCGGCAACTCACGGGTTGTTGGTGCCGCAGATGATTCTCCAGCCCTTGGTCGAGAACGCGATTCGACACGGCGTTTCTTCCGCCCGCGAAGGGGGATGGGTCGAAGTAGCCGCAACTCAAAAAGATGGCATGCTCGAAATCCAGGTGCGCAATAGCGTGGGCAGCAAGACGTCCAGCGGAACGGGCGTGGGGCTCCGCAATACCGAAGCTCGTCTAAAGTATCTGTATTCCGGGGACGCGAGCCTGAATCTTACGGTCTCTGACGATCGCACCGCGACCGTCAGCCTGGTCCTGCCGGCATTGAATTCACAACCCGCCGCCCTGGCAAGGCACCACGGCCAGAACGTCGCGTAGGCGTCATTCAGCCGGTTCCCGAGCTCTCCATTAGCGTCGGCAGATCTCTGCTTCCGAGGTTCGTCTGTGTTCGTCGGAGGTTCGTTCCGGTTCCATTACTTACTTCTTGGGACTGGAAACGCTCAGCGGAATGGACGCAACCAGATATTTGCCTTGATCGCTGTCGATCGCGTCAAGCTCTAGCAACTCGACGGCTCGTGACATGACGATTCGTGTGCGGTAGAAATAAACCTTCCCTGCCTCTGCGGTAAAATGCGCGAGTTCCACACGCTGCGCGACCAGCGACGACTGCAGAGTAACGCACACATGATGCTCTCCCGGCTCGACAGAGAGGGAGAAATACGAATTGCCGTGGTTTGCGCCTACCCATGCTCCGTCCATCGCCAGCTTCACAGTTGGATATCCTAAGGTGCTGCCGGTCCCGGCATCGTGAAAGAAATAAACCCGCGCCTTCCCCTGGTCCGGCTGCGCCAGTGCGTGGCGGGATTCGTCTAGTTTCACCTTGAAACTGACATTTTCGGGGCCGCAAGCTGCGGGAGAGGCGTCGGCCGGCGATTGGGCAAATGCAGATGCTGCAAGAAGCATAACCAAGACGAAGATTTTCATGGCTTCCCCTCCGTTTAGAGATTCGATTGTTACAACTGACTATAAGCTCTCGGAGGATGTCGCCAACAGCGGTTGCACTCCTTGACAATTTCCTGATCCGGCTCGATGAGTCTGGCGATGTTGCAACAACAGCCCGCGGGCACATGTGCAAAATTGAACATTTTTCTTCCGCAGATTGCCGCATTATCGACAGCCATGAAGTCTGAGATGCCATTCTTAAGCAGGTGCAAGCTGTCCGTTGCCGCCATTGGTGGCGCAGGCCGGGCGGGAACGGCAACCTAATCAGTCGATCGAGATACTAAGCAACAACAAGTGTCTCCCAATCACCTGGTCATGAATCCTGTATATTCACTTCGTGGAAAACCATCATGCGGAAAATCCTTATGAGCAAGCACAGCCCAGTTCCTTCTCTTATTCTTCTGACAGCCGCATCCCTCGCCCTGATGTTTGGAGTTGTAGCCTGCAATAACAACCAAACGCCAGCCCAGACCCCGGACGCCAGCACCCAGCCGGCGCAGCCCGATCAGCCGCAGAATCAGGCAGCTGGGGACAATCTGGCCCCCGTAAGCGCCACCCCGGATGCCGGCACCAGCGACAACGATTCCAGTGCCGACTACGACGCCGGCGATGACGATTCCAGCTATGGCCAACCGGTGCTCGAGGCCCAGCAACCCCCGCCTGAGCTCCCGGAATATTCACAGCCGGATTGCCCCGGCGATGGCTATCTATGGACCCCTGGATATTGGAGCTATGCTCCCCAGGGCTACTACTGGGTGCCCGGCGCCTGGGCGCGGCCGCCTGAGGTGGGCTTCCTGTGGACGCCGGGATATTGGGGATACGTCGGCGGCAGGTACCGCTATAACTATGGCTTTTGGGGCCGACATATCGGCTACTACGGCGGCGTGAACTACGGGTTCGGCTATGTGGGAGTCGGATATCAGGGCGGGTACTGGAACGGCAACCGTTTCAACTATAACCGCTCCGTAAACAATATAACGATCACCAACGTTCAGGTTTACAACCGCACGATCACGAATACGGTGATCATCAATAACACCACAGTCAACATCACCAATAACCGCTCCAGCTACAACGGGCCTGGAGGCATAACTCGCCGCCCACTGCCAACGGAAATCGCCGCCGTTCGTGAGCAGCGCATTCCTCCGATGAATACGCAGTTAGAGCAGCGGCAGGCCGCGGCGCAAAACCGCCAGCAGTTTGCTTCGGTGAATAAGGGACGACCGGCCATTCTGGCAGCGGCGAAGCCCATCCCCGAAGGCAAACCAATTGCTCCCGTGATTCCCGCTCGCCCTGCTGCAGCCGCGCGACCGGCGTCGCCGGCCACGCAGCCGAATCGTACTGAACCGGCTCCGGCATCCAGGGCTGCGGAACCCAGGGCCACTACCCCTCCGGCCCGTGCGCTCGCTCCTGCGCCGGCAAGGCCTGCTGAACCCATGCGGAAAGCAGTTGAGCCGGCACCGTCGGCAGCCAAACCCGCTCCGCCGGCAGCGCGGCCGCACCCCGCCCCTGCGCCAGCCGAGCGGCGCACTCAACCCTCGGCACCGGCGGCACGTCCGGCGGCACATCCGCAACCAGCAAGGCCGGTAGCGCCGAACGCTCAGAAGCCCGCCCCGAAACCTGAAACCAGGCCGGCCACTCCGCCTCCAGCCGCAAAGCCGGCGCAACATCCGGCGCCGGCGGCCAAACCAAAAACTCCACCTCCCCCGGCCAAGAAGGCGCCGCCAAAGGAAACGCGGAAACCCGACTGAACTGCGGAAGTATCGCCACCGGCAAGAGCGCTGTTTGGAAACAGCGCTCAAGGTGACCATTTCACTCATCGGGAACATGCCGCATCCGCGTCGATGAGTGAAATGCTATGTCACAACAACGACCCTGTTTCCTTGGTCTGGATGACCAGGGAGTGGTCAGGAGGCCGGAATCAGCGCACTACGCAGCCGTTGGGAGATCCAAGGAAATACTCAACGACTCTTCCGCGTGGTCCTCGCTGTCCTCGTCGTCAACCGGCACATAACTCAGGCCGAGACAGCGTGCGCACTTCGAGCCATCGCTGAAAAAGTTGTCTTCGTCGCATTGCACGCACCTGCTGTAACCGAAGGTACCCATGATCCAACTCCTTGGTTTCTGAATCACTCTCCTAAAACTGTGCGCGCTCCGCCTGCGAGTTCTACCCAAGCCCGGACTGAGCAAGACGCACATAATCGCAAGCGCCATGCGGATTGGAACACACCATGCCGCGAGAGAGAAGGCAATCCATTCTTTCGGCGCCACCGGTTCGAGCGGCAGGATAAAGGCAAGAATTAGGAGCTACAAGCAGCGGCCGCTTCGGAACATTCATGACTGCCTCCCCCAGCCTGCGCAGACAAGCTGCCAGCTGAGTCGCCAGTCGGATCGTTCTTTCTTCCTACCCCCGACACTCGGGTTGCGCAGTGACCGAGATCACTAGACGCTGTGCGGGGGAAGTCCTTCGCGAAGATGCCGCAGAGCTGGATCGCGTTGGAGACAGGGATGCAATCGCTCGACATCTCCTATGCGACTAGCTGCATTTTGCTCCACTTCCGCAGTCAGCTGTTCGGGTCAACTATCGAAATCACGCCGTACGCGCACAAGAAATCCTATCGCAAGGTCAATGCGCCGTTTGATCAAGCCGGCTCGCAGTTGTCTGACATGGCCCCGGGGTCGGCTCTCATGGAGAACTTGTGCTGGCGTTCGTGAGTGACCCGAAATCCCGCTGCAGAGTGCGTGCCGGGCATCGATTTGGAACTTCCAAATTTGGAGATATCCCCTCTGCTGGCATTGACTTAGAGGAGCTTCAAAACTTGTCAGGGCCTGTCAGAACTCGTCACTGGCTTTGCGGAGAAACTACTAGGAGAATCCGTGCCAGTGAACAGGGAGGGTCGGCCCGCACCGACTAATCTAAATCTCTCTGACGAGACTGGCAGCAGTGATCCAAGGAGGATCTATGAAGCAGACGATCGTGCATCTCAATGTGGCTTTAGCGGCGTTCCTGGCAATCTTCGCCGGCCAGGCGCTGGCTCAAATTCAAGTGCCGAACGCATCCACCAACTTCGGGCCGGCCGTGGCCACAGACGGAAACTATGCCTACCTCGCATGGGTGGATTCGGCCACCAGCGATGTCTATTTCTCAACTTTTTACACTTCTAGTCTTGAGTTTGGCGACGGAGTGCCTGTGAGTGGTACCAGGAGCAACGGAACTACGTGGACCGCGCAGTCCAGCGCCGCCCCGGCATGGAGCTACGACGGAGAAAATTTCTATTTGATCTGGAAAGGAAAGTCAGATAACAGCATCTTGTGGTCCGAGTATTCTGATGGGGGGTGGACTGAGCAGCAGGCGATAGAGGGCAGCGGTTGGACAGCCGGCACCAGCGTGGCGCCCGCAGCGAGTTTTTACAGTTGGCCCGTAACGGCGTATTGGAAAGGCGCCTCCAGTTCCAAGGTATGGACAAGCAGTCTTGACGATCTGTCAGCGGGCTGGGACAGCGAGACAGTTGTGAGTGGCCTTAGCACGAATCTTACGCCTGGCATCGAGTCGGCTCCCAATGCTTCGTCCGGTTATGCAATGTTCATAACAAACACTTCGAACGTTGTCGTAGGCTCCGGTTACACGGTTTCCGGCAGTGGCTGGACGGCAGAATCGTCTGAAGGACCAGCCGCAACTTTGGACGCTGACTACAAGGACATCGTGTTTTGGAAGGGCCTGTCGGGCACGTCGATCTGGTATTCCTTCAATACGGGCACTGCCCTGGGCTATGGAGGTCCGCCAGTCTGGTCTCATCAGGCGACGGTAAGTGGTGCGGCAACCGATCAAGCCCCCTCCGTGGCGAACGGCAATGGACCTTACGTAGTTGAATTGTTTCTCGCGTGGAAAAAAGCTGGGGCCTCTTCTGTCTGGTACATGGATGCTAGGCTTCCCGAGTGACGCATGTGTCTCGCGGCAGGCAAGCAAACCAGGAAAATTGCCACCCGTACTAATAACAGAGAGGGCCCCCCACCCTTGAATGTGAGAAACGGCAAATGGCGAGGGCATGAACGATGTCAAAACGGTACTCCGCAGGGAAAGACGTGCCAAGCCTGTGGCGCATGGGTTGTCAACGGGGCCCGAAGTGTGCCCTACACTTCGGGATCCTCATCATTCCGCTCATAACTGCTTTGTGAAATGAAGCACGAGGTCATCATCCAGCTTCACAACACCCGAACGCGTGCTACTTCCCCTTCTACGCGGTCCAGCAAGCGGCTTGCGATCCCCTTTCTGCGGTACGTCGCGAGTAAGTTGAGGTCTTGAATCTCAGGCATGTTCAGGTCAGCAAATCCGGCATAAGTAGATCGCCAGCATACCGTCACGTACCCGGCGAATTGCCCGTCAATAGTAGCGCCGAGTTTCCCCCGTCTGTTCTTGAAGGTACCGCTGGTACTGGGCCTCAGGCTTTTTCCACCCCATCTTCTTGAACGCGACAGCGATGCTGGGCGGGTCGCTTTCTTCGAGAAGCCGCATCTGAATAGTCTCCGCGCTCACCACTTAACACTCCGTTAAAACTTATTTTGAAACTGCATATCAATGGCGTTAACAGATGGGATGAGAAGGCCGGTCTCCGGGCGGGATGCGGTGTACGCTCCCAAGTTATCGACGTGCTCAAGGCACAGATAAAAAAGGAGACCGGCAATGAAGAAGGTTAGCACCGTAGGGGCAAAGCCGAGCAAGAAAATCTCTCAGCAGAAGTTAACCGTTGGATTGGATCTGGGAGATCGCAACAGCTGGTACTGCGTGCTGGACGAATCCGGCCAGATACAACTGGAGCAGCGCGTCCGCACGAATGCGAAAGCGTTGCGCGAAGTCTTCGGCGAGATGCCGCAAGCCGGATCGGGATGGAGATCGGGACACATTCGCCTAGATCATTCGTTTACTCAGGAGTTGGGCATGAAGTGATCGTGGCGAATGCGCGAAGGCTCGGCTTGATCGGGGAGAGCCGCAAGAAAGACGATCGGCTGGATGCGCAGACGCTGGCGCGGTTGGCCCGGATCGATCCGGAGTTGCTGTACCCGGTGAAGCATCGCAGCGCGCAGGCACAAGCCGACAGGATGATTCGGGCACGGGCAGGGCTGGAGCGCACCCGGACGGGGCTGGTGAACACGGCTCGTGGACTGGCCAAGAGCTATGGCGAGCGGCTGCGCGGATGCAACGTGCGGAATATGAATCCGGAGAAAGCCGAAGGCCTGAGCCCGGAACTGCAAAGCGCGTTGGAGCCGCTGTTGGCCGGCATTGAGGAGCTGAGTGAGCAGATACGAGGGTACAACGAGCGGATCGAGAAGCTGGCGCAGCAGAGCTACCCGAAAGTGGCGTTGCTGAAGCAGGTGAAGGGAGTGGGCACGCTGATCGGGCTGACGTTTTTGCTGCCCTTGGAAGATCCGCATCGTTTCCGCAAGAGCCGCGACGTAGGCTGCTATCTGGGGTTGCAGCCGGGACGGAGGAACTCCGGCCACAACGAGCCGCAGATGCACATCAGTAAGGAAGGAGATCCCTATCTGCGAACGCTGTTGGTGCAAGGTGCGCAGCACATCCTGGGACCATTCGGTGTGGACTGTGATCTGCGGCGCTGGGGCCTGAAGCTGGCCGAGCGTGGCGGAAGGAGCGGCAAGAAGCGAGCCATCGTTGCCACGGCGAGAAAACTGGCGGTTTTGTTGCACCACCTATGGGTCAGCGGAGAGGTGTACGAACCACTGCACAACAGCAACCGAGTGGCGCTGCCGGCGGCAGCTTGAAGCAAAAACACTCGTTAAGAAGGGGAAAGAGAAAAGCCAAAGCCGAGTTCCGGTGACTGCGTTAATCGCCTGGCCCAGGTTCCACTCTGCGAGGGCAGAACCACAGGGCGCCAAACAGATAGCAGCACCGGCTGAAACGAGAACGCCCAATGTGCACCGAGCGACGCGAATCGCGCCTTGAGAGTGCGAATGGAAGCATGGCGACAATGGCTACTCGGCGGGAGAAAAAATCGTGTCCCATGAAGCCCGACAAGAATCGACTTGACTCCGACCGGCCTTCTCATGGAAGGCGATAGCACTCATTGAAAATGGCCCATCCCGGTCAATCAGTGACGTCGCGATGTTTGAACAGCTCCTGAGTCGAGCGTCCCTGGTTGAAATCTTCTCCACTCCGTAGGAGTTGGCGACTTGGCGCATGTCTCCGCCTGTTGTCGAGGTTCGCACGAATTTCCAGATCAACGGGCAACTTGTGGGAATGACTGCTCATCTGCTGTAGACGTAGTCGGTCGCCAAAGAGATCGCAGCGCTGACGGTCGCCGCGCTCGAGATGGCAGCGCTGCAGCGGGGACCGAACCGGGGTGCGATGGGATCATCCGAGGTCAATTCAGCCAAGGTCAATTCGAACGGGGTCGGCGCGAACGGCGTCAATTCAAATTCTAACGGCGAGTCGGAACTTCACCTGCTGCTGGCCCCTGACACCTTCGATCCTCTGTGGAAATCGCTCTTCCGCCAGTTGGGTGAGTTTTTCTCTCCGGGGAAGCTCCCTCCCCTAGCGCTGGAATCGAAGCCTGAACCGGTCAAAGATCTATGGGGTTTTTACAATCACAAGAAAGACGGAGTCCTCGGCTCAGCCGCAGTGCATATTCTGATCGCGGGCCTTATCGTCGCTGGCACCGTTACATGGACTCGCCCCAAGCATCCTCCGGCCCCGAGACCTACGGTGGAGCTTGTGCTCCCAGCCGACATTCCCCCGCTTCAACCCGGAAAGACGCTATCGGGCGGCGGAGGTGGTGGTGGCGCTCATGATGTTCTGAAGGCCTCGGTGGGCAGACTGCCCACTCGTTCACTGCAGCAAATCGCCCCTCCCGCGGTAGTCCTGCGCGCTGAGCCACCCAAACTGGCCGTGGAATCCACCATCGTGATCCCTCCCGAGGTGACGCTGGTCGCTTTCAATCACTTTCCCGACTTGGGCGATCCGATGTCGCATTCCACCATGCCGTCGAACGGCCAGGGCCAGCGTGGCGGCATGGGCGACCATGGCAGTGGCGGCGGTATCGGGCCGGGTGTAGGTCCTGGATACGGTCCGGGCGACGGCGGCGGAACCGGAGGAGACTCCTATCACCGCGGGCAAGGGGCGAGCGATCCCAGCGTCCTCTCCCAGGTCGACCCGGAATTCTCCGAGGAAGCGCGCAAGGCCAAGTTCCAGGGGCTCTGCGTTCTCACGATTATTGTCGAAGCGGATGGCACGCCCAGCAACATTCGGGTAAGGGGTGGTCTTGGCATGGGCCTGGATGAGAAGGCGATCGAAGCGGTCAAAAAATGGCGCTTCCGGCCGTCCATGAAAAATGGCCGTCCCGTCCGTTACGGACCGGTGGAAGTCGACGTGGATTTTCACCTGTACTGAAGCAGGTCAGTTCTCGGCAAGGCAGCAAGCGCTCCCGAAGCGCGTGTGAAAATAGCCCGCGTGGCCGCGGGCGCCTCGCCCGCGCGCTTTTGACCTTGCCCGTGTAGCGCGGAGAATAATGCGCGTTCCCCAGCAAAATCACCGCCGACGAACTCACCCAAAAAACCACAAAGCCGGGCTGGTTGGCCCGGCCTTTCCCGTTCGTGGAACTGAGCGCAGCCGACCTTGTTTCAATCGCCGACCCAGAATGTCAATCTCTTACTTTGCTTAACCCAGCTTGCTTAACCCAGCTTGCACCGCCGCGCGGGGTCACCGGCCCGCGCCGCTGGATTCTTTACATCACCATGGCCAGGTTCTCCAGCTCGTGCTGCAGAACCGGCAGGGCGCACCCTGCCATCTCGACGCGGCCCGCCGCATCCAGAGCTGCCTTGGGAGATACCCCATAGCCGCGGCCCATCAGGAATACCTGCAAAAGCTCCGCGGCCTCGTACGAATCGATCATGCCCCCCTGGAGCAGATCGTTCCGCAACGCTGCCAATTCCGTCATCGTGAATCTGTCTTTGTCGATGTTCAGATTGCTGATTCTATCGTTCATGGCCGTCATCACCTCCGACTCCGACCTCTTTGTGGCTATTAGACTCATCGGCAGCCATACAAGTTGCATGCAATTTCGCTGCCGTACTTGCCCTCGTATTTTATGTACGTAGGGCAGGTCCCTTTAGATTTCATAAACCCCTGTAATTCTCAGAAGTTGCGGGCGGTGCCGGCCGACCCTCAGGACGACCAGTGTGACTGCGGAGGGTTACTTTGGTCCCAAAACTGACACGTTGTGTCATTCTGGCGCGGAAACACGTATAGCCCAGTCGTGCGGCCGCCTGGGCCGAAAGTTTCAGGGGTTAGCGAAAATCAGAATGTGAAGGGGTCAGGAAGCGAGATCAGGGCGCAAGATCAGCAAGCCAGATCTCAGGAGGCTTCGATGGTTGCCTGATCCACCAGCATGATGGGAATATCGTCCTTTACCGAGTAGACCCGGTGGCAAGCCGTACACTTCAAACTCTCCGGGTTCTGGCGATACTCGAGTCCCTGCTTGCAAGCCGGGCAAACCAGAATTTCCAGCAGATCCTTGGCAATCATGCGGAGCATTGTACGACACAGACGAGTCCATTTCACCACAGAGGCTCAGAGAAAAGCTAAAGAAAAATAGCGCGGGACGCCAAAGAGTGGCGGTCACCGCCGAGATCGCCGAGCTCGAATTTGCTTTCCTCAGTGTCTCTGTGCCTCTGTGGTGAATCGAAGTTGAATTTCCTCGGCGCACGCGGCAGCCCTGGCGGTGTAAGATTTTCTAGCCGAAGCCCGAAAGCTGACGCCCGGAGTCCGCATGTCCGCCACTATCCTCGACGGCACCAAGATCGCGCACCAGATTCGCAGCGAAGTGGCCGCGGAGGTCAGAGCCATGGCCGCCGCCGGCGTACGCCCCGGCCTCGCGGTGGTCCTGGTCGGCCACAATCCCGCCTGCGAGATTTATGTACGCGGCAAAGTCAAGGCCTGTGAAGAAATTGGCGTCTACAGCGAGACTCACACTCACCCCGATACCGCCACCACGGACGACCTGCTAGCCCTGATCGACGACCTCAACCGCCGCGACCCGATCAACGGCATCCTGGTGCAGCTGCCCTTACCCCCGCAAGTCGACGCCAAGAGAGTGCTGATGGCCGTTGACCCCGCCAAAGATGTCGACGGATTTCATCCCGTCAACGTCGGCTTCCTTTCGACCCAGCGCCCCGGTCTGGTTCCCTGTACTCCCGCCGGCGTCATCGAGATTCTGAGACGCAGCCACATTCCCATCGCCGGCCAGGAAGCCGTGGTCGTCGGCCGCAGCGACATCGTAGGTAAACCGGTGGCCATGCTGCTGCTCAACGCCAATGCCACGGTCACTGTCTGCCACTCGAAGACTCGCGACCTGCCGGAAGTCTGCCGCCGCGCCGACATTCTGGTCGCCGCCATCGGCCGCGCCGGCATGATCACCCGCGACTTCGTGAAGCCCGGTGCCACCGTGATCGACGTCGGCATGAACAAAGTGACCGACCCCGTCGAATTTGCGCGCCTGTTCGCCGGCAACTCTAAACGTGAAGAGACGTTTCAGCTCAAAGGCTCAACGCTCGTAGGTGACGTGCATCCCGAAGTCGCCGAAATTGCCGGAGCCATCACCCCAGTCCCCGGAGGCGTCGGCCCGCTAACCATCGCCATGCTGATGTTCAACACGGTAAAAGCCGCAAAGCTGGAAAGGCAATGGCTGGTGGCTAGCTGGCTAGTTTGCCGCTGCGTTTTCCTTTCCATCCGAAAACTCGTTGGAAAAGTAGAATATCTGTGAGGCGGTCGGTACCAGCCGCTACCAACTAGCCACTGCCCCTATGCTGAAAGTCGGCCTAACCGGCGCCATCGCCTCAGGCAAGTCAGTCGTAGGAGAAATGTTCGTCGCGCTCGGCGCGCATCTCGTCCAGGCCGACCGCATCGCCCATTCGCTCATGCAGCCCGGCGAACCGTCTACAACGAGGTCGTGCGCCATTTCGGAGGCGACATCCTCAACCCCGACGGCAGCATTAACCGCTCCAAGCTGGCCGAGCTCGCCTTCGGCGCGAATTCGGTCAGCTCGAATCCCGCCGCTTCGAATCCCGGTGACGCAAGTCTGGGCAACGCAAGCCCCGTCAGCGGCCAGCCCACGCGCGTCGAAGAGTTGAACCGCATCGTGCATCCCGCCGTGTTGCGCAGCCAGGAAGAGTGGATGAACGAAATCGGACGCCATGATCCCCACGCCGTCGCCATCGTAGAAGCCGCGCTGATTCTCGAAGCCGGCGCGGCCAAGCAATTCGACCGCCTGATCGTAGTGAAGTGCAGCGAAGAACAACGCATCGCCCGCTTCGCCGCCCGCCAAAAACTCAACCTCGAAGCCGCCCGCAAAGAAGTCACCCGCCGCATGGCCGCGCAGCTACCGGAAGCAGAAAAGATCAAAGCCGCCGATGATGTAATCGACAACTCCGCCTCGCTCGACCAAACGCGCGAGCAGGTACGGAAGGTGTGGGAGAAGCTGCGCGCTGAAGCCACGCACAACCCCTGAGAGGCATTTGACTCGGATTGTTTGGAGCGGACCTGTCCTGAGCGAAGTCGAAGGAACTATTGCCCGCTGCTTTCGATCTTGCTTTGGCGTTCACAGTTTCCTTATAGAATGAAATCTCCGGGACCTTTCGGCTCCCGGACATCGTATCTACCCTTAGGCGGTTTGAAATCATGAAGCTCATGCGGCCCTTGATACTGGCGCTGGCGATTGCCGGCGCGTTCTTCTATTTCACGACCTGGAAGTCGAATTCCCGTACCAGCGCTTTGCATCCCGCGAACTGGTTCAGCCAGCCGGCGAGTGTGGAGATCACGGAAGCAGCGGGCGGGGAACAGCTCGACAGCGAAGAGCAGAACAATATCTCCGTCTACAAGAAGAACATCCCGTCCGTTGTGAACGTCACTTCGCGGGCCATGACGTTTGACTTCTTCTACGGTCTGGTGCCGCAGGAGGGCCAGGGTTCAGGCTTCGTGATCGACAAGGATGGGCACATTCTCACCAACTACCACGTCATCGCCGAGGCGCGGCAGGTGGAAGTGACGATGCACAATCGCAAGAAATACAAAGCCACCGTGATCGGCACCGACCCGGCGCACGATCTGGCGGTGATTCAGATCAAGGCCGCCGACCTGGTTCCGGCGGTGCTGGGCGACTCGCACAACTTGCAGGTGGGGCAGAAGGTGTATGCCATTGGCAATCCGTTCGGGCTGGCGGGGACGATGACACGCGGCATTGTGAGTTCGATTCGTCCCGGTGCGCGAGCCCAATGGCGCCACCATTGACGAAGCGATTCAGACCGATGCCGCGATTAATCCCGGCAACTCGGGCGGTCCGCTGATGAACTGGCACGGAGAAGTCATCGGCATCAATACCATGATTCTTTCCAGCGTGAATCAGAATGCCGGCATCGGATTTGCCATCCCCATCAACACCGCGAAAGCCGTGCTGAATGACTTGATGACGCTGGGACGAGTACGGCGTCCAGCGCTGGGCGTGAGCACGATTCCGATCAGCCCGGAACTTGCCGATGAAATGGGATTGTCCGCGGATTACGGTTTGCTGATTGTGCAGGTGACCCCCGGCGGATCGGCCGATCGGGCTGGCCTGCGCGGCGGCGATCAGCGCGCATACCTGGGCAACAGTCTCATCATGCTGGGCGGCGATTTGATCGTAGCCATCGACGGCCAAAAAGTTACGGACGAAGACGACCTGGCCCAGGTGATGAACGACCACCGCGCCGGAGACACCGTGAAAATCACCATCTTCCGCGGCAAGAAAAAAATGGACGTGCAGGTTCCGCTGGGAGAAGCGCGGCAGCAGGTGTGATGAAAAACAGCTCTCAGTTCTCAGCTGTCGGCTTAGAAGGTGGTGCCTCAGCTTCAAACTGAGGCTTAGGTTCGATCTGGGTGCCCCATTTCTCGCGTCCCTTGCGAGAAGTGGGGACGGGTCCAGACTCGCGCAGCGCGGCATTGCCTGAGTTTCAAACCGACACACTACCAGCCGCACACTCTTCTTGAAAAACCTTCTGCGCTGGGATAGCCTGTCTTCCTGCCTATGACTGCCATCCTTTAATTCCGCTGGTTGCTGTTCTGAGCGAAACGCGCATGGAAGTGTGCGCCCGCTCTCCTTCTTATTTTAATTGCCGTTCTCACAACCAGAAAGGATCACTCACATGCAATTCGTCGATAAGGCATTCGCTCGCCGGCTCGAGTCGGTGGAGGAGATGCCGCAGGTATTCTATGCGCGGGTGTTTCAGAAGACGCGGCCGGAAATTGGCGCGGCCGAGGAAGAGATTTGCGGCGGCCACATGATCTTCGCCGGACTGGGATCGCCCATCGGACGGGCGACCGGCGCCGGGCTCGACCGTCCGTTCACGTCGGAAGATTTAGATCGCATGGAGCAGTTCTACCGCGCGCACAAGGCTCCCGTCGCAAGTGGACTTGTGTCCTCTGCACGATGAATCGGTGTTTGAGATGTTCAAGGCGCGAGGTTATGGCATCGCCGAACTGAATAACGTGCTGTACCGCAAGCTCGATCCAGACGAAGAATTTCCTGCAGCTCCCGCGGGATGCGAGATTCGCCGCAGCCAGCCCGAAGAAGCGGAGGAGCTGTCAGCCATCGTGGAGCGCGCATTCTTTCCAGAAGGCGCGCCAGCGGCCTACGGAGGCCTGCTGGCTCCGATCTACAAGATGGAAGGAGGCGTTGCCTTCAAGGCCAGCATCGACGGCAAAATCGTGGCGTGCGCCGCCGGACTGACGATTAGCCCGCATCGCGTGTTCGCATTGTGCGGCGCGGGCACGCTGGAGGGTTTTCGCGGCCGCGGCCTGCAGACAGCCCTGCTGCGCGCGCGAATGGCGGCTGCCGCCGAAGCGGGATGCGAATATGCGGTGGTCGTGACGCGTGGCGGAACGACCTCGCAACGCAACTGCGAGCGCCTCGGCTTTCGCGTGGCCTATAGCAAGGTGACGGTGATCAAGGACTTCAAAGACGATCAGCCACCGAGCGCGACGCTTGAGTAGGGCGGACACTCCCTTCGGCTTCGCTTAGGGGAGGCTTTGACTGCTCTGTTTCCAGCGGAACAGAACTGGAGCAATAAGGACGCGGAGAGAAAGCAAGATTTCAATGATCCAGGGCAAAGCTGCGGTTTCTCAGTGCTCGCCGCGCACACGGCGGTAAACTAGTCGTCATGAACGTGGATTCCATTCGCGCCTACTGCCTGGGCTTTCCTCAGGCGAAGGAAAAACTGCAGTGGGACGATGCTTTGTGTTTCAAGGTCAGGGAGAAGATGTTCGCGGTGCTGGGTTTGGACCGCGTGCGGCTGACTTTCAAATGCACGCCGGAGACGTTCGCGGAATTGATCGAGCGCCCGGACATTCGCCCGTCTCCGTATCTGGGGCGGCACAACTGGGTAATGCTGGACCGGCTGGACGCGCTGCGCACTGATGAGTTGAAGGAGTTAATCCGGCAGTCGTATGAGATGGTGGCGGCGAAGGCGCCGAAACAGAAGAAACATAAGAAAAAGCATGCAGGCATCAACGCGTCGAGCCGGAAGAAGAAAGGGTCCTGACTATCTTCTGCGTGGATTCTGCTTGGAATTAGTTGGCGGCAAGAATGCCCGCCTCACATTGCAGCCACGTCTCCACGCTGGTTTTCCACACGAGCTTCCCACCCGCACGAACTGGATTTGACTCTCCAGCTGTGGTCGGCTAGCCTCAGAGTTCGGCCTAAGTCTTCGGGAACCTTCAATCTGCATGCGATCTCCCCATAAATCATTGATTTGGCCGCTGCTGGCGGCCATGGTGTTATGCGCGGCGGAGGCCGCCGCGGCGCCTTTGCGGCCGGTGCATGCCCAGCATGCCATGGTCGCGAGCGTGCATGGGCTGGCTTCGCAGGCGGGGGTCGAGATTATGCAGGCGGGGGGCAACGCGGTCGACGCTGCGGTGGCCGTGGGGTTTGCGCTGGCGGTGGTGCATCCGCAGGCGGGTAATCTCGGCGGTGGCGGCTTCATGCTGATTCGAACCGCGGAGGGCGCTACCCATTTCATTGACTACCGCGAAAAAGCGCCCGCCGCTGCCACGGCAAACATGTATCTGGACGCACAGGGAAACGTGATTCCAGATGCCAGCACGCTGGGATATCGGGCGATTGGCGTCCCGGGCTCTGTGGCAGGCATGGTTTACGCCGAGAAGAAGTATGGCAAGCTCACGCTCCAGCAGGCGATTGCCCCGGCCATCCGCCTGGCCCGCGAGGGATACGCGCTGGCTTACGAAGATGCGCGGGATTTGCAAGACGAGGATTTGGGCAAATTCCCCGAGTCGAAGCGCGTTTTCCAACGTAACGGCGATTACTACCAGCCCGGAGAAATGCTACGACAGCCGGAGCTGGCGCGAACCCTGGAGCGGATTGCGAAGAATCCCGAAGACTTCTATCACGGCGACCTGGCGCGCGAACTGGCTGCGGCTGTGCAGCACGGCGGCGGACTGGTTACTGTGGACGATCTGGCGCACTATGAAGTGAAAGAGCGCGAGGCGATTCGAGGTACCTATCGCGGGTATGACATAATCAGCGCGCCCCCCCCTTCCTCCGGCGGGACTGCGCTGGTCGAGATTTTGAATATTCTGGAAGGCTACGATCTGGCCAAGCTGGGCAATCGTTCGGCAGCTTCCATTCATTTGGCGGCCGAGGCCTTTCGCCGCGCGTTCTATGACCGGGCGGAATTCATGGGCGATCCCGATTTTGCGAAGATTCCGGTGGCGCAGCTCATTGACAAAAAATATGGCGTGGCCTGGCGGGAGTCGATTGATCCGTCGCACGCCAGCGCGAGCAAAGATCTAAAGCGGCCTGCGATCTTTAGCGAACTGGAACAGGTCGCGGCGGCTCGTCCGTGGAGTGGGCGCGAGCCGGAGAATACTACGCACTATTCGGTGATCGATCCTGCTGGCGAGGCGGTGGCGGTGACCACCACGTTGAATGACTCGTTCGGCGCACACGTTACGGCCGAAGGTCTTGGCTTCCTCCTCAACAACGAGATGGACGATTTTTCTTCCAAGCCCGGCGTGCCCAACATGTACGGGCTGATCCAGGGGCCGGCGAATGCCATTGGGCCGGGCAAGCGGCCGCTCTCGGCGATGACGCCCACGATCGTTTTGAAAGACGGGAAAGTGTTTCTGATCCTGGGATCGCCCGGCGGCCCCACTATTATTACCACCGTCGCCAATATACTGATAGGAGTGGTGGACTACGGTCTCGACATTCAGGAAGCAGTGAACGCTCCCAGATATCATCATCAGTGGATGCCGGATGCGATCCTGATGGAAGATCGTATTTCTCCCGACACGGTCGGCTTGCTCGAAGGTCGAGGACACAAGATCCGAATGCAACACTTCTGGGGCGACGGAGAGTGCATCATGATCGACCCGAAGACTGCCGAGCGCCTCGGGGCCAGCGATGGCAGAAATAACGGGAAGGCAGTCGGGTACTGAAAGGGCGTTGTTGATTGCTGATTGAAAATCGGAAGTGTGCGAGGTGGGTTGTCAATCAGTAATCGTCAATCAACAATTCTTAAGGACTGAGAATGCTGAAAGCGGTCTCAACGTTCGTGTATGTCAAGGAGCGCTTGCATCCGGGGATTCTGGACGGGCTCTCTCATAACGGAGCGCAGGCGGTCGAGATTTTTGCCGCGCGCCAGCACATCGACTATGCCAACCGCAAGCAGCACGTCAAGGAGATTGCCGAGTGGTTTCGCGCCAGCGGGATTCCTCTAAACTCCGTGCACTCGCCGCTCTACGCCGACTACGAGTGGGGCCGCGCCGGCGCTCCTCCCGTGAACATTGCGTCCACCGATCGCGCCGGCCGGATCGAGGCCATGGACGAGATCAAGCGCGCGCTCGAAATCGCCGAACAGATCCCGTTTCGCTTTCTGGTGCAGCATCTGGGCACGCCCAACGAGGATTTCAGCGAAAAGAAATTTGAAGCCGCCATGACCTCCATCGAGCACCTGCGCGCGTTCGCCAAACCTCTGGGTGTGAGGATTTTGCTGGAGAATATTCCCAACGAGCTTTCCACGCCGGAGAAGCTGGTGGAGATGATTCGCAGCGCCCACTTTGACGATGTAGGAGTGTGCTTCGACGTTGGCCACGCGCACATCATGAGTTCGGTGCGCGAGGCCTTCGAGATTTTGCGCGGCCACATTTGTTCGACGCACCTTCACGACAACAAAAAAGATAAAGATTCGCATCTGTGGCCGGGCGACGGAACGGTTGATTGGAAGGAAGCCGTGGAACTGCTGCGCTCAGCGCCGCAGACTCCGGCGCTGCTGCTGGAACTGGAAGGCGATGAGAAAGTGAATCCCCTCGACAAATTGGCGGAGACATTCGCGAAGCTGGGCGCGGCATAGGAATTGAGAGATTGAATCATTGAGCCGTTGACTCATTGATAATCCGCGTTGTCGCCACCAATAAATCAATGACTCAATGACTCAATCCATGTCTGCTCCCGTAACCACAATCGCAGAAATCGGCAAGCACGAAGGCCAGGCGGTCACCATTCGCGGCTGGCTCTACAACCTGCGCGAGAGCGGGAAACTTTTGTTTCCACAGTTTCGCGATGGTTCGGGCGTGATTCAGGGCGTCGTCCCCAAAAACGCGGTCGCGCCGGAAGTGTTCGAAGCGATCAAGACCCTGACCCAGGAATCAAGCGTAATCGTCGAAGGTAAAGTCCGCGCCGACAAACGCGCGCACGGCGGATACGAACTCGACGTAGCCAACGTGCAGGTTATCCAGCGCGTTCCGGAGTCCGATCCTTATCCCATCACGCCCAAAGAGCACGGCACCGATTTCCTGATGGAGCACCGCCATCTCTGGGTGCGGTCGCAGCGCCAGGCCTCGATCTTGCGGGTGCGCGCGGAGATCATCAAAGCCGCGCGCGATTTTTTCGACGAAGGCGGATTCACGCTGACCGATCCACCCATCATTACGCCCGCAGCGTGTGAAGGGACGACCACGCTTTTTCCTGTCGATTATTTCGAGGAGCAAGCCTATCTCACTCAGTCCGGGCAGCTTTACGCGGAAGCTCTGGCGATGGCGCTCGGCAAAGTGTATTCGTTCGGCCCAACGTTTCGCGCGGAGAAATCAAAAACCCGGCGGCATCTCACCGAGTTCTGGATGGTCGAACCAGAAGTTGCTTACGCTGAACTCGACGATGTGATGGAGCTGGCCGAAGGGCTAATCAGCTTCATCGTAAAGCGCTGCCTGGAGCGGCGCCGTTCCGATCTGCAAACGATTGGCCGCGACGTTTCGAAACTGGAAAAAATCGAGCCGCCATTTCCACGGATCAGTTACGACGACGCGGTCAAGAATCTGCAGGAAGGCCACGCAAAAGGCGCTCTGGAAACGAAGTTTGAGTGGGGCGGCGACCTCGGCTCGCCAGACGAGACTTATCTTTCCGCGCAATTCGACAAGCCGGTCATGGTGCATCGTTATCCCGCAAAGGTGAAGGCGTTTTATATGGAGCCCGATCCGCAGCGCCCGGAGTTAGCCTTATGTGTGGACGTGCTCGCGCCCGAAGGTTACGGCGAGATCATTGGCGGGTCGCAGCGCATGGCTTCGCACGCGTTGTTGTTGCAGCGCATTCACGAGCACGGCCTGCCGGAAGAGGCCTTCAAGTGGTATCTCGACTTGCGCAAGTTCGGCAGCGTGCCGCACGGCGGATTCGGCATGGGCATTGAGCGCGCCGTGGCCTGGATCTGCGGACTCGAGCATGTGCGGGAAACAATTCCGTTCCCGCGAATGTTGTATCGACTGTATCCGTAGAGCTTTTCACTGCGACCCGTAGTGAAAGTTTTGCAAACTATGATGACAGCCTCCAGCATTTCGCCCAGGAAAATTCGCGTGATCGGCGTGCCGCTGGACTTGGGCCAGTCGCGCCGGGGCGTGGATATGGGGCCTTCAGCCGTCCGTGTGGCCGGGCTTGAAGCGCGTCTGGAAGAACTCGGGCACGAAGTGGAAGACGGCGGCAACGTTGCGGTCGCAATCCCCGAGCAGAAAAAAGAAGGCGATCCGCACGCCAAGTATTTGAAAGAAATCACAGTCACTTGCACCAAGGCTGCGGAGCTCGTAGTCAAAACCCTGGAAGCAGGAAAAGTTCCGCTGGCGTTGGGCGGCGACCACTCGATGGCGGCGGGTACGGTGTCTGGTGTGGCTGAGTTCTATCGCCGGCATAAAGAGCACATCGGCCTGATCTGGATCGACGCGCACACGGACATCAACACTCCCGAAACTTCACCGAGCGGCAACGTGCATGGGATGCCGCTGGCGGCGCTGCTCGGATTGGGGCCGCCGGAGTTGTCGAACATCTTCGATTTTTCTCCCAAGGTGAAGCCGGAGAATTGCGTGCTTGTCGGCGTGCGCGACATCGATGCCGTCGAAAAAGAAAATGTGCGCCGCGCCGGCATTGGAGTTTTTACCATGCGCGACATCGATGAACGTGGCATGCGCACGATCATGGAAGAGGCGCTGCGCATGGCTGGGCGCGGCACCGCCGGCTATCACATTTCACTCGACATGGACTGGATCGATCCCGAGGACGCGCCCGGCGTAGGCACTCCAGTGCGCGGCGGTGCAACCTATCGCGAAGCGCATCTCGCCATGGAGATCATCGCCGATCACGGCCGCATGGTGGGCTTCGAGATTGTCGAAGTGAATCCCGTGATCGACGAGCACAACCGAACCGCCGATCTGGCCGTGGAACTGGCGCTCTCGGCGTTCGGGAAGAAAATTCTGTAGCTCGATCGGATGTACCGATCCTGCGATTGACGCGGAACTCTGCTCCCGTCCACACTGAAACGTCATGAAAAAACTTCGAGTCGGCATTCTGTTTGGCGGGCGTAGCGGAGAGCATGAAGTCTCCCTGCTTTCGGCCGCATCGGTTCTCAACGCAATCGATAAAGATAAATATGACGTGGTGCCCATTGGCATTACCAAGGATGGGCGCTGGCTGACCGCGGAGCACGCCGAAGATTTGCTGCAAGGCAAGATCGTGCTGGAACCGCGCCAGCTGCGCGCGGGCGATCCCGAGACCACGCCCGCCGCGGCGGTGCTGGCGCGGGGCGAAGCAGTGATCGTCCCGCCGGAGCCGGTTCACCGGCAGAGCGGCTTGGTGCCGTTTCAAAGCGAGGCGACGCTCACGCGGCGGGCCAGCGACCGCGCCATCAACGTCGACGTAATTTTCCCCGTGCTCCACGGAACATTCGGCGAGGATGGAACGATTCAGGGCCTGCTCGAACTGGCCGATATCGCTTACGTTGGCGCTGGAGTCCTGGGCTCAGCTGCGGGGATGGACAAAGACATCATGAAGTCGCTGTTCATCGCCGCCGGGATTCCCATCGTAAAGCACGTCACGATTCTGCGCAGCGCATGGGAACTCGATTCTAAGAAAAATGGCGCGAAGAAAATTCAGAAGCTGGTGGAAAACAAATTGAAGTATCCCGTATTCGTGAAGCCGGCGAACCTGGGATCGTCAGTGGGCATCAGCAAGGCGCACAACCGCAAGGAGCTTGGACCAGCGATCGAAGAAGCCGCCAAGTTTGACCGCAAGATTGTCATCGAGCAAGGCGTCGGCGGAAAAAACAAGAAAGCCCGCGAAATCGAATGCTCAGTTCTGGGCAACGACAATCCAACCGCCTCGGTCCCGGGTGAGATCGTGCCCGGAAAAGAATTCTACGACTACACCGCCAAATATCTCGATGAAGGCTCGCAGTTGATTATTCCCGCTAAGCTTTCAAAAGCCGACACGAAGCGAGTGCAGGAACTGGCGATTGCAGCTTTCAAAGCCGTGGACTGTTCCGGGTTGGCTCGCGTGGATTTTCTGATGGAGCCTGGGCCACGGAAAAAATCGGGGGAAAAAGCGGGAAAAATTTATCTGAACGAGATCAACACCATGCCTGGATTCACCGCGATCAGTATGTATCCCAAGCTGTGGGCGGCGTCCGGGCTCGCCTATGCGGACTTGATCGACCGCTTGATTCAGCTCGGAATCGAACGGCACGAAGATAAGAAAAAAAATCAGTACAGCCGATGACGTCGATTCGCTGATCGCTGATTCTTGCTGATCGAAAAACGGATTGAGATTTCCTCCGCGCTCGTCTTGAGACTTCCCAGCGCTCACTTCTTCTCCGCCTCACATACGAAATTCGCGGCATCGTTGGTATCTCCGACACCTTTATACTTGGCGGCCAGCGGATACGCGCACAGAGGTCGCGTCATTTGCACTCGATGTCCCGGGTCGTTGGACGCATATTTCGTGGCGATGATCGCCGCGGGCGCCTCGCCTTTTTCCACCCATTGTTGCAACGAGGCATACGCGCTGTGTTGAGGGTCAACCTGCGCCCAGTCGCCGACTTGGCCAAAGGAGTCGGGCCCCGGACCGTCGCCGCAGTGCTGCACGCCCGGAGCCATGTACAGGCGCACGAACGAATCCACATTTTTCTGGCCCATCTTTCCGATCACGCTCTCGAAATAGTTGATGGTATTGAGCGCCGGAATTGCTGGGTCGTTCCACCCGTGGTACAGAATCAGCTTTCCGCCTCTCGACCGGAAGAGCGACAGGTCAGGGTCTGTGGCATTCAACGCGCTCGCGGTTTTTTCTTCCGCCGCTTTCAGCCCCGCTTCCAGCGTGAACGTTTTGTAGTCCCAATCGGATTTGCCGTACACCATGTTAGAAAAATATCCCAAGCCAAAGAACGAAATCAGGCTTTTGTTGGGAGCCGGGCCGGTGATCCAGAGTCCCCACCCGCCTTGCCCGCCCTCGGCTCCTGGCAAAAAGCCTGGGAAAACTTCGTGCCCCTGCGTATCGTGCGGACCAGCGTACAGCTTTTTCAGCGCGGCGGCTTGCGGCGCGGTCAAACAATTCTCGGAATCTTCCCCGGCCTTGCACTCGATCGATGCCGGATCGAAGTGGCATTGCCGCGGATCGTTCAGGATGCCGTCCTGTACTCCGTCGCGTGCGTCACACGCCGCGAGCACCGCCGCCGAGATCGTGGATATTTTTGCTGGCGGAATAAAACTCGCGGGGTCGAGTGTGAGAGCCTGCGTGTCCACTACCGCGGTCGACAGCAGCCTGGTCCAGTAGTTGGCGGGAGCGCCCGCGAGAATTCCGTCGTAATCTTCGGGATAGCGCTGCGCCTCCATCAGCGCCTCGCGGCCGCCGTCGGAGCAACCGGCAAAATAAGAATGCTGCGGAGCCTGGCCATAAAAACCTTGCACCGCGGCCTTCGCGATCCGAGTCATTTCATGAATGCCGCGATGGCCGAAATCAATCACCTTCTCGGGATGCCCCAGGGCCCACGCAGCTTGCGTCGGGTTTCCCGCGTGCCCGGTGTCAGTGGCGACAGCGGCAAATCCGTGGCTCAGCGCCGATCCCAACTCCGGGTAGTCAATTTGTCCCGCAAATCCCCCGTTGCCAATGCCTTCCAGTTTGCCATTCCATCCCGACGCAGGCAACCAGACTTCAATCTTGATGTCTGAATCCGCAGTAGGTGTGGCCTCGGCCGCAACCCGGCAGAAAGCGGGAAGCTTCTCGTAGAACGCAGACAGATCCTCTCCGCTGAACGGCGCCGGTGGCCCGACGAACGCTCCCGCCGCAACGGATCGAGCTGTGCTGATCTTTGCGTTGGGTAACGCGAGCGTAGCGAGTGACTCGCAAGCAGGCTTATCGGAGACTTGCGCGGCTCCCGCCGAGCTTCCCGACTGCCCGACCGCCGTCACACTGCAAGTAAGCCCTGACAAAACCAGAAACAAACAATGGATTGCGAACCGTCTCATCGTATTCATCTTCGTTCTCGTGCGCCTCCCAATCACTCACGGCAAGAGAGTGTAATTCACTTTCGTGCAGTTGCATCTCCCGTCACTTCGCGCGGCTGGCAGGAATTGTCTTCGACTCACGGGATGGCAGCTCTTTCGGAAGCGCAAACGCAACATAAACCCCGCCGGGCTTCGACTTCGGATCTTTCCCCCCTCCCGCGGCAATCACCACGAACTGCCGCCCGTTCACCTCATACGTCGCCGGTGTCGCATTCCCTGCAAACGGCAGCGTGAATTCCCACAGCAACTCTCCAGTCGCTTTGTCGAACGCGCGAAATTTCTTATCGAAATTTGTGGCCCCGATAAAAACCAATCCGCCCGCGGTCACCACCGGACCGCCATAATTCTCTGTCCCAGTATTTTTCATCCCGGCCGCCGCCAGGTCCGGATATTCGCCCAGCGGAATCTTCCACACATACTCCCCAGTGTTCAGATTGATCGCATTCAACGTTCCCCACGGTGGTGCGATCGCCGGATATCCCTCCGCGTCAAGAAATTTCTTGTATCCGGTGAAGCGGTACTTCATGGCGAGCAGCGTATCGGCAGAACTCGCCATCTCTTTGTTCTGCCCGCTGGTCAGGTAGCCGATCAGAGCCGATGCTTCGTCGTCCGTGAGGTTGGGAAATCCCGGCATGCGCCCCTTGCCGTTCTTGATCGTGGCCGCAATCTGCGCACCAGTCAGCCGCGTTCCCACTCCAATCAGCGACGGCAGCGCCGGCGGCGAGCCCGCCATATTCTCGCCGTGGCAAATGCTGCACTGGCTCATATAGATTGCCCTGCGGGCTATGCTCGCCGGTGTTGGGCGCGAGCGCTCCAGTCCAGGCAACATCGTTGGCATTGATGTAGATGACGCCAGTCTCCGCGTCCACCGCAGGTCCGCCCCACTCCGCCCCACCGTCGAATCCAGGAAAGATGACCGTATCCTTTCCCACGCTGAAGGGCACGAACTGGCCTTCGCTGCGAAACTTGCGAAAAGTTTCCAGAGCCCACTGATGCGACTCAGGTGTGCGATGAGTCAGCATATCCTCGGTGAGACGTTGACGCGAAAAAGGCGCGGGCTTAGTGGGCAGAGGCTGCTGCGCAGCGGCAACCTCATCGGGCACCGTGCTCGGAGGATAACCCTGATATGCAATCGGAAACAGCGGCTTGCCGTTCGTGCGATCAAAAAGATAGACGAACCCCTGCTTGGTGGTCTGCGCAACCGCGTCAATTTTTTTCCCGTCGCGCGTCACCGTGAGCAACACAGGCGGTGAAGGAAAATCGCGATCCCACAGGTCGTGCCGCACTCCCTGAAAATGCCATATCCTTTCGCCGGTCTCCGCATTCAGCGCGAGCAGGCAATCCGCGAAAAGATCATCGCCGATGCGGTCGGCCCCGTAAAAATCAAATGCCGCCGAGCCGGTGGGAACATAAACGATGCCGCGCTTAGCGTCGAGCGCGAATCCCGCCCAGTTGTTGGCGGCTCCGCTGGTCTTCCAGGCGTCCTTCGGCCAGCGTGTCGTAGCCAAATTCGCCGGGCCGCGGAATCGTGTGGAACGACCACCGCATCTTCCCGGTGCGCACATCGAAAGCGCGAACATCGCCGGGAGGCGCGGGCAGCGTCTCAGGATTTCGTCCGCCGACAATGATCAGGTCCTTGTAGACAATGCCGGGGCTGGTCATTGAAATCGATTGCGCCGCAGCCGGTTCTCGCCCCAGATTTTCGCGGAGATCAATTCGTCCATCGTGCCCGAAACTCGGGATCGGCAACCCGCTAGCCGCATCCAGCGCGTACAGAAAATTCATCACGCCCACCAGAATGCGCTTGTCTTTCTTATGAACCTCGCCATCACCAGCCTTGCTGTCCGACCAGTATGCGAGTCCGCGATCCGGCTGCGTCCCGCGAATCCCGGAATCAAACTTCCACAGCAAATTGCCGGTCGCAGCATCGAGAGCAAAGATTTTCTGCGTAGGCGAAATCCCATAGAGCACGCCGTCGACAACGATCGGACTAGCCTGCAGCACGCCCTCTTCCTGTGTGTCAAAGCTCCACGCCACCGCGAGCCGCTTCACGTTGCCGCGGTTAATCTGCGTGAGCGTCGAATAGTGATTGTTCTCGGGCGCGCCCCCGTAAGCAGGCCAGTCGCGCTTCTTGCCCTGCTCATCGTGCTGGGCCGCCGCGGGAAACCTTCCTCCCGCCACCAGCAATAAGCAGCCAGCCAGCAATGTCACCATCGATCGCTTGATCGTCCAAAGACGCGAATTCATGATGTAGTGATAACCAGGGTCCACCGTGACGCGGGGTTCTCTGCGTCCTCGGCGGCCTTTCTCGGCGGTCTCTGCGGTTAAAAGCTCTGCAGCCGCCATCCCAAACCACGCGAAATCGCAGCGACTCCACTAGCCGCCCAGTTTACTCTTGACTCTCGCGCTGCCATTTTGTACCATGATGAGGACAAGTTTGCTCTTCATTACACGTGGGGAGCAGACCTGAATTTCATGCAGAGTGGCTGAGGGACGAGCCCTGTGACGCCACGGCAACCGATCCGGGATCATATATCTCGGGTGTCTGGTGCCAACTCTCTCCTGGAAACGGGGAACATGGGATTCGGCATGCGAGCTCTATTTGCATTCCGATAACCTCTTTTTCCTTTTCCTGGAAAAAGAGGCCTTTGTATTTTAGGGCCAATTTTTCCGGCTCGTCCTCAGCTATTCGCTGCGACAAAGAAGTGGGTGGCTCATCCGTTCGCGCCTCTTACGAAAGGGTGGGAGACCACAAAATAAGAAAGCGAGTAGCTACATGTCTCACTACGAACTGCGCTGCCGGGAATGCGGACGGTCCTGGGGTAACCAGCCCCGTTCCATCTGCGACGATTGTTTCTCTCCTCTGGAAATTGCCTACGACTATGACGCCGTGCGCGCGTCATTTACCCGCGAGCGAATTTCCCAGCGGCCGCAGAATATGTGGCGTTACTCTGAGCTATTGCCCCTCCCCCAGGGATTTCAGCCGCGCCTGCCCGTCGGCTTCACGCCGCTGCTGCAGGCGCCGCGGCTCGCCGCGAAGCTGGGCGCGCGCCCGGAGAATCTTTACCTCAAGAACGACGCCGTCTGCCTGCCCACGCTCAGCTTCAAGGATCGCGTGGTGGCCGTGGCATTGGCGCAGGCCCGCGAATTTGGCTTCGATACCGTCTCCTGTTCCTCCACCGGAAACCTGGCCAACGCCGTGGCCGCGCACGCCGCCCGCGAAGGTCTCAAGGCCTGGATCTTCATCCCAGCCGACCTCGAGCCCGCAAAAATTCTGGGCACAAACGTTTTCGGCGCGAAAGTAGTTCGCATAGCTGGCAGCTATGATCAGGTCAACCGCCTGTGCTCGCAGATCGCCGACGAACACAACTGGGGTTTCGTCAACGTCAACCTGCGCCCGTATTACGCCGAAGGTTCGAAAACCGTAGGCTTCGAAATTGCCGAGCAGCTGGGATGGCGTCTGCCCGACAACGTGGTCTGCCCCATGGCCGGCGGATCGCTGATCGTAAAAATCAAGAAAGCATTTTCAGAATTGATCCAACTGGGCCTGGTCGAAGACAAGCCCGTGAAGTTCTTCGGCGCGCAAGCTACAGGCTGCTCGCCGATTTCAACCGCAGTGAAAACCGGCAGCTCCGAAATCGAGCCCCAAAAACCCGCGACCATCGCGCGTTCGCTCGCCATCGGCAATCCCGCCGACGGCCACTACGCCATCAAGACCATCAAACAAAGCGGCGGATGGAGCGAGGACATCAGCGATCCCGAAGTCGTCGATTCAATCCGCTTGCTGGCCGAGACCGAAGGCGTCTTCACCGAAACCGCAGGCGGCGTCACGGTAGGCACCGCGGGCAAACTGTATCGCCAGGACCGCATCCTGCCCGAAGAAACGACAGTATTGTGCATCACCGGCAACGGCCTGAAGACCACCGACGCTCTCGCCGGCGTCTATCAGGAGGAGCGCGCAATCGCTCCGAAGTTGGCCGAATTCGAAAAATACCTGCAGCAAACCCTCGGCGTAGCCGAGGTGGCAAGAGAAGTGGCAGCCACAGTAGGCGCGTAAGGTTTGTGTAGGACGGGCACTCTTGCCCGTCAGGTCGGGCGATAGCTCGACTGGCTTTTGACCTTCGGAGCCACCACAGAACGAGAGGCGAGCAGAAAAGTCAAAGCTCGAAAGGAAGCATGTCCATCACCGTACAAATTCCGACCGCCCTCCGGCGCCACACCGCCGGCACCGCCTCGCTAACCTGCGCCGCCACAAACCTGGAAGACCTGTTCTCCGTCCTCGACGAAAAGTTTCCTGACCTGAAGCCTCATCTGCGCGACGGCGCCGGCCAAGTCCGCCGCTTCCTCAACATCTACGTAAACGAAGAAGACATCCGCTTCCTGGGCGGCCCGACTTACGCCTTCCAGGAAGGCGACGAAGTTCTGCTCGTGCCCTCGATCGCCGGCGGAAGGATCTAAGCGCAGCGGAGGCCCTGTTCTGACCGCGGGGTGCTAAGATCAGCGCGCTCAGGGGCTTGCCGTTGGGTCAAAATGCAGGCCGTTGACTCCATTCAACAAAAAAGAAACTTGCATCCCGGATTGGCCGGTGTATAATCTAACTAACTGGTTAATTAACACAAACTGCTGAGTCGGTCACGGCTACAGACTGGATTTATGGCTCGATTATTTCGACATCATCCGCAGCACGGTCATCACTTCGCCCGAATGGGGACGCGGGGACAGCCGGAGGAGAGCCGGGCTGCCATCCTGGCAGCCGCGGCGCTGGAATTTGCCGAGCACGGCATCGCCGGGGCGCGTACGGATGCGATTGCGCGCGAGGCGCGGGTGAACAAGGCTTTGATTTATTACTACTTCAAAGACAAGGAAACGCTTTACGGGGCAGTGCTGGATGAAGCGTTTGGGGCGCTCAAGGTGAACGTGTTTCGCGTGCTCGACAGTGATTTGCCGCCGCGCGAGAAGATTCTGGCTTACGTGGCCGCTTATTTCGATTTTGTCGCCGCGAACCAGGTGTATCCCAAGCTGATGCAGCGCGAGATGATGCGGGCGCGCGACGGGCAGTCTCCGCATCTCGACAAGCTGATCAAGAATTATTTCCAGCCCATTTTCACGCGGGTCGGCGAATTGCTGAACACGGGAATTGCCGACGGAGAGTTTCGCAAAGTGAGCACCGCGCATTTTGTGCCGTCAATGGTCGCGATGATCGTTTTTTATTTCAGCAGCGCACCCATGATGCAGAAGATCGTCGGCTTCAACCCGCTGACGCCGGAGCGGATCGCTGAGCGCCGCGCGGCGGTGCTCGATTTTATTTCGGCGGGACTGTTCCGGCCGGATGCCAAAGGTAGTCCCAGCTCCAGTCCTCGCCCCCTCCCTGGTCCCAGCCCAAGTGCCAGCCCCAGTTCGAGTCGTCCTAGTTCGAGTCGTCCTAGTTCGGGTCAAGGAGCACGCTCATGAGCGCGCGCAACCGTTTTTTCATACTTCTCGGAATTATTTTCGTGATCGCGTCGATCTACTACGCGCTTTCCACCGATCATTCCAAAGACCTGGTGCTGATCGGCACGGTGGATTCAAACCAGGTGATTGTGAGCGCACAGGTCGAAGGCCGCATCCAGAAGCTGCTGGTGGATGAAGGCACGCCGGTGAAGGCGGGCGACTTGATCGCGGTGCTCGACCCCTCGGAATTGCAGGCGCAGGAAGCCGCGGCGGCTGCGAATATCAACAGCCTGCAGCACAAAGTTTCGGAGATGCAGTCGACCGAGAAATCGACTTCGGGTTCCACTTCCAGCGATGTGGCCAACGCGCAAGCCAAGCTGTCATCGGCGAAAGCGCAACTTTTGCAGGCGCAAGCTGCGCTGGAACGAACCGAGAGCGACAGCCGGCGCGCCATTGAACTGGCCAAAGTGGGAGTGACGTCGGACCAGGATCGCGTCCAGGCCGAAACAAATTTGCAGGCCGCCCAGGCGACAGTGCAGGCGCAGCAGGAACTGGTGAAGGCTGCGCAGGCCGATTTGAACTCGGCCATTGCGCGCACGCATCAGGCCAATGCGGCCAAGAGCACGGTGCAGTCGACCGAGGCTGATCTCAAGAACGCCGTCGCGCAAAAGAATCAGGCGGCGGTGCGGTTGGGATATACCAACGTCTACGCACCCGTTACCGGAACGGTTTCGGTGCGCGCGGCGCGGCAGGGGGAAGTGGTAAACATTGGCGCGCCGATCGTGACCATTGTCGATTTGACCGACACGTGGGCGCGGGTGGCAATTCCGGAAACCTACGCCGACCACATCGGCTACGGCGATGTGCTGCGCGTGCGCATGCCCGGCGGCAGCATCACCAGCGGCAAAGTTTTTTTCAAAGGCGTGGAGGGAGATTTCGCTACACAACGAGACGTCAGCCGGCGCAAGCGCGATATCAAGACGATTGTTCTCAAGGTGAGGCTGGACAATCCGAAGGGCGCGCTGGTCCCGGGGATGACGGCCGAAGTGTTGGTTTCGCCGGAGCAGTTGAAGGGCGAGGGCACTGCGCCGAACACAGCGGCGGCGGGGTCGCGCTGATGAATTCGCCTACGACCGCAAATGCGGGCAACGGTGCGGAGGGGCAGGCTGCTCCGCAAACTGCCGAGCAAACTTTTTCGCAAAATGGTTCGCACAGTTTAGAGAAGCCCGTCTACGATCCGGCGGCGCAATCGGCGATCGCGGTCGACCACATCGTAAAGAAATACGGCGAGTTCACGGCGGTCGACGACGTTTCGTTCGACGTGAAGGAAGGCGAGATCTTCGGGCTGCTGGGACCGAATGGAGCGGGGAAGTCGACGCTGATTCGTATGATGACTACGCTGATCCCGATCACTGGAGGAAGCGCGAGGATTGCGGGGCACGATGTGGCAAAAGACGCAGATGCGGTGCGGCGGGTGATTGGAGTGATTCCGCAGGCGCTCACCAGCGATCTGGATCTTACGGTGGAAGAGAACCTGAACATTTACGCCAAGCTTTACGATGTTCCGGCGAAGGAGAGGAAACGTTCCATTGAAGAATTGCTGGGATTGGTTGATCTCACGAAATGGCGCGGGGCGCAGACGAAAACACTTTCCGGCGGCATGCGGCGGCGGCTGGAGATTGCGCGCGGGCTGGTGCATCACCCGAAAATCTTTTTTCTCGATGAGCCCACCACCGGACTGGATCCGGTTTCGCGCGTGGCGGTGTGGGAAATGCTGGGCAACATCAAGAGCCATCGCCAGCTGACCATTCTGATCACGACGCACTACATGGACGAAGCCGACCGCTTGTGCGACCGGATCGCCATCGTGGACCACGGCAAGCTGGTGGCGCTGGATACGCCGACAGCGCTGAAGGCGAGCGTGCCGGGATCGAACGTGATCGAAGCGCAGTTTGAACATCCACCGGAGGATTGGGAGCAGAGGCTCCACGCGCTCGACGATGTGACGTCCGTGCAGCACGAAGGCGCGGGAATGTATCGAGTGCTGACCGGCAACGGCTCGCGCACGACTACGGGACTGGTGGAGATGGCCGTCGCAGCAGGGGTTCCAGTGAAATCACTCTCCGTGCAAAACACCACGCTGGACGACGTATTCGTCCACTACACGGGGCGGCAGTTGCGCGATGAACTGCAAAAAGCTTACGCCTTCGTGATGCCGCAAAGTCCAGGACTGCGGCCATGAAACGAGTTGCACAACTTTTATGAACCGAATGATGGCCATTGTCGAGCGCGAGATGCGCAAGTTTTTCCGGTCACCGGCGCTGATGCTGGCGTCGATGATTATGCCGCTGGTGCAGCTCATTGTTCTGGGCAACGCGTTCGGAGGGAAAATTCGCGATGCGCGGGTGGCGATAGTCGACCAGGACGGCGGCCCGCAGGCGTTGCGGATCCGCGAGGCGTTTGATTCGGTGCGTGCGAACATTCGCACCTTCGTGCCGATCTATTACGACAGCCAGAAGCAGGCTGTGGACGATGTGCGCAACGGCAAGCTTGAAGGAGCGGTGATTATTCCGCCGGAGTTTTCGCGGCGAGTTTACGAAGACAACCACCCGCAGATCGCGGTGGTGGTGGATAACAGCGATAACTTTATGAGTTCCGCGATTGAGTCGGAACTTACCGACCTGACAGCCGCGCTGAACCAGCCAACGGTTGAGCCGCGCATCTTGCAGCAGACGGCGCTCTCGATTGTCGAGCTTTATCCCTACATCGAATATATGAAATACCTGTTGCCGGGGTCGCTGGCACTGGCGATGTTCGTTTCGGTGATGATTGGCGGCGGCATGCTCTACATCGACGACAAGGCGCGCGGCGTGCATGAAGGCTATCTGGTGACGCCGATCACCAAGCTCGAACTGGTGTTGGGGCTCAACCTGGCGGGGGCGATCAAGGCAGTGATGACGGGCGTGATCATCTGCGTGATTGGGTCGCTGCTGGCCGGGGTGGGCACGATTTTTAATCTTCAGACAATTCTTGGATTGCTGGTGATGATTGTGCTGACCTCGCTGGCGTTTAACACGATGATGTTTTTGCTGATGGTTCGCATCGAAGACCCGCTGGTGCCGCGGGCCATGTTCGGCATTCTCAATACGCTGTTGTTTTTTCCGAGTGGGTCGATTTATCCGATTCAGGCGTTTCCGCGGTGGCTGAAAGCCATTGCGAGAGTGGATCCGTTCACTTACGCAGTGGATGGGTTCAAATGCCTGCTACTGAAAGAAACCACGCTGTCGGCGGTTTGGGGCGACATGCTGTTTCTCTCGGTGTTTGCTGCGATCACGCTGGGGATTGCGATTCCGTTATTCAAGAGAACGCTGTAGGGACGGATTCATCGTCGGGATCGATGAGGGCGCCGAGAAACTCTGAATGCCTATCCGGCAATTGGCGGAGTCTCCTAAGAGTGCCCGCGCCACAGCGGATCCCCGCCGACACCAGGTCCATGCCGGGTCACATCTGGGGTATTTTTTCCGGGAACTTTTCACTTGGGCGGTGTGTCCGTTATGCTAGAGGGGTATGACGCTGCTGGACGCCAAGGAATACGATCCGGGAATCGAGCGGAGACGGAAGAAGAGAATTATCGCCGCCGTCATTTTTGTTTTGCTGGTGCTTTTTCTGGGCTGGTGGTTTCGATTCTGGCCGGAGGAGCACGTGGCGAATCGCTTCTTCGATGCATTGCAGAATCAGAATTACGAGGCGGCGTACGGCATCTGGTTTCAGGACCCGCAGTGGAAGCAGCATCCGGAACGTTATAAGAAATATTCTTACAATGATTTCTACCAGGATTGGGGTCCGGGCGGGGAGTGGGGACGAATCAAGTCGCACAAGATTTATGCGGTGGGGTCGCCTCCGGGCGGCGGAAGCGGCGTGATCATCGACATGACGGTGAACGATCGAACGGAACCGGCGCGGGTGTGGGTGCAGAAGTCGGATAAGACGATGAGTTTTTCTCCGATCTGAGCTAATAGCTTTTAGCTCTTGGCTTTTAGCTTGGAACCCTTGCCTTTGGCAGTAACCTGCAGAGCTTCCGCGCGTTCTTCACGCCAGATATTTCTGCAGAGGGCCCCAGTAGTGGGACTTCCAGCCGTCGGCCAGGCTTTCTGCTTTGCCTTGGGGGAATCCGGTGTGGTCGAAGACGAGACTGGTGCCGGCTCCCGATTCATTCAGTTGGAATTTTGCGATCGAGTAGACGCCCGGCGCCCATTCTGCGGCGCGCCACGCCTGGACTAACCGCTCATTGGGGATCATCTCGATGTGCCTGCCTGAGATCACGCCACCGAAGAGGGAGAACGATCCGCCGACTTCCGGGCTGATGGTGGTGGAGGCGCCGGGGATGCTGAAATCGGTGACTTTGCTGAATTGTTTCGCATCGGTCAACGCCTGGTAGACGCGCGCGCGACTTGCCTTGAATACTACTTCCTGGTGGATGCATTCGCAGGTGCGCGAGATTTCATTGTCTGCGGGCGAAGAGGCGGGCGCGGTGAGAGCGCTGGCTCTGGTCACGAGACCAAGAGCGGGCAAGATCGACACCAGGCGCACAGTGAGTTGTCTTCTGGTTACGAGGTTCGAAGTCATTGAAGTTTTTCCTTCCTGGTCAGCGAACGGATAAGGGGCCCGGCTTCTTCAGGCTGCGGCGGATAGTTGTTCCAGCGTTTTTGTCAGCGATGTTTCGTCTCCTACGCTCAGGCAGGTCTTCGAACGGTCAATCTGGCGCATCAGGCCGCAGAGAACTTTTCCGGGGCCGACCTCGATGAATGTTTGCACGTGCTCGGCGATCAGCAGGCGCATGCACTGCTCCCACTTCACCGAACCGGTGACCTGGCGGACGAGCGTGTCGCGGGCGCGAAGTTCGTCGGTGACGAACGCGGCTTCGACGTTGCAGGCGACGGGGTAGTCGGGCTTCTGCATCTTCAATGCGTTGAGGTCGACTTCCAGACGGTCTTGCGCGGGCTTCATCAGCGAACAATGGAAAGGCGCGCTCACGGGCAGCAACTTCGCGCGCTTGGCGCCGCGCTCGTCGGCGAGTTTGGCGGCGCGTTCGACGGCGGCGGTGTTGCCGGAGATTACGATTTGCTCGGGCGAGTTGATGTTGGCGGGCTCGCAGACTTCACCTTGCGCCGCTTCGTGGCAGAGGGCGGTGACTTTGTCGAGCTCCATGCCGAGGATTGCGGCCATCGCGCCGACGCCGACGGGGACGGCTTCTTGCATATATTTTCCGCGATTGCGAACGGTGCGAACGGCGTCAGCAAAGGTGATGGTTCCGGCGCAGACGTGGGCGGAGTATTCGCCAAGGCTGTGGCCTGCGACGAAGCGCGGTTTCGGGATGCGGGTTTCGAGCACGCGCAGAGCTGCGATCGAGGCGGTGAGGATCGCCGGCTGTGTGATCTCGGTGAGGCGAAGCTGGTCTTCGGGGCCCTCGAAGCAGAGTTGCGAAAGTTTGTAACCGAGGGCGTCATCGGCTTCTTCGAAAGTCTGGCGGGCGATGGGAAATTTCTCGAATAAATCTTTGCCCATGCCGATGGACTGCGAGCCCTGGCCGGGGAAGAGGAGAGCAATGGTGTGGTTGGTTTCTGTCATGAAAGATATGGAGTCGCCGATCAATTTTCTGCAAACAGGTTCCCTGCAAACAGGTTTCTACAAACAGGTTTCTACAAACAGGTTCCTACAAAAGCGCGCGGCTGCAGACTTGGCCCCGCTATGGCTCCGAAAGAAAATGCAACATTTCCTTTAGGAGCCGCGGGCCCTGATCTGTGTCGAAGATAAATTGCGCATGGGCGGACCCTTCGAGAATCACCAGCTTCTTTGGTTCTGGGGCTTTCCGATAATGCTCGGTGATTCCTGGCAATCGCGGACCGTCGCCGCTCTCGTCGCCGCGAGTCACGATGAACAATTTCCGCCCCTTCAACCGCTCGGGCGAATCGCCTCCTTCGGACCCCAGAAAAACGATCCGGTCGATTTCTCCCGGGTTTGAAGCTGCCGACGCATCGCCGGCGGCATCGCCTCCCATGCTCGCGCCGACCACGGAAACAGATTTCGCGCCGGCATTGTGCAGGTAGCGGACTGCGGCCAGCACGTCGGGGTAATGCTTCCAGTCTTCGGTTTCTGTGCCGAGCTCCCAAGACTGCCCGTAGCCGCGAAAATCGATGGCCAACACGCGGAACCCTGCCTCTGCAAACGCTTCCGCCTGCTTGCGCCAACTCTCCTTGGTGAAGCGCCCTCCATGAGCGAGCACGAGGGCTCGATCACCTTTTCCGTAGAGGTCGGCGTGAAGGCGATAGCCATCTGGGGCCGTAAACGTAACCGCCTGTTGCGCGGGAGCTTGGCCAACGGAGAGCAGTAGAAACAGCAGAACGAAAAAAACTGTGACGAAGGCTCGCATGTTCTAGGTGGTGCGCGCGACTTCAGGTTCCGCGGCCGCGGGCTTGAGCGCGGCTAAGCCGCGCTCGATGGAATCGTTAATGCCACGCACGGCGAATTCGGCGGCTACGCGCACTGCGTTCTTCATGGCGTTGGCGTTCGATGAGCCGTGCGTGATGATGCAGACGCCTTTCAGGCCGAGCAGTGGTGCTCCGCCGTATTCTGTGTGATCAAGACGCTTCTTGAAATCAATGAAGGCGCTACGCGATAGCAGCGCCCCTACCTGGCTGGTGATGGTGGCCTTCAGCGATTCCTTCAACGCGGTGCGGACCAGATTGGCGACGCCTTCGGAAATTTTCAGAGCGACGTTGCCGACGAAACCGTCGGCGACGATGACGTCGACTTTTCCGTTGTACAGATCGCGGCCCTCGACGTTCCCGATAAAATTCAAGGGAAGCTGCTTCAGCAGCTGAAAGGCTTCACGCGTCAGCTGGTTGCCCTTGGCTTCTTCTTCGCCGATGGAAAGCAGGCCGACGCGCGGGCCGGGCGTGCCAGATTTTTTCCCGAGCATATTTCCAAACCTATTTCCAAACATGGCGCGGAAATAAATATCGCCCATCACGGCGAATTGTTCGAGGTTGTGGGGCTCGCAGTCGACATTCGCGCCTACGTCAAGCAGCATGGCCGCGGGGCCCGGAGCGGTGGGAAAAACTGCTGCCAGCGCGGGGCGATCGACTCCGGCCACTGTGCCCAGCACGACTTTGGCTGTGGCCATGGCGGCTCCGGTGTTGCCGGCGGTGACAAAGCCGGCGGCCTGGCCCTCGCGCACCATGCGTAAACCCACGCGCATGGAGGAGTCGCGCTTGGCGCGCACCGCCTCCACCTTGTCGTCCATGGTGATGTATTCGCTGGCGTGGACGATCTCAATGGGCAGGCGGAGCGCCGCGGGATGGCGGTCCAGCTCCGTTTTGACTGTGGCTTCCGGACCGATCAGCAACACGCGCACGCCGTATTGGCGAGCGGCTTGAATCGCGCCCTCGATTTCTGGCTTGGGCGCGCGGTCCGAACCCATCGCATCCAGCGCGATGACGCTAGGCATGGTTGGCGAGAGCGACTCCGTATTCGCCGGCTGAGTTAGCTGGCTTCCTTAACGTCGAGAACTTCTCGTCCTTTATAGTAGCCGCATTTGGAGCAGGCGCGGTGCGGCATTTTCTTCTCGTGGCAGTTGGGGCATTCAGAGAGTGAATGGCCCTTCAGGGCGTCGTGGGCGCGCCGGGTGGAGGTGCGTTTTTGGGAGTGTCGCCGTTTTGGATTAGGCATGGTGGATAAATTCCTTCGTTTCTTCTAATTTCGCGTTTTTCTAAACTTCGTAAAACCCAATTTTCGCAGAACTGTTTTCGCGGAACTAATTTTCGAGTCGTCCGCGGATTTCTTTCAACGCCAACCACCGCGGATCTTCCATCGGAACCGCGCAGGAGCATTTCTCCTGGTTCAGATTCTTGCCGCAATGCAGGCAGAGGCCGCGGCAATCTTCGCTGCAAGTCACTTTCAGCGGCAGGGCCAACAGCACCTGCTCGCGCAGGACATCTTCGAGCAGCAGGCCGTCTCCCTCATAGTAGCCGATTTCGGCCTCGGCGTCGGTTACGGAAAGCTCGTCCCGGCCGGCGTCGGTGCCGAGCGGCCGGTAGAGCAGGTCAAAATCGCGCGCCACATTCTGGGCCACAGGTTCGAGGCAGCGGGCACAACTCAATTCCAGGCCCGCGCTGAGAGTTCCTCTCAGGCGTATGTCGATGACGACCTTATGCTTGCCGTGCTGCTCCTCGACCAATTCGGCGCGTCCGCTGGTCTGGAGCGGGGTGCGCTGGTGGATGTCTTCCCCGAAGTCGATGACGCCGGGCTGGAACTCCTCCTTGAAATCGACAGGATGGCGTTCCAAATCGTGGATGTCGAGGAACATGAGAAACCTCCGCGCCCCCAACGTGAAAGCACCAGGCCCGCGGAAGCTCGCCAAGAGGCGTAAGTACCGCAAGGAGCAAGACTTAGGATAAAGGGTGGGGGGAGGGGGTGTCAAGAAAAGCTGGTGCCTAGGAGTCATGGGAAGTGCTAGAATATCCCTAGGGGTTACCTATGGCAACACTCTACGTGGAGAACGTTCCCGACGAAGTTTATAAGGCACTGCGCAAGCGGGCCAGTGAGAATCGTACATCGATGGCCTCCGAGGTTATTGCGCTGTTGACGCAGTTCATTCCCACTGAGGAAGATCTGAAGCGCCGCCGCAAGGCCTTTGACGAGTTGGCGAAGCTTCGTGCGATGCCGCCGCTGACTCCTGGTCCATTTCCTTCCGCCGAGGAGATGATCCGTGAGGACCGCGAACGGTGATGGCCATTGTGGTCGACGCGAGCGTCGCCGTGAAATGGTGTCTGCCCGTACGGGACGAACAGTTGGTCTCGGAGGCGGAGGGACTCCTGGCCTCCTACCGCGCGAGGGATATTGCATTCCTCGTGCCGGATCTGTTTTGGCTGGAGGTGGCGAGCGCTCTTTGGAAAGCCGTCACTAAACAAAAGATCGATCGCAACCGGGCAGAGCGTGGCTACTCCCTCGTCACCGACCTTGGCATTCCTACGATTCCCACCGTTGACCTCGTGCCCAAGGCTTTGGATTTGGCCGTAATTCATGACCGGACTGTGTATGACAGTATCTACGTCGCCGTGGCATTGCAGTACAAGGCGGAGCTGATCACTGCCGACGAGCGACTGGCCAACGCTCTCGCTGCGCGCTTTCCGGTGAAGTGGCTGGGCGCGTTCTGAGCCGCTAGCGACCGTAGTCCCCGAGGCGCAGCAACTCAAACGGCTGCGTGGGCGATTCCTCGAAAATCAGTTTTCTCTCGATATCGATCGTGCTCTTGGCGAGGTGGTGCGGGATGTACCACGCGATCGCCGCTACGGGAATCAGGCTGAGCATTCGCGCGCGCACCGGCTCGGCCAGAGCCGATGCTTCGAATTCTGGCGTTGAAACCGCATACAGAAGGAATCCGAAACAGACCGACAGAAGAGTGACGAAGGAATGTTGTTTGAAGAGCGGGAGCGTGCAGGTGCACGGAAGCTTGCGGAAACGAATCAGGACAATATTCGTGAGCAGCACGGTCCATGCGGTTACCAGCAGAGTATGAAGGCCGGCGACGCGCCAGCCTTCGAGGTAAACGTAGACGGGAAATGCGATCGCCAGGAGCCAGGGCAGCACGAAGATCAGGATTACTTTTCTCGCCAGCGGTTCGCATTCTTCTCCGTCGCGATCCAGCATCAGCTGGAAGATCCAGTTGGAGCGCAGTTCCACTGGAATTTCGAAGACGAGGCGGAGACCAACAATTACCAGGAAGGAAAGAATAAATGGGATCGAGAGGGCGTCCGGCGACAGCGCAGCCTGCCGCCACGATTTCGCGCTTTCAAACGCATCCATCAGAGCCTGTGAGGCCAGGACCAGGCTGAGTCCGCCGATCGCGGTCAGAACGAGGCGATGTGCCTCGCTGCGCAGCAACGTTCTGTACACAAAATGGAAGCAGCCTCGCTGGAATGGAGTGCGCAGCACCCAGCGGTCCAGTGGAATTCTCAGCCGCCAGGGTCGAGGATTGCGGGGCGTCGCCGTGGCGTCGGCGATCTCCGCAATGCGCATAAAGTGGCGCTGATACCCGATCGCGTAAGCACAGAGGGCAAATCCGACCACGGCGGCGACCCCGGGGAGAGCGAGTCTGGACAACCCCAGGAGCACCGGCCCAGCGCGGCCGCGCAAGGATTGGCATTGGCCCAGAAACCAGCAGGAAGGCATCAGGTATGCCCAGGTAGGTATCGTGTCCTTCGCGCGCCGTAGCGCGTCCGGGACCGCAAAACTGGTGCAGAGAAGTGTGACCAGGTAAACCACTACTACGCCGCGAATGTAGGCCGAGAATCTCTTGAAGGCCCGGGGAGGCAGCGCCGCCATCAGGAGACCCATGACCGAGAACACGGCAAAAAACGCGAAAACGCTTGCCAGCAGCACTCCGACCGCATGCACCATCGCGAACTTTACGAAGAACAGGAACTTGGTTTGCGTCGCTCCCACGACCATGGGGAATAGAATGCACGACGCCGCATTAACGTCGACCGCGATCAACCCTACCAGGAAAAGCACCGCGACCAGGTTGGCGAAAAAGATGGTGCGCGTGGAGATCGGCAGGGGCACCAGATTCATGTAGTCGCGACGATCGGGAAAAATGGCGTCCCATCGCCACACCGCGACCGCGCCGGTCACGGTCATGGAAAGGACAAGGAAGAAGTACTCGTCGGGGAGTGAAATCGCCAGCGGGTCCACGTTGGTGGCTCCCCGCAGCCATTGCAGGAAGGTTCCGTATTTGTCGAGCAGAAGAATGGAGACGAATCCGCCGGGCATGGCCAGCAGCGTGAGCACCAGGCCAACGCCGAGATCGAGGCCTTCGGTATCGGAATCGCCGCCTCCCCGGAAGATGCGGTCGACGAAAAGTTGTACCATCCGCCAGAACGGACGCTGGCGGTGGTCGGCCCACACGCGCCGGATCCGTTGAATCGGCGCCGTGATCATGCTTCCTTCATCACACTCACAATGTCGCGGGCCACGCGCATGGTGTCAACATCATCGACCAGGTGCAGGAAAGTATTTTCGAGCGACTGGCCGAGAATCTGGCCGATGTTCGCCACCGAATCCTGGGCGATCACGACTCCCTTGCGCAAGATCAGAACATCGGAGCAAACCTTCTCGACCACCTCGAGCACGTGCGAGCAATAAAACACGAGCTTGCCCTGCTGGCCGAGGGCCTGCACCAGATTCTTGAAGATCAGCGCAGAAGTCACGTCCAGACCGGAGAGCGGCTCGTCGAAAATAAAAATGTCCGGATTGTCCATGAGTGCGGCGATCAGAAGGATGCGCTGGCGCATTCCTTTGGAGTAGGAACCTATGCTGGCATGACGGTGGGGATGCAGCGAGAACAGATTTAGCAGAGAGTCGATCTTCTTTTCGAGTTCAGGGCGCGGCATTCCGCGCAGGGTTCCGATGAGTTCCAGATATTCCCAGCCTGAGAGATAAGGATAGAGATGCGCTTCTTCCGGAACGTAGCCAAGGCGTTTTCGGTAGGCAGACAAATTGTCGCGGATGTTCTGGCCGTTGAACAGAACCTCGCCGCGCGTCGGTTCGAGAAGGCCGGTGAGCATTTTTACAGTAGTGCTTTTTCCGGAACCGTTGGGGCCGAGGCATCCCAGAACTTGCCCGGGGCGCAGCGTGAAACACACGTCCTGCGCGGCCGGCAGAGATGCGTACCGCTTGGTGAGGTGCAGCGCTTCGAGCATCGCTTACCCCCGTGGAGTGAAAAGTTGCGGACTCGCCTGAGTGATTCTCGCGAACTAGATGCGGTCGAGAAAGTTATGGGTCAATGTTACGGGTCATTGACAGAGCTGATACTAAGACAGTGACTTAGACACCAGCCGTGAGGACGAGGTTCCACGAGTGCGGCAATGTCTTTTTCCAGGATTATTCTGTTCGCGAGTTCAAACCCCGAGCCCGGATTGTGACTTCATCCGGCGTGGCGTGCCCGTCTCTTTTCGTGACCGCACCGAAGCTTCCGGAATAGTCCCACATGGCCCAACCGATGCCGGGCCGCTCGAATTCAGTGCGGACATCCTTGAGCCAGGCGGAGCGGAAGTGATCGGCGATGAGGGATGCCGAGACGGATAGTGACACGCCGTGATCGGCGAGAATGATCGGCAGAAATGGAGTAACCGGTTTATTTAGAATGAATTGCATGCTGCGTAGTAATCTGCAGGCGAATTTGCTGGAGGTTATGTCAAGAATCCGAATGGCAGATTGAAGAGTCTAATGCATCATGCGCGTACGAAAAGACTTAATCGGTTTTATCGTGGTGATTCAGTCCGTTCTTTTTTTGACCCATTATTTCCTCTATAAGACTTGGGCTCTTTCGCTCGGCGACCACGCAACCCACGGCGCGTTCTGGATCAAACTCGCTCTCGGACTCCTGTCGGTGAGCTTTGTCGCCGCGTCGCTACTCGCCTTTCGCCATACAAATGCTGCGTTGCGCGTGTTTTACCGGGCTGCGGCGGTTTGGATCGGCCTTGTGAGCTTCCTCTTTCTCGCGGCGGTTGGCTCCTGGATTATCTTCGGAGCGGCGCGACTGGTGGGGCTGCACGTGAACTTCCATCGGACCGTGGAATTGCTGTTCGGTGCGGCAGCGATAACCGGACTTTATGGGGTTTTCAACGCAAGCTGGACGCGGATCACGCGAACAACCGTGCGGCTCGCGAACTTGCCGGCCGCATGGCGCGGGCGAACCGCGGCGCTGATCAGCGATGTGCATTTGGGGCACGTTCGAAACCGAAGCTTTCTGCGGCGCCTGGTTGCGACGATTTTGCGGGAAGAGCCCGACGCCATTTTTGTTGCTGGGGATTTGTATGATGGAACCGCCATTGACGCGCGACGAGCCGCGGAGCCATTGAACGAACTGGTGGCGCCACAGGGTGTGTATTTCGTCGCGGGGAATCATGAGCAATTTGGAGACGACAGCAAATATCTGAATGCGATTGCGGCGGCTGGAGTGCGCGTGCTCAGCAATGAGAAAGTGGAAGTGGACGGTTTGCAGATTATCGGTGTTCCGTACCGGAACGCAACACAGAACGGGCAACTCGCGTCGGTGCTCCATGGCCTCGGCTTGGATCGCGACCGCGCCAGCATTCTCTTGACGCATGCGCCTGACCATCCCGAGATAGCCGAGGCCGCGGGTGTTTCCCTGCAGCTCTCCGGGCATACGCACCTTGGGCAATTCTTCCCCTGGAGTTGGATGGCGGGGCGGATTTACCGGCAGTTCGTCTACGGCTTGAGCCGGATCGGCAAGATGCAGGTTTTTACTTCGAGCGGTGCAGGAACCTGGGGACCGCCGCTGCGGCTGGGTTCGAATCCCGAGATTGTAATGCTCCAGTTCGAATAGGGTTAACTTGAACTAATTCTGGAATCCGCTCGATCCCGCAACCGCTATGCTCGGCCCTCGCAAGTACGACGAAAAGGTCCTGCAAAGGGTGATACCCTCGCTGTCGTGAGGCTTATGTCTGGCAGGCGTGCGCTTCCGCTTCTAACACGGTGGGGATTCACAGCAGGGCTGCTGGCAGCGGCTCTACCCGCGCTTGCCGCGAAGAGCGCGAAACCGGTGTTCGGGCCCAATGTACTGATCTTCGATCCGTCGATGCCATCACAGGCAATCCAGAAACAGATCGATGCGGTGTATGCGACGCAGCGGCACAATGAGTTTGGGCCGCAGCGCAATGCATTGGTATTTCTCCCCGGCAGGTATTCGGTGGACGTGCCCGTGGGCTTCTACACAGAGGTGATGGGCGTGGGCGAATCGCCCGATGCGACGCGGATTGCGGGCAACGTGCATGCGGATGCGAGTCATGAGCAGAACAATGCGACGACGACTTTCTGGAGAGCTGCGGAAGGGCTCTCGATAGAGCCGGCGGGCGGCACGATGCAGTGGGCGGTCTCGCAGGCAGTGTCACTGCGGCGCATGCATGTGCGCGGCGGCTTGGTACTGCACCAGCATCACGGCTGGGCAAGCGGCGGCTGGATGTCGGATTCGCTGGTAGACGGGAATGTCGATTCCGGGAGCCAGCAGCAATGGATTTCACGTAACTGTGATTGGAAAAGTTGGACGGGCTCGAACTGGAATATGGTATTTGTCGGCGTGGTGCACCCGCCGGAAGGCGCATGGCCTTCGCCGCCGTACACAACGGTGACGCAAACGCCAGTGGTGCGCGAGAAGCCGTTCCTGCAGGTGGATGCTGCGGGAGAGTTCAGCGTGCGGGTTCCGGGGCTGCGAAGCGACACCATCGGGATCACGTGGCACGACGGAGAAACGGCGGGAGAGACGATTCCGATTTCACAGTTTTACATTGCGCGCCCGGATGTGGACACGGCGGAGACGATCAACACGCAGCTTGCCCGAGGCAAGAACCTGATTCTGACGCCGGGCATTTATGAACTCACAGCGCCGATACGCGTGGCACGGCCGCATACAGTAGTGCTGGGGATCGGTTTTGCGACGCTACGTCCGGTGAAGGGCACAGCGGCGATGACAACGGCTGACGCGGACGGGATCGAGATTGCGGGGCTCCTCTTCGATGCGGGACCGAGCGAGTCTCCGGTGCTGCTGGAGGTGGGGCCTGAGGGGAGCCATGAGCGCCATGCAAAGGACCCGATCACGCTGCACGATGTTTTCTTTCGCGTGGGTGGCGCGGGAGTAGGCCGGGCCAAAGTGAATTTGAGAATCAACAGCAACGACACGCTCGTGGATCATACGTGGATCTGGAGAGCCGACCACGGCGCCGGAGTGGGCTGGGAGCTGAATACCAGCGAGAACGGGCTGGTCGTGAACGGAAACGATGTCACGATCTACGGTCTGTTTGTGGAGCATCACCAGCAATTTCAGGTTCTTTGGAATGGCAACGGCGGGCGGACGTACTTTTATCAGTCCGAGATTCCTTACGATCCTCCGAACCAGGCGAGCTATACGAGTGCGCCGGGGGTGAATGGCTGGGCCTCGTACAAGGTGGCGGATGTAGTGACGAGTCATGAGGCGTGGGGACTGGGCGTGTACAGCGTCTTTATTTATCCGGACGTGGTGCTGACCCGGGCCATCGAGACGCCGAGAAGCGCCGAGATAAGGTTCCACGACATGATCACCGTAGCCCTGGGCGATCACGGTGCGATCAACCATGTGATCGACGACACGGGCGAGGCGACCGCGATGCATCCTCGAGTGACGCCGAAGGTGACGAACTTTCCCTGAGCGTCTGTGCGGAATCCACGTAAGAGACGAGTGCTGGCTGGAGGCTTCGTTGGCTCATTTTATGAAAATCGCTCCTATTCTTAGGAAGCGCGCCGCGCAAATCCAATTGCTGCTCATGGACGTGGACGGCACAATGACGGACGGTGGCGTCACTCTGCTCTCGCAAATCGACGGCACCGCACTCGAAATTAAAACTTTCGACGCGCACGACGGTCAAGGCTTAACTCTCGCCCGGACTGCGGGCCTGCGGACTGGCTGTATTACGGGTCGCGAAAGTGCTGCACTTCTCCGCCGCGCCAACGAAATGAGGATGGAGTTTATCTACATGAAGCAGCCGGTGAAAATGCCTGCCTACGAAGAAATTCTTCACAAAGCCGGCATCTCCGATTCCGCTGTCGCCTACATCGGCGATGATCTTCCGGATATTCCCTTAATGCGTCGCGCTGGCCTAGCGGTCGCGGTAGGCAATGCCGTCCCCGAGGTAAAACACGCCGCGCACTATACAACAAAAGCCCTCGCGGGGCATGGCGCGGTCCGCGAGGCCGTTGAACTGGTTCTCAAATCCAAAGGCATCTGGGAAGCGATGATCGACAAAGCACTTGCATGACGCTGTCGTTTCCGGTCTTGCCGTGATAACGCTTGAAGGTTCAATCGGTTGCTTGTATCTACGTCCGGCGTGCACTCATCGCGATGCCGCTAGAACGCGCTTTTCCACGATGGCGTCGTAGAGGTTGTTCTCCACCGTTGAGAGATTTGCAGTGCTGTCGAGCACGAGATCCGCATAGCGCTTGCTAGGCAGCAAGTACTTCCGCGCAGCAGGTAACACCGTATTCTCGTATTGCCACAAGATAAAGTCCGAGGACCGCTGGCGCTCTGTGATGTCTCTCACCTTCCGACGATGGAAGCAGACCGCGTCGGGAGCATCCAGATAAATGGACAAGTCAAAGTAAGAGCGCAGTTCTTCAAAATGAAGCGCCAGTATCCCTTCCACGATCAAGAGCGCATTGGCGGGAATGCGTTCGCGCTGGCCGGTGACGCGCAGATGCAGCGCAAAATCGTAGATAGGAGCCTCGATGGCATGCCCCGCTGCGTACGAACGGATATCCCTCTCGAGCAGATCCACATCGGTTGCAGCCGGCGCATCATAGTCCAGCTTCGCTCGTTTCTCCAGTGGAAGATGATTCATCTCCACGGCGTAGCTTTCCAATGAGATAACGTGTCCGCCGAGACGGGACGCCACGCGCCTGGCCACGGTCGATTTGCCACTGCCAGAGGGTCCCCCTATTCCGACGATGAAGATGTCTCCTCCCTTCGGCCTTGTGCTCATCATTGGCGTTCGCAACGACTTCCTCTGGTCCTAGAGTGTGGCCAGTAGTCTCTCCAGCTCTCTTGAGGAATCACGAGACGAATAGATCTGCCGAAGGACACAAACCCACTGGAGGAATAGATCGGCAGCACCACATGCTGCAAACAGCTCATCAGAACTTTCTTATCTCCAAAGTAACTAGAACGTCAGACTCTGGCGACGCTAAGTCGTTTGTGGGCGCGGGGGGGATTTCCCGTACGCTCCTGGTACGCTAGAACTAGGGCGCAATCCCGCGTTCGTTTTTGCATTGAACTTGATATATACTCTTGGCCCTAGACACGCGCGATCTTTGGGTAAGTTGCAAATTCCTCCTGTTTATTGGCTTTCAAGTTTCATGACTTCGTGTGATCGCGACGGCTCGATCTACCTCCCCTGATTCCTCTGCTGTGGTCGAGACTCTTCTGAATGAGCCCGAGGGGCGAGCAGCAAGATGCCTGAAAAGTGGGACCGAGTAAAAGAGCTGTTCGCGCTCGCACTGGAGCGGGAGCCTGGGGAGAGAAGCAATTTTCTGCGTGAAGCCTGCGCTGGCGATGACGGCTTGCGCACGGAAATTGAATCGCTGCTGTCGAGCTTCGACGGCGCCCCCACTTTCCTTGAAGATTGTCCCGCCGCTCATTTGTTGTCGGAGCAGACGCGCGCGAGCGCGGGGAAAAAGATTGGGGCTTACCGCATCGTCCGCGAGATTGGGCGGGGCGGTATGGCGGTGGTGTATTTGGGCGAGCGCGACGACCAGAGCTATCGCAAGCAAGTCGCGATCAAAATGGTCAAGCCCGGAATCGACACCGAACAGATTCTCCACCGTTTTCGCAACGAGCGTCAGACCCTCGCCGCATTGGACCATTCCAACATTGTGAAACTCCTCGACGGCGGGAGCACGGAGGATGGCCTGCCGTATCTGGTGATGGAGTATGTGGAGGGTCTGCCCATCGATCAGTATTGCGATCTTCACACGCTTTCCATCGACGACCGGCTGCGGCTGTTTCGCCAGGTCTGTTCGGCGGTGCAGTACGCGCATGACAATCTGGTGATTCATCGCGATCTGAAGCCGGGAAACATCCTGATCGCCAAAGGCGGTGTGCCGCGACTGCTGGACTTTGGCATTGCCAAGCTGCTGAATCCCGGGCTCACGCAAGTTCCACTGGCGACGCGAACGGGATGGCGTCCCATGACGCCGGAATATGCGAGCCCAGAGCAGATTCGCGGGGGTGCCATCACCACCGCAGCCGACGTTTATTCGCTCGGAATATTGCTGTTTGAATTACTGACCGGCCACCGGCCGTATCGAGCAGCGGGCCAGTCTTTTCTGGAAATGGAACGACTGGTTTGCGAAACCGAGCCGGAAAAGCCGAGCGTCGTCGTTAGCCGGACAGAAGAAAAGACATCTGCTGATGACGATGCGGCCGCAGTCGTCACTCCGGAATCTGTGAGCACTCAGCGTGGCTTGCGGCCTGATGAACTGCGGCGGCGGCTGCGCGGCGATCTGGACACGATCGTGATGAAGGCGATCCGCAAGGAACCCGAGCGCCGCTACTTTTCGGTGGAGGAATTCTCGCAGGACATCGAGCGCCATCTGGCCGGGATGCCGGTACTGGCCCGCAAATCCACGATCGCATATCGCGGCGGGAGATTCCTGCGCCGGCATAAGGAATCCTTGGCCACGGGGTTGGCGGCTCTTATCCTGGTCGCGACGCTGGTGGGAACAAGCCGTTTCCTCTTCCATCGCCCGAATTCGAAGCTTACCGATAAGGACACCGTCGTGCTGGCGGATTTCACCAATACCACCGGCGATCCCGTCTTCGACGATACGCTGAAGCAGGCGTTGGCCGTGCAACTCGGACAATCTCCTTTTCTCAACATCCTTTCGGAACGGAAGGCGGGTGAAACGCTGGGACTCATGGGTCGCAAGCCTGGCGACCGAGTAAGCGCAGATGTTGCGAGACAACTCTGCGTGCGCACCGGTAGCAAGGCCATCGTGTCTGGTTCTATTTCCAATTTGGGAGACGAATACGTAATTGCAATTAGCGCAGTCGGTTGCACCAGCGGGGATACGCTTGCCCAGGAACAGGAGGAGGCCGGGACGAAGCAGGACGTTTTGAAGGTTTTGGGCAATGCAGCGAGCAGTCTGCGTGGCAAACTCGGGGAGTCGCTGGCGTCGATTCAAAAGTTCGATGTACCCCTTGAGGCCACGACCTCATCGCTGGAGGCCCTGAAAGCTTTCAGTGTGGGCGCTCGGATCAGCCAGACAAACGGGCAAGTCGAGGCGATTCCGTTCTTTAAGCACGCGATCGAACTTGATCCCAATTTTGCCGTGGCCTACCTCTATTTGGGTAATGCATACGGCAACATGGGGCAAGAAAAGCTGCACAACGAAAATATTAAGAAGGCCTATGCGCTGAGCGCTTGGGTCAGCGAAAGAGAGCGGTACAAAATCTCCGCCCTGTATTACTGGCTCGGTGGAGACCTTGAGCAGGTCAGCCAGATTTTTGAAATGTGGGCCAAAAGCTATCCGCAGGATTTGACCCCACCCGCCGACTTGGCCGTGATTGACGTCAGTCTGGGACAGTACGAGAGAGCAACAACATACACCATCGAGGCCTTGCGTCTCGACCCGGACATGACTGTGGCCTACTCCAACCTCGCACAATGTTACCTCGCACTCAACCGGCTGGATGACGCAAAGAAGGCGATCGAGCAAGCACGAGCTCGCACGCTGGAGACTGATTTCCTGCATTTGCCAGAGTACGAGCTAGCCTTCCTTACCGGCGATGCGGCGGGAATGGAGCGACAAGTGGATTGGGCCGCACGTAAGCCCCAGATCGAAGACGTGTTGCTCTCGTTCCAATCCGACACCGAGGCATACTACGGAAGGCTTGCGAAGGCACGAGATTTCTCCCGGCGTGCGGTGGATGCGGCAGTCCGCAATAGCTCGATAGAGAATGCTGCCATGTGGCAGGTGAATGCCGCTATGCGGGAGGCAGAATTTGGCAACAAAGCGGTCGCGAAGCAAGATGCTGTGAAAGCATTGACGCTCTCTCCTGGCGCGACGGGCGTGAAAGTATTTGCTGCTCTGACGCTGGCACGAATCGGTGAAATCGCCTGGGCGAAACACATTGTGAAAGAACTGGAAAGGGACTATCCATCGGATACGCTGCTGAAGGGCTACTGGCTGCCTACGATTAACGCAGCACAGGAACTGAACGGTACGAATTCCGATCGGGCCCTTTCGTTATTGGAACGTGCCAGTCCCTACGAATTGGGAACGCCATCACAATTGCAGATAGGGACCCTGTTTCCGGTCTACATTCGTGGGCAGGCGCAATTGATGGCGCATAACGGCGCCGCGGCAACCAAAGAGTTTCTGAAGTTCGAGGATCATCGTGGCGTGACCGTTAATTTTCCTCTGGGGGCGCTTGCCCATCTCGGCTTGGCCCGCGCATACGCCCTTGCAGGTGACACTACCAAGGCGAAGACCGCGTACCAGCACTTCTTCACTCTCTGGAAAGACGCTGACCCTGACATCCCGATCCTGAAGAAAGCCAAAGCGGAGTACGCGAAGTTGTAATGGCTGAGAGAGTCCTTTTTGATCCTCGCTGTTTGCCTAGGCAATCGCTCCAAGGCGTTCAGTATGCTGATGCGAGCCGGGAGCGAAGCAGCTGTATGGTTTGCTCGAGTTTCTTCGGACCTATCGGGCGAACCGGGAAGTAAGTTTCCGCGATCTTTCCTGCCTGAAGAAGAGCCTCAGCTTCATCGAGGGACGTCCGTCCTTGACGATTTCGAAGGCTTACGTCCGCGCCGAAATCGATCAGAAGCTGGATGAACTTCGCCGGGTCAAGAACAATGCGGCTCTGTATGACCCGATGAATCGGGGTGTTACCCTCCTCGTCCTGCCAGTTCGGATTCGCTCCATGTTCCAGCAGGACACGTGCGACATCGGTCGAATTGACCATCGCCGCCGGCCCCCACGCGCAAGCATCGTAGGGCGGGCGATCGGCCACGGCGCCATGCTGAAAAAGAATTGTCGCCGACTTTGGTTGATGGCCAAACGCCGCCCAGCTCAGCGGGGAATTGCCGGTCGTCAAGTCGTTCGCATTCGCCGGATCACGCTCCAGAATTCGTTCGAGCTGGTCGTGCATCCCATAGGCCGCCGCCGTGCACGCGTCGGGTGTTGCCCCGGCATCCAGCAGGATTTTCGCGAAATCGTCGTGATTCAGCTCGAAGCAGTCGTGTAATGGCAATCGTCCATCAGCATTGCGCGCATTGAGGTCCGCGCCGCGTTCGATCAGAAGTCGCAGCACGTCGATCTTCCCTCCCGCGATTGCCAGGTGGATCAACCGCATGGCAACCGTGTCGCTCGGCCGCTCGATCCGCGGCAGGTCTGCTCCCGCATTCACCAGCTCTGGATGATGATCCAAAACTTTTCGAATCGTTCCCAGGTCGTTGGCGTGCACCGCTTGGATGAGTTGTTGGCCAAAGTCGTTCAGCGCGTCGACGTGACTCTTGAGCTTGCGCCAGCTGGGAAAACCGTAGCTGCGGGCCACCAGGAGTTGCGCATCGGAAAGCCGCGTTTCAGAAGCCTGCGAACGCATCGTCTTGAGGCGTTGTTTAGCTTCGTTTTTAAGGTGTTCTAGGTTTGCGCGTGCGGGAAGTTTGCCTGCGGAGTAGAGAAGACGATCGGGAGCGTCGCTCATAGCACCTTCCTTCCATGATCGCCCGCTGTCCGCGCGGTTTTCGGGCTGGAAGTCAGGTTGAACTGAAACTACCAATGAGTGGGCTGAGCCCTTTACGCGGACCGACGGCCTCCCGCAAGGCCGAGAACAGAATAGACAATCTCGGGAAGGGGCGCAAGGACCAGCAAATGCCTTTACTTCCGTTCCACTTGAGGCACCGGAGTTTTCGAGCTTCAACCAGAATCGCCCGGGCGAAGAACGGCGCGTGTCGTGGGTCAGGTGGAATATATTACCTGGCGGCGCTCGCAGAACTGCCCCACCCGAACGAAAGCCTCGATTGCAGCAATTCTCGCGGATCGAGTTCTCCGTTCCCGTCCTTATCCAGTTTGTTGAACTGTGCTTCCATGAAGTTCATCCATTCCTGCTTCGATATCCGGCCACTCTTATCGGTGTCCAGCAGTAGCAGCAGTTCTTTAACATTCTCATTTGCCTGGGCAAATTTATCTCGTCGCTTTGGCGCGACGTCAGTGACCGCTACGGCGCCGGTTGCGCTCATCAGTGCGATCAGCAAACTTCTCCGGGTCATGTGAACCTTCCCTCCCCGAGTTTAGTAGCGGGCGGCTGTTCGATCGCGAACGAAAGTTTCTGCTCTAGCCTCGCCCCTTCTGCTTCCGTATCGAAGAATCCGGGATTAAAATTCTGGCATATTTCCCTGGAATACGAACGGTTACGTGAGTAACGGGGGTCGCAATAACGCGGGGGGCTGATCAGTAGAGAAGGGTCCAAGACCGATCGTGCAGATGTGTCCGATCCTGATGGCGCGGGCCGCACTGATGTCTTTCGCTTAGTCCGGTCTAAATACTTCCAGTGCGCCGCGTGATCTCAGACATCACTGCTCGATACTGCCCGTCCGAATGCAGGCTTTCGACAGCCTTGCGCAGGGCGGCATTGACGTTTGGGTCTTTGGAGTATCGGTCCGCGGCATCCATAAAGACGCGCCCCTTATCCCCATCCGAGGAAATGCCGGTTGCCGATTGGATCGCTCCGATAGCCATCACGCTCGAAGTTCCTGGCCGGCCCAGCAGCGCCAGCAGAACCCGGCCGTGATCCCCATCCGAATGGATACTGTCGGCGGCGGCAAAGAAAGCATCGCGAACTGGTTCGATATCCTTGCCAGCGAGTTCCACAAGAACACGAGCTTTATCTCCGTCCGACGAAATTCGCTGCGCGGAATTTGCGATTCCACTGAGCGTTGCTGTCCCAATTCCCTGTCGGTGGACAAGCGTCACCAGCACCTGCTGATGATCACCATCACTCGAGATCGAATTGACTGCATCGAAGAAGGCCTTTCGTATGGGCTCCTCATCACGGTATTGTGACGCTGCTTCCTCCAGCACTCGAGCCTTGTCGCCGTCCGAAGAGATTTTCTCGGCTGAACGCAACAGGCGAGTCAACGTGTCGCTATCGTCGCCATGTTTGGCCAGCAGTTTCGAGAGAACTCGTGCGTGGTCCCCGTCCGACGAAATCGAATTCACGGCTTGAAAATATGCCGCGCGGAGTTCGTCCGTGGCGCGATACGATTCCGCAACCTCAATCAGAACTTCCGCCTTGTCGCCGTCCGAAGAAATATGCCTCGCGGCCTTCGCCACGCTCACAAGCGTGTCGCCGCTACCCCCATCCTTGCTTACGAAATCAGAAAGCGCTCTTCGTTTGTCGCCGTCTGAACTGATGCTTTCCGTCGCCTCAAAAATGTACGTGCGCAGTTCGCTGGTAAAATATTTCTCATCCACGACCATGATGACGTGCGCTTTATCGCCATCCGACGAGATTTCTCGAATCAGTTTCGCCGCATCCCTGAGCTGTGCCGTGTTCAATGTCGCTTGCGAGAAAAGCAGCTCCAGGTAAGCGCGCCTCGATCCATCGCCGTGGATCAATCCAATCTCGGTTAGCACCGCTTGCGGACCTCCTTGCCGGAGTATCCTCGCGACCCGCGCCTCCGCTCCAATCCCGGTGTCCCGGATGACCTGCGGAAGTATGCGTCCCAGCCATGACCGCGCTTCATCGTCCAGCGGTTTCGTGGTCCAGCCCACCGAGTATGTCTTTGTAAGGTTTCCCGCGGAATCGGCTTTCACGTCATAGGAGCGCGAAGAAAACCAGCGCCCCTCGTCTAGCTGGAAGCGCCCGTTCGGCGAAAGTGTCTTGACATCGCGATCGTCATCTGTGAATTCGATTTTCCCGTCAATTTTCAACGTGAGTGAATTCCACCCGTTCCGGGTGAGGATTTCAGTGTGGGTCTCGCCGCTTTGTTGCTGCAGCGTCGCCTGCGGTGGTTGCGCTGCTAGGGGAGTAATCAGCGGAGCCGGCACGAGCGGTTGCAGCAAAGACGGCGGCAGCAGCTGTGCGGTGTCGGTCTGCCGGCCATTTTCGTCTGCCGGAGTCTGGGCCAACACGATCATTTGTGGCGTGCGCGCGCTTACATAAAGCAACGCGACAATTGCAAACAGGGTCACTCCGAGGGGACCAATGGCAAGCTTCGGCGTTGAGATGCGGTTTCGGTCCAGCGCGTGGTGGACACGTCGCAAAAGCTGCGACCGGTTGCCCCCCGCGCCTGCTGCGAGGATGCCCGCATCTTGCCATCGCGAGACCTCCGCCACTTTTACGAGTGAACTTGCATACCGCCTCGCTGTACCCGTCGCTGCGATTACCCAGTCGTCGCATGCCATCTCGCGCTCGATCGACATCCGACGGCCGATCCAGTAAATCGCCGGCTGAATCGGCAGTACCGCTTCTATGAATTTCTGGGCGAGGTTGGTCCAATCGTCCCGCCGCTTCAAGTGGGAAAGTTCGTGCAGTACGATGTGTTCGAGCTCTGAATCAGAAAGAACCTCGAGCAATTCTTGAGGAATCAGGACCACCGGTTTGAGGAATCCCAGCGATATCGGCGCAGGAATGTGGTTCGAAACGAATAGACGCACGTGCCTGTGGACGCGATTCCTTGCACACATGCCCATCAACCACAGCTGCATTTCCTCGGGAGCCGCCATGGCCCCCGATTTCAAACGTCGCAACTCCCGGTATCCAAGTCCGAGACGGGTCAGCATTGCTAACGACAGGATCGCCCATGCAATTCCGAACGCGCGTACAACCCTCCCCGAACGAATGTGAATCGCTGAGAGCTCAACAGCTCCCATCGCAGTCGACGAGATCACCGAAGCCACACGCCGCACCTGCTGTGCCCATTCGGGACCACGTTCAAACTGGGTCCTTGATTGACGAATCGATTCACGGGGCGCATCGGCGGACGCTGCTTCCGCTCTAAGTGTTCCGGTTTCAGTCGGTCGGAAAGTTGTTGTCGCAGGCGTATTCCTCGCTGCACTCGCAACCGACTCTGCACTCGGTCCCGAAAAGGAGAGTCCGGGCATCACGGTTCGAATGGGGATGGCCACGACGGCGAGCAAGGTGAACCATAGAACTGTGAAGCGTGTTGTTGGGTTCAATCGCGGCAGCAGTTTCATCAGGAGCCACATCGCCACGGCTAGAATGCCGCCCTGCCAGATTCCGTTCAGAAGAGTTGTCATTGCAAAATCCAGGTGCGTCATCTTCACTCCTCTTGCTACCCGTTTACTCGTTGTCTGCGATCATTTTTTTGATGCGTCGCAATTCGGCTCGGCCGATAGCTTCTTCTTTCAAAAGATTAAGAACCAGCAACTCGCGCGAACCGCCAAAGAAACGGCTTACCAGGTGACGAAGCGCCTTCGTGCTGGCTTCCTCCTGTGCGATCAGGGGTTCGTAGACGAAGGCGCGCCCTTTTTTCGTGTGCCGCAAGTAGCCCTTGGCCTCGAGAATGCGCATTGTGGTCAGCACGGTGCTGTACGCGAGAGGCGGATTCTCCGGCAGCGACGCCACTACATCACCCACCGTCGCCTGCCGCTTCTTCCACAGCACATCCATGAGCCGCAACTCGCCTTCCGTTAGATTCGGTGACTTTTTCCTGGCCAACGCTTTCTCCTCGCCTAACAATTAAGTAATTAATAGTTCCACCTATATAAGACAGCAAGGTCCTCGGTGTCAACTAATAAATTAATACTTAGCTCGATACGTTCAGACAGCGACTTGCGGTTTAGCGCGACATAAGAAATTGCACTTCCAGTTCGATTTCCGAAATCGCGATCGGATCGAACTTTCCTTCCCTCAATTTCTGATTTAGCTCGGGCAACTTCAGTTGCTTAATTTTGGTCCACTTCGCGATACCTTGTTTGGCGCGCTGGCTGGACTCGTTGTAAAGAGCAATCGCCTGGGAAGGCACAACACGATCGCCGCCTTCGATAACACGCAGGGCTGAGGCCAGCCCGCTATATCCTTCTTGCAATCCGCCAGGCTGCTGTTGAGAGGCCTGCTTATCGGTTAGAACGTTTGCAATTTCTGATTGCGCGCCTGCCAGGGCCGACTTGAGAGCTGGATTTTGTTCTCCGAGTTTCTGTTCAACGTCAGCCAGTTGTTTCTGCACGGAACCGATCTCGGCGAGAGCACGCCGGGCTTCGAGGCTTTCCGCGTATACTTGTTGATCGATTTGCAGTTGCTGTTGAAGCACCTCGGGAGTTGCGCCCGATCGCGGATCCATGATGACTTTCAAAGACTGGCTCTGCGTCTGTCCATCAACTGTCAGGCGGATTTGGTAGATTCCTGGCACTACTTCTGGACCGGTGGGACTGCGGTATTCGGAGTCCTCATCCCGCGCGGGTCCTCCGGAACTGCCCCAGGTAAGATTCCAGCGAAAGCGATGCAGTCCGGGATTTGTTTGCAGGCGCTCCGGCTTGGGAAACCAACGCTCCGCGATCGGAAGTGGCGGACGCTTCTCCGGGTGCTTGTCTTCCGATGAGAACTTGCTGACGAGTTTCTTCTGTGCATCGAGAATCTCCAGCGTGACGCTGCTGGCCGCAGACTTGAGGAGATAATCACACTACTCCGCCAGAGAGAGGATTCTCGGCGGTCGGTTCCTCGGGTGGAATCGGCGTGCCCGGGAACGAATCGTTATCAATGCGAAATCGCTGGAGCAGGATGATAGAGCCAGAATGCCTTCGCCTTTCGCGGCCTCGGACGCCTGGCGCAGAGGGGTGATGTTGTCGAGAATCCAGAAAGAGCGGCCGTGCGTAGCAACTACGAGATCCTCGCCATGAATGCATAGATCGCGAACAGAAGTGACGGGCAGATTGAGTTGCAAGGATTGCCAGTGGTCGCCATCATCGAAAGATACGTAAACGCCGAATTCGGTTCCGGCGAAAAGCAAACCCTTATTCTCGGCACCGCATCTTCCGAACGCCGCGCAGGAAAGAGCCTGCCGCGATGCCGTTCGTAATCAGTTGCCAGGTAGCGCCATAGTCGCGCGTTCGATAGAGATAGGGAGTCCGGTCATCGAGCCGGCTGCGATCCACCGCCGCATAGGCGACAGCGGATCAAAGTGCGAAGCTTCGATGAACGAGATCTTGCTCCAGGCTGCTGAGGCCCTTCGGAGTAACGTCTTTCCAGTTTTTCCCGCCGTCGCGTGTGAGGTGAATTAATCCCGTGTCGCTTCCCGCCCAGATCAGATCGCGGTTCAGAGCGGACGGCGCGATCGTGAACACTACGCCATACCCGCGCTGTTTCGCATTTTCGACGGTCGGTGGTCCTTGGGCTTTTTATCTCCCGGCTGTTGCGCCGCTCCCGTGAGATCGCGGACTGATGGTCTCCCAGTGCAGTCCGCCATCTACGGTCTTCATCACATATTGCGTCCCGAAATAAAGCGTGGTCGAGTCAGCGGGGGAGAAGAGCAGCACCGGAGTCCAAGGATCCCTGATATTTACGTTGATTGATCTCCGAACCAAAGGTCTGCACCGGCCACGGAGTAATGTCCTGGCTGAACCCGGTTCGCTGTTGTAGCGGTCAACGCTGCCGTAGGTTCCACTCAGATAGATGATATTCGGATCCTTGGGATCGGGCGCCATGTATCCGCTTTCGCTTGCGCCCGCAGGAAACCAGTCGCGCGGCGTGATTTGCCCATGGTCGGTGCGGCTTAGAACCGCCGCGCTTCCGCTGTCTTGTTGCGCTCCGTACACGACATAAGGAAACTGATTGTCGGTAATCACGTGATAGAGCTGTGCCGTGGGCTGGTTGTACCAGGTACTCCAGGTTTGGCCACGGTCGAGGCTGACCGTGGTTCCCTGATCCGTCCCGAGAACCATGCTGGCAGAATTCCTGGGATCGATCCAGATCTGATGGTAATCGTCTCCGCCCGGGGCGCCGCGCACTATCGAAATTGTCTTCCCGCCGTCTTCGGATCGGTAAAGCGCGACATTTGGCATGTAGATCACGTCGGGATTGTGCGGGTCGATGGTGATGCCATTGAAATACCATGCGCGGCTGGTGAGTCGCGGGTCTGGCGTTCTCCAGAACCCACGTGTTTCCTCCGTCATCAGAACGATACAGGCCGCCCTTCTTCGCTTGGATGAGCGACATAGACGCGCTTGCCGTCCGGCGCAACGTCAACACCAACGCGTCCCCAATCGCCTTCGGGTAATCCGCTGCCATTAACGTTGAGGCGCGACCACGTCTTGCCGGCGTCCTGAGAGCGGAAGAGCCCGCCGCCTGGTCCATCGATCGGAGCATAAGTGCTCCAGGGTGGGCGATGCACATGCCACGTGCCGGCAAACAGAATCTGCGGATTGCCGGAACAGATCGCCAGATCGGAAACACCGATGTCAGGTCCTTCATCGAGCACCTTCGTCCAATGCGCTCCTCCGTCGACGGATTTGTAGACGCCGCGTTCTGCATTTGGGCCATAAGCATGACCGAGCGCTCCGACATAAACGACATTCGCATTCTGCGGATCCACCACGATGCGACTGATCTGGCGCGTGTCTTCCAAGCCGATGTGCGTCCAGGTTGCACCGCCATCGGAAGATTTATAGGCGCCGTCGCCCGAAGACAGATTGGAACGAATGTCGGACTCACCGGTACCGGCGTAGATGGTCCTGGGATCGGACGGCGCCACGGCGATCGCGCCGATGGAACCCACTGGCTGGCCGTCAAAGATCGGGGTCCAGACCGTTCCGGCATCGGTGGTTTTCCAAATGCCACCATTGACCGCGCCAAAATAAAAGGTGGTAGAGTCGCCCGGCACACCGGTCACGGCAACTGCCCGGCCGCCACGGAATGGCCCGATCAGGCGCCATTTGAGCCCATTCACCAGTTCCGCAGGAACTGATTGGGCAATCGCTGACATTGCGAGGAAAAGAAGAAAGAGCGCGACGACACCGCGGCGGAAACACGATCTGAATTTGTGCAAATGGCTATCCTTCATCGGATAGCCAGTCTACTGGAAAGGACCCGCGTTCTTGAAGTGGTTGCAGGGTTTGACAAAACGCCACGGAACGGCCGCCGCCGCGCCATTCGATATGTCGCCTACAGGTGCCTGAATACTCTCCGCCGAAGAGCCTGCTAATCTCCATCCTGCTTGCACCCTCGGCCCACCGACTTCAGGATGTTATTCGCAGTCGTGATGTGGCAGCTGTAGGAGGCTCCTGCCAAATCAGAAAACGTATAGGTTTGCGAACTCGACGCCGGACTCACATCCGTGGCGATCACCGCGTTCGTCACCGCACTGGAATCAATCACATACCCATCCACCGAAACTTTTTTGCTAAGTTTGTATTTCTGCGTAGTCGCCACGTTATAGCCAAACGGAGAACTGTTTACCGGGTAGATGAAATCAAGATTGATCGGGAAGCTGAAGTCGTCCTGGGTCACAATCGTTCCCTCATCGCTCGAAACCGTGGTCTTCGAAGACACACTCGTCTCCACCGCGGTGTTCTGATCCAGCACGGTGAAGTTGACGGTGTCGAAATCGATGGTCTGCGTGCCGGAAAAGTTCTGGTGCTGCGTCAATGACGTGCTCACTTTTCCATGTGATGTGTTGACGTACCCGGCAATCGTGAAACTGCGGTCGGAGGTCACGTTAATCGTTCCCGTAACCGTCGCAGTTCCCTGAAGATTTTCCGTCACCACCGGATTCGGGCTGGTCAGCGTGTTCTTCGTAACCTTCCCCGTGATCTGCGTCGATCCCGCGTCGAGGTAGAGCAGGAGCGATGCCGTCGCCGAAAAGTAGCTGTCATCGTTGAACACGCTCAATGCGATCGTGTGCGGTTGGCCGTCACTCAACAGGCTTGCGAAAGGCGTAAGGTTCACCCGGTAGGGCACGAACTCAAGAGTTTGGGCCCCGGGAATCGGCACCCACTCATCCGGCAGAAATCCCGTGAACACCCACGGAGAAATCGGCGCGATCCCCGCTGGCTGTCCATCAATCGTGATCTCACTCTCGCGGAAGTCCGTGTTCCCGCATCCGTAGACTTCATTAATATTAGCCAGGTCGTTCGGAAAACACGCATACCATTGCTCGTCGTCGGACTGGCTCTGCGAAATCACGTCCAGGTAGGCTCGCTCCGTATTAGTCGGAAGCGTGAAGGTCGTCGAGAGCTGGTCCGTTGGTGACCCCAATGTAGCCGGCAAGTTCACGCCGCCGCTGCCATTCGATTGCGTCAGGGGCAGTATTTGATCAGGCGTCCGTTCGTGGTGATTGTCTCGCCTGTCGTTCTTGTCATTCTTGTCGTTCCACCCTCTTTCGGCGGGATAAAACTCCAGGTCGGCGCTGACCGTGAACACTCCGTTCAAGTAAGTGTTGTAGGGCGGCGGGCAATCTGTCGTGCAGTTCGCCAGCACGATCGTGCCCTGCTGTGGACCCGCGAGCAGCGCGCTGTAATCGGTGATGTCCCGCTCCACGTGCCAGGTGTTGGTAAGCACCGCCAACGGCTCAGGAGTGGTCCCGAAATAAAGGTTCGCGTTCGCCACATAAAGGCTTGCCGTGCGGTCGAACTGGATTCCTCCGTTCTCGCTGAAGTCCGCCTCGAACACCACCTTCTCCCACGGACCCGAGCAGCTGGCCGGCGGCGCGAATTCGAAAGTCTGCGTCGATTCGGAAAAAAATGCGAACTGGTAATTCGCGAAGAGCGGCACCACGCAAGGCTGCCCGTGCGGACGCGGCACCAGCGGTTCCGCTGTCACCTCGAATTGTGTGCCAATCTGCCGGTTCGTACTCTGTGCGAAAACCGCCTTCGTGGAGATCGAAGATACTGCGAAAGCAGCAATCAATGAAAACCGTAAAAACCAATTATTGCGTGGAATCATGGCGAAACTCCTCGGTGGCCAGCTGGATTTTCTCAGGCGGAATCCTAGATCTTCCCTTCAACATCCGGGGTTCCCTTATCACATCTGCCCCAGAAGCTTGTCAACCACAAACTGCTTAAATGTTTCGCGTTGATTCTGTTTGCGCTATGTATGCAGAATCATGCACACTCGCGCCTCCCGAAGAGGCTGCCGCGACGAGATTGGCCTATTCGCTGGTTTCAGGACCCCGTATACAACTGAAACGGCGCCCAGTAAAACGGCTTCCGAAATGCTCCGGAGCGCAGTAGAGTGAGCTTGGCATGCCGCAGAGCGGCGTCGGGAGTCTCTCCCTTTTTCAACTCGCCATAGAGTTCGTCCATGAGTTGAGGAGTGGAAGCGTCGCTCACGTCCCACAACGCTCCGATCACATTGTGAGCCCCCGCGCGGACGAACGCCCACGAAAGCCCGACGAGTCCTTCCCCCGAATACGCGCGCTCTCCGGCGCTGCGGCACGTGGAAACCGTGACCAGCTCAGCCCGCAAGGGATGATGAATAATATCGCGGGCGTACAGCTTGAACGAGTCCTCTTCGGCGCCAGCCCTGGGCACATCAGCTTTCGAGGCATCCGCCCTCGACAACACAATCGCGGAGTCGAGAGGACTCAGGCTGCTCGCCGTTCCGTGCGCGACAAAATGGATGTACGAGAAACGCTCCGGCTTGCTCGCCACATACGCCGGAGGATTCGCCTGCTCACGTGTGAACACCTGTTCCTGGCCGGTAGAAAAATGTTTTCCGATCCTTTCCATTTCGATCGCAGCCTCCGGCAACCGAGGAAAATCTTCGTTTGGCGCAATCGCATCCCCAAAAAGAAGCAGGTTGCCCGCGCCCTTGCTGTGCGCGGCGTGGAAAGCCTGCAGCATGTGCAGCGAACTGGCGCTTGAGAGCGTGACGTCTTCGATCCAGTAGTGCGGCTGGGACTCGGGCTGGGGTTCAGAGTGAGATTCGGGCTGGAGCGGAGAAACGATCAGTGTCTCGAAATTCAAGCTATTCAGGCTGCCATCGGGGACAATGAAAACTTTACCCGACGCTGCCGCATTTTTCTTTGCTTCGTCCGTCGACGCCAAGCGCCGTGGCAGAAGCTCTCTCGCCGGTTCAACCAGGATCCGATAGAGCGCAGCCCCGTCGTCGCTGGCGGTTTGTAACGACTGGCGTTGCTCGATAATCGCCTTTCGGTAACGCTCCAATCTCGCCTTGATCTCCGCCGCCGGAGGAAGCGGAAATAACTTGACTCTCTGCGGCGTGATCGCCCATAGGTAAGACTGCTCCTCGCCCAGCCAGTAGAAAAGAACCGTGCCCCCGGCGCGGCCGGCAATTTGCTGCGCTTTCAACGGCTCGAGTTTGAACGAGGTTCCCTTCTGCAACAGACCCAAACCTTCGGTGAGGGTGCGCCCGCGGCTGTATTCGGCAACTTGCAAGGCTTCATCGGCCTTGCCCTCCGCAACCAAAAAGTGAATGTAGTCGTCATAAATGCGCGAAGCGTTGGTCAGAAACGGCAGCCGGGAATCCTCATGCTGCAATTCGGAACGCGCCGTTTCGAAAGTGCTAAGAGAAACACGATACTCTCGGTTCGCGGATTCAACCTGTTTTTCGTCTTCATAAAGCCGGGCCAAAGACCGCTCCGCCTCCCACTTCAAGAAAACCGGAGTATCCTTCGCCTGCGCAACTTCGCGAAACGCGCTCTCCGCCGCCGCAGTATCATGCAGCCGCGCCGCAACCCGTCCCTGCACCAGTTGCGGATACACAGCGTCCCGTCCGTTGTTATCCTCTCGCGCCTTAGCCAGCGCCTCGTCCGCATACCGCTTGGCATCGTCAAGCTTGTTGGTCTGCTCAGAAACAAAAGCCAGTGCGATGAGTGAACTGATGAGATCATCCGGGTTGGTATGCTGTGCCAGATTCAAAGCCTGCCGGTAGGATCGTTCAGCAGCATCGAACTTGTGGGCATCCAAGTAAATGTAACCGAGAGCTTGGAGCCACGTTACCTGGGCGGTTGTGTCTCCAAGTGTTTCCGCCTGCTTCCTGGCCTCATTGAACATTCCCTCAGCTTTCTCGGGGTCCCCAAGCTTGTAGTAGGCCCAACCCATGTTGCCAAGCGCCTTGCTGGCGATGCCAGCGAAATCCTGGTCCATCGCGACGCGGCGTGCGGAATTAGCCCAATCAAGTGCCTGGTCAAAGTGCGCCTGTTCGTTTGCCGCCCATGTGAGGTTGAGCAAGGCGATGGCTTCGCTGAACTGGTTGCGGCTCGTCCGAGCCGAGGCAAGCGCTTGCTCGAAGTGGCTTTGCGCCTGCGGGAAATCACCAAGCTGCATCTCCATCCAGCCTCGCAGGGACACCACGCTGGAACACGCTGGGACCTCCGAGGTAGCACAGAGCCGCTCGGCCTCCGCCAGCTGCTTCTGCGCCTCCGTGGCGTTGCCCAAGGACGCGTAGGCAATCCCTTCCAGCCTTCGCTCCTGCACTGCAACCTCGCCAGAGGAAGGCGGCGTTGGCTCGGACGCCAGAAGGGCGAGTACTTCAACATCTTTGCCCTGAGACACCAGGGCGTTCGACTCTAACACTCTGAACTTCCAGGCCCACTCAACTCCCATCGCATGGAAATCGCCGTAGCCTTTCCTGGCTTCCTTCTCGGCACGTTCCAGATCACCGTGCTGAAACGTCTTCTGCGCCTGGTCGTAGACGCCCTGCGGATCGCGCCGGGCGGTGCACGCCCACAGGCAGGCGAGAGCGAGACTCAAGGCAACAGTTTTCGAAGCCTGCGTTACGATGGGCTTTCGATTTTTGCGCGCGCGAAGCATGTCTTGTTCGCTAGCGCTCGATTGTATTTGAAAAGCGCGGCTGCGGCGCTCTTAGGGACCAGGGGTTGGCGGCGGCTGGCCTTTGCCGTTTGTGTCTAGCGCCGCAACGGCCGTGGTTCCCTGAGCCAGGCATCCCATCTCAAGCCGAATCATGGTCAGGTGAAATTCATAGGTATCGTAAGTTCCCTTGCCGGGATTGCCCGGCTTCCGTTCCACCCGCAACTCAGCCAAAAATATCTTCCCGAAATGCGGCACATCGATGACGTGTCCGAACGAGGTTCCGCCGAACGAGACTCCAGGAGATGACGCCACGCCATCGACCAAAGAACACTCCAGCTCGCCTTTCGCGTTCAGCGCTGGACGGCCCTTCGGGTACGCCGCCGCAAGCCACGCGGGAAGGCCAGTCGCAGTAGCGATCTTGTCGTTTTGCTGCGAGATCCGGGCTTGCACGCCAGAGTCTTCAAGATACGATTTGTCGCCCGCAGGTTTGGGCCCGAGGATCTCAAGATTCCGCGTCACCGTAACTTCGTGTCCACCAATCCGCAGATTCTCGAAGCGCGTCCCCAAAAAAGTAACCGACGGCACCTGCCCCGTACCAAACACAGGATGCACGGTCGAAATCTGTGCCACCACGCGATCGGCAGTCACCACGTCGAGCACATTGAGTCCCTCGACCACCGCAGTTGCCAGCGTAGCGAAGCCGTCACTCTTCGAACTCGGATGCCCCGCTACCTGCGAGTAGGCCGAGTGGTAAGAAATAATCCCCTTGAAACGGAAAGAATTCGCCTTCTTGAACTGGTAGCGCCCGTTTGAAGGCAACTTCACCTGCACCCGAGGCGGGATCTTTTCTTTCAGCGGCAGCTTCAGGTCGGCACTCAGGACATCGGCTTCCGCGTAATAATTGTGCACCGGCCCGCCCTTCGCTGGCGGTTTCCCTGGTGTCGCCATATTCTTCGCTCCCCTTGTGTGATCAGTTCTGATTCGCAGGGCCTGGTTTTGCAGTTCTAATCTTGCGGGCTAATTTGGTAGCTCTAAGTTCCGTCCCTCTAATTCTGCAGCTCTAATTTCAGCTCTTAATTTTGAAACTCAATGCGATAGCGTCCCAAATCCACGCTCTCCCCGCCGCCAGTAATGCCATGGACAGCCAGCGCGCCGGGCATATGATCGCTTCCCGGATCATATCCCGGAACCATCAGCCAGAGCGGATCGCCGCCCGAAGCTGAAACGGTTCGCGACCATTCTAGCGCTCCCTGCGAGCTATACAAGTCCAATTTGTAGGAAGAATAGTGGTCGGGCGGAACGTTGATGGAAAGTTGAAATGCCTCACCAGGATGCGCCGAGACCGGCGTCACAGTCGCACTTCTCGTCCCCACGTTGATCACCGCCGACGCCAGCAGCTGCGGACTGCCAGCCGCATGCCGCAACCGGGCGTTGGTCACGCCTTGATATCCGATCACGAGCAGCAACAGGGCAAGAGCCGGAGCGGCAAACGCAGGCCGCATCCACGTGAACCATCCAGAAGGCGCCTGCACAGGCAATCGCGCCGGAGCCGCTTCCGGCTTCTCGGACAAAACTACTTTGCTCTGTTCCACAAACATAGCCGCCGCGCGCAGGTCGAGCGCACAATCCTGGCAATCGAAAAGATGCTCTTCGAACTGGTCCCGGACGTCAGGATCGAGTTCGTTCAGAAGATATCTTTCTGTCGCTTTCTCCCGAACCGCCTGGTTGTGGTCCATCGCTCGATCTCCTCGGTGCCGGTTTCTTGGTGCTATAGAGTAGTGACTTTCACCGTCCCATCGTTTCAAAGTTTCCCAGCGGTTACGACACCCGGAGGACGAGCCTCCATACTCTTCAAATACAAGGACTTAAACGATTGCTTGGCGCGGTGCAGAAGCACCCGCAGATAGTCGCGGTCCACGCCAAAATCGCGGCAAACCTCATCCTTGTCCCGCTCTTCAAGAAAAACCTCCCGCAGCAAGCGACGGTCCTTCTCTGACATCTCTTCGAGAATCTCGCGGATCTTGCCCTCCATTTGCTTGGCAACCACGGCGCCCAAAATGTCCACGTTCGTCGCAGGAAAGTCTTTGTCTTCTTCATCTTCCAGCGAACTGTGGCGCGAAGACGCCCGGTAGTGCTCCAGCAAAACGTTGTTGCAGATGGAGTTCACGAAAGCTCCCAGCCGGTCGGGCTGGCGAATGCCGCCCTCGCCGCGCAGCGCGACGAAAACACGCGTAAAAGTCTCCTGGCGCACGTCCTCGATCGCTTGCGGAGAATTTAGACGGGAACGCAGCTTCAGCTGGATGAGTTCGCTGAAGTAGGCCACGAAATGTTCCTGGACGCGGAAATCCCCAGCACGGAGGCGCTCGACGTAGGATTCATCGAAGGATTGAAATTGCAAGGACCCGGCCCCGTGTCTGCTGAAGTGCCAGCTAGTTTAGCACCTTGTCCCGCGAAAATTGGAAGCGAGAAGTGAAGTGGGATCGCGTTATTTTGCCTTTCATCCCGAGCAATCGTTCTTTCCGCATCGACGAACGAGGAACCATGTGGGGACACCGCCTCACCGACTGTCTCTCTTTGTGTGGGGACGGGCACTCTTGCCCGCCCAGTCGGGCAAGCGCCCGACTCGCCTTTCGCATGCGGCTCCTCCCATGCGATCAGCCCGCTTGTAACGTTCGCGTCCATCTCCGCACTATCCCCTCGTGGAAGTCAACGAGAACTTGCGGCGACACACTGTTGCGCGATACCCGCGTGCGCGATGCACACACACAAGATGACACGCACACGATATACACGCACAAAGATCGCGGCCATAATCGGAATCTGCGTCCCCACGGCAGCGGCGCGCCTGAAACGCGCTCGCCGTGAAATCCGGCGCACTGGGAATTCCGTCGCCCCGGAGCGTGCGTCATGACCGCTCCGGCGAATTCGCTTCGGCGAATCTGGTCCGCGAAGAGCCGGAGCCCCCGTCTAACCGGGCGGGGGCAATCCGGTTCGATCAAAGCACTTGCACCGCAACAAACGCTTGAGTCGAACGCAGGAGGCCCTACCCTCTGGGTTCGGGACAAATTTCTAGAGCTCGCAGAAATCACGACACGGACCGCTCCAACGGTCATCGTGATCGCGCTTCGAATCCTGCGGTAGTTCCCCCTCTCGCTCGCGTTCCGGCAACCACTCTCTTATCATTCCGATCCCAAGATCTGTCATTCCAACCGAAGAAAGATTATCCGCGAAGGGGATGATCTTGCGAAGTCGAGAATCTGCCTTCCGCGAGCGCCAGCACCAACCGGGGAGCGATGGACGCCTCGTCCGTCCGGCCTGGGCGCAGCCCGGCCGCTTCGTCGCTGCCCCCGGACGAGGGCGTCCGGGGCTCCATGTTCCGTAACTAGCTTTTCTCGGGGCTTGATTTTGTGGCCAGGCTGGCCGCTAGGTCGAACACCGGGGATGAGAGATTGGAAATCCCGAAGAGCGCCGGAACCGACTTCCCCATTTTCGGCTCCGGCGGTCTGAAGCACCCCAGCTTCCCCCCGGTTGCTATGGGCTCTTCTGTGTCGGGACTTTGTGGACCTACTGCAGTCGCTTACCGCTGCGACCTCTTCCACTCATTGCCATAGTGCCAAGAGCGGACAATTCGTTTCACGGAAATCTGATTAAACTCCCGCGCTAGCCCCGCGGGCCAGTCCTACCGGACGCAGATACTCCACCAGCCATCCGAAGTAGAGCCGGTAAGAGCGGTATATCCCGTACATCACCGGGACCACCGCCAGCGCCAGAACCCAACCCGGATGATGGCTTACCGACTGCATGATCGACGTAACCCCAGCACTGACTACGTAATAGGGAAACGAGAGGTGCGCCAGGTTCCACCAGATCCGGTGCATCGCTTCGCCCTTTCCGATGGCAACAATGGTGGCTACCGAAACCGTCTGCCCCACGAACAGAGTAATCGTCGCAAACACCGGCAGCGCGGCATTTGAAACCCATGCCGAACTGCTCAGCCACTGCGTTTTCAATACCAGGCTGGCGACGCTGGTGGCCAACGCCATCATGCTGACGTTAAACACCATCTGCTCGGGCTTGAACTTCGCGTCCCGTTTGGGCCAGCACTGTACTGCCGTTGCCACGCTGGCGATCACCACCGCCTCGACTGCGCTCAGGCTGACCACCGCGGTCAGCAGGAAGGGCAAGTTCACTGACATGTTGCCGTCGATCCCGGGCAACTTGACCTTCATCCGCGAGGTCACCGCCGCAAGCGCGAGCAGCGCCAGGGCGTAGTAGCTGTGCAGCGTGTGGCTCTTCCATCCGGCCCAGGCTGTGCCTGCAACCGCCGCCGCGAACATCAAGCCGATGAAAACTTGTGTCAGCCGTGTATTCCGATCCATATGCTCTCCTCCTTTCAGTCGTTTCTATTGCACACGGCTACTGCTCATCGTCACCCGCGTCGGAGAATGCCGCGTCGGCACTCGACACCGCCGCGCCCCAAACTACGCTGGTGGCTTGTGTTCCGCTGGCCGTCGTGGCACCCCAAACAACGCTAAAGGCACTCAGTGACGGGGTGTTCCAAGGCAGCGATGCGCCCCAGACCACTGAACTGCCACTTACGTTTGCACCCCAGACGACTGAGGCGCCCCATACCACCGAAGACCCCCAAACCACCGAGCCTGCGGCGACGCTGCCGTTCCCCTCCACCAGAGTCACGGTATTGGTGGACGAGTTGTAGACCACCGACGGAGACAACGCCGCACCCACGTCGGCCGGAGCCAGATTGGTGTTGACAACCGCGGTCTGCATATCAAGCAAGCCAGAACCCACCGAGAACAGATCGTAGAAGTCGGTGAAGTTCTGATTGAGATGCGGTACAAAAGCTACGGTGGAGGTTGGGGATAGCTTGTACGTGCTCGTCATCAGACGCGCTTTCACCTGGTCCGGAGTCAGCGCGCTGTTCTGCTGCAAGAGCAACGCAACCGCTCCGGCGACAGCCGGGGTTGCCATGCTCGTGCCGCTCAGGGTGAAGTAGTCGTTGTTCCCGTCGTTGCCAGTCACCAGTTCCGCGGGATATTCCGCTTCCAGCGTGGCGCCCGGAGCCGACAGTGAAACAACGTCGTTGCCGGGGGCAACAAGGTCGGGCTTTACAACCAGATCATACGTCGTGGGACCCTTGGAACTGTAGCTCGCCAGGGTCTCGGCCGACGGCGAGGAGGATCCGTTGCTCTTTGTTGCGCCCACGGTGATCACGAAGGGATCGTTGCCCGGAGCCGTGATGGTTCCGTACCCGTTGCTGCCGTTAACGCTCAGGCGTCCATAATTGCCAGCTGCCACTACTACGACAATCCCAGCCTTCCAGGCCGATTCCACCGCCTGGCAGAGAGGATCCTGAGTGTAGCTGACGAAGATACCGCGCCCGAGTGACAGATTGATGACCCGGATGTTATAGGTGCTCTGCAGCGCGATGGCTTCCTGAATGGCAGCGATCACGGTGCTGTCGGTGCCGGCGCCATTAAGATCAAGGGCTCGCAGGTCGACGAGATTTACATTGGGCGCTGCCCCGGCGTAATTTCCGCCCGAGAGGTAGCCGTTGCCGCCGATGATTCCGGCGACGTGGGTACCGTGACCATAAAGGTCGTATTTCGCGCCGCTCGAGTTCGTGGTCGCCGTGCCAGTGAAATCCTGGTGATAAACCACGCGCGATTGCGTCTCGCTCGAATTCCACAGATCGGGATGGCTGTCGTTAATGCCGCTGTCAATCACGGCCACGCCAACCCCGGTTCCGTTGTAGCCGGCGCTCCACGCGGCAGTGATGCCCGTGGCGATGTCCGTGGTGTCATCCAGGCCCGTCATGGGGTGGTCGATGCTCACCGACACCACCTCGGGATCGGCTTCGAGCGCAGGCAGCGCGCTCACCGGGATGGTAAAAGCTGCGCCCTTAACCACATGCAGCTGCGCATGCAGCTTTCCACCAAGGTTCTGCATTTTCGCGAAATGCGTCGGGCCCGGATCCTGTTTATATACCACGATGACTTTCACGAATTGATTCCCGGCTTTGCCCTGCTGGGCCTTCGCCAGGAGTTGCTGCAGTTCGGGCTGCACCCTGGACGTTGACGAACCAGAAGTTGCCGAACCAAACGCTGGCGCATTCTTGCTCCCGCCGGTCACGCCGGCAAAAGCTAACTCGGTTACCAGAACCAGCACGAGCACGCCGAAGCGCTTACCCCACGCCGCGCTGCGCCGTTCGTCTCGTCCCGCCGGTTTCTGAGCTTTTCGTGTATGCATGAATCTCACCCTTTCGTGTTCTCGGGGGCAAAATCGTGCTTCTGCTGTACACCTGTCCTGTTGCACGGCCACTGCCAATCAACTATCTGTAAGTTATTGCAATGATTGGGGATGCCTCGCGTCGCCGAGCCTGTGATGGGACACTCTGTCCCCTGACCGTGGGCGTGGGACAGTTTGTCCCACGGCGGAGGCAGCGCTGACTGCCCAGGGCAAAGCCTCTGATGTCTCGTTTGCAACTGTGGGTTGGGTCAGGAAGAGCCCGACTCGTGGACGCTTCGAAAGTGTGCGAATGCGTGCCGCACCGTGGAAAAGCGGCGCTTCCAGCGCCGGGTAAAGTTCCCAGAAATCAGCCCGGGCTTTAGCCCCCGTCTGTATCAACGCTGAGCTTTCAGCAGCCCCTTGGCGCCGCGACGCTCGGGCGCCCTATCGAGTTGCAGCTGCGCGTTTCGCAGCATCAAGGGCGAGCGACTGCGATGCGATGGGGCGTAGGATCTGCGGCATCGCTGCCATCAACCGCTTCGTATATTCGTGCTGCGGATTCGCGAAGATGGCTTCCGTTGCATTGCATTCCACAATCTGGCCTTCGTGCAGAATCGCGATGCGGTCACAAATGCCCGCTACCGATGCGAGATCATGCGAGATATAGAGGATTGCCATTCCCGTGCTGCGGTTCAGTTCGCGGAACAGCGCAAGGATTTCCGATTGCGTAATCACGTCGAGCGCGCTGGTGGCCTCGTCCGCGATCAAAAGGGCCGGACGATGGGTCACCGCCATCGCGATCAGCACCCGCTGCGCCTGCCCCACGCTCATCTGCGACGGGTATTTGCTCAGAAACTCGTCGCTCGAAGGCAGGCTCACACTTTCGAGCGCGGCGCGTATCGTGCGATCGCAGTCCGCGCTGGGGCCCGAGGCATGCGCCCGCCAGGCTTCTCTTAATTGCGTGCGAATCTTCAGCGCTGGATTCAGCGACGACAGCGGACTCTGCAGCACCAGCGCCATCGCCCGTCCGCGCCTCTCGCGTAACTCACGTTCGCCGAGCCGCAGTAAATCGCAGTCCTGGAAATTTATCGCGCCTTCCACCCGCGCCCGCTTCGCATCGAGCAAGCCGAGAATTGCCATGGCCAGCGTGCTCTTGCCGGAACCGCTTTGCCCGACCAACCCCAGCACTTCCCCACGCCGGATTTCGAACTCCACGTCCCGCAGCACCGCCTTGCCCGTATAGCTAACGGAGACGTGAGCCGAAAGAAGAGTGTCGTTGCTGGACGGCGGTGCGATCATCATTCTGCTTTCTGTGTCGTGCGGTTTCTGCGTTTTTCACATCCGCATGTCTTCAGTTCTGTTTTTTTCGGATCCGCGTGAATCAGCGTAAATCCGCGGCGAAGGTCCGCTATTTTCCCACCGTCAACTGCTCCGCATTCCAGAATGTCTGCGGGTGCAAAATCACCGGGTGCGCACCGTGCACCGCAGTCGACACTGCGGAGAGCGCATTTTTATTGACTAGGAAGATAAACGGCGCCTGCTCATAGACAATCTCCTGCACGCGATCGAACGCTTCTTTCCGCTTCGCAGCGTCGGCGGACGAAGCCTGCGCCCGCATCAGCTTGTCAATTTCCGCTTCCCATGCCGTCTCGGGAGTTTTCTGCTGCGGGTTCCACTGATGATTGTCCGACGAACTCAGCCACAGATTCATCTCGCCGTTCGGGTCGAGATCCACGTTCGTCAGGCCGAGCAGGATCGCTTCATAGTCAAAAGTCTGCGTCATACGCGCGATCAGAGAAGGGAAGTCCAAAGTGACCACGTTCACGTGGATGCCGATTTTCTGCAGGTCTTCCTGAATCATCACCGCCATCTGTTCACGATATTTGTTGCCCGCGTTGGTAATAATCGAAAAGACCACCGCGTTTCCGTCGCGGTCTTTCAAGACGCCGCTGTCCAAGTGGAATCCGTCGGCCTGCAGCGTTTTCAGGGCCGCCTCGGGACTATAAGCCTCCGGCTTCAACTTCGCGTTGAACCAGAATTTATTCGCCGGGGAAACCGGGCCTACCGCCGGCTGGGCGTGTCCATGAAACACTACGCGGCTGAGATCATAGCGGTTGATGGCTTGTGAGATCGCGCGCCGAAAATTTTGCGAGCGAAACCACGCCCGTTTGTAGCCCGGAATCGGCGCCTTCGCCACTTCGTTGAACCATACCTGCTCGCTGTCGAGCGACGGCCCCGCATCATGCACTTGTTGCGGAGAAGTCGCGGCCAGCTTGTCGAAATACTCGCTGTCGAGCGCGTTGATCAGATCAATCTCGCCGCGCTTGAAACGCAGCATCTCCACGTCGCGGTTGGGCTGAATATCAAGCTCGATCGAATCGAGATAAGGCAGCTTGCGTCCCTGAGCATCCGATTTCCAGTAATTCGGGTTTCGTTTCAACAGCACGCTCGCGCCCGCCTTGTAGTCGGCCACGACGAACGGCCCCAGCACTGCCATTTCTTTCTTCGTCGAGTGCGCTGACTCAATGGCAACCTGGTCGAACAACCTGTCGAGGCCTGCCACGGGCGCTGGAAATGTGATGGAGATCTGCGTCGGAGAAATAATTTTCGTCTCCACATTTCCCGGTCCCGACCGGAAAGCATCTCCCGTGGGAGAATGCAACGCCGGATCCATCAACTGCTGCACCGTGTAAGCCACGTCCTCCGCGGAAAACGGCGTGCCGTCGGAGAACGCAATTCCTGAGCGCAGCTTGAAAACGATCTGCCGGCCGTCCTTCGAAACCTCCCACGACTGCGCCAGTCCCGGCTCCAGCGCCTGAGTCTGGCGGTTCATGCGCACCAGCACTCCTCCGGTCAAATACCGGATCGACTCCGATGCTTCGTCTTCCACTTTCAGCGGATCAAACGTCTTCGGCTCCGATCGCAGGCAAAACCGCAACTCACCGCCGCCCTGCGCCACCGCGCCGCCGACGAAGAACCCCAGGGCCGCAACCAAAGCTGCCAGCGAAAAAAACATCGCGTGGTGATTGATCCCCCGAGCGGCGATAGAAATCATCCGACGGCGCGTCATGCAGCAACTTCCTCCTGCTTCGAAAGCACAAATTGAAACAGCGTCACCACCACCACCAACAGAATCAGAGGCACAAACTTCCAAGGCTCTTCGCCAATCGAAGTAAGCCCTTCCAATTCTTTCAGCAGACTTCCCCACGAAGGCATGGGCTCAGCGACGCCCAGGCCAAGAATGCCGAGGTTCGCCTCGCTGAGAATGAAGACCGGAATCGAAATCCAGAACTGCGCATACAGCGCTGGCTTCAAATTCGGCATCACGTGAATCCAGAACAGCCGGATGCCTCGTATGCCCGAAGCCCGCGCCTGCCGCACAAAATCCGCATCCCGCAACGAGCGTGTCCTCGCGCACAGCACACGAGCCGCGCTGGTCCAGCCCAAAAGCCCGAGCATGGAAAACGTCACCAGCACCGAAGCCATGGGCGACACATTCAGCGGCATCACCGCGCGCACTGTGATGAGCAGAAACAACCACGGCAGCGAAAGAAAAAGATCGGTCGCCGCCATCGCAAGTCGCGCCCACAGGCCTCCCATATATCCGGCAAACCCGCCCACCAAAGCGGCCATCACCGTCGAAAGCAGGGCCGCCGCAGGCGCGAGCAGCAGCGAGATTCTCGTTCCGTAGAGAACGCGCGCAAAACGGTCACGCCCAATGTCATCAGTCCCCAGCCAGTGCGCCGCGGACGGAGGCGCTCCGGCAACTTCGCGATATTGCCGTGCATAGCCACCGGGCGCGAGCCAGTTCGCGGCCAGCGACACGCTGACCACCAGAAGCAACACAGCACACGCGATTCTGCGCCCTGTGATCAAGGCTCTGATACCTTCAGGTTTCATGACGTCTGACTTCACGCTTCCTGCCCCCGCAGCATATGACCAAATACATCCGCAGCGGAATTGGCCAGCAAGGTTACAAGCGTGACCAAGATTGTGATGTTCATCAATAACGGCAGATCGCGAGACAGCGCCGCCTGCCACGCCAGTTGCCCCACGCCGGGCAACCCGCACAAAGCTTCCACCGGTATCGCGGCGCCTACCGCCATACTCACAGACACTCCCGCCACCGCCAGCAACTGCGCACCGGTCACCGGAATCACATGCCAGAACAAAATCCTGAGTTCTCCCAAACCCTTGGCGCGAGCCGTGATGATGTGCGGCAGATAATAAGCCTTCGCCAGCAGGTTGCGCGCATAGCGATAGACGCGGGGAAAGACAATCAGCCCAATGGCCAGCGAACCGGGTACATTCCACAACACCGACAACAGAGCCAGCACCGCTGCCGGAATGCAAAGAAAAGTTCCACTAACGAAGGTTGTCAGCGCATCATAGGCAGAGGCTCGAAGGCATGCCGCACTTAACGCCATCGCCATCGCCACCGACCAACTGAAAAGCAGGCCCATACTTACGAGCCTCAGAGTCAGCGGCGCGCGTTCCCGCAACAGTGTGGTGACAGGCTGTCCGAGTGAAAGCGAAGTCCCCAGATCTCCCTTAACTGCCCGTTGCATGGAATGCAGCCAGAAGGAAAAGACGTTGCGTTCCTGCTGCCGAGTCTCACGCAGCACCCGCACGCTCTCTGCGCTCAAGTGCGGATCCAGTTGCTCTTCATCCACATCGAACCCCGGCGCGAGCCGCACCAGGGTCGCTGACAATAAGCCGCCAAGAAGAACAATGGCCGCCAGAGCCAGCCCATGCCGCGCGATTCTCCATCCCAGCATGGCCTGCGTCTCCTACGGAACCTTCGCGCTGTTGGCTTTGTCTTGTGACTGCGGAGTTTCCTGCTGTGCAGCCGCGGCGGCCGCATGATGGATGTGCTTCATCGAATACATGCGCCGGTCAGCCTCGGCCAGCAGTCGCTCCGCGTCAAATCCATCTTCGGGGAAGAACGCCGTCCCCACGCTCAGCGTGATGATCTCTCGCCCGCAGGTGTGCAGACCTGCCTCAACCGCGATCTGATTCAGTCGCACCGCTTTTTCCTTCGCCGCCTCGGGAGTGAGCCCAGGCGCGGTGATTACGAATTCGTCTCCGCCCATGCGTGCCACGTAGTCATAGCCGCGACAAGCCTCTTTCAACCGTACGCTGAACTCGCGCAGCAACTTGTCGCCTTCAAGGTGTCCGTAGGAATCGTTGATCTGCTTGAAGCCGTCCACGTCGCACACCAGCACCGCCAAAGCAGCTTTATTGCGCCGGCACCGTGCCAACTCCTGCGCCAGATGCATGAACAACGATCGCGCGTTCGGTAGTCCAGTCAGATAGTCCGTGGTCGCAGAACTCTCGGCCTGCTGATACTTCAAAGTGTTTTCCACCGAGAGCGCCACCTTCGATGCCACCGCCAGCAGAATTCTCAAATGGTCCGGCGTGAAGGCGTCCCGGTTGGCGTGGTACATGGCCAGCACTCCCACAACGTCGTTCAAACCTTCGAGGGGGACCGCCAATGCCGATTGCAGCGTAGTGTGTTTCTCCTGATCGACAATATATCCCGCCTCCACCTGCGGGTTACCGTTCACGATGGGCTTGCAATTTTCCGCCACCCATCCGCACAATCCTTCGCCCACGCGAATTTTCAGCGACGAGAGCATGCGGAAATTTTCGCCGCTCACCAACTCCGGCAGCAGCCATCCGTTGCGGTTCACAAACACCGCGATGGAATCGTAAGGAATCAGCCGCCGCAGCCGCATCGAGAGCAGCGAAAGCGTTTCGCTCAAACTGAGGGACACGCCCAGATCTTGGCTCAGCTCGAACATGGTCTGCGCTTCCTGCCTCGCCGACGCAATGGAAGTCAGGAAGTCTGTGTTGTCGGCCTGCCCGATGGTCGTGGGCTCAGGGCCTTTCTCAAACCCCGCGGCCGGAGCCGCTCCGCGCCTTACCCGCGCCGTTTTCGAAAGCCCTGTCTGCGTTCCGGCTTTCTCCTCGATCTGCGCCAGGTGCTCGAGTTCCACGAAACGCCGGTCCAAGATTTCCACCACTCGCGGGTCAAACCATGTTCCCGCACGTTCCTTCACTCCCGCCATCGCGTCGATCAGCGGCAGCGCCGGACGGTATTGCCGGTGCGATGCCAGCGCGTCCAGACAATCGACTGCCGCCAGAATGCGCGCCCCAATCGGAATCTCTTCTCCACGCAGTCCGTCAGGATATCCCGACCCATCCCAGCGCTCGTGGTGCGACCGCACAATCGGGGCCACAGCATAAGGAAAAGCCACCCGCTCCAGAATTTCCGCACCAACTAGCGGATGAACCTTCATCTTTTCAAATTCTTCCGGCGTCAATCGTCCCGGCTTGCTGATGATCTGCTCGGGGACCGCAAGCTTTCCAATGTCGTGCAGCAGTGCCGCCGCGCGCAGCGCCTCAGTTTCGTCGCTCGACAGATTCAACTCTCTAGCAATCTCCACCGCGTAGGTACGCACCCGATGCAGATGCGTGTGCGTGGTATGATCCTTGGCTTCAATCGCCAGCGCCAGCGCTTCAATGGTGCGCATATTCAGGGACGCGATTTCTTCCACGTGCCGCTTTTCAACCTCTACCCGCTCCTTCTCTGCTTCCAGCCGTCCCAGATAAAGTCGATAAGACCGGTACACCCAGTAGATAAGCGGCAACACCAGCAGTGACGTTGCCCAGCCCGCCTGCCGGTTCACCACTCCCACCAGGCCCACCGCGGCCGCGCCTACCAGGTAGTAGGGAAACGACCAGAAATAGCACTCCGCCCAGACCCTGCGGGCCGATTTGCCTTCAGTAAGAGCGATGACGAATGAGATCGGAAGAGTGTTGGCAAAAAAGAAAACCAGCGCCGCGACCATCAGGAGGATTGGCTTGTTGCTCCCGCCCCTGGCAGCCAGCCAGTGATAGCTCCAATAAGTCAGCGCGCTGGCATTGGCCATCATGCCGGCAACGTTGAAAATTACTTTGACCGGATCCAGCCTCTTCCCCAGATGCCAAATGCTCTGCAGCAGAGTCGCTGAGCATCCGATCACCAAGGTCTCGGCGAGGCTCAAGTCCATCACGCCCATGAGGATGAAAAGGAAATTCACCGACATGGTCCCGTCGATCCCCGGCAACTGCACCTTCAACACCGAGGCCAGCAGCGCGACTGCCAGGTAGCAGAGGAATCGAGTGAGGTCCGCCGACTGCCAGTGCCACAAAGAGTAGACCAGCACCGCGGTTCCCGAGAGAGCCGTGAGGCCGACAAAACCTTTCGTCCGTAGGGACAACTCTTCCATCGCTGCAACACCTGTACGACCGCGGCTTTTCAGCCGGAAACGCTTCGCGCTTTCCCGCGAAGACGCAAAAATGTATGGTGCCAGCCTCTCAACCACACTCGGCCCGTTCGTGCACAGCTTTCCCCATATGGGCCTTGCCTGGATCGTAGAGCAATCATTAGGTCTTCTGAAGGTTACAAAGGTAACTTCTTGGCGGTTTTTTGGTTACTTGACGTGTCTTGGAACGGTGACCCTTGCTCTTCGTTCTTCGAGCGCTGACCTCGGCACCCCGTGGTTTGTGCCGCGCAGACTGATTACTTTCGTTACTCTCCGGTGATCGTGGTTATCCTGTGATTCCTCTAACGTGTGCCAAGATCATGCCAAGCTGAGATTCCGGATTGTTGAAGATCCGGCTTAAGAAGATCAGCTCCACAACGGTTCGCCACGCCACTGGATGCCGCCGTCAAAACAAAATTCGGAGGTTCGCCCTGCGCCGGGAAACGGTCTGCTCGGCGCCACAGATGATCACGCCGAAGCGTCCAGCCTGAGCAAATCGAACAACGCGGACAGCGGGATCCGCGCGGACATGGCGATGTTTTCCTGCGATCTCCGCGGAAGCTTCACTGCCTGCGATCACTCCTTCACCCAGCTTTTTGGATACGCGCCCGAAGAAATTCGCGGAAAAACATTCGATCTGCTCTTTTCACACGAAAGCCCCGAATCGCGCGAAGGCCAGTCCAGGAACGAAACCCTGCGTCGGCTGAACAACCCGGCCATCGCGGCCACCGCTTCGGAACAGGGGCACTATCATGCCCAACTGCGGGCCCATCCCAAGCCCGATACAAAGCCCGGCAAGAGTTTCGGCGTACGCCTGTCGCTGAGCCTGCTGCGTGATGGAGGTTCGGTCCCGGTGGGACTGGCCGGCCTTGTTGCGCCGATCGACACAAAAGCTGTCCACTCGGCTGATACAGCCTCCGGGAACAAAGGCAGCCTGCCCGCCGCGTCCGAGCATTACGCGCTAACTTCCCGGGAAGTCGACGGAATTCAATTTATCCTCGCCAGCCCTGTGATGCACAAGTTCATGACGATGGTCGATCGCATCGCCGGCCACACCGAAACTGTTTTGGTTACGGGCGAAACCGGAACCGGCAAGGAGCTGATCGCCCGCAGCGTCCACGAATCGTCACATCGCCGCAGCCACCCCTGGATTGACATCAACTGCGCAGCGCTTCCGGAAAATCTGGTCGAGAGCGAACTTTTCGGATACGAAAAAGGAGCCTTCAGCGGCGCCGACTCTTCCAAGCCCGGCCTGTTCGAACTAGCCGACCGGGGCACGCTCTTCCTCGACGAAATCGGCGAACTGCAGTTGCAGACTCAAGTCAAGCTGCTACGCGTGCTCGATGGCCAGCCCTTCTATCGTCTCGGCGGGCATCGCAAAATAAAAGTCGACGTACGCATCGTCGCCGCCACCAACCAGGATCTCGAAAGCGCGGTCCGCGATGGCCGCTTCCGCAAGGATCTGTTTCATCGCCTGGGCCAGTTGCAACTCCGCGTGCCACCGCTGCGCGAGCGCCCTGAAGATATCGTCGCACTCGCCGAACATTTCCTGCGCCTCAAGGCCCCCAGCAAGAATTTCTCCAGCGAAGCCATCTCCGCGCTGCTCTCGCATCCCTGGCCCGGCAATATTCGCGAGCTTCGGAATCTCGTCGCCAAGGTTGCCATGGAGTCTTCCAGCCCAGAAGTGGACTTCGCCAAAGTGACCGCGGCCATTTCCGGAGAGCCTACGGCTCTTCGTCAAACCGCGTCCATGCCCGCCGGCAATCTCGAGAGTATGGAAGAACAAATGATCATCAAGGCTCTGGAGCGCACCGGCGGCCAGCGCGCCCTCGCCGCCGAACAACTTGGTATTTCCCGCCGCACGCTCAGCCGCAAACTGAAGGAGTACAACATCAACTTCGCACAAGGCAGTGGCACGGCCCCGCTCGCTTCCATCAGCAACGAACAACAAAAATTCTTCCGCGCGCGCGTCCAGATTCCCGTCACAGTGCGAAACGCCAAGGGCGAGGAAATCTGCGTCCAGGGCGTGAACCTCAGCACCGGAGGCATGGGCCTCGACGGCCTCACCGAACCGTTGCGCTTCTCCGGCCTTCTGGATGTGAGTTTCATTCTGCCCGAGAGCGACGTTCACTTCCAGGCCAAAGCCCGCCTCATGTGGATCGGCGACGAAAAGCGCGTTGGCATTCGCTTCGCCGTCATCGAGCCCGCCATCTTCGAGCAACTCCAGCACTGGAGCAACAAGAAAATGCGAGAAGAAGGCTGGGATTTCCCATCGTGAAGTACTCGTCTGCCGTACCCGCACGACCTTCGGTCAGCATTGAGGTTGAGCGGTGTCGGGCTTTCCGAAAAAACCCTTCGAAATCATCTAAGACAGCGGGCATCTACGGCCCCTCTTGATCTCCCAACCGTGATAGAATCCTCCCAATTTGTCGGCGAGCGCGGGCTCTGCTCCCGCGCCAAGGTAGTGATGTCCGGCATCTTCCCGGGAGACTCTTCCATGAAAATTCAACAGGTTCTGCGAGTAGGCGCGCAAGCAAGTTCGCGCTCACGTCTGCAAGTGAATTTAAGAATAATTCTGCTGATTCTTAGCGTGGCCGCCATCTTCTTGTCTGTTGCGGCTACGGGTATGTGGGCGCAGTCCGCTGCCGATTCCCCAACTCTAACGAAGCGCCTGGTTGCCGATTACGGCTATTGGTCCAAGTATCAGACTCCACCTTACGGCGCTGCCCAGATTCCCATCCACAAGGTCACCCACATTCTGCACGCTGGGATCAGCATCGATGGGTCTGCTAACGGCACCATCGACGTTCCCGACGGTTTCATCGAACCGGAACTCATCGCCAAGGCGCACAAGGCAGGCGTCAAAGTGCTCCTTCTTGTGGGCGGCAGCGCGACCGCGTTCAGCACCGTCGCCGCCAACGACGATCTGCGCGTCTTTTTCGTGGCGAATCTGTGGGATTTCGCTCAGAAGTACGGCTACGATGGCGTCGACATTGACTGGGAGTATCCCACCGCGACCGACGCCAAGGGTTACTACGAGTTGATGAGCACGTTGCGCTTCTTTTTCCCGACGCCCACCTACCAGCTTTCTGCCGATATCGCTCCCTGGGGAGGGTCGGGGTACAACCTTCGCAAGGTAGCCACTGCGCTCGACTTCCTCAACATCATGACCTACGACTGCGCCGGCCCCTGGACCGACGACGCACAACTGAATTCGCCCATCTTCTGGGATCCGAGCGACCCCCAACCCTACGAATGCCAGCCCGGTGGCAGCGTGCAGGAGGCTATCAATGCCTTTCTCAAAGCAGTGCCCGCCGCCCAACTCAACATCGGCACGCCCTTCTACGGCTACTTTTACGATAACGTGAGGGCGCTCTGGGGAAACTGCACGGATTGCGGCTTGACCGTCTTCTCGGAGAACTACGGCACCTTCATCAAACAACGCGTCAATCTCAATGGCTGGGTCCGCAGCTACGATTCGGTCGCGGGCGTACCCTACCTGCTCCGCAGGTACGGCGGACCCGGGTTCATCACCTACGACGATCCCTCTTCCACCTACCTTCGCGTCTGGTATACCGATTGGGAACGCGGTCTCGGCGGCACTTTCATGTGGTCCCTCGACGCCGACTATGACGGCACATCGCAAGATCTACTGGATGCCATGTACAACGCCACCCTAAACAACCCGGCAGGCGCCATCAAGTAACGATCAAACGGAGCCCCGGACGCCCTCGTCCGGGGAGCCCGGGCGGACGAGGCATCCGCCGCTCCATAATCCGGGAGTGGGGTGCACGGTCACTAACGACGTCCAAAGCGTAGTCATGACATGCACCCCGCCCGCCACTAGCTTCCCGCGGGTGTCTCGACATGATCGATGACGAGAACCTGCATGGGAGCTTTCTGCGGTTCCAGCTTCAACCCAAGCTGCTCTTGAATCGCCGTGAAGAGCGATGGGCCGGAAGACGCGGGCGACGACGCGCTCTCAGGCGCGAGCTTGCGCCCCATCAACTTGGACATTCCTGCTTCGCTCTCACCCGGCGTCCATCGCAAGGAAAAATCGTAGTTCCCCGTGAGCCCGGTCTTATCCAGAACGGTGTGGCCCAGTTGCCACGACAACTGTTCTACCAGCGGTGCCAGGTTCGTCCCTTGGTCCGTGAGTTCGCCCGGTCCCATCTTCATCATCCCCTTCGGTGGGAGGGGACCCTCAGGCCCGTTGATTCCGTTGGGGTTCATGTATGCAGTAGCCGCTTCCTTCATTTTGGGACCGCCCTCCGCGACGACGAGTTCGTAGACTTGAAGGTCTTTGGTCTCGCGATGCAGCGTCAGCTTGAAACGGTCCGCTAGAAGCGCCTGCAGCGTCGATTGCAGTTGCTGGACCCCAATCGCGCCGGCAGCTGGACAGTCGTGAGCGCAAGCGAGCACCATTTTTGGCGCATCCGAGGTTGGCGAGTCTGGCAGCTTGATGTCGATGTCGTATTTTTCCGAGCTTACCCAATCCGGGGCTCCATAAATCAGATCCTGCTGCACTCCGTACGCAAATCCCATGACGGTCTGCAGCGTGGCGCCCCGCGCCGTAAAACCATCAGGCCCGAACAGGATCCCAGTGCGCTCGTCCGCACTCACGGCTTTGTGCGGTTGAATCGAAGCTGACTTGTATGCCGGCGTAACGCCAGCTGCATTCTCGACCTGCGATTGGGCTCGGATTGGCGTTGCGGTTACCAGGCCAAAAATGATCGGCAAGGCGAGCGCCAGCGACGCCGCCACGCTGAGCAATAGTTTTCTGCTGAAATCCAGTTTTCGTGCCATACGCTCGGTCATGATATGCACCATCCTTTTCTTGAGATCGGCCCCCGTGACTCCAGACACGCAAGCCAGCGGAGATCCCACACAGAACTCACAAACCTTCAGAATGCTCTCGGCATAAACCTGCCGCTCTGCGCCCAACTCCAAAACTTCTTCGTCGCAGGCGCGCTCGCGTTCCTCCACCAGCCGCGCCCCCAACCACCAGACCAGCGGGTGGAACCAGAAAATGGCCTCGACCCACATATGGACCAAGGCAGCGAGATTGTCGCGACGGCGCACGTGCCACAGTTCGTGCGCAAGAATCGCTTCCAGGTGCGCATCCTCAAGGTGTTCAGAAATGCCTTCCGGCCAAATCAGCACCGGCCGCGCGATCCCGAAGATTCCGGGCTCCAGAGAAGCCCGCGACAGTAGCATGTCGATCCGTTGCGGCAACCCTCCAACCCGCTCCAACCGGCGCAACGCCTCCACTTCGCGCCCATGCTGTAACGGCGCTGCTTCCCGCGTCGCCGCGGAAATCCGCCGCCAGCGCATGTACCAAAACGAAACCACCGCCACGAACCCGCAGAACCACGCCGCGATAAAAAATGCAGGGACCAGGTGGAGCAGACTCGAAGAAACTGTCGAGGCAGCGGCGGGAGAGATTGCAGGCGGAGTCCCCTGGGTGAATGGCTGGCTCACCTCTTCCATCGCAAAATACAATCCAGCGGTCATCCTTGCGGCAGCGTGTGACCATGCCAGATGACTCCCCACGCCGACCAGCAACGAAAAAGGAATCAGGAATTTCACCGACGCCGCCAGCCAAAGCCAGTAACGGGCCCGCGCGTGGTTCTTTCGCAAGACCAGTGTGATGAATCCGGCTGCGGCGGCGAACACCGTCGACTGCCACAAATGATTGCCCAAGGCTGGTGCAATGCCGCTCCCCATCGCGGACAGGTGTGACGGTGTCATTTCGCATTTTCCTTTCTCTCCAGTTGTCGAAGAGTTTTTTCGGCTTCTTTTACGTCATCGAGAGTGAGCCGCCCGGATTCAATCAGGTGCGCCATAACCGGTTGCGTGCGCCCGCCAAACAGCGCCAGCAGGTCGTCGATCAGTTTTCGCTGCGCCGCATTGCGGGAAACCGCAGCTTCAAAAATGTGAAAGTTTCCCACCTTCCTCACGCGGCGCACCGCCTTCTTTCCCTCAAGCCGGTAAACGGTGGTCTGGATGGTGGTGTAGGCGGGCCTGCCTTTTTCTGGAAAAGCCTCCTGAATCTCCCGGATGGAAACCGGGCCGCGACTCCACAGCGTCTCCATGATCTGCAGTTCGAGCTTCGCTAATTTCGGTCCGGCCATTGCATCTCCTACTCACGTATGCAGTATTACTACATATGTAGTTTTTATGTCAAGTCTTTTTCGTGGGCAACTGGAAACAACCGTAATCACGCGTCAGGAAAACGAACCCAGGAAGGGAACTAAGATGCGGAATCCGGGAGCCAAATTACCGGTTCGCGTACTTCAGCCACTTCACGATTTCCGGCAGCGTGGGCCGCTTGCCATACATGAGAATTCCGATTCGGTAGATGCGCGCGCAAAGAACAAGAATCCCTCCAATCGTCGCCACCAGCAGCAACAGCGAAGCAGCGATCTGCCAGGCCGGCGGCGGCTGAATCGCGATCCGCACGTACATCAGGATCGGCGAGAAGAACGGAATCATCGAAGTCCACACCGCAATCGAAGAGTCCGGAGCTCGCATCACCGGCCCCATCATGAACACCGCAAGGATGAGCGGCAGAAGAATAATGAACTGCAGTTGCTGACCTTCCTGCTCGCTGGTGATGACCGCGCCCACAGCCGCATAAACACTGCTGTAAAGCAGATACCCGAGAAGAAAGAACACAGCAAACGCCACCAGCGTCAGCGGCGCAATATGGATCTCTCCCGCACTGGCGCTCGCCGCCAGAGCCGGCAACGCATAAACGCTGGCCATCGTGATCCAGATCCCAATCTGCGTCAGCCCCACCGCCCCCACGCCGATCAGCTTCCCCGCCATCAACTCCGTCGACGTCGCGGAAGAAAGCAGAACCTCCATCACCCGCGAGTTCTTCTCTTCCAGCACTGCGCGCATCACCGAAACCCCATAGAAAATCACGGCCATATACAACAGCATCACCATGATCAGAATCGCGAAAAACATGCCCTTATCGTTGGCCTTGGTTTCGCGGCCACCTTTGAGCTGGACCATCTCCAGCTTCACCGGCTTGAGCATTACGTCGGCCTGATCGCGGCTCACTCCCCGCTGCTCCAGCTCTCGTAGCAGAATAGCGCGGTCCAGTTGCTCACTGAGCCACGATTTCTCCATGAATCCGCTCGACTCCCGTCCTTCATAAGTAACCTTGCGCGCCGTCACCGCATCATCGTTCAGCCACAGGTAGCCGTCGATATCGCCAGAGCTCACCCGGTTCTGCAAGACCGCCTGCTCCGCTTCGGTCGGAGTCGAATCCACGTCAATCGTGTAGTTGTTGCTGGATTTGTTATCGTCGTCGAGGTCTTTCTCCTCCTTGTCCTCTTTATTCTTGTCGGCGCTGGCCTTGTCGTCATCCGCCTTGGCGCTGGACAAAAGCTGCTGCCGCACAATCTCGCCAAACTTCTGATCCGATGTCACCACCACCAGATGCTGCGTCTTCGAGCTCTTCATACTCGAGAGCTTCGCCGGAATAAAAAAAGCTCCGCCCACAATCGCCGGGAGCAGCACGGTGAGCACGATGAACGAACGTTGCCGCACCCGTTCCAGATACTCGCGTTTGATGATGAGCCAAGTGTTTTTGAGTGAAATGCTAAGCATTGGCGTTCCCCACCGCTTCAATAAATATTTCTTCCAGTGAAGGCTCCATCAACTCAAACTTGCTGAGCCGCGCGCACGATGTCGCCGCCTTCAGCAGATCTTGCGGATCGGCGCCTGCAGCCAGTCGCACCTCCACATAGTTTCCGTAATCGTTAAACGACTGCACCAGTTTTGCATCGTGCAGAAATTTCGCATCGCCCACATATTTCATCTGCACGTTGCGCATGCCGAAGCCCGCCCGGATTTTTCCCAGATCCCCCTCCAGAACGGCCCGGCCATGATTGATCAGACAAATCGAATCGCACAACCGCTCCGCCGTATCCATGCGATGCGTGGAAAAGAGTAAAGTCTTTCCGGCCCTCTTCAAATCCAGAAAAGCGTCCTTGAGCACCACCGCGCTCGCCGGATCGAGCCCCGAGAACGGCTCGTCCATCACCACAAATTGCGGATCGTGCACCACCGCTCCAATAAACTGCGCCTTCTGCTGCATGCCCTTCGAAAGTTCTTCCACTTTCTTGTCGGTCCATTCTTTCAACCCCAGGCGCTCGCACCACTGCAGCGATCGCTGGGTAGCATCGTGCGCAGACATTCCCTTCAGTTGCCCGAGAAACACTAACTGCTCAAGCACCTTCATCTTTTTGTACAAGCCACGTTCCTCGGGCAAGTAGCCCAGCCGCTGCGAGTGCGCTCGCCGAAAAGTTTCCCCAAACATCGACACCACCCCGGAATCGGGAACCGTGATGCCGATCATCATGCGCAGCGTGCTGGTCTTGCCCGCGCCGTTCGGGCCCAGCAACCCATAAACCTCGCCCGGCTGAATGACCAGCGACAGATGATCCACCGCAACGAACTCGTCATAGTTCTTGCAGATTTTGTTCAGCTCTACGGTATTCACGGCACGTCCTTAAAATGAAGTCGTAAGCAGCTCGCTGCAAATCCACTCTCGCCCCGAAGACGAAACAATAATAACCGTTCGCATAACGAGTGCGGCGGGTTCACGAAATGCAGATGTGGGGACAGCCGCCCCCGGCTGTCCAGTCGAGCGAAGCTCGACGGACCTTTTGCCGCGGACGGCAACCCTAGCGATCTTCTCTCGCCACTGGAGGACCCGCCAGATGTATCCCCGATGGAAATTCCGGTTCCGCCGAACCGTCAGTCCGCGCATCCGACGCCGCGAAGTTCAGCCCGCTTTTTGTATTGTGATCAATCGCCTGGCCGCGTCCCATATAAAGCGAGAAATCCCCGCGCACATCCAGCTGATGGCCCATCGCCGTAAGTTGCTGCCGCACCTCAGCCGGCACGCGATCCTCAATCATCAGGTTGCAGCCAATATTGAAATTGCTGCGCACCGTGAACCGAGCTGTCTCCATCGCAGCCTGAAGATTCATCCCATAGTCCACCACATTGGAAACAAATTGCGCGTGCGCCAACGGTTGGTTCGCGCCGCCCATAATGCCAAACCCGATGTGGTCGTCGCCCCGCTCCATGAACGCGGGAATAATGGTGTGAAACGGCCGCTTATGCCCAGCGAGCGCATCAGGCTTGGAGGGGTCGAGCATGAACAATGCCCCGCGATTCTGCAGCACAAATCCCATCCCTCGCACCGTAATCCCCGATCCAAAACTCGAAAAATTACTCTGGATGAGCGAGACGATATTTCCCTCGCGGTCTACGGCCGTCAGATACGTCGTGTCGCTCGCCGGCGGACGCCCGGCATCCGTCTCGCAATTCGCCTTCGTTGGATTGATCAGCTGTGCTCTCTGCTTCGCGTATCCCTTCGAGAGCAATCCGGCCACCGGTACCTTCGCGAATCGTGGATCGGCGTTATACCGCGCCAGATCGGCGTAGGCCAGCTTCATCGCTTCAATTTTCTTGTGCAATTCCTCGACGCTCAGCGGGCCGGCTTTCGCCGGCGAGAACTGTTCCAGGATGTTCAACATCTCCAGCGCCGCCATCCCCTGCCCGTTGGGCGGCAATTCGTAAACTTTCCATCCGCGGTATGTAGTTGAGATCGGCTCCACCCACTCCGCCGAGAAAGTTTCGAGATCTTCCGCCGTCATCGTGCCGCCAGTCTCCCGCGAGGTCGCCAGAATTGCTTTCGCGATTTCCCCGCTGTAAAACGTCCGCGGCCCTCCGTCGGCGAGCAGCCGAAGCGCCCTGCCAACATCCGGGTTTCTGAATACTTCCCCCATCGCGGGAGCTTCGTCGTGAACTAAGTCACTGTGCACCAGAAAAACCCGCCGCGTCTCCGGATCGACTTTCAGTTTTGCGCGAGCCCCCCGCCAGTCCGCGCCGATCAACTCCTGCACCGCGAACCCGTTCTCTCCGTAGTAAATCGCCGGCGCAAAAAGATCTTTCCACGCCATACGCCCGAAGCGTTCATGCAACTTGTTCCAGCCCTCCACCGCGCCCGGCACGGTCACCGTGTCAATTCCCGTCTCTGGCATCTGCATAACGTTCTTCGACTTCAAGTAGTCGACGGTGAGTCCCTTGGGAGCCCATCCACTCGCATTCAGTCCATAAAGTTTCCCGCTCTTCGCGTCCCAATAAATCGCGAACAAATCGCCGCCCATGCCATTCATGTCCGGCTCCATCACCCCCAGCACAGCGTTGGTAGCAATCGCGGCATCCACCGCCGAACCGCCGCGCGACAGGATCTCTGCTCCGGCTTGCGAAGCCTGCACCTGGCTGCTGGCGACAATGCCATAAGGCGAAATCACCATAGACCGCGCGTTCGTCCGATCCTGCGCAAACCCAAAAGTCCCGACAGCCAGCAAGAGGCAAGACAGAAATCGCCGCATATTTCATCTCCTTTGATGGAAGGGCATTCTCAGTGGAATCGTAGGAGGATGTCAACGGCGGATGCGGTGGGGCGACGGAGGGTGCGGGAGAAGCTCGGCAGAGTTGCAGTTATAAGGGCCAGACGGGCGCGCTCGCCCGTCAGAGCTGACATTGCGGCAGCAGGATTGGTTAATTCCTATTGAAAGTCACCTCACAAATGGTTATTGGGACGGGCACGGCTTCAGAGGTTGGTGCGGAAAACTCACAAATGCGTGCAGTACCGTGGAAGAGCGGCGCTTCAGCGCCGCGTAAGGCCTCCAAAATCAGCGCGGGCTTCAGCCCGCGTGGTCGCATTTTGTGCCCGCAGCGAGTATTCCTCAGCCTCTTCAGTGGATGCCACCCGGTGGCATGGAAATCCAAGCTTTGCCTCTGAGGTTTCTCTCGCGGCCCTCCGAGGATTGAGTTAGCCCCTGATTAGTTCCTTCGCCTACGGCGCCGGAATAATCGCGGTCGCCATATTCGAGTCCGTGCTCTCCTGCCCTGTGGTCGCATCGTATGCCGTCACCTGGTAGCAGTAGGTGTCGCCGTCGGTTATGTTGTTGTTGTCGGTGTACGAGGTTGTGGCGTTTGGCGTCGACGGATTCAGCTTGGTATAGCTTCCGCACGTGCTCGTCGACGTGTTATACAGCGCACGGTAAATGTAGTAGCCCGTCACTCCCGTAGAACCGCTCGCCGTCCACGTGAGCCCCACCGTGTACACCGGCGCCGCGACCGCCGTACCGGTCAGGCTCACCCCGGTGGGCGCGTTGCTGGCGTTGCTGGCGAACGAAGCCGTAGTCGATGCCGAACCGCTCGATGTAGGACTGAACGTCACCGTGTAAGTCGCGCTCTGGCCCGCTGGAATGGTTACCGGGAACGACAGCCCGCTGATCACAAACTCTGAACCGACTACGTTTACTCCGGAAACTATGACGCTCGCGGTCGCCGCAGTCAGTTGTCCGGTCGCCGTTCCGCTGGTCCCAACCACGATATTCCCAGGTACCGCAACCGTTGTGGGAACCGCGGTCAGCGTGCCTCCCGACGCTGCTACGGACGTCCCGCTCAAAGGTATCGACAAACTCGGGTTCGATGCGTTCGACGTCACTGTCACTGTTCCCGTGAACGTGCCCGCAGACGTCGGCGCAAACTTCACCGTGAACGTTGTGCTCTGTCCCGCCGTCAGTGTCACCGGTGGCGTGATTCCCGAAACTGTGAACCCGGCTCCCGATTCCCCGACCGCCGAAATCGTCGCACTCGTGCCGCCCGTGTTCTGGATGGTTTCGGTCTGACTCGAGGTCTGCCCCACCGTGATGTTCGTATAGGTCAAACTCGTCGGCGACGCCGTCAAAGTAGCCGCCGTCACTGCCGTCCCGCTCAGCGGTATCGCCAAGCTCGGATTCGAAGCATTCGAGGTCACCGTCACCGTTCCGGGGAACGTGCCCGCGGACGTCGGAGCAAACTCCACTGTGAACGTCGTGCTCTGTCCCGCGGTCAACGTCACCGGCGGCGTGATTCCGGAAATGATGTACCCGGCTCCCGATTCCCCGACCGCCGAAATTGTCGCGCTCGTGCCACCAGTATTCTTGATCGTTTCAGTCTGGCTCGAATTCTGCCCCACCGTGATGTTCGTATAAGTCAAACTCGTCGGCGACGCCGTCAAAGTAGCCGGTGCCACTGCCGTCCCGCTCAGTGAAATCGACAGGCTCGGGTTTGAAGCGTTCGAGGTCACCGTCACCGTTCCAGGGAACGTGCCCGCGCTGGTCGGGGCAAACTTCACCGTGAACGTCGTGCTTTGTCCCGCCGTCAGTGTTACCGGCGGCGTGATCCCGGAAATGCTGTACCCAGTTCCGGTTGCCGCGACCGCCGAAATAGTCGCACTCGTGCCGCCCGTGTTCTTGATCGTTTCAGTCTGACTCGAACTCTGCCCCACCGTGATGTTCGTGTAGGTCAAGCTCGTGGGCGAAGCCGTCAGAACCGCCGGCGCCCCTTCCGCCGTCCCGCTCAGCGCGATCGACAGACTCGGGTTCGAGGCGTCCGACGTTACCGTCACAGTTCCACTGAACGTAGTAGCGCTGGTCGGCGCAAATGTTACCGTGAATGTCGTGCTCTGTCCCGGCGTCAACGTCACCGGCGGCGTGATTCCGGAAACCGTGAACCCGGCTCCCGCTTCCGCAACCGCCGAAATTGTGGCATTCGTCCCGCCCGTGTTCTTGATTGTCTCGGTCTGGCTCGAACTCTGTCCCACCGTGACATTCGTATAAGTCAAACTCGTTGGCGACGCCGTCAGAACCGCCGGTGGCGCCACGGCTGTCCCGGTTAACGGGATCGAGAAGCTTGGGTCCGATGCGTTCGACGTCACCGTCACCGTTCCCGGAAAGCTGCCCACCGCAGTAGGCGCAAACGTCACGCTGAACTGCATGGTCGCGCCCGGCAACAACGTCCCCGCCGTGAACCCCGAAACACTGAAGCCGGTCCCCGCGGCCGTCGCCTGCGAAACCGTCGTGCTTACTCCGCCCGTGTTCGTGAGAGTCATCGTCTGACTGGAAGTCTGGCCCGTCGTGATGTTCGAGAAAGTCAGGCTCGCCGGGTTCGGCACCACCACAGCCGGCGCAGCCGTCGAGCCTCCCGATCCCGAGTACCCGAGGTAAACCGCGTTGCTCACCCCGTTGACAGTCATCACTACCGCGCCGTCGGTCCCGGGCAAAGACACGGGAGAAAACGTCACTCCAAACGTCGTCGTCTGGCCCGGAGCCAGGGTCAGCGGCAGGTTCAAATTCACCACGCCGAAACCAGCTCCAATAACCGTTACCTGAGAAATTGTCGCGCTATTGACATCGGAGTTCGTCAGCGTTTCGTTTTCCGTCACCGTGCTGCCCATCGCCACGGTTCCGAAAGAGTAGCCATTCGGGCTTGCGGTCACGTCCGCCGGCGTTGCTCCCGATCCCGTCAGCGAAATATTCAACACGCCGTTGGTTCCCGTGTTCGACAGCGCCACATTGCCGGTTGCTGCCGTCACCACCGACGGAGGCTGAAACACCACGTTGAAACTCGTGCTCGCCCCCGCTGCCAGCACCATGGGCAAAGTGAGCCCGCTGACCGTGAATCCGCTTCCCGTCACGCTGACCGTGGTCAGGCTCAGGCTGGAGGTTCCGTTGTTGGTAACTGTCTCGGGAAGTACCTGGATGGTGCCGACCGCGACCGTGCCGAACGCAAGGCTGGCCGACGATGCCGTCAGCTGCGCGCTCGGTGGCGGCGGCGGGGTCGAGTCCGATTTCGCGCTCACGCCTTGGCAGCCCAGCATCGCCGTCAGCAGAGCCAGGATGGCCAGAACAATCAGCGTCCGGTGGGGGATCTGTCTCATAAAGTGGCTAAAACACTTGCCTCTCATCAAAGCCCGGATTCGGCGTCGATGAGTCAGTCTGCCTGTCCTTCTGTTTTCCTGAAAGGTCCCGAAAGGGCATAAAGGGACTAGTCCTGCAGGCCCGTCCCTCCGGGCCACTGGCGGTAATGGGGGTAACCACGCCCTTGCGGGCTATCCCGCCAGACCGAGCCAGCAGCGCTGCATTCACCACTCCCCGGGGATCGAATTCCCAAAACCAGAAACGGAAAAAATGTGCAAGAAAAACGAAAGCCGTTGCAGATTCTCAGCATCCTGCGATGCGGCGCCCACCACAATCACATCAGAAACAACCAGGAACCGGACCAGCCCGGCCCTGAAACCTACTTCCGCAAACCCGCGTAAACCTGCCGCGCCTGATCGAGCGTTTTCAATACCAACGCTTTTTCTTCGCTCGTATTCCAGTCCCGGTTCGACCGCACTGCGGCTTCCAGCCGGCCAATCCAGGCCAGGAAAAAAGCCGCATCTTCCGCGGACTTCGTTGCCGCTCCGCCCACGCTCACATAAATCGGACTAGTCGTCGCATACACATAATCGTCAAGCACCGGATGCTCCGGCCCCTCGCTCGAGGCCCTAAGCAAGCACCATCCGCTCTGCGAAATCGAGACCGTGTCCTCGCCCGCACCAGAGGAAAGATCGCCAGAGGAAAGATCAGAAGAGGAAAGATCAGATTTGTGATCGCCACCCAGCTTCAAATCCCGCACCACCCGCCCGTTGCAAACCACTTCCAAATGGTCCACCGGAACCATGGAACGCATCCACGCCTTGAACGGCACCTTGTTCTCTCCCGCCGGAAGCTTCAACTCCTCTCCCAACGTTTTCCCGCCCAGCGTGAATCCCAGCAGCGGCCCGTTCGTCGCAAACGTGCGCCCCTGTTTCAGAGAATCCATCCAATCCGTCAGCTTTGGAGCCCCTGTCGGCACCCGCGCATAAACCCGCGTCAGCCCCACCGGCCCGCGCAGCGAAGCATAATTCGCCATCGTGTCCGACCCCGCTCCCGCCGGCAGCCGGAATCCGCAATTCAGCAGCCGGTACCACACCTCCGCCGTGAACCGGTGATCGCTGAATCCCATCGCCTCGATGTAATCTACTTTGCCCAAAGCTACATCCACTGGCAGCTCCAAAGCCTCATCCAGCGGCTGCCCCTGCGTCAGCGTCGCATCCTTCACCGGGTCCATTTTGATATCGAACGGATGCACATACCCCACCAGCCCACCCTGCGCATGCGCCAGGTCCGCGACCGCCGCGTTCGTCGGAAACAAGCTGGCCGCCGAAGTATTGCCATACGACGCATACCCCGGCAGCAGAAAATTCCGCTGCATGCCCAGAAGCCCGAGATGCCCCCAATACGGCGTATGAAATTCCTGCCCGTGCATCAGCACCGCATTCGCCGTAGACGCCGTGTCCGGCGTGTTGCCGGAGTTCGCCCGGAAATACGCAATGTCGGGAATCCTCTGCTCCTTATTCACCACCAGATTCTCGACCAGAAAAAGATCCTCAGCCTCCTGCTGCGCGAGCAGGTTCGCAGGCGTGTTGCGGTAGGCCCCTCCATAATTCATATGCACGTGCAAATCGGCGCTCAGCCATTGCCCATCTTTTCCCCGCTCATCCCTTCCCCAGGGAATCTCCAGCGGCTTGAGCTGCACCGTCAGCATGGTATGCATGCTCGCCGGCACCACCTGCCTTTCTACTTCGTTCTCGAATCCCTTCACCACTTCCACCTCAACCATCCCCGCCGGGACCGTCACCTCCGCATTCCCGTCGGCGTGAAAGTAGTGCGACTCAAACGGCGACTCGGCGCGCACGAAATTATCTTCCGCGTGCATCCAAGCGTCATCCGGCGCATATGCCCGCCCGTCTTCCCCGGTCACGGAAACACGTGCCGGCACCGTCTCTCCCTTCGAGTTCAGCACCATGATGCTCAGATACCCCATGACTCCCAGATAATGTTTATCCGTGGCAATCACCTGCCGTTGCGCCCCGCCCACCGCCTCCTGAATCCACAGCGAAGTATTGCCGCTCCGGTTCGAGATGAACGCAATCCTGCTCCCATCCGGCGACCACCGCGGATTCGTATTGTCAAAATCTCCATACGAAAGTGGAAACGCGTCCCCACCCGCCGAAGGCATCGTCCACAACTGGTGCCATTGCCCGCCCAGATAAGACGCGTAAACAATCCGTTTTCCGTCCGGTGAAAATTCCGGCCGCGCCTTCCACGCCGTTTCCTCATAATGAATTTCGCGCGCCGCCGCACCCGCTTCCGCCTTCATGCGCCAGAAGCCGCCCGTCCCGTAAATGTGTCCGCGGTTCGAAACGTAAATAATCTCGCGCCCATCCGGCGACCACGCCGGGCTGATCTCGTGATCAAATTCGCTGTAATAGAAACGAGGCAGCGCACTCCGAGTCTCGCCGGTCAGCCGTTGAATGTTGGTCAGCTGGCCGTGATTGAAATCACCGACAAAAATATGGAAGTGTCCTTTATAGGAAGTCGAAACAAACGCAATCCGTTTTCCATCCGGCGAAAATCGCGGATCCACATTCACTGCCCCACCCGAAGTAAGCTGCCGCGCCTTCCCGCTCTCGGCCTTCGCCGCCTTCAAATCCAGCGCCCATAACTCCATCGCGTCCTTGTCATACTTCACGTAAACCACCCACCGCCCGTCGCTCGAGCAATCCGGCTGGTAGTCGTAGCCCGGACCCGCGGTCAACTCCTCCGCCCGCTCCGAATCCAGCTCCTGCCGCCACAATGACCCCGCCATCGAATACACCAGCGCCCGCGAATCCGGCGTCCACGCTGCGGCGCTCGGCCCCGTCGTCAGCTGCGGCAAATACATTTCTCTGTAGTAATAGCGATGAGGTAAATCAATCTGCTTGAGCACCGGATCGCGTTGCGCCACCGCGGTCAGGCAAGTGAGCATCAGGCCCATCAGAACCAGCAACGACACGAACCGAAAAGATCCCGCAGACGCGCAGCCGCGTCCCTCCTCGCGTCGACCCGCACTGCAACCCAGCTCACGATTTCGCGCCAAGACAGTAGTCGCACCTTGATTAAAGATGAAATGACAAAAAATATCGCCACACGCCCGCACATCCGCGTGTTTGCCTAAAATATTCAGTTCCGATTGGTCGCAGCAGATTAGCACAGCCCCGCAACTCCGCGCCAAGCCCCGCAGACAGCCCGCCTCGAGGCTCCGGCCTAACCCTGTGATCCCCCGTGGCCCCTGTGGTTGATGACCGTAGGCCGTCACTCATCACCGTCACCCCAAACCAACTGCCCGCGCGGGGTTACAATCACCGCATGTCTACCAGCCGGCCAGTATTTCGCGAACCCACCACGGTAGAGAAAATATTCAACCGCGCGTTCGGTTTCCTGGTCGGGCTCGGTCTGGGGTTCGCTCACAACTACCTGCTCGAAGTCCGCGGACGCAAGACCGGTAAGCTGTTCTCCACTCCCGTCGATCTGCTGGAGTTACACGGCAAGCGTTTCCTGGTGGCTCCGCGCGGACGAACCCAGTGGGTGCGCAACGCCGAAGCCGCCGGGGAAATCACATTGCGCAAGCGAGGCACGCGCATGAAATTCCACCTGCGTCCGCTCTCCGACGCTGAGAAGCCAGCAATCCTGAAAGCCTACCTCGACTCGTTCAAGCGCGAAGTGCAGACATATTTCCCTGTCCCCGCCGGATCGCCGCCCGAAGCCTTCGCCAGTCTCTTAAACAACTACCCGGCATTCGAACTGCTGCCCCAAGCGTAACCAGCGCGCCAAGAGTCTTTCTCTGCGTCCTTCGCAGCATTCCTTCGCGACCTTAGCGGTTAAAAGTTTTTGATTTCACGAGCGCTGAGCATGAACTGGCAACTGATAGTTGACAGCCGGCCCCAAGCCCCATCTTTTTCTATTGGCGCGCCCCGGTCATGTTTGAGAGAATCTGCCTGACCTGGCAGGCGGGCCTAGCCATGGTGACTTACCTGATTGACGCCAACGAGCGGCTGATTCGCACGCAGTGTACCGGACACGTCACTCTCGCGGAGGTGGTGGCGCATTTCCAGCAACTGGCTGCCGACCCCGCTTGTCCCAATTTCCTCGACGTCCTGCTCGACCTTCGCACCATAGACTCTCTGCCGAACAGCGGCCAACTTGAAGCCGTCACCAGCGCCGTGCGTAAGGTTCAATCCAAGGTCCGCTTCGGAGTCTGCGCCATCGTGGTCGAACGCGATGCCGTCTTCGGCGTATTCCGCATGTTTGAAGTTATGGCCCAGGACCAGTTCACCGCCATCCGCGTCTTCCGCGCCCCCGCCCAAGCCGAAGCCTGGCTGGCCTCCCAACGGTTGTCTGCACAATAGAGTTCTTGATCGGATCCCGACGCGGGATCAACGGCGGATCGTTCCTATTCTGGTTCGTGTCCCCCGAAAAGAGCTCCAAGTGTGCAAAACAGCACACCTTTTTCCGCTATGCATGTGTACACTGCAACGGACACTGGGAACCCCAATCAGCCTCTTCGTAAGACACTGGCCAACCCTGCAGATTCGGCGTTCGCTCGTGACGGCCCCGGCGTGAACCACGCACGACCTCCCAGGCTTTCCCTGGTAGGAGGAGAGCCGTCATGAGAATCCTGCTCTATAACCCCGACAACGGTGTGACCCGCAACTTCATGCCGCACCTCTGGATGTTTCTCCTCAAGGCCCTCACCCCTCCCGGCCACGAAGTTCTCCTCATCGACGGCAACGCCCAGCCCATGGACGAAGCCCAGATCGCGCAATATGTCCGCGACGAAAAAATCGATCTGGTCGGCATCGGCGCCATGACCCGCATGATCGCCAAGGCCTATCGCATCGCCGACGCCATTCGCGCCACCGGTGTGAAAGTCGTCATGGGCGGACCGCACGTCACCGAACTCGCTGACGAAGCTCTCGGCCGCGATGGCGGACCCCGCCACGCCGACGCCGTCGCCCTCGGCGAAGCTGACCAGACCTGGCCCCAGATGGTCCACGATGCCGCGCGCGGCCAGCTCAAAGAAATTTATGCTCCCGTCGACGACACCGGCAAAGAGAGCAAGCCCTCCCTGAAGGACTATCCCGTCATCCCGTGGGACAAGATTGACCTGCACCAGTTCAATCTCTTGCCCAAGGCTGTCTACCCGCTGCTCAGCAAAGTCGGCGAAGGTTGGGGAACGTTCCGCATCGTCCCCGTCGAGTCTGGACGCGGCTGCCCCTATGGCTGCGAGTTCTGCACCGTCACCGGATTTTTCGGCGACTCCATCCGCTTCCGCACCAACGAGAGTGTGGTCAACGAACTTCTTCTGCTCAAGGCCCGCGCCCGCAAAGAAAAAGGTCAGATGGCCGTCTTCTTCATCGACGACAATTTCGCCATCAACGTCAAGCGCACCAAGTCGCTGCTCCGAGACATCATCGCCGCCAAAGCTCAAGTCCACTGGGTCGCCCAGATCAGCGCCAACCTCTTGCGCGACGAAGAACTCGTCGACCTCATCGCCGCCTCCGGCGGCAAGTGGGTCTTCATCGGCATGGAGTCCATCGATCCCGCCAACCTCAAGGATGTAAACAAAGGTTTCAACAAGCCAGGCGAATACGCCACCGTCCTCGAACGTCTCGCCAAACGCAACGTCTACGCCATCACGTCATTTATTTTCGGCATGGACAACGACACCGTCGGCGTCGCTGAACGTACGCTCGAGCAAGTCCGTACCTGGCCACCGGGCCTGCCCATCTTCGGCCTGCTCACTCCGTTGCCCGCAACTCCGCTCTACACGCGCCTCGAAACTTCCGGTCGCCTCACCCGTCCCAAACACTGGAAAGAATTCATCCCCTTCGCCATGGCCCACACGCCGCTGAAGATGTCGATCGAGGAAGCCCACGCCGAAGTGAAATACGGATGGGCCCAGGCCTACAGCGCCGGAGCCATCGCCCACGCCGTAGACTCGCTCGAGGACGAGCCTGTCGGTTACCGCATCAACATTTTTCTCGCGCGTATTTGTTTCCGCGGCATCTATTTCCCCATGCTGGGAAAGCTGGCCTGGCTGAAAGTCGTCTCGGAAAATCGCCGGACCATTTTCAAGCTGGTAAGAGAAGCCTTCTTCGGCCGCAACGCCCTCCCCAAACGTCCTCAAGCCGAAGGCGCCTACGAAGAAGTCGCAACCCCGGAAGTCTCCGGCGAAGTTAGCGCCTGACGTTTCAAAGTAGGGCGGGCACGCGCTTCTGGATCAACAACAAAGGCGGCGGACAAAGCCTGCCTTGGGCGAAGCCGGGGGGGAATGTCCGCCCTACACGGTCAAGGGCACGGAGCTGGTGCTCGTGCCCAACACGATGCCGAAGACTCGCCTTAGCCGTTCGAGATATTTAGATAGCCGTTCACCGAAGCGACGCTCAGTCCAAGGCTGGAAGAGATCTGGGAGACGCTCTGTCCCTGGTTAAAGAGTTGGTAGACCTGTTGGGCTTCGGTCAACTGCACTGTGTCCGTCGCAGCGTTCGCGGCGGTCTGAGCTGGCTGAGCAGCCGTCGCATTTGAGGAAGCATTGGCGGCAGGGGGCAGCGCGTTTGGAAACAAGCTGGAGATGGAACTCATAAGAAGCTTCCTTTCCTCTTACCGATTTCGCTGACACGACCTTTTCCCTTACACATGTAGACATCGGCAGGCCGACGCCAGAACTTGAGGCCGGAGTTCCCCGTCACCCCCAAGTCAGGCTGACAAAGTGTTCCTGAAGGAACACAACTGCGATTTGTAAAAGTGTTCCTTCAGGAACACCTGTGGAAAAGCCCCTAAAAGCCGATCGGTGGTAAGCCGTTTATCGCGAGTGGATTACGGGCACGTGCCGATATATCGGCAGCAACTGTAGCAAAAAAGCCACGGTGAAAACGGGCTCTCGAGGTGGATTGTTTTGAGACGGAGGGCCATGAAGGCAGCGCGGGATGCGCACGCATCGCAAAAGGCGGAGAGGATGGGCCGCATCGAGTCCGCAACGCACGCTCGGGCATCCAAGCAAGGAATAGGAGGTAAGTTTATGTACGTTGTACTAGGAGCAAGCGGCCATACCGGACATGTAGTGACGAGCAACCTTCTTGCCGGCGGGCAGAAGGTTCGTGTCGTCGGCAGAAACGCAGCCCATTTACAGCCTCTCGCGGCGAAAGGCGCGGAGACATTTATCGCCGACGCCACCGACGCTGGAGCTCTCGTCAAGGCCTTCCACCAGGCGGACTCGGCCTACGTGATGATTCCACCCAATCCCACCAGCAAGGATCCGCTCGGATATTCAAATCGGGTGAGCGATGCGATCACGTCCGCTGTGCAAAAAACAGGGATCAAGAATGTGGTTGCACTCAGCAGCATCGGAGCTGACAAAACCAGCGGCACCGGCCCCGTACTCGGACTTTATCATCTCGAACAAAAACTCAACCAGATCAGCGGCGCGAATGTGCTCCACCTGCGCGCCGGCTACTTCATGGAAAACACGCTTCCCCAGGCGAGTGCGATCCGCCAGATGGGCGCTGTCGCGACACCGCTCCGTCCGGATCTGAAACTTCCCATGATCGCCACGCGCGACATCGGAACCGCGGCGGCCGAGGCGCTGCTGCACCCATCCGTCCGGGGCAAGCAAACCCGTGAACTGCTGGGACAACGCGATCTCAACTACGCCGAGGTCGCCGCGATTATTGGCAAGGCAATCGGCAAGCCCGACCTCAAGTACGTACAAGTGCCCGACGATCAGTTCCGGAGTGCGTTAGGTCAAATGGGAATGTCCGAGCAATTCGGCAGCCTGCTGCTGGAGATGATCGGCGCCCTCAACTCCGGATCCATGCGCTCCCTCGAACCTCGCACACCCCAGAACACCACACCAACCAATTACGAAACCTTCGTGGTTGAATACCTCGTCCCTGCATATAAACAGCAAGCCGCAGCCTGAGCTCGTGTGGCGGCGGACGCATTCGTGGGTGGCCCGTCCTTCGCGCAGTTTGCGAAGGGCGGGAACCGCGAACCATACGCAACGCGGTTTGAACGGAAGCGAAAAGAGGATTGGGTTGGCTTTATCGCCACCCACCCCTTCGGCTCCACTCAGGGCAGTCTCTTGCAAGGAACGCAAGGACGGGACCCCCAGGAATGGATGTCGCCGAACATAATCAAGAGCAGAGCCACACGCGCCACACGTCATTCCCGGAAACTGACACGGCCATCTAACAACCGGAGGGCGGCTGCGAGACACGCGGCTACGAACACCACTCTTAGCTCAAGATCGATACGAGCAGTTATCGAAGTGCCAGATCCCCGCAGGGCGACGAAAATAATGCCAAGGCGAACAACCACGAGAAGCAAGGCAATGCATGCGCAGAGCAGCGAGGCGAGGGTCTTTTCGCCATTCGGCGTGGAATTTCCTTTCATCGCGATCAGGCAAGCTGCCAGCATCACGAACAGTTGCAGAGACCCCGGCAAAAGCGGGAAGAGCGCATAAAGGGCCACAGCCGCGATCGCCGCGCCAAGCGCGAGGAGCAGAAAACGCACGTTAGCGGGCAGGAAGTCGCTTGGGTTCCCGGGAGGCATGGCAATACTAATGCTATGGGGCGGTCTGCGAGTTTGCCAGTATCCAAAGTCACCGACTTCGGGAGTGGAAGGAGTTCGCGGGACTTCATGCTTCCGGCAGAGAGGAAACGAAAGTCCCAACCTAGCCGCAAAGAACGCGGCTCAGGATTGGGCCCGGGTCTGGTGCGACTCCCCGGACGAGGGCGTCCGGGGCTCCACATTCAATCTCTAATCTTCGGCGCAAAAAGGAAATGGCCACCGAGATTTCTCTCGATGGCCATTATTAATGCCGGCAACGACCTACTCTCCCACACACTTTCGCGTGCAGTACAATCGGCCCTGCGGGGCTTAACTTCCGTGTTCGGGATGGGAACGGGTGGAACCCCCGCGGTAAGATCACCGACGTCTTTAGCAGCTTTTAGCTATTAGCTCTTGGCTTTTAGCTTTGCCTTGCTGGTGCACGTTACGGTGCTCATCCCCCAGCATTCAGGCGCTGCAAACTTGATCTCTCCGCTTCGCGGCACCAAGCTTCGAGCCTTTGAACTGGCTAGAAGCTAGGAGCTAGAAGCTAAGAGCTGACTTCTCAAAGATCGTGAGGACAATGCCTCACAACTGAATAGATTGGGTGTGGCTTACTTTCATCTTGCTTATTTCCGATTTCAGACCACGTATTACACTGGCTTGCTTTCTTTCTTCGTCTTGAAGCGTAAAAAGCGTCGGCGCACAGTTATCAGTGTTGCATCTCAGTCATCCAGATTCGAACGACTTCAACAACGTTGCTGGTTCCAGTTCAGTTTCTAACTAAGAACTAGTAACTGAGAACTGACAACTGTTTTTCTGCACCGAGTAAATTTTATGGTCAAGCCGAACGGGCGATTAGTACTGGTAAGCTGCATGCATTGCTGCACTTTCACCTCCAGCCTATCAACCAGGTCGTCTTCCTGGGCCCTTCTTATCCCTTACGGGTTGGGAGATCTCATCTTGAGGAGTGCTTCCCGCTTATATGCATTCAGCGGTTATCACAACCGAACTTCGCTACCGAGCGGTGCCATTGGCATGACAGCTCGAACACAAGAGGTTCGTCCATCCCGGTCCTCTCGTACTAAGGACAGGTCCTCTCAAATCTCCTGCGCCCACAACAGATAGGGACCGAACTGTCTCGCGACGTTCTGAACCCAGCTCACGTACCGCTTTAATAGGCGAACAGCCTAACCCTTGGAACCTTCTACAGCTCCAGGATGCGATGAGCCGACATCGAGGTGCCAAACCGGAGCGTCGATATGAACTCTTGGCTCCGATCAGCCTGTTATCCCCGGCGTACCTTTTATCCGTTGAGCGATGGCCCTTCCATGCAGAACCACCGGATCACTAAAGCCTACTTTCGTACCTGCTCGACTTGTTGGTCTCGCAGTCAACCACGCTTATGCTTTTGCACTCGTCGGCTGATTTCCAAACAGCCTGAGCGTAGCTTCGCGCGCCTCCGTTACCGTTTAGGAGGCGACCGCCCCAGTCAAACTACCCGCCTTAGTATGTCCTCCTCCCGGGTAACGGGAGTAAGTTAGAACCACAGATCTCGCAGGGTGGTATCTCACCGTTGGCTCCTCCAAGCCCGAGAGCCTGGAATCAAAGCCTCCCACCTATCCTGCGCAGCAAGGGCCATAGTTCATACTAAAGGTATAGTAAAGGTGCACGGGGTCTTTCCGTCTAGTTGCGGGCAACCGGCATCTTCACCGGCACTACAAGTTCGCCGTGTCAGTCGGCAAGACAGTCGCACTTTCGTTACGCCATTCGTGCAGGTCGGAACTTACCCGACAAGGAATTTCGCTCAGGTATCTCTCACTCTGTTTCCAGAGAAGCTGGACTTTATCTTTCACATCCGGTGTTCATCGTCGCTGCGATGGCTCGAATCTTCTCGATACCCTCGATCGCGAGATGTTCTCCCTTTGACATCAGTTGCAGGATTTTCCTGAACTTCGCGAAGTCAACTCTCTTCTTTGATTTAAGCGAATGCTCTTCAAAGAAGGGAATGATTCGGTCGTTCAGGTGATCCAGACTACGCACCCGATAAGCCATTCGCTCTGCGTGATTTGTTCGAACCACGCCGCACCCAAAAAACTTCTTGAGCGCGTGCAGCAATTGAATGTCTCTCTCGTGTTGTACAACTGTGAATTCAGGAAGCACCTGGAAACCGGAAGTCATCTCAGGATGTCGATTGATGCCGACGAAGAAACAACCTTCGCCGTCAACGAAACCCACCACCCATTGCGCTTCTAGGTTTCCGGGATGTGACTGAACGTTAAGTCTCTGAGGGTTCTCCATGGTTGGAGCCTTCCCTGCGGATTGTCCCCTTGTCCGTCGGATTTTGACTGCTGTCGGTTAGGACAACGAGTACCGATCGGCTGTATGAGGAGTTTCCCGCATATGGTTCAGTTTTACTAAGGCTAGCGAATCGTTAACCTTAGGACCGTTATAGTTACGGCCGCCGTTCACTGGGGCTTCAGTTCGAAGCTTCGACTTGCGTCTGACCTCTCCCTTTAACCTTCCAGCACCGGGCAGGCGTCAGCCCCTATACGTCGTTTTCGACTTTGCAGAGACCTGTGTTTTTGTTAAACAGTCGCAGTGCGCATTTCGCTGCGGCCTCTTCGGGCTTGCACCCTAGTGAGGCACCCCTTCTCCCGAAGTTACGGGGTTATATTGCCGAGTTCCTTACCAACTGTTCTCACGAGCGCCTTTGGATATTCTCCTCGTCTACCTGTGTCGGTTTGAGGTACGGTTCCCTTACTTTCTCCTTAGAGGTTTTTCTTGGCAGCGTGGAATCGGCAGCTTTCCTCCATACGGAGTACTGCTTTGCGTCTCAGTGATAACTCTCCAACGGATTTACCTATCGGAGACACCTTACACGCATCGACCGTTATAGCCATAGAACGGCCTGCTTATCCTCCTGCGTCACCCCATCGTAATAACGAAAACAAGGGAGGTCCGGAATATTAACCGGATGTCCATCGGCTACGCCTTTCGGCCTCGCCTTAGGGACCGCCTGACCCTGAGCGGATTAACCTTTCTCAGGAAACCTTAGACTTTCGGCGCGGAGGGTTCCCACCTCCGTTATCGCTACTTATGCCGGCAGGGTCTCTTCTCAACCGTCCACCAGTGCTCTCGCTCTAGCTTCAAACTGTTGAGAATGCTCTCCTACCACGCACCACAGTTAAGTGATGCATTCGCTGCTTCGGTAATCAGCTTAAGCCCCGTTAAATTGTCGGCACCGGACCGCTTGACCAGTGAGCTATTACGCTTTCTTTAAAGGATGGCTGCTTCTAAGCCAACCTCCTGGCTGTCTGGGCGTTCCGACTTCCTTTCCCACTTAGCTGATATTTTGGGACCTTAGCAGGCGATCTGGACTGTTTTCCTCTCGACGACGAAGCTTAGCCCCCGCCGTCTGACTCCCGGATTGGTTGTTCTATGGCATTCGAAGTTTGATTGGATTCTGTAAGCTGGAAAGCCCCATAGTCCATTCAGTTCTCTACCACCACGACAAATCATCCGAGGCTAGCCCTAAAGCTATTTCGGAGAGAACGAGCTATCACGGAATTTGATTAGCCTTTCACCCCTACCCTCAGCTCATCGGAGCTTTTTTCAACAAACACCCGTTCGGCCCTCCAGTGGGTGTTACCCCACTTTCAGCCTGGCCAAGGGTAGATCATCCCGCTTCGCGTCTATTCCTGCCAACTTATGTTCGCCCTATTCGGACTCGCTTTCGCTACGGCTCGCTTTCGCTTAACCTTGCTGACAAGAATAACTAGCCGGCTCATTATGCAATAGGCACGCGGTCAGACTTTCGGCTTGCGCCGCATAGTCCTCCCACCGTTTGTAGGCACACGGTTTCAGGTACTATTTCACTCCGCTCACAGCGGTTCTTTTCGCCTTTCCCTCACGGTACTGGTTCACTATCGGTCAGAAGCTAGTATTTAGCCTTACGGAATGGTCTCCGTAGCTTCCCGCAAAGTTTCTCGTGCTCCGCGGTACTCAGGTATCGGCTTCGAGTCCAGATCATTTTCGTCTACGTGGCTATCACACTCTATGGCCCCTCTTTCCAGAGGGCTTCGACTAATGACTGGATTGGTAACTCTACTGTTGCCGACCCTACAACCCCGGTAGAACCCGAAGGTCTTACCGGTTTAGGCTGTTCCGATTTCGCTCGCCACTACTCTCGGAATCGAGGTTTCTTTCTTTTCCTCCTGGTACTGAGATGGTTCACTTCCCAGGGTTCGCTCGTGCGTGACTATGGATTCATCACGCCGTACGGAGGGTTTACCTCCGTGGGTTTCCCCATTCGGAAATCCCCGGATCAAAGCCTGCTTGCGGCTCCCCGAGGCTTATCGCAGCTTGCCACGTCCTTCTTCGCCTGCTTCTGCCAAGGCATCCACCATGCGCCCTTAGTAGCTTGACCACAAAATTTACTCAGCACACTCGAGATCGCTCTCAGCTGTCAGCTATCAGCTTTCAGCTTAAAACTTTCCCGAACACGCCGCGTAAACTCTATGGGCCTAATGCCTGCTCATCGCGCGCTCAACGCCTATCCGTGTTGTCGCGCCCCAGCAGGCTAAATTCAGGCACTCATAAAAATTTACAACGCCTTGTAATTTGCCCAATCTATTCAGTTGTCAAATATCGTCCTCGTGTAGAAGCTGTCAGCTATTGGCTCTTAGCTTTTGGCTAAGAACAAAGCATTCAGCGCCTCACTCACCCCGCCTCAGCGGGTATGGGTCTTACTCAATCCAGAGTCGTGCAAACCCCAGATTGCCTCCAACCCAATGTTCGACGCCAATTTCATTGGCGCCCAACATCGAATTGAACTTGGTCGTTAGCTTACAGGCTGAGATCTACTTCCACCCGAACACTACATACAGCGTCAGGAAGTAAGCAATCAAACACCCGGATAAAATCCCGAACCGTCGCCATCCCTGATCCGACTTCGGCCACCACGCCCAAAGCATGAACGATGCGAGAACTCCGGGAGGGCCAATTACCAAGATCTGCAGCCATTCCGGCCATTGGTCAACCCTTTGAAGCCTCATCATCTCTCACCTCAACTCGCAGCCGACGACCGACGACGGATTCTGGTGGAGCTGACCGGGATCGAACCGGTGGCCTCCTGGTTGCAAACCAGGCGCTCTCCCAGCTGAGCTACAGCCCCTTACCTCAGGGGTCAGGGGTCAGGGACTAGGGGTTAGAAAACTGACCCCTAGGCCCTGATCCCTGACCTCTGATTTTCTGGTGGGCCTGGGTAGAGTCGAACTACCGACCTCACCCTTATCAGGGGTGCGCTCTAGCCACCTGAGCTACAGGCCCGGCCTTGAGTGCTCCCGGAACCTTAAACCATTCTCCGCGGTGTCATTCTGAGCCGCTTTTGGCGAAGAATCCCTAATCCCGGCAATGCTGCTTGAGGTAGGGATCCTTCGACTGCGTAACGCTTCGCCTTCGGCGGAGCGTTACTCCGCTCAGGATGACAAGAGGAAAAATTATTTTCGAGGACAAGGTTGAACGTGCGCTCCAGCTAAGCCGGAGCTGACCATCATGCGAACGGGGAACGTAGCGAGCTACGTCTCTACAGATCGGATTCTTAGTTTCCTAAAAATCCAGCTGTAAATTTCGAGAAAGAGAGGTCCGAAA
>CAVVGM010000001.1:260000-513745 GCA_963747805.1 uncultured Acidobacteriaceae bacterium
GGACGCAAGCGAAACTTTCGTGACCGGGGGAGTTTACCAACTTGATTCCGGGTCTGAGGCGGGATTTCGTGCCCGCAGGCCGGACAAAGACGGCTGCCCGAAGCGGGATTCTGGTATATCAGGAACGAGGCTTTCCGCTGGTGGAGAAGTGCCGCCTGCAACACAGATCTTAAGGACGCGGATGCCGATCAGCACGGTCGCAGCCGCGCAGCGACACGGGTTCACTTGTCCGGTGAGAGGAACGGAAAAAGACGCGCTGCCCGGAACGAACCGATTTGTCGACCATCGCTTCGTCATCGCCCACCTCTGCTCGCCCATCTCTCGTCGCTCATCAGAATCTTTATCTATCGCTGTCTGTCTGTCTGTCTCTCTGTCTGTCTCTCTTCTGCGCTCTCTGGTCTCTCACTGTAATCTCTCCCTCGGTCGCTGATCGACTATCGCTTCTATCGCTCGCCGACCATTTCCCGTCGATTGCGAGTCAATCAGCGATTCGTCACTCGTCTCGTCATCAATCGTCGCATCCATCAATCATCCCTGATTGGAAACGGGCGAGTGAAAACTGGGCGGCGAAATTGGCGACGGGATGGGGAATTTGTGATCTCCGTCACAGGGCGCGCGGGCACGCGCGCGAAATTGGCCGGGGGCGCCGCGAAATAGGACAGCTTCCGCCGGGTGTTGTTCAGGGTTGGAACGGCAGACAAAAGTAACGGGGGACATAGCGAAAAAAGGTTGACACGCGCCCACGCTAACCACTAACGTTACTAGCGCAATCCCCCGCATTTAGGAGATTATTCGGATGCGATCCGGCAATTCGGGATCGACGTTCCCTGTTTTCTTTACGGCATAGAGTTGCCAACTCAAGAATTTTCTGTTTGCAAAGTTTGTCAAGTACGGGCCCTGCAAGCGAAATCGACTGAACAGAATCGACCAAACAAGCTCGACTGAACGAGATCGACTAAATCAGATCGACATATCCGACTGCAACACACACATTGCACCACTCATGGAGACCAAGACGAAAATGACCAGACTTTCTGCAACAGCAACAATCGCTGCCATTCTGTTGTTGGCGATAGCGCAGGGTTTCGGCGCGACGAGCCCGACCAAGAGCACGGTCAAGAGCTCGCCCAAGATCGCGTCGAAAAGCACCGCCAAGCCGTATCACATTACTGCGCAAAATCAATTTCACATTAAATCCACAAAGGCCTTGAAGACGCAGACTCGCTACCAGAAGAAGGGACAGGCGACCAAGCGCGGTCAGTTTGGCAAAGCCGACGCCCTTGCCACGGCAAGGATGAACGCTCGGGCCAAGGCTGAGATGAACGCGCTGGCCACGATCAAATCAGCCGGACACCGTGGAGAAATAACGCGCGCGACCAAGCCGCGCCGCAACACGGCGAATCCGCCTCCCTCCGGCACGCTCGGTTTTGTGAGCGCGACGCAGATTCCAGACCAGGGCGAGAATAATGGCCAGGTGCAGGCTGCCACGATAGGCGGCTTGAACGCGTTTATTACGGTGGTTGACATTAACACCGCGACGCTGCCTACCGTAACCGACACTTGCGTTTACTCCGAAGTGCAGGCCAACGGAGACGGGACATTCACGCCGCTTGTCCCCACGGCCCCGGCAGTTCTGACTCCTACGGCTTCCGGCAACTGCAACAATAACTTCGTGGTCGGCGACGTTAACGGTGACGGCAACTCCGACATCGTCGAGGCTGATCAGTCGGGGGGCACGGTCTCGATCACGGTGTTCCTAAGCAACGGTGACGGCACCTTTACAGCTACGGCGGCGTCGCCCTTCGTGGCGAGCACAACCGGGATCACCGGCGGCACACTGGTGACGGACGCGACTTCTGGCTTTCTCGACATCGTGCTGGTCGACGATTCCTGCGATTGGGCCACGTGCCCGTCCAACATCATCACCGTGCCCGGAAATGGGGATGGAACGTTCGCAGCAGCGCTGACGCCGGTGCCTTTGGTGCCCAGCGGTACGTCCGACGGCGGCGGTCGCAACGTCCTCATTACGGACTTCGACGGCGATGGACTCATCGACGTAGCCGAGAACGACTACAGCAACGGCGAACTGAACGTCTACCTTTCGTCAACAGGCTACATGGGAGTCGCCACACCCACTCCCGATGGCGTGGAAGACGGTTATTACTTCAGCATGACGTTTGGAAGCCTGACGGGATCGAGCGGTCTGCCCGCAATCGTCTCGGTCTTCGGCGATTACGACACAGTCGCGGTCTACAACAATACCGCTGGCACCTTCAGCGAAGCCGTTTACTACCCGGTGGCGGTCACCGCGTCGTCGACTCCTTACACGTTCCCGGTGTCGGCAACGATTGCTGACGTCAACGGAGACGGCAACGGAGACGTCGTCGTAACCAACGATGACACCAGTGACATTACAATTCTCCTCGGCAACGGGAGTGGCGGACTGGCACTGACAAGTGTGGGTTATGCGGTGGGTGGATATCCATTCGGTGCGGCGATCGTTGAGGATCTCAACGGTGACGGCTTGCCGGACATTCTGGTAGCTGACGACAACCAAAGCCTAGTATGGATGGCTGGCTTTGGAGACGGCACCTTCCAGGCGGCGCGAGACTACTATACGCCGGTGGCTGAAAACACCTACTCGTACGGATACAGCATCGCGAGTGGTGATTTCAACGGCGACGGATTCACCGACCTGGTGGTATCGAATCTCGACGACGGAGCCGGGCTGACTGTGTTCCTGTCAAACCCTGACGGGAGCCTGCAGCCGGGCGTCAACTATGGCGCGACCGGATATTTTCCGTACGCAGCCGTGGCTGATTTCAACGGCGACGGTAACCTGGACATCGCCGCCAGCAGTTTCGACGGGTTCGTTCAAATCTTCACCGGGACGGGAACCGGCACCTTTGTCCAAGGACCGACTTACGAAACCGGCGGCGAGGCAGAAGGAATCGTCGCAGCCGCGTTCAACAGCCCCGCACCTGCGGGTACGGGCGTGGCCGGCTTTAACGACCTGGCCGTGGCTAGCTATAACTCGAACGTCTACGTGCTGGTCAACGACGGAACCGGTGGCTTCATGCCGGCGGTGGCCTATTCTCTGACGAACGGTGGCGAGCAGATCGCAACCGGTCAGCTGACCGCAGGCGGGGCGAGCCCAAGCGGATTCAACGACTTGGCGGTCGCGGAAAACGACGGAACTCAGGTCGGCATCTATCTGGGCAATGGAGACGGCACGTTCACAGCGGCGCCCGACGCTTCTATGGGAACGTCGTCTCCCTTTGGAATCGCCGTCGCTGATGTGAGCGGGGACGGTATTCCGGATATCGTCGCAACGGATGACAACCAGAATATTCTGGTGGCCACCGGATTTGGCGATGGAACGTTCCCCAATACGCTGATAACGCTCGTGTCATCCACCATAGTCACGAACGGCATCGCAACCGGCAATCCCTACTACAACCCGGATCCATGGACCGTCCAGGTTACGGACGTAAATGGCGATGGTTTCGCGGACTTGGTCTACACCAACGAGAATTACAGCACAGTAGGCGTAATCTTTGGAACGGGAGCCGGCACCGCTACGGCGCCGACCTTCTATGACCCAGTCGAGTTCCCTGCCGGGCAGGAGGCAAACGGCATGACCGTAGCCGATATAAACGGCGATGGTGTGCCGGATGCCGCCACAACGGGCTACGACATTTCTCTCGCGACTACGCTGATCAACGCCAACGGCACTGGCGCGGCGCCGAACTACTCGCTGTCGGCGAGCTCGTCGTTTATCAACATTGCGGCTGGTGGCACGGGCACTGCGACCATCACCTTAACTCCAGTCAACTTCTACAGCGGAACGGTGACGTTCAGCTGTGGCGGGTTGCCGCTGGACGTGACTTGCGCCTTCGCACCTGCAACGCTGACGCCGCTGGGCAACGCACCGCTGACCACGACCGTGACCATAACCACGGCCGCGTCGCACAGCGCGCTGCGCATGCCTGCCGACGCGAATCCTCATCAGGGCCGGACCAGCCTGTTGGCTTGCCTGACCGGGATGGGATTGTTTGGCTTGCTGCTGTCGGGCGACTGGAAGAACAAGCGCAATCGCCGGGTAGGCATCCTTCTGGGAATTTTGGTCCTGGGAATGATGTTCAGCTTGGTGGGTTGCAGTTCTTCGACCACGCCGGGCACGCCGATTGGCGCGCAGACCATCCAGATCACTGGAACGGGCTCTGACGGCACGGTCAACTCCGTCAACCTCACCGTCAACGTGTTCTAACTGCAACAAGCTGGAAAATTGAGGCGGCCGGACATCCGGCCGCCTTTTTTATTTGGACAGGGATGACAAGAGAAAACCAAGATCAAAGGCGGCGGACAAGAGTGTCCGCCCTAACACAAAACAAAATCAAAGGCAGCGGCGTTCGGGAACATGGCGGCTCGCTTCGCTTGCCGGACGGCCAAGGGCCTGCCCTGAGCGAAGTCGAAGGGCGGTTGTCGCTACATGAGCAGTTATGGAAATTCCAGGGTTATGAACTTCGCGGGGTGCGCGCCGACGTTGGTGATGGAATGGGAATAGCCGCCGGGGAGCCACTTGGCATCGCCGGACTTGAAGTGTCCGGGCATGGGGCCCTGGCCTTCGACGTCACTTCGAATTTCGAGATCGCTGACGGCGACCAAGAGGTGAGGGCCAATGTGGTGATGCGTGGGCACGACTCCGCCCGGCTGTAACTCAAACTCCGTGACGCGGATGCCGTCCTTCACAAATAAGACTTGCTTGGTGCCGCCCTGGAGAATGTCGAGGCCCCGATCTTCGTCCCATTTCGCGGTGGACTGGCGGAGTTTGGCGTCGTCGAGAATTTCGATGGTCAGGTTGCGAAATGGCTGGTCGCTGATGTTGCGCGCGATGTGGGCGAAGGGGCCGGGAGAAAAACGGGTTTCGCCCTCTGCCAACTTCACGGTGACGGGGTCTTTTCCCTCGACGGCGTTGACCACTTCAGTTGGGCCCAGCATGACGTAAATGTAGTCGTGGCGGTGCCAGTGCATCAGGGATTCGGTGTGAGGTGAAACATCGACGCTGAATACGCGGATAAAAGCATTCTCCAGAACGAGGCGATGATGGGGCTCGGCGGTGATTTCGACGTCTGGGGCGGCGGCTTGGGCCGGGAACAAGGCGGCGGCCAGGAGAAGTAAGGAGAGCTTCATGCGGCGCATTGTAGCAGCAGGGCGTTTTATCGACACATCTGGGGACAGCCGCCCCGGCTGTCCAATCGAGCAAAGCTCGAATAGTTTCTTTTATTCGGGCGGGGGATAACAACAGAGAAACCAAAATCAACGGCGGCGGAGTTCGGGGACACGGCGGCTCGCTTCGCTCGCCGGACAGCCGAGAGCCTGCCCTGAGCGAAGTCGAAGGGCGGCTGTCCCCAGATGAGCTTTTCAGCGAGCGGGAAAAGTGCCCTACTCTTCTTCGCGAGTCGCGCGGATCCATTCTTCCATTTGATCGAGGTACTGGGCCAGGGAGCGGCGCCCGGCGAGAGTAAGGCGGTATTCGGTGCGCGGGACGCGGCCTTCGAAAAACTTGACGCAAGAAATGTATTGCGCTTCCTCGAGTTTGCGGGCGTGAACGCTGAGATTGCCGTCAGTGGTCTTAAGAATGCGCTTGAGATCGTTGAAGGTGAGCGACTCGTTGGTGGCGAGAGCGCTGACGATGCCGAGGCGAATGCGTTCGTGAATCAGGCGGTCGAGTTCGGGGAGCGCGAGCACGCGGGGAGCGCGCGCGGGCCGCGGAGTTGCAGCTTTGGTGTGCTTGTCGCGCTGGCGCGGAGATAGAGATCTAGCCACCGTGCCTCCTGGCGATGAGAACTCCGAAGAGAAGATGAAGTCCGCCGAAGCCGGCGGCAAGAAACCATGTTCCCCAGGCCGCGGGACCAAGAACGGCAAGGCCGCCAAGGACCATGAAGCAGATCCCCATGACTGGAACAGCGGGCACGGAAAACGCGCCGCCGGTGATGATGCCCGCGCCATAAAGCAGCAGCCATGTGGCGGGCAGTGCCGATTGCAGGCCCATCCGGTAAAGCGAGAAAGTGAGAAGCGCACCGGCGATCAGCGGGGGAAGAAGTCCGAGCGCAACTTTGCGGCCGGGGCCGGAGAAGACGGGAAGGCCGCGGCGGTTGGCTTTCCAGAAGATGGAGAGCAACGCGACGGTGACGGCGAGCAGACCTTCGCCCAGCCAGACTCGCAGCCAGGAGAAAGCAGAAGGCTGGCGCGCGGCAAACCAGGCGGCTCCCAGAGCGGTGAAGCCGAGAACGACCAATCCCCAGCCGGAGACCGCGGTGAACGCGGCGGAGCGCTCCATGGTGTCGCGAATGAAGCGCAGATCGTCTATAGGGTCGGCGATAGGGTCGGCGGCGGCACGAGTGGGCAGAGGCCGGGTTTCGCGGCGAAAATGGCGGAACCGGTGGTGGCGTGGCTCAAGCACTCACTCAGCATAGCGAGCGGGCGGCATAAAGGTCAAGTACTTTTCGATGCAAAGCGTCGTGCGAGAAAACCTTACACTGCTGGCGATTAGGGCGATGCAAGGGATTCTTCGCTTCGCTCAGAATGACAAACCTCTAGTGGTATTGCCGGTGCAAGCGACAGCAGATTCCTCGTCGCTTCGCTCCTCGGAATGACAAATCGAAAAGACAGAATCAGGACAGGAGTTGCTGTACCGCGTCACGGCCGGAGCGTACGCAGTCGGGGACGCCGATGCCGCGGTAGGCATTGCCGGCGAAGGCAATCCCGGGGAGCTGCTGGCAGAGGCGATCGATGCGGGCAAGGCGATCGAGATGTCCGACGGTGTACTGGGCCATGGCCGATTTCCATTTGTAGACGCGGCCAAACAGCGGGTCGGCGGTGAGGCCAAGAATCTGCTGCAGATCGTTTCTCACGATGGAGATGATTTCGTTGTCCGGCAAATCCCAAACGCTGGCCGCGTTGCTTCCGGCAAAAAAACAGCGCAACAAGGCGCGGTCTTCGGGAGCGCGATGAGGAAATTTGTTGTGCACGAAAGTGGCGGCCAGCAGGCGTTTGCCTTCGCTGCGGGGAACCAGGAATCCGAAGCCAGGAGGCAACGACTGGCGAACCGCTCGATCGTAGCCCAGCACAACGGTGATGGAAGAACTGTATTCGATGCTGGCGACCTCGGCGGAAAGTTCACGATTGCACATTCGGAGTAAGCTGGCCGCAGAGTGCGCGGGCACGGCCAGGATGACGCCATCGAACTCATCGGTCTTGAATCCGGCGGAAACAATCCAGCTATCGCCTTCGCACTGGATAGCCTCGACGGGAGCATTGGTAAGCAGCGACGATGGCTTGAGGCGCGCGACCACGGCTTCCGTGAGTTGCTGCATGCCGTTTTTCAATGAAGTGAAAAGCGGAGGCGGCTGCTTGTTGGAAGCTTGCGCCATCTTTTTGCGCGCAGCGAGCATGGCGCGGCCAAGGCTGCCGTGAGTGCGCTCCATTTCAGCGAATCGCGGCAGAACCGCGCGGACACTGAGGTTGGCGGCTTCACCGCCGTAGACGCCGGAGAGCAACGGATCGGCGAGGCGGTCAACGACCTCGGCGCCGTAATGGCGCTCGACGAACGATGCGACACTCTCGTCGCAGTTCGCGGCACGGGGAGGGTGAAACATTTCCTGCGCCATGCGTACTTTAGTCTTCCAAGAAAAAAGCGGCGATGCGCCGGTCGGCAGAATTTTTGTGGGGACCATGAACATCAGGCCGTCGGGCATGACAACGAGTTTCCCGCGGACCAAAATGTAGGTTTTGCGGTCGGCGTCGTTCGAGCCGATGAGTTGATCGTCCAGTCCAACCGCGCGGCAGAGATCGGCAGCCCAAGGCTTTTCGCTGATGAAGGAATCGGGACCCGCTTCAACCACGCAGCCGTCGATCTGTTCGGTGAGGAGGACGCCACCGAGGCGCGAAGAGGATTCGTAGAGAACGTATTCCGCGGCCACGCCACCGCGGATGTGTTCTTCGAGCGCGAAGGCAGCCGAGAGTCCGGAAATGCCTCCACCGACGATGGCGATGCGCTTCATTGGGACCGGCTTCCGGCTTTCGGCGTCCGGCTTCCGGAAGCCGGAGCGCGGGAGCCCGGCGGCGGATTTTCTTGCGGATTTTCCTGCGGGTTTTCCTGCGGATTCTCCTGTACGAAGCGCGCCAGATTTTTCACGTTCTCGACAGGAGTTTCGGGGAGAATGCCGTGGCCAAGATTGAAGATGTGGCCGGGGCGCCCGGCGGCGCGGCGGAGAATATCTTCGGCGCGCGGCTTCAATTCCTTCCAGTCGGCGAAAAGTAGCACCGGATCGAGATTGCCCTGAACGGCGCATCTGTGGCCGAGAGTGCGCCAGCCTTCGTCGAGCGGAATGCGCCAATCGAGGCCGATGACCTCCGCTCCGGTTTCGTTCATCGCGGGCAGCAGCGTGGCGCTGTCGGTGCCGAAATAAATGATGGGCGCTCCGGTCGCTTGCAAACTCTTAACCAGGGTCGTGACGTGCGGCAGAACGTAGCGGCGATAATCTTCCACGCTTAAACAGCCGACCCAGCTGTCGAAAATCTGGATCACATCGGCGCCCGCTCGCACCTGCGCCGCAGAGTACGCGGCAGCAACCGTGACCAGCTTGCCCATCAAAACATTCCAGTCAGCCGGCGAATTGTACATCATTTTCTTGGCGTGAACGTAGTTGCGTGAGCCTCCGCCCTCAATCATGTAACTGGCCAGGGTAAACGGCGCGCCGCAAAAACCAATGACAGGGACGCGGTTCGCGAAATGCTTCGCAACCAGGCTTACCGCTTCGGAGACATAGCCGAGATCGGCGGCACGATCGGTGCGCAAGAGGGCGATGTCTTCCGAGGCGCGGATCGGCTTTTCGATGACGGGACCTTCGCCGGCAGAAAAATGAAAAGGCAGACCCATAACTTCGAGCGGGAGCAAGAGATCGGCGAAAATGATGGCGGCGTCCACTCCCAAAGCTTCGGCGGCGGTGATGGTGACTTCGGCAGCGAGCGCGGGCTTTTTACAAATCTCCAACAGCGAATACTGCTTGCGCACCGCGCGGTATTCGGGCATGTAGCGCCCGGCCTGGCGCATGAACCAGACCGGAGTGCGCTCCGCCGGCTGCGATTTGCAGGCGCGTACGAAGATGGAATTGGGCGCAGACATGAACTCGCCAATGTAGCATTTTTGGAGGGGAGAGCGCTGTGATGGTGCGGCCTCTAGTAGAATCAGACGGTGGGCTCCCGCGTTCCAACCCGCGGTCCGAGTTGGGCCTTAACAAATCTAGGCCTTGACACAAGTAAAGATGAGCGACGTACGCCGCGGTCTGATCATCGTGAACACCGGGCCAGGCAAAGGCAAGACGACTGCGGCCATGGGCACGGCTTTGCGGGCCGTGGGCCAGGGCATGCGGGTGCTGATGCTGCAGTTTCTGAAAGGCTCGTGGCATTACGGCGAGCTCGATGCGGTCAAGGCGTTTGGCGACAAGTTCGTCATGAAGCAGATGGGACGCGGCTTTGTGAAGGTGGGCGCAGAGAAGCCGGACCCCGAAGACGTGCGGATGGTGGAAGAAGCGTGGGCCCAGGCGGAGAAGGCGATTCAATCGGGCGCGTGGGACCTGGTGGTGCTCGACGAGATCAATTACGCCATCAGCTACGGCATGCTCGATCCAGCGAAAGTGGTGGAGAGTCTGAAAAATAAACCAGAAATGGTGCACGTGATCTTGACGGGCCGAAGCGCGCACCCGACAATTGTCGAGATTGCGGACACGGTGACCGAAATGCGCCAGGTGAAGCACGCGTATGAGAAGGGCGTGATGGCGCAGAGAGGAATCGAGTACTGAATCATTGCTGATTTTAGATTGCTGATTTCAGATTGAAGAGCTCAATAGGGTTGGTTTTCAATCAGCAAGCAACAATCTGAAATCGACAATTTCTTCCTATGGCATGGTTTAAGCGCGAATCCGGCGAGCTGGACACTTCGGGGGAGAAGAAGGTGAAGACCGAAGGCCTGTGGGTGAAGTGTGAGAACTGCCGCCAGATTATCTGGAAGAAAGATCTGGAAGAAAATCTGAACGTGTGTCCGAAGTGCGAGAAGCATTTCCGCATTGACGCACGGACGCGGCTGGCGCAGCTCCTCGATGACGGCGAGTACGAAACCTTCGATGGAGATCTGGTGTCGACCGATCCGCTGAAGTTTGTGGACCTGAAAGCTTACTCGCACCGTTTGCGCCAGGCGCAGAAAGATACCGGCTTGAAAGATGCGGTGATCAACGCGCAGGGCAAGCTGGCGGGGCGAACCGTGATCGTCAGTGTGATGGAATATGCGTTCATCGGCGGCAGCATGGGGGCGGTGGTGGGCGAGACCATCACGCGTGCGGTGGAACGCGCGGCCGACACGCGCACGCCGCTGATAATTGTTTCGGCGTCGGGCGGGGCACGCATGATGGAAGGCGTGGTCAGCCTGATGCAACTGGCAAAAATTTCGGCGTCGCTGGCGCGACTGGATGAAGAAAAAGTTCCTTACATTTCTTTGCTGACCGACCCGACCACGGGCGGGGTCACTGCGTCGTTCGCCATGCTGGGAGATTTGAATATCGCGGAACCAGGCGCCCTGATTGGCTTTGCGGGCCCGCGCGTAATCGAGCAGACCATCCGGCAAAAGCTTCCACCCGGCTTTCAGCGCAGCGAGTTTCTGCTGGAGCACGGCATGCTCGACGCCGTCGTCCCACGCAAACAGCTGAAACCGTATATTGCGCGCGCGCTGGAATTTATGGTTGCGTGAAGCGGCTCTTGGCTCTTGGCCTTTAGCTTGGATCACACGAAACACCCGCCGCACTCCTCTCTACTCGCCGCCCGGACTCGAATCCTTCAAGCAGGACTTGGTAAGCTAGAGCCTCAAGCCAAGAGCTAAAGGCCAAGGGCTAAGAGCCGTTCTATGTCCTACGAATCCGCAGTCTCGCGCATGTTCGCGCTGGGCCACGAGCTGGCACAGACGCCTTCGCACAAGTTTGATCTGGCGCACATGCGCGTGCTGCTCGAGGCAATGCAATATCCGGAGCGGCGATTTTCCAGCGTGCTGATTGCGGGGACGAATGGGAAAGGTTCGACGGCGGCGACGCTGGCTTCCATCCTGCACGCGTCGGAGTTGAAGACCGGGCTTTACACTTCGCCGCATCTGATGCGAATCAACGAACGCATCCGGGTGAACGGGAGGGAAATCAGCGACGACGACTTCGCGCGGCTGCATGGGGAAGTGGACGCCGCGGCGGAGAAACTCGTGCAGCGCGGAGAGTTGCCATGGCATCCCAGTTTTTTCGAGATGATGACGGCGATTGCGTTTGAACATTTTGCGCGCGAGCACGTTGACATCGCGGTGCTTGAAGTAGGGATGGGCGGGCGGTTGGATGCGACCAACGTTGTGGAACCGACAATCAGCGTGATTACCGACATCTCGCTCGATCATCAGAAATTTCTCGGGAACACGGTGGGAGAAATTGCGCGCGAGAAGGTTGGGATTATCCGCGCGGGTGGGGTGGTGGTGACGCTGCCGCAGCAGCCCGAAGCCAACGACGTGATCGGCAATACGATTCTGGAGTTGGGGGCGCGGGGTGTGAGCGCCGTGGCGTACGTGCCGCCGGTTTCGCCGGGGAGTGGCGATTACCTGGTAGCGAGCGGCGGGGAAACATTACGTGCTGACGGCGGCGAAAAGCCCTCAACCGCGAAGGACGCGAAGGAAGACGCGAGGGACGCAGAGAAATACATTTATCGATATCCGCTGAATGTAATGGCGCATCAGATTGTTGTGGAGACGGCGCTGGTGGGGCGGCATCAGTTGCGGAATGTGGCGCTGGCGATTGCCGCGGCGGAGGAACTGAGCAAGCAGGGATTCGCCACGATCACGCCGCAGACCATCGAAGGCGGAATCCGCGAAACGCAATGGCCGGGGCGGTTTCAGGTGATGGCGCCTCGCCCAGGCTGGCCCGAGGTTGTGCTGGATGTGGCGCATAATCCGGCCGGAGCGTGGGCGCTGCGTTCTTCCCTTTCGGAGCGCTATGGGGACCGTCCGCTGCTTTTTGTTTTCGGAGCGATGCGCGACAAGGCAATCTCGGAGATGACCGAGATTTTTTTTCCGCTGGCAGAGCGGGTGATCGCCACGCGGGCGGAGAATCCGCGATCGGCGTCGCCAAAAGAAATTCAGCAGGCCGGTGCGCGGACGGGAACGGAAATCGAGCTGGCGGCCAATGCGCCTTCGGCTTTGGAACACGCGCGAAAGTGGGCTGGGGCAACACCCAGGGCGGTGATCGTGGTCACGGGATCCATCTATCTTGTGGGCGAGGCCATGCAGGCGCTTCGGGCAAGAGGTTGAAGGTTCATCGAGTTGGTGGTTTTCCCCTAGAATGGGAGTGTGCAGGAAGTGAATTCATCCCTCGATCAGATCGAAAAGCAGCAGATCGAAAAGCAGCAAGTCGAACCGCAGCAGGTTGAGCCCCTGCCGGCTGATCGCGCGGAGACGGCGAGGTCGACTCCGGTGCGTCCGACCCCGCATGCAATTCCTGGCCTGACTCACGGCTGGCTGAGTCGCCTGCGCTCGTACTTCATTCTGAATACGCTCATCTGGTTCTACACGCTGGCCATGGGAGTGATTGCCCTGCCCGGCGGAATGTTCGACCGCACCGGACGCCGCCTGCACTGGTTTTCGCGGACGTGGTCGCGGCTGATCATGAAGACGATTTTGTCGCCGGTGAAAGTTACTGGCCTCGACAAGATCGATCTGTCGAAGCCGTATGTCTACGCGTTGAACCACGCTTCGGCGCTCGATATTCCCGTGCTGTACGTGAACCTGCCGTTTCAGTTCCGCATCGTCTTCAAGAAAGAGTTGCTGGCGTATCCGATAGTGGGCTGGCAGCTGCGGCGGTCGGGGCAGGTCTGCATCGATCAGCAGAAGCCCACCAATTCGATTGCGGCGATTCGCTCGGCGGTGAAGAGCCTGAAGGCGGGCATGCCGCTGGTGATTTTCCCCGAGGGCGGCCGCACGCCGGATGGCGACATCAAACCGTTTCTGCCGGGCGCATTTTTTCTGGCGATCAAGGCGCAGGTCGATATCGTCCCGGTGGCGCTGGTCGGAACTTACGAACTGTTGCCCATGAACACCTACCACATCAAATGCCGCCCGCTGGAAATGCGCGTGGGCGAGCCCATCTCGACCGCTGGGATGACCATGCGCGATCTGGAAGTGGTATCAGGAAAGGTGATGCAGGAAATGGAAAAGCTTTACTACGCTTAATCATCTCCCTTAGTTCAGCCAGATGTTAGTTCGTCCTGGGGTTAGCTCGGCCAGATACTGCCCTAGGCAGCTTTCCCAGTTTCATTGCAGCGCTGTTGATAGTAGTCGCGCCCGCGCTGGTACCCACGCGTAAAAGCTTCTTCCAATTGCACTCCGGGATGTTGCCGCTGCACGTCTTCAAGCGCGGCGTTCATCTCACCCGAAACCTGGTCGAACTCCACGCATCGCCTTCTCGCATGCAGCGCGGCCTCGAAGCCGAGACGATAATACTTTTCATCCTGCGCGAAGTTCTTGCCGGTTCTTGTGTAGTGGCTTTCTTCGGAGTTGCGCAAGCCAATCCACCATTGCTCACGAGCCGCGTCCACCGATTCCGCCCCGTGCGCTTTCAGTTCGTCACGGACAAACGACGCCGATTCGCTATTTTCCGCGAGCACAATCACCACGCTCCGGCCCTGGCGCAGAGCATCTTCATAGACAAAGATTTCATCTTCCGGAAGCCCCGTAGTGGTGGATTTCTCCAACTTATTGCCGACGGTCGCGCCAATCGTAGCGCCCGCGGCCCCCAGAATCGCGGCTCCCAGCAGGCCCACGGCCGTGATTGGCCCCAGACCGGGCACCAGCGCCACCAACAGCGCACCCCCGGCAATCCCCACACCGCCGCCTGCCAGCGCGCCCAGGCCTTTCCCAATGCCAGGCTGCTCGGCGCTGTCCACCGGGACGGACTGCACTTCCTTATCGATCTGATCCTCCGTGCCCGGAGTCAACAGCGTGATTTTGTCCAACGCTATGCCCGACTTTCGGATTTCCTCTACGGCGTCCTCTGCACGCTTTCGTGTTTTGAACACTCCACTGATCGCTTCCATGGCCTCACCTCGCGGTTGAAATCCTCGCACTCGAAACCTTAGATGCCGCAGACTGCAAAAGGAACGCATCGAAAAATGTCGGATTCTATTCTCCCGGCGTAACCTTTTCCCTTCCCAGCCGTTACCCTTGATGTAAGACTACTCCGCACGGAGAACTGGTTGAAGGCTCTGAGGCAAGAAGCGGACGAGCGGCTTCTGATTGAAGCGGCGCAGAAAGATCCTGCGCGCTTTGCCGAGCTTTATGAAAATCACTTCGAGCGTGTGTATGCCTATGTGGTGCGGCGGGTGGGAAACCGCGCCGAGACGGAAGACCTGACCGCGGAGGTGTTTCATCACGCGCTGGCGAATTTGAAGCGATTCGAGTGGCGCGGGATTCCGTTTGCGGCGTGGCTGTTTCGCATTGCGGCGAACTTGATTTCCGACCGCTGGCAGCGCGCAGGGCGGGAACCGGCGGCGGACGACGCGGTTGAAGTGGACTCTCTCCCCGGCAAAACCGCGGAGATGGAAGAAGTCGAACGCCGGGCCACGCTGTTCCGGCTCGTCGATACCTTGCCGGCGGAACAACGGCGTGTGGTGGTGCTGCGCTTCGTGGAAGAAAAAAGCATCAAGGAAGTGGCGCGGGAAATTCGCAAGACCGAAGGCGCGGTGAAGCAACTGCAATTTCGCGCTTTGACTACTTTGCGGACGCGCATGGAGGGTGCCGATGCCTAAGCGCTCTCTACATCCCGGGAACGGCGGAACAAAACAGATCGAGCAGCTGAACAAAGCTGTGGAGTTGATGCTGTCGCACACGGACGGCAAGCTCGGCAAAGGCAAGGCTGGCAAAGTCGGAGCTGGAATCGAGCCCTTGTTACGCCTCGCCGCGGACCTGCGCGAACTGCCTCGCGAGAATTTCAAGTCACAACTCAAAGCACGACTGAAATCAGAACTTGAAGGGAGAACAAATATGAGTACCGTCGCTGAACCCCTAACCGCCGCACGCACCGTCGCCACCCCAAGATTGACTTTCAAGGATGCCGCGAAGGCAATCGAATTCTACAAGCAAGCCCTTGGCGCAAAGGAAACAATGCGCTTCGACACCGGAGGAAGCATTCCGCACGCTGAGATCACGATCGGCGACTCGTCGATCACCCTCTCCGAAGAATGGCCTGAGGGCGGAAGACTCAGCGCGGAAACGCTGGGCTCCTCGCCCGTGCAGATGTCGCTTTTTGTACCTGATGTGGATGCCTTCGCCAAGCGGGCCGTGGCTGCCGGGATGAAACCCCTCGGACCGATTCGCGATCAGTTCTATGGCCGCCGCGAGGGCAGCTTCGTCGATCCCTTCGGCTATACCTGGAACATTTCTACCGTGACCGAGGAAATGTCGGTGGAAGAAATGCACCGCCGCATGAAGGGGTTGACCAGGGGACCGGAAGGTGGACAGGTGCACGGGCAAGAATCAGAGGCGCGGGTGAATCCGATTCCCCCGGGCTTCCGCACGGTGACTCCGTATCTGGTCGCGCAAAATGGCCCGGCGCTGCTCGAGTTCGCCAAGCAGGCCTTCGGCGGCGAGGAGACGTTCCGCATCGTTGGGTCAGCGGGAGGCTTGCACGGCGAAATCCGCATCGGCGATTCGATGCTGATGATGGGCGGCGGCATTCCCGGCAAGGAATTCCACGCCACGCCGAATACCCACGCGCTGCACATCTACGTGGAAGATGCGGACGCGGTCTGCGCCCAGGCGCTGGCTGCGGGTGCGACGCTGATCGACGCGCCCCGCGACCAGGAGTACGGCGAACGCTCCGCCAGCGTGAAAGATCCCGCGGGAAACATCTGGTACATAGCCACGCATAAAGGCGACAGCTACATTGCCAAGGGTCTGAACAATGTGAATGTCTACATGCACCCGCTGCGCGCCGAGCCCGTGATCAGTTTCCTGAAGCGCGCCTTTGGAGCGCAGGAGCTGTCGAAATATGCGTCGCCCGATGGCGTAGTGCATCACGCAGAAATTCGCGTGGGCGATTCCGTGGTCGAGATGGGTGAGCCCTCCGCCGAAGCGCAGGGAAAATATCCGCCCATGCCGACCATGTTCTACATGTACGTGCCAGATTGCGATGCCGTATACCGCCGCGCCCTGACGGCGGGGGCGACCTCAATCTCGGAGCCCACCGACCAGCCCTACGGCGATCGCAACGGTGCCGTGAAAGATGCGTTCGGCAACACCTGGTACATCTCGACCCACGTGAAAGACGTGGCGATGTAGAAACTTGACAACAACGACAGAGGCACGTCGCGACGCGTCACCAGGACTCTGTCATCCTGAGGTCCGCGCTTTTTGCGGACCGAAGAGCCTGCCCTGAGCGAAGTCGAAGGGACCTATGCAATCTGCGAAGCTTGCATAGGTCCTTCTCCTTCCTTTGAAGACTGCATCCAGGCGAAATCTTACAGTTACGAAAATCTCTTCAAGCGCGACGCACCAGCCACACAACCACCAGAATCACAAGAATTGTTCCCACCACACCCATACCTAACATAGAACCTCCACTCGAACCGGTCGGGCATCAAGATCACCCATACAGACACGATAGGACCGGATTCCGCCTGCGTCTGAGCAAAACTAACCACTAAACAGTCGGGTTGTCGTTTTATGGCGTCGACATCCTTCGCAGAGAAACTTCGGCATTTCCATTTGTCGAATGAACCCGAATGTGAACAACCCGAATGCATCCACCAGCCTCTTATATTGGCTTATTGGCTCCCGGAGCTATTGTGAGCATTTCTGACCAGACGACAAACACGCCACTCCGTACCCTGATTCCGATGCGAAGGAAGCCAGAACGGACTCTCTCAAGGGTCATACGCCTGGTTCCTCTGGCGGCGTGTCCGTTTATCGGCTACGCCGCATCTTATTGCACAGAGGACGAACAGAGAAGAACAGAGACCGCTGCATGACGGAAATCGCCTCGGTCAATTTGCTTGTGAGCCGAGTAAACAGAAGGCTTGGATGCGCAACTCGCAGCACAATCTGAAGCGCGAGAGAGCGCACACTCTGCTCCTGTATGCCCTTATCGTGTGTGCGATTCTGCTTACCGAAACGGCCTGCGGAAGTGGTGCCGGCAGCAGCCCGCCCTCCCCGAGTCCATCCTCAATCTCGTCAGTCTCCGTGGTCTGCTCGCCTTCGGCGGTTGTGCCGAACGCAACCTCGCAGTGCAATGCCGCGGTTCAGGGCACGGGAACCTACAGTGCCGCGGTTACGTGGTCGGCTACCGAAGGCACCATCAGCGCGACCGGGCTAGTCACCGCGCCGGCCTCGTCCGTCACCGTGACCGTGACCGCCACCAGCGTCCAGGACGCATCGCGCTCGGGTGCGGCCACCGTCACCGTGAAACTACAGACACTCCCGATCAACCATGTCGTGCTCGTGATGGAAGAAAACCAGAGCTACGCAACCGTGGTCGGCAATACCAGCGATTGGCCAAATCTCAACACCCTGATCAGCGATGGAGCTCTAGCGACGAACTATTATGCGAACTCCCATCCGTCGATCGGCAACTATTTCATGCTGACCACGGGACAGTTGCTGACCACGGATGACAGTTCCACCACCGTCTGGAATGTAGACAATCTGGCGCGGCGAATGCTGGCCTCTGGCGTCTCGTTCAAGATCTATGCGGAAGGCATTACTCAGGGCTATCTCGGCGGAAATACCGGACTGTACCTGATTCGGCATAATCCGTTTGCCATGCTCTCCGATGTTGCCGACAACCCGCAGGTGGCAAATCAATGCATCTGGCCGTTCACACAGTTCGCGGCGGACCTCGCCAGCGGCACGTTACCTGACTTCTCCTACATCGTTCCAAATGTCAACGACGACGCGCACAATGGAACGCCGCAGCAGGCGGACGCCTGGTTGCAGACGAACGTAGTTACCCCCTTGTCCAAGTCCTCTGCATTCGCATCCGGAGGCGACGGCATCCTCATTGTCGACTTCGATGAAGCGGCAGACAGCGATACCACATACGGCGGCGGTCACGTCGCCGCAGTTTTCTGGGGACCCGCCGCCAAGGTCGGCTATACCCAAACCTCCACCACGGTCTACCAGCACCAAAGCATGCTGCGCGCAATAATGGAGGCGCTCCAATCATCAGATCCTCCCGCCGCCGCGGCCAGCGCACCTTCCATGTCAGAGTTCCTCGTGCAGCAGTAAACCAGAACAGTTACGGCGGGCCGGCCCAACAGCAGGCGACTCAGTCTCTCTACGTTTCTCTCTCATTCGTGCCGCAAAGCCTGCATAGGCTCTACCCCTGCGGCGCGGCGAGCGGGAATCCAGCTTGCCACCAGTCCGACAACCGCCAGCAGCAAAGCGGATATTGCCAATATAACTGGATTGTTCGGGCGCAAACCATAAAGGAGCGATGCCACGAGCCGTGTTGATAGAAGAGTGCCGCTGATGCCGCAAGTGATCCCCACCAGCGCAATCCATGTGGCCTCGCGCAAGACCATGGTGAGAACTTCCCGCGGCAGGGCGCCGAGGGCTATCCGAATCCCGATCTCGCTCGTCCGTTGCGCGACGGAATATGCCATCACGCCGTAGACGCCCACCGAGGCAAGCACCAGCGCAAGCACGCCGAAAGACGCAGTGAGCGCCGCGATGACCCGCTCCTGTTGCATCGAGGCGTCAATCTGTTCTCGTTGGGTGCGAATCTCCTGCAGTGGCAAATCCGGATCGATCGATTGCACCGCCTTGCGCAGCGACGGAGCGATGGACGCCGGACTCAGGCTTGTTCGCACCTCGTAGGTTGCTCCGTAGTCGAGGTTCGGCGTCTGCTGGTAGGGCTGATAGAACATCCCGACGGGGTCCTGCTTCAGCGACCAGTACCGCGTATCGCCGCATATGCCAACTATTTCGATCAAGTCGCCGGGCTTGCCTTCGCTCGGATGAAAGTGAGCCAGGAAACGCTTGCCGATCGGATTCTGACCGGGAAAAGCCTTACGCGCCAGACTCTCGCTGAGGATGCCGACCATTGGCGCGCTTGCCGTGTCGTTCTCATTGAAGTCGCGGCCCGCCAGGATTGGAATACCCATCGTATGAAAGAAATTAGAGCCGACCGCATTATTCCAAGCGGACTGATCTTTCTCAGGGTTCGGAGTTTCGCCCTCAGGCAGAAAGTTCGTGTTCTCCATGCTGTCGGAAATGTAGCCCACCTCCGAGAGGGTCACGTTCTGCACGCCGGGCAAGGCGCGCAGCCGCTCTTCGATCTGATGATGTAGTTGCAGGTCCTTCGGAGCGGGATAGCGCGACTCGGGTTGCTGAATCGCAAACAGTACAAGATGATCGGTGCGGAATCCGGGATTGACGTGGGCGAGTCGGAAAAGCGTCCCCACAAAGAGGAGAGCCCCCGCCACCAGCAGTGTCGACAACATTACCTGGAAGGTGACGATCATCTTGCCGGAAAAGCCCTTCCGTTGTCGCGTGCTGCCTCCGCCTGTGGCTTTCAGGCAAGCTCCGGCATCACTCCGAGTTGCGATCCATGCCGGCACGGTGCCAAAGAGCAACCCACTCAGCAGTGTCAAACTCGCGGTGAACGCCAATACTGTCCAGTCGAGCGGCATTGTGAATTGTGATCTCTCCCAGGGATTCGCTAGCAGTGTAGGCAACGCGCGGCAGCCGGCAAAGGCCAGACCCACGCCGAGTGTTCCGCCGAGGGCGGAGAGCACGAGGCTTTCTGTAAGCACGCCACGCAGCACGCGAGCGCGTCCTGCTCCCAGGGCGAGGCGCAGCGCGACTTCCCGTTGTCTCGCCATCGACCGCGCAAACAGAAGGCTTGCGATGTTGGAGCAGGCCAGGAGAAGCACGAGGCCCACGACTGCCATCAGCACTTCGAGCGGTTTCGCGAACATCTGCTTCGACAGGAACAATCCGCGGCTGCCGTCCAGCAGGTCGAGCCGAGGAATGGTGGTGTCCGCATCCAGGCGCAACGTTGAGCGCACGACTGCCGACAGCGACGTATCGAGAGCAGCGTGGGCAGTGAGATCCGCAACCCCGGCCTTTGTGCGTCCCATGATATTCAACCACCACACCTGCGGGCTCGATGCACCAAGCAGCGATCCATTCTTGCCGCGCGGCTCGACCAGCGGCTGCGAACTCAAGGGAAGGAAGATGTCCGGGCTTGACTGCACGCTGTTAGCGCCCGTGAACGCCGACGGCACGACGCCGACAATCGTGACCGGCACCATGTTGAGTGTGATCGTGCGGCCCGCAACCACGGGAGAAGACCCGAACGCTCGCTGCCACAGTTCTGCGCTGATCAGAGCTACGATGGGCGCGCCGATCCTGTCGTCGTCGGGAAGAATGGGGCGACCGAGTTGCGGCTGCACCTGAAGCTGATCAAAAAAGTTTCCGCTCACCAACTCACCTTGCAATATTTGCGCATCGCCATCGATGGTTGCATTCATCCTCCCCACGTCCTTGAACGCGAAAAGGTCTTCGAGCACACGGTTATCGCGTCGAAGCTGTTCAAATGCGGGAAAGGAAAACGATGCCGCGGCGATTCCTTCCGGCACGTTGTCAGTTATCCCCCACATGTTCGAGACCGCCGTGTGCTTATCTCCATGCCAATGGAGCAGGCGGAGTTGCTCGGCATGGGGCACGTTGAGCCGGTCGAGAAGCACGCGTTTCATGACCGAAAAGATGGTTGTGTTGGCGCCGATGGCCAGCGCCAGCGAGATTGCCGCAATCGATGTGAATCCCCAACTCTTGCGCAAGGTGCGCAAGGAATATCGCACGTCCTGGACGACGCTTTCGATGAATGGCAGGCTCTTCTCGGCATGGTATTGCTCGCGAATCGCTTCCACCGCGCCGAATTTCAATACAGCCTGGCGGCGCGCTTCGGCAGGCGTCATCCCGGATCGGAGGTTCTCTTCCATCTGGCGAGCAAGGTGCTCTTCCATCTCCTCCAGAAACCTGTGGTCGTCGCTCTGGCGCGATGCCAGGTTGCGCAGGCGGGCAAGTAACCGTTTCAGCAGCCTCATGATCGTGTCTCCGCGTTGATCGAAAGGAACCGTGCAATGATTTCCGCGGTTTGCTGCCACTCGCGGAGTTCAGTCTGCAACTGCTTTCGCCCTGCGCGGGTGAGGCGATAAAAGCGAGCGCGACGATTGTTTTCCGATGGCCCCCACTCCGATTCAATTGCACCCTCCTGCTCCAGCCGCAGCAGCAAGGGGTACAAAGTTCCCTGGTTCAAAGCCAGCTGGTCCCCGCTGATCTGCTCGATCCGCCGCGCGATTCCGTATCCGTGCAGTGGCCCGAGCGCGTCCAGCGTTTTCAGAACCATCAATGCCAATGTGCCTTGTTGAATGTCCGTTGTCGTTTTCATTCTCACACCTGTTGGTTTCCAACAGGGAGTATACCTCGATTCCTTTTGGAAAACAACAGGTGTCGCTGCGATTCTTGAAGCGGGTTTGCATCGCCTGGCATACTCCCTCCCGTCCTGTTCTCACCTTTCCTTCTGTTTGCCCCTCTCCTCCGTCCCCTCAGGTCTGCTCGCTGTTGCTCGAATCGCCCGATCGGCGCAGCCGCGTTACTTGCCGTGATCATGGTGATGTGCCACCATTCATGATTCATGATCAACCGGCGCGACTTCATCAAGCTCGGGATGGCAGCAGCGGCTGCTCGTCAAGGCCCAGTTCGTCCGGCGTCCACCGCAACGGAGGAAATTTTCTCCGAGCGGGCGAAAGAATCCGGAATTGATTTTGTTCACTTCAACGGAATGTCGGGCGCGCACTACTATCCGGAAGTCATGGGGTCGGGTGTCGCGCTTTTCGACTACGACAATGACGGCGACCTCGACATCTTCCTGGTTCAGGGAGCGATGCTCGGACCGAACCTTGGTCCGAACACGGCGCAGAGTCAGCCCATCTTTCAACCTCAGTTGCCGCTGCGAGGCCGGCTTTATCGCAACGATTCCGTCGTGCATGCCGACGGCAGTTGCACGCTCAAGTTCGTCGACGTCACCGAGGAAAGCGGGATCAGCGCCACGGGATACGGCATGGGAGTTGCCGCGGCGGATTTCAACAATGACGGCTGGGTGGATTTATACATCACCAACTTCGGCCACAATCAGATGTGGCGCAACAACGGTAACGGCACGTTTACCGATGTCACCGTAGAGAGCGGGACCGACGTTCCCGGCTGGAGCACCAGCGCCTCCTTCGTGGACTATGACCGGGACGGCTGGTTAGATCTATTTGTGTGCAACTACGTGGATTTCCGCTATACCAACCAGAAGAAGTGCCTCGCGCCCAGCGGAGCGGAAGACTATTGCGGTCCCTTATCTTTTACCCCGCTCCCCAACCGCCTGTTCCGGAATCGCCGCGACGGAACCTTTGAGGACGTGTCAGCTCGTTCGCAAATCGGCAGCGAATTTCAGGGCGCGCTCGGAGTCGTTAGCGCGGATTTCAACGGCGATGGATGGCCTGATCTGTATGTGACCAATGACATGCGTCCCAACCAGCTATGGGTCAACCAGCGCGACGGAACTTTTAAGAACGAGGCGTTGGTCGCGGGTTGTGCCCTCAATCGCGATGGCTCGCCGCAATCCAGCATGGGGGTCGACGCCGGAGACCTGCTGGGACGGGGATTCGAAGATCTTGTAGTCCTGAATCTCACCGGACAATACGCTGACCTTTACGAGAACAACGGAAAAGGCTGGTTCGAAGACAAGTCTTACGAGGCTGGGATCGCATTAGCGACTCATCGCTACACCGGCTTCGGGCTGGGGATTTTCGACTACGATAACGATGGTTGGCTGGATCTGTTGATGGTGAATGGATCCGTCACATTGATCGAAGAACTCGCCCGCAAGGGCAACCCCTATCCGCTGGCTCAATCCAACCTTCTGTTTCATAACAACGGGAAGGGGCAGTTCGAAAATGTCACGAGTCGGGCGGGACCGGCGTTCTCAGCTCTGGAAGTGGGCCGGGGTGCGGCCTTCGGCGACATCGACAATGATGGAGACATCGATGTCGTGGTGAGCAATAGCAACGGCCCCGCGCGCCTGCTGGTAAACAATGTCGGCCACCGGAACCCGTGGATTGGATTCCGCATGGTGGGAGACAAATATCACCGCGACATGCTGGGCACGCGAGTCGCGGTTTTTCGCCGCAATGCCTCCACCCTCTGGCGGCGGGTTCACAGCGACGGCAGTTATTGTTCGTCCAGCGATCCCAGGATTCTGTTTGGATTGGGTGACCACCCCGAAATCACCAAGGTGCAAGCGCACTGGGTAAGCGGCCGTGTGGAAGAATGGACGGGACTTCCGCTGCGCAAATACACTACGCTGCGCGAAGGCAGCGGCACGACGAAAACCGCACCATGAAGACGCCCTCGCAGAAGACACCATCGCAGAAGATTTCCTCACGATGGATCGTCGCACGATGGATCGTTGTACGACGGGCAGTTGTACGACGGTCCGTTGTGATTCTGCTGGCTACGGCAGCGACAATTGCCGCCGTAAATTCCCCCGCTGCGGCGCAGGACGCTGCGGCGCAGCCAGCGCCCAGGAAGTCTTCTGATCGTAAGGTCGATCTTCTGGAAGTTCCCCAGCCTGAGTTGGCAAAAGTGGACCAGCCCGTCCAGGAACAGATTCGAGCCGCGCAAACCGCGCTGGCTGCGACTTTGGCCCGATCCAATTCTTCCAATGTGGAGAAGGCCACGGCCTTTGGAAGTTTGGGCGAGATTTACCAGGCCTATGGCTTTGACGATTCCGCGCTAGCTTCCTACCAGAATGCCGCAAAATTGGATCCGCGGTCCTTTCGCTGGGAATATTACGCCGGCTACCTCCACCAACGGACCGGCGACACCGATTCAGCCTTGCGTGAGTATCAGCGCGCCGCAGCTCTTCAACCAAATAACATCACCGTCATGTTGCGCCTTGGCGATCTGGAGTTCAGTGCGAATCACCTGGATTCGGCCAAGTCGTGGTTCGTAAAGTCCATGTCCGTTAAGTCCTCGGCCGCGGCGCTGACTGGGTTGGGCAAGATCGCATTGATCGAGCACCGCTACCCGGCGGCTTTGAAATATTTCAAAGATGCGCTGGCCCGCGAGCCCAAAGCCTCCAGCATTCACTACCAGCTTGCCATGACTTACCGCGCCTTGGGCGATCTGGGTCAGATGCAGGAGCACTTGCAGGCTCGAGGCGAGGCGGAACCGACCATACCCGATCCCTTATTGGATGAAATTGCTTTGCTCAAACAAGGCAAGGTGGGCTTATTGGAACGCGGCAGCGCCGCCGTCCACGAAAAGCGATTTGCCGATGCGATTGCCTCCTATCGTCAACTGGTTCATCTCTATCCCACCGATCCGATTGCCTACATGTACCTGGGCGTGGCCCTGGCGAAGGCCGGCAAGAATACTGAGGCTCTCCAGCAGTACGCCCATGCCTCGCAGCTGGACCCCAACAACGCTTCGGTGCACTACAACATGGGGATATTGCTGGTCGACACTGGAAAAGAGGATCTGGCGATCACTCAATTCCAGGAAGCGATTCGAGTGGATCCCGGACTCGCGGCCTCTCATTTTCAGCTCGCCAACCTTCTCATGCGTGGGAAAAAAGATGAGGAGGCTGGCCGGGAATACGGAACGGTGGCTTCGCTCGAGCCGCAGAATGGATTTGCCCGGTTGATGCAGGCCATGGCGTCGGTTCACGCCGGCGCATACGCGCAGGCTCGCTCGCTTTTAGAGGAAGCATCCCTGGCGCTTCCCAACGATCCTGACATCGCCAATGCCCTGGCGCGGCTGCTGGCCGCGGCCCCTGACCCTGCCGTGCGCGACGAAAATCGCGCTCTGCGGATCATCCAGACGCTCGTGCAAAATCAGCAGGGGGATGGTTTTGAAGAGGGCGTGACTCTGGCCATGGCCCTGGCATCAGCTGGTCAGTTCCAGGAGGCCGCGGAGACGCAGCGAGCAATCATTCACCAGCTCGAAGAGATGCGAAAGCCTGATCTCGCGCGACTCCTCGGCCAGAATTTGGATTTGTATGAACACGGAAAGCCCTGCCGCAAGCCCTGGGCCAGCGATGATCCTGTCTTCACCCCAGTTCCCAGCAAGCTTCAACTCTCGTTCGAAACGAAAACCATGACCGCGCATCCTTAGGCAAACGGATATTCCTCCGCTTTGCCCCTCCGCAGTTCGACGGGGTAGTCCCTGTCGGGAAAAATTCGGCTACCCCCAACCCACCGCCGCCGGGGGATTGGTTTTGGCCCTCCCCCGCCCGCGCGAAAAGCAGGGATGCGCGAATCGCGCTGCGCGGCGACGGGGACAATGAGCGTAGTCGCCTGATAACGGAAGTTACATGCAGCTCGCTCCCATCGTGATGAAAAAGGAGCCGCCCAAACATCGGGCGGCATTGGTGTTTTTGGTTTCGATTCGGGACACTCCCCCTCGGATCGGGACTAACGCTGCAGAGTACCGCTGACAACCGTGTCCGCGTCCGTCTCAATTCCTAGCATTTCCTTCCCGTCGTTCGCAACCACGAGGCTGAAGTGCATTTCGGAGAGCCCCTTCGGCTTTATGGTAGCCCTGCCCCTGCAGTCCGTATCGACCGTGTAATAACCGGTGACGGGCTCCTCCGCGAACATCAGAGTCGTGCCATCCTCGCTACCCGCTATGTGTCCGCTTATCACTCCGTATCCAGAAGGGTTGACCGTTAACTTCAACTCACCGATGAGAGCCACCGGTCCTGTGACGGGCGCGCCTGCGAGGAAGACGCCGGTTGCTTCAAACCCAAAACTACCCTCGAGTCCGGCATCGGTGCAGGTCGGGGAACCCTGCTTCACGCCGAATCCATCCACGGTCACGCCTTCGTGCGGCCCCCCGCCGGCCAAAAACCCTGTTGGCGTAACCACAAAGGAGATGCCGCCGCCTATTGTGAACGTATTCGTTGCGGTGCAGTTCGAGGCGACTGCGTACGTTCCGGTGGAAGACTCGGGGGTAATCACGCCGTCATGGGATGAGGTGTCCACTGTAGTAAACGTGGCTGTCGTTGAGTCAAACGTGATCTGGGTCACGGTTGCGGTAGGTTGTCCGGCGGCGTCTGTGCCGCCGTGCAGAAACCCGTAGGTGCCACTCAGGGAGGCGTTTGAACAAGTCGCCGCCCAGGCAGCGGAACTGACCGCAAAGGTGGTAAGAACAATCATTGAAGCGATGCGAATCGTTTTGGAAATCATGGTGCTCTCCTTCTTTTTGGTTGCGTTCATCTACCTGGCGATGATGCTGATTTAAGGCAAACCGCACTGCGCGACTCGGCATGTTGACAGAGTGAGGCAGGCGTCTAGTTTCGATTTAACAGGTACACATCCGCGTGTCCGCTGGGACGCGCATAGACCACCGTCGAAAGGTCCCGTGACAAAAAAGTACGCCTTGTCGCTGGATACGCTCCTTGCCTCTAATCATGTAATCGAAAATGGCAGGCGAAAGACGACATGAGGCAGCAAATTTCTATCTGGTCGCTTCGGGTCGGAGTTTGCGATGCGTGCCTACTTGGAAGGAAGATAGGCCAAGTTAATCATCAGAAAGGACCTGCACGCCACCTTGGAAGTCGGTTGGCGCAAAATCTCTATCACACTCGTTGACCCCCACCCCAAGCGCGGTTTGACCCTCCTCCATCCCTTCTTTAGACTGAAAGATTCAAACCACCTGCAGGTTTTCAAAAATTATGGCAGACAACATTCATATAAAGCTTCCGGATGGAAGCGACAAAGAAGTTCCGAAGGGCACCACTGCTCTCGATATTGCCAAGGGCATCAGCCCGCGGCTGGCGGATGCCGCACTGGCCGCGAAAACCAACGGCGACCTCATCGACCTCACCCGTCCGCTGGAAAAAGATACCGACCTGCGCATCCTCACCGACCGCGATCCCGAGGCGCTGGAAGTTTACCGGCATTCGTCCGCGCATTTGCTGGCGGCGGCCGTGCTCGAACTTTTCCCGGAGACCAAGCTCGGCCACGGCCCTGCAACCGAGAGCGGTTTCTTCTACGATTTTTACCGCCCCACGGCGTTCACTCCCGAGGATCTCGAAAAAATCGAGAAGAAGATGCAGGAACTCGTCAAGCAGGATATTCCTTACGCCCGCGAGTTCGTTCCCCGCGACCAGGGGCTCGCCGAGTTCAAAAAAGAAGGCGACTTCATGAAGTGCCATTTCGTCGAGCAGTTCACCAAGCCCGACGAAAAGATTTCCATTTACCGCACCGGCAAGTTCACCGATTTCTGCCGCGGCCCGCATATTCCGTCGACCGGGAAGATCAAGGCATTCAAGCTGCTGAATGTTGCCGGCGCTTACTGGCTGGGCGACGAGAAGAATCCGCAGTTGCAGCGCATTTACGGCACTTCCTTCTTCTCGAAGAAGGAACTGGAAGAGCATCTCAAACAGGCCGAAGAGGCCAAGAAGCGCGACCACCGCGTGCTGGGTCAGCAGCTGGATTTGTTTTCCATTCAGGAACTGGCCGGCCCAGGGCTGATTTTCTGGCATCCCAAGGGCGGCATCATCCGCAAAGAGATGGAAGACTGGATGCGTGATCAATACCTGAAGCGGGGCTACTCGCTGGTCTACACGCCGCACGTAGCGCGGCGGCAGTTATTTTTCACTTCCGGGCACGAAGGCTACTACTCGCAGAATATGTTCGACGCCATGGAGCTCGACGACGCCGAATATCGCCTGAAGCCGATGAACTGTCCCGGCCACATTCTGATCTACAAAGATTCGCTGAAGTCGTATCGCGACTTGCCGGTGCGGCTCGGCGAGCTGGGCACGGTGTATCGCTACGAGCGTTCAGGCGTAATGCACGGATTATTGCGGGTTAGGGGTTTTACTCAAGATGACTCGCACATTTTCTGCACCCCAGAGCAGGTCGAAGACGAGATTACCGGTTGTCTCGATTTTGCCCTGGATGTGCTGAAAGATTTTGGCTTCGACAAATACCAGGTCGAGCTTTCCACCTGGAATCCCGATGACCGCAAGAATTTTGTGGGCAGCGAGGAGCAATGGCTCCACGCCATCCAATCGCTCGAGAACGTGCTGAAGCGCCGGAATATCGAATACAAGACCATGCCTGGCGAAGCCGCGTTCTATGGGCCGAAGATCGATATCAAGCTGGTGGACGCCATCGGACGCTTGTGGCAACTCTCGACGGTACAGGTCGACTTCAACCTGCCGCAGCGCTTCGGTCTTGAATACGTCGCCGAGGATGGTTCGCGCAAGCAGCCGGTGATGGTGCATCGCGCGCTGTTCGGGTCGGTGGAGCGCTTCTTCGGCGTGCTCATCGAGCACTACGCGGGCGCGTTCCCGGTATGGCTCTCGCCGGTGCAGGCAGTGATGATTCCCATCAGCGAGCGACATGCGGAGTACGCGAACAAAGTGGCGGCGCAACTGAAGGCGATCGGCGTGCGCGTGGAAGTCGATGCGCGCAACGAAAAGATGAACGCCAAAATTCGCGAGCACGCCATGCAGAAAGTTCCGTTCCTGCTCGTCGTCGGAGATAAAGAGGCGGAAGCCAACAAGGTGAACGTCCGCACCCGCGGGAAAGAGAAAACCGAGGACATGCCGGCGGCGGAATTCGTGGAGAAGATCAAGAAGCTGATCGCAGAGAAGGGCACGGGGCTGTAGGGCGTCTTCGCCAACGGAGGCACCGAGGCACGGAGAAACCCAAGGGAGCCGATCCAGGAGATTATGTGGGGACAGCCGCCTCGGCTGTCCGGCGAGCCCCAGCTCGCCGGTTCTTCTTCCCCACAGCGTCTGCTGTAGAGACGTTGCAAGCAACATCTCTGCAGGAACCGTCCGGTATGACTTTCGGAAATAGTTGATTCCAAAGGGGCGGAATTTTTCGTCCAATTGATTCTATTGGAGTTGCCGTTCGAGCATCCTCCCACCAGGTGGGCAAAAGGTCGGTAAGCATGCAGGGCGCTCGCTGGAATGGCCTCCAGGACGCTCAGAATGCCACGAGAACGACTTTCTCCTGTGGATGAAGGGAAAGGGGCCGACGGGAGTCGAAATGCCTCCAGCGGGCCGGAAAGTGACCTGCCGGCGGTATATATCTTGCAGCTATTGTGCCGCTCAACCTGAATTTCGTAAGCCGTTGATTCTCCGGCGATTGAGGCGTCCTTCTTCTTTTTCCCCCTAAGTCGTTGATCCTGCGTTGACCCGCAAATCACTGAGCAAAGAATCGCTTTCGTTGGCGGCATTTCCGCACAATTTGATTCCACGCGCCCGTGCCTGACCGTTATTGTTGCGGGTCTGGTACACGTGGATTCGTTCTACGCCTCGCCGATGCCGGAGTTTCGAGTGCGCGCGTGGAAGGTTGTACCATGTTGCCGTGCATGAACTGGCGGAGCGCGTTTTAGGCCACATCCGGCGGCTGGAACTGCTGCGAGCCGGGGATCGTGTGGGCGTCGCCGTTTCCGGCGGGATTGATTCGGTGGCACTGTTGCGCCTGCTGCTGGAGTTGCGGCGTGAGATCGGGATTGTGGTTTCAGTCGTTCATTTCAATCACACGCTGCGCGGGGCTGAGTCGCTCGCGGATCACGAGTTTGTCGCGAAGTTGGCTCGCGCGCATGGGCTAGAATTTTATGTTGAGAGCGGGGACGTGGCGGCTTACGCGGCTCAGGAACACGTCAGCGTGGAGGCGGCTGCACGCGAGTTGCGCTATGAATTTTTTCGGCGGCTGTTGGGGTCTAGTGAAGAAAGAAAAAGTACCTCGGGGGCTAAAGCCCGGGTCAGTGACGAGTCTGATGATCGCAACGCTGAAAGCGCTGCGCCACCCAAAAGCGAACCGCAGGGGCTGAAGCCCGCGCCTCCACTCGCTTCGGATGGCACGACTGAAGTCGTGCCCTTCCCGAAACTGACCGTGATTGCTACCGGGCACACGCTGGACGATCAGGCGGAGACGGTGTTGATGCGGGTGACTCGGGGGACGGGGCTGCGGGGGGTGGGCGGGATTTATCCGCGAATTGTGGTGGAGGATGATGACGCGGAGGCTTGCGGGGAAATCATCCGGCCGTTGCTGGCGTTTCGGCGGCGCGAGCTGGAGACCTATCTGAAAGAAATCAAACAGCCTTGGCGCGAGGACTCGAGCAACGCGGATGACAACTTCACGCGCAACCGGGTGCGGCAGCTTTTGCTTCCGATGATCGAGCGGGAGTTTAATCCCGCGGTTGCCGAGAATCTGGCGGAGCTCGCGGAGATTGCCCGCGGCGAAGAGGATTACTGGGAGAACGAAGTTTCGGGATGGCTGGGGACGGTGGTGCAGTGGTCGGAGCCGGAATGGACTCGCGGGCCTTCTGCTGGCCGATCGCTGGTGCAGATTCAGCTGGGCGCTGCCGAGCTGCATGCCGCTGGGCCACACTCCACAGGGACGGACTTCGCTGGGACGAGCTCCGCTGCGACGAATGCGGTTGGAGCGAACGCCGCTGAACAGTCGCGCGAAGCGGCGGAGCCGGTTGCCATGGACGCGTCCGTGGACCGGCGGTGGCTGCTGGGGGAGCCGGTTGCCGTGCAGCGGCGGCTGGTGAAGGCGGTTGGGGAGTGTGCGGAGATTCCACTTGAGTTCAAGCATGTGGAGGAGATTTTGCGATTCGCAGCCGAGGCTGGGAGCGACGGAAAAAAATTATCCCTGCCGCGGGGCTGGGCTGTGCTGGTAGAGCCGGAGGCGCTGGTTTTTCTGGCGCCGGATCCGAGACGGCTGGAAAAACTTTCTCGCGACGCTTCTCATCACGTTGCTCACAAAATTCCTCAAAATGTCGCTCACGATTACGAATACGAGCTGACGGTACCGGGGCGGGCGCGGGTTCCGGAGATTGGGACGGTGATTGAAGCTTTGCCCGTCGAACCTTGGGCCGCCCGGGCTGCGGATGCAGGGTATAATCCCGAGCATCTGCTGGATGCCGAGCTTTTGCGCGGCGTGCTGCGGGTGCGGAACTGGCGCGCGGGAGATCGCTTTTGGCCGGCGCATACGAAGGCTCCGAAAAAGATGAAGGAGTTGCTGCAGGAGCTTCATGTGACGCAGCCGGAGCGCGGGTTGTGGCCGGTGGTGGTTTGCGGAGATGAGATTGTCTGGGCGCGCGGATTCGCGGTTCCTGCTCGATGGCGCGCCAAAGAGGGGCAGGAGGCGGTGCTGATCCGGGAGACGCCGCTGGGCAATTGAGGAGCCTACGATTTAGCGGTCGGTCTCTAGTTTCTGGTCTTTGAGCCGAGAGCAAGACGCAAGCTGAAATGCAGGCCTTTCCATGATTTCACAGATCTATACGCGCGCCGTGGCGCCGCTCTTACTCACTCTCATTTTGGCCGCCGCGTCGACGGCAAAGCGAACGGACTCCGCGAAAGAAGAATTGCAGAGTCTCCGAAAAGCGCTGCGCGAGTCGCATGCGGCCAACGATTGGCGCTCGAATCTGGCCAGCGCAACTCGATTGAAAGAACTGTTGAACGAAGCTCCCGATTCACTCCTGGAGGTCGCCCGCGCGGAGGTGCGCGTCGGCGACACGAAAGCGGCGGTTCACGAATTGGAGCAGTTCGTTCGCATGGGGCAGTCCATCGATCTGGTTGCAACGTCTGCGGATTTTTCCCCGCTCCTTAAGAATGTAGACTTCGCAAGAATCCAAAGCGGCATGGAGGCGAACCGCAGCTCGATTTCGCTGGGATCGACGGCCTTCCTGCTGCCGGACTCGGGCCTGTTGGCCGAGGACGTGGATTACGACCGGAGTACCAAGCGGTTCTTCGTCACCAGCGTGCGGGAGAAGAAAATTTTCTCGATATCGGCCGGCGGGGCCAGCGCTGAGTTTGCAAAAGCGCCCGATGACTGGCCCATGCTGGCCATCAAAATCGATTCTGCGCGCGGCGTGGTGTGGGCAACCGAGGTTGCGCTACAAGGCTTTGCCGCCGCGCCTGAAACGGATTGGGGCAGGTCAGCGGTGCTTTGCTATGACTTGAAGAATGGCACGTTGCTGCGGCGCATTGAGGGGCCACCACGAAGCGCCCTGGGCGACATGGCGCTGGCGGCGAATGGTGACATCATCGTGAGTGACGGAGATGGAGGCGGCGTCTACCGCGTGCACGCCGATCACGCCGAACTCGAGCGCCTGGACGATGGGGATTTCATCTCCCCGCAAACCCCGGCCATGCACCCGGATGGGAAACATATCTTCGTCCCCGACTATGTGCGGGGGATTGGGGTGCTGGAAACTGCAAGCAGGCAGGTGCGCTGGCTTTCCACGGGAGGAAGATTTGCCCTCAACGGCATTGACGGGCTGTATTTCGATCGCGGGAGATTGATCGCGGTGCAAAATGGAACCTCTCCGGAGCGGGTGGTGGCCTTCACCCTGGACGCGTCGCTTTCGAAAATCGAGTCCGAAACGATTATCGAGCGGTCGACGGGCACGCTTGGCGATCCGACCCACGGTGTGGTCATCGACAACGACTTCTACTACATCGCGAACTCGGGGTGGGACACCGTCGATGACCGTGGGAATATGAAGGCGGGCGCAAAGCCATCTGCGCCACGCATTATGCGGGCACAGCTGACCAGCCAAAGGATTTAGCCCAGGGAAGTGAGATATTCTTAGAGAGTATCTCGAAGGCTTTCGAGGAAACGGCTTTCAGAGAATGGGACGGTCCGATCTCCGCTGTCAACGGGAGGACCGGGAGGCGCGCCACTTCATGAATGGATCGACATCAGGCGGGGCACTGCGACAGGTGATTACCACCGAGCAGATCCAGAAGCGCGTCAAGGAGTTGGGGCGGCAGATTTCTGACGACTACAAGGGGCAGACGATTCAGGCGCTGGCGGTGCTGGAGAACAGTTTTATTTTTCTGGCCGACCTGGTGCGGGCGCTCGATGTGCCGGTGGTGTGCCAGTTCATCAAGCCGAAATACACGCGGACGCAGGGCGGCAATGCCACTGCCAGCGACGTGATGGAGATATTCTTCAGCCACGAGCCCGATATTCGGGGACAGCACATTCTGCTGGTGGAAGGGTTGGTGCATTCGGGCGTGACCAGCGAATTTCTGATGAGCGATTTGCGATCGCGGGGAGCGGCTTCGGTGAAGCTGGTGACGCTGCTGGACCGGCAATCGGCGCGGCGGGTGTTGCTGCAGCCCGATTACTTTGGGTTTCTGGTGGATGAGACGTTTCTGGTGGGGTATGGGCTGGGGGCGGTGGAGCAGACCAACCGGAATTTGCCGTACCTGGCGGCGAGCTGAGGGCCTGGTTCCTAAGTGCGGATACAAGGTTCCGCAACATCCAAGTTGAGTGGGATCAGCGACTTAGGTTAGTGTCTCCGGCCGCCGGCTGTGGGGAAGAATTCCGGCCGAGCTTCGCTCTGGCCGGGACAGCCGAGGTGGCTATCGCTACATGGTAAAATGGTGGCGTCAGGATTTGGCCGATCCGAAAATGGCGGTGCGGCATCTAATTAAGTTGGCGGGAGCCTCAGGGGCTGGCGCTGGTGGGCCCTTATTCGTAGCATCGCGCTTCAGGCAGGAGTGACTAGGTGAATTCGACAGTAAAAACCGTGGTGTTCTGGGTAGTGATTGGGCTGTCTGCCCTGCTGTTGTGGCAAGTGATTAAACAGGGCCGCGACGGGCAAAAAGACAAAGAGATTCAGTTCACGCAGTTCATGAGCGACGTTGACCAGCAGGGTCGCGTGCGCGAATTGACGGTGGACGGGATGCAGGTGCGCGGCAAGTATGCGGATGGGTCGCTGTTCCATACCGCGGCGCCCCTTACCTATTTCACTCCGGAAGTGCTGAAGACCCTGCACGAGCAGAAGGGGATCAACGTTACCTTCCGCGACATCAACAGCGGGAGCTGGTCGCTGCAACTGCTGGGGACGTGGGCTCCGCTGATTCTGCTGGGAGCGCTGTGGTTTTTCATGATCCGCCAGATGCAGACGGGCGGGAACAAGGCATTGTCGTTTGGCAAGAGCCGGGCGCGGCTGCTTTCGATGCAGCAGAAGAAAGTCACGTTCAAGGACGTGGCCGGGGTGGAGGAAGCCAAGGAAGAGCTGAAAGAGATTATCGAGTTTTTGCGCGAGGCGCAGAAGTTCCAGAAGCTGGGTGGGCGGATTCCGAAGGGCGTGCTGCTGGTGGGGCCTCCGGGAACCGGCAAGACTTTGCTGGCGCGGGCTGTGGCCGGCGAGGCGAATGTGCCGTTCTTCTCGATTTCGGGCTCTGACTTTGTCGAGATGTTTGTGGGCGTCGGGGCGAGCCGCGTGCGCGATCTGTTTGAGCAGGGCAAAAAGAATGCTCCCTGCATTATTTTTATCGACGAAATTGATGCGGTGGGGCGGCATCGCGGCGCTGGTTTGGGCGGCGGACACGACGAGCGCGAGCAGACTTTGAACCAGCTGCTGGTGGAGATGGATGGGTTCGAGTCGAACGAAGGCGTCATCCTGATGGCGGCGACGAACCGGCCGGACGTGCTGGATCCGGCGCTGCTGCGGCCGGGGCGGTTTGACCGGCGGGTGGTGGTGAGCCGTCCGGATGTGCGGGGACGCGAAGAAATTTTGCGGGTGCATACGCGCAAAAAGCCGCTCGCGGAAGATGTCGACCTGCAGGTTCTGGCTCGGGGCACACCGGGATTCTCGGGGGCTGATCTGGAGAACATGGTGAACGAGGCGGCATTGGCGGCGGCGCGGCAAAACCGCAAGGCTGTGCTGATGTTTGACTTCGAAGTGGCCAAAGATAAAGTGCTGATGGGCGTGGAACGCAAGTCGATGATTCTTTCCGACGCGGAAAAGAAAGTCACGGCGTACCACGAAGCGGGGCACGCGCTGGTGGCGGCTAGATTGCCGGGATCTGATCCGGTTCACAAGGTCACGATCATTCCGCGGGGCATGGCGCTGGGCGTTACGCAGCAACTTCCCGTGGACGACCGGCACAACTACACCAAGGAATATCTGGAGACCGACATCGCGATTCTGATGGGCGGGCGGTTGGCGGAAGAATTGTTCCTGAGCCAGATGAGTACCGGCGCGGGCAACGACATTGAGCGGGCTACGGAACTGGCGCGCAAGATGGTTTGCGAGTGGGGCATGAGCGATCTGGGTCCGCTGACGTTTGGCAAGAAGGAAGAGCAAATCTTCCTGGGACGCGAGATTGCGCAGCATCGCGACTACAGCGAAGATACGGCGATCAAGATTGATGGGGAAGTGCGGAAGCTGGTGAGCAAGGGGTACGACACGGCCAAGCACATTCTGGATGAGAACCGCGAGACGCTGCAGAAGATTGCCAGCGCTTTGCTGGTGCGGGAAGTGCTGGATGCTTCGGAGATCGGGTTGCTGGTGGAAGGCAAGGAACTGCCTCCGTTCAAGAGTCCTCCCAAACCTGAGGACGGCGTGCAGCAGGTTTTGAAGCCGGAACCGGGACGGCCGGGGATTGTTAAGGGTGGAGAGAGTCCGGCTCGGGCTTAAGGGCAGTGGGCAGGGGTTAGGGATCAGTGGTCAGTTTTTTCGGGCGGCCTTTCGGCCGCCCTTACTTTTGTCTCAGCGGTTGACTGCGCTCATCATGTGTTCGGGATAGCGGGGGCCGGCGGCCACGTCGGCGGGGAAGAATTCGTTGAGGCGGCGCAGGTCTTCTTTCGTTAGGATCACGTTCATCGCCGCGATGTTTTCTTCCAGATATTTGCGGCGCTTGGTGCCGGGGATGGGGACGATGTCGTTTCCCTGGGCCAGGACCCAGGCTAATGCTAACTGCGATGGCTTGCAGTTTTTTTCTTTTGCTATTTCTTCCACGTGGCGGATCAGATCGAGATTTTTCCGGAAGTTTTCGCCTTGGAAGCGGGGAGAGTTGCGGCGGTAGTCGTCGGCGGCTAAGTCTTCGAAGCGTTGAAACTGTCCGGTGAGGAATCCGCGGCCGAGGGGGCTGTAGGCAACGAAGCCGATGCCGAGTTCGCGGCAGGTGCTGAGGATCTGGTCCTCGGGATCGCGCGTCCAGAGCGAGTATTCGGTTTGCAGCGCGGTGATGGGATGAACTTTCGCGGCGCGGCGGAGGGTTTGCGGGCTGGCTTCGGAGAGTCCCAGGTAGCGGACTTTGCCTGCTTTCACGAGCTGGGCCATGGCTCCGACAGTTTCTTCGATGGGCGTGTTGGGGTCGACGCGATGCTGGTAGTAGAGGTCAATGGTGTCGACGCCGAGGCGTTTGAGGCTGCCTTCGCAGGATTGGCGGACGTATTCGGGCTTGCCGCTTACGCCGCGGACCATGGGGTTGGCGGGATCGCGGACGATGCCGAATTTGGTGGCGAGCACGACCTGATCCCTCTTGCCCTTGATGGCGCGGCCGACGAGTTCTTCATTCTTGTAAGGACCGTAAACGTCGGCGGTGTCGAGGAAGTTGATGCCGAGTTCTAGAGCGCGGTGGATGGTGGCGATGGACTCGGCGTCGTCGCGTCCACTGTAAAACTCCGACATGCCCATGCAGCCGAGGCCGAGGGCGGAAACTTTGGGGCCGGTGAGGCCGAGCTGGCGAGTTTGCATGATGAGGTCCTTGGCGTCTCTGAATAGTCGAGCGGGACTAATTAATAGATGCGGATTAGCGGCTTCTGGGATTCAGTGACATTGCCGATGCGGCGGGCTGGAACTCCGACCTTTTGCAATTCAGCGACAAGCCTTTCGCTCTGATTCTCGGCGATTGAAATTAACAATCCGCCAGCGGTTTGCGGGTCGAATAGCAAGGCTTTGAGGTCGGGACTGATCTCGGATTCGTAACCAACCACGCATTCGGCGAAATCGCGGTTGGCATTGAGGCCGCCGGGAATGTAGCCGGCGCGGATGCATTCCAGTGCTCCCGGGAGGGCCGCAAGCTTATCGGAAAAAATTTCCAGCGAGACATTGCTGGCGAGCGCCAGTTCGCGGGCGTGTCCGATCAAGCCGAAACCGGTTACGTCCGTCATGCCATGAACTTCAAATCCTTGACTGTTGAAGCCGTGGGCGTTGTGGTTGTGGCCGACGATGAGTTCCGCGGTTTTCTTGTTGAGCGTGGTCATGGACTGGATGGCGGCGTCGATCCATAGTTGTTCCGCTTTGCCTTTCTTGATCGCGGTGGAGATCACTCCGGTACCGAGGGGCTTGGTGAAGACCAAAGCGTCCCCTGCCTTGGCGCCGCTGTTGGCGAGAAATTTTCGGGGATGAACGAGGCCGGTGACGGCGTATCCGAACTTGGTTTCGTCGTCGCGAATGCTGTGGCCGCCAACGACGGTGCAGTTCGCCTCGATCATTTTCGAGAGGCCGCCGGCGAGGATGCGCTCGAGAATTTCGAGATCGGCTTTTTCGGGAAAGCATACCAGCGCGAGCGAGGTGATGGGGCGTCCGCCCATGGCGTAGACGTCGCTGAGGGCATTGGTGGCGGCGATCTGGCCGAAGGTGTAGGGATCGTCGACGACTGGAGTGAAAAAATCAACGGTCTGCACGAGCGCTTCGTCGGGGGCGATTTGATACACTCCGGCGTCGTCGGCGTGATCGAAGCCGACCAGAACGTTGGGGTCGTGTTGCCGGGCTAATTTCCCAAGCACCGTGTCCAGCGCCGCTGGACTCAGCTTGGACGCTCAACCCGCGGCTTTTACGGACTCCGTTAAGCGGAAGAGCTTTGGTTCGGACATGGAGTTATTCTACTGGAACCGGGCGCGACGCCTGGCGCTGAAGCGCTTACCCAGGGGCTGAAGCCCGCGCTGTGTTGGGGGGTTTACGCGGCGCTGAAGCGCCGCTCTTCCACGGTAATGCTCGCATTTGTGAGTTTTTCCGCAGCCTCTGAAGTCGTGACATTCCCGAAGCTGTGCCTTCCCTCAGCATTTTGATGGGGCCCTATCTCACGGTGACGTCGGTGATCTGGATGTCGGGATACTGGTGGTTCCATTGCGCGGAGATGCTTTCGAAGGTGAGGCGGAAGGGCTGGCTTTGGCTGGGAGCGAGCGGGGAGACGCTGAGGTCGACGGCTTCGGGATAGGGGCCGGTGGTTTTCAGCGCGCGCAAGGGGACGTTGTCTTCTCTCTGCGCGACTTGGCCCATATCGTCTTTGAAGACAACTTGAACTGCGGCGTGAGTTACGGTTTTGGGGCCAGCGTTGGTGATGGTGCCGTCGATGTAGCTGACGGTGGCGCCGACAAAATTTTCGGCGGCGCTCATTTTGAAGTCGGAGAGCTTCAGGTTCGCGGCGTAGGCGGGCGGGAGTCCTGAGGCGGCTTTTGGTTCGGTGCGAAGGAGCAGGGCTGCGACTACGGCCACAATCAGGACGACTGCTACGGCTAAGAAGATGATGCGGCGGCTGGAATCGCGCTCTTCAGTTAGTGGAGATTGCGGGGTGAGGCCGCCCATGCGGGAATTGTAGATGGTTGATTTTGGAATGTCGATTGTGAGCGGAAGGGCGAATTCCTTTACCACTAGACGCTGCCTCATAAACCTTCGGCGGCTGGGCACGAGCGAAACCTCAGAGGCTAAAGCCGGCATCTTTATTGGCTCTTTACGGCACGGCTGGAAGCCGTGCCCTTTTCGAATCCATTTATGAAATGACCTCTAAGGATTTTCAGCTGCGCGACGCTAACAGTTTTGCAGCGGTGTCGTGGTAGACCTGCTGGAGGATTGGATCTGGCAGGGCGAATCCGTTCAGGGGCCAGTGGTAGCCGAACTGGTCGATTTCGTAGAAGTGTTCGTCCTGGGTTTCGAGGATGCGGAAAGTGGTGTGGTACATGGGCTTGTCGAAACCCATGTCGGTGCCGTAGACGAGGCGATCGGCATGTTTGGCGTAGAACTGCGACGCGAAGCGCGGGATGGGAGCGGTTTCGGCGTAGCGGGCGGAAATGTCGGCGTAGAGATTGGGGTTGCGTGCGAACACGCCGCCGAGGCGGCCGAGATCGTAGTCGAGGTTGGCGAAGTGGCAGGCGACGAAAATTGTTTTGGGATGGCGTTGGGCGGTGCGCTCGAGAATATCGACCATGCCGGAGAGGCCGACGATGTTGGGCTGGTTGTCGAGACGCCATTCGTAGGCGTTCATCAGACCGTCGTTGGTTTTGTCCATCTTCTGGTACATCCAGATGGGGTCGGCGACGTGGAGGCTGATGGGCATGCCGAGTTCGGCAATCTTTTCAAAGAGCGGGTCCATGCGGGGGTCGTCGGGATGCATGCCGGGGGCGATCGATTTTCCGGATCGCAGGCCTTTGCCTTTGTCGTGGATTTCGCCGACTCCGCGGGCGCCGGCTTGCTTGCAGCGTTCGAGTTCGCGGAGGGCGGCGGGGCCGAAGCCGGGCTGGTTGTATCCGGTGAAATCGAAGCCGCACCATAACTCGAAGCGGTCGGGATATTTTGAGTAGTTGCGGTGGATGGCGTCGAACTCCGCGCCGGTCGACATGGTGAGGATGATCGTTTTCTCGACGCCGACCTCGTCCATGTTGCGCACCCACTCGGCGATTTGCTCGGGAGTCTTGGCGTAGGGGTGGGAGTGCATGTCGATGATGGGGAACTTTGCTTTCGCGACTTCGGTGACGGGAATCTTGTAGAGGGACTTTGGGCGGTAGTCTTTCAGCAGGATTCTTTCGGGAGAGTCGAGGGGTATCGTTTTTTTCTGTGGCGCGCCCGGAGGCAATGCAGGCTCTTCCGGAGCACGGGCGAACGCGGCTGTGGAAGGGATGCCGCAGGCCAATCCTGCTGCGCTGGTTGCTTTCAGGAATGATCTTCGATTCATGAGGCCTCCGGAGACGGTGGTATTCCTAGTCAGAGAATTATAAGTTGTGTGCGTGGCTGGAATACTACGGAGCGGTTTTGAAGAATGCAACCAGGAAGAGGATTCGGCAGTTGGTCTGACTTCTGGTGATTGTCAATCTCAGCGTACTCACACACAATCCATTTGATTAGCTCTCGATACGCTCTTCCAACAGCACTTTGATGGTTTCCCCCACATTTTTCCCGATCGCCCGCCGAATGTCTGCTTTTACAGGGAGCTTATGTGTACCGTTACCGAGAGCCATAAACGAGCTTCGAAATGGATAACCATCAATTCTTCCTTTGACCTTTACCAATCCACGGGTTCCAAAAAACTTAACTGAGTTGGGCCAGACGACATAGGTCCAGCCACCTTTCCTGGGGCTTTTTTGCAGTTTGGCAGTAAATGTTTTCTTTAACATCGTTACCTCATTTTGTTCAAGACCAGGGCGGAATACTACGGAGCGGTTTTGAAGAATGCAAACAGGAAGAGGATTCCGAGGAGGAGGTCGACTAAGGCAAAAACCAAATCTTGGGGATGGAGGCGATGCTGGAGGTAGAGAACGATCAGGGCTGCGGCGTAGCTGAACTTCTCGAAGACCGAGGGGATCATCATGGGGCGGAACCGCACAGGATCGCGAGCGATTACGAAGAAGGCGAATTGCCATGCGAGGCCTGCGCCAACGAAGCCGTAGTAGAAAGCGGGATGCGTGATGGGCGGGGGATCCTGGCGGCTGATTGTGTCGAACATGAAGTAGAGCGGCGTGAGGATGAGGACGCCCCAGATGAAAGCGATCCAGAAGATGATTTTGGAAAATTTCATTTTTGCCTCAAGACGGAAGCTAGACGATCCAACGCCAGCGAAAGTCAAAATCCCCACTTCTCGCAAAAAACGCGAGAAATAGGGCACCCGCTTCACATTTAACTACCCGGCCTTATTCGCCGCCGACGGTTAGGCCGTCGATGCGGATTGTGGGGGCGGCGACGGAGCCGCGGAATTCGAGGTCGTTGGCGATTTCGGAAATGTTGAAGAACATTTCTTTCAGATTGCCGGCGACGGTGATTTCTTCGACGGGATAGGAAAGTTCTCCGCCGGAAATCCAGAGGCCGGAGGCGCCGCGGGAATAGTCACCGGTCACGAGATTTGCGCCGTGGCCGAGGAATTCGGTGACGTAGAGGCCTTCTTTGATTTCAGAGATCAGCTCCTGCGGAGTCTTCTTGCCGGGCTGCAGGAAATAATTTCCGGGGCCAATGCCGGGAGTGCCGGCGAGTCCGCGGGAGGCGTTGCCGGTGGTCCGCAGGCCAAGCTTCTTTGCGGTGTAGGTGTTCAGGATGTAGGACTTCAGCACGCCGTTTTCGATCACGACGGTGCGGCGAGTGGGAACGCCTTCGCCGTCGAAGGGGCTGGTGCCGAATCCGCCGCGCAGGGTGCCATCATCGATGACGCTGACGTTGTCGCCGGCGATTTTCTCGCCTAGTTTGCCGGCGAGGAAGGACGCGCCGCGGTAGACGGAATCGCCGTTCACACCCTCGAAAATGTGCTCGATGATCGATCTTGCGACCAGAGGATCGAAGACGATGGGGACGTGCGCGGTTTTTGCTTTGCGCGCTCCGAGGCGGCGCAGGGTGCGTTCGGCGGCGACTTTGCCGACTTGTTCGGGCGATTCGAGTTTAGTCAGCGTGTTCGCGACGGAGTACCAGAAATCGCGCTGCATCGCGCCGGTTTCGGTCTGGGCGATCGGCACGGCTGCTACGGAACAATAAGACCGGCGGTATTCGCCGACGAAGCCGTGAGAATTGGCCAGGACTTTGTGGCCGGTGGCGGCGTCGAATGATCCGCCGTCGGAATTTTTGATGCGAGGATCGAAATCAAGCGCGGCCTTTTCGGCGCGGCGGGCGTAGTCGATGCGATCGGGGCCGGGGAGCGAGTAGACGTCTTCGTGGTAGAGATCGAGATCGCCGGTGAGTTGGCCGAGTTGGGAAGCTTCGGGAATTCCGCCGAAGGGGTCTTCGGAGGTGATCTTGGCGAGTTCCAGAGCGGACTTGACCATGCGGTCGAGGCTGTCACGGGAGAAGTCGCTTGAGTAGGTACTGGCGGCGCGCTGGCCATTGAATACGCGAACGCCGATGGAGCGTGAACCAGACTCTTTTAATGTTTCGACCTGGCCGAGGCGCACGAGCGTGGAGAATTCGTCGCCTTCGCGGACTACGCATTCTGCGGCGGTGGCGCCGCCAGACATGGCACGGCGGACGATGTCCTGGGCTAGATTGTGAAGGTCGGTTTCTAGTTTCGGGTTTCCGGTTTCTAGTTCGGTTGAGGGCATAAATTCTTTACCACAGAGGGCACAGGGGTTACACAGGGTAAATCGAAAGCTTCACAACCCTTCTTTCACGAATTGCTGGTGGCTCTGGTGTCTCCGCGGTGTGAAACGAAATTTACTGCATGAAGCCGCCGGGATCTTTTCTGGCCGTGCCGCCGACGGTGAGGCGATCGATTTTGATGGTCGGGATGCCGACGCCTACGGGGACGGCTTGGCCATCTTTGCCGCAGGTTCCGACGCCCTCGTCGAGCTTCAGGTCGTTGCCGACCATCGAAACGCGCGTGAGCACGTCGGGGCCGTTGCCGATCAACGTGGCGCCTTTGATGGGAGCGGTGATCTGGCCGTCTTCGATCATGTAGGCTTCGGAGGCTCCGAACACGAACTTGCCGTTGGTGATGTCGACCTGGCCGCCCCCGAAATTTACGGCGTAGATGCCGTGCTTCACGGAGCGAATAATGTCTTCGGGATTGTCCTGGCCGGCCAGCATGTAAGTATTGGTCATGCGCGGCATGGGGATGTGTTCGTAGCTCTCGCGGCGGCCATTGCCGGTATCGGCGATGCCCATGAGGCGCGAAGAAAGCTTATCGCTGAGATAGCCCTTGAGGATTCCGTTTTCGATGAGCACGGTTTCCTGGGTGGGCTCGCCTTCGTCGTCGACGTTGAGCGAACCGCGGCGCCAGGGCATGGTGCCATTGTCGACGACAGTGCACTTTTCGCTGGCTACGCGTTTGCCGATCAGGCCGGCGAATGCTGACGTTTTTTTGCGGTTGAAGTCGGCTTCGAGGCCGTGGCCGACGGCTTCGTGCAGAAGCACTCCGGGCCAGCCGGGGCCGAGGACCACTTCCATTTCGCCGGCGGGAGCTTCACGGGCGTCGAGTTGCAGGATGGCCTGGCGCGCGGATTCCTTCGCGAAGAATTCTGGGTTTTTATCGCCGAAGAAAAAATCGAGGGCGACGCGGCCTCCGCCTCCGGAACTGCCGCGGGCTGAATTGCTTTCGGTTTTAGCGATACAAGACACGTTCATGCGGGCCAGCGGCTGGGAATCTTCGGCGAAGGTGCCGTCGGAACCGACGACCAGAATGTTCCGCAATTCGTCGGCGTAGCTGGCGCGGACTTCTTTGATGCGCGGGTCGTAGGCGCGGGCGGCTTTATCGGCCCGCATCACGAGTTCGACTTTGGCGGTGATTTCGGCGTCGACGGAAGGCAATGTGACGGGATAGAGGCTGCGGGCGGCGGTTTTCTGGAAGCCGGCGACCGGCGTTTTCGCGGGAGCGCTCGCGATGAGAGCGGCAGTGCGGGCGGCGTGCAGGATGCGGGCGGCGGAGAGATCGTCGGTGTAGGCGTAGCCGGTGCGCTCGCCGGAAACTACGCGAATGCCGCAGCCGGCGGAAATGCCCTGCGAGGCCGACTTGACCATGGATTCATCCACCATCAGCGAGGTGGAGGAAAGATATTCGAAATAGAGGTCGGCGTAATCGCCGCCTGCCGATAGGGCGGCCGCTAAATAGTGCTCGAGGTCACGCTCAGCGAGACCGTAGTGTTCGAAGAAGAATCTTTGCTTGTTCAGACTTTGTTTGTCCAGACTTTGTTTGTTCACAAGAATTAGATGCGGGTCAGCTCCGCCAAGACTCGGAGGGCCGCTTTGTCATTATCCCACATGGGGGATTGGCTACGGCAGATGGTTTGGCTGAGAATCCACAGGCTGGCGGTGACGATGGTCATTCGTCACAGACGCGGGCTTTGCCTTCGTTAGAGACTGCTCAGATGACGCCGGACGCACTTACGCGAGCGGTACAGGACTTTCTCGGGGAAGCAGCTGGGGCGGTCGTGCTGGAAGACGGCGCGGTCACGTTTGATCTGGCGCGGGCCAAGTATTCGATCTCCGGGGAGTACAACAAATGTCTTTTGCATCTGTGGTCGCAGGAGCGCAACACGGTGCGCCGCGTGCTGGATGCGGAAGTGAAGAGCGGGACCTTGCGCTTGTTTGTGCAGAAGCTCGGGCAGTCGCGGCCTAGCAAGTTGGAGATCTGCAGGGAACGCGACCGGCGGACGCCCACGGCCAAGAGAGCGCTGCGGCTGGCCTATGAGCATACTCTGCGGCGCGCCTTGGAACGGCACTTTGCGGGGTTTGCGATCGCACGGCTCACCACGGCGGTGAACCTGGAGAAGTCTTTTGGTCCGATTTACACACGCGGGTTGCTGCGGCACGGGCAGTCGGCGCTGGCGGTGTTGGGCGTGAATGCGCACGAGACTCAAAGCTCGATCGATGCGGCGCTTACGTTTGGGATGTTGTGGCTGCATGAGTGCCGTCTAGGTCAGGCGGGGAAGGCGCTGGTGGAGGGACTCGTGTTGTTTGTGCCTTCGGGGAGTTCGGGGCTGGTGCGCGAGCGGATGGCTAATCTTAACCGGAATGCCGCGAAGTGGAGATTGTTTGAACTGGATGAGCGGCACGATGCACTGGTGGAGATCGACTGCAGCGATCGGGGGAATGTGGCGACGCGGCTGGTGCATGCCACGGATGAAAGCGCGGCGCGGGAACGTTTTTTGGAATCGATCGCGAGAATGCAGGAGCTCTTGCCGAATTGCGAGGTTGCTGTATTGTCTGCTGCGGAGATCGCGTTTCGCTGGCGCGGGTTGGAGTTTGCGCGGGCGCGGATGGGGGCGGAGGCGGAAACATTCCGCAGCAGGCAGGAAATTGTGTTTGGGGTGGGCGCGGAGGAGCGGATTCTGGACGAGCGCAATCAGCATACTTTTCTCGAACTGGTGAATGTCTTGCGCGATGTGCGGCATCCTTATGGGGCGCGGGGGCATGCGTTGTGGCGGATGCATCCGGAACGCTGGCTGGAGTCGCTGGTTGCGGCGGACGTGAGTGTGGTGGACGGGCGATTGGATTTAACGTGCGCGTATTCCCAGGTGCCGGCGTTCTCGGCGGCGGATCGCGCCATGATCGATGTGCTCACGACCACGCGCGAAGGGCGGCTGGCGGTGGTCGAACTCAAGGCGGACGAGGATATTCATTTGCCCTTGCAGGGGCTGGACTACTGGGCGCGTGTGGCGTGGCATCACGAGCGGGGCGAGTTTCAACGATTCGGATACTTTGACGGGCGCGAACTGTCGAGTGAGAAGCCGCTGTTGTTTCTGGTGGCCCCGGCGTTGCATGTGCATCCGACCACGGACGTGTTGTTGCATTATATTTCGCCGGAGATTGAGTGGGAATTTGCTGGGATTGACGAGAGATGGAGGGAGGGCGTCAAGGTGATTTTTCGGAAGCGGGCAAAGGGCGGGATTCAGCACGAAGGCACGGAGACACGGAGATAAAGTCGGCTTTCGGAAACTTCGTTTACATAGAGTCAGACTTCAAAGTCAAAATCCCCACTTCTCGCGCACAGAACGCGCGAGAAATGGGGCACCCGTGGACGCGCCCGTTAACCTTCCCAGGCTCCTAGCAGGCGGCGGAGATCTACCAACTGGGCGAGGTGATAGGCGTTGTGATCGGCGACCAGCAGGGCTTCCCGCAGGATGGTCTGGCCATTGCCCCAGGGGATCGGGGCGAACAGATCGGTCTTGGGATCTGCGACGAGTAGCTGCATGGCTTTTAAATCGCGCCGGAATTGCTGGATGCTGTCGCTCCAAGCCGCGTCGCCGGGCGGGGCTTCGGTTTCGGGCCAATAGCCTTTGGGCCACTCGGGAGAGACGTGCTTGGCGTTGCGGCTGAACTCGAGGATGTCCCACTGCGCGAGGCGCAGGTGTTCGAGCAGCATCCACGCGGTGTGCGGAAACCTATCGGGCTTGGTGCCGCGCAGATTCGGGGGCAGGTCTTCTATGACGTCGTCAAACTTTGCATGCGCGCCTCCGCCTTCGAGGAGGTAAATGACGTGATCGCGGAGAGATTCGTCGTTCGTTTTCTTTGTTGTCTTCTTTGTTGTCTTCTTCGCATTTTTCGTCGTGCTTTTCTTTTTGGGCGCCTTCATTTGTGAACTCCCCTTGCAAGCTTGGACGGTTTATTAGTCGACGAAAAGTTTAAACCACCTTCGGACTTCGGTCAGGGCAGGCTCCGGGCTCCGGGGTGACAGAGTATTGCCTTGCGCGTAAATCAGAGTTGCTCTGGTAGTCTGCGCAGGTTCGGCTGTATATGGCCCGACTGGCTGGCATTCGCTTCGACCTCGGGGTCCTCACCGCGGTAGACGCGTGAAATGCCGCGCACGATGCGGCGCATGGGCAGATATCCTTTCTCGTCGGCGAAGAAAATCTCTCCGACGCGGCTGCCCCGATAAAACCAGCGCTTGAGCAAGGCGAGATGTTCCATGGTTTCGAGGGCGGGCTTCGCTTTCCTCGGTGGAAAGGAATCCAGGACTTCCTGTATGCGCGACTCCATGGATTGCGACTTTGCGTGATCTGCGGGTTGGATACAAAACGGGATCGGTCCCGCAATCGCGCCTCGTTCTACGCGAAAGAAAGTTACGGAATCGTCGATACGGCTCGGCTGAATGATCAGCGCGGAGAGGCGGTCGAGGCGATGGACTACCTCGGGAAGCTGGCTAAGGATAGGCTTCAGTTTTTCCAGGCGGGCGTGAATGGCGGCTGCATCTTCGAAGGCGAGGCTGGTTGAGGCGGAGTCGCGCTGGGTGGAGAATTCACGGAACAGAGACTCGCCGCTGGAATCGAAGTAGGACTGCACGCGATTTACTTCGGTGGCGTAATCTGCATCGGTGCAGCCTTTGAAACATGGCGCCAGACACATCTTCATTTCAGAATAGATACAGCCGGGGAATTTGGGGTCGGGATGCAGATCGTCGACGCAGCGGCGCATCTTGAAGAAGTCGAGCGAATCGTTCATGAACTTCTCGGCGGCCGCGCGCGACGCGAAGGGTCCGTAGTAGATATTGCGTCCATTGAGACGGCCGAGGTGCGTGGTGATGGAGGCGCGCGGGTATTCGTTTTCGAGATGCAGCTTTACGAGGGGCGCGAAGCGGAAGCGCAGACGATCGGTATACGTTTTGGGGAACGCCTGGCGGAGTGTGGCGTAGAGGACGAAGCCGGATTCGAAGTCGGAGCCGGTGGGCGTGTATTCGATAACGCTGACGCGCTCACGCAGGTTGAGCTTTTTGGTGCGCTCTTCAACGGGGCCGAGCAGGCGCTGCAGTCGACGGCGGAGATTGGCGGTCTTGCTGACATAGGGCTCGGATTGCGGGTCGGCTCCACGCAGGAGGAACACGGCGGGATTGGGGGGGGCGGACGCAAAGATCTCGGAGTCCCGCTCGGTGGCGAATTCCAGGCGCTCGGTCAGCACGGAATCATTGTAAGCAAGTCTTCAACCACGGAGGTGCGGAGAATGGCGGGCTGGCGCTCCACAGCCGCTAAGACTGAGATTCCTTCGGCTTCGCTCAGGACAGGCTCCTCCGCCGCGATGAAAAACGCGGACGTTCGGGATGACAAGGCGAAATGGGTGACATTGGTGACCTACCGGAAGCTGGCGCTGCGGTATTTCAGGCGGAAGTCGGTACCGTCGAGGGTGATGACGCGGCACATTTCGTGCAGGCGGGAGCGCATGCGCTCGCCGATGCGGTCGCCGAGCGTCTCGGCGCGCGCGGCGGCCTTGGCGGCTGAATAGGAACCTGCCGCGCTCGCTGCGGGCTGATCTTCGAAGTTCGTGGTGATGATGGTCGTGCGCTGGTCGTTGTAGCGGGTGTTGAGGATCAGGCTCACCGTGTCCCAGACCCATTCCGTGGGCTTGACGGCGCCGAGTTCGTCGAGGACCAGAACTTCGGTATCAAAGACGGGGCGAAGCACGTCTAACTCGGTGGTTTGAACGGCGGCGTTGTAGGAGTTCTGGATTTGCTTCAGGAGTTCGCGATAGTCGTAGAACAGGCAGGGGACGCCTTTATGCAGGATCAGCTTCTTGATGATGCCGACACCGAGATGAGTCTTGCCGGTGCCGATTTTTCCGATGATAAGCAGGCCGCGATCGCCGCAAGGGTCATACTTTTCGGCGAACGAGGAAGCGATAAAGTGTGCTTCCGCGAGGGACGGATTTGCTCCGGGAAAGTCAGTGTCGTAGTTGGCGAGTTCGCAATGCTCGTAGCGTTTGGGGATGCGCGCGGCGGAGAGCAGCGTGAGCTTTCGCGCTTCCAACTGGCAGTCGCAACGGGTTACGCGGCGGTCTTTGATCATTTCAAGGGGTGCGTTGGGACCGGCGGAGGCTGTCTTCCAGCCGCTACCGCCGCACAGCGGGCAAGCGTCGGAGGCGGCCCGGGGGGACGAAGTACGGGGCGACGAAGGCTTGATTGTTGAAACGCCGCTCGAGGAAACTGGGTTTGCAGAAAATCTGTTCACTGATAATTGGCTCACTCAGACCTTTTTTAGAGACGAAGCGCCCCGCTTCGGATGGCTACCAATACTTCGCTAATTAGACTTTACTACTACTGCTATCTTATAAACTTTCGCCGGCGGGACGGGAGCGAAACCTCAGGGGCTAAAGCCCGCATCTTTATCGGCTCTTTACGGCACGGCTGAAGCCGTGCCCTTCCCCAACCCGGGTCGAGCTAATCTTTCCCGCAACCGCTGGAAGATGTGCCCTCCCAGAGCGTTTACCAGGCGACTACTAGACTCTGCACTGCCGACCCAGCCTCGCGCAAGTCTTAAACCTGTGGCGCCTGTGTACATCCTGTGTAGCGGCGGTGAGGGCTGTGGATGGCGGAGGAAAACCGGGCTGACGAGGGCTCCCGGCGGAATCAGCAGGGCGAGGGTGCGAAAGTCCGCCTCCAAAGCCCCAATTCGGGCTTCGACGGTGCAAAACAGGCTTCCGGCGCGGATTTTCACAGTTGACAATCCGCTGGGAGGGAGGAAAATACAAACCGTCAGGTTTCCCAACTCAGGCACAGCTTATTCCTCCCGGTGTGCGCTGGGCACGAAAGAGACCTGCGAGGAGAAACTATGAACAAAGCCGATCTGGTTGACAGAATCGCAGGCGCTTGTGAAATTAGCAAAGCGTCGGCTACAACTGCGATTGATACCGCTGTGGACAGCATTACGGCTGCGCTGCGGAAAGGTGATCGGGTAGCACTGATTGGTTTCGGAACATTCTCGGTGTCGCAGAGAAAAGCCCGGAACGGACGCAACCCGCAGACGGGCGCTACGATTAAGATCGCTGCCCGGAAGGTGGCGAAGTTCACTCCAGGAGCTGAACTGAAGAAGTCGGTTAACAAGAAGTAAGTGCAGATTTGGAATTGTCGATTGAAGAAGACGAAGACGGCAGGGGGTCGGCCCTGCCGTTTTTCTGTTGTGGAGACCGGCGCCTCGCTTGACCCGCCGCCGACTGAACCCTAACATTCCAGTTTGGCCACGCCATTGAGGAACGTTTGTAAACGGTCTTTATTTTTGTGCCGAGTCCGCGGCGCATTTGTTTTTGTCGCGCCTCGGTTTCTCGTTGCCGTGTTGCTCGTGACTTTATCGTCCGCTCAGACTAAGGCTGCTCAGATTACGACTGGTCCACCCGCTCCCGCCGCGCCGATCGCCAACTTTACCGATGTCGCCGAGAAAGCTGGATTGACCATGCAGGATATTTTCGGCGGCGTGGACACGAAGAAGTTCATTATTGAAACGACGGGAACGGGCGTTGCGATTTTCGATTACGACAACGATGGCTGGCCTGATATTTTTCTGGTGAACGGAACCCGCCTCGAAGGGTTTGCTTCGGGCTCGGCGCCCAGCAATCACCTCTATCGCAACAATCACGATGGAACGTTCACCGACGTGACCGTGAAGGCCGGACTGGTCGCGACCGGCTGGGGGCAGGGAGTCTGCGTTGGCGATTACGACAACGACGGCTGGCAGGATCTTTACGTGACTTATTACGGGAAGAACCGGCTGTACCACAATCAGGGCGGGGTGTTCACCGAGGTCGCGGAAAAGGCTGGCGTGGCCGGTTCGGGGAAAGCGTGGGGAACGGGGTGTGCATTCGTGGATTACGACCGTGACGGGCGGCTGGATCTGATCGTGGCGAATTATGTGGACTTCGATTTGACGACGGCACCCGCGCCCGGCGAGAGACCGACTTGCATCTGGAAGGGTGTCCCCGTGATGTGTGGGCCGCGTGGGCTGCCGGGCGAAAAGAATATTCTTTATCACAATCGCGGCGACGGAACTTTTGAAGACGTGACAGTCAAGGCGCACATCGACCGCACGGACGGTCACTATGCGTTCAGCGTCTCGACGCTCGACTTCGACGAGGATGGCTGGCCTGACATTTTCATTGCATGTGACAGTACTCCGAGCATTCTTTATCGCAACAATCACGACGGAACATTCACTGACGTCGCGGTGACGGCGGGCGCGGCATTCAACGAGGATGGGCGCGAGCAAGCGGGGATGGGGTCGACGGTCGGAGACTATAACGGCGATGGGCATCTCGACATTTTCAAGACGAATTTTTCGGACGATACTTCCACTCTTTATCGCAACAATGGTGACGGAACGTTTACGGATGCCACGACCGCTGCGGGGCTTGGACTTTACACGCAGTATTTGGGCTGGGGCACGATGTTTTTTGATTTCGATAACGATGGTTGGCCCGACTTGATTCTGGTGAACGGGCACGTGTATCCGGAAGTCGATAGCCAGCACCTGGGCAGCAGCTACAAAGAACCGCGGATTCTGTTTCATAACAATGGAGACGGGACCTTCAGCGACATTTCTGCGTCCGCGGGTGCGGGAGTTACGACTGCGGCATCGTCGCGCGGCCTGGCCGTGGGCGATCTTTCGAATGACGGCAGGCTGTCGATTGTGATTAGTAACATGAACGGACCGCCCAGCTTGCTGGTCAACCAGATTCGGAATACGAATCACTGGATTTCGATTCGGACGGTGGGAACGAAATCGAATCGTGATGGCATTGGGGCAAGGCTGCGGGTGAAGAGTGCGGGGCGCATTTTGGTGGACGAAGTGCGCAGCGGATCCAGCTACATTTCTAACAGCGACATGCGAGTTCACTTTGGGTTAGGCGCGGCGACCAAGGTAGAGTGGGTGGAGATCCGCTGGCCAAGCGGACTGGTGGAGCGGTTTGCTGACCTTGCGGTGGATCAGATCCACTCGCTGAAGGAAGGCTCAGGGACGGCAGAGGCGTCCGAGGGCAAGAAACCGTAAAGTCCCTATCTAGTCGGCGTGATACGGCTTACTTTTTCTTCGAGAACTGCATCGCACGAATCACGCCTTCGCCTTCTTTCACAAAGATCAGTTGATTTGATTTCACGTCCTTGATGGTATCCACTTGGCCGCTGGTCCAGCGGATTTCGAGCAGATCGACTTGTTCCGCTTTTCCCAGGCCGAAGTGAATCCGCAAATCGTTCTGCGAGATGTAGCTGCCGCCGCTGCGGACTTCGTCAATCTGGCGATGGGTCTTGGATTCGCCTGGGACGTGGGTCACGCACGCGATGCGCGCGCCGATGCCGCTGCGGTTGGACTTGGTGCCGATGGTTCGGACTTTGATCCAGTTGTTCGCGAGGCTGGAATCGCAGCGGAGGAGTTGCGGAAAATCGTTTACCGTGTTGACGACAACGTCGATGTCGCCATCGTTGTCAAAGTCGCCGAAGGCGCAGCCGCGGCATGCGGCCGGATCGGAAATTCCCGGACCAACCTGCAGAGAAATATCGGCGAAGTGGCCGTTGCGCAGGTTGCGATAGAGAAGCTTGCGCTGGGCGTATCCAGCTTCGGTTTTCAGTTGCTCGACTTCGGGGTAGACGTGGCCGTTGCAGATGAGAATGTCAGGCCAGCCGTCGTTGTCGAAATCGAAGAAGCCGCAGCCCCAGCCCAGAAACTGGGTGTGCGCTCCTAAGCCCGCGGTGAAAGTGGCATCCTCGAAATTTCCGCCGCCGAGATTGTGGTACAGCGACGGTGTATCGCCGGCGAAGTTTGTCTTGACGATATCGAGATTGCCATCGAGATCATAGTCGGCGGCGGCGATTCCCATGCCGGCCTGTGGTTTGCCGTCGGGACTGAGCGCGCATCCGGCTTCGATAGCGACGTCTTCAAACTTGCCGTTCTTTTTATTCTGGTAGAGCGCGCTGGCGGTTGAATCGTTGGCAACGTAGATGTCGGGCCAGCCGTCGTTGTCGAAATCCGCCGTGAGCACGCCCAATCCGTACGTGCCGTTCGCTCGGAAGATTCCTGCGACTTCGGAGACGTCGGCGAATGTGCCGTCGCGGTTATTGTGGTAGAGGATGTTTTTGCCGCCCTGCAGGCCGGGCGGTCCGCAAGCCACCAGCACGCCTTTATAGAGACAGGGGCCAGACTCCGGCACTGGAGCGGTCGCGAGGTCCATGTCGATGTAGTTGGCGACAAAAAGATCGAGATGACCGTCGCGGTCGTAATCGACGAAGGCGCAGCCGGTGTTCCATCGCGTGCCTTTGCCCGCCACGCCTGCCTTTTGGCTTACGTCGGTGAAAGTGCCGTCGCCGTTGTTGTGGTAGAGAACATTTTTTCCGTAGTACGTCACGAAAAGATCTTCCCAGCCATCGTTGTCGTAATCGCCGATGCAGACCCCCTGTCCCCAACCGGAGTGGCCGACTCCTGCTTTTGCAGTGACGTCGGTGAAAGTGCCATCGCGATTGTTGCGGAAAAGATGTGAGGTAGGTTCGGCGCCTGTAGGAAACCCTTCCAGGCGGGTACCGTTCACCAGAAAAATGTCGAGCCAGCCGTCATTATCGTAATCGTAGAATGCGACGCCGCAGCCGGTGGTTTCGAGTAGATACTTATTTTTGTGCTCGCCTCCGAAGATAGTCTTCGCGTTCAGGCCGGATTCTCGAGCCACGTTGAGAAAGCTGACGCCGGGATCAGAGGACAGCGAACCGGAATTCTTTGACGGGCCGGCTTGTTGATCCGCTTGAGAACTCGGCCACAACCACCGTGGGCGGGCCAGCGCCAGCACGCTCTCCAGTTGCAGCACGAGGGCTGAGCGGCTCAAGGATTTCAAAAATGCGCGGCGTGAAGGGAACAAGAGGTGAATACCCGGTCCACTCGGATGTGTGTTGAGATTTGTTCTGTACTTCTTATATGCAGGGGCGCTGGACTTTGCAAGCAGCCGTGGTCGGGAGTCCGATATAGAATGCAGGCTGCATTCGTCGAAGCATGCACGAACTTTCAATAGCGATGAGCATTGTCGAAACGGCGCAGGAAGAGGCCGAGCGGCGCGGTGTGCAGGTGACCGCCGTGCACCTGAGGCTGGGAGCGCTTTCCGGCGTGGCGAAAGACGCGCTGTTTTTTTCGTATGAAATGGCTTGTCAGGATACGCTGCTCGCGGGTTCGCGCTTGATCGTCGAAGATTTGCCTGTGATCGTGTTTTGTCCGCGGTGCCGGGCGAAGCGTACGCTCAGTACAGTGCAGTGTTTCGAGTGTCCGGAATGCGGTACGCCGACCGGAGATGTGGTGCAAGGCAAGGAGCTTGAAGTGTTCGCGCTGGAGGTAGAGGAATGAGCGAGCCGCGCCTGGTAGAAGTGCGCAAAAACGTGTTGAAGCAAAATGATGTGATCGCGCGCGGCTTGCGCGAGCATTTTCGCGCCGCGGGAGTTTTCGTCGTCAGCCTGGTATCGAGCCCGGGGTCCGGCAAGACGAGGTTTCTGGAAAAGACGCTCACCCTGTTGCAGCCGCGCTATCGAGTGGCGGCACTGGTCGGCGATCTGGCAACGGAGAATGATGCCAAGCGGCTGGCGCGCAGCAACGCTCGAGTGAAACAAATCACCACGGGAACTCTGTGTCACCTGGAAGCTGCGATGGTGCAGCGCGCGCTGGAAGACTGGAACCTGCAGGAGTTGGATTTTCTTTTCATCGAGAACGTGGGAAATCTGGTCTGCCCGTCGTCGTACGACCTGGGCGAAAACCTTCGGTTTGTGCTTCTGTCGGTGACTGAGGGCGAAGACAAACCGCTGAAGTATCCCACAATTTTTAATAGCGCCGACGTTGCGATTGTGACCAAGATCGATTTGGCAGCGGCAGTGGAGTTTGACTGGGAAGCGGCGCGGAAGAGCATCCAGTCGGTGCGGCCCGGGATGCCGGTGTTTCGCCTCTCAGCGAAGACTGGCCAGGGCATGGAGGAATATTTTAGCTTTCTGGCGGAGCAACTGGCGGAGTTGAGGGCGCAGGTCCAAGTCTAGGGGCTTCGTTTCCGGCGCTGTAGCATGGCATGGCATCAGTTAGGAGAACGATTTTCTAGGGCAGAAGCGCCAGCCCGCCTCCCAAGAAAACCCCAAACCTGAACGCCCGGCGATGCTATGATGCCGAGCGACAGAGCTGGCACACTCTTCGAAGGGTGGATTTTGAATCTATGGCGATCGCAGGCCCGAATAGTTCTGCATCTGGTTCTGCATCTACTACCTCATCGGTTTCTCAGAATGGATCTTCCTCCTACGCGGGACCGCTGGCGGTCGTGACCACGCTGTTTTTCATGTGGGGTTTTCTGACTTGTCTGAACGACATTCTGGTGCCACACCTGAAATCGATTTTCGATTTGAATTACAAACAGTCTCAGTTCATACAGCTGGCATTTTTTGGGGCGTATTTCGTTTTCTCATTCCCTGCGTCTAAGATTGTTGATTGGATCGGGTATCAGAGGTCGATGGTGGTGGGTCTGCTGACGGCAGGCTTAGGAGCATTTCTTTTTGTGCCGGCGGCTAGTGTGCCATCGTACCCGCTATTTCTGGGCGCACTTATTGTTCTGGCCGCGGGTATCACGTGCCTTCAGGTGGCGGCGAACCCATACGTTACGGTGTTGGGCAAGCCGGAAACCGCATCGAGCCGCCTCAATTTGACGCAGGCATTCAACTCACTGGGAACCTTTCTAGCACCCTTCTTCGGTGGCCTACTCATTTTGAGCGTGGCCCCGAAGGCCATTGAAGAGATCCGTGCATTGGCGCCTGACGCCTTGCAGGCCTATCGCTTGCATGAAGCCGCCACCGTGAAGACGCCCTATGTGGGATTGGGAATCGCGCTGGTGGTGCTGGCGGTTGCCATCGGCAGTTTCAAGTTGCCGAAGATCCCTCAGGCTCAGCACCAGATCGGTGAAAAAGTGGACGACTCGATCTGGAAGCACCCGAACCTGATCTTCGGCGCGATCGGCATCTTCGTCTACGTCGGCGCCGAGGTTTCCATCGGAAGCTTCCTGGTAAACTACTTTACCCAGCCTGAAATTGGCGGGCTGACGGAACAGCTCGCCGCCGGTTTCGTCGCACTGTACTGGGGTGGTGCGATGGTTGGCCGATTCTTCGGTTCCGCGTTGTTGAGCGGCGCAAAAGCCGCGTATATGGGCCTTGCATCGGTGGGAGGCGTTCTGCTCTTTCTCATTTCGTCGTGGGTTGCCAACACCTGGGCGGACAAGCTTGTCGCCCCGGTTGGGCATTTCGGTCTGGTAGCGTTTTTGTGGGTGATTGTCTCGATCCTGGTACATGCCCGCCCGCTTTTTGCTTTGGTCGCCGTCGTGGCAGCCATCCTTGGAATCGGAACGGTTGCTCGCGGCGGTCGTCTAGCTCCCACGACAGGGCTGCTGCTTGGCATTTGTGCCGTCTGCGCGGCCGCTCTTGTAGCAATCTCCATGCTGACGACGGGACACACCGCAATGTACAGCATCATCCTGGTTGGGTTCTTCAATTCCATCATGTTCCCGAGCATTTTCACGCTGGGTGTGGCGGAACTCGGGCCCCTTACCGGGGATGGTTCGGGAGTGATGATCATGGCGATCGTGGGCGGAGCACTGATTCCAGTCGCGCAGGGCGCGATTGCGGATCGGATCGGTATTCATCATGCCTTTTTTCTGCCGGTCATCTGTTACCTTTACATTTTGTTTTTCGCGCTGAGCGGATCGAAACCTAACAGCGAGCGGTACGCAAACGCATGAGAGATCTTCAACAAGCCGAGGCTAGCGGCGGTAGAGGTGACTCTTCGGGAGTTTACTTAGACCGGTGGTCGCGGCTTCCATGACTCCTGCGGCCGAACTCTGAAGCTACCTCATGGCCCAAACCAAAAGAACTGGCCCCACATCAACGGTAGTGACACTCAAAGCCGTGGCTGAGCACGTGGGGCTAACTCCGGGCACGGTTTCCGCCGTGCTCAACGATTCGCCCTCCGCTCGTTCGATTCCGCGTGAGACCAAGAATCGCATTCATGCCGCCGCGAAAGAACTGAACTACCGGCCCAACTTTTTCGCGCGGACCCTGCGCAACAAGCGCACCTATACCATCGGAGTGATCGCCGAGGAGATCGGCGATTCCTATGGCTCCATGGTGATCAGCGGCATTGAAGCGCACCTGAGGAAGATGGACTATTTTTTTCTTACGGTGGCTGCCCGGCACGATCAGAATTTGTTGAGCCAGTATTCCGAACTCCTGCTCCAGCGAGGGGTGGAGGGGTTCATCACGGTGGACACGGCCGTTCTCGAGACGCCTTCTCTGCCGATGGTGGCGGTCGCGGGACATCAGAAACTGCAAGGGGTGACGAACGTCGTGCTCGATCACGTGCATGCGGCTACGCTGGCTCTTCATCATCTGGCTAGCCTCGGGCATCAACGAATCGCTTTTATGAAAGGCAATCCGTTGAGTTCGGACTCCATGGACCGGTGGGAAGCGATCCGTGATGTCGCGCAGAGAATCGGCGTGACGATAGATCAGGAATTGACGGTGCAGATTGACATTGACGATCCGACGCCGCAGCTTGGCTATCCTTTTGCGAAACAGTTGTTGGCGCGCAAGAAGCCATTTACGGCACTGTTTGCTTACAACGACATTTCCGCGATCGGAGCGATTCGCGCGCTGCAGGAGCAAGGCTTGCGAGTACCGCAGGATGTTTCAGTGATGGGCTTCGACGATATTCCCGTAGCAGCCTTCAACACACCGACGCTCACCACAGTGCGGCAACCCCTCGCTCGCATGGGACAAGTGGCGGCGCAGACGCTGCTGGAACGAATCGCAGGAAAAGACGACTATCCATCGGAAATCGCCATTGAGCCCGAACTGGTGGTGCGTGAATCTACTGCGAAGGCGCCGAGAGTCTAGGGCGAACGCGGGCGCGACTATGGCATTGTTTTTGATGTAGCGCCGAGCGTCCTCATGAGTGTCTCTCAGATACCGCAAGTCGAGGATTCTTCACGACCGCTGACCGTGGCGGCCCACGCGGCATTCGTTCCCATCGGGATCGTAACGGTTCTGCTGGGACCGCTGTTGCCGACGCTTTCCGCGAAATGGTCCCTGAACTACGCCCAGGCAGGCTCGTTGTTCACGGTGCAATTTCTGGCGTCGACGGTGGGCGTGACGCTCTCTGGATTTTGCGTGTCGCGCTGGGGATTTCGCTTCGCGATCAAAGCCGGGCTGCTAGCGATGGCGGTGGGGGTGGCGAGTCTGCCTTATAGTTCGAGGGTTTTGGGATCGGCTTGTATTGGGCTTTACGGCTTGGGTTTTGGAATTGCAGTGCCGGCGGCGAACTTGCTGGTGGCCGAGGTGCACCAGTTTGACCGCAGTGCGGCGCTGAACCTGTTGAATTTTTCCTGGAGCGTGGGGGCGGTGGCGTGTCCGTTCCTGGTGGCCGCGGCCGTGCGCGGGCACCACGTGCCACTTCTGCTGGCCGCCTTCGCGGGACTCCTGTTTATTGTGACGGTGGGCATCGCGGCCATGCCTTCGCGCATCGTGGAACCACGCGCTAACCGCGGGAAGGATGTGCAAAGCGTTGCGTCCATTGATTTGAGGATGTCGTGGAGAGGCAAGTCATGGAGAAGCAACTCGGTCGTCTTGCTCGCGTTACTTTTCTTTCTCTATGTGGGGGTGGAGAATTCCTTCGGCGGCTGGATTGCCTCCTATGCCAAGAGTCTGGGTACGTTGTCACTGGGACTGGCCTTGATGAGTTCGTCTTTTTTTTATTCGGCGCTGATGGCAGGACGGTGGCTGGCTTCACTGGTGCTAAAGAGAGTTGAGGAGGTCACTCTGGCGCGCGTTGGCCTGTTGACGGCTTGTGCGGGAATGATGTGTTTACTTCTGTCTCACGCTTCGCTCGGTGTGTTAGCGGGAGCCAGTGTCACGGGCCTCGGCCTGGCGGCGGTTTATCCAATTACGATCTCGCTGTTGTCTCGGGAGTTTGGCGATACCGCTTCGCAGATGGGTTCCATCATGTTTACCATGGCGAACCTTGGAGGCGCATTTTTGCCGTGGCTGGTGGGTTACTTCTCCAGTCGATTCGGCAGCGTTCGCGCTGGCATGGTGGTTCCTTTGATCGCAGGAGCTGCGATGTGCGGCTTGTATCTTATGAATTGGAGCGCGAAGGCCGAACAGGTTAAGGGTTTTTGAGCCTGGCTGCCAGGCGCCATAGACGCACGAGCCGGTACAAGGGAAAAAGCGGTGCAGGCAGCCGAACCGATTTCCATTCTCCCGGCCCGGATGTGAAAGCGAGACGTTGCAGGAATCGGGTGCGATCTGCCCGTCGCTCGCGCAGGCGCATCATGAGGCGGAAGTAGGACAACGACTCCGCATTGTGCGGCGTCGCGCGGCCGAGCTGAGGAGAAATCTCATCCGCCAACGCGAGGGCAGCGGGATCGGCTGACAAATTTTTGTCGGCAGCCGTGGGAATCGCCGTCCCCAGCAGTCGATTCGTCAAAACCAGCGTGACTTGCAGGATGCGCACGATACCGAGCGACACGGCGGTCTCCGCGATCCAATCCCAATTGAGGGCATGCGATTTTAGAATTTGTGCGATATCGCAGAGCCAGATCAACCGCCCCCAGACGTGCTTGGCTGCGTGCAGCGACAGGATGAGGAACAGATCCTCCGGTGAGGGCGTTTTCATGTTTCGTCCCGCGATACTTACCATGATGGCGCGGCGAAACATGGCTTCCATTTCGAAATCTACGGCATAGAAGCGCGGCTGCAGAGCCCACTGAACTTCCAGCAGATTGCGCCCGAGGGCGCTGTCGAAAGCGCACTCATAGCCAGAGGCGAGATAGGCGCGCTCCTCAGCCTCATTGAGCAGCAGATGAGGCGAATATCCCACTTCCTTCAGTGCGGCTTTGATGCGCGACAAGTCTCGCGGGCGTGTCAGCAGATCAATGTCTCCGGCCTGGCGCAGCGCTATATCCCCATAGAGCGTCTCGGCAAGGGCCAAGCCTTTGTAGGGCAGGACGTCGATTCCGAGCGCGTCGAAATGATCGAGAATGCGGATCAGCTCTCGAGCTAGAAACAGAGTTCGGTGCAGATTGGTTTCGTAACGCTGTTTCAGCAGAGCCAGGCTCGCCGGTGGCACCTCGCCGCTGACAGAGGACAGGGACTGATAGAGGATGGGCACAACACCGTGGTGTTCGGCCAGTTGCAGCAAAGACGCCCAGTTCAGTGGCCTTCGCAGGGACTGACGAAAAATTTCATAGCTTGAATCTGCGCGGCCGGAACTCAGGCAACACGCAGCCAGCAGCAGCGACCATTCAGAATCGACTGGATTGATGGTTGTAGGAATGGTCTCGGGCGGACCCAATGTCAGTTCCTCGGGATGCAGTCTACCTGAATGGCTGCGAGAAGGATTCGGCTGGTTTGGTGAGAGCTCTTGCGCCGACTCAAGCGGAGACTGCTGCAACCGCGGGCTGCATCCGAATTTGTATCAGGTTCTTGGTGGAAGGCTTTTTCGACTGCAGATTCACCGAGGGGATGCCAGTTCTGGCGAAGGACTTTTCGCAATCTTGCGTGGAGGGACCGCGCATGTTGCCTTCCATGTAAGCCAAGCCCGGACAGCGCGTGCAGTTCGTCACGTGGGTGCACTGGGAGCAGCCGGTCAGGTCTTTCACGCGGATCGAGCGAACTTCCTTCAACTGTTCGGAATTTCGCCAGATGTCGACGAAGCGCTGTTGCCTCACGTTGCCGCAAGTGAGCGGAAACTGGACGCAGGGGTAGAAGTCACCGTAAGGCGAAACGTAGCAGGCCGTGTGCCCCGCGCTGCAAGGCAGGGACTGCAGTTCATCTTCGCCTGGCCGTGGCGGCACCGCGCAGAATTCCTCCACGTCACCCACTAGCGATTCATTGCGAAACAGGCTCTGAAGGGTCGTGTTGTCAACGCCAAGATTCAATGTAGATCTGTCGCCGTCCATCATGGGAGTGACGGTTGGATCCAGAGTGGACGCGACACCGAGCTCTTCGGCCAGAGCGCGCACGCCTTCGTAGTCCTGCATATTTTGGACCATCAGAACATTCGCAATGATCACCTTCAAGCCTTGCGACTTGAGAAAACGAATCGCGTCAAGCGAGCGCTTCAGCGAGCCGGGAACCAGTGTAATCGCATCGTGCACCTCGGGCCGGTGCGAGTAAATACTGATCTGGATGGACTCCACGCCCAAATCACGGATGCGGGCCGCCTCGCGCTCGCCGATCATGATGGCGTTGGTCTTGAGCTTGATGCAGAAAGTGAGTTGGCGCGCGTGCTCGAGAATCTCCAAGAAATCCTTGCGCAGGAAGATTTCGCCGCCACTGAGGGTCAGGATGAAAACACCGGCCTCGGCCATTTCATCGAGCAGATGCTTGATTTCGGCAGTGGTCATCTCGCCATGGTCGTCATGATCGAGATAGCAGTGCACGCAGCGCTCGTTGCAGCGGTAAGTGAGGTCCAGCTGGACGCTCATCGGAACACCGAGGGCGAGCGCCTTGCCGTTCAATTCCTGCATCAACACGCTCATCGCGATTCTCCGGCGGGCGGATTCGCGGAAGGCAATTTTGCAGAGATGATCGGATTTTCGGAGACGTCCAGAATGCCGTGCGCGGCGAGTTCGCGAGCCAGGGTTTCGGCATCCTGTAACGCGGCGGCGGGTTCCACTTCGAACTTCGGGCAAATCCGGCGCTCGACAATTTCGTCGAGAGGCGTGGCTCCGTCCGCAGCCTGCCAGATGATTGTGGCGGTCTTGTTAAGTGTAAAAAGAGTCGAATCCTTGCCGGACATGATCATCATCTCGCGGTCGAGCTTCCGCGCCGCTACCCGCGAGTTGCGCGCTACATAAAGCCTGGTCATCCGATCATCTCCCACACTCGGGAATCAGGAACAAAGGTGAGCCGGGAAACCGGCACTCGGCTCACGAACTCGCAAGCGGCATGAAAGGTGCGCTGCACCAATTCCTGGTCCTGAGCAAAGAAAAGTACGTTGGCCAGCAACTCCCGGACAGCCTGGCCGGGCGCGACGGGATCAATCCGATTCTCCGCGCCTTTGGCTAGAAGATAGAGTGCTGAAATCGGAGCGGAAACGTTTTCACCCAGTTTGGCGAGTTCTCCCGTAAATGGAGTCCCATGAGCCACGTAGCCGTTATCTTGTTTCCCGGCGTTCTCCCCTGCGCACTTCCGAACGTAGGAAATTTCATCGGTAAGAAGTGTGGCATCAGGAGGCGCGAGCCTGGAAATCGTCGTCTTCCCTGCCCCAGAAACTCCGGCAAACAGAAACGCCCTCCCGTTGCGGATGGCGCTGGCGGCATGCATAAGAAATCCGCCTTGCTGGGCCAGCACGAGCGTATGGACGATGCGGAGAACCGCATCGATCGAATAGGGATTCGCGGATTGGCGAATCGTGCCAGTGCGCCGGGCCGGCTCCCACTCGGCACGAAAGTCTCCGCGTTCCAAGCGCCACTTTCCTGCGCGCTGGGTCACTCTCAGGTCCATGCGTGGGTCGACAAAGCCAGGCGTGAATAGATCAACATCGAACTCGATTGCGGGATGCTCTGACGAGCCCACAAACCCCGCATAGCGATTCTGCAGCATGTCAAGAAAATCTGCATCGGAGGTATTGACGCGGACGGGCATTCCTCCAATTTCGATGGTGAGGTGCAGGCAATCGACGGGGCTGATCAACCCTGGCAAAGAGGCTCCTGTGGACCATAACCCATCTTGTGAACTCCCACAACCACGCGAGCAACTGAAGAGGAACGCCGCACCAGAGCCGCGACGGCGCGCATGGGAAACTTGGGACTCTTTGCGGGCTCCAGGCAGCGCCCGTTCCGGACAACGAAAGAGACTTTGCCCAATAATTGAGAGCTGAAAACTGGAGGGTCGGGTTTGGACATTGCGTCGCCCTGAGTGACGATCTGCAAATCTGGAGCGCTGCCGGACGTTCCAGAAACCCGATGCACAAACAGCCGGCGATCGCGGTGGAACATTACGATATCCCCTTTGCCCACGCTGTCGCTGATGGCCGGCTCAATCACAAGGGTATCGCCGGGGAAAATTGCGGGCAACATGCTCCATCCCTCTACGCGGAGGCGTAACCGTCCCGACGAGCGTAAAACCTCGCCAGCCAGTTCACATTTCAGAGCGTGCAATTCGGCCGAAGAGCGTCCTCGCATCGGGTCACGACGCCTTGGGGTTCATGTGGCATGTGGCCTGGGTAGGGTCGATCTTGCCGCAGGACAACGCTGTGGTGACGAAAACCTGCTCGTGGCGGAAGGCTGGCTTCTCGTACGGCTCTTTATGGTTGTCCGCTATGAGCGGCTGTTCGGAAGATGAATGATCCATAGGCATTAGACTAACCCCACTTATTTTAGCGCGGATTGCGACGCTTGTACCGCACAGCCAACGTTGGTCGCTGCTCCGCACGTCGCCTGATTGCCCTGCGTTGAAAAATAGATCTGGGAGCCAGACACACCGGTCTCAACGGTATTGTCAAAGATAATTCCGCTCGTCCCCCCAGCCGCCGCAAGAGCGCCCGGGGCAGGACCCGCGTTAGTCCAGGTCACGTGGTTGTCAGCCGTGGTCTGTCCCACGACTGTTTTCCAGACGGGATGGGCGCCGCCTTTGGAGTGGCCATTCCCAACAATGGCTGTTACGACTTCAATATTGAAATTGGTGTCCTCGATGTAGTTGCCCACGGCGTAGGTGTGGCCGGCGGCCCAGGCAGCTGGCGTGGCGGCGGTTGTAAGACCCAGATTCACCCAGGTGACTGTGCCGTCAGTGGTCTCATCGACTGGGGGTGGGTTTAGGGAAGTGCTCCAGGTAGTGGGCTCAGTCCCTCCCGAAGTTCCCGCCGTGATCACCATCTGGACGTGAAAATTGCTGTCCACAATCTCCTGGCCCAAGGTATAAGCCGTTGAAGGCTGCCAGGGTGTGTCTTTGAAGTTCATGATGCAACCACCGCCGGCGCACGGGGTCGACGTGCCTTTGGTTTGGACGCTGGCGAAAATGAATTCTGTCGAACCGCCCGTTGCATTCGGGTTAAGCACATCGGTCACCGGAGAACACGCAGTGGCGGCGGTCGTAAGAACAGGTCCGGGGGTCACGATGCCCAGGACGGCGCCGGACGTGATCTGCACCTGATACAAAGTGGGATCAGCCCCCGTGTGTCCGCAGATATAAAGATTTCCGGCGGCGTTGGCCGAATTTTCGTACGCGCTGTCCAATGATCCCTCATAGAGTGGCTCTGGAGTGGCGGCGCTGGCTCCGACCGTAGCCTCAGTACCCGCACTTCCCGCGGCGAAACCAGCGGCGAATCGATAGACCCCGGCGCACGGTCCGCCCGCGCAGGCGGTGCTGCCATCATTCGAGGAAAATACATAGGCCACTTCCGCGGTGGAATCCACAAGCGGGCCGGCGACGATGCCCGTGCCATGATCCAGTTGACTCGACTTCGTCACCGCGCCGGTAGCCGCGCTTATGCTGTAGAAGTACCCGCCCGCATCGCCCACGAACACGTTTTTGGATCCGTGGTCGTAGACGGGGCTGGCCAGCGCCGTGGCGTCGCCGGGGTTCAGTTGCACCGGCCAAGGCGATCCTACCTCTGCGGGAGTCGAGCCGGCGGCGAATACGGGATTAAACCGATGCAGCCAGTTCCGGTTGTCGCCTACCCAAATGGTATCGCCGGTATAGTCGTAGAAAACCGACGACGTGGTGTCGTTGTTCGTGAAGCCCCCTCCCTGAAGAACGATCGACGTCATGCAGGGCGCAACGCACGTTGCATAGGAAGCTGCAGGCACGCTCGTGGGAACACCGGGGCCGCCTACCGTTTCCGTGGTCGAAGCCGCCCATTTCAGCAAGACCAGGCTTCCGATGCCGCCGGCGCTCTGCACAAACGCCAATTGCGTACCGTCGAGGGAGAGCACTGGGGAAGTCAGGATCTGGCCGCCTGTGTTATATGCCCAATAGACCCTTGGCACTGGCGCGGCACACCCGGTATAGAGATTGTCGTAGGCAATAAGGCTCGCCTGCGTTCCGGAACCAGTCAGGCCCGTGCTATAGACAACAAAATCTGGCGTCGTCGCACTGGCGCAGTTCGCGACGGCACTGTTAAACGAAAACTTGGCCGGGAAGTTTATCGCCCCAACCGTTGCACCGGCGCCCAGACTCTCATCCCAAAGGCCCTTCGAACCCGAGAGGCGGATCGGGGAGGGCGGCTGAGGTAAACCGGCGCCGGTGTTTTCCGCCCGGGCAGCAGGAAGCCTCAGGGGCTGGCCGCGGCGGTACATCTGTTGCTCAAAGCGCAGATCCTGTTGCAAGCGCATCGCCTGCTCGACCGTTCCCGGCTGCGAGAAGATCAGATGGCTGTGAGTCCAGTCGGTGGGAAGAGCGATCCCATGCCGAGCAGGTTTGGCTGCTTCTCCGGTCAGCACAAATCCCAAAGCCACCAGACCAACGAAGCCCCCACCGAACCGGAAGAAACGCGCAGCATTTCCGTTCATTTTCGGACTCCAAAAACCGCAAGCAACGCACGAATCGTAGTCGTGCTTCGTGGTAAGAACACTACGCCGGACAATTCAACGCGGGATTTTCGCGAACCAATCATACCTCTTTTTCAGAACAGATATCGCTCGAATCGCACGCTACGGCTGGACGCTGTACTCCCATGCTAGGGCTGGATTGCGCGTGATTTTACTCCTTCCCGAGGCGCCCGCGCAAACCCGGAAAAGAATTCCTTCGCAGACAACCTGCGCACAGAACCGAGCCTGCTGGGTTCGACGCGAAATATCACGGGGCTCAAAACCAAAAGCGACGTACCGGTCTTTATGATGCCAGCTGAATATGCTAGTTGAATCGGGTTGCTCTCCATAATGAAATCACCGCGGCAGCAAACAACGCGAGCCCGATTCCGGACAGAGCAACGGCAGTCTCCCAATTTAAGTCTCTGGAAGGCCATCGAGCCGCAATTCCGGTCCAGACAAAAGCTGCAGTCGCCGCCGCAACCAGTATCCAGTCGAACCAGCTTCGAGCCCGGGAGGGCCCAGCCGATTTTCCTTCCAGTCCGGAACTGACGAACTCGGCGTCGAGACCGTAGCGCTTACGCTCCCGCGCCGCCGCCTGCCGCCACCGCTCGTACTCTGACGGGCCTGCGATCGAACACGAGATCGCAGCCAATCCACCTGCCATCAAGAGCGATCCATAAATCGCACTTGCCACCGCCGAGTGGCCCCATCCTCGGAGTTCGCCAAACGCGAGCGCACCCCACAGCAATCCCCAGAGCTGGTTCGAGTTCGAGAGCGGTATCCCACGGCTCACACCGATATATTTCACGGCATACTGTTGAAAAATGTCACCAATCACCCACACGAAACCTGCGGCGAGCAGCCAGAACAACAGGTGGCGTGCCTCCTTTAGCTGTTGCCAGAGTGTCATCACCCCGCCGATGTAGTGCGCGGACAACACCGCCATCATGCCCAGTTCGCCGATCGTAAAAAACGATACGAACGAGAGCGGGTTCATGCCCGACAGATACGCCTTGCGATACGGGATATACATGGTGCCCCATAGAACACCCGCTCCCAAAGCGGCGGCAATGCCCTGAGTCGCAGCCTGCGATGAGACGTGGCTGGCGGAGACTCGCGCCAGGATGAGTCCGCCGCAAAACATCAGAACCGCGCCGCCGCTTACTGCTGTCCAGCGCACCCAGCCGGCGTTTTTCAGTTCGCCAAAAAAAAGCACGCCCCAGGTAATGCCGATGATCGCGTTGGTGTTCCACAAGGGAAAAGCAATGCTCAAGCCGAGATCCCGGATGGCGAAGATCGTCAGCGTGTTGGCAACGGCCCACAAGCACCCGGCGAGAATCGCCCAAATCACAAGGTGCGGCGCCTGCAGAAAATCGGATCGGGTTTGCGAAGTGCCGCGCGCCATTGCCGGCAGCGTCCATCTGCCGAGAAACACGCCCAGCACCATGACCAGAGAAACCAGGACGGGAGAAAGTCCGGAAGAGACCAGCTTGGCCGGGACTTCAGCCGCCCCCAGCCACGCGCCCGCGGCTACGCCGCAGAGCACGCCCAGACGCTGCAGCAGACGAACGCGTTCCTCAGCCACGGGCTCTGGGGCCGTGGTGGCCACATCCGCAGCGGTCAGCGGATCCACCTCAGGAGGATGAGGCCGGCAGTCAGCACGAGGGTGGGAACCCAGAAGTGCGCATCCGTGGCCACGGCGGCCAGCATATTGGCAAACGTGCTCGACGGCTGCGCGTTGGAATGTTCGTTCGAGTTGTTATTCAGCGTTTCAACCTCGTCAGACTCAACCTTCTCAGGAGCGTTCGCCATGTTACGCATTTTGGGCGCACCACGGCAAGCTGATGCCGCAAGAGAGCGTAACTTTATCGTCGCCGCAGTCGTTCTAAATTGTTATGTGAAGATAAAATCGATCCCATTCTGGTTGTCGATGTTGAGCTGCTTCGTCTATTCTTAGAGTACTGGGACGTGCTTCCTGCGTCTGGCTTCTGGCTCTCCCCGGAGTTGATTCATGACCCTGACCCGATTTGTCACCAAGAACGCCTTCCGCAATAAACGCCGCAGCGTTCTCACCGTGCTGAGCCTGGCATTCTCTTTGCTTCTGCTCACACTGATGATGACGATCTGGCGCGGCTTCTATCTCAGCCAGGGCAGCGCTGAATCCTCGCAACGGCTCGTAGTGAGGCATCGCGTTTCTCTGACTTTCAGTTTGCCCAGCTTCTATCGGGAGAAGATTCGCGCGCTCCCTGGAGTCCTGGCAGTTGTTCCCGTCTCGTGGTTCGGCGGAATTTATAAAGACCAGAAGCCGGAAAATTTCTTCGCCCAGTTCGGCACCGATCCCGACGAATTCTTCAAGGTCTACCGGGATATCCAGATGCCGCCGGAACAATTCACTGCCTGGCAGCGTGATCGCCAGGGAGTGATCGTGGACGACACGCTGGCCAAGAAATATGGCTGGAAGCTCGGCGACCGCTTCGTTCTTCAGGGAACGATCTATCCCGTCGATCTGGAGCTATACGTTCGCGGCATTTTCCACTCCAACCCCGACAACAAGTCGGTGTATTTCAATTCCAAATATGTCGAAGAAGCGGTTCCGTTTTTCAAGGGACAGGCGGGCACATTTACGATTCTCGCAGCCACGCCCGCGGACGTGAGTACAGTGGCCAGCGCGGTGGACGACATGTTCCGCAACTCTCCTCAACCCACGAAAGCGGAGAGCGAGCAAGCTTTCGGCCTCGAATTCGTAGCCATGATGGGCAATGTGAAGGCGTTTATTTTGAGCATCTGCTCCGCGGTCCTGTTTGCCACGCTGCTGGTTTCGGCAAATACCATGGCGATGTCGATCCGGGAGCGAACGCGGGAAGTGGCAGTGCTGAAAACTCTCGGCTTCACCAAGCGCGGCGTGCTGGGCTTGTTTGTGAGCGAAGCGGTGGCGCTCTCGCTGGGCGGGGGTCTGATTGGGGTTGGCTTGGGATGGCTGCTGGTTTATGGCATAACCCATTCGCCGCAGTTCGTAAGCTTCTTCCCCTTGCAGGTTACGCCGGGGATTGGGGTTGCTGCCGTGTTGGTCGCCGGCTTGGTGGGTCTTATCAGCGCCGCACTGCCTTCTTATCATGCTTCGCAAGTGAACATCGTGGACGGATTACGCCACATCGGATGAAGTATTTATGACCCTCAGCGGCTTTATCATACGCAATGCTTTCCGCAACAAGCGCCGCAGCCTGCTGACCATGATCAGCATCGGCTTCTCGCTGTTGTTGCTCACGCTGATGATTTGCATCTGGCGTTCCTTCTATGTGGATCAAGTAGCGCCGGAAGCGTCGCGGCGCTTGATTATCCGCGACCGCGTCTCGCTGGCCTTTTTCTTGCCGGCCTATTACCGGGACAAGATTCGCAGCGTTCAAGGCGTGACCGCGGTGGCACCGATGACCTGGTTCGGAGGCCGCTATATCGATGACCGGCCGGAACACTTTTTCGCGCAGTTGGGCACCGATCCCGACGAGTATTTGAAGGTTGCCTCAGACAAGATTATTCCGCCGGATCAGTTGAAAGCCTGGCAGCAGGATCGGGCCGGGGCCCTGGTGGACATCACGCTGGCGAAGAAGTACGGCTGGAAGATTGGCGACCACATCACCCTGCAGGCCAACATTTTTCCCGTGAATCTCGATCTCACGATTCGCGCCATCTATCACCGCGATCCGCCGCAGAACTCGCTGTATTTCAACGCCAAGTATCTGGAAGAGGCGGTACCCTGGTTCAAAGGACAGGCAGGCTGGTACGGCGCGCAGATTGATTCGGCGGATAACGTGTCGCGAGCGTCCAAAGAGATCGATGACATGTTCCGCAACTCTCCGCTGCAGACGAAGACCGAGAGTGAAAGGGCCTTTCAGCTTGGATTCGTGGCTTCGCTGGGGAACATAAAAGCCTTCATCCTCGGGATTTGCGGAGCGGTGGTGTTCACTATCATGCTGGTTTCAGCCAACACCATGGCGATGTCGGTGCGCAGCCGGACGCGCGAAGTGGCTGTGCTGAAGACCCTCGGCTTCACTCGCCGGCGTGTGCTGTCGATTTTCGTGAGCGAGTCCGTGGCCCTGGCCGTGGGGGGCGGAGTGCTGGGAATTCTGGTGGCGATTCCCGTCATCGCGGGGCTCACCCACCAATTTATCGGGCTGGGCATCCCGCTCGACATGAAGGTGACTGTGCCGACGGCGGCGTTGTCATTGTTCGTGGCCTTAACCTTGGGATTGGTGAGCGGTTATCTGCCGGCTTTTAATGCGTCGCGCATGAACATTGTGGATGGGCTGCGGCACATTGGGTGAGTAGCACGCCCTCGCGACAGCCGGCAAGATGTTGGCGCTACCAGAAGTGAGTTTGATCTATGGCGATACCGATCAGTTACAACATCCGCAACCTGAGGCTGCGCAAAGGGCTCACCATCATGACCGCGTTGGGGATTGCGCTCACGGTCACCACCGCGATTTTTCTGATGGCTCTGCTGGCGGGACTGCAGCGCGCGTTTGTGAGCAGCGGCAATCCGAAGAACGTTCTTGTGTTGCGCAAGGGGTCGGAGGCGGAATTGTCCGGCGGCTTCGATGCCTCGCTCTTTCCGACTCTGACCACGCTTCCCGGCATCGCGAAAGACAGCCGCGGTCAACCCATGGCGTCGGGTGAGTGGGTGGTCGTCATTATATTGCCGCGGAAAGACGGCACGGGCGAAGTCAACGTAACCGTGCGCGGGATGATGCCCGATGGCCTGGAACTGCGGCCCAGCGCCAAGCTTGTCGAGGGACGCTGGTTCCAGACCGGGCAGCGTGAAGTGGTGGTCAGTAAGTCCATTCGTGACCGTTTTTCTCACGCCAACATCGGCGATAGCATGGAATTCGGCAAAGGTTCGTGGAAAGTGGTGGGCGTGTTTGACGCGGGCGGCTCGGCCTACGAATCGGAAGTTTGGGGCGACGTGAATCAGATGGCCTCGGACTTCGATCGCCAGGGAGGATATTCCTCGGCATATCTGCGAGCCACCGATCCCGCGGCTGCGGATGCGCTCAAAAACCGCGTGAGCGACGATCAGCGTCTCAAACTCGAAGGCACGCTGGAAACTGATTACTATGCCAAGCAGACAAGTTCCGGGGCGCCAATAAAATACATCGGGATTGTTGTGGCCATCATCATGGCAATAGGATCAAGCTTCGCCGCCATGAATACGATGTACGCTGCTGTGGCTTACCGCGGACGTGAGATCGCGACGCTGCGGGTGATCGGTTTTTCGCGGCCGGCGATCTTAACCTCGTTTGTGCTGGAATCTCTGCTGCTGGCCCTGCTGGGGGCGGCGGCGGGTATTCTGCTGATGCTGCCGTTCAATGGAATGGAAACTGGCACGTCGAACGCAGTGACGTTCAGCGAGGTAGTCTTTGCCCTGCGCATCACGCCAGAGGTCGCGGGCGCTGCGATTGTCTTCGCATTGATCATGGGACTGGTGGGCGGGTTCGCTCCCGCCTGGCATGCGGCGCGGCAGAATATTCTTAACGCGTTGCGCGGCTGAGATGCGGCGAATGATTCAATGATTCATAGGGATGAACCGCATCGCGCAACCTGCGTGAACTAGACTGAGTCAACGTTCGTATTTATTGCTATGCCAATTGACGCCAAACACGAAGACCTTCAGAGCCTGCGCATCGACCGAACTCAGCGCGCCGACTCTGGCGGAGAGCCGCCGGCCTGGGCGCGCCGCTACATCCTGGGTGGGATCTCAGTTGTGGTGCTGCTCAGCCTGACCGCTCTTGCTTACCGCGCATTTTCGGCGAACGTGCCGGAAGTAGAAGTAGCTCGCACGTCGGCGCAGAACAGTGACAGCGGCTCAACTGTGCTCTCGGCCACCGGCTACATCGTGGCCCATCACACTATCAACGTGAATTCCAAAGTGACCGGCCGCCTAGCCTGGATTGGCGTAGAAAAGGGCGACAAAGTGAAGGAGGGCCAGGTTCTGGTGCGCCTCGAAGACCAGGAGTTTCGAGCGTCTTACGAACAGGCCAAAGGCGCCCTGGACAATGCTCGCGCCTACTTCGACGAACTGCAACACGGATCGCGGCCAGAAGAAGTACAGCAGGCGCAGCATAATCTTGATGAAGCCCGCGCCACGCTGGTCAATGACAAGCTAACCCTGGACCGCACCAAAGAGCTGGCCGGCGCTGGTGTAGTTTCCCGCCAAGCTTTGGATGATGCCACGGCCAAGTTTGAGGCCGATCAGCAGCGCACGAATTCTCTGGACAAAGCTTTTCAACTGATGAGAATCGGGCCGCGGCAAGAGGAAATTGCGCGTGCCCAGGGCGCATTGGCGCAAGCCCAGGGCCAGCTTGATTACGCCAAGTCTCAACTGGATGCTACCGTGATCCGCGCCCCGGTTACGGGCACGATTCTCGATCGCACCGCCGAAAAAGGAGAGCTGATCACCGCGCAATTCGCCAGCGCCGCGGCGGGCGGTCCGCAGGGATCGGTGGTTTCGCTCGCGGACTTGAACGATCTGCAAGTGGAACTCGACATTGCTCAGGCAGACTTCGCGCGCCTTGGCCCCACGCAAAAAGGAATCGTCACCACCGATGCCTATCCCGACAAGCAATACGACGGCGTTATCGCGCAGATTTCTCCGGAAGCCAACCGGCAAAAAGCTACGGTGCAGGTCAAGGTTCAGGTCTTGAACCCCAGCAAGTATCCCGACGTTCAACTGCGTCCGGAAATGAACGCGACGGTAAAGTTCATCGCCAACGAGCCGGCCAAGGGAGCAACCCAGCCCACGGGAGTGTTCGTGCCCTCTGCTGGAATTCGCGATGTCGACGGCAAGAAAATTGTGCTGATCGCGTTCGACGGCAAGGCGCTCGCGAGACCAGTTCGTATTGTTGGCCAGCGCAGCGACGGATCATTAGTCGACGGGCTGGTAGGCGGAGAGAACGTGATTACCAACGCGCCGGCGAATTTAAAAGATGGAGACAAAATCAAAATCAAGGGGCAAGCATGAGCACAGTGGTCGCACCCAACGTTGCCACCGGAACGAAAGTTGTCCAGGCGCGACATGTCAGTAAGATTTTTAAACGCGAAACCTTCGAAGTACGGGCTCTCGACGACGTCTCGATTGACATTGCGACCGGCGAATTTCTCGCGCTCATGGGCCCCTCGGGCTCCGGCAAGACCACGCTGCTGAATATGATCGCGGCCATCGACCACCCTACCTCCGGCGAATTGCTGGTACAGGGCCAGGACATTTTTCGGTTCAATGATTCGCAAATTGCCCGTTGGCGCAATGAGCATATCGGCTATGTGTTTCAAACGTTCAATCTGATTCCTGTTCTCACGGCGTTCGAAAACGTGGAGTTGCCGCTACTGCTTACCAAGCTCAACCCGCAGCAGCGCCGCGAGCATGTGATGACATCTCTGAAACTGGTAGGACTTGAGGACCGAGTGAACCATCTGCCCAAACAGCTCTCAGGTGGACAGGAGCAGCGCGTCGCCATCGCGCGGGCCATCGTCAGCGACCCAACCTTGCTTCTCGCTGACGAGCCCACCGGCGACCTCGACAGCCACTCCGCCACCGAAGTGCTAGAGATCCTGAAGCGCTTGAACGAAGACTTCCATAAGACGATCGTGATGGTGACACACGACCCGCATGCCGCCTCCTACTCGCATACTACGAGACATCTCGAAAAGGGGATGCTATTGCCTACTAGTTAGCATCGCACTCGCGACAACGCGTCGACACAGGAAGAAATTGAGAAGACTAAGAAGAAAAGGTAGCCGTCGCAGACATACGCACAGGCATGCAAAACGTTGATGCGAAGCGACCATGGTAAAATGGCTTTGCGCGCCGGAGAGGTGGCAGAGTGGCCGAATGCGGCGGTTTGCTAAACCGTTGTACGGGCTAACACCTGTACCGAGGGTTCGAATCCCTCCCTCTCCGCCATTCAGTCTGAACAGCAGAGAATATTTTTGCTGGTTTCCCGTCGAAATACGCGAAACATGCCCGTATTCGCGATAATTCCCCAACACACCGGACCGGAGAGAACGGACTGCTGAGGCCGCTCATACATGGTTTTGTGCTTTTCTCTCTGGACGGCTACAAGGCAGTCCGACTTGGACCAACCCTTTACTTGGCCTTCTTAGCTGTGGGTGGAGGGGAGTCATTCACGTCCATCGTTTTGATCGCTTTTATCTCCAGCATCGGGCTGAAGAGACGAAACCGAAACACCTGTTAGGTCTAGGCTCCCGTCCCTGTAAAACTCCGTCCCGTTGACCTCAATATCGTAGGCTCCGACTGACAAGCCGCGATCGGTTAATGTATGGAACTCACCGCGCCAGAGGTTCGCATCCTGCTGTGTTGTGTAAGGCGATGGTCCCATAACTTCACGCGGCATGAAGAAGGAGTAATGATCGAAGTTCGGCTTGTTGAGCTTCGTTTTTGCGGCTTCGCCACAAGCCTTGATAGCCATGTTCTCTCCCTCGGAAGTCGCCAAACCGGGTTTGAACTGCGGTGGGCGTATTAGGTGCCAGCCCAAGTCCTCTCCAGTCGATGAAAGCGGCCCATGCTTCCCACTCCCGGTATTCATCCCGCACTCCACAGGAGCGCCGCCAGAAAGAACAACAATGGCGTCAGGGTTATTCGAGTTGATTGTTTGCGCAAAGGAAGCGTCAATGTCTGACTGGAGGTTACTATGCCGGAACCTATTGCCAAACGCTTTGCCGACTTGGGCGAACTCAACCTCGGGGTCCTCTGCGCAACTCAGTTCTTCTCTGCACCCGGCGCGCGCTGGATGTTAACTCCCGCCAGAATTCTCTGCATTTCCGGATCGTCGTGCAGGTTATCGAACAAGCGGTTCCCCGCGACGCCAACAACGTCATCCTCGTGCTGATCGTAAGCGATTTTCAGGTACCTCAAGGCGTCCCGCTTATTTCCTTCGAGCGCGTAGGTCCCGGCCAGTGCGAGGGGCGAAAATTTTCCCTGATCGTAGAGCTTTTGCTGTTCATTGCGTATGTTCTCGAACATGGCATGCGCTCCGCCCGCCGCATATCCCTTCTCGGCGGCCGAGGCCACAACCAGTGCCGCGCCGTCATGGCGCAGTACCGCGCTCTTTCTTAACTCCACCAGATAGTTCGGATAGTCGCCCATCTCCAGATAAATTCTCTCCAGGTAACGAGGTGGGGATACGAACTCCGGTTCGGCCTTTTCCATTTGCCGCAGCAGGTCAAGCGCTTCCTGCCGCCGTCCCATCTGATACAACATGATTCCCTTGTCCGCCAGCACCGACTTGGATGTGGGGTCGAGCGCCTGCGCGCGTTCAATTTCCGTCAGCGCCTCCGGGTAGCGGCCCATCGTTCCCAGCACCGGCGAATACCAATGGTGGGCATTCGCGTTGTTCGGGTCGAGTTCAATCGCGCGGCGAAATTCGCGATCGGCGGTCGCAGCGTCCCACATTCCCCAAAAAGAAACAAAGGCCAGCGAAGCGTGCGCCTGCGATGATTTGTCATCGAGCTCAACCGCTTTGCGCGCCGCAGCCAGCGCCCGCGGATACGCTTCGCTGCTCTTCATCGCGCTATATTCGCGCAGCAGGTTATAGCAGTCAGCCAGTCCAACATAGCCATCCGAGTATCCCGGGTCGTGCACAATCGCCTGCGTGAAATAGTCCACCGCCTTTTGCAGATCGTCGGGCGTGCGCTTGTTCCAGTAGTAGCGGCCTTGCAGATAAAGATCCCTGGCTTCCTGATTCGCCGGATGCAACCCAGCATTCGCAACCGAGTGCGGCGAACTGCCTGCGGCCTTTATCCCGTGAAACCCGAAGAGCATGATGCCCGCTACCAACAGTGCCGCCAAAACCAGCGCGGCATAGTCCAACTTTCGCGACGGGAACGAAAACGTCCGTGGCAAAATCAAACTATCGGGAGCGGCCACCGAACTTACTGGCGCTAACTCCGCCTCACGCGCATCGGACGCAAGCGGCGTAACTGTGCTCGAACTCGGAACCCCAGAACTCGGAACTGCAGAAGTCGGAGCGATCCACCGGTACCCGCGGCGCTCGATGGTTTCTATAAAGATAGGATTCTCGGCGGGGTCGCCCAGCGCATCGCGCAGTCGCTTGATGGCGCTACTGATGGCACGGTCAAAATCGACAAAAACATCCTGCGGCCAGAGCGCCTGCCTGAATTCTTCGCGGGTCACAACTTCATTCGGCCGGCTGAGCAGGACTCCGAGCGCGCGAAAGGGTAGGTCCTGAATCTTTACCCTCGTTCCCTTCTTACGCAGATCCCCGGCGCGCAAGTCCGCCTCGAATACACCGAAGCGCACAACAGTCTGGGGCTCGCTGGACACAGTGATAGGCGTCGAGGCTCCCAGGGGAGGGCAGGTGCAAGTCTATCATCCCGGAAAGACCCGTTGGACTAGCACTTTCGGGGTACTCGTCCCAGACAAGAGCTTTTTGTAACCCATTGTAGACAAACAAAATATCTCGTCGCTTCGATATAGCCGAGCCGTCGCTTTACCCCAGCCCCAAATCAGGTGATAGTCGGCGTGCATTCGCGGTAGTCCCAGCGGGCAGTGTCAGCAGTTCCACCAGCTTCACCGTCAACTAAGCGGTTCAAAACCACAGCGGGAAAAATTCGAATCAAGTTCAGGAGAAAACCATGACTGCAGATCTCAGGGCGAAGCTTCTCGCGGGTATATTCCTGGTGGCGATAGCTATCGTTGCGCCGGCGCAAACGGTCAGCACGATTTACCAGTTCAGCAGCGGGACGAACCCAAATCTTCCTGCGGGTGTAATGGCGCAGGGACAAGACGGAAATTTCTACGGAGTTACCCTATCCGGCGGAGGTCCCGCGAACCAAGGCGCGATTTACAATATCAGCCCCGGGGGAGTGCTCACCAGCCTGCACGACATGGCGCAATCAGACGGAACGACATGCAGCGGCCTGACGCTGGGCACCGATGGCAATTTCTACGGCACCTGTCACAATGGGGGCGCCAACGATTACGGCACGCTTTTCAAAGTGACGCCCGCCGGCGACTTGACCGTATTGCACAACTTCGCAGCCCAGGGATCGACCAGCGACGGGTGTATACCCTATGCGCCTCCGATCCAGGCCACTAACGGAGATTTTTACGGAACCACGGCTTTTTGCGGGGCAAATAATTACGGAACGGTGTACAAGCTTACGCTGGCGGGGGCGTACACCATGCTGTACAGCTTCCAAGGTCCGCCGAACGACACGGTATTGCCCTTGGGCTTGATCGAAGGCACTGACGGCGACTTATGGGGCGTGGGAAACGGCTGGATCGTCAGCGGAGGCGGAGTATTCAAAATCACGCTCGCGGGTAAGGAGTCGCTGGTATACACGTTCCAGCCCAATCCGGATGGCGCTTACGTGGATGGCGAGGGCCCGGATGCCAATCTGATTCAGGGCTCCAATGGCGACTTCTATGGAACCACCGAAGAGGGCGGCAGTGCGAACGAAGGAACCATTTTCCAGCTCACCGCGGGCGGCAAGGAGACGGTGCTTTACAGCTTTCCGAATCAGACGGACGGCGCGTATCCTTCGTTGCCGTTGACGCAGGGGCCGAATGGCCTGTTGTTTGGCGCCGCGACCGATTGCGCGGGCGGGGGCTGCGCGCAAGCTGGACTCTTCGACATCACCACCAAGGGCGCCTACAAGAACCTCTATCTCTACCCGCTGGTTTGCTCAAACTGCGGTCAGCCTGAGGCTCCGCTCTTGCTCTCCACCGACGGCACGTTTTACAGCACGACCGAGCAGGGCGGGATCGGCGTTGGGTCGTTCTATAGCCTGAGCAATGGCTACAGCCCCTTCATCTCCCTGGTGAATGTGAGGTCCGGCGCAGAAGGCGCGCGGGTCGGCATTCTGGGCCAGGGTTTCAGCTCGAGTTCCGTGGTGAAATTCGGCGGCACTGCCGCGACCACCACTACGCTAACGGGCACCACTTACATTTTGGCGACGGTCCCGGTGGGCGCGCTAACCGGCGACGTCACCGTCACCACTGGATCGACCGTGCTGTCCACCACCGCGACTTACAAGGTCACGCCGACCTACAAAAGCTTCACGCCCCCGAGCGGCCCAGTCGGAACCGTAGTGACTTTCAACGGCACCGGCCTGACTCAAACCACGAAGGTGACGATCGACAAAATATCGACGTCGTTCACCGTGGTCTCCGATTCCGAAATCACCGCGTCCGTTCCCGCCGGAGCCGCGACCGGCAAAATCGTCGTGACCACAAAAGGTGGCAGCGTTAGCAGTTCCACCAACTTCACCGTCAACTAGGTCGGACACGTGCGGTGCCAGCAGGCGGACGAACTCCGAGAGTTGGCACCGTGTTGTGACCAGCAGCCTTACCTCTGATGTGCAATAATTCGCGATCCGCGATCTTCTTCTTCGGCGGAAATTATCTAGAGGCTCGCTGCATGAAACTCTATCGCACATCCAAAGGTGTGTTCGCCGAGGAAGACGACAATTTCTATCTTGTCCCCACGGCCGACTGGGACGAGTTGAGCGGCAGTCCGGACCTCTACGCCCGAGTTCGCGGCGCTACTGGCGCGACTGCAGCATCGAACTTCGATCCCGCTACGGTTCTTGCCCCGATCGTCAGCCAGGAGGTATGGGCGGCGGGGGTGACGTACTACCGCAGCCGCAATGCGCGCATCGACGAGAGCAAGGATGCCGGCGGGGGAAGCTTCTACGATCGGGTCTATGCGGCGGAACGACCGGAGCTGTTCTTTAAGGCGACGGGCAGGCGCGTCGTCGGGCCCGGTGGCGCCGTACGCGTTCGGTCGGATGCGAAGTGGTCGGTGCCGGAGCCGGAACTCACTATGCTCATGAATCGTGCCGGTGAAATTGTGGGTTACACCATCGGCAACGATATGAGTTCCCGCGATATCGAAGGGGAAAATCCACTTTATCTCCCGCAGGCGAAAATCTATGACGGCAGCTGTGCACTTGGTCCCTGCGTGTTGCTGTCGACCGGCCCCCTCGACAAGTCCACTACCATCCGTTTGGAGATCGCGCGGGAAGGCAAGACCGTGTTTACCGGAAGCACCACGCTGGCGGAACTGAAACGCGATCCAAAAGAACTGGCGACGTTTCTTTTCCGCGACAACACATTTCCACACGGCGTGTTCTTGATGACCGGGACCGGCATTGTCCCGGCGAACGACTTCACGCTGGCCAGCGGAGATGTAATTCGGATCAGCATCGACGGGATCGGTACGCTTGAGAACTATGTGGCGTAGCAGTCGGACCCGTGGAGTGGGCGCATTTTAAGGCAGCGAACTACGCCAATGTCAAAAAGTAGACACTTTCGGCCTAAGTTGCTTTTTCTGCGCTTTCTTACTCGCGTTGCTGTCCGGCTTCGAATACAGTCATCGGTGATGGGATTATTCGCCGAGAAAAACTGGGCGATGGCCGTTGCCTCCTCATCCGACTTGAGCCTTACCGAGCCAAAATTTGACCCTTCGGCCTTCAGAAACAGTAAAACGGGGTGGCGCAACAAATTCCGCTTGAGGGGAGAACATTTTGACAGCGTTCAAACTCGGCACGGCGACGGCATTTGCGGTGGCCATCTGCTGTGTTCAAGCAATAGCACAAGTCCATTTTCAGAACAACTTGATGCCTCAACCCGCAGAGATCTCTTTTGGTTCGGACGCACTTGCACTGAACTCAACTTTCGCCGTCGAAGTTCCAGGCTTTTCTGGCGCTCGCCTCAGCAATGCGATCGGCCGCGACTTACGGCGTATTGAAATGGTTACGGGCCTTCATCATGCCGGACGCGGAGTCGCCGGGACCACCAGGCTCGTCGTCAAGGTCGAACACGTCTCCGCAGCCGTGCAAACGCTCGACGAGGACGAGAGCTACTCGCTCCAGGTGACGCCTTCCGGCGCCGAAATCGACGCCCCGACTGAGCTCGGCGCCATGCATGGACTGGAGACTCTCATCCAGCTCGTACAACCAAGCGGCAGTGGCTACGTGATCCCTTCCGTCACCATTCATGACACGCCCCGCTTCCACTGGCGCGGCCTCATGGTCGACTGCGCCCGGCACTTTGAGCCAGTCTCTGCCATCGAGCGCACGCTCGATGGCATGGCCGCAGTCAAACTAAACGTCTTCCATTGGCACCTCACAGAAGACCAGGGTTTCCGCATCGAAAGCCACGTCTACCCCGAGCTCACGGCCAAGGGATCCGACGGCCTTTTCTATACTCAACAAGATGCAAAGGAGATCGTCGCCTACGCCCGCGCCCGCGGAATCCGCGTCGTGCCGGAATTTGAGATGCCCGGACATAGCACCGCCTGGCTGGTTGCCTATCCCTCCCTCGCCAGCGGAACTGCCCCGACTGAAATCCGCCGCGAATTCGGCATCAGTCCGTCCGCCATAGACCCCACGCGCGAAGCGACCTATGTTTTTCTTGCCCGCTTTCTCACTGAGATGGCCACCATCTTCCCGGACGCATATGTTCACATCGGTGGCGACGAGACGCCGGCTCCGGACTGGAAGACGAATCCCCGTATCCTCGCCTTCATGAAGGCTCACAACCTCAAGGACAACGCAGCCCTGCAGGTGTACTTCAACACTCGCGTGCTCAAGATCATTGCCCACCTGCACAGGCACATGATGGGCTGGGACGAGGTTCTCACCCCCGGCCTTCCCAAAGATGTCATGGTGCAGTCATGGCGCGGCGAGGCTTCCCTCTCCAATGGTGCGAAGCTGGGCTACGAAGGCGTCCTTTCCGCCCCGTACTACCTCGATGCCATGCGGCCGGCGGGCTGGCATTACCTGGCCGATCCGATTCCGGCTTCTTCTGACCTCACTCCCGACGAACGCAAGCTCATCCTCGGCGGCGAAGTCTGCATGTGGGCTGAACTCGTTTATCCGCGCACGATTGACTCGCGTATCTGGCCGCGAACTGCAGCGATCGCCGAACGCTTTTGGTCGCGTGAAACTCTGCGCGATGTGGACGATATGTATCGGCGCCTGCTCCCAACCTCCGTCGAGCTCGAAAGCCTTGGCCTTACGCATATTGAGTCAGAAGACGCCGGTCTGCGCGAGCTCGCAGGCACGGAGGACATTGATGCGCTCCGCACGTTTGCTTCGGCCTTTGAACCGGTCAGCCTCCATGAGCGCGCCCATGCACAGCATCCTGATCAGCTCACCGCCCTCGACAGCTTCGTGGATGCCGTTCGCCCCGATCCTCCGTCGCGCCACTGGTTCGAGCTCTCCGTAAAGCGCTTGCTCGCCGACCCCACCGGCGACACTGCGGATCGCGCCGCGCTCTCAGCTTGGTTCACACAACTCTCCAATGCCGTCCCTCCCACACGCCAACAGATGCTCACTTCGCCACGCCTGGCGGAGATGTCAACCCGTGCCGACCAGCTTCTGCAACTTGCCGCCATGGGGCAACAGGCGCTGCATTATCTCGCAGACGGAGAGAAGGCCCCGCCAGATTGGAAGACCAAGCAGACCAACACGATCGACGAAGCCAGTAAGCCCAGCGCCCTCGTCCGTTTCGTCTTCTTACCGGCAATGACCGACTTGGTGAATGCAGTTTCCGAGTAACAACAGCGGGTAGAGTCACCATCCGAGAAGGGCGGACACGCACGAGGCATTCCAACTCCCTTGTCCGTCTAAAACGTAAGCGATAAACTCGCTACAGGAAAATCCATGACAAACGATCGGAGAAACCAACCGACCAACGACGCGAATCTCGGAGAAATCACGCGGCGCGACTTTGCAGCCCTCGTGGTGAGTGCGGGCCTGGCTGCGACGGTCCAGTCAGCAGCGGCCGTGAGCCTTGAAGTGATCGAAACCGACGTCGAGATCAAGACTCCGGACGGAACTTGCGACGCCGCATTTATTCGTCCGCGAGCTGGTTCCCATCCGGGAGTGTTGATCTGGCCCGACGCGTTCGGACTGCGGCCCTCTATGCGCGCCATTGCGAGGCGTATTGCCTCTGAGGGGGACGGATATTCCGTTCTCGTGCCTAATCCCTTTTACCGCGTTTCCAAAGCGCCGTTCACGGATGCCTCCACCTTCAACTTTCAGAATCCCGACGATATGGCGAAGCTCCGGCCGCTGATGGCGTCGGTGAGCGCGGCCGGCAATGCCGAAAAAGATGCCGTCGCCTATGTTGCCTTCCTCGATGCACAAAAAGAAGCGAACAAGGCAAAGAAGATTGGAACCCAGGGTTACTGCATGGGCGGAGCGCTGGTTGTGAGGACCGCCGCGTCCTTGCCCGATCGCATTGGTGCGGGTGCATCATTCCACGGCGGAGGCCTGGTGACCGATAAACCCGATAGCCCGCATCTGCTCGCGCCGAAGATCAAGGCACGAATGTATTTCGGGATCGCGTCGAACGACGACGAGCGTCAGCCGGATGCCAAAGATAAGCTGAAGGAGGCCTTCGCAGCCGCGAAGGTTTCAGCCGAAATCGAAGTGTATTCCGCCTTGCATGGCTGGTGCGTGCCGGATATGCCCGCCCGAGACGGCGTGCCCATCTATAACAAGGCCGAAGCCGAGCGTGCCTGGGCGAAACTCATAGCCTTATACAAGGTGGCCTTAGCGTAGCCGATGCCCGATCCTGCTACGGCCGGAGACGCGGTTGCTTGTATTTTCCGGTCATAGCATCCACGCATCTTAGCTCCTTCAGAGCTGTACCGAGAGTTCGGGTCGTACCGGCCAGCTATACCCTGCGAGTGGTCCCATCCTTTTGCTAAACCGTTGTACGGGGCTAACACCTGGTGCCGAGGGTTCGGATCCCTCTCCCTCGGCCGGTCGCCAGTGGCTAAGTCTTGGCAAGCAAGATGGCAGTTTGCAGATTGCGCACATTCTCTTCGAGCACCTGCACGCGCTCGTATTCGCGTCCCTGGAGTTTGCCCATCGACAAGCGAGGGTTGTGGTAACGAAGGGGACTGGGTACGGGGGTACCTAATCCCACATGAATCTCGCGTACCCCGGTGCGCTCGATGATGGCAGCGACGTCATCTTGACCGATGCCGCCACAGGCCATGATGGCGATGCGGCCGCGCGCCGAGTTGGCCAGCCGTGCGATGGTTTCGGCACCTTGCAGGCATTTTTGCTCGCCGCCTGAGGTAAGAAGACGGTCGGCGCCGGTGGCGCAAACGTCCTCGAGAGACTGGAATAAGTCGGCGGACATGTCGAAGGCGCGATGAAAGGTGACGTTGAGCGGGCGTGCCAACTCGATCAGTTGGCGGGTGCTGTGGACATCGACATGGCCGTCGGCATTCAGAATGCCGAGAACGACGCCGTCGGCACCTAGTTCCTTGGCGACGGAAATGTCGCGGCGCATGATCTCGACTTCTTCACCGGCATAGCAGAAGTCTCCTCCGCGGGGACGAATAATAACCTGCAGGCCGATGGAGATCCGGGCACGGACCACTTCGATCAGGCCCGCACTAGGAGTCACTCCTCCCTCGAGCAGATCACTGCACAACTCGACGCGGGCCGCCCCGCCCTGTTGCGCGGCCACCGCAGACGCCACCGAGTCGACGCAGACTTCAATCAGTATTTGTTCGGTAATGGCGTGTTTGTGGATTTCCAAGATATTGTACCTAGCACTTATCGGTGAGACGCGGCTAGCCCTATCTCACGTTGGCGGACGGCGGTATCGCACTCAAGCGGTTCGCGATGACGCCCGCGAGTATGCTGGAGTCGGCTTCCAGCATACTCGAAAGCGACCAGGAGGCTAGAAGGCGTAATGCAGGCTCAATTGGATCTGACGCGCCGGGGAGCGTACGCTGCTGATCAGACCAAAGCTGCTGTCGTTTATGTTGTTGTCAGGGTTTCCGTAGCTCGCTATGTTGAAGATATTGAAGAAGTCAGCCCGGAAGCCAAGCACATGCTCTTCCCTCCACAGGTGAAAATCCTTGAACAAGGACATGTCGACCTGTCGATAACCTGGCGCGCGCTCGGTGCTATTACTCGCTGTACCGAAAGTGTTCGTAGCCGCCACGCCGTAGGCGCAGACTCCATTGGCCGGACAGTTGATGCTGTTGTCCGCCGATTGATCGGTGCCCCACCAATCTTGAAGCGAACGGTGACGGATGATCATTGGGTGATATTGATTCGCCCGGCTGAAGCCCCATCCGGCATTGTTGGTATTGCTCGCGTCCGGCCCAAAGATTGTCACCGGGAATCCCGAATAGAGGATGGCTGTGGTTGCGAGTCTCCATCCTCCGAAGGCCGCGTCGACTGGACCTTTCGCATTTCCTCCATAAGTGCGACCTTTGCCGAAGGGAAGGTCGTAGACACCCACAAAGTTCATGCTGTGGCGGACGTCCATCGCAGAAGGCCCCCAGTCAGCCATCAGGTCATAACCGTTCTGAACCGAGAGCCCGTTCCAGCTATTGTACGGCTGTGCGCCAACCGCGTAGTTACCCGACGAGTCAGTCAAGGATTTTGCCCAAGTGTAGTTGAGAGTGTATTCCAAGCCGTGATGCGTTCGTTGGCGCACTGTGAGTTGGCCGGAGTTGTAATTCATTCTGCCTTCCGATTCCGTGACGAGAATACTGCCGCATTCGCCGACGAGCGCGAAATAGGGAGTCTGGTCAGCCGCTGGAATAACAGAAGCTCCGCAATTGCCCCCGAGATCTTGCGCCTGGCCTGCGGTAAGTTGATTTCCATTTCGATAGTCGTCGAGATGGTCGCCGTTCTGGCCGTGATAGCCCATGCTCACCGAGAGCTCATTCGTGATCGCACGCTCGACGGTGAGGTTGTATTGCTGGATGAATGCAGGCTGGGTATCCTGCGGCCAGACTGAATACAGGTCGTAGTTGGGGTCCGACCCAAACGGCTGGCTGAAAGCGTTTGCCACCGTAAACGGTGTGCCCCCCGATGTCTTCGTCGGGACCGGGGCATTCTGGCTGATTGCCTCCGTAAACGGCGGACTGGAAGTCAGGCGCTGATTGAAAGAATAACCCTCAAAAAAACTGCTGATGCCATAGCCGCCGCGAATCACGGTCTTGGGATCGATTTGATACGCGAAGCCAAGGCGGGGCATGATCTGCTTGTAGTTCGCGTGGTAGCAAGCATGCGTAGGGCAAACAATCGATCCCGCAACTGCTCCGGCGGGAACATGGCCAGCATACTCTACGGTTGCAACCCCATTGACGAACACCACATTAGCGGTCTTGTTGTTTTGCTCATACCAAGGTTGGTCGAATTCGTAACGCAAGCCGAGGTTGAGTGTCAGCCTCGGAGAAATTTTGTAATCATCCTGAAAATAGCCAGCGATGCGCCATTGCCGGTTGCCTACGTTGCCCAGCGGATTGGCAAGCGAAGTGCTGAAAATGCGCCCAAGAACAAAATCTGCCGGGCCGTACCCGGCGCCGTTGGCCGCATTTAAGTTTGAAGTATAGGTACCCGTGTACTGAAACTGCCCCAGAAATCCAACGTTGCCTGCGTTTAGGTAGTTTTGTTGATAACGCGTTGCCTGAACGCCCATCGTGAACAAATGGAGACCGCGCTGCCAGGTAAGAGTGTCCTGATAGTTGAAGGTATTATCGGTGAACACCTGCGGATTCGCATTGGTGCCGATATAGCTCGCGTTATTGCTGATGCTCTGACCGGTAAAACCAGCATACTGCTGGGGGAATGGAAATGTGATACCGACCTTCGACTCCCCGCTGAGCCCGAATAGACCAGAGGGATCGCTGGGCACGCCATTGTTCCAGCGCACACGGGTAAAGCCGAGGCGCGCTTCATTAATGATCGCGGGCGAAAAGGTGTGAACCCAACTCGCCCCAGCGATCTTCGTCGGATAGGTATTGTGCGCTGGGAAGGAGACGGGAAGAATCGCGGAAGTAAAATCTGCCCCCGTACCCTGCGAATAGAAACCACTAATCTTATTCACGTTGCCAGGTGTGAAATCGACCTTGAAATCTTCCTGATTATTCGTAACGAAGCCATTTTGCGGGCCGACAAAGTTATTTTGGATCAATCCATCCGTCGGTGTTCGGTTGGGCGCGGGATAGATCTGCGGATTGGCAGCAAGAAACTGCGCGATCGGACTCACCACCGGAACCTGATTGTTCTGGAATGGCGCAAAGTTGTTCTGCGTGTCGTAGAGCTGGATTCCGTTGGCAGTTAGAGCCGAGAAATCACCCTTGAGCATTGCCGGGGTGAGAACGCTAGTCTGCTGGAGCGGCTGGGCCGTATGCTTCCGTACGCCTTCGTAGTCGGCGAAGAAGAAGAGTTTATTTCGCAGGACAGGACCGCCCAGAGTTCCGCCAAAAATGTTTTGGGTGTATTTCGTTATAGGACTAGCAGGAGTTGGCGGATTGCACGTGTCGCAGCGGGCAAGCCCGTTCCCCCATGAATTGGCATCGAGATTCTGGTTCTCCAGCAGGTCGTACGCCGATCCATGAAAGCGATTCGTTCCAGACTTCAGAATGGTCACGATTTGACCGCCGTTGGCATTCCCATATGAGGCGTTGGCATTGGCGGAGACCACTCGCAGTTCGGCAATGGCGTCGGGCGCGGGGTTGTAGCCGATGAGATTATTCTGCGGCTCGTTGTCTTCGGCGCCTTCGAGCATGTAGTTGTTTCCCTGCTCGCGGTTGCCATTGATCGACGCTATCCCGCTATTGTAGGTGCTCCGCTCGATCGCATTGTTTCCCGTCATGCCAGTGGGATCGGTGTCAACGGCTCCGGGCTGGAACAGAGTGAGCGAGGAGAAGTTCCGGCCGTTCAGCGGAATATTCGCGATTTCGTTGGTCGAAAGCGTGTTCCCCAGCGTGGCGTCTGTGGTGTCGAGAATCGGGTGAATCGTTTCCCGCACTTCCACCGTGGTCGAGTCACTGATGGTCAGCGTCGCATCCACCTTGGCCGTCTGGTCGATCTCCAGGGGGAAGGCTTCCACCTTCTGGGTCGCAAACCCCTTCGCCGAGATGGTCACGGTGTAGGTGCCAATGGGCAAGAAGCGGAGGGTATACACGCCGGCGGAATTGGTCAGCACCGACGTTCTTACTCCGGTCGCAGTATTCTCGGAGACAACTTTCGCTCCCGAGACCACGGCGCCGCTGGGGTCGGTGACCACTCCAGCAATGGAACCCGTGACGGTTTGCGCTGAGGCGGATGACAACAAGAATAGGGTCACCAAGCAGCTGGCGAACAGGTAACGGAACAGATTTGTTCTCATAATCGTCCTCTTCCAATAGAGCGACGGTAATCAGGAACGTTGATCACTGTCAAGGATGAAATGATTGATTTAGGCGTATATGATCATTTTTGTAGACTATTTTGGAGGTTTATTGCACAAGGAGGACGCCAGAGCGCGCGGGTTATTGTGCTGGATCGTATTCATCCAAGGCCGGGTTGATCAAAACTGTGTGAGCAATCCAGTCGATGCTCTATACGCAGAATTGTGCACACCCAAGAGACGCTTGCTGTAGTCTGACCTCGCGTTTCTTTGTTGTCAGTTTTCACACCCACGGCCGTTGGGGCATTCCAATGAAGACACGACCCCGGGAAGACCAAATCCTGAGAGAGTTGCGGCGGAAGGGAAACCTTTCGCTGGACGAATTGATTGCGGACCTCGGGGCGTCGGCAGCCAGCGTGCGGCGCGATCTGGCCAAACTGGAAGCAAGAGGGCTGGTGCGCCGAACACACGGTGGCGTGACGCTGGTCGAGCCCCTTCTCTATGAGCCCTTCCGATACGATTCCCTGTTTCAAAACCGGGAGCAGCATCGTCCGGCGGAGAAGCGCAAAATCGGACTAGCTGCGTCTGAACTGATTTGCGAAAACGAAACGGTGGGCTTCACGGCCGGCACTACCACGACGCACGTGGCGCGAAATCTTAGGAACCGGCATAACATTCGGGTGATCACGAATGCGATTAATATCGCGATGGAGTTGAGCAACTGTCCCGGGCTGAAGACATTCGTAACCGGAGGATTCGTGCAGTGGGCGGGGTCGTTCTCGTTAGTGGGACATGCCGCGATCTCGTCGCTGAGCGACATTTATATGGATCGAGTGTTTGTGAGCGTGTGCGGAATCGACCTGGAGCGCGGCATCACGGTGATCGAACCCGAAGAAGGATTGACCTTTCGCGCGATGATTCAGCAGGCCAAGCAGACGATCGTGGTTGCTGATTCAAGCAAGTTAGGGATGGTGACGCCTGCGCTAATTTGTCCGATCTCAGATATTGACGTGTTGATCACTGACAAACGAGCTTCCGACAAGGCGACTGCGTCCTTCGTGGAGCGCGGCATCGAGGTGCAGCGCGTGTAAGTTAGGGCGAAGCGTCTTTCGAACGGTCCTTCGAATTGTCTTTCGAATCAAAGAGCTGGAATTCGCGGATATGGGCCTCGGCGGACGAAGAGAGTATGTTGAGGCGCACTCGTGAAGCGGTCACGGGAGCGAAGTGATCGATTCGCTTATGCCCGATGGCATTGCCCTTGAAGATCTGGATCCACTTCCCATTTCTGTAAATCTCCACGGCGTAATTCTGGACATGTTGGCCCGCATTCAGCCACTCCATGGTGAGCGAGTGGTCGAAGGTGATTGGAGCTGCGAAATTCACTTCGACCGTCGCGTGGTGCGAACCGGCGGGCGCTGACCAGAACGTGTCCGGATCGCCATCGAGCGCGAGTTCCGATTCCGGGATCGCCTTGAGATGTCTCGCAACAAGATTCTTGCTGTATCGCTGGCGGAGCGAATCGCCGAATTCTCTTAGGCGCTGCACGTCGGCCTCGGGTAGCAGGCCGCGCCGATCGGGCGCAATGCCGAGCATCAGCTGTGCCCCTCGGCCTATCGTTTGCTCATAAGTTGTGAGCAGCTCGGGCAGGCTCTTGAGACTGGATTCATCGTTGGGATGCCAATACCAGTGGCCTTTGCGCAGCGGAGTGTCAGCCTCAACGGGGCGCCAGCGGAGATATCCGTGGCGGTCGATCACATTCCAGTTCTCGTAAGGAACGGCTCCGTCTTCGTTCCCCACCCAGCGAATGTCGCCGTAGTCGAACAGCGCGACATCGGCAAACACTAGCGTGTTGGGCTGGTAGGTGCGGAGTTCCTCGATGATGCGGGGGAAGTTGTAGACGTGACCCTCGCTGCCGGCGCCATCGAGCCAGAATTCCTCTAGATCGCCGTAACGCTGAACGAGTTCGTCGAGTTCGGCAGAATAGTACTTGTCGTATTCGGTGGAGTTGCCGTAGCGGGGCTCGTGACGATCCCACGGAGAGAGGTAGACGCCAAACTTTAGGCCATATTTCCTTGCGGCTTGCTCGACTCGGCGAACTACATCTCCTTGGCCGTTTTCCCAGGGGCTGCTCTTTACGCTGTAGTCGGTTTGCGCTGTGGGCCACAGGCAGAAGCCGTCGTGATGCTTGGCGACGAAGACCACGTACTTGATTCCGGCCGACTGCAGGGCCTGCATCCATTGCTCGGGATTGAATTGGGTGGGGTTGAAAACCTTCGGATCGGCGGTGCCGTCGCCCCATTCGCGGTCGAGGAAGGTGTTTGGACCGAAGTGGATGATGGCCCCCATCTCGAGATCCTGCCATTCAACCTGCTGCGGAGAAGGTTTTATGTCGGTGAACGTCTGTGCGTGGCTCCGCGCGAGCATGATCGGCATGAACGTAATCAGGACGAGCAGGAGAATTTCTTGCACGCGCGAAGGGATTCGCATGCGCAAATCGTAACACTCCATCGCGTTCTTCGTTTCTTGACTACCGGCCGGTCGTCATCGCTTCGCCTTATCAGACACCGCTGGATCGATGCGGACGTAGGCGCTGCCGAAGGCGGCGATCTCAAAGTCCTGCGCTGGGTTGGTGATTTGTCCCGCGGCATCACTCGATCGGACTGAAACGGGAGAGCCGTTGTTCCAGACAACGTCAAAGGTCTGAAGCTTCTCGGTTGGGTTGTAGAGATAGACCAACCAGCTTTGCCCGTTCGCAATCGGCCTGAGCGAAGATACAAGTACGTTGGGCGAGGAAAGATGCAGCAGGGAAGAACGCGGCGGAGTGGAGGCGTCGGCCAGAGAAACGACCAGGGGCTGCCGCCGTTCTGTGCCGAATCTCGCGGCATCGACGGCGTTGAAGGCAGCGTGGGGCAGCATCGAGTAAATGAAGGTTACCGGCCCTTCCTGGTCAGCCTTGTAATTGGTGTGCCAATAGTTGTTCATTACGTAGGAGTAAATCGAGGATGACGACGCAATCGATTTCATCCAGGGCTGCTCGGCGGTGATGGCACCGATTTCTATCAGCGGGGCGTTGGGTGAGGCCCAGGTCACACCGTAGTTACTGTTGGAGATGTCGACCCAACTCTGCACGGAAAAGAAATTCTTACAGGCACCGGCTAACTGGTCGACTTCGGGGCGAACAAATGCATCAGCGACGTCGTAGCGCAACTGGCCGCCGGGAACGGCGAAGGGGAAGGAGATATGGACGCCTTCTTTGTCGCGCACCGGAAGCTTGTCGATATTGGTGATCAGGTCGAGGCGGTCAACACCTTCGACCAGGCGAATCTCGGTGGAATAACGCCTCGCCCCGGGCGCATCAGCTTCGACCAGCAGCGAGACCACCAGATTTCCTTGCTCCTTTACTCGCACGCGAACGTTCGAGAGCGACCGGGCTTTGTCAGGATCTGCGCCCAAAACGTAGAGGTACTGATTCAGTCCGGTGCGTTGCGCATGATCTACCAGCTGAATTCCTTTTTCCTTCCAGGTCAGCGCATCGATTGCCCCGCTTTGCAAATTAACGGAGACAGAGATGAATTCATTCTCCAGGCTATTGGGTCCAATCTTGGTGGCATCGCGACTGAAGGCTTGCCCTTTTTCCACAAACAAACGCTTGGCGGAAAACGGCGCAAGGTTCTCGGCGAGGACGGCGAGCTCCCCGGTGGAGAGCCGCTGGCTCGGCACAGGATGATCATTGAGATCAACGACGCGATCACCGGCCGCACTCAGCTCGTTCGTGAGGAATATCACGTCCGTGCGCGGCCAGGAATTTGTGTTGTAGACATCGATCGACGTTCTGGCTTTGGACGGCACGTTGGGCGAATGCAGGACTTCCGCCAGCAAGTCGCGTGATGCGCGATCGGCGTCGAGGGCAAATTTGCGCTTGATCTCCCATTGCTGTTTAACAAACGGTAGATCCGGCTCCTCCGTGCTGTTATGGGCTCCCCATGTGTGCTCGTCATAGAAAGTTACGTTGCGCCAGGCGGAATCGTATCCCCCGGCGGGATAGGAAGCCGGCGCGAGCATCGACCACAAGGCTTCGCCCTGGATGAGCCGATCGACGGCGGCGCGGTTCAACGCGGTTTCGAAGGCCGTGGAGGCGGCTCCGTCTTCCCAGTACGGCGTGAAGTCTCCCTGCACGACGGGGAGGCTTGAGCCGTAGCGCTTCTCGAACTCCTCGAACATTTGCTCGTGCGTCGCCACGATGAGACGCGGCGTGACGTAGCGATCGTTCCACTGCCGGACAAAATCGGCCAGTGTGGGATCGGGCGGGCCATTGTCGCCAAGCGTGTAGGGAAGCTGGACCATTTCGTAGGGATAAGAAACATCGTCCAGCTTGCGTGCGAGTTTCATGATCTTGTCGTCGCCCAGTTTGCTGAGCGGTCCCTCGTGGAAACTGGCATAGCTTGAGCCGGCCATCCAGGTCAGCACTTTCTCCTGACCGGATTGGGAGGTCCAGTAAAAGGGCTTGTCACCCCAGGCCTGCAGGGTATAGCCGATGCGATCGCCAGAGTTGGGCGCGGTGGCGAAATACTTGACGCCGCTCTGCGCCATCGCGGAAACCATGCCCCAGCTGAAACCGGGAACATCGGAGGTGACGGCGGTCGTCATGGGAATGTGGTAGTCGGAGCGCAGTTCGCGGGCAAAATCAAAAAAATGGCTCATTTCCACGGAAGTCGCCAGGCCCGTGAGCATGTTGGCGTAGAGCGCGCTGAGTCCGATGCTGTGGGAGCGCACGTCTGCAAAGAATTCGTCACGCTGGGCCGCGGGAGCTTGTTTCAGATAGCTTTGCAGAGCCCAGATGGTTTCCAGGTTCCATTTGTAGCGGGCATCGGCGGGATAATCGCGCGTGTTGCGGATAAGGCGCATCGCCTGTTCGAGGTTGTTCCACTGTTTGCGTTCAACGTCGGGCTGCAGGTCGGTGTATCCGATGTCATTGTGAGAGTAGGAGAGAAGATAGATATCTCTCTTGTGGACGGGCGCGATCGAAACCGTGCTGGTCTCGACGACACTTCCATTGAGTTTGAAGACGAGGGGGATGGTGGTGACGGAAGCAACTGCGGGGATGGGCAAACGCAGAGCGTTCGCGCCGATGTTGAGATCGGCGCGGATCGGTTCGTGATCGGGGATCCGAACTTCGACGGTGCGGCCGGCGACGAGGTTATCGAGGCTAAGCCGCAACTGTTGCACAGTGCGTCCGCCGTCTTTGACGAGGGCGGGCTCGGAGCGCACCTGGGGCACAAAATTGAAACGGTGCTGAAACGTCATGTACCAGTCTGCACTGCCGGAGTTGTCGCCTTGCACTTCGAGCGTGAGGGGTCTGCCAGGCGGAAAATCGTTTGCGGGTAGTTTTAGCGTCATGTAGCCGAACAGATCGCCGACATGGTCAGTAGTCGTGGCGGTAAAGGAGAGTTCTCCGCCGTCTTTTCCGGCAATTTGCCAAGCTTTCGCGGTCGCGTCTTTGGCGTTCTTGAAAGTGAACCAGAGCCGGCCGTTGATCAGAAGGTCGAATGGATGACTTTTTTTCTCCTCGGCGAAACCAGCGCATTCAATGCCCGCGAGCCAGATGAATTGGTAGAAATCGCCCGACGGTTCGGGTAAAGGATCAGTTTCCCAGGAGACGGTATGGGCCACGCGCTGCCCACGAACGAGCAAGGCGGAATCGGCATCGGGATCGGACGAGTGGTACTCAATGGTCTGTCCGTCGACGGAAGAGTGGAAACCGTTCAGATACTTGCCAAGGAAGGCGACAGGCGCGGTTGGCGTGACAGAGTCCTTCGCGTCAATCACGATTGCATTTTCGCTTTGCCATCCCAACGCGCTGGCGGCGAGAAAAGTGAAAAGGAGGGCTGCGCCGGCTCGTAGCTTCATTGAACCCTCCCGGTGTCTCTGAGGATGTCAATCGTGTTCATGCTTGGTGGAAGGAGCGTCACGGCGATACCCTCACCTGCGCGTTGTTAGTCGCCATGGACTCGACGCACAGACCTTCCGCAGTACCTTCTTTCTTTGCTTTCTTTCTTTGCTTTCTTTCTTTGCTTTGAGTGTTGATTCCGAATCAAGGTGCCATCTACAATCTCGTCAAGACAGTAGCGCACATACCAAGAGCCAAAGGATTTGTAGAGCAGGATTCTAGCCTCCCATGTCTGCTCAGTACAGCAGTTCTGCAATACCGTGCAATGGTGCGAAAGTGGCGGGCACTACTCAACTCATTTGTTTATAGCAGTTTGGAGAGGTGGCCGAGTGGTTTATGGCTCCGGTCTTGAAAACCGGCATACCCGAAAGGGTATCGGGGGTTCGAATCCCTCCCTCTCCGCCAGCCCTTTGATTTCTGCGACTTACGGTAACTGACTACCAACTACCAAATCCCGATCTTTTTGCCTCCGCACGGTACTAAGCACTGGAGGCTGGCAATCACACTCTATCGGCATATCGGCGGGTCGGCAAAGGCAAGGCACGGCGCTACCGGAAGGTCAATCTCGGTCGCCGCCGCGCCGACCTCGCCGATCCCTATTTTCTGCAGTATTCGCTCGCCGACGGCACCCGTCCATGGGAACCGGTTTCCGCACCCTGAGTGAACGGCTGATGGAATGGGAACAGGGAGCAGCGGGCCTGACAAACGCTAGAATGATGGCTGGACTTGTGCTCCGTGCGGGTTGTTGAGATGCATTCGCGAGATCCACGAGCGTGGTCCGGTATGGAAGAATTCAAGCGTTACGTTTGCGCCTACATAGCCCAGCATGTTGTAGTTGCCCATGCGAAAACCATCCGTCGCGTTGTAGCGGCCGGGATACCAACCATAGACGGCGGTCATGCTCCCCGCGTACGGGGCCACCAGATCCGGAAAGGAAAAAACGCGACGGCCATCGTCGCCGCGGCGCGCGATGACGGTCGAGATCACGGCATGGCCCAGCCTGCGAAACACGCCTTTGCACTCACAGCGGTAGTACAACGTATCTTCGTGGAGAGCTTCCGCTAGCGTATAGCGCGTGGTCGCAGTTACTGCCAACACTCCAAAGGTGGACGCGAAGCGCTTGCCGTAACCCGCCGCGCCTTCCTTCCACTCAGGCGGCGAATCATCGATCTGGCTGATCCCGGCAGCTACCGCAACGACGCCGATGGGATAAGGCCCGAATCCGTCGAAGGAATAATTGCGGAGCTTCGTAGTCTCGGTCGGACGCGTGTAAAAGTCCAGATGCGTGGTGGATGTGCTCGCGAACGCCAAGGAGGGGTCTCCCGAATCGGCCGGTGATTGCGCCTTTGCCAGCCCTGACAAGACTGCAAATCCAGCGATTGTTAGCAGTAGCAACCACGGCGCCTTCACGAAGGAACTCTTCCAGATATGGGGTGGTGGCGTTGGCATCGAAGGTAAGTTCGCGGGGAGCGGCCTGAGGCCTGCTTTTTGTGGTGGTACGACATGTCGAGAGATTTGAGTATTCAACCTCTTCGGGAAGAATGGAAGGTTACGGATGGCACCGCCCGCTTTGACTGGCGAAAGAATCGCCATAAGTGGCTTTGACAGTCGCTTCCCGCGCAGGCCATAAGCGACGAGTTTAATTCAAGCGAACAGCTTACGGCAGCCGCGCTGGGGCGAGGCCCCCAATAAAACTTGTCCGTTGTGCCATAACGCTGGTGGTCGGATGATTCTCAACAAGACTTGATCCCGCGAAGCTCCGGTAGCTGGTCCCCGCTCCTGTGGCCGTCACTTGCACGAATTCCACTGACTGCGGCACGTCCGGAATGCGAGCGCCGAACCAGTGCGGATCGTCGCGCTGCGCCCAGGTGACAAGCGCCAGCACCGCACCCGCTGGATAGGCGGGAGCGACGCCCGGACCTGCGCCACTCGTAGCGCGTGTCTGCACGGCCCGCATCGCTGCGTCGTTGCCGTAGAGTGTCGCCGTGGTATGGCTAGTCGGGTCCACGAACATCGTGATCGCGCCCCACTCGTCCGGCTGAAAAGGCAGGCTCGGCGGCAACTCTGCCGCACGGTTGTTCACTACCTCTTCACCGCTGATTTTTACTGCCGTGATCGGGAGCGTGTAAACGTAGTCGTTGCCTCGCACCGGCCGGTGGCAGCCGGTACATTCGTTCACGAATTGCGCGTCGCTGCCATAGGGTTTCAGATCCAACCCGCGCCAGCGGCCCCAGCCCCAGCCTTCGGTGTCTTTGTAGCGCCTGGCGTCTTTCAACATGAACTCCACTTGCACGAACTTGCCGGGGTGCATCAGGCCGTCAGGGCCGGGTTCCTGTTGCCATGCGATTTTCGCGAAGCTCGCGCCGTCCGGCCAGGGCGAGATATTGCCCGAGCGCGCCGCTTTCACCGCAATCTCATTTCCGAGAATGAACCGGAACGTGTTGTTGTCACCGCGGTCTGTCGTGCTGATTGGCTTCCAGTTCTCGAACGTCGGATCGAACGGGAATCCATTGAACTCCGGCTGAACCATCGCCAAGTCAACAGGAGGCGGACCTTCCGCCGAAGCAGCGTTGGTCTTCGATACGTTCTTATCTGCAACGTTGCCGGGCTGGTTCGCTGCAATCGGCGAGGGGGACAAATATGCTTTCAACGTCGCCATCTCTTCTGGGGTCACCTTCGCTTCTGAATGCAGCTTAAGGAAACTCGGAAGCGGCATCGCGCCCAGTTGGATCATGTTCACGGCCTCATAGAGCGTAGCCTTCTGCGCAGCCGCGGGTTTGGCGCCTAATGTTGAAAAGTTGAGGTGCTCGCGCGCGGTGAGAATGTCGTGCCGTACCAACCAGTAGCCGGGCACGATGTGGTCGAACCACGACAGCCGCAGCTGGTCCGAGTGACAGCTGTAGCAGTCCTTTTCCAGGATGTGCTTGACCTCAGGCGGCGCCTGCAGTTCGGCCGTCGCGGGCTTAACCGGAATACCTGGCCGCACCAGCTGCAGCACCGCAAAGCCAAACACTCCTGCAATGATCAGTTTGCCAACCGTCCTCATCAACTCTCCATCTACTCGGGACTGCCACAACTCGACCAGGAGGCGATCCGCACCCGCCGTACGCAGTACACGGCAGAGATCATACTTGAAACGGGGCTCGACTCGACTTGGCTTATCGGAGAAACGGAAATGTGAAGGGAGCCGGATACCGGTCGGAGCATTTTGTTGGGACATGCGGGCGAGGAATTGCGACAATGACTGCTGACGAAATCTTGTTCTAAGTGGTGCGCTTATTTGTAGCGAGTGGCGGCGAAGGCCGCGGACCATGCGGGCTTCCACTGGTTGGTGTCAGCAAGCTGACGAGGCGTTCCGTCAGGTGGGACTGGGTCTTGCTCAGCCGGGATATCGACAGGGAGCGAAAACTCCGCAATCAGTTGCTCGCTGGGAAGGTAGTCGTGGTGTCCGTAGTCGAGATTGGCAGGGATCTGCCAGTTCGGTTGCAGGCCAGGGGCGGGCGGATACGGCTGCGCGGGGCCTTCGCGGCCGAGCGCGGCGTGGTAGTACGGGTGACCGCAATCGATGATTCCCTGAAGCGGGTTGCCCAGCGGAAATGCAAGGGCGAGAACGTCATCCTCGGCGGAAGAAAGAATGGAGATCTGGTCAATCTTCTCGGCGGCAAGATTGTACTCGCCGGTCAGGCAATTGTTGTCGATGGCCCCGGCCATGAACAGAGCACGGCGCACCCTGCGGGAGAGTCCATCAATGGTCTGCAGCACAACTCGCGCGCCCAGAGAGTGAGCGGCGAAAGACAGGCTGGCGGCTCCCGTGAAGTTCGCGTTAAGGAAATCGGCAATCAGGTCGCCGGACTGGATGGCCTCGCCACCTTCGAAAACATAATCGATGCCGATAGGAATCATGCAGTCACCGGGCCAGAGTATTCCAATGGGAACGGTGTTTCCGATTTGTAAATTGCCCAACCAGTATGTGAGATGAGCAATGCCGTCTGCCTCGTTGACTTCGAAACCATGAACGCAAAAATAAGCCTCGCGGCCGCGGACAGCGGCAATCAACTCCGAAGTGAGGTCATAAGGGAAGCCCGGACGATCCGCGTCGACGATCTTGACTGGCGCCACTGGACCACCCACAGACTGGGCGCGCGTGCTCAGAAACCAACGCGGCATAATCCTCCTAATCGCTCCAGGACTGGACCGCCTGCACCGCCGCAGTTACGGCCGAGGCAACATCTTTGGCAACGGGAGCAATCGGGGTTGCAATCAGACCGAGCAGGACGGCCTGCCAAACAGTAATGTGATCGGGAAGAACGTGGGCCGCTATGACGGCGAGGCCAACCGAGATTGGGATCGCAGTGAACTTGGTGGCATTTCGGTAGCGCTGGTCGGCGCGCTGGTAGGCCTGATCCAGCAAGGTGGTGAGAAGAAGGTCGAAGCGTCCGTACACGTCGCGCTGCTGGGGAGTGAAAGCCGCCCCAGAATTGATGCATGCGGCGATCTGAGAAAGAATGGCAGCATCCACGCCAGTCGCCTTCGCGAGCGCAGCGGCAGTGTCGGGAGTGAGGCGAAGTTTGATGAGCGATTTCGCGATATTGAGCTGGTCTGTGGTTGCGGTACCGTTGATCCAGTGCGACTGAAGCGTGAAGAGCAGGGAATCGCGGCTCAACCCGGTTCCGTCGAGTGCAGCGACCTCCGGCGCGAGCTTAAGTATGGTCTGCCGAATGAATTTGAAGCCGGCACGGGAGATTCCGCCTCCGGGCAGCACCTTCAACGCGTCGACCAGACCGAAGGCGGCGGTGCCGAGCGCGCCTGTTGCAGCGATAACTGTTGGGAGAGTGCTCAACGTCGTTCCATTCAACTCCATGATGCCTCCGGAAGCAAGAAACAACGCCGAAGCCCGCTCGTGCCCGATCGAATCAATCCAGAGACGGACGAGCAGAACCTCCCAGCAGCGAGGTATTCATGTTGAAAATATTGTGGTGGCCTTCGGGACCTCCCCAGGCAAACATCAGCGAAACCATTGGAAAACCGCCGGCACGCAGGGTGAGTCCGGCGGCGAAACTGTGCTTCAGGTGATCAAATCCGACATCGCCGCGGGTAGAAGCCACGCGGCCCTCGTCAGTCATGAACTTAAGTCCGAATGGACCCCAGATCGAGTGCTCAAAGCTTTCCTGCAGCAACAGAAGGTTGGGTGCGCGAAACCGGTAGTCCTGGTAGCTGCCAAGGGCCATCGCTCCATCGATATCGGAGCCGCCCAGTGTCTGTTGAAAATAGAACGGCACCGCACTGGTCGCAGAGTTGATCGATTCCGACAGCAGGAAGCGCACTCCGATCGAGCCGTTCAGATTTCGGGAATGCGGAATCGGCGGACACTTGGCCTCGTTCGGCGCGCATTCGTCCGGGCCGTTCGAGTCTGTGTTCTTCGGCGCCGACTGCGTGTAGCCGTACAAATAGAAAACGTGGTTCAGGTCGGCCGTCCAGCGCAGAAAAGAATTTTGCGAACTCGATGCCGCAAAAAACTCCTGAAAGTTCCCCAAATAATTCAGCTGAAGATGATCCCCGAACACCGGTTCGATGCGAAAGCCTTCGCCGAGCTGAATGAATCCCGGCTGGCTGCTCAGTCCGGGCGCAGTCGCATTCGTGTAAAGTGTCTCGATCGAAGGAATGGATTGCCCCTCATCGCCCCTCACGTTTACGAGGCGCCCATTCACTTCGCCCAACAACGCAAGCTTCAGTTTGCTGATTGCGGGCCATTCATAGATTGGCTTGATCGCGCTGCCGCCCACGATGGTTTGAGTCATTCCAAATACCGATTGCCCCGCCAGCGTGGAATCATTTCCCAGGCCAAAGAAATAAAGTTTATTCAGAGAGATGGACTGTGCGTACAGATTCAAAACGGTGTAAGGATGAACCAGGTTTATCTGTGGCTTCTTCGCAGGCTTGGTGGGCTGAGGGCTCTCGCCGGCAGCTGGGACTACCGGCATGATGACGTGCACGGGTTCGCTGGGAGTGTGGATGATCTTCATATATCCACCGGCACGCCACGAAGCGTTGGTGGAGGCGACAGCGTCCACATCCCAGGCTAAACGCCAGTTCTTGGTATTCTTGTCGACCACGAGCGCGCCGCCCAAGCCGAATCCGTTCTGTGCCGGCAGGCTTCCCACTGCAATGTGAACAGGAGTGTCGGTGAAGATCTCGATGGCGCATCCCGGCACGGTCTTGAAACCGAAATCCTTGCAGGCGTCGCTGGCGCGTTCCGCTTCGCGGCGAAACTCCGCGTGCAACATGCCTTCCTGGGCCGCGGCGAATGTGCCCGCTAGGCACAGCGCCAAGAACAAACTCCAACGCATACTGGCTCCCGTAAATTAGTTCTGGCTGTTCGGAAACTCCGCCGGCTACGTCTTCCGGCCAGGCTTCCTCTTGGCCTTTTTTTTAGCTTTGTTCGGCCCAACGCTCGTCCGCTTTCGCGCTGGCCTGTCGTCGGCCACAGCCGCAATTTCGATCACGCGCTTCGCCTTGGCCACCGGCCGCGCCCGCTTCGCTGCCGCGGCTGCATGCGCTGCGTGGATCGCCTCTGTCACCCTCCGGATGTAATTCGCGACCTCGCCTTCCGTCTTGACCGCGTTGATGTAGATATCCGTATGGTGGCGCACCGGTAGCTTCGACTCAGCGTCGTGCAGGTGAAGCATTTGCGCCTTCAGCAGCGCGTTGACCGGCCGGTTTGGATCCATCGCATTCCTCGGTCTGGGCACGTGGATGAGAGCCATTCGTAACTCCTTCAGAGCGGCGCACGAGCCGCGGGGAATTTCTAGGGGCGATTCCTACACATCAAAGTCCGGGCAATCGGTACGCATGGTGTTCAGCGAAAGCAAGTTCCGCGTTGGATCGACCGGCGCTACGTTCGGCTCGATAAAAACATCGGCACTGGTCTCCCGCGGAGATCGTGGGGAGTAGCTGCCAAGAAAAAACTTCGTGATCGTCCCTGGAATCGACGCGTGGTCAAAAACCCGGTTTACCACCGTTCCCGCCGGTATCCACGGCGAAATCAAAATCGCAGGCACGCGCACACCGAAGCGGTCGAACGCGAACGGCATCCCCGTCCCCGTGTCGTTGGCCGAGGCTGTGAATTGATCGGGAGTGCAGGCGGGCGGGACCACGTGATCATAGATTCCGCCATGCTCGTCATACACCACGAGCAGCGCCGTGTTTGGCCACAAGGCCGAACTCTTGATCGCGTTGTACACCGACGCGATGAACAACTCTCCTGCCTGAACGTTGTGGTCCGGATGCTGGTCGGAAGCCACTTCTTCGCCTGCGTCACCGTCATGATCGGAATAGTTCGGCTCGACGAACGAATAGTCGGGCAGATTACCGCTGCTGCAATCGCTTAGAAACTGTTGGTAGCTGCCAAACAACTCCGGCTGATTCTGCAGCAGGTTCGTGATCTCCATGGTCGAACTTGTTGTGTCGTAGTAATAAAGCTTGGCCGTGTGCTTAGGATTGGCGTTGATCAGCCGGCTGTAAATGCTCTGGAAGGGTTCGTTAACATAGAGCAGATCCATGTCGACTCTGCCGAACGACGTGCCATAGTGCGCGAATGCCCGATTACAAATCGTCGGCCCGGGAATCGACGCGAACCAGCGGTTGAACACCGCAAACTCCAGCGCCAACGTGGTCAGCACCGGAAGCTGGTTCTGCGCAAAGTAATACATAATTTTTTGCGAATGCCCCACATCCTGTTGTTGATTGAAATAGCTTTTTACGAAGCCCTGCATGTTCGCGGCGCGGCCAGGGCTGGTGCTTCCGCCAAAAATTTGCAGATCGACCGCCGGGAAATGATGATCAGGGTCTGGATCAAGCTGCCCTTGAAATTCCGCCAGTGGCTGTGGCTGGACTGCAACGCCCGTGGTATCCGGATTGCTCAACGCGGCGGTGATCCCGTCAATCTGAGGATTCACCGCGGTCAAAGATCCCAGCATGTGATCGAACGACCGGTTTTCCATCATCAGAACAACGATATGTTTAAGGTTGTCCAGTCCCGGGGGCATAGTTCACTCCGTTCTTGAGCCGGCATTCACCATCCTCGCCGCTCCGTCCAACGGTCAACGGTGTCTGCGTAGGATTAGTGACTTCCAGAGCGGTATCGTTTCATTTTGCTTGGATGTTGCTCCGAGGAAGGGTTGGAAGGGGCAATCCGAAAAGAGGGTGGCGCGGCACCAAGAGCCGCGCCACCCTCGATAAGCTCTGATGACTAGGTACCCGTCTTAATGGCTTGCTCCGATGGTGCACCCAACGCTGCCGCAATTTGAGTCCCGATCGGAGAACCGAGGCCTGAGCATGCATCCCATCCCGGTCCGGCTGAGTAGGCGCCGTTGTTGCCGGAGGTGATGTCATTGAGATCCCGCGCCATACCTGCATCCTGATACAGCAAGGGATTGATAAAGCCAACCGGTTTTCCGATGCTCTGGTTGATGAGCGCGATCAATCCCGCCCAGAGCGGGGCGACAGCGCTGGTCCCGCCAATCACGTCGGGGTTGCCATCGACGCGAGTAACGTAGCCAGTGGTTGGATCTGCATCGCCGGTCACGTCTGGAACGCCTCGACCAACGTTCCTACTTGGATTGGCGGAAGGCGGCACGCCCGCTCCATTCTGGTAACTCGGAAGGGGAAAGACGTCGCTGATGCCGCCTCCGGTTGCGCCTTCATCGTTCGCGAGTTCGTTCCACACAGTTTCGCTGGTGATGTTATTGCCTGACGCCACCAGCTGAGTGCCTCCACAAGCCAGCACATTCGGACTTGATGCCGGAAAGTCCACGTGGTTCAGGCCATCGGTTACGCCGTCGGTCGAGCCGTCGTCCCCGGCTGCGACGCAAACCGAGACACCCATTGCCGCGGCGGACTGAAATGCTTCGTCCATGGACGTCATGGCTTGCTGGGTCCATGAAGATTCCGGACCACCCCAACTGATGGAAACCACGGACGGGTTGTTGGTGCTGTCGTGCACTGCGGTGGTGATTGCATTCAGAAAACCGGCATCGGTGTTGTCTGCGAAATAGACGACGATTTTTGCGCCCGGTGCGATCGATCCTGCTACTTCAATATCCAACATGACTTCGCCATCCGGTCCGTTCGGGTCTCCGGTGGGATCGTTGCTGCCATTACCGACCGAAACCGCCGACACGGTGGGAGTCTCGGTGAGTTTGAGCTGGCTCCAGTAACTGCTCAGATCTGCAGTGTTGTAGCCACCGCCCAGTTCGATCAGCGCGATACATTCTCCGGCTCCATCCACGCCGGTGGGGAAATCATAAAGCGCGGCGACTTGCGGCGGCGTGTAGGACAGGTTGACGGAATCGGCGCGGGCACCGGCCAGCCCACGCCGTCTACGAAAATGTGGCTTGGCTTGTGGGCGATTATCCAGGCCAAAGACGCCTTCGACCACGTCGTGCAGTTCCGCTGGGAGGTGGATTGATCCCGTGCGCCCGCGATACTTGCCGGTGGAGTGGTCGTATTCCTTCAGCTCGACGCCAAAGGCCTCATTCACGGCTGTGACGTTTCCGGAGAGAATCACAGTGCGGCGTGCCGGGCTCTTTTCCTTGACCGTGAGTTTGTGTTGGCGGGCAAATTTTTCGACGAGAGCGATGCTTTCCGGGTCGGCCCCGTGGCGTTTTTCGAATTCTTTGCGACTTAGTATCGTACGTTTCTCGATCGGTTTCGTGTATGTATCGGCGCTCACAATCGGCTTTTTTCCGGCACGAGATCGCAAACGGATGGTCACATCAACGGTTTCGTTGGGGTTGGCTGGTCCTATCTCTCGCGCTCCGTCCATCGGAGCACGCTCACTGCCGGCGAGCGGCAGACGCTTTTTCGGAGTAGACATAGATCTCCTTTGTGTTGGGCCCCCCCGAGCATGAAGAGGTGCAGTGCAGCATTGCTAAGGAGTCGTTTCGAGGAACTCCACGCAGGGAAAGGAACCGAGCCGTCTGCAAATCTCCGAGTCGATGCGGGCCCGTTCGGTGGCTGGAAAGTAGCAGCAGAAGAACAACAGCGCAAGATGTTTCTTGGACCTGTTACGAAAAACGGACAGACGCTTGCGTGGGGGTTCCCCGCCCGTCCGCGCGGAGCGCAGCTCCGCACTATCGCTGTGCCCGGTTGTGGAATCCACTCAAGCCCGTCCCGCAAACTCCCGGTTCTCTGTGGATACTTTCACTTTTTCGCCTTCTTTGATGAACAGGGGAACGCGGATCTCCAGACCCGTCTCCAGTCGGGCGGGCTTGGTCACCGTGCCACCCGACGAGTCGCCTCGAACCCCGGGCTCCGTGGAAGTGACATTCAGCTCCACGAATATTGGTAGCTCTAAACCGATGGGATTGCCGTTGTACTTGCGCAACTGAATAATCGCGCCTTCAATCAGGAAATCCAGCGCGTTCCCCACCATCTCATCGGTAAGCGTGAGGGTCTCGAAGCTTTCCTGGTCCAGAAAGTGAGAACCATCGTTGTCGCTATAGAGATACGATGCCGGGACCGATTCCAGGTCCGGTTCCTTGAACTTGTCGCTCGCCTTGAAAGTCTTCTCAAACACCGCATCGGTGAGAAGGTTGCGCATCTTCAAGCGAACCAGCGTCTGGCCACCACGGGCGGTCGGCGTATTTACTTCTGCTTCCAGGCAATAGAAGGGAGTGTTGTCAAATTCAAACAACGTCTTCCGTTTGACGCTGATCGCATCGATTAAGGCGGCCATGCAACTCCTCAAGTTAGGTCGGCGGCGAAAGCGAGGCGGACCTGATACGAATTTCCAGTATAAGGGGAAAAGCTTATCGGGAGTAGGCTGGGAGCACAATCCGGCTGGCGTGTATGCGGCAAGTTGTCGATTGTGCCCGGCTCACCGGGTGGGCATCTCCCGCAACAGCTTCAGCACGTTGTCAGTCGTGTCCGTCTCACCCAGCCGCGGAAAAATCTTCTCGACGCAATGACGGTGTGTTTCCTCGCTCCGGTCCGTCATCGCGTCCGTGACCAGCACAACGTTGTAGCCATAATCGTAGGCGCTGCGCGCCGTCGACTCCACACCGGCGCTTGTTGCGACACCCGTCAAGAAGATCTGAGTGACGCCGCGCTCGCGCAGGTAAACATCCAACGATGTGCCGATGAATGCGCCCCATCGTTGCTTGCTGACGAGGTGATCGTCGGGATGCTGCTGCAATTCGGGAACCAGTTCAGTCCAGTCAGCCGGAAATGAAAACTTAGGGGCTCCGGCGTCGGTTCGGCCGGGAGCGCGTGCCGGTGCATTGACCAAAACGACCGGCAGACCTCGCTTCGCGAAACGCGCGCGCGAGTTGCGCAGTTCGGGCAATGATGTCGCTGGCGGGATGCGCGGTCGGCAAACTGACAATGCCCTCTGCAGGTCAATCACGACCAGGGCAGCGATGATATCGAGTTTCGTGAGAGGCATGACCGTTTCCTTCCGCTCTGACGGTTTCCCGTCTTTGACTGCTTCCCTCTTTTTAGAATTCGTTCACTGTCATATGGCCGGTTCTTGCAAGTCGGAAATCACGTCGAGCTCGCGCGCAGGCAGCAGTCCCATTTCCTGGTAGATCGGCCGCATGACGGCCCTCACTTTCGTCAGCTTGGACGTGAACCACAGGGAGCCGGCAACGCAAAACGCACCCGTAACCATGACGGTGTGGGGCGCTCCGATCCGGTGAGCCAGAGCTCCAGCCAGCAAGCTGCCGAACGGCGCCGCTCCGAAAAAGGCCATCGTGTAGTAGCTCATCACGCGGGCGCGTTTGTCTTCCGGCACCAGCGACTGGACGATCGTATTGCTGATGGCCGCACCCTGCATCAACCCGAAGCCGACGAAGACCATCAGCACAAGCGATAGCCACAAAACATGAGACACACCGAAGAGAATCAAAGCGCCTCCCAGCGTCGCGGCCGCGATCTGGAGCATGCGCGTTAGCCCCACGACCGACTTGCGGACTGCCAGCGAAAGTCCCGACGTAAGCGCGCCAACTCCTGACGCTGCCGTAAGCCAGCCGAGAGTATGCGCACCGCCATGCAGCACCTGGCCAGCAAAGATCGGCAGCAGCACAGCGTAGGAGTAACCCATGAGGCTGAGCAACGCAAACAACAAGAGAATCGTACGGATTGGCCGAAATGTGCGCACGTAGTGCCAACCCTCGCGCATTTGTTCGAGCATGCTGCTCGCCTTGCGGCGGATGTCCACAGATTTGATTTGCATCATCAGCAAGGACGCAATCACCGCAAAGTAACTGACGCCATCAATCAGAAAACACCAGCCTTCGCCGAAAGCTGCGATCACCAGCCCAGCGATGGCCGGGCCAATCAGCCGCGCGCCGTTTGCCATCGAGGAGTTGATGGCGATGGCGTTACTGAGGTCGTTGCGATCCTCGACCATCTGTACCAGAAAGGATTGGCGCCCAGGCATGTCGAAGGCATTAATCAAACCCTGCAAAGCGGTGAGAGCGATGATTTCCCAGAGAGTGATGACATGCGCCAGTGTGAGCGCAGCCAGGGCGAGCGACTGGAGGGCGGCCGCGGCTTGCGTCCACACCAGCATCTTGCGGCGATTCAGACGCTCCACCCAGACGCCCGCAAATGGTCCTAGCAAGAATGAAATAATCTGCCCCGCAAAGCTGACCACGCCCAGCAGCAGCGCCGAATGAGTCAGTCGATAGACCAGCCAACTAGTCGCCAGCTTAGTCATCCAGGTGCCGATCACAGAGATGCTCTGACCAAAAAAGAATAGCTTGAAGTTACGATGTCGCAGCGCTCGCCAGGCATGTGACATCGAACCTGCGGGGAGAGGAGTCTCCTGTGCATCCGAACTGATTGCAGGCTTGTTCACAGGCCGCGATCGCTCCTCTTTCTGGTCGCTTTTCCAAGAAGAAATACTGCGGATCGGATGTCTTCGAAGCCTGGGCCACCTCAGAGGTCCAGGAAGGCCCGGACTGACGTTCGATCTTCGCTGGAGCGAACTTTGAAGCCCAGGCGCTTCACGATGGCCTGCATCGCTATGTTGTCAGTCAACATTTCCGCGGACACGCGGCTTAGCTTTTCGTCCCGGGCAACCTGGATAACACGGCGGAGCAGTTCGTTTCCCAGGCCAAGGTTGTGATACCGGTCTGAAACCAGCACCGCAACTTCCGCCTCATTCCGTGCGTGAAGTTTGTTCATCCGCCCTACTGCGATGATCGAGCGTTTTTCCGTGCCTGGATCCTCGCGCTCGGCAACCAGCACCATTTCGCGGTCGTAGTCACCGAAACAGATGCGCAACAGTCGCTCATGCTCTACACGTCGATTCAGGCTCAGAGAATAGAAGTAGCGCATATAAACGCTGCGGTCGGAGAGCGTCTCGTGAAATTTAACCATCAACGGCTCGTCTTCCGGCCGGATCGGGCGGATAGTCACCTGATTCCCATCTTTCATTGTCCAGGACGAAAGATACTGCAAGGGATACGGACGAATCGCGGGCTTTGGCAGTTGAGCGAGTGTTGTGGCTGGGCTATGCAACACGATTCTGGCGTCGAGAGCCAGCAAGTGTTCTGGCGACGCCAGCAGAGGATTGATATCAATTTCCGCGATCCACGGCTGTTCCGGCACAAGCTGACTGAAGCGGACAAGCAGTTGCTCGAGCGCAGCCATGTCAACTGGCTTGCGTCCGCGAACCCCCTTAAGCGCGGTGAAGATTCGTGTCTGCTCCATCATTCGTTGCGCGAGTGTTGTGTTCAGCGGTGGAAGCGCCAGGGCGCGGTCTCGATACACCTCGACTAGCTGGCCCCCGGAGCCGAACAAGATTACCGGGCCAAACTGCGGATCCACGCTGCTGCCAAGAATCAGTTCGTAACCATCCAGCTTCACCATCGCCTGCACGGTGACGCCGGAGAACTGATCAGCTCCAACTTTCTCCGTCACCGAGGACTTGATCGCGCGATAAGCGCCTCGGACGGCCGCCTCATCTCGCAGATTCAGTTTGACTCCCCCCACATCCGTCTTATGCGTGATCGTTTCGGAAAAAATCTTCAGCACAACCGGAAAGCCGATTTCCGAAGCCACCCGGGCGGCCTCGTCTTCGCTCTCTGCGATGCGCGTCTCAACCGTCGGGATGCCGTAAAGCGACAGCAACTGCTTCGATTCGGGCTCCGTAAGCAGAGTGCGACCCTTGCCTCGCGCATTCTGAATGATCTGCTCGACCTGGCTGCGAGATGCATTTTCCATCTCAGAGTGTTGTGAGAGAGTGGGAGTTTCATAGAGCCCGCGCAGGTTGTAGGTGTACCGCCACATATAGGTGAAGGCCCGCGCGGCGGTATCGGGATAAGAAAAGGTTGGAATCCCGGCCGAATTCAGCGCAGCTTCACCGGCGGCAATGCTGTTCCCGCCCATCCAGCTGGCGAGTACTGGCTTGCCATAGCTTTTAGCATAGGGCTTCAAACGTTCCGCAATTTGCAGAGGGTTGGTCATCCCTTGCGGTGCAAGGATCACCAGGAGGCCATCGCTGTTCGGATCTTGGGACGCAATTTCCAGGGCGCGAGCATAACGCTCGGAATCAGCATCACCGAGAACGTCGATCGGATTGTTATGGCTCCAGTGGGCGGGAAGGAACTCATCCAGGCGCTGCAGGCTCTCAGGAGAAAGCTCAGCCAATTCTCCGCCATTCGCCACCAGAGCGTCGGTGGCGAGGACCGCAGGTCCGCCAGCATTCGTGAGGATCGTGAGCCGAGGACCCTTGGGGCGGGGCTGCCGGCCGAGCACTTCCGCCATATAGAAAAGGTCCGCGATATTGTGGACCCGCAAAACTCCCGAGCGCCGGAAGGCAGCGTCCAAAACTTCGTCGCTTCCTGTGAGCGCGCCGGTATGGGAGGCCGCGGCGCGCGACGCCGCTTCCGAGCGCCCGGCCTTGATCACGATAATCGGCTTGCTGAGCGCCACTTCGCGAGCCGCGGACAGGAACGACCGCGCATCTCCCACCGACTCCATGTAGAGCAAGATGCTTTTGGTGTGCGGGTCGTCGCCGAAGTGGTAGATCAAATCGCCCCAGCCAACGTCCAGCATCGAGCCGGTTGAAACGATCGCGCTGAAGCTAACTTCTTCGCGATGACTCCAATCGAGGATCGCAGTCAAAAGCGCTCCACTCTGGCTCAGGAACGCGACGTTGCCAGCCCGCGGCGCGTCCTTGGCAAAGGTGGCATTCAGCCCGATCGTCGGACTCATGATGCCCAGGCAGTTCGGACCAATCAATCGCATCGAGCCGCGGCGCAGTTGCTCTTGAATCTGCCGTTCGAGCGCGACACCTTCCGCGCCGCGCTCCTTGAACCCGGCAGAAATCACCACCGCAGACTTGGTTCCGGCATCCACGCACTCTCCAATGAGCTGTGGAACCGTTACCGCCGGGGTGGCAATTACAGCCAAGTCGACGGGGAGCGGAACTTCGCGAATGCTTTTGTAAGCTTTGATCCCCAGCACTTCCTCATGCTTCGTGTTGACCGGATACACTTTGCCCTGAAAGCCGTGCAGCAAGTTCTCCAGAACGGTTCGACCGACCGTGCCCGGACGATCAGTGGCGCCAATGACGGCCACTGAACTGGGAGCGAACATTGCGTCCAGGCCATACTTCGCGGATGTTGTCCGCTTCTTTTCGTTAGGCGCCTGTTGCACGAGATCAATCTCAGTGGAATTCACAAGTCTCCTCATCCTCAACCCGCTGCAGTCAGAACCACCAGTCAAGGATAGACCATCGGCAAATGTTTGGTTTCGCTTCAGGGCTCCAGCTGTTCAGATAACACGATTCAGATCAACCGCGAACCGTGAGCACAGGACACCCGGCATGCGCCACAATGTGCTGGGCCGTAGTATGCGACAAGTGTGTAACCGCGCTGAAGCCTCCATGGGTCGGGTGCACGCCCAGAACAATCAAATCTGCCGCGCGCTCTCCCGCGATTTCCAGAATCCGCTCCGCCGGAGGTGCGAACTGGCAGCTGAACCCCACCAGACATTGCACATCGCACCAAAACTCCGCTTCAGGTGGCGCCAGTTCCCTGAGTCGGCGCACCAATGACGCCGTAACTCCCTCCACGTCCACGATGCCCGCAGCGGGTTGCTCAACCACGTGCAGTAACGCCAGTTGTGACTGATTTTCCTCGGCGAGAGAAACGGCATAGGGTAAAGCAGCCAAAGATTCTTTACTGAAATCTGTCGCAAATAGAACCCGCTGAAATTGTTTTTCGCTGTTCTCTTTGCCGGGCACGTTCGGTCCTACGGTGAGAACAGGGCAGGCGGCCTGCCGGAATATTTTTTCGGCGACGGAACCCATGAACAGCTTCCGCGCGCCCGTGCGGCCATGCGTTCCAATCACAATCAGATCAATGTCATGCTCACTGATAACGCGGGAGAGCACGCTCCAGATCTCGCCTACGCCGGACAGTATTGTATGTGGAACCGCGCCGATCTGTTCCTCGAGACGCCCTGCCGCTTCTTGCTGCCTTTGTTCCTCCTGTTCCATATGAGCTGGCCAGTTCTCCGGCGAAGTAAAAAGGTAATCCTCGGGAGCAACAACGTGGATACCGTATAACTTGGCTTCGTACTGACCGGCGATGCCCAGAGCGTAAGGCAACGCTGCGTTGGAATAGGGAGAGAAATCTGTAGCAAACAATATATTCTTGAGCCCGATCCGCTTGCCGGCTTCCAGGGTTTTCATAAAGCACCTCCCACCGCTGATTTCATATTTCCGCACACCTCAAAATCAGAACCTGCATCCTGAACTTAGCTGGAAGAAAGTTGAAACGTCACGATGATCGTGGTTTCCACTTCCACGGGTTCGCCGTTGAGTAAGAAAGGACGATAGCGCCACTGTTTGACGGCATCGAGCGCAGCTGCCGTCAGCATCGGATGTCCGCTGACCAGCGTGAGGTTTTGGATCTCACCATTCTTGGAAATGACAGCTGCCAGCACGACCTCACCCTGGATTCTGGCCGCTCGCGCAATCGCCGGGTACGCTGGTTCAACTTTCTGAATCAACATGCCTCTGGTCACGCCCTGAGAAATGCGGACGCGTTTCGGCGCCGCGGGAATTACCAGCCTTGGCACAGCCGAGAGAGTCGACGTGGAACTAATGATCCCTCCGATCACGCCGCCAAGCTGACCACCAGGGATTCCGCCCGGAACTCCTCCGATCACTCCTCCAGAAGATGCGGCGGGCGGTGCTTCCTCCTCTTGAATCATCTGTACTTTCTGCGGAATCCGGCCAGGAGTGCGCAAACGCCCGTTCTCGATGTCACTCTCCATGCGCTGCTCGGCTGTACTGGCAGCTGCGGACGCGGCAGGGGGCGGTGGTGGGGGCGGGGGTGGACTCTCTAGAAACGACAACAATTGCTGCCTGGGCAACGCTTCCGTGAACAGCAGTGGGACGAGCAGCAGCCCGCCCAGCAGCAAGCATTGAAAAACAAAAGACAGCACGGTCGCCAAGGTGTGGCGACGACGCTGCATGCCATCAGTTTCCAGCAGAACGTCTGTAAACAAAGGTCCGACTGGTGCTTGTATTAAAGACGGCGAAACTTGATGCCGGCCCCAGGCCTTGATCGGCGCTCGAACTTCAGGTTCTTGAACTTCTGCTTCTCGGACTTCGGTTGCGGTGCTCATGGAGACCCCCATCTGCACAGCTTCCATAACTCCTGTACATAATGGATTCTCCTCTCAAAAGCCTCTTGAGACCGTGCTGAATGTCACATCGTTTTGTGTTTGTGATCACCGAAATCGCCCGGTGAGCGCCACGTGCTGCACACTCTTGACCGCCTTCATATACTGCGCACGCTCGAAGGCTGAAGGATTGGGACAGTGGATCTGACTCATGCTGCCCTTCATCTGCTGAACGGACTCGTACTCGTGCTTTTCCATCCATTCCCGCAGGCCCTGTTCGACGTACCGCAGATGGCTGATGCCGTTCTTCAACAGCGCAGAGCAGAGCATCGTAACGTCAGCGCCCACCATCAGCAGCTTTACGACGTCCTCGGGGCCATGCACGCCGCTAGTGGCAGCCAGGCTGGCCCGGATGAAACTGTAAAGGATGCCGATCCAGGTTAGCGGAAGCCGCAGCGCTTGTGGAGTGCTGAGCAATACGTTCGGTTGGATTTCCAACTCGTCCAGGTTGATATCTGGTTGGTAGAAGCGGTTGAACAGCACCAACCCGTTGGCGCCAGCGTCGTCGAGTCGCTTCGCCATGTTAGCCATATTGCTGAAAAAAGGACTGACCTTCACCGCGACGGGAATCTGAACTGAAATCTTTACTTCTCGAACGATGTCGACATAAGTCGTCTCGATCTCGGAGCCCGCGATCTCCGGGTTCGTCGGAATGTAGTACACATTGCACTCGATAGCGTCGGCCCCGGCTTGCTCGATCTGCCTGGCATACTTGGCCCACCCGCCAAGAGTCGCTCCGTTGAGACTGGCGATAATCGGAATATCCGTCGCGTCCTTGGCTTTGCGGATGTGATCCAAATATCCCTCGGGCCCCAGCCGAAATTCGTCAGGCTGAGGAAAGAAACTTGCAGCTTCCGCAAAACTGTTGGTCCCTTCCGCCAGGTGATGTTCCAGTTCGAAGCTTTCCTGCTGCAACTGCTCTTCGAACAGCGAATAGAGCACGACAGCGGACGCGCCCGCATCCTCGAGTTGGCGGATGCCGTCGATCTCGTGTGATAACGGTGATGCGGACGCTACCAAGGGCGTACGAAGTTGCAAGCCCATGTAAGTAGTTGTGAGGTCGATCATGATTTCTCCTGACTCTTCGTTTGCCGTGCGCTACTCACTCGGCTTTTGCCGGTTCTTTCCCGAATTTTCTCTGCGCCAGATATTCGTAGAAGTGGAAGCGAGTCGTCGCATCCTCCTGCGCTTCAGCCCAAAGGTGCTTGGCGTCCTCCGGCCTGCTCTTGGTGAGCATCTTGAAGCGCGTTTCCATCATCATGAAATCCTGCACCTTGCGAGTCGGCGTCCGGGAATCAAGGATCAGCGGGTTTTCGCTCTTTGCCGTCCGTTCCGGGTTGTAGCGATAGAGCAGCCATTGTCCGGAGTCAACCGCCGCCTTCTGGTCCGACATTGCCGTGGTCATGTTGATGCCGTGAGCGATGCAGTGCGAATACGCAATGATGAGACTCGGTCCGTTATAAGCCTCCGCTTCTAGAAATGCCTTTAGCGTGTGCTCGTCCTTGGCGCCCATGGCCACACTCGCGACATAGATATTGCCGTAGCTCATGGCGATGAGCCCCAGATCCTTCTTCGGGCCGGGTTTGCCGCCGGCGGCAAACTTTGCCACGGCGCCGCGCGGCGTCGATTTGGAAGCCTGACCTCCGGTGTTGGAATAGACCTCGGTATCGAGCACCAGCACGTTGACGTTGCGACCACTGGCCAATACATGATCGAGGCCGCCGTAGCCGATGTCATAAGCCCAGCCGTCTCCCCCAACAATCCAAATGCTTTTCTTGACCAGCAGATCAGCAACCGCAAGCAGTTGCCTGGCGTTGGCAGAATCAGAGCCGCGCAACTTCTCTTTGAGCAGATCAACGCGCTGCCGCTGCTCATAGATATCGGCTTCGTCTTTCTGCGGCGCGGCGAGGATCGCGGTCGCGAGCTCTTCGCCGATCGTTCCTGCCACTCGCCGCACTAATTCCTGTGCGAACTCGGTTTGCTTATCGATGGAAAGCCGGAATCCCAGCCCGAACTCCGCATTGTCTTCAAAAAGAGAGTTGGACCAGGCCGGCCCGCGTCCAGAAGCATTCTTCGTCCAGGGCGTAGTGGGCAGGTTGCCGCCGTAAATCGACGAGCATCCCGTGGCGTTGGCCACGATCGCCCGATCGCCGAACAATTGCGACATCAACTTAAGATATGGAGTCTCACCGCAACCGGCGCAGGCTCCGGAGAACTCGAACAGCGGCTCCTGGATTTGTTGTTGCCGGATGTTCGTCACCTTGATGTTGCGCCGGTCCATCTCCGGGATCTTCAGAAAGAAGTCCCAGTTCTCGCGCTCGGGCACGCGCAGCGGAGGTTGCGGCACCATGTTGATCGCTTTCAGCCGCGTTTCAGCCTTATTCTTGACCGGGCAGACTTCCACGCAGATGCCGCATCCCGTGCAGTCTTCCGGCGCAACTTGAATCGTATATTTGAGACCCTGCCATTCCCGGTCGCGGGTTTCGGTAGACTTGAAGGTTGCGGGCGCGTTTTGCAGTTCTTTCGAATCGTAAACCTTGATTCGAATGACCGAGTGCGGACAGACCATCGCGCACTTCCCGCACTGGATGCAAATCTTCGAATCCCATGCGGGGATTTCAAGCGCCAGATTGCGTTTCTCCCATTTTGCGGTCCCGGTCGGGAAAGTGCCGTCGACCGGAAACGCGCTGACCGGCAACTCGTCGCCGCGTCCAGCGTATATCACGCCCAGCACATCGCGTTCAAATTCCGGCGCTGAAGGAGAAAAGGGTGGCGGCATCTCGATCGTGCTGGTAAGCTCCTTTGGCACTTTCACTTCGAACAAGTGCGCCAGAGTCTCATCCACGGCTTTCATGTTCTGCTGCACGATTTCTTCGCCCTTCTTGCCGTAGGTGTCGCGAATCGACTTGCGGATCGCCTCAATCGCCTGGTCCGCCGGCAACACCTTGGAAATAGCGAAAAAGCAAACCTGCAAAATCGTATTCATGCGGCTGCCCATGCCCGTGTCGCGCGCCACCTGGTAAGCGTCGATCACATAAAACTTCACACGCTTCGAAATGATCTGTTGTTGAACGACCCGTGGCAGACGGTCCCAGACTTCGTCCCCGCTGAATGGACTGTTGAGCAGGAACGTGCCGCCCGGAACCAGCGCGCTCAGCATGTCGTAGCGCTCAAGGAATATCCATTGGTGACATGCGACGAAATTGGCGCTCGAGATCAAATAGCTGGAGCGAATAGGCTGGGTCCCAAAACGAAGATGGGAAATGGTGACCGCGCCCGACTTCTTCGAATCGTAAACGAAATAACCCTGAGCATAGTTGTCGGTGTTCTCGCCGATGATCTTGATGGAGTTCTTGTTGGCGCCTACCGTGCCGTCGGCACCCAAACCGTAAAACATCGCCCGCACAACGTTGTCGGACTCGGTGGAAAACCCAGCGTCGTAGGACAAGCTGGTGTGGCTGACGTCATCCTGGATGCCGATGGTGAAGTGCTCCTTGGGAGAATCCAGCTTCAGATTGTCATAGACTGCCTTGACCATCGCCGGCGTGAATTCCTTGGAAGAGAGCCCGTAGCGCCCACCCACGACCAAAGGCGGGGTTCGGCGAGGGTTGTCGCTCTTTTTCGCACCCTCATGGAGCGCGGAAACGACATCGAGAAAAAGCGGTTCGCCAATCGCCCCCGATTCCTTAGTGCGATCGAGGACGGAGATCTTCCGCACGCTGGCCGGTAAGGCTGCAAGCAGCTCCTGCACCGGGAACGGGCGATACAACCGAACTTTCAGCAACCCAACTTTTTCGCCTTGCGAGTTGAGATGCTCGATGGTTTCGTGAGCAACCTCCGCGCCCGACCCCATCATCACGATCACACGCTCAGCATCCGGCGCACCTACGTAATCAACCAGATGATAGGACCGGCCCACCACGTCCGCGAACTTGTTCATCACCGATTGCACAATTTGCGGGCAAGCTTCGTAATAAGAGTTGGCCCGCTCCCGTATCTGAAAGAACACATCGGGATTCTGCGCAGTGCCGCGCAGAACCGGATGATCCGGCGAGAGCGCCCGCCCGCGATGCTCGAAGACACGATCCATGTTGATGAGCGCACGCATGTCGTCTTCGTTAAGCATTTCGATCTTGTTGACCTCATGCGAGGTGCGAAAGCCGTCGAAGAAATGCAGGAAAGGGATGCGCGACTCAAGTGCAGCGGCGTGCGCGATGAGCGCCACGTCCATGGCCTCTTGCACGGAATTGGAGCACAGCATCGCGAAGCCAGTCGTGCGGCAGGCCATCACATCGGAGTGGTCGCCGAAAATCGAAAGAGCGTGCGTAGCTAACGTGCGTGCCGAAACATGAAATGCCGTGGGGGTAAGCTCTCCCGCAATCTTGTTCATGTTCGGGATCATGAGCAGCAAACCCTGCGACGCGGTAAACGTGGTGGCCAGCGACCCGGTCTGCAGCGCGCCGTGAACCGCACCGGCAGCCCCGCCTTCACTCTGCATCTCCATTACATGGGGAACCGTTCCCCAGATGTTTTGGATTCCCTGCGACGACCACTCGTCCGCCCATTCGCCCATATTGGAAGAAGGAGTGATGGGGTAGATGGCAATCACCTCGTTAACCCGATAGGCGACGTTTGCCACCGCCTCGTTTGCGTCCATGGTTTTGAACTTGCGCTTCATGATCACCTGCCCGCCTTTATCTGCTGCCTTTGTCTGCCTGCATTTTTCTGCAAGGAGCGTCTGTAATGTTTTCCCCAGTCGACTGCATCAAGGATGGACGACACCAGACATCGGCGCAGCCAAGCCCGTCACAGGCGAACGTGATCTGCATCACAAGACGGGTTGAAACAAAAATGAAGGCATGAATCTAGGTGTGAGATAGATCACAAGCGCGTGTGCCTTGCAGCACAGCCACGCGATTCATCCCGGCGGACACTTACGTTAGACACAGGAGGTCCGTGCATGCTCTCGCCATACGGAATGGAGATCGTGGAAAGTTGCCTTACCTGCAAGATGCGCGCGGATCGCATTTTCTGCAATCTGCCCGCTTCCGCGTTGCAAACCTTTGAAAACATCAAGTCCGCCACCGCCTATCCTCCGGGAGCAGTGTTGTTTGTGGAAGGCCAGCTGCCACGCGGCATCTTTTTGCTCTGCAAAGGCAGCGCTAAGCTCTCTATCAACTCCCCTGGCGGCAAAACCATGATTGTGAAGCTCGCCGAGCCTGGAGAGGTGCTGGGGCTGAGCGCCACGATGTCCGGCAAACCTTACGAAGTCACGGCGCAGACGATCGACCCCTGCCAGGTTAATTTCATTAAGCGCGATGACTTTCTCAAGTTTCTAAAGGATGACGTCGAGGTCTGTTTTAAAGTGGCCGAGCAGTTGGGTGAAAAATATCACAATGCCTGCAAGGAAGTCCGCTTGCTCGGGCTGTCTCACTCCGCCGCAGAAAAACTGGCTATGTTGCTGCTGGATTGGAATTCCAAAAACGGCGACACCAAGCCGGAGCCTCGGCTAACGCTAAGGCTCACCCACGAGGAAATCGCGCAGATGATCGGAACTTCGCGAGAGACAGTTACGCGGCTGTTCGCGGATCTGAAGAAACAGCAAATTGTGCAGACCAAAGGCTCGACCTTGGTGATTCGTAATACGGAAGCGCTGCGCGACATCGCATACCATAACTAGCCCCGGCAACGCCCACACTCAAAAGAACTTAAGTACGCGTGACCGGGATCACAATTTCAGGTGATGACTATCACCGCCCACATGTTCGTTCTCTTTTATGGTTACCCGTGGATGGGCAACACCGCCTGGTTTAAGCGGGCTGGTTACGGAGAAGGGATACGCACATGACTACGTCAAACGGCAACGGGCAGCATCCAAGTCAGCAGCATCCAGGTCAGCAGCATTCAAGTTCGGTAATGCAAAACAAGCCCCGCCTGATTTTCTGGGAGCTGACCAAAGGCTGCAATCTCCGCTGCATTCATTGCCGGGCCAGCGCTACCGAACTGAGTTCTCCTTCCGATCTCTCTACCCAAGTTGCACTCGACATCATCGATCAGATTGCCGCGGTGTCCAGTCCAATCCTCGTGCTCAGCGGCGGCGAACCGCTGTTCCGTTCAGATATTTTTCAGCTCGCGCGTTATGGCACCGACAAAGGCCTGCGCGTAGCGCTGGCAACGAACGGTACGCTGGTGACCAAAGAGGTAGCTCGCAAAATCGTCGATAGCGGCGTTAAACGCGTAGCCATCAGCCTGGACGGCGCCGATGCCCTCACCCACGACACATTTCGCGGCATTCCTGGCGCATTTGACGCCGCCATTACCGGCTTCCGTAATCTCAAAGACCTGGGCATGTCGGTGCAGATCAATACCACTGTCGCACGTCACAACGCGCATCAGCTTCCGCAAGTGCTCGCCCTGGCAAAGTTGCTCGGAGCCGATGCGCTGCACACTTTCTTGCTGGTGCCCGTAGGTTGTGGCGTGGATATCGCCACCGAACAGATGGTTCCCCCGGAAGAATACGAGCGCATGCTGAACTGGTTCTACGATCAGTCTCTCGAAGGCGGCATCGAATTGAAGGCCACTTGCGCGCCGCACTACTTCCGCGTGGTTCGCCAAAGGCGCGCCAGCGAGCATCGTTCCGCCCTGGCGGCCGCACAGGCTGCACTGCCGGCGATCGAACCTGCGCAGGAATCGCCACGCATTGGCCCCACCGACATGACCATGCCCGGCTCGACCGGTATCGAGTTGAAGCCGAATGGCATCGGAAAAGCAGTTGGACATCCCGGCAAACATCCTTCCGACATGAACGCCATGACCAAGGGATGCCTCGCCGGAACCGCGGTGTGCTTCATCTCGAATCAGGGCGAGGTTTATCCCTGCGGATATTTGCCAGCCCTCGCAGGGGATCTTAAGAAACAGCCGTTCGCCGACATTTGGGAGAACTCGGTCGTATTCAATCAGCTGCGCGACGTGAACAACTTGAAGGGAAAGTGCGGCTGCTGCGAGTTCCGCAACGTTTGCATGGGTTGCCGGGCACGGGCTTTCGCCGCCACCGGCGACTATCTCGACGAGGAACCATTCTGCGTGTACGAGCCTGGCACGAAGAATGCCTCAATCAAGCAGGTTGACACGCACAACACCGAGCCGAAGGCTGCGCCCGCGCTCCTTGAAATCGGGCACTAGGGAGTGACGTGGCCGAACAAGCCAGCCAACTGGCAGCTCTACCCAACCGGCGACTAAGTTTGTTGATTGCCCCACGCGAGCACGGCGCCTGGGGGCTTTTATTCGTTCCGCTGGCGTCCGGCGGAGCCATCGGTCTGCTCAGCGGCGGCAGCGCGGTGCCGCTCTTAGCCCTTTCGCTGGCGGCGCTCGCCCTTTTCTGGATGAGGACGCCGGTGGAGAGTTGGCTGGGTACGGGCCTTCTCCGCGCGACAGGGCAGCGGGAGCGTCGGAGTGTCGGCATCACGATTCTCATTCTCGCCTCGGTTACAGTTCTTGCCTTGTCGTCACTCTTCTCGCAGGGACGCAACATTGATCTGCTGTTTCTGGGGCTGATCGCGATCTTCGCATTCATTCCTCAGGCTCTCCTCCGGAAGTTGGGCCGTCGGACGCGAATGTTGTCGCAGATTGTGGGCGTGTTGGGACTAACCGTGACGGGCCCCGCCGCCTACTACGTAGTGACAGGAAAACTGGACCATGACGCATGGACGTTGTGGATGGCAAATTTCCTGTTTGCTGGCAACCAGATTCATTTTGTGCAACTTCGCATCCGCTCCGCACGGGTCGGTGGTTGGTCGCAAAAACTCGCGACAGGTCGCGGCTTTCTCGTGGGACAAATGCTATTGGTTACGGCTTTGCTGTTCGCCTGGCGCTTCGCCCTTCTACCTGCCCTCGCGGCATTGGCGTTCCTGCCGATCCTGGGTCGCGGCCTGGCCTGGTTTTTCGAACCCCAAACGTCCTTAGCAGTGCGCAGACTGGGCTGGACCGAACTCGCTCATTCCGTTATTTTCGGAATCGTGCTCACCGCCGGGTTTCACATCGGCCGATAAGAAGCGTCCCGCCGCCTGGGACCACCGCAACCCGGCGGGGCAATTCACGCGAGGAGAGGGTGAGACTCCGCTACCACTTATTTACAAATGCCGCCCGCTCCAGGCTAATCGCTCCTAACTCTCTCAAAATAAAGGATAATCACCCCGATCCGGAACAGGTCACCTTTGGCCCGCCGAGTGCCTTCCTTAACAGTGGGCAGGAGATTGAACCCAATGGAACCCACTCTCATGGTCGTCGGCCTGAACTACCGCACCGCGCCGGTGGAGGTGCGGGAGCGTTTCTGGATCAGCGAAGACCGTCGTTACCAGGCCCTGGCACACCTGTCACGGGCAGAAGGCATTGAGGAAGTTGTTGTTCTGGCCACCTGTAACCGCACGGAATTCCTGATGTGGGTCAACGACATCACCCTGGCCGCCAACTCCGTGATGCGGCTGCTCGGCTCCGAGTACGGGCTCAAGCTCTGCGAGTGGAAACATTTCTACCGCCTGCTCGACGAAGCCGCCCTCCTGCACATTTTCCGGGTCGCCTCCAGCCTCGACTCCATGGTGGTCGGCGAGCCCCAGGTCGTCGCCCAGCTGAAACAAGCTTGGCAGCAAGCACAAAAAGTTGGAGCGACGGGACGGTTCCTTGATGCCGTGATGCAGAAGGCGCTCACGGTCTCGAAGCGCGTGCGCAGTGAAACCGCGATTGGCAACGCGGCCGTTTCAATTCCATACGCCGCCGTGGAACTCGCCCGCCAGATTTTCGGCACCCTGGAAAACAAGAAGGTTTTGCTCTTGGGCGCGGGCAAGATGAGCGAGCTCTCCGCCCGTGGATTGCTCAACCACGGCGCCAGCTCAGTCAAAGTAATCAACCGCACGCTCGAGCATGCGGCTGAGTTGGCCACGAAGCTCGGCGGAATCGCGATCCCGTTCGAGGAGCGCTGGCAGCACATGGCCGATGCCGACATCATCATCAGCTCCACTTCCTGTCCGCACACAATTCTCAGCCGCGAGGAAGCCGAGACTCTGATGCGTGGTCGCCAGACTCGAGAAAGCAAAGATCAGCCGCTGGTGATCGTAGATATCGCGATGCCCCGCGACATTGACTCCTCCGTGCGCGAAGTCAAGGGCGTCTTCCTCTACAACCTCGACGATCTGGAGAACGTGGTGGACCACAATGCGGGCGAGCGTGAGGCTGCCGCCGCCGACGCACAGAAGATTCTAGAGGCCGAGGCGCTAGGCTTCCGCCGCAAGCTCATGGCGGAGCGTGTGGTGCCCACAATCATTGCGCTGCGCCAGCGCCTCGATGAAATTTGCCGGCAAGAACTGGATTCCTTTCGACAAGAGAACGGACCTTTTTCCAAGGACCAGGACGAAATGTTGAACGCAGTCATGTCCAAAATGACTAAGAGGATCGCAGGGTCCCTGGCCCGTGAACTCAAGGAACTTCCAGAGAAGGTGGAGCAGGAACAGATGACGTCCGCGGTGCAGCGGTTGTTCCACCTGCCAACGCCAGAAACGGCGCTTGCCGGCACCAGATCGCAGTAACCAGATCGCAGTCAGGAGCAACGAACACCATGGCTAATCTGAAAGAAGACGCCTCCCAACCCAAGGCTCATATTGACAAGGCAGGTAGTGACAAGGCTTGGACTGATGTTCAGGCGTACCTGCTGGCAGTCGTCTGTCTCGTGCTGGGAGTCGCGCTCGGCTACCTGTTTCGCGGTTCCGCGGCGCCGGCCGCAGGCGCGGTCCAGATGTCTACCGCTGCCGACGGCAGCGTGCCGCAGGGTCAACCAGGTCAGGGTCAACCCAATCAAGCCCAGCCGGCGCAACCTCAGCTGACTCCCGAACAGCAGAAGGCGATGGTCGATCAAGCTGTCGCTCCCTTGCTCGCGACTCTGAAAACCAGTCCTGACGATTTCAACACGATCGCGCAGGTGGCGAATCTCTACTACGACGGTCGGCAATATCCAGACGCCGTCAAATACTACCGGCTCGCCGTGAAAATTCAGCCCACCAACGCCGACGTGCTCACCGATCTTGGAACTTCACTTTGGTTTCTGGGAGACCCCGACGGAGCTATCGCCGAATTTCAGAAGGCGCTCACCTATCGCCCCGATCATCCCGGAACGCTGTTCAATTTGGGTGTAGTTCGCTGGGAAGGCAAGGGCGATCCCAAAGGTGCGGTCGAGGCCTGGCAGGAACTGTTGCGGCGCAATCCGAATTATCCGCAGAAGCAGGAAGTCCAGGAATATATCAATCGAGCCAGGCAACACGCCAAGAGCTAGGCGCGAGCGCACATGATCCTGTGTCCCGGGTCACATACAGCGGGTATCGAGTAGGGGATCATGCGACCCGCATGTCCAGCGGAGATCCCATCGCAGCTCATGCGGAACGACGAATTAACGATATCTAAGAGGCCAGAAGTGAAACGTGGGCCCGCCGCAAATCGGGCGCACGCTTGGGATCGAGACAGGGAGTTCAATACAAGCAATTCAATTCAAATTCATTCGGAGTCTACCGGACTGCGGGCAGTCCAACAAATCGTGGATTCCCAGGAGAAAATACTATGGCAAAAACAATGAAAGCGGCTTTCGTTCATAAATTCGGCGAACCACTGCAGATTCGAGAAGTTCCCGTTCCAGATCCAGGCCCGGGAGAAGCGCTGGTCGAAGTAATCGCAAGCGGTGTCTGCCACACCGACCTGCACGCGGCGGATGGCGATTGGCCGATCAAACCCACTCTGCCTTTTATCCCCGGGCACGAAGGCGCGGGGATTGTAACCAAGCTGGGTCGTGGCGTGACCCACTTGAAGGAAGGCGACCGCGTCGGCATCGCATGGCTGCACAGCGCCTGCGGACACTGCGAATTCTGTCTGACGGGCTGGGAAACACTCTGTCCCGAGCAGCAGATGTCAGGCTACACGGTAAACGGCTCCTTTGCCGAATACGCTTTGGGTCAGGCAGATTACCTGGGCCGGATTCCAGACCAACTCTCCTTCATTGATGCCGCGCCGATCCTCTGCGCCGGCGTCACCACCTACAAGGGTTTGAAGCAAACGCAAGCGCGCCCCGGCGAGTGGGTCGTAATCTCCGGAGTGGGCGGGCTCGGCCACATCGCAATCCAATACGCAAAAGCCATGGGCCTGCACGTTGCCGCCATTGACATCGGACCAGAGAAACTGCAGCTGGCCCGCAAGCTTGGCGCCGAAGTAACCGTGGACGCGAAGGAAGAAGATGTCGTCCAGGCGATCCAGAAGCAAACCGGAGGCGTTCACGGAGCATTAGTCACAGCCGTATCTCTTCCGGCGTTCAAACAGGCGCTCGGCACGCTGCGCCGCGGCGGCACCTGCGTTCTGAACGGTCTGCCTCCCGGCGAATTCCCGGTCTCCATTTTCGATCTGGTGCTGAACGGCCAAACCGTCCGCGGATCGATCGTGGGCACTCGCAAGGATCTCGAGGAAGCGCTGCAGTTTGCCGCCGAAGGCAAAGTGAAGGCGACCATCGAGCAGCAACCCATGGCGTCGATCAACGATATCTTCGACCGTCTCAAGAAGGGCAAAGTCAACGGTCGCATCGTTCTCGATATCGCTCGCGAGTCTGGGGCGAAGAAAGCCGACCGGACCAAGACGCCGGAGTACGCCCTCGCCTAAACCCGAGGCGCTTTCTGGCACTACGCTCGGAACCCAGCAAGGGGCGGATGGCGGCGCTCGTCACACGATGCGGGGCCACGTTGTCCGCCCTTCCGGTTTGCCAGCAGGCTGGGTGTGAGTCACTGGCAGGCGTGATGGCGCTCACAGAGTCTTGTCGCATCGAGTTGTATCTTCGCCGCGTACGCGGGATCGTCATTATTTCTTAACTCAGTACCGAAAAGGAGATATCGTCATGGCAGTAAAAGATCTCGTTAAGCAAACCTCCATCCAGCAGGCGCTCGACACGATTCGCCAGGGTGGCGTCAAATTCAAATATGACAACTTCATCGGCGGCAGTTGGGTAGCCCCGCTGAAAGGCCAGTATTTTACCGATCATAGCCCGATCAACGGCGAGCCCATCTGTGAGATCGCCCGCTCCTCGGCGGAAGATATCGAGAAGGCTCTCGACGCGGCCCACGCGGTCAAAAATCTTTGGGGCCGCACCTCACCCGCGGATCGCGCCGGCGTCCTGCTCAAGATCGCCGACAAGATGGAAGAAAATCTGGAACTTCTGGCCCTCGCCGAAACTCTGGATAACGGCAAACCGATTCGCGAGACTCGCGCCGCTGACGTTCCTCTCGCCATCGACCACTTCCGTTATTTCGCCAGCTGCATCCGCGCCGAAGAAGGCGCCGTCAGTGAGATCGACAACGACACCATCGCCTATCACTTCAAGGAGCCGCTAGGCGTGGTCGGACAAATCATTCCGTGGAACTTCCCGCTGCTCATGGCAGCGTGGAAGCTGGCTCCGGCCATGGGCGCGGGAAACTGCGTAGTCCTCAAGCCGGCATCCAACACCCCGCTCAGCGTTTTAGTGCTGATGCAACTGATCGCAGATCTCGTGCCCGCAGGCGTAGTCAACGTGGTCACCGGACCCGGCGGCGAGATCGGCAAAGCGCTGGCCACCAACCCGCGCATTGCGAAAATCGGCTTCACCGGCGAAACCACAACCGGCAGGCTGATTATGCAGTACGCCTCGGAACCAATCATTCCGCAAACCCTGGAGCTCGGCGGAAAATCCCCGAACATCTTCTTCGCCGACGTCATGGACGAGAACGACGAGTTCTTCGATAAGGCTCTCGAAGGCTTCGCTCTGTTCGCTTTTAACAAGGGCGAGGTCTGCACCTGCCCTTCTCGCGCTCTGATTCAGGAATCCATCTTCGACAATTTCCTGGAGCGCGCAATCGAACGGGTCGCAAAGATCAAGGTGGGAAACCCTCTCGATCCCAACACCCAGATGGGTGCGCAAGCCTCACGCGACCAACTGGAAAAGATTTTGGGATACATCAAAGTCGGGAAACAGGAAGGCGCGAAGTGTGTAGTTGGCGGGGAGCAGGCTCATCTGGGCGGCGACCTGGAGAACGGCTACTACGTCAAGCCCACCGTTTTCGTTGGCAACAACAAGATGCGAATTTTCCAGGAAGAAATTTTCGGCCCGGTGCTCTCGGTGACGAAATTCAAGACCCTGGAAGACGCCATCGCCATCGGCAACGACACAGTCTACGGGTTGGGTGCGGGCGTGTGGTCGCGCAACGGAACCAACGCGTATCGCGTGGGCCGGGAAATCAAGGCCGGCCGCGTTTGGACCAACTGCTATCACCTCTATCCAGCGGGCGCGGCGTTCGGCGGCTATAAACAGTCAGGGTTTGGCCGTGAAACCCACAAACTCGCCCTGGGCCACTATCAACAGACGAAGAATCTTCTCGTGAGCTATAGCTCAAAGCCATTGGGATTCTTTTAGAGGATTCTTTTAGAGGTTCTTTTAAACGATTCTTGTAAACAACGTGCGGTAGACGTTGGCAGGGCGGGTGCGCAGCACTCGCCCTGCATTTTTTTATGCAATGATTCTCACTCCTCGTCGGCCACGCCGGCCTGCGCACCTTCTTCGTCCCCGTGGATCAGTCCAAATTTCTTAAGCTTGTAACGCAGAGCATCCCGGCTGATGTCGAGCAGTTTGGCCGCGTGGGTCTGGTTGCCGTTGGACTGGCGCATAGCCAGTTCGACCATGGCGTGCTCCACCTCTTCCAAAGATGTCCCGCCTTCCGGAATATAAAGCCGCGGCAGAGTGCGCCCGTTGGGCAGACTTTGTCCGCCGTCGGCCGGCGACGTTCGCTCAAAAACCGTGCGCCCGCCTGATTCACCGACAGAAAATGGCAGATACAGTGGCCGCAGCAGTGGCTCATCTTCCAGAATCATTCCGCGCTCGATCGTGTTCTTCAGCTCGCGAACATTTCCCGGCCAGTTATGGCTCAGAATCAGCCGGCGCGTCTCATCGCTGATGCCGCGAACCGCCTTCTTGAATCTTCGGTTGTAGCGATCGATAAAGAACTCCACCAACGGCATGATGTCTTCTCTTCTGTCCCGCAACGGCGGAATAAAAATCGCGATAATCGCCAGCCTGTAATACAGATCCTGCCGGAACTGATTTTCCCGCACTGCTTTTTCCAGATCGCGGTTGGAGGCGGCGATCACGCGCACATCCACCTGCATATCCTTGATTCCGCCCACGCGCCGGATCACCTGATCCTCCAGCACGCGCAGAAGTTTAGCTTGCAGCAAAGGAGAGAGTTCGCCAATTTCGTCGAGAAACAGCGTGCCGCCATCAGCAGCCTCGAATAATCCCTTCTTCATCTGCTTGGCATCAGTGAATGCGCCTTTTTCGTGGCCGAAAAGCTCCGCTTCCATCAGCGTTTCCGGAATCGCTGAACAGTTGATCGCGACGAAAGGTTTCTCCTGCCGGGAACTCTCGTAGTGGATGGCCTTCGCGATCAAATCTTTGCCAGTGCCGCTCTCGCCCTGAATCAGAATCGTGGTGGCCGCGCTGGCCGCAACCTTTCGCACGAAGTTCATCAGCTCGGTCATCTTCGGCGAAACGCTCACCACATTGCTATACCCGGCTCCGCGGCGCACCTCGCCCCGCAGCGCCTGCACCTCCGTGCGCAGGCTCGTAGCCTCGAGCGCGTTCTTGATCGTGACGTGCAGCTCATCGAAATCAACCGGCTTGCCCACGAAGTCATAAGCCCCCAGCTTGAGCGCAGCTTTCACATCGTCCAGTTGCGGATCAGCGGTGATCATGATGACCGCCCGCGCATCGCCGTTCTTCTTGAGTTGATCCAGCACCTCGATGCCGGTCAGGTCCGGCATGCGCACGTCTAGCAGAACCAGATCGGGCGATTCATGCTGGGCAAGTTTGAGCGCGGGCCCTCCAGCATCGGCTTCCACCACGTGGTAGCCCCATTCTTCGCACTTCTGCCGCAGCGCCCATCGCACCAGCCGCTCGTCGTCCACAATCATGATTTTCTCTGCAGCCATTGCTGTTAAATTTACTACGAAAGCGAGCCAGTTCGCTTAGGAGCGAACGTGTCTGGGTCTGTCGAGCAGGTCTGATGAGTAGATCTGTTGAGTGGGTCTGATGAGCTGGTTCCAGTGAGTATGGACCCGACGCGCCCGGGCCGGATGCGTCTGAGAAAGCGGCAGTATAAGTTCTAAGATGCCACGGTCTGCACGCTAGGCATCTGGAATGGCAGCAGCACGGTAAACCGGCTTCCGTGTCCCACAACGCTGGTCACTTCGATGCGGCCGTGATGATCCTCCACGATTCGTTGCGCCAGCGAAAGCCCGAGACCGGTGCCGTCGCCCCGGGTAGTGTAGAAAGGCCGGAAGATGTTAGGCAGGTTCTGCGGAGAAATGCCGCGACCGGTGTCACTAACCACCACGCTGGCATAACCCTTCTGCGAACCAATCTCAACCCGCACGGTGCCGCTCCCGTCCATGGCTTGGACTGCATTCAGAAGCAAACTCAGCAGCACCTGGTGCACCTGACCGCTGTCGTGCTCCACTTCCGGCAGATCAGGCTGCTTCTGCAGTTCAATCTTGATTGGTTTGGAGAGCACCTGCTGCCGCGCCAGCATCACCGCGTGTTCCACGGTCGTGTTGAGGTTGCTCCGCCGAACCTCCGGCCTGCGAGGTCGCGCTGTTTCCAGCAGGTCGGTCAGCGTGCGGCTGATGCGCGTGATCTCCAGCCGAACATCTTTCACCACTGCCCGCGCCGGACTGGTCGCAGGCAGATCACGGCCCACTATTTCGATGACCCCCGCGATGCCAGCGAGTGGATTGCGAATCTCGTGCGCTAAGCCGGTCGCCAACTCGCCGAGCGTTGCCAGGTGTTCGGCGCGGGACATCTGCGTGCGATGCAGGCGCTCAATTTCTTCCCGGCTCTCGCGCAGTTGCTGCATCATGTGATTAAAGTTGCGCCCGAGGTCCCCGATTTCGTCATTGCGCTTAGCAAAACTGACTGCCACGTCCAAATTGCCTTCACTCACCAGCCCCATTTTCTCCTGCAATTCCACCATGGGCCGTTGAATCAAGTAAGCCAGCACGAATATCGATACGGCACAAATGGCGACCGCTCCCGCTCCCGCCACAATCAGCACAGCGTGGCGTTCCGGATTCCTCAGAGACACGGTGGCCAGCGTGAACAGAAAAAGTCCCGCCAGCAGGACCAGCCCGATCGGCAAGATTGCCTTGAGCTGCCAATTCACCCGCACGGAACTCAATCGGAACTCCTCCTGAGTCTCGGCGGCTGACGCCGGTGGCCCGACTGAATTCGCAGCGGATTGACTGCGGCTAAGCATAAGCATGCATTCCCGGCAGCAGATAAGTCACGCCGAAGAACGTGAACATCACCACGGCAAAGCCCAGGATGGCGAAATAAGCAGCCCGCCGCCCGCGCCATCCCCGCGTGATGCGCATATGCAGATAGCCCGCATATACCAGCCACGTGATCGCCGCCCAGGTCTCTTTCGGATCCCAGCTCCAATACGATCCCCAGGTTCGATTCGCCCAGTAGGCGCCCGCCGCGATCATCAGGGTGAGTAAAGGAAATGCGATCGCGATGGTCTTGTAGGTAATGCGGTCCAGCTCGTCCGCCGTGGGCAACATGCGCTCCAGTTCTTCCCGCCGCCAGAGCAGCAGCAAGTACAACAGCGAAACAAAAATCGCGCCCACCAAACCCGAAAGAATAAACGGACTCGCCGCCAGGCTGGTCGGGAACAAACCTTCCGCATCCGGCGAAGCATAACTGCCGCCTCCCGCCCGCATCACGAAGAACCCCACCGCCAGCACCTGCAGTAAAAGGCTCAGAAACACCGCTCGATTAGCCATGTTGAGCCATCGCTCATCCTGGCTCTTTCGCCACACCAGATAAAGCACCAGCGGCGCAGCCACCGCCGCCAACACCAGAATCAGCAACCACCCGAGATCAGGAATCACCACGAAAAGCCGTACACCCTTCGACAAGAACACTTCCGACTTCTCTTCCGTGTTCCAGGCAATCACGCTGAGCCCGCCCCATTTCTCAAACCGCGTCAGCACGCCCGCATAAGTAGCCACGCCAAACAAGCTGGTCGCCGCCAGAAAGGTTTCCGTCTTCATCTTGTCCTGGATCAAGAACATCATGGCCAGCGCGAAGCTCAGTGCACATGCCGCGTAAGCCAGCATGGCCAATGTGACGTGCACATGCAGCCAGGTCGATTGCAGCGCCGGCACCAGCGGATGAACCTCCGTCCGCAGCAACTGCATCAGCACCACGCCTACGATCGCCACCGGCATGGTCACGGTCCCAATCACTTTCACTCCAAACTTTTTCTCGGCAACTAGCGTCAACGCCGCCAGAGTCCAGACGAACATCAACAGCATTTCGTAAATGCTCGCGAACGGCGGATGCCCCGCCTCATACCAGCGCCGCGCCACCGCCCCCGTATTGGCCAGCAATCCCGCCCACGTAGCCAGCGAAGCGTAACGAATGTAAGAATTAGTGCCAGTGATCCCGAACCCCAGATAAAGCGTTCCCGCGCCGGCATAGAAAATCAGCGCCGCATAGAGCAGGTTCGAATCGTTCAGTAGATTGCCGCTCTTCACCACATTCAGAAACGCCATGAATAACAGGAACGCAATCCCCAATCCCACCATCACTACCAGAGTGCTGCCGGTAGCTGCTGGTTGCGGTTCCACTCTTGCAACTCGCGCCATGATGCATCCTCCCTGCCGGATCATTTTCCGGCGAGTGCATGGACAGGCGTCTCGACGCCTGCCTCCACAGAAATCTTCGATTCGGATTCGATCTGTTCCACCAGTTCCCCAAAGCGCTGCTCAAACACATCTTTGTTTTTATTCGCGGTTCCGCCAACCCACAGCATCAGTCGGCCCCGCCCATCCCGCACCGGCACAGCCCATACCCGCGCGTGCACGAAATAAAAAACCAGAGCCAGCCCAAAACCCATCAGCACCACGCCCGCCCAAACCGCCCACTGCCCCGGCTCGTGCGAAACTTCCAGCCCGGTGAAGTACGCCATCTGCACGTCCTTACCTTCAAACGCGTAAGGCGACGCCGCGTTCTGCTCATACCCTGGAATCGGTGGCAGCCAAACGTTGACGCTCTGACCCGGCGTGCCTTCACCTGGCTTCCTCGATTCCACCACCAAGTGCACCGCAGGATTTTCCAGATCGTTCGAGCGCGCGTAGACTTGCCCATCACTCACCACAAAGTCAGGAATGAATTCCGCAAGCCGAACCGTCGTTTCCGCATCCAGCGGAACCGTCTCATCCGGACCAATCGTGATGTCCTTGGCCGCTCGCCCATCGCGTGGAGTCGCGGTGAGCACAAGTTTGTCGATCTTCCCGGTCTTGCCGTAACTCGCCTGATAAAAGCGAATCCCGTGATACACCAGCGGATCGTTCACCACAATCTGCTTGCGCAAAACCACTTGCCCGTCCTGCACCACCGCCAGATCAGACCACCACCGCTTCGGAGAGCCGTCGGCATAATTTTCCTGCCCCGCCCCGTCACACCGGACAGCAAACGTCAAGCTGCGTTTCTTTCCGTTCTGCGGTACCACCTGGCTCGACTGTTCCCCGCGACCCAGCGTCACGAACCCCCGCCAGCCGTAAAGCGCATCCACGATGCCCCCGAGAAAAATCAGAAGCAAGCTCGCATGCACGATGTAAACCGCCATCTCAGAAAAACGGTGCCGCTCCCCGAAAAGAGAAAAATTGTTCTCGCGCACAATCCGCTCCGGCGCGAACCCAGCCTTCTGCAATACCCGCTCTGCCACACTCAACCCCGCCTCTTCATTCCCAATCGGAATGAGCGCATGAGTAGGCAGCGCCTTGCGAAAACTTTCGTCCGGACTTTTATACGGGCGCGAAAAATATCTCCACGCATTCGGAAAGCGCTCCACCGAAGCGGCAATAATGCTGAGGCTCACCAGGCACAGCAGCAGAACGAACCACCACGCATGGAAAACGTCGGTCAGTCCCACTCCATCCAGCAGCCGCAGCACCTGCGGCGAATAAGCCCGCTGCATCTCATCCGCATCGGTTGCGGGGCGCTGCAGAATCACCGTCCCCGCCGCCGACAGGATCACCACCAGAATCAGCAGAACCACTCCGGTCTTAATCGCAGCCAGAGTTTTCCAGATACCCCTGCGCCAGATACTGCTTCCCCAGTTTTTACGCGCTGCCGAGTCGATGGTTGCGCCCATATCTTTCCTCATACCCGCACTAAGGAATGCACGTTTCCCGCCATCGCTCGAAGTACCGTGAAATGCTTGAAATTCCTGCCCAGAAACGCCAGCGGCACGAGGATCGTCAAGACGCGTTACAGGCCATATCACTCAAAGGATTGGAGTTCTGCGAGAATTCGGCGCACACTAATCCGTAGTCGACAAAGCAGTTCGCTCTTGGTGGAGTACAGTTACATGAGGGATTTTGACCATTCCACTGTGGGAGAAGCCCCATCGCGAGGTGGTTTTCAAACCTCACGATGCCCCCGCGCTCAGTTCCAAACTGTCGTGTTTGCAATCGTTTAGTGGCGCGCGCAGAGCTCTACCAGCCCCGCGAATTAAGGCGCGCCGCGTGCATAAGCATCTGAGGACGAATTATGGGAGCAGTGGGTGTGACCGCGGAATCATTCAAATTACGTCCCCGGACGACTCAGACTTCAAGCCCGCAAACTTCAATCGGGCAAAGACCAGGCGTGCACAGCCTAAGCGCGCTCGCTTGTTTCCTTGTCGTCCTCCTGTTTGCCGGCCGAGCCTCCGCCGCCAAGCATCCGGTCCCGCTTGACCCCAAGGCCGATCCCTCCACCTGCATAACTTGTCACGAAAACAAAACCAAGGGCAAGTCGGTGCACTCCGCAATCGCCATGGGCTGCCTGAGCTGCCACGAAATCCGGGTCAACCGGGATAGCACTTACGTAAAACTGATCACCGCGACGCCTTACAAACTCTGCCTCACCTGCCACGCAGACAAAGATGCCACTCAGATCAAGGGAAAGGTCCACCCGCCGGCGGTCCGCGATTGCCTGACCTGCCACGATCCCCACACCTCCGACAATAAAAATCAACTGCGCAAGCTGACCTCGGGCGATAAAAAGGACAATCTCTGCCTGACTTGCCACACCCAGGGAACGAATGTACCCGATGGCGGCAGCCGCCACGCTGCGCTGGACATGGGCTGCGACACCTGCCACTCCGTGCACAAGACGGGAGAACGGGGCAAGCGCGAATTTGATTTTCACCTGACCAAGGACGCTCCCGCGCTGTGCGTCGACTGCCACGATGTGAAAGACGCCAGTCTGCTAAAGGCGCACCAGGGACAGCCCTTCGCCACGGCCGACTGCCTTACCTGCCACAGTCCGCACCAGTCGAAGTCGCCCAAGCTCATGCAGACTTTTCTGCACGATCCTTTCGCGTCCAAGCAGTGCGATATCTGCCACCAGCCGGCCAAGGATGGCAAAGTTGTCCTGACCCAGGCCAGCGCTAAGGACTTGTGCATCACCTGCCACTCCGACAAGGCCGAGCAGATCGCCAAGGCGAAGGTGCAGCATCCGGGCGCGGCGGGCGATTGCACCGACTGCCACGACCCGCACGCCGGTCGCTCCCCGGGGTTCCCCAAGCCAGACGCGGTTTCAGTGTGCCTGGCCTGTCATACAGACCAGGCGGAGCAGGGCAAGAAAAAGTACGTGCACCAGCCCGCCTTCGAGCAGGGCTGCGCCACCTGCCACGATCCGCACGGCAACGATAATGACCATTTGCTGCGGGCCAAGGCGCCGAACCCGCTTTGCCTGGAGTGCCACGGCCCCGACTCCAGGCCGCAGAAGCTGGAGGGCGAACACCTGGTAACCATCTTCGACGGCAAAGTGAAATTACCGGAAAACTATTTCGCCAAGGTGCCGATTCTGCCGCTGGAGTACGGCCTGGGCCATCCCGTCGAACGGCACCCGGTTTCAGATCTGGTTGATCCCAAGGATCGGACTCATGTCCTGATCCCCTTGAATTGCCTGACCTGCCATCAGCCACACTCTTCCGCGAAGCCCGATCTGCTGGTGAACGATCAAGCCAATAACATGGAGTTCTGCCATAGCTGCCACAAGGGCCTGATCGGTCCCAAACAACAGCTTGGTCCCGCGCCGGGGGTTAGTCCTGCGCCAGGAATTCCAAAAGGAGTGCAATAGCTATGCCTGCGATTCCCGAAATGTCGATTCCCGAAAACTCGATTCGCCAAAAAGCGATACGCAAGATGTTCTGCAGGGGGTTCCGCAGAATGTTCTATGCAGCGGCGGTGACGATACTGCTGGCCGCCACTTGGGTTTCCCCGGCATCGGCTGATCAAAAGAAAGCGGCGGCGCCGGCCAAGCCGCCAGAGGCGCCGAAGATCGATATTTCCAACATCGTTTGGCCGCAGCCGCCGGCCATCGCCCGGCTTCGCTACCTAGATTATTTTTCCGCCCAGAAGAAGGAGCCCGAGAAAGAGAAACCCGAGGTCAAGAAGAAATCGTGGATGGACCGCATGGCTGGCGTCAACCCGGATGAGGCCGCCCAGCGCGCCGGTACCAAGCCCCGCTACCAACTCGGAACTCCCTACGGGCTTGCAGTCGATTCCAAGGGATTGTTGTACGTGGCCGATACCAAGGTGGGAGCAGTTTTTATTTTCAACCCCGAAAGCAAAGACACCGGCTTTATCAAGCATGGCGTGGACGCCAAATTCGGCCGCATCTTCGGCTTGGTCATCGATGATGGCGACCGGCTTTTTGTCTCCGACGGTCAGTACAATCACGTGCTGGTGTTCAACCCCGAGCACAAACTCGAAGGCCAGTTCGGCGAAGGCGTCATGAACGATCCGGCGGGCCTCGCCGTCGATGAAGAGAACCGCTTTCTTTATGTGGCCAACACGGGAACCGACCAGGTGCTGGTCTACGATGCCGATACTTTCAAGCTGTTGCGCAAGATCGGCACGGCAGGCAAGAACCGCACTCTGACTGACCCCGGCGATTTTGCCGCGCCCACCAACGTGGCCGTGGATAAAGACGGCAACCTCTACGTCACCGACACGCTGAACGACCGGGTGGAAGAGTTTGACGCGGAGGGCGCATTCATTCGTGCGTTCGGCAAGAATGGCGACGGGCCGGGAGAGTTCACGCGTCCCAAGGGCATTGCCATCGATTGCGACGGCCATGTTTGGGTCGCGGACGCCAACTTGAACCGGCTGCAGGTATTCACTCCGGAGGGCGATTTGCGCCTGATCGTGGGCGGATTCGGCTGGCTGCCCGGGCAATTTCAGGCGCTGGCTGGCATCGTGATCGACAAGCAGAACCGGGTCTTCACCAGCGAGCAGTATCTCGGACGGGTGCAGATGTTTCGTTACGTGACCAACGCGGAAGCGCAGGTGGAATACGATCGCCGCCTGGCCGAGGTGGCCAAGAAGTCGGCACAGAAGCCGGCTCCGGCCCCAGCGCCCATAGGCGAGAAGAAGCCTGTGGACAATGCGCCGCCGCCTTCGAACCCAACCCCCGAGACCCCAAAGCCGACGCCACCACCAGCGGCGTCCGCAACGCCGACCACCACCAGGACGCCCTGAGCAACAGGTACCGGGTACCCAGACCCCAGACCAGGTACCAGTCGACTCATGCGGCGCGCCTAATCTCGCCCAAACGCCCCTCGAAGTCAGTGCGCAAAATCGCCCCCTAACCCCGCCAGATGTTGCGTTATTTCACCAGTTCCGCTGTGGGAGAAGGCCCTAAACCACCGAATGCGCCGGCTGTTCACATTCGCAACACTTCTCAGGCAGCGCGGAACCCCTTCTGTAGCAATAGTTTACAGTCCGGCCAGAAGATTGGCGGCTTTCAATACTTAGGAGAGGGTCGTGCACATACAACGGTGAGTAAGAAGTACCAATCGAGCAAATGTCTTCATTCTCAGGAGGTTTTTAGACCATGAAACGCGTAATGCTGGTAGTCCTCTTCGCCCTGCTGGCAGTAGCCATGGCATCGGCGCAGACATTCGTACCCACCACAGACGTGTTGGGTGCACACAATAACGGCGGCCGCGGCTGCGCGGGCTGCCACGCTCCCCACAGCGGCGGACGCGGCAACGGTGGCGATCTGGTCGCCGGCAGCGGCGTGACCAGCCTGGGCGGCGCAGAAGGCGATTATCACCTTTGGGGCCAGGACGTATCCCTGATCACCCAGGAAACCCTGAAGTTCGGCGGCGGCTATGACAACGGCGGCGCCGGCTACACGGTCAACTTTGTGGCCGGACAGTGGACAGCCTCGTCCCTGCCCGCAATCTCGGGCATCGCTTCCTGCCTGAGCTGCCATGATGGAAACGTCTCGAAGGGCGCCATGATGATGAATCAGTCCTACGAGCAACAGGCTGGCCTGCTGCCGAACGGCAACGGACAATACGCCACCACAGGCGCGCTGTATGGCACCACTCCCATCCCGACCCTGCTCGGCAACGACGGTGGAACCCCCGGCGATTACCTGAACGATCACCCGGTGGGACCGGCAGCGAACTATAACGGCCTGAGCTATCCTCAGCCGCTATCCTTCTACGGCCTTACCTACGTCGACTCGACCGGCTTCCTCGGGCCCGCCCCCGTTTGGACGGCCACCGGAACGTATGCGACGTTCCTTCAGAACTACGGCGCGCCCGCCATCAACGGTATGGTGATCGACGCCACCAACCAGGTGCCTTATGTGGTTTGCACCACCTGCCACAACCAGCACCAGATGAACGTCTACAACGCCGGCTCCGGCCTGGCTGCCATTAATGGCAGCGCTACCGGTACCTACGCCACGTACTTCTTCGTCAACGCTCCTTACAACCCGGGCGCGAGGTGGACACCGACAGCAGCACCGTCCACCACGCAGTTCTGCCGTCAGTGCCACTTTGGCGTAGCCAATGAGGCTTTTGGCGTCACCGGCGTGACCACTGCGTACTAGTTGATCGTTTGTCTGAGGGGAGAATGCATCTCTCCCCTCAGCTTTCAAAGCTTGGTCACTCGGTTATCCGGCTAAAGAGGGATGCTCCAGCCAACAAGGCGAACATTAGCCGGGTAACCAAATCACCAAGTGAATGCACTGGGGAGGGGCGCCGCTGAAGTTCTGCCCCGGGGAGTGAGAACCAAATGAAAAGCACGAACTACAAACTGCGGATTCTGACCTTGACGATGGCCGCGCTGGCAATCTCTCCAGCGCTGGCGCAGGTCGCTTCCCACGAGCCGACCGCACTGAAGCCGATGGTGGCGTCGAGCGCCGCGCCTGCAGCCGCGCCGGCAGCCAGCGTGCCCCTCAGCCCGGTTCAGCCGGTCACCAATCGGCCGGTGGTGCGCATCAACGGCACCGAGCTCACCGACCGCGATTTATTGCGCGAGATGCTCATCATCTTCCCGTACGCGCGCCAGCACAACGGCTTTCCCAAGGCTGAGGAACCCAAGATCCGCATGGGCGCACTGAAGATGATTGAGTTCGAGGAGCTGGTGTATCAGGAAGCGGAACGAAGAGGCATGACGGTGCCGCTGGCGACTCTGCAGAAAGCGCAAAGCGAATTCCGTGCCCAGTTTCCCAATCAGGAAGCGTTCGACGGATTTTTGAAGACGGAAATGCAGGGCTCGAAGCAGGTGTTGCGCAAGCAGATCCGGCGCTCGCTGCTGGTCGACCAATTCCTGAAGCTGGAAGTCACGGATAAAGCGAAAGTGACGCTCGCCGAAGCGCGTGCTTATTACGACAAGAACCCCGACGTCTTTCGCTATAGCGAGAACTTCACGATCCAGACCATTTCGATTCTGCCCTCGGATAAAGCCACCGACGAAGTGAAGAAGCAAGCCCGCAAAACAGCGGAGGAAGCCTGCCAGAAGGCCAAGGCGACCAAGAGCTTCCAGGAGTTTGGCTTGCTCGCGGAAAAAGTTTCACAAGATGACTTCCACGTAAACATGGGCGACCACAAAACGGTCGACCTCGACAAGTTGCCCCCGGAGATCGTGAAGGCCGCGCAGGCCATGCAGCCCGGACAAGTGAGCGATCTGTTGCAACTGGGCAACTTCTACACCTGCTTCCGGCTGAACGCACACACGCTCCCCGGCAAGCGGACGTTTGCCGAGGTAAAGGATGCCCTGCGCCAAAGCCTGCAGAGAGAAAAGAACGAGCGCCTGCGCGCAGGCCTGGACCAGAAGCTGCGCCAGAACGCAAAGGTCGAAGAACTCTAATCGACGACCTCTAAGGGGTGGACGGTGTGCGCTGCCGAGTGCGAAATCGATGGTTGACCGGGCTGGCGCTGATGATGACCCTGGTACTGGGGACCTTAGCAATCTCCCCGGCGGGGGCGCAGGTATCCATCGGCGACCTGCATGTCAACGCGAGCGGGCAACTGACGGCCTTGTACGACGATAGCTTCGGCAATCTGGATGGATCGGATGCACATTCCCTGGGCTTCGCCGGCCGGGGCGTGATCAGCGGCGATTACTATAATCCCAACTTCCTCTCTTTCACGCTGCTCCCTTACTACGGCCGCTCGCAGGACAACTCCGATATGCAGTCGATCAGCGACGCCAGCGGTTACACTGGGACATTGAATATTTTCAAGGGCAGCCGTTTTCCCGGCGTCGTAACCTTCGACCAGACCTGGAACAGCACGGGAACATTCGGGATTCCCGACGTGAACGGACTGGCCACGAAAATTAACAGTCACGGATTGAACGTAGTCTGGAGCGCATTGTTGCCCGACCTGCCGACGCTCTCAGTTGGTTACGGCATGACGGGGGGCACGAGTTCCTTGTTGGGCAGTGACGAGACGACGGCATCTTCCACCAAAAATTTCAACGTCGGAAGCACCTATAACCTCGGCGGTTTCTACCTGACCGGCGGCTTCGTCCATTTGGACACCGATGTCGATATCAGCGGGCTCGAAGACGGCGAGTCGGAGACGGCGCGTGGCTCCTCGAACCAATACCGCTTCACCGCCCAGGGCCGCATTCCCTACCGCACCAGCAGCGCGTCAATGAGCGTCAGCCGGATCAGTTACACCGACGACGATAGCCTCGGAGGCACGAATTACGGCACCACCGACACCGTCAACGGGAATTTGAACCTGTCAATCCCCAGGGCTCCCGTACAGGTGACTACCACCTATACCGATAACCTTCTGGGCAGCATCGAGCAGCAAATGGTCAACAACGGAGAGGTGCCACTGGCGGGTCTGAACACTCCCGAATCCCGCTCCGTGTCGGTCGAGGCCAGCACTTTTGTGAATATATTGCCTCGTACGCTGCTTGGTGCGTACGTGTTACACACCCAGCAGTTCTTCGACGGACAAAATTTTGGAGTAACGCAGGCGGGCGTGAACCTGAGTTACAACTTCCTGCACACGCTAAAGGGATTGATGTTTTACGGGGGGTTGGTAGAAAGCGCCACTCAGCAAGGCAATACCCGGATCGGGGCGATCGGCAACGTCAGTTACAACAAGTACCTGGGCAAGTGGGAAATTAACAGCTTCGTGCGCTACGATCAGGATGTTGAAACCCTGCTGGTGATGTACACCACCTCCACCCTGAACTACGGCGGCTCAATCAAGCGCGAGCTTCCTCATGACGTGCGCTGGGTCGCGGTGGCCAACCTGGTCCGCAGCGTCTTTGAACAACAAGCCGGGAACGCCAGCCACGGCGAGAGCTTCACCACTATGCTGATCTCGAGCCGGGCGTCGATCTCGGGTATTTATACGAAATCAGACGGGACTTCGATTCTCACCGCGACGGGCCTGGCGCCCACTCCCGTGCCCACCTCGGTGCTGGCTCCGGGCAACTCGATCCTTTACAACGGCTCGAGTTACGGGGCCAACCTCAGCGTCTTTCCGGTGAAGCACATGGCCATCAGCACGGCGTGGTCGAAGTCGCTGAGCAATACCGCGAGCCCGTCGCTGCTTTCCAATAGCGGCAACACCAACTACTACGGTCTGGCCACGTATGAGTACAGGAAGCTGCTGTTCCAGGCGGGATTCACGAAGTTTAACCAGAGCATCAGCAACTCCGGCATGCCGCCCACTATGTTAACGTCCTACTCATTCGGGATTTCCAGATGGTTCAAAGGATTCTAGCCCGGAAGCGCAAAGCGAACCTGAGCCGCTGGGTGAATGCCTGCTTCGTCCTGCTGCTCATCACTCCTTTTCTGGTCACCCTGGCCCTGGTCACCCTGGCCCTGGTCACCCCAGCCTTGGCCACCCCAGCATCGTCCGCTAAGAAAACCGATGCTGCCGGCGTACCGGGCCCCCCCGACTTGCTCCTGGAAGGCGGGCGCAAGCTCACCTTCGAAGGCACCTTCGGATCCGAAAAAGAAGTGCTGGGAAAGCCAAAATTCTGGACCCGCGTTCTGAATGTGGTAGCCGGAGAACCGGAATACCGGATGGTGGTGCGTCCCTATGGCATCGCAGTCGATTCCCATGGGCGGGCCATCGTGACCGACCCCGGCGCGGCCGGGTTGCACATCTTCGATTTCGCGCACCACAAATACAAGTTCATCACGCGCAAGGAAAAAGAAAAAGATTCGATGTTGGCGCCACAATGCGTGGCTCTCGATGCGCAGGACAATATTTATGTTACTGACTCCGAGTCGGGCAAGATCTTTGTCTTTGACCCGAGCGGCAAATACCGGCGCGTGATCGGCAGTTTGAAAGGCGGAGAAGGTTACTTTAAACGGCCCACCGGCATCGCCGTGGATTCCGCGGCGCAGCGCATCTATGTGACCGATACCCTGCGCGACCAGATCTACGTGCTCGATATGCAAGGCCAGGTGTTGCAAACCATCGGCAAGCACGGCAACGGCAACGGCGAATTCTACTACCCAACCGAGTTGCACCTCGACAACAACAACCTGCTGGTGGTGGACGCGATGAACTTTCGCGTGCAGTGGTTTGGCCGAGATGGCAATGCGCAGGGATCGATGGGCCAGATAGGCGACGCTCCCGGCCAGATGTTCCGGCCCAAGGGCGTTGCCGTGGATTCAGAAGATCACTTGTATATCGTGGATGGGCTTTCGGGAATGGTGCAGGTTTTCGATCGTCAGGGCCGCCTGTTGTATTTTTTTGGAAAAAGAGGAGTACGGCTCGGCGAGTTCCAGTTGCCCACCGGTTTGTTCATCGACCACGACGACCGCGTGTTTGTCGTGGATTCATTCAATCGCCGCGTGCAGGTATTTCATTATCACGGACTCGCGAAGCCGGCGCCGGGGGCAGGCCAGTGAGGAACCTCGCGATAGTCGGCGCGTTGCTTTTCGCCATGGCAACAGTTCTTCAGGGGCAGACGCCGCAGGAGGACGTGCTGGGCATTCACAATCTGGGACCGGGCAGCCAGTCGCCGGTCACCGGGGCACTCCCCGCCTGCCAGTTCTGCCACGCTCCGCACTCCGGCCTCAACAGCACCAGCCTTCCCAACCTGCCGCTGTGGAGCCAGACACTCTCGACAGAAACGAATTACATTCTTTACACCAGTCCAACATTGGTGAACACGGAACAGGAGCCCACATTGGGCTCGGCCAGCAACCTTTGTCTTAGCTGTCATGACGGCACCGTCGCCCCCGGAACGAACGTGCCCTACGCGGGTCTAAAAATGAGCGGCGCGATGAACAGCCAGGATTTATTCATCGGCACTCTGCAGGGTATCCATCCCTTCAATTTCAAGCTTCCGCTGAATTGCTCGAACGACAATCTGCTGTCGAGTCTATGCAGCGGCAGCACCGGCAACCCGGCTGTTCCCTTGGTTAGCGGCAACGTACAGTGCAACAGCTGTCACAATCCACACGCGCAGTTCACCGACCCGGTGCAAGGGGATTTTCTGGTGATAAGCAACGCGAACTCGGCCCTGTGCCTGTCCTGCCATGTCAGCCAGCCCTCCGACATCAGCGCGCTCCGCGGGCGAACGTCGAGCGTCGCTACCGCGGCTGCCAATGCGGGTACCGGTACAGGAATCAGCCATCCCACGGGCAGCCAATACAATCCCTTCACTGCCTGGCGCGAGAGCATTCACGCGACCGCCGCCCACAAACTATCCAAGAACTCCAAGGTGGGACCGTACATCACGGTGAATCAGAATGCCTGCCAATCCTGCCACACGTCGCACAACGCTCCGGGCGGTGCGCAGTTGCTGGCAGGACCGGTTCCAGCAATTCCGAACATGGACGCGGCCACCCAGAACTGCATCACCTGCCACAACGGCGGCACGAACCTTTCCCCAGTTATCCCCAACGTGTACGCCGAGTTTGCCAAGGGTGGCCATCCTTTTCCCGCCGGAAGCAACCGGCACAGCCAGCAGGAAAGCCTGGTGCTCAATAACGATCGGCACGCCACCTGCGTCGATTGCCACAACCCGCACGCCTCGCAGCAGACTGGTTCTTTTGCGTCGACTGCAATTCGTCCCTCACAGAGCGGCACACTCGGAGTCAGCGCGACAGATGGCACGACTGAGGTGAATCCTGCCGTCGATCAATATGAAATTTGTTTGCGTTGTCACGGAACGAGTACGGGCAAGCAGGTTCTGGCCGTTTACGGCTACGCGCCAGTACGCGCGACCACTGGCGGCGACCCGTTAAATCTTCTGCCGCAGTTCGGAATGGCGGCCAGGTCGAGTCACCCGGTCATGCATGAGAGTAAGAGCGGGCTGCCACAACCCAGCTTACTCAAGTCCATGTGGAATCTCGACGGCCGCACTCAGGGGCGGACGATCAGCACGCGCATTCTTTGCACCGACTGTCACAACAGCGACGATAATCGGGAATTTGGCGGCACCGGACCCAACGGACCGCACGGTTCACAGTTCTCGCACATTCTCGAACGCCGGTACGAGTTCAGCCAGGTCGCGCCCGGCCTTCCTCCGGCGGCCGGTCCGGGAAGCACGATCCTGAATCTTCTTCCCGCCGTCCTCGACCCCGGCGCCGGCGGACCGTACTCCTTGTGTGCCAAGTGTCATGACCTGAACAACATTATTTCCAACGCCAGCTTCAGCAAGCACGCGCTGCACATCAACGCCGGATTCTCCTGCTCGGTGTGTCACACTTCTCATGGCATGGCCGCAAATTCATCGAATGTCTTAGGCGAACGCATGGTCAATTTCGACTTAAAGGTCGTAGCCGAGAACGGCACTTCGAGCGCGCGCACTCCCATTTCCTACAATCGCGGCACCAATACCTGCACGCTCACCTGCCACAATTACAGTCACAACCCTGACGGCACGGTGACCCCGGCGGTTAGCTCCAAGCCGATCGGGCCAAAACGTTGAGACGATTTCCGGAAGCGCCGAGGATAGACGTCGCAGCGGCAGAACCGATGAGCCTCTTCTTGTTCTGGGGTAAGCGGATCTGGGCAACCAAATCTGTTTAGCCGAACCTGGGTAACAGCGGGCTAGCCCTTGCTCTTCGCCTGAACGTCCGCCATCAGTTTCTGTACTGTGGCCTTGCGGTCCGGGGTCAACTGCGGATTCGACTTCAGCAACTCCTGCCAGGCCGCCAGCGCTCCTTGGCTGTCCTGTTTCCCCTGCCATTTGATCATCCCGAGGTTGAACAGCGAATTGGCATCCTTGGGGTTATAGTGCAGCGCAACCTGGAGCTGGCTGATTGCCCCGTCCACATCCCCGGTGTAGAACATGCACGAAGCCATCTCAGTGCGGATAGCGACGTTCTTAGGATCAACCTGCAGCGCTTTGCCGTAGTAGCTGGCCGCTTCCTTGAACTGATGCGTACCCGCCTCGATCTTACCCACCTGGATCAGCAGATCTGCGTTATTCGGATCGCTTTTCAGTTTTTCGAGCAGTGGCGCTGCCTTCTTGTCTGCCATCTGCTTCATCTCTTCCAAGCCAGGCATCTGGGTGTTCGTCGCGGCTGCGGGCGGCTGAACCTTTGCAACGGGTTGCGGGGGCGGCGCAGGCGACTGCGATCCGCGGAAAAGGTAGCCGATTACCAGGCCTGCCATAAGGCAAACAAACGCCATGGCATACACCTGTTTCGCCTGCCAACCGGATCCGCCGGTGCTCTGTTCGACTTCATCTGGCATTGGTCTCTCCTTTATCCGTCGATTCGAGGAGCGCTGAACTTGCTGTTGTCCGAGGTGCACCACGGTGGCCCAATCGCCATCTGAGCATACCAATTTTACTCCCTTATTTTCAGCAGGTTCCCGCGAAGGCATGCGCTCCTTTACGGTGAATCGAACCGGCAATTCGCGTCTTTGTTCTCAGGAAATGGGGCAAAACACGCGCGCGGTGAGCAGAAAAACGCGTTTTTTTCGTTTTTTGTCCGGAAATGGTTCGCCAGTCTGCTCGTAAAGCACTGAAACCAAAGCTGCAATCGTTGAAACGTGCGAATCGCGCGTTTGGTGCGTCCGGTGCACTCGGAATCTGAACGCGGAGTCACGGGTTCTGCGAAAAAAGGCAACGGGCATTTCGGGGGATGCAGGGATAAATCATCTACACGAAGGACACGAAGTAAATACGAACAGTTTTGGTGGTAAGGGCTTCCTTCGTGTGACAAAGCCTGCCCGCAAGGTCGAAGGGCGGCCCTGGTGGTTAAAGTCTTCGAACTGACCCGCTAGCCAAAAGCCCAGGAGGCAGCATTATGGAGATGCAACGGCAGCAAAGGATATTGATCGTTGACAACGACGAACGCGTCTTGCGGGTGATGGACGGTGTCCTGGCGAATGCTGGCTTTGACATAAAGACTGCATCCGACGGGCGCTCGGCGCTCGATGTTCTGAAGTTGCAGGAATGTGATCTGGTGTTTGTGGCCGATCACCTTTCCGATTTTTTCCTCGACGAATTCCTGAAGGCCTTGCAGCAAATTCCCAAGCGGCCATCGGCGATCGTGATGCAGTCTGATCGACCCCGATCATGGGAAGTGGGGCCGTACCGGCAGCTGGGCGCAAGCGGAGCGGTCAACAAGGCGCGCCCGTGCGAAGTTCTCGAAACCGCGAATGAGGTACTGTGCTCCCGGCCGACGAAGTGAGGGCTGCGACTGCCCGGTGAAGCGCATCGGCTTTGGATCACATGCCGCTTCGGGTGGAAGCGGAGTTAACGGCACAATCACCCTGCAGAATTGCGAAACCCCCGGGGCAGGGGCCCCGGGGGTTCGATTCAGCGGCCGTTGTTTCAGCGGCCGTTCTCAGCGGCCCGTCGTCTCAGCGGGCCGTTGATGCTCGTCGTCTCAGGCCACCAGCGTCTCGACGAAGTGCTCGCAGAGTGTGGTCTCCAGTTTGTAATAATTCACTTTGACCGGTGTGCTCAGGAACGGCTTCACGATTTGCAGCACTTTGGGATAGAACTCTCTCTCATAGCGCTCGGCATCGGCCCTGGTCGTCCAAAGGGTAACTGTGACGACTTTCTCTTCTTTCATTTTCTCGGGGAAAAAGGGGAGAATCTCCAGAAAGCCAGTTTGCTTCTTGAGGATGGGCAGGACCTCGTTCTTGATGACCTGCACGAACTCTTCTTTCTTTTCCATTTTCACTTCGCAATCGAGAATACGTGCAAACATGGGAGCGCTCCTTTTCTTTTAGTGAGGATAACAACGGATTTCAGGCGGGGGCCCTCGGTGGAATGAGGCATCAGTGTTTTCCGAATGCCGGGAGCTCGGGCCGACGAAAATTTAGCACGACCGGTTTTGTTGATGCAGTGATGGACGAATGCCTGCGCGGTGCGTTCAATCACATGTGACTCGCGAACGGCGGCGTTGCGAGAACGCCGCCCCCCAAACAATCATCACAACGATCAGGGTGAGCAGATTTGCGACTCGAGACCCGGGCCGAAAAAATGCTGCGATCATAAGTTTCCTCCGTGTGTCATGGTTCGTCCCGGCGACGCGGCTGCGACCCATAAACGCTAACCCAATGATTACTTCCGGCTTGCCCGTCATCCACCCATCGCCCGGAAAGCGATTACTTCCGTGACTGCCCATTGAGTGGCAGGTCCGATTTGTAAGGTTTTCCGCCGAATCGAGACTACCTGTATAGGAACGGCTGACAACACGAAGCGCAAATCCGAGCGCAATCCGACAGTCGGATTCCAGCTCTGGCGACTTCGAGTTCTTGGACGGCCGAACCATTCTTGATCCAGGAGCGAAAAAATGACCATTGCAAATCGACTCAAAGCCGCCGATAACTTGCCCGTATTATCGACTGACGCTTTCCACCCAAGTTCTCGTCTTACATTGAAACAAATTTTTGTCGGACCCAACGGAGTACGGGCGGGCTGGCGGCTAGTCATATTCCTCGCCCTGTTGGCCGTTGTAGTCGGAAGCCTAGTTCTCATCAGAACTGGTGGCCCTCAAGGCTTTCGGCAGAACTACAGAAACCAAAGCCACATTACAATCACGCCGCTCATTATGGGCGAGTCAGAAGCGGTCACTTTGCTGTTCCTCTGCGGCGCTGCCGTGATCATGAGCAAACTTGAGCATCGCAAATTCAGCGAATATGGTCTGCCCCTGCGGAAGGCCCTGCGGAAGGATTTCTGGATCGGTTCCTTCTCCGGTTTTTTGGCCATCAGCGGCACCCTGCTGACGATCTTCCTGCTCCACGGCTTCCGTATTATCGGCATCGCCCTTCACGGGACAGCAATTCTTTCTTCGCTTTTCGGGTGGGGCATCGCATTCCTCCTCGCCGGGCTGGTTGAAGAATTCCTGTTTCGCGGCTACATCCAGTACACGCTGGCTTCCGGAATCGGCTTCTGGCCCGCAGCGTTCGTGCTGTCCGCCTTGTTCGGCTTGGGCCACTTCTTCAATCCGAATGAAACTGCGAGAGGCTCAGCCACGGTTGTGTTGTTCGGGCTTCTCCTCTGCTTTTTCCTGCGGCGGACCGGGAATCTCTGGTGTGCCGTCGGCTTTCATTTAGGCTACGACTGGGGACAAATGTTCTACGGCGTTCCTGACAGCGGCATCGTGCCCTATCACAGTTTGCTCAATTCCACCTTAAGCGGGCCGCAGTGGCTTACCGGCGGGATAGTTGGCCCTGAGGCCAGTTTCCTAACGCCGCTGGCATTACTGGTGGTAGCTATGGTTTTCAGCCGTTATCATCGCGAGACTCGATATCAGGTCCAGGAGCCGCAGTCGACGCCGGGCGCCGCTCTCGTGAAGCCATAGCTGTCTCGAGGATCTTCGTACGCTTTGCTTTCACGTGGTGCTCGAATGAACTATGCCGATTCAGTCACAGATCGATTCGCTGGCCAGGTCACAATCGTGAGCGAACACCGCCAAGCTTTGGAAGCGCAGTTCGCTCACATTCTCACTGACTACGGGGCGGCCATCTCGCGTCTGGCGTTCAGTTATGAGGCGGTGGCCAGCGTCAGGGAAGAACTGGTACAGGAGATCGCCCTGGCAATCTGGCAAGCATTGGCTCATTTTCGCGGCGACTGCTCGGAGAGGACGTTCGTGTACCGCATCGCTCACAATCGCGGACTTACCCATGTCGGCAGGCGACGGTCGCCTCATCAGCCGCTGCCGATCGAAGATCTCGAAGAGGCCGACCAGCCGGTTGATCCACGTCCCCATCCGGAGGAGCAAGTGGCGCGAACCGATCAGCGGGCGCGGCTTATGTCGGCAATTCAGTCTCTGCCAGTAACTCACCGGCAGATGATCGTGCTCGCTCTCGAAGGCTTGTCGCACGCGGAAATTGCGGAAGTGATGGGCATTACGGAAAACAATGTGGCCGTGCGCCTGACCCGGATCAGAAAAGCCCTGAAGGATTGGTTGGGAGAAAGACCGTAACTGGAGAGAACATGTCTCATACTAATGACCGCGAACTTGATACCTGGCGCGACCAATGGAGCAGCGTGGCCGAGCCGCCAGCCGAATTCCAGCGCAAGGTCCAGGAGAGGATCAAACGCCAGGAAAGGCGCTTCGTGCTGGGCAATCTCCTGTCCGTAATCGCGTTCCTCGGGCTTTTGACTTTCGCCGTATTCATGCGGCATCGACCGACCTGGACGCGACCAGGCCAGTCGACCGGCATCATCGTCTTAGTCCTCGTGGCGGTCGCATATCGGATATGGTTTTCGCGCGGAACGTGGCGTCCTCAGACACAGTCAACCCGCGCCTACGTAGAACTTTGGCACAAAAGAGTGGCGGCTCGAATCCGGCTTCTTCGGATTTCCATGTATCTGTCACTCGGCTGGATTATTTTTTGTGCGGTGCTTACCGCTGCGAATTGGGCAACCATCGGGCAGGACGTGAAGGCTCATCCGAACCAGTGGGTGGCGTTGCTGGTGGTCTGCACGCTCATGCAATACCCGGTGCTCTGGTACGGGGCGGTGTGGCTCCGGCGCCGCAAACTGGCGGAGCTGAACGAAGTAAAAAAAATCATGGACGAAATGGACGGAAAAAGCTTGCCGTGAAGCTGGCTCGATTGATCCGGTCGGATAAGAGCAATCCGGAGCTTCGTCCGTCGGATGGTACCGAGAACGCTCGCCCGAAGCGCAACTTCCAGCCTACGCCTTCTACAGGCCACTACGACTGCATCGAGAGGTAGCGCTCGTAGCCGACTTCTTTGATCTGGTGGAGTTGGGCTTCGAGCCAGTCGACATGATCTTCTTCGTCTTTGAGCAGCTGGACCAGCAGGTCGCGGCTGCCGTTGTCTTTTTCCTGCGTGGCGATTTGCACGGCGGCGTTGTACTGCTTGACCGCACTCAGCTCCAGGGCCAGATCGTTCTCGATCATGTTGCGCACGGTTGTGCCGACGGTGAGCTTTAGAGGCTCCATGGAAGGGGTTCCGTCGAGAAACAGGACCCGCTCGATGAGCACTTCGGCGTGCTTCATTTCATCGATGGATTGCTTCTTGATGTAGTCGGAGAGTTTTTTGTAGCCCCAGTTCTCGCACATTTCCGCATGCAGGAAATATTGGTTGATCGCGGTGAGTTCTTCGCGCAAAGCGTCGTTTAATTCTTTGATTACTTTGGGATTGCCTTTCATTTCAAACTCCATTTCGTTTGCGGAAGCCAAAGCCACAGGGGCTGAAGCCCGCGCTGATTGGGGGACTTTACGCGGCGCTGAAGCGCCGCTCTTCCACGGTGCTGCACGCACGGTTATCCACGCAGGCATTGCACGCACGATAATCTACGCAGGCGCTGCACGCACGGTGCTGCACGCATTCGTGAATGTTTCCACAATTTCTGGAAACTGTGGCCTTCCAAACTCAACTTATGAGATCGCTTTGAGTGTACACCCATTCCCCGCTCACCTTTACAGGCCGCGGGCTCCCGCATTAGATTTGACGGGCGGTTCTTACACTGCGGAGTTGTGCGTTGCATCGTCCCTCTGATCAATCTGAGCCCGCGTCTTCGTCTTCACCCTCGGCTAAAACTATGGCCAAGGTTCTTCTTTCCACGGAACTGCTAGAGGCGCTTCCGGATGCCGTGGTCGCGGTCGATCGCGACGGAACGATTGTTCTGGCCAATTCCCAGGCGCAGGACTTGTTTGGTTATGAAAGCGACGAACTGATTGGGCAGAAAGTGGAGATGCTGGTGCCCGAGGCCTACCGGAGCCAGCACCATCAGCATCGCGAGAAGTTCGCGGAGACGCCGAAGACGCGGCGCATGGGAGCGGAGCTGGATCTTTACGGCAGACGGCGGAATGGGTCGGAGTTTCCGGTGGAGATCAGTCTGAGTCCGGTCTCGACCGAGAAGGGGATGCTAGTGCTAAGCGCGATCCGCGACATCAGCGACCGCAAGAGAATTGCGGAAGAGCTGCGGCGGGCGAATGAAGAACTGCACCGGAGAACTGCCGAACAGCTGGGAGAATACCGCTCGAAGCTGGCCTCGATTATCGATTCGTCCGAGGACGCGATCCTCAGTAAGGACTTGAACGGCACGATCACCAGCTGGAACAAGGGAGCGGAGCACATCTATGGGTACTCGCCCGAAGAGGTCGTGGGAAAGCATATATCGCTGCTGACGCCCGGCGACCGCCCGGACGAGATTTCCGAGATTCTGCAGAAAATTGCGCGCGGGGAAAGCACCGAACATTATGAGTCGGTGCGGGTGACCAAAGACGGGCGGCGCTTGAGCGTCTCGATTTCGGTCTCTCCGTTGCGCAATGCGGCGGGGGAGATTGTGGGAGCGTCGGCGATTGCGCGCGACATCACCGCGCAGAAACGGACCGAGGGCCAGCTTCGCCAGTCGCAGAAGATGGAAGCGATCGGGCGGCTGGCGGGAGGAGTGGCGCACGACTTTAACAACATCCTGGGGATTATCAACGCCTGCAGCGAATTTCTTCGCGACCGCATTGATCCCGCCTCCGAACCCTCGGTGTACGTGGAAAACATCAAGAAAGCGATCGACCGTGGCCGGTCACTAACCAAACAGATGATGGCCTTTAGCCGGACGTCGGCGGTGCAGCCTCGCATCCTTGACTTGAACGAGCGGTTGCGGGAGATCAGCAAGCTGCTGCGGCCGCTGCTGGGGGAGGACATCGAGATTCTAATTGTGCCCAGGTCGGCGACGGCCGTGGTGGAGATAGACCCCGGTCAGCTGGACCAGATCGTGGTGAATCTGGCGGTGAACGCGCGGGATGCCATGCCGCGCGGCGGAAAGTTTATTCTCGAGACAGGAGCAGTGAGGTTTGACGAGGGCTTCGCCGAGCAGCAACAAGAAATGGCGGCGGGAAGGTATGTGCTGCTGGCAGTGAGCGATACCGGCAGCGGCATGGACGAGGCAACCGTCTCGCGTATCTTCGAGCCCTTCTTTACCACCAAAGAGGCGGGCAAAGGAACTGGTCTGGGCCTGGCCACGGTGTATGGGATCGTCAAGCAGAGTGGCGGGCGCATCCTCGTCTACAGTGAGCCGGGCCACGGGACAACGTTCAAGATTTATTTCCCCAGCGCGGAGCACAAGATCGGGATCGCATCCCGGCCGGAGGCCGAGACGGTGAGCCTGAAACGAAAAGGGGCGACGATCTTATTGGTCGAAGACGACGACATCATGCGCGGCCTGACGCGAAAGCTCCTTGAGGAGAACGGCTTTGCCGTGGTGGAGGCGGATGACGGGAAGTCCGCGCTGGAGTGGATGGAGTCGCATCCCGAGCCGATCGATCTGTTGCTGACCGATGTGGTGATGAGACGCATGAGCGGTCCGGAATTAGTGGAGCGCCTGAGTGCATCCCGCCCGAATTTGAAAGTTGTCTATATGTCGGGCTACACCGGGGAACTGATGGCGAATCGCGACGTATTGAAGGCGGGAGTGACTCTGCTGGAAAAACCATTTAGCAGGACCGCGTTGTTGAATACGATTCATACGACGATGGGATGAATGGGGGGCGGTAACTTAACTGGCTTCAAGGTCGAAATCCCGATTCCTCGCACTTCAGGTCAAACTCCCCATTTCTCGCAGTTCAAGTCAAAATCCCCACTTCTCGCGCAAAAAACGCGCGAGAAATGGGGCACCCGGCACCCGGGCAAGTGTCTCGCACGACCTCGAGAAATATCAACTTCATGTCTGCCGAGGGTGAGTGCCCTGTAACCATCGAAATGGTGATGGGGATCACACATAGGTGGGGGAAAGCACGCAGTTGGGTGCTTCCCGGGGGAAAGAAGCAAATGTTGCCGAATTTAACGATACCGAGCTAAGTGTTGTGTTTTGTTGTTGTTAGGTGCTTTAGAGAAAGTTTTGGGGGGCCCCGCGAAGAATGGCTAGGGGCTTGCCAAAGTAAGGCTGAAGGCGGAGGCACTCATGGCTACTCATATCGTAAACAACGCTCATAAAGCTGCGATTCCAGCCGACAAAACAGCCGACAAGACTTTTTGCGATCTTTCGCCAGCCGTGGCGGAGGCTGTGGAGAACGAGGCGATTACTACTACCTATCCCACGGGCGCGGTTTTGTTCGCCGAAGGGCAAGCTGCGCGGGGAGTGTTTATCGTGCGGCGAGGACGGGTGAAGCTCTCCATTTGTGGCAGCGATGGCAGGACTCTGATTCTGAGAATCGTCGAGGCGGGGTGGCCGATGGGAGTGGCCGCGGTGGTATCGGGACGCGAGTATGAGGCTACGGCGGAGACGCAGGAACCCAGCGAGATCAGCTTTATTCGGCACACGGATTTGCTGCGGCTGATGCGCGCTCACGGCGAGCTTGCGCTGTGGGTGACGCAGCACATCAGCCTGGATTATTCGGCCACTTGCCGCGAAATCCGGGATCTGATTCTTTCGGATTCAGCTAGTGAGAAGTTTGCCCGGCTGCTGATGGGGTGGCTCGATCAGAATGCGGAAGCGAAAAATCCCAGCCAGATGAAGCTGGCGCTGACTCATGAAGAAATCGGGCAGATGATTGGGACGTCGCGGGAAACGGTGAGCCGGCTATTTGCGGGCTTCAAGAAGCAACGGCTGATTCAGCAGAGTGGATCTACGTTGGTGATTCCGAATCGTGTGGCTCTGGAATCATTGATTCCGGCGTAGGAGTGGCGGGCGCAGAGGGAACAGCTCTTTATCGGCTTTCCCAGGACCGCGCGGAGGCTATTCCGGTTTTCCGGTGTAGTGTTGCTCGTGGTGAACATCGGCGTGGTCTTCCAGGCACTCCAGGTGAGTGATGACCTCGGCGGGCATGCCAAGATCGGCCGGCAGGCGCTCCTCCAGGATGGTCGCGAGGCGGTGGGCTTCGCTGACCGATGTCAGGCGCGGGAACAATAAGTGTACTTCGATGATCTGGCGGTATCCGGTGGTTCGGAAGCGCACGCCGTGGTATTGAATGCTCAGCTCCGAGCAAAGGGCATCCAGCTTGTCGCGGATTTTCCGGCCGGCTTCCGGGTCAGAATAATCCATCAGTCCGACTGCCGAGTGCCAGACCAGGCGTCCTCCGGACCAAAGGATATTTACGGCCACGGCAATGGCCACCAGCGGGTCGAACGGTTTCCAGTGCGTCAGCAGCACCAGCCCTAATCCTCCGACGACACCAAAGCTGGTCCAGCTGTCGGTCAAAACGTGTTTGCCGTCGGCTTCGAGGATAAGGGAATTTGTCCGCCGGCCCGTCCGCACGAGATAGTAGCCGAGACCGGCATTGGCCAGACCAGCAATCAGGATTAACAAAGCGCCTGTTCCCAGGTGCTCCAGGTGCAGCCCGGCGATCCACTTCTGGACCGACTCAAAGAGAATGACGAACGCGGCCACGACAATCATGGCTCCTTCAAAGCCCGCGGAGAAGAACGTGATCCGCTCGTAACCGTAGAGGAATTGAGGGGAAGCCGAGCGTGTGCTGAGGCGAAGACTAAAGGTGGCAAACCCGACGGCGATGACATGGACGACCGACTCGGCAGCGTCGGAGAAAATGGCAGCCGAGTGCGTGACGAAATAGACGGTAGTCTTCCCGATCAACATTGCCAAACCCAGAGCCAGCGAGAGATGCATGGCGAAACGCGCATCGCGCATCTCGCGCTCGTCTCTCCGTGTTGCCGAGCTCACTACGGTTTGTGCAGGCACTCTTTGTATCCCTGGGCCGGAAGCTTAACATTTGGCCCTTATTTATCGACTTCTAAAGGCTATCCGGAAAGAGGGTGCGGGAAAACTCGCTGTAGACACAAAATACAACCACAGGGGCTGAAGCCCGGGCTGAGTTTTGGGGGCTTTACGCGGCGCTGAAGCGCCGCTCTTCCACAGTACTGCACACATTCGTGAGTTTTTCCGCAACTTCTAAAACTCGTGCCCCTCCCAAACCAGCGTCGATCTGAGTTTTTCCACAACGTCTGGAAGCTGTGCCCTTCCCGAACCCATTGATCCGATGAATTCTAGGCATCGCTGGGGTCATCGTTTGGGACGGCGGCAGGATCCTGGTCCGGGCCGTCAACGGCAGACTCCGCGGGCCGCTCGACGAGGTGGGCGCGCTCCAGGGCGCGGTAATATTCGGGGCGGGAATGGCGGTAGTGATCGGCGGGGACTTTTCCATTCAGCCAGGCGGTATCCATGGGGTAGACCAGCGGGTCGAAGATCACCATGTAGAAATGCCAGAGCAGGATGGAGAAGGTTGCGAGCAGGGCCTCGTAATAGTGAATGGCGGTGGCGGCGTCCGATATCCACTTGGGGAAATAGCGCAAGGTGAGATTGTTGAACCAGAGCAGAAGGCCGGAGACCGTCATTACTGCCGTGCCCCACAGGAAGGCCCAGTATTCGACTTTCTCGGCGTAGTTGAATTTTGCGAAGTGCGGTTCAACTTTAGAGAGGCCGAGGTTGTAGGCGAGTACTTGCAGCAGGTCCGTCGCATCTTTGAATTGCGGCAGCATGGCTTTCAGGAACAGGCGATCGCGCCGGACTACCGTGAGATGAATCACATGGTAGACAGTGGATGCGATCAGCAGAACCGCGGCAGCGCGATGCACCGCTCCGCGAAATGCGAAATGACCCTCCCAGAGCAGCAGCGGACGCGCCCACCAGGCCTCGGGATACTTCAGCGCGAACCCGGTGAAAACCAGAGTTGGGAAACTGAGGATGACGCCCCAGTGGGCGATGCGGAAATTGCGATTCATGCGCGAGACTTGCGCGCCGGTTTCGTGCCGCGGCTGACGGCGGATGAGCTTGGCGAAAAAGTCCAGCAGGTTGTGGACGATCATAAAGCCCAGGGTCAGCGGAATCAGCACCAGGTAGGTCCAGCGGATCCACTTGACGACGGGATGCGCAGCGCCGGTCGAAGTGCCGACGTGCACCGGGCCGATGACGAAGTGATTGCCCGCACCGGCGTGACAATTGCCGCAGGTTTTAGAAAGGTTGGCGGCGTTCACCGTGGAACGCGCGTCGCTCGAACGAAAAATGTTGTGCACGCCGTGGCAGGACGCACAGTTGGCCACACTCTGGGACCCGCCGCGCATGGCGAGGCCGTGATAACTGTCGGCGAAGGATGGAACGCGGTCGGCGGGCAGATTGTAGCGCAGGGCCAGGCGTTCATCGCTGTGGCAGCGGCCGCAAGTGGCCATCGAGACGCGCGATGCGTTCACCAGCGATCCCGCCTCTTTCGGCGCCAGGATCAGATGCTCGCCGTGACAGTCGACGCAGACCGGGGCGCCGGACACGCCATTTTTTGTGGCTTGTCCGTGGACGCTTTCGAGATATGTTTTGGCGATGTCGGCGTGGCACTGGCCGCAGGTTGCCGGGATGTTGAAGTGGTTGACCTTGGAACGCGCATCTTGCGCGGGAAGAATTCCGTGGCTGCCGTGACAATCGGAGCAAGTGGCGGCGGCGCCGTCTCCGTCGACGATGGCTCGTCCGTGGACGCTTTGCCGGTAAAGTTCCACCGGATGCGCGAATGGAATTTTGTGCCGCGCCAGAAACTGCGGGTTGCTGTGACAGGCGGCGCAAGTTTCCGGCAGATTTTTCTTGGCTACACCGGAGGCCGCATCGCCCGAGGGCTGAATCTGATGCACGGGCCCGTGGCAGGAGAAGCAGGTTGGAGCGTCCGGGTCGCCGGCCGCGGCAGCTTTTCCATGGATGCTTTGGCGGAATTCCTTTACTTCATCGGCATGGCACTGCGCGCATTTGGCCGGAGCGAGCTGAGCTGCCGCCGCTACCTCATGATGATCGCCGTGGCAGGATTGGCAGGCGGCGTCGCCGAGCGCCCCGTGGACACTGGCGGGCACGTGGGAAGCCTCGTCGGTGTGGCAAGTGGAGCATTGAACTCGCGCCACTTTGGCGGGGTGGGGATAGTCCTTGATGGCAGTGTGGCAATCGGTGCAGCCTAAAATTCCGTGAACACTGGCCGCGTGCTTTGCGGGGTCAATCGAGATGCTCTTGCCGCTGCCTGAGGTCATGCCTGGCTGGCCGTGGCAGGCGAGGCAGTTTTCATCCTGCTTGAGCGGCTGGGGCAACTGCGAGTGAGCTGGTTTCGCTTGGGACCGAGCCCAGGTGGGAAGCGGTGTGGAGACTGAAAAGAGACAGGTTGCAAAAAGCAACACTAAAAAGACAACACCCAATCTTTCTGCCGCATCTCTCTCGCGTTGCGTCCTTTTCCGCAAACTCACGCCCCCTCCTTTCGAAACCCTGAAGGCATCCACAACAATATTGAAGGCTAGAGGGGCAAAGTTCGGTGATTCACATCACATGGGCATGTAACTTAGGTGGTCGAAAACGAAGGGGTTTACGGCGGCGAATTTGATAAGTCGCCCCCAATCATGGGCGTAGCGGTGGAGTCCTGCCCCGCTGGCATTCGTTGTCCTGCTAACATCCTTGAGGAACCCCCGCGCATGCTTGAGCTTTCCACACCGGTGAAATACGTCAAGGGGATTGGTCCGCGCATTGCCGACGTTCTCGCGACCAAGGGCATTTCTACCGTCGACGATCTTCTCCATTATCTGCCGTTTCGTTATGAAGACCGGCTGAACCCGCGCGGGATTGCCGAGCTGCGGGCCGGGGAAATGGCTACGGTGATCGGCGAGGTGCGCAACTCCGGATTGTTTCGTACCCGGAAGATGCCGATTTTCCAGCTCACCGTCGGGCAGGGTCGCACCCGACTGCGCTGCCTGTGGTTTCACGGGACCTACCTGCAGGATAAGTTCAAGCCGGGGCAGATGATCGCGTTATACGGGAAAGTCGAGCAGGACGAGCGGGGCGGCGAATTGCAGATTATTCAACCGCAGTTTGAGATTCTTGACGATACCGCGGAGGTCGAGGGAGGGGCGGACGCCCTCCTCCGCCCGGGCGACGCTGGGGAGCAGGCTAGGCCAAGCACGGGGCCAAGCACCGGCGCTAAGAAGCAGGCCGCGGAATCGCTCGAGATTGGCCGCATCGTCCCGATTTACGAATCGGTTGGTCAAGCGCGACTTACGCCACGCTGGTTTCGACGTGTGCTTCGGACCGCACTCGAAAATCTGAATCCCGATTTGCCCGAACCGATTCCTGCGATCGTTCGTAAACGCCTGGCGCTGGTTTCGCCGCGCGAGGCGTTCTGGAAGGTGCATTGGCCGGATGCGGGCGAGAGCCTGCAGGACTTGCAGTCGGCGCGCACCCCGGCGCACGTCCGCATGATTTTCGACGAACTGTTTTTTGTGGAGCTGGGGCTGGAACTGAAACGCCGCCAGCAGAAAGCGCAAACCGGAATTGCTTTTCGCCTCGACGAGCCGGTTCGCGCGGCGATCAAGAAGATTCTGCCGTTTCATCCCACGGCGGCGCAGAAACGCGTGCTTAAGGAAATTGCGTCGGACATGGAGAAGCCTTATCCCATGCGGCGTTTGCTGCAGGGCGATGTGGGATCGGGCAAGACGATTGTTGGCTTCGAAGCGGCGATCATCGCGATCGAGAACGGATGCCAGGTGGCGCTCATGGTGCCCACCGAAATTCTGGCGCAGCAGCATTATTTTTCCGCGCGCAGAATTCTCGAGAGTGCCGGCTACCGCATTGTTCTGCTTACAGGCTCGCTCGAATCGGACCGCAAGCGCGAGGTGAGGCGGCACATCGCGCAGGGCAACGCGCAGCTCGTGATCGGCACGCATGCGCTGCTCGAAGAGAAAGTGGAGTTCGCTAAGCTCGGCCTCGTGATCGTCGACGAGCAGCATCGCTTCGGCGTGCTGCAAAGGCTGAAGCTGATGAAGAAACCATCCGATAGCGGCGAGATTACTAACGTAGAGACAGCCGCCTCGGCTGTCCGGCCAGTGCGAAGCGCGGCCGTTCCTACACTACAGGGCGCGGCTCCTGAGCCCGACGTTCTGGTCATGACTGCAACCCCCATCCCGCGCACGCTCGCGCTCACTCTCTACGGCGATCTCGATCTCAGCGTGCTCGACGAACTTCCTCCCGGCCGCACGCCGATCGTCACCCGCCGCGTGGCCGATGAGCGCTCACCCGAGGTCTGGGACTTTGTGCGCAAGCAGATCGCCGCTGGGCATCAGGCTTACGTGGTCTATCCGGTCATCGAGGAAAACGAAGAAACCGAACTCAAGGCCGCCATCGAGATGTACCGCGAACTGAGCGGCCGCGTCTTCGCCGACTTGAAAGTCGGGCTGCTGCACGGGCGCCTCGACCCGGAATTGAAAGACCAAGTCATGCGCATGTTCCAGAAAGGCGAGCTGCAGATTCTTGTCGCGACCACGGTGATCGAAGTCGGGGTGGACGTACCGAACGCAACGGTCATGGTCATCGAGCACGCGGAGCGCTTCGGCCTGGCACAACTTCACCAGCTGCGCGGCCGCATCGGACGCGGAGCCGCGAAATCCTATTGTGTCTTGATGACCGGCGGCAAAGTAACTGAAGAAGGCGAGCGCCGTCTCAATGCCATGGTTAAGACCAACGACGGTTTCCAGATCGCCGAACTGGATCTCGAACTACGCGGGCCGGGAGAATTTTTCGGGACGCGGCAGGCAGGCATGCCGAGTTTCCGCGTAGCGAATTTAATTCGCGACCGAGAGTTGCTGGAAGCTGCCAAGCGCGAGGCTGCCGTGGTGGTCGCAGGACCAAGCGCGGAGATTTCAGAAGTGGAAGTCAGCCGTGCACTGGTTCACATGCGCACCCGCTGGCAGAACACATATGGCCTGGTCGAAGTGGGGTAACGAATCAAGTGTTCAGCAAAATATGGGCTTGACCAAATAGTCGGATTCCGATATAACGGATTCCGACTATGAAGGAAGATTTTAATCAGTTCCTGCCTCTCTCGCCTGCCACGCTGCATATTTTGCTCGCGCTCACCAGTGAAGATCGTCACGGATGCGGGATTATGCGGGAGGTGGCCCGCCAGTCGGACGGCCGCTACAAACTAGGTCCCGGCACGTTGTACGACAATCTGCAAAAACTGCTCGATCAAGGCATTGTGGAAGAGCGCGCTGCACGCACTGCCGGCGATGATCCGAGGCGCCGCTATTACCGCCTGTCGCGTTTTGGCCGGGGACTTTTGGCTACGGAAATCGCGCGACTCGAAGGCCTGGTCCGCCAAGCCAGACTACATCTCAAAATCCGTCCGGAGAAGGCATGATGAACCGCACCTTCTATCGTTGGCTTATTCTTTTGCATCCACCCACCTTTCGCCTGCGGTTCGAGGCAGAACTGCTTTGGATATTCGACGAATCCAGCGACGCATCAGGCGCGGCGCCGCTCCTGTATGACGCCGCCATCTCGCTGCTGCGACAGTGGCTCCTGCGGTCGGGAATGTGGAAATGGATACTCGGGGGTATCGCTGGGGCGGTGCCGGTCGTTATCGGATTCGGAAGCTTTTTGTTCAACTGGCCAATGCGGCCGTAACTCAGAAGGTCTTGGAATGAATTTGTAGTGCACTGGGAAGCGGTGTGGACCCTTGCGCCGAATTGTGATTCGGTCACTTCTTATGAGGAGGTCGAGCACATGAGAAAGTGGGTTTGGAGAATCTTGTGTGTACTTCTGACTTTGATGGTGGTGGCGATTCTGTGGGGCTTTGCATATGAACAGGTTGGGCGAGCCAAGGATGCGCGTCAACTGCCTCCACGAGTTGGACAGGCGGTTGATATCGGTGGACGCACACTGAACCTCTACTGCTCGGGTCAGGGCACCCCGACCGTGATTCTTGAACCTGGAGGCAATTCGCCCGGTTATGAACAACTATCGCTACAGTCCAAAATGGCAGTCTTCACTCGCACCTGCTGGTACGACCGCGCGGGTGTAGGTTGGAGCGATCCGCCATCGTCGCCGCGAACAAGCGCCAGCATTGTGAGTGATCTGCACGAAGCGCTTCGGCGCGCGGGAGTTCTGCCACCCTACGTGATGGCTGGTGGTTCGGTAGGAGGCGAATACGTTCGGATCTACGCGGCGCGCTACCCCACGGACGTGGCAGGTTTGGTGTTAGTTGATTCCGCGACTCCAGACCAACGTGATCCCGACTTCATGGTAGCGCCGATCAACCGCTTGTCGGGCAGTACGAGACACCTGATTTGCATGGCTCTACCCGCAATGACGCGACTTGGCATCATTCGATTCGTGGCGAGCCGAGAACGGCGCCCTCCTTCGCCCGATTTCACCCCGGAGCAAAGCGACACACTGGCGAAGCTCGAGGCGCAACCGAAAGCATTTAAGACGGATGCCGAGCAGGCTTGCGCAGCAACCAACGATGGCAGAATCGTTCCGAGAACCGGCACGAACCCCGATATCGACAGCGCGGTAAGGAACGCAGGCGGCTTAGGTGATCGCCCGCTCGTCGTGCTGAGCGCTGGAAGGTATTGGGCCCCTCCCGGCTTCGAAAAGGAAGCAGCGGCGTATCACGAGATCCGCGTTCATCAATTGCAGGCGAGCCTCTTGCGCTTGTCTACGCGTGGTCGGCAAGTAATCGTGGATGCGGACCACGGCATGACGCAATCGCCGGACTCGATCGTGATCGCAGTCCGACAGGTGGTCGACGAAGTGCGAGCAAACAACCACTGACGCTTCCGCCAGGAAAACTTTCCGTTGTGATCACAAAACAATGGCAGGTGGATGGTCGGCGATCCGGAACCGGACCTCGCCCGCCGAGGCGCTGCCGCGCGTCGCCAAGGCCTCACCTGATAAAATCAAACCAATGGCTGGCATTTCCCAACTGATCCAGATCGAGCTGGCACCGCCGCAGCGCGTGCCCAAGCCTACGTGGCTGCGTGCGAAGGCTCCCTCTGGCGACAACTTCCATAACTTGAAGAAGCTCGCACGCGGACTCGGCCTGCACACGGTATGCGAGTCGGCGCAGTGCCCGAACATTGGCGAATGCTGGAACCACAAGACCGCGACGTTCATGTTGCTGGGAGATATCTGCACGCGGCGTTGCGGATTCTGCGCCGTGCCCAAGGGAAGGCCCGAGCCCATTGACTGGGACGAACCGCGCCGCGTCGCCGAAGCTGTGGCCACCCTCGGCTTGAAACACGCAGTCGTGACCAGCGTGAATCGCGACGACGACAACATCGGCGGCGCCAAAGATTTTCGCCGAAACCATCCGCGAGATTCGCGAGCTCACGCCCGATTGCCGCATCGAGGTGCTGATCCCCGATTTTCAGGGGCTCGATGAAGCTCTGAAAATTGTTGTCGATGCCAACCCCGATGTGCTCAACCACAACACGGAGACCGTTCCGCGTCTATACCGTGCCGTGCGTTCGGGCGCGCGCTACGAGCGTACTCTCGCCCTCCTGGCGAACGCCAAGAAGTTTTCTGCTGGCATGGTCACCAAGAGTGGCGTCATGGTCGGGCTGGGCGAGTCGTCGGAGGAGCTGGTGGAAGTGTTTCGCGATCTCGGGAGCCGCGGCGTTGACATTCTTACTGTCGGACAGTATCTGCGGCCGTCGAAAGATCACCTGCCCATCGCGCGCTTCTATGCGCCGGAAGAATTCCAATATTTGAAAAACGAAGCCCTGCGCTTCGGATTCCGTCACGTGGAATCGGGGCCGATGGTGCGCTCCAGCTATCACGCCCACGAACAGGCGGAGTCGACCAGCACGCCGCGGGTGGTATCCTGAGCGGCTCATGCGGCAAGATATGCCTTCAGAAAATGCCTTTGTTCCAGTAGATGGTAGTCGAGGTTATATCTATCTCGTCAATCCCAGGCGGTTGGACGCAAGCAGACCTCAGGCGCTAAAGCGCGGAGATCTCACCGGCCTAACGGCACGAGTGAACTCGTGCCCTACCCAAACCGGCGCCGCCAGCCGGAGGTTCTGCGCCACGTGGTAACTGTTCTTCTGGTTGTCCTTGGTTTTTTTGCGGGGATGCTGGGCGCGATCACCGGGATCGGCGGCGGTGTGGTGCTGGCTCCCATTCTTGCGCTGCATTTCGGCATCCCGATTCGCGAGGCGATTGGAACCAGCCTGGTGGCGGTGATCACCACGTCCGCAGCGAGTTCCTCGGTTCATCTGCAACGCCATACTACCGACATTCGCCTGGGCATGACGCTCGAACTGGCCACAGCGTTGGGCGCCGCAGTCACCGCGTATCTCGTCGGCTATTTCAACCGCAGCCTTCTCGAAGGAGTGTTCGCAGGATTTCTGCTCTACAGCTCGATCACGATCCTAACGCGCGGCGGAAAAGTGAAGACAGGAGATGAATCGTCTTCCGAATCATCCTCCGGGCCGGCCGTAAGCAACGGTGCCGTCGTGATTCCACCCTATGAACCCAAACGTTACCCCTTGGGGATGGCTGCGTCGCTGGTGGCCGGCGCGCTTTCCGGATTGCTGGGCATTGGCGGCGGCCCCATCAAGGTTCCGGTGATGTACATTTTCATGGGAGTGCCGCTGATGGTCGCCACAGCCACTTCCAACTTTATGGTTGGCGTGACCGCCGCAGCCAGCGCCATTGTTTATTACCGCCGCGGCGATATTCTGGTGGAGGTGGCCGCGCCGCTGGCCGTCGGAGTTTTCTTGGGATCGCTGCTCGGGGCGCGCGCGGCTCCGCGTATTCGCACGCGTTATGTCGTCTATCTGCTGGCGGCCATCATGGTGTATCTGGCCGGCCACCTGATTGTGCATGTGTTCGAGCACTTGCATGGAGGAGGCGGGGCATGAGCGAGCTGCGCGAGCCCGCCTTCGATCGTGTCGTCGCCTTGGTATTGCGCATCGGCGCGTTCAGTTGCTTCTTCGTCATGCTGGCCGGCCTGATCACCGGCCTCTTCGTGCCCGGCCCGATTCCCCTCGGCATTGAGCGCGCCGGCGTGTTGCTGATGCTGGCCACGCCCGTGGTTCGGGTGCTAGTGGCTTGCTTTCTTTTCTTCCACGAGAAAGATATGAAGTACGGCTGGATTTCGCTGGGAGTGCTGGTGATCTTAATGCTGGGAGCAGTCTTCGGGATCGGCGAGCACTAGAGACGCGCACATAAATCCCGGCCGACTCAACGCGAGCGGAACCTCAGCGGCTGAAGCCAGCGTCATTCGTGGCTTTAAGCGGCACGGCTCGAAGCCGTGCCCTTCCCGAGTCCGCCCAAGAAATAGCTTGATAGCTTCTAGAAACTTCGCCGGCGGGCACAAAACTTTTAGAAGATGTGCAGCTTGATGCTGAGATATTTCTTGGGATTTTCCTTGACGGCATTCACCAGGGCCTCGGCGTCCGTCAGCATCTTGTTGGCGTTGTTGTAGAGAGTTTCGTCTTTGATGAGTTTGCCGGCCGTACCCTGGCCCGCTTCCAGCTCGGACGTTAACTCCGAAAGCTTGGTCATGGTGATGTCCAGCTTCTTCGCTAGTTCATCATCTTCAACGAGCCTGCCGATGGTGCCCTTGCCCGAGTTGATGGTTTCGGTGACCTTCTTGATGTTCGCCATGGTGTCGTTGGCGTTGTTATAGAGCGACGGATCCTTCAACAACTTTCCCGCCGTGCCCTTACCGGCTTGCACGTCGTCGATCACGGCATTCAATTTGTCGAGCGTGGCGAGGAACTTATTATAGGCGTCGTTTTTGTTGATCAATGCGCCCAAACTGCCCTGGCCCTTGGCGACTTCTTCTACCATCCCTTGCAGGTCCGCCACGGTGGCCGATATGCGGTTATAAAGAGTGGGATCATAAATTAATTTGCCCAGCGATCCCTTGCCACTCTCCGCGAAGGCCAGAATGCGGTCGGCGCGTTTGAGCAGCGCGTCCATGTTCTGCAGCGTGCTCTGGCTGGCGCGCACCACCTGGTTGAAGTCTGGGTGCACTTGCGTGGCGATCGTGTCTCCATCCTGCACAACCGGCCCGACCGCCTGTGAACTATCAATGTCGAGGTAAGTTTCGCCCAGCACCCCGGCGGTGTCCAGCGAGATGACCGAATCGCGCCGCAGGTCGAAGCCGTACTTGGTGCTCACCTTCATGATCACTTCGACGGGAGTCAGCTGCTTATCCTTGTCGGGAACGACGCGGATGTGAATGACGTTGCCGACGTCCACGCCGCTCAGCCGAACCGGAGCGCCCTCGCGCAGACCACTGGCATTGTCAAAATACGCTTGCAGCATAATGCGCTTCGAAAACAGCCCGCGCGTGCCCGACATCAGAAAGAGCAACACGGCCAGCGTCACGGCGGAGACGAGCACCGTGATGCCGACGCGCAGCTCCGACCATTTAAGCTGCTTCTGGCTAGGCAAGAGATGTCCTCAATCGTGGCCAAACCCAATCGCGGCCAACCCAGTGTCTTTTCTCAGGTTCCCCCAGACCCCGGAAGTGCGATCTGTTCGTTGCATCATAGCAAACCCGGGGACGGTGCTACCTTAGGCAGTTTGGGAGCGCAACGCGCGCGTCAGCAACAGTGCCAGCAGGTAGGCGCCGGCTCCGCAGGCCAGAGTCACGGTGAGCCCGAACTGGATGGCAATCAGCATGGCGAGCACCGACCCCAAAACGCTGGCTGCGGCGTTCATGGCCCACGCCCACTCCACCGCATTCTCAGGACGCGCATTTTCAGGACGGGCTTCCGCGGTAGGAAACTCAGGCGCCGGGGCTGAGGCCAGCGCGCGCAGGCCGATGGGGAATGGCATGCCCATCACAAAGCCGAGCGGCGCCAGCAGGATCGCGCTGATCCCCAGCCTGTAGTTGAACGCCAATCCAACCAGCGCGGCCAGACGGCCGGGGAGAAAAACTACATCCACGACAAGAACTAAGACCACCAGCGACAGAGGGATCCATCCCTGCTCCGTTCGCGGCATCCAGACGCGCGAAAACAAACTTCCGGCCCCGCTCGAAAGCATCAGCAGAAAGATCACAACCGTGAGCGCATAAGTGGGATGGCCAAGGAAAAGCACGAACCGCTGGATGAAGGCGATCTCCACCAGAATGTAGCCGAGCCCCACCGCGATGAAATACAGCAACGGAACCGGCGACTGCCGCGCCGTTCCACCTTTGAACGCCAGCGGCAGAATCAGAAATGCGAGCACCGCGACCACCGAGATCCCGAAAACCAGGAGCAGCACCAGCACGCCGAGATTCACCTTCCAGTCCACGCCTTCCTGCAAGCCTTTTTCCCCAAGAATCTGCCCCGGTTTGAGCGTGAAGAAAAAAAATGGCGCATTGTCGGTGACCGGCGAGACGTTGTAGGCATAGGTGCGAGCAAAGCCGTAAGGGTCATTGCTTGCAATCAGCTGTGAGAACGGGTTATCGGGCGGCGCCGAGGGCATGTAAAGCGCCGTGAGCGGATCATGAGTCGCGAAGTGCGCCCGCACCGCCATCTCTTCCTCGAAGGTGAACGGACTCTTCTTGGCGAGCACGACCACGGGAATACCGTCCTCATTCAGTTCACCGAGCGATGCCACAATGAAATGCCGCGCCGGATTCGCAATTCCCATGCCGTGCAGCGTCTCCATCGCCACCGAAACTACTCGCAGCGCCTCGCGAGGATTCTCGAATTCCCAGCGCGTGATGGCAATGATGCCATCGGGCTTCAGGTGATCGAAATATTCGCGGAACGCCTGCACCGTATACAAATTGTTTTCGCTGAGCGCGAAAGCGCCGGCCGCAGTCGAAGCCCAGGTGTCGACCAGCGTCATCTGAACCACGTCGAAGCGCTCTGTGGTCGACCGCAGATATGAGCGGCCGTCGGTGACGTGAATATGCACGTCCGGGCGTTCGTAAAGATGCAGCGAATAATCGAGATAGCGGCCGCGCATAATATCCGTCGCGATGATGGGATTGATCTCGATGCCGGTCACGCTGGGGCTGCCCTTCGCCAGCGCCCGCACTACGTCCACGCCTCCACCCGGCCCGATGATGGCATATTCTCCGTGTGGCCGCAGAACGTTCACCAGCGCGGGGGGAGCGGTCATCAGGTTGGTTTCCCACGCCGTCCCGGCCCAGTGGGTCAGATCCGCGTTCATGATGTAAGTGGAGGCATCGGCGTCGATGACAATCGATTTGGTGTACGGAGTCTGCCGGTCGACCTCCACTCGCGAAATCGCGTTCCAGCGAGCGTATTCCACCCACGCCGGATTACGATACATTCCTTTCGCGTAGACCACATCGATGAGACGGCCGGAATGATTCACTGCGATCAACGCCAACATGGCCAGAACCAAAATACCCGCGATGCGGCGTTCTGAATTTATTTCCGACCACACAATGGCCGCCACCCGAGCGTGGCCGCGGAAATCAGAATCGCGTTCGGGCCGCCGAACCAGTTCAGCAGCGGAACCACCGCCAGGCAGGCCAGCGCTCCACCGCCCAGGTCGGCTCCATAAAGCCGCGGAATGCGATGAGGCTCGCGCGCAAACACCACCGCAAACAACAGCCCCGTAAGAAAAAACGGAACTGCCGCCGTCAGATAGATCACAGTAAGGCGCAGGAAATTTCCGTAGCTGACCTCAAGCGCCACCGGCACGTGCAGCACAATCTCGAGCATCACGAAGACGATAAAAGAGTTCGCCATGCACAGCCGCGCCGCCAGAGTGCGCGTGTCAACGGCCGCGAGCCGCGACTTCAGCAGGTAGGCGAACACTCCGCCTGCGCCGAGCCCCAGCAGCGCGATCGAGATCGCGAGAAACGCGAAGTGGTAAAAGAGAATGACCGAGAAGAGACGCGTGAGCGCGAGCTCCAGAAGCAGCGCCGAGAAACTGGTAAGCGCCAGCCCAGTCAGCACAATCTTCCCAGGGATTTCGCGATTGCTCGGTGACAAAACTGGAGTCGGAGCAGTGACGGGCATAATTTTTGTATTGAAGGCGACAGTTTAGCAGATGGGAAAAGGCGGCGGCGATGAACTCGTCCTGCCGCTGGTTACGTCAGTTCTCCAGAATCACCTGCGCAATGGCCTGCTCGGCGGTGTGCGAAATAGAAAGCGCGGCGTTCTTCACTCCCAGCCGCGCCGCAAACTCTGCCGCGACGCCGTGAAACGCAATCGTCGGCCGCCCGCCCGGCATCCGCGTGACTTCGCAATCCCGCCAGCGCACTCCATGATTCCACCCCGTGCCCAGAGCCTTCATCGCCGCTTCTTTCGCCGCGAACCGCGCGGCGTAACGCTCCATGCGGTTCGCCTTGGAGTCGCAGTAACGCATTTCCCCGGCGGTAAATATCCGATGCAGAAACCGGTCGCCGAACCGTTCAATCGCGTGCCGGATGCGAGGAACTTCGGCGATATCGATACCGGTACCAACGATCATGCGATCACTCTTAATTGTCCACGGCTCATTGTCAATGTAACTCGAACAGCACTACGCTCGTTCGCAATCTACAGCAACCTGTCTCCGCGGTAAACCAACTGTCCGTCCACCATTCGCGCCTCTGCGGTAAGGTTGTGCATTTTTGCCGGTCCCGTTCCGTCGATATGGGAGACTTCATGTCCATGGGCAACCATCCAATCGGAAACCAGCATGCGGTGGCATCGAAAATACACTCGTTCGGCACACATGTAGACCGTTCGCGAAGCCTGGGCGAGAGTCACCAGTTCACCCGCAGCCGTCTCGAATTCCGGGGTGAGCATATAGTCCGCGTAATTGCGGAAGCTTGTGTTCCGCAAAGCGATATTCCGGGACTCTTCCACAATCTTCCGGCGATATCCGCCCAGTGCCTTCATCCATATATAAGCGAGCCCTGCCGCAGGAAGGCTTTTCTCCAGCGACTCGCGGTTGAACTCGGGCAGCCGCCGCGACATCGGAAAGGCGCGAATATCCACCACGGTCTGGATTTGGTGAGCCTTCAGCGCCTCCAGCAGTTCGTCGCTCGTGCGCGTGGAGTGGCCGATAGTGTAGAGAATCGCCAACGAAATGCCCGCAAAAGGGAAGCTTGCTAGGACAACAGAGCTCTGAGTGTAGCCCTGACCGCGTCATCCTGCTCGGGGAATACCGTTCGCAGATCGAGCAGGACACGCCCATCCTCAACCCGCGCAATCACCGGCGGATCAGCCGCCCGCAGTCGCGCCGCTAGTTCGTCGGTGCTCAGGCCGGCGCAACTCAGAGCAATTAGCCGCGTCGGCAAAACTGAAGACGGTGCAGCCCCGCCGCCAATCACGGATTCGCCGTCGATGATCTCTGCTTGCAATTTCGACGACGCCACTTTCGCCGCCAGCGCCTCCGCCCGCTTGCCGATCTCCTGCTGCGTGAGCCGCATCATGCGTAGCGTCGGAATCGCATCATGATCACGTTTTACATAGGCGAGAAGAGTTGCTTCCAATGCGGCGTAAGTAAGCTTGTCCACGCGCAGCGCCCGGAACAGCGAATTGGAACGCATACGTGCGATCAGCTCCTGGCGGCCGCTGAGCAGTCCGGCCTGCGGCCCGCCCAACAGCTTGTCACCACTGTAGCTGATGACATCCACGCCAGCGCGCAGACTGTCGATCACGGTCGGCTCGCCGCTGATACCGAACGCCTGCAGATCGACCAGAGCCCCACTGCCGAGATCCTCCATGAGCGGTAATCCACGCTCGCGGGCCAAGCCCACCAGATCCGCAGAGGAAGCCTGCTCCGTAAATCCGCTGATCTCGAAATTCGAACGGTGCACGCGCAGCAACAACTTCGTACGCTCGTTGACAGCTTGTTCGTAGTCCGCAAGCCGCGTGCGATTCGTCGTACCCACCTCGCGGAGAATCGCACCCGACTTCACCATCACATCCGGAATACGAAACGACCCCCCAATCTCCACCAGTTCCCCGCGCGAGACAATCACTTCTCCACCATCGGCCAGCGTATTCAACGCCAACAGAACCGCAGCCGCATTGTTGTTCACCACGATGGTAGAAACGGCTGATGCCTGGAAATGGCTGATGTGGCGACAGCCGCCTCGGCTGTCCCGCGTGGGCGAAGCCCGGCGGAGGCGCCCGGATCCCCGCTGCCGCCAAGCAGCCTGCGCAGCAGTCGATCCACATGCACGTCGCGCTCGCCGCGTTCTCCGGCGCCCACGTCAAATTCCAGATTCGAATAAATCGCGGAGGTCTTGCGAATGTGATCCAGAGCCGCCTCCGCCAGCGGAGCGCGCCCCAGATTGGTATGCAGAATCACTCCCGTCGCATTGATCACGGGCCCGAGCGAGTAGCCCAGCGCCCGCCGGAGTTGCTCTTCCACCGCGCCGCCCGCGCCCGACAGCGCCAAATTCAAAGCCCGCTCATCGAGCAGCCCCGAAGAAATTTCCTCTCGCAGCCGGCCAAGCACCGCCCGCACGGCATCCGCCACTGCGGCAGATCCATGTGTGTCGGACAAAACAGACACTCCCGGGGCACGCAGCAACTCGTCCACCGCAGGCAGCTTCCGAAAAAGTTCTGACTTGGCCGCACTCTTCACTGGAGGATTATCCCATGGGAACCACCCGCGTGGTCGCGCCGAAAGCGATGCGTTCAAGATCTACAGCGTGTGCAGATACGCCAGCAGTTCGTCAATGTCCTGCGGGCTGAGCGTCTGGCTATACCCCGGCATTTCTTTGCGGCCCAGGCGAATGATGTCAACCACCCGTTCCTCGTTGGCAGGAAGTCCGCTCACGGAAAGATACGGCTGCTTGAAAACGCCCTTCAGTCCAGGACCTTTTCTGCCGTGGGTCGAGTAAGGATCGTGGCAGCGATCGCACTGAGAATCGTAAATCTTGCGACCTGCAGCCTGTTGCGAATCGAGCCCAAGTTCCGCATCTGACTTCCGGCGCTCCACATCACACCCAGAACATATCTCTAGAATGAGCAGAGTAAGGCCCGCCAGGAAAACGCTCCAACGAGATGAGCGAAAATATTTCTTCATGCGCCAACGCCCGCCAATCGCCGTGAATGCCGCGCTGCCCGCTGACACGGCGGGCACAATCCCTTACAATAATAGAGCACAAGTGCCTTACGCCGAGTGTACGAGCGGGTCGCCCGAGAAAGTCCACGGCATGACGGTTGCAATCAAACGAGTCTACGAGCCGGAAAAGCGCGGGGACGGAATGCGCGTGCTGGTGGACCGTTTGTGGCCCCGAGGGTTGACGAAAGAGCGAGCTGCGGTCCACGAATGGCTGCGTGATCTCGCGCCATCCGATGAATTGCGAAAATGGTTTCATGCCCGTCCCGATCACTGGCAAAGTTTTCGCAAGAAATACCTGAAAGAACTCGCCCGCCCCGATGCCGAGACCGAGTTGCGCCAGCTCTACGTTCTTGCGCACAAAAAGAAACAGCTCACGCTTCTCTTCGCATCGAAGAACGAGCAGCAGAATAATGCGCTCGTCCTGAAGGAACTGCTGGACGGCATGCGAAAACCTCCGACCGGCACCGGACCGGCAGCGGCTGCCATGGGCAGGCGCAGTGCCGCTGTACGGCGCAGGTAACCGAACTCTTTTCACTGCGTTCGCCTGTCTGCTTCATTAATCCTGTTCATTTAGAATCGTCCGCGATGAGAGCAGTCTTCCAATGGAGCCTGGGGTCGCGCTCGCTGGAACTCGGCAAGCGCACGCTGATCATGGGGGTCGTCAATGTGACGCCCGATTCTTTTTCCGACGGCGGCCTGTATCTCGACTGCGATCAGGCGGTTTCACACGCTCAAAGCCTGCTGGACGAAGGCGCTGACATCCTCGACATCGGCGGCGAATCGACGCGTCCGGGCGCGCGTGTGCAAGCCTCTGCCGCTGCATCATCCGCTCCATCGTCGAGCGATGTCACCAAAAATTCCTCTGGCGCAGCGAATCCCAAAACCACCGTCACCGCTGAAGAAGAATTGAAACGCGTGCTCCCAGTCATCACCGAACTGAAAAAGAAACATCCAGCTGCCGTGCTCTCCATCGACACTTACAAAGCGACCGTTGCCCGCGCCGCAGTGGCCGCCGGAGCCGAAATCGTAAACGACGTCAGCGGCTTTCGCTGGGATCGTCAGATGGCGAAAACCGTAGCGGAGTTAAAATGCGGCGCCGTTCTCATGCACATGCGCGGACGTCCAGAAGATTGGCGAACCCTGCCGCCGCCCGGTGATATCGTGCTGCTGGTAAAGCGTGAGCTCAAAGAATGGGCTGAAGCGGCTGTGCTCTCTGGCGTTCGGCGCGAACGCATTGTGCTCGATCCCGGCTTCGGCTTTGGCAAGAGCTTTGAAGAAAACTATCCGCTGCTGGCGCGCTTCGGCGATCTGCAAGCCCTGGGTTTTCCGCTCTTGGCCGGAACGTCGCGCAAATCTTTCATCGGCCGCACTCTGGCCAACCACGGCAAGGACGCCCCCTCTTCCGATCGTCTCTACGGAACGCTGGCCAGCCAGACGGCGCTGATCCTCAAAGGCGCGCACATCATTCGCACCCATGATGTGAGAGCTGCGTTGGAAGCCGCGCAGATCGCCGATGCGATTCTTCAGGCGCGCTGAAGCTCGCTCGAAACTCCGCCGCTGTCCTCGATCCGTCTATCAGAGAGAACGAACCAAACGTCCGCTATTTCGCGGTTGGAGATGTCGGATAAATTCCCTCCAACGGTTTCGCCAACTGCTGCTCCAGTTCGGGATGCGGCATCGGTTTGCGCGGCAGCATCGCATCGCGTTGCGCAGCGTTATAAACGAAGACGGCCATAATCACGGCGGCCTGCTTCAGGTCAGGCTCGGAAAGGCGTTCGTAGGTGTCGAGATTCGTGTGGTGGCTGCGCGTACCGTAGTCGCGCGGGTCCTGAATGAATTGAAAGCCCGGCAGCCCGACCTGATCGAATGAAACGTGATCCGTAGACCCCGTGTTGCGCAGCGACACGGTGCTGAAACCGAGATCGCTTACCGGAGCGGCCCACTGTCGAAAGATCATCGCAGCCGCCAGGTTCCCTTCGGCGAAGATGCCAAGAAATTTTCCGCCGCCATTGTCGGCGTTGAAGTAGGCGTCGAGCAGCGCATGTTCAGGCTTGATTGTGATGGGCCCGGTCTGCTGCCGCAGAAATTCGGGCACCACTTGCTCTTCGGCCCTGGTGGAGTAGGAACGCACTCCAAAATGGTTGCTGACGTAGCCGGCCGAACCGAAGATGCCTTGCTCTTCACCACCCCACAGGCCGATGCGAATCGTGCGCCGCGGCTGAATATTGAGCGCGCGCAGAATACGCATGGCTTCAAGCGCAATGATCGTTCCAGCGCCGTTGTCGGTAGCTCCCGTGCCGGCAATCCAGCTATCGAGATGGCCGCCCAGCATCACCACCTGATCTTTCAGTGCAGGGTCGGTACCTGCAATCTCGCCAATCACGTCGCTGCCCGGCTCATGGTCGCCATAGAACTTCGTCGCTATGTTAAGACGCACGGAGACCGGGACGCCGTGCGAAACCAGGCGATGCATTCGGTCGAACGCCTCACTCGCAACCGCTGCCGAAGGAATCGCCTGCTTGTGTTCGGGGCGATACACGAACCATCCCAGCGAAGCACCCGTGTCATCGTGAAGATCTCCGCCGAAGCCGCTGGGCCGCAAAACCGCGATGGCATGCTCGTTTGCGAAAAAGTGCCCGACCTTCTCCAGGAAGGCCATCTCCTTGAATACCTTTTCCCAGAAAGGCGGATCGTTAGGGAGAACGAAACTGTCATTTTGGTCGCCGTCGAGCGGATAGGAACGGAAATGGTCGAGCTTGGCCTCGTCGTAATGCTCGAGCGGATTCACGGGGTCGGGATTAATCTTCGGCGCATCGCCATAGAGAATGATTTTCCCAGCCAGCTTTCCCTTCCACGCATCGAAGTCTTTCTCTTCTTTGAGCGCGGGAACGGCGATGACCTCGCCCGTAACTTCCCCGGCCGTCGCGGGCGACCACGGCGTAGCTTGCGCCAGAAAAGTCGCAGTACCAGGCGCCGTCATCTGCACCGAAGTCCCGACCTGTTGCCAGCCCATCCCAAACTCGCCCCAGGATTCGGCGTGAACGCTCTCGGCTCCCATGCGCCGGAGCTGGTCAAGCGACCACTGCTCGGCCTTCGCGAAATCAGGTGAGCCCGTGAGTCGCGGCCCAATGCCGTCGAACAATCCGCTCGCGTATTCCATGATGTGCGAGTGATTGAAGCCCTCGCTGCGGATGCGCGCGATCGTTTCGAGGTCCAGAGTTTCAGCACCAGGCTGGGTCGGAGCGGGCGCGGGCGCAGCCTTGGGTTTTTCTGCAGCGAATGCAGAGAGCGACAGAGCTAGAAAAAGAGCAGCGACGATTTTCATGGCCCGTCGATAATACGGTAGCCAAGTCCGGAGTCACAAATATGGGATCTTGTTCTTGTATGCAGAGACTGGATGGTTAGAATCTGCGGGGCGAAACGCAAATATATCTAAGAAGCCTCTCACCTCAATCGAGAACGTTCACTTTTGACCAGTCGCCCCATCTGCAGACGCGTACTATCCAAACTAAATCTCCTCAGTTTCCGTATTTCTCACAGGGCATTGTGGTGGCAAGAAAAGTGCAACGCAAAGCTAGAGCTGCGTCTCCTCTATGTCTTCCCCCGCGAATCCGGCAGCGAACACAGCTTCTTCCGCCCCGCGGACGGCCGCCGCAGCCGCTCCAGCCGCGGCTCCCATGTCCACTCCAGCCTTGCTCGCCGCGATGCTGAGAACTTCGCCGAAGATTAGCGATCTCTTTTTTTCCCCGGGCAAGCCGCCGCTCGTGGAGATCAACGGAAAACTCGTCCCCGCCGGGGCGGCGCGCTCGCTCACTTGTGAAGACACAGGGCGCATCGCTTCGGATCTAATGGGTGACAACGAAGATGCACGCGAGAAGTTGAAGAAAGTCGGGTCGTGCGATGTGTCCTACAGTCTGCCGGGCGCCAGCCGCTTTCGCGTGAACATCTTCATGCAGCGCGGCACCTGCGCCGTTGTGATGCGCGTAATTCCCGGCAAGGTCCCAGACTTCGAATCGCTGAACCTGCCCTTCGAACTCGGCAAAATCGTAGGCCTGCGCAATGGCATCGTGCTCGTGACCGGCCCCACCGGCTCCGGCAAGTCGTCCACGCTCGCCGCGATCATCGACAAAATTAATAAAGAGCAGTCCTATCACGTGCTCACCATTGAAGATCCGATCGAGTTCCTGCACCCGCACAAAAACTGCATCGTCCATCAGCGCGAGTTGCACGCCGACACGCCCAGCTTCGCGCTCGCCTTGCGCGCCGCGCTGCGCCAGGCGCCTAAAGTGATTCTCGTCGGAGAAATGCGCGACCGCGAAACCATCGAGATCGCCATGGAAGCCGCGGAAACCGGCCACTTGGTTATGTCCACGCTGCACACCATCGACGCCTCGAAAACCATCGAGCGAATCGTGGGGGCTTTCCCCATGGCCGAACAGCACACGCTTCGCAATCGTCTGGCCAAGAGTTTTCGCTACATCATTTCCCAGAGGCTCATCCCTCGCAAGGATTGCACCGGACGCGTCGCTGCTTTTGAAATATTGAAGTCCACGCTGCGCACGCGCGAGTACGTGGAAAAAGGCGAAGGCGATGGCAAGACTCTGCTCGATGCCATGCGCGTCGGTGGCCAGGACGGCATGCAGACCTTTGACGGCGAGATCGAGAAACTGATCCGCGAAGGCGTCGTCGATATGGACACCGGCCTGGCTTACTCCACCAACCCCGGCAATCTTCAACTGGAGCTGGCCGACCTGGCGCAAGAACTCTCCGACCCGCTGCTCGAAAGCAGCGCGCACTAGGACCGGGTTTGGAAAGGGCACGAACTTACTCGTGCGGTTAAGCGGTTGAAAAACATCAAGCCGCCAAGTCCTTGAAGTTTTGTCCGCGCTTTAGCGCCTGAGGCGCACACACTCATGCGACTATTTCTCCTCACAACCTAAGCCGCCGGCACCGGGCCGAACTCCGGCGACTCCAGTTGCAGCAGCTTGTAGGCCTCCTCCAGCGTGCGAACGATGTGCAGATCGGGGCCTCTCTTTTCGGCAAGTATCTGAAACATGCGCGCCATGCCGTACACGACATCAGTCGGAGTGACGAATACTCTCATAAATCCCGCCGGAAACGCGGACGCACCCGACGCCAGCCGTTTCACCAGGTCGCTGGAAACTTCGAACTTCATCTGCGGGAAGACGAGGAGGCCGCGACACGGCGGATGGGAGCCGAAATACTTCACCACAGTTGCGTAGCACTCCAGCAGTGATCCGTCCGTCACGACGCCTTCCATGGTCACACGCAGAACGGCGTTCTTTGCGTCGAACTCCAGCACACAGCCCACACCGACCCCCTCTGCGTTCCTGGCACGCTTCGCGCGAGGTTACCCCATCGCAAAAATTTTTCCAACAGGATTCAAGCTAATACGTTCATACGACCCCTGAGGTACACCCGTTTCCCAGCTTCAACTGTTTTGTCATCCTGAGGCCCGCGTTTTTTGCGGTCCGAAGAGCCTCCCCTGAGCCTGCCGAAGGGACCTATGCAATCTCTCGCCGTCGGGTGCGGCCTAGTCCCTTCGCTCCGCTCTGCCCCCAGGATTCTCCATACCGCTATATAGCGCAACCGCAAACATTTGCGCCTATAGCCCATGGCAAGTATTATCTTGCATGATCTGCTATATAGTTCTATACTTCGCGCCGTCAGCAATCTACCAGTTCTGGAGGTATCTGTTATGGCAAAACAATTTCCGCTTCGCCCTTTCCAAGTAGTTTCGTCCCGCGTGGCATTGACGGCTATCCTGGCGCTCGCTGCCTGCATTGCTCCCTCGCTTGCACAAAGCCAGGAGCACGGCAAGATTCTCGGTGGATACTTCGAAGAGTGGAGTATCTATTACGCCGGCTACAACATCGCAAACCTGCAACAGAACGGTGTCGCCGATAAACTGACGCACCTCCTGTACGCCTTCGCTAACGTGACCACCACCCCATCGCCCGCGTGCGCCATCGCCGATACCTGGGCTGACTACCAGAGTCCCTACCTTCCCAGCGTGAGCGGTGTCGCCTACCCCGGACCGCTCTATGGAAATTTTGCTGCCATTCAACAGCTCAAGCAGTTGCATCCGGAGCTTAAGGTACTCATGTCGATCGGTGGGGCATCGGCTTCGAACACTGCGGCCTTCGTGACCGCTGCCAGCACCGCGGCCGGTCGCCAGGCGCTCGCCGCCTCGTGTATCGACCTGTTCGTCAGCGGCAACATCGCTCCCGGCATCACGGCTCCCGGCTTGTTTGATGGTTTCAATATCGATTGGGAATTCCCCACCGCGACGGACACTCAGAACTTCACCGCCCTGCTGCGAGAGTTCCGTAGTCAACTGGAAGCCCTCTCGGAGACCACCCGCAAGCATTACGTGATGTCATTCGACGGACCCGCGGGCGCGCAGAACTATGTGAACATCGATCTCAAAAAAGCCTCCGAGCAAGTGGACTTCATCACCATCGATGGCTACAACTACGCCGGATCATGGGAATCGCAAACCAACGACGCTTCCCCGTTATTTGATTCCAAGCAGGATCCTTTGTACGGTCAGGATCTCGACATTGATGACACCGTAAACGCCTATCTCGCCGCGGGCGTGCCGCCAAGCAAGTACACGATGGGTTTGCCTCTATACGGCGCGGGTTGGACCGGCGTGCCGAACAAGAACCATGGCTTGTACCAGAACTCAACCGGCCCTTCTCCGGTCCTGTGGGCAAACGGAACGGGGTTGTGCCCCGATCTCAGCGGCAACACTCCCGGATGCGACACCCTCTTGACCCCGGGTCTTGCCACCTATTCAACCCTTTCAAATCTCACCGCCAACGGCTACACCAGCTACTACGATCCTAAAAGAGTCGCGGTATCCCTCTACGATCCAACGGCTGGAACCTTCTATACCTTCGACGACCCCAGCGTGGCACTTCTGAAAATGCTCTACATCGAAGTGAAAGCTCCAGGAGGACTCGGCGGCGCGTACGTGTGGGCGCTGAAAGACGACGACGCCAACGGAACCATGGTAAAAACCATGGCCGCAGGCCTGGGCCGCTAGCGATACCGGACTGACGGACGCAACGAGGCACCCGCAGCAAACAACGCGGCAGACTGGCCATGGAAACCAGTCTGCCGCCGTTTCCCTTTATCCCAGAATAAAAATCACGCTGCACCACTGCTGAAAGTTCTTGCACATTGACACCAGCCGGCGATTGAGGGGACAATACCCCTCCGCTCTGGGGCTATGCCAGAAATCCCGGCTTAAAAGATAGTTCAAATCAGTCTCGTGATTTTGAGAGGAGATCCCCACCATGCCAACGCGCTTTCTACTTTCCATGTTTTTGGCCCTCGCCACATCTTTGGGCGCTATCGTGGCGCTCGCGCAAGACGCCCATCAGCTTCCAGCCGACCATCTCTCGAAGGCTCATGCCAGGTTTGTGGCCATGCCGCCGCACAATGGTTCCGGCGTGCAGAGCAACGCCAACGGAACTCCAGGAGTCGATTCCCTTTCTAACTGGAACGGATCGTTTAAGACCCCAGGCTTTGACGAAAACGGCAATTACCGGGATAGCTGGGTCTACAACATGGTGGGGAATCCGCCCCAGAATGGCGGCACGACCAACATCAACGCACCGGTGGTGCCCGTCGCCCTCGATTTGCTCAATCCAGACGGCACTGTACTTCTGCACTACGAGGTGAAGCCGTATATCCTGCCCACGCTGCAATCACCGTTGTTCGAGAACTCGACTTTCTCCAGCAGCCCGGCACCCACGCAAATCACCGATGCCATTATGCGCGCCGAGTTCTGGAGCGTGATGGCGCCCGATTGGCATACCATGCTTTTGGGCAGCTTGAAGCAAGAGCGGACCATGCAGGTTCCTTCGGGCTTCTACTATTACGCACTGAAGAGCAACGGGGATTGTTGCTTGTTTGTGCTGATCGATATCAACGAGTTCGGCAACCTGCTTTTCCCATCGGTCCCGACCGACACCACCACGCCGATCGGCGCGGCCGAGAACGCGGGGGATATCACGACGAAAGACCTTTCCACTTTCTTGTTCCCCAACACCTATCTTTACTTCGGAAACCCCAACAACTGTTGCGTGCTGGGATATCACACCTACGATGTTGAACCCGGAGATTCCAGCAATGGCAACAAGCAGCGACGCTACGTGGTGGCTTATGCCGCGTGGATCAGCCCCGGGTTATTCGGCAGCGCCTTTGTCGATGTGACCGGACTCGGTCACGAGATCGCGGAAAGTTTCAACGATCCTTTCGTAGTCAGCGACAACAGGCACAACCTCACCCCGTGGTGGCTGTCTCCCAACGGCAATTGCCAGGACGATCTGGAGGTCGGCGATGTCATCGAGGGTCTGCCCCACGCTGCCTATCCAGTCACGATGAACAACGGCATGACTTATCACCCGCAGAATGTAGCCCTGTTGCCATGGTTTGAATTCCAATCGCCTTCCACGGCCATCGATGGCGCCTACAGCTATCCCGACGAAAGCGTCCTGCCCAACCTTTCGCCAATTGAACTGCCGGGCTGTCCCACAAGCTAACGTTTTCTAGCAACGAGGGTGAGGTGTGCACTTCGCCTCACCCTTACTTGCTTCACCGCTTTTGCTAACGTGGAGAGGCCAGTCTGTCACGGCATCAGCCCGTGCTAGAACGCCTTCGTGGAATCCAGCAGAATCGTCACCGGACCTTCGTTCACCAGTTCCACTGTCATCATTTCCTGGAAGCGTCCAGTCTCGCAACGCAAGCCCGCCGCGCGAATGCGCTCGACGAAAAATTCATAAAGCTGACGCGCCTTGTCCGGCGCAGCAGCCGCATCGAACGATGGCCGCTTACCGTGGCGCACATCTCCGTAGAGCGTGAACTGTGATACCGCCAGCACGCTGCCGCCCGCGTCCTGCACGCTGCGGTTCATCTTGCCCTGTTCGTCTTCAAAAATACGCAAGCCAGAAATTTTTTCGGCAAGGTACGCCGCGTCGGCCTCAGTATCCGTATTGCCGACGCCGAGCAACACCAGCAGCCCCAGGCCAATCTCTCCCGCGATATTCTCGTTCACCGAAACTTTGGCGCGGCTCACGCGTTGCACAACGGCCCGCATAGGATTCTCGACTCTTACAGGATCTTACGGCACTTCTGGGAAGCGAAGCATTTGCTTTTCCGCCTGCTGATTGTGGCCGCCTCCACAGTTGCGTACCGCCCCCGCATCAACCGTCTTTGTCACCCTGAGGCCCGCGCCTTTTGCGGGGCGAAGGACCTATGCAATTTCCCACCGTCGAGGCGCTGCCAGCAGATTGCATAAGTCCTTCGCTTCGCTCACGATGACAAGATGTATCCGGCGAGCTGCACCACCATCGACTACTCCGCCAGGTTTGACCATCGCAACCGCGAACCGTTAGGATTCCATCTGGGCAGCTTCAGTGCCAGAGGTCTGTCCCTTGTGGCAGGCTCCATCCTTTACACTGATTCGTAGAGACAATTACACTACACACTCGCCTTTTTTGATTTTCCTGAGAGGAGTTTTGCAATGGCCGATGAGAAAGTGAATGAGAAAGACAAGCAGATTGGGGAAAAGGTAAAGCAGATCATTGTCGAGCAGTTGGGCGTCGACGAGGGAGAAGTGACTTCAAGCGCTTCCTTCGTGGACGACCTGGGCGCGGACTCGCTCGACACCGTCGAACTGGTCATGGCCTTCGAAGAAGGCTTCGACATTGAGATCCCCGACGAGGACGCGGAAAAAATCCGCACCGTGCAGGATGCGGTTGACTACATCCAGAAACACTCGAAAGTCGCCAAGTAGCACGTAAGACGACGCAGCCCGGCCCTGAAACAGCAACGACGAATCGAGGCAAGCGAGGAAAAACATGGCAGCCGTTGATGAAAAAGTAAAACAGATTATCGTGGAGCAGCTGGGCGTGGATGAGGGCGAAGCGACCCCGAGCGCCTCGTTCGTCGACGACCTGGGCGCGGATTCGCTGGACACGGTGGAACTCGTCATGGCGTTTGAAGAGGCCTTCGACATCGAAATCCCGGACGAAGACGCCGAGAAGATTCGCACCGTGCAGGACGCGGTCGACTACATTTCCAAACACGCGAAAGCGGGTAAATAGGTTTGGGACGCAGGGTGGTAGTGACGGGCCTCGGACTGATCTGTGGCGTGGGCAATACCACGGAAGATGTCTGGAGCGCGGTGCTGGCCGGCAAAAGCGGCGTGGCCCGCATCACCCATTTTGATTCCGCCAAATTTGCCTGCCAGATTGCCGCTGAGGTCAAGGGCTTTGACCCGCTGAACTTCATCGAGAAAAAAGAACTGAAGAAGATGGGCCGCTTCATCCACCTGGCCATCGCGGCCTCGGATGAAGCCATGAAGATGTCGGGGCTGAAAGTGACTCCCGAAAACGACGAGCGCGTGGGAGTGCACATTGGGTCCGGGATCGGCGGGTTCGACATCATCGAACGCGAGCACACCGCTCTGATGGAAGGCGGCCCGCGCAAGATCTCTCCATTTTTCATTCCCGCCGCCATCGTCAACCTTGCGGCTGGCCACGTTTCCATGCGCACCGGCGCCAAGGGACCCAACGAGGCGACCGCGACGGCGTGCACCACCAGCGCCCATTCCATCGGCGATTCTTTTCGAATCATTCAGCACAACGACGCGGACGTGATGATCGCCGGCGGCTCCGAGGCTGCCATCACTCCCATGGGGGTGGGCGGATTTGCCGCCATGCGAGCGCTCTCGGTGCGCAACGATGATCCCGAGAAAGCCAGCCGCCCGTGGGACAAAGACCGCGACGGGTTCGTGATGGGCGAAGGCGCGGGCATCTTGGTGCTCGAAGAGCTGGAGTTTGCCCGCAAGCGTGGCGCAACCATCCTGGCTGAAGTCGCTGGCTATGGCATGTCCGGCGACGCCTACCATATGACCCAGCCGGCTCCCGAACACGAAGGCGGATTCCGCGTGATGCGCAACGCCGTGCGCGACGCCGGCGTTACTGCCGACGTGGTCGGTTACGTCAACGCCCACGGCACGTCGACTCCGATCGGCGACACACTTGAAGCACACGCCATCCGCAATTTTTTTGGCGCGCGCAAAATTCCCGTCAGCTCCACGAAGTCCATGACGGGACACCTGCTCGGCGGCGCCGGCGGTCTTGAAGCCGGCATCACAGTGCTGGCGCTGCGCCATCAGATTCTGCCTCCGACCATCAACCTGGAAAACCAGGACCCGGAGACCGACTCCATGGATTTTGTTCCCAACCAGGCGCGCAAGGCTGAGATCGAATACGCCATGTCGAACTCTTTCGGCTTCGGCGGCACCAACGGTGCGCTGCTGTTCCGGCGCTGGAGCGAGTAGGACGCTGCTCCTGGCAATCCCACCCCTTCGGCTCGGCCCGGGGCAGGCTCTTTGCAAAAGGCACAAAAGATAATTCCTGCCACCTCGACGCCCTTTCTGACCAAACGTTCCTGAAGGAACACAACTGCGATTTGTAAGAAGTGTTCCTGCGGGAACGTCTGTGGAAAAGCACGAAAAAGTGGATCGGTGGTAAGCCGTTTATCGGGAGCGGCTTATGGGTGATTGCCGATATATCGGCAGCGAGTGTGGCAAAATAGCCACAGTGAAAAGGGGCGCTCGAGGTGGATTGTTTTGAGACGGCGAGGCGAGCAGGGGTCAGGTTGGCCAGGGGTCAGGGGTCAGGGGTCAGAGGTCAGGGGTCAGGGGTCAGAGGTCAGGGGTCAGGGGTCAGGGGCATCCCGGCGCGGATCGACGATATCAGCTAGGCATTCGACGGGAAAGAAATGCCCCAGAAATTGGTTGCGCCGCCTTCTTGCTCGACAAACTCGACGGCGTAGGTGGAAACTCCCTGGGACGCTTTCAGCAGCGCGACGATCCGCGCGGAAGCCTGGCCGCCGTTCTTGTTTCGCAGCTGCACGACGGAGCCCACCGCGAGGTCCCGAGTCAACTGCACAGCCGCTCCGTGCTGGTTGAGATTGGTGGCGCGGGCGGGCATGGTAAAGGAACACTTCAGGCGGTCTTCTCCGGACAATCCGACCGAGGCGATGAGGCACATCCGTTTGCTCCGGCGCTGATTACGGACTATACCTGCCGCGGCCACCGCGGCTGGATGATGCGACTTGGAATGAGGGTGCGGGGAGTGGAGGCTCATTGACTAACAGCCTAGACCCAAGAAACAGCCGCCGCAACGCACTCTCGTCGGTAGTGTCCTGTCAAATTAGGACATCGCCTTTTTCAAATTTAGGACATCGCGCTTTTCAAATTTAGGACATCGCCCTCTCGTTACCCGCATTTGGTTACCCGAAGAAGTGCTTGATTCTATTGGGGTGAGCCCATTGGGCTGGAGGTATTATGAGCGTACTCCAGGCGGTTGTATTCCAGGTGAAGGAGCAGGGAGCCGTGACCACGCGTCAAGCCAAGCCTCACAAAGCCATGCTTCACAAACCCAGTCTTCACCAGCCCGAGCCGCACACTCAGCTCGGCCGTGCAGCGGTGCGGGTCTTTGCCGCCAATGAGCGCATGAATCAGATTCTTATCGAACATCTTGACCCTGCGGCATGGAGGGCAACACCCTCGGGGAAGGCTCGGACGATTGCGGCGATCTTTACGCACCTGCACAATGTCCGCAGGAAGTGGGTGAGGCTGACGGCTCCGCATTTGAAGGTTCCGGCGCAGCTCAGCCGCACGCACTGCACGCCGCAGCAGGCCCGTGCGGGATTGGCGGAGAGCGCGGCTCGCTGCACAGAAATGCTGGAGGAAGCGCTCGACGGTGGCGGACGCGTGGAGGAGTTTCGCAGAGACGGCTGGGGCCGGCCGTGGCCGGTAGGCGTGGAAATGCTTTGCTACATGCTGGCACATGAGGCCCACCATCGTGGTCAGGTGTGCATGCTCGCGCATCAGCTGGGGTTTAAGTTGCCGAATGGGGTGACCTCCGGGATGTGGAATTGGGAAAAGATTTGGAAAGAGTGCGACGCGGGTGGCGGGCCGGGAGATTTGTAGGAAATCCCTGCACCAGGGAGGGTTACGTTTCGCGGACATTAAAGTCGGTTGATGCCGTTGTCCGTGATACCCACCCCTTCGGCAAGCTCAGGGCAGGCTCTTCGAGAATCGCGAAGGGTGGGGCAGGCTCTGTCGTGATAGTCCCAACAACAACAATAAAGGGACGAAGGGGCCGCACTCGGGGCACCGGTTGTAAGCATTTGTGGGTGCGGGAGATGCGCGGTTGCCGATTTTTGTGGTCCGGCGGTGCAGTCGAGGTAATGAGACTTTAGTACTTCGCGGTTGGCCCTTTGTGTCTTTGCAAGTGTTGCGGGGCAGGCCAGAATGAAATCCAGTAGTAAGTCGTCCCCTCGACTATGGAAAAAACGTTGGCCTCTATTCTTCCTTCTGCTTCCTCCACCCGGAAGGCCGCCGCGCGGACTGCGCTGGTTGACGTAAAAGAATCGGCACGAGCATTGCTGGTGGAGTGCTTCCGGCAATTCGGAATCGAGTCGGTTTCGATCTCTTCGAATGCTGCGGAGCGGCTGCGCCGCGAAAAATTTGAAGCGTGCGTGCTGAATCTGGGTGAGGGTGCCGGGGCCGAAGCGGTGATGGAAGCGGCGCGCAGCTCTCCTTCGAACAGCCGTTGTGTGATCTACGGCCTGGGCGGCAATGCGCAGGAAGCCATGCGCTATTCGAAGTATGGCATCAATGCTATGTTCAGCGAGCCGCTGGAGCGTCCGGCGGCGATCAAGCTGGTGCGGGCCACGCATCTGCTGGTGTTGCATGAATTCCGGCGCTACGTGCGGGTTCCGGTTATTACCGAAGTGGCGGTCAGGGCTGATGGCAACCGGTTCACGGCCAGCAGCATTGAGATCAGCTCGGGCGGCATGTCGCTGCAGACTTCAGAAGAACTGTCGTTGCATACGAACGTTGAAATTTCTTTTGCGCTTGTTACCTTGCCGCGGGTTACGGTGCGCGGAGTGGTCAGCTGGCGGAAACCAAAATCTTACGGCGTGCGCTTTGACGCGACGGACGAACGGCGGCACAGCATTAAGAAGTGGATCGACTCCTACCTGGAAAATTAGGAAGCTGTGAAGCTATCTCCAAATGCCTAGGCTGCGACGCGAGCGAAGCTTCGGGGGCGAAATAAAGCGCGGACATATTTTCAGCGACGTAGTCGGCACGAGTAAAGCTCGTGCCCTTCCCGAACCCGCGGTGAGATGACCTTCTAGATCTCCGGCTGGCGCGGTCATGCGATTTCGCCAGGTCTCCACGCCTTCCCGTTACAATATCCCCGTGACTGAGGCGACTACTCGCGAAGCGCGGGGTGCTGCTGGGAACCGGAGTCAGGGCCGCGGCGCTTTACTCTTCGGCAGAGGATTGTGCTGAGCCTGATCATCTGGGCGGGATATTGGGTGATCCGGCTGATTGGGCCGACGTTGCGCGTGTGCATTTCGCGCGAAGAGGGCGCGCAGGAAACTGTGGATCAGCGGCCACTGATCGTTTCTTTGTGGCATGCCTGCATTATTCCCGCGACTTACGTCTGCCGCGATATTGGCGTGCGCGTGATGAGCAGTTACAGCTATGACGGCGAATATATGGGCCGCATCATCCAGAGATATGGGTTTGTCGCGGTCAAGGGATCCAGCAGCCGGAACGCCGTGCGCGCACTGCTCGGCTTGCGCCGCGCTCTCGAAGAGGGATGGACCGTGGCCTTCACGCTCGACGGGCCGCGCGGGCCGCGTTATCAGGTGAAGCCGGGGCCGGTGGCTCTGGCGCGATCGGCGGGCGTACCGCTGAGCACGTTTCATATGGCGGTGGAGCGAGCGTGGGTGCTGAACACCTGGGACGGGCTAATGATTCCCAAGCCATTTTCTCGAGTGCTGATGCGGTTTGGAAAGATGATCCCGGTCCCGGCGAGCGCTACGGACGAAGAGCTGGAGCGATATCAGCGGGAGCTGCAGGCCTCGCTTGACCGCGTGCGTGAATTTGCCGAGGCCAACATTCAGAAAGTCGGCTCGGCGGAATTTCCTTATGCCAAGTGAAGATTATTCATGCGATGGAGATGGTTATGGATGCGGCGTTTACGGTTAAGAAAATAAGTCCGATGCTGGCCGTTGCCAACATGGATGAGACGTTGGCTTTTTACCAAGAGGTGCTCGGGTTCACCGCGATGATGAAGTCGCCAGGGTATTCCATCGTGGAGCGAGACGGGCTGACCATGCACTTCATGAAGGCTGCGAGTAAGCACGTGATGGAATGCGTCCGCGGGCATACCGAGATTTACATTGAAGTCTCGGGGATTCGATCGCTTTGGGAGCATGTGAAGACGTTCAAAGAGCGGTATAGAGTTCGGGATTTGTTTGATCGTGAGTACGGGATGACAGAGTTTCACGTTGAGGATCCGAATGGGTGTCTGGTGTTTGTGGGGGAGCCGACGCGCGGGCTGAGATGAGTTTCAGCGAGACCTCTCTGCAATTTTTGCCGGTGAATGTTTTGAGACTTCCAGGTGTTCAGGCGGAGCATCCGTTCCCGGGGGCTGGCGAGGAAACCGTCGAGCTTCGCTCGACCGGACAGCCGAGGGCGGCCGTCCCCACATGAGCATCTCCCGGTTGACTTCGACTGCTCCGCCCCGGTAGATTTCTTTGACGAGTTTCTTGTTCTTTTTCAATTCCTTCGGAGTGCGCGTCTTTGCCGCTCGGCGAAGACAGGGAAGCGGGTGTGAATCCCGCGCTGCCGCGCAACTGTAAGCGAGGAAACTGCGGCTGGCCACTGGAGAACGATCCCGGGAAGGCCAGACGCTAATTCCGGATGCTGATTACATCCTTACTCGCAAAGCCAGGAGACCGGCGCAATCCGTCCACCCTCAACCCCTTTCGCGTGAAAAGGAGGATGGTTATGCGCGTATCTCGCGTTGCGGCTTTTGTTTTCGTTCTTTTATTCGCCTTCGTTTTCGGGACGGCTGCTTCTGCCGCCAACCTCAAAGTTAAAGTCGTTGATCCGCAATCCGCCGCTGTGGCGGATGCGCAGGTGTTGCTGCTTCGGGCGAGCGATACTGCGGTTCTCTCTGCGCAAGCAACGTCCGCAGAAGGAAGCGTTAGTTTCCGCGTGGCCGATTCAGTCAAATACCAGATTAGAGTGCTGGCGCCGGGTTTTGCCGCGGAGGTTGCCGACGTTCCTGCCCGAGCGGAAGAACTGAGCGTGCAGCTTCGTCTGGCGACTGCGTCTGAAACCGTGGTGGTCAGCGCGACTCGTACGCCGGTGCCCGGCGAAGCCGCTGGAGCGGACGTCGATACGCTCAACAACGAGCAACTCGCTGTGATGCAGCCCGTGGCCGCAGACGACGGAATTCGATTCCTTCCTGGCGCAGTTGTGAATACGGCCGGGCAGCGTGGAGGATTGTCGTCACTGTTCGTGCGCGGCGGCGATTCCACTTACAACAAAGTGATTGTCGATGGCGTCACAATCAACGAGCCGGGCGGGACTTTCGACTTTGGCACGCTGCCGCTCACCGAGGCTAGCCGCATGGAATTTGTGCGCGGCGCGCAAAGCACGCTTTACGGTTCCGACGCCATGACCAGCGTGGTGCAGGTGTGGACGCGCACCGGAAGCACGCCTGTTCCCGAATTTCGATTCGGGGCCGACGGCGGAAATTTCGGGACCGCTAACGGCTACGCTTCTCTGGCGGGGGCGCGTGGCCGCTTCGATTACAACGCCTTCGGCGACCAGTTCAACACCAACGGAGCTGGCATCAACAACGCTAATTCTGATTCACTTCAGGGTGCGAATGCTGGCGCTGCGTTGAGCGATCAGATTTCTTTGCGTGTGCACCTGCGCCATTCCAATAGTCACACCGGCGTTCCTGGAGAATGGAGCTTTAATGGTTACGACCCGCTGGTTCCGGTCACCGTCAATGGCACAACAGAATACGTGCTACTCCCGCCTGATCCCAGCGAGTGGTCGCAGCTCAACAGTCTTCTTGGGAGCGTGGAGCTGGCTGTGGCCGCGCCTTCTGGATGGCAGCATCGGTTTACCGGCTTCGATTATCTCTATCGCTACAACGATGTGAACCTGAATGGCGATCCTGACCGGGTGAGCCCACTTTATGGGCAGTTCGATTTTCCATCGCACGAATACGATCACATCAATCGCGTGGGATTCGAGTATCAGGGCGATTACTCGGAACGAAACTGGACGCATACGACTGTTGGCTATCGCGTGGAGAATGAAAACGGAGTGGTTGGGGACCTGGATTTCCCTCCGTCCGCATCGGGGCAGCGCTTGAATCAGGATGCGTATCTGCAACAGCAGATCACTTGGGGAAGATTCTCGGCGATCGTGGGCGGGCGTTTCGTGCATAGCAGCGTGTTCGGAAACATCGGCGTGCCGCGCGTGGCGCTGACTTTGCTGGCACGACGAGGCGGAGATTTTGTTTCGGCAACCCGGCTGCGTTTTTCTTATGCCACCGGTTTCAAGGAACCTCGACTGGAGGAGACGTTCGCCGGGGCGCCGTATTCCGTTCCGAATCCCGGACTGAAGCCGGAGCGGGTGCGGGCTTTCGAGGCCGGCTTTCAACAGGACTTCTTCAGCGGAAAATATGTGCTGAACGCCACTTATTTCAACAACCTGTTTCGCGACCAGATCAACTACGAGACGGTCAACCCGACCACATTCGTTGGCGAATACTTCAATGTGAACGAGGCGTTCGCACAGGGTGCGGAGGTGGGGTTGCAGGCCAAGCTCCGGTCGCGGCTGCTGCTGAACACTGCGTACACTTATACTTCGACGCAGATTCTCAACAATCCTGCTCCTATCGATTCGCAATACAATCCGGGGCAGCCGCTGCTGCGCCGTCCCAAACACTCTGCGACGATGTTGCTGTCTTACCTCGGTGCGCGTTGGGGCGCGAACCTGAGTGGAAGTTTCGTGGGGCGCCGGCCGGACGATGATTTCTACGGCTTCAACATCGACCACGCTGCGGGTTACGTGCGCGCCGATCTGGGTGGATGGTATGCCATTAGCCACCGCGTCACGGCTTACGCGAATGTGGAGAATGCGCTTGATCGGCGCTACAACGAAGTGGTGGGGTATCCAGCGTTGCCGATTAATTTTCGCGTCGGATTTCGATTTAGGGTTGGAGGGGAATGAGGAGGGGATGTCGTCGTAACTTGCCTACATGCGGCGGGGCGGAGCCCGGACGCCCCCGTCCGGGGAGCAGTCTTACGGTGCGTTCTTTAGTAGACCTTTAGACTCGTGGCGCTGCCAGGGAGGACGAGGGCGTCCGCCCCTCCACGAATTTTTCTGATCAGAATTGCGGGGCTAGCTGGCCTTCTCGGGCGAGCTGTGCATGGGCAGGGGCATCGACGACGCCATTTTCGCGCCGAAATATTTGGCGCGCGCTACCAGCAACTTCTGCACTTCCACTTCCTGCAGTGGTTGCTGCCGTCCCAGCAGATGGGTGACCAGTGCAATCTGGGCGAAGTGCTCCACGGTTTCCATCTTCATGTAGGCGCGCTCGAGCGTGTCGCCGTAGGCAACGACGCCATGATTCGACATCAGAATGGCGTCGTAATGCGGGACGAACGGCTCCAGGGTGCGGGCCAACTCAGAGGTTCCGGGCGTGCCGTAGCGCGCCAGGGGAATGCAGCCCAGGCCCATCACAACTTCGCAGACCAGCGGCTGGGTTAGCGCGATACCGGCTGCGGCAAATCCGGTGGCGGTGGGAGGGTGCGCGTGCACAATAGCTTGAATGTCGGGCCGCATGCGGTAAATCAGAAGGTGCATGCCGATTTCGCTGGTCACGTTGCGACGGCCGGAGACGCGCTGGCCTTCCATGTCGACCACGACCATGTCGGCCGCGCGCATGTTGCCTTTGCTCACGCAGGTCGGCGTCACCAAGATGCGTTCGCCCTTCAGCCGGACCGACAGGTTGCCGTCCATGGCGGCGACCAGACCGCGCTCGTGCAACGTGCGTCCGTAGCGGACGATTTCTTCCCTATGTTTGCGCTCGCTAGACATGGGTACCCTTAGGGAGTGGCGAAAAAGCGGTTCCGCAACAGGCAACGGCATAGTACCAGCCCCTTTGGACGGACACAACGAAATTTACGAAAATTTAGAAGTAATCTAGGCGGTTCTATGCAAGCCGCACTTCCCTATAAGCGCTTCACTATTAACATTTCCCTATAATCGGGGCGTGCTGGTTTCCGATTTCAGCTTCCATCTGCCCGAAGATTTGATCGCCCAGGCGCCTCTGGCCGATCGCTCGGCTTCACGGCTGCTGCATTTGGAGCGTTCGACCGGGGAGCTGTCCGACCTGGGATTCCGCGATTTTGCGGGACTTTTGCGTCCGGACGACTTGCTGGTTCTTAACAATACAAAAGTGTTTCCCGCCCGGTTGTTGGGCCGGCGGGCCGGGCTGAACTCCCAGCCCGTGAGCACGAATAACCCGGCCGCGCGCGATTTTCTGCAGGGCCGCGTCGAGGTGCTGCTTGCCCGCCAGCTGGGTTCGGGCCCCGGCAAAAGCGAGGGCAAGAACGATTGGGAGTGTCTAGTCCGTCCGGGACGCAAAATTCAGGTTGGGGAGCGCATTTTTTTCGGGGATGGCGAAGGACGGACTGGGGAGGGGCAGGACGTGCTGCAGGCCGAAGTCATCGCGCGAGGCGCTTTCGGCGAACGAACCATTCGGTTCCGGCCCGTGGATGATTTTTTCGACAGGATTGCGCGCATCGGGCATGTCCCGCTCCCGCCTTATATCGCGCGCCCTGACTCTTCTGACGACCGCGAGCGCTACCAGACAATTTATGCACGCGAGCGGGGTTCGGTGGCCGCTCCTACTGCAGGGCTCCATTTCACTCCAGAAGTCTTCGCGCAAATCGCGGACCGCGGCATTGAAACTGCCGAGATCACTCTGCATGTCGGCCCGGGAACCTTTCAACCCGTGCGCGTTGAGCGTGTGGAAGCGCACAACCTGCACCGCGAATCGTTCACCATTTCGGCGGCGGCGGCGAGCAAGATAAATCGCGCTCTGGCCGACTCGCGGCGTGTGATTGCCGTTGGAACCACTACCGTCCGAACTTTGGAATATGCGGCGCAGGCCGCAGGAGGCATTTCCGCCCGCTCTGGCGAGGCGGACATTTTTATCTATCCCGGCTACAAATTTCAGGTAGTGAAAGGATTGCTCACTAACTTTCACCTCCCGCAATCCACGCTGCTCATGCTGGTGTGCGCCTTCGCCGGACGCGAGAATGTGCTGCGTGCCTACGATCATGCGGTGGCGCAGCGTTACCGCTTCTACTCGTATGGCGATTGCATGTTTCTGGCGTGAAACATTTTGCGTATGAGGTGTTCCCTGAGTGACACCTTCTGTGGTTCGTGGCCTGCGCTATACTTTATCCTTCTCGCGCGGATTCTCGTCGAGCGGATTCTCGGCAAGCGAGATTTTCGTTGAACGGATTTTCAGCAGGCAAGGTTTCGGCCAGCAAGTTTCCCAGTGAGCACCAAGAACGAACGCCATGACTACCGTTGCGAAACAGGTCGTCTCGATTCAGGACCTGGTGGCTGGACTGCGCCAGCTGCCGCAGGTTGCCTTCGACGAAACTGAGACTGTCCGGAAACTTCTGCAGGATCGGCCAGTGGACGCCAGTTCGCTTTCGCCGTATCTTACGTGGGACCGGCAGCACTATACGCGCAACCTGATCGACAAAACTCCGCTCTATGAATTGCTGGCTATCTGCTGGGAAATCGGCCAGGCCAGTTCCGTGCATAACCATCGGGACCAGAATTGCTGGATGGCGGTGCCGATCGGTCGTTTGCAGGTGGAGAACTTCCGCGTGATTCACCAGGACTTGAGCGCAGGGCGTTGCGAGCTCGAGCCTGCCGATACTGTCGAGATGAACATCGCGCATCCCTGCGCCGTGGATCCTCGCGAGCCGGTGCATCGCGTGCTGAACCCGCGCCAGTTCGGCGAGCGTGCGGTCAGCCTGCATGTGTATTCTCGTCCGTTCGATACTTGCGTCGTCTATTCCGCGGAGCAGGGCACCTGCGGAGAGATTCAACTGCACTACCACACGGCGTACGGGAAGTCTGTAGCGCGGTGAGACAACCCATGCCGAAGCGCGCGCTGCCCTGTATGTTTGCCGCTGCGGCGCTTCTGCTGGGATCCAGCGCCTGCGAACAGAAGGCTGCCGCGCCCGCCCCCGCTCCCGCGCCCGTTCAATATGACCATGTGGCGGCGTCGCCCGTGGGCACCGATCAGAACATTCTGCAGAAAACTTTCACTCTGAAGACTTCGGTCGTTTTTCCATTCGAGATTCCGGCGCACGCTGTCCGACCGCATCTACACGGCTTGTACACATCGTTTGTCGGTGATGTCCATGGAGAATCTGGCGGCGCTGCCAATGTCGATTTCCTCGTGCTTAACGAGGATCAATATGGCGACTTTCAGCATGGGCGCCCCTCGGAAGCTCTTTTCTCGGTGGAAGCCTCGCACAATCAGGCGGTGAACTTTGATCTTCCGGCTTCCATGGACCGGCCCGTGAAGTACTATCTGGTGTTTCGCAGCTCCAGCGGCGAAAACAAGAAGACAGTCGAAGCCAACTTCAAGGTCGATTTCTAGCGCAGTGTCGGCACATTTGCGAATCACGTTCCGCCGCTTTTTCTGAATTGTTTTTCATTAGCATCCGCAGAGAATCCGCAGGTGACTTTGGGCATTTGCGAGCACGTCCTCGAGCTGTGAGGATGTTCTCTGAGACTCCTGTGCGTCCGCGTGTGGAGGCAGCGTGAAAAAGGCTTTGGCATCGCTCGCGGTCTGCGGAATCCTGCTTACCGTTTCGGGGTATTACGGGAAGCATTTCCTGCAGCGGAAGCAGTTGCTCGTTGCCCAACAACCGCACGCTACAGAATCAACTCAGCAAGAGACCGAGCCGACGCCGGCAGCGAGTCAGGATTCTGAGCAGTTGGTAATTGTGGCTGGGCCGCTCGCTCAGTGGATGCAGAACGGAAAGCCTCAGAAGCAGGAAACGCCGGAAAAGCAGGCAAGTGCTCCGCAAGGTCAAACACAGGAAAACGTATCCGAAGATCGCGGCTCGCAGAAGCTGTTTACCGGCGATCACATCGTCCGATCCTCAACCACCACCACCGGTGTCGTCGTACAAAAGATCTTCAACGTCGCCACCGATCAGAACGTTGCCTTCGAGATTCCGCCCCACATCGTTAACCCGCAGCTGCATGGAAGGTATCGGGCATTTGTGCGGCAGGCTGGAGGCCAAACCAGCAATGCGAGCGCCGACGTGGATTTTCGCCTCATGACCCAGCAGCAGTACACCGATTTTCTTAATGGCCGCCCCGGGGATGCACTTTTCGCCGTCGACGCGGCGCATGATCAGGCCGTGACATTATCGCTCCCGCCCTCGATGGACGAGCCCGTGAAGTACTATCTCGTTTTTCGCGGTTCCGGAAGCGCTGAGAACGTAGTGGAAGCCAACTTCAAAGTTGATTTTTAGCGGGGGTCTGACTTGTAGCCGCGAGTCGCCAACTGATGGCATCCCCGCTGCTGCAATGCAAACACTTCGGCTGCTAAACTAGCCACTTGCCTCCCCGCAAGAAATCTTCGGAACCGGATGCCGTTGCAGCACCCTCCGCAACCCTCGCCCCCGCTCACGGCCGCATCTTTCTTATCGACACCATGTCGTTCATTTTCCGCGCCTATCATGCTATGGCGCGCCAGCGGTCCATGTCGACCAAGAGTGGACTACCCACTGCCGCCATCTATGTTTTTGTCAACATGCTGCGCAAGCTGCGCGAAGATTTTTCGCCCGAATACCTGGCCGCGGTTTACGACGTAGCGGCTCCCACTTTTCGCGATCAGCAAGCCGAGGCCATCACTAGCGTCCGCAAGTTCGACATCAAGACGCAAACCTTTACCGAGGTCGAATACAAGGGCTACAAAGCGAACCGCGCAGCCATGCCCGAGGATTTGGCACAGCAGCTTCCCTACATCCGGCGCGCGCTTGAAGCTTATCGCATTCCGATCCTTGAACTCGCCGGCTTCGAAGCCGACGATTTGATCGGCACGCTTGCGCGCAAAGCCGCGGATGCTTCGCATACTGTCTATATTGTCTCCAGCGACAAGGACATGATGCAACTGGTCAACAACAAAGTTCAGATATTGAATCCGCCGAAAGACAATTTGATTTGCGACGCCGCCAAGGTTGAGGAAATTCTTGGCGTCCCTCCCGAACGCGTGATCGACGTGATGGCACTGCGTGGCGACTCCATCGACAATATTCCCGGGGCTCCCGGCATAGGCGACAAAGGTTCGGTCGAGATTATAAAACGATTCGGCACGGTCGAGCAGGCGCTCGAACGCGCCGCTGAAGTTGAAAAGAAAACTTATCGCGAGTCGCTGCAAAACAATCGCGAGGCCATTCTTTTCAGCAAAAGTATGGCGACTATCGACACGAATGTTCCTGTCGAACTCGATGTTGAATCGATGCGCGCCGGCGAGCCCGCTCTCGACGCTTTGCGCGACCTGTTTACCGAGCTCGAATTTACTTCGCTGCTGAAAGAGTTGTTGCCGGTGGTCGAAGTCACGGATGCAAATTACAGCGAAGCAATATTCGCGGCCGACGTAGAAAGTGTTCTCAAGTCGGTCCCCGCCGGAGGCGCGCTCGCCGTAGCAATTGAACGAGCCGAGCCTCTTCCGGAGACTGTCGAAGAAGAAGTTGAACCGGAGCCGCAAGAGTCGATGATGCTGGCCCTGAGTGACGAGCCGCCGCCTGCGCAGCCGGAACCCGCCGTCCGCCGCGCGGCCATCTCAGCCGCTGCAGGAACGGCTACCACCGTGAAACTTGATGCCAGCGAGGTTGGATCAAAATTATCGTCAGCGCTCACCAACCCCACGACGCCCAAGGCTATTCACGATTACAAATCTGCGATCCACGCGCTCGCGCCGCTCGGCATCGAACTGCAAGGAGTGCGGCACGACCCCATGCTGTATTCCTATCTGCTCGATCCCACTTATTCGTCGCATCGACTGCCGGAGGTCGCGCTACGCCGTTTTAATCTCAAGCTCTCTGGCGATCTTGCAGAGTCTGCCGACATTGCCGGCCGCCTGGCTTCCGCTCTGCGCGCTGAAGTGGAGCAAGCGAACCTTGCGAAGCTTTACGAAGAAATGGATCTCCCGCTCGTCCCCGTGCTTGCCCGTATAGAGCAAGCAGGAGTGAAAATCGACACCGCCGCGCTGTCGCAGATGTCGTCAGAGCTTGAGCGTGAAAGTGCCGTCAAAGCGAGGGAGATTTACGAAATCGCCGGAAGCGAATTCAACATCAGCTCTCCACGCCAGCTCGGCGATGTTCTTTTCAATCGCCTCAACCTTCCCAAGCCCGTGAAATACGGCAAGGGACGCACCATCTCAACCGCTGTCGACGTGCTCGAAACCCTGGCGGAAGAGCATCCCATCGCCAGAAAAGTCCTCGACTACCGCCAGATCACCAAGCTGAAATCGACTTACGTCGATGCACTTCCGGCACTCATCAATCCCGCCACCGGCCGGCTGCATACCACCTTCGGCCAAACCGGAACGGCCACGGGACGCCTCTCTTCGGCGAATCCCAACCTGCAGAACATTCCGATTCGCACCGAACTCGGACGCGGCATTCGCGCCGCCTTCACCGCCGAGCCCGGCCACGTGCTGCTCACTGCCGACTATTCGCAGATCGAACTGCGCCTTCTTGCTCATTTCTCGCGCGACCCACTTCTGGTCGAAGCCTACCGCCGCGGCGACGACATTCACACGCTCACCGCTTCGCAAGTCTTCGGCGTGCCGCCGCTGATGGTCACGCCCGATCATCGCCGCCAGGCCAAAATCGTCAACTTCGGCATCGTCTACGGGCTCTCCGCATTCGGGTTGTCGCAGCAGCTTGGCATCGAGCCCGCTGAAGCCAAGCAATTCATCGCTGCTTATTTCGAGAGATACAAAGGCGTTCGCGCCTTCATCGATAACACGCTCGAAGAGGCCCGTCGCGACTTGAAGGTCAGAACGCTTCACGGGCGCGTCCGCCCCATCCCAGACATAAACAGCAAGAACGCCAACCAGCGCGGCTTCGCCGAACGCACGGCGGTGAACACTCCGCTGCAAGGCACGGCGGCCGACCTGATCAAAGTCGCCATGATCCGCATCGACGCCGCATTGCGCGACCGCGGCCTGAAATCCAGAATGACCTTGCAGGTCCACGATGAACTCGTTTTCGAAGTCCCGGAAAATGAGGTGGACACCATGCAGTCCCTGGTTCGCGAGCACATGGAAAAGGCGCATGCGTTAGTTGTCCCATTGCTCGTGGAAATGGGTGTGGGTCCGAACTGGAGAGATTTGGAGTAAGGTGCGGGTCGTCGTGCGTGCCGCGCGGCCCGTGCCAGGCGATTACAGCCAGAAACTGCTTTGCGCTGCAGACGAAGATCCAGAACCGGCGCTGGCGGCGCGACCGGCGCTGGGTTCCACCCGGTTCCTGCCGCCGTTCTTGGCTTGATAGAGCGCGGTATCGGCGGCGTTCAGCAGCTTTTCCGCATTGGCGGCGGACGTGCCCGTGGCGATGCCCAGGCTTAACGTGACGTGCATGTTGGTTCCTGCGACCACAATGCTGCAGTTCGAAACGCAATTGCGAATGCGTTCCGCGAGCTCCCAGATTTCCGCGGGCCCGCAATCGGGAGCGACGATCAGGAATTCTTCTCCGCCATAGCGCCCGACAGAATCGTAGGGGCGCACAACCGCCGCGATTTCGCTGGCGATGATGCGCAGCACTACGTCGCCCGCCGCATGCCCGCGGCTGTCATTGACATTCTTAAAATCATCCACGTCCGCCATGATCACACCCACTGGCTGGCCGTGGCGTTCGGAGCGAAGCAGTTCGCGGTTGAGGATTTCGAGAATCACTTTGTGATTCCACAGGCTGGTCAGGCCGTCGTGAGAGGCTTCGCGGCGAAGCGCGTCCTGCGTGCGGATCAGGCGGGTCTGCGTGACCAGAAGGCGCGCACTCGAACACACAAACGAAAGAAACACCACCCCGGCCGCCAGACGCAGGTGCTCCTGCGCGATGCGCAGCGACATGATCAGCACCAGTAGCGGGTAAAAGAGATGAAAGAGTTCGCTGTGAATTTTCTTCTCGCGCCGCGGTGCGTCGCGCTCAAGAACGGCAGGCGCCTCGGCACTCTTCCAGGTCGTGGCCAGCGCCAGCGGAATCACCAGCATGATGCTCCACAAAATGTCGAACCAGGCCCCCGTCTTGAGGCCGCGACCCGGGCCGTAGTAGTACAGCGCGTCCACTGAGCCCGACAGTGTCAGGAATAGTCCCAGGCGCCCGAAAAGTTGCTGGGCCACGCGGGAGCGGCTGAGACCAGCCCGCAAGAGATACGCACCCGCGACAAATCCGTAGCCCACAAAGTACGGAGCCCAAACTCCATGCGCCAACTCTCCGGTTGCGTCGGCTTTCGGCAGATAGAAAAAATACAGGTAGGCCGCGATGCACACCATCGTGCCCTGCACAAAATCGAGAGCGACCAAGGAGTCGAGATGTCCAGCCTCGTGTTCGGGGTCGAGGAACATGGCCATCGCCATGGGGGCGAACCAGAAACAGAACAAAAGGTTGCTGATCCACGAGCCAGTAGCGGAGCCGGGGAACAGATCGTTGTAGACGCTTACACTCTGAGCCACCAGCCACAAAACATAGGCAACCGCAGCCAGTCGCCATACCGAGCGCGCCAGGCCTTCCGACCGCCGGCCGGCACGGAAACATGCGGTCGCAACCAAACCGCCCAGAGTGAGTTGAAGCAGATCAGAAAGAAAAGGGCCGCGGGCTGCCGTCCCGAAGGTGGCAACCACGACCACATGCGCCAGCAAAAGCACGGCGCCGGCAATCATCAGATTGCGTTCACGACGCAGCAATTATCGAGAACCTCGAGTCAGACGATTTTCAGGTTTGAAGCTTTTCAGGCCGTCACTTTTCAGACTTGATTTCTTCGCGGGACCTGCTCAACCCTGAGAGACCACAGAGAGGCAAACAGCGCGCGTGAGAGATGACACCCGGCACACTCATCCCCTGCCCCAGTCTAGTATCGCGCAGGCTGTCAATCTTTTCACGTCACCCCGGTACTCAGCCCTTTGTGACCGCCGGACAGGTCAATTCCAGCGCGCCAGCAGGCCCCACAAGATTTCCACAGCCTCCGCAAGTTCCACGAGACGCTCGGGGGTGAGGGAATGGAGATTGGCGGCGAGGGCCGCGATGCGGAGGCGTCGTCCCTTGTAGAGCAGACGCGTGCCCTTGCGAGTGGCGCGGATGCGCATGCGGCGAGCGTCGTGGGGATCGGGCGTAACTACGACCAGCCGGCTGCGCGCCAAACCCGCGACCATGCGGCTCATGGTTGGCGGCTTGACCTGCTCGGCGGCCGCGAGTTCGCCCAGCGTCCTGGGACCACCGAAGACCAGAACCGAAAGCGCGGATAAGCGAGCGGGACCTTCACCGGTAGCCACATCCTGCTTGCGCAGTCGGCGCAGCAGATGAATCGCTGCGGAATGCAGCCGGTCGGCGACAACGAAAACGGGGGCGGCTTCGCGTTCCTGGAGCTTGACTTTGGTCATTGAAATATAGTTAGCTATGCTAACTAATTTGCGAAAGAGAGGTCAAGCGAGATGAACACGACCGCAGCGGGAATCGGAATCTCACGGCTGGGACAGGTTGCCATCGTCGTGCAGGACGTAGATCGCGCCGCGGGGTTTTATCAGGATGTGTTGGGCTTGAAGCTGCTGTTCAAGGCTCCGCCCGGATTGGCATTCTTCGATTGTGGAGGAGTGCGGCTGATGTTGTCGCGACCGGAAAAACCGGAGCACGATCATCCCGGTTCGATTCTGTATTTTGCGGTGCCGGATATTCAGGCCGCGTATCTCAAGATGAAGGCGAACGGTGCCCGCTTCGAAGGTGAGCCGCATCTGGTGGCGAAGATGCCCGATCACGATTTATGGATGACGTTCTTCCGCGATTCGGAAAATAATCTGATGGGGCTGATGAGCGAAGTGAAGAAGTAGGGCTTCGGGCTTCAGCTTTCGGGCTTCGGCCTCTGAGCCTCAAGCTTCAGGAGACCCTTGCAGGAAGATGTCTGAAGTCCGCCATCTGAAGGCTAAGGTCCGAAGTCCAAACACGGAAACCCGAAAGCTGAAACCCGAAGCCCGCAGTTCTCGCTCCTCTGCTATCATCGCTGGCGGAGATTCTTACGCGGTATGATTTTGCGAACTATGGAAGACGAAGAGTTCGAGGACGACGAAATTCCTATTATTTCCGGATCAGGAGAAGGACTCATGGATGAAACACCGGCCAGGGGCGCGGGTTCGCGCCGCGACGAAGATATTGCGCTCGACCTGATGAAGTTCATTGCCATGACCACGGGATACGGTAAGACGGCCAGCAGTGGCGGCGTCGGCTTCACCGGAGGCGGCTCCGCGGCCAAGCCGGAAGATTACGCGGCACATTTGCTGGAGCTGTATGGCAAGTGCCTCGTCGCGGTGGAAGGCGGGAAGTAGAAGGGGGTAACCAGCCCAGGGCAAGTCCCTCCGTAATCTGCTGTTGTGGGCTCGCACGTCGGATACTTGGTGAGGATATTTGAACCAGGTATGAAGTCTCTCCCCCCATCGCAGCTCCCTCCGCGGGCCACGAGAGTGCATTTTGCCGAGCCCACCCCAGCAGTGCTTCGACTTAAAGATGGCCGCAGCGTCCCGGGCAAATTGAAAGTTGTTTCCATGACCGGTGGTTTGCTCTCCGTGCCTCGTCCGGTCGACACCGGAAGCAGTGGCAAGCTGATGATCCTGACCGCGGCCGGCATGGTGCTTGGTTCCGCGGAAATGCTGAGCCCGCTTTCCTGGAGCCTGCAACCGTTCCGCTTTGTGGCCTTGCAGGGCGACGATCAGAGCAGGCTGCAAATTGTCATTCAGGGGTCTGTCGACCATAACCGCAGTGATCACGGGCAAATCGAGCGCTCTCGCGCCTGGTGATCGATCCTGGTCAAACCGGCGTTCTTACCGAGCGCCTTCATTCGCGTTCATTCTCTCTCTACGGCGCGTATTTGATTCCCAACTGATCAAACAAGAAAACTGAACTCGTCAGCCTCTTCTTCAATCTGCTCGTCGAGGGCGGTGCCGAAGCCGTGTCCTGCGGCCGATGAAGTGCGCAACAGGATCGGGTAACCCGAGCGCGACGCGGCCTGCAGGCGCGCGACCATCTTGCGCGACTCCATGGGGTTGACGCGGTGATCGTTTTCCCCCGTGGGCATGTAGATCGCGGGATAGGCCGCGCCGTCTTTCACGTGGTGATAGGGCGAGTAAGCGTAGAGCGCCTTGAATTGCTCAGGATCTTTCACCGTGCCGAACTCGGTGACGTTGAAAGCTCCGTTGGGATCGAGCTCGACGCGCAGCATGTCGTAGACGCCCACTTCAGAAACCACCGCGCGAAACAGGTCGGGACGCTGCGTGAAGGCCGCTCCCATGAGCAGGCCTCCGTTGCTGCCGCCGAGAATCGCCAGATGCGCAGGCGAAGTATATTTCTGGTCGATCAGGTACTGGGCCGATGCGAGGAAATCGTCGAACACATTTTGCTTGCGCGTGAGATTGCCGGCCGCGTGCCATTCTTCGCCATATTCGGCGCCACCGCGAAGATTGGCATCCACGTAGACGCCGCCCTGATCCAGCCACAGGCGCGCGAACGAACCGAGAAAAAACGGCTTCTCGCTGATGCTGAAACCTCCGTACCCGTAGAGCAGTGTGGGGTTCGTGCCATCTAGCTTCGTGCCCTTGCGGCGAATAATGTTGAGCGGAACCCGCGTGCCGTCTTTGGAAGTCGCAAACTCGCGTACCACTTCGGCGTCGTCGAAGTTCACGGGAGAAGTTTCGACGAGCGCGGTGCGCGTGGCCTTGCCGCTGGCAGCGTCGAAGTAATACCACGCGGCCGGTTGAACGTAGGTGGAGGTGTAGAAAAGCACGTCGCCACCGCCAATGGATACCACCTCACCGATGGCCGAGACCGGGGGCAGCGGCACTTCTCCCATTTGATCAAGAACGGGAGCAGCGCCGCCCGTCCCGCGCTCAGAATTCTTTCGCGCGAAGACACGAACCCGCGAGGGCCCGCCGATAATGTCGATCACATAAAGATGGTTCCACGCCGGCACGACGTTTTCGATGGAAGCGCGTGCACTGTCGTCCGCCCCGCCGGACCCGGCACCTGGCGACTGCGGAACCACGACCTTCGCTTGCGCAAGATCTAGTTGTTCCAGCGACAGCCGCAGGATCTGGCCGCGCGGCGCGTCTTTGCGCGAGAGCAGGTAGAGCGCCGGGTCCACGCCGAATTTGACTGAGACCACACCATCTTCAAAGTGAGTAAGCTGCGTCCACTTCCCGTCGGAATCCATCAGATAATGCGCGAACTGGCCGCCATCGCCATTGGCCACCGCAACCAGCAGCCAGCGGCCGTCGTCACTGGTGTGCAGCAGAATCTCGGCGATGCGCGGGAAATCTTTGCCGATGACGTAGGCGTCTTCCTTCGCATCCGTGCCCAGCTTGTGAAAGTAAACCTGCTGGTAGAAGTTGGCGTCTTCGGGCGCGCGCTCGTTCCCTTGCGGATAACGCGTGTAGTAGAAACCGGAACTGTCGGCTTTCCACGCGATGCTGCCACCGCCCGTGGCAAAATTCACGCGCGGGACGACGTCGCCAGTTCCTTGCCGGTAGCGACATCAAGAACATGCGCGGAGCTGTCCTCCGAGCCGTTCTCCGACAACGCAACCGCGACATATTTTCCGCCAAAAGAAGGCACGTAGAAATCAACCGAGAGCGACCCCTTGGCGCTGGCAGCGTTGGGATCGAAAATGACTTTCGCGCTGGCCGGATCGTCGGCCGAGCGCATCACCACAAGTGCAGGCTGCTGCTGCGGCGGTTGGTACCGTTCGGCGAAAAGCATTCCCGCGCGAAATTGCAGATCGTAATATGAAGCGGAAGTCGCTGCCGCCAGTTGGTGGAGATGCTCCTTGATGGCCGCGCGCGCCGGGATGTGATCGAGATATTCGCGCGTGCGGGCATTCTCCGCCGCGCTCCACTGCTTGACCGCGGGATCGTCCCAGTTTTCAAGCCAGCGATAATCGTCCGTGACTTTCACGCCCTGATACTCGTCAGTAACCGGATGCTTCGGTGTGGCGGGTGGTTTCGGAATGGCAGGGCTTTGCGCGAGCGCGCCCAGAGACAGGATGCAAATGGCGAACGTGAGCAACGGCCGCGTGGTTTTCATGAACTGTCCTTTCTGCACGCGGCGAAAATTATACCGTGGGGCCGCAGCAACGACTTGATTTCGAAGCTATCGTAGAAAGAGCCGCCAGTGTTCGGGTGGCGTTCCGTCGATGGCGCGATGCCCTCTACGAGGAGTACCCATTTGGCTCGATTGGTCTTGCTACCGAGCGGCTTCGGGCCGGAGCGACCCGCCGCGGACTTCCTGGCTTGCAGTGGCCGTGTCACGCGGACGGGGCAGGACGGTAGTCACCCGCGTTCCCCGGCTATTTGACTGGACGAGCAAAGTGCCACCAAGCTGCCGCAAGCGTTCTCGCATTCCGCTAAGCCCGACACCAGTACCGTGTCGATATCCCTTCACCCGGTCCAGGTCCGTCACATGAATTCCGGAGACGAAGAAAATAGGAGTATCTTGAAAGCGCGGGTGCGCGTGGATCATCTGCGCCGTTTCGAAACCATCCATTCCGGGCATGCTCACGTCCATGAGCACGAGGGCAATATCGGTTTTCAGCAGGTGTTCCAGGGCTTCCATTCCTGATTGCGCCTTGATCAGGTTCTCGCCTAATCCGCCGAGCATGGCTTCATAACTGAGCAGCTTGCCCGGCTGGTCGTCGACCATCAGGATGTTGATCTTTGCATCCGTCGCTTGACCGATGTGGTCGCTCGGATCCATGGCCAGATCTCCGTAAGAAAGCCACCGCAGCTGGGACTGCAGTGAAGGGAAGTACTTTACCTTACTTACGGCCCGAGCTGCGGCGGAATACAGGGAATCCCGTATTTTGATCGAGCGAACAAGTTGTCGCATACAGCGATCACCTGGGACGACTCGCCAGGCCAGGATGGGACGAGGGATTTGGAGGGCGAGCAGCAAACTTTACCCTGTGACCTTTCCTCCAGCGAACTGAAGGAGAGTAGCCAAGTACCTGTCGCAGGGCGACTTTGGGGTTGGGAAGTCATTTGGCGTCACAATTGCTTCCACTGTCTGCATCTTCACTGTTTTCTATCGGCGGTCGAACACCGAAAACCGAGCGCCAACCTTTGGAGGTGACCCCCTTTGCGAGGCAAAACCAAAGAACGTTGGAGAGAAATTTGCGAGCGAGCCGTGGTTGAGCAAGACCCGGATAGGTTCGTAGCCACAATCCAGGAGTTGCTTCAGGTGCTGGAGGACGACGAAGAACGGCGGCGCAACTCTACAGGATTGCAGGAGCCCCCCTGTGAAAAACCTCCCAAGCTAGGCTGGCAGGCAGCTTAGGAGCGCACGTCGGTCGGGCTGGTCTTCCTCGCCGTGTCTTCCTAGCCCCGTTTATGCAGCGGTGGAATGTGGTTTCGTTTGCGCCGTTCCATGAGGAATGGATAGGAAGCAAGACGCCCGCGCAGGCATTCAATGTACAGACACAATGCCTCCCGAAGTTCGACGAGTAGTGGTTCGATTTCCTCGTCCTCAGTGTTGGCAAGAATCTGCGAGCACAGCCTGCGTATCCGGTCTTCCATGCGAAGCATTGCGCGGCACCTGCATCTGACGGTGCGGTAGCGCTTGGAAAAGATTATTTGGGTTCTTCCTGCCTGAGCAATACGGCATATCCGGTAGATTTACCTTCCCAAGACCGGCGGACGCAACGCGTATCGAGTTCATTGGATGGTCGATGAAAATTTAAGTCCGCTGGAGACCACGGAAAAGAAAAAACCGCGCCCCGTACAGGGCGCGGTCTGAATCTGTCGCCGGATCCACCGGAGGTGGTCGCGGCCAGGCTGCGACTTAACGGCGCTTCTTGCCTTTTTTCTTGGCTGGTTTCTTTGCGGCTTTCTTCTTGGCTTTTTTCGCGGGTTTCTTGGCAGCTTTCTTCTTGGCTGGTTTCTTTGCCGCCTTTTTCGGAGCAGGCTTCTTCGCCGCCTTCTTTTTCGCGGCGGGTTTGGAGCCTCCGCCTCCCCCGGCAGGTGCTGGAGGTTTCGGTGGGGCTGGTTTAGGAGCAGGAGGCGCGGGCGTGGCTAGCGGAGCCGGGGCATGTGCGTCCGGTTCGGGTAGGCCAGCTTCTTCCTCCTCTTCCTCTTCAAAATCTTCTTCCAGCGACTCGCTGTAAGCGCCGCTATCGGCGAATTCATCTTCTTCGTCACGTCCGTAGAGCGTGGGGTCGTAAAACGTCATGGATCCTCCTGATCTTTGTAGCGGCCCGTGTCGGCTCGTTGCGGCAACGAGCGCCCGGGCTGCGGGCACGAGAGAATTTAAAAGACCACCGGAACTTCTTCTGGAACGGCGCGCGATTATAGCACGACGTTTGCTGCAGTCTGCAAGGGCTGAAAATGCCTCGCCCAATTATCCTGTTATCACACGGCGCGGGGAAAAGGGAAGCACAATCGCAGACGAAGACTCCTGGGATAGGCGCCGAATCTGCCATGATTCGCTTTTTGTACGGCTTTTCCTTAGGTGAATCAAAAGCGAAATACGTGCAGCAAGGCAGGACGGGGCCCGATGTCTAGGGTTCGGCGTGCTACCTCTGCGGCACGATCAGAATCATCCCTGGACGGAGAACAGCGATGTCGCGGTTGTCGCGCTTGATCGCGGCGACGGTAGTCTTGTAGTAGCTCGCGATCGAGTAAAGAGTCTCGCCGGTTTTAACCTTATGGTGGACCACCGGTACTGCGGCAGTTTCTACTCGTTCGATCTTGGCGGACTTTGTCACCGGCGGCTTGGCGCTGGCGGTTTGCGCGGCGGGCTTCGCGGTGTGTTTCTTAGCCGTCCGCGCCGAAGCTACCTCGGTGGAATGCGCGCTCGGCGTAATCGGCAGATGCAGGGCCAGCACTCGGCGTCCGGAAAGGCTGTCGCCCCGCAAACCGTTCCAGCGGCGCACCATAAGCGGCGATACGCCGAAATTCTCAGCGACGGTTTGCACGGTGTCGCCAGAGTGAACCTTGTAGCGCGTGATCCGCCGCGCATAAGTGGCTGTATCCGAAAGCGGATGCTTCCCCGGAGCCACCGGAATCACCAGCTTGGCATCGGCTTCAAGTTCGGCAGGAGCATCGAGGTGATTGGCCTCGGCAATGGACTCGGCCGTGACGTGGTACGTGCGCGCCAGCGAGGCCAGCGTATCCCCGGATTGCACCGTGTGGTAACGCCACCACAGCCGCATCCCTGCCGGAATCGCGGCAATCGCCGTTTCGTACTGATCTTTGGTCCCGGCTGGCAGGTGCAGCTCAAATTTTCCCTCGCGAGGCGTGGTCAACCGCAACAGGCTGGGATTCAGATCCTGCAAGTCTTCCACGTTTCCACCCACGCACTCCGCCACCAGCCGCAGATCCACCGGTGAAGTGAGCGTCACGGTGTCATAGTCCGCGGGATGCTCCATCGCAACTTCATTCAAGCCATACTGCGACGGATTCTTGGCCATGATGGTCACAGCCAAAATGATGGGAACGTAATTCCGCGTTTCCTTGGGCAGAACGTTGCGCCGGTAAAGCTCCCAGAAGTCGGCAAAGCCGGTGCGTTTCACCGCAGACTGCACCGTGCCCGGGCCCGAATTGTAGGCAGCCATTGCCAAATACCAGTCACCAAACTCGTTATAGAGATCTTTCAGGTGATGCGCGGCCGCCCGCGTGGACTTCTCGGGATCCTGCCGGTCGTCGACGTACATATTGTGCGAAAGCCCGTAGCCGCGAGCCCGGCTCGCCATAAACTGCCAGATGCCGCGCGCGCCCACCCGCGAAACCGCCAGCGGATGGAAACCGGACTCGGCCTGCGCCAGATAGATCAGATCCTGCGGCACGCCCTCTTCTTTGAGGATGGAAACCATCATGTCGTGGTAGCGGCCGGAGCGGGCGAAGGCGCGCTCGAAGTTGCCTCGTCCGCGATTCGAGAAGTAGCTGATGTAGCCGGCCACCTGGTCGGTCATCATGATCGGCAGGTCGGAATGGGTCGACTTGATTTCCGCCTGCGCCTTGGCTCGCACGCTGGCGTCGGCCGAAGGCGTAATGCCGTTGGTCTCATCAATGGGCGCCGGTTCGGATTTCTGCTGTCCTTCGACGTCGCCCCCGGCATCCTCTGTCCCGGTTGAATTCCCGCCGAGCCCGTCCAGGCCAAGCTCGTTCACTCCCGCCACGACGCGGTCGAATTCCTTCTGCAGGCGATCGTCGGAGCGGACATCCAGATTGCTGCCCAGCATCGCGTTGAAGGCATTATCAAAATTCTGTTTGGCGGCGTCTGTTTTGCCGGCCTCGTAGTTGACCACTCCCGCCTGGTATTCCTTCTCGACCCGCGCCACCAAATCTCCAACCGGATCGGAGGAAGCTGCCGAGGCGTTCGCCTGAGAACTAGCTTGGGAAGAATCTTGTGTTGAAGTCTGGGCGGAAGCAGACGTCGCCTTTTGAGACGAATCCGGCTTGGATTGTGGAGCTTGCGCGGCAGCCGAACCAGCCGGCTTCGCCGAAGCAGGAGAAGCCGCAACCGCGCTCAACGAGGGTGCCGACCCCGGCGGCAGAAGCGATACCGGCTTCTGGGCGCTCTGGCACGCGGACCAAGCCAAAGCCAGGCATGCCAGCATCGCGCATCGTAAATGGGATTTTACAAGCCTCATATTCTCTATAAGATGCGGGATTCTCCCTGGGTGTTGGGTGTGTACAGCCTTAATCAAAATCGTACCCGCCAGCCGAGCCTGGGTCAACGCCGAAAAGGCACTTCGGCGGTTACCTTAGGCACCATCCCGCATGGTCTCGGCAGCGCCATTACGCCCCATTACCATGCTGCTAGGCAGCGCTGGATCTCAGGCCTTGGCCCAAGCCGTTCCTGGCCCATGTGGCAACGACCGCCTCGGCCGTCCAGCTGAGGCGAAGCCCCGCGCCCACTGTCCAAAATGCTGGAGGCTCCATGTGGAGGCTCCATAAAGTCCGAGGTCCGCCGCCAGCTCAAACCCGCCAATAATCCCCACGCCAGTTCTGGATCGCCTTCTTGATATCCGCCCGCGATAATTTCTCCTTGAGCGTGCGCTCCACCAGCTTCGGAATCTCCGCGTCAGAGGCGAAGCGCAACGCAACCAGCTGCGCTTCCGTCAATTCGGGAATCCGGGCTCGCTGAGGCTCAGGCAGAAGCATGGCGAGCCGCAGTCGCTCTTCTAGCCGAATCACGCGATCCTGCACCTTCAGGGCATACACCCGTTCCCTGATAACAACCACCAGCAGCGCCGCGGCCAGCAGAATCAACAGGAAGGCGTGGAAGTGATCGCGAAAGTCGCCGTGAGTGATATGCGCGAAGAAATGGACCAGAGCCAACACCAGCCCCAGCGCGAACACGGGCAGCGCGAAAAAGTGAAACGGCGGATCGAACCGCGTGTGATTGGCAAATGTCTGGGGGACTTTTTCGGCCATGACAAAGGCTCCTCGGAGCCGGTGACAGTGTAGCAGACACCCCGAGTGATTGCGGAGTCTGATTCAGGATTCGGAATGCATCATCCAAAATGACAAAACCGGAAACTCATTTCGTTTCGCCCTTCCCGATCCCGCCGAACCCATCCCGCGTCCCGTATAATTTCTCGCGGCAAACAACCAGGCGAACGAATCAAACTGGTGTAAAGGAAGACCATGAAAGCCATTCAAGTAAAGCAAGTGGGCGGACCGGAAGCCATGGAACTGGTGGACTTGCCGGTTCCGCAGCCGAAAAGCCACGAGGCGTTGGTCAAGATCGCCGCCGCGGGCGTCAACTTCATCGATGTCTACATCCGCGAGGGCCGCTACCACGCGCCCGTGCCGTTTGTGGTCGGGCAAGAGGGTTCGGGTGTGGTCACCGCGGTGGGGGCCGACGTGAAAACGGCCAAGGTCGGCAACCGCGTCGCTTGGAGCGGCGCCCTCGGGTCGTATGCTGAATATGTGGCCGCGCCGGCCGCTGCCTTAGTGCCCGTCCCGGAGGATGTGGGCGACCGCGACGCCGCTGGCGCCATGCTCCAGGGCATGACCGCGCATTATCTGTGTTACGACACTTACCCGTTGGCACCCGGGAAAACCGCTCTGATCCATGCCGGCGCCGGCGGCGTGGGACTCCTGCTGATCCAGATGGCGCACAATCTTGGGGCGCGCGTAATCACGACCGTCTCCACTGAGGAGAAGGCCACACTGGCGCGCGAGGCTGGAGCCGATGACGTGATCCTCTACACGCAAGTCGATTTCGAAGCCGAAACCAAACGCCTCACTGCGGGCCAGGGCGTGGATGTGGTCTATGACAGCGTAGGTCAGGCGACCTTCGAGAAAAGTATGAACGTGCTGCGCCCGCGCGGCATGCTGGTGCTGTTTGGCGCGTCCAGCGGCCCAGTTCCGCCCGTGGATCCCATCACGCTCTCGCAGAAAGGCTCGCTCTACATGGCCCGCACCAGCCTGGCACACTTCACCGCCACGCGCGAAGAGTTGTTGGCGCGGTCGGGGGCAGTGTTCAACATGATCTCCAGCGGCAAACTTAAACTCCGCATCGCGCACACGTATCCGCTAGCCGAAGCGCGGCAAGCCCACCGCGACCTGGAGGGCCGGAAGACGACAGGGAAGCTGCTGTTGATTCCGTGACTGAGGTTGTTGTGTGGAGCGGGCACTCTTGCCCGCTGCCTTTGACTTTGCAGTAGAAATGCGACAATCCATGGGGGACAGCCGAGGCGGCTGTCTCTACGTGAGCGGTTGCGGTTAGCGCTTTCGCGTGTAGCCCTTCGCGTATACCGGCACCTCCTGCCCCGGCAAGAGGCGCGCATCATCAATCGGCTCCCCAGCCACCATTTCGAGCGGGACAACCCCCGCCCACGTCGGAAACGCATAATCTTCTTCATCGTCCACCGGCGGACCGACGCGCACTTTCGCCGAGAATTCTTCGATCGGCACCCGCAGCACGGAGGTCGCTTTCAGCTCGCGCTCGTTGGGCTGGCGCGCTTCATCCCAGCGGCCGGGAAGAATGTGTTGCGAAAGCGAATACAGAGCCTCGATTTTTTCCTTGGGATCGTCCACCAGCGTCGCCTTCCCCAGGATCACCACCGAGCGGTAATTCATGGAGTGATTGAAAATCGAGCGCGCAAGTACCAGCCCGTCGAGCAGGGTCACAGTCACGCACACCGCGACGCCGTCTTTCATCTGGCGCAGCATGCGGCTCGCCGCCGACCCGTGAATGTACAGATTGCCATCCACGCGCCCGTAAGACGTCGGAATAACGAAAGGCTGCCCCTCGACCGTGAAGCCCACGTGACACAGAAAGCCTTCATCAAGAATGCGGTACACCGTTTCGCGATCGTAAGCCGCGCGTTCGGGTTCGCGGACGACACGAGTCCGCGGAGTTGGCACAGAGGGTTGAGACATGGGGAAAAAACTCCGGCAAGCGCCAAGGATGGATGACGATGAACAGAAATTCTAGCAGAGTGGTGCGCTCGAGGCAGTTCCCGTCTCGCGCTTCTTCATCTCGCGCCCGATCTCGCGCACGACGGCGTCTACGCGGTTCCGGCGTTGGTGAAGGCTTCGAGCGCGTCGGACACGGTGGGGAACATCAGAAACAGCGGTTCGGTTTTGGTGATCTGGAACACTTTCATGACGCGCTGGTTGACGCCGGTGAGCGCCATGCGGCGGCCGGCCTTCTGGCACGAGATGCAGGAACTGACCAGCGAGCCCAGGCCCGAGGAATCGAGATACGGCACGCCCGTAAAGTCGAGGATCATGGTGGGCGCGTCTTCGCGGCGTACCGCGTTGATGAACGGAGAAACGTTCTCGACGGTGAGCGGGCCGTGCAGGCACAGGACTCCCCGGTCAACGCGCTCGATCTGTAGGGGGTCGGATGCCATGGCGCACGATTCTAGGCCAGATGGCGCGGCGGGTTCAAGTTGGGAGCTTTCAGCTTTCAGCTTTCAGCTTTTAGCGTTTAGCTTTTAGCTTGTGGCCACACCTGCCGGTCGAGAGCGTACACTGCTGGCATCTTAGCTGGCGCCCCAGGAGGATCCGTGAAGCGCGCTTTGTTCGCCATTGTCATAGTTATTTACCTCAGTGTGCTTGGAACGGCCACGGCCGTCGGCCAGCAAACACAAGCGCTACAAACACCTGCCGCTCAAATTAAGGGCGAGTTGGGCACTCTGGCCAGCGATGCCATGCGGGGGCGCGGCAGCGGCACCGTTGATGAGCTGCGAGCGGCGAGATACTTGGCGCGTGAACTGCGGCGGATCGGAATTCCTCCGCGGGGCGACGCGGGCGGCTATATTCAGGATGTCTCCGGCACTTTCAATTTCCGCGGTGGGCCCAAGCCATGGCATACGCGCAACGTGATCGGAATCTTAAAGGGTAGCGATGCCGAGCTGAAGGATCAGGTCGTGCTGCTGACCGCGCATCTTGATCACCTGGGCGTCGGAAAGCCGGTGAATGGCGACAGCATTTATAACGGCGCGGACGACGACGCTTCCGGGTGCGTAGCAGTGCTGCAACTGGCCCGGGCGTTGGCGAAGGGAGAGCGGCCGAAACGCACCGTGCTGTTTGTTTTTTTCGGCAGCGAAGAAACCGGCGGACAGGGTGACCAGTATTTTCTCCGGCATCCGCCGCTGCCGTTGGATCACATCGTCGCTAATCTGGAATTTGAAATGATCGGACGGCCCGATCCCGCAGTGCAGCCCGGGGAACTTTGGCTGACTGGCTACGAACGCAGTAACCTGGGCCCGGAGCTGGCGCGGCATGGCGCGAGGCTGGTGGCCGATCCGCATCCCGAGCAGAAGTTTTTTCAGCGCTCCGATAATTTTGCGCTGGCCAAGCGCGGCATCGTCGCACAGACCGTGTCGAGCTACGGCTTACATCGCGACTATCACAAGCCCAGCGACGATATGGCCCACGTCGATCTTAAACACATGGAACAGGCGATTGCGTCGCTGGTGGAACCGGTGGAGTGGCTGGCAAATTCGGATTTCAAACCGGAGTGGGTAGCGGGGAAAGCGCCGTAGGCGGAGATTTATCTCGGGCGACGATCCCTTGCCGATCAACCCGTTCTGCGCGTGGTGAGCAAACTCAGAATCTCTCTCAACCCCTGACGGATGTGTTGGATCTCGGCTGCGGAATGGGCGGGAAACGGGATGGTGGACTGGCCCTTATCGGCTTTGGCTTCCGAGCGCAGGTGCTGCCGCGCGCCCTGGATGGTGAATCCCTGCTCGTAGAGTAGTTGCTTGATGTGCAACACGCTCTCGACGTCGCGCTTGCGGTACATGCGCTGGCCGGTGCTGCTCTTCACCGGCTTCAGTTGCGGAAACTCGCTTTCCCAGAAGCGCAGCACGTAGGCGGGCAGGCGGCACAGGTTGGCCACTTCGCCGATGCGGAAGTAGAGCTTGTCGGGAATGAGGACGTCGCCGGCTTTGGATTTGGCTTTATTGCCCGCGCCGTTCGATCGTCCTTGTTTCTTGGCAGCCATGTGGAGAACTCCGGCCGAAGCCGTGTAGTTCGCCTATTGTGACACAGGTTCAAAAGCTGCAAGAGACATTTTCACGCACGGAAGAACAGGGTAGCTATCAGTAGTCAGCTGAATTGGAAAAGCCTCTCAGGAGGTGCTTCTCCGGAGAGGCCAGTGGAAATCCTGACGATGCGAGACTGAGTCTCGCTGGCGGTTAGTGCTTTTTCTTTTTTGCCTTCTTCTTCGTTGCCATTGAAGGATCCTCCGTTGAACGATTTCCCTTGCGAGATTTGAACTCCCGGGCCCGTTGCCTGAAAGACCAACCCTATAAATGGTACTAGAGGTCTCTCTGATACAAGATATTGCGGCACGATGAATGAAGTGTCAACAGAATTTTACAGTTTCGCGTGGGAAAAACTTCGTTGGCCGTTGGTCGTTCGTCGTTGGCCATCACTGGCTGGTCGAGATATTCAGGTTCGAGGGTTGAATCCCTCAGGTTTTGGCCAACGACCAGCGACGAACGACCAACGACTGGTAGTACACTGCGCCACATGCGGCGTGATCCGATCGAGCTCGAAATCTTCAAGAGTCTCTTCAACTCCATCGCCGAGGAGATGGGCGCCACGCTGCGGCGAACCGCGTTTTCTCCCAACATCAAAGAGCGGCGCGATTATTCCTGCGCGGTATTTGATGGCGACGGCGAGGTGATCGCGATGGGCGACCACATGCCGGTGCATCTGGGCTCCATGCCCATGTCGGTGCGGGCAGCGATCGCAGCGTGTGAACTCACTGGCGGGATGCAGCCGGGTGACGTGGTGATGCTCAACGATCCGTTCCGCGGAGGCACCCACCTGCCGGATATTACGCTGGTCGCGCCCGTGTATGCGATGGAACGGAAGAGGCCGATCGGCCAGCGCCCCAGAGGACGGCAGCACTCCCCTGACCTTCGCGGGCGAGGCGCCCGCGGCCACACGAGTCCGGATTTTTATGTGGCTTCGCGGGCGCATCACGCCGACGTCGGCGGAGCGTATCCCGGCTCGATGGGGCTGTGCCGCGAAATCTATCAGGAGGGTGTACGCATTCCGCCGGTAAAGCTGATGAGCGCCGGAAAGATGCAGCATGACGTTCTCGCGCTGCTGCTCAACAACGTGCGCACGCCGGAGGAACGCGAAGGCGATCTCAGCGCGCAACTCGCTGCCTGCCATACCGGCGCCGAGCGCCTGCACGAAGTTTGTGCGCGATACGGAGTCGAAAAGACCAAGCTCGCGGCGCGCGATCTGCTGGACTATTCCGAGGAACTGATGCGCGCGTTTTTGAACCGCGTGCCGGCGGGGACGTACCGGGCCGAAGATTTTTTGGATGGGGATGGGATCAGTGAAAGGCCAGTGAAGATCGAGGTGACAATCAAGTTCCGGGAATCGACGGTTCGCGGGAAGAAGCGACGGCAGGATGCCGCTACCGACATGGTCACAGTCGACTTCACGGGCAGCGATCCGCAGGTTGAGGGCAGTGTCAATGCGGTCGAGGCCATCACCTATTCCGCCTGCTTCTACGTTTTCCGCTGCCTGCTGGCGGAAGACGTGCCAGCCACGGCGGGATTGATGCGCCCGATTCAGGTGATCGCGCCGGCAGGAACCATCGTCAACGCGCGGCCGCCGGCAGCGGTGGCCGGCGGCAATGTTGAAACTTCGCAGCGCATCGTCGACGTGCTGCTGCGCGCGTTGGCCGAGGCGATTCCGGATCGCATTCCCGCTGCCGCTTCAGGGACCATGGATAATCTGACGATCGGCGGCATCGATCAGCGTGAGGACAATCTGAGTGACGGCGATCTGCGCACCGGCCAGCCCTTCGCCTACTATGAGACGATCGCCGGAGGCATGGGCGCGCGGCCCGGCAAGCCCGGAGTCTCCGGCGTGCACACGCACATGACCAATTCTCTGAACACACCAGCCGAGGCGCTGGAATATGCTTATCCGCTACGCGTGCGGCGATATTCACTGCGCACGGGCAGCGGCGGAAATGGAAAACATCGTGGCGGCGACGGCATTGTGCGTGAGATCGAGGTGCTGACGGATTGCTCCGTCACGCTGCTCGCCGATCGCCGCACTCGTGGGCCCTGGGGCTTGGCCGGTGGCGACGACAGCGCGCCCGGAACTGCAAGCGTGATTCGCCACGACGGTTCGGTCGAAGAGATGCCCGGAAAATTCAGCACGCGGTTGCGCGCGGGAGAACGAATCCGGATTGAGTCGCCGGGAGGCGGCGGTTGGGGCACGAACCACTGACGCCAAATTCTGAACGCCGGATTCTTAGTGGTTGATTCACGGCGGCAGCAGGCGTAAACGTTTAGCGGAGCCGACGCAACACAATAGGGAGCGCCCCATGCACATTGTTAAATCGTTCGGAGTGATGTCAGTAGCCAAGATTATGGGCGTGTTGTACGCATGCATGGGCTTGCTTTTCGCCCCATTCTTTTTGCTCTTCGGTTTGCTTGGATCAATGGCAGGGCAGGAAAACTCTCCGTTCGCCGGAATTGTAGGCGTGATTGTTGCCATTTTCTTGCCGTTTTTCTACGGCGCACTTGGGTTTATCGGCGGGGCAATCGGGGCGCTGCTGTACAACCTTCTTGCGAAGTGGGTGGGCGGATTCGAAGTCGAAGTGGAACTGCGGCCGGTAACTCCGTTCGCGCCTTACCCGATTATTCCTCCTGCCACTCCCAGCATCTGATTTAGCGGTCATATTTAGCGCCCATTATCGAACTTGGTGGCCCTGCATGACGACCAACCCTACTGCTCACTATCTCGACGAAGCCCACCGCCAGATGCGCGGACACAAGCGCCTGGCCGAGGGCGCGATGGCTCAACTCAAAGATGAAGAACTTTTTGTGACGCTCGACCCCGAATCGAATTCCATCGCCGTCATCGTGAAGCACATGGCGGGCAATATGCGTTCGCGCTTCACTGACTTCCTCACGACAGACGGCGAAAAGCCCGACCGTTATCGCGACCAGGAATTCGAGCTGAGCCCCGCGACCACGCGCACGGATCTGACGAAGTGGTGGGAAGAAGGCTGGGCCCGAGTGTTTGAGGCGATCGAGTCACTCAAGCCGGAAGACGTGATGCGCACCGTTACCATCCGCGGCGAGCCCCACACCGTGTTGCAGGCCGTGAACCGCCAGGTTGCGCACTATGCCTACCACACCGGCCAGATCGTGTTTCTGGCGAAACACATCCGCTCCAGCAAGTGGAGGTCCCTGAGCATCCCCCGCGGCAAGTCGGAGGAGTTCAAGACGGTCGCGCCGAAACCGCGGAAGTCTTGAGTTGGTGATGCCGCGGTCTGAGTGGAGGCTCCGCCGGGCTTCGCCACGGCGGGACAGCCGAGAGCCTGCCCTGAGCGAAGTCGAAGGGCGGCTGTCGCTACGTAGGCGCTCTAGAGGCGCGGCCCGAAATATCGGTAGTGCCCGGTGATCTTCCAGTTGAACAGCACGTCTTCCATCTTCGGCCCCTCGCCAATGTTGTGCACGAGCATGTTACGTCCGCTCCAGCGGGATTTCTGGTCCACGACAATGCCGATGTGCGGCACATTGCCACCCAGGTCCCAGGTGACGAGGTCACCGGGAGAATAATCTCCCGCTCGGTTGGTGATGGGTAGGCTCTCGCCCTTGCGCTGGAAGAAGACCATCAGATTCGGCACGCGGCGGTGGTCGATATTCGAATCGGGATGGGCCAGCAGCCAGCGCCGCTTGTTTGGGTAAGCTGCGAAATTCTGCAGCATGTCCTCGTGAACTTCCTTCTGCAGATCGACACCGACGGCGCGGTAGGAGCGGATAATCTCGTCGCTGCATACACCCGTATCGGCCGGGACGTCTCCACCAGGGTATGGAATGCGAACGTATGCGGAAACATACCGGACCGAGTGATGGGTCCGCTCGATGGCCGCCGCGACCAGGCGGCGCGTGAAATCCTGACGCGAGTCCGCGTACACAGCCTGCACAGCCCATACTGCACTCGTGGCTCCCGTAAAGAGCACGAACAGCAGGACAAATTGTCGCTTTGCGTTGGAACCAGCTCTCATCCCAGTCAATTGTAAATGGTCGATTGGAGCTGGCGGCGTTGATCGCTCGTCCCGATTAGTGTTTCACCCCATCTTCCTTCTTCGCATCCGAGGTCGTAGTTCGAGGCCAAACCGGCGAGACCAGTTCAACACGCCACATAGGTCCGCCCATGTAGGACGGGGTCTCAGACTTGACGAAGGCCGGAGCTTCACCACCAAGAATCCAGACGTGAGAGTCTGGCGGCTGCTTTCCCAAGATCGGCGCTACAACTCCCGCGATACCTCCGATGTCGACTTTCACAACGTAGTGAATCGCTTCGCGGCCCGATCCGACAAGAGAAAATGGTTCGGTACCCTCGGCCGAAATCATGAGTTTCACGACCCGAGGTTTTGGCGCGGCCACCAGCATTGAAAATTGCGCCTGCGTTGCACCCGACGGAAGATTCTTCAGCAGCGTGGGCACCAGCCCATTGGCCAAGTCCGGCGGCAGCTTTAAGTGCTCGTTTTCTACTTTCTCTTCGCCGTCATCGTCCGTGAAGCGAACCGCCACCTGGCCCGTGGACGCAGTCACCGTCACGTCGGTCGCATTCTTGAATGCCGGACCTTTCTGCACAAGGTGATAGCTGATCAGGCGAAAATTGCCGCGCTGCGAAAAAACCGTGGTTTCCTCTTGTCGCGAACCATCCTTGAAGCGGAATACGAGTTGACTGGTGACGCGATCGCCGCGCACAACCTGCGTCAGGTCGCCTTCCGCGATGGGATTCCCGTCAAGCGTGCTCAGCACGAGAAAGCCATGAATCAACCCCTCTTTGTAGCGCACCTCCACCGGAGATGCCGACATCGAGACGCCGCAGAGAAAACAAGCTGCGATCAGAATTATGGCAAAGAACTTAGAGCGCACGAGACGGTAACCTCCAGTAGGTCGGCCGTCTTTCGATGCTGTCGTCGGGAGGATGGTTGCGCACTTATGGTACGAGAAGGAGAAGTTAACCTTGAACAGGCGCGGAGCTAATCCTGCGAGGAGTCTAAGGAACTCCTCATCCGACTTAGGCGCGGTGCTAGAATCAAGTGTTTTGCATTGTGTGATTCGGAATTTATAAGGTGCCGTCATGCCATCTACGATGCTTGCGGTCGTCAAGCCGGAAGCCGCGCCCGGCGCGGAGATTCGCGAGGTTAAGATTCCTGCTTATGGACGGAACGATGTACTGGTCAAGGTGAAAGTTGCCTCCATCTGCGGCACTGATCTGCACATTTACAACTGGGACCGCTGGGCGCAGAACCGCATTCATCCACCGTTGATTCCCGGGCATGAATTCTGCGGTGAGGTCGCGGCGTTTGGCGATGAAGTAACCAGCGTCAAAGAAGGCGATTTCGTTTCCGCTGAAATGCATGTAGCGTGCGGAAAGTGCCTGCTGTGCCGCACCGGCGAGGCACACATTTGCCAGAACGTGAAGATCATCGGTGTCGACGCCGACGGAGCTTTCGCCGAGTACGTCGTCATCCCCGAGTCGAATATCTGGAAGCTCGACCCTGCGATTCCTCAGGATTATGCCTCCATTCTCGATCCGCTGGGCAACGCCGTGCACACGGTGCTGGCCGGAGAGATCGCCGCGAAAACCGTAGCCATCACGGGCTGCGGGCCGATCGGATTATTTGCCATCGCCGTCGCGAGGGCGGTGGGTGCGACTACCGTATTTGCGATTGAAGTGAACGAACACCGCGCGAAAGTCGCGCGTGCCATGAAGGCCGACTACGTTCTCAATCCCGCAAAAGAAGACGTGCGGAAAATTGTGGCCGAACGGACAGGTGGCCTCGGCGTGGACGTGGTGCTCGAAATGGCAGGCCATCCCGATTCGATTCGCACTGCGTTCGACATCGTGCGCCGCGGCGGAAGAATTTCCCTTCTCGGCCTGACCTCCAAACCTATCTCGCTTAACTTTTCCGAAGACATTATTTTCAAGGGCATCACCGTGCAAGGCATCAACGGCCGCCGCATGTACCAAACGTGGTACCAGATGACCGCGCTGTTGAAAGCGGGCAAACTCGATTTGCATCCCGTGATCACGGACCGCATTGCGATGAAAGATTTCTCGAAAGCCATGGAGCGGCTGAAAACCGGAGAGGCCAGCAAGATTCTCGTGTATCCGAATGGAGTGCGATAGGGCCTGAAGCCAGTTCGACTCATTGACTTACACATGTGACTGTGTAAAACTCTACACATGGCAACCAACCTTGCACTCGACGACAAACTGATCGTTGAAGCCCAGCGCATCGGCAAACATAAGACAAAGAAAGAAGCTGTCAACGCCGCGCTCTCTGAGTATGTCCGGCGCCGCAAACAACTTGATATCGTGAAACTCTTCGGCACGATTGATTACGATCCTTCCTACGATTACAAAGCCGAACGTCGCCGTAAGCGCAACCCATGAACGTTTTGGTCGACACATCAATCTGGTCCCTCGCTTTGCGGAATAGACGCCACGGATTAACGGCGTCCGATCATGTCCTGATTCGCGCTCTGGCGGACCTCGTTGGCTATGGTCGGGCCCAGTTGATTGGGCCGATCCGCCAAGAGGTTCTCTCCGGGATACGCGAACAAGCGCAGTTCATTCGCTTGCGCGAGGCTTTGCGTTTGTACGAGGAAACCACGTTGGTGGTCGATGACTTTGAAGAAGCTGCGCGAATGAGCAACGATTGCAGGCGACGAGGTATCACGGGGTCCCCGGTAGATTTCTTGTTGTGTGCGGTCGCGGAACGTCATCATTGGCAAATCTTCACCACCGATCGCGACTTCGACCATTACCGTCGCATCCTCGGCTTGACCCTCTTCTCGAATCCGACCTAGGTGCCACGTCTGGATCGCGGCTATTCAACTAGTCGTATTACACTTGAACTGCACTTTGGCGCCGCTCCTCTGCTGAAATACATTGGTTTAACCTGCTGCATGAGGCTCTATGACTACCGCAACCCGCACCAACCCGCTCTCTTATCTGACTGACCAACTCAACGAACTCAAAACCAAAGGCACGCACTTCAAGCTGCGCGTGCTCGATGACGAGCAGGCTGCCGTTTGCACGTTCGACGGCAAGAAAGTCATCAACCTGGCGTCCAACAATTATCTAGGGCTGACCACACATCCCAAACTTCGCGAAGCGGCGCTCGATGCCACGCGCAAATTCGGCGTAGGCTCGGGCGCAGTGCGCACGATTGCCGGCACCATGAAGATTCACATGGAGCTGGAAGAAAAAATCGCGCGCTTCAAAAATGTGGAAGCGTGTGTGGTTTTCCAGTCCGGCTTCGCAGCCAATGCAGGGACGGTGTCGGCGGTGCTGGGCAAGGAAGACTTCATCATCTCCGACGCGCTCAATCACGCCTCGATCATCGATGGCGCGCGGCTCTCGAAGGCGAAGATTCTGGTTTTCCGCCACAAAGACATCGCCCACGCCGAAGAACAGTTAGCCAGCATCAAGGACATGCCCGGGAAGAAGCTGCTGATCACCGACGGCGTGTTCTCCATGGACGGCGACATTGGCCCGCTCCCCGCGCTCTGCGACCTGGCCGAAAAATACGGCGCCATCATGATGGTCGACGACGCACACGCTTCCGGAGTGCTAGGCCGCAACGGTCGCGGCACCATCGACCATTTCAACGTGCACGGCCGCGTGGATATTCAGGTGGGAACGTTATCGAAAGCCATCGGCGCGCTCGGCGGCTATGTCTGCGGGACGCGCGATCTCATTGATTTTCTCTATCACCGGGCGCGCCCGTTCTTGTTTTCCACGTCGCATCCGCCGTCGGTCGCGGCCGCCTGCATTGCAGCATTCGATGTTTTAGAAAATGAACCGGAGCGCATGGAACGACTCTGGGAGAACACGCGCTTCTGGAAAAAAGAATTGGGCGTGCTCGGCTTCGACATCGGCGGCCGCACTACGCCGGCCAGTGAGACTCCGATCACGCCCATCATTATTGGTGACGGCAAACTCACCATGGATTTCTCTCGCGAGCTTTTCAAAGAAGGCGTGCTCGGCACCGGCATCGGGTTCCCCACAGTCCCCGAAGGCAAAGCCCGCATCCGCACCATCATGACCGCAACGCACACGAGAGAAGAGTTGGAACAGGCGCTGGCAGTGCTCAAGCAGGTCGGGAAGAAGATGGGGATTTTGGTTAAGTGACAGGCATCTGAGCTTCGCTCGGCGAACCCTTCGACTTCGCTCAGGGCAGGCTTGCCAGAGTGCCCGTTCCCACACAACCGATCTTAATCAGTGCGGTGCACAGTCTTCCCGCTCACAATCGTCGCCACCACTTTCCCTGTGAATTGCCAGCCGTCAAACGGCGTGTTGCGCGAGAGCGACAACGATTTCGTTGCCTCGAACGTCCAGCGCTTCCTGGGATCGAAAATCGTAACGTCCGCGAAGTTGCCGCGAGCCAGCGATCCCCGGCCGCGCAGGTCGAAAACTCGCGCCGGACCGGCGGTGAACAGCTCGACAATGCGCGTCAGAGGAATTTTATGCTCGCGATGCAGCTTGGTGATCGCCAGCGCCAGCGCAGTTTCGAGTCCAGTGATGCCGAAAGCCGCGCGCTCGAATTCCACTTGCTTTTCGTGGAGCGCATGCGGAGCGTGATCGGTGGCAATTGCGTCCACCGTCCCATCTGCGAGCGCGACCAGAATGGCCTCGCGGTCGCTGGCCGAACGCAGCGGCGGGTTCATCTTGAAATTGGTGTCATATTCACCAACATTTTCATCAAGCAGCGTGAAGTGATGCGGCGTCACTTCGCAGGTGACGCGAGCCTTCGCCCGTTTGCCGCGGCGCACCGACTTGAGCGCATTCGAGGTTGAAAGATGTGCCACGTGCAGGCGCGATTCGCGAATCTGCTGCGCCAGCGTCACATCGCGATCCACAATGCCGGCTTCCGCCGCAGCCGGCATGGCGCGCAGTCCCAGGCGAAAGCTGGTTGCGCCTTCGTGCATGGAACAATTTTCCGTGAGCCGCGTGTCCTCGGCATGCTGCACGACGGGGAAGTTCAACTCGGCGCCCAGACGCAGCGCCATGCGCATGATGTCATCATCGAGGATGGGCTTGCCGTCGTCGGTAACCGCGATCGCCCCAGCACGCTGCAACGCCGCAAAGTCGCTGAGAGTCTGCCCGCGGCTGCCGCGCGTAGCCGCGCCAATCGGAAACACGTTGACCACCGCTCCACGCTCCGGACTGCGCAACCACGTGACCCACTCGGCCGTATCAACAACGGGCGCAGTGTTGGGCATAGTGCAAACGGATGTGAATCCTCCAGCCGCAGCGGCGGCAGTCCCGCTGGCAATGGTTTCTTTGTAGCTTTGTCCCGGCTCGCGCAAGTGCACGTGTAGATCGATGAACCCGGGAGCCACGATCAACCCGCGCGCGTCAAATTTCTCGTCAGCGCTGCCGCGGATCTTGTTGGGTAGCGCGACTTCGGCGACACGTCCATCACGAAGCAACACGTCCATCGGCGCGTTGATCTTCGCCGCCGGGTCGATCAGCTGCCCGCCCTTGATCAGCAAACTGGCGGTCTGTTCGCGCGTCATCGAGTCACTCCCGCGAAACTCCGCTTGTCATCCTGAGCCGCGGCTCTTGCGGCGAAGAGCCTGCCCTGAGCCTGTCGAAGGGACCTGTGCAACTTGCCGGCGGCGCATACGCTCGCGGCAAATTGCACAGGTCCTTCGCTTCGCTCAGGATGACAGTACATATGGCTCACTTCGCCTTCCCCAGCGCCCGCGCCAAAATTGCCATCCGCGTCGGCACTCCGTTGTGCACTTCCTCCACAATCACCGACTGCGGCCCGTCGGCGACCTCCGCCGTTAACTCGAGCCCACGGATAATCGGCCCGGGATGCATCACAATCGCATCGCGCTTGGCCAGCTTCAGCCGTGCCGCCGTCATCTGGTAGCGCGCGATGTAGTCTTGCACGCGAATTTTCTGCCCAGCCAGTCGTTCCTTCTGCACGCGCAGTAGCATGACCACGTCTGTGCCGCGCAGGCCTTCTTCGATCTGGCGCGTAATGCGCAGCCCAGACACGAGCGTAGCTGCGACCTCGGGCACGAACTCAGGCGGCCCGCAAAGCGTAATCTTCACTCCGAGCTTGGTCAGCAAATGGCACGCCGACCGCGCCACGCGGCTGTGCAGGATGTCGCCGATGATCGTGGCCTGGAGTCCCTTCAACGATTTCTTGTGCTTCAGAATCGTGAAAGCATCGAGCAGCGCCTGCGAAGGATGCTCGTGCATGCCGTCGCCGGCGTTAATGATGGGAATATCGAGATGCTGCGCCATCAAGTGCGGCGCTCCAGCCGAAGGATGCCGAATGACGATAGCGTCGGCGCCCACTGCGCGCAAGGTGTAGCCGGTGTCGAGCAGCGACTCGCCTTTTTCGATGCTCGATCCCGAAGACTGCACCAGCGTAGTCATCGCCCCCAGCGATTTTGCGGCAAACTCAAACGACGAGCGCGTGCGGGTGGAAGCCTCGTAAAACAAAAGAGCGATGCGCTTGCCGCGCAGCAGCGGCCGGGCCTTCAGCGGATTCATGCGGCGGGCCAGTTTGAGCAGGCCCAGGATTTCCTTCGCGTCCAGGTGTTCGATCCCGAGCAGCGAACCGCGTGCGGGTTTATTCATCGCGTGGCAAACAAAAGATAAACGCTGCATCATACGCGGCGAGCGGGACCGGGGCAAGGGCTATGGGACACGGAGCAAGGCCTAAATCTCCGCTAGGAACCTATGAACGAGCGCGACGGCCGAAAAATGCCCCGGCCAAGGCGCCTCCGATGCTGGCCAGTACCACGCACGCCAGAAAGGCCACGATCAGGCTGGCAATCATCATCATGGTCAGGCCTGCGGGAGAACGCATGAAGTCCAGGCTCGCCTGAACTTGCGGATCCGAATAGCGCGACGCCGTCTGCTCCACCGCCGCGAGCATCGCCTTCCGAATTTCCGGGCCTTTGTGAAGCACCGCCACGGCCAGCGCTTCGAGGACGGCCCACATTCCAAAGCAGAGCAGGCCGCTGATCCCGCCCAGCCGCGCACCCTCCTTCGCACTCACCACCGTACCTGGAATGCGCCGCAGATAAAACGCCACGGCCAGAAATCCCGCACCCAGCACAGCCAGCGGCAGAGCGACCAGACCTGTGCTCATGACCACCGCTGCGATCAGCGCGGCCAGCGCGCACGGCTGCAAAGCTCGCGACCACTGCACCGGCAACCGAAGCCCACCGGCACTCACGCTCGCATGTGGCGGAGCGCCAAGCGCACTGGCGAGCAGAGTGTGCCCGGCCTCTTCCTGGGAATGCTCCACTGGCACGGGTTCGGCCACGGTGACGCGAATTTGCGGCGCACCGCAGTGCGAACAGAAAGGCACGCCGTCCTCCACCGACTGCCCGCATTTGTGACAGGGATGATCCATCCGGCAAGAAGGGCTTGTTTGAAAGTACCGCAGCGCTCCCGCCGAGGCAAGGACAAGGAAGGATTAATGACGGGGCGGCACGAAAAAGCGCTGCTCGATGAGACAAAAAGACGCTCTGAGCTGGAATTCTGGAGCTTCTCAAATATCTCCCTGTTTTCCTCGCGCGCGAAGGTAGACCAGCGCGAATGTCGCTCCCTTGCCGGAATCGCTGGGTTCGACGGCGACCACGTGCTGGTCGTCTTCCGTGCCAACTTTCAGTTCGGTGACCGGCCCTCCGCCGCTTTCACATTTCAGCTGCTTCGATTCCTGGCCTTTGTCTTTGGATTCGGACCCCTCAGAATCCTTGTCGTCGCTGTACACGTCGACTGCGCCGCCGTGCTTTTGAGAGTGGCACTCCAGTACCTTGCCGTACTTTTTCAGTTTCTCGCGGTAGAAGTCGACAACCTTACCGGGAGCGTCGTCCGATTCGTATTTTGCCACAACAAGCTTCAAGCCGAAGCCTTGCGCCGCGACACCGAAATTCAGGGGTTCATTATTTTCTTCGCGTTTGGGATGCGCGCCGGGATACAACGGCAGTCCAGCATTCTTCGCGTCGGCGTCCTTGCCCACATGCAGATCGCCGATCGAACTGCGAACGTCAAAGGGCTTGTCCTGCGTCTCGGATTGCTGTGCCAACACCGGCAGCGTCAACATCGCAGCGAGTGAGAGTGAGAATGAGAGTGAAAGCGTCAGACGACGAAACATGTGGTCCTCCTGAAGCAATAAACGACTGGATAAGCGCGAAGCTAGATATCCGCTTCCTTGCCGTGTGTCCGCACGTAGACCAGAGAAAAGCTCGATCCCTTACCTTCGGATTCCACCGCCACGATGTGCTGGTTCTCATCCGTGCCGGCCTTGAGTTCCGCGTTCTTGCCGCTGTCGATATCGCAAGTCAGCGCGTGCGAGTCGGTCGACTTGTCCGAGTACTTCATATTCATGTTGAAGTGGCCCGGCGTGTGGCACTCCAGCACATAGCCGTATCTCTTCAGTTGATCCTTATAGAACGCAATGATCTTCTCGGGCGCGTCGTCTGACTCATATTCCAGCGCGACCACTCTCAGCCCATATCCGAAGCCCGAAATGCTCACATTCGCGCTCTTGTCATTGTGTCCCGAATCTTCCTGCTTCAACCGTGCCCCGGGATAAACTGACAGGCCGGTGTCGGCGGCGTCGGCATCTTTGCTGACGTGAATCCCGCCCATCGGAGTTTTAATGTCCACCTGCTTGTCTTGCCCATTCGATTCTTTCTTCACATTCACGCTGCAACCAGAAAGCAGCACCACAGCCAACGCAATCACTGCCAAGCTCACACCGCGAGCCCAATGAAATCTACTGTTGTGCATTCGGAGCCCCTCCGCTCGCCACCTGCGCCGGCCGTTCGATTCCAACGCCGCGCTGCGCCACGTTCGGAATTGTCACCGGCAAATGTCCGCGAATCGCAATCTCGCCAAACAGTGCCTTGATCGCGCCCAATTCCGAAACCGGCGCGTTGGAAAAAGTACACATGTAATTCTCGATCTTCGGAAAATCCGACGCCAGGTACGGATTCCCCATCGCCACCACCACCGTCTTCGCGGCAGCCCGGTCCAGCACCTGTTGCAACAGAGTTCCCGTAGCGTCAGCCATTGCCATCGAGTTGCCGATCTTGCCCGCGCTAGGAATCACATAAACCGCTGTAACCACCGTCTGCGCCTCGTCTACCGCCTTGAGCAAGTCGTCGCTCTCGCCGGCCGCAATGCGCGGGTCCACGTAAATCACGCGCGCGTCCGGAATTCGCGCGCGGAATTCGCGCCCAAACACGCGTCCAGCATCCGTGCGCACGTCATCGGAGAAGATCACCCCCACGACCTGGTTGTGCGTCTCTTCCACCGTGGTATACGGAAGGCCGCCCTTAATAGTTCCCCTTGTTTTCAGCGGCAGCACCTTGCCATTGTCGCGAACCAGCGTCACCGCAGACTCGGCCACCTGTTGCCCGAAAGCGATGTTTTCCGGCTTGCCAACTGCAGTAGCCAGCGCGCTCACATCTACCGTACGCGAAATTTCCAGGCCCAGCGACGCCTTTATTTTCAGTATCTTAAGCACCGAGTGATTGAGCCGCTCGCGGGAGATTTCCCCCGACCGTGCCGCCTTCACCATGGCTTCATACGAGGCGCCCAGGTCGGCCGGAATAAGCAACAGATCGTTCCCCGCCTTGAACGCCTCCACCGCCGCGCGCCCAATGTTGTTGGCAAAAAGATGAGTAAGCCCGGCCATGTCGAGAGCGTCGGTCACGATCAAGCCCTTGAATCCCATCTGTTTTTCAAGCAGATCAGTCACCACGCTCGAAGAAATCGTGGCCACATGATTCGGATCCGGATCGAGCGCCGGAACCGTGACATGCGCTACCATCACCGAATCCACTCCCGCGGCAATCGCCTGCCGAAACGGCGGCAGTTCAATGGAGTCAAGATGAGCGCGATCGCCATTCACAGAGGCCACACCGAGATGCGAATCCGTGGCCGTATCTCCATGTCCCGGAAAATGCTTCACCGTGGTCAGCATCCCCGCCTCGTGCGCGCCCTTGATGTATGCCGTAACCAGATCGCCCACCTGTTGCGGATCTTCACCGAATGACCGCGTGTTGATGATGGGATTCGCCGGGTTTGAATTCACATCTGCATCAGGAAAAAAATTCCAGTGAATGCCGATCGCCCGCGATTCCTCGCCCGAGATGCGGCCAAACTTCTCTGCATCTTCCATCTTGCCGTCACCTCCGAACGCCATCGCATGAGGAAACACCGTAGCCCCCATCAGCCGCATCGACAAACCACGCTCAAAATCGGCGGCAAAAAGCAGCGGCAGGTTGGAGTCACGCTGCAAACGGTTGAGCAACTCCGCGGCCTCATAAGGCTCGCTGCGCAGCAGGAACGGTCCATCCACATGCACGGTCATCGCGAACGACCCGATGTGATATTTCTGCATCGCGTCGCGCCACTGCAGGTATTCCGGGCTCTCCACGTTGAGAAAGCTGGCCCGGCACCAGATCATGAACACCTGCCCAACTTTTTCTTCGAGAGTAAGTTTGCGGAGAGTGCGCTCCGCCCACCGTTCGCCATCCCGCGTCAAGTGGATGGCCGGGCCGCGTTGCGCAACCGGCTTGTCCTTAGCGAAAGCCGGAAGGGTGATGCCCACTGCGAGAAGAAAGAAGAAAAGAAAACAAAAGCCTCGGGACACCGTTGTGAGGGAAGTTCGGGACATGCCAAGAACGATAGCAGAGGGAAGAAGCCAGTGTCAGGTGGCCGTATGTTCATCGTCGCCCATGCGATGCCCTCCCGCCACAACTCATGTGGGGACAGCCGCCCTCGGCTGTCCGGCGGCCCGGGCGTATCGGGCCGCTCCTTCTCGTGGCCCGCCTCTCATGTCCCGCACTGAATACCTTCGCCCCGATTTTCAATCTTGGGTGGTCGCCGATCTCGGGTCGTTATAAATTCTGGCTGGCGCAGCGCTTCCAGCGCTGCATAGCCGGCCCCGGAGATTTTCGGCTTTAGCCGCGGGCGTCAATCGCAGAGACGGCCCTCTTTTGAATCTCCCCATCGTCCCCGAACCCGCGCAACCAGTTCACCTCCGGCTCGCGGCGGAACCAGGTCATCTGCCGCTTGGCGTAATTGCGATGAGCCTGCTGCGCTGCCAGGATGGCCTGCTCGCGCCCGAGTTCTCCGCGTAGAAACTGCGCCGCCTGCTTGTAGCCGAGCGAAGCCAGCGGACGCGCCTCCGCGCCGTATTTCTGGACCAGTGCCTGCGTCTCTTCCACCAGCCCCGCATCGAACATGCGTCGCGCGCGCTGGTTGATGCGTTCGTAAAGTGCCGCGCGCTCGGGATCGAGCCCGAGCCGCAGAATACGGAATCCACGCAGCGGGTCGCGCCCCCGCTGCTGCAAAAGTTCAGACATCTTCTGCCGCGATCCTTCGTCTCGCGAGGTCAGGCAAACTTCGATCGCGCGGATCAGCTTGGGCTTGTCGTTGGCGTGAATTTTCTCCGCCGCAGCGCGATCAAGACGCACCAGAATCCGGTGAAGATAGTTCGACCCGCGACCGGCGGCCCGTTCGCGCAACCGCTCACGCAACGCCTCAAACCGTTCGGGACCGGGGAAGAGGCCATCGAGGAAAGCGCGCAAGTAGAGTCCCGTCCCGCCAACCACGATCGGCAACCGTTTCCGCAAACCGATTTCCCGCACTACCTGCCGCGCCCGCCGCGCATATTCCCCGGCCGTGATATACCCAGTCGCATCGACCACATCAAACAAATGGTGCGATGCGTGGCCGCGCTCCTCGAGCGTAGGCTTGGCCGTGCCGATTTCAAACTCGCGATACATCGCGACCGAATCGCAATTTACGATCTCGCCGCCAAAGCGCTCCGCCAGGGCCAGCGACAGAGCCGTCTTCCCGCTGCCCGTTGGGCCGAGCAGCACCAGCAGCAGCGGCTCAGCCCGCGCTGCCTCGCGAGGCACGTGATCCATGTTCTGCGCCACCGTCCGCTCCACGCTCAGCGCAAGCTCCAGTGAATCGCGTGCCAGTAGCGGATGATCGTAATCGCCAGCAACAGAAACGCAATCAGCAGCAGCCCCGCAGTCTCAGTAGCATAAATAGCGTGGCGCTGATGCTTGTGGTCGGATTCGTTCTGCTGCTCCGAATCGTGAGGCTCGACAGACACGCCAACATTGTAGCTCCGCCGATCGCACCCCGTGTGGGGACGGGCACTCTGGTTTGTGTGGGAACGGGCGCCCCCGCCCGTTCGTCGAGCACAGCTCGGCAGTTTTCCTGTGCAGCTCCTGTGCCGCTGCTCGCGGTTCATGCGGCCGGTGCTAAACTACGGCCTCATCCATCCCCGTGCCGCAAAAAAACAGCAAAATCGCGCACTTTGGAGTGTTCGAGCTCGACCTCAGCGCCGGCGAACTCCGCAAAAACGGCCGCAAGCTCCGCCTGCAGGAGCAGCCTTTCCAGATTCTCGCGCTCCTGCTCGAGCGCGCCGGCGACGTGGTCACGCGCGAAGAACTGCGCCAGAAACTTTGGCCCGCCGACACTTTCGTGGACTTCGATCACGGACTGAACACAGCCGTAAACAAATTGCGCGAACTGCTCGGCGATTCTGCGTCCAGTCCGCGATTCATCGAAACCCTGGCCCGGCGCGGATACCGGTTCATGGCACCCGTACAAATGGCTGCGCAAAGCGATACACCCAGCAAGGCACCGCCAGCCGTCCAACCCGCCGCGCCGGTGCCCCATGAAACAAGACAGGAATCGCGGCATGAAGTCGATCCCGGCACTTTGCACCCCGACCTCGATGTCCCCATCCCGCGGCGTGGCCTGACGCGCGGCCTGTTTGCGCTGGTTCAGGTGATGTACTTGAGCTTCTATCTGTCCGCGCTCTTTCGCTTGCACATCGTGCAAAACGTCGCGGACTCCTTTCTTCCAGCATGGGGCGCGACAACCCTCACCGGGGTCGTCATGATCACTGCGGGCGTGGGCATCCCTCTCCGCTGTTATCTGCTCTCGGCGGTCGGCTTCGATTATCAGCAACTTGCCGAAAAATTCCAGAAGATGTTCCCGTTCGTGCTAGCGCTCGACCAGTTGTGGGCTGTATCTCCGTTCCTACTGACCTCAAAGATCGGGATCGGCGCCGCCTTCGCAGCCTGCGCGGCTTTGCTCTACCTGCCATTTTCCGAGCGCACCCTGATCCGGATGGCGTATGTTGGTAAGCGGTTGAGCAGCTAATTTTTCAATCGGTCTGGCGCGCGATTTCCGGTTGAATGATTTGTGGAACCGATTTCACCGATCCCTCGTATCTAGCGTCTAACACGCCGAAGCAGGAGTGTGCCCTAGCCCGGCCGCAGCAACTTAATCTGGAGAAACTCATCATGAAACACATCACGGTAATTCGTGTCTCGTTTGCGATTCTGGCGCTTGCGGTCGCGGCTGCCCTCCCGGCGCGCGCCGACGACTGGTCGAAAACTTTCAATCTCACCGGCAAGCCCGACCTGCGCGTGGAAACGTCGGACGCCAATATCCGCGTCAACACCTGGGACCAGAACACAATCCAGGCCACGGTCACCACCGTGCGCTACAAGATCGGCGACGACGGCATCAAGATCGAAGAACACCAGACCGGTGACATGGTCGAGCTTAACGTGCACTACCCGCACACCCACGGTTTTACCATCGACTGGGGCCAGCGCCGCGTCGACATCGTGATTCATATGCCGCGCGAGGGCAAGGTCAACCTGCGCACAGAAGATGGCAAAATCGAAATCGCCGGCTTCAAGGGCGAAATGGACTTGCATAGCGGAGACGGATCCGAAACTCTCGATGCCGTCGACGGCAAACTACGCGCCACTACCGGGGACGGACACATCCGCGCCAACGGCCGCTTCGATGAGCTTGACCTGAAGACCGGGGATGGACACGTGGAAGTGCGCGCGGCCGCAGGCTCGTCGCTCAACACAAGCTGGAGGCTCGAAACCGGCGATGGCAACGTGACGCTGGAAATTCCAGGAAACATGGCCGCGGACGTCGACCTGCACACCGGCGACGGCCATATTGACCTCGACATACCCGTCACGACCGAAGGCAAAATCCGCGAGAACGAAGTTCGCGGAAAGCTGAACGGCGGCGGAAATCTCATGACCATCCGCACCGGTGACGGTTCGATTCATTTGCGCAAGGGGTGAAGCCAGCTTCCATTTTTCGCGTCCGCGAATGACTGGCGTTATACTCTTGGGTCTCACCAGTCTTGATTTCATGGCATGATTCGTTCGCTTTTCTGCGGCAGGTGGAAAGCGGACTAGAAAAGGTTCCCCCATGGCAAGCCTACGCATCAGTTTTCTCGCGCTCGCTCTCGGTTCGGTTTTTTGTCTTTCCCTCGCGCACGCGCAGCAATCCTCCGCCGCCAAGTCTGAGCCCGTGCTCGACGTTTCATCCATGGACCAGACCGCCGATCCGTGCGTGAATTTCTTTCAGTATTCCTGCGGCGGCTGGATCAAGAAGAATCCCATTCCGGCGGATCAATCGAGCTGGGACACCTACTCCAAAATGCAGGATGAGAATACGGCGCGCTTGCGCGGCATTCTCGAAGAAGCGTCTGCCGCCAGCCCCGGGCGCGACACCGTCACGCAAAAGATCGGCGACTATTACGCTTCCTGCATGGATGAAAAAGCCGTGGATGCAGCCGGCATCAAGCCGCTGCAGCCGTATCTGGACGCGATCGCCGGCATGCGCACGAAAGCGGATCTGGCTCGAGTCGCGGCGGACGCCGCTTATACCTCGCACTACCGGCGCAGCACGTTGTTTTTCTTTAGCTCCGACCAGGACGCGAAAGATTCTACCCAGGTGATTGCGTCGGCGTTCCAGGGAGGGCTGGGCCTTCCCGACCGCGACTACTACTTCAAAGACGACGCGAAATCGCAGGAGCTGCGCAAGCAATACGTGGCGCACGTTCAGAAGATGTTCGAGTTGCTGGGTGACAAACCGGAAACCGCCGCAATGGAGTCGCAGACCGTAATGCGGATCGAAACCGCACTGGCCAAGGGTTCCATGACGCGTGTGGATATGCGCGATCCGCAAAAGCTTTACCACAAGATGACCGCGTCTGAACTTCAGACTCTGGCGCCGAATTTTCAGTGGAGCACATATTTCACCAAAGCCGGATTGCCCGCCCTGGCCAGCCTGAACGTGGCCACGCCGGACTTCTTCAAAGCCTTGAGTGAAGAAATCGATAAAGAAGATCTCGCGAACTGGAAGACTTACCTGCGCTGGCACCTGGTGCACACCTCAGCTCCGCACCTTTCGTCGGGCTTCGTGAACACTGATTTCGAGTACTACGGGAAAACGCTGCAAGGCTTGCAGCAGATCGAGCCACTCTGGAAGCGCTGCTCGAAAGACGTCGACATCCAGTTGGGCGAAGCTCTCGGGCAAGCCTACGTGGCCAAGTATTTCGGTCCCGAGGCCAAGCAAGCGGCGCTCAAGATGGTGAAAGAAATCGAAGCGGCCATGGAGCAGGACATCAACTCGCTGCCGTGGATGAGCGCCGCCACCAAACCGCGCGCCCTCGAAAAACTGCACGCCGTGGCCAACAAAATCGGCTATCCCGACAAGTGGCGCGACTACAGCAAGCTGGAAATCGTCAGTGGCGATGCCATGGGCAACGTCCTGCGCGCCGATCAATTCGAATTCAATCGCGAGCTGGCAAAAATTGGCAAACCCGTCGATCGCGGCGAGTGGGGCATGACTCCGCCCACGGTGAACGCGGAGTACGACCCGCAGTTGAACGACATTAACTTTCCGGCAGGAGTGCTGCAGCCCCCGGCGTTCGATCTCACTTCCGACGCCGCACCCAACTACGGCGACACCGGCGGCACCATCGGCCACGAACTGACTCATGGCTTCGATGACGAAGGCCGCCAGTTCGATGCCCAGGGAAATCTCCGCGAGTGGTGGACTCCCGATGACGAGAAAGAATTCGTCAAGCGCGCTTCCTGCATCTCCGACCAGTATTCCACTTACACCATCGTCGACGACATCAAGATCAACGGAAAGCTCACCCTCGGCGAAGACATCGCCGACCTGGGCGGCTTGATTCTCGCGTACATGGCGTGGAAGGAAGACACAAAAGCGCAGACCCTGCAGCCCATCGATGGCCTCTCGCCCGATCAACGCTTCTTCGTGGGCTACGGCCAGAGCTGGTGCGGCGCAACCCGACCCGAAACCATGCGCATGCGGGCCACGGTCGATCCGCATTCACCGGAGAAATACCGCACCAACGGCGTAGTCTCAAACATGCCTGAGTTCCAGCAAGCATTTCACTGCAAGGCAGGATCGCCGATGGTGAACCAAAACCGGTGCCGGGTCTGGTAAGAAACGTTGCTGGTCGTGGGCCCTTAGTTCGTTCATGGTCGGTTCGTCGCGGTCTGATCTCGGGAAGAGTTTGCGGAGGGTACGCGACGGGTTTGGGAAGGGCACGGCTTCAGCCCTGCCGTAAGCAGCCCTCACAGACGCGGGCTTTAGCCCCTGAGGCTTTGGCTCATGTCCAGACTATTGCTTGCTGTCCCTCGCCTCGTCAAACAGAATCATCCGCATCGAGATGCTGCCGAAATCAAAGCCCTCATAGGGATAGCTCACCGCATCGTTCTCGTCCGTGCTCCCCATGCAGTAGAGCAGCGGCAGATAGTGCTCCACCGTAGGATGCGCAGTCGCCAGCAGAGCTTCCCCCCATTTCTGCGGATCGGCCAGCGCGCCGGCATCTCGGGCTTCAACCGCGCTCTTGACTCTGGCATCAAACTCCACGGCCCAGTCATAGGCGCCGTGAGGATTCTCCCAGTCGACGCGTCGAAGATTGTGCACGATGTTGCCGCTTCCCAGAATCAGCACGCCCCGCTCGCGCAACCACTCGATCTCACGCCCAAGCTCGACGTGCTCTTTGAAACTACGGCGCTGGTCGAGACTGAGCTGGAATGCGGGAATATCAGCTTTCGGATACAGATGCCGCAGAACGCTCCAGGCCCCGTGATCGAGTCCCCATTTGTTGTCTGGCAAGATCTCAGGATTAGCGGCCAGCTTCTCGGCCTCGTGCGGCGCGCCCGGCGCGGGATATTCCACTTCGTACAACGGCTCGGGAAAACCGTAGAAATCGTGTATGGTCTTGGGATGTGTCGAGGTCACAACGTGCGCACCCGATGTGACCCAGTGCGCCGACACCACGCAAACCGCCTTCGGGCGCGGCAAACGGGCAGCTAGGCCCTCCAGGGTCCGCGTGTACGCGTTGTGTTCAATGGCGTTCATCGGCGATCCGTGGCCGACGAACAAAACCGGCATCTTCAAAAGCGCACCCTCTATTTTTACGAAAACAAATGCAACCAGATTTCTAATCGAGTCGCCGATTTGATGGTCGCCTGCTAAAAGGATTCACGGCGGAACTGCACCTCGGGAAGCTACTGCTGCTCCATCTCGCCTTTGTCCGGGTTGTAGTAGAAGCGGAAACGCAGAGCGAGATATTGTCCCCCGAAGTCGGTGGGTAAGGGCGGGAACGGATTCGATGCAGTGATCCCGCCCCAGGCTGCGCGGTCGAGGGCAGTATCGCCGGAAGTGGCCACCAGCTTCATTCCTGCCACTTGTCCATCCTTGGTGATGGCGAACTCAATCGCCAACTTCCCCTTTTTCATCTCGGCGGACGGGGGAATAAGGTGATACCAGTTCTCGCGCACGTCCTGAAGAATGCGCTGGATGTAAGGCCCAAAATCGACACCCTGGGTGTCGCTGAGAATATCGAGCGCTCCCATGGGCCGCCCTCGTGCCCCGGTATTGAGGCCGAAATCGCCTTCCTGCCCGCCTTGCCCTGCAGCCCGCGAAGCCGCGGCGGCCTCGGTTGCTTGTTGCACCGCCGAGCCTGCCGTCATGGGGCTCGCATATTTCGCGAATTCATTGACCCGGCTGTTGGGGCGGGCCGGTATTTGTAGCTGCGCCAGCCGATTGGCGTCGCTTGGCGGATGTGTCGCTTGCGGGCCTGGCTGGGGCTGCGGCTGATTCTGCGCCATCGCCGGCGGCTGCGGCGCAGCCGGCTGTGGTGCTCGCGGACCAGTCAATCCCGGCGCTCCCGGTGGAGGCGTCGCCAGAATCTTGCGCAGTTCCTTGGGATCAAGATGGCGCGACATCGCGATCCGATCCTTATCGGACATCACGTTGGTCTTCGGCCTGGGCGCCTTCTGCAAGTCCGAAGGCAGCGCGAGAAAGGTAACATCCTTTCCGCTCGTCAAGTCTTTTTGCGACACCACCACCAGCGGGTGCCATGGAAGATATTTCTCAATCAGATTGAGGTTCCACAAGACGATGAAGAGGACCAGGTGGACAATGACGGAAATCCATGCCGCTTCGCGACGCCGCGAGCGCGACAGGTCATCCTGCAACTGAATGAGCAGATGAGGAATATTCGCATCGGGAACGCGATAGGCAGTCTCCCAGTCGCGCACGTCGTAGAGCCCGAGCTGCTCCGGCTCCGGCTTCTCGGGCGGGGCGATTGGATCCTGGAATGGAATTTGCGTAATCGGCATGCGCTGGGACTAGGTCGTCTGGCTCGTTAGACTGCGATTCCCCCCTCAACGTTGCATCCAGCCTTCGGGGCGTAGCGCAAGCGAAGTCCTAGGGCCAACTTATCTCTTATTTTCGCATCTTTCGCAGGATTCTCCCACCAGCAAATAGGATGAGCCTTCGCCGTGTAAACATTTGTAAAAAGGGCAGCGAATCAGCCACTTGCGAAGAAAATGCGGTGGATCAGGACGACTTCGCCGTGACCGGGAGATTCACGTTTTGTCCGTGCTGGCGGATGGCGTCGACAATGTCGAGGCCCAGCGCGAGCGCGCGGTGGCCATCTTCGAGCGGTACAGCTGGTGTGGAACGCGTCTGCACCGCGCGCAGAAACGATTTCAGCTCCGCGTGCAGCGGCTCCTCGGAAGCTACGGGCGGCTTGCTGACCGCGATCTGAGGATTAACCGAGGGCGTTCCGGCAGCGCTTTGCCCAGCGCTGTTCTGTCCGGCGTCGTTCTGTCCGACCGTAAACACCAATACCTCCTGCCGTCCGTAGTCGAGCGAGATGTACTGGCGCGGCTGGAAAAAGCGCAGCTTGCGCACCCGCTCCGTGGAAACCCGGCTGGCCGTCAGGTTCGCAACGCACCCGGATTCAAATTCCAGCCGGACGTTTGCGATGTCCACCTTCCCGGACAGAATGGGCAGACCAACGGCGCGAACTTCCTTGACTGGAGATTTTGCAAAGGCCAGCACAATATCGAGATCGTGGATCATCAGGTCGAGAACCACATCCACATCGAGCGAGCGTGGCGTGAAAACGCTGAGCCGATGCACCTCAAAAAACATCGGCCGCGTGAGCAGCGGCGTGGTGGCGCGCACCGCAGGATTGAAGCGCTCCAGGTGGCCAACCTGGGCAATGCGTTTGTGAGTAGTCGCCACGGCCAACAGTTCGTCCGCCTCGACAAGGGACGCAGCCACCGGCTTCTCGATCAGGACGTCGACGCCCTTTTCCATTAATTCGCGCGCGGTCACAAGATGCTGCGCCGTGGGAGCAGCCACGGACGCAGCCTGAATCTCACTGTGCGTCGTGAGCATCTGACTGACCGAGCCGAAAGACCGGCAACCGAATTCGCGGGCAACCGCATCCGCACGGTTGAGATCGGGATCGACCACTCCCACCAGCCGAACCGCTTCCCCCTGCTGCTCGAGTTCCTTATAAACGCGGGCGTGGTTGCGCCCAAACACGCCGACCCCAACCACCGCGACCGGAATCGCATTCGGCGATGACAACAGAAGAAATCCCCAGCGGCCAGTTGCCGGGAAAGATTGTAAACGCAAAGCTGGGAAAGAGCATCTGGATAACGGGCCTGTACCATTGCAGAAAGCTAACGTAGCTGAGCTGCGGCTTGCAGAAAGCTGTGAGAGAAAGGATTCCGCCGACCCATGAAAACCATCGCACTCCTGACAATTTCAAACATCTTCATGACGTTCGCCTGGTATGGGCATTTGAAATATCGCGAAGTGCCGCTCTACAAAGTGATCCTTATCAGCTGGCTGATCGCGTTCTTTGAATATTGTTTTCAGGTCCCGGCCAATCGCATCGGCTCCTACGAGTTCAGCGCAGTCCAACTCAAGACGATCCAGGAAGTGATCACCCTGGTGGTCTTCTCCGTATTCTCGGTCCTCTACCTCGGGCAATCGATCCGCTGGAACCACGTGGCAGGATTCGCCCTGATCGTAGGCGCGGTGGGATTGATCTTCAAGCAGTGGTGAAGCCTGGTGCTGTTTTGCTGGCCCCTGATCACTGGCCACCGTTCAATTACCAACTCATCACTTGGCCGGAGCCTTCGCCTTCTTCAAAATCGCAATCTGCCCCGCGTGATAAAGCTCGTGCTGCGCCATGCCATGCAGCATGTGATAGAAGTCGTAACGCTTGCCCGGGACGCGATCGCGAAGGCGGGACTCAGGCAGAGCCGCAACGGTTTCAACAAGCGTGCGGTGAATGCGCGTCATCTCGGCCACCGCTTTGCGCCAGGCCGCTGGCGTGGGATTTACGACGGGCGGAAAATTCGCAGCGCCCTTAGGCTGGCATTTCTCTCCGCTCAACCGGACGAGAGCCGCACCGTCCCAAGCCGCAACGTGCAGCACCAGTTCCCAAATACTATGTGCGTCAGCCAGCGGCTTGGCCGCAGCCGTGGCAGCGTCAACCTCCGCCAGCAGTTCGAGCAAAGCCGGCCCATGCCAGGCATCGCCGTCAAACGCGCGGCGAAGTTGGTCGGCGATGCGGGCAGGTTCAGCCAACGCGGCCCCAGGCTTCTTCTTCATTTCACGCGATCCCCCGGAGCTGAGTCGGCAACCACCACAATCTCTCCCGCGTTCGCCGCCTCGAGAATCGTCTCTCCATCGAGCAGCAGACACTTTCCCGCATCCAGCGCCAGGCACGTCGCGCCGGCCTCGCGCATCACTTCAATCGTCTTCACCCCGATCACGGGCACGTCGAAGCGCATATCCTGATTCGGTTTCGCAATCTTCACCACGGTAAGCGCACGGCTGAGCGTGGAAGCCTCGCCCTCCAGCGACCGCATGATTTGCCCGGCGCGTTCAATGGCGGCATCGGTGCCTTCCATAGCCTCGACGGCCACACAGGCCGAATCGGCAATCACGACCGTCTGCCCAATGTCGTGCCGCGCCAGGTCCCGGGCAACACCGCGCCCGTAGTCGATGTTCTTACGCTCTCGTTCCGTGGGAGCGCGCCGGCTCAGCACCCCCGGCTTGACCAGCAACGGCTCCAGCAGCCAGGTGGAACTCTCCAGCCCAATGCCTTCGTCGGCCAGAACTTTCGCCACGGCGCCCAGTAAAGAATCAGTATTTCGCGTGGTCAACGACAACAACAACTTTGCCAGCCGCCAGTCGGGACGAATGCTCGAGAAAATCTGCTTGTGCCGGACCTGCCCCGCCATAATGGCCCGGTGCACGCCCTCGCGCTGAAAAATTTCAATCAGCTTCGAGAGTTCTCCCAGCGAGAACCAGTGAACCGCCGCCGCCCCGCGCGATTCAATCTCCGGAAAAGTTTCTTCCTTAATCGCAGCCACCACCACTTCGTATCCCTGCGCGCGCGCCGCGTCGAGCACGAGAAATGGAAACTTGCCGTTGCCCGCGATGAGGCCGAGCTTTTCCTTCCCAGTCGCCATTAGCTGGATTCTCGAAACAGGCGGGAAAGCAGCCCGCCGCCCGCGGTCGCGGCTGCAGGTTTCAAGATCTCAAACCGCCGGTCGAGTATTCTATCGTGCTTGAATCCCACGATCGCTTCGGAGAGTTCGAGCGGCACATCAAATACGTAATCCACTTCGTGAGCGCCTTCGTCTTCCCGTTCTTGTGCTGCCAGCAGACGTTCTTTGATATCGAGATACTGCCCCGGAAATGACCCATACTCCTCCAGATGTCGACGGTTGGATCCTGATGCGTGCGTAACTCTCCAAATGAGATTTCCGCTCTTCCACGCCTCTGCGGAGCTGAACATCACGTGCTCCTCGATGGCGGCCGCAACAACGTCGGCTGCCGTTGACACCCGCTGGAGAGAGCGCTCGCGGACGAACTTGTGCGCGTACTCGTTGATGACCACAACATACCATCCGGTGTCGAGACGCACACCGCAGAACATGCTCTCGGGGACCTCCAAGAATTTCCCGGACGGCGAAAGACCCAACAACTCAGCCGCTTGTGGGTCGGTCTCGCCCCGAAATGCGATCCAGGAAATTGCGTAGCCCATGGCTTTGCTCCGATGCGGGCAGTTACTTGATGATTCCCCGCTCACTGCTCTCGATGAACCGGATCAACATGTCTACATCTTCCCCGCGATCCGCCTCCGCCTTCAGCTTTTCCAGCGCCTGCGACGTATTCATCTTCGATGACAGCAAAGTCTTATAAGCGTGGTGGATTTTGCCGATGCGCTCTTTCGAGAATCCGCGACGCTCCATGCCAACTTTGTTCAGTCCGTAGGCGTGAGTGCCACGAGCGGCAGAAGTTACGGAGAACGGAAGAACATCCTGCGTGATGGTCGTGCCTCCGCCAATATACGAATGCGCGCCAATCCGCACAAACTGATGCACCGGGCACAAAGCGCCCACCACCGCCCATTCCTCGACCGTCACATGCCCACCCAGCGTGGCTCCGTTCACCAGCATGGCATGGTCGCCAATCACGCTGTCGTGACCAACGTGCGTATACGCCATGATCAGAGTGTGGCTGCCAACTTTCGTCAGCCCTCCACCTTTGACCGTCCCCCGATTGATAGTCACATACTCGCGAATTTCATTGTGCTCGCCAATTTCCAGCCGCGTGGGCTCGCCTTTGTAGGTCACATCCTGAGGAGCCATGCCGATCGCGCAAAACGGGAAAAAACTGTTATGCCCGGCAATCTTCGTTGGCCCCTCGATGGCGACGTGTGAAATCAACCGGCAATCCTCCCCCAATTCGACGTGAGGTCCGATCACGCAGTAGGGGCCCACCTGGCATGATGCAGGAATCTTGGCGCGGGGATCGATGACGGCCGTGGGATGAATGTTCATCTAAGCATGTTCATCTGAGAATGTTCATCTGAGAATGTTCATCTGAGAATGTTGATCTGAGAATGTTCAAGAAAAAATGTCCCATGGAAGGTTGCATCACAAGAAATGGCAGGCCAGCGCGGTCACTTCATCCCCCGCGCAGTGTGACTCTACCCCGCGGTGGTCTCGTCGCTGTCGCCGTCATCCGCAGCCGAGCCTCGACCGCGCGAACTGTCAATCAGTTGGCACGATACCGTGGCTTCCGCCACGCGCCTGCTTCCAACGTAAGCCGTGCCCTGCATCTTGGCCGCCGTCATTCCCGGGACCACTCGCCAGCCTTTCACTTCCACCTCCAGGCGCAACTGGTCTCCAGGACCTACCGGACTCCGAAATTTTGCCCGCTCGATCCCGGTGAATACCATCACCTTGTCGGCGCGGTCCTCCACTTCGGTCAGCAACAGCGCTCCACCCGCCTGGGCGATCGCTTCCACGATCAACACTCCCGGCATGATCGGCAGCCCCGGAAAGTGGCCGGCAAAAAAAGGCTCGTTAATGGTCACGTTCTTGATCGCGACAATGCGCTCCTTGCGCTGCAACTCCAGCACCCGGTCAATCAGCAGAAAAGGATAGCGATGCGGAAGGATGCCCAGAATCTCGTGAATATCCAGCCCGGTCTTGGTCGCGCCCGGCGCTTCCTTCACAGCGGGAGTGCTCTCAGTCATAATTCGCCCCAAACAGCTTGAAGATTATACTGTAACGCATTGTGCTCACGCCGCAGGTCATATAGTGAAGCTCGCCACCCTGCGCGAACAAGCTGCGACGATCAACGTCCACCAACACGAAAGAGGAGCAATGCCCAGCAAGAAATCCGGACACGCGAAAAAATCACCCACCAAGAATGAAGCATCCACCGCCTGGCGCGACCGCCTGCATTATTTCGAAGCCCGACAGCAGGAAATGGTAGAAGCGGCCCGCGAACTGGTGGAGATCGAATCTCCCAGCGACAACAAACCCGCCGGAGACCGCCTGGGCGCTTTCCTCGCAGAAAAATTTCGCGTCATGGATGGCGAAACGCGCCTGCACCGCACCGATGCTTATGCCGATCATTTGCAAATCAATTTCCCCGGCCGCGGCAACGCAGCGCCGGTTCTGCTGCTGGGCCATTTCGACACGGTCTATCCCCTGGGTACGCTGGCAACCATGTTGTGCGGCGTTGCCGGTGATCGTCTGCACGGCCCCGGCGTCCTCGACATGAAGGCTGGAATCGTTCTGATGATGGAAGCGATTGCCGGCCTGAAGACGTGGTACGGAGACCTTCCGCGCCCGGTCACAGTTTTTCTAGTGTCAGACGAGGAAGTCGGCAGCAACTCATCGCGCGCGATCACGGAAGCTTTGGCCCGAGAGTCTGCGGCCGTCCTCGTACTCGAACCCGCAGCCGGACTCCGCGGGGCGCTAAAAACCGAGCGCAAGGGAGTGGGCGAGTACACAGTGAAAGTCGAAGGCGTTGCCGCGCACGCCGGCCTCGATCCCGGAAAAGGCCACAGCGCCATCCTCGAACTCGCCCGCCAGATCACAGCCATCGCGAAGCTCAACGATCTGCGGCACGGCATCTCGGTGAATCCCGGAATTATTCAAGGCGGCACGCGCACCAACGTAGTCGCCGCCGAAGCCACCGTGAAAATCGACGTGCGTATTAAGAGCGCAAAACAGAAAGCTGGCATCGACCGCAAGCTGCGCTCGCTGAAGCCCTTCGACAAGCATTGTCAGCTGGAAATCACGGGCGGCATCAATCGTCTGCCCATGGAACGCACCGCCGGCGTCGCCGCGCTTTACGAGAAAGCCCACGAAATCGCCCGCGAGACCGGCTGGAAGCTGGACGAAGCCTCGGTCGGCGGAGGCTCCGACGGCAACTTCACCGCCGGCATCGGCATTCCCACGCTCGACGGTATGGGCGCCGTCGGCGAGGGTGCGCACGCCGTGCACGAGCACATCGTCATCTCCGAGTTGCCGCGCCGCGCCCTGCTTCTGGCGGCCATGATTGAACAGGCATGATCGAACAGGGATGATCGAATCGACCCATCCCGGAAGAACCCCATGCTCAAATTCATGGTCGTCATCTACAAGCGTCCCGAACTGACTCGCGAACAGTTCCGAAAACACCTGCAGGAAGTTCACGGCCCTTTGGCGAAGAACCTGCCCGGTCTGAGGAAGTATGTCCAGAACTGCGTCTCTGCCGATCCTACCCGCAAGCCAGGATGGGACGCCGTGGTCGAACTCTACTTCGACGATTGGTCGAGCATGGAGGCAGCCTGGGCAAGTCCGCAAGGCGCGGCTTCCGACGCCGACCTGCCCGCTTTCGTTGACCTCACTCGTACTACCTGGTCAGCAGTCGACGAAGTTATCGTTTTAGAGTGAAGTCACTGTTTCACGGTAAAGACCAGAAAGTAGTCCATCTTGTCGCCCTTCACAAAATCGTAGCTCTCGAGCAATCGATAACCAGCCTGCGTCGCTTCCCGAATCACAATCTCGCGCCCCACCCCGTGATTTTGGCCGTTGCCGTTGCGATCGATGATTCCAACTTTGGCCCCGGGCCGAAGCGCGGCCCGCAGATTCTGCAGCAGCGTCACCGGTTTCGCAATCTCGTGGTACGTCTTCAGCATCAAGATGCTGTCGATCGCGTTCGCGGGCAGTTTTGGATCGTCCGGCTGGCTGAGAACGGTTTTCACATTGTCGATTTTTTCCTTCTGCAGCCGGTCTCCAATGTACTGAATGGCCTCGGGATTGATATCCACCGCGTAAACGACCCCAGCGTCGCCCACGCGTTTCGCGGCGCGAACGGTGAACCATCCCGAACCCGCCCCAATGTCCGCAACCGTCTTCCCCGCCGTGATTCCGAGAAGGTCCATCACTCGATTAATCTGCAGCCGCTCGTCCCGCCCCGGGGAATCGAAGATAGAAAGATCCCCGGTATAAGGCTCACTGGTCTTGCGCTGTTCTGTGGATGCTTGACCCGCACCGCGTGCGGAAACATGCGCCAGAATTTGAAGTGACGATAACAGCGCGAGCGTCAAGACGATGCAATGTTTGCGCATGGATCCACAGCCTCCCGAAAACTTGTGCTTTAACAATAGACTCCGACTGAGCGACTTCGTGAGTATGTCGGATTTAGATGCGGAGTAATCACCTGCCGCGCATCGCCTTTTTGACTCCGAAGTTGCCATAGCCTAGACTTCTCACAGGGAGTCCTCGGAGGCGTTATGGGTGAAGGCCTTTTTCAACCGCTGCATATTCTGCTGCTCGTCGGCATTGCGCTTCTGGTTTTTGGCACCAGCAAGTTCTCGGCGCTCGGTAAGGGGCTCGGCGAAGGCATCCGTAACTTCAAGGCCGCGATGAAAGAAGGGGAAGAACCGAAGAAAGAAGAAAAAATAAAAGAAGAAGAGAAGAAATCCTAGCCCTGCCCTTTTCCCTCGAACTCTTTGTAAATCTGCTCCCCTCGAAGCACCGGCCGCAAATCAAAGTGCGCCCAGTTCACGCAACATCCCGTAAACCAGCGCCACCGGAAGTCCAACCACATTGCTGTAGTCCCCTTCAATGCGCGGAATCCAGCGCGAAGCAATCCCCTGAATCGCATAAGCCCCAGCCTTGTCCATAGGCTCACCAGTTGCGATGTATTCGTGAATGTCATCGTCCGACAATTCACTCATAGTCACAATCGTAGTCTCCGAAGCCGTCACCACTCGCCGGCCGCCAGTGGTTAGTCGTTCGTCGACGCTTCGCGCAGTTTGTGTCTTGTCTTTACTGGCCCCTGGTCCCTGACCACCGACCACTGCCCCTAAAACGCACACCCCCGTGATCACCTCATGATCCCGCCCCGATAACATCCGCAACATGCGCGCTGCATCGGCAGCATCGCGCGGCTTGCCGAGAATGTTCCCGTCGACCACCACAATCGTGTCGGCACCCAGGATGCGCTCCTCGGGCCGGGCCTGTGCCACTGCCAGCGCCTTTTCCCGCGCCAGACGCTCGGCACACTCACGCGGCGATTCGCCTTCGCGAAGTCTTTCCTCAATGTCAGCGGCCTGCGCCACAAACGGAATGCGCGCGTTGCGCAAAAGTTCCTGCCGGCGTGGCGACGCGGAAGCCAGTATCAGCATGCCATTCGATTCTAGCGAAGATAGGCCGTTCGCCGGGTCGTTAACGTCGCGTGGACCATCAACACCCAGCAATCATCTCGATGCGATTCCCAAAAGGATCGAAAACATGGCAGCGCCGAACCCCCGGAATGCTTTCGTCTTCCTTTGCTTCAACCCCCGCTGCACGCAAGCGTGAAGTCAGCCCGTCATAATCAATACAACGCAATGCCGGATGCGCCTTCTTCGCAGCGCGAAACTTTTCTTCTACTCCAAGATGAAGTTGCACACCGCCGCTGGCAAACCAGCATCCCCCGCGCTTCGCCAACTCGGGCGGCTTCGGAATCTCCACCATGCCAAGCAGATCGCGATAGAACCGTCGCGCACGCTCTTCTTCGCCCGCCGGCATCGCCAGCTGCACGTGATCAATCGCGGCGAAAGGCGCCTCAGCCATGCTCACATGCTAACCCGAGAACGACCAGCCAGAAGCCATCTGCCTGTTAGAATAGAGAATTAACCCGCATCGCTCCCGCATCCTATGGACGCAGCGTTCCTCCGCAATTTTGCGATCATCGCGCATATTGACCACGGCAAGTCCACGCTGGCCGACCGCCTGCTGGAGCTGACCGGTTCACTCACCGCGCGCGAGATGCAGGCCCAGGTCCTCGACTCCATGGACCTCGAGCGCGAGCGCGGCATCACCATCAAGGCCCACGCCGTCCGCATGATGTATACCGCGCAGGACGGCCACACCTACCAGCTCAATCTGATCGACACGCCCGGCCACGTCGATTTTTCCTACGAAGTTTCGCGCGCCCTCGCTTCCTGCGAAGGCGCTCTGCTGGTAGTCGACGCTTCGCAAGGCGTTGAAGCCCAAACCCTCGCCAACGCCTATCTCGCCATCAATCACGGCCTCGAAATTATTCCCGTCATCAACAAGATCGATCTGCAAAGCGCAGACATTCCCCGCACAAAAGAAATGATCGAAAGCGCCGTCGGTCTCGACGCCTCCGACGCCGTTCTTATCAGCGCCAAAACCGGCCAAGGTGTGCCCGACGTTCTCGAAGCAATCGTGAAGCGCGTTCCTCCCCCCAGAGGAAATCCCGACAACCGACTGCAGGCCCTGGTTTTCGATTCCTGGTTCGACGCCTACCGTGGCGTCGTCGTGCTCACCCGCGTCTTCGAAGGCACGCTGCGCAAGAACCAGCGAATCCGCCTGTGGTGGAACGGCACCACCTTCGACGCCGAAACCCTCGGCGTGCTCACTCCCAAACCCGTAGAAATCGACGAACTGAAAGCCGGCGAAGTCGGCTTCGTCATCGCCAACATCAAAAATGTCGCCGACACGAAAATCGGCGACACCATCACCGACGACACCTACCCCGCGCTCGAAGCCCTCCCCGGCTTCGAAGAAATCAAGCCCATGGTTTTCGCCGGGCTCTACACCGTCGACGCCCACGAGCACACTCGCCTGCGCGAAGCCCTGGAAAAACTTCGCCTCAACGATTCCTCATTCTTCTTCGAGCCCGAAAGTTCCGTCGCTCTCGGTTTCGGCTTCCGCTGCGGCTTCCTCGGCCTCCTCCACATGGAGATCATTCAGGAGCGTCTCGAACGCGAGTTCGCGCTCGAACTCATCACCACCGCTCCCGGCGTGCGCTACAAGATCTACAAGACCGACGGCAAAATGATCGAAGTCGATAATCCCTCCCGCTGGCCCGATCCCAGCGAAATCGCCAAAATTGAAGAGCCAGTAATTCTCGCAACCATCCTCACCAATGAAGAATACGTTGGCGGAATCCTGAAGCTGGTCGAAGACAAGCGCGGCAAGCAAAAAACTTTCGAGTATGTCAGCTCGTCGCGCGTCATGCTGCACTACGAGTTGCCGCTCAACGAAATCGTGCTCGACTTCTACGACCGCCTGAAGTCCGTCTCGCGGGGCTACGCTTCTCTCGACTACCATCTCGCCGATTACTGGGAATCGCCCATGGTCAAGCTCGATATCCTCGTGGCCGGCGAGCCTGTCGACGCGCTTTCCGTCATCGTGCATCGCGACTTCGCCTACGAGCGCGGCAAGGCGCTGGTCTCGAAAATGCGCGAACTCATTCCCCGCCAAATGTTCGAAGTGGCGATCCAGGCCTCCATCGGAGCGAAAATCATCGCCCGCGAAACCGTCTCCGCCATTCGCAAAAACGTCATCGCCAAGTGCTACGGCGGCGACATCAGCCGCAAACGCAAGCTGCTCGAAAAACAAAAAGAAGGCAAGAAACGCATGAAGCGCATCGGCCGCGTCGACATTCCCCAGGAAGCCTTCCTCGCCGTCCTGAAAGTCGGCGAAGATAGCAATTAGTATGTCGTCACGAAAGACTCGCGACATTAACCTGAAGCTGTCATCTTGAGCGAAGCGAAGGACCTATGTAACTTTGCTTGCACCATCCAATCGCCGCTCGTCGCGAAAGCACCACGTTAGAGAATTTCTTCCTTGCCCTCCACACATTCCTGTGCCCCCGGGCAACTGTCGCGCCCCTGGCCCCATCTGACCAATTCTAAGAAGTTCGCACTTGGAACTTCAGGTCCGGCGCCGGGGTCTATCCTCTCGACCATCCGCTCGGTCTCGCCTGGACCGTCCGTGGGAGGGAATTCCATGCCTTTACTTCCGCCCCGAATCACTCCCCGATACGCATACGTTCTTCTTGCGGCTGTCACTTTGGCGGCTTTGTGCTCTGCACCGCTCGCCGAATCGCAATCCCCGCAACCCGGCGCGCAGCAAGTCAATCCGCCTGAAACACAAAAAGACTTACTCGCCCGGCATCAAGCAGCTCTGGGCATGCTCGACCAGATCCTCGACGGCGCGAAAAGCTTGACTCTGCCGCAGAACCGTCTCGTAATTGAGTCCGAAGCGTTTCCTTTGCTCTGGAGTCGCAACGAATCTCAGGCGCGCGCCCTGGTGATCCAGATGGTCGGCGACTTCGCGCAGGCTGCCAGTCGTCATATGGAAGAGGAGACCCCCGATCCCAACTCCCGCCAGTCGCTGCGCCAGCAGTGGCAAGTCGCCTTGCGCACCATCTCGCAGAGTGACGCAGAATTAGCTCTCAGCTTTATGGACGCATCCCGTTTGTCCGTGCAATCCGGAAATCCTGAACAGGATGAAGCTGAAGAGCGCGGACTCCGCCTTGAGTTAGCCGCGCGGCAAGCCGCCCATGACCCGCGCAACGCGTTGCGAGCTGCGGAAAAAGATTTGCAAACTCCCGGCGACCTGCCGTGGGAAGTCATCAACTTGCTGTCCCAGGTCCAGGCCAAGGATCCTGAAGCCGGAGCCCAGCTGTTGCACGATATAGTCAGCCACGTTCGATCCACCGATCTTTCTTCCGCCTGCGCCAGCTTCAACTTCGCCCTTAACCTGCTGAACTCGCAGGCATCCACATCCAGCAACGGCGCAACTCCCGATGAAACCTTGAAGACTCTCGCCGACTCCATTGCTTCCACCGCCTTGAGCCCACAGTTCCCTGCCATCTTCCTGCGCAATCTGCAAGGTTTCCTGCCCACTCTCGAGCAGTTGGCTCCCGGCCGCGTGCCAGCTCTGCGACAGAAGCTCGCTGAGCAATTTCAGGCGCTCACTCCAGAACAAAAAAGTTGGGACCAATTCAGCGACGCGCAGGCCAGCGGAGATCCCAATCGACTTCTCGCCGCTATTGAACAGTCGCCCGAGGAAGTTCGTTCCAATATCTCTCAGCAAGTCGCGTGGCAGTTCGCCAACAATGGCGATCTGCCGCGCGCTCGCCAGGTCGTGGAAAATCTCGCCGATCCCTTGCAGCGCGAACAGGTCATGCAACAAGCGCTGCGTCAATCCGCATCGAACGCCTGCAACCAGGGAGATTTCGCCTCGGCCCGCCAACTCGCACAACAAATCGTGCCCGAGGAAGATCGCGCCATCATGCTGGCGCAGTTCGCCATAAATGCAGTCGGCGCGCAGCAGGAAACCATCGCTCAGGAAATGCTCGAAGAAGCCAGCAGCCTGCTCGCGAGTCGCACTCCCGGCGCTTCGCTTTTCACCGCGCAATTGCAGGTAGCGCAGTCTTTCGCGCGACTGAAGCCCGCGCGCGCCGTGCCCCTGCTCGAGCGCTCCGCCAGCCAACTGCAGCAGGTGCTCGCAGCCGCCGTCGAGGTAGACGCCTTCCTGCCCTTCCAGCGCTCGTTCGAGAACGGCGAGCTGCTCTTGAATGCTGGCTTCCTGTTCAATTCGCTGATCCAGCCCTATGTCCAGGCCACCGCGGAACTGGCGAACTACGATTTGCCCGCCGCCCGCATCCTGGCCGACCGCCTTCCATTTCCCGAGGCGCGCCTCATGGCAGAACTATTTGTGGCTCGCACCGCGCTGGGAGACCCCGCGCCTGCGGTGACGCAGGTTTCGATGCAACTCGGCTTCACCCGGATCTTGCAATAGCGTGTGCCGCAAAACTGAGCACCGCGCATGCACGGCCTCCGCGAGGAATGTCCGGAACACCTCCGTATGCTAGCGTGCAACCGGGCGAAACGTCCCGAGTACTCCCCAACACACGAGCGCCGCGAGGAACTTCCGGAGCGCCGCCGTATGGCAACCAGTCGAATGTCCGGAGCACCGTGGAAGAGCGGCGCTTCTAGCGCCGCGTAAAGCTGCGCAACCTGCCCGGGGCTTCAGCCCCCGTGGTCGCATTTCGGAATCACGACGAAATCTCGTTACGACCCGTCGCTCAGAAGAAAAATCGATTTTGCGATTTCGATTTTCAGATGCCGAGAGAGCGCCGCAGGCTCTCGACGAAGCCAAAATCAAGCACAAAACGAAGGGACTAGTCCTGCCAGATGTGCAAATCTCAAAAGCATACGGATTCGGGCCTCCCTGCGCGAACCCGCGTGTTAATCCCGCGTGAATTGCTTAACTGGTTACTACTCAGCCACTTAAAGCTCAACCCTGACTCCTGGTCAAACCGGCCGCCCGGTATTTGCTCAAAGAAATTTTGAAAGCAGTTTTCAATTCCACAAGCTTTCCACAGGCCAACCTCCAATTCAGCAATCCCGCTGCAAGCTGAACTTCCTACAGCGTTTACCGTATCGGGACATAAAGCTACCTCGGCCCAGGCGCTCACTCTTCCGGCCCAATTCCGCCCTCTGCCACCGTCTCAAATCTGGTGCAGTTCTTCAAAAACGCCAGATGGATTCTCCCCGTTGGACCGTTGCGTTGTTTAGCAATAATGATCTCCGCCCGCCCCTGCAAATCCGGATCATCCTGCTTGTAAACCTCTTCCCGAAAAATAAACATCACCAGATCAGCGTCCTGCTCAATCGACCCCGATTCGCGCAGATCGGAAAGTTGCGGACGATGGTCGCCCCCGCGGCTCTCCGGAGCCCGGCTCAACTGCGAAAGCGCGATCACCGGCACGGCCAGTTCCTTGGCCAGCGCCTTCAGCCCGCGCGAAATCGCCGACACTTCCTGCGTCCGGTTTTCGTAGCGCTTGCCCCCACCCGACATCAGCTGCAGATAATCGATGATGATCAAATCCAGCTTGCCCGCCGACTGTTTCAACCGCCGCGCCTTGGCCCGCATCTCGCTGAGAGAAATGCCGGCAGTATCGTCAATGTAAATAGGCGCATGCGCCAGCTGTTCCATCGCGCGCACCAATTTTTTCGTGTCGTCCTGCCACAGCGACCCGGTCCGCATCTTGTGCGCATCCACTCGCGCCTGCGAACACAACAACCGCAGCAACAGCGCCTCGCGCGACATTTCCAGCGAGAACACTCCCACCACCTGCCCATCTTCAATCGCCGCGTTCTCCGCAATGTTCATCGCAAACGCAGTCTTGCCCATCGAAGGCCGCGCCGCAATAATCGCCAGGTCAGAGCGCTGCAACCCGCTGGTCATCTCATCCAGATCGGTGTAGTGAGTAGCCAGCCCGGTAATGCGCTGCCCGCGCTGCAGGAGCGCATCGACCGACCCAAACGACTCGCGCACAATCTCCTGCACGCCCATAAACCCGCGCCCAATGCGCTTCTCCGAGAGCTGAAAAATCGCAGCCTCGGCATCGCTCAGCACATCTTCCGCGGCATCACTCTGATCCGCCGCCCGCGCAATCGCCGTATTCGCCGCGTGAATCAGCCCGCGCAGCAGCGCCTTGTCGCGCACAATCTTGACGTAGTGCTCAATCGACGGCCGGTCCGGAACCCCCTCCACCAGACTCGACACATAAGCCACGTCGCCAATCGCCTGCAGATCCTTATGCCGATCGAGCTCCTCGATCAGCGTGATCATGTCAATCGGCCGCGAAGTCTCCGCCAGATCCACCATCCGCGAATAAATCCGCCGGTGCGAGTCCAGCGAAAAATCCTCCGTCCGCAAATGCTCCGCCGCCTGGTTATAAGCAAAGTTATCCAGCAGAATCGCCCCCAATATCGAGCGCTCCGCCTCCACATTCGCCGGAAGACTGCTAATCGTGTATTCAGAAGTTGCCATCTAGACCGCTCTCCAGCCTTTCAACCCAATTATGGCGCAGGCGAAAGAAAAACGAAATGTAAATTAATGCCGCCTTCGATTCCCCATCCCCGGCGTTTGCTCTCACTCGAGCAAGAACACTGCGCTCCGGATGGGCGAACGTAGGACGAACATCACGCGACCACCTGTGCAGATGTTGTGAACACCGCATGTTTTCTGTGGAAGCCGCGCGAAAACCGGTCCCGAACAATTTCCCTCTCGCGCCGTCACCGGGAAATTTAGTGAACAAGCGTAGATCCAGGGTTATCCGCGCAAATCCGCGGCAAAAGTTTGAAAAACAAAAAAAATGCGGCCGGGGCCAGCCACCCCAGCCGCATCGTCCGTGGATCTTCTGACTCGCCTCATCCGCCACTCACGCGGCGGGATGACGCTTCTGGCCCGTCAGCGCTCCCGAGGGAGTGCCGCATTTGCCAAAGCTGGCTGCACTCGCGATCTTGCGACCACTCAGCGCAACCGCTGCGGGGGCCGGCAGCCCATTCCCACTCATGAGCGGGATCGGGGAGGAGGCCGCAACGCCCGGGCAACCAGTTCGCGTTCGCACGCGTTTCCGGAATGTCCCCCGGCGATTCACCCTCGAGAATCACCGGCTGCTGCAGGCCCTGCCGCAATCATCCGGCAAGCTCAGAAAACTCTCACGTTTTCGCTGCACCCACTCTCCGTCAGAACCCCTCCCCCCGCAATAAAAAACCAACGCCCACTTGTGCGAAAACTGTGGACGAAAAGCCTTCCTTGTGGAAACCCGAGGAAAACTGAGAACGATTCCGGATCACGTCAGCGTTTCTGCGGATTAACATCGCCGCCGGGTGCCCCATGTCTCGCCGCTTTTGCGAGACGTGGGGATTTCTAGTGCGCCATCATAACGAAGGCTGCCCCACCCTTCGCGATTTTCGAAGAGCCTGTCCTGAGCGCAGCCGAAGGAGTGGGATACCACGGACTCGAACCCTAGCACCAAGTCTCACCGCTTCCGCAGATCAACACGCCCCCGCTCCAGCCTCTGCTTGAAATAATTCATCGCCGCTTCCATTCGCCCCGCAGCGCTCGTGGGAGGACGCTGACCTCCGCCAGACTCCGCCCCTGTGGAATCCTCCGTGCAGCTCTCGCCCTCCGCAGCCTCGCCATCCCCAGCTCCTTCACGAGAGATTTCCGTAGCCTCCCGTAAAAGCTGCCAAGCCTCGCGGTATTCTTCATACCTAGCGTGATTCGATTTCGAACACAGCCCCACCGATTCCTTGCCCTCGATCGTGCTCGCCGGAATGATGTACCACGCATCTTCTGGAATCACGTAAGCCGCCAGAAAGTCGAACTCCCCGCGCGAGTATGCCTTGTTGTTCTTCTTCACCGCGCAGGAGTAACCGACACCAGACTCCGCCACCGTCGACTTAACCTGCACCCCCACAAACCGCCCCGGACGCCCGATTACAAAATCGTAGCTCCTTGACTCTCCCCAGGGCTTGCTCACCGCCAATCCATGCCCGCTAGCCCGCGCCACAAAAACCGATTCCACCCACTCCCCGCGAGCCTTCGGGTCTTTGATAATCCGTGGTTTGATAAATTTAGGCTTGATATTCCCCGGTTTGATAATTCCCGATTTCCGTTTCTTCATCCGCCCCGCCTCAGAAAGCAAAAGGCAGCATCCGTGAAAAAACTCGCGAATGCCGCCTTATGTTTCGATTCGACAGGAAAGAAAAGTCAAACGCAAGAAAATCAAAAGAAAAAGCGGGAGCGATTCCCAAAACGGGAATTGCGACACAAGCCCCGGAGGGGCGGCAGACAATAGCCCAGAGCCTGCCCTGAGCGAAGCCGAAGGGACGTAAGTCCTGGGTAAGCCCCCAAGGAGCAGAACCAAGTCCCGGAGGGACGACAGAACATGTGCGGCTGACCTGCGAGTCACGCTCGCGGAAGGCGGGGTGGCGGCGGTTGGCTCGCTGCGTTTCGTACGATTTCCGCCTCGGTTACGCCGTGGCTGAACCCATCGAAAACTTCGGGCGAACCCCGCTCCTGTTCGTCCGCTTCTGACGGATCGAGACCCTTGATTGCGTCGAGCCGTTCCTTGGTGAACCGTTTAGCTAATTCCTCGGACAGGAATCGCGCAACAGGTATGCTGTTTCGCCGGACCTCTGGGTCAGGTGTCGTCTCGATCTTCTTTACCCAGCTGACGTATTGTCCGAGCAAATCGTCGAAGACCTTAGAATCGGATTTCACCGATGCCTTTTCGACAGTGCTGAAGTGCAGACCCCAGTAGATGTAAACGTCCTGGTATTGCGGATTGAGGACTGCCTTGCTCATTGCGACAAATGCCGTGAGCAAGTTGCGTTGCCGCACAAGGCCCTCATAGAAGACCTTTGCCGCTTGCGTTGCCGTGTTATTACCCACGCCCCACAATGTGCCAACGTAAGCGCGCGCACCCGCACGAATGATGCTCGCCGCAATTTCATGAGACGATGAACACGTATTGTTGAATACAACGGGATGAGAAAAACCTGCGAGACACAGAAACTGGCCTTGGTGGATGCTGTCCGCACACTGAATGTGACAGGAGAGAGCAATCGGAGAGTTAAACGAAACCCTGTGTACCTTCTCATCAGAAGGGTCGAGCTTGAGAACCTTCATTAGGTCCTCGAAAATGTAGCGGGGAAAGCTCTTCAGGGGAGGACTCATCCACGGAAAGCCATCAAAAGTTTTGAAGATTGCTTTTCGGTGAACGCTGACCATCTCACCTTCCGTCGGTGACACGCCGACCACCTCGTAAAACTCGACTTTGTGAGGCGCGCCTTGCCTGTCATTGAACTCTTGGACAACAAAGTAGCCGTCCGTCTCTCCTCCGTGGGCACAGATGTGCATGATGTCATAGGGGAAGTAGCTTCCATAATTGGTCAGGTTCTTGACTGTGGCGCTTTTGCCTAGGAGGCGAGTAACGACGTATCGGTCATCATCCAGGATCCTGCAGACATCTCCTATCTCCTCTGAATCGAACAGCTTGGGAGAAAAAACAACAGCGCTGGCGAGGCCACTAGGCAGGTGTTCCTCGACCAGTGCGTTCGCAATAAACAGCCCGCAATCTAGTCCAGCCATCACATGGCTGCATGGAATGGAATTCCTCATAAAAAGTCCATATGGCAGGCCTTCCGTGAAGAACGTTGCAAACTTGTATTGAGAGAAACTCACCTCTTTAAGCCTCTTTGAGGCTGCGCGTTTAGCCCACTGAAATTCGTGATGGGATTTATCTTTGCTCCAAGCTTGAAGCTGCCTCGGAAGCGAGCGCGCCTTATGTTTATCGATGGCAGGAACGAGGACCACATCTGCGTCGATGGCAAAGGCGTAGTTGATCGCCGCCACGTCCGTGACGCCACCGTCGCTTTCGATCAGTAAAATTCCGTCTCCTCCGTGCACGTGTCTGTCGGGGAGCGGGTCGGCGCTCTCATCAATTGCCAAGGGCTTGCGTGAGAACTTTGCGAGCAGGAGGCCTTCGATCAGCTCAGATGGCCTACACAGGATAGGATCGTCTTTGGGAGCGGTGAACGGTAGCTTGGAAGTAATGTCTGCAAGGGCATCGATCTCTACTAGCCTTTCCGCCGGAAGAAGGGCACGCAGATAGCCTTTTTCGTTCTGTGTCATTCCCAAGAGCAGTATTGTGTCGGGCTGGATGCGGGCCAAGCAATTGTTTATTTCGTGGGCCGCTCGGTCTCCCAGGATGCGCCCTAGATAGCCGTCCTTTCCGAAATCACTGGAGGGCGAGTAGGGAACGTCGATGCTGGGAAACTCGAAGGTCGGAAAGTAGACGCCAGAGTCCTGAACATAGCTAGAGATCACCGCCGCAAGGGCGGCTCGCCCCCGCGCGGATATGCAAACCCAACGGCTCTCGATACGCGGTACCGTGCTTGGTGCCATTCAGGTCGATTGTAGTCGGCGGGGTGGTCCATCCTTTGCGCTTTTTGCAAAGGGTGGGCATTCCGGGAAGATGCGAACGGCGCTGCAAAAGCCAAAGCCCCGAGATTCACTCGGGGCTTTGGAAGTACCGGACGCTGTCTGCCAAACACCATCCATGATAGATGGGCGGGTGGCCCATCCTTTGCGCCTTTTGCAAAGGGTGGGCATTCCTGAAAAATACGAACCGCGCCGCAAAACTTATGTCGTCCCTACGGGACTCGGTTCCATTTTGGCGGATTTGCCCAGGACTTAAGTCCTGGGCTATCATATGCCGCCCCTACGGGGCTGGGCCTTCGAGGATCGAGAGAAACAAAAAGGGCGCGATCACTCGCGCCCCAAATTCTGCACTCTGACTTCTAACTTCTGACTTAGTCCTTCACGCCATCCATAAACGCCCGCAGCTTCCGCGATCTTGACGGATGCCTTAGCTTGCGCAACGCTTTGGCTTCGATCTGGCGGATGCGTTCGCGGGTTACGGCGAAGCTCTGGCCGACTTCTTCCAGGGTGTGCTCGCTGCCGTCTTCGAGGCCGAAGCGCATTTTGATTACTTTTTCTTCGCGCGGGGTCAGCGTGCGCAGGACCTGTCCGGTCTGGTCCTTGAGGTTCACGTTGATCACGGCTTCCGCCGGGGAGACTACGGCGCGGTCTTCGATGAAGTCGCCGAGATGCGAATCTTCCTCTTCGCCGATTGGGGTTTCGAGAGAGATAGGCTCCTGCGCGATCTTCAAAACCTTCCGCACTTTCGCCACGGGAATGTCCATGCGCTTGGCGATTTCTTCCGACGTCGGCTCGCGTCCCAGTTCCTGCACCAGCTGCCGCGAGGTGCGGATCAGCTTGTTGATCGTCTCGATCATATGCACCGGGATGCGAATCGTACGCGCCTGATCGGCGATGGCGCGGGTGATGGCCTGCCGAATCCACCACGTGGCGTACGTGGAAAATTTATAGCCACGGCGGTATTCGAACTTGTCCACGGCTTTCATCAGGCCGATGTTGCCTTCCTGAATCAGGTCGAGGAACTGCAGACCGCGGTTGGTGTATTTCTTGGCGATGGAAACTACGAGACGGAGGTTGGCCTCGATGAGCTCGCGCTTGGCCTGCTCCGCGTCCATGTCGCCCTGGATGATCTCGCGCTGGGTGCGCTTGAGCTCCTGAAACGACACGCCGGTTTCCAGTTCTAACTTTTCTACTTCGCCGCGGACGGCGCGCGACTGGCGCCGGTATTCCTTTTTCTGTTCTTCGCTGCGAGTGGCGTCGGCCTTGCGCTCGAGGTTTTGCGACTGGCGGTCGAGCGAGCGCATGCCGTCGACCATCTTGTTGAGGCGGTCGATCAGCCGTTTGCGTTCGGCGTTGGTAAAGCCCAGCTTGCGGACCGCTTTCGACACGGCAACTATGGCGCGGGCAAAGTTGCGGCGGGCGCGGCGATGGTCCTTGGGGCGCTTCTTCTGCGAAACGGCAACGTATTTTTCTTCGACGACGCTGACCCTTTTGTAGAGCTTGGCCATGGCATCGATTTTGCCGGTGAACTCGTTCAGGCGATTCTGCAGGATCTCGTCGGTGATCTCCTCTTCGTCGAAGGTGACCACTTCCTTGATGGAGCGCACGCCTTTCTTAAGGTCTTCGCCCATGGCCAGCAGCTCCCGGATGACGATGGGAGACCGCGACAAGGCCTTGAGCACGCGAATTTGACCGCGCTCGATGCGCTTGGCGATTTCGACTTCGCCTTCGCGCGTGAGCAGCGGCACGGTCCCCATCTCGCGCAGATACATGCGGACAGGATCGTTGGTTTTTTCCAGAGCTCCGGGAGTTAAGTCGAGTTCGACGTCCTCGGAGCCTTCTTCTGCATCCTCGAATTTTTTATCGAGCGCGGCGGAGGAAGGCGACTTGGGGCCTTCCAGCACGTCGATTCCTTGCGTACCAATGGTGGTCAGCAGATCGTCAAGGTCGTCGGGACTGTGCACGTCATGCGGTATGAGGTCATTGACCTGGTCATACGTGAGATATCCCTTCTCTTTGCCTGTGTCGATCAGCTTTTTAATGTCCTCGTATTTGTCGTCAAGAGCCAAGAAGTATCCTTAAAACAACTCAATTCGCTCGCCGTGAGCGTTGTGGTAAAGTTCCGTAAGGGTGGGACTGGGATGTTGCGGGATTGTGCCTAGCACAAACTTACAGAGTTTAGCACATAAGTGCTGCTGCGTCTATCAGTTGCCCGCTTTAGGTCCGCTTGCCCGCCGCTATCTCTAATTCTGCTAAATACTTAGATGGTCCGCGCGGCTTTTTTGTTTCAAGCCTTTTCCAGTGTTTCTGCGTTATTTCAGGCCGCCGGCAGCGATCCTCCATCGCCCAAGCCGCGATCGCGCAGGGCCCGGCTCAGGCGCTCCAGTTCGCGCAGGAGCAGGTTGCGCTGCGAGTCGTCATTGCAGCCACTCCTCGACGATTCCAGCTCGCGCCGGACCTGTTCGACGCGGCGTTTGATGTGTATCTTCTGCAAGGCGCGCACGGCGCGGTCCAGCAGTTCGGCGGTCAGGACTTCGTCTTCTTTCAACAAGATCGAGGCTAGCATCCGGCGATCGCCCTCCGCTTGAGGCACTTCCATTACATCGGCAATTTCCGCGCCGGCATTGAGCAGGGCTTCGGCCAAGGCCTCGGTGGCCAGTCCGCGATGGAGGGCCTCGTTTTGCAGGACGAAGCGGGCCTGGCGGGCGGGATCGAATTCTTCTTCTGCGCCGTCGCGGGCGGAGAGATGTCCTTCTCCGGGCTGCATCTGGCGGGCTGAGGCCAGGGCGCGGATCAGGATGCGCTCGGCATCGGTGACTTGGGCCTCCGCCGGAGCCTTGACTGCTGCAGCCGAGCGAGTCGCGGCGACGTGCCTGAGTTCCTGCCGGATGCGTGCCGAATCGATGCCTAGCTTTTGCGCGATTTCCTGCGCCAGTTCGTCGCGCACGATGCCGCTGGGGACGCGCTGGATGTGCGGCAGAAGATGGTTTACTGCCTTCATCTTGCCTTCGCCGGTGCGCACGGGGAATTGGGCGCGGGCGCGTTCGATTAAGTAATCGAAATACTTTTGCGACGTTTTCAGCGCGGCGGCGTAAGCTTCTTTGCCTTTGCGGCGGATGTAGAGATCGGGATCGAAACCTTGCTCAAGCGTCAGCACTTTGATCTGGAATTCCTCTTCTACGAGCAACCCCAGGGTGCGGTCGGTGGCTTTCGCGCCTGCCGTGTCGGGATCGAAGTTGACGACTACATTCTTGCTGAAGCGGCCGAGCAGCTTGGCTTGCAGTTCGGTGAAGGCGGTGCCGGAACTGGCGATGACGTTGTGAAATCCGGCGGCGTAGACGGAGATGCAATCCATTTGGCCTTCGACCAGGATCGCGTAGTCGAATTTGCGGACCCATTCTTTGGCTAAGTCGAGATTGAACAACACTTTGCCCTTGGAGTAGATCGGCGTTTCCGGCGAGTTCAGATATTTGGGGCCGGCTTTTTCGTCGGTGGCGAGGGTGCGTCCGGTGAAGGCGATGATTTTTCCCGCTTCGCTGGTGATGGGGAACATGACGCGATTGCGGAACTTGGAGTACATGTTGGGGGCGGGCTTTGGGCTTTGGGCCTCGGGCTTCGGCGATTCGAAGTCGGCTTCTGGATGGCCGGCGGCGAACGCGAGGTCCCTCGACTGCGGAGGATCACTCTTCGAGCGCTCCTCCTCCGCTCGGGATGACAAGTCTGAGGATGGGCTTTCTTTCCAGGAGAACAGGCCGCTCTCGCGGAGGAGTTCTTCGCTGAATTCGTTTTTCAGGCGGTCGCGGAGGAGGAAACCGGAATCGGGGGCGTAGCCGATGCGGAAGCGGGCGATGGTGGCATCGTCCAGGCCGCGACCCAGCAGATATTCGCGGGCACGGGCACCCTCGGGACGCTTCAGGCATTCCTGGAAAAATGCGGAGGCGCGTTCGTGGACGTCGAGCAACTGGCCGCGCAGACGGGCTTCTTTCGCTTCGCCTGGAGTCGAGTATGCGGCTTTGGGTAGCGGGATGTTAAGCTTCTGCGCCACCATGCGGACGGCTTCCGGGAAGGTGATGTTTTCGATTTTCTGGACGAAGCTGAAGACGTCGCCGGAGACGCCACAGCCGAAGCAGTGAAAAAACTGGCGCGTGGCGTGGACGGAGAATGACGCGGTCTTTTCGCCGTGAAACGGACACAGGCCGGAAAAGTTCTGCGCTCCGGCCTTCTTCAGCTTGACGTAGTCACCGATGATGCGGACGATATCCGCCTGCTGCTTGACGGTGTACGCGAAGTCGCCGGGGTTCGCCATGAGTGAGAGACACTGCTCCGGGGGAATTGTGAGCTAGAAAGAAGCTGTATGGAATATACCGGAGGAGGAATGCTGTGGAGAAGCTGTGGGAATCAGGTGTTAGCGGTTGATGGGGATGGAAAACCGGACTCTATGCGGCGATTCCAACGCTCTGTCATGCTGAGCGAAGGGCGGCCGTTCGCGGAGCGGATGGCCGGACATAGTCGAAGCATCCCTACCGTCCACAGGAGCCCTGCGGGTTTTTGGGGTTGCGGCTGGCGGTCCTTGACGCGAGCAGTACCGTGCACGATGCCGGCGACCGGTTCGGGAGTAGGGATGCTTCGACTGCGCCGGGACGGTCGCTTCGCGACCGTCCTGGCTCCGCTCAGCATGACAAGATTTCAAGGGATCAGCTGCTCTTCTTCATCCAGGGATACCATTCCGCCGCCAAGTCCAGCCAGTGTGGGTTTCTGGACTCGATCAGGGCGATCTTCTTTGCGCGGGACCAGCCTTTCAACTGCTTCTCGCGCGCGATTGCGAAATGAACGTCGTCGAAGGACGCCCAGTAGAGGAGTCGCTCGACATCGTAGCGGCTGGTGAAACCTTCCATCTCGTGGAACTTGTGCTGGAAGATGCGCTGGTGCAAGTTGCCGGTGACACCGATGTAGAGGGTTCCTGTGAGGCTGCCCATGATGTATACGCTGTAGCTGCGGCGCTCGCGGGGCATAGGTGATGGTAGGGATGCTTCGACTGCGTGTGGCCATTCGCTTCGAACAATATGCTGAGCTCTTAGCAGGTATGCAGAAC
>CAVVGM010000002.1:0-902808 GCA_963747805.1 uncultured Acidobacteriaceae bacterium
AGCGACTTCAAGGAGAAATTCCCGCGCAATTTTAGATTTACGGTGACAGTTCCCTACACGTATATGGGCGAGCTGCCCCTGAGTTGTACGGTGTTCCGCAATTTGAAGTGCATGTCGTTGCGCAAGACCCTCCGCCGGGCGATCCGCCGAAGGCAGAAACAGCACCGGCTGAAAAGGACGAGGCAGCGAAATGAAAATCTTCTGGTCATGGCAGTCGGACACTCCGGGAAAGATCGGACGGTTCCTGGTTCGCGATGCCCTGAACGATGCCATTGAGAAGCTGAGGGCCGACAACGACATCGAGGACGCACCGCGTGATGTCCATTTGGATCATGACGTAAAAGACGTTCCCGGAAGCCCTGACCTTGTGCGTACCATACTGGCAAAGATCGAGAAGTCTGAAGTGGTGGTCGCAGATGTGACGATCGTTCGACAACGGAGGAGGGAAAGAGCCTGATCAATTCGAACGTTGCAATCGAACTTGGCTATGCCTTCCATGCCTGTACGGATGAGAGGGCGGTCCTGGTGTTTAACAAACATTACGGGAAATACGAAGAACTTCCGTTCGACCTGCGCCACAAAGGAGGCGGGGTCGATTTCGATTTGAAGCCCGGCGCAAGTAAGGGCGAAATCGAGGAGCAACGTCGCCTGTTGAAGGATGCCTTTGTCCGCAAACTCAAACCGTTTGTAGAAGGCCCTGCGAGAATCAAGGAAGCGTTGTCTGTGAGGCCGGTTATCGAGTCCGTATCCTCCAAAGACACCCAATGCCCGGAGGGGGAACCGACGACGTATTTGAGATGAACGTCTTTGTCGAGAACGACGGAGAAACACCCGTGAAGGAATTCCTGCTCGCCTTGGAAATGCCATCTAATTTCCCTGACGGCAGTACCCCTTACGCCATGAGGATCGAATCCGCAGCGCCGGGTTTTGTCGGTGGTCTTGCACCGGTACGAGTTCGGGAGTGCGAGTAGAAATTGTTTATCCTGACAGGAAAACAGAATCGCTAATTAGATTCAACGGCGCGGTCAGGGCACAGACCAAGCGACATCCCGAAGAACTAGAGAAGAAAATTACCGCGACCGCCTATGCCGGAAACATGCAAAAGAAGTACAGCCTGGCAATTAAGGATCTGTATTCAGAACTGCCACTAAATCCGCCGTAGCTACAGAAGCGGCTCGCACACACCCGAATCCGATGGCTACTCCGTTTTTCATTTCAATTGCCGAATTCGCTCCTGCAAGAATTGCAGCTCTGGTTCCTCAAAATGCGCCCAATGACATTGCTGGACCCTGGCCCGTTTGTCGGGACTCATCGCTTTTCTCGGTTTGGGCGAGGTCTCAATGAGCGCATTTGGCCTGTTTCCTCAGTTGGGGAACGCCGAGTCAGGTGGCCCATTCATCGAATCGGCGCAAGATCTCCATTAGCTTGCATCCCAGGAGTATGAGAGAACCCACAATATGAAGGGGACGCCATAGAGTAGAAGATGCTTGCGCGAACGGGCAGAATCAAACACCCGCATCTTCACGATGGCGTATACGTTCGCTGAGAGATAAGCGACCGCCAAACAGCTCGTTACCAGGTTATGCAAGTTTATATGCCTCCTGACGTCTATATCTCACCGTAATCTTTCTTGCGATATTTGCCGGTGAGCTGAGGTAGTGGTTGTTCTTCGTTCTGTCGCCGTCATTCAAGTTAGGAAGGTGTGTTGATGTTGTTTGGCATCCAGTTGCGCGCCGATCAGCGCTCCTCAGGACACGGCAGTTAGGGATGCTGGGTGAGACAAGTCGACGCCTGAGACCTTGACGACGGCCTGCCACGCGGCTTCCTGGCTGGCGCGATCGTGGAGGTGTGTCTGGCGCTGCACCTCCATTGGGCCTGAGAACTTCCCTTTGGCCGAGGCGAAGAATTGCCCCGAGACATCGGTTCCGAACTTTGATGCCTGGATATACCGGCTGGCCGCGGTCTCCGGCGTCTGATTCATGCCGGGAATGAGGTTCACGATTGGGATCATCAGATACCTCAACGCCCAGCCAGCGCTTCGCACCACGTTGGTGCCGGTCGCGCCACCGGGCGACACCGCGTACACGGCCATGCCGGAGGGCAGCCGGCGGGCCAGCGCCGCGGTCCACCAAGCGATGATGAGCTTTGCGTCGGCATACGCATTGTTGGGCACGTACTTCACATTCGGCCCGTTGCGTATCAGCGCTTCAACAGCGGCGGTTCGGTCACCTTGGTAACGACTGGCCGCGAAGGCTGGCAGGTCAGTGTATTTGAACATGGGTACGCCCCCTCGGGCAGGTTCTGCACCTGCGATAACGATCCGCGCGTTGGGGCTCAGCAAGTTGGCATTGAGCAACCCAACCGTCAGTTGATGATGCCCGATGAGCGGGGCCTGAGAAGACTCGACGCCCGTCGCGGTGAGAGCGCGCTTCTTAAAGGGAACCAACCCTGCATTGAGTAGCAGGAAATCGATCGGCTGGCCTCGCTTGACGAGCTCGGCAACGGCCGACTGAACGCTGGACGGCTTGTCCAGATCCAGTGCCAGCGGCGTGAAAATCGCTCTTTTGTTCTCAGCCGCGAACTGAACGACCGCTTGCTGGGCCCCAGTCCGGCTGCGCCCGGTGACGATGATCTCGCGGTAGCCCTCTCCGGCGAGCAGGCGGGCTGCCGCATGGCCGAGCCCGGAAGTAGCGCCAGTGACCAGTGCAATCGAATGTTTCATAGGCGTCTCCGTGGTGAAGGGTGAAGGCTAAAGTCGTGAAGGCCCCTCGAGGCCAGAATCGGCTTGCTAATTTCGAACTATTTGGTTTTATAATGGTGGGGTGGAAGGTGTCAAGGAGTTTTGAACTAAATGATTCAAAAAACCACTAGGCCGCGGGGTCGACCGCGCAGCTTCGACGAGATGGGGGCGCTGGAAAAAGCGACTCAAGTGTTCTGGTCGAAAGGCTACGACGGCGTGACGATTGACGATCTCGTCGAAGGGATGGGTGTGGGACGGCCGAGCCTGTATGCCATCTTTGGGGACAAGCGGGCGATATTCTTGCGCGCGCTTAAGGCATACGCAGAACGCAAGGGCGCATTAGCCGCAAAGGCACTCCTCTCGCCACAGACGCTTCGCGACTCGATCGCGGGCTTTCTGAGGTACGCCGTTGAAAGTGCGACCCAGAAAGAGTCCGCCCGGGGCTGCCTCATGATGTGCGTCGCGCCGCTTGTGAACGACGCTGAGGTTCAGCAGTTCCTGCAGAGCGCGGTCGCAGGCGGCGTCGCGCTTGCGGAGCGCCGTTTCCGGGACGCGATCAATGCGGGAGACATCCCACCTGACTTTCCGGTAACGGCGCGCGCGATCCAAGTAACGGATTTAGCGCGTGGGCTAACCATGCGTGCGCAGCTAGGCATGCCGCGCAAAACGCTCCTCAAAGATGCTGAGGAAGCGGCCGACTTGGTGCTCCAGCCTCGCCTGAAGACCATCGGCAAGCAGAAGCTATAACGTTCTCTCGCCGACCGGGATCATGTTTCCAAAGCTAGAAACTTGGTTTTACCAACAGTCGGAACTCATCCCCCTAGCTCTGAATCACGTGCCAGAAAGTCGTTCCGGTATAACCCACAGGAATGGTTCTCCCTCGAAAAGTTATTGGACAAAAACGAGGAAAGGAATCAAATTGGTAAACACGTAAGCGAAGAATCTGTCAGCCAGAGCAATCACGGCTTGGAGGCCAACCCAACGACAGATTCATCCCTGAAGCCGTCGCGAGGAGAATGTTCGCCAGCCTCACGCTCTCCTCGTGCCGGCTTTCCTGATCAATCACTCTGCAGGCACCAATGGTGCCCGAGATGGGAAAACCCGTCCGCCAAAACTGTTGAAGCTTCCGATGGACGACGTTGCTATAATTCGCAACCAGGCGAACATCGGCGCTCCGATTTCCCCACAGGAGATGGAGCGCATGGCAAAGAGGAGGTTTCAGAACCCCCGGCCTGAACGTCGTGGGGCCTGGTGGACAATGCGGGTTTGGCGCGATGAATTCATCGACGGCAAGCACGTTCGTAAACAACAGCGGGTCCGCTTGGCAGCCGCCACGGTGTCAGAGCGGGAGGTCAAGAAGATCGCGACCGAACACCTGCGACCGCTGAACCAAGGTCTGGAAAGTCTTGGATCGGCAACCAACTTCGAGCATTACATCGAAACGATCTACAAACCGGTGGTGAAGCCTCTGATGGCGACGACCAGTTTTGATAGAACGCGAGGGGTTCTCGATAATTACCTCATTCCCGCGTTCGGAAAAAGTTGCCTTCGCGACCTCACCGCACTCACCCTCCAAACCTACTTCTCGAAGCTCACGACCAGCACCACAAATCAAATGCTGTCGCATGAGTCGCGAGACAAGATCCGTGATGTGCTTTCGAGCGCATTGCGGTTCGCTGTGCAGCACGATCTCCTGGTGAGAAATCCAGCGGAATCGCTGCGCATACCTCCAGACAAGCGCGGCAAGAAGCGCAACAAACCCTACCTCACACCTCAACAGTTCGACCTGCTCGTTGAACTGATTCCTGAACCCTACGCTTCAATGGTTTATGTAGCGATCTACACGGGTCTGAGGGTCAGTGAACTGGCAGGCCTACGTTGGAATGATATAGGCGCAAGTTCCATTACGATCGATGAGCGGTTTTGCCGCGGCGATTGGGGGGCACCAAAGAGTGAAGCCTCCAACGCAACGATCGGGGTGAACGGTTGCGTCGTTGACCGTATCCATCGGCTGAAGGGACTGACTGTCGAGGTTAGGGCCGGCAACAATGCCATTCGCAAGTACAAAGTCGTGAAGTCCGACGGACCGGATGACCTAGTGTTCCAGGGAGTTCGATCCGGCGGTCCGCTTCGCGACAACAACATACTCGTTCGGTTCATCAAGCCTGCAGCTCGGTCGATGGAGTTGCCCTGGGTGAATTGGAGAAGCCTGCGAACATCTCATGCGACCTGGCTGAAGATGGCCGGCGCCGACGTGAAGGACGCACAGGCACAAATGCGGCACTCCCGTTCGAGCACGACGCTGGACATCTACCAGCAGTTCGTGCCCGAGAGCCAACAGCGGGCAGTCGACAGACTGAGCCGTTTAGTGAACTGAATTGTGACCAATTGTGACCGGTGAATTGTGACCGAGTGTGACCAAGTGACCAGCAGCGAGGCTTCTAAGTGATTGAAAATATGGTGGCCAGGGACGGAGTTGAACCGCCGACGCCAGCCTTTTCAGGGCTGCGCTCTACCACCTGAGCTACCTGGCCACGTTTCGAAACCCGCTCTGCGCGCCGCGGGCTGCGAGGATCGTTCACTTCACGCCGGTTGTGGGCGGGATGGATGCAACAGGTCCGATGCCGGAAGCGTGCGGAACGTTTTTGATTATAGCAACGCTGAGGGATTCCCTCAACGTTCGTGCGGGGTGCGGTAGCGGCTGAATTTGAACCGGAAAGTTTTCACGAGCAGTAAATCCGAACTCAGCTTGCAACGACAGACGATGAACCCCGAAACACGCAATTCATAATTTGCTTGAGTGATCCGGTGTTTAACGCCCGGAGTGGCATCCGGGCTGTTCTATTTTAGTTCGCGAAAGCTGGTGCGATACCACAAGTATGTCAATCCGCCGGCTAGCAAATGGGAATCCCGAACATCCAGCCATGGGGGTATACGGCAAACAGCATGCGCAGTCCTCCAATCACGGCCATCAGCGCGGAATAAACATGAATTGTTTTCATAATTAACTGCAGGCACCACGAGGTGATTCTCTATCCTCTCCTGTTCCAGGGCTATTCAAATTCAACCAGTACTGCGGAAGGCTGCAATAAACAAGGCCCGGGGAATCCCGGGCCCTGCTGTCAAGTGGCGTCATCGAGCCACATCATGACGAGTACTGTGCTGCCAGCTGCCTGCAGAAAGCCGGTCGAACTCCGCCCGCTCGACTGGATGGCAAGAGTGCCCGTTCCCACACGGACAGGTTTGCCCTTCCCACATGGCATTAGTTTGCGCCGGCGGTGCTGTGCTGGCCCAGCCACGACGACAACTGTGGTTCCTGCCGGGATTTCAGGTCGACGCAATTATTGATGCGTTCGATCGATTGCCGGAAGGTGCGTTCGGCGGCGGCGATCTTGTGAGCGGCAAAGAAGTCCGTCACTTGATCGCGCATCCCCGCATCGCAAAATACGCTGGTTGCGTTTACGACTTGCGCGCTGGCAAACGGGCCGCCGGCTTTCGCCACGGCATCCCAATGCGACTGGACGAAATCCCAGGCCAGCTTCTCGCCCGCTGGATTCTGCATCACGCTGGAGATGAGTTGCAACGCATCCTGAGAACGCACATCGGGAGAGACGGCGAAATCCAGGGTGCGCTGCAGCAGCTTGGGATCGCCAAACTGCGCCAGCGTAAACAGGTAGCCGTAATATTCCTCGGGCGACTTGGCGTTCTTCAGCCCAGCCATAATTCTGTCGTAGAACGCCGGATCGCCGTCGAGCGCGGCGAGACCGAAGGCTCCGCCGGCAAGTTGGCGATCGACCGAAGTGGGGTCGTCGATGAATTTGTCGGCAACTTTGCGCGCCTCCGCGAGCACTTGCGGATCGCGAGCGTCGAAGCCCAGCGTGTTCATCAGCCGCTGCCGCAGGGTTTTCTGCTCGTCGGTTTCTCCGGGCTTGGGTTCCCATCCGAGTTCCGCGAATGCCGGAGCGAAGAGCTGGCGCAGCCACGCGCGGAAGGATTCGCGGTCGCTGTTGTTGACCAGATATTGGCCGATGTAGTTGAGCCGGCCCATGGTGGCCTCGAGCACGGCGCGGTTGCGATCGGACTGGATGCCCTGTGCGAAAGCCAGATAGTCGCCGACCGATTCACGCCCGACGCGCACCGAGGCCCAGATATCATTTTGCAGTGAAATACGTTCTGCAGGAGTGAGTTTGGTATCGGCGTCACTGGCGAGTGCCTTCACCATTTCGGGCTGGTAGCCGACGCGATAGTATCCAGTGGCGTTTGCATTGCCTAAAACCCAGGTCGAGCAACCGGGCAGACTAACGGTTTCTTCTCTCTTCGAGATGACCTCGCACTTCTGAGCGCTCGCTCCCGCTGAACCCTTCAGGCACACGGGAATTTCCCAGACCTGATCGTTCGGCGAGTCAAACTTGGCGCGGTCACTGAAGTAGCGCTGTTGGTGCAGTATGACCTTGGTGGTGTCGCCGGAGCATTGCGCCTTCACCTCGACGATGGGCACACCCGGTTGCTTTACAAAGCTGGGCATGATGCGGTCGACGGGCTTCTTCGAAGTTTTGGCTTGCGCTCCCCAGAAGTCATCGGCGGTAGCGTTGGCGTATTGATGCTGGCTTATATAGGAATTCACGCCGGCGCGAAATGTGTCTTCGCCGAGGTAGGCTTCGAGCATGCTGAGCACGGCCGCAGCTTTGCCATAGGCGATGCCGTCGAACAGTTCCTGAATCTCCGCCGGAGTTTCCGCAGCCTGGTGAATGGGACGCGTGTTGGCCAGCGAATCAACATTCATCGTGTTGCCAGCTTGGTTGGCGTCGTCCAGATTAAAATTCCACTCCGGCTTCCAGGCTTCGATGGGCTTGCTCGACATCCAAGTGGCAAAACCTTCGTTGAGCCAGATATCGTCCCACCACTTCATGGTGACCAGGTCGCCGAACCACTGGTGCGCCATTTCGTGAGCGATAACGGAGGCGATTTCTTTCTTCAAGTCGATGGAGCCGTGCTGCTCGTCGATGAGCAGAATCACTTCGCGGAATGTGATGCAGCCCGTGTTCTCCATGGCGCCGGCGGAGAAGTCTGGCAGGCCGATCAGGTCGAGCTTGCCGTAGGGGTACTTGATGCCGAAATATTTGTCGTAATAGCCGAGAACGTGTTCCGCGGTTTCGAGCGCGAACTTGCCCATCTCCTTTTTGCCGGGAGTGCTGTAAATGCGAATGGGGATGCCGTCGGCCTCGCCCTCGATGTATTCGAAGTTGCCCACGACCAACGCCGCCAGATAGGAAGACATCTTCGCCGTGGTCGCAAACGTCACGGTGTGCTTGTCGCCCGGACCGGGAGTGTCGGAGAGCACTTTCTGGTTGGAAATTGCGACCAGACCTTTGTCAGCGACCGCAGTGATATCGAACGTGGCCTTGTAGTCAGGCTCGTCAAAGGAGGGAAACGCGCGGCGTGCATCGGTGCTTTCGAATTGCGAAGCGGCATACTTGCGTCCCTGGTCGTCCTTGCCCAGATAAAGGCCACGCATCTCGCTGTTGAGGATTCCGGTGTATGTAATGTGAATGGACGCGGGGCCGGCGGGCAGCGGTTTCTCCACCGCCAGCACGACCATTTCTTTTTCTTTCAGTGGAGTGACTTTGGCTTTCTGCGTGGCGCCACCGCTGGTGATGGCAATGTCCTGGAATTCAATGTCGGCCGCGTTCAGTGTGATCTCCGAGGTCGGTTTCAAAACCCGGATCGAGATGGTTTCATCCCCCTGAAACGTGGCTTTCTCTAGATCGGGGGTGAAAGTCAGTTTGTAGTTTTCCGGACGCGCGACTTCGGGCAACCGCTGCGCACCTGCCAGCGAAAGTGTCGCCAAGGCAAACAGCATGGACGTAAGAATTCTCTTCATAGATAGATTGTCCTTATTTAGATTGTCTCTGATCAGAGTCATTCAGGAGATTGAGTTCGATTGATAGAAAGCAACGATCTGCGCACATGGTTCGAACAAATACGCATAGCCAACAACAACTAACACCCAAACCTTGTATACGGACTGCCTGCCGCAAAAGTTCATCGTGCGATCAGAACAGTGGCATGAGACCCGTGTAATCAGACCGTCCCCGACACCGCGCCGCTCAGCAGGGTAGCGGTGCAACGGCTGTCTCCGAACCAGTAGGGAATCTCACGATAGTCATCGACCGCAAATATCGCCAAATCAGCGTCCTTGCCGGGCTCGACGCTGCCTTTCCGCTCCGCTATACGCAATGCCCATGCTCCATTGATTGTGGCCGCCGCAACGGCCTCTGCCGGCGTCATCTTCATGTGCGTGCAGGCCAGCGACATCGCCATGGGCATGCTGATCGTCGGCGATGTGCCGGGATTGTAGTCCGTGGCCAGCGCCACCGGTACGCCTTCATCGATCAGACGGCGCGCGTTGGGATACTCTTTCGATCCCAGAAAATAATTTGCTCCGGGCACCAGCGTGGCTACCGTCTCGCTGCTCGCGAGCTGGGCGATGTCGTCGTCGTTCACATGATCCATATGGTCGAACGACGCGGGACCAAAGCGCAAAAACGGCGAAAGCCGCGTCTCTGAGAGCTGGCCCACGTGCGCCCTCACTTGTAGCCCGTACTGCACCGCGGCTGCAAAGATCTGCTCGGCTTCTTCTGCCGAGAATGCTCCCTTGTCGCAGAACACATCCACAAACTGGGCGAGCTTCCGCCTTGCAGCTTGAGGAATCATCTCTGTACAGACGGCCTCAACATACTTTTGTGAGCAACCCTGAAACTCTTTTGGGACGACATGGGCGCCAAGCAGGGTCGAAATCACGGTTCCGGGCCACCGGGAAGCTGCCACCCGAATCGCCTCCAGCGATTTGATCTCGGAAGCGACGGTCAGTCCATAGCCAGATTTGGCCTCGACCGTAGTTGTGCCATGGGCCTGCATGTCGTGCAGGACTGCCAAGACTTTTTCCGTCAGCATGCTCTTGCTGGCCTTGCGTACGTCCTCCAGGCTCGACCGAATACCGCCTCCGGTAGCGGCGATCTCCTCGTAGCTCGCGCCCTCGATGCGCTTCTCGAAATCCACCAGGCGCGGCCTGACGAAAACTGGGTGCGTATGCGAATCCACGAATCCGGGCAGGACCACTTTGCCTTTGCAGTCGACCTCAATAAGCTTCCTGCGATTCTTCTTCAGCCAGGGATCGCGCAGGGCGTCTTTCATTTTGCCGACGGAAGTGATTTTTCCGCCGATGCATAGGACGGCAGCGTCTGCGATGATGCCGAGGTCCCTGAGTTGCGCGCCCCGGCGAGGGCCGGGTTTGCCGCCAGACTTAGGCAAAGATGAACGCAGGGTGAGAAGCTGTCCGATATTGGCCAGCAGAGTCGCCTGCAGTTGCGGAGGTTTGCGATGAGTGGGAGCCAAGCTTTGTTAATAGTCTAGCAGCAGCGGCTGATCGTAGAGTAATTGCAACGGAAATTCCGGATTGGAAAAGGGTGCCGGAGAAGCCCATGCGAGCTTCGCTCGCCCGGACGACCGGGCGGATGTCCTCACGTGGTCCTTGCTAGCCCATCGGCACCTTCACTCCAGTCCTCTTCGCGAATTCGCTTGCCTCATCGTACCCCGCGTCGGCGTGGCGAACGATGCCCATGCCTGGGTCCGTCGTCAGCACACGTTCGATGCGCTTCGCCATTTCGTCCGTGCCGTCGGCGACCGTGACTTGCCCCGCGTGCAGCGAATAGCCAATGCCAACGCCGCCACCGTTGTGAATCGATACCCACGACGCGCCGGCGGCGGTGTTGAGCAGGGCATTCAGCAGCGGCCAGTCGGCGACCGCGTCCGTGCCGTCTTTCATGCTTTCGGTTTCGCGAAACGGAGACGCCACCGATCCGCAATCAAGATGGTCTCGTCCAATTACGATGGGCGCCTTGATTTTTCCTTTTTTCACCAGATCGTTCATCGCGAGGCCGAACTGCGCCCGTTCGCCGTATCCCAGCCAGCAAATGCGCGCGGGCAGTCCCTGGAACTTGATGCGCTTGCGGGCCAGGTCAATCCAGCGCCGGAGAATGCGGTTCTCAGGGAAAAGTTCCAAAACCAACTCGTCGGTCACATGAATGTCCGACGCCTCACCCGAGAGCGCGACCCAGCGGAACGGCCCGCGGCCTTCGCAAAACAGCGGGCGAATATATGCCGGCACGAATCCCGGAAAATCGTAAGCATTCTTCACGCCACGCTGAAACGCAAATGTGCGAATATTATTTCCGTAGTCGAACGTGACCGATCCCATCTTCTGCAGCCGCAGCATGCCTTCAACATGCCGCGCCATAGCGTCGAGCGATTTTTCCTGGTACGCGTGCGGATCGTTTTTTCGTAACTCGACAGCTTCCGAGAAACTCATTCCGTTCGGCACATATCCGTTCAGCGGATCGTGCGCCGAAGTTTGATCGGTCAAAATGTCCGGCACCACGCCGCGTTCGGCGAGTTCCGGAATAACGTCAGCGCAATTGCCCACCAGCCCGACCGAAACATTCTCTTTTTTGCGCACCGCGTTTTTCAGAATACGCAGCGCTTCGTCGAGCGTCGTGACCATGAAGTCGCAATAGCCGGTCTTCAGCCGCTTCTTGATGCGCTCGGGATCCACATCAATCCCCAGAAACGCCGCGCCAGTCATGGTGGCGGCCAGCGGCTGCGCGCCGCCCATCCCGCCCATCCCGCCACTCACGATCAACTTGCCTGCCAGATCACCGCCAAAATGCTTTTCGCCCGCCGCCGAAAATGTTTCGAACGTGCCCTGCACAATTCCCTGCGAACCGATGTAGATCCACGACCCGGCGGTCATCTGGCCGTACATCATCAGCCCGGCGCGTTCCAGTTCGTTGAACTTTTCCCAGTTCGACCAGTGGCCCACGAGATTGGAATTCGCAATCAGCACCCGCGGCGCGTGATCGTGCGTCTTGAACACGCCCACCGGCTTGCCCGACTGCACCAGGAGCGTCTCATCGTTCTCCAGATTCTTAAGCGTCGCAACAATGGCGTGGTATGCCTCCCAACTCCGCGCCGCGCGCCCGGTTCCGCCATACACGACCAAATCCTTGGGGCGCTCGGCGACTTCCTCGTCGAGGTTGTTCATGAGCATGCGCATGGCAGCTTCCTGCTGCCAGCTCTTGCAGGTGATTGCATTGCCACGCGGAGCGCGAATCGGCGTATAAGTGGACGGCGAAATTTCTGTTTCTACCGGCATACGTAGATGGTAATTGCTTGGTGCGGAAGGTTCAATCGAAGAGGATTCAAACGACGAACGACGAACGGGTTTCTACCACGTGCTATAAGCCGTCCCGTCACTGGAGATCAAGTTCGAGGCCGACTTCACGTCGCTGATGCCGGGCTCCGTCTGGTCCACAGCCAGAAGCACATCTTCCTGAACGACTTCCCAGTTCGCTTCGTTGGTCATGGGATCTTTGGGAATCTCGCGGATGTAGCCCGCCGTCTTCAGGTCTTCCAGGCCCTGCGGAGCTTTGGCCTTGTCGAGGGTGTACTGCGAAATCACGGAACGCAAAGTAAACAAATCCTGCCGCAACACCGATTCGCGCGCCCGCACCACCGACTGGGTATACATGGGCACGGCAATCGACATCAGGATTAAGATCATGCTGATGACGATCATCAACTCCAGTAGGGTGAAACCCCGCTGACGGCGGCCTCCGCAGGGGCGCGGCCGGCAATCTCCTGTGATGCGCAGATGCCACGCGCCTATCCCGTCGTGCCTCGATCTTCTTGCGCCCTTCGGCATCCGCCCGCCCCTATTTACGACCCTTGCGCCACCAGATTGCTTCCCAGTCACCTATGGCTTACTGGACTCTATTCCTACCAGTCCTTGTATTTCGTTCCGTCCAGCGCCTCGCCTTGCGATTTGCTGTAGACGTCGAACACGCTCTGCCCGCCCCAGGAATCCGAATCAGGATCGTCCTGCATCGAGCGCAGGCCCCAGTCCGTATTCTTCGTCATCGGATCAATCGGAATCCGGCGCAAAAACTTTAGCTTCTTCCCGCCGACATCCTCACCCTTTACCAGCGTCTCTAAATCCGGCGGATAGTTCCCGGAATCCAGCTTGCTCCGAAATGCGCCCCGGTCGGCGGCGTCTTTGTAGCGGTCGATGGCGTCGCGCATGTCCCACAAATCGTGGCGCAACTCGCGTTCTTTTTCCCGCTTGATGGAAAGCTGCGCCAGCGGAATCGCCATCACGGCGAGGACCGTCAGAATGGTGACGGCCGCAATCAGTTCGATCATCGTGAATCCCGGCTCGAGCCCGCTGCCCGGCCGGCGATGGAATCTGGTCCGTTTCATCGCAATTGCCTTCGCTCTCGTCTTTTCTCTTCCCGGATCTTCGCTGGAAGATCTGCTCGGATGTCTGCTCACAGACCAACGCTCGCACGTCCGCTCGAAAGTCCACTCCAGCTCCGAGGAGCCGGACCTTACTGCACCGTCACCGACGCCTGCGCCCCGTTCACCACGATGGACTGCAGCCCCGGATCGCGCGCTCCGCCTCGTGTGATGGTCAACGGAGTCTGTCCCGCCGTCTTCGCCATGAAGGTCAGGGTAATCACGGTGCCCTGGCCGCTGACTCCGCCCGCTCCCGGCGGCCGCGTAGCCGTCACCGTCAACGTCCCGGTTGATTCGTCTTCGCGATGCACCAGCGCCACGGTTTGGCCATCCTGCGAAAGGAAACTGCCGTTCGACACGTTAAGCAACTGCATGCGCGCCGGGTCGTAATACATTTGCACCGGAACCGAATAAACGTTTTGCGCGCCGGAAATCAGCAGATTCACCGCAAACGTATTGCCCTTGGCCGCCGTGATCGTAGGCGGATCAAACAGGAAGCTGGGCATACCGTTCGCCGCCTGCGTGGCCGGCTGAATCACCGGAACGCTAGACGGATTTGCCGATTGCGGCGGTGCCGCACCACCGGCCACCGGCGCAGCCGAGGCCTGGTTAGCGGGCGGCTGACTCGCCGGATTCGGTTGGCTGGGCTGAGCCGCCGGCGGATTCGCCGGAACTGGCGCCGCTACCGGAGCAGCCGCCTGGTTCACATGCCGCAATGAAATCGTAGTCGCAGTTCCAATATCAATCGCCCGCTGGTTGATCTCGTTCAGGTCGGTCCCGCGGATGATGTGCGGAACAATGGCAAACACCAGTTCATCGGTCGAGTGATCCTGCGTGGTCTGGCCGAACAAGTATTTCAAAATTGGGATCGACGCCAGGCCCGGAATTCCAGTCAACGACTTGGTTTCCGACTCCGTAAAGATTCCGCCCTGTAGGTTGGCCTCGCCATCTTTCAGACGAATTTCGTGCTCAATCTTGCGCTGACCGATGATGGGCTGGCTGATGCCGCCGATACTGGCCTGGCCCGTAACCGAAGAAATTTCCATGACCAGCTTGAGTGTGACCTCGCCGCCCTGGTGCACGTGCGGAGTGATTTCAATATTTACGCCGACGTCCAGGTATTGGAATTGGGTATTCACCAGTGGGTTAATCCCCACGCCGCCGATACCCGGCTGAAATGATCCGGTCGCCACCGGCACGCGTTCGCCAATCTTGAGCGTGGCCTTCTGGCCGTCGAGCGCGCGCACCTGCGGATTTTGAATCAGCTTGGTGCTGCTGTCTCCCATCAGCGTCGACAGATTGGCCGAGGGAATGGTGACCTGAAAGTTGGTGGCGTTGATATTAGCCAGAGAGTTAAGATTGATTCCTGAACTCGACGAGCCACCGGTGGTAGTGCCGGTCGTACTAGTGGAGGAAGTGGTTGAGGTGTTCAGATTTTCCTGCAACGCCACCGAAATACTGGTCGGCGGACTCAAGCCCAGCGTGCGCGATTTATCCTTGCTGACTTCCATGACCGCAATATCAACCAGGACTTCCGGATGCGCTTTATCGAGATCCTCCACCAGCTTCTGCGCCAGCGCGATCTGGTCGGGTGTGCCACGCACCACCACCGCGTTCTGCGAGAGCAACTGCTGCACCCGCTGCACGTCGAGCACGGAGCGGATCGCATTCACCACATCCTGCAATTCGGAGGCCTGGGAAAGATTCGATAAGTAAAAAGTCTTTAGGACGCTCTGCTCTAATTCCTTGCGCTTGGCCACTGAATCCTGCGCCACAAAAATCGTATTCTGCGTCACTGGCCGCCAGAAGGTTTTCGACTCCAGCGCCGTAATCTCGAGCGCCTCCTCCAGGGTTACACCGTTGAGGTCCACGTTGATAACTCGGGGAGTGTAATCGGGGTCAAGCAACACATTGATGCCGGCCAGTTGTCCGACGGTGCGGTAGACCACATCCGACTTGGTCGCGAGCATCTTCACTGTGATGGGAGTGTTCGAAATCGGAGCCAGCTCGACGGGACCGGCGGCGTCCCGTAGCTTTCGTTCCAGATTGCTGGGCGGGCCGGCCTGCGGCGGCTGGGGATTCCGCAGGTTCTCGATCATCTTCTGCGTGCGGGCTAACTCCTGCTGTGCGATGAACAGCGAGGGATCAATGGAAACCGCCTTCTGGAACGCGGCCAGGGCATCGTCCAGCTTGCCCTCCTCGCGCAGTTTCTGCCCGCGGTGAACCACTGCGGCGGCTGCTTCAAAACGCGCCCGCGCGAACGAAGTCCGGTAGCGCAGGTCTTTCGGTTTGAGATCATAGGCCTGCTTGTAGAAGTCGTAGGCACCTTCGTAATTCTGGCGCGCCTCGGCATCCTGGCCCTGTTCATAGAGCGTCTTCGCTTTGTCGGCGGCCGCAGGCAGGTTGATCGCCGCAACCAGCAGCAGCACCAGCGCCGGGCGCATAAGGCTTCTCATTCGTTGGTCCTCACGTCGATCCTCTCAGAGTCGATACTCAGGAACAGTTAAGGTCACTTCCTACGATTGCCAGGACATTCTGCTCCCCACGCCGGCTGCCAGAAACGTTCACGTTCGTAGGCTTTCCGGAAAGCACGTTTCCGGGCATGCTTCTAATGCATCATGACCGGGAAAACACACTCCCACGGTCAAGCGCTCTACGCACTCCCGCGAACTCGGATGCGGCGATTATAACATCGGCCTCCCGGCCTCTCGAACTGGTTGCACCCATAGCCTTTACACTAATGGGCTTAGGACCAGCAGCGGGCTTAGGGCTTCAGCCACCGGGCCTCAGCAACAGCCTCAGGTTACCCCGATCCCCGCAGTTCCCGAACGCGCTCGCACCCCCATGGTCGAAGCAGCCCGTAGCTTTGAGCTGAAGCCAGAAAGCCGAAGCCCGAAGCCCTGCTAATATTGAAACCGAAAGAATCTCAACCCCATGCCCCGCCAAGCCACGCACCAGACCAAACCTACGCCGGAGAAATCCCCCCGCCGCGAACCCACCGCCGCCGGGCAGAAAGACGCCGCTGTCAATAGGATCGCTTCACATAACTACTTCTTGCTGGAAAAATTTGAGGCCGGAGTTGCCCTCACCGGCACCGAGGTCAAGTCCATCCGCACCGGTCTGGCGAACCTCAAGGACGCCTATGGCTTGGTCAAGGACAACGAGATCTTTCTACTGAACGCCCACATCGGCCCCTACGAGCACGGAAATATCCACAACCACGCTCCGCTGCGCACCCGCAAACTGCTCATGCACCGCGAAGAAATCCGCAAGCTGATCGGCAAGACCCAGCAAAAGGGGCTAACCCTCATCCCCACTCGCCTGTACTTCAAGAACGGTAAAGTAAAAGTTGAACTAGCCCTGGCCAAAGGCAAGCAGCTCTGGGACAAACGAGAAACAGAGCGCCGCAGGACTGCGGATCAAGAAGCCCGCGAAGCCATCAGCCGCGGCCGCAAGCGCGACTAACAACAACTCGATTTCACACACACCTGTAAGTTTATGAGTCTTATCCTTCCGAGGCTGCCTCATCTCCGAAGAATCTGCTGTCAGCCTGCAGGTCCGGATTACTTCCCAAGGTATTCGCAGTTGATACCAAAGCGGCAAGGCAGCGTATGATAAGCGGCCAACAGGCGGACGCCCGGATCAAGCGGCTGTAAGTCTCCCATCAAAACCGTAAACCTCAAGTCGGATATGCCGCAGGTGCACGAAGCCCTCGCGCGCCTCGACCGCGAACTCGCCGCCGCGCACCAGCGCGGAGACGCCGTGCTCAAACTGATCCACGGCTACGGCTCGACCGGCGCCGGAGGAGATATCCGCATCGCCGTGCAAAAACGGCTGCGCGAGTTAGTCGACAACGGCCAGATTCGCAGCTGTATTTTTGGGGAGAGCTGGTCGAAATCCGGCGACGAGGCCTGGCGGCTTCTGCAATCCCATCCCGCCTTAAGAAGCGACTCCGATCTCGGCCGCCGCAATCAAGGAATCACGATCGTGGTTTTGTAGCGAGTGATTCATAGCTGAAAGGGAAGTTGCTCTACTTCGCGACCTCTGCGCGGTGTTCTTTGCGTCCTCCGCGGTTAAAGTGTTCTGGGTTTTTCAGCCGAAAGCAATGAACCGCAAAGTTCGCGAAGGTCTCGCAAAGTTCGCCGAACCTGAAGAGACACTACCAAAATCGCCACGGGTTCAAACGTTCCACGCCCTATCTATGAAAATCCGCTAAAATGCGTGGCCACGGTTTCTCACTCAAGCTACCGGCGCGCTCGATGCCACGACTCCCGAAGGCACCGTCACCGGCGCAGACGCCAACGGCGGCACCGCGTGCACCATCATTTCCCGCTGCCAGTACGCGACCGCGATGCCGCGCTGCCAGAAACGTGGAATCAGCAACAGTAACAGCGTCAACTGGCTCACCAGAATCGCCCGCCCCACGTGCTCGGGAGCCACGCCGTGTCTCCACAACCAAATTCCAGCCAGCAGAATTATCCCCGCCACGATCGTGGTTACCACGTAGCTCGTCAGCAGATGTCCCAAATGACGAAACGTGTGCCGGAAGCCCGCGCCAATCGACTTGCGCACCGCCTTCTGATCGCTCAATACGACATCCGCCTCGGCCAGGTCGAACCAGATGCGCAGCGTGGTCATCACCAGAAAAATTACCAGCAGGCAGGCCATCGAAACTTCAAAGCTTAACAACTCGTTTGTGCTTTCTCCAGCGGCTTTCACTAGCGCACCGCGAATGCCGAACAACGCGCCGGCCACGATTCCCATCACGATACCCGCCACAATCAGCAGCCGGATAAACCGCCACAAATTTCGTCCGCAGGCGCGGAAAAATTCGTCCCGCGGCAGCCGGTAATTCGAGGCATATCCCAGAAACACCCCGGGCAGAAACAGAACTGTGAAAACGAAAAAAAGACACGCGAAGTAGACCGCCGGCATGGTCGAAGCCATCGTCGGCCCGAACTCCGGCCGCATCAGCATCTCGACGAACACGCCCAGGTCAAAGCCGCGCACCAGCCCGCCAGAGTACAGACTATGGTCCAGAACCGCGTGTGCCTGATTGCGAAATGCCGCCACGCCGAACTCCGCCAGCGTCAGGTTCAACAACCAGAACCAGAAAATGTACCGCTTGTTCCGTACTACTTTCTCGTACCCACCGCTCAACAAACCCTTTTTCTCGCTCATATGTTCTCGCTCATGTCGTCAAGACCCTCGATTTCTCCTCGCCTTACGCCGCGTTCATGCCCTGTCATCCTGAGAGCCCGCGCAGTGCTTCGCGGGCCGAAGGATCTCAGTCGTCTCTGCTGCCGTGCGCCAGCCTCCGGCCTTGTTTGTTAGTCGGAAGCCCGAAGCCCGCTCCTAAACCCCCCACCACGCCACCGCCTGCCCCAGCCACTGCGTAAGAAACAGCCAGTAGTTCGAAAGCTTCCGCGTCGGCTTCGGATTCGGCTCGGCCGTGCGGCTGTTATTGAAATCGTTGCGGTCGATCAGGATCTTGTGGTCCGGATCAATCTCCGCCGACTCGATTTTCGCTTTCTTCGTGTACTGGAATTTCACCCAGCGGTTCTGCCCATCCCAATGTTCGCGGACCTTTTCGCCATTGTCGAACCTCACTTCCAGTTCGACCGGAAACACGAAATCCTCTTTCCGGTGCAGCCACACGGTGGAAAGGTACACGGTGTCTTTATCGTCTTTTTTCTTGCCCGCTTTCTTCTCGTCCTCGTACCAATCCGTCGGGAACGAATCGATCTTCGACACCTCGTAGTCCAGCACCTGCGTGCCATAAATCGCCGGATTGAAATACCAGCGCAGGTCTTTCCCGGAAACTTCTTCAATCGTCTTCAAAAAATCTTCTTTGGTAGGATGCGTGAACCGGAACCTCATGAAATACGTGCGCATCGCCTTCGCCATCGTGTCTTCGCCGATGATGCCTTCCAGCGTCAGCAGCACGCTCGCCGTCTTGCCGTAGGTGATCCCGGCGTAGGAGTTCGAACCATAGTATTCGTAAGCCTTCTGCGCGATCGCGTCCAGGTCAGACGCGCTGGCATAGCTGAGCCTCTGCTCTTCACGCTCGCCCAGCGTCACACCCGCCTGCTGGATCATCGACCGGTCCTGGCCGAAAATCGAATCCAGCACTTTCACTTCGGTATAGCTGTTGATCCCTTCGTCCATCCATGCATCTTCAAACTCGTTGGTCGCAACCATTCCGTACCAATACTGGTGCCCGAACTCGTGCTCCACCACAATCTCCGGCAGCAGCAGTCCCTTCGGCATAAACCAGCTGCTGTCCCCGGTGATAAACGTCGGATATTCCATTCCACCCGCCGCCGAATCTGGCTCCGGATCCACCAGCGTCAGCATCTTGTACGGATACGGCCCATACCATTTCTCGAAACGGTCGAGCGTTTCCATCAGAATCTTTTCGTGCCGCTCCGCCTGGCTCCAGTGCGCAGGCTGCATCAGTATGCGCAGCTTCACCGGACCCATCTGTCCCTGGAACACGCCATCTTCTTTCACCTTGTAGCGCGGACTCGCCGTCCAGGCGAAATCATGAATGTCGTCGCCGTGGTAGGTATAGGTTTTCGTGCCGTCAGAGTTCGCGGCGTCGCTCACCAGCACGCCGCTCGCCCCCACCACTTCATACTGCGGCACCGTGAGCTTCACATCGAACACTCCGAAGTCCGCAAAAAATTCCGTGGTGTTGTGATACTGATGGCAATTCCACGCTCCGTGCCACCACACTCCCACCTTCGGAAACCATTGCCCGCCCAGCACAAAATCGCGTTTCCATCCCGAGCGCGCCTGCGTCTCGGGAAACTTGGTCTGAAATGCAATCTTGAACTGCACATACGCTGACGGTGCGATCGGCTTAGGCACGTGCAAATCGACAACAGTCTTGTCATCCTTGTTCCCGTCATCCGGCTGGATATATTGCAACTGCGAAGTCAGGTCGCCCTGGCCCACCACTTCAATGCTCTTGATGTCTTCTGACCCGTAGTCCTTGTCCTCCCACTTCGCATACGCGGTGTCGCGGCTGCCCACCAGCTTGGCTTCGCGCACAAACGTCGCCTTGGGCTGAAACGCGTTCTGATAAAGATGAAACGGAAAATGGTCGAGCGCCTGTCCGGTCAGATTGTGATAAGTCAGCACTTCGGTCGCGTTCACCGTGTGCGTGCCCGCGTCATACTTCGCGTCAATCTCGTAGTGCACCACGCGCTCCGACATGGCCTTGTCCGAATTGATGGCCAGGGTAGTGTCGGGAATCGAAAACGTCTCTCCGTCGCCAGTCATCGGACTCGCCATCTTGGGCTGGGCCTTTGCCGGCGCGGCCGCCGTCATTGCGTGCGCAGGCGCCCCCGCCTTTGCTCCGTGCCCCATCACCAGGAGAGAAAGCACAGCCATCGATACCGCCGGAAAAAACAAAATCGCGCGCTCAATCTTCATGAAGCCAACCCCTTGCTTTCGCTGTGGGATGGAATCATACCCTAGCCAGACGAGTGCCGTCATGCCCGGTATTGAGACCCGCCGATGTGGGCCGGGCACTGCTGCCCACCACTCGATCCACAAAGCCGAGGCGCCAACCCCTCCTCAGTCTCTCCGCCACCACCTACTATTTTTCAACTATAGAACCGTCGTCCCCAGCTCCCGTATAATCCACCGACCTCCCACCCACCGAATGCTCACCACCAAACTAACCGCAATCAAGCAATTCGCCACCAACCCCGCGGTAATTAAAACCGTAGTCGCCACCTGCATCCTTCTCGCAGTGCTCTGGGTGCTCGGTTGCGGCGTGCTCTACCGCATCATGCTCCGCCCGCCCGAGGGCTTTGCCAGCTTCATGGCCAAGCTACCCGGCCCCGTTCCGTTCCTGCTTTTTCCCTTCGAAACTCTGTGGATGCGCGCCCGCTCCGGCACCTTACATCCGGGCGACCCCGCTCCCGATTTTTCCCTGGCCAAGCTCGACAAAACCGCGCACGTGCAGCTCTCCAACTTCTCCGCGCAGCAGCGGCCTGTGGTGCTCGTCTTCGGCAGCTATACCTGACCTCCTTTCCGGCGGGAGGTTCCCGCTCTCAACAAGCTCTACGATCAATACGGAAATCAGGTCGAGTTTCTGGTGGTCTACATCACCGAGGCGCACCCCAGCGACGTCTGGCAGATGCAAAGCAACATCAAAGATCAGGTCGTATTCGCGACTCCCAAGAACGAAGAAGAACGCGCTGCGGTGGCCGGCTCCTGCGTGCGCAAGCTCGGCATTAAGATTCCCGCCCTGCTCGACGAATTCGGCAACTCCACCGAGTCGGCCTATACCGGATGGCCCGACCGCATGTACCTGATCGACGCCGCCGGCCGCGTCGCCTACAAAAGCAAGCCCGGCCCCTTCGGCTTCAAATCCGAAGAATTGAAAGCCGCCATCGAGCGTATCGTCCCCACCCACTGAGCCACGGATCAACACGGATTTTCACGGATAAACCAAACCGGGAAAACTCAATCCTGCCAAAACCGTGCCGTCGAGCCACGGGCGCCTCGCCCGTGAGGTTTTCCATCCCAGCTGCCGACTGCACAGCCGCAAACCCCAACTCCGGCCATCGCTGATCCCTGTGAAATTTCGCCCATCGAGTTCTACAAGTTCTATCCGTGGAAATTCGTGCAAATCCGTGGCAAACGCGTTTTGATAAGATCACCGGCGGGAGGAACCATGAAAAATCCACTGCAGCCCAGCAGCGTTTCAGCAGGCTCCGTTTCGCGCCGCAAGTTCCTGGGCCAAACCGCTGCGGCGGCGATGGGACTAGCCATCGTTCCGCGCCGCGTGCTGGGCGGCGTAGGCTATGTTCCCCCCAGCGACAAGGTCAACATCGCTTTCATCGGCGTCGGCGCCCAGGGCCTGCGCGTAATGCTTCATTTCCTGCGCGAGCCTGACGTGCAGGGTGTCGCGGTCTGCGACGTCAACAAATCCGCCGCCGATTATCCCCAATGGTCGACGCACGAGTTCTGCGACTCGGTCCGCAAACTGCTCGGCGTCGATAGCGGCTGGGACTGGCTCAGCCCCGATCAACCCATTCAGTTGAGCCATTCCCTCGCCGTCACCAGTGGCGTTGCCGGACGCGAGCCGTGCCAGAAAATTGTCGAAGGCTATTACGGCACGCAGCAGCGCTCCGGCCAGTATCACGGCTGCGCCGCCTACAACGATTTCCGCGAGTTGCTCGAGAAGCAAAAAGATCTCGACGCCGTCGTCGTCTGCACCACCGACAACCTGCATGCGGCCGTCTCGGCCGCGGCCATGAAAAAGCGCAAACACGTTTTCTGCCAGAAGCCGTTGACCCATACCATCTACGAAGCCCGTCGCATCGCCGAAATCGCCCGTGAGACTGGCGTGGCCACTCAGATCGCGGTGGGCAACCAGGCCTCCGAAGCTACGCGCCTTCTCTGCGAATGGATTTGGGATGGCGCCATCGGTCCCGTGCGTGAAGTCAGCAACTGGTCGAGCCGTCCTTTCTGGCCGCAAGGCATCGAGCGTCCCAAGGAAACCCAGCCCGTGCCAGAAGGTCTGGATTGGAATCTGTGGCTCGGCCCCGCACCCGAAAGGCCGTTCAACCACGCCTACTTGCCCTTCGTATGGCGCGGTTTCAGCGACTTCGGTTGCGGCGCTCTCGGCGACATGGGCTCCTACAGTTTCGACACAATTTTTCGCGTCTTGAAACTGGAAGCGCCCGAAAGCGTGGAATCCAGTTCCAGCGATCGCTACGACGAGACCTATCCGCTGGCCTCGATCGTTCGTTACAATTTCCCGGCTCGCGGCGATATGCCTCCCGTGAAATTCAACTGGTATGACGGAGGCCTGAAGCCGCGCCGTCCAGACGAACTCGAAGAAAACCGCCCCCTGAAAGGCGACGGCGAAGAAGAGGACGAAGGCCTGCTCTTCACCGGAGACCGCGGCAAAATCCTGTGCAGGTTCAACGGCGGGAATCCCAAACTCATTCCGCAGTCGAAGATGGACGCGTACAAACAACCGCCAAAAACTCTGCCCCGTTCACCCGGCAACGAACGCGAGTGGCTCGACGCCTGCAAAGGCGGCAAAGTAAAACCCGGCGGAAATTTCGAATTCGAAGGCCTCGTCACCGAAACCCTACTGCTGGGAAATGTCGCCAGTCGCATGGGCCAAAAACTCACCTGGGACCGTTCGAACCTAAAAGTAAACTCCGACGTAGCCCAGAAATACGTAAAGCCCGACCGCCGAAGCGGCTGGGACCTGTAGCGACAGCCGTTACACGAATGGTTTTGGGAAGGGCACGGCTTCAGCCGTGCCGACAAGATCCACGAAACACGCGGGCTTTAGCCCCTGAGGGCTCTGCGGAGCCGGCTGTTGGAGATCGGACAAGTCTATAATGCGTTCGCCCGCTTGATTAACGATGATTCTGTTCGCTGAACACGTGAGGAAGAACCCCATGTCCCCGATTTCAAGAAGAGACTTTCTAAAGAGTGCGGCCACCTATACCGCCGCAGCCGGTTTCCTCTCCGCAAGCGGACTTCAGCTTCGCGCCAACCCTCTCGGCATGCCCATCGGATGCCAAACCTGGCCAGTCCGCGAAATGATCGCCAAGGATTTTCCCGGCACCATCAAAATCCTTGCCGACTCCGGATTTCAAACGATCGAACTCTGTTCGCCCGTAGGCTACGCCGATTCCGGCTTCGCCGGCCTCGCCAAATATAAAGGAGCCGAACTCCGCAAGATTCTGAGCGACGCCGGCGTCTCTTGCGTGAGCTCTCACTTCGGCATCGACGAGCTCAGAGAAAATCAGCAGCGTGCCATTGACTGGGCGAAAGATGTCGGCCTCACGCAAATGCTTGTGCCCAGCCTGGACGGTCCCAAAAACCCAACCATGGATGACGTAAAGAAAGCCGCCGACGAATACAACAAAATCGGCGAGCAGGCGGCCAAAGCCGGTATCCAGCAGGGACTTCACAACGAAAACTTCGAGCTCACCACCGTTGACGGCCAGCGAACCTACGACCTGCTCTTCAGCCTGCTCGACCCCAAGCTCATCAAGTTCCAGTTCCAGGTTTCCACCATCAGCCGCGGCTACGACGCCGCCGAATATTTCACGAAATATCCCGGCCGCTTCATTTCCATGCACGTACAAGGCTGGTCCGTGGCCGCGAAGAAAGTCGCGCCGGTAGGGCAGGACTCGTTGGATTGGAAAAGAATCTTCACCGCCGCAAAAACCGGCGGCATCAAAAACTACTTCGTCGAAATGAACCTCGACCAGATGAAAGCCAGCGTCCCCTACCTGAAAAATCTGCAAGTCTGACGACCCTGCCCCAAAACGAAATATGGGTGCCCCATTTCTCGCGTCTTTTGCGAGAAGTGGGGATTTCTGCCGCCGCCATATTTCAGAGTTCCCTCACCACCGAACAAAATTCAATATCCAAACAACCGCGGCAGCGCCGTAGTCAAAGCCGGAATATAAGTAATCAGCAGCACTCCCAAACTCAAAACCATCACCACCGGCAAAACCGCGCGCAGCACCTCCGGCACCGGCTTCTTGAAGCGATACGACGACATCAGCAGATTCAACCCCACCGGCGGAGTCAAATACCCCAGTTCCATATTCGCCAGAAAAATAATCCCCAGCCGCACCGGATCAATCCCAAACGCCGCGCCCAGCGGCACCAGCAGCGGAACCTCAATCACGATCGCCGGATAAATTTCCATCAAGCATCCCACCACCAGCAAAAAAACATTCAACAACAGCAGAAACAGAATCGGAGAATGAATGGTCGCCGTCGTCCACGCCACGGCCTTCGCCGGAACCTCAGCGTCCACCAGATAATTCGTGAACCCGAGCGACACGCCAAGAATCAGCAGCACGCCACCAATAAGTAATCCGCACTCCGCCATCACGCACGGCAAGTCGCGAAAGATATGCAAATCGCGATGGATCACCGCCTCAATCACAAACGCATACAACGCAGTCACCGCCGCCGCCTCCACCGGCGTGGCCAGCGAACTGAACAGCGCCACAAACGCCACGAGCGGCATCGCGAGTTCCCACTTACCCTCCCACAACGCGGCCCGCGCCTCTTTCCACTCAAATTTCCGCACCGCCGTGTTCGTCGCCGATCCGCGCCGGATGCCCCAAATCGCCGTCGCAGCCATCATGACAAACGCCGGAATAATTCCCCCCAGAAACATCTGCCCAATCGGAACCCGCGCCACAATGGCATACACAATCAGCGGCAAGCACGGAGGCAACAGCAGCCCCAGCGATCCCGACCCCGTCAGCAGCCCGAGCGAATCCTTCTCCGAATACCCGGCCCCCATCAACACCGGCATCAGCAAACCGCCCAGCGCCAGGATCGTCACGCCCGACGCGCCGGTAAAAGAAGTGAACAGCGCACAAACTAACACAGTGACAATCGCAGGGCCGCCACGAAACTGCCCAAACAGCGCGTAGAACACCCGCACCAGCCGTTTTGGCGCGCCCCCCTCCGCCAAAAAATATCCCGCCAGGGTGAACAGCGGCAGCGTCGGCAGAATCGGATTCGTCACCAGCGCATACTGCGCAATCGGAATCGCCGCAATCGGCTGGTCCGCGCCCCAAAACAAAATCAATGCCGCTCCGCCCAGCGTCGCGAACGCCGGCATCCCCAGCACCGAAGCGACAAACAGAATGCACATCGCAATCGGAACAAAATGATGCAACCCTCCCGGCCACATCATCACAATTCCCACCAGCAACCCTGCCCCAACCCCCGCCACGATCCGCGCCACCCATTTGTCCGACGCGTGGTGAAGAATTCGAATCGCAATCACCGCGAACCCCAGCGGAAGCACCCACTCCACTACCCAGATCGGAATGCCGTACCCCAGAATCGTCCCCGCTTCACGCTCAGTCGCAACAAACTGGTAAGAAGCCACGCACAGAAACGCCGAAATCGCAGCCGATATCGCACTCGTGAAGATCCTCCCAACACTCTTCCAACGCCCGCGCAGCGCCGTTTCTCCCAGCGTCGAAAGCGAGAGTAGTCTGCCTTCGCGCGCCGCGATCGCGCCTCCCAGCATCCCCACCACCAGCACCATGTGCTGAACAATCGTTGTCGATGCCGGAATCCCCGTATGAAATACGCGCCGCAGAAAACTTTCCGCCAGCGGAATCAGCACCATGGCGAACAGCGCGACCGACACCACAGCGTTCTCCGCCGTCTTCAGCCATGTTTGCCGCGACGCCTCGCCCGGGCGGGCGAGATCCAGATACTCTCCGGAAGTGGCAACCTCATGGCTCACTTCGCATCGCTCACTTTCCGGATGCTCCTTGCGCAGCGCGATAGTCGTGCAGCAGCTGCATCACTCTGTCAAACGTGTCGGCGGGAACAATGTGCCCCCGAATTTGCGGATACATACTCTCCGAAAACTTCCGCCACGCCTCTTCCGCTTCCTTCGTGACCGGGTGAACCTGCAGACCGCGCTTCTGCATCGATTCCACCGCTTCCTGATTTTCCCGCCGAGTATTCGCCTGGAACTCCGCACCGCAGTCCACCGCCGCTTTCCGCATCTCGTCCTGCTGCGCCGCCGGCAGCGCATCCCAGCTCCTCTTGGTCACAATCAACGCCCCCACCAGCGGAATCCAGTTCACTTCCAGCATGTTGTGAGTCGAGATATAAAACTGGTTCGACAATGCGTGCAGAGGAATCGTCGGCAACGCGTCCACCATCCCGGTTTGCAAACTGGTCAGCACATCTGACCACTCGAGCAGCACCGGCTTGAAACCCGCGGACTTGTAAAGTTCCGACTGCGTCACATCGCCCGCAGTCACAAACACCTTCATCTTCTTGAAATCGTCCGGCACCATCCCAGGCTCTTTGGAAAAAAGCCTCACCCATCCGCCATCCGTCCAGAACAAAACGACGAATCCTTTCTCCGCCAGCCGCCGGTTTAAATCCGGCGCCATCTTGTCGCGCACGTAGGCAGCTTCCTCGAGTGACCGGTAGACCAGCGGCATTTTCTGCAGTGCGGCCACTGAAGGATCAATATCCGCGAGCCCGGCAACGGTGAGCACCGCGGCCTGCAGTTGCCCTACACGCATGCGCCGGACAATGTCAGCTTCGCTCCCCATCACGCCGTCCGAATAAATCGTCAGCGTAACCGCGCCATTCGACGCCTTCTTCCACTTCTCTCCCATCTCCTGCAGGCTGTGGTGGTACGACGTTCCCGACGGAACCATCGTTGCCAACCGAATCCGCGTCTGCGCCAGTGCGTTCGAAGAAACTCCCAGCGCCAGCAACATTGCTGCGGCCATCATTTTTCCGAGCTTTCTGCCCCTTCGACTTCGCACACGCCACCTCAGTTTATTTCACAAATAATTCGTCTTCGCGAGAAAGCAGCCAGCGCGCGCGCCGCTGCATGACGAGATTCATCAGTCTCCACTCCGGCCGCGCGTCCGGATCCACCGCCAGAGCCTTCTTCAGCAGCGACTCGAACTCTGCAGAATCCTGTTTGCTCACCGAGACCGTCGTAGCCAGAGCCACGTAAGGCGCAGCGCTCTGCCCTGAAGTCAACTCCACGGCGCGCTCAAAATGTTTTCTCGACCGCACAGCAAAATCCCCGCTCGCCGTTCGGCGCACCGATTCATACGTGATCAAAAAATTGTGGATCGCCCCAAAGTCGTAATCAGGGTTCAGTTCCAGCGCGCGGTCAATCAACGCTTCCACGATTGGCTGATCGGCGATCATCTCTGGATTGTCTTTCGAAACCGAAATCGCCGCGCCCCACGAAGCCGCCGTCCAGTAAAGCAGCGGCACGTCCTTCACCCCCGTTTTGCTCATCGCGGCCTTCACATCCTGCCGAAGTTCACTTTCAAAACCGCGGTGATTCACTTCCAGCCCGCGCAGCCCATAATTGCGCGCCCGCACATAAAGATGCCGCGCTCGCGTGCGCAAAAAATCCGCCTTCGCCAGATCCTGATCTTCGATCTCTTCGGCCGGTACCTGCACGTACACAAACGCGTATTCCGTGAACCCGCTACAAGTAGCAAACAAAAGCCCGCGATGCTGCGGGCTTTCCGCCAGAAGGCTTTCCATTAACTTGAGACTGAACGGAAGCGCCTCCCCCACCAGGTCAGGATCATCGTCGGAAGTAAAAGTAGTTCCGCCGCTGGCCAGCGAATCCCCCAGCTTGTTCACCGCAACTTTCTTGACGGAGCATCCAGTCGCCGCCGCCGTAAACGCCAGCACCAAGAGGATTGAGCTGAGCCGATGCCAATTCGAGTTCTTCGGAACCAAGAAAGATGTGCGCGGATTCAATTCCTCGCCCCCGCCATGAAACGTTGTCAGATCACCTTAGCAGGCTCGTTCCCAACTGGTTGTTATGTAGGGACAGCCGCCTCGGCTGTCCAGCAAGCGCAGCGAGCGCAGGTTCTTGAGTAAATCTGATCGGCCCCCGCCACGCCGCCGAACTACTGCGTCCTGCGCTCCGCCGAAGCGCCCGCGCCCCTCAACCCGATCCTGTTCAGCAGATGAGAAAACCGCGGATCCCCGCGCAGCGGATCCGCCAGCGGTTCGCTGCTCAAATAAACCAGATATTCGCAACGCTCGTCATAAGCTTTATCGAGCCAGCGGAACGCATCATCCTTCCGGCCAAGGCCGATATACACCACCGCAAAATAAACTGCGGGCACATATTTCCTGCTCGACAACTCCGTCAGCCTGGCAAGAATCTGGTTGGCGTGCGCAATATCTCCCGAGACCGCGTACTCATGTCCCATGAGCGCAAGAATCGCGGGACTTTCGGGAGCAAATGCCAGAATCGTCTGGAAGGCGTCGCGTGCCTGCTGATGCATCCCCATCTGCTCGTAAGCCCGCCCGATGTTGACCAGCGCGATGGCATAGGTAGGATCCAGTTCGAGCGCTTTGTGACTCTCGTCAATGGTCACGTCAAAACGTCGCGCATGGTAATACGCTTCCGCCAGGGCCGAATTCAACAGAGGGCTGATCGGATCCAGGTCCACAGCTTTTTTTCTCTCCGCGATCGCATCGTCCAACCTGCCCATCGCAGTAAGGTAGTAACCGTAAAACTGGTGAGCCGTGGCATATCCCGGCCGCAATTCCAGAGCTTTGCTGAACTCCTTTTGCGCTTCGGGCAAATTCCATTCGTACACCAGCTCCGAATAGCCAAGCGGCACGTGCGCCTCGGCCAGCGTGCTGTCGAGCTCAAGAGCCTTTCGGGCCGCAGCCTCAGCTTGCGGGAACGCCTCTTTCGGTGACAGAGTTGAATAGGGCGCGGACCCCAGCAACTCGTAACAATCGGCCAGCCCCGCATAAGGCGGCGCGTAGGTGGGATCGATCTCAATCGACCTCTTGAACAACGTGATCGCTTTCGAGAACCCTTCTTCGGTACGTTTGTTCCAGAAGTAGCGCCCTTCCAAGTAGGCCAGATAAGCTTCGCGATTCACCTGACGAATCAGCGGATGAGCATGCGGCAGCTTGTTCAGAACTTCGCCTGTAATTGCGCTTGCCACCTCTGCCTGGACAATAAGCACGTCCTGCAAGTCTCGCTCATAGCTCTCACCCCACACCTGCGTCTGGTCGCTCACTTGAATCAGCTGCGCGGTAATCGCCACCCGCTTTCCAGATTGGCGCACGCTGCCTTCGAGAACATAGTTGGCATGCACTTCTTTTGCGATGCGGTCGAACGCACTCGCGGCATACGCCGGGCTTAGCCGGATCACGCCCATTTCTTCGGGATGGAGCTGTCCGAGGCGACTGATCATTTCCTCGGTGAGCCCGTCGGCGACAAAGTCCTGCCCAGGATCGCCGATATTTCGGAATGGCCGGACCGCCAGCACCATCTTGGCTCTGGGGAAGCCCCCCGGAGTTTGCAGCCAGAACCGAGCCGCCACCGATGCTAAGCCCGCAACCACAATAATCAGCAAGCACAGAACCGTGAGGCGACGTATCAGGTCCGGCGGAGAATCGGCAGTCGAGTTTCTTTCCGGTCGAAATTTTTCGGGCTGAGGCTTTCCAGATCGATCTCTTTCAAGACGATCGGCTTCAAGCCGGTCCGCAGCTGCGGAAAGCACAACCACGTTGGAGCCTGAACCGCCCGGTCCTACCGCCGTCCCGTCCGTTTCCGCACCGGTTCGCGCATCCGGCCTGTCGTCTTCGTACTCGAGTTTGGTTTGGCTTTCCTGCCACCAGGCGTCCAGGTCCAGCTTGTAAGCGAAAACCGTGCCCTGCTTACCCTGGGCAAGCCGCCGCACCGGCAAACCCAAACTCTTCTCCCAGCGCTGGACGGTTCGGACTTCCTTATTAAGGTAAGCCGCAATCTCTTTCCACGAATCGAGGCGGTCACTGGCGAGGCGATCATTGGCGAGGCGGTCGCCGGCGGGCCGGTCCTGCGCCGTCATCCGTGGCTGTGTCCCGTCTCCACCCATTCGTCGTTCTCCCCAAGCACCCGAGCTTGCAGAGTGGCGCAAGAATACCGCGCTTAAGCCCCCGAGTCCAATCCCGTTAAGGGACTCCGAAGTAGCCACAAAAAGATCGTGGAGGGACGGTCGCCTCGCCCGTCCAGCAATCGCAGCGAGCGCGGTTCTCGCCGGAAGCGCATCGGAAGTCGGGTGCTGGTTTTTGGCGACCTAACCACTGTTTCTAGAATAGAGGGTTAGGTACTGGCGCCTTCCACCAACCCTAACCGCTGACCAGCCTGTAGACGGTTAGTGGCTTGCGCTCGCGAACCACAAAGCCGCCCGGGCCCCAACTGATAATCGCAAGTCCTCGCGAACCAAGCTAACCCCTGCCTTTTCTTCATTTGACGCGGGATGTCGCACATTGTCGCTTGCGTCGGGTGCTCCCTTGGTTGTACTCACTTTGCAGCGACATCCTGAATGAAGCTCTCCGACTTCACCGCGAAGCAGTGGCGGGTGCTGCTGATCTTGATGCTGGTCAATTTTGTGAACTACGTTGACCGGCAGATCGTGTTCGCCCTTTTCCCTTCCATTCGTCGTGATTTCAGCCTTAGTTATGTGCAGCTTAGCTACCTGGCGACAGCTTTCACCGTGGTCCTCTCGCTGGCCAGCTTTCCCTTAGGAATGCTCGCAGATCGCATCTCGCGGCGCGCGGTGATTAGTGCGGGGGTGTTGTTTTGGAGCGGGGCGACGTTCTTCAGCGGGCTGGCCGGGTCGTTCCGTGCCTTGTTGATTGCAAGGGGGTTAGTGGGCGTCGGGGAAGCGGCTTATACGCCGGCGGGCGCGGCGGTGATCACTGCATCGTTCCCCCGCCACGTGCGGGCGCGAGTGCAGGGAGCGTTTGACATCGGCATGTTCATTGGGGGCGCCACGGGCATCGCCCTCGGCGGGATCATGGCGGCGGCGTTCGGATGGCGGTTTGCGTTTTTCATGGTCGGAATACCTGGAGTGGTGCTGGGGCTGACGGCGCTGCGGCTGCCGAAGTCGGTGGCTTATGTTGCCAAGGAATCGATGCCGCTGCGTGAACTACTGCGTGTGCCGGCCTTCCTCGCGCTGCTGGTCAGCGGATGGTTCTGCAGCTTTGCGGGGTATACCTATGTGGCGTGGGGCCCGGAGTTGGTGCAGGACTACAAGGGGTTCACTGCGGCGCAAGCTGGGTTGGCGCTGGGGCTGGTGATCGTGCTGGGCGGAACGCTGGGCATTGCTACAGGCGCTTTCTTGTCGGACGCATTGGCGAAACTGCGCATCTGGGGGCGGGCGGTGGTGGTCCCTATCGGTTTCGTTCTGGGAGCTCCACCAATTTATTTTGCGCTGCATGCTAGCGGAAAAATGCGTTTCCTGGTGCTGTTCGGATTGGGGGCATTTTTCTTGAGTTGGTACCACGGGCCCTTGACTGCGACCATCCACGACCTGGTTCCGCCGCGCGGGCACGCGACGGCGCTAGGTTTTTATTATTTGTTCGTGAATTTGTTTTCCATGGCAATTGCGCCGGTAGTGATTGGCAGGGTCGCGGACCGCTACAACCTGATTACGGCTTTGCATGTACCGATTGTGGCGCAACTTGCGGGCGCGGCGTTTTTCTTGTTGGTGATCCATTGCATCCGGCACGACGGGCTCCATCATCCAGCACTCGCCCGGCATTGGGATGACGAACCGGGCACTTTGGTGCCGGAAGTCGAATTGGCGTTTGAGGATGCTTAATTCGGGATGTACAATCCCGACAACTTCCCTGGGGAAAAAATTTAGCGAGGAGAGAATCCAATGGCACAAGTGGCACAACTGCCCATCACCGAGCACTATAGCGCATACAAACCCAAGCCCTTCACGCGCGATCAACGTGCCGAAACCACGATTCTCTACGGGGGCCTCACGTGGAAGCACGAGCGCATGATGCAGGGAGCGCTGCACAACCTGAAGTACAAAGCTGAGCCGCTGCCGAACATTGCGCGGGACGATCTCGACGCGGGCAAGGAGTTGATCGACACGGGAGCCTGCTGCCCCACCATCTTCACCACGGGAAGCCTGGTGAACTTTCTGAAGAAGGAAGTGAAGGAGCACGGCAAGGAAGAAGTGAACAAGAAGTTCGTCTACCTGACGGCGGGCGCTTGCGGTCCGTGCCGGTTTGGTCAATATCACGAATCGTATGCCATGGCGCTCGATGGGCTGGGGCTGCGCGACTTCCGGCTGTTCCTGCTGGCGCAGGACGAGCTGGACCAGGGGCCGGGGAACGGCGGCGGTCTCGACATCAACATGCCCATGAGTCTGGGGATCATCTGGTCGATCCTGTGCGGCGACCTGGTGACCGATCTGGAATATGCGACGCGTCCTTACGAAGTGAATAAAGGGCAGACGGAACTGGTGCTGCGCGACGTGGTCGAGCAAATGTACGAGTTGTTTCTGCACCGGCCGGATCGCGGCAAGAAATATGGAACCATGGCCTGGCATTTGATGAGCAACTATTTCACCAAGGCGCTGCGCGAGGTTCGCAAGAAGTGGGACACGATTGAAGTGGACCATCTGCGGGTGAAAGCGAAGGTGAAAATCACCGGCGAGTTCTGGCTGCAGACGCATGAAGGCGAAGGCAACTACAACATCAAGCGCTGGCTGGAGTCGGAAGAATCGGAAGTGATTGCGCCGCCGGTTGCGGTCTGGCTGCACTACCTGATGCATCCCACCATCCGCAAACTGGAGCACCGCAACAGCAAGAGCAAGCACCCGAAGGTTGAGAACCTTGCGCTGCACGCGCTGGAGAAGATTTACCGCGGCACCTACAACCGCTTCCGCAAGGCGCTGGCGAATATGCCGCACGAATTGCCGGACCAGGAAGAACTCAAGACCCTGGCAGAGCCTTTCTACAACTTCCAACTGCGGGGAGGGGAAGGGCACATGCTGATCGGCAAGGCGCTGCATTCGTATCATCACAAGACGGCGCACATGATCTGCGAATTGTCGCCGTATTCGTGCATGCCGAACACCATGTCGATTGGCTCGATGGCGAATGTGATCGGGAAATATCCTGACTCTGCTTTATGCTCCGATTGAAGTGAAGGGCGATGCGGAGGTGCACGCGCTTTCGCGCTGCCAGATGATTCTAACGGAAGCGAAGAAGCGGGCGCATGCGGAGTTCGAGGGCGTGATGGAGAAGACTGGGCTGACTGAAAAGAAAATCCGGGCGTATGAAGAGAAGCATCCGGAGGTGCGGAAGGCGACGTATCAGGTGCCGCATCGCGCTTATGCCGGGGCTGCGGCGAACTATGTGATGCATCTGGCTTACGACAAGGGGCTGGCGCGGGCTTGATCTGCTTGCTAGAGGACTCACTTAGGGCACCTCAGAGGCTAAAGCCCTTTTGAGAGAAGAGAGGCTTAACCGCAGCGCTAAAAGCGCTGCGCCACCCGAAACCGAGCACACCGACACGCTGCATCGGAGACGAGGTTGAGGCATGAGTGATGGTTTGATTCAGATCCAACCGCTTGAGGGAAGTGCTGCGCTGGCGAGGCCGGCGTTGGAGGATCCTCCCCGGGCCACGGGAAAAATCGTCGGCCTCGACGTGGGCAGCACGACCTGCAAGTACTCGATTGCGGGGCCGTCCGGGGAACTGCTGGGGCAGGCTTACGAACGGCACAACACCAAGCAGGCGGAGAAGGTTCTCGATTTCCTGAACCGGATGGAGAAACAGTATGGCTTTACTCCGGAGCAGGACCGCGTGTTTTTCACGGGGTCGGGAGCGGGGCTGATTGCGCCGCTGGTGGGCGGGAAAGTGATTCAGGAAGTGGTGGCGGTGGCGGCGGCGGTGGAGAAAGTGCATCCGAATGTGCGCTTCGTGAGCGAAATCGGCGGCGAAGACATGAAGACAATTTTCTTCAGCGGCGCCGGGGCGGCCAAGAGCAAGCAAGTGCTGATGCAGAGCGCGTGTTCCGGCGGGACGGGAACGTTCATCGAGAAGACGGCGCGGAAGCTGGAAATTTCCACCGATCAACTTTCGCAGATGGGCTATGACGGTTACACGCTGCACAAGATCAGCAGCAAGTGCGGCATCTTCGCCGAAGCGGATTCCAATACTTTGTTGAAGGCTGGAGTTTCGGTGGAGGAGATCATTGCTTCGCTGTTTGAGGCGGTGGTGTATCAGAATCTGGCGACGCTGACGCGCGGCAACACGCCGCTGCCGGAAATTCTTTTGCTGGGTGGGCCGAATCTTTTCTTCAAAGGATTGCAGCAGGCGTGGCGCTACCATCTGGCGAAATTGTGGAAAGAGCGCAAGGTGGAGATGCCGGAGGGGAAAGATCCGGAATCGTTCATCCGCGTGCCGGATGATGCGCTCTATTACGCGGCGCAGGGCTGCATTGAAGTGGGGCTGCGAGATTCGCCGAACGTTGGCATCTATCTGGGAACGTCGAGGCTGCGCTGGTGGATTGACGAAGGGCAGCACGAGGAGAAGAAAAAACTGGGCAGTGCCGGATTGTGGAAAGAAGAGGCGGAACTGAAGTCTTTTCTTTCGCGGTACTCGACGCCGGGAAGCAACGGAATTGGCGCTGCGGCCGAGGCTGCAAAGAGCAACGGGAACGGGCACGCCAACGGCAATGGGCACGGAAACAGTAATGGCAAGGGCCAGGAGAATGGGCGTCCGGTCAGCATCGGGAAAATTACTCGGCGTCCGAAATTCCGGCTTCCCATGCTCGGCAAGAGCGCGAAGCTCGGGCCGGTGGTGGTGGGTTGCGATTTCGGGTCGACGACGGCCAAGGCGGTTTGCATGTCGCCGGACAAGGAATTGCTGTTTTCCTGTTATGCGCTGAGCCGGGGAAATCCGATCGACGACGCGAAGAGTCTGTTCCGGCAGGTTCGCGAGGCGGTGGGAGACGGAGAGATTCTTGGGCTGGCCATCACGGGCTACGGCAAAGATTTGCTGAAAGATATACTTGGCGCAGACTGTCCCGTGGTGGAAACGATTGCGCACGCCAGCGCCGGGCTGCATTATTTTCCGGACGCGGATTGCATTTGCGACGTGGGCGGCGTCGACGTCAAGATCATGCTCCTGAACAACGGGGCGGTGACAGATTTCCGGTTGAACTCGCAGTGCTCTTCGGGGAACGGCGCGTTTCTTCAGGGGATCGCGGAGCGCTTCAGCATTCCGATGAGCGAAATGGCGGACCGCGCGTTCAAGGCTACGTCGATGCCGCAGCTTTCGATGGGATGTGGAGTTTTCCTGCAGAGCGACATTGTTAATCAGCAGCGCAAGGGTTGGCAGGCGGAAGAAATTCTCGCGGGGTTGTGCGCGATTCTTCCGCTGAATGTTTGGATCTATGCCGGCGGATTGAACAATCTCACTTCTGTGGGGAAGAAATATATTCTGCAGGGTGGGACGCACAAGAATCTTGCAGTCGTGAAAACGCAGGTGGATTTTATTTTGAAGAAAGTTCCGGATGCGGATGTGGTCGTGCATCCTTACTCGGGCGAAGCGGGGGCGATCGGCGCGGCGCTGGTTGCTTTGGACTGGTGGGATGCGGGCGGGACGAAGCAAGTTTCGCGGATTTGATGCGATCGAGAGATTGACTTACAAGACGGCGACTTCGGTGGATACCGTGTGCCACTGGTGCCCGGTGACGTGCCAGCGCAGTTTTATTGATGTGGAACTGGAAGGCGGAAAAGGGCGCGAGTGGAGCAAGGTTCCGCTGGAGCAAGGTTGGGAGCGGGTGATCGTGAACAACTCGTGCCCCAAGGGGTTGGTGGAAGATTTGAACGAGATGAAAGTTATCAAGATCGGGATGGAGAAGACGAAGAATGCGTTTCCCAACGTTGCCGATTTGGTCCGCAAAGAAGCGTTCCGCCGCGTCTCCACCTAAAGACCGGTCGCAGGTGCGGGTCGGAATTCCGAAGGTGCTGAACGTGTGGACGACTCACCAGTTCTGGGTGGGCTTTCTGCGGGCGATCGGCATTGAATCGGAGAATATTGTGTTCAGTTCGGATACTTCCGAGGAGCAGGGGCGCGAGTTCGGCAAGGGACGCGGCACGGTGGACTGCTGCTATCCGGTGAAGTGCATCAGCGGACATTATGGGGAGTTGGTTTTTGGGCAGAAAAAGAAAATTAATATTCTTTTGAGCCCGATGATTCATTCGCTGCCTTCGGTGCTGCATGGGCATGTGGTGGATACGGTAACTTGCACGCGGGTGATGGCGGGGCCGGAGAGCATCAAGTCTGGATTTTTGAAGGAACGCGACGTTTTTGGCGAGAACGGGATTACTTATGCTTCTCCGTTTGTGAGTCTTGGCGATCGGCACATGGTGGTGGAGCAACTGCATAGTTCGCTTAAAGATATTTTTAATCTTGAACTGGAAGAGACGGAGCGGGCGGTGAAGGCGGGGTTTGCGGCGCTCGACAGTTTCACGGATAAAGCTCGGCAGCAGAGCCGCGATATTTTGACCTGGTGCGTGAAAAATCAGAAGCCGTGCATTCTGGTGCTGGCGCGTCCTTATCATATGGATACGGGGATCGGGCATGAGATTGAGGGAGACCTGCAGGCGCATGGGTATCCGATTTTGTGGTTACAGTATCTGCCTGGCGATTTGGATTTGATGAACTGGCTGTTTGAGGCGGATCTGAAGGCGGGGAAGATCAAGAGTCCGTTTGATATTACCGACGTGTGGACTTCTTCTTACAGCAGTAACACGAATGAGATTATGTGGGGAGCGAAGGTGGCGGCGCGGTGCCCGTGGATTACTTGCGTGGTGCGGCTTTCGAGCTACGAGTGCGGGATGGATCAGCCGACTTATACGCCGACGCAGAAAATTGTGGAAGCTACGGGGACTTTGTTCTTCAAGTTTGGGGATCTGGATTCGACCAAGCCGGCGGGCGGGGTGAAGATTCGGATTGAGACGATTGTGCACTACATGGCTAAGTATTCGCGGAAGATCATGCAGCAGAAGCTGGGATATTTGTCGCCGGAGTGTCCGCTGGGGCCGGTTCCGGCTTTTGAAACGCCGGGAGTGATGGAACCGGAAGTGATTCAGCCCGTAGTGAACCAGTCCGTAGTGAACCAGGAAGAGGCGGATGTGGCGCAGCCGGTTTCTGCATCGGCTTCGTGAATGGAAATGACGATTCGCGGTAAGGTGTCGATTTACGCCGCCCCGGCCGGTGCTCTCGCCGTGGCTCTGGTTTGCTGTGTGTTTGGCTTCGCTGGAGCTGGGTATAAAGACAACGACAAACAGAACACTTCTGAGGTGAAATTCAGCGCGGGTGCGAAGCTGGTACTGGTTCCTACTTTGGTGACCGACAAGTCAGGCAACCATATCAGCGGACTCAAGCAGGAAGACTTTACGGTGCTGGAAAACGGCGCCGAACAAAAGATTGCTACGTTTGAAGAAATCACCAGCGACCCACGCCGGTTGTCGCGTCCCAAAAACCCCAACGAATTCAACAACGCGCTGGCGAGCGGCGCTTCCGCGCGACGGGTTACGTTGATCGTGCTCGACTTGATTAACACGCCTTTTCTTGATCAGGCGAATGCACGCAAAGAATTGCTAAAGTATCTTACGCTATCGGTGAACGAGCGCGAGCCCACCGGCCTCTACACGCTTACGCGAAGCGGCGTTCAAGTTGTCCACGACTTCACGAGCGATCCCCGCATCCTGGTGGCCGCGCTGCATGTGGTGAAGGGCGACCCTTACGAAATGGTGGATAGTGACGAGGAAACCGAAGCCATCACGGGAACGGCCAGCCCGGACGGCAGTTCGGGCGCGCCGAGCGGCGGGGGGAGCTCGAAAAGCAGCGGTAGTTCGAAAGGGAATGCGCAGGCGGCGGCGCAGGGCGAAGCTCAAAAGCTTCAGAGCATGATGGAAGACTCGGAGCTGAATTTTAAATCGTTCGAACAGCGCCTGGCGATTACCTATACGTTGGACGGATTGCAAACGGTGGCGCAGGCCCTGGCAGGAGTGCCCGGCCGCAAATCGCTGATCTGGGCGAGCGGAGGATTTCCGTTCAGCGTGAGCGACAACACCATGCAGCTCGCTCCCGCCGGACGGGATACGCTGGCCGATGTGTTGCCGCTCTACGAGCGCACCTGGCAGTTGCTGAATGACGCGGAGATTTCTCTTTATCCTGTGGATGTGAAAGGCCTGCAGGTGACCAGCATGCCCAGCGCTTCGCTGCGCAATCCGGGGAAAAATTATTCCCGCCATATGCAAAACAAGCAGTTCGACACTCAGTCTTCGTTCCTGACTTTTGCTTCGATGACCGGAGGGCGCGCCTATTTCGGATCGAACGATCTGGAGAAAGGGTTTCGCGAGGCAGTGAACGACTCGGCCGAATACTACATGCTTGGTTACTACATTGATCGCGCGCAGACCAAACCCGGGTGGCGCAAGCTTACGGTGAAGGCCAAGCGCGAGCATGTGGAAGTGCGGGCACGCAGCGGATTTTTTGTGACCAATGCCACCATCGACCCGGAGAGCAGCCGCAACAGCGACATTTCGTCGGCCCTGCAGTCGCCGCTGGATTACACGTCACTGACGCTGGTGGCGCGTTGGAACAAGATTGAACCGGGAAAGGAGCCAGGCAAGAAGCACGTGACTTATGAGATGCGGCTGGCGCCCGATGCTGGCGTGATCAACGACGCCGACAACAACCATGTTGCGCTGGACTTTGTGGCAATGGCGAAAACGCCTGAAGGTAAGCCGGTGGATCATCCCATGGGGCAGAAAGTTGACCTTCATCTGACGCCGGAGAGGTTGTCGGCAATTCGGCAGCAAGGTGTGGTCTATCGCGACGCTCTCGACCTGGCTCCTGGCGAATATACGGTTCGCTTTGTGGTGCGGGACGATTTGAGTGGACGTACGGGGTCGGTTGCGGCGCCGTTGAAAGTTGAGTGAATCAGGTGTGCTTGAGTCGTAGTGGTTTGATCTTTTGGAAAGTTGCGCCTTGCTTCGCTTCGGCGGGACGGGCGAGGCGCCCGTCGCCACATGGTCCTGCTACGCGGCCCTGCCACATGGGCTTGCCACAGGGGCTTGGGACGGGCTTAACAGGAGAGAGAGATTCCGATCTGTTTCGCGAACTCCAGGTCGTTGGGAGTTAACAGAGCTTCGTACCTCTTCGGCGTCACAGGGATGGTGCAGATGCGCGAGATTTCCGCTTCGATCTCTGCATCGACGAGACGCAACAGCGTATTGATCTGATCAGAATTGAACATCTCTCTGCCCGGTCACCCATGATCGCGGCGTTCGTTCCGCTCGTGCGTTTGTGCGGAACTGTCGGCTTCGAACCATGAGGGTGTACTCCTCACTCTGTTTGCAGCTTACGTTTCGGCACAAGCGAGCGCAAGTGACCAAGGTCACGGCGTTGCTTCTTGTGCCCGCGTATTTGGTGTTTAATTCCACATTTGCGTTGCCTGGGAACTATCTTAAAAATTCGCGGGCAGCGGAGGGGTTTGGGGGTGGAGTTGGGGGTTGGGTTTTGATTGCTTGAGTTTGTGGTGGGTTGAGTTCGTGGTGGCTTGGGTTTGTGATGGCTTGATCTAGTGCGAAGATTCCGCCTTGCTTCGCTTCGGCGGGACGGGCGAGGCGCCCGTCGCCACATGGCCTGGTGGGGCTGGTGGCTGCAGGCCACATGGGGTGATTGCGTTCAGCGAATCCAGCGGGCGGCGAGGGCCCGTATAGGATGCGCGATGGACTGAAATCGCACCAGCCGCACTTCGTCTTTCCCTTTTATAGAGGCCAGGGGCATGAGGCCGCTATCGATGATTTGGTTCGCGGTATCGACGGTCATCCACGATTCGGCGCAAGGTTTTAGTTCGGAAGCACCTTCATGCTGGTAGACGTGAACGGGGAGACGGTCCAGCTCCGAGTGCTGGCCGGGACGCAGGTCCCATCCTGATTGGCTGAAAGATTGCGCCAGCAGTAGTGCGCACACAAATGCGGGATTGCCCCATAAATAGTCGTCGTGCTCCGGATCGGCGGGCATTTCCTCGAAGGCGAATGATTCGATGGGATCGGTTTTCTTGCCATAGGGAAGGCGAAGGAGGAAACGCGGAATGGCGAGGCCCACGGCGTTCGCTTCGGGAAGCGCTCGCAAGGCGGTCCAAGCGGATGTGCTCTCACTGTCGGCGGGTGCGGTCCAATCGCGGGCATTGGGCGCCGCCGAAAAAGATTTGCAGCCTAACAAAACAGGGCTGGCTGCGGCAAGGAACGGGGCTCCGGCTGCGTGGGCAATCTTCGCCAAGCGGCCGAGTGACTCTGCATCGCCACGGGTGGCCCCGAAAGTGTAGTTGCCGACAATTGCCGCCCAGGGCTCAGCACCGAAAGAATTTGTGTCGTCCCCGGCGAGCAGCTGGTATGCGGAGGTCGAGCGCAAATCGGGGGATGAATTGAGATCGGCAGCTAGTTCATCCTTCGACAAGTCGACGAGATAGAGCTTCAGCATTTCGTCGGTGTCGATTCGACGCACCAGCAGGAAGACTGCGCGCCACGCGGCCTCGAGCGCCTGGAAGTCGGGGACATGCAGCACGGCTCGCATCTGCTCGTCCAAAGCGCGGTCGATCAGAGTGAGTATCTCCGACTGTTGCGGGTCGGCGGCGGAGACGAGATGAGGTTCGGTCACCCGGCGCACGAACTTCTGCAGGTCGCTTTCAGCGGGAGGCCGCGTCTGTGCTCGGGCTTCGGTTTGCTCGATCATGTCGTCGAGCAAACTGCCCAGAGCTAATGGCGGAGCTTGCGGAGTCGCCGTCTGCGCGGCTTCGCGCGGCTGGGCCGCGGGGCCGCGCAAACCGAATTCGGCAGCTGCGTCGGCGAACGTGGCGGGATTTGCGAGGCGAGCACGCATCTCGCGAAGCTTGCGGAACATGTCGACGCGTTCGAGGAGGCGGTCGGGATGGAAATCATCCAGTTCGGAGAACTGGATGGTTGCGAGCTCTTCGTCGCCCAAGCGCAGCTTCAATTCGGGGTGAAACGCGGCTAGCACGTCATCGAAGTTGTCGCGATCCACCACAGTTGGCTTGCGGGCTGGCAAAGGCTTTTTAGGCCCATCGCCGCTGAAATCACCGAGCAACAGAAGTCGGAACGGTGTTTCGGCGAGTGGTTGACCTTGCGGAGTGTCCCCGTCGACGGCGATTTTAACTTCTCCGAAATTGAATGGGGGCATGGGGCTCTCCTGAAAGTTCCGCGCTGTCTCGAATTTTTGCAAGCTCGAGTTAAGCGATCGACTTCAGGGCTTATACCACCAAGGACACAAAGTTGCACGAGGGAAAGCCCAACCGCCGAGTTTTTCGTTTCGCTTCGCGTCCCGTGCGGTTGACTGACCTATCCCCCGAGCTAACATCTACCGCTCATTTCTATCCTTCGTTGCGGCGGGCTTGGAAGCACCGCCGCTTTGCTGCAGTAGCTTGCTGACCAGCGCCGTCCAGCCGGTCTGATGGCTGGCGCCGAGGCCCTGGCCGGTGTCGCCGTGGAAGTATTCGTAGAAGAGAATGAGATCGTTCCAGTGGGGGTCGGCGCGGAACTTTGGCGTGCTTTCGTTCATGCCGCCGTTGACCGGGCGGTTGCCAGCTTCATCGCGCAGGAAAATTCCGGTGAGGCGCCGGGAAATTTCGGCGGCAACTTCGGAGAGGGTGAGCCGGTTGCCGGAATTAGAAGGGAACTCGATTTTGAAATCGTCGCCGAAGTAATGATGAAACTTTTGCAAAGATTCGATGAGCAAATAGTTCACGGGAAACCAGACCGGGCCGCGCCAATTTGAATTGCCGCCGAATAGTCCGGTGGAGGATTCGCCGGGCTCATAGTCTACGCGGCGCTCCTCGCCGTCGAAGGCGATGCTGAAGGGATGATCGCGATGATGGCGCGAGAGTGCGCGGATGCCATGGGGCGACAGGAATTCGTTTTCGTCGAGCATGATGTGCAGCATGCGGCGGAGCTGTCCAGCATCGACGATCGAGAGCAATCTTCTCTCCGCCATACCGTAAGTCTGCATGCTGGCGACGTTCGCGGTGAGATCCGGGCGGTTTTGGATGAACCACTCCATGCGGCGCTTGAAACCGGGGAGACGCTGCATGAGGCCGGGCTCCAGAGTTTCGACGGCGAATAACGGGATCAAGCCGACCATGGAACGAATCTTGACTGGGAAGTAGCCACCGTCGGGGAGCTTGAGCACATCGTAGAAAAATCCGTCAGCCTCATCCCACAGGCCCTTTCCGTCATGGCCGAGATGATTCATGGCGTAGGCGATGTAGATGAAGTGCTCCCAGAATTTGCTGGCGACGTCTTCGTAGGCCGGGTCTTGCATGGCGAGCTCCATGGCGATGGCCAGCAGATTGAGGGTGTACATGGCCATCCAGCTGGTGCCGTCGGATTGCTCGATGTGGCCGCCGGTGGGGAGCGGATCGCTGCGGTTGAAGACTCCGATGTTGTCGAGGCCGAGAAAGCCGCCCTGGAAAATGTTCATGCCGTCGGCGTCCTTGCGGTTGACCCACCAGGTGAAATTCAAAAGCAGTTTGTGGAAGATGCGGACGAGGAACGCGCGGTCGCCCCGGCCGTGGCGTTTTTTGTCGATCTTGTAGACGCGCCACGCGGCCCAGGCGTGGACCGGTGGGTTCACATCTCCGAGAGCCCATTCGTAGGCAGGGAACTGGCCGTTGGGATGCATGTACCATTCGCGGAGCATGAGCACGAGTTGCTCTTTAGCGAAATCAGGATCGACGAGAGCGAGAGAGACGCAGTGAAACGCCAGGTCCCACGCGGCATACCAGGGATATTCCCACTTGTCGGGCATGGAGATGACGTCGGCGTTGTAGAGGTGCAGCCAATCATGATTGCGGCCGGTATAGCGTTCCGGCGGCGGCGGAGGATTGCCGGGATCGCCATCGAGCCACTGCCGAACAATGTAGTGATAGAACTGTTTCGACCACAAGAGTCCGGCGAAGCCCTGGCGCATTACATTCTTGGCGTCGGGTGAGAGGGACTTCGGAATTATGGTGGCGTAGAAATCGTCAGCTTCCTGTTTGCGAGTGTCGAAGAGAGCGTCGAAGCTGGTGAAGGCGGCAGAGGGCTGAGCGAAGGAGAGATTCGTGAGGCGCAGGCGGACAGTTACGGAAGCGCCGGCGGCAATTTCCATTGCGTAGTGGGCTGAGGCCTTGGTGCCTGAGGGGTCGGGTGAGACTGATTGTTTGTTTCCGTGGACGATGTAGTTGTTGATTGCGTCTTTCTTACGCAGTCCGCTCTCGGGGTCGTTGAAGAGGCGCTGGCGATTGGTTTCGTTTTCGGTGAAGAGAAGTTCTGGGGAACCTTCGCAATACAACCAATGCTTCACGCAGGAAGGATGGGTTAGTTCGATGGCGCCGGCGACCTCGCTGAGTTTGGGGTGGGGTTCGGGATTGCCCCAGGACCAGGTGTTGCGGAACCAAACGGTTGGAAGGACGCGGAGACGCGCCGATTCCGGACCGCGATTCGCGACCGTGATCTTGATGAGAATATCTTCGACATCGCCTTTTGCGTATTCGACGAACACATCGAAGTAGCGGTCTTCGTCGAACACTCCGGTGTCAAGCAATTCGTATTCCGGGTCATCCCTGCCGCGGCGGCGATTTTCTTCCAACAGTTGCGCATACGGAAACGCAGCCTGGGGATATTTATAGAGATACTTCATGTAGGAATGCGTGGGAGTGTTGTCGAGGTAGAAGTAACATTCTTTTACGTCCTCGCCGTGGTTGCCTTCTTTGCCGGTGAGGCCGAAGAGGCGTTCCTTGAGGATGGGATCGCGCTCGTTCCACAACGCGACGGCGAAGCAGATCAACTGGCGGCGATCGCTGATGCCGGCGAGGCCATCTTCATTCCAGCGGTAGGTTCGCGAGCGGGCGTGATCATGGGGAAAATATTCCCAGGCGTTGCCATTGGCGCTGTAGTCCTCGCGGACAGTGCCCCAGGCGCGTTCGCTGAGGTAGGGTCCCCAGCGCTTCCAGTGCCGTTTGCGGTCGCGGGCTTCGGAGAGCCTGATCTCCTCGTTGGTCATAGGCGCGTCGATGGGAGTGTTCGAGCTTGTGTCAGAGCTTAATCAGAGTTTGTTCAGTCCGTCGAGGGCCGCAACTTTATAGGCTTCGGCCAAGGTCGGATAATTGAACACCGTGTCGCGGAAATACTCCAGCGTGCCGCCCAGGGCCATCACGGCCTGGCCGATGTGCACGATCTCCGCGGCGCGGTCGCCGATCACATGCACTCCCAGAACTTTCAGAGTGTCGGGATCGAAGAGAAGTTTCAGCAAACCCTGGTCATCGCCGAGCATCTGGCCTTTCGCCAATTCGGCGTAGCGCGCCAGGCCGACTTCGTAAGGAATTTTTTCTTTGGTGAGTTGTTCTTCAGTGTGGCCGACCATGGAGATTTCCGGAATCGTATAAATGCCGTAGGGGATGAGATTGGGAATCATTTTGCCGGGCTTGCCGAACATGTGGCAACTGGCGAGGCGGCCTTGCTCCATGGAAGTGCTGGCGAGCGCGGGAAAACCGATGACGTCTCCGGCGGCGTAGATATGGTCCACGCTGGTTTGAAAATTTTCGTTGACCACCATTTTGCCGCGGCCGTCGGACTGCAGACCCGCGGCTTCGATCTGCAACTGATCACTGTTGGCCTGCCGACCGACGGTGTAGAGAAGGCCCTGTCCATGGACGTTTTTTCCGCTTTCGAGGCGGGCGAAGACACGATCGCGCTCGGCGTCGAAGCCGACGGAAACTACTTTTTCGCCCAGGCGGAAAACGGTTCCGAGCTGGCGGAGCTGAAAGCCCAGACTCTCCACAATTTCGCGATCCACGAAGTCGAGCAGGGTTGGCCGCTGATCGAGCAGCGTGACTTTCACTCCCAGCGCGGCGAACATGGAAGCGAATTCGAGCCCGATAATGCCGGCTCCTACAACTACGAGTTCGCGCGGGACTTCCTCCAGGCAGTGGACCGCGTCGGAATCGAAGATGCGCTTGCCGTCCATCGGTATATCGACGCTGTGGGCGGGACGGGTGCCGCAGGCAATCATGATGTAGTGACCGCGCAGAAGCTGCGATCCATCGTCGCTTTTGACCTCGATGGTATGAGGATCGAGGAAACGGGCGTCGCCCTCAAACGTTGTGACCTGGTTGCGGCGAAGCTGGGACTTGATGACTTCTATTTCGCGCGCCATCACAGCCTGCGCCCGAAACACCAGGTCGGACATGGCGATACGATCTTTGAGGACGTAGTTGCGGCCGTAGAAACTGCGCTGCCGAAAGCCGCTCAGGTAGAGGACAGCTTCGCGCAAAGTTTTGCTAGGGATGGTTCCGGTGTGGACACAAACGCCGCCAATGGTTTTCTTGCGGTCAATGATGGCGACTTTCTTGCGCAGTTTGGCGGCGCAGATTGCGCTCTTCTGCCCCGCGGGGCCGCTGCCGATCACTACCAAGTCGTACTCGTTGACATCCATGAGGCGGGATTTCCTTTGCAATCCCGAAACTCAACGATTGTATCCGCAGATCGAAGGCTCGGGGCGGTCGTGAGCAATTTTTCATCGGAGAGTAACTTAACTCCGGTTCTGGAAGCGGAATGACAGAAGACTCGCCGATATGATGCTGAATGGCCGTGTAACCAGACGGTAAGAAACGAGCGGTTAGATCAAGGGCGTCAGGAACTATGACAAACGTCGTCTCTTGTTAAAATCCACGCGAATTACTTGGGCCGGAGTTCCAAACTGCCGGCGCGGCGCATTCGGGGGCGAGGGCAGGGCTGCCTGCCGGCCGCCGAACCATTCCCGGTACCAGGTTTCGGCGGTGAGTTTGTTTAACCAGATCACGGGATCGCACTGGCTGTAATCCTCGCCGTTCGGCCCCGTCCGGGGAAAGAAGACGTGGATGGGCTGGTCACTCAGGTGAGTGAACTGGGCCTCGCCCCCGTGCTGCACCATCGGGGCGTCCATGCGCGCGTTGAGTGCGCGCTGAATTTCCGGAAAACGCGGATTGTAGCTGTGCGGAGCGCCATCGAGGAAATCCCTGATGATCGTATTGGTCTGAGGATCCTCAGCGTCAATGATGTCGAGCAGATCGTAATCGGCGTGGATATATTTGCCATAACGCTGCACACAGAAGTAGTGGTCGGACCCCGGGTCGATGTCGACGGAGTAACCGTCTCTGCCCAGCCCGGTCAGCTCGTAATCCGGGGCCAGATGCGCGGTGCGGAACTCGTCCCAATACCTTCTGGCTTCGACGGGCTTGTTGAACTTGCTGTCGCGGTGATGGTAGGGATCGGCTACCAGACCGGCGATTTCATAGCGTTTGTCGGTATCATTGTTGGCGGTCTTCGCTTTGCATGAAATGGGCTTGGGAATGTAGTTGTCGTTGCCGAAGTTCTTCTCGTCGGCCCATTTGAGCGACTTGGGGTTGGTAAGCCGGGCCAGCAGCCAAACATTTTTCTCTCGCGCTACGTCCTTGAAAACTTCGCGATCTTTGTCTCTCATGGGTCCCTCGTGGCCGGCCTTCTGCAATCGGCGAGTATTCTATCTGGATTTGTTTTGGACTCGAAAGCAGAACAATTACTACGAAGGACGCGAAGTCCCACGAAAAACCCTCCCCATAAGGACCTTCGTGATGTCCGCGCCCTTCGTGGTTGACGACTATTCCCTCCGCCGTCAAAACTGGCCACTACTTCTCAGTCGGAGACTGGAATGTCTTCGAATGGGGTGAATTTTGGAACATTGAGGCTGATGCGCTTCGACGTCGCAGGTGGAGCGGGGTATTTGGCCCACACCACGCGTTGTTCGCCGGGTTGCAGCGTGCCCCACCACTGATCGAGGATTCGTTTGCCGTCGATGGTGAGAAAGTTGTATTTCTTGCTGCCCGCGGGGTCGATGTAATAAATGTCGTCCCAGCTAAAGTCGTAGGCCACGGGCTTCGCGCCCGTGTTCACGAAGCGCCATCTGGCTAAGAGCGCGCCACCGCTGACCCGTTTCACTTCGAGCACGTCGCAACGCAGATTGGGGTCGTTCGAGTATTGCGCGCTGGCGATCACCGAGCCGGGCTTGGCTTGAAGCGGCGGCGCGGCAGCGGCCGGATCAGGAGCGACTAGCTCGGGCGCGGCTGCCATGGCTACGGACGCGTCGGCTGGGGTGGGCTGGCCTGGGGCAGCTTGACTTGGGGCTGGTTGGGTGGGGACCTCGGCCGCGGCCTGCGGCGCGGGGGTCGGCGTGTTGGCTTGCGGTTCGGGCTCGGACGCACCGGCTAGCAGGTCGATTCTGTCGTTGCTTCCTTCAGTGGTCGCCACCATCATGATGTACGCCCACGCCCCGGCCGTCTTCTGGGCCCGGACGTAAACGGTGCCCTTACCCTTCGGGCCGGAGATTGGCAGGGAAAGATCGGCGTCGCCGGCACCGGGTGAGATGTTGATGGAGCCACTTACCAGCCAGCCTTCGCTGATCGGAGCGCCGAGGCGTTGCACCACGAGTTGGTTCGACTGAGCTCTGGCGATAGCTTCTTTGGCGACATCGGAACTTCGCATGGCGCCCATGATCAAAGTGAAAATGCCAACAATGAAAGCTGCCCCGCACAGGAACATGGCGGCCAGCAGTTTCTTCCAGTTTCTTCCCAACCAGCTCCTGCCCTGGTTTGGCATCATTGCCGGGGCGGTGCCTTGCGGGATGTAGTTTGGTTGTGTGGACATAAGATCCTCCTTGAGTGTGAAATCGGACGCCGGTGTTGTCGCGCTGCCTTTTTTTCGTCGCCCTGGTTGGGGCTCTATATTGATAACGCGCAAAAGCCAGAGCAAAGGGCTCACGCCGGGTGAGATTATTTTTCTGCCGCGCCCGCAGGATTTGAAAGCTAGCGCTGTGGAGCGAATGGCGACTGGCCGCCGGGGATTTTTGGCTATGTAGATGGACTCCGTCGGCTGATCCGAGCTGTGTATACACAGCTCGCCGGCGGCGTAGAAAGGGCCGAGCAGGCCATTCCTGGAGATATAGACTCCATTGGAGGGCGGGCTCTAAGCGAGATCTGGGTTGTTAGAAGCCAAGGCGTTGTGCAGCCAGAGTGCGCCCGACCTTCATGGAAGCACTGCGTTTGCATTTACGCACCGCCAACTGTTCTATCATTTCTTTCTCATACAGCAGCGCATCCAGATCCGCATCGTCGTCGGAGGCGGTAGCCATGACAATCTGCGGCGCCTGTTTTGAATCCTTCGCCTCATGGGCGCTCGACTCAGTCAGGTCCTCGGAAAATTCGTCCGCGGTAAGGCTAATGGCGGTATCCGCGATCGCTCCCACAATCTTTCCTTTGTCGGTTTCCCCCAACATGGACTTGAATAGCTCGCCTCCAGTGCCACCGACGGCTTTCACGCCAGCCGTCGTGTAAGCCTTTTGGACGGTGTCGCCCTGAATGATGGCCTTGCAGGGGTCGAGCGTCATTCCCTTCACTTTGTTGTAGAGTACCGCCAGCATCACCTTCGTGCCCTTCGTCGCGGCTTCGGCCTCCAATTTCGTGAATGCTTCATTTCCCACGGTGCGCTCGAATTCCCTTACAGCCTCTTCCCCAGCTTTGTCGATGCCCCTGGCTGTGAACAAGTCAACTAACCCTACGGCGAACTCAGTAGTAAACGTTACCGCAAGCTTCCCTTTCGAGGCTTCGGGATGGTCCTGCGCAAAAGAGACTGTCTTGAGTCCGGAGCCGACGAGAACGGCACCGCCTCCTGCCGCCAGAACTTCGTTCCCCGCCAAAGTGTAGCCCAAGACCCCGGCCGTGCTCCCGGCCGCGCCCCCAGTCAGGCAAGTCGCGGAAATCATTATGAATTCTGCCGACGCGTTCCGTGTCAAACGGGCGACGTTGATCGCGGTCTGCAGCCGCGCCACGGACTTGTCGATGTTCCCTGCGGTCGTTTTCTGGGCCTGGTGCATCATCTTCTGGAACGTGGCATTGTTGTGCTTTGTGGCCTCCAACCAGTGACCCAGGGCTGCGATCAGATCCCTTATGCAAAATCGCGCGCCTCGCTGTACCGCCAGGTACCGGGAAGTGATCAGGTGCTGGCTTACGGTGTTGGTTTCGGAGGTAACCGCGTCCCAATCCACATCGAACGTTGAGACAGTGGCTCCGATCCAATGGAATTCATCGTTGATTTTAGAGTGGTTAAGTATTGCCTGGGAGCGGGCGAAGGAGCGAACGATCTTTCCGACACCCTCCCAGTTGACAAGGTAAAACCCATCGAGCGATGGACAGTATTGCCAACCCATACAGCTCCTCCTTCACGATTTTCCGAACAAACCGGGCGAATGGTCTGCGACTTCCCCAGCCTCGAGTGAGCAGCTACAAGGGTCTTACGGTTGCAGTTTTCGCAGCGTTTCGGTACTGCAATCCTGCTCTTACTCAATAACGCGAAGAAACTGCGGAAAAAGGTCCACATTTTTTTAAGATAAGGTGGGCGGCATGTATTATCGGTCGGGAATTGAAGACGGAAATTTTGGCTAAACCGGCCTTCGTAAGCGGGCCATCGAGGTTACACAGTGTCCGGCGCAGTTTCTCCGCAGCACCGTCTGCAAAAGCTCCTCAAGAAGGGATTGAAGCATCATCGGGAGGGTCACGTAGAGCTGGCCGAGGCGTGTTATCGCAAGATTCTGAACGTGGACCCGATGTCTTCCGAGGCCAAGCAGCTGTCGCGCTTATTGCAAGGGACGGCTGCGGGTCGCGAGTCGAGCGAGGCGATTCGCGCAATGTTCGGCGAGGACGCGAAGACGCGTCCTGAGTCGGCAGAAGCTCTCCAGCATCTCGGCGAAGCGCAGGAACGAGCGGGAGATCTGCAGGCTGCCGCGAAATCCTATCAACGCGCGCTCGCACTCAAGCCTGATTCTGCGGAGCTGCACTGCCACATGGCGAGGGCTCTGTATCAAGGTGGGGCGCTGCAACCGGCTGCCGAGCTGTACCGGCGTGCTTTGGTGCTCGATCCGAAAAAGCATGAGATCTACAACGATCTGGGTCTCGTACTTACGGATCTTGGCAACTTTACCGCGGCCCTGGAAGTTTTCCGGCGCTCTCTGATAAATAATCCCCGCTCTGCGAAAACGATTGCCGGGCTGGGACGCCTTTTCGAACGTAAGGGCGATCTTATCTCTGCGGCGGAGGCTTACCGGGATGCGATCAAGCTGGACCCCAGGCTGCCTGCTGCGTATGTGGATTTGGGATTTGTGCTTTACGGGCTGGGAGAGCTGGCCGAAGCTGCTAATTGTTTTGCTCAGCTCCGCGCGATGCAGCCGGACTCCGCCGAGGCGGCCGTGAATCTGGGGCTGATCCATTTGCTGGAAGGAAATCTGGCGGCGGGATGGGCCGAATACGAATCGCGCTGGAAGGTCGGGGTTGGCGACCAGCGAAAATTGTTGCAGCGCCGGTGGAAAGGCGAACCGCTGGAGGGTGAACGCATTCTGCTTTATGCCGAACAAGGTTTAGGCGACACTATGCAGTTTGTGCGCTACGTTCCGCTGGTCTCGGAGCGAGGCGGAGAGGTGGTGCTTGAAGTTCAGCCAGCGTTGCATGATCTGCTCGCTGGCACAGACGGGGCGTCGCGTGTCATTCGCCGCGGTGAAGCGTTGCCGGAGTTCACGTGGCAGAGTCCACTGATGAGTCTGCCTCTAGCTCTGGGAACCGAACTGAATACGATTCCGGCGAGGGTTCCTTATATCGTCGCGGACGCGGCGCGGGTAGAGGCGTGGCGGGAGCGGTTGCAGAAGAATACGCGGCGCATCGGACTGGCGTGGGCCGGTAATCCGGAACATCCTCGCGATCGCTTGCGTTCGATTCCACTGGAACAGCTTGCACCGCTATTGAACGCCGCAGGGACAACTTTTTACTCATTACAGTTTGGCTCTGGAAGCGAGCAGATGAAACTGCTGCCGCAGGGCGCGCGATTAATCGATCTGGGAGATGAGTTGCAAGATCTTGCCAACGTGGCGGCGATTGTCGCGAATCTCGACCTGGTGATTTCGGTCGACAGCGCGGTTGCGCATCTGGCGGGTGCCTTGGGCAAACCGGTATGGATCCTGCTGAACAAAGGCTGCGACTGGCGCTGGTTTCTGGAACGTGAGGATAGTCCGTGGTATCCGACTGCGCGGCTGTTTCGGCAAAGCACTGCAGGTGATTGGCAGGAAGTGGTGAAGCGTATCGAGGATGAGCTTCGACAGGGCGGATGAATCGTAAAGAGGGCCGCGAAAGATTGCGTTCGCGAAAATCCTGCTACGGCGGATCCCAATGGCCGACGAGGCCGATGTTGAAGGGCGAGAAGCTCAGGTTGCCCGAGTGCAAAGCGCCATAGTCGGGCGGACCGCCGGGCAATTGGGTGGGTCCAACGCCGACCGAACTCGAGAACGTCAGCGAGATCTGAGTAGTGATGTGAAGCTCTACCTGGGCTTGCAGCGCGGCGCTGACTGAGTTGCCCGGAGCCACGTTTAACTGCGGTGCGACGCTGACTTCGACATCGGGTTTGATCAGGCCCCAATTCCGCTTGAGGTGCAAGTTAATCAGGGAGACGGCAGCTGATTTCGTGAGCTGATTGTTCGGATCCGGAGACATTTGCAGGCTGATATTGGGCTCGTGGATCAAGTCGACTTCAGTATCGTCCGAACCGAACTTGAAAGCATCCAGGTTTCGGTAGATGAGCGTGACGGTGTAGGTCGCCGGATTTGCCCCCTTGGGAGCATTGGCCGTGATGCCGGTCGCAACGTCAGCTGCAAGGTGAGAGTCATCGTCATTCTTTCCTTTGGCAGCACCACCTCCCGAACTCCCGTTTATCGAGATGGGGTCGGGCGCAGCCAACGCGCGAGTCTGCCAGTAATACTTGGACCACAGCGCCGGACTGAGGTTGGCGGGGGCTTGCGTAACGGCGCACACACTCATGATCGCGAATTGCTGGTCATCGGGGAGCAGCCGCACGAGACCGTCGAAATCGCCGGGAGGCGTAAGTTGCAGGGCTCCGATGCCGGCTCGCAATCTGGCGATGTTGACGCCGCTGGCTCGCGGCGCAAACAGAGAGAGGCCGTTTAGATGGCTGGAAGTCCTGATCCGCCAAAGCTCGTCGAGCATGTCGGGCATGCTCATGCCATTCAGGATTTCGCAGGTCTTCTGCCAATCAGGTTGCGAGCTCCAGGTTAGCGCGCGTTGAATCTGATCGTGGTAATCCTGAAGTTTCGGATCGTCGAGAGAACCCATGCAGCCACCCCCGCCCGTGGAAAGTCTGAGCCCCAGAATCTCTTCTCGGCTCCGTGAGGCGGCAATGATTCTACACCCATCCCATTTTGTTCGCGAGGTTGTGAGACGGCTTTCATGGCGAACGGAGCGGCCGCTCCTTTCGGTTTTCTGAGCGACGCAGTTTCGTGTTTCATTCGCTTTTCTTAAGCTGGAACGATGAGGATGAAAATTGTTTCACAATTTGACGCGATAAGTGGAAATGGTGTACCGTTTGGCGCTAGTTTTCGCCACAAAGGGAGATTCCGATTAGAGCGCCCACCGCGGTTGCGCTGGCATATCGAATGGCGGCCGGAGCGCGAAAGGGGAAACGGGCGTATAGTATACGCGTGCAGAATGCTGGAACAGAGATTGCGACTTGAGGTGGAGCGGCCATTCGTCGCTCCGTGGAGGACTTGAAGCGAAGTGGCCCTTCGGTTGCTCGATGAGGTGAGGGTGCAGTGACGGATTTATTCCTCCCTTTGCAACGTCGACCGCCTCAGCTGCACTATCGATGTAGTCAAGGATCGTAGTTCAGGATCGTGGTTCAAGGGTCAGCGACTAAGAGGGCGGCTCAAAGTCGCGCGGTTTTAGGCTGCACAGAAGTTCTTATCTGCTCCATCGACCCCCAGGATGGAGTTCAGAGTGGCGACCAGAATTTCCCCCCAAGGAGATTTCGCCGAGTTTCGTTGTGGCTTCAAGACGAGGCTTTCAAAACATGGCATCCAATCCCACGAAGATAGGGAAGTACGACGTCGAGGGCGTAATTGGCCGCGGCGGCATGGGAGTGGTGTACAAAGCGATCGATTCCCAGATCGGCCGTTACGTCGCGATCAAAATGATCACCAGCGATGGGGACGAAAGCCTGATCGCGCGGTTCAAATCAGAAGCCAGGTCGACGGGGTCGCTGCAGTGTCCAAACATCGTAACCGTATATGACGTCGGTGAGCAGGACGGCAATCCATATCTGGTGATGCAGTTTCTGGAGGGCCCGAGCCTGGAATCGATGCTGAAGAAGGGGAGTTCCTTGACCCTTCCAGAGTGCCTGGGAATTGTGATCGACGTCTGCACTGGGCTTGGCTACGCGCACCAACGGGGAGTGATTCACCGCGACATAAAGCCAGCCAACATCATCGTGCTGCAGGATGGCATTAACGACGGGATGGCGGTGATCGTTGATTTTGGAATCGCGCGGATTGTGGGAGACACCGGGCTCACGAAGGCCAACCAAGTCATCGGCAGCATCTTTTACATGTCTTCGGAGCAATTGCAAGCCAAGGAACTCGACAATCGCACGGACGTTTATTCGCTCGGTGTGGTTCTGTTCCAGTTGCTGACTGGCTCGCTGCCGTTCGAAGCCACCGAGGCGGCTGCCACGTTTCATAAAATCCTGAACGATCCGCCGCCTCCGCTCAGCACATATCTGAAGGAATATCCCGCCGAACTGGATGCGATTATCAGCCGGGTTCTGGCTAAGAAGCGGGAGGACCGCTACGCCACGGCCCAGGATCTGGCGTTCGATCTGATGCGGATTCAGGATCAGGTCAAGACCGAGACCGTGGGGCAACTGTTCCGGCGCGCCGAAGTGGCAGTGGACAAGGAAGAGTGGACGCAAGCTAGAGAGCAGCTGCAGCAGGCGCTGCGCATCGACCGCCATAATACGCGCGCGCAAAAATTGATGAGCGCGGTGCACGAGCGGCTGCGGCTGCAACAGGAAATCGAACGCGCACGCGCGTTGCGCAGCCAGGCTAACGAAGCTTACATGGACCAGCGCTACGAGGATGCGCTGCACCTGCTCGATCAAGCGGTGGCGCTGGACGCGAAGAACAACGACCTGCTCGCATTCCGGGATTCGGTTCGAGCGGCAATGGAACGAGCGGCGAAGCTGCGCCGGGCTCTTCGCCGGGCGGAGGCAGCGCTACAGGATGGCAACATTGACGAAGCCCAAATCGCGGTCGATGACGCGGTTCAGATTGACCCCAGCGATACGCAGGCCAAGGCGCTCAAGGTAATTGTTTACCAACATGCTGAAGAGAAGTCCCGTCAGCAGCAGTTGCGGAAATTCCTCGACCAGGCGCGTGATCAAATCGCCGCGCGCGATTTGACTGCAGCGTTTGCCACGCTCAAAACTGCGGAGGCGCTCGACCCGACTTCGAACGAGTTGCAGGCAGTTGTCAAAATGGCCGCATCGGCGCGAGAGCAGGAGAAGCGCCGCTCGGAAGCCGAGGAGATGTGCCGGCAGATTGAGGCGGCGCTAATTCAGGAAGACTACTCGACGGCAGTGGCGCGAGCGGATGAAGGTCTGCAGAAGTTTCCCCAAGAACGAAGTCTGATCAAACTGAAAGTGTTGGCGGAAGCGCAGCGGGGCCGAGTCGAACAAAAGAAGTTCGTTCGAGAACAGTTTGCTGCGGCGAGTGCGTTGGCCGACTCCGGGCAGCTGCCAGAGGCTCTGGCGGCGCTGGATCGCGCTCTGCAAAAGGTTCCGGGGAGCAGCGAACTGGAGACTTTGCGCTCGACCCTTCGGGACCGGGTGGCGGCGGAAGAATCAGAACAACGGAAGGCCCGCGCGATTGATGCGACTCTGGCAAAGGAGGCGAGGCGCGTTCTGGAGGGTCAGGGGGCGTCGAGCGCGAGGGAGTTTCTCGATTCGCACGCTACTCCCTATGGGGAGTCGCCGCAGGTGCGGGCACTTTACGAGGCAGTTCGAGAGCGCGAAAAAATCGACTCGCTGAATAGCAGGCTAGCTGCGGAACCGAATCCAGCCAAGCGAGTGCAGATCGCCGAAGAGGCTGTACGCGAGAATCCGGATAACCAGGCGATGCGGCAGGTGCTGGCGGACGCGGAGCGCGTCCGGGCACAAATCAGTGCGGCCATCGAGCGAGCCCGCGGCTTCGAATTGGCCAAGCGCTATTCAGAAGCGATTCAGGAATGGCAGCAGCTGAGTAACGCGCACCCGCAGATTCCGGAATTTGAGGCGCAAATCAAACGCCTCGCGGCCGTCCAGGGACCAGTGAAACAGGGCCAAGCGAAGCCGGGGCAAGAGAAGAAGGCGACGCCAACCCCGGCGGCGAGGGTTCCTGCTCCTCCAGTGCCGCCGGAGGTTAAAACTGGTGCGACCATGGCGCCCACTTCCGGGAGTTTTTCGGCCACGCGGGTACTGGGTTCACGAAACTTGCGAGATACCGTTGCCACGGCGAAGACGCCGGCTCCGGCGATCCCGGAGACCGTCACCGCGTTGCCAGAGAAAGGGACCGAGTCACGAACAACTTCGGGCGTGACGCAACGAGGAGTTTCTGCGCTTGATGTTCTGCGACCGCTGGCGAGCTTCGTCGAGGGGAACAAGAAATACTTAGTGATTGCCGGCGGCGCCGTGGTGGTTGTGTTTGTTCTTGCGGGCGCTTACCTGCTACTTAGCGGTGGCAAGAAAACTGTCGGGGATAAATCAATTGCGCCCATCCAGGTTCACATCGTCACCATTCCGAGCGATGCTGTGGTGACCAGCGGTTCTCAGCCGGTCGCGAACGGAACGGTTTCGCTGGTTCCCGGAAAGAGCGTGACGGTTGAGGTCTCTCGACTCGGGTACAAGACGAAATCTGTGGAGGTGCGGCAGGCCTCCGATGCGAATGTCGCGCTCGACCCCGAGCCGTTACACTTGTCGATACAGACGTCAGAAAAAAGTGGAACGGTGGAACTGGATGCCAAGAAGATCGCCGACCTTGCCGACGGCAACATGGATGGATATGACTTCGTGCCCGATGGCTATAGCCACGAGCTAACCGTTTCAGAACAGGGCAAACAGCTGTTCGCGGTTCAACTCAAGGCCGTGCCCGGCGCGCTTCCTCAGGTGGATGCTTTCGACGCGAAGGGTCTGTTCCTGATCACCAGCCTTGGCGACGGAGCTAAGTTGTATGCCGGGAGCCAGCTCAAGAACGTTCGACTCGGAGATCAGAGCATCGCGGCGACTCCTTCCGGGGCGGACTTGAGCCTGAGTGAACAGAACCGCGAAGTCAAGTTCGGCGAAGGCAACGGGCAGGGAAGCGTGCCGATTCAGAGCTCCAATGCGCCGACGCTGGCCGTGTATTCGACTAATTTGGGCGGACAGGTTCAGATCACGTCGAACGTTGCGGGAGCAACGCTCACGGTTAACGGCGCGCCGGTGAAATCGCAGCGAAGCGGCTGGCTAGTCAAGAGGCAGCCAGGTGCCTACACGTTCGAGCTGTCGGCGGATGGTTACGAATCGCAAAAGTGGACGACGACGTTGTTGAGCCGACAGGTCCTGCCTAATAAGAACGTCATTCTCAAGCCCAAGGCCCTGGCGAAAGCTGGAGTGATGGCTTCTCTTGTGATCACGGGAGGAACTCCCGACGCACAGGTCGACGTGGATGGGACGCGCGCGGGAAAACTCGACGCAAATGGCAATCTGGAAGTGCCCAACGCGCTCACAGAGGGACAGCACAAGATAACGTTGAGCAAGCAGTATTACGATAGCCATGAGTTCGGGATTGTGGCAAAACTGCCCGAATTTCGACTACCGGATGCCAAACTGGCCGCGTGGCCAAAGCTTACGTTTCAAACCACGATTGCGAACGTGACGGTGAAATACCAGCGAGCTGGCGATTCGCAAGGGCATCAAGTGCCTGCGTCGGAGAAGCTCTCCCTGCCGCCGGGCCAGTACGATTTCACGGCGGAGGCGCCGGGCTATCAGAAGTTCGAAACGAAAGTGAACTTAGCTTCCGGTTACGAGGGGAGTATTGCGCTCAAGCTCAATGCGGCCCCAGATTATCAATATCAGGATGCGACCCAAATCATTCACGATGGCCCGGAGTGGATCAAGGCAAAGGACGCGCACGCGTTTGTACATTTGAAGCCCGGGCTGTTGCACGAGACGCTGATCTTTGCAAAGCCGGGGAAGAATTTGTTTTGGAATAAGAAAGTCGAATGGAGAATTGAGGCTGCGGACAACTCGGCGCGCGTGGAATATGTCCTGGACGGACAGAAACTGCAGCGCAGGCTTGTCGTCGGAGATGAAGCTTCCGACTCGAAAGAAGCGCCTAAAGTCGATGTTGCGGCGTTGAATCAGGCCACCTCGCTTTCGGTTTACGTTCAGGTGGAAGGGTCGCATGTGCAAATCAGCAATGCCAAGGGCGTCATTCTTGACGATTACGTGGTGCCGCAGAAGGTTAACTTCTCAGGGGTTAGAATCAGCATCAAGACAGATTCTCAGTTCCTCGTCCGGGATAAATAGCGATGCCGAGTGTGCGCAGCTGTGAGGACGAACAATGGTCGTGAGCAAAGGGTGCGGCGATGAATAGAAGGGTCCTAACTGATGGGGAGACTGCCGTGCTCATGATAATCCAGGAAGGATATGGAGCGCACAACGGCGTCGATAAGGTCTTCTTCTCACCTGCCGATGAGGCCGTGATATTTGTGAGGTTGTTGAATGGCATGTCGGTCGTGATGGCGAACCTATCGAATCTTGCAGCGCAGTGTGCGGACGGCACGATCGCTAGTGATGACGAACTGAAAGTGACGCTGCGGCTGAAAGTGTGATCTAACTGACAAAGCGGCGTCCGTTTGGAAAGCCGTGGTAAACTTTCGCTCCGTGCTTCAACCTTCAGTTCCGCCGATACCTCCTTCGTGTTCTGAATGCGCCACCAAGACGCAGGCCGCCGGGGGTGGCGCGCCGCCGACACAATCTGCGTCGCGCATGTGGAGGTCCAGCAATGGCAACATGCGGCTCGATACGCCGCAGACCAGCATCATCACCCTGCCGGGCAGCCAGAAAACCATCATCCTTGACCACCTGAAGAAAGAGGCCATGGTCATTCCGATGCCTCCCGCATCGGCCGCGCCTTCAGCTCCGGGAATGCCGAAGATGCCGGGCGCTCCGAAGATGCCGGCGCTGCAGGTGCAGGATCTAGGGAAGAGCGTGATCGAGGGGCATGAAGTGGAGGGCAAGCGCTTCACATTTTCGCCGCCGCCGGCGCCGCCGAGCGCTCAGGCACCGCAGGCCCCTCAAGTGCCGCAGATGCCGAAGCCCCCGCAACTGCCCAAGGGCGTGAAGCTGCCGCCGTTACCGCAGATGCCGAAGCCGCCGCAGTTACCGAAGCCGCCGCAGCCTACGGTGACCGAGGTTTGGACGAGCGTAAAGCTAAAGACGCCAGTGCTGACAAAAGTCACGACCGCCGCGGGAGAGCAGACCACTTATTGCAAGCCCACCTCGACGGCAGAACCCCATCCCTCACTGTTCGAGATTCCTGCAGGATACAAGTTAAAGCCGCCCCCTGCGCCCAAGTTGCCGGCTGCGCCGAAGTTACCGCCTGCACCGAAGTTGCCTTCCGCACCGAAGTTAAAGACCTAGGTACTGCTCGTTCACTTCGAGACACCGGGCGTGAGGGGTGATTTCCTTGACAATAGAGAGCGAGTCGCCTAGCATCGCTGGCCAGGCGTGAAACGTTGCCGCGAGGCACAGATTCGTGTCCGGCAGCGAAGCGTAACTCACAGCACTAAACCCCCCTAGTACCAGGTGAAGCGGCATGAAGTTGCTGTCGAGAGTAGTGTGGGCGGAAGGAATGTATCTGGCGCCGCAGCATTTTCAGGCGCAAAATCGTTACTTCGAGGAAGCCGTCCACTTTGCCACGGGCTGCCTTTGGAGGGACGCGTACGGACTCGCGGCCTGCCAACTCGACCCCGATGCGCTGCGCAACGGGACCGTCAGCCTGCTGCACGCGCGCGGGATGTTTCAGGACGGTCTGCCTTTCGACATTCCGGAGTGTGATCCTCGCCCTGATCCGCGAAATATCGTCGAACAATTTCTGCCTGCCACCGATAGCTTGACGGTTGCTTTGGCGGTGCCACGCTGGGTTCAGGGGCAGCAGAATTGCGACCTGGAGCCGGTGCCCTCCGGCAGCTCCCGCTATACCAGCACGGTTGAAATGGTGCACGACGAGAACACCGGACTGGATGCCAAACCGGTGCAAATGGGGCGCAAGAATATCCGGCTGGTGGTTCTGCCGACGGGCGATGAGAATCTGCTGACCATCCCCATCGCGCGGGTGATGCGGGATCAGTCGGGTCATTTCGTTTACGATCCCACGCATGTTTCGCCTTGCCTGCGCCTGAGTGCAAGCCAGCGGCTGGCTTCGATGTTGCAGCGGCTGGTCGAGATTCTGGAGGAGAAAAGCGCGGTGGTCACGGCCGAGCAGCAGACCGGCGGAACATTTCAGACGGGGATGTCTGCACGGCAGGTTGCGCAATTCTGGTTTCTGCATGCCATTAACTCCAGCCTGACTCCGTTGCGGCATATTCTGCTGGCCAAGCACCGGCATCCCGAAGAAATGTTTCGCGAAATGTCTCGGCTCGCCGGAGCGCTGTGCACATTTAGCCTCGACAGCAGTCCGCGATCGCTACCCGCGTACGACCACTATGATCCCGGGCCGGGATTTACTTATCTCGAGGACCACATCGTTCGTCACCTTGAGATCATCGTTCCGTCGCAGGCGGTGGTGATTCCGCTGAAGGCGGCGGGGCGTTACTTTTACGAAGGTGAGATCCGGGATCAACGTTGCCTAGGCCGTTCGCGATGGATACTGGGGTTGCGATCGCCGGTGGGCGAAGCGGATGTGATCTCGAAAACTCTCCAACTAGTCAAGGTGTGTTCCCAGCAATTTGTTTCGGAGCTGGTGAAACGGGCTCTGCCCGGTCTGACACTAACCCATATGCAGGTTCCACCATCCGCGATATCGGCGAAGGTAGACAGCCAGTACTTTATGGTTAACCGGAGCGGGCCGTGCTGGGAACACATCATGCGGACGCGGAATGTCGGCGTCTACGTGCCGGGAGATCTGCCGTCGCCTGAAGTCGAACTTGTTGTCTTGCTCGAGAGCTGATATGGGATCCACACAAATTACGCCGCTGGGAAGTTATCGAGGATCAAGTCCGGCCATGGACCGGCGCGGCTGGAACCTGGCCCTGGGGTTTCAGGAAATATTCACGGCCGTGGTGCGGCTGCGCTACAACCGGCAGGCGGTGCCGGATGCGGAAGCGTTTCGAGCGCAGATGCGGCAGGCCTTGCGCGTCGCCGAACAGGATGCGCGAAGCCGCGGATGCAGCCCGGAGGATGTGAAGCAGGTTATTTTTGGCGTTGTAGCTTTCCTGGACGAATCAGCGCTGGGTTCCGGAAATCCGGTATTCGCAAACTGGCCGCGATTGCCCTTGCAGGCAGAACTCTTTGGTCATCAACTGGCTGGAGAGATTTTCTTCCAGGAACTGCAGAAGACCCTGAGCCGAAACGATTCGCAGGAGACGGCTGATCTTCTTGAGGTGTATTACCTGTGCTTGCTGCTGGGTTTCAAAGGACGGTATGCGGCGGGCGGGGATTTGCGGTCGATCATGGGAGCGATTCAGGAGAAGATCCGGCGGATACGCGGGCCGGTGGGACCGTTATCTCCGCGGGGGGCGATTCCGTCCGACGTGGTGCGCGTGCAATCGGATCGCTGGAGCCGAAGGCTGGGAAAAGCAGCGCTCATCGTCGCGGGGCTGGCGGTGATGCTGTTTGTGGTTTTCAAGATTCTTTTGCTGTCGGGTGCGTCGTCACTCTCCGCCCTGGTGGCCGGACTACTCAAATAGGGGGTTGGGATGCCGTACTTGGTGACGGCTCTAGTACTGCTGGTTTATCTGGTGCTGGTCTGGTTTCTCGGCCGGTGGTTGCCACTGCACGGCTCGGACGTTTGGATACTGCGCGGCGTGCTCGCGTTTTTGGGGCTCGTCGGAGCGGGTGTCGCGTTCTGGTATCAATACCAGGTAAAGAAGGCGAAGGAGAAGGAGGCTGCCGGGGAAGACGACTCCCAACCCGGCGCGGCCGACGATCTGGATGCGCTGGTACGGGAGGCGGTTCGTCGCCTGAAGAGTTCGACGTTGGGCCGCGGGACCAACCTTAGCGGCCTTCCGCTGGTGTATGTTCTGGGGGATTCCGGCTCCACTAAAACGACAGTTCTGATTCATTCTGCGCTCGATCCCGAACTGCTCGCGGGGCATGTGTATCGGGATAATGACATCCTGCCCACCTCGACCGCGAACATCTGGTACACACGACAAGCGATTTTTGTGGATCCCGCCGGCGCGATGATGGGACAAGCGGATCAGTGGAGGCGTCTGGTAAAGCTGCTGCAGCCGGGCCGTTTCTCCGCGGCCCTGGGCAAACGCGCGCAAGCACCTCGGGCCGCGATCGTGTGCTTCGATTGCGAGACTTTTCTGCAGCCTGGTGCGAGCGAGACTGCTGTCTCGGCGGCGCGAAGATTGTCCGTGCGGTTGCAGGAAGTTTCCCAACTGTTGGGGATCAGCTTCCCGGTCTACGTTTTGTTCACCAAGCTGGACCGGATCTCTTTCTTCTCCGAGTTTGTGCGAGGCATGAGCAAGGATGAGGCTTCCGAAGTGCTGGGAGCGACGCTGCCGCTGCGCTCTCTGAGCGCGGGTGTTTATGCGGACGAAGAGACGCGGCGACTGACGAAAGCGTTCGACGAGATCTTCTATTCGCTGGCGGAGAGACGCATTGTGCTGCTTCCCCGCGAGCACGAAGGAGACAAGCTGCCTGGCATTTACGAGTTTCCGCGCGAACTGCGTAAGCTGCGCACGTTGTTGGTGCAGTTTTTGGTGGACCTGGCGCATCCCAGCCACCTGGGCACGAATCCTTTTCTGCGCGGTTTTTACTTTACCGGCGTGCGGCCCGTGGTGGTGGACGATGTGGTGGCAGCACCGGCGATTTCGATGGAAGTCGCGGAAGCTGAACCTGGCGGCGGAGCGACGCAGATCTTCCGTGGCGTGGGTTCGCATGTGCAACAGGCGCCTGTGGCGATGCGCAGCGGAGGCTCGCGCAGAGTGCCGCAGTGGGTCTTCCTGACCAGTTTGTTCAACGACGTTCTGGCAAAAGACCGCGTCGCGCTCGCGACCAGCGGATCCAGTTCGCATGTGAATCTGCTGCGCCGCATCGCGCTGGGGACGGCTGTTTTTGTGGCGTTGCTCTGCGTGACGGGATTCTCGGTTTCGTTTTTGCGCAACCGTTCGCTGGAGACCCGAGTGCAGGAAGCGGTGACCGACCTGAGCACGCTGGACACTGGGACCAACCAGGTTGCAGGTTTGGGTGATCTGAAGAAGCTCGATAATTTGCGGAGCGAACTCGTCGATCTTTCCGACTATGAGGTGAACGGAGCCCCTCTGAGCCTGCGTTGGGGTTTATATGAGGGCGATCAGATCTATCCGGACGCCAAGCGAGTTTACTTCGAGCGCTTCCGGCGTCTCTTGTTTGCGGAAACGCAAAAGCGAGTCACGAGTAATTTAGAGGCCTTGGCCGGTAAGTCGGCGACGAATGCGCCCAACGACAGCTATCAAAAGAGCTATGACGAGTTGAAGGCGTACCTGATGACGACCGACCCCGCGGATCACGGCTACAGCACGGAAGCATTTTTGACTCCTGTTTTGATGAGCCATTGGATCGCGGATCGGGACATTGGAAAGGACCGCAGGGATCTGGCGGCATTGCAGTTCGATTTTTTCGCCACGGAACTAGCGAAGGAGAATCCGTTCCCGACCGGCAACTCCAAAGATCTGATCGATCAAGCGCGCGCTTATCTGAAGCAGTTTTCCGGAATCGACCGCAACTATGTACAGCTCTTGTCCAAGGTGCCGCAGAAAGACGTTAGTTTTAACGATGTATACGCTGATTCCGCCGGTATTATTGCAAGCAGCCACAAAGTGAAAGGGGCATTCACGCGCAGCGGGTTCCTGTTCATACAGGATGCTCTGAAGAATCCTGCGAACTACATGGGCGGAGAAGAATGGGTGCTGGGCAAGAACGAACTCAAGGACATGGACCCGGATGCCATGCGGCAAAAGCTGACGGATCGCTACAACCAGGATTTTGTGAGCGAGTGGAATAAAGTGTTGACCACCTCATCGGTGGCGACTTACGGCGGCTACGCCGACGCAGACAAGAAGCTGGAAAAACTTACGGGGCCAACCTCGCCTCTGTTGGAGTTGCTGTATTTCATTTCGCACAATACGGATCCAGCGTCGACGGCATCGGCGGACGTGAAAACGCATTTTGCGCCGGTGCAGACGATTGAACCGCCGGGTCCGGCGGACAAGCCCCCCGATCATCTGATTGTCCCTGCGAACAAGGATTACATTGAGGCATTGGGCAAGCTGCAGTCCGACATTCACGCGCTGGCGCAGAGTGCCGGCGCGCCCGACCCGGCACAGCTTGCGCAAGCCAGCAGCTCCGCGGATGCGGCTTTGAATGCAGTGACCAAGGTGATTGGCTCGGTGCCGATCGATCCGCAGTTCGGGAACGAAGGTCAGGTACGAAGACTGCTGGAGGAGCCGATCAAGGCTGCGGAAGGGTCGCTGAAGCGAGGGCCCATTGATATTGCCAACGGCACGGGAAAGAGTTACTGCTCCCTGTTCGCGGCGGTTGCGAAGAAATATCCTTTCGATCCCAGTTCCACTCAGGATCTGACGATGGATCAGCTCTACGCAGTTCTCGGGCCAACCAGCGATGCGCTGAAAAAGTTGAAGGACGATGTGAAACCGTTTGTGTTGATGGTGGGTTCTAGATATGTTCCGAACCCCTCGGCGGCCGTGAAACCTTCGCAAACTTTTCTGTTTTTCCTGAATCACGTCGCAGCCTTGAGCGACACGTTGTATCCGACAGGGTCGCTGCCTCCGAAGTTTTCTTACACGTTGAAACAACTGCCCAGCAACCTCGAGGGAGTTGAAATGAAAATCGGAAGCGAAAAGCTGGTGGGAGATGGCGCGCAGAAAACATTCGTCTGGACTGGCGTGCCTGAGGATGTCCAGGTCACCACCAAGAGTGGAGACGTCCTCGATTCTTTCCCGGCAGATCCATGGGCTGCGTTCAAATTAGTTGCGAGGGCGCGTCAACTGGGAGGCGGCAAGCTGGAATGGGTGAATGAAAACAATGGAAAGCCCATCATGCTTGCCAATGGGAAACCGAAGTCATATGACTATCAGCTACAGGTCTCGGGCAGCGCGAATCCATTTTTCGATTTGCAGGGCATGAAGTGTGTGAGTCAAGTGGCAGGGCATTAGCTGACCGATTTCGAGGTCGCCGACATCCTAAGAAGTTTGATCGGGTGGCGTGAAAACTTCTTCATGTGGAGCTTTTCGTGCCGCCCGGTCCCGACAGGCGTCCGAGAAATCGATCTTTCCACGAAGGATGAACGGCACGCACCAGCAGGCATGTGATGTTGTCGTCGCTGCCGCCGTTTTTCGCCGCTTCAATCAGATCGGCGCAGGCCTGCTCGAGTGAATCCTGATTGACTGCTTCCGCCATCTTCTCAACCTTGACAAAGCGCGACATGCCATCGCAGCAGAGCAGCAGCACGTCGCCCGGATTGAACTCATGGTCGGCCAGGTCTGGCTCCACGGTATCGTCTGTGCCCAGAGCGCGCACGATCACGTTCTGCATTTTGGATTCTGACGCTTCTTCCAACGTCATCAGGCCGCGCCTGACCTGCTCCATCACCAGGGAGTGGTCGTTCGTGAGTTGCACGACCTCATCCTTGCGGATGAGATAAATGCGGCTGTCGCCGACATTGGCAATGGAAAAGAAATTGCCCTCCACCGCGACCGCCACGATCGTGGAGCCCATGCCAGCATGATGAAGGTCCAGTGCGCCGGATTCGTGGATGGTCTGGTTCGCCAGCTGAATGGCAGTGGCTAAGGTAACTGCGCGCTGCGAGACACCCTCGAACCTGGCGCCGTCCACGGGCGCGGAGGTGTGGTCCTGGCGGAAGTAGTCGAGAAGGGTATCCACGCCAATCTTGCTCGCCAGTTCTCCGGCTTGCTGTCCGCCCATGCCGTCGCAGACCACAAAAATTCCGTGGCGCAAGTCGTATCCGAAATTGTCCTCGTTGTTCTTGCGGACGAGGCCGATGTCGGTGCTACCGGCGGCTTGGATCAGTAAACTCATAGTGGACTGCAGGCGCTAAATCCTACCGTACCGCAAGCCCCGGGTAAACAGGGAAGGCAAGCGGATTTCGAATCTAAAGCACGGCTTGCCACCTCTCGGAGGACGGTAAAGAAAGACTGAGCCTCTGAAACATTTTCAGGCCAGTCCAAACATTCTTCCTTTTTCCGCCTTCTTGAGGAGAGCCTGCCACTCCTCCTGCAAGTTGCTACTGGCAAATACGGCGAAGGGTTTCGCGGTTTTCAGAGCTGCGGCTGCCTGCTTTCGATTTCCTTCGTCGATCGCGGCTCGAGCTTGTTGTATCAGCGAGGATAGCTGACGGTCAGCCGCAGAGGTGCGCCGTGAAGTGAAGACCGGGACGATTCGCGACAGCAGCGCGGATTCTGCGTTAGCGCCTGGAGCCTGCAAAGTGCCGGCGCTAGTGTCGAGGTGATCGAGCGCAGCGTAGGATTTTCCCACAGACTGGAGGCCTGCCAGTTCAGCTTCGCTGGCTTCCCGCAAGCGTTTCAACGCAGTCTGAACTGGGCCGGAATCTAAAACCGGCGGTTCCAGCGATTCGAGGAATTTGACCGCCTCCGCAAATTGTTCGTGGTCGGCAAGGAGTTCCGCCGCCTGCAACGAGGCGTCGATGTCGCGCTGCAGCGATTGCACCCGGTCGCGAGCATCTTCCAGGAGAAACAAAAGGGACGCCGCTGCCGGGTCATTGCTGACTGGCGTGAGCAGTTCGACCACCTCGCGGTAGGAACCCCGGTTCATCAGGTCCTGGGCCTGTCGCAGTAATTCGCGGAGTTGATTGTTCTTGAGGTGCTGATCGGCTTCCTGCCGCGCGAAGTCGATCAACTCCGCGATTTCGGGTGACGAGATGCCTTCCTTCTGGCAGGATTCGAGAAGGCGCAAGGCTTCGACGTATCTCCCGTTGTTCAACGCTTCATGGGCACGCGTCAAGTATTGCGCGCGAGATTGTTCCAGGCTGCGCTCCGACATGTGCCCGACGATGCTGGATTGCACAGCCAGGAGGCGCTCGTTTCCCGGGGCCCGATGCAGTTCCTCGCGCACCAGCTGCAAGGCTTCCTCCGGCGATGACTCGATCAGGCTGCGGCAGCGCAGCACCACTTCATCCACGCGACGCCGCATCTCGGCTTCACGCAGTTTCCGCGCCAGATGTCCTTTGAATTTCATCAGGATGGGCTCGGTGGACATGCGTTCCAGGGCCTGGTCTACCATTTGCGCAGCGCGGGTAAGTTCCTCGAAAGTCGAAGCGACCGAAACTTCGTTTTGCAGCGGCTCAAGAATGCGGCGACGCTCTTCCTGTTCGCGACCGGATTTGGCCGCGGCCTGCAATGTAATCAATTCAGGATTCGAGGGATCGACCCGCTCGACTTCGGCAAGCACCTCCATGGCAGCGGTAAAGTGGCGCGCACCAATTTCTTTGCGAGCAGTCTCCAATAATTGTCTCGCTTTGGCCTGGCGAGCCGCTTCTTCGATCAGACGAGCGAGAGCAACGTGAGCGGCACGTAGCCGCGTGTCTTCGGGTTCGACCTCAAGCGCTTTCGCAATGACCGCCCCGGCTCCTTCGAGGTCGCCGCGGTCGCGGGCGTTATCCGCCTGCCGCAGGTATCCCTCTACCAGTTCTCTGCGGCGTTTCTTTTGCCGAACTGTTTCGAGAAGCTCCGACAGTTCCGAATTCTCGGGATCGAGACCGCAAGCCTCCTGTAGATCGCCGATGGCTTCGTCATACCGCTTGTCCCGGACCGCTTCCTCGGCCTGCTCGCGCAACTGGCGGACCTGTTCCGCACGCTGCCGCAACGTCAGGCTATGTTGCACTTGCGCAATCAACTGGCGCGCTCGGGTGTGCTGGCTATCAACCTTCAACAGTTGCAGCAGAACCTCTCTGGCCGAAGTGTATTGATCCGCTTTCACCAGTTGCTCGGCCCGCTGGATCCATTCGGCGACCTGTTCTTTCTTTAACTCATGCGCCAGCGACGAGACCTCGGCTGCCATCTCGTCGGCAGTGGAATAGCGGTCATTCGGGTTTTTCGCCAGGGCACGATCCAGAATGCCATCCAGAGCTGCAGGATATTCGGGAAGGAATTGGCCCAGAGGAGGATGCTTATCAGCCAGGACCTGCTGGGCGATGCTGTGGCCACCCGCAAAGGGAAGCTGGCCGGTTAGCAACTCGAACATCATGACTCCGACTGAAAAAATGTCGGAACGTCCGTCGAAGGGTTCGTTTTTCAGGCGCTCGGGAGCCATGTACTGGATAGTGCCGATCACATGTCCGGTGCGAGTAAGATGGCCATCGGTTTTTTCCTGCCGGGCGATTCCGAAATCCAGAAGCTTCACGGTGCCGTCCGGTTGCACAATGACGTTGGCGGGTTTAACGTCCCGGTGAATCACGTCATTGCGGTGCGCGTATCCCAACGCATAACAAACCTGCTCGACAATTTTTAACTTAAAAGCAAGCGGCCGGGACTGGCGGGATTCGATGAGCCGGTCGAGAGGGTCGCCCGACAAATATTCCATCACAATGTAGGGAAAGCCGCCCTGCTCGCCTAAGTCATAAACGATGACAATGTTGGGATGTTGCAACGCACCCGTCTTGGCTGCCTCGCGATAAAAGCGCTGCAGCATTTCCGGATCGCCTGAGAAGCCCTCAGTTACCGTCTTGATCGCTACCTCGCGATTCAGTTGGCGGTCAAATGCACGATAGACCAGACCCATCCCGCCGCGACCCAGAAGGTCGATCACTTCATATTTTCCGATGCGCTTTATATTTGTAGCGGTCACGAGAATTTAGGCCGAACTACCCGGCCAGATCATGTTGAACTGATCCCGCAGGAACTTCTTGGCTTCATCGCGCTCCGGCGTCGGAGTGTCCGGAGTCGAGTTCAGGTAGAGGATGTAGGCTTCGGCCGTGCCGTCCGTATCTCCATCCATGAGTCGCTTGCGCGCCTGAGCCAGAATCTTACTGGGCAGAGATTCGACCTTCTCTTTCACGTCTTTAATCAATGCGACGCGGGCTCCGATTTCGACATCCGTGAGGAACTGGGTCTCATCGGGGGGTGCGCCAGCTTGCTTGACGTTCTTGGTGTCCTCCGGCTTTACGTTTTCCAGCACCACAAACTGCTTCTGCGCCGTATTTTTGACCGACGGGGTCGTTGCGATGGTGTTGCCATTGGAGTCCACGATGCGGAATCCAACGTCAACCGAAGCGCTCAGGTCGATCGTCTTCCGGGTATAGCTATAAGGTTTAACTACATCCGTGAGCGTCGTCTTGGCGATGGAGTCGAGCTTGCGATGGGATTCCTCCACCTTCTTCTGTGCCGCGTCGACGGCGTCACTCGCTGCCTGGATGTCTTTCTTCTTGCCGTGCGCCTGAAGTGCATCCAGAGCCTTCTGTGCCTTCTGTAAATCCAGGTTTGCGTCCTCGTAGTCTCGGTTGGCCTTGTTCCACTCATCGTTGGGAACTTCTCTCTCCGCCGCACGGTATTCCGAATCGATGGACTCTACCCCGACTTTTGTGACTGGACGGTGTTCCAGCACGTCGCCGATCAACTGGAAGTTCGGCTCCACAGGGGTCGCATCTGCGGCCCGGACGATTCTGACAGGCAGCGCTGTGGTCTCCAGACCGGTTGCGATGGCGTCGGAGAGTTGATCGGCAAACCCAGCGCTGTCTCGCCGCGAGGTCTGGTCCCGGAAAACGACTTTGATCGAAAGCGTGGATCGGACATTATGGATGGCAGCGTTTTTCGTGCGCTCGTCGCGGACATCGTCCCGGTTCGACTGGTATTGTTGGGCTTCGTTCAGATACAGCCAAGCGAGGCCGACTCCTGATCCGAGAGGCTTATCGAGGTAACGTTTCGCCTGCGCAACGTAGTAATCGCTGAGAGTTTGAGAAATCAGGTCGAGGCGGAGCTTCAGGTCTTGATCGTCCGTCTGCAAGGTGCTGGCGCGGCGCAGATAGTTATATGCTTTCTGTATGCCGATCTCGTCGGCTCGTCCCTGGATCGGAGTGTGGGCGTCCTTGAGTTTCTTGGCCTCATCCGACGCGCTCTTTACATAATTAGCTTGCAGCGCCTGCATCCGGTCGTTGACCAGGGCGCGTGGCGCATCGGGGAGATCGGCGAGCACTTCGTAAGCTTCGATGTAAAGCTGGCCCTGCTCGAACCCGGCGCTCTGCTGCAAGGCGGCATCTGCGGCCGCGCGGTTGGTAGACGCCACGAATGCGGCTTGCGCCTGCTTCAGTTCGGCCGATACTTCGGGCGTGGTCTTGTCTTCCGAGGCCTTCTGAAACTCCAGCACAGCGTCGTGCCACTTCTGGCTGGCCGCGTCTGCCTTGCCCCGATCGAAGTGGTACTTGTAGCCGGCATTGAGAATCGCAGCGATACGCGGCTCTTCGTCGGCAAAGAAGCGAAACTCTGCTACGGTGGTTACAGCCTCATCGTATTGCTGGGAGCTAATCAGCGATTCCGCGCCACGCAAGGCTGCGTCGACCCGCGTACTCTCCGCCGCGATCGCACTCTGCAGAGTCAGGCTCTGATCGAAATGGCCATCGACCTCTAAAGCGTGCTCATTCAACTGGCGGGCGTTGGCAAGATGAACATATCCGGCGGTGTGGCCCGACAGCGCTTGTTTGTAGGCTTGCAGCTCAGCGCGGCTCTTGCCTGCGATAAGCAATAACTCTGAGCTAACATTCTGTCCAAGTTTGGAAGCCCCTTCGTTAGCGGGGAGCAGATCGCGCACCTGATCGGCTCGCAGCAGAGCCGTCTTGAGGTCAGGGTAGCGGACGGCGTTGGTGGATACGGAACCGCGGTAGGACGCTAACCCATCCTCGCCCTCTTTCAACAGTAGCGCGGCAAGCGCCTGCCTGGCGGGATCGAGGTGCGCGGCTTTCGGAAACCGGTTCAGGTAGTCCTGCCACTGAGCGACCGAATGAGCCCGGTTGGCGCGAAGAAACTCTGCCAGTTCGGCGTCGGGAGCCGAAACGAATACGATCTGCACCGTCGGTTTGAAAGGAGGCACGGCCGTTATTCCAGACGGCCCCGAACTCACGATCTGCCCCTGCAGCACCGCGCGGTCGGCCAGTTGCGCTGGAGTAAGCGACTCTTCTTTGTCGAATTTCAGGTTCGAAGGGACCACACACTCCGCGACGGAACCGCGTGTGAGACTCATCACACCCTGGCCGTCCCGTTCCAGCGACGTAACTGAGGAGTTCAGTGGAACCTTCGCCAGCTTGCCATACGCGGACTTGCTGATCTGCGTTGCCCCACCGCAGGAACGCACCTCAGCCTTGCCATTGATCAGAAGGTCGGTAACCTGAACGTAAGCGGCGCCGTCCGGTCCGTCAAATAATTCGATCGCTGTAAGTGGGACATCCTTGGAGTGGACTGCAGGAGCCGCGAGCGCAACGAAGAACAGGGCGATCGAAGCCCTCTTTGCAGAAGCCCTCTTTACGGAAGATAGCGGGCACCACAGTGCATGAAACATCGGACATCGCGGCATAAACTCCCCAGGGTGACGGCAAACGCCATAAGTCTTGCCTGCGCAAGTGTCCCGTATCATACTCACGCTTCGGGCGAAGTCAAGACTGCCGCAGTTGCGGAGGAGTGGGGCGGGAGTGCCGCAAAAGTGCCACCAATCGGCTGGCGAGATATTTGCTCGGGGTCCTGATTTGAAGTAACCTACACCCCAGTTGGAACGGCTCGGGAAGCCCTAAGCATGGCGCAGTACGACCAGAAAACCGACAGCCGGGAATTCGAAGTTGCCAACCCTGAGCGAAACGCGGGAGTGTGGGGTGGAGATCCAGCGACCGATGCCACCGACATTGCGATTCGGCTTTGGGGCCCGGAACAGTCGGCCCGCACCGTACCGTCTACGTGGAAGGCCGAAAGCGTTTTGGTCTACATGATTGCTGACCTGGTGAGCGCGAGCCGCGGGCGCGTCGCCGAGGAATCCTCTGCCGTCATGGCAGCGCACTTCGACGGTTCAAGGCAGGCGTTGGTTGCGGCCAGGCGGATTCAGACGTCTGTCATGGAGTTCATCGCCTGCCGCCCGGGCGAACGCATCGGAGCCGCGATCCTGATTTATCCGCCGAGTGCGAGTTCGCCGGCAGGCTTCAGCGGCGAGATGGCACTGCAGGCGCTCGGACAGGCCCGGCCTGGCCAGATCCTGCTTGCCGAGTATAGCTCTCAGCAATTGCGCGATCTTCCCGGCATTGAGATTCGTGCGGTTCCCGCGCTGACAATCGTGCCCGGCGAGTGGCAGAGTGGTCTGGCGGAGTTGATCTGGACGACGCCGGAGCAAGCCGCGCGGCTACAAGATTGCGTTGGCACTGACGGACCACAAAGCGGTGACAATCGGCCGGTTGACGCCACCGTGATAGTTACTTCGCCCTCTCGAAACGCGCGCCAAGAGTTGGCCAACGATACGGCACCACAGCCATTTTCCGATAGCTTTAAGCAAATCTCGAGCAGTTCGCTTACCGAAGAACTTGACGAGTCTGGAGGGCGCCCGGTCATCACGCGCACGAACGTCTTGTTTGGTGCCGTCGCGGTCGTTCTGATTGTGGCGCTGATTTTTGTTTTTCAGCGTCCGGTGCATGTGTCGAAACCTCCACTCATACCGCAGCAAGAACAAACGAGCGGAGCGGAAAACCCGGTCAAGCAGCCGCCGGCTACTCCCGAACCTGAGGCCACGACGGCGCAGTCCAAACCGGCGACTACCAAGCCAACAGTAAAGGCGCCGGCAGTAACCCCCCAGCCTCGAACGCCTTCCAAGCCGCCGTCGGACAATCGCGCAACAAACAAAAAGGAAACTGCGGTGGAACCGGAAGTCTACGATGACTCCGGGGGTGTATCCCAGAAGGACATCCCTGCTCTGCTAGGCATGGCTCAAAGGGACGCTGGCGCGGGCAACTACGACAAGGCCAAGAGAGAGTACAAGAAAATCCTGTCATTGCAGCCTGGAAACCAGGAGGCAAAAGACGGGCTGCGCAGGCTGGATCTGATTCAACAAGACCAGCAATAAGACCAGCCATGACGGCCCGCCGTCGCCGGGCCAAGCCGAAGCCGTTCAGTTCGAAAGGCGCGTCCAACCATCCCGTAAACCCCCGTCTTCAGCCTGTTTGAGTAGGTTCTGTAACGTTTAATCGCCGGCAAACACCATCCTTTTGTAGAAATGCACCCGTTGGTTTCGGTCTTTTTGGGAAAAACGACTCTCATGCAAGAAAAAGTGAGCTTGGTGCTTGACTGCGGTGGGGGCTTGTGATAAACCGTTGCACCACGACCCTTAACGGTCTGAGGGCGACGGCTCTGACCCGCCTTCAAAACAAGGGCGTTTTCCCCGACCGTTACGATCCCCAGGTCGACTGCATAACCGGAATTAGTACTATCTGGATACGGCACTTCCTCGAAAATCCGAAGAGTAGTTAGGGAGAGAACATGGCAAAACCAAGCACACAGCATAAATTGGACCGGGTGCGCCCGCCCCGCGTTCAGATTACTTACGATGTCGAGACCGGCGACGCGATTGAAATCAAGGAACTGCCGTTCGTAGTCGGCGTCCTTGGAGACTTCACCGGACAACCCGAACAACCGCTACCCAAACTGAAAGAGCGTCGCTTTGTCGAAGTAACGCCCGACAATTTCGATTCCGTGCTGGAGAGCATGAAGCCACACCTCTCGTTCGCGGTGGAAAACAAGCTGAGCGAAGACTCGAACGCCGGCCAAATCCGAGTGGATCTGAAATTCAAGAGCTTGGAAGACTTCGAGCCTGAACAGGTCGCACGGCAGGTAAAGCCGCTGAAGGAACTCCTGGAGTTGCGGACGCGGCTCAATGACCTGAAGGGCACGCTACAGACCAACGAAAAGCTGGATGATGCCCTGCTGGAAGCGGTGAGCAAGACCGAGAAATTGGACAAGCTGAAGTCTGAGGTCGGTGAGAAGGAGGGACCCAATGGCTAAGTCGATGGCGGAGGAAAAGGCTACGGTAGCAGTGGAACAGGGCGCGGAATCGAGTCTGCTCGACCAGATCGTAGAGCAGGGCAGGTTCAGCGACACGAGCGCGCGGGAGCGGGGCAAAAGCCTTATCAAGGAATTCGTCGCCCAGGTTCTCGACGGGTCGATGACCGTAGCGCGCGACGCCGACCAGATGATCACGGCTCGTGTCGCCCAAATTGATCACCTGATCTCGATTCAATTGAACGAGATCATGCACCACCCTCAGTTCCAGAAGCTTGAGGGCACGTGGCGGGGGCTCAAGTACCTGCTGGACCAATCCGAAACCGGCACCATGTTGAAGATTCGCATCCTCAACGCGTCGAAAAAGGAATTGCTGCGCGACTTGCAGCGAGCCGCCGAGTTCGACCAGAGTGCCATGTTCAAGAAAGTGTACGAGGATGAGTACGGCATCTTCGGCGGCGAGCCGATGGGTGCTCTGGTGGGCGACTACGAATTCAGCAAGCATCCTGAGGATTTGGAGTTGTTGGAAAAAGTCTCGCAAGTGGCAGCCTCGGCACACGCGCCATTCCTCTCTGCGGCGTCGCCCGAACTGCTCAATATGCCGAGCTTCACGGACCTTGACCAGCCTCGCGACATTGGCAAGATCTTTGACAGCACCGAATACGCCAAGTGGAAGGGTTTCCGTGAAAGCGAGGACTCGAAGTACGTTTGCCTCACTGCTCCTCGCATTCTGATGCGCCTGCCCTACGGCAGAGACACCAAGCCCGTGGACGGCTTTAATTACGACGAAGCGGTAGATGGCACCGATCACTCCAAGTATCTTTGGGGGAACGCCGCCTACGCGCTCGCGTCCAAAATGACTCAGGCATTCGCGAATTATGCCTGGTGCGTAGCCATCCGCGGCGTGGAGGGTGGCGGTCTGGTGGACGGTTTGCCATCCCACACGTTCCGTACCGACGAAGGCGACGTGGCGCTCAAGTGCCCAACCGAGATCGCCATCACCGACCGGCGCGAGAAGGAACTGGCGGATCAGGGACTGGTGCCGCTGGTTCATTGCAAGGGCACGGACAAAGCTGCGTTCTTCAGCATTCAGTCCTGCAACAAGCCCAAGCTCTACGACAGCGACGCTGCCACGGCCAATGCCCGCATCTCGGCGCAGTTGCCTTACATGATGGCCACTTGCCGTTTTGCGCATTACCTCAAGGCCATGATGCGCGACAAGATCGGGAGCTTCATGTCCCGCGACGATTGCTACCGGTTCTTGAATGTCTGGATCAACAAGTATGTGACGACAGACGACAAAGCCAGTCAGGCGTCCAAGGCCAAGTATCCCTTGCGTGAAGCGCGCGTGGATGTGGAAGAGGTCAAGGGTAAGCCCGGCGTTTACCGGGCGGTTGCTTATCTCCGGCCTCACTTCCAGCTCGACGAGCTGAATGTTTCTCTACGGCTGGTGGCGGAGTTGCCGGCGTCGGCAAAGAGATAACCCTGCGCTCTCTGGCGGGGAGTTTCAAACAAGGCCCGAAGGGGTTCTTGAATTTTGATGGCGTGGAAAATGAGGAGGAACTGCAATGGCAAGTGATTATTATCTGCTGATTACTGGAGTAAACGGGGAATCGCAGGCGCAAGGAATGGCCAAGAACATTGAGCTCGATAGTTTCTCGTTTGGCGCCTCGAATCCCCCAGACGTAGGGGGAGGGGGTCTGTCGGGCGGGAAGTGTTCACTGTCGGACTTCAGCTTTTCATGCGCTCTGGATTCTTCCAGCTTCCAGATGCTGACAAACCTGTATGCGGGCACGCACATCTCCACTTGCACTTTCACCGGTCGCAAGTCCGGAGGCGGCGGCAATCCCTACAATTACCTGGTGGTGACTCTGACCAATTGTTACATCACCAGCCAAAGTACAGGCGGCGGCTCGACCGGAATGCCGACTCAAAGTGTCAGCATTGCCTACGAGCAGATCATGTACGAGTACTTTACTCAGGACACTTCGACCGGTGCGACCAAGTCGGCTGGCTCGGCGACTTACAACATTGCAACGGTGACGCAGTCGAAATAAGAACGCGCAGCGAGTGAACGCTGCGTCTGGCATCAGGAGGCATCTTCGCGGCCGCCGGTTGGTGCGCCGTGAAGGTGCCTCGTATTTGATTGCCACGGGAATGGCAGTGTTGGTTGCCTGCCGTTTTCGGAAAATGAGTTTCGTTGGACCGTACCATTCTGTTCGGATCGTGAAATTCCCATGAATGCGCAAGAACTATATCGAGCAGGCCGGTTGACTGACGCTCTCAAGGCGTTGAGCGCCGAGGTGCGAGACAATCCAACCGACGCCCGACGCCGGACGTTTCTTTTCGAGCTCCTGTGCTTTGCTGGGGAATACGCACGGGCGGACAAGCAGCTTGAGGTGTTAGGCCAGGCCGGGCCCAACAGCGAAATTGGAGTGATGGTTTATCGCAGCGCGCTCTTTGCCGAGCGCCAGCGCCAGGACCTGTTCGCGCAGGGCAAATTCCCGCAGTCAGGGGACGCTGCCCAGGCGCCGCTGGCCGGCGTAATCAACGGCAAGCCTTTCAAATCTTTCTCGGACGCCGATCCCCGTATCGGCCCCCGGCTCGAACTTTTTGCAGCGGGCAATTATCTGTTGCTTCCCTTTGAGCACGTCGCGTCCATTCACATCATGCCTCCCAAACGACTACGGGACCTGCTGTGGACGCCGGCAGCCGTTCGCACCACTCCTTCGTTCAAGGGCACCGAACTGGGCGAAGTGATGCTTCCCGTGCTCTCTCCGTTCGCGTGGCAGAATCCGGATGATTCCGTCCGCCTGGGACGGGCAACTGTATGGGAAGAGCAGGACGGGTACGATGCGCAAATTCCTGTTGGCCAGAAGATGTGGCTGGCGGACGACGAGGAAATCCCGTTTCTCGAACTGCGTTCGCTCGAGTTCAACCAAGCTTCCGTGGCCGCCTGAAGAACCATGCCCCTTCCCGACGATCTGCTGATTCCCATAGAAGGACCCAACCCGAGCGGAGCTAACCTCCGCTACAACCCGGTCTACGACAAAATCAAGGAAGCTCGCCGGGAGGAAGACCAGCCCCCGCCGGGGATGACCGAGCGCGACCGCAAAACCGCGGACAACCCGCTCGTAATCAAGCTGACCACCGATGCTCTCACCACCAAGACCAAAGATCTGCAGCTTGCCGCTTGGCTGACGGAAGCGTGGCTGAAGCAAAAAGGTTTTGGCGGCCTGCGCGACGGCCTCGCAGTATGCCATGGCTTGGTGGAGAAATTCTGGGAAACGGTTTATCCCGAAATCGAGGATGGCGACGTTCAAGCCCGGGGAGCTCCGTTAGGATTTATCGGAACCAAGCTGGAAATCCCCCTGAAGCTGATTCCCGTTGTCGAGAAGGCTAAGTACGGCTTCCTGGATCACCAGCAGTCTCGTGAAGTTGGTTACGAGGATCAGGCGAAGACCGACGATGCCAAGAAAAAGCGCAACCTTGCCATTAAGGAAGGCAAGCTTGCACCTGAGGTCTTCGACGCGGCTTTCGAAGACACTCCCAAGAAGTTCTACGCGCAGGCGGAAAAGGATCTCGACGCGTGCCTTCAGCTGGTCGGTCAACTGCAGGAATCCTGTGACCCGAAATTCGTCGATGAAGGGCCATCGTTTGGACCCCTGCGGTCGGCTTTGGAGGCCACCCGCCACCTGATTCACGGTTTTCTCCAGAAGAAGCGCGAGAAGGAACCGGATCCGGTCGAGCCCGTCGCAGTCCAGGCTGGCGTCGACGGAGCCGTCGCAGGTGATGCTGGGACACCTGGGCAAGTACGCGTCGGCGTTCTGATTACGGTTGAAGGGTCCTCAGAACCTCCCGACCGCGTTGAAGCGATTGCCAAAATTGCGGAAGTTGCGGCATTTCTGCGGCGGCGTGAGCCCAAGAGTCCAGCTTCGTACTTGATGCTCCGCGGGTTGCGTTGGGGTGAGCTGCGCGCCGCGGTGGACCTGGCGGACCCAACCCTGCTTGAGGCTCCGCCCACAGACCTGCGCAAGCATTTGAAGCGCCTGACTCTCGACAAGAAGTGGGAAGAGTTACTCGAGGCTGCGGAAAGTGCGATGGCCCTGCCTTGCAGCCGGGCGTGGTTGGACTTGCAGCGTACCGTGGTGGAAGCTTGCGAAGCCCTCGGCAGTGATTATGCCGCGATCGTTCGAGCGATTCGCTCCGAGCTGAAGGCTCTCATCACCGATATTCCGCAACTGCTCGACGCCACGCTGATGGACGAGACGCCGGTGGCGAACGTGGAGACGCGTGCTTGGTTGGTATCGTTAACCCAGGCGCCTGCCGAGCAGACCTCAGCCACGGAACCCTCTGCTGCGGTCTCCGCCGCTACCAACGGTCTGGGATCGAGATGGCCGGCGCAGCCAACAGACGCATATGTCTCGGCCCGGCAAGCCTTACGCGAAGGGCAGGAGCGAAAGGCGTTCGAAATCCTGCAGCAGGATATTGCGCAAAAACGTTCCGGACGAGAGCGGTTCCGCCGCCGGATGCAACTCGTGGAGATCTGCGCGTCCACGAATAAGGCAAACGTTGCGCAGCCCATCCTCGAAGACTTAGCCGCGGCGATTGAGACTCACAAGCTGGAAGACTGGGAGGATCCGGGCGTGGTGGCGGGCGCCTTGGCCACCATCATGAAGATGAGCCTCAGGGTGCAAGCAGACAAGGCCCAGCAACAAAAGCTTTTCGAGCGCATCTGCCGACTCGATCCAGCGCAGGCGCTGGGAGATGGGAAGTAACTCATGGCCAGGCGAGATGCTACCGGGCCGGTCACGCTCTCGGTGCTGGACCGGCTTATCGACCGCGAGCCGAAGAACCACTCGGAGATTCCTCTCACTCGCGCTCAATCCTTGCGCGAGTTGAAGGCGGCCTTGAAACGCGATCTGGAATGGCTCCTCAATACCCGGGAGACCATCGATCTCGCGCCTGACTCAGCCCGTGAGACCTGCCGCTCCGTTTATCACTACGGTTTTCCGGACATCTCCTCCAAGTCGGTTTCGTCCGGCCGCGACCAGAGCGACCTAGTGCGGGAAATGGAGGCGGCCATTGCGCTTTTCGAACCCCGGTTGAAGCGCGCCAGGGTGAGGATGGAGCCGGTGGAGGGCATCAGCTATCGAGCTTTAAAATTCGTGATCGAGGGCCTGTTGTGCATGGATCCCGCCCCCGAGCCGGTGCGCTTCGACACGGTCCTCGAACTGGGCAAGGGCGAATACGAAATCAAGGGAGCCGACCTTGCGCAATGAGCTGAGGAATTATTACGAGAGCGAGCTCACGTTCCTGCGCCAGATCGGGGCTGAGTTTGCGGATAAGTACCCCAAGATCGCGTCGCGGCTTCTGCTGGAGCCGGATCGTTGCGAAGATCCTCACGTGGAACGCCTGTTGGAGGCCTTCGCTTTGCTGGCGGCGCGAGTTCATTTGCGGATCGACGACGATTTTCCGCAGATCACAGAGGCACTCCTGAACATTCTTTACCCGCACTATCTGCGGCCCGTGCCGTCAATGTCAGTCGCGCAGTTTCACACCGATTCGGAGCAAGGCAAACTCACCAGCAGCCTCCAGATTCCGAAGGGAACCGTTCTCTATTCGCGTCCCGTGGAAGGAGTGCCGTGCAAGTTCCGGACCTCTTACGATCTGACGTTGTGGCCCTTCAAGGTTTCGCAAGCGCAATGGATGACGCCCGATCGCATTCGCCCGGTGCTACGCGCGTCCGAAGCCGCGGTCCTGCGCGTCGAACTCGAATGTTTCCCTGATGTGTCGTTTGAAAAACTTGACCTGGATACGCTCGTCTTTTATTTGAATGGCGAGAATGCGGTCGTCCACGGATTGTACGAACTGTTATGCCGGAACTGCGTCCGCATTCTGGTGCGCGATCCTGCCAACCCGAAAGCCCCAGTGCGCGAACTTCCGGTGCGCAACCTGCAGCCGATGGGTTTCGGAGAGACGGAAGACGTCCTGCCCTATCCCCGTCGTTCCTTCGTCGGATACCGGCTGCTCCAGGAATACTTCGCGTTTCCAGAAAAATTTTTCTTCATGAGTCTCAAGGGGCTCTCGGAGTTGCAGCGAGCGGGGCTTACGTCGAAGGCCGAGATTTTGTTTATGATCTCGCCCTTTGAACAGGATGGCCGCCATCAACGCCTGGAAGTGGCGGTGAATGCCAAGACTCTGCGTTTGGGATGCACGCCTATCATCAACCTGTTTGCGCAGACCGCCGAACCCATACTGGTGGATCAAACCCGCTATCAATATCCCGTTGTGCCCGACGCGCGGCGCCGGCAAACCATGGAAATCTTTTCCGTCGATGAGGTCGTCAGCACTGACGCCGAAACCCATCAGACGGTCACCTATCACCCGCTCTATTCGGAGCGGCACGTTGTACAGGGCACGACTCCGGCGTATTGGTACATCACCCGTTCGGTGTCGACCCGCAAGGGCGATGAGGGAACGGATGTTTTTCTCTCCCTCGTGGATCTCTCCGCTCGGCCGATGCAACTCGACTACGACGCCGTGACCGTGCGCTGTACCTGCACGAACCGCGATCTGGTGACGCGCTTGCCGTTCGGCAGTGAGAACGGCGATTTCGAAATGACCGGAGCAGCCGCGATCAAGCGCATTGTCGCGCTGCACAAGCCCACCAAGACGTTGCGCCCACCATTGGACGGAAAGACTCTCTGGAGTCTGATTTCGCAGCTCTCGCTAAACTATCTTTCCGTCGTGGACGACGGCAAGGAAGCGCTGCAGAAAATTCTCGAGCTCTACGATTTCTCCGATTCCCCGGATACGAAGAAACAAATCGGTGGCATTACTTCCGTCGACGCGCGGCGGCATTTTACCCGTGTCATCTCCGAACACGGGATCGGGTTCGCGCGGGGCACGCGCGTGGAAATCGAATTCGACGAAGAGCAGTTCAGTGGCGGCGGGGCTTACCTGTTTGCCAGCGTGATCGAAAAGTTCCTCGGTCTTTATGTGTCGATGAACAGCTTCAGCCAATTGGTGGCCCGAAGCCGCCAGCGAAAGGAGCCGTTAGAAGAGTGGGCACCGAGAGCGGGACAGTCAATTCTGATCTAGCGGATCTAGCCGCTTCCGAAGTCGCGGAGAAGCTCCGTCGCGAGCCTTTCTCCTTTGACTTCTTCCAGGCGGTGCGGCTGCTCGAGCGAATGTTTCCGGAGCGGACGTCGGTGGGCCAGTTCTCGCATCCCGATACCGAGGTCGCCCGCTTTGGAGTGCACGCTTCGCTCGCGTTTCCCGCCAGTCAGATCCAGGCCATGGACTGGCCCGAGCAGAAGCCGGCGAAAATGACCGTCAATTTCATGGGGTTAACGGGCCCTGAGGGAGTTCTTCCCAACCCCTACACCACCCTTCTCATCGAGAGGTTGCGAGCTCAGGATTCCTCGGCGCGAGACTTCCTTGATGTTTTTAATCACAGGATCATTTCGCTCTTCTATCGCGCCTGGAGAAAATACCGCTTTGACGTTGCCTGCGAGGAGGGCGAGCGTGATCTCTTTACGCGCCATCTCCTCAGCTTGCTGGGATTGGGCACGGATGGCTTGCGCGACCGCCAGGCTGTGTCGGACGACACTCTGGTCTACTATTCGGGCCTGTTGGCGCAACGCCCGCGCTCGGCCCAGGCACTGCAACAGATTCTCGCCGACTATTTCGAAGTTCCGGTTGAGATCGAGCAGTTTGCCGGAGGCTGGTATCGCCTCGATCCTGAAACCCAGTGCCACCTGTCGGAGGTAAACAGCGACAGCGGAGAACTCGGATTCGGCGCCGTCGTCGGCGACGAGGTGTGGAACCAGCAGTCCAGAGTGCGCATCGTTTTGGGTCCGTTGACTCTGGAACGCTACGCGGATTTCCTGCCCGATGGCCAATCGTGGGAGCCGCTAAGGGCATGGGTTAAGTTTTTTTCGAACGACGAATGGGATTTCGAAGTGAAGCTGATTCTCGAACGCGAGCAGGTTCCGGCTTGCACCTTGGGAGCAGAAGGCGCATCTGGCCCGCAATTAGGCTGGGTGTCGTGGGTGAAGTCGGTGCCCTTCAACCGGGACCCAAGCGATACGGTGCTCGCGCTCGAAACAGCGGAAGGGGGACGCCATGAATCTGAAGTCTCTGATCGGCAAGCTTAACGATTCCACTCGCGGCGCGCTGGAGGCAGCGGCAGGACTCTGCCTGGCACGCACGCACTATGACATTGAAGTGGAGCACTATCTGACGAAGTTGCTCGACTCCACCGACAACGACGCGGCCGCGATCTTCAAACACTTCGAGGTCGATACTTCAAGGCTGTCCGGCGAACTGGCGCGGGCCCTCGACAAGCTGAAAACCGGTAACGCGCGCACGCCCGCACTCAGCCCCACGCTCATGAAGATGCTGATCGAGGCGTGGACTGTGGGTTCGATAGACTACAACGCCGCACAGGTGCGCACCGGCTTTACCATTCTCGCCCTGGCGACGAATGACGAACTGGTGCGGCTCATGCGCGAAGTCAGCCGTGAATTTCAGAAGATTCAAGCGGCCACGCTGCGCAAAGACTTTGCCGCGATTGTCGGCAGTTCCGCAGAGGAGGCGCAGGCTGCCATAGCCGCGGCGGCGCCGGGCGCGCCCTCTGCCGGCCCGCGTCCCGGAGGCAAGAGCCCCAACCTTGACCAGTTCACGATCAATCTCACGGAAAAAGCAAAGACCGGCAAAATCGACCCAGTGTTGGGGCGCGATTTTGAAATCCGCCAAGTGGTCGACATCCTGATGCGGCGTCGCCAGAACAACCCGATTCTCACCGGTGAGGCCGGCGTGGGTAAGACCGCCGTTGTGGAAGGCTTCGCCTTGCGTGTGGCCCAGGGTGACGTGCCTCCACCGCTGCGCAACGTCATCGTGCGAACTCTAGACTTGGCGCTGCTGCAAGCGGGGGCGGGAGTCAAAGGTGAATTTGAGAACCGGTTGAAAGGCCTGATCGAGGAAGTGAAGGCCTCACCGATCCCCATCATTTTATTCATCGATGAAGCCCACACCATGATCGGAGCTGGTGGGCCAGCGGGACAAGGCGATGCCGCGAATCTTCTGAAGCCGGCTCTGGCGCGCGGCGAGTTGCGAACCATCGCGGCCACCACCTGGTCGGAATACAAAAAATATTTCGAAAAAGATCCCGCACTGGCGCGCCGCTTCCAGGTGGTCAAAGTCGAGGAGCCCATCGAAACGCAGTGCATGACCATGCTGCGTGGTATTGTTCCTTCGCTCGAGAAGCACCATAAGGTCCGCATTCTGGATGAAGGGTTGACCGCCGCGGTCCATCTTTCGCATCGCTATCTCGCCGGGCGCCAGTTGCCCGACAAAGCCGTCAGCATTCTCGATACTGCCTGTGCGCGGCTTGCCCTGGGGCAAAGCGCCACTCCTCCCGCCATTGAAGACAGCGTCCGCCAGATCGACGATCTCGCCGTTCAGCAGCGCATCCTCGAACGCGAATCGGCGGTAGGCACCGACCATCGCGAGAGATTGCAAGAAATTGCCACCAAAAGCGCAGAGATACAATCCCGTTTGGCTGGCCTGCGAACTCGGTTCGAAAAGGAAAGCGGTTTGGTGACGACGATCCGAGACCTGCGTTCCCAACTCGAGAGCGCAGTAGCTTCGCAGAACGGTAACGCCGCCGCGCGAACTGAAATACCTGGAGCTGAAATACCTGGAGTCGCTACCGGCGCCAGCGCATCCACTCCAGCCGCCACAGCGACAGCTGCGGAAGCAGCATCGTCGTCCGCCACAGCCACCGCCGTTGAAGAAGCTCCCAAACCCGTGGACGTGGCCGCTGTGCGCACGCAACTCGCGCAGGCAGAAGCCGAACTTGCGAACCTGCAAGGCGAGACGCCGATGATTCGCGTCGCGGTCGATGCTCAGATTGTCGGCGAAGTGATCTCCGCCTGGACCGGAATCCCAGTCGGGAAAATGATGAAGGACGAAATCTCCACAGTCCTCTCTCTACCGAAATTCCTGGGACAGCGCGTGATCGGCCAGCTGCACGCCCTGGAAATCATCAGCCAACGAATCTCCACCGCGCGCGCCCGACTCGATGATCCCAACAAGCCGATCGGCGTTTTCATGTTGGTAGGTCCCAGCGGAGTCGGCAAAACCGAAACCGCGCTGGCGCTGTCGGATCTTCTCTACGGCGGTGAACGCAACCTCATCACCATCAACATGTCCGAGTTCCAGGAAGCGCACACCGTCTCTACTTTGAAGGGCTCGCCTCCGGGCTATGTCGGCTACGGCGAGGGCGGAGTGCTGACCGAGGCTGTGAGGCGCCGGCCGTACTCCGTGGTCCTGCTCGACGAAGTCGAGAAAGCTCATCCCGACGTGCTGGAGCTTTTCTACCAGGTATTCGACAAAGGCAACATGGAAGACGGAGAAGGTCGCGAGATCGACTTCAAGAACACCATCATCATTCTCACCAGCAACGCGGGCACCGACATACTGGCGAAGCTCTGCGCCGACCCGGAGACCATGCCCGGCCCCGAAGGTTTGATCAAGGCGCTAAAGCCAGAGCTCAACAAAATCTTCAAACCCGCATTTCTGGGGCGTATGGTGCTGATTCCGTACATGCCGATTCGCGACGAGAATTTGAAACAAATCATCCGGCTGAAGCTGGGCAAGATTCAGCGGCGCATCCACGAGAACCACAAGATTGAACTGACTTACGACGGCGCCTTGGTCGACGAAGTGGCGAATCGCTGCACGGAAGTAGAGAGCGGCGCTCGCAACGTGGATAACATCCTCACCAACACGCTGCTTCCCGACATTTCGCGACAGTTGTTGGGACGCATGGCCGCGAATGAACCCATGGAGCGAATTCACGTTGGAATTGGCACTGACGGGGCATTCGAATATCGATAGGGAACTGGCGGCCGCGAAACGCGAAAGCATTTCAGGCAGGCCGTAAGCTTGCGCACTTCGCAAGAACCAAGGGAAGGACAGGTTCGTGGCACAGGAAGAATACAGTCAGGATCACCGGCTGATCGCCGTGGACACTCCGCTGGGCAAGGACGTGCTCCTGTTGCAGGAGCTTACCGGGGTCGAGGGAATTTCGAGTCTGTTCAGCTACGAACTGAATTTGCTGGCCTACGAGAACGCTTCTATTGTTTTTAAGGACATCGTCGGACAGAAAGTAAGCATCACTCTTCATCTTCCGGACGGCACGCCGCGCTACATCAACGGTTATGTGAGTCGCTTTACCCAAGGCGAAACCGACAAACGGTTGTTCACCCACTACCACGCCCAAGTGGTGCCCTGGCTGTGGTTTCTAACTCGTCAGGCGGATTGCCGCATTTTCCAGAACCTGGCCGTGCCGGACATCATCAGCCAGGTGTTCAATCAATTCGACTTCAAGGATTTCCGGCTCAGCCTGAAAAACAGTTATCCCCAGCTGGAATATTGCGTGCAATACCGTGAGACGTCGTTCAACTTCGTCTCGCGCCTCATGGAAGAGTTCGGCATCTTCTACTACTTCGATCACTCGACTCAGGGAAAGCACACCATGGTGCTGGCCGATCAGTCCAACACCCTGCCCGCTTGCCCCAGTTCTCCGGTCAGTTATGACACGCAGGTGGGAGGCCTCTATGATCCCGAAGTGATCAGCAACTGGCACGTCGGGCAGGAGGTTCGCACCGGCAAGTACACCGTGACCGACTACAATTTCACCACTCCCTCCACCAGCTTGCTGGCCAACGATCCTACCGTGGTCGACCTCGCCGCCAGCCATCCGCTGGAGCTTTTTGATTACCCGGGATTGCACACGAACAAAGATCAGGGCGACACCGTGGCCAAGGTGCGCATGCAGGAAGAGGAAGCGGTTTACATGGTGGTGTCGGCTGAGGGCAACTGCCGCGGACTGATGTCCGGCTACTCGTTCGAGCTGAAGAACCATTATCGTTCAGACCAGAACACGAACTATGTCGTCACCGAAGTGCGCCACCTCGCTTCGGCAGGTCAGACTTATACGACCGCCGGCACGCTCGGGGCAGAGACCTATTCGAACCACCTCACCTGCATTCCAGCCTCGGTTGCCTATCGTCCCCCGCGCGTCACCCCGAAACCCTTCGTGCAAGGTCCGCAGCCCGCGCTGGTGGTCGGCAAACAGGGCGAAGAAATCTGGGTCGATAAATATGGCCGGGTCATCGTGCAGTTTTATTGGGACCGGCTCGGCAAGAAAAACGAGAACAGTTCCTGCTGGATTCGCGCCTCCCAACCCTGGGCTGGTGGAAACTGGGGCGCTATGTGGATTCCGCGCATCGGCCAGGAGGTCCTCGTCAGTTTTCTGGAAGGCGATCCCGACCGGCCGGTGATTACAGGGCGAGTCTACAACGCCAACCAGATGCCGCCTTACACTCTGCCCGACTACCAGACCCGAAGCACCTTCATGTCGCGTAGTTCCAAGGGCGGCGGCTCGTCGAACTACAACGAGCTTCGCTTCGAAGATTTGAAGGGGCAGGAACAAATTTTCATGAATGCGGAAATGGATATGGATTTGCGCGTCGAGAAGGATTCGCGCGAATTCATCGGCGCCAACCGCCATCTCATCGTGACCACGAACCAGGTGGAGCAAATCCAGACGGACAAGCACCTGCACGTAAAGGGAAACCATTTCGAGGCGATCGACGGCAACATGTCGTTGAATGTCACCGGAAATCAGATGGAGAGTGTCACCGGCAACAAGTCTCTCGCCGTCACCGGCAACCAGAGCGAGAGTGTGACCGGCAATCTTTCGTTGGCGGTTACCGGCCAGCAGCAGGATACTTCCATGTCCTACGCCATGAAGACCGACACCACCATCCATCTCAACGCAGGTGTAAGCGCCGTGATTGAAGCCGGCGTGGATCTCACCCTGAAAGTCGGCAGCAACTTCATCGACATCAATCCGGCAGGCGTGTTCATCACCGGTACCATGGTGTTCATCAACAGCGGCGGCGCAGCGGGAAGCGCTCCAGACGCGAGCCCGCAATCTCCCGACTCGCCAACCGCCCCGAACGATCCGGATACGGCCGACGATGGCAGCAAGGGAACGAAGCTGAATTAAAACGGCCCAGCTCTAGTCCCGCCCCTCTGCTGAAGGAGGAGCTAGTCATGGCATTGATTATCAACATCAAGGGCAAGTACCACGGTTTGCGTCCGAACGTACTCAGTACGATTTTCAGATTTGGGGGCTTCGAGGACGAACTTCTCATTTTCAAGTTTCCGGACGGAACTTTAAAGCGCGCCGATGTCAGCAGGCAGCTCAAAGAAGCGTGGGGATTTATTACCCAACGTGCCAATATTGCCCATGGCAAATGCAATGCCTATTTCAAAACCCTTCCGCGCCGGAAGACGCTGAAGGAGGTTCTGGATGAGGATGATATCGTTGTGCACTGCTTGGAACCAAAGTCCGGTCACACGTACGACGACCTGCCTTATGCCAACACCGCGGGGAGGGATATTGGGATTGACCCCACAATTTTGCTTGAGACGAGTCATGTACTCGCCTGCACTCTGATTCACGAACTTGCACATGTGGCGGGAGCGACGACCGATAAGTCCGACCCCAATGCCGGGGATGCGGAAGAGTCGCTCAATCACTGCTTGTGCAAGTCGCAGTTTCATCTGGGCACTCTCGGATCCATTGAGAGGGTGTCGAGCGGCTCCAGAGTCGTCTGAACCGAGTGAGAGACGTGAACGCCAGCGGCCGCTCCTACGGCACCATCACCGTGAACTCTCCCGGGTCAACAAAGGAGATCACGCCGGCCCACATGCACATCAGCGTCGAAGTGTTGTCGAGCGTTGGCATTTCGCCGAGCAGCACGGTCGGAGCTCCCGGCACCCACGGAGCGACTGTCATAGGAATGCATGGCATCGGAGTCAGCACACCCATCGCGGCAGCCGTCGCCGCGGCAACCATCGGGTTGGCCGGCGACATGCACGCGCCAAACGGCATGATGTTCACCAGGGGAATATTGTCCATGATGTTGGCGTCCGGCATCTCGCTCGTGAACACCATGTTCGTCGGCAGCACCACCAGCGAACTAGGCGCCATCCCCATCGTGCACATCATGGTCGCTCCCATGCAAACCTGCATCGCCATGTGAGACCCCCCAGCCAGTGGGCTGCACGGCATTTTAGCAAAGCCGGAAACGAATGCAACCTTAGGTTACGGAACAGTGTTTTCCCAATCTGTTCGCCCTCCCGACACTCGAGAGCCACCTCGTCGTGGCAGTCGCCCATCCCGGCTACGCAATGACCGTCTTTAGCCCCTATGGACATACTCCTCGCTGCAACTCCTGGCGGTTCTGGGCCCGGCACAGCCTGTGGAAACTACTGAATCATCGGGCTTTAGGGGCAGTCATACAGTAAGGGGGCGAACCCCTGCGGTTAACCCGTACAACCGTTAGTAACCTTGAAGGATCTAAAGGCATCCTACATTATAGTGAAGACGAACCAACGGAGGGAGTCGTTCTGAGGACCAAACTGACTTCGGGCATGTGGCGGATCGATCCGCAGAAGTGGTCGCGGGTGATCGATCGCTCCGGGCAACCGGTGGCGTCCGTGGAAGCGGAGGCGGACTCCAACGCCAGCGCCAGCCTCATCGCTGCCGCGCCGGACATGTTCGAGCTGCTGGAAGTCCTGGTGAACGAAGGCTCCATTTCGGAAGAAGCGCATGAAGAAATCCAGATGGTTCTCCGCCGCGCCCGCGGAGATTTTGGTCTAGCGGTTTTTTCCCGGAGTTTGTCCCGGCGCTTGCGTGCCAGAACTCAGGAATGGCTGAAGTTTATGGAAAGCCTGTGGCCTGGGCACGGCTCCGAATAGCCTTTCAATCGTTCCCCGGTCGCATCCTGCCTCGCGAAAAACTGTTCCGCTGCCTGCCTCGTCTTCTTACCAGATTTGCCCTTTGCTTCCTTGCCCGGGAATTGCTATTGTGGGCAGCCGTGTTGAAAATCGCCTGAGGCGCGCTTCCAGGCCAGCATACACGGGCGGCGCCACGACTCTATGAGGCAGCTAAAACCAGTTCTCTGGACCAAGGGCACGTTCCTCACTCCTCAGCATCTCCAGGTGCAGGATCGCTTCATCGAGGATGCGCTCAATTTCCGCCTGCAGGCACTCAAGTTTTGTCCGTGGGGATTCCGCGAGCTGGCGATCAACGCAGAGTTGTTGGCCGAGGGGCAATTCGCCGTGACGCGGGCCGCGGGTATTTTCCCCGATGGGTTACTGTTCGAAATTCCGGACGCCGATCCACCACCGCCGTCGAAATCCCTGGAGGAACTTTTCGAGCCCGGGGCCAAGAGTCTGGACATCTACCTGGCGATTCCCGACTATCGGCAGCGCGGCCTGAATGTCTCCATCGGAAAAGATGGCGGCACACGCTATCTGGCGGAGGTGGCTGCCTTTCGCGATGAGAATACCGGCGTCAGCGAGAAGCCGATTCAGGTTGCGCGAAAGAACATGCGCCTGCTCGCGGACTCGGAAAATCGCGAAGGGTCTTCCGTGCTGCGCATAGCCAACGTGGAGCGCACGCCTGCGGGAACCTATCAACTGAATCCCCGGTTCATTCCCCCGCTCATCGAGATCGGCGCGAGCGAGTATTTAGTGGGATTGTTGCGTGGCCTGGTGGAGCTTCTATCCGCTCGCAGCACGCAGCTTTCGGCCGGTCGGCGACAGAAGAATCAGAGTCTGGCGGATTTCACCGCCTCTGACATTGCCAACTTCTGGTTGCTTTATACCGTGAACTCGAACTTTCCCGCCTTCTCCCATCTCTACGAGAGCAAGATGGGGCATCCCGAGGAACTCTACGCCGCGATGGTTGCGCTCGCCGGATCGCTCACCACGTTTTCGCAAAAACTGCGGCCGCGAGATATGCCACTCTACGTGCATGATTCTCTGGGGCCGATTTTTTCAGAGCTCGATGAAAAGTTGCGATCTCTTCTTGAAACCGTCGTGCCCACGAACCTGGTTTCGCTGCCCTTGAAGCTGGCGCAGAACTCGATTTATTCCACGGCCATCGACCACGACAAGTACCTGGTGAACACACGCATGTACCTGGCGGTGAACGCGGAGACCAGCGAAGAAAACATTATTCAAAAAGTGCCGCAGCTGGTGAAGGTCTGTTCGGCGACCCACATTGAGCACCTGGTGAGGCAAGCGTTGCCGGGCATTCAGCTTCGGCATCTGACCAATCCGCCAAGCGCGATCCCCGTGAAACTGAAGTATCAGTATTTTGCTTTGAACCAGTCCGGGCCGGCCTGGGAAGCGGTCAACCGCGCTCGCAATTTTGCGGCGTACGTTCCTGGCGAACTCCCGAACCCCACTCTCGAACTGCTGATTCTTCTGCCGCAGTCGAGCTGAGCCCGCAATCGGGAATCCGCCCCGGCGGCGTGGAAAAACTAATGCTTCATCGACTAAGAGATTGAGGGAGGGGCGGACGCCCTCGTCCGCGCAGGCATTGGCACTGCGGCGCGGGTTACATGGCCGAAGCGCCTCGAGATTCTCCGCAAAATCCGAAACTGTGGAAAAAGTTGTCAAGGGGGTAAGGGTGAGGTTTTGGAATCAAGTGGTTGATTCGGTGGGAAATATATCGTTCGGAACCATGTTACATTCCCCCTTCTGATTTGATATTCTGGATATAGAGAAGAAAAACGAATGGCGCAGGCCTCAAAAGGCTCTGCGCCATTTTTCTTGCCGGAATCTAAAGGCTCAGTGCTTCAACACGAAGTAAAGCACCAGCAAAACCGCAATAAAAAACAGCACGGTCAAGGTTAGGATCAGCGGCCAGTAGGAGACTGGCGGTGGTGGGAGAGCGCCTTCCTTGGGCGGCTTCGGCGCAGACCCAGGAATGGCGAGCTTCGGCATTTTCGGGGCCGGCATCTTCGCCGCTGGCATTTTCGGCGCTGGTGGTTTCGGCACTGGCGGCAACTTGGGCGCTTTCGGAAGCGGGGGCATCGCCGCGGGAAACACCGGAGCCTCTGCCGAATCGGCCGGAGTCATCTCCTCCGCGTCTGCAGCGTCTGCCGGAGGAGCTGCGTTTTTCAAAGAAATGATTTGTGTGTATGCGCTCGGCCCGCTTGGAATCGGCGGCAGGCTAGGAGCAGGCTTGCTGGCCGGCGATGAGAACGCACCAGTGGCCCCATCGGAAGATTGAGCGGACGGTACAACCGGCAACGGCGGCATCGGTGGATTCGGAGACGGCGGAGTCGGAAAGACTTGCGGTGTCGGAAAAACCTGCGGGGTCGGGAAAACTTGTGGAGCTGGAAGAATCGGCGGCGTTGGCGCACTGGTACCGGAATTCCGTCCGGCACTATCCGCGTTGAAAAATCCGGTGAATCCCGTTCCCGCGGATTCGTTTCCCGCCACTCCCGAGGCCGGTAAGGGCTCTTCTTTCTGAGGCTTCACCGCGCCAAACATAGCCGTAAAATCGCCAACGGTTTTTCGCGGAGGCTCCATTTTCTGGGTCGAGAGCGCGGGCATATCGGACGGTGCGTCTCCGTGGAACGGACCCTGGAAAATACTCGTAAACTCGCCCGGCTTGGGTTTGTCCATGGCCGGCGGGGCGATTACCTCGGAAGGAATGTTTCTAGGAGAAAGATTAGTGGCAAACGGGTTTGCAGGACTGTTGACATCGGGATCACTTCTGGGCGGAACTGGAGCGCGCGGAATAAGTGGGTCCCGTTCAGGGGCGGTAGGAATTGGGGCCATCCGAACTGGAGAGCGTTCCGCCGCGGGGGTGAACTCTGGTGGCGGCGGGGAAGGCAGCTTCGTTTCCTTCGCGGGAACGCTGGGCGCTCCCGGTTTCGGCGGCAGCTCGAAACTGCGTAACAATTGCGTAACTGGGCCCGGGACTGGCGAGGATTGCTTGGGAGTGACGTCCGCCGGCGGAGGTGCACTCTCCGGAGTGGGCTTTGGCAGCGGCGCTGGAATCTCCTGAGTGTCGCGGGGACGAGCTTCGTACTGCAGCACCCAAATTCGCAGGGCGCCGTCGTCTGGCAGTTTGGTGACGAGGTAGGCGTAGAGCGTCCCGCTGTAGGGGCCGGTTTCCAGCACGAGCCCGACAGGCTCCGGCGCGACACGGCGAAACGCCTCGAGAACCCATTGCACGGTTGGCTGGTTGGGCTTGCGCGGGTCGCAACGAAAAATATGCACCAGCACACGTTCGCCTCTGACTTTGTCATTGGCGAAAAACGTTTCCACCGCACCGGTGGTGAGGGATTCCAGAAGTTCGTATTTTTCCGCGAATTTCATTCTCGACGATAATTCCGGCGCGATCGACCCGTGAAGGTCTGCTCAACGAACTCAGAGATGTTACGAAGCCCCTCTGGATCGTGCGCTACCAGCCGTTCTCGTTGCAGAACCAACCGGGTAAGAACCAGACTGGCCCCTCGACGCAGGATTATACCGCGCACTCGTCAGGGAATCGCGAAGAATGCACAGCGAGGGGGCGCCGCCGGCAAGTTGCACAAGTTCCCTTCGACTGCGCTCGGGGCAGGCTTTCGCTTCGCTTAGGATGGCAAGCCCTACTCAGGGGAACGGCTCTACTACCGCGCTGGAATTTGTCTTGACTTGCCCGGTCGTCGGTATCAGAATTGCTCCCAACAGTCGTCGGTGTGGTCCCCAGAGGTTAAGCCAGTACCGAGCCGACCGATCGCGGAGTTCGACCGTCACCCCCCCAAGGTATAAGGCGCCGTCGGCCGCGATTGAGACCAGGTGTCCTGACAATCTAAAGTTGCTCATGCGAATTGCTCGCGCGCTGAAACGCTTCGCTTGCGGAAGTCACAATTGGATTTGATCGTTAGGAGTTCGCGATGAATTTTGTGTCGAAGAGTGAAAACTTTCTCAGGAATTCGTTCGTGCTTGTGCTGTTGCTCGCAAGCCTGGCTGCAGGAGTGGCCGTAGCTCAACACAAGGCGAGCGCGCCCGCCCCGAAAGTAAGCGCGCCTAAAGCGAAAGCCCCGGCTGCGCGACCTTCGACCAGCCGGCCCTCGACCGCGACTCACTCCTCCACTAACGGCGCCAGACCGGGGACCGCAAGGCCGGGCACGACTGCAGGAGGAGCCAGGCCCGGAACGGCCGGCCGAACCGGAACCGGAGCTGCGGGCAGAAACGCCAATGCTCGAGGCCCTGTGGGGAAAACTGGCACGCCCTCGGCGGCAAACCGGACGGGTGGCGCAAAAGCCGGTGGAACCAGCGGTATGGCAAGGACCGGGAGCCACACCGCTCCCGGAAGACAAGTGTCGCTCAAAGGTGGCGGGACGGCGAGCATCCGCCCGAACGGGCAGATCCGTTCTATCAATCGGAATGGGATGCACATCGAGCACGGGCTCAACGGAAGTCGCAGGATCGAGAGCACGCGTAACGGAGCACGCATCGTAACTACTGGCCGGAATTCAGGCTACGTGCAACGCGCCTATGTCACCCGTGGCGGACGCAGTTACGTGTCGCGGACCACGATCGTCAATGGCAGGGCCTACACCGGCGTTTACCGGTCGTACTCCTATCATGGCTATTGCTGCTATTACGGTTATCATCCTGCGTTTTACTATGGGGCGGGATATTACGGGTGGGCCTACAATCCTTGGGCAGCGCCGGTCTACTACGGATGGGGCTGGGGTGGAGCGCCCTGGTACGGATTTTACGGGGCGTATTTCGCGCCCTATCCGGTCTATCCCTCGGCTGCGTTCTGGCTTACGGACTATTTGATCGCTGCGAACCTGCAGGCGGCTTACGCGGCGCAGGCGGCTGCGAATGCTGCCGCAAGCAGTGGCGGTGGCAATGCCACGGACGCTGCCGCGCAACCCCAGGCGGGTGCGAGCAGTGATGCATCCGCGGACAATTCCGGTTCCGTGGCCCTGAGTCCCGAGGTCAAAGCAGCGATCGCGGAGGAAGTGAAGGCTCAGCTCGCCGCCGAACAGGCAGCAGCGAAACCGGCGCCTTCTGGAGGGGATCAGCAGGCTACGCAGGCCAGCGCTACGCAGGCGAGTGAAGAAGTACCGCCCGCGCTTGATCCTGCGAGACGAACGTTCGTGGTGGCCTCCGATCTGGCGGTGGTGGGCGACGGACAGGAATGCCAATTGACCTCGGGAGATGTGATTACACGGATTTCCGATACTCCCGATGATGACAGGAAAGTGACCGTCAGTGTTTCCGCCAGCAAGAAGACGGATTGCGCTCCGGGTAAACAAGTGGCCGTTGCAGTCGACGATTTGGAGGAGATGCACAACCACTTCCAGGAGCAACTCGACAACGGCATGAAGGATCTCGCTTCCAAGCAGGGAACGGGTGGCTTACCAAAAGCTCCCGATACCTCCACGGTTGCTTCGGATGTTCCGCCGCCACCCCCCGATGCCAGCGCCGAGAAGACCTTGCAGGATCAGCAGGCAGCTGCTGACCAAACGGAAGCTCAGGTCGTGAAAGAGGCGTTCAGTCAGGGATCGTGATGCGATGGGCGCTGCCGGCTAGAGCCGAGCTGGGCTCGGCGCACCCTTCGACTTCGCTCAGCAGGCTCGCAAGAGTGCCCGCCCCACACGTCCTTAACGGCGGTTTCTAAGTAATTCTTCTTCTGTCTTCTGGGCTCGGCGCGCCCGGTCCAGCAACTCTTTTGCTCCTTTGTTGTTGGGGTCGGCTGACGCTTTCTGGAAACAATCGATGGCGGCGGCGTAATCGCCGGCGTCCAGGAATGCATTACCCTTGCTGATTAGGGAGTCGCTGGATCCCGCCGGAACCGGAGCTGGAACCGGTGTCGAACCTACTGCTGCACTCCCGGGCGGGAGCACCTGGACTCGATTGGTCACGCCGGTGACGCCGGGAACGGAAGCGGCCAGCGCCTCCGCCGCGTTCAGGTCCTCATTGCTCGACACGTTGCCATCTAGAAACACTTCACGGGAGTCGGATACGAACACTCTTAGCGCGGCTTGGCGAAGATTTTGGGAAGTATTCAACTTCTCATTGACCGCGCTCTCGATTCTTAGGCGCTGAAGTGACTGGTATTTTACGTATCCAACCCCGGCGACCAGCACGGCCGCCAGAACCAGAGCCACAAGAGTCAGTAGTTGCCCCACCCGGAACTTTTTCGGCTGGAGAAGCACATGCTGTGCGGCGCTCTTCACCAGCACCGAGTCTGCCGCCGGTGCGCTCCCTGCGTTGCTCGCCATAGACGATGCGGCCACAGGTGGCGAATCCGAGGGTCGGGCCGGCGATGGTGCGGGCGTGGGCACATTCGCCGATTGAGAAGGTTGAGATTCAGGAGGGCTGGGCGTGGTCTGCGAAGCTTGACTTTGCGACGCCCGGCTCTGCGAGACACCGCCCTGGGATGAGCGGCTCTGCGATGTGCCCGCGGGGGCGGCGACATTTGTGATCTGCTTTCTTAACAACTCGTCGTTCTGCGCCCGATCGTTCCGCGCCAGGTCGCTCTGCGCCGGATCGCTATCCACGATCGCGTTCGCCACTTGCGAGCTCGTCCCCTGTTCGCTTTCTGCCTGACTCAGCCCAGCGATAAACTCTTCCGCCGTCTGAAATCGTTTGTCCCGCGATTTGTCGATGGCTTTCAGAATCACTCGGGAGAGGGACTCCGGAATGTTTAGCTCCGGGACAAGTTCGTGCGGAGGGCGCGGGTTTCCTTCCAGATGCTGCATCATCAGGGAATAGATGGTGTCACCCTCAAAGGGCAACCGCGCCGTTACCATCTGATAGAGCACAACTCCCAGGGAATAAATATCCGTCCGGCCGTCAATATCGTCTCCAGCTTTCTTTCCCATGAACTGCTCCGGGGACATGTAGAGAGGCGTGCCCACCATCATGCCAGTCATCGTCATTCCCGGCTTGACGTCCCCAGCGGCTTCAAGCAGTTTCGCGATCCCGAAGTCGAGGACCTTGGCGGTCTCCTGACCCTGCTCGTCCGTGGTGAGGATAATGTTGCCGGGCTTGATATCGCGATGCACGATGCCGAGCTTGTGCGCTACCCCCAGCGCCCGTGCCGCTTGCGTCGCAACGCGAACCGCCCGCGGGACGCGCAACGGTCCTTCCTCATGGAGAATCTCGCCGATGTTCTTGCCCACCACCAGTTCCATGACAATGAAGGGGCGGCCGTCATCGGTGTAGTCGAAGTCGTCCACTCGAACCGCGTTCGGGTGCCGGAGCTTTCGGGTGACCACAGCTTCGGTCTGGAAGCGTTGCAGAAAGTTTTTATCTTCGGCAATGGCGTCGTTGACAATCTTGATGGCGCACAGCTCGTTGAAGGTGAGGTGCCGGCCGCGGTAGACCACGCCCATGCCGCCGATGCCGATCCGGCCAAGAATTTCATACTTGTTGCGAATGATCATGCCGGGCTGAAGTTCGTGCGCGCTCTGCAGACCTGTCTGATCCGATGGGCAGACGTAGTAGTCGGTGGGATACGTTTTGTGACAGGCAGGGCAGTATTTCATGGCATCACGTCAGGCCGCGAGGAAGCTGAAATCTAAGCAGGCCAGCCAAGTCGCATAGTAAGGAATGCTCAGGCAGAAACGGTCTACTGTCAAGGTCCTTCCCCGATTCTGTCCTTATCGATTCGAGCTCTGCATAGCGAGATGCTATCTTTGGTGCTGGAGGGGCGGGTCGCAATTGACTTCGGCCCACGCCCTGCTTAGAATCTGCGGCCAGTGAGAGAAGCTTCTCGATCTATGATTTGTCGATCGATAATTTGTCGATCTATGATTTTTCGCGGCCCATTGATTTGGCTGGTTGCGGCGTGCGCGATTACTTTGTTGGTTGCTGCACAGGATCAGAATCTCCCCGCCACCCGGCGCAAAGCTGAGGGAGGAGATGCCATTGCCCAATTCGATATGGCCAAGGCATACATGACCGGGGCTGGCGTTGCAAAGGATCCAAATATTGCCCTTGAGTGGTTACATAAATCCGCTGCACAGAATTACGTCGGGGCCGAGTACGCGTTGGGCCGCATGTATCAACAGGGGCTAGGGATTCCGAAGGACCCGATTCAGGCGGCGAAATGGTTTCGGAAAGCAGCACGACAACAAAATATCCTGTCCCGGGATCAGTTGTCGGAGATGTTGGCCCAGGGGTTGATTTCGAAGGAAGAAGCAAACTGGCGTGCGGCCGAGGTAACGGTGTCCGTCTCGCCAACGGAAACCAAAAAGAGCAAAGCAACGCCGTTTACTCTCGTTGAAGTCGAAACCGGACTCACGGGCGGGATTACAAGCAAGAGGATGGCGACTCTGGTCCAGAAATTCGGTGTGAACTTCAAGTTGACCGCCGTCGTACGAAAACGCCTGGCAGACGAAGGTGCCGACGATAATTTGCTGCAAACGGTTTCTGCTTCCAAACGGCTGCTGTGATGGTGCTGGTCGACGAATCCATGTTCGACGAATGGAAGAGCAGTTCTTAGCTGTGCGAGCTGGCGCGGCTTCCGGTAGCTTCCTATCCTTGCCTGCGGGCCACCACGTAAAAAGAAAACTTCAGTTCATCCTGAAGTTTTAATGTACCTCCGGCGATCGACGCGATTCGAATGTTGTAGTCGCTCTGCCGCAGCGTGAAGTTTCCGTACGCGCGCGCGGTGTCAACTCCAAGGGCCACTTGCGAGAAAAAGTTCTGATCGCAGGTAACGCCATGAAGGTTCAGTTTCCCGACCACCGAAGCGCGATGAAGGTCTTCCTTCTGTTTCTCAAGCCTTACTTCCGAGCTCTCGTAGACAATCTCCGGGAAGCGATCGGTTTCCAGCACTTCAATCTTCATCACCCGTTGAATCTCATGGCGCTCACTTTCCTTGAGTTCATCCATCACTTCCAGAGAAGCTGAGTTCACTCGCACTTTAAGGGTGCTGCTTCCCGTTGCGCCCGCGGCCACCTGGACCTCGCCGGTCCACTCGCGAATCGCGATCTTTGGGCTGTGGGCCAATGCCGAAATCAAACCGTCGGCGAAAGCCTGCACGGTAAACTGGCTCGCTCGCGTATCAAAGACATAACGAACACTGGCGCAAGGACGCGCAGGCGATACCATCGAAGTCTCCTCCTGGACGCAACCAACAGCAACCGGTCGCTGTCCGCCGTTCACCCCTCGATGACGCGAACCAGCATGAACAGTGTATCCCTGTCATTCCTTGCGCTTTCATTAGAGTTTTCTTGCATTGCTCGTCTCCGTACCTTCGTTTGTTGCAGTCAGTATCGCCTCATTGCTTGTTCAGAGCTTTGCTGATCACTCCGGAAAAAATGCAGAGAGGAAGTTCCGTCCTCGGAGGGACGAGCTTCCCGCTGGCGAGCTGGGGGCGCTGCAGGGTTCGGTGCTACCGGGCTGGATAATGTTTGGTGTTAGCCGTTCGAGAATTGAATACGTCGAAGCTGCCATCCGGCCAGGCGGTCAATTCCAGATAATTGCCCGCGTCCGGGCCCTCGGGGTTGGCGATAAACTCCGTAGCCACGTTATGCGCGGCGCCGCCTTCGTCGGAAAAATGCAATTGCCACAAATCCTGAAGCCCAGGCGACTTCTCGATAATGTCCCACACGGAAGGCGTGCCACCTTTCTTGGCCCCGTTATCCATGATCGCGACCCGCGGAGCGATCGCGTTCAGCAACGCCGGACTGCTGCTCTGAGACCAGCCATGATGCGACACAATGTAAATGTCGACGTGGCCAAGCTTGTTCTTCGGGCACACCAATTCCATTTCTTTGTCGCGGGTCAGATCGCCCAGATCCAAAATTCTCAGCTTGCCGAAAGTGATCAGCGTGCCTACAGAGCGCAGATTCTCAGTTTGATCGGTTGGATATTTTTCTGCATTTTTGCAGACCGCATTCTCCTGTCCAGCGCCGGGCAGGGAATGGTCAATCACGGCGCCGTCCGCGCTCACCACAGTCGCCTGCATACCTGCAACCGGGAGCTTGTCTCCGGGTTTAACGGTCAGTCGTTTGAACTTCTTCGCTGCCAGCAGTTCCTGGTAAGCCTGCCAACCTTGGACGGTTGGAGCGTCCGTGCTCTCGCGGTTGTCGCCGTGATCGATGACGGTTCCGATTGGAATGCGCGCAGCCAATTGGGGCAAGCCGCCCACGTGGTCAGTGTGAAAATGCGTGATTACTATGTAATCAATTTTGCTGACTCCGGCTTTTTTCGCGGCGGAAACGATGCGGTCTGCGTCCCGGCCGTCATTTCCAGGCCAGCCAGTGTCGATCAGCAGCGATTGTCCCGCGGGCGTCACAAATAAAGTTGCCTGGCCACCTTCGACGTCCACAAAAAAAACGCGCAGCGCCTTGTGAGGGGCGTCGGACGACACAGCCCAACTCGCGCAAAGAAAGAGAAATGCCAGGACGATCCACGCGGCCCGCGTCGAGGAAGACGCAGGGGTCCGCGTTCGTAAGCGAGTTACCAACAACGACGGAAATATAGATGGCATGCGACGCATAAACGAAGCCTTTCGCTGCGAATACATGGCATCGAGATCATCCGCCACAGCAAGTTTTTCGTCAAGCACACTTCGGGAATTCCAAACGTAAGCACCTCTGGATCGAATACCGACCGGGTTTAGCTGAAAGCCAGAAGATTAGGAGTTAGAAGCTATGAAGCCAGACGCTAAACGATCCACGGCTTTTGTGCGGCGCTACTCCGGGTCGCGGTGCACCGTGTCCATGGAGAACGCCGGCAGGCACACTGCGATATATTCCGCGCCATCCTCCTGCGGCGTGGAATAGCGCACCCACTCGCCGGCATGGACGATGACGGCTTGCCCAGCCGCGACTTCCAGCGCGCCTTGCTGGTGCTCGACGCGCAACCTGCCCTTCAGCACAATCGTGAATTCGTCGAACTCGGGCGTTTGGCCGGGCTCGACCCACCCCTGGGGGCTGCGCATGTGCGCCACGCTGGCCGCCTGGGTTTTGGAATTGACGCGGCCGATATATTCGTCGATCAGCTTGGGTTTGTTGCCTGCTGCTTGAATCCGAGTGGGCTGCGAGATGAGTGTAGGCATGGTGTCGGCCTTTGGCGTTTCAACCTCTGACCTCGGATTTTACGCGATTCCCAAGACCTGATTGAGAAATCCGACGATGTATTTCCACACCAGGTAGTAAACCGCCACCGCCGTCAGGAACCACGGAGCAATAAGAAAATACGGCACAGTGATGACCCCAAACCATGTGATGCCGTGCGCGCCGATGCCGAGGAATCCGAGCCAGCACGCGCCCGCTCCACCGAGCGGCGCCATGATCACCGGCAACAACGCACCGTGCAGGCCGATGGGCAGATGACGACGCGACCGCAGCCAGACGTAAAGCATATTCCACAGTCCAAACAGATTCGGAACCAGTGCCATGGGAAAAATAATGACACGCTCAATCGGAATCGGCACCTGAAAGATCAGGCGCGACACAACGAAAGCAGCCAGCACGACCAGAAGAAGCAAACTCGGCAGGAAGATACCTGCCATATAAGCGCGAAGATAAGGATGCGTGTTCATAATTTCTCCTAAGTACAGGAGCCGATTACAGCTGCCGATCACAAGTGATAAAGCAAAACTGGAATCGCCCGGGGAAAAATTGCCAGCCACACTACCACGGCGGCCAGCAGAGCCCAGTCAAACCACGGCAGCGCCACAGAAGTTTCGTCGAGACGACGGAGCATCGCGGGCCACAGGTCGCGTTGCAGGGTCGCTCGCGGTTGAGTGCTGGTGGGCGGAAGCGATTGCTTCAGCAAATGTTCCATGCGTTCGTCGTGCGTAGTCATGTTCTGTCGAATCATGGCTCGACTCCTTGTCGCTGCAAGTTTTTTCTCAACACGCGCAGAGCCCGGAACACGCGCAGCTTCACGGCTCCGGTAGAAATGCCCAGCGCATCCGCGATTTCCTTGTAAGGCTGCTCTTCAATCAAGGCAAGCGTCGCGGCGATCCGCAGCTTCGGCGGAAGCTGGCCGAAGGCCCGCGCCGTTTTCTGCCGCAGTTCCTGCGAAATGCCGGGGTCGGGTTGGGGCGCCTGCGGCAGATCGGCCGGCAGCTCGGTTTCCCGCGGCTTGGACCGCAGATGATCGAGAGCCGCATTGCTGGCGATGCGCCGCGCCCAGGCCTCGAAGCTGCGGGCTGGGTCGAAGCGCGCGTGGCTGCGGTGGATGCGCCAGAAAGTCTCCACCGTGAGGTCTTCGGCAATCGCAGGATCGCGCACGATGCGGAGGATCCAGCGGTAGACCTCGCCCTGATGCAACCGGAACAACTCCTCAAACGCATCGACTTCGCCGAGCGAAAACCGTTGCAGCAGTTCGCGCGGCTGTTCGAGCGCAGGCATCGTCTTCCCTTCTATATACGCTTACGGTGCCAAAGCGAAAAGGGTTACAGAAACTACGGCGCGTGGGGCTATTGGGGCTTGTTCCAGCCACGCAGGCGTGGCCACCAGCGCCTCACGTTCCGGCAATATTCTTCATAGTCCGCTCCGAATTTTCCGCGCAGAGTTGGCTCTTCATAGAACACCACGAACAGATCTACGCCGAGCGCAACTGCTGCCACTGCAGCCATTAGCACCGGATTGGGATGCCCGAAAATCACCCACAGCCCAATCCAACCCGCGGCGAAGCCCACGTACATTGGATTCCGCACGTAGCGGTAGAAGCCCACCACCACCAATCGTTGTGGCGGAGCGAACGGAGCAGGCGTGCCGTGGCCCGTCCACCCGAAATCCCAAACGCAGCGCATGGCAACGGCAAACCCCAACACCGACGGGACTGCCGCCAGCCAGCGCCAGCGCGCCGCACCTGCCATATCCACGCTGAAGGCGAGCCATTGTGGCAGCAGCCAAAACCACAACGCGAAAAACGCCGTGCCAACCGCCAGCGATGCTGCTGCCGTAAGCCCGCGATAACTGTGTCCAGACTCTGGAGCCCGCGAATGTGTATCCGTCATGAATGTCATGTTCTTAGCCCTCTATGTGCAGATACGGCACCGGCGCGGGCAAGGTTACAAAAATCTGCGAGGGAACTGGCGGAAGCAGAATACCGTGATTTCCGCTCCGTCTGTCCTCTGTATGTCGGCGAGTAGACCAAAACGAGTCGGGTAGAATGTCTCGACCTTCTGGAGGCATATATGCGACTCATCAACGCCGCGACTCTCGCACTGTTTTTCTTTCTGCTCCGCGCAGCCGCGCAAACTCCCGAACTTTCCAAGACCGTGAGGCCGTTTGTGCGCGTGGATGCAGCCAGGGTTGTGCTCACGCATGTGCGCGTGGTGGACGGCACGGGAGCGCCCGCCGTCGACGATGAGAACGTCGTGATCGAAGCTGGCAAGATTGCCTCGATCGCGAAAGGAGCAGAGGTCACGGCATCGCCCGGCACTGCCGTGCTCGATCTTCACGGATATACCGTAATCCCGGGCATCGTGGGCATGCACAACCATTTGTTTTATATCGCGCGGCCGAATCTGAACAGCCAGTGGAAGCATGATGACCCACTGCTGGTGCCGCAGATGACGTTCTCCGCGCCGCGGCTCTATCTTGCCGAGGGCGTCACCACCATGCGTACCACCGGAAGCGTCGAGACCTACGCCGACCTGAACCTGAAGCACGACATCGACGCGGGCAAGCTCCCGGGTCCGCACCTCGACGTGACCGGGCCCTATCTCGAGGGCGCGGAGAGTTACTTCATCCAAATGCCTCACCTCACCAGTCCCGAGGACGCGCGGCAGCTGGTGGACTACTGGGCCGATCACGGAGTGACGTCGTTCAAGGCCTACATGAACATCACGCGGGCGGAGTTGAAGGCCGCAATCGATACGGCGCACAAGCGTGGCCTCAAAGTCACCGGCCACCTGTGCTCAGTCACCTACAAAGAGGCCGCCGAGTTGGGAATCGACGATCTGGAACACGGATTCTTTGTGAACACGCAACTCGACCCGGGAAAAAAGCCCGATGTCTGCAGTGACGGTGAGGGCGAATATACCTTGGAGCACATGGAGCCGGGCAGCCCGGCGGCGAAAGACCTGATCGACACGCTGGTGAAGCACCATGTTGCGATCACTTCGACCCTGCCGGTATTCGAAGAATACGCCGGCGATGGGCGTCCGCCGGTCCGCCAGCAGGCGCTGGATGCGATGAGCCCGGATTCGCGCGAAGCGTTCTTCTACTTGCGGCAACGGCCGGCATCGCGGCCGGCGCCGAAGACCGATGGAGCCTTGCTGTGGAAACGCGATCTGGCTCTGGAGCGCGCCTTCGTCGCTGCGGGAGGACTGCTGCTTGCCGGCCCCGATCCCACCGGCGCGGGTGACGTAGTCCCTGGATTCGGCGATCAGCGCGAAATCGAACTCTTGGTGGAGGCCGGGTTCTCCCCCCTGGAGGCGATCAAGATCGCCACACTGAACGGAGCGGTTTATCTGGGCAGAGACCAACAGATTGGCTCGATTGCGGCGGGAAAAAACGCCGACCTGGTCGTGATCAAGGGCGACCCTTCAAAACAAATTTCCGATGTGGAAAACGTCGAAATCGTCTTCAAAGACGGCGTTGGCTATGACTCGCAGAAGCTCCTGGATTCGGTGAAGGGACGCTACGGGGAGTACTAGTCAATGTGCGCTTTCGTAGAGACTTAGCATTGCTTCGTCTTGCGTTCGACCGTCCGCAGATGTGCGGAAGGAGCCGTAATAACGGTAGAGACGTTGCCAGCAACATCTCTACAGAGGTGTTCGCTTCCGGTCCGATAACTCACGACCCCGCCTTTTCGGCAACCCAGCGCGAGACGGCCGTGACCAGCTTGCGCGGGGCGAAGCGGACCGATTCCGCGATCAGCCAGTTGTGCATCCCTGAGATCACTAGGGTGCGGCCGGCCATCAGTCCGCGATAACCGTCGCGTGCCACGGCTTCTACGTTCGAGGCTCCAATCTGCTTGAACAGACGTGAGCCTTCGAGTCCAGCGCGCTTGGCGAACCCCGTATTGGTCGCGCCCGGACAGAAGCAGCAAACCGTAATCCCCGACCGCCGAAGTTCGTTCGCCAGCGCCTCGGAGAACGACAGGACGTAGGCCTTGCTCGCATAGTAAACCGCCATCAGCGGCCCCGGTTGAAACGCTGCTGTAGATGCCACATTCATGATGCGCCCCGAGCCGCGCTCGATCATAGGCGCGAGGAACAGCTTGGTCAGGCGCGTAAGCGCCGTGATGTTGAGCTGGATCTGGTCCAGGATTTCGGCTTCCGGCATCTGCGAGAAATCGCCAAAAACGCCGAAGCCTGCGTTGTTGACCAGAATGTCCACGTCGACGCGCTCGCGCCGTAACTGATCAAAAAGAAACTTAGGCGCGGCGGGCTCCGCGAGGTCGATTGGGGCGACCGTAACCCGAATTCCATGTTGGGTTTGCAGTTCTTTGGCGAGCTGGTTGAGTTTCTCGCCGCTGCGCGCGACCAGAACCAAGTTGTAACGATCTTTTGCGAACAGCTTGGCCAGTTCGTATCCGATGCCTCCCGAAGCGCCGGTGATGAGAGCGGTTTGCGGCGAAGGGGTAGTGGAGGAGGGGCGCGAAGCAGGCGTGGGAGCGGGCGTTGAACCATTCATGGGAGTCAGCGACCTGGTGTGTCGATGGTCGAAGCGTCGATGGTCGAAGTTTTCGATGGGCGAAGTTTCGATCGTCTCATGGAATTCTAACCTCAGCCGGCTGCAGATGTGCAACGCAGTTCTTCCGTGCGGATTGCGGACGCTGCAGTGTTTGCGAAGAGTGCCAGTTGTTACTTAGGTTTGACTTCTGGTCAAACATTAATTGCCTGCGCGAGCTGCCTGCCTTACAACCGACGCAGGCGAAAAAGCAACTAAGGTACGTCGCAATTTTGCCGATTAGAAATCAGGACGGTAAGAGCGATGGCCGCTTCAATAAACGCAGTTTCCCTCCGGAAAGATCATCTCTCGTTTTTCTGCGCAGCGCTCGCTTGCACCGTAATCGCGGCAGTCAGCCAGGCAGCAGCGCAAAGCAGCCTTGACGAGGTCCACATCGCACCGCGCGCGGCGACTGTGGCCGTGGCGAATGCGGACTACTCGCCGGATCTGGCGCTCACTGCGCGGGCCCCGCGTATCCGGACGAACGTGGACTTGGTCCTAGTTCCGGTAAGCGTGACCGACGGGATGCAGCGGCTCGTGACCGGACTCGACCAGGAGAATTTTCAGGTGTTCGAAGGTAAGAAGTCTTTGCCCATCAGGCACTTCTCGAGCGAAGACGCTCCCATTTCGGTCGGTATTCTGGTCGACGCCAGCGGCAGCATGAAGAACAAAATGGATCGCGTGCAGGAGGCTGTGAACCAGTTTTGCGAGGCCTCCAACCCCGGGGACGAATTCTTCATGATCACGTTCTCCGATGAACCGCATCTGGCCAGCGACTTCACCAGCGTGCCCGAAGATTTGCAGAGGGAACTGCTGTTCGAACACCCGAAGGGACAGACTTCGCTGCTCGACGCCATTTATATGGGGATCGGCAAGATGCGGCACGCCAAGTATGCCAAGAAAGCCCTGCTGATTGTTTCCGATGGAGGCGACAACCACAGCCGCTACGGCGAACGGGAAGTGAAAGCGGCGGTGAAGGAATCCGATGTGATGGTCTACGCCATTGGCACCTTTGACCGCTATGTGCCCACCACGGAAGAAATGCTAGGCCCAGCCCTGCTGGCCAGCGTGGCGGAAACCACGGGCGGGCGCGCCTTTGTGCTGGAAGATCCGCGGGAGATGCCGAAGGTCGCGCATCGCATTGGGGTCGAACTCCGGACACAATACGTGCTCGCCTATCATCCCGAGCACGCCCCCCACGATGGCAAGTGGCACAAGATCAGCGTCAAGCTGAAGCTGCCGAAGCGGCTGGCATTCCTTCGCGTTCGCGCAAAGACCGGATACTACGCCAGCGCCGAATAAAAAAGGCGCAGGCTGAAGCACCCGCGCCCGGACAATCTTTGTTGTTTCGGCGACCTAGGCGTGCACTAACTCCACGCCGTAGATGGAGTACCACGACGTTGCCGCCTTCAGCTTGCTGTTCACGTTGTTGATGTTCTTGACACCTTCGGTCTCCAGCCACTTGCGGAATGCCGCCGCGCCTTGCTTGGCGTACACCGGGATGCCTTCTTTCCAAGTGGCCCGGCCGCAGAGCACGCCGTTGAACTTCACACCCGACTCTCCCGCGAGCTCAAGCGTCTCGCTGAACTCGGCATTGCTCACTCCGGCCGAAAGATAAATAAACGGCTTGGTGGCAACGTTGGCGGCTTTGTGGAACAGGTCGATGGCTTCTTGCTTCGTGTAGGCTTTGGTTCCGGCGAAGCAGTGCACGCCTTCGACAAACTTCATGTTCACCGGCACTTCCACCTTGAGAACGTCCACACCGTAGCGCTCTTTGCTGAATTCGCGCATGCTCTCGGTGACGATGTGCGGCTTCTTCTTGGCATAGTCCAGGCCTTTTTCGTCCAGTCCCTCGTCGTAGCCCACGAATTCCAGGAAAAATGGAATGTCGTTGGCGCGGCATTCGTCGCCGATACGCTCCACCCAGGCATGCTTGGTTTCGTTGACGTGCCTGGGATCGTCGGGCGTGTAGTAGAGCAGAATCTTGACGCAATCTGCCCCGGCTTCTTTCAGGCGGCGCGCCGACCAAACGTCCAGCAGATCGGGTAGTCGGCCCGGACCGGTCTTGTCATATCCGGTTTTTTCGTAAGCCAGCAGCAGCCCGGCATTCTTGGCGCGATGCTTGGAAGCGGGCAGCCCCCACTCCGGGTCGAGCAAGATGGCCGTGGCGTGCGGGGTGAGAACTTCGGTAACCAGTGTTTTGAATTCCTCCATCATGGCGTCCGAGACTTCGCCGCCTTTTTCCTTGGCCAGCGATTTTTGCAGAGAACCGCGCTGGTCCATGGCTGCGGCCGCAATAACGCCGCGTTCATTCGAAACTCTCTTGAGGCCGGCAAGTTTGCCAGGGGTTAGCTTCATTGGAATCCTCCAATCAGTGCTGATTAAGATGAATGCTTGGAACCATCAATTGTAAACTACGCGGGCGCAAAATCGGCGTCCGGACCCGTTCGGCGAATCGGGATTGGCTTGAGAGTTCGTCGGCACTCTACGCAGCCCAGTTCTGCACCTTCAGTCCACGCACGCGGCGAAATTCTCTTTCATTGTTGGTGATTAAGGTCAATCCCTCAGCCATGGCATGGGCAGCGATCCAGAGGTCGTTGTTTCCGATCATTTCGCCCCTACTTTCCAACTCGGCGCGGACGAAGCCGTAAGTTTCAGCTGCCCTGTCGGGCAAGGGAAGGGCTGGAAGCGCTTCACTCAACTCCCGTAATCGCTCCAGAGCGGACTCGCGCTGCGAACTCTTCATCGCACCGTACAAAAGTTCGCCGTAGGCGATGACCGAAATGGCAGCCTCGCCGGGCCGAAGCCGAGCGAAGCGGCGGAGCACCCCCTCCGGCCGCTTCTGACGAATATAGATCACGATGTTCGCGTCGAGCAGGTAGCGTGTGTCCATCTACAGGCCCTCGCGTTCCTGGGGGAGATCGTTCTTACGGTCGGGTAGCTCTAGGTCGTCAGGCAAGCCGATGATCAGGTCAAACGCGTGTGCCAGATTGCCGGACTTTTCGCGCAGAACAACTTCATTGCCGCGGCGGAATATTTCGACCTCCTTGCCCTTGAAGCGAAATTGCTTTGGTAGTCGCACCGCCTGGCTGTTACCCGACCGGAAAACTTTTGCTGTACCCATCGCTCTCGCCCTTCTTGGTGTATATACATAAAGTATATACATCCCGGGAATTGGAAACAAGACAGACCGATGGAATCGGTTTTTGTTGTCACTGCGAGGGGTGCACCTCAGGATGGTATAGTGGTATGACCGCTGTAATTCCAACGCGAGTCGCAAAAGCAGAGGATAGAGCGAGCCGGTTCCGGCGAACTGCTCCAACCAATGACAGAAGGGAACTGCAGTCATGGCCATTGCCACTATTAACCCCGCCACGGGCGAAGTTGTGCAAACCTTTCAGCCGCTCACCGCGGCGCAGATCGAAAGCAAGCTGCAACTCGCAGTTTCGGCCTTTCGCGCCGGGCGCCAAACTCCGTTCGCGGAACGTGCCAAGCGCATGATGAAGGCAGCGGAGATACTGGAGCGCGATCGCGAACGCTTCGGCCGCTTGATGACTTTGGAAATGGGAAAGCCTCTTAAGGCCGCGATCGCCGAGGCGGTCAAGTGCGCCACCGCCTGCCGCTACTACGCGGAACACGCGGAAAAGCTTTTGGCCGATGAAGTGATCGAAACCGGCGCCAAGAAAAGTTTCGTGCGCTATCTCCCGATTGGTCCGATTCTGGCCGTGATGCCGTGGAATTTTCCCTTCTGGCAAGTGATCCGGTTCGCTGCGCCCGCGCTGATGGCGGGCAATGTTGGTCTGCTGAAACATGCCTCGAACGTGCCGCAATGCGCGATTGAGATCGAGAAGCTGTTCAACGCTGCCGGCTTCCCGGCAGGTGCGTTCCAGACACTGCTCATCGGGTCGGGGCAAGTCGATGCGCTGTTGAATGATCCGCGGGTGGTCGCGGCTACGCTCACGGGAAGCGAGCAGGCCGGGATTCAGGTAGGAATCGGAGCCGCGAAACGCATCAAGAAAGTTGTGCTGGAACTCGGCGGCAGCGACCCGTTCATCGTAATGCCCAGCGCCGATTTAGACGCGGCCGTCGCCACCGCCGTAGAGGCCCGCGTGATCAACAATGGGCAATCGTGCATCGCCGCGAAACGGTTTATTGTCGCGGCTCCGATTGCCGACGAATTTGAACGCAAGTTCGTCGCCCGCATGCAGAGCTTGCGGGTGGGCGATCCCTTCGACGAGAAAACGGAGCTCGGTCCGCTGGCCACGCCCGATGCGGTGACCACACTCGATGCCGACGTGCAGAAGACGGTGCATGCGGGAGCAAAGGTGCTGACCGGCGGCCATCCACTGAAACGGCCGGGAAATTATTACGCGCCCACGGTGTTGACTGACATTCCCAAAGATTCGCCGGCGTACGGCGAGGAATTCTTTGGCCCGGTGGCGTCGATCTTTCGCGCGAAAGATCAGGACGAGGCGATCCGCATCGCCAACGATGTTCGCTTCGGACTGGGCGCCAGCGCCTGGACCAACGATGACCAAGAGCGCGAGCGCTTCATCAACGAACTGGATGCGGGGATGGTTTTCATTAACAAGATGGTCGCCTCCGACACGCGCATTCCGTTCGGCGGCGTCAAGCAGTCCGGCCACGGACGCGAACTGGGAGCGGTAGGCATCCGCGAGTTTATGAACGCAAAGACGGTGTGGATCGCGTAGGAACAGACGGAACGCGTGTCGGACTTCCATGCATTCCTGACCGCGGACGCAGATAATCCAGCCATCGCGTCGACCGGGGACCACAAGCTGACTTCTGTCGTCGGGTGCGCCGAAAACCGTAACCAGCGGTGCGAACTATTGCCGGAGTCTTTCGTCTAACAAGCGACCGTCGTACTGTGGAGGCTACATGAAGACAATGTTTCTGCGTTATTTGCTGCTTTCAATCGTTTTGGTTACGGGTGCAACCGCTGCAAGGGCGGCCGATGCGAATGACAAGTCCGCTCCTAGTTATGACATGAAGGCTCAGGCGCTGCTTGACCTGGAAGCTGTTCAGGAAAAATTTGTAAATCTAGCCAATGCGCTTCCGGCTGACAAACTGACGTGGCGTCCCTCGCCGGAGTCGCGCTCGTTTGCCGAGGTGTTTCTGCATGTCGCCGGGGAGCGCTACGGAATCCTTGCGATGATGGGAGCCGAGAAGCCGGCTGGGTTCAACGGAAAGACGTTTGAAAAATCCACGACGGACCGGGTCCAGATCGTCCAGGAGTTGAATAAATCCTGGGGATTTGCCCAGACCGCGATCCAAGGCATGAGCAATGCGGATTTCGCGAAACTGCTGCCGAAACTGGGCCCGCAGGCCAATGCGGGAGATGTGGTCTACATCCTGGTTGCCGATGCCCATGAACACCTTGGACAGGCCGTGGCCTATGCCCGCGAAAACGGGATTGTACCTCCGTGGACTGCAGAGGAGCAGAAGAAGGCCGCAGAAGAAAAGCCAGAGCAGAAATAAGACATTGCCCAACTGAAACGGCGGACTGCCCCCGGCGGACAGCCGGGGCGGCCGTCTTCTAACCAGTCCGGGCTACTGCCGCAGGGTCAGAGTTTTCAGCACGGCTTGCTGCTTCGCGATCAGCGATTGCACGCCTTGCTTGGCGAAGACGATCATCTTGGCGAGTTGCTGGTCATCGAAGACCTGGTGCTCGGCCGTGGCTTGCACCTCGACCAGTTTGTGGCCGGCCGTCATGACGAAGTTCATATCCACGTCGGCGCGCGAGTCTTCTTCGTAGCACAGATCGAGCAGGATTTCTCCATCCACCATTCCCACGCTGACCGCGGCGACAAAATCTTTCAACGGAACGGAGGTCAGCGTTCCTGCATCCACCAGTTTTTCCAGCGCGAGGCCCAAGGCCACAAATGCGCCGGTGATCGAGGCGGTGCGCGTACCGCCGTCGGCCTGGATCACGTCGCAGTCGATCCAGATGGTGCGCTCGCCGAGACGCGTGAGATCGGTCACCGCGCGCAACGAGCGTCCGATCAGGCGCTGGATTTCGTGCGTCCGTCCGCTCTGCCGGCCCTTACTGACTTCCCGTGGCGTGCGCGTCAGCGTGGAGCGGGGAAGCATGGCGTACTCGCTGGAAATCCATCCCTTGCCGGAGTTGCGCATGAATGCCGGGACCGTTTCTTCGATCGAAGCGGTGCAGATGACCCGGGTGTTGCCGACCTCGATCAGCACGGAGCCTTCAGCCGTGGAAATAAAGTCAGGAGTAATGACGACGGGACGAAGCTGGTCAGGCGAGCGATTATCCGAGCGAAAGAACATGCGGCGATTGTAAACGAGTTATGTTGTGTGGAGCGGGCACTCTTGCCCGCTGGGGGCTTCGGTGCTGCCGGCAAGCGGCAAGAGTGCCCGCTCCACACAAACAAAATCGTCGAGCTGCGCTCGACGAACAGCCGAGGCGGCTGTTCCCACATAAAGTCTCAGATCGCGGCCAGGGCTTGATCGAGATCGTCGAGAATGTCCTGAATATCCTCGATGCCCACCGAGATGCGGACCAGGCCGTCTGTAAGCCCGATGGCTTTGCGTCCCTTTTCACCCAGCGCTGCGTGCGTCATGGTTGCGGGATGGGAGATTAAGGTCTCCACTCCGCCCAGCGATTCGGCGAGCGAGCACAGGCGCACCGCCTTGAGCATTTTGTTTGCATTTTTCAGGGAGCCGGTTTCAAACGTGATCATCGACCCGAAGCCGCTCATCTGCCGCTTGGCCAACGCGTGCTGCGGATGATCGGGCAGTCCGGGATAAAGCACTTGCTTCACTTTCTTGTGTTTCGAAAGAAAGTCCGCGACGATGCGGCCGTTGCGATCGTGAATTTCCATGCGCGCGGCCAGAGTCTTCACTCCGCGCAACACCAGCCAGCATTCAAACGGAGACAGAATCGCCCCCGCGGCTTTCTGCAGAAAGGCCAGTTTGTCGGCCTGCTCTTTTGTCGTGCAGACCACAACCCCGCCGATCCCGTCGCTGTGCCCGTTCAGAAACTTCGTGGTCGAGTGGACGACCATGTCCGCGCCAAAAGCAATCGGTTGCTGGAAGTACGGAGAAAGAAACGTGTTATCGACCACAAGCTGTACCTTCCGCGCGTGACAAATGTGGCTGATCGCGGCCAGGTCGCTAATCTGCATCAGAGGATTGGTCGGCGTCTCGGCATAGACGATCCTTGTATTCTTGCGGATCGCCCGTTCCACGTTCTTCTCGTCCGATGTATCGACGTAAGAAAACTCCAGCCCGAAGTTGGTCAGCACCTGGTTGAATAGCCGGGGCACGCCGCCATAAAGATCGTGTCCGCAGACTACGTGGTCGCCGGACTTCAGCGTGCTAGTGATGGCGTTGATCGCCGCCATGCCGCTGGCGAAAACCTTTGCCGCAACTCCGCCTTCGAGCGCGGCCAGGTTTTGCTCGAGGCGATCGCGAGTGGGATTGGAGACTCGCGAATACTCGTAGCCCTTGTTTTCGCCGATCCCCTGCTGTACGTAAGTTGACGTGGGATAAATCGGGACGCTGACGGCGCCGGTCAACGGATCCGGCTCCTGTCCAGAGTGGATGGCGCGTGTGGCGAAACCGGCTTGCTTTTTTGTTTTCATATTGGTTTGGATCGTTCAACGGCGGTCGGGAAACTTGGGTGGTTAGGCGTGCCCCCTCCCGTTGCGCAAATCTACGTAACTCTAATCCACCTTCAAAATCGGTTTCGCAGTATTCGCATAGAAAACCAGCTCTTTGAAAAGCTCTACGCCGCACTGTGTCTCCCCGCCGGGATCGCACAGGAGCGCAGTCATGGAGGACCCATCTAAGGCCATGTGACATTCGTTTGGTCCAACACACTTTGCTATGCCGTAGGCACTTGCGACCGCCACGGTGTTATTACGTTCAACGCAGCTCATCTGGACGAATAGCACCTTGCCGCCGGGGCTATCGTCGTGCAGGGTTGCGGCCAACCGATACGCCTTGGATGTTGTCAGCGTGTCCCTGAAGGAAGACAACAACACGGAAGATAGTTTGCCATCGCATTTCGCTTTGACGAATGTAGGTATCACCGGTTTCGAGTCTTGAGGTTTCGCGTCTTGTGCGTGGGCAGCTAGCGAGGTGAGCACGGCCAGAACTAGAGTCGCCGTTTTCATTCAGAACCTCCTGCTTGTGATCGTGAACGACAGAACGCCGAGAAAACGCGCCGCTAAATTCCGCCCTCGAAAATTCTCTTCGATAAATACCGCTCGGCCGAATCCGGAATGATAGTCGCCACGCGCATTCCCGCTCCCAGCCGCTTCGCGATCTGAAGCGACGCGAACACCGCCGCCCCGCCGCTCGAACCGGCCAGCACGCCTTCGATCGCAGCCAGCTTCTTGACCGTTCCGAAGGCATCGTCATCCGTCACCATGATGATTTCATCACAGACTGAAGCATCAAACGTCTTCGGGATGAAGCTCACGCCAATGCCTTCCACTTTGTGCGGCCCCGGCTCGCCTCCGGCCAGGATCGAGCCCTGCGTTTCAACCGCGACGGTCCGCACCCCGGGCACATGCTCCTTCATATAGCGCGCGATGCCGCTGAAAGTTCCGCAGGTGCCGCATCCAAAAACCACGGCATCCACTTTTCCATCCAGCTGTTCGAACATTTCCACGGCGGTGGTTGCGTAGTGGTAATCGGGATTCGCGAGGTTCTCGAACTGTCCCGCCATGAAGGCGTTGGGATCGCCCGCAACTAACTCTTTGCCACGGCGGATCGCGCCCGCCATGCCTTCTGCGTCCGGCGTCCGCGTCACCTCGGCGCCGAGAGCCCGCATGATCTTCACTTTCTCTTCGGAAAACAGTTCCGGCACAAACAGCTTCACTTTATACCCGCGGTTCACTCCGATCAGCGCCAGCCCGATCCCTGTGTTGCCAGCAGTCGCTTCAACGATCGTGCCGCCGGGTTTGAGCTTTCCTTCCCGTTCGGCGCGCTGGATGATCCCGATCGCAGCGCGGTCTTTCACGCTGCCGCCGGGATTCAGATACTCCAACTTGGCAAACACGTCCGCCGATCCCGCGGGCACCAGGCGCTTGAGTTGCAGCATCGGAGTTTCGCCAACCAGCTGGGTAATGTCGTCGGCTACGCGCAAGCGAGACGTTTCGGAACTTTTTGTGAGCACGTTACAGGGTACGGGGAGGAGTCAGGAATCGTCAATGGAACGGGTGCGTCGTCAACCGAGCAGACCATTACCTTCGTTATCCTCCAATCCTCCCTTTGTGATCCCTTTCTCATGCTTCTTCAAGCCATGTACTCAAGTCTTCAGTGGATTGTCCGATCACTTACGTAGGCAAACCATCCGAGGAGACCCCATGCACCGGCGAATCGTCGAACTGGTCGTTGTCTGCCTCTGGGCAAGCCACACCATGTTGCAGGCGCAGGAATTCAAAGTTCTTGGCCGCACGGTTCAAGTGCATGGCTTCGTGTCGCAGGGATTCATTTACACCAACGACAACAACTGGCTGACCATGAACACCAGCCAGGGCAGCGCCGCCTTCACCGATTTCGGATTGAACATGTCCAGCCACCTCACCGACAAGCTGCTGGTGGGAGCGCAAGTCTACGACCGCAATCTGGGACAGTTGGGGCAGTACCATCCTTCGCTGGATTGGGCGGTCGCGGATTACCGCTTCAAAAGCTGGTTCGGAGTTCGCGGCGGCAAAGTGAAAACTACACTTGGCCTTTATAACGATACCCAGGACCTGGATTTCCTCCGGCCCTTTGCGCTGCTGCCGCAAAGCGTATATCCCACCGACGTCCGGGACGCCACCATCGCTCACCTCGGCGGCGACATTTACGGCACGATCTCGCTCAAGCACCATCTCGGCGATTTTTCTTATACGGCCTATGTCGGGCATCGCAGCGACAGCATCTACAGCGGCTTCGCTTACCTCGCTTCCCAGTACGACGTCTTCTACTCAAGCTATGGCGGGTTGCAGTACGGCGGCGATCTGCGGTGGAACACTCCTCTAAAGGGTCTGTTGATCGGAGCCTCCCGCATCAATCAAGACCTTTCGGGCAAAGCGAAGTTCATCAGCCCTTACAACCCGGGTGGCGGGTTTGTTCCTTATTCCGACACTTCCAGGGCCGACTGGGCGAACCAGTTCTACGGGGAGTACACCGCCGGGAAACTGCGAATTGATGCGGAGTATCGTCGATTTCTCCACAGTGATGTTGTGAACGGCGGCATCCTTTACACCACCGACGATGTGCGGGCCTGGTACGTCTCGGGAGCTTATCGCGTGGTCAAGCGTTTGACGATTGGCTCCTATTACTCGCGGTACGTGATCACCACAGCAGCAGGAGGTCCACTGGCTGCGCTATTCCCCGCCCAGACTGATACCAGCCTTCCGGCCAATCACATTTACGACAAAGTCGTAACCGGGCGCGTCGACCTGAATCGATTCTGGAACGTGAAAGTGGAAGGCCACTTCATGGACGGCTACGGGGACAGCCTCTATCCGGATGGCTTTTATCCCCAGCAGAACCCGAATGGTTTTAAGCCCAACACGAACGCTTTGGTTGTTAAGACCAGCCTTAACTTTTGAGCACAGGAGGCGCGCCGGTGAAGGAGAACGCAGTGCGATGGCTGAGAGCACTCCTGCTTGCCGCCGGACTGCTGAAGTGCCTTGGCACGAGCGCGTTCGCAACCGACGTCAAAGTAATTGCCAATACAAGTGTGAAAGCAGACATGATCTCCACCTGGGAACTCCAGCGAATATTCCTGGAAGAGAGCGGTTCGCTCGGCAGCGGGACCCGCGTCGAGCCAGTCATCGAGAAGGATGGGCCGGTCCACAAGGCCTTCCTGCAGGAGTACGTGGGTAGAACCGAGGAGGATTTGCAGACCTATTACCGCGCTCTGGTGTTTACTGGCAGAGGATCGATGCCGAAAGTGCTGGGCTCCGATGCCGAAGTTGTAGCCTATGTGGCTGCGACGCGAGGTGCGATCGGGTACGTAGGCAGCGATACCGACACCACCGTGAATGGCGTGAAGACTCTGCTCGTAATTCCCGCGGGAAACACCGCCGAGCGAAAGCTGGTCACAAGTGTCGAACCGAAATATCCGGAAACTCTGCAGAGGCTTGGCATTGGAGGCACGGTCCGCCTGGCTTTGACCGTCGCTCCCAAAGGCAATGTCGAGAATGTGGCGCTCCTGGGAGGTAACCCGATTCTGGCGGAATCGGCCATCGTCGCGGCAAAACAATGGATTTATGCCGTGGGCCGATCGCGGTCCACGCTCGAGGTCAGCGTCCCGTTTGACCCCCGGCGCTGAGTTGTCATTTCATAAATGGTTTTGGGAAGGGCACGGCTTCAGCCGTGCCGCCCAATCGCCGTGAATTCAGGCTTCAGCTTCTGAGGATTCGCTCGTGGCCACTTGCACGGGATTCATGAGATAGCCTCGAGCGGCCGTTGCGAATTTGTTTTTCGCAGATCATATCGGTCGTTCGATTCCCGTACTCAGTTTGCTCGATGCAGAGTTTCTATTCCCTGCGGGCCCGCATAGTACCCGCTCTTGGTGCGGACGGTCATCTTGCCGTGGCTTTTTGCCTTGGCCTCGACGCGCACCGCGCGAAAACCGCCGGCGCCCCTGGGATTCGTCGGCTTGTAGCCGATGGTGTACTGGTTGCGGATATCGCGCGCCACGGTGCTGCTGATCTCGTTCACTTCATCGAGCGTCTTGGGAAAAAAAGCGAGGCCGCCGGTGCGATCGGCGATAATTTCCAGAGCTCGCCGGGCGCGTTTGGGATGCTCTTCCTCGCCCAGAATTCCAATAGCATAGACCGCGGGCCCATTTTCTCCCTGCAACTGTTTCACCGCCTGCTCCAGAGTCTCGAGGCTGGCATTGTCTTCTCCATCGGTCACCACAAACAGCACTTTCTTCTCCAGTCGTGCGTTTCTTCTCAAATGATCAGCCGAGGCCACCACGGCCTCATATAGCGCGGTTCCTCCGCTCGCATTAATTTTTTCCAGCGCTTCTTTCAGCAGTAGCAGGTCGTTGGTGAAATCCTGATCGAGATAGTATTCATCGTTGAAATTCACGATGCAGACCTGGTCCTTCGGATTACTCGAGCGCACCAGATTCAGCGCGGCCTGATTTACCTGGTTGCGTTTCTCGCGCATCGAACCCGAATTATCGATCACGATCGCCATCGCCACAGGAACGTCTTCGTGGCGGAATGAGATGATGGTCTGCGGCTTTCCGTCTTCGAAAACGGAAAAGGCGCTCTTGTCCAGATCGGTGACAATGCGCTGCCGGCTGTCGATTACCGTGGCGTGAAGCAGAACTTCGTCCACGTCCTCGCGAATGATCAAGGCCCCTTCGTCTTGGGAAGAAGTTTGGGAGGGAGGTTTCTGGGAATTGTCCGGCGCAGTCGCCGGCGCGGCGCTGGTTTGCGTGTCGGCAGGCTTCTCGGGCCTGTTTTCGAGCTGATTTTGCGGCTTGCTCCCAGTCTCGGGCGATGCCGCCTGCGCAGGCGTTCCCGTCTGGGCTGCGGCGCTGATCGCAATTATGAAAAGAAGAAAGACTCCGGCAACGTACTTACTCAACCGGAGCGTAGTATCCCATCCTGGCATACACCCGTAGAGGCGGCAGTCCTTTCGGCGGTAGCAGCTTCACTTTTATCTTACGCCATTTGCCGTCCCGCACTATTTTGGCGGGATGGTATCCCAGCACATATTGATTGCGGAGCTCGATGCCAATTTTCGTAGCCACGTCGGCCAGATCGTTGGGATTGTCGATGGTAAACGCCCGCCCCCCGGTCAGTTCCGTGATCTCACTCAGCAACGCCGGACCCAGCCGTTCTTCCTGCGACGCGAAGTAGCGATCATAAATGCCGATCGCGTAGATCATCACGTCAGCTTCCTTCACCAGCGCCTTGATTTCGTTTTCCGTATAGCGGCTGTGGTTATCGCCGCCGTCAGAGATGATGAGCAGCGCCTTCTTCGGATACTTGGCCTGCCGCATTTTGCTGATGCCCATATAGATGGCATCCAGCAGCGCGGTCCGCTTGCGAGGCACAGCGTAGACCAACTTGTCCTGAATCTCATTCACCGACGAGGTAAAGTCGCTCACCTCCTCCGGTTCATCCGAGAAGGTGATCATGAAAAATTCATCCTGCGGGTTGGCGGTCTTGAAAAATTCCACCACCGCATCCTTGGCCTGCTCCATCTTGCTGCTCATGCTTCCGCTGGAATCGAAAATCACCCCCAGCGAAACCGGGGCGTCCTCGCTGGAGAATGTCTTGATGTCCTGCGGTGAATTGCCTTCGAACAGCTGGAAATTTTCTTTATCCAGTCCAGTCACGAGCCGGTTCAGCGGATCAGTGATGGTCACTGGAACCAGCACCAGGTCCACATCCACTTTGAGCGGACGCACGTGCGCGCTCAGTCCACCGGTGACGACTTCTTTCTTGGCAACTTCGGTGGGAACTTCTTTCGGCTTTTCCACCTCTCGCGGCGTCACATGCGCGTCGTTAACGTCAGTCTGAGCAAGCGCCGGAGAAACCATGGCGCAGAAGGCAGTCAACAAAACCGCCAGCGCCACCGGAGGCACAGAAGAAAAGATCGGCCGCCGATGCACAGTGGCGGTTGGATCCCAGATTCGATGGCAAATTGGATGGCCGAGATCAGACACGTCAAAGCCTTGACCGCAAAGGCAGGCAACCGCTCGAACTAGGGTCCCAGGGCGAGATGACCGGCGCCAATCATTCAGGCGGGCCATAAATACCTCATTGCGGCGGATATTATCACAGCTTCCTTCGGGCGCAGCAGGCTTTTTGTCAAAATTTGGAGACATCCCCAAGTTGCTAATCCCAGTTCGGTCCCGCCCAGTTTCGGTCGTAACATGGGGCTCAGGTTTGATCTGGGTGCCCCATTTCTCGCGTCCTTTGCGAGAAGTGGGGATCGCACGCCCTAACACCATCGCAGGTTTTAGGTAGTGCTCAGTTTCAAACTACGGCGCTGCCAGAAAGGCACGCCCACCGTCCAACCTTGCTACAATCAAGGGTTTCCTATGGCCCAAATTATTCCTTTTCGCGCGCTCCGTTACGATCCCCAACAGGTTTCCGTGGATCAAGCCGTCACCCAGCCCTACGACAAGATCAGCCCCAGCATGCAGGACCGCTATTACGCCGCCAGCCCCTACAACCTGGTTCGCATTATTCTCGGCCGGCGGGAAGTCGGTGACAATCCAGCAAATACGGTATATACCCGGGCCGCGGCCGATTTCCGCGCCTGGCGTGCCCAGGGCGTCCTGCAGCAAGACTCCGCCCCCTCGGTCTACGTCTATTCCCAGCATTTCACCGCCCCCGGCGAAATCGCCGCCCAGAGTCCCGCGCACGAGCGCCGCGGATTCATCGCCCTCGGCCGCGTGGAGGACTATTCCGCCAGGGTCGTTTTCCGCCACGAACAGACTCTGGCCAAGCCCAAAGCCGACCGCCTCGACCTGCTCCGCGCCACTCGCGCGCATTTCGGCCAGATCTTCATGCTCTACGAAGACTCCGGCGAGATCGATGCGGCGCTCGCCGCCGGGGCCCAATCGACCCCCGTGATCGAGCTCACGGACGAATACCAGGTCGTCAACCGCGTCTGGCAGGTTTCCGATCCCGCCCTGATCGCTTCCGTCCAGAAACTCATGCACGACAAAAAGCTGATCATCGCCGACGGCCACCACCGCTACGAAACCGCACTGGCCTACCGCGACGAGCGCCGCGCTGAAGAAGCCTCCGCCGGACCAGACGCTCCCTATGAGTTCCTGATGATGACGTTCGTCAACCTGAACAGCCCGGGACTGGTTGTCCTGCCCACACACCGGGTCGTGCGTGGACTGCCGTCGTTCTCGGCCGAAGATTTTAAAAATTTCAGCCGTAAATTGTTCGAAGTGGAAGAAATCGACCCATCCCTCGATGGCCCGCGTGCCGCCGCCCTTCTTCGCGACAAGGGAAAATCTGGGACTACTCTGCTGGCAGTCACCGCAAATCGGGCGTTTCTCATCGGCAAGCTGCGCTCGGACGCGGCGAAGTCCATGCTCGCTGGCCTGTCTCCGCGCCAGCAGCAACTCGATGTGGTGCAACTCCACAAATGCCTGTTAGAAGGAGTCCTGAAGCTTTCCGAAGAATCGATTCGCGAGCAGCGCAACCTCTCCTACGTGCGCGACGCCGATGAAGCCCTGGGCCAGGTTCGCAGCGGCAAAGCTGACATCGCTTTCCTCATGAACCCCTGTCTCGTGCAGCAGGTGCGCGACCTGGCCTTCGCCGGCGAAGTCATGCCACAAAAATCCACAGACTTCTATCCCAAGCTCTTGAGCGGACTGACCATCTATGCGCTGGAATAATTTGCGCTCGATTAACCTGCGCTGGAAGAATATTTCGCGCCGGCTCAGGCTACAGCGACTCGCCGGCGGGATTCGCCGCTCCCTTCTCGCTGGCGGGCCGCCGAAAAATTCACGACTGCGAACAATCGTGCTGCATATAGTACCGAGGAAGAGCGGCGCTTCAGCGCCGCGTAAGCTCCAGGCGATCGGCGCGGACTTCAGCCCCTGCGGTCGCATTCTGCGCCCGCAAAGAATTTTTCGGTCACCTGTACGAACTCTCCTGATCTGCTGCCCAATCCTGCTCGCCGCGATTCTTCTCCTCGCCGCCGCTCCCGACAAGCATCTCTCCGTCTATTCCACCGCCGCCAACTATTCCTTGCCGGTGGTGCAGCGCGACCGCCGCGACTACGTCGGTCTGCTCGAAGTCCTCGAACCCCTCGGGAAGGTCAGCGCAAAATTCGACGGCCAGCGCTGGCGTCTGCGTTACAACAACCGCGTCGAGGGAGACTTCTTCGTCGGCAAAACCCGAATCCGCGTTCAGGGTCACGATGCCGAACTGCCCGCCCGCTTCCTGCTTGAAAACGACCGCGGGCTCGTCCCAGTCTCTTCGCTCGCCTCTTTGTTGCCCCGCTTCCTCGGCGGCCCGGTCACCGTGCATGAAGATTCCGACCGGCTTTTTATCGGCAGCATTGCCACGCATTTCACCGCGTCGCTGGCAGGCGATAATCCTCCCAAGCTGGTGTTCCACTTCACCACGCCGGTGAACCCCTCGGTTTCCACCGAGCCGGGCGCGTTGCGCATGACGTTCAGCCGCGAGCCTCTGGTGGCGCCGGCGCTGCCCACGCTCACGTTCGGAAGCAAGGTGATCCCCTCCGCCACCTACGCCGAAACCAACGGCGGCGCGGCCATTACCGTCAGCTCCCCGGTTCCGTTAATTGCCAGTTTCAGCGCCGACGGACGCACCGCCACCATTTCGCCTACGTCTCCCGCGACCGCGCAGACGGTAGTCGCTCCTCCCACTCCTGCAGCGCCCGCCGGCATTGCAGTGCCGGCAGGGCCGTCACCAATCTCGCACCGGTATTTTGCCGTGATCGACGCCAGCCACGGCGGCGACGACCGTGGCGAAACGCTCACCCCCACGCTTTTTGAAAAAGACGTCACGGTCGCGCTAGCCCGCAGCCTCCGCCAGGAACTGGAGAGCCGCGGCATCACCGTTCTCGATCTCCGCGATTCTGACGCCACTCTCAGCCTCGATCAGCGCGCCTACCTCACCAACACCAATCGCGTCGCTGTCTACATAGCGCTGCACGCCACGGCCAGCGGCCACGGAGTTCGCGTCTACACCGCGCTGATGCCCTACGGTGGCGACGATCGCGGACCATTCCATTCCTGGCCCACGTCGCAGCAGTCATTTCTCACGCTGAGCCAAAGCGCGGCCGCCGACATCGCCAACGAATTCCAGAAACGCCAGATTCCCGTGCGCGCCCTGACCGCGCCTCTGCGTCCGCTGAATAACGTGACCACCGCCGCCCTCGCAGTTGAGGTCGCTCCGCAAGGTTCCGACCTGATGCAACTCACCGCGCCCGACTACCAGCAACTCGTCACCAGCGCCGTAGCCACCGCTATCGCCGCCGACCACGACCGGCTGGGAGCGCCTCGATGATCCCCCGCCATCTGCTCATCGGCGTTTCGGTGCTGCTCGTAGCCGTCCTCGGCATGAGCATCTACGCCTGGCACATGCGCGGTCGAGTCGCCGCCATCCCCGGACAACCCGCCACCGACACCCGCGCGCTGGTTCCCGCTTTTTCCGGCCCCACCGAGCGGGCCACGCTGTTCGTCGCCTTCGACGAAGACGGCTCCCTGCGCCCGCGCTCCGCGCAGATTCCCCTGCCCAGCGGTCGCCAGCAGCGCGCCGAAGAATTGCTCAGCGCCCTGCTCACCATCTATCTCGACAAAACCTCCCCGCACGCGCTTGCTCCCGGCGCTGACGTCCGCAGCGTTTTTCTGGTCGACCCCGGAGTCGCGGTCATCGATCTCAACTCCGCCTTCGCCGACGGCCACCGCTCCGGCGTCCTGGTGGAAGATCTCACCATCACCTCGCTCATCCACACCCTCTCGGCCAATATCCCCGGCGTTCTAAAAGTAAAGATTCTGGTCGATGGCAAAGAGCGCGAAACCCTCGCCGGCCACGCCGACCTAACCGGCTTCTACGACGTAACTGCCGTCAACCAGCTTTCCACCCAACTGCAGCCCGTGCAGTAGTTTCGACGTAAAACCATCGCAGTCATGTCAACTTGTCATCCTGAGCGAAGCGAGCCGATTCGCGAATGCGAATCGGCTCGCGTAGTCGAAGGACCCCTCTAATCCCTGAGCAAGCAAAGGCTCGTCAGGGAATTCTCCCTGCACATGATGTGGAGTGTGCCGCCAAGAATGCGGGTGCAACTTGAGAACTCCCTGACGGGCTCGTGACAGTTTCCGCTGCTATGGGGTCCTTCGACTCCGTGGTGAAATGCGCGATGCGCATTTCACCACTCCGCTCAGGATGACAACTAAATGCTCACTCCTCGCCCGTCCTCACCGAATCCGCCACCCACTCCAGATACTCCGGGCTCCCATCATCCACGGCAATCGCGACGCACTCGGGAAGTTCATAGGAATGCAATTCGAGAATGGCATCGCGCACCGCAACAAATCCCTCGGCGGTGGTCTTGATCAGCAACAGCCACTCCCGCGAAGACTCCACTTTGTCCTGCCAGCGATAAAAGGATTCGACATGCGGAACGATATTCACGCAGGCCGCCAGCTTGTGTTCCACCAGATGCCGCGCGATCTTCCGTGCTTCCTCTTCGGAACTCGCAGTAGTAAGGACGATTCGTTTGTCAGTCATATTGAATCATTCCGGAGCGAGCTCGCTACGGCTAAGGGTTTCCTTCGTGTAACGACTCCAAGGTCTTCCACACCGGATTTACTGAGAAAAGAGTAGCACTTCGGATTGTGGCTCGCCGGACTCCAGTGCCGCGAAATGGTCGCCAAGCGCGGCAAGTCGCTAGCCGAGCCATTGCGCGCGCTGTATAACCAAGTTGGTTCCAACTACCCGCGCCGCGAAAACTTCCGCTTGACGCCCGAGGTGAAAGCGAAGTTCACTGAGAAGTTGGGTTCTGATCCAAAACAGTTTTCCGGGCGCAAGGTTCTCGGCGTCGTCCGCATCGACGGATTGAAGTTGGTGCTCGACGACGGCTCTTGGGTCTGCTACCGGTTGTCTGGAACCGAGTCTGCGGTGCGCTTCGATTCCGAAGCGCGCAGCGAACCGGATCTTGTGAAGTTAAGGGCGAAAAATTAAGCGCGGCTGCCAAACAATGGATTTTCGAGTAAAAAATTTTCCCAGATTTCCGACCAGGTTCCCGCGCCCCGAAGACGGCCTGCGCGCCATGGCCGAGCGCGCCCCGCAAGCCGAGGCGTTCGCCGCATCGTGGGCCGACCGCGTCCGTCCCTGGTTCATGAGCGTCTACGTTCTGCGCCGCCGCATCGCGACGATTTTCGTCGTAGTGGTCGCGGTCTCGCTGTTCGCCCACGTCGTGTTCGGCGCCAATGGCATGATCGTCTACAAACAGAAGCGCGCCGAGTACGAATCGTTACACCTTCAGCTCCTGGCAGAGCAGGCAGAAAACGAACGCTACGCCCGCGAAATCGAAGCCCTGAAGAAAGATGACAAGGCCATCGAAAAAGAAGCTCGGGAACAACTTGGATACGCCAAGCCCGGCGAGTACGTCTATGTCGCCCCCGCTCCCCCCAAGCCCGCGCCCCAGGCGAACCGCACCGCCAAAAAATAAAACCAAAAGCAGCGCCCCTTGTCATCCCGAACGTCCGCATCTCAGGTCTCACCACGGTGGAGCGTCAGCCAGAGCATTTCGGGCCACCTACCTCGCCTCCGCATCGGCGAGCGAGAGCCTGCCCGAAGTTGTCGAAGGGGCTCCCGCCCTTTGCACACTCCACTGACAATCTTCCCATTTCCCTGTGGTATAGTTCTCTCGCCTCGTATCACATTCGGGCGGGGATGTGTGATCCCTGAGGGGTTCCTTGTGACCGGGGTTGCCCTCCGGAGCGATTTTGTCGCCGGTGGTGCAGCCGCGAGAAAACACCCGTCGTAATCTGCGGCCGAAAGCCGCAGCGTGAACAAAAAGGAGAATACCTGCTATGAAGAAAATTATTGTGATCTGTCTAGCGTTCTGTTTCGTGCTCGCCCTGTCCGCCATGGCGTTCGATGACATGGGCAAGAGCATGACCGTCAACGGGTGGGTGAGCGATGACAAGTGCGGAGCCAAAGGCGCCAACGACAAAGCCGAGGCCTGCACCAAGAAGTGCCTCGCTGCCGGCGCGCATATGGTCATCGTCACCGACAAAGACCAGAAGGTCTTGATGGTCGACAATCCCGACGCGCTCAAGGGCCATGAAGGACATCACATCGCCGTGATGGGATCCGTCAAGGGCGATTCCATCCACGTAGACAGCGCCAAAATGCTGTGAGAAGTTTTGATTGAGAGCTGATAGGGCGGCCGGAAAGGTCGCCCTTTTGTTTTCGAGGATTGTGTGGGGACGGGCAAGAGTGCCCGTCCCCACAAAACCCGCTACCTGACCACACCTTCCAGCGGCGAACTCGCCGTAGCATACAACTTCCTCGCCATCCGCCCCGCCAGATAAGCCTGCCGCCCCGCGATCACTCCGTGATGCATCGCCTCAGCCATCAGCACCGGATCCTGCGCGTTCGCGATCCCAGTATTCATCAGCACCGCATCCGCGCCCAGTTCCATCGCCAGTGCCGCATCGGAAGCCGTCCCCACTCCCGCGTCCACGATCAGCGGTACGCCGGTAATCATCTCGCGCAGAATGCGAATGTGCGCCTGGTTCTGAATCCCCATGCCGCTGCCGATGGGCGCTCCCAGCGGCATCACCGTAGCCGCGCCCGCTTCAATCAGCCGCTTGGCAAACACAATGTCATCAGAAGTGTAGGGAAGAACAGTAAACCCTTCCTTCACCAGCACGCGCGTGGCTTCCAGCGTCGCCTGCACGTCCGGATAAAGCGTGGCCTGGTCGCCAATCACTTCCAGCTTCACCCAATCCGAGAGCCCCACTTCACGCCCCAGCCGTGCCGCGCGGATGGCTTCCTCGGCGGTATAGCACCCGGCCGTGTTCGGCAGCAGAAAATATTTCTTCGCGTCGATGTAGTCGAGCAGCGATTCCTTGCTGCGGTCCAGATTCACGCGCCGCACCGCGACCGTCACCATCTCCGCGCCGCTGGCTTCGAGCGCCCGTGCCGTTTCCTGAAACGACTTATATTTGCCCGTGCCTACAATCAGGCGCGAGCGAAAAGAACGTCCGGCAATCACCAGTGCGTCCGTCATGGATACATTGTAATGAAAACCCCGCCCCCCAGCACGCGTCGGCGGTGGTGCAGTTTCCGGAAGTGCAATCGTGCCGCCTGTCACTGTGTGTACCGCCCCGGCACCCACCGTCTTGTCATCCTGAGGCCCGCGTCTTTTGCGGGCCGAAGAGCCTGCCCTGAGCTTGTCGAAGGGACCTATGCAACTTGCTGTTGAGGCGCTGCCGGCAAATTGCACAGATCCTTCGCTTCGCTCAGGATGACAAGCTGTATCTAGAGGCATCGCGTCGCTATCCACGTTTCCAACTTGCCCGGGGGAAATTTTCACTTTCGAAATGATTGCATCAGATCAACCCCGTCAGATCGAGTCCGTGTTGGCCAGCCCATGGAACAGCATGCAGGAAGGAATATAGAAGTGCAGCCACCACTGCGCCGCCCAAACGGGATCACTCTGGAACTGTCGGTAAAGCGGGTGGTTCACCCATCGCTTCTGAAACAGAGGCATAATCCTGGGTGATTGATGGATACACCGCGAGAGATAGACCAGCTTGTTCTCGTTCGGCAGGAACGCCGGCGACGAGTTCCCCACATACCGGAATACCTGCGCCCCACTGTTCGACAAGCCGGACAGAGTGATGCCGGCGAAGCGCTTCACATACAATCCGTCGAAATCATACGCGCCCCTCACCGTGCGCCCGAGGCTGGCGCAATTTTGCAGGAAGTTACCCATCCTCCCCAGCCCGTCGCTGTAGGAGGCCAGCAGAAGCGGCGGCAGATCGCGAGTCTCCCCGCCCGAAATGTCCGCATCGATTTCCTTCAGTGCTTCAACAACAAGTTTTTCATTGCTCTCGAACGCACTCTGTCCGCCCAACGTCGGCTCCGGTACCACCACGCAGACGTTCTTGCCCGAACATGAGACTTGTTCCATCGCTTTCATGCGGCCGATCAGGTAATCGCCGATACCTTTCTTGAAAACCTCCGCGCCCGTTTTATAATCCCCTTTTTCCTGGCTGATGGAGTGGTGGAAGTAAATCAAATAGGCCGATGGTTTCGTCACTCCCGCCGGCCACCCGATGCCGATGTGCGGAGTGCCCATCGCCGGATCACATTTGTAGGCGCGGGTGCTCATGGTTCGCGAGCCGGAGCCGCCGAACGTCAGTTCCCACGCGATCTCCGGCACTTTGTCGTTGGATAGCATAGGCAACGCCAGGGAGCCCCAGGGTTCCCAGCCCGGGTCTCCCTCCATCGGAGTAAGCAGCCGGTCTGCGGCCAGCTTGTTCATCAACCGCAGAGTGGCGCCGCCCGGGTCGAGGACCCCGTCGACCACTGCCATTCCGTTCGCCTTCTGGAAAGTAACGATCTGGTCAGTCACTTCTTGGATCAAATCGTCGCGATTTCTTGACCAGACTCCGAAAAGCTCTTCGGACCCGCCATTGTCCATCGGTATGCGATCGAAGAGATCCGTGACGATGGCCAGGTCCCCCGGCGCATTCTGCATCGGGGTCTTTCCATTTCGAATCCCAACCGGCGCTTTGATGTTGGTAAATGTCAGTGCCATAAAAAAGTTGTGTGGGGACGGGCACTCCTGCCCGTCCACATAATCAGCTCGTGCCGTCTACGGCGCCACCGCCTCCTCGGCCTGCGCGTAAAGTTCGTCGATCTTGTCGCGGTAGCGGTCTTCGATCACGCGCCGCCGCAGCTTCATCGTCGGAGTAAGCGCGCCGTTGTCAGCGGTGAATTCGTCGGCGACCAGCATCACCCGCTTCAACTTTTCAAAACGCGCCAGATTCTGATTGGCGCCTTCGATGATCTGCTCGTAAAGCGCCTGCACCCGGGGATCGGCGACAAGTTCGGCGCGCGTGGAAAACGGAATGCTGTTCGTGCGGGCCCAGTCTTCCAGCAGCGAGAAATTAGGCGAGATGATCACCGCGGCGAACTTGCGTTTGTCGCCGATGATCGCGGCAGTTCCGATCAGCGCGTTCAGCTTCAGCGCATTCTCAATCGGCTGGGGAGCGATGAACTTGCCGCCGGAAGTCTTGATCAGATCCTTCTTGCGGTCAGTGACGGAAAGAAATCCATCGGCGTCGATGTTGCCGATGTCGCCGGTCTTGAACCAGCCGTCGACGAAAGCGTTCCGGGTTTCTTCCGGACGGTTCCAATAGCCTTTGAACACCGAAGGCCCGCGCACCAGAATTTCGCCGTCCTCCGCGATGCGGACCTCGAGATTGGGAAGAATCTTGCCCACCGTGCCGATGCGATGATGGCCCGGCGAGTTCACCGCGATCACAGGAGAAGTCTCGGTAAGACCGTAGCCTTCGTGAATGCGGATACCGGCCGCCGCGTACCACTCCGCCAGTTCGCGTCCCAGGGGCGCGCCGCCGGAAATAAATGTCCTGACATGTCCGCCCATGCCTTCGCGAATCTTCGAGAATACAAGCTTGTTGGCCAGTTTCCAGCCGCGCGACGTGGGAGTGCGGCCGGCCAAAATATCAGGCTTGTTCTCGGCGCCAACGGAAAGCGCCCAGTCGAAAATAGCTCGTCTGGCAAACCTGCCGGCCTTGCGTTCCGCCTGCGCGTAAATTTTTTCGTAGACCCGCGGCACCGCGACAAACGTGGTCGGACGCACCTCCAGCAGAGCTGCGGGCAGTTGCTCCATGAACGGAACATAGGCCAGCGTCACGCCGTGGTAGATCATGGAAAAATCCACGTGGCGCGCGGTGATGTGGCAGAGCGGTAGAAACGAAATGCTGATCTGCCCCGGCTGAACGTCGAACCCGAGCAGCGAGCAGGAAATATTGGAAGCGATGTTGCCGTGCGTGAGCATCGCGCCCTTGGACGCTCCCGTCGTGCCCGAGGTGTAGACGATGGTGGCTAGATCATCGGGGCCAATGGCGTGAGCCTGGGCTTCAAGCTTGGCGTCGAATTCGCTCTCGAGCTTTGTTTCGGATTGTGTTCCGGTCGCTGTTCCAGGCTGCCCATCGGAATCGGATGCGCCTGGCCTCACCAGCGCGTCCATCATGACGACGTTCCCCGTCGTGCCGGATGCGCCGCCCGCGATTTCGACGCGGCCCAGCTCGACCCGATCCATGACCACGACTTTCTTGATTTTCGTCTGCGAAACGATCGAGAGCACCTTGCGCAGGTGCATGTCGGACGAAACAAAAATCACGCGGCAGCCAGAGTCGTTCAGGGCAAACGCAGTCTGCTCGGCCGTGAGTGTGGTGTAGAGCGGAACCGTGACCGCGCCCAGCAGCAAAGCCGCCATGTCTGCCGTCGGCCACTCCGGCCGGTTCTCGCTGAGGATGGCGACCCGGTCGCCTTTGCCGATGCCCCACTCCTGCAAAGCCCGAGCCGTGCGGACGGTCGATCGGCCAAACTCTTGAGAAGACACGGGCAGCCATGCACTGCCTTGGCGATAAAGCATGGCCCGTTCGAGCTTGCGCTCGACGGCGGCGAAGAAAATGTCGTTGAGGGTGGCCAGGCTCATAACAATGCGAAAACCATTCCATCGGGACAGCAGATCAGAGTCGACGCCATTCGAGGAAATTGGTTCCGATCAGAATGTACTGGTTTCCGCCCAGGTTCGGCAACGTGAAACGTTCCCGTTTGGAAAAGTTTGGGAAGGGCACGGCTTCAGACGTGCCGTGAGGCCACCGACACGATCAAGGCTTCAGCCCCTGAGGTTTCGCTCCTCTCCAAACCGTCGAGGCTCTTGGTTTTGGGTGGCGCAGCGCTTCCGGCGCTGCGATAAGTGCCTTGTTCTTAGCATCGGCTGTAGCCGCCGAGGTACTCACTTGTTTCCGACTGCCGAGGGAGGTGCAGACTTTGCCAGGAGTAAATTCCAAGTTGTTGATTCTACGTGGATCGCACGTAAGTTGTTGATTCCCGGTGGATCGTGCAATATTAGCTAAAAGCTAATTACCTCGCCAGAGGCGATTTCAGCCAGATTAAATCGCGGGATGATGGTCAGGTCGTCCACGACACTCGAAGGCGTTGTGCGGGCTCCCAAATGCGATTACGGGCCATTCTACGCGGCCAGCCGGGCGCCATTTTCGGGGGTCAGAATACACCACTCAACAGAATCAACCACTTCCACGCAGGCTCAACAACTTAGCCGGGAGCGAAACAGGAGCCAGCCGTCTGCTGCCAGCCTTCAGCGGTCAACGCAGCACCGGGCGCCTTGAAGAATCAGCAACTTCCACGGAGGTTCAACAACTTAGCATGGGCCACCCTCGACTTCGCCCGGGCTCAGTCGTCGTCTGAGCCAAGGCGTACTGTCATCCTGAGCGAAGTGGGAAATGCGCGAAACGCACTTCCCAAGTAGTCGAAGGACCCCATACCCGTTGTAGCCATCACAGCTCGTCAGGGAATTCTCTGTGACGCTCAGCGACGTACGTTCCAACAACATGACGCACAGGGAGAACTCCCCCGACGCGCCTGTGCCTGCTCGGGAGTTGCAGGGGTCCTTCGACTACGCGAGCCGATTCGCATTCGCGAATCGGCTCGCTCCGCTCAGGATGACAAAGAAAAGCAGTGACCAACTGACGGCGACAACACAATGACCAGCAAAACGCCCGCGGGCCTTCGGCCCGTCTCCGCTCGCGCGACTACTGCTGCTTGGGCAACTCCATCAGCAAGCCCGTCCCCTGGCCGGCTTGCACGCTGGGCAACTGGCCATTCCATTTGTCGACGTAGGCGCGCTGGTTTTCCAGGCGGCGCAACTCGAGCAACTGCGGCGTGATCGAAGTTTGGCGAATGCGGTTGGCATCGGCCTCGCCTTGCGCACGCATCACCGTCGATTTGGCGTCGCCTTCGGCCTCGGCGATTTTCTTGGCCGCTTCGGCCTGCGTGGTGGCCAGTTCGTTTTTGGCGCGTTCCGATTCCTGAATGGCCTGAGCCTTGGCCGTGATAGCGGTGGCAATCACGGTGGGAACGCGCGGCGCGCCGATGAAGCCGAATTGCTGCACGCCCACGCCCACATTGCTGACCTTTTCCTGAATCTGTGCTTCCACCTTGCCCAGGAACTCCGCCTTCTTTTCGCCGTAGATGTCTTCCACCACATACGTGGAAGCCACCTCGTTCAGCGAGTTGCGCACAATGTCGCGCAGGATGCCGTGCGTGAAGAGATCGAGATCGTTCACCCGATACTTCACGTAGAAATCCGGCACCTTGCGCGGATCGATGGCATAGGAAAGCGAAACGTCGACGAAAATCTCCATGCCCTCCTTGCTGTTGAAGCCCATCTCCTCGTTGATGGGATGGCCTTCGTTAACGTCGCGAGTCCACTTCACCGTCTGCACGAAAGTGGGGAACTCAATGATCTGCGTAGTGACCGGGCTGTAGAAAACCCATCCCGTGCGGATGGGAATCTCGGACGCGCCGCGCTGGCTGCCTGCCAGATTCACTTCGATTCCGGTATAGCCGGCTTCGATGCGGGTGGCCCTCACCAGAAAACTCGAAACCACAAAGAAGGCAAGCAGGCCGCCTACAAACAGAAGTATCCAGCGCATCGCCGATCGAGACGACAGGTTTCGCCCGAAGCGATCGAGAATCTCCGGACGCTCGCGATTACGTTCATTGTCAAAAATCGTCATAGTCTCCTCCAAATTTCCCGAACTACGAATGGGACCAATAAAATCAGGCCGAAAATCACAGCGATGCCGCTATACAAAGAGCGGTCGCTGGCTTGATTCATTAAATGGAACGCCTGGATGAGCGCCGCGTAAGCGATCAACCCGACGGCCAACACTGCAACCATGCGCAAATGCCATCGCACGGGACACACTCCCCCGGAGGATTGAGCCGGTTCTATCGAATATAAGTGGAATCGTACTCGAGGACTACTGGGAAAGCCGCATTGGATGTGCTTTACATGGAGAAAATTCAAACGCGCCGCGGATTTCGCGGATCCCGCGGATAACCGGTTCTCAACAAATTCGATGCGGGGACAGTTGCGCGGATTCAATCGCGGTGAAGGCATTTGGAAACATCGGGTTGCGGCGGGGCTGAGTTTTTGCGAGAGACAGTGCCAAAAGCTTTTAACCGCATAGATCGCGAAGAAAAGCCGCAGAGATCGAAAAGAAAGGCGACGAAGATTGCCAGGGGAACTTATTTTGCGAAGTTGAGGAGAGACGCGGGAGGAGCGGGGGCGGAAACTAAAGCGTCTCTATCGGGTTTGCAGGAAATGCGGTTAAGATTGAGGCATTCACACATTTTGTTTTGTTGCTTGGGGGCGAAGATTTATGAAAACAAAGAGGCAGCGGTGGGCTTGGATACTTCTCTTAACCGGATTTGCGCTTTGCGTGCAGTTGCCGGTTGCGGCCAGAGCACAGGACGATCAGGGCCAACCACAAGACCAACAACCAGACCAGCAGGACGATCAGGATCCTCCGGGACGTGTGGCGCGGCTGAATTTTGCGGAGGGGTCGGTTTCGTTTCAGCCGGCGGGTGAAGGCGACTGGGTTGCGGCGGTGCTGAATCGTCCCATGGTGACGGGCGACAACCTGTGGGCGGATGAAGATTCGCGGGCGGAAGTTCACATTGGCTCGGCGGCGCTGCGCCTGGGCGCGCAGACTGGAATTACGTTTCTCGACATCACCGACAACGCCGCGCAGATTCGTTTGGCGCAGGGTTCGCTGCTGGTGCGGGTGCGGCACGTGGATGACGACGACAGCTACGAGATCGACGCGCCGAACCTGGCGTTTAATGTAGTGCAGCCCGGGGAATACCGGATTGATGTGAGCGCTGACGGCAACCAGACCGTCGTTACCGTGTTCCATGGACGCGGGCGGGCTACGGGCGGAGGGTATTCTTACAATCTTTTCGCAGGGCAATCGGCGACATTTACCGGCGCCGACACGCTTGACTACCAACTGGGTCAGGTTCCCGGTCAGGACGATTTCGATCAGTGGGCGTTTCAGCGGGATACGCGCGAAGACGATGCGGATTCCGCGAACTACGTTTCGCGCGAGATGACGGGCTACGAAGATCTCGACGCATCCGGCGACTGGAGCTACGTGGCCGGTTACGGCGAGTGCTGGGCGCCGCGGGCTGTGGCGGTGGGCTGGGCCCCTTACCGCTTCGGGCATTGGGTTTGGGTGGGACCGTGGGGCTGGACGTGGGTGGAAAATGAGCCGTGGGGATTCGCTCCGTTCCACTACGGACGCTGGGCGAATGTGAACGGAGGATGGTTCTGGGTTCCAGGTCCGGTGGTGGTGCGGCCGGTGTGGGCGCCGGCGCTGGTGGCGTTTGTGGGCGGCGGGGCGGGATTCCGTTTCTCGGCTGGAGTTGGCGTGGGATGGTTTCCGCTGGGGCCGGGCGAAGTTTTTCTGCCTGGCTATCGGGTGAGCCGCAACTACGTGAACAATGTGAACATCACCAATACTTCGGTGAACATCACTCGCGTCACCAATGTGTACAACGCCGTGGTGATTAACAAGACGACGGTTAATGAAGTTTATGTGAACCAGCGCGTGAGCGGTGGAGTCACGGTGGTGTCACGCGATGCCTTTGTGAATGCGCGGCCGGTGGCGCAGAACATCATGCGCGTGGAACCGAGAGAGCTGGCAGTGGCGCCGGTCGCGCATGTGGTTGGGGTGGAACCGGTGAGACAGAGCGTGATCGGCGCGGGGCGTCCGGCGGCGGTTCGGCCACCGGCGGCGGTGATGAGCAGGCCGGTGGTGGCGCAGAGGACTCCGCCTCCGCCTCCGCGGCCGATCGAGCAGAGGCAGATGCAGGCCGGCGGACACTTGAACCAGCAACCGCTGGTGCGGCAGGAGCCGGCGGCGCGGGCTTATCAGCCGGGCCAGACTCAGCCAAATCAGGCAGGGCAGCCTCAGGTGAAGCAGACGCAGGCGGCGCCGCGAGTGTATGAGCAGCAGGGAACTCCGCCGGCGGAAAATCGGAACCAGCCGCAGACTCGCGGTGCGCAACCTGCTCCACGGAATGAGCCGGGCTACCGCACGTCGCAGAATCAGGCGGCGCCGGTGCAGTCGCATCCGCTGGTGCGGCCCGCGCCACCGGTGCAGGATCGGAGTCCGCAGCAGGAGCAGCAGCAGGCGCAGAAGTTCAGTACCTGGCAGCAGCAGAGGCCGGCGCCGGCGCCTGCGGCACAACCGAGGGAGAGCTCGCGGCCTCCCGCGCCAGCACCTGCGCCGAAAGAGCCGGCGAAGAAGTAGTGGCGGTGTGGATTGGGTCCCGGGAGTGTGGAGGTAGTGTCTCAATTTGGCGGCAGTAGGGAAGAGGCTGCCGAGCGAAGGTGATGTCATCCTGAACGCGCCGAAGGCGGGTGAGGGACCTTACGTCTGATGGCAGAGTCTCGGATGCAAACGGGACCGCCTCCGCCGCGTGCCACTGCGATGGCGCCTGCCGGCGTTCATGCCGTTGCATGCGCATCGTAAGGTCCCTCACCGGGCCTTTGGCCCCGTTCGGGATGACATCCTCTTTCGCTCGACGCTCGACCGCATGGGCGAGAGCGGCTTTCCCGCATCGAGCATCTTTCAAAACTGAGAACTAGACTGAAGCCAATGGACGAAAGATGAACGAAAGCAAGCGTCCCACGATTAACTGGATGGATGTGCTATGGCTGGCGCTGCTCGCTGTGCTGGCCGTGCTGCCGCCGGTGCGGGAGATTCACAAGCAGCTCATCCTGCTGGCGTTTGGCGTGGTGCAACTGGGCGAGGGATGGTTTCTTTCGCGGGTGCCGCGGCGGGGCGGGGCCTATGTTGTTCTGATCAAGATTGGCCTGGCGACGCTGCTGATCGATCATTCGATCGCGTTCAGGGGCGAGCCGAGCATTAACAGCAGCTACTGGCCCATTTATTTTCTGCCGGTGGTAACGGCGGCGGAATACTTTGGGCCGCTGGCTACGCTGTTGTGGACGGCGCTGGCGGCGGCGGCTTACTGTTCGTATCTTTATCCGGCGCTCGAGGAATATGAGATCACGGCGGAGAGTTATGGGCTGCTGGCGATCCGCATTCTGTTTTTCTTTCTGGCGGCAATGGTGGTGAACCGGTTTGTGGTGGAGAACCGGCGGCAGACGCGGCGCTATCAGGAACTGGCTGAGACCCTTGCTGAGACGAATCGCCGGCTTGAGCTGGCTCAGGAAGAAGCACGGCGCTCGGAGCGGCTGGCGGCTTTAGGACAGCTTTCTGCCGGGCTGGCGCATGAGATTCGTAATCCGCTCGGAGTGATCAAAGGGTCGGCGGAAATGCTGACGCAGAAGCTGGGGCAATCGAATCCTCTGGCAACCGAGTTGGCGGGATATATTTCGAGCGAGACGAACCGGCTGAGCGCGCTGGTCACGCGCTTTCTGGATTTTGCGAGGCCGCTGCATACGGAGCTGACGCGGCAGCGCATTACGACTGTGCTGGATCGCGCGCTGAATGACGTGGCTATTTTGTGGAAAGGCGCGGCGGTGCGCGTGGAGCGCGAGTATGAGGCGAATCTTCCGGAGTTGCCGCTCGATGAGAATCTGGCGGAGCAGGCGTTTGTGAACATTGTGCAGAACGCGTATGACGCGATGGGCGCCAACATGAACGGCGTTGCGAACGGCGATGTGGGCGACGCTGGCGGCGTGTTGCGGGTGAGCGCGAAGAAGTCGCAGGCGGGCGGGCGCGATGGGATTGAAGTGCGGATTGAGGATACGGGGCCGGGGATTCCGGCTGCGCTGCGGGAGCAGATTTTTAATCCGTTTGTGACTACGAAGAAAACTGGGGTGGGGCTGGGGCTTTCGATTGTGTCGAAGATTATGGATGGACATCGGGGGTCGATCCGGATTGATGCTGCGGCGGGCGGGGCTTGTTTTGTCTTATTTTTTCCGGCGGTGGTGGAGGAGGTTGCGGGGAGGGACGCAGCGCAGTTGGTGGTTTCGTGAGGAGGTTTGCGGGTTATTCGCGAGCGCGCGGATTGGTTGTGGCGCGGGCTTGGCAAGAACGAGGCTGTGGTGAAAAATCCCCGGTAGGTCACTGGGAGTGCGGGGGTATAGGGGTTCCTCGCTTCGCTCGGAATGACAGAGCATTTAAAGAGCATTCTAAGAGGCGAATGACAGAGCGTTTAAGAAGGCAACCAAGAAATAAATGAGAGACGCAGAAGATTTTAGAGGTAAGAAATGCCGGCGATTTTGATTGTTGAAGATGAGGCGAAGATGCGGCGGCTGCTCGAGTTGAATCTCGGGGAGGATGGGTTCACTACGCTTTCTGCAGGAGACGCTGAGGCTGGGCTGAAGTTGTTGCGGGAGAATCCGGTGGATTTGGTGCTGACTGATTTGAAGCTGCCGGGGATGAATGGGCTGGAATTTTTGCAGGCGGTCAAGCGGCAGAACGCGGCGCTGCCGGTGGTGGTGATGACGGCGTTTGGAACCGTGGAGACTGCGGTGGAGGCGATGAAGGCCGGGGCCAGCGATTATGTGTTGAAACCATTTTCGCTGGCCGAGATGCGGATGGTGGTTCGCAAGGAGTTGGACGTCCGCAATTTGCGCGAGGAAAACCGGTCGCTGCGCGAGGCGCTGGGGAAACGGTATGCGCATCCGAATATTGTGGCTCGCAGCGCGAAGATGCAGGAGACGCTGGCGACCGTGGAGCGCGTGGCACCGACCAACGCGACTGTGCTGCTGGGTGGGGAAAGCGGTGTGGGCAAGGATTTGATTGCGCGCGCCATTCATGAGAAGTCGCGGCGGGCGACGGGTCCGTTTGTGAAGATTAACAGCACGGCGATTCCGGAAAATTTGCTGGAGAGCGAATTGTTTGGGTATGAAAAAGGAGCGTTCACCGGGGCTGCGGCGAGCAAGCCGGGGAAGTTTGAGCTCGCGGATAAGGGGACGCTGTTTTTGGACGAGATCGGCGATGTGCCTCCGGCGACGCAGGTGAAATTATTGCGGGTGTTGCAGGAACGCGAGTTTGAGCGGCTGGGCGGGACGAAGACGATCAAGGTGGATGTGCGGTTGGTGGCGGCGACGAATCGCAATTTGCGCGCCGCGCTGGAGCAGGGAACTTTTCGCGAAGATCTTTATTACCGGTTGAATGTTGTGCCGATTGATATCGCGCCGCTGCGCGAGCGCAAGGAAGATATTCCGGAGCTGGTGAATTTATTTGTGTCGCGGTTTGCGGGAGATTCGGGCAAGCCGGTGGAAGGAATTTCGCCGGAGGCGATGAAGGTGCTCGTGAATTATCACTGGCCGGGGAATGTGCGCGAGCTGCAGAACATTATTGAGCGGGCGTGCGCGCTGGCGAAGGGGACGACGATCGAAGTGACGGATATTCATCTGGATTCGAATCCGGCGAAAGGCGCGGACGCGGGGAATCATTTTCTACCGGCAGGTTTGACTCTGGAGCAGTGGGAAGACGAAATGATTCAGGAAGCGCTGCGGCGGGCGCATGGCAACAAGAGCCAGGCGGCGCGGTTGCTGGGGCTGTCGCGGAACGCGCTGCGGTATCGGCTGTCGAAGATTGGGATTGCGGATGAGGGGGAAAAGGACGTTTCTTAGGACAAGCCCTGACCGACTATCAAAGCTTTCATTTCTCTTTTGGGTAGAAGACTCAACGGAGGAAGTCCCCACTTCTCGCAAAAGACGCGAGAAATGGGGCACCCGGGTCGGCGGGACGCCGGAGCTATTTTGCATTGGTGTTTACTTCCCAACTTCTGTCGGAGTGGCTGAAAACCACCACATCGGCTCACGTCAGCCAAGCAAGAGGCGATCTGAGTCCGGCTCCTGATTTTCCTACCCTTTATTCCATTGAAAACACGAAGCTTGCAAGTTTGATCATGGCTAGGCTTTGGCATGGCAGTTGCTTTTCGTTCTATTGCAAGGGTCCAGATATTTGCGGGGTTTAGGTTGGAGCCGGGCTGGTTGACGGGCTCGGCAGGAGATTGGGATATGAAGAACCGATTCTTGGCTAGTTTTGCAATCTTAGCTTTGATATTTGCGGGAGTTTTGTGCATCAGCGCTCGGGCGCAGACGACTGACGAGGGCAAGGGGCCGTCGGAACAGCCGAGCGCGCCAATGGAAATCGGGCAGCAGCAGGGGCCGCAGAATCCGCAGGCAGGGCCGCCGCCGCAGCCGGGTGCGCCGCCTCCGGGTGCTCCGCAGGCTGGTGGTCCGCCACAGGGCGGTCCGGGATCAGGTGGTCCGGGGCAGGCTGGGCCGATGGGTGAGGCGGAGCCGGGTGGGCCGTCGGGCGAGGGGCCGGCGTCGAACGAGCATGGGGTGGCGCGTATCAGCATGATTCATGGAGCGGTGTCGACGCAGCGCGGGGATTCGGGGGACTGGTCGGCGGCGATATTGAATCAGCCGGTGGTTGGGGGGGACAAGGTTTCGACCGGGGATGGCGGGCGCGCGGAATTGCAACTTGATTTTGCCAATATTCTTCGTTTGGGGTCGAACTCGAAGGCCAATATCGCGAACCTGACCAAGGAGAAAATTCAGATTCAGGTTGGGCAGGGCATTGCCAATTTTACGGCTTTCAAAGAGAGCGAAACGGAGCCGGAGATTGATACGCCGAACGTGGCGGTGCATCCCGCGCACAATGATGGCGTTTTCCGCATCGAGGTGCGGCCGGATGGGGACACGCTGGTGATCGTGCGCAAGGGTGAGGCGCAGATTTCTACGCCGAAGGGAATTGCGGAAGTGCATCAGGGAGAAATGGCGACGGTGCGCGGCAACATGGATGACGCGCAATACAAAATTTCTGCCGCGCCGGACGCGGATAGCTGGGACCGGTGGAACAGCGACCGCGATCACATGATCCGGAACGCGCAAGCGTGGAAACACACCAACCATTACTACACGGGGTCGGAAGACCTGGATGCCAACGGAACGTGGCAGAGCTCTCCGGATTACGGTGAGGTCTGGGTTCCGAATGAGCCCGAGGGTTGGGTTCCTTATCGAGATGGAAACTGGGTTTGGGAACCGTACTACGGATGGACCTGGGTAGGTTATGAGCCGTGGGGCTGGGCGCCTTATCACTACGGGCGCTGGATGGTCTATGGCGGTGGATGGGCGTGGTGGCCGGGACCGGTGTGGGGCGGAGGGTTTTACCGTCCGTTCTGGGCGCCGGCTTATGTGTCGTTCTATGGATGGGGTTGGGGATTTGGATTTGGTTTTGGATGGGGCGGCTGGGGTGGATTTGGCTGGCTGCCGATCGGGCCGGGGGACTGGTTCCATCCGTGGTGGGGCGGGTATGGCGGACGCTTCGGGCTGGTAGGACGCGGCGGGTATGGCCGCTACGGCGGGTTCGCGCCGCTGCGCGCTTCGGGCTTCTCGACTGTGGGACACATCAATGATGCGCGGGTTGGTAGAGCGATGTCTGCAGTGAATGCCGGCCGCTTCGGCGCGGGCCGGGTGACTGCGTCGGCAGCTACGCGCGAGCAACTCAGTGGCGCGCGCATGATGGCGGGGAACCTTCCGGTGGTGCCATCGCGGGCGAGCTTGTCGGCAAGTGGAAGGGCTGCGGCGCCTTCCACGATTCGCGGCGGAACGCAGAGCTTCTACGGGACGCAAAGCACGGCACGGACGGACTCGTTCCAGCGGCAGACGGCGCAACTGCGGCAAGCGATGCAGCAAAATCATGTGTCGTCAGTGCAGGCTGGACGTGGGATGAGCGGGTCAGGTTTCGGCGAGGGACGTGGCACCGGGACGTCGACCAGGGCCGGCGCGGGTGCCGGCGCTGGTTCGAGTTCGGGTGGACGCGAGAATAGCGAGGCGAACCGGAGCTCGGGCGGCGAGACTGCACGTTCGCCGGAAGCAGGCTCGGAAGCGCAGCGCGGCGCGGGCACGGCAGAGGGCGGGGATCGGGGCGGGTTCCGTCCGTTCACGCCGCCTTCGCACAGCGAGTCGGGTGAAGCTGCGGGACGGAGCGGCGGCGAGAGTGGCAGCTACTGGAGCCGGAGCGCGCCGAGCTACGCCGGATCGCAGAGCCGTGGCTACTCAGATGGTTATGGGCGAGGATACTCTCGTCCGCAACTGAACATGCGGCAGCCGGTGGTGCAGCCACGGTCTTCGGGTGGATATCGGGCGCCAAGTTACGGAGGTGGTGCGCGGAGTGCGCCGAGTGGCGGCGGTGGGCATGCGTCGGGCGGGGGTGGTGGACATTCTGGTGGAGGTGGTCACCGGTAGAGTTGTTGTGGTGGGTGCCGGCGAAAAGCCCCACCCTTCGACTTCGCTCAGGGCAGGCTTTCTCGCAGAGGGCGCGAGAAAATGGGGCACCCGGGTTGCTGTAGATGCGTCGCGGTGATGTTCGTGGGTTGTTGTAAACGAAGTGAAGGTCAGAGGCGAGATGGGGCGTGCTAAACGGCACGCCCTTTCTCTTTGCTCTGAGAGTTCGCGCGCTCGATCGTCTGCCGGACCAGCTGTTCAAAGCTTGGTGCCAGCTCGGCAACGACCTTCACCCGCCGGTTGCAGAGAATCTCCTCATGATCGATTTTGACGACTCGGTAATCTTTGTGTTTCGTTCGCGACTTGATGTCGAAGCAGACCGGATCGTAGTCCATGTCGGGCCCTTTGCCGAACTTTATGTAGCCGGCAGGAATCAGGCTTTCGGTCAACCCTTCGTCCTTCTCCACTTCCGCGAGCAATCCACTCAAGTCCACGCTCGGAGGATTGGCCAGTAAAGTGAACGATTGCAGATCGACTTCAGCCCACCTGTAAGAGATAACCAGTTGCTCGTAGAGCGGAGGAAAGCGGGCGGGACGTTTGGCGGAGAGACCATCAAGCGCTGTGGGGTCCGTGGATATCCTGGCAGGCCGCCAGTTGATCCATCCCTTTTCGTCGGGTTCTCCCGTCCGTAACTCCCAAGCGTGCGGATCACGTTCAGGAGAAGTCGACATCATCTCGTCGAACTTTTCGAAGCAAGCGATGAATTGCGCAATCAGTTCGTCTTGGCGCATTCTCCGCGACGCTACAACATGACACGTCAAACTTCAAGAGCATCACGGGCGGGCGTAGGCGGGATTGTCGGGGTTGGGAGGGTCGTAGTCGCGGCCGTATTTATTTTTGTGGGCTAGTTCGAGATCGGATTCGGTGAGGGTTAGGGTGCCGAGAGATGAGTCTCCGGACGCGACGGTAATCTCGCGGGTGACGGTTCGCAGGTTATCGGGTGGGACTGAGGTGTGGAAGACCTGCAGCTGGTAGCGGCCGGGAGGAACGTTCGGAATGCTGATTTCGCCGCGCGCGTTGGAGACGGCATAGTAGGGAGTGTTGAGAGCGATGATCACGGCACTCATCTCGGCGTGGATGTTGCAGAAAATGTAAGAAATGCCGGGCTTGTCGAATTGCACGAAGCGGGAGGTGCCGCTTTCGTAGAGTCCGAGGTCGAAGCGCTCGCCTTCAAAAAGCGAGAACACGTTGTGAAAAAAGGGATCGTGGTTGGGGAATTCCACTTTGCCGCCGACCGGGATTACGAGAAGAGAAGGCTGGAAGCTTTTGTTCTTCTGCACCAGCTGTGGAATCTTTGTTGCATCCTGGTGCGGAGGTTCGATGTTGGCACCCCCTACCGGGCTTAGCCAGACCACGGCTTGCGAGGCGTCTTTCAGGCGGTGGCCATTGCGGATGATCTCTACGCGGGCCTGCAGAGCGGATTGCTGGGCTGCCGCAACAGCCGGGAGCAGCAGGCATGCCATCAATATGAATCGGCATCGGAATTGGCGATCCGCGTGGGCGCGCATGTTCAGAATAGTATCCCCATGGCCAGGTTCAACTGGTTGGTGACGCTGCTATCACTATAGACGGGGAAGGTGCGGAGTCGTCTGAGTTCAGCGGAGAATAGCAGGTCGGAGCGCGGGCGAAACACAACGTTGGCGAGTGCGCCGCGATTGCGTCCCAGGATTGGGCTGTAGTTGTTGGCATCGGTGGCGAAGCCGCGGATGTCTGCGGTGAATGCGTCATCCTGTGCGATGACCGCATTGAGATCGATTTTGGAAGTGAGTTGGAATTTGAGCTGAGTCCATCCCCCGGCGGAGTCCAGCCCGTGAATGGGAGTGAAAGCGAGCGCGGGATAGCCGCCGAAGAGGACGGAGCGGCCCATCCCGGCCCCCAGACCTCCGATGCCGCGGCCACGGTAAAACTCGCCGGAAACGGTGGCGCGACGGGTGAACGGAATTTGCCAATCGGCCATGCCGGCCCAGGCGTCGACGTAGCGGCCCCAATTCCAATCCTGGCGGCCGTAGTAACCGCCTACGCCAAAGGTGAGCGGGTGATCGAATACTGGGCGCGACCAGGCTGTCCGCAGTCCGGCAGCGGGCTGGCCTGACTGCTCGCCGGATTGCGCGTTTCGATTGAACGAGCCGTAGGGATATTCCCAATCAAGGTTGTCGAGAACTCCGGCTTGCACGGTGAGAGTCTGGCGATCCGCAAACTCAAAGCGGTGCTCGACGCGGAGTTGCGGAGTCCAACCCCACAGATTCCCCGCGAAAGCGAAAGCCGGCGTGGCCAGAGAAGCGAAAGAGGTTGGCGACAGCGGCGATAGAAAAAGAGAATCCTGGCCGGCGACGATTGAGGTATTTGCCCAGTCCATGCGCAGGCTCGCGGTCTGCAAGCGGACGATTCCGAAATTCACTCCGTTGCCGGTCGTGGGAAATCCGCCGGCAAAATCGAGTTGAACGTTGGCAGCGGTTCTGGCGCCCGCGACGCTGGGGCCGAAGATTTCCACTCCGATTTCGGATTGGCGGAGGGTTGCTCCCAGGGTAGCCACGCTTGTGCCCGGTGCAAGAGGCTGCGCGAAGTTCGGGAAATCCAGATTGTCGGAGGCTCCCACATTACGGAAGGCGTTCATTAGCACAATTCCGGAAAGGCGTGCCCGGTATTTGGAGGCTGTTTCGACTTTGGTTTGATATTGTTCGTCGATCTTCGAGCCCAAAAGGGAGGTGGACTCTTCGAGTTTTTTAATTCGTTCCTCGAGTGGGGTAGCAGAGGCGGGAGAAATGGTCGCGGCGGAAGTTTGGATTTCGCCACTTGCGGCGGGCACAACTTGCGGCGGCGTCGACGAGAACTGCGTTGTGTCTGACGGGCGCGGAGTTGCAGCGACGGCGGCCGCCGTCGTTGTTCCTCCCACCGCTTTTTCCAGCAGGGTGCGAGTGTCCTTTAACTCCTGGCGGAGTTCGTGCATCTCGGCGCGCGATTGAGCATTGTCCGAGCGCATCTCTTCGACCAGGGAGCGAAGCTGGCGGACTTGCTCCTGCAAATCGCGCACGGCTGAATCGCGCGCCGCGCTCGCGTCGGGAGCGGCAGGGTCAGGCGCCGGCACGGTTTGCGCCAAGCCAAACGTGCTGTAGAAGAGAAGTGCCACAAGAAAAGCTTGACGAACAGCAGGGGTCCAAAGGCTTTTCACACCTACCTCCCCGACGATTACAAGGCTCGAACTGGAGTTACTGGCCTGAGTGTCCGGACGCAGAAACCGAATCTGGGTCAGCGCCGTCACGCTTGGCCGGAACGAAAGAGGGTACACGGGTCGGGTCCGCCATGCCAACGCTCTCCCGCGAGCGCCCGGGCAGCATGATCCGGAAGACCGTCCGGGCGTTGGGGGTGCGTTCCACCACGATCTCGCCGCGGTGATCCTGCACGATCTTCTGCACTACGGCCAGTCCCAGGCCGGTTCCGTTCTCTTTGCCGTAACTGACAAAGGGATGGAATAATTTGTCGCGAATCGAGTCGTCCACTCCGGGACCATTGTCGGAAACTTCGATCGCGATCGTGCCAGCATTTTCGCTGACTGCCACCTCGACTCTGCCACCCGAGGCAGGGCAAGCTTCGCAGGCGTTCAGCAGCAAATTGTATAACGCACGCTCCAACTTGCGAGAATCGAACCATCCCGAACAAAGGCCGTTGCAGCGAACCTCGATGCAGCTGTCATGATGCCGGGGATGCAGACGCACCGCCTGCACGGAGCGCTGTACCGTGTCACAGGCGTTGCTGTAGACGGGGTTCAGGGATTCGCGGGTGCGCGCGAACTCCAACAGGGAATCGATAAGATCCGTCATAAGATTCACGCCGGTGCGAACTTCCTGGTAAAGCTCCTCGCGCTGGGCCGGGGTCAAGTGACTGTCACAGAGGAACTCGGAGTTGGCAACAATGGCCGCCAGGGAATGTCGGAGATCATGGGAGATTGAACTGGCCATGCGGCCGATGGTGGCAAGCTGTTCGGCCTCGAGAAGATCGCGCTGACCTTTCAGGAGGCTGGCTCGCATGCGATCGAAGACGCGGGTAAGTTCGGCGACTTCATCGGCGCCGCGGGAGTCCAGTGGATGATGAAAATCGCCGCGCTCGAGAGCGCGTACGCCCTCGACCAGATTGGCGAGTGGGCGAGTGAACGTGTGAGAGACGAAAAAGACGAGAGCACTGCCGACGAGAACGGCGGCAAAACCCAGCAGGAGTAGAAGGCGATTGAGTTGATTCAAAAACTTGGCCGCCTGGTCGTAGGATCCCAACACACACAGGCGAACAGGGATGGCTTGCTGGCCGGAAAGCTCCAGCGAAGTGCCGAGGAAGTGCTCGTTGCCGACGTCGATATCGCGGGGCTCGGCTTGTGCCGCGGCGGTCAGCAAATCCTGCAGACCGCGGCTCTGGGTTTGCGACGAAGATAAGGTTGTGGCGACTACCTGGTCCCCGTAGAAAAGAGCCACCTGGCTGGCGGCAACTTTCGCTACGTCCTGGGCCAGGCGGTTATCGATCTCGTAGCCGACGACGAGAAAACCAAAAAGGTGACCCTCAACTTTCGAGCCAAAGTAAATTGGCTGCACAAAAACCTGGTAGAGATGATGAGCGCCGTACCACCAGTGACTCTGGCTCTCTTCGTCGAGCGACTGGTGAAAGAATTTGTCCGCATCCTCGCGGGTGAATCCGGCCGTTCTGGTGTGGAGGGCGACCACTTTGCCGCTGCGGTCGACCAGGACGAAAAGGTCACCGCCGGCAATCTGCCATACGTCCTGCGATGCGTCCTGAATCGTCACCGGGTCTCGGCTGGTCATGATGGAGCGAGTAATCGGAAGGTCGGCCAGCAATTCCGCGGAGCGCGTCAGCATGAGTTCGCGTTGCCGCTGGAAAATTCCGAACGTGCCGACCGAGTTGCGCAGGTTGACTGCGATTTCCTGGCGGATATTGCTCTGCACGCTGCGCCGGACCAGAAGCAGGCTGGTAGTGGTGAGGCCGGCGGTGATCAGCAGCATGGAGAGGAGGAAACGCGTGCGCAGGCGTGGCCGCGAGACGAGCGCGACACCCGACTCAGCGGAGCGCGGGCCGGTTGCGGATTCCGTGGAGGATGTCAAGAGAGTTAACGAACAAACTTATATCCCATCCCGTGCACGGTGCGGAAGTGTACCGGACTGGATGGGTCTCTCTCCAGTTTTTGCCGGAGCTTGAGAATGTGGTTGTCGACGGTGCGGGTGGAAGGATAGTTCTGATATCCCCACACCTCATTGAGCAGTTCGTCGCGGGAAATGACGCGATCGGAATTCTGCACGAGGAACTGAAAAGTCTTAAATTCCTGGGCGGTGAGAACAACAGGCTGGCCGTCGCGTTTGATTTCTATTTTCTTGAAGTCGGCCGAGATGCCATCGAAATTGACGACGTCGACGCTGGCGGTGCGGGCGGTGTGCCGGAGGGCGGCGCGCACTCTGGCCAGCAACTCGCGCGGGCTGAACGGCTTGGTGACGTAATCATCGGCGCCGAGTTCGAGCAGCAAAACTTTGTCGGAGACGTCGCCGGCGGCACTGAGAACGAGTATGGGCAATGCGGGCGCCTGGGCCTTGACCGCCTTGCAAACTTCGTTGCCGGAAAGTTTCGGCAGCCGGAGATCGAGCACGATGGCGGCGGGATGAGAAGACTGAAAACTTTCGAGTGCAGACTTTCCGTCAGCGCAGACCTCCACGGCGAAGCCTTCGGTTTCAAATAAACGCTTCAGGGCTTTCTGGACGGCGGGATCGTCCTCCACAACCAGGATTCGACCAGCAGGACGCGGCTGGCTTGCAGGATGTGGAGCGGTTCTGGTCGTTTCCAGTGGCATGGCAAAGTGACCCATCGTGAACCATCCATCTTCCGGGGGCGGATTTCTTGCTGCTCCGCGAGGCCACCGGACCTCAGATACAACCTGAAGCTTACAACGATTTTGGCCGCTGGGCATGGCGCTCTTGGCGGTTTGACAATATTTTTACAATTCTATGGGCGAGCACCAGCGGGCAGCTATAGTTGCGGCCCTCGTCTTGCTTGCGCTGGACTGACTGGCGACCGGCAGCTAACGGCGTCGGAAGACAGAGTCGAATTTCTTAGCGAGCTCCGCGACGTTTCTTTGTGTCCTCTGCGGTGAAAGGCTTTAAGAACTTTTGACCGCAAAGGTCGCTAAGGTTTGGCAGAGGACGCAAAGCAAAACTGGGTATCGTAGAATTGCGCGGTCTTGTTAGATGCTTCCAAACTTGGCGAACTGGTGGTGGTGTTGGTTCGGCCGCGCAATCCTCTCAACATTGGCGCGGCTGCGCGAGCCATGAGTAATTTCGGGTTCCGGCGCTTGCGCGTGGTGAATCCCTATCAACTGGCGTTTCGGGATGCCCGCTCCGCGGTGGGAGCGGCGGAACTGCTCTTGAACGCGGAAGAATATTCGAGCTTGAGTGAGGCCATCGCCGACTGTGGCTTAATCGTCGGGACAACAGCGGTTCACCGGCGGGTGTTGCAGCAACCGTTGCGGCGACTGGACGAAGATGGTGGCAGGCTGATTCGAGAAGAAATCTCGGCGGGGCGGGTCGCGTTACTTTTCGGTTCGGAAAAAGTTGGGCTCTCGACCGCAGACTTCAGTTATTGCCACTGGCTGTTGCATGTGCCGACTCTGCAGGACCACATATCGATGAATCTGGGGCAGGCGGTGGCGGTATGTCTTTACGAGATCGCGAAAAGCGTGGATGGCGAGCAGCCCGCGGAAGAAATGCAACGAGCTTCGGCTGGTGAGGTCGAGTTGATTACTTCAATCCTGCTCGATGCATTGCGGGTCAGCGGTTATGTGAAGCCGGGGACGGAAGTGGTGATGGAAGAAAAGGCGCGGCGACTGGTTCGGCGAATGAATCTGCGACCTGGCGAAGCCACGGTTTGGCTGGGGATGCTGCGGCAGATCGCGTGGAAGCTGGGGATAGGGATAAAGTAGATCGAGGCGGTCGCACGAAACCTGGCGAGGATCACAGAGGCTAAAGCCCGCGGCTGATTTGGGGGCTTTACGCTGCGCTGAAGCGCCGCTCTTCCACGGCACTGCTAGCATTTGTGAGTTTTTCCGCGGCCTCTAAAAGTCGTGCCTTCACGAGTGGATTAACGATGTTCGCGCGAAGAGGACGCTTTTGTCGAAGTCCTGGAGAACTCGAAGAGTAGAGTCCACGTGCTCGGAGTTGGTTGACCGTTCACTTGAGGCGTGAACTCCCATTGTCGTGCCGCCTTGAGAGCGAGATTCGCAAAATACTTGCTTGGTCCGGAAGTGGTCAGGGTTGCATTTGTGACTTTTCCTGAAGCATCCACATCGACGCGTACTTTGACTTTGATTCTTCCGGTGATCGTGTTGCTCGCGCTCCGGGGGACGTCGGGGATGACCTGGTGGAGTACGTCGCCTCCGGTTGCAGAACTGTTTTTCTGGTTGTTAACCGGCTGCGTGATGGGAACGGCGGGGTGGGGAACGTCCGCCGGTGCAACCACCGCAGGTGCCGAGTGCCCAGACGGAGTCGGTTCGGGCTGAGTCACGGGCTGCGCCGCAGGGGACACGTCGTGCGGGGACAGAAGTTTCTGGCCTACGATTACTATGACGGCCACTAGGGCGAGCGCGATCGGGACAGCGATACGCCATCGGAAGCGGTTCAACTTTTTAGGAGACTCAGGCGCGGCTACAGGCACCGGCGCCGGCTGCTGTGGCGGGCGCCAGGCTTTGATGTCGGCGATGGTGCAGCGCTGTTTGACCTGGCGATGCAGAGATTCACGGGCGATGCTGCGGAACGGTTCTGGAATTGTTTCGGGAACGACAGGATCTCTTTGTTCTGTTTGATCCTTGGCGCGGATGGCGGGCGGATTCTGCGTGAGCACCGCCACCAGCGTGACCCCGAGGGACCAAACATCAATGGCGGGAAATATTTCGCCGCTGGCGACTTCGGGTGCGTCGTAGATAGTTAGGGCCGTGGGCTTTTCGTCCGACTCGCCGCGCGAAGAAACGTTGTCGGTGGAAAGTTTCAGCTGATCGGACACCGCCAGAATGTTCGAAGGCCGGATGCGGCTGTGCACAAGGCCCTTGCTGTGAAGGTAAGAGAGCGTGTCGAGCACGGGAGGGAGCATGTCTCCAACTTCGGCGGGTGTGAGCGGGCGCTGCGGAATAATCTGCGAGAGATCTTCCTCGGCGTATTCCATGACGAGGTATAAAAGCGGCGTGCCGTCGAAACGGCAGCGGCCCATCTCGAACAGGCGAATCAGGTGTGGGTGAGATAATTTTGCCGCGATGGCCCAGCGCGATAGCTGGCGGTCGGCATTGAGGCTGGCAGCGATCAATTTGATGACGGCTTTTTGCGACCCGCCGAGGTCGGTGAGAAAAACGGCGCTGTGATCGGAACCGCCCAGCCAGCGGCGAAGAGGAAACTTGCCGTCGACGGTGCGGCCTTCCCAGGTTTTCCATGCCTCCGTGTTGTTCATTATGTTCTTTGTCCCGTGTTCTTGCCCGTGGTTCCGGCCCGCGAAACGTATTCTATTCCAGCGTTAACTTCTGATCTTATGACGAAAGCCCCGGAGCGGTCCTGACCAGGAGGACCTGCCGCGATAGGGTCGATTCTGCGCAAGTCATTCAGCGCGCAGGGTGAAGTAAAAGACCGATCCTCGCCCCACCTGGCTGCGAACCCCGATGGTTCCGCCGTGAAGTTCGATGATCGCCTTGGCGATGGCCAGGCCCATTCCGGTGCCCTGGATGCTGGAGCGCTGACTGCGGCCGCGATAAAATTTTTCGAAGATCATATCCTGCTCGATGTCGTCGATGCCCGGCCCGTGGTCGGCGACGCTGGTTACCACCTCGCCACCGAGCCGGAGTTCGGCGACGACATGGATCGGCGTGCCGGGCGGAGAATATTTGCTGGCGTTTTCGAGGAGATGTACCAGCACTTCGGAGATGCGTTCCACATCCATTTTTATCGGAGGCAGGTTGTCGGGAATTTTGACGTCGACCGCGTGACGTTGCAGGGCGGTTCGCGACTGCTGCATGGCCATGTCGATAGCGTCGCGAATGGAATGCAGCTCAAAGTGAAATTCGAGTTGATGCGAGTCGAGTTGCGCGACTTCGGCGGCTTCTCCGACCAGGCGGTTGAGGCGGTCGCTCTCTTCGTTGATTACAGTGAGCAGGTCGGCGCGTTGCGCTTTGTCGAGTTGCGATTTATCGGTTTGCGCTTTGTCGTTTTGCGCTTTGTCGTTCTGCGCTTTGTCGTTCTGAACATCGGCGAGTAGCGTCTCGGCGGAGGCCTTAATGGCGGTGAGCGGGGTGCGGAATTCGTGAGTCACTGAATCCAGCAGAATAGAACGCAAGCGGTCACTTTCGCGCGCGGCCTCGTTGCGGGTGAGGGCTTCAACGGTATTCGCGCGTTCAATCGCGATCGCCGCCAGGCTGCCGATGGCTTCGAGCGTTTCGCGGGATAAGTCGCAACCAGACAGACCGATGGCTCCCACCGAGCGAACGCCCATCCTGAGCGGCATGTAACAGATGCGGTGCTCGCGGTCGAGCACGGGCTCGCCGCGGCTGCTGATGGCCTTCAATTGTTCGACGGGGAACAGAGATTGGCTGGCAGGATCGAAGAAATAAGATTCCTGTTTTCCTTCCACGAACATGGCCGCGCCTGTCACGCCGAAGCAATCCACAACGTATTTCGGAATGGTGTTGAGAAGTCCAAACACGTTGTCGCTGACCAGCAACTGCTGGCTGAAGGCATAAAGGCGCTCGACCTCGCTCCGGCGCTGGTTCGATTCCGCGGCCTCGCGGCGTGCCCTCTCAGAAAGCTCGCTAGCCACCACGGCAGTAAATAGAAATGCGAACAGCGCAATCCAGTTTTGCGGGTCGGCGATCGTAAACTGGTAGAGAGGAGGCAGAAAGAAATAGTTGTAGCCGGCGGTCGCCAGCAGGGCTACGAAGATGGCGTAACGAAGGCCCCAGATCGCCGAGATGATGAGAACAATAAGCAGGAAGGTGAAGCCGACAGTGGTGGGATTCACGTGCAGCCATTCGGAGTAAACCAAGATGACAACCGACACGATTGCGGCGGAAGCTGCGAAGCGTAATATCTGATAGAGTGTCGGTCGTTTCACAGTGAGCCGATTCTAGCTGATTCGTGATTCGGTTCGTCACAAGGAAATATTTCTGATGCCCAAGACGCCGGAACAGTGGTTGGAAGAAGCGGTCGCCAAAAAGGAGCGCGGCATATTCAAGCTTTTCCTCGGATATGCGCCCGGCGTGGGCAAAACCTACAACATGCTCAGCGAGGGGATCCGACGCAGCAGCCGCGGCGAAGACGTGGTAATCGGGATCGTCGAAACCCACGGGCGAAAAGGGGTTATCGAACTGGCGTCGAAGTTGGAAACCGTGCCGCGACGCAACATTGAGTACAAGGGCACGCAGTTCGAAGAAATGGACGTGGATGCCATCCTTGCCCGGAAGCCCGCCGTAGTGCTGGTGGATGAGTTGGCCCACACCAACATTGAAGGCAGCAAACATACCAAACGTTACGAAGATGTGATGGATCTGCTGGACGCTCAGATCGACGTGCTCTCAACCATGAACGTGCAACACATTGAGAGTCTGATGCCCACCGTGCAAAGCATTACGGGGGTGCGCGTGCGGGAAACGGTTCCCGACTGGGTGTTGCAGCGAGTGACGGAAATTGTGCTGGCCGACTTGACCCCCGAGGCGTTGCAGACGCGCATGCGGCGTGGCGATATCTATCCGCTGGATCGTGCAGATCGGGCGCTGGACAATTTCTTCCGGCCCGGCAATCTGATTGCCCTGCGAGAGTTGGCGTTGCAGCAGGTGACTCGCGCTGTGGACCGGAGCCTGGAGACTTACCTGGAGAAGGAGGGCGCGGGCCGCAGCGTAGGAGTTCGCGAACGGATAGGAGTCGGGATCAGTTCGAGTCCCGCGGCGCAATACCTGATTGCGCGAGCCGCTCGCATGTCGCAGCGTATCGATGCCGATCTATTTGTGATCTACGTTGATATTGGCACGGATGACGACCCGCAGGACCAGCGCTCGTTGGCTCAAAATATACAGTTTGCCGAGAATCTGGGTGCGCAGGTGGTGCGCACCAAGGGCAAGAAAGTGGCAGAGGAAGTGGCCAAGGTGGTGCGCGAGAAACACATTACACAGGTGGTGTTCGGCAGGTCGGCGCAAACGGGATGGCGCCGCTATCTCTATCTTTCGGTGATTCACAAGTTTCTGCGGGACGCGCCTCCAGTGGATGTCCACATTGTGACGCAGGAAGTGAAGTGAGCGCCGCATGAACGGGCCGGCCGGCAAAGGCAACATTCTGGTAGTGGACGACGAACCGCAGATCACGCGCGTTCTGAAAACGACTCTTTCCAGTCAGGGCTACGGAGTGCGCACGGCATCGGACGGAGACGAGGCGCTGCAGATGCTGAAGGAGTGGACTCCCGACCTGGTGATTACGGATTTGCGCATGCCGAACCTCGGCGGGTTGGAACTTTGCCGGCAGATTCGGGCCAAGTCGCGCGTCCCGATCATCGTGCTATCGGTGAAGGGGGAAGAGCGCATCAAGGTGGAAGCGCTGGATGCAGGCGCCGACGATTATGTCACCAAGCCCTTTGGCGTTCATGAACTTCTGGCGCGGGTGCGGGCTACGCTCCGCCGCGCCGCGGCGCCGGAGCAGCCGGAATCGCCGCTGATCGAGGCGGGAGACTTTCGCATCGACATCGCCACGCGCTCGGTTCGGGTTCGAGACCGGGAAGTGCACCTAACACCCAAAGAGTTTGATTTGCTGATTTACTTAGCAAGACATGCGGGCAAAGTTTTGACTCATCGCAACTTGCTCGCGGCGGTGTGGGGCGGAAACAGCGTGGAGCAGCCGGAATACCTGCGCGTTTTCGTCGGCCACTTGCGGAAGAAACTCGAACCAGACGAATCAGCTCCACGCTACATCCTCACCGAGCCCTGGGTGGGATATCGATTTGAACCCGGGGAGTGAGCCGGGCCTTTCTGCTAGATTCTTCCGCGCCTTTGTAATTGCTCCCTGGTTGCACCGGATCTGCCGACCCACGGCAATCTGCTTCCGTGGTAGACAGGCCATCTTCCCCTTGAATTGAGAGCTTCAACTTTACAGTTTCTTTATGAACCTTTTATTTGCGTTTTACGGCGCACCGTATCCAATGGCGTAAGGCAGTTAGGTTGCAGCGCTGACCGTGGACGCTGAGAAGTCGAGTCGCGATGAGGTGCATTTGCCATGTGGTTCATCCTGACAGCGATTTGCGCGGCAGGGGTTTCGTTTTACCTGCGGTTTCTCGTTGCGCTGTGCAGGGAATGCCGCTTCACGCGGATTTGCTATCTCGCACGACTTGAACCGAAAGCTCACGAGGGATTGATGAGTGAGTCGGTGCGCGGCGAAACAATATCTCGGCGCGCCGCGTGAAAGTTACAGGAATTGACGCCGCTGTGATTAACGGGAATCTAGAAAATTAGATCAACGAGAATCAAGAGCACAAGAGAAGGAGTTTTAAAGGCCATGTCGTTTCAAGATGTATCCGCTGAGCAGTTGGCAGAGCTTTTCCACCACTATCATCAGGCGCTGGGACCGGACCTCGGATGTGCCGGCAAACCGATCCGCGCGACGTGGCAAGAAGTGTCGCAGCAGGAGAAGAGCCGCATGGTCGCGGCTGCGCGCCTGACTTTGCTGGAACTGGACTCGACCCACGCCGCGCCGACAGGCAGCATGCGCGAGAACTCCAGAAAGTATTTTGCCCCGGCGGGCGAAACCGAATGGGGCTGCTAAGTTCTGCAATGCCGACCCAATGGTAGGTTGGCGGTAAAGACCCACTTCTCGCAAAAGACGCGAGAAATGGGGCACCCCCTTTCTAAAATCTGCAAAACGAATTTTTACGACTTTTTTATACAGTCTTTACAGGGGCTTTATGTCGATTCGTGTGCAATGATCGGTACCGCACACATTTGACGTGAAAAAGATCGAGGGGAGTTGTTATGGAAGATATGTTATGGATCGCGGTAACGATAGCATTTTTTGCGCTGTCGATTGGGTACGTGCACTTCTGCGATCGAGTGAAGTGAGGGAGCAATTATGAGCGCGGAATCGGTGATTATGCTGGTTGTCAGCGGGTTGACCATGGTGTACCTGATCTATGCACTCTTGCGTCCGGAAAAGTTCTGACAGGTAAATCTTTGAAATGACAGCGAACGGTTGGTTCCAAATTCTTTTTTTTCTCGCGCTGATCCTGGCCGTGACCAAGCCCATGGGCGTGTTCATGGCGCGGGTGTTCAGCCGCGAGCGGACGTTCCTGGATCCGGTGATGCGTCCGGTCGAGCGTTTGCTCTACCGGGTGACCGGTGTCGACGAAACGCACGAGATGCGCTGGACCGAGTATGCGATTTCGATGCTCCTGTTCAGCGCGGTTTCGATGCTGCTGTTGTATTTGATCGAGCGCGTGCAGGGATTTTTGCCGCTCAATCCCCAGAAGTTCGGAGCGGTGACGCCAACTCATCTTGCGTTTAACACGGCCGCGTCTTTCACGACGAACACGAACTGGCAGGAATATGCGGGTGAAACCACGATGAGCTATTTCACCCAGATGGCCGGGCTGGCTTATCACAACTTCATTTCCGCCGCTACGGGCATCGCGCTCGCGATTTCGTTCATACGTGGCATTGCGCGCCGGCAGATGGAGACCATCGGAAATTTCTGGGTCGATATGGTTCGCAGCTGTCTTTGGGTGCTCCTGCCGTTTTCTGTGGTGGGAGCGCTGCTGCTGGTGTCGCAGGGTGTAGTGCAGAATCTCAAGCCTTACGACAAGGCGACGCTGGTCGAGTCGCAGCAGATTCAAAGGGTCGGCGCGGATGGGAAGCCGGTCACGGGACCGGATGGCAAACCGGTGATGGACACGGTGACCGAACAGACCCTCGCGCAGGGTCCCGTGGCATCGCAGGAAATTATCAAGGAATGGGGAACAAACGGCGGCGGTTTTTTCAACGCCAACAGCGCGCATCCATTTGAGAATCCCACTCCGTTCACGAATTTGATTGAACTGTTTTCGATATTCGCGATTTCCGCGGGACTCACGTACACGCTCGGCCGAATGACGGGTTCGCAGACGCACGGATGGGCGGTGTGGTCGGCCATGGCGATTTTATTCCTGGTGGGCGTGACCGTGGCCTATTGGGCGGAGGCTCGCGGCAATCCTTTGCTGGCAGGCGCCGATCAGCATGTCACCGCACTTCAGCCTGGCGGAAATATGGAAGGGAAGGAGGTTCGGTTCGGCATTGCGAATTCTGCTTTGTTTGCGACCGTGACCACCGACGCCAGCTGCGGCGCCATCATCGGCTGGCATGATTCGTTTACTCCGCTCGGCGGCATGGTTCCTCTCGTCAACATCATGCTGAGCGAGGTGATTTTCGGCGGAGTTGGCGCGGGACTCTACGGCATGCTGATTTACGTGGTCCTGGCGGTATTCATCGCCGGATTGATGGTAGGCCGCACGCCGGAATATCTCGGTAAAAAAATCGAAGCCTACGACGTGAAGATGGCGATGCTGGTGGCTTTGATATTTCCTATGGTGATCCTGGTGTTCGCGGCGATTTCGAGCGTCAAGGGTTTCGGAACCTCGGCGATTGAGAATGCCGGGCCGCATGGATTGACTGAAATCTTGTACGCGTTTGTTTCGGGGGCCGGCAATAATGGCTCGGCGTTCGGCGGCCTGAGCGCGAATACGCTCTGGTACAACACGACCATCGGAATCACGATGCTGGCCGGGCGCTTCCTGATGATCATTCCGATGCTGGGGATCGCTGGCAATCTGGCGCGCAAGAAATATGTGCCGCCTTCGGTAGGAACTTTTCCGGTGACTACGCCACTTTTTACCGTGCTTCTGATCGGCGTGATCATCATTGTGGGCGCACTGACGTTTTTCCCGGCGCTGAGTCTGGGCCCGATTCTGGAGCACCTGCTCTTGGGCGCTGGGAAGGTGTTCTGAACGAAAGTGTTTTGATCTATGGCGACGAAAAGCAGAGCGGTTTGGGAGTGGAAGATTGTTCGGCGCGCGATTGTGGATGCGCTCGTGAAGCTGAATCCGCAGAAGATGATGGGCAACCCCGTCATGTTCGTGGTGGAGATTGGCAGCGTGATCACCACCGTGCTGCTGTTCAAGGGCGGGACGGACTTTAAGTTCAATCTGCAGATCACTTTGTGGCTGTGGTTTACCGTGCTGTTCGCGAATTTTGCCGAGGCCATGGCAGAAGGCCGCGGCAAAGCGCAGGCTGACACACTGCGCAAGGCGCGGTCTGAAACTGTCGCCAATCGCATTCTGGGTAAAGACCAGACCGAAAAAATTCCCAGCTCAAAGTTGCGGCTGGGGGATATGGTGCTGGTTTCCGCCGGTGAACTCATTCCGTCTGACGGAGAGATCGTGGAGGGAGTGGCGTCGGTCGATGAGTCGGCGATTACAGGGGAATCCGCTCCCGTCATCCGCGAGGCGGGCGGAGATCGCTCGGCTGTTACCGGAGGCACTCGCGTTCTCTCCGACCAGATTACGTGCAGGATTACGGCGAACCCCGGCGAAACCTTTCTCGACCGTATGATCGCGCTGGTGGAAGGCGCGGAACGGCAGAAGACGCCGAACGAGATCGCGCTCAACATTCTTTTGGCTGGATTGACGATCATCTTCTTGCTTGCGGTAGTTACGCTGCAGCCGTTCGCGATCTATTCGGGTTCACCGCAGACGGTATTTGTTTTGGTCTCATTGTTAGTCTGCTTGATTCCGACGACGATCGGCGGACTGCTTTCCGCGATCGGCATCGCCGGGATGGACCGACTGGTGCAGCATAACGTGCTGGCAATGTCGGGACGGGCGGTGGAAGCGGCAGGGGATGTGAACACGCTGTTGCTCGACAAAACCGGAACGATCACGCTCGGCAATCGGCAGGCTTCGCAATTTATTCCTGCGCCGGGCGTGAGCGAAAAAGAATTAGCGGACGCGGCGCAACTTTCGTCGCTGGCTGATGAAACTCCCGAAGGCCGTTCGATTGTGGTGTTAGCGAAAGAGAAATACGGGCTGCGGGGCCGGGAACTGAGTGCACACGATGCGCATTTCGTTCCGTTTACTGCGCAGACTCGCATGTCGGGCGTGGATTTGAACGGGTTTGAGATTCGTAAGGGCGCGGCTGAGTCCATTCAAAATTATATTTCTCAAAATGGCGGGCAGATGCCGGCCGAAGTAAAGGCCGCAGTGGAGCAAATTGCTCGCTCGGGTGGTACGCCGCTCGTGGTCGCGGAAAAAACTCGCGGTGCATTGGGCGTGATCGAGCTCAAGGACGTAGTCAAGGGAGGAATGACGGAGCGCTTCAACCACCTGCGGGCAATGGGAATCCGCACGGTAATGATCACGGGCGACAACCCGCTGACCGCCGCCGCGATCGCGCGGGAAGCTGGAGTGGATGATTTCCTGGCGCAGGCTACGCCGAAAGACAAGATGGACTTGATCCGGCGCGAGCAGGCCGAGGGCAAGCTGGTCGCGATGACGGGTGATGGCACGAATGACGCGCCGGCGCTGGCCCAGGCCGATGTCGGCGTCGCGATGAACACCGGAACGCAGGCCGCGAAGGAAGCCGGGAACATGGTGGACCTGGATTCGAATCCCACCAAGCTCATTGAGATCGTGCAAATTGGCAAACAGTTACTCATGACGCGCGGATCGTTGACCACGTTCTCCATTGCGAACGACGTGGCCAAGTACTTTGCGATTATTCCCGCCATGTTTGCCGGAACTTTTCCTGTGTTGAACGCGCTCAACATCATGCGCCTGCGGACGCCGGAATCGGCGGTGCTTTCTGCCGTGATTTTCAACGCGGTCATTATTATTGCGTTGATCCCGCTGGCGTTGCGCGGCGTGAAATACCGCCCCATGGGTGCGGCGGCGCTGTTGCGGCGCAATCTTTGGATCTACGGCGTGGGTGGAGTGATCATCCCGTTCATCGGAATCAAGCTGATCGATATGATGATCACCAGAGTTGGGCTGGCGTAAGAAGGCTTACATGAAAAAAAATCTCATTACCGCGATCTTGATGACTCTGGCCACCACGGTTCTGCTGGGAATTATCTATCCTCTCGTGGTCACAGGGCTGGCGCAATTATTGTTCCGGCAGAAAGCGAACGGACAGCTGATTGAGGCCAATGGAAAACTGGTGGGGTCGAAGATCATCGGCCAGGCTTTCTCTGGGCCCTCTTACTTTCACTCGCGGCCGTCCGCCGCGGGCTATGGCTATCAGGCTGACAATTCCAACGGAACGCAACTTGGACCCACCAATCATCAGTTGACTGACCGCGTGAAAGCCGACGCAGCTGCTCTGCAATTGGAGAATCCGAACGCTCCGGTTCCAATCGATCTGGTAACTACTTCCGCCTCGGGGCTCGATCCTGACATCACTCCGGCAGCGGCCGCGTTTCAGGTGCCTCGCGTAGCAAAGGCGCGCGGCATTGGCGAAGACCAACTGCGAAGCCTTGTAGCTCAACATACGCAAGGGCGCCAGTTTGGATTTCTCGGCGAGGCGCGCGTGAACGTGCTGATGTTGAACCTCGATCTCGACAGCCGATTTCCGAAAGCTAAACCTTAATCGAAACAGTCGCCCGCGACTGGCCGTGACCAAGGGCGACTGTACCCCCAGAAACATCTCCGTGAAAGTCCCCGATCCAATCCCGCCGCATTGACGCCGATTTCACTCGCAAGCTATAGTGCTGGCTCGCGCCACCACCCACAATGAGTCGATCGGGGCGGCTCTGCGCGGTCTGATCAACATGTGTTGCCACGGAACATCCCGATGACCCGCGCTCAACGCCGCGTGGCGTCTCCGCGCGTGGTTTGCATCGCAGACCTCCGGCCGATCGCTTACCGGCAACTGCCGAAATCCGTTTTCGATTATCTGGACGGCGGCGCTGAAGGCGAAGTCACGCTGCGTGAAAATTGCCGGGTGTTCGAAGATGTGACGTTCCGTCCGCGCCATGCCGTTGCTGTCGCCGCTTGCGACTTGCACACGCGCGTGCTCGGATTCGACCTTTCGCTGCCATTCCTGCTAGCTCCCGTCGGGTACAGCCGCCTCATGTATCCGGGCGGGGAAGTGACTGCTGCTCGTGCCGCCGGGAATGCTGGAACCGCCTACATTCTTTCGACCATCTCCGGCCACAAGCTGGAGGATGTGAAGGCGGGCTCTTCCGGTCCGGTGTTTTACCAGCTTTATCTCATGGGTGGACGCGCCGCGGCGGAAGCTGGCATCGCGAGAGCGCGGGCGGCCGGGTTCTCGGCGTTGGTGGTCACAATCGATACGCCGGTGGCCGGAATCCGGGAACGCGATTTTCGCAATGGCATGAAGGAACTGCTTAGCGGCAGCCCGCTGGAGAAGATTCCGTATCTTCCGCAAATCCTTTCGCGTCCGGGCTGGGTGACGCGGTATCTGCTGGATGGCGGCCTGCCCACGCTTGCGAATGTTGTGGTTCCGGGCAAAGGCCCACTGCCGCTTGTCGATGTCAGTGCGGCGCTGGCCGAGTCCACCGTGACGTGGGCTGACCTGCGCTGGATTCGCGAGCACTGGCAAGGTCCGATCGTGGTGAAGGGAGTGCTCACCGGAGACGATGCGCGTCGTGCGATTGATGAAGGCGCTGCGGCAATCTCGGTGTCGAATCACGGCGGCCGCCAGCTGGATTGCGTTCCGGCTTCGCTGCGTGCGCTGCCGGAAGTGGTCAAGGCGGTCGATGGTCAGATCGAAGTATGGATGGATGGCGGCATTCGCCGCGGCACCGACATCATCAAAGCGATCTGCCTCGGCGCCAATGCCGTGTTGTGCGGACGCGCTTATGCCTACGGTCTGGCCGCCGCGGGTGAAGCTGGCGTGAACCGCGCCCTCGAGATCCTGCGCACCGACCTGGATCGAACTCTCAAGTTGCTTGGTTGCCCATCAATCGCGGCGCTGGACAGTTCTTATGTGAATGTTCCGAAGAGCTGGGGAAGCTGATTCTGTCGTCACGAAGTTGCTTCTCTCGTGTGACACGCAAAGCGTAACGCTTGAAGTCGCACAGTTGAACCTGCTGGTGCTTCAGACTCCGTTCGCCAGGAGGCTGTCATGCAGTGGACGCAGATTTATGATCCCGTGGGACACTGGTGGCTTTCCACGCTACTTGCCGCGTTGCCGATCATCGTGCTGTTCAGCCTGCTGGCCGGATTAAGAGTGAAGCCCCACTGGTGCGCGATGGCCGGGGCTGTGACCGCAATGACGGTCGCCATCGTATTTTTCAAGATGCCGCTGGCGCTGGCCGCGATCAGCTTCGGCTATGGCGTGGCCTTCGGTCTGCTGAAGATTGCCTGGATCGTTCTGGCCGCTGTGTATCTTTACGACATTTCCGTCGAGGCGGGCCAGTTTGAAATTATGAAAGAGTCGATCGCGGGAATTACGCCGGACCGCCGGCTGCAGGTTCTGCTGGTTGCGTTTTGTTTCGGAGCGTTCATCGAGGGTGCGGCAGGATTCGGCGCGCCAGTTGCAATCGCGGGCGCGTTCATGATTGGACTCGGCTTCAAGCCATTCCACGCCGCAGCGCTGAATCTGATCGCCAATACCGCTCCGGTGGCATGGGGAGCGATCGGCACGCCGGTGCACGCTTTGGCGGCCGTAACCGCGCTGCCGGAATCTGATCTCAGTGCCATGATTGGGCGCATCCTTCCGTTCACCGCGGTGATCGTTCCTTTTTGGCTGGTGCGCACTATGGTGGGGTGGAAGGAGACATTCGAGGTTCTCCCTCCGATTCTGGTGGTAGGCCTTTCATTTTCGCTCACGCAATTCTTCTGGTCGAATTACGTGGACAGCAATCTGGTGGACATCATGGGCGGCGTGATCTCGATTATCGCCGTGGTCACGTTTCTCCGGTTCTGGAAGCCGAAACGAATCTGGCGCTTCGATTACGACGACAAGGTAGCGGCGCTTCCCCCGCCCACCGGAACCACCAGCGACCAGATGGGCGGCGAATGGGCGGCGGAAAAATTCGATGGATACGTCAAAGCGAGCAGCTACACCGCCACGCAAGTTTTGAAAGCATGGATGCCTTTTGCCGTTCTGTCACTCCTTGTTTTCCTTTGGGGTTTGCCTTCGATAAAACTCGCGATGAACCAGGCGACCACGCCGGCGTTTCGCGTCGTGCTTCCAGATGGCAAGGTAAGGCCAGGCGCCCCCGGGTGGGATGTTCCTTACCTGCACAACGCAGTTTATCGTGCCGCGCCGGTCGTCGCGAAACCCACGCCTGAGGCTGCGCGCTTCGATTTCAACTGGCTCTCCGCAACCGGAACGGCATGTTTTCTCGCAGCCGTTGCGTCCGGGTTTCTGCTCGGTTTGGGCCCGGTGCAGTTGCTGAAGATATTTGGGAAAACTCTGGTGCGGATGCGGCTGGCCATGGTCGCGATCTCTTTCATGCTGGGGCTGGGTTATGTGACGCGCTATTCGGGCCTGGACGCCGTGCTGGGCCTGGCGTTTACGCGTACAGGATGGTTTTATCCGTTCTTCGGGACGTTTCTGGGCTGGCTGGGTGTTGCCCTTACCGGAAGCGACACTTCCTCCAACACACTCTTCGGAAGTTTGCAACGCATTACGTCGCAGCAGCTCGGCATCGATCCGGTGCTGATGTGCGCGGCCAACAGCGCCGGCGGGGTGATGGGGAAGATGGTGGATGCTCAATCCATTACGATTGCAACCGCGGCCACCGAACAGGTCGGCAATGAAGGGATTATTTTTCGATTCGTGGCGTGGCATTCGGTTGCGCTGGGGTCGATCGTGGGGATTATCGTTTTGTTGTACGCTTATGTTTTTCGGGCGCTCGTTCCGCATGGTCTGACTTTTGTGAAGTGAGTATGCTGTCTTGCCGAAGTCTCATTTCGTGCGGAGACGGCGGCGGACTCTGCTATATTGGCCTCTTTCGGAGGTCACTTCCATGTCTCGGTTCGTGCGCTGCGGCCTGATTCAGGCTCATAACGTTCTGGGCAGCAACCACTCGCTGCCGGAAATCAAGAAGGCGATGATCGACAAGCATCGCAAGTTGATCGCCGAGGCCGCGCGAAAAAAAGTACAAGTGCTTTGCTTGCAGGAGCTTTTTTATGGTCCATATTTTTGCGCGGAGCAGGATATCCGCTGGTATGAACTTACCGAGCGGGTGCCCGAAGGCCCCACCACCAAGTTGATGCAGAAGCTTGCGGCGAAGCATCGCATGGTGATTATAGTTCCGGTATACGAAGAGCAGATGCCGGGTTTGTATTTCAACACAGCCGCCGTAATCGATGCGGACGGCCGTTACCTGGGCAAGTATCGCAAGCATCATATCCCGCACGTGCATCCTGGATTCTGGGAAAAGTTTTATTTCACACCGGGAGATATGGGCTATCCCGTGTTCACCACGAAGTACGCGCGGGTGGGCGTGTATATCTGTTATGACCGTCATTTTCCGGAGGGAGCACGCGTGCTGGGACTGAACGGCGCGGAAATTGTTTTCAATCCGTCAGCTACGGTAGCAGGCCTGTCTGAATATTTGTGGGAGTTGGAGCAGCCCGCGCATGCCGCTGCCAACGGTTATTTCGTGGGCGCAATCAATCGCGTCGGAACGGAAAAACCCTGGAACATCGGCGAATTTTATGGCAAGAGCTACTTCTGCAATCCGCGCGGGAAGATTTTTGCCCAGGCCAGCCGCGATAAAGATGAAGTGCTCGTTGCCGATCTGGATCTTGACATGATCCAGGAAGTAAGAAAAGTCTGGCAGTTCTTCCGCGACCGCCGTCCCGAAACCTACGGCCCGTTGACCGCGCAGACCGGCGAGTCCGCGGCTGCCGACTGACCGCGAGCAACTTCGCAGCGGCCACCACAAATGACGACGAGCCCACCACAATCTCAGCCATCTCGAATCGAATCCAGCCCACTCTATAACCCCGACCTGGCGCCCGCGACCCGCGAGCGCCGCACCTGGGGCACCTATAATTTTGCCGCGCTGTGGGTGTCGATGTCGGTCAACATCCTCACTTACATGCTGGCCGCGAGCCTGATCCAGGGAGGGATGAACTGGAAGCAGGCGGTGGTGACAGTTTTTCTCGGCAACAGCATTGTGCTCATCCCGATGCTGCTGAACTCGCATCCCGGAGCGCGCTACGGAGTTCCGTTTCCAGTCTTGGCGCGTGCGTCGTTTGGAGTGTTAGGAGCGAACGTGGCCGCGGTGTTGCGCGCGCTAGTGGCATGCGGCTGGTTCGGAATTCAGACCTGGATCGGTGGAGAAGCGATCAGCACTCTGATCGGAGTGTTGGCGCCGGGATGGGCGCATTTTGCAAACAGCACAGCGATTTGTTTTCTGGCTTTCTGGCTCATCAACCTGGCTGTGATTTTGAAAGGCATCGAGTATATTCGTTTTCTGCAGGGCATCAGCGCGCCAATTCTTCTTGGTGTAGGCCTGCTTCTGCTGGCATGGGCGTACCATGCTGCCGGCGGTTTCGGGCCGATGCTGGCGGCGCCTTCGCGATTTACAAGTTTTCCAGAGTTCCTAAAGTTTTTGGTTCCGGCTCTGAACGCGACGGTCGGATTTTGGGCGACCGTCTCTCTCAACATTCCGGATTTCACGCGCTTTGCGCGCAGCCAGCGGCAGCAAGTGATTGGGCAGGCGCTTGGTCTGCCCACCACGATGACTCTGTATTCGTTGATTGGAATCCTCGTCACATCGGCGACGGTGGTCATCTATGGCTCCGCGATATGGGATCCGGTGCAATTGCTCAGCCGTTTTCATTCGCCGCTTGCGGTGGTGATTTCCTTGCTCGCAATTCTGCTGGCCACGCTCAACGTGAACATCGGAGCCAACGTGGTCTCTCCAGCCAACGACTTTTCCAATTTGTGGCCGCGCAAAATAAGTTTCCGAACAGGCGGTGTAATCACCTGCTTCGTAGGCGTCGCCATGATGCCGTGGAAACTGCTGGCGAGCTACGGAACGTTCATCTTTGGATGGTTGGGCGGCTACGCGGCATTCCTGGGTCCCGTGGCGGGCATTATGATTTGCGATTACTTCGTAATCCGCAGGCGTATATTGATCGTCGACGATCTATACCTGCGGGGAGGAATCTACGAATACTCGCGCGGCTTCAACTGGCTCGCGGTGGTCGCGCTCGCAGCCGGTGCGGCAACCGCGCTGGTGGGGCTGGTGATTCCGTCGCTACGGCCGCTTTATGACTACTCGTGGTTCGTGGGCTTCGCCGTCGCGTTCGCGGTTTATTACTCGCTGATGAAGCTGCGCGGAGAAGCAACGATTCTGCAGCCGGAAACATCTTCCTAGCAGCCGCGGACTTGCAGGTAGCGTTCGGACCGGTTTTATGTCTTGAACGAAGGCAATATTTCTTTCCTGTACGTTTCCAGCGTGTCTTCTTCCTCACCGCACATCAGATAAATGTTGAACTGCGTGACTCCCACACTCGCCAGCTTGCGCAGCTTCTCGCGGTGAGCTTCCACCGGACCAACCAGACAGAAGCGATCGATCACTTCATCGGACACAAATTTCGAGTGGTCGCTATCGACCTCGCAATGTTCCTGATAATCGTAATGGCCCCTGTTGATGATGTAGGAGGTCAGCGCCGGCGGAAGTTCTTCCGGCTTGTAACGTGAAACAAGATCCACCACGTGATTTGAAACTAATGCCGGAAACCAGCGCACGTGTTCGCGCGCAACTTTCAGATCATCGGAAACCCACACCGGCGCGGCCGACATGACTTCAATGGTTCGTGGGTCGCGGCCCGCCGACTCGGCGCCTTTTTTCACGAAACTCAGGCACCACTCGATCAGATCAGGATCAGCAAATTGCAGAATGACGCCGTCGGCGACCCGGCCCGCGGATTCCAAAACTTTCGGCCCATATCCGGCGATCCACGCTGGCGGCGAAGCGGTCGCCCACGAGATGCGCGTTGGCTGTCCCTCATACTCGATCTCGCGCCCGGCAGTGAGTTCGCGAAAAGTCTTCACCGCCTGCTCCAGTTGTGACCACGAAACGGGCTTCTTACCCAAAACTCGCCGCGAGCTGTCACCGCGACCGATGCCCAACTGCATCCGTCCGTGCGAAATCAGATTCAGCGTGGCAAACAGGCTCGCTGTAACCGTCAGGTCGCGCACTGCCGGATTCGTCACGCAAGTGCCGAGGCGCATGTTCGTCGTGTTTGTGGCCATCAGCGTGAGCAGAGGATAAGGCTCCAGCCACAGCACGTGCGAGTCGAAGACCCAGCCGTATTCAAAGCCAGCGGCCTCCGCCTGGCGCGTGAGCGCGACGATGCGCTCCACCGGCATGTCAGGCTTGATTGTAAAACCGAATTTCACCCTGCCTCCTCGCCCGTCGTTCATCCGCAAGTGCGATCCGCTATCAACGCCGACGGAATCAACACCAGAGGTCCGGCAGTTTAGCATAAAATGCCTTCTCTACGGCCAGGAGGAAAATCGTCATGGGCTTTGACACCATCATCGCAAATGGGCGTGTGGTCACCGCGACCGACACGTTCACCGGCGATGTCGCGATTACGAACGGCAAGATCGAAGCCACCGGAAACAGCTTGCCGCGCGAAAACGCGGGCACGATTATCGACGCGGCGGGAAGATATGTCTTTCCCGGCGGCATCGACGTGCATACCCACCTCGATATGCCATTCGGAGGCACCACCAGCGCTGACGATTTCGAAACTGGAACGCGGGCCGCGGCCTTCGGGGGCACAACGTGCCTGATCGATTTTGCCATTCAATACAAGGGCCAAACGCTGCGCACCGCGTTCGATGCCTGGATGCAAAAGGCCTCCGCGCGCGCAGTCGCCGATTATTCTTTCCACTGCATCATCACCGACCTCGCCGACGCGCAGCTTGCAGAAATGAACGCTCTGGTGCGCGAGGGCGTGACCAGCTTCAAGCTGTTCATGGCTTACCCCGGCGTTTTCATGCTTGATGACGGCAGCATTTTCAAGGCATTCCAAGCCACCGCCAAGAATGGTGGACTGGTTTGCATGCATGCGGAGAATGGCAACGCCATCGACGTGATCGTGCAGCAGGCTTTGGCGGAAGGGAAGAGAGCTCCGAAGTATCACGCGCTCACGCGGCCGACCACCGCGGAGGCCGAAGCTACATCGCGAGCCATCGCGCTGGCTGAAATGGCCGGAGCGCCCGTCTACATCGTGCACCTGAGCTGCAACGATGCTCTCGAAAAAGTCCGCGAGGCGCGCGATCGAGGCCTGCCCGTATACGCCGAAACCTGTCCGCAGTATTTATACCTTTCGCTGGAAAATATGGATGTGCCCGGTTTCGAAGGCGCGAAATATGTTTTCACTCCGCCCCTGCGCGAGAAATGGCACCAGGAAAAATTGTGGCAAGGATTGACCCGCGATCACCTGCAAGTGGTTTCTACCGATCACTGCCCGTTTTGTTTCAAGGAGCAGAAAGAAATGGGGATCGGCGACTTCACCAAGATTCCCAACGGCGGTCCGGGAGTGGAACACAGGATGAGTCTGATTTATTCCGGTGGCGTCGCCGGTGGGCCGCTTCAGCGTCAACCGGTTTGTGGAACTGGTTTCCACCACTCCCGCGAAGCTTTTCGGACTCTACCCGCGCAAGGGCACGATCGCGGTAGGCAGCGACGCTGATCTCGTGATCTTTGATCCCAACCGCAAGCACACGATCAGCGCCAAGTCACATCACATGCGGGTGGACTACTCCATGTTCGAGGGAATCGAAGTCACGGGAATGCCTGACGTAGTCCTCTCACGCGGGCGCGTGATTGTTGAGGCGAACAAGTTTCTCGGGCGACCCGGAGCGGGCGAGTTTCTTAAGAGATCGACTTACACTCAACCTTAGTCCGGAACATTCTGGGCTCCGCACTATCCTGGGCCGGACTACGGCGCCAACTCCAATTCAATCTTCTTCGCTTCGCGATCCAGTTTCGTAATGCGAAAGCTGCGAACCTGCCCGGACTGCAGGGCTTCCGGTTTCGATTTCGCGCTGCTCTCTCCGCCCTTCCAGCGATTCTGCAGCATGGAGCTGAGCGACGAGAGATCAGCCTTTGCTGAGGACGTTTTTTTCTCTTCCGTCGCCGCTTGCGCCGGGATCTTGCACGTACCCTGAATTCCTTCCCCGAGTTCCACGCGCGCCTGCCCGCCCAGCACCTCAATCACTCGGCCCGAAACGACGTCCTTTTCGTGGCGTTCGGCCATGTACTCGTCGATGCTCGTCGGAACCAGTTGTTTGATCCCCAGCCGAAGCCGCCGTTTTTCCGTGTCGACCTCGAGCACTTGCGCTTTCACCGATTGCCCAACCTTCAACACGTCGCCGGGATGTTGAATGCGTTTCTCGGCGCTGAAGTCGCTGATGTGAATCATGCCTTCGACGCCCTCTGCCAGCTGAACAAAAGCGCCAAACTTCGTGAGGCTGAGCACGGGGCCTTCAATCACCGAGCCTACCGGGAATTGCTGTGCTACCGTTGCCCAGGGATCGCCCAGCGCCTGCTTCAGTCCCAACGAAATGCGGCGTTCTCCGAGGCTCACCGCCAGAATCACGGCCTCCACGGTGTCGCCTGGCTTCACGATCTCCGAGACGCTTCTCACTTTCCTGGTCCACGACATTTCCGAAATGTGGATGAGGCCTTCAATCCCCGGCTCCAATTCCACAAACGCGCCGAAGTCGGCAACGCGCGTCACGGTCCCACGCACGCGCTCTCCCGCGTTATATTTTCCGGCCGCTGCATCCCAGGGATGCGGTTGAAGCTGCTTCATGCCGATGGAAATGCGGTTCTTGTCGGGATCAACTTTCAGAACCACGGCGTCGATCTCTTGCCCCACGGAGAGCACATCCGCCGGTTTGGTCACGCGTTGCCAGGAAATGTCAGAAACGTGCAACAGGGCGTCGACTCCTCCGATGTCAACGAACGCGCCGTAGTCCATCAGGCTGCGGACGGTTCCATGCACCGGTTCGCTCTCTTTCATTGTCGAATAGCGGCGCTCCTTGGTGGAGCGTTCTTCCTCTTCGGCGATCGCGCGATGATCCACCACCACATCTTCTTCAGTCACATCCAGTTTCGTAATGCGGCAGCGGATCTCCTGCCCGACTAGCTTCTCCATCTGGGCGGCGTCGCGAGCTCCGCTGCGCGAGGCCGGCAGAAACGCCCGAACTCCCACGTCCACGCTCAGGCCGCCTTTGACTACGCCGATCACCGTGCCCACGATTATCGATTTTTCGGCAAAAGCTTTCTCCAGCGACTCCCAGTCGGTGGGGCGCACCACTTTGCCGCGGGAAAGCTCGTAGTAGCCTTCTGGGCCACGGCCTTTGATATTGACCAGAAACTTGTCGCCGGGTTTTACTTTTTCGCCGGCGTCGAGGAATGTCGCCAGCGGCAATATCCCCTCGCTCTTGAAGCCGATATCGAGGAAAACGGTATCGGCAGACACCGCGATCACCGTGCCTTCCCGGCCTTTGCCAGCGTCGCTGCCCTTGCGGTGGCTCTGCTCGTACTGGGAAAAAATTGCGCCGAACGATTCTTCGGCCGGCTGATTCGCCTGGACATGATTCGGCGAAAATTCATTCGGCTGGACTAGGTTGCGATGGCCTTCGTTGGGTTGGACTTCCGGAGCGATTGCTTTGGGCATGAAAGTTAGCGCAGCCTCATTCAGGAGCGATTGCAATCAGAATAACATTGCGGCGCCTGTTGGCGTTGACTCGCATTACCACGGCATGGATTACCGGGTCCTCGCCCAGACCAGACCACTTGGATTCATCAAACTTTAACATGCCGTTAACATTAGCCAGTCTTTTCCAGTGCCATAATTTCCCGCTTACATTCAGCGTCTTCTGGAGTTGCCGGCAAAATGATGCGCGCGATGTCTGCCATGGTCCTGTTGGGCTTGTCTGTGGTGCTGGTGAGCTGTTCGAGCGGCAAGTCGATGACCGGAGACCCCGCTACCCCCAGCGTCGCCGGGACCTGGGAGTTTCTCGCCGTCTCCAACAACGGCGGAGGCACAACCGGAATCGAAGTCGCCCTGCAGGAGGGAACGGTTCTGGTCGATGGCATGAATGAGCCCAGTGGTAATGTCTCGGCCACGGGGGTCAATCAGATCACTTTCGTCTGCATCGATTCGACCACCGGCGATCTCACCTCGTTTGGCGGGAATTGCGTCGGACCGTCGGGAACTTGTTCCACGGCCGGAGTCAACAGCCTCAGCGGAACCGCGGACTCCATCGGTGGCCCGTTTAACTTTACCTACACCGAGAACGGCAACGCGTTCACGGTGACCGGCATGCTGGGTTCCGACGGCCAAAGCCTGGTGACCGGCACTTACGCGGAGCAGACCGGCAGCGGCTGTAACGATAGCGGCACTGTGACTGGCGTGCTGGTGCCCAAACTGACGGGCACCTACACCGGACAAATGACTCTGCCCGATGGCACGGCCGACAGCGTCACAGCAACCTTAAGCGAGAGCTCAGGCGTCCTCACGGTTGGCATCGTCGGCAGCGCACCCGAAGTCACGAATTTCAACCTGACTGGGCCGGTTACCGGGCACGCCTTCGCGCTGCAGGGTCAGTTCAACGGCCAGCCGGCTACTTATAACGGCTATTATGAAGTCACTCACAGCCTCCCATCCTTATATTTTGTGAACTCCACTGACAATGCCAATCCCGCCTATGCCGGCACTCTCACCCTGCAGCAGCAATAGGGAATTTTGTGGGCCCTGAGCGGCACGGCACGCTGTGATTAAAGCCCGAGAATTTAATCTGGCGTTAACATTCGTGTGATATTCGTGTAACCCGCCCGGCTAATAATTGTGCCGGACCATCCGCTACCCTTTTTCGGGGAATCTTCCGCGAGGATACTTTCATGCTCCGTTTTCTACGCACTACGTTCATGCTTGGCCTGTTGCTTCTGATCGGGATCTCTTCGGCGGTAGCCAATTCCAACCCGTCGGCGGTGTTCCTGGATTTTAGCGGCCTGCAGAACATGCAGTCAGTGGGTACGACCTACAATGGGGTTACTTTCTCGTCGAACATTCTTGTACTGCACGCGGTGGGGCAGAAAGGAAGCGGAGCGTTCGCGCCGGATCCGACGCAGACCCCAATTATTTTCATCAACGGTGTGACTGGCTCGCCGGCGACTGGCATCATCAACGTAACAGCCGGCTTCAACACCGGCATCCAGTTCTATTTCTCCGCCGGGTTTAATGAAACCGTCACAGTGTGGAGCGGCTACAACGGCGGCGGCACAGTCTTAGCGACATTGGCTCTTTCTCCCAACAATCTTCCGTGCACGGGTTTTCCCAGCTACTGCAACTGGACGTCGGCAAGTCTCGGCTTTTCCGGGACGGCGAAGTCCGTCACGTTTACGGGACCCGCGAACGGACTTGGGATCGCGGACATCACGTTAAATTCAACGACCTCGGCCATTCCCGAACCTTCTTCGATGTACTTGCTGGCGACCGGGCTGGGTGCGATGGGTTTTGGTGGGATTCGCCGCTTCTGGAAGTAACGATCGAAAAACAGGCAAGGCCATCTGCTCTTTCGTTTCAATGACTTATCTCTAAGCTATTGAAAGCAATTGCGACGCAAGCACGGGCGTTGTTCCCGGCTGGCGCGATGTGCTTTGTTTTCATTGTGGAAATTTCTAAGTTGCTGAAAACAGGTGATGAGCTTGCGGTTCGCACACGTCGATAGCGGGCGAGGCTGCGCACAGGATGGCTCTGGGACGCACAGGGCCGGGCGCTGATCGCGTTTGGTCCGTCAGGTCGACCCAAAGGATGTTTACTGGACGGCCGGGCTTAAATCGCTTCTAAACGCGAAATCGCCGCAAGTGGTTGAAAATGTCCGTAACTTGTTGTAATTATCTGGAAGCTATTGAAAAGGTTGATGAGGTTATTCGCTTCGCTGGCACTGGCCGATCAAAGGCCGGCCGCTGGCGCGGCCGTGGCGGGCAAGAGTGCCCGCCCTACACTTCGTTTGGCAGGGCTTCTTTCTATTGTTCCGCGACGACAACCGCCGGGTGCAGGTTGGTGGGCGATTCGTCGATGTAGAATACCGCGCTGCCATTCGTCACTGACACGACTCCGCCACCGAACAGGCCCGTGCCATTCGAATTCACCGTATAAGACCCGCTAAGAGATTGATTGGGCATCAGAAGATAGCAGACGCTTTGTGGAACACAGAACTGAGTTGTATCGCCGTAACTCGCGTCCTGGATAAATGGCAGAGAAGTGCCGGGGGTCTGTCCGAGACTTCCGGTCGTTGAATTGGTTCCGCTGGGGCTGGCATACACGTCGCCCTCGACATTCGGCGTCAGCGGATCCAGACTCTCGGCGGTTCCGTAAGCGAAGTTTCCCGATACATACAGATTGATGAACGGCGGCGGCGGAGCCACCGTTGGAGTCTGGAATTCCAGGATGCCGTCCTGTGCGGTGGCGTCGGTGCCTACCAGGAATCCGGTGACGCAGGCCGCGGGAGCGCTGCAGTTGGTGCGGGACAAGTTCGCCGCTTCGGGGATCACGTAAGCGATGAAGGGATGAGCTCCCAGATTCTGACCCTGGGCTGCCACGAACACAGTTCGACCCGAGGCCGGGTCCACGCTGTAGCCGCCGGAGATCGCAGTTGTCGCCAGCGTGCCGGCCTGGTCTTCGTACTCTGTGCCGGAGACAGCGCTAACCCCGTCGAAGCTGAGCGCGCCGATGCTCACGTCCGGGCCGCTCGATGTGAGCCCGCCAATGCGGAAGATGTGACTGTTCTCGAGAGAAGCGTTAGTAAAAGAAGCAGCGGTCGTGATGGCCTCTCCACCGATGATTGGCTGGCTCGGGCTGAGCGGATCGGTGCTCGCGACGATCGCCTCATTACTGCTGACCATGTATAGAGCCTGGTCAAGACTGATCGCGCCGCCGTTCAGGCTCAGGTTAGACGTCCACCGCCCATTGGAAGTGCCGTAAGTCGCGTCAATGGAATATTTGCCAGTGCCGCCGGTCAGATGAGAAGCAAGTGTGCCCGCATCGTCAATGTCGCTGGCGATCGAGGTGAGGTTGCCTGAGCCAGCGCTGAGAGACCCTGCCATAGCGTAGTGTTGCTTGGCGGCGTCGCCGCCGCTGAGGCCGAATGCGTAGGGTCCGCTTAATCCGCCGGAGAAACTGGATGTGTCTTGCGCGCGCAATATCCCCGAGGCCCGCGTTCCCTGGCCGGTATTGTCGTCGAACTCAATGATGTGTCCTGTGGTGTAGGTTCCCGCCGCCTGGCTGGTTTGGGTTGCGCCGCAGGCCTGGTTGCTGGTGGAAGTCACTCCGTTCACGTTGAAGTGGTTCGTGCACCCACCCAGAGTGAAAGCGAAAGTCGTGGTTCCAGCCGCGACGCCGTTGTTGGCCAGATACAGGGTCATGCAACCGCGACTGTAGTTCGGAGTAACTCCCGCATTCAGAGTGGCTGATTCCGTTCCGACCACGTACCAACTCTGCTGTGCTTGCGTATTTTGAATCGTCAGGTATTGATGTCCGCTGACACCGCCGCGGGTAACGTCTTCCACTCCGCCGGTTACGTTGCCATTGCCATCCAGGGTGACGCTTCCGGCGATGACTACTGGCCCATTCGTGTCGAAGCCGTGCAGCAGAAAGGCGATCGGTCCCTGCAGGTACGAATTGGGCGGGACGGAATTAATGCTCGGGGCTTGATTGGCTTGCGAACACGAGACCAACGGAAAATCCGACATGTTCGGCAGGCTCACGTAGCTCGCTGCGGGATAAGGCTGCTGGCTGTCGTAGACCTGAAACTGCGTGTAGTAGCAGCCCGAATTCGTGCCGCCGTTGCATCCGTTCTGTGAAAGGTCGGAGCCAACACTTGGCTGGCCCGAGATCACCGCGTAGTTCGATGACGAAACTGAAGGACAGTTGAAATTCGGCGCCATCAGCGAATTCAACTCCAGGCCCGGCGGCAGCGTGGAACCGGGCACTCCGTTCGCTGGACTCTGACACCAGAAGTAAGGCGGCTGGCCTCCCGATGAAACCAGCGCCGTCGGAGGATAAGGTACGCCTTGATCGCCGTTTTGGGGGTCGTTGTAGGAGCTGGGATAGTTCGGAACCTGCACCTTCAGCGCCTGCGGAAGCACCACAACGTTCAGCATAACTTGCGCACATGGAGAAGGCTGGGCCATGGGATTGCAGTTGGTTTGCGCGGTAGAGTCTGCGACGAAGAGAGTGAACGTAGAGCAGCCGGACGAAATTGGTGTGCCCTGGATCACCGCGTCCAGCTGGTTGGTATTTCTGTCGACGGCGGTGCCGAGCGAGAGCCCATTGGGAAGCGAAGTCGCGCCGGTTGTAATCTGCCAGGTATAAGGAGGCACCCCGCCCGTCGCGACTATGGGGCCGACGGTCGCCAAAGTTCCGGCCTGTGCAACTCCGCCGGCTCCAGTTGGTCCGCTGCTCGGTGGCAGGATCAAAGTTCCCGCGGGAGGGCAACATGTGCTGATTCCTGCCGCGCATCCAGGACCAGCATTCGGGCCGTAGGAATAGCTGGAGGCATTGGTAATCGCAACGGGAGCAACCACCACGACAACGAGTTCCACGGACTGGTTCGAAGAGTCCGTAGCCACAATCTCATCCTCAAGAGACGAAGTGTTATGACAAGGCTGGGGCTCCGTGGCTGGAGTTGGAGCGTTATAGATAACCGTGGTTGCGGTTGGCTGACTCAACGTGCCCGCGGGTTTGAGCTCGCCGCATGCGCTGATCAGACTCCAGGTGACATTCTCGTTCACGGTGACGCTCAAGGTCTGACTCAGCTCGATCGTGGTGGTCGCGGTTGGGGACGTGAATCGCAGCCCGGTCTGGCCAGCGCCGTGCGAATTGGAACTCGAACAGCTTGCCGCCAGCCAACACAACCACAGGCAAATGCACAGGAAACATCGATTACAACGCCCGCTCGTGACCACCAAACCCTCCCTGAAAAACCAGCTTCTCGATGCAACCTTCCAGATACAAATCAGGAAAACAACGACGGATACCGAGACAACTTCACGGGCGCGAAGAATTATTCCCGCTCTGCGCCGGGTTGCCGTCCGCCATCGATACACCTGGCGCGGCGTTCGGCTTGCCCGATCCCTGTACCTTGGCTTTGATCCACGCGAAGAGTTTCCCCTGGCCCTCTCTGCCGGTGAGGTCGGATACGGCTTCGAAGCGCACGAACTCAGCCTGTTTCGGAGCGGCGGCCTTGATGCTTTCCTTGCACTCGAGCGGAGTGGAAGCATTTTGCCGCACCTGCAGCACTCGAATTGGTATTTTCAAATCCGGCAGCCACTTGACTGGGTCGAGCGGAGCCACCTTCTTCAGAAACTCGGGCTTGATATATTCGGCGTGGTCCGGATCGTCCTGAACGCGCGACGATTTCGCCAGAAAGTCCGGCCAGTCGCCCCAGGGCTCAAGTGCGTCCACGGCCTTGATGCGCGAGTCAGCGGCTGCGGCCAGGATTGCGATGGCGCCACCCGAGCCTTCCCCAAACATTCCGATGCGATTCATATCGACGTCGCCGCGCTGGGCAAGATAGTCGAGGATGAACTTTACATCGTGTACGGTGCTGCCGAGGGACTCCTGCAGCTCACTCACAAACCACTGCTTCATGGGACGGTCATGAAAGCGATGACCGCTGAGGGCCGAGACAAAGCCCACCGCCGCAACTCCGCCACTGGTGGCGCGTGCCGCCCAGCCGTCGAGTTTGAAGCGATCCGTATCCTGATTGTCGCCGTAGAGGTAAAGCACCGCCGGCGGCTGCTTCACGCCCTTGGGGAGGATGATCCACAAGTCGATGGGGTCGCCGGGACGCCATTTTACCTGCACCAGCGTCCGAGTAAATGTGTCTTTCTCTTCGGTGAGGGCTACCAGCGGTTGCTCGGGCTGAAGCTTGCTGGCCCCGATGGCCAGCGAACTCCAATCTTCCTGAATGGTTTCGTACAACGGCGTCAGAGTCTTCGGATCGAGACCCGGTGGCACCGAAGGCTTGGCTGAATCTGGCGCGGTTTGCGGGCCGACTTGCTGTGAAGGCAACGGGGCAGAAGCAGACGAAGACGGCTTCGCATCAGACTTCTTTGCGTCAGACGTCGGGGTCTGCTGGGCGAAAACACTTGTGGCGATTAAACACAAAACGATTGTCTGGCACACGAAAGAGATATGGCTACCCACGAATGAATTGCGACGCTGCATCGAGCACTCCAAAAATTACTTATAAGGAACGTATACGGCACTATCGCGAAGCACTTGTGAAAACGTTTCTACAAAAAACGACCGGGGAAACGAGGAGCAGTTGCGCCCCTCGTTTTCCCCAGCCAAGACCAGACCAAGACGTTTACCCTACTGATGCAGGCCGTATATTTCTTTCGGGTAGGTGCGGCTGTTGATGACCACACCGCCGAAATCCGCGTTGAAGTCGACATCCGACTGCACGGTCAGAACCGAGCCGCCCACGTCGCCACCGAGATCAACCAGGCAGGTCTTGCTGCCCGACGTGCCGCCGGTGATGTTGACGCCGGTGAAAACTCCAGCGCAAGCTACGTGGCCGTTGTCACCGTCGACTAACGACTGTTCGTAATGCGAGCGAAACACGCCCAGGTTCAAGTCGCCCGACGGAAGAGCTCCGCCTTGGGTGTAGGGCAGCCCGGTGATCGTGTTGAGGAACGGAACGAAATCCGAGAGTTGCTCGGCCGAGCCCGGGGCTGCTTCCAGCTGGGCGTAAGCGAGCACGTTAATGACGCCTTCCGGCGTCTGCTGTGTGGAACCCACATTGTCGAACGTCACGAGGCGCAGCAACGACCAGATCGGGTAGGTGCCGTCGTAAACGTGATTGAAGGGAATCTGCTGGCAGGGGAAGGTGTATCCCGCAACCTTCTGGATCAGCCCGCACTGTGGGAAGTTGTAAGCGCCGTTGGGATTCGGATTAGCGTCGAGAGCTCCGCCTCCGGTCTCGAACAGCGGATCGATGCCGTCCACTGTCAAGTAATGGCCGTTATAGGTGGAGCAGGTAACATCGCCGCTGGTTCCGGTACCAGAGCAACCGGAAGCGCCTGGCTTGAAGTTGCTGTAGCCCCAGAACGAGTACCCGATACCATCGACCACCTGGCTGCCGCCGGTGTTGTCCTGGCCGAGGGTTGCCGCGACTTCTTCGCCTGTCCCGATCGCGCGAAGACGAAGGCCTTTGGTGCTGCCGCCGCCGCAGGTTGAGGTCTGAACCCAGAGCGGATCTCCGCACTGTTCCGTGCCATCCGGAGCCGCCTGCGAGTTGCCGGGGCAGCCGGTGCCGGTGTTGAAGTTGAATGCCGGGCCAGCTGTACCCAGGTTGTCGCGCAGATCGATCTCCTGGCTGCTCTCCACGTCGCTGATCCAGGTGAGGTCGGTGATGGTCGACTGCTTGACGGCCGTGGCTGCGCCGCCGCTCAAGTCACGAACCGCATTGAACTCAAACGTGTTGTAGGTACCGGAGAGCGGTTCGCGGATGACTACCTGGATGGGTTGACCGGATCCCGCGACCGTCCCGCCATAACCGGCCGGCGTGGGCGAGGTAGCCAGAAGATCGCCGGTGCAGGAATCCGTACCGTCGAAGACATGCGCCAGCACCTTGCGGTTGATGTTCCTGTGCAGGTAGCTGCCATCGCCTTGCAAAGTACCGAAGCCTGCGGTGTCGCCGTTATTCACAAAAACCAGCTCGGGCGACGCTCCTATGCTCAAAGTTGTGTAGCCGGGAACAGTGGCAGCGGTGTAAGGATCCGTCTTGAACGAGAAGCTGTTGGGATAAAACACTGCCTTCTTGGCGAAGGAGTCATAGATCGGGCAGCCTACGACCTTGGTCCCCGTACCCGTCGATCCGCAAGCCGCCTGGTTGTAGCCAAGGCCGGCCATACCGTTGGTGGTGTTATAGGAACTCAACGCACGGGCCGTGGCGTAAAGGCCGTCTTCTGGACGAATGTCCGTGTGGGCTACGTTGAAGTAGCAATAGGCTGTTTTGGCGCTAGGGGTGCCTTTTTGGCCACAATAGGCCGGTGCTGGTTGTTGCACAGCGCCGATCTTGGTTGGCACTGGTGCTGTAACCAGGAAGGTCTGAATTGGAACTGGGAGCGGAGTAGCAGTTGGAACGTCGGGAAGCCCGAAGATCACGTTGCCGCCGCTGTTCGCCTGTTCCCAGCTGCCCGCGCCGGTGGAGTGGCCGTAGCAATCGGCCTGGACCCCGACGAAGCCGCTCGGCACCTTGCCGTAGCAGAAAAAGTCTTTGTTGCCCTGCACCGAGTCCGCCTGGAAGCCGACGTAAACGTTGCAAATCTCGCTGCTGTCGTAGAACACCCAAATCTTCAAACCAGTGTCAATGGTGTTCACGCCGGTTCGCGCGTCGATCACCTGGGCGCCTGCGTTGCTCCAAATATTGGTCGGAGCGGTATAGGTTGAGAGGTGCTGGATTGCGTCGTTGGCTCCAAAACCAAGAGTCTGGAATTCAGCCGACGATCCGATTCCGACGTAGTGAACGTCAATTCCGCCGCCACAAGTGCTGGCAAAGCTGGCGGTCGCGAGCAGCAATGTCGCCATCAGCGACAAGGCTCCGACGATAAGCTTCTTTTTCGTCATCTCGTATCTCCTTTTAGAGTCTGTCTAGAATCTGTGGTTAGGACTTTTCCTGGAAGTGGATGCATGTTCTTGGGCGTCAGTCAAAACGGCTCTAATCAGCACACCGCCAAACCAGCAGTGCGAATTTCCGGGGGAGTACGTACCGCCTCTTGTGCGGGATAACTATCCCTGAAGCTTGTTACCGCACGATGACGGGAAAATGAACGGTGGGTTAATTCTTGGCGGCAGAACGATAAACGAATGTGCAAAACTTTTCTTATAACACCGCATGTTTGCAGCAATTTGCAGATGCGGATCAAGACCTTTTTTCCGGCGGCACACCCTTGTTTTCCTCCGGCTTTCGCGATGGCCTTGTTACCGGAAATTAACCTCACCTTCATTGAGCTGTAACAATCCGCCGTTACGCTTAGCGGTCACCTGCGCGTCGTTGGGTCCACGGCAAAGTTTGAGTGTGTCTTCAGTATGTCTTGGGTGTTCATGATCTCCCTGGAGGGTGAGCTTTGAGAATTCCCCGCGTTCTTGCGTGCAGGATGGCGCTGGTTGCTGTCGTTGCCTGTCTGGCCAGTGCAGAGGGGAGGGCGTTCGGAACTCCATTGCACAGTCCACAGGGTAAGGGCGCGTCGCTCAACGGCGTGGTGATGGACCCGAACGCGAAACCCATACCCAACGCCACGGTTGTGCTTACCGGCAAAGGGGGCGAAAAAACTACTGCTGCGAACGAAAAGGGCGAGTACAGCTTCAGCGGGCTGGCCACGGGCGACTATAAACTCAAGGCGAGCGCGCCGGGCTTCGAGACATTTGAGACGGATGTGAGCCTGATCGGCAGCACCAGTCTGGAAATTGATCCTCCGCTGGTGCCCTTGCTGCCAAGCCGGACCCCCGCAGCGGTTCCGGCGGCGGTCCCCGCACCGGCGCCCACGGAAACTCCGGCCGCAGTTCAGCCGAAAGCCCAGCCGGAAGCCGGCGGTCAAGCGCAACCACCCGCGGCTGCGGCTGCGCCCGCTGAGCCCGCGCAAAACACCACGACGGCTCCGCAGAGTTTTTCTGTGTCCGCGCAAAGAGGGCAGGCCGCGCTCTACGGCATTGTGACCGACCAATCCGGCGCCGTTATTCCAAACGGCACGGCCACGGCGACCGGGAAGACAGGAACTCCCGTTACCGCGACAGCGAATGCGCACGGGCAGTTTGTGTTGAATTTGCCTGCCGGAGAATACAAGCTGAGCGTCGCGGCCCCGGGTTTTGCGCCTTTCGAAACCGCTGGCGTGAGCCTGGCCGCAGACCAGGCCATCGAGATCGATGCCACGCTGCAGCCTCCCAGTTCCAAGACTGAAATCAATGTGGAGGCTGGCGGAGCCGCGCAGATCCAGACGGAGAATTCTCAGGTCGAGGGCACGATCACCCAGAAGGAAGTTTTGCAGACCGGACTGAACGGCCGCAATTTCACGCAATTGATCGCGCTGGCGCCGGGCGTCAGCAATCAGACTGGCCAGGACGAAGCGCTGGTGGGAGTGAAAGGCAGCGTCAAATACAGCGTCAACGGCGGACGCGTCGAATACAACAACTTCGACGTGGACGGATCCGATGTGCTCAACGCCGGCCTCAACGGGGCCGAAAGCACGCTGATGGTCTATCCCAGTCTCGATGCGATCTCGGAGGTGAAGGTGCTCACCTCGAACTACGGAGCGCAATACGGCCGCAGCGCATCGGGCACTGTGCTGGTAACCACCAAGTCGGGGACACAGAATTTCCACGGTGGCGCCTACGACTTCGTTCGCAACGAGGCCTTCAACGCGCGCAACTACTTCGATCAAACCACCAAGGCGCCGCTCTATCGCAGGCAGGATTTCGGTGGAACGCTGGGCGGACCGCTCTACATTCCAGGTGTGTTCAATACAAAGAAGGACAAGACATTTTTCTTCTGGTCGGAGGAATTCCGCCTGGAGAAGACTCCGCAGGAATTCAACCAGGCCGTCCCCACGCTGGCCGAACGAACGCTGGTTACCGGCGCTGGTTTGAATGTGAACAGCTGCGCCATCGGGAGCATGTGCGCGAATTTCTCGGATGTTTGCCCGCCAATTGGCACCCATACGATCGACCGCAGCCTTTATCCCGACTGCCCAAGCGTTGCGGGACAGCCGCAACAGTTTGTTCCAGTTTCTGCTACGAGCCAACAGATTCTCAGCACGGGAATGATTCCGCTGCCAAATTCCCAGACGGGTTGCAACTTCAATCTGCCGACCACGAGCGGCACCAATATTCCTTGTTACGCCGCCGTGATTTCGCCATCCACGTACTGGCGCGAGGAGTTGGCTCGTCTGGACCATAACTTCACGCAGAATATGCGCCTGTCATTCCGTTACATTCACGACTCCTGGGATACGACCGTGGCCACTCCCGAGTGGGGATATGTGCAGAACAGTTTCCCCACGGTACAGAACAAGCTGAATGGTCCAGGCACGAGTATGGTGGTGCGCCTTACGAATACCATCACGCCGAAGCTTCTGAATGAATTCCTGATCAGCTACGTCGACGCGCACATCACTCTTACGGACGTCGCCGGCCCGGGAGCGAACCTGACGAATCAGGTGGTTCCGGCATGCACTCCAGTGACGAATCCTCCCGCGAACTGCATGAACTACATCTTCCCGAACGGGGCGGGAGGCAAGCCGCCGGGGGTCGTGATCGCCGGCACCAACGCGCAATATGGCGGCAACGGTTTCACTGTGGATCCATCCTACGCGCCGTGGGAACACACCAATCCGACCTACAGCCTGGGAGACGATCTTGGAGTCAATTTCGGACACCATACTATGCACGTTGGCATTCAGTTGGTGGACGCGCAAAGAAGCGAGACCAACGGCGCCATCGGAGCCGCTACCGGCGACTTGCAAGGCTTGCTCACGTTCAGCAACCAGAACAGCATCACCACGGGGAACGCTTTTGCCGATTTTCTTTTTTCGTCGAATCAATCCGGGGCGTCTTATATCAAGAGCTATCAGCAGGACAGTGCTCAACTCAAGTACTACAACGACTTCTGGATCACAGAACCCTACGTTCAAGATGACTGGCACGTGAGCCAACGTTTGACGGTAAACGCCGGCTTGCGGTTGAGTCTATTTGGAAACTTCCACGAAAAGAACCTGAACGCCTGGAACTGGGAAGCTAGTGAATACCAGTCGAGTGTCGCCACGGGCTTCACCATCCCGGCAATCATCAACGGTCCGGGCGGGTACATTGCCGAGAATAACCACTCGCTCACGCCGGTCCCGTTCGACCCGACCAACCTCAGCTATAGCAACTTGCCGCCAGTCATCACGAATGGTTTGGTGCAATGCGGCAAGAACGGCGTTCCTGCGAGTTGCATGAGCAACCACACTTTCAATCCGGCGCCGCGCATCGGCTTTGCCTGGGATCCGCGGGGGGATGGGAAAACCTCCATTCGCGGTGGTTACGGGGTTTTCTTCGAGCACGGAACTCCGAAAGAAGCCAACACAGGCTCACTCGAAGGCGGCGCTCCTCTGGTACTCACGATGACCGCACCCTTCCCCGGGCCGTTTGCTTACTCAAGCATTGGTTTGGGCGGGCCGAAGTCCACTCCGCTCGCGTATCCGCCAGACGTGACTTCCATTCCTACGAAAGCGATCTGGCCTTACGTGCAACAGTGGAGCCTCAGCGTGCAGCGCCAGCTTCCGAAAGATATGGTTGCGACAGTTGCGTACGTGGGCAGCAAGGGAACCCATCTCAGCGCCGAGCTGCAGGTCAATCAGTTGCACACTCCGCCCACCGGACCAGACACCGGCATCAATCTGAACGGGAATCCGTATGTTGCGGGTGATCCGGTCGAGGTGGCTCGCGATTGCACAACGTTTCAGCCCGGTATCGGCTTCGTCGCCGGAGCACAGGGAATTGCTGTAACCCCACAGGAACCGGCCTATGCCAACTTAGTGGCGGCATGCTACGGAACCACCGACCCGACCAACGGAGTTCTCAATACCTCCATCCCTGATCCGGGGAACATGCGTCCTTACTTTGGATTTCGCAAAATCCTTTCATTGCAGAATATTGCCGACTCGCAATATCACGCGCTGCAAACCACGCTGCGGCGCACGCGGGGGCCGGTGACCGTGGGCGTTTCCTACACTTACAGCCACTCGTTCGACGATTCCTCGGATCGCTCCGACTCTTCATTTGTGAATTCCGCGAATATCCGGTCGAGTTGGGCCAGTTCGAATTTCGACCAGCGACATCTGTTCAACCTTAATTACGTTTACGATTTGCCAAAGCTCGGTAGCGGTTTCAGACGGATGGTCAGCTACGGTAAGCCTGAGGAAGGTACAGATCAGCCTTCTCCAGGTTCGGGCGACTCCGGGCTGCTGCGCGCTTTGTTCGATGGATGGGAACTTTCAGGCATTACGGTTTTCCAGTCGGGAACGCCTTTCAGCGTGATTAACGGCGGCAGCAACAATCTTGGAATCTCGGTTTTGGATAACGCCGGCATCGCCAACGGCGCGGGAACCGGATCCTACCCGGACGTGGTTGCCAGCCCTCGCAGCGCACTGCCCGTTGGAATCCAGAAGTTTACGCCGCAGAGTATTGGACCTCTGTTGTATAACCCCGCGGCTTTCGCGGCGCCGCAAGGTTTGACCTTCGGCGACGCCGGGCGAAATTTCCTGAACAATCCGCACCGCTTGAACTTTGACATGTCGATATTCAAGAACTTTAAGGTCACTGAGGGCAGTGTGCTCGAGTTTCGCGCCGAAGCGTTCAACGTTTTCAACCACACGGAATTTCGAATCTTCAATCCCAACATCGGGAATGCGGCGCAGAACACGATTAGCTGCTACGGGGGCGGCACCGGCGGGCTTCCGTTTACTGCGGCGGGCGGGTTGACGCCTTCGGCCCTGACCACCGGCAACCCGAATGGTGCTCCCGGTAACGTGGATTGCACGACGGGAAGCTCATTCCTGCGGCCGATTGATGCACACCGTCCCCGGACGATCCAGCTGGGATTGAAGTACAGCTTTTGAGTGGAGAGAAATGTAGTGACCTGGAGAGGAAATAGATCGCACGCCGACGTCCGCGAAAGACGCCCGAATCGAGGCTACGTTCTGCTCGGATTACTTTTGATGGTGTCGGTTCTGATTATTGCTGCCGCCGTGGTTGCGCCGAACCTGGCCTTCCAGATCAAACGCGATCGGGAAGAAGAGTTGGTTCATCGCGGAGTGCAGTACACGCGGGCAATCCGCAGCTACGCGAAGAGAACTGGCCGCTATCCGCTTCGCGCCGAAGATCTTCTGGGTGGTCCCGATCAGCGGTTTATTCGCAAACTCTACAAGGACCCGATGACCGGGCGAGACTTTAAGTTTCTTCATTTGGACGACGTGCAGCCGGCGCCCGCAAACCTCAACGCTTCGGCCGCTCAACCGGGCGCGAATGACGACGGAATTGTCTCCGCGGGAACGACTCCAATTCCACCTTCTTCCGACAATGTTCCTTCTGACAATCCTGCGCAGGATTCCTCAGGCGCAGCCAGCCAAAACAGTGTCCGGCCGAATGCCCGCACCGGTGGCGGCACCGCGCTCGGCGCGTCCTCGAATGCTGAGACGAGCGGGAGCCAGCCCGGAAAGTTGATTTTCGGTGTTGTCAGCACGAGCAAGGCGCGCAGCATTCGCGAGTTCAATCACAAAGATCACTACAGCGACTGGCTATTCTTCTACGATCCCAGAAGTGACCGCGGCTATGAGATAAAAGGCCCGACCTCGCTGACTCCGCCAGTCCCGCCGGCTCAGGCGCCGAACCAAACCCAGCCGGGTGGAGCAAGCCGGCAAACGTCGCAGCAGACGTCGCTGCAAATGCCGCCGCAGCAACCGCAGGATGCCCCACTATCGCATTAGGGTGAAGGCGTCGCTGGTCACGCGCGCATTTTTGGATCACGAGCTCAGTGGCTGTCGGGGCCGACGCTGTCCAAAGCCTTCTGCGCCTCGACGAACTTGGGGTTGAGTTTCAATGCCGTCTGATAGGACTGCCGCGCTTCAGGAATCATTCCCGCTGCCTGCTGAAGTTGCCCCAGCTGTAGATAAGCGCCGGGAGTGGGATGTGCAGCGGCGGCCGTCGAAAGTTCTCGGGCCCGCTTCGCCATGCCCAGCTTGCCCAGGTCCAGAAAAATAACTTCATTCTCAGATTCCATTTTCTGAGCCTCGCGGAAGTACTGCTCAGAGGCGGTGTAGTCTCCAAGCTGTTGATAGGCGGCCCCAAGGTCGATGAAACATTTGGCTACGAGATGCGGATCCTGGGTAAGCGAAAGCGTTGTTTGATATTGCTCGATCGCCTCCTGCAGTTGCCCGTGCTCGTGCATATCCGCTCCCAGATTCAGATGACTAATGGCGTCGTTGGGATTGATGCGGACTGCATTTTTAAAATGGACCACAGCTTCGTCCAAATGGCGCTGGCCGGTGGCTTCGTAGTTTTCGACCAGCAGCGCGGACCCGACATAATCCTCGGCCATGTAATTATCCTTGGTTACCTGCAGAGCGTGCGTCCACAAGTCGCGGCTGCTGCGCCAGTATCCGATTTGCCGCCAAGTCAACAGGGCGAGCGCCACAAGCACGACGGCAGTCCCGCCGCGAAGGAGGCGGGCATCGATGCGCAGCTTGTCGGCCAAGTCTGCGGCGCCCCACACAAAAATCACAAAGATTCCTATCAACGGAAGATACGCATAGCGATCCGCCATGGCCTGGTCGCCGACCTGTACCAGGCCGATCATCGGTACCAGAGTCCCGAGAAACCAGAACCATCCCACTGGTAAATACGTCCGGGTGCGTGCGCTCCAAATCCAGGCGGTAACGCTGACCAGGAACAAAGCAAACAGCACGAACTGCCACACCGGAAGCCGGTACCCCTCATATGGATAAAACGAGGCAAGACTTACGGGCCAGAATGCCTTGAAGATGTACGTCGAATAGGCGTAGCAAGCGTTCGCCAGCCGTACGAGCAGCGGCACATGTTCATTGGTTGCAACCGCGGCTTTTTGCGCGAACAGCGTCACCGCACTGCTGGCGGCCGACAAAAGCACTAGCGGGAGCTTCTCTAGAACCAGTCTGCCGAAGCTCATGCGGGGAACAGGAAATACCTCAGACGCTGTTGGCAAGGATGAAACCCGTCCGAGCGGCCAGAAATCCAACAGCAGCAGGGCAAAAGGCAGCGTCACCGCCATTGGTTTTGCGGCCAACGCCGGGATGAACAAACCAACCACCGCGAGGTAGCGCCCCAGTCGCGGTCGCCGGGCGTACCAGCCGTAAGCGCCAAGTGTGAGCAAAATGAAAAACATGCAAAGCACAGTTTTTCGCTCGGCAATCCATGCCACGCTCTCCACATTGATGGGATGCAGGGCGAAGAGAGCGGCCACCAGCAAGCTCTTAAAGGTTGATCCGGTCACACGCGCCAAGAGCAGGAAGAGCAGCACCACATTGCAGACGTGAAGCAGGACGCTGGTGAGATGGTGACCTTTAGGATTTAATCCGAAGAGTTGGCAATCCGCTGCGTGAGAGAGCCAAGTGAGCGGATGCCAATTCGTCGCGTCGGTAGTCGTGAGCGCCCAGCGCAGGGTCGCCAGCGTAAGGCCTTGCTGCACTCGGGAATTTTCAACCACATATCCCTGATCGTCATAGTTTACGAACGGGTTGGTGAGGGCCCTGAAGTAGACGGTGAAGGTTACAGCCGCAAGCAGAAGGCAAATTGTTGCGTACGCCCTGGCGCGAGGTTGGGACTTCTCTGGCGCGGGTTCAGTTGTGGCGGAACTGCTCATCGAAACCCGGGGCACCGACTCCAGCTGAGGACCCGAGTGCGTTTTGACCCGCAATTGCTTTCTATGTTTTGTGTTGACGGGCATCGCGGCCTTGGAAAACGAATTATCAGGGTACCGGAGAATCCGGCTCAGCAACAGCGTTGATCCCGGCCATCCCATCAGATTTAACGTGGCTGTAACAATCGCTGCAAGGGAACCGACAGCTCCGAATCCCGCACCAGCGGCGGCTTTGCCCTTGACACTATTGAGAGCAAAGTTGAGAATGGCTGGCGGTTTACCGGCTGCCTCCCCCAACGAAGCCGGTTTTAATTTCTGCCAATACTCTTATACGCGTGCGTAACGTTGAAGCCCTGAGCGGATAAAACTCGCTCCGGATTCGGCCAGCCACTTTTGTGAACATTCAGAAAAACGGAGAGAGCGAAGAATGAAGACCGCACTGCGTGGTGGCGTTGTGGCTGTAGGACTGCTCATTGGCATCATCCTGGGGGCGCAATCGTCGGCTGCGCAGTCGTTCAGCTTTCCGGTCGGAGGCTTCACGTCGACGAATGTTTGCGCGAACAGCAGTACTCCGGCCTCAAGCTGCCAAGTACTGACGAATGGCTCTCCCAACCAGCCAACGCTTACTACCAGCGGCGGTCTGCGGCTGACGAACGCGAATACAAATCAGCATGGGTCAGCCTGGTTCAGCCTCCAGCAGCCACTCTCGACGGGATTCACCACGGCTTTCCAGTTTCAGATTTCCAGTACCAATTCCTGCTACGGCTGTGCGTTTCCGGCCGACGGTATGGCGCTGGTCATCCAGAATGATCCGGCAGGGACAGGCGCACTCGGTTATACCGGGGACGGCCAGAACATGTCTTACGGCAACAATGACGTTTCCACGGAGAGCGGCCCGGGGAACGCCATTACCAATAGCCTTGCCGTTGAACTCGATACTTTTCAGAACACCAACTACAGCGATCCCAACGGCAACCACATCGCCGTGCAAAGCTGCGGGCCCAACAACGCCAGCACACTCACACCCAACAGCGCCGATCACGACTACATGTGCCCGAATGGAAACCTCGCGGCGCTCGCTCTGCAGACCTTGCCTTCCGGGCTGTCCTTGTCCGACGGAAACATCCACACCATTACCGTGAACTATTTGCCGCCGGGGACTTGTACCAGCAGTTGCAACAATTTCTCCGTATACGTGGACAGCACCTTGATCCTGCAGGCGACTGTGAACATCGCAACGCAACTGAACCTGACAGGCAATGGAAGCGCCTACCTGGGTTTCACTGCCGCGACCGGTTCGTTGGTGGAAAACAACGACATAGTCAGTTGGTCCTTCAGTTCGTTGCCGCTGGCGCCGATCACCATTAACCAGCCCCTGCAGACGACTACCACGACCTTCAACTACACCCCCGCGCTGTCCGCGATAACGGATTACTCCCAGAGTGGATTGGGAAGTGGCGCGTTCTCCGGCGTGTTCATGCAGGGGACGGTTCAGACGATTACGGATCAGCAATTCTCTGACCTGGTGACGAACACTCCGTTTCAAGGCAGCACCTGCCAGCACCAGGACACCGGTTCCGGCAACTATGCGTGTGTGGTTACCACGGATCTTTGCACGACGTCGGCGAGTGGAACTCCTAGCGGAGCCAACTGCCCGAACACCGGCACGAATGCCCTCATCAACGTCTCGAACACCTACAATCTCGATCCCTCCCAAAAGCCGATCGTCGCCCCGGGCTACATCATGGGCAAAGACACCGCGCTCAGCTGCGGCGCGAGCGGCGATAATACTTGTAAGGGGCTGGTGAACATTTTCAGCAGCATAAGCGGCGACGCAGCAACCAGCGGCGGGCGCACTAACAACTTCAATTCCACCCTGATTCCGATTCTCGGTGCGATTCAACCGAGCACCGCTGCCAGCGCGACTCCCGCGCTGAACAGCGGCTGGACGAATGGAAGTGTGACGCTGAATTTCAACAGCACCGAGACTGTCCCGAGCAACAACACGAATCCGCCGGCTACCTTGCCGGCCATCGCCAGCATCAATTACAGCGCCACTGGAGCGAACCTCCCGAGCCCACCTGCGGGAACGCTCTCAGGAACTACCGGATCGATTGTCATTCCAGCGACGTCTCAAGGGGCGACGGTGGTGACATTCTTCGCCACGGATAGCGCGGGTACCATCGAGAGCCTCACCACGAATAACGGCGGCCAGGTGAGCAGCGCAACGCCCACGATTACGATTCAAGTCGATACGATTCCGCCCACGGTAAGCTGCACTCCGCCCGCTGCCGCGTGGCAGGCCACCGATGTGACTGTTCCCTGTACCGCGAGCGACAACGCAGGCGGCTCAGGCTTAGTTGGTCCGGCGTCGTTCAATGTTACGACCAACGTACCCGTTGGAACAGAAACGAACGCCGCCACGATACCGGCCGTCACGGTTCGGGATGTTGCGGGCAACACCTCTGCTCCTCAGGGTCCGTTTGGCCCGTTTGAAGTAGACAAGAAGCCTCCGGTGATCAGTGGGCCGACGATTTCGCCAGCGTCGCCAACCTTCGGGCAATCGGTGACTGCCAACTATAGCTGTACGGATGGAGGCTCTGGCGTTGAGCTCTGCGGGCCATCCGGCACGGCGACGATTCCAGCGACGGGTAACACCGGTCCGCTCAGCAGTCCAGTCAGCGGTACCACGGGAACTCACACAGTCACCATCAACGCAAAGGATGCAGTTGGCAACCAGAGCGTGCCAAGCACTGTGACCTATACCGTAGGTCAGGCTACGCCCACGCTCACGTGGTCGACGCCCGCCGCAATTACTTACGGGACGGCGTTGAGCGCGACGCAGCTCGACGCAACGGCCAGTGTGGCGGGCGCGTTTACCTATTCGCCGGCAGCAGGAATCGTACTGACAGCGGGGACACACACGCTATCGGTGACTTTCACGCCGACCGACACCACCGACTACACGACTGCGACCGCTACGGTGCTGCTGGTTGTGAACCAGGCGGCGCCGATCATCTCCTGGGCGGCTCCCGCTCCCATCACCTACGGGACGAGCTTAAGCGTATTGCAGCTGAACGCTGCGTCCAACGTGGCCGGCACGTTCCTCTACAATCCTGCGGCAGGGACGGTGTTGAACGCGGGCACGCAGATTTTGTCGACCATCTTCACGCCTGCCGACACCACCGACTACTCCACGGCGACCGCGACCGTCACGTTGACGGTGAACCAGGCAGCCTCAGTTATCTCCTGGGCCACGCCCGCGCCAATCACATACGGGACAGCGCTAAGCTCCACTCAACTCGACGCAACGGCCAATGTGCCAGGAACGTTTGTGTACACGCCCCCCGCAGGCACCGTGTTGCCAGCGGGAAGCCAAACCCTGGCGGTGGCCTTTACGCCGACCAATGCTGTGGATTACAAATCGGCGACGGCGCAGGTAACGCTGCAGGTGATTCAACCGTCGATCGGACTCTCCCCCAGCAGCTTGAACTTCGGGAACGTGAAGTTCGGGAACCTGGAGTTCCTGTTGGAAACTGTCTCCAATCCCGGCAGTACGCAGTTGAAGATTACAGGTGTCTCCCTCAAGCTGGGATCAGGATCAGATTCGGATGATTTCGGATTCTTGAACTTGTGCGGCGAATATTTAAATCCTGGCAAGAGCTGCGATATCGTGGTCAGTTTCTACGCCGACGATCTCGGGGCGCACAATGCGACTCTGCAGGTTACCGACAACGCTGCGGGAAGCCCGCAGCAAGTCTCGATAACTGCGAATGTGGTGAAGAAGTAGGCCAGGCTCCGGCGGCAAGAAGACACGACAGCGGCGCTCAGCTCTGGGGGCGAACTAGGAAGCCGTGGACTGGGAAGGTTCAGCATAGATGGGCTTCAGATCGTAGCGTTCGATGATGTGCTCCGCACCCGGCTCTTTGCGGATCTCATCGAGCAGGTTGCGAGCCTCGCGGTATTGCGCCGCGGCTTCGCCTGCGCTTCCAGAAAGTCGCAGCGACGTTCCTAGCAGGTAGTGGATCCGCGCGCTCTCCAGGCGCAACCCCAGCTTTTCGCTCCGAGCCAGGCTGCGCTGGAGTTCCTGGCGTGCGTGTGAATAATCCTTATCCTTGATCATGGCTTCGCCGAGCAACACGGAGCAGGCGACGGAAACGTATTTATTGCCTTGAGCATCGGCCTGCTGCGCAAGACTTCGCAGATCGTTAATCGTAGCGTGAGAGATCGTTGAGTGAGGGCTTCCCTCAGCGATCGCGACTTTCGCCAAGTTCACTCTTGAGTTCAGAAGCGCGTCTTTGTCCGATGCATGTCCCGCTAAACGCAGCGCCTGCTGATAAAAATCTTTCGCGGACTTGGGGTCGCCCTGGTAGAACCGAACATCGCCCTGCGTGTTGAATACGGCGGCCTGAAGCGAATCGTTCTTCAGCTCGCGAGCTAACCCTTTGGATTCCTCCAGCAATGTTCCTGATTCGTCTCCTCGTCCCGATTGTGCGAGAGCATCCGCCAGATCGTTCAACGCATCGGCTGTCACGCTGCTTCGGTCACCCAGCGCCTGAAACGCCTTGACCGCATCCTGAAATGCGTCGACCGCCGGCCCTAATCGTCCTTGATGCTCAAAAATTAAGCCCATACTTTGTGAGACGACCGCCGCACCATGGTTGTCGCCGCCCTTGCGATACAAATCCAGGCTCCGCATGTAGGAAGTCATCGCCTGATCGTACTGTCCCAGGTTGCCGTAAGCGCTTCCCAGGTGTTGCAGCGTTTCGGCGATGTCTCCCGGCACGTTCAGCTTTTCACGAATTTGCAAGGCCTGCTGCAAATAAGTAAGGCCATCCTCGGTCTCGCCTTTTTGCAAATAGGAGGTGCCGATGTTGCTCAAACACAAAGCCTGGTAAGTATCGTCACCGGCGTCGCGTTGAATCTGCAGCGATTCCTTGAACATCTGCAGCGCTTTATCGGGCTGGCCGCGCTCGAGATAAAGATCGCCAAGGTCGATGAGCGTGTCGCCCGCATCTTTCTTCGCGCCAATTTCCTGCCGGATCTTGAGAGCATCGTTGTATGCGGACAAGGCGGCATCCGGTTTGCCAAGGGAGAGTTGCACCTGCGCAATTTCCGCCAGGCTGGCTGCGACTCCGCGTTGTTGTCCCAGCCGCTGGTTGATCGCCATCGAGTCCTCGTAATTGCGCAAGGCCTCAGCCGGCTTATTCATCAACTTGTACGCAATCCCAGTGGCCTGGAGGATGAGCGCCTGCTGCTCCTGGTTGTCCAGGTCGATCGCGATATGCCGCGCTTGATCGAGCGGGTCCAGTCCCTTCTGCGGATTACCGGCCTTGATCTCCACGCGTCCCATGGAGAGAAGCGCGTCGAGATTCTTGCTGTCGGCCTTCAGCACGTTCGCATAGTACGATCGCGCCTTGTCCAGATCGCCCGCATCCTCGTAGAGGCTCCCCAGCGCGAACTGCACGTCCAGGTTGTCGGGAAAACTTTTGGCCAGATTTTCGTAAGCGGCGATCGCCTTGGGATTATCCTTGCTGACCCGCGCCAGACTGGCTTCGATGAAATACCGTTGTGCCAACGGAAGATTCTGGCTCAAATCAACCGCGCGGCGCACCGACTGCTCAGCTTCTGCGTCGTGTCCGAGCGCAGAATAAGCTTCGCCCAGCCGCGAATAGGCGACCGCAAATTGCGGATCTGCTTTGGTGGCGGCCTCAAGCTGCTTCTGGGCCTCGAGATTATTTCCCTGGCGCAGTAACTGGAGACCTTGGTTGTAGTCACGCAGAGCGTCTACGGAAGTCGAAGTCGGCTTGAAAGATTGCGCCTGCAGTTCCTTCACGAGATCCGATGACAAGGACAGGTTTTGCCGGATCATTCCCGCCAATCGGTCTACGGCCGCCGACAGATCCTGTTGGCTCGCCGCCTCAACCTTCACTGGGATTGTCCGGTTGTGTCTTCGATCCTGCACCGTGGCGTCGATGCGAATCTGATCGCCCAGCTTGGTGTATTGTCCCCAAACCAGAGTGTCGGCATTGGTGAATTCGGCAACCCGGCCGAGAGTTGAAGAATCCACCACGGAATCAGGCACGATTCGCAAATCGTGAAAAACCTGCTGCACTCGGTCGTAAGAAACCGCTCGCAGGTGCGTGGATTGCCCAACATCCGTGCTCAACATGTCGGCAAGACTCGGGCCCAGCCAGTCCCACGACTGATCGCCCGACGCGTTATGAAAGGGAATCACTGCCAGCGAAAGCGCGGGGGCAGAAGCGTTTTTCTTCGCCGACGAAAACAGTGTGCCGCGAAATATGTAGCTGACGATCGCCAGGACGAGCACTGTGACAATCCCGGTCACGAGCGGCCAGTGAATGGTCCGCCCCCAAGGCTCGACGGCCGGTTGGAAGCCCAGTGTTGCGGCCGCGCGATTGCTCTGCCAGGCCTCGAGGTCCCGCAGCAACTCGGTGGCGTTCGCGTAGCGCAAGTTGGGATCACGCTCCAAACACTTGCTCACGACGTTACTCAGCGGGCGGGGAATCGTACCATCGTGATCGGAGACTGGAACCGCCCGTTCCTGCGTGCGCCTGATCAAACTGGCCACAACGCTCTCAGCCTTGAACGGCGTCACGCCAGTCAAGAGCTCGTAGAGAATCAGGCCGAGAGTGAAAAGATCAGAACGCTGGTCCAACTCCTTTGCCAGGGCCTGCTCCGGCGACATATATTCCATGGTCCCAACCAAAGCACCGGTCTGGGTCATGCCTTCGCCCGCCACCGTGCGGGCCAGGCCGAAATCCATCAGCAGAATCCGGCCGGTTTGATCGCGCATAATGTTTTGCGGTTTCAGATCCCGGTGGATCACTCCCACGCTGTGGGTCGCTTCGAGCGCACGGCAGATTTGTTGCGTAATTTCCACCGCGTCTTCCGGGGAAAACTTTTTCTTCTCCTGGATGAGGGTGCGCAAATCCTGGCCTTCGACGAACTCCATGGTGATGAACTTCACGCCATCGGCGTCGCCAAGGTCATAAATACGGATTACGTTTTTGTGCGTGACCTGGTGGGCCAGCAGCAGCTCTTGCTTGAATCGTGCCAGGATCGAGGAATTGGCGGCCAGTTCCGGCCGGATCAGCTTGAGGGCCACTGGACGATCCAGCTCGCGGTCCATCGCCTTGTAGACCGCGCCCATCCCGCCTTCGCCCAGCAGTCGCAGGATCTCGTAGCGGCCGCCCAGCACATCGCCAGGCTGCAGAGCGGGCGCAACGATCCGAGGACGTGCGGGAGCGGGGCTAGGTGCCGGAGAACGAGGCGGCGGAGTCGGGATGGCAAACGGTGCGTCGCCATCGACCAGAGTCGCATCGGGATCCGAGGACGCTTGCGGAAAGTCGATTAAAGTCGCGTCGAGGTCGGACGGAAGGTCGGAGCCGGAACTATCACCTTTCGCGGGAACGCCAACGCCCGGCGAGTTCGTCGACTTCGCCCGATCCTTGGGATCAAACCGCGGATTCCGGTTTTGCATGAGTGGCTCGGCCTGGGGGCCACACTGAAAAGCCCCAACGCGCGTTGAAAGAAACGCAAGCGTCCAAAGTATATACCGCTTGTCTGGGCCGCGGACGCATCCCACGGATGAATGTTGTACTCGGTCGGGCCGGTGTTTACTACATCGGAACGATGATCATCGAAGCAATGACCATTCGAGAAAATAATCTGTGTCCACTAACAACGTCATTAGCCAGATGACCCACTAAGATGACCGGCGGTTATGAAGCTTGTTCGTCATTCTCGACCCGGAAGGCCCTACCGGTTGACAGCCTCCCCGCTCTCGGCTGAGAGTATTGGGTGGCTGCACGGGGTTGGCTCCGTGGAAGTACGGCCAGCTGAGCGGGTCGCAAGAGTTAAGAGGATGATTCTGGGTCAACAGATCATGGATAGACCGGTTCGCCGGTAAAATAGTTCTAGGAAAAATGGAGAAACTCAACAGCAAGTTGCATTGGGCGAGACGGTCCCCCCTGTTTCTCGTGGCGACCTTCGTCGTATTGGCCATTCTCGCTCCTTTCCTTCAAGCCCGCGAGAAGGACAAGCTTTCCTACGGCGAGGGATTGATCGTGAACGTCCCTTTTACCGAGGCGGAAGTCGAGCAGGTCGTACAAGACGTGGCGCAGAACGGCATCATCCGCGGCACTAAGGAATACAACAAAGACGAGTACGTCGGCGGCGCCAAGGCTGCCGATTCCACGCATGCGTTTCCGCCTTGGACCGGCGCCGGCAAGGTTTTCTACAAAGTCAGGCTGCAGGCGCTCGATCCTCGAAACTTTAAGGATGGCGGCGACGTCGGGACGCTGGCCGTGCGCTACGTGCTTCAGCCGCAAGGCAACAAGAACACCGTGTTGCGTATCGACGCGGTGTTTGTGGAGGACTTCCGCCACACGGTGCATGCTTCGAACGGCTCAGTCGAGAGCAGCGAATACAAGGATATCAAGGACCATCTCGACTCCATCGAGGTCATGAAGCAGCAGACGATCGAAGCGGAACAGGAACGTCAGAGTCAGCTGGCCAAGAAGCAGCCTCAACCAAAGCAGCTTCAACCAGCGAATGGCGGCAATGAGCGCGCGGCTGCACCTCCTGCTGCGCCGTCGCCGGCTGAGGTTGCGTCGGCTGGAGTTGCGAATCACAGTTCCAGCCACGATATGCAGAGTTCCAGCCGAACTCCGCCCGCAGGGTCGGTAGATCAATCCGGCGGAAGCAGCGCCTCAGGTCAGAGTGCTTCGAATCAAAGCGTTTCGAGCCCAAGCGCTTCGAGCCAAAACGTGTCGGGAGAGGTCGCGTCCGGTGTGACCCTGGAGCAACACGTTCACGATCTGCGGCAACAGGTGGAACGACTGGTGAAATCGCCGGGCGCTCCGCTCAAGTCTGCACCCTTCCATACCGCGAGCACCCTGAGTGCGCTGACGACGGGCACGGAGGTTCTGATCCTGATTTCGACGCCGTACTGGTATGGCGTGGAAACACGAGATGGGCAGCACGGCTGGGTTTTCCGCGACTCGCTGGAGTCACTGCCATGATGCGAGAACCCATGGTATGTCGACGCACGGTGTCCGGACGATGGTGCCGAGGATTTATTTGTACGCTCCTGGGTATCACGGTTGTCACCCTGCTTGTCGAACGCGGCAAAGCGCAGGGCGGCGGTTATGAACGCAGTTTCGCGGAGTCGAAAGCAACCGTCGAAAAGGCCCTGAAAGACATGACGTCTTCACTTGCGGGCCGCCTTCCGGTGCTGGATGGATTCGCCCTTCCGGGCGATCGACCGCTTGACCGCTACCAGCGAGGCTATTTCCAATCCACGGTTCAGGTGAGCGCTACAGCCTCTGGAGGGTCCGTCGTGCATGTGAGCACGAAGGTGACTGCCTGGTATCCGGATCCGATTCCCTCGCGCTCTGGCTATCAGTTGTTAACTTCTAACGGCCGGCTGGAAGCCGACCTGCTCGATGGTTTGGCGGAGGAACTCGCCAAGAGGGCAGCAGCGGGACCCGCACCAACTCCCGCGCCAACGACGCCAACACCAACGACGGCGACGGTAGCTATGGCGACGCCAACAACGACGGCGCCAACAACGGCGGCACCAACGATGGCAGCGAACTCTGCGGTGGCTGCGGCATCCGTGCCTTCCCCTCCATCGCCAGCCGTCTCTGCGCCGCCTCCTTCCTCCACAAAGCCAGTCGTTCAAACTCCACCTGCGGATTCCGCGCCCTCTGCACCAATGCCACGATTGCCGGAGACGGGCGGAACATTTTCTTCCTCTGTGGCACAGGGTCTTGCTGCACGGACGTCTGATGCTCCCGCAGCGCCGACTCCGGCGCCGACGGGTGACCCTGCAGGGCTGAAGGCCGAAGCGGAGAGCCTGGAGGAAATCCTCAAGAACCAGGCGCACCCCAAGAATCTTGTGGCGGTGAAAAAGTCGGGTACTCCTGTGGTCGATGCCCCGAGTTTGAAGGCCAAGACGCTGTTTCTGGCCAGTGAACACGATGAGTTCGAGATGCTCGACTTCAATGCGGACTGGGTTCACGTGCGGGTTTCCGGTTTGTCCCGCGGGTGGGTGTGGCGCACCAACCTCGAAATGCCGGATGAGATTCCCGACGTAGATGCAAAACCTGGAGTTGTGCCCGCGGCCGCGGACTTGTTCCACGTGGCCCGGGAAGAGACTTCGATCTTCCCCGGCGATTGGGGACCCCTGCGAGGTAAGAGCGTAAAAATCTTATCGGTCGAGAAGATTGACGAGAATGCAAAGAACAGCACTACACAGGAAAAACTGGGATTCGCAAAATCCCTGCTCGAACAACGCTATGCGGATCTCGCCAAGAACTCGGGGACCGTTGATGGAATCGTGCTGATCTTTGATTCGGCCGATGGCGGCATGATCGCGGTTACACTGCCAGTTCTTCAGCAGTGGAAGGCCGGGACCCTGTCGGACGCTGCGTTGTGGCACCAGAGTTTCTTTGACCCGCCGGAGACCTTCGGCGTCTCCGCAGGTTCTTCCGCCAGTCAGTAGGCGAGGCGCGAGTTCGCAACGTTTCTCCCCACTGGCTTCGTTGGAACCTAACCGAACTTAAGTCAGCCCAGATCGAAAGCAATCGGAAAGACCAGGACCTCTGCTCGTCATCGCTTGAGTCCCTGGCGCGAGGTATGCATCTACGTAGGCATGGCAATCTCAAACGAAATCAGCTTGGCCGACGCCATCGTACTTCTCACCCGCACACCCGCAACCCTGAACGCGCAATTGCGAGGCCTGCCGAACGTCTGGGTGCGCCGCAATGAAGGACGCACCAGCCAGGGAAAAGATACCTGGAGCGCGTTCGACATTGTGGGTCACCTGATCGTCGGCGAGCGCACGGACTGGATGCCGAGGGTCCGCGTCATCCTCGAGAGCGGGGAAGCCCGGCCCTTTGATCCCTTTGACCGTTTTGCCCAGTTAAAAGAAGGACAAGAGAAATCGCTGGAGCAGCTTCTGGACGATTTCGCGTGCCTGCGCGGGGAAAGTCTGACTGCGCTGCGGACATTAAATTTGCAGCCGGAAGATTTGAAGCGGAGAGGAAAGCATCCAGCGCTGGGAACGGTGACGCTGGGAGAACTTCTGGCGACATGGGTTGTTCACGACCTCACGCATCTGCATCAGCTAGCGCGCGTGATGGCCCACCAGTATCGTGACGCTGTCGGTCCGTGGGACGCCTATCTGGGCGTGTTGCAGTGTGCGGGTCATAGCGCTCCGTAGGGAGCCGAACTGAAGCGGGTCTGGCGAGAACTAATGCGACGGTGGGGCGGAGGCTCCGCGACTCGTTTTTTGCCAGCGATAAAAAAATGGAACTCCGGCGATGATCACTGCCAGGCCGAGTGTAGATCGCACGGGGCGGACCATCCAGAGGTTGATGGTCAGCGCGAGTGCAGCAAACAAGAAAATGAGCGGCGTCCACGGATAACCCCACGCGCGATACGGTCTGGGAAGGTTGGGCTCGATTCTGCGCAAACGAAGCAGCGCGATCGCGGTCAGCGCGAAAAAAATCCAGACCGCAAACACGAAGAGCGAGTAAAGTTCTTCAAACGTTCCAGTCAGTGCGAGCAGCGCCGCCACGGAACCGAGAAAAATCAACGCGCCGCTGGGTGTGTGAAAAGAAGGCTGAATACGTGTCGCAAATTGAAAGAAGACGCCGTCGCGCGCCATCGCGTAGGGGATGCGCGCCCCGGTCATCACCACGACATGGAGCGCTCCCAGCGCGGAGATGGCCATGGCGATAGTGAGCCAGACCGCTCCGCGGGATCCGGCGAAGGAGCGAACTACATCAGACGCGACATGCGGGGAAGAAGCGATCTGCGCGAAAGTCAAAGAGTGGAAATAAATAACGTTCGCCGATAGATACAAGCCGCCAACCGTGAGCAGTCCCAGAATAATTGCGAGTGGAATGTTCCTTTGAGGATGCATTACTTCCTCGCCTAAATCTCCGAGGTCGTTGAAACCGTTGTAGGCCCACATGGCAGGAACCAGGGCAGTCAGCACGGCGCCGATGGTTGCCCAGCGCAGTATTCCCGATGCCAAAGGCGCGGCTGCTGGGGCTGCTTCAAGTACGTTGTGCTTTCCGAACAGGACACCGGCGACGACGATCATCACGATCGTCCCGACTTTCAGGCAAGTCAGCAACACCTGAATCGCGCCGCCCGTCCGCACATTCAGGTAATTGATGGCGGTCACGGCCAGCACCACCAGCGCGGCCAGCGGCTGTGCCAGCGTGAAGGTGAAGTCGTACCTTCCGAGATGGCCGCTGAAGAGCGGCATGCTCACAACCGGGAACAAAAATCCGACCAATCGGAGAAATCCAGCTCCCAGGCCTGCCATGGCCACCGGCCGATCAAGAAACGAACTCATCCAGCCAAAAAGAAATCCCCAGAGCGGACCGAGTCCGCGGCTGAGGTAGACGTAAGGGCCGCCCGCTTTGGGGAATGCCGCGCCCAGTTCTGCATAGCAGAATGCGCCGCACAACACGATCAGGCCGCCGATGATCCACGCGGCAAAAACCAGGACAACCGAGCCGGCGGAACGGGCCATGTCGCTGGTGACAAGAAAAATACCCGTACCGATGGAGTCGCCAATGACGATAGCGGTGGCGGCCCACAGTCCCAGGCCGCGAACTAAATCCGGCCGCTCACTAAGACTAGGCTTCGTATGATTTGGATCGGTATGACTTGTCTCGATATGATCTGCCAGACGGGGGCCTCTCGCGCACAAAGGTTCAGTGAGACTACTCTTGGCTGTGTAGGTCGTCAACCGGTGGGCGCTCGCGGTATCATCGAGGCGGTAACGGCAACGAAAACGATCGTATCGAGCGAATCATGCTAAGTGAATACAGTTGGGACCAACGCTATCGCGTGTCTGATGTCGACGACGTGCTCACTCCTGCGCTGGTAATGTATCCGGAAGTGATCGCGTCAAACATCGAGCAAACCTTGAAGTTGCTGGGCGGCGATGCGAATCGCTGGCGTGTGCACATCAAGACCGCGAAGCTCGGTTTCACGCTGCGGATGCTGGTGGAGCGGGGCATTCGCAATTTCAAGTGTGCCACCACACTCGAGCTGCTGGTGGCTTGCCAGAGCGGCGTGCGTGACGTGCTCTTTGCCTATCCAGCGATGGGAGCGAACGCGCGCCGGGCGCGGGAGATAGCGCAACAGTTTCGGGACGTGCGCATTTCTGTTCTGGCCGAGAACCACGAGCATGTACGGCAATGGCGCGGCAGCCGGATGGGAGTTTTTCTCGATATAAATCCGGGCATGAATCGCACCGGCATCGAGCAGAGCCGAAGTGAAAAACTTGTCGCACTCGCGCAGGCGATTGCCGATGCTGGGCTGGAGTTTCGCGGGCTGCATTACTACGACGGTCAATTTGGGGACTTGGCCGTGGGTGAGCGGACCAAGGCGGCGCATCGCGGTTACGACCGCTTGCTGGAAATTGTCAGAGAGCTTGAGCGGTCGGGAATAAACGTTCAAGAGGTCGTCACTTCGGGGACGCCGACGTTCCCCTGCTCGCTGAGCTACGAGGGGTTTCACCAGGGAAAGTTTGTCCATCGCGTTTCGCCGGGAACAGTGGTTTATTGTGACGCCAGCAGTCTGGATCAGTTGCCCAAGGAGTACGGCTACCGGCCGGCAGCCCTGGCGTTGACGCGCGTGGTGAGTTCTCCGCGCGCGGGGATCATCACTTGCGATGCTGGTCACAAAGCAGTGTCCGCCGATGCCGGTGTTCCGACGTGCGTCGTAGTTGGGCATCCAGAGCTCACGCCGCTTTCGCCGAGCGAAGAGCATCTGCCGCTCGCGGTGAGAGAGGGAGCAACGAGTCCGCAAGTGGGCGAGGTACTGTACCTGATTCCGCGACACGTCTGCCCTACTGTGAACAATTTCGATTGTGCACTGCTGGTGAGGAACGGTGAGATCGAGGCGGTGGAGAGCGTGACTGCGCGCGGGCGCGAGGCGCCGCTGCTGACCGCGGCAGATCGGACGCTTTCCGTGCGGAGTTAAGACGCAGTCGAGGGACTGTAACGGCTCACACCTCGGTGGAGGTCACCGGCAAAGTAGTACCAAAGTCAAAGGCCCCACTTCTCGCAAAGGACGCGAGAAATGGGGCACCCGGGTTTCGAGTTACTTCCTGTTTCCTCGCGTACCTGACTTCTTCTTTTTCGTCGCACCTTGCGTCTTTTTCTTTTTCCCCGCCGTGTAAGCGATGCAATCAATTTCGATCAGCATCCCAGGCGCATGGCCTAGATTGCTACCTACCGTGGTGCGAACTGGATAGGGCTTGGAAAACCGCCGCGCATAGACTGCGTTGTAGCGAGCGAAGAGACTGGTGTCGGCGAGATGCACCGTAACTTTGACCACATCCTGCAGCGAGGCCCCGTCCGCTTCGAGAATGGCGGAGATGTTGTCGATAGTCTGGTCAGTCTGTTGTTCAATCGTATCGCCTACCAGTTTTCCGGTGGCTGGGTCGCTTGGACCAGTGCCGGTCACAAAAATAAAATCTCCGGCGCGCCATCCCTGGGAATAGGCACCCTGCGGAGGCGCTCCGCGCGTGCTTCGAATTTCGTATTTCGCCATATTGTTTTCTCCGTGTCGCCGATCTGGCGACAATCAACCAGAAGAAGCTTGGCTCCATTGGCGAACCTCAACGATCCGATCGCAGTTCAACCTGCGGTTTTCATCGTCGGAACAAACTTGCCACCGTGGTTGTAAGCCAGGTTCCCGAAGTGGCCGGCTCGTGCGGCAGCGACACCGGTCTCCACTGGCGCGTTCGGCTCTTTGCGCGTCTTGAGGCACTCGAAGAAATTTTCCATGTGGCTGATAGTGCCCTCGAGCACGCTGCGGGAAGTGAGAGCGGGATTCTTCTCCTCTTCCACGCGTTCGCGATAGACGCCGAAGCCGCTGCGATCGATTTTCAAAGTTGCTTCCGTTCCGCGAAACTCCAGTCCACCCCCGTCGATGGAGGAATTCATCATGCCCTCATAGACCACGTCGAACCCGGGATAGCGGAATGCCGCCTGTATGGTGTCGGGACAATCCCACTGCTCGAAGATATATTTGTCGGCGAGCATTTGCGCTTCCGCAGGCTGGTCAACTTTCATGGCCCAGTGCACCACATCGATCCAGTGGGTGAATAAATCGGTCATGGCACCGCCACCAAAATTCCAGAACCAGCGCCAGTGATTATATTTTTCCTCGCTGAAAGGCTGGTCCGGAGCGGATCCGAGCCAAAGCTTCCAATCGAGCGCCTGCGTGTCGATGGGCTTGACCGGCCAGTTCCGGTGATAGTTCTGCCACCAGTAGGTTCGTACCTGCGTGACGCGTCCCAGGCTGCCTCCCTGAATCAAATCGACGGCATCGTGAAAGTGCGTCCAACTGCGCTGCTGCATGCCGCACTGCAGAATCCGCTTGCCCGAGCGAACCGCGCGGGTAAGTGTGGAGCCTTCTTCCAGAGTGTGTGTAACCGGCTTTTCCAAATAGACGTCTTTACCTGCGGCCAACGCGTCGACTGCCATGCGCACGTGCCAATGATCCGGGGATGCAATGATCACCGCATCGACATCCTTATCCAGCACCTCACGATAATCCAGGTGGGTAGTTGCCATGCCCTTGGAACGTTCCTTGACGGCATCGCGATGCGGCACGTAGACGTCGCTCACAGCCACGATCTGATAAGGGGCGACCTTGTCAGCGGCATCGAGGAGGCCCCGCATGCGGCCGCCGGCTCCAATGATTCCGATACGAAGCGTATCGTTTGCACCCAGCACTCGGGTCGAGGCAAGCGCGGTAAGTCCGCTGGCAATGAGGAAGCTGCGGCGATTCAACATATGGGTGCCCTCCTGTTCGCGATTCGTCGATCGTCGAATAAAAATTATCTGCGGGTCGGCAAGTTCAATCCGTCTGCGGAAGCGCCCACGCAAACATTACGCCGCCGCTGCTGGTCAGCAAATATTGGCGTCCGTCAAGTTGATACGTGATCGGAGAACTCTGGATTTCCGCGCCTGAGCCCGCGTGCCAAAGGGTTTTGCCGTCGCTCGAATCGAGAGCCAGAAAGTTACCGTGACCATCCCCGGTGAATGTGAGCCCTGAATCTGTCGTCAGCACTCCCGCGCCAGATTCCGGCCCGAGCTCATGGCTCCAACGGATCTTACCCGTTTGGTAATCGATGGCTTCGATCACGCCCTTGCCCCAAACGCCGTAATCTGCGCCGGCCCAGCCGTAGGCACCATCGGCGGGCTTGGCAAAATAAATGCCATAGCTGGGGTGGGCATCGACGATAAACAATCCGTTCTTGGCGTCGAAGCTCGGAGATCGGTAGTTAGTCATGCCACCCTCGTCGGGTGAAAGCAGTCGTCCATCAGGCGCCGGTTCCTTGGCGGGATTGGGAATCGGGCTGCCGTGCGCGTCGACTCCCAGCGACCAGTTCGCGGGCCCGAAAGGAGCGGTTAAAAGATTTTTCCCGTTAGTGCGATCGAGAACAAAGAAGTACCCGTTGCGCGAAGCCTGCATCAGCATCTTCTTCGGCTCGCCGTGGAAATCGCCATCCACCTGCACCGGAACCTGCACAGCATCCCAATCGTGCGTATCATGCGGAGAAGCCTGGAACGACCACACTAGCTTGCCGGTATCCGGATTGAGCGCAACCAGCGTGCAGGTGTAGAGATCGTCGCCCGGACGCGTGGTGCCGTTCAAAACCGGAGTCGGGTTCCCGGTTCCCCAATAAACGAGATTCAGGTCGGGATCATAAGTTCCTGTGATCCACGTCATTCCTCCCGTGGTCTGGTGCGGAGTTCCCGGCGGAGGCGTGCTATTCCACTGCCACTGCGTTTCCCCCGTCTCCGGATCAATCGCCCGGATGTAGCCGGTGAGATTATCAAGATCCCCGGAAACGCCAACCAGCACGTGGTCCCCGACCGTAAGCGGCGCCATGGTGGTCCAATAGCCCTTGTCGACATCTGCGACAATCACGTCCCAGCGCACGGTTCCATCTTTTGCATTGAGCGATACAAGGTGCGCATCGGGAGACAAGAAGTAGAGATATCCCTTGTACATCGCCACGCCACGGTGCCCAATGTGGTCGCCTTTGTCCTTCGGATGGTTGTAATGCCAGATCTGGTGACCCGACCGCGCATCGATCGCCCAGATGTTGTCCGGAACCGTGAAGTACAAAATGCCGTCGACCAGCAACGGCGACGACTTGATCTCCGCGGGCTGCTCGGTTTGGAAGGCCCAGGCCAGCGAAAGAGTCTTCACATTCTGCGGCGTGATCTGGGTGAGGGAACTGTGTCGTCGGCCGGAATAATCGCCGTGATAACTCGGCCAACTGTCGACTGGCGGATGCAAAAGCATTTGAGAGTCCACGCCTTGCGCCCGCATCGTGCCGGACGATGCCATCGCGATCAGCGCGCTCACGGCAAGAAGAAATGAAGCCTTCGAAAAATTCATGACAATTGGGGACCTCTCCAACTCACCCGAGATAGAGCGAAGCGCCTAACGCAAAGTTTGCAGGTAAGCCATCAGATTGTGGATGTCGTCATCCGCGTATTTACTCAACAGATCGACATGCGCATCGACCGGTGCATCGAGTTTGTACTGCACGTCGCTGGTCCGCCAGGACCTGTACACACCGGTCGTATCAACGAGTGCGATCGTAAACTCATCACGGTACGCCAAAGTGCCGGCGATCGCCTGACCGGAAGCCAGCGTCACCGTGACTCTGGATTTCGCGCGCCAGGGGTAAAGCATCCTCATCTCGAGCTCGAGACCCTTGTGACGCGATGCGATCCCGGCAAGATCGCCGGTGGGCGAGTGGCAGGCCGCGCATCCCCCCGCGCCGTCGAAGTATTGCCTGCCCGCTTCGACGTTCCCGGTTTGCAGATCGGAGACGTCCACTCCTTTGCGTCCGCCCTTTTGAGCGAGCGCCATGTTGCGTTGGGTATGAATAAACGCGGCCAGGGCCGCAATCTGCTGGGCAGTTACATCAAAGTGCGGCATGCCTTTCTCCGGGCGTCCACTGCGCACAACCGCACCGATCTTGTTTCCGTCCACGTCGGTAGCCACCAGTTTGGAGCGCGTGAGATCGGGGCCGGTTTCTCCTCCGCCCGCATCGCGGCCATGACAAAAAGAGCAATCCTTCCGGAAGAGTGCGCTTCCACTCTCCACCAAAGCGGCCGGATAGGATTTGCTTACCGGCGCAGCGCTTTTTCTGACTGCGCCGGGGGCTGGTGCCGCATGAGTCGGAGTTGGCGTCTGCGCCGAGGAAACGGCGACGCCCGCCGCGAACAGAAGCGCCAAGCGTAGACTCCGATGCAAGACAGAACGAAGAGCTTTCATCCCCTGGATATCCCCCCTTTTTATTTGGCGCTATCTTCTCTCTTCGTTTCTTTCGAACACGCGAAAGCGGCCTATTGTCCATCACTGGATTCTTACGGCCGTGGATGAGACGCCGTGCTGCCTTCCGTCATGCCCAGCACCCACTTGATCGCTTCAAAATACATTTTTCGGATGTCCGGGTCAGCCCAGGCCTCTTCCGTGTGGCCGAGGGTGGAATAGAAAACCCGCCCCTTGCCGTACATCTTGTCCCAGGCGACGGCAAAATCATGATCCGTTCGGTGGACGCGCGGGTTGTTTTCATAGTTGAGTTTCGTCGCGTCTAGACTCAGCAGCACGTTGACCTTGTCCCGCGACCATTCCTTGGGCTGGTAGATCTCGTCATACTTCACGAAGGCTTTCGGAAAGTGACGGACCGCGGGGAAGTTCGGGTCTTCGTTGACGATGGGCGCGTTGAATGTGGACCACGGATGCTGGTCGAACCAGCCGCCGATCATCTCGCCGTATTCCGGCCATTTGTAATTGGTGTCGAGTGCGGCGTGAACGCCCACAAACCCCTTGCCGTCTTCCTTGATGAAGGCCAGCATGTCTTTCTTCTGGCCGTCGTCCAGGTCAAGCTCGCCCGTGGTGCTCACAAAAACCAGAGCATCAAAGTAATCCAGATTCTTGGCGTTTTTTTCCAGAGCCTTCTTCGTGATGAGCTCAGTATCGGTGCGCAGCGTGGCATCCCAGAGGCCGCTATCGTGGCCCATGTTGTAAATCGCGGCCATCGCGGTGGAAATCGAATCATGCTCAAATCCCTTGGTTTGACTGATCACCAGAATGTGTTTGAGATGAATTTGTTTGGCGTGCGGCGGGGGTGGGACTGAAGGATTCACGGCCGCATCCTGGGCGAACGCGACGCCAGCCAGGATCAAAAACAGGACCAAAACCTGAACGAGGAACAAAACGTGTCGAGTTTGGCGCAAGGGAACTCCCCTTTTCGCTAAGATGCCGTCGGACGATAAGGTAACACAATCTTTTGCCCTCCTGAGGCCGGGTGTTCTGCGGGCCGAAGAGCTTGTGCCAATCGGAATGGATTCCTGGCAGGCTATGGAAGAACTCAGGATAGTGCTGGTTTTTGGGAGGAGCACGACTTCAGTGGATGTGAAAAAACTCACGAAAATGCGCAGTACCGTGGAAGAGCGGTGTTTCAGCGCCGCGTAGAGCCCCAAGATCAGCGCGGGCTTCAGCCCCTGTGGTCGCATTTTGTATATACAATGAGTTTTTCCGCAGCCTCTTCTGTCGTGCCGCCAAGTTGTTGAAAATCAGTGCGCACTCTAGCGCCTGAGGGTCGCCGTTTGCACCTCGTGCGAGCTTTTCCGAAACCCGATAGATCATCCCTTTCGACTTTCGCGTCTTTCAGGATGACGAAGTGCAGCGGAGTCGGTTGACAATTTGCATGCATCGCCCTACCTTTCTTGAGCGTTGGAGGAAACGAAAAGCCTTATGCGCATTGGTGTCTTTACTCCGCTGCTGTCGCAACTTCCGCTGGCCGCGGTTCTCAAGAAACTCACGACGCTCAAGATCCAAACCGTCGAACTCTCAACGGGAAACTACCCCGGCGACGCGCACTGCAAACTCTCGATGCTCGAGGATGCCCCAGCCCTCGCCCAGTTTCAGAAGGTGCTGGCGGACCACGGTGTGAGCATCAGCGCCTTGAGTTGTCACGGCAACGCGCTGCATCCCGACAAAGCGCATGCGCAGCGCGACCGCGACGTCAGCCGCAAGACCATCCTGCTCGCCGAAAAGCTCGGCATCTCCGTGGTTGTCGATTTTTCCGGATGCCCCGGCGATTCTCCCCATGCCACCGCTCCAAACTGGGTGACATGTCCCTGGCCTCCGGACTACCTCAAGGTGCTCGACTGGCAGTGGTCAGAAGTCGTGAGTCCGTATTGGATCGAACATGCAAAGTTCGCCGCCAACCACGGTGTGAAGATCGCGATCGAAATGCATCCCGGGTTTGTCGTATATAGCCCAGAGACCATGCTCAAGCTGCGTTCCATTGCCGGACCGAATGTGGGATGCAACTTCGACCCGAGCCATCTCTTCTGGCAGAACATCGATCCCATCGCGGCTGTCCGCGTACTCGAAGGCGCCATTTTTCACGTCCATGCTAAAGACACGCAGCTCTACGCCGCCAACCTGCCGCGCACCGGCGTTCTCGACACCAAGCCTTACACGCAAGAGCGCGACCGCAGCTGGATCTTCCGCACCTGCGGCTACGGCCACGGCGCCGAATGGTGGAGCGAATTGGTTTCGACGCTCCGCATGTTCGGTTACGATTACGTCCTCTCTATCGAGCACGAAGACAGTCTGCTCTCGCCCGAAGAGGGTTTGACCAAGGCCGCTACCTTCCTCAACAGCATTGTCATTCGGGAGCAGCCCACAGCCGCATGGTGGACTTAACGCGTGCGCTAAAAAAGCCGTAAGAGACAAGAGAGAACTGATCATGAAACCAATCAGAACCGCTATTTTTGGCACCGGCTTCATGGGCCGAGTGCATCTCGAAGCCGTGCGCCGAGTGGAATCCGTGGAAGCTGCGGCGATCGCGGGCAGAAACATCGAAGCAGCCCGGCGCCTGGGAGCAGGCTTCTCCATCTCCACGATTGCCGCCGACTATCGCGAGATCCTCCGCGATCCCGCGATCGACGCCGTCCACATTTGCACCCCCAACGCGCAGCACTTTCGCATGGCCAAGGATGCGCTCCAGGCCGGCAAGCACGTGCTCTGCGAAAAGCCACTGGCCACGAGCGTTGCGGAGGGCGAAGAACTCGTCGCTCTCGCCGCGCAGAAAAAATTACGCAACTGCGTCTGCCACAATTTGCGCTACTACCCCATGGTCCAGCAGATGCGCGCTATGCGCGAAGCCGGAGACCTGGGAGAAATCCTCGTTGTGCAAGGCACATATTCGCAGGACTGGCTTCTCTTCGACACCGACTGGAACTGGCGCGTCGAAACCAAAGCCGGCGGCCCCTCGCGCTGCATGGCTGATATCGGCTCGCACTGGTTCGACATGGCGGAGCACGTCACCGGATTGCGCCTGACCTCGCTCTGCGCCGATCTCCAAACGTTCCACCCAACCCGCAAGCAGCCCAAGCACTCGGTGGAAACTTTTGCCAATAAGTTGCTCGGCCCAGAAGACTACATGGAGACTCCAGTCGACACCGAAGACTTCGGCGCCGTCATCTTCCGCATGGGAAAACGCACGCGAGGCGCCATGACCGCCAGCCAGGTTTCCGCCGGACGCAAGAATGGCCTGAGCATTGAAATTTACGGCACAAAGTCTTCTGTGGCCTGGAATCAGGAGCGTCCCGACGAACTCTGGTCCGGTCACCGCGATGTAGCCAATCAGATTTTCGTGAAGGATCCCTCACTGCTGAAACCCGCCGCGCGCGCCTTCGCCGATCTCCCCGGCGGCCACAGTGAAGGTTACGACGACACCTTCAAGCAGGTCTTCCGCCGCTTTTATGCGTCAATCGCGGCACCCGGCGGAGAGTCCGAGTATCCCCAATTTATCGATGGTCTGCGCCAACTCAAAGTTCTCGACGCCGTGCTGCAAAGCCACCGGACGCGAACTTGGATCGATGTTCCTGCGTTTGAAGCCGGCAAATGAAACGAGGCGATCACCAACTCGTGGGAGCCGACATCGTGGTAGTCAAAATCAATGGGCAGACCCGCCGATATAGTTTCCGTACCCCACAATCACCGTCGAACTCACCAGAACCAGCAGACTGAATGCCACCAGCAGCCTGGTTCTGCCGCCGGCGCCCTTCCACTCATTCAACGCGATGCCCCACAGCGTGCTGAAGATGATGATGCTGGCCATGTGCAGAGTCCAACTGGAAAACTTGTAGCGTCCCATCTGCGTCTCGCCCATGGTGTAAAAGAAAAATTGCATATACCAGGTCGTACCCGCGAGCGCCGAGAATAAATAGTTGGCAAGCATCGGGGCCCTGACAGCCGCGTCCGGGGCCACGGCCACGGCGACTGCCATCTCCTCCGCGGGAGCATCGGTGACGGTTTCCAGAATGTGCTCCTCGTTGCGCGCAGGAATTGTGCCGCGAATTTCGGACTCGAAGTACTGGTAACCAGTGCGGTTGCGAATGTTCAGAATGATGCACCAAACAAAGTTAGTAGTGAAGCCGCCGGCAAGCACCACGACCAGCACCGGAAGTCCCTGCCACAACACCGGCGTGCCATGTTGGATGGTGATCGCCTTGATAGGATCGCCCGCCGCGAGACCGTAAGCGAAGCAAGCGCTCATCACTCCAGAAAATGTGGCGACCAACAATCCCTTCTTCAAATCGAATTCTTTGATCGAGGCGCGCTTCTGCTCGGTCGACATCTCGCGTTCTTTGGATACTCCGGCCGCCCCAGCGAACGCGATCCCAAGAAGACAAACGGCGACTCCACCCAAAATCACCAGGCCGGAGTGAGTCCCGAGCACCTCAGACGCGAAGACGCCCCGGAAAATCGGAGGCATCAACGTGCCGAATGCCGCTGTGTAGCCAAGCGCCACAGCCATGCCGAGCGACATCCCGAGGTACCGCATAGTAAGGCCGAATGTAAGGCCGCCGAGTCCCCACAAAACTCCAAACACATAAGCCCAGAAAAGGCTGCTCGCGGGAGCCTCGTGGAGCACACGCATAAGATCATGTGTCATCGTCAGCGCCAGTATCCACGGAGCAATAATCCAACTGAAGAATCCGCCCACCAGCCAATAGGTTTCCCAGGCCCAGTTCTTCACCCCGCGATAGGGAACGTAGAAACTCGCGGAAGCAAGCCCGCCGAGCCAGTGAAAAAACACTCCCAGTGCTGGGTTCATGGATTCCTCAAGTTTGGATTACCGTCTTCGCGCTCGGCCTGCAAGGCACATCAGACGCGCCACCAATTATTCCCTAACGCAGGAATGCCTCGGGGAGTCCGCCGTCGACGGGAATAATGTGCCCGGTCGTCTTCGCACTCTGGTCGCCGGCGAGCCACACGATCGCAGCCGCACAGTCTTGCGGGAGAATAGGCTGTTTCGTCAGCGTGCGTTGCGCATAAAAGTCGGCGAGCTTGGCACGCAGTTCCTCGGTCGATTCCGAGTCCGCAAAAGCGATCTCGTATTTTTCAAGAGACTGCATCACCCGGTCGCGCGGGAACATCGTCGAACCTGCCACCACGGTCGCGGGCGCAATTCCATTCACGCGCACGTTCGGTCCGAGCTTGATAGACAGTTCCCGGATCAAGTGATTAAGAGCCGTCTTGCTGGTGTCGTAAGCCTCGCTGCCTTTCTTCGGCACCACAGCGTTGGCAGAACTCGTAAGCACCATGGCCGCGGGCAGGCTCTGATCTTTGAATATCCACGCAGTTTCCCGCGCAAGAAAATAGTTTCCGGTTACGTTGACCAGAAAGGTCTGCGCCCATTGCGCGTCAGCGAGTTCGCCGTCGTCGCCGGGTACAGGATAGACAGCGGCCGTATTGACGATGATATCCACGCCGCCAAATTGAGAAATCGTGAAATGCGATGCCTCTGCAGTGGAAGCGGCTGAGCTGAGGTCAACACGAGCGTGAGCAACAAATTCGGGAGATGCGATCGCCCCGACTTCATCGGCCACCTTCCGGGCTCCCTGTTCGTCAAAATCCGCCACCACAACGTGGGCTCCCTTTCGCGCCAGCAGCAGAGCTACTTCGCGGCCGATTCCGCTGGCGCCTCCGATGATGAGAGCAATCTTGCGGCTGAATTCTGATTCGGCCGGCATGCGTTGCAGCTTGGCATCCTCGAGAGCCCAATACTCGATTCGGAACGCCTCCGACCCCGGTAGCGCCACATAATTATGGAACTGCGTAAACTGCTGCGACTGTTCGGCGTGCCGCGCCTGCGGCAACGGATGCGAGACCTCTCCATCTTCCAAAGCATTTGCGCCGGCCATGACGTGAATGGCATTGATGAAGAACTCCGTTGTGATTCGCGCTTCTTTTTTATTCTTGCCGAAACCAAACAGGCCGAGTCCGGGAACCACGACGACCGAGGGGTTGGAATCTCGCAGCTTCGGCGAATCGCGGGTTGCCCATGCGTCATAATAGTGTTTGTACGCCGCTCGATACTGCAAAACCTGGGTCTGAATCCGTTCTTTCAGAACAACGGCATCCTCTTTTGCCGGGTCCCACGGAAGAAACAGAGGACAAACCCGCGTCCTCAGAAAATGATCCGGACAACTGGTGCCCAGCGAGCTTAACTCCTTCGCCCACTTCGATCCGGCGAAGGTCAGAGCGTCTTCATCGTCGGTATAGTGTGCGATCACGCGGCGATTCGAAGAGACGACTCCCCGGAGCGCGGGCAGTATCTGAAACGCGATGTTCTTACGATTTGTCGCAGCGCCGTGCTCGACTCCTCCGAACAACAGCCCTTTCTTCGATTGATGCCTCAGAATGAACTCGCCCATCTGGTCAATGGTGTGAATGCTGTTCAAATAGCAATCGCGCTGCGTAGTTCCCCACGTAAACAAGCCATGGCCACCCAGAATCAGACCCTCCGCGCCAGGATTGTCTTTGACCGCGCGTTCAATCATGAGCCCTAGTTCAAACCCAGGACGCTGCCAGGGAAGCCATACGATCTTGCGATCAAATTGTTTATTGAACTCATCCAGCTTCCGTTTCCCATTGGCGCTTGCGGCCAGTGCGATGGCCCAGTCCGGATGTAAATGATCCACGTGAGCGAACGGAAGGAACGCATGCAGAGGAGTGTCAATCGACGCCGCCACGCGATTCTCGCCAAACGCCGAGAGCGGATAATAGCGGACCATTTCATCTTCGTGCTCTTCGCCGCGGTACAGTTCCTTGAGTTGCTCCAGGCGATCGAGGTAGAGCAGTGCAAATCCACTCTCAGTGATGGACCCCAGATCCCCACCGCTGCCCTTTACAGCCAGCACGCGAACTGGCCGGCCAGTAAACGGATCGGAAAGTTCCAGCTTCGTGCTGGTATTTCCGCCGCCGAAGTTAGTAATGCGCAAGTCGGCGCCCAATAAATTTGAGCGATAGCGCAACAACCCGAGCTGATTCCCGCCCATCTTCTGAGCCTCAGCTTCGTTCCACAAGTCCTTCAGGTGAATCGTCGCACTGATCTCAGGCATAAATGCTCCCGCAATATTGCTCGAATCGTTCCGCATGCTGGTCCCACTTGTCGGTCTCAAGCGGATTGAACACCTCCGTTGGGAACGACCGATCCACAATAGCGCGGACTTCCCGGAGCGACGCCGCCCCTCCCGTCGCAAGAATCTGTATCGCAACATTCCCCAGCGCCGTAGCCTCCGCAGGACCGGCCAGCACTCGTCTTCCAGTAGCGTCGGCTGTCAACTGGTTCAGTAGCCTATTGTTTGATCCGCCGCCGACAATGCGAATTTGCTCAATATGTCTTCTCGTCACTTGCTCCAGATTGCGAAGCACCATCCGATACTTGAAAGCGAGGCTTTCGAGAATGGCTCGCACATACGCTCCTGGTCCCCGCGGAGTCGGCTGATGAGTCCGCGCGCAGAATCCGTCGATGGCTGCAAGCATTTCTGTCGGATGCAAGAAAGATTCGTCGTCGGGATCGACAAAATGGCGGAACGATGTTTCCTCCGACGCGAGTCGTGTCAACTCAGCATAGTCATAAGAATGCCCTCGCGTGGTCCAGGAGTGCCGGCAGCCCTGCACCATCCACAGGCCCATCACGTTCTTCAGCAGTCTAGTAGTTCCGTTGACCCCGCCCTCGTTGGTAAAGTTCAGCCGCAACGTATCGGGCGTGATCACCGGAGAATCAAGTTCGGTCCCGAGCAGCGACCACGTTCCAGAACTGAGAAACGCCGTGCCGTCGCGAGCCGATATCGCCGCCACCGCAGAACCCGTGTCGTGACATGCCGGAGCAATCACGTTCGTGCCCGCAAGAGACGTATGCCCCGCGATGTCTGGCAGAAGCGTTCCAAGAATCGACCCCGGCTCGACGATTGGCGCCGGCAACTCAAACGGAAGCTGCAGACTCTGCATCAGTCCGCCGGCCCACGCGCGCTTCACCGGGTCCACCATTTGTGTTGTCGTCGCATTGGTAAATTCACAGACTGCATTTCCGGTGAGCCAGTAGTTGAACAGATCCGGAATCGTGAGCAGTTGCTTCGCCGCCGCAATCACCTCAGGAGTCTCGCGCTCCGCGGCGAAAAGCTGATACAGAGTATTGATCGGCATGAACTGAATCCCGGTCGCCTGGTAGATTTCCTCTTTACCAACTTTCCCCAGCACTTCTTCCATCACGCCTTCGGTCCGCCGGTCGCGGTAGTGGTAAGGGTTTTCAAGCAACTCGCCGCGCTCGCCCAGCAGCGCATAGTCCACACCCCAGGCGTCGACCCCGATCCCGGCCAGTTCCACTCCGTCCACTCGCGCCAGAGCCTTTCGCACTTCCAACCAGAGTCGACCCACATCCCATCGAAGCGATCCCCCGCATTCGATCGGCGCATTGGGGAATCGATGCACTTCCTCGGTCGTGAGAATCCCCGACTGAAGATGCGCCAAAACAGCCCGCCCACTTTCCGCGCCAAAATCGAATGCCAGATAAGGTTTCGCGCGAGTGCTTCTAGGCATAAGAGCTTTCAGGCATAACGCTTTTAAGCGTAAGATGAAGCGCTTCGCAAATTCCGCGCCGCGCGTTCTTTGGTGATGCGTTCGAGATATCCGCTCTGCCGGAACGCCTCCATCGGGTTCTTAGGCAGACCCTTCGACTCCCGCCATTCCTGTATCGCGGGCCGCACGTCAGTGGCGAATGCGTCCTGCAACAAAGACTCGGCCCGCACCAAATCACAATTTGTCTGCGCGGCAGCAAGTTCTCGACCGTCCACCAGCGCCGCCTTGGAAAAAAGTTCCTGCGCAACCGTCACGGTTTGAATCATCGCCTCAATCTTCCCCTTGAGATTATGACTCTGATCGATCATGTACGCGATATCCGCCCGCTTGCCCGTTTCCCACTCGAAATAGCGAATCTCATGAAAAATGCGAAACACCTGATACGGATCGATCGACCCCATCGTCAGATCGTCGTCAGCGTAGCGGCGATCGTTAAAATGAAAACCTCCCAGCATCTCCTCCGACAGAAGCCACGCCACGATCTGCTCAATATTTTGCGCCGCATAGTGATGTCCAGTATCCACCAGCACTCGCGCCTGCGGCCCGGCCGCACGCGCCAGGAGCGTAGCCATGCCCCAGTCCGCAATATCAGTGTGATAAAACGCAGGCTCAAATGGCTTGTACTCAATCAGAAGTCGCTGCCCGGCAGACAACTCGCCATGCGACTCTTTCAACAATTCCTTAAACCATTGCTTGCGTTGTCGAATGTTCGCCGTCCCCGGGTAGTTTGACCCGTCCGCGAACCACATGGAAATATCCCTGCTGTTCAGCCGCCGTGCGATTTCAATGCTCTCCTTCGTATGCTGAAACGCGCGCCGGCGAATCGCGGAATCAGGATTACCGAACGAGCCGTATTTATATTCCTGATCCTGAAAAAGGTTAGGGTTAATCGAACCCGGCAGAACTCGATAACGTTCAGAAAACCTCTTGATATCATCCGCGCTGCCGACGCCATCAGGAAAATCCCACAGGACATGCAACGCCACAGTAGGGCACACCCCAGTAAGCAGATGAACCTGGCCGGCGTCGCTGAACTTCTCCTCCGTCGTGGTGGCCGCTGCAGGCTGAATAAATTTTCCGAACCGCGTACCCGTGTTTGCGAACCCCCACGATGGCAGCTCAATGCGAAAGGTCTCGAGCGCATCAAATATTCTTTTCCCGTGAACTGCGTTCATGAACAACCTCTTTCCGGCAACGAAGATTACAATCCTTCTCTCATCAAGTCACGAAGTTCTTTCCAAAAACCTGTAGTGTCGCATTTAGTGTCGCATTGTTGAACGAGCAGCCCGCACGGGGACGGCCCGACCGGAACGTGAATTATATAAATCGTGAATCCTATAAATATAGGTCAGTTCATCCGTACAATTGCCAGGTCTCAGCTCAGGAGGACCATGTGCAGAAAAACGTGCAGCATTTCAAATCACTGAGTGTGGTCATCGCAATCGCAATTCTGGCGTCGGCAGCTTTTGCCAAGCCCGTTCACCTGCGTTGCGAATATCTTGAGAATCCTCTGGGCATCGATTCTGTGCGTCCTCACTTGTCCTGGCAGAGCGACAACACCGAGCGCAACTGGAAACAGTCGGCTTATGAAATTGTCGTGGCCAGTGACGACGCGAGTCTACGAGCCGGCAACGCTGATATCTGGGACAGCGGCAAAGTTGATTCAACAGAATCGGTAGGAATTGCCTACGCCGGTCCCGCGCCAGAATCGCGCCGGCGATACTACTGGAAAGTTCGCGTGTGGGACGCGGCAGGTCAAGTCTCGGAGTCGATGGAAACAGCCTGGTGGGAGATGGGCCTTCTCCACGCGACCGACTGGAAGGCAAAGTGGATTCACTGGAAAAATCCCGAGGATGACGCCGACCGCAAGGGTATCCGCTGGATCTGGGTCCAAGGTCAGGATGCGCTGGCCGTTGTCCCGCATACGGCCGCCACGTTTCGCGTCACCGTCAAGCTCTCTGAGAAAGTGAGAAGCGCCGTCCTGATGCTCGCGACCCGAGGAGAATTCGTCGCCACGGTCAACAGTCATGAAGTGGACGCCAAGAAAAGATGGACCACCTTCGATCGCCGGGATATTTCTGAACAGCTGATCGTTGGCCAGAACACAATTGAAGTCACCGTCACTGCTCCTGGATCGCCGGGACCAGATGCGGCGAAAACCACGGCCGCGCTGGCGGCGCTGGTAAAGATCACGCGCTCTAACGGCACCACCATGCGCTTCCCAACGAACGACCACTGGAAAGCGAGCCTGGTTAAAACGAGCTTGGATAAAACGAGTTGGCAATCCGCTCACGTCGTCGCGGAATTAACCGACCCGCGACTGGGAGATCCCGGAGAACTCCCGCAGCCAGCCGCTTACCTTCGGCGAGCGCTCGCCATATCCAAACCCGGGCAAACCGCCAGACTCTACGTAACCGCCCTGGGCAGCTACCGCGCCTTTATAAACGGCGACCAGGTTGGAGCCGACGTCCTCACGCCCGATTTCACCGACTATCGCAAACGCGTCGTGTATCAGGCTTACGATGTGACCAGCTCGCTGGTAAACGGCAACAACGTCATCAGCGCCGTTCTGGGTAATGGCTGGTATGGCAGCGGTCTCACTTGGATCGGGATGCATTTCTTTCCCCCGCCGAATCGTTTTATCGCGCAACTCGAACTCTCCTACGCGGACGGAAGTCACGAGACGGTAGTGACCGACGAATCGTGGAAGACAGCCGCGTCACCCATTCTTTACTCAACCATCTACGCCGGAGAAGTGTACGACGCGCGGCTGGAACAGGTCGGATGGGAAAAAGCTGGCTTCAATGACTCGACATGGAAGCTGGCCGCAGTGGCAACAGCGCCTGCCATCGCTGTGTCCGCCGAGCGAACTCACCCCGCGCGAGTGGTCTCCACATTGAACCCGAGGCGTGTGATTCCGGCCGCAAACGGAACCTATATCTTCGACATGGGCCAGAACATGGTCGGGTGGGCCACACTCAAAGTGAAAGGCCCCGCGGGAACCAAGGTCCAACTGCGCTTCGCCGAGATTCTGAATCCGGATGGCACGATCTACACCGCAAACCTGCGAGATGCCGATGCCACTGACATTTATATTTTGCGCGGCAGCAATCATGAAAATGAGGAAGAAACTTTCACCCCACACTTCACTTTCCACGGCTTCCGCTACATTGAGATGTCCGGCTATCCCGGAACCCCGCCGCTCGACGCGATTCAAGGAGACGTCGTCAGCAGTGTGAGCGGCGACCCGGTGGCCAAGCTCACAACCTCAAGCGACCTGGTTAACCAGATGTGGTCAATCGGCATCTGGGGTCAGCGCGGAAATTTCCTGACCGTCCCCACGGACTGTCCGCAGCGCGACGAACGTCTCGGCTGGATGGGAGACGCGGGCGTCTTCTGGCGAACCGGAAGCTACAACTTCGATATCGCAGCATTCTCCCAGAAATTCATCCTGGATATTGTCGACGCACAAAATCGGCAGGGCGCATTTACCAACGTCTCTCCCAACGTGCTTCCTTCGAGTGCCGACGAAACCCAGGATTCATCTCCAGCCAGCGACAACAGCGATCGCACCGGCGCACCCGGCTGGGGCGATGCCGGCGTCATCGTTCCGTGGACCACATGGCTGCAATACGGCGACAAAGCCGTCATCGAAGAAAACTGGGATGCGATGCAGCGCTGGATGGATTTCATCCAAACCCGCAATCCCGACTTCCTGCGCACCAAAGCGCTTGGCCCCGACTACGCCGACTGGCTGGCGCCCGACGAACATACCGACTCCCATCTCCTCGCCACGGCATACTGGTCCCTCATCGCGAACATGATGTCGCAAATGGCGCACGCCATCGGCAAGGATGCCGACGTCAGGCGCTACGACGAAGTCGTGCAGAACATCCGCGCAGCATTCCAGAAGGCCTACGTCAAAGACAACGGAGAAGTTGGAACCGGAACGCAAACTTCCTACGTGGTCGCGCTCTACACCAAAATGGCACCCGAATCCCTCGAACCACTCTTGGTCGACAAACTCGTCAAAGATATCGAAGCCCGCAACTGGCACCTTTCCACGGGATTCCTCGGCACGCCTTTCCTGCTCTTCACGCTCGCCGATCATGGGCGCTCCGATGTCGCTTATCGTCTGTTGCTGAACAATACCTACCCGTCCTGGGGCTACATGCTCTCGAAAGGCGCCACCACGTGGTGGGAGCGCTGGAATGGAGATACCGGTGATCCCTCCATGAACTCCTACAACCACTACGCGTTCGGCTCGGTCATTGCCTGGGTCTACCGTTACGCCGCAGGCATCGACACGTTGCCGAATTCGCCCGGCTTCAAAGAAATCGTTATTCATCCGCACTTAGATTCGCGCATGACTTCGGCGCGCGCGGAATATGACTCCATCTACGGCAAGATCATCAGCGACTGGAAGGGAACTCCCGCGGGCCCGTTTTCTCTAAGCGTCACGATTCCGGCAAATGCCTCGGCAAAAGTTTTCCTCCCCGCAATCGCTGGAGCACACCTCACCGAAGACGGGAGCCCAGTGGAGGCGCAACCAGAACGCGAATCCTATGTCATGACAGTCGGGTCGGGCTCCTACAAGTTCGATGTGAAGTAATCTGACAGCGCTTGGAGTAGTTTCATAAGTGTGTTGGGTAGGGCACGGCTTCCGGAGGTCGTGGGAAAACTCCGATCACGGAGGTTTTGGGAAGGGCACGAGTTTTACTCGTGCCGTTAAGTTGTTAAGAATATGTCCGCGCTTTAGCGCCTGAGGTTTGCCTGCCACAGCTAGTTTTTCAGCAACCTCTTCCAGCGTCGCCGTAAAGGGCCGATCGAGATGCAGGGATCAACACCTCCACGCGTTGCCGGCACATAAGCCTCGAAAACCGATCGGGCTCGGCGGAAAAACGGCGGGTTCTTGTGTTGGTGCATGTATTCTCGATAACCATATGCAATGACAGAAGTTATTCCACGCACGGCAGGCTATTGATGACGATTTGCCGACAATTAAGTCCCAAACCAGCTCTTTTTGTTACTTCCGTTCATCCCAAAACCAAATTAAGCTAATAGATTGAATGAGTTGGACGATATTATGCGTGCGTGGAGTGTCCTCGACTTGCGCGCGCGCTCGGCTTCTTGTTGCTGGCGTCAGGAGTTCTTTACGCTCAGGAATACAGTTTCCGCACCTTCGGAAACGCTGAGGGTCTCAACAACCTCGCGGTGCGTCAGATTTACCAGGACCGTGAGGGCTTCATCTGGGTGAGCACGGAAAATGGCCTCTTCCGCTACGATGGGGATCGCTTTGAGGCCTTTGGACCGTCCCAGGGCATTCCCATCTCTTCGGTTGCGGCATTTGGCGAAGCTCCAGACGGCTCCTTGTTGGCCGGAGGAGCGTTTGGGCTCTATCACTTACGTGGCAACTCCTTCGAAAAAATTCCCGTCAGTTTCAACACAGTCAGCCCATTACAAGGCATCCAGTCGGATGGCAAGGGGCACACCTTCCTCGGCACCGATTCGGGTCTGATCGAACTCTATTCCGAACCCGGGCATGCTGGGTTCTCCGAGCGCAGGCTTCCTCAAGCGCCCGGAACTTCCGGGCCATCGGTTGATGCGGTCTTAGTGGACGGCGACATCCTGTGGTACGGATGCGGACACGAACTCTGCCGCATGGACAGTGATGGAACGCGAGTCTTTGGGCGAGAGAGCGGGCTGCCGGATTTTGCTTTGATGGCGATCCGCAAGGATCGCGAGGGCGATCTTTGGGTGCGAACCAGGAATCACGGGGTGTTTGTGTTGCCCGCGGGCCAAACCGAGTTCCGAAGCCCGCCAGCGCCACTGCCCACTAGCGTGATCGGCACTCCCGGCATCGATGCGGATGGGCGGATTCTGCTGCCGTCTCCCGATGGACTGCTGATTCAGGACGAGAAAGGCTGGCAAAAGATTGACCGGTCTGTCGGTCTTCGCGGAGCGACCTATTCGGTATTCGAGGACCGGCAGCACTCGCTGTGGATCGGGATGGCGGGCCGGGGAATTGCCCAGTGGCGGGGCTACCACGAATGGGTGAGTTACTCAACCGCCAGCGGTCTGGCAAGCGATATTGTGTACGAGATCCAGCCGCAGGCCGACGGGACGCTCTGGGTGGGCACCGAGGGAGGGTTGCTGCGTGGGGAACGCCAGCACTCTGGCATTCGTTGGACGAAGGTCGCAGGGCTGAACGGGTTCCCGGTGCATAGTGTTCGCATGGCTCCCGACGGCGATCGGCACGAGGAGGGTCGTCCCGGTAATGATCGTCCGAATAAAGATCGCCCGAATAAAGATGGTCCGAATAAAGATCGTCGCAATCAGGGTCGTCCCGATGGAGATCTGTGGATCGGTACCGAGGCAAACGGGGTAGCCCGCCTTCATCCACGAACCGGCACGGTGGAGTGGTTTGGTGAGGCGCAGGGGCTCCTGGGCAAGTCTGCATACACCTTGCGCTTCGATCACCAGCAAAGGCTCTGGGCGGCGACGGAAGTGGGACTCTTTTCGGCGAGCGCCCCGTATCACAAATTTTCTCGCGTCGCGGAGTTGCCGGCCACGCGCTTCTGGGCAATCGCTGAGGGGAGTGACGGCAGCATCTGGGCTGGCGGCGCCGATGGGCTTTTCGCGCATTCCAACGGGCACTGGCAGAATTTCACTCGCGCGACCGGCTTGAGCAATCAAGAAATTCTCTCGCTGGGTGCGGGTGCGAATGGGGAGATCTGGATCGGGTACCGGTTCGGGGGTGGCATCGACCGTGTGCATCTGGGGTCGAACGGTTTGGCAATTGAGAAAGGCGTGCAGAGACCCGGAACCGACGGACTGGTGTATTTTCTGCAACTCGACGCATCCGGGCGATTGTGGGCGGGCAGCGAGCGCGGCGTGGACATGTGGAACGGTTCCCGCTGGAGCCACTACGACACAAGCGACGGTTTGGCCTGGAACGACTGCGACCTGAACGGGTTTGCCCAGGAGTCTGACGGCACCATATGGATCGGAACCAGCGGAGGACTTTCACAATTCAAGCCGCGTCCCCGGATCTCTCCCGAGGTGCCGATCGAAGTTGTTTTTACCAAGCTGGTGATGGGAAGAACGGATGTTTCCGGGCAGAGCAATCCATGGTTCAGCGTGCATGAAAACTCGCTGATCGCACGCTACTCCGCGCTGAATGTTTCGAACGAGAACCGCATTCTGTTTCGCTACCGGCTCAAAGGTTCGAATACAACGTGGACCGAGACCACGCAGAGAGAACTGCAGTTTGCAGAACTGGCGCCCGGAGCCTATCGCCTGGAAATTGAAGCGCAGGACGGCGACGGCGTGTGGAGTGAGCACGGGACGGAGTTTGCTTTCAGAATCCTGACTCCGTGGTACGCATCCTGGTGGTTTATTGGCATCTGCGGGCTCACGCCGGTGCTGATTGCGGGAATTGTGGTCCGCCTGCGCATCGTAAGCGGGCACAGACGGGAACGCGAACTGCAACAACTGAAGGCGGCCCATGACGAGATCCGGAATCTCGCGTTCTTTGATCCGCTGACCAGCTTGCCCAACCGCCGCCTCTTGTTGGACCGGTTGCGGCAGACTTTGGCTGCCAGCATCCGGAGCAACCGCAAGCGAGCGCTGCTGTTCGTCGATCTTGATGACTTCAAGACGTTGAACGACACCCTTGGCCATCACATTGGCGACCTGCTGCTGCAGGAAGTCGCCCGGCGCATTGTCGCCAGCATCCGCGAAACGGATACGGTAGCGCGATTGGGTGGAGATGAGTTTGTGGTTTTGCTGCAGGACCTGAGTGAAACTTCAGAGGATGCTGCGGCGCAGGCAAAAACTGTCGGCGAGAAGATTCTTGCCGCCATTCACGAACCGTATCTGCTGGATGGCCGCGAATGTCGCAGCAGTTCCAGCATCGGAATCACGGTTTACGGGAATCCGCAGGACAGCACCAATGAAGTTCTGCAGCAGGCGGATATTGCGATGTATCAGGCGAAGGCGGCGGGGCGCAACACCCTGCATTTCTTCGCTCCAGCCTTGCAGGCTGCCGTCAATGCGCGCGCAGCGATGGAGGAAGATCTCCGGCAGGCGATAAAAACGAAAGATTTCCGGCTCTACTACCAGCCGCAAGTGGATCGCGGGATCCTGATCGGCGCCGAGGCTCTTGTGCGCTGGAAGCACCCGAAGCGCGGCTTTCTGGCACCCGATGAGTTCATTCCGTTGGCCGAGCAAACGGGGCTGATCCTGTCATTAGGAGACTGGGTGCTGGAAACCGCCTGCAAACAGATCGCGGCGTGGGGGCTCCGAAAAAATACGGCCCATCTGACGGTGGCGGTGAATATCAGCGCTCGCCAGTTGCTGAACCCGGATTTCGTGCAGAATGTTTTGACGACACTGGAGCGCACCGGAGCGAATCCGCAAAATCTGAAACTGGAACTCACCGAGAGCATGTTCGTGGAGGATCTTGAAGATGTCGTCACAAAAATGACCGTGCTCAAATCTCACGGTTTGAGATTCTCTCTGGACGATTTTGGTATGGGCTATTCTTCGCTGGCCTACCTGCGGCGTTTGCCGCTGGACCAGTTGAAGATCGACCAGGAATTTGTCCGGGACATTCTGGTGGACGCCAGCAGCAGCGCCATTGCACAGAGCATTATTTCCTTGAGCCGGGCCATGGGCTTGTCGGTGATTGCCGAGGGCGTGGAAACGGAAGCACAGCGAGATTTTCTGGCCCGCCTGGGCTGCCATTCGTTCCAGGGGTATCTGTTCAGCGCGGCGCTGCCTGTGGAGGAGTTCCAAGTTCTGTTGAGCAGCCTGGCGGAGAAGGCTCCGCCTATTCGACTGTAAGACTGCTGCCTCTCGATGCGGTCGCATAGACCCTCGCCGGCGGAACACAAGCGAAACCTCAGAGGCTAAACCTCAGAGGCTAAACCCCCGCATCTTTATTGGCTGGTTACGGCACGGCTGAAGAGGTTGCGGAAAAACTCGCTGTAGACACAAAATGCGGCCGCGAGGGCTGAAGCCCGCACCGCTTCGGGGGTTTTACGCGGCGCTGAAGCGCCGCTCTTCCACGGTACCGCACGCATTTGTGAGCTTTTCCGCAACCTCTGAAGGCGTGCTCTTCCCCAGCCCATTTACGTGGAGCAAAACCGAATCTTCTTTTCGGACAACGTACGGCTTGAGCCGTCCGGCCGGCTCAGGGAGATTACTCGCAGCGTAACGCCACCATGGGATCGACCTTGGCCGCTCGACGGGCTGGAATATAGCTGGCCAACGCCGCCACAACTGCAAGAAGGGCAGCGACGGAAACAAGCGGGACGGGATCCGTGGGATGCACTCCGTACAGGATGCTGGACATGGTGCTGGAGAGTGCGCGGCTGGCGGCCAATCCGCCAATCGTGCCGAGGCTCAGGCCTATAGCAGCGAGGGCCAATGCTTCGCCGATTACTTGCTTCAGGATCGAGCGACGTTGCGCACCGAGCGCAAGGCGAATGCCGATTTCCTGAGTTCGTCTCTCGACCGTGTAGGAGATCACCCCATAAATACCGACGCTGACCAGAGTGAGCCCGGCAGCAGAAAAGAGAACGAGCAGAGTCAGCAAAAAGCGGGGCTGGGCGAGCGACATAGCAGAAATGGCATCGCGGAGCGTGCCGTATGATTCCGTGACCAGTCCGGCATCAATCGCCCGCAGTTTTGCCTGCACACTCGAGAGCGAAAGAGTACGGGGATCGCCGAACGTTCGCAGCAGAATTCCGCGATTCGCAAATCCGGTCAAGGTGAACGGAATGTAGGCTGCAGGTTTCGGCGGCTCCTGCAGGCCCTGATTTTTCTGGTCGGCTACGACTCCGACAATTTCAAACCAGGCATCGATCTTTTCCGGGACTCGCTCGAGAAATCCGAATTTCATCAGCTTCCCCAAAGGATCAGTCGTGCCGAAATATTGATGGGCGAAAGTCTGATTGATGATTGCGACTTTCCTTGCCTCAAAAACCTCGGGCTCAGTAAGTGGTCTTCCTTCTAAGACTGGAACATTGAGCACATCGAAGTACTGGTTGCTGATGAGATACAGAAGCGAAGCTACGTGGGTCGCGTTTGCGCTGGCACGGATATCGACCTGGTCCGGGATGCCGCCGTAGGGCGGCAGGGTGCTCGTCTCGGTTACCGAAGCAACGCCTGGCAGAGCGCGCAACTCCGGCAGAAGGTTCCGGAAGAAGCGTGTCTTCTGCTCTGCGGTTGCGTAGTGCTGATCGGGTAAAACAATGCGGACGCCGAGCACATGATCTGGATCGAAGCCGAGGTTGACACTGCGGAGCGCGACAAAGCTCCTTACCAGCAGGCCCGCACCCAGTGCCAGTACAACCGACATTCCGATTTGCGAAATTACAAAAAGGCGCTGGAGGTTCCGTCCACGCAAATTTCCGCTTGCTTTTCCGCCTGCCCTGAGAGGCTCATTCACATCGGCCCGGGCAGCGTGTAGTGCGGGAAGAAGGCCAAAGACGAGTGTCGAGGCGACAGAAACTGCCAATGTCCACAAAAATACCGGGAGATTCAGGCCGATGGTTGCTTCCTGCGGAATTGTGCCGGGAGGAATAATGGAAGCTGCGAGTCTGCTGCCCACGACTGCCAGTGCCAGCGCGCCTACCGCTCCGGCGAACGCCAACACCATGCTTTCGACCAGTAATTGTCGGAGCAGGCGGCCGTGACTGGCGCCGAGCATCGACCGGATCGCGATTTCTCGTTCCCTCACCGTGGCGCGCGCGAGTAGCAGGCTGGCGACATTGCCGCAAGCAATGAGCAGCAGCACCCCGACTCCGCCCAGCAATAGAAGCAAAGTTAAACGAAAGCTTCCGACAACGGAATCCGCGTAGGCTTCGAGCTCGGCGGCGGGTTCTTTGGGATAGTCCTGCGGAGAGGATGAGGCGAGGTGTTTTAAAACGAGGTCCAGGTCGGCGGTAGCTGCCTGTTTGGAAACGCCGGGCTTCAGCCGGCCGTAGAGCCAGAAGGTGCGGTCATACATGCTTCCGGTCACGCGCTCCAGGGCAACAGGGATCCAAACGTCGGCGTTCCACCAGGCGAAGCGCGGCGGCATGACACCGATCACCGTTGTCGGCTGTTCATTCAGCAAGATGATTTTGCCGACTATGCTCGGGTCTTTGCCGAAGCTGCGCTCAAACACTTTGTAGCTGAGAACGACCACGGGAGGGGAATCGGGTTTCACATCTTCTGCGGTGGCGGTTCTGCCGAAGACGGGAGCAACGCCGAGCACGGAAAAAGTATTGGACGTGATTTGAGCACAGTCGAAGCGTTCTGGAGTCGCCGTGCCGGTTAGAACTGCGTCTCGCGGGTGCACGCCAATGACGGCATCAAAAACATGGTTCTCGCGCTCGATTTCCAGAAATCGCGTGGTCAGAAACTCATTCTCACCCTTGCCTGGCCCGCGCTTGCGGGCGTCGCCTACGTGCACCGTGACTAAACGATCGCTACCCGCGTAAGGGAGCGGCTGAAGCAGCACTGCGTAAACGACACTGAAGATGACGGTCGTGCCGCCAATTCCGAGCGCGAGCGCGAGCACGGCGCTGGTGGTGAATCCGGGGCTCTTGTGCAACTGCCGCAGGGCGTAGCGAATGTCTTGAAGAAAACCAGTCATTTTCGGCTCCCTCATCCACGCCGTGATATCTCTACGATTTGTGTTTACATATCTCGGCGGCCTTCCATAGCTTTCAGCATAGTGATTTCGTCGGTGTATTCGATGTCGCTGCCGACAGGGATGCCCATGGCGATGCGAGTCACTTTTACGCCTACGCGCTTGAGTTGCTGCGAGAGATAAGTGGCGGTGGCTTCGCCTTCGACGGTGGGATTGGTGGCGATGATGACTTCGTCGACGTTGCCGGCGTCGACGCGGGTGATGAGGTTCGAGATGCGCAACTGCTCGGGGCCAATGCCGTGCAGGGGAGAGATGGCGCCGTGCAGAACGTGAAAGACGCCGTTGAAGTGTTTGGTTTTTTCGATGGCGGCGATGTTGGTGGGTTCCTCGACCACGCAGACCATGCGCTGGTTGCGGGTGGCGCTGGTGCAGTAGACGCAGGGATCGACGTCGGTGATGTTGTTGCAGACGGAGCAAAGGCGCAGGTTGGCTTTGACGTCGCGCACGGCGGCGGCCAGGGCTTCGGCATCTTCTTCGCTGGAGCGAAGAATGTGGAAGGCCAGGCGCTGCGCGCTTTTGGCGCCGACTCCGGGGAGCTTCTTCAGTTCGTCGATCAACCGTGACATCGGTTCCGCAAATTTGGACATTCCTGATTCACTTTCAATTGCATTGTTATTCTGAGCGAAGTCACCCTCCGTATTGCCGGATGCAAGCAAGTTGCATGGGTCCCCTTCGACTACGCTCAGGGCAAGCTTTCGCTTCGCTCAGGATGACAGGGGCTTAGAGTCCGCCCATGCCGAGACCACCCAGCATGCCGCCGACAGTGGACTGCATGGCTCCGTCAACTTTGCGCGCGGCTTCGTTCACGGCGGCGAGGATCAAATCCTGCAGCATCTCGACGTCTCCAGCTTTTACGGCTTCGGGGTCGATGCGCAGGCTCAGCAGTTGTTTGCGACCGTCCATTTTGGCGGTAACGGCTCCGCCTCCAGACGTTGCTTCGACGACTGTCTCCTGCATTTTCTTCTGCAGGGTCGCGTACTGCGCTTGCGCTTTCGACATCAGGTCTTGCAGGTTGAATCCACCCATAGAACCTTTCGTTGGCTCTCGGCCACACGCTCTTATTTTTCGTTTTTCATTCTGAGCGAAGCGAAGAACCTATGCAATCTGCCGGGCGCCAGAAGTTGCATGGGTCCTTCGCTTCGCTCAGGATGACAAGACGATCGGACTACCTCAGCGTTTTTCTTTGTAGTCAATCACGGTGCGAATTTCGGCGCCGAATTTTTCTCGCATGCGCTGCACCACGGGATCTTGCTCGGCGCGGCCGCGGCCGCCGACTGCCGGGCCGGTGGACCGTGCGGCGACGCCATTGCGTTTGGCCCCGTTTTCACCGTTGCCGTCGTTTCCATTCTGGGGCGCGACAGTTGCGCCGGGAACGATCTTCAGCTTCACGGCGCGGCCCAGAACTCCGCTGGCTGAAGCGATGGCCAGGCGTCGCGCTTCGGGGCCGACCGACATGTCGATTACGGTCTGCGACTCGGCGATCTTGATGACCAGCTCGTTGGCTTGCACGCTCCACTCGCCGGCTTCGAGCATGGAGACCAGGATGCGCTGGTTGCCGTCGGTGAGTGCTTGCAGGACGGCGGATTGCAGACGGTCGATTTGTGAATGTGCTGGTTGGGATTGCGCCGTCTGAGATTGAGCCGACTGCGGTTCTGGCGCTGACGCCGCTGGCGTCGGATGAGTTTGTAATTCCGGGTGCGGCTGCGGTTCGGGCGCGGATGGGTTGGTATTGACGGCAGGGACGTAACCAGCTACGTCTCTACGATTGGTCTCTCCGCGATTCGGTTCTTCAACCTGCAGTTCTCCGCGATCCGCATCTGGCCTGGGCGCGGGATCGCGCAGGGGAGCGGCGGAGCCCATAATCACTGGTTCCGGTGCGCTGGCTGCGGCTGGAGTTGAAGCAGCAACAATGCGGGGGCCGGGTCGCGGCGCGGTCTCGGACGGATCTTCTTGCCGCGGGGTGCCTTTGCGCGCGGAATCAGCCGCGAACGGCGAAACAAAATTTGGCCGCGCGGCGGTTGACGGCTCTGGGCGGCGCGTTTCGACGCTTGCGGAATGGCTGCCGACAATGGCTGGCCGGGATGGCGTTCTCGGCGCCGCAGTGGTGTTGGGCGCTGCGGCAACTTCGCTCAAGAGTTGCTCGATGGGCAACAGGCGCTGGGCATGCGCCATTTTGAGCAGGCCGAGTTCGAGATGGAAACGCTGCTCCTGTTTGTAGCCGAGCTCGCCGTGGGTGCGCAGCATGATTTGCAGGTGGCGCGTGAGGTCTTCTTCGCCGAATAATTCGGCGACGCGGGCCACGCGCTCGCGTTCTTCACTGGAAATCTGCAGCAGGGAAGAGTCCTTCCCGGCAACCTTCGCAACGGTGGCGTTGCGCAGGAAGCGCACCATCTGGCGGGCAAAGTGTGTAGGACTGTGGCCCTCGCTGATGAGGTGGTCGACTTGGCGAAGAACTTCGTCGCTCGCGCCGCTTGCGATGGCTTGCATAACTTCTTCGAGAATATGAGCGGGCGCGGCGCCGACAAGATTGCGAACCGAGTCAGCGGTGAGCTTTCCGCTGGAGGAAGCAATCGCCTGATCGAGGATGGAGAGCGCGTCGCGCATGGAGCCGTCGCCGGCTTCGGCCAGCAGGGCGAGAGCGTCGTTGTCGGCTTCGATGTTTTCGCGCGTCACCAGATCGCGAAGCTGGGCCACGATGGCCTCGAACTTCACGGCGCGGAAACTGAAATGCTGGCAGCGGGAGCGGATGGTCTGCGGAATGTCTTCGGGCTGCGTGGTCGCGAGCATGAAGACGATGTGGTCGGGCGGCTCTTCCAGGGTTTTGAGCAGGGCGTTGAAGGCCGCGTCGGTAATCTGGTGAGCTTCGTCGAGAATGTAAATCTTGAAACGGTCGCGGGCGGGGCGGTAGCGCGCGGCTTCGCGAAGTTCGCGGATTTCGTCGATGCCGCGGTTGGTGGCGGCGTCAATTTCGATGACGTCGACGGCGTTGCCGGCGCGAATCTCGGTGCAGGATTCGCAGACGCCGCAGGGCTCGGGAACAGGCCTGTCTTTCGATCGGCAATTCAAGGCCGCGGCCAGAATGCGGGCAACGGTGGTTTTGCCGATGCCGCGATGTCCGCTGAAAATGTAGCCGTGGGCGGTGCGCCCCTGCTCGATGGCGTTCTGCAGGGTGCGGGTGACGTGCTCTTGTCCGATGACCTCGGAGAACTTCTGCGGACGATACTTGCGGGCCAGGACGGTATAGCTCATGGGTGAGAAGTACGATTATACGTGATGGAGGCGGGTGAGGATGCGGGGATGGACCAGCGCGCCCGGACGTTTCAAATCCACCCTCGACCGCCGAACAAAGGGCCTCACTGCAGTGCGCTCCGGAGCCAGCAAGGAAAACAGTTGACAAAGCGGCCAGCTCTAATGTATTTAACCGTAGTGTTACATAACGTATACGTTAAATAACATCATGCCCGATCATCTCACTGCTACTTTTTCAGCGCTCGCCGATCCCACGCGGCGGGCGATCCTGAGTCGCCTCACGTCGGGCGAAGCGTCGGTAACGGAACTCGCTTCGCCGTTCAAGATGAGCATGCCCGCGATCTCCCGGCACCTGAAAGTGCTCGAACGCGCGGGATTGATCTCACGCGGGCGCGATGCGCAGTGGAGACCCTGCCGACTGAAGGCCAGTCCCCTCAAGGACGTAGCCAGCTGGGTGGCGCATTACCGCCGCTTCTGGGAAGAAAGTTTCGAGCGGCTCGATGGCTACCTGATTGAAATGAAAAAAGAACTGAAACAGAAGGAGACGAAATATGGCCGCAAAAAATAACGCCGCGCTGACGCTGACCACACCGACGGATCGGGAGATCGTCATCACGCGTGCATTCGACGCACCGCGCAAGCTGGTTTTTGAGGCCTATACCGACCCCAAGCACCTGCCACACTGGATGCTGGGCCCGCAGGGTTGGACGATGCCCGTCTGCGAGGTGGACCTGCGCGTGGGAGGAGGGTGGCATTTCGGCTGGAAACATTCCAACGGCACGCAAATGGAAATGCGCGGTGTTTACCGGGAAGTGAAGCCGCCGGAGCGGCTCGTCTCCACCGAGTCGTGGGGCGGCGACTGGCCGGAAACAGTCAACACACTGACCTTCACCGAGCAGAACGGCCAGACCACGGTCACAAGCAGCATCCTTTATCCATCGAAAGAAGCGCGCGACGCCGCGCTCAAGACTGGAATGAAGGAAGGCATGGCCCTGAGCTTCAACCGTCTCGCTGAACACCTGGGCGCGATAGCCCAGGTCTCCCCGGCGAGATAGTCGTCGAAGGCTTGCTAAAAGCGCTGCACAAGCGATAGGCTTGTCCGTCGCCCGGAGCGCGGGTTCTGGTCGATTGCGATCGGCAAGCTCTAAAGGAGCGTTATTATGCAGCTGAAAATTACGAGCAAAACGGTAGACGGAATTCTGGTGATTGCGTGCAGCGGCCGGATCGTCTTTGGCGAAGAGTCATCGCTGCTGCGGGAACAGGTGAAGCAGGCTATTCCGGATCACAAGAGTATTGTGCTCAACCTGGGCGAGGTGAACTACATTGATTCCGGCGGGCTGGGCACGCTGGTGGCGTTGCATACCACGGCGCTGAATGCGGGAACGACCATCAAGCTGGCGAACCTGACGAAACGAGTCGGTGATTTGTTGCAGGTGACTAAACTGCTGACCGTGTTCGACGTGAGCAATTCCGAAAGCGAAGCGATCGAATCGTTCCGCAAAGCGGCGTAGCTTTCAGTCTCCCACCCCTTGGACTCGCCGCTTCGCGGGTCGAAGGGATGGGCGCCCGGCCACGATGCCGTAGGCGGCGACTCTTCTGCAAATGCTCTCGAAAGTTGTTTTCCTTCTCTGTCTGCTGATTAGCGCAAGCGGCTTGGTTTCTCCGCCCGTGGCTCTGGCGGCGGGGCTGGTTTTTGGGCTGCTGTTTCCTCATCCCTATAGCTTTCAGGCGAAAACGCTTTCAAAATATCTTTTGCAGGCCTCGGTGGTGGGGTTGGGCTTCGGCATGAACCTGCATCAACTGGTTCGGGCCGGGCGCAGCGGATTTCTTTACACAGTGGTCGGCATCAGCTTCGCGATGCTGGCGGGGATGGGGCTCGGGGCGTTGCTCGGCGTGCGGAGAATTCCGGCGTTTCTCATTTCTACGGGCACGGCGATTTGTGGCGGCAGTGCCATTGCCGCCGTGGGGCCGATTACGCGGGCCAGCGATGAAGAAATGGCGGTGTCGCTGGGAACGGTGTTTGTGTTGAATTCGGTGGCGCTGCTGATTTTTCCCGCGATCGGAGCGGCGCTGAAGCTCACGCAATCGCAGTTTGGATTATGGGCCGCGCTGGCGATTCACGATACCAGTTCAGTGGTGGGCGCGGCGGCCAAGTACGGAGCCGAAGCTCTGGCCGTGGCGACCACGGTGAAGCTGGCGCGGGCGTTGTGGATTGTCCCGCTGGCGCTGGCGACGGCGGTGGCGCGGCATGCCAAGGCGAAGATTCCGTGGCCATGGTTTATCGCGCTGTTCTGCCTGGCGGCGGTTTGTAATACGTATCTGCCGGGCGGGGCGCCCGGGTATGGCATCGTGGTGAAGGTGGCGAAGATTGGCTTGACCGCGACTCTGTTTTTGATTGGCAGCGGAATTTCCGTGGCGACGGTGAAGCAGGTGGGACACCGGCCGATGCTGCTGGGGATAATTTTGTGGCTGCTGGTTTCGGTGGGGTCGCTGTGGCTGATTCGCGCGGGGTGGATTGGACTGTGAAGAAAGCTGGACGCAAGGTTTCGGTCGCTAGTAAGGGTAGTCGAAGAAGGAGTCCTCAGGACAAATCCGGGAAGATGCGGTTGCGGATCGAGGCCGCGATCCGTTCGATTCCAAAGGGCAAGGTTTCGACGTACGGCGCGATTGCCCGGGCTGCGGGATTTCCCGGCGCAGCACGGCTGGTGGCGAGGGTTTTGAACCGCGGCTTCGGATTGCCGTGGCAGCGCGTGCTGGGAGCCGGCGGAGAAATCAAGCTGCGCGGAGATTCCGCTATCGAGCAGCGGCTGAGGCTGGAAGCCGAGGGCGTGCGCTTTCGCGGGCGGAAGGTGGATATGAAGCAATGCGAATGGAAGTTTGGGCGCCGTCGTGGGGGCCAAAATGGATAGTCGCGACGCAAAGAGTCGCTTCAAGTTTTGGCCGCCGTCCCCGATGGGTAACGTGTATCTCTTTGCGGTCCTCTACTTGATTTTCATACTGGCATTCCACTTTGATATTCGCCGTCATGGACCATCCTTTCAGCATCCGATCCCCTGGCGGACATCCGCATTGCTCGCCCTGATACCGGCTGCCATCAGTTTTGCCGTTAAGTTTGAGCCCTAGAGGTCAGGTGGCTTTGTGATGCCAGGGCGCCGTGGACAGTCGGGGCAAGCCGTCTCGCAAGATCGTTGCCGACAGGTATCTACTTGTTGTTTTTCTTGAACTGCTGGTCGATTTCTACCTGATATCCCGTGACCATTTTGTTGGTTTCATTCGCCATGCCGACGACCGCCATCAACTCTTTGAACATGGCGTCGGTCATGCCTTTTTTCTGCGCGGAGACGGTGTGTGAGGCGATGCAGTATCCGCACTGGTTGGTGACGCTGACGGCGACGTAGATCAATTCCTTGGTCAGCGGATCGAGTGCGCCGGGGGACATGATCTGCTTGATGTCCTCCCAGGTGCGCTTCAGCGTGGCGGGATCGTGCGCGATAGCCTTCCAGAAATTGTTGATCCAGTCGGTCTTGCGGGTGGTCATGATGTCGTCGTAGACGGCGCGGACTTCGGGGCTGGCGTCGGCGTATTCGATCAGGCCTAGGGTGGACATGAGTGCTCCTGTTTGGAAAATCCTTCACCACGGAGGCACCCTTCGGCTTCGCTCAGGGCAGGCTCCGACACGGAGAAAAGCGAAATCAGGAAAGACCGTAAAAGGTTTTCTCCGTAGCTCCGTGCCTCCGTGGTGCAAATGCGTTTGAATTCTCGTCGCGCCGGCAGAGACGTAACAAGTTACGTCTCTACGGGAGTTCTCCGTTCAGCAGCTTGCCTAGTTGCGCTGCGGGCACGCGGATGCCTACGTAGAACTGGCCGAAGAGGGCGTAGACGGCGCTGACGTGGTCGAAGCGCATTTCGTAGATCAGCTTCTTGAAGACCAGCGGGTCTTCCGCGAACAGGTCGACGCCCCACTCCCAGTCGTCGAAGCCGATCGAGCCGGTGATGATTTGCTTGACCTCGCCGGCGTAGCGGCGGCCCACGAGGCCGTGTTCGTTCATCTGGCGGGCGCGCTCTTCGATGGGCAGCGTGTACCAGTTCTGGTCCTCGCCGCGGCGGCGGTCCATGGGATAGAAGCAGGCGTAGCGGTGCGGCGGAATCTCCGGATAGAGACGCGGGCGCATGGCCTCTTTCTGGCGCGCGAGAGTGTCGGCGATTTCGCGCTTCCATTCGTCGGAGTGCGGCTCGATGCCGCGGTCTACCAGCGCCTTATAAACTTTCACTGTGGATTCGTAGAGTCCCAACTCGATGATGGAGAGATAAGAAGTCGTCGGCTCAAGATAGTCGCTGAGGCGCAGGTTGGCGAGGCTGAGTTCGGCCTGATTCAAGTCGGCGAACGATTCGCGGAAGTGGACGAACATAAGATCGCCCTTGTGACCGAGCAGCGAAAAAATTGCGGATTGACCGGGCGAGTGCTGCTCCAGGGCGGCGAGAGCGGTTGCGGCTTCCGTCGCGATGGCTGATTTTTCAGCATCCGGCAGGGCACGCCAGGCGGCACGGCGGAAGCGCATCATCTGGTGCAGAACGCTGTAGCCTTCCGTGGTGAGCGGGACGGCGGGGATCTCGGTTGCAATCTTGGGCGTGGGGTGGTGAGTGGTCGTCATGGTTTGCGTGTCCATTGTACCGGGAGAGGCTCATGTGGGACAGCCGCCTCTTCGTCTTCGCTCAGGGCAGGCTCTCGGCTGTCCGGTCGAGCGAAGCTCAAGGGTTTTCCTGCCCGACAAGTCAGATACCTCCCGCTGGCTTGGTTTCATAAGGGGCGTTGATCACCACGGTTTTGGCGAGAGAGACGTCGCAAGCAAAGTGTCTACGGTATAACTATGGGGATGGGAAGCAGGCTGGTGAAAATTAGCGTGTTACTGTTCTGCGCGCTGCTCTGCGCGATCCCGCTGATGGGGCAGAACAAGCGGTTGTGGGTTTTGCGCCCGACTGGCGAGATGGTGGAATACGATCCGGCGACGTTTAGGGCGAATCCGCCGGCCGCAAATCTCTCGATCAAGCTTCCGCCCGAGGCGGTGAAATCTCCGCAGAGCGTTTCGGTCAATCATCAGGGACAGATTCTGTTTGCGCCCGCGGTTTCGCTGCCGCTCACGCAGGAAGATGCTGAGGCTCCGCATAAGGCGTGGTTGTGGAACGGGCGGGCGGCGAGCTCTCTGGATGTGGGCGTGAGCAGAAAGACCGAGGCGACGGGATCAAATGTGGCCATCACGGAGACGGCTGCGAGCGTTTATCTTTCCGCCGACGGACAGCATCTGTTCTGGTTTGCCAACCAGGCGCGGCGGCTGCAACGCGAAGAGATGGACCTTTCCACGGCCACCACGTGGCGGGCCTGGCAAACGGATCTGGAGGGCAACGCGCGGCAGGATATTGCTTCGTCAACGCTGCCGGATTGCCGCTGCACTACGGGTAGTTGTGAGGAGACGTGTCCTTATGCTGTCGCTTGGGCCCCTGAAGACGGCGTCGGGAAATTCTTTCTCGTGACTCAGTTGACCGCGGGACAAACCGGGCCCACTTACAAGGGGAGCGTACGTTACCAGCAAGATGCGGGGAGGTGGACTGCGAATCCTTTGGCGATGCCGCTGCAGCGCGTGTTGGACGCGGCTTCCGATGGGAACGTGATTGTCGAGGGGATTCCCGACACGGCTTGTTGCGGATGGTTGAATCAGAGCGACGACCAGACTCTGCTGCACACCGGGGAAAAGACGTTGGTGTTGTTCGATGAACTGGCCACGTTCAAGAATCCGGACTACGACGTCAGCTTCTACACCTCCAATGCGCGGGTGCAGCCTGGCCTGGGTGCGGTTGCGATGACCCTGGTCTCGACCGCGGAAACCAACAAGCCGATTCAGCTTGCCGAGCAAGGCCAGTCCAGCCTGGAGGAAACGCAACGTATTCACAAGGCGCTGGAAGAACTGCCGGCTGTGGAAGTGAAAAATGTTGAGGATTCGCCGAAGCGAATCGCATATCTCCCGCACGCCACGCTAGTCGGCTGGATCAGCGATAAGGAAATTCTCGTCGTCGAGGCGCATCTGCTGGTTGCATATAACGTGAGCACGGGGGTGCGGCGTAAGTCGACAATCCGCGTTGAGGATGCGGAGCATGTGTTTCTGCGCTAGAGTTTTTGCTGGCCAGCGCGGTAAATCATCCAACCGACAGAGTTTGCTCCGAGCACGACCAGCGCAATCTTCAAAGAATATTTCCAGACGCTGGCGACCTCGATCACCGGCGACACCGAGAGCAGAACAAACAGTAGCGTCACGGTAAACGCCGCGGCTGCGCCCATCCGCAGCCACAGGCCGGGGCGCAGTCCCTTGGCTTTTGATGAAAAAAGCGGGATCGCGAACAACGCCAGGTAGGCCATGCCATAGAAAGTCCAGGCCCAGATCTGCAGTAGAGAAAACGCTTCCTGGTTGCGCGCACCGATCAGCACGGCCGTGCTGGCGGCGAGCGCCACGCCACCCATAAACAAAATCGAATTGACCGGCGTGCGGTACTTCGCATGCAGCACCGTGAACCAGCGTGGCAACAGGTGGTCCCAGCCTGCCACCAGAGGCAGCCGCGTGTTGCTGGAAAAATACAAAGTGTAGCTGCAAATGTAATTCAACAGCAGGAGCAGAATCGCAATCGAAACCAGCGGGCCGGCCAAACCAAAGACGCCGAGTCCGCGGCTTAAGGCCTGAGGGATGGGACCGATCACGTCGATCGCGTCCGGGGAAACGAAGGCGAGAATTGCGCTGGTGCCGAGAATGTATAGAAGGGCGATCAGCGGGGCAGTGAAAAGTATGGAACGGGCAAGGTTTCGTCCCGGGTTGCGCGACTCTCCGGCAAAAATCGCGATGATTTCGAATCCGGACAAGGCCCCGAACGTCATCTTGCTGAAAACGCTGAGACTGAAAAATGTGAACGGCGGCAGAACCATCGGAAGCGGGTTGTAGTGCGTCAGGCTTCCGTGGCGCAAGTGAAAAAATGGCAGCGCGATCAGCACTCCGAGAATCAGTACCGTGAAGATGCTGCCGGCGTTGCTCACCCACTTGCCCACGCTGAGGCCGAGCCGGGCGATCACCATCATGCCGGCGATCAGCGCGACGGATCCGCCCACGAGCAGGAGCGGGCTGGATGCGATCCATTCGCCGCTGGGCCCGGCGGCGTAGGCGATGTAAGTGGTGGTCACGAGCGCGATCTGCGAAACCTGCACCGTGGTGTTGAGCCACATGTTCCATGCCACCAGAAATCCCAGGCGGTCACCGAAGGCGAGACGAGCCCACTCGTAAAGGCCGCCCTCCAGCGGCATCAAACGGTTGAGATGTGCGACCACCAGAGCCTGCGGAACGAAAAACAAGAGGATTGCAAGCAGCCACAGCACGACGTGAGAACGTCCGGCCTTTACTGCCGTCCCGAAGAACTCGGGGACGATCACGATCAGGATCTGGGCCAGCGCCAGGTCGGCCAGGCTCAGCTCCCGGCGCAAAACGGTACTGTGCGCCGCGGCCTGAGCTTCGGCCGCCTGCAGGCCGGTGACGTCCGGAGATGACAAGTGCGCACGGCTCCTTGCGCTGCGATTATTTTTTCTCTGCTGGCTTCAACAGCAAATCCTGATAGTCGAAGCTGAAGTCGGCCAGCGGAGAGACCGCAGCCATCTTTGCGCTTTCGATGCCGCCGTCAGCTTTCAAAGAGAACGTCACGAAGGCGTCTTCGATGGTGCGGTCTCGCCAGTGGGCCTTGAAAGTGTCGTATTGCCAGTGCTGCAGGTCGCCGATCATCGACGGCGTGTGATCGAAGCTGATCACCAGTCCACCGTTCTCAACGCGAATGGTGATGGGGCCATACCAGGCGTCGTTGTAAACACCGGCATATTTTTCGAGCGGCAGGGAAGGCTTGGAACCGGCAGCGCGCGCGCCTTCGGCTTGCTTCATGGCTTCCGCGGCGTCTTTCTCCTGCGTGTCACGAACTGCTTTGAAGTTTGCGTTCCAGTCGGTGGGCGGCAGACTGAAATAGTGATCGAGCACGTGATACAGGATGGACAGGAACGCGCCGCCTTCTTCCGCGTTGGTGAGCACAACCACGCCCAGATTTTCCTCCGGCACCAGCATCACCTGCGAAACGAATCCACCTACGCCGCCCGTGTGCCCGACCAACTCGCGGCCGTGGTAGTCGCGCAAGAACCATCCCAGGGCGTAGTCGGAGAAATGCGGCTTGAGCGCGGCCATCGGCGGCGGAGGACTTCCGATCGGAAGAATCGTCTGCGCAGTCCACATCTCGTGGGATCGCGTTTCGCTGAACAGGCGTCCATCGCGATCCGCAAACTTGCCGTGGTTCAATTGCACCTGAATCCATTTCGCCATGTCGGCGGCGCTGGAGTTGATCGACCCGGCCGGGCCTACGTTCTCGAGGGCTCCGAAGTGAATGACCTGCAGCTTGCCGTCGACGCGGGAATGCGGGAATGCGTAGTCGTCCCCGGCTTTGTACGCGGCATTGGTTACATTCGAGTGGGCCATGCCCAGCGGCGCGAAAATGTGCTGGCGAATGTAGTCGTCCCAGGAGATGCCGGTGACCGCCGGAATAATTTGTCCGGCGGTCATGTAGAGCAAATTATCGTAGGCAAATTTGCTGCGGAAACTCGAGGCCGGTTTCATGAATCGGAGTTTGTAAACAATTTCGTCGCGCGTGTAAGTGGACTGCGGCCAGAACAGCAGATCGCCTTCGCCCAGGCCCATGCCGCTGCGATGCGTGAGCAGGTCGCGAATGCTCATCTCGTGCGAAACGTAAGGGTCATACATCACAAAGCCGGGCAGCCGCTGGTAAACGGGATCGTCCCACGCGAGCTTGCCTTCGTCGACCAACGTGGCGAGCGCCGCGGTGGTGAAGGCTTTGGTGTTTGACCCAATGCCGAACATGGTGTTCTCGTCGACCGGAGTGGGATCGCCCAGCTTGCGCACGCCATAACCTTTTGCCAGCATCACTTTTCCATCCTTCACGATGGCCACGGCGATGCCGGGAACGTCGAAAGTCTTCATCGCAGCCGCGACATAGGCGTCCATGTCGGCGGGCGGAGTTGCCTGAGCGAACGCGACTGCCGCGAGCAGCACGACGATTGCAACTAAGAGAAGATTTCGTGTGGGACTTGTCCTTTTCATTCGATCTGCCTTTCCCGTGCAAGCCATAGCATTAGAGCCTTAGCATTAAACCACAGTCCCGGCGTTACTCGGAAAATCGCGGCTGAGAGCGTGGCTGTACAAATGCGCAACGTTCGTATACAAACTCTGCAAGTGCGGCGGAACGCCGGGTGCGGAGCAAATGTCTCTCTACCTCAAGCCCAGAACTCTCGATGAAGCCGTGTCGCTGCTGGCGGGGAGTGACGCCCAAATCTTGTCTGGTGGAACGGATTTTTATCCAGCCCTGGGCGAGAAACTTCCGCAAGGGACAATCGTGGATGTTTCCGCGTTGCGTGAGCTTCGTGGCATTTCGATCAGCGCGGAACACATCCGGATCGGCGGACTGACCACCTGGACGGAAGTGATCCGTACACCGCTGCCGCGTTGTTTCGATGCTCTGAAAGCGGCGGCGCGGGAAGTGGGGTCAGTGCAAATTCAAAACCGCGGCACGGTGGCGGGGAATCTGTGTAACGCCTCGCCCGCCGCCGATGGAGTGCCGCCGTTGCTGGTGCTGGATGCAGTCGTTGAATTGGTTTCAGCTGCGGGTCAGCGGCGGATGCCGTTGGCTGAATTCATCGTAGGAAATCGGAAGACGCTGCGGCGGCCGGACGAGGTGCTCTCCGGAATTCTGATTCTGCGAATGGTGGAGAATGCCAGCTCGGTTTTTCTGAAGCTGGGCGCACGGCGCTATCTGGTGATTTCCATCTCGATGGTCGCTGCGCTGATGCAGCGCGATGATGCAGGCCGCATCGCCAAAGCTCGCGTGGCAATCGGGTCCTGTTCCGCCAACGCGCGGCGGTTGGGCAATCTGGAGAAAGAATTAGTCGGGCTGCCATGCGCTCCCGGAATCGGCGATGCAGTTAGAGAGGTACATATGTCCTCGCTCTCACCGATTGACGACGTGCGCGCCACCGCGGATTATCGACTCGACGCGTCCCTTGTCCTGGTTCGGCGCGCGCTGGAAGCTTGCGTGGGGCAACGCTGATGGCGACTGGGCAGAATCTCGCAGTCGGGGCATCCGCCGACGCCGCTGCAACGTTGATTGCATTCTCCGTGAACAACCGCAAGGTGGAAGTGCAGGCATCACCGGCAACTCGGCTTTCTCGCGTGCTCCGCGACCACCTGGGACTGACCGGAACCAAGGTCGGCTGCGATGCCGGAGATTGCGGCGCCTGTACCGTCTTGCTCAACGATGACCCGGTGTGCTCATGTCTGGTGGCGGCGGGGCAGGCTGCAGGATGTGAGGTTGTAACGGTCGAGGGACTGGCGCAGCGTCCTCCAATTTATGACCGGCTCCAGAAATCTTTTCTGGCCCACGGAGCGGCGCAGTGCGGCGCCTGCACGCCAGGAATGCTGGTCGCGGCCACGGCGCTCCTGGACAGGAATAACGCTCCCAGCGAAGCCGACGTCATGGACGCGATCGGCGGTGTGCTCTGCCGCTGCACCGGATATCGAAAAATTATCAACGCAATTCTCGACGCGGGTGCGGACACCGCAGTTGCCTGCTCGCCGGAACCCGGTGCTGCAGTTGGGAAGCGCCTGGTTCGGCTGGACGGCAAAAAGAAAGTCGAAGGCACGGAGATATTCGGTGCCGACGAAACTCCGGCGGGCGCACTGGGACTGAGGGTGATTCGTAGTCCGCACCATCGAGCACGCTTTCAATTCGGCGATCTCGATGCATTTGTGCGAGCTCACCCCGGCATATGCGCTGTGTTCACTTCGAAGGATGTGCCGGGAAAAGACTGTTATGGAGTCATCGCCAGGTTTGCGGATCAGCCAGTGTTTGCGCGTGCGGAAGCGCGCTTTCGAGGCGAGGCGGTCGCCGCGATCGCCGGCGAAGCTGGAGCGCTCGAGGCTCTCGACCCGTCAGGCTTTCCAGTCAAGTGGGAGGACTTACCGCCGCTGAAAACCATAACTGAGGCGCTGGCCACGGACGCGCCTCAAATCCATGCGCATCGCCGAAACAACGTTCTCGTAGGCGGGAGGGTTGCCTGTGGCGATGTCGAGAAGGCGCTGGCTGCGGCCGATTTCGTAGTTGAGGGTGAGTACGAAACAGGTTTTGTCGAGCACGCCTGCATCGAACCCGAAGCCGGTTTCGCGCGGCGCGTGGGCGACACAGTTGAAATCCAGGCCTGCACCCAGTCGCCGTACCTGGATCGTGACGACATCGCAAAGATTTTAGGCATTCCGCCGGAGAGAGTCCGCATCATCCCCACCGCTGTCGGTGGAGGTTTCGGCACCAAGCTCGATCTTTCGGTACAGCCATTCCTCGCCTTGGCCGCGTGGAAACTGAACCGTCCCGTGCGCCTCGTTTATTCCCGGACGGAATCGATCGTCTCCACTACCAAGCGCCATCCCGCGTACATCCGTCTGCGCGCGGGAGCCTCACGCGACGGCAAGCTGACCGCCGTTGATTTTGCGGCCGACTTCAATACCGGAGCATATTCCTCCTGGGGTCCAACCGTCGCGGCGCGGGTGCCGGTGCACGCGTCCGGGCCCTATCGAGTTCCGAACTACAGGGCAGTCACTCGTGCGGTGCACACCAACCTGGTTCCGTCTGGGGCGTTCCGTGGTTTCGGCGTGCCGCAGACGGCGATCGCGCAGGAGCAACTCTACGACGATCTTGCCGATCGCGTCGGCATGGACCGGCTGGAATTTCGCATCCTGAACGCGCTCGACAATCACTCACCCACTGTGACGGGGCAAGTGCTCGGCGAAGGAGTTGGCATTCGCGCCTGCCTCGAAGCGCTGCGCCCGAAGTGGAAAACTGCGCGCGCTCAGACAGCGAAGTTCAACGTAAAAGCAAACGGGCCTCTGCGCCGGGGCGTGGGCGTGGCCGGAATGTGGTACGGATGCGGCAACACGTCGCTGCCAAATCCTTCGACGGTACGCATCGGATTGAAGAAAGACGGTCGCATCGCGCTGCATCAGGGTGCCGTGGACATCGGCCAGGGATCAAACACGATCGTAGCTCAGATCTGCGCGGACGCGATTGGCGCGCCGATCGCGCGCGTGGACCTGGTCTCCGGCGACACGGCGATCACTCCAGATTGTGGAAAAACCTCCGCGTCGCGCCAGACCCTCGTAACCGGCAAAGCCGCGTATCTCGCGGGGCGGCAGCTGCGCAGCGCGATATTGAAAATGGCGGGAGCTTGCGATTGTGCCACCATCCAGTTCGGCGACGGCCACGTGATCGTCACTGAAGAAGCGAAGAAAGTTTCTCTCGATCTGGAAAATCTGCCACTAGATTCGCACGGCTACGTGATCACCAGCGAAGCCACCTTCGATCCGCCCACCAGCCCACTCAACGAAAACGGCCAGGGAATCCCTTACGCCGTATTCGGCTTTGGCGCCCACATGGCGGAGGTTGAAGTCGACACTGAGCTGGGCACAGTGCGTGTGGTGAAAGTCACTGCGGCGCACGATGTGGGGCGCGCCATTAATCCCACGCTGATTGAAGGTCAGATCGAGGGCGGTGTGGCGCAGGGTTTGGGCATGGCGCTGATGGAAGAGTTTTTCCCCGGCAAGGGAGAGAATCTGCACGACTATCTGATTCCGTCCGCGGGCGACGTTCCGCCCATAGAGTCAATCCTGATCGAGGATGCATCGCCGATAGGTCCGTTCGGCGCGAAGGGAATCGGCGAGCAGGCCGTGATCCCGACGGCGCCCGCGATTCTCAACGCGATTCACGACGCGACGGGAGTGCGCGTGCGGAAGACGCCCGCAACTCCGGATCGCTTGCGAGCAGCCATTCTCGCCGCACGCGGAGGTCGGCGTGGCTAAGGACGGTTCTAAAGAGGTTGCGAATTCTGCCGCCGATGAAGCCATCCGCTGCGACGCCTGTCCCGTGCTGTGCTACATCAAGCCAGGGCGAACCGGATCCTGCGACCGCTACGGCAATCACGAAGGAAAGTTGGTGCGGCTTGATCCGCACGTGATCCTCGATCGCGCCGTGGAACGCGGCGAATCGGTGGTTCCGTTTCTCGAGCGCAAGCGCGATTGGGACGGAACGCTGGTAAGCCACGGCGAAACTTTCGTGACCGCAATCGGCGCGGGCACGACGTATCCGGATTACAAGCCGGCGCCCTTTATTATTTCGTCGCAGGTGGAAGGCGTCGACATGGTCACGGTGGTGACCGAAGGAATTTTCAGCTACTGCGGCGTGAAGGTGAAGATCGACACGGACCGCCATCTGGGCGCGGAATGCAGCACGGTGCGCGCGCAAGGCGAGGCGGTCGGGCACGTCACCACCAGCGAATACGGATCGCAAATGCTTTCGCTCGGAGGCGTCCGGCACTTGACCGGCGGCAGCCGCCACGAAGGAACCGCAACCTGCGAAACGCTGCTGGATTTGTGCAACGGCAAAGCGGTCGACCTCAAAATCGATGGCGGTGCCAACGTCGTCCTGCAGGCGGGTAAGCCGCCAGTGGTAGACGGCGCGCAAGAAGAGCGCATGCGCGTGGGCTGCGGTTCGGCCACCATCGGCATGTTTGCGAAACAATGGTTCGGTAAGGTCGACGAGGTCGTGGTCGTCGACTATCACATCACGGGCGTGCTCTCTGAGCATCAGGCGGGGAAGTTGCTGGGCGTGCGCGAGACTGGGATCAAGCTGAAGGGAAGGCGTTCCACTCCCGGGCGCTACTTTCAAGTTGCCGAACCGGGAACATCGTGGGGAGGCACCGACATCGACGACCCGCTCACAATTCTGGGAAAGTTCAATTCAAAAAAGGCCTGGCCCGGATTGACGCTGCTCATGATGAGCACCACCGGCGAACAGCACGCCTATTTCGAGCTGGACGACGATCTCAAGCCGCAAGAAAAAGAATTGCCGCCGCATCTTCGCGAATCAGTCGCACGCATCAAGGAAAACTGCGAGCCCGCGTTGTGTACCGTGCTTTTCATGGGTGGCGCCGGCGGATCGCTACGCGCCGGTGTCACGGAGAATCCTGTGAAGCTTACCCATTCTGTGCGCGACGCGTTGACCCGCGTCACTTGCGGGGGATCTCCTGTCTATGTGTGGCCCGGTGGTGGCATCACTTTCATGGCAGACGTAACCCGCATGCCGTGCAACGCATTTGGATACGTGCCTACACCCGCGTTAGTGGCGCCAATTGAATTCACTCTGAAGCTGGCCGACTACGCGGCGCTTGGCGGTTACGTTGAAAATGCGCGTCCCCTAAGTTCGATTCTTCGCGAACGGATCGTTCGCGATCAGAATGTCGTGAAAAAGATGGACCGTGCCACCTGACACCGCGGCCGCATTATGGCGAAGACGTCGCGAATACAAAAAAGAAATGAACACCCGCGCCCAGATTCGATGGCTACCAGACGGACGCCGCTTGCACATGCAGGACGGTCCGATCGATCTGGTCGTGGAAGCCTTCGGCGCGGCGGCTGAGGTGGAGGCGGCATACCGCGCGGCGTGCGAACGATTCACAACCGTTCTCGATGAGCTGTGCAGCGAGTTGCAGTTCTTGCGAACCGCTCTACCGGGTGTCGTGCAGAACGCAAACAGCGAAGATGATCCGTATCCGCGCGGAGCCGTCGCGCAACGCATGACCGCGGCCACGCTCCCCTACGCGGCGCAACATTTCATCACTCCCATGGCTGCGGTGGCCGGAGCAGTCGCGGACGAAATCCTCGCCACAATGACCACGGCCGCTCAACTCGCCCGCGCCTACGTGAACGACGGCGGCGACATCGCTCTGCACCTGAGCGCCGGCGAGAAATTCGTGGTCGGGATGGTGGAGCACCAAATAATGCAGCGCCCCGATCGCCCTTCACTCTTCGGCACTACCACGCTGGAATTTTCGCAACCGGTGCGCGGCATCGCCACCAGCGGCTGGCGCGGCCGCAGCTTTTCTCTGGGCATCGCCGACGCAGTCACCGTGCTGGCCGACCGCGCCGCAACCGCCGACGCCGCCGCGACCATTATCGCCAATGCAGTAGACTTGCCGGGGCATCCACGAATTGTTCGCGTGCCCGCCCGTCAGCTGGCGCCTGACAGTGACCTCGGAGAAATGCTGGTGACGCAAGCAGTGGGCGAATTGACGGCAGTAGAAATCAGTGAGGCGCTGGCGAGAGGCGTGACGACCACCGAGTCTCTGCTGCAGGAGAAATTGATACACGCGGCGGCACTGTGCTTGCAGGGCGAGACGCGGGTGGTTGGCGGCGTTCTCGAGATCGCACAAATCGTCCCGAGCCGAGAAGGGAGTGTGGTTCATGCCTGAGGTCGTAATCCGGAAGGTGGTGACCTGCGTCGAAGAAATCTTCCACGAAGGCGGACCGGTAGCCTCGCAACCGCTGCGCCGCGCCGCTGCGATCGCGGTCATACGCAATCCGTATGCCGGCTCCTACGTCGAGAATATCGCGGGCTTCATGGACGACCTCAAGCCTCTGGGCCTTGAAATGGCTGGCACTCTGATAGCCGCTCTCGGCGGCGATGCGAAAGTCGTGGAAGGCTACGGAAAAGGCGCAATCGTGGGTGCGGCCGGAGAGCTCGAGCACGGCGCGCTCTGGCACGTGCCCGGCGGATACGCCATGCGCGAGGTTCTGGGCGGAGCGAAAGCGATTGTTGCCTCCACCAAAAAGGTCGGCGGGCCCGGCACGCGCCTCGACGTTCCCATCACGCACATCAATGCTTCCTACGTGCGCAGCCATTTCGACGCCATGGAAGTCGGCGTGAACGATGCTCCCCGTGCCGACGAAATCCTGTTGGCCCTTGTGATGACGACGGGCTCGCGCATCCACGCCCGCGTCGGTGGCCTCAAAGCATCCGAGATTAAAGGGGAAGACGGGCTGCGATGAACCCGATCACGCCGATGAAAGCAAGAAAATGAAAGCAAAAGATGAAAGCAAGGATTCGTAAGATCGCGACCTTCGTCGAAGAAACTCACCATGAAATGGGCCGCGCCATCTCTCCGCCCACGCGTCGCGCCGCTACAGTCGCTGTAATAGAAAATCCCTGCGCCGGAACGTACGTGGAAGATCTTTCGGAATTAATGGCCATCGGCGAAGAGCTAGGAGAATTGCTCACGCAACGGGCCGTAGCCGCACTCGGAATTCCCGGCCCCTCGTGCGAAAGCTACGGCAAGGCAGCGGCCGTGGGGGAGGACGGTGAGATCGAACACGCAGCGGCAATTCTGCATCCCAAGCTCGGCACTCCAGTCCGCCGCGTACTCGGAAAAGGCGCCGCGCTGATTCCTTCCTTGAAAAAGCGCGGAGGCATGGGTGTAGCACTCGATATTCCGCTCGGACACAAAGATGCGGCGTACGTCCGCAGTCATTTTGATGGCATGGAAGTTCGCCTCAACGACGCGCCGCGCGCCAACGAAATCATGGTGGCGATCGCCGTGACCGATAGCGGCAGGCCGCTAGCTCGCGTCGGCGGCCTGACGAAGGATCAAATTAAGGGCGAAGACGGACTCCGCTAGTAGGCCCGCGTTAGATGTCGCGATCAGCGCGCAGTCGGCGCATGCATCAGAAACGAAATATCGCCCACCGTATAGAGCACCTTGCCGAGAGAATCAGGAGTCGGCTGAATTTTTCCAGCACGGACCGCGTCGAACGCAGCCACCAGCCGCGGAAGCACCGTGGGCGGCGCAACCGGAATGTTATGAGCACCGATCACCAACTTGATATGCAGTGCCAGAGCAGCCAAACGACGAATCGACGCGGCGTACGCGTCAAGATCGGTCTCCGGGCGGAACAGCCAGATGGGCGCGGGATAATAAGTGTCGCCGGTAAAGAGCAAGCCATTGGCGCGATCGATCAACGAAATTGCATCAGGAGTATGGCCCGGCGTCGCGATCACTTCCAAAGTGCGCCCGCCGAGATCGAAGCGGTCGCCGTCATGCATGTACGCCGTGATCTTCCAGGGCCGCGTCGTGTAAGCCTTCGAGTCAAAGCCCTTCGGAACCGTGCCGCAAATCTGGTCGGGAGTGATTTCGGCCTGGGCGTCCACGCGGGAACCTTTCGCATTCTCCCGCGTGAAGTCGGTGTCCATTCCGTAGATCGTAGAAAATTCCCAGTTCCCTCCGACGTGATCATCGTGGGTATGTGAATTCAATACGACGACCGGAAGCCTGGTCAGCTCAGCGACGACTTTCTTGACATCACTGATTCCCATGCCCGTGTCGAACAGCAATGCCCGCTTCTCGCCGACGATCAGATAGCCGATAGTTTCTTCCGCCTGATGCGGCTCGTAGATCGCGAAAACGCCGGGCACAACTTTGTAAACCTCAAACCACGGATCGCTGACAGGAACGCGTTCGAGCGTTTTGTATTCCGGGCGCGGCAGCGCGCGGCACCAGTCCGGAATGGGTGTCTGAGCTGCGAGCTCCGGCGACAGCAATATGCAGAACGCGAAGCAAGACAGGAGAACGGCAGCGATTTCGCGCACATCGATTCTACGTATGGCGATTCTATGCATGAACAATCTCCGGCACGCGAGTTGCAGGCGGCGTGTTTCGGCTGCGATGGACGCTGATCGTGCCGTCGGTGATCACCATGCCGATGCCGGGTAAGTCGCCCTTCTGAATGCTGTCGAGCAGGTTTTTGCCGGAGGAGTGCTGCGCCGTGTCGAGCAATACGAAACTTGCCTCGCGTCCCGGCGCAACTAATCCGCAGTTGAGATTCCGCGTCTTGGCTGTGTTACCCGTAGCCAGGCACACTGCCACTTCCGCTGGAATCTCCCCCAAAGACGACAGCATCGCAATCATGCGCAGAATCCCCAACGGCTGTACGCCCGACCCCGCCGGCGAATCGGTCCCGAGAATCACGCGGTGAAGTTGTTTGAGCTCTCCAGCCGTACGCAACGCCAGCAATCCCGCCCGCTCGTTGCCGTTGTGCACGATCTCCAGCGCGCGCGACGAACGTTCACATAACGCAACAATTTGATCGTCTGGCAGCGCCGTGTGCCCGCCGTTCACGTGCCCAATCACGTCGGCGTCGGTTTCGAGCACCATGTCTTTATCAATCAAGCTTGACCCTGGAATCGACGGCCCGCCGGTGTGAATCGTGCTCTGGATGCCGTATTTGCGCGCCCACTCCACCATGCGCCGTCCCGTGTTGCCATCCTTCACGCTTCCCAGTCCGACTTCGCCCAGAAGTTTTACTCCAGCAGCAGCCAGTTCCTTGAAGTCGTCTTCCACCATGCCTTGCTCAAGCACCGGCGCGCCCGCGTAAACCTTCGCACCGCCCGGCCGAAACGCATGAAAAGCCCGTTGCGCAAAAATCGCCATCGCCTTCAACCCAACGATGTCCTTGGGGCGCCCCGGCGTGTGCACTTCTCCCGCCGAGATCATCGTGGTGACGCCGCCGTGCAAGCAGCTGTCGATCCACCCCAGCTGGTTCTGACGTGGCGTCCAATCGCCGCAAACCGGATGCACGTGGCTATCGATCAGCCCAGGCGCAAGCGCAGTACCTTTAGCATCGACTGTGATCGAAGCCCCGGCAGTATCAATCTCTTTTCCCTTGCCCACAGCCCGGATCACACCGTCAACTGCGACGACCGTATCCGCATCGAGAATGGGATGCTCGAGGTCCCCGCTCAGCAGTAGCCCGATGTTGCGAATCACCAGCTTCGTGTGGTTCTCGGATTTCTTCTGAGCGTCGTGACTCATGGCTGTGCGGTTCTCTGTGCCTCGAAGGGCCCATCATACCCGACGGTGCTTCTCCGGTGAGTCTGCTTGATGCGGTTTGTCACTGCGAAGGCAAGGTGATACGCTCGGCGGAAGGTTTAGATTTGCTATGGTTTCAGAGAAAATTATTCTTTGGGAAGTGGACACGCAAGCCGATTTCATGCTTCCCGGCGGCAAGCTCTACGTTCCGGGAGCGGAGAAACTTCTGCCCAATATCCGCCGCCTCACCGATGCCGCGCGGCAGGACCGCGTCTTCCTCGTCTCGCACGGCTGCTTTCACACGCCCGACGATCCGGAATTCAAGATTTTCCCGCCGCACTGTGTGCAGGGAACTGCCGGAGCGGAATTCGTTCCGGAGGCGCTCACTGACAAAGTCGTGCGCGTGCCCAACGACGACCGTGCGAAGCTGCCCAGCGATCTCTCCGCCTATCGGCAGATCCTGCTGGAGAAACAGACGCTGAATATTTTCGAAAGCCGCCACGCCGACACTCTCGTCCATCGGTTGGGCAACCGTGCGGAGTTTGTGGTCTTCGGCGTGGTCACGGAATACTGCGTAGGGTTCGCTGCCAAGGGCTTGCTCCAGCGCGGCCGCCGCGTCGCCGTGGTGCGCGACGCCATCGAAACCCTCAAGCCGGAAGAAGGCGACAACGCCATCGCCGAATTGCAGCAACTCGGCGCCAGGTTGATCACCACCGACCAGGCCTTAGCCGCGCTTTCAGCGTCCTGAACCGATCTTGAATCCGCACCCAGCCCGTCCCAAGCGCTCGGAAGCCGCGCTGCGCGCAGCTTCCGCCTGAAGTCCGCCTGGCAATCAGACTCCCTAGCGGTCACCGTGATTATGCCGCCAGGTCCAATACTCTTTCTGTTCTTCCTTGTTGAGCTTGCGGAAATCGCGGTTGGGATCGCGGTGGTTTTCAGCGGCCCAACGGTTGTAGTAAACGACTTCATCGTGATTCCAGACGTGGTAATCGGTGTAGTAAGGATCGTACACGCGGTAATAGTGATGTTCGCAGCCGACACTTGCCAGTGACGAAGCCAACGCTGCCGCTAGCAGCAGCGCGCCAAAACCAGACTTACCGTTCATGCTCTCTCTCCTCCGACGAAATGCGCGTCTGAAAATAATAAACCCGGGGCCGGACCGGATGTTGCTCGGCCGGTGACACGAAAGGCTTTCTCCGAAAGTTGCCGTTTCCTTCCGATGCCGCTTTCGATTTGTTGCGAATGCTTTTCAAAAGGGTTGTATTTGTAATAGACTGTCGTGGCTTTTGGCCGAGGAGATTTCAGTTGGTAAAACCCCTGCGTGCACTGTTGGATTTGCCGGAAGCCGAACAAGTCGAGCGCGGACTCCTGTTTACTCCACGGGAAATCGCCCAGCAGCCCGACAGCTGGAAGATTACCTACCAGCGCTGCCTCAACCAGGCCCAGGCGCTGCAGGCGCTTCTCGCGCGCGCCGGAGTGAATGCCCGGGCCGCTTCCCGCACCGTATTTCTGCTCGGCGCCGGCACTTCGGACTACGCTTGCCGGGCTCTGGCTCCCTTGCTGCGCAAACGCTGGAACTGCGACGTATGGCCCGTTCCCAGCACCACTTTGCTTACCGACTTCGACGAGTATCATCGCCCCGGCAAGGAGTATTTCTGGATTTCCGTCTCTCGCTCCGGCGACAGTCCCGAGGGTGTGGCTCTGCTCGAACGCGCGATCGCACAGCACCCGGAAATCCTGCACCTGGTCATCACCTGTAACGCTCGCGGCCAGATGGCGCAGTTGTGCGGCCGCCATCCCGAGCGCGCGTTCGCCCTGCTGCTCGATGAAGCCGTGAACGATCGCGGCCTGGCCATGACCAGCTCGTTCACAAACATGGTCCTCGCCGGGCAATGTCTCGCGAATCTGGACAACCTTTCAGCTTTTGGCGAGGTCGTCGGACAAATGGTGGACGCGGGCGCGCAATTCCTTCCGCTCGCCGCCGACACGGCTGCTACGGTCACCACGCTGGGATGTCAGCGGGCATGCTTTATTGGGTCGGATGTCCTGCGCGCCGTCGCCGACGAATCCGCGCTGAAGGTGGTGGAACTCACGGCCGGCAGAGTCGCTACCGTCGCCGAGTCTGCGCTCGGTCTGCGCCACGGCCCCTTGTCGAGTCTGGACGGCCAGGCGCTCCTGGTCGCGTACGTCTCCAGCGATCCTCGCCGCCGTAACTACGAACGCGACTTGCTCGATGAGATCTGCCGCAAGCGCCTCGGCCGCGCTCGCGTCGTAGTCACTTCTGGCCCCACCGACGATGTGGCTGCACTGGCCGACTACACACTCCAGCTCACCTGCCCGCCCGGTTTCGCCGATGAATATCGCGCCGTGCTCGATGTAATGCTGGGTCAGTTGCTGGGCCTGTTTGCCTCGTTACGATGTGGTTTAAAGCCCGACCAGCCTAGCCCGAACGGCGCCATCACGCGCGTAGTTTCGCCCATCCAGACATATTCGTAAACGCGCCGATTCCCGTTCTCAGACCCAAGAGTTGCGTCATGCGGGCGTCAACTCGTTAGCCTGGTAACTTCAAAAGAGATTTGCAGATGGTGAAACCCACGGGTGAGAATGAAAAACGAATATGACGAAGAACAACGCCGGCAGTCTGTGGTTTTACTAACCCCTGACCCCTAGCCCCTGACCACTGCTTTTATCTAGAAGCCTTCTGCCGGTCAACCAGAGCATCCGTATCCAGCTGCTCCTTGGTCTCCCGATTATCCAACTCCGCCTGGCGGCGATGCGTGGCTTCGGTAGGATCCGTGCCCGCCTTCATCTCAGTCTTCTCGAGAAAGTACCGCCAGCCCTCGTGGCGGTCCGACGAGACCTGCCCTTCTTCATATTTCTTCACAGCGGTCTCTGCGTTTTGCTTGCCCTTGATGACTTCCACCACGCCCGCGGACTGATAGGTCCGGACGTTATGGCGGATCACGAGGTAGGAGGTACTGGTTTCTTCGCGTGTCAGAGCGGCTCCATCTGGGGGATGTTTCTAAACTATGTTTCCGAACCCATGTTTCGACATCTATGTTTCGACGACTATGCCTCGACAACAGATGGTTCGAAATTGAAATTCTCGACAACGACTCTAAGTGCCGTCGTCAGACTGCGAAAAACGTCGGCCGAAACTTGTGCTGGTAACAAACGAAAGGCGATCTCCGTAGAAATCGCCTTCGTTGGAAGTTACAGGCTTACAGCGCCTGGACGTTTTCAGCTTGCCAGCCCTTAGGCCCCTTGGTCACGTCAAACTGCACTGTCTGGCCCTCCTGCAGGCTCTTGAAGCCGCCCGCTTGGATCGCTGAGAAGTGCACAAAAACATCTTCGCCAGTCTGACGGCTGATAAAGCCGTAGCCCTTGGCGTCATTGAACCACTTTACTGTTCCTTGTTCTGCCATGTTAATAAATGTTTCCTTTTCAATCAATTTACGCTGGAGAGATTCGGAGGTGTTGCTGGCAGGTGACTAGCTGTTGAGGCAAGAGCTGCTCACGACCGATTCGGTCTAACGCACACATTGATCCTACGCGCACTGACCGTGCATAGCAAGAGAATTGTGGGGATGCGTAGCCTCACGGAGCGACAGCCGCTTCGGCTGTCTGGCAAGCGAAGCGAGCCGATTCCGCCACCACACCCGGCCGACCGAGACTCCACCGCGCCAGGCCCGCGCCGTCACTGCGCCTGCGCCTTCTCCTGCAATGCCTGCGCTCGCGCCACCAGTTTCTTGAGCTTGCCCTCGATCGAGGCGTCGCCGATGTGCTCGTCTTGCAGCACTCCGTCCGCGTCGATCGTAAAGGTGTGCGGAATCGCCTCCACTCTGAAAAGCTTCGCCACCTCGCCATTAAACCCCCCAATGCGGCACTGCGACCAGGTCATCCCGTTTTTCCCCACGAAGTCCTTCCACTTCCCTTCGTCGCTGTCGAGGCTCACGCTCAGCACCAGGAGCGGCTGGCCTTCGAACTTCTTCGCTATCTCCCGCATGTGGGGCAGGGCCTCGCGGCAGGGCGCGCACCACGTCGCCCAAAAATCGATCAGCACTACCTTGCCCTTTAAATCGTCCATGGAAATGCGCTGCCCGTCCAAAGTTGTAATCGCAAACGGAGGCGCCATCCGGGCCCGCGCCAGTTCCGGCTCCGCAATGTATCGCAGCGCCCGCTCCCGGTCCGGATCGTCAGCGGGTTTCATGGTCGCAAACAGTTCGAACCGCGCCTTCGCGGCATCGTCCCGTTTCAGATGCGCCAGCACCAGTCCATCGGCATAGATCGCGCCCGGGAACTTGCCCACCGTCTCGATCGCCTTGCTGAGTTCCTCATGAGCGTGCGCGAACAATTCGTCCTTGTGTTTATCCTCAGCCTCGCGCATCAGCACCATGCCGAATTCATAATGCGCCAGCGCCGTCTCGGTTCCCGGGTGAGCCTCAGCCACCATCTCTTCCGCCCCGGTTTCGGCAGTTTTCCATTCCCGCAGCTCGATCCCGTACTTGATCATCTTTTTCTGGCACGCTACGCAGTGCCCATCGTCCTGCTTGTCGGCCTTCTTGAATTCGTCGAGCGCCGGGCGGGCCATGCGGTCGTGCAGATAACCCTGGGCTTCCTTAAAGGTCTTCTGCGCTTTCTCATTGCTCGGGCCTTCGCTCGTCGCCCGCCCCGACGTTTCTTGCGCGGAGGTCCACGGTACGATCGTCCAAAGTATTATCGGCGCTGCCACGCACAGCAGCGCGAGTGTTCTCCCGGAATTCCGCATAGGTGCACTCCTGCAAACTGCGCCAGAAAAATATCATATTTGCGGTCAATCTTCGCGAAGATTTCGCAGTCGCGTTTTGATTGATGTAGGACGGACACTCCTGTCCGTCGCCTTTCTGGGCAGCCGGTCCCGGGACATCTGGCGCGAGGGAGATGCTCAGGCAGGGTCGACGTGACCGATGCTCAAAGGAATGGCTGGCGTCTCAGACGTTCTGTCTGCCTCATTTCTCTTCTTTCATCTTCTTGCAGACCAGCGTGGTATGCCCAGTCTTCGAATCAATCCGAGTAGTCACGGCGAGGCAACTGCAAGTCACCGTGTTGGCATTTTCCTGCTTGAGGACAACGCAGTGTTCAATGGTCTCGGCCGTGTCCGGAGGCGCCTGGCTTCGAATGGGAGCTGGAGTGGGAGCCGGCGTCGGACCCGCTGTAACCGGTTTCTTCGGCCCGCACCCGCCCAGAATCAAACAAGCGATCAGACCAAATCCAAGTTCGACCTTCCTCATGCCATCTGTTTTCGCTCTCTCATGCCCGCTTGTCGATGGCAATCTTGATTACAGCTTCCAGAATCCGCAGACGTCGGTGCGCAGCACTCAGAGGTGCGTGTGGAGCGGGCACTCTTGCCCGCTGCTTTTGACTTTGATTTACCTGTGAGATGAACGAGAGCAAGCGGGTTAGTGGTGTCCGCCCGCACCAAAGCCGCCATGCCCTGCGTCGAATCCGCTGTGCTCGCCGACGTCGCACCCGCCGTGGTGCGTGTCTACGCAGCCTAAATCGCCATGATGGGACGAATGCGACGTGGCCTCTGGAGAACCTGCCTCGCCCATGGGCTCGAGGAACGTTGCATCGAAAAATCCATCCGTGCCGACACGCCTCCGATTCCGTCGGCGGTCGCGTCGAATGGATACGAGGAGACCGATCAGAACAGCCAAGGCAAAGATCAGGTAGAGTCCTTCCATCGCACCCTCCTCTTCGCCCAGTATAACGTCCAGCCCGGCCTCACCACGGGCTACAGCTTCTTCTCCCGCTTGTACTCGTCAAACTTCTCCAGGAAGCGGTCGATGTCTTTTTTCTGCAGGTAATACGGCGTGGACAAGCGCAGCTTGTTCGGGTCGCCGCCGCGGATGCGGATTTTGTAGGTCTTCCACATCCAGTTCTCCAGGTCCATGCGCGGGACCGGCGGGACGTTCACGCTGACAATGGCACAGCGCAATGCGGGGTCGGGCGACGTCCACGATTCGGCACCCCGTTTTTTCATTTCCGCCAGAATGGAGTCGGCCAGCTGCCGATGCCGGCGCTCGATGCGATCGAGCCCTATGTCGTTTGCCATCTTCAGCGCAGCCCGCAGTCCCCACAGCGCAGGCACGTTCGAACTGCCGATGCGCTGAAAACGCTCGGCGCGAATCTTGGTGTCGTCCCAGCCTTCGGTGGCGATAGTGCACCACAGTCGATCGATCACTTCGTCGCGAACATAAAGAAAACCTGTGCCTTTGGGCGCTTGCAGCCACTTATGCGGGCTCGAGGAATACATGTCGCAGCCCAGTTCGTGCAGGCTAAGTCGCATCATGCCAATCACATGCGCGCCATCGACGGCCGAGAGAATCCCTTTGCTCCGCGCCAGCGCGCAAAGTTCCTTCGCCGGCAGCACCACGCCCGAAAATGTGGTGATGTGGCTGAAAAAGATCACGCGGGTGCGCGGCGTGATGGCGTCATTGAACAGATTCAGCACCTGCGCCGCATCTTTCACCGGCCGGGGAAGCGTAACCTTTTTGATTACAACACCATAGCGCTTGGCCTTCAGGTCCCAGGGATGCTCCCCGCCGGGATGCTCCTGGTCCGTCATCAGCACTTCGTCCCCCGGCTTCATGTCGATCCCATTTGCAATGTAGCTGTTAGCCTCCGTCGCGTTCCGCAGCAAAGCGATTTCATCGCGATTGCAGCCCACGAACGCGGCGAGGGGATCACGAAACTCGTTCCACGCGGCGTATCCCCAGATGGGATAGTCTTCCGGGTCTTGCTGGTCCATTTTTTCGGTGGTGGTGTAGCCGTCAAACACCGCGCGCAGCACGGGCGCCGGGCTGGAACCGACGGTGCCGTTGTTGAGGTAAATTTCCTCCTCGGGGATGAGGAATTGGCGTCGAATTTCAGCCCAATAGGCGTCTTCGTCGCGGTCGAGCAAGGAGTGGTCGGGCAACGCTGCCGGAGCTTTCTCAAGCTGGGCCAACAGACGGCCAGGAAGCGCCCACGAGGCAGCGACTCCGGTGGTCGTGGTGACGAAGCGGCGACGGTTGAGCACAGAAACCTCCTGCCGGCGCGATTGTTATACCACGCCCGGCAGAGGACGACGGTCCCGAAAGGCTGGAAAAGCACCCAAAAGTCACGAAAAAGTCACCAGGAGCCGACAGGGTCCTGTGAGGGTCCGGGCCAAGAATCAGCCAGAATTTGTCGTCGATCCCTACCCCGGATAACCCAAAGGGCGTCTACCCGCGTCTAATTAACTAGACCAAAAGATTGGGGTTGGGTCTGTTCCGGCCGGGGTTATAATCAGCGCAAGGAGTTCTTATGAAATGCAGGTGGCTGGCAATCGCGATCGCATTGGCGGCGTTCAGCGCTGGGCCCTGGACGCAGGCGCAAGTTCAAGATCAAGACAAAGATCAGCCGAAAGCGTCGGACTCGGACGGCAAGCCCGCTCCTCCACCCGCAGCGCTTCCGACGGCGGATGACAGTCAGGTCAAGCACGACGGCGGCAAGATGGACGTGGATGCCGTAGGCAACCGCAACGTGGGATGCGGACGCGGTGTGGGAAACTGGTACACGGTGGAAGGCCAGGTAGCGCGGGGACGCGTCTACGCACAGCAGATTGAAGCGCAAATCAAGCTGGTGAACGATCCGGTGGTTACCGAGTATGTGAACCGCATCGGCCAGAACCTGGTGCGCAATTCGGACGCGCAGGTGCCCTTCACCATCAAAGTGATTGATTCCGACGTGGTCAACGCCATGGCGCTGCCCGGCGGATTCTTTTACGTAAATTCCGGCCTGATTCTGGCGGCCGACGAAGAAGCCGAGATGGCGGGCGTGATGGCGCACGAAATCGCGCACGTTGCCGCGTGTCACTACGGCCGCGAAATGACTCGCGCCAACCTGCTGCAGATGGCTTCGATCCCGTTCATCTTCATGGGCGGCGTGATTGGTTACGCCGGTTATGAAGCGGCGAGCATCGGCATTCCGCTGACTTTCTTCAAATTCTCGCGCGGCTTCGAGGCAGAAGCCGATTATCTCGGCGTGGAATACATGTACCGCGCGGGTTACGATCCTTCGGCCTTTGTTTCTTTCTTTGAAAAGATTCAGGCGATGGAGAAGAAGAAACCGGGAACGCTCTCCAAGGCGTTCGAGACGCACCCGCAGACTCCGGACCGGATCGAGAAGTCGCAGGAGGAGATACGGAAGATTCTCCCCGCGAAGGCGCAGTACATTGTGACCACGTCGGAGTTTGACGAAGTAAAGGCGCGGCTGGCGGCGATCGAAAACAAGCACAAGCTGCTCGACCAGAAAGACGGGAACAAGCCCAGCTTGCGTCGCACTTCGAACACCGGCAACACGAGTGGGAATACGCAGCCTGACGATGACCGTCCAACCTTGAAACGGCGGGACGATTCCTCTAACTAACTTATTCGATAGATATGTTTAGAGACCGGTGGCTGCGGCCGCCGGTTTTTATTTTTGGCGATACGAGACAAAGCCCCGTCACCCTTCGCAAAGAACGCGACGGATGGAGCATCTGGCTATCAGTCGTCAGTCACCAGAAGCATCCGCGCGACACCAAAGTCAAAAGCGGCGGACAAGAGTGTTCGCCCTACACATGCAAAGTCAAAAGTCCCATTTCTCGCAAAGGACGCGAGAAATGGGGCACCCGGCTATCGGCACTTCATCAGCGATCTGTGCGGTGGTAGGATTGCGGATACCGATTGGCCGTGGGTCAAACCGAGCCGGCTATGCATCGCTTCCCCTCATTCGCGCTAATTTCCAACATCCTCCTCGCGTATTTCTGTTTTGCATGCTCCCTTCTGTCCGCGCAGGAGAACCGCGTGGTGCGGGTGGGAGTGGCAACGCTGCAGAGTGGGCCGGGAATTGTTCCGGGGGCCGAGGCGCGGGACCGGATGGTCAAGGCCATCGCTCAGCGGAAGCCGGAGAAGAATTCGCAGTTCACGGTGGAGGCTGTCGCGCTGGAAGCCGCATCGCCGGGCAAGGCTCTCGCCGAGGCTCGAGAGAAGAACTGTGAGTTCGTGCTTTACAGCCATGTGACGGACCTGACCACGTCGTCCCAGCTTTCTTCGCTTGAGGGTATCTATCTCCCCGTTTTCCACGCCACGCTGGAGTACCAGTTAAACCGCGTGGCCGATGGTTCCGGATTTGCCATCAACTCAATCTCGGTGGAGGATTCGGCTTCGATCCGCGGCGCGATCTGGAAGGCCTTGCCGCAGGTGGCGAACAAGGCATCGCTCGATATCCAGCAGGGCAAAGGGACGCCGAATGCTCCGGCGGTTGCGGGCATGCCGGCGGCAGCCCCGGGTGTTCCCGCCCTGGTTCAGTATGTGAATGCGCGGGACTATTGCCGATGGCTCCCGGGGGATATTGCGCATGCCGATGCTGTGCGCGGAGGCTGCGAATACGCGATCTCACTTCCGGAAAAGATGCCGAACTTCGTGTGCGGACAAGAAACTGCGCGCTACCGCGGAGATGGCGGCGCCCCGGTCGATCTGATTACCGCTTCTGTGCGATACGAGGACGGACACGAGTCCTACAGTGACGTGCGGGTGAACGACCACCCGCTTTCCGGAGGCGTAGAAGGCAGTCCGGGCCTGCGCTCGACGGGAGATTTCGGCGGCAATCTGCGAGCTATATTCAATCGCACGAATCATGCTTTGTTCAGTTATTCCGGCGAAGGCAACGTGGGCGGGCATGCGGCGTGGATTTTTGCTTACCAGATTGCCGAGCAGAAAGAACGGCTGTGGATGCTGCACGCTCCTGATCAGATCATTGCGCCGGGGTACTCGGGCGAGTTATGGATCGATCAGAAAGATGGCGGAGTGTTGCGCTTCCGCTCATCGGCGGCGGCAAAAGATCTGCCGCAAACTTTCCCGATGAAGAGCGTAGACCTGCAAATCGATTACGAAAAAGTTGGATTTGGCGACGGCACTCATTTTGTGCTTCCGGTCGATTCCACGCTGACCAATGTTTATGCGGGTGAAGAGACGAGCCGCAACGTGGTGCAGTTCCGCAATTGCCACAAGTTCGCGGCCCGGGGACGCCTCGTACTGAAGGCGGAGCAGGGGCCGCCTGGATTGGCTCCGTCAGGATCTGGCTCGGCTGAATCGACCGCGGCGGCGCAGGTTCCGGCGAGCGCGGCATCCCTGCAGAAAGACCTGGATGAGAGTGAGGCAATCTTTGCCGCCATTCGCGATCGGGCCTTGCAGCAAAATGCGATGCAATTCGAAGCTGAGCAGAGGCAAGCGCTGGATGCGTTAACCGCCTCGACTCTGCAGAGATTGTCGGAGCTGCGCGGAGAGCAGCAGCGAATTCAGGCGCAACGGCAGGCGATTGCCAGCGCGGAGAACACCATGGCGGTCGTCGCCGGCGACGCGCCGCGGACCAGACTCAGAGTCAACGTGCGGCTGGTGCCGGTGAGCGTGGTTCTGCGGGATGGAGCCGGGCGTGCGGTCGGGAGCATGGGGGAGGATAACTTTCGGCTATTCGATGAGGGGAGGCCGCAGGTCATCACGGAATTTTCATTGGAGACGTCCGCGCTCAGCCTGCACCCGAAGCAGGTCGGCGAACCGGACCATTTGCAAGGGGAAAGACAAGGAGCAGTTCAATCGGAAGACAATCCGAGCCCTCTTGCGGCGGGGGAACGCGCTACGGCTTATCTGTTTGACGACGTTCACCTGAACTTTCAGGAACTGGCGGGCGCGCGCGATGCTGCTGCACGGCACCTGGGCGCGCTGAAAGCAGGAGAGCGCGCCGCTGTGTTTACGACCTCTGGCGCCGTGGTGGTGGATTTCACTGAGGACGGAGAAAAATTATTAGCCAGCCTGCGCCAGCTTAAACCGCACGCGATGCTTCCGGAGTCGGATTGCCCGCCGATCAGTTATTACATGGCGGACCTCATGTTGAATAAATCGGATTCGGAGGCAACGGGCGTTGCTGTGGCCGAAGCAGCGGACTGCGCGACGCGGGGGAATTTTCCTGGTCCGCACGCGCAACATCTGGCAGCGGCGAAAGCTTTGGAGGTGCTGAACGCGGGTAACGTCGAAAGCAAGAATGCGCTTGTGATCCTGGGCAGCGTGATCCGCAGGACTGAATCCATGCCGGGGCAGCGCAGCATCGTGCTGGTCTCTCCGGGCTTTCTTGCGCTCACGGCGGATATGCAGCAGGACATGATGGAAATCGTGGACGGCGCCGCGCGCTCGGGGATTGTCATCAACACGCTGGATGCAGGCGGGCTCTATGCCGGCGGAGCTGCCGGAAGTGTGGGCGACCCGGTGTTTGACTCCGCTGAGGCTGAGGCGCGAAGCGACGTGATGGCGGAATTCGCCAGCGGCACGGGCGGAATCTTCTTCCACAATAACAATAATCTGGATGAGGGTTTCCGGCGCACCGCGGACGCTCCCGAGTTCGTCTACGTTCTGGGCTTCTCGCCGCAGAAGCTCGACGGGAGGTTTCACAAGCTGAAGGTGACGTTGAACGCTGCAGGGAAGTTCGAGGTGCAGGCGCGGCGCGGGTATTACGCGTTCAAGCCCTCGAGCGCAAACTGATTGCTGCGGGAGCCGCGCGTAGCAGAGGTGAGGCACCATCGTCCGAGCCTGCAGGTGCGCCAATTGATTCGTAGGAATTTCCGCAGATTGGGTCGAAAGACCGGTGGCCACGGCCGCCGGTTTTGTTTTGCGCTGCAATCGTGTGCGGCAAGAATGTGTCCGACAAGCCGGGACAGCGGTCTATCCCAGAACCGCATTTAGCGGGGGTAAGATGGTCGATTCGGCGGCGCTCTCTGTGCGTCGCTCGCAGCGGGTTTATGCGAGCCTTCCGTCTATTGACGCTGATGGTCATCGTCCGCGCCTCCTTGGTCTGCGCCTTCATGCTCTGCGCCTTCTCGATCTTGTCGGTCGCGCAGGAGGCCGCGACGGTCCGCGTGGGAGTGACTTTGCCGCTCGGCGTGGACAAAACGGTATCGGCCACCGAGGCGCAAGGCCGGCTGGTAAAGGCGCTCGATCATCAGAAGCTCGACAAGAAGACGGGCTTCTCCGTTGAGGCTGTGGCCCTGGCAACCGAGTGGGGCAGCAAGGCGGTTGCGGAAGCGAAGGAAAAGGAATGCCAGTTCGTGCTCTCCGCACAACTGACGCACGTAGAGACCTCTTCGATTCAGAGACCTAACCTTTCCAATATCGACACGGTTGCGATGTTCGGGGTCACGGTAGAGTACCGGCTAGCCCGTGCGGTGGACGGAGCGACGTTCGCGATTGGATCGGTGAAGGGGCAGGACACGACGACGCTGCAAGCAGTGGTGTGGGAGGCCATCTCACAAGTAGCGGGCAAGGCGATTGCGGACATCGCCAAGGCTGGCGGTCTGTCACCCGGCGAATCCCGAGCGGAATCCCGAACGGCGGAGAGTCAAGGCGAAAAGCCAGCTGCGGAGCGGGACGGAACAGGGATCGTTTCCAACCCCTGCGCATGGGTGCCGGGCGGCATTGCGCATGCCGATGCGTTACCCGGCGTCTGCGAGTACGTCATGAGCCTGGCGGAAAAGATGCCGAACTTCGTCTGCCATCAGGAGGCATCGCGCTATCGCGGGAAGAGCCGCGCGCCGAATGATTTGATAACCGCATCGGTGAGGTACGAAGACGGTAAGGAATCCTATGGCGAAATCAAGGTGAACGGCAGGCCAGCAACGATTGAGACCGCGCAGAATAGTGGCCTTTGGTCTACGGGAGAGTTCGGGAGCAGTAATCTCCGTTCCATCTTCAACTCGCGGAACCAGGCGGTGTTCGAGTTCGCCCGAGAGAGCACATTGGGAGCGCACAGCGCCTGGGTCTTTACCTACCACATCGCGAAGCAGAACGAGCCGCTGTGGAGGCTGCACGCCACGGATCAGGTAGTGGCTCCGCCTTATGAGGGCCAGTTGTGGATCGATCAGAAAACCGGCGAGGTGCTTCGCTTTGAATCGACTGCGAAACAATTCCCTCCGAACTTTCCCCTAACCCGGGCGGGGCTCGAGATCGACTACGAAAACATAGCATTTGCCGATGGCTCAGCCTTTGTGCTGCCGACCAACTTTGGCGTTTCCACCACATTTGAGGGTGGAGGGTCCACGCGGAATGTTGTGCGGCTCACCGATTGCCATAAATTCAGGGCGGAGGGCCATCTCGTTCTGGAGGCTGCATCGGGCACATCATTATCGGGCACATCATTGAGCACAATGGGGTCGGCCCCGGCGGCGCAGGTTCCACCGAGTGCGGCGTCGACCGAGAAGGACATGGAGGAGCAGGAATCGATCTTCGCGGCCATTCGCGATCAGACATTGCAGGAGGATGAGGAGCGGCAGGCGGGTGACCGGAGCCAGTCGCTGGATGCGATAACGGCTTCAACGGTGGAAAGGGTCGTGGGCTTACGGAAACAGCAGCGGCAGATTCGGGCGCAAGAGCAAGCCATCGCCAAGAGCATAGTAGCGAGCATGAATGCTGGGGGCGAGAACGAACCACGCATCGCCTTTCGCGCCAGCGGGAGGATGGTGCTGGTGAGCGTGGTCTTGCGGGACGCGAATGGGCACCCAATCGGGAACCTGAACCAGGATGCTTTCCGATTATTTGACGAAGGGAAGCCGCAAGTCATTACGCATTTTTCGTTGGAGGCGGCAACGGCAGGTGCGAAAAATGAGAGTAAAACCACCGAGACCAGCCAAGGCGCGGGCGCGGCACAGCCAGTCACAAATACTCAGCCTGCGGCGACCGAACGCAACACGGCGTATCTTTTCGATGATGTGCACGCCAGCTCGCAAGATTTGTCGAGCGCGAGCAGCGCCGCAGAGCGCTATTTCAGGGCTTTGACAGCAGGAGAACACGCCGCGGTCTTTACAACTTCGGGCGCTGTGACGGCCGACTACACGGATGATCGGGCGAAACTGCTGTCCGCTTTGCGGGCGCTGAGGCCACACGGACTGGCTGTTCCGAACGATTGTCCCTCGATCAGCTATTACATGGCGGACCTCATGGTGAACAAGCAGGATTCAGCGGCTCTGGGCGTCGCCGTTGCCGAGGTCCTCATCTGCGCTCTTCATGGAGTGGGCACAGTTCAGCAGGCGGTACCTATAGCGATGTCCAAGGCGCACGAAGTGCTGAACGCCGAAGGCATGGAAAACCAGAATTCGATGACGGTGCTGCGAAACGTTATCCGCAGATGCGGGATGCTGCCGGGCCAGCGCAGCATCGTGCTGGTCTCGCCGGGGTTTCTTGCGGTTAGCCAGGAGGAGGAAGCGGAGGTGACGGAAATCATCAATCGCGCCGTGGAGTCTGGGATTGTGATCAACGCTTTGGACGCGCGTGGGCTCTACACGGTGGGATTTTCCGGCATCGACCGTCAGACAGACTCGGACAAATTTCAGATCGACACCGCGGACGCACAAGCACGAAGCGACGTTATGGCGGAACTCGCCAGCAGCACTGGCGGAGTATTCTTCCACAACAACAATAATCTTGATGAAGGTTTTCGGCGCACCGGCGGCGTTCCCGAATTCCTTTACGTTCTGGGGTTCTCACCGCAGAAGCTGGACGGCAAGTTCCACAAATTGAAGGTTACGTTGAATGCCGCGGGGAAGTTTGAGGTGCAGGCCAGGCGAGGGTATTACGCGGTTAAACCCTCGACCGCAAACTGATCAGCGCAAGTGCCGCGGACCACTAGAGGCGAGGCAGCATCGTTCGAGGCTGCGATTGCGCATGCAGCCGCCAGTCGAATGCCCGTCTCGACGGCCGCTGAAAGCACGGCCGCCTCAGGCAGCGTGCTTCGCCAGCTGCGCGGCGCGCTCGCGATGCCGCTCGGGAGACGTGATCACTTTCATTTCCTGCCAGTCGTACGGGAACTCGTGGCCGCAATCGAGACACGCTACGTAAGTGCCGGTCAAAGCCGCGGCCTGAGGACGGCGCGCTGCTCCGCGAACGGTCACGGGAAAGCTGTAGCGGGAATGGCGGCAGCCGAAAAACGCATCTACCAGTTTTGCAATCATGACTTCTACCTTTCAGACCTGGATACTTCTGAAACCTGGATATTCTGAAATCTGGATACTTCTTTACCTACCAAAGGCGCACGCCCTCTGGAGAACAACTCCTGAAAAAACTCTTAACTCCACGCGTGAACCTAAGTTAGGGCCGCTGAACGGCATCTACTGTGATTTGAATCACGCCCGCTTGTATCCGCCCAACCTAACTGTTGTTGCAATCTAACGCCCATCAGGTTCAAGCAGTAGAAGCATCAACCATACACTTTAGATTCCGATTTGCAGCAAAGGGTTTCGAATTTCCCAGGGGCGCAAATTCCGGAGTGGGAAAAAGTCGCAAGCCTTTGCACTAGATATAGTTACGGGAGGGTGAAAAACGTTTCACGGCTGGCGGCGGGGCCGAAATGCGCGGCGGGCCAGGCACGAGCGAGGAGCTTCCCCAGCTAAAGGCCACGCCTTCGGAGGCTCGTAGCCGAGGGCGTAAGGGTGACGCGCGGCAGGAGAAAACAGTGAGGGGGGGTGGGAGTTGTGCTCGGATTCAGCGCATCGAGAGAACTCCTCGCGTTGCCGGGGGTGCTGCAAGCGAACAGCAGGTCCTTCGACTTTGTCTGGCGATTCGCTTCGCGTATCGCCAGACTGCGCTCAGGATGACAGGGTTTTAATATTTGCGCGAAAAGCGAAAAAGCTAAAAGCTAAAAGCTAAAAGCTAAAAGCTAAAAGCTAAAAGCTACACGCTCTGCGGGCCGCGTTTTTTCTGTTGCTGGCACTTGCTCATGATGGCGGAGCGGAGGCGGGTGCGCAGGTCCTCGGGAAGTTCGTAGGGAAGAGAATCGCGGTAGATCTGGATGGTCTTCTTGGTTGTGTCGCAAACCACGTAGCAGTTGTGGCACCAGGACAGATGGTTCTCCAGTTCGGTTTTTGTGGTCTCATCGAGGACGCCGTCCAAATAGTTGGTCAGCTCCTGCAGGAAGTCAGAGCATTTCACTGGTTCGCATCTCCACTCTCGCGTTTCTGGAAGTAGCGACCGAGGCGCTCGCGCAACTGCAGGCGAGCCCGCAGCAGCCGCGACTTAACTGCCGGCACGCTCAACTCGAGCGCGGCAGCGGTTTCTTCGGTCGACAGCCCTTCCACGTCCCTCAGTACGAACACCGTCCGGAAGCCTGGCGGCAGGCCCTGGATGGTCTTGCTCAAAATCTCGCGCAACTCCGACTGGTTATACAGCTGTTCTGGATTCGGGCTCCAGTCCGCGATTTCGCGGGGGAGAGAATCGTCTTCAGTCTTGATCTCCTCATCGAGCGAAACGGTGCGCTCTGGCTTGCGGCGCCGCAACTTCATCAGCGCTTCGTTCACGGCGATCCGGACCAGCCAGGTATAAAACTTCGACTGCTCCTGGAACTGAGCCAGATTTCCGTAGGCTTTCAGGAAAGCTTCCTGCACCACGTCTTCCGCGTCTTCGCGGTTTTGCGTGATGTGCTGCGCGATGCGGAAAACGTTGCGGTCGTACCGTCTGACTAACTCTTCGAAAGCCGAGTCGTCGCCCCGCTTGGCCGCCTGCACCAGCGCCAGCTCTTCACTGACAGGCCCTACTAGTTTGTTTTCGATGGCGCTCATAGTGTTGGCGATGCAGTATTTTCGGGCAACGGGAGGCGCGAAAAATCTGAACTGTTATTCTACTTGGTAACCGTGGTGTTTGCCCAATGGCTTAGGCGTAGGCGGAAAGAAAAGTTTGCGATAAAGTGCAAAGATGCCTTCCGGACCCCGGTGGGGCGGTTACGTTAGTACCGTGAGGCCGCCGTACAAGTGCCGTATAATCAGCGCTTAAGGAACCGTGTTTCCGGGGAGTGCGCCGGGACACTGGGATGGCGACGCAATACTGCCGATGCAAGATGAAGACGCAATCATTAGTGTCGCGAAAGCTCGGATTTTTGTGGCGCGGATTGAGTAAGCACAGGCGAAGCTAGAGATGGAATTCTGACGATGGCAGAAGATAATCAAGTCCAGCAGGCGGTGGAGCAGGCGGTCGCGCAGATTTTTGCGGCGCAGGTTCCCCGGTTGCAGGCCGAGATCGTGCAGCGGGTGCTCGAGGCAATGCCCGCGCCCAGCGGGGCCGGAGCCGGCGGAGAAGCTGCCAAACTGTTGCTGCAGGCTGTGGCCGGAGTTCAGACCGGAACCACGCAAAAAGAGATTCTTCGAGCGCTGGTGGAAGGTGGGAGCGCGCACTGTGCCCGAGTCGCGCTGTTCGTAGTGAAAGCTGGAACGGCGACCGGGTGGCAAGGCCGCGGCTTTGCCGACGACGATTCGCTGAAAGATTTTGCCCTCGATATGCATGCCGGCCCGGTAGCTCACGCCTACCAGAATCGCGTGGTGGCTCCCGCCAACATCGCCGAGATGGGCGCCCGCTTCGTGGAGCATTTCGGTGCGCCCGCCAATGAACAGGTGCTGGTGCTGCCTCTGGTCCTCAAAGATAAAGTTGCAGCCCTGGTCTACGCCGATGGCGGCGCAACGGGCGTGCTCGACGGTACATCTCTGGAAGTGCTGGTGATGGCTACCAGCGCGTGGCTGGAAGTAGTCTCCCTGCGCAAGCAGATGCAGCCGCGAGAGATCGCTGAGCCGGTTCCGGAGCGGATCGTCCCAGCTCCAGTGCAGACTGTGAGTTCGTTTGCCGATCCTTTCGCCTCGCATGCTCCCAAGCACGTGCCGGCCGCAGTGCCCGAACCCGAGCCTGTGGCCGAACTCGTGGAAGTGGCTACGGCCGCGCATTCGCCGTCCGCGGCTGCAGCGCCCGCGGCTGCAGCCGATCCCTTCGCCGGACTTTCAGCCGAGGATGCGGACACGCATCGCAAGGCCCAGCGTTTCGCGCGCTTGCTGGTGGATGAGATCAAACTCTACAACCAGGCGAAAGTCGCGGAGGGCCGCAAGCACAAAGACCTTTACGACCGCATGAAAGACGATATCGAAAAAAGCCGGTCGACATTTCAGAAGCGCTACGGCTCGACCGTCGCCAACTCTGGCAATTATTTTCAGCAGGAATTAGTTCGCAGCCTGGCCGAGGATGACATTTCGATCATGGGTGCGAACTTCAAGCGGTAGAATGATTTCAGCAGGGTCTCTGGCGCGGCTCCGCGCGGCAAACATAAAGTGGTTCGATTCAGTCTCAAGTTCTGGTGGGTGATCGCGGTCGGGGTCGTATGCGGGCTCCTGGGCGGGGCGCGTTCGGTCAGCTGGGCGATTTCGCCGCAATCGTCGACGTCGCAAGCTTCCGCGCCGCAATCTTCTGCACCAAATTCAGCAACCCTTTCCACTGAGCAACAGCCCAAGCCGCACTCTGCACCTGCCGAAAGGCCCTCAACTCCAACTCCGAAAAAGGCACCGGCGAAACCGGCCAAGCCTGCTGGCACGACCCCGGCAGCCCCGAAGAAAGCTGCCCGCACCCAGACTCATTCAGCCGCCGCACACCGTCGCGCAGCCACTGCCCGGCGGCGCCGCGGGCCAGTTTCTCCGCGCGTGCAGCGCATGCGTCAAGCCTTCGTGGCCTCAGCTAGCTTGCGCCCCATGGCCCAGCAACTGCAGCAGGATCGCACTCCCGCCGCCTATGCCGGAGTGGAGGCCTTCGCCCGCGCTCACTCTAAAGAAGACGCGGGAGCGCTGGCCTGGCTGGTTGCGGGCTACGCGCACGTGCTCGACCACGACTACGCCAAAGCCATCGACCCCCTGAATCGCGCCAAGCCCTTAGCTGGCGACCTCGGCGACTATGTCGACTACTACCTCGGCACTTCTTATCTGCAAACCGGCCGGGACGCGGAGGCGCTGGCTGCGCTCGCGGATTTTGACCGCTCGCATCCCGATTCGTTGCTGGTCCGCGATGCACACCTGGCCTATGCGGAAACGCTGGCGCGCGAAGGCCGCGCAGCCGACGCGGCCGCTCTGCTCGAAAAAGATCGTCTTCCCGCGCGGTCCGATATTGAGTTTGCCATCGGCAAGGCCTATGCCGCGGCGGGAGAAAATACCAAGGCCGCCGAAGCGCTGGCCAACGTCTACTACAACATGCCGATCAGCGCCGAGGCAGATCCCGCTTACGCAGAACTTAGAAAGCTGCCCGCACAGCCCGCCGCAACTGTTCAGCAACGAAAGACGCGCGCCGATCTGCTGATGAAAGCGCATCGCTACAGCGACGCCGTCGATGCCTATCGCGAGCTGCTCGGTGCATCCAGCTCGGCGGACCGTCCGGCAGCACAGATCGCGCTGGCGGAAGCGCTGCATCATGCCAACCGCGATCGCGACGCCCGCGCCGAACTGGCGCTGCTGGCCGAGAACGGCGATCCGCTGCGCGAGCATCGGTTGTTTATCCTCAGCGAAATCGAATGGTCCTCCGGCAACAACGACGCCTTCTATCGCGCCGTCAACGAGCTGCGGGAAGCTCCGCAGAATCCCTGGCTGGAGCAGGCCTTGCTCTCGACCGCGAATCTGCATCTTGTCCATCATGAGTACGATCAGGCCCTCGATACCTATCGCGAACTGCAGCAGCGTTATCCCACCGGCGCGCACGCTTCGTATGTGCACTGGAGAGCCGCGTGGTTGACGCTGCGCCAGGGCCGCAACGCCGATGCAGAAAAACTATTCGAGGAGCAGATCACGCTTTACCCGGCGGGTGGGGAAACTTCGGCGGCTCTGTACTGGCGGGCGCGTCTGGCGGAAGAGGATCAGCAGCTGGGTTTGGCTCGCGCCATCTACCAGAAACTTTCCCAACGCTATCTCAATTACTATTACGCGGACTTGGGCCGGCAGCGGCTGAAGGCGCTCCCGGCATCGGCGGAAATGACCCAGCACTACACCTTGCTCGACCACGTGCCCGCGCTCGACGGCAAGGAAAAAGTTGAGGAGTCGGACCCACCCACCGACGATCTGCATTGGCAAAAAGCGGAACTGCTCGGCAACGGCGGCCTGGTCGATTTCGCGGTACGCGAACTGCAAGCCGCGCCTGGTGCGGCGGGAAGCTCGTGGGCTCCGGCAGAGAGCGCCAAACTCTACGCGGACAATGGCCAGTTTGATCGCGCGATTGAACTGATGAAACACACGGCGCCGAGTTATTTCGCGGTGGATCTGCCCGACTTGCCGCGTGCATATTGGGAAGCATTATTTCCCAAACCATATTGGACGGACCTGAAGCGCTTCGCCGCGGGCAACGGGCTAGACCCGTATCTGGTGGCGTCGCTGATCCGGCAGGAGTCGGAGTTTAATCCCAACGCAGTTTCGCGCGCCAATGCGGTTGGACTGATGCAATTGCTGCCGAAGACCGGAAAACAAGTTGCCAAGCAGGAAAAAATGAAACGCTACAACCCCAGCCAGCTCTACACTCCGGCGGTGAATCTCGAGCTGGGCACGCGCTATTTTCGCGGCATGGTCGACCGCTACGCCGGCGCGCTCGAGTATGCGCTCGCGGCTTACAACGCCGGCACGGAGCGCGTGACCGATTGGGTGGGGCAGGGAACGTATCGGGATCCGCAGGAATTTGTGGAGTCGATTCCGTTCACCGAGACGCGGGAATATGTGCAGGCGATCTTGCGGAATGCGAGTCTGTACAAGCAGCTCTACGGGACGCCGTAGGCCACAGTCCTCCGGATCCAGTTTGTCATCCTGAGCGAAGCGAAGGACCTATGCAATTTGCAAGCAGCGCCTCAACGGCGGCACGTTGCATAGGTCCTTCGTCCCGCAAAAGACGCGGGCCTCAGGATGACAAGCTGGCTGGAGCCATCGCTCCTCATAAAGCAAACTGCTGAATTAGTCGAGGTTAGACCTGGCAAATAAAATTTCCAGCACCAGCAGTGACGCGCCCACCACAATCGAGCTGTCGGCGAGGTTGAAGACTGGCCACTGGTATTGCTTCACGTAAAACAACAGGAAGTCGACTACGTGGCCGCTGGCAAGACGATCCCACAAATTCCCCGCCGCCCCGCCCAGAATCAGTGAGAGGGCAATGCCGGAGACCGTCAGTGCCCGGGTCTGCTTCCAGAGCAGAACGACGACGATCAGCATCGCGACCACGGAAAAAGCGATGAGCAACTCGGTTTTCCAGTGTGCGGGATGTTCGGCAAAAAGGCTGAACGCGGCGCCGCTGTTTTCCGTGTGGGTGAGGCGAAAAAAACCGGGAATGACTTGTACGTGACGATAGAGCGCAATGCGGGTCGCGGCCAGGTGTTTCGTCCAATGGTCGAGCAGGACGATGACGAGAGCTAACAAAAAGTGGGTGGCACGCGCGGCGTTCTTGGTCATCCGAGTGTCATGGTAAATGGTTTTCTTGGCGCCTCAGTTTTGCGATGCTCATGTGGGGACAGCCGCCCCTTCGACTTCGCTCAGGGCAGGCTCTCGGCTGTCCGTCGAGCGAAGCTCGATCGGTTTCTTCGCTGCGCAGGGCAAGCTGAAACACCATGGGGAATTTTATGCGCCTTCCAGTTCCTTGAGCACGGCGCTGCAGCGCTCGCAAATTGTGGGATACGTCTTATCTTCGCCGACGTGTACGGAATAATTCCAACAGCGGTCGCACTTCGCGCCGTCAGCTCTCTTGACCTCGACGTGCACTCCGAAGCTGCCGTTGCCTGAGCCTTCGGTCAGCGTCACCGCCGAGACGATGAACAAATAGCGCAGCTGGTCCTTGAAGCGGGCGAGAATTGAATATGCGGGATTGGCCGCGATGATCGCCAGTTGCGCCTCCAGACTCTTGCCGATTCGCTTGCTGTTGCGTTCTTCCTCCAGCGCTTTCATCACCTGTTCCCGCACTGCGAGCAGAGTGGTCCAATCCTGTTGCTGCTGCGCGTCTTCTTCGGGAACGGATTTGTCTCCGAAGATATCGGCTGTGCTGGGAAACTCCGCCAGGTGCACGCTCTCCAATCGGTCTGGAAGTCTCGGCAAGTGTTGCCAAACTTCTTCGCAGGTGAAACTCAGGATCGGCGCCAGCAGGCGCGCCATAGCTTCACCGATGCGCCACAGCGCGGTCTGCGCCGATCGGCGGCCGGGAGAATTAGGAGCGTAGGTGTAGAGCCGGTCTTTGATCACATCGAAATAAAACGCGCTCAGGTCGACCACGCAGAAATGGTTCACGCGGTGGTAGATCTTGTGGAAGGCGAATTCCGCGTACCAGGCGCGCACTTCACGCGCCAGAGCCGCAGTCTGGCGCAACATGTACTGGTCGAGCGCCTCCAACTTTTCGAATGGAACCGCATTCGCCTGCGGGTCGAAATCATATAGATTGCCAAGTGCGTTCTTGAAAAGATTATTTCGGATCGCGCGGTAGTTCTCCGCCACGCGCTGCATCAGCGTTTCCGAGCCGACGACATCTTCGCGAAAATCAACCGACGCTGTCCACAGGCGCACGATCTCTCCGCCCAGGCGTCCGGCGATGTCGACGGGATCCACGTCGTTGCCGCGCGACTTCGACATGGCTTGGCCTTTTTCGTCGAGCGTCCATCCGGGTGTGACCACGCCGCGATACGGCGGCGTGCCGTGCGTGCCCATGGCGCAGAGCAGGGAAGACTGGAACCATCCGCGATATTGGTCGCCGCCTTCGAGGTAAAGATCGGACGGCCAGGGATAACTCGGTTCATCGTCGATCAGCGCCAGATAGCTCGCACCCGATTCGAGCCAGACGTCGAAGATGTCGGTTTCCTTCTCGAACTTCGTTCCTGAGCAGTGCGGGCATTTTGTTCCGGCGGGAAGAATCGTGTCAGACTCGGAGGTAAACCAGGCATCCGCACCCGAGCGACTAAACAGCTCGACCACTTTCTGATTCACCGCATGATCGTTCAGCGGTTTGCCGCAGGCTTCGCACAGGAACACGGCGATGGGCACTCCCCACACGCGCTGCCGCGAAATGCACCAGTCAGGCCGCGTCTGAATCATGTTCGACAAACGCTCTTCGCCCCAGGCCGGGTCCCATTTCACCGTCTTGATTTCTTCCAGCGTACGCGTGCGCAGTGTGTCCTCTTTCGATTTTCCGCCGGGCATGGGCGTTTCCATCGAGATGAACCACTGCTCCGTCGCACGGAAGATCACCGGGTTATGGCAGCGCCAGCAGTGCGGATAGGAATGCTCCAACTTTTCCGTGTGCAGCAGCGCTCCACGCTGCCGCAATAGCTCAACGATCAGCGGATTCGCTTTGAAAACGTATTGACCGTTGTATTCCGCCAGCCCATCGCGCAGGATGCCTTTTTCGTCCACATGGCTGGTGGCGTCAAGGCCGTATTTCACGCCCGTGGCGAAGTCCTCCGCGCCGTGCGACGGAGCGGTGTGGACCACGCCCGTACCTGTGTCCATGGTGACGTAGTCGGCGAGCACGCCCAGAATCTTGCGGTCGAGAAACGGATGCTGGAAATAAAGTTGCTCCAGCTTGCGGCCCGGGAAGTGCGCCAGTTCGCGCGGGTCGACGAGCCCGCACTTCTCAGCCACATCTTTTGCCAGCCTCGACGCGACGACGTAAACCTCGCCGCCCGATTCCAGCGCAACATATTCTTCGTTGGGATGGAACGCCACCGCCATGGAAGCGGGCAGCGTCCACGGTGTAGTGGTCCAGATGATGGTTGAAACTTTCTTCCCCGCCAGCGCCGAATCGAGCTTTGCGGGATCATCGAGCAGTGCGTATTTCACCCAAACCGTTGAGCTGGTGTGGTTTTCGTATTCAACTTCCGCTTCGGCCAAGGCGGTTTCGTCGTGCATGCACCAGTAGACTGCGCGCAGGCCCTTGTAAACAAAGCCGTTTTCGTAAAACGAATAAAACGTCTTCAGTACGATCGACTCGTACTGCGGATTCATCGTGGAATAAGGCCGGTCAAACCTTCCAAAAACGCCGATGCGCTTGAACTGCGCGCGCTGTATATCGAGGAACTCTTGAGCATATTTGCGGCATGCCGCGCGCACGTCGGTGGGCCGCATCTGCAGTTTCTTGCCGCCCAATTCCTTGTCTACTTTGATCTCGATGGGCAGGCCGTGACAGTCCCAGCCGGGAACATAGGGCGCGTCGAAACCGGCCATAATCTTGGACTTGACGATAAAGTCTTTCAAACATTTGTTAAACGCCGTGCCCATGTGGATGGGGCCGCTGGTGTAGGGCGGGCCATCATGCAGGATGTATTTCGGCCTGCCCTGGCGTGCCTGCAGGATGCGCTCGTAGATCCCCATCTGCTCCCAGCGTTCGAGCATTTTGGGCTCGTTCTTGGGCAGGTCGGCCTTCATAGGGAAGGCGGTTTTGGGCAGGTTAATGGTCGCTTTCAGTTCGAGCGGCACTCGGTCAGGTCCTCTCAAATGATTGAATCTTCTCATTATATGGACGGCGGCGGGGAACGTCCACGCGCGGGCTTCGGTCAGCTCGATGATGCGGGCAAAAAACACAAACCACGAAGGGCATCCTCCGACTTCGCTGAGGGCAGGCTTCGGATCGCGAAGGGCTTTGTTTGCAGGGATTTACTTCATGTTACCGTGTAGCCATGGTGGTCTATTTGCGGCCTTTCGGACAAAACGGGGCAATTCTGCCCCAACCCTTACATGGTTGCCTAAAAATGCGTCTCTGGGACTACGAAATGCACTGTCAAAAAGTAAGAAAGTAGAGGTACAATTTAGGCAAGGCAGAACCTTGCGGCCCGGTCGCGGGGAGGCGGTGAGGACGAGCCTTTTTGATATAACTTCTTTTGTAACTTCGGTGGCCAAAACAAGCAACTTAGCGCCGCAGGCGCTCATCTGTGTAAGAGTGGCAGTGTAGTCCGGGCCCGTTCCGAAGCTGTATGACGAAGCGAACGTGAGCCTTTCAGGAATCATGGGATCTGTAGAGATCAATCCGAGCGCCCCCCCGAAAGAGCCCGAGCTGCATTTGCTTGTGGCCCAGGAAATGTTCGAAGAGCCCCTGTGGAAATCACTTTTCCGTCAGCTGGATGAGTTTTTCTTCCCCAAGAAGCTTCCGCCTCTCAAGCTGGAATCGAAGCCTGAGCCGGTCAAGGATATCTGGGGTTTTTACAACTACAAGAAAGACGGCGTGCTGGGTTCGACGGGCGTGCACGTTCTGATTGCGGCAATCATCGTTGCGGGTACATTGTGGGCTCACCGCGCAGTGACGGCCGCGCCAGCTCCGAAGGCTACCGTGATGCTTGTGGATCCCGATGTTCCCGCGCTGAAGCCGGGAAGGACGGTATCGGGCGGCGGCGGTGGTGGTGGGGATCACGACGTGCTGAAGGCGTCGGCGGGCAGGCTGCCCACGCGGTCGCTGGATCAGATCACACCGCCAACGGTGATCCTGCGCAACGAGCATCCCAAGCTGGCGGTCGAACAGACGATCATTATTCCTCCAGAGGTCAAGCTGGCGTCCAACAACATGCCCAACATTGGCGACCCCCTGTCGCATTTGACGATGCCTTCAAACGGCACGGGCTCGCTTAGCGGCATTGGCTCCGGGAGTGGCGGAGGCGTCGGCTCTGGCGAGGGCGGAGGATTCGGTCCGGGCAGGGGCGGCGGCACCGGAGGTGGCACCTATCACCGTGGCGAAGGGGCGAGCGATCCTGCCATCATTTCGCAGGTCGACCCGGAATTCTCCGAAGAGGCGCGCAAGGCCAAGTTCCAGGGGCTTTGCGTTCTCAGCATCATTGTGGAGGCCGATGGTACGCCCAGCAACATCCGCGTGAGCTCGAGCCTGGGCATGGGCCTGGATGAGAAGGCGATTGAAGCAGTCAAGAAGTGGAGATTCCGGCCGTCGATGAAAGATGGCCATCCGGTTCGCTACGGGCCGGTTGAAGTGGACGTCGATTTCCATTTGTACTGAGGCCTGCGAGGTTCCCAGCGCGCGCAAGCAGCGGCTGAAGCCGCGATCAGAACAATGCCTTAATCGCAGCGCTGGAAGCGCTGCGGTACCCAAAATCAAATTCTGCGCAGCAAGGCCAGGTGGCTTCGCAGGCGCGTTCTAAATCCCAGCCGCCGGTAGAGTTCAATCGCGCGCAGGTTGTCTTCGCGCGTGTGTAAGAATGGGATTTCGCCGCGCGCGATGATGCGCCGCATCACTTCTGTCATCAAGGTTCCCGCATAGCCCCGGCCCGTATGGTCGGGATGGGTGCAGACTGCGCTCACTTCCGTATGACCGGGAACCTTCAGACGCTCGCCAGCCATAGCCACCAGCTTTTCTTTGTCGCCAACTCGGCGGCGAATGCCGAGGTATGTTCCTAATTCGTGGGTTCGCGTTCCGAACGGGCCGGGCTTGGTGAGCGTGGCCAGTTCGACCATTTCTGGCGAATCCTTCTGGCTGAGCTCGACGATCACAGAATCACCCGCAGCTGGGGAAGCGGGCAGGCCGCTGTTCTCGAAGATCATCTGCAGCAGAGGCGGACCGGCGATTAGCTCCCACCCTGGGCGCGCGCGGTGCGGCTCGTCCAGGAACAAAGCCGCAGTTCCTCCCGGACCAGCGAGTTCGGCGAGAGAGTCATAACCTTTGTCGGAGGGCTCGCGAAAAGCACTGAGCAACGTGATGTCGCGCAGGAACCAGCGCGCCTCGCCGCAAATTTCGGCGCAATGAGTTTGCCGCGTCGTGAGCGCCTGCCAGATTACGTTATCGAGCGGATGCATGGTGAGCGAAGATGGCTGAATGATATGTTTGATTGGAGTAGGCGAAGGCATCGCTGGACACAGTAATTCTGCTTGGCCGGATGCGCTATCCGAATCTTGCTGCGAAATGGAATTAGGCAGGAGCCTGTGCGTGGTCAGTCGATGGAAGGAATCGTGAGTTGGCAATAATGGGGCGTGTGGGTGTTATGTTGAAATCAGAAGAGAAATCCCGGGCATCATCGTCATCCTCACAGCAGTGGAACGCTGCTGGTTACGCGGCGCACGCCCATTTTGTGCCTGCACTGGGACAACCTGTGCTGGATTTGCTTCGGCCACGGCCCGGCGAGCGGATTCTCGATTTGGGTTGCGGCGACGGGGCACTGACCGAAAAACTGGTTGCGCTGGGCGCGCAGGTGGTGGGCGTGGACAGTTCCGAGGACATGATCGCGGCTGCGCGTAAGCGCGGCCTCGACGCGCGGGTAGCGGATGCCAAGACTCTGGTGTTTGAAAACGAATTTGATGCGGTGTTTTCCAATGCCGTGCTGCACTGGATCAAGGACGATCCGGACGCGCCAGTGTCTGGTGCATTCCGTGCCCTCAGAACCGGAGGAAGATTCGTGGGCGAGTTGGGCGGGCATGCCTGCGTCGGAGCGATTACGGTAGCGCTAGTGGCAACGCTTGAGCGCCGAGGCGTTAGAGAGCCCGCCTCCTGGATTCCGTGGTATTTTCCGACCGTCGACGATTACGAAACCCGGTTGCGGCGGGCTGGCTTCGTGCCGCAAAGTGTGCAGCTGATTCCGCGGCCCACGCCTCTGCCCACCGGAATGCGCGGGTGGCTGGAGACGTTTGCCAATCCGTTGTGCGCTGCGCTGCCGCGTCCGCACGAAGATCGGGGCGGATTCCTTGATGAGGTCACGGCGCTGCTCAAGCCGGTGCTGTGCGATGCGGAGGGGCGCTGGACCGCGGACTATACGCGGCTGCGCTTCGCGGCAATCAAACCCTGAAGCTTGGACCACGCTCAGTTCATGCGCTCCGCGTAATCCTGCCGTGGCTCTACCTTTTCACGTCAACTATTCTTTCAAGTCGACGTGCTGGACATCTGCGATAGCATGGCCCAGGAATCTTTGTCCGAGTCGGCAGAATTTTTCCACCGAATCCGTGGCGAAGAACTTGAGGTGGGGGAGCGTGCGTGGTTCCGGAGGCGATGCCGGCACCTGAGGCAATAGTTCTCGCAGATGCGCAGCTACGGCGTGTGCCGTGGACTCGGCCGAATCAACGATGGTGACGTGCGCCGGCGCCACGCGGCGCAACAGCGGTTTCAGCAATGGGTAATGCGTGCAGCCGAGGACCAAAACGTCGGCGTCGTGAAAGCCGTCACTGAAAGCCTCCGCCAGATAGATCCGAGCAACCTGCTCGGTGACCGAGTGCTCGACCCAACCCTCTTCGACGAGGGGCACGAGCAGCGGGCACGCCTTCTCGTGCGCGCGCAGGTCGCGAGCTTCGAGAGCCTTGCGATAGGCATGGCTGCTGACGGTGGCCTCGGTTCCGATGACCACGACTTTCTTGTTGGCGGATGCGGCCGCGGCGGCCTCGGCTCCCGGTTCGATCACGCCCACCACCGGCACGTGAGCCGAGGCGGTGATGCGATCCAACGCCAGGGCGGTCGCGGTGTTGCAGGCAATCACCAGCAGTTCCGCGCCGTGGGATTCGAGATAGTGCGAGGCCTCGACGGCATAGCGGGCCACGGTTTCGACCGATTTAGAGCCATAGGGAAGTCTCGCCGTGTCACCGAAGTAAAGATAATCGGCCGCCGGGATGAGTTCAAGTAAAGCTTTAAGGACGGTCAGGCCGCCGAAGCCGGAGTCGAATACGCCGATGGTGGGAGGGGGCGAAGGCATACGAATGTCCCGATGATAGCAGCGCGGCGTCTATGCGCTGATGACAAGACTTGTTCTGCCGGGAGTGATGCGAGCTACTTAAGCTCTGGTGCGGCTTACGGCGATCCCGGAATGTTCGACAGCTCTTCCACAGCAGGGCCCCGGAGGAATCGGCGCGCCGTGCGGGCAGGTGTGCGGATGGCCGAGGAAGGTGCAGATCTTGTCGGTGGCTTCGGGCGAGAGGATGTGCTCGAACTTGCAGGCTTGCTGCTCAATTTCGGTTTCACTGTCCAGGGCGAGGCTGTCAGTGAACAACCGTTCGGCCAGGCGATGGCGGCGAATGATGCTGCCGGCGCGTTCGCGGCCGCGAGCGGTGAGTTCGACGATGAGCGTGCCATCGCCGGAGGAAGCGGAGACAGGCTTCAGCGCGTCGTGACAGGGATTCACGAACGGCTTGTGATCGTGCGGCTGCGGCGGATGCGGCATGGAGACGACCAGTTCCATCTCGATCATCTTCTCGATCGCCAGGCTGATGGGCAGGGCGCCGTGTACTTCCATGCGTTCGACTTCTGCGATCTCGCCGTGCTCGGCCAGGACCCAGAGTTCTTCGAGAACTTCGTCGAGCTGTTCTTCGTCGGCCATGGAAAAAATTTCTTGCGCCGCGATGCTGCCATGATGCAGCTCAATGCGGCGGTCGGCGAGGCGGGCGACGACCGGATCGTGCGTGACCATCACGATGGTGCGGCCTTGCTGGTGAAATTCGCGCAGCAGGCGCAGGACGATTTCTTCGTTCTGCGCGTCGAGGTTGCCGGTGGGCTCGTCGGCCAGAATGATGCGGGGATCGTTAATCAGTGCACGTGCAATGCATACCCGCTGCTGCTCGCCACCGGAAAGCTGTGAAGGCAGGTGATGGGCGCGGTCGCCCAGGCCCACGCGGGTGAGAGCGTCGACGGCTTCTTTTTCGTCGGTCATGCTGTGGAAATACTGCGCCAGCATCACGTTTTCGACCGCGGTGAGAAATGGGATGAGATGAAACTGCTGGAAGATGAATCCGATTTTCTCGGCGCGGACCCGGTTCAGGTCCGCGGAAGAAATGCCGGCCACGTTCTGGCCGTCGAGCCAGATTTCACCTGAACTGGGACGGTCGAGGCAGCCGATCAGATTCACCAGCGTCGATTTACCCGATCCTGACGGACCCATGATCGAGAGCCACTCTCCGGCCGCGACGTGCAGAGAGATGTGGTCAAGCGCGTGGATGGATGCGTTGTCTTTCCCGCCGCCGTTCGCGCCGGTGGTAGCTGCTTCCTTGGCGGGGTAGAGCTTGGTGACGTCTTTGATCTGAATCATTTCACTCACCCCTCAGAATGACCGCCGGCTGCACGCGCCGCAGCAGCGAGATCGGGAGGATTGCGGAAAGCAGCGTCACCGCTATGCTAACAGCCACCACAATCGGGAGAACAGCGAATCTTGGTTCGACTGGCGCGTGGAAGTTGGCGCGCCCGATCCAGGCGGCGATGCCGATGCCGACCACGAAGCCGATGACGGCGCCAGTAGCGCCGAGCGCTGCAGCTTCCGCGGCAAAGAACCCACTCAGCAGCCGCTGCGACGCTCCCAGGGCCTTCATAATCGCGAAATCGCGGCGGCGATCGAACACCCAGCCCATCAGCGTGGAAAGCACGCACAGCGCGGCCGTGAGAATGATGAGCGCAGCCGCGGCCAGCAGCGTGGCTCGTGTCTTGCCCAGCACACGGGCTTCGCCTTCCATGATCTGCCGCACGGGGCGGACATCCGCTTCGGGAATTGCCTGCGCAAGCTGGTTCATGATCGCCGCCACCTCGGCGCCCGAGCCGTTGGCGGCGACTTCGATCGTCGATGGCTGAACTCCGGTCCAGGCAACGAAATCGGAGAGTGAGAGATAGATGCGGCTATCTTCGGCGGCGCCGGTTTGTACCGTGCCGGCGGGCGTGAGGTGAATTACGTGTCCCTGAAAGGTCAGGTCGAACGGTTGGTTCTTAGCTGTGGCAGTGGCTGCGGCAGTGCCCGGGGAAATTGCAGACTTTGCCCGCACCCCGATCAGCGCCTGTTGGGGCGCGATAGGCCAGTTGTCTACTGACCACCAGCGATCCAGTTGACGCACGCGATCGAAGTCTGTGCCGGCAACGACGATGGGCTGACCGTCGCTGGTGCGGGCGACCACCATTGCGAAGGGAGCAACAAGTCCCCGCCGGGCGAGAGTGGACTCCACGCGCGAGAGCGTGTCGGCGGGAAGGGAAGCGCCCTCGCGGCCGACGAGGATAATATTTGCGCCGTAGTTGCGGAACTCCCGATGCAGCTTGGCTTGTACGTCGACGAAGAGTGTGAGCATCGCAGTAGCCACCGCCGCCGCCACCACCACCGCAAACAATGCGGAAGTAGCGCGTCCGCGGCGCAGCACTGCGGCCCGGATCAGCATGCGCAAAAACATCGACGTGTGCGGAGCCTGTGAGCGCGTGGCCGCAAGATTGCGCGCGGCGAGGGAACTGGTAGACGCAACCGCTGGACCGGTCACATTGCGCCCTCTCGTGTCCCGCCCACTCATAGTTCGCCTCGCAGGGCAAACACCGGATCAAGCTGCACGGCGCGTCGAATCGCGGCGGCGCTTCCAGCGAACGTGACCAGCACGGCGACCACGAGAACCACGGGCAGTAACACTGGCTGGATGCCGATTTGCGAACCGAAGATCGAGCGGCCGATCTGGCGCGCCAGCAGGCCCCCGGCGGCGAAGCCAGCGAGGCCGCCGAGCAAAGCCAGCAGCGTTGCTTCGGCGAAGAAAATCGACGCCACGGCCAGCTTGCTCGCGCCCAAAGCCTTCATCAATCCCACTTCTGCACGGCGTTCGAAAATGGCGGTCGCCATCGCCGCCGATACTGCCAGCGCGGACGCGAGCAGCGCCGCCAGTGTGATCAGAAAAATCAGACCTTCGATCCGCGTCAGCACCGTGCCTTCATTCTGCGCGACCTGCCGAATCTGCTCGGCGTGCGAATGCGGAATCGCCTCCTGCAGCTGGTAAGCGATCGACTGCGGATACGGCGAGCAATACCACCGGTCGTACATGGGCCCTGTCAAACTCTTCGGATCGCGGCGAGCTAGTGCGTCCTCCGGCTTGGTGAGAGCGCTCACGTAAACGCGGCGCACCGCGCCGGGTTTGCCAAGAATTTCCTGCGCCACCGCGAGCGGAGCCACAATCTGCTCGTCCTCGGCGCCGCCTGTGGAAAGAATTCCACTCACGTGAAAGTGTTTGCCAGAGAATGAAAGTTCGTCCCCAGATTTTTCCCCGAGGCGGCCGGCCAGCTTTTCGCCGACCAGAACGTCACGAGAATTGTCATCCGGCCACGCGCCCGCAACTCTCCACCAGGGATGCGTGGTACGAACGCCGGTGGCGAAATCGTCTTTGCCAAACGAGAGCTGCTTCGCGAAGTAGGTTCCCAGCAGCGTCACGTCCTGTTCTTGCCCGTCGCGTTCAAGCTTCACTTTCACCGGAAGCATCGGTGCGAAGCCCGTGATGTTGTTGTGCCAGAACGTGCCCTTGATTTTCGGCAGATCGGCTTCGTCGAGGAAGGCGCCGTCGCTAGGCGGCTTCAGGCTCACGCCGCCGATTTCCACGTCGAGCGAATCTTCCTGCGGCGTGACCAGCAGGTTCGCGCCGATGGTGCGCAGTTCGCGGTTAATCTTGTCGCCGATATCGGTAGCGACGGCGATCATGGCCGTGGCCACCGTAACTCCGAGCGTGATGGCTGCCCCGGCCAGCAACTTGCGCCGTTTCTGTCGTCGGAAGGATTCGTAAACGAGCCGTACGAACATATGGATTGAAAAAAGCTAAGGCTGAGAAAACATGCGGCTCCCAGCCGCAACGTCCGCCTCTTGGATGACCACCGCGTCCGCAGTTTGCGTGGCCTTAAGCGGCACCGGATTACAGCCGCCAGCCGTGCCCACCGATTGCGGATTGATGGGCGCGGCGCAGTTTTTGCAGATCACGCCATTGCCGCCCTTATAGAAACCAACGGCGCCGCAGATTTCGCAGGCATCGAAAACCGTGGCAATCTTCCCGTCCGGCTTCTGGTACAGCCAGAAACGGATGGCCGTTCCATTCTCATGCGCCTCAAAGCGATGCAGGTCGCCGTCGGAAATCTGTGCCAGTGGAATCGTCACGGCGCCGTTTACAAAAGTAACTTCGGTCGACGGCGAAAGCGCGCTCTTGCTTTTGGCATAGACAAACTCGGCGGTCACCATCGCAATAAAGACGAACGAAAAAACATAGACGGAGCCCATCCAAAGGCGCTCGCGGCGGGCGCTCCAGGCAGCTTTGCGGCGTTGGGCGGGCGAGGCTGCCTCAGGAACCGGCTCACGGCGCTTGGCATCGAACAGCACCATCAGCGCAGCCAGCGCAAAAATCGTCACGAAGAAGAAGAGATCATTGCGCACGACCGGGCCGATGATCGCCATCTCCCGCTTGGAAGATGGGATCACCCCGCTCTCCGAGAGTTCGTGCAGCCCGGCGATGACCAGTTGTGCCGCCACGAGGAAAAGAATCGCCGTCGTCACCCGGAAGAACTTCTGCAGATTGATGCGGACGCTGCCCTTGACGAACATCACGCCGAAAGCAATCGCCGCGAAGATGCCGAGAACCGTGCCCAGAAAACTCATCAGCGCGGTGGAGTTGAGGGAAACGGCGGCGAGCATCAGAACGGTTTCCGCGCCTTCGCGCAACACCATTAGAAACACAAAGATGAAGAGGCCGAACCAGGCGTCGTTCCCTGCGAGCAGACCAAGTTTGCCCTCGATTTCGCCCTTCAGCTTGCGCCCCGTCTTCATCATGAAAATGACCATGGTGATGACGAAAAAGGCCGCGGCCAGCATGATCCAGCCCTCAAACACGTCTTCGTTGAGGTTGGTTCGTGAAATGACGACGGCTACGGCGATGCTGCCCAGAAAAGCCGCCCCCAGCGCGGCGTAGACCGACTTGCGGAGATCGTTCCGTCCTATTTTGGCGAGGTAAGCGAGCGTGATGCCGACGATGAGGGCAGCCTCAACCCCTTCGCGCAGCGCGATAATGAAAGCCTGAAGCATTTATGACAGTTTCCTATCGAATCTTGCAAAATGTGATGTTGAAAATGATTTTCAATTTCAACTTCAAGGATATGCTGAGGGCCAAGTGAGCGTCAATCCGCCGCATCACAGTGGCGTGTGATCGCGGTCACATGGGGAAATTGGTGGCTTGAACTGCGCCTAGTCGCAGGGAAGGTCGACGGAAACGCCGCCGGGTGCTCACAGCCTTTTCAGAAAAGCATTCGCCTCTGCTAGCTGCGGGAACAGTTTCTCTTCCGCCTGGAATTCCGCTGAGTGCACGCAGCGCCGGCTTCCGCGCAGCCGCACCGGATGCTTCAGATGCAGCATCTCGTGATACACGATGTATTCCACGGCGTAGCCCGGGACGGCGAAGTGGTCAAACACTCGGCTGATGACAATGGCATTGTGCGCGGGATCGTAATGGCCGAGAATGCGGCGGGTGCGAGTGCGGCTCCAGCTCATGCGCGGACGCGCCAGCAGACCGTAGAAAAAGCGCGTGTTTAGTTTCTCGAAGACCGCATCCAGATCATAGAAATGCCCGCGCGCGGAATGCAGTTGCTTGCGTCCGCGCATCTGCCGGACCAGGTGAGTCTTGCGGACGATTTCATGACTGGCCAGATATTTTCGATAGCGCGCCGCCTGCCCGCGATCGATGGGATGGCGGTACATCTTGGCTAACAGGATGTGGGCGATGGCCCGTAAAACAGCGTCTGGAGCGCCTTCCAGCAGATCGGAAAGCCGCACCAGCAGTTTGCCCTGGCGCAGGCGAATGGTGTTATTGACGTTGGCGAAGGCGAAGAATTCAATTTTCAGTTCGGGGATGGGCGCAGACGGACGCAGTTCGCGATGACTTTCCTGGAAAAGTTCGAGCAGGCCTTCACGCACGGTAAAGTTAGGTTAGCACGCCTTATTCCGGTTTGCCGCTGTTCTTGGCCGCGGCATTCAGCTTTTTGTGCTTGGCCGCATCTTCCAGATCAACCTGCAGTTTGCGGTGGTCCTCGGCGGACGTATCGACGGTATCGAGGGCATTGGTCAGCACAAATTCGTATTGCGCAGCTTCTTCCGCCTTTACATCCGCTGAGTCTTTGAGCGCCCGCAGCTTGGCCTGAAATTCGGTGTCAGCCTCGACGACGGCCTTTAAGGGCTTGCGGATATCGTCTTTGCGGCCAATGTAAGTATCGATATTGTCGTTGAGCTCGTCGTAGATGCGAAGAAATGCGTCCAGAAAATCATGCGTCTGCTGCGGGCGATCTTTCGTCTTCGGATCGCCCCGCATCGCCTCCAGTTTTGTCAGGCGATCGCGCGCGAAGCTGACGTAAAGGGCGAGGCGCTTCTGGGGCTCCCAACTGGCGTCCCGCACCTGGTCAATTTCCGACTGGGTCAGCGGATCGCGGCGACGCTGCGCCCAACCCGCGCTGGTGGCGATCAGCAGCAAACCCACGCCGGCTGGAATGCGCAACCACAAAGGGAAAATCATTAATTCTTACCTTCCTTGCGCCTTACTCTTCGCGTTTCTTGCCTTTCGGAAACATGGCGAGCAACAGGTCGTCGCGCACGCGTTGCAACCGGTCGATGGCATTCTGCACTGCTACCTGTTCGTCCCGCGATACAACATGCTTCAGGTCATTCAGTTTCCGGGTCATCTTCCGCACCGCGATCTCGGTTTGTTTCTGGTGCTTGTGTGATTGAATCGAATAGTCGCGGGCGAGTTCCGAGAAAGTAACAACGTCCGTTAGGGACACCTGCGCCTTCTCGCTGTCGAACGCGGTATAAAGTTTGTCGGCATCATCCAATTGTCGCTCGGCAATCTGCAGGCAAAGCTTCGGACGGTCTCCAACGCTGGTGGAAGAGAGGCGAGCCTTCAGCTCATCCAGCGTTTGCTCCTTCGCGGCCATGGGCGAAGCGACGAATGCGGCCAGCAACACCGCAATCACCCCGCCTCGCAGAAGCCCCAAACTCCCGATCCCGAACATCGTGCGTCCCCAAGTGTTCGCTTATTCGATTCCTAATTCTTTGCAGACTATTTCTTCGCTTCTTACTTCTTTGGTTCCTACTTTTTTGGTTCAATGGCAATCAGCCGGTGCTTGGCTTGCCACTCCTGATCAGGATACTTCCCGTTGGCCGTGTTAAGGAAGAGGTGATAGTTGGCCGCGGCCTGCTTGTTATCCCGCAGGTGGTCGAAGGCCGAGGCGCGTAGGAAATAAGTAGTGGCAACTTCGGGCAAAAGCTTTGCGCGCGCGTCGAGCGCCTTAATGACCAGGGGATAATTCTTGTTTTCGCTGGCCGCGAAGGCCAGGTCGCCGTAGGCTTCGCCAAGTTCGGGCTTCAGTTTTACGGCATCCAGAAACTCTTGCTGTGCATCCGAGAATTTCTTTTCGCGCAGTAATGCCTGACCGAAGCTTCGGTGCAGTTCAGCATCGTTGGCATGACTCGACAACAGAGCACGATAAGCCGCGTCCGCCTGCTCGTTCTTGCCGGCAGCGAGATAGATATCCGCCAAGTCGCGTTGCACGGAAGCATCTGCCGGAGCCAGCTTTACCCCCGCCTCGAGTTCAATCACAGCCGCATCGTTCTTGCCCTCGGCCGCCAGCACTCGGCCCAGTTGAACATGCGCCGCAGCATTTCCGGGTTGGGCCACGACCAGCTTGCGCAGATATTCTTCCGCTTCAACAAAGCGGCGCCCGCTCATGTAAATGTTGGCCAGACCCGTCAGAGCGTCTGATTTCGGATCGAGCGCGAGAGCTCTCTTGTACTCCGTCTCCGCATCGGAAAACTTGTTTTCCTTCTCCAGCAAATGTCCCGCGGCTAGGTGCGGCTCCGGATCCTCCGGCCGCAACGCGGAGGCCTGACGATAAGCCGCGATCGCCTCCTCGGGCTTTGCTTTTTCGAGCACTTGCGCCAGAGAGAGCCACGCGCGACCCTGTCCTTCGGCCGCGTGGCTGGTTGGCTTGAGTTGGGTAGCGTCACGCAGAAACTTTTCCGCGTCCGGCTGACCGGTTTTTGCCAGCTGCAATCCCAAGTTCAAGTTTGACTCGAAGACGTCCGGCTTCGCCTCGACCGATTTGCGATAAGCCGCGATCGACTCTTCGACTTTTCCAACGGCGTTCTCCAGAAATCCCAGATCAAACCACGCCACGTAATTGCTGGGATCGCGATCCACCACTTGTCGCAACAAAGGCTCAGCGGTGGGATAGTCCCGCTTCTGGATCGCGTCCTCCGCCTGCGTAAGCTCCGGCGGCTGCGAACCCTGCTCCACAACCCTGGTATGCCGGATGGTGCGGCTCGAGTTCGGCCCCGTTTTTTCGTGGATTGTTTGCGTAGAAGAAGTCGAGCCGGAAGGAGTTGCAGAAGAATCCGTCGGCGCAGTTCCCGTCGGCTGCGCGGTTTGTGCAGCTTGTGCAGACGCGGGCGCGGCAGACGCGGCACTCTGGCCCGAGGCCTGGGGGCGGGCGCCAGCGGCCGCGCTGGCGGCGGCCAACACCACGGCGGCGAACTTCCTACTCGCGTCCATAAGAACGGGAAGCTCCATTTCCGTTCAGCATACGCGCCAAATATTTTCCGGTATAGGAGCCGCTCAGTCTGGCGATGGATTCCGGCGTTCCCGCGCCCACAACTTTGCCGCCACGATTCCCGCCCTCGGGGCCAAGGTCGATCACCCAGTCCGCCGTCTTGATCACTTCGAGATTATGTTCGATTACCACGATCGATCCTCCTGCATCAATCAGACGCCGAAACGCGGACAAAAGTTTGCTGACGTCATCAAAATGCAGTCCCGTCGTGGGTTCATCAAAAATGTAAAGCAAGCGGCGTCTCCTGCGGCTTTCCGGGCCCGCCGCCAGGCTGCTCTCGGCCGGCTGCAAATGCGCCGCCAGCTTCATACGCTGTGCCTCGCCGCCCGAAAGCGTCGTCGCAGACTGGCCCAGCCGCAAATATCCTAGACCCACTTCTTCCAGGGTGCGCAGCTTTTCCGTAATTTTCGGAACTTCGGCAAAAATCCTGAGCGCCTCTTTCACGGTAAGCTGCAACACCTCATGGATGTTCCGCCCGCGGTAGCGCGCTTCCAACACTTGCTGCTTGTATCGCGTGCCTTTGCACTCTTCGCAAATCAGTTCCACATCCGCGAGAAATTGCATTTCCACCGTGACCGTGCCATCGCCCTGGCAGGCCTCGCAACGCCCGCCGGGGATGTTGAACGAAAAATGCCCAGCGCTGAAACCGCGCTTCTTCGATTCCGGCAGGGAAGCGAAGAGATTGCGGATGGCATCGAAGGCTTTGATGTAAGTCACGGGATTCGAGCGCGGAGTCCGCCCGATCGGCGACTGATCCACTAGCACTACTTCATCCACGAATTGATCGCCTTCCACGCTCTCCCACGTCGCAGCCGACTTTCCGGAAGATGATCCAGATGATGATCCGGAAGATGCAGAGCCTGAGGGCGTGGAACCATCACCCTGCTTCTTGGCCTCCGCCAGCGCCTGATAAAGCACCTGATGCAGCAGCGTAGACTTGCCCGATCCCGATACACCCGTGATGGCCACGATCATCCCGAGAGGAATGTTGACGTCCACTCCCTTGAGATTGTTCGCCCGCGCGCCGCGAATCTTAATCTGCTGCACCCCCGGCTTGCGCCGCGCCACCGGAAGCTGAATGCGCAAGTCTTCGGAGAGATAGCGGCCCGTGAGCGACGCGGGGTTCCGCTTGATCTCATCGTACGTTCCCTCCGCAATCAGCTGCCCGCCGTTCTCACCCGCGCCCGGACCAAGATCGAGGATGCGGTCACAAGCCGCCATCACCTCGGGATCATGCTCCACCACCAGGATCGTATTTCCCAGATCGCGCAGGTCGTGCAGAATCTTGATCAGCCGGTGCGTATCGCGCGTGTGCAGCCCAATCGACGGCTCGTCCAACACATAAAGCGTGCCCACCAGCCGCGAGCCCAGCGAAGTCGCTAGCTGAATCCGCTGCGCTTCTCCACCGGAAAGCGTCGACGAGAGCCGGTCCAGAGTTAAATATTCCAACCCAACGTCGTTGAGGAATCGGATACGCTCGCGAATTTCCTGCAGCAGCTTGTCCGCAATGTCTGCTTCCTGCGCGCTTAGCTCGACCTTTTCGAAAAAACGCCCAGCCTCCTCCACCGTCATCGCGCAGATCTGGCAGATATTGAGGCCCTGGATCTTTACCTGGCGAGCTTCCATTCGCAACCGGCTGCCGTTGCAGGCCGAGCACAGCGAATATCCGCGATAGCGGCTGAGAAAAACCCGCACGTGCAATTTGTATTTCTTGCGCTCCAAAAGATGGAAAAATCCGCGCACGCCCAGATAGCGGCCTTCGCCATCAAGCACGAGTTGTTTCTGGTCCTCATCCAGTTCCCCCCAGGGCACATCCAGCGGGATGCCGGCCTGTTTGGCGTAACGCTTCAGATCGGTCAGGAATGGACGATACTTCGGTTTGGTCCAGGGTTCGATCGCGCCCTCAGCCAAGGTCTTGGATTTGTCGGGGATGACACGCTCGAGATCGAAATCAATGGTGTTGCCGAACCCCTGGCAGCGCGGGCACGCTCCATAAGGATTGTTGAAAGAGAAAAGCCTCGGCTCCGGTTCTTCGTAGCGCAGGTTGCAGTTCTTGCATTCGAAGCGGTGCGAAAAACGAAGCTGCCGTGCCGTCCCATCGTTCTGCGGCGGAATTTCGAAGATGACTTCACCCGACTCGCGGTATGCAGTCTCGATTGCATCCACCACGCGGGTGCGGCCCTCCGCAGAAACCGTCAGCCGATCGACGAGAACAAAAACCGGCGCGCCGAAGTCGATGTCGAGCAGCGATTCCGGAGTCGAAAACTCAAACACCTGCCCGCGCTGAAACAGGCGGTTGAAGCCGGCCTTCCGCAAATCATAAAGGCGCGTCTTGAGCGCTTCCGTGAGGTGTGCGCTTTCGGCCGGCTGGATTTGTTTCTTCGATTTTGCGACGCGTGGCTTGCCGATTTCTTCGGCCGTCTGCGTCGCTGGCCGCTGCAAGGGAAACAGAACCTGCAGGCGCGTGTCCGGGTCGAGCGCCAGAATCGTGTCGGCGACTTCATCGACCGTGTCCTTTTTCACTTCACGGCCGCAGTTCGCACAATAAGAGCGGCCGACGCGGGCGAACAGGAGGCGCAAGTAATCGTAAATCTCGGTCGCCGTCGCGACGGTCGACCGCGGGTTGCGAGTGGTATTCTTTTGCCGGATCGCGACCGCCGGAGCGATGCCGTCAATCGAATCGGCGTCCGGCTTCTCGATGCGCTCCAGAAACTGCCGCGCGTAGGCCGACAGCGACTCCACGTAGCGGCGCTGCCCTTCGGCGTAAATCGTATCGAAGGCCAGCGACGACTTGCCGGATCCGGACACACCGGTAACGACCGTCAAGGTATTGTGCGGAACCTCAAAATCGATGTTCTTGAGGTTATGGACGCGGGCCCCGCGTACCACAATGCTTTGCGTGGAAATGCTTTCCGTGGAGGTAGACATCGGGTAAAGGCCGGCAGCAGCCGAGCTACCCGGGCCGATCGCTCCCAGAGGCTTCCGCGAGGCCTGCCGAACTTTCTATTATAAAGCAGGGAAAGAGATGACCGCTCCGGTCCGGCTCCGGTCGTAGAAACGTAGCTTGCTATTTCTCTGCCGGCAGCATTCCGAAGGACGGTGAGAGAGTCGTTGCAAGCAACGTCTTCAGAGAGGATTACGTCTGGCGAGACGTGTCGTCGTTTTCCTGGTCGCGCCGCTTCCCGTAGCGAATGGCCAAGCCGAATCCCAGCACCATAATTCCGACCGGCGGCGCGAGCATGACAAAAATGGCACGGTTGATAGCGCGTTGAGCGTCCTTTGGCGCGGCCTTCGCAGTGGCATTGCACATGGCGCAGCCCTGGGCAAATGCCGGCGCTGCGTAAAGCGCAATAGCCAGCAACAGAGCCATACGAGATTTAGCGGCCAGGGTCATGGACTGCGCTACTGCACTCCCAACCTCAGTATCCGACCCGCGTCGGGGAAGAAAAAGAAATACATGATGATGAAGCAGGCCGTCACTGAGATCACCAGCAGCCACCGCATCAACGCCTTTTCAAACTTCAAGTGCATGAAGTAGCCGATGATCAGCGCCGATTTAATTACCGAGAGCAGCAGCAGAACTTCCAGCATGCGCACCGGCTCAAATACCTGCCGGTAGGCGAGCACCACCTCGATCGCCGTAAGAATCAGCAGCGCTCCCCACACCCAAAAATACTGCCCCTTGCTGTCGTCATGCGTTGCGGCATCGTGCGTCATATTTTCCCTCAGCGGCAAAAACCGCCCGACCTTACAAATGATTTCCAACCAATGACATTCGTCAGACCCTGGTCGACATCAAGTAAACCAGCGGGAAGATGAACATCCACACCAGGTCGACGAAGTGCCAGTACAGACCCGCTACTTCGACATCGTGCGCATCGTAATCTTTCGGCTTCAGGAACAAAATCACGGACGCCACGATCAAGCAGATCAGCAGCGCGTGAATGCCGTAGTGAAAAATGTTATTCGACGGGATCAGAACGTATCCCGCAACATAAATCACTCCCAGAATCGGCAGGAACCACTTGCGCAGCGCAACCACGCCCAGGTAAACCACGCCGATGGTCACGTGCAGCATGTGCATCGCAGTCAGACCAAAGAACGTGGCAGGGAACTGCGGGGTGCTGGCCGAAACCTTTGCGAACTCGCCTTCCGTTCCAGCGATCTTCGGGAACCCCGGCAGCGTGAGGCCTTCGCTGATCAGCTTGCTCCATTCCATGCCATGCAGCACGATGAAAGCGGTGCCGAAAAACATGGTGGCCAGCAGCCAGTTACGGGTCCAACTCCGGTCGCCGCGCTGCGCCGCGAACACGCCCAGCACCATGGTCAGCGAACTGGAAAGCAGGCACGCCGTCATGACCGTGGCGTTGATGATGCTGTCCTTGCCGAACGGCGTGGGCCATGCCGTGTAGATGCGGTTGTAGCTGAAGGCAACCAGCAGGGCACCGAACGTCAGCGAGTCCGAAGCCAGAAACAGCCACATCCCCACTTTTTTCGAATAAGCCCCGAATAGTGGAGCCTCAAATTCTCCCGGCAATCCATGCTGGAGTGAATCATGCTGCACCGAACCCTGCTGAAGCGTGGCGTCAGCCATTCCTCGAGTTCCCCTTTCGCTATCTCGCAAATCCCAACAGAGCAAAAACGTAAACCCACAACACGGCCATGAAGTGCCAGTACCAGGCCGTGATATCAACCACGATGCGCCGCGATTCCACGGGCCTGTGCAGCAGCGCCGTGGTCGCGGCCCAAAGCAACGCAATAATTCCGCCGGCCAGATGCACCGCGTGGGTCGCGGTCAGCAGGAAAACGAATGAACTGCTGGGGTTGGTGTTGACGAAGAATCCGCGCAGATGCAGCTCTCGCCACGCCATCCCCTGGCCGATGAGAAAACCAAAGCCGAGAATCGCCGTCACGCCGAGCCACGGAAATTTATTTTCCGCTCCGAGCGAAACTCCCGGAATCGACTTCACCGGCGCCAGTGCAACCTGTCGCGTCAATCCGCGGCGCGCGAACTCGATCGTCACGCTACTCGCCAGCAGCAAAATGGTATTGATGCCGAGCAGCCGCCAAGGCAGATCCGTCCCGCCCCAATCGTGGACGTACGCCTTCGAGGCTTCGTCATAAGTAGGCAGTCCCTGGCGCACAATGTAGGCGCTGGTCAGCGATACGAACACCATGGTTACCGTAGCGACGCCGCAAATCAGACCCAACCGCGCTCGCCTCAACCGCGCCCCATAATTCGGTCCACTATCGCCGCCACGCCCGTCATCGCCCCCGCCCGGCGGCTTGGGTGTAGATGGAGATCCGCCCCGGCCGGTCTGGCCCTCGCGAATCGCGTCGATGGGAGCGTAGGTAGCCATAGTCGCTCGTGCGCGTCAGTGCATCGAAACTGTCGCTGGATCCGTCTGCATCACGTAGTCTTTCGCCGCGCCCGGAACGCCATATTCATACGGCCCGTTGTGCACCACCGGCGTCACGCCGCCAAAGTTGTCGTGAGGAGGCGGAGTCGTTGTCGTCCACTCCAGCGTGGTCGCTTCCCAGGGATTGTCGCTGGCCTTCGGTCCCTTGAACATGCTCCAGAAAAGATTGATCACAAAAATGAACTGCGCCGCGATGGTGATGATCGCCGCGAACGTCATGAACCGATGAAGCGGCATCAGCGTAGCCAGATATTTCACTTCACGATAATCCGAATAACGCCGCGTGCCGCCCGCCATTCCCAGATAATGCATCGGCATGAAAATCGCATAGGTTCCAGCCAGAGTGAGGAAGAAGTGGACCCTGCCCCAGGTTTCGTTCATCATTCGCCCAAACATCTTGGGGACCCAGTAATAAGTTGCCGCGAACATGCCGAAGATTGCGGCCACGCCCATGATCAAGTGGAAGTGCCCGACCACAAAATAAGTGTCGTGCAGTTGAATATCGAGCACCGGCTGCGCCAGGAACGGTCCACTCAGCCCGCCCGATACGAAGAGTGAAACAAAACCGATCGCGTACAGCATCGGCGTCTGGAAGCGGATGCGGCCCTTCCACATCGTGCCCAGCCAGTTAAACGTCTTGATCGCCGACGGCACGCCGATGCACATGGTCAGCAGCGAGAACGCGAATGCCGAGTACGGGCTCATGCCGCTCATGAACATGTGATGGCCCCACACCATGAATCCGAAAAATCCGATCGACAACATGGCGTAGACCATGGCGCGGTAACCGAAGATCGGCTTGCGCGAAAACGTCGAGAGAATTTGCGACGCCACGCCCATGCCCGGCAGAATCGCGATGTAAACCTCGGGATGTCCGAAAAACCAGAACAGATGCTGCCACAACAGCGGCGAACCGCCCTTGTGTCCCATGATCTGTCCGCTCACCACGACCAGCGGAACATAGAAGCTGGTGCCCAGGTTGCGATCCATCAGCAGAAGAATTCCCGCCGAGAGCAGGACGCCAAACGCCAGCAGTCCAAGAATTGCGGTGATGAACCACGACCACACCGTCAGCGGCATGCGCATCAAAGTCATGCCCTTGGCGCGCAGGTCAAGCGTGGTGGTGATGAAATTCAGCGCCCCCATTAGCGACGCCACGCAGAAGATGGCGATGCTGGTAATCCACAAATCGGCGCCCAGACCTTCACCCGGCCCCGCCGACTGCACCGCGCTGAGCGGCGGATAGCCCGTCCAGCCGTGCAGCGGAGCTCCGCCTTGCACAAAGAACGCCGCGATAATCACCACGAAAGCTACGAACGTGGTCCAGAACGAAAGCATGTTCAGCACCGGAAAAGCCATATCCGGCGCGCCGATCTGGATGGGAAGAAAGTAGTTGCCGAATCCGCCCTGCGGCGCCGTGGTCAGCACGAAAAACACCATGATGGTGCCGTGCATGGTGAGCAGCGTCAGGTAGGTCTCAGGCTGAATCACGCCAAAGATCGGGAGACTGGCGCTCGGCCAAACCAAATGGATGCGCATCAGCAGCGACAGAAACATCCCCACAAACACCGCCGTGAGCGCCAGAAAAAAATACTGAATGCCGATGACCTTGTGATCGACGCTGAAAATATATTTCCGAATGAAACCCTGAGGAGCGTGCGCGTGCGGGTTCTCCATTGCGACCATTACTGTTTCTCCGCCTCCCGTGCTGCCAGCCACCTGTCAAAATCTTCCTGGCTGACGACGTGTACCACGCCGTGCATCTTGTAGTGTCCCAGGCCGCAAAGTTCGGCGCAGGCAATTTCATATTCGCCGATCACCGTCGGCTTTAGATGCATGTGAATGTTGAGCCCCGGAACCGCATCCTGCTTGAAGCGCAGCGAGGGCACAAAGAAACTGTGAATCACGTCGACCGCCCGCAGGCTCACATCGATCTCGCGATTCACGGGCAAATACATCGTCCCGGTTACCACATCATCTTTCGCAGCAGGGTCGGATGTGTTCAGTCCAACCGCGGCTTCGCCGCCCGCCGAAGGATCCATCAGCTTCACGCTGGTTGCGCCGTATTTTCCGTCCGGCCCGGGATAACGGAAATACCAGGCAAACTGCATCCCCGTAACTTCCACTTTCACGGCGTCTGCAGCCGGAGGATCAAAGCGCTGGCTCGCCCACACACTGCTCCCCATCAGATTCAATCCGATAAACAGAATTGCGGTGAGGGCAGTCCAGACCAGTTCGAGTGTGGTGTTGCCGTGCGAATAGTCAGACGGTGGCGCGGAGGCGCGCTCGCGATACTTCCAGACGATGTAGCCCAAACCCAGCTGTGCCGCGAGGAAAACGATTCCCATCAGAACGAACGTGAGGGCGAATTGACCGTCGATGAATCCCGCCGCCTCGGCCGCGCCCACCGGCAGCCACCAGGTTTTAGCGACGAAGAAATAGGTGCTGACCAACGTGATCAGCCAGATCACAACCAACAACGCGAGACCCATCCCCAGCCCTCCCGAATACCAAGCCCGAATACCAAGAAAGACACGAAAGGATTTCCCGACGGCAGTTGCCGCGCCCACAGCGCGAGCAACAGTCGGCGGCGAGTGTAACACAGCCGCGCGCGAGGAAAGCAAGAGAGTTTCGGAGAAAGAACCGGAGAAAGAAACAGATCTGTGGAAAAATCGCCGAGGAATGTGGCGTGCGTGCGATATGGTGCACGCGGTAACGCGGAAGAGCGGCGCTTCAGCGCCGCGTAAAGCATTCGGAAATAAATGGGCTTCAGCCCCAGCGAACCGCTAGCACTCCTACTCGCTCGCCTTTGCTTGCACCTGGGGCAGGGAGCTTTGCGGCTTGGCCGTTGCGACACGTGTCCCGGCCTTCGTAGCAGTCTTCGCACTCACCTGCTTTGAGCCTTGCCGCTTCGATTCCGCCTGCACGGCCGCACTTTGCTGCTGGGCTTTCTTCTTCTTGTTGAAATCCTTCACCACGCGCGCCACATAGGCTCGCGTCTCGTAATACGGAGGCACCCCGCCGTACTGTTCCACCCGCAGCGGCCCCGCATTGTAGGCCGCCAGCGCTTTTACCAAATCAAAGTTGTAACGCTCCAGCAGTTCCCGCAGATAACGCGTCCCACCCTCCACATTTGCCTGCGGGTCGAACGCATCCGGCACTCCCAGCTTCGAAGCCGTATCCGGCATCAACTGCATCAATCCCTGTGCCCCCTTCGGAGAAACCGCTCGAACATTGAAGCCGCTCTCCGCCTTGATCACACTGCTCACCAGGTCCGGATCCAAACGATAACGCCCGCTCGCCGCATTCACCACTTCATTCAGATCGAACCGCTGCCCGGGTGCCCCATTTCTCGCGTCTTTTGCGAGAAGTGGGGAGTTCAAATCCGAAACCCGCCCCGGAGAAGCCGGAAACCCTGAGCCCGAAGCCAGTTCTGCCGCCTCTTCAAAATGCTCAATCTCCGCCGTCGGCACGTCCACATAGCTCGCCCCGTCCGCGTTCACATAGAGCCGCGTCACATCCCCGATCACTTCCCGCCGCTCGTGCCGGATCGAAAATCCATTCCGCAACACCGCCATCTCTCCCGCCCAGCAGGGGAGTGAACACACGAGTCCCACCGCGATGATGACAAACCGTCGGCTCCATGAGGTAAAAAATGTCATTCTGATTCTGCCAAAGAAGAACTTACTCGCGAATTCGACCACCCGAAGGCTCTGCCGAAGCCTGAAGCCCGACAGCCGAAGCCCTCGCTTCCGTCCCGTCCAGCGCCCACTCCACCGCCCCGGCCACGCCGCACGCGTCGTTCCCCCGCGTCAGCTTCCACCCGCGCCCCAGCAGCTCCTTAGATGCATTCCCCATGATAACCGGATACCCGGCGAACTCAAGCATCTCAATATCGTTGTAGTTATCTCCGATGGCCATGACCTCTTCGCGCCCAAATCCGCGATATGCCGCCCACCGCTCCAGCGCTTGCCCTTTCGAGCACCCTCCATGCAGCACGTCAATCATCGACAAATCCCGCTCCGGATATTCCGTCCGCAGTACCGTGATTTCGCCGCCCAGCCCGCTGCCCTCAATCCCGCAACGCACCTCGACCATCCGCGCCATGGTCCCGCAAAACATGGCCTGCACCGGGTCGGTCACCAGCGAATTCTCGATTGGCACCACGAACTCGATGTACTCCATATTTTTTTCCAGCCATCGCCGGATGCTTGCGCCCAGCTCATCCATCCGTTCGAGGACGATGGCGCCCTTCGTTTCCTTATCAAACGTAAGAACGGTGTGCCCGCGAAACTCTTGCATCGCGCGGCACAGCCGCCGGCAAATTTCCGCCGGCATCATGTCGCGATGAAACGTCTCTCCGCCCAGCGACCGCGTCACTGCCCCATTCGAACTGATCAGCCACAAATCAAATCCCAGCTGCTTCGCAATCGGCAACGCAAACGTATGCCGACGCCCGGTTACCAGCACAATCTCGATTCCCGCCGCATGCGCCCGCCGCAGCGCGGCCAGGTCGCCCTCAGAAATCTGAAATTGTGGATTGAGCAGCGTGCCGTCAATGTCAGTCGCCAGCAGCCGAATGGAGCCGGACTTCAGGCTTCGGGCTTCGGCTGTCGGGCTTCGGCTAGTCACGCCAGAGTTTTCCACTGCTCATTGTGACATATGTCACAGCGGGCCGGAGCGTCAACGAAATACCTTGCCTGCGGAGGACAATCGAATGAGCGGGACCTACAGAGATCTTGAAGTGTGGCAGGCGGCCATGAAAATGGTATTCGACGTCTACCGCGAGACCGCCGCCTTTCCCAAACAAGAGATGTTTGGGCTGACGAGTCAGCTACGCCGCGCCGCTGTGTCCGTGGCCAGCAACATCGCCGAGGGCAAAGGACGATTCTCCGACCGAGAGCTAAGCCAATTCCTTTCCGTGGCCCGCGGATCAATCTTCGAAATCGAGACTCAAGTAGCGATCGCTGAGGAGTTAGGGTTCCTGGCGAAATCTCAAAGCAAGCAACTTCTAAGCAGATGCGCAGAAGTCGGCCGCCTCCTGAACGGTCTTATCAAAGTCGTGAGAAAGCCAGCAGCGTAGAGCATTGCCGAAGCCAGAAGCCTGAAAGCCGAAGCCGCCGTTTGGCCGAAGCCCGATAGCCGAAGCCCGAAGCCCGCCTCCCGCATGCTATATTTCGCATTCCATGCCGCTCCTCTTCCTCTTCGCCCACTGGTGGGGATTCATGCTCCAGGCCGTGGCCATCATCCATTTCATTCGCCGCCGCCCCGAACTTTACTGGCTCTTCATCATCCTGATTGGTGGATGGCTCGGGGCCCTCGTCTACATCGCCGTTGAGGTCATCCCCGACGCGGGCCTGCTGCGCACCGAATTCCAGGTTTTCCCCCGCCGCCGCCGCATCCGCGAACTCGAGCGCGCCATCCTCGACAATCCTTCCGCTGGTAACTACGAAGAGCTCGGCCTGCTCTATCTCGACGACGGAGATCCCCACCGTGCCCGCGCTGCCTTCGACAAAGCCATCTCGTCGCGCACCGACCACCCCGATCCCTTCTACCGCCGCGCCATCGCCGAAGTCGAGCTGGAAGATTTCGCGGCCGCCGTTCCCGATCTCGAGCGTGTCGTGGCCGCCGAGTCCGACTACGATTTCCACCGCGCCGAAGGCTTGCTCGCCCACGCCTACGCCCACACCGGACAACCGGAAAAAGCCGCCACACTTTTTCAGCAGGCCACGCAAACCTCCACCATCTCCGAAACCTACTACAACTACTCGCTCTTCCTGCACTCGCAAGGACGCACCACCGAAGCCGTCGAGTGGGCGCAAAAAATCCTCGACAAGCGACTCACCATGCCCGGCTATCTTCGCCGCCGCGAGCGCCCCTGGTTTCGCAAAGCCCATGCTCTCCTGTTTAGGCTTCGCGTGTGACTGCAGAGTGTTGCGCTGACTAGAAGCCATCTCATAAATGGTTTCAGCAATACCCGTGTGGCAACCGGCGCCTCGCCCGTCCAAGCCCGGGCGAAGCCCGGCGCCTCCGGTCCAATAAGCCGAAGCCCGTTTGCCGAAGCCCGAAGCCTCGCTTTATTGCGTTCACACTCGCGAAACATGCAAGACGAAACCTTTACAATCCTCGGACCCTCCTGTGACACGCGCTGAAATCCAGCCCCATATTCTGCACTCACGTTGACTTCGAAGTCCCTGCCTCGATCGCTAACGTCATTCACGAAAACTGAATTCACGAAAAATGAATTTACGAAAAATGGAGCGCGTATTTATGAGCAATGAGAAACCCTCCTCTTCGCTGCTGACGCAGGAAACGACTCAGCCTTCAACCTCAACGCAAGCTAATGCTCCCACTCGCACCGGCTCCAATCGCCGTTCATTTCTGAAACGCACTCTCATCGCCGGTGCTGCGGCCACCGCCGGAGCCGGCATCCTGGCCCGCGCCGTTCCCGCCTTCGCACAATCGGCCGAGACTTCCTCCATCACTTCGGGAGACATCGCCCTCCTGCGGTTCGCTGCTGCGGCCGAGCTCATCGAAGCCGACCTGTGGCAGCAATACGCGGAGCTGGGTGGTCTTACTCCAGGCCAACTCCCCGTGGAGACAGCCCCGTTCAAACCCATGAACACTTATCAGGCAGCCTTCATGAACCTCGACTCCGACGGCCCGCAGTACATCACCAGCAACTCCATCGACGAAACCAGCCACGCGCAGTTTCTGAATGCTTTTCTGCTTTCGGTCGGCGCCGAGCCGGTGGATTTCGATGCCTTCCGGATTCTGCCGAGCAGTCAGGCCAAAGGCGCGCAGCAAATCGGGCGGCTCACCAACATCATGAACCTCACGGTCGACACGAGCTGGTTCACGCGCTATCGCAGCGCCCAGAATCCCGACCTTGGCGCCACTTTCCCGCAAGCCATCGACCTGGTGAACGTGCCCGCCATCCCTCGAAACAACGATGATTTCGCCCCCAAAGATCACGTCCAGGCGATTGCCAACACAGCGGCCTTTCACTTCGGAATGATCGAGCAAACCGGAACCAGCCTCTACGCGGTTCTGGCTCAGAAGGCAACCAACGCGGAGGTCCTGAAGATTCTGCTCAGCATTGGCGGAGATGAAATCACGCACTTCCTGGAGTGGGTAGATTTTTCAGGCAACGGTGTGCAACCGCCAGTCGCCCCGCTCACCGATCCCACCAACGGCCTGACCTTTCCGAACTTCGACGTCACCGTGAACCCATCCCTGCAAACCAACCTGATCTTCGGCGTTCCCACCGAATTCATCAGCCCGAATCTGCCTCTCTGCTCTATCATTCGGCCCACCAATCCCAAAGGATTCGCCATCGGCGTGGTGAATGCCCTGACGAACTCAGGACATTTTATCGGCCAGTCGCCAGCATTCCTGAAGGCATTCACCCTGATCGCAAAACAAGCGGACGCCGCGAAGCGCGCTTTCTAGACGGGGTGCCCCGTCGCGTGAGAAGTGATCTTCGGGGGAGGACTATTTTCACGCGCCGCGCCAGGACGGGTGCTGTACCGCCAACCAGCGGTCACGGCACCCGCGTCTTGGGAGTACATAGCAATAGGCGCTGTGATTTTGAACAGCACAACTCAGCGCTCTTTTAGTCGATTAGTCAAAAGAGGTAGTTGGTTGGAAGCTATCTCATAAATGGTTTTGGGAAGGGCACGACTTCAGTCGTGCCGTCCAGGCCCTATAAAAATGCGGGCTTTAGCCCCTGAGGGAGCCGGGACTTTACTTCTCGGTTCATTATGAGATGGCTTCTAGTCAAAACAGGAGAATCCAAAATGTTTGAAGGACTGTTCCAACCCATGCACATGCTCGTAGTATTCGCAATCGCATTGCTCATCTTCGGCCCCAAGAAACTTCCCGAACTCGGCAAGGGCCTGGGAGAAAGCATCCGCGGCTTCAAATCCGCCATGTCCGCAAAAGACGAAGTCAAGCCCGAGCTTGAACCCGCGCCCAAGCCAGCCGCTCCCAAAGACATCACAACCCAAAGCTGAGCGCCGACAAATGTTTCGCCGAAGCCCGTACATCGGTCCGTGTGGGACGGACACTCCTGTCCGTCAACTGCCGGCACCCAAGGCAACCCACGCGGGGACAGCCGCCCCCGGCTATCCGGTCGAAGCCCAAAAGCCGAAGCCCGAAGCCTGAGGTCAAAGGCCGAAGCCCGAAAATGTTAATCTGTCACCATCCATGTCCCGCCTTACGCACCTCGAATGCACTCGTTGCGGCCACCATTTCCCCGCCACTCGCCCGCAAACCGTCTGCCCCAATGACGGAGGCATCCTCTACGCCCGCTACGATCTCGCCACCATCAAGCGAAATTTTTCCGCCGCCAACCTCGCCGGACGCGCTCCCACCATGTGGCGCTACGACGCCATCCTTCCCGAAGCCGACCCCGTAACGCTCGGCGAAGGTTTCACTCCCATGCTCGCCAGCCGCGAGTATCCCAACGTCTTTATCAAAGACGAAGGCCTCAACCCCACCGGCTCGTTCAAAGCCCGCGGCCTCAGCGCCTGCGTCACCATGGCCCGCCATTTCGGCCTGAAAAAACTCGCCATCCCCTCCGCCGGAAACGCCGCCGGAGCCCTCGCCGCCTACGCCGGCGCCGCCGGACTCGAAGCCCACATCTTCATGCCCAAAGACGTTCCCATGGCCAACCGCATCGAGTGCGACTATTACGGAGCTCACGTCACGCTGGTCGACGGCCTCATCAGCGATTGCGCCGCCAAGGTCGCCGACCTGAGAAAAAATCAGAAAAAGTGGGAAGAAGAAGGCTGGTTCGATGTCAGCACCACCAAAGAGCCCTACCGCGTCGAAGGCAAAAAAACCATGGGCTACGAAGTCGCCGAACAACTCGGCTGGAAAATTCCCGACGGCATCATCTACCCCACCGGCGGCGGCGTTGGCCTGCTCGGTATGTGGAAGGCCTTCGACGAAATGGAAAAGCTAGGCTGGATCGGCCCGGAGCGCCCCAAGATGATCACCGTACAATCATCCGGTTGCGCTCCAATCGTTAAAGCATGGGATGAAGGCAAGCTCGTATCCGAAATGTGGCCCAATGCTTCGACGATAGCCTCGGGCCTCCGCGTCCCCAAACCGTACGCCGACTACCTGATTCTCGACATCTTGAAGAAGAGCAGCGGCACCACCGTCGCCGCCACCGACCCGGAAATTCTCGACGCCACCCGCCACTGGGCGAAGCTCGAAGGCATCTTCGCCGCCCCCGAAGGCGCAGCGTCCCTGGTGGCCTACCGAAAACTCCGCGCCACCGGATTCTTCAAACCCAACGACACCGTAGTCCTCTTCAACACCGGCGCCGGTTTGAAATATCTCGATGTTCTGGAAGCCAGCACAGCCCATGGAGCCGCGGGCACCTCGCCCGCGAACTCTTCATCCAAAACGCCGCCCACCCGCCCAATCGGCGGCATCATCGGCCCATATTGATGGGCCCGTATTGATCGTGTAGGGGCGGACGCATTCGTCCGCCCTGCGAGCGAAGCGAACATACCGTCAGCGCCGACCTCGGCGAAGACAACGGGGCAACCTTCAATAATCGGCTTTCACTACTACCGTCGTTTCGGGGCGATTTGAGTGTAATGGCGACGTTTCAACAGTCACCATTGCAACAAACAGACGGCGAGGCTCGCGGCGGCGGCGCTTGATAGTAGGTACTTCGTCCACTTGGGAATCCCACTTCGACTGAACAGGAAGGACAAGAGAATGAGGGCAACAAGCGTCAGGGCGATCATCTCGCTGTGAGCGCGGCGAATCAATGCTGCGTCCTCGCGAGCCATTCTTGCTAGCGTGGCCCATGGCTCGTCAGGACTCTGCGAGACAATCGACACTTGGCGAAATAGCTTCGGTACGTGCACCCACCTCAGAGCGATGAACAGGGCAAGGGGAATAGCGACGGCCAGAATTCCAACCATTGTTCCCGAATGGCTTGACCTCCAGAACTGTTCAGCGTCCTTAGGTTTCATCGCCGCAAGCGTAACTCTCGTGTCAGTTATTGTAAACAGTCCGGTAAACCAAAAATCCATCCCGATTCCAATCCTACGCGCCCACCGCTAAAATGGACGCTCGCTATGACGGATCGCCTCTACTACCACGACTCCTTCCTCTACGACTTCGACGCTGAAGTGCGCGAGGTCGTTGACTCTCCCCGCCCGGCGCTCATTCTCGACCGCTCCGCCTTCTATCCCACCAGCGGAGGCCAGATTCACGATACGGGATGGCTCACGTCGGGCTCCGGCAAGCTCCGCATCACTGAAGTCGCCGATGCCGAAGATGGCCGCGTCGTCCACTACATCGAAGCCGAGCGCGATTTCGACAAGGGATCCCTGCAGCCCGGAACCCGCGTCCACGGCCAGATTGACGCCACGCGCCGCCGCGATCACATGCAGCAGCACTCCGGCCAGCACGTGCTCTCGGCCGCCTTCATCCGTCTTTTCAACATGCCAACCGTCTCGTTCCACATGGCCGACGACTACTGCTCCATCGATTTGGACACCCCCACTCTGACCAAAGAACAAATCGAATCCGCCGAGCGCCTGGCCAACGACATCATTCTGGACAATCGGCCGGTCAACGTCAGCTACGTCACCCGGGAGGAAGCAGGGAAGCTAGGCCTGCGCAAACTTCCGCCCACCGAGCGCGACGAACTTCGCCTCATCAGCATCCGTGATTTCGATCTCACCGCCTGCGGCGGCACGCACGTCAGCCACACCGGACAGATCGCCAGCGTCCTGCTGCGCAAAACCGAAAAGGTCCGCCAGGGATGGCGGGTGGAATTCGTCGCCGGCCAGCGCGCCGTCGCCACCGCCCGCCGCGATTTCACCACGCTCACCGAAACCGCCGCGCTTTTTTCCGCCAACATTTACGACGTCCCCACGCAAGCCCGCAAAGCCCTCGACGAAATCAAGTCCCTGCGCAAGCAGCGCGAACAGTCGCTCGAAGAACTTGCCGCAGCGCAAGCAGCAGCAATGCTCGCAGAAACTCCCGAGAACAACGGCCGCAAACTGATCATCCGCACGTTTGCCGACCGCGAGCTCAACTTTCTGAAGCTGCTGGCGCAGAAACTCACACGCCAATCGCCGAACGCCATCGCCCTGCTCGCCGCCATGTCCCCGCAACCCTCGCTCATCTTCGCCCAGTCCGCAGGCCAGCCGCACGACATGGGCGCGCTTCTGAAAGAAACCATGGCAAAACTCGGCGGCCGCGGCGGCGGCAGCAAAGATATGGCCCAGGGCGGCGTCCCCAGCGCCAACGGCCTGGAAGACGCGCTCGCCGACGCCGCAACCCGCCTCTGAGTGCGGGTTCAAGCCAGCCAAAAAAGATGAGAATGTGCGGAGATCGCGGGCGGGGTCGTTCGCGGCTAGCAAACGTGGCGCTCGAACACCTTCACGTCGCACGCGTCTGGTGAGCATTCAAGATATTCCGACAGAGCCGCAATCACTTCGGCGGCGACCGTTTCCGGGCTGGGGTCGCCGCCGTGGAGCGCTTTCCACAACGTAATGATCCAGGCGATGTCGAGTCCGTGGGTGAGCCGTGCGTCGCGGATGGGCATGCGGTTCCTCTGCATGGATGGTGTGGCAGGAGTCGGGATCGTTTCGATACATGCCGCCGCCAAAAATTCCCCCACCCTTGCAGAGGATGCAAGGGTGGGGCTTCCCGCAAAAGGCTGGTATACCTGAGAGATAGGAGTCACCGCGCTTTTCAGGCTGCGATTCGGCGGTAATGGGTGATGGGCGGAGAAGGCATAGAGTCTCTTCTCACCGGAATAGTGCAAGTAGTGTAGAAAACGTTTCGGCTGCGTTTGTGTGGTTCAGGCTGTGTGGAGCGGACCTGTCCTGAGCGAAGCCGAAGGAACTCTTGCCCGCTGCCTTCGCCGGCACAACCAGAAAGCTGCGGACCAAGTCGCCCATGACAAAAGACGCCAATTATTGGATTAAGAAACTAAACCTGGAACCTCACCCCGAAGGCGGTTTCTACCGCCAGACCTATAAAGCCGATCAAGTCCTGCCGCGCGAAGCCCTGCCGCCACAGTTCACCGGCCCGCGCCCAGCCTCCACCGCCATCTATTTCCTGTTGGAGGGAAGGTCTTTCTCCGCCTTCCACCGTCTGCGTTCCGATGAACTGTGGCACTTCTACGTAGGAGCACCACTGCTTGTGCACGTGATCGGCGAGTCCGGCGAGTATTCGAAGATTCTGCTGGGAAGCGACCCCGACGCCGGTGAAACACTACAGGCAGTGGTGAAAGCCGGATCATGGTTTGCCTCCCACGTGAAGGACGGCAAATCGTTTGCTCTCGTGGGATGCACCGTCTCCCCCGGTTTCGACTTCGACGATTTCGAATTGGCCAAGCGCGAAGAGCTAACCCGCCATTATCCGCAACACCGCGAGTTGATTGCGAGGCTCACACGCGACTAAATCGCTGTAACGCACCCGCGAATCCCAGAACCGTCACTTGGCCGCGACTGGCGCAAAATCCGCCCAGTCCAGATCCAGCCTCACCCAATAAGGATCTTGGGGAGGCGGCGGAAACACCCTCTTCTTGGTTAGCTTGAGCGCTTTCATTTTATCGTCCACGCAATCGACGACCGGGCCCATCGAGTAGATGTTGTGATCTTCAACCGTGCCTTTAGCCCCCACGCTGACGAGCACTTTGAACTTGCCCACCCAGCGACCATTCACACTATCGCTCTTTGTGCGCACACATTCCTGCAACAACCCTAGATACGTCTTTTCGAAAGAGGCCTTGTAGCGAGGGCCTGCGGGAGTTTTCATGTTGGCGTCCGCCGCCGCTTCCATCGCATAGAGCTTTTCCGCGAATGGCCTGGTATAAGCCGCCCACTTCTTCACATTTTCAAAATCCTGCTGGGTGTCCCACGTCGCTTCATCCCATTGCTCCCCGATGCGGCCCAGAACTTTGTCCGCGACGATTGGATCGGTCCTTCCAAAATGGGTGGCCAGATAAGCAATTCGGTTCAAATTCAGCATGGACACGCCGTATAGCTTCTCGGACGACTCAAAGCCTTTCTCGATTCTTTCCCATGACATGTTCGGGTTGTCCCCGCAGCCGCAAATCACGTAGTCCGCGCTGGCGATTTCGAAATAGAGGGCGTCGCCCTGGTTCCCTCCGACGCGGTCAGCTACTTCCTGGGTGAAGTTCTCTGTAGCTCCTTCCTCCCCGCTCCATTTGGGCAGCAAGTAGGAGGCCAGTACGCGGGCATCGTAGTAATAACCCGGTTCAAACTTGAATGCTTCATCGAACAGAGCGCGGGCGCGATCCGCGCCCCATCCCTGGTTCTGGGCTACTAGCAGCATGTCGACGTACCACTCCGGACATTTGGTGGGAAGGCTTGAGGCTTCGTCGAGGATCTGCTTGGCCTGGGTGGTGCGGTTTTCAAATAACTTCCATCCGCTATCACTGACTGTGTTCGCGAAGCCGTTACCACGCGCATCGTAGGCGTATGTGATGTAAGCCCGAGCCAGCGCCACGCGCGCCGTAACGGATTGCGGACGCGCGGCTGCCCACTTCTGGAGTCGCTGCAGAAGGTTGTTCCAGTCGTCCTGTGTGGCATGTTTGACCGGATATTGCACCGGCTCGTAAAGCCCGCCATACAGTTCGTGAATCTTCCAGGCTCCGCCGGAAAATCTTTCTTTATTCGCTCGCGCACGGTCGGCGAGGCAATCGAGTTCCGCGAACTTCTCGTCCTTGAGCATTTGCGCGATCGTGCCTGCGTACGTGCGACTTGCGTTCACGTCCGCACTGAAGTCGACGTTGAGGCCAGCGGCATCCTCTTCACTAATGTTGCAGGGGTTGGGGCTCGACGTGCCCGACGTTTGATCGGCCGCTAATGCAAGCCCGCTCGCTGCAACCAGCAGGAGCGCCAGGACCCAGCCCTTCAGGACAGCAGACGAACTGAAATAATGCGATAAACCCCTTGCAATCGTTTTGGTGCATATCTCGCCGTTCACGCAGTAGCCCCCCAGGTGGAAGATTCGCTTTCATTAACCACGTTATTGGCGGCTACGCGAGGCGGCAAGGTTACCTCGGTGAACAGATTGCACGGGCAGCTGGCGAGACTATTGAGCCAAGTCAACCGCTCATCTCGAACGCGTCGAAAGCGACCAGGTTTCGTTCACCGCCCGCTGCAGAAGGTTTTGAGGCGGCCTCCAGTCGCAGGCAACTTTTTTGCGTATTGCACGAGGAATGGTGCAAGCGCTCCGAATGGGCTGCCAGGGAGGAGCAGACGGCGCTCAGGCCCTGTGTAAAACTGTGCCTATAACGCTAATGTAATCAACGACTTGCGCCCGCCACTTAAACCGATTTAGCGGGGTTCTGCGGCTCGCTCAACAACACGCCGTGCAAACCTCTCAGCCAAGGTCCTTCCTGCTTCCAGCGCGCACGCAGACCGCAACGGGAGGCATGTGTTGCAGCGGGCGGGTCAGCGATTTGTGGGGCCACGGCAACTTTCGGCCCCCTAGGACGTCTCAGCCGCTCTTGCCGATCAGGGTCCCTCACGGACAATCGGCGATGCGAGAGAGCAATCCTGACTCGGCCTAGCAGGAAAAACTTCCGCTGGTCACTGCCGATCCGGTATTTGAGCGCTATTCTATTAACGTCATCTGGTAGCGACATAATCTAGTAATCACATAACTTGAGCGAAGAGCTAGAAGCCAGGAGCTGGAAGCTGCACTTATGCCTCGTCCTAAACCACTTGTTCTCATCATCCTCGATGGCTGGGGATACCGCGCCGAAACCAAGGCCAATGCGATTGCCCTGGCCCGCAAGCCCACTTACGACCGGCTGCTGCGCGAGTATCCCAACACGCTGATTCACACCAGTGGACCTTTCGTTGGTCTGCCCGAGGGGCAGATGGGCAACAGCGAAGTCGGCCATCTCAACATTGGCGCCGGGCGCATCGTGCACATGGATATCACGCGCATCGACCTGATGATCCAAAACGGCGAATTTTTTTCGCATCCGGTGCTGCTCGCGGCCATGAAGCATGCCCGCGTGGGCGAACGCCGGCTGCATCTGTTCGGCCTGGTTTCTGACGGCGGCGTGCATTCGCAGCAAGCACATCTTTATGCGCTGCTGAAAATGGCAAAGCAGAACGGAGTGGACCACGTTTTCGTCCACGCCTTCATGGACGGCCGCGACACTCTCCCCACCAACGGCGCCGGCTATCTTGAGCAGCTGCAGCAGAAAATGCGCGAATACAACTCCGGCCAGATCGCCACGGTCAACGGCCGCTATTACGCGATGGACCGCGATCGGCGCTGGGAGCGCATTTCGAAAGCCTACAACGCCATGGTTTTCGCCGATGCCGAAGGCGGCAGGCGCGCCGATCCAGTGCAGGGAATGAAGGATTCCTACAACAACGGCGTGACTGATGAGTTCGTTGTGCCGTTCGTGTGCACAGACAAGGGCGGTCAACCTCTGGCCACCATTCGCGACGACGACGCCTGTATCTGCTTCAATTTCCGCGCCGACCGCGTCCGCCAGATTACGCGCGCGCTTGCCCGCAACAGCGGGTTGAACGAGAAAGGCGGCAGTGATCTTCCCGGCGCAGCCGATCTTGACGCAACCATTCCTCGCGATCGCGTGCCGAAGAATCTGCACTACGTCTGCATGACCCGCTACGACAAGAACTTCAGTCTGCCGGTCGTGATCCCCGCGGAGTCGATGGCCAACATCCTGGCCAACGTCATGGGTGGCCTCAACATGCGCAACCTGCGCGTGGCCGAAACTGAGAAATATGCTCACGTTACCTATTTTTTCAACGGAGGCGTCGAACAGCCTTTCCCCGGCGAAGAGCGCGTGATGGTGCAGTCCCCGAAAGTTGCTACTTATGATCTGAAGCCGGAGATGAGCGCCGCGGGCATTGCCGACGCGGTAGTAAAGGCCACTGAAGAAGGAACGTTCGACGTGATCATCGTGAATTTTGCCAACGCCGATATGGTCGGGCATTCGGGCAAGATCGAGCCCACGATCAAAGCAGTCGAAACCGTCGACGCGTGCCTGGGGCGCATCGAAACCGCCGTGCGTGCCAAAGGCGGTGCTATTCTCATCACCGCCGACCACGGCAACGCAGAAATGATGATTGATCCCGCCACCGGGGGCCCGCATACCGCCCACACCACCAATCCCGTACCCTTCATCGTGGTCGCGGACAACGCCAATCAGTACACGCTGAAGCCGAACGGATCCCTGCGCGACATTTCGCCGACCCTGCTGGGCATGATGGGGGTGGACGAGCCCAAAGAAATGACCGGAACCGACCTCCGCGTGAAGAAAATTGGCTGAGGACAATCGGTTGAAGAATCCTCCGGTCAAGCTCCTCATCGCGATCCAGCATCCCCTGGAATTGTGGAACGTGCCCGCCTGGTTCCCGGAAAAATTGCGGCAGAACTTTCCCCAGGTCGAGATCACGAATCGCAACAACTACGACGCCATCGAGCAGGAACTTCGGAATGCGGAAATTATGTTCGCGTTTTCCCTGCGCCCGGAGCAGCTTGCCGTTGCTAGCTCCCTGCGCTGGTTGCATACGCCCATGGCTGCCGTGCATCAGCTGCTGTTTCCAGAATTCGTGGCCAGCGACGTAGTGCTCACCAACTCCAGTGAGCTGCACGGTCCGGTGGTCGCCGAGCATGTGATGGCGCTGATTTTCGCGCTGGCCAGAAAAATTCCGCAAGCGGCGGTGTTGCAGCAAAAACATTTCTGGGGTTCGGAAACGATGTGGAGCGAGGGACCTCATCCGCGAGAGCTCGCCGGCGCCACGCTGGGTCTGATTGGATTGGGCAGTATTGGCCGTCGCGTGGCGAGGATGGCGGCGGCGCTGGGCATGCGCGTGATCGCGGTACGCCAGCATGTTGAGAAGGGAAGTCCCGAAGGCGTAGCCGCCGTTTTTGCGCCCCTGGCGATCGATGAGTTGCTCGCCCAGTCGGATTTTGTGGTGGTCGCCGCACCGGTAACCAACGCGACCAATGGCCTGTTCAACGCAGCGCGCTTTGCCGCGATGAAACCTGGCGCGTATTTCATCAACGTCGGCCGCGGAGAGCAAGTGGAAGAGGCCGCTCTGATCGGTGCACTTCGCAGCCGCCACCTCGCGGGCGCCGCGCTCGATGTGTTCGAGCAAGAACCCTTGCCTGCGGATTCGCCTCTCTGGGAGGTGGAGCAGCTTTTTATCACTCCTCACACGGGCAGCCAGACGGAAAATCTTTGGCCACGCCACTACGAAGTTTTTTCTGAAAACCTTCGCCGCTACCTGGCACGCGAGCCTTTGTTGTTCGTGGTGGATAAGCAAAAGGGTTACTGAACGTGCCGAGTACAGAGGCGAGCCATCCGCCGCTTCGTGCTACAGTTTTCTGAACGGCGAATCTTCGGCTCTTAACTCGTTCGACCTGAAATCTCATGGAACCGCGGCTCATACTTATCCATCTGGTGCTCAAGCTGGGCGTGGCCGCGGTTGTTTCCAGCACTTTGGTTCGTTCGGTTGAGTTCAAGTCTCTGTTGTTTCGCGAAGAACGAACCTTCCGGCAAAAAGTTTATCTGGTTCTGTGGTTTGCGCTGCCGATTTCGATCGGTGTTTGGATCCGCTTTTCCGTTCCGAGCTTTCTGGCTGGAGATCTGAGCTTTGAGACGGCGCTTCTGTTGGGAGCGATCGGCGGACGCTGGGCGGGCTCGCTGGGCGGCTTGCTGATGGCCGTTCCGGCAGTGCTGCACGGAGAGTGGGCCGCGCTGCCGTTCGGTGCGCTCTCCGGATTTCTTGCCGGTCAACTGCGGACTATGGCGCGCGATAAAGACGACATCTGGTCGTTCTCTCCGTTTATCGATCTCAGTATCTATCGCCTGATTCGCCGCAATCTTCCTACCCCGCGCCTGTTCGACTGGCAGATCATGTTTTTCACCACCATCGTTGGGCTTCGTTTCGTGCAGATGGAATGGTCGCGCTATTTCCCGAACTCAATTTTCAGCCTGGAGAGCACCAACCTGTGGGTGGAAGCGGCCATTTACGCCGCGTCCGTAATTGCGGTGGGCATCGAGCTGAAAATCTTCAACAGCGTCCGCATTCAAATCAAGCTCGAGGAGCAGGAGCGGCTGCTGCTGCATGCGCGCATGGAGGCGCTGCAGAACCAGATCAATCCCCACTTTCTGTTTAACACGCTGAATTCGATTTCGTCGCTGGTCCGGGTCGATCCGGAAACCGCGCGCGACGTGATTTTCAAGCTGGCAACCATCCTTCGCCGCCTGCTCAACACGGGCGATGCATTTGCCACGCTGCGCGAAGAGTTTGAGTTCATCGATAACTATCTCGATATTGAAGTGCTGCGTTTCGGGCGGGACAAGTTGAATGTGGTGAAGGAATTCGATCCCGCCTCGCTCGACGTGATGGTTCCCAGCATGCTGCTGCAGCCGCTGGTGGAAAATTCCATCAAGCATGGCCTCGCACCGAAGGTGGAAGGCGGCAGTGTGTTTCTGCGCAGCCGTATCACCGATTCTCAGGTCGTGATTGAAGTTGAAGATGACGGGGTCGGGATGCAAGCGCCCCGCTCCGTGGAGGACACCGACTGGCACGGATCAGGGATCGGCATGGCGAATATTTCCGAGCGGTTGCACGTGCTCTATGGCGATACCGCACGCATGACCGTCGACAGCCACGAAGGGAAGGGAACGCTGGTGCGGATTCGCCTGCCGCTGCTGCAATCCGGCAGCGCGGTTCCGGAAGGTTTTTACGAAGCGCGTTCCAGCACGCGGCGGTAGAAGTCCTCGTATTGCGCAACAATCTTTGTGGCGCAGAAGCGATCCAGCGCGACGGCGCGGGCCTGCCTGGCCATCTCCTGTAAACGCTGTTCGTTGTTGAGCAGCTCGAGAGCATAACGCGCCATGGTGTCCACGTCGCCAACGTCGGCGAGGTAGCCGCTTTTGCCATGTTCAATCACTTCCGGAACTCCGCCCGCGCGCGTCGCGATGGGAACCACTTCGCAAGCCATAGCTTCGAGCGCGGCCAGGCCAAAGGATTCGAGTTCGCTCGGCATCAACATGATGTCGGCGATCGCAAGTTTGTCCTGGACGCGATCCTGCTTGCCCAGGAACAGGACGTCCGCGTGAATCCCTTTCTGCACGGCCAGCCATTCGGCCACCGAGCGGTCGGGGCCGTCGCCAATGAGGAGCAGTTTTGAAGGAACCTGTTTGTGGACCCGGTCGAAAATCTCAATCACATCCGTAAGCCGCTTCACCGGGCGGAAATTCGAAAGATGCACCAGAACGCGCTCATTGTTCAGCGCATATTCCTTGCGCATCTCGGCGGCCATCTCAGGGTTGCGTTTGTACACGTCGCAGTTCACCGAGTTGTAGATCACTTCGATGTGATTTTTGACGTCAAACACGCGCAGGGTGCGATCGCGAAGGTAGTTGGAAATCGCGGTCACGCCGTCGCTCTGTTCGATGGAGTAGCGCGTAATCGGTAAGTAGGAGCGGTCGAGTCCTACCAGCGTGATGTCGGTGCCGTGAAGCGTGGTCACAAACGGCAAGCGGCGGCCACGAGGTCCTTCCGCCAGCATTTGGCGCGCCAACAGCGCACTTACCGAATGCGGGATCGCATAGTGGACGTGCAACAGGTCGAGGTCATACAGCTGCGCAACCTCCGCCATGCGTGTGGCCAGGGCTAGGTCATAGGGCGGGTAATCGAAAAGCGGGTAACGGGAGACCTCAACTTCGTGGTAGTGAATATTGGGTTCCGATCCACTGAGCCGGATGGGCTGGGCGTAGGAAATGAAATGAATGTCGTGCCCGCGCTGGGCCAGCTCCAGGCCGAGCTCCGTGGCGACGACGCCGCTACCGCCGTAGGTGGGATAGCAAGTGATTCCGATCTTCATTCGTTCGCGGGACGCCCTTTCCTGGTGGTTGCTATTTCCAAGAGCCTGTCATTCGATGGCAAGGATAAACCGTGGATGCAGATTTTGTACGAAGTCAATTCCGGGATCCTTGGGAACAGGAGAGCCAGAGTGAGGATGGAAGGGAGCTTTAGGAGCTTTTAACCGCGAAGGTCGCAGAGAACGGCTGCCGAGGACGCGAAGAAAAACAAAACACGAGATTTTCTTCGGGGGAGTATTACTGACCGCTGCCTGGGCCGTCACTTTTTCGGCCAAGGTTGGTGATGCCAGGATCCAACTTGTCCAGGTGGGCTTGCAGCCGGTTCTTGGTATCTTCCGTCAATCCGGTGAATTCAATTCCCATGCCCACTCCGGGATCACGGGTGCGGACCGTAGCCGAGGCGGTTACCGACTCCTGGTCGATCCAGAACTCAATTCGAAGCGAAGTACCCACCGCTACGGGCATGGCGCTCTCAACATAACAACCATTACCGCTGATGTCGGTCGCGTTCGCGCGCATGGGAGTGTTTACCCGCTCGTCGCGCAACTGCAGGGGAAACGAGATTTTGTGTCGCTGGAACTTTCTGCGGTTGTCGGGAGCGCGAGGCGGGGGAGCATTATCGACGGCCTCTTTAGGAAGGACGGACAGCCAGGGGCATTCCTGGTCAGCCACCAGTTGCACGCCCACCTGGGTCTTCTTTACTCCGCCAGCGTCGACTACCCAAATCACTTTGCAACGCGCCTTTTTGGCTTCATGCTGCACGCCAATCACGTCGCCGACTTTCAGCTGCTGTTCGATTCCGTAAATGCAGGCTCCGGTCGCGCTGATGTTCTGCGCTACCGCGTTCTGAAAAAAAGGTCGATCGTTGGAGCCCATGCCCCATACCCGGACCTTCAGGTCCAGAGTGGTGCGCGGAGCTGTAGCTGGCCCGGCCGACATTTGCGGAACCTCCCGCTGTAACAATTTCTTAATGCGTCAAGTCTGATGATACGCGCTTCAGTCATTTGCGGAAGGTTACCAGAGTACCTTGGAACCCCATGAATACTTGTTGAAAGACATTCAGCGGTGCAGGTCGCGATAGGAAATCAGGTCGATTCCGGCCTGAGAAAGAGTGTTCCGGGCCTCGGGGAGGGTCAGGGCCCGGAGTTCTGTTTCCCGCGACTCCCGCAGGCGCGTTTTGGCGGCTCCCAGGTCGGCATCGTTGTAGCCGGGGTGGCATACGAACTCCCAGGTGCCGTCAGGAATGCTGGTGGCGATGGCGCGGAACAGGGTTTCATCGAGCACTCCGGTAACCTCGACGCCCAGGGTTCCATCCGGCGTGGTAAAACCCGCCTTCTCCGCCGTCGCACGGAAACTGGCCGCAAAACCTTGCAGGACCCGCATCTCGGCATAGCGCGTCCAGAGGTTGGGCCGGGAAAGGAGCTGGCCTGATCGCAAAGGCCGCCGCGGTCCGAAGGGATTGCGCAGCGCCCGCACCCCGCACGCCGCTCCCGCCTGGAGCAGCGGCCGCAGCACGCGGGGAAACAGATGAGTATGCTTGTGCGTGTCGAGGTGAGACACTGCGATTCCGGCGGCTTGAAGTTTTCGAATCTGCGCCGTAGCTTCCGCCTCGATTTCGCGCGAATCCAGGCGACCGGCGAACGCCCGCAGAGCGAATCCGCTGATACTTTCGCGAAAGCGACCGGAGCCCGAGTCGCGATCGATTCTTCCATTTGCGGGCCGACCGATCAGGCTTGGTATGGTTTTGGGATCGAGCAGGGACTGGCCGTCAATCAACACGACGTGGCATCCCACGCTCAGTTTAGGCACGGTTCCCGCGAGCCGAACGGCGTCCCCGAACGCAGGGCCGTTCGCCATTAATGTGGAGGAAGTAACCACGCCGCGGCCATGAGCTTCGACGATGCCGCGGTTGACGCCTGCAGTGAAGCCAAAGTCATCCGCGTTGACGATCAGACGCCGCATCGCGACAGTCTACATCGCGAGAGTCTGACAGGGGAGAGCTTCGGGCTTCGGCTTTCGGGCTTCGGCGAAACCGATTCGCCTTTCCGCCATCGGGCCTCACGGCGCCCGCTAGCCTTCCCTCGCCGGAGCCCGAAAGCCGAAGCCCGGTTTAAGTTTTTTCCCGGGTCACGTATACTCACGAAACGCGGTTCGCGAATGCTCTCAGTGGAGTTCCAAGCGGAGCGCCGCGCGGCCGAACGAGGTTAGAGAAAACTTTAGAAGCGATGGCCTCCGCGTGAAGCATGAGGGGGCGGTTAGCTCAGCTGGTTAGAGCGCCTGCCTTACAAGCAGGAGGTCGCAGGTTCGAGTCCTGCACTGCCCACCATAGTTATCAACAACTTACAGCGATTCAGAGAACATTCCCAGTCGCTGTTTTACGTTATTGTCTTACGTCTCGACCCGCCCGAGTAATCCTGTGCAACCTGGGTAGAAAAAGTCATCGCACAAGTTGTATAGCTCCGGATGGCGCTCTGTCCTAGCTATTTTGTTTGTTCATATTTGACGAGATTCACGCTGCAAACGAAGACCTACCTACTACTCGACAGGCTGCGGCTGCGCTCCATCTCGCTCCGAGTACCCGCAGAAAGTGTCCGACCTATTCGGGACATCTCATACTGGGCAGCCATGAGCCTGCGTGCCGGCGGCAGCGAAACGGTAAAACAATTGCGGAGAATACACCGTAACGCCGTATTGCGTCGTGATCGCGGAGTGAATTGCATAGTCCACTTCAGTGAATGTACCCATATCCTGAATAGGGTTCGGGGTGTAGCTTAAGGCAAGTACAGTCTGATAAGTGGCTGGCGCGCCCGGTGAGGTGATCGTGGCCCAAGTTGCGGTCGGCTTGTTCGAACCGCCCCCGTTACTGCAAACGCTTATGTTGGCGAGTAACTGCAATTGCTTTAATCCAACTACTGGATCACCTCCCGTTGCTACAATCGCGAACGGGGTCGTTGCGAATGCGGTCACGCCCGCTGCTGGCGGCGATCCCGGAGTGAGAGACACAACGGCAGGACCAGATATAGTTGTCCCGATGATTTCGCCCTGAAGCCAATATTGTGCGCCGGGATCGCCTGCACTACTCACCCCAGCGTTCACTGCCGTGCCGAGAGGCTTTGGAGGACATCCCCCGAGAACAGCAAGGATCAACAGACAGAGGATACCGGTGAGGCATTTCATTTGCGATTCCTCCTATGATGCTGGATGTTTCAGCCAGCCAAATTCGGCGGGCAGTCTATCACACAATCGTTGAACTCATTGACCTAAATTCTGGACAGTTTCCAAAGGCGCGGCTGAAATTTTCCGCCACATTACGAGTAAAGGTCCACCCGCTCCAGCGGGACAGGCGGGAAGCGGGTGATAATATTCCGTCAGTTATGTCCAGAGCCGCACGCCTAAATCGTACGATAGGCAGAGCAGTAGAACGCCAAGTAGCAAAGGACCAACAAAAGAAGAAATGAAATTTCGGACGATGGTGGAAGATCATCACATCTCGTCTATCGGTTCCCGGTATCGACCTAGCTATGCTGAATCTCCTTCGAAGATCGCCATCTCGCCACTTTCTTCATTGAACCAGTCCGACCCATTCGCAATTCCATTTGAAGTTTCCAATTCTGGCTATACGGACTTATACGATGTTCGATTTTTGTGCTCGTACAAAGATGTGGAGGAGTCGTATGGGAGCAAGATACTGACGCCTGGGGGAGATGAAGAAACGACAGGCGGATTTACGACGAACTCTCTAGTGGCGGAGCGTCTCGGGCGTGGACGCAAAGCAACTTTTGCATGCCCGTTTCCTTTCCATTTTGCGGGTCCAATTGTTAAGGCTGATATCCGAATCGTCGTCTCATTCCGCTTTATGATGCGGACGAAATATCACGTCAGACGATTCACTCTCGCGAAAGATGCAACTGGACAATCCCACTGGTCTGAGCAGCCTCCCCGTAACCACTAGGAATCCTTCAGCCTGCGGGAATTTCCGTTAATCTGAGTGTCCCGCTCTCTTACAAGCAGGAGGTCGCAGGTTCGAGTCCTGCACTGCCCACCAGTCCAGCATTTCTTTGGTGTCTGTTCTTCCTTTCTTCCTTCTCACATCTTTTGCGTTTGCGGCAGCTTGGCCTTGGTGAGCCAGAAGTCGTTGATGCTCTTTACCAGGTTTTCGAACGCGCTCAACTGCACCGGCTTGCAGAGATAGCAATTGGCGTGCAGTTGATAGCTTTTCACGATGTCGCCTTCGGCCTCGGACGTAGTGAGGATCACGATGGGGATGGTTTTCAGGTTGTCATCCTTCTTGATGAGAGCGAGAACCTCGCGGCCATCCATGCGCGGCATGTTCAAATCCAGCAGGATAAGATCCGGGCGGCGGGAATTCTCGTAGGACTTCTCATGCCGCAGGAAGGCCATCGCCTCGACGCCGTCGACCGCCACGCTTAAATGGACAGCCATGTTGGTAGCCTCGAAGGCTTCCTGCGTCAGCCGGACATCTCCGGGACTGTCTTCGACTAAGAGAACTTCTAACGACATACGGTTTTCCCTCGGGGGTATATCTCAGTGCTATCCGTAATTGTCTTCGCTCGCTTCCGGTACAACCGCTGAACTCCGCCCCAGCTTTGGCTCGACCGGGATGCTGGCGGCCGTAGCGCTGTGCAATCCTGTCGCGGAGGGCCGACCCTAAACGACCTGCGGTAACTTGGCCCTGGTCAGCCAGAAATCATTGATGCTCTTCACCAGGCCTTCGAACGCGGTCAACTGCACGGGCTTGCAGAGATAGCAATTGGCATGCAGTTCATAGCTTTTCACGATGTCACCTTCCGAGTCGGAGGTGGTCAGGATCACGATGGGAAGCGTTTTCAGCTTGTCGTCCTTCTTGATTTCAGCTAACACCTGGCGGCCATCCATGCGCGGCATGTTCAAGTCCAGCAGGGTTAGATCGGGGCGGGGGGCATTGGCGTAGACTCCCTCGCGCCTCAGAAAGGCCATGGCCTCGACGCCATCGCTGGCCACATTCAAATGGACGCCCATGTTGGCCGCCTTGAAGGCTTCCTTGGTCAGCCGGACGTCTCCGGGACTGTCTTCAACCAAAAGAACTTCCAGAGGGATAATCCTGTTTTCTTCGTCGGTATATTCGTTGTTATCCATAAGTTCCTTTCATTGCCCCAGCGACGAGATCGCCGGAAGCCACACCGGTTACTGCATTTGCGGCAACCTGGCCTGGCTCGGCCGGAAGCCGTTGACGCTCTTCATCAGATTTTCGAAACCAGCTTTTCGAACGCAGCCAACTGTACGGGCTTGCGGAGGTAGTAATTGGTGTGACTGTCTCTGACCAAGAAGCTCTACAGAGCCGCAGTTTTTGCCATCGCTAAATCCGCTGGTACGCCTACCCGCTCACTTCCTTCCAGGGCAAAGCGAAAAGTCGAGCCCTGCCCGAGTTGCGACTCGACTGTAATGTTGGTGCCGTGCCGCTCGGCAATCTTTTTGCAGATAGCCAATCCAATGCCGGTGCCGGCAAACTCTTCCCGTTTGTGCAGCCTCTGGAACATGCCAAAAATCTTTTCGAAGTACTGCGAATCGATTCCCAATCCGTTGTCCATCACCGAAAACATCCATCTGCCATCGCCGTTCCGTGCGGCGGAGATGTCGACCCGGGGGACACCGGGGCTTTGGTACTTGATGGCGTTGCCGATCAGGTTCTGAAATAACTGCGTCAGTTGCATGTCGTCCGCCAGAACGTCAGGCAGGGAGTTGTAGGTGACCAGGGCGCCGCTTTCTTCGATGGCGCCCCGCAGATTCTGCAACGCCTGCCGCAAGGCTCTTTCGCTCGAAGTATGGAGCAGGTCCCGGCCCTTGGTGCCGACCCGCGAAAAGGCCAGCAAATCCTGGATCAGACGCTGCATGCGGTTGGCTCCGTCCACAGCGAACGCGATAAACTCATCGGCTTCGGCGTCCAGCTTGCCCTTGTAGCGCCGGGACAGAAGCTGGGTGTAACTCGCCACCATGCGCAGCGGCTCCTGCAGATCGTGCGAGGCGATGTAGGCAAACTGCCCCAATTCTTCATTGGAGCGGTACAACTCGTCGACTTTGTGAATCAGGCTCGCTTCGGACTTTTTCCGCGCGGTAATGTCGCGGATCGCTGCCGTCACCAGAATCCCGTCAGGACTATCGAGCGGGCTGAGCATGATTTCGAGGGGAAACTGACTGCCGTCTTTGCGCCGCCCGGTGAGCTCGATTCCGGTTCCGATTTCCTGGGCCAGCGCCTCGGCCGCGGTGCGCGTACCGTCAGCGATGATCCGTTCCGCGAAGCCTTTCGGGATGATGTTCTTCACTTTCTGGCCGATCAGCGCATCGCGGCTGTAGCCAAACTGTTTTTCTGCCTGCACATTCAGCAGAACGATTTCGCCGCCCACGTTGACCACGACCATGGCATCGGGAGCGGCTTCCAGCAATCCGCGGTACCGGCCTTCCATCAGCGCCAGATGCATTTCCGTGTTCTTGCGTGCGGTGATATCGCGGATCGCCGCGGTCACCAGAATGCCTTCCGAACTTTCAAGCGGGCTGAGCATGAGTTCGATGGGGAACTCGCTGCCGTCTTTGCGCCGCCCGATCAGTTCGATTCCGGTTCCAATCTGCTGCGCCAGCGCTTCTGCAGCGGAGCGCGTACCGTCGGCAATGATCCGTTCCGCGAAGCCCTGGGGGATGATGTTCTTTACTGGCTGCCCGACCAGCTCATCGCGGCTGTAGCCAAACTCTTTCTCTGCCCGAACATTCAGCAGAACGATCTCGCCGCCCACGTTCACTACCACCATGGCATCGGGAGCGGCTTCCAGCAGGCCGCGGTATCTGCCCTCCATCTGGGCCAGATGGGTTTCAGCACTCTTGCGCACGCTGATGTCGCGAATGGCCGCGGTCACCAGAATTCCTTCCGGACTCTCGAGCGGGCTGAGCATGAGTTCGATGGGAAACTCGGTACCATCTTTCCGCCGCCCGATCAGCTCGATTCCTGTGCCGATCTGCTGCGCCAGCGCGTCCGCGGCCGAGCGCGCATCGTCGGCGATCAATCGTTCCGCGAAGCCTTCGGGGATGATGTTCTTTACCGGCTGCCCAACCAGTGCATCGCGGCTGTAGCCGAACTGTTTTTCCGCCTGCACGTTGAGCAGGACGATTTCTCCGGCCACGTTCACTACGACCATGGCGTCGGGAGCGGCTTCCAGCAGGCCGCGGTATTTCGCCCCCGACTCCTTGCTCTCGCTGATGTCGGTGTTGGTGCCGAACCAGCGCGTTACCTTGCCCTGGGAATCGCGGATGGGAACAGCTTTCGAGAGAAACAGGCGGTACTTGCCGTCCCGACCGCGGAGGGGAAACGTGTCTTCCCAGATCTCGCCGGTCTGAAAACACCGCTTGATGTTATCCATCACCCGCTGCCGGTCGTCGGGATGAAGCATCTTTTGCCCGTCCCATCCGGTCACCTCCGCAAGCGTGGTGCCGGTGTAATCAAACCAGCGGTCGTTGAACCAGAAGATATGTCCACTCCCGTCCGCCATCCAGGCCAGCTGGGAGATGTTATTGGCCATGACGGTGAAGCGCGTCTCGCTATCGCGCACCGCGAGTTCGGCGCGCTCTCGGACAATCGCGTCCTGGCGGACGGTCCAGACCGCGCCGGCGGCAATCAACACACCCAGCAGCGTTCCCAACAGCAGAACAGTCCTGGTTTCGGCCAGGCGCCGCTTCGCGTCCGCGTCGCGCAGCACCAACAGGCGCAACTCTTCGGCCTGCATCTTGCGAACGGACTCCCGCAACTCATCCATGATGCGCTGGCCCTGTCCGTTTCGAATGGCCTCCGCCGCTGCCTTCATACCCTGGGTCTGGCGTAAATGAATGACCATTTCCGCGAACTGGACCTTCTCCGCAGCCAGTTCTTCGAGTTTCGAAAGCTGGTGCTGCTGCGCGGGATTATCCGCCGTCAGGCTGCGAACCGTGGCCTCGGACTGCTTGGCATTTACGGCGCTGGCACGGTAGGACTGGAGATAGGATTCGTTACCCGTCAAGGCAAATCCGCGGTCGCCCGATTCCATATTTTCCGTAGCGGAGAGCAAAACCTGGAGGTTCTCCAGAACCTCGTGGGTATGGCGCACCCACCGGTCGCTTTCCCCGGACACGATCGTGCCGCGATAGGACATCGCTCCCACGACCAGTAAGGTCAAAATGGCGGCCCCGAATGCGAACTGTACCTTCCGATCCGATCGGAACGCTGAATTCATTTCACTGGACCTTGGACCCTTAACCTTTGCGCCCGGCGCGGTGTTGTAAGGCTCCCCTTTCGAGTAAGGCTCTGGTGTCCTGATATGGGATCAGGAAGACACTTTCCCCACTGGAGACACTTTGAGTATGCATCCAAAACCACGAGCGATCAGCGTCTATAACTGCTTGTAGCAGCTTGACCGATTCCACTTTGGGACGCTATCCAATCTTGCACATGTGCAGATTTGAACAGCGAAGGTCATGCCTCTCAGACCATGCCGCTGAGATCATGGCGGCCGCGACTCGGCCAGCTTCCCGTGAAACAAGCTAGGCAGTCGCGGCCCGGGCCCGCTTGATGCTGGAAATCATGACGTTGCGGCCGATGGCTCCTTTCTCCAGAAAGTTCTTCAGCTTGAGGATGAGCGTGGGTGTAACTTCCTGTCCCTTAGCCACCAGCAACAAGCCGCTCTTGGTGCGCAGCTCCTCTTCAAGAACCATGACGAAGGGGAGCAGTTCATCGATATCGCAGGAGCGCAGGATTGCCTTGTTCTGGTCGTCCCCCGCCTCCACCAGAGCCTGAAAGATTCGCGGATCGAAATTCGGGTGCTCCCTGGCCAGAAGCTTGGCGGCTTCATTCTGAGAACGACCCTTACTCACCAGTTCATCAAAAGCCAGGGTTGCGCGGAGCAGGTTGGCTCCGAGGCGCATGTCCGCCGTGGCCACATTCGCCAGGTCGCCGGCAATTGGCGCCGAGTCATTTTGGTGGGCAATCATCCAGGCGATGGGCTCCATGCGCGGGATTTTCGACAGCAGGTCGCGAGCCACGCCGGGATGCGCGTTGAACCGCGTCTGTTCGCCCGGGGGAAGCGGGCGTCCGGCGTAGACGGCTTCGATGGTTTCCGGATGCAGGGTGACGCATCCCAGTTGCGACATCATGGCCGCGACCTCAAACCTCCAGGGACTGGCCAGAGCCATGCGAGTGACCACCTGATGCATGTAGCGGCGCACCCGCAATGCCCGGCCAAAGGCCGCCGGGTTGACCAGGCTCAGCACCTCGGTGAGTACCTGAATGCTGCCTTGCAGCGTGTTTTCGAGTAGGTCCTTTTCCGCCGTGATCAAGCGATACTGCTGCAATCCCGCGCTCAAGGCTTTCACCAGCGTGTCGCGGTTGCAGGGCTTGGTCAGAAAGCGAAAGATGCTTCCTTCATTGACGGCGCTCACCGCGTTGTGGATATCGCCATCGCCGGTCAGCATGATGCGAATCGTATCGGGCGCGAGCTGCTTGATTTTGGTTAGGAGCCGGGCGCCGTCCATTTCCGGCATGCGCATGTCCGAAACCACCACAGCATAGGGTCCGGTGGTGTCCATTGCAGTCAAGGCTGCGGCCGCCCCGGCGGCAATGTCGATTTGAAATTCGTAGCGCAGCAAGCGCTGATATCCCGACAGCACGTTGACTTCGTCGTCCACCATAAGAATCTTGTCAGGCATGGTTTTGGCTCCAGGAGGTAATTTCGGGCCCACCGCCGGCGAACTTGATTTCCAGTGCTTGAGTGGGTGAGGAATCTTCGTGGAGCCCCGGACGCCTCGTCCGGGGGATAGCGCCACGACTCTCACCATGGGCACGCAGTGCGGGCTGGGCGGACGAGGGCGTCCGCCCCACTTCTGCCCGCTTGGCACTCATCCTGCGTCGCAGGCTTTGCAGCACCAGAGGCTCATCGTCGACAAAGAGGATTCGTTTGTTCATGACGCCGGAGTGCCCACTTCAAGCGGCAGGCGAACGAAAAAAGTGGTCCCGTGCCCGACCTTGCTTTCAAAGGAAAGCTGGCCCTGATGACGTTTGACAATCGCCACATGCGCCAACGCTAATCCCTGACCTGTGCCTTTGCCCACTTCCTTGGTCGTGAAAAAAGGCTCAAAAACTCGGGATTGTATTTCGAGGGGGATGCCGGCGCCGGTGTCGGCTACCGAAATCGTGGCCCATGGGCCTTCGTGCCGCGTGCCGATAGTGATGGTGCCTTTTTCGGAGGTGCCGCGCTGCTCGATGGCGTCGCTGATGGCGTGGGCGGAGTTGACGATCAGATTCAGCATCACCTGGTTGAATTCGCCAACCAGACAGGGAACCGGCGGCAGCGCCGCATCGAAGTCGGTAACCACCTCGGCGCAATATTTCCACACATGCCGCGCCACGGTGATGGTGCTTTCGATCGCGCGGTTCAGGTCGATGGCGCGTTTTTCTTCCGACCCGGGATGAGAGAATTCCTTAAATCCCTTTACGATCTTCGCGACCCGCTGCACTCCTTCCATCGACTGATCGATGGCGCTGGGAATTTCTTTCAACAGGTATTCCATGTCGCACTTCTCATGGAGCCGGCAGAATTGCTCGAGATGCTCGGGAGGAACCGGGCCGGGACTGCATTCCGATCGCACCGTGCCGCAGAAATCAAGAAACTCCGCGACTGAGCCCCAGGATTCCTTCAGAAAGCTGATGTTGTCTCCAACGTATTGGGTGGGCGTGTTGATCTCATGCGCGATGCCGGCGGCCAACTGACCGATGCCCTCAAGTTTTTGCGCCTGCCGAAGTTGCACTTCCAGGCCGATGCGTTCCGTGATGTCGGCCCCGGTGATGATGAATCCGATTTGCTCGTCATTGTTCGCGGGGATGCGCCTCACCTGCAGCCCCAGGACCCGGGTCTGGCCCTCCCGCTCAAAAGCCAGATTCTCGCAGCGATAAAGCGACTGGGTAGCGAGCCAGCGCGTGATCTCATCGTGCATCCCCGCGTGCAACCATCGAATTCCGCAATTTTCGAGCGTGCGTCCCTCTGCGCTTTGACTATCGATCCCGAAGGTGTTGCTGGCGGTCAGGTTCCAGCGAGTAATGCGGCCTGCAGAATCCACCCCGATGAGGATGGAAGGGATCGAGCGCAGGAATAATTCGGTTTCGGCGTGCGCATCCTGCAGTTCGGCCAGGAGTTCACCCTTGGCCTGGTTCGCAGCCTCCGCCGTCTCCTGAGCCTTCTGCATTTCAACTTCCGCCTTCATGCGCTGCGTGGCATAACGAATGGCTCGCAGCAGCCCTGGCGTCTCGATTTGTCCTTTGACTAAAAAATCCTGTGCGCCCTCCTGCAATGCCTGGTCGGCCACCAATTCATCGTCGCATCCGGTCAACACCACTAGCGGAATGCAAGGCGCGGCCGCATGCGCTCGCCGCACTGCCTCCAGTCCGTGAGCGTCCGGCAACCCGAGGTCGAGCAGGATGATGTCCTCGGCGTTGGTCGCCAGATGATTCTCCGCCTCGGTCATGGAACCGAAATGAGTCAATGCAAACATCCCCGGCTCCCACGGATTTAACATCCTCCGCAGCAGCAGGACGTCCCCCGAATTGTCTTCCACCAGTAGAATTTTGGTGGTCTCGACTCTTCCTTTGACATCTCGACTTCGGGGTAGTGAGGAATCAGCTCGCCCAACCAGATTTCGCTCAACCAGATTTCGCTCAACGAGACTTCGCTCGACAAGGCACAGCGCGGAACCGGCATCGGTGAGCGCGGCGCTGTCTGCCATATTTCTGTCCCATCGGCGGAATTCGGTGTCAACTTGAATGTCGATGGCGGCCTTGTGATCGCGGTGGATCGTCTGTTCAAGAATTGCTCCCGATTCAGCGGGAGGACGCCTGCATCCTCTCGGTCTAGCTTTCATCCAAACCAAAGTGCATTTACGCTATAGTTTCCGTCTAGCCGAAGCGAGGAGTTGATGGATGTTTGAGAGCATTCTCTGCCAGGTAACGGAATATGATCCTGATGTCCTGGAATCCCTGATTGGGCTCGCGGTGGAAATTGCGCGCGAGGGGCGAGAGGGAAGACGCGTAGGTACGCTATTCACACTCGGGGATGAAGGGGCAGTGCTCGCGAGATCCAGACCGTTGATTTTGGACCCGTTAGCAGGGCATCCTGAGTCTTCACTCCATGTCAGCGATCTCAATCTACGCGGAACGATCAAGGAACTAGCGCAGCTGGATGGCGGGTTCGTGGTCAGTCGGGAGGGAATCGTCCTTTCCGCGTGCCGCTACCTGGATGCCGTGGCCGCACAAGTGGACGTGCCGTTGGGACTCGGCAGCCGTCATATTGCCGCCGCCAACATGAGCGCAGTTACCAACGCCGTGGGAATTGTCGTTTCCGAGAGTTCGGTGGTACGGCTTTTTTGTCATGGACGACTGGTCGGCGAAATCATTCCTGAGATTTGGATGATGGATCATGCCCACCTCCGGGGTACCGCGAAGAGGGAACAAGTCGGCGAACTGACAATTCTGACACCGAACCTGCGACACCCCTCGATCGCGAAGTAAGCGGGGCAACTACTCATATAAGGAACTGAGCGCATGACAACGCTGCGGGAATTCAAGTGTGAAGTCTGTGGACTCGCGACCACAAATCCCATGCACTGGTTCGTGATTCGATGTGGAGATTCCGAGCTTACCGTGCAAAGGTGGAATTCTGAAACCGCCAGCGCGGCCGGGGCCCGACATTACTGCGGCGAAGCTCACGCCGAAGTGTACATCAGTCGCTGGTTTGACTCGGTATGCGCGCCGCCGAAGCCAAGTTTCACGTAGCTCTTGACGGGCGATTCGAAATTCCGCAAACAACTAGACTGTGCGGCGCCAGTTCGTGGCCTCTTGCCACTGTTCCCCGAAATTCGATTTTTTCCCCCGAACGGTCCAAGTCAATCACTAGCGACCCTGCCCTGACGAGAATCTTACGAGAGTCGGCCCTGAGGTTCCACACCGCAGTTGCCCGCAGTGCAGAACATGCTCCTCAAGCACATCACATTCGTGCAGAGCCTGTACTGATCTGAATTCAGTCTGCTACAATTCAGTCACGGAGCATGGACAGATGCTCCGCCTCGCGATTTCCCGCGGACGGTTTGGGGACGTAGTTCAGTTGGTTAGAACGCTGCCCTGTCACGGCAGAGGCCGCGGGTTCGAGTCCCGTCGTCCCCGCCATTCTTTTGAATGGTTTACGCATCCGCTGCACTTGCTGGCTGATCCACAATCAATCCACAGAACCGATCCTGCGCACTGATTTTGTTGTCGTTGTCGCCTTGGGTGTAGAGGTCTAGCGTAGTTTGCAGTTTCGCGTGCCGGAGCATCTCCTGCACGGTCTTCGGATCAACCTTCCCCTGATTCACCAGCCAATTGCTGAGGCTGTGGCGGAGATTGTGACGTCCAAAGCGGTGTCCGTCTGGGATTCTTACGCCAGCCGCGATAGCAGCCATCCCGAAGGCATCCGGCTGCATCGATGTCAGGTGCCAACTGGGACACTCGTTGCACGGATAAGAAAACTGCTTCGCCAGATCGGGATACTTCTGGCGATTTTCGGCTTCCCAGCGTTCGGCCTCCTCTTTCGATCCGAATGCCTTCTTCTTGCTTGGACAAATGCTGCCGCTATTGTGGCCGTTACCGTTGCTACCGTGGGTCATCGACATGATTGTTTCCTTTCTTGGGTGCCGATCCGCTCAGCTTTGCGTCCGCCTCTGTCAGGCGCTTACCTCACGCTTCTGGGTTCCAGAAACCGCGCAACGACCACCTTCGGATTCCTTAGAATCGATAGCGCCGCTTGCCGCCTCTCGCGGCGGTTTCGGCCTGTTTCTTATGCGGCGGACACGCCAGACTCCCGCTTGGCGTTGATTCTGGCGCACTCGGCTTCGCACATCTGGCGGGTGCCGATGGTCAAGGAGTTTGCTGCCGTGTACCCCATTCCGACGGAGGGGTACGTCAACAACGTCTCAGATGTCACAAACGAAGGATTATGGGAAGAGATCAAGTACTCGCACACAACTCGGGCAAGCAGTGAACCTTCTTTGCAAATTGCTAATAAAGGTTCCCTGCCACATCGAGCCAATAGGCGCAAGTCGTTCAAGCCGAGCTAGTGGGAGATCGCGATAGAACCACCACCGCCGGTGATTTGCCGGAAGTTGTTATGATGCGACAATTCGTTAGTATCATTTTTTCTTGTCGCTCTCCGCAGCCGCGGAAGTAGCAACAGATACCACCACAGACACAGCAGGGCTTGTGGCCACTTGCACAACCGAGCTTACAAAGGCGGAGGAAAAGGGTTCCTTCTGCCCTTTGGCTTCCGCAAGTCTACGCTCGATATCTGGCGTTACATTTACGCCCAAAGATTTGAGAGTGCCGGACGGGTTATCTGCTAGCCCTCTCCGAACATTCTCGTCGTGAAGCACATCCATCTCGTCGAGGCGCTTTGTCAGCTCGCCCCGGATAAGGAGAGCCGCTGCGAGTCGTTCCGCAGGATTCGCAGAGTTCATACGCCTCCGCTGCTCCTCGATGAGTTCTCGGATGGTCAGGTTCAGTCCCTCTAGTCTTGGTATACGGGCGTTTTGGAAAAATCGTCCAGAAAGTAGAGTGCGTGTTACCGAAGATTTTCGTCTAAGACCAGCAGAGAGAGTGATTCAGCAGCCGGAAGACCAGTTATTGCAGCTTCGCGTATTCGGCTTCGGCTTCTTTCAGTATGGGGATGTCGGGGTCGGCGTCTTTCCAGAAGGTGAGGAAATCTTTGTAGGCGGCGAGCGCCCGGACGCGAGCGGCATCGGCATCCGCTCCCTGCGAAGTTCTCGACTGCAAGGCATTGGCACGAGCCACTCCTAGATGCGCCAATGCTCCCGTCCAGCAGTTCCAGACGATGCCGCTGTGGTCGAGAATCTTCTGGAACTCGGCGGCAGCTTCTTTGCCCTGTCCGGCTGCCAAGTACGCCTCTCCGCGAACATACACATGATAGAGGCAGGAAATGTTGCTGCCGAACGGAATTTGCCCCAACTCGATGGGTGATGAAGCGGCTTGCAGGGCGGTCAAGGCAGAGGCTGGGTTCTTCTTGTCCAGTGCCAATTGCCCCTGAATCGCGGGCAGCCAAAGCGACTTCATCTGGGTGTCCAGCGGGAAGCGTTTCCCTAAGTCTTGGGCCAAGGACTCGGCTCGCACCGCATTGCCCGCCATGGCAAACGCAAGCGTGGCTTCGACCTCTGCGCCCTGACTCGTCGGAGCTAGTTTCAAAGCCTCTGCCGCTGACGGGCGGGCTGCCGCAGGATAGCCATAAGCCGCTTGTTGGAGTGCAGCGTTCGCCTGCCAGATTGCCCCGGTTTCCTTGCTGTCAGCGCGAATGGCGGAATCTACAGAACGCTTGGTCAGTTCCCGTGCCTTGTCGAGATGACCGTTATAAGCCTCGGTGTCGGATGCGAGCGCCAATCCGAAGTTCTCATATTCGGGTTTGCTCGCAAACCACTGCTGTTGTTCCGCCATCGCCGCAGAATCCGAACCGAGAAACGCAAGTCCGTACAGAGCATTGTGGAAAAAGTAATCATCCGTTTTTCGCGCCTGCGCTTCATGGATGATCCCACGCGTTTCGTCGAACCGTTGCAAGGCTAGAGTGTAGGAGGCGAGACTGCTGTAACTAACTAACTGATCCGGTGCAAGGCGCACGGCTTGCCTCGTGATCTCCACAGCTCTTTCGTACTGCCCTTGTCCGGCCAACGTGTTACCCAAAAGGTGGTACGCAGAAGCTCTCTGGGGGTAGCTCTCAATCTCCTCCTGATACGTCTGGGCGGCTTTATTCAGTTCTCCGGTCACAATATGGTAGTAGAGGGCGGTGATCCGCAGCTTTTCCCGCTCGTTAGCATGTTCCCGCAACTGGAATGCCTTGGTGAAGTAATCGCTTGCCCGCTCCGCCTCCGAGAGAGCGGAGTAATCGACACCAACTGCCGCGTAACCCAGAGAAAAGTTCGGATCAAGTTCGATGGCTCGTTGATGGTATGGCAGGGCTGCGACGTAGCGGTTTTCGCTAAGGGCCTTATCGCCAAGGCTGTACGCTTTCAGAGCTTCGAAGGATGACGTGGTGGCCTGTGCCAGAGGAACATCAAACTTCTGCACCGTTGCCAACGATTCGCCCAATTCGCCTCGCAATTTCGACGAACCCTCGCCCAGCGCATCCAGTACCTTCTCCTTGGACGCCGCCGTCACCTGCTCTTGAGCTAGCGTGTCTCCGCTCTGGCAATTCACCGCCTTCAATCCCAACACATATTCGCCACCCAGACTGCCAATTGATCCGGCAATATATGACTTGCTGTCCGTCCGCAGGCAAACTTCGCGGGCTACATCGGGCGTGAGTTTCGAGTCTGCGGGACGAGTCATCAGTTGCAAAGTCTTCGCGACTTTGCTGTCGGACAGCACATTCAGGAAAGGCGACTGGTTGAGAGCAACGTTGAGCGCGGTCTTCAGCGTGTCGTCGAAGATCGGGTCGCCAGTGCTGTTGGCAAAATCCGCGAGTACGATGGTGTCTTTATCAGTCAGTGGCTTGCTTCGATGCGAACGATAGTAAAATCCGCCCGCTATTAGCAAGGCAACCACCAAGACGGGAACCGTAATCTTCCAGAGCTTCGCAACCCGAACCGCAGGAGCCTCTGCCATCGTAACCGCGCCGGAGCTTGCGGCAGAACTGCGCCCGCTCTCAGAGTCCCGCTTGAGCCGTTGCAGGTCGGCTCGCATTTCCGATGCGCCCTGATAACGTAGGTTGCGGTCTTTTTCCAAAGCCTTGTTGATGATGTCTTCCAGCTTAGGCGGCACGTCGTGATTCAGCCGTACCACGGCCACCGGGGCACGATTCATGATGGCTTCGCAAATGACCGCCGAGCTTTCTCCGTGAAACGGCAAATCACCCGGTGCCATCTCGTACAGCACTGCCCCAAACGAGAAGAGGTCGGTGCGTGCATCCAACTCCCTCGCCCGCACCTGCTCCGGCGACATGTAAGCCACCGTTCCCACCATGGTGCCCGGACTGGTCAAATGCTCCGCATCCACTGATCCCGTCTGCGTGTTAAGAGAGCCAATCTTGCTCGAAGAACTGCCTACCAGACTGACCTTCGCCAATCCGAAATCCAGAATCTTGGCGTGTCCACGCTTGGTCACGAAGATATTTGCGGGCTTGATATCGCGGTGGACGATTCCTTCAGCGTGGGCTGCGTCAAGCGCGTCGGCAATCTCAATGCCCAGTGATAGAACCAACTCGGTTTCCATCGGACGCCCAGCGATGCGATGCTTCAACGTCATGCCATCCAGAAACTCCATGGCGATAAACGCTTTGCCGTGTTGGTCGTCAATTTCGTAGATGGTGCAGATATTCGGGTGATTCAGGGCAGAGGCAGCTTTGGCTTCGCGCTGAAAACGGGCGAGTGCTTGCGGGTCTTTGGCCACGTCGTCGGGCAGGAACTTGAGAGCCACAAAGCGGCCGAGCTTTATGTCCTCGGCTCTATAGACCACTCCCATACCACCGCCGCCCAGCTTCTCGACGATGCGGTAGTGCGAGATGGTTTGGCCGATCATGGTGAGCGCGGGACTCAGGGTGCAATGTTAGGGGTGTGACGAGGCAGAGTCAACGTAACCGCATAAATCTCCAATTCATCCGTTTCCACCAGTTATGTCGCTCTAGCCGCTGGTTCGCCTAAGAGTGCGTGTTACCGAAGATTTTGCCTAAAACCAGACGAAATTTCCGAGCCGCCCGTATACCTAGACATGGGTCGAAACGGTGAAGTGAACGACACCATCGAGTGCCCGCTGTGTTGCGGTGCGGGGAAACTGAAGCGCACTGAGGTTTTGGATCGCCTCGGGGTCAAGGACTTCGCCCGCGTAGCCCAACTGAGTGCCGAAGAAGCCTTCCGACTGCTCACGCAGAAGCACAATCGCGACCAGCAAAACGTATGGTCTCGCTTCGAGACCGAACTCGCGAAGCGAACCGCAGAGATCAGGGAGCGTCACAGGGACGAACTGCGCTCGGCTCAGTCCGGCAGGGATGACCTCACTCGCCGAGTCGAGGACTGTCTAAGAGAAGTGTCCCAGCTTCGCGAGCGGAACCAACAACTCGAAGGTGAAATGTCCAAGGCGGCTCGACGGGGAAAACTGGAGGAGATCAGCTTCGAGGAAGAGGCGCGGACTTGGGCGGGTATTCGAGTGAGTGCGAAGTTAGCGCACGGCGGCGACTACATCTTGGCGTTCTGCGATCCCAGCGGTGCTCCGCTGGAGCCGTGCATTCTCGTGGACAACAAGGACAAGGCGACCGTGACCGAAGGCGACATCAGGAAGCTTATCCGCGACGTCAAGGAGCGTCGCAGTATGGTCGGAATGATCGTGGCAAGGGAAGAGAGCCAGCTTCGTCAGCTTGACAGGGAACGACGCTGGGGTCAGGAGGACGGCACCTGGATTCTGCGAACCACCCGGCACTGGCTGCCACGAGACCTCGAAGTTCTCAAACCAGTTTTCGAGCGGATGAAAGCCGAGGGGCCAAACTTCCTCGAGCGGAACTCCGCTCTGGCAGAAGAAATCTGTCGCACATTCGTTGATCTGGATGAAGTCGAGAAAGAACTAAAGAAGGCAGCCAAGGCAATAGATGTTGTGTCGGGGCTGACGGCGAAGTACAGGGCACGGTTGCAGGCGCTTTGCGACCACGCCACGCAGCCGTCTCCTTGCCAAACGGCTGGCGCATAGGTCAGTTCGAAAAGAACATATTGGAGGATTGGGGATGAAGGGAATCGTCAGATTTCTCGTTCGGATGCTCATGCTGAACATGGTGTTATTGCCCGTCATGGTGCTGGGTCCGTTGCTTTACGCGATCCCGCTTTTCTGCATTGTCGTGAATCCGCAAGATGACTTCTCAGGGCTGGCGCAGCTTCCTGTTGCGCCCCATGTAGTTCAATAGCTCGTCCATCAGGATCAGGGCGGGCTTGTCTTTGGGGAGGAACGAACGGATCACTTCACTGGACGGCGCGGTTAGGCGTGAACCCACGCCCCCTCCATCCCTTCGTCCTGCTGGGCGGACTCGTGTGCCCGCGTCCAATCGCCTTTGGCATCCCACCATAATCCGGTGAGCGCGAGTGTGAGTCCGGTTGGCGGCTCGTTCGCGGTGAGTGATTGGCGGAATTCGTCTAGGGTCATTTGGGTATCAGAACTAGCCCTTGTTTCCGCCTCGATAAGTTCCGTCGTCTCCCAGATAGGACAAAAACTGCGTTGGGAAATCATTCTTCAACATCCGGCGTGCGATGCAGCGAGTGAGCGGGAGCCACTTGTTCACGCTCTGAATTTGCACAAGATCGTCAGCAGAGAGCGACAACTCCCGGGATCGCATGATGCTGTGTGCTATCTGGTCTCGAAGATTCGTCAATTCGGTTTGGACAAGGTGCATCAGTTTCTTTCCCTTGGCTTCAGGCGGAAACATTTGGCTTAGTGTCAGGCCATCCCACTCGCGGTGTATCGGGAAAATTGTGTTCAGCCATCGCGATCAGGTGGGAGATGAGTTCTGCTATGCGCACTCGGCGCATCTCAGGAAAAGGTGTGAGCGGCAAGAGAAACAGCGCGAGGACAGGCACCTAATTGGCGAGTTCGTAGACTTTGTGAAGCGCGAAGATTTGGGCGTGGTCCCCGTAATCGGTGCGATTGCGGCAACAGGAACACTCGCTGCTGGCGCTGAGTTTCTCGGCACGACCGAACAAGGTTTCTGCCGCAAGCACACTCGGCTGCGACAGTTGGCGACTTACTTCGCAAACGGGGAGCCTGTCCCACAGCAGCGCAAGCCGTACAGGACGAGGCATGCAAGATGGGAAAGACTATAGAGGAACGGGAATCTGCGTAAATGCCTGTGGGCCAGCCAAACGAGGAGTTTCTTACCTTCTTTGGCTGGCAAAAAAAAACAGAAACCATCCCGATCCACACCCGATCCACAACTCTCGAAATTTGGCACGTTTTGCAGGGACTTGGGCGGTCTTCTAAGTTTGTAAGTCCCTGTAAATCCTAGTGCAGTCTCACTGTCACGGCAGAGGCCGCGGGTTCGAGTCCCGTCGTCCCCGCCATTTTTACAGTGAGTTCTCATCTTTGTGCGCCGGAGCGGGACGACGATGGCGAGAGGCGCGGCTGCGCAAGGACTGTTTTAGACTGCGCCACTGCCTGTGCGACAAGCTTCGAGTTGCCGCACGGCAATCCGCTTGGGGTCACGGCTCCGGGGTTGGGGATTGAACTCCAGGCATGTGCGCTTTTGCTATACCAATCGCGCGCCTCGTCCCATCGTTCCCTATATTCGCCCGACGCCGCCGGGAAATTGGCGGCGCCCATTCTGGATAATTCTCCCATACCGAAATAAGCGTCGGCGATCGCATACAGCGCCGGTGTGCTCGGTGGCTTTGCCGACGCCAGGGGCTCGGCAATCGCCAAAGCTTTGCGATAGGAAGCGGAGGCTTCGTCGCGGCGTCCCAGCTTCGCCAGCGTGCGGCCAAGTCTGACATATGCGGTAGCGGCTTCGGATTGAATGTCAGGGTCGCCCTGGCCCAGGCTGTCGAGCCTGACGATAGCCTTTCGATAACTCTCCAGCGCTGCCTGCACCTTACCAGTCGCGGCCTCAGCTTCTGCAACACAAATTTCGCTGATTCCTATGTAGCGCGGCGCCTGTTGGTCAGCGGGATTTTTGGCAAGAACTTCCTCGAGAATTTGAATGGCTCGGTGCAGCATGACTTGTGCTTCGTCGTACCTGCCGAGAATGAGCAGATCCATTCCGATGACCCGGTAACCGCCTCCACGGTCGAGCTGCAGGGTTGCGTTCTGGGGATCTGCCTGGGCCAGGGGATCGATAATTGCGAGAGCGCGCTGGTTTGCTGCTAGGGACGCGGGAGTATCTCCGTTCACCATGAACGTGCCCGCCTGGTAATAGGTTGCGACCGCGAGTTCCCGGCTGGCACGGGCATCGGTCTGATCCTTGGCCAGGGACTCAAGTAAGTCCAGTCCCGAACGGTAGAATTCCAGAGCCTCGGTCCTCGACCCCACTTGCGAGAGAGCACTGGCCACCTTCACATCGCCGATCGCCGCGCCGCGCTGCACCTTCTTGTCCTGCGGATTCGCCTTTAGGAGATCCTGCCTGATAACCAATGACCTCTTGATTGAGTCCAGCGCGCCGGCCTGGTCGCCCGACCCAGCCTGCAGATCGGAAAGCATTTCGTATTCGATGGCTCTCTCCCCGAGCACGTCCGAACTGGTATCACCCAGCGTGACCAGCCGCTGGGTGATGGCGAGCGCTTGTTCGGTTTGTTCTCGGGCGCCGGGTTGAGCGGCACTGTCCAGCATTCTGGCCAAACTGCGGTAGGCAGTAGCCAGGTTCAATTGATCGCTAAGATTGCTGGGGTTCGCTTTGGCAACCGCCTCGCGGATTGCAACGGCCTTCCGGAAACTCTCCAGGGCGTCATTGGTTTGCCCCAAACTCGCATCGAGGGTGCTTCCCTGGAGCGAGCCAATTCGCAAGTACCCGGCCGCGAGCTCGCGCTGCAGGGAAGCATCGCCACTCGATTCCTTGGCCAGGCTATCCAGATATTGCAACGCGCGGTCAAGCAGCAATTTGCGCGGAGCGGTTGCGCCGGGCAGGTTTTGAATGGAATCGTGAATCTCAAAAATCAGCGAGTTCGCCAGCTTCCGGACATCGTTGAAATGCTGCTCGGCGCGGGCCCGCTGCTGGCGGGCGATGCGGGCTTGCCGAACCGTAATCGCCATCGCGATCAGCAGAATGATCATGACCCCGATCACGGCCGCGAGTCCGGCCTTGTGGCGGGTGATGAACTTCGATGTGCGATAGCCAAGAGTATCTTTGCGGGCGAGGACCGGGAGATTTTGCTGGTGACGCCGGATGTCTTCAGCAAACTGCTCGACGGAAACGTAGCGTCGCTGCGGGTCTTTGCGCAGTGCCATCAGCACAATGTTGTCCAGATCGCCGCGCAGCAGCTTGCACCGCTTCTCTGTCGCATCGTCGAGACTTTGCGCGGGGGCACCGGATGCTCGCGAGTCGCGACGAGTTTCTGTCGTCTCCATCCGGCGGACCGCGGTGCTTGGTTTCGGGGGTTCGACTTCGCAAACTGCGCGGGCGATTTCCTGCGGCGTGCTGTTCATCTGTCGATAAGGATGCTGGCCGGTGAGCAGTTCGTAAAGCACCACGCCCAGCGAATAAACATCGCTGGCGGTGGTGATGGGCTCTCCCTTCACTTGCTCGGGACTGGCGTAGCCGGGGGTGAGAACTCGAAATACGGTGAGCGTCGCCTCGATTTGGCCGGTAACGGATTCCGTGTCGAGAATCTTGGCGATGCCGAAATCCAGCAGCTTGGGCGTGCCGTCGGACGCGACGAGGATATTTCCGGGCTTAATGTCGCGATGGATGATCAGCCGTTGGTGCGCGTACTGCACCGCCGAACATACTTGCAGGAACAGTTTCAGCCGCTCCGCGATCGACAGTTCGTGTTGAACACAATATTGATCGATGGGCTGGCCTTCGATCAGCTCCATCACGAAGTAGGGGACACCGTCGTCGGTGGTGCCGCCATCGTGCAGGCGAGCGATGTTGGGATGATCGAGGCCGGCCAGAATCTGGCGCTCATTCTTGAAACGGCTGACGACAAAAGCTGAATCCTGGCCTCCGCGCACGACTTTTAGCGCAACCTGCTTCTTGTACTGGTCGTCGGCACGGAAAGCGCGATAAACCTCGCCCATGCCACCCACGCCAATCTGCTCGACGATTTTGTAAGGACCAACTCGTCGCCCGATCCAGTTGTGTGCCGGTGTTGCTGAGCTTATTGCTGAACTCCCGTAGGGGTCCACGTTCGTGCGCAGATCCAGGCCCCGGATTTCATTCAGGAACTCCGCACCGGCTTCCTCATCGGAGGCGAGTAACACTTCCACCTCTTTGCGCAAGGAAGAGTCGGTGGAGCAGACGCGATCCAGAAGCGCGGCTCGGTCGGAGGGCGCAAGATCAAGGGCTTGATCCAGCACACCTTTTATCTGTCGCCAGCGCTCGGGGGTCATAGGGCAGATGTCTTGCGACGTTCTGGTTATTACGTTTTCGTCATTACGTTTTGCTCATGGCGTTGTGCAGCCAAAGGCGCGCCGTGGCCCACTCCCGCTTCACTGTCGCCGGGGAAATGCTGAGCACGCGCGACGTGTCCTCGATCGAAAGTCCGCCGAAGAAGCGGAGCTCGACAATCTGGCCCTGGCGGGCATCGAGCGCCGCCAGGCCGGTCAGGGCCTCGTCCAAAGCCAGCACATCCAATTCCTTTTTCTTGGGGAGGGCGACTGCGTCATCGAGCACCAGGGTGACGGCATTGCCTCCTCGTTTGGCAGCGCCGTGCATGCGGGCGTGGTCGACCAGAATCCCGCGCATCATGCGCGCCGCTACGGCAAAGAAATGAACGCGATTCTGCCAGTGCACGTCGCTGCGACCCACGAGCCGCAAATAGGCCTCATGCACAAGCGCAGTACTTTGCAGGGTCTGATCGCGAGGCTGGCTGGCGAGGCATCGACGAGCCACCTGGCGGAGTTCCTCATAAACCAGAGGAACGAGCTTCTCGCGGGCATCGTCCTCGCCCTTACTCCAGCGCGCGAGCAACTCCGTGACCTGGCTCGACGCGACCTGGTTAGACGCGACTTGTTTAGACGTCACCTGGTTAGACGAAGCGGGCTTCATCGCTCACCTCGGGCCTTACGCCCCCGATAGTGGGCAAAAAGCTATCCCGGTTCGGTCCGAAAGTCAATGCACTTCGAGCGTGGATTCGAGCGTGGTTCGTTCTCCGCCGGTCGGGCTGCAAGATGTTGCGCAGGCTCGATTTAGAACTTCGACCCTGGGTGGTTGAGCCACTCCAGATGTTGCCGGAAAAAGCACCTCGGTCCTCCACCGGTGAGTCCCTCAAAAAAAAATCTGTTGAGCCCGAGCCAATTTCTTCGCGGTTTCCGGTTTGGATAGGTAGAAGCGGGCCGGGTCGTCCTCCGGGGGGATCGGCTGGAATCGAAGTCAGAGATCGAAACCAGAGAAGGAGAGGCGACCCGGCTCTGTTCAAAGTCATTCGAGAAGAGACATTTGGAGCGCGTCATGAAGAACTTGAATAACCAGTCACGGCTCGCGACGCTGTTGCTGATCATGCTGGAGTGCTGCATCGCAGCCTCCGCCCAGATCACGCCCAGCGGCGATGCCTACACCAACACCGCCACCCCGACCACCACGCTGGGCACCAAGCCGCTGCTCGACGTCGAGAGCGCTACGCAAACAACCTACATTCAGTTCGACCTGTCGTCGATCCCATCGGGCTATACGAGCGCCAGCATCGCCAAGGCCACGCTGAAGCTCTATGTCAATGCCGTGACCACGGCGGGCAGCTTCAATGTGGACTACGTCAACGGGACCTGGTCGGAAAAGACCATCACGGCCGATCTCGCGCCTGCGCTGGGCACTACTCTCGCCAGTAGTGTGCCACTGACCAGCGCGAATGTGCACGACTACATCCTCATCGACATCACGCCCGCCTTGAACGCGTGGCTCGACGGCACCGAGCCGAACGACGGCATCGCGCTGGTAGCCAACAGCCCGCTCAATGCCAGCTTCGACAGCAAGGAGAACACAGCCACCAGCCAGCCGCCAGAACTGGACATTGTGTTCGCCGGAGGCGGCACCATCTCTGGAGTTACGACGGCCAGTGGCAGCGGCCTGACCGGCGGCGGAACCAGCGGCACGCTCAGCCTCGCTCTGACCAATAGCTGCGCCGCCAGTCAGGTGCTGCAATGGAATGGCAGTTCATGGGCGTGCGCCGCGGTTGGGACCGGCACGATCACGGGAGTGACGCCCGGACCGGGTCTACTGGGCGGGGGCACCAGCGGCAACGTCACCTTGAATCTGGACACCACGAAAATTCCCGAGCTCGCATCCGCCAACACCTTCACCGGGAATCAAACCGTCAATGGCAACCTGGCGGTCATCAACAACGGCAGCTATCAACCGTTCTCCGTCCAGAGTTCCAGCACCTTTGGCAGCTGGATGACGCTGAGCAATACCAGCACGGGCGGCCACACCTGGAACATCATTTCGGCGGGCGGAGCCAACGGCGAGGGTGCGGGAAACTTCGCGGTTACCGACCTGACAGGCAAGAGCACGATCTGGCTGGAAGGCAACGTGAATGCCGGCAGCCTGGTGACCGGAAGCACCGCCATTAACAACATGGGTTGCAGCAGCGGCTTTGGAGGCATCGGCTTTGGTGCGAACGGCTCGACTGGCTGCGCGAATTATTCGCTGCTGGGCGAAGGAATCAACACCTACCTCAACCGTCCCGCGGGCGGACAACTTCTGTTTCGCGAAAACAACGCCACCGAGATGGTGTTGGCCTCGGGCGGCAATGTGGGTATCGGCACCGCAGCGCCCTCCAGTCCCTTGACGGTAGTCAGCAGCAACACGTACCTGCCGGCACTCTTCCAGGACTCGAGCAATTTCGGCACCTGGATCGAGCTGAACAACACCAGCACTGGCGGACATAACTGGGCGATCCTTTCGGCAGGTTCTGCCAACGCCGAGGGTGCGGGCAATCTGGGCATCACCAATTTTACCGGCACCAGCAATATCAATCTGGAAGGCAACGTAAAAGCCAACACATTGTCCGTCAACAATGACACGCCGATGAGCAGCAATCCTCACATGAGCTTCTCGGCCTCGTTCCCCGGCAGCTTCTGCTCAGACCTGACTTGCGGCAACCTCGCCATTCAAAATGTCCCCACCTTTCCGGGCGGTTACCTGGTTCCCGACAAGAGCATTCTGATCACGCATATCAGCGTTGGCTGGGGCAGTCCCATTGATCCAAGCTGCAGCCACTCTTCTCAGGTCCAGGTTTACCTGAACTATCAGGGATCTGTTACGCAGCCTACGCTTCAGTTTGCGCTACCCACGGGGGGCGGGGGCAATGGCACGGACGGCATCCCAGAGCTTGCTGACTTTCCCGTTTCGCCGGCGTTGAGCGTCCCGGCCGGTACCACAGTGTGGGTCAGTCTCTCAGGGACAGGGGACTGCAACATAGGCTCCTCGGGCGGCGGCAATGGATTCGCCAATGTGCAGTACGTGATGCAGTAGAGTCCGAGCGCCTTGGCCGGATTGGTTGATTCGCCCCCTAACACAAATCCAAGTATGGAGAAGCATCATGAACCCGATTTTACTTTTCGCTGCGAAGAGATCACTCGGTTGGTTGTTGCTGCTCGTGCTCGTCGTCCTGACTTTCGGCGGGCTGGGCGCTGCTCCCGCGCAGGCACAAACCGACACCTTCATCGCCGGATCAGGCAATTGGAGCGTGCCGGGGAATTGGTCGCTGGGCCAACTTCCGCTATCGAGCAACGACTGCGTAATCCCCGGGGGCTCGGCCGTCACCGCCGACACGGGTGGCGCCTGCAACAATCTCAGCGTCGGCACCGGCACCAGCTTGATGGTCACGCCGGGCTATGTAGACGTCTTCGCCTCAAGCATTGTGAACAATGGCGCCATCACGATTGGCAACGGGGACGGTCTCGCCATCCTCGGCCAGGGAGCCACCGTGACCTTGAGCGGAACCGGGACGGTTAACCTGACCACGGCAAGCTCCTACTTCCACGGAACCTCTGGAGCGTCGCCGACCTTAGTCAATCAACAAACAATTACCGGGCAAGGCTCGCTTGGCAATGAAGGATTCGCGATTGTGAACCAGTCCACCATCAATGCCGTGGGCGGCACGCTCACGGTCCAAACCGACAGCACCGGCATCACCAATTCCAGCCTCATGGAAGCCAGCAACGGAGCCACGCTGTGGGTAATTGCACCGGTTGCTAACACGGGCGGCACCATCGAGGCGCTCAACGGCGGAACCGTGACTCTGGACGGCCCCGTGAGCGGCGGAACTCTGACCACGACTGGAACCGGAGTGATTCAACTCACTGCGGACAGCATCCTGAATGGTGTTTTGAATACCGGCAGCGTTGAGGTGTCCAGCGGCAACACCGGTATACTCCAGAACACGGTGACGAACCCTGGCACGATTCAGGTGGCGTCTGGCACGCTGTTCATGGCCGGGAACGTGACTCTTACTGGTTCGGGGTCGCTGCTCATGACCGGGTCGAGCAATCTGGAGCAGAACCTGACCACCGTGGGTCCGCCCGGGGGCTCGCTCACCAACCAGCAATTGATCCACGGCGCGGGAACTTTTTATGACTTGCCGCTGACCAATCAGGCGACCATTGAGGCGGACAACAAATCTGCTCCGCTGTACCTGGACACGGCAACCACCAACACCGGCACGCTCGAGGCCAGCGGGGGCGCAACGCTGCAGATCGACAACGGTCAAACTGTCAACAACAATGGCGGCAGCATCGAGGCGCTGACCGGCTCCAAGGTTTTGTTAATAGGAACCGTAGCTGGAGGCACGCTGGCCACTAGCGGAACTGGCGTCATCGAGAGTGAAAACGGCACGCTCGACGGCACCCTCAACGTGCCGACCAACACGGGGAAGCTTACCATCTCGGGGCAGAATGACCTGATTTTGCAAGGCACGGTGAATAACGCCGGAACCATTACTCTCAGCGGAACGGCCTGCATAGCTTTGGCAGAGCCGACGACTCTGATGGGTTCTGGGAAGATTATTCTGGGTGCGAGTAACTGCATCTACGGTTCGGGCAATTCTTTTACCAACGAGAGCACGATCGAAGGAGCGGGCAGCATAGGCGATTCGAATGAGATGCCGATCACGAACCTTGGTACGATCCTGGCGAACAAAAGCACTCCACTCCTCATTGTGCCCAACGCCAGCGGCTTTACCAACAATGGCAAGTTGACGGTGAGCGCCGGTAGTGTGCTGACCATCAACAGCATATCGGGGCCGTTCAACAATCTCGTGGGTGGCACACTCAGCGGGGGCACCTACGCCGTGACCGGAATGCTGCAGATTGGCGGCGCCATCACGACTAACACCGCCAACATTACCTTGACCGGACCGTCGGCGGAAATCCTGAATACGTCGGCCGGCACAAACGCGCTCGGCAGTCTTACAGCGAACTCTACCAAGGGAGTGCTGTCACTGCAGAGCGGACAGGCGCTGACGACCGCAACGAGCTTCATCAATGCCGGCAAGACAACGGTCGGCGCGGGAAGCACTCTCACCGTGGGTGGCGGCTACACCCAGACCGCCGGAACCACCACGGTAGACGGTACCCTTACCGCACCAACCGGCCTGAATCTGCAAAAGGGAACGCTGGAAGGCAAAGGCACGCTCACGGCTGCCGTCAGTTCCAACGGCACGCTTGTTGTGGGCGACGCGACCACCAAAGCTGGCGTGCTGACAGTCACGGGCAGCTACTCGCAGCAGGCCTCGGGAGTTCTCGATGTGGCCATCGGCGGCACCACGGTCGGCTCGCAATACAGCCAAATGCTGGTCTCAAACGGAGTGAGCCTGGATGGTACGCTAACGATCAAGCTGATCAACAGCTTTGTGCCGACGGTCGGAGATACATTCACGATCCTCACTGGCAGCGCCGTAACCGGTCAATTCACCAAAGTCAACGGATCAAGCATTAATTCCGGTGAACATTTTGAGGTCAGCTACACACCAACGGCAGTAACCCTTACAGTTGTTTCTGGGGCATAAATCACAGGTAAGCCGAGTCGAGCATTGTCTACTCGCGTCGAGCGTTGATGACGTTGCCGCTTATAACCACGGTCAAGCAGCAAATTCTGCCCTGATCGACAGGGGTGAAGTCAGCATAGTTATTAGCGACTCCGTCGATAATGAACCTCTTTGGGGATACGGGCGAGAGGACAAGGCTCGGGTGTCCTGCGTAAGCCAGCGCCAGATGATCGCCTTCAATCCGGATCGAAATCTTCGCCTGTGGGTGGCTGGAGACGTATTCGCCGACATATGGATCAAGTTGAAGCCAAGCCCCTGAACGGCTTGGGCGTGCCTGTGGACGAACTTGCTGGTCCTGTGGACGAACTTGTTGGTAATCCGTACCTATTTCTCGAATATGCAGATTCAGGACGTGACTCCAGCCATAACGGATTGCGATGACGGTCATGCAAAACAGAGCCAGCGAGATGACCGCGCCGTTGATCATTGCTGATGCGCGAGGCCGGAACGGATCGAGTGTCTCGAATGAAGGAATATGGCCCGCTGTTGGACCTGGCAGAGGTGCAACGGATAGCTCAATGCCGGTCTGTGGTCGCAATGTCCATTGCCTCAACAGCGAAAAGACACAGTCCAGCGTTACACCTACCGCGGCCAGCGTTCCCTTTTGCTGATCGAAGATGTACAGCATCTCGTCTCCGAAACGTCGGCGAAAGTTGGAAGGATGCAAACGCACGGCACAACGATATAGATGCCTAAGCATCAAACTCTCCTAGGATTGGGGATTCGTAGTCGCAAGCGTGCTTCGCGGACAACCTGCGTCAGGCGGGCAGTCTCAGCTATGAGGACATCTCGTCCAGCATCAGTGAGTCGGTAATAGCGCCTGCGAGGATCATCATCTCCCCGGCGTTGCCCTAATTCCTGAACCCATCCGTCCTGAATGAGCTTCCGCAAATTGTCGTACAACGTGCCGGGACCGAGTTTGTATATTCCCCCCGATTGCCTTGCGATTTCTTGCATGATGCCGTAGCCATGAAGGTCTTCCGCGGCTAGAGCGAGAAGGATGTGCAAAGCCGCTGAGGACAACGGCAAATCCGAATCTGATCGTTCGTCCATAGTCGGAAACAGATATATCGGAGTCCGAGCTATATGTCAACTATTGTTGCCGCCTCGGAAATCGCGCGGGGCAACGGGGAATTACCATTCCTTTCTATTCCATGCTGCGCGCACCGTTTGGGACGAATGCGGATTCGGGTACACTTGCAAATCGAACCCTCGTCAACCAGGAGACCACCACATGCCAGGGGATAAAGAATTGAAAGAGGATAAAGAATTGAAGGATGTTTCGAGACGAAGTTTCATACAGCGCACTGCGATGGGCGGTGCGGGACTTCTGATTGCCAAAGATGTTTTGGGTTCTGGACCATCCTCCGCACTCTCCTCTGAACTCTCCGCCAGCACGCCCGAGGGTGCGAAAAAGAGCGCGAACGCTACGATGATCGGCGTCCCGTTCGAAGCCAGAGAACGCGTGCGCCTCGGAATCATCGGGGTCGGCGGGCGCGGAACCAACCTGCTGGACGACTTGCTGGCCATCGACAAGGTCGAGGTCAAGGCGATCTGCGACCTGGTTCCGGAAAAAGTGGCGCGGGCGCAGCAGGCAGTGACCAAGGCCGGCCAGCCACAACCCGCCGGATTCAGCAAAGGCGAATCGGATTTCAAGAATCTGACCGAACTCGATCTCGACATTGTTTATATTGCGACTCCGTGGAACTGGCACGTTCCCATGGCCGTCGCCGCCATGAAGAATGGCAAGCATGCCGCCGTCGAAGTGCCGGCCTGCACCACCCTGCAGGAGTGCTGGGAAATCGTCGATACGTCCGAGGCGACGCGCAAGCACTGCGTCATTCTCGAAAACTGCTGTTATGGCTCGAACGAGATGATGGTCCTCGGCATGGTGCGGGATGGAGTCTTCGGCGAAATCACGCATGGCGAGGCCGCTTATCTCCACGACCTGCGCACAATTTTGACTTCCAGTGAAGGGGAAGGGCTGTGGCGCCGTTTTCCGCACATGCAGCGCAATGGCAATCTGTATCCGACGCACGGCCTCGGCCCGGTGGCCCATTACATGGACATCCACCGCGGCGACCGGTTCGACTATATGGTTTCGGTGAGTTCCGCCGAGGCCTCGCTGAGCGCTTACGTGAAAGCAAACTTCCCTGAAGGAGATCCAAAGCGCGCCGAAAAGTACATCTGCGGCGACATGAATACCAGCATCATAAAAACTGTGAAAGGCCGCACAATTCTTCTGCAGCATGACGTGGTGAACCCGCGGCCTTACAGCCGCCTCAACTCGATCTCCGGGACGAAGGGTATCTTCGCCGACTATCCGCCGCGCATCTTTATCGATGGCGCAAAACCGGCCGATGGTTCCGGCCATGAGGATTGGCAGAACATCGACGCCTTTCGCGACAAGTACGAGCACCCGCTCTGGAAGACAACGGGAGAACTTGCGCGTAAGATGGGCGGCCACGGCGGAATGGACTACGTCATGAATTACCGGCTGATGGATTGCCTGAAAAAAGGTCTGGTGCCCGACATCAATTGCTACGATGCCGCCGCCTGGAGCGCGCCGGTTCCGTTGAGTGAAGCGTCGGTAGCGCAAAGCGGCGCTCCGCAAAAATTCCCCGACTTCACGCGCGGGAAGTGGAACGCCAATGCGGACGTTCCCGGTTTTGCAGTTCAGACTTAAAGGTCTATTCTTCGCTGAGTGGGTCATCTGAGTAAGTCAGCTGAGTTGGTCATAGGAGCCCTTTATGATCGAAAGCCCGCAGGTGGAAAGTCCCGCGTTAGAGCTGCCCATAACGGCGCCTGCCCGCAAGCCGGAAGCTGCGACCCGCGTGGTTTCGCTGGATGTGCTCCGCGGAACTGTCATGTTCCTGATGCTCGCGGAAGCCATGCATCTGCACGCGGTGGCGAGCAACTTCCCGCACAATTTGTTCTGGAGGGTTATCGGCTTCAACACCGATCACGTCGACTGGCAAGGCTGCTCGCTGCATGACCTGATCCAGCCCGCCTTTTCTTTTCTGGTGGGCGCGGCGCTGCCGTTTTCGATCGCCAGCCGGAAATTGAAGGGACAAACCTTCGGACCGATGCTAGGTCACGCCATCCGCCGCGCGTTCATCCTGATCTTTCTGGGAATCTTTCTCCGGTCCCTGTTGTCGCATCAGACCTACTGGACCTTTGAAGACACGCTCACCCAGATTGGTTTGGGATACGTATTCCTGTTTCTGCTGGGATTCACGCGGGTGCGGACCCAGGTGGTGACGCTGGTCCTGATTCTGATCTTCTTTTGGGCCGCGTTCGCGCTCTATCCCGCGCCGAGTCCGGGCTTTGACTACGCCAGAGTCGGAGTTCCAGCCGACTGGACTCACAACTACACCGGATTTCTATCTCACTGGAACAAGAATTCCAATCTGTCGTGGGCATTCGACGTCTGGTTCCTGAACCTCTTTCCGCGCGAGCACCCTTTTGTTTTCAATGAGGGCGGTTGGTCCACGCTGAGCTTCATTCCGACCCTGGGAACCATGATCATGGGCCTGCTGACGGGAGAATGGCTCAAGGGCGACGGATCGAAGAAAGAACGATCGAAGGAACAGAAATTGCGCGGCCTCATCATCGCCGGTGCAGGTCTGGTGCTGCTCGGCCTGATCTGTCAATGGGCGGGTATTTGCCCCATCGTGAAAAGGGTCTGGACATCGTCCTACACCCTGTACAGCGGAGGCCTGGTGATCCTGATACTCGCCGGCTTCTACGCGCTGGTGGAATGGAAAGGCTGGCAGCGCTGGGCGTTCCCGCTGATAGTGATTGGGATGAACTCGATTGCCGTTTACGTGATGAGTTGGACCCTCGAGCCCTTCGTCCGCGGCGCACTCGACCGCCACTTTGGATGGGCGCTCTCGGCTCTATCAGGACCGACCTTCCAGCCGGTCGTTCAAGGTTTTGCCGTGCTCCTGGTCTTTTGGCTCATCCTGTTCTGGATGTACCGCCGCAAGATTTTCTTAAGGATCTGACGACCGCGCAAACATTTATCCGCCACTCGTTCTCGCGAATTGTTCTCGGAGGATCTCCTGCGTCGTGCCGCGCCTACTCAGGTCTGCCGCTGCCAACGAGATGCGGGTCCCAGCCTGCCCTCTCGGCGCCAGCGCGATAGGTTGACTCGAAAAACGACAGTAGATCGCCGTCAGCGTCTTTCGATTTGCGCACATCGTCGTAGTCAAGGAGGAACTCACCCATTGCCGCCTCCCATCGCGAACTGGCCGGGGTGACCTTTGCATCTTCGATCCCCCCAGGCTGCGGGTAGGTGAAGGAATAGAACGCTGGTTTTGGATAAGAGGCACTTCCCGCCCACCAACCTGCCTCAATGAGCTCTTCGTTCATGGCGTTGCGTCGGATGTAGTCGGCTTTTGCTCCGGGTGAAACGGACTTCCCGCTGTAGCGCACATCGCGGATGTCAAGCGTTCCCCACATCAAGCCAATGGGCTGTGTCTTGCCCTTGAAGCGTCCGTGGAAAACCCGCATCACGCGCTGCGTGCTCAGGAGGATTCGCCACCAGGCGTTAACGGTTGTCGGGTCGTAGGGACGACGCAGTGTGTCCTCGTCAAATGGGATCGCATTGGGCACTTCCTGCGGTTTCAAGTTGATGGAAGGTTTGATACCGCCTTTGCCGAGGATGTCAAACAGTTGCTTAACGAATTCCGCGACAGACATAGACGCCAAGTCGTAACCACCCGAAAATCCCCAACTGGTTGCGCAGCCCACTTGGTGAGAGATCAGATCAACCGTAACTTCATAGGCGCCCCCGGAATAGTGAATTGGTCCGGTGGTTAACCCCCGGCTGCTAAGCAAGAGCGGTACCTCGGCCCACTGCGGTTCAAACGGCTCTACCAGCTTCAATTTGCCCACTGCCTGTAAACCCATGTGCAGAAGGTGCTGGGTGGCCGCGAAGTCGGGATATGAAAGCGAGGGCCACGGCTCGTGAAAGATGTCCTGCTCTGAGGGTGCAGTCATATTGGACGCAATTATAGCGGTGCGCGCTCCAGCGTCCCCTGTCAACTGCCGAAATATCGCGATTACACTCATCAGGGTCTTGCACGCGCCACTTGAGTGTAATCGTCTGGTTTCGTCAGCTCGATTGCATCAGTTGACATTCTGCGACGGCTGCGAGTGCTGCTGAACTGCCGCCGGGTTGGGATACCTCACACCGCGCAGCCAAACCGAGAAGATCACACCCCAAATTGCCAGCAAAACGAGGCTGAAGATGCTAGCCTCAGGACCAAAGCCGCCGCCGGTAAGCAGTGGGTTGCCGTGAAAGCTGGCACCGAACAGATGGCCGTTGGCCCGGTAGCCGCTGTCCGTTACGTCGAAGACGTAAAGCTCGCCCCAGTTCCACGCCGCGTGGATTCCCAGCGGCATCCACAGGTCCCCCGTTCGGCGCAAAGCCAGAACGGTTACCAGGCAATACATGGTGGCAGCCACCGGACCCAGTCCATGGCCGCTGGGGTTGAAGTAGTGTATCCCGCCCATCAGCAACGATGTGACGATCGCTGCCGGCCAGAAGCCGATTCCGGTGGTCAGTGTGAACAGCAGATATCCGCGATAGAAAAAGTCCTCCAGCAACGCGCCCAGGAATCCCAGAACAGCCCACGCGGCGGCATACTTAAACACATCCCATCCATGCAGTGCAATGGCGCCGAATGAGAAGACCCCCGCCAGGCGCATCACCAGCAGCAGAACCACAAGTGACACGAAGCTGAAACCAGCTCCCTGCCAGAATTGTCGACCAAAAGCTCGCCGCCATGGCAAGCCGTAATCGGCAAAAGTGCGGCGTTCGATCCGCCCCATAATCAAGGTTGCGATGAACAGGGGAAGGAGAAACAAATCCAGCGAAAGGACGGTGCCTAATGGGGTCGAGACGTCCGCATGCATGCGGCTGGTGAGAGCATCGACGCTGCGACCCATCCCGTAACCGATCGGCACGAGGATGGCGACAAAGATCAGGAGCCGCCAGCCTGCGCGCAGACCGTTTGGCCCTTTCAAAATGCCATAGTGTGGCATCGGCGGCGCGGACAGGGCCTTAGAAGCATCGTCCATAGGGGCTGGCGTCTAAAACACCGCGAGGGGAGCGGCAAAGCTGACGATCCTCCCACCCAAATTGTCGCGTACGACGGAGTGAACCTGATATTCCGGAGCCTCAGCTTACGACTTAGAATGGGGCACGTCAATGAAGCGAGGCCAAGGCGGCTCCGTAACTGCAGGTCAACTGTCGTAACATCGCGATATCGCTCATTGAACCCGGTCGGTCATTTCTCAAGGGATGCAAAGGCTTGGTTTCGTCAACTGCGGCGAGGCTCCTGGTTTTGCGCAGACTGAGCTTGCCTACAGGACATTGCCTCGGGGAGACTGGCGAAATATCAGACTATTCGGCTCTCAGTGCTTGCATCGGATCGAGGTGCGCTGCCCGCCACGCGGGAACGATACATGCGAACGCGGCCACCGCGAGCAGCGTAGCGGCAACTGCCACATAAACCACCGCATCGAGCGGCTTGATCTCATAGAGCAAGTCCCGCATCAACTGGCCGGCTTCCAGACTGCCCGCGAGCCCCACGACCAGACCGAAGACCGCGGGCCGCATTCCATCCAACAACATCTTCCGCATTACCTGTTCGCGCTTTGCTCCCAGCGCGACGCGGATGCCGATTTCGGTCGTCCGCTGCGCGGCGATGTAGGACATCACTCCGAACAGGCCCACCGCAGCAAGAACCAGCGACAGGGTGGCAAAAGCGACGAGCAGCGCCGCGTTGAAACTCTGGTCCAGGGTCGATTTGCCAAGCAACTGGTTCATCGTGAGCACATCGGAGACGGGCAGATCGGGGTCCATCTCCGAGACGAGACGCTGGACCGGAAGCGCGAACTGCTCGAGATCGTGACTGGAGCGAATCACCAGCGTGCCGACATTCTCGACGCCGGCATCCAGCGGGTAGTATTGCACCGGCCGCGATGCTTCGCCGATGGCGTAGCGGGTATCGCCCACAATCCCCACAATGATGAAATCCTTCCCACGTACGTGGATGTGCCGCCCCAGCGGATCTTCGCCGGGAAAGAACTGGCCAGCGAAGGATTGGCTGATGACGACTTCGTTGGCAGCCTCTAAACGTTTCCCGGCGTCAAATGTGCGCCCGCGCAAAATAGGAATGCCTATCGCGCTGAAGTATTTCGGGTCGGCCCAGCGGCTTAGGGCATAAAGACCGCTGCCTTGCGGCAAGGGCGGATGCTCCACGATGGTGAAGCTCCAGTCGATCTGATAGCCCTGCCCAGGAACAAGCGTCGCAAAGCCTGCTGCGTCCACTCCGGGCAGAGCGCGCACACGATCGAGCAGCGTGTCGTAGAAGTTGGCTCGCAACGCGGGTGTGGCATAGCGAGCATCCGGGATGCCCAGATGCATCGTGATCACGTCTTGGGTAAGGCAACCCATGTCGGCGGAGCGCAGGCGCTCATAGCTTTTGAGGAGAAGCCCGGCGCCAATGAGCAAGATCACAGTCAGTCCGACTTCGAGCGCAAGCAGCACCTTGCGCACCGAGGCCCGCGCGCTGTTCCCGCCCACTGAACGCGATGCCTCATGCAGCGCGCCAAGAATGCGCTTGTCACTGCTGCTGAATGCTGCGATGAGTCCGGAAAACAGCGCGCAGATTGCGATCACGCCGACCGTAAACGCCATCACCACGCCGTCGACGTGGATGGATTCGACGCGGCTCATGTCGTCGCGAGTTTGCGTCAGCCACTGCAGGGCCGCGAAGGCGAGCAAAAGTCCCAACGCGCCGCCGGAGGCCGAAAGCAGCAGACACTCCATCAACCGCTCCCCGATCAGACGCAGCCAGCTCCCACCCAGTGCCGTGCGGATGGCCAGTTCTTTGCGCCGCGCCGCCGCGCGCGCCACCAGCAGATTGGCCACGTTGAGGCAGGCGATCAGCAGCAGGCAGCAAGTCGCCTCCAGCAGCAGGTAGAGCGGCTTCTTGATTTCGCCAACGATGTGCTCCAGCAGTGGACGGCTGGTGGCGCTGGAAATACGAATGGATCGTTGAGGTGCTCATTGTGAATGCGCTGGGAAATGACGCTCAGATCGGCCACGCCTTGCGACGCGCTGACTCCCGGCTTCAGCCGCCCCACGACGCGAAACATGGTGATTGCTGAACGTGCTCATCTCGTCTTCGGGTTCGTCATGGTAAACCGGCGTCCATAGCTGCGTGGACGAGTCGGGGAAGTCGAACCACTTGGGCATAACACCGATCACGGTGTACGGCTGGGCGTCGAGGAAGATCGTCTGGTTCAGGATGCCGGGGTCGGCCCCGAAGCGCCGCTTCCACAGACCCCAACTCAGCAACACTGTGCCGTTGGCTGCCGGACTGTCATCGGCCTGCGTAAAATCGCGGCCCAACGCCGGCTGCACGCCCAGCGTGCGCAGCATGTCCCAGGAAAACAATGCACTGTTCAGTTTCTCCGGCAATTGCCCGCCCGAACCGGAAAGCCCGACCCGAATCTCCTTCGCCAGCGCGAGACTGCTATAGCTGCGATTCTGGTTCTTCCACTCGGCGTACATGCCCGCCCGAGACTACGTTGGAATCTGTCGTGTCGTCTCCAAGAAGACCCGCCTCATAGAGCATCACGAGGCGATCCGGATCATGGAAAGGCAACGGCTTGAGCAAAACGCCACGCACTACTGTGAACAGGGCAACGTTGGCGCCAATGCCCAGCGCCATTACCAGGATCGCGATGATGGTAAAACCGGGTGTGCGACGAAGGGTGCGAACACTAAAGCGCAAATCGCGCGCCAGGGATTCAAGCCAGTTCCAGGACCAGATGGCGATAGTCTGTTCACGAATCAGAGTAGGATTGCCAAAGGCGCGCAATGCCGCATAGCGAGCCTCTTCTTCCGGAATGCCGCCTTCCCGTTGCTCCTCTTCTTCCAACTCCAGGTCGGAACGCAGCTCCCGCTCCAGGTCGGCATCTCTCTTCTTCTCCATGAGTTGCTCTGCCACCATCTCATGTCAGCTCTCCTCGGCGGCGGGCCACATCACGCGCGCTACAGCTTCGGCCATCTTCTTCCACTGCGATTCTTCGGCCACGAGTTGCTTCCTGCCTTTATCCGTCAACCGGTAGTATTTGAATTCCCGATTTTTTTCCGGCGCCGTCTCCCATTTGGAGACCACCCATCCCCGCTTCTCCAGTCGATGCAGCGCGGGATAGAGTGACCCATGCTGCATCTGCAGGAATTCATTGGTAGTCCTCTGAATGTGCTTGCCGATCTGGTGACCGTGAGCAGGCCCATAGAGAAGCGTCCTCAAGATGAGCATGTCAAGCGTTCCCTGCAGAAGCCCGACCCGCTGCTGGCTTGCTTCGCCATAGAAGACGTTCTACCCTCAATCTGGAAACGATGGTAGACACTCGACTATCGGATTGTCAAGGTGCTCGCGTCCTGTAGAAACTACCTTTGAGTTGCCCGTGATACGACAACGCACGAGCGCAGCAGAACCACATGTTTGCACAACATCGTTCTCAATTGACAACTGCTGACACCGTCGCAGATACTGCAATCTGCGCATATAGGATGCAACGGCACGTCGCCGAAGGGCCATGCCCACCTACGATCTCATCGTGGAGGCCTACATGCCCAATCTAGAAAACCTCAAGAAACAGGCCAAGCTCATATTGCGGTGGCATCGCGAACGCTACTATCCCGTCGCCGCACAAATCCGCGGGCATTTGCCCCGTTTCCTGAATATGCCTGACGCCGAAATTCTTGCGGCGAGCTTTAAGCTCAGCGATGCGCAAGAAATGGTCGCAAGGCAGCAAGGCTTCGATAGTTGGCAAGCGCTGAAAACGGGACTTTCGACCTCGCCGCCCAAGGCGAAATCATCGCCATCGAAAGCAACGATTGTCGGTGCAGAGCCGCAACTGTTTGTCACCGATATCCAGAGATCATGCGAATTTTTCCGTGAGAAGCTAGGCTTTTCGCTTGTATTCAGTTACGGCAAGCCTCCCTACTATGCCCAGGTGGGCCGCGACGCGGCGCGACTCAATCTCAGGTGTGTCGAGCGACCAGTAATCGAGTCGACGGTCCGTGATCGGGAGGAGCTGTTGCCGGTATCTATGACCGTCGCTACGCCGGACGAGATCAAGCTGCTGTTTCTTGAGTTTCAGTCCGCTGGTGTTGCCTTTCACCAGACGCTGAAAAAACAGCCGTGGGGCGCCAGGAATTTCGTCGTCAAGGATCCGGATGGGAATCTGCTGCTGTTTGCTGGACCGGCAAACTAATCGCTGCTAGGCCGAAGAGTGCTGATCTCTTGAGGCCGACAAGAAAGATTTCGGTTGACACGCCTCTTGGTCGTTTTATAATTATTCTTATCCGATAATCATGCGTCTTGCCCATGAACAGTTCCGTGAGCTGGCCGCGAAGCACGGATTGGCGGTCACACACCAGCGCCAGGTCGTCTATGAGGCTGTCGTCGCTTCCCACGGACATTATTCCCCGGAAGACATTTACGCCGCCGTCCGGCGCCGCATTCCATCTATTTCTCTCGCCACGATCTACAATAATCTGCGGCTTTTCATCGAGTGTGGGTTGCTGCGAGAGGTCACTCCGCATGCCACCACTTTGCGCGTGGACGGCAATCTCAAACCGCATCACCACCTGGTCTGCTTGCGCTGCAAATCGGTGCAGGATATCGAAGGAGAATTCATCAATTTCAAACGCCTGTCCCGGCACCTGCCGGACGGTTTTGATCTGACGCAGCCGCTGGTTGAGGTCTTTGGCCTCTGCCGCCACTGTGCCAGAAAATAATTGCAAAACAAACAATAGTTCTGTTCACACAGTAATCATTCAAAATTCGAAGGACGAAAACATTATGGAAAATACACTCGCGACCTCATCAGGAAGTGTTTCTCCCGAAACCAAAAGCAAGAGCACCTTACCCGAAGCCAAGTGCCCGTTTAACCACGGTGCGTCCGCGCCCACGAACCGCGACTGGTGGCCGAATCAGGTGAACGTGAATATCCTGCACCAACATTCCCCAAAGTCAGATCCGATGGGCAAGGAGTTTAACTACGCGCAAGAGTTCAAAACCCTCGACCTGAATGCCGTGATCAAAGACCTGCATGCCTTGATGACGGACTCGCAGGAGTGGTGGCCCGCCGACTTTGGCCACTACGGGCCGCTCTTCATTCGTATGGCGTGGCACAGCGCGGGCACCTACCGCATCGGCGACGGCCGCGGCGGTGCCGGGGCAGGGCAGCAGCGCTTCGCTCCGCTCAATAGCTGGCCCGACAACGTGAACCTCGACAAGGCGCGCCGGCTGCTGTGGCCGATTAAACAGAAGTACGGAAAGAAAATTTCCTGGGCCGACCTGATGATTCTCGCCGGCAACGTCGCACTCGAGTCGATGGGCTTCAAGACGTTCGGTTTTGCGGGAGGACGCGCGGACGTCTGGGAGCCTGAAGAGCTGAATTGGGGTCCTGAGGGCACATGGCTGGCGGACGAGCGCTACTCCGGCGATCGCAATCTCGAGAATCCTCTCGGCGCGGTGCAAATGGGCCTGATCTACGTGAATCCGGAAGGGCCCAATGGAAAGCCGAATCCCATCGCTGCGGCACGGGATATCCGCGAGACTTTCGCCCGCATGGCGATGAACGACGAAGAAACCGTTGCACTCATCGCCGGCGGTCACACTTTCGGCAAAACCCACGGCGCTGCTGTTCCTTCGCAATATGTCGGCAACGAACCAGAAGGCGCCGCCATCGAGGATCAGGGCTTGGGATGGAAGAATAAATTTGGCAAAGGTCATGGTGGGGACACGATCGGCAGCGGACTGGAAGTCACGTGGACCACGACACCGACGAAGTGGAGCAACAACTTCTTCACCAACCTCTTCAGCTACGATTGGGAACTAACCAAGAGTCCGGCCGGTGCGCATCAGTGGACGCCGAAAAATGGCGGAGGCAATGGTACAGTGCCGGATGCCCACGATCCGTCGAAGCGGCACGCGCCCTCCATGCTGACAACGGACCTCGCCTTGCGCCTCGACCCGGCTTACGAAAAAATTTCGCGGCGGTTCTACGAGCATCCGGATGAGTTTGCAGACGCGTTCGCGCGGGCCTGGTTCAAGCTGACGCATCGCGACATGGGGCCGCGCCCGCGCTACCTTGGCCCGCTCGTTCCGAAGGAGACGCTGATCTGGCAAGACCCGGTTCCCGCCGTAGATCATAAATTGATCGGGGAGAAGGAGATTGTCGCTCTCAAGGCCAAGATCCTCGCATCCGGACTGTCGATCTCCCAACTGGTCACCACAGCCTGGTCATCGGCTGCATCGTTCCGCGGCTCCGACAAGCGCGGTGGGGCGAACGGGGCGCGCATTCGCCTCGCGCCGCAAAAGGATTGGGAAGTGAACCAGCCGGCTGCGCTGGCGAAAGTTCTCAAAAAGCTGGAGGCCATTCAAAAAGAATTTAACGGCCCGCAGTCGAACGGGAGCAAGTCCAACGGAAACAAAGGCGGAAAGAAAGGGAAGCAGGTCTCGCTCGCCGACCTGATCGTGCTGGGCGGCGTCGCAGCCGTCGAGGAAGCTGCGAAAAAAGCTGGGCACAAAATAAAGATCCCCTTCTCGCCGGGCCGCACGGATGCTTCGCAGAAGCAGACCGACGTGCACTCCTTCGCCGTAATGGAGCCGGTCGCCGACGGGTTCCGCAACTATCTTCGCGGCGGACAGAAACTGTCGGCCGAGGAGTTGCTGGTGGATCGCGCGCAGTTGCTCAATCTGACTGCCCCTGAGATGACGGTACTCATCGGCGGCCTGCGCGCTCTGAACGCGAACTTCGGGCAGGCCAAACACGGCGTCTTCACCAACCGGCCCGAGACGCTGACCAATGATTTCTTCGTCAACCTGCTCGATATGAATACGAAGTGGGAGCCCTCGTCCACCGAAGGCGTGTATGAAGGTCGCGATCGGGCGACAGGCAAAATAAAATGGACCGGCACGCGCGTCGATCTTGTCTTCGGTTCGAACTCCCAGCTCCGGGCGCTCGCAGAAGTCTATGCCAGCGACGATTCGAAGCAGGCGTTTGTGAAGGACTTCGCCGCTGCGTGGAGCAAGGTGATGAACCTTGATCGCTACGACCTGGCCTGAGCCCAGATAAAGCTTGTCATCTTGAGCGAAGCGAAAGCCTGCCCTGAGCGAAGTCGAAGGGGACCCATGCAATTTGCTGGCAGTGCCTCAACGTCGGCAAGTTGCATAGGTCCCGTCGACCGCGCTCAGGTCGTCCAGCAGCCCATTCATGCCGCCTATTCATGTAAGATGTGAAGAATTTTTCGCAGAAAAAAATTGACAATCGACCCCAGGAGATCCCATTGGACTGTAGCAAGCGGCTAGTTCTGTTCTCTTCCTTTCTTTTTTGCGTTCTGTTCATCACGCCCGACTCGCAGGCACAACTCGACGACGCCACCAGAAAGCTCTCTCACGACATTTTCCAGCAACTGATCGAGATCAATTCCACGGATTCTGTAGGCAATGTGACGACCGCTTCCGAAGCGATGGCCCAACGCTTTCGCGATGCCGGATTCGCCGAGGCGGACATGCAGATCCTCGGCCCCAATGACCGCAAGAAGAATCTGGTCGTCCGGCTGCACGGCACCGGGAAGCACAAGCCCATTCTCCTGATCGGCCACCTCGACGTTGTCGAAGCGCACCGCGAAGACTGGACCACCGATCCCTTCAAGTTCGTGGAAAAGGAAGGCTTCTACTACGGCCGCGGCACTCAGGACATGAAGAGCGGAGACGCCATCATGGTCACCACGCTGATTCGCTTCAAGCAAGAGGGTTACCTCCCCGACCGCGACATCATTCTGGCGCTCACCGCTGATGAAGAGGGCGGCAAGTCCAATGGCGTCGACTGGCTGCTCAAGAACCATCGCGACCTCATTGACGCCGAGTTCGTTTTCAACCACGACGGCGGCGGCATCCTGAGCGATCACGGCAAACCGGTGATGATGACAGTCGACGCCACGGAAAAACTGTATGCAGATTTTCAACTCTCCGTGACCAATCCCGGAGGCCACAGCTCGCTGCCCCGCCCGGACAATGCCATCTACGCTCTCGCCGACGGGCTGACACGTTTGCAGAACTACCAGTTTCCCTTCGAACTGAATGAAGTGACACGCGCTTACTTCGAGCGCATGGCCAAGGTAGAAACCGGCGACCGCGCCGCCGACATGAAAGGTATATTGAAGAGCCCGCCTGACGCGGCGGCGGTGGCGCGCCTCTCGCAAGATCCCATCGACAACTCCACCATTCACACCACCTGCGTGGCCACGCGTCTCAATGCCGGCCATGCCAACAACGCCTTGCCGCAGCGTGCCGAAGCCAACGTAAATTGCCGCATTCTCCCCGGACATTCCGCGGAAGAAGTTCGGCAGCAGCTGATTAAAGTATTTGCCGATCCGCAAATTACTGTGCGCTACGTCGGCAGCCTTGGCGACATTTCCGATGGGGCTTCCGACCGCAAGAGCCTTCCGCCTCCGCCGCTCAGCCGCGGCGTATTCGGGCCGCTGGAGAAAATTACTTCTGAGATGTGGCCGGGCACGCCGGTGATTCCTGACATGGCCACCGGCGCCTCCGACGGCGTCTATACGATGGGTGCAGGCATCCCCACCTACGGAATCGCGGGCACCGCAATTGACCGCGACGACATTCGCGCTCACGGCCGCGATGAAAGATTGGGCATTGAGTCTTACTACAAGGGAGTAGATTTTTATTACCGCTATCTGAAAGCGGTGACGTCAGAATAGTTGGTAATGCCTCGGCGACAAACTAAGACTTAGCTTTAATCTGGGTGCCCCATTTCTCGCGTCCTTTGCGAGAAGTGGGGACGGCACACCAAACGCCATCGCATGTTTTGGATTGCCTGAGTCTCAACTGACGCACTACCGAATAGTTGCGGCGCTTTACCCGCGAGGAAAGATCGTGCAGGAATGTTTGGAATCACGCCTCAGGGCGGCGCACCATGATTGGTGCAGCCGGCGGCAACTTGATGAATGCAAAGTGGTTGCTAGCCTCAAGTTCTGTGGAATAAATTCCTTGTATCACATTGAAACCAAGCTAGTTATATCTCGACGCTAAAACGATTTATCTCCCACGCCGGGGCCTTCAATCTGCCTCACGGACCCATGGTCAGACTCGCCCTCCGCGAGCGTCTGCCGGCTCACAAATCTCCGCATCAGGCATTTCCTGAAGCGACCAGGTTTGTGTGGGGACGGGCACTCTCGCGAGCTGGCCCTGAGCGAAGCCGAAGGGTCCGGCGAGCGCGGCTCGCCTCGTGCTCGAAATCCACCGGTTCCCGATTACGTTGAACCGTTTTCATACCACCGACGCCCGCGATATACCCTTCATTTCGTCGGGAACATCGAGACGTACCTCGCACAACTCGCCAATCAAGTTTCCCGCCCAGCGATAAATGTTCTGTTCCTTCACCACTTTGCGCAGGCGCTGCATGCGCGCGGTCCGCTCTTCGGGCTCCATCTCCAGCGACAACCGAATCGCCTCCGCCGTCTGCTCAATGTCATAAGGATTCACCAGCACCGCATCGCGCAGCTCGCGCGCCGCGCCCGTAAACCGGCTCAGGATGAGAACCCCTTGCTCATCATGGCGCGCGGCCACAAACTCTTTCGCCACCAGATTCATTCCGTCGTGAAGAGAAGTGACCAGGCACAAGTCGGCCGTCCGGTAGTAGCGATCGATTTCCTTGTGACTGTGCTGCCGCTTGAGAAACACAATCGGTTTCCACTTCCCGGTCTGAAAGCGCCAGTTGATCCGCTCCGCTTCAGCTTCCACTTCCGCCAGCAGGTCGTGGTAGCGCTTGATGTGAGTGCGGCTGGGCGCGCCAATCTGCACAAACACGAATTTTTCGCGGTACACGGGATGTTTCTCCATCAGCCGCTCGATGGCAAGAAAGCGCTCCAGAATTCCTTTTGTGTAATCGACCCGATCCACGCCCACGCCGAGAAATAATCCTTCGACGCCGAGTTCGCGAAACAAAGCGACGCGGTCGGAGTAAGCAGACTCCTGCTCCGGTGAGTCAGCCGCTGCCTCGGTGAAATCAACGCTAATGGGGAACGGTTTCACGGCGGTGCGATGATCCTCGCGATTCACCGTGAAGTGTTCCCAATCGATGCGCGACTCCAGCGCGCGATCCACGGATTGCAGAAAGTTAGTGCAATGCGACTGAATGTGGAACCCGATCAAATCCGCGCCCAGCAGGCCATCCAGCAACTCGCGCTGCCACGGACAAATGCCAAAGGCCTCCGGCATGGGCCAGGGAATGTGCCAGAAGATCGCAATGCGCGCGTCCGGACGCTCCTTCTTCACCATGCGCGGCAACAGCGCGAAATGGTAATCCTGCGCCAGCAGCACGGGCTGCTCCACTCCTTTCATTTCCTTCAGCACAGCTTCGGCAAACTTTTCGTTTGCGCTACGGTAATGTTCCCAATCCGAAGTACGAAACAGCGGCCGGGTATGCGCGATGTGGCAGAGCGGCCACAGTCCCTCGTTAGAGAAACCGTAGTAATAGCCTTGCTCCTCTTCCTTGGTAAGCCATACTCGCCGCAATGTATATTTCGGATCCTCCGGGGGAACGCGCAGACGATCAAAGCGGTCGACGGTTTCGCGATCCGCATCACCGCTGCCGTGTGCGACCCAGGTTCCGTCGCACGCGCGCAGCACTGGTTCGAGCGCCGTGACCAGACCACTAGCCGGCACAATCGCCTGCACGGACCTGCCCTGGTGCACGTGGCTGTAAGGCTCGCGGTTTGAAACCACGAACAGACGGCTTTCGTTGAGCCGGCTGCGTATATGCACAGAGAGCCGGTCGGCGGTCCACACCGATTCCGCAGCTTCGCGCAGTTGCGCTTCTTTTTCCGCCGCGGTGCGCGCCGCGCTTAGGCTTTCGGCAAGTGTAGTCACTTCATGGGCCAGCGGCCGCAATAAATCCAGGTCAGGAAACTCCGCCCGAGGTCCCACAAATCGTCCGGTGCGCAGCGCGCGCATCCATTGTGCTGCGCGGGCAATCGGCCCGGCAATGCTCCACCGAACGATCAGCAGCGTGATCAACGCGATGAGCAGAACCTGCACCAGCACCCGCAGAAAACTTCCACGCCACATGTGCGCGGTTTGCTGATCGATGTAGCTGGCATCCTGAATCATCACCAGGCTACCGGCGACTTCGTCATGCTGATGCAGGGGGACTGCGTAGATGTAAAGCGAAGCGCCATCCTGCTGGAGAAACTGCGACTGCACCTTGTCTTGCCGGATGGCTAACGCTACGGCGGAGGGCCGAGTGGTGAGCTGCTTCGGCAGATCCGAAGATAAGGCGATTGATTCCGACTGATTGTTGTAAACGGCGACGCCGGCCAATTGTTCGCGATGGCTGAAGCGCTCCACGATGCGTTCCAGTTCCCGTGGCGACTGGCGCTGCAGATATGGCTCGACATTGCCGGCCAGGCTTTCGCCGAGGACTTCAGTTCGTCGCTGCAGGTCCCTGCGCAGCCTGCGCTGTTCCCCGCGCACCTCGATGTAAGAAGACAGGAGAGAAACCAGGGTTACGCCGAGTATGAGCGAGACAATCAGCCGAGCACTCAGGAGTCGCATGCCGCCTCCGGGATCACGTGCAAAATCGCCGCGCAAAAATACGCCGCAACATAATCGGGATTCACTACGAGTGACCATCCCACCAACGGCGCGGGAGGGCGTCGAACGAAAACAGAAACAAAAGGCGCTATAGTGTGTTGCGGAAGCGAGCAAGCTGGTTGCCACTCGCTGGGCTCATCGTAACTTCTTTGCTGTCAACGGCTGGAATCGGGGCGTGACAAGGCTAAGTGCAAGGGACGGAAATAATTACCAAGTTGATTGTGTGGAGCGGGCACTGCCTTCGGCTTCGCGCAGGGCAAGCTTGCCGTCTGGTTTTGGGGAGCTGCAAGCAAGCGGGCAAGAGTCCCCGCTCCACACAAACCCACTCTCCACGTTTCTCAGTGCGACTTGGCGGTGGCCATGGTTTGCGCGTGCACGGGTTGGTTGAGGGGCGTTGCCTCGACGATCTTGTAGTCGCGATACTCGATCGAAAGGGTGGCTTTCCCGCCGAGTCGAATCACGCTCTCGCTGTGGTTTTCGGCGGGCAGCCAGAAATCGTCCACCTTGACGTACTTGTGACTGACATCCGTTTTCTTGATCCAGAATGACGGATTCTTCGCCGGTTCTGCTTCAATCCGCACCACGGCAAAATCCTTGGCATCGACCCAGATTTTGCCGCGATACAGAAACTTGTTCTTGGTCTTGGGCAACAGGTCGAGGACATATCGGCCGCCCTCGGGTGAGTCTTCGTACCCTGCCATCGTGAAATCGTAATTCTCCGTACTCAGCGCACTGCGCCGCCGGTTTTCTTCGTCCGCAGCTTCCTGCTCGCCTTCGAGCAGCTTCTTGAAAATGCGGTCGCCTATAAATTTGGACCCGGTTTGCGACACTACGGTGAATTCCTTGGAACTCGGCGCATGAAAAATCACATGCACCACCATCTCGGCGTCGCGATCGCTGGGGAATCCGCGGTACTGCACGCGGTAAACCCGCGTCCCTTCAAATCGAGTGAGTGCGGCCGCCCGCTGCGCATTTTTCGTCTGGAGATTCTCCACCACCACCTGCACTGGCAAGGGAGGGTCTTTCACCGAGGACACAGATTCATTTGCAGGCCGGGGCTGTGCGGTGGTGCGGTTCACAAAGAACGCGGTGTGGATCAAGAAAAGACAGGAAGACAGCAGGAGCAGCCGGAGCACAAGCACACCGCGGGAGCGGGCTTTTTTCATATCCCTCTTTTGCTGGCCAGTATGCCGCCGGTACCACAAGTCTACATTAGATGCGTCCGAGCCCCTTCGGCATGTCTCCGCATTTCCAGTTTTTTTGTGGCCGTATTTTCCCAAAGCCGGAGTTCATGGCCAGCGCATACTGGCGGCACTTTTCCACTGCCCTGCGTCTTTTCGGTCTTCTGCCAGCATTTTAAGCGCCGGCATCGCCGGGAAATTGCTGGCCTCACCCACTGTACTGTTGAACAGGCGTTCGCTTGTACCTCGGTAATTTGATAGCGCGAGGGGATGAGAGGATGATCGGCAGAATGCTTGTCCCCCACAAGACGCGCCGCTGGCCTCGTGTTCCCGTCGATTTGCCGGTCAAAGTGGTCACTGCCAAGGGATTTTCCACTACCGTGGTTCCGGGCCGTGGAACTGAGCTGAGCGAGGGCGGCATGGTTCTTTATGCGGGCATTCTGCTGAGCCCGGGCGACCTGCTCGAAGTGGAATTCGATACACCCTCCCGCTCTCACATGACCGCCATCGTCCGTTCGAAAAGCGGCTTCTGCTTTGGCCTTGAATTCCTTGCGCCGTTGCCTGATTAGTGGATATCTCATAAACCTCGACGGCCGGCACGGGCTGGGCTTCGGGCTTCAGCGAACGGGCTCCGGCTTGACGGACTCCTGCTTCACGGACCGGGGGCGCCGGGCTTCGCCCAGGCTTGGACGGGCGAGGCGCCCGTCGCCACATGGTTCTTGCCACATGGCTCTTGCCAAGTGGTTCTTGCCACATGGCTCTTGCCACATGGCTCTTGCCGTGTGGCATTGTGGCGCGACTTCTTCTAGTATCTTCTTTCAGTGCGGGCCAAGACTATGTACTTCGAACAGTTTTATCTGGGGTGTCTCGCGCACGCTTCCTATCTGCTGGCGTCCGGGGGCGAGGCGGTGGTGGTCGATCCGCAGCGGGACGTTGATCTTTACCTCAAGGCCGCGGACGCGCAGAGCGTCAAGATCCGCCACATTTTCGAAACTCATCTGCACGCGGATTTTGTCTCCGGACATAGAGAGCTTGCGGCTCGAACCGGCGCCACGATCTATATCGGAGCCCACGCCGCGGCCCAGTTTCCCCATGTGCCCGTGGGCGAAGGTTTTGAGCTGGTGGTGGGAGATCTCCGCGTCCGCGTGCTTGAGACCCCGGGGCATACGCCTGAAAGCATTTGCCTGGTAATTGTTGACCTGGAAAAGTCTCCTGATGCCTGGGCCGTGTTGACCGGGGACACTTTGTTTTTGGGAGATGTGGGTCGTCCTGACTTGTCCCGCGAATACACTCCGGCGCAGTTGGCGGGAATGCTGTACGACAGTCTGCACGACAAGCTGATGCCTCTCGCCGACGACGTGCTGGTCTATCCCGCGCATGGAGCCGGCTCGCTCTGTGGGCGGAACATGCGCGCCGAGCGCTCGTCGACGATGGGCACGGAACGGTTGACCAACTACGCGCTGCAGATTCGCAGCAAAGACGAGTTCATTACTCAGCTGACCGAGCATCTTCCGGTGCGTCCGGAATATTTCTTGCAGGACGCCGAAATCAATCGGACCGGGGCCACGGCACTCTCGGATTTACCTGAACTTCGTCGCCTGGCGCCGGCGGAGCTCGATCGCATGCTGCGCGACGGTGAAATCGCGCTGGATGTGCGCGCGGGCGAGGAGTTCGCCGCCGGCCACGTGCCGGGTTCGGTGAACATTGCACTCTCCGGCCAGTTTGCCACGTGGGCGGGGACGGTGCTGGGCCTGAAGGCGCATCCTGTGCTTATCGCCGAATCGGAGGAGCAACTGGCGGAGGCGCGGGTTCGGCTGGCGCGAGTAGGCATTGAGGAATTGGATGGGTGTTTGGACGGTGGCGTAATTGCCTGGAAGGCTGCGGGATTTCCGCTGGCAACGTTAACCCAGATTTCTCCGGCTGAACTCAGTAAACAGTTGAGCCAGCATCGCGTGCAGGTGCTCGATGTCCGCCGCGAGCCGGAGTGGGAAGGGGGGCACGTTGAAGGCGCGGCGTGGTGGCCGCTGGATCATTTCAAAGTGTCGACTCCGGAGATTGATCACGATGCACCCATCGCGGTCCATTGCAAGAGTGGCTATCGCAGCGCGATTGCATGTAGTCTTTTGCTGCGGGCGGGCTTCAAGAGTGTCAGCAACGTGTCCGGGGGCTTTGACGCCTGGCAGCAGGCGAAGCTGCCATTTGTCAGCGAGAAGCCGGTGGGTGCATGATTTTGGAAAGGTGTTTACTCAGGAATAGGCGTGCGGCCTAGTAGTGACTCCACCAGAAGCCGGTGGTGGCGGTAGGGATCCCCTCGGCTTCGCTCGGGGCAGGCTCTTCGCTTCGCTCTGGATGACAAATCGTAGGTCTCGGGGGCGGTTGGTGGAGGGTCTCTTAAGGAAATAAGCTCACGATGAAAACTGGCAAACTGGCAAAGGCTTATCGCGTCGACAGCGGGAAACACTTTCGATTGAAGGACTTCGACCCTGCCGACTGCGGCGGGCATAAGGCTAAAGAGCATGCCGACCAAGCTCTGCAGGAGGGAATTGCGCGCACTGCGGAGTTGCAGGACATGCTTTACGCGCAGAATCAGTGGGCCGTGCTGTTGATTTTTCAGGCCATGGACGCGGCGGGGAAGGACGGCATCATCAAGCATGTGATGACCGGGTTGAATCCGCAAGGATGCCAGGTATTTTCGTTCAAGGCGCCCTCTGATCCGGAATTGCAGCACGATTTTCTGTGGCGAACCACTTTTCGACTGCCAGAACGCGGGCACCTGGGAATTTTCAACCGGTCGTATTACGAAGAAGTGTTGGTGGTGCGGGTTCATTCCGCGATATTGAAAAACCAGAGGACTCCGCCTTCGCTGGTGACGAAGAATATTTGGGAAGAGCGTTACGAAGACATCCGGCATTTCGAGCAGCACATGGCGCGCAGTGGAACGGTGATCCGTAAATTCTTTCTGAACCTGTCGAAGAAGGAACAAAAGGTGCGATTCCTGAAGCGGCTCGAGGAACCGGAGAAGAACTGGAAGTTCTCGGCGGCCGACATTCACGAGCGAGCGTACTGGGACGATTACCAGAAGGCCTACGAAGACATGATCGCAAATACGGCTACCGAGCACGCGCCCTGGTATGTGGTGCCGGCGGATAATAAATGGTTTACGCGGCTGGTGGTGTCGGCTGTGCTGGTGGAGACGCTGGAAGGGCTCAAGCTTACTTATCCGAAAGTGGACGGGGCTAAGCGGCAGGAGCTGGCTGCCGCGAAGAAATTGTTGCTGAAGAAGTGAGGGCGCGCGATGATAACAAGCCGGAAGGACATTTCAGATTGTAGATTTGAGATTGCCGATTGAAAATCTTAAACCTCAAATCTGCAATCTAAAATCGCCGGCGGCGTTCGGCAGAAACTGCCCAAGAGGCCGGTGGTAATGCGGGCTTGCATGGGGTCCTTCGCTTCGCTCAGGATGACAGACTAACCGGAGTGACAGATCAAATTGAGATGTGGGCTGCACACTTGGGTTCCCGGGGGGTACTTCAAAATGGCGGATCGAAACATGGGTTACGGGAGGAAGTGGGGGATTACCGGAAGGAACGGAGTTTATTTCTGCGCGTTTACACTGTTGTTTGCCCTCACCGGTTTCGCGCAAACCAGGGTCGACCGGAAAGCGAACGAGACGAAGCCGGCGACGGCCGCCGCTGCGGACCAGAACTCCGGCGATTCCAGTGTTGACTCGACCAATCCTGAGGAAAAGCCTTTCAAGGGGATGAAGTATCGGCTGATCGGTCCGTTTCGGGGCGGGCGTTCGCTGACGGCGGCGGGAATTCCCGGCGACCTGACTACTTATTATTTCGGCTCGACTGGCGGCGGGGTTTGGAAGTCGACTGACGGCGCCATGACCTGGTCTCCGGTTTTTGACAAAGAGGGAACTTCTTCCATCGGGAGTCTGGCGGTTGCGAATTCAAATCCCAACGTGGTCTATGTGGGAACCGGCGAGGCTTGCATACGCGGAGACATTTCTCACGGCGACGGCGTTTACAAAACGCTGGACGGGGGCAAGACTTGGAAGAACGTGGGACTGCGGGATTCGCGGGCCATCGGCAAGGTGATTATTAATCCTTCGAATCCTGACATTGTTTTTGTCGCGGCACTGGGTCATCCCTTTGGACCGAACCCGGAGCGCGGCGTTTTCCGCACGACTGACGGCGGCAAGACCTGGGACAAGGTTCTGTACAAGGACGAAAACACCGGCGCCGTGGACATTGCTTTCGACCCGCATAATCCCAACATTCTGTTTGCAGCGCTTTGGCAGGCGCGCCGATCTTCGTGGAATCTGACCAGCGGCGGCCCGGGCAGCGGAATCTATCGCTCCGTCGATGGGGGCACGACCTGGAAGCATCTCGAAGAGCATGGGCTTCCCAAAGGTCCTTACGGAAAGATCGGCATCGCGGTCGGGGCCAACTCCGAGCGAGTCTATGCGTTGATTGAGGCGCACAATCCGGATGGCGGACTTTACCGCTCCGATGATGCGGGTGAAACCTGGGAGCAGGTGAACCCGAGCCATAGCTTGTGGCAGCGGCCCTGGTATTACATGCACGTGATTGCCGATCCGCGGGATGAGAATGTGCTGTACATCATGAACGTGGATTCCTACAAGTCGACCGATGGCGGTCACTTGTTCAACAAGGTCAAGGTTCCACACGGAGACAACCACGGGCTGTGGATTGATCCGCGAGATTCGCGGCGCATGATTGCGTCGAACGACGGAGGGGTGACGGTTACATTGGATGGCGGCAAAAATTGGACGCCGCAGGATAACCAGCCGACCGCGCAGTTTTATCACGTGATCACCGACTCTGCCGTGCCATATCGCGTGTACGGAGCGCAGCAGGACGCCGGCACCGTGGCCATCGCCAGCCGCAGCGATTCCGGGTCAATCGACCGTTCCGATTGGTACGACGTGGGGGGCGGGGAGGCGGGGTACATCGCGCCGTATCCGCCTGATCCCAACGTGGTTTACGCTGCGGATTATCAGGGCAACATTACGCGCTTCGACAAGCACACCGGGCAGATCAAATCGATTACCGAGCTGCCTGAGCTTTCTGACGGAAGAGGCGCGGCCGGGCTGGAACATCGTTTTCAGTGGACTGCGCCGGTGGTGATTTCGCCGCACGATCCCAACACGCTTTACCACGGTGGGGAACGAGTGTTTAAGACCACCGATGGTGGGGTGCACTGGCAGGCGATCAGTCCGGATCTGACGCGCAATGACAAAACGAAACAGCAGCCTTCCGGTGGAATCACGATCGACGACACCGGCACCGAATATTACGACACGGTTTTCGTGATTTCGGAATCGCCGCTTACGGCGGGGCTGATCTGGGTTGGCACCGATGATGGGCTGATCCAGCTTACGCGCGATGCGGGCAAAACATGGACGAATGTTACGCCCAAGGAGATGCCGGAGTGGAGCCGGATCAGCCAGATCGATCCTTCGCCACATGATGCGGGCGTGGCTTACGCGGCGGTGGATCGTCACCAGAACGACGAACTGCGTCCCTACATTTACAAGACTTCGGACTACGGCAAGACGTGGACGAAGATCACCAACGGGATTCCGGATACCACGTTCGTGCGGGCGGTTCGCGAAGATCCGAAGAAACGCGGCCTGCTCTACGCCGGGACAGAAACAGGCGTTTATGTTTCGTTCGACGATGGAGCGCACTGGCGCGCGCTGAAGCTGAATCTTCCGACTGCGCCGGTTCATGATTTGATCGTGAAAGACAATGACTTGATCGTGGCGACCCACGGGCGGGCGTTCTGGATTCTCGATGACGTTACGCCGTTGCGGCAATATGAGGACAAGATCGCGGAGAAGGATGTGTTTCTATATCCGCCAGCTATAGCGTATCGCATGCAGGCGGGGGCGGGTGGCGAGCGGCATCCCTCGAAAAAAACCGGGCAGAATCCGCCGGCGGGGGCGGTGATTTATTACTGGGTCAAGGACGCGCCTAAGCCCCAAGCGGAATCGAAAAGCCCGATCAGGCTTGAAATCCTTGATGGTTCGGGCAAGGTGATCCGCAAGTATTCGAGCGCGGAAGTCGCGCCGCTGGAAGAACCGCTTGATCCGGACGAGAAAAAACCGGAGAAAGAACTTAAAGTGGAAGCTGGGCTGAACCGGTTCGTGTGGGATCTGCGCTACGACGAAGCTCATCAGGTTCCTGGATATTATCTTTGGGAATATGGCGGCGGGGCGCACGGACCGGTGGCCGCGCCCGGTCACTATCAGGTTCGCCTGACGGCCGGCGGGCAGAGCCAGACCGCGCCGCTGGAAGTGAAGCTTGATCCGCGGGTCAACGTTAGCCAGGCTGATCTGGAACAACAAGTCAGCGTGCTGCTGGGGATTCGAGAGAACCTGAACAAGGTTTATGACACGGTCAACCAGATTCAGGATGTGCGCGCGCAGCTCGCCGGACTGCGGAGGCGTTTGCCGGAAAACGCGAGCGGGAAGATTGCGGCTTCGGCGGATGATCTGGAGAAGAAGCTGGTGGCGCTGCGCGATCAGCTGATCAACCTGACCATTAGTGCGAATGAAGATTCGCTGGCGTACGCTCCGCAGCTGGATGCGAGGCTGGCGTTTCTGGCGATGGATGTTGGCACCGCGGATTCGGCTCCTACCGAGGCCGAACAAAAGCAATTCGAGAAGCTCAACCATGAGACGGCGGACGTGCTCGCTTCATGGGAAAGTCTGGAACACGGGGAACTGGCGGCGTTTCAGAAGCTGACCTCGGAAGGGAGTTTGTCGACTGTGGTAGTTCCGCCTGCTGGACGCACCGTGAATGCGGAGGGAGCTGAGGCGCACTGAAGCGCGTCGAACGCCGTAGAAACAAAATGTAAACACAGGGGCTGAAGCCCGCCCTGAGTCTTGGGGCGTTACGCGGCGCTGAAGCGCCGCTCTTCCACGGTGCTGCATGTAGTTGTGATTCTTTCCGCAGCCTGTGAAGCCGTGCTCTCCCCGAAGCTGAGTGCTTCCCACATCCTTGAATGAGTGCGCTATCGCGGCGCAACTTGTCCCGCATTACCCCTATTACTTCCGTGCTATTTCGATGGCACGGATGTGCCTTGTTCGGCTGCGGAAGCGTTGTTATTGTGCCGATAGAGTGTGATGTTCCTCCCTCACGGAACCAGCCGATTGGATTTGGGGGTGAGTATGCGGATCATGCATTTGTGCTATGCGGCGGTGGGATTTGCGGTGGCGCGCTGGATCTTCCGGCGTTCGGCATTGCCGGTAGCGGACCCGGTTTCGCGGTTTCGGTCGTCGGGCCTTTTGTAGATTTCGGGGTCTTTTGTAATCGGCAGTCGTGGGTTGGGCGCGCACCCGTTGCGCCTCCATTTCGTCTGGCGCGCCCACCACGATTTTTGACTTAAATCGGCTCGTTACCATGGGCTGGTTACCAAGGTTTGCTGCAACATCCCGCCTGTTTCTATTTCTTACTACAATCTGCTGAAGGGCTTCTTGCCGGGGAATGATCCCCTGTTCTGGGATGGATGTTCTCCTCCGCGACGTGTGAGCCCGAGGGCGCCGTCTCGCGGTGGAATGGCTTGCAGGCTCCGTTTAGAACGTCGATTGCAGGGTTTCGAATTTCAGTGTTGTGGACTCGCACAAATCGGATGCTGGCCAGCCTCGCGGTTGGGTTGTCGCTGCTGACGCCTGCTGTGCTGGCCGCTCAGGAACTGGACGATAACGATACGCCGCCGGGCGACGTTGCCCGTAATTTCCGGAAGCAGTTTCCTCCGTCACAACAGGAAATCATCGACAACGACAATCTGTCGAACGTGATGGACGATGTGGACAGCCGGCGGCCTTCGCGAAGTTCCTTGATGTATTCGATCGATGGGCCGGGGAAGGCGTTCCAGGTTTCGGCACCGGACGTTACCTGCAGCCTTTCTTTCAGCGCCAACGTCAAATCGTTGCTGGCGAGCTCTTACGTGCAAATGGAATTGCCTGCGGATCAATTGCTTAAGCTGAGCGGTCCGGCGGCGATTCGCGGAGACTCGCTGGAAGTTTCGGTTTTCAACGGCACGGAGTGGCATGTGAGCGAAGTGGCTGTGGCTCTGACGGTGGTAAAGCGCACGGATTTTCCAGAGGCGGCTTTGCGCGATCAACCCAGGCGCGATCGACCCAGTCGCGATCAGACCGGCCGCGATCGCGCTGGGAATGACGGCTTGGCGAAGGCGATTCCGGCGGCTGCCATTGAGCCTCTCCAGGAACCGGGAAATCGCTCGGACCTTCCCGCTGACAATCGCGGGGACGATCGATCCGCGAAGCGTCCCGACACCGCTGTTCTGTACCGCATGAGGGCCGCTGCTCCGCCGTTTGGAGTGACTGTGTTCGCGGCGCCGCTGAATGTGGAGATTGGTCCCGACCAGGAATGGCATTGGGCCATCGTGCAGGCCAAGGGCTACCCTCCTCAGCACAACGTTGCGCAACAGAGGATTTCCGAACAGGGTGCGGCGGCTGGAGACGCGACGCCTCCGGCTCCGGACGCCCCGATTCCGGCTGTGCCGCTTCCACCGAACGCATCTCAAGGCGCTGCCACACAACCGAGCCAGGATGCTCCCGCTCGCTGAACCTCTCGAGTCGCTCAGGACCCCGTGCTAGACTAAGAAAAAATCTACCCGTGAGGGGCGCGCATGAAATTTGGCGTCATCATTTTTCCCGGTTCTAACTGCGATCACGATGCCTACTGGACGATTCGGCATGTCTGCAAAGAGCCGGCGACGTTTCTGTGGCACGAGTCGCACGATCTGGAGAACTGCGATGCGGTGATTGTTCCCGGGGGATTCGCCTATGGCGATTATCTGCGCACCGGTGCGATCGCCAAGTTTTCTCCGGTGATGGATTCGGTTCGCAAATTTGCTGATGGCGGCGGGTTGGTGCTGGGCATCTGCAACGGGTTCCAGATCCTGTGCGAAGCGGGACTTCTGCCAGGAGCGCTGTTGCGCAACGTGGGGCTGAAATACGTGTGCAAGCCGGTGCAGGTGCGAGTGGAGAATGTGGACACGCCATTCACTAACGCCTGCCGCAAGGGCGAGGTGCTGACCATTCCGATCGGCCACATGGAAGGGAACTATTTCTGCGATCCGGACACTCTGGACGAACTGCGCCGCGATAATCGCATTGTTTTTCGGTATTCCAGCCCTGACGGCGAGATCACGCCCGCGGCCAATCCTAATGGATCGCTGGACAATATCGCGGGTATCTGCAGCGCCGCGGGCAATGTGGTGGGCATGATGCCGCATCCGGAGCGGTCGGCGGAACCGGAGCTGGGGTGCACCGATGGGGTCAAGATTTTTCAATCCATGGTGGGGGCGCTGGCTCCGCGTTAGAAAAGCAGTGGTCAGGGGTCTGTGATCGGTGGACCGTAACCCATGCCGCACGAAACCAATGCTGGCAAGCCCAGGCATCGTGCTATAATCTCTGTTCGCCTGCATGAATATCGAGGTAATCCTGTGATCTTTTCGGGCGAATCCTGCGCCACTCTTGGACACATTAAGCACGGATTATTAACGACTACAGATCATTAAACGCGAGGTCTCGCCATGTCTGGCCATTCAAAGTGGGCCACAATCAAGCACAAGAAGGGCGCGCTGGATGCCAAGCGCGGTAAGATTTTTACCCGTCTGATCAAGGAAATCAGCATTGCCGCGAAGAACGGCGGAGGCGACCCGGATTCCAACCCGCGCCTGCGCGGCGCCATTGTTGCGGCCAAGGCGGAGAACATGCCCGCCGACAACATCAAGCGGGCCATTCAGCGTGGCACGGGCGAACTGCCCGGCGCAACCTACGAAGAGTTTTCTCTTGAGGGCTATGGCCCTGGCGGAGTCGCGGTTCTGCTGGACATCAATACGGACAATCGCAATCGGACGGTGAGCGAAATTCGCCACGCTTTCGGAAAAAACGGCGGCAACATGGCCGAAGCGGGCGCGGTTTCCTGGATGTTTCACAAAAAAGGCGACATCATCATTCCGAAGGCTGCCGCGAAGGAGGACGACCTGATGAATATTGTCCTCGAGGCCGGCGGCGAAGACTTAAATGATGACGGCGACAACTGGGAGATCCTGACCGAACCGTCTGCGTTTGAAGGCGTTCTTGAAGCCGTGAAGAAAGCCGGCATCGAGCCCGTTTCTTCCAGCGTGGCTTTTATTCCTCAGACCTACATCAAGCTGGAGGGAGCCGCCGCCAACACCATGATCCGGTTGATGGAAGCTCTCGAAGAACATGACGATGTGCAGAACGTTCATTCGAACTTCGACATCGACCAGAAACTGCTGGAAGAAGTCGCCGGCTGAGTTGTGGCGACCACCGATCTGCACAGCCGCCCTCCGTGGGCGGCTTTTGCATGCTGCGAATTTTGCGCGCATTTGTTCACGCGTCTTTTTCATGAATCATGGAGAGGTTTTCAACATCCTCGTGGAAAAGTCTGAGGAAAAGCCAGCTGCTATCGTTGTAACTTCTTCGCGGAGTTGTGTTTCAGCACTTTGCACTGCGCGGGGTGCGAGCGGACTTGTGGTGGGAATGTGAAGCACGACGGCAATCCTCCGGTGAAGCTCAGACTCGACAAACTTCTGGTGGATCGTGGCCTGGCCGGCTCGCGCGAGCGCGCGCAGGCGCTCATTCTTGCTGGCAACGTGCTGGTCGACGAGCAGAAACGCGACAAGGCGGGCGCGCAAGTTGCCGCGGACGCGTCGATTCGTCTGCTGGGCGAGGATCTGAAATACGTGAGCCGCGGCGGCCTGAAGCTGGAGCGCGCGCTGGAAAACTGGAAGATTCCTGTGGAAGGGAAAGTTTGTTTCGACATAGGCGCTTCGACCGGCGGATTCACCGACTGTCTGCTGCAACACGGCGCAGCCCAGGTGATTGCGATCGATACAGGCTATGGCCAGATGGACTTCAAGATTCGCCAGGACCCGCGGGTCCGGCTGCTGGAAAAGACCAACGCGCGTTATCTGACCCGAGAGATCCTCACTCGCGAGATCCTCACTCAGGAGATCATGGACGAAACCGCCGACCTCGTCGTGATGGATGTTTCGTTTATTTCGGCGACGCTGGTTCTTCCGGCGGTCGTAACGGCGGCATTTCCGGATCCTGGAAAACGCGAAGGACGGCAGATTGTAGTTCTAGTGAAACCGCAGTTCGAAGCGGGCAGGGAATACGTGGGTAAAGGAGGGATTGTGCGAGACGAGACCGCCCAGTTCACCGCTGTGGACAGGGTTCGGCAGTGCCTGGTGAGTCTAGGCTGTTCCAGCAACGACGTGATCGAGTCTCCGATCCTGGGTGCGGAAGGGAATCGTGAGTTTCTGCTGCGGGGAACTTTCTAGGCTAGTTACTACGGAGGATTAAAGCTTTCTCTCCCTGATTCTGTACAATCTTGTTTCACACTTTTCGACATGGCCAGCTCGCAATCATCTCCCAAAATCGCAGCTGTTATCTCCAGACCCAATCGCCCCGAAGTTGCAAAGGTTGTACCCGGGCTTCTGGCGTGGCTTTCGGGCCACGATTACCGGGTGGTGATCGATGAGGAAACTTCACAGTACACGAAGGGGCCGGAAATTGTTTCGCGAGCGCAGATGTCCGAGCGGCCGTTGAACCTGGTGGTCGTCCTCGGTGGGGATGGCACGCTGTTGTCTGCCGCGCGGGCCACGGCTACTGCGGATGTTCCTCTGCTCGGCGTGAATCTGGGATCGCTGGGGTTTCTCACGGAAGTTCCGCTGGCTTCAATGTACCCCATGCTCGAGGCAATCGGCGAGGGGCGCGCCGCGGTGGAACAGCGTTCGCTGATGCAGTGTGAATTGCTTCGCGGAGATCAGGTGCGCGGTACCTATTTGGTTTTCAACGATGCGGTGTTGAACAAGACTGCGCTGGCCCGCCTGAACACTTACGACCTCCACATTGACAAGGTGTTCGTTTCCAGCTACCGCGCGGATGGCATGATCGTGGCGACTCCTACGGGGTCTACGGCTTATTCACTTTCAGCGGGCGGGCCGGTGTTGATGCCGACGGTTAACGCTTTTGTGATTACTCCGGTATCTCCGCATTCGCTGACGCACCGCCCGCTGGTGGTGCCCGATTCGGTTGAGATCGACCTGGTGCTGCGCAGTGACGAAGAGCTTGCGTATCTCAGCCTCGACGGGCAGCCGGGGCTGGACTTGCGTGATGGCGACCGTGTCCGCTGTAGTCGATCCGAACATAAAGTCAGCCTCTTTCATACGGATACGGATTTTTTTCATGTGCTGCGGACTAAGTTGAAATGGGGAGAGCGGTAGGGAAGTGTTACTCAGGTGCTGATGCCGCGCCCTTTCTTAACGGATCAGCGTTCGGTCCTTATCAGGTCTGCAAATTTCTCCCGCCGGCGAATGACCTTCGCGGATTTTCCTGACACCAGGATCTCTGGTGGACGCGGGCGCGTGTTGTAGTTCGAAGCCAGCGCCATCCCGTAGGCTCCGGCGTCTAAAATCGCGAGCAGGTCTCCTTCTTGCACGTTGGGCAATGCGCGATCACGCGCGAAGAAGTCGCCGGTTTCGCAGACGGGCCCGACAATGTCGACCGTTTCGCGCGGCCCCTCGGTTTCTGTAACGGGCGGACATTTAAGCGGAATGATCTCGTGGTACGCGCCATAGAGCGCGGGACGAATTAAGTCGTTCATGGCGGCATCGACAATCACAAAGCGCTTGCCGCTGTTCGCTTTGCGATAAATCACTGATGTAATCAGCACGCCGGCCGGGCCTACGATCGAGCGCCCGGGTTCGAGCAATAAGCGCACATTCAATCCGCGTAACGGAGCAATGATTGCGCGCGCGTAGGCCGCAACTTGTTCCGCGAAATCAACTTGGGCTCCCGAGTGGGCGGAGGCCGGTTTCTGATACTGAATTCCTAGTCCTCCACCGGCATCAACGTACTCGATGGTATGGCCGTCAATGCGCAATTCGCGGACCAGTTCCGCGACGCGGGTGATGGTCTCGGCAAACGGGGCGACGTCGGTGATCTGCGACCCGATATGAACACTGACCCCGGCGGCTTTGAGATGCGTTGCTTCCGCAACCTTGGCGTAGAGTCGCCGGGCGTCACGAATCGGTACGCCGAACTTGTGGGCATGCAAACCAGTTGAAATGTAGGGGTGAGTCTCGGCGGCCACGTCCGGGTTTACGCGGAGGGCAACGCGGGCCACACTGCGCAATCGTGCGGCGCATTCCGCAAGAACCTGGAGTTCTGATTCGCTCTCGACGTTGAATAAAAGAATCTTGGCCTTGAGGGCGGCGGCAATTTCGTCACGGGTCTTCCCCACACCTGAGAAGACCACTCTTCGGGCCGACGCGCGGTCTGCCGCCAACACGCGTTCCAGTTCACCGCCGGAAACCACGTCGAAGCCGCATCCGTCTTTTGCGAGCAGGCGCAGGATACTGAGGTTAGAGTTTGCTTTCACCGAGTAACAGATGGTGTGGGGCACACTGCGGAACGCTGCTTGAAAACTCGCCAGTCGCTCGCGAATCACTGCGGCGGAATAGACGTAGAGTGGCGTGCCATAGCGTTCGGCGAGCCGTGAAAGCTCAACTTCGCCACAGCACAAGGTCAGCTCGGGAGCTCCGGGCGAAGGACTTCCCCTTTTCTGTTCGTAGCCGAAACCGGGGGCGGAAGCGAGCTCAGCCTTGCTGCGCGCGGTCATTTCTTCTTCGGCGATGTATGTGCGCCGTCGCGTACTTTGATGGCCACCACAGTCTGATCGTCAAAAGTTTCCACGCCCGCGGAATGCTCGGCCACGGCCTTGAACAGGGAATCGACAACGCAATCCGCCGACTTGGCTGCGCAGCTGGCAACAATCTCCTCCACCCGGTGGCGTCCAAACAGCTCACCACTCCGGCTGCGCGCATCCAGCATGCCGTCGCTGAAAAAGACAAACATATCTCCCGGCTTCATGCGAAATTTGAATTCGTCGTAGTCGGCTTCGTCGAACAATCCCAAAGGCAGGCCGGTCGCCTCGATCACTTCGTTCTTTCCGCCGTGGACGTAAATGGGCCGGGGCAAGCCGGAGTTGGCGACGGTCAGTGTGCGGTTCTCGTCATCCCAGACCGCGTAGATGAGCGACACGAATTGGGCTTCGATGCGCCGCTCGGCCAGAGACAGGTTCACGGCAGAAAGCATCTCCGCCGGCATCGGTTCGATGGGGGCGTGCGAACGCAGGATGCCACTCACCAACGCGGCGTAAATCGCCGCCGGCGCGCCCTTACCGCTCACATCGCCGATCACAATCCCGAGGCGCGACATGGAATAGGGGATGAAGTCATACAAGTCGCCTCCGATCGCCCGCGCGGGAACAAACTTCGCGGCCACGTCGAGGTGCCCGAGCTTGGGCCGAGCGTGAGGCAGCAATCGCATCTGCAGTTCCCGGGCAAGAGCCAGATCGCGCTCCAGTCGCCGCTCCTGCCGGGCGACCTCTTCGTACAGCCGCGCGTTTTCAATGGCGATGGCAATCTGTGCCGCCAGCGTTGTTACGGTGCGCCTGTGATCGTCGGTGAAAAAGCCGCGTCGTGTATGTTCCAGATCGAGAACCCCGATCACCTTGTCCTTATAGATCAAGGGAACCACGAGCTCCGACCGCGTTTCCGGATTGGCTTCGATATAGCGGGGATCTTTTGTTACATCGGGAACCAGCACCGCTTGTTTGGTCTGAGCGGCATAGCCCACCAGGCCGCGCCCCAGCGGGATTTCGTGCTTGAGCTGAATATTTTCGTTGAAGCGCAGCGAGAATCGATGCTGCAATTTTTCCCCGGTGGCATCCAGCAGGAGAATGCTGAACATCTGGTAATCAATGAGCCGGCGCATCAGTTCTGCGATGCGGCCCAGCAGTTCGTCCAGATTCAGGATCGACGTGAGTTCGCGGGCGATTTCGTTGAGCAGCAGCAGAATACGCGACTGCTTGATCGTGCGCGTGTACAGCTGCGCGTTCTCGATACCAGCGGCCATGCGCGATGCGACCAAGGTCAGCAGGCGGCTGTGCTCCTCGGTGAAATAGCCGGGCTCGCGCGCTTCCAGGTCAATCACGCCAATCACGCGGTTCTTGGTGAGCAGAGGCACTGCCAGTTCCGCCCGCACGTTGGGCACCCCGGCAATGTATTTCGGATCCGCGGTCACGTCGTCGACGAGTACTGCCTTGCGCAATTGCGCGGCTCTTCCGGTGACGCCCTCGCCTACTTTCAGCCGCGTCCGCTCGGCGAATTCTGGCGGATATCCGACCTGAAAACGGATTTTCAGTTCCTGCGTTTTTTCATTAAGCAACAGGATCGCGAAGATTTCGTAATCAATGACCTTGCGCACGACCTCTGCAATCCGCCGCAGAGTTGTGTCCAGGTCGAGCGAGGTCGCGAGCACGTCCGCAACTTCGAGCAGCAGGGGCTCAATTTGCAGATGTTGCGTCGGCTTGGAAAGAACAGATCCCATAGTTTCAATGATAGCAGCCGGATTTCGCGAGACAGAGAGAACGCCGGTGCGTTCTGGAATTTCCTGGCTTGTGTGCGCGAGCGCCGCCGCTGTGGAGATTTCTTCGCTTGACTCTATTCCCGCGGCACCACGCATATATCGGCCAGGTTGCGGTAGCGTTCAGCATAATCCAGCCCGTAGCCGACCACAAACTCATCGGGAATCTTGAAGCCCACGTAATCTCCCTCCAACGGAAGCTTGCGTCGCGACGGCTTATCGAGAAGAGCGGCGATCTTAAGCGTCCGCGGCTGCCGCGCCAGCAGCATCTTCTTCAGATAGGTGAGGGTCAGCCCGGTATCGAGGATGTCCTCCACGACAATGATGTTTTTGTCTTTCAGGGTTTGATCGACATCCTTGGTCAGCTTCACTTCGCCGGTGGAATCCCATCCGCTCTTCAATTCTTGCGTGGGGCTGGGTCGATTTCCGTAACTGGAGACGCCGATGAAATCGAAGGTAGCATCCAGGTCGAGCTGGCGAGAAAGATCGGCCAGAAAAATTGCAGCGCCTTTCAGAACGCCCACCAGCATGACTTTTTCGCCTTTGAAGTCTCGTGTGATATCCGCGCCCAGCTCGGCCACTCGCTTCGTGATTTGATCCCTCGTGATCAGCACCTTGAGGTCAGCCATAGGCGTTTCATATTAAACTAGGTGAGCAACTCTCGCGGAGCGTTTGATATTTTTTGTGCTAACCGAGGGTTGCCTGAATAGTGTCACCCGATTTGCTTAGCTAGGAGCTAGGAGCTGGCTTCATGATTCTCAAAGGCATCAAACTGACGTGGCTGGGCCACGCCACTTTTCGGATCGAGACTCCCGCCGGCAAGACCATCATCATTGATCCCTGGATCATGGGCAATCCCGCGTGTCCGGCGTCCGAGAAGGACGTCAAGAAAGTCGACGTCATGCTCATCACGCATGGCCACGGCGATCACATTGGCGACGCGGTAGAGATCGCGAAGAAGCACGTGCCGAAGGTTGTCGGTATCCCTGAGTTGGTCGGCTGGCTGGAAAAGAAAGGCGTGAAGCAGACGGCTATGATGAACAAAGGCGGCACGCAGACGGTTGGCGACATTAAGGTCACCATGGTTCACGCCGACCACTCCTGCGGCATTCAGGACGGCGACGAGATGGTCTACGGCGGCGAAGCTTGCGGCTACGTCGTGGAGTTTTCCAACGGCGTCAAGATTTACCACGCCGGCGATACCAACGTGTTCGGCGATATGGCGATCATTCGGGAACTCTACGCCCCGGATATTGCGATGCTGCCCATCGGCGACCATTTCACCATGGGGCCGCGCGAGGCCGCCTACGCCTGTAATTTGCTTAAAGCTAAAACAGTAATTCCTATGCACTTCGCAACTTTTCCGGTGCTCACGGGAACTCCCGGAGCGCTGCAAAAACTGGTTCCTGGCGTTGAAGTGTTAGAGATGAAACCCGGAGTCACAATTTCATAGAGGCCGAGGTCGAAATGCCCAAGAAATCGAGCAAGCCGAACTGGCGGCACTACAACGGCTTCACCGCCGCGCCAGTCGACGACTATCTCTACTCCATGCTCCCAAAGCGCGATGCGGTGCTGGCCGGGATGGAAGACTACGCCGCCGCTCATGATGTTCCCATTGTCGGCCCTGCCGTTGGTCGCATATTGCAGCAACTTGCGCTGATGATTAACGCAAACACTGTTTTTGAGCTGGGGTCGGCCATTGGCTATTCGACGATATGGTGGGCGCAGGCGGTGGGCGAAAAAGGACGAGTCACTTACACGGACGGCGATCCCAAGAACGCCGAGCGCGCCCGCGGCTATTTCGATCGAGCGGGCGTGGCTGGCCGCATCACGGTTCATACCGGCGACGCACTGGAATACCTCTCGGAGCAGAAACAGGAATACGACATCATCTTCAACGACGTAGACAAGACAGATTATCCGCGCGTACTGCGGCTGGTGTCACCACGCCTGCGCAAAGGCGGCCTCTTCATTACCGATAACGTGCTCTGGAGCGGCAGGGTCGCAGAGAAAAATCCGAAAAGTGCAGAGACAAAAGCCATTCTCGAATTCAACCGCCAACTCGGCGCATCGCCGGATTTCATGACCACGATTTTGCCTATCCGCGACGGCGTGGCCGTAGCATTGAAAAAATAGGCAGGTGCATCACTCCCGGTTTTTCTCGACCCATCAAACCGATTTCACCGGGATCGCCAGCAAATCTTCCACTAGCCCGACCTCTTTTTGCAGAAATGGTTCGGCATAAGTGACGCCGCCCAACATGCCGTAGTGCCGCGCCATGGCTTCCACGCGCGCGTGAATCTCGTCGTGAGCAGGGAACAGATCCTTGCCCGCTTCCTGATCGCTGAACTGCGACTTGTAGGCCATGATCGACGCAAACTTTCCCGCAAACTGCGCGCTGATGTCCACCACAAACCTAGGCCGCACATCATAGTAAAGCGTCGCGTAAATGATCTTGAAGGGGCGATGAGGAGCGAAGTCCGAAGTGCGAGGTCCGACGGCTCCAACGGGAGGGCTGCTAGCCGACGGCTGAGAACTAAGAGGCAATTTCGCCAATCCCGCCAGAAAGCAAGCTTCATATCCCAGCACTGATGTCGTGTAGTGATCCGGATGCCGGCCCTTCCAGTAGGGCAAAATCACCACGCGCGGCTGTGTCTCCCGAATCACGCGCGCGACCTTTAGCCGGTTTTCCCATGTGTTCTCGACGCGCCCGTCGGGAATGTCGAGCGCCCGGCGCCAGCTCACGCCGAGAATCCTGGCGGCGTCGTCAGCCTCGCGTGCACGGTCTTCCGCAGTGCCCCGCGTGCCCATCTCACCCTGTGTCAAATCGAGAATGCCCGTGCGCTGGCCGCGCTGTGCTGCTTTCAGCAGAGTGCCGCCGCAGGTCTGCTCTACGTCGTCGCGGTGTGCGGCTATGGCCAAAATGTCGAGTGCCGTGTCGGTCATGATCAGAATAGCCGGGTGAGCCAGTTTTTCTTCTTCGGTCGATTTTCTTCGATGCGTTCCATGATCTCGCTCGGTTCCCCTTGCACGAGAGTGCGGGGCAGGTTGACTCGGTCTACATACGAGAGGAACGCGTCGCGCAGGGTCATCGTCGACTCGCAGTAGAAAACGTCAACCACCTTCCAGTGGGCGAACAGATAATACGCGTTGATCAACTCGACCCTGATGCGTACTGCCTTCTCGGTCGAATCCCAAAACCGGTACTCATTGTTTTCGATGTCGATACCCTCCAGATACGAGAGGATATGCGCAGGTTCCTTTATCGTCATCATCGTCCCATCGTCAAGGAGCACGAACAACGGATAAACGACGGTCATTTCTTTACATTGCCCTTTGCTTCACTTCTTCCGCTCCACCAGGAACCGCGCCAATTCTTTCAGGGTCTCAGCGCGCGCGCCGAAACTGTCCAATTCCGCAAATGCTTTACTCACCAATTCATCCGCCTTGCGCTCCGACTGCTCCACTCCAAACAGTGAGGGGTACGTTGCCTTCTCGGCCGCCGTATCTTTTCCTGCGGTCTTTCCCAATTGCTCGCTGGTTTGAGTCACGTCGAGAATATCGTCCACGATCTGAAACGCCAGGCCGATCGACCTTCCGAACGAGCGCAGGTGTGCGACCTCCCGGTCGTCGGCTCCGGCATAAAGCCCTCCGCTCACCAGGCTCGCCGTGATCAATGCCGCTGTTTTTGCCCCGTGAATATATTCCAGCATGGCCGCGTCCGGCTTCGTGTGTTCTGCTTCGAGATCCACCACTTGGCCGCCGATCATGCCGTCGACCGTTCCGGTGCCGCGCCCGATTTCCTCGATGATACGCACTCGCGCTTCCGCCGGACACTTTAGCCGGGCCATCACTTCATAGGCTTGCGTCTGCAACGCGTCCCCAGCCAGAATCGCGATCGCCTCACCGAACACCTTGTGGCATGTGGGCCGTCCGCGCCGCAGGTCGTCGTTGTCGAGCGCGGGAAGATCGTCGTGGATGAGCGAGTAGGTGTGCAGCATCTCGAGCGCCGCGCCCAGTTCCTCGATCCCAGCGGGCAGAGATCCGGCCACCATGCGTCCCGCTTCCATGCAGAGCACCGGCCGCAGGCGCTTGCCGCCGGCAAACACGCTGTGGCGCATGGCTTTGTGAATGGAGACGGGATGCTGCGTCTCTAGCGGGATGAGCCGGTCCAGCGCAGCGTCCACCGCCGTGCTGCCTTGTTCAAGAGTTTCCTTGAGCATGAAACAGTGAGTATAGCAAGGGTGGGTGCGGAGGAAATCCCGAGTTCGGACGGCAATGCTACACGATAAACAAAATCGAACTACGCTGCCGTGCCCCGGGCCAGAGCCACGCTCCTCAAGATCGAAGCCAGAATGGCCTCCACATCATAGGACGGGCAAACGTCGACAGCTCCCGCTTCGAGAGCCGCCATCCACATTTCTTCGTCCGGAATGCGGTGCGTGCAGACGATCAACAGGGACGGACAATCCTGGTGGAGCCTCTCGACGTCAGCAAACCGTATAGCCTCGACATCGAGAACCGCCACTTCTGGGACATTTTGCGCGACCTGATCGCGCAGCTCGTGGTCGGAGCCCGCCACATGAACAGAATGAAAGAGAGAACGCAACCCACCGGCCAGGGATTGGGCTATCGCAGGATCCTTCTGCAGAACAACGACACTCAAACCCATATATCCCCCGATCAACCGCCGTCGAGAGCGAACGCGACGGCAAACTAAGGCTGCGGGGCGGGGGAAAATCCAACTCCACAGACGTGGGTATTGCTGAACACAAGACGAATTTCCGCACCAGGCAGCGTTAGCGCCTGGCCTGCGCTCTTTCCGTCTCAGGCTCGAACGGCTCGGCCTGAAGCTTCCCGTTTTTCTTCAGCAGAATCTCCACTTTACCTTCCGCCTGTTCCAGTTCTTTGCGGCAGGCAGACGAAAGCTGCATACCTTCTTCGAAGAGGGTCAGGGATTTCTCCAGGGGAACCTCTCCCTTTTCCAGTTCCTGAACTATTTTCTCCAGTCGCTGGAGGCATTCTTCAAACTTTGGCAACGGGTTTTGCTCCTCCGCTATTGTAATCCCATTTTTCGTGCGGGCTGTCCAGTGAATTTTTGTAAACGCGGCTGAAAGGAGCGAACCGCTTTTTCAATCTGGAACGGCTCGGCGATCGGGAACTGAACGTCACGGTGTGAGACGAGCTTGAAACCGTCTCTTCAGTTTTTTCCCAGGTATCGAATGCGGCCGTCGAGGGCCCTCCCGTTGCCATCCACGAAAGTCGGGGTTGGCTGGGTCGGCGGATTAATAATACCGTTGGAAAGCATCGCGTTGCCGTGGTTGGTGATGTTGTCGAAACCAACGCGCACCGCCCAATAGCGTCCGAACAGATGGATGCGCTTCTCGAACTCCAGATTCACGGTGTAGTAATTCGGCAGCCGAAAAGTTCCCGGAGGATCGGCCGGATAAATTGTTCCCTGTTCCGAGGTCGCGTTAACGGGCAGCCCTGTGCGCGCCTCGGCGGAGTAGACCAGGTCAAGTTTATGGACGATGGGCAGCTTGAAGAACGGCAACACCCCGTATCCCACGAAACGGTTGGGCGTATCCCAGGGATAAGGGCCGGCTAACTGCTGGCTCAGCACCGGAAGATCCAAACTGAAATCGAACACCTGGTTCGTGTACGCGCGAGAGCGAGTGTAAGCGCCGAAGATCTCATAGTGCTGGCTGAAGCGGTGACGCAAGCTCACCGTGAAGGCGTCGTAACGGTCGTCGCGGCCGTTCCCCAGCAAGAAGTTTCCGTCGACCGCGCCATTCAGCGTGTTGTAGGCGAAGCCATGCACGCCGCGCTTCTCGATGAACTCCAGTTTCAGGAAAATGGCTTGGGGCAGTTTCTTCTCCAGGCTAACGCTCCAGTTCAGGTATCGAGGTGCGGCAAGCGTGTTTCGATTCACGACAAAAGTTGTGGGCAGCGGTACGGGCGCAGGTTCAGGCGACACTCCTACGCATGGAATGCTCGCGCCATTCGCTTCCTGCGGGCATCCGTTCGTATCGAAAAAGTAATCAACCCTCTGCCCTTCGAGAGCTTGATGGATCAATCCCAGGCTGGTTGCATCGTAAGTAATCCCAATTCCTGCCGACAGCTTGGTATTGCTTTCGTTGTCGAAAATGTAGGTTCCCGCCAGGCGCGGCGAGAACAGCGGCGTCCGAATGATCTCATCCCAATCGAGGCGCACGCCCGGCTCGATAAGCAGACGATTCGTCACCAGCCATCGATCCTCGGCATAAACGCTGGCCTCGGCATTGTAGAGCGTTGAGTAATTACCCCCTGAGAACACCGAATAGCGCGCGCAAGTTGGCTCGGGCACGATAGGGAGTCCATTCACGTCGGTAGGACAGGGCTGCGGCGTGGCCGACGGCCGCACAAATGAAATGGGCTGCCGCAGGAACTGCGCGTCGTAGTTCAAGCGATCCAAATCTACGCCAGCTTTTATGTCGTGCCGTCCGTGCCACTGATGCGGCGGCAGGTAAAGATTCGCCAGACCCTGCATTCGGCGGGCCAGAGTGTTCTCGTGCAGGTAATAATTCCCGGCGCTCGCCAGTATCGTCTGAATGTAGCCGGCGTCGCCTTGCGGAGTGAGCGTCAGACTGTACTGGTCCACTCCGAATCCGCTTTCCAGCAATGCCCCGCCGCGAAAATAGTAGAGATCTTTGAGCGAGCCAATGTAGGCGGTTTCCACCTCAGTCGGAGTGGTCTCCTGCGGCATGAGCGCCCACAGTCCCGCGTATTCATCGTGAAGGTAATCCGAGAGAAAGCTGGCGGTCACGATGTTGCGGTTGGTGAGGTTCGATTGCAGCTTCACCAGGTTGTCCATGCGCCAGACGTGGTCGCTATCGGCGCCGTCGGGCAGTTGCTTGGTCACATAGTTGTCGTACTCGCCGTCGAGCGTGTCGAGAAACCACATCTTCCCCTTGCGAATCGGCCCCGACATGGTGTAGATCGGCGTCCAGTTGGCGAGAGAGATCCCTTTCACGTCCTGCGGCGCAGGAATGAAATCCGTCGCGAGGAACCGGAAGTGGTCGTTGCCCATGCGCGTGTTCAAGCCGAGCACTCCGCCAGAACCCTTGCCGAACTCGGCCGGCTCGCGGCTCGGGGTCACTGCAATGGAGCGGAATGAGTCGACACTGGTCCGCACCACCAGCTCTCCGTTGGTCGGTTGACTCACGTTGAAACCGTCCAGCAGTAAGAGAGTTTGGTAGGTCTCGGCGCCCGCCACATGCGGCTGCCCAAAAGCATCGGGCGTAACTCCGGGGATAAACGTCAGAGCGTTGCGGTAGTCGTGCGGTCCCGGGTAGGGGATATCAATAAGCTCCGCGGCGCTGAGTTCCTCTTTGGACGAGATTTGCGCAGAGTCGATGGCCGGCACGGTTTCCACCACGTTCACCACTTCCCGCGCCTCTTGCTGATGAGTGAGAGTTACGTCGAGGTTAGCAGCGACGCCCACCTGCACATTGGACTGCACTATCGTGTAGTAGCCGATCTTTTCCACGCGAACCTCGTAAGTTCCATGCGGTAAATCAAGGAACTCGCAGCGGCCGGCGAAATCGCTCAGGCAGCGCAGCGGCATTGCTGGTGGCGGCGCCTGCAACAGAATATGCGCAGACGCGACCGGCACGGCATTTTCGTCCGCCACCGTAACCGTGAGTTTCTGCGCTATGGATGCGGGTATAGACGAAGATGCTGGGGGCGGAGCAGCTTGCCCCCATCCGGAGACTGAGAAGAGGCCACCGAAAAGAAGAAAAACAGCGGCTCGCATGGACGGGGGTTTCCGCACTCAGCCCGTTAGGATACCCCTTGTCCGCGGGTGGTTGTTTCGCCGAAATGCGAAAATTTCTTGAAGTAGTGTCTGGTCGTTGCAGAGGTGGGTAGGGAGGCACGTCTATCTTCAGCGTCACGAGGCAACCGGTTCAGAACATTTGTGCACGCTAAGAACCTCTAACAAAACACCCAGTTCTCTGGCGCTTATCAACGTTTATTGACACGGATCTGGACGCGCCGCCGGCGATAACGCTGCATTGATCGAGCCGTCGCCGGCCGTCGCATACCAAAACGGAGAATTGGACTGCTGCTCGGCTTCGTCCGTATCCCATGTCCAGAGCAGCCAACCCGTAAACGAATAGGCGCACGATTGAATTTGCCAGCCTTGCAACACGGAGGAAGCATCTGAGATCAGCGGGTAGTCTGATTCATCGGCCCCAAACTCCCCCATTAGCACTGGCTTCTGCTGCTGGTATCCGACAAAGCCGTAATCCTGCACTACCTGCGGCAGAGTCAGGTTCGAGGGGCTCGGGTAGGCGTGCAAATCCGCGAAATCCGCGGTCGAATTGGCGATCATGGGATACACCGCGATCACGCCGGGTTGCGGCGGGAAGAAGCCAACATTCACGAGAGCAGTTGGATCAAGAGCGATGATCGCTGCTCGAACCTGGTTTGTGAAGTAGATCAGCCCGTTGTTCATCATCTGTTGCCGCGACGCCGGACTGCTCATGTCATAGGTCTGGCCGTCGGCGACCGTGACCGCGCCACTGGTCCAACTCAGTGGAGGCGAACTTGGCGCGTAAGCATACTCGTTGCGAAGTTCGTAGGCAAAGATCGCCTCCAGATGGGCTGCCTGATCAATCAATCCCTGTACGAAGTCCTGGAAGAATGTCATGGTTATGGACACGCCGGAAGGACAAAGATTGAGGCCGTTATAGTCGGCAAACTGATCACAGTTCTGGAGAGTATACCCACCCTGATTCGGCATCCAGTCAATGGTGAAAATCACGTAAACTCCATGATTAGCCGCACGGCCCAGAAAGTCTGCCACGTTTGCCATGTAGGAGGTCGAGAGACCTAGGCCGTTTGGGTTGCCGATCGAGCCGATGCAGCAGCCATTCAGGAATACACGAACGATGTTGTAACCGCTCGTCTGCATGGCAGCCAGGGCAGTTTCCGCGCGAGTGGAATCGTAGAGCCCGACGTTGAAGGTCGAGTGGTAATACTCCTGCGGCGAGCCCTGAGAAGGCGGTTGTTGCCACGCAAGCCGGATGTAATTGTTGCCGCGGGGAGTGAACGTGTTCCCGGTTGCGACTTCGTAAAACTCGGCAATGCCAGAGGTCGTTGGGCGCACAGCCACCGGATGCGGCGCCAAAACCGTGACGTTGGCAGACCCCGATTTCGTACTATCAGCCTGCGAGACGCCAGTGACAGTTGCGCTGCCAGCCGCGCCAGGAGCGGTGTACAGGCCGCTGCTTGAGATCGTCCCGGTCGCGGCAGTTCCTCCAGCGACTCCGTTTACCTCCCACGTCACTGCCGTATTGGAAGTGTTCGAAACTTCGACAGTGAACTGCTCTGGTCCTCCGGGGGCGGCGAATGCCAGACTGGGAGTGACCGTGACCGTAATGCCTCCGCCCGTTGTGGGCGTGCCGCTGCCACCGCCGCATCCACAAAGCATCCCTGTCGCCACGCACGGGAGAAGCAACACGCAGGCCTTGTTCCCGCAATTGAGTTTCTTAATGCATGCGAGGAGAAGTGGGAGCATGGGATTCCCATTCTGAGTTTGAGTTTTCGCTGGAGCCCGGTCGAGCTAAGAGAAATCAGTCCACTAGGGAGCAGCAGAAGTTTTGCTCCGCCAGAGTCAACCTGTCAAGACAAAACATTTCGACTGCGATGCAGCCTGCGACCGTAATTGCGAAATCTACGCCTCTGGGCGCTGACATAACGGCTGATGGAAAATTCATGGGCAACTCTTCGCGCCGTTCGTGCCTAGCGCTTCCAGCACATCCACGGCCGAGCTGTACCGCCCCTGTGGCGCGCTGACTTGTGCACCCTGCACGGTTTGCCGCACTGCCAGCAGCATCTCTCTAGCCAGAGCGACGCCCTCAGCGCGCGCGGCTTCGGGCGTCTGTGCTCGCGCCATGCGTTCCAGCACCGCATCAGGCACGCTGACCCTCAGCTCGTTTTTCATGAACTCGGCATTGCGCACGCTTACCAGCGGCCAAATTCCCGCCACTACAGGAATCCGGCAATGCTCGATGCGGCGCACGAAGTTCTCCAGCAATCGCAAGTCGAACACCGGCTGGGTCACGGCGTATTCGGCTCCGGCTTCCACCTTGTACTCAAAGCGGCGAACCTCTTCGTCGAGATCGGTGAGCCCCGGGTTCGCGCCCACGCCAATCACAAATCCCGTTCCAGTCCCAATCGGATTGCCGCCCAGGTCCAGCCCGCGGTTCAAATTGTGCACGATGTTGACCAGCCCGATCGCGTCCACATCGAAAACAGCCGTCGCATCGGGATAATTGCCCATCTTCGGCGGATCGCCAGTGATGCAGATCAGGTTCTTGATACCCACTGCGGCCGCGCCGAGAAGATCGCTCTGGATGCCCAACACGTTGCGGTCGCGGCAGGTGTAATGCAGAACCGCGTCAATACCCACTTCGTGCTGAATCAGCAGCGACAGCGCCTGGTTGCTCATGCGCGCCGAGGCACGGGGGCTGTCCGGAATATTCACCGCATCCACGCCCACCGACTTCACAAACTTCGCCCCGTCGACTTCCTTCCGAATGTCGATTCCCTTGGGAGGCACGATCTCGACCATGGTGACGAACTCGCCGCGCGCCAGCTTCGCGCCCAGGGCCGATCTCTTCTCCAGAGGAACCGCCGGCGTCGACGGGGTTGCGGCGTGACCGCCTCCCACTTGCGGAGCTGCTTTAGCCCGCGCTTCGCCTACCCGCAGCGCCGATTTCATCACCCGGATGTGCTCCGGCGTGGTGCCGCAGCATCCCCCTACCACCTTGACTCCGGCGGCCACAAACTTCCGCGCATAGCTGGCCATGTATTCGGGGGAACACAGATAGATGTTTCTACCCTCAACCGAGCGCGGAATGCCGGCGTTCGGTTGCGCGGCCAGCGGCCGGGAAGTCAACGCCCGCACACGCTCGATTGCATCCAGCATGGCGACCGGCCCCACGCTGCAGTTGCAGCCGATGATGTCGGCTCCCCATTCCTCGATTTTGGGAACAAACGTTTCCGGATCCGATCCGTCGAGACAGTTGCCATCTTCGTCGATGGTGACCTGCGCCACAATCGGCAGTCCGGCCTTCACATCGCGCGCCGCGAGCATAACCTGATGCAGCTCTTCAAGATAGCCAAACGTCTCGAGGATCAGCAGATCCACGCCGCCTTCCACCAGCGCCTCAATCTGCCTACGAAACGATTCCCGGGCCTCCTCAAACGAGGTTTTGCCGAGGGGTTCGATTCTGGTTCCCAGCGGGCCAACCGAACCCGCGACCCACACATCGAAGCTTTTGGCGGCCTCGCGAGCCAGGTGCACTCCGGCGAGATTCACTTCACGCACTTTGTCGGCCAGACTGTGCCGCGCCAGGCGAAACGAATTGGCTCCAAAGGTATTGGTTTCAATGATCTCCGCGCCTGCCTGCAAATATTCGTGGTGAATTCCACGGATCAGGTCGGGCTGAGAGAGGTTCAATTCGTCATAGGAACGGTTAATAAAAATGCCTTTGGCGTAGAGCAACGTCCCCATGGCCCCGTCGCAGAGCACCGGGGATTGCTTGATTCGTGAAAGAAAGTCAACTGGCATAGTGTGATGAGTGAAAATAACAGCTATAGTCTTGAGAATACAGGATGATCGCTGGTTTGTGCATCCGGGGGTTGGGGAAAGCCCGGCTAAGAAGGTTGGACTGAGCAAGTTAGGGCTGAACGGCACCATCAGTGGGCTCGTTGTTATGTGCCTGAGAGCCTTGGCTAAGGGTCTGCTATAATCCGCTATTTCGCATTTAAATCTCCATTTTTCATGTCGTTAGGAGCTTCGCGTTTGAAGAAATCCGTGCTTGTTCCCGGTGTCCTTTTCGTCGCCAGCATCTGTCTTATCTCCTGCGGCAAGGCGTCCAAGCCGAAAGATCCACCGAGCGGCCTGGACACTCGCGTTCTGGCTTCGCAGAGCGTAACTGCAGGGTCGACGTTTGGTAGCCTGACGATCGTTAACGCCTATGACGACACGCTACCGCGAGTCGCGGGGATCGGCGCTGGTACTTTAAACTCGCCTGGACTCATGGCTATGTCCGCCAACCGGGCGACCGTGATTGTATTCGACGCGGGCAACAACAACGTCGACGTCGTCAATACTTACACGGAGGCCATCAGCGGGTCGATCACGCTGCCGGGTGCAACCACCAGCATGGTGATCCCCACGCAGAGCGCCACGCTCGGGTTTACCGCGGTTCCGACGGCTTCTGTGAGTGGAATCCTCACCCCCGCCGGCGCTGTGGTGGAGATGAATCTGGCTTCGACTTCGACCATTTCCACGATCGGCGTTCCGGGCGCGCAGACGGTTGTCTCCAACGCCGGGGGGACGCAATTATTGGCCTTCAGCGATGATAGCGACACCATGGCCGTGCTTTCTCCCGCGGTTGCCGTGAGCCCGGTGGACCAGGGTTGCGACAGCGGGTCCTTGAGTACAGCCTGCTTCCTGGTCACGGGGTTTAGCCGCCCCGTCTACGCCATTTATTCGAGCGACGGCTCAACCGCCTACGTCCTGAATTGTGGATTGCAGTGCGGTGGCACGCAGCCGGCCAGCGTGGCGGTGGTGAATACGGCGACGTTCGCCATAACCAATACCATCCCGGTGGAGGGCGCTACCTGGGCACTCCTCAACGGTACAATGATGTATGTGGCTGGGACGCCGCCTCCGGCCACTCCCGGAGCGAACACTTGCGCAGGCGGACCCACAACCGCCGCAACTACTTGCGGACGCCTCGACATCGTGGATCTGACCTCCCTGACCGTGGTGAACACCCAGGAGCTTTACATCCCCGATGGTTACCACGACCGCATGGACCTAAGTGCCAACGGCCAGCTTTTCATCGGCTCGCACACCTGCACGACGATTGGCGACGTTAACAATCCGGTTGGAGAAGTGCGTGGCTGCCTGGCGATCTATAACACCGCCGAGGGCAATGTGGTGATTCCTCCTGACAACGGAGACGTCACCGGCTTCGCGGGCTTGACCAATCGCCAAGTGGAGTATGTGGCGGAAGGCGGGAATCTCCGCGTCTATGACACGGACTTGGACATACTGCTCGAAAACGAAGACTACATTCCTACGGGAACCATTCCGATCGTAGGCGTCGTGATTGATCTGAAAGAGATCGACTTCTTCTAGAAGACATTTTCCCGGACGTTCGGCCGGCACCTGACTAAGAATCATTGCTAACAATCCAGGTCGGACACGCGGCTATCTTCCTGACAAAAACCAGCTGACAAAACCAGCTGACAAAAACCAGACAACCTATCTCCCTGTCGCGATCATCCAATTCGCGCTCCGGGCGGGCACATTCTTGTCAGGGAGATCAATTCATGGTTTGCGGGCGCGCGTTCATTTTGGCGGGCTGCTTAGTCGCAACGCTTCCTGGAGGTCCCGGAACGGCAACGGCGGGACGCGCTCAGGCGGTTGGACCACAAGCAAGTTCGTCGACAAGTTCGTTCCAGCTGAGTGTAACGTTGGCTGGTAGTGGCAGCGGACAGGTGACGAGCACTCCGGCGGGCATCAGTTGCGGCGCGACTTGCACTGCCAGTTTCAATTCCGGCACAAAGGTGAAGCTTACCGCGACTGCCAGCAACGGGTCGTCCTTCTTTGCTGGTTGGGCAGGGGCGTGCACGGGCAACAGTACGTGCACCGTGACCATGGCTGCGAATGAATCAGCGACCGCGACCTTCAACGTCTCACAGACAGTCAACGTTCTCAACCACATTGTTTTTCTGGCACAAGAGAATCGGAGCCTCGATCACTACTTCGGCGCGCTTCGGGCCTACTGGAAGGCAAACGGTTTTGCCGATCGATCTTTCGATGGGCTGCCGCAGTTCAATCCGGTGTCCGGGCTTGCTCCACTGTATGGACCGCCGCCGACGAATCCGGGTTGCGATTCCGCCTATCCGGTACCCGATGACTGCACCGTGGACAGCGGAAGTCCGCAAATCGCGTCCTATCAGCTGATCACGCAATGCATTGAGAACCCGAGCCCTTCGTGGAACGAGAGTCACGTGGACTGGAACCTGACTGATCCTGTTTCCGCGACCGCCACCTTGGACGGATTCGTCTGGACCGCAGCGCATGACGCGAGAGATATGAAACCGCGGTACGACGACACCAACGGGATTCGCGCGATGGGCTACTATTCCGATACCGACCTGAACTACTACTACTTTCTAGCCTCGGACTTCGCTACCTCCGACCGCTGGTTTTCCCCAATCATGGCGCGGACTGCTTCCAACCGCGAATACCTGATTGCGGCTACCTCGCATGGCTATGCTTATCCCATCGGGACAGACAGCGAAGACGAAGCGCTGCTGACCGCGACCACAATTTTTCAGGAACTGCAAGATGCCGGGATCAGCTGGAAGATTTATGTGAACCCGGAGGGCAGTGCCTGCGAATCAGATCCCACGCCGCAGTGTTTGTTAACTTTGAGCTATGTGCAAAACTTCGAGTGGGGACAAAGCATTCCCAGCCTATATCCGCAGAGCCTGGTGCCGATTTCGCAATTTTTTACGGACCTGCAGAACGGGACGTTGCCGCAAGTCGCGCAGATCGAACCGGCATCGAGTGCCGGCCTGGACGAACACCCTTCAGATACACACGAATATAAAATCAACATTCAACTAGGCGCGAACTACGTCTCATCCCTGATCAACGCGTTGATGGGCAGTTCTTCCTGGAAGGATTCTGCATTCATTCTGACCTACGACGAATTTGGTGGTCTGTATGATCACGTTGCGCCGCACCCGGCCGTCAGCCCGGACGGCATCAAGCCCGAGGATCTTCTGCCGGGAGACATCTGCACGGAAAGCAGCGGCCCGACCTGCAATTTCACCCACACTGGTTATCGTGTGCCTCTGATTGTGATCTCGCCCTTCACCCAGCCGCACTATGTCTCGCACACGGTTGCGGACAACACCGCCATCCTGAAACTGATTGAAACTCGCTTCCAATTGCCGTCGCTAACCAAACGCGACGCTGCGCAAATGGATATGACGGCGTTCTTTGACTTCAACACTCCTGCATGGATGACACCACCAACCGTTCCTGTACAGAACACAAAGGGTCCTTGCTATCTGGGTCGATTGCCGTAAGACGACCTTGATCGCCGCGAAGGCTTCAATTTCGTGGACTCTATTTGTGCGGTCGCTCCCAGATTCTCTAGTCGTTCAAGGAGCAGGTGCGGAGATGTCGGTCGCGAATGAGCTAGAACCCTCGGCGGGTCAATGGGCGCTATGGTGCTCGCGTGCCAACCACGCCGTAGGATGATCTTGTGAGTCCGGCAATTGCCAGCAGCAACGCGCAAATGCCGGCCGTGACTTTCAGCAACTTCAAGTTGTCCGGCGTATGCGGCCCGGCAAGCGGCATATCGGTCGCAACCAGTACAGCCCTGTTGTGGTTCGCGGGATCGTAGTGCACGGCGATCGGGGTCCCCGGGGGATGCTCATCCACCCACACTTGCATGAGGCCGAACTGCAGGGCTGGCTGCTGCGAGATAACTCTGCGTGGAGCGGGGGTGCTGCGCGAGTGAACCTTGGTCACGATTTCCTCGGCGCCAACCAGATAGCTGATGCGGCAATCGATCCAGTAAGCCTCTCGTGGCTTATGCGTGTAGATCTCCAGCCCGCAGCTCTGCACCAGCGCCGTCGCCTGCGGCCATTGCGCCTGTGCGTGCTCCTGCCAGCCTTGTGCTACGGTCACAACCAGAACAAAAATGGTGCACAACCCAGCAAACAGACCCAGCCCAGCAACTGCGAGCCAGATCAATTGAATCTTCCGCACGCCCTCCGTCGTCATCTGCAGTGTTCTCCAAACATTCACAACGGCCAACGCGCGCGCTGGCGAGTGTCAAAGATTCGCTGAAGACCGAAAGCTGAAGCTCGAAGCCCTATTTTCCCGGCTCCAGCACCAAGCTATGCGCTTTGGCGGCCTGCACCGCTCTGGGACTGAACGGCAGCGTGAATGTGGTTCCTTCGTACCAGGCTTTCCACTGGTCCATGTAGTAGGGGCTCAGGAAGTTTCCGGCTTGACCGGTGACGACGTTCAGCGTGGACTGGTCGAGGTCGGCGAGATTCGCGGTGAACCGTTCGGAGGGTCCGTGGTCGGGGGTGACTGCCTTTACTGTGTAGCCGCTGCCGGATTGCTCCTGCACGCCGGGCCCGGTCCAACGCTGGATCAGTGGAATTTTTCCGAGCACGGGATGCTGAATCTTGACCGCGTTGAAACTGCCCCAGCGCCAGGATGTCAGGTCCTTTGGAGCATCTGCGCTGCTGACCGCGGCTTCCACCGCGGCCGTCAATAGTTCCTCGTAATTCGGATACTTCTCCGGTAGCCAGCGTTTGGGGTGATGCAGCAAAATATTTTCCAGCCAGACGGAGAGCTGCTCCCAGGAATAGGTTTCCCAGCTCAGGGTTGCTTCTGGTTTTTGGGGATCTCGCTTCGTTGGGCTCGGCCTTGTCGAATCTTCGGGCGCGGTTCCTAACTTGGGTTCCAGCAGAAGTCGGCGCAAATTGAATGCTGAGACTACGGCAATGGTTGGCGCCGGCGACGAGGCCAGCATGCGGCCATCCCAATTTCTCATCAGATCGGCTGCTTGTTTGGCGCGTGCCGAGGGCTTCAACGCGTGGTCCACGGCGTAAACGAAACGCTCGGCTGCGAACAGGTCGGCTTCCGAGTGAACGTCAGTCTGCAAGGCGAGCATGTCGGCAGCCGAAAATTGTCGTCCCGACTCCAGCACGTGGTAAATGCGCGCCTGACGCCAGGGAGCTTCCCACTCCATGCTGATCGAGTGCGGGTAATCGTCGGGCGTAATTCTTCCGTTGGCGGTGGCGATGATTCCGGATGCGGGGTTGTAGACGTTCGGCAGCTTCTCGAACGGAATGAAGCTGGTCCACTCGTGGGCGTTGTCCGCGCCGCTCACGGGCAGGCTGCCATCTCCGGCGGCGCGAATCGGAACCTTGCCGGTCGTGTGATAGCCGATGTTTCCATCGACGTCTGCGTAGACCACGTTTTGTCCGGGCGCGTCCAGTTGCGAAAATGCACGCTGGAAATCGTCCCAGTTCTGCGCGGAGTTCACGTCGAAAAAAGGCATCCGAAGCCCGTCATAGAGTGTCCAGCGCAGCGCGAGGGGGCGCGTCTCGCCGGGAACCAGTTCGGTGACGATGGGGCCGTGGCGCGTGATCTTCACGTCGATGGTGACATCGGGCTTGCCCTTGATGTGAATCACTTCAGTGCGATGTTCCGGCTGCATCCAGCCCTGCGGAGTTTGATAGGCGCCCTGCGGGTTGAAATTTTCAATGTAGACGTCGGTCACCGTCGGGCCGACGTTGGTGAATCCCCAGGCGATGCGCTGATTGTGGCCCACGAGCACGTAAGGGACTCCCGGCAGGGTTACGCCGGCAACGTTGAAAGTTCCGGATTGCAGATGTGCCTCATACCAGAGGTTGGGCATCTGATGGCCGAGATGCATATCGTTGGAGAGCAGCGGTTTTCCGGTGGTGGTGTGGGCGCCGGAAACGACCCAGTCGTTCGATCCGTTAACCGGCAGAGCTTCTTCCGGTGCCCTCATTTCGAGCGCAGATGTTCTTTGCTGCGTGACCGAGTTATCGGGGCCGTCGTCGTCGCTGTCGTCATCGTCGTCGTCCGAGTCGCTATTGGTGTGCGGGTCGTTCAGATCTTCGCGCATCACGGTTGGCGGACGGTCATGCCAGGAGCGATTCACATAAAGATCGGCGGTTAGCTCGGGGCCCAGCTTGGCCAGAATTTTCTCGCGGTCGAGTGCGTCGTAAAAGTAGTGATAGTTGAGGTCTTTCACCATCCCGTTAGCGATGACCACGGAGTCTTCCGGTAGCCAGGGCTTCGGGGAATATTTCAGAATCCGGAATTCGATGGGCAAGCGCTCGCCGTGCGTGGCGATGTAGGCATTCACTCCGCGCGCGTAGGCTTCGAAGTAACTGCGATCACGCGGGTTCGTGGTCGCGAGGGATTTTCTCGCCGCTGCGCGCAATCCGAGAATGCGCTGTTCCCGGTCGAGTTGCAGCGTGCTTTCTCCCAGAATCTCAGAGAGTTCGCCCGCTCCAAATCGGCGCATCACGTCCATTTGCCAGAGGCGGTCTTGCGCCGTGACATAGCCTTGAGCGAAGAACAAGTCTTCCAGCGACTCGGCCTCGATGGCGGGAACGCCGTGGGTGTCGCGCGTCACCGTAACGGGAGCGGAGAGACCGCTCACTTGCAAGCGCCCATCGAGTTGCGGCAGGGCGGAACGCGCGACCAGATACGCATAAGCCGCGATGGCCAGAAGAATCGCGACGATGAGGCATACCAGCCAGAAAATAATCCGGAGCGCGGGCGAGCGGCGAGTGGCGGGTGCGATGCTGGCGGTTGTGCTCATCAAGAAAGTGTGCGCGTATCAGATCTGTATAAGAACAATAACATTCGAGGATTCTAGTCCAGGCCGGCCGTGTCGCGCCTTCGCTCGTAAAGAACGAAGTTCATTCTAACGAATTTCATTTTCAAGATATCCGGTGATATTCTGACGAGGCCGCGGATGAGATTGTTTTCCTTCGGCGGTGCCCAGTTTTTCAGTCGCCCCGTTTTTACCGACCCATGCTGCAAAAACGCATCGATGACCAGCCCAGCCTCTCGCGTGAGATGGTCCGCGAAGCGCAGGAGATCCTGCATCGGCATCTCAAGCGCGTGGGTCTAAAGCAAACGGCGCAACGCGATACCATCCTTCGAACGTTTCTTGAAACCCGCGACCACCTCTCCATCGACGAACTGCATCGCCTGGTGCAGAAACAAGACCTCCGCATCGGCTACACCACCGTTTACCGCACACTGAAACTGCTGGCGGAATGCGGGCTCGCGAGCGAAGTCGCCTTCCACGACGGCATTGCGCGCTACGAGCACCAGTACAACCGCCGCAGCCATCACCACATGGTCTGCACGGGGTGCGGGAGCTCAGTCGAATTCTTTTCCCAGGAAGTCGACCGGCTGGAGCAGGAAATCGGCCAGAAGTATCACTATCTGGCGACCCGCCATACGTTTCAGATCTATGGCGTGTGCGAGACCTGCCGCAAAAAGAGCCAAACGCCGCGCCCGGTTTGAAGACCAGCGCGTTTTGCCAAGGTGCGCGACAATGGATGGAGTGAACGCCATGCCGATTTCCTGCCCTCACTGCTCGGCGGAAATGCCGGACTCCGCCGCGTTCTGTCCTGGCTGCGGACGCCCCATGCAAACTTCGGAGCGCTCCCAGGCGAAGGTCGGCGTTCTTACCGAGAATCTGGCGGGCGCGCTGGCGTATTTCACTTTCATTCCTGCGACCCTATTTCTTCTGCTCGTGCCTTATAGTAAGAACCGCTTCGTGCGCTTCCAGTGTCTGCAGTGTCTTTTCCTCACGCTGATCTGCCTGTTGCTGGGCATCGCGCTCAAGCTGGCTAGCCCGATTCTGTTTCTGGTCCCGTTGGTTGGTCCACTCTTTGTCTCGCTGGTCTCGATCGTCGGCATCCTGGCTGCGGTCGTGGTCTGGCTGGTGCTGGTGGTCAAGGCATTTCAGGGCGAAGTATTCAAGCTTCCTGTGCTGGGCGAACTGGCGGAGCGGCAGGCCAATTTAATACCCGGACGACACCTGTAGAAAGCCATTCCTCGCCAAAAATTTCTGGATTGCTTCGAACGCGGCTTTCTGCTATTTTGCCGCCACGTTCTTTGGGGCGGCGCACCAGCGAAGCAATTGAGAATGTGGTTTTCGACTCAGCGTTGAAGGAGACCCGGTATGGCGTTTTGCAATCAATGCGGCGCTCAGATCGCCGACGGCACCACCACCTGCGCGGCTTGCAGCAGCCGCGCCCCGGCAGCGCCGGCGGCCAGCGGTTCGGGAATGGCTGACAATGTGGCCGGAATGCTGGCCTACATCACGATCATCCCAGCGATCATTTTCCTCGTGACGGAGCCCTACAACAAGAACCGGTTTGTCCGCTTCCATTCGTGGCAGAACCTGTTTTTGCATCTGGCAGCGGTCGTGCTTTGGATCGGCCTGTTTATTGTGTCCATCGTCTTGGCTTTCATCCCGATCTTGGGGCACTTGATCTCGTTTCTCCTTTGGGCCGGCCTCTGCGTGGGCTTCCTCATTGTGTGGATCATCCTCCTGATGAAGGCGAACCAAGGCGTGATGTACAAGCTGCCAGTGATCGGCGACCTTGCTGAGAAGCAGGCCAACGCAATGTAGTTGCGGTTCGTTTTGCGGCCCCGCCCTGTTGTATTCTCTGGCTGGGGCTGGAGTAGTGACTTCCTGAATTGGGCGTGTGTGGCGCCAGGATCGCGACAAAGATTGCAACACGCGCCCTTGACTTTCTCCTTCCAAGCTGTCATTCCTATTAGCTTTTACCCCAAGCGAGGTAAGCGCCGGGGAGCAGCTTTCCCGGCGGGAATCTTGAGTGAGAGGCATTCATTGCGAGTTCGGGTTTTCTACCACGACAAATGTTTCGACGGAGCTTCCTCGGCCGCGCTGTTCTCCCGCTTCTACCGCGAGCGCATCCGCGAAGATGCTGAGTTCACATTTTCCGGTCTCGTCCATCGCGCCGGAGCGTTGTTCGACGAATCCCATTTTGATGGCGACGAGAACGCGATTGTCGACTTCAAATATTCCAGCTCGCCCAAGATCACGTGGTGGTTCGATCATCACGAGAGCGCGTTTTTGTCTCCGGCCGACGCCGCGCACTTCGAGCAGGATCAAAGCAATCGCAAGTTTTATGATCCCGATTTCAAGTCCTGCACCAGTTTTATCGCCATGATCGCGCAACAGCGTTTCGGGTTCGATCCCGCACCGGTTGCCGATCTGGTCCACTGGACCGACATCATCGATGGCGCGCTCTATCCGGATGCCAAAACGGCGGTCGAAATGGAAGCGCCCGCCATGAAGTTGACCATGGTCATCGAGTCCGCGCCCGACCACGGCTTTGTTCCGAACCTGATTCCGCTGCTGGCGGCGAAGCCGCTTGCTGAAATTCTCGAAGAACCTTTCGTTGCGCCGCTGCTGCCGCCGCTGCTCCGGCGCCACGAGATTTCCATTGGAATTCTGAAGCAACGCACGGAATGCAAAGATGGCACCATATTTTTCGACATCACCGATCACGATCTCGAAGGCTACAATAAATTCGTTCCCTATTATCTTCACCCGGAATCGATTTACAGTGTGGGCCTGAGCAAGAGCAGTTTCCGGGTGAAAGTTTCCGTCGGATCGAACCCCTGGGCGCCGCAAGCGCCGGAAGTGAACCTGGCCCGGATCTGTGAGCGCTACGGCGGCGGTGGGCATGCCCGCGTGGGTGCTATTTCCTTTAACGTGAATCAGCACGCGGCCGCGATCCGGGCGTCGCATGAGATTGTGGAAGAATTGCGCTCGGCGGTTCGACAGAAGAGAAAGTGAAATGGTCGCGTTCCCAGTCCATAGCTCGACCCGGCGACTTGATCTTCGCCAGTTTGATCTGAGGTGACACCCTGCCTTGACGAATTCCGCAGCCAACCTGCGCCCGCCCGGAGGCAAGCCGCTCACCGGGGTGCCGCGTCTTCCGATCCGTGCCCAAAAACCGCTGCTGCGATTTGTTGCGATGTTCGAGTTCGGCAAGGGCGTGTTCGTCATGGCGATGGGTCTGTGCGCCCTGCTGCTGGTTCACAAGGACGCATGGCTGATTGCGGAGAGTCTGCTGGCTAAGTTTCACATCAATCCTGACCGCCGCTACGCCCTTCTTTTTCTGGATTTTGCTGACAGCGCCACCGACAAGCGCCTGTGGACTGCCGCCAGCGTTGCCTTCACCTACGGCGGCTTGCGTTTGGTCGAGGCCTACGGCCTGTGGCGGCAGCGTGCCTGGGCGGAGTGGATCGCCTTTGTTTCCGGAACAGTGTTTCTCCCACTCGAAATCCGCGAGCTTTCCCGCGGAATCACCGTGCTTCGTGTCGTGCTTTTCCTGGGCAATATCGCCGTCGTGACCTACATGTATTTTCTTCTTCGCTACAACCACCGCGAGCGCCAGAAAGCGGCGGCGGCGCCTCCTTTCGGCTAAAGCCTGCCTGAAACCCTTGACTGGAGCCGGAATCGGGGTGATTACTGCTGGAAATTCCCGTCCGGTTGCGCCATAATTGCGGCAGCGCGCCACGGAGGTTCCATGCGCATTCTCGTTCTCCCTTGCTTTCTGCTGTTTCTGATTGGCTCCGCTGTCGCCCAGGACACCAGCTTCGCAGCCGGGCCGCAGTATTTGCTTACCGGTTCGCCGCTTCTGGCTCGCTCCATCTCAACGCCGACATTGTCACTCAACGCACCGTTGCCGCCGGTGGAATCCGCCAGCTTCGATTTTCCCGAAGCCACAGCCGAAGTTCCGACCGATGTTCCGTTTACGACGAATCCGCAGCTCGAGAACCAGGCTGATCTCATCCCCATCTACTACGGAGTCCCTAATTACTACGCCGCCTCCGCCCCCAGCGTTGTCGAGATCAGTTTTCCTGAGGGGGCAGAAGCATCGATCGCTGCGCTTCCGTCCAGCATCGTCGAGAGCGGAGTCACGGAGTTAGTCGATGCCCAGGCTTTGCGTGTACGCGGCCACGGGGTAACAGTCGCCGAGGCGGCGGCCTATTGGAAGACCCATAAGCTGACAGCGCGGCGCAACTTCACCAATGAAGATGTCAAACGGCTGCACGCGGCCAGCTAACCCGGGCCGCTCGGCCAAGTCGCGGGCCACTGCTTTGTTTGCGTTGTAATCTATGCCACCACTCCCCGTGTTAGCCTAGGTGGACTTCATACGCTTTTCCGGGGAGTTCATGAACGCCTCCAGCTCTTCTCATATTGACCTGCAAGCAACCGCGAAACAAATCATGATCGAGCACGGCTTCGAGCCGGATTTTCCTCCGGAGGTGCCCGCGCAGCTGGCCCAGCTGCGGGCGCACCCGCCGCAGCTCACTGCCGCCGGAGCGGTGCGCGACCTTCGCAAGCTCCTGTGGTCTTCCATCGACAACGACACTTCGCGTGATCTTGATCAGATTGAGGTCGTCGAACGCCTGCCTAATGGCGACGTGAAGGTGATGGTCGGGATTGCCGACGTGGACGCGTTTGCGCCCAAACAAACTCCTATCGATCAGTACGCGACGCGAGAAACCACTACCGTCTACGCCGGCGTGCGCAACTTCCCGATGCTTCCCGAGGAATTGTCTACCGGGCTGACTTCTTTGCTGGAAAATCAGGATCGCCTCGCCGTGGTCTGCGAGTTTGTTGTGGCCGCGGCGGGCGGAGTGAGCGGAGGCCAGCTCTACCGCGCGCTCGTGCGCAACAAGGCGCAACTACAGTACAACTCGCTGGGGGCGTGGCTGGAAGGGAAGGCCCCTGCTCCCGCGAAAGTATCTACTTTAAGCGATTTGCAAGCGCAACTTAAACTTCAGGATGAAGTTGCGCAGCAGTTGAAGGAGCTGCGCGTCGAGCACGGAGCCCTCACCCTGCAAACTGACGAACTGCGTCCGCTCATCATAAATGACCAGGTGGTCGACGTGGTCAATCAAGAACAAAACCACGCCACCGAGCTGATTGAGGATTTCATGATTGCCGCCAACGGCGTCGCGGCCCGGATGCTGGAAAAAGTTTCTTCTTTGCGCCGCATTGTGAAAACGCCGGAACGCTGGGACCGCATCGTACAACTGGCCGCTGCCAAGGGTACCAAGCTTCCTGGCGATCCGGATTCAAAGGCGTTGAACAATTTTCTGATCCAGCAAAAAACTTCCGACCCCGCGCATTTTGGCGATCTGTCTTTAGCGGTGATCAAGCTGATCGGCCGCGGCGAGTACGTTCTGGAACGCGCGGGGGACACCGCCCCGGGACATTTCGGGCTGGCCGTGCAGGACTACACCCACTCCACCGCTCCCAACCGCCGCTTTCCCGACCTGGTTACGCAGCGGCTTATCAAGGCGATGTTGGCCGGCCAGAAGAACCCTTATACCGACGACGCACTCACCGCGATCGCGGCCAACTGCACGCTGAAAGAAAATGCCGCCAAGAAAGTCGAACGGGAAATGGGCAAGCGGCTGGCTGCTATCGCGATGCAGCACCGAATCGGCGAAATCTTCGACGCCATCGTCACCGGGGTCACGCCAAAGGGAACCTTCATCCTGGTGCTGAAGCCCCACGTGGAAGGGCTGCTGGCGCAGGGACCGAAGGGTCTGGATGTCGGCGACAAACTGCGCGCCAAGCTCATCCGCACCGACGTGCAGCATGGCTTCATCGATTTTGCCCGCGCCTGAGCCGGGCTGCGAGTGCTACTCGGTGACTACCGCTTTTACCAGATTGCGCGGATGGTCCACGTCGTACCCCTTGCCCACGGCTACGTGGTAGGCGAAAAGCTGGAGCGGAATCACCTCCACGATCGGCAGAAGAAGCTCTGGCGCGGCTGGCACGTAGAACACCGAATCTGCGATCGCCTTCACTTCCTCGTCGCCCTCGGTCGCGACCGTGACCAGAGGCCCGCGGCGCGACTTCACTTCCTTCATTACGTCGAGGGTTCGCCGGTAACGTAACAGCGAATCCGGATCGCGATGATCGCAGGTGGCCAGCACCACTACCGGCAGGTTCTCGTCGACCAGCGCGTTGGGACCGTGTTTCAACTCTCCCGCGGGATATCCTTCCGCATGCGCATAGGAAATTTCTTTTAGCTTGAGCGCTCCTTCGCGTGCGATCGCGTAGTGCACCCCCCGGCCGAGGTAGAGGAATTTTTCCGCGTGAAAATGTTTGCCGGCGAACTTCTCCGCCAGATCATCCCATGTGGCCAGGTTCGCCTCAATCGCCTCGGGAAGCCGCTGCAGCCGCTGCAGGTAAGAGCGCGTTACTTCCGAAGTCATCCGTCCCCGCTTGCGCGCCAAAAATAGCGCCATCAGGTACAGGATGGTCAGTTGTGTGGTGAAGCTCTTCGTGGCTGGAATCGCTAGTTCGGGCCCAGCTCCGCTGATCAGCGCCGCCCCGGCCTCGCGGACGATGGTGGTCTTATCCACGTTTGAAATCGCGATCGTCTTCACGCCGCGGGTCAGCGCCTCGCGCTGCGCGGCAATCGTGTCCGCGGTTTCGCCCGACTGCGTGATCACCATCACGATCGGATCCACGGCCGCATGCGTCGAACGGTAGCAATACTCGCTGGCGTACTCCACATCTACGGCTACGCCTGAAAGATCCTCGATCATGATTTCGCCCGCGAGCCCCGCATGACGGCTCGATCCGCTGGCCGCAATGATCAGCTTTTCGAACGTCAGCAGCGCGCTTTCAATCGGCTGCAACTCACCGGGGAAAATAATGTCGTTCTTCAGATGTTTTGCGACCGTCTTCGCGATGGCCTGCGGTTGCTCGTAAATTTCCCGCCGCATGGCGTGGGAAAATGAACGGGAAGACGAAGAGGCTGCCGCTTTGTCTCGACTGGTTTTTGGCGTTCTAGTCATCGCGGCTGAGAGTAAATCATTTAGCCCGCCTCGATCAAACTGGCGTAGTAAACATTCGGCGTTGCGTAGTTTGTAATGTATCCTCGTGAGGATTAAATCTTCGCGCTGCGATCCGCGAAAGGACTGCTCATTTGGCGACCGACGAAAAGGCTGGTTACAACCGCTTTCTCCTGCTGGTGGCGGGGCTGGGAGGCTTGCTCTACGGAGTCGACGTCGGCATCATCGCCGGCGCCTATCCGTACCTGGAGGCCACTTCCAAGTTCAGTGCGGGCCAACTTTCGAACGTGGTCGCAGCCGTACTTCTCGGCAGCGTGATCTCCACGCTGTTCGCCGGCATTCTGGCCGACTGGATGGGCCGCCGCCTTCTGATGGCGTTCAGCGGTCTGCTGTTTGTGGTCAGCATTCCAATGATCGCGCTGGCGCACGGCTACGAACCGTTGGTTCTAGGTCGAGTGCTGCAAGGCATCAGCGCCGGGTTGATTGGAGTTGTCGTCCCACTGTATCTAGCCGAGTGTCTATCGGCATCCAGCCGCGGAAAAGGTACCGGCATTTTTCAGTGGCTGCTCACGCTTGGCATCTTCGCCGCTGCCTTGGTGGGCATCTATTTCAGTTATCGCGTCGATGAAGTGGCGAAACTCGGCGATCCTGGAAGACTCTTCGCCTTCAAGAACACAGCCTGGCGAAGCATTTTCTGGGTGTCGCTGCCTCCCGGCATTTTGTTCGTGATTGGCAGTTTCATGGTCGCGGAATCTCCGCGCTGGCTGTATCGCCATGGCAAGCGCGATGCCGCCCGCGCCGCCCTTCTTCGTTCTCGCACCAAGGAGCAGGCCGACCTGGAGCTACAGGAGATGGAGCAAATTGCCGCGGCTGAGACGGCCCAGTCGGCCAGCAGAAACCGGACTAAAGAATCGCTGCTCCGCCGCAAATATGTGATTCCGTTCTTGCTGGCCTGCGTGATTCTGGCTTGCAACCAGGCCACCGGCATCAACTCCATTATCGGATTCAATACCAACATCCTCTTGCAGAGTGGGCTTTCTGATTTGCAAGCTCACTGGGGCTATGTACTCTTCACGCTCGTAAACTTCGGGATGACCATCGGCGGCGTCATGCTGGTGGATCGCAAGGGGCGTAAATTTCTGTTGTCGGTCGGCACCGCGGGCATTATCGCGTCGCTGATCTGCACCGGCCTGCTTTTCCGGCAGACTGAAGGCTTGCGCGTGGATTCGGGCTCCTCGGTTCAATCCATGGTTACGGCGGATGGAAAACTTTCGCTGCTTTATAACCAGCAAGCGGCGAATGCTCTTCTCACGGCGAGCGGTGACGCCGGCCGGGCAATCAGCACCCGTCCTACTTCACTCATCCTCATCTATTCGTGCGGAGACTTCCGAGCCGCGACCACAGCCGTGCGTTCCGACGACCTAGCCGCCAAGCCTATCGATATCACCCGTGACAGCTGCCTGCCCGCCAATAAAGTGGTGGCGTTCTTCTCTAATCCGTTCAGCAATCTCGACGCTTCCCGCCAGGCTCCGCTCCGAATCGAAAATGCCCTGATCACTCCGGTGCCGAGTTCTCACAATGGCTGGCTGGTCGCCATCACCCTCTACATCTTCATGGCGTTTTATGCGATCGGACCGGGCGTGTGCGTGTGGCTGGCGCTCTCGGAGCTGATGCCTACCCGCATTCGCTCGAATGGGATGAGCATCGCCCTGCTGTTGAATCAGGCTGTCTCAACAACCATTGCTGCGATCTTCCTGCCGACTGTGGGCAAGCATGGCTACTCCGTGATGTTCTTCGGCTTCGCCGCCTGCACGGTCGTTTACTTCATCACGGCTGCGGTGTTCTTGCCGGAGACGAAAGGGAAGACGCTGGAGGAAATCGAGGCACACTTCGAGGGCGTGGGCGCGCGGGCTGCGACATAAGCAAAATCTGGGTTTGGAAATGTCTTGGGAAGGGCACGGCTTCAGCCGTGCCGCTAGAGAGCGACAAGAAGCCGGGCTTAAGGTCCTGAGGGCTTCTATTCTTGCGGCCCTCAACTCGCCGTGCGGAATGCCTTCTGCACCAGCGTGTAACGCGCCGCTCCGATCAAGCCGGAATCGTCGTTGGCCACGATCTTTACCGGCATATCTTTCAAAATTGTCTCCATGCGTCCTTTGTCCAGGAACGATTCCATGAAAACGGGATCTTTCATCTTGGGCACGATCTTGGCCGCGATGCTGCCACCGATAAAGATTCCTCCCGTCGACATAAAATTCAAGGCGCAGTTGCCGGTCTCCGCACCAAACACGCTGACGAAAATCGACAAGGCCTGATCGCAGATCGTGGCCTTGCCAGCCAAAGCCGTCTGTGAAATCAGCGCAGGAGGATCAGGCGCGGTGGTCATCTCGGTACGTAACCACTCCGGTTCTTCGGCTTTGTGCGCATCGCGCAGGAAATCGTAAATATTCTTGATTCCGGGCCCGGAGAGAATTCGCTCACAACTGATGCGGCCGTATTTCTTCTGCAGGTACGCGAGTAACTCCATTTGCAGATCGTTGCGGGGCGCAAAGTCGGCGTGCCCGCCTTCGCAGGCAAAAGGATGATGCCGGAATCCGTCCCAGTAAAGTCCCGCCATACCGAGCCCAGTCTTGGCAGAGATGACGGCGCGGTTGCCCTCGGCATCTTCCGAACCTTCGCTCAGCGTAATGAAGTCCTTTGACTCGAGGCCATCGATTCCATAAGCGTAGGCTTCCAGGTCGTTGAGCAGTCCAACCGAATTTAGGCGAAGCTGCTTGGCAACCTCCCGCGCATCGATGACCCAGGGCAGGTTGGAAATTTTGCTTCGTCCCGCGCGCACCGGCCCGGCAACGCCCAGGCACGCGCTATGAACGGGGATACCTTCAGTCTTGATGAAGTCGGCGAGAATGCCGGATAACCCATCGTGCTGCTGGCTCGGGTAGTTTCTTTCCACCACACTTTGCAGACGATTGCCTTCGGTTTCGAAAGCAGCCAGCCGCGTGCGTGTTGCGCCGATCTCCCCTGCGAGAATCATTGTTCAATAAGAATCATGGTGCAATTCTCCTCCACTGGCGGCCATCGACTTCCAATAGTTGATCGGCGTCCGCCGGCCCCCAGCTGCCCGACGCGTAGTTCGGAAATTTGCGCGGAGGTAGTGCTCGCCACACGTCCAGCACTGGATCCACCACCTTCCATCCCGCTTCGACCATATCAGCGCGCTGGAACAGCGTGGCATCTCCGATCATGCAGTCATACAACAAAACCTCGTAGCCGGTATAGGCGTCGGCCCCAAAATACTTGGAGTATTCAAAGCTCATGTCCACCGACCCCACCCGCAACAGCGGCCCAGGAATCTTGGCGCCGAAGCTCAGCGAGATTCCTTCCACGGGCTGAATCTGAATAACCAGAGTGTTGGTGTGCAGCTTGTGGAACGGAGCGTTGCGAAACAATTCAAACGGCATCCGCTTGAACTGGATCGCGATTTCCGTGTGCCGCTGCGCCAGGCGCTTGCCCGTCCGCAAATAGAAAGGAACCCCCGCCCAGCGCCAGTTGTCGATGTTGAGCTTCAAAGACGCGAACGTCTCTGTACGCGATTCCGCCGCCACTCCCGGTTCTTTACGATAGCCGGGTACTTTTTCTCCTGCAATCGTGCCTTCCCCATACTGGCCGCGCACGGTGCGCTGCAAAACGTCGTCTGAACCCAGATGCTGAATCGAATGCAAAACTTTGGCCTGCTCGTTGCGCACGGCGTCCGCCTGAAAAGATACGGGAGACTCCATGGCGGTCAAGCTGAGCAGTTGCATCACATGGTTCGGGACCATATCGCGCAAAGTTCCCGCCGTATCGAAATAGCCGCCGCGCAGCTCCACGCCTACAGTCTCGGCATTCGTGATCTGCACGTGGTCAATGTAGCGGCGGTTCCAGATGGGTTCGAAAATGGCGTTGTCGAAACGGAAGACCATGATGTTCTGCACCGTCTCTTTGCCCAGGTAGTGATCGATGCGGAAGATCTGGTTTTCCTGCAGCACCTTCTTGATGTCGCGATTCAACGCCTGCGCGGAATCCAGATCGTGTCCGAAAGGCTTTTCGATCACCACGCGCCGCCAGCGGCCATTCTCCTGCCGCGACAACCCAGAAGTTCCCAGCTGCTGCACAATCTGCGCGAAGAATTTCGGCGCGGTCGCCAGATAGAAAAGATAATTGCCTTCGGTATGTTGCTCCTCGTCGAGCGCGGCCAGCCGCTGCTGAAGCTTCATGAACGTATTGGGGTCCGCGAAGTCGCCGCGCTCGTAGAACAGGCGCTTCCGGAACCATTCCAGGGGCTCCGCTGAATCAGGTCCGGTCGGCAGAAAGCTCGTCACCTGGCTGCGAAAATCTTCCAGGCTCAAGTCGTCGACCGAAACCCCCATCACTGCGAAGTTCTCGGGCAGCAGCTTGGCTTTGCCCAGGTTGAACAGCGCAGGCATCAGCTTGCGCTTGGTCAAATCGCCCGCCGCACCAAACAACACAAACACGCAAGGTCCAGCCGCCCTCTCGGCGAACCCGAGGTCGCTGTCGCGATCAATCGGCGTGGGTGTGGCCATTTCGAAAACTCCGACCGGTGCCGCTGGGGAACAAAGTCCGATTGGCAGGTGGGCCGCGTCGAACCCGGCCATTGTAAACTGAAGTCGCTCTGAAAGAGGGATTCGAGCGGGAGGACCAAATGTTAAGTCGCCCTTTTCGGTTGCTGCTAGTTGCTTCTCTGGTTACAAGCTCGGCATGGGCAGCGAACGATCCGTTCGTAGGCAAATGGAAGGTGAACCCGTCCAAGAGCAAACTCAACGACGAAATGCAGGTTGAAGTTGCGGGCGCTAACCGATACGCCATCACCTTTGCCCCCGGCTTTGTCGACACAGTTGTAGCCGATGGGAGTGACCAGCCAGCCCTGAGCGGAACCACCCTGTCCATCACGGTGAAGGGACCGAACAGCTGGGTGGTCATTCGCAAACAGGAGGGCCGCACGCTGCTCACGGGGTATTGGACGCTTTCCGAAGACGGCAAAACGCTCAACGACGCCTATTCGGAATACGCGCCCGACGGTTCGAAATCGTTATTCTTGCCCTATGTGTACGAGCGGACCGCGGGGAGTTCAGGTTTCGTGGGCACATGGGACAGCGATAGCGAGAAGGTAAAGGCCGGGATCGAGCTCCAGATCGAATCCTACGAAGGGGACGGCCTGTCATTTGACGGTCGCGATGCAGAAATGAATAAGAAGATGAAGTTCGATGGGAACGATTATCCGAACCCCAATCAGCGAGGAGAGGCAAGCGCGGCATCTTCAGGCCACCGCGTGAACGAGCGCAGTCTCGAAATCACAGACAAATTCAGAGGCAAGATTACGGCTACCCGGCAGATCGAACTTTCTACCGATCTCAAGACCTTGACCATGACCGTGCGCCTGGCGGGTCAAAGCAGGCCCAAGAGCGTGCTTGTGTTTGATCGGGAATAGACGAGCGAGTCCACTCCCGTGGCTGTGGGCGCGAGGTCCGCGGAGAATCCGAATTACACCGTCTCGGCGGATCGGCAGGTGTTCATGCGAGTCTGGTCATTAAAAACTGATCTTCAGCGCCAATTGAACCTGCCGTGGCCCGATTGGCGCCATGCTGCTGAGCACCCCGAAGCTGGGATCGCCAACGTTAAGAGTACTGCTGCCGTAGGGGCCAGGCGTGCCCATACTGAAAAGCGGATGATTCAATGCGTTCTGGGCCTCGAGGCGCAACTCCATCCTTATGCCTTCATGCACGTTGGACAGCAGGAACTCCTTGATGATCGACAAGTCACTGGTAAACAACAGCGGTGACCGGACGTCTGCGATGGTTCGCGGTGCATTGCCGAGAGTGAACGGGGCCGGAAGCTGGAAGACCTGGGGATTAGAAAAAAAGTTGTCCTGCCAATCAGGACCGTAGTTGCGTCGCGGTGTGCCCACGATGTTCGGCCGCTGGCTGCCATAGGTGGGCAGCGGCTCACCGCCGTTCGAAACGGTGATGGGCAGCGGCCGTCCGTCGGTAAGCTGCCAAATGCCGTTGGTCCTCCAACCCCCGATGACGGCGTCAATTGCCCGCGGCATATGGCCGAGAAGGGCCCTGCCGCGTCCAAAAGGTAGGTCGTAGCTGTAGCTGAATTTCAGCACGGAGGGTATGTCGAACGTCGACAGGCTCCGCTCCAGCCCTGGCTTATTGGGATCCTGGATGCTGGTGAAGCTCCCCAGCCAGGTCACGTTATCGTCGCCTACCGAAGCGTCGTCAATCGATTTTGACCAGGTGTAGTTGACGACGAACTCCAGGCCATTACTGAAGCGCTTGTTCGCGCTGATCTGCAATCCGTTGTAACTCGAATTGGCAATCATCTGGACATCCGTGGTAACGCCGGTGAATTCAGGGTAGGGAACCTCCAGTTGGACGGCCTGAATCAGCGCGGCCGACATGGTGCTGTTCGGGTCGCTGATTGGTCCACCGTTCAGCGAGGAGAAAGGATTGGTTACATAGGAGTTGAGAGTGTTGATCTGATTGGCGCTGTAGCTCTCCACTTGCGGCCCCAGAATGTCGAGCGAATTAGCGCCGCTGAAAGGCAGGTGGGTTCCTACTTTTCCAATATATTCGACATCCAGAACGATGTTCCCGGGCAGCTGGCGCTCGACCCCAAGGGTCCAGCTTTGTTCGTAGGGCGTGAGGTTTGCGGCGCGGATCCGGAGCGGACCATTGGCCCCATAACCAATATCGTTCAACAAGCCCAGAGAGCTCCCGGCAGGCTGGTTTAATCCATAGGGAAACGGGTTGTTCAGGTGCAGCCAGGGCGTGGCGCCATCGTTGTTGTAGGTCGAAATCACATTGGTGTATTCGTTGAAACCCTGGCCGCCGTAGGGCACAACTCCGCTGGCGCCGGAGCGTGACTGGCCGTAATAAATGCCGTAGCCTCCGCGCAACACCATTTTCGGGGCGAACTGGTAGGCGAAACCGAAGCGCGGCTGGAAGTCCCTCCAGTCGGTCACATAAGTGGTGCGCTGATGCGGGTTAGCGAAAACCTCGCCGCCGAGCAGCGGGCGAGTCACAGCCTTGCCGGTGAGCGGATCGGTATAACTGATCGAGCCGCCGTTCAAGGGGTTTACTACGTCGGGATTGAACCAGTTCTGGTGATTGAAGCGGTCGGTACGGGGCAACGAAACGTCATAACGTAACCCAATATTCAAGGTGAGTTTGGAAGTCACCTTCCAGTTGTCCTGCGCGAAGGTGGCGTATTGATAATTTTCAGTCGCGGGCTGGAACTGGATTTCGTAGAAGCTACTCCCGCCCCCCGACAGCTGGCCCATGAGAAAGCTGGCCATGGAGTCTCCACCGCAATCCGTTAGATCATCCACAAAGGGACACAACGAGCTGCCCGCATTATTGAACTGGAAGTATCCCAGTGGTGCATTCGTCTGGATGTAATTCTGCTGGTGCAGACGGCCCTCGACTCCGAATTTCAGTTCATGCGGACCATGGATCTTACTCAGGAACGCACCCAGCTGACCGGTGGTCTGGCCCTGCTTGTAATTGCCATACGGATCGTTTCCCGCATTGGGGAAGCCCGCGGCAAAATAGTCGTTGATGAACATGGCCGGAACGCCGTTGAAGCCATTCGACTGTAAATACGATGGAAAGCCCAGCGTACTGAGCGGATTGGCGTTCAGACTCGAATCGTAGGCGTAAATACGCAGGGCGCCGCGCGTGACGCCGAAAGTGGTGGTCAGCAGCAATGTGGGGCTAAGCGTTTCGGTATCGTTAATCGCGAACACGTGCGCGGTGCTTCTGTTCGATCCTCCGGCGCAAGGATCGATGAAGGTCTTGAAGCAGTTGAAGGGAGTATTGTAATTCCACTCCTGGGAGTACTTGCCGCTCAGCAGATTTTTCTGATTGAAACGATGATCAATTCTCACATCGAACTGTTCGTTATTGCTGGGAGTAGCTCCCGAAGCAATCCAGTTATCGTAGAGCGAACCATTCGGTATGTTCGGCTGAGGGAAGAGACTCAGCACCTTCAGAGCCACAGGATCTATCAGGTTGCCAGGCCCGGGCAGCGGTTGGTAATTCGTGCCAGCCAGCGCTGGGCTTCCGGGGCTGTTGTAAAGGTCAACGCGGTTGTTGGGGATGAAAGTGCTGCGAACCGGTCCGCCGTCGGCCTCGCTATAGACACCAGAATATGGATCATAAAGCTGCCCAGCGATCAACGGGCTTCCCCCTTGCATACACATGCCCGCGGAATTGAACGATCCGCCCTGCGAGGTGCACACCTCACCAAAATCGCCGGTGCGCATGGCCATGCTGGGCACGCCTGCCTGGTAAGTGCCCATCGAACTGGCAAGGGTTCCGTCCCAGTCGAAGAAGAAGAATGTCTTGTTCTTCAGGATCGGACCGCCAATGGTTCCACCGAATTCGTGCCGGTGCACCGGAGGAATCGGGATGTCGTAGCGATCGTTAAACCAGTTATTCGCGTCCGTAATCGTATTACGTATGAAATCGTAGGCGCTTCCATGGAACGAATTCGTGCCCGAGCGCGTGACCATGTTGATGATCGAGGCGCCGGAAAAGCCGTACTCCGCGCTGAAGTTGGACTGTTGCACTTTGAACTCTTCCACCGCTTCCGGGGAGGGAACATACACAGCTTGAGTGACGCCGCCGTTCGGTTCGAAGTTGGTGATGGAGGCGCCATCCGACAATATATCGGCACTGGCCCCTCGGCTGCCGTTGGAAGCAAAATTCGTCCCGCCGCAGTTGGGGCACTGGTCGTCCACGTCAGTAACTCCGGGCGCGAGGTAAGTCAGGTCCATCACGTTGCGGTCAATGAGCGGAAGGTCATTGATGAACCTGCGGTCGACAACCTGGCCGGTCACCGCATCTTCCGTGGCGATGCTCTGGCTCTGGGCCTTAACTTCAATCTTCTCTGCAGCATTGGCAATCTTCAGAGTCAGATTCGCAGTCGCGTTCTCACTGACGTTCAATTTGATATGAGTCCGCACCGTCTTTTCAAAACCTTGCATCTCCACTGACACGGAGTACAACCCTGGCGGAATCGAAACGAACCGGTACCGCCCTTCGCTGTCCGACGTGGTCCTGAACTGGTATCCCTTCTCCTCATCGAGAAGAGTGATTTTTGCCCCCTGGATGATGGCCGCCGAGGGATCGGTCAATAGGCCGCTCACAGTCCCGAAATAGCCTTGGCAGAATAGTGCGGCCGGAAGCAGGACGACAATGGCGATGGTTAGAGTTCGTATTATGCGCTGGCAAGTTTCCCGAAGTGTCAGAGTAGAGAAAGTCACGTTTCCCCCTTGATCCGGATGAACTGAGGAGGCCGGCACCTCCTTGGCAAATTCCGTCCAAGCATTTCCATCTTGGCATAATGCGCGCTCCGCGAGGCGGGAATCGAGCAAGAGCCAATAAGTCCGCAATTGAAACGATTCATTATGCACATCCGCACCCGCCATGAAAAGGGATATTAATCCGGCCTCCAGGATAACGACGGACAAACGCAATGTGATCAGCAGCCGACGAGGCAATAGATCCCACGAGCGCGAGCTCCCCGTGAACGCAGCTCTTGCTTCGAGCGTCTTAGTTTGCCTTGCGCTTGCGGCTTGTCCCGCGCGTGTAGCATGTGCGAAACTCGTGTTCAGGAGCCGGCGCTCGCGGCGTAATACCGCGCCCCCACGAACCACTGTAATGTATTGAAAAGAGAATCTTTACCAGGCATGGCCCCGTAGCTCAGCTGGATAGAGCAGCGGTTTCCTAAACCGGAGGTCGGCAGTTCGAATCTGCCCGGGGCCACCATCACTCCGGCTGTAAACGCCCTTTCACGGCCGATTCGATCCGACCGCGTGCCCGTTCCTACATGCCCGCTCCGCTTCCATGCTTTGGTGCGAAGTGCCAGCAGTAGAAACCGCCCAGCAGGGCCAGCAGCGCTCCCCACCACACGCTGGCATGGTATTGAAAGAGCACCACTTGCTGGTCGACCGGAGGCGGATGCACGATTTCGTACAGGCCCGCGCCCAGAATGAGCAATCCGTTCACCAGCAGCGAGAGGCCGATGAAAAACCAGATCGAAACCGAACTCGCTGCTTTCGCGTCTGTTGTCATAGAAAGTCGCCTACCAGAAAATAATATTGAGGATCACAAACACCGCCGCCACCACAACCGCCCAAAAAACAGGCTTCTGATACAGCGGTACGTTCTCAATCGGCGGAATCTGGGTCTGCCCGTACACCAACCCAGCTAATGCGCTATCAGGCAAGGGTTTCGTCGCGAGACTCACCACCACAGTCACGACCACGCAAATGATAAAAGACCACAGCGCCTGGTACATATCCTGGGCAAGCGCTTTCGCATCAGGTGAGAGCGCCACATAGCGCAGAGCGGAAGGATCGTGGTGCACCCAGGCCCACATGCTGACCGAAGAGAGCGTGCCGCATAACAATCCCCAGAAGCCGCCCGCCCCAGTGGCCCGCTTCCACAACATTCCGAGTATGACCGTGCCGAACAAAGGCGCAATAAAGAAGCTGAACAACGCCTGCACATAATCCATGATGCTGGCTGACCGCATCACCAGATACGCCGTACCCACGCTGATCAGCACGCCGATAATCGTGGTCCAGCGACCCATGTTCACATAGTGATGGTCGCTGCCTTTGCTGTTGATCAGCGGACGGTAAATGTCGTAAGTCCAGACGGTAGTGAAGGCGCTGACATTCCCCGCCATTCCTGACATAAAGCCTGCAATGAGCGCCGTGATTCCAAGGCCGAGCAGCCCTGGCCCGCAATAGCGCGCCAGCATGAGAGGAAGAACGTCGTTGTAGCTATAGCCGTGAGTTACCGTGGCCACCGATTCCGGAACCAACTTCATCGGCAGCAGGCCCAAGCCCAGCAATCCGGGCAGGATGACAATGATCGGCACCATCATCTTGAATCCGGCTCCAATGATCGGCGCCATTTCCGCGCTGCGCATGTCTTTCGCGGCCAGAATGCGCTGCACCACCAGAAAGTCCGTCGTCCAGTAGCCCATCGAGATAACCGCGCCCAATCCAAACACAATGCCGGTCCAATGAATGCCCATGGGATTGGTGCTGAAGGAACCTAACCCGGCCCACATGTGGACATACTGCTCCGACGCTCGCTGCGTAATCAGAACCTTGAGGTGGGCCCAGCCCCCAGCTTCGTAAAGCCCGAGGATCGGAATCAGCAGCGCGCCCGCCCAGATGAGAAAGAACTGCAGCACTTCATTGAAGATCGCTGAACGCAAACCGCCCAGGGTCACGTAAACCGCAACCGTGAGCGACGATACCCAAATGCTGAAATTGATGTCCCATCCCAGCACGATTTGCATGACCTTGGCCATGGCGAACATGTTGACGCCGCTCATCAGCACGGTCATGAAAGCGAAGGAAATCGCCGACAACGCGCGGGCGGGTTCGCCGAAACGCAGCTTTAAGTATCCCGGCACCGAGTGCGTCTTCGAGATGTAATAAAACGGCATCATCACCAGCGCCAGAAACAGCATCGCTGGAATGGCACCGATCCAATACCAATGAGTTGCAAGAATGCCGTACTGATAGGCGGAGCCCGCCCAGCCCATTAATTCGAGCGCGCCCAGATTAGCCGAGAGAAAACTCAGGCCGGCTACCCAAGCCGTCATTTCCCGCCCGGCCATGAAAAAATCTTCGCCGGTATTCGCTCGTCCCTTCAGGTAGACGCCAATGGCCAGCACCAGCGCAAAATAGAAAACGACAATGGCCAAATCGATTGGCGAAAGATGAACCAGCGTCGAGGAACTCAACACCAGAGTTGCAAGATGCATGCGTTTTCACCCGTCCACAAAAGAACCTAAGCGTGCCAGCGTGCCGAAGTCCGCAAGGTAAACGTTTACGTGGGCCAGTCTCCTCGCACTCACGACGCTGCTCTGCAGGGAATCGCAAGATTCTAGCACAGGAAAGCGCGTAGCTCCGGTCGTCACCTAGACCCAGATTGACTCACTGTGTTCCTGGCGTTTCCTCCGACCGGTGACTTTCCTCCGACAACTTCCGCAGCGACAACCGCTCGTGATGCGCCAGAACCAGGCCCACCGGCACTACAGCTGCAAACGTCACCAGCCACAACAGAATTCCGCAACTCGCCGCCATCTCCGGCGGAACGTCGAACACGCTGGAGAGCGTCGCAATCGTCGCCATCTGCGATCCGCCGCCCACCGCCGGCAGCTGCAGCATCGATCCCGCCATGCTCGCTCCCATCAGAATCAGCAGTTGCGAGACCGGAATCTCCAGTGCATCCACTCCGTAAGAATGCGTCACTTCCTGATAGGCGAGTGCAGTCACATACCAGACGCCAACCGACAGCAGTGCCAGCCACAAGAATGACCAGGGCCCATGAATCGTATTCAAGCCCATGCCGAAGTCGCGCACCTTCTGCGCCAGCCGGTGTCCGAATCCGGAAGGCAAATGTGAAAATCTGCTCTCGATCCAAAACGCGATTGATTCTCCGCTCCGGCTGATCAGCGCAGCCGCAGCGGCCGCGACAGCAACTCCTGCGATCAGAAAAAATCCCACGTCGCGCAGTCGCTGGTAATACTCGGGATGCGGAATCGACTGCAGCGCGCTGGGTAGAAAGATCGCCAGCACGATCAGCAGCGCGAACGCCCCAAGGTCGAACGTTCGCTCCACCGCCCACACGGCCAGTTGCGACGAGAAGGGAAGATTCGTGCGCCGCGCGACCAGATACGGACGAATAAACTCGCCTGCCCGCCCCAGCAACGCCAGTCCCGTAAAGCCGATCATCATAGGGGGCACCAATTCGATGACCTTCACCTTGGGACGAACGGGTTTCAGGAAAATCTTCCAGCGCAACGCGCGCAACACATAGGCCGCGTAGACCAGAGCGATCCCATGCAGAACATGAATTTTTTTGATCCGATGGATCTGGCTCCAGAACGTGCCCCAATCGAAGCTTTGCCAATGCCGGTATTGCAGATAAAAGAGGACGGCCAGGATGAGGAGCACCACCGCGCTGGCTAGGATGCGCTTCTTATCCATGAGGGAAGTAGTGCCACTTCCGTTCCGCAACGCGAAGCGGGAAACGGCAGCCCCCAAGGTATATGACGCTGCCGCAGGGGTCAAACTCAGATGCGGCGGGGACGCCAGGGGCTTCGGGCTTCAGCCATCGGGCGTCGGCAAAAAACGCGGATCTGGGAAACAGAGCAAAAAACTTCGTCTGCACTCTCAGCGTCCCTCGTGGTGAGGATCCTGTTTATTCGTGTGAATGCTCGAAGACCATGGTTGAGAAGTCACTTCTCCGACCACTCTGGCACGCGTCCCGGAGTCCAGGGCGCGCCCGCGGCTTCCATGTCTTTTTCCAGCTTGGCCAAGTCGACGTCGACCAGCGTACGAAGCTTGCCCAATTGCTCCGCGAACTCTGCGGCCGCGATGTTGTAGTCGTTCACGTGCGACTGCGTGGGCTTGGCCAGAGCAAACCGTTCTCCTTCCATAATGCCTTCCACCCGGTCGTTAATCGAGGACGTCACCGGCTCGTTACGCCTCGCCAGCTCCTTGTCGCCGGTCAGCGCGCGCTGAATCTCCCGATTGCGCTGCTCGATTGCGTCGGCAGCGGCTTCCAGTTGCTTTTCGGCCGCAGGCGTCTCCCGCAGCGCCTGGCGAATCGACTTCAGCCACGTCTCCACGCTGTCAGCAGTGTGCGTCGCCCCGGAGACGGCTCGGTACAATCGCGAAACTTTGCGATGGAATTCCTCCTGCGCAGCTCGATCCGCTTCCGACAACGATGAACTACCCTCCGCCACCACTTTGAAAGCTTGAGGCCCAGCCAATTCCATTACCGTGCCATTCACTTTCTGGAACATCCGCACCGAGTAAGAACCCGGCAACACCAAAGGCCCTTGCGCTGTGGCCGGAGGGAAATCGTCGTCCCCTTCCGCGTTATGCTCGCGCACTGTCGGGGCGGGATACCTCAAGTCCCACGCCGCCCGCTGAAAGCCCTGTTCGGTCGCGCCATCCACGCGTCGAATCGGCGCCCCGCTCTCGTCGTACACTAGGAAGTAAAGCTCGGGCTTCGCCTCTTCCGCTTCCGCCCGCAACTCGTCGTTGCTGGGATAGGGAAGCGTCTGATTCTTCTTGGCGGCATCTTTCTCGGCTTCCTCGCGCTTCTCCTTTTTCGTTTTCAGCTTGTCCTTGAGGAATGCCGTAAACACCGCGCCGTAAGGCGGATTCGCCGCCGTGTAGAACGCATCGCCCTGAAATCCTTTCTTGAGCCCGCCCAGAGGATGACTCTCAATGTAAAGCAGAGCATCCTTCACCGGAAAAGTTGTCGCCGGTTGGTCGAAGAAATGCTCCGCAGACTCGGGCTTAATTTCCCGCAGCGGCCCAATGTTGTCGAGCACGTAGAACCCGCGCCCGAACGTGGCAATCACCAGATCGCTCTCCCGTGCCTGAATTACCATGTCGCGCACCGCAATCGTCGGCAGCCCACCCTTGAGCCGCACCCAATGATGCCCGCCGTCGACCGTAAAGAACGCCCCGAACTCCGTCCCGGCAAAAAGCAAGTTTGCATTCACCGGATCTTCAGCAAACGCCAGCACCGGACCATTCTCCGGAAGATCGCTGGCAATCGAACTCCAGGTCTTGCCTGTGTCCGTGGACTTGAGCAAATAAGGTTTGAAGTCACCGTTCTTATGATTCTCGAACGCGGCATAAACCGTGGCGGCGTCGTGCTGCGAGGCCGCCAAGCGGCTCACGTAAGTGGTCTCTGGCACGCCTACAAACTTTTCGTACCTCGTCCAGTTCTGCCCGCCATCGCCTGTCATTTGAATCAATCCATCGTCCGTGCCAACGTAGATCAACCCTTCCTTCTTCGGCGACTCGGCCAGCGCCACAATGTTTCCATAGAACGAAGTCGACTGATTCTTCGCTACCGCATCTGGGCCCCACACTTTGCCCATCACAGTCAACTTGTTGCGATCGAGCTGCCGCGTCAGGTCGCCGCTGATCGCCTTCCAGGTGTCGCCGCGGTCGTCGCTGCGAAACAATTTATTCGCCGCAAAATACAGTCTCGTATGCGAGTGCGGACTGATAATCACCGGCGAATCCCAGTTCCAGCGCAGCGGCGGCTCGCCTTTCCCTTCCAGCGGCTGCAGCACAATTTCCTGCCCCGTCGGCTTGTCGTAACGCACCAGCACGCCGTATTGCGATTCCGAATAAATCGTGTTCGCATCCACCGGATCCACCTGCGAGTGGAACCCGTCGCCGCCGGTCGTCACGCTCCAGTCAGAGTTCACAATGCCGTTCATCGTTCGCGTGCGCGAAGGCCCGCACCACGAAAAATTATCCTGCGTGCCGCCGCACACGTTGTAAAAGGGAAGCGCGTTGTCCACCGCTACGTCGTAGAACTGCACTGTCGGCAGGTTGGCCTTGAACTGCCAGCTCTTCGCATTGTCATAGGTCTCGTACATGCCTCCGTCCGAACCCAGCAGCCAGTGCCGCGTGTCGTCCGGATCGATCCAGATCGCGTGGTTGTCGCCGTGATGATTTTTCTCCTCGACTTTCTCCAGCGTCTTGCCGCCGTCGAGCGACTCGCGCAACTGCACGCTCATTACAAAGATGCGATCTACATTCTTTGGATCGGCCACCACGCGCGCGTAGTACATCGCACCTTGGTCGAACTCGTTCCGCCGTTCCCAGGTTGCTCCCTTATCATTCGAGCGAAAGATGCCGCCCTTCCCGTCGGCCGCCTCCACCGCGGCATACACCACATTTGGATCGGCCAGGGAAACTGCCAATCCGATGCGCCCCAAATCCACCGTGGGTAGCCCCGACTTCAGTTTGTTCCAGGTCGCACCCGCGTCGGTTGACTTGTAGATCGCACTCTCCGGCCCACCATCGATCAACGTGAACACATGCCGCCGCCGCTGATACGCCGCCGCATAAATAACGTCCGGATTCGACGGATCCAACTGCACATCCACCACGCCCGTGTTCTCGCTGATCGTGAGCACGGCCTTCCAGCTCTTGCCTCCATCCGTTGACTTGTAAAGTCCGCGATCGCCACCCGCGCTCCACAGCGGCCCTTCTGCCGCGACGTACACAACTTTCGAATCGCGTGGATCGATCACCACTCGCCCAATGTGTTCCGACTTTTTCAGCCCAAGATTCTCCCAGCTCTTCCCGCCATCCACCGACCGGTAAATGCCGTCACCATAGCCGACACTGCGCTGGCTATTACTTTCGCCCGAGCCCACCCACACCACAGATGAATCGTTGGGATCGAGCGCAACCCACCCAATGGAATAAGAACCTTCCGCATCGAACACCGGAGTCCACGTCGTCCCATCGTTCACCGTCTTCCACACCCCGCCCGCCGCCACGCCTACGTAATACTCAAACTTGTTCTTCGGATTCACCGCGATTGACATCACCCGCCCCGACGCCACCGCCGGCCCGATCAGCCGAAACTTCAACCCGGAAAAGGTATCGGCCGTCATCCCGCTTTTCTTCTCCTCCTTCGGCTCCTCTTTCTTCTCGTCCTTCTTCTCGGCGTTCTTGTCATCTTTCTTGCTCTTCACCTTTTTGTCCTGCGGAGCAGCGGGACCGGCCTGGGGCTTATCCGCATCCTTGTCCTGAGCGACCGCGTGTGCATTGAAGAGCATGAGAAAGGCTGCAAAGAAAAGCGCGAGCGACACCGCGACGGACACCCTGCGCAGAACGGCGGCGACGGTAGTGGAGAAACGAGATTTCACGAGAACGCTCCGAATCACAAGATTCACAAAACCGATATGTATACAGCAAACGGAAGGTCCAATAAAAGGGCCATCCTGACTCACCCGTCCGGAAACGGCCTAAATTTCGCGTCCTTGGCGGATTTTCTTCCCGAACTTAGCGGTTAAAGGCCCGTGGAAGGCACTATCAGAAGGCTGGTTCATGCCACAGGTTAGAATCTCTCATGCCCCGCAAACCCCAAACCCACGGCCACGACACCCGCTACGTCAAAATGCAGAAGAACTACTGCTTCGCCTGCGGCATGAACAACCCGCACGGCATGCGCCTCAAGTTCACGCTCGACGAGCCGCGCCAAACCTTCGTCTGCAAATTCCGCCTCAGCAAGCGCTACACCGGACCGCCCGGCCACTGCCACGGCGGTATCATCGCCACCATCCTCGACGACGCCATGGGCAAGGTCAACAAGCTGCACCACGTTGTTGCCCTCACCAAAGAAATGACGGTCGAATACATCAAGCCCGTCCCGCTGCATGAGCCTCTGCACGTCGAGGGGAGGGAAGTCAGTGTACATGGCCGCCAGCACATCAACGAGGCCGAGATCCTCAACGAAAACAACGAAGTCCTGGCCCGCAGCCGCGGAATCTTCATCGCCATCGACCCCGAAAAAATGTTCGCCAAATATGTGGAGAGGTAGTAAAAACGATAGACAAAATTTCCGGGGCAACCCGGCGTGGAACAGAGCGAAGGCGATATGGCGGAAGTTGACGAATTAGCCGAGCACATCGAGCATGCCGGGCACGCCGGGCACCTGGGCAAGTATCTCGGCATCAGCATGGCGTGCCTGGGCGTACTACTGGCGCTGTGTGGGGCACTGGTCGGAGGCGAGCGCACCGAACTCATCGCCACCATGGTCGAACAAACCAACGCGTCGATGAAATATCAGGCCATCTCGACCAAATACCGCGTGCTTCTGGCCCAACTGCGGCAGTTGCACGCGCTGAACCCCGACGCGGAGCAATTCAAGCAGTGGGACGAGGAGTCGAGAAAACTGGTAGGTCAAATCTCCTCAGCCGACGTGGCGCGCGCCGCACGAGTGAACCGTCTGGAAAATGCCAAGAACCTCAACGCCGAGATTCCCACTCACGAAGACCTCGTCGGCTTCGCCGTAGTCATCCGTGCGCTCGATACGGAAAGGGAAGCGGCACTCGAATGGTCGGAGTCCTACGAGCCGGCCATTCGAGTCCATTCCATGGCAGCCGAGCACTACGAGTGGGCGCAATTGGCGTGTGAAATCGGCATCGTCGTCGCCTCAATCGCGCTGCTGTTCATGAGCCGCCCGGCCTGGCTCGCGGCGCTGGTTCTTTTTGCTGCGGCCATCGTCATCGTCAGCGTCACGTTCGTCTCGGTGTCGAGCCAGCTTCGCAGTGCCGAGCAGAAAATCCACGACGCCAACCAACGATTCATCGGCCTTAACGGCGAACAACGCGACAAAGAGGCTGACGAAGAATTGCTGAAATCAGTCGAAACCGAGAAAACCCCGACAGTCGATCCGAAATAAGACTGTTCTACGAGGGTGGCCCATTCTAGCCGCGTTCTGTGCGGCTAGAGTGGGGATTTTGAGCTCGATGGATCAAGACGAGTCAGCCGCAAAAAGGAAATCGGAAACACTACCAGCCCTAAGCGCAGCGTTCTAAAACTCCGCTCTACCATGTAAAATGGAGAGTTCAAGGCGTTACAGCGCCCATTCTTCGCGCTTGCGAAAAGGTATCCAAACGGTTTCCCCAAATGTCGAATAATAACGGCACGAACACCAGCCTCCGCCTCAAGACCGGCCTCGCCGAAATGCTCAAGGGCGGCGTCATCATGGACGTCACCACCGCCGCGCAAGCCACCATCGCCGAAAAATCCGGTGCCGTCGCCGTCATGGCCCTCGAGCGCGTGCCCGCGCAGATCCGCGCCGAAGGCGGCGTCGCCCGCATGGCTTCGCCCAAGATCATTCGCGAGATCATGGCCGCAGTGTCCATCCCGGTCATGGCCAAGTGCCGCATCGGCCATTTCGCCGAGGCCCAGATTCTGCAGGAACTCGGCGTCGACTACATCGACGAATCCGAAGTCCTCACCCCCGCCGACGAAGCCCACCACGTCGACAAGCACGCCTTCACCGTCCCCTTCGTCTGCGGCGCGCGCAATCTCGGCGAAGCCCTGCGCCGCATCGCCGAAGGCGCATGCATGATCCGCACCAAGGGCGAGGCCGGCACCGGAGACGTAGTCCACGCCGTCAAGCACATCCGCCAGATCGTGCAGGAAATGAAGATCCTCACCGTCCTCGGCGAAGAAGAACTCTACGCCAAAGCCAAAGAACACGGCGCCCCGTACGAACTGGTGAAGATAGTCGCCAAAGCAGGCAAGCTCCCCGTCCCAAATTTCAGCGCGGGAGGCATCGCCACCCCCGCCGACGCGTCGCTGGTAATGCAGCTGGGTGCCGAAGCCGTGTTCGTAGGCTCAGGCATTTTCATGAAAGACTCGACCACCTTCGCCGATCCGGTAGAAGCCGAGAAGCGCGCGAGAGCCATCGTAAAGGCCGCCACGCACTTCAACGACCCTAAAGTATTACTTGAAGTCAGCGAAGACCTGACCGGAGCGATGAAAGGCCTGGCAGTATCCGGCCTGGACGAAGCCCAGATGCTGCAAACGCGGGGATGGTAGGGCCCTGGCATAATCAGCGGCCACTCCAGCCTATCTTCCTGAACAACTGCGTCATCCCGAAGCCCCGCGTTTTTACTAGCGGGGCGAGGGATCTCGCGGGTGGCCCACCCTTCGCGCTTTTCGAAGGGTGGGATTATTCGAATGCCAAGAGTGTAGGCTTCTCCCAGTGCCCCGCGTCCGAGATGTTTAGAATTGAAAGCCGACGATTTCCACAAGGCGGCGCGAAATCGTGTGACATCCAACCTTGCGCCTGACTTTAAATTAGTCCATTCTGGCCGAGGCGAAAGCAGTGCAGCCAGCCTGATTGCCTCGGCTGTAACTTCCTTGTTCTCTAGATTTTGACCTTTAAGTTCTTTGACATCAAGATTTTGTGCACGTGGTCCTCCCGGACCCGCATGAACAGCGGGGATTCGAGACCCAGGGGGGAGGGGGGTATCCTGCGATCCCGATTTGGCACACGCGCCTAGAACCCCCGCAGCCAACTTTATTTGTTAAAGAAATTCACAGCCCCGCGGCGGCGCGAACCTCTGGTTAGCGACCGTGCCGGTTGAAGAACCTTCCCACACCCAGCCGTACCTGGACCGTATTAATCCCCGGATTCGGGACGGCCAATCCTGCGTTTGAGATGTGCAGGTAGCGCAGTTCCACACTCCAGTTATATTTCGGGCCGAGGATGTGCGTGCCCAGCGCGGCGGCGGACGTGAAGTTCACGGTGTTGGTGTAGGTGGGGACGTTGTGGTTGGTGAAGAGCGTGCCTCCGCTGAGTTCGAGATAAGGCGAGAAGCGGCCGCGGCGCACGAAATCCCACTTGAGGCCGAGCGGGTTGAATCCCAGGCCGTAGGCGGTGTTGGCCGGCTGGAAGACGAAGAACATTGGAACGGCGTCCACGGCGTATTCGAAGCGTCCGCGAAGAAAGCTGGGGAGATGCGGGCCAGTGATCACCCATCCGTAGCGCAGGCCGGCGTTGAAAACGCCGGTGTCGCCGCGTCCGCCGCTGACGGAGTGGCCGCCGCCGGTCCAGAGCTGCACTTCGTGGCCGTCTTCCTCGGGCCCGGCTTGTTCCGAGTTAGAGTGCGCCGAGCTGGTTTTCCCTGGGTTAGATTGCCCCAGGCCAGATTGCGCCAAGCCAGATTGCCCCAGGCACACGGCTGATGCGGTCAAGAGAACACGAGCGAGAAAAGGATGACGCATGATTTAATCCAGCCTGAAGCCGGCGGCATAACGGTGCAGGTGCGGGCAGCCAGGGTGAAAGCCGTGAAGGCTGGAAAAGACACAATACAGGAAGGGCCGGAGCGGAACAACACTATCCATTCCGGCAAACTCGAACGAAAGAAGCCGCATCCTAGGCGCTAAAGGCCGTGATATCCTCGGCTGGATTTGCGGAATCTGATTTGCGAAATCTTATTCGCGGAATTCGATCCGCAGAGTACAAAGCGCTAAAGCGCTTCCGGAGGTGGGCGATGCGATGGATCTGTACACTTTTCCTGGCTTCGGGAATGGCATTCGGTCAGGCCGCGGACACTTCGCAGTCCACGCAGCAGCCCGCCTCTTCGCAGCCCGCCTCACAAGCCCCGATTCCCGCGTCATCGGCGCCCAAGGCAAATCCGGCGCCGGATGCCGCGAGTCAGCCGGCCGCTCCCGCTCCTGGTGTTGTTCCGACCGCTGCGTCCGCTCCCCTTGCTGCTCCCGCAGCCCCGGCTTCCGCACCGAGTGAGAGTGCCGCTCAAGTGAAGGGTCCGGACCCCCACGCTGCCGTGATTCCGGCGGGCGCGAGAATTCCACTGCTGCTCAAGCAAGCCATCTCCACCAAGAACGCGCGCGAAGGCGATGCCGTGTATGCGGAGACGGCGTTTCCGTTTGTGGTGAACGAACACATTCTGGTGCCGGCCGGAACTTATATTCAAGGCAAGATTTCGCACGTGGAGCGCGCCGGGCGGGTGAAGGGGCGGGCGGAAATCCTGATGCACTTCACGTCGATGATTTATCCCAGCGGCTACACCGTGATGCTGCCAGGATCGGTGGAGAATACACCAGGTGCGGACAACAAAAGCGTCAAGGATAAAGAAGGAACCATCCGGCAGGACAGCGACACGGGACAGAAAGTTGAAGATGCGGCGAGAAATGGTGCGTACGGCGGCGCGGTGGGCGGCATTGGCGGTGGATTGGCTACCGGCAGCCTGAATGGCGCGCGTATTGGGGCCGGAGTCGGAGCGGCGGCCGGCATTGCCTGGGCGTTGTTGAAGCGCGGCAGCGACGTAAAGCTGGATGTGGGCACTTCGATTGAGATGGAAATCCAGAGGGAGATCCCGCTGGACGGGACCAGGATTGCGCTAGCGAAGGCTATTCAGTAGCAGTTTGATGACAACCTCAGCAGACCCTTCCCAATTCCTCTTGAATGCGCTCGTTGTCCCAAAAAGAAACGGCCAGCATTTGAGTGCTGGCCGGGGAGAGAGCTGATCGAACTGCCGTCGATTAATAAGTCGACGAGCAAGCGCAGCCGGAAATGACGTCGCTGTCCATTGTGACCGCGCCATTCCGCGCCAGCGCCCTGCCATCTAAGTTCACGCCGGTGGTTATTGTGATTGAGGTGAGCGCCATGATGTTTCCCGCGAATGTCGAGTTTGTTCCGAGGGTCGCTGAGCTGCCGACCTGCCAGAAGACGTTGCAAGCCAGCGCGCCGTTGGCCAGGATAACGTGGCTCCCACTCCCCGTTATGAGCGTGGACGCGATCTGGAAAATGAACACGGCATTGGGATTGCCTTGAGCGTCGAGAGTGAGGTCCCCAGAATTTGCCAGCGACGAGGTCGACGTATACACACCAGCAGTGAGCGTTTTGCCGACCAAATCTCCCGCCTCCGCTGTACCGCCCGCTCGTCCGGCTGCATCGATATACCCGGCAGTCAGAGCCGCCTGGGCCAGAGATGCGACTCCGTCATTGATGTGGATCGTTCCGCCCGTTGACCCTGGCGGAAACCCAGTTACGGCGGTGCCCGGACACACCCCAACATCCCCGGACACTGTCGTAGAACCAGTGTTGGTGACGGTGGATCCAGCCAGGACAGAGAAATTTCCAATGCTAGGACACAGAGCGACGGGCTGCGTTTCACCGGCCGCGCACGGACCGGTTGTAAAAGTCTGTTGAGATGGCCCAATCGGCCGCTCACTCATATCGTTGGCTCCGCCGGTGATCACAATCCAGTACCCGGTGTTCGCAGCCAGGTTTGCCGAAGGCGTGAGAGTGGCCTGTTGGTGGACCACGTCGTAGGTCACGGTGGCAGGCACGGCGGCGTTCGCCACTACAAGGTAGATTGTGCTGGGATTTATGGTGAGCGAGTCCATTTGTTCGGAGAAGGTGACCGAGGCCTTCTGGTTCTGTGGAACGCAACTGGCACCGGCGACAAGATTGACCGCAACCACTTGCGGCGTGGAAGCGTCGCTGGTTGCGATGGTAGTAAAGGAGAAAGCGAAGGGCGCGGCCAGTGGAGTTTCGCTCGTGTCCTTGGCCCCAACGCCAATGCTCGCGTTGTACATGGTATTAGGGGCGAAGGGTTGGGAAGGTTTGAAAGCGCCAATCATGTTGGTGGCGTCGTAAACGACTGTGCCCGTCATGCCTGCAATCAGAAACGTGCCGCTGTTGATGCTTGCGGGGTCCATAGGTTGGCTGAAGAGGACGGCAATCTCACGGTTAGTGGCTATGCCGCCGCTCTGGGGGACGACCATCGACACCGTGGGACTACTGGAAGGCGGCGGCGCGACCGGCGGTTTGGCAATACCGCCGCAGCTGAGGAAAAACATCGCTACCAGAAGCACGGTTGAAACCTTGGAGAACAGCCGGATCGACATACAATTCCTTCCCAGCACCTGGGCGAGCTCGGCGGAATCGCACCAGGTAGCGAGCCACGCTTGTTAGGGCACGCGAAGCAAACGTGAGATCAAGAATTCGGGGCTCATCGGAGACATGAGCTTTCTCTAATTCGCTGATTATCCGGCTGATCGCAACTGGTGTCTGGTCAGAATCGCTCACTTCGCGGATTTATAGCGGGCAGAAAATTACTTGCTAAAGGCCGATGGGCAAAGCGTTCAGCGATGCCAGCATCACCCGCCTAAGTCAGCTATTTCTCGGGATGGGCCCGGCGGTGGCCAGGACTTCTACATCGAACCGATCGGGAAGCGGGTGATCCTTGGCAGTAGGTGAAGGCGATTTATCACCGGGCAGGACTCCGACGGCGCGGTTTTTTCCCGCCTGCTTGGCGCGACGGAGACCACTGTCGGCAAGGCTTAAGACTTCTTCGTAACTGACGCTTCCGGGGTCAGTGGGCAGCCAGGGGAACGCAGCCCATCCGATCGAACACGTGCGGTATAGGACTTCGTCTGGGCTGCGCAGGACAAACGGCGTGCCTCCGACCGCAACCAGAACCCGGGACGCAAGAATTTCCGCTTCCCGGCGGTCGGTGTAGCGCGAGACGATGAGAAACTCCTCGCCGCCCCAGCGCAACAAAACGTCGGAGTGACGGATGGCGGAACTTATCCGGTGAGACATTTCGACCAGGATGCGGTCGCCCACGTCGTGACCGTAGTTGTCGTTGATTTCCTTAAAATTGTCGGCGTCGATGAGGTAGAAGACCAGGTCGCGGGTGCGGGGTTCCCGCTGGTCGGAGTAGGAACGCAACGACTGGCTGACGTCGGCTTCGATAGTTGCCGAAAAATAGCGGCGGTTGCGAATGCCGGTCAGGGGATCGGTCAACGACGCTTCTTCCAGAATATCGTTGGTGCGTTTTAGTTCCTGGTTGAGCCGGTAGTGCTTGAGGAAGATCAGAAACGCCATGGCGAACATGGTGCCAAGCGTCAGAAGAATACGGAAACGGGCGACCTGGGGTGGAATGGTGCGATCAAGCAGCGCGGACACCGCGACCACGGGCAAGGACAAAACCGCCAGCATCGCGAGGCTCGCCACCCAAGAGCTATAGCTGCTTTCGCGCGGAGCTTCGTCCGCTGGACTCAGTTCACGACCGAAGAGACCCAGCAGGGTGAAAGTCGCAAACGATGCGGAGTAGGGAACGTCGTACCAACTGCCGGTAAAATACACGTCTCTTTCAATGGCGTTATTCAAAACGGCAAATGCGACGCTGTTGAACAGAACTGCAAAGCCAAAAAAGGCGTAGAAGTTTTTCCAGCGTCCCCTGGTCTGGTGCCAGAACACTCCCAGAACAGCGAGCAGGATGAATGCTCCGCAGTCGTAGAGCCAGTCAAAGTTCCGATCATACTTGGCCTGATTCGGAGAAACGTACTGCCAGCAGACCACGAAGAACACGTATAGATAGAGCCACCAGAGCAACAACAAGAGGAAATCCAGAATACCCAGTCGCGCGCCCCGCTCGGAAGGGGAGAGATGCGGGCGGAGCAGCAGGCCCGCCAGCATGGGTGCGCCGGCCTGGAACAGAAGGACGTCAGCCGGATACATGGCGGGCATCCTGGCGCGAAGAAGCAGGTCCCAGACCATCCATACCATCTGATCGCCTAACCAAAGGGTCCAGCCCATGACCTGCAGCATCCAGAACAGGCGGGTGCGGCCCTGCGTGGCCAGTCCGTTACTCGCGAACGCCAGCAAAGCGGAGAGCATCAGAAACGCGAGGACGAGATCGCTAACTGCGGTAAGAGCCAGGCCGCGCGGCAGTACTGCACACGCGAGGGCTAACGCCAGAGTGACAGACACAACGGTGGCGGCCCATAACCGGGAATGATTTGTCAGTGTCAATTCTGCTCCGCGAGCGTTCCGCCTGCGGTCAACATTTCGCAGGGGTTGATGGTAACCCCGCTGGGGCGCGGGTTGGTACTGAAAAACAAATCCTGCTCAGCGTTCCGGAGACTGAACCGCCTCGCGGCAGACCCCGTTACGCCTCGGTACCTGCTCAATCGCGCAAGGGATTATCCTGATCGTTGATTTCCCGGCGCAAATCCTCCCAGATCTTGTTGGGCATTTCGAGAAACACCTTGACGACCTCCGGATCGAACTGCCGCCCGGACCATTTCTGGATCTCGTCGCGAGCCGCGTCCAGCGTCTGCGCCGGACGGTAAGGACGGTCGGAGGTGATGGCATCGAGTGTGTCAGCGATGGAAAAAATGCGCGCCCCCAGCGGGATCCCCTCTCCCTTGAGACCGCGCGGATAACCGCTGCCGTCGAAACGTTCCTGGTGGGAATAGACAATCTCAGCGGCCTCTTGGAGGACGGGAATTTTCCGCACCAGTTTGTATCCGAGATGGCAGTGCTCCCGCATGATGGCAACTTCATCGGGCGTGAGTTTTCCAGGCTTGTTCAGGATATTGTCGGGAATCGCCATTTTGCCAATGTCATGAAGAAAGGCTCCGCGTGCGATCGTCTCGATCTGTTCCTTGGGAACGCCCATACGGCTGGCGATGGCCATGGTGTAGGCGGTCACGCGTTTCGAATGGCCTTCGGTTTCGCGGTCTTTATAGTCGAGGGCCTCACCCAGTACCTCAAGCGTAATGTCATAGGAGCGCTTCAACTCTTCCAGAGCCGCTTGCAGTTGATCGGTGCGGGCTTCCACCAATGATTCCAGGTTCAACTGGTAATTGCGGTTCTCCATCTTGAGGCGGCGATTTTCCAGGGCGCGGCTTACGGTGGCCAGCAATTGTTCGCGCTCGAACGGCTTCAGCAGGTAGTCATAGGCGCCGTTGCGGATGGCCGTGAGCGCCACGGAAATGTCGTGCACAGCGGTAACCATCACCACCGGCATATCTGGATACTTTTCCTTGGTGCGCTCCAGCAGGCCGATGCCGTCAAGGTCGGCCATCATCAAGTCCGAGAGCATGAGCTCGAACTCTTCGCCAAAGCTCAGCACGGCTAGGGCTTCGATGCCGGAACTCGCTTGTTTACAAGCATATCCAGCCGACGTAAGCATCGCCGAGACTATGTCGCGGATCGGCTCTTCGTCGTCGACCACAAGAATTCGGTCCGCCATAGATTCCCTGGGAGAGTCTATCGGCGATTGTAACCCAACCACGAGATGCCGAAAGTAATCACCGAGGTCCGGAAACTACACTGGAAAAAGACCGGGGCGTGATATTCAAAAGGAGGAATCACTACGTCCCTTGCGATGAATTCATCCCTCTCGACCATATCGAGCACCATCGCCCACCTCGGATTGGGCAAGCCGACGGTTGCGGAATGGGCCCTTTTAGTGCTGCTCGGGGGCTCTCTGCTGGCGCTGCGCACTTTTCACGCGCGCTATTTCAAGGCCTGGGTATTGGGATGGGTTGCGCTGCTGGTGTCGCGTCTGGCGACCGACGTGTTCGCAACGCGGATTCCGGCGGAGCTTCTTCCAGTCGTGGTGCAGACGACTTTCGTGCTGGCGGTGGGACTGCTGGCCGGAGCCGTTCTCACCTATAGCCGCATTCGCGAGCTGATCGTGCCTCTGGCGGTGATCACACCAATTCTCGTTGGGTTCGCGGGAGCGCGAATTCTGCTGTGGCCAGATGTTGTGCCGCTGCGCATGGCTCTCGAAGTTGGCTACCGCGTGATTCTGCTGACGGCAGCGATTGCGTTGCTGCGCGAGCGTCGCGGGCGTTGGCAGATCGCGCCGTGGACGCTGGCATTGTCTCTGCTGTTACTGCATCTTCCGTGGGCGCCGGTTGCGATTCGCGTACCGGACGCGATCTTCCTGGCCGCGGAGATCTTGCTGGGACTGAGCATGCTGGCGATCGTGTTTGACGAGGCCGCGTTGCGATCCCGGCGGCTTCATGTGGTGCAGGCGTTAACCAGTGCGTCCGCCAGCGCGCAGCAATATGGAAATCTGGTGCAGACGGCTCTCGAAGAACTGCAGCGGCTAACCGCAACCAAAGCGGTGTGGTTCCGACTTGTGGAAGGCGGACACCTGGTTGCGACCCACGCTCTGGGCGTTTCCGCGGACTTCCTGCGCGACGCGGGTTTTGCGGAAATCACGGAAGAGCTTTCGAAGAAGATGGAGACCGGACAGCCCTGGGTAAGCAAGATCGACATGGCCGGGCCGGAAAATCCCGTTTGCCTGGCGGTGGAAAAAATTCGCCAGGTCGTGACACTTCCCGTGGTGGGCAGAAAAGCGCCGGTGGGACTGCTGGCGCTGGGCAGTTCGCGGGATCGGCGCTGGATGCCCGACGAGCTTGAGTTCTTGCAGAGCTGTGCGCGGCAACTGGCCACGGCCGTAGAGAACTTCCGGCTGCTGGAGCAAGTATTGCGCTCGCAGCGGCAGTGGATGAACACCTTCGATTCGGTTCACGACATCATCCTGGCGCACGACGCGGATTTCCACGTCATCAAGGCCAACCAGGTTATGCTCTCGCATCTCGGCTTGGCCCCCGCGGATGTGATGGGGAAAACCTGCGAGTCGGTACTCCCGCACAACGTTGGTGAATGGACTGGTTGCCCTTACTGCGCCATCGCCGGCGACGAAGACTTCATGGAGGGAGCGGACCTTTGTTTCGGCGGCTTCGCCGTGGTCTCTACTTCGTCCTATACCGAGCAAGGCAGCCCGCAGAAGGGGACCATCCACGTAGTTCGCGATATTACCGACCGGCGCTCGGCGGAAGAAAAATACCGGCTGCTGTTCGAACAGGTGCAGGAGGGAGTCTATGTGGCGACTCCTGATGGACACCTGCTCGATTGCAACGATGCGCTGGTCTATATGTTGGGTTACCCGTCGCGCGAAGAATTGCTGGTGATGAATCTGGACTCTGATATCTGCGTTGACCCGACCCAGCGGGATGCCTTCCGCAAAGAGATTGAAATTCATAATTACGTGCGCAACTTTGAAGTCACGCTGCGGCGCAAGGACGGAACTCTGCTGCTGGCTTCGGAGAGCAGTTTCGCCACGCGCGGCTCTACCGGGAACATTGAGCGCTACCAGGGTTTCGTGCTGGATGTGACCGAGAAGCGCCGGGCTGAAGAGGACATGCGGCGCCGCAATCGCGAACTGAATGCGTTGAACGCCATGGCGGTGGTGGCGACGCAATCGTTCGATCTGGACGAAATCCTGAACCTGACGCTGCGGCAGGTGGTCTCGCTGTTCGGCGCCGAGAGCGGTTCGGTCTATCTGTCCGATACGGATGCTCCACTTTATCGGCGGCGTGCGTCGTGGGGACCCCGGAGCCGCGACAAGGCGCGTCCGGCTGAGATTTCGTTTCCCAATGGCTTTGGCGACCTGCTGATGCGCTCCCGGACCGAAGTGGTGACTGCGGAATACTTGCCGCACCTGCCGCCGGATGTCGCCGAGTTCATCCGCTCGGATTCCGATCGCGCCTGGATCTGGGTGCTGTTCTGGGGCAAGGACAGCCCCATCGGCATCATGGGACTCTGCAGCCAGCAGGGTTACGAGTATTCGAGCAACGAAGAAAATCTCATGGTCGCGATCAGCCGGCAGTTAGCCACGACCATCGAAAAAGTGCGCTTGTATGAAGAGACCTGCCGCGCCTACGAAGATCTGCGCAAGACGCAGGAGCAATTGCTGCAGAGTGAAAAAATGTCAGCCGTGGGACAGTTGATCGCGGGAGTGGCGCATGAGTTGAACAACCCGCTGACGGCGATCCTGGGCTACTCGCAGCTGCTTGAGAGCGAAGGGTTAAACGCACGCGCTCTGGATTATGTGAGCAAGTTATACCGGCAGGCGCAACGCACGCACCGCGTGGTGCAGAATCTTCTCTCGTTTGCCCGCCAACGGCAACCGCAGCGCGAGGAAGTGGATCTGCGGAAAGTGCTCGACGAGACTTTGACGTTGCGCGACTACGATCTGAAAACCAATAATATTAGTGTCGAAAAGGAAGCGCCCGCCGAGTGCACGCCAGTGATCGCCGATCCTCATCAGATCGAGCAGGTCTACCTGAACATCATCAACAATGCGGTGGACGCGATTCTGGAAACCGGTAAGCAAGGCAAGCTGAAAATCCGCATCTTCGCCGAGAACGGGTCCGTGGTCACGCAGTTTACCGACGACGGGCCGGGCCTCAAGGATCCTAAGCGAATCTTCGATCCGTTCTACACGACGAAGAGCGTGGGCAAGGGAACCGGACTTGGACTCAGCATCTGCTACGGAATTGTGAAGGAACACGGCGGCGACATCACGGCGCACAACGGTCCCGAAGGCGGAGCGGTGATGGAAGTGAAACTGCCCGTGGCCGCGCACGCTCAGACGAATCCCGACCCGGTGGCTGCCGCTCCACGCAAACGCGAAGGGGCTATCGGAGGGCGAGTTCTGCTGGTGGAAGAAGAAGAGTCCGTGCTCGAGTTTGAGCGCGATGTGCTGGCCGGAGCGGGCGCCACCGTGGTGACTGCGAAGAAGAGCCAGGACGTGAAGACGCGCTTGCTTTCTGAACCGTTCGACGCCGTCATCATGAACGGCAAAATGCCAGGCGACTGGAGTGCGAAGGAAGCCTACACATGGCTAAAGGAAAGTTGCCCGGGGATGGAAACTCACGTCCTGTTCACCTACTCAAACAGCGTGGACCTGGGCGACGCGCGAAGTTTTCTGCAGGACAACAACATTACTCATCTGGTAAAGCCATTCGAAGTTGCTGATCTGATCGCGCAGGCGCGCCTCTTGCTACAGAAGGCGCATGCGTCGGCAGCTTCGGCGAGCTAGATGCGACAGACCAAAATAAAATCCACTCAGGAGATTTAGATTGGCCGAAGCCTGATAGCCGAAGCCCGAAGCCTGCTCTAAATTCCCTTGCTTAACAGCTTCACAATTTGACGGACAGCGCGGTCGTTGCGCCGGTACCAGCGCCATTGGCCGTGTTTGACGGCTTCGACCAGTCCTGCTTTCGTGAGAATCGCCATGTGGTGTGAGATGGTGGGTTGCGAAAGATGAATGCAGGTTTCGATATCTCCGGCGCAAAGGCTCACGCCTCTTGCGGGCGAGTCGTATCCAGGCTCGCTTTTCGCATTGCCGATGCGGCCTGAACCTTTTCCGCTCAATCCTTTTCGGTTTGAAGCCTTCACTCCAGTGCATGCGCCTCGCTCTTTGAGGGCTTGCAGAATGCGCCGCCGGGTTGGGTCGGCGATGGCGTGGAGTACCCGATCTAGGGAGGGTTTAGAGGCAGTCATGAGACGGAATAGGATTAATCTTAAAATTGATGATTGTCAATATAAGAAACGTATGAACCACCAAAAATGCGAAGTATCACGGGGCTTCCAGTTGGTGGAGTCCACCGTCTGACTTGGTGTACTTTGTGGTGAGAGTCTGCCCCGATGTTGTCCTCATCTCGGGAGTCGGACGCGCGATCTACTTCTTCACGATCGGGTTGTAGCCGTCGCCAATCAGTCGCGTACGCATGGCCTCGGCCTCCTGGATGTCGGGGAAGGGGCCCACCTGGATGCGAAAAAGCTTGTCGGTCGAGGCATTCGCCGCCACGAAAGCGGGGTAATTCTTTTTCTTCAGCGCGTCGACGAGCGCGTCCGCATCTTCCTGCTTGCTGACTGCGGCGACCTGCACAAAATAAGCACTGGCGGGCAGCGTGGTGGCGGGATCGGGGGCATTGGTCGCAGAGGTCGCGGACCCCGATGGGTTGGCCGCGGATGAATTCGCTGCCGATGCATTGGCTCCTGAATTACCCGAGGCATTCGCGGGGTTGCTGGAGTCTCCGGGTGTAACCGGCTTCGCGTCGGATGTTGTCGCACCTGAGTCGGCCGTGGCGCTTTTCTGCTCGACTGGTTTCGGCGCATTGACTGGGGCAGACATCGCGCTGCTGGCCGGCTTCAGTACGCCGGGAGTTGTGGTCAGCGACACCGCGGAAGAGACGGCAGGCTCCGACTTGCTGCCGAGCTTGTAGCCCAGAGAAAAAGATCCGGCGCAGATCGCAACCAGCACGAAGAACAAGACCAGCAGTTTGCCGGTCCCTAGTGTGATTTCAGTGTCTTCAGACGAAGCCATAGACGAAGTCATGGTGCAACTCCATGAAGTACAACTCCATGAACTCTGGGCGCTTTCACGCCCGCCATCCTTTCGTTACGATCACTAATCTCGATCCTCAACCGAGCGCGGTTAGGCCGTTTTTCCCGGCGGCACGCTAGCGTCGGCCTTGCCCAGGAATTTCTGGATTCCTGAGAAAAAATCCACCGGAACGGGGAAAATAACCGTCGTGTTTTTCTCCACGCCAATCTCCGTCAAAGTCTGCAAGTAGCGGAGCTGAACGCTGACCGGCTCGGTGGCCAGTAAGTGAGCGGCATCGACCAGTCGCTGTGCAGCGGAGAATTCACCTTCCGCGTGAATAATCTTGGAACGCTTTTCGCGTTCGGCCTCGGCTTGCTTGGCCATGGCGCGCAGCATGGATTCCGGCATATCGACTTGCTTCACCTCGACGTTCGTCACTTTCACACCCCACGGTGAAGTGTGCTGGTCGAGGATGCTTTGCAGGCGAAGATTAATTTTCTCGCGGTGCGAGAGTAGTTCGTCGAGTTCCTGCTCGCCGAGGACGGAACGCAACGTGGTCTGCGCGAACTGCGAAGTCTGGTAGGTGTAGTTGGAAACTTCAACCACTGCTTTGCGCGGCTCGATGACCCGCAGAAAAATTACGGCGTTCACTTTCAGCGTGACGTTGTCGCGGGTGATGATGTCCTGCGGAGGAACTTCGAAAGCTTCCTGGCGCAAGGAGACGCGCACCATCCGATCCACGGGGGCGAAAACCAGAATGATGCCGGGCCCCTTAGCGGTGTCGAGCAGGCGGCCCAGGCGAAAGATGACGCCACGCTCGTATTCAGCGAGAATCTTGACTGAGTTCAGCAGATAGATGGCGATGATGACGATGATAACAACGGTGCCGATTCCAAAAGGAAGTTCCACGGGTGCCTCCACAATGCGGAGCCAACGCTCCACAAGCGGATTGTATAGCAGTGGAAGATGGGTGGAGCGCATTTCGGAGTGAAGAGCCATTGTCTGGCTTGATGCGCAAGGGGTCGGGAAGCGTGATGGCGCAGGCAGTCGCGGGTTGAGCCTGCCTCAGCCCAAGTCGACGGGCGTACTCGGGACAGAATGAGATCGTGCCAAACTAGATTGCTGCGGGTGTGGGCATGGGCGATTGCGCGACCGGTATGGGATCGACCTGGAGGATCAGGCCATCCACCTGGCGCACGACCACAAGTTGTCCGATTGGAATATCGACCGTAGAAACGGCGTCCCAAAGCTCGCCGTGGACAAAAACCTTTCCTTGTGGCGAAAGTCCGGTTTGCGCGACACCGGTTTCGCCGATCATTCCCTGAGAGCCGGTGACCACCTTGTTCCGCCTAGCCTTCAGCGCGATCGTCATCAGAAATGCGGTAATCAGTCCCAGCGGAATGCTGACGGCCAGCGCGGTTACCAGATGCACGCGCATCTCCGGGATGGGAGCGTCCACCAGCAGCAGCCCGCCCATCGTGAGTAGCGCGATGCCGCCAATGGTTGCTACGCCGTGCGTGGCGAACTTGGCTTCGGCTGCGAAGAGCGCAAAAGCTCCCAGGATGAGCCCTAGCGCAGCGAATCGCGTGGGCAGAAGATTCAGGGCGAACGCCGCGAGCAGAATGAAAACCACACCCACGGTACCGGGCACAACCGCGCCGGGGTGGTTGAATTCGATGTAGAGGGCCAGAGCGCCGATGGCGAGCAGCAGGAACGATATGTTCGGGTCCATCAGGTAGTCGAGAATGTGCTGCTTGAGCGTCATCTCGAAGGGCACCACGGGCTGGCCGGCGAGCGAGAGCGTTACGGTTTTTCCGTCGAAACGCTTGATCGGTTTGCTGTCAATCTGGCGGAAAAGATCCTGTTCGTTCGAGGCTACGTAATCGATGAGATGTTGTGAGAGCGCTTCCTGATCGGTGAATGACTTGGATTCGCGCACCGCACTTTCCGCCACTTCGACGTTGCGTCCGCGGCGGGAAACCACCGAGCGCATGAGGGCGGCGGCATCGTTCTCGATTTTCTGTTTCATCTCGTCGTCGGTCTTCGCCGTGACCGGGCCGAAGAGCAGCACGGGATGCGCCGCTCCGGCGTTGGTTCCGGGGGCCATGGCAGCGACATCAGCCGATTCGAGAATGAAGATTCCCGCGGAGCCGGCGCGGCTGCCGGTGGGCGCCACATACAGAATTACGGGAACCGGGGAGTTTGAGATTTTTTCGATGATCTTGCGAGTAGAGTCGAGCAGTCCTCCGGGAGTACTGATTTCGATCAGAACGGCCTGATCATTTCGGAGCTTGGCTTCATCGATTGCACGCGCAATATATTCCGCGGTGATGGGCTGGATCGTGTCGTTAAGAACGACTTTGAGAATTTCAGCAGACGCCGGCGCGCATAGCAACACTGCCGCTGCAACCCATTGCAAGACCCGCAGAATCGAGCTCTTCGTCATGGCCTGGGAACCGGGAAACTAAATCACGAAACAGTCGCACTCCCCCTACAGAATACTCCTACTTCTATTTCCGAACTTCTACTTGGGAGCTTCTATTGTCAACAACGGCTGAGACTTGCGACTCCGGAGCGGACGGATCCGAATGCGGCGGAACGGCACCCCAGCCCGGCAGGTACGTGCTGCCGGTAATAAGCCGAGCGCCGCGCTCGTAGGTCACATAGGACCACGCCCACTGAATGAAAACCAGCAGGCGGTTGCGGAAGCCGATGAGAAATAAAATGTGGACGAACAGCCAAGCCAGCCAGGCGATAAAGCCAGAAATATGAATCTTTCCGAACTGGGCGACGGCGGCTGCGCGGCCGATCGTGGCGAGGCTCCCTTTATCCCAGTAGTGGAACGGCGGACGAGGATCAACATCCCCGCTCGGAACATCCCCACTTCTCGCAAAAGACGCGAGAAATGGGGCACCCGGTTCTGATATGCCGTTTGATTTGATCTCGCGTTGGATCAGTTTGGCGACATAGTTTCCCTGTTGAATTGCGACAGGCGCAACTCCGGGCAGCATCTTTCCGTCTTCGTCTTTGAGGGCGGCGAGGTCTCCGATCACGAAGACTTCGGGATGGCCGGGAAGGCTCAAATCCTTCTGCACCAGCACGCGACCGGCGCGGTCGACCGGCGCACCCAGTTTCTTGCCGAGGGGCGAGGCGGCAACCCCGGCGGCCCACAGAATTACCGTGGCCGAGAGCCGGGTTTGGCCTACGTAGATGGCCCCGGGCTCGATCTGAGTTACAACGCTGGAAGTGCGCACTTCCACGCCCAGATGCTCGAGTTGCTCCTGAGCGCTGCGCGAGAGATCCTCGGCGTAAGCCGGAAGAATGCGCGGGCCGCCCTCCAGCAAAAGAATGTGCGCCATTTTCGGATCGATAGCGCGGTATTCGTGTGCCAGAGCGTGACGGCTGATTTCGGCCAATGTTCCCGCGAGTTCAACTCCTGTGGGGCCGCCGCCGACTACCACAAAATTAAGCGGCGCAGCGCCTGCTCCCGCAGCCACCTGGCGTTCGGCCAGCTCGAAGGCCAGCAACACTCGGCGGCGAATTTCGAGGGCATCTTCAATCGTCTTGAGGCCGGGAGCGAACGGCTCCCAGTCCTCGTGACCGAAATAGGCGTGACTGGCTCCGGCCGCGATGATCAGGTAGTCATAGGGAAAATCGCCCTCCGGCGTTTCGACCTTTCGGCGGTCGAGATCGAATCCCGTAACTTCGGCCATGAGAACTTCAACGTTCTTGTGGGATGAAAGAATCGAACGGATGGGCGCGGCAATTTCTCCGGGGGAAAGTCCGGCAGTTGCGACCTGGTAGAGGAGCGGCTGGAAGGTGTGGTAGTTCCTGCGGTCAATTACGATGATTCGGGCGTTCGCTCGGCCCAGCGCCTGAGCCGCATTGAGGCCGCCGAAACCCGCTCCAACGATTACCACGCGAGGTAGGCTACCGTCGATCTTGCCGTTACCTTCCACACTCTATAAGATTCACCGCGATGGCAGACGGTTCCAGAAGTTCGCCCGCGACAGGTCCGCATCCGCTGTGGACACGTCTTCTAATCCCGTCCATGGGCGACACCACCTTCATCGCACTGCTGGCGGTCCTAACCTGCACATCGCTGTCTGTACGCTTACTGGGGGATGCCGGCATCGGTTGGCACATTCGCACCGGCCAGCAGATTCTCGCGTCTCACGCGGTTCCGCGCGTGGATTCGTTTTCCTCGGTGATGCGCGGGAAAACCTGGTTTGCCTGGGAGTGGCTTTACGACGTTATCGTAGGCGGCTTAGACATCTGGGCAGGGCTGAACGGCGTGGTCTGGTTTACGGCGGTGGTGATTGCCGGCGTGTTTGCGTGGACGTTCCGGCTGCTCATCCGGCGCGGGACGAACGTGTTTGTAGCACTAGCGTTGCTGTTACTGGCCGCTTCGTCGTCGATGATTCATTTTCTGGCGCGGCCGCATGTGTTGAGCTGGCTGTTCACGCTGGCATGGTTCTGGATTCTGGATTCGTCGGAATCCGATTGTGTTTGCGGCGCCCCTGCAGGACCCTCCGCAACACGTTCCGCAGCCACAGGCCGGCGACGCCTGTGGCTTCTGCCCTTGCTGATGCTGGTTTGGGTCAATGTGCACGGTGGCTTTCTGGTCGGCTTTGTGTTGCTGGCGATTTATTGCCTGAGCGCGGTCTGGTACGCGGTCAGGCTGAAGGAAGACAAATTCGCCGAGTTTCTGGCCAAGCAACGGTGGCGGGCGCAGGCCAGAAGGCTTGCAGCCGTTGGCTTTGCGGCCGGCGTGGCGTCTCTGGTAAATCCCTACGGATGGAAGCTGCACGCACACATTTACGGCTACCTGTCGAACCGCTTTCTGATGGAGCACATTGACGAGTTTCAATCGCCCAACTTTCATGGCGTGGCGCAGCGGTGTTTTGCGTTGCTGGTGCTGGCTGCAATGGTTGCGCTCGCGTCGCGGGCTCGCGCAGTGCGAGTGAGCGAAGCGCTGGTGATTCTCTTCGCTCTGTACTCCGGCCTTTACGCGTCTAGAAATATTCCCGTTTCTTCGCTGCTGCTGGCTCTTGTAATCGGACCTCTGCTGTCGGGCGCCATCAAGAATCTTGCGGGACGGCTGACCCCGTTCCGACGGCTGGGTGATCGCATGGCCGCGTTCACGGAGAGGATGGGAGCCCTGGAATCGAGCCTGCAGGGACACTTGTGGGCGATTGCGGCGACTGTCTTTCTAGGTGTGATCGCAGCCCACGGCGGTAAGGTGGGCGCGAGCCGGTTGATGGATGCGCATTTTGACCCCAAGCGCTTTCCCGCCGCGGCTGTCGACTTTCTCGACCGGAAAGTGGCAGGGGAAAGAAACGCGGTGACGGTTCCTGACTACTGGGGCGGTTATTTGATTTACCGGCTCTATCCTCGAACTCTGGTGGCTGTAGATGACCGCCACGACTTGTATGGCGAGGAATTCTTCAAGTCTTACTTGAAGATGGTACATGTAGAGCGTGGCTGGGATGGACTTTTGAACAAGTATCAAGCCCGCTGCGTGCTGGTCCCAAGCGGTTCGGCCCTGGACAATATTCTGGAACAAACCCCGCCATGGACGCGGGTTTACACAGACGACGTTGGGGTGATTTTCGAAAGGAATCCCGAGCGGAGCCGTTAATGTGATCATAGGGCGCCGACGGACGGTCGTTCAACGACGATCGTTGGTGTCAATGTTAAATCCGAGGATGGCGTTGACCTCAACCGGCTGGTTGCCAATCATCACCGGGCTGAACTTCCAGCTGGGCAGCGCGGCCATCACTTTGGCGGTCATGTCGGCGGGGCCAGCTTCGAGGACGCGAAGATTCTTCAGATTGCCGGAAGCGTCGAGAACGCAGGTGATCACCAGACGCGAGCGCGGGAGTCCGGCGGGCAGATCGGTGTGAATCTCCTCCGGTACGGTGAGATCTCCAGAGGCCCCGTGAGCCCGCGCCGGTTCGGAATAGCGCAAGACAGCAGGTGGCGACGTTCCAAGATAGACGTCGTGGCTGGTCGCTGCGGGTAGCAGATGGTAAAAGTCAAACGCCCCGCCTGAGCTGGCGGTGCTTTGAACACTGACGCCCAGCTTGTGCTGGTCCTTGACCGAGGAGCGGCCGGGAAGATTCGGATCGCCGCTGCCGATGCCGGATCCGAAGTCGACGGTGACGACGCTGCTGCCGCCGGCCACGGATACGCCGGGCACCGCCGGAGTTCCACGGGTGGCGCTGCCAGCGCCTCCGGGGCCGGGAGTGGGCGAGATGCCAGCTTTCGCGGCGGGATCAGAGCCATGACCGGGTCCGGTCTTGCCTCCGCCCGCGCCTGCTCCATTCAGTGCGCTCCCCGGTCCGTCGCCACGTACCAGACCGGAACCACCGCCCGAGCCGCCGATCCCCGGTTTGTCGCCACCAGAGGGCGACATGGCCAGCGAGCCAGCCTTGGCATTCGCGGGTAATCCTACTTTGGGGCCCGGGTCTTTTGAGATTACTACCGACGCATCCACGCCGCTGCCTCCGCTGGCAGGCCGGGCCACGACCGAGCCGGCATCCAGTGGGGCGCCGAGCCCGGCGCCGATAGCCCCGCGTCCCGAACTGAGCGCTCCGCTTCCGTTGGCCACGGTCGGCGGCGGGGGAACAACGCTCGGCGTGAGGGCAGGGCCGGCAGAAGCAGACAGCGGACTCTCGCGAGTCGGGCCTGCGCCGGGAACGGCTGGCGGCGGTGGCACTACTCTGGAAGCAGCCGCCGGGGCCGCGACCGGGGAACGCGTGCCCGACGCTCCGACCGAAGGCGGCGGTGGAACCACGTTTCTGGCCAATGCAACAGAGCCCGTTCCTGTTCGCGTCCCCGACGAAGAAGCGCCGGCTCCGGAAACTGCTGGCGGCGGTGGAACGACGCTGGCCGCAAGCGAACCAACTGTGCGGGAGGGACTGCTTCCCGTCACCGTTGGAGGCGGAGCCACAACCGAAGTGCTTCCGAAGACGCGATTCAGAAGGGAACTCATGTATGAAGTGCTGGCGGCAGGCGTGGGCGGCGGAGGCACCACGCTCTTCGACAGGTCAGGTGCGCTGCCGCTGGCCAGCCGGTGCAGATCTTGCGACATATCGGTGGAGGGCGGTGGAGCTACCACTGACGGAGCCGGCATGGCGAGCTTGGGGTTGCGCGAGCTCTCGCGCTCGGGGGCTGACACCGGTGGCGGCACGACAGCTGCATTCGCCATCTGCACCGGCGAGCGCGAAACGTCGCGGCTCGCCACGGCTGGTGCCGGAGGCACAATACTGGAATTGAGCGCCGGGGCGGAACGGGCCTGATCGTGGGCGGCATCCCGCGAAAGACTCGGCGCAGGGGCGACGATGTGGGTCTCGAGCGAGGGCGCGATCAATCTCGTCGCCCGGTCACGCGCAGCTTCGGGCGCCGGAGGAATCACGCTGGTGCTGAGCGCCGGAGTGGACCGGGTTCGATCGCTGGAGACCGTAGGCGCAGGCGCAACCACGCTGGTGCTCAGCGCAGGGGCGATGAGCACTCGGTCGCGGGAAACACTGGGAGCAGGAGGGATCACCGATCCAAGTGAAACGGCGGTGCGCGAGAGATCGCTGGTCAGGCTGGGCACAGGCGCAATCACGCTCGACGGAAGATTGGGCACGGCGCGCGAGGATCGCATACCCTCCGTTGGAGGCGGTCCGGCGTCCGGGCGAATCGCGAGCAAATTCGCAACGGCCGCCGACGAGGGCGCAAGCTTTAGCCGTGGAGCGTCGAGAACCTTTTCCACCATCGAGCCGCCACGGGCTACCTTGATGGTCTGCGTGCGGTGATGTGCTTCCGTGCCGCCGGCTCGCCCCTCGGCTCCGGTGTGCGTTCCTCCTAAGTCCTCAGTGCGGGGAAGTTCGTCGCCGGAGTAGTAAATAATGTCGTGGTTCGCGAGCCTGGGCGGCATGTAAGGATGAAGCTGCGCGAGCTTGATGGGAACAATGACGGCGCAGAAAATCAGAAACAGTTCGAGCGCGCACGCAGCCAGCATGATGCGGTAGGGAATGAGCCCGAACGGCGCTTCGCCGGCCAGGCGAGCGGTGGAGCGGGACAGGGCCGGACGGATCGAAGTGACGAATTCGTCCCAGGGCGAGGACCACTCCACGAGCAGCCGCGGCGCGTCGTGACGCTGGATTACTGCTTCGACTTGGAGCGTGGCACTCACGGGAGCGGAACGTTACCGTCCTTCTCTGGCTCTACGCTAATCTCAATTTTATCGCCCATTTCGGTTCCTGTTTCGGAAAGAACCTGACTCGGCAGTTCCAGCACCGAAGCCGCCTGCATGCGCACGGGAGCGAACCGCCATGGCCGCAGCCCACGTTCCATATGGATTACGATGCGGTTCTGATCGAGATACGCCACATCGATGGGAAAGCGCATAGCCAGAGTATGAACGCCATGGCAGGGGACAATCCAGATGCCGCGACCGTTACGAAAGTCATCCGGCGCAGTTCCGACCAGGCCGCGGAGCCGAGTCCAGTGCGTGGTCGCCAGGGCGACGTCGCGGGCCAGGTAGACCTGGCGGGTCTGGTTGAAGGCCTGGGCTTTTGCAGCCGCGCCTTTTGAAGAAAGAACTGCCATGGTTCGGAAAACTCCCGTTTCTATTTCTGCCCCGTTTCGAATTTTGCCGCAATTACTTCCCGCCCGAGACCGGGCCAAGCTGCCGGATCAGGTCGATGACGGCAGGTCCGATGGTCACAAAAATGATCGAGGGCAGAACGAAGAGCACGAGGGGAGGAACCATCTTGATGGTGGTTTTGGCGGCCTGTTCTTCGGCCCGTTGCCGGCGTTCAGTGCGGAGGGAGTCGGAATGCACGCGGAGCGCTTGCGCCACGCTGGTTCCGAAGCGGTCGGTTTGAATCAGCGTGCCCACGAGCGAACGAATGTCATCGACGCCAGTGCGCTCCACCAGGTTGCGGAGAGCTTCGGCGCGGGGCTTGCCGGCGCGCATCTCCAGGTCGACCAGGTGAAACTCATCACTCAGGTCGGGATGGGCGTGGTGCAAGTCCTGGCCTACCCGCATCAGGGCCTGATCGAGAGCCAATCCGGCCTCGACGCAGATTACGGTGAGGTCAAGAGCGTCCGGCAGTCCCAACCGGATGCGTTGCTGGCGGTTCTTGATCATGCGCTTCAATGCGAAACGGGGAATGAAAAATCCCAGGCCCGGGATGCCGGCAATCAGGAAAAGATTATCGAAACCGGAAATCAGCGCCACCGCAGCGAACCCCACCGCGGCCAGCAGAATGCGGGACCCAAAGTAAATAGTCACGTGCCGGGATTCTCGGTATCCGGCGCGGATCAGCCATGCACGTGTGCGGGAGACGTCGGCAGGCGAAAGTGGAATCGCTTTACTGAGCGGATCGAGCGCCTGCTCGATGCGCTCGCGCATCGGAGCCCGTTGCTCCGTCTGCGGACGAGCACCCAGGGCCCGCAAACGGGCGCCCAGCACCGACGTGGGAGTCACCACCGCCGCGCCGAAGAAAAACACTACCAGCACGACCGTCATAGCAACCACGATAGTGAGAATGAGAGTCAGCATTTCTTACTTCGTAAACCCACTCTTTAAACCACTCTGGAAACCCAACTTGGGCCCTAACTTGAACTACACCTGAATCTTGATGATCTTCCGGATCACGAAATAGCCGATCGTCTGCAGAGTAATTCCCGCCACCAGCAGCGTGTGTCCAATCGGATCAGAAAACAGCGGGCGAATAAACGCGGGTTCGACCAGCAGCATTACCGTGACGATGACCGGCGGCATGCCCATCAGAAGAGCCATCGTGAGCCTTCCCTGGGCCGTATAGACCCGCACTTGCCGCTGAATCTTGAAGCGCTCGCGGATCACGTAAGACAGGTTATCGAGAATCTCGGCGAGGTTGCCGCCGGTTTCGCGCTGCAGCATCACGGCAGTGACGAAAAACTTCACGTCAACCAGCGGCACACGCTCGGTCAAGTTGACCAGGGCGTCGCGCACCGGCATGCCAAATTTTTGTTCTTCGTAGAGTTTACGGAATTCGCCACACACTGGTTCGGCCACTTCGCTGGCGATCATCTCGATGGCGGTGGTGAAGGCGTGGCCGGCGCGAACCGCGCGGGCCAGCGTATCAATAGCCTCGGGGAAAAGTTCCTCGAATTTCTCAAAACGTTTGTTGCGCCGGTAGGAGGCATACGAGTACGGCAGCAGAAAGCCAATCAGCATGGCCGCCCACGCCACCGGGCCTTTCCCGCTCCAAGTAAACGCGGCTAGGCCGGCCACGAGCGAAATGATCGCGCAAAGCGCGAGGAAATTCCCGGCGCGCATATTCGTGTCGCCCTGCGCCAGCATTACCTGAATCGCCGAAACGCGTTCGGAGCGCCGCAGGAAGCCGTCGAGAGCGGGAATCTGGCTGAGTTGTTCGTCGCGCAGCAGCGCCACGTCTTCTACCGGCTGCTCGGGCGTTTTCTGCACCGCCGCCAACCGATCCTTGATGATGCGCGCGCGAGAGCTGCGTTGGTCCAGCAGCGAGACCAGGGCAAACGCCCCCAGCGCCACCACCACGGTTACGAGCAATGCAATCAGAAGCGGCATAGGTAACGAACTCTTCTAAACCTCCACTTTCGTCTCGAACAGCGCCGGACGGAGCCGCGCCCCGGCGGAAGCTAGACGTTCCGCGAACTGCGGCCGGACTCCCGTGGCGCGGAAAGCACCGCGAACTTTTCCGTTTTCGTCGACGCCCGTGCGCTCGAACACGAAAATATCCTGCATGGCGAGAAAGTCTCCGTCCATGCCCGTGATCTCGGAAATCGTAATGACTTTGCGCGTGCCGTCGGAGAGGCGCGCGATCTGTACCACGGCATGCACGGCCGAAGCGATCTGGTAACGCACGGCGCGTTCCGGAATGTTGAGGTTGGCCATGGAGACCATGTTCTCGACGCGAGCCATGGCGTCGCGCGGCGCGTTGGCGTGCACCGTGGTCAGCGAGCCTTCGTGACCCGTGTTCATGGCCTGCAACATGTCAAAGGCTTCCTCGCCGCGCACCTCGCCTACCACGATGCGGTCGGGACGCATACGCAAACTGTTGATCACCAGTTGCCGCTGGCGCACCGCGCCTTTGCCTTCGATGTTGGGCGGCCGGGTTTCGAGCCGCACCACGTGCTCTTGTTTGAGCTGCAGTTCGGCGGCATCCTCGATGGTCACGATGCGGTCTGAGTTCGGGATATAGCCCGAAAGCACGTTGAGCAATGTCGTCTTGCCCGCGCCGGTTCCGCCGGAAACCAGAATGTTGAGTCGTCCCTTCACCATCGCCGAGAGCAATTCCAGCATGGGCTCGGTGAGGGTGTGGTTCTCGATCATCTGGCGAGCGGTGACCGGCTCGCGACCGAAACGGCGAATGGAAAGACAAGGCCCGTCAATCGCGAGCGGCGGAATAATGGCGTTGACGCGGGAGCCATCGGCCAGGCGAGCGTCGACCATCGGCGAAGATTCATCCACCCGGCGGCCTACGCGCGAAACGATGCGCTCGATGATCTGCATCAGGTGCGTGTTGTCTTTGAAGAATAGGAGGTATGTTCGATCTTGCCCGCGCGCTCAATGTAGACGCGGTCGAAACGGTTCACCAGAATGTCGGAGACGGTGGGATCTTTGAGCAGGGGTTCCAGCGGACCCAGGCCAAAGATCTCATCGAGAATTTCGCGCGACAGGGTGTCGCGCTCGGTGATAACTGAGAGGGACGGCTTCGCTGTTGACCGCGTTGCGGATGACGACCAGGACTTCATCGCGTGCCGAGTCGCCGGTAGTCTTGCCCAGTTTTTCCAGGTCGAGGCGGTCGAGAATCTTGCGATGCAGGTCAGCTTTTACCTGCTGGTACTCGGCGCGCTCGGAGTTTTGCAGATTCGCCATAACGTATTTGATCGACTTACACCTACACCGACTTAAACCTAACTGATTTAAACCTATACTGATTTGAACAACGACCACGCCGCGCGTTTCACGTCGACATCGTTGCTCGTCAACTCCTGCGCCAGTCCGGCAAAGCAACGCGCGATCTCGCTGTGTCTCTGCGCCATCACCGGAGTTCCGCGGTCAATGGCGGTGGAGATGGCGAAGTACTGGTTGGGAACCCGCCAAGAAGTTTCGCCCCGGCGGCAGCTTCGGCGTCGGCTTCGCTGAAACCCGGAACCTTGCGAAAGCGGTTCAGCACCAGCCCACACGTTCGCGTTCGCCGGATTCCCCAAGATATTGCTGCACGCGGGCCGCGCTCCACAACGAAGCTACGTCGGTGCAAGCCACCAGCAGCACGTTCTCCGACAGGTTGGCAATCAGGCGCGTGGCTCGCGTCAAAGCGGGTAGAGGCATCCACTACGACGTAGCGGTAGTGGGCGACCAGCATGTCGAAAAGGCGTCACAAACTCCGCGGTCGAAGGCTCCAGCGCTGCGGGCATGTTGGTTCCGGCCAGCAACTGCAGGCCACCCTTATGGCGGGTCATGAAGCTTTCGAGCAGGGAACTGTCCATGCGGTGCAGGTTGCGGGTGGCGTCGGCCACGTTGAACGCGGGCTTCACGTTCAAATGCAGCGCGGCATGCCCGAGAGGCGCAAGGTCCACCAGCGCGGTGTGGCCATGGGCAGCCTGCAGCGCCAGCGCCAGGTTGACCGCGACGGTGGTGGCTCCGCTGCCGCCTTTGGCGTTGACCACGGGAAACACTTTGCCCTTCGGGCCTTCCTTTTTGCGTGCGCCGCTGCGCGGTGGTCAGCCGCACAAACGCTTCCAGCAGATCGGTGGTAGTTGTTGGCCGCTCGATAAATTCGCGGGCGCCCGCCCGCATGGCGTTCACGATAACCTGCGGCTGGCTGAGGGTTCCGATGGCGAACACGGCAGAATCGGGCATTTCCTGATGCAGCAACTCAATGGCCCGCAAGGCGACCGCAGCGTTGTCGCCGGGAATATCGACCAGGATGACGTCGGGAGTGGCAGCGCGGACGCGGCGCACCACTGGATCGGAGGCAGCCATGGGAAAGCTGGCACACGTGTGAGCCGTGCGTGCCACACTGGTGCCGTCCACCAGCACTTGCAGCACAGTGCGCTGCTCGTTATCTGCGGCCACGATTACAACTGAAAGCTCTGGCATGCCCGCTACTTCTCCCTGACCCTGCTCGTAAGACTTGCACTGTTGCGCCGATCCGTTCACGTAGATGGCGGCCGCAGCTCCTTGCGGCTTATCAAACTTGCTCGTTATCCATGTACGGCTTCGGATCCTTCGGCAGCGCGGGCGGTTCGGTGCTTGGCGAGACCCGGTGTACCGTGCAAAGCACCATCAATTCCGAATTGCTTTTTTGAAGGCTCTTGCTGCGGAAGAAAGTTCCCAGAATCGGGATATCGCCGAGCCCCGGAATCTTGTTGTAGATATCGGTCACGCGATTGTCCATCAGTCCGGCAATCACAAAACTCTGTCCATCTTGCACTTCAAATTCGGTCTCGGCTTTGCGCGTGCTGAGAGCGGGAACTGTAAATCCGGAGATGGTAAGCGCGTTGGCGAAGTCGAGCGTGCTCACTTCAGGAGCGACGTTCAAATGGATGTTTCCGTTCGGCATGATGACCGGAGTGAACTCCAGCTGCACGCCGAATTCTTTGAACGAAATGGTGACTGCCGTAAAGCCTGCGCCCGGCTGCACGATCGGGAAAGGAAACTGTCCGCCAGCCAGGAAAGCTGGCTTCTTGCCGTTGACCGCGATCAGGTTCGGCTCGGCCAGAATTTGCAGAAGATTTTTCGTCTCCAGAGCTTCGATGACCGCTCCGAAAGTGAATGTCGGGGCGGAACAGGAATAAGTTCAGGACGTTGTAATGAGTGTCTGGCCGGTGAACGGACCGTGGAGCCGTTTTGGCTGGTTGGTTTGCGGTCCGAAGCCGCCAAATTGCCCGGTGCTTGTGGTGCCGATGTTGTTAGCAGCGCCGGTGGAAAGAAAATTCACGCCCATCTGGGTCAGAGCGGTGCGATCCACTTCCGCGAATTTAACCTGCAGCAGAACTTCCTGCGCGCCGACGGGTCCAAAGGTGAGAACATTGACGACTTTCGGCGAATAGGCGCCGGCGAGTTCTCCGGCGCGCTTGGCGACATCCTCGGTGGAAACATGTCCGGACAGAACGATCGCCGCCCGCGAAGGCGTAACCGTAATCTGCTCTTCGGGGAAAACCCGGTGCTCTTCTTCGGCGCAGGCGCTGACGTCGACGTCAACCCGCAGGTCGAAGCTGCGCGAGCGCTCCAGTTCATCCCAGATAAGCAGAGAAACCTCGCCCGGGGATTGGCCGTGCACCAGAATCTGGTGGTCGGAGTGATCACCTGATCTCGAGGCGATGGCGGATCGGTGACCGAGATGCGCCTCAATCGTTCGGTCGTATTAATGAGCAGCGATTTGCCTACCATCACCCGCAGCGGGCGCCGACCCTGGGTGGCGGATCTGACTGCGGCGGAAGGGTGGTGGTCTGCGTGCCGGTGGGGAGCGGATTTTGAGTCGGATGACCGCGGCGTCTGGCTGCTGCATAGAATTCGGCAAAGGATGCCGGCAGGACAGTGTCGAGAGCGACGGCTCCCAAGCAAAGCCATACGAACTTTCATCTTCGGATTGTTCTCCCGGTGAGAAAAGCCTGGGTCGATTCTTCTTGTCCGACGGATGGCGCTGTGCGCCTTCATTTCGTGTCGGGACCCTTGGCCTGCCACGAACCTTGTCACCGAATTTCACTCCTCTTTTTTCTTGTCGCCCTCGAAAAACCTCAATGCTCACGACCGATGGCAGCCGGAGGACGGCGGCGGCCGGCTTTCGGACCAGCAATGCGATGAGGGAAGCCTGACCGGTGCAGGAGCCGGCGCAGATCCCTTATACAAACCTCTGGCGCTGGACGAAGCAACATCATCCTGCTTGGTATCGAGCGGGCTGCGCAACGCGAGCTGGATGTGGCCTTGGGAACTGGCCAGAGTCAATCGCTGAGCATCATCGGGTGAAACCAGTAGCGTGATCACGGCAGTGTTCTGGGCCTCGCCGGTGGCACTGTGCTCCAGAGTATGGCCCGAGGCGATGACCCGCACATTCTGCAGCACGGTTGTGGTTTCCTGATCCGTTGCCGCCTTCCGGCGTTCCCGTGAGCAGCACATCGACGCGCGTTCCGGGCGTGACGAATCCAGCCACCGAGACCACTTCATTCACGCGCACCGATACCGCCCGCATTCCGTTTGGAATCAGCGAAGGCAGCCCGGCGCCGGCTTCTTCGCCGGCCAGCTTCGAAGGCAGAATAAACTCACCCTTGGCGATGGGGACGACTACGCCCCGCCCCAGAACCTTCGATCGCCGGTCGTAAGTGTTGGCCGGAAGAGAGGATGGCGGAAGGTTGGCGATGCGAACGTCGTGCTCTTCGATGCGCGCGCCGACCTGGATATCGTCCGCGGCCACCACCACCGGCACGCCCGATTCCCCGGGTCCGCTTCTCGATTGCAAGTTCCTGTAGGCAATGAGGCCCGCAATGCTGCCAAGGGCCAGAGCCAGGACTCCAATCATCAACAATCGTGTGCGGTTCATGGTGCTCCCTCAGAAAACTGCAAAGGCAATGCTATCTGAAGTTTGGCGTTCGTGTTTGTGGCTACTGTATGCTGCTGGCGACCGACGAGAAGACATTGTTGGCATTGGAGCCAATCAGCCGGACGGTCCCCACCACAATCACCAGAATAACGGCCAGCATCACCGCATACTCGGCGATATCCTGACCCTGCTCGTCCCAGAAAAGCCTGCGTGCGAGCTGCATGGATTCTACCCTCCTTAAGCGGACACGACCCTAAACGGACATAATCCTAAACGTGCGATCATGAGCAGACGCGATCTGCAGCCGATACGGGCTGCCGTAACCTGATCGGAAGCGCCTGGCGTTGAAAACATCCAGCCTTGAAACCAGCCCGCAATAAGCGGTGCCGTCCAAAAGCTTTTGCTTCTTCAAGTTGGGAGGAGTTTCACGTATCAACTGCTTCCATCATACCCCGCAAAATACAAGGAAAGAGTAATTTCTTGCATACTCTTTGGGTACCAAGGGAACTCCTCCCCCGGCTCGTCGCGGGCTGGGCAAAACTTTCGTAACTGATTGTGCCGTATATGGTTATCGGCCTTACGGCGATTGTTGAGGGGAGCGTTCGAGAACTAGGGCTTGTGAATCGGAGTAACCGACCTCCCAGCCTGGGGCATTTCGCAGGGCTACCGCGAGCGCGCTGTCTGGGTTCACCAGAACGGTCCTTATCCGCCACGCTAGCAGAGCTTTTTGCCAGTCGCGCTTTAAATCGTAAGTGTCAGCGAACTGCCGCATCAGTGATTCGCCATACAAGTCGGCGCGGCCATCAATAAAAACCAAGGTCTGCGGGTTGAGTTTCCAGATCAGATATCCGCCCCAGTCGTAGAGATTGAAAAGCGGGCCTGCCGCAGGGTGTGCCTGCAGATATGCGACCGCGGCTGCGGGGAAGTGCCGGGCCTCGACCTGGGGCTGGCGCTGAACGACGATGTTGATCTGAAATCCGACAAATCCAACCAGAGCGAAGAGAATGAGCGCGTTGAGCAAACTCCCGTAAGGCACGGGAACACGTGAGGGAGTTGAACCTTGTGGCCACTCATGAGAGCGCCCCGAGCGAGCCCATTGCACTATGGGCCGGGACAAGATGGGCACCGCGATGAGCACGAAGAAGGGAATCATACGAATCGACGACAGGGCTGCGAACGTGCTCACCATCAACAGGAGAATGTCGCGAGGCCTTACGCGCAATCGCGACCAGGCCAGGCTTGCCATCATCGCCAGCATCAGAAGCAGGAAGAGAATGTACTCCGCGTGGTGAAAGTTGGGTGAGGCCCACTCCGCGATGTAGTCTTGCATCGCTTTCGAACGCAGCGTATCCACTGGGTAGAAATACATCTTCGCGCCATTCGGATTCAGCGGGACCAGCAGCAGGTCAAACAGGAATGTGATGGCCAGAGCTCGGAGTCGCGCGTGGTTTGCGGGCCGCGAGGATGTGACCTGCTCCAGGAATTCTCCCGCGAGAAAAAGCAGAAGGAGTGCCAGCCCCAAGGCGAATCCAGCGTGCAGGTTGACCCAGAGAACCGTGACGGGGAGTGTCCACCAGAGCAGGCGCAAATTCCGCTCCGACCGTTCAAGAATTAGAAACCACAAACTGGTGAGAAGCAGGGAAACGACCTGCGGGCGCACTCCCCAGACCGGCGCTGTGGCCCAGGCGCCCAGAAGCACGATCACGCCGGAAGAAAAGGGATCCGGGGCAGAGCGCAAGTAAACCAGAAAAAACGCCGCGCTGACCATCAGCGCAAACACGACGATCAGGCCACCCCAACCGCTGATGCGATAAACGCCGTAGATGAAAAGTTCAGTGAGCCACTCGTGCGCCACCCAGGGATATCCGGCGCGGGTAAAGGAAAAAGAATCGGTGTGAGGAACGGTTCCGGTCTGAGCGATCAGCTGGCCGGTCTTAAGATGCCACCACACATCGGGGTCGCTGACACTGCGCGCTGACAGAGCAAGAATTCCAAGGAAGACGATGGCGAGGAAAGTGCGTTTTGAGGTAAGCCATCCCTGTGTGCGGGCTTGGTTCATTGCGGCCACCATCATACATAGCCGGGAGCCCGCGCACAGGATACAATCGCGTCGCACCGTGCCCCCTGAACAAATACACTCTTCCTCTTCATCTTTGCCCGGAAGAAAGCCGGCGGCGCGAAAACCGGAAGTACGCCGGCGCCTGATCCGGATTTTTGTGGTGGGAATGCTGTGTCTGCATGCGTTGTTCTTCGTTAACCTGCGGGAACGCATTCTGCGCGGCTATCCGGATTTCACGGTTTTCTATACTGCCGGCACTATCCTTCGTGAGGGCATGCGGCATCAGCTCTACGACCCGCATATTCAGTATCAAGTGCAGCAGGTATTCACCGGCGGGCTGACTGAATCGAGGCGCGGGCCGCTGCCCTACATTCACCCGCCTCTCGAAGCGGTGGTCTTTCTTCCCCTGACTCTGCTGCCTTACCGGCAGGCGTTTGTGGCGTGGGACCTGCTGAACATTATCGGGTTGTTGGGAGTAGCAGTGACGCTGCGGCGGCACCTGCGTGTGCTGCGCGCGATTCCGCCCTGGGAATTTGTTCTGGGCTTTCTGGCGTTCTTCCCGGTTTTTCTTTGCCTGCTGCAGGGGCAGGATTCGATTCTGCTGTTGCTGCTTTGCACGCTTGGATTCAGCGCGCTCAAGCGGGAGTCTGATTTTCTTGCGGGTGGATGGTTTGGCCTGGCTCTTTTCAAGTTTCAGTTCATTATCCCGATGATTTTGCTGATCGCTTTCTGGAAGCGCAGGCGCGCTGCGCTGGGATTCGCCGTGGTCGCCGCAGTGTGGGCGTTCCTTTCCGTGGGGCTGGTGGGCTGGCAAGGGATGCTGGCATATCCCAGGTATGTTCTGGAGATCGCAAGGGCTCCGGCTCGTGGAGGCGTGCCGCCGGAACTGATGCCGAACCTGCGCGGGCTGATTGAGGGATGGTCGTTCAATTCCGTGGCAAGTAATCCCGTGTCTGCGGTGTTGGCGGGTCTGGTTCTTCTGTTGTCCGCGTTGCTCCTGGGTTTTGCGGCCATCAAGGGCCGGCTCGCATCACGAGATCATCTGGAGGTTGCATTTTCGCTGGCTGTAGTAGTGGCGGTGCTGATCAGCTGGCATACCAACGCCCATGACCTCTGTCTGCTGCTTCTGCCGCTGGTGTTGTTGACCGACTATGGCTGGACAACTCTGGCGGATTTTCCCGGCAGAAAAGCAGCTCTTTTGATTCCGGCTCTTCCGCTTCTGATCAGCCCGCTTTGGTTCGTCCTGTGGCTGGAGGGCAGCAACATAAATCTCATGGCGATCCCGCTGTTGTGGTCGGTTTGGCAGATCGGCAAGGAGGCCGCGCGCGCGGGGAGCGTGCGGGGAGTTACGCCAGATGGGGTTATGCCAGAACCCTCGGCTGCGGGCTGAGCGGGTCGGGTCGAAGGTTCGGCTGAGGCTCTGGGTGCTGTTCTGCACGTGGCCGTAACAGCACGACTACTAGCATCGGGAGGTAGAGAAAAATCACCACCCAGCGGCCAACCTGCGTCGAAGTGTAGTGATAGTGATACCAGCGCCAGATACCAGCTCCCCAGCTGAAAAAGACAGTCCACGCAATTTCGCGGCGTGATTTCGGAATGAGCCAGAGAATGAAGGCATCGAAAAACCAGCGTTGCGGCATGAGTGCGGTCAGCACGAGCAGCAGCGCGTCACGGTCGCGGTAACGAAAGAGCGCCAGCAGCAAGAGCGGCCCAGGAAGAATCAGCAGCGGAACAAAGAATTCATAGTTCGCCGTTTGCCGCAGCCAGAGCATAGGCCAGTTTGGCATGACCGCGAGGCTGGCGGCGGCCAGCAAAGCACACGCCACCAGGCCGCGGCGGCTGAGATGCGTGAGAAAAACCGGCAGGCCGATTTGAGGCTTGGCCATGGTTACCGGCAGGAGCAGCGGGAAAAATGCGCTGGCCGCGATGATGGGCGACCACTGGACGGTGAGAATTCCCGCCCAGAAAGGATATGCCAGAAAAATGCGTAGGCGGCCATAGCCGTCGCGGGTCAGCCCGAAAGCCAGCAGAGCCGAGCTGATTCCCCAGAAAAGTCCGGCGGCAACTTCGGGAGTAAAAGGCAGGAAAGGCAGCGCAAAAAAACCTGCGGTGAGCGGATACTGCTCCAGTGGAGTGTTGTAGGGATTCTGGTGCTGTAAGGTGTACCGGGCGAGACGCAAGGCCCAGCGGAAATCAGCGGCGTCCTGATGGAAATGCACCATGAGAAACCAGCAGAAGACTCCGCTGGCCAACCCGATCGCCGCCGAGATTGCGATGCGCCATCGCATGGAAGAGTTTGTGATCGATCGTTTTTGTTTCGGTCGATTTTGTTTCGATCGCTTTTATTTCGATCAGTTGTAACATAGGGTGCGCTTTTTTCTTTCGTTGCTGTATCGATTCGAGCGGTGCGTCGAGATCGCGGCTGCGCTGATTTTGCAGAAATATTCATCTTGCAGAAACCATGGCAACTCGCGGTGTGGCTGGTCCTGGCGCTGCTGGCGGCCACGAGCATGTGGTTTTATGTGGACCGGATTCTGGTAGGCCATCAGGTGGCCGACGCGGCTGCGCATGATCGCCCGCGTGGAAATCTCTCGGACCTGTACCCGCGCTGGCTGGGCGCGCGCGAATTACTTCTGCATCAGCGTAATCCGTACAGTGACGAAGTTGCGCTCGAAATTCAAAAGGGATACTACGGGCGGGCGCTGGACCCGGCGCGGCCGGAGGATCCCAAGGACCGGCAGGGATTCGCGTATCCGGTCTATGTTGTATTTTTGCTGGCGCCGGTCGTCGGGCTTTCATTTCACAGCGTGCAGCTTTTTTTCTACTGGCTGCTGATCGCTCTCACGGCGGCGACCGTGCCGCTGTGGTCGCGTGCGCTGAGCTGGCGGCCGCCGCCAGTTGCCGTTGTCATTGCGATCGCGCTTACCCTGGGCAGCGTCCCCGCGGTGCAGGGAATCAAGCTGCAGCAGTTGAGCTTGCTGGTGGCCGCACTGCTGGCCGGTTCGGCGGCCTGCGTGGCCAGCGGATTTCTTTTTTGCGGGGGTGCTATTCTCGCGCTGGCTACGATCAAGCCGCAATTGGCGTGGCCGATGGTGCTTTGGTTGTTTGCTTGGGCAGTGAGCGACTGGAAAGCGCGCCGGCGGCTGGTATTCGGCTTCGCCGCGATCATGAGCGCGTTGCTGATTGCCGCGGAGTGGGTCCTGCCGGGCTGGATCAAGATGTTTCTGGAAGCGATCCGCCAATACCATCAATACACACAGAATGAATCGGTTCTCGATCAGCTCGTGAACTGGGCGCTGGGCAGTCATGGAGGACAGATTCTGGCCGCTGTCGCCTGCCTCGCCGGTGCGTTCCTGCTGTGGAAGCTGCGCCGCGCCGCCGCGGGATCAACCGAATTCGCAGGGGCGCTTGCTGTTGTCACGACTCTTACCGTGCTCGTGGTGCCGATGTACGCGCCCTACAATCAGGTTCTGCTGCTGCCGGCGATTCTTCTTCTGGTGCGAGAGCAATTTCCTGCGCGAGATGGAACAACGCTGCCGGTGGAATCGCGCTCCGGAGGTCCACTTTTTTGGGTGGGCGGTTTGGCGCTGGCCTGGCAGTGGATTGCAAGCCTGGGCCTGAGCGCATTGTGGTTCGTATCGCGGGACGCGGCGCTCGGCGGCTGGAAAGCCCCGTTCTACGCAACGTTCGCATTGCCGGTTTTGATCTTTGCGGCGGCGATGCTGGCGGCGCGGAATCCGCGAAGTGCCTTGCGAGTGCATGAGTCAACAGGGTAGTCTGTTCAGGCGAGACAAGCGCAGCCCATCCCCACGAACGCGAAAAATGCCGGATGCGCCCGGCGATCTGACATTTCATGACCCTGAGTGCCATCAGTCACCACGGTTCTGGTTCCGGTGTGTTTCCCGCGCTGGTGTTTGTCCAGGGCAACGATCAAAAAAATATCGTGCTCAACCGCACGCCGTTCAGCGTGGGTCGCAAGGTTGATAAAGACCTCGTCATCGCCGACCCGCGCGTATCGCGCGACCACGCGCAGATTGTGCTGGAAGGCGACGACTTCTACCTGATTGACCAGGGCAGCAAGCATGGTACCTTCGTCAACGGAGAGCGGATTCAGCGCCAGAAACTGGAGCGCAACGACCGCCTGGAATTCGGGGCTCGCGATTCCGCCTACATTCTTTTCAATCCGGCGCAAAATACTTCGAACACCGCGCGCGAATTCCTGAGCCAGCTCTCTGGGGTACAGATCTCGGCGGAAGCCACCGACCTCGAGAAGCTGCGTCTGTTCCTCGAGGCGGCGCGCAAACTCAACACTGCGGGGGTGCTCGACGAGATTCTGATGACCATGCTCGATGTCACCTTGCGGCTGACACGGGCGGAGCGCGGCTACGTTTTTCTGAAGGACGACGAAGGCAAATTGCGGCTAGCCGCGGGGCGCAACCTGAAGGGCGATCCGCTGCTCGATGACACCACGATTTCGCACTCGATTCTGGAAGAATCGATGCGGTCGAATTCGGAATTTCTGCTGACGGATACCAGCCAGTCCATTGATCTTTCGGGGCGGCAAAGCATTGTGGCTTACGATCTGCGCACCGTAGTATGCATTCCGTTGCGGAAGATGCAGGTGCAGTCCACACGCGACGCGCAGACCCCGGTGCCCGCGCAAACAGCAGTCGAGGTGCTGGGAGTGCTCTACGTGGATTCGCGTTTTGCCTCGCGCGACATTAGCGGAGTCGGCCAGGACATTCTGCACGTGATCGCGACAGAAGCGGCGTCGCTGATCGAGAACGCGCGATTGGTGCAAGCCGAAGAAGAGTCGCGCCGCTACCAGCAAGAACTGAGCATTGCGGCGTCCATTCAGCAACGGTTGATGCAGGTTAAGATTCCTGAGGTGCCCTTCGCCAAGCTGCGCGGGAAAAATCTATCTTGCAAAGAAATCGGTGGCGATTTTTTTGACGCGGTGAATACCAAGGAGGGCCTGGCCGTGGTGCTGGCCGACGTCAGCGGCAAGGGAGTTTCCGCCGCACTTTTGGCGTCCACGTTGCAGGGCATGATCTATTCGCACCTGATTTCCGGTGGAGCGCTGCTCGAAATTGTTAGCGCCGTGAACCGCTTCTTCACGGAAAAGCTGGTGGGCGAGAAATACGCAACGGTGCTGCTAGCGCGCCTGCGGCGCGATGGCGATCTGGAATATGTGAACTGCGGGCATGTGCCGCCGCTGCTGGTGTGCGGCGGGGAGGTGATGCGTCCGCCGCACGGAAATGTACCGGTGGGCCTGCTGGCCGACGCCACGTTTGAGAGTGCGCGCTGCCAGCTGAATTCCGGCGATCGTTTCATCCTGGTGACCGACGGAGTCACTGAGGCGGAAAATTCCATGGGTGATTTCTTCGAAGATTCGCGGCTGGAAGCGGCCGCGGCCAAGACTCCCACGTTAGAGGGAATTTTTTCTGCCGTCTCGACCTTCTGCGCGGGGAACCCACTCAGCGACGATTGCACCGTGGTGGAGTTGCTTTACTCGAGCCCGCCGGAAGCGTAAGTCTGCTCGTTCGAACTGACAATAAAACTCGGGGCTATCCCATAAATCGCGACGGCTGGACTCGGCGAAACCGCAGAGGCTAAAGCCCGGGTTGCTAGCGCTGGGTGGAACGGCTGAAGCCGTGCCCTTCCCAAAACCATTTCTGAGATGGCTTCCAGTTCTCATCCCTATTGCACGGTCACGGTATAGTCTGAGCCCTCCCACCGGTTCTCCTTCGCCCAGAGGAAAGTGAAGACTGCCTGGCCGCCCACTGGAAGCGAAGCGGTTGGCAGATCGAGCGTGTGAATGCCCAGCCCGGAGTCGCGGGTCTTTGTGTCCTGCGTTGTCTTCCATCCGTCGATGCTCCAGTGCACGGTCGCGGGCGAAATCAGCACGATGCGCAGAACCTTGCCGCGCGGAATTGTGCGGGTTTTATTATTCATCCTCCAGCCGAAGATGGTCCGCACACGCTTCTCCACTAAATAGCGTTGCACCGTTTGCGGCGGTTGGTCGAAGATCTTGCCGTCGCGAATCGAGCGCAGCAGTTTTATGTATTCGGAATGGGCCCACACCAGCGGGCAGGCGGAGCCGGAGGGTTTGCCGCGGAAAAGTTCGAGAGCGGGAATATCCGCGGCGTCCCAAACTTGCTCGGGGATCGAGCGGCTCTCCCCCACGGTGGAAAGTTCGATCACAGTAAGCAGAGCCTTGGCTTCGTCGGGATGGCCTGCGGCGAGCGCATAGTGAGCGCGCTCCCCGGCGAGAAGCGGCCAGGGACGGCCGATTCCGTTGCCATCAAACGCCGAGCCGTCTTTGTGCTCACCGTAGCCGTCGCCGTTGTAACGGTACCAGCAAGGTCCTTGCGGCAACTCGACTGCCAGCAGCGCGTCGATGACGCGCAGCGTGTTCAGGATGCGGGGATCGTCAGGGGCGCGCAGGCCGAAGCGGACGAGCGCAAGGGCATCTGGACTGACGATGTGCGATGCGATTTCGTGATCTTGTCCCGGTGGGCGGTTCTTGATGGGCACGAAGCCTTGCGTCGGAGAGGCTGCACTGCCGCTATCGGGCGGCGAGATGCGGACGTAGTAACCCTTCACACCGAGTTGTTGCGCCAGGTCGCCGCCGGTGGCGTAGATCCAGCGGTCAATGTTGTCGTTCCAGGCATCGGCCGTGTCGCGCATGATCGCGGCTGCGTCGTTGTGTCCGGTAAGGTCAGCGATGTCCGCGGCAGCGAGAAGAGCCGAAATTTCCGCGGCGAGCGTAAACGGAGAATAGCCCGCATCTTCCTCCCAACGATCCTGCTGAGTGACGGGTCCGTTGCGCAGGATGAAGCCGGCGGCGTTGCGCACCATGGGCCACCAGCGCTGCAGGTCGCCTAAAGCCGTCGCGGCTTCGCGGCGCAAGAGATCGAGCAGCAGAATGGGGAAAGCAGTTTCGTCCATCTGGACGCCGCCCCAGTAAGGACGGCCATCGAGCCAGAGGTTCTGTGCCCAGTTGCCCGCCGCCTCCTGTGTGACCTCGAGATAGCGAAGCACTCTGACGGAATCAACCACGGCGCCGGCGGCCAACAGAGCGCCAGCGCTTTCCACCAGATCGCGGGGCCAGATCAGGTGATATCCGCCCAGGTCTTCGTCGCCTTTGTTGAATCCCCATGGAATGGAGAGGCTGGCGATGATTCCGCCGAGAAAATCCTTGGACTCATGCGTCCGCAAAACGGCAGTCGAGGCACGGTAAAGATCGTGCTCGCGCGTGGGATCGTCGAGTTTGAGCAGAGTATTCTGCCAGTTTTTCCAATGGATCACATACAGCTGGCGCAGATCGGCGTAGTTCTCGAGCAGGCTGGAACGCGCCTGTTGGCCCGCCTCGCTCCAGATCCCGCCGAAGCCGAGGGCCAGAATGAATTCTCCGTTACACGCCGCCAGGTCAATTTCGGCGGTGCACGCGATGTTTCCGTTCTCGGCTCGCGTGTATTCCCACTGCATCTGGAAATGCTGAGACAGGTCCTGCCAGCCATCCGACGTACCGACGAAGCCCACCGACATCTTTTTCCACGCCACCGAGCAAGCCATGGCCAGCGCAGTATCGTCGTGATGGGCGAAAAACATGGGAACGCCCTTGTAGTCTCCGACCCAGCCCGTATTGCCGTACCCGGCATTGGCCAGGTGCGGCGAGAGCAGTGCATAGAGGTGATAATCGGAAAGTTGCCCTTGCAGCGGCTCGAAGCGCACCTTTTGCAGCACGACGTTGCGATAGGGATCAGAGAGAACTTCTTTATGAATCCTGTAGCGTCCGCTATTGCAGGCATTAGTTAACTCATAGACCGGAACGCCGGGCTCGAACGGCCGGTTTTCAAATGTGCAGTGGCGCTTCTCCTCGGAAAAAAACGCGTTGCCGTCGGTGACGATGAATCCCATGTCTCGGGTGCAGGCCTGGTCGACGCGGGGAAAATAAATCTCGTTCAGAATGCCGTGACTGAGCGTGAACCAGACGCGGCTGTGCTGGTTGAGGGCGGTGCCGACTCCGGCTTTTGCGCTCGAAGTCCAACGGGGAGAAATCCCGGGCCAGCCGGGAGCATACTGTGTCGGCGAGTTACTCATGAAGATTTCGTCCTTCGTTCAGAATTCAGGAGAACCAGGCATTCGCAAGAGCCGAGATTACAAAGAATTGACCGGTGAGCCTGAACGTTTTCCCGCGCGCGGCATCAAATTAGGAGTACCGAAGAATGTATGGGTTGCAAAGCCCTGTAGATCAACGACAATGGATAAAGCGGCCTGTAGGCGCATGTTTGTACGCAACTATATTTGGACCCATTCTGGACATGAACAGATTCTCTAATGCACGAGCCCTGACCATGGTAGCAGTCCTGTGCATTGGTTTGTCCGCGCCCTCGGCTGCCGCAGGCCCGGCGGAGACTGTGGCCGCGAATTCCGCACTCGATCACGGATATTCCGGTCTCTATAACTTGGATTTTACCGGCGCCCAAAGAAATTTTTCCGCTTGGGAGGCCGACCACCCCGATGATCCGGTCGGCCCAGTGAGCGAAGCCGCCGGGTTCCTTTTTTCCGAATTCAATCGCTTAGGCATCCTGGAGAGCCAGTTTTACGCGAATGACGAAACGTTCCTGGCGCGGCCTAAAATCGCGGCCGATCCAGCGGAGCGCGAGCGCTTTCAGGCGGCCATTGCGCGGGCGGAGACGCTGGCGCGGACGCGTTTCACCAAAGACCCGAAAGATCGCGACGGGTTATTTGCCATGACCATGTGCTCCGGCCTCCAGGCAGACTATGCCGCGCTGATCGATCATCGCACGCTGGATTCGTTGCATTACACCAAGGAATCTTCGGTCTGGGCGGCACAACTGCTCGAGGTTTGCCCGGACTGCTACGACGTATTCCTGGCCACCGGGTTCAGCAAATACATCGTGGGCAGCCTGTACGCGCCGTTTCGCTGGCTGTTGCGCCTGGGTGGGCTTCCCGGCGATCGGCAAGGCGGCATCGCCGACTTGCAACTGACGGCGGAGCGTGGCCGCTACCTGGCGCCGTTCGCCCGCATCCTGCTGGCGATTGCCTATGTGCGCGACCACGACAAGGCGCAGGCGATCCAACTGCTGATCGGGTTGCGCGCGCAGTTTCCCGCCAATCCACTTTTCGCGCGGGAACTTGCCCGGCTTCAGCCGGCGCCGTAGGTGAACTCCTTTTTGCTTCCCATTCACTACAAATTCACCACGCTGTAACAGTCCTGTAACATTGCCCCACTAGAAGTGGAGTACCAACATTTCAGGGGGTGTTATGATGCGAAAGTTTTTTCTATTTTGGTTATGCGTCCTATTGCCAGTGGCCGCTCTGGGACAGACCAAACTCAACGGGGCGGGCGCCACGTTTCCTTATCCCATGTATTCCAAGTGGTTTAGCGAGTACCACAAGCTGCACTCCGACATTGAAATCAACTACCAGTCGATCGGCAGCGGGGGCGGAATCCGGCAAGTCTCCGAAGGCACAGTGGAATTCGGGGCCAGCGATATGCCCATGAATGACGAGCAACTCAAGGCGGCGAAATCGAAGATCCTCAATATTCCTACTGTGTTGGGAGCGGTAGTGCCAGTTTACAGCGTTCCGGGCGTAAGTGCCGAGCTGAAATTCACTCCAGACGTGCTGGCTGGAATCTTTCTGGGAAGAATCACGAAGTGGAATGACAAGGCGATCGCAGCCGCGAATCCGGGAGTGAATTTCCCCGACAAGGACATCGTAGTCATCCACCGCTCCGACGGTAGCGGCACCACCTTCATCTGGACTGATTATCTCTCGAAGGTGAGCGCGGACTGGAAGAGCCAGGTGGGCAGCGGTACGGCGGTGAAATGGCCGCTGGGGCTGGGTGGCAAGGGCAATGAACAGGTCGCCGCATATGTGCGCCAGATGCCTGGGGCGATCGGGTACGTCGAGCTCATCTATGCTCTGCAGACCAAAATCCCATTCGGCAGCGTGCAGAATGCCGCCGGCAATTTTGTAAAAGGATCGCTCGATAGTGTGACCGCCGCCGCAGCCTCGGCTCCGAAGATGCCCGCGGACTTTCGCATTTCCATCACCAATGCGCCGGGAAAAGACGCGTATCCAATCGCGAGCTTCACTTGGCTGCTGATTCCGGCGCAGTCGAAGGATCCGGCGAAAGGAAAGATTCTTTCCGACTTCCTGACCTGGATGGTAACCGACGGCCAGAAAATGACCTCTGCTCTGGCCTACGCGCCGCTTCCGGACAATGTCGCCGCCAAGGTGAAGGAAGCGATCAAAGAAGTGCGCTGACGCGGCCCGGCGAGCGGTTGGCAGCTCTAAAAATGTAGCGGCGTCAGGCGAAATTCAGCCAGACGCCGCTTTGGTTTTCAGGATGCTTTATACTAAAGAACCTGCGAAACGCAAGGCAGGCAGCAACGGCACGTCCGCATGGCTCGCATTTCACTCGAAGATCCTCAGTATTACCTCAATCGCGACACCTCGTGGCTCGCGTTTAACCGTCGTGTGCTCGAAGAGGCCGAGGACGAAAGCAATCCGCTGCTGGAGCGTGTAAAGTTTTTGGCCATTTCCGCCAGCAATCTCGATGAGTTCTTCGAGATTCGCGTGGCGGCGATGGTGCAGCAGATTGAAGACGGTTATGACGAAGCCGGTCCCGACGGCACCACTCTAGTGCAGAAGCGCGAACTTCTGGGGAAACTGTGCCACGAGTTTGTCGACGACCAGTATGACTGCTGGAACTCGCGCCTGCGTCCGGCTCTGGCCGCGAGCGGCATTCGAGTGTTGGCCCTGCACGAACTGGATCCGGCGGCCCTGCGGTTCGTCGATGAATATTGCGAGAAGGAACTCGATCCGCTATTGACGCCGGTGACGGTTGATCCCGCGCATCCTTTTCCGCGGGTGATTAACAAAGCTTTGTGCCTGGGGTTTCTGTTGCGGCGTCGCCGTCGCTCTGCGCTTACTTACACCGGAGTAGTAGCCGTTCCGCGGGCTTTGCCCCGACTGGTACGTTTGCCGTCGGAAGGCACGGCTGATTTTATTTTTCTCGCCGACCTGGTTGCTCACCACGCCGTGAACATGTATCACGGCTATGACGTGGTTTCTTCCGCGCCCTTCCGTGTCACCCGCAACAGCAACCTCTACCTGCAGGAGGAAGAAGCCCGCAGCCTGCTCGAATCGGTGCGCGCGGAATTGCACAACCGGCGCAAGGGAGACGCGGTGCGCATGGAGATCGAAGCCGACGCCGACCCCGAAATCATCGAGCGCCTGCGAACCGTGTTTGAGCTTGACTCCTGGCAGGTTTTTCCGGTCAACGGGCCGGTGAACCTTTCGCGGCTGTTCAACGTGTATGAGCAGGTGGATCGTCCCGACCTGAAGTATCGTCCGTTTTCGCCGCGGGAATTGCGGCTTACAGCAAAGTCGAAAGATTTGTTCGAAGAGCTGCGCCGTCACGACATACTTCTCCACCACCCGTTTGATTCCTATGACGCGGTGGTTTCTTTCATCGAGTCAGCGGCGGAAGACGATCGAGTGCTTTCGATCAAGCAGACGCTCTACCGTACCAACGAACATTCGCTGATCGTGCCGTCTCTGATCGACGCCGCCTCGCGCAAGGAAGTCACCGCCGTTGTGGAGTTGAAGGCGCGTTTCGACGAAGCCCACAACATTCGCTGGGCCCGCGACATGGAAGATGCCGGCGTGCAGGTGTTTCACGGGCTGGTCGGGCTGAAAACGCACTGCAAGCTTTCCTTGCTCGTGCGGCGCGATCCCGATGGCGCGATCCGCAGCTACGCCCACATCGGTACGGGAAATTACAACGCAACCACGGCGCGCATTTATACCGATCTCAGTTTGTTCACGGCGAATCCCGAGGTGACGCGCGCGGTGCACGATGTGTTCAGTTTCCTCACGGCGTACGCGGAAAATCCTGGTTACGAGCCGTTGCTGGTGGCTCCGCTCGATCTGGCCGAGAAATCGATCGCGCTGATCGATCGCGAGGCCGAACACGCACGCCAGGGCCGCGAGGCTCGCATCATCGCGAAGATGAACGCGCTTCTGGACAAGAGCGTGGTGCAGGCGCTATACCGCGCCTCCCAGGCTGGAGTGGAGATCGATCTGATCGTCCGCGGCATCTGCGCCCTGCGTCCCGGCGTCCGCGGATTGAGCGACCGCATCCGTGTACGCAGTATTGTGGGGCGTTTTCTTGAGCACAGCCGCATCTACTATTTCGCTAACGGCGGCGACGAAGAAATCTACATGGGTAGCGCCGACTGGATGCCGCGCAATCTCTACGAACGCGTCGAAGTGCTGGTGCCGCTGCGCGACGAACTGCTGCGGGACCGAGTGCGCCATGAAATTCTCGACGCATATCTGGCTGATAATCGCAAGGCGCGCATCCTGCTCCGCGACGCTACCTACATTCGCGCCTGGCAATCGCCGCAGGGAAAACACAAGACCAAGCCGCCGGTTGGGGCCGCCGCGTTCAGCGCGCAGGATTTCCTGATCAGCGTAGCGGAAGGTAAGCAGCCTGCGACGCTGCCTCCTCCGGCCGCGCCGCGAAAGCACAGAGTGCTCGTGGGGAAGGAACGTAGTCCGCAATGATTCTTTACTTCTTGCGTCACGCCAGCGCGGGCGAGCACCTTGCCAATCCCAAGAAGGACGAGAAGCGCGGCCTCGACCCCGAAGGCATCGCGCAATGCGGCTACATCGGCCGCGCCCTGGCTGCCTTGGACGTTCAGGTGGACGTGATCGTGTCCAGCCCGCTGAAACGCGCCACCCAGACCGGTTCGCTGGTGGGCAACGAGCTGGGCTACGAAGGCAAACTACAGATCGATGCTGGCCTTCGCCCCGAAGCCGGCTTCGCCGATTTCCGCAAACTGCTGGAAAAATATGCGCGCCAGGAAGCCATCATGGTGGTCGGGCACAATCCGAACCTTAGCCAGTTTCTAGGCGCAATCATCAGCGATTCCGGATGCGAAGCCTCGCTCGAACTGAAAAAGGGAGCCGTCGCGAAAGTGGAGATGCGGCGCAGTTCCGGTACGTTGAGTTGGTGCGTGACCCCGAAGATTCTGCGTACGCTCTACGACACGGCAGTAGAAAGTTCCCGCCCGAAGACTTCCCGGAAATAAGCGCAATCTTTTTCGATTGCCCAGAGTTCCAAATCCACTCCCATGCGCCGGCGGGGAACCAGTGTCAGGCGCACATCGGCGGCGTGCAGTTTCACGCGCACCTTCTGCACCGCGCGGCTGCGGCCCAGATTCAGCGCCCGAGCCAACCGCAACAGCAGGATCGCCTTCTGCACACCGGGCCGGTCGGCGGGATCAAGCACCTTCATGGGTCCGTCCTCCACCGTCGGACGCGAATTTCCCAGGTAGCGAGAGATGGCCGCAATGATACGCCGCTGCGGCGGCGTGTAACCCAGAATCTCGGAATTCGAAATAATGTAGTGAGTATGGCGGTGCCGTCCGGCGCGGTTCACGTAGTCTCCCACTTCGTAAAGCATAGCCGCCGCGGAGATCCACTCGCGATACTCCGGAGCCAGGCGGTGCACTGAGCGCAGCGCGGAAAAAAGAAACATGGCCGACTCGCGGACGTCGAGTGCATGTTTGCGATCGACGCCGTAATGCTCGACCGCTTTCCCGATCGATTCCCAGCGCTCGGATTCGATCTGCTTGCCCGGCCGCGTGTTGCGGTCATATTCCGCGGCCATCTGTGCGAGCAGGCCGTCGCGCAAACCGAGCGGCGAATAACGAAATCCCTTGAGATGGCAATGTTCGACGAGGCCGTGGTAGACCATGGCGCCCGCCACCACGATTTCCGCGCGGCGCGGCCCAATGCCTTCAATCTTGCGCCGGTCGGCCACGGGCAGCCGGGCCAGGCGCTTGGCGATGCGGCTCATCTCCGCGCTCGAGACGATCAGCCGATGGTTGCGGCGATTGCTGCTCAGGTTGGCCGCCACCGCCGCTAGCGCCGCCGCCGTTCCTGAAGTCGCAATCGCATTCTTCACGCGCGCGGCCACGATCCGCGGCGCGATGCGGTTCACTTCGCGGGTAACAAAGCCCCGCAGTCGTTTCAGTTCTCCCTTGCGCGGCGGGTCATGCTTGAGGAATTCGTCCGTGAGCCGGACTGCGCCCAGCGGAAGGCTCACCGTGTCGCGTATCTGGCCCCTGGCAGAAACGGTTAACTCGCAGCTGCCTCCGCCGAGATCGATCATCAGCGTGGGTAGGCGGTCCACCCGCGGACCCGAAACCAGTCCCAGGTGAATCAGCCGCGCTTCTTCCACACCGGAAATAATCTCGACGCGCCAACCAGTCGCCGAACGTACCCACTCGAGAAATGCCTGGGAATTTCGCGCGTCGCGCAAAGCGCTGGTTGCGACCACGCGGACGGTGTCGGTAACCACCTGCTGCGCGGCCCGGTGAAAGCGACGCAGCACCTTCACTGTTTCCGCCATCGATTCAGGCGTGAGAAATCCGGAGCGGAATACGCCCTCGCCGAGACGCGTGACTTCGCGGTCTTCGAGAATCGGCAACAGGCGCCGCCCGGCCAGGCGTGCGATCTTCAGCCGAACTGAGTTCGATCCGATGTCGACCGCGGCAAAGGTAGGCATGTGGGAAGGACCACAGTGTAACAGCGTCCGCCATTAGCCATCAGAGGCCAACGGTATTTGATGAAATCTCGGCGCAGAACGTTTACCGCAGGGCGGCAAGCGCCTGCGCGATACAGTCTTCGAGCGGCTGATCAGTATGAATCATTGTTTTCGACGCGGAGATAACTTCGAAGCGGGCTTGCACCTCAAGATAAAGCTGACAGTCGCGATTGCCCGCGGGATGCGCTCCAGCAACAGCGTGCTCCTCCAGACGCCGATGTGCAGTCGCTTCCGAGCAAATGCATTCCAGAATCCGCCAGGGCTGGTGCAGGGAAGTGGCAACTGCAAGAACATTTTCGATTTGATAGCGTCGCGAAAACGGCCGACCATCGAGAAAGATGCAGCGCGCAGGTTTACGCTGCAGCAAATATGCGGCAGTCTCAAGCATGATCTGAACGCAGAAGTCGTCCTGCCGCGAAGAGTATTCGATCTCATCGGCAGAAAAAATCGCGTGGCGAATGTCGTCCTTGCTGAGGACGCGGCCGAAAGTCCGGGCAGCAAGTTCGCGCGCAAGCGTAGTTTTACCAGTGCCGGGAAGCCCGGCCATCAGGACGATCATGTCAGCGTTGACCACTTTAGTATGGTGAGAGGAACGGCTGAAAGAAGTAAAATCAAAAAACGCAAAGCCATGTATTCAGAATTGTAACGGAAGGTATGCAAGCGCGGAAGTCGTACCAGTAGCTTACTCAGGCTGGGTGAGTGCCGTGAGCTGCAGATCAAGAAGCGGAATCTGCGCGCTGTCAACTGCAGGATTATCGATGGAAGGACGCTCGCCTTCCGGACGTTCCACTTTTTCCAGCGGAACAATATTCTGCGTTTCGCGCCATTCCGAGTAGTGCCCGGAAACCATGATGTGGAACACCCACTGGTGCCGCTCTTCTTCCGGTTCCACCAGGCCCAGAGCCTTCATATAGAACAGGTAGTGTTCCATCCAGCGGATCTGTTCATTCGTCATGCCGCGGCGCTGCAGGTCCACGGTTACGCCGGCCAGATGCGAAGAAGCTGTGTCGCCATCGGCAGGGGCCGCGTTTCGATTGTGGCGGCGAAGTTTTTTCTGCACCTTCACCGTGCGCACCGCCGAGTTCACCTGAATTTGTTGATGAAACCGGTGGTAAAAGGCCTGGCCAATGTCTTCGGTGAAATCGCGGGTCCAAGGACGGCTGAAGCGCCGCGTAGGATCCAGCCGCGGATCGAAACGCAGCGACTCGCTAGTGCGAATCGGCACCAAAGCCTCAATCGCCTTCAGATGTTCCAGCTCTGCATCGTCCTGAATGCGGGGCAGTTCCATGCGGTTGATCTCGGCGTTCTGCACCAGCAATGACTGGTGAGACGGCCGGAACATCGGGTTCCAGCGCAGAGACCGCACCTGCCGCCTCCGGTGCACCGTGCGGTGCAGCGTGGTCGGGCTGGCCGCAAACAGCGGGCTGCACAAGCCAGCCAACAGGGCAACAGCGAGCCAGAATTGTGTTTTCTCTTTCAACGAAGTGGTCTCTCCCGTTACCGTACAACTCGCCCCGACTTCGGGACATTCTACTCTAGGCTGTCAAGCCCTCAAACCAGATACTGCCTTCAGGCCGTTACCGCCGTACCGGAATCTGTACTCCAAAAACTGGTTACTACTGGTTACTACCCCACGATTGTGCCGTTGGGAACACTCTGATAGGTGGCATGTAGGGGGCCATCTTACGAGACTGGTTAGATGCAGGTTATGTACTGCGTGGAGAGGCGTTTAGCGCCGCCTGGGTCAATAAAGATCATGGCCGGACGCACAAAATGACGCAAATCAGCGCCGAAAAAGGTCACCGATAGCCTGTTTCATGACCTCTCCGCCAACTTCCGAGATGGCTTTGGTCAGCGGGATGTCTTTGGGGCAGACTTCGACGCAATTCTGCGCGTAACCGCATTCCTGAATGCCGCCATCGCTCATCAAAGCCGCCAGCCGCTCGCGTTTCAACTCCCGGCCCGTAGGGTGCGTGTTAAACAGCCGCACCTGCGCGATCGTGGCCGCTCCCACGAAGCCGGTGTCTTCATTGAACTGGGGGCAGGCTTCCATGCAGCAGGTGCACGAGATGCAGCGCGAAATGGGATAAGCCACTTCCTGTTCTTCCGGCGACATACGCGGACCGGGGCCGAGGTCATAGGTACCGTCGATCGGCACCCACGCCTTGACAGCTTTGAGATTCTCGAAAATCACGCTGCGATCGGTGGCCAAGTCGCGCACGACAGGGAACTTGGAAAACGGCTCGAGACGAACCGGCTGCTCCAGATTATCGATGAGGGCGGAGCAGGCCATGCGGGCGCGCCCGTTGATCAGCATGGCGCACGATCCGCAAACTTCTTCCAGGCAATTCGAATCGTAAGTGATGGGCGTGGTCGGCTTCCCATCGCGCGTTACGGGATTGGCCGCAATCTCCATCAGGCAGGAAATCACGTTCATGCCCGGATGCCACGCGAGCTCGAACTCCTCCCAACGAGACTCGGCAGTGGGCGTAGCTTGGCGCTTGATTTTGATGATAACGGATTTTTCAGCCATTAGCGTTCAGCCCCTAATCAATCCCACGTAGGTATATTCAGCATCGATTTGATGGCGCCCATATAAGTTCCAACGACAATCCAGTAACGCTGCTCCGAACGCTCGGAAGCGACAACAAGGCATACGCCCACCGCGAAGCGATGAGGTTGTTCATACTGCTGTCCTGGTCCTTTTGCCCAATCCAGCAGCTCCGGCGGAGGCTGATCAGGATCGAGAGTCGAATACCAGATTGCTGATAGTGTGCCAACCTTCTCGGGAGGACCTATTCCGTCGCTCTTTCCGAGGGATTTGTCGCCTTGCTTTGCTCGGCGGCGTGCCTCTGCCTCTAGATGACCATCCTTGATCCGCCGCAGCTTTGGGAGTCCGTTTTGCGCACGGCATCTTGCTATCAACTGCGCAACAGTATCCGCGGCAGCTCTCTCCTTAGCCCCTAAAGACTCCTGCGCCAACAGAACGTGCGAGGAAAGGACGACCGCTAGGCTCATCACGATAAATGTGCGAACAGCGACCATCCTATATGACCTCTGTGTCAGTACTTCCTCGCTCGCGGCGGAATCAGCGACGTGTCCACCGGCTCGAACTCAAATTTTGGCTCGTCCGCATCCGAAGCGAAATACGCCTTTGTCGTCTTCAGGAAGTTCTTGTCGTCACGCTCCGGGAAGTCCGGCTTGTAGTGCGCCCCGCGCGATTCATCGCGCAGTCTTGCTCCTTGAGCAATCACGCGCGACAACTGCAGCATGTTGAAAAGCTGGCGGGTAAACACCACGCTGGTGTTCGCCCATTGCGTGCGGTCGCTCAGGTTCACCTTGCGGAAGCGCTCCAGCATCTCCACCAGCTTCGCATCGGTCTGCTGCAAATTCTTGTTGTAGCGGATGACGGTGCAATCTTTGGTCATCAATTCGCCCAGTTCACGCCACAGCCGGAAGGGATTCTCCGTCCCCTGGTTGTTCATGAGCAGCGCATTGCTCTCTTCCTGCTTCTTCTTCTCCGCTTCGAAGGATCCGTTGCCGTCCGGCAGCGCCTGCAATCCGCGCGCATATTTCACCGCGTTCGGTCCGGCAATGCCTCCGCCGTAAATGCATGAAACGAGCGAATTCGCACCCAGGCGGTTCGCCCCGTGATACTGATATTCGCACTCACCCGCCGCGAAGATCCCCGGAATGTTCGTGGCTTGTTTAAAGTCCACCCAGAGCCCGCCCATGGTGTAGTGCATGCCCGGAAAAATCTTCATAGGCGTGTCACGTGGATCATCGCCCACGAACTTCTCGTAGATCTCGAGAATACCTTCCAGTTTGCGGTCGAGAATCTTGCGGTCGATGTGAGTGAGGTCGAGGTAAACCATCGGCTTGCCGTCGATGCCGAGGTTGTGCTCGAACACCACCTTAAAGATGGCCCGAGTCGCGATGTCGCGCGGGACGAGGTTGCCGTACTTGGGATACCACTCTTCGAGAAAATACCAACGGTCATTTTCCGGAATGGTTTTCGCATCCCGCTTGTCGCCCGCAGTCTTCGGAACCCAGACGCGCCCGCCTTCGCCGCGGGCCGACTCCGACATCAACCGCAGCTTGTCTTCCCCCGGGATGCAGGTGGGATGAACCTGAATGAATTCGCCGTTCGCGTAGTAGCATCCTTGCTGATACAGCGCCGATTGTGCCGACCCCGTGCACACCACCGAATTAGTCGACTTGCCGAAGATGGCGCCGTTGCCGCCGGTGGCGATGATGATGGCATCAGCAGGAAACGTCCGCACTTCCATCGACCGCAAATCCATGGCGCAGATGCCGCGGCAGACGCGGTTTCCATCGAGGACCGCTGACAGAAACTCCCAGTGCTCGTATTTTTTTACCTTGCCTTCGGCTTCATACCGCCGCACCTGTTCGTCGAGCGCGTAAAGCAATTGTTGTCCGGTAGTCGCGCCCGCAAATGCCGTGCGGTTATATAAAGTTCCCCCAAAGCGGCGGAAATCGAGGAGGCCTTCCGGCGTGCGATTGAAAGGAACGCCCATGCGGTCGAGCAGATCAATAATGCCCGGCGCCGCCTCGCACATATCTTTGACCGGAGGCTGGTTGGCCAGAAAATCGCCGCCGAACACCGTGTCGTCAAAGTGCTTCCACGTCGAATCGCCCTCGCCCTTCAGATTCTTGGCCGCGTTGATGCCGCCCTGCGCGCACACCGAATGCGAGCGCTTCACTGGAACGATAGAGAAGAGATCAACGCTGCCGCCCATCTCGGCAATCTTGATCACGGCCGAGAGGCCCGCCAGTCCGCCGCCCACAACGATAATTTTTGGAGTGGCTGCCATCGTTCCTATCGGCTTTCCGTTATCTGTCTGTTTCCATTCGTCACCGCAGTGCCCGGCTCAATCGGCTGCTGCGGGCGCGACCGGAACGACGTTAGGCTGGCCAGTCCCGCGCCGCTCAACACAAAGAAAAATGCCAAACACGCAACCAGAAATCGCTTCTGCGCCTTCTCCCCGGAGACGATGCCCCACTTCGCCGAAAATAGCCAGATGCCGTATGCGAAGTGCCACGAAGCCGCGATCAAACCCACAACATAAAACAGGAAAAACGGCGTCTGAAATACTTCCGCCTGTACTTTGCCGAACGAGAGCTCAGGATGCGCGTGCAGGTCGACGCCGGTAAAGCGCATGGTCCACGTGTGCCAAAGGATATAAGCAAAGGCGATGCCGCCAGTCCAGCGTTGCGCGGTGTACATCCAGTTGCCACTCCAGGGATATTGAATCGTGTTCCCGTCTCCGCGGTACCAGATGTAAAAGCCGTAGAGAGCGTGAAACGCAATCGGCAGCCAGATACCAAATAATTCCAGAAAAAATACCAGTGGCAGATTCGCCAAAAAGCTCACCTGGCGCGCATAGGCATCCGGCCCGGTGATGGCGGTGGAGTTGGAAACCAGAATATGCTCGAACAGGAACGCGCCCACCGGGACAATTCCTGACAGGGAATGCAGTCGCCGCAAAGCAAACGAAATTCCATGACCGGCGCGCAACGGCGCCACGCCATGGGTTACAACCTGACCGGGAGCAGTAGAACTGGCTGAAGCCACGAATCGCCCCTTATGAGTTCGTCCAACGATGAAGACGGAACTTTTTATTATGTTGTTGCGGAGGAAGGGAAGTCAAGGCGGGGATGGTCACAAGATCGGTACCGAAGTTCGTCACGCGAGGCGCGTCAAGAATCCGTCGTCGCCGTGAACTGAAGATACCAATCTAGAAACTGCCGGAACGCCGCGCCACGATGACTGTAGCGGGATTTTTCTTCGCTACTGAGTTCGGCGAACGTCTTCTGAATTTGCGGGAAATAAAACAGCGGATCGTAACCAAACCCGTTGCTGCCGCGCAAAGCGTCAAGAATACTTCCTTCGGCAACGCCTCGAAAAGTAGCTAGCGCCTTTCCGTCCCGCGCCGCTGCCAGCACACACACGAACCTCGCGGTGCGTTCCTGCGCTGGAATATTCTTCAGTTCGCGCAACACGCGAGCATTATTGGCATCGTCGTCAGTGTTAACGCCAGCTTCGTGGGGTTCGGCTCCCAGCAGTTCGGGCGCCGCGTAGCGCGCAGAGTGCACGCCAGGAGCGCCGTTCAGCGCGTCCACCTCCAGCCCGGAATCATCGGCAACCACAACTTCTCCCGGAACGTGGAGACTATATTCTTGCGCTTTCTTGCGCGCATTGGCCTCGAAAGTGTCTCCATCCTCGACAACCGGGGGCAGGGAAGTGAAACCTGGCACGCCCGAAATTTCAACACCGTGCCGCACCGCCGCGCCGGCAAAATCGCGTAGCTTGCCCGCATTCGAAGTCGCAATTAGAATTCGCCGCATATTTAAACGCAAGAGCGACCCGAGCCTTCGGACGTCAGGCCGCAGACTGACGCTGCCGAAGTCTGGGGGTTGACGTCCTAAGTTGTGTTTTCGCAAGCGCCAAGAGCACCAACAGCGCAGTGACCAGAGAAATCCACCCGCCCACCTTGCGATCCCAGGTGCGGGTAAACCTGATCTGCACTCGATTCGGCCCGGCTTCGACCGGAACCAGCATCTGCCCCGTACTCTCCCGCGTGCCCGCTTGAACCACTCGCCCATTAACCTCAACTTCCCACGCCGGGTAGTTGAACAAGTGCAAAGCCAGGCGAGCAGGCGCAGACATTTCCGCCGTGAACTCCTTCGATTCGGCGCTCCACTGCACCACGTGAATACCCGCGTGTTCAGGCCCCTCGACGATCACGCGCCTCGCGCCTTTGTCGATTGCCGAAGAATCGGCCCCGGTCGGCGTGTACTCGTCGGTGCCTTCATAACCGACGGCACCCGCGTTCGCCTGCGTCGTGTTCTGCTGCACCATGTTGTCCCGCAGTTCCTGAAGATCGTCAGCATCCTCCCACCACGGCCGCTGGATGCGATATCCGCTGAACGCGATCAGCAAAATTGCTCCGGCACAGACCAAAGCGCGAACCGGCCAGCGTCGCAGGCCGAACGCGATAACCACGGAAAGGATCATGCTCAGGCACAACAGCCAGCGCCAGGGAAATTGCATGAAACGAAGTTTAGGAGCGAATTTCCACAACACTGCCGAGACCGGAAACAGAAGAACCGTGCAGGCGATCGCCCATGTGGCGAGCGTATTCCAGAGCTCGCGATTGCCTTTGCCCAGCGACCGGGCGCCCCACGCGGCAATCAACAGCACACTAATTTCCGCGAGCGCCAGCCAGGAGATAAGACGGTTGAAGGCGTCGTGCTCGGGATCCGTGGTGCGGATGAAAAGAAAATTATCCTGCGGCCGGTAACCGGTCGAAATTGCTTCCCCAATGTTGACCCAGCGTTGTTCGTAAATTGCGGGCATCAGATAAAAAGCCGCAAGGCAAGCGCCCAGCGCGACCGCCCCCGCACCCACCAGCAGAAGTCGCGGACATCGGCGCTGCCAGGCCAGCACCACGACGAGCAAGGCGAACGAGTAGTGAATCATCACGGCAGCCGGCGCGTTGATCAGCCACGCTCCGGCCAGCAGCAGCCCGAGTGGGACGATCACGCGCCGGCCGCTGTCCGCCGCTCTGAGCAGCATCAGTAGTAACAGGGGCAATACGCAGCTGGCCAGCAATTCGGCAAATGCACTGCGCCAGTAAACGATCACCAGATGATAGGGATTGACCGCGTAAAACGCGGCCGCGAAGATGGCGTCACGTCGCGGCAGCCACTGCCGCACCAGCACGAACATTGAGATGCCCGCCGCCACCAGCACCATCCAGATGTAGATATCGACAGCGAACGTCCAGGGAAAAATTGCGCTCAACACGGCGCCAAGGGCCCAGGACGCCGGAGGGTAAAACACAAACCGAGGCTCACCATAGCCGAAGTGCGCCATCGCGGCCCATCGCGGATACACGATTCCTTGCTTCCACTGTGACAGCACTTCCAGCCACGAATACAGATGAAACTCTACGTCGTGGCCAGAAGGCGTGCCGAAGAAAAAGAAAGGAATCTCCACCGCGAACGCTGCTGCAGAAATCACCAGCAGAGGCAACCACAATAGCGGCGTCCCGGTCGCGGGTCTCAACGCCGCGGGCGAAGTTTTTACCTGAGTGGCGATGGTTGGGTCCGTGGCCAGAGTTTTATCTAAGAGCTGCAATCGTGCCGGGAAATTTTCCACCGCTTCGAGTCTATATTTAATCGAGATTTAACATTGCTGAAATCTTCGCGCAATGCCCATCGAATATCGTTCTCCCACTGGGGTGGTACAGACCACGAAGGTCGAAGAGCTCGCGCCTGAGACGGGGCTCGGGCTCTTCGATTCTTTCGCAACTGCATCGCCGCCGAAGCCTCTCGCTGCCGCGCACATTCTCCCTTCTTTGTCCTCAGCACCGATTCCTTCCCGCAATCTCTGCCAACAAAACTCCGCGGAAGGCTTCGCCCGTTTGCTGTAGAGACATTGCTAGCAACGTCCCCACAGTGTGAGAATTCAATCCAAGAGGAATGAGGAGGATTGAAGAGAAATCTGGAAAACGGCAAGCGACGGCCGAGGCGGCCTAAACGGAAGCTTCTTCCGGCGATCGCTGGCGACGGAGTTCCGCCACGAACTCGTCCTGCTGCAGAGTGGTCCCGCGGCGAACCAGTTCCAGTAACTGGTCTTCTAATTCTTCGTTTGATTCTCCCGCGGGAGCTTCGGAATGCTCAAACTGCGCGAGATCGGCAACCAGGGCGCGCGGTGAAACATAAAGTTCAGGCGTGCGATCGGAAGAGCTGCGCAGAAAATTGATCAGCTTTTCCACCTGCCCGCGCTGTTCGGGTGTGCGCGAGGGAAACTCCAAACCCATGCCATGCCCGGGATGCGCGACCCGCACCATACCCTCAGTGTGCACTTCCATCTCGCCCGTCTTGAAACACAGGTCAACCATGGAGCGCTCGGGAAACGGCGCATCGCTTTCCACATAGCATCCGCCCAGGCTGAGGTCGGTGAGTTTGCAGTGCGGGACGGCTTCGTTGAGTTCGCCGCCCATGCTGGTCGCCGCGGAGTCCAGCCACTTCTTCAGCTCCGCCTTGACGGAGTCTTCCACGTCCACGAAATGGACTCCGGTCTGGCCGTTCGGATTTGCCCACGCCACCTGCCCGTGCGCCTGAACTTCCAGTCCACCATCCGGCAAAACAAAGCGAAACGCCAGCAGAGCCCCCGGGAATTGCGTTTCCGCGGTCAGCACGTCCATTCCGGTTTCGCTCAGGTCCAGAAGAATGCCTTCGATCTTGCGCGTGTCGGCAAGGGTCAGCTCCACCGGAGCCTGCACCGGAACCCGGAACGCTCTCCGCCGCTCTCGATTCAACAACGCCGCAACCGCGCGCAATCCCGCGCGCGCTTGACCTTCTGCAACGGGTTTGTAGAGCACGAAGTGCGAGCCCGCGCTCAGAATCTCGCGAACCTTTGAGGGGTCGGCCACCAGCGCAATAGTCAGCGGCGAAGTGCCTGATCCCAGCTCCCGCGCCTGTTCGTAGACTTTATGAGCCAGTTCAGGATCGTCAAAGTCCAGCACCAACGCGTCAAATTTCTGCTGCTGCAAACGGGCAAGCGCAGTTTCCGGATCGCTGAAGCGCTCCACGGCAATGCCGAAATTGGGCAGCACCCGGCCGAGCAGCTCAGAAGCTGCATCGTCGGTCGAAACCATTAACGCTTGAAGATTCATTGCTGGCACTCACATCCCTGCGGGCCTGGGTTAAACAGACGTGGCTCAAACGAACCTGGTCAAGCAAACCTGGTTAAACAAATCTGGCTAAGCCAATCTGGTTAAGCAAATCTGCGTGAACCCAACCTGGGTAAACCAAATCTGATTCACCTGGCGCGTGATTAACCGCGACCCGTCTACGGCCAGCGCGGCGCAGCCGGACGCGCCGACTTGCTGGAACCGCTGGAAGCCCCCGCCTTGGCGGCCATTGCATCGCCCGTCAAATCGTCCACTTCCGCCAGTACCGCGTTGTCCTCGTCGTCGTTCTCAGCGAGCAAGGGAGCTACTTCGCGCAGCTTTTCCGCCGCCTGCTGCAACATTTCAATCTGCTTCCCCAGCTGAGCATACTTGGCCTGCTTTTGCCGGAGCACCTCATGGATATCCTTCATCATAACCCCCTGCTGCTCAATCTAAGGACGGGGCCGTGGCAGGTCAACGGTAATCCCCCCGCCTGCGTTACTGCGGTAATCGCTGGGGTCCAAAGCTGGGTATTCGCGGCCGGAAATGAAAAAGCCCCGCATTCAGCGGGGCCTTCGAAAATCAGCGCAAGTTCGGAGGGTTTCAGGCTTTGAGTCTGCGGCGTACCAACGCCCCAAGTCCCAGCAACCCGGTTCCCAGCATGCTGAGCGTTCCGGGCTCAGGCACAGCAGACGGAGATTGGAAGCTGGCAGAGGCATCAATGATTCCACCGCCGCTGTACACCATCAAAATGCCTGTTGTGGTCTTGCCGTTGTACCAAGTACCGGTCAAAGAACACCCGTTGGCGGTCAGGCAGGTCAGCACCGTAGTGGGAAAAGCCGTTCCGCCGCCGATTATCGTCTCAGTGACCGGGCCGCTAAACGTTCCCTTGAAGATAACGCCGTCCGGAAGGCCGCCGGAGCCGTTCCCGGTGATCTCGAAGCTGCCGCCGCTTCCGAACGTCTCTACGCCATTCACGGAGCTGATCAGGGCGCCTGTCGTGAAACTCATCGTCCCCAAGCTGCCCGCGGAAAGGCCGCCCCCGTTAAATCCATACACCCCCGTCAGGCCGACATTAAGGTTAATGGTGCTGCCGCCAGTGACAAGGCTGCCGGCCGTGAAGGAGTTGAAATCCGTCGTGCTATTAGCAAACGCCGCCATCGGCAGCGCCAAAGCCAGCAATCCCAGAAAAAGAACCCGTTTCATACTTCCTCCTGAACCTGTGTTCGGAACCCTTACTGTTCGAATCTTCGAGGGCTTAATCGCCCTGCTAGGAGACCCAGCATCAACACAACAAACCGGGGCTACTCGTGCAAGTTTAGTTCCAAAATGAGACGAATCGTAAGATATTGATATACATAGCCTTATACGAAGTGCACCCTACGTCAACAGAGCAAAAGTTGCAAACGCTTGCATACTTGCGAACATACCCTTGCGTCCCAGAGTGCTTTTGAGTCGGTAAGCGCCCGGAAAGTGGCCGTCCTGTGCCACTCCGTGGCACGCAAGTGGAATTCCCAGGCTGGCAGCCTCCAGGATAGGGTAGCAATCGAGCAGACCTGGGGGAGGGCTGTTCGGGCGCTTCGAGACTCGCAAGAGTTTCGAGGCGCTCTCAATTTTGGGCCTCGTTTTGAGCCGGCGGTATGAATTGAGCTCCGACATTCGTCCTTGCAATGTAAGCACTGGCTTATTTCTTGCCCTGCGTTGGCCCGATCAGGTCCCGAAGCCGGCGTGAGAGATTCGCCGCCAGCGAACGGTAGAACCGCGAAGCCAGGTGAGGGAACAGTTCGAACAGCGCCTGCAGGGTTACCCGGTCGAGAAAATATGCTTCCACGGGCTCAAGCGCCACCACCCGCGCGGTTGCCGGGAGCTCGTCAATAAAAGAAATCTCTCCGCAAACTTCCCCAGGACCAATTGCCGGGAACGTGACGCGCCGGGGAATCTCCACACGAGCGCTTCCGGTCAGCAGAAGATAAACGCCGTTGGTGAGCTTGCCTTCCTCCACCACGGTGGCGCCCTTCTTGAAATCCTTGCGGACGGCCTTATCGGCAATGAGCGCCCAATCGTTGGCGGTCAGGTAAATCAAACCGTGTTTCGCCGCCGAGAGTACGGACACGTCCCTCTGGATATCCTTGGACATGATTCTAAGTTTGCCTCCGGAGAGCAGCAATCCGGCAGACTGCAGGGGACAGAAACTACAAGGAACAACAGGGCTGAGGTAAGGTTACCAGAAAATCAGAGCGCGACGCCGGTGAGAACCTCAATGAGAACCTCAAAAGGAACGTCCCACGGCAGAGCGCAGTGATGAGAGATGTTTAGAGGATGGAAAGGAACGGTACTCGAGGGATGAGCGCAATCGAAGGCGAGCGCCAAGGGAGAAGCAGATTCATTTGCTTTCCTCACATGCATCGTTAGTAGGGCAGACGGAATACGCATACCGTTGCAGTTACGACGTTTGCAAGTTGGATTTGCCCGGTGATTTGGCCGGCCCCGGACGAGCGTGAAAACGTTCAGCTCGACACCTCCCGGCATGAACGTGCATACTAGTTGGTATGTCCGTTGTTAGAAAACGATCGCGAGGCAGCCGGGAGACGTCGCGGAATGCGGAGCGCACAAGAGGGATACTGTTGCGGGCTGCCTTCGAAGAGATTTACCGCGCCGGCTTTCGGGGCGCTGATCTGGATGCGATCCTGGCGGCAGCGGGCGTCACCAAGGGCGCGCTGTACTACCACTTTGACGACAAGGAGGCCCTTGGGTATGCGGTACTGGACGAGGTGATGACGAGTGACCTTCACCAGAAGTGGGTGCAGCCTCTACGGAACGCGAAGGACCCGATCGACGCTCTGGTTCGCATTGTTCAGTCCGAATCGCTGAAAAGGGAAGACGTTCGGCGTGGCTGCCCATTGCTGAACTTGTCTCAAGAGATGTCAGGTCTCGATGAGGGATTCCGCAGAAGGACAGCCAAGCTTTTTAGGGACTGGCATGACGCCGTTGCGGGGGCACTGCGTGAAGGACAGAAACGTGGGTTAGTGCGCAATGATATCGACGCGAATGAAACGGCTACGTTCCTGATCGCGACGTACGAGGGGTACGTGGTTTTAACAAAGAATTCGCAGGATGCACGGACGATGCAATCAGGCCAAAGAAGAGTGAGCGGACACCTCGAGTCGCTACGCCCGGCACGAGGCCGGAAGCGAGTGGCCGCCGGCGGATAGCCGCCTTCCTTCCCGGAGCAACAGTGCAGCAAATCGCCTGTGAATGCGCGGTCAGTCGTGGAAGAAGGCGCCTGCGCCGATCCAGAATTCCGCGAGAGATTTGAGATTCTTCTTGTAGGTGCGGGTCACAGTGAATTCCTTTCCACCTTTCACCCGAAGACCATATTCGCCCGTTGAGTAAGGCTTGATCTCTTCCACAAAAGAAGTGTTCACCAGAATCGAGCGATGGATCCGCACGAATCCTAGCGGCTCAAGTTGTTCTGCGACCGCTGAAATTAACTCGCGCACCAGATAGGAACTTCCGTGCCGCTGCAGCGATACATAATCTCCTTCAGCCTGAACCGCAACCACATCGCTGAGATTGATGAAGAGAATTTTCCCCTTCACCTTTATGGCGACCCGCCGCGACGGCTGGTTCTGCTCCTGCATCCGAGAAGCCGGCCCTTTCGTAGCAATTTGTAGTTGCGGTGAGAGTCCCATCACGGTTGCAACTCCTTTTCCTTCTTCGAGGTTGCTACATCTCATGGCTCGGGAAGTTACTTACTCCCCGGCACTTCATCGCGCGCAACCTGGACGATCACTCAACCATCGGGCGCATCGCGATTTGACGAGACTTCCATTAGCTGTCTTCATCAATCTGGAAGTCCCCCACCTTCGCGCCGTCAATCGCTGACTGGGTCCGCCGTTCCATCGGACCACCAGCCTGCGGGAACCATGAATACGTCGATTGGTTCCGGATTGCCACCGAACTGTGGAGCCAGCATGACGGGAGAGTGGGGAAGATCTGCACCCCAAACAGCACCTTCCAAAAGTGGCGTGTAAAACATCAGGTGAGAGATCCAGTTATGGTGGTCGCCGTCGTTGAGGTACTGTTCTTTCGACATCATGTAGCACATGGATCCAGGCTCCAGGGGCGGTAGCTCTCGCTTCATGAATGTTTTGATGCCCTCGCTGATCTGAGCCTTAGATTGACCTGCCAATACCATCTCCGTTCTTTTGTAGGTCATCGGCAGGATGGAGCGGACGGCCGGCGGGTTGTAGCAGATCGGACCTCGAATCTTAGGGTTCCAGAAATTAACACCATTGAATGAGCCCGTCCAACCTCGCTCCACGACGCATACGAAACCATTCTTGCCTTCAACGGCGGTTTCATAGCCCTGCGGCCCAAGAATCAGAATTTTTGCGTCGTGGGATATGGAATCCGGAGCCGCGCTTCGCGCCAGGGCTATTTCGGCATTTCGATCGGGCATCAGGTACTGGTCAAGCGCGGCCATGCTGGGATACGGGGTTTTGGATTGCGCTTGCGTTTGTGAGATCGCGCCCAGTGCGAGAACAAGCACGGAGCTTCCTAACGCGATTGGCTTGAGTGTCCTTCGGCCCATTACTTTTCCCCTTTGGCACAGAATTTAAGTCCAAACTGATTTTTATGATGCGGTCATTCCACCGGACTGTTGCATCGATGATACCGACCAGTATGTATGTTAGGGAAACAAGTGTCAACCTGAGTCTTTATCTCCTTTTTCGTAGATTTCTGACCCGCAGAATTCCTTTTCTGGTAGATGCACACCGTTTCTGCGGAGCAATGCCTTTAGGGCGAATCACAACACAACTCGTAATCGTGTCTACCCGCCGTTCGCAGTTGTAGACCCACACCTTATCCCCGCTGAAGTGTAATTCGTCCCTAAAATCCGGACAAAACTGGTAATGCGAATGCATGGGAGTCGGCCAGTAAATGGAGGCCAAACCATGCGACTGAACTCGACCAGACTGCTTCCCTTAATGCTGCTTGCGGCTCTTCTGCTGCCGAGCGTGCTGCTGGCGCAGAGCACCACCAACGGCGCAATTAGCGGAACCGTAACCGACTCCACGGGTGCCGTTCTGCCCGATATCACGGTAGACCTGAAGAGCACTGAGAAAGGCTTCACCAATTCGACAAAGACGAACGGGCAGGGCTTCTACCAGTTCCCGCTGTTGGAGCCGGGCGCGTATTCTGTGACCCTCTCCGCTGCCGGTTTCAAGAAAACGACTGCCACTACGACCGTGAGCGTGGGCTCGACCGCCATCGTCAATGCGAAGCTGGAAGTTGGAGACGCCTCGGCAACGACCGTGGAGGTTTCCGGTGCGGCGCCGCTGCTTCAGACGGAGACGGCGGAAGTCTCGACGACATTCAACGCCCGCGAAATTTCGGAAGTTCCCAACCCCGGCAACGACCTGAGCTTTGTGGCGCAGACCGCTGCTGGCTCGGTGATGAACACCGGAAGTGGCTTTGGAAACTTCTCCAGCTTCGGCGTGTCGGCGAGTTCCAACTTGTTCACACTCGACGGAATGTACGACAACGATCCGTTCCTGAACCTGAACAACTCGGGCGCGACCAACCTGCTGCTCGGCAACAACGAAGTGCAGGAAGCGACGGTGGTGACCAACGGCTATTCGGGGCAGTACGGGGGGTTTGCCGGCGCGAACGTGAACTACATCACCAAATCCGGCTCCAACAACTGGCACGGCAACGCTAATTACTGGTGGGACGGCCGGGCCATGAATGCCAACAACTTCTTCAACGTTGGAAACAATACGCCGCGACCCTTTGTAAACGCCAACCAATATGCCGCGTCTTTCGGCGGACCGATCAAGAAGGACAAGGCGTTCTTCTTCTGGAACTACGAAGGACTTCGGGTGATTCTCCCGACTAGCCAGCAGGTGCAAGTTCCCGACCCGTTATTTCAGACTGCGGTCATTAACAACCTGAGCCAGCCATTCAACGCTAACATCCCTGGCAGTGGCCTCAGCCAGTCGGTTCCGTTCTACCAGACGATGTTTAAGCTCTACAATGGTGCGCCGGGCATCTCCCGCGCTGTGAAAGGTGTGCCCAACGCCTCCGATACTAGCGGGTGCGTGGGACAGACCTTCACAGATCCTGTAACCGGAGCAGCATTCGGCGCCAGCGCGAACCCCTGTGCCGACTCTTTCCGCGGGACGGCTCCTAACTTCACGCACGAGTATCTGACTTCGGGCCGGTTTGACTTCAACCTCACCAACAATGACAAGGTATTCGTGCGCCTGCAGGAGGACAAAGGCGTTCAGGCGACGTACACCGACCAGATCAACCCAGTCTTTAACGCAGTCAGCACCCAGCCCGAATATCAAGCACAGGCGAGCTGGAACCGCGCGTTTGGTGCGAAAGCGGCCAACAACCTGGTCCTCTCCGCTCAGTACTACAGCGCGATCTTCACGACCAGCAATCTCGCAGCCTCGCTGGCCGCGTTGCCGACCAGCGTGATTGTTAATGATGGATCTCTTACAGGGCTGGGCGGCGACGACCCGGATTGGCCACAGGGGCGCAACGTTACCGGCTATCAGTTGGTTGACGACTTCTCTTATATCCTCGGAAGTAAACATACTCTGAAAGCCGGGCTGTACTTCCACAGGAACCTGGTCAGCGATCACGACTACGGCGCGTTCACCAGCGGTCTTGCTCTTCCGCTCAGTCTCACAAATTTTTACGACGGCGTATCGCTGCTGTTTAACCAGACTTTTCCCACGGCGCTAGAGCAAAACATCAAGCTCTACCAGTTGGGCTTGTACGTACAGGATGAGTGGAAGGTAAAGAGCAACCTGAAACTTACCTTAGCCTTACGCGCGGATCACAATTCCATCCCCACCTGCGAGACGAACTGCTTCGCCAGGTTGGCGGGGAACTTCGACAGCATCAGCCACGATGTGAACACGCCTTACAATCAGACCGTCGAGACCGGCATCGGCCAAGCCATTCCATCGTTTACGACGATCGCGTGGCAGCCCCGCTTTGGGTTTGCCTGGACTCCGCCCATGTTAAGGAACACAGTATTTCGTGGCGGCGTTGGGCTATTCATGGATACATTCCCCGGGCAGATTGCAGACTCCCTGTCGGAAAATACTCCAGTGTATAACCAGTTCCCGTTCGCTATTTTCGGCAATACATCGCCCCAGCAGGTGGCCAATGGCAGCAACATATTTACGACGGCCGCTGTGTCTAACGCTGCCCTTACCAGCGGGTTCAAGAGTGGGGAAACCCTGGCCCAGATTCAAGCTGCTGCAGCTGCAGCGGGCGGAGTTTTTGCCACTCCGGGGTTCAACAATGTGAGCGCAATCAAGGCTCCTGAATACTGGGAGTGGAACTTCGAGGTGCAGAAGGCGATTGGAAACAATAGCTCGTTCACCATCAACTACGTGGGCAATCACGGTTTTCACGAAACGGCATTCTTAAACAACGTGAACGCCTTCTGCCCTACGTCCACTTGCCCGAATGGTTTCATCAACTTGCCGGCAACCCAGCCCGATCCGCGCTTCTCCATCGTGCAACAAGTCGAAACCGCGGCAGTTTCCAACTACAACGGCCTGTCATTCACGGGGCAGCACCGTTTCAGCCGCGGGCTGCAGGTGCAGATCAACTACACATGGAGCCACGCGCTGGATGAAATCTCCAACGGCGGCTTCAACCCGTTCATCTCCGGCAACGTCGCGATCGGCCGGGTGGGCAGCTTACAAAATCCCATCAACGATAACAACATCCGCCAATTCAACTATGGAAATGCGGACTACGACACGCGGAACTATGTCAGCATGAACTATGTTTATGAACTACCCAAGGGTCCCACAGCGCTCTTGAAGGGCTGGCAACTCTCGGGTACGCTTTTCGCCCGGAGCGGCCTGCCGTATACCGTGGTGAACGGTGGCGCCTCCGGTATTCTGAGCAGCTTTGGCTATGGGTCACAGGTCTACGCCAACTTCTCTGGAGCCTCAGCCCCGGCCTGCAACAGTCCCAGCAGCGTCACTTCGGGGCCTTGCCTCTCGTCATCGGAGTTCCCGGATTTATCTGTGGGTGGGAACATTGGACAGAATCAGTTGAACTCGGACACCGAGACTCAGCGGCGCAACCAGTTCTTCGGTCCTCACTACTTCGATACGGACATGACCCTCATGAAGTACACCATGATTCCGCATTGGGAGGGAGCGAAGGTTGGACTCGGCGCTCAGTTCTTCAACCTGTTCAACCATCCGAATTTCGAGAGTCCAGTCAACGATATCAACAACGCAAACTTCGGCCATGTTCTGGATACGGTAAACACGCCAACCAGCATTTTGGGATCGTTCCTGGGTGGAGACGCTTCGCCCCGGTTGGTCCAGTTGACGCTGAAGCTCAACTTCTAGTGCTTGGCTGGGAGTTGAATCGAATGACGTAAAATCGAGCGCTCGTTACGAGCTGGAGTGCAGAACAGTTTGAAAGTTAAAAGGGAAGCCACGGCCCATGGTCGTGGCTTCTCTTTTTCCTCCGGCCTCATTCCTCCGGTCTCAGTTTGGAACTCGATTTCGATAGGTCCCGATTACGGCCTAGCCTCATAGACCAGGTTGAACGGCGTTTGCGTTGCGCGCCGGAAGCGGCTAAAGCCGGCGGAGTTGACGACTTTCTGCACTTGTTTCTCGCCTGCCTGCGCGCCCAGACACATCCCGACTTCCTGTGATCGTGAGCAGGGTGTGCACAGCAACGTCGAGAACGAATAGTAGACGCGCCCCACGGGATTCAGATTGTCCTGAAGATCATCGTTCGCGAACGGCTCGACGATCATCCAGGAACCGTCGTCGCTCAAGGCAGCGCGGACGTGCGCGGCGGCGCCGACTGGGTCTCCCATGTCGTGGAGACAGTCAAAAACCGCTACGAAGTCATAGTCTTTACCTGGGAACTCCTTGGCTTTCGCCACCTCGAACGTGACCCGGTCCGCCACTCCCTGACGCTTGGCGGATTCCCGCGCCGCCTCAATAGACTTGTCATGGTAGTCAAATCCATAGATGTGAGACTTCGGGAAGGCTTTCGCCATCAGGATGGTGGAAGCGCCTTTCCCGCAGCCCACGTCGGCGACTTTCGCTCCGCGCGCGAGCTTGTCCTGGACGCCCTCGAGAGCAGGAATCCAGGAACTCACGAGATTCGCGGCGTAGCCCGGACGGAAGAACTTCTCGCATCCGTGAAACACCCGGTCCTCGTGCTCGCCCCAGCCCATCCCGGCGCCGGAACGGAACGCCTCTGTGATGCGCGGGACAGCGGCCAATGATCCCAAAGCGAGTTCGAATGCGCCCGGCAAATACGCTGGACCATCTTCATTCGCTAAGGTGAGCGCTTGCTCTTCGGTCATTCCGAATTTGTGGGTTTGCGGGTTGTACGTGAGATAGCCGCCCGCTGCCTGAGAAGCCAGCCACTCGCGCACGTAGCGCTCGTCCGTGCGGGTTATGGCAGCCAGTTCCGGGGCCGTGAGCGCTCCGGCCGCCAGGGCCTTGTAAAGTCCAAGACGGTCTCCGATCACGACCATACCGGCGTGAACGGTGGCTCCCAGATCGGTTACAAACTGTCCTAAGAATTGTTCCAGCTTTTTCGTATCCACAGCCATGGGTTCCTCCAAGTCGGTTTAAAGAGCCAAGGGTTTACTTCTTGCTCGGGTCGTCTGCGGGATTGACATAGTTAAACTGTAAGGGCGCGCTGCCGTGGACCTGCACGATGACTTCGCCGGAAGCCATTGCGTAGTGGTGCATGTCGGGATCGAGATAGGCGAAGCTGCCGGCGGGGAATGATCCCATCTTGTTCGTGTCGAAGGTGTCGCCCATACCGACCTTGAACGTCCCGGAGATGACTGTGACGTTTTCGCGCTGAGGATGCCAGTGGGGAGCGATGCGGTAACCGTCTGGCATTTTCAGGCGCACAGTGTAGTCACCGGTAGAAGCAGCAGGGTTGCCTTCGATTACAGCGAGTTGCGCGCCCGGGGTGACGAAAGGCGGCGGCGGACCCCACGGAATTGCTTCCGGGGTGAATGCGTTCTTTTCATGATCGGCGGGATGTGCAGCAATCGTGACCACATGGCCTGCAAAGCAGAGCATCCCAACGAGCACCAGGGTGAGAAACAGCTTTCTTTTCATTCGAGTCTCCTCCGAGATTCTTTGATGGGGCATGATCTCGTGAGGCCGGGGGCTTTGCAATGCAGCCGATATAGCCTTTGGATATCTTTTTTATATCGTCGCAAGTTATTGATTTTTATTGCATAATGCTCCGCCAAGGCTTCCATGGGACATGCAAAACAGAGTTCCGGCGACGTTGAAGTCGACTTGGGACGCTATGAACTACTGCGATCCGGACGCCGGATCCGGATCGAGAAGAAGCCCATGGAATTGCTGATCTTTCTCCTGGAACGCCGTGAGCAAATGGTATCGCGCGACGAGATCGTGAAACGGCTGTGGCGCTCTGATCTGTTCATCGATACCGAAAAAAACATCAACAACATTGTGCGGAAGCTTCGCGCCGCGCTAGGTGACAACGCCGACCGGCCCAGGTTTCTTGAGACGGTTGTGGGAAAGGGATATAGGTTCGTCGGTTCGGTTCGGGTAATCGATGCGAAGTTTCCGCTGTCCGATTCTGGACGAAACTCCTTCCGCAGCAACTTCCAGAAGGATGGCAGCGACTTGGGTGAGCGGCCTTCCATCGCCGTGCTGCCGCTGTTGTTGCTGGAGAAAACGACGGACGACCAGGGCCTGTGCCTCGGGTTTGCAGACGCACTCGTCTCGCTCCTCGGCAATCTCTCGGGCGTCGACGTGCTGCCTACTTCGGCAGTCTTGAACCTGCCTCTCGAACTGACGCCTTCGGAGACCGCTTCTCGCCTGGGAGTGCGATTTGTTGTCCACGGCGCTCTTCAGATGTCAAAAGGGCAGTGGCGTCTCTCGCTGGAGATGGTTGACACCTATCTGCAAAGTTCTTGCTTTACGAAGAAGTGCGACATCGATATGGATCGCCTGGCAAGTCTCGGAGGCGATATTGCGAAGCAAATCACCCGCGCGCTGAACCGGCCGTACAGTCCGGCGACCGTCGAGCAGCGCCCACGCTATAGCAGGGATCCGATGGCCTACGCGGAATTCATGCGCGGCTATCGGATCACCGGCTCCGGCGATGCGTCGATGATGGATCAAGCCAGCCATCATTTAACCAATGCCGTGACTCGTGATCCCGCGTTTGCACTCGCTCATGCGACGCTTTCATTTGCATGCACAACCCGGCATTTCGAATTCGACCCGGCCAGTGTGTGGCTGGAGAAGGCTGAATTCCATTGCCGGCGAGCGCTCGAGATTGACGCGAATCTTCCCGAAGGACACGTCGCCCGCGCGTTTCTGCTCTGGGGACCGTCGAAAAATTTCCAGCACCTGGAGGCGATTGCCGATCTCAAGCGTGCTCTGGCCCTGCAGAACAACCTGCCCCATGCTTACAATCGCCTGGGCACAATCCTGGCACATATCGGGCTGCTCGATCACGCGCGTGAGATGTTCGAAAGAGGACGGCCTTTTCAACCTAAGAGGGCGGTGAGCCCGAGCATCGTGCAAGTCTATGTATGGAGCCAGGAATACGATCTGGCGCGCCAGCAGATTCAAGTCTGGCGGGCGGATAGTCCGAGTAACAAATACCAACTTTATTTTGCCCCCTTCCCTGCAATGATGACAGGGGATTGGAAAGAAGCTAATCGCCTGATGGAGGAAGCGCTGCAGCTTGTGCCAAACGATCCCCTCGTCGTCAGCCTGCAGGGCCTGCTGCACGCCTTGATGGGGAATCAAGACGCGGCAATCGAGTGTGTGACCAGAGCCTGTTCGAGTCCAAAATCCTTCGGGCACGCGCATCATACGTATTATCAGATCGCCGCAACGCTGGCCCTGACCGGAAGGCGCGAAACTGCCTTTGAGTGGCTGGAGCGAAGCGTCAGCACCGGATTTGCCTGCTGGCCCTACTTCCTCAAAGATCCCAGCCTCGCGAGCCTCCGGAGTCTTCCGGAGTTCGAACTTCTGGTCAGCGCGTTGCAGGCCAAGTACCCGGATCATCTGGGGCTGTTATAGGGAAACAATATCTAGGCGCAACCGTCCGGTGTTCTTTCCTTTTCCGCGACGTATTGCCTGCAATCCTTCCGTCCGTTATCCGTATCCATCAGCCCCGCAAAGGGATAGGTAAACTAACGAGGACCGAGACGCAGCCCGAGGGTCCGAGATCATAACCGAGCGGTGAACACGGAGGAGCACTTGCGACGAGCGACGATCTCAACATGTTTGAACAGCGTGTCAAATGGGGGCGTGGATTCAACGTTGGACCCAGTGGATCCAATTGAGGAAGTTTAGGAAATCAGTGTAAACTGTTGCAACAGAGGCATCGCGCCCTTAGCTCAGTTGGATAGAGCGTCTGGCTACGAACCAGAAGGTCGGGAGTTCGAATCTCTCAGGGCGCACCATTTTTTCAATAACTTAGGGCACCCGGCGACGGGTGCCCTTTGGCTTTTGTCCGTGAATTGTCCGTGAAGCAGAAAATTCCTATCCGTTTGCAGCCATCTCGACTACCTTCTCTTTCGCCGCTGCGAGGTAAGCCTGAGTCGCTCGGAGGGCCGTCCGCAGGTCCGTCTCGGATACGACGGCATAACGTCGGAACATCGAATCCGTCTTGTGACCCGACAACTGCATCGCCGTGACTTGCGCCACTCCCGCTGCGACCATGTTCCGGCAGGCGCTTCTGCGGAGGTCATGGAACAGCCTCCGAATTCCCGCCTTGGTGCAGGCTGTCGCCCATGACTTTCGGAATTCCTGGACCGGCTCGCCCTTACGGTGGAAGATCAGCCCGGAGAGCATCACAGTTTCCTTGGCCTTTACCTGCCGTGATGCCCTGCGGCGTGCGATCAGTTCAAAGAGCTCGCCTTCTAGGGGGATCAGCCGAGCAGTTCCGTTCTTAGCGTTCTCCGCTCGAAGGCGGATGCAACCGCCGTCAACATCTTCCCATCGCAGGGAGGCAATCTCACCTTTACGCATACCGGTAAGCCACGCAAAGAGAGTGAAGTCGGCAAGTTCCCCAGGCAGATGCGCCATAACCCGTCGAATCTCCGCCTCGGAGAAGAAGCCGCGTCGAACGTTGTCGCTCTCATCCAATCTGCGAATCTTCGGAGCGGGGAGTTCCGCGAGTGTATAGGCTTGCTTCAACAGTTGGAGAACGCGATTGATCGACGCCTTCGCGTCGCCATCTGCGAGCCGTTCCTCGACGTACTGATCCACGGCTTCAGGAGAGAGCGCCGTCGCCCGGACCATGCCGAAGTCAGCGCGCGTTCGTTTAATGTTGGATAGGTTCTGCTTGCTGGCAATGTCACGAATCTCGAAATCGGACTTCAGGGCGTCGAGAAGATCGGCAATCGAGCGCTTTCGATGCCACTGACTAAGGAAAGGCTTCGTGGGGTCTAGCTCATGGGCGTGGACTTCTTTGAGCTTCGACCGCAGGGTCTTGCGAGCTTTCTCTTCGTCCTTTGTCTTGGCTGATTCTCGTTGCTCGCGTCCGTCAACGTAAAAACTGATCCACCAGGTCTCTCCGCGTTTGAAGATTCTGCCGTCTCCTCTCATGCCCTGCCGCCTTTCTTGAGATACTCGCGTAATGCTTTCGCGACGAGTTCCGACAGTGAAACGTGCTCATCAATTGCTCGATGCTGTACATCGTCCCAGAGAGACTGAGGCAGTCGCATCGTCGCGCGGGCGAGTTTCTCTGTGTCTTTCGGCTTCGCCATAAACTTTTCTCTCCTTGTGCCCTTACCGCACAGAAGCGACTATAGCAGAATGGCGTCGTGGCGTCAATGCGCCGGAGCGCTTTATGTACTCGTCGATTCCAAGACTACTAAAACGTAGGGAGCGCCCCATCCGGCGAGTGAAGGGCAAGCGGGAGTGATTCCGGTAAAGATAATCCACGGAGAGGCCGAGCCTTTCGGCGGCTTTTTCAACCATCAGCAGCTCATCGGGGCGTTGCGCGGGTGCAGGCATGGTCAACCTCGCGATTGCTGTACAGCGGATTTCCTCCAACTCCCCCAGAAGGCGCGGGAGTTCACCTGCCGGGAGTTCTTGGGCGACCAACAAGACGGTTTGAAGCTCATTCCGCATGGTTCCGGTTCTCCTCCCTTCCGTGTGGAGACTTCTGCTTCTTTCGTTTCACGTTTTTCAGACGACTAGACATGAGTAGCAGTTACGATAACGGCTACGCCAAGCAGCCAAATCAAACGTATCTTGTCAATAAAGCGGAGCGGGGCGAAGGCCTGGTCGAAGCCGTGCGAGTGGAAATCAGCAAACGGTCCAGTATTTATGCGGACATTAGGCGGAGGAAGTTTTACTCGCGTGTTGCGAGTTGCGCGAGTCGATTAGCCTAGTTATTTCGTCAAATTCAGCCTGTAGATGAAGAATGAGAGCCTCGGCAAACACGGGGTCGGAATACCTTTTCATCCGAGCGCCAGCCCGAGTTTTTTCATCCTGGATCTTCTTCGGCCACGGGGGGCCGATCTTGTAGGCGAGCGGGTAACTGGTCGGTGCACCTTCGGGCCACTGTGGCTTTATTCCGTGCTCGTGTAAGAAGGAGCAATATCTGGGGCCTTTGTGCCCAATCTTTATAGCTGCGAAGATGACCGTGTCGCGCTTTAGGAGCTTCCTTAGCTTGGTAGTGCGTGCAGGCATTCGAGCGCCAAACTTGCCCATCACATACCCAAGAATCTTATCCCCAGCTGCAGCTATCGAACTATCGGCTGAAGCTGGCATCTCGCCAGTCGGTCCGATCGCCCGTCCTGTGACCGCCTGTGCCGTAGCGCCGATTGCTACAGGACTCGGCCCGAGGTTCTTCCCCACAATCAGGGCCAGCAAAGAGGTGGGTTCGAGAGTACCTCGGGCCAGATCGCCCGACCGTTCGGCGATTTTCCTTGTCAGAACGTCCGTAACAACCTTTCCATGCCGTTTATGCATGGCAAGGATTTTTTCGGCGGATTCACTGCGCCTTCGTTCGTAGCGAACGGCCCGGCCGAGTTCGGCGTTAAACAACATCGCTAATTCTGGCTCTGACCGCTTCTGTAGCTCAATTCCATGTCGCGTGTAGTCAACCGCCATCTTCTTTTCGTACCCGTCCTTGCGGGGCCCAGTAAAGACATCGGAGACATAGTCGGCTTTGGGATCGTATTGCTCAAGACCGGAGGCAATAATTGCGAATCTTCGATCAATACACTGGCTACAGGTGCCGCAATGCTTTTGAGCGTTCGACTTGAACATCAAATGAGCGCACGAACAGGTAGAAATAATCAGATCCTGAGCGTTGTGCGAGGAAAGAACTTCCAACACCTCCGTCTTTGTCTTGAACAAATAAGGGTTGTCCACAACCAGATTCCGACCCGCAACGGCAGTGCACAAGGATTCCAAATGGTATAGGGTGACGGGATGCGTTGTGCGGGATGCCCGAGCCCGCAATACCTCCTCTGCTACGGGCAGGTTCAAACTTACAACGCCGTTCTCATAGAAGCGAATCCCGCCTGCATTAAGTGGTTCGGCCACAACAGCGCCAAGAGCGGCAAACAGGAATGATCTCGTGCGTTGAGTGGACTCGCGCCCGAACTTCTCATCTTTGTTAATCCAGACCGGTACGTGGACTAATCGACCTTGGAATCGCTTCTGCAGCGCATGAAAGAGCTTCTTCTGGCGCGCAGACAGAGTCGAGACGGAGCGATGACTCACCAGAACCACATGGTCCTCCGTGGTCGCGGTCTCGACTGCGCCGGCGAGTGAATCAAGCCCTCCTGAGAACATAACCACGCGCTTGGGCGCATGGCAGGACCAGGTCTTGCGTTCTGCAAACTCAAAATAGGGCTGCTCTGAACGATCCTGCGTCAGAGGCACGAAAGTAAAGGAATATTTGTCGTTGGAGAGATAACTCAACGATTCTTTGATGAGAGATGTGATCTCGGGTCTCGTCCAAAAGGTTGAGTCTCGGACAGGGACAACAAAGGCAAAGTCGCGACCCCACGCCTCCCTGCTGTCGTCTTCTGTCCACTGTTCGCCACGCTCCGTAGCGCAATCAGCGGTAAAGACATAGGAAGCAATTTCTAGAAAATCAACGAGGCGGGCAGGAAGGTGTTGATGTAGAGCCCTTGTGACATTCTCGAACCGAATGTTGACATTCGGGCGCGGGCCGATGGAGTCAAGAGTGATCCGCTGCCTGCCTTTTGCGACGGCGCTTTCTGCGTCGATCTTCGCGCCGCTGCATACGAACAGGCGGGGTGTAATCATAGCTCGTGCCCTTGGCGGCCCAGTTCGCTGCGCAGCTTCTTGAAGGCGACGGCTAGAAATTTAGACGTGTTGTTTAGGTCAATCCCTTCCCGGTACACTGTCTTCGAGAACCACTCACCGCAGAAATCCCGCACGATCAGAGCACTCTGGTCGCAGTGGACGCGGAGGGCGTCGTTAAATTGAGCAACGTCGCCCAGATCTCGCAGCCGCGGACTCCCAAGACTCGCCGCCGTCACGCGACTGAGATAGAAATTCAGGAAACGGGCCACGAAGCGTCCGAAGAAACGTTGCCCCAGATCACCAAATCCTTTCCTGGTCGAAAGAGAGCGAACGGCATTTCGCACGTCGTCGCTGCTACCCCCGAACATGCTCACAGTTCGCGGGCCCGCGAGGCTCGCGATTGCCTCGCCTGCCGATTGCTGGGCGATTTCGCTCAGGTCTGTTGAGCCCGAGCGACTCGCACCGACATATCGATCTATGGCGTTCTGCACCTCGACGGTAAAATCGAAAACCGTGCTGTTCTCCAACAGATGGATGCCGTGCGCATCCAACGCCCTCTCCCAATTGGAAGCTCGCGCAGCGAGGGCCACCTGCGTAATCAGGTAGAACGTATAGCGCACGCCGGGATCAGTAGCTGCTCGCCTTAGGCTCTTTTCCGTCGCATCCAACGTCTGAGCCGCAATAACGCCGATGCTGACATCGGCGGTAGCGACGTTGCCGGTGCGGCCTGATCCAGAGATCCGCTCGACCAGTTCGCTCCACTTGTGTGTTTTCGGAACTTCGCCCAGCCGGGTGTGGCCCATAACAGACTCCAGGGTAGTTTTGAACGGTTGTCTCGGAGTGTTTCCGATCTGCCTACGACGGTCAGCAACCGATCAAGAAGGGAAAGGATAGTCCTTTGTGGGATAGACGAGAGCTATTTTTCATAAGTTAGCGGCGCCGAGAAGCGGGCTGCAAGGTTGGAATGCGGCACTCCGATCTAAATCGCGATCCCGACAACTGCTCCCGCCGTTTTCCTGCAACCAACCTCTCGACGTACTCGCGCAACTCGCGTCGCGCGAGTAAAAGTTTCTGCCCTCTGCGGCCCGCAATATCACTTGAGCATCCGACGATTTCCACTCGCGCTGCCCAAGGCGCGTATTGAGATCGTTACCTCGCGCCCCCAAAATCCCCAGACATTAAGAGGGAGCCTTGCAAATGGACTTGCTCACCAAGGAAAGCGCGCCAACTATTCTTTCGATACCATCGGCTTCCCGAGGCCAGCCTGGGCCCAACCCGCCTCAATCTATCCCAGCAATCGGTCGCGCGGCGGGGCGTCCAGGCGTTCGGTCACCAAAAGACTTGCATCTGCATCCGGCGCTTGAAAAGGTCGGGTGGGTCGGTCTGATTGATGAACTTGACGATGCGGCCGGGTCAGCAATTCACCCCGTACACAACCCGATTTTGATCGCGGGGGACGGAACGGTTCTCGCCGGTTTTGGACGTTGGCGGCTGGCTGTGTTTGAACAAGTCCCTGAAATCTATTGCATCGAACACCCGCTCAGTGCGGACGATTCGCTGGCGTTCATACTGACCCATCATCGAACGCAACGTGGATGGAATGCCTTTATCCGCATTCGCCTGGCTCTAACCCTGAAATCTTCCCTTCAACAGGCGGCACTCAAAAACATGCGCTTCGGAGGCAAGTACAAGGGGTTGGCAAATTTGCCGGAAGCTCAGCACGTTGATGTGAGGCAACAGGTCGCTGACATGGCGGGGGTTTGTCCTCGCAATGTCGGAAACGTTGAAGCAATCCTCGAACTCGCTCATTCGACCCTAATCGAGGCGCTGGGAAATGGCACGCTCAAGATCAACCGCGCGATCCAATTCTGCAAGTTGTCCCGAGCTGCACAACTGGAGCAGTTCATCCGTTACAGCGAGGAACGCGCAACCAACAGAGTGATCCGTCGCTCTGTGCCTCAGCCGAAGGAGAAAAAAGTCAACCTCGATGTCCTTGCAGTGCTTGACGCCCTGCAGTGCCAAGAGGCGCGACAGCCTGGATCAGTGGCAGTACGGGTCGGCCGGCATAGGCGCACAGTTGTTCTTGTAGGTGAAGACTATCTTGCAGGTCCACACTCTCAAAAGGAGCTGAAACTGACATGAAATACCAATATCCGCTCAAAACAATTCTGTCCCGAGGGCGTCGGTACTGGGAACGGGTTGAAATGCGCCCCGCAGTTCGTGGAGTCTTTGACAAGGCGTTGCTGTGCCGAACCGCAGAGTTGGGCGCCGAGGTTTACTCTTCTGAGAATCAGGAACTCATCCTCTACCACACCTGCAAATCGCGAGCTTGCCCAAGTTGTGGCTACCGCGCCAACGTACAGTGGCTACGCGAGCGGTGGGCTGCCCTGCCAGATGCACTTTATAAGGGGATCACGTTCACAATGCCTGATCTCCTCTGGCCCTTTTTCCGCGACAACCCGTCCTTAGCCCGCGCTCTGCCAGCTCTCGCCGCGGAGGTGATCCGGACACAAATAGGTGTTAGGCATGGCCTCCGAGTCGGCGTCATTGCCATTCTCCACACCTTCAACGGGCGGTTAGAATTCAACTCACATGTTCACACAATGGTCACTGGGGGAGGATTGCAAGGGTCCCCCAACAGATGGGTTCCTCGCGTGGACTACGATCACGACTGGCTGATGAAAGCTTGGCGGAAGGCTGTTATCGCACTTCTCCGAGCAGCCCTGCGGGCTGGTGTGCTCCGACAGGAGCTAACCACCGGCCAGATGGATGACCTGCTGACTCATCTGGAGAAACGTTGGTGGAGCGTCAAGATTCAATCGTTCAAGGACAAATGGCATTTCCTGCAATACGCTGGTCGCTATGTAAGGCGTCCTCCCATTGCCCAGCGTCGAATCACCTTGATCGGCGAAGGAAATGTCAGGTTTTGGTACAAAGACAAAAAGCTGCGTCGCAGGATTGAAGTGCAATGCTCCTTGGAAGAGTTCATAGATCGATGGGCCCAACATATTCTGGAACCGTACCGGCACGCGGTTCGGAGCTTCGGGCTGTTTGCTCCGCGCTCTCTAGGGCAAACTTCGGTAGCCATCTCTGTCATTCTGGGGCAGGAGCGAAAGCCACGCCCCAAGCCTCGCCGTTGGGCGATCTCCATAAAGCGAGACTTCGGACGCGATCCACTCCTCGACCAGACCGGCAAAAGGATGAAATGGACTCGAAGACTAGCGCGAAAGACAACTCGCTAATCAGTTACCGACAATGCCATCCCCCGACCCTTGCAATCCCGCCCAGGAGATGCCGAACTTCCGCGTGCTACCGACTGCTTGACTCCAAACGGACGAGACTCGGTCCATACGGCACGACCTGAATTTCGCCTTCCAAAGAAGCCACCACTTGACCACACAATTCCTTGTTCACTACGAGCACGAGATTTTGATTTTCCTATACTTTGAAGCGGAGAAGGGACACCTGTCACCTTGTGAATACGCCTCCGATCTGAACGAATCAGACCGGAAGCCATCGTTAAATGCTAGCCCTAGAAGCCTGTGGGCTTGCTGAGGGTATCCGAATAGGCTCCTGACCTCGCACGGCTTGTGGCCAACTGCATGCCGCAAACGAAATAGAAGGCTTGCGCCGTCGCCACGCCACCATCTCCCCCGTACAGCGGGAAAACCGTGATGCCGTCCACATCGAACAGCGACGCTGGCTTCGATTCAACCCGGAACCAGTACTTCATGCAAACCAGATCGATTCGGGCCGCCTCCGCATGGATATTCGTGATCAATTTGATCAATTCCCGGCCTGCGAGGGTCTTGATCCTCTTTTTCTTCATATAATCCATGCGCTCGTCGCCGCCCTTTTGACCTTCTTGCATCACAAAGGACGTTTGTCCCGAGCCGGAGGAGAAGCCACCGGCTGAGGTGGTGACCATGCCAAGCAGTTCCCAGGCCGAAACCTGATCCACGTTGGCGTGGGCGATGATTTCGTCCAAATCCTCTGTGTCAACGCCGGTTGCGCGCTGCATGTAGGTATTCGAGCAGTTGGATGATCTGCGGGGTCTCTGCGGCCTTTTCTTCGGGAGTCTGAGGTTTTGCCTCTGCCGGCGGTTTTTGTTCAACTGCGGGCTTTGCTGGCTCCGCAACGGGCTTTTCTTCAGCCTTGGGCTTCGTCAGTTCATAGCCAGGCACCTTGTCCATCTGCCTACCGACGGCTGCCCGGAGAGAATGTGTCGTCAAGGATCCTCTCCAGCGCCTTCGGGTCCTTGTTCACGTAGGCTTGGCCTCACATACGCTGTGCGGATGAATACTTGAGGCGCAAGTTCGATCTGCACCGATGCCCAGAGGAAATGCGAAGAGAAGGATTGGCGCAGGCCCTAGAGGTCACGCCGGTCGGGCAGGGTGAGCTGGCTTACCGGCTTGCCGCTCCAAAGCTTTCAGCAGTTCAGATTCATCCAATCTGGGCACCACTGCGTCGGCGCTATTGAGCGCGCCGTCAACTAACGTCTGGCCATCGCCGACTAGCAGAATGATAGGAACCTTCTCCTTCGTTCGCTTCAACTCTCCGGCGATCACCGCCGTCTCTGCTCCGTCGCCATCCACGTCGAGCACTACAACATCTACTAGCTCGGCAGCGAACTGAACAATCCCACTATGGCCGCTGCTCGAACCGAGTACCAGCCAGCCATGTTCTCTCAGAAAAGCACAGCATCGGAACTGACTGAAAATATCGGAGCAGATAGAGAGAATAGTGCAAGAGCGTCGCGGTGCGTCGGACACGGTTGACCTCCATCCGTCCACCGCGCCGTGCACTGATTTGTGGTGATTTCGACGGAGCAGGAATTATACGCTCGCGCTTCTTGTTCGTAACTTGTAACGAACTCGGCATTGGCCAATTCGTTATCTATCTCTCGTACCATACTCGCGCGCCAGGAAGCGCAAGGAGAGAATGGCGTACATCGTGGTCGTCAAGCACGACACCAAAGGGATCGTGCTGATCCCCACCCAGATAAAGGATGCACAGAAGGCAATCGAGCAAGCAAAAATGGAGAACCAAGGACCGGGATATGACTGGCAGAACGCAACGGTCGGATACATTCCCGAAGAGTGGGGTCCGTAACCTCTTGTTCAAAGCGCGCTACCCCGTGGTTTAACTTTTCTTCGCCTGGTGCTTCTCGGCTAGGTGTCGATCGAATACTTCCTCAAGCTTAGCGCGGAGACGGTTCGGCCCCTCAGCGTCATAGTTCTTGTCCACGAGCCGGGCCAGCAAAGTATCACGGCAGGCCGAGCACACCGCAGAAATATCGTAAGAAACGTCCTTCAAGTACGGTCGGCCGGTGCCCATCGCCTTTAGCCAATCCGAACGAAATGTGCCAGAGAATCTGCGGACGCGATAGAACGTGGAAAGGTGAATAGCTAAGCCACATTGTTAGCAGAGATGAATCGATGGTCAATCAGGTAATGTCCCTAGGGGGATTCCCTTATGCGGTAGGGATGGAGGTCAGTCCTGTACGATCGCGTCTCGCACTCAATGAGATGCCTACAAAACTACAGAACCGACCCCGGAATGAGAAGGCATCGTTTGCCTATCGGCACCGGCATGTTGTGCCCCGCTCGGGGTGCTTTCACGGTTGAAGTACTCGTCAAATCACTTGAATCCTGCGCCAATCGATTGGAGGCGGATGGCAAGCAGAGTGCAGAAGTAGAGGGAGCGTGGCCGAGCCAGCACACAAAAGGAGACCCATAATGAAGTGTTGCATAATGTCAGTCCTCGTCATGGATAATCGTGCGCGTCGAATTTGTGTCCAACGTACTCCGCCGCTCCAGCAGCGTCCCGGGCCAAGGTCGCCGGGGCAAAAAACTTTTGCTGACATCTCATACATAACCTATGGCCGGGAACTTGCCTTTCGTACCGCACGATGGCGAACCGGCACGCAGTTCTGCGGTGTGCGATGCCTTCAATTCGCGAGCCCGGTTCGTGTCGAAACACCTTTGACCGAGCGACTATTCGGTCCATCATCTTTCGGCTCGACCGGGAAACTACCGCACAAATGAGATTCAAACTGTTTCGCGATTGCGTTGTAATGCGTCTCGGCTGGAAATTCAAAGCTAAGGTGGCAGTCTCGGCACTGTAAGAAACGGCCTACGGGGGACATCAGGATTGCCAAGCGGTGAGCACATGGCCGGAAACTGCTGGCGGACATTGCATATCCCAACTCTCAACGTGCGCCGCAATCATACATCCCGTCCTCCACAAACCTGCCCTCACGCCGAGCCTGTTACGGATTCCGAACAGGCAGTTGTTCGGGTTTCGTAACAGAATCCAAATACGCCCTGATGATTGGGAATCTTCTAGTACGCTCGCAGCGTGCCCGCAGGAACGGAAGTCGCCAGGACCCCATGCCAGCCATACGAGCCGCCACAGTTAAGAACTTTGACTTTTGAGCAAGCATCCCTATTCCTGGTCGCGCGTTCGTGGATTGGCAATCGAGGAGCCCGGGATCTGCTTAGGGTCATGTTTCCGCCGTTGTGGTGAGAACCACGTGTCGAGGTTTAGGATTTGCAGGTGAGCAAATACACTTTCCTTCGCACTGCCCTCGCGCTGCACCGGAGATGTGGAGTTTAGATTAAGCAAGATTGAAGAAGGCGGCTAATGTTCGTGATTGTGAAAGCGCAACACCTCTCCGGGCGGAGCGAGGAGTGTGGAAGTCTGCCTAAACTCTTGCTGGGCGAGGGCTAGGACGACGACTCTGTTCGCACTATGCTGCAAGCGGTATTGGAACGAGACGGCTTTGAGGTGGCTGCTGTAAGCCATCGTGTGCGGCGCGCTCCAGTGCATTGCGACAGAAACTCTTGACCTCCAAATCAGCGGAAGTCTAATCGATCCCTTTTACGTTGGTTAAGAGACCGACAGACAAAGGATGCGGCGAAGAAATTCTGCCGTGCCCGAAAAATGATTCTAATCCAGTTGTCAAGTGAGGCCTGTTGGTTATTTGCCGTGCAGTACACGTGAGGTGATCCTCGTACCCTGGGACTTTCGCGAGACAGTTCCTAATTTTGTTCGTTTTTCGTAACAGAATCCGAAGAATGCCCAGATCATGCGACGCTGCGGTAGTCTTGGTTTCCGGAGGTGCACGATCCCCATGAGGACTAGAGCACTGTAAGAACCCATGCCATTCGTATTAACCCAACACAATTGCAAATTCTAGCTTTGCAACAGGCGTCCATAGCAACGAGTCGCACATCCACGGGATTTGGCAACCAAACCTCGACTTGCTTCGCGTGATGTTTTCTCTTCTTCTAAAGCGGGAGGACGAGGGTTCTGATCCGGGAATTGTTGCGTACATGCGCCTGGACAACCTAATATTCTTACGAAGCTCCGCACGCGGGGGTAGCATAACGACGGCAATGCGCCGGGGCTCCATCCCGGAAATGACGGTTCGATCCCGTTCCTCCCGCCCCATCCTTTCCTCAGAGATCCAGGACCAGGTCGTGACCGCTCGGATACTAAAGTGCTTTTTCGGAGGTGTATCGTCATGCTTAGAATTGGGTTTGTCCGCTGCCCTTACTGCCCCAGTCTTGAAGTGTACCGTTCGCAGCCGGTGACTTGGCAGGATCGAGCGTGTGTGTTCCTCCTTCTCCAACTAGTCAGGTGTCACGTGTGCCTACGCCAGCACTACCGTCCACTGCTTCTGCCCGCCCCAGAATCCCCCCTTTCATCCACTAAGAAATCAGCGCAAATTGCCAAGGACAAAAACCGGAAGCGCACAGCATAAGAGCGGAAAGGCACCGAATTGAGTCTCCTATTACGCTGGCCGTTTACTAGAGTGCACTGGAGTCGAACCCGTCACACCCGTGCCACAAATTGCGTCCCAATAAGGCTGACGATGCGCCCCCTTGAGACCAAGCGCCTGCTGCTGCGCGAGTTTCGCCAAGAGGATATTGGAGTCATAATCCGCTGGGAGCCAGCGCCGAACACACGAAACAGCAAGGAGATCGAGGCCCAGCAGTTCCTCGACTTCTGTTTTCAGGAGTACCGCGAATCAGGGATGGGCCCTTGGGGAATACTGCTAAAAGACCGCGGGCTGCTGGTTGGTAATTGTGGGTTTCCTCACATCAGCTTCACGTACGGCATTGCCGAGGTCAACTACTACGTCGGTCCTCAGTATCGACGACAGGGCCTGGCAACCGAGGCACTAAAGGCACTTTTGAGGTTCGGGTTTGGCGATATCGGGCTGGCTAAAATCCAGGGTAGATGCGCTCCAGACAACAGAAGCTCGGAACAGGTAATGCACAAGGCAGGGATGAAGTTCGAACGAATAATAAAGTCTGCGCCTCCCGGCGAAGCGTCGAGGAAGGAGAAGCTCTTTGTAGTCACGCGCAGGGGGGGGCACATTTCGCACGACCGGTTGGTTACTATGCGTTACTAACTGCTATTACTGTCCATTACGGCCTTGCGATTGTGCACTATGGAGTGCGGGCGTAATCTTCAGGACATGGCCTACCGTACCTACGAAAACCAGTCAGCCCACAGGTGCCTCGCATTTGACGCGCTCAAGCAGGGCACACTCCTGAAGTCGATCATTTTCACCCTATCCTCGGTGATCGCGCTGGTTACAAGCTCGCCAGCTGCCGAGCCCCCAGAGGCCCCGAGCAGCGTCGCCCGTCTGAATGCACCCGTGATTGAGGCTCCTGTACCGGTCTCGATGCCAAAGATTGAGGGTAGCCCCATCGACAAGAGATTCGTTGGTTTCGCCTTTATCTCTACGAGCAGTACTTTCGCCGATTCTTACACCACGTTGTTTGCCCGCCAGAATTGGCTCGCTGGCAAGAAGGGCGTCTGCAACGCGGAGGTTGATTCCGCCTACCTGTATGGGACTCACCCGACAGTTGGGCGCGCCTACGCGGTCGCGTCGGCAAAGAGCGCAGGGGCGATCTTGATGGCCTACTACCTGCGCAGGCATCACAGCAAGTTCTGGAGTTTGCCTTTAGTCACGAACTCGGCAGTGAGCCTTGGAGGCGTCACCCAGAACATGATTATGTGCAACTAGGGAAGCGCGTTTCGACGAGAATTCACTGAACGATGAGGGTTACAGGCAGAGAATGCTGCAGACCACCCGAAGTACCTGTGACGGTGATGGTGTAGGTCCCGGGTATGGTTCCGGTCTGGGGTGTTGGCACGATACCGGTTCCGCCGCACGCGGTCAGAAAGACCAAAGCCAAAGACAAGAGAAGCAGGTGGACTAGCGCGTGTGCTTTCTTCTTGAGGCGCCTGGGTTTGGCCCATATGATTCCCAGAAGGCCAATCGCCTGCAACTGAATCCAAATCGCATAGATCGGAGCGTTTGGTGAGGTGTGAATTGGCGCAGCAAGCGCGACGGTTGCCGTCGTCGCGATCGATAACGTGGAGGTGGCTGTGCTGCCTCCTGGAGTCACCGAATTGGGGGACAGAGTACAGGATGTTTGCGCCGGCAGCCCGCCGCAGGTCAATATGACGGCACCGGCAAATGTTCCCCCAACTGCTGAGATCGTCAGATTGTAATTAGCGGCTGAACCCGCATTGACAGTGTCGCTGCCCGGAGAGATTGCCAGGCTGAAATCGGATTCGTTCCCAGTGAGGCTTACAGTTTGAGGACTATTCGCAGCGTCGTCGCTCACAGTCAGAGTTTCACTGCGGGTACCGGAAGCCGTGGGTGTGAAGGTAATACTGATCGCGCAACTGGCGCTCGCCGCCAACAGAGCTGAAACACAGTTGTTGGTCTGCGCAAAATCTCCCGTAACCTGAACGCCGCTTACGTTTAGCGCTGTGTTTCCGTTATTGGTTAGGGTCACAGTCTGTGCTGCGCTGGTGGTTCCGGCCTGTTGGCCAGGGAAGGTCAAGGTCGTGGGCGCAAGTGATGCGACCGGGCCAAGAGCGTTGCCGCTCAGGTTGATCAAGTGGGGCGATCCGGCTGCGTTATCTAGAACCACGACGGCCCCGGTAAGCGATCCGGCTACAATGGGGCTGAAAGTGACGGAAAAGGTGCAGTCGTCTGCAGCCGGCAGGTTACTTCCGCAATTGTTCGTCTCGGCGAAGTTTTCGCTGGTGGTGATCGACGAAATCGTTAGCGGAGAACTGCCCATGTTTCGAAGGAGAACTGTCTGCGACTGGCTGGTCGAACCGATCGCCTGCACCGAATATTGGAGCAGGCTGGGGCTCAAAGTTACGGACGGCGCTGAGTTGGGTCCGATCTTGAGCAGAAAGGCGTTGGGATTTCCAGCCAGCCCACCCTGGAACGCTCCCTGAGTAACCGGGAAGTCAGTTGAATTCGTAGAGCCGGCAATGTACAGGTTTCCGTCGGAATCGAGAGCGATGCCAGCCGGATACTCATTAGCGCTTCCACCCAGGAACGTCGCAAATATCTGGGTGCTCGCCAGCGGATCAATTTCCACCAGCAGAACGTCGCTTTCGTTTGTGTAAGGCTCGACGCCGTCGACGATGCTGAACGAACTGCTCACCGAAGAGGCTAAGACATATGCGTCATTGTTTATGTCAAGCGCAATTGCCTGTGGGGTTGCTCCGTTATTTGGACCGAGAAACGTCGAGTACATTAGTGTCGAGCCGGTGGGATCGAATTTGGTAACGAACGCGAAGCTGCATTCCCATCCCAAAACGCTCGGGTCGCAGATGCTGGTGGAGGTGATGGGGAAGGTGCCATCACTGAGAGCAATCCCGGTGACGTAGGCCGAGCCAGAACTATCCACTGCGAGCGCATTGAGGTTCGTATCGGCGCCGCTGTATTCATAGAAGTATGTGGAGTAATCGAGATTCCCGGCAGTGCTGAATTTGCTCACGAATCCGACTGAGCTGTTTTGTTGAGTCACGTCCGTTGGAAGGTAGCTACTTGGCGTGGTCGGAAAGTTGTAAGTATTCGTGTTGCCGACAGCGTACGCACTCCCATTGGCGTCCAACACAAGCCCAGTAATTTCGCTGTAGGGTGTACCCCAGCAAGGAGTGCCACAATTGTAGGGGACGTTGGAATTACCACCGAGGTAAGTAGAATAAGCCAGAGACGATCCATCGGGGCTGAACTTGGTGAGGAAGCCGTATTCGCCAAACAATCCGCCCTGATTTGGGCTTACTGTAGCCTGATAGGCGTTGACCACCGGAAAGTCCGTCGAGAAGGTATATCCGGCGACGAGGACGCTACCGAGACCGTCGATCGCGATGCTGGATGCCACGTCCGAACTGTCTCCTCCGAGGTAGGTGGAGTACAAGAGAGAAGACCCGTCGGCAGAGATTTTCGTCAAGAAGGCGTTGAACGATCCCTGATTCGAATCCTGGAAAGCATTTACCGCAGGAAAATCGCTTGAAGCGGTAGTGCCGGTTACGAGCACTTCGTTCGCGCTATCCAACACCAGGGCGTATCCGTAATCCTGGCCGTTGCCGCCGAGGTAATCCGCATAGACCAGGTTCGATCCTGTCGAATCGAGTTTGGCGACGAAAACGTGGTCTGTACCGGTTGGCAGAGATCCCAACGTAGCCAATGGAAAGTTTGTTGAGTCTGTGTACCCGGCGACGTAGACGCTGCCAATATTATCCACAGCGATTCCGGTGGGGTGATCATTGCCGCTTCCGCCCAGGTAAGTCGAGTACACCAGCACGGGATCGATCACGAGAGGTTTGCTGGAATCGTACGGTGCAACATGGAAAGCAATGTGCGTCGAATCGTTCATAACGTATGCGCCCAGAATCGGCACGCGCAGCCCGTTAGATTCCTGGTAGACCGCGGGACTCTGGAAATGGAGTTCGCAGTTGGCGATCTGCAAGACCAAGTCGCCTTTTGTATCTACCTGAATTCGTTTGGCGCCTTTGATTTCGAATTGGATTCGGCTGGGGTCAGCCCCTGCCGAGATCGCAAAGTCATACTCCAGCTGCCGGTGGTTGCCGTAGTAAACCAGATCAATTCCTGGGTACACGTTCTTATAACGAACCCTGGCATACGTCGGCACATTCCTGTGCCACTTCCTGGGGTCATTTCCGATGAAGTAGTTCACTCTGCCGGGCTGCGGATCTTCCCCCACGGCAGTCGCGCTCTGCGCTGCTCCCACCAAGCTGAATTGCAACGTCGTATTTGGAAACTGCTGAGCATTCCCGGTGCGCGCCTCAGAGATCCCTGGTGTAGCCCCAGAGCCGCTCGGCCGCAAAGAAAGGACCATTTCGCCGGCCGTCAGAAATGCTGTGTATCCCCCGCCGCGAGTAAGAAACTTGACCGGTGGGGCAGTCTGCCCCTGGTTCGCCTCGAAGGTCAGAGGGAGCTGGGCATTTGCTGGTGGGCGTGTACCCTGCGCCAGGTCGCCGCGCGGCACCATCAGTGCCGGGGGTTGCTGCGCCCAGGCCCCCACTGACGCGAGCGAAAAAACCAACCACGCAAGTCCTCTGGTGCGCATTTCCATCCCCCAAATTCAGACTGCTCTCTGAGCAGAAACCAGACAATTCCTTTTTCGATCACGACAGAGTTGCCCTCGACGCGTCGGTTTTTCGCACGTCAAGCGGGGGAGACAATCTCTACGAAAGAAATTCGTGCGGGAGATGACCTGCACGATCAGTGCCGAACTGTAGTTTCGCCGGCAACCAAGGGAAGCCAAAGATCGTGCATGACTTAACTGGGACTTGGCTGATGTACCTTACAGAGAAATAGCCGGCAGGCGTTCATTTTCGGGAATAACGTCTTACTCTTAGACGGTCGCGCAAGTATGAGCGCCTGTCATAAGCGATCGGACTAACTCGACGCCACTGCGATGGCAGCACAGGTAGCCTGCTCCACGCGGTTGCGACCATTGCGCTTAGCTTGGTACAGCGCAGTATCCGCGCGGCGTAACAATAGCTCGGAATTTGAGGACGATTCTGCTACCGTCGCACCCATGCTTACAGTGACGGTCTTTGCTCCGAGGGGTGTGCTGATTGGCTGGCTTGAAATCAACTCCCTGATTTGATTGGCTCGCCGAAGTGTTGTTGCGAGGTCACAGCCTGGTATCACCAACAGGAACTCTTCTCCGCCGTAACGTCCGATGCCGTCGTACTCGCGCAGGCTATCGGAGAACCGCTTCGTAATCTCCTTGAGCACACAGTCCCCGGTCTCGTGCCCAAGCTCGTCATTCACTTTCTTGAAGTGATCCACGTCCACCAGAACAATGCCGACAGGGGTGGCGTCACGGCGTGCGCGGGCGAGTTCTCGTTGCATAAATGCGAGGATTTCGCTGCGATTCCAAGCTCCGGTCAGGAAGTCATGGCTCGCCACAAATTGCAACGCGGTGTTGGCGGAAACCAGCTTCCGTTGCAGATCGACAATCCTCTGGCCCACTAGCAGCCGTGCCTTCAACTCCAGGGGATCAAAAGGCTTTGCCAAGAAGTCATCCGCGCCGGCGTTCATCGCTTCTAGCATTTCGTCTTTACGATTCTTCGCTGTCAGCAAAATCGTGTATGTGTAGTGTTCATCCTCGGAACGGCCGCGAAGCCGGCGGCAAAGCTCGATTCCATCAATCTCTGGCAGCACCCAGTCGAGCAGGGCCAACCTAGGTGCCTCCTGCTTCGTGAGCAATTTCCATGCCTCTTTGCCGTCTTTTGCGCACGTGAAGTCGAAGCCCCATTCTTTCAAATGGGACTCGATCAGGTGCCGATAGATGGCGGAGTCTTCCGCGACTAGAACGGACCCGGCACGCTTTTCGTAAGGAGATGCTTTCGCTTTCTCAGTTCCCTTCGTTTTCTGCATCGTCAGTGGGCATCTCAGCTTTCTCCAATTTGGCCAACTCGACTGCCAACCAACCTTCCAGCAAATTGCGATCGTCCTCGGGAACAAATGAAAAGCGCACTCCGGCTCGACCTGTGCTATCGGCGTTTACCACTCTGCCGGTCGCATGAATAACGCCCATGCCCGGAATCGAGAATTGTGCGAGGACTTCGCGATTCATGGGCAGCGCCTGCCCGCACTGCAATGCCAGCCCGCCAATGCTAAGGTCGCTGATCCGGGCTTGAATCTCTCCTACTTCGGAGACTCTCGCCACCACGGCGATGTCGACCGGAACACGAGCTGCCCGCCTCCGGTTTTGCAGCATGGTTCCGTACGCCGCCCGCATGCACCGCCTCGCGTGGTCAATGTTCGCAGGCTTGTGAATCATGAAGTTGGCTCCCACCAGCAGGGCGTGCGTTTCAGATCGTCCGCTGACCATCGCCACAATGGTGGAATTGCTGTTCGGCGACGACTTGCGAGTCGCTCTCACGATGCGCGTCGGGTCGGACACTCCCTCCCAGTCGACAATCACCGCGTCAAGCCTGCGGTGAGTGACCGCGTCCAGAGCAGGGTCCAGCTCGCGGCAAACTTCCGTTTTGATTGCAAAGCTTTCCAGAATCTGGTTCATGACGCTCAGAACCTTGGTGTCACTGGTGAAGAGAAGGCCGTCAAGTTGAACATGCTCTTTCATAGAGTCCCCTCTGGCGTTGGCACGTTAGGGACCAAACAATGTGACAGCGTGTAAAGTCATAGCAGTCCTCGATTTGTCGAGACTGCGACGAACCCTCGCCACTCGATTGTGTGGATGAGTTCTGGACTAGTGTTTGCTAGAGAGACACTCGCGGAGGAAAACCTTCCAAGACCAGGTTCTCTCGCACGTACAGTGCATGTCGTTCCTTTCAGGCAGCGTTTAGCTTACGGATGCGGGCGTAATCGGAGGACTCTTTCCGGGATTTGTTCGGATTTCGTAACAAAACGACCGACCATGCGATTCTGTCTTGCTACCCCGTTACAATCAGCGGCTCAGTGGGACAAGCAGCTATGGTATTCCTCCGAAGCTCGGTAGGTGGGGGGTGTCCGCACCAAAACGGGTGGCATTAGCTCAATTTGGGACGAGATTGCGTTCGGTCTAATGGAAGGGTTGTCAGGTAGTGGCCAGGTCATCGTCGCGGCGTTTAGGACACCCACCTTCGAGCACGACACCCTGTGCCGTCCGGCCAGTATTTTTTGCTGCTTCACAAATACCTCAGAAAGCCCAGCCTCTCCTCTCACGTTTTGCGCTAAGGAAAATTCGAGGTCTCTATGCGCCCCGCTACATACCGTGCACATCTGACATATACAGCCCGTTGCAGAGGACACTAACCCTGTATCGAACAAGGAGGGAGCCCGCGGCTAGGGCCTGGTCGAATGAGCAAGCCCAATACGTTCAAACTTTTAGCGATTGACGATGACCCACAGAACCTGGCTTCGATTACGGATGCACTTGCACAGGACGGACTAGAGATACTCACCTCCGACGACGGCGACGCTGGTTTCGAGCTCTTTCTGCTAACTCGCCCGCGAACTGTCCTGCTTAATCTTCCGTCGTACCAAACTCCGGGCATGGATTTGCTCGAACGCATGGTCCAAGCCGACCCCTTAGTAAACGTAATCCTGATTTCAGACCATTACTCCACAGATTCCGCAGTGGAAGCTATTCGAAAGGGCGCATGCGACTACCTCACTAAGCCCCTTGATTTTCACAGGCTTCGGCACCGAATTGCGAGCTTTCTGGCGGAAGCAGAGGTACGCCAGAAAACGTTGAGCTTGGACCAGGAATTGCTTCGGGCATGTCAATTCGAAGGAATTGTCAGTCGAAGTCCGCTGATGCTTGACGTATTCGCAAAGATGCGACGGGTTGCTCCCCATTTCCGGACTGTACTGATTACGGGCGCGACGGGAACTGGCAAAGAACTCGTCGCGAGGGCCCTCCACAACCTCAGCCCCGCGTCAGCGGGCGAGTTTGTGGTCTGTAACTGTTCAGCTCTGGTCGAGAGTCTGGTCGAGAGTGAGTTGTTTGGTTACGTGAAGGGTGCTTTCACAGGTGCGACCCAGGATAGAGCGGGTCTTTTTGAGAGCGCAGACGGCGGAGCTATCTTTCTCGATGAGATCGGGGAACTGACCCCAGGCGCTCAGGCAAAGCTTTTGCGAGTCTTGCAAGATCATCGAGTTCGAAGAGTTGGCTCATCCGTATCGCGCAAAGTAGATGTGCGAGTCATCGCTGCTACTAATCGCGACCTGAGAGCTATGGTGCAAGAAGGCGAGTTTCGCGAAGACCTTTACTACCGGATCGCGGTGGTCGAGATCGGCCTGCCTGCACTTGCAAATCGACGGGAGGACCTGCCCCTTCTCGAGCGATACTTTGTAGAAAAGTTCGCGGCGGAATACAAAAAGCCCATTTCGGGCATGACCAGGAGATCGCAGGGCCGAATGGCAACGTATTCGTGGCCCGGAAACATCCGGGAGCTTGAAAACGTGATCGGAAACGCATGCATGATGGCTGATGGTAAGTTCCTTGACATCAACGACCTACCGGAGAGGATCCGGACTCAGTCCACTGCTCAGTCGCCGACTGACGAGGCCCTCTTTTCTCTCGAAGAGTTGCAGCGGCGTCATGTGATGCGAGTGCTTGAGCGGGTGGGAGGCAACAAAGCGCGGGCCGCGGAAATCCTCGGCGTAGGACGCGCAACCATTTACCAACTGCTGTCAAGGATGAAGCTTGAAAAGCGGGGCGAGAGCGCTTAGCACTAGCTCAGTCGCCGGTTTCCAGCTCCGGTGCAGGGGCAACGACGCTTCCGATTTGTTCCCCGCAGGGAATCGGCGTTTCCCTACGTTCTTCCGAAGCCGGTCGGTCTCCAGCGTAGACGAGTCGTCCGAATCATCCCGTGCCCAGAATGCAAACAAAATCCAGATTCTGGACACTCAATTGCTTGGCTGCTGGCGCAAGTGCCTTTGTAATCGCAGCTTAATACAAAGCCCGTTGGTCATGAAAATGCACTAAGACTACTGCGTCAGCTCCGAAGTCCGGAGGTCTTGGGGGGAATGCAGTGGGCTTCTTCGACTCACGATCGAAACTCAGACGTGGCGTGTCCCGGAGGCTCAGCGCATCACCGGTTCCGTACTTCCTGCTGTCGTTGGTTCCGCAGCGCCAATGGTTGCTCGCCCTTGGCCCGAGAGGTGAAGCGTGACGTCGGACATGGCGTTTGAGTGTTTGCTCGTTTCCCGGGATCCCGGCGTCGTTTGCGTCATGAACAAATTGCTCAGCAACCTCTCCATCTCCGTAAATGTCTGTTTGAGCTCCTTGAAGGCCTTCGACCAGCTTTCGGAAGGCAGTACGGATCTTGTCATCGTTGACTGGGAAGACGACTCCGCAGAATTCCTCGGGAAACTACGGAAGTCTCGGGGATGGCAGAAGCCGACCGTGGTTGCGGTATCTTCAAAGGACTGTCCTGTGCGGGGCGCAGACATGTTCCTACAGAAGCCCGTTACGATTGAGTCGGGCGCCAAGTCGTTGAAGGCTGCCTATTCCAGGATGATCTATGACCATCGCCGACATACACGGTACGCCCTGATGATCCCGGTCAGTGCGACGGACGAAAAGAGCCGGTCGGTGGATGTGACGATCACCGACATCGGCGATGGAGGTGTTGGCCTCAGCACCAAGCAGGAATTCAAGGTCGGCGATTCCTTGTCCTTTCATGTGCTATTGCCGGGCGCCGGCAGAGCCATTTACATCCAAGCGCGCGTCCGCTGGACTCGGCGGTACGGCGCCGTGGGCTGTGAGTTTCTACGGATTCCGCCGACTGACCTTAACATTCTGCATGATTGGCTCACAAGCAAGAATCAGATCAAGAAACCAGTGGTTGAGATATGACGAAAGATGGGTCCACTCTGAGCCTCTCGCCCTTCGTCTTCCTGTTCGGAATATTCTCTTCCAAAGACTGAGCAGGAGACCACGTGCACGAACAATCGCAACCCGGAAGTATCGCCGAGACCACCTTACCCCGGCTTCGCCAAGTCGAGTGGCGGGAGTGGTGGTTGTGGGGATTTGCCGTTGCAGTCACTTTGGTATTGACCTTTGGAATCCTGTCGTTGACGTTCCCCGGATTTCACATGGCCAACGACCGGCTTTACGCGTTGAGTCTCAAAGAGTGGGTTCGCGGGCTGGCCGCTCTCGTTCTCTTGTTCGATATCTATACGGTCTACCAACACCTGCAGCTCCAGCGCATGCGCCGCCGTCTGGCAGAGCGTGACCGTCTCTTTCAGCTCATCAGTGAAAACGCCGCGGACATGATCGCAGTCGTGGACAAGAATGGAGATCGCTTATACAATAGCCCGGCTTATCAGAGGATCCTCGGGTATAGCCAGAACGACTTAGCGAACTCGTCCCCAATGGAACAAATCCATCCGGACGACTGCGCCCGTGTACTCGGGGCCGCCGAAAAAGCCCGCATCACTGGGCGGGGGGAGCGGCTTGAGTATCGCATCCGTCATAAAGACGGCTCTTGGCGGGTTCTTGAGTCCACTGCCAGTGCCATTCGCGGAACAACTGGTGAAACCGAGGGACTCGTAGTCGTCAACCGCGACATTACCGAGCGCAAGCAGGCTGAGGAAATGTTGGCGCACAGCGCTTTCCACGACGGCTTGACGAACCTTGCCAACCGCACTCTTCTTCTTGATCGCCTTGGTCGAGCTCTGGCCACTTCCAGACGCCATGCTGATTTCAAGTTCGCGGTACTGTTTATCGACATCGACGGGTTCAAGGTTTTCAATGACAGCCTAGGACACACCGCTGGAGACGGTCTGCTGGTTCAGATTGCTCTGCGCCTCACAGCGTGTCTCCGCCGTGTTGACACGGTTTCGCGGCCTCGACAATGCGAAGACGATGAGGCTATCCGCGGGGACAACACCTTGGCCCGGCCAGGGGGAGACGAATTTGTGGTGCTGGCTGAGGAACTGCGAGACCCCAGCGACGCTATTCGCGTCGCCGAGCGCATTCAGCAGAGACTGGTCGCTCCATTCAATGTGGATGGTCAGGAAATCGTAATCACTGCAAGCATCGGTATCGCATTCAACAGCAACACCAGCGCTGAAGCCCAGGACGTGCTGCGCGACGCCGAGATCGCCATGTATCGCGCCAAACACACCGGCAAAGCACGCTGCGAGGTGTTCGATAACGCTATGCACACCGGCGCCCTCAAGCGCTTGCAGCTCGAGACTGACATGCGCAGGGGCATCGATTTGGGCGAGTTTCGCGTCTACTACCAGCCAATCGTGTCCTTGCAAGACGAGCGGATTGTGGGATTTGAGGCGTTAACTCGCTGGCATAGCCCAAACGGCCTAGTTATGCCGAACGATTTCATCCCGGTCGCCGACGAGACCGGAATCATCTTGTCGATCAATCGCCAATTGCTGCCGGAGGCCTGTCGGCAATTGCACTCCTGGCAGCAACTCTTCCCTTCGGACCCGCCCCTGTCGCTCAGCGTCAATATAAGCCCGAAACAATTTGCGCAGGCTGATTTGGCGTCTCAGATTGGCCAACTTCTTCGGGAAGGCGGCATGGATCCTCACTGCGTGGATCTGGAGATCACCGAAACCATCGCCATGGCTGATGCGGAAAGATCGGGAGGGATGCTTTCGCAGTTGAAAGCTCTAGGCGTTGGTCTCGATATCGACGACTTCGGCACAGGTTACTCGTCCCTCAGCCGCCTGCAGGGCTTCCCCGTCGATACTCTTAAAATCGATCGCGCTTTCGTTTCCCACATGGACTCTGACCACGAAACTCATGAGATTGTTCGCATCATTATCATGCTGGCACATAATCTGGGGCTGAAGGTGGTCGCTGAAGGGGTGGAGACCCAGGCGCAACTCGATCTTCTCAAGCATATCGGCTGCGAGCGGGCGCAAGGCTACTTATTTTCCAAACCCGTCGATCACCAAACAATTCTGAAACTCTTGGAAACCAATCGCACGCACCCTGTTGGGTATCGATCCAAGGGTGCCGGATCAGCGTCCGCATGACAACTTCGAGTTTCTCGCAAGGTGCGGCATTCAATGGCTGGTTCTGTCATGGGCAGGCCATTTCCGATATGGATGCCGCACTGACTTCGTTGCCTGTCACAGATTTTTGTTCGCGCGGCCCTTCCATTCCGTGCGATTGAAGAAGTACAACAATCCCTCACGAAGTTTCACTTGGCCTTTGAAGAAGTTCTCTGTCCCGCGCTGGGAAACGAGAATTTGGTTATGCCAGGATTGCCGGGAGCGCGTCGCCGCCCTCTCAGTGGTGCTGGCTGTTGGTGGTGGAAACCTTTGGTGGGACGACAACGAAAACATATGACACCGACGGGCGGGAGAACCAGCGGACCCTCGGGGGAACCGCTGAGGAATTTGCGAAGAGAATCATGCGGGATAGTGGGCCGCGAGAAGGGACGAAAGCGGGAAGGACAGACTGGTATTTGGCTTTCTACGCTGCGGATTGCGCTAAGCCTGGAACCGGAGTGGAGTAACTGAGCATGGCCTGCTTCAATTGCGAATCCACTTCGTCTGCGATCGTGATCACATCTAGGAGTAGCTTGCTGAAATCTACCTTGGACAGATTGTTTTGTATGGTATTGAAGATGCTGACTTGGAGAATGCGCCATTCCTCCACAACCATTGCGGCAGTATAGCCTTGCCGACGCCGCAGATCTCCTTGTGCGTGCGCCGAGTATGAGGGCTCGGATTTCGCTATTCGAGGGAGACGCAAACGGAAAATCAAATCAGCGATGAGATTGGGGAGATGGCCGGTGCGATCCTCAAGACTCAGCGGGACACAGTTCAACTCTTCGTCGTTCTTCACCAGCGCCATCCAGTCCTGAATCGTTATACGTAGGTCATGCTCCAGTATGCTGGCCACGCACTCAGTAGGCATCGCCTTTTGCGCTCCAGGATTCGCGAGCTTTTTTCGGATAATCTCCCGCAGCGAGGCGACTGGGATCGGTTTCATCAGGACTTCGTCAGCATGCAACCGGATCGCCGACAAAGCCTCCTCTATTGCTGGGTACCCGCTGAGCACCAGAGTGACTGCTTGCGGGTTGGTGTGCCGCATGGCGCTAACGACGGTAAAACCATCACCGGGTTGCGGCATGTGCAGGTCCGAAATCACTGCGTCAAAGTTCTCTGTTGCGATATGGTGGAGCGCGTCGCGAACGCTCGCTACGGCAGCTACCTCAAACCCATCGCGCTGCATAGCTGCGTGTAGCATAGTGCGGACAGCGTCGTCGTCCTCAGCCAGCAAAATCCTAGGCATACTTCCACTTCACTCCCCACCCCGGAAGGCGTGGCTCTTTCCATTACCGAAAACAGTAGACAATTCCCTCAATTTGGTCTGTTCAAAATTGCACACCTGCATATGCATAGACTGTTGTCACAATTGATTCCTCCGCGCGGACTTGGCATTTTGGCTGCTCCCTTCGGTGTCTCTATACGCCAGGCTTGTTGCTGTGGCCGGTTCCGCCACAGTCGAGGCATCTGACCTGAGCGAAAGCGATTCCTTGTTTCCGATCCAATGCCTGCAGGATGAGACCGGTGCCACCGCAATCTCTGCAGTCATCTGGACCTGCTTGTTACCGAGCGTCTTGCAGTGGGTGTACGAACTCTAAACCGTAAAGAAATGCTCTGCGATTTCTGACAACGGCACCGGTAGTTACTGGGCCCGTAGGCAGTTTGATTTCCAGTTCTAATGGTGTTCCGATCGGCAGTTCCGCTGGCAAGATGACTGCGCGAAGTGCCACACTTCTTGGCTACAGCCATTAGAGTCATGCCGTTCAGTCGGTCGCGGACGATCTATGTTCATCGGGGCATCCGATCCGCACACCGTCCAGCTTAGCCCTACGCATGCCAGCCAAGACTCTCGGGTGCCACCTCTATAGATCCGACGATTTCGTGGCGGAAAGAAATCTTCTTGCTTCAGCTTCCATATAGCGACCAAGTGCTCAGTGCCGACCGCGCGGCCGCGAATCGTCGCGATAGTGGTCAACTCTGAACACTTAGACGAGGTGGTTCTTGGTCGGTAGTATGATCGCCGTTGGAGTTTTGAAGAAATTGCTCGGCCTGGAAAGTGAGAGCCGCAAAACAAATCATGACGGTTCACGAATTCGCCGACATCCTTCGTGATCCGGAAGTGCGGGTAGTAAACAGGAGCCTTTACACTTGGGATAACCCCCATGGCTACAGAGCAGAGATCGAGTACCGTAAACGGTGGTATTGGTACTCTGTCTCACCAGCGCTCAAACCGGTTTCTCCAGAGGAAGTTGCTGTCGCTATCACATCACCGGCGCGCCGAGTACAGCGATGCGGACCGTACAAGGATGGACGCGGTTTTGAGGCTGTGGTCTGGTCTGGAGATCACTGCTATAAGTTTGGGCACGGGCGATGATGGAAATCGCTAAGGCAAAACATGGGGTCTTTCGATCCGATGGAGGTTGGGCGGCGCAAGAACGAGTCCCCACGCCCCGGTTCATCGTCTCGATGAGCCCGCCCGGCTATCCCTCGGCATGGTTGCCTCCCGGCAGAGCCCGCCTCCGTTTCACCTGACAAGTTCATTGTAGCTCCGCCGCGCCGCGCTGTTCTCAAGTTCCGGTTTGGCCCGTCACTCGAGAGAGTTAAATCAGTGCCGCTCATTTGAAACTGCTAACCGGTAGGTCGTGCAAAGAGGAACCGCCATGAGCCGTCGAGGCAGACCCAGCGCTGCGCGCCGAACCAGCTGGTGGGGATCTCAGGAACATGAAGTAGGACATGGCCACGCTCGCAGATCAGCTCGGTCCCGTTCCACTCAAGGAAGGTTCGCGATGGCTGCCCAACCCGGACTGGATGCGCCATTCGTATTCTGCGCGCCGGTGTCGGGTTGGTTTGTAGCGCAGCGGTATCATCAACTTGAACGGAAACAAGGAGCGGGCGCGTCTGCACCATTGTCAGGTTCGGCGAAGTCAAGTCTAATGTCTCAATTCAGGATGACGTTATCCAGGCGCCGACCTCGCCTTGGCTTCGCGCAAGACGGCCAGGATCTCATCTGTAGTTAAGAACGTCATTCGCGCTCGCTTGGCCATTCATCCTCCCGATAAATGTAAGAATACGTTGGAAACCACCGACCAGACTGCAACCTGCCTTCACGCCAGCCAAAGGGCCGAAACGTAAGAGTACAGCTACTTTCTTACCTCTTCTTCGCCTTCCTCCATCTCGTCGCGTCGCCTTCTTCGCCCGCCTGGTCTTCGCAGCTGCGGTCATCGTCTTGGCGGCGTTGGTCCGGGCAAGCTGGGCAGTACACGATGACACACAACTCCACCTCGGCGTGGTCTGCGCAGGTGGTGGTCTTCATCGCGTGTCATTGGTGTACGCTCCTCTGTGTTGTTTCTCGCGCGCTTCTTCTCGTGACAAAGTGGGCACAGCCTGCGATCACCGCCAAATGAGAGCGCGCGTAACTAGCTCACTTCGATGGATATAAGGCAGGAGTTCGATTCGTCGACGCAGCCTACGAGGTCGGCATCGAGCCCAGAAAAGGCCGCAGAAAAGCACCACGCTGACGTGACGCAACTGATCCTGTGTTTTCTGGCCAAGTCTGGTTTCCAGCAACGCGACAGGACCGGCAGATAAATAGGGAGTCCGTGCGCCCCCAGGACCTTCGTTCATAAAGTCTCACTAATTTCGGGAAAGGAGAAACAGACACTGCCGATATCTTCAGCGAGAGATCGACACAGCCGTGCAAAATTACCTCCTTCTCCTCAACCTGTTTGCGAGCACCGCACTCAGCGGGCAGCACCTCATCCCTCGACCCTTCGCATTCCCCCGCCCTAGCGAAAGGCTTCATGCCCGAACACTGGGGCCTATGCTTCTGCTATTCGCCCTCGCCGGCCCGGTGTACGCTCAGGAATTCGTTCCCGAGCATGTGGTCTTTCCCATCACGGATTTCAAGCCCGACATCAGGTATGTTGCCCCTTTCTCCATGAAGTTCGGCACAGGGTTTTGCCTAGACAAGGACTGCCGCTTCGTGGGCACCAACTACCACGTCGCCAAAGTCATGGGCAAGTACGTCCGCATAAAGGGGGTTTTCTCCGCGCACCGCTACGTCGATTCCGACCCGGACGACGTGGGGGCGCAAGAAGTGGACCTTGCCGGAGGGGGCTCGTTGAAATACGCCCCGGCTCACGACCTTGCCATCTACGAGATGCAGCATCCCCTCAAGAACTTCCATGGCATTGGGTTCGACACCGATGATTTGGAGGACGGCTCCGAGGCGGACATCTACGCCTACCCGTACAACTGGGGCCCGAAGCGCGGCCTGGTTCACTGGCACAGCAAGTTCATAGGCAAGACCCGCCAAGGTCTGCTTGCTTTCAGCTACGAGGAAGGTCGCGTGCGCGGCGGCGCTAGCGGTGGCATTGTTGTTGATAGCAAGACAAAGAAGATCGTCGGCATTCTGAACGGCATAGTCGAGGGCAAGGACCGCATCGCGCTCGCGGTACCTGTCAAGGAGCTTTCGGACTTTGTCACGAGGGCGCAACCTTACTTGCAAACGACGCTTTTTCCGAAGACGGTGTTCGTCTCTCCGGTCGCCTCAGACCTATACCCGCCCTACGTCTGGCCTCGCGCTGAAGGTCTTTCGCAGCGCCCCATGGAGCCGCCCGAGGTGGTCAAGCTGCGACGCACGGCGGAGCACCTCGCCAACTCGATGCGTAACTTCATCGCAACCGAGACGTTCGCTTGGGGCCGTGACAATCGCGAGCCGGAGGTGACTGACGCATACGAGACCCTCATCTTGGACGGCTGGCAGCGCTGGCATCGCCGAGGCAACAAGAAGTTCTACGACGACGTCCCTTTCCCGAAGCTGAACGCTTTCATAGTGTCTAGCAATGAGTGGTCCGGGCTTCCTCGAATGGTCGGGACGGAGCTTAACTTGAAAATTCACCAAGCGCCGGATGCCGTCGTGGGCGGTCGAACCGTCCACGTGTTCCAGTACGCCGCGAACATCGAGGACCGGGCGTGCTTGTACACCTCTGTCATGGACTACGGCTTCTTCCAGCGGAGCACGGCGAAATTCTACGACTGTCATGGTGAAGTCTGGATGGATGAGTCGGGGATCATCTTGCGGATTTCGGAAGCCCTTGACCTTTCGGGACCATGGCACCGCTGGTGGGGAGTGATGACTTATGGCTGGCTGGAGAAAGACGGGACGCAGTACGCTGTCCCGGTCACCATTGCGACGCAAGCCGAGCATACGAAAACGTACTGGTGCCGGGGGCTGTTCACTGACTACGAGATGTTCGGCGTAAGAGCCCGTTTGGTGCTGCCGACGGAGCCGGAGCAGGCGCAGAAATCCGCGATTGGTGCAAGATGATTTTTTCCCGACCCTGTCCGGTCGAAAAGCCGCTTGAAATTGGCTTGGGATCGGGCCGAGGCAGCTTATGACGCTGACTGTAGTGGCGGCGATCTTCGGAGTTTTCGCGGTTCCTCTGATCGTCCTCCTGATCTACGGCGCACTGACCATGCGGAGGGAAACCAGAAAATCGATACGCTTTGAGGATCCTAGTCAGGCGTGCGATCTGTCTCAGATTCCCGGCCCGCATGATTCTCGCGGTCACTCAATGGTCAGAGTGAGAGAGGCCGACCCTCCAAGAAAATGGCTCCAGTAGCGCTTTCTATGCGCTGACCGGAGCCGGATGTCCTAAGCCAAGAAATCCAAACAGGATGCACATTACGACTGGGAAGGTCGCAATTGTTCTTGGGCCCAAGAACTTCGCTTTTTGTACTCCTGTCTACCTCCCTCTGTCCGTGATCGTTGTCACACAGAAGGCCTGTGGAAATCTTGACAGAATAAGGTCCGCAAATGGCTGTCTTCGCGAGACTTCTCGATCAGTCGCACCAACAGCTCGCCCAACCCATTGCCTTTAGTCGTCGCGGCGCAGTTCTCACTTTGTCCGTGCACTAGGACTATTCACGCTTCGCTCAGTGAGCACGTGCGAACTCCGGTGGGCAAATTTTCCACAACCCTAATGTCCATCCGTCACAGACCGCTCGGGCCGGGTTGCCGTACTGTCATAGTGCTCGGATCGACTGGTGGTCGGCGGGTTGGTTCTCGCAAGTGGGTTCGGATTTCGTAACAGAATTGGATAGTGCCTAAATCCTGCACTGTCTTTCGGTACGCTTTCTTGTTTCGCAGGAGCAGCAGCCAATGCTGGGAATCGGGTTTATGGGTTGCCCTTACTGCCCCAGTTTCAAAGTTTACCGTTCGCAGCCTGTGAGGTGGTTCCAGCGAGCGTCCGTCTTGTTTCTTCTCCGGTTAGTCAGGTGCCACGTATGTCTGCGCCAGCACTACCGCCCGATTTTATTGCCCGCCCCCGAATCCCCACTATCCGCCAGGAAATCCGCCCGAACTGCCCAAGATGACAATCGGCAGCGCTCGGCTTAAGGAACGGAAAGGCAACGAATTGAGTTTTCTGTTACGCAGGCCGCGTACCAATATCCGAATCCGGCTCGCCGGAGCCATAAACGGCGGCCCGCCGGGATTGAGGATGCGCCCGCTTGAGACCGAGCGCCTACTACTGAGGCGGGTGAGCCAAGAGGATCGTGGGGAAATTTCCGGTCGGGAGGCGTGGGCGAACACACAACATGGCAAGGAGATCGAGGCTCAGAAATTCCTTGACTTCTGTTTCCGCGAGTACCGCGAATCGAGGATGGGTCCTTGGGGAATATTGCTAAAGTACACGGGGCTCTTAGTCGGTAACTGTGGGTTTCCTCACATCAGCTTCAAGCAAAGCACTGGAGAGATCAACTACTACGTCGCTCCCAGGTACCGAGGACAAGGTCTGGCAACCGAGGCTGTGATGGCGCTCTTGGAGTTCGGATTTGGCGACATGGGACTAAACCGGATACAGGGACGATGCGCTCCAGACAAGAGAGTTCGGAAACGGTACTGCAGAGGGCGGAGATGAAGTTCGAACGGATGATACACCCTTATGCAGGTTCGGGCGACGCATCCCGCCAAAAGCTCTTCGCGGTCATACAAGGTGCTTTCAAACCGGTATCGAAATGAAGCTTTCCTTTAAGGAGCTTTCCTTTTACGGAGCGCAATGACGGGCCAAGACATCGGTTAGGGAGACCCTGGCGAGCGGCGGGAGCATTGTTGGTAATTGAGACGAACTGATCAACTCTCGACAAGATGACGGGTTGACCATATCGTGGAGATTCTCACGACCACGCGCGCAGCCAACGAAGAACGTCTCACCAGAGCTGCGACTACACAGCCAAAAACCAAGACTCACATTTCAGGACGTACAATTCGGGCCGAAGAACGTTCTCCCGTCGCGTTACGACGCTTTGGTGTTCATGCCGCACGAGCCTGCCGTTATCTTGCCGCAGGACAAGGCTGAAGTGACAAAAACCTGCTCGTAACGGAAAGCTGGCTTCTCATACGGCTCCTTTTGCCTCACCGGCGTGCGAGTCTGATCTGCAGAACTGGGTTTGACATCGGAGACCTCTGCACCGTCAGTCTTTGCGCCGATGTTGTCCCGTTCGTTATGGGCAAAATGCTGGTCGGGCGTAAGATCCTTCTCATTCATGTCGTTAGCCTCGCCTAAACTGACCACGTTAGCTGTCGAGTAGACCACGACCGACGCGTCACGGATAACCGACGCCGGTCGAGTTACAAATTCCGAACAACGAGCACCGGCGTATAATTCGCCCGCCGAGTCACCAAAGGAAATCGGGGACGCAGCTTCCAGCAGAGAGTACAGAGCCGGGAACCTGACGGTCTGTGACGGATGAACATTTTGACTGTGGAAAATCCGGCACGGGCTAAGTGCTGTGCAAAGATATGCACACAGTCTGGATAGGAGTCGGAGCGACGACCGGGCTTTATGGCCACTCGTCGGAGATGTATGCGACCGTGGCGCTCTCCCAATCGTATCCCCGCTCTTGGTTCTCCCTCCTTGCCTGCTCGATTGCGTTCTGTGCGTCCGTTATCTCCGTAGGGATTAGCACGATCCCTTTGGTTTCGTGTTCTACGACCACGATGTAGGCCATGCGTTCCTTGCGCCAGCGCGCGAGTATGCATGAGGACAGGTGCACGGCGGGCAGACGGGAAGTTTGTTACAAAATACGAACAGCAAGCGCGGGCTTGTTCTGGTGTACGGAGCGGACTTTAAGGCTTTCACGAAAAGGCAACACATGTTCCGTTCTTATAGCATCCCCTCCGCCACCAGTTCTTGAGTTTTTTCCTTACACTAATTATGGTTCCCACCGTCGAATGGGAATGGCAAAGTCAAATGTCCCTGGTGCGCTGCATAAGTTCCGTTACGGGGCTACGCGGTGCGATTCAATTCGTTTTTCGAGTGGTGCTTCTCGGCAAGATGTCGTTGAAAGACTTCCTCAAGATTGGCCCGGAGGCGGGTTGCTGCTTTGGCGTCATCTTTGTCGTCTCGAAGTCGAGCCAATAACGTATCACCGCAGGCGGAGCACATTGCGGCGACGTAATAATCAAAGTCCTTCAAAAAACGGCATAGGCCAGATCGTTCGCGGCGCGCGCCGGGCTTACGCCTCAACCCTGCGCAAGCGAGTATGCACGAAGCCAGAGCGCACGAGTGGGGCAGACGCGGAGTCTGTTACAAAATACGAACAGGGCGCGGGTGTACAATTCCCTTTCTGCCGTCGCGTCACCAACAGATCAGCACGCGCGGTCCCGGTGGACGGATGTGGAGGTTAGCCGTGTCCGACGCGCAACGACGCTCCCGCACCATTCTCTCTATCTGCTCCGATATTTTCAGTCAGCACCGACGCCGTGCTTTTCTGAGAGAACATGGCTGGCTGGTACTTGTTTCGAGCAGCGGCCATGGCGGGATTGTCTAGCTCGTCGCCGAGCTGGCGGATGTGTCCTGCCTCAGTTGGAAATGGAGAAGACGTTCGTCCGTTAAGATAACGGAGCGAACGTATGAGGAAGGAACGGAAGCATTTCACCCCAGAAGAAAAAGTAGCCATCCTGAGGCGGCATCTTGTGGACAAGGTGCCAGTCTCGGAGCTGTGTGAAGAGCTGGGCCTGCGGCCAACAGTGTTCTACCGCTGGCAGAAGGAACTGTTCGAGAACGGAGCTGCCGCTTTTCAGGCTCAAGAGCGTCCCCACCGCCAAGTGGAGGAGAAGCAGAAACGGATTGAGTTCTTGGAGAAGAAGGTGCAGACCAAGGACGAGGTCCTGGCTGAGTTGATGGCTGAGCACATCGCGCTAAAAAAAAGTCTTGGGGAACTCTAACCGGTATCTGGGTGCCGCATGATGTGCGGGATCTAGTCGTGGATTTCGTCCGGCGCTGGTCGGAGAAGGCTGAGATCGGCGTCGGACGGTTCATCCCTTGGCTGGGCGTGACCGCCAGCAAGTTCTATGACTGGCGGCAGCGGTACGGGTGCGTCAACGAGCACAACGGTTGGGTTCCCCGTGATTTCTGGTTGGAGCTGTGGGAGAAAGAAGCAATCATCGAGTTCCATCTGAAGAACCCGCTGGAAGGCTATCGGCGGCTGACGTTCATGATGCTCGACGCTGACGTTGTGGCGGTTAGTCCGGCGAGTGTTTGGCGAGTGCTGAAGCAAGCTGGATTATTATCCCGGTGGAAGAGCAAACCTTCGCGCAAGGGAACCGGTTTCGAGCAGCCGCTGCAGCCGCATCAGCACTGGCATATCGACGTTTCTTACATCAACCTGTGCGGCACCTTCTATTACTTGTGCAGCATTCTGGATGGGTTCAGTCGTTTTCTCGTGCATTGGGATCTGCGTGAGTCCATGCGAGAAGCTGATGTCGAAGTGATCCTGCAGCGGGCCAAGGAGAAGTACCCGGAAGCGAAGCCACGAATCATCTCCGACAATGGCCCGCAGTTCATTGCTCGCGACTTCAAGGAGTTCATTCGCGTCTCGGGCATGACGCACGTCCGAACCTCCCCTTACTATCCGCAGTCGAACGGCAAGATTGAGCGCTGGCACCAATCGCTGAAAAGCGAGTGCATTCGCCCGGGAACGCCCCTGTCGCTGGAAGATGCACGGCGTCTGGTCGAGGGCTACGTGGAGCATTACAACAATGTCCGCCTGAATAGTGCCACCGGCTACCTCACGCCGAATGACGTACTGGCGGGGCGTCAGCACGAGATCCATGCAGAACGCGACCGCAAGCTGGAAGCCGCCAGACAGCAGCGCCAGAGTCGCCGCTGGCAAGCCGCGTGAAGAGCGAAGCGGCCAGACGCCGCGATATCGGACCGCCAGGGAAAGCTATTTTGACCCACAGTAGAGGATGCGATGTATTACTGGTCCTGCCGCGCTTCTACGGCACATACGCCGCTTGATGTTTGAGTCACGAGCCTGAACGACAGCCGGTGGCTCCGCCATAGATCGCGGGGCAGCCAAGCGCTTAATTCTTGGGAACTGACGAATTTGGTTCTTAGTTCTCCGGCTGGGCCTAATCCTTTGTACTCTCCGTGGTCGGCGGTCACGCCGTCGTCTTTCGTGAAGTTCTCACCGTAGATTTTCAGCAATATGCCATCGCCGCTGCGATCATCCATCAGCTGAACTGGGTACGGCGAAACGGCCAGAATGCGCGGTTGTTTAGGGCGTACCGAATATTTGTGCGCCGGAAGCACATTCAGAAGTTGCGGGTCCGAAACATGCTGGTCGTCTCCATTTCGAACCCAGAGCTTCAGTGGCACTTCGTCATAGATTGCATCCCTCAGGAGGCGCCCCGGAACCTGAAATTGCAACTCGCTGCTGGAAATGTAGATTGGCTTCGGAGCCTCGCTGTTGTACCCAACGACGGCCGGAAAGCCCATGAGGACCTCGGACGCTGCGCTAAAGCCGCTTCCCAGAATGCGTACTACCGCATCCACATAACTCCCATCGAAATCACCTCCCTCGTACGTGACCTCCGAAGGTTCGATCTTTGAGAAGACTGGCCGGTCCTTCCTCATGACGTAAACGGTCAGGGAATTGAAATCGCTGTCAGCTTGGCTTCCGATAGGAACATCAGGGGTATCTTCCGGTCTCGTGGCTTCAAGCCGCAGACGAGTGGGCTTCGCCAGGTACCCCGCAGGAATTTCGACACTGACGTGTCCAAGGTCGATCAGCGTGGCGGGAAGATACTCGCGGGCAATCCAAACATCTGCGGTCTCTTCTTCCATGAGAAGAAGGACAGTGTTCTGCTCGCCCACGTCATTAGCGTCCGTTATCAGTGATGTCGATCCTGCGCCCTCCTCGAGGATCGCCGTCTTATTCCATAACTTGGGGACTGGGTCACCGTCGACTGAGCCAGTGCGTCCGATCAGTGCCCGGGATCGATCCGTAGCGAAATAACTTTCGCCAACACTCTCGGGGACGTGAATCTTGAGGCGCAACTCGGATGGAGTCTCTGGAACCCCTTCCTTTGGACTCCAAGCAATTCTCCCCGATCTCTCCTTGGTCGCCGGAGTTCGGAACAGCAGCGTGGGTCCATCCCGCACTTCGATATGTGCGTTTGACACCTTGTCTGGTTGTTCCAGGTTGTAGGTCAGAATGGCGGAAGAATGGAAATCATCGAAGCCTGCATTTATCGAGATGCTTCCTGCGCCGCCACAGGAACGCTTGGCTGCCTGCGGCTGTGCCTGACACATAACGAGGAGAACGGTCAAAAAGCCAAGACTGATCCCACGAATGGACATAGCTGACGGTTGAGATTCTAGGCGCAAAGGTTGCGTTGTACCGGTTACGTCAGTCACGCTTGCAATCGTTGACGCTATCAGATGGCGATTACACTCATGATTCGGGTCTGGCCCAGTTGGGTTTAGTCGGAATCACGGGCCAACCGGATGTTGAGAAACGGCAGGTCGTTGCGGAGCTACAATGATCTTGCCGGGCGAAACGGAAGCGGGCACTGCGGGGACGCAACCACGCCGAGGGATATCCCGGTGGGCTCATCGAGACGATGAACGGGGGCGTGAGGACTCGTTCTTGCGCCGCCCAACCTCCATCGGATCGAAAGCCCCCCATGCCTTGAAAATCCCCGCCCGAAGGGCGGAATACTCACTAACGGAGAACGTCGGTTCTCCATTTCAGGCTGAACCAAGACAGATGTTGTAGTGCTCGACGTGGACGGAGATGGAGTAGAGACGGCAGTGATCGCGGGAGAGTTGAAGCGAACCAAGGCGAAGGTTCCTGTCATCCTGCTAGTCGGTGGTGGCCAGACTTTAGTTGAGGGCGTGGTTGAGTGTGCCGACGCAGTGGTTTGCAGGTTGAATGAATCGGAGCTGCTGAAAGCGTTAGAGCAGCAAACCGGTCACCCCGCTCACGCTGCCCGACCGGCGTGACCTCGTACATCATCTCGAATCAGTTGTCCAGTTGCGGAATTTTGCCGACCTCTGTGCATTCCACGTCGATGACATCTCCGCCATTACCGAGGACGCTGACGTACGCCACGCGCCCGCAAATTACATTTGTTCGGATTTCGTAACAGAAATCAAAATCGTACGCAGGGAAAAGCAAAGCTGTGGGAGTCTGTGTGGCGCAGGAACAACCATGCCGTCCCGCAAGCGTGACTTCCACTTTGTTCTCTTCATCAAAAAGCTGTCAACAACAAAGTCCTTGCAACCGCTCGCGATGGAAACATGGCTGGTGTTAGTACTGATAGTCGTCTTGCTCCTTACCGTCGTCGCGATGGGCACGTGGCTTGACAGTTTTCATACTAACCAGACAGATTGGCTCTATCAGCATTTTGGGCACGAGTTCGTTTGCTGATGCTTTCTGACAACTGCAGGATCGCTCTATTCCCCTATTGGGAATGCACGACGAAAATATGACCTTTTGTGAGGAGACGAGAGTTTCCCTCAGTCATATCCTTTATTCATGCTTAGATTGGGTTGGACGACTGCCCTAACTGCGGCAGTCTTGATGTCTTACGTTCGCGCCCGAAGAATTTGACGGATCGTGCATGCGTATTGTTCCTGTTTGAACTCGCTAGGTGCATTGCTGCATGCAACGCTATTACTACCCGCTCCGTTGTCCGAGCTTCGAGAATTCAATCCATCGCCGAAGAAGCCCGTCCTGACTGTCACCGATGATGAGAAGCGGAAGCGCACGGCATAGGTGGCGAGACCACATGTACAGGGAGTCACTTGGCTTGATGTTTATGGTCCATATTGGGAGTTCCCGAAGTGAAGCCGTGTACCTTTCTGGTGACCGTCCACAAATAAATATGCCAAAAGGTACTTAAGGACGATGTGCACGACGTGGAGTTCTGTCTAACCTCCTTAGAGTGGCCGTTTATTAAAGACCCGTATCCTAAGGAGAACGTACAATGAAACAGTTGACAATCGCTCTGTGCCTTATAGCTTGCGTCTCGGTGATGCAAGCTCAAACATTAACTTACGTAGTTAGCCAAGATGTTACGCAAGATGAGGCCATCACTTTTACTTCGCAAAATACACTGCAAGTTGTAAACGCTTCCATCACGGCTGTGGTGATAGATGGCGTACAAACAACGGCCAACCTCGGAACACTATCTCTCAATACCGCGATATTGACCTCAGGCGACTCGCAAACCGGAGCGATGTTCGGAACTGGAGGAACGTTCTCTATCGTGGCTCCTGGCTACGTGAATTACACAGGAACGTTTACTTCTGCGGTGTGGACAGTGCCTGTGCTGGCTGATGGCAGTATTTTTTACAATCTGCAAGGTGCCTTAGTGTCTTCTCAGGGTTCTTCCAATTTCATCTGCACAACTGACGTTTTGCCCGTCGGCACCACGTTTAGTTCTTCTGAGACTTTAGATAATTGCTCCTTCGGCGGCACACTGTCTGACTTGAACCCAGGCAGCTCTCAAAGCGCAAGTTGTGGATTGGGCTCCACTACGCAAAGGCCAACCGTCCCTCGCTCGGAGGACGTTTCAAACACTATTCAAAGTCTTGTCAGAAGTGGCGCAGGCATCAACGGACCAGGGCCGGGGAACACAGGTGGGTCGATGTGTGTTCCTTTAAACCTTCCAGAAGGGGTTTGGAGCACTACCGCTACTCTCACGTTTTCCGGGGTATACGGCTCTGGCGCGGCCTGCACCCTCTCTTCTGGATCAACAAAACTGGACTACATGGTGGGACAAGGCACGAGCATTGATGTGCCATACGTTCGCCTAGTTCTCACAGGGGTCACGCCTGCAGCCTCCACAGGTGTTTCAGTTCTTTGCACGAATCCCAATGGGAAAACTTCTCCCTGGACACTGAAAATAATAGCAATGGAGGCAACAGCTTCGGGGCCACAGCTCTAGGCCACGAAACAGCGCGAAGACTTCGACCATAGGTTTGCGAGACTTTTATGTGAGGCGGGCCTACCGGATTCTTCCCGCTGCTATGGCGTTTATGCTGCCAGTCATCGTAGTCAGCTGCAAGTTCGCATACGCCGGGAAAGTCTACGACGTGCGAGCGGCAGCGTCGGTGCAGAAGATTAAGCCGTGGATGATTTCGCCAGCACAGGTCGCTGTCTCATCACTGCGGCTGAACTAGGAGAATGTGAATGAAGAGACGGAAGGACATGAAAGTGCAGTGTAGCGATGGAAAGTGGGTACCGGGTACTTGCGTCTGTCGCCATGTTATGAACGATCCATCCGAGATCGTCCTGTTTGAAGCGCCACCCGCAGATGGTAGCGACCTTGGGGGCGCCTATTGCCTAGACAGCGCGGGCGCCATGGAACGCGGCGATAATCCACTAATAGTCTCTTCGAGGTTGCGGCCTGTGTGTTGGCCCTGCTTCGAGAGATGCGTACTGTCGAAGTTAGACCTGTTTTTGGTGTAGTTGTCTGCGCTACAAATATCTTTGTCCATTCCGCCCACCCATTTATCAAAGACTCACGAGGAAAGTTTCAGGTCCGGAGTCTTCTGGGCGATCATCAAGGGCGAACGCGGGGTTTCGTGAATTGGAGCGACTTCTCCGGCGATGACTTAATCGCACCTTTCGTCCGGGCGTGCTCAATTAATCGAAAGATGTTCCGGCTCGACGAACTGGTTCGCAATCTCCGCTTGCTCGCATTCACACAGACATGCCTCTTCGGGACTCTCAGGCTTGTACCGCGCGAGAAGTCGCGACGCGCTGCAGTGCTGGATGAAATGCAAAGCAGCGCGAGGTGTGGTGAATGAGCGTTGGCATGTACCATAATACGTCTGGGCAGCGACCCGGTAGCTATACATGACGAGGCCAACGTAGTGTGATTTGTCGTCGGTGATATACGCGCAGCCTGACTGCACTACGGCCTGAACCTCTGGACACTGTACCCACGCGATGTGCCGCAGCCTTCTTGCTACTAGTAAGCCGCTACCGCAGCTCGCCAGCATCAACCCGCCAAGAATAAATCCGGTCGTCATGCATGAAGACTATCTGGATTGTGAGACGACAGTCTGTGATGGCTAACCATTAAGACTGTGGAAAACCCTGGCCCCTGGAAAAAGGGCCAGATCGACGCTGAGTAGTGGTAGTTCTGCTATGAGTGGCCCTAGAACGCGACCACTATTAGCACTCTTAAATGTGCAATCGTGTCGTCGTCAAGTACACAAAAGTAGCTAGGGTGGGGCGGGAGGAACGGAATCGAACCGTCATATCCGAGATGGAGCCCCGGCGCACTGCCTTAGTTGTGCTACTCCCGCGCGCTATTCCTTAACGGCCTGATATACTAATCCTACGATGGCCGTGTGCGCAAGTGTTTGAGCACCATCTGAAGTTCACGGACCTGTCGCTTTCTGTCCGAGTATTGCTTCAGATCTCCTTCGGCCATGCCCGCTAAAGTGCCCTGCCGTAGAGTATCGACTTCATCTGAGATCCCACTCTTTTTGATTTTAATTCCTACCGACATCGGTGAATCCGGTCATCATCTAGGGCATCCACGGCTTAGCTTCGATGCGTCGAGATCGCAAGTTGTTGAGCGTCGTGTGTAGATCTCGGGTCTGCCGTTTTCTCTCGGAGTATCGTTTCAGCTCGCCTTCGGCCAGGTGCGTTAACGTGCCGTGTTGAAGGGTCTCAACCTGTTTTTGGTACAGTTCACATAACCTCTTCGCGATGCTGGTCAGCCTTGATTCATTCATGGGCTCCCGATTCCTGTGCGGACAGCACGATTATCCGACCGTGCATCCGCCCTTAGACGTTCCTGGTCGTTCGCGACGACTCTTGCCTCGAACCTAACCAGGAAGTCCTCGACTTCGTAAAGTACTGCAATCAGCTTCTCAGTATCCGTTTCGTTTTCGGCTCTTATCTTGAGGTCCGGCCATTGCTCCATCAGTCGGTCCACGGTGGTGTCGTTCTTCATCGAGCGCTTCTCCCGAAGGTGATCTGTGCCAAGCATTCACTTGAAGATATCCGACGGCCTCGCGCAGGCAAGGTGACAGCCATCACAATTACGCGACGATTCCTGTGGATAACGTCATTCTTCATTTGGGACGCCAGACTTGACTGGGCCGAGAATCGCGGTCTGTTGATCCGTGGAAAACTCTTGGCCTTGGGAAAAAGCCAGATGAACGCAGCGTCGCGGTAGCGGTATGAGCAGGCCGTGGAACGCGACCGCTGAGTGTCGCGACTTTCTTCGCCTGCAGTAGTTGCAGTTTCCCGAAAAGGAGTTCGGCTTCTCCCAAATTGGTCCATGATTCTCCAACGCAGTTGCTAACGCGGTATCAAATTCCTGCGCTTTGCGACTGGGCATTGCGTACTGATCCAAAGCTTCTCCTCTGTAATCGCCGAGGACCCCATTCATGGGGCAGTGTGTTTCGAAATCGGACCCCCGAGTACATCCCAACCCTCCCCTCCCCGCGATCTATCCTGCGGATGGACGCGGGGAGCGGAGGGAGGGCTTGCGGGGAAGGTTACTCGGTCAAGTTCCCAATGTCACGTGACCTCGAACCGATTGCGCAGTGACACCATCTTTTCCTCACTCACTGGCTCGCGCCGGTGCTGAGGGGGAGCCTAAGTCGTTCAGCGGCACGTTAAGAATTGGTCCTTTCGAGCGAATCACCGATCTCTCCATGAAGTTTTCCAGCTCCCTTACGTTCCCCGGCCACGCCCAGTTCACACACAGATTTTTGATTTTTTCAGTTTTTCCCAATTTTTCGCCCGCTATTTTCTCTACGGAAAGTTCATTTCGTCGGCTCTTCCTCGGCAGCAAGGAAGAGTGTCACACTCTGTTCGCTACGTTCAACGCAGAGTTGTTCGACCTCTTGTATTTCGCCGGCGGTGAGTTTGTGGACTGTTTCGCCATTGCGGAGTATCCACGCATCGGTATCGCCACCAGAGAGAGGATCGACCATTTTTGCTGCTTTAACGGCAGCGATGGCAGTCCTAATACACTCCGTCTGAGTCTGCGCGCGAGGACCGATTCCTTTTAGTATCACTCCCGCAGCTTGGCTCCCGCTGCCGACGGCACAGTACCGGTTCGGGACCGCGACCGCGTGAACCTGGGCGTCATAGCGAGCAAGTTGGACTACGCGTTTCGTATCCGGCCTCCAGATCGCAGCAACAAACTCTATTTCGGGTCGTTGGGGTTCGCCCTCCAGAACATCGCTGTAGAAGTTGGCACAGGCCGTTGTGATCTCAGTGATCAAATCGTCCGCTGTCCCGGTTTGCGCGGCGGCCAAAGCTACACGTGGCCAGAGTCCAATTGCTCGTGCGACATCATCGGAAGCTAATGAAAATATGATCTGGCCCCCGTTCGGGAGCAACGTACGTTCAAAAATCTTGACGGTTGTCTGAACTTCGCTCCCAGACGTTAACTTCTGATCTGCACAGAGGAGCACGCTACCGTCTCGGAGTCGGTATGAGATCGCGACAGTCATTCCTTCCCGTCCCGGCTCACGATCATCGTTTTTTCTCCGCGGCTCGAAACGCATCTGGAAGGATGAAGTGCGCCTTGTTATCACGAATGACGGCGCTGTGAACCTGCTTTAATAGGCCTTTGTCGACTAACCTCATGAGCACCCTTTTGGCTGAATGCCACTTGGCAAGGCTCGGTATCAGACGATGGCATTGCGTCACGTTAATCTTTCCGTATTCGGCGACGAAATTGAGGACGCGCTTTTCCTCGCGACTAAGATTGCGTGACAGCGCCTCACCAAGCAAGCTGCTGACGTCCGTGTCGACCCATACCTTACGCTGCTTTATCTGATTGCGCAGCGTGACTCTAACGGCCGCGTTTCCGATACCACTTTGAGTCTGCTCAAAAATTGGCGGTGGCAAACTCATGTCCTTCATTGTGTCGCGCATCCGCTTTGTGCCTTCCGCGTGTTCTTTAACGAGACCCAAATAGAACATGGCTCGCATCAAGGTTGGATTGCGAGGATGGTGCATTGTGTAAATATTGTCTGGCGTAACCAGCGGCGGGAAGCCGCCCGGACTCTCGATAACGAGCTTGTCATCAAACATTTTGACAAAAATGTTCATGTTCTTGAGCCCGTAGGAACGATGAACACAGGCATTCACTAGGGCCTCGTACCATGCCGCATACGGGTATTCTGCGGCGCTGTAAAAAACGCCATCTTCCCCCAAACGAGAAAAATCGCGCAATTGTCCCGACAGCAACTCTGCGGTCTGCTCAAGAAGGCGTGGGACTGGGCCTTCGAGCGGAACGGTCTTAATCACATTGTAGTTAGTCCCGGATTGCTCAAACTCGCCGTCGACACGCAAAAATCTAATTTGGCACCCTGGAAATAGAGGTACGGGATCGCGGGCGAACGCTAATGCGCATGCCGCATTCGGAACAAAAATGCCTTCTCGGACCGCGCCAAGACGGCGCTGCTGTAAAACCTCTATATCCCTGTACTGTTGAAGCGGTTGGTGGATTTTCTTCACGCCCTCAATGAATCGGCGAACCAATTCGCCGTCGAAGTCTTCCGGGTATTTCAACGGCACGGCTTCTTTCTCGATGTCGACCTGCCGTTTATCAATCTCGAGTTCGCGGATCTCCGCCTCTGACAGTTTGTGCTTTTCGTCTCCGGAACGTATGAATGCTTCGCTCTTGTGATTGCGGACAACCCGGTCCTCACGGTAGTCGACCCTGAACAGGACGATGAAACTGGATTCGTCGTCATCGGCATTGGCCTCAACTCGCTTGCTCTCGACTCTCGCGTCCGGGCACAGTCGACGGGGTGCCTTCTCTAATTCGTTAAGCTGATTGTTGGATAAGCGATGGCAGCCTGAAAGCTTTCCGCCATCCTCGATCCCCACGGCGATTAGGCCGCCGTCTGGGACAGTGTTCGCCCACATGGAGAAGTATTCACTTAGGCTGTCGACGTGGATTCCCGGCGGCTTGCGCTCAATTCTGCGATCTTCTGCAATTGAGGAAATCAACCCCGCACTCGCACTTTCCCAAATTTCATCGGGCGAGAGAAGAGCGAAATGCTTTGGAAATGAGATACTTAGCTGGCTCATGACGGTCGACACCCTAATTATACCCAGTGTGTCGAATCGCTGAGATCAGTTGGCTCTTCCGCCCGAGTCCGGCAGCGTCAACCGCTCACAGAGAGTTCTCCAATAGCGAACGAAAAGCGAATAATGTAGCATTGTCGTCCGAATGGACGAGGGCCGCAAGCGCGTGATCGGCATCATGGCGGCGATCCTCGCCAGCCTGCACATTCGTACAGCGGAGGATCTGTTTGGCGGGCCGATGGGCAGCGGACGCACTGACAGGTTGATCGCGGTGAGCTTGCAGTGGGCGGAGTTGATTATGAAGAAGGTGGATGACGTGTGTGGGCGAGGCTAGCGCTTACCGTCCCTTCCATCTGCCCCGCATGCGCCGCGACCGCAAACGCTCTGTCGCGGTTGCGGCAAGAACATCGCAGCGGCGCACACACATTGTTCCGAATGTTCCATTGAAGGTGCGACCGAGCGCCTTGTGAGCGCTGCCCGAGTTGGACGAGTGCCCGCTCCGAGGCTCACACGACAATCGATCCCGAACCAGACCGTGCAGCCCCTCGAACCCCTTGCGCATGTCGGTGACTCCGGCAGCAAGATAAATCCGTGTGGCTGGACCCAGTCCAAACACGGCTTAGGTCCGCTCCAGGATGCCCACCAGGCGTTCGAACGTACTCGTGTCAAAATCAGGATGTGCCTCGATCCCGCGCCCGCCCGGCAGTACCACAGCCAGCCCACAACTAGGTTGGTGTCGCTTCGGCGATTTCCTGGCGACCAACTCCACCGGCACCAAACGACCGGTCGAGGAAATTGGCTTACGCCTTCTCTTCCAACGCAGCTTCTTCAGATGGCGATCCAGCGTACTGAAACTCAAACCCCGACTGCGGCAAAACTCGCTCCGCCGCATGCCGCTGCTCATGAATTCCGCCACCAACTGTTGAACCTCGGCTCGTGTCCGTCGCTTGGGCCCTGACAACTCTGTTTTTGCGGTCATCCAAACACTTCAACACAGACCCCGCCTGTCGAACAGGTGTGTTGGTCAGACGCTTACCCTTCAGCTCGTCGCGGACTTTCGCCGTTCGCTCGATCCTTTGCCGGTATTCAGCATCGGCTTCGGGTGTCTGCGGCTTGTGGTCGAGGTAACAGTTCATTCGCGAAGAGAAGAACCTGCAGCTCTCCCGTGAGGCCGCGAGGCTGTTTGGAGGGCGCCTATGCTGTAATGCTAATCCCGGCCAAGGACGCGGTGGATTAGAAATGGCTCAGAGGCGCGAGTAGAGCCGATGGACCGGGATACTACGTTATTGACTTCGTGTTGCGGGGAAGCGGCTGCCGCTTCGGCAACTTGGATTGAGTGAACCAGAAATCGTTGATGCTCTTCACCAGTGAATCCAACTGTTCAAGCCTCAGCGGCGTGTGGAGGTATGAGTTGGCGGGAAGCTTGTAGCTGGTCGCAATATCCTTTTGCATGTTAATCGTCAGAACGGCCGGCGCATCCCCGAGATATGTCTACTTAATAACAACGCGAGATGATACCAGGAACTGATACCGGCTTCCGCATTCAAGTCTTTTTTTATCAATGTGTTATAGGTGGCTGGCTGAGAAAGCGCTATTCTCCTTTGGGGACAGGATGGGCACCCTGCCTTGCGACTGGAGGTTCGCGTGCCAACAGCCCAGTCGCGAACTGCCGGCGCGCACTGTCTGTCGGCTCTCTTACAAATGCAGACCAGCATGAGAAGGCATCGTTTGCCCGTTGGGCCTGCAGGTTGTGCCCCCGCTCTCGGCGTTCTTTGCCTTGATGGACAGCCAAATGAATCACTTGAAGTTGCCTATTCGGTTGTCGGAATGGCAATTAGGATGCAGAAGGACTGGAAGCGCGTCCGAGCCAGCGCACAAAAGGAGACCTGTAATGAAGCATTGCATCATGTCGACCCTCACTGCACTTCTGCTTTCCATTGCGACCTGGGGCCAGACAACCCCACAAACTGTTTTCGTTGGAGCCACAGTCTCTACATCCAAGCAAACTCTCCACATTAAAGGCGTTCCCATCCAGGTGCATGAGTATGCAATTGCCCTCTATCAGATGAACACGCCACCGCCAGGGATTAATCTCCTCATAAACTTCGTGGTCCAGGATGAGGCGCCAGTTCCTCACGGCAACCATACTAATACTTGGTACTGCGATCGATGGTTCCATCAGGTAGAGACCCTGGAGGAGACGGCAAATGCACAGGGCAAATCGTACCCCTATCTTGAGATTAACTTGGCGACTGGTACCCAGTGGGTAGTCACAGATGAAGGAGTGCTCACGTATCCCCCCGAATCGATTTCGTGCTGGGAGGCACGAGGATGGTTCGGGCCAAGTTCAAGCTCGCAATAGGAATCACGAACACCACTCAGAACGATGACCAAGCAGGTCGTAGCACTCGGCCACGGTCAGGTACCGCCGCAAAAATACGCCGACCAGGTAAGACAAACCGCAGCAGAAGAAAGAGCCCGCCACGTCAATCGTGTGTGCGGGCTTTTTTGTCTCCGCAGCATGTTTCCAGGTCGCCCCACCTCATGTGCTGTGGGCTTTAGGAACCGCTAGAGTATCTCGTGACGGGCGGCGCAGGGCTTGGCGTTCACTTGTTCGAGCAGCGTAAAACTCATACTCAGCACTCATTAACAGTTCGCCTACCAGGTCGTGGTTTTCCGTTACTTCGCAGAAAATGAGCGGTCGGGATTCAAGCACTTTTCGAGCGCCCCGCAAAATGTTAGGGACGGGCTTGGGCCCTGGCATGACCCAGTCGTCGTGACCCTAAACTAAGACAACCGTGCGTAAGAGTGTGCGATTCCCACTCGTGCTGCGCACTCCGGATCATCGTTGGCCATGGCGTTGCAAATTCTGGTCGATTGCTAAGGTCGAGTCTAGGCCTTTTTGGTTTCTTGCGTATGAGGCTGAGCCCGTTCTGACTTGCCAACGCCACAGAATAAGGACGTGCCAGAAGAGAGATTCTCAATCCCGCCCTTTGAGTTCGGCTTCCTTCAGGGCAGCCTTCGTGCGTTCAGATGGAGTAAAGTCGGCAAACCGCCTCGTCCCGCGTGGTTCAAGCAGGCGACACATGGAACTCAGTGAGCTCAAATCGCGCGGTGCCAGTCATATTCCGGACTTTGGCTGTCATCTTTGCTTGCTCGATGTAGCCAGGAGCAACGATAGAGAAAGTTCCTCCAGTTCGCCCATCGACTTCAATACGTTCCAGAGCGTGGTCGACGTCGTGGAGACCTTCTGGTTTAGCGTCGTGAAGCTGCGCATCGAAACTGCCAAAATTAGCCCCTGTTCTTAAGACGAGTCGACTCTGGACTGCCCTGAAGGCCACGGGCTGAGTTTTCCGGCCTCTTCGTATCAGATGTGCGCGCTTTGCCCAGATACCGAGAGGCCAATTTCTCGATCTCCTTCCCGGGATCATTTACCTGATGGGTCGTTCCAGGTGAAAGCTGAATGGCGTTGGAAAAAGAGTCTTCCATGGTTTTCAGGATTTCTTCTCCCTTGCCGCTCCGAAATTGCCCTTCGATATCGCGGCGCAGGGCCTCCAACATTTCGATGTCTGCATCGGGATCGAAAATCTGCACGTGCTGCCAGTCACTCACGAAACGAACGCCGCAGAAACCTCCCGAAGGGTCAAACAAGATCACTGCTATGTTGACGAATTCGCCCGTTACAATATTCGGCGTGTAGCGGAGGGTGGAGAATTGGAGTTGTCTCAGCATGGCACCAGTGGCATGATAACCGATCCGAGACAGAATGACAGCTGAGATCAAGGCTCAATTCTCCCTCCACTTTGGAAATGGGTTGCGCACGGACAAGCGGAACGCGTCAATCAGCGGCCTTATCATCGTCCGCCGCTCGACAAGCATCTCCACCAGCTTTCCCAATGCATTGAAATTCGAATCGTACCATCCGCTCGGAACTTGCTGGGCGATGGACCGGATGATGTCTGGTTCCAGGTTCTCAATCAGCCGGAGTGATGTGACGAACGACGCCCATCCGCATACGCTTTCGTAGACTTCATTTCTTGCATAGACTCCGCGGAGTGTAATGTCGGGGAATGTCCACTCTCCGCCGTTGAAACAATATCCCTGGTCGATGAAAGTTGCAGTGTAAATACGTTGTTTGTTTTCACGCCAAAATACTGCCTGCCGTGCGTCGGTATTGCCGGTCCATTTGTCCAACACCAACATCGCACAGAACCGAGTCAGGTTCGACACGCTGCCTAACGTCTCGGTCGGCAAATAATCAAAACACCGTCCGATAAGCGGAGATACCGCATATTCCGACCCGAACTGCAGGCCTGCCTGACAGCGCACCGTTTGATCTACCAGTTGGATATGCAGGTCCGGTGTGCGCTCAACTAGCCGAGCGTCAACCTCGACGATGACTGATACGGGTATAGGAAGTCCGATCTGCTCCGCCAACCGCGAAGCCAACATCTCATTGACCAATACGCGAGGATGTTGGGGGTTGTTGCCGAACTTGACCACATAAAAGTGGTGGTCGGAACAGAGCATGAGATGGGACTGCGACCCTCCCCGCATTCTTCGAATATGTTGGACTGCAATTACGGTCTTGACCCTAGGCTCGACCGAAGGACAATACTGACGTAGCGGCTTCTGCACGGTGGCGCCTCCAACTTAAATATTCAATGGCCCGACCGGAGGACCGCTTTCCAGTCACCCTAACGGAACCGTCCGACATGAAGATGTGATAGCTGTCACAACGGACCTGTGGAAAACGCGATACGAATTCAAATCGGGAAGCGTGAAAATGGATTTTTTTGACTCAGTCTATTGGGTTAACAGACAAAAACACTAGTTCACTTTAGAGCATAGAAAAGTAAGCGAAAGCCGGAATCCGAAACGGTGTGCCACTCGCATCGCGCCAGCGAGCGCGCCGAGCGGACGGGCCAAAACTCTTTTTGATCGACCCGGCTAGGGCAGACCGCTTCGTAGATGGTCTTGCCGAACCACAACACGAATACAAGATCGCCTTAAGGCACGGGCCGTGCCCGCTACAGTCTTCGCATTCGCGGCCGCAATTCGCGCTTCGAAGCTGGGGGATATCGGAGGAGCTTTGTCGTCGGCAACGCTCGCTTTCTCCACCATCGGCCTTTCGTCATGGCTGCCGCGCGGACCGCCGCGTCGCCGCATCCGGGGCATTGGGAGGCGCTGGCGGATGTCCAGCACTGACTGCCAGAAGAGCGCTATTGACACCACATTATTGTGAGAAGACAATGTCGCCGTCCTCCAACGCTATTTCCCCCTAGATTGAAAGTCTGGCTCCGTTTACGTTGTGTTCCAATCACCCTTTCTGAGGAGACGGGAAAAGATGAAGCGACCAACGGTACAAGTCCGAATTCTCTCTGTCGTTTCCTGACGGCGTCCTTTGCACTCGCTCAGAGGCCACTCGCAGCGGTAGAAGCGAAGGGCCACGTTGGAGAAACGGCCACCGTTTGCGGAGACGTAGGGAGCACGCGCTACGCGGCGAGGGCTCGCGGAAAGCCGACTTTCATCAACCTCGACAAACCATACCCGGATCAAGTGTTCACCGTGCTAATTTGGGAACTGATCGGCCTAAGTTTGGTGACCCCGAACAGACGCACCGGGGCAAGCATATCTGCGTAACCGGGAAAGTCAGCGACTACAAAGGAGTTCCAGAAGTCGTCGCCTATGAGCCTTCGCAGATCAAGGTCCAATGATTCTGAGTTCAGTTGGACGCAGCCAGGAGGTAAGCCATGAAACTTCGATTCGTTTTGTTGAAAATCTCCTGCCATGGCCCAATGAGTCATCGGACGATAGACCCCCACATGCCTTGAAGGTCCCCGTCCCGAATGGGGCGGAATTTACACTGACGGAGAACACTGCTTCTCCATTTCACGCTGAGCCACCACACGCCTCAGATATCGTCCTTGCCTTGGCAGTGCCTCGGGAAGCGCGAACAGGCCCTCAGCAAGCTACCAACTTTCCCGCACAGGTCCGTCAGGTTAACTAGCCTCACGTCACCTTGCAGTCGTGGGTCGAAATCTTTCAGATAAACAGACACAGCTTCTCCAACAGGAGGAACCACAAACATATCCTTACGTCCTTCAACGGCACGAAATCAAAATGGTAGGTGCTGTTGGGCATGTTGCAGAGTCCAAAAGCTGATCATCTCATCGCCCCAGCTCTGAGTTGTTTAACCCGCGCGCTTCACCTTAGCCCACCGCCGTCTCTGTGCCGCCGCCATCTTCTTCCTGCTCGCTGCCGTGACCGTGCGCTTCGAGCTGCTGCCGAGAGCGGCCAGTGCTGCGTCGAGACGTTCGACTTCTCTGTGTACCCGCTCCCTCTCCTTCTTCAACAGCTCGACTACTGCGGACACGTTTGCCATTGGGACCCCCGGCGTGGATGATAACAAACGCATGTCCGATGAACTCAACGTGTTGCGGGGATAGGAGACAGAGGCCCGCGAAAGTGCACCCCCCCACCACCCCCAAAAACCCTGATTTTGACTTTGGGCCAGGGCCCGCCCGCGCGCGCGAGGGGCAGGGAAGGGTGGCGTGCGCGAGGATAGCGGATTGATGCACGCTTGGGTTATCCAAAAGGCTTCGCGAATCAAAGTTCCTGCAGGTATCTCGACAGGGTATTCTGATTCGATCTTTCTCCCCAGATTTTCCGCACTCTATTGTAGAAATCGGACAGGCTACGTAGGCGTTTTCCTTGCCGAAGCCATGGGTCGTTCGGACGAAGCAGCCAGCGCGCGTCCATCTTTGGAACAAGGTAATAGTCAAGCACACGATCGTGAGTGCGGTTCATCCGGCATAGTAGAGTGATGTAGGGTCGCTCCAATTCGTCGGGCTCAATGACCCAAGTAAGCCGTCCATGTTTATATTTGGACCTGCAAAGGAGCAAAGAGACCATGAAGCTCTGATCTATCAGGAACATCGATCGACTTTTTCGCGGCAAGTGAGTGATTGTCACGTTGTCGGGAAACAGCTCTTTTATCCTGGAGACTATCCTGCGGCGTAACCGCATCGCACGTTCAATTTGCGCAGATTTTAAGTAGTCTACGGTCTGTTGCTCGTACCCCAGTTCTTTGTAGAGCTGTTGGTACGATCCCATGACCTTAACGATCGTACTCGGTGCAGGCATACCCGGCACCTCTCTGATGATGTCCTCGCTGATCCGCCCCTTTCTCTTTAACAGTCGGCCTACCCTTCTCAAAATCTGCTCCTTTGTCCAACGCTTCTGGATCGGAAGCCCTTTCTGTGCTCGGAGAAATGTCTCTTCATCAACAATCGGTGGAACCGCGAATGGCTTTCTGATCCACAACTCAGGTTTCACACGAGTCAATCTTCCATGTAAGCGTTGTGAGTAGCGGCCCCAGACATGACAGCCCATATACTTCGGGTGCGTCACGATGTCTTTCACAGTCTGATGAATCCACGGACGGCCATCGTGCGTCACGCCGTGTCGATTTAGTTCACGAGCTATAGCGGTGGGGCCCTTCCCGTTCGCGGCCATCGAAAATATCTCGCGAACGATCTCCAATTCCTTACGAGGCCCTCGTATCAACTTGACCCGATCTGTCGTAAGACTCTTTTGTTCACCTGGTCGCATTACCTGCTTTCGCTTACCGTCAGCAGAAATCATCACGCGCCTAAACCCGTAACCCGGGGACCCTCCGACCCAGAAGCCCAGTCGCACGATTCGCGTTTTACCGCTGAAGACCTTATCCCCCAACTCACGACTGAACTCTGCGGCCATACTTCTTTTTAGCGACTTCAGAAGAGAACTGATGGCAGTTCCATCATTCACAAATGGCTCAGCGCAATAGTGAAGGGGTATGCCCGAACTAGAGCAGATGTATTCGTAATGTGCCGCTTCGTCGCTGTTTGGGTATCGCCCCCACCGACTTACGTCATAAACGAGGATAGCCTTAAATTCAGCCTCGCCACTGACAACGTCTTTGAGTAATTCACTGAGTCCAGTGCGGTTCTTGGCAACGACTCCACTTCTCCCCAAATCAGCGTAAGTCTTAACGATTCTGAAGCCGTGGAGCACAGCGTATTGTTGGATAGCGTCCTTCTGGTTGTCAGGGGAATACTGTTGCGATTCATCGGACATGCGGACGTACTGGGCAGCCGGAATGAGAGGCACAGGAGCGACAGTCGGCCCCTGCTCTAACGCGTACTTTTGACTCCCTCTGCTGGCAATGTATCGATCCATAGGCGTTTCCTCACTAAGACTTACTTAGAACACCCGGACTAAAGTCTATAAGCGTTCTCAAGCGATGGAAACGCAAGGGAGCGCTCAATCAATGTGTTGTCCTGATTCAGGAATGCGATGACAATCAAGCGCTCGCGTTCGTATCGCGGTGGATGGAGGTGGACGTTACAGTTCGAGCAGAGGAGGGGCTTATTCCTAGTCGGGCTCAGGACATAAGTAAATCTGGCATAGCGGTTATATTGCCGGTCGCGCTGCCGATCGGAACAGCCTTAGAACTGGAAATCAAACTGCCTTCGGTCCCGATAGCTACCACTGCCGTTGTCAGAAATCGCAACGCATTTCTCTACGGTTTAGAGTTCGTGCAGCCATTGCGCGACGCTCGGTACCAAGCAGGCCCGGACGAGTGCAAAGATTGCGGTGGCACTGGCTTCATCCTGCAGGCATTGGATGGGAAACAACGAATCGCTTTCGCTCAGATCGGTTGTCGTCACTGTGGCGGAACGGGGCAGAGCAACAAGCATGGGGTATGTCCGGATTAATGGGAGTGTAACTATTGCAACGGTAATCAAGTTTTTCCTCCGCTTCACTCCTTGCACGCCGTCAGGAAACCGGCGGAAGAATCAATTGTGCCAACAGTCTGTGCACATGAGGATGTGCAGTTTTGAACAGACAAAGTCGAAGAAGGCGGCTAATGTTGCCGGTAGAAAAGCACAGTACCTCTCAGGGCGGAGAGAGAAGTGGAAGTATGCCTAAACTCTTGCTGGCCGAGGACGACGAGTCTGTTCGCGCTATGCTGCAAGCAGCTCTGGAACGAGACGGCTTTGAAGTAGCTGCCGTAGCCAACGTGCGCGACGCGCTCCGCTGCATCGCGACGGAAGCTTTTGACGTCTTGCTTTCCGACCTGCACATGCCACACGCTGGCGATGGCTTTACGGTGGTCAGCGCCATGCGCCACACGCATCCGCAGGCGGCCACTCTGGTGCTTAGCGGCTACCCAGCCATTGACGAGGCTTTGTCGGCCATCCGCTTACAGGCTGACGAAGTTCTTATGAAACCAATCCAAATCGCCTCCCTTCGGCAAGCAATCCGCAACAAGCTCGCGAACCCCGTAGCCAGCAGGCCACTGCCTTCGGAAAGTGTGGCCGCCATACTGGAGCACGACCTGAACGCTACGATTCGGGACTGGTTGGAACTGGTAGAGAACGACGACGAGCTAACCTGTGTCCCGCTGAGCTTCGAGGATCGCACTCGCCATCTTCCCAATCTCATCGGCGACCTGATCTTCCGCCTACGCCTCCCTCGAATGGCTAAAGGCGACACTTCCAGCGCCGCGCGCGCCCACGGAAATCTGCGACGCAGGCAAGGTTATACCGCTGCCATGGTGGTGGAGGAATCGCGCATCCTCCAGGTCAGCATCTTCAATACCTTACAAAACAATCTAGCTAAAGTGGACTTCAGCCAACTGCTGCTGGACGTGATCACCATCGCAGACGAAGTGGATTCGCAACTAAAGCAGGCCATGCTCTGTTACGACTCCTCGGTTCCCGGCTCGGCGCAATCGGCGGCATAGAGAGCCAAATACCCTTCTGACAGGTGGGCCAGCAACTGCGGGCTGCGACCCCCGCGCGGTAATGTCGGGTGTCAAAGCCACTTAGAAACTCCTCCGTGATGCGAGCACGTGCCCCGTCTGCTTTGGCTGAAACTGTAACTTCCGTCTCGACACTGGGCGGTCGCTCCTTTCGGAGCAGCCGAACAGTTTTCAGGTCGGGAAACTGTCTGGCCTTTGCTGTTGACGTATGTTCCGTTGCTCGTGCAATTCGGCTTGCCTTGATTTGCCTTGGTGTTTGAGGGAGTGCTCGCACTCGGCTGAGATGCCGGTTGGGACTGAGGAACTGCCGGGGGTCGAAACAGGACCAAAAGCGAAAAGGCGAGAATGTAGGGGTACCAGCGTCGCATCTTCTGACTCCTCCAATCGGAGTAGCTCGCCCCCCTCAAAGCAAGCCAAACACCTTCCGAGGTTCCTTGGCTGGCGATGATACATCAGAGCAGCATGGAGAAAATGGCCTAGACGTGCCATCAGAGCGGACAAAAGTATTACGTCGGATTAACCCGTAATCCCTACGAGGAGGCCCAATGTCTGCCAATCTCGTGGATGTGGCCGATAGCCCTGTCGAATCCGGCTTGCGTACCAACGAGAAACTCCAATCTGTGACCGGATGATCGAGGTTGAAACGCGGGCGAGCAGTGGCTGGATTCTTTCCGAAAAGGCCTCACCCGTTAGCCAAGCGGGTTGGCTGGACTCATTCCATGAAGAACGAGCCCGTGAATGCCGACGTTGAGAGTCTGCTTGTTTGGCAAGTGCTTCGGGAGTTTGGGCGGCCACCTGTTCTTGTTCTGCAACGGCCAGCGCAATCGACTGAAGGTCCTGGTCTGGGACGGAAGCGGACTCTGGGTCTGTGCCAAGAGGTTGGAGAAAGGGCGTTTCACCTGGCCGCGATCCGGCGATGCGCAGGGCAGCGTCGTCCTGAGTCACGAAGAGCTGTCCTTATTATTTGGTGGGATTGATCTGACCAAAACCAAGCGCAAGCGGTGGTATCGGAAGGCTTCCCCCGAGGGACACGCTGCGGCATAAGTTGCTTGGTTGTTTAAACGTTTCGATCGACTCTGGTAAATCATTAACCCATTGTGACTGCGTCCTCCACTCCTTCAGCACCAGCCGATCTGGAACTCATCGCCCAACTGAAGAGCAAGCTACAGTATGCGGAACTGCGGATTCGGGTACTCGAGGAGCGGCTGCGGCTGATGCGGATCGAGAGGTATGGAGCAGGTGGAGAAAAACTTTCGCAGGCGCAAATGCAGTTGTTCGAGCATGAGCCCGTCGTCAGTGAAATGATCGAGCAAGCGGAGAATGAGCACGCGCCAGTGCATTGCTCGACCAAAAGAAAGGGCACGGCCGCCAGGAATTGCCTTCGAATCTTCCTCGCGTAGAACGGGTTCTGCATTGCACACCGGATCAGCGCGTGTGCAAACGCTGTGGCAAAGAAACTGTCGTGATTGGCTACGAAGAGAGTTCCCAACTCGACGTGGAACCGGCGAAGTACTTCGTGCTGGTCACGAAACGAGAGAAACGGGCTTGCCGGTCGTGTGAGGAGCTCGGCGTGTTCTCAGCACCACTGCCACCAAGGATCATCGAGAAGTGCTTGGCGAGTGACCGAATCGTCATCGACACGGTTGTCGGCAAATATTGCAATCACACGCCCCTGCATCGGCAGAGCGTGATTCTAGAACGGGACCTCCGCTTGGAAATCAGCCGCGCAACGCTGGATGGCTGGGTTCTGAAAGTCGGTGAATTACTGATCCCTATGGTCGCGGCATTGAGGCGAGAATTGATCAGCGGAAGTTACATACAGGCCGATGAAACCCCAGTCGATGTGCAGACACGTGATCGTCGTACTCGGGGCCCGCTTGCGTTTGTGACGTAAAGGCTTCCTGTCTGAAACACCGGTGTGCCAAACCCGAGTTGATTGTCGAGAACCCGCCATAACGCTCATTGAGAATCCGGGCTGCCCCGGTCCGGGTCAATGAGTGAAATCGCGATGTTTCGCCAATTAACAAGCTAGGTGACCGCTGGATAACTTCCGGTTTGCCGACTACCCGCCAAGTGAGCCCAAACTGGGAAACTCTGAGCGTCGCAAAAACTACGAAATCCACAGAAGTTGCACATGGATTGTGATGTCTGTCACAAGCGGCCTCTTAGCGCATCAGGTATTGTTCGGCAGTACAGGCGCTGCGACGGATAATTCAAAAGGAGCAGGATACCCCAATGAAGGCAAACAAAAACATTGATCGACTGATATCAAAGAGCTGGCCCGAGCTAAAGAAAAAAGCACAGAGCGAACAAGACCTTGAAAAGCTGATGGCTTTATTGGTGGAAATTGACGAATTGCTGTTTAACTTGGAGATGAAGGTCTGAGCCAAAGACGACGCGGGATTCAACGCGCGTGCGGAATCAAACTCGATCGCGCAAGCATCTGGGAATCAGGGAGCCAAATGAATGAGAAGGCACCACGATCGCGCAGCATTCACGAGGGTGCAAATGAGTTATGTGACCTGTACCAACAACAAGTCGATACTCTTCAACAAGGCACACTATCGGGCTTGGCCGAGGGCGAGCTGAAACAGTACTCAGAGAGAAAGCGACAAGTCGGTGAACGTCACATGACACTAAAGCCTTGCGCCCACGGCCTTCGTAGGGAATAACACGCGGGAGTAGCATGATGGCCCATGTGCCGGGGCTCCATCCCGGAGATGACGGTTCGATCCCGTCCTCCCGCCCCACAGTACCTGCCGTTGAGCAGTGGCTTGCGCCAGGACGCCAAAAAATTCGCAAATCGCTTGGCCCCGCTCTGGCGAGTATGCGCTTTGCCATGAGGATGTATTGAAGACCGCCCCAGCGGAGAGCAGCCGCGCTCCCAAACTCCTCTGCGTCTCTTTGTGGTAGGGTCCGTCCCTGTTACTCGAATGCTGTTGACAACGGCGACGCTATGCGCCCACAGGCGATGTAAGCTGGCTGCCGTAGCGTGCTCCTGGAGTGGGGCGCGACTGTCCGGCATGGGCGGAATAAAGCACTGTCCGCCTATTGTGCGTGAACGTGGGGCAGAGTGAAGCAAAACGGGGCTAACGGCGTGAGAGTTTTTTCAATGTTTCCTTGCGCTTAATTGTTTTGCTTTGTTTGGGATGTAGCACGGAATCAGGCTACGAACCAGAAGGTCGGGAGTTCGAATCTCTCAGGGCGCACCATTTTTTCTCAATGAGTTACGTGAGATTTTCCGACTTCTTCAATCGGGTCCACTTGGTCCAACTCAGGTCCAACAATAAAATTAAGCCCTGCTTTGCTTGCAGCTACAGGGCGGTATTCAAGTTCTTGATGAGTGTGTAAGTACCTACCCGTGGTTCGCAGAGGAATGCCCAATCCATTGCATCTGCAAATCTCCGGCGTGCCGTTCTTCCGAAGCATGGTCACCTGCGAATGCCGGAAAGCGTGAAGACCGGCCTTGGGGATTTCCAACTTCGCAAGAAGCGGATGCGACACGCTTCAAGATGCTGTTACCGCTGATGGGAGACCCGGTTTGTGATGCAACATCCGACCCGCCTTCTCTCCCCGATGGGTACGAGTCGCGGAACCGGCGGAACGTGTCACCTTTTCAGAAGAGGCCTACCGCATCTTCGAGTCTAAAAGGATGTGCCCGTAACTCTCGAGCGGATCGCCAGCCGGGTCCATCCCGAAGACATCCCGTTGTTGTCTTAAAGAATGGCTGGGGCACGAAGTCGGGGTGGCGACCAGGGCTACGAAACCAGGGCTACGAAATTCGGCTGCGGGTGCCAGAGGGCCGGAGCAAGTACTGCGCACCATCTCAGAATCCGAGACCGCGAGGGGCGACTTGGGATCATCGGCGCGGCTCAGGAGATCACGCGGCGCCGGCTCAAGGAGGAGGCACTTAACAAGGCTCGTTCTGAACTCGCACGCTTCTCCAGGGTCACAAGCCTCGGAGCGATGACTGCATCGATTGCGCACGAAGTCAACCAGCCGCTGTCCGCCATCATCACCAACGCCCACACCTGTCTGCCGATGCTGGCGACTAATCCTCCCCAAGTCGAGAGCGCTCGCGAAACCGCCCGGCGCACGATTCGCGATGGCAACAGTATGTCGGAGGTGATCACCCGGTTGCGCGCACTCTTTGGTAAGAAAGAGTCCACAACCGAACCTGTGAACTTGAATGATGCTGGTCTTGAGTTGATTGCGCTATCTATAGCGCAGCTTCAAACAAGCGCGTCATGCTTCATGCCCAACTTGCCAACAATCTCCCATCCTGGCTTAACCCAGAGATGGAACGGATGAAAGTTGTCGTATTCTTACGTGAACGAAAGCAGAGGGCAGGTCAATTGGGCACCTGGACATGCATCCTGCTTTGGGGAAGGATGGAAATGGCTCTCGAAATTCAGTTCCGCAGCGCGTGGTTCGGCCTAGTTCTCACGCTGGTCGCGCTTCTCGGTCTGGTGGGTTGTGCCGGAAGCAGTTCACCCGTTATCCCGCCGCAGAAAGTCGTTGTTACCCTCGCTCCGCAAATGGCCGCGGTGGCAGCGACCACCCAGACCCAACAGTTTGTTCCGACCGTCACGGGGACCACGAACACGAGTGTTACATGGAGCGTGGATACTATCGCCGGCGGCAACTCGACGGTAGGGACGATCGACAACACCGGGATCTACACTCCTCCCGCAACGGGCGGCACGCACACGATCACCGCAACCAGCGTCGCCGAGACGTCTGCCTCGGGTTCGGCAAGCGTCGCCGTGACCGATCTTCCCGGCGTCTTCACCTATCACAACGATCTTTCTCGTGACGGAGCCAACACTCAGGAGTACGCACTGAGTTCTTCGACGGTGACAACGGCGACCTTTGGCAAACTATTTTCGTGCTCCGTGGACGGCGCGGTTTATACCCAGCCGCTGTGGGTGCCGGGGCTGAGCACCGGAGGCGGAACTCATAACGTCATCTTCGTGGCCACACAGCACGACACGATTTTCGCTTTCGATGCCGACGCCAGCCCGTGCGTGACATATTGGCAGCAGAACCTGCTTGATACCCTTCACGGCGGGACGCCCGGAGAGAACCCGGTGGTTTGGAATGACGTCGGCTACTGCAACGGCGACGTCTATCCGGAAATCGGCGTTACTGGAACTCCGGTGATTGATCCGTCAACCAGTACGATCTACCTGATCAGCGCATCGGAGGTCGGAACTGCGGGGGGGGAATGCTCCGCCAATCCTGGTATGTTTTACCATCGACTGCATGCTCTAGATATCACGACGGGGAACGAAAAGTTCAACGCGCCGATGACAATTGCAGTCTCTGTTGCCGGCACTGGGGACGGGTCATCGGGAGGCATCGTGAGCTTCAGTTCGCAGTTCCAGCATAACCGCCCGGGCCTGGCGCTTTCGAACGGGATCGTCTACGTGGCATTTGCCTCGCACGAGGACGCAACGCCGTTTCACGGCTGGCTGCTCGGCTACAGCGCATCCAACGTGCAGCAGCAGACGAACGTTTTCAATACCACGCCGAACGGGGTGGGCGGCGCCGATGGGGGCATCTGGGCAGGTGGTGGCGCTCCCGCGATCGACAGCGCGGCAAACGGGGGCGATGTTTACGTCGCCACAGGAAACGGGGTGTTTGACGCGGGCTCGGGCATGTCGCTGGAGAATGACTACGGGGACAGCGTTCTGCGGATTGCTCCCGTCACTGGAAACACGGTGACCTCGAACGGCCTCAACATGAATCTGAACGGTTGGTTTGCTCCAGACGACGAGTCGACGCTCCAGGCGTACGATGCCGATCTAGGCTCGGGCGCCCCGGTGCTTTTACCGGATCAAACGGCCGGACCGACGCATCTGCTGGTCCAAATCGGAAAAGAAGGCGTTCTCTATTTGATCGACCGCGACAGCATGGGGCAATTTCAGCCGAACACCAATCAGGTCGTGCAATATTTCAGCGCAGCGAACGGGTTCTGGGGCACGCCCGCGTTCTGGCAGAACAGCCTTTACTTTGCGGGCGCATTTCCAGGCACAACGGACCACTTGAAGCAGTTCCCTCTCAATCCGGTCACCGGGTTATTCTGCAGTCCGCAACCGTGCACTCCGTCCGCAGCCTCGGAGTCGACCCAGCTTTTTACGTTTCCGGACGTTTCACCATCAGTCTCTTCCCAGGGCTCTTCCAACGGCATAGTCTGGGGCATCGATGCCAGCCAGTTCGGCCCTTGTTTTCAGCTGCCTGTGCCTTCTGCTTGCGATGGGCCCGCGATCCTGCATGCCTACGACGCCACCAATCTAGCAACGGAGCTTTGGAACAGCGCGATGGCAGCGAACAACCGGGACCACGCGGGCGATGCCGTGAAGTTTGTTCCGCCCACGATTGCCAACGGCAAGGTGTACCTCAGCACCCGAACAGAGATTGATGTGTACGGGTTATTGAATTAGCCAGCGACGAAACGGAGCGAAGCTGCCATCGCGATCACATCTTCAACGCCACCGGCCACGCCATCCCAGATGGGCAAAATCGTTGTCATGAAATCCGGCGAGGCGCCGAGCTGCCGGTAGAATTCGAGAATTGCTTTGGTCTGCGAGACGGTTCTGCTTGAGGCCCTCAATGTTGCGCATCGTGGACCTAAGACTCCCGGCGTTTTTCCACAAATCGGCAGCGCGTTGCTTTCGAATTCTCTCCAGACCGCGCGTTTCGATTGGCATCGTCATGCCAGCCTCAGACCACGTAAATCGCACGGAAATGATGAATGTGCTGGCGGCTACGAATGCGTGCGAGGGTGAATCCGGCAGTTACGAAGCCGCAATCGCCGCGCGGTTTGCGTGACCTCGGATGGCGAGCCAGAAAAATGTCCGTTTGGGCGCATGGGCACAATTCAGACGCATCTTGATCAAAAGCTAATCCAGATCAGTCAGTTAGCGTTGACCGTTCTACCCCACCTACGAACCAGAAGTTCGGGAGTTCGAGTCTCTGAGAGCGCATCACTTATTTCAATCTCTTAGGCGACCGGCGGAGTGGTCTAGGCCACGCCTCTATCGAGGCCTTCCAACTCGTAACGCTCGACGACCGCAAAGCGGTCAGGAGCTCCGACCTTTCGCAGCATGCGGTGAACGTGATTCTTCACCGTCTGTTCTGACAGGTTCAACCGCGCCGCGATCTCCTTATTGGTGAGCCGTTCCCGCAGCAGTGCCATCAGTTCGTGCTCTCTCCGGCTCAACATTCGGGATGCATCTCCCGGGGACTTGCGATGCTGCGCCACATAACGGAACAAAGCCATGGAGAGAGCCGGGGGACACACCGCCGCTCCCTCGGCCACCGCGCTGATCGTGGCCCCCACCTCAACGGCTGAAGCATCCTTTAAGACGTATCCGACCACGCCCGCGCGGACCGCCCGCAAGAAAGCGCTCTGATCCAGTTCCATGTCGACCATCACGATGCGCACGCCCGGAATCGCAGCGTGGAGAGTGGACACGAGTCTTACCTCGGAAAAAACCAGATCGATGGAATCAAGGAGAATAATGCTGGGGACGGCGGCGATTATCTTTTCCTGCGTGGCTGCCGAATAGGGAGCAGCCCCAACCACGCGGATGTCACTTTTCTTGGCTAAGATCCGTATCAGCGCTTCGCGCAGCAACCGATTTTCAGCCAGGAGGAAAACTGTAGCAATACGTTTCGGCTCCATCCAATACTCCGTGGGACAGCGTGATGGCGCGTGAAAGTCAAGGACGTGGGTAGTGCCCCCTGTCACTCCCCCTGCCCATATCGCCCGCCGTCGAGTCGGCGGGCCCAATTTTTCACTTCTAGTCTCGGATAACCTCTCTAAATTCTAGCTGCTTGGCTGGAAAACGTATCCGTAATTTTTTGGATCGACAATATTTGTGTCAGCCGTCTCTGTCTGTTCGTCGACGCCTTCCCGACTGTCTCATTTCCAAACCCGGGTGCCAAAAGAAAAGTTGCGCAATGACTCGAAGAAGTTGCCAAAATATACTTCTCCGCCGCGCAGCCAGCTTTTGTAAAGGATGTCAATGCTACACGATTTCGTGTTCGGTTTCAAAACCATGCGTGGTATTCCACACAAAGTTATGGTTTCTGGCGGGTCGAGCAAATGTTCATAGCGGTACCGGGCCACATTGGTACCCGGTACCGTTACTCATTGGTACGGGAGGGTTGACCGTCGTAGATCACCTTTGAACCTTGCGGATCGCAGCCATTCCGACGATATTCTTGCCGTGGCATTAGCCTCGGAGAACCTATGTGAAACGAGTCCGTGTGCTGGTTGCAAATCGGCCCCGCTTGATGCGGGAACTCGTGTTGGCCACCATTTCCGACCAACCTGACATCGAAATTGTCGGCGAGGTGGCAGATGAGGACCAACTCGTCGAGGCAGTGGAACAAGTACAGCCCGACGTGCTCATCCTCGCGATGGATGAACCGGAGAAGCGCGTGGGGCAGTGTGGGTTTCTCCTGGGAAGGTATCCCCAGATGAAAATCCTGGCGCTCGCGCCGGAGCAAAACCGTGGAACTTATTACTGGGCATCCATCGACATTCGAACCAAGCCGGTGGAGAGTTCCGAAGCGGGCATCTTGAACGCGGTTCGCGAGCGCCCGTTGCTGGTGGGAGCCGTGCAGAATTGAGACTGGCGCCATGGACTCAGCTACTTCGGGATGAGATCGCAAGCGCCAGAGACGCAGGACGTTCTGTAGGCAGGTAAGCTCTGGCCGGAATGATTGGGTAACAGTATCCGGTGCTATTTGGATATTGGTGGCTGTTTTGCCGTTTGACATTGATAATAAAAGATTTAACTCACAAGCTCCCTGTAAGTGAGGGGGCGAAGCTGTATCTGGCACCGCGATGGAAGCTCAATTAACAACAGCGCAAGCGATCCCGTGCAATGGTTCGGTGGACACGCCTGAGCAAGTCAGCTGGTATGCACTATATACCTGTCCGCGCCACGAAAAGCGCGTGGTTCAGCAGATCGAGCAGCACCGCATCTCGTGCTTCGTGCCTCTCTACCGATCGGTGCGGCGTTGGAAAGACCGCCGGAAGGAGCTGGAACTGGCGTTGTTCCCGGGTTATGTCTTCGTGCGCATTGCCCTCCAAGACCGTTTGCGGGTTTTGCAACTGGCGAGCGTAGTGCGATTTGTGAGCTTTAACGGCCATCCGCTGCCACTGCCGCAGGACGAAATGGATACCCTGATGACTGGGTTGAGAAGCGGAGTCCGCGCGGAGCCGCATCCTTATTTGACGGTGGGGCGCCGAGTAAGAGTGAAACACGGTCCTCTGGCCGGTTCGCAGGGCATCCTGGTCCGCAGAAAAGATAAATTTCGAGTTGTCCTTTCTCTAGAGCTGATCATGCGATCGGTGGCCGTGGAAGTCGACGAGGCGGACGTTGAACCTTGCTGAATGGTGGTCGGACGTCCGTGGCTTTCGCCGAAGTGTCATTCCGTCGGTTCTCTCCAAGCTTAAGGTCCCAGCCGCTTCTGTCGAGTAGAGGAGCTATGAGTAAAAAATCTTCCCGCACATTTCGTTATCGCGCACTGTTCTTGCTTTGCACCGGATTGGGATGGTCCACGACCGTCTGGAGTCAGCAATCACCGGGTTACGGGCGCAGCACTGCGATTGATCAGGCTGACTCCCGGGCAGAGCAGGAAGCCGAGCAGATGGTTTCGCTCTCTGCGGACAAGATTACCCAGATTCTGGAAAATGAAGCGGGGCTGCTGCTGCAGGTGAAGAAAGCCGTCGTGCGCAAGGCGTTTGAGCAGGGCCGGATTCTTGATCCCAACGACCTCACAGACGATGCCCTCTTCCGTTTGATCAAGGAAGATCAAAACGTCCGAGTGATCGCGACCCATGAGATTGAAAGCCGCTCCTACATCAAGGCGAAGCCGACGCGCGAGGAATTGGCCAGAAACATGCCATGTCGCGATCCGCTTGCAGGAAAGGACGTGAAACCCGATCAACTAGACGCGAACGGAATTCGCTCGCAGGAACAGATCTATTGGGCAAAGCACGATAGCGACTTGGATTGCTACCTTACCCAGTACCTTCCCGGTGGTACAGCGCTATCTCTGTACCAACAGCCAGAGATTGTAGCCTCTCCGCAATCAGCCCCATCCTCCCAGTCTCCTCTACAGCGGAATCAACAAACGCCGAATTCGCCTCCGCAGTCCGCACCCCCTTCGCTCGATTTCCGGCGCCAGATGGAATTAGCGGGGAGGCGACCAGAAGACTATTTTGGCACTGACAGTGATGAGCTTGAGATGGCGACTGTTCAGCCCGTCCAGATTCCGGGGCTTCAGAGCGCCAGCCAAACCGACTTTTCCTCGGGTACGAAGAAAGGGACGTTTGGAGGAGGATCAGGTGTTTCAGGACCACCAGCGGGCGCGCCCTTGGGCGTCCTGGGGCTGCCGAACACGGCGAGCGAGTTAGGACCGCAGCAAGCCCGCTTTCAGAGTTCGATGGGCTCTGAGCTTTTGCCCTACGCCTCGCTGAAACCGCCTCACCAACCAAAGCTGCGTCATCGCCCCAACCCCTATGCTGACATTCCTTCGCTCTACGACCTTTACGCGCAATATTCGAGACAATCCGCGAGATTAGAGCGTTTCGGAGAGGATGTCTTCCGAAATGGCACGGGGAACCTCGCAGAGCTTCCAATGGATCTGCCTGCTGGACCTGACTACGTGATTGGCCCCGGAGACGGCTTGACCATTAATCTGTCGGGAGGGGTCTCGCAGCGGTTGCAGCGGGTGGTCGATCGCGAAGGACGAGTTACTTTGCCCGAGGTCGGAGCGGTCGAGGTGGCAGGACGGAACCTAGGAGACGTGCAACACCTGGTTCGTGCCGTACTGCGCACCCAGTTCCGCGATGCAGACGCGGACGTTTCTCTTTCCCGCATCCGTACGGTTCGCGTTTATGTAGTGGGAGATGTGGAGCGGCCCGGCGCATATGACGTGAGTTCACTATCTACGGCGTTGAATGCGCTCTATCTCGCTGGCGGACCGACGTCCGGCGGTTCGTTGCGCCTACTTGAGCACTATCGTGGTAAACAACTCCTCGAAAAGGTCGATGTCTACGACCTTTTGCTGCATGGGATCAGTGGCACGATGCAGAGACTCGAGGCTGGGGACACGATCCAAGTACCGCCTCTCAGCGACGTCGTGACCGTCGAAGGCATGGTGCGGCGACCCGCGATGTATGAACTGAATGGTGAGAAGAACCTGGCAGAGGTGCTACAGCTAGCCGGCGGTGTGCTGCCCTCCGGCACTCTGCGCCACGTGGACGTGGAACGAGTGGAAAGCCACGAGAGCCGTACCATGTTGCGCCTCGATATTCCCGAGACCAATAATCAGGTAAAGGTTACCGAAGCGCTGGAAGACTTCAATGTGCAGGACGGAGACAAGATCAAGATCACTCCCATTCTTCCCTACGCGAACAAAACCGTTTACCTGGATGGGTACGTTTCGCGGCCGGGCAAGTTCGCCTACAGCGATGGCATGAAAGTGACGGATCTCATCAAGTCTTACAAGGATCTGTTGCCGGAGCCCTCGACGACTCACGCCGAGATCATCCGCTTGGCCGAGCCCGACTACACTCCGGTTGTGCTCGCCTTCAACCTGGGAGACGCACTTGCCGGCAAGGATCAGGATCTGGTGCTCAAGCCGTTTGACACGATTCGCGTCTTCGGCAAGTACGACTTCGAAGATCCGCCGATTATTACGATCACCGGAGAAGTGCGCGATCCGGGTGATCACTTGACCAACGGGACGCCGCATCTGCGAGATGCTATCTATCTGGCCGGTGGGACCACTCGCGATGCTCTACTCGACGATGCACAGATCTACCGCAAAACGAACGATGGCAAGCTCCAGGTGATCAGCGTAAACCTGGCCAAGGCACTGGCGGGCGACGAGAAGGCCGATGTCGTCCTCGAGCCGAAGGATCGCATCTTTATTCATCGGGATCTCAACAAGCTCGATCCTCCGATGGTATCGGTTGAAGGAGAAGTTGCTCGTCCGGGAAAATACCCTCTCGGGGAAGATATGACGGCAGCGCAATTAGTTCAGCTCGCGGGCGGGTTCAAACGGGGCGCATTCACGGAGCAAGCTGATCTGACGCGCTACGAAGTGCAGCAAGGCACCAGAGTTGTGGGTGACCACATTACCGTGCCAATCGCGAGAGCTGTGCTCGGGGAGCCGGACTCTGACGTTCGGTTAAGAGATGGCGACGTGCTTACCGTTGGTCAGATATCAAACTGGCAGGATTTGGCAGCCACGATCCAAGTCAAAGGCGAGGTTGTGCATCCGGGTGGCTACGGCATTCAGCCGGGTGAACACCTAAGTTCGATCATCGCTCGCGCGGGAGGCCTTCTTCCCGGCGCATACCCTTACGGAGCAGTTTTTGAGCGGGTGGAGTTAAGGGACATTGAGGAGCGCAACCGTGCTGAGTTGATTGAACGTATTAAAGCCGAAGCCAAAGACATAAAGCTTGTCCCCGACATGGATCAGGATGATCAAGCCCAGGCCAAGGCCACAGTTCTTCAATACAAGAAGACGATCGATAATCTTGAGAACACACCGCCAGCCGGCCGGTTAGTAATTCATATCTCATCGGACGTCAAGCGCTGGGCCAACACGTCGGCGGATGTGCAGGTGAGAGCGGGAGACACGATCTACATTCCCAAGCGGCCGGGCATGATTGTAGTGGATGGGTCGGTTTACAACCCTACAGGAATCACGTACAAGCCGGGTAAAGATGCCAGTTGGTACTTGAAACAGGCAGGTGGTCCAACCGAGATGGCAGAGCGAAAAGGCACCTACGTGATTCGGGCGGATGGCTCGATCTTCGGTGGATCGGGCAGCATGTTTGGTGGTGGGGTGGAAAGCGCGGAACTGCGTCCGGGAGACATGGTGGTCGTTCCCGAAAGGATTTACTCATTCAGTACCAAGTTCAAATCCACTCTCTCAATCGCTCAGATCGCCTCCTCGGTTGGTACGGCGATCGCCATTACTGCTTACTACGCGACTCACTGATTGTTGATTCACCGACCGCGACTGGGATGACGGTTTATGAGGCTTCACTTCTGATTTGGTTTGAACTCTGATGAGGAGTGCCGGAAAATGGTGGTTGCTGTTGATTCTATTGTTCACCGTGCGGCAGGGTACCAGCCAGACGATCTCGAGTGCCTCGGCGCGGGAGTCCGTTGCGGAAGAGGAAGAACAGGCTCCGGGACCGCAATCAGGCCAGGGCACGCCACCGAAGCCAGAGTCGAGGGATCGACTGGAGCCGGGCGCTGATCCCGAGAACCGATTGCTGTCGCCATTTCTGAAGCATCTTGTGGGAGATCAAAGGCAGTTTTGGACAAGCCCGGCGCACTTCCAAACCAAGGATCTCAAGTGGATCCTGCCGGGTGCGGCCGTTACAGCGGCATTCGTCGCAACCGATAGCTGGTGGTCGAAGCAGGTTCCAGCTGATCACGTTGCAACGAGCAAGAAGTTTTCCGACTATGCTTCGTATTCGTTCGTCGGTCTGAGCGGCGCCACATTTCTCCTCGGTCAAATGAAGCATGATGACCACCTATCGGAAGCGGGGCTGCTGACCGGTGAAGCCGCCATCAACAGTACGGCTGTGGCCTATGCGTTCAAGGAAATTACACAGCGGCAACGGCCCTACCAGGGGAACGAACACGGCAACTTTTTCGCCGGGGGAACGTCATTTCCTTCCGAGCACTCCGCGATTGCCTGGTCCATCGCTAGTGTCTGGGCGCATGAGTACCCGGGCTGGTTCAGCCAATTTGCCGCTTACAGTTTAGCTTCTGCCGTGACCGTGAGTCGGGTAACAGCACGACAGCACTTTCCTTCCGATGCCATCGTCGGCAGCGCTTTAGGGTGGTATTTCGGGAGGCAGGTTTATCGAGCTCACCATGATCCGGAACTTGGCGGCTCCGGATGGGGCAGTGTCTTCGAGGAGAAGACCGGGGAGAAAGGACGCGATCCAAACTATATGGCCTCTCCGTATGTCCCCTTGGATAGTTGGATCTATCCCGCGCTGGAGCGTCTTATAGCTTTGGGCTACATCCAATCCGACGTTCTGGGAATGCGGCCGTGGACGCGAATGGCATGCGCCCGTCTACTCGACGATGCAGGAGACAAATCTTCCGATAGTGGAATCGAAGACGGTGAAGCGGGTCGCACCTATGCTGCCTTGGTCGGAGAATTCAAAACTGAAATTGCCAGGTTAGACGGGGACGCCAATGTCGGCGGGGGTGTGCGGACGGTTTATACCCGGATGATGGGAATTTCAGGCGCACCGGTTCGAGATGGTTTTCACTTCGGACAGACCATTATCAATGATTATGGCCGCCCCTATTGGACTGGATTCAACAACATTACTGGATTGTCTGCCGATGCCGAGGCGGGACCCGTAGCGATTTATTTTCGCGGAGAGTATCAACACTCGCCAGCGATGCCCTCGGAATCGACGCAGACACTGGCGGCAACTGCGGCATTTGATTTCGCTCCGCCTCTGGCCGACGGCGCGGGCAAGGTAAGCCAAGTCGAATTGCTCGATAGTATGGCCTCGGTGAACATAAACAATGTTGAGGTCTCTTTTGGCGTCCAGAGCGTGTGGCTTGGCCCGGGAGAATCAGGCGCATTATTGCTGAGCAACAATGCCGCACCGTTCCCGATGTTGAAGATTGACGATGTTGCCACGCACAAGATTCCCGGGCTTTCGCGAATACTTGGTCCCTTCCGCACGGAATTTTTTGTGGGACAGCTCTCCGGGCAGCATTGGGAGCTATGTACCGCGTCCTCTTGCCAATCGTATCCCGGATATCCCGATGTGGTGGGGCCGAATATTTCACCGCAGCCGTTTATTCATGGGGAAAAAATCAGCTTTCAGCCGACCCGCAATTTTGAATTTGGAATGGGAGTCACGGCAATGTTCGGTGGGCCGGGATTACCGGTCACGTTCGGCAATTTTTTTCGCACATACTATGTGCACACCCAGACTCTGGTGAACAATCCTGGCAAGCGGGTCTCCGCTGCGGATTTTTCTTATCGAATTCCGGGTCTGAGGGACTGGCTGACCTTTTACCTCGACTCAATGGTCTGGGACGAAATTTCGCCCATCGGTTCGACCCGCGCGGCGGTGAACCCAGGCATCTACTTGCCTCGAATACCGAAAGTACCCAAACTGGAGTTGCGTGCGGAAGGATTCAACATATCGCGGGCAGAAGAATTTCCCCCAGGATTCGTTTATTTCAATGCCGATCGCTATCGCTCTGGCTACACCAACAACGGCAACCTGTTGGGGAGCTGGATTGGACGGGCTGGGCGCGGGGGGCAGGGCTGGTTGACTTATTGGTTCTCTCCCCGGAATAAGTTGCAGTTAGGCTATCGGCTGCAAACCGTGTCGCCGAATTTCATTGAAGGTGGGCGCCTCGCTGACTATTCAGCGAAAAGCGAACTCATGATTGGGTCCCATGTTTCCGTCTCCGGATGGCTGCAGTACGAGCAGTGGAGTTTCCCTGCCTTGGCTCCCACACCGCAGTCCAACGTGACCGGATCCATCCAACTGACGCTCTACCCGAACTTTCATTTGCAGAAATAACAAGCATGGCTTCCTCGAGCGGTCTAAAGAAATCGTCGGAAACAAAGAAATCGTCGGAAACAAAAGCTGGTCTCGAGTCGGATCTTGCGCTGGTCAGACCGGCTGCTCGGGATACATCGGCCGCGCGCTTCCAGAGTCACCTGACAAAACTGGAAGCGCTAGCCGATTTCGTGACCGTGATTGGTGCAGTCATGTCAGGATATGGCGTGTACTATCTCCTTGGATTAGGTAAGCAAGTTCACTATCCGCGTTCTGTCGTTCTTGGCATCTCCGCTACTTTTGCAGCGGTAATTGTCCTGATGCTGGACCGCGCAGGCGCCTATTCTCGCGGAACCAGTTTGCTACGGGTACGCGAAACAGAATACGTGCTGCGCGTGTCCGTGCAAGCTCTGGGCTTTATTCTGGGCGTCAGTTTCTTTACCAGTTTTCTGTTTTCACGATGGTTGGTAGTGGTCACGTTGGGACTCGTGCCTCTGTTCCTGTTTGTTCAAAAGCACCTCGTCTACGTGCTGGTGCAACAATTGCACGCAAAAGGTTACGGCATTGAGCGGGTTATTATCTACGGTTCTGGATCCACTGGGCGGCGTGTTTACTCGGTTCTGCGACGTTCTCCAAAGCTGGGATTGGAACCGGTGGCATTCGTGGACGACAGCCCGGCGAAGGTTGGGAGTGCCATTTTTGAACTTGGATATGAGAACAGACGTTCGGCATCGGTCCTGCGCGGCCCACTGAGCCGGCACTTGGTGGCGGAATGCGCCGCCGACTTGGTCGTGATCGCCATCCCATCGCTTCAGCACGATAAGTTCCAGCACGCAATCGAGGAAGTGCTGGCGGCAAATGCTCGAGTGTCCTTCGTGCCCACGACCTTGCTTCATTCTGACTCTTGGGTTGACTTTCAGGATATTGACGGTGTTCTGCTGGCCTCCTTCAGTCCGAACGTCAGCCGCTCTACCTACGAGGTTGCCAAGAGGATTGTCGATTTCGTCGGTGCCGCTGTTCTGTTGGTTGTCAGTTTCCCGCTCTTTCTACTCCTCTCTATTCTTATCAAACTCGATTCCAAAGGCCCGGCGCTGTTCAGCCAGGAACGCGTCGGCCTCAATGGGCGACGTTTCCAAATGTTCAAGTTCCGTACCATGTATACGGACGCCCCCGTGTATGCTCATTCTCCGAAGCAGTCAAACGATCTCCGCATTACCCGGCTGGGCCGCTTCCTGCGGCGCACCAGTCTGGATGAACTTCCGCAACTTCTGAATGTGCTGCTGGGAAATATGTCCCTGGTTGGACCACGTCCAGAGATGCCTTTCATTGTGGAGACTTATACCGAACGACATTCTCAGCGTCTGCAGGTAAAACCCGGGATCACGGGGCTCTGGCAACTCAGCGGTGATCGTAACTACTTGATTCATGAAAACATAGAGTACGATCTCTACTATATTAAGCATCGGAATTTCTTCATGGACCTGGCAATTCTCCTGCATACTACAATCTTCGCAATGCGGGGAATTTGAGTGCAAATTGAAATCGGTGTCGGTTAACACTTTGCAAAAGGAGCACCAGAAACGATAGTGGAGAGCTTGAGACAAGACGCAGTGATCCACGAGATCGACCCAGTTACCGAGATGGAGTTTCCTTCTCATCCGGCGGCTGTGGAGCAGGCGCAGGATCAACCTCCTTCAGACGTTTTGTACGTCCTGCATTTGTTGTGGGAAAACCGCCGGATGCTTTACCGTGTCGCGGCATGGGCGCTTGTGTTGAGCACTATCGTCGTCTTCCTCATCCCGAACCAATACGAGTCTTCGATTAGCATCATGCCACCCGATCCCATGAGCGGCAGCGGGGCCATGCTTGCCGCATTAGCTTCCAAGGCGTCCCCGGAACTGGCCACCCTCGCTGGTGGCTTGCTGGGGACGAAGAGTTCGGGTGCGCTCTACGCTGCCCTTTTCCGTAGCCGGAGCGTGCAAGAGGGCGTAATCGATCGTTTGAATCTCCAGAAGGTTTATTGGGCTCGGTATAAAGCGGATGCCCGCAAGAAGTTGGATGGCCGTACCGGGGTGAGCGAAGACCGCAAGAGCGGCGTGATTTCGCTGACCGTGACCGATAGGAATGCACAGCGTGCACACGACATCGCGATGGCGTACCTCGAAGAGCTGAACCGTCTTTTAGCCCAGGTCAGCACCTCCTCGGCTCGACGTGAGCGCGTCTTCATCGAGCAGCGTCTGACCTCGGTCAGAAGTGACCTCGAGGACGCTGAGCGGCAGTTCAGCACTTTTGCCAGCAAGAACACTACTCTCGACATCAAGGAACAAACGAAAGCGATGGTGGAGTCTGCCGCGACGCTGCAGGGCGAACTCATCGCCTCGGAGTCGGAATTACAGAGTTTGGAGCAGATCTACACCAGCAACAACGTTCGTGTCCGATCGCTGCAAGCCCGAGTCGACGAACTCAAGCGACAGTCGCAGAATCTGCGAGGCACAGACGCCTCGCTGGTTCCGGACGCCGACCAACCCGACCAGATGTATCCTGCTATCCGCAAGTTGCCCTTGCTCGGTGTTGAGTGGGCGGACCTCTACCGCCGTATGAAGATCCAGGAGACGGTCTACGAACTGCTCAACGGGCAGTATGAACTGGCGCGCATTCAAGAAGCCAAGGAGATCGCGAGCGTAAATGTGATTGATCCGGCGAACCTACCCGAAAAGAAATCGTGGCCACCCAGACTGCTGATGATCGTGCTGGTGACAGTGTTATCGGTGGCTGGAGCGGGGGTGTGGATCTTTGGGTCCGAAAGAATTCAGTCTTTGGAACACGCCGACCCTCGCCGTCAGTTGGCGATGCGTGCAGCCGAAAACTGGAGCCGGCTTGGAAATTGGATTCTCAATAGCAGGTACCTTATCCGATTCAAGTCCACCAAGGCATCCGACAACAGTCCGGAATGATAGCGACCAACTGGCTCTCCATGGTTGACAGATTCTGGCTGTCGCCCACCGGGAAGGTCTTAAGTGTTCTGAGGGTATCCAGGAATTTCCGCGAGAGCGCCGGGAATGCGGTTTACAGCGCCGCGGAGTACGTCGCGCAGCCGCTGTCAATGTTGTTGGCAGCGCCATTCCTAGTTCATAAGTTGGGACTGCAGCAATACGGAATTTGGATGTTGGTCAGTGCGATCCTGGGCAGCATGGGTATACTCAGCACCGGATTTGGTGACGCGACGGTCAAGTACGTCTCTGCCTACCGTGGTCAGAACAATCCCGCCGGGGTCGAGCGTACGATTCGCGCCACCCTGACAATCAATGCTTTCTTGGGGGGATTGTTCGGGCTGCTGGTCTGGGTCGCTGCACCGTACAGTGTCGATCACATTTTTAAAATCGAGACGACGTTCCACGCCGCCAGCATTGAGGCGATTCGGATCAGTGCTGTTATCCTTGCTGTTCGGTCCGTCGAGAGTGTTTTCGTGAGCACTTTGCGTGCGTTCGAGCGCTACGGACCACCCGTCAAATTAAACGTGTTTCTCCGGGCCATTGTGGTTGTCTCAGCAGTTGTGCTCGCCGCGATGGGGCACGGGGTGGTGGCAATCATGATTGCCACTTTGTTCTGGTCGTCCGTAGTTGTGGTCTTGCAGGCGATTGCTGCCCGGCGAGTCGCGGGCTCGCTGAATCCCCTTCCGATTTTCAAAACAGAAGCATTGGCTGAAGTGTTCAGTTTTGGTTGTTTCAGCTGGTTGCAGGCTTTGGCTGCTGTCGTGTTCAGCTATGCAGACCGTTTTTTAGTCGCGGCGATGCTGGGTACAGCACCGGTCGCAATTTACGTTCTATGCGTGCAAGTTGCTCAACCGATTCACGGCTTAGCGGCTGCTGCCTTCAGCTTTGTATTCCCGCACATTAGTTCCCGGCACGGTGCCGGGGAGATTCGCGGGCCGCATCGAGTCTTTCGTCTCGCTCTTATGACTAGCTTGGCGCTGTCGGTCGCTCTTGCGTTGCCTCTGATCGTGCTGAGCAAGCCCCTCCTTAATTTGTGGATGGGGAAGCAAGTGGCAGATGACGGCCATGTTGTACTTGCTTTACTCGCGGTTGCATACACCCTAATGGCGCTAAACGTCGTGCCACATTACGCCCTGCTCGCTTTTGGCCGAGTACGTCTCATTTCTGGTCTGAACGTGGGTTCAGGTATTCTGCTGACTTTACTTATAGTCTTCCTAGTCCCGGCCTTTGGATTAACGGGCGCGGCAATCGGGCGCATTGCGTATTCGCTGCTTCTAGCTATTCCATATTTGGTTGCGTCTCGTAAAGCTTTTCAGTCGCGAACCCAGTTGTCGTCGGTGGGGATCTCCTAAATGCAATCCGGATATTCGTCCGACATTTCGGCCGATTGCGGCGGTGTGGGCCCGCGCTGCTACGTGTGCGGTGGTTCAAAGCTGCGCCAACAATTTTCGGTGCCGCTTGTGGACGGACCCTTTCGGCACCAGAAGAGCGAGACAAATAGGACCATTTATAGGTGCGAATTGTGCGGACATCTTTCGGCAAACCTTTATGACTCCGTTAGGTACGCTGACTACTACGCATCGCTATCCGGTGACTACCACCGTTGCCATGATTATGACCAGTCTCGATATAAGCAGATATTGGGGATTGTTTCTAAGCAGTCGGTGAGAAGAGTTTTGGACATAGGGTGCGGAACCGGGACATTTCTTGCCATGTTTCCCTCCGCTGTGGAGCGATTCGGAATCGAACCCTCAAGCGCAGCGGCTGATTGTGCGCGTGCCAAGGGTATCGAAACGATTGACTATACCGATCTGAAAAGGCCGGAATTGCGAAATACCTTTGACCTCGTGACCGCCATAGATGTAGTAGAACATACGGCGGATCTCCAGGAATTCCGCCGGCACCTTGCCACGGCGTTGCGCCCCGGCGGAACCGCGATAATTCTTACAGGAGACGCTGAGAGCAGGTCTGCAAGATTTCTAGGCCGCTACTGGATTTATCTGAATTACGCGGAGCACATTACGTGCTTCTGCCCTCGATCTGTTCGGACCTGGTTGCAGCCGGACTTTTCGCGAATCGAGCTAACGAAAACCGACCACCATCCTCTGAACCTGCGAGAGGGAATATCTCTGTTTCGAATATGGCTGCTGTTTCCCGTTAAGTGGCTCCTGCGAAAGCTTTTGCCGGGGCGCTTAAAGTTTTATGCGGCTCTGTCCCTGCCCAGGGATCACATGCTCGTATCTGCCATCCGTAATTAGTCGCCCCGCGGCAGCGATGGAGTTGGAATTAATGTCCAGTAGATCTTATATGTGTGAATCTTTACGCGATGTGGGCTCTGGCCCGAGTCCTAGATTTGGATTGTCAGACGAGTCGTTTTCTTCGAGGCTTCCACTGCCGCACCGCACGCACTGGCCCATTACCACGCGCAATTTAAGGAGTTTCGGTGAACGAGCGGTCTGATTTCGGCAGTCACCAGACCAACGGCTTTCTGGGGCTTTCCGTACCGAGCGTAGAGCTGGGAGCGAAGAGTTCGTGGTCTAACTGGTGCTTGGCTGCAATTCTAGTCGTGGGTGTCGTTATAGTGCTTGCAGACGGACTGAGTCGGCCCCTTCTGCTGGAGGAGGATTGGGTAAGCTCAGAGGCGATGACCTATGAGCCGAATTATGCAGCATTCGTGTTTGGCTTCGCCATGCTTCCTTTGATGCTTACTTATGGTTCGAGTACCGGCATATCGAAGAAAGAAACTGTGCTTCTCTGGTTCGTAATGTGCACGGTCGCTTACGCAAAGGACTTCTCCTACATGGCCGTTCCCGGAATTCCGGTATTTGTAACGGACGTGGTTTTGTGTGTCTTAAGTTTGGCGTTGTGGCACTCTCTGCGAACTGGGCTCCGGTCATTGGGAAGAACACTCGGCCTGGCAATGATTTGGTTATTCGTGAGCGGTGCAATTTGTGTTTGCCGCGGCTTTCTATCCGGCCAAGAGAAGGTGCTTGTGCTGCGAGATTCCGCCATCGTTGTGTACTTGATGTTTCTGCTGATAGGTTTTCTTATCATCTCGTCATGGGAGTCCGTTAAGAGATTCTGTCTCTTCTTCGCGCTGGGGGCCGCATTTTCCACCTTGTCTGCACTCGCCTGGTTTTTAATGCAGCCGGGACAACGCCGCTACATCTCATACGGGCCCTATATCTTGTCGGCCCTGCTTGGGTCAGTTATTCTCACCACAAGTCGGTTGATCCGCCCGGCACTTGGCTGGTTACTTTCTGGCATCTTGGCCGTGGGTGTGCTGCTGGCCAACGCCCGCACAATTTATGTCGCCTTGACGCTTATGTTGCTGATCATGCTGTTTATAGGTCAGTCGGCAAAATTGCAAATTAGTCGACGAGCGTTGCGGCTGAGTGCTACTGCGGCGCTGGTCTTCGCGTGCCTGGTTTGGGCTTTGATGCAAACCAAAGGAGGAGCGGAGTTCTTGGATACAACGGTTACTGACCTTGTGTCCGGAACGGTTGACTACGCCGATGACGGGAACGCTAACTTTCGCTTCCTTGCCTGGCTGGAGGCAGGTCAGAGGTTTGTTCAAGATCCGGTGCTTGGCGAAGGATTCGGCGTTCCATTCAGTTTCGAGCTCACAGAGTTCGATGTGCGCCCACATAATACCTTTCTGACCATTCTCTACAAGATGGGTTTGCTGGGCTTTCTGCCCGCGATGGTTATGCTCGCCGGTTTTCAATGGAAGGGTTGGAACAGCCTCCGAATGTTCCACCAGCACCCAGGGGCCACGTTCCTCTACGTGCTGTTACTGGGACAACTTGTGGCCTACGTTTACGGGACCCTGAATCTACTGTTGGAGAGCCCATTTCTAGCCTCAATCTTTTGGCTGAGCGTGGGCGTGGAAATGCGCCTTATAAGCCTATTGCGGACCACTTCACAGATCGTCGCGGCGGAACCTGCGTAACGGCAAGAGCGCCAGCGGTAGTGGGACAACGTTGGAGGAACAGTTGAGTCTGGGATTTAGAATCGGCACAGTCGTTCGAAAGCTTGACAAGCGTTTCGGAGTTGTGGCCCTCTTGAACGGCGAACCTCGGCCGCCGCGCGGAGGGTTCGACTTAGAGGGCGAGAAGTTGATTGATTGGGGTTGGATTTGCACGAATCTGCCTTCTGGTCCGAAGCGCGCTCTTGAGATAGGCCCCGGGAAGTCCCCTATCATCCCCGCTATGCTCTCCATGGGCTACGAGGTTACCGCGGTCGATGCGTCGGCGGATCCGACGTCGCTTGTCGACGGTTTTCGGTTTGTCCGTGGCGATTTCAATGATTTTCCATGCGATCAGAAATTCGACGTGATCATCGTGTGCTCTGTGGTCGAACATCTTGGACTTGCAGGCCGATATAACTCCGAATCAGACCCCGACGGCGATCTGAAAGCCATGCGCCGTATACAGGTTTTGCTTGAGCCCTCCGGGAAGGTACTTCTGACCATCCCAGTGGGGCGCGACGCAGTCCATGAGCCATGGCATCGCGTCTATGGCCGACAACGCCTCCCAAGACTACTGGAGGGCTTCAAGATAGTTCAAAGCCGGTTCCTGCAAAAAAAACCGGGCAGCGCGTGGTACGCCACGACTCAGGAAAAAGCGCTCGATACCCCGGTGGATATTCGGCGATACGCCCTCGGCGAAATGGTTCTCAGCCTTTCCGTTTGAGCTCAGTTGGAAACTATGTCGACTACCCCAAAGCTCTCGATTGTTACGCCATCGTTCAATCAGGCGCACTTCATCGAAGAGACTTTGCGGAGCGTCAGCAGCCAACGATATCCTTTTTTGGAGCATATTGTGGTAGACGGCGTCTCGACGGACCAAACCGTTGAGATCCTTAAACGATTTTCGGGAACTCCCGGCTGGGAGCATCTCCGCTGGATTTCGGAGCCGGATCGCGGGCAGAGCGACGCCATCAACAAAGGCTTTCGAATGGCAACTGGCGACATCATTGGATGGCTAAACTCCGACGACCTTTACGAAGCCAATAGCTTTGCAAGAGTCTCGAAGGCCTTCGAGGAGAACCCGCTGGTGGATTTCATCTATGGCGACTACCTGATTATCGACGAAGCAGGAAAGACCTTGATTTCCAAGAAGGAGATCGACTTCGATTGGGAAATCATGCTATGCGGCCTGAACTACATCGCGCAGCCAAACGTCTTTTTTCGCAGCAGGGTTTTCAAAGAACTTGGTTACTTGGACGAGTCTCTTCACTACGTCATGGACTATGAATTTTGGCTGCGGGCGGCCACTCGTGGATTCCGGTTTCAACACGTACCTAGTGCATTTGCAGCTTGCCGATGGCATCTGGACGCAAAAACGGTGTCAGGGAGTTCTCGCAGCGAAGAAGAACTGCTTTCAGTCCGCGACAAATATTGGAACAAGAGACGATTCCATAACAATTTGGTGCAAGCCGGCTATCGGAAATGTTGCAATATTCACACGCGCGCGTCACGTCAGTGGAGGAAACTTCGCACGCGTCACGTAATCGATGTGATCCCTACGTCGTGGTATCAGGAAGCGTGGAAAACACGAAGCAAGTCGAAACATCTGGAGGCAGCATAAGTCTGAGCATTCGAACTGAACGGTTACGGCGAAACGGATGGTGCCCGATTTGGAACGACAGTAAATGATAGACTCGGTCGCGGTTAGCATTGTTTCATTTAATGGAAAGGCATTCCTGCAGCGCTGCCTGGATGGCGTTTTTTCCCAAACATACCCGCCCACAGAAGTCTGTCTGCTTGATAATGCTTCGGAGGACGGAACCGTTGATTTTGTTGCAAAGAATTTCCCTTCGACGAAGATAATCTCCTCAAAGGTCAACCTTGGGTTCGGGGGTGGGCACAACGTCATAATTCGTCAGGCTCGCTCGACTTTCGTCCTTGTGCTGAATCAGGATGCGTTTCTCTCCCCGACCTTTCTTCAAGAACTGGTGACTGCCATGCGGAATCGACCGGATGTAGGGATCGCTGGCGGAAAGCTTTACTCCATGCGGAAAGCCGAACCGAATGGCAACGCGGCAGAAGTTATCGACATGACATGGCTCGATATCGAGAAGAAGAGACGGCAGGTGTGTTATGCCCACTCCCAGCCGGATACGGGGCAGGCCGCGGTTCCGACCCTCGCATTTGCCATGGATGGAGCCGCGATGCTCCTGCGGCGGACAATGCTTGAGGAAATCCAGATCGACGGCGAGTACTACGACGAGGACTTTTTTGCGGGTAAGGAAGACCTGGACATTTCGTGGCGTGCTCAGCTGTGCGGCTGGAAATGCCTGTACGTTCCTACCGCGGTCGGGCACCACTTCCGCACCTTTACTCCCAAGGACCGGCGTTCGGAAATCTCCGGGGTCCTGAAAGCTGGCTCGGTTCGCAATCGATATCTATTGATGCTGAAGAACGATTTGCTCAAGCACTTTATCAGGCACTTTCCTCACATCGCAATCTACGACCTCAAGATCTTGGCATACACTCTGCTATACGAGCGGTCATCTTTGGTGGGGTATAAACAGGCCCTACGCTTGATTCCGCGGGCGCTACGGAAACGCAAAGTCATCATGGGTCGAAAAACCGTGGATGACCGATACATCCTGCAGTGGTTCAGATAGTAAGGTTGCAGGTTTTCTGTTACCGAGCTTGACTATCAGAGGTCCCGCGTGTCGCAAATTAAAGCAATCATTCGCCGTTCGGTTCAGCCAATCCATCGCCGCTTCAGAAGCCGCAAATCCGAACAGTTCATCAGCCTGCTGAGCGCGCGGCAGACAGGGAGGCTGCTTGACGTGGGTGGCGGGACGGGAATGAACGGCGAGTTTATCGGGTTGTATCAAAAGTTCGACAGTGTGACCGTCGCGAACCTCAACCCACCCCATCACGACGCGGGGGGCCCGCGTAACATTCGCATCGTTAACGCCGACGGTCGTTTTCTACCCTTTGCGGACAAGTCATTCGATTGGGTCTTTTCCAATGCCGTGATCGAACACGTTGGAAATTGGGAGGATCAGCGGAAATTCGCGAGGGAAATCAGGCGGGTCGCTGCGATCGGGTATTTTATTACGACACCAAATCTGTATTTTCCGATAGAGCCTCACGCGTTGTTGCCGCTGTACCAGTTTTATCCGGAACGCTTTAAGCCGTTTGCACTGCGTGTTTCTCCGGGCTACATGAAAGAGGTTGAGCGCATCGAGCTGCTGACCAAGAAGAAACTGCAGTTCCTGTTTCCCGAAGCTGAAGTACAACATGTGAATTGTGCCAGCGCATTGGTCGCCTCTTATGTTGCCTGACTATTCAAGAGGCAAGTCGCGGAGTTTCCGCGGGCGCTGCGGAAACGCAAAGTCATTATGGGGCGAAACGGTGGATGGCGGATACATCCTGCAATGGTTTCGATAGTAAGATCGCAGGTGTTCCCGATGCTCAGGCACAGCAACAATGGAAATTCATAACGCACCTGTGTGTGGCGGGACAGCGCCGCGTCATGCTTGGCGAACTGCCAATAAGCTCGCGGCCCTTGCGCTAAGCTGGATTAACTCGATTCCGCGCGTTCCGCAGGGCCGGCGATATTTGGACGTGAGGTGTGGAAACGGGTTCATTACTGAACTTGTCGCACCGAGCTTTGACGAGGTGGTCGGCATAGATCTGGAGGAAACGCGACTGGAAGACTTCCGTGCTCACGTCAGTGGCAAGTCGAACTTCCAAATCCTGTTGATGTCCGCAGCCAAGATTGAGTTCCCAAGTGAGTTCTTTCCATTCATAACCTCCTTTGAGGTCCTTGAGCACGTCCCTGACCTCGACGCGAGCGTGCTCGAAATGGTTTCGAGTCTGCAGTCCAGGTGGAATCATAGTGCTATCTGTGCCCCACGTTTGGTTTCCCTTTGAGAACCACGGAGCACAGATCGGGACACGGTTTCACGGAAGAAAAATCCCGCTGTTACCTTACGTTCGTCCACCGCACAGGAAGTACTCTGTTACGAGAGTGTTTTCGTCGTCCGAGTGGATCGATCTTTCGTTTCAGCGGGCATGAAGCTCCTGGGAACGAGTTATGCCTCTCCGCAATTCGAACGAGCTGCGGCACAAACAGATTCGTGGGAGAGCAAGGTGTCGTTTCTGAGAGAGTTGCTGGATCGCTGTGAGAACATTCCGGTTATCAGAGCTCTGACGGGAGTGTCGATGTTGAAAGCATATCAAAAGCCGAGGTCGAGACAGGCAGCATCCGGGTAAGTGCCAGCGAAGCAGAATGTCAGCAGAGTGCGGAGCTTGATCGCTACCCACCGATAGATTCAAAAATGAATTACGCGACGCCGGACGCATCTCTAGCCCTCACGCGACTTGCAACGCCGAGTGAGAACCGCGCCAACGTGCTTGGGGTTGGCGTGCACGCAATCGACTTTCCCAGTGCGGTCAGAATTATCGAAGACGCGGTTCGCGAAAGAGTGAAGGGATATGTTTGTGTCACCAGCGTACACGGCGTGATGGAGGCGCAACGTGATCCCGAGTTCCGGGACATTCTCAACCAAGCTCTGCTCGTAACCCCCGATGGCATGCCAACGGTTTGGGTTGGACGCATACAGGGAAACCCCGGGATGAAACGAGTTTTCGGTCCCGACCTGATGCTAGAGGTCTGCCGACGATCTGCTGGGACCGGAATCCGTCATTTCCTCTATGGCGGGAAACCAGGAATTGCCGACGAGCTCGCGGAAGGCTTGCGGCGCAGGTTTCCGGGTATCACAGTAGTGGGGACCTTTACTCCCCCTTTTCGGCCGCTCGAGCCCTGCGAGCAGCTTGCACTTCAAAGGCAGTTGGAAGCCGCGCCCCCCGATATCATTTGGGTTGGCCTAAGCACCCCGAAGCAGGAGAAGTTTATGGCTGAGAATTTCCAGCGGCTTCCCGGCAAGATCATGGTAGGAGTGGGCGCGGCTTTCGATATTCATACCGGCCACGTGAAAGATGCTCCGAGGTGGATCAAAAACGCTGGATTGCAATGGGCTCACCGGCTCTGTCAAGAGCCGCGTCGCCTGTGGAAACGTTACTTAGTGAACAACTCGGCTTTCTTGGTGGCGATTAGCCTTCAGCTCGCCGGAGTACGCCGTCATCCCCTTCCACCCCACTCTAACGGATCTTCCTGACGGTTCCCGCTCGTTTATAGGTGTGGGTTAAGCCTTCGATTTCTACGCTGGGCTTGTACGACAGCCCCTTTGGCGGAACCCGAACAAGGTCGGACCTGACATTTCCAGAAAGTGGCCACATGAAGAAAGCTTTGATCACGGGCATTACCGGGCAGGATGGTTCCTATCTTGCCGAATTGTTGCTGTCGAAGGGGTATGAAGTCCACGGCATCATTCGGCGGGCCAGCACCTTTAACACCCAGAGACTGGACCATATCTATGTAGATCCGCACACACCCAGCGCGCGGATGTTTCTGCACTATGGCGATTTGGTCGCTGCCGGGGAACTCAGCCACCTCATATACAGCATCCAGCCAGACGAGGTGTACCACTTGGCGGCGCAGAGCCACGTGATGGTGAGTTTTGACAGTCCCGAATATACCGGTCAGACGACGGGGCTGGGGACAACGCGCATTCTGGATGCGATTCGGCGAACTGGGATCAAAGCTCGTTTCTATCAGGCGAGTTCCTCCGAAATGTTTGGAGCAGCTCCGCCACCGCAGAACGAGGAGACTAAGTTCCATCCCCGTAGTCCGTATGGCGCAGCCAAGGTGTACGGCTACTGGATGGCCGTCAATTACCGCGAGGCCTACGGTCTGTACGCCTGCAACGGGATTCTGTTTAACCACGAGAGCCCTCGGCGTGGCGAAACATTCGTGACCCGCAAGATCACGCGCGCCGTGGCACATATTCTGGCGGGCCGGCAGGATAAATTGTATCTAGGAAACCTGAAGGCATCACGTGATTGGGGATACGCGCCTGAATATGTGGAAGGTATGTGGCGCATCTTGCAGCAGGAAACCGCAGAGGACTTTGTGCTGGGCACAGGCGAATCCCACAACATCGAGGAATTCGCGGCAGAAGCGTTCGGCTATGTGGGTCTCGATTGGCGAGAGTTTGTCGAAAGCGACCCGCGCTACATACGACCCGCCGAAGTAGATATCCTTAGAGCAGATGCCAGCAAGGCTCGCGCGAAAGTCAACTGGGAGACGAAGATCAAGTTCCGAGAGCTCGTTCGTATCATGGTGGATGCTGACATGGAATCCGTTGGCCTAAAGCCGACCGGAGAAGGTTTCCGAATTCTGGAAGGCAAATTCGGCGCCTGGCACCAGTGGCGTAATTCCGTATCTGCCAACCTGCAAGCCGAGGCGGGATCGGCGATACGTTAAATTGCAAATGGAAATATCGACATGAATTCCTCGAGCCAGATGATATCGACGTCAGCCAGGATTTATGTCGCCGGTCATCGGGGATTAGTCGGTTCGGCGCTCGTGCGAACCCTGAAAAAGAACGGATATCGCAACCTCATTCTGCGTACTCATGCCGAACTCGACCTGACCGTTGGAACTGATGTTGCTCGGTTCTTCGCTTCGGAGCAACCCGAATACGTGTTTTTAGCTGCCGCTAAAGTTGGTGGTATCCTCGCCAATAGCACATACCCTGCGGACTTCGTCCGCGAGAATCTTGCAATTCAGTGCAACGTCATCCAGCACTCTTATGCCGCGGGTGTGAGACGGCTTCTTTTCCTGGGGTCTAGCTGCATCTATCCCAGGCTTGCACCCCAGCCGATCAAAGAGGAGTACTTGCTTTCCGGACCACTGGAGCCGACCAACCGACCGTATGCGGTAGCCAAGATCGCGGGGGTTGAGATGTGCTGGTCCTATAACAGGCAGTATGGGACTCGGTATCTGGCCGCGATGCCCACCAATCTTTACGGCCCGTGCGATAACTACGACCTGAACAATTCCCACGTTATTCCGGCGCTCATCCGCAAGATCGCCGAGGCCCACGAACATGGCGACAGCCCCGTCACTTTGTGGGGCACGGGAACACCCCGGCGCGAGTTCTTGTACAGCGAAGACATGGCTGACGCATGCCTATTTCTCATCAACCTACCAGACGAGCAATTTGTACCAATAGCAAGTAACGAGCACGATCCGCCCCTCATCAACGTTGGCTGGGGAGAAGATGTGAGCATTCGCGAACTGGCGGCGATGATCGCGGACATAATTGGGTTCAGCGGCACTATTGGCTGGGACACAAGCAAACCTGACGGTACACCGCAGAAGCTACTGGACGTCTCGCAGTTAAGGCGCTTAGGCTGGCAACCGTCGGTATCATTGCGCCAAGGTCTAGAGCTGGCCTACGGGTCATTTTGCCAAGAACGCCGGGCTTCTTTACCCGTCTAAGCTGCGCTAAAGATTCGGAGCGCGGTACGCCCACCGGTTCTAGCAGAAAACAGGGCGAAAGTGTTGCATCGTGAGTTGGAGGCAACCCTGAGCGTCTCTCTTTTTGCCTGCGCAGACCGCGTGTCGTGCTGACCCCGGTATTCAAAGTTTTTCTGATTCAGAATCGGACTGTCCCCGCAGAGAAAATTTCCGTCGTGGAAAACGGCGTTGAAAAGCGATCAGTTTTTCTCCCGGCCCCGCCACCGAGAACCGCAGTGCTAACCTTCTTCATTGCCGGTCTCCTTCATCTCTTGCGCTTCGAGCGCGTCGATAACTGGGGAGCGCACAGCATCCCGCCGGAGACCCGCCTTCTCATCCCATCTGATTACGTCAACTGACCCATCAGCTGCGACACGGGCGTAAACTGTGTGGCAATTTCCGGTCCGGAGAAAGTCCAAACTTAGTGGAGGAGTATATGGAATGCCGGGTGCTTTTCCCGCGGCCTGCCGGATCGCCTGTTTATGCCTTTAGCTCGGTCACGGGGCAAGCGGCGCCCCCAATCATGAAACTGAAGCCTATCAAACCGCTTTTAGGTCTACTGATACTTTTGTGCGGGTGTGGAGCAAGCCACGACATATTGCATGAGAACGGGAGCACAATCCGCAGTTCCAGTGATGGACTATATTACTGGTATTACCACGCTTGGAATGGCCACTACCACATCGAAGTCTCTTCGTCTGCATCCCCAACTGGGCCGTGGACACAATACCCAACTTCAATCCTTGAACCAGACTCCGAAACGTTCGACAGCCGGTCCGTAGCCTGCCCGACCGTTGTTCAGGAGGGAAACACCTTTTACATGCTGTACAGCGGGGAAAGTGAAACAGGCTGGAGCATCGGATTGGCTGCAGCCGACCAGCCACTGGGGCCGTGGCGCAGAGTTAGTGAACTCATTCCCAATTTCGGGTACGTGACCAGCGTGTCGCATCACGATGGACGATACTTTATGTACGCTGAAAGTACTCAACAAAACGACTACGGCCCGACCGTCGTCGCTACGTCCTTCTCACTACTCGGGCCTTGGACGATAGAAGGCGTTGCGCTCCCCGACTCCGTGGAACAATGGGAGAGCGCAGGAACCGAGGGCGGAACGGTATTACAAATCAACAACCGATACATTCTGTTTTATACGGGTGGATACTATGTTGACGACATCCGTCTGCACGCACATGATGCAGTTGGAGTCGCTTTTTCCACTGATGGTCTTCACTTCGCGCGTTCTTTGCTTAATCCGATTGTTAGCGATCCCTCGGTATCTATTGGTAATGTATCCGCGCTCAGGGAGGGTGGGGAAATCTACCTGTTTTATACCCATCGGGTAGACGATGGTGCGGGGGCACATGAGTCTCTCGCAGAAACCGTGCTAAGCGTTGGCGACATACCTAGGAAGTAGACCAAATCCCCGCTTCCCCGATGACCGGCCTGATTTATCATCCGTGTGGAAGTGAGGATCTCAATTTAATAGTGTCTGACAACGCCTCATTGGACGTTCAACGTGAGAGGCATCGATTGACTCGTCGCGCCCGAGTTCGCGTTCAGGGTGAGAGTGTAGCTTCCAGCCGGCGTGCCGTTCGGGTTCGTTTGGGACCCGCCGGAATTGCTGCCTCCGCAGGAGCACATGAAAAGGAACACCAGCGGTAGCAGTCGCAACGAACGGCACTTTCTTCGCGCAGTCGTGGGCAGGATTACGAAGCCAAACATGGCGATCGCCCACCACCCCGGTGAAATCCGCCCACCCGAACGCGCGGCCGCGAGTGTCCGTGACGTTGTGGTTACGGTAACGGTGAATGTCGACGCCGAAGTGGCGCTCACGTTCACGGTGGCCGGCGGGGAGCAACTCGCGCCTCGGGGCGCGCCAGTACAACTGAACGAAGCCGTCCCACTGACTCCCACACCGCCGATCGCGAGAGTGTAGGTTGCAGTCTGGCCAGCCGCGACCGTCGCCGAACTGGAACCTCCGGAAGGGACCGATAAACCCAAGCCCGCGCCGGTACCTGTCAACGCTATGGTTTGAGGCGAGTTGATTGCATTGTCAGTGATCTGAATAAGTGCCGTGCGCACTCCTACGGCTTGGGGAGTAAACGTGACAGTGATTGTGCAATTTGCTCCCGCAGCCAGGCTCGTGCCACAGGTATTGCTCTGCTGGTAGTCTCCATTTTGTGGCCCGACGATTGTTACGCTCGCGATCGTCAGAGCCGTGGAGGCCATATAGCTCAAGGTCGCGGTTTGCGGTGGACTTGTCTGGCCGGCGGCCTGGTTTCCGAATCCTAACGCGCCGGGCGACAGCAACGCGGCCGGGCCGCCACTCCCTCCGTTGAGCAGAACGGTTATGCTTGTCGTGCTGGCCACCGCCACATCAGGGCTTCCGTTTCCATCAAAATCGGCGACCGCCAAGGCGCCGGAAGGAAACGTGTAAGAACCAATGTTGTCAGTGCCCAGATAAAACTGCATCGGAGCCTGGAAAGTGCCATCTCCATTTCCCAGCAGCAAAGAAACGTCGTTCCATTCGGAATTACTAATCACCACATCGGCTTTCCCGTCGAGATTGAAGTCAGCAACCGCAATCGATACAATCCCGGCGCCTGCGACCGTGGTCGTGGGGCTCTTAAATGTACCGTCACCATTTCCGATAAGAACGACGACTGAGGATGGGGTAGAGACACCGTGAACAGGATCAAGGCCGTCCGAATTTCCAACAATAAGATCGGGGATGCCATCGCCGTTTATGTCGGCGGAAGCGATGCAGGTGGGGCTGAATCCAACATTATAGGTTTGGCCGAGTGAAAAGGTTCCGTCGCCGTTTCCAAAAAGTATCACAAGCTGTGTGGAGGTGTTCACCGCCAGAACCGCTGCATCCAACTTCCCGTCGCGGTTAAAATCTGCAACCGCCAGCGCGCGCACATAACCGCTCGCGGGAGAGTTCACGGGGAAACCGAATGTTCCATCCCCGTTGCCAAGCAGTACAGAGACATCGGGCGATGTGTCGGGAGCAACGCCAATCACGTCCAGCTTTCCATCGCCGTTAAAATCCCCCACCGCAATCGGTCCACTTACTCCTGCGCCATACTGCACAACGGGCTGAAATGTGCCGTTGCCATTGCCCAGCAAGATTGAAATTTCGGCCGAATCCGGGCCGGTCGAAAGAGCCAAATCCGTCTGGCTGCCATTAAAGTCGCCTGCGGCCACGTATGATTGCGGTTGCCCTCCTCCGAGGTTTGTGGGCGCCGCCGGCGGCGAGAAACCTGCACCATCATTGAGAAGCAAGCCAAGCTGCAGCGTATACGTTACACCCTCAGTGACCAACGTCATGCCTGCGGCCAAGTCCACCTTGCCGTCACCATTGAAGTCCGCGGCCACCAGACCGCCCAGGTAACTTGAGTTAGAGGCTCCAGTCTCGGTCAAGGCGTAGGAAGGAAAAGTCGCAAGAGTTCCATCTCCGTCACCATGCAGAACGGAAACAATGTCCGGGAGGCTTGGAGAGTCGAGGCGTGTGCCCGATAATGCCGCGACCAAGTCGAGTTTCCCGTCGCCGTTCAAATCGGACAGAGCGATCGGGGTCGGAGTAATGTTCGTCTGATCATTTGCCACGAACAGGAACTGTGAAGGGGAGAACGTCCCATCCCCATTATTCAGGAAGCTTACGATACCGATTGTTAGAGTCGGAGCGGTCGCGATCAGGTCCGGCTTGCCATCCCCATTCAAATCGCCTGCGGCAAGCGGCAGGGCCGCCGGGGGACCATCGACCTGGACCTGAAAAGTTCCGTCACCATTTCCCAGCAGCAGAGTGAGGGTGGCACCGTAATCGGTAAGTGTTGCAGTCGCGATGTCCAGGTTGCCATCCTGGTTGAAGTCCGCAACCACCAACGGTGTCGGTGTAAGACTGTTGACGGTCGTATTGATGGCAGCTTGGAAGGTACCGTTGCCATTGCCGAGCAGCACGGAAACGCCCCCGCCCTCGCTGCCGACACTCGCCAGGTCCAATTTCCCGTCATTGTTGAAGTCAGCAGCAGCCAACCCGCTCGGTCCTCCATTTATCGGGTAGGTCACGGCAGCCTGAAAGGTGCCGTCGCCGTTGCTCAGCATCACCGCCACTGCGTATGCGCCAACTTGCGGCAAAGGCTCAGCAATGGCAACATCAGCCTTGCCATCGCCGTTGAAATCTCCGACCGCCATAACGCCGGTGGGGGTCGGAGGTACGGGAAGTATCGTCAACTTTTCGGCCTGAAACGTACCGTTGCCATTGCCGAGCAAGACAGCGAGGGTACTATCGGCTAGGTTGATCACCACGAGATCCAATTTGCCGTCACCGTTGACATCGCCGACCTGCAGCGAGACTGGTCCGTTGCCGACCGCGTAGTTGACCGCCGCCTGGAACGAGCCGTCACTGTTCTGCACCAGAACGGAGATGTTATTCGATTGCTGATTCGCGGTAGCGATGTCGGGGCGTCCGTCGCCGTTGAAATCTCCGACAACAACTGATTCCGGGTACGATCCCACAACATAGTCCCGGGGGCCGTTGAACGGCATACTCTGTGCACTTAGGACGGGGACTAATGAAGTGGCCAGAAGGATTAGAAAGAAAATAGTAGAGCCTCGTAAGAAGAGCAAGAGTGCAGATCGGCAGAGAACGGGAAGTGGGCGCATAGTATCCCTTCTGCGGGTGGCTTTTCTAATGGGCCGGTTGAACCGCGACGATCAGTCGGTGCGGAAACGCGATAATCATACTCCTGTGGCGACAGAGTGTCGTTTGAAGGTTCGTTCGTAAGTTTGGTGCCGCACTCTGCCGAATCCGCCGGGTGGGTTGCAGCCTACAATTCGACTTAGGGCTATTTGTGACTCTCACTGAAATCGGTAGCCAGGCTTCAGTTCACACCGGTAGACGCTGTTTCGGTCTCGGTTCACTTTGGCATTGCAATTCGCCCAGCTCAAGAAGAGATCAGGCCCGAGCGGGAAGATAATGGTTTCTCCCGCTACATCGGCCTCCAGGCTGACCCCCTCAGCCTCCGTCGGCAGAGTGAAGCTAAGTGCCGCCCCAAAAATAACGGGATAGGATTGATGTTCGATCGGACTCTGCATGGTGTGCACCACTTCGGCTTCCACCAGGAAGGTCGTCGGATCAGACCAGTCCCGTGCGGATACCGCTATCTTCTGGCTATTCTTGGAAAAATCGTCGGACTCGATTTTCGTAAAAGGGCAGGGGCCTGCAATGCACGAGACCCGGGCATTTTGAAATTCGTTGCCCGGACCCGCGTCCAACGCGGCGGAACTGATTGTAGCTTTCCATTTGCCATCGGGCGAGCAGGGAGATCGCCCCTTGCACGGAATGTTCCCGACATTCTCGACTTGAAACGTTTTCACCGCGCTGCCTACGTCTACCGTTCGCATGGACTGAATCGAGTATCGAACCCGAACGTTTCCCACAGTGATCGCGGGCCGATGTGAGGCATCGGCATTCCTCGACAATGGAACCAAGTGAACGATATAGAGTTTGTCACCCGCGAACTCCTGAAGGTCCAGAGGATGGTAGTCGGGGTGGCGAAACAGCAGCGTCACCGGTTGACCTCGTCGCAGGCCTTTGGGCAGTTTCAGGCTGAAAAATCCGTTGGAGTCGGATTTCGCAGGAGTGTTCCCCGCATTGTTCTCACCCGCTTTTTTCGCGAGACTGACCTCCACTCCGGCAAGAGGCAATTGTTTTCTGGGATCGGCATCCTGCACGGTGATTGCACCTGTGATGGTGACCGGCTTCAAGTGCTGGCGCCGGAAATATAAGCCTACGAAAGCCAGCCCGGCAACCATCGCCAGCAGGATCCAAAGCGAACTTTTTGTCGCTACTCTCATCCAATAGTCTTCGAATATCTTACGAGAGGGGACACCTGAACGGCATCTTACATGGGCATTCGGGCGCATCGCCTGTCGTGCGTTCTTTCGGCGCGCGCTTTGCTTTCGGCTCTTTCACGATATCCAGGCGCTTTACGTGAAACAATGAAAGGAATGCATTCCAAAGGGTCACGGCGCGATTTTGTTAGGCAAATTCTAGCCATAGGGAGTTGCCTGCCATTCGCCGGCTTTGCATTTTCCCAACCCACCCAGGCAAGCGGTGTGCCAGCCACTGCGACCGGTCCGGACTCGATTTCCCCTCAGGACGACCAGTTGCTGGACGAAATCGAGAAGAGCAATTTTCAATATTTTTGGGAGCAGGCCAATCCAAAGACAGGCCTGGTAAAAGACAGATGTAACGTTCAGGTCAATGATAGCGGAATTGTCGGCAGCATTGCCGCCACCGGTTTCGGATTGACCGCGCTATGCATTGGCGAGAAACGCGGATTTGTCACGCGCACTGCGGCGCAGGAGCGGGTGCTGGCTGCGCTGGAGTGCTTTTGGGCGAAACTGCCGAATCATCGCGGATTCTTCTACCACTGGGCCAACATCAATACCGGCGAACGCGTTTGGGATGCCGAAGTTTCTTCGGTCGACACTACGATCCTGCTGTGCGGAGTTTTGGCTTGCCGCGAGTACTTTCCGGTTGCGGAAGTCCAAGGACTGGCAGATGCCATTTTCGACCGTGTAGAGTGGACGTGGTTGTCGGAAGATACCGCTCTGCTGCCTCATGGTTGGACGCCGGAGACGGGTTTCCTGCCCTATCGTTGGGATAACTACAGCGAATTGATGATGATGTACCTGCTGGGTCTGGGTTCCACTTCCCATCCGCTGCGCCAGGAAACCTGGACGGCCTGGAAGCGTCTGACGTTCGAATATGACGGTTTGCGCTATATCGGTTCGTTTGCGCCGCTATTTGTGCATCAGTATTCCCAAGCCTGGTTTGACTTCCGGGGCAAACGCGACAAATATGCGGATTACTTCCAGAATTCGGTCACCGCGACCGAGGTTCATCGCCGCTTCTGCCTTGAATTGGCCAAGCAGTTTCCAGACTACAGCGAGGATTTATGGGGGATCACCGCCTCGGATTCCCCCAACGGTTACGTGATTTGGGGCGGACCCCCGGCTGTCGGACCGATCGATGGCACGATTGTCCCCAGCGCGTCCGCTGGTTCCTTGCCATTCCTGCCGCAACCAGTGCTACGCGTTTTGCGGACCATCAAAGACCGCTACCCCTCGGCCTGGAGCAAGTACGGATTCGTGAACGCCTTTAACCCTCTCACCAAGTGGTATGACAGCGACGTGATCGGAATCGATACCGGCATCACCTTACTGATGGCCGAGAATCTGAGGACGGGATTCGTCTGGGAAACTTTCATGAAAAACGAGTCGGCTCGCCGCGGGATGCAGCGGGCCGGCTTCAAAAAGTACTAGATCCGAGCGTCGGCGAGACCCGTCGTCATGGAATTTCCCTGACATTTTTGCATGCAATAGTGAAGATACTTCCTTTCCGCCCGTGACCCTCATGGGCCAATCGAATCGTTCCGATCAATTTCTTAGCGGCCAGGCTTGCGCTCCTTAGGTTACAATCTCTTGCAAGCCACACATTCAGCACGACATAGCCAGCCTTGTAGATGCCGTCGAGGGCGGAGCCTCGTCGATTCTCAAAAAGGAATTCGACGTGTAACGAGCGATTTTTTAGGATAAGGGGCCGGGCAAGCAAGAATATACTGCTCCATTTTCCTATTCTGGCGTACGCCTGAAGTGGTTTCGGCATCCTAGATGGGCTCATTATTCAAGGGACTCGAAAAATGCCTGATGGGGAAGATTTCTGGAGAGGGTGGCGGGATCGCCTCGTCGCGCTCCGCAACGTACCCCCGGTCCTCGGGATCGTCTGGGAGTCAGGCCCGCTCGTCGTATCCCTGGGGCTGTTTTTCCGGCTGATCAGCTCCCTCCTGCCCCTGGCCGCTCTGTGGATCACAAAACTGATCGTTGACGGCATTGTTCATGCTGTTTCCGGTCATCAGCCCGTGGCCCGCCAATTCTGGTGGCTGGTTGCGGCAGAATTCGCCATCGCCATTTTCGGCGGCATCCTCGGCCGAACCATCGACTATCTCGATGCCCTGCTGGCGGATAAATACACCCGCCACATCAGCATTCGGGTGATGAAGCACGCCGCGGAACTGGATCTGATCGCGTATGAAGATCCAGTTTTCTATGACCGGCTGGAACGGGCGCGGGTGCAGGCCACCGACCGGCTGGGAATGATTCAGTCCATCGGGCGATTGGTGCAGCAGGTAATCACGGCTGGGTCCCTGTCGGTTTCCATTCTTCTGTTCTCCCCCTGGCTTTTGCTGTTGCTGATTGTAGGTATCCTCCCGGCATTTCTGGGCGAAAGCCATTTCGCATTTCTGGGGTACGCGCGAAACTTCCGCCAAACTCCGGTCCGTCGGGAACTCGACTACCTGCGCGTGCTGGGCGGAAGCCGGGAAGCGGCCAAAGAACTCAAGCTCTTTGGGCTCAAGGATTTCCTCATCGCACGCTTCACGCGTCTTTCGGATCAGCTCTATCACGAAAATGTTGATCTGGCTCGCCGCCGGCTGATTGCCGGATCTTTTTTGTCCATGATCGGCACTGCCGGTTATTACTCGGCGTATGTATATGTGATCTGGCGGACGGCAACCGGATCCCTGACCATCGGCAAGATGATTTTCCTGACCGGGGCCATTATGCAGGCCAGCAGCAATATCCAGCAGGTTTTCTCGACACTTTCCAGCATCGCGGATCAGGCCTTGTTCCTCACCGACCTGCTTGCGTTTTTTGAAATGCGGCCCACGATCTGTTCCAAGCCCAACGCATTGCCAGCTCCTCGCCCCATCGTGCGTGGGTTCGAATTTCGCAATGTTTCGTTCCGCTATCCGGGAGCTTCGCGGCTCGTGCTGAGTGGCCTGGATTTTCATCTCCGGGCCGGGGAGCGGGTTGCGCTGATCGGGGAAAACGGCGAAGGCAAGACCACGCTGGTGAAGCTGATGACGCGGCTTTACGATCCGGTCGAAGGCCAAGTTTTATTAGATGGAGTCGATCTGCGGGAGTACAGCCTGGAGGATCTCTACCGCGAAATTGGCGTGATTTTCCAGGATTTCATGCGCTATGAAATGACGGCGCGGGAAAACATCGCTGTGGGTAGGATCGACGAACTCAATAACCTGCCCCTGCTGCGAGACGCGGCGTATAAGAGCATGGCCAACGAAGTCATCGCAAGACTGCCTCGTGACTACGAGCAAATGTTAGGCCGGCGCTTCGATCGCGGCGTCGACCTGTCGGGTGGGGAATGGCAGAAAGTGGCGCTCGCGCGCGCCTACCTGCGGGATGCGCAAGTTTTAATTCTGGATGAGCCCACCGCCGCGCTTGATGCGCGCAGCGAATTCGAAGTGTTTCATCGCTTCGCCGAGCTTACCGCGGGAAAGACAGCCCTCTTCATCTCGCACAGATTTTCCACGGTGCGCATGGCCGATCGCATCATTGTCTTGCAACGCGGAAAGATTGCCGAAGACGGTAACCATGAAAGGTTATTGAATCTTGGCGGGCGCTACGCAGAAATGTTTGAAATGCAAGCCGCCAGCTATCGATAGGGATTCGAAAGAAATTTACATACTCAATGCCTGCGAATACACATTTAGAAACGATCAGCGCCGAGGCGGAACGGCTGCCCGAGCGCATCCATTCCGCCCAGGACCCTCAGGTCATAAGTCAGCGGGCCGAAGAGCTCGCGCGCTCTTTAGTGTGGCTGCCAAACAATCCTTCGTCGCGAACATTTACTGAGCGTTGCCACGCGCTCGTGCATGACTTGAAGCCGATATTTGCCGCTCTAGAGTTGCCTGTCCCAGATTCGCCAATTTCCGACGATTTCCGTTGGCTCTACGACAATGACCGCCTGCTGTACACCGAACTCCAAACTGTCGTCGAAACGCTCAAACCCCGAGGAACGATTCCGCATGTTCGCACCCCGAAGGGCGAGACTGTCCCGCGAGTGCTGGCTCTCGCAGAGGGATTTCTGGACGCCGCGTCCGATGAGTTCAGCGAACGGGATCTCACTTTGTTCCTGGAAGTGTTCCAGCAGACCACAGCCTTGCAAGTGCGCGAGCTTTGGACGATGGTCGCCGCTCTTAAACTGGTTCTTCTGGAACGAATTGCGGTGCGCGGCCAGCGCCTTCTAAACGATCCCACTGATTCCTCGCAGGGTTTAGGCGTGTGCCTGCGCAGCCTGCGAGAGACTGGACAAACGACCTGGAAGACCGCCCTCGAGCCGCTCATGATGGTCGATCGCGTATTGCGGCAGGACCCGGCCGACGCCTACGGACGAATGGATTTCGAAAGCCGCGATCTCTACCGGAACCGGGTGTCGAACATCGCAGAGCACTCCGATTTTGAAGAATCGGAAGTTGCGAAGGCCGCAGTGGCTTTGGCCGGGCAGGCCAGTCAGCGTACAGGCGACGAACCGCGCATCGCTCTGCGGGAATCGCATGTCGGTTATTACCTCATCGACGAGGGCGCACCGCTTCTCCATCGGAGAATGGGCTTTCGTCCACCGTTCCACCAGAAAATTCAGAGCTTGCTACGTAAACATCCCGATGTCGGTTATCTGCTGGGCATCCAGCTTCTGACGCTGGCCATCATGTCGATGGCGGTGGTATTCCTCACCGACTCCGACTATGCACTTCCATTCATTTTGTTCTCGATGCTGATCCTGATTCTGCCGAGTTCACAGAGCGCGGTTCAGCTGATGAATTACTTGGTCACTTCGCTGCTGCCGCCCGAAATTCTCCCGAAACTCGATTTCTCGGAAGGCATTCCTGATGGCTGCGTCACCATGGTCACAGTCCCCAGTCTCCTCCTGAGCGACAAACAAGTGCGGGAATTGGTGGAAAACCTGGAAGTGCGATTCCTGGGAAACCATGATCCGAATGTCCATTTCGCGCTGCTCACCGATCTGCCCGATTCTCATGAGCCCGCTCGGGAAGATAATCCGCTGGTCACGCTCTGTTCAGACTTGATCCACGAATTAAACGAAAAATACGCGGCCCAGTCGATGGGATCGTTCTTTCTCTTTCATCGGCATCGCATTTACAACCCGCGCGAGAAATCGTGGATGGGCTGGGAACGCAAGCGCGGCAAGTTGCTTGACCTCAACCAGTTGCTGCGCGGACGATACGACCGCTTTCCGGTAAAACTTGGCGACCTGTCGCTCCTTCCGCGCGTCCGTTTTGTAATTACGCTCGATGCTGATACGGAGCTTCCACGAGGCACGGCGCACCGCATGGTCGGAACGCTGGCGCATCCCCTGAATCAGGCCATTATCGACCCACACACAAACACCGTCGTTGCCGGATATGGCATTTTGCAGCCGCGGGTCGGCGTCAGCGTGCAAAGTACCGCCCGCTCGCGCCTCGCGGCCATCTACGCGGGGGAAACTGGTTTCGATATCTACACCCGCGCCGTGTCAGACGCTTATCAGGATTTGTATCGGGAGGGCAGCTTCACCGGAAAAGGAATCTACGAAGTCGACACGATTCATCGCGTCCTGGACGGGCGCTTTCCCAGAAACTCGCTATTGAGCCACGATCTGCTCGAAGGAGTCTATGCGCGTGCAGGACTGGCCAGCGACATCGAGATCATTGAAGATTACCCCTCGCACTACAGCGCCCACAATCGCCGCAAACACCGCTGGCTGCGCGGGGATTGGCAAATTGCAGGTTGGTTGCTTTCTCACGTGCCAGGCGAATCGGTAGACCGCGTCGCCAATCCGATCTCGCTCATCTCGTGGTGGAAAATTTTCGACAACTTGCGCCGTAGCCTGGTGGAACCAGCGGTGTTCCTCTTGCTTGTAGTTGGATGGTTCATGCCGGGAAGGCCGGCGTGGCAATGGACACTGGCCACAATTTGCATCGTATTTACGCCCGCTTGGGTCCAGTTTGGCATTAACCTGCTGCGAGCTCTTTTTACACTTGACCTGACTCTCGCCCGGGACGCGCTAAGCGCGCTCTACACGGCCAACCTCAATCTTCTTTTTACTCTGATCTTCCTCGCCCACCAGACCATGCTTGCGATCGACGCAGTGGTGCGAGCGCTGGTCCGGCGCCTGGTTACGCAACGCCGGCTTTTGGAATGGGAAACCGCCGCGGAGTCTGAACTGAATGCTCGGGCGTACGCGCCGGTCGACGTTTATCTCAACTGGATGCCCGTTCTTTCGATCGTACTCGGGCTTATTGTGAGCATGGTGCGGCCGCAGGCGCTCCCGGCTGCGTTACCGATCCTGGCGCTCTGGGCCTGCAGTCAACTGGTGTCCAATTGGCTCAATCGTCCTCCGGCGACTACGCGAAATCGCATCTCACCCGCAAACCTGGCCTTTCTTCGACGTACGGCTCTGAAAACCTGGCGATATTTTGCCGAGTACAGCACCGCGGAGCACAACTGGCTGATCCCGGACAACGTGCAGGAACACCCCGCCGCCGTGGCGCCACGCGTATCGCCCACGAACATCGGTTTTCTGCTCAATGCGCGGCAAGTGGCATGCGAATTTGGATATCTCACGGTGCCGGAATTCGCCGAACAGACTCTTCGCTCGTTAACCACTGTATCGCGTCTCGCCAAGGATCACGGACACGTCTTGAACTGGTATGACACTCGCACCCTGGAGCCGATGGCTCCTCTTTTCATTTCTTCGGTCGATAGCGGCAACCTTCTGGCCTCGCTCTGGACTCTACGGCAAGGGTGCATGGAACGTTTGCACCAGCCGGTTTTGCAATCGTGTTTATCTGAAGGATTCCTGGATTATCTGCACGTGTTGTCAGCCGGGCGTGCATTTCCGCGAAAGTTGCTCTCAGCCTGCGCGCGGCAACGCAATACCGGCGACTGGCTGAAGTCGATCCTCGGCCTACCAGAAACAGCTTTCAAGCAGACGCACGAAACGATTGCCAAATCGAAACGAGCCGCGCATCTCAAATGGTTTGCCGAAGAAGCCGAACTGCGGCTGCGCAGCATTCGGCAGACCGTGGATGAATATGCTCCGTGGTTCTCTCCCGAGTTCGCAGACCTGCAGGATGACGCCATCCTCAACCTCAAACTGATGGACAGCATCGCGCTCAAGCAGTTACCGCAATTCATCGATCAGCTGATCGGCCAGATCGAATCTGCACTTCATACCACGACCCTGGAACAGGCGCCTTTGTATAAGCGCCTTCGCGACCGGCTCATCAGTGCGCGGGAAAATACCCAGCGCTTGATCGTCGATCTTCAAAAGATCGCGCACTTGTCGGGGAAGCTCGCCGATGAAATGGACTTTAAAGCTCTGCTGAACGAACGTCGCAAGCTTGTGTCCGTAGGCCTCGACGTGGAAACCCATCATCTTCATGATGCATGCTATGACCTGCTGGGCACCGAGTCTCGTACCGCTGTGTTTGTGGCTATCGCGAAAGAAGATATCCCGCAGGAGAGCTGGTTCCTGCTCGGCCGGGCTCACACCCTGGATGGCGGACGGCCTGTCCTGCTCTCCTGGACTGGGACGTTGTTCGAATACTTAATGCCTTCGCTCTGGATGCGTTCCTACCCCAATACGCTATTGGAACGCTCGCGGGTCGCCGCGGTACGTTCGCAACAGACATACGCCGCGCGCAGAGGCGTTCCCTGGGGCATTTCCGAATCCGCTTTCTTCAAGCTGGATGATGCGGGCAACTACCAGTACTACGCTTTCGGGCTTCCGCATCTGGCCCTGCACAAACAGGTGAGCGCATTGGTGATCTCGCCTTACTCGACGTTCTTGGCATTGGATACGGATTCAGTGGAAGCGGTGCGCAATCTGCACAGAATGGCGGACCTGGGCTGGATGGGGAGCCACGGCTTCTACGAATCCGCAGACTTTAGCTCGGTTCGCCGCAGATTCTGGCAGAACAGTCACCAGTTGGTGCGATGCTGGATGGCCCACCATCAAGGGATGAGCCTCTTGGCCCTGGCCAACTTCCTGAACGACAACGTGGTTCAACGATGGTTCCACGCAGAGCGGCGTGTGCAGGCCACAGAACTACTCCTGCAGGAAAAACCGGTGGCGCATGTACGACGCAGAGACATACCGCACAGACTTGCTGCCGCATGACTTACGAAGCAGGACGATTCGCGAGAGCTGCGCGAGGCGAAAGCAGGAAACGAATCACTGGATCTTCTGTGCAGCGGCGGCTTTCTCCGGCTTTTCAGAAGGCGCAATCCGAACCTGAATAGCGTGGATATTGTCGGATTTTGCGATGTCCACGGAAACGACTCCAAAGTCGCCGTTCGCATCGCGCATTTGAATAGTTTGCGTAGCTTGTGCTCCGGAAGCACCGGGTTGCACCGTGTCGGTGGTTAGCGTGGTCACTCGCAGACCGGAACTCGGATCGCCCGGCGTTGGCTGCTCCAATCGCTTTTCGGTGGTTTGCTGACCCGTTGAGGTAGTGCGTTGAGCGATAGTCGCACGCTCAACCAGGTGCAGGCCGCCCTCCCGAGCGGATCCGGGAACATCGACGGAATAGGTTTCCACGGTGTTTCGCTTTTCTCCGGGAGCGGCGTCCAGTTCCTTCCTGACCGTGCGAGAAATTTCGCCCAACTTCCCGTCAGCGTCGGGGCGGGAGACTCGCTCTTCCGTGCTGCGGCTGTTGCCGTCTTGCCGGGTAGTCGCCTGCCGTAATTCACCTACCTGCCACTTTCCGGCGCTATCCGGAAGCAGCGTGGTTTTTTGAGATTCCTCGGTGGCGTTCGCACCACGCTCACGACGCTCCAGCACTTTCATAGCTGGAGCCAGGCCACCGTTGATATTTGCGAGCATGGTGGTGGTCTTCGTTTCCTCCACATCCTTGCTGATCTTTTTTGTCTCTTCGATTTGGCGCTGCACCACCTGGAGCCCGCCGTTGGCATCGGGATTCGAGGTGGTTCGTATCACGTTCGAGTCACCTCCCGGCAGAATGTGCTTTTCTTCTTCTGTCACCTGCACTAACGTTTTCGCCCCGTCGGCATCTCGGCCAAACGTCCGTGTGGTGGTTCGCACAGTGGCCGCGTCCACTTGTAGCGTTTCCTTCTCGATATCCTGGTAAGGCTCGAACTGTCCATCGGAACCGCGGCGCCGCAACGATTGCTTATCCAGTGTGCGATTGCCGCTCTGGGTGTGGCTTTCGGTGGTGCGGGTGGGATTTGCGTTGTCGCTTTGCGACTCGCTTGTCACCGTCCATGATGTGTTCCCGTCGCCCGTTTGGGAATCGGACGTTTGCGCCCAAAGCGCGGATTCAGAACAAAGTTCAGAACAAAGCCCAGAACAAAAAGCTGCCCCCATCGCGAGCAGCACGAGCTGGATCAGACGCGCAGCGCGTGACGCGCGAGCGTAGTTCCTCGACTGTCGCTCTAACGACGCCGCTTCCATGGCTCTGATTTTATCAACGGCTACGTCTTGTTGTCCCGTTCGTAGTCCGTGAACGGCCACACACAATCCGGCGGCCACTGGAACGTAGCCTTGGGTCTGGTGATTAGAAGTTCGGGTTTCCTTGGTTCTTTAGGGTGCAGGTCTGAATCGAGCGAGGGGACGGCAGACGGTGATTTGTTGATCATGCGACATCCCTCCTATGAAAGTAAGTGGCGCAGCCCATTCCCATGAGCCGCGCCACCAGGGAGGAAGCAGGCAGACGACGACGGGGGCCGCATCTGTTCCTTCACATTCCTCGACGGGATGACGGTAGAACCATGAATTATGGGTGTCTGTTCAAAACTGCTCACTTTTCGGAGAAATCGTAAGACGCGAGGTCCACTCATCAAGCCCAAAGCAGAGAAGAGCGTAAAGACGCGCACTCACAAGCTGTTACGCTGCCGCCCTGTTTCGCTGGCGCGTTTCGTCCGAGCCTGTTTCGTCGGAACGTAGTACGCGCCGGTGCGCTCGTTCCCGGTGCGCCCGCTCGATGATAGGCACCAGCCGGTCCGGCAGTTCGCTCTTCATCACATATTCATCCACCAGCCACAGGATCCGCTCCGGCATCTCGGAGTATGCCGAAAGCAGGATGATTGGCAGGTTCGGAAACCGCTGCTTGATATGCCAGGCTACGGCTTCCGCGTCCATGCCCTCCTGTTTGTACTCGAGGAGAACCGCAGCCACCGGCGCGTCTTCCAATAACTTGATTGCGGTGTGGCCGCTGGACGCGGTCTTGACGCAATAACCATGAGACTCCAGAGTGCTTTTCCGAATCTCCAGGACTTGGGGAAGGTCGTCGATGCATAACACAAGGGGGGAACCCATGGCCGTCTCCTCCAAATAGTTAGATGCTGGCTTGTGCTCGACATGGAGCGGCATTTGTGGCGCAGGGCAATACAGCCCATTGCGCCCTGGTGACCGATTTGAAGTTATACAACTGCCCGCCGCGGTCATAATCAGCGGTCGTAATCATAAAAATCTACGCAGCCCAAGAACCTACGTCTGTTCAAAATTGACCACTTTGGCTCAGAATTAACCTGAGCCGAAAATTGGAACCTGCGGTAGATTCGCGCTGGCGCACGGCAGGTCCGGAGCATCCGGACACGCTCACGGCCCTGAACAATCTGGCCATGGCCATGGGCGGCCTGCAGTGGTCTATGAGGACGAGATCAAGTTCGCGCGGGCCGAGGCGCTCTTCAGCCAGGACCTTACGTTGGGCCGGCGTGTCTTAAGCCGGTGCATCCTCTCCGTTGCGTTCCCCGAGCCGAAGTAATTCTTTCTCGCTGTGGGCAATTCCTACAGAGTCGAAAGTCCCCACGACCTGTGTTTTGAATAGTTTGCGGACGGCACGCCAGATGCTTATACATAGCCCAGACGAAGTGGCGCGCAACGGGGCGCTCCGGAGAATAACTTCGGCCAGAGGTTTTCTTGGGCGCCCCGATTGCATTTCCCGCACAGCCCTCCCCGGCTTCGCAGACTCAACATCCCGCAGTCCCCAGCAGCCTTCCCCCCAACTATTAAGCCAAGCGCTGCTAAGCCAGTGCCAGCGGTTCGCCCACATCAACGCCGGCCTGGCGCAACAGGCGCGCGACGGCCTCCATTTTCAGCCGCGAGGCATCGAACTTCACCCTCACCGTACGATCCTTTTCGTTGAACAAAACCTGCAGCACTCCGTAGACCTCGCGCATCCCGTCAATGGCCCGCAATTCGCTTTCGCCGGGGTTTGCGCCGTAGGGGAACACCGCGTCCAGATATGTCATCGTTAAAGAACCTTTCGCTATGATGAAGTTTCGCCTACACCGTCGGTCCAAGTTGAATCGATAGAGCTGAATCTAATATAGAGGATCGGCAATCAAAAGGGCACGCGCATAGATGACTGCCATCAACCCCACTACTCCCGGCCCGGCCCCGGCTCCGGAAAAAGATCCAGTCTGCGGCATGAACGTGAATCCCGCGACGGCAAAAAATGTTCATGAGCACGGCGGCAGGAAATTTTATTTCTGTTGCGCAGGCTGTGCGGAAAAGTTCAAATCCGATCCCGCAGGATACTTAAACAAGCCGGCAGTTCCGAAATCTGAACTGGTCGAACTGGGGGCGCCGGCTGCTGCGAAACCCGCACCGCCTCACTCTGCGTTGACGCAACTTCAGTCAGCGCCAAAACTAGCGTCGCCTTCGGCGCCACCAGCCTACGTGTGCCCGATGTGTCCGGAGATCCACGAGAAGCAACCAGGAGCGTGTCCATCCTGCGGCATGGCGCTGGAACCAGAACTCCCGCTCCCGGTGAAACGCGAGTTTGTCTGCCCCATGCACCCGCAAATCGTGCGCTCAGAGCCCGGCGCCTGCCCCATCTGCGGCATGGCGCTCGAGCCGCGCACGGTCACCGCGTCCGAAGAAGAGAACCCTGAACTGCGCGACATGACCCGAAGATTCTGGGTGAGCGCTGTCCTCACCGCTCCGTTAGTGTTCCTCTCAATGTTCGAGATGATCCCGGGCCTGGGAGTGCGGCCCACTTCGGAAACTGGATGGTTGCCCTTGGTCGAACTCGCCTTGGCCACGCCCGTTGTGCTCTGGGGCGGGCTGCCTTTTTTTCAGCGCTTCTGGACTTCGCTCATCAACCGCAGCCCGAATATGTTCACGTTAATCGGCCTAGGCACAGGCGTCGCCTACGTGTACAGCGTAGTCGCCACGCTCGCGCCGCAGTTTTTCCCCGCGTCGCTACGCGGAATGTCGGGCTACCCCGACGTCTATTTCGAGGCAGCGGCCGCGATTACCACGCTAGTCCTGCTGGGGCAAGTGATGGAACTCCGCGCCCGCAGCCGCACCAACGCCGCCATTCGTGCCCTGCTCGATCTCAGCCCCAAAACCGCGCGTCTGCTTGTCGCCGATAGCAACGGGACGGGTCGCGAGGTTATAGAGAAGGACGTCCCGCTCGAACAAGTGCAACCCGGCGACCGCTTGCGCGTCCGCCCAGGAGAAAAAATTCCAGTCGATGGCATCGTGCTCGAAGGCAGCAGCTCCGTGGACGAGTCCATGGTGACGGGCGAGTCCATGCCAGTGGAAAAAGTTGCCACCAGCAAAGTAGTGGGAGCCACCATCAACGGCACCGGCTCGTTCGTGATGCGGGCCGAGCGCGTCGGCTCCGAAACGCTGTTGGCGCGCATCGTGCAAATGGTCAGCCAGGCACAACGTAGCCGCGCTCCCATCCAGAGGCTCGCCGATCGCGTCGCGGCATGGTTCGTCCCGGCAGTCGTGGCCATCGCCGTAGCCACCTTCGCAGTGTGGTTTCTGCTCGGCCCGCAGCCACGCCTCGCGCACGCGCTGGTCAACGCCGTGGCCGTGCTCATCATCGCGTGCCCCTGCGCCCTGGGATTAGCCACCCCCATGGCAATCATGGTTGGCGTAGGCCGCGGCGCACGAGCTGGCGTGCTGATCAAGAACGCCGAAGCGCTCGAGATTCTGGAAAAAGTCGACACGCTCGTCGTCGACAAAACCGGCACGCTGACCGAAGGCAAACCAAAACTTGTTGGAACCTCCGTACCGCAGCCGGGAGACGGTCGCGAAATTCTGCGCCTCGCTGCCAGCCTGGAGCGCGCGAGCGAACATCCCTTGGCTGCTGCGATTGTCGACGCCGCCACGGCGAACCACTTACAGTTGTCGGAGCCGTCCGAATTCGTCCAGGTGCCAGGGAAGGGAATTCGCGGCATTGTGGACGGGCGCCGTATTGCTGTTGGGAACACAGCCCTGATGGCGGAGACCGGAGCCTCCAACAGCGCGGACGGGGCGGTCTCGAACTTGAATCCTGCGGTCTCGAACTTAAATCCTAAAGATGCGACCGAACTGTTCGTCGCTATTGACGGCAAGTATGCAGGGAGTTTAGAGGTTGCCGATCCAATCAAGGCCTCCGCTTCGGCCGCCGTGCGCGGACTCAAGAATCAGGGCCTGCGTGTCGTGATGCTTACTGGAGACAACCGCCGGATCGCGGCCGCGACCGCCAAACAACTCGGGATCGACGAATTCGAAGCCGATGTCCTTCCGGAAGGAAAACTAGAAGTCATCCGCAAATTGCAGCAGCAGGGAAGAGTCGTCGCCATGGCCGGCGATGGCATCAACGACGCTCCCGCACTCGCGCAAGCCAATGTCGGCATCGCCATGGGCACCGGCACCGACATCGCAATGGAGAGCGGCGGAGTCACGCTGGTGAAGGGCGATCTCATTGGAATCCTGCGCGCCCGCAAGTTGAGCCATGCCACTATGCGCAACATCCGGCAAAATCTTTTCTTCGCGTTCGTCTACAACGCCGTCGGCGTGCCCATCGCGGCGGGAGTCCTCTACCCATTCTTCGGATGGTTGCTCAGCCCGGTTCTCGCCGCCGCCGCTATGAGCTTCAGCTCGGTCTCGGTGATCACCAACGCCCTGCGCCTGCGAAAAGCCTCGTTGTAGCCGGCGTCACTCTTGACTGTGTAGGACGGACACTCTTGTCCGTCGCCTTTGACTTCGATTGTGAAACTGGGTTAGACCATCCGGCAACGGTCCTACACCATTCAGGGCTTCGCACACGGGTGCTTGGTAATGACCGGGTGCCCGCCGCCCTCTTGCACCACCGTCGCGCAAATGCCCGGCTGGTACTTGCCATCCGTCCACTCGTAGATAATCGTCTCAGCTTCCGAATCGCTGACCTGCCGCCTTCCGCTAAGGGCCGGCATGCTTTGCTTGAATCCTTTCAGCGGATGCAAGAACGCCAGATTTTCTTTGAGCGCGAGTCGATAGTTCTGCCCCGACTTCAAGTAGACGTAGGTGGCACAGTTGCCCCGCGAGCAATGGCAGGCATCCTGAACCGTCGCGATAATTCCCACATTTCGGCCGCCGGAATTGTGCAGGGTTTGCACACTTGCGGGAGGCTGGGCCAACGGTGTTTGCGGTGACTCTGTGCGATCGGCGCCCGCAGTCGTCCCCTTCAATTCACACACCGAGTCACGGGCCAGCATCGCGCTTAACTCAGCATCCAAATCCGGCGCCTTAGACGACGACTGGGCAACGCAAGTCACCGCACCGGCAACCATCAACCATAGAATGAGGGCCCCATGGCGAAGACTGGTCAGTTGCAAACCGCCTCCTCGGGACACGGAACATATTGGAACACCCCACACGCGGCAGTAGGAAAGACGAGGTCGAGATAGTTCCAGCGCTTGGCAGTCAGCAAGCCGTCGTCACTCACCTCGATATTAGTAAACGGAAAGTCCGTCTTGGAGAGCTCTCGCAGAATGGGAAGGATGCTCAAGCCCGCATCCAGCTGCGGTCCGCCAGGTTTTTCCTGCTTGATTGGGTAGACAACGCCTCCCTGAAAGGAACCGTCCGCCCCAAGATTCGCCTCCAGAATGAGCGACACGCCATTCTCCCCCTTCAGGTTGAACGACCCATAAGTCGCGAAGTTTCCCAGCGAGTAGGCGATCAGCTTCCCGCAGTACACTTCCATGCCGCGCACCACGTGGGGACCGCTTCCGAGAACCAGCTGCGCGCCCGCCGCAATCATGGCGTGAGCGAACCGCCGCAAATCGCCGCGGTCCTCGCCCAGAAACGTTTCATCTCCCATCAGAACATGCTGATGAGTCGACCCTTCGGCGCCACCGTGAAACGACACAATCACAATGTCAGCCTCGGTTTTCACCTGACGCACGGTTGCGATCGCGTCGTCCAGGTCCAGCAGGTTGTAAGTTCCCGGGTAGGTAGCAAAAGCAATCAGTGCTACTCTCTCGCCCTTCACCATAAGCCGCGCAACGTCGCCAATCTCTCCGGAATGCGAAATTCCGAGCGAGTCCAGCACCGCGCGGGAACTGGCCCGGCCTGCCAGACCAAAATCAAGTGCGTGGTTATTCGCCAGTCCCATCACCGTAAAGCCTGCGGATTTCAAATAGATTCCATATCTCGTCGGAACTCGAAAGGCATAACAAGTACCGACCTTCCTGCCACATTTCTTGGTCTTGCCGCCGTCCACCAGCGGTCCTTCAAGATTGCCAAACACAACGTCTCCGCGCCGCAGAAGCGGCGTCACCTCGCGCAACAGATCAGCTCCATCGTTCGGCGGAAGCCCAGAATCGTCAGGGAAACTCGAACCCAGCATTACATCCCCGACCGCGATTACCTTGATGAGCTTGTTATCGCCATCGTGATCATTCGAGGTCGAAGTCGTTGCTCGAAGCGTACTCGCTGCGTTCCAATGTTCAGCGCTGCTGCTTCCATGAGCAGTGCAGACAATCCCGAAACCCAACAGCAGGGAGATGCTTGCCAGCACCACGGCTCTGAGTGTCCGAACGATCAATCTGTTCTTGCACGGCATGAAGAGAGGTGACGTCACAGCCTGCTCAGGAAGTCCGTGATCTCCGGCTCTGTCCAGTCCACCGCGCCGATGAACTTACGCCGCATCACCCCGTTGCGGTCGATCACGTAGGTCTCGGGAAACTTGAAGGTGCCATAAAGGCTGCTGCTTTTCTGGTCGGGATCGCGCACCGTCAACAAATTCACGCCGTGATCTTTCAGGAATCGCCGGTAAGCGCTCTCGTCCACATCCACGCTGACCGCGATCACGGTGATGCCCTTGGCCTTGAGCCGCCCCTGCATCACCACCAGCGAGGGAGTTTCCTCGATGCAGGGGGGGCACCAGGTCGCCCAGAAATTCAGCACCACCACCTGCCCGCGAAACTGGCTCAGCGAAACCTTGCGATCGTCGTCCTGCACCGTAAACTCGGGCGCACTGGAACCAATGTGGGGTGGGCGCGAGCCTCCGTAGCAGGCCGTAAGCCCCAGCAGCAAAATGCCGCCGACCAGAATCAAGCAGAACGAACCAGGGATATGTCGCACACAGCTATAATAATAGATTCCACGTATGACAGTGGCGGAAACCATCACCGGGCAAACGGGAAACGCGGCGCCGGTGGTGTCCGTGATTATTCCCGCGCGCAACGAAGAGGTCAGCCTGGGCGCGTGTCTGGAATCGCTGGTCGCGCAAACGGGGCTTAATTTCGAAATCATCGTGGTCGATGACAACTCCACCGACCGCACTCGCGAGATCGCCACGTCATTTCCGAAAGTGAAAGTAATCGACGCTGCTCCTCTCCCCAGCGCCTGGACTGGCAAGAACAACGCTGTCGTCACCGGCGCACGCCAGGCCCGTGGCCAATGGCTCCTGTTCACCGACGCGGATACGGTGCATCTGCCCGGCTCCCTCGCTCGCGCCCTATCGGAAGCCCAACAAAACAACGTGGAGCTGCTCTCCTACTCACCCGAACAGATCGCGGTTACCTTCTGGGAGATTGCAACCCTCCCCGTTGTCTTCGCGGAGCTGGCGCGGCAATATCCACCGTCGAAAGTCAGCGATCCGAGTTCTCGGGTCGCCGCCGCGAATGGACAATACATTCTCGTCCGCCGTGATACCTACGACGCAGTCGGCGGTCATGCTGCGGTTGCCGGGGAAATCCTCGAAGATGTCGCACTCGCTCGCGCCGTGAAATGCTCAGGCCGCAAGATTCGTTTCCGCTACGCCGCCGACGCCGTCCGCACCCGCATGTACCGCAACTTCGCGCAGCTTCGCGAAGGCTGGACCAAGAATCTCGCTCTGTTGTTTCCCAGCCCCGGCTGGCTTGCGGTAAGAACCCTAGCCCTCTGGGTGATCCCGTGGATCGCCTTGCTCTTGGCGCACGCGGGTCGCTGGTGGTGGAACTCGATTTTTGTAGGCTGCATCCTGTATCTCACGACGCGACTCCGGCGCGCCAACTTCGCCTGGGACATGGAAGTTCTCGGCGCTCTGTTTGGCATGCCCATGTTCGCCTACCTGTTGCTGCGTTCGAAGCGAGCGCACGCCAACGGCCGTGTACCCTGGAAGGGCCGCACATATTCTGACAAACCGAACTCCGACAAACCAGTTTCAGACGAGCCAGCTTTACTGGCCACTGGCCACTGACCCCTGGCAACTGTTCTTATGGTCTACCTAACCCGCAAAGCCGAGTTCTCCGCGTCGCACTATTACCACAACCCCGATTTCACGCCCGAAGAAAACCGCCGCATCTTCGGCAAGTGCAACAACCCCAACGGCCACGGACACAACTACACGCTCGAAGTCACGGTAAAAGGCGAAGTCGATCCCCGCTCCGGCTTCGTGGTCGATCTCAAGCAACTCAAAGAAGTGATGCATCGCGAAGTGCTCGACGCCATGGATCATCGCTTCCTGAACAAAGAAGTCCCCGAGTTCCTTACCCGCATTCCGACCACGGAGAATCTAGCCATCGCCATCTGGCTGCGTCTCGAAACCAAACTCCAGCAGGCAAAACTACACCGCATCCGGGTTTACGAAACCCCGGACCTGTTCGTCGACTTCTACGGAGAGAATTCAAAGGTCTAAGCTAGAAGCTAGCAGCTAGAACCTTGAGGATTACGAGTTTCGGAATATGAAAGCCTATCTCACCCGTCGCTATCTCTTCTCCGCCTCGCACCGCCTGCACAGCGATGCCATGTCCGCACACGAGAATCGCGCTACCTACGGCAAATGCAACAATCCTCACGGTCACGGCCACAACTACCGCCTCGAAGTCACGGTCAGCGGACCGGTCGACCCGCGCACCGGCATGATCTGCAATCTGGCCGATCTCGACGGCTTCGTCGAAAGGGAAGTGCTCTCCCGCTACGACCTGGAGAACCTGAATACGCTGCAGGAATTCGCCGAAAACGTGCCCACTACAGAAAATCTATGCGTAGAGATTTTCGAAATATTGCAGCGCAGCTTCCACCATGCGCATCTGGAAAGGGTGAGAATCGAAGAAACCATGATGAATGCCTTCGAATACTCCGGCACAGCCGAACTGCGAAAATAGGGGCAGGGAAGCGGCCAAAGGCAGAATTTCAACACGAAGCCAAAGCGCCAGATTCTAAAAAAGCGGCCAGACCACAACGCCGGGATCAAACAACAATGACCAAGCCCACCACGGAACCCGCCACCCTAACCAGCGCCAGCTACGAAGAACTGGTGCGCGAAACCCTCATTCGCCTCGGCGAAGACCCCGAGCGCGAAGGCCTTGCTAGCACTCCCGAGCGCGTTCACAAGGCCATGACGTTCCTCACCAAGGGCTACCACGAAGATCCCGAAGCAATGCTGAAAGGCGCGCTCTTCACGGTGAGCTACGACGAAATGGTGATCGTGAAAGACGTGGAAGTCTTCAGCCTCTGCGAACACCACCTGCTGCCGTTCTTCGGCAAGGTCCACGTGGCCTACGTTCCCAACGGCCGGGTGATCGGTCTCAGCAAAATTCCGCGCCTGATCGAAATTTTCTCGCGACGTCTGCAGATTCAGGAGCGCCTCACCACGCAGATCGCCGAGACCATCCAGAAAGTCATCGAACCGCAAGGCGTCGGCGTGGTCATCGAAGCGCGCCATCTATGCATGATGATGCGCGGCGTCGAAAAACAGCATTCCGCCGCGGTTACCTCGTCGATGCTAGGCTGCTTCCGCAGCGAGGAAGAAACCCGCTCGGAATTCCTCTCGCTGATCCGCCAGCGCCCCAACGGAACCTAGCCCTCCATCTTCACTTGTCATCCTGAGCGGAGACGTGCCTTTCGCGAAGCGAAAGGCACGTCGCAGTCGAAGGATCCCTTGCAACTTATCCCGAAGCCGGCGCGACCGCTTCGTCGCGAATCCGCTTCGCTTAGCGAGGACGCCATCCCACATGCCTGCTCACCTTTTCAACCCCCACGAGTCCCATTAGAATTGCAGCCGCAAATTCAACTCAGAGGAATATCCATGAAGATGGCATCACTAGCAGCCACACTCCTCCTGACCGCAGGAATTCTCGCCGCCTCCGCATACGCACAGGACGCCATGAAGAAAGAACCGCCAATCAAACCCGCCGACCCTCCATCCAAGGCCGTGCTCGCCCAATGGAATGACATTGGCCGCAAGCTCATCGCCATGGCCGAAGACTTTCCTGAAGACAAGTACGACATGAAGCCCACGCCCGCCCAGCGCAGCTTTGAGGAACAACTGCTGCACGCCGCCGGCGCCACCTATTACTTCACGAATGTCCTGACCGGTCAGAAGCTGCCCGATGGTGACCCCAAACCCGACCAGTACAAGACCCGAGCCGACCTTGTCGCCTTCGTCAAGAAATCCTTCGCCGATGGAGCTGCCGCTATCCAGGCCAAGGGCGACAAAGGTATGGCACAGCTAGTCGTCGATCCCTTCGTGCATCAAAAAACAAGGGTTGAAGACTTCGCCTACGGCTTCATCGAACATTCAGGTGAACACTACGGCCAGCTCGTCGTCTACTACCGCCTGGCCGGCCTGGTCCCCCCCGAATCACGCCCCAAAAAATAATGTAGGACGGACACTCTTGTCCGTCGCACTTGACGTTGGTTTTGACTTGTCTTTGCCGGGTGCCCCATTTCTCGCGCGCCTTCTGCGCGAGAAGTGGGGAATTCGTCACGGCAAGAGAAATCTACGAGTAAGCATAAGGTGACCGCCGGGCCCGCTCCGGAAACACCTTGATCATCACCATCCCCGCCACAAATCCGCCCACGTGCGCCCAGAACGCCACCCCGCCAAGATCGCGCCCCGTTTGCGCCGCCGAAAGGCTGGCCGTTCCATAGAGAAACTGCATAACAAACCACTCCCCTAGCACGAACCACGCAGGGATGTACACGATGAACACAAAAAACCACGTCAGCACCCGCGCCCGCGGATACAGAATGAAATACGCTCCCAGCACCCCCGCAATGGCTCCACTGGCCCCAATCGTCGGCACAGTTGAGTGTGGATGAATCGCCACCTGCGTTGCCATCGCAATCAATCCTGAGACCAGGTAAAACACCAGATACTTAAAATGCCCCAGGTAGTCCTCCACATTGTCGCCAAAGATGAAGAGGAACCACATGTTGCCCAGAACGTGCATCCACGAACCGTGCAGAAACATCGACGTGAAGAAGGGAAGCACCACCTGCGGCACCGAGTAGCGATGCGACCCCGCCAGAAACGCTGCCAGGTGCGCCGGCACTTCGCCGAACTGCTGGTCCAAAAGTCTCGAGCTCCGCGGATCCAGCGTCGCCTGAAACAAGAAAATAAGAATGTTCAGCGCAATCAGGAACCAGTTCACATACGGCGTGCTGTAAGTCGGCTGGTCGTCCTTAATGGGAAGCATGGGGAGTCTGTTAAGTTGGTATCAGTCGTCGAGCCACTACCAAATTACCAAATCCCCATGAACGGCGTCCTGATTATCGACAAGCCCGGCGGCCTTACCTCCCATGACGTGGTCAACCGCGTGCGCCGCATCCTGCACGAGCGCTCGGTCGGCCACCTTGGCACGCTCGATCCGCTCGCCACCGGCGTTCTCCCGCTCGTCATCGGTAACCTCACGCGCCTGGCGCAGTTCTACACTGCCTCGGAAAAATCCTACGAAGGCGTAATCCGTTTCGGCTTCGCCACCGATACCTACGATGCCGAAGGCGAACCCGCGGCCCCCGCTCAGCCCGTCACCCTCAACCTCGATCGGGTCGTGACCCTCTCCGCCGCCTTCCGTGGCGTGATCGAGCAGATGCCTCCGCCATTTTCCGCCAAAAAAATTCACGGCGTCCCAGCCTACAAACTGGCGCGCAAGAAAAAAGAAGTCATCCTGCAGCCGGTGCAGGTCGAGATCAAGGAACTCGAAATCCTCGGCGTCGAGGCCGACCGCGCCCGCTTTCGCGCCCGCGTAGCCTCCGGCACGTACATGCGCTCGGTAGCCCACGAGATGGGCCAGAAACTCGGCTGCGGCGCGCATCTGGAATCCCTGCGCCGCACCGCCGTCGCGGAATTCTCCATCGCAGACGCTCACACCCTCGAAGAACTCGAAGCAGCCGCCAACACCAACCGGATGAATCCGGAAGGAGAAGCAGAAAATAGGCAACCGAAAACCCCGCAGCCAGAAAAACCAGGCGCACCAAGGTCCAGCCCGCAGACTCTGGAAAACTTGTTCGTCCATCCCCGCATGTTGCTCCCGCAATTCCCCTGCGTCACCGCCGACGAAGTCAACACCCTCCGCATTCGTGCCGGACGCCCGGTCAACCTGCCCGAGCTTTCTCGTGCCCGGCAGGTGAAAGTCTTCTCCGGCCAGAGAAATCTCATCGCCATCGCCACCCGCGTAGCCGGCACCCTCTTTCATCCCAAGATCGTCCTGGTCGGCGACTAGACCACCCGTGTAGGACGGACACTCTTGTCCGTCGCTTTTGAACTTTGCTTTTGCCGTTGTCCTTTACCTCGCTTTCGCCTCTGGGACCTAGCCTCCTTGTCAGCAACCCGCAACCCCTAAAGTTTCACCCCCCACCGCCGATGGCTAGACATCAAGCTGGTGATCAACCCGCAATTCAGCCCAGACCTATGCCTGATTTCATGCCGCACGGTTATTGCTTCCAGTGGGATCCGCTGGTCCTGTGGCTGCACGTACTCTCTGACGGGGTCATCGTCCTCTCCTACTTTTGCATTCCTGTCGCTTTGGTCTACCTGGCGAGGAAGCGCCGCGACCTGCCGTTCAACTGGATCTTCTGGATGTTCGGCCTGTTCATTGTCGGCTGCGGCACCACCCACCTGCTGGAAATATGGACCATCTGGCATGCCAACTATCTGCTCTCGGGCATCGTGAAGGCGATCACGGCGGTGGCCTCGGCCGCCACCGCCGTCATGCTGATACCGCTGATTCCAAAAGCCATCGCGCTGCCCAGCAAAGAAATGCTGCGTGCCGTCAATTACGAATTGCGTCTACAGGTAGTCGAACGCGAGCGCGCGGAGGAAAAACTCACCAGCACACAGTCTGAACAACAACGCGTGCAGTCGGCCCTGGCCGAACACCAGTGCGCCCTTGAGGATCTTCAACTGGCGCAGAACGCGCTTCAGCAGAGCCAGGGCCACCTCACCGCCATTATCCAGTCGGCCATGGACGCCATCATCACCGTCGACGAAGCCCAGCGCGTGGTGATTTTCAATGCCGCCGCCGAAAAAATGTTCGGCTGCACTCAGCCCGAAGCCACCGGCCAGCCCCTGGAGCGTTTTATCCCGCGCCGCTTCCGCCAGGCCCACGTCGAGCACATCCGCCGCTTCGGCCATACCGGAGTCAGCAACCGGGCCATCGGCGCCCCGGGCGCGATCTGGGCCGTGCGCTCGAGCGGGGAAGAATTCCCCGTCGAAGCCTCCATCTCGCAAGCAGAAAGCGAAAGCAAGAAGTTGTTCACTGTAATCCTGCGCGACATTACCGAGCGCACACAGGCGGATCAGGTGCGGGAACGGCTGGCTGCCCTAGTCGAGTCTTCCGAGGACGCCATTATCAGCAAAGATCTGCACGGCATTATCAACGGCTGGAATCACGGCGCGGAAAAAGTCTTCGGATACTGCGCTGCTGAGGCCTTGGGCAAATCCATGCTGATGTTGTTTCCCCCGGAGCGGGTGAGCGAAGAGCCCGATCTTCTGGAGCGCATCCGCCGCGGCGAGAGCGTAGAACATTTTGAAACGGTGCGGCTGCGAAAAGATGGCAAGAGAATTGACGTCTCCGCAACGATTTCGCCGATCCGCGACGCCAATGGAGCAATCGTGGGCGCTTCAAAAGTGGCACGCGACATCACGGAGCGAAAGCGGGCAGAGGAACAGATACGGGAAAGTGAGGAACGGTTCCGGCTTTTCATGGAATATGCACCGGCGGCGCTGGCCATGTTCGACCGCGAGATGCGCTACCTGCACTTGAGCCGCCGCTGGCGCAGTGACTACGGGCTGGGCGACCGTGAGCTGCGCGGAGTGTCGCACTACCAGATGTTCCCGGAGAGTCCCGAGCGCTGGAAGGAGTTTCATCGTCGCGGACTGGCGGGCGAGGTAGTGCGGTCCGAAAGTGACCGCTTCGAACGGGCCGATGGTGTGGTGCAGTGGATTCGCTGGGAAATACGCCCGTGGTTCGACCGGACCGGTGCCATCGGCGGCATCGTGATCTTCGCGGAAGATATCACCGCGCGCAAGAGCGCAGAGAAGGTGCAACGCGGACAGGCCGAGGAACTATCCCGGCAAGCCGTGGAACTGTCCCGCTCCCGCGAGGCCATGGAAGCCCAGTCCCGCATGCTCAATCTGGTTCTTGAAAGCATGGGCGAGGGTCTGGTCGCCGCCGACCGGAACGGCAAGTTCCTGATCTGGAACGATTTCGCCACCAAACTGCTGGGCCGCGGCCCAAGTGAATTGGCCACCCAACAGTGGGCCTCCCACTATGGTTGCTTTGAGCCCGACGGAATCACACCGGTTCCCACAGATCATCTTCCACTGGTGCGGGCCCTCAAAGGAGAATCGCTGCACACCGAGCTCATCGTTCGGCATCCGGGAAGCCAGGAAGGAGTTTTTCTCGATTTTACGGGCCGGCCGATGAGGGACCACCAAGGCAACCTCTGCGGCGGGGTAGTGGCTTTCCGGGACATCACCGAGCGCAAGCGGGCCGACGCCGTTCTAGCTCGGCAAGCCGAGGCATTGCTCCGTTCTCAGCAAGCCCTTGAAACCCAGACCCTCATGCTGCAATCCGTGCTCGACAGCATGTCCGAGGGATTGGTCGCCGCCGACGAGAACGGAAAGTTCATCCTCTGGAACCCAGCCGCCGCTAGAATCGTTGGCCTGGGCGCGGCCAACGTTCCGCCCGAGCAATGGACCGATCACTACGGCACTTACCTGACCGATACCGTCACCCCTTTCCCACCCGAGCGGAATCCCTTGCTGCGCGCCATTCGCGGAGAAGCCTGCACTGCCGAAATGTATATCCGCAACGCCGAACTCGAAACCGGAGTCTGGATCGAGTCCAGTGCCAGCCCACTGAGGGGCAAAGACGGCGTGGCACGCGGCGGCGTGGTCGCGTTCCGCGACATCACGCAGCGCATATCCGACGAACGCGAAATCCGCACGCTGAATGACGAATTGGAAACGCGGGTCATCGAGCGCACCGCCGCCCTGCAGGTCGCCAATCACGAACTCGAAGCTTTTACCTATTCCGTCTCCCACGATCTCCGCGCCCCCCTGCGCCACATCAGCGGCTTCAGCAAGATTCTGCTCGAAGATTTTGCTCCATCCCTGCCCGCCGAAGCCCAGCGCCATCTGCAGCGCATCGCGCAGGGCGCCGCCCGCATGGGCACCCTGGTCGACGAATTGTTGAACCTCGCCCGCGTCGGACGCCAGTCGCTCACCGTTCAGCCCACCGGGCTGAGCTCCATCGTGCAGGATGTCCTGACCCTGCTGGAGCCGGAAATCGCCGGACGAAACGTCGAATGGAAGATTGCTGACTTGCCCGTTCTGGAATGCGATCCCACTTTGGTCCGGCAGGTGTTTCAAAACCTGCTCCACAACGCTCTGAAATATTCCCGCCCGCGCTCTCCCGCCGTGATTGAGATTGGCCAGACCCAGAACCATGGCCAGCCTGTGATCTTCGTAAAAGACAACGGAGTGGGCTTCAGCATGAAATATGCCGATAAGCTATTTGGAGTGTTCCAGCGCCTGCATCGCGCCGAAGAGTTTGAAGGCACAGGTGTCGGTCTGGCCACCGTGCAGCGCATCGTCCACAAACACGGAGGCCGAGTGTGGGCCGAATCCGAGATCGATCGCGGCGCAACTTTTTATTTCACACTCGGCAGTTTGGAACATTCCGAATCGAAAGCGATTGCCGCAGCAGCAAACAGTGGGGGCCGAACATGAATTCAGGCGTAGACATACTCCTCGTGGAAGACAGCCAGGACGACATCGATCTGGCTTTACATACCCTGCGCCAGGCGAAGCTGGCCAACAGCATTTTTGTCGTACGCGACGGCGAGGACGCTCTGGACTTCCTCTTTTGCCGCGGAGCTCACTCCCATCGCAGCTTTACTCACCCTCCCAAGCTGGTATTGCTCGACTTGAAGATGCCCAAGGTTGACGGCCTCCAGGTGCTCAGGCAAGTCAAGGGCGATCCCCGAACCAAGGCGATCCCGGTCGTCATCATGACCTCCTCCAAAGAAGAGCGCGACCTGATCGAGGGCTACCACGCGGGGGTTAACAGCTTTATCCAGAAGCCGGTGGACTTTGAGCAGTTTCGCGAGACCGTGAAGACCCTGGGCATGTACTGGCTGGTGGTCAACCAGTTGCCGGTCAACCATGACGCACGGATCGTGGTAGAAACTGGGGCGATTACCCATGAGTGCTGACACCGCCCCAACTTCCGCGCCGCAACAGATGCCCAAACCAGCACCTCTTCGGTTCCTGCTGGTTGAAGATAATCCTCTGGATGTAGAACTGGTGCAGCGCGAGTTGCGCCGCGCTGAGTTTGATTTCACCTCCGTGGCGGTGGAAACCGCCGAAGACTTTACCCGCGAGGTGCGCGCCAACTGCCCTCACATCGTCCTCGCCGATTACAACCTGCCGAAGTGGCGCGGCATGGAGGCGCTCGAAGTCCTGCGCCACGAAAACCTCGATGTGCCCCTCATCCTGGTCACGGGCGCGCTGGGTGAGGTCAACGCAGTGGAGTGCCTGAAGCAGGGCGCAACCGACTATGTGCTCAAGGGCACGCTGGCGCGCCTCCCGGTAGCCATTCACCGCGCATTGGAGGAGCAGCGCCAGCGGCGCCAGCGCAAGCACGCCGAGGAGGACTTGGCCCAAAAAGTGGAAGAGCTGGCGCGCTCCAACCACGAGCTCGAACAGTTCGCCTATGTCGCCTCCCACGATCTGCAGGAACCCCTGCGCATGGTCTCCAGCTATTGCGAGCTCCTCGGCGAACGCTACCGCGGCAAGCTCGACGAAAGAGCCGACAAATTCATCGGTTACGCAGTCGATGGCGCCCGTCGCATGCAGCGGCTCATCACCGATCTGCTGGAATACTCCCGGGTCGGCACTGCGGCGAAACCTTTGCGGTTCACCGACTCCGGAACCGTCGTTGCCTCTGTCCTGCAGGGCCTGCAGAACATCGTGCAGGCCAATCAGGCAGTCGTCGTCCAGGAAATCCTGCCAGCCGTCCAGGCCGATGAGGTACAACTGGGGCAGGTTTTTCAAAACCTGATCGGCAACGCCCTCAAGTTCCGTGGCGAAAAGCCGCCCTCGATTCGCGTAAGTGCCGAAGTGGTCGAGAACATGGTGCGGTTCGCTGTCACCGATAACGGAATCGGTATGGAGAAAGACAGCAGCGGCCGCGTCTTTCAAATGTTCCAGCGCCTGCACACCCGTGAACAATTCGAAGGCTCCGGCATCGGGCTGGCCATCGCCAAAAAGATTGTTGAGCGCCACGGCGGGACCATATGGTTCGAGTCCGTTCTCGGAGAGGGAACAACGTTCTATTTCACAATTCGTGCGGTTGCAAAGGAGGTAGATGGTGGCCGAGCCTATTCAAGTGCTGCTGGTGGAGGATAATCCGGGAGACGCCGACCTCACCCGGGAAGGTTTGAAGACAAGCCAGCGCCAGATCGAACTGACTGTCGTGGTGAACGGCACTCAGGCGATCAACTTGCTTCACAAGCGGGGGCAATTCGCCTCGCACCTCACCCCCGACCTGATTCTGCTCGACCTGAACCTGCCCGGGCTCGACGGGCGGGCGGTTCTCTGGAACATCAAAAGGGATGACGAACTCCGGCACATCCCGATATGCGTGCTTTCATCCTCCGCCGCAGAGATCGACGTGCTCGAAAGCTACCACATGGGCGCAAACTGCTACGTGGTGAAACCCATCGACTTCAAAACCTTCCAGGAGATCGTCCGCGCGGTAGAGGATTTCTGGTTCACCGTAGTAAAACTACCCTGCAGGACGGCCACTCCCGTCCCTCGCTCTTGACCTTGTGGAGCGGGCACTCTTACCCGCTGCTTTTGACGTTGCCATTGCTCCTGTATGACGGACACTCTTGTCCGTCGCTTTTAGCCTTGTGATTTAGAAATGTCATCCCGGCTTGCCCCTGACCCCTGACCCCTGACCCCTGCTTCCCGAACCCTTGACGCTCCCCACCCCCGCCCCGTAACTTGGAACCCGCGCCCCATGAAACTCTCCGTCGTAATGCCCGTCTACAACGAGCAGCCCACCCTCCGTGAAGTCATAGCCCGAGTCCTGGCCGTACCGACCGATGCAAATCAGATCGACCTGGAACTGATCTGCGTCGACGACGGTTCCCGCGACGGCTCCCGCGAAATCCTCGCCGAACTCGCCGCCGCCCACCCCCAGATCCGCGTCTTCCTGCAGCCCAAAAACACCGGCAAAGGCGCCGCCCTCCGCCTCGGCATCCAGCAAGCCACCGGAGACTTCGTCCTCATCCAGGACGCCGACCTCGAATACGATCCCGCCGACTATCCCGCCCTCCTCGGCCCGCTCGTCCAGGGCAAGGCCGACGTCGTCTACGGCTCCCGCTTCCTGGGCAGCGGACCGCACCGCGTTCTGTATTACTGGCATTCGGTAGGGAACTGGCTTCTCACAATTCTCTCGAACGCCCTCACCAACATGAACATGAGCGACATGGAAACCTGCTACAAAGTCTTCCGCCGCGAAATCCTGCAAGCCATCCCCATCGAAGAAGACCGCTTCGGCTTCGAACCCGAAATCACGGTAAAAATCGCCAAACGCGGCCTCCGCGTCTACGAAGTCGGCATCAGCTACTGGGGACGCACCTACGAAGAAGGCAAGAAAATCGGCTGGAAAGACGGCTTCCGCGCCCTCTGGTGCTTGTTAAAGTACACCTTGAAGGAACCCAGCCAACGGAAACCCTGAATGCGACCTCTTGTCATCCCGAACGGGGCCGAAGGCCCGGTGAGGGACCTTACGTCGGTCAGCACGCTCAACCGCAGTCAACGATCCCCAATACAAACAGCCCAATTTTGATCGTGGTGGTCCAGCCCTGATTTCCCAGATTGCGCCAGAATCGGCCTTCGTTCTGCACCGTGTCGGGGAACACCCACTTGCGCTGCCGGGCTTCCACATCATGGAGCCATCGTTCGCGTTTGGGCCGGTTCGCTCTTAGCAGTAATGTCCGATAACAGGTATTATGTAAATCTCAAAAGATAGCAGAAGTTGTCTCGCCGCTTACGCCTCATCCTATCAACTCCACTGCGCCTTCCACTCCCCAGGCTACGAGCCCCTTGTCCATGGTCGCGACCTTCCCTCGATGATGGAGCGCCAGTCCAAGCAGGTAGGCATCCGTCATCTGCTGATGTCCCCGAAGCCGTGTCCCCATGACTTCTACCGCGTCCGGAACAGAGATCGAGTCCGACCAGAACTCATGATTGGGGAGACCTAAATTGGTTTTCAGCACGCGCAGTGCATTCGCCGGAGAAATCGCGTTAGCAGAAAACGCCGGATTACTCAGAATCCTTACAAATGCCGCTTGAGTGATAGGGCAAGTTGCCCATCCGGACCTGGAACGCCGGGCGAACCAGCGTCCCACTCTTTCGTGAAACTCGTGCTCCGGCCAGGCCAATGCGATCAGCACATTGGCGTCGAGCAGAAAGGCTGCCACCTAGATTTCGTCCTCAAGCAACTGCTTGACTCCTGCGGAAGTAACCTTCTGGGAATTTGGCGGCAGGACCACGGCATGGAAACCATGAACCAATTGCGTCTGTACCGGCGCTGCCAAGCCCCGGCGCACCAACTCGGACGCAGCCTTTCCGAGCGCTACCGATCGGCTTTCGGCATAGTCCTTAAGCAGCTCAAAAACGTCATCATCAAGGCTTAAAGTCGTCCTCATGGCATAAATGATGCCATGAGTAGCATGCTGATGTCAATATCGTAGTCTAAGCATCAACTCACATCGAAGACATCAAACGTCGGTCGTCTACATTTTATATTTTCCCATGTCCTCGTCATTCAGCCCTTCCAGGTACTTCCGCAACTCATCGCTCGAGAGCCGCTCATTGGCGCTGGCCGCCAATTTCGAATTCTTCAGCACCACTTCATCGACAAAAATGGGACAATCCACCCGCAGCGCCAGCGCCAGCGCGTCCGACGGACGCGAATCCACGCTCACCACCTCGCCGCCGCGCTCCAGCCAGATCACCGCGTAAAACGTATCTTCCCGCAGCTCCGTCACCACCACACGGTGCACCTGCGTCTCCAGGCCAGTAAGCACGTTCTTGATCAGGTCGTGAGTCATAGGGCGCGGCGCGCTGACTTTTTCCATCTCCATCTGAATCGCATGCGCCTCAAAATGCCCCACCCAGATCGGTAAAACCTGCTCGCCGCCCACACCCTTCAGGATCACGATCGGCATCTGCGTCACGGGATCAAGCATTAGTCCGCGAATCGTCATTTCGATTTCCATCGTGTCCTCCCGCAATATCCCACGTTATATCATCTCGCCAACCAGCGAGTTCGGAAAACTGGCCGTCACCCTGACCCGACAGTAGCCCCCAACCGTAGGCCCACTGCCGACTGTCGGGGTTGACGTTGCCTGTGTAGGACGGACACTCCTGTCCGTCGCTTTTGAGGTTAGCATTGCTGTTGGTTTTGACGTTGCGGTTGACCCCGCCACAAAATTCAACGTCTTATTCTGCGACGTTCGCCCAATCCACTGGCCTCGCGCCGCGTTGAATCCTTCAACCATTACTTCAACAATCGTCCCGACATGTTTTTTGTACTGCCTGATCTGTATCTCCCGCTGCCGGCTCATAATCACTTCCAGCCGCCGCGCCTTCTCCGCATCCGGAATTGCATCCTCCATAGTCAACGACGGAGTGTTCGGCCGAGGCGAATACTTGAACGTAAACACACTGTCGTAGCCGACTTCGTCCAGCAGGCTCAACGTCTCCTCGAAGTCAGCCTCCGTCTCGCCGGGAAAGCCGACGATCATGTCGCTGGTGATGCTGATGTCCCGCTTCGCGGCCTTGATCCAGGCGATGCGCTCCAGATACTGCTCGCGGTTGTAAAGCCGCTGCATCGACTCCAGCACGCGCGTCGACCCGCTCTGCACCGGCAAATGCACGTGGTCGCACAATGTTGGCACGGCATCGATCGCCTCCACAATATCGCGTCCAAAGTCTCGCGGATGCGACGTCGTAAACCGCACCCGCCGGATTCCCGGCACGTCGCCCACCGCCGCCAGCAATTCCGCGAACGTCTTCTTCCCTGCTGGATCTTTGTACGAATTCACGTTCTGCCCTAGCAACTGAATCTCGCTGTAGCCGAGGTCGGCCATCTGCCGCGCTTCCGCCAGCACGGACTCCGCCGTCCGGCTGCGCTCTTTCCCGCGGGTGTAGGGGACAACGCAATAAGAGCAGAACTTGTCGCACCCTTCGATGATGGTGATGTATCCGCGGTAGGGATTCGTGCGCGCAGTGAATTCCGTCTCGAAACATTCGTCGGTCTGGCGATCGTCGAGCCCAGTGATACGCACCAGCTTCGCGGTCTCGCGCTCCCCTGTTTCTGACCGCGCCGCTTCGATCTTCTTTTTCTCAAGCTGCCCGGCTTCGAGTTGCGCCAGCATCTCCGGCAGCTTCCGGTACGACGCCGACCCGGCCACCAGCGAAACATGCGGCGCGCGCTCGAAAATCTTTTCGCCTTCCTGCTGCGCCACGCATCCCAGCACGCCAAACGTCTTGCCCTGCGCCTGGAGCTTCTTGTAATCGGCCAGCCGGTAGAAGACTTTCTGCTCCGCCTTATCGCGAATCGAGCAGGTGTTGTACAGGATCAGGTCCGCCTCCTCGACGGTCTCCACCTGCCGGTACCCTTCCTGCAGCAGCGTGCCAATGACTTTTTCCGAGTCATGCACATTCATCTGGCACCCAAACGTCTCCAGGTAAAAGGTTTTCGCCGAATTTGGTTGCGGAGCCCCAGCCATAGATAAAGCCAGTATAACGCGGAGCCCCTGACGTTGGGTTTGACCTATGTAGGACGGACACTCTTGTCCGTCGCTCTTGACGTTGGCTTTGAGTCTTGCGAACAGCCCCATTCCGATGCGTTATTCTGGAGGGTATGATTTCCAAGAGGTTGGAAGAGATAGGCGAAGTTGACCTGGAGCATCTTCTCGTCAACAGCGTGGCCGAGGGCAAAACCATCGAGTACAAGGCAGCTCTGCCGAGTAATTCCGACGCTGACAAAAAAGAGTTTCTAGCTGACGTTTCATCGTTTGCCAACACCGCCGGAGGCGATTTGATCTTTGGCATCGATGAAGCACAAGGCGCGCCGGTCGGGATCCCGGGGCTCGCCATCTCCGATTCGGATCTGGACGTCCGACGCTTGGACAGCATCATCAACGACGGACTAGAGCCCCGCGTCAGGTTCACGACTCGCCCCATCCAACGAGCGGGCAAACTTCCCGCGCTCATCGTGAGGACTGAGCGGAGTTGGATCGGTCCGCATCGTGTCGTCTTTAAAGGTCACGATAAGTTCTATGCCAGAAATTCCGCAGGAAAATATCCTATGGACGTGTCAGAGCTTCGATCCGCGTTTACGCTCGCCAGCTCGGTGCCGGAGCGGGTCCGGCGGTTTCGCGAGGATCGGATCGCAAAACTGCGCGAGAACAAAACCCCCGTCCATCTGGTTGCAGGCGCTAGCAGGACGGTTCTCCACTGTATTCCGCTGGAATCGTTTGCTCGAACCGTTCAGTACGACGTGCTGAGATACTCAGATCCTTCTAACTCGGTCAAGTTCCCTCCCCTTGTTTCCGGCAGTGGGTGGGGTGTCCGAATTAACCTGGACGGCGCTGTAACGCACAGCGGCGGCCCGAGCAGTTCAATGTCCTATACGCAGCTATTCCGGAACGGCGCCATCGAGGCCGTCGAGGCTTATTGGCTTAATGTCAGCCGTAGCGGGGGCACGCGAACGATTCAGTCCTCTGCGATGGAATGGGGAATACTGGAACACTTCACGGTATTGCTGGAGATACAGAAGGAACTTGGCGTTAATACCCCAATCGCTGTCGCCTTGACCTTGACCGAGACCCGGGGCCTGGCAATAGCCCTAGATATGATCGATCCTTTCGAGCGTGTCATGCAGATCACCGAGGAGAACCTTTTCCTTCCAGAGACTGTGGTTGAAAGCTTCGACGAATCTCCAGCCAAAATCCTCAAGCCCCTTTTCGATCTGATCTGGAACGCGTGCGGGTACGCGAAGTCGAAAAATTTCGACGACCGAGGTAACTGGGTCGGGCGGTAAAGCGTGTTGGGTGCGAGTCCACCGCGTAGCGTAACCAACGTCAAAGGCGACGGACAAGGGTGTCCATCCTGCAAACCCACAGCCACGGATAATCCTCAGGCATCCTTACCAATCCCCGCCGCACTGGATTTTGCCGGATATACTCCAGCGTCTCGTCGAAACTCTCTTGCGACCGCGGTACATGGTCGAAGGATTCCTGCTGCCAGACCGAGCCGCTGGAGCCGGATAACTGATTGACGCTCCGCGCTGACGCCCCCTTTAGGCCCTTCAGAATCGCGGGCAGACCATAAGGCCATCCCTTCTCATCGCGCAATGGCATGAGCAGTAGATGCACATGATCCGGCATTACCACGACAGCGTGAAGCTCGTAGCGTTTCCCGTGATCGTGCAGGCAGTGCCTCAGCACGGCGTCCCGAGCCTTTGGCTGGAACGGATCTCGATTGCCTTTGCGGAATGTAACGAAAACGGACCGCCCCGCTGTCTGATAGTGCGGCATCTTGCGTCGATAGTCGTACATCCGCTCCAGAGGCGTACGGGAAGGAGGCTCTAAACCATTGCCTTGGCTTTTGATTTTCATGCTGGCAATTGCACCAGAGTTCCGCCGTCTCTGTCTGTGACCGATGAACATTGGCTGCGTAGGACGGACAGTCCCTTCGACTTCGCTCAGGGCAGGCTTTGTCCGTCGCCGTTCCTCTTAGTCTTGAGGCTGTCTGTGAACGTGCAAGGTCAACCCCGAAATCAACGTTCAAAAGCGACGGACAAGAGTGTCCGTCCTACATAACCCAAACGGGTTCGGAATGACAACGTGGGTGGTGTGTGCCGATCACACGGGATGGTCATTCTCGCAGCGGGCAGACCGCGCAGCGCACGGGCAGCTGCTGGCAGCGGCACACTGCTGGGATATCTTTCCATCCCCGGGCCTGGCGGGTGCAATCCAGCAGGCACCAGGCTTCGCGGTATCTTTCGTACTTCGACCCGCGGCGGGTGTGAGGAAAGAGCGACGCTACGGTGAGGGATGCGACCACTTCGATCGGGATGATGTACCACAGGTTCAGCGGCGCGATGTAGCCGGCCACAAAATCGATCTCAGCCGGCATATACGTCACGCCGCGGATCGCAAGCAGAAGATGGTAGCGGGACTGGCATGCGTAGGAGGTCAACTTCACCTGAATCCGCCAGAAGCCGGTGCCGTGGTCAATCGCCACGTCATAGCGGTTGCATTCTCCCCAGGGGGTTAGCGCGGTGAAGCCTAGGCCTGCGGACCGGGCGATGAACTCTGCTTCGGCGGCTTCGCCGCGCCGTTTGTTACTGGACTCATAGACCGCCTGAATTTCGATTGGTTCTCTTGGCGGCTGCTCGTCCCCTGAATTGTCGTTTGCTTCGCGCATAATGAAAAAGGCGCAGCCGGTAAGCTGCACCCTCTCGACTTCCCTTCTGTTTGACCCGTTAAATTCGCCCGAAAACACAAACGGCGCAGACCGGAAGGGCTGCGCCGCTGTTATTTACTCTCTATATCCAGAATAGCAAATTCGGGAGGCAAACGTAACACGGTTTCCGAATTTATATCTGGCATGGAATCAGCGACTTGATCGAAAAAGCTCATGCTTAGGGTCTTGACAGGATTTTGCACAGATGGGCAGAAAGTCAGAAGTCAGAGGTCAAAATGCAGAAGTAAGAACCTGGCCGCCAGCGGCGCCCCAGAAGAGCGAACTGGCTCCCGCCGGGTCTTACTTTTGCATTCTGCCCTCTGACTTCTAACTTCACGGTCGCGTGTCCAGGGTTTCGCCTCTCTCCACGTAACCTTCGAGCCAGCCGAGGATGCGCTTCCATCCCTCGGTGTGGCTGGCCGCCTGGGCGGGAACGCTGGCGAACCCTTCCTGGCGAACTCTTACCAGCGTGCCCGTGCCCGCTTTCTTCGGACCGCTGGCGTGTAGGCCATGAACGTCGGTGGGTTCGAGTTCCCAGCGCACGATCGTCTTGAGGCCTCCGCTGTAGCTGCCGATCCAGGTATGGACGAGCAGGCGCGGGGGATCGACTTCCAGATATTCGCCTTCTACGGAGAAGGACTTGCCGTCGGCGCCAACTCCATCGCTGCGCCATTTGCCTCCGGGGCGGACGTCCATGGTGGATTTCGTGACCTGGTACAGGTCCGATTGTCCCCACCATTTCGGGAGCTGGGTGGGATCACTGATGGCCTGGAAGACGCGGGCCGGAGGTGCGGCGATGAAGATTTCCACGATGACGGCATTCTGATCAGGGGTGATGGTTGCGGTTGCCATGGATTCTCCTTAACGGTTAAGCGTGCTCTAGAAGGATGAAAATGCCGGGGCTGGAGCCCGCGTCTTTGGTTGAGCTAACGCGGCGCTAACGCGCCGCTCTTCCACGATCGAATTTATTTCTCCGCGATTCGAATCTATTTCTCCGCAAAATTCTTCAGCATCTCCAGCACGCCGGGCCAGCCGCCGCTGTAATCCTTGCGCGCGGCGTCTTCCTGAGCCAGGCCGCTGTGGGTGACCTTTACGAGCGTTCCGGTTTTCGTGGGCATCAGCTCCCAGCGCACCACGGTGCGGCGGGATTTGTCGTCGTGCCAGTTCGCCAGCCACGTGTAAACGAGAAGGCGCGGTGGATCGTACTCCAGAATCTCGCCCTGGCAATCGAACTCGCTGACGCCGTTTACCACCACAGTTCCCTTCTCTGTCGCGTAGTGGTAACGGCCGCCGGGGCGTGCGTCCATCTTCCAGAACTTCAGAGGGCAACTCGGATCCGTGAACCAGCGCGAAAGTTCGTCCGACTTGGTGAGCGCCTGAAACACGCGCTCCGCCGGGGCGGCAATTGCAATCTCGCTGACGATTGCATCTTGATCGGGAGTGATGATTGCCTTGGGCATAGTTGGCTCCGGAAGCGTGAGCTGGCGGCCTTGTCTCGCTCTACATCTTGCGGTGCAGGTCAAAGAATTCCTTCATCTGCTTGTCGTGATCGGTAAACGTCCATTCTTCGGTGTGGTGATTGGCATCAGGGATGGCAACCACCAGCTGGGTCATGTGCCCGGCGTCGGGCGTGGCGAGATTGGTGGCGTCAACAAAGGTGAAGGTGATGGTCTTGCCGTCGGGCGAAGTGCTGGCCTGCATGCGCGGCTGGTTGCCCGCTCCGCAGTAATGCGTAACCAGAAGGCGGTTGGGGCCATCGAGGTGGAACATGCTGATCATGTTCTCGGGGCCGTGGCCGTGGATTTCGCTCATCACGGCAGTGCCGCCGGAGGTTTCGCGGAAGCTGACTGCGACCACCTCTCCGCTGCTGGCCTTCCCCTCCCACGAGCCGCTGAGGGATTTGAGTTGGTCGAAAGATTTCTGGGCTGCGGACTGCGCCAGCGCGGCGGTTGCGGTTAGAGCTACGAAGAGCGTGAGGACTACGCCAGTTGATTTGGTCATGACATTTTCCTTTCGGCGACGATGGAATGAGTGACGATATCTTTGAACGATCGAGCCTGTGGCGATTTCGGCGAATGCTCTCGGGGAATGCTCAAACTGGTTGAAGCAGGCAGCACGGTTATTTGCTTCCTTTCGGTTTGGTGCCGGCTGGGTGGGCGGCGGCTGGGTTAGCCGCAGCGGCACTTTCGCGGGCGTGCTCGGCTTCTACAAAAGCTTTCAGGTTGGCCAGGCTCGCGCTCCAGAAGCTGCGGTAGTGTTCCAGCCAGCTGTCGACGGCGCGCAGCGGTTCAGGATTGAGCTGGTAAACCCGGTTGCGTCCCTCGCGATGCTCGCGGACCAGATGCGCGCGCCGCAGCAGCCGCAGGTGCTTGGAGATCGCAGGACGGGATACCGGAAAAGCTCCGGCAATGTTTCCGGCGGGCTGGCTGCCCCTCCGCAGCATGTCGAGGACGGCGCGGCGGGTTGGGTCGGCCAGCGCCTGGAAAGTAGCCTCCGCGTCCCGGGCCGCCGAATATGTAACCGAACGGTTCCGCATAATGCGTAACTGTACGGTTACGGGATGAAGATGTCAAGAAGTTTTTTTCGGGGGGTTGGTTTGGTGTAGGACGGATACTCTTGTCCGTCGCCTTTGACTTTTAGTTTCGACTTGCGGAGCCGTTCAGCCCTGAGGGTGAGTTCTCTGTACGAGGAATCGGGGCGGGCCTGCCAGCGAGAGCCAGCCGAGCGGTGCTCGGCATGGACGGACAAGTGTCCGTCCTACACGAGCGAAGACGACTACTTCTTATACTGCGTGGGCTGCGGGCCTTCTTCCAGGGTTTTGCGGTCCCAGATCCAGCCTTCGCGGGTGTAGCTGGCCAGTTCGAAGTCCTGGGTGAGTTCGAGAGCGTCGACGGGGCAGGCGTCTTCGCAGAGGCCGCAGAACATGCAGCGGCTCAGGTCGTAGGTGAAGTTGGTGAGTTCCTTGCGGCGGGTGTGCTCGTTGCGTTCGCTGGAGACGACGATGAGATTCTCCGGACAGGCCAGCGCACACAGGTCGCAGGCAATGCACATGGTCTCGTTGGTGTCCGGGTTGACGTTGAGGCGGGGCGCGCCGCGGTAACGCTCGGCGACCTGCGGGCGCTCCAGCGGATACTGCTCGGTATAGATTTCCTTGGGATCCTGGTAGCGAAAGGTGACCTTCAAGCCCTGAAGCAGGTCAACCAGGAAGATTTTCCGGAGCAGGTTCGGCATCTCCATATCGCCGCTAGCATATCACTAAAGGGCGGATGGCTTGTAGGGGCGGCGTGGTGACCCAGCGCGATATGGAAGCGAGCCAAACGCCGTGGCGCCGCACAGAACGCGGCACATCGGCGTTGGTGGGGCAGGCAACTGTGGCTGGCGCTCCACAGCTGTAGAGATTGAGATTCCTTCGGCTTCGCTCAGGACAGGCTCCTCCGCCGCGATGAAAAACGGGGTCGTTCGGGATGACAAGGCCGGGTCGCCGCAGCCCCACATGAGCATCTCCCAAAAAATAGAGCGCTACTTCTTTGCGGACTTTTGCAGTTTTGGTTTCACTTCGATTACACCCATCATGCCGGCATCGGAATGTTGCAGCACGTGGCAGTGATAGGGGAACTTGCCGACGATGTTGGGGTCGCGGAAATCCATGCGCAGCGTCACGCTGGGAAACTGGGGCGAGGTTCCGTCCCAGTAAGGCACGTCGATGGTATCGCGCAGATACGCCTCTTTCGTGGCTGCGCCGTCGCGCTGCAGCGTGAGGAAATGCAATTGATGGATGTGGAAGGCGTGAGACTCCTGCGAGCGATTCTCGATGATCCAGTCTTCCACGTCGCCGCTGTGAACGGTAACGTTGGGCGCGGCAGCAAGATGGAACGCGGCGGGCTTCGCTCCCTGCTCTGTAATGTAGTAGACCGTTGACGAAGCGGGATGCTGCGGGTCGAGGACCTTCTCGGAGAAATAGAACTGGCGCTGACGGACCGGCTTGGCGCGGGCGAGATCCATGGCTGGAGTGGGCTCGGGAAGCGCGGCCTGCGTGGGAGTCTCGTCTGCGTCGGTGGAGGCGATGATCTTGACCAGTTGCCGCGGAGGATTGGCGTCGTCACTCTCGGGAACTGGCGTGGTGCTCGTGGCCGTACGCGTCCTCGGGTTGTCTTCGTCGTTCGGAGGACTGGTGTCGACGCCGAGAGTGAGGAGTTCGGCGTCGACGTGCTCGGCTGGAGTGTCAAGGATAAATTCGGCGCGGCCGCCGGGAGGAATGGGAATGTCGGTCTGCCAGGAAATGGCGTCGATGTGGCTGGGGCTACGGCCGAGGGGCGCGCCATCGACTGCGACCAGGCCCAACTGGCGCCACTTTCCGTTGAACAGAACTCCCAGATCGAGATAGGTATCGGCGCAGGCGTTGAGCACGCGCCAGAATTCGCGGCGCGAAGGTCTGGTGCGGAGGATGGCCATCGGGTAGTCGGGATAGGGCACGGGGATGAAATTCACGGAGAGATCCTTGGCGGGATGTCCGGGTTCGGCGTCGGGCGCGGGATTCTGATCGCGAATTACGAGGATGCGTTCGGGGAGGAATGGGTTGGGTGGTTTTGTTGGTGAGTCTTTCGCTGATTCGCTTTCTTTCGTTGTACGCTCGTTCGCCGCACTCTTCCCCGGCTCGCTTCCCTTCCCGGCTTTGTGCTCCTCTTGCGTAGGCTCCGTCTCCGGCTTTTCGACGATCACCGCGCCGGAGGCTCCGCCGAGCACTTGAGCTTCGCTGTTGCCGTGAATGTGGGGATGGTACCAGTACAAGCCGGGTGTCTGGGTGACGGGGATGCGGAATTGATATTCGAAGGCGGAGTCCGCGGGCTGAACCTGAGTGTTCAGCGATTCGTCCTGATGGCAAGTGGGAGGAATGCTGAGACCATGAAAGTGCAGATTGGTGGAATCGGCGGTCATGTGCGTGGGGCCGCATTCAGCAGCTGCCGGGTAGGGGTGTGAGGGCGGCGTGGCGATGGGCAAGTCGTTTTTCAATTTCAGAGTTATCAGATCGCCGGGATGAACTCGCAAGGTGGGCGACTGGTGGCCGTCGGCGTCGATGTAACAATTGCGGGGTTGTCCCGCGGGATCGAGTGAGGTGCGAAAGGACAGCGTCGCGGTGAGGGACCCGTGGTCGCTGCGAAGCTCGGCGGGCGATGTCAACAGGCTGCCGGTTGCGGGGCGCGGGCAGGCTTGCGGATTCTGGGTCTGGGACCGCAGAAAAGCGGAACATGCCAGGAAGGCTGCGGCAACCGAAATTCGTCTACGGAATTTCTCCACGCTCACTCTGTGAACCTAACCTTCCTTCTCGGCCACTTCAGCGACTAAGGTCACAAACAGCGTCAGGAGCAACGTCAAAGGCGACGGACAAGAGTGTCCGTCCTACATGGTCAAGAGCGATTAGTAGATCAGATACTTTTTGCGAACTTGCTGGAACGTTGCCAGGTCTGCTTGCCAATCCTGCGCGATGCGGCGCGGGTCCTGCCCGGCGATAAGCGCCTCGAAGGCTGGTTGGTTCACCAGCAGCTCTGCCATGCGCTCGATTTTGAAATCTGCGGCGTAGAGTTTGTGCAGGGCGGCAGCGAGTTCCAGGCCTAGTTCGGGTGCGTCGAGGGCGTTGCGATCGGTGAGCAGGATGTTGACGCCCTGACATAGTTGTCCGCTGTAGACGGCAGATGACGGAGTGAACGTGATGGGGACGAAGCGCACTCCAGCGATAGCGCGGGCGTTTAAGTAGGTCGCCAGCTCGCGGCTCTTGATCCAGGGAGCGCCGACGAGTTCGAACGGGGTATCGGTCCCGCGGCCCACGGAAATGTTCGTGCCTTCGATCAACGCGACGCCGGGATAGAGCGCGGCCTCGGTCACGCTGCGCAAGTTGGGTGAGGGATTCACCCAGCTCAGCCCGGTGGAATCGAACCAGTCGCCGCGCTGCCAGCCTTCCATGGGGACGACGGTGAGCTTGGCGTTGAGGTTGCGCTCGGCGTTGAACATTTTGGCGAGTTCGCCGATGGTCATGCCGTGACGAACGGGCACGGTCCAGTAATTTGTAAAACTTTCGCGGCCGGTATCGGAGACTGGGCCCTGCACAAACGATCCGGTGATGGGATCGGGACGGTCGAGCACAATTAGTTCAATTCCCGCTTTGGCGGCCGCTTCGAGGAAATATCCCAGCGTCGTTTCGTAGGTATAGAAGCGCACGCCGGCGTCCTGAACATCGAACACGATTGCGTCGAGATTCTTTACGACTTCTTCGGGCGGATGACGCGCGGCGTCGGTTGCGCCGTAGACGCTGTAGACCGGGACGCCGGTGGCGGTGTCTTTGGAGTTGTTGATGTCGGTGGTGTCGACGCTTCCGGTGACGCCGTGTTCGGGACTGAAGATGGCGTCGAGCGAGATGCCGGGAGCCTGCGCGAGAATGTCGATGGTGCGGCGGCCGTCAGCATCGACGCCGGTCTGGTTGGTGACCAGGCCGATGCGTTTTTTTCCTTCCGGCTGTTTCAGAACGTCGAATGCGTGGGCTTCAAGAACGTCGATGCCATTTTTCACGGTGCCGTTGCGGGTGCTCGATGCGGCGTCCGCCGCTTTGCGCTTCGTTGTAGCCGGTGATGCTCAGCCAGCGCAGCTTTTCTTTTTCATCGGTGGTCAGAGGCAAGGCCGCGGCGACCGCGGTTGCAACTTTCGAGCGCAGGGCCGTTGCACTTCCTTTGCCGCGGGGATGCACGGCGTTGGTGAGCAGGATGATGTAGGTCTGGGTGGTGGGATCGATCCACATCGATGTTCCGGTGAAGCCGGTGTGGCCGAAGGAGCCGACGGGGAGCAGATCGCCGCGGTTGGTGGAGAAGGGAGAATCGATGTCCCAGCCGAATCCGCGCAGGAGCGGAGCGGCCGGGGGGGTCTCGGGCGTGGTCATTTTTTCTACGGCCAGCGGCGAAAGAATGCCGCCGCCACCGTTGAGCAAGGCCTGGGCAAATTTCGAAAGATCGTCGGCAGTGGAGAACAGGCCGGCATGCCCGGCTACGCCGCCCATGCGGCGCGCGGTGGGATCGTGGACTACTCCGCGCAGCATGTGCTCATTTTCGTCGTACTGCGTGGGGGCGATTTTTGCGCGCCACGAGGCTGGAGGGACGAAACGGGTGTGCAGCATTTTCAGCGGTGTAAAGATATGACGGGTGGCGTACTCGTCCAACGGTTCGCCGGAAACTTTTTCAACCAGCGCGCCCAGCGTGATGAAATTGATATCGCTGTAGACGAATGCCGACCCGGACGGGTTCTGCAGCGTTTCGGCCATCGCCATGTGGTAGGCGGTTTCTTTGCCTTCCCAGGGCGTTTTCAGATCGAGATCAGGCTCGAGGCCGGAATAGTGGGTGAGCAGTTGCCGCACCGTGACGTCGTCTTTTCCGTTCTGCGCAAAATCTGGCAGGTACTTGGCGACGGGATCGTTGAGGCGAACTTTTCCCAGTTCCACGAGTTGCATGACGGCGGTGGTAGTGGCGACCACTTTAGTCAGCGACGCGAGATCGAAGACGGTGTCCAGGGTCATGGGCTCGCGTTTGGGTTCGAGGGCGCGGCTGCCGTAGGCCTTGCGGTAAACGACCTTGCCGTTGTGGCCGACGATGAGGACGGCGCCGGGAATGTTTCCGTCGGTGATGGCCTGCTGGATGATCGCGTCCACAGCGGCGAGGCGAACGGGGGACGCGTCAGCGGAGGCGGCGACGGCTGCGGCGCTCGGTTGGGCGTCTAGGTGCGGGACGGCTGCAGAGGCGGTTACCGCAAGAAAGACAAGCGTGACGATCACGAGGAAAGTCCGCGGCACATGCATCGAACAAAACGCCAGCGCACTGTGATGTTGGTTTCCGGGCATCGTAAGGTCCCTCACCCGGCTTCGCCGCGTTCGGGATGATATGCAGTAGGCGATCGCTTGCAGGCTCCGCGAATTAGAAAGCGAAATTGTGTTCGAGGAAAGGATGTTCTGACTTTACACAACTCTGGCAGCCGGACTCAAGAAACTCCGGTAACGGGTACCGTCTGTGCCATATTCTTTGCCGTATTGTGGCCCTATTCTGTGTCATATTCTTGTAACCATCGATAAAGCGGGGGCGGACAACTTGAATTCAGGTTCTCTCGGTAGCTTTGCGCCGCCGTTGTTCTCCGGCTTCGAGCAACAGGACCACATTTTTTTCCCTGCCTTCTCCATCCTCAACGCCGGGCTTGCCGATCGTGTGTTTCCTGGGAGCAGCGTTGCGGTGACACATCGCGGGCGGCTCGTCGGGCTGAAGGCTCTCGGGCGGTTTACTTACGATTCGGATTCGCCGCTTGTGACGACTGAGACGCTGTTCGATTTGGCGTCGCTCTCCAAAGTGGTGGCGACCACGACTGTGGCCATGATTTTGTACGAGCGTGGATTGCTTGATCTGGATGCGCCGGTCGTTGGGATTGTGCCTGAGTTTGGCGGAGCGGATTTTGCTGGGGCTGAGTTTGGTGGGACTAGTCCGGGAGCCGGCGATGCTCGGCGGCGAGCGGTTACGTTGCGCATGCTGCTGGCGCATTCGTCGGGGCTGCCGGCGTACGAGAAATTGTTTCTGAAAGCGCGGACGCGCGAGCAGCTGCTGCGGGCCGTTTTCACCACGCCGCTCGGGGCCGATCCCGCCGCGCGGGCCGAATACAGCGACATTGGATTCATGGTTCTGTGTGAGGCACTGGAGCGGGTCGCGGGGGAAACGCTGGATTGTTTCTGCCAGCGCGAAATCTTCGGGCCGCTGGCCATGGGTCACACTACATACAATCCGCCGCCGGAGGGCCGCGCAAAAATCCCGCCTACGCAGGACGACCGCGCGTTTCGCAATCGCATTATTCAGGGCGAAGTGCAGGATGAAAATACCAGCGTTCTTGGCGGAGTCGCGGGCCAGGCGGGAGTTTTTTCTACGGCAGAGGATCTGGCTCGCTTCGCGCATGCCATGCTTGGCGGGGGACATCCTATTCTGCGTCCGGAGACCGTCGCTCTGTTCACGCGGCGGGAAACCGCGCCTGCAGGCACTTTTCGCGCACTAGGATGGGATACTCCTTCATCGAACTCGCAATCGGGAAAGTATTTTTCGCAGCAGGCCTATGGTCACCTTGGCTATACGGGAACCTCGCTGTGGATCGACCCGGCACGTGAACTTTCTGTAGTCTTGTTGACGAACCGGACGTGGCCTGACAGTGCGAATCAAATTTCGGCTCGGGCGATCAAGCAGGTCCGGCCGAAATTTCACGACGCGGTGGTGGAAGCTCTGGAGGCGGCTGGATGAAAGGACATTCTTGAAAGCTAAGAAAGAAAAGCAGACCGGCGACCTGCGCCGCCTGCGCACGGAGCAGTTGCATCCGGACGCCGACGATCTGGATCGCAAGTCTTCGCTGGAGATTGCCAGCCTGATCAATGCTGAAGATGCGGTGGTCGCGCTCGCGGTACGCCGCGCCCTGCCGCAGGTTGCGCGTGCGATCGATCTGGTGGCTGCCGGACTGCGGCACGGGGGGCGGCTCATTTACGTTGGGGCCGGAACCAGTGGACGCATCGGCGCGCTGGACGCTTCTGAATGTCCGCCTACTTTCAATGTTGATCCGCGGACGGTGCAATACATTATAGCGGGCGGGCCGAAGGCGCTGGCGTCGGCCACGGAAGCCAGCGAAGACGACGAGGAACTGGGGCGCGCGGAGATGAGCAAACGCAAGCCCGGGAAACATGACGTGGTGATCGGCATCGCCTCCAGCGGGCGTACTCCCTTTACCGTGGCGGCGGTTGCCGAGGCGCGGAGACGGGGAGCGAAGACGGTGGCCCTCACCTGCAATCGCAAGTCGCCGCTGGAGCGCGCAGCGCACTTTGCCATCGTGACCGAAGTGGGGCCGGAGGTGCTGGCCGGATCATCGCGCATGAAGGCCGGCACCGCGCACAAGATGGTGCTGAATATGATTTCGACCGGGGCGATGACGCGTCTGGGCTACGTCTACGGCAACTTGATGGTCAACGTCTCGCCTCGGAACGAGAAGCTGATGCAGCGGGCTATCAGCATTCTGGAGCGCGCAACGGGAGCGGATTCGCAAACTGCGGGACGGACGCTCGAAGAGTCCGGACGACGCACTCCGGTGGCGCTGGTGATGCTGGCCACGGGGGTGAACCGCGCCCAGGCGGCCGCCGCGCTGAAGAAGGCGAAGGGGCATGTGCGACAGGCGATTGCAGCGGCGAAACCGCTGTGAGCAGCGAGTTTGGAGGGCACGCGCGAGATCAAAAGCAACACCGAGTCGAGCTTCGCTCGACCGGACGGGCAAGAGTGCCCGTCCCCACATGGACCGTTTGTGCCCCAGTAGGCCGTGCCCTCCCGATTAACTACAATCCTGCAGGTTCCCCGCTAAAATAAGGTTTCACTCAGGATTTATACCCCAAGGACTTCTTGCAATGGACAAACTCGTTATTCGCGGCGGAGAGCCGCTGCTGGGAACGATCCGCGTCAGCGGGGCAAAAAATGCGGCGCTTCCCTGCATGGCCGCGGCGCTGCTTACCAATGAACCGGTGATACTCGAAAATATTCCGCAGGTGCGCGACATTCAGACCACGCGCAACCTGCTGGCGGCGATGGGAGCTGAGGTGGAACTCGGCTACGGACGGGCGCAACATCGCACAACGATTCACTGCAAGACTCTGGTTGCACCCGAGGCCAACTATGAGCTGGTAAAAACGATGCGGGCTTCGACGCTCGTTCTGGGACCGCTGGTGGCGCGCTGCGGCCACGCGCGCGTTTCGCTGCCGGGCGGGTGCGCGATTGGGTCGCGGCCCATCGATCTGCATATCAAGGGGCTGGAAACTCTGGGCGCAAAGATCACGCAGGATCACGGTTACGTGGAGGCGCGAACGGATCGACTCAAGGGCGCGGAGATTGTTTTCGACAAAATTACCGTGACCGGCACCGAAGACCTGCTGATGGCCGCGACGCTGGCCGAGGGCGAGACGGTGATGAAGAATTGCGCGCGCGAGCCCGAAGTCGCGGATCTTGCCGAGCTGCTCAACAAAATGGGAGCGAAGATTCAGGGCGCGGGCACGTCGACGATTCGCGTGACCGGCGTCAGCAAACTGAAAGGCGCGAAGCATCGGATTATTCCCGACCGCATCGAGGCAGGCACGTTCATTATTGCGGGGGCGATGACGGGAGGCGATCTCAACGTCACGGGCTGCGATCCGGCGCACCTGAGCGCGGTGCTTGCCAAACTGAAGGAAGTGGGCGTCAAGACGAAAGCACACGGCGACTCCGTGCGGGTCATGGGCGACAACCCGTTTACTGCAGCCGATATGACCACCGAGGAATATCCCGGCTTCCCGACCGATTGTCAGGCACAATTTATGGCGCTGGCCACGCAGGCGGAAGGCATGTCGGTCATTACGGAAAATATTTTCGAGAACCGCTTTATGCATGCGCAGGAACTGGTGCGCATGGGGGCGAACATCAAGATCGAAGGACGCAAAGCGGTGATTCAGGGCAAGAGTCCGCTGAGCGCGGCGGCGGTGCTGGCGTCTGATCTGCGGGCGTCGGCGTCGCTGGTGCTGGCGGCGCTGGTTGCTGATGGCGAGACCATCATCGACCGTGTTTACCATCTCGACCGCGGGTACGAGAATATTGAGGAAAAGCTGCGCGGGGTGGGCGCGGAGATTAAACGGATTGGGGAAATGTTTCCGCGGCGGCGGGGGGCTACGGGGTAAGGGAATCGGCCTTGTTCAGCGGTCCCCCATATGAGCATTTCCCAAACTATTGGGATCTAGCCTGCGGAATCGGCTTCGCGACTGCGCTTTGTAGTCCAGCGTTTTCAGGCCCCGAAATCTTCCTGTTGCGCCTAACTCTTCTTCGATGGCTGGTATCGTTGGGCCGTCAGCGCTTGTTAGAACGACGCAGAACTCGATTGCAAACATACGTCAACAAAAGTCCAAGCAGAATAACGAGTGGATACGCGATAACCCGGTTCTTTATCGGATGAGGGTGGCCGTCCCTCAGCAAAAACAAGGCCGCACCCAAGATGGCCGCCAGTATAAGTCCCGTGGCGAACAGCAACAGTTGGTCGAGCGCCGGATGTCCAAAGCTATGCGTTGTGCCCGATCGGCGTTCGGCGCTGACTCTGAGGTAGGCACCGCCGAGAAAAATCGCGATCAAGAAGAAACCCTCCCACGCGCGTAGGTCCATTCAGACCTCCAATTGACGGCTACCCTTTGTAATTCAGCGCTTTCAGGCCCAGGAATCTTGCTGTTGGGCCTAACTCTTCTTCGATGCGCAGAAGCTGGTTGTATTTGGCGATGCGATCGGTGCGGGAGGCAGAGCCAGTTTTGATTTGACCTGCACCCGTCGCGACTGCGAGGTCTGCGATGAAGGTGTCTTCGGTTTCGCCGGAGCGGTGCGAGATGACCGAGGTGTAGCCATTGCGGCGGCCCAGGTCGATGGCATCCAGCGTTTCGCTGACCGTGCCGATCTGGTTCAGTTTTATCAGGATTGAGTTGGCGATTCCCTTCTCGATGCCCTCGCCAAAGATTTCAATATTGGTTACGAAGATGTCGTCGCCGACGAGTTGAATTGTTCCGCCCAATTCTTTGGTCAGGTTTTGCCAGCCGTCCCAGTCTTCTTCCGAAAGGCCGTCTTCGAGCGATACGATCGCGGGATAGTCTTTCACCCACTTTGCCCAGAATTTCACCATTTCGTCGGAACTCTTGGTGGACTTGTCGGATTTTTTGAAAACGTATTTGCCGTCCTGATAGAACTCGCTGGCGGCGGGATCGAGGGCGATGGCGATTTCTTCTCCGGGCTTGTAGCCGGCTTTAGTGATCGCTTCGAGAACCACTTCGACCGCTTCCACGTTTGATTTCACCGAAGGGGCGAAACCGCCTTCGTCGCCGACTGCGGTGTTGTAGCCGCGCTTTTTCAACACACCTTTGAGTGTATGGAATACTTCAACTCCCCAACGCAAAGCTTCTGAAAATGAAGGGGCTCCGACGGGCATGACCATGAATTCCTGGAAGTCGACGTTGCTATCGGCGTGAGCGCCACCGTTGAGGATGTTCATCATGGGAGTGGGCAGAGTGTTAGCGCCTGCGCCGCCGAGATAACGGTAGAGCGGGATGTCGAGACTCGCCGCCGCCGCGCGCGCGGCCGCCATGGAGACAGCCAGGATAGCATTCGCGCCCAGCCGCGCTTTGTTCTCTGTGCCGTCGAGTTCGATCATTTTGTGGTCGAGACCGCGCTGGTCGAAGGCATCCCAGTTGGCCAGGGCTTCGGCGATTTCGCCGTTGACGTTCTCGACTGCTTTGAGCACACCTTTACCCTGAAAGCGGTTGGTGTCTCCGTCGCGCAGTTCGACGGCCTCGTGCTCGCCGGTGGATGCACCGCTGGGAACGATGGCGCGGCCCATGGAGCCGTCGCCGAGGAACACTTCTGCTTCTACGGTTGGATTGCCGCGTGAGTCCAGAACTTCTCTGGCATGAATGGCTGCGATATTTGACATGGCGAGGTCGGTTTCCTTTATGAATTGAGGGACCAACGATTATATCGGATGGGAGATGGACGCTATGTGACGGCGGACACATTGGTTGGCGCTCCACGGCAGAGGAGGCTGAGATTCTTCCGCGCGCGAAGAAAGGCGCGCGCTGTCGGAATGACAACGCGTCTGGATTAGCGCGGGGCTTTTTGGTGCGGCGCTTTTTGGTGCGGCGCTTTGGCGCATTCGCGGCTACTGGCTCTTGCCTCGGCTGGTTCCCTGCATGGTTCGCGGGTTGTGCGCGGTTTCGGGATGGACTAGAGTTAGAAGGACAATCTGGAGTTGGAGGAAGCGCGATGAAGAGACTGACTGTTCTGCCGGGTGTTCTGCTGCTGGCGGCAATGGCTCTGGCGCAGGCGAATCCGCCGGTGCCGGCGGGCACGGCTTTGATGGTGAAGCTGGATACGACGCTGGCAACTTTCAGCAATAAGCCCGGAGATCCCTTTCAGGGCAAGCTGAGTCAGCCGGTGATGCTCGGCGGCAGGATTATGATCCCTGCGGGCGCGACCGTGGAAGGACGCGTCACCAAGGTGAGCGAACCGCGACGCATCTCGGGCAAGCCGAGCATTGCGATTCTGCCGGAAGCCGTGATTTTTCCGAATGGCGAGCGCTATTTTCTGGATGCGACTCTGGTTGATACGAACCTGGGCCGCGGCTCCGACGTGGATACCGAGGGGCGGTTCAAAGGATCAGGCTTCGATAAGGACGATAAGATCGAGACGGGCGCAGGCACGGCTGGGGGAATGCTGATCGGTGGGCTGGCGGGAGGCCCGATCGGCTTGGCCATCGGCGGAGCAGTGGCTGCGACGGCGACCACGACGCACTGGCTGGTGAAACACCGTTCGGCGATTCTGCCGGCTGGGACCGAGCTGACGCTGGAGTTGAATCGTCCGCTGATGGTTTCGGGCGTGGCAAGTGCGCCGGCAAACGGTGGGCAGTAGGACGTCAGGCGGCTATCACAGGCTGCGGTGGACAAGGAGTGCGATCACCGGGGCTGAAAGCCCGCTATGAATGGGGCTCTACGCGGCGCTGAAGCGCCGCTCTTCCACGTGAAACCCTTCCGGGGAATGTTGAGGTTTCCGCGCGGGGAGCGGGACGCCTTCTACTACAACCGCCGGGACGACGGCGCCGCAAACACCTACCCAACTGCGTAGAGTAGATCTCCCTCACTCAATAGCTGCAGCTCAATCCATCCTTCTAAGGGCAAAGCATCCACAGGGAGACGGTTTTGCCACAGGCTGAAGCGCAGACGCAGCTTGGTTGCGGCGGCGACCGGTGTTGCTGGCTTCGGGTCGTTTGTTACGACTCCGGTTGCCGTGGCGGCGGGATTTGCCAGCAACCAGACCAACGGCAACTTGAACTCAAAATTACGGAGCAGGGCCAGCTTGGCCGCGTCGTCGGGATGCGTGGACGAAGCCAGGACGCGCTCTTCGGTACCGCCTTCCACTGTCCAACCGCGAATGCGGCCTTGTTGCACGGCGGCCTCGAGGCGCAGGGTGCGCCGCGGCCGGGTTTCGGAGCTGGCCCAGGACTCCAGGTTAACCACCAGCTCAAAGTCGGTTTTCGGGAGATCGCCGTTGAAATCGAGACGCCCGTAGACGTGAGTCGCATCGATCCCGGCATATACCGCGTCCAGCAGGAACTGCTTGCCGTGCATGGATCCGGCGCGATGGTCGGCGGTGTAGATCGCGGAGCCCATCCACTCGAAATAACGAACCTTGTCGCCGGTGACGTGAGGATGAATGTAGGCGGTTTGCGGGATGAAGGCTGGGCGCACCTCGACCCCGGTGATGGGCTGCGACAGGTAATCTGGCGGAGTCGCGCCGAGCGCTTGATAGACGTTCGAAAGATGGGTGCGGTAGAGTTCGTCGAAATCACGGTCGTTGGCGGAGTGATGTTCGGGGCCATACCACCAGTTCCAGTCGCTGCCCTCGGCGATCAGGATTTCGTCGAACGCGAGCTTGCGTTGCGCTTCGGTGGCGCGGGCTGCGTTCTGCGTGTACAGGTCGCGGGCGTTGTGCAGGTAGTCCCAGGCGCGATTGTCTTCGGGAGCGCCGATCCAGACGTTGAAGTTGGCGTTGATCCAGGAGCCGGGCACGAGCGAGGTCAGGCGGTTGAAATTGTTGTGGCGGGCGATGGCCTCGGAGATGGTGACGGCCTCCACGCCGGGCTCGCGTTGCAAGCCGTCGTAAAAACGACGCAGGAACTCACGGCCGGACTTGGGGTAATATTCCCAGGCATTCTCGCCATCGAGAATGATGGAAACGACGGCGTCGCGGCCCTGCGCCAGCACTGGGCGGGCTGCCTCCTTGATGTTGCCGATCAGGTGGCGGGCAGCGTCGGCTGGAGGCATGCCGGAATAGACGAATCCGATGAGGTCGGAAATCGTGTGATCGCGGAAGACCAGGTGCATCGCCGTCGAACCGTTTTCGTAACGATGAATGTTGTAGAGCTTTTCGGCCAGGTGCGCGGGCAAGCGGCCGTTGCCATCGCGGTTGAACGAGGCGCCAATGCTGCGTCCGAGGACGCCCTCGTCGGTAGCCATCCACTGGATGCCGAGGCTGTGCGCGATCGCGATCGCTTCCTCGGAGACGCTGCCTTCTGACGGCCACATTCCCTTGGGGCGGATGCCGAAAACTTGTTGATGCAGATCGAGGCCGCGCAGGATCTGTTCCCGCGCGTCTTCGGGGTGACGAAAGCGGTTCTGCGGAAGCGGCAGGCCGGGCGAAGACACGGCCCCGGCATTGGTATCGCAGATGAGCGGAAGAATGGGGTGGTAGAAGGGCGACGTCGAGATTTCTATTGATCCCTTCTGAGCGGCGGCAGTGTGGGCTGGCAGAACTTTGCCCAGCAGTTCCCTTTCGCGAGCCATCACGAAGGTCTGGTCATCGAGCGAATAGTGATGGCCTTTGTTGACCAGGGCGGCAACGTCTTTGTCCTCGAGAAAGAATTCATCGAACCAGGCGATTTGCGAGAGAACTTGCAGGTCGGTGAAATCCTGCGGCTGAAAGTATCGCTCGGCGCGCTCGGCCGAGTCGCCGTGTTCGCGAAATCGTTCCCAGAGCTCGCGGTAACGGGGATAGCGCCCAATCAAATTGATGGGGTTGGCCTGAAAGAGATATTGCAGCGCGAAGCGGCGCTCGCCGAGCGACAGGTCCTTGGCCGGCTTTGCGGCCACGCTTAGGAACGGGTCTTGAGCGGTACCGGCGACGTAGTCCTGAATCTGGACCATCAGCGAGGGCACGAGGTTGAAATTCTGGTGAACGTTGGGAAACTCGTCGAGCAGCTTGACCATGCCGTAATAGTCTTTGAGGGCGTGGAGGCGCACCCAGGGCAGACGATATTCGCCGGAGACCAGGTCCTTATAAAAAGGCTGGTGCTGGTGCCAAAGCAGGATGACGCGCAGGGCGGGCATGAGTCGAGGAGTCAGGATAGCATGGCAGGATTCGCGGTCAGAGGTTGGTTACCTGCCACTGGAAGCTGCGAAATTCGGCGAGCCTGCGGAAGTCTCGCTCGTTCGTCGTAATGACCTTGATGCCCAGGCGCCCGGCGCTCATCGCGATTAATGCGTCGTTGGTCAGACGTCCTCGGCCGATCTGTTCGCAGTCATACTTGGATGCGAGACGAGCCAACACTCTGCCCGCCTCAGTCCAGTCGCTGAGATTCGGGACTAAAACTCGTTTCGCTCGATTGAAGTCGCGTTCCAGCCTCTCGACGACAGATTGGCCTCGGTCGCCGGCACCGGCGTAGAGTTCCTCGAGCACGACCGCGCTCAGCCATACCAGAGAGCCTGAGTCCAACCGACGGATGCCTAGGACTCCATCGTCGCCACTCCGCAGGGCGGCTGCGTAGACGGAAGTATCGAACAGGGCGGGCTGCACTTAATCACCGAACTTCCCGTACACGTCCTTTATTTCGATACCGCTTCTGACAAACCTCTCATTCGCTTCGGCCACGAGTCGATTCTTCTCGTGCTCGTCAATCGCAAAATCCAGGGCACGCTCGATCGCCTCGGTCTCAGTCTTGGCCTTAAAGACCTTTTGCACGCGTTTGATCTTTCCGGAGTCCAACTGAAAATGTTTGTGCGCGCGATTTCTTGCGGTGGCCATGCGAACCGTCTCCTCTGCCTGTTGCTTGGTTAGTATAACACGGATGTACATGATTAACGTCTCCGTGTACATACGAAAAAACTCCTCCGACATCTTTGAGGGTTCGCTTCCGGTACACTAAGGCCGCAGGTCTCGCGCACATCTTGCGCCGTACATGAGCCCCGAATCCAAGACCGCGATCGCAGCGCCTCAGCTTCTCACCGACCAGGATCTCTATCTTTTCAACGAGGGCAGCAACTACCGGCTTTACGACAAGATGGGAGCGCATCTGGTCGCGCAGAAGGACCAGGCCGGGGCGGTGTTCAGCGTGTGGGCGCCCAATGCCCGGTCGGTATCGGTGGTGGGCAGCTTTAATTCCTGGAATCCGAAATCGCACCGGTTGGAGCCGCGGGCCTCGTCCGGAATCTGGGAAGGTTTCATCGCGGGCGTGACCCAGGGCGCGCTCTACAAGTTTCACATTGAATCGCAGACGGGCGGCTACACTGTGGATAAAGCCGATCCCGTTGGGATATTGCACGAGCGCCCGCCGCGCACGGCCTCGGTGGTATGGGACTTGGCTTACGAATGGGGCGACCGGGACTGGATGCAGAAGCGTGGCGAGCGGAACTCGCTGCGTGCGCCGCAGGCGATTTACGAAGTGCATCTGGGTTCGTGGATGCGCGTACCGGAGGAAAATAACCGTCCGCTCACTTACCGAGAAACCGCGCCGCGCCTTGCCGATTATGTGCAACGCATGGGCTTCACACATGTGGAATTCCTGCCGGTGATGGAGCATCCCTTTTACGGCTCGTGGGGATATCAAACCACCGGTTATTTCGCGCCTACCTCGCGTTATGGCACGCCGCAGGACTTCATGTATCTGGTGGATTATCTGCATCAGCATGGCATTGGGGTGATCCTCGATTGGGTGCCTTCGCACTTCCCTTCTGACGAGCACGGGCTGGCGTTCTTTGACGGAACGCATCTTTACGAGCATGCGGATGCGCGGCAGGGATTCCATCCTGATTGGAAGACTTACATTTTTAATTACGGGCGCAGCGAAGTGCGCAGCTTTCTGATGTCGAGCGCCATGTTCTGGCTCGACAAGTATCACGCCGACGGTCTGCGCGTGGATGCGGTTGCGTCGATGCTGTATCTGGATTATTCGCGCAAGCAGGGAGAGTGGATTCCGAATAAATTTGGCGGGCGCGAGAATCTGGATGCCATTGATTTTCTGCGGCGATTCAATCAGGAAGTGTACAAAGAGCATCCCGACGTGCAGACCACGGCGGAGGAATCAACATCGTGGCCCATGGTTTCGCGGCCGGTTTATCTGGGCGGCCTCGGCTTCGGCTTGAAGTGGGACATGGGCTGGATGCACGACACGCTGGAATATTTCCGAAACGATCCCATTCACCGCAAGTATCACCACAACAAGCTGACCTTCCGCATGCTGTATTCGTTCCACGAAAACTTTGTGCTGCCGCTGTCGCACGATGAAGTGGTGCACGGCAAGGGATCGCTGATCGGCAAGATGCCGGGCGACGAGTGGCAGCGATTTGCCAACTTGCGACTGCTGTTTGCTTACATGTACGCGCAGCCGGGCAAAAAACTGATGTTCATGGGCTGCGAGTTTGGCCAGGTGCGCGAATGGGGGCATGACACCAGCCTGGAGTGGGATGTGTTGCGGTATCCGGTTCATCGCGGCGTGCAAGCCTGGATGGAGCAACTGAACCGGGTTTACCGCAGCGAGCCTGCGCTGCACGTGCTCGACAACACGGTGGATGGTTTCGAGTGGGTGGATTGCAACGACAACGCCACCAGCACAATTTCTCTACTGCGCAAGAGCGAGTCGCCGCGGGACACTTTGCTCGTTGTCTGCAACTACACTCCGGTGCCGCGCGTGGGCTACCGCGTGGGAGTTCCGCATGGTGGCTACTGGCGCGAACTGCTGAACAGCGATGGGCGCGAATACGCGGGCAGCGGGATGGGGAATCTCGGCGGCGTCCAGGCCGAGCCCATACCCGTACACGGGCGCCCGTTTTCTCTGAATCTTACGTTGCCGCCGCTGGCGGCGTTGTTCTTCAAAGCGGACGGGGGCTAAAGCCCCTGTTCCTCGAACCGCGAACGCGGCGCTGAAGCGCCGCTCTTCCACGACGACCTCCGCGTCGCGCAGTCTTCCGGCATGCTATGCTCGGCTAAAGCACCGCCGCTATGCGGATTCTCACCCGCTATATTCTGCGCGAGGTTGTCGCGCACGCCTTGATCGGGGCGGCGATCTTCACGTTCGTTCTTTTTACGCGCGACCTGGGACGCATTCTTGAACTGGTAGTGCGCGCCAGCGCGCCGCTGCCCAGCGTGGCGGAAATTTTTCTGTTCACGGTTCCGCTGGCGCTTACCTACACCATCCCCATGAGCGTGCTGGTAGGCATCCTGATCGGCTTGAGCCGGTTGGCCGCGGACAGCGAAATCACCGCGATGCGGGCCAGCGGAATGAGCATCTGGAGTTTTCTGCGCGCGCTTTCGATTTTTGTGATTGCGGCGTGGCTGATCGCGCTGGCGAACGGAATTTATCTGGCACCGTATTCCCAGGCCGCGCTGGTGCGACTTGAAGATCAGCTCAAGGGATCGCAAGTATCGTTTGAAATTCAGCCGCGGGTTTTCTACGAAGGCTTCCCGGGGAAAGTGCTTTATGTGCAGGACGTCCATAGCGGACAGGGTGCAGCAGTTTGGAAGGGTGTTTTTCTCGCGGACACTTCGGACTCTTCAAACCCTCGCGTTACGTTGGCCAAGGAAGGCATTGTAGTCAGCGAGGGGACGGACCACCTTCATCTGCACTTGCGCGATGGATCGACTCACGAAACGGACCCCAAGCAGGCGGACAATTACCAGATTTCAACTTTTCAGCAAATGGACATTCCCATCGAACTGCCTGCGTCGGAGAACAAAACCGACGAGGCGGTTCCGGTAGGCATGGTGAGCACGCGGACACTGTTTGAGCAGAGCCAGCATGCCGATGCGGCCTCGTCGCGGTGGTACAGAATCGAATTCTATCGCCGCTTTGCTTTGCCATCCGCGTGTCTGGTGCTGGCTCTGGTAGGGATTCCGCTGGGGCTGTCGTCGAAAAAGAGCGGAAAGTCTGGCGGGTTTGTTCTCACGATCCTGCTGGTGTTCGGCTATTACTTCGTCTCGCTCATCGGAGTTTCGCTGGCGAAGCAAGGCAGAGTCGCGCCATGGTTCGGAGCGTGGCTCGCCGATCTGGTTTTTCTGACGGGCGGAATGTTTCTGCTGTGGCGGGCGGACAAGCGGCCGTTTGAGTTGGCATCGTTGCGCTTATCGCCGAAACGTCTGGAGCCGCTTCACGGCAGACGGCTGCGGACTCGAAAGGAAACTGCGTTTGAACGGGCGTCGACCCGCCGCCGTGTTTTCCGTGCTACTTTCCCAACGCTGCTGGATGATTCGGTGCTGGGAGATTTCTTCGTCTACCTGGGAATGATTCTGGCGGCATTCCTGGTGCTGCTGCTGGTGTTCACGTTGTTCGAGCTGCTGGGTGACATTCTGCATAACCAGATTCCCGCGCTGGTGGTGGCCGAATATCTGCTCAACGTGGCGCCTTATCTGCTCTACACGGTTGCTCCGCTGATCATGTTGCTGGCGGTGCTGGTCACGTTTGGCATTATGCAGCGGTCGAATGAGATCACGGCGGTGAAGGCGACTGGAATCAGCGTCTACCGGCTTGTGGCGCCGGTGCTGGTGATGGCCGCGCTGTTTTCCGTGGGATTATTTTTTGCTGATCAGTTTTACCTGCCGCATACCAACAAACGGCAAGAGGCTTTGCATAACCAGATCAAAGGCAAGCCTCCGCAAACGTACCTGCGTCCTGATCGCAAGTGGATTTTTGGACAGAACAACGACATTTACTATTACCAGTTTTTCGATGCGGACCGGAACCAGTTCGGCAACATTACAGTTTTTCAGCTGGATCCCGTCAGCTTTACCATTACGCGGCGCATCCACGCCGAACGCGCGCACTGGGCTGAGAGCATGAACCGGTGGGTCTATGAAAATGGATGGGAGCGCTCGCTGCGGGTTTCGGCCATGGGCGGCTATCGTCTGTTTGATGTTTCGACCTTCCCGGAACTCGCCGAGACACCAGCCTACTTCAAGAAAGAAGTAAAGCAATACACCGAGATGAACTACGAGGAGCTGCACCGCTACATTCGTGATCTGCAGCAGAGCGGGTTTGACGTGGTTCGCTTGCGGGTGCAGTTGCACAAGAAGCTTTCTTATCCCGTAATAACGTTGGTGATGGCGGTGCTCGCGATTCCCTTCTCGCTCTCGTCCGGGAAGAAGGGAGCGATCACGGGAGTTGCGATCGCGGTGGGGATTGCGGTTTTCTATACGGTAGTGTCGCGGCTCTTCGAGGCTATGGGCGATCTCAGCCAGCTTCCGCCGGCGCTGGCGGCGTGGTTTCCAGATTTGATCTTCAGCCTGGTGGGCGGATACTTGATATTGAAAGTGCCTACGTAGACGGTTGCAGGATAGTGCGGAAAACTAGTCTCTGGCACAAAATGCGACCACAGGGGCTGAAGCCCGGGTTCGCTTCAGGCTTTACGCGGCGCTAAAGCGCCGCTCTTCCACGGTACCCACGCACACATAGGTTTCTCCGCAACTCTAGACGTGGTGCCCTCCCCAATGGCCTACTTGACTACCACCGCCGTGGGATAGTTGTCGGTCTGGATGCCGGCGCCGAAGGGAGTCAGCACTCCAGTCGAGGGCGCCAATTCATACTGGGACAGGACGCCGAATCCATTCAACGTCTCGTTGTTGGCCACAAAAACCCAATTGTCATCGGCGCGGATCGCTATGGCAGCCGGATTTATGCCCGTGGCGACCGTGGCTGTGCTGAGTGGCGCCAAGCCTCCGTTGACCTGAGTGATGCGAAAGCACGAAAGCTGGTTCGACTGGTTATCCACTACATACAGATAATTGGCCAGCGGGTCGACTTGTAAAACCGTAGGGCCATTCGGACTTGAGGTACCGCCGCCGAGGCCGAAGGGCGAACCGGGAACCTCGACCAGATATCCTTCCGGGTATTGGTTGGTATCGCAGATCGCAGGCCGAGCGGGACTGGTGCTGTTGCAGATGGCGTACGCGCTTACGTTGTTGGACCTGTTGTTGGTGACGAAGACGAAGCGGTTGCAGGGATCGACCGCGACCCCTGTGGTTAGCGACGCCGCGGGAAAAGTCTGGATCACGCCGTTGTTATTCTGAATCAGCGACAGAGTGCCACCCGATTGCACGGTGAAGCCCCAGACGACGTTGTTATTAGCGTCGGCAGCGTAAAGGTATTCCGGAGTCGAGGGTGGAAGCTGCTGCACCAACGCGCACTCGGCGTTCGCCACCGCTTGCGTGTTCAAAGTCGGGTATTTCGTGGGGGTAACGGCCAGGCCCGTGAGATTCGCAATCGTAGTCGGACCTACTTGCAAGACGGGGACTGTAAAAGGAGAGCCCGTTACCTCGGTGAGGGTGCCGCCGGAGCCTATGGAGAATACGGAAATGGATCCGGGTACGGTGTTTCCGTTGGAGTCGGTTGCTTGCTGATCGGCCACGAAAAGAAACTGCCCGGCTGAATCGATCTTCATGGCGACGGGACTGATGGCGCCGCCTGGGAGGGTGAGCATCGCCACTGGCGTCCCCGTGGCTGCGAGGGTGCCGTCTGAATTGATTGTGTAGGTGACGATCGAGGTTGACGTCAGGGTATTAAAGACTTGCGCGTTGGGCATGACCGCCACGTAGGCGTAGTTACCGCTCGGATCGAGGACCATGGCCGTGGGCTGTCCCAAAATCGGAGGCCCGGTATTGACAGCCGAAGCGTGCCCGTTGGTCAGATTGAAGCTGAAGGCCTGCACCGCGGCGGAACCGAAGCTGGGAACAATTACCAGACCGTCTGACGAAGCCGAATACGTGCTATTGCAAGCCAGCAGCATGGCTATCGCGAGCAGAACCACTACCGCAAGCACCCAGGCGCATCTCCTAGACATTCTTCGGTTTATCTCCATGTTTCGGCAATATATTTTCGCAAGATGTTTTCTTGATGTCTTCCAGTATACGTCTTAGTTTGCGCAACTCTGGTTTGTACAGCCGCAGACTAGCCGGCGGGCGGTAGCAGTCCCCAAAAGGAGCGAAAATCTCAATCCACTTATTTATCAGGAAAGCGCAGGAAGAGCAAACGCCGCCACTCCTGATTGGAGCATAAACCGGTGCCAGGAGTTGTATGTGGCCCTGAAGGGCCCAATCAAAAGCGGCGGACAAGAGTGTCCGCCCTACACAGGCAAACCCCAAGGCGGCGGATAGACTGCTTCCGGCCTACACTGCCCGGCCAGCGGGAACCGGCTCAGGGACCACATCAGGTTGTTTTCCGGCGGGAATCAGCGGCAGGTGGATTTCCACCAGCAGGCCGCCTTCTGGGCGATTCGAAGCTGAAACTCTGCCGCCGTGAAAGCGGACCGCGCGCTGAGCAATCGCCAAGCCCAATCCAACTCCTCCGGTCAGCCGGCCGCGGGCATCGTCCAGACGATAGAAGGGTTCGAACATTTTTTCGAGCGCGCCCACGGGAACGCCGGGACCACAATCTGTGACCTGCAGCAGCGCCTCCGGTCCGGTCGTGCCTTCGACACGTTGCAGGCGAATCTCCACCGAGCTGCCCTCGTGGGTGTAACGAATGGCGTTGCGGACTACATTTTCAATGGCGCTGTGCAGCAAAGATGCATTCCCGCGCACCTCCCAGCCGGCCTCTGGAATCTCGGTGCGTACATGGCAGAGTCGGGCCTGCGCTTCGAATTCGGCGTCTTCCGCAACGTTGAGCACTAACTCATTCAAGGGGACGGGCGTGCGCGGAACTTTCTGTTCGCCGTCTTCCAGTCGCGCCAGGGTCAGGATTCTGCCGATGAGTTCGTTCAGACGGCTGGCTTCGAGTTCGATGCGTTCGAGCATTTCGTCAGTCTCCGCGCCCGAGCGCCGGCGGGCCAGGCCCAGGGCCACGTTCAGGCGAGCCAGTGGCGAGCGCAGTTCGTGCGAAATATCATTGAGCAGGCGCGATTGGGCCTGCACCAATTTTTCAAGGCGTTCCGCCATGGTGTCAAAGTCGCGCATCAGGCCGGCGACTTCGTCGCGGCGGCCGCTGGTGGGCGCTCCCGAACGCGCCGTCAGGTCGCCGGCAGAAAGTTGCCGCGTGGCGGCGCGCAGGCGGACGATCGGCTTGGTGAGATACCAGGACATGAAATAGCACACCAGCCCGGAGGATACGACCGCAATGATCAAGCCCGGCACCGGCATACCCCGCGGGCCAAAGAAAACCCGCGGTCCGGGAGGCAACCCTAACACCAGCGTGTAGCGATGCAGCCCGTCGGAGGAAGCGCGGGAGTCGCGGAGAACCGACGGGGCGGGAAAAACGAATCCCTCGCGCGGCATGCGCGGGCCGCCGGCCGCGATACGCAAGGCCCAATCTGGAGCGGCGCGGTGGGAAACTTCCTCACCCTGCTCGTTGAATAAAAAAGCGCGCACGTGCTGTGTGTTCTCCAGGTCCATCAAGTATTGCCGGACCTGGCGATCTCCGCCTTCCTCGTATGCGCTCACCGAATCATTGAGGGCAGTGGTGCGCAGGGCTTCCCACGACGGGTTGTGAGGGCGAAAGGCGAGCGTCACCAGGATGGCCAGCACCACGAAAAGTGCCTGGGCCACCCAGAAAGACAGAAAAATTCTCAGGAACAAGCTCTTCATGTCGAGCTCCGCACTTTCTCGCGGGGGCGCGCAAAAATGTATCCTACGCCTCGAACGGTCTTGATGTGCTCGTCGTTATCGGCGCTGCCATCGGAATCACCGAGCTTCTTGCGCACCTTGCTGACGTGCATATCGATGCTGCGGTCGAATGGCGAAAACTTGCGGCTGAGCACGGCATTCACCAGGCGCTCGCGGGGCACCACGTGGCCCGCTTCGCGCAGCAGAACTTCCAGCAGATTGAACTCGACGGAGGTGAGGTCCACGGGCTGGCCGTCGCGCCGCACGGTGCGAGTTGCGGGATCGAGTTCCACTTCTCCCACGCGCACAATTTCCGGCGTAGCCGGGACGGCCTTGCCGTCACTACGCGAGCGCCGCAGAATCGCCCGGATGCGCGCCACCAGCTCTCGCGGATTAAAAGGTTTGGGAAGGTAATCATCAGCGCCGATCTCGAGGCCGACAATGCGGTCCACGTCTTCGCCGCGGGCAGTAAGCAGGAGCACCGGCAGGCGGGAGGTGGCGCGGATTCTCCGCAGCACTTCAAATCCATTGATGCCCGGCAACATTACATCCAGCACGGCCAGCAGATAACCGCCGGCGGTGGCGCGCTGCAGGCCTCGCTCGCCGTCATGTACCGACTCCACGGCAAAACCTTCCGCCTGAAGATATTCCTGCACCAGGCTGCAAAGTTCCACGTCGTCGTCGATGACCAGAATGCGATCCATGTTTACGCGATCTGTGTGCGCAGATTTCATTGTGCACCACGCCGACTGAACCTAGTAGTAAAGAATTGTCAAACCGCGATTGTCAAACCACAAATCTCAAGGGACCCCTCCCAGCGACTTAGCCAGAATGGTTCCGCTTTGACAAAACTTTACTCCGGTTGACCGATTCTTTACTCCTTTTTCATGGGGGCCGTGTTTCCATATGTGCAGGCAAAACCGGCACTCGAGAAGAAATTGAGACGAATGAGAAGCCTGGAATGAAGGAGTTTACCAACATGATGAAAGCACTTCGTTTTCGTTTCATGGTTGCGGCACTGTGTGTGTTGTTTGTGACGGTGGTGGCGCAGTCGCGGGCCGCGGACGCATCCCCCGCCCCGCCCGCGCGCGGCCACCAATTTGGCAGAGGCGGCAGCGGCGAGTTTTTTGCCGACTACCTCAACCTGACCGACGCTCAGACGGCGCAGATGAAAGGCATTCTGGCCAAAGAGAATCCCGCGTTGAAGCCGCTGTTCCAGCAACTGCAACAGACGCGGCAGCAGCTGAAACAGTATGAGCAAGGCACTTACGACGACGCCAAAGTTCGTGCACTCGCCACACAACAGTCTGCGGCGATGGTGGAACTGACGGTGGCGCAGACCCGAATTCATTCCGAGCTGTTTCAGGTGCTGACTCCGGACCAGCAGGCCAGCATGAAGGCAGTGCAGGCCCGCCGCGCGGCACGTATGTCGCGGCATATGCATGCGGCGCCTGCCGCTCCCGCTCCGGCCGAACAGTAACGCGCGACTCCGGCCGTGGAGCGTGCGTGGCGGCGCGAGCTGGTGACCTCGCGCCGCTAAGGGCCGACAGCTTCGGCAACGGAGTAATACGGAGGGAAAAGATGACCGGCAGCGAATCCTACCTTCTCGATGCGGGCTGGCTCTTCTTCGCAGGATGGAGCCTTGTGGTGGTCACCGTCAGCGTGATTGCGTTCGGCAAGGACTTTGTTTCGGTCCCTACGTTGTTCGGGAAACGGGCGTTCGAGAATCAGCGTCCGGGAAACAGCGGCAAAGCACTGTAATCGGCTCGCTCTTACTGGCAAGGCCTCGCGCCTCTGCGATCGTGACTTGCAACCTAGCAAGAGCAGTCGTCCTTTCTTCGCTATCCCCGCGAAAAGCTGAACCCTGCCTGCTAAAATCTCATCTACAGGACCTGTCTAGAAATCAGCAATGGTGCCCAAGAATCTGCGCCCGCTCCTGCCTTACCTCAAACGCTACCGCTGGAGTTACGCGGCGGGTACGGTTTGCGTTTTCCTGACGAACGGAATCTGGATACTGTTTCCGCTGGTGATTGGCCGTGCGGCGGACGATCTGCGCGAGGGCGTCACCCGTCACAAGCTGCTTTTCTATGCAGGATTGTTGCTGGCCATTGCGGCGTTCAAGGGAATTTTTCAGTTCTTGACGCGCTGGATCGTAATTGGCATTTCGCGCGAGATTGAGTTTGACCTGCGCAACGATCTGTTCAAACACCTGGAGAGCCTTTCCTATTCCTATTACCAGCGGAATCGAACGGGCGACATCATGGCCCGCGCCACCAACGACCTGAATGCCGTGCGCATGCTGCTGGGGCCGGCCATCATGTACTCGGCCAATACGATGGTGTACACGGCTGGGGCGCTGGCCTTCATGATTTCGATCAGCCCGAAGTTGACTTTTTATACCTTTCTCCCATTGCCGGTGGTAAGCATCGTGATCCAGTCTTTTGGCCGGCGAATTCACGAGCGTTTCGAACGCATCCAGGCGATGTTCTCCGACATTTCCGCGCGCGCCCAGGAAAACTTTTCCGGGGCGCGGCTGATCCGCGCTTACGTGCAGGAGGATGCGGAGATTCGCGCCTTTGAGAAAGAAAACCATGAATACATCCGGCGCAGCCTGAAGCTGGTACGGCTGATGGGCATGCTCTGGCCGACCCTGGAACTTCTGCTCGGTTTCGCGGTGGTGCTGGTGTTGTGGCTGGGCGGGCGCGAGGTGCTGCAAGGGCAGGATCGAGTGCAACTGGTGTCGTATCTCGGAACCAGGACTACGCTCATGCTGAACGGTTCGATGGGCGTCGGGGATTTCGTGGCTTTCACCACCTATATGGTGCAACTCACGTGGCCGGTGATTGCACTGGGGTGGGTCATCAACATTTTTCAGCGAGGAACCGCCTCGCTGATACGCATCAACGAGATTCTTCTGGAGCAGCCGGAGATTAAGGACGGTGCTGACGCGCGCGAGCGGCAAGTAGAGGGCGAGATCGAATTTCGCGGACTCAACTTCAGTTATGACGGAAAATCAGTTTTGCGCGATCTGAACCTGCAAATTCCGGCGGGCAGCAGCCTGGCGATCGTGGGCCCTACGGGCTCGGGAAAGACCACGCTGGTCAGCCTCATTCCGCGGATCTACGACGCTGCCGCGGGAATGGTGCTGATTGATGGACGTCCGATTCGCGAATATTCGATTTCGTCCTTGCGCAAGAGCATCGGGTTCGTGCCCCAGGAAACGTTTCTCTTCAGCGACCGCATCCGCGAGAACATTGCGCTGGGCGTCGATACGGCGACTGACCAGGAAATTCACAATGCGGCTGAAGCTGCAAATATTGCGGCGGACATTGAGAGTTTTCCCGAGGGATATCAGACGCTGGTCGGCGAGCGTGGCATCACGCTCTCCGGCGGGCAAAAGCAGCGCACGGCGATTGCCCGCGCTCTGATTCGCGATCCGCAAATTCTGATTCTTGACGACGCGCTCTCCAGCGTCGATACGCACACAGAAGACAAAATCCTGAACCATCTGCGTGACGTGATGCGCGGACGAACCACCATTTTTATTTCCCACCGCGTTTCCACCGTGCGCAACGCCGACCGGATCGCGGTCCTGCATGGCGGCGCGATTGTCGAACTGGGAACGCACGAAGCACTTCTCGCCTTGAACGGCTACTACACCGACCTGTATAACAAGCAGTTGCTGGAAGAAGAACTGGCGGAAGTCTGAGCGTCCCGACAATTGTTTTTTTTCTGAGATTCGACTGAGGGCGCGCCGGTCCAGGCCGCGTCGTCCGACGACCAGCCGCTGACGGCGAACCAGCGGCGAACTTGCCCGATTCCCATTCCACGATGAAGCGCGTCGACACACCCGAGCTTCTCGACTCTGACGCGTGTTCGCCAGAAGATGTGAGAACTTCGCTGCGCGACATTGGCCGCATGAACCGCTGGTTTGGAGGAGTGGCCACCACGCAAAAACTGATCGAGCAAGTTGCTCAGGTTACGGGGCTGCGGCAGTTCTCATTACTGGAAGTTGCCGCTGGCACCGGCGAGGTTTCTAACATTGTGCGCGAGAACCTGGCGCGACGGGGCATTGCCCTCGACATCACATTGCTGGACCGCGCATGGTCGCATCTGCCGAAGCGTAGCGGCGCGATCGTCGCTGACGCCCTCTCCCTTCCCTTCCGGGACGCCGCCTTTGACCTGGTCAGCTGCAATCTGTTTGTTCACCATCTGGAACCGGACGCACTGGCGCGATTCGCAGCGGAGGCCTTCAGGGTCAGCCGGCGAGCGGTTCTGATCAATGATCTGGTACGCCATCCGCTGCACCTGGCGCTGGTCTACGCGGGATTCCCGCTGATGCGCAGCGCGATCTCGCGTCTGGATGGTGTCGCTTCGGTACGCAGAGCCTATGTTCCGGAGGAGTTACAACAGATTCTTTCGTCAGGCGGGCATCCCACCGCGCGCGTGGCCATCTCGCGGCACTTCCTGTTTCGCATGGGAGCGGTTGCGTGGAAGTCATTCCCCCCACAGGGCGCCGGAATTGTTGATCGATGACTTCTGGTTGATGATTTACCGCTTCATCAAGGTTTTCAATCAACAATCAGCAATCAAAAATCATAAATTCCGCTCAGCGTATCACCAGCACTTCCCTCACGTTATCCCGCGCCAGGAAAAATTTAATCGACGCAAAGTCGCGGAACAAATTCTCAATGTGCCGGTTGTTGAAAACTCTCTGCAGATGGAAGCCATCAGTGATTGCAGTATGAATCGCTCCGGTAGGTCCGCGCCGGGTTTCTTTCCGCATCACGATGCGCTGCATTTCCAGCGTATCCCGCCCCACAATGTGGAAACGGTAGCAAGGCGAATCCGGCCCGGCATCGCGCGTGTGAAAAAATGCCAGCAGCATGCCGCCCGGTTTGAGCACCGACCACAGACGCCCCACCACCGGCCGCACCAGGCTCTCATGCAGATAATCCGGAAGGTTCCAGCACAGCACCACATCAAAATGCGCGGCCGGATACACCAGGTTATCGGCCAGAAACTGCCGGCTGTCGAGCACAACGTTTCCCTGCTCGTCTTTCGTCACTAGTGTGGGCTCGGTCGAAGCGACCAGAAGATCTTCGCTATAGATCCGGTGCCCGCGCTCCGTGAAGTAGCTGATATTCGCCGGCGAGGTCGAGCCCAGATCAAGCACGCACAGCGGAGTCTCCGTGTCCCAGGTGCGAGCCACTTCGCCGAGTCCGCTGGAACGCCGGTTCAGTCTCTGCGAAGTCTGCGCCGATGTAGGCGGCTCCGGACCGCCCGATGAGCCTCGAAAGAGTTTCATGAAATTCTGGGTTACTGATGCCATTCAATCCAGGGAAATCGAATCCCGCCTCTGCCTGCCAGTCTATGCCAGAGCGCGGAAAATAACGCCGGCGCCGACCAATCTATTTTGCCCCTCTCAATTTTCCCTTATTTCGCCTTGCCATCCTGCGTGCCGTGAATGTCCACTTTTCCTTTAAGGTACGCGCCTTCTTCAATGGAAATGCGCTTCGCGGAAATGTCGCCGGTGACCACCGCCGATTTCCGCAATTCAACTTGCTCGCTGGCCTGTACGTTTCCTTCCAGCTTGCCCTGCACCACCACGCCCTTGGCTTCAACGCTGGCTTTGACCTGGCCATGCGGACCAACGGTCAAGCTGTTGCCTTTTAAAGCGATGGTTCCCTCCACCTGGCCATCGACGTAGAGGTCTTCGCTGCCCGACAGTTCCCCTTTGATGACCACCGACTTGCCAATCTGCGCCAATTCGCCCGACAACGGTGCACTCATGGAAACTCTCCTTGCAAAGCTGGGTCGAGAAACTTAACAAACCAAGAAACTCAACAGACAACGACGAACGCATCAAGCGAAGCAAGTGCCCACAAATCCAGTGCTGGATGGCCGCGCCGTTCCCTCGACTATACTCAACCTTCCGAACATGCGGCAAGCGACAGTAATCAGGAATCGTCGGCGCCCGGGGTAATCGCAGGTTCACGGCGATGAATTGTAGTGGCCTTCGTTGGTAAACTAGACCAATGCGAAGCGCTCCATTCTTGCTGGAAAGGAAACCGCAGGGTCGGGATTTTGCCCGCGGTTGGCTAGGGCACCCCATCGCACTTACCGTTCTTGCGGCACTTCTGCTCGCGACTCCAGCTGCCGGCCAAGTGTCATCCCCGCAGCCTTCCCAACCGGAAAAGACCGATCCGGGCGAACTGGTGCGCCAAGCGGTTGCAACCGAGGTGGCGGCGTTTCAGGATCCGTCGGTGAAGCACGAGTTCCGCTCGCGCAAGCAGACTCCGCGCGGCTCACAGACGAAGCTGTACGTGGAGACGCACGACGCGATGGCGGGCATGGTCATCGCCTACGATGACCGTCCCGTGACGGAAGCGGAGCTGGCAGGTGAGCAGGCTCATCTAAAAGGCTTGCTCGACCAACCCGAACAGCTTCGGCACAAGCAGGCGCAGGAAAAGGAAGTCACAGACCGCTTCTTGCGCATCCTCAAAGCCCTGCCCGACGTTTACGTTTATGAATACGATGGCACGGAAACGGCGACCGCGGATTTCGGCAAGGCCGGCACTCTGCTGGTGCGGCTGAAGTTCCGGCCGAATCCGAATTACAACCCGCCTTCCCACCTCACCGAACAGGCGCTGGGCGGCACGCGGGGAACCATGCTCATTGATGTGGAGCGCCACCGCATCGCCCGGATCGAAGGCACCGTGTTCAAAGATGTAAACTTCGGCTGGGGATTTTTCGGGAGGCTCGACAAAGGCGGACATTTTCTGATTGCGCAGACCGATGTTGGCGATGGCACCTGGGAAATCACACGCATGACCTTAAGCTTCACCGGAAAGATACTGCTGTTCAAAAGTTTCAACATGGTGAGCGATGAAGTGCTCAGTGATTTTCGCCGGGTGCCCGCGGACATGACATTTGCGCAAGGGGTTGACTTGTTGAAAGCAGAACAGACGAAGCTGGCTCAGAACCACGCTCAAAACCCCGCCGCGAGCGCTCACTAGGTCATAAATGGTTTTGGGAAGGGCACGGCTTCAGCCGTGCCGTAAAGAGCCCATTAAAGATGCGGGCTTTAGCCCCTGGGGGGTGCTCCAGTCGAGCCGTCGAAGATTTATTGCTTGCGCAGCGTTTCTTTCCGCGTGGTCAGCTTCTCGATCAAATCCTCTTTGATCGCGTAACCCGTGCCCGGATCGTCGCGAATGGCGATGGTGCCGGCGGGCGAGACCTGCACCTCAGGGTCGATGACGTCCTCTTTCCAGTAGCGCTTCGAAGCGGAAACATCTCCCGGCAATCGGAAATTCTGCAGAGTGGAGAGCGCGATGTTGTGGGCCCGGCCGACTCCCGACTCCAGCATGCCCCCGCACCAGACGGGAATATTTTGATGGTGGCAGATATCGTGGATCTTTATCGCCTCGGTAAATCCCCCGACGCGGCCGACCTTAATATTGATAATGCGGCAGGCGCCGCTTTCAACCGCGAACGCCGCTGCCCGCGCGCCGACGATGGATTCGTCCAGGCAAATCGACGTGCGCAACTCTTTTTGCAGCCGGGCGTGGTAGTAGATATCGTCGTCCCATAAGGGCTGCTCGATCATCAGCAGGTTAAACTGATCGAAGAGACGCAGATGTTCGACCTGGTCGAGTGTGTAGGCGGAATTGGCGTCACAGCTGAGCGTGATGTCGGCCCAGCGCGAGCGAATCTTTTCCAGCACGTTCACGTCCCAGCCGGGTTTTACTTTCACCTTGATGCGGCGATATCCGGCAGCCAGTTCGATCTGAATTTTCTCCAGCAACTGCTCGATGGAATCCTGAATGCCGATGGAGACGCCGCACGCAATTTCGCGGCGCGTTCCGCCCAGCAGTTTCCACAGCGGTTCCTGCTTCTGTTTGGCTTCGGCGTCCCAAAGAGCGTTTTCCAGCGCAGCCTTTGCCATCCGATGTCCGCGCACCTTGGCAAAGAACGAAACACATTCGCGCGCCGACTCCCACGGCTTGCCCATCACTGCCGGCGCCAGATAATGCACCATCGTCGGCCAGACGCTGTCGATCCATTCGCTGCTGTAAAAGGGATCTTCGCCGGCGACGCATTCTCCCCAGCCTTTCACGCCTTCGCAATGGACCGTGACCAGAAGAATGCGGCGGCTGTAAGTGCGGCCGAAGCTGGTCTCGAAAAAGTGGACCAGGGGCATCTGAATCTCACGGAGCGTGATGGCTTCAACTTTCATGGGGTTAGTTCATTTCACCACGGAGGCACGGAGATACGGAGAAAATCTTTTAAAAATAAACGCGGCGAGAGCGCGCTAGCTTTCCGGTCTCCTGATTTTTCAATTGCGTTTGTTTTCTCCGTGCCTCCGTGTCTCTGTGGTAAATCAGCCTTCCGATGCGTACGACCAATTCTCATCCCAGTGGCCCAGCAGGAACTTTCCGTTGCCGGCCGCGTCGCGCTCATAACCTAGCACCGCCAAGCCTTCGCCGAAGGCGCGTAGAAACTGGTCGCGGTTGCGCTCCTGGAGCTGCTGAGCCAGGGCACGAGTTTCGGGCGCGGCCTTCCAGTCGTAGATCTGCGCCGGGACTTCAATTTTCATTTCGATTTCGGACGCCGGGTTCTTGCCGGTACTGAGCAGCGTCTCCACGCGCTTCGACTTCAGCCACCACTCCGCGATCAGCCGGTCGCTGGGTAATCCTCCCTGCAGCGGCGACGAGGTGATTCCATACTGGTTGATGTTGTAGCGCCGTGTGATGGCTCCCAGCTTCTCGATGTTGAGGTAAGCGTTCTTGATCTCCAGGGGATCGAACGTCCACTCGATCAGTTCAATGCCCCGCGCCAGCGCGTCTTCCCGCTGCAGCAGCTTGAGCCGCCGCCCGAGGCCGCTGTTGCGCTGGTCTTTTCTCACGGCCAGCATGTGGGAGTGAAGGTAAATATGGCCGTCGCGCGTGCCGGGAACCGAAAGAGCGAACCCTATCATCTCGTGGCCCGCGAAAGCGCCCATCACCTGTCCCCCAACTTTTTCCGCGACCACGAACATGCGCAGAGGGATGAGCTCGGCGTCGGTGAAATTCCAGACTTCTTTCTGCAGGGCAACACAGGCGCGCAGTTCCTCGATGCCGTGGCAGGATCGGATGACGACGGGATCGGTCATCGGCTCCTCTCATCGAAGGCGTCATCCCGAAGCCTGGCGCCTTTCAGCCAGGCGAGGGATCTCGCGGGGAGCGTCACGGCACTGTGGCCAGATCGCAGGCGCTGCACGCCAGATCCCTCGCCCCGCTGGTAAAAACGCAGGGCTTCGGGATGACACAGCTGTGGAGAGTTACGCACCACTTCCTTCCTGGTGCTTGGCCTGTTGCCACAAGGATTCAAGTTCGTCCATGCCGGCCTGATCGGGAGAGCGTCCGGTTTCGTGCAGACGGTCCTCCATCCATTGAAATCGTCGTTTGAATTTGCGATTTGTCTTGCGAAGTGCAGATTCAGGATCGACAGAAAGATAGCGGGCGATGTTCACCACCACGAAGAAAAGATCGCCGACTTCCTCTTCGAGACGGGTCTGCAATTTTTCACTGATAATCATGCGTCCCGAGCTGGCAACGCCCCTGTTCTGCGGGCGCGGTCCGGGTGCGGGAAATTCCTTCAGCTGCTCTCTTAATTCGTCGACTTCTTCGAAGAGCTTTTCGAACAGGCCCTCAACATTCGGCCAGTCAAAGCCGACTTGCGCGGCGCGTGAACTGAGCTTGGAAGCTTCAAGCAGCGACGGCATTTTCGAGGATATGCCGGCGAGGACGGAACCGGCTTTATTTTGCTGACTCGCATCAACGTTTGGCGGGTTCGAATTAGCCGAGGATGTGATCGCGCTCGATATTTCCCTGCTCTGCCGCTTCTTTCGCTCCTCGACCTTCAAAGCTTCCCAGTTCCGCTTCACCTCGGCGGAAGTGTCGGCCTTGACGTCGCCAAACACATGCGGATGGCGGCCCACCAGTTTCCCGGAGAGCCGGTCGAGCACGTCGTCGATCGAAAACGTCCCCTGCTCCTTCGCCATCTCAGAGTAGAAAAGCACCTGCAGCAGCAGGTCGCCGAGCTCGCCGGTGAGTTCGTCCCAATCGCGATTGTCGATGGCCTCGAGCACCTCATAGGTTTCTTCCAGCGTGTAGGGCTTGATGGAATCGAAAGTCTGCTCCCGATCCCAGGGACAGCCTCCCGGCGCGCGCAGGCGCTCCATGATGGCAACGGCGCGTTCGAAACGTTCTCCTGTGGTAGACATTCGCGAACTACTGTAAATGACCGTCCGCGGCGCGAGCAATGTGATCGTGTCGGACGATATCCATCTTGCCGTAACGTATAGTCAGGAATAGGATTTAGGTCAGGTACCCACCGCACTTACGTTACCTTCCTCCCGAATGCGAACAAGCGCAAACTGGAAAGGAAGAGTGGGTGCAGGGGCCGAAAACGGGCTTATTTCTTGACTAGCGTGCTCGGCGTATCTCATTGAAATTACATGGCTTTAGCAATTAAGCCTCGAGCGCCACTGGAAGGACAGCGATTCCACGTGGTGGTGATCGGCGGCGGCATCAACGGCGTGGCCATTGCGCGCGAGTGTGCGCGCGCAGGCAAGACTACGCTGCTGCTCGAACAAAACGACTTCGCTTCCGGGGTAACCAGCCGCTCTACTCGCATCATTCACGGGGGGTTACGGTATCTCGAGCACGGAGAAATCGGCCTGGTGCGGGAGTCGCTGCGGGAACGCGAGCGATTGCTGCGCGAGCGCTCGCATCTTGTACAGCCCACTCAGTTTCTGGTGCTCTTGAATGAGCAAAGCAAACGCAGCGCGCTGAAAGTGCGCATCGGATTATGGCTTTATCAACGACTTGCGGGCAGGAAATCGAACAACAACGTCGGTGAAATGGAGTTGAAGCGCGTCGAGCGGGCGCTTGATGCGGGGCATCGCTGGTCGATTTTCAACTATGAGGACGCGCAGTGCGAGTTCCCGGAACGTCTTGTGGCTGAGTGGCTTACGGAAGCGATCGATGCGGGAGCGGTGGTCCGCAACCACGCCGAAGTTTTAGCCGTGAACGTTGCGCACGGGCGCGCGCGCGGAGTGCTGTTTCGCGACCGGATTACGGGAAAAGATGCGCATGTGGATGCGGGCTGGGTCGTGAACTGCTGTGGCCCTTGGGCCGACCGCATCTGCCAGCGGTCTTCGATTCGCACTGCGAAGCCTATGTTGGGCGGGGTGCGCGGGTCACACATTGTTCTGCCGCGCTTTCCGGCGGCGCCGAGCAATCCGCTCTATACCGAAGCCGCGGATGGGCGTCCGATTTTTGTGGTGCCGTGGAATGAGCAATTGATGGTGGGCACAACCGAGGTGGCCGATGCGGGCGATCCGGGTAGGACCCAGCCTTCGGCCGAGGAGACTGGGTACTTATTGAGCAGTGTGACCAAGCTGTTCCCCAAGGCCAAGCTCTCGGCGCACGACGTGAAATATGCATTTGCGGGAGTGCGGCCGCTTCCCTACTCGGATGGAAATCGGCCATCGGCGGTGACGCGGCGACACTTTCTGCACGACCATACTGCGGAAGGCGCGGCGCGGATGATTTCCGTGATCGGCGGAAAATTGACGACTGCCGCATCGCTGGCGCGCGAGTGTGTGCGGAAAATCGGGATCGCGGTTTCCGAACCAGGTGCCGTTTCGGTGGGGCCCGGAGTCGCGCTCGATCCCATGCTCGATCAGGCAGTGATTGAGATTGCGCAGGCTGGGTCGGTTAGCGAGGAATCAGCGCGCGGGATGGTGGAGTGGTACGGCAAGCGCGCCATGGATATTGCGCGCATGGCCTTGGTGAGCGCGGAATTGCGCGCTCCTATTTGCCCGCACAGTTCGCACGTGGTGGCCGAGGTGGTAGAGGCATACCGGCGCGAGTGTGCGGTGAGCCTTGCCGATGTTCTGCTGCGGCGAGTTCCGGTCGCGTTGGGATCGTGCTGGTCGGAGTCGTGCAGCCGCGAGGCGGCTTTGCGCATTGGCGCGGTGCTGGGCTGGGACGAGCAGACTCTGGGGGCAAATCTGGAAGCTTTTGAGACTGAGCGGGCTTCGTTCCTTCACCGAGTGAGTGGTCGGCCTTCCGCCCTGGAAGCTGCTGCCGACTGAAGGCAAGATCTTCTTTCTCGCCGCGGATTTGGGCGGATTCTCGCGGATTAACCTCAAAATCTGGAAGTAATCTCCCGGCGTTCGTCGCGGAGATTCGGGGTGGTCTCGTTGCGGGTTCGGCTTTACTGCCGGGCATTTGGGAGGGTGCGGGTAAGCTCGCTGTAAACACAAAATACGACCACAGGGGCTGAAGCCCCGATTTTTGGGGCCCGACGCGGCGCTGAAGCGCCGCTCTTTCACGGTACTGCATGCTTTGCTGAAGCGCTTCCACGATACTGCACGCTTTTGTGGGTTATTCCGCAGCCTCTTAGAAGTTACTAAGGATTCTTTTTTGCATCGAGTCATCTGGGAATGCGGGCGAAACGACACTACACTGGCGCGGAGCGCATCCTGATTTCGGGAAAAGACGCGGTTCGATGCTGATTCCGATCAAACACGAGAACATGACGGCGCGGCGATGGCCGGTGGTGACAATGGCCTTGATCGCGATCAATGTCGTGGTGTTTCTGTTCACCACGTCGGCGATCAACGATGAGAAGCCGGCGCTGGGACAGGTGAAGTCTCACATCCTGATCCTGGCGGCGCTGCATCCTGAGTTAAAGATGCAGCCAGAGACCCAGCGTTTCGTGGAGAGCTTTCAAAAAAGCTATCCGGACGAGTGGAAGTATGTACAGAATCCGAATCATGACGTCATCAATGCCTACGACGCGAAGCTGCGAATCAAAGACGACAACGTCGGCCTGCAGGCCGAGATGGATTCGCTCAACGAACAGTATGTGAAGTTATCGGCATCGTCGATCCTGGATCAGTATGCGTTCATACCGGCGCATCCCACTGCGATCAGTTATCTGACGGCGAATTTTCTGCATGGTGGGTGGTTGCACCTGATTGGAAACATGTGGTTCCTGTGGCTGGCGGGATTTGTGCTGGAAGATGTTTGGGGACGCTGGCTGTATTCGGTTTTCTATTTGATCGCGGGTGTGGCGGCGTTGCAGCTTTACGCGTGGTCGAGTCCGGGGAGCATGACGCCGACGCTGGGAGCTTCGGGCGCAGTGGCAGCGTTGATGGGTGCCTTCCTGGTGCGCTTCCCGAAGATGAAGATTGAGATGGCGTGGCTGTTCATGTTCAAGTTTTATCGCTTCAAGGCTGCGGCTTACTGGCTGTTGCCACTGTGGCTTGGGGTGGAAGTGTTTTACGGATCGCTGTTTGGGTCGACCAGCGGCGTGGCGCATTGGGCACACGTTGGCGGCTTTGTGTTCGGGGCTTTGGCTGCTCTCGGGTTGCAGCACTCCGGTCTTGAGCACAAGGCGAATAAGGCGATCGAGGAGCAACTGAGCTGGAGCGCGGATCCGGAAATTGATCAGGCCAACGAGTTGATGGAACACGGACAGCTCGACCAGGCCGCGTTCATCCTCAGTAATCACGTCGCGGCCAAGCCGAATGCGCTGGATGCCTGGAATCTCTTGCGGCAGATTTATTCGCGGCAGGGGAACACCCCCGCTTATCTGGAAGCGACGGTCAAGACCTGCGCGCTGCATCTGCGAGCCCGCGAAGCGGAAGCTGCTCTGCAGGACTATGCGGATTTTCTGAACTCAGGTGGCGAAAAGTTGCCGGTGGCAACCTGGCTCGATCTCGCCAAAGCCGCCGAGGACAAACAAGATTTCGAACGCGCGTTGGATGAATATCAGAAGCTGGTGGCGGCGTTTCCGACGGAACGACAGGCTCTGACTGCCCAGTTGGGAGCTGCCCGAATCTGCATGAAGCGGTTGAATCGTCCGCAGGAGGCGCTGACACTTTACCAGGCTGCGGCGGCTTCGCCGGTTCCGCATCTTGACTGGGAGCAGCATATCCAGGCAGGGATCAAAGAAGCCAAATTGGCGCTCTCTTCTGGCAACGCTATGGCTGCCGGGGCACAGTAAATAGAGGCTATCTCCTAAATCCTCGGCGGGTGGCCACGAGCGAAACCCCAGGGGCTGAAGCCCGAATCAATTTCAAAAACCTTACGCGGCGCTGAAGCGCCGCTCTTCCACGGTATTATACGCATTCACGGTATTGCGCGCATTCATGGTATTACGCGCAGTTCACGGTATAACACGCATTCGTAGGTCTTCCCGCAACCTCTGGGAGCTGTGCCCTTCCCAAATCTTTTATGAGGTGACTTCTTGAAATCAGTCAAGCTGGAAAAGCAGGCTCGGCCTTGAGCCGGGCCTGCTTCTGTTGTGTTGTCCCTGCTCGAAAATTAACTTCCGAAATCATCTCCCGAAATCATGACGGGTTATTGCATGTCATGCTGCATGGCGGCGCCCGAGTTAGGATGCGAACTGAAAAACAGGAAGAAGTTCGATGGAGCTTCGAGAGCATCGCCAGCCTTGATTGCGGCCTTGATGGCCTTAAAGGAAGTAATGCCGCTGCTTCCCCGCTTATCTGGCCAGTCGCTGGCGTGCAGCACCAGGACGGGCACAACCTGCCACCAGATTGGCGGAAGATTGATATCGGCATTGATCAGTACGTGACTGTGATTCGGCGTGGGCACGAAAATGTTTGCGACCGGGCCCGGCACCAATCCCAGGCCAACCAGGACGGGGCCGAGATCAAGACGCGACGCATGCATGGTGCAGGTGCCGGGAGCCGATCCCGGGCCGGGGCACTGGGTGTAGACGGACGGGGCCGCTTTGAATGCTTCCGGAAGCGCGCCGAACAGCGAGATCAAAGTGCTGCCCAGCTCGGGGCCGCAAATAGTGCCGGGAACCACGTTGGCGCAGGAGATGGCGTCGTTCGGGTCCTGATCATTGTCAGCCGAGAACATCGGGACCAGCACGTAGATGGGCTCGGTAGTGTAGGCAGCACTTCCCCGCTGTCCCGGAGGGTTGATGGTGGGCTGGGTACCCACCTGGCAGATCGGAATCTGCATTTCGCCGGGATCTTCGGCGGCGATGATTCCATTGAAATTCAGATCGCTGTCGGGTTGGTCGACACAGTCGAAATTCTGCGTGTAGATAAAGTCAAGAACCTGTCCGTCCCCGAAGCCGAGGGTGGTGTTCGGTCTGGTTTGTGCGGATGCGGTTAAGGCCAGCGTGGCCACGAAGGCCAAGAGCATGAATGGCCGATAGATTGAGAGTTTCATTTTTCCTCCACAGGCGGCTAGGAGGCCGCACTGGAGGGAGTACGGAAGGCGGCGCGAATTGGATTGGTTTGCGCAACTCGGGATCAACTCGGGCTCAACTCAGGAATCAGTGGCAGGATTTTCGGGCGGAGAATGTCCGGATGGAAATTTTCAGGGTTTCGGGCCAAAGGCTTGCACGAGGAGTTTGGGGTCGTCGGAGATAATGCCGTCGACTCCCCACTCTGCGGACTGCTGCATGGCGGCTACATCATTCACGGTCCACACGATGACCTTCTTGCCGGCGCCTTTCACTTTGCGGACGAGCTCGGCATCGAGCAGATCATGGTGAGGGATCACGTAGTTGATGGGGAGTTCGTTCCACAGGCGGAGCTGAGTTTTGGTTTCGCAGATCAGGCCGAGCGGGATGGTGGCGTCCTCGGCGTGGAGGGATTTCAGGACTCCGGGCAGGAACGACGAGACGACGCATCCCTTGCGGGGCTTGAGCCGGAGGAACAGGTCGACCACGGTTCTTTCCAGGCCTTTTACTTTCAGCTCGATATCCAGAAAGGAATCGCGGTAACGCTGGAGAACATCGCGCAGGCGGGGCAGTTGAGAAACCTGCTTGGCGGTGGCTCGCTCAATTTTTTCCGCGCCGAATTTTGGATCATGGCAGACCACGGCTTCGAGATCAACGGTGAGGCGGACGTCGAATTCGAAGCCGTCACAGCCGTCGGCCAGAGCGCGATCGAACGACGCCAGGGTGTTTTCCGGGATCGACTGCACGGCGCGGGCGCCACGGTGGCCGAGTAGAAGAGGACGATTAGTCATGATCGCACGGTGTTCGACGACCGGGGTTCCCGCCCTCCGAAAACCGCGGAGAACGGATCAGCGTCAGTCGTGGTGGTTTTCACAAACGGAGAATGGGTGGCCAGCCTCACTGCTGTTAATCGAGATCGAAGTCGCGGATGGGGCGCCCGGTGTCGGGCGTCTCTTTGGCCTTCTTGACGGCTTCCTGAAATTTCTTTTCCAAAAGATCTGAGGAGTGTTTTTGCGCTTCGACGGATTGCCGGAAGATAGATTCGCGCCGGCTGTCCTGCTCTTTCATGGCGCGGGCGGCCTCTTCCATGTCGTTGAAAGTTTTTGGTTGCTTAGCGGCGGTGTGGGAGATCACGGTGCCGGTTGTGGCGTCCACTTTCAGCAGGCCGCTGCAGCACGGGCAGGTGATTTCGAAATTTGCGGGACGGTTGGGCATTGCTAGCACGAATCATACCGCAAATGTCGAGTTGCGGGAGCGTGGGCGAGTGCGTTCTTAGTATTCTTCCGGCGGCAGAAATCCCCACTTCTCGCAAAGGACGCGAGAAATGGGGCACCCGGCTTGTCTTGATTTATTGATTTAGCGCTGCAGTTTGATGGGGAAGATGTGGAACAGGTTCAACATTTCCCATCCCAGCAGGAAGACAGAGAGCAGCACGACGAGAACGGCCATCAGCTCGCCGAAGCTCATGCCGCGGCGGTTGGGTTCCAGGCGTCGGGACGCGAGGCTCAGGATGTTTAGCGTCGCGAAGCCGAATACGACGGCCCAAAGAATATTGTAGACGTCTTCGCGGGAGCCGTGAGAGCGCACAGCCAGCAGCAGCCCGAAGAGGACCGAGGCCTGCAGGCGGATTGCCGGGTAGGCTGCGAGGGCGGTGCGAGTTGTGCGTGCGATGCTCGAAAACATTGTCGTTCTGCAGTCGGTGCCTAAGCGTGAGCGATTTTCCGGCGGAGCGTCTACTTCGCGTTCACAGGCCGAAAGTTGGATATTACCTGTTTTTGGTCGGCTGGTCACGGGTCGGAAGTTCAGGCGCGTAACTATGGTTAGTGTGGTTCATGGTTCGTATGAATCTTGGATACTATGATTCATGGCCGAACTTCGATTTGTATTTTTTGATGTGGGCAATACGTTGCTGTTTCCGAACCGGGCGCGCATCCTGGCGGCGCTGCCCGAAGACCGCCGGCCGGCACTCGAGCAGTGGCAAGCTCTGGAGCGCAGAACCAAGAGAGAATTTGACGAGGGCATGGTCGGCGGGCGAGTGGACCACAGCTTTTGGTGGACCTTTCATACTTATCTGCTAGAGGAATCGGACCTGCTGGATGATGGACTCCGCGACGCGCTGGTGGAGAACACGCAGAAATCGGCCAATTGGGACCAAATTCTGCAGGGCACGCGGGAGGCGCTCGATCGCATTGGGGGCGATTATGCGACTGCGGTGATTTCGAACGCGGATGGGAAAATCGAAGACGTGCTCCGGCGCTGCGGAATTGCAGACTGCTTCAAGAGCATCACGGATTCTGGGATTGTGGGGCAGGAGAAGCCGCATCCCGCGATATTTCAGGCGGCGCTGCTGGCTGTGCAGGCGCAGCCGGCGGAGAGCCTCTACGTGGGCGATGTGTATTCCGTGGACTATGTAGGCGCACGCAACGCCGGGATGCAGGCGATTTTGTTCGACGTCGCAGGAGCTTACCGCGATCGCGAGGTTGAGCGCGTGGAGTCGCTTGCGGAATTGGAAAGTTGGCTGAAGTCGCAAAGCTCCGGATAGAATTTCACCATGATCGATTCGACAAGGTTCTTTCTTTTCTTGACGGCAGCGATATTGCTTGCCGTGGCGCCCGGCCCTGGAATGCTTTATGTACTGGCGCGCAGCCTGGCCGGCGGAAAGCGCGAAGGGGTACTCTCGGCGTTCGGCACTTTTCTTGGCGGCATGGTGCATGTGTTCGCCGCGGCTTTGGGTATTTCGGTGATACTGGCCAAATCCGCAGTCGCTTTCGCAACGGTGAAGTACGTTGGGGCCGCCTATCTATGTTTTCTTGGTGTGCGCATGATTCTTGACGCACGCAAAGAAAAACCGGCTGAAGATAATCTCGCTGCAGATTCGCTTGTTCCAGAACTCGCATCCGGACCGGGTCAACCCGCCCGAAACCCGCTTTGGCAGGGCGTTGCCACGGAAGTGCTGAACCCCAAGACGGCATTGTTTTTTCTTTCGTTCATTCCACAATTTGTGAACCGGACTGGCGGGCATGTGTTTCTGCAGTTCGTTTTGCTGGGCACGTTGTCAGTTTTTCTGAACACTTCGGCCGACTTGATTGTGATTGCGCTGGCGGGACCGCTCGGCCATCACATTCGTTCCTCCGCGAGTTTCCGGAGGCGGCAAAGAACGGTCACCGGGGCGATCATGATAGGACTGGGAACGTATCTGGCGACCAGCGAAACCAGGTAGGATCAGAAGACCAAAACGAGACTAGACAAGTCAGGGGTCGGGATGGTCCGCTATAGTTCCAGAATCTGGTGATCGTGGCAATCGAGCTGGATAGTGTCGTGAAGTTGGCGGAGAAAATCTAGTCCGTAGCGAGCCAGGAAATACGCACCGCCGATTGCGCGCTCCTGCAAGCCTTTACCCGGAAAAAGCGCCTGGGCGAGGGTTTCGGCGTGACGGCCAACGACCTCTCCCTTCTGCAATTCGGCGCGAGCAGCCTGGGTGTAGAGGCGGTCGAGTTGATAGCGCATTTTTGAACTGGCGGTTTGCGCGGCTTCTACCAGGGTGCGATCGAGTTTCTCCAGCTTTTCGCGGATCGTCGCCAGATTGCTCTCCAGCGATTTGTTGGCGACGTCGAAGGCTGCCTGCAAGTCCCCGGGAAGGCTGCGAGCAGCTAATTCCTGGCGCAGAGACTCGGGCCCGTTGAGAACGTCGCGCAGGGTAATTCCGTGGCGCTCCAGCAGTCTTTGCGTCTTGGGTTCGATGATTGTGGCCGAGAACCGCGGCACAATCGGAGTGACGCGGCCGAGCACAACTTCGTAGACGGCTCCGGCCTGGGAGAAATAAGCCGCTTCTGCGGCGCCGCCGGCATAGGCCAGCGTGGGCAACAGATAATCCTGCACCACCGGGCGCAGCAGCACGTTGGGGCTGAATTGCTCGGGAGTGGCCGCGATTCGTGCCAACAAGTCGTCTTGGGAAATCTTCTCGGCTCCATTCTCGTGGCCGATGACGAATTCGGTCTCACCTTTAGTGAGCCTGTGGATGGGTGTGCGGGCGCCATCTTTCATGGTGAACAGCAGCACCGTGGAGGGCACGACCTTCACTTGCTGGTGGTAAGATGCGGCCTCGAGAGCCTCGCCCCGGGCCAGCAGCGCGGTGTTGAGGGCGGCTGCGTTTTCGATCGCAGAGCGGTAGATGGGTTCGGCCACGCGGTGCAGATCGGGGTCAGAAGCATCGAGCAGAATCACTCCCCACTCGGCGAACAGGCGCGCATAGAAACGTGCGTAGGCGGTGCCCATGGTTTCGCCGGGGCGATAGGACTCGCGCAGAAAGCGCGTTGCGTCGGATTCCCCCAGCAAAGTTGCCGCTTGTGCTACAACCGGGAGAATCTCTTCTCCCAGGCGCACGGCGCTCACCGGGGCTGCGGGCGCATCGTGGCTGGTTGTGGTGACCGTTTGGAGCGAACCGTCTGGGCCGGGAAACGCGACGTGATTTACTTCCGCGAGATCATGGTCGGAAGTGGCCAGCCAGAAAATGGGGACGGCATTGACTCCGGCTTTGGTGGCTTCTTCGGCGAGTTTGACGGCCGTCAACGCCTTGTAGATACCGAACATGGGGCCGCCAAACAAACCGACCTGCTGGCCTGTGACTACAGCCGCAGCGCCTCTGCGTAAGCGGTCGAGGTTGGCGAGAGTTTGCGGTGAAGCGTCCCAGGAGCGATTCTGGCGCTCCAGAATTGCGCTCACTCGGTTGCGGCGGGTGGAGTCATACCGAAGCGCCGAGGCTTCTTCTTTCAACCATTCTGGAAAATGTGGAGAGTGCGGATAGAACGGCTGGACCTGAGGCGAGTATGCGAGAAAGTCGGTGAAGAGGTGCGTGGTATGCGGAATTTGGGAAAACGGCAGACAGTGCGCCTTCACTGGCGGCTCCCTCGACATCGATGGGTTAGACGGGCTTGCGTAGACAAGGTTATGTGATTCTTTCTGTTGAGAATCAAGAGGTGTTGGGCGATATTTACAAACTTCGTTGCCGGCCGCCGCTCAATCACCCTTCTTCGGAACCTGATCCTAACAGGCCCTGGACGCCGTAGTTCAGATGCCCCAAAACGCCTCGATGATGCAAGATAATCGTGTGCCACGACCTCGGACGGGCTAATCTGTCTGAGGAATCCCTAACACAATCCACTATGGGCATCGTCACTTCTCCGCTGAAGATCGCCACGCCGGTCACCCTCGCGGGGTCGGTGGTTCGCCTTGAACCGATTCGCAACGAACATGCTGAATTGTTTTGGGATGTTGCCAAGAACGACCTTGACGACATCTTTCGCTGGATTCCCTATCGCATGCAGACACGGGAAGATTTTCAGTTGCTGGTTGCCAAGGCTTTGCAGGAGCAGGAACGTGGCGAGTCGGTTGTGTTCACAACCGTGGAAAGCGCCTCTCGACGCGTGATTGGCAGCACCCGCTTCATGAATATTGACCGCAACAACCGGCGGGTTGAGATCGGTTCCACCTGGATTGCTCCGGCATGGCAACGCACGGCCGTGAATACGGAGGCGAAGTATTTGATGCTGCGGCACGCTTTCGAAGTGTGGGGATGTTTTCGAGTCGAACTCAAGACTGATGCGCTGAATGAGAAATCGCGCAACGCGATCCTGCGGCTGGGAGCGAAAGAAGAAGGCACGCTGCGCCGGCATGTAGTCACTTGGACCGGACGAGTGCGCGACTCGGTTTACTTCGGCATTTTGGATTCGGAATGGCCGGAGGTAAAAGGGCGACTGGAGGAGAAGCTGCGCAAGTAATGAATGGCTTGCCTTGTGACTTGGTGGAAGAACATTGTCGGAACTTGGTGGAACGGCTATGATGCGTCCGATTCCGATTGCGCAGATTCTCAGCAGGATGCGGTTAGGTCAAAACCCGAATACCGAATCGAGGAGGACTATCGATGGATTCTTCGTCAGGCGCGATGTTGTTTCTCTACGCGGTCATTGCGTTATTCGTGATTGGGACGATTCTGAAAGGCTTCTTCCAGGTGAGGACCGCCGAGGCCGTGGTGATCCAGCGCATGGGGAAGTTTAACCGCGTGGCCAACGCGGGCATTAACTTCAAGTTGCCGTGGCTCGATCAGATTGCCGCGCGCATCGATTTGCGCGTGCAGCAGCTCGCGCTCGACGTTGAAACCAAAACGAAGGACAACGTGTTTGTGAAAATGCCGGTCTCGGTGCAGTATCACGTGATTCCTGAGAAGGTTTATGAGGCTTTCTATAAGCTGGCGAATCCGAAACAGCAGATTTCTTCCTATGTCTTCAACGTGATTCTCGGGCATGTTCCGAAGATGAATCTGGACGACGCCTTCCTGCAGCAATCCGATATTGCGATCGCGATTAAAGAGGGACTCGATGATGTAATGCGAACCTACGGCTACGCCATCGACCAGGCGCTGGTCACCGACATCGAGCCCGACGAAAAAGTGAAAGCCGCGATGAATGACATCAACGCGGCGCAACGCGAGCAGGTCGCGGCCAGTGCGCGCGGCGAGGCCGAGAAAATTCTGAAGGTTAAGCAGGCCGAAGCGGAGGCGCAAAGCAAGGCACTGCAAGGCCAGGGCATCGCCAACCAGCGCAAGGCGATCATTGAGGGACTCAAGGACTCGGTGGAAGCTTTTTCGAAGGCGGTGGAAGGTTCCACGCCCAAGGATGTGATGATGCTGGTGCTGGTCACGCAATACCTCGACACCATGAAAGAAATCGGTGCCAACGACAAGAGCAACACCATTCTGCTGTCGCATTCTCCTGCCGCGGTTGGCGACCTGTTCAAGCAGATGCAGGACGCGGTGATGATCGGGCACAAGGCGGCAGACCTCGCTTAGCGTTGCGGCGAAGCAGGAAAATGGGCCGAACCTTTGGAGTGGCCGAGAGCATCTAATTCATTGACTTCGCTGGGCTTACCGCCTAGTCTGGAAGTAGCTCTTTGAGTTGGCCAATCCCACCAGTGGGGGCGTCACGGCTTCGACGGAGATGCTTGCGGCCAAGAGGCATGCCGGGGTGCACACACCCGTAATCGTGGGCAAAATGATAATTGCCAATCAACAAATGGCATACGCAGCCTAACTAGTTTAGGCAGCCGCTTTCCACCGCTTCGCCCTTGGGCGGTGAGCGAGCGTCACACATAGGGCTGCTCTTCCCCGCTACGTCTGGGCGGGGAGGCTAAGACCTCAGGCTAGCGGCTAGCGTTTCTTGTCCGTTCTGAGCGTGGGCCGCGAACGTCCCAGGGTAATGCCTGGGGCATGAACGCGAATAAGCATGTAGTCTCTTGACCAGTAACATTTTCGGACGCGGGTTCGACTCCCGCCGCCTCCACCAACATTTCTCCACGGGTCACAACTCGTTGAAGTGTGGACACCGCTGGCCGCGAGTGTCACAGGAAAGGGCTGGTCCAGCCGTACTTTCGCCGCGCGAGAGGGTGAGTATTCCGTCTCTGTCATCTGGAGGTGAGCGGCTTGCGGAACCTTTCCATGATTTTCTCGTGGGTGAGCCCATCATTTGGAAATTGGTGTGGTTCCGCAAATTTGAAACTGGATCGCCGAAACTACCGATCCAGTAGCACTCCCAACTCTTCAGACCCGCCCTAGGCCTTGACGTATTGCGCTTTGCCGATGGTTCCCGTGCCGTTCGGCCCCATTTCGTAATAGACTTTCGCATCCAGCGGGAACCGTCGGAGTGCCTCGATTAGGTCGTTCACGGTCCATTCTTTGTCCGGCATAAGTTCCTGATCCGCCAATTGTGAACAGATATTGCCCGGCGCGTTGTGGAATCGGGCTTTTTGTGGACGCCTTAAATCCTGCCTAGAACCAGCAGAATCACAACGATGAACAGGACCACTCCCACGCCGCCAGTCGGGGCGTAACCCCAGTCGCGGCTATGCGACCACCGTGGCAGCGCTCCGAGAAGCGCCAAAATCAAAATCACGATCAATATCGTTCCAAGCATTTTCTTGTTCCTTTTCCCCGCGAGATGGGGAAGGGCGCGAGCCACTGTGACCCGCGCCAATTATGGTTGATAACATCTACAGCGTTGAATGCAGTTACGAGACGAAGCTGAGTTCAATATTCACACCGGGGTAGCTGGCATTGCACAGGTAATACACGCCATCAATCTCGATGACATAAACGTTCTGCGTGTAGAGCCAATTGCTCGGCCACACACCTACGAACCCAAACGAATAGCCGCCGTACTGAAAGCGGCGATTGTTGTAGTCGCCCTGGCTGACACGAAACGTGTGGCCCTGTCCGAAGTTGGCCTTGAAACGGTCGTCTGGAATGCGGCCGCGTTGAGCCTGCGCTGCGGGCTTCGCCTGCGCGTGCTGCCCCTGGGTATTTTTCTCTTCCGGCTTCGCGCTCTTCTCCTGCCCCTGCGCAGGCCTGGCTTCCGGCTTAGCGTTCTTCTCCGGCTGCGAGTTTTTCTCCTCCGGCCTTGCCGTTTCTGGTTTCTTTTCGGTTTCCTTGGCAGCCGGCTTGTCCTTCTGTTCTTCCCGCGGGTCGTGCTGTTCCTGGGCGAACGCCGGAGCGACAACTCCGAGGGTCAAAGACAAAACTGCAGTGCTAATAATTCCAACGAGCTTCATAGGGTATTGCCTCCACTATCGATTCGATTGCCACCTACCGTGGTTCTGCGCTTCTACTGCAAGCTTCCTGTCGTCGGGTTTGCCGGGCTGCCGATGGCGTCGCCGGAAACGAGAAGTTCCACTCTCCGGTTCTGCTGCCGGCCCGCGGAGCTATCGTTGGACGCTACCGGCAAACTGTTGCCGAAGCCGCGCGACGAAACCGAATTCGGTGCGACTCCTTGTTGCACCAGGTAATCGCGCACTGCTCCGGCGCGATTCTCCGACAACGTCTGATTCATTTCGTCTGCGCCCACATTGTCCGTGTAGCCGCCGACTTCGATGTTGAGTCCGGGGTAGGCCAGCAGAATGCCGGCAACTTTCGCCAGCTTCTCTCGCGCACCCGGCTTCAGTGAAAACTTTCCTGTGTCAAACAGAACATCGGACAGGCTGACGATGAGTCCCCGCGCGGTTTCGCGAGTCTGGAGAATCGCGTTCAACTGTTCCGACAAACGTGTGCGCATGGCGGCTTTATCGCTCTCCGCCTGTTGGGTGGCCTGCTGCGCCGTCAGAGTGTCCCGACGCGACTGGTCGGCATCGGCCTGAGCCGCGGAAAGTGCGGTTGCTGAGGAAGCCTGGTTGGCCGCATTATCCGATTGAGCCCTGGCAGTCGCTGCTTGTGCATCGGCAGTGGCGTTACGGGCGTTGGCTGCATCCGACTCGGCTTGCGTCCTTGCCGCCTGAGCCTGTGCGTTATCAGATTGTGCCTGAGCGGCAGCGTCTTGAGCGTTGGATGCATCGCGCTGGGCCCGGTTTTTCTCCCGATTTGCTTCATCTGCGCGAGCCTGAGAATGTGCCTGGGCATCGGCGGAATCCTGGCGTTCGTTGGCCAGACGGACTTCGCCCATCTTCTTGACTGCGATGGCGCGCGCATCTTCAGCGGTCTGCACGGCTTCGCGGGAAACTGCGATCAGCTGCTTCTTGGGGGCGCCTTTTTCCGTGGCAAAACTGTCCGCGCTATCCATCAACTGGACGGCACGCTGATAACTGTCACTGGCGTACTGGTCGGCTCCCTCTGACTTAGCGATGCGCAACGCATTGCGCGCTTCGAAGAATTCGAGCGGCAACCGGGCGTTCAAAACCACCGGATCGAATTTGTAGCCGGTTGGAATATAGCCACCGCGTTCCATGAGTTCATACTTTGCGTTTACGGCCTCGATCGTTCCCTTGGTGTCGTCGCGAACGACGTTTTCGAGCACGACCACGTTGCTGGGCTGGCGCACTGCGTAATAAGGCTCCGCAGTCACGATCATGGCAAACGCCTGGAGGTCCGTGGTCACGTGCAGCTTGCTGCGATGGTTGCCGCCAACCAATACTTCTCCCAGGTTCACGGCGCGACCTTCGGGTGAAATCGCCCACAAAACATAAGTGAGATACTCGTTGCCGAAGCTGGTCGGCCGGTCGAGGCCGCCGAATTCTGCTTCAATCTCGATAGATCCCCGTTTGCTGTTTACCTGGGCAACACCGTCCGCGGACCGCATCAAATCGGTGCCCGCAAAATCCATTTTGGTGGAACCGCTGCGATGCCGGTAATTGACGGCCTGCACGCTGCGGCTGACAACGCTTACGCGGAAGACAGGTGTTGGGCCATTCGACTCAACCACAAGAGTTGATTGCGAGTTGGTCTGAGCGAACGCGCTCAAACCGAGGGTGATTCCGGCTGCTAACAAAAGCTTGGTTTTCAAAGGATCTCCTTGGGGCAGATTTCTGCCCTGGTGCGCGGTCTAGAGGCTGGAATTTCGCGGGGCTTGCTCTTCTAGGGAGCCTCGCTCACACGTCATCCTTTGCCGATGCGGATGCCGGAAAAGGCGTGAAACAGACCAAAAACATTCAGAATCCATATAACCAGCGCAATCACGACAACGCCGTTCAAGATTGACTTGATGGTTGATTGCATAGGGATGAAGCGATTCACCAGCCACAGGAGAATCCCCACCACAATGAGAACTTCCAGGAGTTGAATTAACGGCATGATCTTGACCTTCCTTGTGTTCCGAATCAGTGCTGCGAGTAAGTCTTGCGACTAAGTTTCGTGGGCTAACCCCTCTCATCCGCTGGAGGCGTGGCCCCGATCTCGAGTCTTAGTGAGTGCGTAGGGTCGAATCGTGTTCACCGCAAGGTTTGGCGGCACACACGGATGAAGATCTCTGACTGGTTGCTTTGTCGTGACCAGATCGTTGTGACCAGATCACGTCCTAACCCCGGCAACCTCGAACCATTTCAACAATGCGAGCTGCGAATCATGTTCGCGACTCATACTAGGGTCAGTAGAAAAAGAATGACAGGTCCTGGTTACTGCGTCTGAGCAAGATAGCTCACATGGGAAGAATCGAGGTTTGCGAGGCTGCAAAACCGACGCGCAGAAGCTCAGTACAGAATAGGGATTCGTCCCCAATCGGTAATCAGACAAGGGTCGAATCGCAGCGGCGCATTCGGATCCGCATCGGGCAAGTCGAATTCCCGACCGCAGTCGAAGCAGACGCGGTAGGTGCGGTTCTTGATGGTGAACACACGGCTCATGTGTTTATGGCGGCAGCGAAAAAGAAACTGGAAGATCCCGAGCAGCCGGTTCATAAATCCTGCGCGCGTTGCCGGCGTTCACAACTTCCGTTGGTATCGAGCCATGCGAGCAGCGAGCGAACGCTGGCGCGAGCCAGGGCAATCGCGCAATCCGCGGCTCCGTAGTAGATGTTGAGAGTGTCGCCATCGGCGTCCACGGTGTATCCGCAGGGGAACACTACATCGTCTACGTCGCCGTGGACTTCGTAATCAGCCTCAGGACCAAAGATCCACGAATCGCCTCGCAGCAAACATTTTTCCGGCTTCTCCAGATCGAAAAGGGCCAATCCCAGTCGATAGAGGCAACCGGATGGCGTCTGCCTGACGCCGTGATAGAGAACCAGCCATCCCGCGGGGGTTTCGATGGGCGGCGGCGATAGTCCGATTTTGTTGGCATCCCACCAGGCGCCGCGGCGCGCTTCCAGCATGAGCCGGTGCCTGCCCCAATAACGCAGATCTGGAGAGTAGGAAATCCACATGTGCGCTCCGAGATTGGTTGCGGGACGATGAATCAGCGCCCAGTAGCCATTGATTCTCCGCGGCAGGAGGGCAGAGTCTTTGTCATCCGGCGGCATGATCACACCGTAGCGTTCGAAGGTGCGGAAGTCTTTAGTCAGAGCCAGTGACACGCCCGGGCCGCCGCGCGAATAGGACGTGTAAGTGACGGCGTATTGCTGCAGTTCGGGAACGAATGTGATGCGCGGATCTTCAATGCCCCAGATTTCCTCCGGATAGTCCTTCGGGTTGGGCATTAAAGTGGGTTCTTTGTCGATCTCCCATCCATCGACGCCGTTGCGGGAGCGCGCTGCGCAAAGGTGCGACAAGCCGCGGCGATCTTCCACGCGGCAAAGCAGCAGGGTGGTGCCATCCGCCAGTCGCGTTGCACCTGCATTGAATACGCTGTTGATCGGGTACGGCCAATCTTTATTGGTCAGGATGGGGTTCGCAGGATGGCGATGAAGTAATGGCTCAAAGTCGGTACTGAGCAGGCTGACGGGCTTTTCGACGGGCATGGTCATGAATTGATATCCGTTGGTTGAGACTCTGGTGGTTCGAACTCTGGTAAAGAGTGCATTTCGACGAGCGCCATCAGGAACGAGAGCGTGGATTCTGCTCCCTGGTTTTCATTGGCGCGGTCGGGATGCAAGCCGTCCCGGCAACCGCCCGTGACCGAATCATAGAGCGGAACTTGCAGATCGTTGTTGCCGAGGAACCAGTTGAACGCCGACCAGGCTTGGTTGCGCCAGCGGCTGTCCCCGATTACGCGGTACGCTTGCAGACACGCAGAAACCGCGCCTGCGGCTTCGATCGGCTGCTGATCGAAGCGGGCTTTCTCCCCACCCTGGTGATAAAACCCTTGGGAACCGATCGGCACGAAGTGGCCGTTGGTTTCGCAGCGTTGCGTCTGCGAAAGCCACTCCAGCGACTCGAGACCGGCGGAAACCATGTGATGATCGGAGCAAGCGGAGCCCACCAACAGCAGGGCCTGGGGCAATCTCGCGTTTCCGTAGGCTAAAACGTTCTCAAACCATTTCCAGTCAGGGGTTCGGACGGACTCATACATTTCGAGCAGCCGGCGGCTGAGAACCGACCGCACTTTCTGCGCATCTCGATCTCCAGGATACGAAGTGAGATATTCCTGAATTCCGAGCAGGGTGTAGGCCCACGCTCGCGGACTGCTGAATTCCACCGCCGCCGGGAGTGAAAATTCGAACAAGCGCCCGGCCGCGCCCCGGAATCCCTGATCACGCGATCGGCCCAGAACCGTTCCCAGCGCCCACAATGCGCGCCCGTGAGAGTCTTCGGAACCTACGGGCTCGTTCCACCGGCGATCATAACGGAGAAAATTTCTGAATCGGCCTTTTGCGGGACTGAAAGCATGCTCCAGGAATGAAAGATAGAGGCCCGCGGAATTTGCAGAAAACGAGTCTGCTTTTTCCGGTCGAGCTTCGTCTGACCGCGCGGGTAGATGCGCGGGGTCCAGTGGTTCCAACTGCACCGCCAATATGAGGGCTCGGGCATTATCGTCGGTGGTGTATCCCTCTTTGCGGTTCGGGATGGTGAAGATGGAATGCTGCAGCATGCCAGTGTCATCGGTCATCCGGCTCAGATGCTTCAGTCTGAGCGGAGGCAGCTCATCTTCATTCAAATCCAAATTCAACGATTTGCGAGTCATGTGGGCCGAGGCCTGGACTTTCGGACTCGCCATGCGGTCGCCGCGAACCCGCGCGAAACTTTCCATGTAGCCTTGTGCTACCCGCTTCCAGACCATTTCCCGCGCGAACAGGTAGGCGCGTTTGCGCATGGCGTGGCGAATTGCTGGAGTGTCCAGAAGTTCGATGGTCTTTTGCGCAATTGCGTCGGGATTCTCGAATGGGACCAGCGCGCCTCGGCGGTCGTCCAGCAACTCGATCGCGTGCCAGTAGGGAGTGGAGATGATCGCCTTGCCCGCACCCAGGGCATAGGCCAGCGTTCCTGAAACCACTTGGGCCTCGTGCCGGTAAGGCGTGATGTAAATGTCTGCGGCGCCAATAAATTCAACCATTTCTTCGGGACTGACGAAGCGATTGTGGAAGATGACCTGTGATTCCACTCCCAGTTTTTTCGCCAAGGCCTGCAGGGACTCCCGGTACCGATCGCCCTCGCGGCGGAGAATGTGGGGATGGGTCGCGCCAGCAACCATGTAAACCACGTGCTTATGCTTGGACAAAATCTGCGGCAGCGCCTGAATGACGTTTTCGATTCCCTTGTTCGGCGACAGCAGTCCGAACGTAAGCAGAACCGCCTTCCCTTCCACTCCGAACCTGTCTTTATAGAAATTGGGATCGAGGAATGGCAGGTCTGGAACTCCATGCGGCACCATGTCGATCTTGCTGCCGGGAACTTTGAAAATTTCCTGCAAGAACTGGGACGACAGCTGGCTCATCACAATCAGGCGGTCGGAGAGCTCGATGATCTCTTCCATAACCCGCATCTGGTTGGGATCAGGCTCGCGCAGAACCGTGTGCAGCGTCGTGACCAGAGGCATTTTCAAGCCGCGCAGCAGATGCAAAATATGGCTTCCGGCAAAGCCACCGAAAATTCCATACTCGTGCTGCAGGCAAACCATGTCGATATTGTTGAAGTTCAGAAATTCAGCCGCATCCTGGTAGGATTTCACGTCGTCCTGGGCAAGCGACCATCGCACCCGAGAGGGATAGTCGTATCCCTCTTCGGTGTCGTTAACCGGAAGCGCCATCAGCCGGGCCGTTCCGTACTCGTCGGCAATGGCGCCGCACAAATCCGTGGTGAATGTTGCGATTCCACAATGCCGCGGAAGGTAGTTGCCGATCACCGCAATCCGGCTGGGCAGAGACGGTTTGGATTGCCATCGCACACTTGCGGCTAAGGTTATCTCTCGCACCGGCAAGCGAGGACGGACGACTTCCAGGGTCGGATTTGGAAACACAGTGATGGGTAGCGCCATTTTCCCTATTTCTGGTGATAACAATTCTCTATAAGAAGCCCTTGCAAGGGCCACAGAGCGAACACCGGAGAAAGATTGAGGTTAGCCTCTTGTCAGTATTCAACAAAAAGGGATCGCGTACTGGTCACAATTGACCAGAATTTTGGCGCAAGACGCCGCAGAGTGTAGCCATGAAGGACGATTTGAAGCAAGCGTTGGCGGTTCGCTGCCCTACCTGCGGCGCGAAGCCAGGCGAGAAATGTGAGCTGAGCACTGGCCAGCCCCGCACCGACCCACATCGAGAACGGCGACCAGCAGTCGAGGAAAAGTGAGCAGTTGGATCTTCATGTCAGGGGCCATTGTGCGCTGCGGACCAGCGCTATGAACCGGCACACAAGGAAGCCGCGATAGAAGCGGCCCTCACCCTTGGGCCCATTCCGCGTTGTGCTGGGAAGTATGCCGCGCTGCGGCGCCATCCAAAAAGCAACTCTGCTGCATATGGCGCGAGTGCGCGGAAACGGTCACGTACGGCACTCCCAGAAAGCGCCTGGCCACGATCCCCGTGACCTCTAGCCCATTGAAATCCTGCAGCTTGACCTTACCTAAAATGCGGGTTAGCGCTTTCTGGATCTTCTCGGCCCCAATTGTCCCAAAGAACGTTGCCTTGAATTCCGGAGCCATGAAAAAGAAATTCCATCCTGCAGCATGGATCTTGCGATCAACAGTCAAGCCATCCATGATCCTGAGCAGACACCATTCCCCGGAACAGGGTTCACTTTCCAACCCAAGAAGTTGAGGCTTCCCAGGCCATTCTTTCATGAGGATCGAGCCGACTTGAACTTTGCTTGGCATAGTTGTTTCACCGGCAGTGAGAATGAGTTTCCGTTTTTCGCACCAACCCTATTGGGCCGCGCGACAAAAAGAAAATGCTCAAAAGTGATTGAGCGCTTCTCGCGAACCGCAGCTTCCCCCTCTTTCGAACAATTTTCAGACAGCGCTGCGGCCGCTCAACAGATTAATGACGACCACAATCAAAGCAACGACCAGCAGGATGTGAATCAGACCACCGGCCACGTGCAGGCTAAAACCCAAGATCCACAGAATCAGAAGCACAGCAACAATCGTCCAAAGCATTTCAGTCTCCTTAAAGTTCAACTTACTTGTATTCAGCGCCCCAGGTTCAAACCTCTACGTTCAACCTTGCGGTGCATCCTTCCGCCCGGCAGGAATCCCTCTGAGCGGTTTTCCGCACTCTAAGCAGAATCTTTTGGCTCGTGGCGTGATCAGTCCGCAGAACGGGCACATCCTCTGTGATCGAACTTCCTGCGGCTTAAGTGTCGCGACCAGCTTCTCGAGCGAATCGGGCAAGGTTGCGAGCCATCTGCGAACCCGATTGCGGAGCGGAGGATGATACGGTTCCATCAACGCACCTTTGTGTCTTTCTCCCAGAAACCTGGGACGCTTTCATCACGAGGCAGGAAACGGAGTGAGCCAGCGTCTCGCGAATCACACCCCTGACATCCAATCGTGACATTTAAAGGCGAGGAATTCTGAGCAGGATTGCTCACCTGCCGAATAAACGTTTGGCTACCACGATGAGAATCGGTTCATCTGCTGCGGTGCGAAAAACGAAGTGAGCAATTCAGATCAGCTATTGTTACAGCGCTGGGCGATCATCATCCCAGAGGCGGGCACTTCTGCTCTCTCTTTCAGGTCCCCTGAACTAAGGCAGCTATCTGAAGTTCTCCCCTCTTAGTTCCACAATCCGAAAGGAATAATTTCATGAAGAAGACAATTTCGCTGGTGTTGATGAGCATGATGGGCATGGTCGGCACGTACGCCTTCGCCGGATCGGACCGGGAAGACACGGTCGACCGCATGCAAAGGTCAGTGGAAGTTCTGCAGTCGATTATGGCGGCGCCCGACAAAGGCATCCCTGAGGATGTGCTGAACGGCGCCAAGTGCATCGTCGTAGTGCCGAACTTGCTGAAAGGCGGCTTCATCATTGGCGGCAAACACGGCCGCGGAGTGGCCTCGTGCCGCACGCCGGAAGGCTGGAGCGCTCCCGCATTCGTTTCCGTCGGTGGTGGCAGCTGGGGATTGCAGATCGGCGTCGAAGGCGTGGATCTGATCATGCTGGTCATGAACGACCGTGGGTTACAGCATCTGCTTTCGTCCAAGTTCGAACTCACCGGTGAAGGATCCGTGGCAGCCGGCCCGGTCGGCCGTCACACCTCCGTTGGAACTGACATATTGCTCAACACGGAAGTGTTGACCTACTCGCGCTCGAAGGGCGCATTCGCCGGCCTGACTTTGGAGGGTGCGGTAATCGAGCAGGACAACGACTCAACCCGCGCTATTTACGGCCACCACATGCTGTTCCACGACATTCTTTCGGGCCGTGTAACGACTCCCGAAAGCGGAGTGGCGTTTGTGCAGGCTGTCTCTGAAGCCGGCCACCAGGCCCACGTCGCGGAAGCGCGATAACACAGCAAGTAATCATTTGCATTGGAACGCAGTCAGCAATCAAACTTTGCGGCGCGACCGGAACCACAGACCAGTTCCGGTCGCGTCACAAAGACGTTTACAACCGGCTCTCGACGCCGAGGGGCGAATCATCCAGAAGGCGGACAGTATGAATGTGACTCTACGGAAGTGTCTTTGTTCTTGGGCACCGGTAGCCTGTCTCTGCTTTTGTCTCTGGCCCGTTCTGGGGCTTACTCAATCTCGTGATCTTGCGGAAAACCCCAGCGAGCAGAATCTGGAAGCCTGCAAGGCTGGCCGTGCGGCCTGCGATCAATCGAAGTTGAGCGCAGCGCAGTTGACGGAAGTGGCTCTCGCCAGCCACGGGCGCAACGTTGCGAACTGCAGAAATGGCTATGATTCCTGCGACCATTCGAAACTTACCGACGCCGAAGCTGTCGCGCTGGCGGTAGCCGATCACAAGCGTAATGTCGTCGACTGCAACGAGGGAATGCAGTCTTGCGACCCTTCGAAATTGACTCCCGCCGAAGCGCGTGATTCCTCCGCGGCGGCCCACCGGCGCAACCTCGCCGACTGCAAGGACGGATCGGGTGCATGCGACCGCTCGAAGCTGACCTCAGCGGAAGACACGACCGTGGACGGTTCCCGGCAGCAACTCAACGCATCCGACTGCAAAAACGGTACCGGGCTCTGCGATCATTCTCATCTGACGGTTTCGGAAACGAAGGCAGCGGCCACTGCGCGACACCAGCGCAATGCACAGAACTGCGTCAATGGCTGGGATGACTGCGACCACTCCATGCTGGCCCCTTCCGAAGCGAAACAAACTGCCCTCTTGGAACACCAGCGCAACCTCTCCGCCTGCAAAGACGGGCAGGAAACCTGTGACTACTCGAAGCTTAGTTCTACCGAAACCAAGGTGCTGGCCGACGCCGAACACAAACGCAACTACGTGGCTTGTCTGAAGGGATACGGCTACTGCGACCCCTCCCGGCTCACCACGGAAGAAACTCTTTCCGTCCAAACGAAGGGTCATTGATTCCCAAGATTGATTTCTGGAGATCGCCGAGAAATCTCGGCGGCATATAAAACCATGATTCAACGACAATGTCCGGAGTGCATGAGCGAGTTGGTACGAGCCCGGCGTGCCGACACTCAGCACCTGACGGAGACGTCGGGGATCTCCTCTCCTGGTTGGCGCTGCAGCGTTTGCGGAGGCGAATTTACGACGGAAGAGGTCCGCGAAAGCAAACGGTCAAAATCCATCGTGGTCGAGCCCGCGTAATCCCCTGCGTCTCTTGGGAAGCAAATCCCACGTTTGAGACTTTCGCCAACAGTCGCGAGCTAACCAAAGACTGCATTCTGGCTGCTAGATCACGAATTGCGAAAATACTGAGGCGCCTCTCTTCGTTTCTTCGGACTCTGCCTCATATCTTATCAAGTCGTCCGCACATGATCGCGCGATCGTCGTTGCTAATTCGCGCGGACATCGCAGGACTTGAAATCTTCACCGACAACTAATACGAATCCGTTATTGACCCACCGTCTGAATACCCGCGACAATCCGGAACCGATTAGCGTTGCGACCGTGCCTTAAACCGCTACGAGATTCGGAAGACACATTTCCTTTGGCTCGTGCGCAACGGGTAGCCGTGTGCTCCCCTGTGGCGGAATAGCGGCCTTCGGAAAGTGTGAAAACGTTTCAGACTGGGGACGACATGAAATTGGGCTTTGCATGCTGCCTGAGCCTGGGGATGGTGTTGTCTTTTTCTGGGTCCGTCCTTGCTCAGCAGATTCTTCCTGCAACCGAAAGTTCGGAGTCACCAGCACCACCTGCTGCGTCACCGACGGATTCGTCGTCGCCCCCCGCACCGCAGCAGGCAACGCCGGCGCCTCCGCGGACCGCTCCGACTACTCCGCCCAAGCACATGCTTGGTCCGCTCGAGATTTCGGTCAACTGGCGTACGCGCGCGGAGGGTTGGAACTGGTTCGAGGGCGCTGCCGGAAACAGCGATTACGGCTTCTGGGATTCTTTACTACGCGTGGGCATCGGGCAAACCGGGGAGCATTTTGATTGGTTCCTCGAAGGCGAGCAGCCGTCGATTCTAGGTCTGCCAGACGACGCCGTCGTGGCGGCTCCGCAGGGCCAGCTTGGCCTGGGCGGAAGCTATTATGCGGCGAATAACAATCACACCGATGTCGCCAACGGATTCGTGAAGCAGGCGTTTGTGAACTTCAAGAACCTCGGACCGGCGGGCATAAAACTGGGCAGGTTTGAATACTTTGATGGTCTTGAAGTTAAGCCGAAAGATCCGCTGTTGGCCACGGTGATCCAGACGCGCATTTCGAGCCGCCTGATCTCGAATTTCGGATTCGCAGCCGTGCAGCGCACCTACGATGGCGTCCAGCTCACTGCGAATTCCGGCCAGAATAACGTTACCTTATTCGGCGCGCGGCCGACGCAGGGAGTTTTTCAAGTGAAGGGAATGGACGAACTGGATGTGGACACCTACTACGGCGCCTACACCCGGTCAGTCGCAAGCGGACAGAGCGCGGGCGAGCTGCGGGTATTCGCTTTAGGCTATATCGATCACCGCACAACGGTACTCAAGACCGACAATCGTCCCGCTGCGGTTCGCGCAACCGACCTTGGCAAAATTGAGATTGCAACGTGGGGCGCCGATTACGCTCATGTTTTCAACACCAGCGAAGCGGGCAAGTTTGATTTTCTGGTTTGGGGCGCTCTTGCAAACCGGTTCGTGGGGGAACCTTGCGCAACATGCCAGCTCGTTCGTGACAGAGGCCGGATGGCAAGCTCCCGTCAAAGTCTTGAGACCTTGGGTCAGCGCCGGCTATTCGTACGGGAGCGGGGATGGGAACCCCAATGACTCGCGTCACAGTACGTTCTTCCAGGTCCTGACCACGCCGCGCCAGTACGCGCGCTTCCCTTTTTACAACATGATGAATAACGAGGACTTGTACGGCAGCCTAAATCTCCGCCCGGTTTCGAAGCTGTCTCTTCGCAGCGAAGTGCACACGCTGCGGCTGGCGAACTCACATGATTTCTGGTATTCCGGTGGCGGCGCGTTTCAGCCCACGACGTTTGGTTACACTGGCCGACCTAACAATGGCCACCGCGGCTTGGCCAACGTCTGGGATCTCAGCGCCGACTACCAGGTGACGCCCGCCTTTAGCACTACTCTTTATTATGGCCATGCCTGGGGCAAGGGCGTGATTTCGGCGATTTATCCGAACGACGCAAACGGGCAGCTTATTTTCCTGGAGACGAACTTTCATTTCTAGAACTGGGGCTGAGCCGGGCGTTCGCCGCTAATATAATTCCATTATTGACCGGCGGCGGCCAAGATGTGATCGTAATCACATTTTGAAATGAGCCTGGTTCCTGGGGAGAGCGGTAATGGCAGTTTCGAATCCTGCTGTTCTCGACGTTCATAACGCGCCAGGGGCGAACGCCAACTTCTACGAGAAGCTCAATACCCGCTGGCACGAGCGCGGCTTGCAAATTTTCATGTTCATCGTGCTGGCGCATTGGGCCGAACATCTGGTCCAGGCGTACCAGATTTACGTGATGGGATGGCCGCGTCCGAGAGCTCTGGGCCTGCTGGGTTTGTGGTATCCGTGGCTGATCCAAACCGAGGCTTTACATTATGGCTATGCCTTGGTCATGCTCATTGGCATTTGGGTGTTTCGCAAAGGCTTCACCGGAGTTTCTCACACCTGGTGGATGGTGGCGTTCTGGATTCAGTTCTGGCATCACATCGAGCATTTTCTGCTGATCTACCAAGCCACCATGCATCACAATTTCTGGGGTAAGCCGGTGCCCTGCAGCGTATTGCAGCTGATCTTTCCGCGGGTGGAACTTCATCTTTTCTACAACTCGATCGTATTCATCCCGATGGTGATCGCCATGTATTACCACATGTTTCCTCCGGTGGGTGAGCATGGGAACATGGCCTGCACGTGCGAGTGGGGTCGCGACGATTTCGCGAAAGCTGCCTGAGCGAGGCGTGTCGAACGGCTCTTTAAATCAGCGGCGGGCAAGATGGCTCGTAGGCTTAGTTTGCATCGCGGCGTTGCCTGGAGCGAGCTGTTCCCGGCGGGTCGATTCCTCAACCGTTGTCGCAATTGAGCACGAAATTTCTCCTGCGCCGGCACGGGTTGGTCCCGCCACGGTCACTCTAAGGCTGGCTGATTCCGCCACCAAGCCGATTACCGGCGCGCACGTTGCGATTGAGGCTGACATGTCGCATGCGGGCATGAGCCCCAGGTTCGCTGAGGCGAAAGAAACAGATCCGGGCCGCTACCAGGCTCACCTCGACTTTCAGATGGCGGGCGACTGGGTTATCCTCCTCCATGTCACGCTGCCCGACGGGAAGAAAGTGGAACGGCAGTTCAACGTGAGGAGCGTCCGGCCCAACTAGGCGAGTTGTTGAATCCATCCTCCATCCCGGTTCCGGAAACTTCAGATTCACTTCCTTTTGATCTGATGCGTGTGCCTGGCCTGGGCCATTTGTTCCGCTGGCGTTATGCCCGTCCGGTGCTTCAGGCTCCGTTGCTCGTACTCAGCGTGGTGATGATCCTCCACGGATTGTTCGGGCCCTCGCTGGCTCCGAAGAATCTGGCGACAACCCTCAGCTGGCTTCACTTTCGCGGCGTGCTGGTTCTCGTGCTGCTGTGCGCAGGGAATTTTTTCTGCCTTGCCTGTCCCTTCATGCTGGTGCGGCAATGGGCGCGCAGGATCTTCAAGCCGCGCTTCAACTGGCCGCGACCCTTGAGGAATAAATGGCTTTCGGTGGGTCTCTTTGTCCTGATCCTTTTTATCTACGAACTGTTCGATCTGTGGTCGTCGCCGTGGTGGACGGCCTGGCTGATTGTGGGCTACTTTCTTTCCGTGCTCGTGGTCGACGGATTTTTCAAGCACGCATCGTTTTGTAAGTTTGTTTGCCCCATCGGACAATTCAACTTCTTGGCGTCCACGCTTTCGCCGTTCGAAGTGAAGGTCCGCGAGCAAGACGTCTGTACTCGCTGCCAAACCAAGGACTGCATTCGTGGCCGGCGTGAGCCGGTCTCCGACCTTGTGACCATCCGCGGATGCGAACTGGCCTTGTTTCAACCCAGCAAAGTCGGCAACATGGATTGCACTTTCTGCTTGGACTGCGTCCATGCCTGCCCCCACGACAACATCGGCATCTTGAGCCGGCTGCCGGCGAGCGAGTTGATGGTGGATCCTCTTCGCTCGGGGATTGGCTATTTTTCGCGCCGCAAAGATATCGCGGCATTGGCAATCGTATTTACTCTGGGCGCGCTGCTGAACGCGTTTGGCATGGTGAGTCCCGTTTACGCGGTGGAACGTTGGCTGGGACAAATGCTGCATGTGAGTCACGAGGCCCCCGTGCTCGGCGTGATCTTCACGTTCTTCTTAATTGTGGAGCCGGTTGTGCTGCTCGGCATGGCCGCGTGGCTTACACGCGCATGGGTCGGCGCAGCGCACATAAGCAAAACACGCGCTCTGTTGCCGCTGGCCGTGAGATATACCTACGGGTTGGTTCCTCTGGGTTTCGGTATGTGGCTCGCTCACTACTGCTTTCACTTTTTGACGGGACTCTACACGTTGATACCCGTGACTCAGAATGCCATCGCAAGCCTGGGCCGGCCCTTGCTGGGAGAGCCCCGCTGGACGCTGACGGGCCTGCCAGCCAACGTTGTGCAGGTGATTGAGATCGGATTCCTGCTGCTCGGGTTTGCAGGTTCGCTGGTGGTGACCTACGGCCTGGCGGAGGACGATTCTCCAGACCGGCCATTGCGGGCCTTCCTGCCGTGGGCCGTGGTTTGCGTCGTTCTGTGGTGCGCATCGATGTGGCTCATGTTTCAGCCGATGGAAATGCGCGCCACGCTGATGAGTGGATAAGATGAGCGGATAGCTGGCGTTTTAATGAGCATGCTGGATTGCCCTGGAGACGCGGAGAAAAATTGGGTTGGGTTTCTGTTGGTGCTCTCGCTGCTATTGCCTATGCCGGCGAGCGCACACAACGGCCCGCCGTTTCCTATTATTGAGAATAAGAAAGTTGGGCCTTGTATAGTTGCGCTCTGGACACATCCCGATGTCGGCACTGGAGCCTTCTACGTATTTGTGGAACCGGTGCCGGGCACTACAGTTCCAAACGATTTGAAGATCGAAATAGGGGTGCAGCCACTCACTGGCCGGCTTCCAGAAGTGCTTTATGCCGCCGAGCGCGTGAAATCACGCGGCCCGCTGCAATATAACGCTCAAGCGGGGTTCGACCGGCAGGAATTGTGGCGTGTGCGCCTTGTGGTTCAAAGTTCACAAGGCGGCGGCGAAGCAACAACTCAGGTAGAAGTGACTCCTCCGGGTTTCGGTCGGTGGGACCTTTTGCTGTATCTTCTACCGTTTCTGCTCGTGGCATTCTTGTGGTTCCGCGGAATCTCGCGCACGAGGCAGCGCAGAAACGAGCAGCTACGAAAAGCGGCAGGAGCGGCCAATTCCGCCTAGAACGTAGGCCATGCTGACCGTGCCGATTGCGGCGCGATCACGAAAATGACTTCTGATGGAGACTGTGTTCTCAATGTACGCTGACCCGTTTCGTTCTTGCCGCCGGGCTCGTACTCTGCCTGACGGCCAACTGATCTGTCTCCGACGAATAGCGTGCTTACTGCTGATCGGGAGCCTTGCGTCGGTGCTTTCGAGCTGCCACTCTGGCCCCAGGCTGCCTGAGAAGGGATCGAAAGCTTACGCCGACGTTGTCTCGGCATTCTATGTGGGTCTGGCGGCGCTCCAGGTGGGCGATGACGTTCACGCCGAGAGCAAACTCTCTGAAGTCACTCAGCTCGTGCCGACCGAGCCCGCGGGATGGGCGAACTGGGGAGTGCTGGCATTGCGCCAGAGGAATTACGACCTGGCCGCATACCGGCTCGAACGGGCGCGCGGTCTGGCCCCACGCAACGACCAGATATACGGCTTGCTGGGAATTCTTGAAAGCGATCGCGGCCATTCCGCGCAAGCCATTGCCAACCTGCAAGAAGCGTTGGATCTGAATCCAAAGAATATGCGGGCTGCGTATGCTCTCGCAGAAGAAATCGAACGTCAAAACGACGCCAACAGCGAAGCTGAATTTCAGAAAGTGATGCAGAGAATCCTGGCCGCGCAGCCAGACAATCTAGCTGCCTTACTCGAGCTTGCCCGCGTGGCCGCAAAGCGCGGCGACGCCGGCACACTGAAATCGGCCGTGGCGCGGATCAGCGCGCAATCCTCCGCATGGCCTGCCGAAGTGAAGCAGCAGCTTGCGGCAGTGCAAGCCGCGGAGGCGGGCACAGATTTGCGCGCAGCCGCCACGCGCACCACTTTTCTGCGCAACGTGCTCATGCGCGTTCCCGAGTATCGTCAAAGTCTTTCCCTCATCAAGGCGCCTGCTGGCGAAGAGGCGCAGCCCTTCACTCATTTTGTGCGATTGGAATCTCCTGTGTTCAAGCCTGCACCGGCAGACACGGCCATCCAATTCACCCCTCAGCCAGTCGCGGACGCTGGCAATCGCCGCTGGAATTGGATTGGAGCCATTCAGCTCGGCAGCGCAGGCGCGCCTGTGATTGCTGAGGCCGATGGCCGCGAAGTGCATGTGTCCACCGGCGCAACGCTTCCCTTTCCCGGCGGACCATCCCACGTTCCGCCTACGCCCGAGGGAATTCTACAAATCGATTTCAACTACGATTTCAAAACCGATCTGGTACTGGCGGGTACTGGCGGCGTTCGTTTATTTCGACAGGACAGCCCGAGCGCATTCACTGATGTGACTACGCAGACCAAGTTGCCGCAGTCGGTGACCAATGCCCGCTATACCGGAGCCTGGGCGGTCGACATTGAAGCGGACGGCGATCTCGATATAGTGCTCGGCGCGAGCGAGGGACTACCCGTCGTGCTGCGAAACAACGGCGACGACACGTTTCTTCCGATTCATCCCTTTGCGGGAATCTCGGGCTTGCGCGGACTTGCCTGGGCCGATCTCGATGGCGACGGCAATCCCGACGCCGCGATCATCGACGGTGCAGGTCGCCTTCACGTCTTTATAAATGAGCGCCAGGGCCAGTTCCGGGAGCGCGCCCTGCCGGCGGGTCTACCCGTCGTGAAAGCGATTGCGGTCGCCGATGCCAACAACGACGGCGTGCTGGATTTGTTGGCAGTGCAGGCGGATGGCGCCATCGTTCGAATCTCCGACAAGAACGATGGAGAAAGCTGGGAGACGGCGGAGATTGCGAAGGTGCCAGATGCAAACACAAACCTCGCCAGCGAGGTTCGCCTGCACGTTGCCGATCTCGATAATAATGGCGCTCTCGATCTGTTTCTGGCTCGCACGACGCCGGCTGCTAACTCGATTGCAGCCGGCGCTCTGATTTGGCTCGGCGACGACAGCGGTAAGTTCATGCTGCTGGACCACCCTGCAGGGCCAGCGATGGTGTTTGACGCGGCGGACTTGCGTGGAAACGGCAAGCTCGACCTGCTGGGTCTCTCGGCCGACGGCCAACCGGTGCAGGCCATGAACCAGGGGTCAAAGAATTATCACTGGCAAGTGGTCCGGCCCCACGCCGTGCAAGCCGTGGGCGACCAGCGCATCAATCCGTTTGGCGTGGGCGGTGAAATTGAAGTTCGCTCCGGCTTGCTCGTACAGAAACAACCCATCACCGGACCGCAGCTTCATTTCGGATTGGGAGAACAAACTGAAGCCGAGGTCGTGCGCGTCGTTTGGCCGAATGGAACTGTGCGCGCCGAATTCGGAGTAAAAGCCGACATGGAGATTGTGACCGAGCAGCGCCTGAAAGCGTCGTGCCCGTTCCTCTTCGCTTACAACGGGAAGCAGATGGAGTTCGTGAAAGACGCGGTGCCCTGGGGCTCCGCCATCGGCTTGCGCATCAATACTCTCGGCTCTGCGCAGATCGCGGCGACCGGTGAGTGGTACAAGATTGGACGCGACCAACTCGTCGCGCACGACGGTTATTACGACCTGCGCATCACGGCCGAGTTGTGGGAAGTTTATTACTACGATTATCTGGCGCTGATGACGGTTGACCATCCGGTGGGGACGGAGATTTTTGTCGACGAGCGCTTCGTGATTCCGCCGTTGAAGCTTGGCCTTACTACCGTGAACACGCCGCACAAGATTGCGCAGGCCATCGACGACACCGGCCACGACGTTACCGACATCGTCAGCACACTCGACGGCAGAGCCCTTGCAAGCTTCGGCCGCGGCCAATATCAGGGCATCACGCGCGATCACTTTCTTGAAATCGATCTCGGCGACGATGCACCGAAAAGTGGCCCACTGTATCTGATTGCACAGGGATCGATTCATGACACCGAGTCGTCGGTGAATGTAGCCATTACTCAGGGCAGCCGCTGGCGCGCTCACGGGTTGAGTGTAGAAGTGCCGGACGGGCATGGTGGCTGGGTTACTGCTCAGGATAATTTGGGTTTTCCCGCCGGGCGTAAGAAAACAATTCTTTTCAATCTGACGAACATCTTTCGGCCCGGAACGCCGCGCCGCGTGCGTATCCGGACGAACCTGGAAATTTATTGGGACGCGATTCACTGGGCGCAGGGTGCACCAGAGGCTCCGTTGAAGACAGTCACACTCGATCCGATTTTGGCCGATCTGCATTATCGCGGATATTCGGTCATGCACATGCCCGGGGCCGCACGCGCGCCCGAGGTTCCCGATTACAACCGACTTGAGGGGACCAAACAGCACTGGCGCGATTTGATCGGCTACTACACACGTTATGGCGACGTCCGCGAACTTGTGAAAAATATCGACGACCGTTACGTAATCGTCAATTCGGGCGACGAACTGTCGCTGCGCTTTGCCGAGCAGCCGCCTCCACCCGCAGGCTGGGTGCGTGATTTCGTAATCGTCGGCGACGGCTGGATCAAAGACGGCGACTACAATTCTACTTTCTCGAAAACCGTGCTGCCTCTGCCCTATCACGCGAAAAATGAATACACGACGCGCCCCGGCAGCCTTGAAGACGAATGGGTTTACCGGCAACATCCCGACGACTGGAAGACGTACCACACGCGCTATATCACTCCTGAAGTTTTCAAGAACGCTTTAAGAAATGGAACCGGCAGGGATGAGCCTGGCAGGGGTGAAACCGGCAAATGACAGGCAACCGGATCGCAAGAGTTTTGCTGGCTCTTTTTTTTATAGCGTTGCTGGCGACTCCTTTCGTCATGAGGCGCATCTCGGCTGGACGCGAAGCCGACAAATCGAAGGCCGACGCCACGACAGCGCTTGCTCGCCACGGATTTTATCTGGAAGAAGTCTCTCATTCTGCGGGTATTAATTTCATCCATCAGTCGCCCAAGCTCGATTCCAAGCTGGATCCCATCATGCCGGAAGTCGCTTCGATGGGAGCATCCGTGTCGATCGTCGATTTCGATCGCGACGGCTGGCCTGACATCTACGTAACGAATAGTGCGATTGGCAGCAAGAACGCCCTCTATCGCAACATGCACGACGGCACCTTCAAAGACGTGGCCGGCGAGCTGGGCATTGCCGATGTCAATCAGCCCGGCACCGGCGTTTCCACCGGCGCGGTATGGGGCGACTACGACAATGACGGATACGAAGATTTGTTCCTGATCAAGTGGGGCCGTCCTGAGTTGTTTCACAACGATCAGGGACATGGCTTCACGCGAGTCACGGAGGAAGCAGGTCTGCCCCCGTGGATCAACGCGAACACAGCCATCTGGTTCGACTACGACGGTGACGGACTCCTCGACCTTTTCGTGGGCGGCTATTATTCCGAAGACATCGACCTTTGGCATCTCACCACGACGCGCATCATGCCTGAGAGTTTCGAGTACGCAAAGAATGGAGGCCGCAAGTATTTATTCCACAATCTTGGCAACGGCAAGTTCGAAGAGGTCAGCGCGAAGGTCGGCATCAACAGTCGCCGCTGGGCGTTGGCTGCAGCTGCAGCGGATCTGCGCGGAACTGGACATCCTGATTTGTTTGTAGCGAATGACTACGGAGTGTCGGAACTCTATTTCAACGACGGCAAGCGATTCCACGAAGTCGGCGAACAGACGGGTGTGGGCTTTGCCCCGAAAAGCGGCATGAATGCTGCCTTTGGCGATATCCTCAATCAGGGTAGATACGCCGTTTATGTTTCCAATATTTCGGAGGACGGAATCCTTATCCAGGGAAATAATTTGTGGGTGCCGAAGGAAGGCACTGCGGGCGAAGCCATTAAATATCAGAACCTGGCGCGCGACTTTGGTGTGGAACTTGGCGGATGGAGTTTTGGTGCGCAGTTCGGTGATCTGAATAACGATGGAACACTCGATCTGTATCTGACGAATGGCTACATCTCGCTCGACCGGAATCGCAGTTACTGGTATGACTTCTCGAAAGTGGCCGGCGGAAACAGCACGATCATCGGCGACGCCAAGAACTGGCCCGCTTTTGACGGACGCAGTTTGTCGGGCTATCAGAGCAAAAGGGTCTGGCTCAACGACGGCGCCGGCAAGTTTGTCGATGTGGCCCAAGCCGTGGGCGCGACCGACGTCTACGACGGGCGTTCCGTGGCGCTGGTCGATTTATGGAATCGCGGTGTCCTCGACGTTGTGGTTGCTAACCAGAACGGACCGTTGCTGCTTTACAAGAATACAGTCGCACCCCAGAACGAGTGGATCGAATTCGAGTTGGAAGGAACCACCAGCAACCGCAGCGCGATCGGCGCCCAGGTCACGGTATTCTGGAATGGTCAGAAGCAGGTGCAGGAAATTTCCGGTGGCAGCGGTTTCGCCGCCGAGAACGACCGCCGCCTGCATTTCGGCCTAGGCACAAATCCGCAGATCGACAAGGCCGTCATTCGCTGGCCCTCAGGCAAACTTCAGATTATCGACAAGCCGGCACCAAATCAGCTGCACAAGATGAAGGAGCCCGCATGAGCCAGCCAACAAGCGTGGCCGCCATTCCCGTTCAATCACCAGGCGAACCGGCACCGGGCCGACGGACGCCTCTGTTCAGTCTCGACAACCGCTACATCGCGCCCGCTTTCATCACCTGCATTCTGCTGGCCGGTCATTTGTCGTTCGGGATTCTTGAGAGCTATCAGAAGACGCTGCTGGCAATCGTTACAAGCATTGTGCTCGAACTCGTGCTTGGGCGAATTTTCTTTCAGAAGTGGGTGCATCCCGCCAGCGCTTACATCACGGGCATCAGCGTCGGAATTCTGGTTCGTTCGCCAGCGTTCTGGCCCTACGCGCTGTGCAGCGCGATCTCGATCACGTCCAAATATGTGTTGCGCGTGAAGGGCCGTCATATCTGGAATCCCTCCAACTTCGGCATCTCGGTAATGCTGTTTCTGGCTGCCGAGACAGTAGCAACGCTGAGCATTCAGTGGGGGAACTATCTTTTGCCCATGCTGGTGATTTGGGCGCTGGGCTCAGTCATCATCTGGCGCTTGCGGCGCTTTCACATCACCGGCATCTATGTCGCGTCGTTTGTTGCGTTCGCATTCATGCGAAGCTGGATGACAGGAAGCCCGTGGCAATCGGAGATCGCTCCAATCACTGGCCCCATGTACCAACTATTTATCTTCTTCATGATTACGGATCCCAAAACCACGGTCCGGTCGCGACGAGGCCAATGCGTGGTCGTGTTCCTGGTGGCGCTCCTTGAAATGGTGCTGCGCTTATACCAGATCGTCTACGCGCCTTTTTATGCGCTATTTATTGTTGGACCAGTTGCCATGCTGATCGAGATTTGGCTGGATTCGCGTCGCGCAAACGCCGCAAAGCTCATGGTGGCGCAGTGATCCTTCGCGCGAGAGCTAGTCAATCTTTGATGCTACATCGCCGAAACGTTTACTGTCTGCTGGCCTCTCTCCTGGCGTTGTCGGGCTGTCAACAAAAGCAACCCAGCGAACCCAAAGCCGCTCCGGTGGCACAAGCGTCCGTTCCCGTGCCGTCGGCGCCGCAACCTGCGGCTCCATCCTCGGAAGCGACGGCGATTCCTTCTCGCCCTTCCGGCCCCATCCAATTCACGGACGTAACCACTGAGGCGGGCATCCACTTCAAACACAACAGCGGCGCATTCGGAAAGAAATATCTTCCCGAGACTATGGGAAGCGGCGCGTGCTTTCTCGATTACGACAATGACGGCTGGCAAGATATTTTGCTGGTCAATTCAATGGATTGGCCCGGGCACAAGTCGGGCAAGTCTTTCCCAGCGCTTTATCACAACAATCGGGACGGAACCTTTACCGACGTCACGCGACAGGCCGGCCTCGCGGTTGAAATGTATGGACTCGGATGCGCGGTTGGCGACTTTGATAACGACGGCAACGTCGACATCTACATCACTACCGTTGGTTCCAATCATCTGTTTCGTAATCTGGGAAATGGCAAATTTGCCGATGTGACCGCTAAAGCAGGTGTCGCCGATCCAGGATTTTCCGCAAGCGCCGTGTGGTTTGATTACGACAACGACGGCAAGCTTGATCTTTTTGTTGCCCACTACATCGACTGGTCGATTGAGACCGATCAATACTGTTCGCTGGACAACAAAAACAAGTCTTACTGCACTCCACAGAGATACAAGGGCCAAAGCTCAACGCTGTTTCGCAACAAAGGCGATGGAACGTTCGAGAACGTGACGCGGCGCTCCGGTCTCTACGATCCCACGAGCAAATCCCTCGGCGTCGCGCTGTTGGATTATGACAACGATGGCTGGCTCGATCTTTTCGTTTCCAATGACACCGAACCTAACAAGCTCTATCGCAATAATCACGACGGCACGTTCACGGATGTCGCTGTGGCCGCCGGTGTCGCCTACAGCGAAGCTGGCACGGTGCGCGCCGGCATGGGCACCGACGCGGCCGACTACGACGACTCAGGATGGCAGAGCCTGGTGATCGGCAACTTCACCAACGAAGGGATGGCGCTTTATCACAACGACGGCTCAGGCCTGTTTACCGACGAAGCCCCCGCTACGGGCCTCAAAAGAATATCGACACAATCCCTCACCTTCGGCACTTTCTTTTTTGATTATGATCTCGATGGCCTTCCCGATATTCTCGCCGTTAACGGCCACGTTTCCGACGACATCAGCGTGGTGCAGCCGAACGTCAGGTATGCGCAACCGCCTCACCTTTTCCGGAACCTGGGCAAGAGCAAATTTGAAGAGGTGACCACGAAACTCGGCCCCGCGCTGCAACGAGCCATCGTGGGCCGAGGCGCGGCCTACGCCGATTTTGACAATGACGGCGATCTGGATTTATTGATCACCGCGAACAACGGACCCGCACGGTTGCTGCGTAACGACAACGGGAATCAGAACGACATGCTGCGAGTGAAGACAGTGGGCACACGTTCAAACCGGGACGGCATAGGCGCGAAAGTCACGGTCACAACCAATAAAGGAGCGCGCCTTTTCGGCATGGTGAAAACCGGGTCAAGCTACTTATCCCAAAGCGAACTACCACTCACCTTCGGCCTCGGCGCGCCAGAAGCTGGCAAGACCGTGAGCCTGCAGGTTGTCTGGCCCAGCGGCCACAAAGATGCCATTCCAGGCGTCACGCCGAATCAATTCATTACGGTGAAAGAAGGCAAAGGAATCACTTCAGCTCAGCCTATTGTCTTTGCCAGGTCCGAACCCGTTCAGTTTTCAACGCCGGCCTCTCCGCAAAAATACAAATGATGACCGGCTCCTAGGTCAGCCAATCATTTGCTAAGCCGCGCGAGAATCTCTTTTTGATTCTCGACGATGGTCTTGAGCGCGCCCTGGTTCTTGAGAATTCCCGACTGATTTTTCAGAATGCTCGCCTGATTCTTTTTGATGACGGCCTGATTCGCACGCACGGCAGCCTGATTGGCGATGATGGTCTTCTGATTCTTGATAATCGTCTTCTGATTGGCAATCACTTTGCTTTCTGACATTGGGTAAGCGGCCTCCAGCCGCGCGGCTTCGCCGATCCAGCCGACAGACCGGCGATTATAAAGACGCTAAACGCTAAGTCCATAATGTGAAAGCAGTATCAGCCGTTGCCACACAGATTGTGAAAATAGTGTGCAGACATACAGAACACATATAGCAAACAAAGTCTGCTACTCGGCAAGAAACGCCCCGCCCCCAATCCAGAATTCCGCCAGCGACTTGAGATTTTTCTTGTACGTTCGAGTCACGGTATATTCCCTTCCGCCCTTGACCCGCAGACCATATTCTCCCGTCATATATGGTTTGATCTCTTCGACGAACGAGGCATTCACCAGCACCGAGCGATGGATCCGAATAAACCCGTAGGGTCTTAGTTTTTCTGCCACCGTCGAGATGGATTCGCGCAGCAGATACGATCCTGAGTCCCGCTGCAGCAGCACATAATTGCCCTCAGCCTGAACGGCTACAACGTCGCTAGGATTGATGAACAGAATCCGGCCCTTCGCTTTAATCGCCATCCGCGAATATTGCGGACGAGCCAACTTCTGTAAGTGGGGCAAGGCCTCGATCAATTTCGCGGCGCGCTCGCCCTGGGCCCTCCGTTGGGCCCGGTCTAGCGCTTCGCCGATTCGTTCGTTCGAGAAGGGCTTCAGCACATAGTCCACGGCGTGTTTCTCAAAAGCGGCGATTGCGTATTCATCGTGTGCGGTTACAAACACAATGGAGGGCAGCGGCGGGTTTCGCTCTCTAAGCTGATCAGCCAGCTCCGTCCCCGACAACTCTGGCATGTTGATATCGAGCAGCAAAACATCGTAGGACTCTGTCGCCAGCTTCTCGAGTGCCTCGATCGCGTCGTTGGCCGAATCGAAATGCTCTACGTCCGGTCTTGCTGCCAAAATGTTTGCCAAAGCGGTTTGAGCCAGCGGCTCATCGTCCACGATCAGCACGCGCATGGGTTCCCTCTTCTATCTCCGTTTCCACCGGATCGCAGCCTAAAGCCGGCAAACGCAATGTCGCGGTCGCCGTGTGGTCGTCAGTTTCGGCGAAAGTAAAAGTTGCCTCGTCGGAATACAGGTATCTGAGGCGCGCCTCCGTGTTTCTCAATCCAACTCCCAGGCCCGGCGTGCGTTTGCCTCCAATACTGTTGCGAATGCCAAGTTCAAGGGTACGCGCCCGCTTTTTAGCCGCAATCTCCACCCAGCCGCCGTCCCGCGAGCAGGCGATTCCGTGCCGGACTGCGTTTTCCACCAGCGGCTGCAGGATCAATTGTGGAACCAGCGCCGGCCTGGCGTCGGGATCGATCGACCACTCCACATTCAGGCGAGTTCCCAGGCGCATCGCTTCGAGATCCAGGTACTCTCGCACGAACTTCAGTTCTTCGTTCAGCGGAATCAGATCCGAACTGCTGTGCTCCAGCGTGCCCCGCAACAGGCTGGAAAGCTTCACCACCATTTCCTTGGCGCTGGCCTGGTCAGTATCAATCAATGTCGAGATGCCATGCAGCGTATTGAAAAGAAAATGAGGATGAAGCTGCATCTTCAGCGCCTGGAGCTCACTGGCGGCGAGCGCTCTCTGAAATTCGACGTTTTCCATATCCCGCTTGCGCAGTTTTTCGAAGTACCAGTAAGCATGGGCGGCCGCCACGATCGCAATGTACATCGTGATTTGGTCGGCAAATCCCGAATGAATCAACTCCAGCGGCCCATGCTTCGTTCTCGGGACATATTGCTGCAGCGCTGCATCCCATGGCGGCAAAATGGCCCAGCGGATACATGCATAAAGCAGCATGAAGGGCCCTGCTCCAAGGCAATACACCAAGACATACCGAAATCGATTTCGCGCATCGCCCATGTAACGACGGGCCAAATAAAAGATCGGCGGGGTCAGCAGGGCAAAAGAGAAGCCCCGTGATTCTGCCAGCAGCAGCATGTCGAACAAAGACGAATTTATGTTCATCGCCTTGTCGAAGACGCGGTACTGCACACCCGTCAACAAGGAAAGCCCGCACCACACGGCAATCGACAGGCCGTACGCGCGAACCACTGGCCGAAATTGTTTCTGCTGCATCGTCCGCATTCTATTCCCCTCGTTACGTTTCAGGATGATTTAGGTACGAACCTACAAACAGGCGCTTCGAACATACTTGCACGAGGGGCGGCGTGCGGTAAATGCAAACGAGTGGCGAACTCCTGCGGCAAGGGCCCTCTGGTCAGGACGTGCGACGGGGAACCAGACGTGAGTCTCGTTCGCTCTAACGCGCGGCTCCGTCTTTTCGTAGACATCTATGCGCAAAATCCCTTTTCTGGTAGATCCGTCGTTAATTTCTATAGCCGGATCTACCAAATCGCTCCCGGCCGCGAATCCTGATTGCGTCTGCCCAATGTTCAGATTTGTAGGACCGCACCTTCCTCTTGTCTAGCCGTAACTCAGGCCGCAGAACTCCTCGCACGTGGTCCTGCGACTGCACTAGACACTGCCAGTCAGTGGATTTAACAAGCGGAGGCCAACAATGCGATTGAACACATCGACCAGGCTGTTTGTTTTGGCAGCGATGTTGACCCTTGTGCTACCGGGCGTGCTGCTGTCGCAGAGTGCAACCGAGGGAGCAGTCAGTGGAACGGTTACCGACGCGTCGAGCGCGGTTCTCGCCAATACTGCCGTCACCTTGAGAAACTTGGATAAAGGTTACTCGCGCCAAACCATCACCAACGCGCAAGGCATTTACCAGTTTTCCCTGGCCGACCCGGGCAACTACGAGGTTGTCATCGCCGCCGCCGGTTTCAAGCAGTTTGGCGCGAAGGCCTCGGTGAATGTTGGTCAGGTAACCGTGGTCAATGCCAAGCTCGAAGTGGGTGCGGCCGGAACCACGGTGGAGGTCTCCGCCGCGGCGCCGCTCTTGGATACAGAGGCCGCCGACATGGCCACTTCCTTTGATCGCAACTTGGTCGAGAATCTGCCCAACGGCGGCAATGATTTGACCGCCGTAGCCTACACGGCACCTGGAGTCATCATGAACACGGGCGGCGGGATGGGCAATTTTAACGTGAACGGCTTGCCTGCCACCTCGAACGTGTTCACGGTGGACGGCGAAAATCAGATGGACCCGTTCCTCAATCTGAACAACTCCGGTCCCACCAATTTGATGCTGGGCAAGAACAGCATTGACGAAGCTACAGTCGTTACCAATGCCTATTCAGGGCAATACGGGCAACAGGCAGGAGCTCAAGTAAACCTGGTGAGCAGGGGAGGAACAAACAATTTCCACGGGAACGTGCAGTACCAGTGGACTGGGCAGGTGCTGGACGCGAACGATTGGTTCAACACATTCTTTCAGCCGGCGCAGCCTCGTCCTTTCGCCAACAATAACCAGTGGGCAGCGTCTTTCGGCGGACCGATCAAGAAGGACAAGACCTTCTTTTTTATCGACACCGAGGGAATTCGTTACATTGTGCCCTCAACCACGACCGTGTACACGCCTACAACGGCTTTTCTGAATGACACGATCAACATCGGCCTGCCGGCCGCAGGGGCATCCCCCAACACAATCGCCACCTACCAGCAGGCCGCCTCGGTTTGGGAGGCTGCGCCTGGCTTCAGCCACGGCGGCGTCAGTCCGGCCAGCGTGAGTTGCGTGGATCCCCTTACCGGGACACAGATAGACAATGGCCCGACTGCCACCGCAACCGCCGGGTGCTTTCAGTCATACAGTGCAAGCCCAGCCCTGCCTGCGAAAGAGTGGCTGCTGATCGGGAGGTTCGACCAGAACTTCGGAACTAAGGACCGCACATTCTTCCGTTTCGATATCGACACCGGGACACAGGCTACCTACGCGGACCCGATCAATCCTTCCAAGTTTTCCGCCGCCAGCTACCAGCCGGAATATAACAACAGCCTCAACTGGTCTCACACCTTCAGCGGGACGGCCACCAACCAGTTCGTGGCGGCGATCAGCTACTACCGCGCGATTTTCGTTGAGAATACGAATGGGGCGAACTCGCCGTTCCCCTATTCCATGTTCGTAGGGACCCCGGTCGGGTTGCCCAGTCCGTTTGGACTGCCGGCTGCAACCGGCTTGAACGCAGAGAACTTTGCTTTCCCAGAGGGCCGGAACGTAACCCAGTGGCAATTAGTAGATGATTTTGCCAAGACCCTTGGGCGCCACAGCTTGAAACTTGGCGTCAACTTCCGCCGTTACGATATCACCAACTACGACGCTTCCATTTTCGCCACCCCGCTTATCTACGCCGGGTTGGGTGATTTCTTCAACGGTAGTTCCTCGATATATCAGCAGGCCAACCCGCTGCACCCCTCAGCGCCCATGAATACGGGTGGTTTCGGCGTCTATGCGCAGGACGAGTGGTCGGTTTTGCCGAGGTTGAAGCTGACCCTTGCCCTACGCGCAGAACACAACTTTAATCCAACCTGCAACATCAACTGCTTCACGTTGCCCAATGCGCCGTTCGCCCAAATCAAGACGCAGGGAGTAGACGCCCCTTACGACCAGGCGCTGCTGACCGGGCGCAAGGATGCGTTTGGTTCCGTGGACGCCATTAATCTCGCTCCGCGCTTTGGTTTCACCTGGTCGCCGCGTTCCGACAGTAAGACCGTGGTGAGCGGCGGCTTCGGGCTGTTCTATGACGCCTTTCCGGCGTTTATCACCGACTCATTCGTCAACGTCCCCTACCTGATCACTGTAGATTTATTCGGCCCAGACGCGGGAGGAGCGACGAACATTGCATGGGGCGATAAGAATGGCGCCCTGGCGACGGTGAACAACACCGCCAATACCATCCGCAACGGAAACTCCGCGCTGGGAATTCCGTCACTTACCAACGGCTTGACCTACAAGCAACTGCTCGCGGCAGGAGGAGCGCCGCCGAGCATCACCGGGTTCCCGACTCAACTTCACACTCCGGACTACCAGGAATGGAACTTCCAGGTGCAAGAGGCAATTGACAGCAAGAGCAGGATTACTGTCGCCTACGTGGGCAACCATGGCTACCACGAGCCGTACCCGAATGGCACTCTGAACGCAACCGCCAATATAGTCGGGTTTGCAAGCACCACGCCCGATCCACGATTCGGTTCCTGGACCGACTGGAATTCCGGAGCGGTATCCAATAATCATGAAATGACCGCGACCTATACTCGCCGCATGACCGCCGGCTTTGTTGTGAACGCTAACTTCACGTGGGCGCATACTCTCGACGAAATTTCCAACGGAGGGCTCGAGAACGCCACCACGAGCGGCAATGGCCTCCTGGGGCAATGGAATCCGCTCAGTCTGCGCGCTAACAATTACGGCAATGCGGATTACGATATCCGGCACAGTTTTAACGCGAACTATGTCTGGACCGAACCCTACCGCTTCGAAAATCGTTTCGCAAACAGCATACTCGGGGGCTGGATTTTCTCGCAGAATTTCATCACCCGAAGTGGCCTGCCCTATACCGTTACGGACGGTACCGCTTCGATTAACAACGGAGGGACCGGCGTAGCCGTGCCCGCACAACTGGTCAGCCTGCAAGCACAACAAAACTGCCAGAACGGATACAGCGTGTGCTTCAACTCCTCAGCTTTTACTGGAGCCACCGGGCTGGGACTCTACCCAACGCAAATACGCAACCAATTCCGCGGGCCGGGATTCTTCACCTCAGACTTTACCTTTGGGAAGGGTTTCCGCGCGACGGAACGCGTGAAGCTTACCATCGGCGCGAACATCTACAACATCTTCAATCACCCCAACTTCCAAAACCCGAACCGGAACTGGACGCCGGGTTGTTCAGCTATCGCTACCGGGTCCCAGCAATCCAGTTGCGGAAACATCTCAACCCAAGCCGCACCGCCGACCGGGGCGTATGGCTCGTTCTTCCAGGGTCTGCCCGCCGGACGCGAGGGGCAGCTTCAGGCTAAAATTGTTTTCTGAGGGAGTACGAAAATCGAAGTTGCAAGAAATGAATACAGGGCCCAGTCGCAAATCACAGGGGAAGTCGCGGCGCGCATTCGCGGCTTCCCTATTCCTATTTCTGTCGCTCGGCTTCGCGATCCCGACGCTCGCCCAAACTGATTCGAAGACGATCGACCTGAAGGTGCATCCCGCGCCCGATTTCGGAGCCGACGCCACATGGCTCGACCAGGGCTCTCCTGCTCCACATCACATCTCTGGCTACAAAGGCCGCGTTCTGCTGATCGACTTCTGGGAGTACACCTGCATCAACTGCATCCGCGACTTCGGTGTAGTCAAGCGCTGGTACGGCAAATACCACCAGTACGGTTTCGACGTCGTCGGAGTGCACTACGGCGAATTCGCGATCGGATTCAACGTCGAGAACGTCCGCGCCGCGGCGCAGCGCTTTCGCCTGCCCTGGCCCGTGGTCGCCGATCAGAAGGGCTCGACCTGGAAAGCCTACGAGTCCGACGGGTGGCCGAACCGCTATCTGGTGGACCCGCAGGGCAACATCGTGATGAAAGTTTTCGGCGAATCCGGCAATCGCGAACTCGAATCGAAGATCCGCGATCTGCTCGTGGCCGCGCACCCTGACATGGCGCAGGAAATCACAAAGATCGCGCTCGATCCCGACGAGAACGATTTCAAGCCGGAATGCGGGGCCACAACTCAGGAGACTTTCGTCGGCGAAATCTACGGACGTAGCGCGGTCGAAGACATGGCCGGACACCACGCCGGCGACGAAGCCGATTTCCAGCCCCCCCATTCCCCGCCCGACGGCGGCGTGATGCTGGTCGGCCGCTGGCGGGTCGAACGCGACGGCGTTTTCTCCGACGGCCACGGCGCCGCCGCCGAACTCCGTTACCACGCCCGCTCGCTTTACGCCGTTCTCAGCCTGAAGGGCGACAAGCCAATCCGCGTCAACCTGTTCCAGGATGGCAGCCCCTTGCCGAAAGATAGCGGCGGGGCCGACGTGAAATTCGACGCCAAGGGAGCCTTCATCGACGTCACCGGCTCACGCATGTACTACGTGGTGCGCAGTCCCGCCTTCAGCGCCCACCTGATCTCACTGCAACCAGAAATCCCCGGCCTGGGCCTGAACTCCTTCACCTTCGGCAACAACTGCCAACTCGCGGACATCCCATAGCGCACGCGCCTTGCCCTGTAATCCTCTTGTGCCCCCTGCGGTGAAAGCTTTCGGCTCCAGAGATGGCGGACAAGCTCACGAATGCGAGCAGTGCCGTGGAAGAGCGGCGCTTCAGCGCCGCGTTAAGTCCCGAAATCAGGACGGGCTTTAGCCCCTGATGTCCTCGCCCATTTCCGCCCGAAGAATCCTTCAGCACCTAGTCGTAATACTCCAGCCCCAGATGCGTGATCAACTCTTCGCCCTTCAAATGCCGCAGCGTGTTCTTCAATTTCATTAACTGAATAAACAAATCATGCTCGGGATAAAGCCCCGGCGCGGTCATCGGAGACTTAAAGTAAAAGCTTAACCATTCCTGAATTCCAATTCCCTTCAACTCCGAGCAGCGTTGCGCCAGGTCGATAAACAAAACCAGGTCAAGCACAATCGGCGCCGCCAGAATCGAATCGCGGCAGAGAAAATCAACCTTGATCTGCATCGGATAGCCCAGCCATCCGAAGATGTCGATGTTGTCCCAACCCTCTTTGTTATCACCACGCGGTGGATAATAGTTAATCCGAACCTTGTGAAAGATATTCCCGTACAAATCCGGATACAAGGCCGGCTGCAAAATGTGCTCCAACACCCCTAGCTTCGACTCTTCCTTAGTCTTGAACGACCCCGGATCGTCCAACACCTCCCCGTCGCGATTGCCCAGAATGTTAGTCGAATACCATCCGCTCAAGCCCAGCAGCCGCGCCTTGAATGCAGGCGCAAGAACTGTCTTCATCAAAGTCTGCCCGGTCTTAAAATCTTTCCCGCAAATCGGCGCATCATTTTTCTTCGACAGTTCCAGCATCACCGGCAGATCGACGGTCAGGTTCGGTGCGCCGTTCGCGAACGGAACGCCTTCCATCAGCGACGCATACGCATAAATCATCGAGGGCGCAATCATCTCGTCGCTCTCCTGCAGCGCCTTCTCAAACGCCTTCACTGATTGGTGCGCCGCCGTCGCCTCGATATACGATTCTGTCGACCCGCACCACATCGTCACCAGCCGGCTCGCACCGCTCGTCTTCCGGAAGTCGCGGATATCGGCGCGCAACTGTTCCGCCAGGTCCATCTTGCTTTTTCCCTTCTTCACGTTGGGCCCGTCAATCTTCTTCACGTAGTTGTGGTCAAACACCGCCGCCCGCGGCTTCACCGAAGATAGAAACGGCTTCAGCTGGTCGAGCAACCTCTGGTCGAGCACGCCCGCATGCGTCGCAGCGTCATACATGTTGTCTTCAAAAATGTCCCAGCCGGTAAAGACCAAATCGTCGAGTGTGGCCAGCGGCACAAATTCCGTAACCTTCGGCGAGCGCCCATCGGTACGCTTGCCCAGCCGCACCGTCCCCATCTGCGTGAGCGATCCAATCGGCTTCGCCAGCCCTTTGCGAATCGCTTCCACGCCCGCGACAAACGTAGTCGCCACCGCGCCCATGCCCGGAATCATCACGCCCAGCTTCCCTTTCGCCGGCGCAATCGTAATGCCGCGTTCCGAACCGACTTCAACCCGCGCCGTCTTCCCTGTTGCCTTTGCAGACTTCTTCTTTGTCGCCATATGTCGACCGCTTCCTCAGTAAGTATCAGAATGGATATGCAAACCTTGTATGTTCTCGTATCCGGCAGGAAGATTGCAAACCCGCGCGGCCAAACGCGCAGAAAATCACCTCAATGGCGTAGTCGCATCATCGAACGGAAACCGCCGCAACTCGCGTAGAGACAGCCGCCTCGGCTGTCCCGCGATGGCCGGCCCTGAGCAAAGTCGAAGGGGCGAAGCCGAGCGGCCGCCATCGCTGCTCTCTCGGCCGTTTTTCTCTCACTGTTATTACTTCAGTCACGCTCTCCCCACAAATGCCCTCCATAATATTTTTGAATTGGACTCTAGCCCCCGCATCCGTCACAATGTACTCACTTCACCAACCAGCTCTGCAGCCGGTCCCGTGAAGCCGACGTTTGCATGCGAGCTCTGCTGCACGCATCGCAAATCTCCTGACCTCGTTGTTCTCCACCGCAATCTGAGCATTCCTTCAGGCCGGACGCCGAAGTGTGCTCGCAGATTGGTCTTCGGACCTGGTTTTCAGATCAAGAACAGGAGATTCCATGACTTCCATTCGCAGATTCGTATATGCCGCAGCGCTAACCCTCACCGCCTTCAGCTTCGCGCCCAGCCTGGCTTCGGCCCAGGAAACGCGAGGCCGCTTCGTTCTCACGCACGAAGTGCACTGGCAAACCACGCTGCTCCCTGCTGGAGAGTACGAGTTCTCTTTCCAGCCCGACGGTCCTTCCGACATGCTGTTCGTGCGCAAGCTCGCCGGCTCGGGCCCCGGATTCCTCATGCTGGTCACCGACATCACCGAAACCAAGCCTTCGGGCACCGACCACCTGCTCCTGGTGCCACGCGAAGGAAAAAGTTTCGTCAGTGCCATGGACCTGCCCGAGGCGGGCGTGACCCTGCATTTCGCAGTGCCCTCCGAAACCCGTCAAGTTGCTGCGGCAGACTCGGCGCCAATCCCGGCCTCGCGGTAAATTACCCCGCACCAAAACCCGAGAGCAGATTCCGTCAGGAATCTGCTCTCTTCTTTACGGCAGATGATTCCGCGAGTAGCGCCGCGGCATTCAGCAAATTTCGTCCAGGTTTTGGGAACGGCACGACTCCAGAGGCCTGCAGAAAAACTGCGTCGAACCGGTTTTGGGAAGGGTACGAGTTTTACTCGTGCCGTTAAAGGAGTTCGAAACGACCGGGCTTCAGCGCCTGAGGAGCGCTTTTCATTCCACGCCGCCGCAGACTCTACGACGGCACCGGCAATCGCGACTCGCCCTTCACTTCGTCGCTCAGCACGATGGCCTCGGCAATTTCTTTCATGGGCTTGCGCTTCTGCCGGCTTTGCCGCTGCAACGCCAGGTAAGCCTGCTCTTCGTTCAATCCCAAATCGCGCTGCAAGATGCCCTTCGCCCGCTCCACGATCTTCCGCGTCTGCAACTGTTCCGACAGATTGGAGTTCACAATATCCAGCCGCGCCATCTCAATTTCCGCGCCCACCAGAAATCCAATTGTCGATATCAGCTGGATCTGTCGCTTGTTGTAAACATGCGGCAGCCGGTGCTGTAGATTAATTACTCCCATCACCCGCCCCCGGCACATCAGCGGCACCGAGAGAAAAGCCTCATAAGTATCTTCCGGGAGTTCATGAAAAAACCGAAACCGCGGATCTTCCTGCGCCTTTCCCGACACTGAAACCGGCTCGCCGTGTTCCGCAACCCAGCCCGTAATCCCTTGCCCCACGCGCAGTTTCAACCGGTCCACCACTTCGGGATGCGGATTCTTCGACGCCCGCAAAACCAATTCCTCGCCCTCCAGCACATACACCAGGCAGGAATCGCACTTCACCAGCCCCGCTGCAAACTCCACCACTCGGCTTAACACTTCATGAAATCCGTCCGCCGTCCCCAGCCGGACGCCAATCTCATGCAACAAATCAACGTGTGAATCCTCAAACGACATCATCGGTTCCATGATCTAACTTAGGACGCGCCGCCGCCAATGTCTAATTCCAAATTTTGATGGTCCTGATAAAGGATTTCCTTCGCAATTGTGACCATGGTTTAACATCTTTTTCGGATCCGCTGCATCGCACCGCAAGCCGAAACCCAAACGAAAAATGGAGGGGCGGACGCCCTCGTCCACCCAGCCGGCGGCACGAGTCTTACCAGGAAACTCCGGTGGCACCGCTCCCCGGACGAAGGCGTCCGGGGCTCCATCCTCAGAGCAGCTCCGAGCGAAGTCGAAGAGACATACGCGTCGACAACTATTTCCCGTCCAACTCCACGACCTTCACCGGCAGATCCCAATGCGCGTCCAGAATTTCAAACCGCCGCTGCTCCTCCCGCGCGTAAGTATCCTGATCGGGCCATAGCTGCTTTTTGATTGCATCCTCTTCGAACGGCTCGTTGGCCACGGTCGCGTTCTTGAACACAATGGTCACACGGAAATCCCAGCGCCCGTCTTCGGTAGTGTGATAACGCGGCTGATCCATCCACACTTTCACCATCCGCCCCATCTCAACTTCTTTCTTCAGCAGCGGATAATGATTCTTCTTGAACAGCTTCAGAAATTCATCCGCATGCCCCCACTTCGTCTTGTAGTAATACTCCACCACAAACGGCTGCCCGGAAGCAGCGGCCTGAGCGTGAGAGACGATAGGCAGGGCTGTGGCGAAATACAGCGCCAACGCAAAAATGCGACACATTCGAATCACAGAATCCTCCTTACGTTAGTGACTGTGTTTGCTTGTACACCAAGCAGACGCGCGCATCAACCGCGCGCGGAACCTGGCCCTTGAGCAATCTCTCGCGAGTCTGTCATCCTGAGCGTAGCGGATGCTTCGCGAAGCGAATCATCCGCGGAGTCGAAGGACCCCTATAACATTCACAGCAGACGAGCGCGGAGAAGTCTCGCCCAGTCGGCCCACGGCGCTTGAACTAAAGGGATCCCCTTCGGCTTCGCTCAGGGCAGGCTTCGACTGCGTTGCCGTTCGCTTCGCGAACGGCAACTTCGCTCAGGATGACAAATCTTAAAGATTGGGGGAATGTTGACACAACGTAGGGACGACGAACTCGCAATCCACAAACTCTTCGAAGACGGCGACCGCGCCCTCATCGCCGCGGATCATGCCGAACTATCCCGCATCTTCGCCGACGACTACATCCAATACGACGAATCCGGCCACTCTTTCACGAAGGATGACGTGCTGAACAATCTGAGGTCCGGCGCGATCCGCTATGTCTCAATGATCTCCACCGCCCGCCAAATCCGCCTGCTAAGAGAGGACATAGCCATAGTCCACGGCTCCGAACAAGACCAAGTCGAGCAAGCCGGACGCCACTTCCAAGTCCGCTACGTCTACACAGACGTAGTCATGAAGCGCAACGGCAGATGGCAGATCGTCGCCTCGCAACTGGCCAAACCGTCATAGTCTCTGACGCCGGGAAACCACCGCCTCGCGCGGCGAAAGCGATTCCTCCAAACGTCCAAACTTCAGGTTGATGCGAAGACCGAGCTCCTCCGCCCGCTTCATGCCCCTGCTCTGCATCCGCATGGTGCGAAAAAACTTGATCGGCCAACCATGCAGCCAGGCGTGGCGAATCGCGCCTCTCCATGTGTGGACATAGCGATCCCCCGCCGGCGACAACTTATAGTCCCCGCTATGTGCATGCCTTTGCCGGACGACTTCCGCCCGCGCCATGAACTCGGCGATTTCCCCGTCTTTATCCGCCAGCGTAGGACGATGGGTGAGAGAATACTGTTCCTTGATTTTTCGGTGTAGCCGATAAAGGTCGGTCGTCGAACGCAAACCGGGAAACGGAAACACCTGGTAGTTAGGATCGCGCTTAAAAGGCGTCGGAGTGTGCGAGTCGCTGGTTTCAAACGCAAAACCATCCTCGAACCGCGACTTAAACGCCACAATCGGGATTGTCCTCAAACCCGAAACGATCCTCGCCAACTGCGCCGAATCCTTATTTGCCGGGTGGATAAACACAGCGAGCCGCAACGCAACATTTCTTGTCCCGGGTTCCTGCACCAGGTAGCCCGCAAATTCAAATCCCAGACCTGACAGCGCCGCAATGCGATGTTCCGGAAATTCTGACCGGAGACCGCCGTCGAAGATTCGGTAGTCCGCGCGCAGCGGCAGCCCGCCTCTCTTGTACAAAAGGTACGGCCCCTGCACAAAAGGCCACACAAAAAATGCCAGGCTAGCTGCGGAAACCATTTCAAAAAGGCGCCGGCCCACTTCCGATCCGGTAATCGCCGCCAGCAGCGCAACAAACATCCAGATGCCAACCACCTGCAGCCGGGTTCCGGGCTGCCTGGACCAGCGCAGCGCCTTCCGTTTGATCGTTCCCAGCCCCGTAGGCAGTCCGTTTGTAGAGTCTTCGGGCATCTGCTCTCGCCCACGATCAGTTATTCAATTCCGTTTTCCCAGCCTAACGCGAAGTTTCCCAGCCGCGCTCATTGCGAGACTCTTGATCGGCGGATCGAAACACTAACCCCTGACCCCTGACCCCTGGCCACTGACCCTATTCTGCCAGTGACTCCAAACAAACCACACCGCCCCCGCCACCAGCACCACGCCAATCACCGCATCGAACTTGTGAAAATATTTCCCCAGAGCGCGCCAGTTCTCGCCCAGCTTCATGCCGAAATACGCCAGCGCAAAGCACCACGGCCACGATCCCAGAAACGTATAAATATGGAACCTTCCCCGCGGCATCCGCGCCACGCCCGCGGGCAGCGCGATGAAGGTGCGAATCACCGGCAGCAGCCGCGCAATAAACACTGCCAGATATCCCCAGCGCAAAAAAAACCGGTCAGCCCAGTCCATCTCGCGCTTGCCCATCAGAATCCAGCGCCCGTAGCGCTCCACCAGTGGACGCCCGCCGTAACATCCAATCTCATACGCCACCAGCGACCCCAGGTTGCACCCGATCGCCCCCGCCGTTGCCACCCACAGCAGTTTGAACGTGCCCTCAAACACCAGGTACCCGCCAAACGGCATAATCAATTCCGAAGGCAGCGGAATACATGCGGACTCAATCGCCATGAGCAGCGCGATCCCGCCGTAGCCGGTACCAGCGATCACCGACTTGATAAACACGAAAACAACCGCCAGAAGTTTTTCAGTCATAAGAACCAGCTAGAGTCTATCGGAAAACGTGCAGGTTGATAGGGCGACCGGCACGTGTGTGAACCGCACATGTGGGGACGGGCACTCTTGCCCGTCTCCGGGGCGCAGCCCGCGGCGATGTTGAAGTTGGTGTGAGGTGTTGACTGAACGTTCGGCTGATAGCTGAAAGCGGACAGCTCCCTAAAACGACCCATCCTGCGTGAACGTATACCCGGGAAGCGTTGCACCTTCCGGGCTCTTCGTCACTTTGATGCGCACCGTAGGCGCGTCCGGAGCCGTAATCCCCGCCGGCCGCAGCATGGCAAATTGCGAGAACACTTCGTTGTAGACCTTGGTGACCAGGTAATCCAGGCCATCGGCGTTACTCCGCCACACTTGCCCGAGTTGGATCGCATTCACTGCCACAAAGTTTCCTGACTTCGTTCCCCGAACCCACTGCGAACTTGCGGCCTGAATTTGCCGCCTGTCGTCGCAACCTGAAGTCGTCGTCTGAACTCGAAGGGTTGAGATCAGACTACCCGCGCCCCCAGCCCCAGTCAATGATGCCCCAGGTTACGGATGGTCACTGCAACCCCCGCCCGGCTTCCCGTCCCCCGCTCCTGCTAAAATGTTGCTCCCATGCCCCGCGGCGTCACTCCCCGCCAGCCCGCCCGCACCGGCCGCCAGGAAGGCGCTCGTGTGAGTAAAGATGCTCGTGAAAGTAAAGCTGCCCTTTTAAGTAAGGACGCCCGTGTGGGAACGGGCGCCCTCGCCCGTTCCCGGGGCGCAGCCCCGGCGGCGGTGCCACGAACCCAGAAGAAGTCCACTGCGTACAATCCGCTAGCTCCGGAACGAGTCTCTGAAATCCTACGGCGCCTCGACCAGCTCTACCCCGCCGTCACCTGTGCCCTAACCCACTCCAGCGCCTGGGAACTCCTCGTCGCAACCATCCTCTCCGCCCAATCCACCGACGCCAACGTCAACCGCGTCACTCCTGAACTGTTCCGCAAATATCCCACCGTCGAAGCCTTCGCCGCACTCACCCCCGAACAGCTCCAGCCCGACGTCCGCTCCACCGGCTTCTTCCGCAACAAATCAAAATCGGTCGTTGGCGCCGCAAAGAAAATCGTCGCCGACTTCGGCGGCCAGGTCCCCGACGACATGGAGAAACTCCTCACCCTCCCCGGCGTCGCCCGCAAAACCGCCAACGTCGTCCTCGGCTCGTGGTTCCACAAAGCCGTAGGCGTAGTCGTCGACACCCACGTCCACCGCATCTCCCGCCGCCTCGAACTCACCACGAATAACGACCCGCAGAAAATCGAGCAGGATTTAATGAAAATCATCCCGCGCGAAAAATGGATCCTCTTCTCTCACCAGATCATCTGGCACGGTCGCACCCTGTGCGTCGCCCGCAAACCCAAATGCGTCGACTGCCCCCTCGAAAATCTCTGCCACGCCGCCGACAAAACCTGGAGCACGGTAGAGCTACACAAAAACGCGAAAGCGTAGTCGCCTTGCTTTTGTCTCAGCTGTCAACAGCGTTGTCATCCTGAGCGAAGCATTTGTCTCGGCGAAGCCGAGGCAAATGCGCAATCGAAGGATCCCTACCTCCGTACTACCGCCGGGTTCTCGAGGGGTTCCTGCTAGAGTCGATCGCCGCACGAAATGCAAGAAATAGCGTAGAGGTTCGTGCAGGCGCTAGGGATCCTTCGACTCCAAGGGAAGTGCGCCGCGCGCACTTCCCTCTCCGCTCAGGATGACAGCTGAAGATGACTGAGCAAATCATCTCCCGTTCCTCTGCTAAACTTTTTGTTCGACCCGCGCGAGGCTCCCAACTTCCCATGCGCACTTTCATCTCGTTTGCTATCGTCATACTCATGAGCACAGTCGTCGCCGAAACCGCCGTCACCCAGACCCTGCCCACGCCCCAGGCCGTAACCGACCCCAAGCAGATCGCGTCCAAACCCAACGCGCAGGTCGAGCCGCGCAGCCTGACCATCGAAAAGCTCTACATGACGCGCCAGGTGGGCCGTCCCACGTGGTCGCCGGATGGCAAGAGCATCGCCTTCATTTCCAACATGAGCGGACGCAACAACCTGTGGCTCGTCCCCGCCGAAGGCGGATGGCCCACGCAACTCACCGTCAGCGACCAGCGCCAGACTTCGCCCGCGTGGTCGCCCGACGGCAAATGGATCGCCTATCAATCCGACTACGACGGCGACGAGCAGTGGGATATTTTTCTGGTCTCGCCCAAGACCGGCAAAGTCGTCAACCTCACCAACACGCGCGAGATCGCCGAAATGAATCCCACCTGGTCGCCGGATGGGCGCTATCTGGCATACGAAGTGAAGCCGAAAACTTCCGCGGCGTATGAAATCGACGTCTACGACACGCTGATGCGCGAGGTGCAGCACCTCACCACGAAGACGCCGCAAGACAAAGGCAACGTGAATCCCATCTGGTCGAAAGATGGCAAGTTCATCGTTTACACGCAGGAACAGGCCAAGGGCACGGACTCGAATATTTTCGTCGCCGACGTCGCGACGGCAAACAGCACGCTGCTGACGCCGCATGAAGGCGAGCAGCGCTACTTCGCCAACGATGTTTCCCCTGACGGAAAGCACCTCCTCTTCACCTCGAACGCGGCGAACGGCTACGACAACATCGGGTCGCTCGATATTGCGACGAAGAAGATTTCCTGGCTCACGCACGACAAGTGGGAAATCCGCGGGCACGAGTTCTCGCCCGATGGCAAGCACATCACCTTCAGCGCCAACGTCGACGGTAACGAAGATATTTATCTACACGACCTCGCAACCGGAAAGTCCACTGCGTTACCGATTCCGAAAGGCGTGAACGAGCCCGCCGGCGGCCACTCCGCTTTTACGAAGGACGGCTCGCGCTTGCTCTACTTCCACAATGGGCCGACAGCTCCCGCCGATCTTTGGGTGTACGCACTCGCCACCGGCAAGTCGCATCAGGTTACGCACTCTCTCGTCGCGGGCGTGCGTTCCGAAGACATGGTCGAGCCTTATCTGGTGCACTACCCCAGCCGCGACGGCAAGTGGACCATCTCCGCGTTTCTGTATGTGCCCTACAACATGGCGCGCAATGGACAGAACGCCGCCATCGTGTACATCCACGGCGGGCCCAAATCACAGAGCGTGAATTCGTTCAACCGCTTCGTGCAATACGCAGCGAATCAGGGCTACATGGTGCTCGCGCCCAACTACCGCGGATCGACGGGCTACGGCGAGGAATTTGAGCAGGCCAATTTATTCGACATGGGCGGCGGCGACTTGCAGGACGTGCTCTCCGGAGTCGACTGGATCAAGCAGACCGGACACCTCGATCCCAAGAAGATCGCGGTCATGGGCGGCAGCTACGGCGGCTACCTCAGCATGATGTCGGTGACGAAGGCGCCCGAGGTCTGGGCGGCGGGCGTTCCCATCGTGCCGTTCGTCAACTGGTTTACAGAAATCGAAAATGAAGACCCGGTGCTGCAGCAGTCCGATCTCGCGACCATGGGCGATGTGGTGAAAAACAAAGCGCTCTACGAAGACCGCTCGCCGATCAACTTCATCGACCAGATCAAAGCGCCGCTGCTGCTGCTGGCCGGCGGACACGATCCGCGCTGCCCCAAGGAAGAAACCCAGCAGGTGGTCGACGCCATCAAGAAACGCGGCGGCACCGTCGAATACAAAATTTACGACAACGAGGGCCACGGCTTCGCGCGCGTGGAAAATCAAATCGATGCCTACAAACGCGTGGCCGATTTCCTGCTGGCCCATGTGCAACCGGCCGATTGCAGCTGTTCATTGACCGAGTAGTTGACGGAGGAGCGTTCCAGAGGTGCGTTGTCGTAGCTGCCATGCGCTGTAGCTACGCGCCATAGTTCGCTACACCATAGTTCGCCACCACCCGAGCGACTTTTCCACTTGCTGACAATTCCATGAACTCTGCGGTGCGCGTTCCCTTCTGATTTTTGTAATAGAGCACCACGCTGTTTATGCCGCAGAGGACATCCTCCAGGTGAAAGTGGAGATCTGGATACGCTTCCAGCCCGCGCTGAAAGTAAGCTCTCAGGTTAGCCTTTCCGACCACCTTGCCATCCGACGCTCCCAACAACTGGGCTGCGACCGGCGAAGTCAATTCAATTCCCTCTTCGTAGTGCGTCATAATCAAGTCCAGATCATGAGTGTTCCAGGCTGCGACCCAATGGCTGGCCAGATTCAGAGCCTCGTCTTTCGTCACAAAGTTTCTCCGTTCCGATTCAATAACTTACGGCTAAGCGATTGATTCCATGTAGCGAAACGTTATTGTAAGTGGCGGTTCTAGAGCTGTGGTTCGGAGAACGGCCTCTGGGTCCACTTGAAACCCGATCGTCGATCCTAGGGCCGTTAGAAGCTCAGCAAATGGCCTTCTGGTGAACGACCGAGACCGCAGTTGCACGCTTGGTTCCTCAACCACCCCGCCAATGTTTTCAATAGCTTGGCGCTAAGTCGTTGATTCTGCACGAGCGCTAATCGCACGCGTGATCGCGTCGACCAAGCCGGGTATGGTGAACTCCTTGGCCTCGATGTCTACTCCTAGTCCTAGCTCACGCAACGTCGAAGATGTCACTGGACCAATCGAGGCTGTGAGGATTCCGTCGAGACGCGGGTGGACACGCGAGCCTCCTAACAGCGTCACGAAGTTGCGTACCGTGGAAGAACTGGTGAACGTCACCACGTGCGGACGCCGGCGCGGATTCTTCAGCGCCGCGCGCAGGCACGCTCGCGAAGACTGCGGCACCACGGTTTCGTAGGCTTCGACGACATCGACGTGCGCGCCCGCCCGGCCCAGTTCCCGCGGAATCACGTCGCGGGCAACTTTGGCGCGTACCAGGAGCACGCGCTTTCCTTTCACGCGGCGGCGCAGGCTGCGCACCACCGACTCAGCCACGTACTCTTTGGGAACGACGTCGACTTTCACGCCGCGCTGCTCGACTGCCTTCTTGGTTGCTGGGCCGATAGCGGCGATGCGCAGGCGGCGAACCTCAGCGGCTGAAGCCGGGTCGGACTGCTTGGCCTTTACGGCACGGCTGAAGCCGTGCCCTTCCCGCAAGGCTGCGTGGGGAAACTTCAGCTTCTCCATCCGCTGCCACATCGCTTCGACGCCGTTCACGCTGGTCAGGATCAGCCAGTCGTATTCGCCTAAATTCCTGAGGGCGGAATCGAGAGGCTGGTAGGAACGCGGCTGGCGAATTTCGATGAAGGGGATTTCGAGCACCTGGGCACCCAGGTTGCGCAGTTCGCTGGAGAGAGCGCTGGCCTGGTGTCGGGCGCGGCCGACGAGTACGCGCACTTTTCTCAACGGACGGTTCGTTGATGCGGGGATCGCTGATGCGGGGATCGCTGATCCGGAAATCGTGGATGCTGGAACTTTCTTGCTCATGGTTAGAGTTGGCGGGCAAGAGTGCCCGCCCCACACCGGCACTTCGTTATTTTTCTGGAAGATTACCCATGCCTTGCTGCTGCATCAGGCGCGCTACGCCTGTGACGGCGGTGTCTTCGGCTTTGCTCAGGGACGCCAGCATATTCGCCTGCTCTTGTTTGCTGCGGTTCTGGCCCAGCTTGAATTTGGCTTCGAGTTTCTTTGCCGTGATTTCGAATCCTACGATGTGGGTGAGCATACGGTCGCGGTAAGCCTGGTCGAGACTGTCCCATTGCTGCGCATAGGCGGCCTCGAAGGTGGCGATCAGTTCATGCAGCACGCTTTGCAGCGCTTCCGGCGACGTGAACACGCGCGCGGTTCCGTAGAGATGTACGGCACCGTAGTTCCACGTCGGGACGTTTTCGCGCGTGGTGTAGTTGCTGGGCGAGATGTAGGAGTGCGGTCCGTGAAAGATGGCGAGGCATTGCGGATTCTGTTCGAGATAGCGCCAGTGCGGGTTGGCCTTGGCGACGTGTCCGCGGAGGATGAGTTGCTCTCCGGATTCGCGGATGACCACCGGGACGAGGCTGGCGAAAGGACCTTCGTCTGTGGACGAGACCAGGATGACAAATGGATTCGTCTGCATGAACGCGATGGCGGCGGCGTGGTCGCGGACAACGAAATGTTCGGGTATGTACACGGTTTAATTTTCTTTCGGCCCTTCGCGGTACGTCAGAGGGTCAGTTGTCCCTCCGGGACTTGTTCCGGTCTTTCCACTTTACCCAGCGCTGCAGCGCTGGGCTATTATCGCGACGCCCCTCCGGGGCTTTCATTCGTGGGCTGCATGCTTTCGACGCTTCTCGGCTGCTCCGAGGCTGAGTCCTTCCGGCGCACGTGCAGGCGCTTTTCCACTTCTGCGATGACTATGCCTGCTTCATCTTTCACTTCTACCGTGAACACGGACTCGTATTTCGGCAGCGTCTTTAGTTTCTCGCGAATGTCGTCGATTTGGCTATCGCTAAGGCGAAATTCGGCGCGCACCATACCCCGTCCGGGCTTGCGGTAGCGGATGCTCGCGGCTTTGTCCCACACGATGTAGTCGCTGCCCAGGTTGGCCATCAGCATCAGCATATAGGGCGGGTCGGTCATGGCAAAGAGTGATCCGCCAAATTGTGTGCCGACGTAGTTGGCGTTCCACCAGCGCAGCTTCATCTCGACGTCAATGGATTTCATGTCGGGGGCGATACGCCGGATGCGAATGCCCGCGCCTAGAAACGGCGGCCACAGGTTCACCCAGCGCCGCAGCGCTTGGGAGCGCTTTGTGCCGCCAAGGAGTTGCAGAAGGACTTTCGGCATGAGAAGGACCTGAGAAACAGATTACAGAAAATTTGGATTGTGGACGGGCGGACGCCCTCGTCCGCCCTGGGAGCGCAACTACTCTGGACCGACGGAACCTGTGGCGCTGCTTCCAGACCTGAGGCGCTGCTCCCTGGACGAGGGCGTCCGGGGCTCCATGGATCACGGTTGGGGTGGGATGGCGAGGCCGCGGCTGTAGACGGCGGCGAGGATGGCGTCGCCGCCGCGGGCCAGGAGCGCGGCGCCAGCGTCGTTGCCGAGTTGTTCGGGGTCGTCTCCGTCGCGGGAGTCGCGGAGGAGCTTGGTGCCGTCGGGATCGGCGACTATGGATTCGAGATGGAGGCAAACCCCAGCGGCTGAAGCCGATTGTTTTTCCAGCGTTTTAACGGCACGACTGAAGTCGTGCCCTTCCCGGTTGTCGTGCGACCAATCTGCATGGTCATCGACGAAGCGAACTTCCGCGAAGGCGCCGATGGGGACCTGGCAGCCACCGCCGAGGCGGTTGAGCAGGGCGCGTTCGCAGGTGGTGGCGGCGCGGGCGGCGGGGTCGTTTAGGAACTCGAGATGCTGGCGTGTGGCGGCGTCGCCTTGGCGGATTTCGATTCCGAGCGCGCCCTGGCCGGCGGCGGGGCACATGATTTCTGCGGGGATGATTTGTTTGATCAGTTCGGTTTTGCCGAGGCGCTTCAGTCCGGCTGAGGCGAGGATGATGGCGTCGTATTCACCTTGTTCGAGTTTGCGCAGGCGCGTGTCGACGTTGCCGCGCAGGGGGTGAATATCGAGATCGGGGCGGATGGCTTTGAGCTGCGCCTGGCGGCGCAGGCTGCTGGTGCCAACTCGGGCGTTTTTCGGCAGGTCTTTTATTTCTGAATAGTGGCGCGAGCAGAAGGCATCGCGCGGGTCTTGGCGTTCGGTGATGGCGGCGATTTCGAATCCTGGCGGGAGTTCGGTGGGCAGGTCTTTCAAGGAATGGACGGCCAAGTCGACGCGGCCGGCGGCGAGGGCTTCTTCGATTTCTTTGGTGAAGATTCCTTTGCCGAGTCCGCCTTTTGTGCCGACCATGGCGAGAGGGACGTCGGTGATTTTGTCGCCGGTGGTGTGGATGATTTCGATTTCGACTTCGTGGCCGCGGGCGCGCAGGAGGGCGGAGATGTGGTTGGCCTGCCAGAGGGCGAGCTGGGAGCCGCGGGAGCCGATGCGGAGGTGCGCGCCGGATGGACGGTTGCCGTCAGTGGGTGAGTCGGTCATCGCTGGGTACTATGGCGTCGTTGTGCCAGTGAAGAAACGAGAACGCCTTGCATTGTCGACGGCGATAGAAGCTTATAGGGATCCTTCGACTTCGTCTGGCGATTCGCTTCGCGCATCGCCAGACTGCGCTCAGGATGACAGGGCTGAGGATGGGGCTGTGAGCGAGGCATTAGTGGCGGGGATCCGCATCGCTCTTGCGCGATGAATCGCTCTTCGCCTGTGAGGCGGGGCCGGTTTCTTTGTCGTGGAGGTTGAAGAGGCGGCGGACCAGATCGATAACCGTCGTGACTTCGGAATCTTTGGCGGCGGTCTTCAGCGTGGTGATGGGGGTGTGCATGACTTTGTTGATGATGCCGCGGGTTAAGGCTTCAACGGCCATTTCCTGTTCGGGGGTCATGTGGCCGAGGCGGCCGCGGACGCGGTCGATCTCGGCCTGGCGGATGGTTTCGAGATGATCTTGCAACGAAACGATCGTGGGGACGACGTCGAGGGTGTGCCGGCGGGCCTCGAAGCGGGTTTTGAAGTTTTCGACTTCGCTGGCGATGATGGCTTCGGCAAGTTCGGCTTCTTTGCGGCGGTCGGCAACGTGGCTGGTGACGGCTTGCTGCAAGTCGTCGATGTCGTAGGCGAAGATGCCGTCGAGCTTGGCCATTTCGGGGGAAACGTCGCGGGGGACGGCGATGTCGATGAAGAACATGGGCTTGTTCTTGCGGCGGGCGAGGAACTGCTCTCCGTGCTCGCGGCGGAAAATGGCGTGGGGCGCACCCGTCGAGGTGATGACGATGTCGGCGCGGTCGCAAGTGTTGTAGAGGTCGTCGAATTTGATGGCCTGGCCGTTGAATTTTTGCGCGAGGCCGATGGCGCGGTCGTAGGTGCGGTTGGCGACGAAGATGGAGGCACAGCCGTGAGCCATGAGATGGCGGGCGGCGAGTTCGCTCATTTTTCCGGCGCCGACGATGAAGACATTCTTGCCCTGCAGGCTGCCGAATATCTTTTTTGCCAACTCGACCGCGACACTCGCGATCGAGACGGACGACGAGCCCACTTCCGTTTCGGTGCGTACGCGTTTGGCGACGGCAAAGGCGCGGGTGAAGAGTTGATCGAGCTGGCCGCGAGCGGTGCCGATGGCGTGGGCAGTGGCGTAGGCTTCCTTGACCTGGCCGAGAATCTGGGCTTCGCCTACGACCATGGAATCGAGGCTCGATGCCACGCGGAAGATGTGGCGGACGGCTTCGTTTTCTCGAAACTCGTAAAGATGCGCATCCAGCTCTTCGGCGGTGAGGTGGAAGTGATGGTGCAGGAATCCGCGCAGGTCGGCGGAGCCGTTGGTGGTGTGGGTGATCAGCTCCACGCGGTTGCAGGTGGAGATGATCATGCCTTCTTCGATTCCGGGGTGGGCGGTGAGATCGCGGCAGGCGTCGGGCAGGCGGGATTCGGGGATGGCCAGGCGCTCGCGCACGTCGAGCGGAGCGCTTTTGTGATTCACGCCGATGAGCTGGTATCTCATGACGCGGCGAACCTGTGGATGGCGGAGAAATAGTTGGCGGCCCAGGCCACGACTGCGGCTACGAAGGCGCAGGTGGCGAGGACGGCGGCGCGGCGGCCGCGCCATCCGGAATTCCAGCGGGTGAAGATCATCAGCATGTACACGACCCACATCAGGAGCGAGAGCAGAATCTTGGGGTCGAGGAAATTAATGCGGCCGTAGGCGGAGATGGCGACGATGGAGCCGGTCAGCAAGCCGAGGGTCATGAAGGGAAAGCCGAGCAGGAGCGAACGGTAGCCGATCTGGTCGATGACTTCGAGCGCGGGGAGAAATGAAATCAGGCTGCTGGGCTTTTTGGCCTTGAGGCGACGCTCCTGCAGCAGATAAAGCAGGCTGGCGCCGAAACTCAGGACCAGCGCGGCGTAGCCGGTGAAGATGAGGATGATGTGGGCGATCAGCCATCCTTTGACGTGGACGAAGGAGGTCAGCAGAACCGGCTGCTCGTCGAGGGCGGCGACGAAGGTTAAGAAAAAAACTATGGGAAAAACTACCACTCCTGGCGAGGTGGTCTGATAGATGGCGTAGATCAGCATGAAAAAGCTCATCGAGAAGAACGCCAGCAGCGACTCGCCGTTATGCACCGAGGCCCAAAGCACGTGGCCGGAGAGAAAAAGCTCGGACAGGGAGACGAAATGGAAAACCATGCCCACACTGACGGCGTGCAGCGCGATACGGCTGAACAGGTCACTGGTGCGGGAGAGTGCCACGAAGGCGTAGATCAGTCCCACACAGTAGCAAGCCAGCGCGAAACGTAGCCAGAGCAGAGCCATAAGCCAGCCAAGTATCAGAGTCCAGAGAGTTTAAAGCAAGCGATAAGGGTTCTGGAACTTCAGGGACCCCATCCCCCACGCATTATATTCTGCATGACACGTTCTGGCCGCCGAACGGCATGGGTCACAGGGGATTGTGATCGGGATCACAACGATGGGCGGAGCTGGCCGGCGAAAGCGGACCTCAGCGGCTGGATGCCGCGAGTCTTAGCGAGCGTGTCGCGGGACAAGTGAAAGAGGGTACGGAGAAACTAGTCATTGCCACAAAATGCGACCACAGGGGCTGAAGCCCACGCTAATTTCGAAGGCTTTACGCGGCGCTGAAGCGCCGCTCTTCCACGGTACTACACGCATTTGTGAGTTTTTCCACAACCTCTCGAACTCTCGCCCTCCATTTTGTTGTGTTCTTCCCGATTCCGCGAAACCGAGAGACATCGAGAGAGAGCATCGCATCGCCGGCAGCAGTACAAGCTGATAGGGGTCCTTCGACTTCGTCTGGCGATTCGCTTCGCTCATCGCCGGACTGCGCTCAGGATGACAGAGCTTAATCCTTCATTTGCTTCTGAGCTCTGGGGGTGGGTCATTCCACGCCGAGGCTGGACAACGCTTCTTCCAGCAGGGCGTTGTCGATGAGGAGGCGGCGACCTGCGGTTTTTACGTCTTCCAGTTCGTCGAAGGCGCGGAAGAGGCGGAGTTTGGCGGCGGCGTATTGTTCGGCGTCGCTGAGGGAGCGGTTATGAGTGGCGCTCCAGGCGGCGACGGCTGATGCGCTGAGGAAGACGCTGACGGCGTAGGTGAGCTTGCGGTCGGAGGTTACGTCGAAGATGAATTCCGTGGCTGGGGCGGCGGGGTCGTCTGGCAGAGCGGGGCGCTTGCCGACGAAATAGTATTGGTAGACGTAGCCTTGGGCGCCGGTGTAGGTCTTCAGGCGGCGGACGGGCTTGTCGGAAAGCATGCGGGTATTATGCGCCTGCGAAGTCGTTCTTCACCATGGAGGGGGTCGAAAAGTCTATTTACTGTGAGCTGGCGTTCCAAATCCCCACTTCTCGCAAAAGACGCGAGAAATGGGGCACCCGCGGTTTCAATATCCCTACCCTTCGAATCCGCTCAGGGCAGGCTTTCTCGCAGAGGGCGCGAGAAATGGGGCAGCCTGGCTTTGACTGCGAAGCTGCGCTTCGCTCGGACGGGCGAGGCGCCCGTCCCTACGCGAGCCCGTCCCCACACGAGCCGTCTCCACGCGAGCTGGTGCCACTTGAGCTTCTTAAAAGATTTAAATGCGAATGACGCACCGAGGTACTCGGTTTTCTTCTGGCGCACTCACCTGGATTGGTAGGTTGCCGATAGCTCTCTTGGGAGATGGACTGCCCGCATCGCCTCGCAGGGTTGCGAGGGCGGGGATCTGCTCCCCAGGTGACTGATGATTCAGGGATGGATTTGGCTGGTTGTGGCTGCGCTCGTGGTTCTGGTGGGATACCAGCGATTGCGGTTCAACGAGATTCAGCGGCAGTCGAAGAATCGCGAAGAACTGTTTCAAATCGTGGCCGAAAATGCCGCCGACATGATTGCGCTGGTGGACATGAAAGGCCGGCGACTCTACAACAGCCCCGCCTACAAGAAAATTCTGGGTTATACCCCGGCGGAATTGGGGGAGACTTCGTCGTTCGAGCAGATTCATCCCGAGGATCGCTTCAAGGTGTTGGAGGCGGCGCGAGAGGCGCGGCAGAGCGGCGTGGGCAAGAAGATGGAGTACCGCATCCGGCACAAGGACGGATCGTGGAGAGTTCTGGAGTCGCTGGCTAGCGTGGTGCGGGACGAGAAAGGCGAAGTGGTGAAGCTGGTCATCGTGAACCGCGACATTACGGAGCGGCGGTCAACAGAAGACCAACTGGAACACAATTCGTACCATGATGCGTTGACCGGGCTGCCCAATCGCCGCCTTTTTCTCGACCGGCTGGGGCTGTCGTTTATTCGGACGCAGCGCAAGCCAGACTCGCACTACGCGGTGTTGTTCGTGGACGTTGACGGGTTCAAGAGCTTTAACGAGACGATGGGCGCGAGCGCCGGCGATCAAGTGATTGTGGAGATGGGCAAGCGAATGGCGGCGGCACTGCGGGGAGAGGACACACTGGCGCGACCGCAGGTTCCGGGGGCGCGCATTGATGCGGTGCTGTCGCGGCTGGGAGGCGACGAATTTACGATTCTGCTGGACGGAATCGCCGATCCCAGCGACGCCATGCGGATTGCGAACCGAATCAAGATGGCGGTGGCGATTCCGATTCTGATCGAAGGACGAGCGGTGTGCATTTCGGCGAGCATAGGGATTGCGCTGAGCACGCCCTCGCACCTTCAGGCGGAAGACCTGTTGCTGGATGCGGACACCGCCATGCGCAGGGCCAAGGCGCTCGGCGGATCGCGTTGCGAATTGTTTGACGAAGCGATGCAGACCCAGGCGGTGAACCGGCTGAAACTGGAATCGGAATTGCGGACGGCCGAGGAGGAAGGGCAATTCCAGGTTTACTACCAGCCGGTGGTCACGCTGAAGACCCGGCAGATCACGGGGTTTGAAGCCTTGCTGCGCTGGACACATCCCCAGCAGGGAGTGATTGCAGCGGATAAATTCCTGGAGGCTGCGGAGGACTCGGGCCTGATGATTTCGATCGGGCAGTGGATGATGATGGAAGCGTGCCGGCAGATGCGAAAGTGGCAATTGAAATACGGGGCTGCCGGGCCGCTGAGCCTGGCGATTAATCTTTCGGCGCGGCAACTGGCGCACAAGGACCTGGTAAGCGATCTTCGGGACGCGATCCAGGCCAGCGGCGTGGGGTCGGGCAGCGTGCAGGTCGAGCTCTCCGAAAAACTTGCGATGGCGAACCCCAAGTTGACTTCGAGCGTGCTTTCGCAACTACGGAGCGTGGGAGTGCGCGTAACCCTGCAGGAGTTTGGCAGCGGGCATTCTTCGCTTATCGAGCTGCGCAATTTTCCCGTGGAGGCGATGAAGATCGACCGGCCCCTGGTGCACGAGCTGCTGGCAGACTCCGGCACCTGCGATGTCGTGGAGTTGATCATTACGCTCGCGCACAAAATGAATGTGCGCGTGATCGCGGACGGGGTTGAAACGGTCAGGCATCTGGAGCGGCTGCAGGAACTGGGCTGCCAGTCGGGGCAAGGTTATTTTTTCTCGCCGCCGGTGGAGGCCAGCAGCGCGGAAAAACTGTTGTCCCGGCAATTCGGGCAGCCACAGGTGAGTGGCGCCGTGGCGCAGTAGCGCCGGAAGCCTTACCGGACGCCATTTCCGGGGGAGACGACGCGGCCATACTCCGTGGCACGGCTCAGGCGGTCGAACATGCGCCAGGCTTCGAGTGAGACTTTGCTAATGGCCTCTTCGCCGTCGCGTTCGTTGCGCAGAAACGCCGTCATCACACAAATCACGTAGGGGCGGCCTTCGACGAACACAATGCCCGAATCGTTGCGCACGGCTTCGAGCGCGCCGGGCTTGTCTGCAATCTTCAGATCGGCGGGAAGGTCGCGCGGAATCCAGGAATCCTTTCCGGTGCTGAGCATGCTGAAAAAATCACTTTCCATTTCCTTGTTGAGAACTTTGCCGCGGTAGAGGGCGGCGAGCAGGGTCATCATTTCGCGGGGCGTGGAAATGTTTTCGCGGCCATGCTTGGCGGCTTCGAGATCCATCATTTTGCGGCGCAGGCGGGTGTGCGAGAGGCCGAGCGAGTCAAGCATGGCATTGACGTTCTCCATGCCGACACGGTCGATAAGCACGTTGGTGGCGGAGTTGTCGCTGACCGCGACCATCATGGTGGCGAGATCGCGCAGGGTGATGCGGGTGATGCCGGGAGTGAGGCCGCCCATGATGTTGCTGTCGGCGACGAGGTCGGAAGCCTGCACGGTGTAGAGATCGGTGAGCTTGAGCTTGCCCTGCTGCGCCTGCCGGTAGAGCTCGGCGAGCACCGCGATCTTGATGGAACTGGCCTGGGCGAAGATTTCGTTTTCGTGCAGAAAAAACTGGTCGCCGGTGGTGAGGTCTTCGATGGCGACTCCCATTACGCCGTCGAGATGCTGGTCGATTTCGTGGATGCCGGCTTCGAGTTTTTGCCAGAGAACTTTTTGTTTTTCTTGTTTCTCTTGCTGCTTTTCCGAGGAAGGGGTGGTGGTGGGAGCATTCGGCGCCTGGGCGAAACTTGTGGAAATTAGCACGAGGCAGCAGAGAATACTTTTCATGCAGGGTCTCCTGAAATTCAGTGGCTGGTGATCAGCGGCCAGGGGCCAGTAGTTTCTACTGATAATTGCGGTTGTTACAAGCACATGGGACTTGTCAGCCGTCGATTTTTGCCTCGCGCAAGTGTTTGACGGCGGTTTCGCTGCTGACCGGCGAATAATACACTTCCTTAAACGTATAGGAGCGCGCCTTCGAGGTCACGACCGGCAGGATCTCGATGTGCCAGTGGTAGTCCTCGTCGAGGGTCTTCCAATAGCCGAGATTCTTTGAGGGATGCATGCTGTTGGGCGAGGTGTGCAAAACCAGATGGAAATTTTCGGTGATGGTGCGCACTCGCTGCAGGGTGCGGCGAAGCAGCGCGGCGAGGTTGGTGAGCACCACTCCCCGAGCCAAGCCGGTGCGCTCGAAAGAGGCCTCGTGGGTGCGAGGTAGAATCCAGGTTTCGTAGGGAACGCGCGGAGCGTAGGGACACAGGGCAACGTAGTCGCCGCGAGCTTCGAGCACGCGCACGGCTTGCCGCTCCTCCTGGTTGAGGATGTCGCAGAACACGCAGCGTTCTTTGGCGACGAAGTATTCGCGTCCCGCGCGCAGTTCATAAAGTACGCGCCGCGGAACGAACAGAGTTGCGGTTATTTGCGAAGTGGGGTGGCTAAACTCCTGCCCGGCGCTGGGGCCGTAGTCTTTGAAAAGGCTGACGTATTTGACGCGCGGGTCGCGCTTCAGGTCGAAGATGCGCTCGGCGGCGAGGCGAAGGAATTGTTCGATCTCTCCATCGCTGGCATTCCAGAGATGGCGATCATGCTGGGGATTCTCGACGATCACTTCGTGCGCGCCGACTGAACGCATGCGGTCGTAGAGGCCGTCGCCACGGCGTCCGGGCTCGCCTTCGATGTGGTACAGAGGAGTGGGATGCACCACGGCGCGCGCCGACCAGCGAGCACCGACCGCGTTGGGGACGGCGGAGATGACCTGTGGGGTATCCTTCGAATCGGCGCAGAAACGACAGCCGGCTTCCGGCCGCGGACCGGCCTCCGAGGGATCGTCGCCGGTGATGACCCACGAGCGCGTGATCGGATCCTTGCGCAGCTCCATGCGATAAGAGAACACTGCGATCGAAGCGGAGTCAACTGTGATTTCCTGAGAGGCGCGATAAGAAATGACGCAGATGCCGGGCGTTCGGCTTTGTTATAATCCGCGCCAAGCCCCGCCCCGATGACCGAGCCCATAACCGAGCTAATGAACGAGCCGATGACTGAGCCGTCCACTCCGCTGATGCGGCAGTATGCCGCAGTTAAAAAAGATCATCCTACGGCGTTGCTGTTCTTTCGCCTGGGAGATTTTTACGAGCTTTTTTTTGACGATGCGATTGTGGCGGCCAAGGAATTACAGATCACGCTGACCTCGCGGAATAAGGAAAAAGGTATCGCGGTGCCGATGTGCGGCGTGCCTCATCACGCGGCCGAGAGCTACATAGGAAAACTGATTCGCAGGGGCTTCAAGGTGGCAATTTGCGAACAGGTGGAGGATGCGCGGCTGGCGAAGAAGCTGGTGCGCCGCGAAGTGACGCGGGTGGTGACGCCCGGGACAGCGGCGGATTCTTTGCTGGGAGCGGAGGACAACAACTTTTTGGCAGCGCTGGCGCAGGTTGGCGACCGCGTGGGATTTGCGGCGCTGGACGTTTCAACGGGAGAGTTTCGGGCTACGGAATTTTCTGGTGAAGGAGCGTTGCGGCGCGTGCAGGAAGAGTTGGAGCAGCTGAGACCGAAGGAGTTGTTGTATGGGTCATCAGCTCCGCTGTTTGAAGTGAAAAGCAGCCGCGCTCTGCTCGGCAAAGCGGGCGAGGCGCCCGCTTCCACACCACCAGTGGCGCCGCATGCACCTCAGCCTCGGGCGGCTGGGGCCACTTGTACGGAGACTCCGCTGGACGATTGGGTGTTTGCGCCGGATCACGCGATTCCGCTGCTGGAGAATCATTTTGGCGTCTTGTCGCTGGAAGGATTTGGACTTTCGGGACGCGCGGCGGCTGCGTCGGCGGCGGGGGCGATTCTTTATTACGTGCGTTCTACGCAGCGTGGGTCGCTTGACCATGTGGACCGCATTGGGTGGTACGAACGGCAGAACTGCCTGGTGCTCGATGCGGTTACGGTGCGCAATCTCGAATTGATCGAACCGCTGTTTGCCGGGGCAGATGCGGGAGTCACTTTGTTTCGCGCGATCGACTCGACTGGCACACCGATGGGCAAGCGTTTGCTGCGGTCGTGGATGCTGCGACCCGCTCTCGATCTAGGCGAAATTAATGAGCGGCTGGATGCGGTGGAGGCGGGTGTGCAGGCTACCGTGGCGCGGGAAGAGTTGCGGCGGGCTCTCGATGGAGTGCTCGACCTGGAGCGGCTTTTGAGCCGGGTTGCGCTGGAGACGGCAAATCCCCGCGACGTGCTGGCGCTGGGGAACTCGTTGGGGAAACTTCCTGCGATCAAGGCGGCGTTGGAACGACTGGCGTCGCAACGGCTCAACGAGCTTCACGAATCACTGGATGACTTGAACGACCTGCGCGAGAAAATCGAAAAGACGATTGTCCCGGAGCCGCCGCTTACTTTCACGGACGGAGGCGTGATCGCCGCGGGTGTGGACCGCGAACTCGACGAACTCCGGGAACTCGCGCGCAACAGCAAACAGGTGCTGGCGCAGATCGAGCAGCGCGAACGCGAGCGCACCGGCATTGCTTCGCTTAAAGTTAAGTTCAATTCGATTTTCGGGTATTACATTGAGATTTCGAAGGCGAATCTGCATCTGGTGCCGCAGGCTTACGACCGCAAACAGACGCTGGTGGGCGCCGAGCGGTTTACTACTCCAGAGCTGAAGGAGTATGAGGCCAAGATTCTTGACGCGCAGGAAAAGATTGTCGAGATCGAGCGGCGGTTGTTTGCCACGCTGCGCACCGCGATTGCGGGCGAGGCCAAGCGAATACGGCAAACCGCGCTGGCGCTGGCCGAAGTGGATGTGCTGGCGTCTCTGGCGCACGTGGCGGCGTTGCGAAATTATTGCCGTCCGCGGTTCGAGTCAGACAGCGCTGAGAAGACCGGGGAATCCGGTCTTCTGGAAATTATTGAGGGCCGGCATCCGGTGATCGAGCAGCAGGAACTGGCGGGCGGAAGTGAACGGTTTGTGCCCAATGATCTTTACCTCAACGCGAGCTCGCACACCATTGTGTTGTTGACCGGGCCGAACATGGGCGGCAAGTCGACCTATCTGCGGCAGACGGCGCTGATTGTGATTCTGGCGCAGATGGGCTCGTTCGTTCCGGCGCGCTCGGCGCGGTTGGGAGTGGTGGATCGCGTGTTCACGCGCATCGGCGCCAGCGACAATCTGGCGCGTGGCCGTTCGACCTTTATGGTCGAGATGACGGAGACGGCGGCAATTTTGCACACGGCGACGGCGCGATCGCTGATTCTGCTGGATGAAGTGGGCCGCGGCACTTCCACTTATGACGGGCTTGCGATTGCGTGGGCGGCGATTGAATATCTGCATGCGCGGGTGCGGGCCAAGACTTTGTTCGCTACGCATTATTTCGAGTTGACGGAACTGGCGCAGCAACTTTCAGGAGTGAAGAATTATCACGTGTCGGTGAAAGAGACCGGCGGCGGGATTATTTTTCTGCGCAAGGTTGAGCCGGGCGCGGCGGACCGCAGCTATGGCATCGAGGTCGCGAAGCTGGCGGGCCTGCCAAATGAAGTGGTCGTGCGAGCGCGCGAGGTGCTGGCCGAACATGAGTCCGCCGAACGCGAGGTTACGGGACATCTTTCTCCCGGAGCGACGCCTGCGCCGACGCAGCTTACGATTTTTACTCCGATCTCGCAGCCGGTGCTGGAGAAGTTGCGCGAGCTGGATTTGAACCGGCTGACGCCGCTGGAGGCGTTGAATGTGTTGGCGGAGTTGAAGAAGCAAATCGAGTGATGCAGCCGACCATGACGCGGGTAGACGAACTTCTTTCGATCAGTTCCGCAGCGCCGGCGCCCAAGCCCAAGGCTTTGCCGAAACTTCTTGAGCCTTATGCGCTGGGTCGCGAACTCTTTCAAATGTTGCAATCCAAGAATGGCTTCTATGCCTTTGAGTCGGCGCTACACGTCTTTCCTCTTACGTCTGCGGCCGGGATGAGCTTAGAGGAGTGGAACTCCGAATCACTCTGGCGCGGCGGCTATCAAGATCTCGCTGAGGGGCTCCTTTTTTTTGCGGAGGATGCCTTTCAGGACCAGTTTGCCTTATCTGCCCGCGGCGTCCTTCGCTTTAAGGCAGAAACCTGCGAGACCACTTGCCTAGCTGATTCGATCGAGGGCTGGGCTGAAAACATCCTACGCGACTACACGACCGAAACAGGCTGGCCCTTGGCCAGCCAATGGCAGGCCGACACGGGGCCACTACCCGCCGGAAAGCGACTGATGCCGACGACTCCTTTCTTCCTTGGTGGCGAATACTCGATTGAGAATCTGTGGGTGGGTGATGCGGTTGAGGGAATGCGGTTCAAGGCCGACGTTGCCATCCAAGCGAGAAGCTTTCCTAATGGGTCCAAGGTGAAATTAATCCTCGAGAAGAAACCTACGGCCCAGTAATCTGGACAAGAAGGTAATGCACAAGCTTGGATTCAATCGCGTCAGCCAACTTCTCATTGTCGGTTTCAACGGCACAGAGATGACGGCGCGGTTCAGTTCCCTGCTGACACGGCTGCAGCCGGCGGGGGTGATTCTGTTTGCCCGCAATATCAAGAGCGCGGAGCAGACTTGGCGGTTGCTGCGGGACTGCCGGAAGTGCGTTTCTACGCCGCTGTTTACCTGCGTTGATCTGGAAGGCGGAAGCGTCGATCGTTTTCGCGATGTGCTCGGACCTACGCCTTCCGTGGCGGAGGTGTTCTCGACTGGAGACCGCAAACTTTTCCGCGCGCACGGTCGAATGATTGGCGAGAACTGCCGCGCTCTCGGGTTCAACACCGATTTCGCTCCCGTGCTTGACTTGGCATTTGAAGCCTCACGCAGCGTGCTGGGTTCGCGTGCGGTTTCGGAGGATCCGCGAAAGGTGGCGACGTATGCACGCGAGTTTCTTGCCGGGCTACGCGCAGCGAACGTGCTGGGGTGCGGCAAACACTTTCCTGGCCTTGGCGAAGGCAAACTCGACAGTCACCACGAACTGCCAGTGATCGAGAAGTCTTTGAAGAAACTGTGGGCCGAGGATCTGGTTCCGTACCGCACGCTGCGTCGGCAACTGCCAATGGTGATGATTTCCCATGCGACTTATCCGCGAGTGACGCACGATCAGACGCCGGCGTCGCTCTCGAAAATATGGATTGCGGAAATCCTGCGCAAACGCATTGGCTTTCGCAATCTGATCGTGTCGGATGATCTGGAGATGGGCGGAGTGCTTTCTGCCGCGCCGGTTGGACAGGCTGCGGTGCAATTTATTCGCGCCGGCGGAGATTTATGTTTAATCTGCCATCGCGAAGACTACATCACGAATGCCTACGAAGATTTGCTTCGCACTGCCGAATGCGACGCTAAGTTTGCCCGTCAGGTTGAGGACGCGGTTGCACGCGTGATGGCGTTCAAGAAGAAATCGAGGAAAATGTTGCGCGCGGGTAAGCCTCCCTCCGCGGCGAGCGTGGGGAAGTTGTCGCGCAAGTTGTGGGAATTCGGCGAGCAGGTCCGGCTGGAGAAGATGAACCGCGAGGAGAATGCGCGATTGCGCGGATGAAGAAGAAAAGCATGATCGTGGCTGGCGTGATGAGCGGCACTTCGGCGGATGGGATTAATGTTGCTTTGGTGCGGATTGGCGGCGGCCGTGCGTCAGGCTTCCGCGCGGCCTCTAGTACGGCTTCTGACGGTCGCGGGCGAGGCGCCCACGGCTCCATGAGCAGTTTCGAATTGCTGGGGCATGCGGAATATTCGTATTCCAAGAAGGTTCGTGCGGCGGTGCTGGCGGCGATGAACGCGCCGCAGGCTTGCGTGGCGGACCTGGCCCGACTCAACTTTCTGCTGGGCGAGTTGTATGCGGATGCGCTGCTGGCGACGCAACGAAAGTTTCGTGTCGAGGCCGCTCTCGTGGGGTGTCACGGGCAGACGCTCTATCATCAGGGCGAGGGGGCCCCGTGCCTTGGGCGCAAGCTGGCTGCGACCTGGCAGACGGGCGAGGCTGCGATTGTTGCCGCGCGTTTGGGTGTTCCGGTGGTTTCCGATTTTCGTCCGTCGGATATGGCTGCGGGCGGCAAGGGTGCGCCGCTGGTTCCGTTTCTCGATTATTTGATATTCCGGGACGCGCGCGTGGGGAGAATCGTTCAGAACATTGGCGGGATCGCGAACCTTACTGCGATTCCGACTGCGGCCTCTTCGAGCGAGGTGATTGCATTCGATACAGGGCCGGGAAACATGGTGATCGATGCGGTCACGCAGCAGTTGTTTGCGCAAGCCTTCGATCGGGACGGAAAGATCGCGGCGTCTGGGGCTTGGATCGAGCCTGTCATCGTGAAAATATTGCAGGGTGATTTTTTCCGCAGAAAGCCGCCCAAGACAGCCGGCAGAGAAGAATTCGGCCGCGAGTTCGTGGAAGATTTTTTGCGAATGTGCGGGGGCGCGCGCGACCGCGACGTTGTGGCGACTGCAACGGCTCTGACTGCGCGTTCGATTGCTGAGGCCGTACGCCGGTTGCTGCCACAACGTCCAAGTAAGCGGAAGCTTGCGTATCGCGAGATAGTTGTGTCGGGCGGCGGTGCGAAGAATGTAAAGCTTATGGCAATCCTATCGGGCGAGATGGATAGGCTGGGATTGCGGTTGAGATTTTCCGACGAGTTTGGCGTGCCCTCGGAAGCGAAAGAGGCCGTGGCGTTCGCGATTCTGGCGCACGAAACCTGGCATCGGCGGCCCTCGAACATTCCGTCGGCGACGGGCGCGACGCGGCCTGCAGTGTTGGGTAAAATCTCATATCCTTAATAATTCGACCTCGAATTCGACTCGATGCCTACTTATGTCGCCATGCTGCGCGGAATCAATCTTGGCCCTCACAAACGGGTGAAGATGGAGACTTTGCGAAAATCGTTCGAGTCTATCGGACTCAAGAACGTACAGACGTACATCCAAAGCGGCAACGTGGTTTTCAAGGCGGGGAAAACTTCTACTGCGTCTCTGCGCAAGAAGATCGAAGCACGATTCACGAACGATTTCGGCTTTTCCTCGCTGACGATTTTGCGATCACAAGAGGAACTCGGCAAAGTCATTAAGGCAAATCCGTTCCCGAAACGGACTGGCACCAGCCTCGAGAATCTTCATGTTATTTTTCTCTCCGAAGCTCCGGAAGTTGGCGTTCTGAAGCAACTGGAAAGCCTTACCAAAGCGCCCGACGAATCCTGTTGCCTTGGCCAAGAAATCTATCTCCATCTGCCGAACGGATTTGGCCGCAGCAGTCTGATGAACAATCCTATCGAGCGAAAATTCCTGGTCCAGGCAACCACACGCAACTGGCGCAGCGTGAACAATATCTACCAGATGTGCCTGGATTGCGAATGAAGGTGAGACCCGTTCCACGCCGGCGAATTATTGTTCAACGAATTATTGATCGACTCTTCCCCTGGCTCGTTTGTTTCACGGCTTGTTTCGCGCTGCTCTCCTGTTCCGGCAAGCCGGATCCCAATACACTGGTGATGATTATCGAATCGAGCCCTACGAATCTTGATCCGCGAGTGGGACTGGACGCGCAGTCGGAGCGCATTGATAACCTGATCTTCGACGATCTGCTGAGCCGCGGAGATGATCTGAATGTGGCGCCGGGCTTGGCCGAGCGCTGGGAGATTCCGGATCCGCTGACCTACATTTTTCATTTACATCGCGGCGTGAAGTTTCATGACGGGCGTCCGTTGACGTCGCGCGACGTGAAGTGGACGTTCGACTCCCTGCTCACTGGCAAGATTCGCAGCGTGAAGACGGCCAACTACCGTTTTGTCGATCGCATTGACACGCCGGACGATTTCACCGTGATCTTCCATCTGAAGGAACCGGAAGCGCCGCTGCTGTGGAATGTTTCTGACGGCGCAATTGGCATTGTGCCGGCCGGTAGCGGCGATGAAATCACGCGGCATCCCATCGGGTCGGGGCCGTTTAAGTTTGTCAGTGCGGAAACCGACAAGGAAGTCATCGTTGAGCGCAACGACGAGTACTGGGGCGAAAAACCAAAACTAACTCGCGTGCGTTTTGCGGTGGTGCCCGAGGCGACCACGGAGGCTCTTGAATTGCGCAAAGGCAGCGGAGATGTCGGCATCAACTCGCTGACGCCCGACATGGTGCTCACGCTGTCGCGCGAGCCGAATCTGGTTGTCGAGCGGTCCTCGGGAACGGAGGTGCAGTACCTGGCATTCAATTTGCGCGATCCTATTCTGAAGGATGTCCGGGTTCGGCAGGCCGTGGCCTATGCTCTCGACTGCCGGCCGATGATTGACTACCTATGGCGAGGCCAGGCGCAGGAGGCGCGCAACGTTCTGCCGCCGCAGAGTTGGGCGTACAACGGGGACGTGCCGGCTTATGAGCACAATCCGGCAAAGGCGCGGCAATTGCTGGATGCAGCAGGCTATCCGTCCGTGAACGGAGTGCGGTTTCACATCACCATGAAAACCTCAACCAACGAAAGCACGCGCCTGATCGTGGCCGTGATGCAACAACAGTTGCGCGAGGTTGGAATCGCGCTCGACATTCGCAGCTTCGAGCCAGCCACATTTTTTTCCGACGTGACTCACGGAGCGTTTCAGCTTTACAGCCTGCGCTGGATTGGAGGTAACGAAGATCCTGACATCTTCGAATATGTATTCCACTCGGCGAAGTTTCCGCCGAACGGGGCCAACCGCGGCTACTATTCGAATCCGAAAGTCGATGCACTGATTGACCGCGCTCGGCGCGAGGTCGATCCGGCGGTGCGCAAGCCGCTCTACGCGGAAGTGCAAAGGATTCTGGCCAAAGAGTTGCCCTACATCGATCTCTGGTATCTCGACAATGTGCTGGTACACACGCGGCGGGTGCGGAATATAAAGATGAACCCGGCGGGAAACTATGATTTTCTGCGGACGGCGGAGTTGGCACCTTCGAACAATTAACGAATCTGTAGCGACATAGCTAGCTGCGTATCTGCGGGGGGCGGTCGGGATCATGCCGAGAGAGACGTTGCAAGAAACGTCCAGGGCAAGCGGATGACTGAGCCGAAAATGCCGCGTGTTACCATCGAATTCTGTAACTCAACATGCGAATTCTTTTTATCGGCGACATTTTTGGAAGGCCGGGGCGCGCCATCGTCAAAGACCGTCTGCCGGGGATCGTCCGCGACCATGCAATCGATCTGATTGTTGCCAACGGAGAAAACTCCGCAGCTGGCTTTGGCATTACTCCGGCGCTCGCCGAAGAACTGTTTGAACTGAACATTGACGTCATCACCACTGGCAACCACGTTTGGGATAAGCGCGAGATCGTCGATTATTTTCAAATGGTCGAAGGTAACGGGCACGGTCCGGCACGGCGCCTTTTACGTCCGGCGAATTATCCAGCGGACATGCCGGGGTGGGGCTTGTATCAGGGCCGAAAGGGCCAGGTGCCTTATGCGGTCATCAATCTGCAGGGGCGCGATTTTTATGGCGTCGAATGACGATCCTTTCCGCATCGCCGATCAGCTTTTGCAGAAAGTAACGGCGAAAGTGATTCTGGTGGATATCCACGCTGAAGCGACTTCGGAAAAGATTTCTCTGGGGTGGTATCTCGATGGCCGCGTCACCGCGGTCGTCGGCACTCACACCCATGTTCCTACGGCGGACGAGCGCGTGCTGCCGAACGGTACTGCCTACATTACCGATGTCGGGATGACCGGGCCCTACGACGGCGTCATCGGAGTGAAGAAGGAACTGGTGGTGGGAAAGTTTCTCAACGGAATGCCGGTGCGCTTTGAGCCAGCCACGGGTGACGTGCGGCTGTGCGCGGTGGTAATCGAATGCGACGACAACACCGGCAAGGCACGCAGCATTGAACGGCTGATGCTGAGCTGAGTTGAACTGAGCTGCATTGAATACGGCTTCATCGCTGGTTGCAAGAACTCCTAAGACCGTCGTTCTTCGCCAGAGGGACCAAACGTGCTAAACCAAACCTCCCGCACACAGGATAAAATCGTACAGATGCGACGCTGCGCATTTATTGTCTCCGCGGGACTTCTGGCAGCTGGGCTTTCGATCCCATCCGTCGCGGCTGCGGACGACCCGACACCGTCCGCACCCGTTCCCTGCAGTACCGGTATCCCTGGGGGTGTCAACTGCGTCCATTCCAAGAAAGATGTGAAAGAAGCCCGCAGCGCCTATTCCCGTGGGCTGAAGCTGGAAAAGCAACAACAGTTCAACGAAGCTTTTGAGCAGTTTGACCGCGCGGTCCGCCTGGACCCGCGAAACCCACAATTCTTCGAGACCCGGGAACTGGCGAAGGCTGGGCTGGTCTACGAGCACGAGGCACGTGGCAACCAGTTGCTTTACGGGGATGAACGAGCCCGCGCCGCTGAGGAATTTCAGGCCGCGCTCGACCTCGATCCCGGGGACCAGTTCGCTCGCGAGCGACTTGGGGCGACCTCGCAGGCCCCTCGTCAACAACTCCTGCGAGCGGCCTCGACCGTGGGAGACTCCGAAGAGATCCACCTGCAACCGACGAAGACGCGGGCCAGCTTCCAGTTTCGTGGGGATGTGCGCGCGATGTTCGCTCAGCTGGCATCGTCCTACGGCATGACCGTGGAATTTGACGACTCCGTGACCTCGCAGCAGGTGCGTTTCTATGTGGACGATGTTGACTTCGAAACCGCTTTGAAACTGGCTTGCGAGGTGAGCAAGACCATGTGGACTGCGCTCCGGGCGCGGCAGTTCTTCGTGGCCAAAGATAATACGGAGAACCACAAGCAGTTTGACCGCATGTCGCTGCAGACGTTTATTCTTCCGCCGCACAGCGCCACCGCGGAAGTGCAGGACATTGTCAACACCCTGAAGAATGTGCTTGAGGTGCGGTTTGTCACTACTGGACAGACTGCCGACATTATCGAAGTGCGCGCTCCGCAGCCCACTCTCGCGGCCTGCGCCAAGCTGATGGCGCAACTCACCGGCGACCATCCCCAGGTCATGCTCGACATTGACGTTTACGAGATCAGCCACCAGCTCACGCAAAATATCGGCGTGCACGTGCCCAACACTTTTAACCTTTACAACATCCCCGCAGCCGCTCTAGCGGGCCTGGGCGGACAGAATATTTCGCAGCTGATTAATCAGCTGATCTCTTCCGGAGGCATCAACCAGGCCAACGGCACTGCAATTTCATCGCTGCTCGCGCAGTTGGGCGGCCAGGGAAATTCTATCTTCAGCCAACCGCTGGCGACCTTCGGCGGCGGCCTTACTTTCATGGGACTCAGCCTCGACCAACTGGCGGCAAATCTTTCCGTGAATGAATCATGGGTGCGCAGTCTGGAGCATCTCACTTTGCGCGCCGCCGATGGAGGGGACGCTGCCAAGTTCCACCTGGGAACTCGTTATCCCATTCTCAACGCCTCCTACGCGCCCATCTACAATTCACCGGCGATTGCCTCGGTGATCGGCAACAATAGCTACCAGGCGCCGTTTCCTTCGGTGAGCTATGAAGATTTGGGACTGAACGTGCAGGTCAAGCCGGCCATTCATGGCAATGGTGAGGTGAGCCTGCAACTTGAGTTGCAAGTGCGCGCGCTTACCGGACAAAGCTCAAATGGCGTGCCTGTGATTTCCAATCAGGAATACAAAGGCAGCATTAACTTGCAAGATGGCGAGCCGGCGGCGGTCGCCGGAGAGGTAACGCTGACGGAGCAACGTTCGCTCGCCGGCATCCCGGGCTTTGGATTTCTTCCGGGCTTGAATCAAGTCGCGGCCGAAAATACCCGCGACGACGAGCAGGATGAACTCATCATCGTGGTAACGCCTCACGTGCTCGCCAATAACGAGCGGGCCTCGAGCGAAATCTGGCTGAGCGGAAAGTAAGATCAGCGGTCCCCCTGCTTACTGTTTCGCGGCGAATTCCACCAGTTGCTTCAGCACATCGGCTGGAATCTGGCTGACGTTGCCGATTCTGCGGCCGTTGATAAACAGCGTGGGCGTGCTGGTCACTTCCATGGACTTGCCGAAAGCCACGGACGCATCAACGCGAGCTTTCGTATCGGGTGCGGCGGCGCAGGCGGCGATGTCGGCCCCCTTTACACCGGCTCCGTCGGCAATGGCGGTGAGCTTCTCATCGGCATTTTCAGCCGTAATGTCGGCCTGGGTTTCGTAGGTTTTGGAAACAAATTTCCAGAAGGCCTCGTTCGACGCGCGACCCACGCAGTCGGCGTAAGCGGCGCCCTTGGCCGCCCAGTTGTGCATCTCCAGCGGAAAATTCTGAAACACGAGCCGCACGTTGGGTTCGGCGGCCATCAGCGTTTCGATTGCAGGCTGCGCAGCTTTGCAAGCGGGACACTGAAGATCACCGAATTCCACGATGGTTGCGGGCGCATCCTTGGGGCCGCGAGTGGGTCCGGTGATTCCCTTCTCCAGCGCCTTGCGCGCAGGTGCGAACGGCTGCGCCCCGAACGGAATGATGTCACCGGTCAAGGCGTGCGCTCCGTCCGCGGTCACGAAGAAGCGGCTGAGTTGCTGACCCTGCGGACTGGCGAGGACCACCGACACTTCGGCGAGTCCCGGTACCGGCGCGGGCACAATGGAGGAAATCTTCCATGTCAATTGCGGGTCATAGCCGAAGGTGGCGTGCAGGAAAGAATCAACGGTGGCTTCCGACGGAAGAATCGTCGCCGGGTCGTTGGCCGCTGATTTCTCCGACGGTTTGGGCGCCGACTTGGCGGGAGCATTCAACGAAGGGGCAGTCTGCGCCGCGGTCGACGAGAAATAGGCCAGAACCGAGAATAAGGCTGGAACGAAGATACGAACTGATTTATTAAAACTACGCATGGGTTCCTTTCAAGTTCAAGCTTGTGAAGTATGAAATATATAACGCCCCACGAAGGACTGTTTAGACCTCGCTCTTCGCCGCGATCGGAAAACGACGGCCGTAGCCGAAAGCCTTGGGCGAAATCTTGAGCCCGGGGGCTGCCTGCTGACGCTTGTATTCAGCGCGATCCACCAGCCGGATCACACGCCGCACGACCTCAATGTCGATGCCCCGCTCCGCGGCAATGCGCTCGGCTGGATGCGAATCTTCCACGTAATCCTCGAGCACGGCATCGAGAATGTCATAAGGCGGCAACGAGTCGCTGTCTTTCTGATTGGCGCGAAGCTCAGCCGAAGGCGGCTTCTCCAGCGTGGCCCGCGGAATCACTTCGCGGCGCGAGTTTACGTACTCGCTCACGCGGTAAACCAGCGTTTTCGGAACATCCGAAATCACCGCGAGCCCGCCCACCATGTCTCCATAAAGAGTGCAGTATCCCACGCCGAGCTCGCTCTTGTTGCCGGTCGAGAGCACAATGGCGCCGAACTTGTTTGAAAGCGCCATCAGAATCATGCCGCGGGCACGCGATTGAAGATTCTCTTCCGTGACGTCTTCCTTGTATCCGCGGAAAACATCCTGCAGCGTCTCTCGATAAGCTTCGTAAGCCTGGTTGATCGAAAGCAGTTCGAACCGGATACCCAGATTCTTCGCCAGAGTCCGCGCATCGTCGATGGAGCCCTGCGAAGAATATGGCCCCGGCATTCCCACGCCGATCACATTCTCCGCACCGACCGCGTTGACGGCAATGGCTGCTGTAAGCGCTGAATCGATGCCGCCGCTCAGCCCGATGATCGCCTTCTGAAAGCCACACTTCTGGATGTAGTCGCGCGTACCCAGCACCAGGGCGCTGTAGACGCTGGCCTCATCGCCAGCGATCTGTTCGTGCATCTCCCCGGTTAGCGTTTTCGAGTCGAACGTAATCAGGTCTTCTTCAAACGATCGTCCCTGCGCAACGACCGCGCCCTCGGAATTCAGCACCAGGCTTGAGCCATCGAATACCAGGCTGTCGTTGCCGCCAACCTGATTCACCATCACCACGGGAACTTTGTGCTGCCGGGCGATGCTGGCCAGCATGTCGCGGCGGAGTTGCCGTTTGCCGATCCAGAAAGGCGACGCCGAAATATTCAGCACAAAGTTGCCGCCGGCGCGAATCAGCGCGTCGATGGGATCGAGCGGGTAGAGCCGTTTCAGCCAGAATTGCTTGTCGTTCCAGGCATCTTCGCAAATCGTAAGCGCCATGCGGTTGCCGCAAAAAGAAAATAGTTCCTGCACTTTGGCGGGGGCAAAGTTTCGCATTTCGTCGAAAACGTCGTAGGTGGGCAGCAGCATTTTCGACTGCACGAAGGCGACTTTACCTTCAACGAGCAGCGCAGCGGAGTTCCGCACCGCTTTACCCGTATCCGAATCGGCCGGCGTTACCACGCCGCAAATCACAGCGATGCCTTGTGTTTCTCCCGCGATCCGGTCCAGGGTCTCGCGATTCCGCGCGACAAACGATGGCCGCTCGACCAGATCACGCGGCGGATAACCACAAACCGAAAGCTCTGGAAAAAGAATCAATCCCGCACCGTCTGCCTGAGCGCGGCGCGAAAACTGGATGATCTTAGCGGCGTTGCCGGCAAAATCTCCCACCGTAGGGTTGATCTGTCCCAGCGCGATCTTCACACTTCAAGTGTAAAGCCCGCCGCGGTCCAGGGCCAAGTCCGCGAGCTTGAAGGCCCTGTTGGCATGGCAGGTGCCCGGTAAAGAAAGCAGCAGGAATTGTAAAAAAGCGTTAACATTAACGATTTGGTAGAGGCTTTTCTTACATTTCTCGAAAGAGGAGAATTCATGATTTTGCCGGCTGGCTCCCCCTGCGCTAGACGGTCGCTGTCCGCGATCGTTGTTCTCGCTTACGTCCTTCTCGCGTGTGTTCTTTTCCCGTCGCGGCTGCAATCGCGCCCGCAAGACAAGCCTTCCGCGCATCCCTGGATGAACAGCGCGCTTTCGCCCGACGAACGTGCCGCCATGGTGCTGAAGGAAATGACCATCGACGAAAAGATCACGCTGCTGCACGGCACCGGGATGCAGGGCCTGAGCCTGATGAGCCCGCTGGCGATTCACTCGAACGGCGGCGCGGGATACGTTCCGGGAATTCCACGCCTCGGCATTCCGGCGATTCAAATGTCGGATGCGGCCTATGGTGTGCGAAGCAGCGGCGAGAATGGCCGCTACTCCACCGCGCTGCCCGCGGATGTGGCGAGCGCGGCGAGTTGGGATCTCGACGCGGCATATGAATACGGAGCGCTGATCGGGCGCGAGTTGCGCGCGCAGGGCTACAACATGTCGCTGGGTGGCGGCATCAACCTGACCCGCGAGCCGCGCAACGGACGCACGTTTGAATATCTCGGCGAAGATCCGGTGCTGGCGGGAAAAATGGTCGGCTCGGTGATGAAGGGCTTGCAGGCGCAACACGTCATTGGCGACATCAAGCATTACGCGCTCAACGATCAGGAGAGCGGCCGCAATGCCGTGAACATCACCATCGACAAGCGCGCCGCGCGCGAAAGCGACTTGCTGGCTTTCGAAATCGGCGTGCACGAATCGAATGCTGGCGCGGTGATGTGTTCCTACAACCGCGTGGGCGGCGATTACGCGTGCGAGAACAAATACTTGCTGAACGATCTCTTGAAGAAGGACTGGAACTTCCCGGGATTTGTTCTATCAGACTGGGGAGGCACGCACAGCGACGCGAAAGCTTCGGCTGCAGGACTCGATCACGAGGAGCCGGGCGAGATTTTCTACGGCGAGACAATGAAGAAGGCCGTGGAATCCGGCAAGGTGCCGGCAGCGGAACTCGACGAACACGTGCGCCGCATCCTGCGTTCCATGTTTGCCTGCGGCGTGGTCGATGACCCGCCAGTGAAGGGCGTAGTTGACGTGATCGGAGGTCTGGAGGTTGCACAGAAGATTGCGGAGCAAAGCATCGTGCTGTTAAAGAACGACCGGGCCATCCTTCCTCTCGACGCTTCCAAGATTCACAGCATTGCCGTGATTGGCCCGCACGCCGATGTCGGAATGATCTCCGGCGGAGGTTCGGCGCAGGTGGATCCGCCGGGCGGAAACGCGATTATGCCCCCGGGCAAGGGCCAGACGCACTGGCAGGACCATATCTGGTTTCCAACGTCGCCACTCAAGGCGATTCGCGCGAAGGCTCCGTCAGCCGATGTTCGATATGACTCGGGCGCCGATCCTGCGTCCGCGGCCGCTTTGGCGAAATCGGCAGACGTGGCCGTGGTATTCGCCTACGAGTGGGAAAGCGAGGGCATGGACCTCGACAACCTTACACTTCCGGAAAATCAGGATGCGCTGATCGCGCAAGTCGCAGCCGCGAATCCTCGCACGGTTGTGGTATTGGAGACAGGCACCGCCGTGACCATGCCGTGGGCGGATCAAGTCGGCGGCATTCTGGAAGCCTGGTTCGCCGGGAGCCGCGGCGCCGAAGCCGTGGCGAATATCCTGTTCGGCGAAGTCAACCCGAGCGCGAAGCTGCCCAATACCTTTCCCAGGAGCGTCGCTGATTTACCGCATCCTGCGATCGTGAAACCTCCGCACCAGTCCCAGGGCGGAGGCTGGAAGAGAATCGCGGCCGGCCTGCCTGCATTCCAGGTCACCTACGATGAAGGCGTGAAAGTGGGATACAAGTGGTACGACGCCGAGAATAAACCCGTTCTCTTTCCTTTCGGCTACGGACTTTCTTACACGTCGTACTCTTACTCGAACCTGGCCGTCGCGCGAGGCAAAGACGATGTACATGTGAGCTTCACCGTGACCAACACCGGCGCGCGGCCGGGAGCAGAAATCGCGGAGGTCTATGCCGGGTTGCCAGCCGCTGCCGGCGAGCCGCCGAAGCGCCTGGTGGGCTGGAGCAAGATCAAACTCAACGCGGGAGAAAGTAAAGAAGCTTCGGTAGTGATCGACCCGAAGTATCTTTCAATCTTCAACGTCGATAAGAACGCCTGGCAGTTGCTTCCAGGCGATTACACAATTCTGGTCGGTGGTTCTTCGCAGAGTTTGCCGTTGAAGGATTCGATTAGCTTGAAATAGTGGGCCGAGGTGGCGGGCTCAAAATCGAAAGGCAGGCCGAATCGAGCCTTTCACTGCGGGGCGGAAGCACGGTTGCCGACGCTGGCGCCGTTTTTTTCCCCGGCCCTGAGATCGTGCATGCAGAGTCGCGTAAAATCTTTCCCTCCGCACTGATCGATCTGCGTCATAGGGAGATCCTGCGGACGTACTACATAATCGCCATTTTCCATTGCGTTCGAAAAATCCACTGAATCCGTAACTAGGGGGCTGCCCGCTCGCACGCGAATGCGGAACTGTCCCGAGGCAGGCTCGTAGTTGGCGAAGGCGAAACATCGTCCAATGCAGGCGCGATCCACGATGTGGTTGATGAAGGGAATCCTCGAATCCGGCGGCGCAGCGATGGTTTCGATCACGCGACGGCCGTAAGGCAAGGTCTTCGTCATCTCCTCGACCTGATCCTCCATTCCGTTCAACGTCTGCGTGTCGCGATACAGGAGTGCGAAGAAGATGACCGCGCAAACTGCAAGGCCGGCCAGGTGCCACCTGCGGGGTTGGACGGATCCGAGAATGCATAGTCCGAGAATCGCTGTCACTGCCGTCAGCCGGGCAACCGGAAATCCAATCGGCGCGGCATACCACGGCAGATAAATCAATTCCGGAATCATCGCCGCCACGAACAGCAAAATCGCCCACAACTCCAGTGCAGTGCGGAACGACCACACCGGTTCACCGCGCTTCCGTTGTTGTACTCGACCGTGAATGAAGCACCCGCTGCCGAAAATGAGCGCAATCCACGCCACGACTAAATAGCGGCTTCCGTAGAGCACCAACTGGTCGGCTCCGTTCAGCAGAAAGAAGAACGGGGTGTCCCAGTATGCGACCCGAAAGTGGCGGACGATATACCAATGCAACGCCAGCACCGCCAGAAACGCTGAGGCAAGCACCAACCACCGGTAGCGGTCGCTGCTCTTTTCCGCTAACCGGATGTAAGCCACCGTCCCCGCGAGGCTGAAGAATCCCATGGGATGGGCCAGCAGCGCGAGACCGCTCAAAAGAAGTGCAGCAATCCAGTCGACCGTCTGCCCCCTCCAGAAGAGCGCCGCTGCAAAGAACGCAAAGCCCAGCGAGAGGTAATAATTCATGAAGCCCATCTGAAACGTCCAGCCGTAGGCGATCATGGCGATGGCAGGAACCAGAATCCATGGCGGACGACGCGTAGCCGCCGCAATGAATGCAAACGCTCCCCAGAAAAAAATCAGCACATACGCCGATACAACTATCTTCTCCGCAGCGGCAAGTCCGACAGCGGTGCCCAGTTTGGCAAGAGCCACATCCACCAGAATGTTGTTCCACTGTCGCACCAGATAAAGCCCGGGCGCATCTCCCCGTACAATCAACTGCGCCAGCCATGCGTTGTAGGTGTGGCTGGCAAGGTCGCCAGCTTCAATTCGTCTGTGCCAAAAGCAAGGCAGGAGCAGAATTGCGGAGAATGCCACGATCGGCAGCCATCGCTCGGCCACGAACCTCAGGACGCCGAATGAAAGCGATTTTGCGCGGTTGTCGGATGTTAAACCGGAAGTTGGAGAAAAGACGGTGGCGTTCATCGAGCGTGACCCAGAACGTAAATCCGCGCGCAGCAGCCTCAGTCTTCCCCCACCGGAAAAACCGTGTGCCGCGCCGCAGGCATTGGTGCGTCGCCTTTCTGGTCGCGCCACAATACGCGATTCAATCGAGACGCTCCGGCCGCGTCCGGCCGGGAGAAATCCATTTTGGAAGATATCTTCGCCCCCGGCGCCGTGCGCTTGTTGACTTCATAAATCAGGCCATTCTTCAGATTCCTGTCATCCGCCGTGAAAGCGGGCTGAGCACCCGTTCCCGAAAACAATGATCCCATCAGCGGCGCGTAGGCGTCATTCTGATTCATCGGAGGCAAGCCGAGCAGCGTCTCCAGCGTGTGAATCATGTTTACCGTGGTGTAGAAGCGATGCTCTAGATAAGGCTGCCCAGCCGATCCCGGTGAGTATTTGCTGACCACAAAAGCAATGGACCGATGCGCATCCACATGGTCGCCACCATCCTGAGCGTCATCTTCCAACACAAAGATGGCGGTGTCATCCCAGTAGGGGCTGTGCGAAACCGCATCCACGACCCGGCCAAGCGCCAGATCGTTGTCGGCCTGCGAAGCCGCCGGACGCGGAAAGTCAGGCCGCGTGCCTCCCGTGTGATCGTCGGGAAGATATAACAAGACAAACGCCGGCAATTGAAACTCCGCCGCTTCGTTTTCCTTCCGCGCCCGCACGAACGCCGAGAACTCGTTCAGAAACTCGTCCGCCCGCAACTGGTCAGGATAGTCCGTATTGAAATCCGGAAACAGCGGATCGAAATGATCGCGCAGTGCCGCCTTGGTGGGCTTGACTCCGCTAAACAACGGCACCGCCCACGGCCACGGACTCGGTCCCGCATGCGGATCTCCCACGTTGGGAGCGAGCAACTGGCCCTTATGAACCGCCGTCCGCGGGCAACGCGATTCCTGGCCGGAAGGAGTTCCCTGCTTCGGCGTCGTCGCCTTTTTCTTTTCATTACACCACTCGGCATTCACAAACTCGCCGTAATCGCGGTAACTGACGTGGTTGCGCGCAAGATTATCCCAGAGGAATCCGGTGGAGGGATCGTCAACATCCGGCTGATTATGCTCCAGTGGATATTCGTCGGCCACCTGCCCCTGAAAATCGTACGTCCGCTCCTTGCCGCGATAAGCAATCTGCCAAGTCTTCTCGTTGTAATCGCTGGTGATCGCCGCCGTCGACCACAGGTGTCCGTCGCCGGAAACTTCTCCGCTGTCATAAAAATTGTCGAGTACGCCGAACTGCAGAGCCAGCTTGTGCTCGTTAGGGGTGATCTCTTCCCCATACATGGTGAGCGAAGGATCGCCGTCGCCGACTGGTTTATCGCCGACCTTCAAGTCGCCCAGAATCTGATCGTAGGTGCGATTTTCCTTGATGACGTAGATCACATGCTTGATCGGATTCGAGCCCTGCGCAAACGAAATGGTTCCGGGATCGGAGTGCAGCAGGTTGTCGTGCTCAACGACGCGGGTGAGTTCTGGAAGCTTCTCGAGTGTCGATGGAATATTGAGACGCGCGATCGATCCCTTGAGGAGCGTAGGAATATAAGGATGATCGCGGTGCCGTTTTTCGTAGGAAGTCTTCCCCATGACTTTGTTGGGGCCAGCGCCTTCGCCTTTAGCGGTCGCGATGAGTAGGTCATCGCGGTGAACAGCCAGCGCGCTCGGGTACCAGTCAGTGGGGATAAAGCCGAGAGGCTCTAGCGTGCGGTCACTGGGCATCACCGCGGCAGCATGTTCCGCATCGAAGACGGCCACCGCATCCATCGACGCGTCCCCGACAAAAAGACGGGTTCCATCTGGCGACAGCGCCAAAGGCCCCGGCTGGCTGCCTTTGAACCGTTGGCCAGGAGCATACGTACGGAGCCAATTCGTCCATTGCCCCGCAGTATTAACAACGACAACCGCATCAAGATTCGAGAGCGCAATGAAGAGCGTTCTCTCGTCCGGACTCAACAGCAGCGATGTAGGGTGGGAACTAGGAGCCAACGGATCCACCGGTTCTTTCGTCACCGGCAGCGTGATAAGGCGCGCGACTTTCCCGCTCGTCAAATCTAACTCCGCCACCTGTGATGCGTTCCACAAACTGCACCACGCCCGCCGTCCATCACGCGCGGCGACGCACGTGTAGGGGAACGAGGATGGCACCAGGTCGCTTGTGCTCAGATCGAACTTCCGCAGTATCTTCCCGCTAGCCGGGTCGAGCAGCACAACGTTATCGGAGAGGTTGTTCGCGATCAGAAGTGTGTCGTGCCCGCCGGACGAAACCAGCGCGAGCCCCGCCGGATACGGAATCGCCGTACCGACGGGAGTTTTCTGCAGGCCGATGGCAACCTTCTTCCCAGCTGCCAGCGCCTGAGGCGTAATCGGGATGAAGCGTTCGGGTGCCACTTTGCCTTGCGACGAAAACGTGTAGACCGCAATGCCGTTGCCCGTGTTGCCTTCTTTCTCGCCGGTAGGATCAGTCACCGACCCCACCGAAGCGTACAGGTGCTTGCCGTCCGAGCTAAAGACCAACCCCAGAAAATAACTCTGATACGACTCGTCGCTCAGCCGCGCATCGGGATAATCGACGAGGTGATTATTCGCGAGATCAAGAATCGCGATGGACTGATGAGCCAGACTTTCCTGCGTTCCGTAGCCATCATTGAGCAGCGCCGCGTAGCGGCCATCGGGGCTGAGTGCGATCGTGGCAGGAAAACTATTCGTGCTTCCGATCTTCCCCGGGGATGGGACAGTCAGCAGTTTGCTGGTCGGCAGATTCACGGGCGGACGATCTACGGGCGGCGCAGATTGCGCGGAGGCGATTCCAAATGCTCCGAGAAGAGATAACGCGATGCAAAGAAACTGGCGGGCGGAGCAGATCACGGTGCCTCCGGGCAGGAACAAGCTCAGAATGAAATCGAAATGAGCCTAATGCAAGTCAGACCGAGCGGTCAAAGGCGGAAGTGTGATGGCGCGCACAATTCTCGGACGGTGGCGACGAAAAAACCCGTCGACCTTCGCTCGACTGGACAGCCGGGGCCGGCTGTCCCACATGAGCATGTAGCAAACCCTGCCGGCCTAGAGTCCCGACACCCGCGGAGTCCGGCGCGTGGGGTCGGACGACTCCGAAGGTTCCACGCCGACGTTGTGACGCACATCGGCGCCCTGCACCCAGAAGATCACGTCCTCGGCAATGTTCGTGGCATGGTCGGCAACGCGTTCCAGGTTGCGGGCCACCAGCAGCGCGTCCAAGGCCTGGCGCACAACTTCGGGGCGCTCGTTCATGGTCTTCACCAATTGGATGAAGGCATCATCGCGCATGCGGTCAATCACGCTGTCCATCTCCAACACAGCTTGCGCGAGTTCGACCTTGGCTTCGATAAACGATTCCAGCGAACGCCGCACCATCGCGCTGACCGCGGAACCCATGCGTGCAATGTCCACCGGCAATTCCACTGCCGGCAACTCCGTCATGTCCATCACGCGCTCAGCGATGTTGACGGCCTGGTCGCCCACACGCTCCAAATCAGAATTGATTTTCGTAACCGCAAGGATGAAGCGCAGGTCCACGGCCATGGGCTGCTGCATCGCCAGCAAATCGAAAGCCGCTTCGTCGATCTCGCGCTCCACGGTGTTGATCAGGCCTTCGCCCTCCAGCACCATCTGGCAGCGGGTAAGGTCGCGCTCCACATATGCCTGGCGGGCGCGGTCCACCGCCTGCTCCGCTAGTCCGCCCATACGGAGCAGTTTCTCCCGCAGCTCGTCGAGACCGTGTTGAAAACGCGTACGCATTTATCCGAACCTTTCTTATCTGAACTAGCCCTGTCCGACTCGGCCTTATCCGAATCGACCTTATCCCAATCGGGCCTATCCGAATCGCCCGGTGATGTAATCTTCCGTCTTCTTGTCTGACGGCTTGGTGAATATCTTTTCCGTTTTGTCGAATTCGATCAGCTTGCCCAGCAGGAAGAATCCCGTAAACTCGGCTACCCGCGCCGCCTGCTGCATGTTATGCGTCACAATCACGATGGTATACCGCTCTTTGAGTTGAAAGATCAACTCTTCAATTTTTCCCGTGGAGATGGGATCGAGCGCCGAGCAGGGCTCGTCCATGAGCAGCACTTCGGGCTCGACCGCCAGCGCCCGCGCAATGCAAAGCCGCTGCTGCTGGCCGCCGGAAAGGCTGGCTCCCGACTTCTTGTGTATCTGATCTTTCACCTCGCCCCATAGCGCGGCCGCATCCAGCGAGCGCTCAACGATTTCATCCAGCTTGTGCCGGTCGTGAAATCCGTTCAGCTTCAATCCCGAGGCTACGTTGTCGTAAATCGACATCGTCGGGAACGGATTCGCCTTCTGGAACACCATGCCTACCCGGCGGCGCAGCTGCGTCGCCGATGTTCCGTTGTACGCATCGATCTCGCCAATTCGCACGCGCCCCGTCACGCGGGCATCCGGTATGGTTTCGTGCATGCGGTTCAGGCAGCGAATAAACGTCGATTTGCCGCATCCCGAAGGACCAATCAACGCGGTGGCGTGGTTGGCCGCAACCACCAGGTTGATGTCATACAGCGCCTGGCCTTTGCCGTACCACGCATTCAACGTCTCGACCTGGATCCCAACTCCCATAAATTATGCCGCTCCGAAACTGCCGCGGCGCACCGCATATCGCACCGCCGCGATGGCGCTCACGATAAGAAGAATCAAAACCAGCGCTCCGGCCCAGGCCTGGCGATGCCAGTCATCATAAGGCGACTTCGCATAGTTGAATACTTGCAGCGGTAACGCCGCCGTGGGCTGAAGCAAGTTCAGATTCCAGAATTCATTCCCCAGCGTGGTGAACAACAGCGGAGCAGTTTCACCGGCGACTCGCGCAAACGCCAGCATCACCCCGGTAATCACTCCCGAAGTCGCGCTGCGCAGGGTAATGGAAAGTGTAGTCCGCCAGCGCGGGATGCCCAAGCCATAAGCCGCTTCCCGCAATGCTTGCGGCACCAACAGGAGCATTTCTTCGGTGGTACGGCTGATGGTCGGCACCATCATGATCGCCAGCGCCACCCCGCCCGCGAGCGCAGAGAAGTGCCAGCGCAGAACCACAATCGCGTACGCTACGATTCCGATTACGATCGAAGGCACTCCATTCAGCACGTCTGCAGTAAAGCGAACCGCATCGCCCAGCCGGTTGCGTCCATACTCCGCGAGATAGATGCCCGCTCCGATCCCCAGCGGAACGCCCAGCAGGCTTGCAATCCCGAGAATGATCCCCGAACCTACGATCCCGTTGGCGACGCCGCCGCCGACTTCGCCGGGCGGCTTTGGAGTCTGCGTCAGAAAAGCCCAATTGACGGATGCCAAGCCACGAAACAGCAGGTACCCGAAGACCGCGACCAGCGGTACCAGGACCACGATCACCGTAAGAATCGCGATCCCCGTCATGGCATGGTCGGTCACGCGGCGCCGCAGGCTGATCGGCGGTACCTTGTGTTGCATGGCGGCAATGCTGGCGGCGCTAGACATATTTACTAGACGTGCGTGCTCGCAGGTTGGCCGCGGGTCACTGTCCAGACCAGCAGACGGGCCAGCGTATTCACCACGATCGTGACAAGAAAAAGCGCCAGTCCAATTTCAACCAGCGCGGACAGGTGCATATTGCTCGTGGCTTCGGCAAATTCGTTGGCCAGGACACTCGCCATGGTATATCCCGGTGCGAAAAGCGAGCGCGAAATGTCCGGGCTGTTTCCGATCACCATGGTGACGGCCATGGTTTCACCGAGAGCGCGTCCCAGCCCCAGGATGATGCCTCCTACGATTCCCGCGCGCGCGTTACGCAGCACCCCGATGCGGATCATCTCCCAGCGCGTGGCGCCCAACGCCAGCACCGCTTCGCGCTGATGTTGCGGCACCACCATCAACACCTCACGGGCAATCGACGAGATGATCGGGATGATCATGACCGCAAGAATAATCCCGGCCGCCAGCATGCCAGCGCCCAGCGACGGTCCGGTAAACAGTCCCGTCCAGCCCAGGATTCTCGGCAAGCCGAGGGTCTTTGCCAGAAACGGCTCGACGTGGTCGCTCAAGAGAGGAAGCAGCACAAAGATCGCCCACAACCCGTAAATCACACTGGGAATTGCGGCCAGCAGCTCCACAAAGAACGACAGCGGCCCACGCAGCACACGCGGGCACATTTCGGTGGTAAATACCGCGACTCCAACCGCCAGCGGAACCGCGATAATCAGCGCCAGCAGCGACGAAACCAACGTCCCGTAGATGAACGGAAACGCTCCAAACAACTCGTTTACCGGGTCCCAATTGCTGGTGGCGAAGAACTTGAATCCAAAGGAGTGCCAGGAAAGGCTGGACCGCAATACCAGTTCGTAAATGATGAGCGCCAGCAGGCCCAAAACCGCCATTCCGCAGGCCACCATGGCGTACTTGAAAATGCGGTCGGGGATCTCCCCATCGGAAACCCGTAACAGGGGTTCTGGCCGGGGGGCAGGAGTGCTGTTAACCTTTGTCTCTGCAATAGGTTGCAGTCCGGGCATATCAGGCCGATGGAATGCGGGATTGGCCATTCGCACCTTCACCGTAGCAGATAGTTGTTACAAAGGTGTTAAAATCACGATGCTTTCTCGGATTCTGTGGCGTAGGGTACGAGGCAGCGGTAAGGGCGTTGGGGTGGACTGGAAGCTGTGTGGCACTTCCTGAGGATTGCGTTTTTTCCACAAAGTTGTATAGTTCCTGTCCCAACACCGGACTGAGTCAATTTTCGAATGGCGAAAGACCCTATCCAGTCTGTTTTTCAGAAGCTTGAGCGGGACCTGGTAAGAGTTTCCTCCAAGCAGAATGCCGAAAACGTGCACCGCTTCCGCAGCGCTGCCCGCCGGCTCGAAACTTTGCTGGAAGAACTGCTTCCGAAACAGAAGCGTGCCCACCGCAAGCTGCTGAAAGCACTGGGGCGAATTCGCAAACGAGCAGGAAAGCTGCGTGACTTGGATGTGCAACTCGCAGCGCTGCGCAGCTTGAAGATTCCGCAAGAGCCGCGGCGCAAAAGCCAGTTGATGAACAGCCTGATTGAGCTTCGCGCAGAGCACGAGAAAAAGCTGCGTAAGACATTGGATAAAGAGGATGTTCGCGAGATTGAAAAGCGCCTGAAACGCGCCGCCAAGGGCGTGAAATCGGCAACGGTTGGCGACCCGCTTGCGGTCGCCAGAAAAATGCTTGGCCAACCTCCGCAACCCGATTCCCGAGGCACTCTGCCTGAAGACCTGCTCCACCATTACCGCATTATCGGCAAGCGGGCGCGCTACATTGCAGAGTTGGCTCCGCCATCCGCCGAGGCCACCCAATTCGTAACCCAACTCAAGCACATGCAGGATGCCGCGGGCGCCTGGCACGATTGGTTCACCTTGACCCACACCGCAGCCAAGCGCCTCGGTGACGTGCACGAGTCTTCGTTGGTAGCCGCGCTCCACAATGTAACGGGAGCCAAGTTTCGCAAAGCGGTGACGGCGCTCTTCGCCCTGCGAACTGAGCAGACTCCGCACAAGCCTGGGCCCAAGCCCGGGGATGTAACTCGTCACGGAACGCAGCGCCAGGCGCGGAAGAGCACTCAGCCCACAGTGGCCAATGCGGCGTAGCCCCGGCCCGGTAAGATCCTGCGAATTTCTCTTAGAGCCCTGCCCGCGCCAGAAGTCGTGTAGTTCCCCCAGATACAGCTTGTCATCCTTGAGCGAAGCGAAGGACCCATGCAATTTGCCGGCAGCGGCTCAACAGCGGCAAATTGCATAGACCCCTTCGACAAGCTCAGGCAGGCTCTTCGGCCCGCAAAAGGCGCGGACCTCAGGATGACAAGGATGACAAGAAGGTTTGGCGCGAGGGCGCTAGGGACGATGCCAGACACTGCAATCGCTCATCAGGAAGCTTCATCCCTGCCGCGCTGATCTCTATCCTTTCCGTCGCCGCTGCTTATACAATCGGGGACTTGCCGATTACGGCAATCTTGCTATGATTCGACTCCGAGCTCTCGTGTTCTCAATCCTGATTCTGCACGCTCCGCTTCTCCTGCTTTCTGCTCAGACTTCGCCCGCGAACTCCGGCGACGTGGTGGTTACGGCGCGGGCACGGGCAATTCATGACTCCGCTCTAGTCGTGGATACGCATGCCGACACGCCACAGCGCTTTCTCGACGAGAACTTTGATCTTGGCTCGACTGATCCGAACGACATTGGGCACATCAGTCTCGACAAAGCACGGCGTGGCAATCTGGGCGCGGAATTCTTTTCCATCTGGGTCGATCCCGAAACCAATCAGGGCCATTTTGCGCGGCACACTTTCGATCTGATCGATTCCGTCTACGAGCAGGCGGCGCGGCATCCCGACCGGATGATGATGGCGTTTTCCGTGGCTGACATCGAGCGTGCGCACAAAGAACACAAGCTCGCCGCGCTGATGGGCATTGAAGGTGGGCACTCGATCGAGAACGACATGCACTTGCTGCATGATTATTATCGGCTGGGCGTGCGCTATATGACGCTGAGCTGGTCGAACACCAATGAGTGGGCGGATTCATCGGGCGACATCGATGATTCCAAGGTGCAACACCACAACGGCCTGACCGACTTCGGCAAGCAGGTTGTGCTCGAGATGAACCGCCTTGGGATGATGGTCGACATCTCTCACGTCGCCGATAAGACCTTCTGGGACGCGATCGCTACGACGAAGGCTCCGGTGATTGCTTCGCACTCTTCCGCGCGGGCGCTTACCAACGCGGGACGCAACATGACTGACGAAATGCTGCAAGCCGTAGCCAAGAACGGCGGAGTGGTGCAGGTCAATTTTTTCAACGGATTCATTGACCAGAACTTTCTCGACGCCGAGAAGGCGCAGGCCAAAGACAAGACCGCGGCTGTGGATGCCTACATGGCGCAACGCAAGGCTGAGGGCAAGGAAGTCAATTACATCGAAGTCGACCGCATCGAGCGCGCGTGGATGGCCAAGCTTCCGCGGCCGCCGCTGAAGGCGCTTATCGATCACATTGACCACGTTGCGAAAGTTGCGGGGATAGATCACGTGGGCCTGGGGTCGGATTTCGATGGCGTGAGCGGGGCCACGCCGCAAGGGATTGATTCCGCCGCCGATCTGCCGAAGATCACACAGGCTCTACTCGATCGCGGCTACAGCGCTGGCGACATCAAGAAGATTCTCGGGGGAAATATTCTGCGGGTGTTTCGTGAAGTGGAGCGCATGAGCCACGATGTGCAGGCGGCACAAGCGAAGGCCATGCCTTAGCCTCAAAGCGACGCCGGCCTACGCTGTCGTAGAATGCTTCGTTGGTTTCACAGTAGCTATGCAGACGTGGTCAGGACACCCGTCGAGCTTCGCTCGACCGGACAGCCGAGGACGGCTGTCCCACATGAGCATTTAAGATTCGTAGATTTCGAGGAGCATCCATGCGGAAAACTTTGGCGCTTATAATGTTTAGCTTTATAACGGCGCTCGGCGGATGGGCGCAGTCGGGATCAACCACGCAAGCCACGCCGGCTGCCAAGCCCAGCACCGCGGCGCAGCCGGGCGCTGCGACCAAGCCGGCGGTTCATCACGCAGCTGCTGTGACCACCGCCGTGATCGAAACGTCCGTGGGCAACTTGAATTGCACGCTTTTTCCCGACAAGGCTCCGATTGGGGTCGCAAATTTCATTGGGCTGGCCAACGGCACGAAAGACTGGAAAAATCCGGTCAGCGGCGCGACCAAGCATGGCGTCCCGCTCTACGACGGCACAATTTTCCACCGCGTGATTCCTGGGTTCATGATCCAGGGTGGCGATCCCGCGGGCAATGGAAGTGGCACTCCCGGCTACGAATTCAGGAACGAAGCTTCTCCCGACCTGTTGTTCGACAAACCCGGACGGCTGGCTTATGCGAACTCCGGCCCCAACACCAACGGCTCGCAGTTTTTTATCACCGAAGTAGCCACGCCCCACCTGAATGGCGGCTACACAATCTTTGGCCAGTGCGACGATGCGGCGGTTGAGCTAGTGAAGCAGATCGCGCACATGGCCCGCGACCCCAGCAATGACAAGCCATTCCGTACCGTGAAGATCATCCACATCAAGATTGTGCGCGGCAGTTCGGCCACGCCGGCCAAACCGGCGGGCGCGAACGTAAAAAAACCGGCGAGCGTGACACCCGCGACGCCTGCGAATCCAAACTGAGTTTTTCGACGGCATCGTAAATAGCGATGTCCAGAGGTCCCGAACGGTTTTCAGTATGACTAAGTGGGCTTTCCTTTTGACGGTCGTGATGCTCGGCATGGCTGCGGGCGTTTGTGCGCAAACGCCTGCCGTTAAGCCAAGGGAGGCGTCTGCTCAACCTGCGGCGAACCCTGCGCCGAACCCGCTGAGTTCGGTTCAGCAGGACGTTCCCTTTGGCACAGTCGGCGGCCATCCGCTGCTGCTGGACATTTACCAGCCGGCTGAACAATCTTCCGCGCTGCGCCCGGCGGTAGTCCTGATTCATGGTGGAGGCTGGACGAGTTTTGACAAATCGACGATGCACACTATGGGGATGTTCCTTGCCCGGTGCGGCTTTGTTGCGTTCGCGGTTGACTACCGGCTCATGCACGGAAACGAGAATATCTGGCCCGCACAGCTCGACGACGTGCAGCGTGCGGTGCGCTGGGTTCGCGCCAACGCTGTGAAATACGGGGTTGACCCCGATCATATTGGCGCGTTCGGGCACTCTGCGGGCGCGCAGCTGGCGGCTCTGCTGGGGATGGAAGACACTCGCGACAATTCTGATGCAGCTCTTGCCAAATATTCCAGCAGAGTGCAGGCCGTGGTCGAGGTCAGCGGACCCAGCGATTTCACGACTCATCGCGATGCAGATGACGACGCATTTCTTACCACATTTTTCGGCGGTGACTATGCCCAGCATTCTAAAATCTGGCAGGATGCATCGCCCGTATTTCATGTCTCGAAGACCGTGTCACCGTTTCTTATCATGCATGGCACGCAGGACGCGGACGTGCCAATTGCCCAATCGCAAGAACTCGCCGACAAACTGAAACAAGCGGGAGCTGCCGTAAAGTTTGTGGCCGTCGAAGATGTTCATACTTTCCGAACGCCGGAGGCGCGCAGACGGCTGGCTCTGGAGACGCAGGCCTTCTTCACGCAATACTTGCGGCCGGGCGATCTCAAATAGTTCGGGATCCTCCGCAGCCAGTTTTTTCCGCTCACCCTGATAGAATCAGAAGCCATTCACCTAAGGAGAAAAAGATATCCATGAGCCGACCCGCGGGAACTTACGCCATTTTTGACACATCGGAAGGAACCATTGTTTGCCGTTTGTTCGAGAAAGACGCGCCGAAAACTGTTGCCAACTTCGTGGAACTGGCAGAGGGGAAACGCGAGTGGACCCATCCCTCGACGCGCAAGAAATCGAAAGACCGCCTTTATGACGGAACGATTTTTCACCGCGTGATTCCTGACTTCATGGTGCAGGGCGGAGATCCGCAAGGTACTGGCACGGGCGGCCCCGGCTATCAATTTGAGGACGAGATCAAGGGCTCGCCGCATAAATTCGACAAGCCGGGCAAGCTGGCCATGGCGAACGCCGGCCCCAACACGAATGGCTCGCAGTTTTTCATCACCACCGTGCCCACGACGTGGCTGACCGGCAAGCACACGATTTTTGGCGAGGTCGTCGAAGGCCAGGACGTCGCGGAAAAGATCACGCGAGTTCCGCAGAATCGCCAGAACAAACCGAACAAGGATGTGGTGCTGAAGAAGGTGACGATCGAGAAGGTGTAACGGATCACAACGTCGTATGAAAGCTGCCCTCAGCTCCTGCATCCTGGCTGGACTCTTCTTCCTGGGGCCGATAGTCGGCTTCAGCCAATATATGCCCGACCCGTGGCTTATTATTGCGAGCAGCGAAAAGGGCGCGATTAATGGACACACCACGCGGGCAGACTTAGTACGGGCTTACGGGAAGGCCAACGTGATTGACCAGGATGTGGATGTCGGCGAGGGTGAAACCGAGCCGGGAACCATTGTTTTTCCCAAAGACCCGAAGCGTTCCATTGAAATATTGTGGAAAGACCCGGACAAGAAAACTCAACCCGCCGCTGCACAGATCGAGGGAAAGGCGAGCCTCTGGAAAGGTCCTCACGGCGTCTCGTTAGGCACATCGCTCAAACAGTTGGAGCAGTTCAACGGTCGACCGTTTCAATTAACCGGCTTCGGGTGGGACTATTCCGGTACGGTTATGTCGTGGGAGAACGGGTCGCTCGCGACGGAGTTCAACGGTGAACACGGTCGCGTTTTCGTGAGACTCGATTCCGGAAACCAGGTTTCTCCGGAGGAGGAGTCTCAGGTGGCGGGAGATCAATACTTTTCTTCGCATCATCCGGTGATGCAGAAGATCAATCCAGTTGCATACCAGATCATCTGGGAGTTTCCTAGTACGGCGCAGCAATAATCGGCGGGAGCTTTCGCCTACACTCCGATCACGGCGCACAACTCCTTCACGGCGGCGGCGCTCTTATCGAGACCGGCTTTTTCTTCGGGGGTGAGTTTGATTTCGATGATCTGCTCGATTCCCTTCGCGCCCAGCTTCACGGGGACGCCGACGTAGAGGCCGGTGATGCCGTATTCGCCTTGCAAATATGCGGCGCAGGGCAGGATTTTTTTCTTATCTTTGAGAATAGCTTCCACCATCTCGGTGGCCGCGGCCGACGGCGCGTAGTAGGCGGAACCGGTTTTCAGATACTTTACGATTTCCGCGCCGCCATCGCGGGTGCGCTGCACTAAAGCTTCCAGCCGGGATTTTTCAATCAACTCTGTGATCGGGATGCCCGCCACCGTGGAATAGCGCGGCAGGGGAACCATGGTGTCGCCGTGGCCGCCGAGGACGAAGGCGGTCACGTTCTCCACGCTAACTTTCAACTCGTCGGCGATGAAGGCGCGGAAGCGGGCGGAGTCGAGCACTCCAGCCATGCCAATCACGCGTTCGCGGGGGAATCCGCTTAGCTTGTAGGCAGCTTGTGCCATGGCATCGAGCGGGTTCGAAACGATGATCAGAATGCAGTTGGGCGAATGCTTCACCGCCTCGCCGACGACCGCTTTCATGATTCCGTAATTCGTGTTGAGCAAATCGTCGCGGCTCATGCCCGGTTTGCGCGGAATGCCCGCGGTGATCACCACGATGTCAGAATTCGCGGTGTCTTTGTAGCTGTTGGTGCCGGTGATGTAGGAGTCACGCTTCTCGATGGGCATAGCTTCGAGTAAATCGAGGCCCTTGCCTTGCGGCACGCCTTCGATGATGTCGATGAGCACGACGTCGGCGAGTTCTTTGGAAGCGATCCAGTGAGCGGCGGTGGCGCCTACGTTGCCGGAACCTACGATGGTGACTTTCTTGCGCATGATTTCCTCTTTAGTGAAATGAATCCAAGGTCTTAACCACAGGGGACACGGGGTCGCACAGGGTACAACTTTAGACGAGAAGAATGACCAACCCGATGCCCTCTGTGGTTATTGTTTTATCTCGCCTCGGCGAGTACTCGCGTTCCCATGTTCTCGATAATGTGTCCCGCGAACTCGCTGGTCTTTACTTTGGTCGCGCCCGGCATGAGACGTTCGAAGTCATAGGTCACTTTCTTCTGCTCGATCGTTCGCTCCATACTTTGCTCGATCAAGTCGGCGGCTTCGTTCCAGCCCAGGTGGCGGAACATCATCACTCCCGACAAAATCACCGAACCGGGATTGATGACGTCTTTATCGGCGTACTTTGGCGCCGTGCCGTGGGTGGCTTCGAAGATGGCGTAGCCGTCGCCGATGTTCGCTCCGGGAGCAATGCCGAGGCCGCCCACCTGCGCCGCGCAGGCGTCGGAAATGTAGTCGCCGTTCAGGTTGGGGCAGGCCAGCACCGAATATTCATCCGCCCGCGTCACCACCTGCTGGAAGATCGAGTCAGCGATGCGGTCGTTGATCATAATTTTCTTTTTCCACGCGCCCTTGCCATGCGTGGCGTAGATGCTGTCGAGCACTTGCTGCACTTCTTTTTCCACCGACTGGCGAAAGGCTGGCGGAGCGAATTCCATCCCAGGCTCAACCAGTTCGGCATTCTCCGCGACCGTGAGGTTTGCGTTCTTGTCTTTATTGTCGAGGATCCAGCTCTCGCGCTCGGTCACAATCTGTGACGCGGAATTCTTCGATCGCCAGTTCGTAGCCCCACTTGCGGAACGCGCCTTCGGTAAACTTCTGGATGTTGCCTTTGTGCATCAGGGTTACAGTCTTGCGACCTGACTCCAGCGCGTGCTTGATGGCCATGCGCACCAGGCGCTTGGTTCCGGTCACGGAGATGGGCTTGATGCCCACGCCGGAGTCCAGCCGAACCTGCTTCTTGCCGCCCTTGAGCATGTCTTTGTTCAGAAACTCGATCAGCTTGGCGCACTCGGGAGTTCCCTGCTCCCACTCGATGCCGGCATAGACGTCTTCGGTATTCTCGCGGAAGATGATCACGTCCATGCGCTCGGGATGCTTCACCGGCGAAGGGACGCCCTTGTAATACTTGACCGGGCGCACGCAGCAATAGAGATCGAGAATCTGGCGCAGAGCGACGTTCAACGAACGAATCCCGCCGCCCACGGGCGTGGTCAGCGGTCCTTTGATGGCGACGCGGAATTCGCGGATGGCGTCGACGGTATCGTCCGGCAGCCAGTTATCGAACTTCCCCTTGGCCTTTTCTCCCGCGAAAACTTCGTACCAGGCCACGCGGCGTTTACCCTTGTACGCCTTCTCAACAGCGGCGTTGAACACGCGCAGCGAAGCCTTCCAGATGTCACGCCCGGTGCCGTCGCCCTCGATGAAAGGGATGATCGGATTATCCGGAACGTCGTATTTTCCAGCCGCGTAGCCGATCTTTTTTCCGTCTGCCGGTATTGCCACGCCGTTATAAGTGCCCGCCATCTAGTCCTCCGATACGGTCGACGCCTGATGTCTGGGATGAAACCGTTAATTATAGAGAATTCGCAAAGAAGCTGATAGCGACAGCCGCAATAAAGAAAACCACTGATTCCACGAATACGATTGTGCGGCAGGAATCTGCGTTGATATCACCATCGCCGCGTGCCGAACGTTTTGCGGACTCCCAAGGTCGCGTATCTTCCCCAGGGGCCGTTGTTGCCCAAGTCGGCGACGCCGAGGTTGGTGTCGCGCGCGCCCAGACGATCAAATAAAAAATGCTGAGTGACGCGGAGTTCGAATCCCTTGCCAGCATAGATCGACGCCCCCCAGGAGTGCTCGATTCCGATGGCATCGAACGACCAGGTGTAGAGCGTCTGCGGAAGATTCTTTCCGAACAGGAATGCCGGCGACCCAAAGAGCATGAAGCGGCGAAGTTGGCCGCGCCCAAAGGGCCGCACCTCCAGGGTTCCGGAGAGCATGTAGCGGGCGAACATGCTGCAGGGCGCGTTCACGCCGCCATATTGCCCAGCGGTGGCGGCGCACAGGTTGGGATCTATTTCGTTATGCGGAGGCGCCAGCTCGAATTGCGCCCAGCCGTAAAGCATGTCGCGCGGGAAAAACATCCGATCCTGGCTTGCGTCGCCTTCCGAGTTGTTTGCCGGCGGTGACGCCTGCGCCCTGCACAGGACTGCCATCAGTACGGGAACCGCCAGAATCCACGCCAGCTTCTTCATTATTCCTCCAGGGTTGTCGCTTTCAGAGTTTGTTGCTCGCAAAATTTCCGCCGCTGAGAAACGAGTCGACCGTAAACGATTACGGAGCGTGCGGAGCTTTCCGCGGCCGGCCGACTGTGATCCGGTTGCAAGAGCGGAACATTGTAACCTGCCCGAACCACAGGTGGTCGTTGCCCTCTGGTTACTTGCCAGTTGCTCCAGTTCGCTGTGGAATTAGCTTGGGGGAGAAACCATGGGCCGGCTATTCGGCTTTATCAGCGTCGTCATTGTGCTTGGTGTTGGAATGTACATCTATTCCAAGCAGGCGCAGAGCTCGTCTGCGCAGGCCGGGGCGAACAATCCGAGGGCGGCCATCAACATTACGGGCGTGAGGAGCGACCTGATCAGCATCGCCACCACTGAGCGCCGGTATTACGCCACGGAAGGAAAATACGCTTCCCTCGACGATCTGATTTCAAGCAACTACATCACGATTGCCCGGCAGCGTCCGCCTTATACCTACGAGGTTCAGACCAGCTCCAGTGGCTTCCGCGTGGTGGCGACCCGGTCCGGCGACGACGCTTCCGGCACGCCCGCCCAGCTTTCGGTCGACGAGAACATGGACTTCCAAACGACGCAGTAGAACCATTGGGACGCTGGGTTGTTAGGACGAAGGGTTATCGTTCCAGGTTCCGCGTTTAGAATCAAAATCAAAATCCAAGTCAAAGGCGGCGGACAAGAGAGCCCGCCCTACACTTCTTCCAGAATTCATATTGGAAAGCGGATTTCTCCAGTTCGTGGAATGGAAATCTGCTGTAAACGCTGTCTGTTCAAGCATTCAGCGTTTGGCTGGTCGATTGCATCAATAATGCTACAGAGGCCCCGGAAAACTAATGCCCCAGGAAATATCCGTCTCGTATCAAGCTATCAAGAGCAAGGTCTACCGCCTGATCGACGCACTGGTAGTTGGTGAAAAGACCGAAGCGGAGGTGCAGGACTCGATCCGGCGGTGGTGGGACTTGATCCACCCAGCGGACCGGCCGATCGCCCAGAAATATCTGATGGCGGTGCTGGCGCGCTCCGGTTCCGCCCTAGACGCAATCTCCGATGGTATGGTTTCGGTCGCCGGCTCCGAACATGCGTATGTCCACCTTCCCGCCAGGCAGCTGAAGGTGATGGAAAGAATGATGAAAGAAGCTGCCATACGAACCGCCGTTTAGCCGCAACGATCTTGCCGCCTCTCTCGCTTGGCGCGACCTCGCTGAAGCGACAATTATTTTACAATTGCAGGGTTGCCGGTTGACCGGTGTGGCACGTATCTTTGTAGGCGTGCGGCCCATGCGCTGCGGCTGCAACGCGTACCGCGCCGACGGGGTTGTGTCGATCCCAACCTTTGAAAATTTCTTCAGGAGCACCAATGAATACTCCCCGCAGATTGCACCGCCGGATTCTCGGCTATCTTACGTTCGCACTTCCTTTTGGAGCATTGCTGATCATGGCCACTTCCCTGCTTGCTGCGTCCGGCATTTACAGCTTCACTCTTAACTCCATCGATGGCAAGCCCGCGCCGCTGGCCGACTACAAGGGCAAAGTGGTGCTGGTGGTGAACGTGGCCAGCCAGTGCGGCTACACTCCGCAATACAGTGCGCTCGAAGCCACCTACGAGAAGTATAAAGACCAGGGCTTCGTGATTCTGGGCTTCCCGGCTAATAATTTCGGCGCACAGGAGCCGGGGACCAACGAAGAGATCAAAACGTTCTGCACCCGCAAGTACAGCGTGACGTTCCCGATGTATGCCAAGATTTCGGTGAAGGGCCCGGACCAGGCGCCGCTCTACGCCTATCTGACTAAGGAGACTGGACCGGGACTCACGGGCGAGATCAAGTGGAACTTCACCAAGTTTCTGATTGATCGCAACGGGAAGGTCGTGCAGAGGTTTGAGCCGGCGGTCACGCCTGATTCGAAGGAAGTTGTGGAGGCGATCGAGAAGCAGCTGAAGTAGCGGAGGACGGAACACGGCGTGGACCATGCCGGTGCATGCCGCCTTCTTCACGGTGCGCTCAGTTTCTTCAAGGCCTCCCGGCCGCTTTCGCTGGTCGGGTTCAGCTCAACCGATTTTTGATAGTTCTTTACCGCGAGTTCTTTGTCGCCGTCCTTCATGTAAGCCTCACCCAGGCTGTCGTAGGTATTCCATGACGCGGGGTGGAGCTCAACATTTTTCCTGAACATCAGGATCGCATCGCTGATCTTGTTCCTTCCCATGAGGATGTATCCCGCCTGATTCACTGTTCCTTCTGAAATCGCACCGCGCGCCAACTCCCGCGAAAACCCATCCAGCGCCGCGGCAGCGCCTTTGGAGAAAGCGACTCGCGTGAAGGAGAGGCCCGGAGCGTCGTAATTGTCGTATTTGAGCCAGTCAAAAGCCGGCTGCTCGCCGCCCAGGGTCTCCGTCAAAATCTGCCGCGCGATGGCAAGACCATTTTCGCTGTTGGTCATGTAAACCACTCCAGATCCTGTCTCCGGCCGCACCACGAAGAATGCTTTGAACACGCCATTGTCGCCCCAGTGCCACAACGATTCTCCCTCGTCGGTTTTCTCAATGCCAAATCCCAGTCCCCAGAAAATCGACGTAGACAATTTGCCCGACGGCGAACCCTCGACGCAGTTTTCGCACGCCGGGTCCACCGCAATCTGCGGAGCTTCCATATCGCGCAGCGTGGCGGGCTGCAGACCTTTTTTCTGAAGAACGGCGTCGAGAAAAATCGCATAGTCTTCCGCGGTCGTTAACAGGCTCGCCGCGGCGTTGGCGTGGTCCGCCTTGAACAAATCCACAGGATCTCCACCCACGTCGTGTCCGACGGCAACCTCGTTCTCGAACGCCGGATTCCATACGTAACTGCTGTGCTTCATGCCAAGAGGCGTGAAGACGTCTTCCTGCAGGTAGTCGTTGAGGGGCTTGCCCGTAATTTTCTCTACCGCTTGCTGGAGAAACACCATGCCCGCACCGGAATAGCTGAACCGCTCTCCAGGGGTGAAGTGGATGACGAGCGGTTTACCATCTCCGGGCCAATTGGGAAATCCGGTGCGATGGCTCAACACAATTCGTGCCGTGATTTGCTTAAAGCGCGGGTCGCTTTCGGTGGCTTCTTTTGGCAGGTACGGGGCCAGCGGCTCGTCCAGCTTCAGCTTGCCTGCGTCCACCAACTTAAGGACGCCATAGGCAAACACCGGCTTGCTGAGCGAACCCACGTTGAACATAGTGTCGTTCGCTACCGGTTTTTGGGTCTCTGCGTTGCGAACGCCGAAACTCTCGATCCACACCGTTTTCCCGCTCCGGATGACTGCGATCGAAAGCCCTGCCACGCCCGCCTTCTCCATCAGGGCCGGGATGTCTTTCGCGAGGCTTGTTTCCGTGGCGGCATTCATCGGAACGGGCGCGGTCGAATGTTGGGCAACGCAAACTGCTCCGCACAGCAGGAATAAAGTAGCAAGATGCCGCATGCTCACAAGAGGCTCCGATCGCCGGAAAAGACGATAAAAGATTAAGTGTTTAGACTCGGGTTTGCAATGTTGGTGAGCCTTGGGGGAGCGGACCTCAGCGGCTGAGGCCGACTTCTCTTGGCTTTCGTCGGCACGACTAGTCGTGCCCTTCCCCGATTTCCCGCCGTCAAATGTCGTAATACAACGCGAACTCGTAGGGGTGCGGCCGCTGGCGAATCGCGTCCACTTCTTTCGAGCGCTTGTATTCCACATAGGTGCGCAGGAGTTCTTCGGTGAAGACATCTCCTTTGAGCAGGAAGGCGTAGTCGCGCTGCAGGGCGTCGAGCGCGTCTTCGAGCGAGCCGGGCATGGAGGGCAGGCTCGCCAGTTCGTCGGGACCGAGGTCGTAGGTGTCTTTGTCCATGGGCTGGCCGGGGTCCATTTTCTGTTCGATCCCGTCGAGTCCGGCCATCAACATGGCGGCGAACGCCATATAGGGATTGCAGCTGGGGTCAGGGGGGCGGAACTCCACGCGCTTGGCTTCGGGCGAAACGGAATACATGGGAATGCGGACCGCGGCCGACCGGTTACGCCGCGAGTACGCGAGATTCACCGGCGCTTCAAAACCGGGAACCAAGCGCTTATAAGAGTTCGTGGTGGGGGCGATGATCGCCGAGAGCGCGGGGCCGTGCTTGATCAGGCCGCCGATATACCACAGCGCCAGCTGTGAAACGCCCGCATAGCCATCACCGGCAAACAGCGGCTTGCCGTCTTTCCACAGCGACTGGTGGGTGTGCATGCCGCTGCCGTTGTCGCCGAAAATCGGCTTGGGCATGAAGGTGACGGTTTTTCCGCTCTGGTTGGCGACATTCTTTACGATGTATTTGAACAGCAGCATCTTGTCCGCCGAGCGCACCAGCGAATCGAACTTCAAATCGATTTCCGTCTGTCCAGCCGTCGCCACTTCGTGGTGATGGCATTCCACTTCCAGGCCGCAGCTCTGCATGGTCAGCACCATTTCCGAGCGCAAATTCTGATAGTGGTCAGTGGGCGGCACCGGGAAATAGCCCTCGCGGTAGCGTGGGCGGTATCCCAGATTGTTTTCTTCGCGGCCGGAATTCCAGCGTCCTTCTTCGGCGTCGACGTAATAAAAACCGTATTGCTCGCGCTGATCAAAGCGCACGTTGTTGAAGATGAAAAACTCCGCCTCGGCCCCGAAGTAGGCCGTATCAGCGATTCCGGTGGCGCTCAGGTAAAGCTCGGCTTTGCGCGCAATGTAGCGGGGATCGCGGTCGTAACGCTGCTTGGTTACGGGGTCGACCACATCGCAAATCAGCACGAGCGTAGGCGTATCGGTGAAAGGGTCGACCAGAGGAAAAGCTGGGTCGGGAACAAGCAGCATGTCGCTCTCGTGAATCGCGGCCCAGCCGCGAATCGAGGATCCGTCAATACCGAAACCCTCCGCAAACGACGCCTCGGAGAGTTGCTCGATGGGATAAGAAATGTGATGCCACAATCCCAGCAGATCGGTAAACCGCAAGTCGAGAATCTTCGCATCGTGCTTCCGGGCGAATTCGAGCACGGACTTCGCATCAGCCATAAGGTTCCTCGTAGACACACGCCACACCGACACACGCAGCCAGCCCGGAAAGGCGCTCATCGGCCTGCCTGACTGCTACAATCGGTCGCAACGCGCAAACGAAGGAGTGTAAGCCCCGACCTGAGCAGTGGCAATTCGATTGTTTTTATGGAGCCTATAGACTGGGATTATCGTTGCTGGGATTATCGTTGGCGCCGGCACTTGCCTCATGGACTTTGATCAGCTGGAAACCTTCCTCGAAGTGGCGCGGCACGCTTCTTTCTCGCGCGCGGCGGAGAAGCGTTTCCGCACCCAGCCCGCTATTTCGTCGCAGATTCGCTCTCTGGAAGAGGAAGTGGGAGCCAAGCTGTTCGACCGCTCCGGGGGCAAAGTCTCGCTTACGGCCGCCGGCAAGGCCTTCCAGAAATATGTCGAGGAAACTCTCGACGCGCGCAAGGCCATGCTGGTCGCGATTGCGGAGATGGAGCGCGTGCCCCGCGGCGAAATTATCGTCGGAGCAAACGAAGGCACCTGCCTTCACATTCTTCCCGAGGTGTTCGCTGACTTCAAAAAGCAATATCCCGATGTGTCGGTCAACATCAAGCGCTCCGACTACGCCGGCATACTCGAGTCGGTCATCGACAACTCCGTCGACTTCGGCGTAGTGTCGCTGCCGGTTACAGACAACCGCCTGACTGTGGTGCTCATCCATCGGGATGAACTGGTGATCATCGTGCCGCCGTCGCACCCGCTGGGAAAGATGAAGTCCGCCCCCATCGCCGAAGCCGCCAAGTTTCCCCTGGTTGTCCCTAAGGTCGGCCACACTCGCGATTCGCTGGAGGAGCTCTTCCACGAGCGGCGTCTGAAACCGAACTACACGATGGAACTGGATTCTAGCGAACTGCTCAAGCGTTTCGTCGCTGCTGGCGTGGGCGTGGGCTTTATTGCCCGCTCCAATGTCGTGGAGGACGTCCGCGCTCGTTCCCTGGCTGCGATCACCATCGCCGACGCCCAGGTGCGCCGCGATCTGGCGCTGGTCTTCCGCAAGGATAAGGCTCTCAGCCGCGCCGCTCTCGCCTTCATCGACATCGCCGTGAAGCACAAATCTACCGACGAACTGGTCCCGGGCCTGAAGTAGATGACGAAGCCTTTACAGATCCAGAGTCCGGGGCGGCGACTGCCGGCGCTACTTCCTGGGCTTTCGCTTCTGCTCGCCCTGTGTGTGAGTCTGTGGGCTCCCGGCGATCTCCACGCCGCGCCGGCCTGGCTAGCCGCTTCGCCGCAGGCTTCCGGGGCGGAACGCAAGCTCATCGCGATCACGGCGACCGGCAGCAAGCGCTTCACTTCGGCGGACATCGCGGCCTCCAGCGGTCTGCAGATCGGGTTCATTGCTGTAGACGACGACTTTAAAAAGGCCGCCCGCCGGCTCACCGAGACGGGAGCCTTCACGGACGTGGCCTACACGTTTTCCTATTCCTCCGAGGGAACCAAGCTCGAGTTGCAGGTAACCGACGCGGCCAAGTTCTTGCCCGCCCACTTCGAGGACTTCGTCTGGTTCTCCGACGAGGAGATCCAAAAACGCCTCCACGAACGCCTGCCGCTCTTTCATGGCGACCTGCCCGTGAGCGGCAGTCTGCCCGACCTGGTTTCCGATGTCTTGCAGGCCATGCTGGTGGAAAACAACATTCCTGGCATCGTCCAGTACCTGCGGCCCAGCGACCGGGGCGGACCGACTTCTCTATTCATCTACAGCGTTTCGGGCGTGCTGATTCGCGTCCACAACCTCGAGTTTTCCGGAGCGGGCGCCGACGAACTGCCACTGCTCGAAGCGGCCGCAAAAAAGCTTCCCGATCATGAATACACGCACACCGGCCTGGCCAACTTCGCGCAGCGCGACCTCTTGCAGGTTTACCACTCCCACGGATACCTCAAGGCCGCATTTGGCCCGCCCTCGCCCAAGGTCGTCAAGCTCTCGGCCGACGACCCAAGCCTGGAGAATCACCCCGACGTTCCGAACGAAGCCTTCGTCGATGTCACTTTCCCCGTAACTCCCGGACCGCAGTACAAGATCAGCGCCATGGAGTGGTCGGGCAACCACGAGTTCCCTACCGAAAAGCTGCAGGCGTTGGTGCACGCCCGGCCCGGGCAGGTGGCAAATACCGTGCAGCTCGCCGACGATTTAGGAGAGATCAAGAAACTCTACGGATCGCACGGATATCTCCTCGCCACTTTCAAAACTGAAGCTACGTTCGATGAAACTGCCAGCACCGTGGTGCTCCACGTCGAGGTGAAGGAGGAATCCGTCTACCATATGGGTGAGTTGCAATTCCGCGGCCTCGACAACAGCCTCACGGCCAAGCTGCGTGCGCTCTGGAAGCTGCGTCCGGGAGACGTCTACGACCTCGGCTACATCGACGAATTTTGGCCACAAGCGAACAAGCTTCTCCCCGCGAACTTCGATTGGGAGCACGCAGTCCATCTCACCGCGAATGTCCGCGACAAGAGCGTGGATGTGGATATTCAGTACACGGTAAGCGCGCCGAAATGAAGTGCAGTGTCTCGATCTGCAGGCCTTGGGAAAGATTCCGCCTCGCTGCGCTCGGCGGGACAGCCGAGGCGGCTGTCGCTACATAATCCCGGCAACTTGTAACTTTGCCGGTGGCTGGCGCATTCTTGATAATGACCTCGTCCCTGTCGGGGCCGAGGTGGCAACGAACTGCCTCATCATCCACAAGGAGAAGAAACTGATGAATGCTCGCATGCAAAAACTGGGATACGCCCTGCTGCTGGTCCTCGGCGCGGCGTTGGCCGCTTCCCCCGCTTTCGCAGCCAAGGCCAAGACCTTCACCGGCACGGTCAGCGATGCCATGTGCGGCGCGAAACACATGATGCCGGGCGACGCTGCCTCCTGCACGCGCGATTGCGTGGGCAAGGGCTCCAAGTACGCGCTGGTGGTCGGCGACAAGGTTTACATCCTTGACACTACCGACAAGGCGGCCCTGGCCGCCCTCGACAAGCAGGCCGGAGCCCAGGTGAAAATCACCGGGACCGAAAAGGACAACACCGTTACGGTGACCTCGGTGGTGGCTGCTCCCTGAGAGGTTTTCAGCGATCGCATCTTCCGACTTATCCTCTCAGCGCTTCTTCCAACACACGGCGGGAACAGAATCGTTCTGTTCCCGCAATTTTTTTTCGCGCCGCCGCGAAATTCATGCGATGTTTACAAACCATTATGTTAGATTGTGCATTCCCAATCTCAAATTTTCACTGACGGAGGACTACAGCGTTGGGCAAAGACATGGTTCCCAAGCGCATTTTCTTTACCAAGGGAGTCGGAAAGCACCGCGAGCGGCTCACCAGCTTCGAGCTGGCGCTGCGCGATGCCGGCATTGCTGCCCAGAACCTGGTACGCGTCTCCTCCATCTTCCCGCCCAACTGCAAGCTCACAGCTCGCAAAGAAGGCGTGAAATACCTGAGCCCCGGAGAGGTGGTGTTTGCCGTGGTGGCGGAAAACTCCACCCGGGAAGCGCATCGCCTGCTGGCGTCGTCGATCGGAGTCGCCATCCCAGCCGACCGCACCACCTATGGATATCTCAGTGAACACCATTCGTTCGGTGAGACCGAAGACGCGGCCGGAGAATACGCCGAGGAACTCGCCGCCGAAATGCTCGCCACCACGCTCAACGTGGAGTTCGATCCCGACCGATCCTGGGATGAGAAAAAGCAGATCTACCGCCTCTCCAACAAGATCGTGCGCACCGCCAACGTGACGCAGTCCGCGGTGGGGGACAAGCGCGGCCTGTGGACGACCGTGATCGCATCCGCGGTGCTGATCTTCGATTGAGAGCGGAGCTCAATTAAACGATTCAAGAAGGTGTCATCCTGAGCGAAGTGGGAATTTCGCGAAGCGAAGTTCCCGCGCAGTCGAAGGACCCCTAGTGCCCTCTCACAGCCAGAGCCTGTTCAGGGGATTTCGGCCACAAATCACCGCGGTCTTCGGGCGCCCTCGCGGTAATCAAAGTTCCTTCGGGGAAGCCTTTGGCGGATTCCCCCCTCCCGCTACCATATACCGAGAAGGCTGTCCGCGAGGGCCCGCATGAATGCAGTGCATTCCCCGTTTTTCCCTTTCGCGCTAAGCGCACATGCTCTGTGCGTACTCTGGCTGGCGTTCACCGCTGTAAGCCCCGCGCAGACCTGGAATCTATCCTGGAGCGATGAGTTCAACGGCGCGCCCAACAGCGCCATCAACCCCGCCAACTGGACGTACGACACCGGGAGTCTGATGGTCAACAACGAAGTGGAGTACTACTGCGCCCCGGGCAGTCGCACTCCGCCGTGCGTTGCGGGAACTCCGAACGCGTATATCGACGGGAACGGGCATCTCGTTATCCGGGCCCTCAAAATCAGTTCCAGCGTCACGCCGTACAGCAACAGTTGGACCTCGGCGCGCCTGAAAACGATCAGCCTGCAGAACTTTCGATACGGACGCCTCGAATCCAGCATTGCGCTTCCGGTCGGCGCGGGGCTTTGGCCCGCTTATTGGGCCCTGGGCAACAACATAAACAGCGTCAGCTGGCCAACCTCCGGGGAGATCGATTTCATGGAAAACGTCCCCCCGCTAGGGCCCGGCACGATTCAATCCACGATTCACGGCGGGAATTCTGCCCGGAGTTGCTACTGTGGTGCGAGCGGCTTGGGAGAACCCCACCCGCTCTCCGGCGGGGCTAAGGTCACCAGCTTTCACACCTACGGCGCGATCTGGTCGCCGAACATGATTCAGTTCTATGTGGACAGCCCAACCAATATTTTCTACGTGGTCACGGCCAGCGATATTCCGTCCACTCAGCAGTGGGATTTCAATCACCCGTTCTTCCTGCTGCTAAATCTGGCTGTCGGGGGAACCGGCAGCTGGCCGGGACCTCCTGACAGCAGCACACCCAATCCCGCCGTGATGACGGTGGACTATGTTCGCTGGTACCAGCCCTCGCCACTCGCGGGGCCGACTATGAGTGCATCGCCAATTACCCTGACGGCTGGGGCGGGAAGCAGCACGGTCAGCTTGACCTCGACGATCGGCACTGGCCGGGTCTATCTCTCCTGCACCACCACCGCACCCAACGCCAGCTGCTTGATCAAATCCGCCGACCCTCTCAACGCCAATACGGTGGATTTCAGCAACACGGCCCGCGGAACTGCCACCGTAAGCGTGACTACCACGGCCGCGACGGCGTCTCCAAGGGTTCAGACTTCAGGGATCCCAGGTATCGAGTTGCCGCAATCTGGCGTCCCAACGTCCGGGCGTCCGAACCGGCTTAACCGGCTTTTGCCTGCCAACACACTGGCCCTTGCGAGCATTGTTTTGGCAGCCTTCGTTTTGGCGAGTTTCGTCGTTATACCAGGCTCGAACCGCGTTCTGCGGCGGAGCCTGGGCGGGAGCGCGCTGATGCTGGCCATAGTGATGCATCCAGCCTGCGGAAGCGTGAATGATAGTTCAAGTCGCGGTGGAGGTAGAAGCGGCTATACCGTTACTGTAAATGCCTTTACCGTTAGCTCAAGCGGGAATCCGGACTCGATTCTAACCATCCCTGTGGCGATGAATTAACGAAAGGGAGGTAGAACTTTGGTAACCTCCCAGGTCTGCCTTATGTAACACTCCGTTAACCCCGGTCGGTTATCATAGAGATGGACTTACACGCGTTCATTTCAGATCGGGGACCCAAGCAGTGGACTTCGCAACTCGCAGGCAAAAGCAACAGGAACTCATGGCAGGCATGGTGGAACGGAAGATCCGCCGCCGCGCCCGCCAGCTTTACGACACCCGCGGCCAGGTGGAAGGCTTTTCGTTGCAGGACTGGTTTCAGGCCGAATCTGAGGTGATCGAGAGCAGCATCCTTGCCCCCGTTTATCGTAAGGTCCGCATAGAGAAGCCCCAATCCGCCCAAGAAGATCCCGAGTCGAGCAACGAGACTTCCGCCTAAGTTTCGCCCGGCGCGCCGGCGAAGTTACCGCCTATTTCCGCTTCGCGACCTTCTGAACGTTCTTTCCGTTCTTGCTCTTCGAGGCCCGGTGGTTCTTTTTGTCTCCGTCCAGCCGCTCCAGCACGGCCGCGACAATCAGGGGCAACCCGACGGTGGCGTCCAGGAAAACCTCGCCAAACTTTCCGCCTTCCGCCGGGGGTACAAACTTGCCCCAGGACACGGCCTCGCTATATGGACTTCCTGACAGTCCGCCCCAATACACCGGCTCCGGACAAATGCGCAGCCCGTAATGATACCGCTTCAACGGCAGGTTCTCTCCCAGCCGACGGTGCCTGAGTTCGATAAATGGCCCAAACTGTTGCGACCAGTTTCGCGGCACTCCGCCGCCGATGGTAAAGATTCCCAGCCGCTTCTGCCGGAGTAGCGTCGCCGCAAAATGCTCGACATCCTCGAAGGGATCGAACCGGATCTTGTGCCTGCCCGTGGATTCCCGCAGGCGGTTATTCAACGCCGTGTCCAGCCCCAGCTCCGAATCGGTGAAGGCGGGCACGAATACTGGCACTCCCTTGTCATAGGCCGACTTCAGGATTCCCCGCCCCAGCGCATGCTTCGACAAATGCTCTCCGATGGCATGATTCAACTTGTAGGAGCACATCACCTCGTTGTGATCCCACGCCTCCAGCACCGCCGACATCACTTCTTCCACGTCGTCGAGATTCTGCTCCGGCTCCAGCGTGTCGTAAACCCGGTTATAGCCCTGCTCGTAAAGCTCTTCGTCGGAAACCTCGGGATTGTGGCGGAAATGCGACTTGCCCGTGGCCTCGACCAGGCCATGCGCCATCAACGCGCCGGTCGACACCACGGCGTTCACAATGCCGCGGTCGATCAACTCGGTGACAATCAGTCCCTGCTTGGCGACGGTCATGGCGCCAGCCAGCGTCATCACCACAAAGCAGTCGGCATCGCGCGCCATCGCTTCGAGCACGTCGGCCGCCTCGCCTAATTGCCGTCCTGTGAAGGCTGTCTTGGCCATGGCGCGAACCAGCCCGTCAATCGACTTCACCTTCCCGAGGTCCAGCGGTTCCAGCGGAATCAGCCGGTCCTCAATCGGATTATGCAGGTGCCGGTCTTTTCCCTCGCCACCGTTGCCACCACTTCCGTGAGACTTTTCCCCAGGATGCTCACCATGATTGCCTTGTTTCAAAATCACGCCTCCAAGCTCAACTCACAAATCACCCGACGAATTACTGTACAGGAGAAATGGGAACGGACGCCACGCGGCAAAATGCGGCAGCACGCGACTCACTCCGCTTTCAGCCGCAGTTCCTGCTTGCCTTCATGCAGCTTCAAATTCTTGCCGTTCCATAGCAACTCGCCCGAGAGGCTGGCAGGCAAAGCGATCACGGCTCTGACCGTCGACTGCTCCACCGTGTATTCCGCTTCGATCATCCCTTTCGGACTGGGCATCGCGGCCGAAACGTGCTTCAGTGCTCCGAGATGAGGAGCCACCGTGACCGTCCCGAATCCCGGCGTTGCCGGACGAATCCCCGCCACGATGGTCAGGAAATCGTAGTTCGGATGCGCGCTCCAGGCGTGAGAGTCGGAGCGCGTGGGTTCGGGCGTCTCCGCCCAGGTGGTCAGCCCCAGCGAAACCATCTGCCGCCACGGGCCAAGCAATCGCAGGTATTCGTTTCCCATTCCAGCGTGGTCCAGTGCGCGCGCGAGGTAGAAGCGGAAGTAATACGTCGCGTTGGTCATGGGCGGCACAGGCGCGGCGGCCGTGTAGCTGGCGTCGCTCACCGAAAGAATCTTCGTGAGCACCGCCTTCTGCTGTCCGCGGGGAATCACGTCGAGCCAGACGCCGAGAATGTTCGCGTGCTGGCTGTAATGTTTTTGAGCTGGAGTGTCCGCCAGCAACCCGTACTGCCGGTTCCAGCAGAGCTTGTAGATTGACTGCGCGGCGCGTTCCGCGGCGCCGCGGTAGAGCTCGGCTCGAGCCTTGTCCCCCGATGCCGACTCCATCTCTGTCGCGTAGCGTAGCGCCTCGACGAACTGCAACGTCATTGCCGAAGATCCGCCATCGCTATCCTGCGGAGCCATGCCAAACCCGAAATCCTTTCCCCAATCCACAAAGGGCCACCAGGGAATCTTCATCAACAAGCCGTCGGCCCGCTGGCGCTGAAGAAACCAATCCAGCACTGCCCGCGTGCCCGGAAGCTGCGCGCGGACGAACTCCGGATCCGACCGGTACATCCAGAAATCGTGCACCATCCCGACCCAGAGCAACGAAAACGTCGGAATGATTTGCCTCACCGACGAGGGATACCGGCTTTGTGTGAGGCCTTCCGGGATGCGGGAATTATTGAAGGCCTGAATGGCCTGGCGTGGCAGCCGGTCATCGCCGCTCACAGTGTAAGAAATCATCGCCTGAATTCGCGTGTCGCCCACGTATTGCAGGCGCTCGTAGTAGGGCGTGTCCATGTAGGTGTCGTGCGCATCGAGCCAGGCCGTGCGCCACCCGATCTCCCAGATGGGTTTCAGCGAATCGTCGTCAGACTCGAAGTGCCCACGCTGTTCAAACGGATACGCCGTGAACCATGTTTGCAGTTTCTCCACTTCCAGCGATTGATCGGCAGTCTCGATATCAAGTTGTAGATAACGCCAGGTTTTCCAGCCCAGCGGTGTGAAGGTGCGGTTCGCCGCGCCGTCCGGGACGAACTCGTCGAAAACTCCCACGATGTGCTTGCCCACAATTTCATTGCGGTTGCCCTTCTGGTTCTTGCCGTCGATGAGAGCTTCGGCGTAGGTCAGGCGGATGTTGGCTCCGCGGCCGCCGCTCACCGTAAGCTCAGGATAGGCGGTGGTCAGATGCGAGTTGTCGATGAGAACCGAGGCCTTGGTATGCGGCGGCACGGTGAATGCCTTCTCAGGAAAGCCGGCGGGCATGTCGATGCCCGTGGACCTAACAACCTGGCCGGCGGAAGTCAATTCCATCCGCATGGGAGGCAGCGGATCCGGCACGAGCTGCCAGTTATTTTCCTGCATCATGGCGCCCGGCGGAGCGCCGTGCCCAAGGACATCCGCTTTTTTCCAGCGTCCTCCTGGGGTGGCTTTCAAAAAGCCGGCATCGGCGGCGTTCGCGTCGGGGGTATTCCAATCCCAGTCGAGCACCGTGCCATCGATGCGCTCGACCGGTTCGGCAACGAAGTAATCGTCATCAACTGTCTCGGGTGTGAACGGTACTCGAATACCTTTCTCTTCTTCCACTTCCCAGCTCTGTCCAGTATCGGCGATCCGCTCGGCGTCGCTGTCTCCATGAAGAACGAAACCGGTACGATCACTGATCTGGGCCAGCGGAGTGAGCACACCGAAATTCCAGACCACAGCGGCCACAAGATTCTTCCCCGCATGCATGAAAGGCGCGATGTCGTAGCTCTCATATTTCCAGTGACCCAGATCACCCCGCGAGGGCCCGGAGCCCACGCGCTGCTGGTTCACGTAAAGTATGAACTGATTGTCTGCGCTCACGTGCACCAGAAAGTGCTGCGGCGGTTGCGCCAGCTCGAGGACCTTCCGGAAGTGCAGCACAGCCACGTCGCGCTGCGGGCCTTCCGGGGAGGTGATCCATTCCGCGCTCCACATTTCCTTTGGAACTTCAGAAGGGAGTTGCGCGCCCGCTGGTCGCGTGTTGGCCAATCCCAATAGTGCAATGACAAGCCCAACCGCCAGCTCTCGAGTTCGCATTAAATTCGCCTCCGCCCGAAGTAAACCGGATTTCTGCAACTCTTTCAACCTTCAACCTCCTCGTTGACTTCCACGCTCCGAGGGCGGGTGATTGTCCGCCGGGACTCTTGATCGCAAATGCATTGTCCAAGGTGCTTCATTGAGTTACTGTTGCCAGAGCAGGAATACGCTATGTCAGAATCGACATGAGCCCCGCGCCAATATTGCTTCTTCGGTTTTCTGTGGGCTTGCTCCTCGCCGCCGCGATGTTGTTCATTCCCGCCGGTTCGTTGCGGTTCTGGCAGGCCTGGACCTTTCTGACCGTCGTTTTCATTCCCCTTGTTGCTTCTTCCCTCTATCTCGCGAAGCACGATCCCCAATTGATCGAGCGCAGGCTGCAGACCGAGGAGAAAGTCCGCGAACAGAAACTCCTCATCCGCTTGTTAAAGCCGGTCTTCTTCCTCGCATTCTTGCTTCCCGGCCTGGACTACCGTTGGGGCTGGTCGCGCACGCTAGGTGCGGTGCCGCGTTGGCTCGTTCTGCTTTCCGATGTGCTGGTTCTCGGTGGGCTACTCTTCGCGTTTTGGGTGATGCGGGTCAACAGTTTCGCCTCGCGCACCATTCAGGTCGAAGCCGGGCAGAAAGTGATTTCGACTGGCCCCTACCGCCTGATTCGCCATCCCCTGTATTCAGGCAGCCTGGTGATGTTGCTCTTCACACCGCTGGCGCTGGGTTCGTACTTTGCTCTGCCCGCGTTTGCGCTCCTGATTCCTGTTTATGTTTTCCGCCTGCTCAACGAGGAAAAAGTCCTTCGCCAGGAATTGCAGGGGTATTGCGAATACTGCCTCCGCACCCGCTTCCGGCTCATTCCATTTGTCTGGTAAACGCCCGCGCGGTGCGAAGCTTGCTGCCTTCCTTGGTGACTTCATGCGAATAGCTTAGTGCAGGATTAATTTCGCTCGCGCCGATGCAGCAGCTGCGCTGCGGGTTACACTTTCCCCCATGCCGGGCAAGCGCAGCTTCGAGGAACAAATCGCCGCCCTCGACAGCCTCCGCCACCAACCTCCGGAAGCCTGCATCGAACCGCTGCAAGCTGAACCGGCAATCGAAGCCATCTTTCGCGCCATGCTGTCGGAGGAATCACGACGCGCCTGGAGAAACTCATCGCGGAGAACCCGCGCCTGGCGCGCGCCTTCGTCGCCTACCGCAAGCGAAGCAGCGGCTCGGACGTCGGTCCTCATACGTCGTTACATGGTGGGCTTGGATTCAAACGAGAAAAGTTTCCAGCGCTCGCCGTCTTTGTCCACGAGAACAGGATCGGTCGACTCGCCCGTAAACTTCGTGATGGCACGCTCCCAAAAATTGTAAGCCACCACATTCGACTGCATCACGCGAACTTCCCAGGAACCCGGAAATCGTTGCCACACTTCGTGTGCCACTTGCGTTCCAATTCCGCGCCTGCGGTATCGACGAATCACGAAGAACTCAGCCATATCCCAGACCGACTCATCGCCAGAGATTTCTGACCCTCTATTCACAAAAGCAAATCCTGCCCATTTGCCGTTTATCCTCACCAGAAACGGATGCCGGCCAGGCTCACTCCAATAAAGTGAAAGGTTCCTGTAGCCAAATCTGCCGTCGTCCCCCAGTTCCAGATCGTGGAACTCGCTAAAATCGTGTCCGTACGATTCAAGCAGGTTAGCCAGGAGCGGCTCCTGCTCAGGCGCAGCCGGGCTGACTTCGATATGCGCGGATAGCTTCTTAGCATGTCTTGTCATAGTAAGAGCTGGTTTCCACAATTTCGCGATCCCGACATTCGGAGGCCTAATGTTCAAATCCTGCAGCTGTGATTTCGCCGATGAGTAACGGCTGATCGCTGACAGCCGCTCCTGCTATATTTATTCTCCGAGGCTCACACGCTTGCCGCCAGAAAAATTTCGCGTCGCGCTCATCCAGATGTCGTGCGGCCCTGAGCCCGAGCAGAATCTTGCCAAGGCCCTCGAGCGCGTCGCCGACGCCGCCGGACGCGGCGTTCAGGTGGTCTGCCTCCCTGAACTTTTTCAGACGCAGTATTTCTGCCAGCGGGAAGACCACTCCTTGTTCGATCTGGCCGAGCCGATTCCCGGACCCACCACCGAGAAATTATCCGCCGCCGCCCGCAAGAACGGAGTCGTGCTCATTGCGTCACTTTTCGAGAAGCGCGCCGCCGGCGTCTACCATAACACCGCCGCCATCTTCGACGCCGACGGTTCCCTGCGCGGCCTCTACCGCAAGATGCACATCCCCGACGACCCTCTCTACTACGAGAAGTTCTATTTCACTCCCGGCGACCTCGGCTTCCGCGCCCTCGACACCGCCGCGGGACGCCTGGGCACGCTCGTCTGCTGGGATCAGTGGTATCCGGAAGGCGCGCGGCTCACCGCGCTGCAGGGCGCGGTTGCGCTGTTCTATCCGACGGCCATCGGCTGGCACCCTGCCGAGAAGGCCGAGTTCGGAGTCGCCCAGCACGATGCCTGGCGCACCATCCAGCGCTCCCACGCCATCGCCAACGGAGTCTACGTCGCCGTGGTCAACCGGGTCGGCTTCGAGACCGGCAACGTGCGCGGCAAATCCGCTCCCGGCCAGGGACTGGAATTCTGGGGCGCGTCGTTCTTCTGCGATCCCTTCGGCCGCGTCCTCGCCGAAGCCTCACACGACCGCGAAGAAATCCTGGTCGGCGAAGTCGACCTGAAAGCTCTGGAAGAAATCCGCCGCAACTGGCCATTCCTGCGCGACCGCCGGATCGATGCCTACGCCCCTATCACCAGCCGTTTATTGGACTAAGATTCATTCAGGACAAGAATCCACCTTGCCGAAACGAATCCGCAAACATTCAAGTAAAACCTTAAGGGACGCTCCCACGCTCCTACCCGCAGCCCTCGGCTACGCCATGCCCGCCGAGTGGGAGCCGCACGCCGCCACCTGGCTCGCCTGGCCGCACAACCACGACGACTGGCCGGGAAAGTTCGAGCCCATCCCGTGGGTCTACGCCGAAATCATCCGCAACCTCGCCCGCCACGAACGCGTCGACCTGATCGTCAACAACGCACGCGCCCAAACCCAAGCCCGCAAGCTGCTGAAGCAAGCCAACGCTCTCACGCCCAACGTCCACTTCCACAGCTGGCCCACCAACCGCGTCTGGCTGCGGGACTCCGGCTGCATCTTCCTAAAAAAAGCTCGTGGAGGGACTGCTCATGTGGGGAGTGCTCGTGTGGGGACGGCCGCCTCGGCTGTCCGCGCCGAGCGCAGCGAGGCAGCGGGTCACCCATCCGGCCCCCCAGCCCTAAAATTCCGCTTCAACGCCTGGGCCAAATATCCAAACTGGCGTCACGACGAAAAAATCGGCACGCTGATGGCGAAGTCAGCCCACGCTCACGAAATCCGCCCGATCACCAATCCCACGCTCCCCACCCGCGCCCACATCGTGCTCGAAGGCGGCTCCATCGACGTCAACGGACTCGGCACCCTCCTCACCACCGAAGAATGCCTGCTCAGCAAAGTACAGGAACGCAATCCCGGCATGACCCGCGTCCATTACGAAAAAGCTTTTGCCGATTATCTCGGCGCGCCCAACGTGATCTGGCTCGGGCGCGGCATCGTCGGCGACGACACGCACGGCCACGTCGACGACCTCACCCGCTTCGTCTCCGCCGACACCGTCGTCACCATGGTCGAGCCCAACTCCCGCGACGCCAACCACGGACCCCTGCTCGCGAATCTGCGCCGCCTGCAGGCCGCGCGCGATCAGCACGGCAAGCCGCTCAACATCGTCGAACTCCCCATGCCGGGCCCCAGCGTGTTCGAAGGCCGACGTCTCCCCGCCAGCTACGCCAATTTCTATATCGCGAACAGTATCGTGCTGGTTCCCGTCTTCAATGATCCCAACGACCGCATTGCCCTCAACACTCTGACGCGCTTGTTTCCTACACGCATCATCGTTCCCATTTACGCGGGCGATTTGATCTGGGGCCTCGGCACCATGCACTGCATGACGCAACAACAGCCCTCAACCGCCTCAGGCAGAGCCTGACTGGAAACGTCGCTCTCCGGCTCTCCGAATCAACCTTTTTCAGGAAAGTTGAATCCTATACGCTCTGTATCATATTGCACAGACCGAGACCCACCGGAGTTGCTACCCTGCACCGCATCGGGGTGCAGTAAACGCCCGCCCCGGGGTATTCAAGACTCGATATTCGAGACCAAGGGATGTTCAGGGCTCAGCATGTCAAAGATTAAGAAAGGTGAGGATAATGGAATGAACAAATTAAAGTTGTTCACGTTAGCTGCCATTGCTGCAGTCTGCTTCGCGGTCACCGCTCCTAAAACACAGGCTCAGGTTCAGGTGGACATCGGCGTGGCGCCCGAATGCCCCTACGGCTACTATGACGTCGCGCCCTACGACTGCGCCCCCTACGGTTATTACGGCCCGGAGTGGTTTACCGGCGGCGTCTTCATTGGCGCCGGCCCGTGGTTTCACGGCCCTGCCGGCTTCCACGGCCACGTAAATAATCATTTCCATCCCGAACATGGCTATAACGGCCCCAAGCCGGCTCGCGGTGAAAAACCCGATCCCAACAAGCATCTCGATAAGATTGAGCACTTCAAAGGCAATGAAGTGCGTGATGGACGCGGTCACGTCGGCAAAAAGTAGGGCCTTGGTGAGACCTCCCTGTTGACGCGTCAATCGTTTCGCGGATGAACGGGAAATCTGCTTTGTTCGCGCGGGTCCGGGTCTTTGATCCGGACTCGCCGATCGAAGCTAGGCTGGTGTCAATGTCGCTATCACTCAATGTGGCCCCGCGGTCCTGTAGATCAAGCCGATCACAACGCCGGTAACCACCCACTCTAGAAAGTAGGCAGCCGCCTGTTCGAGCGTCAGTTTCAACCCGATGTTGAGGTTGACATAGTTGTGCACCACAAACGTACAAATAGAAAACATTCCGACCAATGCCCCGAACACCACACCCAATCGCGCGCCCGCAGCGACGCCCAATCCGCCCGGATACAGCAAAGCGTAAATCACCGCGAGCATTAGCATCGCTACAAACATCGCAGCCATTCCGACCGGCATATGGCTCATCTGGCCTTCCTGGTTTCGGTACACGGCGGGATACTTCAGGAACTCATTCTTAAGCGACGGCAGCAGACCGAAGAGGAGGGCTCCAACAAGAAAATAAGCCACGAACGCGCCGAACGCTGCGAGCGCGATGCGGGTGAAGTTCATCGGACGATCCTTTCCAAAAGTTGCTTATTTTAGCCGCGGGTCGGCGGCAGTATCTCGAAGCAAGAACAACACACAGGCGAACAGGCAGAAGCTTCCACCCTACAAATCCCCCCTGCACAAATCCAGAAACGCTTGGTGCACCCGCGTGTCATCGGAAAGCTCTGGGTGAAATGTGGCGGCCATGGCTTTTCCCTGGCGGACGGCGACCGGGTCCGCGCCTTCCGTGGCGATGACCTCGACGTTGGGCCCCACGCGTTCAATTTTCGGAGCGCGGATGAATACCATTTCCAGCGCGGAGTCACCCAGCCGACCTTCGCGGATGGAGCTGTCAATCTGGCGGCCGTAGGCGTTCCGGCGAATGCGGATGTCAAGCGCGCCCAGGCCAGCTTGCGGCGGATTTTCTACTTCGGTCGCGAGAAGAATTGCCCCGGCGCAGGTGCCGAACGTGGGTTTAGCGTGGACGAATTCTTTCAGCTTCGCGAAACCTTCTTCCCCCAACAATTTCAGGAACGTGCCCGACTCACCTCCGGGAATAACGAGGCCGTCGATGCTGTCGAGTTGCTCGGGCTTTCTCACGAGCACAACCTTAGCACCCAGCTCCTCAAGCCGGCGGCGGTGGGCGTCGAAATCTCCCTGCAAGGCCAGGACGCCGATGGTCATAATCATTAAAGATAAACCACTAGAGGACCAGGGAGCACGATTCCTTAAACACGATTCTCTAGAGCGGAAGCGCGCTGGGAAAGCGCGTCTGAAAATCCAACAAGCCCACCCAGGTCGGCGTGATAGTCACGCGCACCATCGACGAGATCATCTTTCCCATTTGCGCGACCCACGCCTTGCCCTGCTCGGGTCCAAAGTAGCGGTCGGCGGCCAGGGCGTACTCCGGGACGACTCCGTTCACCGGTTCCATACGCGCCGTGCCGCGAATCAGCAGCACCTTGTGCGGAAAAACGTTGTCGTCGATGGTGAGCGAAACTCGAGGATTCTTCGCCAGAGCCTTGAGCTTGGGCGCCTTGGGCGGCGTCCCCATCACAATTTCCTTTCCATTCCAGTGAAACCAAATCGGAATCACGCGCGGCGAACCATCGGTCCAGACGTAGGCCAGTCGGGCAGGAATTTTCGATGCGAGAAGCTCCTGCGACGCGGGATGCTGCAGCAGGCCAAGGTCCCCTTGTTTGACGGGCATAATGAACTCCCTTATGGCTGACGATATCGGGGGGAGTATACCCGAATTGCTGCACGAATCGGGCCTCCTGTTTCCACCGCAAAGCTCGCATAGCACACCACAAAGCTCGCATAGTTGGCCCACTCAAGCCCGATTTTGGCTTGAGTGGGGGATTTCGGAAATCGAAGGGTGTCCTTAGGTGGTCGACGATTTTTCTTTCCGCGGCAACCTGCTCCACCACCGCGTTCCAATCCGAGTTGCGGCTCGCGTCTCTGCCAGCTATTCTTCTCCCTTATGTCTACGCTCGTAGAATGCGTCCCAAATTTCTCCGAAGGCCGCGACAAATCCAAAGTTGACGCCATTATTGACGCCATGAAAGTCTCCGGCGTCTACCTGCTCGACCGCGAAAGCGACACCGACCACAACCGCTCGGTCATCACTCTGGTCGGCGAGCGCGAAGCCATTCAGGAAGCCGCCATCCGCGGCGTCGGCAAGGCTTCTGAAATGATCGACCTCAACGTCCACCAGGGCGCTCATCCCCGCATGGGCGCGGCCGACGTGGTGCCGTTCATCCCCATCGACGGCGTCACCATTGAAGACTGCGTAGCCATGGCACGCCACGTCGGCGAAGAAATCTGGAAGCGCTATCAGATCCCTGTTTATCTTTATGAATCCGCCGCAACCACTCCCGAGCGCCAGAATCTCGAGAACATTCGCCGCGGCCAATTCGAGGGCATTCGCGCCGACATCGCCACCAACCCGGCGCGGCGTCCGGACTTTGGCGAGCCGCGCGTGCATCCCACCGCTGGAGCCACGGTCGTCGGCGCGCGCAAGTTTCTCATCGCCTACAACGTTTTCCTCAACACGCCCGACGTCGACATCGCCAAGAAAATCGCCAAAGCCGTACGCTTCTCGACCGGCGGCATGCGCTTCGTCAAAGGCGCAGGATTTCTGGTGCGCGGCTTGGCACAAGTTTCGATGAATCTCACCGACTTCGAGCAGACCCCCGTCCACCGCGTCTTCGAGATGGTGAAGCGCGAAGCAGCGCGTTACGGCGTCACCCCAGTCTCCAGCGAAATCGTGGGACTGATTCCCAAGAAAGCTCTGGAGCAGGCCGCGGAGTGGTTTCTGCAAGTCGAGAATTTCGATTCGTCGCTGATCCTCGAGAACCGCCTGGCCGCGGTGATGGGAGGCAAAACTGCCGTCGGCGGATTGCGGGCTGGCGTCGAGCCTTTCGTCGAGCAACTCGCCGCGCCCACGGCTACTCCCGGAGGCGGCAGTGCCTCCGCGGCCGCCGCTGCCATGGCCGCCGGCCTGGCCGCGATGGTCGCCTCGATGTCGCGCGGCAAGAAAGCCTATCTGCAATACGAGGTGCAACTCAGCGCTGCGATCTCCCGACTCACTCCGCTTCGCGAGGAACTCAAAGCTGCCATCGACGCCGATGCCGAAGCCTACGACGCCGTGATGAAGGCTTACAAACAATCCAAAACCGACGCCGCCAATTCCGACGCGCTGATCGAGGCCAGCCTGAAACTGGCAACCGGCGTGCCGCTCAGCGTCGCCGAAAAAGCGCACGAAGTTGTCGCCATCGCGCAGACCCTGGAACCGATCACCAATCCCAACATGAAGTCGGACCTGACCACAGCGCTCGCCTTGTCGCGCGCGGCGATCACCGGCGCGCTCGCCAATGTGGAGATCAATCTGGCATCGCTGAAAGACGCGGCCTTCGTCTCCGACGTGCACAGGCGTGTGCAAGCCCTCACCGTCTGACGGCGACAACCGCAAGTGGAGGGGCGGACGCCCTCGTCCGCCAGCTTTTGACTCTACACCGGACCGAGTTCGGCTTTTCGTTCGCTTTTTCCGAGTCAAAATCCCGCGTCCCGGGTTGCTATGGGATGGAACACACCCTGTAGCGGCAAGGAGATCCTTTCCATGAGTCCCCTGCGTTTCCATTTTGTCTCCAGCACGACCCTCGGCAAAACCACTCTTCTACTCAGCTTGAGTCTGCTTAGCTTGGGTCTACTCAGCCTGAGCGCTTGCAGCAGCAGCTCGTCGCCAACTCCGCCCCCGCCGGCGGGCAGCTACACGCTCACGGCCGCTGCCCTAAGCCCAGGTTCCATTACGGCGGGAGCGACGTCCAGCTCTGCTATCACCGTGACTCCCGCCAACGGGTACACCGGCAGCGTCACACTTTCCTGCGCCAAGATCACGGGCAATGCCGCTCCCAGCTGTTCGTTCGGCACAAATCCCGTCGCGGTGTCAGGCGGCACGGCGGCTAGTTCCACGCTGACGGTGACAACTACGAGCAGTACGCCCGGAGGCACCTACGCGATCAGCGTCACTGGAAGCGACGCCGCGAGTTTAGCTCCCAGCAATGGCGCTCAATCGCTCAGCCTGGTGACCGCAGCCGTGTTCCAGCATATTGTGGTGATCTTTCAGGAAAATCGCACGCCGGACAATCTTTTCCACGATCTAACCCTGAAAAACAATGGCGCCGATATCTCCTTCACCGGAAATTCGTTTGGGCAGACTATTACCCTCAGCCCCATCGACCTGGGCACGGCCGGCTCCAACCCGCAGAATTACGATCTGAGCCACGCCAATACCGCTTTCGTGGAGATGTATGACGGCGGAAAAATGGACGGCGCCAGCCTGATCACGTGCTCGCCGGCTAAGGGCGTCACTTGCCCTAATAACCCGCAATTCATGTACGTGATGCCATCCGACGTAGCGCCCTATTTCGCTTTGGCGGAGCAATATACTTTCGGCGACCGCATGTTTCAGACCAACGAAGGGCCCAGCTTTCCCGCGCACCAGTTTATTCTTTCCGGCACCTCGGCCCCGACTGCGACCAGCCCGCTCTTCGCCTCCGAGAATCCGGCCCAACCCGCCGGATGCCTCGCCCCGCTAACCGAAACCGTCACTATGATTGACGCTACCGGCAGCGAAACCAATCCGGCGCCCGAATATCCGTGCTTCGAGCATCCCACACTAACCGACTTCCTCGACACCGCGGGTATAACTTGGCGCTATTACGCTCCGTCTGCCGGTTCTATCTGGACCGCCCCCGACGCAATCGATCATATGTGCCAGCCGCAGACCATCAACAGCGTTGTCACCTGCACCGGTCCCGACTGGACCAACAATGTGATCATTCCAGAATGGCAAGTCCTCGAAGACATCTCCAATGGTCAACTCGCGCAGGTCAGCTGGATCATCCCCGATGGCGCGCATTCCGACCACGCCCTCAGCAATAACGGCAGCGGCCCGTCATGGGTAGCTTCGATTGTCAACGCAATCGGCAACAGCCCGTATTGGGCCAATACCGCCATCATCATCACCTGGGACGATTGGGGAGGCTGGTATGATCACGTCGCGCCCAATGTGGTCAACGACGGCGTCAGTTGGGGATCGGGATATGTCTACGGCTTCCGCGTGCCTCTCATCGTGGTTTCGCCCTACGCCAAAGCCGCAACCATCGACCACACCACGCACGACTTCGGGAGTGTCCTCAAATTTATCGAGACCACCTTCAACCTGCCGTCGCTGGGCTATGCCGACGCTCCCGCCGACGACCTTTCCAGCTGTTTCACCATGACCCAGACACCACTCACATTTCAGACGATCCCGGCGCCGCTCGATGCCGCGCACTTCATCAACGACAAAAGCCCGCCCACCGATCCCGATGATGACTAGGCGTCTTGAACGCAAAGGGGCGGACGCCCTCGTCCGCCCGCCTTTGACTCTGTACGTGTGGAGCGGGCACTCTTGCCCGCTGCATTTAACCTTGCCCCTGTAGGGCGGACACTCTTGTCCGCCGTTTTTGACGTTCCCTTGAAATCCTGTCAAGGCCCTAAACCCGACCTTTGTTGCTTAAGTAATTGATTCGCCGTGGAATATAAAGTCCAAAAGCATGTTACATTTGCCCTTTCAATTTGATATTCTGGATATATAGGGTAACGACAACGGCGCAGGCCTTCCGGTCTGCGCCGTTCGTATTTTGGATGATCGTGTTCTGGATGACCCCAGACGCAGAAGTTCCGCCCGCAGGCGCGGTTGCTGCTGGGTCAAACGCAGGTAGCGCATTTCGTTGGGAGCTGCCTGGGCGCGGATGACTTTGGCTATGTCGTGCTTTTCTTGTGGCGTCCAGCGGCGCAGGTCGGGAATCAGCGCCAGCACTAGCGACCAGTTCTCGAAAGCCTGGCGTTCCGCGGGATTCCAGCCAGCCAGGTTCACGCGGAGTGTGCGGCTCACTTCGGCTACCGAAGCTTCGCGGATGCTCGCGCTGTCGCCGTCAAACTCGCTCGCCATGCGGCGGTTCACCCGCAGCGTGAGGTTGCGCGTGGAGAAAGTGTCCCAGGGCCCTGAGCCGTCAGCATGAAGGTCCGAATCATACTGATCCAAGTCATAGAAGACGTGGGCATCGGCAAGTCGCCGCAGGATTCGCGCAGGCGTCCGGTGCGCGGGATCGGCGGCGATCTTCTGTTCTTCCCTTTGAGCCAGCTGTTCCAGGTCGGCGCGGCCGCTGCGGAATCCTAGCTTCCGGTAGAACCAAAACGCGCCCGAGTCGATAGCCTCGTCGTTGTTCTGGCCGATCTGATAGGGATAAACGGAAATGCACCGCGCGCCAGTAAAGGCGCAGAGGCAGCGCAGCGCCTGTGCGTAGATCCAGGCGGTTTCTCCCTGGCGGTAAGTGTAGAAGGTGTTGAAGCCGACTTCGATCCACTCGCAGAGTCCGATGGCTTCGATGTAGTTAACGGGGACGCCGTTCTTCAGAGTGAACCCGGCAACATAGGCGCGCAGCGGCAGGCGGCGCGCCGGCGGCAGGTTCCACAGATGAAGCACTACTCCACGACCAACGCTGACGCGGACGACCGAACCGGGGTCGCCGAGCGTGGTGCCATAGAGTTCGCGGTAGCGGACGGCCATGACATCGCGGATGAAGTCCATCACGGACTCACCCGCCTTGGGCGAAAGTTTGGTGAGGCGAGGCGCGGGCTGAGAAAGCTCGTGCGCCAGTGAAACCTGGCTGCGAATGATCAACGGTTCATGGTGATAGTAAAAAGCGCGAGGATGCTGCCAGTTGCTGGTGCGGGATAAGCGAAGGTTATCGAGCCGCCAGCGCACGGGCAGGCGGAGAGAGTCGTAAAGCGTGGCGCGGGTACGGTCTTGCTGGTCGTGGGTGAATTTCTTTTCTTGGTTTGTTTGCCTTCTCTTCTCTTGCGTCCCACTAATTCCCTCTTTTGAACGCGCCTCGATTGAACCCCCAGGGTCACCTTCAACTGGAAGTTGTTCGAAATGGCGGAGCAGCCATTCCAACGGGCGTTCGCGGCCGCGGGCGGCATCGAGCCAGCCCGTCCATGGAATATTCGCTTCCACGTCGGAATCCTCCGCGAGAAGCGGCATGAAGCGAGGCCAGAGCGCAGCGAGCGCACGCTCGTTTTGTGAGTCGTCGAGGTAGTCGTCCCAGGCGATTTCAATTTGCCGCGGGATGCGGCGGGCGAGCCAGCGCACCGCGTCGAAGCTAAGCGCGTCCTGCATGACGGTGCCCGCGATCCCCGAAGTGTCGAAATCGTCGAATGCAGACATATCCGCACCGAGGCGGCGAATGTGATCGACGCGCTCGTGGAAGGTGTTGAGCAGATTTTCCAGCTTGGGTATCAGTGACGCGCCAGGTGGGAATGCGCGGAAAAAGAGCAGCACCTCATGAAAGCGGATGAGCGCTGCCGGGTCGCCGAACTTCTTCTGGGAAAGCTGCGCCAGCAGCTTTTCGAGAGATCTAGCCGCGCCCGGTCCGAGTTGAAGCTTAGCGGCTTCGAGGAGACTGAGGAGACGATCGATAGAGGACGCCGCGGTCGATCTGATGGGCTCGGACGCTGCGGGGCTCGATGGTGGCATAGGGATGGTTGGCGTGACCAGGTTGCTTGAACAGGTTGCGTGAGTACGTTGTTCGCGAATCAGTGGCCCGCCAGTGTACCGCAGTCGGTGGTGTGGGGCGAGATGGAGCGGTCCGGCGAAACACTATGACGAGTTCTACCGATTTTCGTAGGTTACCGGCGTCACGGGATACACCTTTGCATACTAGACAACGTAAACAGTGATCCATAGCATTGAAAACATTCGGTGTTATCAGCAATTGTTTCATGGCGCAATGTTTGCTCTGCGCAGAGGAACACCAAAGCCTGCCAACACTGGGGGCGGTTGAGACTAGAACAAAAGGCGAGGAGTTTAAGATGCTGCGAAGACTGGTCCTGTTCGCTGTAGCCACGAGTTTGACGCTGGTTCTGGTGCGCACTGCAGGAGCGCAGACCGCGTCGGTCAACGGAACTGTCACCGACACAACCGGAGCGTTGGTGCAAAATGCGACCGTGACCGCCACCAACACCGCGACCGACATTGCGCGCAGCGTGCAGACCGGAGCCTCCGGAGTCTACACACTCACGGAGCTTGTGGCTGGACTCTACAACCTGACGATCGAGAAAGCCGGCTTCCGTACCGTGAGGTTTGCCGCGGTGACGCTCACAGTGGACCAGGCGCTCACTCTCAATACCAGGTTGGAGGTCGGCTCCAACCAGGAACAAGTCACGGTGGAAGACACTAGTATCGCCCCAATCAACACCACGGATGCCCAGGTCAGCAACGTAGTGGACGAAAAGCAGATGGAGGCGCTTCCGTTAATTCTTCGAGACCCTTACCAGTTGATTCTCCTGACGCCTGGAACTACACAAACTAACTCCTCACTCGGCGGCTTTTCTGTTAACGGGGGTCGGGAGCGCAACAATAACTTCGAACTGGACGGGACCAGCAATAATGATCCCGGTGTCCCCGGGACCGGACTCGTGACGTTGAACCCCGACGCCACACAGGAATTTCGGGTGATCACGAGTAATTATCTTCCCGAGTTTGGTAGAAACTCCAGCGCAGTGATCGACATCATCACGCGTAGCGGATCGAACGATCTCCACGGCGACGTGTACTACTTCGGCCGCTGGAACGCGCTGGGCGCGCGGGGGTTCTTTAACACCCCATCGACGGGCCCGCAGAGCCCCTATGTTCGCAATACGTTCGGAGCCTCTATCGGGGGTCCGGTAATCAAGAACAAGCTTTTCTTCTTTTTCAACTATGAAGGCAATCGATTCGCCACGGCGACAACGACTCAGGCGATAGTCCCGGATGCAGCTTTCAAGACGGGCATTTTTACGTATACCGATCCGACGGCCGGGCCGGTCAGTATCGACGTGAGTACGCCCGGTTCTCCGAACAACGCCTTCGGTCTTGCGCTCGATCCCCAGACCCAGAAAATTCTGAATTTCTATCCTGCAGCGCAGCCGAATGCTCCGGCCCAGATCCAAGGAATTTCATCGCAGTACTTTTTCGGGGACACGGACCTTTTCAATGCCAGCAATTACACTGCGAAGGTCGACTACACGATTACTCCGAAGAACGCCCTGAGCGTGCGCTACCTCGCAAATGACGACAAAGACAATGGCGGATCCTCGAATGTACTGCCGGGGATTGGAGGACAGTCCTTCACCTCGCTTACGCAGAGCCTTAACCTGCACCTTACCACCACAATAACCACGACTCTGCAAAGCGATGTCTACGCCAGCGCGAACCGGTCGTTTCAAAACTACGTGTGCAACGGATTCAGCACAATCGATGGCTTGAGTCTCGCGGGCCTTGATCCCTTCGGCCGCGGCCGTGACTGGGCGCTTCCGGGCTTTACACAGGTCGGTTGCGTTGGCCTGGGCGACAGCGACGGACAAGATCGCCCCTTCGGAACCTACAACGTTGGAGATAATCTCACCTGGATCAAAGGACGCCACACCTTGAAATTTGGCTTCGAGTGGGGAGACAGCTACTCGAACGATTACGATGATTTCAGCACGCGTCCGACTCCTAATTTCGGCATTTTCGGTAATACTGGCACGTCCGCGCTGAGCGCGAGCACGGCTTCATTTAACAACGGCACGGTTCAGGATGCGGTCTGGGGACTGTTGGGCGGAGTTTTCAGCGAATCTCAAACGCAACTGTTTAACACGGGCGGGACCCGCATTTCCAGCGACGAGCGGGGTTTCCGCGAGCGCGACATGTTCGGATTCTTTCAGGATCAGTTCAAGCTCACTTCAAACTTCACGTTGAACTACGGCCTTCGCTACGAATGGGATGGGGTTCCCTGGGTGGTGAACGATCAACTCACCAGCGCGACGCCGGCTGCGCTATCTGGCCCGGCGCCGATTACATTTGTCCAAGTTACGCGCGGCGGGACGAATCCGCTGTATGCCAACGATGTGCATGGGTTTGAACCCCGGATCGGGTTTGCCTGGGATCCGTTCAGAGACGGAAAGTCGTCCATCCGTGCCGGCTACGGCTTGTTTCGCGACCGCCAATTCTTCAACCTCACCGGCGACACACGAGCGAACCCGCCGTTTTCGCTGCCTTATGTGAATAACGCGTACTTTGATACCCTTGGGAATCCTGCCTACACGGGGCCTGCCAGCAACGACCAGATCTCCAATATTTCTATTCCGGGAACACAGCCTGCTCCCGGCTTTACGCTGCCACAGTTCTCCTTCGCATTTCCGGCAACGATTAATCCAGACTTCCACGTTCCCTATGTGGGGCAGTGGAACTTCGGTATCCAGCGTCAGCTGCCAGGGCATTTCACTCTTGAACTCAACTACGTGGGCAACACGGCTCACCGCCTATTACGCGTGGTTGACGGGAATGCTCCGATCCCGGCGCTGGTGGCGAAGTTGAGAACATTTTGCAGCGCACCAAATAAATACGGCTGCTATGATTCTCCGACTGCAAGCCCCCAGCAAGAAACCGTTCAAGGTTCAAATCTCTACATTGGAGCCGATTACCCGACGTTGTATGGCGTTCCGGCGATCCTTCCATTCGACGCCGTTCAGAATAATGCGGCGTTTCACTCCAATGAGGTATCCAGCGTCGCAAGCTCGAATAACAACGGGCTGCAGACAACACTGACCCGGCAGTTCAATCACGGTATGTCGATGCAGGTGAACTATACCTGGGCACATGCGATCGATGACGCCAGCGATGCCTTCCTGCCACAACAGAACCAGACAGTCTTCCCGGCTAACTCGTTCTACCTTGGCCGCGAAAGGGGAAATTCGTCGTACGATGTCCGCAACCGTTTAGTGTTCAACTACGTTGCCGAGTTGCCTTTTGGCCGCGGCAAGAGTCATCTCAGCAACGGTTTTGTCGGCAGGGCTCTCGAAGGATGGTCATGGTCGGGGATCGGTACATTCCAAAGTGGGTTCCCTTTCGAAATCTTCGAGAACGGGGTTGACAGCGATGGCACGGGCGCGACCCAGAGGGCCGACTACAGCGCGAGTCCGACAGTTGTTCCAGTGACAACACCAATCACTCAAACGGGGCCGAATGATGGCCGTTTCACGTTTCCGCTATTCGGCGGTCCGGGGAACGTGCAGCGCAACACTTTCTATGGCCCTTCGTATAAGAACTTTGATATGGTCATCGGAAAGAACACAAAGCTTTCGGAGCGTATGAGATTGGAATTCCGCTCCGAGTATTACAACATTCTCAACCATCCGAACTTCCAACAGCCCGACAATTTCATCAACGACGGTTCGACTTTTGGGCAGTCAACGGCCGAAGTTGGCCGCAATGATGGCACAACCGGGGCGAGGCAATTGCAGTTTGCGATGAAGCTCCATTTTTGATCGGCTGGAGCTGCGCTGGTTCGTTGTCGCAGGTGGGACAGAACGATGGGACGACGGGGGCGCGGCAGATACAGTTGGGCGCGAAGTTCACGTTCTGAGAGGCAGGCGGTTACGGGGGTTGGCCTGTTAGTGGTGGGGGATGGCACGGACGAGCCATTTACCGGAATAGGGGGTTACGGTACTCTCCTGATTGAGCAGCACTTGGGGGAGGGCTGATCAACATACGTCCCGTGACTCTAACGAGTCTGGGGCGTTTTGTTTTGCGCGCAAGAATGCCTAGGGGGATAGCAGAGCCTCCCCTTCAGCTTCCGCTCAAGGGCGCTTCTTGGCTGGCGCTCCACTGTCGTAGAGACCGAGATTCCTTCGGCTTAGCTCAGGACAGGCCCCTCCGCCGCGATGAAAAACGCGGAAGTTCGGGATGACAAGGGTTCGAACAGATCTCCATTGGAATCGCACATTGGCGGAGAAATCCCCACTTCTCGCAAAAGACGCGAGAAATGGGGCACCCGACCTGCAAATGGGATCCGGCCATGTTGATTCGACCGGCGTTAGCTTCGGCCGCGGAACTGGATGATTCGGCGGCGATCGCGTTTGGATGGCCGGCCTGCGGGTAACTCTTCGAACTGCTTCATGGCTTTACGCTCGGCGGCTACTTTCATGCGAAGATCGCGGCTGGCTTCGGTCTCGCGGTAGAGGGTTTGGGCAACCGACGCTGGACCGCGCACTTCGCTGAGCAGCAGAACTTCCACGTTGAACTCGCCGCCGTCGTTAGTGACTCGCACCATATCGCCAATGCGGACTTCGCGCGCGGGCTTGGCGGGCTGGCCGTTGGATTGAACTCTGCCGAGGTCGCAGGCTCGCGCGGCCAAGGAGCGGGTCTTGAAGAATCTGGCGGCCCAGAGCCACTTGTCGATTCGTACGGAGGTCATGGGTTCGCGGCTTGCACGCAGGCGATTCTAGTGCAAACTCGGTGGGGATGCGAGAGCAGTGGGCAGGGGCCAGGGATTAGGGGCTAGTTTGTGGAGACTGGACTCTGGACGCTGGGAACACTCACTCAGTCTTTCTTTTTTTCTAGTTCGGCCCAGCGGGCGTAGAGATTGTCTACTGTGTTCTGCGCGGCTTCCAGTTCGGCGTGGGCGGTCAGGAGGCGCGGGCCGTCGCTGGCGATTGCCGGGTCTTCGAGTTGGACACGTTTGGCTTGGAGGATTTCTTCCGCTTTCGCGACGCGGTCCTCCATGGTGGCGTATTCACGGGCTTCCAGGTAGGCAAGCTTCTTTCGGGCGGGTGCGGCGGCGGCCGTGGTGCCTGGAACCTGGCTGCCGTTGCTGCGAGGCTTTTCGGATTCTTTCCCGGATTTCATATCCGATTCCTTCGCGGAGGCAGAGACGGACTTCTCGCGGTCGGCTTGCCAAATCTCCCACTGGCGGTAGTCGGCGAAAGTTTCCGCGCTGCCGGCGCCGTCTAGGCCCAGAACGATGGTGGATACGCGATCGAGCATGTAACGGTCGTGCGTGACCAGCACCAGGGAGCCACGAAATTCGAGCAGGCTCTCCTCGAGAATTTCGAGCGTGGGGATATCGAGGTCGTTGGTGGGCTCGTCGAGCAGGAGAAGGTCGGCGGGCTGAAGCATGAGTTGAGCGATCAGGACACGGGCGCGCTCGCCTCCGGAGAGGCGGCCGACGGGCTGATTGAGTTGCTCGCCGGTGAATAGGAATCTTGCCGCCCACGAGGCCACGTGAATTACGCGATCCTGATAGATGACGGAATCGCCTTCCGGAGCCAGGGCGCGGCGAAGGGTTGATTTGGGATCGAGCTCGCGTTTCTGGTCGAAGTAGACGACGCGTAGCCAGTCGGCGCGGCGGATGGAGCCGGTGGTTGGGGTCAACTCGCCGCGCAGCAGGCGGAGCAAGGTGGTTTTGCCGCTGCCGTTCGGGCCGACCAGGCCGACTCTTCGTCCGGCGGTGACGACAAAGCTCAGGCCGTCTAAGAGGGTGCGGTTGCCGATTTCGTAGCCGATACTTTCCAACTCGATCAGGCGTTTGGTCTGGCGATCGGTGGCGGAGAAATCCAGTTGCGCGGTTGCGGTGCGGGTTCTCGTGTTGAGGTCGGCGAGCTCGCCCATCAAGTCGTTGGCTTTGCCGATGCGGGCCTTGGATTTTCTGGTGCGGGCTTTGGCGCCGCGTCGGAGCCACTCGATTTCGTTGTGGACGAGGTTTTCCAGGGCTTCGTGGCGTTTCGATTGCGCGTGCAAGAATTCTTCTTTCTTTTCGAGAAACCGGGTGTAATTTCCGCGCACACGCAAGACGCCGTCGGGATAGACACGGCTGAGTTCCACCATTTCGGTGGCGACACTCTCGAGGAAGTAGCGGTCGTGGCTGACGACTACGCAGGCGAATTCGGCCTGTTGCAGCAGATCTTCGAGCCACTCGATGCCGGCGAGGTCGAGATGATTTGTGGGCTCATCCAGCAGCAGGACATCGGGGGCCTGAACCAGAGCCTGGGCGATCGCGAGGCGCTTCTGCCAGCCTCCGGAGAGCTTGCTGGCTTCGGCATCGAGATCTTCGAATCCGGCTCGGCCCAGGGTTTCGGCGAAGCGAGTGCCGCGCTCGGAGTCGGGGAGCGAGGCATTCGCCATTGCGTCCTGGATCACGGAGCGGACGGTTTCGCCGGAATCGAATTGTGAGTCCTGCTCGACGAAGCTGAAACGCAGGCGCTTGCGGACGGCTAACTCACCGGAGTCAGGGCTGATAGTCCCTGCGAGGATGCGAAGGAGAGTCGATTTTCCGGAGCCGTTCGGACCGATGAGACCGATCCGGTCGCCCTCAGAAACTGTGAAGGAGACATCTTGAAATAGCGGATCGGCTCCGAAGGCTTTGGTGATTCCCTGGGCATTGATGATCGGTGGCAAGGACTTCGATTCTCCTGGAATGTATGAAACGGATGACTTGAGGTTATCAGGAAACGGAGGTGGCTTTACTGGCGGGCTCTCGCAGACTCGTGCGCATCTCGGGCACAACAATGTGGAAATGAGTTGGAGGGAGAGCGCTTGCTGGAAACGATTTGGCTGCCCCCCAGGGATTCGAACCCCGATAACCTGCTCCAGAGGCAGGTGTCCTAGCCGTTGAACGAGGGGGCAGTTTTTTGTCGCCTGCAATCGATTTTATGGTGCGGGAGGAAGTGCGGTCAACATAAACTGGGAATAGCGGCGGGAAGTGTGGGTTCACTACGAAGGTGTTTGAGAACGTGAGGAGGCGGCATGGCAACGACTTTCGAGAATCTTTCTGCTACTCCCGCTGATTATGCGGAAATCGCGCGACGGCCGCTGGAGGCCGAGAAGTGCGCGCTGCTGGTGATCGATATCCAGGAGAGACTGCTGGCGCCGATCTTTCACAAGGAACAGCTGGTGCGGAATTCGCAGTTGCTGATCCGGGCAGCCGGGGTTCTGAAGATTCCAGCGATGGTGAGCACGCAATACGCGAAGGGACTGGGCGGGACGGTTCCGGAGGTCAGTTCCCTGCTCGCCTCGGTGCATCCCGGGATCGAGGCCATCGACAAGCAGCTTTTCTCTTGCTTCGGCAGCGAGATTTTTTGTTCGCTGCTCAAGCGGCTGCCGGGGCAGCGCAATACGCTGCTGCTGTGCGGCATGGAGAGCCACATCTGCGTAACGCAGACGGCGCTGGCAGGGCTGCGCGAGGGCTATTTGGTGCACGTGGCTTCGGACGCCGTCAGTTCGCGGACGGAGTGGAACTGGAAAATTGGGCTGGATCGGATGCGAGCGGCGGGGGCGGTGATTTCGTCGACGGAAATGATGATCTATGAATTGATGCGCTCGTCGGGGTCGGCGGCTTTTAAGGAGTTGCTGCCGTATTTGAAGGGATAGCACCTCAGGGGCTGAAGCCCGCCCTGTCTTGGACAGGCTGACGCGGCCCTGGAAAGGCCGATCTTCCGCGGTTGTGCAAAACGTCCCATGTTCCTCTGCAGCGTTCTGCCTCAAGCTCTGCTACAACTTTCCAACCGGGTTCGTGTTCAGGGGTGTACGAGGACAACGCGATGAAAGCGGATCGACGTAGTTTTGTTGGCAGAGGTTTGGCGATGGCCGGGTTGGCGGGAGCGGTCACTGGGACGATCACCGGGCTGGATTCGCCGGCAGCGGCTGCGGCGACTTCGACCGGGCCGAGTTTCGCGAGCTTCGGCTGGGAGGTTACGAACTTAAATGACAACGGTGCGGACGTTTATTTTGAAGTGACCAGCAATATGGTGGTGAGCGCGGTCGACATCGACGTGGCGTTCATGATTACCGCACTACCGGCGAATCCTGGATTCACCGAAATACTGTGCCGGGCGGCGGTTTCGCCGGGAGGGCGTCCGAAGTTCTACAAGGGGGATCCCGGCGCCAGCTTTGAGTCGCCGCAGAGTCCTAATTTCGGCACGACCCATATTCACAACCCCAACAACCTCAACGTGGGCGACGACGGCTACCTTCTGCAGAACATTTTCTACAGCGTCATCCTGAAGACCTTTGTGCCTGCAGACGGAACCGCCTCGTCAACATCCAGACACGTTTCCATGGCGCGATCTCTGATACTGAATGCTGGCGACTACCTGGTATTCAACATGAGCCACGCCGGAGTGCCGGGTGACGGCGAGATGCAGGTGGTGTTGCAGTACACGCTCACCTAGGTCGAGTAGGCCATTCACCCTGTCATCGGGTAAGATACTTCGTCTGCGACGGAGGCGTTGCGAGCAACGCCTCTACGACGGCATTGCGAGCGAACCTCTCTCTTTATCATGTCATCATGAATCGCGAATATCACAAGGCATACAGCCAGGAACTGCAGCGCGACATGGAGGCGCTGGTGTTCGGGCATGCGGGCACGCCGATTCTGGTGTTCCCGACTTCGATGGGAAGGTTCTTTGAGTATGAAGACCGCGGAATGATTGGCGTGCTGGCGCCGAAGATTGAGCGCGGCGAGCTGCAGGTGTTTTGCCCGGATGCCGTGGATACGGAGAGCTGGTACAACAAGGGTGTGCATCCGCGCGTGCGGGTGATGCGGCATTTGCAGTATGAGCGCTACATTCTGCATGAGTTTTTGCCGTTTGTGCGGTGGAAGAATCAGACGCCGCGGCTGGCGGTGACGGGATGCAGCTTTGGCGGATATCACGCGGTGAACTTTGCGTTGAAGCATCCCGATGTCGTGACGCACTGCGTGAGCATGAGCGGGGCATTCGATATTCACCGGTTTCTGGATGGGTATTACGACGACGATTGCTATTTCAATAATCCTCCGGACTATTTGCCTAACATGCATGATGACTGGTTCTTGAGTCGGTACCGGCAGATGAAGATTGTGTTGGGATCGGCGGATTGGGACATTTGTCTGGATCAGAACGTGAAGTTTTCGGCGATTTTGAATGGCAAGGCGATTCCGCACTGGCTGGATATTTACGGGGATAACTCGAAGCATGACTGGCCGTTGTGGCAGAGGATGGCGGGGAAGTATTTTTAGGGCAGGCGGTAGTCGTCGGGGCTAGCGGGGAGAATGCCTTGCGGCGACGGAGGTTCCGGGGAACTTATTAGGGGTCCTTCGACTGCGTAGTCGGTTCGCTTTGCGAACCAACTACTTCGCTCAGGATGACAAACTAGGAGAGAGTCGTGAAGAAGATTGGGATTTTGTTGGGGATGGAGAATACGTTTCCGCCGGCTTTGGTCGAGAAGATTAACTCGATGAAGGTTGCGGGAGTAGAAGCGGAGTTTGTGAAGATTGGCGGGATCCGGATGGATGAGCCGAAGAAGTATGACGTGATCATTGACCGGATTTCGCAGGACATTGAGTTTTATCGCGCTTATTTGAAGAATGCGGCGCTGCACGGGACGATTGTGGTGAACAATCCGTTCTGGTGGACGGCGGACGATAAGTTTTTCAACTATGCGCTGGCGCATCAGATGGGCGTGGCCATTCCGCCGACGGTGATTCTGCCACATAACAAGCATCCCGAGGGGACGACGGATCAGTCGATGCGGAATTTGATTTTCCCGCTGAACTGGCAGGAGCTTTTTGAATACGTCGGCTTCCCGGCGTTTTTGAAGCCTTATTCCGGAGGCGGATGGAAGCATGTGTATCACGTACATAATCCGGAGGAATTTTTTCATCACTACAACCAGACAGGGCGGCTGTGCATGACGTTGCAGCGGGGGGTGGAGTTTGAGGAGTATTACCGCTGCTATGTGGTGGGGCAGGAAAAAGTGCACATCATGAAGTACGACCCGAAGGCTCCGCATCATGAACGGTATGTGAAAGGGAATCCAGCGCCGTCGTCCGAGCCGCTGCGGGAGCGCATGGTGAAGGACGCTTTGTCGCTATGCCGGGCTCTGGGGTACGACTTGAATACGGTGGAGTTTGCGGTGGAGGGAGGAGTGCCGTATGCGATTGACTTTCTGAATCCGGCGCCGGACGCGGAGATAACGTCGGTGGGTCAGGAGAATTTTGACTGGATCGTGAATGCTGTCGCGGAGATGGCGGTGAAGATGGCGCTGAGCGGGGAGAGTGTGGTGAAGGAATTGCGGTGGGCGGGATTTCTGGCGGGGGCTGGCGCTGCGAAGGCTGAGAAGAAGGGTGAGCCGGAGTGGGTGGCAGCGCGGAAGCGGGGCAAAGGGACGAAGTAGATGGAGGATCAACTAAAGCGGCGGCGATTCCTTTGGGGGGTGGCGCTCGCTTGGGTGCCGTGGATCCCGGTGATGATCGGCCTTGCTAACGCGTTCGTTGGCATCGCGAACACCAAGGCGACGGGATTGGCCGCGGTGGCGGGCGGAGTTGTGGAGACGCAGGTGATGGTCGGCCTCGCCGCGACGCTGATCTGCGAGGTAAGCGCTATGGTATTGCTTTTTCGGGCATTCTCGCGCGGACACGGGCTGCGCAGCGTTGTTTCAGTGTTTTCCATTGGCATGAGTGGGTTGTTGATTCTTCTCTTTGGACTGTCCTTATGGTTCTTCCGGTTCGCACATCACCGCACATTCTGAATATGAAGAAGGGCAAACTTCCCGCGAAGAACGTGGACGAATATCTGGCGGCGGTGCCGGAACCGGCGCGCTCTACTTTGAAGAAGGTACGGGCGGTGATTCGGTCGGTTGTGCCCGCGGAGACCACCGAGGTGATCAGCTACGGAATTCCGACTTTCAAGTACAAGCGAGGGTTGGTGGCGATCGCGGCGTTCAGCAATCATTGCAGTTTCTTTCCGTTGGGGGCCTCGGTGCTCGATGGGTTCACGGAAGAGCTCAAAGAGTTTCGGGTTTCGAAGGGGACGCTGCATTTTCCGTTGGATGAGCCGTTGCCGGCTGCGCTGGTGAAGAAAATCGTGAAGGCACGGATTGCGCAGAACGAAGGTAACTGAAGTCGCTGATCAGGCATAAGTAGCTCCCGGCGTTGTTATACTGTTAAGGCTTGACTTTGCCCACTTCTCGCAAAGTACGCGAGAAATGGGGCACCTTCGGTGGTGGTGCCGGCAAAGAGCGGATTCCTCCTTGTTCGCTTCGCTCACTCGTCGGAATGACAAGGATTGTTTAGAGTCCAATGCCTCCTACTTTCACGATCGGGATTGAAGAGGAATATCAGACAGTGGATCCCTCGACCGGGGAGCTGCGGTCGCATATTCAGGCGGAGCTTTTGCAGAAGGGAAAGCTGTTGCTGCAGGAGCGCGTCAAGGCAGAGATGCACCAGTCGGTGATTGAGGTGGGCACTGGGATTTGCAACAACATCAAAGACGCCAAGGCGGAAGTGAAGATGCTGCGGCGGGATATTGTGCGGCTGGCCAAGGAAAATGGGCTGCGGTTGGCGTCGGTGGCGACGCATCCGTTTTCGGACTGGCGGGGGCAGGAGATTTATCCGGACGACCGCTATAAGCACATTGTCGAAGACTTGCAGCTGGTGGCGCGAGCGAATCTGATTTTTGGGCTGCACGTGCACATTGGGATTGAGGATCGCGAGACGGCGATCCACATGATGAATCATGCGCGGTATTTTCTGCCGCACATTCTGGCGCTCTCGACGAATTCTCCGTTCTGGCTGGGGATGAATACGGGGCTGAAGTCGTACCGCTGCAAGGTGTTTGACAAGTTTCCGCGAACGAATATTCCGGATTATTTTCCCAGCTGGGGCGAGTACGAGAATTTTGTAAAGCTTCTGATCAAGACCAACTGCATCGACAATGCGAAGAAAATCTGGTGGGACATTCGGCCGCATCCATTTTTTAATACGATCGAGTTTCGGGTGTGCGATGTTCCCATGCGGGCGGATGAGACGATTGCGATCGCGGCGCTGATTCAGGCTACGGTGGCGAAGCTGTATAAACTGCACACTGCGAACCAGGGGTTCCGGCTGTACCGGCGCGCGCTGATCATGGAAAACAAGTGGAGGGCTTCGCGCTACGGGCTGGATGGAAAGATGATCGATTTCGGCAAGCAGACGGAAGTGCCGGCGCGCGATCTGATTTATGAGTATTTGGAATTTGTGGACGATGTGGTGGACGAACTGGACTCTCGCGAGCAGTTGAATTACATTCACGAAATTCTGAAGAACGGCAGCGGCGCCGATCGCCAGCTGCGGGTGTTTGAGCAGACCGGAGATTTGAAAAAAGTGGTCGACTACATAGTGGAGGAGACGGAAGCGGGGTTGGAAGAAGAGCCGGCTGCCGCGAGAAAAGTAGGATGAGCATTCCTGTGAGCCAAGTCAAAATCCCCACTTTGTCGCAAGAACCGCGACAAAGATGGGGCACCCGCCGCGCTGAAGATACCCAAGTTAACCAAGTCGAATTTGATCCTGAATTCACGCAGGGAGCTCGTAATGCGGTGAATGTTTGCCTGCGCGTGCAACCTGCGGAAAAAGTTTGTGTGATCACCGACGAGGCCACGATCGAGATTGCGTCTGCGCTGGTACAGGAAATTCAAAAGGTGGGCGCGCCTTACCGGGCGTGGGTGCTGGAAGATCTGGCGCCGCGTCCGTTGACGGATATGCCGGCTGAGATTCTTGAGGATCTGGAGACGAGCCAGGTATCGATTTTTGCGGTACAGGCTCAGACGAACGAGTTGCGATCGCGGATTCAGATGACGAACGTAGTGAACCGGAAAAAGATCCGGCACGCACACATGGTGAACATCAACCGGCAGATCATGCTGGAGGGGATGCGGGCGGACTTTCAGAAAGTGGATCGGCTGAGCGCCAAGGTGATTGCGATGGTGCGCAAGGCCCACACGGTACGGGCGAGGACTGCGGCGGGGACGGACCTGACAGCGGATTTGAATCCGAATTACAAGTGGCTGAAGACCAGCGGAATTATCACCCCGGAAAAGTGGGGGAATTTGCCGGGTGGGGAAATCTTCACGACTCCAGGCGAAGTGAACGGGACGTTTGTGATTGACGGCGTGGTGGGAGATTATTTGTGCGCGAAGTTTGGAAACTTGCAGTCGCATCCGCTGACCGTGCGCGTTGAGAAAAACCGGCTCACCGAGGCGCACTCGGAGAATCGCGAACTGGAAGACGATTTCTGGAAATATACGCACACCGACGAGAACAGCGACCGGGTCGGAGAGTTCGCCATTGGGACGAACATTGATTTGAAGGAAGTGATTGGGGAAATTTTGCAGGACGAAAAATATCCTGGCGTGCATATTGCGTTTGGGAACCCATATGGGGCGCATACCGGCGCGGAGTGGGATTCGTCGACGCACATTGATGTGGTCGGCAGGAAATTCAATATCTGGGTAGATGACCAGCAGATTATGGCGGATGGGAAGTTTCTGGTGGAGGCGTAACGAAAGAGTTCGTGCAGAGAGCTCCTTGCCAGCTTTCGGGAGATTGGTAGTTATAGGGGTCCTTCGACTTCGCAAAACGCCCACTTGGTGGGCGTTTTTGCTGCGCTCAGGACGACAAGGCGTTTAGAATGATCCGCTAATCTTTAAGACATCCCGTTATGATTCCTTCCCTGCGCAAGAAGTTCAACGAGAACTTTACTTCTGAAAAATATCAAGCATTCCTGCGGCTGGTGGATGACTTGTCCGGGACGCATGTGTCGTTTCGGCTGTCGGAGACGCCTTGTTTTTTTCCCAGGGAATTGATTGAGCGGATGGCTCGCGATGGGAAGGAATTGATCCGGCAGCTGGTGGAGAATCCGGAGTATCGGGCGAAATCGGACGAGGCGGTGCCGGCGGAGTTCAAGGTGCCCAATGAGCCGGATCATCCCATGTTTGTGCAGGTGGATTTTGGGCTGGTGCGCGATTCGCGTGGCGAGCTACAGCCCAAGCTGGTGGAGTTGCAGGCCTTCCCTTCTTTGTACGCGTATCAGGGGCCCCTGGCGGAGGCTTATTTGGATGTGTATGGGATGCGGGACGCGGGGGAACGGGCTGCGGGCTCCGGCTTTCGGGCTTCGGCCGATCCGACTCAGCTTTCGGCTTCCGGCGAGCTCAAGTATTTTCTGAGCGGGCTCGACGAAAAATCTTATCGCGAGCTTTTGCGGCGCGCGATTGTGGGGTCGTGCGATCCGGAGAATGTGATTTTGATGGAGATTGACCCGACACGCCAGAAGACGCTGCCGGATTTTTTGCTCACTGAAAAGATGCTCGGGGTGCGGACCGTCGATATCGTCGACATCAAGAAAGAGGGATCGCGCCTTTATTATGATCGCGACGGACAGGGGGTTCCGATCCGGAGAATTTATAACCGGACGATCGTGGATGAGCTGGAACGCAAGGGCGTGAAGTTTGGGTTCGACTGGCGCGATGATCTGGATGTTGAATGGGCGGGGCATCCTAACTGGTATTTCCGGATCAGCAAGTTTTCGATTCCCTACCTGAAACATGAGTCGGTGCCGAAGACGTGGTTTCTGGACCGGCTGCCGGAGATTCCGCGCGATCTGGAGAACTATGCGTTGAAGCCGTTGTATTCGTTTGCCGGGCTGGGAGTGGTGATCGCTCCGACGAAAGAGGACATTGCGGCGATTCCGGCGGAGAAGCGGCCCTACTATATTTTGCAGGAGCGGCTGCATTTTGAGCCGGTGATTGAGACTCCGTTTGGCGGGACCAAGGCGGAGGTGCGGGTGATGTATGTGTGGCTGGAAGAGTTGACGGCCGTGCTGACGATCATCCGCATGGGACGGGGGCTGATGATGGGTGTGGATCACAACAAGAACATGGAGTGGGTGGGAGCGTCGGCCGCGTTTTATTTGGAGTGAGAAAAAACCCCACTTCTCGCGCAAAGAGCGCGCGAGAAATGGGGCACCCGACGCCTCAAATCGGTCCCACCACGAGGACGCGGAGAGAACCCAGAGTAACGTCTGAATTGCGGAGGCTGTTTTGGGTTTTCAGCCAGCCTTGTTGATGATCGTGGTTTCGAGCAGCTGGCCATTGGGCCGGATAACCACCATCTTGCCGTCTTCGAAGCGAACCCGAACGGGGTCGCCGGCGACGAACTCACCCGGCGTATAGCCGGAGGCCAGAGCAGAGTCGTATTCGCCGATGTATTGCACACCTTCCACTTTGACGACTACAGCAGGTTTGCAGGCAGAGTGAGTGGAGGTTTCTGTGCGAATCTGAGCCTCGGCCAAGGCCCAGTTGTGCAGGTCGCGACCGGGAATTCTTCCGCTCCGTTCGTAGATTTCTTCCGCACGACGATGAATAGCCTGCCGCAATTCCTCCTCGGAAAGTTGGCTCTGGGTAGGTGGACTTTGCGGATCTGGGCGGGCTCCCGGTTTAGCGATGTGACGATTTGGCGTGGACATGTCGTGGATTTCATAGTAACGCCGAGCAAGAAAAGTCGGACAGCGCGTGACCGCTCGGAAGGACGTGGGCTCTACCGATCTGGAACTTGTCCTTTTTCAGGCGCTGGCGCGGCGTCCGCAGCCTTCGGATGGTCCGAAAGCCCTCAACGCTGAGACCTCAGAGCGATTGACGCGGAGGTCGAGTGGGCAGAAGGTTACGGCGTCGGCAGAACCGGTTTGGCTGAAACTACAGGAAAAGAAAGGGAGTTGACCGGATGCCAGCGACAGCCTAACATTACCGCTCGGAGCTGGAGCGCATGCGCTCATGATCGGCCAGACCGTCTCCCACTATCGCATCCTGGGCAAACTTGGGGGCGGTGGTATGGGTGTGGTCTACGAGGCGGAAGACCTCAAGCTGGGGCGGCACGTTGCCCTTAAATTCATCCCCGATAATCTCACCGGCGACCCCAAAGCGCTGGAACGGTTCGAGCGGGAAGCGCGGGCCGCCTCCCAGTTAAACCATCCTAATATCTGCACCATCCACGGCATTGAAGAAAACAACGGCCATCCGTTCATCGTGATGGAAAAGCTGGAGGGCCAGAGCCTGAAACAGCGGATCAACGGCCAGGCGATGGATCTGGAGCCGGTACTGGATATCAGCATTCAGGTGGCCGAGGCGCTGGCCGCGTCGCATGCCAAGGGGATCGTGCACCGGGATATTAAACCCGCCAACATTTTTCTGACTCCCAGCGGACAAGTGAAAGTGCTGGACTTTGGGCTGGCCAAGCTGGTCCACAACCTTGGAACAGACGATGATGCCGGCGCGGACAACTCGCTGACAGCGGTGGGTGTGATCCCCGGAACAGCAGTGTATATGTCACCGGAACAGGCGCGGGGAGAGACCATCGACGGGCGCAGTGACCTGTTTTCGTTTGGCGTGGTGATGTATGAGATGTCGACCGGGAAGAAGCCGTTTACCGGAAATAATTCTCTAGTCACGCTGGATGCGGTGCTGCATCAGAAGCCGGTGCCGCCGCGGCAGCTGAATCCGAAATTACCGATGGAGCTGGAGGGCATTGTCGGCAAGGCGATGGAGAAAGACCGCACCCAACGCTACCAGGGAGCGCTGGAAATGCGTTCGGATCTGACGCTGCTGAAGCGGGAGACCGAGTCGGGAGTGGTGAGGAGCGGACTCAACTCCGCGAAGCTGAGGGTCGGAACCAAGACGTTCGGCCAGAGCAACCGGCTGCAGTTGTACATCCTTGTGGGCTTGGCTGCCGTGCTGCTGACAGTGCTGGCGGCAGTGGGGGCTTGGTGGCTGAAGCATCGCGAACTGGCCAACGCGGAGCAGCGCAACGCGATTGCGGTGCTCCCCCTGCAGAACATGAACGGCGACTTTGCCGTGGATTATTTGCGTTTTGCGTTGGCCGACGAACTGACCAGTGTGTTGACCTATGCCCGCACGCTCGAGGTTCGGCCTTCTTCGGTGACCCGGAAGTATGTGGCGCTCGATCTCGATCCTCATAAAGTTGGGCAGGAATTGCGGGTGGGACGTCTGCTGACCGGAAACTTCAGGAAGCAGGGCGACCAGCTCACGGTGACGCTGGAGTGCGTGGATGTGCCCAACGATCGTGTGCTGTGGGAGAACAGCGTCACCGCCAAGACGGACGACCTGATCGGAATGCGACAGCAGCTGAGCACGCTGGTGCAGCACGGCCTGTTGCCGGTGCTGGGCGGCGGGGCAAGCGGAGAGATGGAAACTGCATCGCAACCGAAGAATCAGCAGGCGTATGACCTTTATTTGCGCAGCGTAGCCGTGCCGCACGATCCGGCGCCCAACAAGGAAGCGATCAAGATGCTGGAGTGGGCAGTGGGAATCGATTCCAGCTATGCTCCGGCCTGGGAAGAGCTGGGGCAACGCCGTTACTATGATTCGGTTTACGGCGGAGGAGGCGAAGCTCAATTTCAGGCGTCGAATGCAGCCTACGAGCGGGCGTTGTCGCTCGACCCGAACCGCGTGATGGCGGCCAGCAATTTGATCACGGCGCGGGTGGAACGAGGAGAACTGGGGCGGGCCTATGACGCTGCTACCGACCTGGTGCGGCGGCGCCCGCAGAGCGCCGATGCTCACTTCGCGCTGAGCTATGTTTTACGCTATGCGGGCATGCTGGATCAGGCGATGCGGGAGTGCAACAAGGCGCGAGAGCTCGATCCCGGAAATTTCAGTTTCCGCTCGTGTGCCTGGGCATTTTTGTGGGAAGGAAAAACGGATCGCGCCAACGACTTTGTGCATCTCGACGCTGGGTCAGAGTGGGCAGCTTGGGTGACTCCGTATATATATGTGGCGGAGGGTCGGATACCGGAAGCGCGGGAAGCGGCGCGTAGTATGGGCAAGGCATCGTCTTATCACCGCGACTTGATGCTTGCCTGCACGGCGGCACAACGGCCTCCAGATTTTGACAAGATCGTGCGCGAATCAGAATCTTCGGTAATGATTGAACCGGACGCGGAGGCGTGGTACCGCATTGGAGCGCTCATGGCGTATTGCGGGCAGAAGGAACCGGCGTTGCGTCTGCTCAAAGCGGCGGTGCAACAGAACTATTGCGCATATTCGGCGCTGCTGGACGATCCCCTGTTGAAGGATCTGCGGAAGGAGACGGCGTTCAGTGAAGTGCTGACCGCCGCCAGCGCATGCCAGGCGACGCTTAAGGAAGGGCGCTAGGGCGGTTGCACGGGGGCAGTTGGCGGTTGCCAATTTCGGAAAGAATCTCATCATTTTATGTCTAAGTTTACTCGACGGACGCTGCTGAAAACCTCGGTTGCCGGTATGGCAGCTATCGCGGTCCCATCACATATGGCGAGCTTTGACACCTCAGTGACTCCACGCAAGGGACGCATCCGCCAGTCGGTGAGCCGATGGTGCTATGAGAAAATCCCGCTGGATCAGTTGTGCGAATACGCGGCGAAGATCGGGCTGAAGGGCGTGGATTTGCTGCAGGTTGAGGAGTATGAGATCCCGCGGCGCTATGGGCTGATCTGCACCATGGGATACGCCGGCGGCGGCGAGATTGGGAAGGCGCTGAATCGCATCGAGAATCATGCTGCGATTGAGCAGGCGTTTCGCGTGAACATTCCGCTGGCCGCCAAGGCGGGCGTGCCCAACGTGATCACGTTCTCCGGGAATCGCGGCGGCATGCCGGACGACGAAGGCGCGCGCAACACCATTGCCGGGTTGAATCGTGTGAAGAAGATTGGGGAAGATCACGGCGTAAATATTTGTATCGAATTGCTCAACAGCAAGCGGGACCATCATGATTACATGTGTGACCACACCGCCTGGGGAGTTCGCGTGGTCGAGGAAGTGAATTCGCCGAATGTGAAGCTGCTATACGACATTTACCACATGCAGATTATGGAAGGCGACCTGATCGATACGATCCGACAGAACATCCGGTGGATCGCCCATTTCCACACAGGAGGCGTTCCGGGGCGGCATGAACTGGATGGGACGCAGGAAGTTCGGTGGGATGGAGTGATGAGAGGAATCGCCGACGCCGGGTTTAAAGGCTACGTGGCGCATGAATTTGTACCGAGCCGCGATCCGCTGGCTTCGCTGCGTGAGGCGGTTGATTTGTGCGATGTTTGAGAGTCGGCTTCCGGCTTCCATTTCTCGATTTTCTGCTTTTTCGGAGACTGTCGGGTTACTTTGCGCGGACGACCGCGTCCAATTAACAAGCCTTTTTTAGAAAGAATTTGCGTCGGAGCGTGGGTAGGCCCCATCCTTGTAGCGTGAGACATCCCGGACCCTTCAGCCTGGCGCGGAATCCCTTGAGCCGCAATTCTTCTAAACTTCAGTCCTTCACTTCCGTTGTTCAGAGATCGATTCACCCTCTGCTCATCCTGCTTTGCCTGGGCGGAACAATGGGGTCGCAGAATGCGGGCGTATCGCAAACTCCCGCAAGGCCTGCCCAAGCGAAACCGGCCGGCGCTCGACCTTCTTCTGCAATTCCTGTTCCTGCAAACCCGGCCGAGTTGGTGGATCCGCGCTTTGCCTACTCGGGGGTTCCGGCGGAGCTGCCGCAGGATCAGGGCGCGGCGGGGTTGCGGCTGGAGCTGCGGCGGCTGGGGACCACGGCGCGGTTGATGCAGGTGGTGGCGCATCCCGATGATGAAGATGGCGGCATGCTGACGCTCGAGGCGCGGGGGCGTGGCGTGAGCACGCTGCTGATGACACTGAATCGCGGCGAAGGCGGCCAGAACAAAATTGGCAGCAACTTGTCGGACGTGCTGGGAGTGCTGCGGGCGGAGGAATTGCTGGCATCCGATCAGTACTACGGCGTGCAGGAGAGGTTTTCGCGTGTGGCAGACTTTGGATTTTCGAAATCGCCCGAGGAGACGTTCCAGAAGTGGGGTGGGCACGATGTGGCACTGGCCGATGTGGTCCGAGTGATTCGGACGTTCCGTCCGGATGTGCTGGTGGCGCGGTTTTCTGGGACGGAGCGGGATGGTCACGGGCATCATCAGGCCTCGAGCATTCTGGCAAAGGAAGCGTTTCGCGCGGCGGCCGATCCCAAGCGGTTCCCGGAGCAGATTGCCGCAGGACTCGAACCCTGGCAGGCAAAGAAGTTTTACATCGGAAATGTGTGCGGGTTTGGGGCCATGACGTGTCCCGAGGATCAGTGGACTTTGAAGTTGAATACGGGCGAGCGCGACGCGGATTTGGGCATGGGCTATATCCAGTTCGCGATGCAGGGGCTGCGTCATCAGATGTCGCAGGGGGCGGCGAATTGGACCATTGATCCCGGAGACCGGTTTACGTTTTACAAGCTTGTGGATTCGGTCGTGCCGGCCAAGCTGGATAAGGATGGGCACGAGAAGAGTTTTTTTGATGGGATCGATACGTCGATGCCTGGCTTGGTTAACCGGCTGATTATCGCTGGGGTAATGGATCGGCGAATACCGGAAGGACTGAAGAAGATCGCTGCCGACGTTGCCGAAGCGACGAGCACTAAGGATGGCGCGGCTGCAGCACCGCCTCTGATGGCGGCACTTCGGGAAATCGATGGGGTTCTCGCAATCTTGCGATCCGGTGGCACGGGGAGTGATGGAAGCATAATTAGTGTCCTCGAAGAGAAGCAGCGGCAGGCCGAGACAGCGCTAAATCTGGCGCTGGGCGCGAGCCTTACGGCAGAAGTCGAACCGGACGGCGGGCGCGATGCTCGTGTGCCAAGAGAAGCGGATGCGCTTACGACCGTATCGCCAGGTCAGGAGTTCTTGGTGGCGGTGAAGTTTCACAATGGATCGAAGCTGCCGCTAACGGTGGACGGGCTCAAGCTGGAAGTCCCGGCTGGTTGGAACACGATTAGCGAGAGAATTCGCCCGGAGTCGATAAAACCCGGGGACGAACTGCGCGTGACCTTTCGCCTGCGGGTTCCGAAGGATGCCGCTTATACCCGGCCGTACTGGCACCGGGATGATCCCGAAACCGAGAGCGTCAATCACATCGACAACGAGAAATATGCGACGCTGCCGTTTCCGCCGCCAGCGTTGCGGGCGCGGGTGACTTACGCGGTACCTTCGACTTCCGAAGCGAACGTAGAAAATCGTATCGCTGCCCTCGTGGTGACGCCGTTTGTGGACGAGGCAGGGAAAGAGCGCTCCCGTCCGCTGGCGGTGGTGCCGGCATTTTCGGTGATGCTGGAGCCGGGGACGCAGGTGATTTCCACACACAACGGCGCGAGTTCGACGGTAACGGTGGGAGTGACGGGCAATCTGGCTCGATCCGAACGCGGAGTGTTGCGGCTGGAACTTCCGGTGGGATGGAAGTCTGAACCGACAGAACAGTCGCTCGAATTTGCTCATCGCGGAGAGAAGAAGGAAGTGCAGTTCAAAGTGTTCCCTGCGGGTATGCAGGAAGGGAGGGCAACGCTGCGGGCAGTGCTCGAGGTTGCGGGAGAGAAATACGGCGAGGGTTACACGTTGGTGACACGCGAAGACCTGGGCAGTTTTTATTATTATCAGCCGGCGCGGCAGCGGGTGAGCATGGTGGACGTGCTCGTGCCGCACGATTTGAAAATCGGTTATGTGATGGGAGCGGGAGATGATATCCCCACAGTGTTGGCACAGGTAGGGATGGACGTAACTTTAATTCCGGCGGAAAAGCTGGCCAGCGAAGATCTGAGTAGATTCGGAACGATCGTGCTCGGGATTCGCGCCTACGACACGCAGAAGGATGTGGTTGCGAATAACAAGAGGCTGCTCGATTTCGTTTCCGCGGGTGGCACGCTTGTGGTGCAATACAACGCCGGCGTGGACGACTTTAATGGCGGACACTTCACTCCGTACCCCGCGAAACTAAGCCGGGCGCGGGTTTCGGTGGAGGAGGCTCCGGTGGAGATTCTGGCGCCGCAGGATCAAGTGTTTCATTATCCCAACACCATTACTGCGCGCGATTTTGACGACTGGGTGCAGGAGCGCGGGCTCTATTTCATGAGCACATGGGATGAGCATTTCGAAGCTCTTCTCAGCTGTCATGATCCCGGTGAAGATGCGCAAAAGGGTGGGCTGTTGAAAGCAAATTATGGGAAGGGGATTTTTATCTACACGGGATATGCGTTCTTCCGCCAGCTGCCGGCGGGGGTGCCGGGGGCGGTGCGACTGTACGTGAATTTGCTGAGTGCGAAGCAGTAGCTAGTTGTCGTTGCCGGTCGCCGGCATGTCGTTACCTGTTCACGGTTTCCGGTTCCGTTCCGTCCGTTCGTGCTTGATCCGACCTTCGCATGGGATCTCCAACAGAATCGTCCGCGAGTTCGCCTGGCCTCATCCGCGGGATGGGGCTGGGAAGCGCCACTGCGCTCAACATGATCGACATGATTGGCGTGGGGCCATTCATCACCATGCCGCTCATGCTGAGCTACATGGGCGGACCCCAGGCCATGATCGGCTGGATCGTGGGAGCGCTGTTTGCGGTGTGCGACGGGATGGTGTGGGCCGAACTGGGCGCGGCGATGCCGGGATCGGGCGGATCGTATCGCTATCTGCGCGAAATCTATGGGCCGCGGAAAATGGGGCGGCTGATTTCGTTTCTGTTCATCTGGCAACTCTCTTTTTCGGCGCCGTTATCGATTGCAACAGGGTGCATCGGGCTGGCCGGATATGCGGCCTATTACTGGCCGATGCTCGATACCGTCTACTTCGCGCACAATGCGGCTTTGCACATTCCATGGGCCGGAACTCTGCAGGTGGGATGGATCGTGACGCCGGGAACTTCGGTGGCGGTGGCGATTTGCTTTCTTACCATGCTGCTGCTTTACCGGGGGATTTCGGTGATCGGAAAACTCTCGAAGCTGCTGTGGCTGGGCGTGATGGGCACGATGGGATGGATCATCTTTGCCGGGCTCACTCACTTCAACTTGGCGCGGGTGTTCGATTTTCCGCCGGGTGCGTTTACGCTGTCGCGCGCGTTCTTTACCGGGCTGGGCGGGGCGATGCTGGTGGCGACTTACGATTATTGGGGTTATTACAACGTCTGCTTTCTGGGAGACGAAGTAAAAGATCCGGGACGGAATATTCCGCGCGCGCTTTTGCTTTCTATTCTGCTGGTTGCGTGTCTATACATAGTGATGAACGCGTGCATTCTGGCCGTGGTGCCGTGGCGGGAGTTGGCGCAGGCCGGACAGAACAACAACGGGCTGTATGTGGTGTCGTTGTTCATGCAAAGGATTTATGGAGCGTGGGCGGCGAAGCTGGTGACAGGGCTGGTGATGTTCGCGGCATTCGCTTCAGTGTTTTCCTTGATGCTGGGGTATTCAAGGGTCCCTTACGCGGCAGCGAAAGACGGAAACTATTTTCGCGCGTTTGCCCGAGTGCATCCGGTCTACCGCTTTCCCTATATTTCGCTGCTGGCCCTGGGAGTGGTGGCGGCGGCATTTTGCTTCCTACGGCTAAAGGATGCGATTGCCGCGCTGGTGGTGATTCGCATCCTGATTCAGTTTCTGGTGCAGGCCGTAGGGTTGATTGTGCTGCGAAGTACGCGGCCGAACATGCCGAGGCCGTTTCGCATGTGGCTGTATCCTTTGCCGGCCCTGGCGGCCATTGCGGGTTTTCTCTTCATTTTATTCAATCGGGTAAATGCCTGGAAGGAAGTGCGATACGCGGCCGTCATTTTGCTCACAGGATTGGCGATCTACATGATTCGAGCTTGGAGGGGGCGGGAGTGGCCGTTTGGAGCGACCTCCAGCGCGGTGAATTCTTCCGGACAGTGAGTGGCTGCACAAGAGGAAAATCTCTACACAGGGGACACAGAGGAACACAGAGAGTGGCCGATCACATCGCAATTCCGGGAAACGAGGCCGTTGGGATCCGGCGGGCGGACCCAGCTTGGGCGCCGCTGCGGGAGCCCCTGTTTCGATCGCTGTGGATTGCAGCCGTAGTTTCTTACACCGGAACGTGGATGCAGAACGTAGGCGCGGGCTGGCTGATGACGCAGCTCACAACGTCACCACTGATGGTGAGCCTGGTGCAGGGAGCATCAGCGATTCCTGTGTTCTTGGTGGTGCTCCCTGCTGGAGCGCTGGCCGACATGGTCGACCGGCGGCGCCTTCTGCTGTTTACGCAGGGCTGGATGGTCGTGGCCGCCGCGGCGCTGGGCGGCCTCACGTTGTGGCATGTCGTGAGCCCATGGACGCTGCTGGTGTTTACTTTTTTTCTGGGGCTGGGCGCGGTGATGAACGATCCGGCGTGGCAGGCAATTACCCCGGAGGTAGTCTCTCCACAGCGGCATGCTTCGGCGGTGGCGCTGAACTCGGCGGGATTTAACGTGGCGCGCGCGGTGGGTCCGGCGCTGGGCGGAATCGTAGTTGCGGCGGCAGGGTCGGGGTGGTCGTTCTTACTGAACGCGGCTTCCTTTTTTGGCGTGATCGTTTTCCTGTGGCGCTGGAAACGAGCGCCGCATGAACCGCTGGCCACACGGCGTGTACGCGATGTGATTCTGGAGGGATTTCGCTATGTGCGCGGGGCCCCCCAAGTGCGGTCTGTGCTGATCCGCACGGCGGCATTCAGCGTGGGAGCCACTTCCCTGCTGGCGCTGCTTCCGGTAATCTGCCAGCCGCACGGAGCGCAAGGATATGGGTTCCTGCTCACGTGTTTTGGCCTGGGGGCAATGTCTGGAGCGGCGGTACTGCCTCGTCTGCGGCTGCGCTATTCCGTAGATGGGCTGGTGGCAGGATCGACCGTATTGTTCGCCGCGATGACGGCAGCAGCCGGACAGGTGCATGTGTTTGAGGTGCTTTGTCTGGTATTGTTTACGGCGGGCGCAGGATGGATCGGCATCCTGGCGTGCTTCAATTTTGTGGCGCAGACTATGTGCCCCTCCTGGATGCGAGCGCGGGCACTCTCCATGTATCTGCTGGTATTGCAGGGCGGAATGGCCGTTGGCAGCGCGATTTGGGGAACGTTGGCCGTACGCGTTGGAGTTCCGGCTGCGCTGGCATGGTCAGCGCTGGCTATGCTGGTGGGGCTGGCTAGCATTCGACGGCACAGGTTGGCGGCTGGTGAGTTGAAGATGGCGCCAGTCGTGATGAGGGATTAGTAATTTATATCGCGGGGATCTATTCACACTTCATTTGTATAACCAGGGGGCATCATGAGAAACACAAAAATAATAAAGACAATCTTCTGTCCTGTGATTTGTACCCTGATTCTGGCGTCTGGCGCTTTTGCCCAGGCGAAGAAGGAAATGCCGCGAACGGTGACGGAAGTCTTGAGCAACACCGTCAAGAATCTCGAGCACGACCTCGTTCCAGCGGCCGAGGCCATGCCGGAAGATAAATTTGGTTTTGCGCCGAGCAACGGGGAGTTCAAAGGCGTCCGCACATTCGGCGAGCAGATCAAGCACATTGCCGCAGTGAACTACGAACTGGGAGCAGCGATTCTCTCAGAGAAGCCGCCGGTGGACATTGGCGACGAATCCGGACCGGCTTCGGTCACATCCAAGGCCGACATTCTGAAATACCTGAACGATTCCTTCGTATATGTTCATAAGGCGATCAATACCATCAACGAAAAAAACCTGACGGGGACCGTCAAGAGCCCGTTCGGCGAATACAAAGTGACGCGCCTGGGCCTGGCCACGACTGTAGCGTGGCATGGGTTCGACCACTACGGCCAGATCGTGGAGTACTTGCGCCTGAATGGAATCGTGCCACCAGCCAGCCGTCCGGGCAACTGAGGAACTCGAACCGAGTCGGATTCTCCGCGAACGTGGACCGCTTCCCTCACTTTGAGGACGAAGAGAACGACCGGCGAGCGCCGCGCAGAGTAATCGAAGTGGAAAACAACTCGGCCGACAAGCCGTAACGCAGAAGTCGCTCGGTCACGGCGGCGCGGGCCTTCTTCGCGTCGGTACGCGGATCGAGAAAAACCAATACCGAAGGGCCGGCGCCGCTCAGCACCGCACCGAGAAAGCCGTCCTTTCCTTTCAACGGCTGCAGGCAGGGCAGCAGCGGACAAAGCGGCGAGCGATAGGGCTGATGGATGCGGTCTTCGAGCGCGGTGGATAGCAGTTGCGGATTCCCCTGCATGAGCGCGGCGAGCAACAACATGGAATTCTGGATGTTTACCACAGCGTCAGCGCGCGAGTACTGAGCCGGCAACACACGGCGGGCTTCTTCGGTCGCCAGACTGGCGTCGGGAACGACCAGTAGCAGCGGCCACTTCCCTTTCGGACGCAAAGAAATAATCTGCGGCTCGGATTCGCGCCACATGCGGGCCACGGTGAGCCCTCCCATCCAACACGCGGAAGCGTTATCGGGATGGTGTTCGCGATGCGAGGCTTCGCCGACGATGCGCGCGTCCGCCCAGCCGAGGCGCCCGAAATGAACGGCGAGCGCGATTCCGGCCACACGCGCGGCGGCGGAAGATCCACATCCTTTCCCGATGGGAATGTCGTTGCGGATGCGCATAGAAAGCGGAATAACTTCTTTTTTCTCGGCCTCGAGAACCTGGCGGTACGTGTTGAAGATGAGATGGTTTTCAAGTTTGCCGCAGATTTCGTGGTCGCGGCCAGTCGCAGAAATCGAGAACTCATCGGCGGGACGGGCGTCTAGGTGGATGTAGAGATCCATGGCGATTGCCGCCGCGTCGAACGCCGGCCCCAAATTGGCCGAAGTCGCTGGCAAAACCAACTGGAGAGAGGCTTGGCGCCGGGAGCTGTTCTTCTTGGGCATGTTCCTTAGCGAATCTCTTAAGAATTTTTCTTTCGATTGTCCCTTTACGCCTGGAGATTGGATTTTTCCTGCTCTTCAAGAGTTCGGATCACGGCGTCGAGCGTAGCATCGAGGACGATGGGCGGACGGCGCAAGGACTGCAATTCCGAGATCTCGGGGCCACTCTCAGCGGTCGCAGGAAGCAGCTCGCCGCGGTGAAATTCCATGGTGAAGCCGGGATCTTTGAGCAGATGTCCGGTGAGCACCAGGACTACCGATTCCCCAGGCTTGACGAAACCTTGTTTCAGCAATTTCTTCAAACCAGCCAGAGTCACCGCTGAAGCCGGTTCGCACCCAATGCCCTCGGCGCCGATTTCTGCCTTGGCTCGGGCGATCTCGGCCTCGCTCACCTGTTCACACGCCCCGCCGGTAGCCTGCAGCACGCGGATCGCTTTTTTCCACGAAGCAGGATTGCCGATGCGAATGGCAGTAGCAGCCGTCTCAGCTTGCACAGTAATGAGACGCTTTCCACCGGCTTCGCGCAACGTTCGAACCAAAGCATTCGCGCCTTCAGCCTGAATGATCGACAGTTTCGGCAAACGCGAAATCAAACCCAGATCATGCATCTCCAGCAAGGCCTTGCCAATGGCAGAACTGTTCCCGAGATTCCCGCCGGGCACGATGATGTGATCAGGTGGTTGCCAGTCGAGTTGCTCAAGCAATTCGAAAGCGAGAGTCTTTTGGCCTTCCAGACGAAACGGGTTGATGGAGTTCAGCTGGTAAACGGGCATGCGCAAAACCAGTTCCTGCAGTAAGCGCAGGCAGCCGTCAAAGTCTGTGCGCAACTGACAAGTGACGGCACCGTAATCGAGAGCTTGCGAAAGCTTGCTCCAGGAAATTTTCCCTTCCGGTACCAGCACCAGGCTGCGCAAGCCGCCCCGCGCGGCGTAGGCAGCCATCGACGCGGAAGTGTTGCCGGTAGAGGCACATGCAACCCAGCGAAATCCAGCCTGACGGGCGAAGGAAGCCGCCACCGTCATGCCTGTGTCTTTGAAAGACCCGGTCGGATTCATGCCTTGATGCTTGGCGAAGAGATGTGGCAAGCCAACCATCCGAGAGCACTGCGGCAAGTCGTACAACGGAGTGTTGCCCTCGCGCAGAGTAATGACGTGATGCAGATTCTCGAGCGTTGGCAGAAGTTCGCGGAACCGCCAGACACCACTCAGGTCGACAGGAGAAAGGGACGCCCGACGTTGCTTCCATGTGGCTTTCAAGTCGGCGGCAGCGGGACCCGAGGATCCCTGAGTGTGGCTCCAGTTCGGATTTGTAATCTCGAGCAAGTCGTCGCATCGCGAGCAGCGGAAATTCTGAACGGCGGAGTCAGTGAGGTCGCCGCAGCCGATACAGCGAAAGCGGAACCCGGCTGGAACGGGTTGCCTGGCTGGTGTCGATTCCGCCATGGTTGCATTGGCGGTCACGGCGTCGACGGTCTTGGGCTCGATGGGTGTTGGTGGTGGCATTAGTTTCCGGACAGAATCGTCTTCCTATTTCTTTCGGAGATACTGGTCGGTTTTGTCGATCCAGTCAGCGCGGGGCGGGTTGAAAATATCGAGGTCCACTGTATCCTCGACCGCTTCCGCTTTATGCGGCATGTTCGGCGGAATGGTGAGCACCTCACCCGCGTGGACTACAATCTCGCGTCCATCGATCCAGAACTTCAGCGCGCCTTGCAGGATGTAAGTGATCTGCTCATTGTGGTGGCTGTGCTCGGGAACAATACATCCCTTCTTCAAAAGCACGCGCGCCAGCATAACCTCCTGCCCGACTACGAATTGCCGCTGCAGCAACGGGTTGAGGTCTTCGAGCCCAACGGTGTGCCACGGGATGTGCTGGAGCCCGGCCTTCGTCGCCATCTTCTTCACAGTGCCTGAAAGCGCTGTCGTGCTCTTCGATTTGTTACGCGCAGAAGTCTTGGAGGGCAGTTTTCTCTTCGTCATGGTTGTCTTCGCCATTCTTATTTTGGGGCCGCGATAAATCCGATACGTTCACGCGGCCACGCGCTATGTCTAGTGCACCCGGCCTTCGTAAAGCTTGACGGCCGTATCGTGCAAATAAGCATGCGCGAGCTCGAGAGCGCGGGGTTCGCTGATTTCTCCCTCGGAAACCATCTCGGCCAGCGCCGCTGCCAGGGATATGCGAGCGGACTCCGCTCCCAACCAGTAGCTTTCCTCGGCGCCCATGATGTCATTGTAGGGGAAACAATCAGTGCCGAAGGTGACTTTGTCGGGGAAAGTTTCCAGCCACATCTTAAGAGTTTCCTTAAATGCAGAAGGATACTGGGCAAGTTCGCCGAAGGAGGAGTCAAAGTAAACATTTTTCATCGCTGCGAGCCAGATCGCTTCGCGCTCCAGCGGATAGCCGCCGTGAATCATCACAAAGGTTGTGCCGCTGTAGCGCGGATCGCGAAGCACGCTCTCCAGACCCATGATGTTGCTGGCGGAAAGATTGAAGTAGTCGCCGATACCGACGGCGGTGTGGATGTGCACCGGCAGATGCTGACGTCCGGACTCAGTAACCAGGTAGCGAAAAAGGAAATCCTGGAAAGATCGGTATTCCTTTTCGGTGGGAATTCCGCCCGCGACGAAGCGTTGATAAATGTCTTCAGCTTGGGCCCGCGGGGGATCGGAGAAAGTCGTCGGCCGGAAATAGGCGACTTCAAACTTCATGGCGATGCTGCCTTTCTCTTTGTTGGTCGCGAGCACACTCGCGATGAACTTCAGGTAGTCGTCCAAGTTGGCGGGAAGCTTGGTGACGTTTTCCTGTTGCATCCAGCGACGAAGCATTTTCTCTTGCAGGGGGATGTAGACGCCTTCGTCGCCATTGCGAGCCGTCTCACGCGCGTTGTTGAACGGCCACATGAAAGCATCGCCGAAGAATACCCAGGGAAAGCGCTTGGGATCAAGGTAGTCGGCCATCATGGCGCGGTTGGCGACCGAGCTTTCAGTATTGATCTTGTCGAGAACCATGTTGAAATAAGATTGGCCAGGATATTGCTTCTTCAATTCAGCCTTCTTGGCGAGGAGCCACTTGGTGTGCTCGGGAGAAAGATCGTTATAGGGATAGCCCCACATGGCCTTGGCAGCGGCGGCGAGTTCGGGATTATCGTCGCGCGTACGCAGAGCTTCGCTGGCGTTAGGAGGAGCAGCCATGGCGTCGACGTCAGGGTCATCGGCGAATCCGGGATGCGCGTGATGATCGAACGCAGGAATTTTCTCAATCTGCGGGAGCAGCCGCTGGTAAATCTGCTGGAGATCGGGTCCGGGAAACGGACGAGCCTGCCCGGCTGAGAATACCGCGAAGCCGGCCACCAGAAAAAGCGACCGGCATATGAATCCAGAAATTGATTTCATCGATGTCCCTCGAGGTCCATAGATCACCTGCCCGCCGGCGTCCCTTGCCATGCGGCAGAAACTTTTACGATGCGTTCCACGGCTTCGTGCAAAGTCGCGGTCGAAGACGCGAACGAAAAGCGGACAAAATCTTTGCCCGCACCGCCGAACGCGGCTCCAGGAATCGCCGCGACACCGGCGTCTTCGAGCAGAATCTGGCAAATCTCTTCGGCAGTCAGGCCCGTGCCGGTGATATCGACCCAGGCATAGAACGCGCCATCGGGCGGCTGGCAGCGGAATCCGGGCACACCGTTGAGGTCCCGCACAAATTGCTCGCGGCGGCGAGCGAACTCGGCAACCATGCGGGGCGTGGAGCCTTCCCGGTCGCGCAGAGCATCGATGGCAGCGTATTGCGTGAACTCCGCCACGCAGGTGTAGGTATTGACGGCCAGCAGTGCCAACGCAGGCACGACCGCGGGCGGTGCAACCGCGTATCCCAGACGCCAGCCCGTCATGGCAAAGCTCTTCGAGAATCCGTCGATGATCAGAGTTCGTTCCTCCATGCCGGGATAGCGCAACATGGATTTGTATTCGCCGCCATAAATAATACGCGCATAAATTTCGTCGGAGAGAACCCACAGGTCATGTTGCACCGCGATTTCGGCAAGAGCACGCTGCACGTCGTCCGTGTAAACCGTTCCAGTGGGGTTGCCGGGTGCATTGGTGATCAGCATGCGGGTGCGAGCCGTGATTTTGGACACGATCTCGGCCGGGTCGGGCTGAAGGCGATTGCGAGCAGCCAGTTCGAAGGGCATCGGGACGGCGCCCAGTCCGCGGGTGATTGAGGAATACCCCGGGAATCCGGGATCGGGATAGAGAACTTCGTCACCCGGATCGAGCAGCGCCATCATCGCCATAAACAACGCGATTTTGCATCCGGGGGCGATCACGATATTGTCTGGCGAAACGGTGAGGTTGCGCGTGCGATGCAAATAGGCAGCAATTTCCTCGCGAAGCGCGGGAACTCCAATAACCGCGCAGTAGCGGTCTTTGCCCTCGGCCAACGCCTTCGAGGCGCACTCGATAACTGAGGCTCCGGGATGGAAGTCGGGCTCCCCGAGCTCCAGATGAATGATGGACCGGCCCTGTCTCTCCAATTCTTTGGCACGAGCAAACACCGACAGCGCGCCTTCGCCACTCATCACCGACATCCGGGAAGCAATCGACTTCATGGGGTCACCGAATCTAGTATTTCCAATCTCGATGCTTCTGAGGAACTCACAACCCTTTGTAAATGCCGCCGTCCACCAGCAGCGTCTGGCCGGTGATGTAGGAAGCGCGCTCGGACGCGAGCCACACGATGGTCTCTGCGACTTCGCGCGGCTGGCCCAACCGCTTCATCGGTGCGTCCGCAGCCCAGCCGTCGAACAACTCCTGCTCGGTTTTTCCGCTGGCCGCGGCCCTGGTTTTAGCCAACTCTTTCAGGCGGTCCGTCGCGGTAAATCCAGGGCCGACATTATTCACCAAAATTCCGTCCTTGCCGAATTCATTGGCCAGACTCTTCACCAGTCCCACTACCGCGGCTCGAACCGCGTTCGAAAGCACAAGATCGGGAACGGGCTGCTTGGTCGTGATGGAAGTAAGCGTGATGATGCGTCCCCAGTGTTGCCGCTGCATGTGGGGGATCACCTCGCGAGCGAAATACACCGTACTTAGAAAGTTCAATTCGAGGGCGCGCTGCCAATCCTCGAGGCTGGCGGAGAGGAATCCTTTCGCGGGTGGACCACCGGCGTTGGTAACGCATATGTCGACAGTGCCGAATTTCTGCGCGACCGCGGCAACAAAGCTGCCCACTGCTGCCGCGTCAGTAACGTCGAAGGCTTCAGCCAGAACCTCGATGTTGTATTCTTTTCGAATCACATCTGCCGCCGCCTGCAAAGTCTGCGGGTTGCGGGCGCACATGGCCACGCGGCAGCCCTCGGCCGCGAAGGCCTCGGCAGTGGCACGGCCAATCCCCTGACTGGAAGCCGCGACCAGGGCAACGCGGTTTTTCAAACCCAGATCCATGAGTAGAGATCCATAACCAGAGATTCGTGAATGGGAATTATAAACGGTGCGGCACGCATTCCTTCGCTTGCCGGAGTGCTCGGGCGCAATTAATCTGGATGGAACGAGGAATCCATGAAACGCAACGCACATCGCACAGACACGAAAGCCGTACGCGGCGGGGTTGATCTCGAGAAGAAGAACGGTCCGCTAGCCACGCCGATTTTTCAGACGTCGACGTTCGAAGTCACCGACAACGAAGAACAACTGCGCGTAACGCCCACCGACCAGTTCTACACACGCTACGGGAATCCTACGAACACCGTCGCGGAGAAGCGAATCGCGGAACTGGAGGGCGTGGACGCGGCGCTAACCTTTGCCTCCGGGATGGGCGCCATCACTACGACGATCCTGGCCCTGCTGAAATCAGGAGACCACATCGTGGCCCAGCGCGATATTTATGGCGGAGTGACAAAATTCTTCACGCAATGGCTACCCAAGCTGGGCATCGAGACTACGTTTGTGGATACAACGTCCTATGAAGAGCACGGGCGCGCGATACGTCCGAACACAAAGCTGTTGTATCTGGAATCGCCAACCAATCCGACACTGCGCGTTGTGGACTTGAAAGCGGCTGCAGACCTGGCCAGGCAGCACGGGCTGATCAGCATGATTGACGCCACGTTTGGCACGCCCATCAACCAGCATCCGGCCGAGTATGGCATCGATCTGATCATGCATTCCGGAACAAAATACTTGAGCGGACATACCGACCTGATCTGCGGGGTAGTGGCCGGACGCAACGATCTGATCGAACAAATTCACGCTACGCGCAACACGCTCGGAAACTGCATGGACCCGCATGCTTCCTGGATGCTGGCACGGGGACTGAAGACGCTGGCGGTTCGGGTCGCGCGGCAGAACGAGAACGCATTGCAGGTAGCGACGTTTCTCCAGCAGCACGCCAAGGTGCGGCGCGTGCACTATCCTTTCCTGACGAGCCATCCGCAATACGAAATTGCCAAACAACAGATGAGCGGCGGCGGCGGTATTGTTACGTTCGAGGTCAAAGGCTCAGGCGAGGACGCCCGCCGGGCCAGCGAATCCATGCAGCTGTTTACTCTGGCACCTAGCCTGGGAGGCGTGGAGTCGCTCGTGTCAATTCCGGTGTTGACTTCGCACGCCATGATTGACGTCGCGCATCGCCTCCAGATGGGCGTGACCGAGCAGATGATCCGCCTCTCCGTAGGGATTGAAGATGTCAACGACCTGATCGCGGACTTGGACCATGCGCTCGAAGCAGTCAGGGCGCCGCAAGCTGTGGCGAGCTTCTAGCTCATGTAGCGACCGCCGCCTCGGCTGTCCCTTCAGAGCCTGCCCTGAGCGAAGCCGAAGGGCCGAAGGCCGAAGGCCTGAACAAAAACAAATGCCAGCCTCTTGCGAGACCGGCATCTTTCTCATCGCAGCAATTCCGTCTAGAAAGTAAACCGCGCTCCGAACTGGAACTGGCGCGGCGTGTTGACATTACCCGTGATCAGTCCGAAGGAGAGACCCTGCTGGGCCACACCGACGACGCTGTTCACGCTTGGGTATCCGTACTGCGCAAAGTTGGTCATGTTGTAGCCGGAGATATCGAAGCGAAGTGCTTTCGTTTCGCCGAGCTTGAACGTTTTGTAAATCGAGAGGTCCAAGTCGCGCGCTCCCCTCGTACGTATGTTGTCGAGGTAGGCCGGCGCGGTTCCCGGAATGTAGGGGTTCGCCGTACCACCATTCTCGGTTCCGGGCTGAGCAAAACAATTGATGTTGAACCAGTTGTTTACGGTATGCGGAGCGCCGCTTGCCGGGTTACAGGTCATGTCCGCGCGCTGCGCGATGGGAGAGTTCGGTGTTCCCGAACCCGGTGAGGCGATGGGAACACCGTCACTCAGGTAGATTATTCCGTTGACCGTCCAGCCGCCCAGAATTGCGTTCCCTGCACCGTTCAGATTGACTGCCTGTCCTTTGCCCACCGGCAAATCGTAAGACACCTGCCCGGTGAACGAGTACTTCAGGTCCTGTGGGCTCACCGAATGTTCATATGCCAAATCTCTCCAATCCTGGGGCGCACCGTTGTGCGTACCTACGAACCCAAGAGGAGGGTTCCCATCGTCGGTAATGAGCTTCGACCACGTAAAGGTGGCCAGCGTGGTGAAGTGGCCGGTCAGCCTCTTTTGCACTTTTGCCTGCAAGGAGTTGTACTCTGAGTCGCCCGCAGGATAGCCGTGGACGCCGACGCCATTGCCATAGCTGCCATTGCCGAACTGGGGATATTGTTCCAGCGCCACGTACTTTGGCACCGTGGCAGAACCGAACCACTGGTTGGTCGCTGGCAGAATGGGTTCCCAAATATTGGGCACCGAGCAACTCGCCTGCTGCGTGATGCAGAGCCCATTGCCGTACTTGGCGATTGTGCCCAGATCGAGTTGGTTCAGATCAACCGTGCCGAAAGGCATGAAGAGTCCACGGCTGCCAACATACGCGGCACTCACTACCACTTGGTGCGGCAATTCGTACTCCACACCGAAGTTGAAGTTGTAGGTGGTGGGTGTGCGTTGCGTGCGCAGGACGGTGCTCAAAGTGATTCCCAAATTGTTGGCTAACCCAGTGGGCGGGGCTGTGAATACCGGGACAATTCCATTTGGACCGGGAAACGGATTGCTCAATGAATACTGGCCGTTGAAAACGTCCAAGGCACTCCCCGTGTTTAGGTTGCCGCACGATGTATTGTTGAAAACCGTGTCTCCGTATTCGTTAAAGCAGGTGGCGTTCCATGTCGTCTGCGATGAAAATCCATCGGTGTTTAACCCGGCGCTTCCGACTTGCTCGGTGCTGGGCCCATAATAGAAGCCTGCGCCGGCGCGAATGACCAGGTGCGTTACCGGCTGGTAAGCAAAAGCCAGCCGAGGTCCAAAGTCATGCATGTTCGTTGTATTGGGCGATCGATTGCTGCTGTTCACATAGATCTCGGCGCCGGTGTAGGAGACGCCGCTCACGGTGTTGCTCACAGTGGGGTTAAAGTACTCTTGGCGATTAAAGCGCTCGTTGCGCCCGCCAAAGATGTCCCAGCGCAGGCCGGCCGTAACGGTTAATCTCGGTGTCACGTGATACGTATCCTCGAGAAAGGCAGCGTAGTAAGGGTTGGATTCGGCAGCGAAGACGTCCTTCGTGAAATTGGGATAATCACTCGATTCGTTGCCAGGAGTTGTTCCCATGCCGATGAGTGTGGAGGCGTAATCGCTGCCACCGGCCGAACTGGCAACGGTCTGATCAGTAGCCGTGACGTCGAATAGGTAAGATCCCGCCGGCGCCGGGGGCTGCCCGACGTTGAGGTAGCGCTTCATCCATTCGAATCCGGTTGAAATCTCGTGCTTGCCCCAAATCTTGGTGATGGTCGCGTTGGCGTCGCTGTTCTCGCTGGCGTAGACGAAGTTGTTGTAGTCGGCCGTGCCACCGACGCCACCGCCCACATCGTTAAAAACGATGAAGGGCAGCTGCTTGAAGACCTCTTGCGCAGCCAGCGACGCCGGAAACCCAGCTTGTACACCGTTCACGGTGCCCAGATTCGTAATGTCAGTGCTCAAGAGCGCGGGTGGCCCTCCCTGATTCTCGTAATGGCGCGTAAACGAATAGCGCAAATTCAGAACGGTGGAGGAATTCAGGGTTATGTCGTCAGCCACTAGGGCATTGCGGCCGTTGGTGCGATTCAGGGCATAGTCGGGATCCCATCCTGGGGGTGGGAAGACGTTGGCGGTAGAGAATGCCAATTTATCGTAGGAAAACCTGGTGAAGAGGCGCTGCTTGTCGCTCGCGACCCAATCCACACGAGCATCGAAGCGGTGCCCTTTGAAGGGGTCTAGTCCCGGCAGAGCGAAGTTGGGACTGACATCCGTGGTCGCCTGATCGCAGGTAGCCGGGTTGGGGTAGTTGCATTTCGGCATGTTCGATAGATACAGCAAGCCGATTGGATTCAGGCTCGCGGTGGGAATCTTGTTGCCTGGAAACGGCTGCCGCTGGAAGCAGGGGGGCGTCGCTCCCGACGGGCACGTAACCTGCACGTCCGGCAGGGTTGGATCGTAGATAGTAAACCCCATCTGCGAGAAATCGCCGGTCCTCTCGGCGCTTGTGGGAACCGAGTAGGTCTTGAGGCCCTCGAATTGTACCTGCTGCGTGTCTTCGTAATCCCCGAAGAAGAACAGTTTGTCTTTCTTGATGGCTCCGCCGATCGCGCCACCTTCCTGATAACGGTGGAATTCAGGTGGCGTATTGGACTGCCCGTTCTGGAGTTGGCTTAGCTTGTTGAAATAGTCGTTCGCCGCCAGTGTGTCGGGCCGGAATACTCCAAAAACATCGCCATGGAACTTGTTCGTGCCCGACTTTGTGACCAGGCTGATGACGCCCGCCCCTCCGCTCAGGTAAGACGCCGGCGTGTTCTGCGTCTCGACGCGAACCTCCTCCACACCATCCTCGGGTATGTTCATCGCGGGGATAATCGCAGCGGAGTTGTTCTCGGCAATGCCAATCGGGGCGCCATCGATCATGTAGTAAACGGATCCGACGAGCGAGCCGTTGATTGTGTCAGCCGAGACGTCGACCCCGGGTCGGCCCACGGAAATGTTCTGAATGGACTGCATCGAGTCGCTCGAGTTGGGCGAGCCATTGACCGCATTCACGCCCGCGCTCAACTGGATGAGGTCGTAAATGTTGCGTGAGATCAGAGGCACCCGGTCGATCGCCTCCGCAGGAATCAGCGTGCCGACGGTAGAGTTGCTGGGCTCAACCAATTCCACTCCTTCGTGTACCGTGACCGTCTCCGTGGCGGCGCCAACTTGCAGAGTGATGTTGACCTCAGTCACAGCATCGAGGTTGACGGTGATTTTGTCCTGCGCAACGCTTTTAAAGCCCGTCTGGCTGGCGGTGACCCTATAGACGCCGGCGTTCAGAGAGATGAAAGTGTAGAGTCCCGCGCCGGTGGTGACGGTGTGCTGCGTCGCTCCGGTTGCCGGATCCAGCAGGGTCACCTTGGCTCCTTGAACCACAGCCCCGCCTGGGTCGGTGACTAGGCCGCTGATGCTGCCTCGGCCGGCCTGGGCAAGCGCGCCGCAAGCCGCGATGAGGAAAACAATACAAAGAACAAGAAAATTTCGTATGGTCTTGCCAGTTGCTTTTCCGCTATTCATCAACATCCTCCTAACCCAAAGTCGCAACGCGACATCACTGACGCAACGGTACTGACAAGCATCGGGGTAATCGTGCCGGTTCGGCTTTTTCATTTCGGACGCACACTTCTACCGGCAGGCAGGTGAGACCCTCCGAGCAGGTTATTAAAACGTATGAATAGTGCTTTTTCAAGCCATCCACTGTCAAGAAAAAAGCGCGAGCGAACCTCGATCCTGCGATGGTCAACGTTGTCAGTCTGCTTCGGGTCCTCAGGCCTCATCGAGTTCCCTCCTGCACCAGCGTCCTTCCCGCCCCTACAGCAAACTCCGAGTAGATTCCCGCACCACCAGTTCTGGCGTCACCTTGCGATGGTCGGCGGCCACTTCGCGTTTCTCGAGCACGCCGTTGATGCCTTCCACCACAATCCCCACCGCTGCCCCACCCATGGACTCCAAGGGCTGCCGAACCGTCGTGAGCGAAGGCGTGTAGAGCGCAGAAGGAGCAACGTCGTCGAATCCAATCACCGAGCAGTGCTCGGGCACGCGTAGGCCAGCCTTCGATAGCGCACGGATCGCGCCGAAGGCAGTCATGTCGTCAAACGCCAGCAACGCCGTAAAAGAATTCTTTTGTTTGATCAGCTCTTCCGTCAGCCGCTGTCCAGCCTCAAAACTCGAGGTAAAGTCGCGCGATTCGGGCAGGTCCACAATCAAGCGCGGGTCGAGTTCCAGCCCGCAATCCTTGGCGCAGTTGCGGATTCCACGCCAGCGCGGCGAGCTGTCACCCAGAGTCTTGGGCCCGCGGATGATGGCAATTTTGCGATGCCCCATGGACTGTAAATGCTCGAGCGCCAGATAGCCTCCGATTTCGTTGTCCACGATGACGGAGCTGATCGAGTCGGTCTTGAGCTCGCAGCCGATCATGATGGTGGGGATGCTGCTTTTTTCCAGGTCCCCGAGCAGATTGATATCGAGAAACAGCCAGTTCGCGACAACGATCAGCCCTTCGATTCGGCGGTCGAGCAAAAGCTCAAGATAACGCTCAAACCGCGCGCGCTCGTTGTGCACGTCGGTGAGGATGGGAAGATACGAAGACTGGTACAGCGTGTTTTCGATGCCCCGCAACACCAGCGTGCAAAACGGATCGGTCATGTCGAACACCATGACTCCGACAGTGTGGCTGCGTTTGCTGCGCAACGAGCGGGCGAACTGGTTCGGACGGTAGCCGAGTTTCTCGGCGGCGCGCTCAATCCGTTTCTTTGTGACGACCGGAATGTAACGCGCCAGAGGAGCGTTATTGAGGACGATGGAAACTGTGGTGGAGGAGAATCCACTCTCCTTGGCAACGTCTCGGATGGTGACCATCAAAGCCCTTAGCCCTGTCCTTAGCCCGCGCAGCACTCCGGCGGCAAAAGCCGCGGCAATAAAAACCGAAGCGCGAGCCTCCGATTCCCCCTCAGATTTCCACGCATCCCCGCACTTGAATTCGAGGGGATGCTGGCGGACACTACAGCAAAGACTACATCCAGTGTCAAGTATTCGAATCATCCACGGGTTTCGCAGCACGTTGCTGGGCGTGCTTTTGCTCGCCGCCGCGACGGCGCCAGCGAGTACGCAGAACTCTGCTTCGCCTTCAGCAGCAAGGCAGAAGCCAGCTGTGATTTTTCAGCACGGACAAGACGCTCTGAATCACGGCAGACTGAACGAAGCCGAGGACGATTTTCGCCAGATTCTGGCGCTTGATCCGCAGTCGGGGGCAGCATACGCAAATTTAGGCGTGGTCTACATGCGTCGCAAGCAGTGGACCAAGGCGCTCGAAATGCTGCGCCAGGCCGAGCACCTGCTGCCTCAGGTGGCCGGAATTCGCCTCAACATTGGCCTCGCGTACTACCGCCAGTACGAATTCCTGCTGGCGATTCCTCCGTTTGAATCGGTCGTCCGCGAGCAGCCGGACGCGCTGCAGCCGCGCTATCTGCTCGGGCAGTGCTATTTCTTTGCTGAGCGCTGGGCGGATGCCACCGACGCTCTCGAACCGCTGTGGGCACGAGAGTCCACGCAACTCAATTATCTCTACGTGCTCTCGATCGCTGCCCATCGCGCCGGCCGCAAGGAGCTCGACGAACGGGCAACCGCGCAATTGGTCCGTGTCGGAGAAGGTTCGCCCGAATATCATCTCTTCATGGGCAAGGCGCACTTGAACCTCGAACAGTATGACCTCGCATTAGAGGACCTTCAGGCCGCCGCCGCGGCCGATTCCAGGCTGCCGTTTGTGCATTTCAACCTTGGCCTCACCTATTTGAAGAAGCAGGATTACGAGCGCGCCCGCGACGAGTTCCTCAAAGATTCCGCCGTTGAACCAGACTTGGCCCTGAACTACGACGAACTCGGCGATGTCTATGCGCTGATGCAGCAGGATACCGACGCCGAGAAAAGTTATCGCCATGCACTGCGCCTCGATCCGCGTCTGCTAAATTCGCAGGTTGGGCTCGCCAAGGTCTACCAGAGGGAAGAAAAATACTCGCAAGCGCTGCAGGCCATTGACTCCGCCGGAAAACTGGATCCTGATCGCACCGACGTTCACTACTTGCGTGGCCAGATTCTCTTACGCCTCGGGCGCAAAGCGGAAGGTCAGAAGGAACTGGAAGCCGCAGTTCGCATCGACAACGAACGCCGCAGCGAACACCAGAAACAAATCGAAACCGGAACCGTCCCCTCGCCCGAACTCCTGCAACAAGACGAGCAGTGACAAAGTTCTGCCGCCCGCCCCAGAACCAGTTCCGCGTTCTCCGACGTCCCTTTCCCGATTTTGGCTTTACCCTGTCTACCCCTGCGTCCGGAGCCTGCCCTGAGCGAAGTCGAAGGATGGTCGCGAAGTGCCCTCCCGCGACTGCGGCGACCCCGTGATGTTACTATTTAGAATTCGTTTCATCCTTGGAGAAACTGCCGGGCACCCTTTACTTTATCCTGTGAATCGAAGGTTAAGAGACCAGACCTGCTCATGTTGAAATCCAGCTTCTTGAAATCCCGAATCGCCGTTCCCGTCCGCCTGCTGCACCGGTTCTTATTTCTGGCTCTTCTGGCATCGCCCCTCCTGGCTTTCGGGCAGGACTTTACCATGATGGTGACCGAGCCCTACCCGTCCGCCGTCGACGCTGGCCAGGACTCAAAATCCTACATAAACCTCGGAGCCGTGAATGGCTTTACCGGCAATGTTTCTCTCAGTTGCACCGTGTCCCCGTTAGTCACGAACGGGCCCACATGCACGCCCCCGTCCACGGCTACTCCTCCGCAGCAAGTTGCGATGTCGATCACCGTCGGCGACCTTGCCCCCGCCGGCTTTTATACTCTCACCGTGACCGGCACCGGACCCGCCCCGAGTACCCTAAAAACGGCCAACATTTCCTTGACCGTTTTGTCGATAACCCCGGATTACACGATGGCGGTGACCACCGCTATTTTCCCCACCAGCGTCCACGCTGGCTTCACGGCCGTAGCAACCATTACGGTGAGCCCGATCAATGGGTATTCTGGAACTGTCACGCTCTCTTGCAGTTCCATCACGCCGCTTGCGACGCCTGCTCCCTCCTGTTCGTTCAGCCCTGCTGCTGTTGGACCTCAGCCGAACGGCCTGGAGCCGCCCTACACCTCCGTCCTCACCATCACCACCACGGGAAACACCCCGCCGCCGCCGGCTCCCGCTTCGTTTCTCGGAAGCCTCAACGGGATCAATGGTTCGCGGCTGGGCGGGACAAACGGCCCACGCCTTAATGTCTTGTGGTTGGCCTTACCGGGACTGGGATTGATCGCGCTCGCCCTGACCACTTCGGGCCGGCGCCGCCGGTGCCTATGCGTGCTCTCGCTCTTCCTGGTGTCTGCGGCGAGTTTGCTGCTCATGCCCGCCTGCGCGACCAACAACTCCAACACCGGCCTGAACGGCGCCACGCCCAAGAATACCTACGTTTTCACCCTGACCGGCGCGGACACCCAAGGAGTGGCGCCCAGCAACGAAGCCACCCCAGCCACTGTAAGTCTCACGGTAAACTAGCGCCGGTTGAAGCCATGGGCAGGTTCCGGTCTCCCACACTCTGTCGCCCGGTACTTTGGTCCGCGCGAAAGCTGGCGGCTGTTGGCCTTTTCTGCGTTTACCTCTGTGCCAGCCCCGCTGCGCTGGGCAAAGACAAACCCAAACCAACTACGGTGCGCTGGGACGAACAACGTCCGGGCTGCACCTTCTCCAGCGGCGACGACGGAAAGTACCGGTACGGACTATGGTCGGGCGACCTCGGCATTACGCTCGCGCTCGACGCCCAGGAACTGGAAAAAGTCCGGCGCCGCCACGAACCGTTTTTCGGCGTGCTGCTCGACATACGCTATCGTGGCCAGACTTCTGTCGATATCGCCACTGAAGGCATTTCGCTGCAGTTCCTGAGGCACTTCAAGGTCATCCAGCCCGCCCTCGACCCAGACGGATTCGCGGAAAAAATCCAGAAAGACGCTGACACTCAGGATCACGAGACCGCCCGAGAAATTGAAAAGCACCCCGAGCAGAAAGACGCAAAAGAATCCTACACGCGCGCCTTTCAGAAAGACGCCGCCGAGCTGTTGGAGTTCGTCACCAAAGACACCCTGCGTCCAGCACACCTCGACCCCGGAAAACCGCAAGCCGGCGGATGGGTCTTATTCAACACGAATAGCAGGTGGATCAGCGGCTGGAAAAAGCGCGAAACTTTCGTGTTGCGAGTTCCGATCCAGGGAACGATCTTCGAGATTCCCTTCGAACTCCCCCCGGAAAAAGGTGAACTGATTCTGCGCCGCAGAGAATAGAAAATCCTCTGATGCGATCGCTTGGCGGGTGCCCCACTTCTCGCGTCTTTTGCTAGAAAGCCTGCCCTGAGCGAAGTCGAAGGGTGGGGATTTTGACTTGCTTAGGTTTCGTCTTGGATTCCTGCGCTCACACTACGACGCTGCTCGCCGCGACTCGCGCTCATGCTCCGCAGCCTGGCGCATCAGAATATCGCGCAGCGACACCAATCCCTTCAGTTCCTTGCCCTCCACGATCGGCAAATGGCGGAATCCGAATTCGCGCATGATAAACAGGCATTCCTCGACCGTTTCGTCGGCGGGAACCGTGCGCGGGTTGGCGCTCATCACTTCCGCAACCGCGGTGGATCCAGGCGTGCGTCCCACCGCCACCACCCGGTTCATTATGTCGCGCTCCGAGAAGATTCCGGCCAGCTCTCCGTTGCGCAGCACAGGCAAAGCTCCGATGTTGTGTTCCATCATGTAGCGCGCCGCCTCCAGCACGCTCTTTCCGGCATCGATGGAATAAACTCTGCGGTCTTTCACGATTTCACGGAGGGTGGTCATCGGTCGCTCCTTTGGGGATCGGGGGATGGTGTCCGGCCAGGCGCGTGGCCCAGCCTTCGGGTGGGCAATACTTTATCATGACCAGTCATAGCCGGGCAGCCCGAAAACAGGCCACGGGCGGCTATTGTCCGGTTGGCCGTAAAGGTCCAGACAGCGGCCTAAGTAGCTCTACCCCGTGACCCTCTGTGCCCCCAGTGGTCAAGGAATTTAGACCGATGCCATGGCAGACGGTTGGAAGCATCCCCAGACTGAAGTAGAATCCAGTGCAATGGGATAGTGGGCCGGGACCCACCGGCTGCGGAGGATCATCATGAAGTTCCCCATCGGCAAGCTTGCAGTCGCATTAGCGTCACTGGCGCTGCTCACGATCGCACAACCGCCGACGTCGTTTGCCCAAAGCACCAGCGACGCTCCTACGCGACCGAAGGGGGCTCCTGCACCATCGGGCAGCGTAGGCGTCATTACTGGCGGCGTGACTGCCATCGCATCGGGCTTCGGCGGCATACGCGCCATCGCCGGCGAACCATTTTCCGCCGAAGAAGAATCCGAGCGCTCTCAGGTCCTGGCCGACGGAACCCACGTGTCCCAAATCACCCAGCTTCACCTGTACCGCGATTCCCAGGGCAGAACCCGCAGCGAGACCTTGCCCGCTCGCCTGCAGGAAATGAATCACTCTATAGTATTCGTGCATATCTATGATCCCATCGCCAAGGTTCGATACATGCTCGACATGCAGAGACAGGTAGCGCACGTTATGCCCGTACCGGGAGAAAATCGCCCGCGCCTTGAACCGGTACAATCCGACGCCACCGACCAGCCACAAGCCAGGGCTCAGCGCGCGCCGGTACAAAGCAGAACGTCGCAGACAAGCACGGACCCGGCGGACGAAACACCTCGCATCAGGGTTTCGCACGTATCGCTCGGTACGCAGACCTTCGAAGGTATCGAGGCCCGGGGTCTGCAAACCACCAGGACCATCGCCGTGGGAGCCGAAGGCAACGATCGCCCCATCGAGATCGTCTGCGAGAATTGGGAATCTCCCGAGCTCAAGCTCATGATGCTTTCGAAGTGCGCCGACCCGCTTCACGGCGACCACACCACGCGCGTCGTCAGCATCGACCGTTCGGAGCCGGATCCATCTTTATTTCAAGTGCCCCCAGACTTCAAAATCGAGGACCAGCAGACCCGCTCCGCGCCAGACGCAGCAACCACCACGGAACGCTAAGCGGTATTTCATACGGCAGGGAAAGACAGCCCGCGCGACTTCCTGTAAAATTAATAGCTGCGGAAGCGAGCCGTCACGCAGCCAGCAGCTTCCACCGTGGATTCTCCAGCTTCATCCATCCACAAATGATCGGCGTGTCAGAATCCGCCGTACTGCGCTGCACACTTTAGAGATTCAGGAGAAACCGAACATGGCACCAGGCCCCAAGATCGCAAAAACAGCCGACCGCAAAAAGGTCATGGACACCACCAAGAGCACCGATTGTCCCAAGTGCGGCAAAACCACCCGTATCGTGAAGCGGGTAAAAGACCGCGAACGCGGCGTCCCTGGCGGCATTTATATCTCATGCTCAGCCTGTGAATTTTTCGAGAAGCTTTAGGAGCTCCGAGCTTCAACCTCAGCGACAGAACCGCTGCACATCCGGTGGGGGCGGCGTCGGGATCACGTCAAACTCCCCCGGCCATCCCGTGCATCCGTGAGCCACTACGCTGCGAGTGACGCTGCCTTCCATCTCGCGCGCCCTCGCCTTGGCCTGTTCTACCTGATTCGTTCCCAGGTCCGCTTCCAGCGCCTGCAGGTCGCTCGCTACGCGGTGGTTCCCCGCATTACTGCTGATCAGCATCCAGACATAAGCCTCAAATTTGTCCAGCGCCGCACCCCGGCCATCCCGCAGCAGCTTCGCGAACTGCTCCTGCGCCTGCGGCAAGCCTTGTTCCGCCGCCTTGCGAAACCACGCTGCAGCACCGGAATAATCCTGACGTTCCAGCTTGATCTGCCCCAGCAGGTATTCGCCGAACGGATTTCCGTGGTCAGCGGAGCGCTGCAAAAAGCCGCTGGCCTCCTTCAGATCACGGCCCGGCACCGCTCCAGCATAGATGATTCGTCCCGCCAGCCACTGGGCCAAAGGGTCATCCTGCTGCGCCGCTTTCTTGTACCAGTCAAACGCTTCACGAGGATCCGCCGTCGTCACACGCCCGGTTTCGTAGAGATATCCCAGCACCACTTGCGCCGGCGCATATCCCGTCTCAGCAGAACGACGGAAATATTCGATCGCGTTCGCGCCACTGCGAGTGGCGCCACTTCCCACCAGCGCGTCCATTCCTTTTCCGAACAACTCGGGCGCACTCGGTCCAGCCACGGCGGTTTGCGCGTGGCTAGAAACGCAGCTCAAAGCAATACAGATTACGAATGCTGCCAGCGCGCGGACACGCATAGCCCCTCCTTCGAGGAAGTCGACGTGTGGAGTTTATTCGAGATAGGACAATGGTGGCCCAGCCCGCAGACAGCGTCAATATCCATCGGGTGATGGACCGGAGTAACTAGAGGTAGGGAGTTATCCCGAGATTTGCTCCAGAATCGCCTTCGCCTCCGCTTCGGGATTGGCAGCCGCGGTAATGGGCCGTCCCAGAACAATGTGGCTGGCTCCGGCGGCGATAGCCTCAGCAGGAGTCACCACTCGCCGCTGGTCGGCATGGCCGCTCCCTGCCGGCCGCACGCCCGGCGTCACGATCGCGAAGTTGTTTCCTAGCTTCGAGCGCAGGGCGGACGCCTCGCGCGCGGACGTGACCACTCCGTGGCATCCTTCCGCCAGCGCCAGCGTAGCGAGCCGCAATACCTGAGCTTTCACCTGGCCCGGCACGCCGATCGGCTCTAGATCAGCCTCGTCCATGCTGGTGAGCACCGTGACGGCCAGCACCATCGGCCCCGTCTTCGATCCGGCCGCGTCATATTTGGCCGCTTCCACGGCAGCCCGCAGCATCCTGCTGCCGCCTGCGGAATGCACGGTCAGCATGCTCACGCCCAGCTGCGCGGCTTCGCCTACCGCCGCTCCCACCGTGTTCGGAATGTCGTGATACTTCAGGTCAAGAAAAACCTTTCGCCCTGAAGCCACCAGATCCCGCACCACTTGCGGCCCCTCGGCGGTATAAAGCTGCATGCCGACTTTATAAGTCAGCGCGCAGTCTCCGACCGCTGCAACGATCTGCCGTGCCGCCGCCGCTGTCGAGACGTCGAGCGCCACGATTAGGCGCTCGCGTGGGTCAGTCTTATTCAAAACCTCACCTGCACTCGCACTGATTGGGATGGGATTGGACAAAGTGGCACTCATCCCAATCAGTGTAATAGTTTTCAGGAAGGTTTTGCTACGGGGCGGGGATTGCCGTTATTGGGCGGTTATCGGCCACCGTCTCGTAGGTGGGGTTCTGCCGCCGCGGTTTCACCACGTCCAGGCGTACCCGCTGCAAGCCTCGGGAGTTGTAGCCCAGGGCCAGCGCCGCGCCGTAGGAGAGGTCGATGATCCGGCCCGGGACGATCGGTCCGCGATCGTTGATCTTGACCACCACCGCGCGCCCGTTATGCAGGTTGGTGACCCGCACGTAGCTTCCCAGGGGAAGCTTCAGGTGGGCAGCCGTCATGTCGTACATATCGTAAGGTTCGCCGCTGGCGGTCAGCCGTCCGTCAAAATCGCTGCCGTACCATGAGGCGGTCCCTACCTGGTAGGGCTGCGCCGCGGGTTTCTTGGTTTCGGGTTTTATTCGGGTTGAACTAATGGGAGCCGGTGTCGCCTCCGAGTTGTTCGGGCCCTGAGCTGCTCCCGTCCCGGCGATCAGAAAGGCAATCGCCAGTCCTTGAGCTAAAGTTCGTCGCATTCAGTTCTCCTCGCATCTCAAAAGTGTCCTTGCCTGCCTAGGCTGGTATGAACTTTCGTGCTGTTGCAATCTCACTATGCTAGCGGGGGGCCAAACGGTGTGTCAACCTGGATTAGAGCCTCCGGCGATGACCTCCTAGTAATCTTCATCTCACGTAACCTGTTGGTAATTATGGGTAATGCGGGTACATCCGTTGAAAACAATAATCTTAGCTGTTTATAATTTGGTAAATAACCAGCGCGCTCGAGGGAGGTAGAATTTACAAACCGTTCATAATCAGTTGGTTACGGCTGTTACTGCTTTAAGCACTATAGGAATCAGCCACTTGCAAGGGCCAACCCAAAGCTGTACCGTAAATTTATTTCCTGATGCCGGCCTCTGATGTTACTAACGGTGCCAAAGGATGTTAGATTCGCGCCTACGAGGGGAGAGAGATGAGAAGCTGAAGGTGAGGGACCATGGCTGAAGCACCCCCGGTAGTTCTGACCATCGCTGGGTTCGACCCCTCGTCCGGGGCTGGGGTTACGGCGGATATTAAGACCATCGCTGCCCACGGATGCTACGGGGTCGCCTGCATTACGGCGCTCACCGTGCAATCGACTGCGGGGGTGCGGCGGGTGCATCCGGTTGAGCCCGAGCTGGTGACAGAAACGCTGGCTGAGCTGGTTGCCGACGTCAGAATATCGGCCGTCCGCATCGGTATGTTGGGGTCCGGAGACGTGGTAAAGGCTGTTTCGGAGTTCCTAGGGAGTCGCTCGCGGAAAACGCGGCTGCCCAATGTGGTATTAGATCCAATCATCAAGGCTTCTTCGGGTGCGGACCTGCTTGATGCTGCCGGGGTTAAGTTATTGAAGGAGAAGCTGATTCCGCTAGCCGATGTGGCCACTCCGAACGTGGATGAAGCCGCCGCGCTCACCGGGCTGAAAGTTACCGACCTCGACGGCATGAAGGCCGCTGCCGGGGCGCTGCACGACCTGGGGTGCCCTGCCGTTGTCGTCACCGGGGGGCACCTGGAAAAGGCGACCGATTTGCTCAGCTTCAAAACCGCGCAAGGGATTGAGTACGAAGTGTTTAAGGCGGAGCGGCAGCGTTCGAATTCCACCCACGGGACGGGATGCGCCTTCGCCACGGCGATGGCCTGCCATCTCGCTCTGGGGCGAGGACTGGCTGAGGCCGCTCTTCTGGCCAAGACTTATGTCACCGCTGCAATTTCTTACGGTCACGACCTGGGGCGGGGCATTGGGCCGGTGCACCACCTCTATCGCCTGGGGCAGCAACGCCGCGCCGCAAGCTCCGGAGACGAATCGTAGGATCCGTCTCGGATCTTCGCCAATGAAGTTAACCCGCGACCTCTCAAGAGCAGATTCAGCAATAAATCTTGACTGGATACGACGGTTTCGTAACTACTCCGAGCGCAACACGCTCATGGGGTTCATTGACATTGCCCGGCGTGCCGGAAAGTAACATGCTGCCAGAGCAACCGCTGTGAGAACCAACAATGCCATTGCAAAGGTAAGCGGGTCATTCGGCTTTATCCCAAAGAGCAGGGTTTTGAGCGAGCGGGCCGCGCCTAAAGCGGCCAAGCCACCGATCAGCATCCCTACTGCGGCAGATCTCATTCCTTGACGAATGACCATGTCGAAGACCTGCGCACGCTGAGCACCCAGAGCCATGCGAATCCCCAGCTCTCTCATGCGCTGCGCCACCGTGTATGAGAGTGTCCCGTAAATTCCTACCCCGGCGATGACCAGGGCTAACGCCGCGAATATGACAAACAGAGAGGCATTGCTCCTCGGCTGCGCGGCGGCGTCGGACATCAGATCCTGGCCGCTTTCCAAATCGGCGATTCCAACGTCGCTACCGAGTTGATGAATGATGTTTCTCAAGGAGGGCGCGAGCGTCAACGGATCCGATGCTGTGTAGACGACGAGCAGTAAGCTCGAGGGCATATTCTTCTCGGCCTGCGCCAACGGCAAATAGACGACCGGTTGCGTCAGTTTGAGGTTTTCCCACTTGAGATCGTTCACCACGCCCACCACCGTTTGAACAGTCGCGGTCGTGCGATTGTTGAGGCGGAACGTCTTGCCTACCGGTTCTTCGTCGTTGAAGACGCGGCGGGCGAGGGATTCACTGACGATCGCTGCCTTGGGCGCCTGCAGGTCGTCCCTTTCGGTCATGGCACGCCCGCGGATCAGCGGGATTCCGAGTGCTTGAAAGTAGCCGGGCGTAACGTAGGCCAAGGCAACCGTGGGCAGGCCCTCTGGAGTTGGCGGAATGGCACGGTCCCCGCGAACAAACATCGTCCAGTTGTGATTCCCGGTCGGCTGAAGCGGCATGGTCATCGTGAGGCCGGCAGAGACGACTCCGGGCAACTGCGGCACGCGATCGAGCAGATCGCGATAGAACGACGACCGCTGCACGTCGGTTGCATACACTGCTGACGGCAAACTAACCCGCAAGGTCAACAGGTTATTGGTGCGGAAACCAGGGTCAGTGTGGCTCAAGTGATAAAGAGTATTCATCAGCAGCCCGGCGCCGGCGAGCAGCATCAGGGTGAGAGCAAACTCCGATACCACCAGCATTTCGCGGGTACGGCGCCCGTGTTCTGTCGCGGAAGATGTCCGCGAGCTTCCTCGAAGAGCGCTTTGCGGCTCCATCCTCGAAGAGTGCAAAGCCGGGAGCAAACCAAAAGCAAAAGCCGTAAAAGCCGTGAGGGCCATGGCGAATCCCAGCACTTCCCCGCTCAAACGGACTTCCTGAAGCCGCGGCAACTGCTCGGCAAAGAGCACAAGGATGAGCCGCTTGCCGGCAATCGCAGCGCCAATTCCGAGCGCGCCACCGAACATCGCCAGCAGAAAGCTTTCGGTAAGCAACTGCTGAACGATGCGGGCCCGGCTTGCGCCCAGCGAAATTCGCACCGCAATTTCGCCTCGCCGCACACTTGCCCGGGCGACGAGCAGGTTTGCGAGGTTAGCACAAGCGATCAGCAGCAGAAGGCCGACAGCGCCGCCGAGAACAATGAGAGCCGTACGGTTGTTGCCAACCAATTGCTCTCTGGCGCTAATCACCGAGTTCACGACGCCGCGGTCCCCCTCATAACTCTGCGCGAGCCGGTCCTGGATGGCTTGCAATTCCTGCTGGGCCATCGCAACGCTGACTCCGGGATTCATACGCGCAATGACATGGATCCAGCGCGCGCCACGAGGAACCTGGTTGCCGGGGCGCATGGCAAAGGGTACGCAAATCTGCACGCGGGGAATCAATGCGGCGAAGTTGTCGGGCATCACGCCGATCACGACGTACGGTTCGGCATCGAGGCGGACAGTTCGGCCGACGATGTCGGGATTCGCTCCAAACTTGTCTTTCCAGAGAGCATGTGTGAGCAGCACTACGTGCCGGTTGCCCCATACCTCTTCGTCGGGTGTGAAGATGCGTCCCAGCTCGGGAGCGATTCCGAGTGTTTGCAACGCGCTCGTCGTGGCGTCCATGGATTGCAATTGTGTCGACTGTCCGCCCTCTGAGAGGTTGAAAGTGTCCGAGACGTAGGTTCCCATATCGGAGAAAGAGTGGGCCTGTTCCTTCCAGTCCAGATAGTCGGCATAGGAGGCCACGACGGGAGGAATTCCACGCGAAGGTTCGGCAGAGCGGATAGAGACAAGTTGATCAGCGTGTGGATAGGGCAGCGGCTGGAGCAGAACGCCGTTCACGACGCTGAAAATCGCCGTGTTGCCCCCAATGCCCAAGGCGAGAACGATCAGAGCCACTGCTGTGAAACCAGGGTTGTTGCGCATGATGCGAAGTCCATAACCTAGATCCTGAAAAAGAGCATGCATGGCTCACCTCTCTTCCGCCTTAGACGTGTGGGTTAAGAATTCGTCAATGGTTCCTCTCAGGAAGTAAACCGTGCTACATATCTGCCGAGCCAAGGGCAAAGCAGTGGCTCACGATCTACGCAACCACCCATTGACCTCGCGCCTAACCTGTGATTAGATGCGCAGAACAAACGGCGGTCTCGGCGCCAGATTCCGCCAACGATGGGGCGTGCCACCGAGGTGAAGTATGAAGTCCAGTCTGTGGTTCGTGACGGTTGCAGTCTGTGTTTCGGCGTTCACTCTTTCCGCTAGCGCCCGCGACGTGGTGCTGCCCGCGGGTACGCTTTTGCAATGTACGCTCAATGAACCCAACTTTTCCTCGGCTACCGCCGACGTCGGCGACCCCGTGCTCTGCCATCTCCGGGCGCAGACCGAGTTCGGCCAGCAGGCATTCCCGCGCGGAACCTATCTCGTCGGACATCTGGAATCAGCCAAGGATCCCGGTCACTTCTTCGGCAAGGGATATCTGAAGCTGCAGTTTGATCGTATTGGCCTGCCTAGTGGCGATCTGCCGCTTGAGGCCAAAGTGATCGCCACGCGCGGCTACAAAGTCGATAAAGAAGGCAAGATCGATGGCAAGGGACACGTCAAGCGGGACATCATCGAGTGGATGCTGCCGCCGCTGTGGCCGTGGAAGGTCATCATGCTGCCGGCGCGCGGCCCGCGTCCCACGCTGAAGGGCGAAACCGCGCTCAGTCTGCGCCTGATGGATGACGTTGAAATCCCGCAGGTCTCGGCCCAAACTATCTCCCCCGGTTGGCATTTCTTTGGCCACGTGCGGAACCAATCGTTCGACGTGCAAGGGAGCATCGCCCACACGCAATTGACCGTGAGCGAGGTTGCCCCCGCCAGCGACGCGATATCGCAAGTGCCGCAGGCCTCCTACGCCACCTACATCTCGCGCGACGCCGCGGCGCTGAGTATGGCAAACGTAACTGCTTCGAGCATGGCCGGTTCGAGCATAGCCAGTTCGAACATTGCGAGTCTTCCCGGGATGCCGGTCTTCGTCCTGACCTCTGGCACCATTCTCTCGGTCAGCGGGTACGGCTATCAGGACAACCGCATCACGTACTCCCTGATCGGCGGGGGCACCGGTGTGATCAGCACCGACCAGGTCGACTGGAACTCGACCACGCAACTCAACGCCCAACGCGGGCTGCGCGTGACGCTCCATAATAGCCACGCGAGTTCGGGAGAGGCAGGCTTCTAGCGGTGCTCACGCGGGGGCGGTCGCATTCGTCCGCCCCGCGAAGCCAAGCGTCTGAGCCGTGAGCTGCCCGGTTGGTCCTGATCGACTATCTTTTATTTTTTATTTCTTCTTCGGCTGCGATGTCGCGAATAATGACGAGCCGATCAAGAAATGGCCTTCCGCCTCATCCGACAACTCCAGATCCATCCGCTGGTAGCTGAAGTTCAGCCGCAGGTAATATGTTTTTCCGGCCTCAACTGTCAGATGAATCGCTTCTCCGATACGCTCGGAGGATTTCTTGAAGGTTCCCGACTGCCACTCCGTGCAGATATTATGTTCTCCCGGGTCGACCTGAAAAAAGAAATACGATTTCCCCTCGTTCGCGCCCACCCAACTTCCATCCACTCCGACACGCATCGTAGGGGCCGTGACGAAATCTACAAAAAAATAGACCAGCGCTCTGCCCTGTTCCGGCTGTCCGACGGGGTGTTTCAGGTCCGTTGTCTGCACGTTGAACATCCCCGCGCTAGGACCGCATCCCGCCGCAGTTCGCGCCACTGCCGCATCATCCTGCGCTAAAACGGGCAAAGCTCCCAGGGAAATAGCCAAGCACAAAATGCACCAACGCTTATTCACGGTGTGCCTCCAAATCGCTAACGATGTCTAAAGATCAGGGTTATCCATAGGCGGCTCATCTTAGCTGGTTGGCAGAGGTCTTGTACGCTAAGTCGCTGGCTGCCCACGATCCGGGAGTCACGAACCCACAGGTTTGCCTTACAGGTCGGGCGTATAATTCGGTCTGCGGCGGGCCGGTTGTGAGGTTCCGGTGATGTCGCCGATCGTCTTGAATGTTGAATGGGCCTTAGCTTCCCAGCGACTCGTTTGTCGGAGCCAGTTTGCCAGCGGTGTACGCCTGTGGCACCGGCAGCGAGAGCGTCCGCTTTGTGCGTGCTTCTGATCGCGCTGGCAACAGCTTTGTCTTGTTCCTGCCCGACTGCGCCATCTGTCACTTCGATCTCACCCAACAGCACAACCGCTGGAGGCAGCGCGTTCGTATTGACCATCAACGGTAACGACTTTGGCAGCGACTCGCTGGTGAACTTTAACGGCTCCCCTTTGACGCCGACCCTGGTCAACGGCCATCAGTTGGTTGTAACGATCCCCGCTGCCAGCATTGCGCAGCCTGGAACGTTGCAGGTTCTTGTGTTCAATCCCCCAACCGGTGGCACGACTAGCACCATCGGAGGAACCGGACCGACAACCACATCATCCACATGCGGTGGTAGCGACTCAAACGCGGTTTCCTTCACGGTCAGCCCATGACCCCGTGAGATGGCAGGACTGAAGAACCTAAACGTCACAAACAGGCCGCTCGTTGAGAATTTTCTGGCCCATCCATCTCGAGCGGTTTGCGCTGCTTTCGAAGCCGGGACTGGTGGTGAGGGCGCAGACGAGCGGATTACTGCGGTTCCAGGTTCAGTACCAAAAGGCTCTGCAGTTCGTTCGAATCGACATTCTTTCGGTCGAAGGTGGTCTCCCGGCGGGCGTCTGAGAATCGAGGGTCCAGCAGGTAGAGAGTGTGGATCTCGAAAATCCTGTCTTCGTCGGAATCATGGATTTCGTCGAAGATGGCGCCGTACAGCACATACAGGTGCGACTTCCACTCGACCAGCGACGCCCGATTCTTCAGAAGAGGCACAAGTAGCGCGGACGAGTTGATCGAACTTGCCGGCACGTAATCTGCTGCAACGGTGATGCGGCGGCCATCGTCGAGGTCATACTTTCCCTGCAGTCTGGTGCTGAGATCCTTGAAGGAGAGGGGATCGGCGGAGAGCACTGCGCCTTGCAAGGCTGAGTTGTTGCCACAACACACTTCGGGGTCGTGGAGGATGATTTCGAGCGCGGCCTTCAGCACTGCTGCCGGATCGCGGGCGGTTGCGGTTTGCGCTGGCAGTCCGCTGACGCGGACTTCCTGGTTGGGACGAAATCGGTTTGGGGCGGGAGTCTCCTGGCTGTGGGATAAGCATGAAGCCAGCAAGAGAAGCGTCATGGCAGTTCGAACCGCAATCTTCGTCATGGATTTGTCTGCTGGGCCGGTCACTTGTGGGCTATCCCGTTTTGAAGGGCGGCGAGCAACAGCTTAGGAGTTTTCCGAAATGAAACCACGGTCACCATATCGCCGACTTCAAGCACCAGCTCCGGATGGTCTCGTGTTGGACCTGACTCGCCCCAGAGCAACGGTTTTATGAACGCTGCCGCAGTCTTTCGATCGGCCTCGCTGCCAAACTGGAAAAAATAGACCGTTCCCTTATTGCCCGGACACATGAACGATTGCGCGGTTTTATTGACCGGAAGGGGGATCACGCTCTTGTACAGGTCCGTCTTCTGCCAGAGTATGGCGGTTTGGATGTCGATCGGAAAGTAGCCGTCCACCGCTTTACAGTCGGCGGGGATCTGGCCTGGTTTCAGACCCAAGGCGCCCGACGCACTGGTCTGCGAGTGAGCCCTTGAACCGAACAGTACCGCTAGCACGAGCAGGGAAGCCAAGGGTCTCATGCTGACCTCCGCCTTGCAGGATAGCGCCCGGCGTCGCGGAAGTGAAGTGGACAACTCCGAGGCGCAAGTCACGGATGGTCCACCTAGGCCAGAAATAGGCTGACGCACCCACTTCTCGCAAAGGACGCGAGAAATGGGGCACCCAGTACGGATATGGCGCAGGCGTTCGTTCGGGGTTCGTTCGTTATGCGCGGTGTGCTTTAGTCTTGATCGTTAGTCCTGATCGCTGGGATCTTTGTCGGAGGGTTTTTTCAGGAGGATGCCGGCTACAAAAGATGCGGTTGCGGCCAGCAGCCACTCGATGCGCCACATCTGGATGGCCTGAAAGTCGACGAAGTTCTGGGGCTTGTAGATGAGGCTTACGCCGACGGCTCCGGCCACGCAGCCCAGGCCGATGAAGAAGGCGATCAGCGATGGGGTGGGAAGGCCGATCCAGCGCTTGATCTGGTGGAAATGCAGGTATTGAACCCACGCCGGTAGGGCGACTCTGCGCCAGCGAATTCCCGCGGCGGTGGCGCGGAGCTTGGCGGCTCCTTTAACGAAAAAGTCGGACGACAAGAGATCGGCTGAAAGGTATGCGGATTGGCTTTCGGCGTAGGGTTGTTGCTGGGAGGGCTGAACGCGGGGCTTGCCACAGGCGTGACAGAAACGCGCTCCTACCAGATATTCGGTGGCGCAGCGGTTACAAGCATCGCTCAGAGCCGGCGCGGGGGTGAGGTCCTGGGGCTGACTGGCCATTTGCATGGCGGCTGGCGGCTGCCAGAATTCCTGCTCCACGTTGTGGGTTAGTTCCGCCATCGGTTGACCCCGAGAAAGTCGAATCCTGAATTGTTCAAGAGGCAAGCCTAACGCCAAAGCCGACCTGCCGCTAAGCATCGATGAATTAATGACTTACGAATTTCGTCCCAACGTTTTGCAACGAATCTCCGGCAATAATTACGCGCTCTTGCGCGTAAAGATGCGCTGGTTTCTAAAGTCCAGGACCCTCTGGCGAGACTGAAAGTTCATCTCAGCTTCTTCTCCAACTTCCGGAATACCTGCTCCCGGAGGGTCCCAAGAAACGTCTTTGAGAGAAACTCCCGGCCTGCCGAGCTCCATTCGGCAGGGCCGGGCAGAACGGCTCATTCGAATGGTTTTCGAACCCGAATGAGTGGTTGGACCTAGATGATTGTAGAGAGACTGCGAATGGAATTGGAGTTACTGTTCTGGCCCTCCGCTAACGGAAGTGGTTCCGAGGAGGTCCAGACGATGGAACCGGAATTCGTTTAGACTGGGGAAACACCTGCGCTGAGAAAGCTGCCGGCGAAGGGCTTTTACCACAGAGGGCACAGGGGGTCACAGGGTACGGCCAGCGCCTGTTGGATTTCTTGAGGTTTGTCGCTTTTCGTTCGTACCTTAGTTCGTAGCATTCTGGGAGAGGAAAGAGTTGTTTCATTCAGTGCCCAGCAGCAGCATTCGCTTCCTGGTCCTGATTCTGCTCGCTTTCTGTATCCCAGCTTCTGCGTCGAGCGTGACCCACGATCCGCAGGTCGACGCCGCCTTTGACCACTTCTACAACATGGAGTTCGAGCAGGCGACGCACGACTTCGAGAAGATCCTGGCGCGGCATCCCAGGGACCCCTTTGCGGCGAATCACCTGCTGACGTCTGTGCTGGAACACGAGCTTTACGAGGTTGGCGCCATGAATACTGGCGAGTATGCCAACGACAGTTTTATTGGGCAGACGCACCGGCCGGGCGACCCCAAGGTGAACCAGCGCATCCAGCAGTTGGTTGTGCTGGCGGAGGGGTTGGAGGAAGATCAACTTAGAGCTAATCCGAACGATGTGGACGCGCTCTACGCCCGTGGGGTTACGCGGGCCGACTTCGCTCTCTATACAGCGCTGATCCAACGGGCTTGGTTTTCGGCTCTGCGGAATGGGGTCGGGGCGCGGCGGGACCACGAACGCGTGCTGGAGCTCGATCCCAGCTATGTGGACGCGAAGCTGGTGGTGGGCACGCACAATTTCGTGATGGGCAGTCTTACTTGGGGAGTGAAAGTGGCGGTCGCGTTGGTGGGGCTCAGCGGCACCAAGGAAAAAGGCCTGCAATACCTGCGGGAACTGGGCCAGAGCAACGGCGAGAATGCAGTGGACGCCAAAGTGGTGCTGTCTCTGTTTCTGCGACGCGAACACCAGTACGACGAAGCGCGCGGGATCATGGAAGAACTGGAAACGCGCTTTCCCAGGAATTACTTGTTCTCGCTGGAAGTCGCCAACTTGCTGCGCGACTCGGGGCGCTGGGACGACGCGGCCGCGGGCTACCACAAAGTCTGGCAGAACGGGCGGGATGGGAAATACGGCACGCTGCATTATGAGTTGGCGGCCTGGGGGCTGGGGGAATTGTTGCGCAGCCGCAAAGATTACGCGGGAGCGGCGGCAGCTTATGAGTTGACGAATGAAGTCGCTAATCCTGATCCGGAGACTTTGCAGAAAGCTAATCTGGCTGCGGGGGAAATGTATGATCTGCTGCAGAAGCGGGATATGGCGGTGAAAAAATATCAGACCGTGGTGGCCGAGAATGGCGGGACTCCGCTGGCGGAGGAAGCGCGCAGGTTGATGAGAGAGGCGTATCGGGAGTGACGGGCGGCGGGACTAGGCTCGGCCCCTTCGACAATCTTAGGGTCGGCTCTCGGACTTCTGACTTCGGATCCTGGACTTCCTACCTCCGACTGAGTACCTCGGACTTCAGACCATTGGACGGAGGGGCGCCGGGCTTCGCCCCGGCTTGGACAGCCGAGGCGGCTGTCTCCACATGGATTGGGGCGGCGCGCCCAGCTTTGGGGAACTTTCGGGCGTCCGGTGACGTACCCTTAAGCGGGGGAGTGTGCTATGTACTGCAACTACTGCGGAAAAGTGATTCAGGATGATGCGGCGGTTTGCGCGTATTGCGGCATTCGGGTGGGGGCGTCTGTGGCGCGCAAGCGGCTGGTGCGGCCGCGCCAGGGACGCAAGGTTGCGGGCGTGTGCCTGGGCTGCGCTGAGTACTTTGATATTGACGTGACTGTGGTGCGGCTGGTGTGGCTGATCACGGCGCTCATGACCTGCATTGGTTTCATTCCCTACTTCGTGGCCTGGATCGTGATGCCGGAGGAGCCGCTGCAAGTTATGGCTCCCGCAGGCGCGCAGCAGATTACGAGTGTTTGAGTTCGCCTGGCGGTGAACGAGCCATCGACCTTCGCTCAACTGGCAGCCGAGGACGGCTGTCCCACATAAATCATCTTCCAAACTGAGAGATTACCCACAGGCCGAAAGCCGGGCGGCGGAAGCTGCATCTGTGTTTAAATCGGCTGCATGCAGGCTAGCGTCTCGAAAGTGAAGAGCGGCGACGCGGAGATTGCCTACTGGGTGCTCGGCGACGGCGCACCTGTTGTTCTGCTGCATCCTTTTCCCGTAAATCATGAATTCTGGTTGCCGGTGGCTGATGCGCTGGCTGCGCGCTTTCGCATCATTTTGCCCGACTTACGCGGGCATGGCGATTCTGGAGTTGGCGAAGGGCCAGCCACGATGGAGAAGCACGCGCTCGATATCGCGCGCGTGATGGACGACGCCGACGTGGGGCGCGCCGCGCTGATCGGAGTGTCGATTGGCGGATACGCGTTGTTTGAATTCTGGCGCAGGTTTCGCGGGCGCGTGGCGGCCCTTGGCCTGTTCAACACCAAGGCTCCGGCGGATTCCGCTGAAGGCCGCGCGGGTCGGCTGCAGGCGGCGAACGACGTTTTGGAGCGCGGCACGGAGTTTTTTTTCGAGAGCATGATTCCACGATTGCTGGGGAAGAGCACACGCGAGGCCCGTCCTGACCTGGTCGCGGGCACACTGGGCATGATGCGCAAGATGTCGGCTGAGGATGTGGCGCTCGTGCAGCGCGGGATGGCGGAGCGTCCGGACTCGGTGGATACATTGAAGACCATCAATGTTCCCGCGCTTCTGATCACCGGAGAAGAGGACATTCTCACCGGCGTGAACGAGGCGGAGTTGATGCGCCAGCATATTGCGGGGAGCCAGATGCGAGTGATTCCGAAGGCGGGGCACTACTCGGCGTGGGAGCGGGCGGAGGATGTTACGCGGCTGGTGTCGAACTTTCTGGAGGGAATTTAGGAAAAGCGGAGTCTGGTTGAGGGAATCTGACGTATTCCTAAGTTCATTGACCACCGAGGGCACAGAGGATCACGGGGTAAATCAGAATCAATGGCTAGAGTTTCTTGGACACACCGCGCTACAATCGTGCTGCTTATGAGAAGACTGGTTGTGGTACTGGCATTCTTATTTCTTGCGACCGGAGCGATCGCGCAAACGGCGGCCGTTCCGCGGCCGCGCATTCTGGGGATTGATCATGTCTCGTTTTACACCACCGCACCTGACGGAGTGCAGAAGCTTTACGGCGGTGTGCTGGGACTGGCGGACGCCGCTCCGATTGAACCGGGCGGAGCGGTGCGCTACATGGTGGGCTCGCAGTGGGTGGGGTACAGCGCGGCGCCTGATCCGAAGGCGACTGACCGCATGGACCACGTGGCCTTCACTACTGACAACATTGCGGGCCTGCGGCATTATTTGTCGGCGAACGGCGTAAAGGTTTCCGGCGTGCAGGGCTGGTCCGATCATAGTTTGAGTTTCTCGATTGTTGATCCAGACGGACATCGCGTTGAATTTGTGGAACGTGCTGCTGTTGAACATGCGGCCGAGAATCCCAGGGCAGACGCGGCTGCGCCGGCAACGGCAGTGTCCCGGCGTATGATTCACACCGGGTTTCTGGTGCACAACCGCGATGCGGAGGATCACTTTTATCGCGATTTGCTGGGCTTCCGTCTTTACTGGCAGGGAGGAATGCAGCCCGACAAGACTGATTGGGTGGCGATGCAGGTTCCGGACGGCACGGAGTGGCTGGAGTATATGTTGAATCGGCCCGAGCATCCTGATCTGCGGGTTACGGGCGTGATGAATCACATTTCGCTGGGCGTTGTCGACATGAAGAAGGCACAGGCAATTCTGGAGTCGCACGGTTGGAAGCCGCACGGCGACGAGAAGGCGCAGATGGGGAAGGATGGCAAGTGGCAGCTGAATGTGTACGATCCTGACCTGACGCGGATCGAACTGATGGAGTTCAAACCTGTCGAGAAGCCGTGCTGTTCTGAGTTCACGGGGCCGCATCCGTCGGAGTAAGCGGCTTCAGCGCAGGGTCGTACTGCGGTCTGCACTGCGGTCTGTAAGCGGGAAGAGAGTGAGGTTTAGGGAGCGATGAATACGATGAGTAGTGAGTTGGTTGATCTGGTCGCGGCAAAGACGGTTGTGACTGCCAAGGGTGATGGCGCCCCCGTTGATGTGAGCGCGGCCACCAGCCGCGTTTTTCTGCTAACTCTCGACATTACTAACATCATCGAGCAGGAGTCGCTGGATGTGAGCGTCTACGGTTCGGCGGATGGGGCGACGTGGGGTCCCAAGGCGATTGTTGCTTTCCCGCAGAAGTTTTATCGGGAGCAGTCTGTGTTGCTGCTGGATTTGACGGCGCATCCGGATGTGAAGGTTGTGCGCGCGCATTGGGATGTGGCACGCTGGGGACGAGGGACAGAGACGGCGATGTTCGAGTTTGGAGTGACGTTGAGGGAAGTTCCTGCCAAGATTTTGAAGGAAGCTGCGGCTGAGGCTCGGGCGTTGGCTTGAGACGTTCCCGATTCTTGTTCTTAGTAAATCCCAAATATTGATCTCAGAATGAAAAGCGAATCGCAGGTGGTGGTGCGCCCGGCACGCAATGTAAGCGGCAGCGTTAGGCTGCCCGGAGACAAGTCTATTTCACATCGTTACGCGATGCTGGCGGGAATCGCGGAGGGGCCATCGCGGATTGAGAACTATTCCACCGGCGCCGATTGTGCCAGCACGCTGGAATGCATGCGGTCGCTCGGGGTGAAGTGGGAGCGCAGGAGCGGAGACGGCGCCGAGAACACGATCGAGATCGAAGGATGTGGCGCCGCGCTTGCCGCGCCCGGCACGGCGCTCGATTGCGGAAACTCTGGTTCGACGATGCGGATGTTGAGCGGGATCGTCGCGGGGCAGAAATTTACCAGTGAAATGGTGGGCGATGAATCGCTGTCGCGGCGGCCGATGGGGCGCGTGATTGATCCTCTTACCGCGATGGGCGCGCAGATTATTTCGCAGAGCGGGCTTCCGCCCTTGCGGATCACTGGTGGGAACTTGAAAGCGATTGACTACAAGATGCCGGTGGCCAGCGCGCAGGTGAAATCGTGTCTGCTGTTTGCGGGGCTGTTTGCTGACGGAGAAACTCGCGTCGAGGAGCCGCTGCGCACTCGAGATCACGGCGAGGTCGCGTTGCGGGCTTTTGGAGCGCAACTTGAGCGCAAGGGTAACGAAGTGAAGATTCGCGGAGGGCAGAAGCTTAGAGGTCTGGAAGCCCGCGTCCCGGGCGACCTTTCGAGCGCGGCTTTCTTTTTGTGCGCTGCGGCGTTATTTCCGGGATCGCGGCTGACCATTCCGAATCTGTTGATGAATCCAACGCGGGCGCGGCTGCTCGACATCCTGACGCTGCTGGGGCTGAAGGTTTCTGTAACGCAGATCGAGGAGATTCACGGCGAATTGGTCGGCACTCTTCAAGTGGAGGGCGCTCGACTGAAAGGTGTAACTATTTCCGGAGCGGACTCGGCGGCGCTGATCGATGAGATTCCGGTGCTGGCGGCCATTGCGCCTTACACGGAGCAGGGAATTGAGGTAAGCGACGCCAAGGAGTTGCGCGTGAAAGAGTCCGACCGCATCGCCGCTGTGGCCAGCAATCTGCGACTGATGGGGGCTCAGGTGGAAGAGCGCGAAGATGGGTTGAGAATTCCCGGCGGGCAAAAGCTTCACGGCGCAGAAATCGATTCCTGCAGCGATCACCGCATCGCCATGGCCTTTGCTATCGCGGCGCTCCGCGCGGAAGGGGAAACCGTGATCCGCGGGGCGGAATCCGCGGCGATTTCTTATCCTGCTTTTTTTGCGACACTGGAAGGACTGGTAGAGCGCTAGGTTGCGCGGCCATCCCGCCTTTGTCGCGAAGAACGCGGCAAGGATGGGTCACGCACTCGGGTTCCTGCAACTCGAGCCGGGCTTCGCCCAGGCCGGACAGCCGAGGCGGCTGTCTCTCTACGTGGTCTGTTTACAGCGCCCAAAGAAAAGATGGGCCACTCCGTTCCTTGTTGCGGGCCGGACCAGCGTTCGCTCAAAAAAATCGGAACAACCGCGTAAGATAGAATCCGCTGACTGAACCTGGCACATCCTGGCAAAGGAAATGCGACAGCGTCGATCGTTGGATTACGGGACGTCACTCCGACCACGTGGGGGAGCGGAGTCGGTTGGGAGGTGTTCGAACCTCATGCGCGGCCTGATGGCCTCTTTGAGCGCAAGCGTCTGCGTCGCCGTCACAATCATACCCCTCACGGTCGTCGCGCTTACGGTGTCAGCGCAGGGGCAGGCGGCTGAGGATATCCCGGGCGCAAAGCTGATCGACCGCCGCGCCATGCAAGCGGTCTGTGAGAGCAGCAGCGCGACAAACGTCGATGCGAAGGGGCATTTTCAATGTACCGTGTGTCCTTCGTACACCGACTTCCAAGGCAGCAATCATGACTCATTCGACCTTCAGGCGGTGTATCCCGGACATTTTTCAACGACCAGCGCTGAGCAGCTTTTGCTCGCGCTGGCCGGATGCGAATCCCATGCCTCCGGTCTTGGAGGGTCCATCCTGTTGACGGGCGATGGGGCGGGCTGGAAAAAGTCTGGCTATTTTAAGGGTGACAGTGCACTGAAGTGCCTGACGTTCAGGGCCCGTGACGACTTCGACCGGCTGGTTTGTTTCGCAGGGGACGGACACTTCGGGACCGCAGCCTATTGGATCAACGCCGTGTCGTACAAAGACGGGTCCCGGCACGCGGAGCCGCTTCTTCAAGACATCGGCACAAACATGGGGGGCGGTTCGCCGGTCGCAGGGTACTGTTATGAGCAGGACATCACCAAATTTGAAAAATTGTCATCGGGCACTGGTTTCATGGTCGTGGTTAAACAAACCCGAGGTTTAGCGCCGGCGGGTGAGGGGTCATGCGGCGAAACTGAGATTAGGATGGAGCCGACGGAGACCGTGAATCTGAATTTTCAATTTGACGGCGACCATTTTGCCCTGGCCCCCGAAAGCAAAGACGGTCTGCAGAAACTTAAGGACTTGTTGCCGCATCATTGAGACGAAGACGTTCCGGGACGCGCGACGTAACGTTCCGCGATGGATACCGAGATTCTCCGGCAACTGGCGGCGATCTGCGGTTTGACCCCGCTTCCCTGCCCCTGCTACCGTCATATGTTTGCCTGCTGGTGCGCAGCCCGTTGTGTGTTCGGCAAACCTGTCTTGGTTCATCCTGCGCCCCGATTGATGCTGCACTCAATCGGGCAGAGACTGGGGCCACTTCTTAGCGACGGAGACCTGTCATGCCTGCCATCAAATTTCGCGGCGTCGATTTTATTCAGTACGATTCCCTGCTCACTGATGAAGAACGCCTGGTACGCGACACTACGCGGCAGTTCATTGAAGACAATCTGATTCCTATCATTGAGGAATGCAACCGGGCGGGGCGCTTTCCGCGCGAGTTGGTCAAGCCGATGGGCGAGCTGGGATTTTTTGGCGCGTCGCTCAAAGGCTATGGCTGCGCCGGGATGGGCAACGTGGAATACGGATTGATGACCCAGGAGCTCGAGCGCGGCGATTCGGGCGTGCGCAGTTTTGTGAGCGTGCAGTCAGGGTTGGTGATGTATCCGATTTATGAATTTGGCAGCGACGAGCAGAAACAGACGTGGCTGCCTCCAATGCAGAAGGGCGAAAAGCTGGGCTGCTTCGGACTGACCGAGCCAGATTTCGGATCGAACCCCGGCGGCATGCGAACCCGCGCGCGCAAAGTAGGCAACGAATATGTGCTCAACGGGGAGAAGATGTGGATTACTTCCGGCAGCATTGCCGACGTGGCGGTGATCTGGGCGAAGGTGGAAAACGAGAACGATCGCATTCGCGGATTTCTGGTGGAGACTGACCGGCCTGGCTTCAAGGCGGACGACATTCACGGCAAGTGGTCGCTGCGGGCGTCGGTGACTTCGGGACTTTCGCTGCAGGATGTTCACATTCCTGAGGCGAATCTTTTGCCGAAGAGTGGAGGGTTGAAATCTCCGCTGATGTGTTTGAATCAAGCGCGCTACGGGATCGCGTGGGGAGCGCTGGGCGCGGCGATGGCGTGCTACGACTGCGCGCTGCAATATTCCTTGCTGCGCAAACAGTGGCGCGATCAGCCCATCGCTTCGCATCAACTGGTGCAGGACAAGCTCACATGGATGATCAGCGAAATCACCAAGGCACAATTGCTGGTGCTGCAGGTGGGGCGGCTGAAAGATGTGGGCAAAATCGAGCATCAACATATTTCGATGGCGAAGCGCAATAACGTTTGGATGGCTCTGGAATGCGCACGGATGTCGCGCGATATTCTGGGAGCGAACGGCGTCGCCGACGATTATCCCATCATGCGGCACATGATGAACCTGGAGTCGGTGAAGACCTACGAAGGCACGCACGACGTGCACTCGCTGATTATTGGGCAGAGCGTGACGGGGATCGACGCGTTTTGACCGCAGTCGCAATGACCCCCGAGAAGAAAAAACGAGTGACCAACGCGGTCGGATTTCTTTCCGGCGTGCTCGCCTGTATGGATGCGGTTCGCGACGCGCGAATTTTCTGGCCTCCTGACGAGTTCTGGGAAGGTTTACGGCATGTGCAGCGGGTGGAATTCGGCGCCGGCGTTGCCCTGATCGTGGTCAGTATTGTTTTGATGAGCATGCGGAAGCGGACGGAACGAGCCTGATACACACGCGGGGCTGTGTCTTGCGTTGGTTAGGCGGTAGGCTTGTCCTTTGGCGGCTCGACCGCTAAGAAATCCTGAACGAAGCGCTGGCCGTAACTCTCCAACAATTTCTGGACTCGTTCGGCATCGGGGGACCGCAGGACGAAGCCAGCGTGGTGATGTCTCTTGATGCGCAGGAATATTTCGGGATCGTTGTAGGCGGCGGTGTCGGGATCCTCCTGCCGCGCCAGCGAGAGAATGATTCCCGCGTAGTCTTCGCGTAGGAGTGGAAGTTTGTAACTGCCGTCGCCGCCTGCGATCTCGATGCGGGCCCACTCCCGCCACAGGTTAAGGTCGGTGGCGGCCTCGACCATCTCATTGATGTAGGCACCGCCTACACGCGCGGCACACTCCAGGAAATAAAAATTGCCGTCGGCTCGCGCCTGAATGAACTCGGCATGAGCTACGCCGCGAACCAGGCCCAGCGCGGCGATCAGCTCACGATTGATTTGCCGCAGGCTGGCATCGGCCTGGCTTGCTCGCGGCACGGTGAAGGTGGTGAAGACTCCGCCTCCTTGCGCGACGTTCATTGGGGGCTGGCCATATCTGCTGACGTTGGCGAAGACCACCTCACTTTCAGAAACCACCGAGTCGACGTGATAGACGTCGCCGGGAACGAATTTCTCCAACAGAAACGACGAGCGCTTGTCGCCCAGCTGGTCGAGCACTGGCCATAACTCTTCGGCGGCATGAATTTTCTGGATGCCGATCGCGGAAGCTTCCTGACGCGGCTTGAGCACCCACGGACCGGGAACGCTCTCGAGGTAGAAGCGGATGTCGTCCTGGTTGAATACGGGAACAAAATCCGGGACGCGCACGTGGCGGTCGAGCGCCTTCATGCGCATGGCCAGTTTGTCGCGAAAATAGCGCATGGTGGTGAGGCCCATGCCGGGGATGCGCAGGTGCTCACGCAACGTTGCGGCAGTCTCCATGTCGTATTCGTCGAGCGCCACGATGCGGTCCAGCTTGTGCGAGCGGGCGAGGTGCGTGACGGCCTGCACGATGTCGGCGAGGGGAAGATCGGCGGGTAGATAGAAGGTGTCGTCGAGGCTCTCGCGTGGCCAGTCGGCATCGCGGAGCTTTTCGGCTGTCAGCAGAAATACGCGGCAGCCCGCGCGCTTGCATTCTCGCATGAACTCCTGTCCCTTTTCGTAGGTCGTGATGCACAGGAAGGTGGGCGGGCGCGATTCCAGCATGGGGTCCTTATTTTGATTTAGGGTTGTGAGGATAGCACGGAGAACGTTACCTCAGGATTGAATATTCCGATGGGTGCGGGCTTGAATTCATCACCACAGGGGACACAGGGGAACACGGGGTGAAGCCAGACTCGCTGGAGTAGACGAGTGTCTCACTGCGCGATTGGAGCGCGCGCCGCCTGGCCGGGGAAAACGCCTTCGCCCAGTTTTCCATCTTTCAACACCGGGACGCCATTCACCAGCACAAACTCAATGCCTTCGGAATATTGCAATGGCTCTTCGTATGTCGCTTTGTCGATGATGCGACTGGGGTCGAACGCGGTGACGTCGGCGTCGGCGCCAATTCGGATTCTTCCCTTGTTGCGGAACGCGGGCGCGTGCATTTCCAGACGCTGGGCCGGCATCAACGTGATCTTACGCAGAGCGGTCATGAGGTCGAGTATTTTCTCTTCGCGCACATAGTGCCCCAGTAACCGCGCGAATGTTCCCTGTCCGCGGGGATGCACCTTGGGGCCGCTGATCCGCATGCCGTCGCTGGCAATCATGACTTGCGGATCGGCCAGGGCCACGCGCAACGCGCTGTCGGGAATTCCGAAGATCACCACGTCTCCGCCCTGCTTGCGAAATCTCTCGAAGCTCTCGGCGGTGAGCCGCTCGCCGGTCGCGGCCCATTGAACATCTTTATAGGTAATGCCCAGCCCTTCCTGCCATCCCGGACCGAAGATCGTGGTTTCGATTCGCGTGCTCGATGCGTTGTAGGGATAGCATTCCATGGTCACGTCGAGGCCGTGTTTCCGAGCACCCTCGACCATGGCGATGAGCTGAGGAGTATCCGCCAACCCCGTACTCACAATGTGCACCACGTGGAGAGGTGCGCCGGTGGCCTCCGCCGCGGCAATCACTTCCTCGAGACCTACCAGTCCTGTCAACGGTTCTTTGGCGCCGTAGTAGCGAAGATGAACGTGCACCGGCGCATGGTATTTTGCCGCGACCTGGAACATGCGGACAATTTCTTCGTGACTGGCGGTTTCCGTGTATGCGATTCCCATGCCGACTGCAAGCGCGCCGCGATCCAATCCTTTCGCAATAGCTTTTTCCATCTCGGAGATTTGTTCGGCTGACGCTTTCTTGTGGGCCGCATCGCCGCTGGGCAGGAAATCGCTGGGGTCGTGCATCACTTTCATGCGAACCGGAACATGGCCTACGCTCACCCCGAAGTTGATCAGCGACTTCCCTGCTCTCGCCGCGTACCAGGCGTCCACGTCGTCGGTTCCCACTTCCAGTTCGAGTGAAGTGGTGACGCCGTCGTGCGCCTGAAATTCGTAGTTCCTCGGTTCCTGTCCGTGTTCATGCAAATCGATAAACCCCGGCGCCACCACCAGGCCTTTGGCGTCTATAGTGGCCGTGCCATGCAACGCTCGATCGGAAATGGCCGCGATTTTTCCGTCTTTCACGCCCACATTCCGCACCGCGTCCAGTCCCGACTCGGGGTCCATCACGCGCCCGTTCAGAATCACAACGTCATAGGTGTCGCGGACAGGTGACGGGCTGCGCCACGCTACGGCCAAAGCTGCACCAGCGACTACGAGAACGGCGATCAACGCTGGTGACTTGAATCTAGCTCTTGAGGATGAACGCATCTCGCCCAGTATACCGTCACGGGGGCTCACACAATTTCTCGGTCAGCCAGCCATCCATCGGCTTACCAGGTTGATGCGGCTTCTTCCATCCTCTGCGCGATTGCGTTATAGTCACCGCCGTCCGCGAACGACAACGTGGACGTGGAGACTGCATGACTAAGAAAGCTCGTCAGGAAGGTAAGGCTCGCAGCTTCGGGGAGAATATCGAGAGCGATCTAGCGTCGCGATTCCTGCGCGTCGTGGAGGTTGCTGCCATCGCTTCGGCGCACACCATGGGGCAGGGCGAACGCAAACTTTCGGACCAGGTTGCCACCGAGGCTATGCGGCGCACCATGGACTCGATCCCCATGCGCGGGACGATTGTGATCGGAGAAGGCGAGCGCGATGAAGCGCCCATGCTTTACATCGGCGAAAAAGTTGGCGCCGAATTTCCCGATGGGTCAGAAGTTCCGGAGGTCGACATTGCTGTCGACCCGCTGGAAGGGACGAATCTGTGCGCGACCGGCGCGCCGGGTTCAATCACCGTGCTTGCGGCTTCCGAGCGCGGAGGCCTGCTCAACGCCCCTGACTGCTACATGGAAAAAATTGTGGTCGGGCCTTCCTGCAAGAACGCCGTGGAACTCGACGCTCCCGTGGCCGACAATCTGAAAAACATTGCCAAGCGGCTGGCCCGCGACGTGGAGGATCTGGTGGTGATCGTGCTTGATCGGCCGCGCCACGAAAAGCTGATTGCTGACATTCGGGCTGCCGGTGCTCGTATTCGCCTGATTGGCGACGGGGATCTTTCTGCCGGAATCGCCGCCGCCGTGATTGGCACGGGCGTGCACGTGGTGATGGGTTCAGGGGGCGCACCCGAAGGCGTGATAACCGCTGCGGCGATTCGCTGCCTGAACGGCTACATGCAGGGCCGCCTGGTGGTGAAACCAGAGCAGGAAGATCGCCTCGCCCGGATGGGCATTAAAGACAAGAAGCGCATTTATGAAGCCGAGGATCTTGCACCGGGAAACCAACTTATTTTTGCGGCGACTGGTGTCACCGACGGCGCTCTGCTCAAGGGCGTGCGCTTTTTCGGCGAGGGCACACGAACGTCTTCTGTGATCATGACCCTGCGGACTGGCAAGGTGCGCTTTGTGGAGAGCATTCACCTGGAGAAGGGGCCAGGCGTGAAGGTGCGGTTCTTGTAGCAACCGCTGATCGTTGCAGCCCGGGTCTACTTCAGATATTCGGAATCCTTCTTTAGTTCCTCCGGGATGGGCGGGAACGGAGGCCATTCGCGCGACTGGCCCTTGAGCAGCGGAGTTGCGGGCTCGGCGCGCAGCGTGCCGTCGTGCACCGCGATCTTATGCGGATTCCCGGCGGTATAGCCCTCCCACAGCGAGACTCCGGCGTAGGCGCCATCTTTGCGCAGGACGTAGTAAGTCATGTCCATGAAGCGCAGTTTGTTCATATCGTTGTTGTAGTTGCGCACGATGCGCTTGAGCGCGTCCATGCCGGCGTCCTGCGGGGACATGCCGTGGCGCATGTTCTCGACGATGGTGTGTGCTCCGACGACTTTGATGTTTTCTTCTCCGCTGCCGGTGGCGCCCGCGGAGCCCACGTCCTGGTCGGTGTAGCAGCCCGCTCCGATGATGGGCGAATCGCCACAACGGCCGGGCAACTTGAAGGCTAGGCCGCTGGTGGTGGTGATGCCGGAAATTTCTCCCTTGTCATTCAACGCTGAACAATGGATGGTTCCTGTAGGTGGAAACAGCACTCGCCGCACCGCGGCGAGTTGGAACTCCGGCTCAATGCCGAGATTTGCGGCACGCTGGCGTAGTCGCTCGATGCGCCCGGACCAGAGATCCGCGCTGGGCTTGGCTTCGCTGGAAGCATCGGGCGCGTGCCAGCTCGGGTCCGCAATGCCCGGACCCCACCAGTCGCGATCGGAATTAAACTGCTTCCACAACATCCAGATCTTGCGCGAGCGGTCGGTCAGCAGGTTTTCCCGCGGGAACCCCATGGCTACCGCGAATCTCTCTGCCCCTTCGCCGACCAGCATGACGTGTCCGGTGTGCTCCATCACGGCTTTCGAAACCATCGACACATTCTTGATATTGCGCACGGCTCCGACCGAACCGGCGCGGCGCGTGGGCCCGTGCATGCAACAGGCATCGAGTTCGACCACACCTTCTTCGTTGGGCAAGCCGCCGAGGCCGACCGAGTCATCGTTGGGATCGTCCTCCGGCTCCTTCACCACTTTGATGGCGGCGTCGAGCGTGTCTCCGCCGCTTTTCAGAAAAGCGAATGCGGCGTCCAGATAGGCGAAGCCATTGTGGGCGCACACGATGATGGGGCGTTTGTAGGAACCGGACTGCGGCGCGGGTTGCTCTCCGCTGAGGGAACCTGCGGCGACCGCGGGAGCACTCACCCCGGCGGCAACCGCTCCGAGCACGGAACTCTTTACGAAATCACGGCGCGAGAAAGTCACGAGATGCTCCTGAAGGTCGCCAGCGTGTTGTAGCTCAAGCCGGTTCCGCGCAACGCGGCGCAGTTAACCACTTGGCCTTAGATTTTTGATGAACGACCTGGACGGCAAGTACAAAGAAAGCGGGACAGCATACCACGCCGCGACGGCGAGTTTCACGCGCGACTGCGGTAAATTCACCGGCTGGCGAAGCGGCGCAAGCGGCCGGGATAGAGTCTGCCTTCGTCTAGCGAACGGGAATTTGCGGCGGTGGTGATCGACTGCACATTCGCTCCCTGCTCGGAACGGAAGCGCAGCAAGGCCGCAATATTGCCGACTTTGTCGAATTCGGGATCTTCCTTGACGTAAAACAATTCGATGTCGCGCCGGATTACCCAAGGAAGAATGGCCTCGCCCACGTCGACCACTTCGTGCGTGGCCATGCCGCAAGCCGGGCAATAGCTGACGAGGTGGGCATCCAGATGGCCGCATCCGGAACACTCCACGGCATGGGCCAGGAAGTTTTCCCCGACCAGCAGTGTTTGTACCTCGCCCAACTCCAGCGAGCGCAGAACTCGCCGCAGTCCGGTCACGCCGCGGGCGTGACCCCGCGCCTGGTCGAGAGCCTGGTTCACAAATTCGCGGCAGCGGCCGCTTTTCCAATTTTCCGTGATGCGCTCAGCCTCGGAGCGAATCTGCTCGCGCGTAATGTGTCCGAGGTCGGCATTGAAATGCCCCAGCAGCGATTGTTTCACGTAGGGATGCAGTTGCGGTTCCAGCAGAGAACGGTGAACATCCTGGCAGCCCAGGATCCATTTATCGAAGACGCCGTTTTCGAAAGAGTCTTTCAAAACCTCGGAAACAGTTTTGAAATGCTGGCGGACTTCATCGTCGACGCGGCGCTGAGCGTGGCCGCCATCGTAGCCGGCATAGCCGTCACTGCGGCCCTTGCGCGAGAGCGGCTGAAACAGGCCTTCGCGCTCGGTCAATTCTCCCAGGCGAAGATCGAACACGCGAGCCCGGTGCCGGTCGACCAACACGATGCCCAGGCGTGGGGACGCGCCCAGCAGATGGGCCAAAGGCTTCAGATGAAAATGCCGGTCGACAACCAGTTGCGTGCCTGGCAATTGCGCGGGCAAATCATATTCCCGCCAGAAACCTTGCCCGGCGCAGGCGAAGACGGCCTTCGCGTGCGTGCCATTACTGCGCAATTCGCTTGACAGGCGCACGACCCGTTCGATGTCGGAGCGCGTGCCGTCTTTCTTTTCTTTGCTCTCAAGCTTGCGCAGGGCTTCGCGAGCCAGATCTTTGATCAGAATCGTGTCTTCCCTATGCGCCTTGTTGCGCGGGGTTGCCGGCTGAAAATAAAAACTCACGGCACAGGACTTCGAATCTTGAAACTCTGCCAACTCCCGGATTTGTTCGCGCGTCAAGGTCATACCTACCTCTCCCAGCAATTCACAATCGCTCTATGCCGCTCCGAATGGAGCAATCTTCTCCTGCGCCTGCTTGTCTTGCTTTCGCTTTTCTTGCATCCGCTTGTCCCGCACCCGCATGCCCTGCGCCTGCTGTGCCACGCCGGGAGCCTTGCGCAAGTGCTCGCGCGCCACGGCAATGGCCGCAACCACTCCGTCGGCAGGCCGCCCGGTAATCGCAGCGATCTCTTCGATTCCGAAGCCCTCGATGGCAAACAGGATGAACGCCTCGCGGGGCCCGGAGCCCACATCGCGCAGGGCCGACGCAATCAACCGCAGCATTTCATCCGACGCGAAAATCTGCTCGGGCGTGGCCACGCGGTCGTCCGCAATGATGGTCTCTTCGGTGATAGATTCGTCCGGCTGATGGAATTGCAACTCCGCCTCATCGCTGGCCTTGACGTTCTGCTTGCGCGCCGATTCTTCCAGGTGAACAGCGCTTCCGTTGCTCTCCTCGGGACGCGAAAGCTCGGCGATGGCTTGCAGAGCCAAATGATAGAGCCATGGTTCGAGGGCCAACCGCTCCGGCTTTTCCGGGCCATCCCCAAGAGCGGCAGCAATCACTTCGTCAATCACTTCTTCTTTGGTGAGTGAATCGGCGTCAAGCAGGTCTTGCGCCTCGCGCATGTAGATTTCACGCTCGACGAAACGCTCCAGGCGCGAAAGATTCACGTTGACGTAGGAGCGAACATCTTCCGCCGAAACCACCGGCGGATACACAGCAGCCAGCGTCTGTTCGAACGGCACTTGCCGGCTGCGCCGCTCGGAAGGTTCATGTCCGCGGCGCTGCCATTTGTGCGACGAACGCAGCAGCTCCTTATGCCGGTTCACTTGCTGCAGCAGATCCTCGAACGCACTCTTGATCGCGGCTTCGGCGGTCGAAGCCTTCGCCTGCACCGCCATTTGGCCGGAAGGCAAGCGCAGGTTCAACGAAACGCTGGTGCCCTCGCGGGGCAAGTTTTGCTCGACCGTTCCCTTCAGATGCACCAGTTCGGGACGGAAGACCTGCAGGCGTTTGCGCAGTTTTTCAACCTGGTGCTGGATGTCTTTCTCTACGGCGGGAGTCTTATGAAGACGATAACTGACGTGGACGTTCATGAGCACCTCGGCGTTACAAAACTTCACGCAACCAAGTGCTATCTAACTCGAATTGTACACCCGGTCGAAGAAAGGCAAGAGCGAATTGCGCGAACCATTTCACCGTCCCAAGAACGATTCCCAAAAATGTACGAGCGGATCTCTCCGGAACACGCTCACGTTCCTCCGCGACGGTCGCTGGTTCGAGTCAGCTAGTTCGACCACCGCCGCGATCTGCGTTATTATCCGGGACAATGAAATCGGCAGCGCTTCTCCTCCTGGGGTTCCTGACAGCATCTTCTCTTTTTCATTTTTCTTCCGCCTTCGCGCAGGTTCCCTCTTCCTCAAGAGAAAACGAGGCCGTGTATCCGGAGGCGCATGCTCTGTATCTCGACCTGCATCAGAATCCGGAGCTTTCGGGCCACGAGACGCAGACTGCGGCGAAGTTGGCCGGCCGTCTTCGTGGCCTGGGCTACGAGGTGACCGAGCACGTTGGCGGCACTGGAATCGTCGCTATTCTTAAGAACGGCGCGGGACCAACGGTCATGCTCCGCACGGAACTCGACGCGCTTCCCGTGGAAGAAAAAACTGGCCTGCCTTATGCCAGCAAAGTCCACGCCCAAGACGACGCCGGACACGAGGTTCCAGTGGCGCACGCCTGTGGGCATGATTTGCATATGGCGGCGCTGGTGGGCAGTGCGGCGATCATGGCGCACAGCAAAGACACGTGGCACGGGACGCTGCTGCTGATCGGCCAGCCCGCCGAGGAAACCATAGCCGGAGCGAAGGCGATGATTGCCGACGGTTTGTTCCAACGCTTCCCCAAGCCCGACGTGGGCGTGGCCATGCATGTGGACAATCTGCTGCCGGCGGGACAAGCCGGAATCACGCCCGGAATCTACAACACCAACGCGGATTCGCTCCGCATCACGATTTATGGCAAGGGCGGCCACGGCGCATCGCCGCAGACTACGATTGATCCCATCGTGATCGCAGCCCGCACGATTCTCGCCCTGCAGACGATTGTGTCGCGGGAGGTGAAGCCGGGCGAGATGGCGGTGATGACGGTCGGCTACATCCAGGCCGGGACCAAAAACAACATCATTCCCGACCACGCTGAACTGGGGCTTACGGTACGCACATATAAGGACGAAATCCGCAAACAGATTCTCGCCGCCATTGCGCGCATCACCAAGGCCGAAGCCGAGGCCGGCGGCGCACCTCGCGAACCCCTTATCGAACACTACGAAGCCACCGATTCTGTGTATAACGATCCAGCGCTGGCGAAGCGGCTGAGAATCCCTCTCGAGACCGCCCTGGGCAATAAGAATGTGATCGCGACTGAGGCGATCGGTTCGTCGGAAGACTACGCATTTTTCGTTGAGCAGGGCGTGCCGTCACTCTACTTCAGCCTCGGAGGCGCCAACCCGGAGAAGTATGCCCAGGCGAAGGCCGCGGGAGTGATGCTGCCTTCGAATCATTCTCCGCTGTTCGCTCCCGACGTGGACACGGCACTGCGCGCAGGGATCACCGCGGAGGTCGCGGTGCTGCGGAATCTGCTCCAGGGGTCGGCAGAGGAATTGCGGAAGGTAACAGAGAGAAAACCGAATCAGTGAGCTTTACTGCGTGTGACTATACCGCGACCGTCACCGAAGTCTCCGTCCGGGTTACTTGCCGGTAGAGCGTATCCCGCTCGATCGGCTCGCGGCCCGCGGCGCGGATGAGACGTTCCAGTTCTTCGCGACGCATACCTTGCGGCGTCGTCGCCCCGGCGTCGTGGTAGATTTTTTCTTCGATCACAGTGCCATCCATGTCGTCGGCGCCGAAGCGCAGAGAAATCTGCGCCATCTTCGATGTCACCATCTGCCAGTAGGACTTGATGTGCGGAAAGTTGTCGAGCACCAGCCGGCCGACCGCGATCTGCTTCATATCGAGCATGCCGGTGGTTTTCGGCAGATGCTGCAGCGGCGTGTTGTCAGGATGGAAAGCCAGCGGGATAAAGGTCTGAAAGCCGCCGGTTTCGTCCTGCAGGGCGCGCAGCTTGAGCAAGTGATCAACGCGGTCCTCGTCATTTTCCACGTGACCGTAAAGCATGGTCGCGTTCGACTTCAACCCGATCTGGTGGGCGAGCTTGGCCGTTTCCAGCCACTGATCGCCATCGATTTTGTGGTCGCAGATGATGTGGCGCACGCGATCGGCAAAAATCTCGGCCCCGCCACCGGGGAGCGAATCCACTCCGGACGCCTTCAACTGTTCCAGCGTCTCGCGAATCGAGAGCTTGGCGCGCCTTGACAGATACGCAACCTCGACCATGGTGAAGGCCTTGAGATGCACCTGCGGAAAACGCTGCTTCAATCCGGAGCACAGATCGAGAAAATACTGGAACGGCAAGTCCGGATGCAATCCGCCCACGATGTGGAATTCTGTGACCGCCTCAGAGTATCCGGAAGCCGCAGTTTCGAAAGCTTCTTCCAGCGCCATAGTGTAGGCGCCAGGCGAGTCCTTCTTGCGACCAAAAGCGCACAGACGGCAGGCCGCTACGCAAACATTGGTCGGGTTAATGTGTCGGTTGACATTGAAATACGTTTTGTCGCCGTGCATGCGTTCGCGCACATGGTTGGCCATCCAGCCTACGGCGAGAATGTCACCGGTGCGGTAGAGCGCGAGGGCGTCGTCAGCGTCAAGCCGCTCGCCAGCCACAACTTTGGCATGAATCGGCTGCAACCGCCGGTCGTCCGTCTGAAAACTGTGTAGGGCCATCCCCTTGATGATATCGCACGACCGTGCAGGTCTGCCATCATGGGCCGTGCTTAACGGGTGACTGCTTAATGGCTAACGATGACGCGGTCCTGAATCTGCGCATACTCATCTTCGGACACCACACGCCGCGTCACCAGCTGATGAGTATCAGCATACGGTCGCTCCGCGATGATCCGGTCTGCCTTTTGCGGGGTAATGCCCGAAAGCGACTCAAGATCATCCTTTGAGGCTTTATTTAGATCGACCGCCGTTCTGGAATTGGACGCCAGGCCTTCTTTAACGCCTTCAGCCACGGCTTTCGTGTCGCGTTTCAGCGTAGAGGTAGCTTCGGCCGTCTTTTCGCGGAGCTGATCGGGGCTTTGATTCGGCGAACATGCCAAGCCGGTTGCAAGCAATAATCCAACCACCGAAGCGGGGATGAAACGTGTCTTCATGCTGTTTCGATGCCATCCTGGTCCCTGGCGGTTGGCGCTTGAATCGATTCTCAGCCTACCTCCTCGCGAAAAACTGCATCTACTACAGTAGGGATCTGCGCGACTTCGATTCACGCGAGAGCAATCAGATGAGGAGAGAGTCGATGAAAACTTTTCTTGCCGTCGCATCATTGCTGGCCGCGGCGATTTGCGGGACCGCGGTAGCGCAAAACACAGCTCCATCATCAAGTGACCAGCGCGCGTCGCAGACGCAGCCCCCGGCAAGTACGCAGAGCGCCCAGCAACCTCAGCCTGCAGCGCCAGGCCAACCCGCGCCAGCCCAGTCCGCAACTACTGCACCTCTTGCAGGCCAGGGTCCGAAAATCGCCCCCGGCAGTGTGATCCCGGTTGAGCTGACTAAGACCGTCGACGCGAAAAAGGCCAAGGCCGGCGACGAAGTGGTGGCCCGAGTCACGCAAGACATGAAAACCAGCAGCGGCGAGGTGCTCGTGCCCAAGGACACAAAGATCATGGGCCACGTAACCCAAGCCCAGGCCCGCACCAAGGAGCAGAAGGAATCCGAGTTGGGCATCGCATTCGACCGCACCGTGATCAAGACCGGTGAAATGAACCAGCCCATGTCGATCCAGGCAATCATCGCACCGCTCGACAACTCAATCGGCGGTGGAGATACCCAAAGCGCGCCTGTCACGGGCGGCAGCACGACCACATCACCGATGAGCAGCCGTAACACTGCGATGGGCGGAGCGCCGCCACCACCGCCACCGTCCCCCAGCGCCGCCGCTGGAACTGACGCCACAACGGGAGGCAGCGCGCGCCCGCCGATCAACGGCAATACTCAGGGAGTGATCGGAATGCCTGAGCTGAAGCTCGAGGCCAACGCACAGAATGCCACTCTGGGATCGGTGATGAGCTCGGAAAAAGGCAACGTCAAGCTGGAGAGTGGCACGCTCATGCTTCTGCGCGTCAACCCGTGAGAAGCAGCCCCAAGTGGTGACGCTAAGCCTGGGTGCAAAGTAGGTTCAGCGTGCGCCCGCGGCAAATGTATTGAAGCCTTGCTTGCGCCGCTCGGCTTCCTTGGGATAGTCGCCCAGCCAGACGTACTCCGGCTTCGTTTGCAGCAGTGAGACCTTGCGCAAGTAAACCTCCGGAACGCCTTTCACGAAGTTCTTCTCCTGCACGGCGTCGCGCATTTCGGTGGCGGAACGCTGCATTTTGTTGATGTAGGCTTGCAGCGTGTCGTCGTTGACGGGCTGGATGCCCAGGTCCAGACAAATCTGATCGCGCATTTTCAGAAAAGCCTGCAGCAGTTCCGAAGTGCTGGCTTCCGGCATGCAAATCCCCAGGGCTTTTCGGCGCCGAAGCAGCGAGCTGGCGGCCTGCGGCTTGCGGTTGGAGAAAGCAAGCGTCCAGCCATCCTGCAGGCAACTCTGAATCGAACCCTTCAATGGAAGCGGCGCCTTCCCTTTGGGAAAAATCTGGCTGATCTCGCCAAAGCAGTGATAGCGGGTGTGCGCCATCAACCGGCAGAAGCAGGGAGGGCTCGTCGCAGAGTCGGACACCAGCGAGTAGTCGAGCAGCCGCGTAAAGCCCATGCCTTCGAACTCGCGAGTATAGCGTTCGAGAGCGTCGAGATCGAGCGCCGGGAATTGCGCCGGGGTGGCGGGCGGGAAAGAATACTGCGTCGCCATGTTCTTGAGCACTCGTCCCTTCATAGTGGCGAAGGTAAAGAGCACATGGAACCAGCCCGCGAAGCGCCAGACGATCAGCGCCATCACGACAAACAGCCACGTGAACTGCATCGCGGGCTGGCGGCGCGAGCGGCCAAATTGCTGCTGCATGCGCAGGTAATCGGTTTTTGAAATTTCCTGCCAGCCCGTCTTAGACCAGAGCGTTTGCGGTCCTGAGGCAAGCTTCTCGCCGGAAATCTGGACGCGCTTGACCCCGAACGACAACAGGTCGAAACGCGCGGTCCCTTCCTTAGAAAACGGAACCGATTGAAGCGTCAGGTTAAATGTGTTCGCGCCCATGGTGATGGGCAACGTAGCCTCAGTGCCTCCACCCTCGTAGCCGGTGAGAAACTTATAGTGCCAGCCCGCCTCTTTGAACTGTTGACGCTGCGCTTTGCTGAGCATTCCCGATTCTGAGTCTTCATCGTCCGTGAGGTCATCGGCACTCAAGTTCGAACCGCCCCCGGTCTGCGGCTGGGCTGGCGACTGAAGCTGCGACTGAGGCCGGCCAGGCACCGGGACAAACGCTTGCCCATCCCAGCGGGTACCCACGTGACGTCCGCTCTCATTTCCAAAACCAGCCATTGGCGTCAATTGCAATCGCCCGTCAGCCAGGCTCCATGAACCATAGATCACGGTGTTCTCGGGAAGCGCGAAGCGATCGAGTTGTCCAGAAGCCGCGAGGTGGTAAGCCACCACGTCAGACTTGGCAAAATCGGCGAACCCGCCCAGAAAAACTCCGAGGTAGGCATAGCGGCTGCGGCCCAGCGCATCCTGGAAAACATTGCGGGAGCGGCCGGTCGTGTTTCCATTCAAAAACACGAAGGCGTCCTGCTCATTCCAAAAAATGACGGTCTGCGACATGCTTTGGCCGACCATGTACCGCTTGGGCCACAACACAAGTGCGGCGACCGCGGCCGCGCAAAGCGCCAGAACGACCAGAATGGAAATAGCTTTTTGACGGTTCACAATCACGCCCCTTTCGGGGACAGTACCATGTGTGCGAAGGTCGAAGCAGAGTACTTTGGTAAGCGATTTGCGCAGGCAATCCGATGCACAATCTGCACAGATGAATCGCCCGTGAGCTAATGCCGGAGCAGCAAATCTCCCGCGACAAACACGAAGAACACCACCGAGATCACTCCGTTCATGGTGAAGAACGCGGCGTTCAGCTTCCTCAAGTCTCCTCCCGAGACCAGTGAATGTTCGTAAGCCAGCAGCGCGGCCACCACCGCCACGCCTGCGATCGCCAACTTGCCCATGCCGAACGCAAACAGCACTGCGGCCAGCAAGAGCAGCATAATTAGGTGAAACGCTCGCGCCACCCAGAGCGCGCGGGAAATTCCGAGATAGCGCGGAATAGAGTGCAGTCCGCTGTCGCGGTCAAAATCGAAATCCTGGCAGGCGTAGAGAACATCGAAGCCTCCTACCCAGAAAGTAACCGCAGCAGTCAGCAGCAGAATGCGCGGGTCAAGCGACCCCCGCACCGCAATCCAGGCCGCGGACGGAGCGATGCCCAGGGCGAATCCCAACACCAGATGCGACCAGCGCGTAAAACGCTTGGTGTACGAATAGAGCAGCAACACGGCCAGCGCCACCGGAGAAAGCCACAACGCGAGGCGATTCAGTTCGGCCGCGGCGATGATGAATACTACGCTCGAAATCACCACAAAAGTCGCGACGAACGCCGGCGTTAGTTGTCCGGCGGGAAGCGCGCGCGCGCTGGTGCGTGGGTTGGCCGCATCGATCGATGCGTCGGCCAGGCGGTTGAAGGCCATAGCCGCGGAACGGGCAGCCACCATGGCTACAATGATCCACGCGAGTTGATGCGCGGTGGGCAACCCTCCGGCCGCCAGCATCGCCCCGCACAGCGCGAATGGAAGCGCGAACACGGAGTGCTCCCACTTGATCATTTCCAGCGTCACGCGCAGATTGTGAAAAAGGAGCACAAGAAGATTCTAGCAGCCGTCAGTTTCGATCGCCGTTTCGCCGATCGTTTCGCTTGCCGCCGCGACGGCGGCGCTACGCATTTACTCCCGAGACCAACGGCACAAACCGGCACGCCCCGCAAAGCGTAACCAGGGCGCGTCCTGCTTGCATGCGGATCAACTGCAACTGCTGAGACTCGGCAGGACCGACAGGAATTATCATGCGCCCGCCATCCTCACGGAGTTGCGAGAGCAGGGCCTGCGGCACGGCGTGAGCGGCAGCGGACACAAGAATCGCATCGTACGGCGCGCCGGCTGCAAATCCCTGGCTGCCATCGCCCACTACCACATTCACATTGTTGTATCCGAGGCGAGAAAGCGTCTGCGTGGCGCTCGCAGCCAACACTGGGGATCGCTCCACCGCAACCACCCGCTCCGTAAGGTCCGCCAGCAGTGCGGTCGCGTAACCCGATCCCGCTCCAACCTCCAAGACCTTGTCCGTGGCTCGAGGCGCCAGAGCCTCCAGCATGATGGCCACGATATACGGCTGCGAAATCGTCTGCCCTTCCCCAATCGGAAGGGGATGGTCTTCATAAGCCTGGCTGCGATAAGCCTCGGAAACAAATTCGTGACGAAGGAGGCGAAGCATCGCCTGAAGCACCCGCTCGTCGGCAATGCCACGGCCGCGCAGATCGTGATCGACCATCCGTTGCCGCAAACTCGCGAACCATTCGGCTTCGGCGGGGGCGTTCATTGGAATAGGAATATTTCTAATTCTATTTTCGACGGCGGATGCGCAGATCAAAGCTGACCACGCCATTCTGGTCCCGCGTCCCGACCACCGAAATATTCCGCGTGAAGTAGTACTCGGCCTGAATGATCTGCTGGTTGCTTTGCGACACGTTGGTGCTGTAGGTGAGCGAAACGTTGTTGGCGAACTGCTGCTCGATCGTAACCTGCGGCCCGCGCGCGGTGGGATTGGTTTCCGTCGTCAGCCCCTGCGGATCGATCTTGATGCGGCTGGCCCCGAATAACTTCTGCATGCGGCCGCTCACTGTGGAGTTCATTGCCTGATTAATGATCAGGGCAGACGCTTCGTCGTTAAACGTGGTCACGCCGGACTGCTCCTGCAATCGTTCGGATTCCTGGTTAGTACGGCCCAGCGCCAGCAGCGCAATAATGTCAGACTTCGGCAGCGGCGGTTCCGAACGATAATTCACGGCCAGGCGGTCCGGAGTTCCGGTCACCATAATGTCGAGGTCGTAGTTGCGGACGTGCGTCGAGGCCTCCAGGTTGACCTGGGGTTCAATCGCAACCGGGTTGGCAAACGTGATATCGCCGCGCTCCAGGCGGAATTTTGTGCCGTTAAACGTAGCGTCGCCTTCCAGAATGTCGACGCGCCCTAACACCGCCGGCCGGGCGATAGATCCCCGCAGCCGAAAGTCGGCATCCCCCGAGAGTCGCGCCACCGCAGTCTTCATCTGCAGTTCCGGCGCGGTTTGCACATGGACGTCGAGCTTGACTCCGTTGAGCGGCGAGTTGGCATTCGCCAAGGCAGCGTTACGCTGGCTGTTTTCCAGATACGTGCTGAAGTCAAAATTCGGAGTCACCGCCAGCTTCGTCACCATGACATCGCCAGTCAACGTCGAGGCCGTTGGTGTGCCCACCCAATGCAATTCCGCGCTGGCCGTCGAGCTTACTCCCGGCGGATAGCGCAGCCGCACCTCCTTGCTCGTGGCCGTCACGTCGAAGCTGAGTTGCTGAGTGTAGTGAGTCGCGTCCCCTTTCAGATCGATGGTGCCGCCGCCGGTGCGCGCCGTCATTTTTTCGATGTGCAGCCGGTCGCGCGTGAACACCAGCGATCCGTTCATCTCGCTCAGTCCACTCGGCAAACCGGCGTAGGCAACGGCTCCGTTGCTCACCTGCAGATGACCCTGCGGCAGAGGATCGGAAAGCGTGCCTCCCACGTTCATATCCATCGAGAGCAATCCCGATCCGGTGAAGTCCGCGTCTACGCTGTTCAACAGCTTCAGATCAACCTTGCCATTCACCGCCAAGTCCAGATCTCTGGAACCACCAAACTGCACGGAGCCGTGTGCCGTGAAATCAGTTCCCTCCCCCGCCATGTGCAATTGGTCGATATGGAGGGTCTGTTTTGCGTAGCTAAAGCGCACCGGATCGGCATTGTGAAGTTTGGCGTATTGCACATCCACCGCAAGGCCGGAGAGGTTTCCATTCATCGTCCACTGCCGAGGATCGCGCAGTGGCCCCTCCACGGCCACAGTTCCCGACACGGCCGAGTGACCAGTCAGTTGCCCCTTGAGATATGTACGCGCGAAGGCGTCGAGATCGACGTTATCCATTTGGAACGAGACCGCGGTTGCATAGTCACCGCGCATCTGAATGCCGCCGTCAACGTGCAACATGCCCTTGCCAAATTCGGATTGCCCGCTCACATGAACTTCGTTGCCCTTGCTCACAGCCTGCAGGTCGACTGCGCCAGCCAGTTCGTGATCCAGCGTGAGACCGCTCACCTGCACGTGGGCATCGATGGCGGGAGACTCCGTTGTTCCCGATCCTTGCAGTATGAACTCGCCGCGCCCTTCAACCAGCAGGCCGCCGCGTTGAATCTGCGGAATCCGCGCCAGGTCGAAATTCTTCCCGGTCAAGTCCAGCCGGAAAGAATGAAGAGACGGGTTGTACGCGGCGCTGCCCTGAATCTTCGCGTCGTCATTTGGTAGTTGACTATGCAGCAGTTGAATATTCGACAGCGCCGTCTCGCCTCCGGTGGCCCGCACATCGGCGTCGAATTGCGCAATGGATTGGCCCCAGGCCGAGGCGTTCTTCACGTGCACTTGCCCTTGCGCGTGCGGATTGGCCCGGGTTCCGGACACTTGCAGCGTAGCGTCGGCCACTCCAGTGATCGGATAGTCCACTCCAACCAACTCTTGGGTCGAGGCTACTTCCACTCCATGCAAGGTCACGTGCCCAGTAAACGGACTGTCTACCTTAAGATCGCCGTCTCGCAGGGTGGCGATGGCGTCGAACGTTGCAGTCGTGTCTCCTCGATGCATGCTACCTTCACGCACGATCAGACTGTGCGAAGAAAACTGTACCCAGGTCGAAAGCGCATCCCAATGAACCGAACGCTGGGCGGTACGCTCGATCGCAGGAAGCGTAACTTCAAAGTCTTCTGCCTGCAGAGTTCCAGTCACCACCGGCAGGTCAAGGTCTCCCCCAACTACTCCGTTGAAGGTTGCGGTGCCATCCACGCGGAATGGCAACGGCCGCCCTTCCAGCGCCGTAACAATGGGACGCTCTTCTTCGAAGTTCGAGGTCGCGACCGAAAAATGCAAATTCGAAGCGGAGGAGAGTGTTCCGGATGCCTGGCCGTGCGACGCCGGCGTGGAAGCGGTGAACTGAGAAAACCGCAGCTCGTCGTTCGCCCAGCGGTAGCCTCCCGTCGCGCGTGCGGTCAGCGGAATCTCGCCCTTCGCTGGGTTGGCCGGGGGCACTACGTCGGCCGCGAACTCGACCCCCGCCATATCCGGCGATCCCCTCCAGCTAGCCTCGACTATGCCGCCGGCCAATCCCGCGAGGTGCGAATCTTTCAGATAGGGACCGATCGGCTTTAGCGCGGCAGCCAACTCCAGCGCGGCAATATCGCGCACCCGAAGATGCAGCGATGCCACTTGAACTCCGGGAAGTTTTTCACGTGGACCTTTCCCCGTCGGCCGGCCCGCCGTGATAACGGCCATTTCCGGCCCGGCTTTCTTCTTCTGAGCTTGATTCGATTTCGACGGGGGCGGGGCAGGAATGCTACGCAGCCAGTTATCGACTTGAGCATCCCCCGCAAAGCTCCCACCCAGGGCCTTTCCTTGCAGCTTTGTGAGCTTGATCTGTTCATCGGTCACCGCATAGTCGGCGGTCACGCTCGTTTTCTTCACCACGATCCGGTCGTCCTGCCAGCCAAAATCGCGCGCTTCCAGCGCACCCGAGGCCGAAAAGTCCTCGACCGTCCACTTCCCCTGCCCCTGGAGCTCAACCACGCCCTCTCGGAAGTCCTTGCGCCGCGAGACCGACGCTACTTCCCCGAGGTCGACATGCGCGCTATAACTGGCCGAGATCTGCGGATGCCGGAAATCGCTGATCAGCCCGCGCATTTCAACGTGGGTTCGCCCGGAAGTCAATTTCATCTCATCGATTTCCGCAAACGAGGGCGCCAGCGTGAACTTCACATCCGTCATCCAGGCAAACGGACGGAAACCGTCATACTTCGCATCCACCTTGCCGAGTAGCAGGCGGCTTTCATAGCGGCCGCGCAGAAACGAGTATTCCATCTGCAACGCGGCATCGTTGGCTGCGAACTCCAGTGGAAGGGTCTTGTCGTCCCACAGCAGTACGCCGTGACGGACATAGAAATTGTCAATCGAAAGTGCGAATAGCTTCTCGACCGACGAAACCTGCGATGCTCTCACCACGCTGGGCCCGGGCACATTCGTGCTGCCGTCGGGATAAAAGCCAACGTGAACTACGGGATGATCGAGGGTCACTTCGTGGAATCCGAACTCACTGCGGAGGATCGAGATTATCTTTACTCGGGCCACCAGCCGGTCGACGTGGGCGAGTGGAAGTTCCGTGGCCCCTTCGCGTCCGCGCACCGTAATATCGCGCACCTCCACCTGTGCGCGAAATGGGACGGTGTGGATGCTGCCGATTTCCACCCGGCCGCCGGTGATGCGTTCCACTTCGGCGATCATGCGGCGCCGCACCAGATTTTGAAAGGAATCCGTGGTGATATACCACAGGCCGGCAAGCAGGCACAGCAAACCCGCACCCGCTGCCATCAACAGGTACTTCCACCATGCGCGGCCTCGAGGCCTGCTGACGGGCCTGGTGGCGGGCTCGGTCACTGGCTCTGGTACCCCTCCCGCGAAGATGCCTCCGTGACCCCGGGGATGCGCACATCGCTTTCCGAGCGCAGAGACTGCAGCCAGGAGACCAGCAGTTCGCTCACTTTTTCCTGCGTGAGCAATTCCCGAATCTTGCCGGAAACATCGGCCAGCGGAACTTCACTCGCGCCCGCTTGCTTCAATTGCGGCACGAACTTTTCGCGGTAATACGCTTCAATGCTCTTGGAATCAATTTGCACCGCCGGCCGCAGGTGGGCATCCACCAGCCGCATCAAATCGATCTGCATCTGCACATGCGAAACCAGGTCTTTTTCCCGCAGGCCATACTTCGCCAGCAGCGCTTGCCATCCCTCGTCCGTGGCCGCTTCCGGATACAGCTTCCGCGCCCCAGCGATCTCCCCAGCCGCCTCCGCTTCGGTGGCATGCGGAAACTCGGAAGACTTCAACTGCTCATGCAGCAGTTCCTGGTCAATCAGGCGATCGAGAACGGCGCGGCGGTCGTCGGCACTGAACTGGTTGAAAGGCTTCCCATTCAACAGCGCTTCATAGCTCACAGCTTCGTCCAGTTCCGACTGCAAAATAATTCGCCCGTTCACCCGGGCCACAATCCGGTCGATAACCTGTCCAGCGCCAGCCGTCGGTATAAGAAAAATCGCCGAAAGCAAAGCGACAATAGCGGTGGTCGTGAACTTCATACGAGCATTCATCAAAATGGCTGGCCTATGCTGAAAAAAAAGTTAAAGTGCTTCAGTCGCTGAGTCTCTAAATTGGTGGTCGTCGTCTGCCCGGGAATTTCCTGAAAATATGCTGTTGGATTCAGATTGTACCCGAAGTCGAAACGTAGCGGACCAATGGGTGTCTTGTACCGCAACCCCACTCCCAGCGCATGCGATGTGTAATCATAACCGGAGGCGTTGAATTGGTTAAGACACTGTTGGTTCGGTGTACCTCCGGACGATAGACATAGCCCTGGATCGGCCTGGTGCCAGCGCACCAGCCCTTTGATCATGTCGTGCCCGGCCGTGAATACGTTTCCCATATCGTGAAAAACAGCAAAGCCGAAGCCCGGCCCTAGCCAGGGCAGACTCACCGGCGGAAGACGCAATTCCAGGTTGTTGACGAAGAGGGCCGTGCCGCCTACCGGAAAGCCAGAGTCGGGATCGCGGGGTCCTGCCTCATTTAACCCGAATCCGCGATGGGAGTTGCCGCCACCAGCGAAAAATTGTTCGGGCAACGGAATGGTCGCAATCGTGCACGTCGGCTCGTCTGCCGCATTCAGCGGGCAGGTCCCGGGTGACAAAACCTTGGTGCCGCCAAACGGCTGTTCCAGCCCGATCGCGGTCGACCGGGCAAACACAAACTGGTGTCCAGGTTTTCCGCCAAATGCATAGTAGGTGGAATGCTGCGACAGAGCGCGCCCAAAGTCCGCTTCCGAGCCAAAGTAAGTCGAGGCGGCCGAAGCGTCCAGCGTGAAGTAGGTCCCCCGCGTGCTCTCCAGCGGATTGTCGCGTTTGTCTCGAATATAAGTAAATCCCGGCCCGCTCACCCGTGCCGGCAACGAGAGTTGAGGAACCAGCGCCGGCGAAAAATCAGTCGCGAAGTTGCTCGCTTTCACCCTGCGATAATCAAACCGGTAGACGATGAAGCTGGGTTTGTTGATTTGCTGCCGCAGGTCGATTTTTCCCTCCCACCGCTGCGAGGTGAACGTAGCAATGTCCAGACTGTTGTCGTAGAAAATCGTAAAGATCAACTTGAACTTGTCATTGCTAAACACTTTCGGAATCGTGTAACTGATCAACCCGCGCTGCTGCAGCCGCCCTACATGCGATTGAAACAGAAGCGTCTGGTTGCGCCCGCCCATGTTGAGCCGAGTCACGTCAAACCCCACCCGCGGACTCACTCCGGTACTCCCCTGCGGCTCGCTGCTCCCCGCCGGCTGCCCCGTCTGGAATTCCAGTCCCACATCGTAAGTAAATGTGTAGCGCTTGGCCTCCTGCACCTGCACCAGCACATTCTTCTGCGGATCGGTCCCCTCAGGATTCTGCACCGCCGTGTCCACCTGGTTGAAAATGCCCAGGTCGTAAAGCTTCGTCTGCGTATCCAGCAGATCGGCTTGGCTTAGCGGATCGGCAGGATGCACCTGGATTTCCCGCTGCACGATGTAGTCGCGAGTATGGTCCAGCCCCGACACCATTACCTGATCCACCGAAAACCGCTCGCCTTCCTGAATGGTATAAGTGACGTCTTCGCGATTCTGCTGTCCGGGCGCTGCCTGGGTCGAGATGTCGAGGGTGGCGTTGGGAAAGCCACGGTTAAAGTAATACGTTAAGATTTTCTCTCTATCGTTCGCCAGATTTTGCTCTGAAAACGGCTGCCCTACTTTGGTTTCGAGCTCCGGCAGCGCGCTCGCCGGGATAATCTCACTGCCCACCACGTGCAGCCCGCTTACCAGAGTTTGCGGGCCTTCCACAATGTTCAGGTGAACCGCGAGGTGGTTCATCACTCCCTTGTAGTTGTCCTCCACCTTGGTTTGAATTTGTGCCTGCCGAAATCCGTTTGACCGGTAAAGTGCTTCCAGCGTGGCCACATCGCTCTTGAGCAGGATTCCGCTATAACGGCCGTGGGGCAAGAGCGGGGTTGCGCTCTGTATCGCCAATCGGGACCGGATATCCTCTGGACTGAAATAGCTCTTGTTCGTGATCCCGGTGATCTCGATTAAGCCCAGCCGGTGCAGCGGTCCCGGGTCCACCTGGTAAATCACCTGGATCGTCTTCGCGTCGCTTTTCTTGGTGAACTCCACCTTCGCGTCAAAATGGCCCTGATTCTGCAAGTAGTCAAGCAGATTGCGTTTGCCCTCGTTGAGCAGATCGTCATCAATTGCGTTTTCTTCGTACACCGGTATTTCATGTTTCAGCACTCCCCGGCTCACATGAAAGCCCTCCACATAAATCACGACCACCGGCCCGCGATCGATCTGGAAGGTATAGTCCACCGAGTTTGAAGCAGGACGGTATTGCTGCAGCGCGATCGAGACCTGCGACAGCACGCGCTGCTGTTTCTGGAATTTCTTGCGCAGATGCCGCAGCGAACTCGATACCCGCGCGGCCGTAACCCGGTCTCCCGGTTTCATATGCGCAATGTCCTGGATCTGCTCCGCTGATAAATTAGCGGTTCCGGTAACATTCACCTCGCCCACGTGCGCCGCTTCTCCGGCGACCACGTGAAAAGTAATGTCGACTTGCTGCGTGGCCGCATTCGGCTTGCTGTCGGCAGTCACGCGCGCCCGGTAGTAACCGTTTTCCTGCATAAGCCGCCGGACGTTCTCAATCGCCCGGTCCATTTTTTCCGAAGTATGCAGCTCACCCAGTTGCAGCTTGGAGGCGTTGACGATCTGATTAAAATTCGGGCGCGAGGGAGCACCTTCCACGCTGATGGCGCCCACGAAAAAGTTTGGCAAGGTGACAAACGTCAGCGTCACGCCGCCGGCCGAGGGCTCCACTTCCGCCTGGATGTCCACAAAACGCCCCGTAGCGAACAGAGCGCGGATGCTCTCGCGAACCTGGTCCCGGCTCAACGGCTGTCCCGCCTTTTGCGTCAGCAATTGCAGTAAATGCGCTCGATCGCGATCCGGAACCCCAGGAAGCTGAACGGTTTCCACCAGCTTCCCCTCATACTCAGCCATCATTCCGGAGGAGGTTGGAGCCTGCTCTTTCGGAGTCGGTTGTTCCTGAGGAAACGGCTGTGACTGGGGAACTGGTTGCGTCTGCGGAGCCTGTGGTTCCTGAAGGGAAACCCCGGCCGTCCCGGCTGTAGCCAGCGGGATCGACAGCAGCAACAACGCAGCTAAAATTGGCGCGCACCCTCTCACCAAACAGTATCCTCAGGCCCCGGTAGTAATTTCAACGGAATGTGCTTAGATGCTGTTGCACCCAATTGCGCTGGCTTCACTCAGCGTCCCTGGGGTGGGGTGGTGTTCGCAGTCCAACAACGATTCCGGCCTTTCCCTGTGTTCCCCCGTAACCTCTGTGGTTGAAGAATTTGGGACACTCCCCAAATGCCGACCAGCCGCGTCACCGACCGCCGACACTTATAATAAAGGTTTTAGCGCCTTCGACTGGTGACCTCTTTGGCTCAGGAAAAAGCTCAGGAAAATCATCCTCTTAAACCCGCCGTGCCCATGGCAGACGATCGCTACTCCCGCCAGGTTCTATTCCGCGGCATCGGAGCGGAGGGTCAAGCGCGCCTGGCCCGCTCCCAGGTCGCGATTGTCGGCTGTGGCGCCACCGGCTCCGCGCTGGCCGCACTGCTGGCCCGCGCAGGCGTAGGCACGCTCCGCATCATCGACCGCGATTACGTTGAGCCCAGCAATCTGCAGCGCCAGTCGCTGTTCGACGAACAGGACGCCTCCGAATCGTTGCCCAAAGCCATCGCCGCCGCCCGTAAGATTGCCGCCTTCAATTCGCAGATCGTGGTCGAGCCGAAAGCTGACGACGTGGTTCCCGCCAACATCGAAGCTCTACTTAAAGGAATGGAAGTTATCCTCGACGGAACCGACAACTTCGAAACCCGCTACCTGATCAACGACTTCGCGGTAAAGAATTCCCTGCCCTGGATTTACTCGGCAGCCGTAGGCAGCTATGCCGCAACCATGAATGTGTTGCCCGGCGAAACCGCCTGCCTGGCGTGCATCTTCCCGGACTCGCCGCGAGGAATCGTCGAGACCTGCGAGACTTCCGGCATCCTGAATTCAGCGGTGAATTTTGTAGCGTCCATCGCCGCCACGGAAACGCTGAAACTTCTGGTGGGCGATGCCACGAACGCAACGGACGGAACGAATGCCACGGACGGATCAGGCGGAACAAAAGCTCCGCATCTGCCCAGCACGCTGCGCAAGACCCTGCTAAGTTTCGATCTGTGGACCAACGAGCACGCCGAGATCACCGCCGCCAAGCCGCGCCCCAACTGCCGCGCCTGCGGCGAACGCGACTTCATTCATCTCGCCGGCGAGGGTCGTCCGCACATTACCCTCTGCGGCAGGAATTCCGTGCAAATCCATGCCGTGCAAACCCATGCCGTGCTAATGCATGATCGCCAACGCCCCATCGACTTCACCGAAATGAGCCGCCGCCTCCGGCCCCACGGCACCGTCCGCCACAACGACTTTATCCTGAAATTCTGGCACGACCCCTACGAAATGACCCTCTTCCCCGACGGCCGCGCCATCATCAAGGGAACCACCGACACGGCCGTCGCGCGCAGTCTGTACGCAAGGTACGTAGGCAGTTAGTCTTAGGCGTTTGTCATGCTGAGCGAAGCGCTGCGGAGAGCGAAGCGACCCGCAACGCGCAGTCGAAGCATCCCTGTCATCATCACAATCCATGTTGCCCCAGACGATACGCCTGATGAAGAGTTCCTCACCTTCTGACACCCCCGTCCCTGAACGCTCGCTTGCATTGTGAGCATTAGTGATCAGCGAAGATTCCTTTCGCTCCCCATAATTGAAGCAGTGATGGCATCTCCAGTCAGGACGGCCTTTGGTGAAGCAACGCATAAGCACGAAGACAAAACCTAACTTCAATCCCCACACCTTTCTTTCAACAACCGGGAACGGTAGGACTATGCTCCCATTTCGAAGGAAGGACAAAATCTTCGTTCAAGGCGATTCCAAGGACGGTTTATTTTTTGTCCAAACGGGGAAGGTGCGCCTCAGCGTGGTGTCTGAAAACGGAAAGGAAGCAACCCTCGGCATTCTTGGCGAAGGCGATTTCTTCGGAGAGGGCGGACTTGCCGGCCAGCCGCATCGCATGTCGTCTGCAACCGCGTTGACCGACTGCCTCCTGCTGCACATCGAACCGATCGCAATGATGCGCACCATGAGTGTGCAACCAAAACTGTCGGCCCTATTTGTCAAATACTTGCTCAAGCGGAACATCCGATATCAGGATGACCTGGTCGACCAGCTTTTCAATTCCAGCGAAAAGCGGCTCGCGCGAGTTCTCCTGTTAATGGCGCAGTTCGGCAAAGAAGGAGTCTCGGAAACGTTGGTCCCAAGACTCAGTCAGGAGACTCTGGCGGAAATGGTGGGGACGACACGATCGAGGGTCAGTTACTTCATGAACCGATTTAGAGAGCTTGGCTATATCCACTACGACGTTGGAGACAACCTGCTGGTTCACAGTTCACTTCTCAACGTTGTTCTTCACGATGACGACGGAACAGTCGAGAATGCTGGAGCCGAGAACCGCACCGTCCATTCCAGGAGAGGAACTGAACCCCCTCGCGGGCCCGGCCAACCCGCGGATAAAGATCGTGCCAGGAGACCGCCCCTCCCTGCCCTTTTTCGACGCGGCAAATAAATGCCCAGGATCTCGCCTAGTAGAACGCGATCTTCTCAAATCCCAACCCCTGCAGCAGACTGGTCACCGTCGACGCCGCGTTATCCTGCGCGGTTCGCAGAATGCCATCAGCCAGGGCAGCCTCTTGCAGCTGATGCTCCCCCTCCTGCCGCACCTGCGTTTCCAGATTCGGGTCGCTCGGCACCAGCAGCCCAGTCTGCCGGGAATACACGCGCGTCCTCGCGCTGTCGATGCGCGTGCTGAACACCTGGGACACCGGAAGATGCAGGCGAATCTGCTTGCCCTCCACTTGCACATCGCCCGGCTTCAGATTCGAGAAATCAATTCCCGCAACCACTTCGCCGTGCACCATCATCAACAGGCGATCGCCCGCCAGAAAATCCGGAAAGATAGGGTTTGCCTTCTCGCCCGTCACAATCTTGTCCATAGTGTAAACCACGGTCTCCAGGCGCTGCAGCCGCTGAATGCGGTCGACCACCGTGGGCTGGCTTACATCGATCGTAAGGGTTCTGCCCGTCAACGCCGACCACAGATGGCTCAACGCCGCCCGTCCGGAAGTTCGCGACAGCATCGCCCATCCCGTCGCCCCCACACACACCACCCCAAGCAACAGCCCGAGGATGAGCGCCACCACAACCCTCGCAGACGATCGAACTCGTTTGGGAGCGGCTGGTTTGGGAGCGAGCGGCGGGCCCGCATCAGCATCATGAGCCATAGCGCAAGGTTATCACCCGGGGATGAGGCGGATCAGGGAAACGTGCCCGCCGCTCCGCCACGGTTGGACGTACTCGCGAATGGCGCTCAGAATCAAGTAGCGGATCCATCTGAATTTCTTAGCGTACTTTGCGGGTTTTCTTCGCGCACTTTGCGGTTAAAGTCTTTTAATTCGCACAGGAAGAACTCCTTAACCGCAAGCGTTCTCTCCGACCAGTTCCCATTCGGTCCGAAATGGGAAGCGTCCCGATCTGGGGCGCGCCTATAGCTGCATCACGATTTAATCGGTCAACTTTAGCGCCCTTCGGGCACATACTTAGTGCATGAAGACTTCACTCCTTTCCGATATTGCCAGCCCGAACTTTAGCAGTGAACGCGAAGCGATCGCTTCTGGTCTGGAAAACGATCACCCATCGCACCTGCTGCTGGTCGAGGACAGTCCCCATCATGTCCGGTTGATGCAGGAGGCCTTGAGCGATGTGAATGCGTCCATCAATCTGCACGTCGCCGAGGACGGCGTCAACGCGATGGCATTCTTGAGGCATCAGGGAATCAATGCCAATGCACCTCGCCCCGATCTCATCTTGCTGGACCTGAACCTCCCTCGCATGGATGGCCGCGAGGTTCTGATGCAAATCAAGAGCGACGATAGTTTGAAAACGATCCCAACCATAATCCTCACCACTTCCGAATTGGACGACGATGTCATCACCAGCTATCAACTTCATGCCAACGCCTACCTCAAGAAACCGTTAGGGTGGGATGCCTTCGTGCGTATGGTGAGCAACCTGAACAATTTCTGGCTGGCCCAGTCCCAGTCACAGTTGACGCTGCCCAATCACAACCGATCCGGCGCATTGAACAAGCGGACGATGCACTAAGAAACCATGCCTCCGCAGCGCCAAATCCTCCCGCCGCCAGTGCAGCCCGCGATCCGTTGAACCGGCCAGCAGTCCACCCTGAACGAAGTCTAGGTTGTTCTCTGGTTTATGTTTTGGGGAGTTATTCGCAAGTAACTATCGCTCGCCGCTCTGGCGAAGTAAACTCTTGTCGTTCATCGCTTCTATGCGCCTGCTGCGACTTCAAGACGTCGAGATTGGCCCCAACGACTGCCTATTCCGCCACGCACGCCTGCGTGCCTTGATCGTCTGGCTTGCCGGATTCGCCGCCGCCACCGCTCTTTTCCTTCACGCATACACGGGAAAGTGGCCGCCCGGCTACCTCTTCGGCTCGTTTTTGCTGCTCTTTCTGCTTTTGACGCTAAGGATGGTGACTGCGCGCTTCCATCCTTCCAATTGGCTGGTCCGGGTGAACGAGACGGGAATCTATGTGCAATATCGTTCTTATCTGAACTACCGGTTGCCCCCCGATGACCCCGCGGTGGTTTTCCTTTCCTTCGGCGAGATCGCGTCGGCCCGCCTGATCAAAGAGCGCGTCGAGACACCCGATGCGACTAGGCCAGGTGCCACACAAACCCAATATCTGCGCTATGTCGAACTTGAGTTATCCGGCGATCCCGCACTGCTTGCCGACGCGTTGCAGGCTGAGCTCGGCGAGCAGGCCCCATCGGAAAAACGCTGGTATGGCACCAGTTCCACTCTTTACCGGGATTATCCCGTCAGCATGTCCGCCCCGTCGACCATCCGCATACATTGGGACGTTGTGCCGAACGCACAGAAGTTCCTCGCCGCCCTGCGCCCCTACACGGTCATCGCCGATCCGGTTTCCTCCAAGCAGGACTTCACGCACCTGCAATCGCTGAGCCGTGAAGACCAACAGAAGCAACTCCGCGAACTCGTCGCCCGCGGCCAGAACGTCACAGCAATTTACGCCGCCCGCAAACTCTACGGCGGCACCTTAGCAGAAGCAAAGCAGATGGTGGATTCTCTGCGCGAGAATAAAGCGCATCAATAGCCTCCCGGCCTGTCTCCCTGGCAATGCCCCGAGAATGAACGCAGCCACGACCACCGCAGACGATCGACCAGGTCCGGAAGCGAGTGGCAGGTCCGCATCAGCATCGCGAGCCAGGCCGACAGGCTCTTTCTGAAACTGACAGGTCCGGTCAGTGAGCGCTATTGGGATTTTGCAACAGTTACGACACCCGTTCCCAGTCCGCAACGTGTTCGACGCGTGCTCTCGATCACAACAACCCAAGCTGCAACAGTTCCTCCCGCAGCGACGCCGGATCGCTAAATCGAATCGCATGCATGCCAACGCTGCGGGCAGCTTCCACGTTGTGCTGCAGGTCATCCACGTAGATTATTTGCTCCGGGACCAGAGCGAATCTTTCACAGAAGCATTGAAAGATTCGCGGATCGGGTTTGATCAGGCGCACCTCGCCGGAGAGCAAGATTGCACGGAACCAGTGCAGGAACTCGAATCTTCCCTGTGCAAAAGGGAAGGTTTCCGCTGACCAGTTGCTCAGGGCGTAGATGGGAACTTTCTGCTCCCGCAGCTCCGCCAGAATATCGACCGTACCCGCGATCGGTCCTGCCATCATTTCATCGAAACGCTCGAACCACGCGTCGATCAATTCGGCGTTGCTGGGATGCTCGAGTTTCAGTGCTGCGCAGGCTTCCGCAAAGGTTCGCCCGGCATCTTGCTGCAGATTCCACTCCGTCGTGCAGATGTTTGCCAGAAAATGTTCCATGTCGGCTTCCTGTTGAAACAACTTGCGATAAAGGTGGCGTGGGTTCCAATCGATGAGTACTCCGCCAAGATCGAACACCGCTACAGAACGAGGGGCTGTCATGTAGTGATTTTAGCGAATGAGACTGTCCGCGAGTGGCTGACGAACAAACCGGAAGTATTTGTTGACATCCGGCCATAGCGCCCAAAACCCCTCAATGAGCGCACCCGCGATCACATCATCATGACGCGCATTTGGACGCTCAGCTGCCAATTCTCGGTGAACGCGCCACGCATCACGAGCCCGGGAGTGCCATCAGAGACTTCGAGCGCCGCGCGGTAGTGGGTGAGCTGTCAAGGTAAGCAGGATACTCGCTATAAGCCCGGATACTTGCCCAAGAAAAGCAGGGCGATGTCGATGGTGTCGCAGACTCCGTGGGTCACGATAGGAACGGCGAGATTGCGCCCACAAGCAAGATAAATCAATCCCAGGATCAGCCCGTCAGAACCCTCCTCCACGATGCCGGTCAGGCCCTGGTGATAGTGAGTGAGACCGAAGACCGCGCTAACCACCAACAGACTTACGATCCATGCGAACCGTGTGCGGGCGCCTAAATCGGCCAATCGATTCATCAGGTATCCCCGAAAGACAAACTCTTCTCCGAACGCCGCGAAGATCCAGATGAGCGCGATCATGAGCAACGCGAATCTGAGGTGTCCCCTGACCGCCGCAAAATCCGAGAGATCGGGAGGCTTCCCAAGGAGGCGAGTCAGAATCCGCTGCTTGCCAAACAGATCAAAGACTTCCAGGCCGAAGCCGCTTGCAATGCCGAGCAGAAGGGTCTTCGTCCAGGTACGGTATCGTGTGAAGCCGATCTGTTTCCATTGCAGCCTGCGAACGCGCAGCGAAATCCATGCCAGGAGAAGGAGATAAGGAATTGCGGAAAACTTCAAGATGTGATGTTCGCGGCCAATGTAGATACAAGCCACGAGGGCAAATTCAACTAGTATCAACCATCTGCTCTCGCGCCAGGACTGGCCACTTTCGCCACTGGATTCGATGTCCACTCACGAGCCTCCCTTGGAAATATCTTCGGACGTCTCTCAGCTAAACACTGCTTATCGACTGCTCAAGAGGCAAAATGAACACTGGCGGCATCAGCCACGCCACACAAGGATAGACGGATTGTAACCGACCATGACAGACGAAATCAGGTCATGGGGCTCGTTGAGCAGGAGGACCCGGGCGGAATCTGCGAGATAGCTGCCAGGCTTCGCACCGCTGCTAGTAGCTGGAAGCCACTCTCTGCTAATCTTCTCTGCGTTCCTCTCACGAATTCCGATTCAGAAACAGAAAGGCGCTGATGCCGGAGAACATGCGTCCTGAGCCCACTCGGCTCTACCGCTGGATGGTGCTGGTCTTCCTTAGCCTGGCCATGTTCGGCAGCTACTACGCCTATGACGCTCTCAGCCCTCTGGCCGACGTCCTCAAACTCCAGCTTGGTTTTTCGGACGAGAATATCGGCCTGCTTCAGGCGATCTACAGCTTTCCCAATATTTTCACGGTCGTCATCGGCGGCTTCATCATTGACCGGCTCGGCCTGCGCAAGTCGCTGATGATTTTCGGCGTACTCTGCCTGATCGGTCCCGCCATTACCGCCGCGTCCGGAAAGCTCGCCGTGATGGCGACCGGGCGGCTCATCTTCGGCATGGGCGCGGAATCGTTGAACGTCGCCGTCATCGCCGCGCTGGCCCGCTGGTTCAAAGGCAAGGAACTGAGTTTCGCTTTCGGCGCGAACCTCACCATCTGCCGCCTTGGTTCCTTCGCCGCACTCAATTCCCCGACCTGGGCGCGCGCGGCTTACGCGAACTGGCGCTGGCCCTTCCTGATATCGCTGGGCTTTGCCGCTTTTTGTGTCGTGGGCGCGATCGTCTACTGGATCATGGAAGTGCGTGCGGAGAAAGAATTTCATCTGGGTGAGGCATCCACCGACAAAGTCGTGTTTGCCGATCTGTTCAAGTTCGGGGTGAGCTATTGGTTCATCGTTGCCCTGTGCGTCACTTTCTACTCGGCCATCTTCCCTTTCCAGACGTTTGCAGTGAAGTTTTTTATCGAAGCGCATGGAACTTCGCGCGAGTTCGGCGGGTTTCTATCCAGCATGCTGACCCTGTTCGCCATGATTGCCACCCCCCTGTTCGGCCTCCTGGTCGACCGCATCGGCAAACGTGCCTTGCTGATGATGTTCGGTTCGCTGCTGCTGGTGCCCGTTTACCTGATGATGGCCTACACCCATGTCAGCCTATATGTGCCCATGGTAATCATGGGCGTGGCGTTTTCACTGATCCCGGCCGTGATGTGGCCCTCGGTCGCCTACATCGTGGATCAATCCAGATTGGGCACGGCCTACGGCCTGATGACCATGATCCAAAACATTGGCCTGTTCGGTTTCAACTTGCTGGTTGGCTGGGCCAACGATTACAGCCACGCCGGACCCGACCACCCCAGCGGTTACAACCTGGGGATGTGGATTTTCTCTATCTTGGGATTCTTGGGATTGACGTTTGCGTTCCTCCTTCGCCAGCGCGAAATGGGACCACATGGACACGGCTTGGAGACGATTACTACTTCGAATCAGGGGCCCGGCAAGGGCATCAGTTAGACTGTCAGCCTACCGTTTTTCGAATATTTCTAGTCTAAAATCGGGAGGGCGTTCAGCGCGCATCGAAGCATGGAGCGCAAGCCTCCAGAGCTAAAGGGTTTCGAGCGACGGAAATGAACTCAGAAGTATCCCAAGATCGGTAGAAACGGTTTAATATTTTGAAGGTTCAGGTTACTTTTGGTTACGCACCAAGCCGCGCAACCCATACAACGTAAAGCTACTTATGCCGCATCTCACTAATTGCGGCCGGAATAGGAAACTTGACCGACCCCAGGCGACGGCAGGGCGATGAACTCGGCGAAGCCGAAGCGATTGAGAGAGCCAAGCAAGGCGACGCGGAAGCCTTCCAGGCCCTTTACGATCGGCATAAGCGACGTGTGTACTCACTCTGTTTGCGCATGACGGCGAACACTGCGGAGGCTGAAGATCTGACCCAGGAAGCGTTCCTGCAGCTCTATCGCAAGATCGCAACCTTTCGTGGCGAGTCGGCATTTTCGACCTGGTTGCATCGCCTGTCGGTGAACGTGGTGCTGATGCACTTGCGCAAGAAGGGCCTTCCGGTGGTTTCGCTGGAAGAGACCACGCAAGCCGGCGAGGATGACTCGCCGAAAAAAGATTTCGGCGCCGACGATGTGGCGTTATCCGGATCGATTGACCGCTTGCAGTTGCAGAGGGCAGTGGCGGATCTGCCTCCGGGTTATCGCACGATTTTCGTGCTGCACGACGTGGAAGGCTACGAGCATAATGAAATCGCTGACATCGTGGGCTGCTCGATCGGCAACAGCAAGTCGCAGTTGCACAAGGCACGCATGAAGTTGCGGGACCTGCTCAAGATGAACAGAGCCGAAAAGGCCGGGAAGTCCTGAGCGGGAGATGTGAGCGCGGGAAGTCAGAATCAAAATTCCTACTTCTCGCAAAAGACGCGAGAAATGGGCGCACCCGGTTCACGAACTGGCTGCACACACTGGTAACAATTGCAGAGGCGCAAGCGCTGCGCACAGCACGGAAGTGGCAGTAGACTGGATGCAGGCTTGGGGAGAAGTCGGATGAATTGCGTTGATCTGCAGCGGAGTCTCGCCGGAGTCGAAGACCTCAGCACCGCAGAACATATCGCCGAACGCGGCTTAGAAAAGCAGGCTCACCTGAAAGCCTGCGCAGCGTGCTCGGCGCTGGTTGCGGAACTGGACCTGATCGTTTCCGCGGCATCGGAATTACGCGCGACCGAAGAACCCAGCCCTCGGGTGTGGAATTCGATTGCAATCGCTTTGCGGCAGGAAGGGCTGATTCGTCCTCAGGAGAATCGGCCCTTTGTTGTGTCAAAGCCTGCGCCTCCGCGAGTAACATCGCGTGGCGTTCCGACCCGCGACATTGCGGCGAGCGCGGCTTCATCGCGCGGCTTCTCGTCATTTGCGGCTGGCTGGGGATGGCGGGGCTGGCTGGTGCCCGCGGCAGCGGCTTTGCTGATCGCGGTTGGATTCTTCGTCAACCAGCGCTCCCTGGTTCATCGACTAACCGAACACATCGCTCCGCCAGCCACTACCGCGCCTGCCGCCGGAGGCGTTGCGGGTTGGAATCTGGCGGGCCTCAACGACGACGATCTGCTGCAGGAGATCCAGAATCAGAGTCCTGAGATGCGGGCGCAGTATGTGGACAATCTCCGTAGCGCGAACGAATATATCCGGGACGCGCAGAGCGTGGTAGACGCCAACCCGAACGACGAAGAATCACGCCGTTCGCTGCTGGAAGCCTATCAACAGAAAGCCATGCTTTTTGAAATGGCCGACCGCTCGTTGCCATAGCGGACAGCGATGGGCGCTGCAGGGGCTAGACGAACTACTGATAAACGAACTAAATTGAACGAACTAAGTTGAACAAGCTCCGGTTGAGCGAGCTCGAGCACTCGGGAAAAGAGATTCGGGGAATCCTAATGAGCAGCCGCACAGTGAAACTGGTCGCAGTCGGAGCCATGGTGGCGGGAACTCTGGTGGCGGAGGCCCGCAAAGAATACCACTTCAACGTGGGGCCCAGAGCCGGCATCTCCGTGAACAATCCTTACGGCTCGATTTCGGTGGGGCCATCGCCGAACAATACCGTGGTGATCAACGCGGTGCTGCATTCCGACAAGGTGGAAGTCGACAATACCCAGACCGGCAACCGGGTTGACATTCAATCGCATCTGCTGCCCGGCGCTGATGCGGAATCGGGACGCGTCGACTACGAAGTGCTCGTCCCCGCCGATGCCAGCGTCACGCTGCACTCCACAACCGGTCCACTGTCCGCCGCGAAATTGCACGGGGACCTGACCATGGAAGGTGCTGGAGCGGTCGTGGATGTGCGCGACATTTCCGACGCCCACGTGCACGTCCGGACGTTGAACGGAGCCGTTACCCTAAACAACGTGCAGGATGGCCACGTGGAAGTGGATTCCCTGAGCGGCGAAGTTACGCTGAACGCGGTCAGCGGACGGCTGGTGCAGGTGGTTTCGACCAGCGGCAATATCCATTACAGTGGCGACTTCAGCGGGATGGGAGAATACCGGCTGACCAGCCATAGCGGCAATATCGACGCGACGGTTCCCGAGTCTACCTCGGCGGACGTGAGCGCGCGCTCCGTCAGGGGTGATGTGCAGGACGAAATTCCTCTTCAACCTAAGCAGCACAACTGGTTCGTCGCTGAAAAGGGACGTGCCTTCGTAGGTACCATGGGCCGGGCCGCCGTCTCGTCTACAGTGGTGCTGCGCACCTTCAGTGGTAAAATTCACCTCAAGAAACGCACAGACAAATAGCAACGAAAAAGAAATCGCAGCGCTCTAAGCGGTCTGGCAAGACGCTTCCACGCAAGAAGCGGTCTGCCGGAAGGGCAGCAGCCGGAACGTTGCCGGCTGCGCGGCGGGCGCGTCTGTCCAAAGCGGGTCCGTCTAGGAAAGGCGGGACGCAGGCCACAGCGGTTTTTTTGGTGGGGTTCATGGGCGCGGGCAAGAGCACGGTGGGCCACGCCTTGGGGCGGCACCTGGATTGGGTTTTCGAAGATCTGGACGACCGGATCGAGCGGCGGGAAAGCCGCAGCGTAGCCGAGATCTTTCGTGATTCGGGAGAGGAAGCGTTCCGGCAAGCCGAGCGGGCTGCGTTGCGCGAAGTGCTCGAAGAGTTAAACACAGGCATTCCGCGGGTGGTCGCTCTCGGGGGCGGGGCTTTTTCGAAACTGAAGAACGCGGCTCTGCTCAAGGCGTTCAGCGTGCCAACGGTTTTTCTGGATGCTCCGGTCGAAGAGTTATGGCAGCGCTGTAGAACGCAGGCCGACGAAGCCGGCACGCAGCGTCCGCTGCTACGCAGTTGGGAGCAGTTTCGCGAACTCTATGAAGCTCGGCGCAGGAGCTACTCGAAGGCGCTCCTGAAGATTCAGACAGGCAGCCGCCCGGTGAAAACGATTGTGGGCGAAATTGCGGAAGCGCTGGGCTTGAGAAAAATTGCCGCACGCACGGAACAAGGAGATGTCGAGTGAAGTTCGAAACACGAACGCGCCGCGCCCTGGCGGTGATTCTGACCGCATCCCTTGCAGCTTTCGCTTACGCTGCGGACAAGAAAGACAAGAGCAAGCCTGCGCCGAACCCCGTAGTAGACTCCGGCTCGTTCGGCATCTTCATCAAAGGCGCGCGCGTGGCCACCGAGACCTTTCACATTGAGCAGCAGAGCGGGGCGACCGTCATCAAGTCGCAATTCAAAGACGCGTCCGGAGGCGATTCGACCAGCCAGAAATCGGATCTGGAGATAACGCCCAAAGGCGAGTTGTTGCGCTACGAATGGAGCCAGTCCTCCGGCGGCTCGCTGAGCGTGTTTCCGGACAATGAATTCCTAAAGGAGCGGATCACCGCACCAGGCGCGGCAAAGCCCGCCGAGCAGGCATTTCTTTTGCCCGGCTCAACGCCCATTCTCGACAACAATTTTTTTGTGCACCGGGAAGTGTTGGCATGGAAGTATCTGCAGATTGCGCCGTGCAAAGACGAGAACGGTCATCGCCATTGCGAGCCGCAAGACTTTGGAACGCTTGTGCCGCAGGACCATTTTTCAATGCCCGTGCGCATGGAACTGGTGGGCGAGGAGAAGGTGACGATCCGCGGAGTGGAGCGCGACTTGTTGCGGCTGAACCTGCGCGGCGAAGGCCTGGACTGGGCCTTGTGGCTGGACGATCAGGACAAGTTTAAACTGATCAAGGTGGGGATTCCCTCGGAAAACACCGAGGTGGTGCGCGATTAGTTGCAATTAGCATTGACAGCGGCGTAAGTTTGGCCGCTCAGGAAAAACGTCTTGCTGCTGACTGACTCACGTACGGCTCGTGTCCTGCTCACGGTGCTGCTGTTTGCGCTGGGGCTGGGATTTCTCTACGTGACCCGCCAGACTCTGATCGCCTTCCTTTTTGCAATTTTCTTTGCTTATCTGGTAAGTCCGATGGTGAACCGCCTGGAGAAACTGCTGCGCGGGCGAGGGCGCGCCATCGCCGTAATCTACGTCCTGCTGTTCGCATTGGTGGTGATTTTTTTTGTGTCGGTCGGGCCAAAGGTCACTCGGGAAGGCGGACGCCTGGGACAGGCTTTACCTACGCTGCTCACCAAGCTAAGTTCCGGCCAGCTCGCTACCCAACTTGGCGAAGAGCACGGCTGGAACGAGAAGAGCACGGAACTCGTGGAGTCATTCCTGGCCAGCCACCGTGACGAGATCACGCAAGTGGCGCAACGCGTCGGGCTGCACGTAGCAGATGTGGCCAAACAGGCGTGGTTGTTCCTGGTGGTACCGGTGTTGGCGATCTTTTTCCTGCGCGACGGCCGCTTCTTCAGCGATTTCCTGCTGGATGCCGTCCAATCCCGGCCGCAGCGTGAATTTCTGGAAAATGTGCTTAACGATCTGAATCAAATGCTGGCCCACTTCATTCGCGCCCAGCTGACCTTGGCCGCGTTGACGCTGGTGATGTATTCGGTGTTCCTCGGTGTGATGCGGGTGCAATACGCGCTGGTTCTGGGCACGCTGGGCGGAGTGCTTGAGTTCGTTCCGCTGGTCGGGCCGCTGGTGGCGGCAGTGGTGATTGTGAGCGTCTCGTTGTTGCTGGGCTACCCGCACTGGCTGGTGCTCATTATTTTTCTCGGGACTTGGCGGCTCGTCCAGGATTACGTTTCCTCTCCGCGCATCATGGGCAGGAGCATGGAACTGCATCCGCTGGCGGCGATTTTTGGGGTGATGGCGGGCGGCGAAATCGCCGGCATTCTCGGAATTTATCTTTCGATTCCGGTGATGGCCAGCCTGCGAATCGTGTTCCGGCGCTGGCGGCTGTATGCGGAAAAAAGAAAGTTTGGTCCGCTCAGCGAATATCGTGTAGGCAGCGAAATCGCGCCGAGGAAATAGACGGCGCGCGAACCATACTCCGTACGCATCTCTCTTTTGTTTGCTGACCCCTGTTGTAGAATTCCAATTACTTCGTTATGAACCGCAAATTTCCTAGGGGCGCGCGTGGCTTGGGCGCCGCCGGCGACGCCTACTCCATGGTGCTCTCCAGCGGACTTTCCGGGGGATCGCGCCGATGGTCGCCACTCCGATGATCGTGATGAAGTTTGGCGGCACCTCGGTGGAAGATGCAAAGGCGATCGAGCGCGTGGCCGCGATCGTGAAGGGACGACTCGCGCAGAAGCCGGTGGTCGTCGTCAGCGCCATGGCCAAAGTGACCGACACGCTGCTGACCATGGCCAAGGCGGCCGGAGCCGGCGAGCGCAAGACCGCGCTCAAGCTGTGCCGCTCGCTGCAGGAGCGGCATTACAACACGGCGAGCGAGCTCCTGGGGACGGCGCTTTTTACTGAATTCCATTCCGAACTGGGCGCGGACTTCGAATCGCTCGACGAATTGCTGCGCGGCATTTCCGCGGTGGGAGAAATCACGCCGCGCACTACTGATCACGTGGCATCGTTCGGCGAGGCGCTCTCCAGCCGCATTGTGGCCGCGGCTTTTGCGGCTCGCGGACTGAGCGGCGTCCACGTGGACTCGCGCGAAGTGCTGGTCACCGACAACGACTACATGCAGGCCGTTCCACAGTTTGAGGAAACCAATGCGCGCCTGCAGGAGCGTGTGCAGCCGCTGCTTGACGCGGGCAAGGTTCCGGTGATGGGCGGCTTTATCGGGTCGAATCGCGCGGGCATTACCACCACCATCGGCCGCGGCGGTTCGGATTTTTCCGCAGCGATTTTCGGCGCGGGGCTGAATGCTGAACGCATCGAAATCTGGACCGACGTTGACGGCATTCTTACCACCGATCCCAGAATCTGCCCGGAAGCGCGGCGCATTAAAGTCATCAGTTTCGACGAAGCTGCCGAGCTTGCGTATTTTGGAGCGAAGGTGCTGCATCCGGCAACGGTGCTGCCCGCGATCCAGAAGAATATCCCTGTGTACGTGCTGAATTCGCGCAACCCTTCGTGTGAAGGCACGTGCATTACTAACCACGCGCCGCAGGGACGCAACTTGTTCAAAGCGATTGCCGCCAAGAAGCGCATCACCATTGTGGAAGTCGCGGCGCCGCGTATGCTGCTGGCGCACGGTTTCCTGAAAGCAATTTTCGACGCGTTTGACCGGCACAAAGTTGCGGTAGATGTGGTTTCAACTTCGGAAGTGAGCGTGTCGCTCACGGTGGATTCGAATTCGGCGATTCCCGCGTTGGCCGCCGATCTGGCCAAACTGGCCGACGTAAAGTATGAGGGGAGAAAAGCGATTGTCTGCGTGGTCGGCGAAAACCTGCGCGAGAAGCCGGGAGTAGCCGCGCTGGTGTTTCGCGAGCTGGCGGACAAAAAGATCCGCATGATTTCGCAGGGCGCCTCCGAGATTAATCTGACGTTCGTGATCGAGGAAGACGAAGTACCCGATGTGGTCCAGCGCCTGCATAAAACTTTCTTTGCCGACCCGGACCCGGAAGTATTCGCCTAGGGAGTTCGAATCGATTTCGGGAGGGCTAAATTTCAGTCGCACCGCTAGAAGCCACAACGGAAGCGGGCTTCAGCCCCTGCGGTGAGTCGTTGACTCTTTCCCCGCGACGCTTGATCGGCGCTCTGCGATAACATCTGCCCATGAACTTTGTCATTCTAGGCCGCGGCAAGACTGGATCGCTGGTGGCCGAAGTTGCCCGAGCGCGCCAGCACCAAATCACAGTCGCCGGAGCAGCAGAGAACACCGGCGCAGCCGCCCTCACCACAGACAAGCTTCACGATATTGACGTAGTCATCGACTTCACCGCTCCGCACTGCGTGCTCGCCAACATCAAGGCCTGCGTGCGCGCCGGCAAAAACATGGTGGTCGGCACCACGGGCTGGCACTCCGAGATGGCCCGCGTGCGTGAGCAGGTTGAGCAAAGCGCGACGGGCCTTCTCCACGGCTCGAATTTTTCCATTGGCATCAATCTGTTTTATGAGGTTGCCCGCACCGCCGCCGCAGCCCTGGAGCACGGCTACTCTGGACAAATCTTCGAACGCCACCACGCCCAGAAAAAGGACGCGCCCTCGGGCACGGCTATCGTCCTGCAGCGGGCGATGCGGGAAGCCGGTGCCAAGCATGGCGACCTGGAAATCACTTCCTTTCGCGAAGGTGAGGTCGTAGGCATGCACGAAGTGGTGCTCGAATCGTCCGCGGATAGAATTTATCTTTGCCACGACGCCAAGTCCCGCCAGGGCTTCGCCGAAGGCGCTGTGCGCGCTGCCGAGTGGCTCGCCGGCAAAAAGGGCTTCTACGATTTCAAGGATGTGTGGCGGGAGCTGTAAGGACCTGTGCAAAGGCTGGGTGCCCCATTTCTCGCGTTCTTCGCGAGAAGTGGGGATTTCATAAGCTTACGGCGGTGCGCGGATACTCCATCGCCTTCAAGACGGAAGAGAAAATCCCCACGTCTCGCAAAAAGACGCGAGACATGGGGCACCCGTTCGTGCCTGTTCTAGCACACCAACTCCGGCCCGTTTTCCATCTCTCCTCATTCGCGTTATCTTATTCCTATGCAACTCCGTGGTTGTGGTACCGCCCTGGTAACTCCGTTTCATCAGGATGGCTCCATCGACGATGCTGCTTTTCGCAATCTAGTGGCTTGGCAGGTGGAGTCCGGCATTGATTTTCTGGTTCCCTGCGGTACCACCGGAGAGACGCCAACTCTTACTCACGATGAGTGGTTGTTCGTAATCGACACCGCGATCGAAGTCGTCGCCGGGCGCGTGCCCATCGTGGCCGGCGCAACGTCCAACTCCACGCACGACGCGGTTGAAAAAGCCAAAGAAGTGGCCGCGCGTCCCGGCGTTGACGCCATTCTCACCGCTTCTCCGTATTACAACAAGCCTACACAAGAAGGCCAGTACCGGCACTTCAAAGCCATCGCCGAGGCCGTCGGCGAGAAGCCGGTGATTCTCTACAACGTGCCCGGACGCACCGGCTCGAACCTTGAGCCTGCGACTCTTGCGCGCCTGGCGGAGATTCCGAATATTGTCGGCGTGAAGGAAGCCAGCGGCAACATGACGCAGATCGCCGAAGCCATTCACAGCACGCCGGAAACATTTTTGGTTTTTTCCGGAGACGACGCCGTCACCCTTCCCGTGATCGCGCTCGGCGGTGTCGGAGTGGTATCGGTCGTGGCCAATGAAATCCCGCGCGAAATGTCGGCCATGACTCGCGCCGCACTGAGCAACGATTGGACGACCGCCCGCGCGCTCCATCGCAAATATCTACCCCTGATGAACGCGAACTTTATCGAGTCAAGCCCGCTGCCGGTAAAAGCCGTGTTGGCGATGATGGGAAGAATTGAAGAAGTTTACCGCCTGCCGCTCTTGCCCATGCGCCGCGACACGCGGTCGCGCTTGCAGAAGGTGGCGGTTGAAGCTGGCCTGATCACCAAACCTGCAGGACCCGCGGCCGAAGCCCTGGAGTTCTACATCTACGAGAACTGGGCAGCCGGCCCGCACAAGATCGTTCTGCATCGCGGATCGTGCGGCCAGTGCAGTCACGGAAAAGGCCGCCCCGCCGGCCACGACACCAACCATGCTCGTTGGCACGGTCCCTACGCGGCCTTGGCAGAAGCTCGCGAGGCCGCGCACGGCATGACCGGCATTTTGATTCGCAGCGAGTGCAAGTGCGTGTGAAGGCAGAAGTCAGAAGTCAAAATGCAGAAGTAAGACCGTCACACTCCCTTCCGACTTCTTACTTCTGCATTCCTAATTCTTACTTCTGACTTCAGAACCTCTGACTTCTTCGTTTCCTTATATACTTTCCCGGCATGTCTTCCCTGCAATCCTCCATCGAACGCCTGGCGGCTCTCGGCGAGGTCGAGCACGATCTCGAAGCGCGGCGCATTTTCCTCGAATTCCGCGACGCGCTCACGCAGGGCAAAATCCGCGCAGCCGAAAAACCTGAGGGCCCCAACAAAGGCGGACGATGGATCGTCAATGCCTGGGTCAAGCAAGGCATTCTGCTCGGGTTTCGCCTCGGAGAACTCACGGAGATGGGCAGCGGCGCCTGCCTATCATTCGTCGATAAAGACACCTTTCCCGCCCGCAAGTTTTCTATCGCCGACCGGGTGCGCGTGGTTCCGGGCGGTTCGTCGGTGCGCGCCGGAGCTTACGTCGCTCCCTCGGTCATCTGCATGCCACCCATGTTCATCAACGTAGGCGCTTACGTGGACGAAGGCACCATGATCGATTCGCACGCGCTTGTGGGGTCGTGCGCGCAGATCGGAAAACGCGTGCATCTCAGTGCCGCCGCGCAGATTGGCGGCGTGCTTGAACCGGTGAACGCGGCCCCCGTTGTTATTGAAGATGACGTACTGGTCGGCGGCAACTGCGGCGTCTACGAGGGCACTCTGGTCCGGGCACGGGCCGTGCTGGGCGCAGGGACTATCCTGACGCGTTCCACTCCGCTCTACGACTTGGTGCGCGGCGAAGTTTACCGCGCTACCGCTGACGTTCCACTCGAAGTTCCTGAGGGCGCAGTCGTCGTGCCCGGATCGCGCGCGGTGAAAATAGGCGCCCCCGCGGATTGGAACCTTTCGCTCTATACCCCGGTGATCGTAAAGTACCGCGACCAGAAAACCGACCGCGGGATTGAACTCGAAGATTGGCTTCGATGAAAGCGGCGCATCTCACGCCACAAGCCCATCACCGTAAGCCCACCGGTTATGGGACTGGATCAACCCGCGAATAAATCGATTTTGTACCCGCCAGATGAGCGCAGGGTGTACGATGCTCTCGTCCTTCTAAAGGCAACTGGGTAAACGGCCTTATCGTTATCGCTATCGCTGGTGAAATCTGTCGGGCGACCCGGGAACCGGTGCATGTCTTTCTCGGGGCAGTGGCGCAGATAGAGAAGCACCTCGGCCTCCGCATTGGTTCTTCTGCAAGCCATGAGGAGGAGCCGTGCTACTCAGTTCAGATAGTCCCCTACTCCAGCGCAGGACCATTCCTGTAGTTTTCACTGCGCTCTTGTTCGTTCTCTTGTATGTGGGCCCGGGGGTCTCCCAAAAAGCCCCAGCGGACGACGGCGGCCTGCCAAAGTATGACCTGCACACGGAGACGAAAATCAAAGGTGTGGTTGACGCCGTGAATCTGTTGTCGGTCGGAGCCCGGAAAGATTTCACGGAACTGATTATCAAGACGGGCGACGACAGCTCTCACATCTATCTGTGCCCCAAACCGTTTGAGGAGGAGATGGGCATCAGTTTCACAAAAGGCGACCAGATTGCCGTTACGGGATCGAAGGTGAAGCAGGACACCGCGGACGTAATCCTCGCGCGAGAGCTGGTGAAGGGTACGGACACACTTTTATTCCGTGACGACAAGGGCAAACCGGTGTGGGATCCGCGCACCGGCAAGTGACGGGACTACCGAATGCTGACGGCTAACTTCCTCGCCCCGTTCAATGTGACGTGAATCGCCGCAAGTTTTTCGATCACTGCGTCGGCGTGTGCCAGAGTTTTCGCGGGATAGGTGCTGGTAATTCCCACCACCTTCATCCCGCCCGCGCGCGCCGCCTGAATTCCCGCGGGCGCGTCCTCGATCACGAGACACTCGCCAGGGCTCACGCCCAGCAGCTCCGCGCCTTTCAAATACGGCTCGGGATGAGGCTTTCCATTCGCCACATCGTCGGCGGTAACTAGAACCTTTGGAACTGGCAGGCCCATCAGCCGCAGGCGGCCGCTGGCCAAGAGCCGCGTCCCGGAGGTGACCACGCCCCACCGTCCTTCAGGAACCGAGGCGAGGAGCGCAGCCGCGCCCGGCATGGGAATAACGCCGTCACGGTCCGTGACCTCGCGAGCTTCGATCTCCCGCACCTCGGCCGCAGCATCGAGATACGGCGCTACCCGCTTGATCACTTCAATCGCGCGCACCCCATGAGCGATTGCCATGAGTTTTTCCGCATCCACACCGTTTTGCTCTGCCCAGGCGCGCCAGTGGCGCTCTACGGAACGTGTGGAATCCACGAGAACCCCATCGAGATCAAAGAGAATCGCCGAGCAGTCAAAAATTGGCATCTGATCTTTTCTACCACAGGGTTTGGCACAAGGTTCTTGCCTCTGCACAGGAAGTGCCGAGCTGCGCTCGTCGGACCCTTCGCCTTCGCTCAGGACAGGCGGGCAAGAATGCCCGTCCCCAGACGGGCTAACCCGTGATCGTTGGAAGGCGCGCTGGACTCGGCGGCATGAGTAGAGGCTGCTGCGACTTCTCCCGCACCAGCAGATACCGCTGCCGGAAGTGCGCCTTGGCGCGCGCCCCCCAGGCCCGCACAAACCAGTAGTTCAGAGCCGCGCCAATCGCAGAGCTGAGCAGTGGAATCACGCGTCCTGCCCATTTCTCCACGATTTCTCCGCTCGCCGCGGCCGCGATGCGCTGAATCACCTTGGGCACGAATTTGTTGACCACTTCCTTCTCCAGCAACTCCCGCCCCACATCAACTCCAGCCGCGCTGGCCGCGGCAATCCATAACTCGGCGATTTCCCCGTCGGTATTGAATTGAAAACCGTACACCAGGCTCAGCTTCTGAATCGTGCGCATCGTGATCGCAGAGAGTATTCCGAGGTCGGGAACGATCGTGATCAATCCGCCAAGCCCGAATCCCGCTCCTTCCACCGCAGCTACTTTCATTCCACTACGGATGATCTCGTCGGCCACCACGTCAAGTTCGCCAACATCCAGTGAATACACTCCGTGATATCCGCTGATCGGCAACCGGTAAGCGGTGCGCAACTGCAACAGGAACTTGTCGGGATTCACCTGCACGGTCGAGTAAGCACGCGTGAGCCCTTTGACCAGGCCATCCTCAACGCGTCGCCGCAGCCAGGATTTGTTGTCCGCAGCCATTACTTCAACCTTACCGTACGTAGGGCCAGAAAGCCATTGAGGATCAGCCTTTCGTTCTCCGGTCTTCTGGCTAGTCCCCAATGGACATGGCCAAGTCCCATTCCGGTCCGTGCTTTCTTAGGCTCGCCACTCGCATCTCGCCACGCGGTACTCGCCACTCGAAACTCCGCGTGCCTGTGCTAGCATCATTGTTACTCTCAATGCCAACTGGAAAACTGCAAGTCATCCCGCTCGGCGGGCTAGGCGAGTTCGGCATGAACTGCATGGCCATTCGCTTCGGCGATGACATCATCGTCATCGACGCGGGCCTCATGTTCCCCGAGGCCGAGTTGCTTGGCGTCGATATCGTTGTCCCCGACATTTCTTATCTCATTGAAAACCGCCAGAAGCTGCGGGGCATCATCCTCACCCACGGCCACGAAGATCACATCGGCGCACTGCCCTGGTTTCTTGCCGAACTCAAAGTTCCGGTGTGGGGCACGGAGTTCACGCTCGCCTACGTCGAAGACAAACTCGACGAACATGGTCTGCTCGACGATGCCGACCTGCGCGAGATGCGGCCCAACGAGCGCTTCAAGGTGGGCGCGTTCACCGTTCATCCCATTCACGTGACGCACAGCCTGGTGGACTGCGTCGCGCTGGCGATTCATACGCCGCTCGGCGTCATCATCCACACGGGTGATTTCAAAGTCGATCCCACGCCAACCGACAATAAGCTTTTCGACCTGCACTCCTTCGCCGAATACGGCAAGAACGGCGTGCTGGCTTTATTTCAGGATTCCACCAACGTCGAGCGCAAGGGTTACACGCCGAGTGAACGCGCGGTACGCCGTAAGTTCGACGAAATTTTCGCGCACACGCAGCGGCGGCTCTTCATTTCGTGTTTCTCTTCGTCCATCCATCGCATCAAGCTGGCCGTCGAGCTCGCTCATACTCACGGGCGCAAAATCGCCTTCATCGGCCGCTCCATGAACAACTCGTCGGAGATTGCGGAGGACCTCGGCTACATCGAAGTTCCCGAAGGCCTGGTCATCAATCCCGGCGAGATGAAGAATTTCCCTCCGGAAAAAGTCTGCGTGCTGATCAGCGGAACCCAGGGCGAGCCCATGTCCGCGCTCTCGCGCGCCGCGGTCGACAATCACAAACACGCGAAAATCGAAAAGGGCGACACCGTTGTCCTCTCCTCGCGCATCATTCCCGGCAACGAGAAAACGATTTACCGGATGATCGATCATCTTTTCCGCCGCGAGGCTTACGTCATTTATGACGACGGCACTTACCCGCCCGTCCACGTCAGCGGACACGCCAGCCAGGACGAACTGAAACTGATCATCAATCTGGTCAAGCCGCGCTACTTCATTCCCATCCACGGCGAATACCGGCAACTGAAGCTGCATGCCGAAATGGCCGGAGCCATGCACGGCTCGGTCGGCAAAGTAATGCTGATCGAGAGCGGCGACGTTCTGGAGTTCGACGAACTCGGCGCACGCAAAACCGGGCGCGTGAACATCGGCCGCGTCTGTATCGATTCCGGCAACCGCACCGATGTGGTCGAGGACCTGATCATCAAAGACCGCCGCCACCTCAGCGAAGATGGCATCGTCCTGCCCATCATCGCCATCCACAAACTTACCGGCCGCATCGAGACTTCCCCGGAGATCGTCACCCGCGGCTTCAACCCCGGCGAAGACGGCCTGCTCGAAGGCGCTCGCCAGATCGTGATGGATACTCTCGATCAGTCGAGCGAAGAAGAAAAGGCCGATTACGGCGTGATCAAAGAAAAAATCCGCACCGACCTGAAGCGCTACATCTCCAGACAAACCCAGCGCCGCCCGCTCATCATGCCCGTGATTCTGGAAATCTAGTCAGCTCGCGTTGGGACAGCCGCCTCGGCTGTCCGGCCAGGACGAAGCACGGCAAGAGCGCTGGCTACGCTCCTCCGCGAGAATCGTTTGCAGACCTCGACGTCATACGCGATTACATGGCACACTAAAACCTCCCCCATGATTAACCTCGCCGACATCCGCGCCGCGCAAGCCCGCCTCAAAGGTGTCACCGTCCACACGCGCCTGATCGAGTTCAAGCTCACCGAGTCAGACCCGCGCCGCCTTTTCCTCAAGCCGGAAAATCAGCAGCCCATCGGCGCATTCAAGCTCCGCGGAGCCTATAACAAGATCGCTTTTCTGCCAGAGGAAGACCGCAAGCGCGGCGTCATCTCCTACTCCAGCGGCAATCACGCGCAGGGCGTGGCTTACGCGGCGCGAGCGCTGGGCGTCAAGGCCGTCATCGTCATGCCCAACAACGCTCCCGCCATCAAGCGGTTGGCAACGGCAGCGTTGGGTGCGGAGATCGTATTGGTAGGCCCAGGCAGCGACGAGCGCAAAACCAAAGCCGAGGAACTGGCCGCCGCGCACGGCTACGTGATCGTGCCTCCCTATAACGACAAACACATCATCGCGGGCCAGGGCACCATGGGACTCGAAATTCTCGAAGACATGCCCGACGTGGAAACCGTTCTGGTCCCGGTCGGCGGCGGAGGCATGATCAGCGGAGTGGCCGCGGCGATCAAGTTGAGCAAGCCCACCGTGAAGGTGATCGGAGTCGAACCCGCACTGGCCGCCGATGCTCAAGCCAGCTTGCGCGCGGGAAAGATCATCCAGTTCCCTGCCGAGCAGGTTTCCCGCACCATCGCCGACGGGTTGCGCACCCAGAGCGTGGGTCCGCTTAACTTCGAGCACATCCAGCGCTTCGTCGACAACATCATCACCGTGACCGAAGGCGAGATTCGTCAAGCTATGAAGTTGCTCGCGGCCAACCCAGCTACCGTCGCCGAGCCCAGCGGTGCGGTCGCCGTCGCCGGATTCGTTTTTCACCGCGCTGAGTTACCGCAGACAAAGATGAACGTCGCAATCATCTCGGGCGGCAACATCGAGCCGAGCATGCTGGAAGAGATTCGCCGAGATTGAGTATTTGGAGACTGAGGAACGAAACACGAGGTCGCATCGCCGCTCAACGCTTATCCTTCGTGAGGCTTCGCTCCCTTTGTGGTTATCCGCTTTTCCCTTTCACAGAAATCAGCTCGAACGTTCACTTGACCTTGACTTTCGATCCCCCGAACCGCCATGCTTTAATCACAAACAATTCGAAGATCTCCCCTGGAGAGAGCTGAGCTAACTCGCGTGTTATGAAGATTTTGCCCCCAACTCGTTGCAGCTCTAGGATTTTTTCTGATTTTCTTCGTAACGTGATGATTCCAATAGACCACGGGGGAGGGGGGTATACTCGGCAGGGCCCCAGATTCCCGTTTCGGGCAGCGAGATTCCTCGCGCCGATTCTTGCTCTCTTTCTTCTTTCGGGCTTTTTTATTCCCAGCACAGCTTTCGCTGGCAACCCGCGCGGCACGCTGGTCCATGACGAAGCCATTCGCGTCGCGCCCGCCAACGACGCAGCTAAACTCGGCCAGGCCGAGCGCGGCCACGAGTTGGTTATCCTCGACAGCAGCCGCGACTGGACGCATGTAGAGGCGATTCTGGTCGAGCCCAAGAAAGACGCTGACACCGAAGAGGAAGCCGAGGGCAAGATTATTACGGGTTGGGTGCAGAGCAAAGCCCTGGTCGAGATGTCGAACCCTAACGGCGACAAGATCCTCTTCGGCGAGGCCGCCGACTCCGAAGATCAGGCCAGCCGCCGCCTCGGCCGCCGCAATGCCGCGCAAGACGCCATGCGTCTCTACTATCGCGTCTACGACCTGTTTCCGAATTCTCCTCTGGCGGCCGAGGGGCTGTATCGCTCCGCCGACATTCGTTGGCAAATTGAACGCGCCGACGTGATGACCCGCCCGTCCGCACGCCAGCGGGAAGCCTACATGCGTGCGCAAATCGATGAGCAATGGATGAAGCTGGTAATCAAAAAGTTTCCCGGAACGAAGTGGGCCGACCTGGCTGCGTTTCACTTACTCGAAAACAAACTGTGCGGCGACTGGGAAGGCGCGTCCAAATGTCCCGATAAAGAAGCCGAAATGTACGAGAAGTACGCCGGCGAGCATGCCCAATCCCCGTCCGCGCCTGAGGCCTTGTATGACGCAGCCTCGCGGCGCGCCGCGCTGATCGAGATTTATAAGACCGAGCCCAACCTGAAGAAATCAGAAGAATCCAAAACCCGCGCGCTCGCGCTGGCGCAGAAGATCGTGAGCGATTACGGCGCCAGCGATTGGGCATTGCGCGCGCAGCGCCTCATCTTCTACATTCAACAGGGCGTACCAACCTACGGAAATACGGCGGACTAAAATTTGCCAATCTATCAAGCTATTGTTCTTGCCATTGTGCAGGGCGTCGCAGAGTTCATTCCCGTTTCCAGTTCTGCCCACTTGATCATCGTGCGGCGATTGCTGGGCTGGAACGAGCTTTCGCCGGCCCACGAGCTTACTTTCGACGTCGCCCTTCACTTCGGCACTTTGCTTTCGGTGCTCTTCTACTTCCGGCGGACGTGGTTTCAGATCGTGCGCGCGGCGTTCGGAGGGAAAGTGGTTCGCTTCTCCGAAACTGGCGGCTCCGACGTGGACCTCACCGCCGAAGAACAAAAGGAAGAGCGCCTGCTGCTCTGGTTCCTCGCAGCGGCCACCATTCCTGGAGCCATTGCGGGCAAGTTGCTGGAACATTCCGCCGAGGATTATTTCCGCGAGCACGTCGTGTTGATCGCAGCCGCGCTTATCGTGGTCGCGCTCTTTATGTGGCTGGGGGAAAAGGTCAGCAGCATGGAAAAACCGCTGACCCGTATTTCTTTGGCGGATGCTCTAATCGTTGGCATTGCCCAAGCTGCCGCCCTGATTCCTGGAGTCTCGCGTTCCGGCTCAACCATCACAGCTGGCTTGTTTCGTAACATGACGCGGGAAGCCGCCGTGCGATTCAGTTTTCTGCTTTCGACCCCGATTATCGCCGGCGCCGCGCTGGTCAAGGCGCACGAACTCCGCAAAGAAGGCTTGCCGGCCGGAATGCACGCTCCGTTCCTTGTGGGCATTCTTATCTCTGCGATCGTGGGCTATGCCGCGATTGCGTGGCTGGTCCGCTATCTTCAGTCCAACAGCCTGAAGATTTTCATTGTCTACCGCATCATTCTCGGCGTGGTGGTAATCGCGCTGGCATTCGTCTGGCATCTGCAGTGAGTGGACGGACTCGCCCTGCGAAAATGCGGGGCAGCGCATCCCGTAGAGGAAGCTGACGCTCAAACGCGCCGTCTGGCGCGGGAATCCAGCGGGAAGCCAACTGGATACTACGGCCGCTTTCTCGGATTGTGCGACGGCCCGGTTCTTGGCATAATAGAAAGGCTCTGGCCGATGGAAGTGCACCAAAGTTAGATGCAGTTTTGGTGTGCGAATCCGGTCCACATGGGGTTTCTGGCAAGCATTTTTGTTCCGACTGCCAACCGGCGGCTCAATGAGCTGATCGGCTTCCTGATGTGCGTCTCCGCGCTCCTCCTCTTCCTGGCGCTGGTTTCCTATTCTCCGCTTGATCCTTCGCTGAACAGTGCTTCGGTGCTCACCGGCGCGCATGCCGCGCGCAACTGGATTGGCGTGGTCGGAGCCTCAATCTCCGACCTGGTTCTGCAGTTCTTCGGTATCGGAGCATTCCTGCTGCCGGTTTTTCCGGCTCTCCTGGGAGTGAAGTGGTTTCGCTCACGGCCGATTCAGTCGCCGATGGCCAAGACCCTGGGCGGAATCTGGCTGAGCATGTTCATTCCCGCGTTTCTGGCGCTGTTGCCGGGACACTTGCGCTGGCTGGGCGTGATTCCGGTGGAAGGCTTGCTGGGCCGCGTGCTGGGCGATTTCATGATCCATTACGTTAACTTGGTCGGCGCATACATTCTGTGCGCCACGGTGCTGGCGGTTGCGCTTTATCTTTCAACGGCGTTTTCGTTTTCTTCGATGCGCACGTGGGCTCCCACACGGTTTGCCTTCATCACGGCTTTGTGGAACCGGTACCAGGATTGGCAGCAAGAACGCGCCAAGCGCAGGCAGCAGAAGGAACTGGACAAGCGGCGAATTTCCAAGCCGATCGTGAAAACGCAGCTGATTCAGTCGCGACCCACATCAGCGGCCCAACCTTCTGCCACGACCGAAGCTCGTCGCACTGGCATTGAGCGAATGATGGCCGAGGAGCGCGGAAATGCGGCCGAAGCTACGCCTGGGACGACGGGCGGAATTCTGGCTGAGTCATTTGCCGCTGGTGCTTCGATTGACGGCGCCACCACCGAACTGGCAGATCCTGAAGTGACGGAGCGGGCCGATAACGGCCACCGTGCCAAAACTACGATGCCGCGGATCGCGGGCGGTTACAAACTGCCGTCGAGCAGTTTGTTGCAGCGTCCCGATGAGCAGCAAGCTGTGGATGCGGATGAACTGAAGCTGCTGGCCCAGGTGCTGACGGAGAAGTACGCCGAGTTTGAGATTCACGGCCAGATTACGCAGATCAATCCCGGTCCGGTGGTGACCACGTTTGAATTCAAGCCGGAAGCCGGAATCAAGTACAGCCGCATCACCAATCTTTGCGACGATCTGTGCCTGGCGCTGAAGGCGGAGAGCATTCTGATCGAGCGCATGGCCGGCAAGAGCACGGTCGGCATTCAGGTGCCGAATCGCGAGCGCGAAATCATCTGGCTGCGGGAAAACATCGAGTCGCAGGAGTTCATGGGCTCGAAGTCGAAGATGACGATTGCGATGGGAAAAGACATCAACGGACGCATCGTCACTGCCGACCTGGCGGGCATGCCTCACTTACTGATTGCCGGCTCGACCGGCGCGGGCAAGAGTGTGGCCATCAACGCCATGATCATGTCGATTCTCTACAAGGCGACGCCCGATCAGGTGCGGTTGATTCTGGTGGATCCGAAGCGCCTGGAACTGGGGAATTATGAAGGCGTTCCGCATCTTTATACGCCAATTATTACTGAGCCCAAGTTGGCGGCGAACGCCTTGCGCAATGCAGTGCGCGAGATGGAACGGCGGCTGAAGCTGCTGGCCGCGCGAGGTGTGCGCAACATCGACCAGTACAACCGGCTGTTCGATCACGGCGACACGCCCAGCTTGTTTGAAGAAGATTCGGACGAGAAGCCGATCCCTTATATCGTCATCATCATCGATGAGTTGGCCGATCTGATGATGCTTGATTCGAGCAACGTGGAAGAATCCATCACGCGCCTGGCGCAAATGGCGCGCGCGGTGGGCATTCACCTGGTGCTGGCAACGCAGCGGCCCTCAGTGGACGTAATCACGGGATTGATCAAGGCGAACTTCCCTGCCCGCGTATCTTTCCGCGTGGCGACGAAGGTGGATTCGCGGACCATTCTCGATGCCAACGGCGCGGAAGCCTTGCTGGGCAAAGGTGACATGCTGTATCTGCCGTCCGGCTCGGCGAGGGTGCATCGTCTGCATGCTCCGTTCGTCACGGAAAAGGAAATCGCTGCAGTTGTCGAATTCTGGAAGGCGCAGGGCACCGCGGAATATCAGCAGCAGTTCCTGGAAGTACCGAAGGAAGAGCGGGACGCTGCGACGGCTGCGGCTGGCGGAGAACCTGGGGCAGACGGCGAACCCGAAGACGATCCTCTGTATCAAGACGCAGTGCGGTTGGTGGTGGAGTTCGGCAAGGCTTCCACTTCCTTGTTGCAGCGCCGGCTGCGCATCGGCTACGGGCGCGCCGCCCACCTGATCGATCTCATGGAGCAGGACGGAATTGTCGGCGCCGCGGACGGCCCCAAGCCGCGCGAAGTGCTGAAGCGTCCTGGCTGGATTTCCGAAATCGAAGAGACCATGCGGTAGCGCTCGCCCTCAGACCAATTCCAATCGCAACCATCTCACTTGTGAGCCGAGGAACTCGGAATGAAAGTACTCACCGAATATCTGAAGTTTCACACCAAGACGCATCGCGCGTATGTGCACCTCACGCCGCAGGTGGAAGAGATCGTCCGCAAGAGTGGCGTAAAAGAGGGCATGGTGCTGGTTTCGGCCATGCACATCACGGCCGGAATTTACGTCAACGACAACGAGAGCGGATTGATCGAGGACATTGACCAGTGGCTGGAGCATCTGGCGCCGTTTCGCAAAGACTACAAACACCACGAGACAGGCGAGGACAATGGGGATTCACATCTAAAGGCGCTGCTGATTCACCACGAGGTGATTGTGCCAATCACGGCCGGCAAGCTCGACCTCGGCACATGGCAGCGCATTTTCTATGCGGAGTTTGACGGCCAGCGGGACAAGCGCGTGATTGTGAAGGTGATGGGAGAGTAGAGCCGGGCTTCGGGCCTCGGCTTTCGGGCTTCAGCCCTGGGTTTCGGTGGCGAACCAACTGTGGTGCTTGTCCGTGGCCGGCTGAATTCGTAACATCAGGTGCTTGAACTCCACGCCTTAAGAATCCGTGTCTTGCGATTTGATCTTTGCGGGCGCGGCAGGAGGAACCGATGAGTGCCGACGAACTTAGCGAACTGCAGGAACATGCTGAGCATGGCAAACATGCGGGGATGGCGCCGGTGTCCCTGACCATGGCGGTGCTGGCCGTGGCAGTCGCGGTGGTGTCGCTGGCGGGGCATCGCTCCCACACTGAAGAAGTGCTGACGCAGGCCAAGACCTCGGATCAGTGGGCTTTTTACCAAGCAAAAAGCATTCGCCGGCATGCGGATGAACAGTTCACCGATTTGGCTTCTGTGATGACTACGACCGATGCGGCAGCCATGTCGAAGCTGCGCGAGAAATACTCGTCAGAAGCGGAGCGCTACAAAAACGACCAGAAGGACATCGAAGAGAAGGCTCGCGAGATGGAAAACGAGGTGACCAGGGAGACGAAGCGCGCCGGCCGTTTCGATCTGGCCGAAGTCTTTTTAGAGATTGGGCTGGTGATTACATCGATCACCCTGCTCTCAGGGAAGCGGCTGTTCTGGTTTCTGGGGATGGTCATGGGCGTGGTGGGCATGGTGGTCGCGGCAACGGGGATGATGCTGCACTGAGACTCGTCGAAATTTGACAGATACGAGGAGAGCTTACGCGGCACTGAAGCGCCGCTCTTCCACGTCACGGCGCGCATCCATTGAGTTTTTCTGAGTCTTCTAGATGTAGCCGTCTTTCTTCCACGTCTCCCAATCGGAGCGGACGGCTTTGAGCATGTCATCGCTGGCCTGGTGCAGCCACTTCGCTTTTTGCCTCTCCAAATTGCTGAGAATCACTTTGCGGGCGGGACTGCCGAGATGGATGTTGGCGGTTTCCCATCCCATGGCGTGGAGAAGGCGAAGCGCCGGGGCCGAGTCACCCATGGTTACGATTTCGATGCGGGAACAGTGAGGGCCGAGGCGGCGAACGATCCAGCGGCCGCGCAACTGCACGAAGGGATCGGGGCAGCGCACGGCATGAGTGATGATTGCCTGGTAGAGAATTTCCGTGGGCCCGGCGTGATCGCTGGCCCAGTAGCAGGCGGAGGAAACCAGAGCTTTGGCTTCGCGAGCGATGCGGCCGCCGTGCCATTCGGCAATGGCGACGAAACGCTGGTGACCGAGGCTGCCGAGTCCGGCAACGCGGTGGGTGATCCGGAAGGAAATGTCGGGGCCGGGCAGCAGGTGTTCGATGGCTTCGAGCGCGCTGACGGGAACTTCGCCTTTCCAGGTGGGAAGCGCGTCCATTTTCGCCCAAAAGCGGACCGGATCGCGTAGTTCGTTTTCGGCGATCTGGCGCAGCCATTTATTGTTTTCGCCGAGGACGAAGGGACGACCTTTTTCTCGCATGCCTTCGCGGTAACCTTCGAGAATCGAATCGCAGATGTCTTTTTCTTTGATGGGCAGGTGTCCCGCGGACGATGCCAAGTGGGCGCTCACTGCCAGGCGAACCAGGTCATTGGCGTAAGACATGGGGTGAGCTTCGTCGAAGTCGTTGACGCCCCAGATCAGGCGGCCTTCGATGTCGCGCCATGTGCCAAAGTTTTCGACATGCAAGTCGCCGACGGCGAGCACACGCGGTCCTTTCGCCAGCTCTGGACAAACCTTGGGCCAAACCTGCGCCCAGCGGTAATACGTGGCGCGCAGGAAAGGAAAAATCGCGTCTTTCATGTTCTGGTGTTTGAGGCGCAGGTCGGGCTTAACGATCTCGGTGTGGTGACTGAGCCAGTCTTCAAACTGGCGCGTAGCTTTGACGACGTTCATAGCGAGGCCACAATAGCTAGTGGAAGAGTAAGAAGTCAAACGCGTCTCTTGGCGTCCGGCTTCTTGCCTGGGTCCTGAAATTTCGGATCTCGTCCAGTTCACTTATGTGCGGCGGCACTGTCAGTCTTCCGATGACGAAGTCACGCGGACCTGTGATTGACGTCACTGACATTGAAACGCTTACAGAGTTAAATGAGCACAATTGAATCAGGCCTTCTAAATAAAGATCGCCCGGCCCCAACCCACAGAACCCCACATGCCGTTTCCCCAGACGGCGGGGGCCGGGCGCCTGAAGGCCCTTCGGGATGTCGTCTAAGTTCCTACGAACCTCTTTAACCACAAAGGGCACGAAGTTACGCGAAGGAACCCTTTGGGCTTCCCGCCTCGTCGGTCTCTCCATCTTTATGTCTTCCATCTCCGCTTGATCAAACGTCCGGGCGGCTTGTGTGTCAGGCGGGACACAGCGTCTTCGTGCAGACACTGAAACCCGCCCTCGGCTACCCCATAACCAATTTATTTTCAATGAGATAGCGTTCGGCAACCGTCCTGCCACTTCTAACAGCGGAACGTAGCGACAGAGGAGGGCGGACATGAAACGGGCAAGTGGATGGTTTCTGGCAGCAATCATTCTGGTGCTGGTGAATCCCCTGGTCGCGCAGACGATGAAGTCCAATGATTCCGCGCGGGCGCCGTGGACGGTGCTGGTCAGCATTCCGGATCGCCAGCTGGCGGTGCTGGTGAACGGAATCGTCGTTGCGGGCTTTCCGATCGCAGTGGGGGCTGACAAAAGCCCCAGTCCAGTGGGCGAGTTCACGATCGTGAGCCGCGTTTCCAATCCCACTTACTACCACGAAGGTGTGGTGATCCCTGCAGGTAAGGGGAATCCCGTTGGCACACGATGGGTCGGGCTTAGCCAAAAAGGCTACGGGATTCATGGGACGAATGCGCCGAAGTCGATTGGGCGAGCGGCGTCACATGGCTGCATCCGGCTGCGAAATCGGGACATGGAGGAACTGTTTGGCATGTTGCACGTCGGCGATGTGGTGCAGATTCGCGGCGAACGCGATGAGCAGATTGCGGAGATTTTTGGTGGAGCAGTGGATCGGGAATCGGAGGCTGTGGCAGAGGTTACGGTTGAGGATGCAGGAGCGAAAACAGCTTCCAGTTTCTAGATCGGACTTCGGTTCAGCAAATCATCAGGAGGACTTATGCAAATGGCAATCACATTCATGGCGGTAGTGGCGGGCCTGATCTTTTCAGTGGCGGTGGCGCTGTTGGCGGAAGAGCTGATCTTTGGACAGGTGTTCCGGCTGTTCTTTGCCCGGCAGGCGGTTCCAGTGAAACCAGGGCAGAAGCGCTGAATCACAAACGAAAGCGCGCGAAGGAGAGCGACCATGCTGGCGTTGAAGTACTTGCTGATCACAAGCGGCCTCGGGATGATTCTCGTGGCCATGAGCATTCTGGCGTACGACCTTTACCGTGAACTGATGTACCGGCGCGCTTTGTCTGCAGCGCCGACTGGGACGTTGCCGCCGCTGCCGCAGTTGCGCTGGCGCACGTCGCTGGCACTGGCTCTGCTGGCGTGGGGGCCGCTGCTGCTGGCATTCAGCATTGTGGTGGTGCCGAGCGGAACGGCCGGAGTGCGCGTGAGCCAGACCAGTGGGACGCTTCCCGGCACGCTCTACCCGGGCGTGCATTTTGTGACGCCGCTGGTGGAGGAAGTAGCATTGTTCGATACCCGGGACCAGATTTTCACGACGGGGACAACCGAAGATGGAAAGGCTGCGGCGGGAAATGTTACGGCGAAGAATCAGCTGCTTGACGTGCAGGCGAAAGAAGGACTGACCCTGGGGTTAGCCATAACGGTGCGGTACCGGCTCGATCCGAAGCGGCTGGACTACATTCAGAGCAGTCTGCCGCGGCCGGTGGAGAAAGAAATTGTTCCTCCGACGGTGGCCAGCGTGTGGCGGGAACTGGTTCCGAACTATACCGTGAGGGATGTGTTTTCCGCCAAGCGCGAAGAAGTGCGGCAGCGGGCGGCAGGGCTGATCACGCAGAAGCTGGCGGCGGACGGGATTGTGGTGAAGGAAGTGATGCTGCGCGATATTCAGTTGCCTCCGGAATACGCGCAGGGGCTGGAGACGTTGCTGCTCAAGGAGCAGGAAAACGATCGCATGGGCGTAGAAACCGAGTTGAAGCAGAAACAAGTGCGCATTGCGGAGCTTGAAGCCGAGGCGACGAAAGTACAACAGATCAAGCAGGCGGAGGGTGAAGCGCAAGTGCACGTCTTGCAGGCGAAGGGCGAATCCGACGCCATGCAATACACGTTGCCGTTGAAAGAGAAGCAGATCCAGCAGAGCAAGCTGGAAGCGGAAGCGCGGAAGGAAGCGACCATCCAGAACGCGGAGGCAGCGGCGCAGGCCAAGGTGATCGACAGCAAAGCGGAGAGTGAGCGGCGGACGCTGCTGGCAGAAGCCGAGGCCGGGCGCATCCGGGTGACGGCCGCGGCTGATGCCGAGAGACTGCAAAGTGAAGGGGCGATCTTGAAACAGAATCCGTTGCTCATTAACAAGATCGTGGCCGAGCGGCTTTCGGACAAGTTGCAGATCATGATGGTGCCGGCTGACGGGAAGTTCTTCTTCGCTAATGACGTATTGCACAGCATGAGCGCGGCGAATCAGGCGAGTCAGGCGGAGCAGAGCGAAGCGCAACCGCGCTGAGGTTTTGCCAGCACGAGTGCGGCGTCCCGCCTGGCGTTTGGTTCGTGTTTAGGTAAACGCGGTCGGGCCGCCGCATCCGGATCATCGAGCCAGCGGCGGTGTCCAAAGTAGTACCGGGCGAGGAACCAGCCAGATGCGCGCTGCGGTTTATAATTCGGTTATCCCGAAGGTCATCCTGAACACGGTGAAGCGTGCCTCACGACTTGCATTCCGCCTCCGCGTTCCTCTGTGCTCATTTCTCTTGATTCCTGGGCTTGGGATCTGCAGTCTGGCGGCGGACTGGAGTGTGCCCGAGCAGCAACTAGCGCGGAAGATTGTTGCGGTCACCGGACCCGGCGCCGTCGCCTTGACCGTGGAAAACCGATCTTCGCTGAGCAAACGGGAAAGCGAAATTGTGAGCGATGGGCTGCACTTGGCGCTGGAGACCCTGGGCCTGCGTTTCGTGAAGCCCGAACAGGCTGCGGCGACGGTGGCGATTTCACTTTCTGAAAACCCGAATGCGTATGTTTGGGTGGCTGAGATTCGGCTAGGGGACAAGGTTTCAATCGAAATAGTTTCTGCGCCGCACATTGGCGGTGTGGCTTCCACGCGTGACTCAGTGCCCCTGAGTATCCGCAAGATTCCTGTTTGGGCGCAGGAGGAGCGGATTCTCGATGTGCTGGTCCTGGAGGAGAGCACAACGCCTACGCACATTGCGGTGCTAGGAGCCGAGGACGTTTCGCTTTACCGGCTGCAGGGAGGAAAGTGGGAGCGCGAGCAGGTTCTGGCAGTCGCGCACGCGCGTCCGTGGCCAAGAGATTTGCGCGGACGGCTCGTTCCGGGCAAGGATCATCTGCTGGATGCTTACTTGCCCGGCGTGATTTGCCACAGCACGAACGGAACGCTGCTGGCGCTGAACTGCACGGAGAGTGACGACCCCTGGCCGCTGGTGGCGGGATCGGCGGGCGGCGGAGTGTCGGCCAATTTTCCCAGCTTTGTCGCAAGCACTCTGCCGGCGATTCCACAGGTAGGAGGTTTTTTTGCGTCCACGCGGAATTTCTTTACCGGTGCGCTCGCGCCCGGCGTGGGCAAATTTGCGACTGTCCCGAAGTTTTACTCGGCTGCGTTTTTGTCTCGCGGAAAATATGTGCTCTGGCTTTTTGCGGCGGTGGATGGACAGATTCATATGGTCGATGGCGTGAGTGATCAGCCAGCGAGACTCAACTGGGGAAGCGACGTCGCCAGCCTGAGAACGGCTTGCGGCGCGGGTTGGCAGGTGCTCGGGAGCAGTTCCGGAGCGCCGGGCAGCGACTCGATTCGGGCCTATGAGTTTCCCGATCGCGACGCCGTGCCGGTGAGTGCAGCGGTAGACCTTGGGGCGACGGTCACGGCCTTGTGGACAGAGGCGAAGGGCGACACCGCGATTGCGGTGGCCAGGAGCAGTGAGACAGGAAGTTATGAAGCGTTTCGCATGGCAGTGGGTTGTAATCAGTAGTCTGGTTGCCGGAGCGGCGACGGCCGGGACAACAGTGGCTGGCGCGGAGACGCGTCCGCAATACGGAGGCACGCTGCGGGTTTCGATGCACGGTGCACCGGCGTCGCTCGATCCGGCCGATAGCACGCAGGCAGATTCGTTCGCACGGCGCAATCTGACATTTCTGATGTTTGAAACGCTGGTCACGGCGGACGCGGGCGGACGATTGCATCCCGGATTAGCGTCGTCGTGGCAGGCGTCTTCGGGGCCGACTCTGGAAAATCAGCGTTGGCAATTCCAGTTGCGACGTCAGGTAAAGTTTCACGACGGGACAGCGCTCACCGCGGAGCTCGTGGCGGCTTCGCTGCGGGTCGCCAACCCAACCTGGAAGATCGCGTCAGAGGCCGACTCAGTGGTTATCGAACTGGAGACGGCCGATCCAGAATTGCCGGCAGCACTGGCCTTGCCGCGCAATTCGATCGTCAAAAGGACAGCAGATGGCAAGCTCAGCGGCACAGGGCCATTCCATATCAGGGATTGGCAGCCGGGAAAGAAATTGGTTTTGGCTGCGGAAGAAGACTACCGGAAAGGCCGTCCGTATCTGGACGCGATCGAGATCGAGATGGGAAGAAGCTTTCACGATCAATTGATCGCACTGGAACTCGGACGAACAGATCTTGTGGAAGTGGCGGCGGAACAGTCGCATCGAATAACGATGGAGGGACGTCCAATTGCGGCTTCCGAGCCCGTGGAACTCATCGCGCTTCTGTTTGCTCACGATGCGCAGACTCCCGCCGAGAAATCGCTGCGCGACGCTTTGGCGCTGAGTGTGGATCGGGGATCGATCCGGTCGGTGCTGCTGCAAGGAGCGGGACAGTCCGCGGGCAGCATTCTTCCGGACTGGATGACGGGATACGGATTTGTGTTTCCGGCCGACGCAGATTTAGCGCGGGCTCGTCACGAACGCGAGGAAGTGAAAGTCGCTCCGGCGTGGACGATAGCGTATGACGCCGAGGATTCCATCTCGCACCTATTGGCGGAGCGCATCGCATTGAACGCGAGGGACGGGGGACTGACGCTGCAGCCGACAACTGCGGGGACGGCTGATTTGCGGGTAGCAAGGATTCCGTTGGTGGCCCGTGACCCGTGGATCGCTCTGCGTGAAGTTGCCGCGGCTGCCGGGCAGGTTCGGCCTGCCGCGGAAGGAGGGTCGGTAGAGGAACTTTACGCCGCGGAACAAGCCATCCTGGCGACGCAGCGGATCATTCCTTTGCTGCACCTACCTGTGACCTATGCGGCGAGTGCATCGCTTCGCGACTGGAAACCGAGCGTGGACGGAAGTTGGAATCTGGCTGACGTCTGGCTAGGACCGGGGAACGGGCTGCAATGATTTTTCGTCGCAAATTGCTGGCCGTGTTCGCGCTCACGGTTTTTCTGGTCGTGGCCGCGGTGGCTCTTCTTGTGTCGGCACTGACGCGGCGCGCCTTCGAGCAAACGGAAGATGTGCGGACAACGGCGCTGGTCACGCAGTTTCAGCGCGAATTCGAGCGGCAAGGCGACGAAGCTGCTCGGCGCGTGGAGGCGGTTGCTACAGCGGAACCGGTCACCCGTCTGGCTTTGGTGCTGAACCAGGGTTCGGCTGATACCGGGGGATACTTCGAGCTGGCCAAAGTGATGGCGGAGAATTATCGGCTCGATTTTCTGGAGCTCGTGGATAACCGCGGCATTATTATTTCTTCCGCGCAGTGGCCGGCGAAGTTTGGGTACCCAGACGGCGCTTTTGAAAGTCTTGCGGTGTCAGCAGAGCAGCCGGCGTTCTTAAAGCAAGAGGAACTGCAAGATTCGACCGCACTGGGGCTCTTTGCCGTGCGCGCGTCGCGGGTAGGAGAGCGTCCGGTATACGTGATCGGAGGCCGGCGACTGGACAAGACTTTTCTGGCAAGCCTGAATCAGTCCGCGGACATGCGCACGCTGCTCTACCAGAATCGGGGTGATCATTTTAGTTCGGAGCTACTGATCGATCCGGGCAATAACTCGGCAACGGGCGGGGCGCAGCCCGGGGACAAACTTGCTCCGCTGATCGAGGCGGTGCGGCGCTCGAACCAGGAGATGACCTCGGTGGTGCACTGGTCGACGGACCAGGCCGACGATGAGGTGTTTCACGCGATCCCCTTGCGCGGCGCCGGCAAGGAAAGGCCGCTGCTGGGAATTCTTCTCGTGGGAAATTCGCTGCGCTCCTATGTGGAGTTGAAGCGGCACATTCGCTCATCCGCATTGCTAGTAGGGAGCGGAGGAATTGTATTGGCGATCCTGTTGAGCAGTTGGGCGGCAGCGCGAGCGACGCGACCGGTGATGGAACTGGCGCGGGCAGCGCGCGAAGTAGCGGCGGGAAACTGGAACACAAAGGTTGAAGTTTCCGGCAACGATGAGATGGCTGAACTCGCTACGTCTTTCAATCGCATGACCGCGGAACTGCTAACGCAGAAAGAACGCCTGGTGCAAGCGGAGCGGGTCGCGGCTTGGCGGGAACTGGCTCGCCGGCTGGCACATGAATTGAAGAATCCGCTGTTCCCTCTGCAACTCACCGTGGAGAATCTGGTGCGCGCGCGTGAGCAGAGCCCGGAACAATTCGATGAAGTCTTCCGGGAGAGTGCGACCACGCTGCTAAGCGAGCTGTCGAATCTGAAGGGAATCGTCGGTCGCTTTAGCGAGTTTTCTAAGATGCCTCACCCGCAGTTGCAACCAGTGCAGGTCAACGAAGTGGTGCGCGCCGTCGCGCAGCTTTTTCAAGCCCAGCTCCAAGTTCCCGGACGTGCACCCATCACTTGTAAGCTGGAATTGGGCGAGGGGCTGACTCCGATCGCGGCAGATGCAGAACTGTTGCATCGCGCACTTTCGAATCTGGTGCTTAATGCCATGGACGCCATGCCCCAGGGAGGCGTTCTGACACTGCGCACGCGGGGCGATGACGCGAAGGCAATTATCGAAGTTTCAGACACGGGGTCGGGATTGACGCTAGAGGAGTGCGAGCGGATTTTCACTCCGTATTACACCAGCAAGCGGCACGGAACGGGGCTGGGGCTGGCCATTGTGCAATCGGTGGTCAGCGATCACGGCGGCAGAATCAGCGTGCGCAGCGAACCCGGGCACGGCGCGTCGTTCCTCATTGAGTTGCCGCAGAATGGAAACGGTTTACAAGGCCTGTCTGGTCCGAGGCACGCGGGCGAGGTTGACCAGTGAGCGGAAGTTTCCGCGCAAGCTGTGAAGAGGAGGATGGTTGGCGACAAAAGCGCATCTGCTGATTGTGGACGACGACGCCAATACCCTGGCGTCGCTGTCACGTGCCTTCCGTCTGGCTGGACACGAGGCAACAGTCTGCGACAACCCTGCCAAGGCTCTGGAGTTGGCGAAGACCCAGCATTTCGATCTGATTTTTTCCGACGTCGTAATGCCCGGCAAAGACGGCCTGACGCTGCTCGAGGAATTGAAAGCACAGGGCGTGACGGCGCCTGTGGTGATGATGTCCGGGCAGGCGCACATCGAGATGGCGGTGCGGGCCACACGGCTGGGAGCGCTGGACTTTCTGGAAAAGCCGATCTCCAGCGACAAGCTGTTGCTCACGGTAGAAAACGCGCTGAAGCTGCAGCGACTGGAGAGCGAAAACCGGCAGCTGCGGCAAAGACTGGGGAAGCACGAAATCGTGTGGAAGGGCGAAGCCATGCGGCGGGTGATGACACAGCTGGAGCGCGTGGCGGCCAGTGAGACGCGGGTGTGCATCCTGGGCGAAACGGGAACTGGGAAAGAGTTGGTGGCGCGAACCGTCCATGAAAGAAGCGCTCGTGCCGGCGGGCCCTTTGTGACGCTGAATTGCGCGGCGGTGCCGGCGGAACTGATTGAGTCGGAACTTTTTGGACACGAAAAAGGTTCGTTCACGGGTGCGGCGGGACGGCATATCGGCAAGTTTGAGCAAGCCGATCGCGGGACGATTTTTTTGGACGAGATCGGTGACATGCCCCTGCACATGCAAGCCAAGCTGTTGCGCGTGCTCGAAGAAGGAGAAGTGGAGCGCATCGGCGGCGATAAGCTGGTGGCCGTGAATGTTCGAGTTTTGGTTGCAACCCATCGCGACCTGGAAGCACGAGTCCGGGAGGAGAAATTCCGGCAGGATTTGTTTCACCGAATTTACGTCTTTCCGCTGGTTCTGCCTCCGCTGCGTGACAGGCGGGACGACATTCCAGCGCTCGTCGAACATTTCGCAGAGCAAGTGAGCGTGCAAAACGGGTGGAAGCCGATTCCATTTGCTCTCGACGCGATGCAGGCCCTGCAAGCCTATTCCTGGCCCGGCAACGTGCGGGAGTTGCGCAATATGGTGGAGCGGCTGATGTTGCTGGCGACTGATGGCGAGGTAGACCTGGCGACTGTGCAGCTGGCTCTGCCTAAGGCATCGGGCAGCGGTCCCCTCGGTGTCGCGACTTCATCTGGCGCGCTGGTCAGTCGCGTGCAGTCCTTTGAGCGCGAAGTGATCTTGGCGGAGTTGAAGCGCAGTCAGCATAACGTCAGCGAGGCAGCGAAATCTCTTGGCCTGGAACGCAGCCACCTGTATAAGAAAGCGGAACAACTGGGAATCGATCTGCGGGCGCTGCGCCGCGAGCAAGAACCGCAAGATTGAGATGGGGTCAGTGTTCAGCTGCACTTTTCTGGAGACTTCTTTTCTGGAGATTTCTTTGGCGAGAACAACGGCCGTCTGGTTTCGCTGGCCCGTGTTTAACAGTGGCCCTCTTTACGTTTTTCTCCTCTGCGTTTCTACATGCAAAGTCTTTGCGAGTGAACCGCCGACGCCGCCCACCTACGGCGTGCGCATGGAGCAGGCTTGGATCCCTATGAAAGATGGCATCCGCCTGGCCGCAACGCTCTACATGCCGGAGGGTGCCAAGCCCACCGAGAAGTTCCCTGCCCTGCTCGAATACCTGCCGTACCGGAAAGATGATGGTACGGCGGCGGGCGACTATCCCAAGCATACGTATTTCGCGCGGCGCGGATACGTGAGCGTGCGCGTGGATATTCGCGGCTTCGGCGCTAGTGAAGGCGTGCCGCCGGAGCGCGAATATTCCGAGCAGGAGCAGGTTGACGGCGAGCAAATCATCGACTGGCTGGCACACCAGAACTGGTCGAATGGAAGCGTAGGCATGTTCGGCATTTCCTGGGGCGGGTTCACGGCGCTGCAAATGGCGATGCGGCATCCTCCGGCATTGAAGGCGATTCTTGCGGTCCACGCTACGGCCGAACTGTTCCACGACGATGTTCACTACGTGGACGGCATCGCGCACATCGACGAATTCGAGTTGAACATGGACATGGCCGAAGGGTGGGTGGGTGCGCCCGATTACTCGCTCGACGAGAAAACTCTTGGGCCGCGCTTTGAGTCGCCGCCGTGGTCGTTACTTTATCTCAAGCATCAGCACGATGGGCCGTTCTGGCGAGACCGTGTGCGGCCGCTGAGCGAGATTACGATTCCGAGTTTTCTGATTGGCGGCCTGCAGGACGGTTACCGCGATAACGTTCCCGATATGCTCATGAAGTCCAAAGCGCCGATCAAAGCGATCGTCGGCCCATGGAATCACTCCTTCCCGAATGAACCGGACTTCGGTCCGCAAGTCGAGTGGCGGGACCAGGCGGTACGCTGGTTTGATCACTGGCTCAAAGGCCGCGACACTGGCGTGGAGCACGACCCCAGGCTTGTGATCTATATGCAGCACTGGCACCCGCCGGATCCGAACTTGCAGAACGTTCCCGGCGAGTGGCGGCGCGAAGATGTGTGGCCGCCCCCGGATGCGAGGGCCAAGACATTATTTATGCAAGCAAATCACTCGCTCGCGGAATCTGCGGCCGCACCTGAGAAACACCAACTGAAGTACATTCCTTCCGTCGGCGTGGAAGCTGGATTCTGGTGGGGCGAGCTGTTGAGCGATCCGCGCGCGGTGGACGCGTTCAGCCTGATCTATGATTCCGCGCCGTTGCAAGAACAGGTCGCAATTTTGGGGCGGCCACATGCCCGCTTGCAGGCGTCCGCAAGCGCGCCGCTGGCCGATTGGTTTGCGCGGCTTTCCGATGTCGCGCCCGACGGCACGGTCACCCAGATCACAGGCGCGGGACTGAACGGCGCGCAACGGGAATCGATGAGTGAACCACGCGATCTGGAGACGGGCAAAGTTTATCCGCTCGACATTGAGATGCATTTGACGTCGTGGGTTTTTCCCCAGGGGCACCGCATCCGTGTCGCGATTTCGAATGCACTCTGGCCGATGATTTTGCCAACGCCCTATGCCATGACCACGTCGCTGGAACTCGGAGGGAATGACGGTTCCCGGCTGGTGCTCCCGGTGGTTCCGGTGCAGGGTGCGGTTCCACGATCATTTTCGCCACCCGAGCCTTCCGAAGAGCGCACTGACATTAAGAACGAAGGCTTCCCATGGCCGGGCGAGTGGACCGTGGAGCGCGACGAAGCCCGGCAGAAAACGACCGTGCACTGGAAGGGCAAGGATGGATATGAATACCCATGGGGGAAGCAAGATGACTTTGAGAACCTGACGTACGACGCGGATGATGCGCATCCCGAGAGTTGCTCGGTTCGCGGTGAGGCGGAGAGCATCTTCACCCTGAAGGGACGCATTCTGATTTGGCGAGGACATCTTCTGGTCACGACCGATCAGAAGAATTTTTATTACAAGTACACGCGGGAACTCTTGAAAAACGGCCAGATGATCAAGTCGAAGACGTGGCAGGAAACGATCCCGCGGGATCATCAATAGCTTTCCGCAGAGACGTTGCAAGCAACGTCTCCACGATTATTGTTTGTATACTTTTCCGTCTTTCATTACGAACTGGACGTTCTCCAGCAGGCGAATGTCTGTCAGCGGATCGCCAGCGACGGCTATGATGTCTGCATGTTTCCCCGGCTTGATCGATCCAAATTCATCGGCGTGGCCCAAAAGATCCGCAGCGTTGCGGGTTGCGGCCTGAATGGCCTGCATCGGGGTCATGCCGTACTTCACCATAAAGGCGAATTGCTTGCCGCTGGTACCGTAGGCGCAGACGCCAGCGTCGGTGCCAAAAGACATTTTCGCGCCTACAGCAACGGCTTTGCGGAAGTTGTCGCGCTGAATCTGGCCGAGTTGGGCGTCATGTTCGAGAAAATCCTTGGGAACCTTGCCGACCTTGCCATCTTCCTGAATGCATTCTTCGTCGTAAATATCCATGTCGAGATACGTGCCGTGTTGCTTGGCTAGTGCGATCCCCTCGTCGTCGATCATGCTGGCGTGTTCTACCGAAGCCACGCCGGCGCGAATTGCATTTTTGATGCCCTCGGGCGAGTGGGCGTGAGCTTCCACGCGCAGCCCAAAATGGCTGGCCTCGTCAACCGCGGCCTGCAACTCCTCCGGAGTAAACTCTTGCGAGTGAGGATTGCTTCCGTGAGTGAGCACGGCCCCGCTGGAAAGAAGTTTGATGTGATCGACGCCGTCGTGTGCAAGCTGACGAACCACTTTTCGCACTGCCCATGGGCCGTTGGCCTCGCCGTAGTGAAGATCCCAGGGCAGCGTAATGTCGGGCGCGAGGCCGCTCGCGGCCCCGGCACCGCCAGTGATGGTAAGGTAGGCGCCGGCGACAAACATGTGCGGGCCGATGATGTCGCCGCGGTTAATGGCATCACGCAAAGCGATATCGCCGAGAGCGCGGTATGTTCCCACGTCGCGCACCGTCGTGAATCCCGATTCGAGCATCGCTCGGGCATTTGGCACGGACTCCAAGGCAACTTGTGCGGCCGTCTTGGCGAACACGCTCATAGGCTCGCCGCTGTGTGCGCCATCAGCGAGGTGCGTATGACAATCGATCAGGCCAGGCAGGACCGTCATTTTGCTGAGATCGACGATCTGGGCATCGGATGGAATCTGGATCTCTTTTTCTTTGCCGACCTTTTCGATCTGGCCGCCGCGTATCAAGATCACTTGATCGGCGAAGACCGCGCCAGAGTCAGTGTCGATCAAGTGACCAGCTCGGATCGCTGTAACCTGCGCTACGGCTGCCGCTGCCAAGAAACAGACCGCGGCACTGAAAAGAAGAGTAGTTCTCATGCATCCCCGGTTCAATCCGCAGCCAGCGTCGATGGAGCCGAATTGCTTCTTAAATCTGCCGCCAGCAAACGGTGGAACAGCTGCTCGCCAGCCTCGCGGCGGACCGAGAGACGTCCCGCTCCGTACGCTCGCGATTTGAGCCCCCGCTGCACGTCTTCACAAATACCCAAGTCCTCTTCCTGCACGCGGTTGCCCACATTGACCGACTCCGTGTTGTAGGCGTGTTTCGACTCGCTCACGTCGCTGAAGTAAAAATCGAAGATTACCGTGCAGTGGTCCACGTCAACCGGGATCACATAGTTTGTGTCCATGTATCCCTCGTAGCAGTTGATCATTAGATTGGGATACTGCCAGAAATACCAGGCGCGGTCACCCTTGCGGGTAGCGCCAGTGGCCGCATCTTCATCCGAGGAAACCATCGGACTCGACTGCAGACAATATCGGTCTTCGTTTTCGATCGTGTATTGCTTGTAATCGAGCACGGAACTCAATCCTTTGTGCAAGTGCGGCACGTGGTAGCCGCCGTCAAGATAATTATCGACGAACACTTTCCAGTTGCAGTGGATGTCGAAAGTGCGGCGATCGAAAAAGTGAAGGTTGCTGACACCGAGAGGCGCCACGCGTCCGACCAGCCCACCGAGAAACTCAGGCAGAGGCGCAGCCTGCGGATCGAGGTTCACGAAGACAAAACACTCCCAGGTCTCGACCCGGATGGGCACGAGGCCATTCTGAGCGCGATCAAAGTGCTCTACGCCATCGAACTCAGGCATGCCTTTGAGGCATCCGTCCAGACCGTACTTCCAGCCATGATACGGACATTGCAAGATGGCCGCCTGCCCGCGGGGCTGCGTGACGACTGCAGCCGCGTGATGGCGGCAAACGTTGTAGAAGGCGCGAAGTTCGCCATCGCTGCCGCGAACCACGACGATCGGCTCTCCGGCCAGTGTGGTCGCGACGAACCTTCCTTCGGTCGCGACTTGCTCCGTCCGCGCCACAAGTTGCCACGTCTTGCTGAATACCTGCAGACGTTCAAGTTCCGCGACGCGAGCGTCGATATACCACGGCGCCGGAATGGTGGACGCCTGCGAAAGAGGTGCTCGGTCATCGTAGCTTGCGAGAATGTTCTCCAGAGAAATTTGCATGGTCTAGACTCGATTCGTTCTCGCTTTCACCTTCGCAATTTGTTTTCGCCGACTTCGTCCTGCAGACAAGGCTTTGGTAGCACTTTCCTTGACAACTTCAGCCGGTGAAGCACCTGGAGCGGCCCCAATCGCCCGTTGCAACACCGACAAGAACTGCTGAATTCTAGCTTCTTTTTTCTCCGCCAGCTCCCCTTGACGGCGAAACAGCCCGGGATCCAACTCCGCGGTCAACAGCGCATCCTGAAAGCGCTCCATGGTCCAATCCAATATGGACACGATCATTTCCACATCCATGTCCTTCCGCAGTTCGCGGCGATCCAAGCCAAAGCGCACAAACAACACGGTACCGTAAGGATCCTCGGTAATCAGAAAGCGATTAATCTCGCGCCTCAGATTCAGATCGGTACCATAATTCCCCAGCAATGCGATGCGGTAGGGAATCCAATCCTCGCGTAGCAGATGCTCCGTGCGGGTTAGCCAATAATGCAGTACGGCGAAAAAGCCGCCAGCTCGAACTTCCGGGGGCGCGTCCAGATACTTAGGAAAGGAGCGCACGGCCCGCTTGTAGACCTCGAAGAACAGACCGTCCTTGCTGCCGAAATGCTGGAAAACCGAACCCTTGGCGATCCCAAGACCCAAAGCGATATCGCCCACACGAGCCGCATGATAACCGTGCTCGGCAAAATGCTGCATGGCGGCCTCCACGATGCGGCTGCGCTTGGCGTCGGAGCGCGGACGGGCTGGGATGACAGCCTGGTAAAGCGGCGGCGTTGCTCGATTGCTGGCGATTCCCGACATAGAGATGACTTTAGGTCACAGAAGCATATAGGAGACGATAACGAATTTCAATTCATTTTCATTGACGATTCAGGTAATGTGATCGAGTTCGCGAGTACATGCAGTGACCATAGGTCATAGCGCAATCCAAGCCACGAACCAAGCTTACGACGCGATTGTAGTTGGCGCCGGCCACAATGGACTGACCGCAGCGGCGTATCTGGCGCGAGCCGGACTTTCCGTGCTCGTGCTTGAGCGCCGGGAAATCGTGGGTGGATGCTGCGTCACGGAAGAGATCGCGCCGGGCTGCCGCGTTTCCACCACATCTTACATTGCCAGTATGTTACGTCCGGAGGTAATTTCTGAACTGCGACTGGCCGACCATGGACTGCGCATGATTCCATGTGACCCTGCGATCCAGGTTCCCTTCCCTGACGGCCACGTCGTGCCCTGGTGGGCCGACCGGGAACGGGCTCGACAAGAGTTCGCCAAGATTTCCCCGAAAGATGCAGAGCGCTTCGTGCAAGTGGACGATCAGCTCAAAAAGCTGGCGCGCTATTTGCAACCGTTTTTCATGGAGCCTCCACCCGAGGTTGATGCCAGTTCGATGAAAGGCTGGCTCAGTCTATTTCGCACGGGCCGGCACTTTCGCGGAATTACGAATGCGGAAGTTGCTCAACTCGTTTCGTTCCTGACTGGCAGTCTGGGGGAGTTTCTCGACCACAACTACGAGTCGGAAAAAATGAAGACTATGTTTCTTGCCAACAACGTTTATGGCAAGCATGGCGGACCTTACCAGCCGGGGACAGCGATCGGTTTGCTTTTTCATTTACTCAGCGGCGGAGAGCACGAGTTGCAAGGCTTCTACGGGCACGTGATGGGTGGCATGGGATCGATCACGCAGGCGCTGGCCGAGGCGGGACGTAAGCTCGGGGTGGAGATTCGAACGTCGGCCCCAGTCGCACGAATTGAGGTGCGAAACGGTCGCGCCCGCGCGGTGGTTCTAGACGACGGCACCGAGTTGCGAGCCCGCCTGGTTCTATCGAATGCCGATCCCAAGCGAACTTTTCTCGGTCTGGTGGCGGCGGCGGACCTGCCCGATGATTTTCGGTCGGCGATTCACGGCATCAAGATGCAAGGTCCCTGTGCGAAAGTGAACATGGTGCTGGCGGAGGAGCCGCGGTTCACTGGGACTTCCCCGCAGGCCACGCCTTTGGAGCGCACGTTTTACACGCTGGTGCCTTCGCTTGAGTTTGCTGAGCGGTGTTATGACATTGCCAAGTTTGGCGAGATCCCCGAGGAACTTTGGGTGGACTGCGTAGTCTCATCCAATGCCGACGATTCGCTGGCGCCAAAGGGAAAACACATCCTAACCTGCTTTGTGCAGTACGTTCCATATCATTTACGCGAAGGCAATTGGGATAACAATCGGGAATTGCTCGGCGACCGCGTAGTGGAGAAGATCGCTGAGTATGCCCCCAACGTGCCTGGGGCGATCGTGGCGCGGCAGGTGCTGACCCCGCTTGACCTGGAACGCACATACGGATTGACCGAAGGAAATATTTTCCACGGCGATCTTCGCTTGGAGCAACTTTTTTTCATGCGCCCGGTGCCGGGCTGGGCGCAGTATCGCACGCCGGTGGATGGCCTTTATCTTTGCGGGGCCGGAACGCACCCCGGCGGCGGTGTAACCGGAGCCCCAGGACGAAATGCAGCGCACCAGGCGTTACGCGATTGGAAGAAGCGAAAGTTTAATTAGATCAGAAAACTCGAACTCGTCAAATTCGAGAACGTAAGACGCCACCAATCCAATAGTGGAGTTTCAGGAGCAAACAACATGAAGAAAAAAGGCATTCTCGAGCGCCTGAAAGACGGCCCCGTCCTGGGCGACGGTGGATATCTGCTGGAGCTAGAAAAGCGCGGCTGGGTGCGCGCGGGTCCGTTTACGCCGGAAGTAGTGTTGACGCATCCGGAGGCGCTGCGCGAACTGCACGTGGAATTTCGCGAGGCGGGAGCGGAAGTGTTGCAAGCACTTACGTTCTATGCCAGCCGGGATAAGCTAGCCACGGTCGGCCTGGAGAACCGGATCGATGAACTGAATCGGACCGCGGTTCGCATTGCCCGTGAGGTTGCTGGCGACCGCTGCCTGGTCGCGGGAAACCTCAGCCTAACGTGGATGTACGAACCCAGCAGTCCTTCGGCCGCCGATCGAGTGCGCAAAACTTTCGACGAGCAACTTGCCGTGCAGGTCGACGAAGGAGTTGACTTTATTATCGCCGAAACGTTCTCCTGGCTGGGCGAGGCCCTCATCGCTGTCGAGCGCGCGAAGAAAACCGGATTGCCCGCGATGGTTACCATCTGCTTTGAAAACAAGGATGAAACCGCCGAAGGCAAGAACGCAGCCGATGCGGCCAAAGCTCTGTTCGACGCGGGCGCCGACATCGTCGGCATGAACTGCCTACGTCCTCCGCAGCACATTCTGCGCCCGATGGAGCAGATGCGCAAAGCGGTTCCGGGATATCTGGCGTGTCAACCGGTCGCGTATCGCACTCCCGCGGACAAACCTGATTTCACCAGTCTGCCCGAGTTTCCCTACGCGCTCGACCCCTTACAGCTCACCCGCAAAGAAATGGCCGACTACGCACTTCAAGCGCGGGATGTCGGAATCAACTTTATCGGGGCGTGTTGTGGCACGGTGGCCATGCACATTCGGGAGATGGCGCGGGTGTTGAACAAGCTGCCGGAAGATTCGCGCGTCTGGAAAAAAGGCGGCGAGAAACCAATGTCTGCATACGAATACTACGACCACGACAATCTCAAAGCTGGTTCCGCGAAGTAGACGTGCTCTCCAGACAGGTGTGTGGTCAACGGGAACTGTGCTTCGGAAAAAAGGGCCCGGACTCGCCGGGCCCTTTTTTGTGTCGCCCCGCGCTTCGCGCGTCCGTGTTACCCGGCGTTGCGCACTCTCGGATCTTCCGCCCGCACCAGAGGAGCATTCACGAGATGCTCGCTCAGGAACCAGGCCTGCAGCTCGTTGGGCCGCAGCACGTTGCTCACCACCAGGTCATTGGTGCCGTCATCGCCGAGTTGGG
>CAVVGM010000003.1:0-473134 GCA_963747805.1 uncultured Acidobacteriaceae bacterium
GGCCACGGCGGAGGCACCGAATACCACGTGCGCGAGCTCATTGCGGCATCGTCCACGGGGTTTCGCCACTGCCGCTGACAGCGGTCGGCGATGACTGGCAGCTCGAGGAGCATGCCGAAGGCGAAATCACGGCCTACGACTTTCGCCGCGGCACGGACGAGAGCTGGCGCGATTTCCTCGGCGGCATCGTCGCCCGCTTCGGTATCGAGTAATTCACCTGCACAATATCTCCAGTTCCCGCGAAGCGATGCTCTCCGCACTCGCGGCGTTGCGATTCCCTACGGCTATACCGTTCACGACTTGAATTTTGCGTGCCCGACGATCACCTTCCTCGATGCCACGGGACGCTACTGCGGCGCCATCACTGAGCGCGCGACGTGCAGCGGCTGCCTGGCCGCGCAACGCGAGTTCGCCGCCGTCGACATCGGTGCCTGGCGCATCGCGACATGCGGCGCTGCTCGAACACGCGGCATTCGTGATCGCCCCGTCGCAATGGGCAGCGGACACGTGCGACGCTATTTCCCCGGGCGGTGGTGACGTGGTCGCACACGGCAGCGGCACGGCACGGCACGCGCCGATGCGGTTTACACGCGCTTCGATCTCCCCGACGATGGCATTCCCACGGTGGCAGTCGTCGGCGCGATCGGCACGACAAGGGCGCGCGCCGACTCGAACGCTGGTGGAGCTGACCCGACAGCGCCGCGCCCGGCTGCGCTGGGTGCTCATCGGCTATGACGATACCAGCCGCGAACCGATGCAGAGCGAGGATGCGGTCTACACCCGGCACGGTCCGTTCGATTCGCGCGAATCGGCGCGCTGTTCGAGCATACGCGTGCGGCTGGTGGCTATCCCTCGGCAGGCCCGGAGACGTTTAGCTTCACCTCTCCGAGGCGTGGCTCGCGGGAAGGCCGGCCCTCGTGCCTCCCATCGGCGCGCTGGCGGAACGGGTTGGCCGCCACCCGGCGGCGGCTGGATACTGGACGACGACGATTGGCAGGACGATGCTCGCATGCTCGAGCGCATCGAGGCCCTGATCGATCCGGCCAACGGCGAGGCGCGTGGGACTGCGGCGTCGGCGCGCGCCCGGGAGCGCGCCGCAACCAACCCTCGAGGCGATGGTGCGCTCGACGCTCGGCGCCTGGCGGGAAGCATTGGCGCACGCGCCGCCGCGCGCGCCGTTTGCCCGCAATTGCCGCCCGACGCTGTCTTGCCGCGCTGCATTACACGCCGTGGATCCCTCCGCGCCAGTCCGCAGCGCGTATCCCGGCGCCACCCCTCGCCCATGGCGCGCTTGCGCTGGTCGCGCGCATTGCGCTTGGCGCTCCGCCATACGCCTCCCCGGCAAACTGCTCTATCGCCTCGCGCCGCAGCCACTGCTCGACGCGCTGAAACAGCGACTGTGAGTGCGAGCCTCAATACATCACAAGAGGGATTACGGCGAATGGTTCGCGCGTGGCAGGGCGCATCAAAAGGCCGGCCGGCCGATCGACGCGATCGTCTGCTATCGACGCGCCCTGCGCTCGAACCGGCATGCGGTGCAGGCGCAGTATCGGCTGGGCGAAGCGCTGCGCGACATCGGTCGCCATGACGAAGCCCGGCGCGCATGGCGCACCGGGCTCCGCGCTCGCGCCCGCACACGGCGGTATGCTCATCTGCGCCGCCACCGCCGCGCGCCGGGCCGGTGCCTACGATGAGGCGCGTGACGGCCTATGGCCGCGTACTGCTGGCACGCCCAACAGCCCGGATGCCCTGGTCGGTCACGCGCTTTCCCGAATCGGCCTTGGCGAGGAGGCGGCCTATGCGGAGCTCGGGCACATTTTCACCGCCGGGGTCTTGAACCCGCGTTGGGAGGAACTGGGGCGTGTCCTCGGCACGGCGCCGCCGTCCGCCGCCCGGAGCGCGCTGCTGCTGCAACTCGAGGCGACGTACGCCAGCGTGCTGCCCCCGCGGTTGCTCGCCCTGGTCGCCGAAGCGCAAATAGCCGGCGGTGCGCGCGACCGGGCGCGCGCGACCCTGGCGCAGGCAGAAACCCTGATGGCGACGATCGATGACCCGGAGATCCTGCGTCGCCTGGCACTCGCGGCGGCGGCAATCGGGGAAGCGGGCCCCTGGGCAAAGTCCTACGCGCTCTACTGCACCACGCTCTTTGCCTCGGCCGCGCCCGTGCGTTGGCCACGGCGTAGCGCGGGCGGCGCGTTGCGCGTGGCCTATCTGCTCGCTCCGGAGCTGGGCATCAACGTGGGCAACGCGGCGATCCCCGTCGAGCGCTATCTGCGCGCAGTGATTCGGGCCATTCGCGCGCGTCGAGCGCGGTGATCTATGTCGTGAGCGACGTCCTGTCGCCGAGCTCGCGCGCTGCTACCGGCGCACCGCGGCCTGGCGATCCTCGGGGCGACCCGGCACCGGAGATGGCACGCACGATCGGCGAGATCGATGCCGATGCGATAGTCGATCTGGTAGGGATGCATGCAGCGCTCGGACCGCTGCTCGCGCAGTGGCCGGCACGCTCCGCGTGGACTTATCCGGCGCTTGCCGCAGCCCATGTCGCGCCGCTGATCACGCATACCCTGCCGCCGCTGGAGGGCGACACCGAGGAGGCCCTCGCGCGCCACCGCCCTGTGCTCGAGGCGGCGCTGCAGGACGCCTGCGCCGCCGCGCCGTGGTTCGGCGACGTCGCCGCGCATTCGGCATCGGAACTCGCCGCGCGATGGCGCGCGGCAGTGGGTGCGCACCAGAGCGGTGATGCGGAAGCGGCGATCGCCGCCTATCGCGAGCTGCTCGTCGAGCAGCCTGGCTACGCCCCTGCACAGCATCTGCTCGGCGTGCTGTTGCGCGACCGCGGCCAACGCAGCGACGCAGCCGACGCATTCGCTGCCGCACTTGTCGCCGCACCCGCCTACGCCGAGTCGCGCACGGCGCTGGCCAACCTAAGGCGCGAGGACGGGCTATCCGCTCAAGCTGTCAAACTCTGCACGCGGGGTTTGGGACTCGCGCCCAACGACGTCTCGCTGTGGCGCGCGCTCGGCATGGCACGGCTCGCGCAGTACGACGGTGTGGGCGCGCGCCGGGCGTTCGCGCGTGCGCTCGAGATCCAACCGGGCGATGCGACCACGCATTACAACATCGGCGTGGCCCTGCAGATGCTGCATCGACGCGACCCCGCGTTGCATCCCTATCAGCGCGCGCTCAGCGCTCGATCCGGAGTTGTTCGAGGCGGATTTGACATCGAGCGTCATCTTCCCGCGAGCAGGGTAAGACGGACGCGCGTCAGCGCAGTCGAAGGCCGTGCTCGATCCGTCCGCGCCACGTTGCCGCGCACAGAGGCGCTGGTCGAGGACGCTGCTTGGCGCGCCCGTCTCGGCGCCTGGTTCAAGTAGCCTTCGATCGCTTCGCAGCAATGTGTCCCGATGCGCTGCCGCTGGTGGTCCCGGGTCTCGAAGCATGCCAATACCGCGCCGACTACGTCGGGCTCGACCGTTATCTCGATCGCCTGCGGCAGGAACGATTCATGGCCGGCAACGAGACCGAGCTTGCCGACTGCCTCGAGGAACTCTCGCACCTCTTGCTCTATTTCGACGTCGATTCCGACGTGCAATACAATCTGTACAAGGCCTATGACGCCGTGGCGCCGCGCGTCTATGGCACGCCACTGAAACTACCCGAGGAACGCCGCTCCGGCCGCATTCGCATCGGCTACCTTTCCGGCGATCTGCGCAACCACGTCATGGGCAAGATGATGTGGGCGGCGCTCGAGCATCACGACCGCGAACGCTTCGAGCTTTTTCTATTCACTGTCGACGACGAGTGACGCATGGACCGAACGCTTCCGCGGCCTCGGCGATCATTTCGAGGTCATCGCGGAAATGTCGGAGCGCGAGGCGGCGGAGCGCATCGCCACCGATGAACTCGATATTCTCGTCGACCTGTCGACGAATACCTTTGGCGCCAAGCCCGGCATCCTTGCTCTCAAGCCCACGCGGGTGCAAATCACGCACGTCGCAAGCGCCGGTGTCGTGGGCTTGTCGACCATCGACTTCAAGCTCACCGATGCCTTCGCCGATCTTCCGGAAAACCAGGCATTCCAGCTTGAAACGCTGCTACGCATGGAGGGCTGCGTGTACCCGTACCGCCATGTCGAGCCCGCGGCCGAGCATCCGTTTCACCGCGAGACGCTGGGCATCCGTCCGACCAGGTCGTCATCGGCGCGTTCGTCAATCCGCTCAAGCTGTCACGGCGCTGCCTCGCCCTGTGGCGCGAGGTGCTGGAGCGCATCCCAACGCGGCGCTCGCCCTCTCGCCCTCGTCACCCGAGCGGCGCGAGGTCTACGCGCGGCTCCTCTCCGCAGCGGGCATCGCCCTGGATCGCGTGCGCGTGCTGCCGCAGGGACGCGACGACGCGGAAAATCATGCGCGCTATGCGCTGGTCGATTTCGCGCTCGACCCGATACCCTATGGCGGGGTGAATGGCACCCTGGAGGCGCTCGACATGATCGTGCCCGTCGTGACGCTCGTCGGACGCAAGCACGGTGAGCGTTGTGGCTACAGCATCCTTACCAACCTCGGCGTGCCGCAAACCGTCGCCCAGAGCGGCAGCGATTACGTCGCGATCGCGGCGCGGCTTGCGACCGACCCGGCGTTCAAGGTCGAGGTCAAAGCCGCGATTCGTGCCGGCATCGAGCGCTCGCCCTTGACCGACATGCGCGCGCACACGCGCCATCTCGAGCAGGCGTACGCGGACGCCCTGTCGATGCGCTATCCGGCGGCGCTCGCCGCCACCCGCGATGGCTGAAGCACAGGCGTGGCGCGAGCGCGCGGCGCGCGCACGAGAGAGGGCTCGCTGCGGGCGACCTCGCCGCCGCGCGCGCCGAGGCCGAGGCGGTCATTGCCGGTGCCTCCGGCGGCGGCGAGCGTGGGATGGCGCATCTGGTTCTGTCGGCGTGCTGCCAGAAGAGCGGTGACGCGGCAGCGGCGCTGGCGCATGCGCGCAGCGCCGTGGACTTGGCGCCGCTCGATCCGCTCGCCCATTACGCGCTTGCCGAGCTGCAGGAGAAGGCGGGCGACGTGGAGGCTGCGATCGCGAGCCTGCGCCGCGCGGTCGAGGTCCAACCCGGTTTCGCGCCGGCCCAGCGCCACCTCGGCATCCTGCTCGGCGAACGCGGGGACAACGAGGGTGCCCTCGCCGCGTTCGAGGCGGCCGTCGCCATCGATCCGAATCACGCGCGCACCTGGAACAACCTGGGCAACGCACAGCGCGCGCTCGGACGACTCGTCGATGCCGAGCGCTCCTTCGTCCGCGCGCTGGCGCTGCGCCCGGACTATTGGCTCGCTGCAGCCAATCTGGGCCAAATACAACGCGACCAGGGCGAAGTCGTGCGCGCGGAAGCCACGCTGCGCGCCGCGTTGGCGCGCCAGACGGCAGGGCCGCCGTTTCGACCCCTTATCGTGTTGCTCGCGGGGCTGCTGCGCGAGCGGGGCGCGTACGACGAAACCATCGCGCTCTACCGCCAGGCGATCGAGCTCGCGCCGGCCGAGTCGGGCAGCCAATGGTTCAACCTGGCCTGGGTGCATATCCAGCGCAACGAGGTCACCGCGGCGCACAGCGCCTACGTTCGCGGACAGAAGTCCGACGCGAGCGAGCTGCGCAACCTGCTGGGCATGCACCTGGCGCTGCCGATGATCTACGCCGACCACGCGAGCCTGCGTTCGGCACGCGATGGCTTTGCGGCGGGACTGGAGACGCTGTCACGGGAGTTGCCCGAGGTCTGGCGCGGGCTGCCCGCCGATCAGGTTCTCGATGGCCTGCGCTGGACGAATTTCTTTCTCGCCTATCAGGGCGAGGACGATCGGGAGTTGCAGGCGCGCTACGCCGCGCTGGCGGCGCATGCGATCGACAGGGCGGCACCCCACTGGCGTGCCCCCATCGCGGCGCGCCCTGCCGGCAATCGACGCCGGCGCGTCGGCTTTGCCTCGGCCTTCTTTCATGACGGCACCTGCGGCCGGTACTTCCGCAGTTGGATCACCGATCTCGACCGCGATCGCTTCGAGGTATTCGTCTACCACCTCTTCCCGGGCATGGACAACGTGGCAAGCGCCGTCATGGGGCGCGCCGACTGCTTTCGTACCTTCGGCGGCAGCCGCGCGCGGCCGTCGATCGTTGCCCCGGCGATTCGCGCCGACGAACTCGACGTGCTCGTCTACCCCGAGCTCGGCATGGACGTGTGCTCCTTCGGCCTGGCCGCGCTGCGACTCGCGCCGTTGCAGTTCGCCGGCTGGGGGCATCCGGTGACCACGGGGCACGCGATGATCGATGCGTTCATCAGTTGCGATTCGATGGAATCGGCACAAGCCCAATCGCACTACACCGAGCGGCTGATCAGGCTTCCGGCGATCGGCACGCGTTACGAGCGCCTCGCTGTGCCGACCGACGCGACGCGGGCAACATTCGGTTTTCCGGAGGATCGGGTGTTGCTGCTCTGCCCCCAATCGTTGTGGAAGATCCACCCCGACAACGATGCGCTGTTTGCCGAGGTGCTCACGGCCAATCGCGACGCCCTGCTGCTGCTCTTCAGCGGGCGGCATCCATCGGTAACCGACCAGCTCATGCGCCGCCTGGAGCGCTCTTTCGCGCAGCATGGGCTCGCCATACGCGAACGCGTGCGCGTCCTGCCGCCGGTGCCACACGAAGATTATCTGCGCATCAATCTCGTCTGCGATGCGATGCTCGACACCTTGCATTGGTCCGGCGGCAACACCAGCCTCGATGCACTCGCCTGCGGACTGCCGATCGTCACCTTGCCGGGCGCATTCATGCGCGGCCGGCAGAGCGCGGGAATGCTCAGCCTCCTCGGTCTGCCGGAGTTGATCGCGCGCGACCGCGCCGATTACCTGGCGATCGCGGCACGGCTTTGCGGCGATGCGGCCTGGCGGCACGAGTGCGCCACGCGCATCCGCGCCGGGCAGCGTCTTCTGTTCGACGTGCCCGACGCGATTGACGCGCTACAGAAGGTCCTTCTTCAGGAGGACGTCCCGCCGGCGTGATCCGACCACACGCCCGCCATGGCCTGCTCGAAGTCGCGCGCGTAGCGGTCCATGTCGAACAAGGGGGCAGGTGTGGCGGTTGGCGGCGAGGCGATCGCGCAAGGCCTGCAGCAGGGGTGGCTGCGTGGCGAGCTTGAGTGCGAGGGCCTCGTAGTCGGCGAGGCTCGGTGGTGATGAGTTCGGGCAGGCCGATGGCGGAGAGTTGGCTGCCGGCGATGCGGCTGACCAGGGTATCGCCCACGCAGGTGAGCACGGGCAAGCCGGCGAGCAAGGCATCGTTGGCGGTGGTGTGCGCGCCATAGGGGTAGGTGTCGAGGAACAGGTCGGCGGCGGCATTGCGCGCGACATGGGCCTCCACATCGACCCGGGGGGCGAAGATCAGGCGCGCCGGATCGACGCCGGCGGCATGGGCTTCGCGGCGCAGATTGTCCTTCGCCTCGACGCTGGTCTCGAGCAACCACAGCACGCTTCCGGGCACCGCGGCGAGCAGGCGCATCCACAGCGCGAACACGTCGGGCAGGATCTTGTAGGCGTTGTTGAAGCAACAGAACACGAAGCCGGTCTGGGCAGGCCGCAGGCGGCACGCGTTGGCGGCGGTCCCGGCGGCAGGCGCGTGGTGTCGCTGGGGAAGGCCATGTGCGGCATGTACAGCGGCCGCTCACTGTAGAACGGCGTCAAATGCTCGGGCAGGCTGAAGCGGTCGGTGAAGATGTAGTCGTACCAGGGCGCGCCCAGCGTTCCCGGATAGCCGATGCAGTTGACCTGCACCGGGGCCGGACGCAGGGCGAAGATCGCTTCGCGCGCGTTCTGGGTATAGCCGTTGCGATCGATGACGATGCCGATGCGGTCGGCGCGGATGCGCTGCGCGATCTCGCCGTCGACAGGCTGCCGACGTCAACGAAATGCTCGAAGGCCGCCTGCGCGCGGCGCCGGAACGGGTCGTCTCCTCGCCGCCCAAATTGTAGGCAAACATCTCCAGCCGCGAACGATCGATCTTCTCCCAGAATTCCAGCGACAGGTGCGCCGTCGGATGGTCACGAAAGTTGGCCGACACAAACGCCACCCGCAGCCGCTCGCCCGGCGCGACCGTGAGCGCAGGCGCTGGCGCGGGCGCCGCCGGCGGACCCAGGGTGCGTGCCCATCGCTGTGCCGCATGCAACTGCGCGCGAATCGACAGCGGCAGAGCCAGCACGTAGAAAGGCGAGATGGGGAACTCGATCTCCGCGCTCTCGGCGTCGAGCAGGTCGCGGATCTGCCCGATCATCGTCTCGAGCCCCGTCCACGCACAGCGTTGCTGGCGGCAGTGCGCCAGCAGCGACAGCGCATAGGGGTTGCCGGGATTGATTTCGAGCACGCGGCGCAATGCATCTTCGGCGTCCGCAAAGCGTCCGCGGCGCACATAGAAGGTGCTGAGGTCGACGTGCACTTGCAGGCTGTCGGGCGCGAGCCGCTTCGCTTCTTGGAAGCTCAACTCGGCACCACGCGGATCCTGGTGCCGATCCTGCGCGATGGCACGGCGCACCCACATGGCGGCGGGCAGATGGCGCAGCGCGACCAGCCGATCGTAAGCGACTACCGCCTCGTCGATCGCGTCGCGGGCGAAGAGGATGTTGGCCAGATTGGCGAGCGCATCGGCATGCCGCGGTTCGCGTGCCAGGACCTCGCGATAACAATGCTCGGCACGGTCGCTCCGCCCGATCGCTTCCAGCGCAAGCCCGAGGTTGTTGAGCACGCTCGAATGGCCCGGCGACCGGCGCAGCGCGCGCTCGTAATGGGCGATCGCGGCATCGTATTGGCCCTGCTCGCGCGTTCGGTTGCCAAGATGGAACGAGGCTTCCGGATTGTCCGGGTCGATACTTAGTGCCTGCCACCAGGCAGCGCCGCCGCGGCCGCGTCACGGGGGTTGAGAATCTCGCCCAGCAGGTTCCAGGCGACGACATCGCCGGGTGCGCGCGTGAGCGCTGCGCGGCAGGTCGCCACGGCTGCCGGGTCACCCACGCCCATTCGACGCTCGCCCGCTCGCGCAGAAGGTCGGCACGATCCGGCGCCAGCGCCAGCGCGCGATCGAGAAGATTTTTGGCTGACCCGAGCTGGCCCGCAAGGACCGCTTGCTGGGCCTCGCCCAGCAAGGTCTCGGGCGTGGCGACCGGAGAGCGTAGCGAGCGTGCCATGGCAATCCTTGTAGCGCTGACCGCTGCCGCAGGGGCAGGGTGCATTGCGCGACGCGGGTGGAAGATCGAGGCGGCCTGGGTCACGGCTCGTGTCCCGTGATCGTCCCAGATCCGCGCCATGGCGTGCTCGAAGTCACGCGCGTAGCGGTGCATGTCGAACAAGGGGGTAGGTGTGGCGGTTGGCGGCGAGGCGATCGCGCAAGGCCGTTGAGCAGGGGTGGCTGCTGTGGCGAGCTTGAGTGCGAGGGCTTCGTAGTCGGCGAGGTCGGTGGTGATGAGTTCGGGCAGGCCGATGGCGGAGAGTTGGCTGCCGGCGATGCGGCTGACCAGGGTATCGCCCACGCAGGTGAGCAGGGGCAAGCCGGCTAGCAAGGCATCGTTGGCGGTGGTGTGCGCGCCATAGGGGTAGGTGTCGAGGAACAGGTCGGCGGCGGCATTGCGCGCGACGTGGGCCTCCACGTCGACCCGCGGGGCGAAGATCAGCCGCGCCGGATCGACGCCGGCGGCATGGGCTTCGCGGCGCAGATTGTCCTTCGCCTCGACGCTGGTCTCGAGCAACCACAGCACGCTTCCGGGCACCGCGGCGAGCAGGCGCATCCACAGCGCGAACACGTCGGGCAGGATCTTGTAGGCGTTGTTGAAGCAACAGAACACGAAGCCGGTCTCGGGCAGGCCGCAGGCGGCACGCGTTGGCGGCGGTCCCGGCGGCAGGCGCGTGGTGTCGCTGGGGAAGGCCATGTGCGGCATGTACAGCGGCCGCTCACTGTAGAACGGCGTCAAATGCTCGGGCAGGCTGAAGCGGTCGGTGAAGATGTAGTCGTACCAGGGCGCGCCGAGCGTTCCCGGATAACCGATGCAATTGACCTGCAGCGGGGCCGGACGCAGGGCGAAGATGCGCTTCGCGCGCGTTCTGGGTATAGCCGTTGCGATCGATGACGATGCCGATGCGGTCGGCGCGGATGCGCTGCGCGATCTCGCCGTCGACAGGCTGCCGACGTCAACGAAGTGCTCGAAGGCCGCCTGCGCGCGGCGCCGGAACGGGTCGCTCTCCTCGCCGCCCAAATTGTAGGCAAACATCTCCAGCCGCGAACGATCGATCTTCTCCCAGAATTCCAGCGACAGGTGTGCCGTCGGATGATCACGAAAGTTGGCCGATACAAACGCTACCCGTAACCGCTCGCCGGGTGAAACCGTGAGCGACGGCGGTCAGGCTGGGCCGTAGCGGTGCAAATTTCCTCGCCCAGCGTTGAGCCGACATGCAGTTGCGCCAGCGGCGAAAGCGGCATCGACAGCGCCGAGAACGCGTCGACTGGCACCGCGCCTTCCGCGCCCTCGCTGGAGAGCAGGGTTTCCAGGTGCGCGAACAACGGGCTCAACTGCTCCCATGCGCATTGCTGCTGGCGCGCATGGGCGAGCATCGACAGGGCATAGGCGCTATCCGGCGCGAGTGCAAGGCTGCGCTCGAGCGCGGTCTCGGCTTCGGCATAACGGTGCGCGAGTACGAAAAGCGTTCCGAGGTAGGCGTGAATTGTGGCATCGTCGGGCCGCTGCCGCGCCAGTTCGCGCAGGCTCTCCTCGGCGCTCTTTGTGTCGCCCAGGCGTTGCTGAGACAGCGCGCGCTGCAGCCGCAGCGAGGGCGACGTGTCGGGTCGCGAGCGCGAGCAATCGATCAACCGTCGCGATCGTTTCCGCAAAAGCTTCGCGCTGATAGAGCGAATTGGCGAGATTCGCCAATACGTCGACATGCTGAGGCTCGATCGAGAGCGCGGCGCGGAAACAGGCTTCGGCGCGATCGGCAGCGCCCATCGCCTTGTAGCTGATACCGAGGTTGTTGAGCAGTCCCGCGTGTCTGGGCGCGGAACGCAGTGCGCGCTCGTAATGGATGGCTGCAGCGTCGTGCACGCCGTGTTCGCGATTGAAATTGCCAAGATGAAAGGATGTCTCGGGATTTTCCGGGTCGAGGCTCGATGCACGCCACCAGGCTGCGCCCGCGGCGACAGGATCGGTGCGATAGAGGATTTCGCCAAGAAGGTTCCAGGCTGGAACGAGCGTGGGATCGGCCTCGAGCAGCTCGCGCAGCAACGATTCCGCGGCCGCGGGTTGCTTGGCTACGAAGGCAAGCTGCTGCGCTTGCTGCAGCAAGGCCTCGGCGTTGGCGTTGGGCGCCGGCACGGCTTGTCCTTGCAGCGCGCCATGGCAGTCCTTGTAGCGCTGGCCGCTGCCGCAGGGGCAGGGCGCATTGCGCGACGCGGGTGGAAGAATGGAGGCGGCCTGGGTCACGGTCGTGCCTGGTGATCGTTCCAGATCCGCGCCATGGCCTGCTCGAAGTCACGCGCGTAGCGGTCCATGTCGAACAAGGGGGCGGTGTGGCGGTTGGCGGCGAGGCGATCGCGCAAGGCCTGCAGCAGGGGTGGCTCTGTGGCGAGCTTGAGTGCGAGGGCTTCGTAGTCGGCGAGGCTGGTGGTGATGAGTTCGGGCAGGCCGATGGCGGAGAGTTGGCTGCCGGCGATGCGGCTGACCAGGGTATCGCCCACGCAGGTGAGCACGGGCAAGCCGGCGAGCAAGGCATCGTTGGCGGTGGTGTGCGCGCCATAGGGATAGGTGTCGAGGAACAGGTCGGCGGCGGCATTGCGCGCGACGTGGGCCTCCACATCGACCCGGGGGGCGAAGATCAGGCGCGCCGGATCGACGCCGGCGGCATGGGCTTCGCGGCGCAGATTGCCCTTCGCCTCGACGCTGGTCTCGAGCAACCACAGCACGCTTCCGGGCACCGCGGCGAGCAGGCGCATCCACAGCGCGAACACGTCGGGCAGGATCTTGTAGGCGTTGTTGAAGCAACAGAACACGAAGCCGGTCTCGGGCAGGCCGCAGGCGGTGCGCGTTGGCGGCGGTCCCGGTGGCAGGCGCGTGGTGTCGCTGGGGTAGAGCATGTGCGGCATGTAGAGCGGTTGCTCGCTGAAGAACGGCGTCAAATGCTCGGGCAGGCTGAACCGATCGCTCAGGATGTAGTCGTGCCAGGTGGTTCCCAGCGTGCACTGAAAGCCGATGGCGTTGACCTGCAGCGGGGCCGGACGCAGGGCGAAGATGGCTTCGCGCGCGTTCTGGGTATAGCCGTTGAGGTCGAAAACGATGCCGATGCGATCGTCGCGGATGCGCTGCGCGATTTGCGGCACCGATTGGCCGCTGACATCGATAAAGTGCTCGAAGGCACGCTCGATGCGTTGGCCCACGGGCCCCTTGTCGCTTGGCAGGAGCCCGTAGGCGAATGTATCGAAGCCGGCGCGGTCGATGCGTTCCCACAACTCCATCATCAGGTTGACCCGCGGATGCGGGCGGAAGTCGGAGGTCACGAAGCCGACACGCAAACGTTCACCGGGCTGCAGCGTGACCTGCGGGCGCGGGATCGCGGCGGGGGGCGTAAACCGCGATGCCGTCCAGCGCGCGGCAACCCGTTGCTGCCCCGGGGTCGTCGGCATCGACAGAATCGGAAAGACGCTGAATTGGTAACGGGCGTCCACACCCGCGTCGAGCACACGACCGATTCGTGCGTGCAAGTCGGGCAGCCCCGCCCAGTCGCAGTGTCGCTGGCGAATGTGCGTGTAGAGGCACAGGGCGTAGGGGTGCTCGGGCGCGAGCTCCAGCGTCCGCAGCAGGGGCGCTTCGGCGTCGTCGTGGCGGCCTTGCACGATGCAAAGCGAGGCGATATCGACGTGCACGCGCGGATCGTCGGGGAGCAGGCGCGCGGCTTCGCGGAAGCTCGCTTCCGCACCCGCGTAGTCGCGCGTTCGCAACTGCACCATGGCGCGCTCGACCCAATCCATGCCGCTCGGATTGAGCGCGCCATGGCAATCCTTGAAGCGCTTGCCGCTGCCGCAGGGACAGGGGGCAGTGCGGGAAGACGGCGACAGCATCAGGTCGGGCGAGTTGGGCGTGGGGGGTCGATTTTCCCACGCGGCGAGCAGCAGGTCATCGAGCGCGACGGTGAAGCGCGCCATGTCGAACAAGGGGGTGGTGTGGCGGTTGGCGGCGAGCCGGGCGCGGATTTGCGCCAGGCGTGTCTTGTCGCGGGCCAAGGTGAGCGCCAGGGCTTCGTAGTCGGCGAGGTTGGTGGTGATGAGTTCGGGCAGGCCGATGGCGGAGAGCTGGCTGCCGGCGACGCGGCTGGCCATGGTGTGGCCGCTACAGGTGAGTAGCGGGACGCCCATGAACAGCGCATCGTTGGCGGTGGTGCCGGCGTTGTAGGGCGTGGTGTCGAGGAACAGATCGGCGTGCACATGACGCGCCAGGTGCTCGGGCAGGCTCACCCGCGGCGCGAACACGAGCCGCGCCGGATCGACCCCGCGTGCACGCGCTTCGCGGCGCAGGTTGACGCCGGCGGTGGCTTGCCCGGGAGAGAGCCACAGCACGCTGCCCGGCACCGCGGCGAGCAGGCGCATCCAGACATCGAACAGCTGCGGCAGGATCTTGTAGCTGTTGTTGAAGCAGCAGAACACGAAGCCTTCGGCGGGCAGGCCGCAGGCGGCACGGTCGGGCACCCGGGGCGCCACCGGACGGCGGGTGTCGCTCGGGCAATAGCAGTCGGGCAGATAGAGCGCCCGCTCGCTGAAGAAGGGCTGCTGCGCGGGCGGGACGACGAAGCGATCGGTGAGCACGTAGTCATACCAGGGGGCGCCGAGCGTACCGAGATAGCCCAGCCAGTTCACCTGCACGGGCGCCGGGCGTGACACAAAGATTTCGCTGCGCGCATGCGTCGTATATCCATTCAGATCCACCAGAACCTCGATCCCGTCCTCGGCAATACGGCGCGTGATGTCCTCGATCGATCCTGCGCACAGTCGACAAATCGGTCAAAGGCGCGCTCGAGGCGTTGCGCGAACGCGCTCGAGCTCGCGAGGAAGCAGGCGATAGGCAAACGTCGTCGATGCGCGTGCGATCGCTGCGCTCCCAGTAGTCGATGAGAAGGTGTGCCACCGGGTGATCACGAAAGTCCGATGAGACGAAGCCCACGCGCAAACGCGCCGCGGTGCGCGCGTTGGGCGTCGCCATGCAGACGCGATGGGGCTTGACGCGGGCGGCGATGTGTTGCGCCCGCGGCGCGCGGCGGCGACTCGATGCCGGGACCCAGAGGCATTGCGAGCAGCGGAAACGGCACCGCGCCGGACGCCGAAGGCGGCGTTTCATCCTCAACCGAGCGCTGCACGGCGGCGAACAACGCCGCGAGACCGTCCCATGCGCAGCACTGCATGCGGATGAACGCAAGCATGGTGGCGACAAGGCGTTGCCCGGCGCGAGCTCGGCGGCACGTGAGAGCGCTACCTCCGCCGCGTCAAACTTGCCCTGGATTACGCACGCCGAGCCGATGTCCATGTGAATCTGCGCGCGCGCCGGTTGCAGTCGCGCCGCTTCCCGGAAGCTCGCCTCGGCTTCCGCCAGCGCGCCGGTCTCGCCCAGGCTTATACCGCGCGCGCTCCAGAATTCGCCCGAAAAATCGCTGCGCACTGCGATGGCTTGGGCATAGCGCGCCACCGCTTCGCGGTGGCGATGCTGGCGGTGCAAAGGCCAGCGAGGTTGGCGAGCCATCGGCGTGCCCGGGCTGCGCTTGAACCGCCTGTTGGTAGCAGGTCTGCGCGCGTTCGGGTTGGCCAGCCGCTTCCAATGCGAGCGCGAGGTTGTTGAGCATGCCCGGATGCCGGGGTGCGCGAAGGAGCGCGCGCTCGTAGTGGCTGATCGCCGCGTCGAACTCGCCGCGCTCGCGGTGACGATTGCCGAGGTGGAACAGCGCTTCCGGATCGCCCGGGTCGCGGCGCAGCGCTTCGCGCCAGGCACGCTCGGCGGCGGGGGCATCGCTTGCCTGGAGAATTTCGCCCAGCAGATTCCAGACGGCCAACTCATCCGGTGCGCGGGCCAGCGCGGCGCGGCAGATGCTGATCGCGTCATCGCGTCGCCACCCAGCCATGCGACGCGGGAGCCTCGCGCAGCAATTCGATGCGGGTCGGCGCGAGCTCGATGGCGGAATCCAATAGGCTCGCCGCGGCGCTCCATTGTCCGCTTGCGGTCGCGACTTGAGCGCGGCGAAGCAGCTCATCGGCGAGAGCGTTTCGCTTGCCTCAGACGCCCCATGGCAATCCTTGTAGCGCTTGCCGCTGCCGCAGGGGCAGGGCGCGTTGCGCCCTATGGGGGCCGCAGTCATGCGGGCGCGCGCACCCCGGCTGCGCTCGCGATGCGTTCGACGGCGGCCTCGAAGGCCCGCGTGTAGGCGGCCATGTCGAAGAGCGGGGCGTTATGGCCATCGCGCGCAGTCGTGCGCGCAGCGTGTGCAGGCGTTTCCTATTGGCGGCGAGGTCCCGCGCGATCGACTCATAATCCTCATATGACGTGGCAACAAGCTCCGCCAGCCCGACTGCAGCGAGTTGCGCTGCCGAGGCGCGCGCCGCCATGCTGTGGCCGGCGAGGGTCAGAACCGGAAGGCCTGCGAACAACGCGTCGTTCACGGTCGTGTGCGAGCCGAACGGGTAGGTATCGAGAAAAAGGTCCGCCAACGCATAGCGTGCGAGGTAACGCGGCGCGGCTTCGGTCGGCACGAATACCAGGCGATCCGGTTCGACGCCGTGGCGCGAGGCTTCGGCGCGCAGGTTGACCGTGGCGGCTGCCTCGCCCGAGCGCAGCCACAGGATGGCGTCGGGGAGCGCTTTCGAGCAGGCGCATCCATAGCGCGAACAGCGGCGGCAGGATCTTGTACGCTGCCGCTTGCGTGACGAAGACAAAGACGCCCTCCGACAAGCCATAGTCGCGCGCGACGGCGACGGTTCGGCCAGGATGCGCTTGCTGTCGCTTGGCAGGTAGCAGGGGCCGACCGTGCAGAATTTCTCGCTGAAATGGGCTTGCTCGGCCGGCGGCGTGCAATAGGCGTCGGTGAGGACGTAGTCCCAATAGGTTCCGCCGAGCGTCCCGGCATAGCCGAGGTAATTGATTTGCACCGGCGCCGGCCGCGCTGCGAACACATCCGGACGCGCCTGTCCGGTATGCCCGGTGAGATCGAACAGCAGGTCGATGTCATCGTTGCGTATGCGTGCTACCGCGTCTGCAGTCGCGAGGTGTCCGAGCTCGACGAATGCGTCGACGCTGCGCTCGATGCGCTCGCGCAGCGCATCCCGCGCTCCGCGGCCGAGCGCATAGGCATGCAGCGCATAGCGCGTTCGATCCAGACGCTCGAGCACATCGACCAAAAGCCGCGGCACCGGGTGGTCGTGAAAGGCGGACGAGACGAAGCCAAGGCGCAGTCGGTCTTGCGTACGCCGCACTGTCCGCGGCGGCTCGCCCGCCGCCGGCCATGCCCAGCGCCGTGCGGCGGCCAATTGCAACGCCGGGTCGTCGCAGACGGCGAGCAGCACGTACGGCGGCACGGTCTCGCCCGGGCGCCGCTGCGAGTGTGGCGACGGTGGCGACGAGTTCGTCCCGCCGCCGTGCGAAGTCGGTCCAGTCGGCGAAGTGCAGGTCGACGTAGAGCAGCTGCGCAGCGACCAGGGCACGTTGCGGGTTGAGCAAGAGGGCGTGCTCGAGGGCGGGTTTGGCGGCGTCGAGATGCCCGCGGTCGTAGAGCAACAGGCCTAGATTGGCTGCGATCGCCGCCGATTGCGGCTCGAATGCCTGCGCGCGACGGAAGCTTTGCTCCGCGCCGGCGCGCTCCCCCAGTTGTTGTTGGCATACGCCGCGATTGTTCCAGATCTCGGCGCCCGCCGCGGGCGCGGCCGCCAGCAGGCGGTCGTAGTGCGTAAGCGCGTCGGCGAATGCGCCGCGCTGGAACAGCGACTGCGCGAGGTTCCCGAGTGCGCCCACATGCGTGCCTTCATGGCGCAGGACGTCGTTGAAGTGACGCTCGGCGCGGGTGAAATCGCCCGTCTGGCCCAGCGTGATTCCCAGGTTCACCTTGAGCGACGCGTGCTCGGGCGCGATTTGCAGGGCGCGCTCATAGGCCGCAATCGCCTCCCGGTCTGCCCCTGTACCGCGAAAAGGTTGCCCAGGTGGAACGCAGGCTCGACATCGGAGGGATCGCGCGCAATCGCCTGCTGCAGCAGATCGATCGCCGCGCGCACGCTGCCGCGCGCGAGTGCGGCTTGCGCCCGTTGCAGAAGTTCGGCAACAGCGGCACGGTCGCCGGCACGCCGGGGCGTGGGGGGAAGCATGGACAGGGGAGGGTTAGGCGGAAGGCGTAGGGGGTCGATTTTCCCACGCGGCGAGCAGCAGGTCATCGAGCGCGACGGGTGAAACGCGCCATGTCGAACAAGGGGGTGGTGTGGCGGTTGGCGGCGAGCCGGGCGCGGGTTTGCGCCAGGCGTGTCTTGTCGCCGGCCAAGGTGAGCGCCAGGGCTTCGTAGTCGGCGAGGTTGGTGGTGATGAGTTCGGGCAGGCCGATGGCGGAGAGCTGGCTGCCGGCGACGCGGCTGGCCATGGTCTGGCCGCTACAGGTGAGTAGCGGCACGCCCATGAACAGCGCATCGTTGGCGGTGGTGCCGGCGTTGTAGGGCGTGGTGTCGAGGAACAGATCGGCGTGCGCATGACGCGCCAGGTGCTCGGGCAGGCTCACCCGCGGCGCGAACACGAGCCGCGCCGGATCGACCCCGCGTGCACGCGCTTCGCGGCGCAGGTTGACGCCGGCGGTGGCTTGCCCCGGAGAGAGCCACAGCACGCTGCCCGGCACCGCGGCGAGCAGGCGCATCCAGACATCGAACAGCTGCGGCAGGATCTTGTAGCTGTTGTTGAAGCAGCAGAACACGAAGCCTTCGGCGGGCAGGCCGCAGGCGGCACGGTCGGGCACCCGGGGCGCCACCGGACGGCGGGTGTCGCTCGGGCAATAGCAGTCGGGCAGATAGAGCGCCCGCTCGCTGAAGAAGGGCTGCTGCGCGGGCGGGACGACGAAGCGATCGGTGAGCACGTAGTCATACCAGGGGGCGCCGAGCGTACCGAGGTAGCCCAGCCAGTTCACCTGCACGGGCGCCGGGCGTGACACAAAGATTTCGCTGCGCGCATGCGTCGTGTATCCATTCAGATCCACCAGCACGTCGATCCCGTCCTGGGCAATACGGCGCGTGATGTCCTCGATCGAGTCCTGCGCACAATCGACAAATCGGTCAAAGGCGGATTCGATGCGCCGGCGCAGCGCAGAGGCCTCGCGCGGACCGATCGAATACGCGTGCGTCGTCAATCGAGCGCGGTCGTGACGCTCCCAGACTTCAGTAAGCAGCGCCGCCGCGGCGTGGGTGCGGAAGTCCGACGAGACATAGCCGAGGCGCAACGTCGCCCCTTGCCGTGTTGCGCGCTCCGGGCGCGCTGGCGGCGAATGCGACGCGAGGTCGCGCGCCCAGCGTTGCGCCACGCGTAGCTGCAGCGCGGCCGGGAGTGGCAGCGCCAGCGCCGCGAATGCATTGAGGGATTGCTCGCTGCCGGCTTCGAGCTCGCGCCGGATTGATTCCTGGCGTTCGCAGAGTCCCTCCCAGTTGCACAGCTCGGCCTGACAGTGGGCAAGCAGCGAGGACGCGTAGAGCAAGGACGGTTCGAGCGCGCAGGCCTGCGCGAGCACCTCCTGCGCCGCATCGTAGTCGCCGCGCAGTACGAGCACCGAGCCCAGGTTCACCAGGATCAGCGCGTCGTTCGGCGCGAGGCTGCGCGCGCGTTCCAGGCTGGCCAGCGCGGTATCGAGGTCGCGCGCATATTGGGCGCAGATGCCATGATCGGTCCAGATAGTGGCGTCGGCATCGCCGTAACGGCGCAGATAGTCTTCGCAGAGTTGCGTCGCTTCGCCGTAGCGGCGCAGGCGACACAACAGATGCGCAAGGTTGCCATGGGCCTGGCGATAGCCTGGCTGCGCGGCAAGTGCCGCCCGGTACGCAGCGATGGCGCGCTCGGGATCGCCCGCGCCTTCGTGCGCCAGGCCGAGATTGTTGCGCAAGCCCGGATGATCGGGAGCCAGGGCGGCCGCCGCTTCATATGCCGCGACCGCGGCAGCAAAGCGTCCCTGCTCGCGATGCAGGTTGCCGAGATGAAACTTCGCGTCGGGATTGCGCGGATCGCGCTCGGCGGCACGGACGAGGACGGCACAAGCGGCCGCCGGGTCGCGACGTCGCAGAACGATGCCGAGCAACAGCAACGCCTCGGCATCGTCCCCGTCGCGTGCCAGGGCTTCCCGGCAGCGCGATTCCGCGAGCGCGGCATCGCCGCGCTCCCATGCGGAGGCGGCTTCGCGCAGGAGCGCGCTCTTACCTTGGGTCGCGCTCATCGCGCAGCGCCGCAGCCACCCGTTCCACCACCTCCGGCCATTCGCCCGACCGTGATTGGCGAAACAGCCGCAGCGTCGGATACCAGGGGCTGTCGTCGCGACCGAGCTGCCAGCGCCAGTCCGGTGCGAAGGGGAGCAGCAGCCAGGTCGGTCGGGCCAAGGCGCCGGCCAAGTGCGCGATGCCGGTGTCGACGCTGATGACGAGGTCGAGCTCGGCGATGAGCGCCGCGGTGTCGATGAGCGCCGCGCCGACTGGCAGCGGCACGACGCGATGCGCCGCAGGAACGGTGGCGAGTTGCGTCGCCGCGCCGCCTGCCTGCAGCGAGAACCAGCTGATGCCCGGTACGCCGAACAGTGGCGCGAGCACCGCGATCGGCAGCGAGCGCCGGCGATCGTTCCCATGTAAGGCTTGGTACCGTCGTGAAGTTGAGCCTGTGACTGAGTCCTAAGAAGACCGCATGCCTGGAATTGTTGGCCTTATCACCAAGAAGCCTCGCGAATGGGCGGAGCCGCAGTTGTTGCGGATGCTCAAAGTCCTCCGCCACGAGTCCTTCTATACGACGGGAACCTGGATCGATGAGCAGTTAGGAATTTACGTCGGGTGGGCGGCGCGCGAGAATTCTTTCTCCGACGGAATGCCTATCCAAAACGAGCGCGGCGACGTCGTCCTCGTGTTTTCTGGGGAGGATTATCCGGAACCAAGCGTCATCCGACACCTCACGGAGCAAGGTCACGAATTTAAGGCGGAGGGACCTTCCTATTTGGTTCATCTCTATGAGGAGGATCCTTCCTTTCTGAAGAGCCTGAATGGACGATTTCAAGGGCTCCTGGCGGACCGTACTCGTGGAGTAGCCACGCTCTTCAATGACCGCTTCGGGATGCATCGGCTCTACTACCACGAGTCGAAAGAGCTGTTCTACTTCGCGGTGGAGGCCAAGGCGATCCTGGCTGTCTGTCCCGAGCTTCGGCGTCCGGATCCCCGGAGCATGGGAGAATTTGTCGCTTGCGGCTGTGTGTTGGAGAATCGGACACTCTTCGAGGGAATCCACGTACTTCCTCCCGCGTCAAGCTGGAGCTTTCGTGCTGGCTCCATCGAGACAAAGAAAGCATATTTCGACGCACGCGAGTGGGAACAGCAGGAAACTCTAGACCCAGAGTCCTACCGCCAGGAAATCCGGGAAGTCTTTTCGCGTCGTTTCCCTCGCTACCTCAACGGCCGGGAACAAATCGGAGTCTCCCTAACCGGAGGGCTCGACACGCGGGCGGTCATGGCCTGGCAGAGGTTCCCACCCAAATCGCTTCCCTGTTACACCTATGGGGGCGCGGATAGAGAATGCCGCGACGTAGTAGTGGCACGCCAGATAGCCCGGGAGTGCCAGCAATCCCACCAAGTGATTTCCCTGGGCGATGAGTTCTTTGCCCGATTCCCTTATTATGCGGAACGCAGCGTATACCTAGCGGATGCCTGCGTGGAGGTAAATCGAGCTCCCGATCTTTACTTAAGCGAGAAGGCTCGCGAGATTGCTCCGGTAAGGATGACAGGACTTTACGGGGACGAGATACAGCGACCTCAGCTGCGGGCTTTTAAGCCCGTGGATCCCGCTCCGGGAGTGTTTAGTCCAAGTTTTATCGCACACGTTTGTGAGGCGCGGGAGACTTACGCGGGACTCATTGAGGGCAATCCAACGTCCTTTGCTGCGTTTCGACAGGCCCCGTGGCACCACTACGGCATTTTGTCCCTGGAGCAGACGCAGCTGGCAGTGCGCACGCCGTTTCTCGATAACGAATTCGTCAGAACAGCATTTCGTGCGCCCCAGTCGGTAACTGCGAACAACGATGTTCGTGTGCGCCTCATTGGTGATGGCAGCACCGCTATGCAGCGGATTCGGACGGATCGCGGTTTCGGCGGGACCCCAGGTCTTGGTAGTTGGGCCGCGCGAAATTTCCAGGAGTTCACATTCAAGGCTGAGTACGCCTATGACCAAGGGATGCCCCAGTGGCTCGCCGGAGTCGATCATTTCCTTTCACCCCTGCGCTTGGAGCGTCTCTTCCTGGGTAGACACAAGGTGTACCACTACCGCGTCTGGTACCGCGACACTCTGGCGAACTACGTCCAAGAAATGTTGCTTGATTCGAGCACGCTGGCCCGCCCCTACCTGGAGCGGAAGGGCGTCGAGGCTATTGTCCGCGGGCATCTGAAGGGCAATCGCAACTACACATCCGAAATTCACAGGCTGCTCTCGCTGGAACTGATCCACCGGCTTTTCTTCGACTCGAGCAACTAGCTTGCCCACTCCGACGAAGCCTCAGTCCGAAGGAACTAGCGAAACCTGGTCAGCAGGAATGGCGCCGCCCAAACGAACCAGTTCCGACCGCATACTGGCGCTTGATTTCACCAAAGGGGCGCTCGTATTGATAATGGTGCTGTATCATTGGATCAATTATTTCATCGGATTCGACTGGCCATATTACAGATATTTGAGGTTCCTAACTCCATCGTTCATCTTCGTTAGTGGCTTTCTGATCTCGAATGTGTATCTATCTAGGTACAACATCGCCGATCGCCAACTCTCCAAAAGGTTGCTTACGAGGGGCCTCAAGCTGCTCGCGATTTTTGTTATCTTGAATGCTGCGAGAGCTGTCCTCTTTGCGAAATCCCATCCCGGCATCGCTGCGGGCTACGAGCTCGATTCCAAGACCTTAGCAACCATTTTCCTCACCGGCAATACTCTCACGGCCACAAGTAAGACCGTCGCCTTTTATATTCTGGTTCCGATCAGTTACCTATTGCTGCTCTCGGCAGTGCTGATTTTCCCCTACAAACTTTGCAAGCATACGTTCCACCTGGTCTGCGCGATCTTTCTGTGCGGCATCCTCGCCCTGGATTTGAAGGGATTTCAGAGTTCTAACCTTGAATTCGTTACGGTCGGACTCTTGGGTCTGCTCGCTGGATTTCTCCCGATCGATAGAATCAACCGCATGGTCGGGCATCGATTCGCTCTGGCAGTTTCGTATGCCTGCTATCTCGGCGCTATCACCGTTTGGAACGTTCCGTTTCTGCTGCTTTGCGTGGGCGCATGCTTGAGTGTTGCCGCAATTTACGTGCTAGGGTTGACAGAGAACGAACCTGTGAGGGCTCGAGGGAACGTGATTCTACTTGGGAAATATTCCTTGTTTGGATACATCTCGCAGATCGCAATTCTGCAACTGCTCAGCGCCGGCTTCCGCCACGTTCATATCGGGGATTTCGTTCTCGGAATTTCCTTTCTCGCGGCCTTCGGCCTGACCATGTTGAGCGTCGAAGCGGTGGATCAGCTTCGAAAAAAATCTACGATCGCTAGCTTGCTGTATAGGGCGGTCTTCGCGTAGGCGCATCATGGGATTTTGGCTCGCGTTTCTCATTTGCTGTGCCGGCGTCGCGGCTCTCTTCTATCTCGATCGCGATCCCTCGACCCGCATTTCCCGAACTCTCTGGCTGCCCGTCATTTGGATCTGGATCATCGGTTCACGACCAGTCTCAGCCTGGCTGGAGGCGTGGTTCGGTTTGGGCCAGCAAGCCTCGGGTGGCAGTCTGGATGCGCAACTAGACGGCAGCCCTGCCGATGCGATCGTTTTGGCTGGCCTCCTCGCTGGCGGGATCGTGATCCTGTTTCGCCGGAAGACTCAGACGAGCGCGTTACTCAAGGCAAGTGTCCCTCTGTTGCTTTACTTCGGCTATTGCGTGGCCAGTGTTTCCTGGTCGCCTTATCCGGGCGTGGCGTTCAAGCGCTGGATTAAGGCGATCGGCGACCTTGTGATGGTCCTGTTGATTGTGACAGGGACCAACCCCATCGCCGCCCTGCGGCATCTTTTCTCCCGCGTCGGCTTCATCTTATTGCCAGCGTCTGTCCTGTTGATTCGATACTCCCCTCTGGGTCGAGGCTACGACCTGGACTTCAAACCGATGAATACGGGCGTGACCACGAATAAGAATACGCTCGGCCTGATCACATTTGTCATCGCGCTGGGCGCCGTGTGGAATGTGCGGATGCTTCTCCGCAACCGACATGTGCCGAATCGAAGCCGCCGCCTGTTGGCGCAAGGCGCGCTGCTCGTCTTTGGCCTAGCCGTTTTGGGGATGGCCAATTCCGCGACTTCCATATTGTGCTTCACGCTTGGTACTACCCTGATGACGGTGGCGGGCTTACGCTGGGTCCGGCGTCGTCCCAGCCGGATGCATACAGCGGTGCTTGCCATCGCACTGTCGGTCGGTGTAGGAATGGTATTCGGCGCTGACGAAGCTATCATTCACGCACTGGGAAGGAAAACGGATCTAACGGGTCGTACCCAAATCTGGAAAACCGTGATTCCGATGGCTCGGAATCCCGTTGTGGGAGCCGGGTTCGAGAGCTTCTGGAACGCGTCGAGCGCAAGGCTGCATCAATTCACCGGCGTCGATGCACCCATGTTTAGGAACCTCGTTTCCGCTCACAACGGCTACATTGATGTTTACCTGAATCTGGGATGGGTGGGCGTTTGCCTGATCGCGCTCATTCTGATCAGCAGTTACTGGCGTGCCGGCCAAGCCTTCCAACGCAACCCCGAGATCGCCGGATTGATGCTTGCTTACATCGTCACGGCTGCCATCTACAGCATCACGGAGGCTGGATTCCGAATGCTGACTCCAACCTGGATCTTCCTGGTGTTGGCCGCGGTCGCTGCCAGCGGCGTTGCCCATGGCATTGTGAACACCAACCCGCTGCGGCCGCGCGGCGCCAGAGCGAATCGGCTTTCCGGTCCGGAAATCAACCCCATTCTCGGCCTTTCCTCGATGCAGGAGCGCAATTGAAGCCTTTCGATTCCAATGGCATATTCCAGTCCCCCGCACAGGCTCAGGGGCTACGGCGGACTGCCGTCCGCGGCGCTAGCGTGATGGTTTTCGCCGGAGGGGTATCGTTCGCGGTGCAGGTCGTGGCCACCGTGGTCCTGGCGCGGTTGCTCACGCCCGCCGATTTCGGCGTTGTGACGATGGTCACAACGTTCAGTCTCCTGCTCTCCAGCTTCGGCTTGAATGGCTTCACGGAGGCGATTCTCCAGCGCGAGGATGTGACGCATTCTCTCGCCAGCAATTTGTTTTGGATTAACATCAGCGCCGGCGTCGTCCTGACAATTGCCTTCGCCGCGCTCGGATCGGAGATGGCGTCTTTCTATCACGATCCGCTGGTGAAACACGTTGCGGAAGGCATGTCGCTTACCATCCTGGCCGCCAGTTTCTCGGTGATTCATCGGGCCCTTCTTTGTCGCGCCATGCGATTCAACGCTGTCTCGGCCAACGGCATTATCTCGCGAGTGGTCTACGTAATCGTCTCAATCGTTCTTGCGTTGGCGGGCTGGAGCTATTGGGCACTGGTTGCAGGTTTGGTTGCGCAACAGCTCAGCTCGTCGATTGGTTATTGGATCGTGTGCAGATGGACCCCCAGCCTGCCGCGTCGGGCTGCAGGCACAGGGGCAGCGGTGAAATTCGCGATCCACGTCTACTCGCATTTTGGCTTCAACTATTTCTCCGGCAACACGGACAATCTGCTGGTCGGCTGGCGGTTCGGCGCCGGAGCGCTGGGGTTTTACAAGAAGGCGTTCGACCTTTTTACGATTCCCGTGAGCCAACTGGTGTCCCCCATGGGCTCTGTCGTCGTAGCCACTCTGAGCCGCTTCAGCAGCGATCGCGCCCAGTATCAACGCTACTTCTTGTCCGGCATGTCTGTTCTGGCGTTCTTGGGGATGGGCATAGGAGCCGACTTCACGTTGGTCGGTCGAGATTTGATTCGCTTCATCATGGGGCCGGCTTGGTCAGAGGCAGGACGCATCTTCATCTTCTTCGGCCCTGGTATCGGCGTCATGTTGCTTTACAACACGCATGGATGGATTCACCTCTCGATCGGCCGGCCCGACCGCTGGTTTCGCTGGGGTATAATCGAGTTTCTCTGCACAGCGAGTCTCTTCTTGATTGGTCTGCCTTGGGGGCCGCGCGGGATCGCCACGGCTTGGACGGTTTCCTTTTTCATTCTTATGCTTCCCGCCTTTTGGTATGCCGGCAAACCGATCGGTTTTGGCATTGCGCCCGTGCTGGCAGTCGTCTGGAGATTCTTCATATCTTCAGTTGTGGCCGGCTGCGGCGCTGGCTGGCTCGTTCACCTCATGCGCCCATTCGCAACCGCTCCGGGCGCGCTCGGCGCATTTGCCCGGCTAGCTTCGGATTCTCTACTCTTTCTCTTGCTCTATATTGCTGCAGTCATTGTGCTTCATCGCGGACTTGATCCCATCCGCCAAACCGCCCGGCTCGTGCACGACCTGCTGCCCCGGCGCACGACGAACGCGGGGTCAGGTGCTGCTGGTTCAACGGCGGATCTTACGGATTTGGCATTAGATGCAGCGCGGAGGTAGTTTAATTGGTAGAACAGGCAATCCAATTGCCAGGTGGCGCGTCGAAAGCGTCCCTCCGCTCCAAATTTTCAGAGTCGTGTGCGGAATAGAAGCACGCTCATCGGAGTTGTAGGGAGCCGTTCAACATGAAACCATTAGTCTCCATTCTCATTCCTGCATACAACGCCGAGCAATGGCTCCCGGACACACTGCGGTCGGCGATCGCCCAAACATGGGACCGGAAGGAGATCATCGTCGTCGACGATGGCTCGACGGACCAGACTCTGGCGATTGCGCGAACATTTGAGTCCGGCTGCGTCAAGGTTTTCACCCAGAAGAACCAGGGTGCTGCCGCAACCCGAAACAACGCGTTCTCGCTGAGCCAGGGAGATTACATCCAGTGGCTGGATGCAGATGACCTTCTCGGCCCCGAGAAGGTCGCAAAACAGATGGAAGCACTGGGCGATTCTCCAAACAAGTTGACCCTTCTGTCGGGCAGTTGGGGACGATTTTGGCATCGGCCCCAATGCGCGACTTTTGTTCCGACAGCATTGTGGAGCGACCTCTCCAAGGCTGAATGGCTGACACGCAAGATGGGGCAGAATCTTTATATGCAAACTGCGTCGTGGCTGGTGAGTCGCGAGTTGACCGAGGCCGCCGGTCCATGGAACATCCGGCTGCTTGGAGATGATGACGGTGAGTATTTTTGCCGCATACTGCTCGCCAGCAATGGCGTGCGATTTGTCCCGGAAGCGAAGGTTTATTATCGCGCGTCCGGCTCCAGCAGCTTGAGTTACATCGGGAACTCAGACAAAAAGCGCGAGGCGCAGTGGGTCTCCATGCAACTCCATATCCGATATCTCCGTTCGCTGGACGATGGCGCGACGGCGCGGGCCGCGTGCGTGAAGTTTCTGCAAAACTGGATGGAATTTTTCTACCCCGAAAGGCTTGATATTTTTGGGCAAGCCGAAGAGATGGCGAAGGACCTCGGAGGACGGCTGGAAGCACCGCGCTTGTCATGGAAGTACTCGTGGATCAGGGCGCTGTTTGGCTGGCGAACTGCCAGACGTGCCCAACTGTTTCTTAGAAACCTCAGATGGTCGTTGGTGAGGTCGTGGGACAAAACGCTCTTTCGCATCGAAAACCGAGGGCTTGCGGGCATTTAGGAAACAATCGAACGCCACGTCCGCAATGCGGTTCACGGTCCAGAATGAATCCCAGACCAGGATTCCGTTTCTGCATCCACACTCCGGGACTGCCGGACGCTCCGAGGGTTCATGGCCCAAAAATGTCGCCGGTCGTAGGCCTTTTGTGGGACTGAAGTGAACTTCCGTGTCTAACACCCATTGCCTCCAGTTGTTTAGACTGCATTTACGACATGCAGGTTTCCCCCGGAGGCCAGAGGTAAATGAGACGCAGATTGCTTTTTTTTCCCCTTATCTCGATCTCGCTGCTATTTTCCACGTTTTCCCGTGCGCAACAGTGGTCCGGTATCATCGCTCCAGCGCGCGCCACAGATTGGTCCACGGTCGGAATTCCCGGTGGCATACCATCGGGCTCATGGACGCAATGCGGCTCGACTATCGCGGCCTACGGATCGAGCGGATCACCAGCCTCGCCATCCACGATTAACAGCGCAATTACTTCGTGCGGATCAAGCCAGTACGTCCTGCTCGGCTCGGGCGACTTCTACCTCAACGGCGGTATCACTTTGAAGAGCCACGTCGTTTTGCGAGGGCAAGGAGCAAATAGCACGAGGATTCACTTCAGCGCCGTCGGTGGATGCAACGGCTGGGATGCTGCGATCTGCATGGCGGGGGGTAACACTTACGCGAGTGGGTCGTCCTGCGGGGGTGCGTGCAGCGAAGCGGATTGGACTGGAGGCCACGCTCAAGGCTCTACAACGATCACTCTGTCCAGCGTTTCCGGCATCACCACGAATCTTACGCCGATCGTTCTCGATCAGTGCGAGACAGGGTTTTCTGGCACTACGGGAACGGACACCTGCACGGGCTCGGCCTCCGACAACAGCAATATCTTCGTCTGCGACACGGCAAGCACTTGCATCACACAAACCGCAAATACCGGGCTTTATCGAGCGAACCGTGCGCAGGAAGAAGTCGTGGTCGCTACTGCGATCAGCGGCACTGGACCTTACACCGTCACAATCACTCCTGCGATCCGCAATCCTAACTGGGCGTCCGGCCAAGGGCCTCGTGCCTGGTGGCCGACTACTACCATCACCACGACTGGCGTGGAGGATCTGCTGATCGATCAGAGCACAGTGGGACAACGTTCCGTCACTGCTATGTCTTGCAATCAGTGCTGGATTGCGGGTGTAGCCTCGACTACGGCGAACTATTACCACTTCCAAAATTACCTCACTGTTCACGACGTTGTGCGGGACAGTTATCTTTACTGGAGCTACAGTTCCGCACAGCAGAGTTACGGTGTAGGCGGAGATGTTTCAGCCGACCTGCTAATCGAAAACAATATTATGCAAGGCGTAACCGACCCCATCGCCTTCGACGCTGGATGCGCGGGGTGTGTGGCAGCGTACAACTTTGCGGTCAACGAAGACTTCAGCCCGAGTACTGCCTATCTGTTCCCCATGATTCAGTTTCACTCGGCGGGCACGCACATGATCCTGTCCGAAGGAAACATTGGGGCGCAGATTCTGCTCGATGATATTCACGGAACCCACGACCTCGATACCTTCTTTCGCAACTACATGAACGGTTACGAACCGGACAATGGTACCCAGACGAGCAAGAATACGTCGCCGTTCGGCATATCAGCCTTTTCCCGCTACATGAATCTCGTCGGGAATGTTTCGGGAACTTCGGGTTACCACACGACTTATCAGTGCATCCCGGCAAGTTCCAGCACGACGAGTTGTAGCTCCGGTCAGTTTAAGGATATCTACGACCTCGGCTGGGCCAGCAACACGCTCGGTCAATCTCAGGGCTCCAACAATGACACTCTTACCGCTCCGACGCTTTTTCGATGGGGTAATTACGACACGGTGAACAATGCCGTGCAATGGAACTCTAGCGAGGTTCCGAGCAGTGACCCTTATTATCCGAACTCTGTACCGAGCAGCCATACACTGCCGCCATCTTTTTACAGCGGAATCACGACGCCGACAACAGGCTGCGGTACCGGACTGTCATTCTGGAAGAATCCGACGAGCGGCGCATGCCCACCTTATCCAGCAATCGGCCCGGACGTGACAGGCGGGAACATAGGCATCTGTACCAGCGGAACCTATGTCAATTCCCGTGCATTGTCTAGCGGACAGTGCAATGGTGGGAGTTTCACGGCGACAACCAACGGTGGCTATGGCTACGCGAATCCGGCAATGGTCTGCTATCTCAATATCATGGGCGGGACCCCGGACGGGACAGGGAGCATGAAGACATTCAATCCAGCGGCCTGTTATGCAAACGATCCATCTTCATCGGATCCTCCTCCGGCCGCCCCGACAGGCCTGGCTGCTCAAGTAAGCCCGTAAATGATGCGAGCGCCAGCGCAGTGCGCGGCCCTCAAAGCGTTAGGTAAGTGAAGGCAGGGTCGAACAAGACGGCGCTGGTCACAGGTGCAACCGGATTCATCGGGTCACACCTCGTCAGGTTTCTTCAGGCCAAGGGATGGGATGTGGTTGGCACGTACCGCGCATCTGAGGCTAATTCACGACAGAAATTGCCGAACGTGCGTTTCGTTCCGTGCGACTTGCGCGACGGGCGGCAAGTGCGCCGGCTTTTCCAGAAAGACGAGTTCGGCTACATTTTTCACCTGGGCGCGCAGAGCTTGCCCGCTCTGTCGTGGCAGGATCCGGTTTCGACATTTGAATCGAACATAATGGGTTCGCTGAACTTGTTTGAGGCGATCCGTCGCATCAAACGACCTCCCATAGTGGTATCTGCCTGCTCGGGCGCTGAGTACGGCCACGTGCGCCCTTCGGCCGTACCGGTGACCGAAGAGCATCCTCTTAGACCCCTGCATCCTTACGGCATCAGTAAAGTGTGCCTGGACCTGCTGGCGCAGGAGTATTCGCGCGATTACAAGATTCCGACGGTTAACATACGGTTGTTTAACACTACCGGGCCGGGGAAAACGAATGATGCGCCGTCTGACTTTGTGCGTCAGTTGGTCCGTGTCAAGAAGGGCCTGCAGCCGCCCGTGGTCGAGGTCGGAAATCTGCAACCGCGTCGTGGGTTCTTGGACGTAGACGACTCCGTGCGCGGGTTTTACCTCGCCGCGATGAAGGGAAAACGAGGCGAGGCTTACAATTTGTGCGCCGACAAGCCTTATGAAATACGGCAGTTGCTGCGAACTGCGATCAGACTATCGGGCGAGAAGGTTAGAATTAAGCTCTGCAGTCACTTGATGCGGCCTTCGGACGAGAAAATCATTTTCGGCAGCACGAGGAAGTTTCGCAGAGATACGGGCTGGAAACCACGGAAGACGCTCGATCAAACTCTCGCCGCTATGTTCGATTACTGGGAGCGAGTAACGTAAGCGGTCCTCAGCGACCACCGGAGCCGCCAGATCGAACGCTCATTCAATGAAAACCTCCGATACTAAAGCCGTTCTGCTTGTAGGGGGTCTGGGGACGCGCTTGCGCACAGTAGTTCCGTCGACTCCGAAACCGCTGGCTCCGATCGGGAGATCGACCGTTCCTCGAATTGCTCATTCGGCAGTTGGGGAGTCAAGGGATACGAAGTCTGGTCATGTGCACCGGGTATCTCGCGGATCAGATTGAGGGTGAGTTTGGTGACGGCAGCGGTCTGGGTGTCACCATCGAATATTCCAAAGAGCCCGAGGCGCTCGGTACTGCTGGCGCCGTCAAATTCGCTGAAAGGTTTCTCCAAGGAGTCCCAGATTTCCTGGTAATGAACGGCGATTCCTTCCTGGAATTTGATTTGAATCAGCTAATTCAACTTCACCGTACGCACGGCGGCCTAGCTACAATGGCAGTTGTATCCGTGGAGAATGCAGGGCGCTACGGAACAGTACACGTGGACTCCGGCAACAGGGTCACGGAGTTCTGCGAAAAGACTGGCAAGCGATTCCCCTGGTCTGATTAACGCTGGCGTGTATGTTTTCAGCCATGCAATTCTTGGACACATCCCCGCTGGACCGGTCAGTCTCGAGAAGGACGTTTTTCCGAGGCTGCTCGATCAGGGGGTGTATGCGGCAAGAGAGCACGGAGTGTTCATCGACATCGGCACTCCGGCGGACTATGCGCGTGCACAGGAACTTTCCGACCGGCTACGTCGTGCTACCGTCCAGGCAACCGGGTCTTAGCGCAGGCGAGATAAATATTTTGGTCCAGGTATTTGCCATAGCGATCAAGGGAGAGTAGATGGAATCTGAAGGTCATTTCGAGAAGCAAGTCAGGAAGTCGATCGAGGCTTCGATTGCCGTCAAGGAACGGTTGCTTGAGGACGCAAAACTGGTAGCGACGGTGGGCAGAGTCACAGAGATTATGATCGATGCCTTTCGGGCCGGAAACAAAGTGCTCCTGTTTGGCAACGGAGGAAGTGCGGCGGATGCGCAACACATTGCAGCGGAATTTGTGGGGCGTTTTGCTTTTGATCGTCCAGCCTTGCCAGCACTGGCGCTTTCGGTGAACACATCCTGCGTCACGGCGATTGGCAACGACTACGGCTTTGATCTGGTGTTCTCACGGCAGATCGAGGCGCTGGCTCATCGCGGTGATGTGGCCATCGGGATTTCGACCAGCGGCCAGTCACCGAACGTACTGCGGGCGATGTCGACGGCGAGAAAAATGGGGCTGCACACGGTTGGATTGACGGGTTCTGCGGGAAGCAAGTTAGTGGATGCGGTGGATCACTGCATTTGCGCTCCGTCCAGCGAAACGCCGCGTATCCAGGAATGTCACATCCTGATTGGGCATATTATTTCAGAATTGGTGGAGCAGACGATATTTCATGAAGAAGGCTGCATTTCTCGATCGCGACGGAGTGCTCAACCGTAAGGCTCCCGAAGGTCAGTATGTGACGAGGTGGGAGGAGATGGAGTTTCTTCCCGGAGCGCGCGAGGCCGTCCGCTCGCTCAACCAGGCGGGATACTTCGTGGTTGTCGTAAGCAACCAGCGCTGCATCGCCAAGGGGCTTATCACTGCTTCCGAGCTCGATTCAATGCATGTACGCATGCGTCACGAGTTTGAGGCCGTCGGCGCGAGATTTGACGCGATATATTACTGCCCTCATGACTTTCAGCCTCCGTGCGGTTGCCGGAAGCCGCAGCCGGGGATGCTGCTGGAGGCGGCCCGGAAACACGAACTCGATCTCGCTGAGTCATGGATGATTGGGGATTCCGACCATGATGTGGAGGCTGGCAGGAGTGTGGGATGCAGGACAGTTCGCCTGATCGGGGACGGCGAGCCTCCGATCGGCGAGGCGAATGTGGTTGCGTCGTCGTTGCTCGACGCAGTTCACAAGCTTTTGGAGCTCCAACCAGATCTCTCTACGACCAGCGTGAGAGTGCCTCTACCGCTTTAGTTGTATTGCACGCGCCGGCGAGACTGCCCGGCATCGCTGGTTTCGATTTCAGGGAAGGCTGACAAAATGGTAATTACTAGTACTCCACTTCGCGTTTCATTCTTCGGCGGGGGCACTGACTATCCCGTGTGGTACCGGGAACACGGAGGCTCAGTTCTCGCGACCACCATCGACAAGTCCTGTTTTATTACATGTCGATGGCTGCCTCCTTTTTTTGAGTATCACAGCCGCATTTCCTATTCGAAGGTGGAGAATGTCAGCGTAAATTCTGCGATTGAGCATGCTTCGGTGCGCGGCTGTTTGCAGCACCTCGGAATCGCCGAAGGTGTGGAAGTGCATCACATCGCCGATCTCCCGGCTCGAACGGGATTGGGAACGAGTTCCGCCTTTACGGTCGGACTCCTACTTGGCCTGTATGCGCTCAGGAATCAGATGCGGGACAAGCATTCCCTTGCGCTGGAAGCGATTAATGTAGAGCAGAACATTTTGAAGGAAGCGGTCGGGGCGCAAGACCAGGTCAGCGCCGCGTATGGGGGACTGAACCGCATCAATTTCGGTCGCGACGGCTCGATCGAGGTGAAGCAGATACTGACGTCGAGAGAAAGGCTGGCAGAACTCGAGCAGCACATCGCACTGTACTTCACGGGGTTTGCCCGGACGGCGTCGGAAATAGCTCAAGAACAGCTTAGGCTGACACCTCAGAGGACGCGAGAACTGAATACGATGCTTGGCCTAGTGGACGAAGCTGAGGCAATCGTTACAAATCCGAACCGTCCACTCAGTGAGTTCGGCCGCTTACTGCACGAGAGCTGGAAGATAAAAAGGACCCTGACTCAAAAAATCACGAACCCTACGCTCGACCAGATCTATGAAGCCGGCCTGAGCGCGGGAGCATTGGGAGGCAAACTCCTAGGAGCAGGTGGTGGTGGCTTCATGGCGTTTTTTGTCCCGCCCGAGCGGCGGCAAGCGTTGCGCGAGCGCTTGAAAAAGCTGTTGTGCATTCCGTTCGGGTTCTCAACCAGGGGAAGTCATGTAGTTGTCTACGAGCCTGAAGATCTGTACGATCAGGCGCTGGCGAATGAGCGGAATTTGATCTATGGACAGGATGCCAAGAACAAGCACGCGAGCGAGGTCTCAACGTAGGGGGCCTCCGATAAGTGGTTTCGGTCGAGCACGTTTTCAGGGCACTGAGCGGGATTTTGCTGTTCGGCGACTCTGATAGTTGCATTGACTTGCAGTTTGGGTTGTGCGATATCTTGATTTATCTCCCCCAGCAACTCCCCCTAGGAAAGCTAAGAAGTTAAGAGAAAAGGCTCAAAGTGCGGCCCTTTGTCCGCCCATGCTTTCGGGGCGGAGCGGCAGCATCGAGATCCTGGGGGAAGCCCACCCGATGAACAATTCTTTTCTCGAGTATTTCAAGTGTCCAGAGCGTTATGCCAGGTTTGGCGTCAGTGGACAGCTTTCGGCAAGCAGCCGTTACTTCCATCTAGGTCCAGAAGATGTCTGTTACGGACGCTTGTCTCAGCCCCAGAACGGCAGTGATGCGGGGATGATGCGTGACGCTCTTCAGGAAGTGAGGATCGATGGAGGTAGCGTCAGTCTGCCCTTCGATTTCAAGGAGGTAGTTGACAATCTGCGACTTGAGTTATATCCATCCTCGGCGCGAAAACGAACGATCGATGTTGAATTCGCTGGTTGTGGCCGCGTATTACTGTGTCCGCCCGCTTCTGCCTGTCGGCATCAGGAAGCACCTCCAAAGGAGGCGACTAAAGGGCTGGGATAGCATTCCCTTCCCGCACTGGCCCGTCGACCGTACGGTGAATGATCTGTTTGAACTCCTGATGGTTCTCTCACTCAAATCGCAGAAAGCAGAGAGAATCCCGTTCATTTGGTTCTGGCCCGACGGCGCCCCAAGTTCCGCAATCATGACCCATGACGTTGAGATGGCGGGGGGAAGAGACCTGTGCAGCACGCTGATGGATATCGACGATGCTTATGGGATCAAGTCCTGCTTCGAAGTGGTACCGGAACAACGCTACGATGTGCCGCAAGCTTTTCTGGACTCAATCACCAAGCGCGGTTTCGAAGTAGCCGTGCACGATCTGAACCATGATGGACGACTGTACAAGAGTCGCGAAATTTTCAAGGAACGCGCCGCCAAGATTAATTCCTATGGGCGCCAATGGGGAACTGACGGGTTTCGTTCCGCAGTTTTATATCGCCGGCAGGAATGGTACGGTGACCTGGATTTTTCCTACGATATGTCGGTGCCCAACGTGGCGCACCTCGATCCACAGCGAGGAGGATGTTGTACGGTCATGCCGTACTTTATCGGGAACCTGCTCGAACTGCCTGTGACAGCGACGCAGGACTACACCCTGTTTCACATCCTTCAGGACTACACCATCGACCTCTGGAAGACCCAAATTGAGCTCATTATGGAAAAGCATGGTCTTCTGAGCTTCATCGTCCATCCCGACTATGCCACTACTGGCCCGGAACGGAAAGTCTACGAGGCGCTGCTTTCGCATTTGGCCGAGTTGCGACAGACGCGGGGAGTGTGGATCGCGACTCCGGGCGAGGTAAATCGCTGGTGGCGCCAACGGGCGGCCATGAAAATTGTCGAGGACCATGAAGGAGTTAGGATCGAAGGGGAAGGCAGTGAACGAGCGCGGATAGCCTATGCAAGCGCCGTGGATGGTCGTTTTGGTGTTACCGTCGAGCAGGCGGTTGCGAACCGGCGAATTTGAAACTTCGAACGTAGGGCGGGAAATCACAGACTGTTGGACCCACCAGAGGTCACCTCACTCATCAGCAGATCACAATTTCTGAGCCTGATAGCATAAGGGAAAGGTACGCATTTTGAGAATCAGCATTTTTGGATTGGGTTATGTCGGAACCGTTTCGGCGGGGTGCCTCGCTGATGACGGACATGAAGTCGTTGGGGTCGACCCGCTCCCGACCAAAGTCGACCTGATCAACCGTGGGCAGTCTCCCATCATTGAAACAGACATCGGGGAAATCATAGCCGCTACTGTCAAGGCGGGCCGGCTGCGCGCTACCAGCGATCCCGTACGAAGCGATCCGCGAGACGGAACTGTCCTTCGTTTGCGTCGGTACGCCTAGCCAGGCGAACGGCAATCTCGACCTGCGATATATCCGACGGATTTGCGAACAGATCGGCGAGGCACTCAAGAGCAAGAGTGCGCGCCACACCGTGGTCATTCGCAGCACCATTTTGCCGGGCACCATGCACAAGATGGTGATTCCCACCTTGGAAGAGTTTTCAGGAAAGAAAGCCGGAGTCGATTTCGGGGTCTGCAACAACCCGGAATTTCTGCGGGAGGGTTCGGCGGTGAAAGATTTCCGCCAGCCACCTAAGACTGTCATTGGCGAGTCGGATCAGGCCAGCGGAGACATCCTGGCAGCGCTCTACAAAAAGCTTGATGCGCCACTGATCAGGACGAACTTAGAGACTGCTGAAATGGTCAAGTACGTCGACAACAGTTGGCATGCCCTCAAGATCGGTTTTGCCAATGAGATCGGCACCCTCGGTAAGTCTCTGGGCGTCGATGCGCACGAAGTCATGAAGATCTTCTGTCAGGACCGGAAGCTCAACATTTCCACTGCCTATCTATCGCCCGGTTTTGCGTTCGGAGGCTCGTGCTTACCAAAAGATCTTCGGGCGCTGTCCTATCAGGCCAAAATGCACGATTTGCAGTTGCCGATTCTGACTTCCATTCTACCCAGCAACGAAATGCAGATCGCTCGGGGCGTTCAGCTGATTACAGAAAAGGGCAATACGCGGGTCGGAATTTTGGGTTTCAGTTTCAAAGCGGGCACAGACGATCTTGCGAGAGAGCCCTCTGATCGAAGTCATCGAACGCCTGATCGGTAAGGGGTATGACCTGCGCATCTATGACAAGAACGTGAATATTGCCAGTTTGGTTGGCGCAAACCGGGATTTCATCCTGAACCACATTCCGCATATATCCAAACTTATGGTCAGCGACATTGGCGCGATCTTGAGTCACTCTCAGACCGTCGTGATCGGCAACAAGGATCCCGATTTCAAGACTGTGCCGGAGCGGCTGCGTGAAGGCCAATTTCTGGTGGATTTCGTTCGGGTTATCGAAGGCAGTAGTAAGAATGGCAATTATGACGGCATCTGTTGGTAAGCTGCACGCAGCCCTGGGCTACGACTCTGCTTAAAGAGATTTCCACAAGTGAAGAAAAAAATCCTCATCATCGTTGAAAACCAGCCTGTCCCTAACGACACGCGCGTGCGGAAGGAAGCCTACTCACTTCACGAGGCCGGATATGAGGTCACCGTGCTCTGTCCCAAAGGAAAGGGTGCAGAGTTGGGACACGAAGTGATCGGTGGCATCCGCATCTACCGGCATCCCGCGCCCCAAGAGGGGAACAGCGCCCTCGGGTACCTGTGGGAGTACGGTTGCGCTTTGTTTTGGGAATTCTGCTATGCGTGGTGGATCTACCTGCGGCACGGATTTCATGTAATTCAAGCCTGCAATCCTCCGGATGACATTTTCCTAGTGGCACTACCGTTTAAGCTATTCGGCGTTAAGTACATCTTCGATCACCATGATGCGATGCCGGAGCTGTTCTTCTCAAAGTTTGGCAACCAGGGATTCCTCTACAAAGTGCAGGTTCTGCTGGAAAAACTCACGTACCGCTTCAGCGACGTGGTCATGGCCACCAACGCCAGTTACAAGGATCTCGCTATTACCAGAGGGCACATCGCTCCCGACGATGTGTTTATCGTTCGCAACGGACCCGATCTCGAAACCTTCAAAGCTGTTCCCCCGAGCCCGGCGCTGAAATACGGCAAAGACTACCTCGTCGGATATGTCGGCACCATGAGCGATCAGGATGGCCTAGACATTCTCGTGGAGGTGGCGCTGCACTTGAAGAACTTGGGGCGCAGAGACATCCACTTTACTTGCGTGGGGGGAGGGCCCGCACTCGCCAGCCTCCAAAAAATGGTGAAGGACAAGGATCTCGGAGATACGATGAATTTCACCGGAAGGATTTCCGACGAACAATTGTTGGAGATTCTCTCCACGGCAGATGTCTGCGTTAATCCAGACAGACCGTGCGAGATGAATGACATTTCCACCATGATCAAGATCATGGAATATATGGCCCTGGAAAAGCCCATCGTGCAATTCGATCTGCGCGAAGGAAGGTTCAGCGCCCAGGACGCGGCGGTGTATGCCGATCCGACGAACCAGGTGCCCGATTTTGCGGCAAAGATCACATGGTTGCTCGACCATCCAGAGGAAAGAAGAAGGATGAGTGAGTTCGGACGTAGGCGGGTGGAAAAAGAGCTTGCGTGGGAATACTCCGTCCAGAACATGCTCGCCGCCTATGAGAAGGCTTTCAGCAAGAGGCGAGGCAAGCACGCTTTTCAGGTCGACAGCGCGAGGTCTTGAGACGAAACCGGCTTGTGCCAGAATCCTTTTTCGTAGCGTTCACATCGAGGGCAACACGATCGCCGGACAATTGGAAACTGAGATTCCGAACCGGTGGAACTCTGGCATTGCAACACGGAGCAGAGTAGCCGCATCCGAAGACGTTTTGCTTTTGTCAAAGATGGATCATTCCGCCCGCGCCGTATACGAAATTGACCCTCTGTGCGATCCACGCTGGGCGAGTCTTGTTGAGTCCCATCCTCGGTCTTCAGTCTTCCACAGCACGAGCTGGCTGAGAGCTTTGCTGACAGTCTACGGCTACGAACCCGTTGTCGTTACCACCTGTCCGCCGGAGGCAAGCCTGAAGAATGGACTTGTGTTCTGCCGTATCAAGAGCTGGTTGACAGGTCGCCGCTTTGTATCTTTGCCATTTTCTGACCATTGCGAGCCATTAGTCGATAGTACGGACGATCTGGATGCGATGTTGCTGCATATGCAGCGAGATCTTGACGAGAGGAAATGGCAGTACATCGAGATCAGGCCGATATCGCAGCAAACGGGCAGCCAAGTGGGATTGGAAAAAACTCTCACCTATCAATATCATCGTTTGGATCTGCGCAAAAGTGCTCAAGAACTTTTTCATGGCTTCCATAAAGATTGTGTCAAGAGAAAGATTCGGCGTGCGGAGCGTGAAGAGCTGAAATATGAAGACGGAAACTCGGAAGCTCTGTTGCAGAAGTTCTACAGGCTCCAGGTGACAACTCGCCGGCGACAGTACTTGCCGCCTCAACCTTTAGCTTGGTTCCGGGGGTTGATTGCGACATTTGGCGACGACCTCAAGATCCGAGTTGCCTCCAAGGGGGACTTGCCAGTTGCCAGCATCTTAACCCTATCCAACAAGAGGTGCGTGGTCTATAAGTACGGAGGCAGCATCGCGTCCCTCAACAAGCTGGGAGGGATGGCGCTCTTGTTTTGGAAGACGATTCAAGAGGCGAAGGAAAAGGCGCTCGAGGAACTCGACATGGGTCGCTCTGGTATTGACAATCTGGGCCTCATCGCCTTCAAGGAACACTGGGGGGCAATTGGAACTTCCCTCAGCTATTGGAGGTATCCGCCGCCGGGCCCCTGTGTGCCGCGAAGTGCCTGGCAAAAAAGCCTCGTTCACCGTCTGGTTCAGGCTGCGCCAGATTTAGCGCTGGAGGGCGTGGGAACGCTTTTGTACAGGCACATAGGGTGAGATACTCCTTAGCCCCGGAAAAGCGTCAGGCGCTCAGGGTGCTGAAGACCAGGCTGATTGAGACTTCCGGCGCCATGGGCCGCGATATCCAAACGAAGCTCTTACTCGCGATCTGTGCATGCGTTCTCTTGGGAATCCTGGTGGCAGGACTGTGGCCGTTTCATACTCCCCGCAATGCGGTGACGTGGTTGGGTCAGGGAAACGGTCTCTTGTTTGGCAAGCACGGCAGCATCGTGAGTGCGAGTCCGTTCAACGCACGCGCAGCGCAAGGAGACAATTCCTTTAGTCTACTGATATGGCTAAAACCGAGCCGGACCGATTCCGGCGCCGGCGGCATGATTGTCGCGTTTTATTCGCCGGAGAGGCAAGTTACCCCATTTGCACTGCGACAATGGCGACGCGGCTTGGTGCTGGTACACGAAGGTCAGGGCATCTCTGGCAAGCGAACCGAAATCTACCTCGGCGATGTTCTTAGCGGCCAGAAACCAGTCCTGGTCACGATCACCTCGGGTGAAGCAGGCACGGCCTCCTATACGGATGGGAGGTTAGTCAAGCGAATTGCAAACTTTGCAATTTCAAATCAGGATCTGACGGGCCAATTCGTCATCGGCAATTCGCCCACGACGGCCTACAGTTGGTCTGGACAGTTGAAAGGGCTAGCGATTTACAATCGCGAGCTTTCAGCCGCTGAGGTATCGCAGGGTTCTGCGGACTGGACAAAGGAAAGTGATCTGGATTCGGTTAAGGTCGCGGGCGCTACTGCTCGCTATCTTTTCGACGAAGGGCACGGGAACGTGGTCCGCAACCAAGTGGATTCGTCGACCAATCTTCTGATCCCCGAGCGTTTCTTCGTTTTACATCCGGAGTTTCTAGAACGTCCATGGGATGAATACCGTCCCGGCTGGCGTTATTGGAAGAATATCGCCATCAACGTCGTCGGCTTCATTCCTCTGGGATTCTTCTTCTATGCCTATCTCTCTCAAGTGCGAACGCGTAAACATCCTGTGGCGCTCACTATCGCGCTTGGATTCGCTGTCAGTCTGACGATCGAAGTTCTGCAGGCATTTCTTCCGACGCGGGACTCCGGCATGACCGATCTCATGACCAACACATTTGGGACTGCGGTAGGGGTGATGGCATTCAGACATAGAGCCGTTCAGGCTGTGCTGACTTCGTGGCTCCAGACGTTGGGTGGATCGCAATAACTTTCAAAGGAAGGAAGGTTCAGCAATCGTGAAAGAAAATACTGTGATCTCGGGTTCCGCTCGAACTGGCCGTGGGCCAGTTTCGGCGCACTGTGACGTAGCGGTCATTGGCGCCGGCCCCTACGGACTGTCCGCAGGAGCGCATCTCAAGGCGAAAGGCATCTCCGCCGTTGTCTTTGGCGAGCCGATGGAGTTTTGGGCGAATAAGATGCCGGAAGGGATGCTTCTGCGTTCACCTCGGGTGGCGTCTAATCTATCGGACCCTGATCATGCGTTCACGCTGGAAGCCTACGAAGCCGCGTCGAAGAAAGAGCCCTGCGCACCTCTTCCTCTGGATACCTTCGTGGAATATGGCAGGTGGTTCCGGCACCAATTAGGCTCAGACTTGGATACTAGAGCAGTTCTGCGCGTCGACCGGGACTCGCCGGGCTTCCGGCTTACGTTGCAAAACGGGGAAGAGATTCGCGTGAAGCATGTCGTGATCGCCGCCGGGATCGGTCCCTTCAAGAAAAAGCCCGAGGTATTCCGGAATCTTTCTCCGCAGCAGGCAATTCATTGTTACGAAGGCCGGGACGTCCGCAAGTTCGCAGGGAAGCGAGTCGCGGTTATCGGTGCAGGGCAGAGCGCGCTGGAATCAGCCGCGCTATTGCATGAGGCGAAAGCCCACGTAGAAGTGATTGCGCGCCAGTCCGACGTACGCTGGATCGGCCAGCACTCGTGGCTGCATCACATGGGCCCGATTTCTTCGATGCTTTACTCTTCGCACGACGTGGGCCCGCTGGGGATCAGCCGTCTCGTGGCGTACCCCAAGCTGGTATCCTATGTTCCGTTAAAGCTGCGCGACCGGATTCGAACTCGGGCGGTCCGGCCTGCAGGGTCTCGGTGGCTTCCGGCGCGGTTGGCCGCGGTCAAGATCACCACCGGATGCGGCGTGTCAGAAGCCACTGCATTTCGCGACGAGGTTGCCCTCAAACTGGAGGACGGCAGCGAGCGGCGCGTAGACCATGTCATTCTCGGAACCGGGTACCGGGTGGACATATCAAAATACGAGTTTCTACCACAGGAACTCACGCAGGAGATCGAGCAACTTGATGGCTATCCCAAACTTGCCAGCGGTTTCCGCAGCTCCGTGCCGGGCCTGAATTTCATTGGTGCTACGGCCGCTCGAAGCTTTGGGCCCTTGCTGTATTTTGTGGCTGGTACGGAGTTCGCTTCTCGGGAGCTAATTCCCTACCTTTCAAGGAGTCTCCGATAGTTTCGCTCACCATGAAAGCCCCTACCGCGCAGACAGCAGTGAATCCGGGACAAGTGGGCGCAATCGTGATTGGTGGCGAGCACCCGGGACTGGGGATTGCACGGAGTCTTGGACGGAGAGGAATTCCGGTCTGCGTCATTGACGACCAACACTCTGTTTCTCAATTCTCCAAGTATGTGACCCGGGTAGTGCGGGTAAAAGATTTGCGAAATGAGAACAATACTGTCGAGAGTGTGCTGGAAACGGGACAACGATATGGGTTGAAGGGATGGGTTCTGTTCCCGACTCGAGATGAAACGGTTGCCGCATTCTCCCGTCACAGGGATCGGCTTGCAGAATATTTTCGGGTCACAACACCCGGTTGGGACGCCGTGCGGTGGGCGTGGGACAAGAAAAATACCTATGATCATGCCGCCAAGCTGGGGATTCCGGTTCCCCACACGTTTAACCCCAGAACAGAGGGAGAGCTTGCGGATTTGTACAGTCGGCTACCGATGGCTCTTAAACCGGCCGTTAAAGAAAACTTCTTTTATGCGACGGGAGCCAAGGCATGGCGTGCCGAGACGCCCGATCAGCTGCACGACTTGTTTCGCAAGGCCATCCGTCAGATTACTCCCGAGGAGATTCTGATCCAGGAGATTATTCCGGGGGATGGCCAGCAACAATATTCGTACTGTGCATTTTTTCGCGATGGCGAAGCGCACAGCAGCCTGGTGGCAAGGCGCATACGCCAGCATCCCAGAGAGTTCGGGCGCGCTGCAACTTACGTCGAAACCATGGACTCGTCTGAGGTGCCGGAGGTTGAAGAACTTTCACTGCGCTTTCTCAAAGACATCAATTACTACGGCTTGGTCGAGGTCGAGTTTAAAAGAGACCATCGCGATGGAAAGTTTAAGCTCCTGGATGTGAACGCGCGTACTTGGGGCTTTCACAGTATCGGGGGACCGGCAGGCGTCGATTTTCCCTATTTGTTGTATGCAGATCAGACGGGCGAACAGGTGGAGCGCGGCACGGGGAAAGGTGGGGTTGGGTGGCTGCGGCTCATAACCGATCTGCCCACGGCGGCCGGGGACTTGTTTTCCGGTCACACGGATTTGGGCGCCTACATGAAGTCACTCAACCGGACGCGTGTCGAGTCTGTCTTTTGTCGGGAAGATGTAATGCCTTCTCTTGCGGAGGTCGTGCTGCTCCCTTATCTGGTGATGAAGAAGTACGTGCCGAGGGGAAACCCGAAGCATGGAGTCGGCACCCCTCCCGACTCTGAAAGCGTCGAGATGCCGGTTTCAAGAACGCGCTGAATAGAGAATGGAAAAAAATACTCTGACGAGCTATTCGGCGGCGAAGTTCGCTATCTCACAAAAAATGTAACATCACCCTGCCGATCAGAACGAAAATCGACAGTGGCAGATTGGACCGTTGACCAGCAGTCTGGCTGCACGCGGTCGTGCAGCTCTATCGCTATCACGCGAACGTTCTTGATCCAGGTGCAGTTCTGAAATACTTCTTTTTCGGCTCCCTCGATATCGACTTTCAGGAAGTCAATTGTGCTGAGTCCGTTTTCTCGCATAAGCGTTTCCATCGTAATGGCACGGACTCGCTGGTCGCCGTCTTCCGCGATCGCAAATGCTCCCTTGGGATGGGCGGTGGATTTGCCGAGTTTCACTTCCCCATCTTCCTTCCAGAGAGCCGCTTGCACCGGAACGATGTTCTTGTAGTGAGAAACATTTCTGACTAGGGCTGCAAAGTTCGCCGGCTCAGGCTCGACCGCGACGATCCTGGCCTTTGGGTACCTTTGGGCGAACAGAAGGCTTGCCATGCCGATGTGCGCCCCAGCGTCTACAATGGTCTGTGGCCTGAAATCCGGTATTTGCGGATCATATGGCTTGTCCTGGCAAATCAACACATCCCGATAGGAACAGACATCGGATGTGCTCAGTCGAAGAAAGACAGGGTAGGCGGATCCAGGAGGCGTGATCGCAAGCTCCCTGGGTCTGCGGAAAAGCCGAAATGCGGTAGCAGCACCTACACCGCGAATGCCGCTGAATTCGTAATACCACTTAGCGCTAGTCAGAAATCCCACAACGATATCCCTCGACAAGAGGGCAGATTCTACTACAAAGCTTCTTTCGGAATACGCTCCTTCAATCAATCAAAATCTGAGCTTTCTCCCTGGAGACTCCCATGCCTACCGCACGCATTCCGCCGATCCGCCGATTCTTTCAGTTGCAGATTCCGCAACGCTTTCGGCCCACTATCACTTCTGTGCTGGCCAAGACCCTGGGCCGCGTGAACCTTGAAAGTCCTGCGGTTGGCCTCACCGCTGTGGCCTACTGGGCTCGCTTTTCGCGCTGGTGCAGCACGCATCCCGTGATTGGATCTGGGGATTCCAAGAACGGCAAGGGACGAAGCTGGCTCTACGAGTCCGTGGTTCGGCAAGAAGGTTTGGACAAAGAACCCGTAACCTACCTGGAATTCGGTGTTTATCAGGGGGCTTCTTTACAACTGTGGCTGAGCCTAATCGGCCACGCGGACTCGCGATTCGTCGGATTCGACACGTTCACCGGCCTTCCCGAAAGGTGGCGACCGACGGAACCAGCAGGACACTTCAATGCAAACGGCATAATTCCCGACATCAAGGATCCGCGTTGCAGTTTTGAAGTTGGACTTTTTCAAGACAGCCTTCCTCATTTCGTCCAGCAAAACGACCTCTCGGGCCGTCTGATTCTCAACCTTGACGCGGATATGTTTACGTCCACACTCTTCGTGCTCAGCACACTTGCACCGTATTTGAAGCCCGGAGACATCGTGTTCTTCGATGAGTTCTCGTGTCCGCTTGATGAGTTCCGGGCATTTGAAGAGTTCGTGCGCTCGTTCCGCATCAAATACGAAGTCGTGGCCGCAGTGTATGGCTACACTCGTGTTTGCATAAAAATACTGTGAGTCTCGAAATTTTACTTCCCAAGCTTCCTGAGGCTTCCGAACAAAGTGTCTTGGTCGCCGAGTGACGGATCTCAGGCAATTCAGGATCATGAACCATATCTACAATGAAGTGGGTCTTAGGGATGTTCGGTTCTCTTCCCGTTGTGAATGCACCCGTGGCATTCGGCGCACAGTGTGATCAGGTTCTCTTCGGAATCATCTCCTGATTGGCTGCGAAACTCTTTGTGGTGGACTTCGAGATTGGACAGCGCTCCGCACAATTGGCAACGCCACCCGTCGCGTCGCAGAATCTGTTGTCTCAGTTCTTCGTAGCAAGCGAGATCGAGGCGCGATCGCCTGAGTTTCGGGGGGCCCGAGTGCATTACGCAGTCTCGTTAAGGTCACCCAGAAACGTTCGCTGCTGCTCATCGGAGAGGAATCTGAAGAATCTTCTCATCGAAAACAGCAAGGTCTCCGGGTTTTGGTTGTCCAGGTTAGCCCCGGCCAGAAAATCTGCACAGATCATCTCCAGGCAGTAGCCTCGTGATCTGTCGGAGCCCAGCATCAGTGCCGCTGTGCCAATCGCCTGCTCAATGACCGGGACTTGGCTCTTGTAGACTTTGAAGTAGATGATTTCAACCGGTTCGGTATCTTGGCCGGTCAATTCCTTTTCCACTTCATGCTTGAACTGTTCCGTGGGCATCTGATGCGCTTTGTGCAACCAGATTGCACAATCGAAGTCCTCCCCGTCCCTGCGAGCCACCTTCGCCAGTTCGACCCCTTTCGTCCATCCGATTTCCTTCAATTCCTTGCGTGCCTGAGGAGGAAGGTGCTCGTGAATCGACATTAGGTAGTACGCTTTTCTTCTTGATTCCGGGAATCGTCTTGCAAGGAAATCGTCGAACGACGCCAGTTTTTCGACTCGCCAGTACTGGCCGGCGCGAACCTCGCAAAGATAGCGCCCAAGTTCGACGAAGCGCGTGTCACGCTCCTGTTCCTTCTTCTTTTCCCAGGACAGAATCTCGTCGATCCTCGTGAGGACGAAGAGGGCTCGTTGGCGATTCAGCCTAGGCAGCGCGGGCGGATCTTTAGTAAGCAAGCTCGTCAAGCCAATCAAGATTTTCAGCTCCGGGGCGGCGCAGAGAGAGACTTCGGCCAGTTCCTGTTTTCCGAGACAAAGCGCAACATAAGGGCAGGTGCTACAGGGATTCTGAGGGAATCGAATCCCGCTATGAGGCAAGAACTGGGCCGACTCAATTCGCCCAATCGTGTCTTCCACCAGCTGGCCGAACTCCCGCCGCTGCTCGTCGCTTATCGTCGTGCGCAGGTATTGAACTTCGACCAACCGCTTGCGCACGAATACGATCTGGGCGACTTCAGCAATGCCGGTCATCCATGAATAGCAAACCAGTTGGGGATCCAGAGACAGTAGTCCGTCGGGCCGTTCCGGATAGCGGACCGAAGACGTCTTCCACTCGATGATGGACCGTGTCCCATCGAGTTTCCCAATGGCATCGACGTAGCCGACAAAGTCGTTTTGTCCGGCGACTGGCCGGTTGAACTTGATTTGCAGGTCCCGTCGAGGTTGATCGATCTGGATCCGATCGTCCTGGCAGAACCGGTTCAAGAGCATGAGTCCGTGCCGAAGCATGCGATCCCAGGAGTTGTTGTTCGGGTAGTGCAACTCCAAGTTCTGACACTCGGACCACTCGGCGAATAGAACTGCTCCGGGGTCTTCACGGCGAAAAACCGCGCCCAGGGCCCGTTCGAAGGCTCGCCCAAAGAGCATTGCCGCGCGCGTGTCCTTTTCCTTCCAGCCATCGAGATAGCGATGTCGGTAACGCCGGGGGCAGGTGAGGTACTGGCTGATCTGGGTGTAGCTGTATGTCACTTGGACTCCTCTGGCGAAGCGACGCTTGCGGGTGAAACGGTCGACAGTTCTTCCCAGCGACTCGCAGGCGCAAAGGCTTCCAGATTGAGGAGAGGAGCGCCGTTTACGACGGTGTGACTGATCTTCATGACGCCGCGAAGGCCGACCAAGTGTTTCTCGTCAATCTCATCGTGATTCAGCATCTCGGTGTCGTAGCCGAAGTCGCGAAGAAACCAGCTGAGTTTCCACAGCGCTCTCGGTGTGCAGTAGAGACGTCCGGTAAGAGAGTGTCCAGTGAGTGACTTCGGTTCGAGGATCGCAAAGCGGAGCAGGTAGAACGGTTTACGTGAGTCCCACTTGTGGTTGGCCCGCTCGACACGAACGAGCAGCAGCCCATCGCGAACGGTGTGCCCAGCGAAGTGATCAGCTTCGTGCAGACCCTGGATGTGGCGCCTCATGCGGCACCCTCCGTTTGGGTCGGATAACTATTGAGCTGGCAGAGCAGAGCGTTGCGATCTTTCTCGGCCCAGTCCGCCAGATGTTTCACGAAGTTTTCGATTTGGTCGCGCGTGGCTTCGCGAAGGGTTTTTACCCCGCAGAAATCTGTTGCGTAGGCTTTGACCAAGTTGGGGTCGAGTTCATGCTGTCGAATAATCTGGCAAAGGCGGTCGCGAACCCTCGGACTCTCGTGGGTGTCGTTTGAAGGTTGCGGCGGGAGTTTCTTTGCCTCTTGGGGCGGGCGCGGAGATAGGGGCGAGAGAGCCGATTTCCTCAACTGAGCAAATGCCGATGCCGTAGGCTTTGCGCAGGGCACGGTTGACGGCGCGAGTCTCGGCAACGCGCATTTCGGCGCCGTGGACAAGAAAAGAGACGTTGGACGGATCGGCGTCGCCGTAACCCACGAAGTTTTCGGTGGCCGATTTGGCAACAGTCGCTTTGAAGACCCACCGACTGAGCTCTGGATTGGAGACGCTTTCAGCCAATTCCGTCGCTATGCCTGAACACCGTCTCCTCTGAGCGAGTCGCAAAAGACCGGAATGGGTTACGTACCATCTCCCGTCTAACATCAGCAGATCGCCGGCTCTCAACGATAGACTTAGGCTCCGGCTCAGCTCCCGGAGAAGTAGCAGTTGCGAATTCGTCACCTGTGGATAAAGTTCCTTGACTGCCCGCAAGTTCTCACGTATTAGCTTTTCCTTAGGTCGAATTCCAGAAGCTCGCATGTGTGGCGCCTCCATTATGATATCTTAAAGATATCATAATGATATCACATCACAAAAGCAAGCGCCTGGGGCAAAGGTGCGCCCAAGAAAAATGTCAGAACGCAGAGTGGCTCTGTTGCTTAGGATCCAGCAGACGCTCAAGGATCGGCTTGCCGACCTTGCGAAACGAGAACATCGGTCATTGAATCAGCAGATCGAGTTTCTCCTCGAGCAGTCGCTTTCGGGTACAGCCGACAAAGCTCAGAATGACCTGCAGCGAGGCAAAGGCAGCCGAGAGAAATCCTGAGGCTCAATTCTCGGGGGGAACACCGCAAAGTCTTGCAGGTCTTCCGGTTACCGAAGTACCGTGCAACCTGAACTGCCCGGGGGATTTGAGGATCTTTCCCCTAGACCAAGCGTTAGACTTGGAATCGTCTAATAAACCCAGTCTCAGAAGGACAGTGGTGTCAGAAAAGCTCTCCAGCCTGCGGAAGCGGATGGCCGAGGTCGAGCGGCAAACGGCCGACATAGCCAGGCGCGAAAAATTGGCCGATTGTAACTGTTATCCACGCGGGAAGACGGGTCTAAATCCCTTTTGGAGTCCAGAGCAGTTCGAAGCTGCAGCGAATCTTCCGTGCCCGGTCCATGGATTCCGCCGGCTGGGAAAGATAATGATCGTTAAGACTGTTGGGCGGGGCGTGATACGCGACGAAGAGTCCGAAAATAGACTCGATCAGCTTGTGGATCGGTACTACCTTCGTCTATCGCAGCTTCCCCCGCTCGGCCCTGAACTCGAATATGACTCCGAATAACTCTAGTTCGCGTTGTCAGGCTACTGCCAAGAGCGGCGAACCTTGCCGAGCGGCGGCGACCGCGGGCGGGCTATGTTTCTTCCACGCCAACCCCAACAAGGCCTCTGAACTCGGTCGACTCGGGGGAAAGAGCAAGCGTCCGGCCGGGACGCAGAGTCTGGATCCGCTCCCCAAACTGGATAAGGCGATTGCAGTCCAAGAGGCCGTGGACCGGCTGGTTGCGGACGTATATGCAGGCAAGGTTCAGCCCCGAGTCGCCACCGGCTTGGCGTCGCTGCTTAGCCTGCAACTGCGTGCAATCGAAACCACGAATCTGGAGCGGCGAATCGACAAGATAGAGAGGCTGTTGAGCAAAGCTGAGAAAGCACCGCCAGGGCAGACGCAACCAGCCTCGCCAACCGATGCTCTCGCGCGAAAGCCGCAGGCGTCCGAGGAGTTGCCCCGGAATGACGACCCATCAAGCCGTATGGCTTGATTTATCGCTCGAATTGGAGTGGAAGATGGCTTCGGATGCCTTAAGCAGTGGTTACCTAGACAGCCATGTCAAGCGATACCGAATTTCGACGTCTGATCCTCGCTGCGGAGGGATATCCCCGGAGGGACGATCCATCGAGCTGTATGGCTTTATTTATAGCTAGAGTTGCAATAATCATAGCTTCGGATGCCTTAAGCAGTGGTCGCCCAGAAAGCCATGTCAAGCCACACTGAATTTCCGGCCTGATTCTCTCGGCAGCGCCCCGACTTGATCGTCGGAATCCGACGAATGACTGAACCCAAAGCCGGGCAGCCGAAAGATCTATATTAAGGATCGTCGACCGAAAGGTTCCCACCGCAAGACCGATTGACTGGGTACCGACGACGACATGACCGGTCCAGGTGTTCCTTGGAGGCGGAGCTATACTGCTGATAATACAGGCGATTGCGAGAGCAGCAAGATGTTGGATTTTCGAACTTCGCGTGATAGAATGACCTCCAATCCCCTAAGAGTTTCCCCTCGGATTTACTGACGCGTTCCCCTGGTTTATTGCTTACGAGCCAACCTTTCATAAGGAGTTTTTTCGCGCATGCTAGAGACTGCGATTGTTGGAGCGGGTCCTTACGGACTCTCAATTGCCGCGCATTTCCGGCGGCAGGGCATTCCATTCCGTATTTTCGGCCGTCCCATGGACAGCTGGCTGAACCACATGCCGAAGGGCATGATGCTGAAGTCGGATGGCTTTGCTTCCGACATTTACGATCCGGAGAAAGCTTTCACTCTGCGGCAGTTTTGTGCGGAGCGGGGCATCCAGTATGCGGACACCGGCGTGCCGGTGAAGATTGATACATTCACCGCATACGGACTTGCTTTCCGGGAGCGCATGGTGCCGGAGCTCGAAGATAAGCTTGTGGCCAGCGTGGATCGGGCGCCCGGCGGCTTTCTTTTGCGGCTTGAGGATGGCGAGACGATTCAAGCTCGCAAGGTTGTGCTTGCAGTTGGCATCACGCATTTCGAGCATGTTCCCGAGAACCTGGCGCATCTTCCGGCGGAATTCTTCTCGCACAGCGCTCGCCATCGCGAAGTCGAACCATTCCGCGGCCACAGTGTTGTGGTAATCGGCGGCGGAGCTTCCGCTTTGGATTTGGCAGGGTTGCTGCGCGAGGCCGGAGCCGATGTGCAGATGGTCACCCGCGCTGCTGAACTGCATTTCCATAGTCAGCCCACGGGCAAGCCACGCTCGTGGTGGCAGCAGATAAGGCATCCGCAATCGGGTCTTGGTCCGGGGACGCGTTCGCGATTCTACGCCGATGCTCCCGGGGCATTCCACTATTTGCCTGAAGGGCTCCGCCTGTACATCGTCGGAAAAGCTCTTGGCCCTTCCGGGGGATGGTTCATTCGCGACAAAGTCATCGGGAAGTTGCCGGTGCATCTGGGGTGCACACCGCAAGGTGCCGAAGTGCAGAACGGCAAAGTGCATCTGAAGGTTCGCGCTGCGGACGGGAGCCAGAGCGAGATTGTGACCGAGCATGTGATTGCGGCAACAGGTTACAAAGTGGATATGGAGCGGCTGAAGTTTCTCAACCCGGAGATTCGCTCGAAGGTAAAGACTCTCAACCGAGCGCCGGTGCTCTCGTCGAGTTTCGAATCGTCAGTGCCCGGTCTGTATTTCGGCGGGGTTGCGGCCGCAAACAGTTTTGGCCCGGTAATGCGGTTTGCTTTCGGCGCAGGCTTCGCGGCTCGCACGATTACGAGCGGTGTGGCGAAGTCGCTCTCAAGAGAGGCAGCATCGGTCCCGGTTCGAAGCATGGCGACGACCGCGAAGTGAGAGCACTTCTTCGGCGCCGATCTCTTTGCTTCGGCTTCGATTCGTAGCTTTAAGCTCGTAGGGATCAACTGGTAGACATGAAGAGAGAAACGATCGCGATTCACGCGGGGTACGACGGCGATCCCACGACCAAGGCCGTCGCCGTACCCATCTACCAGACAGTTGCCTTTGAGTTCGACAGCGCCGAACATGGTGCTGCCCTCTTCAATTTGGAAGTTGAAGGGAATATCTACACTCGCATCGGCAACCCCACCAATACGGTCCTCGAAAAACGTGTCGCCGCCCTGGAAGGCGGAGTCGATGGGCTCAGTGTAAGTTCGGGGATGGCAGCGATCGAATATGCGTTGATCAACATCGCCGAGGCCGGGACCAATATCGTGTCGATCCCGCAACTCTACGGGGCGACTTACACGCTGTTGGCTCATATCTTTCCCAAGCGCGGGATCAATACGAAATTCTCAAAGACCGACAGCCCCGACGAAGTGGATGCGCTGATCGACGAAAACACGCGGGCCGTCTACTGCGAGAGCGTGGGAAATCCCGCGGGCAACGTTGCGGATATCGAGGGCCTGGCTCGCGTCGCGCATAAACACGGCGTTCCGCTCGTGGTCGACAACACCGTCGCCACGCCGATTCTGTTGCGGCCTATCGAATACGGCGCAGACGTAGTACTTCACTCCATGACGAAATTCATTGGAGGCGGCGGCACCAGCATTGGCGGAATGATCGTGGACTCGGGGAAGTTTCCCTGGCGAAAATATCCGGAAAAATTCTACATGTTCAATCAGCCGGAGATCGCCTATCACGGCGTCGTCTACGTCGATCACTTTGGGGATGCGGCATACGTTGCGCGATGCCGGACCGTCTGCCAGAGGAATACCGGTGCTACATTATCGCCGTTCAACGGGTTTCTATTCCTGCAGGGAATCCAGACGCTGGCGCTGCGCATGGAGCGCCACGTGGAAAATGCTCGTAAGGTCGCGGAGTTTCTACGGGCGCATCCCATGGTCGACTGGGTGAACTACGCCGGCTTTCCGGACAATCCGCTGTATCCGATGGCGCATCGTTACCTGGGGTCAAACTTCTGCTCCCTGCTCACCTTCGGTGTGAAGGGCGGCTACGAGGGCGGCCGCAAGACATTCAATGCCTTTCAGTTGTTTAAGCGGATGGTGAACATGGGGGATGCGAAGTCTCTTTCGTGTCACCCTGCGTCGACGACGCATCGGCAGCTTACTCCGGAAGAACAAGCCAAGGTCGGAGTGACCCCGGAGATGATTCGTCTGAGTGTAGGCATCGAGCACATCGACGACATTCTCGAAGATCTGGGACAGGCGTTGGATAAGGCAAAGGCGTGAAGCTACAAACAATCGCGACATTCGCAAATTGTAGGGAACTCGAATGCCATTGATCATTGAGGGCGGGCGGATTCCGCCGCGTTGGGCTGACAAGAAAGGCCTGCACTCAGGGCAAGTGGATACCTTCGCTGCGAGCGCCGAGTGCGTCAGGATCGCGTTCGTCAACAACATGCCGGACTCGGCGTTGGAAGACACCGAGAGTTCAGTTCTTCGAACTCCTCGAGGCTGCCGCCGGCGAACGTCCCGGTACACGTCAAGCTCCACTCGTTATCTGGAGTTCCCCGCAGCGAACGCGGACAGCAGCATCTCAGCTGCTTCTACTTCAGTACGGACGATCTGCTGAACGACCGGTTCGACGGTGCGATCATGACAGGGACCGAGCCGCGGCAACCCGACCTGCGCAATGAACCCTATTGGTCCGCGCTGGGGAACGTGCTCGACTGGGCGGAAAGCAATACGGCATCGACGATATTGTCTTGTCTGGCGGCACACGCGGGAGTTCTGCACAGCGACGGCATCCGGCGTCATCCGCTAGGCGACAAGCAGTTTGGCGTCTTTGACTTCGCAAAGGCCGGCAAGCACCCGCTGACGGCCGGCACGGGTGAGCGCATACGCTTTCCGCATTCTCGCTGGAACGAAGTACAGGCGGAAGAGCTCAACGCAAGCGGTTATCAGGTGCTGACGCAATCGGCCGAGGGCGGCGTGGACTCGTTCGTGAAGATGAAGAAGCAGAGCCTGTTCGTACATTTTCAGGGTCATCCGGAGTATGGAGCCCAGACTCTGCTCAAGGAATACCGCAGGGACATCAAGAGATTTCTCCGCAAGGAACGGGAGACGTATCCCTCAATGCCGAAGGGTTATTTCGATGCTGCGGCTACGAAGCTTCTCAACGATTTCCGAGGTGTTGCTTCGTCCGATCGGCGGGAAGAACGGATGGAAGGCTTTCCGGAAGCTGCGTTGGTCGGCGGGTTGCAAAACACCTGGCGTCCTTCCGCCGAAACGATTTATAGGAACTGGCTGCAGTATGTAGTATCGAAGAGAGCGGATGTGACGGTGTTCCCAGCCATGGCGGCGGCCCATCTGCGAGCTTCGCGAAAACGTTCTGCACAGCTGTAGAGCGCTGCTCCACTACGATCTTCTTACTTCTTATGGCGGAAATAACTCGCGACAAGCGTCGCCGAACTTCTGGCGAACCTTCCTGATCGCATCGGCGACGTCATCAGGCCCTGGGCCGATTCCGCGCCCGATCAGCCCGCACTGACAGAACCGTCAGGAACCTGGACTTATCAACAACTTGCTCTTGTAGTCGCCGAGACGCAGACGTGGCTTCTCGAATCTGGCGTGCGACCTGGCGACCGGGTGATGGTCGTGTGCGAAAACTGCCGGGCGTTCGTTGCAATCCTGCTTGCGATCGCCGGTATCGACGCGTGGCCGGCGCTGGTCAGTGCGCGACTTTCTGCGAAAGAAGTCGATGCGATCCGCGACCACTGCGGCGCTCGGCGTGTGATCTACACCACGAGCGTTTCATTGCAGGCGCGGGAACACGCCAAGCGGCATAGCGCGGTCACTCAAGACGTGGCGAGTTTAGGTTCCATCGCCATTGGTCCTCTGAACGAGAAAGTCGAACCGGGACCGGTCGATGACGAGATACAGCAACGCGTCGCTGCGCTGATCTATACATCTGGCACTACCGGGCTTCCTAAGGGCGTGATGTTGACGCACCGGAACCTGCTGTTCGTCGCGGCTGTGTCCGCCAGAATCCGTTCGCTCAGTCCGGATGACCGACTTTATGGCGTCTTGCCGATGTCGCATGCGGTTGGCCTTTCCATCGTCCTTTTAGGATCGTTGGTGAGCGGCGCGACGCTGTACCTGGCGTCACGCTTCGACCCGGTGGCAACTATTGCGACGCTGGAGAAAGATCGGTTGACGGTTGTGTTGGGCGCTCCAGGAATGTTCTCGCTGCTGGCGGATTACGCGAAATTGAAGGGATTGCAGTCGTTCAAATTTCCGGCCCTTCGCATCATTTCATCGTCCGGTGCACCGCTTCAGCCCAATGTAAAAACGCAGGTAGAGAGTTTGTTTGGCATGGTGCTCCACAATGGATATGGGGTCACGGAATGCTCTCCCAACATCGCTCAGGCCGTAGTCGGAGAGCGCCGCACCGACACGTCGGTGGGTAGGGTCCTCCCCGGAGTGGAAGTCCGACTCGTTGGATCCGATCAAAAGCCGGTAGCCGATGGAGAAGTCGGCGAGCTGTGGGTGCGCGGTCCCAATGTCATGAAGGGTTACTATCACGCGCCCGAGGAGACGGCCGCGGCCATCAATCCCGAGGGATGGTTTAACACCCGCGACCTGGCCCGTCTTGAGAACGGATATCTCTTCATTGTTGGCCGAAGCAAGGAATTGATCATTCGTTTCGGAGAGAATGTCTACCCGGCGGAAGTCGAAGCCGTGCTGAACGCGCATCCTGCCGTGGTCCGTTCGGCGGTCATTGGACGGCCAGTCGCTGGAGCGGAAGGCGGTGAGGAAGTCGTCGCCTTTGTGCAACTCTCGCCGACTTCGCCGATTTCGGAAGCCGACTTGGCGCAACACGCCGCGCAACATCTCGCTCCCTATAAGCGGCCGTCGCAAATTCTGCTTGTGCCGTCGATGCCGCTGACACCGACCGGGAAGGTCATCAAGGGTGAACTCGCCAAGATGACGCAATTCGCTTCTACTCGCTAACGACGCAGAGCCGCCAGGCTCTATAGTGGTACTTCAATCAGCGTCGGTCCTTCTGCTTCGAACCCCGCCTGTAACGCCTTCCCGAACGCATCCAGCGTAGTAACCCGGGTGCCGGGCACTCCCATTCCTTTTGCCAAGTGCACCCAGTCGAGATCGGGGCGCCCGATCTCGAACATAGCGGCTGCCCGAGGCCCAGGCTCGCCCACTCCCAGATAGGAAAACTCCCGTTTCAGCACGGCGTAGTCACGGTTGGCGAAAACCACCGTCGTGACGTCGAGACCTTCCCGCGCCATTGTCCACAGTGCCTGTGGTGTGTACATGCCGCTGCCGTCGGCTGTGAGGCAGAGGACCCGGCGATCGGGACAGGCCACGGCTGCACCCACCGCCAGCGGCATCGCGATTCCAATCGAACCGCCCGTGTTGCCTAACCAGTCGTGCGGAGGTGCTCCCTTGGTTGCAGCCATCAGTCCGCGGCCCGAGGTCATCGACTCATCGACCACGATAGTGTTTTCTGGCAGGAGTGCACCGATTGCCGCGGCCAGTCCGGGTAACGTGATTGCCCCACTCGGAAGCGCAGGGCGTTCGGCTTGCTCAGCGGGAAAATCTGTTTCGTGCAGCCTCAACGCATCAGCCAGTGCCTCGAGTGCGCCGATATAGTCTTCTCCGGGACTCGCCAGCCTGTGAATCTCACAGCCCGGCGAAGTGAATTCACTTTCTTTTCCCGGGTAGGCGAAGTACGCGACCGGAGGCTGAGCCCCTACCAGAATCAACTGACGAAATTCCTTGAACTGTTCGATCCCTTGTTCAAGGACGTACTGCACACGCTCGACCCTTGGGGTTCCGGCTCCGCGTTGCAATCGAGTAAGAGGATACGGAGCGAACAGTTTGGCTCCGGTGGCCGCCGCGATGCGTCCGGCCATGGTCAGGCCTTTGCCATAGAGGACATTTCCGGTCATCAAGATAGCGGTGCGCAAACCGGACCGAAGCATGGCAACCGCTTGCTCGACAGCCTTGGCGGCAGGCAGCGGCGGTTTTGGCACTGCGGGAATGGTCGCAATCGATCCGCCTTCGCTCCAGGCGATGTCGGCGGGCACGATGAGCGTCGCAATCTGGCCGGGGGCTGTGCGCGCAGCGACGATGGCTTCCACAGCGTCGCGGCCCAGCTCTGAAGAAGCGCGCGAGGTCCGCAGCCACTTCGAGTAGGGTCGGGCGATGCCTTCGACGTCTGAAGTGAGCGGCGTGTCGTGCTGCAGATGATAGGTCGCGTGCTGGCCAACCAGATTGATGATCGGCACCTGAGCACGGCTCGCATTGTGCAGATTCGCGAGACCGTTCCCCAAGCCGGGGCCAAGATGCAAGAGAGTGCATGCTGGTTTCTCGGCCATGCGCGCATAGCCGTCCGCCGCTCCGGTGACCACACCTTCGAACAGACCGAGCACGCAGCGCATTTCCGGCACGTGGTCAAGCGCGGCAACGATGTGGATTTCCGAAGTGCCCGGGTTTGCGAAACACGTCTTAACTCCACCGGCCATCAGCGAACGAATGAGACTTTCTGCACCATTCATCTTGTTGTCTCTAACAAACCCTCCCGATGGAAACCCCTGCGGCTCCCTTAAGCGGGCGCTTCCTTCACGTAGCGGGATATCGCAGATGCCAGTTGCTCGTAGTGAGTGGTCATAATTCCAAGATGATCGCCGGGCACGGTTTCCACTTCGAATTTACCTGCCAAGTGGGCCCAGACTGCTGACGGATCCGCCGGAAAGTCGGTGGGGGTTGCGGCCCTCACAAACCTTATCCTGCCCGGATAAAAGTGAGGTTGGTAACGGGTCAACGCCAGATAGGCGCTCTGCCGGACGCGTTGCATAGTCGGGGAGAGCGATACATCAGCCGGCGGCTGATAGGACACTCTCGGAGTGAGCGAGCGGCGCCGCGTGGGGCGAATCATTAGAGAAACGGCGTCTCCCATAGGCAATTTCATGGCAGTACTGGCGCGTCGTGTGGCCAAACGGGCCAGCAACCGAACACGCTGCGGGAACGACAGGTACCGAATTTCTGGATAGGAATCGAGCATCGCCAGGAGCGCTACCGTTTCGCCCGCTGCATTCAATTGCCGTGCCATTTCCAGCGTGACCAGCCCTCCGAGCGAGTACCCAACGAGCAGATACGGTCCGTGAGGTTGTAACTGTTTGACGGCTTCGAGGGAATACCGCGCCATCTCTTCAATGCTCTGAGACGGCTCTTCTGCTCCATCAATACCCTTCTGCTGCATTCCGTAAATCGCGCGGGGCGTCTGGATGTGCTTGACGACCTGAAAAAAATCCATCACGCTCCCGCCCAGTCCGTGGGTGATGAAGATGGACGGCTCGGCGGAGCCCGCTTTCAGCTGAACCAGCGGTGGAACGCGCGGTGCGGCAGATTCTTCCAGCACCGCAGCCAGGGCAGAGATTGTTGGCGCATGGTAGATCATCACCGGTGGCAATTCGCGACCGCACGCTTGCGCGATTTCGTTGAACAGGGCGAGCGCCAGCGTGGAATCACCGCCGACTTCAAAGAAATTATCGTCGACACCAATGGATGAGAGCTGCAGCACGTGCTGCCAGATGGGGATCAGCGTCTCGACCATCGTGGAGGTGGGCATAGGGTTCACGTTACAACTGAGCGAACTCAGACGTGCATCTTGAAGTCCCGTATTGCCTGAGCAATTCCCTGATCATGAATGCGATCATGAATGCGCGAACGCCCAATAGAGTTCTCGAGCTCTTGTGTAGATGGGGCCGAAGGGAAGGGAACGATCGCCGATGCGAGTCGCCGGAACCACCTTGGAATAGTTTCCTGTCGCAAAAATCTCATCTGCGTCCTCGAAATCCCGGTAAGCGAGAGTTGTCTCGGCGACACTCACGCCATTTTGGCGCAACAATCCGATCACTCTTTGGCGGGTGATGCCTGCCAAGAACGTTCCGTTGGGAATTGGAGTGAACACCACGCCATCCTTCGCCATGAAAATATTCGAAGTAGCGAGCTCGGCGACATTGCCCAGCATATCGCACACGATAGCGTTGTCGAAGCCGCGCGCTTGGGCTTCAAAAAGCGAGCGCGAATTATTGGGATAAAGACAGCCAGCCTTGGCGTCGACCGGCATCGTCTCAAGGGTCGGCCGTCGATAAGGCGACAACGTGATCGAAAAGCCTTTCGGCGTCCGCATGGGTGCCTCGTAGATCGAAAGGCACGATTGCGTGGACTCAGGATCATGCGCCTGAACCCACGGGCCCTCCTTTTCCGCCCAGTACATGGGGCGAATATAGAGTGCGGTGTTCCCGTCGAACTTCTTGATACCCTCCCGCGCCAGCTTGACCCAGGTTTCCGTCGAGACCGTCGGCTTGAGGAAGAGCTTCTTCGCCGAGTCGTTGACGCGGGCGCAATGCAACTCGAGGTCAGGGGTGACGCCTTCAAAAAATCGAGCGCCATCGAAGACAATCGAACAAAGCCACGCAGCATGCGTGCGCGGGCCCATGATCCCGATGTTACCCTCATGCCAATCGCCTTGGAAAAAAGTCCAGGTCTTGGACCACCCGCTCCCGATTGTCAATCAACTCCTCCGTGGCTACAGTGCCTTAACGACCGCTTGTCCTGACGCACGACTTTCATAGCGTTGAATAGCAACATCGATTGACCGCCGCAGCGCGTCGGCCAAATGCTTGACGAACGGCTCAACCAGCATAGTGCCGGGATACACTGGCAGAACGATGACGTCTTGCCCTTGCGTCAACCCATCCCATTTCAAACCAGGCTTGCTGAATATCCGATATTGTTTCGCGGGGCGGATGTCGGTCACCACGCCGGGATAGAACTTCGGAAGGTACGCCCATGAGGCGCGGTCATTCGTCTGCCATATTTTTCCCAACACGAGCGACTCCGAAACTGCGTTCGGCGAACGCTTGCTGAAGCGGGAGAGAAACATCCCACGCCACACGGGAATCCGGCTTTTCAAGATCGCAAACTTTTCCTTGAGAAACTTGCTCTTGTCCTCTGAATCCAGGGCGAGAAAACTCGCGGCGTGGAAGATCAACTGCTGTCTAGTGTGGGAGCTCAGGCTCCAGAACGTGAGGGGAATCTTGTGCCAGTTCATCGTGTCGAACATGGCCAGGAGAGCAACCGGTTCGCCCAGTCCGTGGAGTTGCTGCGCCACCTCAAATGCGACCGTTCCGCCCATGCAATACCCGGCGATGAAATACGGCCCGTGGGGCTGCACCCTCCTGATTTCTTTCACGTAAACCGCCGCCATCTCCGCAATGCTGGTCAGCGGAGGGCGGATCCCGTCTAGGCCCTGCGACTGCAGGCCATAGAAAGGCTGATCGTCACCCAAATGCCGAGAGAGGTCACGGTACATCATCACCGTTCCGCCGGCTCCGTGCATGCAGAAGAGGGGCGGCTTCGATCCGCCCGCCCTTATGGGTGTAAGGGCGGACCAAGACGGCAGGCGTGGCGCCTGCGGGATGCCTTCTTTCTCAAGGAGACTGGCCAGCAAAGCGAGTTTCTGCTCGGAGAAACCACCGTCCTTGAATGTGTCTTTGCTCATGACGCTATGACACCAATTCTCACTTTGAACCCAGGCTACGGGCCACTTCTTCTTCGGTCATGCCTTCGATCCGCTTCAAAAGGGTAGCGGTTTTTTCGGTCAGACCAGGTTGCGCTTCATTTTCAATCATGTACCGCGCGAGCTTCTCGATGGTGGGGGTTTCAAACAGAAGGATGGCAGGCAAATCCATCTGAAACATCTCACGCAACCGGGAAACTATCTGCGTAGCTACGACGGAAGCACCGCCTAGTTCAAAAAAGTCCTCCTCAATACCAACCCTCTCGATCCCAAGACTCCCTGCCCAGACCGTCGCTAGCACCTCTTGCAGGTTCGTTTGAGGTGCGCCCTGAGCCTTGGGCGATCCTGGCTGGTGAGGGGCTGATATTCCTGATAAATCAGCACTGTTTTCTGTCCCCATGTTCTGGCCTTGATAATTATCCTTACTCGTCATTCGGTCGTTCCTCCGGTTTCATTGCAGGTCTAAACGCTCAACCTCGGGGCATTCCCGCAGGTGCCTGATTAGGGGGGATAGTTTCAGGGCTGCAATCTACGGGCCACTTAACCCCGTCGTAAATATATGTAAATAAAAGATTTACTGTCGCTTTTTGTCGCTTACGTTACTGCATTTCAGTCATCCGTGGAAACGTTTTTCCCAACGCTCCTGCCTCATTTACGCTGATCGGCGTAGCCGAAAATCGCCTTCAATTCCAGAAACTCCTCGAGGCCCGCTTCGCCCCACTCTCGGCCGTTTCCTGACTGCTTGTAGCCTCCAAAACAGCCTCCAAAATCGACCCGCGCGCCGTTAATGTGGACGTTCCCGGAACGAATGCGTTTCGCGACCCGCGCTGCCCGCTCCCGGTTTGGCGATGTTACAAAACCGGACAATCCATAGGGAGTATCGTTCGCTATTCGTATCGCGTCTTCTTCATTTTCGTAGGGGATGATGCATAGAACCGGTCCGAAGATTTCTTCGCGGGCGATGGTCATGTCGTTGCGCACATCCGCAAACACCGTCGGTTTCGCGAAGTAGCCTTTTGCCAGACCATCCGGACGGCCAAGTCCTCCGGCGACCAGCTTCGCACCTTCTTCGATGCCCTTCTCGATGAGGCGCTGAACTTTGTCGAATTGCGCTTTGCTCGACAAGGGCCCGATGCTTGTGCCTTCCACGAACGGATCGCCAACTTTGGTGGCTTCGGCCGTTCGCTTCGCTGTCGCTGTTGTCTCCGCCATCTTGGATCGGGGAACCAACATTCGCGTGGGCGCGTTGCAGGACTGGCCTGTGTTGCGGAAGCATTCCTGAACGCCCTGCTTGACTGCATTCTCAAAGTCGGCGTCTTCCAGAATGATGTTTGCCGATTTGCCGCCGAGCTCCTGCGTCACCCGTTTCACGGCCGGAGCGGCGGCCGTGGCCACAGCAACACCGGCTCGTGTGGACCCGGTGAAGGAAACCATGGCCACATCGGGATGTGCCGCGATCGCAGCGCCCACCGTGGGGCCATCGCCATTCACAAGGTTGAAAACGCCCGGCGGAACGCCAGCTTCGTGCAAAATCTGGGCAAATAAATAACCGGAGAGCGGGGCCATTTCGCTGGGCTTGAGAACCATGGTGCATCCCGCGGCGAGTGCAGGCGCTACTTTGCAGACGATCTGGTTCATGGGCCAGTTCCAGGGGGTGATGAGTCCGCATACTCCAATCGGCTCTTTTCGCATGAGCGTCGAGCCTTTGAGTTCTTCGAACTTGAAGTGCTCCAGCACCTTCACGATTTCCAACAAATGTGCGAGTCCGGCAGGAGCCTGTGCCTTTCGGGCGAGCGAACTGGGAGCTCCCATCTCCTGCGAGATGGTGTCAGCCATCTCATCGACCTTCGACTGATAAATCTCAATGATCCGGCGCAGAAGCTTGAGGCGCTCATCCGGAGTGGTTTCGGAATACGACTCGAAGGCACGTTTGGCTGCAGCAACGGCTCGATCGACGTCCTTGGCACCGCCGAGCGAGATCGTGGCGATGGGCTCCTCGGTTGCAGGATTGATGACCGAGAAATCGTGGGACTTGGTGGGATCGACCCATTTTCCATCAATGTAAAATTGGCGACAATCTTTCATGAGTTCCTGGTTTTCTTTTCGTGGAGCGCGATCCTCAATGTTTGAATACCGACGCTACCTGGCCTGTTGTCCGGTTTGTTGTCCGTTGGTTCTCCGTCAGGGCGAGCACCGCAAAGGCAGTAGCCGCGTCGCTCATAAAGCGCCCCGTGTCGGAGGATATGTGCCGACGCTTGTTTACAGAAGAAGCGGGCCAGAAACCCTCTGTAGCATCCTGGTTGCTCATCAGCCACGAGAGACCGTGCTTGAGCTGGGGATTGTCGGCGGGTACGCCTGCCTGCTGCAATGCAAGCGTAATAAGGCTGGTCGCAAGACCGTCGCTTTTGCCTTCCATCGGGGTCCCATCTTCCCGGATCCACATGTTCGCGAAGGACTTAAGGCTCCAACCGCTCCACTTCCAACTGATTGAGGCCAACCTCCATCCGCCATCTCTCTGTTGCTTGCTTAGGGCTTCATGAATGATCGCCTTCTGCTGTTCCTGCGAAAGAAGCCCTGGCAATTTGGTGGAAGCCCAGAGCAGGAAAACATGATTGATCGTGGATTGCGCCGCGCTCTCCCGGTTCAAATAATCCCGCAAATGTGTGAGACTCGACTTGGATTTCAGGGGTCGAGGCATAGTTCCCCGGGGCTGTCCCCACTGCCATAGCGGCCAAAGCCGCGCCGTAGTAGGCGGAATCATTCGCTTCCCAGGGCTCCTGATCGAACTGGAGCCACGGCCATGAGCCAGCATTTTCTCCGGTGGTTTGCTGCAATGCCCACATGTGGTCGAACGCCGCCCGCGTGTCATCACTGAGTTGTCCGCTCTGCGCATCATAGCTGGCAAGAATCAGTGCATTCAGAACCGATTCAGTTCCGCGCGACTCGGCGGTTTTGTGGTCGTATCCCTGGTCGCTGTAGTACGGCCCGATATCCTTCCAAAGCCGTACGCGCTTGGTGACGTCATCGATCAGCTTACGTTCGTTGACTGACGGACCTGGTTCGGCGAGTGCGACTCGAAGGGCAGGTCGGGAGAGAGCATAGGGCAAGGCGGTGTGACACGATACGCAGAAGGTGCCGTGATCACGGGCGGATCCCGTCCACTCCGCCCACCAGCCCTCCCTGTAGTCAAGGTATGCTGCGGCGGCTTTTGGGTCCCACGAATTGGAGACTTTGGTGCAGAGTGCGAGCAAGCCACCAATGCTGCGCCGGACGCGAGGCAGGCCAGTAGGGCGACTTATACCGAACATGCCTGCCTTCATTGAGATCGCTCCTCCATACCGGTCGAACCATGCCGATCGATCCCTACGGGTTCGGACCATGATCGGACAAAAAGACTGCGCTGATTAAGGGTAATGCAGGGGAGGAAACGGCCGGCACAATCTGATGGCCGAGGGGTGTCACCATTATACAGGGAAATTAGGCAATCTCGAATCACAAACGTCTCTCGTGCACATCCAAAAACCAGATCAGTAAGCGCTCTTTTATTGGCGGATTGGAGTCGAAGTTTCCCAGGGGAATCTGGAAGGAATTCTTAAAATCGTGATCCGCCAATAATTCCGTGCGATTTCCTTGCAGGCTAGAAGAGTTACGGCAGATATTTATACCCCAAAGAGATCATTCGCTGAATCGCCTGCCTGACGACAAGCACAAACCAAGCCGATCTTCCGATCGACGGCTCCCTGGCAGTTTTCCACATGGACAATAACAATTGCAGACGCTCTCGGTTCGTCAGCCGAATTCTTACGCCTTTCGAGGCGATGATGTTATACGTCCGTCCTTCCAAATATGCTGACCGAATATCCTTTCGGAAGCATGCCGCCAGAGATAGTGGGATGTAATGTTCGACGAGTGCATCAGGAACAAACAAGGGGAGCTCGCCAGCTTGCATAAGATCGGCCAGCAGAAGAGTGTCCTCAGCTCTGAACGCGAGAGGATCAAATACGCCGGCCTGGATGTCCGCCCTCGTGCGTCGAATGGCGAAACCAGCGGTGTTCAAGTATCGAATACGACCGTCCGGCTGAAGCATCCGCTGCTGAAAGGTTATCAGCCGTAGCTCCTCGGCTCTGCCGACCAGGTTGGAGCAATTTCCGACGAGCCGCAGTTGAAAGCAATTGTGCTGGGGTGAGCTGTTGATGGCTGAAGCGAGAGCAGCCAGACAGTTCGCCTGGAGTCTGGAGTCCGCGTCCACGAATAGCAGCACTTCGCCTTTGGAATTCCGAATCCCTCGATTTCTAGCGGCCGGAATCCCCGAGTGAGGTTGTGGGATTACCATCAGAGGGGTAAGAGAAGCTGGAGCTGCGAACGAACTCTGGAGCAGGTTGCGTGCTGCCGTCGTCCACAAGGATGACTTCGAAACTCGGCCCGTTCGTTTGCTGTCGCCAGGGACTGCAGGCATCCTTCCAGCACGGCCCAGCCGTTATAAACGGCAATAATAATGCTGAACACTGGCGCTCTGATTCGAAATCTGTTGTTGCTCGACCATGCGGGTTCTTCGACTGTTTTGCTCTGCCCGGAGACTTGCAGGAATGTAGAATTGCACACTCAAGGGTGAAATCAAAACTGGCAGGGAATGACTTTGGTCATTGAAATGAATCATGTGAGAATAACCACAAAACGCCTAACGATGGCGATGGGTGCTTCGCGGTTGACCGAACTGGCAATCTCACTAGCTCAACAACGTGCAGCTAGCTCGGAGAATTTTGGCCGGCCAGGAAGCCGCCGTCGAGAACCAGCGACTGGCCCGTCATGAAAGAAGCGCGATCCGAGCACATCCATAACACGGCTTCGGCGATTTCCGACGGTCTTGCAAAGCGGCCGATGGGATGGCAACTGACAACGTATTTGTGGACCGCCGGAGCGCGAAAGATCCGATCAGCCATAGGCGTTTCTGTAAATCCGGGGCACACTGCGTTGATCCGAATTCCGCTCTTAGCATTCTCCAGCGCGGCAGTCTTCGTCAGGCCGATCACTCCATGTTTGCTCGCACTGTACGCTGCTACACCGGCAGAACCAATCAGGCCTAGAATCGACGCCATATTTACAATCGCTCCGCCACCACCCTGCTTCAGCATCTGCTGAATCTCGTACTTCAGGCAGAGCCAGACACCCTTGAGATTGATGTCGATGGTCCGGTCCCAGTCTTCTTCGGATTGTCTGCTAATGGGTGCCTGGACACCCTCGATCCCGGCGTTATTGAACGCCACATCCAGGCGGCCGAATTTTTCCACCACCTTCTGGATGAGCGTTTCCACCTGGGAGGCTTTCGACACGTCAGTTTTCACAAACAGAGCCATCGCCGCCAGCGGCGCGGACCAGTTCGACTGTTTCCTCGCCTTCGACTTCGCGCCGGCCCGCAACCACTACTTTAGCTCCGGCCTTCGCGAAAAGTATGGCGGTATCACGGCCAATGCCCGACGTCCCGCCAGTGACGAGCCCAACTTTGCCTTCCAATTCCATTGCCATAGTTTTCCTTTGCGCATCAGAGCTCTCAAGATAGAACCGCAGGGTATCATTTGTCATGAAGCAAAGTGCAATGTGGGCAACTCTAATCAGCAGCCAATCGGGCCGCTTCGATGCGGCATAGTCTTTTTTCGACGGTGCAAAGTCAGTTCGTGGACTTAGAATCGAATGGAGAATCAGGATGAGAACGGCAATTCCAGTAACGGACGAATTCATCGCCTCTCAGATGGTGCAATCGTGAACACAGACGACAAACTTGTGGGCACGTGGAAACTGGTTTCCGCCTCAAGTGCAACGTCGAAGGGAGAGTCATGTGAACCTCCCTATGGTCTCAGCCCTCTTGGTTTTCTAACCTATGCCGCGGATGGCAGAGTAACCGCCCTGATCAGCTACAGTGGGCGAAAGCCACTCTCCGGAGGTGGTGGGGCTCGCGCGCAGGAAGAACAGGCTGAGGCGTTCAGAACATTTCTTGCCTATGCGGGACGGTACACGCTCAGCGGTGACAAGGTGACCCATCACATCGAGATCTCATCGATTCAGAACTACGTCGATAGGGACCTCGTCCGCAGTGTCAAATTCAAAGTGATCAACTCATATTGGTTACGCCACCGACGCCGGTAAACGGAAAAGTTCAAATCATCGAATTGACTTGGCAGCGCCTACCGGTCGGCTCCTGATAAGGGCAGCTCCCGGGGGAAGTGGGTTGAGTTAACGGTGCGAATCCCGCCAAACCCGCCTCCAGCGCCCTTCGCCATTTAAATCATTGTTTCCGCGGTGTTAAACTCAACATCAGCAAGTTGATGGTCTCCCCGCGACTGAAACTCTGATTTTGCGAATAGGTGAAGGTTGCCCAAGGTTATCGTTCCGAAGAAAAAGGTTCTTTTTACCGACGAAATTCTGCAGGACCCGTATCCCGCGTACGCGCGCTTGCACGAAGAAGGTCCGTTGCATTACCTGGACGTTGACGGCAAATGGGCGTTATGGTCGATTGTGAGCCACGCCGAGTGCTCTTCGGCTGCTAAAGACCCCAGGCTTTCCGCAAAACGCGCGCAGCAAATGATACTGTCGCTTCCGCTCAGCAGCCAGGGCGAGTTCAGCGAACTCGCGCGAATGTTCGGCTTGTGGCTGATTTTCATGGACCCGCCGGAGCACACCCGACTGCGCAAACTTCTCAATAAGGGATTCTCGCCAGCGGCGATCGAAGGCTTGCGTCCGCAAGTCGAAGCCATCGTCGACCAGATGCTTAAGCCTTTAAAGCATGGTTCCGAAGTCGAGCTCATGCACGAGTTCGCAAATCCGATGCCGGTGCGCATCATTTTGGAAATGCTGGGAATACCGCAGGAACTGCGCGACACATTCGTCAATTGGTCGAATGACATCGCGGTGTTTCGAGGCAGCCCAGATCGCACCGTGGAACACGCACGCGCGGCGCAAAATGCTCTCCTTGCGTTAACCGATTTTTTTCGAAAGACCGTGGCAGAACGGAGACGTAATAAAGGGACCGACCTGATTAGCCTTCTCATCGACATCGAGGAAGAAGGAGAAGTGCTGACCGAAGAAGAGCTCTACGCACAGTGTATCGCCCTACTTTTCGCCGGGCACGAGACCACTCGAAATCTGATTGGCAACGGGATGTACACGCTGCTGAAGCACCCGGAAGAAACAGCCGAGTTGCGAGATAACCCCGAGATCATCCGCTCGGCGGTAGAGGAGATTCTGCGTTGTGAGAGTCCCGTACAGTTCACGGCTCGGGTGCTCAAGGAAGATATCGAGATTTGCGGCCAGCACATACGGAAGGGATGGTCGGTCCTGTGCATGCTGGGTGCGGCGAACCGGGATCCAAAGAGATTTAAGGAGCCGAATCAATTGGACCTGAAGAGGCTGAACAATCAACACCTGGCGTTCAGTGCAGGTCCACATGCCTGCATTGGAGGCCAACTGGCGCGGTTAGAGGGACAGATTGCGCTTCTGAATCTGGTGCAGCGCTTTCCGAAGATGAAACTCGCAGGCCCGCGGCCAGAGTGGGCTCCGACATTTGGACTCAGGGGCTTGAAAAGTCTTTCCGTTATTATGTGAACACCGTGTTCGAGCTGCTGAGTCCTGGCCGACAAACGACACTCTTAAGAGGCCCGGCTTCCGGATATACAGAAATCGCGTCCGGTTCTAGTGTCATTTACCCAAAGATCTTCGGGCGCTGTCTTAATCAAGCCAAAATGAGCGATATCAAGCCAAAATGCGCGATTTGCAATTGCCGATTCTCACATCCATTCTACCCAGCAACGAAATTCAGATCGCTCGGGGAGTGCAGCTCATTATGGAAAAGGGGCACACGCGAGTCGGCATTTTAGGCTTCAGTTTCAAAGCTGGAACCGATGATCTGCGAGAGAGACCCTTAATCGAAGTCATCGAACGCCTGATCGGGAAGGGGTATGACTTGCGCATCTACGACAAGAAGGTGAACATTGCCAGTTTGGTCAGTGCGAACCGGGATTTCATCCTCAATCGCATACCGCACATATCGAAACTTATGGTCGGCGACATTAACGCAGTCCTGGATCACGCTCAAACAGTGGTAATCGGCAATAAGGATCCCGATTTCAAGTTGGTGCCGGCACGGCTACATGAAGGTCAAGTTCTAGTAGATTTTGTGCGAGTTGTCGAAGGAGGCAGTAAGAATGACAATTACGAGGGTATCTGTTGGTGAAGCAAACATGCGGTTAGAATCTCTGTGATTTTGCAAAGCGCCCAACGGCCGGCTTCGATGCCAGTGGAGTGGACACGATCTTTTGCGCAGTCAGATAGCCGACTTACTGGCGGCTTTCTGTGCAGTCGTGGAGGCGTGCGTCTTTTACCGATGGAATGATCCGAACTCGGAAGCGGCTGAATTCGGCAGTCGCGCTTCAGAAGTCCCTGAAGCGCTCTCGGCGTCTGACAGGCTTTGTGCAACAAGGTTGTAAATTCGTAGAGCGAAGGCTAACCTTCCGTGTTAGCCGCTCAGCTCAACCTCGTGGACTGCACCGTTCGGCGCGAATAGCGAGCTTACACGCCCAGTTTTTCAGCGGTGAATCCCGGCATGGCACTTCGAGCAAAGGGTGATCAAGTTCTCTTAGGAGTCCACGCCGGAGTGGCTACGAAACTCTTTGTGGTGAACCTCAAGATTCGACATTGTGCCGCACGATTGACACCGCCAGCCGTCGCGACGCAGGATCTGCTCCCGAAGCTGATCGTACGCCACCGGATCCAGCCGTAGGCGTGGGAGTTTTGGCCCAATCGAGCTCATGTCTCGCTCAGGCCTCCCAAAAATGCTTGCTGTTGCTCGCCCGGCAGGAACTTGAAGAATCTCGTCATCGAGAAGAGCAGCGTCTCCGGATCTCCGTTGTCCAGGTTGGCGCCCGCCAGAAAGTCCGCGCAGATCATTTCCAGGCAGTAGCCTCGGGAACGGTCGCTTCCCAGCATCAGCGATGCGGTCTCGATCGCCCGCTCGATGATCGGCATCTGGCTCTGGTAAAGTTTGAAGTAGACAATTTCCCAGGGCTCTGTTATTTTTCCGGTGAGTTCTCGCTCCACAGCCCTCTGAAACTCCTCCTTCGGCAACTCACGAGCTTTGTGCAACCAGGTTGCACAATTGAAATGCTGGCCATCCCTCCGCGCTAACTTCGCCAACTCGATCCCCTTCGCCCAACCAATTTTCTTTAACTCCTTCCTCGCCTGCGGTGGCATGTGTTCGTGAATCGACATCAGGTAATAGGCCTTCCGCCGATCCGCCGGAGACGAGGCTGCGGAAACCCTACGCGCATGTGCAGAAGATTCGTTACCTCAGCTATGAACCTGAGAGAACAGAGAAGGAAACCAAACGCGAGCATCTCGCCGAGAACAAGAGTGCAGAAGACATATTCCGGCACAACTATGCCTCCCGAAACGAGATCAACTACCTTTTCACTGCCCTGGCCCGCTCGGCGGGATTTGAGGCGTCGATCGTTCAAGTCGTCGACCGCAGTTCCGCTGTTTTCGAAGAACTGGTGCCAGATGCCTCGCAACTGAATGCCAACCTGGTGCTGGTGCGCCTCAACGGACAGGACCTTTATTTCGATCCGGCTACCCGCTTTTGCCCTTACGGCCTCGTGCCCTGGTTTGAGTCTGATACTCACGGAATCCGGTGGGACAAGATTAATGGGAACATCCTGACGGTGAAGGCACCCTCGGACGAAACGCGAGCGACGGAGCGCACTGCCACCTTGAAGCTGCAATCCGACGGAAGTCTGGAGGGGACGCTTGAGATCGTTTTCACGGGACAGGAGGCGCTGGACCGGCGTGCGTCCGCTTCTGACGCCGATGACGAAGGTCGTCGGAAGTTGATGGAGGATGAAGTGAAGGATCTGGCTCCAGCAGGTGCGACCATCGACATCGACGAAGTAACCGGATGGCAGGATTCCGAACAGCCACTGCGGGTGAAGTGCCACTTGCACGCGCCCCGCTTTGCTACGTTCACCTCCAGGCGGATGGTGTTCCCACTTTCTGTCTTTCAAGTGAACAGCAAGAATCCTTTACCGCAGGTTTATCGGACTCACCCGGTGTACTTTAGTCACGGATACCGTACCGCAGACAAGATTCAGATCTCCATACCAACCGGATACAAAATCGAAGCCCTTCCCGAAGAATCGGAAAGCACGACGGAGTTTGCAAATTTTCGCGCCAAGCGCAGCAGCGATAAAGGCGTCGTCCGGTTGGAGCGTCACACACAGATGACAGGATACTTCTTCCCTGTCCAGTCCTACTTTTCGTTGCGGGCGTATTTCCAGAAGCTGAGGCAGAGCGATGCCCAAAATGTGGTTCTGATTAAGGAGGACGCGGAATAATGCTCGACAGAGCTCTTCGACTTGTAACGACTCTCGCGATTGTTCTCTCGGGTGCTAACGCGCTGGCCGGGACGCCGGATTGGCTGAGAGACGCGGCAAAGGCGCCGCTGCCCAGTTATCCGGACGATACGGATGCAGTCGTACTGCTGGAAGAACGGCTTGTCACGGTTTCACCCGGTGGCGAAGTCCGCTCTACGTACCGCAAGGTGTTCAAAATTCTGAGACCCGCGGGACGCACGAAGGGCACGCTGTATTTGTATTTCGATAGCCAAACTGAGATTACATCGCTAAGAGGTTGGGCCCTTACAGCGGCGGGCGAGGAGTATGAGGTCAAGAAAGGGGATGCGCTGACGGCAGGATACTCTGAAGAATTGTATTCGGACACCCGCTATCAAGTGTTGCGGATTCCTGCCGCTCAGCCGGGAAACGTAGTCGGATATGAGTATCAGCAACTGGAACGGCCATTCGTATTGCAGGCGCTGTGGTTGTTCCAGGACGAAGTCCCAGTGCGCCATGCGCGTTTCGTTCTGGAGTTGCCACCATCTTGGACGCACACGGCGTCCTGGCGGAACCGCGAGCCGGTGAGCCCCCAGCAGACGGGGGACAACCGCTGGACATGGGAACTTACCGACATAGATGCCATCCGCTCGGAGCCAGAGATGCCTACCTGGAGGTCGGTCGCTGGGCAGTTCGGGGTTTCTTTCTCGCCGAAGGCGTCCGATCCGGCAAGTCAGAACAACAGATCATGGGCACAGCTAGGCCGCTGGTATGCACAGACCGCCAACGGCCGGCGAGCTCACTCCGGCGATTCGCGACAAAGCTCGCGAGATCGCGGCCGGAACCGCAAACCCGATGGAGACGATCGGACGGCTGACGTCCTATGTCCAACACAACATTCGCTACGTTGCCATCGAGATTGGCATTGGTGGATACCAGCCCCACGCCGCCCAGGAAGTGTTCGCGAGCGGGTACGGGGATTGCAAAGATAAGGCGACACTTCTGGGCACGATGTTACGCGAAGCGGGCATCGACTCGTATTACGTGCTCATCAATGACAACCGTGATTATCTGTCGCCAGACTTTCCCAGCATGCTTGGGTTTAATCACGTGATACTCGCCATTCGCTTACCTGACGCTGCGGTCGCGGCGCCGATGATGCCGATCCTTCGACATGATAAACTCGGCCGGCTCCTCTTATTCGATCCGACAGACGACTCAACACCGCTGGGCTATCTGCCGCCGAGTCTCCGGGCGAGTCAAGGGTTGCTCGTGACCGAAACGGATGGCGAACTCGTGAGGACTCCGCTGGCGCCCCCGTTGGCGAACCGAATCTTGCGGATCGCCAAATTGAGCATGGATACTGCAGGGGTGCTGAAGGGCACGATTGAAGAAGTCAGATACGGACCGTTTGCCACCACGCTGCGCGAGAGCCTGTTGAATTTGCCGGCCAAGCAGCGCCAAACGATTCTGCAGAGCATGCTTACGAAAATGATAGACGGTGCTGTGCTGACGGGCGCACGGACTTCACCTCTCCACGAATTTGCCGCCATCATGACACTCAGTTACGACGTGACGGTGCCTGCGTATGCCCAGCACACAGGGAATCTCTTTCTCTTCCGGCGCTGTGTGTGGGGCCATAAAGGCAGCAGCATCTTAGAAGGCAACCCGCGCAGGCAGCCGCTGGTGTTTCCATATGCCGAGTCTGAGAGCGACATGCTGGAGATCGCCTTACCCGCGGAGTATCCAATCGATGAGGTGCCGAAGGACGTCAGCTACAGCTATCCATTTGCGGACTACAAAAGCGAGACCAAGACTTCCGGTCACGAACTCCACTACAGCCGAACCTACGAACGGAAAGACGTTCGAATACCGCTTGAGAAGCTGGGGGATCTGAAGCAGCTCTATTCCGACATCACTGACGACGAGCGACGCTACGCAATTCTGCGAGTACCCTAGCGGGTTCTCAGCGTTGATCACTGACTCAAAGACCGACGACGGTGCTTGCCGGTTCTCCCAACATCCCACAACACCGTCGAACGCTAGTGATTGAGGGACGCCCGGAAGTTTGCAATCAATTGCACATGCGTTTCTGATCGCCCGGCGCCACCCAAATACCGGCGGGTTTTGAGTTCCATAGTCAGTTCTGCACCGTTATGACGGTTGTTTACTTTACTATATTTCTCAACGGGTTACCAGAACGGCAAGTTGCATCGATTTGATCCAAAATGACCCGTTATGAACATGGATCTACTGCAGTTTTACTACAGTCCAGCGGGAATCGGCGCTGGCGACCCTGGCCAGTTCGACATCTGATCCGTAATCGTAAAAATCTTTGGCACGAATTCCTCCTATTCTCCGCTTTAGAGAGTGAAGGCACAGGCACTTCACGAGAAGGAGGCAGATTATGAAACGGATGATCGCAATTGGACTGTTCGCGGTCGCAGGCTTCTTGGCCGCTGGGATCGCCATGGCACAAACTCCACAGCAAGGACACTATCAGACCATTCAGTACTCGGGTCCACCTGCTCCTGTGATGACTGTGTGCAACGTGCACGGGGTCGATTATCAGATCGACTTCGGATATCGCATCTGAGCAGTTAACAACATCGGCCAGTGGTTCGTGATTGGCCGGATTGTTAATACACCCTACGGAACAGTCGCTGTTCGGACGGATGGGACGCGCTTTCCAGCGGTTTGTTAGTAACGATAAGTAACTCAGGCAAACCTGCAAGCCGTCCGGTGAGATAAACAACTAAGCGCCGCGTCCGCGGCGCTTAACAATTCATCACGGCTGAGGCTTTCCGATAACAACAGAACAGTCTCCGTCTATGCAGGTGTATTGTGCCAGTTGTACGTTCGTGTCGGATTTGACCACGACCAGCGCCATGCGTTCAGCGAAGTCCTCATCTGAGCTGGGGCTCACATCACGAAACCTGACGTTGCCAGTGCGTTTCGTCACAGCATTAGCCATCCGCGGGTAGACCGGGCCCGGAAGAATAGAGCTAAGGTGTAGGAATGTCTTTCCGGGACTTGGTGTCCCTTGGCAGTTGATCGAGTTCGCATCGAACTCCAGGCCATTACTGCTGGGTGTTGCTGTCGATGAGTAGTCTGTGAGCGCGTGTCCATATATATAGAGTACCCATTGGGCCGTGAGGTTAGGCACGTGCTTTGAGGTTCCATCCGATCCGTTGTCGAACTCGATATAGGATGTATCAACGCTAATACAGTAACTCGGTTTACTAGATGGGCCCAGCGGCGGACCCCATCCACCGGGAGCGCCTGGGGCGATAGTGTAGGCGGTCATCGAACCGCCTCGAACCAATATTGGACTGTCCCCACTTTTGCCCCCATCCCACCAGTGTGCACGACACCCGAGCTGGGATGCGGCCAATATCATCGCCAAAAGAAGCAGAGGGCCCAAACCAAGGGCAACCAGTCGGAATTCTTGCCTATTCTTATTCACTCGATTTGCGTTAACGTCGGACATAGCTCAAAAGCTCCTGCTGCGCTGCCCTAATGTCAGGCCGAGCGGAATACGAACTATAGTCTAAGGGGGGCCAAGTATGTTCAAACTGTTTAAGAATGTCAAGAGCAAGGGCTGCAGAGACTTTCGATTCCTGCATTTTGCCTAAGCTTCGATCGACCCGAGCCTGCTCCAGGAGGCTAAGCCATTCAGATTCCTTCTTGCCCGAATTCGAGAAGTAATGGCACGCCGACTTTAAGAGGGGTTCGGCTACCTGCGGTGATGCAGATTTCCTGTAAATCTCCGCTTGAACCAGCCTGACGTTATAAGCCCCCAGTTCGTCCCTTTCTTTTTCTGCCCATGCAGTCAGTTCGCTAACCTCGTCCGAAGCTTTGCGGATGTGCCCTAAGCGTACCTCCGCGCGTGCCCGTAGCAGTCGAAACTGCGATAAATCGTCGGGGCTGACTTGAGGGAGTCCCGGGCCGAGTGCACGGTTGACAAGCGAGACCACATCCGCGAACTTTCCCTGCGAGAACAAAATGTGGATCTTCACCAGCTGACCTCTCGACACTATTGCTGCGTTCTTAGCGCTCTCAGCAACGACGAGCATATTCTGCGCCTCGGTGAACCGCCCCAGTAGCCAAAGCACATCAGCGCAGTGCGCAGCCTGGTATGGCTCATTCTCGTGAATCTCGCGAGCCATCTGCAGAGCTTCCTCAAAGTGGGATAACGCCTCGGGATAACGTTCCAGGCTACTCAAAATGTCACCCATTTGCTCTTCGGAGCTCTCGATGAGAGCCGGGTTTGCAGATCGTCTACTAACGCCCAATAGCTCCGTTGCCGATTGGAGCGCGGCTGTCAAATCATTCTTATTCCGCTGCCCGCGAATGATCAGAATCGATGCATTGGTTGCCTGAACAATCATGCCAACGTTCTTGTAATAGTCCAGCGCAGTTTGGGCGAACTGGATAGACTCATCCCATTTGCCCTGTTGGTTACGAACGCTAGCTAAGCTGAACCTCGCATTCGCCTCAAGGCGGGGTTTTCGTTCGTGCTGTGCGAGACGAAGCGCCGCCTGGAGCGGTGCTTCCGCCTTATCGAGGTCATGGCTGGACAAGTAGGCGTTTCCAAGACGCATCAGACCATCGCCGGACCAGTATTCGAGTTCATTGTCTTGGGCAAGCTGAATGGCCTGAGTTGCGTATTGGATGGCCTGGTCGCTGTGTCCCGCCAAGTATTCGACATTGCTCATCTGTGTCAGAGCGCGAACCTCAAGCTGCACGCTCGGAATCTGGCGCGCGAGGGTTAGTGAAGTCTCAAGGTTTGATTTCGCCTGCTCCGAGTTGCCGCGTACATTCTCCGCGTAGCCGCGCTGATAGGCAATTTCCGCCAGGCCCTCCTGATTGCTTGTTTCCTTATAGAGAGTCTCGGCTTGTTTGAACGCGGCCTCGCCTCCAGACGCATCCTGTTGGCGGCTCCGAAGGACGCCGAGATGCACGAACGCCGCTGGATTGTCCTTGTTCAGGCGAGCTGCCGCTTCGTAGTCCTTGAGGGCCTCATTGAAATTATTAGCCTTGTCCTGGGCGCGGCCCAGATCGACATAGCCGGAGGCCTTCTCCTGTTCCGGCAGGGCGTCGAGAATTGCCGCGTACTCTTTCACGGCAGTGCCGAAGTCACGCGTCAATGTGGAGCGAACAGCTTCGATGTACATCCGGTCCAACGCAGGCAGGTTCTGCTCCGACTCTGGCGCAGACGCAAGCAGCATCTCCTGCTGTGCGCGTCCCGCGAAGTCGAGTTCGGACCATGCGTCCGCGAGACGGGCGTGACCCAGGGCGAAACTCTTGTCCCGGTCGACAGCGACCTGCAAAGCCTGCGTGGCCTTCACATACGTTCCTTCGCGTAGGGCGGCTGTTCCCATCTCGTACCAATGTTGTGCCTCACTCGAGGGCGGATGGTAACGATGAGAGCGGAACCACAAGATGCTTACTGCTGCGATCAGCAGAAGGAGGGCGGATAAGGTCGCTAGTACACCCCGCCTGCGAAGTAGTTCAGTCTGCCTTTCGATCAGTCGTCGAGCCGAGAGCGAATGTGCTGTTAGAGCATCGGCGACCTCTTTCGCCGACTGGTAGCGGCGCCCGGCTTCATATTCCAGACATTTATTGATCACTTCATCGCAGAGGTGCGGCACTCCGCGCTGGATCGAGGATGCAGGCTTCGGACGCCTACCTCTGAGCACTGCCGCTTCGACCGGCGTGGACGCGGCAAATGGATGTTTGCCAGTTACGAGTTCGTAGAGCACGATCCCCAGAGCGTAGAGGTCTGTAGCCGGGCTTACTTCCGTGCCCTCGAACTGCTCGGGGGCCATATAGTCGGGCGTCCCCGCGATCACGCCCGGTCTCGTCAGACTGCTTATCGTCTCAGACGTAGGAGTTCTGGTTTCACGAGCCAACCCGAAGTCCGTCAATACCGCGCAGATAGATCCATTGCGGGAGGCAAGCATGACGTTGCGACACTTTAGGTCACGGTGGATGATCCCGGCTTGATGGATCGTCTGCAACCCAGCACATATCTCGATTCCTATGGCCTGTGCCTCACGCCAAGGAAGAGCACCTGACTCGCGTATCTTGTCCGCGAGCGTTCTACCATCCAGAAACTCCATCGTCAGAAAGAGGCTGGGTGCCTTTTCTCCGGCACCAGGAATTACGAATAATTCGTGGACGCGACAAACGTGGGGTCCGCCGACTCTTCGCGCCAACTGGACTTCCTTCTTGAACCGCGAAAGCACATCCGGACTATCTGCAATCTCAGAGCGGATAGTTTTGAGCGCAATTCGGCCGAGTTGAAGGTCCGACGCCTCGTAGACGTCCCCCATCCCACCGCTGCCCAATAGACGAACGATCTTGAACCGGCCCAGAATAAGCTCGCCCGCTGAGAAAGGCTTAGATCTTCTGGCGATTAGCCCTTCCAGGTTCACGATCGGAATATCGCCTGAGCTCGTTGGCTCATTGTTTGCCTTTACCAGGGCTACCAGTTCTCTTCTTAGGTCGTCGTCGTTGCCGCAAACTTCAGCGATGAATCGTGAGCGCTGCTCATCTGGCTTTTCGATGGCCGCCTGATACAACGGTTTAAGACGTTTCCAGAGCTCCGGGGTCATATTCGCTCTGAGAGTTCTTTCCTCGATCGGCTGCGTGCACAGATGACACTGAAGGGTACTCGGACCCGACTTTTCGCTGACTCCTAACCATCGCCCACCGTTCCAGATGGCGCGTATTATAGTCTGAATTTCCAACCTCAGCAGAAGTTTGCCGACACCTTCGATTCACTCGGGATATTTTTCCCGAAGACCTGCGGGCAATCGAAAGGGCGACGTTTCGATGGATGGGAGTGCAACCAGGCATAGTGGAGGGTCGAACGGAACTCCGAGGTAATTGCTGCTGTTGTCAACGTTAGCTTAGTGAATCAGCTTCGTTCTTCACCAAGTGGAACTCGGATTAGAAATCTACCAATTACTAACGCCATGAGTGGAAGTCAAGAAGCCAAATCTTTACTGGGGTTCCACGGTTCCACGCGAGCCATTCTGGGCGGGTTTTCTAACACCGCGGCAGTAGTGGTGTTGCGTAACACCGCTGAAATCGAACGAATTACTGGTGTCTGAAGCTCTTGGCATACGTTCGGCGGTTCAGGAAATCAACCGCATTTGGATCAAGTTAGCGAGGAGCGTAGTCTTCGAGAAGGACTGCGCCCAGCGCCGGGACGGGCTGGAACGGAACGGCTGCTCCCGTCACTGTACGTTTGACTCACAGAATTTAGGGCATGCGTGCCGCCTTCCTGAGTCAATGACCCTACGAACCTTTTCTCAGGACGGATGCCACTGATGGACAGAGGATGTCTTACCGAAGAAGGTGCGGAGCGATGATGCTCAGGAATTCACTTGAAGTGATGATCTTGGTGTTCTTCCAGAAGGCAGGGAAATGGCGTTGGTTTCCCGTAATCAAGTAGTCTGCACGAGCGGCATCGGCGCATTCCACGAACATGTCGTCAGCTGGATCTGAGGTGACTTGCCTCGTCTGGACAGCGCTACAGATACCGCTAAGTTTCTTGTCGTTTCGCTCAAAACCTACTCGAAGAAAGATGTACGACGTTCTGCTCGGAAATGCCGCGTTTTGAACTGCAACCATTACAATGTTGGGCGTCTACGCTACATTGGTTTTCGGCTGCGCTTTCTCGGAGGACTGACTGTTGAGAAGACGGCGATCTAAAAGCTATGACAACAACGCCGGACAACTGGGAGGCAGTGAAGTCACTGTTTGAAGCTGCTTTGGCAGAGGATGTGGCGAACCGTTCCTCATTCCTGAAGCAGCATCGCACGGATACGAATCTGCGCTCGGAAGTCATGCGACTCCTCGCCGAACATGACCAGGCAGCGTCGTTTCTCTCCACACCGGTGCCAGGTAAAGTGCCGCGTGACCCAAGTCTCCGGTCCCGAGACTTTCGGAGGGTTTGATCCGTTCTGCCCGCAAATGATCCGTTCTGATCGTGCAGCACGGCATAATGCCGACGCACTCGGGGGCGAACAGACGGCGCAAGCTTGTGCTAGCTGTTGTAAATGGTTTGTGGGATTGAGTAGGATTCCGGATAACCCGCGAAAATCGACGAAAATAGGAAGTGAACTCGATGCTCCGGGCCTCGCTTTCTTGGCTTGACACCGGCGTTCGCTTCGGCCCACGATAGCCAGCTCTTTCAGAGGCCATCAAGAGGGGAAACGGTCATGCGTTGTCAGCACTGGGTCGCATGTGGTTTGTTGTGCGTTTGTTTTCTTTCCGCGGGCCTCTTCGCGCAATCCTCAGGATCGTTCACCGGCACGGTTCTCGACGATACCGCTGCGGCGGTCGTTGGGGCGGAGGTTTCGGTGAGCGAACCCACCACGGGCTTTCGCCGGAGCGCGGTGACCAACGCGGACGGCAACTATTTCGTCGGCGGTCTCGGAGCCGGAACGTACAACATCACCATCTCGGCGCCGGGCTTTCAGAAATATGAGGCTAGGAAGGTGATTCTCCGCGTAGGAGAAAAACTCAGAGTCGACACGAAGCTGGTCATCGGCAAAGTGACCAGCGAGATTGTTGTAGAAGGAAACGCGGCCGGCAAGGTTGAGACCCAGTCCTCTGAATTGGCGGGTACGATCACCGGGGAGCAGATTAGCCAACTCGAGTTGAATGGCCGTGATTTCACGACGCTCATCAAACTTATCCCAGGAGTCAGCGATCAGACCGGGCAGGACGATGGAACGGTAGGACCGAACGGCAGCGTGTCGTACGCCGTGAACGGTGGCCGCACCGAGTTCAATAATTGGGAGATTGATGGCGGAGAAATCCTCGACAGCGGCAGCAACGCCAACATCAATGTCTATCCAAACATCGATGCACTCGCCGAAGTTCGAGTGCTCACTTCGACCTACGGCGCCCAGTACGGGCGCAACGGATCGGGGACCATTGAGGCCGTGACCAAGTCCGGCACCAACAGGTTCCACGGCGAGGCCTTCGAATTTATTCGAAATGCAGCCTTCAACGCCCACAATTATTTCGACTTGCCCGGACAGGCGAAAACCTACTACAACAAGAATGATTTTGGCTACATCGTGAGCGGCCCTATCAAGAAGGACAAACTCTTTTTCTTCTGGTCAGAAGAATTCCGCAAGGAAAATGTTCCGTTCGTCTACAACAACCCCACCATGTATCTCCCCACCGCCGACGAGCGCGCGGGAAACTTTAGCGACGTATGTCCGACTCCCGGCACCCCGTTTGCGAGGATAGGCTCGAATCCGCCCATTGCCAACGAAATTGTGAACTACAACTGCCCCGCATACGAGTTGCAGGGTCAGGATGCGAATGGCAATAATTTGTACGTTGGCTTTCCCAACAACACGCTGCCTTCCAATCTGCTGGATCCCGTCAACACGAATCCGATCGTCGCCAATATCCCTCTGCCAAACGACGGGCACAATTTTGTCGGAACGCTTGCTGCGCCCATCAATTGGCATGAAGAACTGATTAAGGTCGATGACAACATCAACTCCAAGCTGCGGGCAAACATTCGCTTTATTCATGATTCGTGGACGCAGAACTTCCCCATTTCACCCTGGTCAGGTTCAAGCGTGCCTGCGATCGGTGGAACGCTGCAGGGTCCCGGCGTGAGCATGGTGGCAAACTTGACGGCGACGATGTCTCCCAGGCTGCTGAATGAGTTCGTCTTCAGCTACGGGGCCAATCACCTGCATCTTTTCAACACGGGCAGCGGCTGGAAGCGCCCCGCCAGCATGACCATGACGGGGATTTTTGAAAATGGCTTTAACGGAACGATTCCAGCGTTCGGTATTGGCGGCCAAGGCAACTTCCATTTCGCTGTCGATCCCGGCTACTTGCCGTGGAATAACTCAAATCCTACTTTTGCTTACCACGACAATGTGACCTGGACCAAAGGCAAGCACAATGTGCAGTTCGGCGCTTACTTCGCGGCTATCCAAAAGAACGAGATGGCGGGCGAGGAACCGAACGGCAGCCTGGGTTTTTATTCGGATCCAAACACTGCCTACAATCAAACCAACAATTCCGGAGGGCCCTATTCCAGCACCGGCAACGGTTTCGCCGATTTGCTGCTCGGCTATGTTAACTCTTTCGCCCAACCCAACCAAAACCTGAAATATTACAACCGCTACAAGGTCTTGGAGCCGTTTGTGCAGGATGATTGGCGTGTGACAAGCGTCTCACGCTGAACCTGGGTGTAAGAGTGAGCCTGTACGGCAGCTATTACGAGCGCTATGGGAATTCTTACAATTTTGATGCCGTCTGCCTATTAGCCGGCGGATGCCCCATCCTTCAATCCAGACGGGTCGTTGATTTTCCCCGCGGGACAGAGTGTTGAGACCATGACTGGAATGGTGCACTGCGGTGTCAACGGAGTGCATCGCAGTTGCATGTCCGACCATTTATTCAACCCGGCGCCCCGCATCGGTTTCGCCTTTGATCCCAAGGGAGACGGGAAAATGGCGATTCGTGCGGGTTACGGTATCTTCTTCGAACACGCGAACGGCAACGATGCCAATACCGAGTCGCTCGAAGGAAACCCTCCTGCGATCATCGCGCCCGTGCAGTTTTTCATATCGGGTTACACCAATCTTGGCGGTGCATCGTCCGACGGCGGGCCCGAGCTTTTCCCGTTGGGCGGCGGCGTGAGCCAATTGACCTCCATTACCAACGTTACGCAGTGGCCTTACGTGCAGCAGTACCATCTCGACATCCAGCGTGAGTTAGCTCGCAATACTTTGGTGACCGTGGCCTACGTGGGCAGCAAAGGAACTCATCTTTCGCAGGCAACTGGACCGCAATCAGCTGCATTCTCTCCCGCCAACCAGAATCCGTTCCTGCCTGGGCAAATCATCACCGGCAACTGGACATGTAATAATCTCTCAAACGCCTACAATTTCCTCGAAACGGAACTCCCGTCACCGGCCAAGCCCTTCTCAATCTCAACAACGCTTGCGGCAACTTGGGTACGGATATGTATCGTCCCTACCAGGGTTATGACTCGATTTACGGCATTATCGGCGGAGCGAACTCAAGCTATAACGCGCTGCAAGTGTCAGGCAGGCGGAATGCCGGCGGGCTTCAGCTCACACTCGCTTACACTTACAGCCATTCGATCGACAATTCTTCCGACCGGTATGACGCTAATTTCGTCGATTCCTACAATCTGGAATTCCTATCGCGCCAGTTCCACCTACGATCAGCGGCAGATCTTTACGGTCAGCTACATTTACGATTTGCCAATTTTCCAGCATTCCAAAGGCTTGAAAAGATCGATGCTCGGAGGCTGGCAACTGTCGGGCATCACGACTGCTCAAACGGGAGAACCGGTCACAATTATTAATGGCGGCATCTACGACAACGCCGGGGTCGGGAACAGCGTAGGCTCGGGCTCTTTCGCCGACTTGGTGGGAGATCCACATGGCCCTAAACCTCAATTTATTCCGGTGTCGAACATCGTGTACGGTCCGTTGCTCTACAATCCCGGAGCTTATTCGCAGCCCACCGGTCTTACTTTTGGCGATTCCGGCCGTGATTCACTGATCGGACCAGGCCGCCTGAATTTCGACATGGGATTGTTCAAGCACTTCAAAATCGATGAGTCGAAGGCAATCGAGTTCCGTGCCGAGGCGTTCAACGTCTTCAATCATCCGCAATGGAACGGCGTAAATAACACTTCTTGCGGATATGAGGTGAACTCGGGCGCTCCTGATTGCGTGAATGGCAGCAGCGACCCCAATAATCCCTTGATCGCCAATGGCTTCCTGCACCCCAGTGGAGCGCATAACGGACGCATCGGAGAGTTCGGCTTGAAGATTATTTTCTAAGCGGGAATGAGATCCTGCTGATGCGGTTTAAGGGGCGGCTCACGAAAGAATCCGCTTTCGAACTTTACAAAGCGATTCGAACGCATTCGGCGGCGAAAAATCCCATCTCTGACAATGTCGGCGATGTCAAGCACAATGTACGTACACTACTCCCTGCACTCGTAGAAGAGCGCCATTTCGCTCTCGTAGTGGGTTTGCGCGTTTCCAACCTGAGGCTCGCTTCTAATCGTCAGGGTCAGGAACTCGGTCCGACCCAGCCATCTCTTCGATCCCCAACTGCGATCATGATTACCTGTTCAAACTCCCCACTGAGGGGAGCGGGATGCCCAATCATTACGTCGGTGATTTACTGCCCACCATCGGGATTTCCGGGCTTTCCCGCGTGCGAACCGAACTGATGCGACAGACCGTAATCGCAGCCCTGGCGCCACATCCAGTACAGATGCACCGCCAGCTTCCTGGCCATGGCTACCTTGGCGATCTTCCGCCCTCGCCGCATGGCAAGGTGGAAGAACGTATTGCGCCACTCGGGCTGGCTCCGTACCGTGACCTGCGCCGCTTCCACCAGCAGAAAGCGCAGCAGCACGTTGCCTTGCTTGCTGATGTGTCCCAGGCGACGCCGATCGCCACTGGACTCTTCCGACGGAACCAGACCCACATAGCTGGTGATTTGTTTGCCGCAGTGAAAACGTCCGGGAGTTCCAATCACTAACTCGAAGGCTAAGGCGGTCAGCGGACCGACTCCGGGATGCGTCATCAACCGCCGCGTCACCGGACGCTTCTCCACTTCTTCTTCCAGCGCACGCGTCAGTTCCTGGATCTTCGGCGTCAGTTGGTCGAGTACGTCGAGCAAGTCTTGCCGTCGATGCCTGGCCCACGGAGCCAAGGCGATCGACTCCAGTTCCTTGCGGCCGGCGGCTCGCCACAACGCCTTCTTGCGTCGCAGGCCTTCGTTGAGCGCCACCACATGCAACTGATTCATCACCCGCGTGCGCATCTGCACCAGCCGATGCCGATGCCACAGCAGTTGCCGCAGGTCACGATTCTCCGCGTCCGGCACCCAGATCCGCGGGAAACGATCTTCCATCATCAGCCGCAGCAACAACTGCGCATCCTGACGATCGGTCTTCTGCTTCCGCACTCGTTTCGTGCGGATCTCCGCCGCGTCCCCGATCCACAACTCAAACTGCAAGTCGCGCAGCATGCGCTCGAACCAGCGCGAGTGTCCGCTGGCTTCCATCCCCACACGCACTGCGCAACTTCGTTGCTTGAGCGCACTGTAAAACTGCTCAGCTTCTTCGCGGTGACTTAGACGCCGTTCGCCGCACTCCCCGCTTTCTGTGTCCACCAATGCAATTTGCTGGAAGCCCGGATGATAATCACACCCTATAATCAGCATGTTCGGCTCCTTTCCTCCGAGCCCTTTGGTTGGTTTGCGCCTCCAAAGTTTACTCGGGCCTGGGAGCCGACATTGTTATGGAATCATTACGCTCACTCGCCGGCTTATTAGAAAACTACACATTCCTAACGCCATGAGTGGAGTCAAGAAGCCCAATCTTTCCTGGGGTCCCACGCGAGCGATTCTGGGCGGGTTTTCTAACACCGCGGCAGTAGTGGTGTTGCGAAACACCCTTCTACACGGCGGAACGATTATCACGAGATCGAGCCGTCACGACTGACGCTTGGGGTGGTAGCAGAGTGACAGCATGAGGAATTATGCGTTTTTCTCCCGTTTCACGTTCGCCCGCCGCGCTCTCTGCGCCGCCGCAATTCTCCTCCGACCCGCTGCTGGGCTCGTCCGCGATGGGCAGAGGATTTCTTACCGAAGAAGGTGTGGAGCGATGATGCTCAGGAATTCACTTGACGTGATGATCTTGGTGTTCTTCCAGAAGGTGGGGAAGTGGCGCTGGTTTCCCGTATCAAGTAGTTTGCATGAGCGGCGTCGGCGCATTCCACGAATATGCTATCAGCCGGCTCTGGCATGGCTTGTTTTAGACGCGACGGCCTGACCACGCGAGTGTGATTTTCGATCAATTGCCGCAGTTGCTGGCGTAAGGCCCTTCGAATCTTAGGTTCCGGACGCGCCACGGCCACGGCATATTCCACCACGATTGCATCCGAGACATACCACCGTGCAGGTTGGGTCATCGCGAGCAATCAACACCGTGCGCTACATCCCCTCCGGCGCGAGCGCTGCCGACACCACCACGTTGGTATCGATGACCAGCCGCAGCGGGATCATCACCGTTTGGATTTGCGAGCCGCTTTGACGATCTGGTCGATTTGCGTTCTATTCAGTCGATTCGTGCCCTTGCTTTTCGATTCCATTCCGATGAACCGAAGAACCTCTGGTTCGGGTACCGCCAGCCGCACGTAATCCCGAACGCTGAGCAGGAAGGCTCGCGGGCGGCCTCGCTTCTCAATGACAACGGAGCGACCCTCATCCTCCACTCCGCGAAGGAACTTGCCGAAATTCGTCCGCGCATCCAGCGCGGTCACAACAATTCCGTCGTTCATAGACTCTCCATAGCGCTTTCGTGAACTGCACAGTTCGCTCGGGCGTGCATCTACTTGACTCATGCAGATGAGTCAGTTAGACTCAACTAATGGCTAAGAGGCTGCAAGTGATTCTGAAGGATCCGGAATACAAAGAGATTCAGCGCGTGGCTCGTTCGCGCCGAATGTCTATCGCGGAGTGGGTCCGGCAGGCGCTGGATCTGGCACGCCGGCAAGAGCCTCTGGGGAGCATCGGGAAGAAACTGGAAACGATCCAAACGGCGGCCCGGCACGACTATCCTGTCAGCGACATCGACGGCATGCTGGCCGAGATCGAGGCAGGATACGGGCCCGGTGCGCGTTCGTGATTCTTGTTGACTCAAACATCCCGATGTATTTAGTCGGCGCACCTCATCCTCACAAAGCCAATGCACAGCGCTTGCTCGAGAAACTGATCATCGACCGTCAGCGTCTTGTCACCGATGCCGAGGTCTTGCAGGAAATTCTGCACCGATACGTCGCAATCGATCGCCGCGACGCAATTCAGCCAGCTTTCGACGCTCTGCTCGGTGTAGTAGATCAGGTGCTCGCGGTTGACGGCACCGTTGTCCAGCGTGCGAAGCAGATTGTCCTTGGGTATCGACAGTTGTCTGCCCGTGACGCTGTGCATCTATCCGTCATGGAGCAAAACGGAATTGAGCGAATCTTAAGTTTCGACTCGGGCTTCGACGGGTTCCCTGGCATTGTGCGCCTATCGTGACTGCAGCGCGCCCAGCTTCCAACCGAAGTCCTTATCTTCAGGAACCCCCTGTTGAAGCGTCTGGACCTCGATCGTGTCAAGATGCGCGGGGGCTTGTTCGGGACCAAGACTGCATGGCGTCTGCTGAACGGTTATCTCCAGTCTGCCCAGTGACATTTTAGATCAAGGCCCATCCGCCACGTGACGTCTGCATGCTTCCTCCATCGCTACGGAAACCCCCGTTTAGTTCTTGCCGTTTTGTGAGGTAGCATGGTAGATGATGATGGTAGAATGGTTCCACCATGAGCCTCAACATCAAAAACAAGGAAGCGCACAGACTTGCCCAACAGCTCGCCAAGCTCACGGGAGAAAGCATGGCGGAAGCAGTTACGAAGGCGGTTCGTGAACGCCTGGAACGTGCCCGTCGCGAACGCGGAGTCGCACTTTCCGACCGACTACTGGAAATCGGAAACGATTGCGCCGCGCACCTCAAGGAACCGTTTCGATCCATCGATCACGGTAATCTGCTATACGACGAGAAGGGACTGCCGCGATGATTCTCGATACATCGGCAATCATCGCAATACTCCGCAATGAAACTGAGGCGCGCGTATTTGCGAAGGCAATCGAGGAAGCCGCCCATCGGCGCATTTCCGCTGTCAATTATGTCGAAGCGGCAGCCGTCATCGATGGCAGCCGAGACCCGATCGCGAGCCGCCGCTTCGATGACCTGCTCCGCGAAGCACAAGTGGCAGTGGAGCCTGTTACTGAAGCTCAGGCACGCATCGCGCGCCAGGCTTATCGCGACTTCGGCAAGGGCAGTGGCCATCCGGCCGGGCTGAATTTCGGAGACTGTTTCGCTTATGCCCTTGCCAAGGCGAGAAACGAGTCGTTGTTGTTCAAGGGAGACGATTTCTCTCAGACGGAAGTCGCGGACGCTCTTTCTTGAGGTAGGGAGCATGTGAGGGTCTGCTTCGGGCCCGCAGCGATCGAGCTCTTCTAATCCGACGAATCGCATCACTCACGGACGGATCGTCGATATTTCGGCGCGGCACAACTCGCCCCGAGCCCTGATTCCTTACTTAGAATCTCGCCGAACCGGGTATAGACTTTGGAGATTACCAAACGAACCCAAACATTCGTTTATGTGCTCGGCGAAACTGTTACCGGCGGACAACTCCCGCCGGTAATCTTCAGAATTATTAGCGATTGAGCGCAAGATCAGACTGAAGCACTACTGATGTCGCATCGCCCGACTGAGGTCTCCCCTACAGACAGTGTGCCTTTTTGTGCTGCGCGCCCTTGCGGCTAGCGGCCGAGATGCAGATGACTTCGCTCCGAAACGGAGCGAATTGGAACAGCAAAGAAAGGTTGTATTGAGTATGAGGCGGCCGATCTCGGAACGAAAGCTGCAAGCGAACCGGGCCAATGCCAAGTACTCGACTGGGCCGAGGACGGAGGCAGGCAAGGCAGCTTCGCGCAAGAACGCGCTGAAACACGGGATTCTGAGTCGCTCCATCGATTTTCCCCCGGCGATCGACCTCGATTCGTTGACGCTAGATCGATCACTCCATCCCGCAGTCTCGGGAGCGGATGCGGCCCTGCAGGAGATCAGCCGAATCTGGGGCAGGCTGGCAAAGATCGTCGAGTTCGAAAAGGCGTCATCCCAGCTTCCCGTCGGTCTCGAAAGCAATGCCCGCCTCATTTGCCGGTACGAGCGCATGCTGACCCGCCAGTTGCACGCGCGCATTCGCGAATGTGCTGGCTTGGAGAATGAAACGGACGAGTTCAGGAGGAAGATATGAGTGGAAATGGGAAGGGAAACGGCACAGGAAAAAAGACCTGGAACCTGGCGAAAGAAGGCATGCTGTGGAAAAGGGTGCTTGACTACGCGAGCAAAGAACTCCAGGAACAGGCCGAACAGTTCGTGGCGCAGCTCCAAGAGTCGGTGCAACCAGCGGACGCGTTACAGGGTCTTTTGCTGGACCGCATGGCAGCCAGCTACTTGCGCAAACGCCTAATGCTGGAGGCGGAATCGGCAACGAGAGAGCACTTCCGACTCCAACGAACGAAAGAGGTACCCGGTTCGAATGAGACGAAGAGAGTGCGTGTCATCGCTGAAAGCATGGCTCTTCAAAGCAACCTGTCCGCGAACGTCATGCGCTACGAAGCTCTTCTGGACCAGGGATTCCACCGCGACCTGATTCTGCTGCAAAAGCTGAAGGAAACGGCTCCCGTTCCCAACACGAAAGGCAAACTACCGCCGAACGCCGACCACAAGTCGATTGAGGGCGGCGACGACCTCGCACAAACGGCGTGATTAGCCTTCATTGAACCGCGGCAGGGATCTGATGGGACAAAATTGTCGTAAGGGGGAACACCGGAACAGTTGAGGCCCAGACTTCAGAAGCCCTTTTCTGAATCTCCGATCCTTGACGAGAGGTGATGCCCCACCAGAAGCCCCAGCTCTCGAGGTTTCTGCGAGGGAAAGCATACCGTCCCGGCATGCTCGGCGGCAGCCTCGCGCGGGAAGACTCCGTCGCAAATCAAGCATTGGCGCAGGTCATGATTGATGACGTAGAAAACCTTGCCGATTCGATCGGCATGAGTGGATGTTCCGATCGGCTTCAGTTTAAGCAAGGTTAGCCCTCCCTCGAGGAACGCAGCTTTGCCAACAGAAACTACCGGCTTCCTACGGTTATCGCAGCGCCTCTTCCTGCATTTGCCGAACGATTGCGCAAAAGTCGCGCATGGTCGTGACTAGGCTGGATTCCGCGGCGTCTTCGCTCCAATTGCTGTCGACGACGTGCGTCTCGAGATCATTCTCCACACCGCGGTCTCTGTGAGCTTCCGCCTCTAAGAGATCGAAGGTCACGCCAACGTTGCGGCTGACTACATTGCCGTTCGCTTCAATGTATAAGCTCGTGAGTACATACAGATTGAGACATGCCATCGCGACCTCCTCTTGCTGAAGAAATGCCTTCTACGCCATCGTCTGAGTTTCGGCAGACGCTGCGGTTTCCGCGACGTTGCCGCTATTTCCGCCACGCCGTGGGCGGCCCGTTGCTGATTGACACGAGCCCCGGGAAACGACAGAGCTTGAAAGGGAGGTAGGAACCGCACCGATAGTATACACAGAATCAGGCGGAAACGGCCAACGGCAACTTGCTGTAAATAAAGGAATTACGAGCTCCCTGGTCACTCAAGGATTCCCTGCTTCCGGGGGCGCAATGCCGGCTCGGGCACCTATGTGATTTGCACTGGACAACAAGGTTGTCGGCTATTGTGCCCCTGCTCCTGGTGCTGTAGCCCTCGGCATGAGCCGGGTCGTGTTCGGCGTAACATGCCGGATCCGAGATGATTCAGCTTCGAAATGTACCGGGAGGCCGTCGGCGCACACAAGCTCGTAACGGACGTGGATGGTACGCCACTCTTCTTCTCAAAAGAGAACTTCAGCAACGGGTGTATCGGTGTATCGATACAGGCTTCGGCGAACGAGCGATCAATGCTCGGCTACTAGGGCCAGGTCCCAAGGGCGATCTTGATCGTTTGCCCCTTGCGTATGGACGCGTTCGTCAGCAGATCAGCTCCGTTGGCGTACGGGTAGGGGAACGACTGCTCGGTTCCAGAAAAGTTGAGGTAGTAGTGCAGTACTTTCCCCTGAGAATTGCGACCATGCCGAACCCTTATGGCATCCGGAAGATCCTGACCCGGCCCTATCAAACGGGCGCGCCTGAGGACATCGCGGACAATTTCGCGTTGTGGAGCATCAGTTGGGATAGTAGCTTCCTAGGTGAGTGCGCCGCTGCCGTACCTGTTGCGTGCGATAGCTGGGAGGTGCCAATAGGGATCGTCGAACGAGGCGACGACCTCCGCCGTATCTGGAACGAGAAATTCCTGCCATACCGAGCCCTTGTTCTGGTCTCCGACATTAAACGGGTCAGGCGTGAGGCGTTCCGGTTCGGCAAGGTTGGGTGAACTCCTGGTAATGAAAACCAGCTACATCGCGTAATAGTCCGGGGGCCATGACGTCACGAACGGTTGAATATTCATTCGTGAAGCCGCTTTTAAAAGCCATCACGACCTGGCCGCCATTCTTGACGTAATCGGAGACTTGCTGCAGTTCCTGGTCGGAGGCGCTGTACAGAGGCGGGACCAGCAGAACCTTGTAACGGGAGAGCATTGGGTCGCCAGCCCGCACGAAATCAGGTTCGACATTCAGGTCGTACAGTGCGTTGTACATCTGCTGCAGCACCGTCATGTAGTTCACTTTGTCGCTGACCGGCATGTAACTGAGGGCTTTTGCGGAATCTGTGTTAACAAGGATCGCGAACTTATTGTCCTTCTTCAGGTTTACGAGCTGTGGGCCGAGTTTCTTCAGCTCGGCCGCAACCTGCGTCACCTCAGCATAGGTACCGTTCTTGTATCTTCCGCAAAGCGGAACGTTTCCGGGCCTCTCTCCACCGTAGGACCGTGCCGCAGCAATAATTGCGGATCCTGTATTCGCCCATCAGAGATGACATCGCGGTAACGTTCGGGGATCGGCAAAATCCCAGACCTACGGCGCCGGAATAATCGCGGTCGCCATGTTCGAGTCCGTGCTTTGCTCGCCGCTCGAATTCACCGCAGTCACCTGGTAGCAGTAAGTGTCACCGTCGGTAATGCCGCTGTCAGTGTAGGTCGTTGTGGCGTTCGGCGATGACGGATTCAGCTTGGTATAGCTTCCGCACGTGCTCGTCGACGTGTTATAGATTGCGCGGTATATGTAGTAGCCGGTCACTCCCGTAGAACTGCTCGCCGTCCACGTGAGCCCCACCGCGTAGGCGGGCGCCGCGACCGCCGTACCTGTCAGACTCACGCCGGTTGGCGCATTGCTTGCGTTGCTGGCAAACGTAGCCGTGGTCGACGCCGAACCGCTCGACGTAGGACTGAAGGTCACGGTATACGTTGCGCTCGAACCCGCAGGAATCGTTACCGGGAACAAAGGTCCGCTAATCACAAACTCTGAACCGACTACGCTTACTCCGGACACTGTGACGCTGGCAGTCGTGGCAGAGAGTCGTCCAGTCGCTGTTCCGCTGGTCCCGATCACCACATTCCCAGGAACCGCAACAGTTGTGGGAACCCCTGTCAGCGTGCCCGTCGCGGACGCTACTGCTGTGCCGCTCATGGGTATCGATAGGTTCGGGTTCGAAGCGTTCGACGTCACGGTGACCGTTCCGGAGAACGTGCCCACAGCGGTCGGCGCAAATGCTACGGTGAAGGTCGTACTCTGTCCCGGCGTCAACGTCACCGGCGGCGTGATCCCGCTTTGGCTAAATCCGGTCCCGCTGATTCCCACCTGAGAGATCGTGACGCTGGAACCATCTGTATTGGTCACCGTTTCTGACAGAGACTGCTTGCTGCCCACCGTCACGCTGCCGAAGCTTAGACTGGTTGGAGCTGAGGTAACCTGACCAGAAGTCGCCGCTGTGCCTGATACCGGCACGGTTAGGGTATAGGTTGTGGAGGTGTTGTGCCGATTGTGGAATTTAATGGCGACGCTGCCGCTGCTCGCGCCCGCTGACTGCGGGTTAAAAGTCACGTTGCAGCCTACACTTTTGCCAGCGTACAAGGTCACAGGGTAAGACAGACCCGTGAGGGTGAAGGCGGCTAAAGACGGAGTTGCCTGGGTTATGATCAGGCTCGAGCTGCCAACATTCATCAACGTAAGGGACTGCGTCTGGCTACTGCCGACTTGGACGCTGCCAAAATCGACGTCGGAAGGATTTGACGTGAGCTGACCGGAACTGGCCATCGCAGATGAGGTGTAGGCAAGAATTGCTGAGAAGATGAAGAACGCACGGAATCCTGACGAGATTCCGCTGGATCTCGAGACCTGTTTCACTATGTACCTCTTATGCCGCGCTGAAGCTGCGCGGCAGGGGGATAAGAAGCCGCTGCGTTCCGCATCTGCAATTTGATTGCTACTTTGCCGAACCGCAGTGAATCAAGCTTGAGCCTTACGCGGGAGAAGGGACAGACCCAGAGGTGCAAAAATGGCGCCGATAGGCCCTGCCCCTCCGAGAGAGACCTTCTCATTTTTTTAGAAAGGATTCGCGCAGCATCAGCTGCCTCGCCCATTTACGAAATCGGCGACCACGACCGTAAATGCTTCATCACCTTGGGGTATCGGGAAGGCGAGACGTTGAAACATCCGGTTTCACTTCGTCCTATGGAATTGAAGGGATGTTGACCTTGGCGATTGAATTTGCTCCGCCGAATGAAACGGGACAAAGGTGATGGTCCGCAAAGTAGTAATTCTGGTCAGTATGACCTAACCGCGTTTCACAACTCGCGATGCCTGTGGCAGACATAGCCATCTGAGTGGGAGTTGCGAGCAACTAGAAGTTTCGAGGAAGCACGATTCTTTATGGAGAACGATATGGTAAATACACAGATTCGGAACGTAGCGATCGTCGGCACGGGCTTGATCGGCGCGAGTTGGGCGGCGCAGTATCTGGCAAGCGGTCTTGATGTCATCGCGACGGATCCCGCACCAAACGCTGAGGCCAACTTACGCAAAGGCGTCGACGAGGCATGGGAGTTACTCACAGTCATGGGCCTGGCTTCGGGTGCAAGCCGCGACCGGCTGAGCTTCACTGCCGACATGAAGCAGGCGGTGTCGAAGGCCGACTTCGTCCAGGAAAACGTCCCGGAACGAGCCTTCTTGAAGGCCCAGGTGTTCGCTCAGATGGACGAAGCCGCTGCTCCGGACACGATCCTCGCTTCGAGTGCATCCGCCATCACGATGGATATCATTCAATCGCGCTGTAAGAATCCCGAGCGCTGCGTGCTAGGTCATCCCTTTAATCCTCCTCACATCATCCCCTTGGTTGAAGTAGTTGGCGGGGCGAAGACGTCGGAGGCGGTGATCGAACGAGCCATGACGTTCTACGCTTCGATCGGCAAGAAGCCGATCCGGCTTCGTAAGGCTGTCCCGGGCCATGTTGGGAACCGGCTGCAAGCGGCGCTCTACCGAGAGGTCCTCTATCTGATTCAGCAAGGCGTCGTCAGCGTGGAGGATGCGGACATCGCCGTGTGCTATGGGCCAGGACTTCGGTGGGGCGTGATGGGTCCCAGCCTGCAGTGGCATTTGGGCGGCGGCCCCGGCGGAATCCAGCACTTTGTGGAGCACTTCATGGACGGCTTCGTAGGCCAAATGAAAAAACTCGAAATGCCCGACGTCACGCCGGCACTGATGCAGACGGTGATCGATGGCGTGCTGAAGGAAGCCAACGGCCAATCGGTCGAGCAGCTTGCTCAGGCGGAGAACAAGTTGGTGTTGGAGCTTCTCGCGCTACGCGCAAAGGCGGGCAGAACCCTTCCATGAAACATATAAATTGGATTGCCTTCGATTCTTATAATGATCATCCGTCGGTCGCGGAGACCGACTACTTACCAAACCCTCGGAACTAGCTTTCGCCGTTAGCGTGCTACCCGCGCGCTCTCTGCCGTACGCCTTTGCCGGAACGATAATTATATCCAGTTCGCCGTCAGAGATGACGGTCGCGGTAGCCGTTCGGGAATTGGTGAGTGTGCTAACTACGGCGCCGGAATAATCGCGGTCGCCATATTCGAGTCCGTGCTCTCCTGCCCGGTGGTCGCGTCGTATGCCGTCACCTGGTAGCAGTAGGTATCACCGTCGGTAATGCCGTTGCTGTCGGTGTACGAAGTTGTGGCGTTTGGCGTCGACGGATTCAGCTTGGTATAGCTTCCGCACGTGCTCGTCGACGTGTTATAAAGCGCACGGTAAATGTAGTAGCCCGTCACTCCCGTAGAACCGCTCGCCGTCCACGTGAGCCCCACCGTGTACACCGGCGCCGCGACCGCTGTGCCTGTCAGGCTCACGCCGGTTGGCGCGTTGCTGGCGTTGCTGGCGAACGAAGCCGTAGTCGATGCCGAACCGCTCGATGTAGGATTGAACGTCACGGTGTAAGTCGCGCTCTGGCCCGCCGGAATCGTTACCGGGAACGAAAGCCCGCTAATCACAAACTCTGAACCAACTACGTTGACTCCGAAAACTATGACGCTCGCGGTCGCGGCAGTCAGTTGTCCCGTCGCCGTTCCGCTGGTCCCGACCGCCACATTCCCAGGAACAGCAACCGTAGTGGGAACCGCGGTGAGCGTACCTCCAGTTGCCGCTACGGACGTCCCACTCAAGGGTACCGACAAGCTTGGGTTCGAGGCGTTTGATGTCACAGTCACCGTTCCGCTGAACGTGCCCGCGGAGGTCGGGGCAAAGGTCACCGTGAACGACATGCTCTGTCCCGCTGTTAATGTAACCGGCGGCGCGATTCCGGAAATGCTAAATCCGGTTCCAGCTGCCGCGACCGCAGAAATCGTCGCACTCGTGCCGCCCGTGTTCGTCAGCGTTTCGAGCTGGCTCGAAGTCTGGCCCACCGTGATGTTCGTGTAGGTCAAACTCGCCGGCGATGCCGTCAAAGTGGCTGGCGTCACTGCCGTTCCACTCAAAGGAATCGACAAACTCGGATTCGATGCGTTCGAGGTCACCGTGACAGTTCCGGGGAATGTGCCCGCAGACGTCGGCGAAAAGATCACCGTGAACGTCGTGCTCTGTCCCGCGGTCAACGTCACGGGAACCGTGATCCCGGAAATGCTGAACCCGGTTCCCGATGCCCCGACTGCTGAAATTGTCGCGCTCGTGCCGCCAGTGTTTGTGATCATTTCGGTTTGACTCGAACTCTGGCCGACGGTGATATTCGTGTAGGTCAAGCTGGTTGGGGCCGAGGTCAGGACTGCCGCTCCCACTGACGTGCCGCTCAGGGGGATCGACAAGCTCGGATTCGACGCGTTCGACGTCACCGTGACAGCTCCGGGAAACGTGCCCGTAGATGTCGGCGCAAAGGTCACTGTTAATGTTGTGCTCTGTCCCGCCGTCAACGTCACCGGCGGTGTGATCCCGGAAATGCTGAACCCGGTCCCCGATGCCGCGACCGCCGAAATCGTAGCGCTTGTGCCGCCTGTGTTGGTCAGGGTTTCGGTCTGGCTCGAACTCTGCCCCACCGTGATGTTGGTGTAGGTCAAACTCGTCGGCGACGCCGTCAAAGTAGCAGACGCTACCGCCGTCCCGCTCAGTGGTGTCGCCAAGCTCGGGTTCGAAGCGTTCGAGGTCACCGTCACTGTTCCGGGAAACGTGCCCGCGGAGGTCGGGGCAAAGGTCACCGTGAACGTCGTGCTTTGTCCCGCCGTCAACGTCACCGGCGGTGTGATTCCGGAGATGCTAAATCCGGTTCCAGCTGCCGCGACCGCAGAAATCGTCGCACTCGTGCCGCCCGTGTTCGTCAACGTTTCGATCTGGCTCGAAGTCTGGCCGACTGTGATGTTCGTATACGTCAAGCTCGTGGGCGACGCCGTCAAAGTAGCCGACGTCAGTGCCGTCCCGCTTAAAGGAATCGACAAGCTCGGATTCGACGCGTTCGATGACACCGTCGCAGTTCCGGGGAACGTGCCCGCGGAGGTCGGGGCAAAGGTCACCGTGAACGTCGTGCTCTGTCCCGCCGTCAACGTCACCGGCGGTGTGATTCCGGAGATGCTGAATCCGGCTCCCGATGCCGCAACCGCCGAAATCGTCGCACTCGTGCCGCCCGTGTTGGTCAGCGTTTCGGTCTGACTCGAACTCTGCCCCACCGTGACGTTCGTGTAGGTCAAGCTGGTTGGGGCTGGGGTCAGGACGGCTGCTCCCACGGACGTCCCGCTCAACGGTATCGACAAGCTTGGGTTCGATGCGTTCGAGGTCACCGTCACCGTTCCGGGGAACGTGCCGGCGCTGGTCGGCGCAAAGGTCACCGTGAAAGTCGTGCTCTGCCCGGCGGTCAACGTCACCGGAAGCGTGATCCCGGAAATGCTGAACCCGGTTCCTGATGCCGCAACTGCCGAAACCGTCGCACTCGTGCCGCCCGTGTTGGTCAGCGTTTCGGTCTGGCTCGAACTCTGGCCCACTGTGATGTTCGTGTAGGTCAAGCTCGTGGGCGACGCCGTCAAAGTAGCCCCCGTCACTGCCGTCCCGCTCAGCGGTATCGATAAGCTTGGGTTCGATGCATTCGACGTTACTGTCACCGTTCCGGGAAACGTGCCCGCAGATGTCGGCGCAAAGATCACCGTGAACGTCGTGCTCTGCCCGGCGGCCAACGTCACCGGAAGCGTGATCCCGGAAATGCTGTACCCGGCTCCGGTTGCGGCGACCGCTGAGATCGTCGCGCTCGTGCCGCCCGTGTTCTTGATCGTTGCGGTCTGGCTCGAAGTCTGCCCCGCCGTAATGTTCGTGTAGGTCAAACTCGTCGGCGACGCAGTCAAAGTAGCTGCCGTCACTGCCGTCCCGCTCAGCGGTATCGCCAAGCTCGGGTTCGATGCATTCGACGTGACCGTCACCGTTCCGGGGAACGTGCCTGCAGATGTCGGCGCAAAGGTCACGGTGAACGACGTGCTCTGCCCGGCGGTCAACGTCACCGGCGGCGTGATCCCGGAAATGCTAAACCCGGCTCCAGATTCCGCGACGGCAGAAATCGTCGCGCTCGTGCCCCCCGTGTTGGTTAGGGTTTCGGTCTGACTCGAACTCTGTCCCACCGTGATGTTCGTGTAGATCAAGCTCGTAGGCGACGCTGTCAGAACTCCCGGCGTCCCTTCCGCTGTTCCGCTCAGCGATATCGATAAGGTCGCGTTCGAAGCGTTCGACGTCACCGTTACCGTTCCGCTGAACGTAGTAACGCTGGTCGGCGCAAAGGTCACCGTGAACGTGGTGCTCTGTCCCGGCGTTAGCGTCACCGGCGGCGTGATCCCGGAAATGCTGAACCCGGTTCCCGATTCCGCGACCGCCGAAATCGTTGCACTCGTGCCGCCCGTGTTGGTGAGCGTTTCGGTCTGACTCGAAGTTTGCCCCACCGTGACGTTCGTGTAGATCAAGCTCGGGGGCGACGAAGTCAAGACTGCCGGGGGCGTCACAGCTGTTCCGCTTAAAGGAATCGATAAGCTCGGATTTGATGCGTTCGACGTCACCGTCGCAGTTCCAGGGAACGTGCCCGCAGACGTCGGCGCAAAGGTAACCGTGAACGAAATGCTCTGCCCCGGCGTCAACGTCACTGGCGGCGTGATACCGGAAACCGTGAACCCCGCTCCCGATTCCGCGACCACTGAAATGGTTGCACTCGTGCCGCCTGTATTCTTGATGGTTTCGGTCTGGCTTGAATTCTGCCCCACCGTGATGTTCGTATAAGTCAAACTAGTGGGCGACCCCGTCAAAGTAGCCGGTGTCACTGCTGTCCCGCTCAATGAAATCGCCACGATTGGGTTCGAAGCGTTCGAGGTCACCGTCGCAGTTCCCGGGAACGTGCCCGCTGAAGTCGGCACAAAGGTTACGGTGAAGGTGGTGCTCTGACCCGGCGTCAACGTCACTGGCGGCGTGATTCCCGAAACTGTGAACCCGGCTCCCGATTCCCCGACCGCCGAAATGGTCGCACTCGTGCCACCCGTGTTCTTGATCGTTTCAGTCTGACTCGAACTCTGCCCCACCGTGATGTTCGTGTAGGTCAAACTGGCTGGAGCCGAAGTCAGGACCGCTGCTCCCACTGCGGTCCCAGTCAGCGGTATCGCCAAGCTCGGGTTCGAGGCGTCCGACGTTACCGTCACAGTTCCACTGAACGTAGTAGCGCTGGTCGGCGCAAATGTTACCGTGAATGTCGTGCTCTGTCCCGGCGTCAACGTCACCGGCGGCGTGATTCCGGAAACCGTGAACCCGGCTCCCGCTTCCGCAACCGCCGAAATCGTCGCACTCGTTCCGCCCGTGTTCTTGATCGTCTCGGTCTGGCTCGAACTCTGTCCCACCGTGACATTCGTATAAGTCAAACTCGTTGGCGACGCCGTCAGAACCGCCGGTGGCGCCACGGCTGTCCCAGTTAACGGGATCGAGAAACTTGGGTCCGATGCGTTCGACGTCACCGTCACCGTTCCCGGAAAGCTGCCCACCGCAGTAGGCGCAAACGTCACGCTGAACTGCATGGTCGCGCCCGGCAACAACGTCCCCGCCGTGAACCCCGAAACGCTGAAGCCGGTCCCCGCGGCCGTCGCCTGCGAAACCGTCGTGCTTACTCCGCCCGTGTTCGTGAGAGTCACCGTCTGACTGGAAGTCTGGCCCGTCGTGATGTTCGAGAAAGTCAGGCTCGCCGGGTTCGGCACCACCACAGCCGGCGCAGCCGTCGAGCCTCCCGATCCCGAGTACCCGAGGTAAACCGCGTTGCTCACCCCGTTGACAGTCATCACTACCGCGCCGTCGGTCCCGGGCAAAGACACGGGAGAGAACGTCACTCCAAACGTCGTCGTCTGGCCCGGAGCCAGGGTCAGCGGCAGGTTCAAATTCACCACGCCGAAACCAGCTCCAATAACCGTTACCTGAGAAATTGTCGCGCTATTGACATCGGAGTTCGTCAGCGTTTCGTTTTCCGTCACCGTGCTGCCCATCGCCACGGTTCCGAAAGAGTAGCCATTCGGGCTTGCGGTCACGTCCGCCGGCGTTGCTCCCGATCCCGTCAGCGAAATATTCAACACGCCGTTGGTTCCCGTGTTCGACAGCGCCACATTGCCGGTTGCTGCCGTCACCACCGACGGAGGCTGAAACACCACGTTGAAACTCGTGCTCGCCCCCGCTGCCAGCACCATGGGCAAAGTGAGCCCGCTGACCGTGAATCCGCTTCCCGTCACGCTGACCGTAGTCAGGCTCAGGCTGGAGGTTCCGTTATTGGTAACTGTCTCAGGAAGTACCTGGATGGTGCCAACCGCCACCGTGCCGAACGCAAGGCTGGCCGACGATGCCGTCAGCTGGGTGGTCGGCGGCGGCGGCGGGTCCGAATCCGATTTCGCGCTCACGCCTTGGCAGCCCAGCATCGCCATCAGCAGAGTCACGATGGCCATAACAGTCAGAGTCCAGTGGGGGATCTGTCTCATAGAGTGGCTAGAAGAGCTCGCCTCTCAAAATCAATTCTGGTTACAACGTCGATGAATTAGTCTGCCTGCGCCAGCCGGGTCGGGGTAAGGTCCCAATGGACCAGTTCGGGACATGTCCGAGAGGCCCATCTATGTGCAGGAGAACAGACAGTCAATTTCCTAGGAGAATTCTCGGATCGGTCGAGCGACCTGGATGGGGATGCTCATGGCAAGAACATGCAAACCTACGCGAGCAGAATTGCGGAGCCGAGGGCCTTGGATGTTGGAGCCGAAGTGCCGAAGTTGAGCCGCAAGGTTCAGCCTGGTACTTAGGCAGTTCATCCCAAACCGGGCGGTTCGAGCTAGAACCTGAGCCGCAGCGGCCATTTTGATATACGAGATTCCTCGCCCTAGCGATGATCTAACTCACGGTAAGCGGTGATGGTGGTCACCCCACTCCGATGACCTCCGTGGTCGTAGCTCAAAGACGACTAAGCGGGCAGGTCCGAAATGCCAGCGGGTCGGCAGATCTATGGGTCCGGATAGCCCGATCCCCACGTTTGCCGCAATCGCGATAGCGCAATTCAGTCCTCGATTTGTGACTTCGATCACAGTGCAGAGTGTGTGTGATCACAGCTAAACGTATTGGTTGACCAGATACTGCAACAACGCTCGGACAAAAATCTGCGCTATTTTCGGAGACAGAGATGAGATTGCAGATAAGAAAAGTGGCGATCTTCTTAGTCGTGGCAGTTCCTGTTATCGTTCTGCTGTTTTTTTGCGCAGTGAATCCTCCTGCGGCGTCGGCGGTTCCGAGCTATGCACGGCAGACGGGCTTGGCGTGCAGCGGTTGCCACTACGCGCCTCCGGAGCTCAACCCTGCCGGACGCAGGTTCAAGCTGCTCGGTTATGTCGATCGAGGGGACGACACCAAAACCGTGAAGGCCGACGGAGGCAAGAAGCGTGCCGCGCTTGACCTTCTGGCTTCACTGCCACTTTCCGTAATGCTGGAAACCTCATTCACCTCAACCAAGTCTCCGGTCCCGACGACTGAGAATGGCAATTTTCAGTTTCCTCAAGACATTTCTCTCTTCCTTTCCGGTGCATGGACCAGCAACATCGGCAGCTTTCTTCAGGTGACTTACGAGACCCAGGGCGACCATTTCAGCATGGATAACACGGACATCCGTTATGCGAATAAGCGGAAACTGGGCGGGAAGGAACTGGTTTACGGTTTGGATCTCAACAACAATCCGACCTTAGACGACCTGTGGAACAGTACGCCGGCATGGGGCTACCCCTGGGTCGCCAGCAATTCTGCACCTACTCCAACCGCTAACCCCGTTATCAACGGTCCGTTGGCGCAGGACGTCGCAGGATTTGGTGGTTATGCCATGTGGGACAGTCATCTGTATCTGGACGTATCGGTTTATCGCTCGGAACACGTGGGCGGCCCTCAGCCGAATCCAGGTACCGGTTTTTCCTACAACATCCACGGGGTTGCACCCTACTGGCGCGCCGCGTGGCAGCAACTGACTGCAAAAACCCAGTATGAGATCGGCACTTACGGCATGCACATGCGGTCCACTCCCAATCAGATCGTCGGTATCAACGGGACCACTGGCCCGGAAGATGAGTACACGGATTTTGCCTTTGACACTCAGATCGACCGGACGTTGTTCCGGACGGATGTGCTTTCCTTCCGCGGTACGTATATCCGCGAGAACGCCGATTTGCTATCCAGTGTTAACCAGGGCGCGCTGACTCTTGGTCCGCACCATCTGAATACCGTTATGGCGAATGCCGAATACCACTTCGGCAACCGCTATACGGGCACGTTTGGCTGGTTCGAAACTGACGGGACCGCTGATATCAACCTCTATCCACCGGGCTCGGTGACCGGCAGCGCCAACGGCGACCCGAGAGGCGCTGGATATATCGCGAACGTCTCGTATTGGCCTTGGCAGAATCTGCAACTCGCCGCGCAATACACCGGATATACACGGTTCAATGGTGGTACCACCAACTACGACGGTTCGGGTCGCAGCGCCGGCGCCAACAACACAATTTATCTGGATGCGAAGATCATTTTCTGACACGCGCGTTGGCAACGATCAACCGCAAATCTAAAGGAGAAAAATATGACGTACAGGGCATTCGTAATGGTGATGATGCTGGCCGGGTTCTGCTGCGGCGCTTGGGCAGGCGATATCGAGGGAAAAGTTAGCGGGATGAAAGGCAAGTCGGTGGTTTACGTGGACACCATCGCTGGCAAAACATTTCCCGCGCCCAAGGAGCACCCGGTCGTGGATCAAAAGGGACTGCTCTTTGTGCCGCACATTGCGATCGTGCAGCAGGGCACAACTGTTGAATTCTTGAATAGCGACAACGTACAACACAACGTTTTCTGGACTTCCGTCGCCGGTGACAAAAAGGCAGGACACAATCTCGGAACCTGGCCGAAGGGTGAAAAGCGTCCCTTTACCTTCGACAAGGCGGGCGTTGTGCCGCTGTTCTGCAATGTACATCCGGAAATGGAGGGATACATCATCGTCAGTCCAACCCCCTATTTCGCCGAAACCGACGACAACGGCAATTACAAGATCAAAGATGTGCCCGACGGCAGCTACACCGTAGTGGCCTGGCATGAGGGCGCGAAGAACCAATCCAAGCCCGTGACCGTGGCCGGTGGCGGCAAAGCGGATTTCACCCTGAGTAAGTAAGGAGTAGCAGAACGAAAGCAACGGGGAGCAGTAGAACTTGCTCCCCGCGCTTTCATCCTTACTTTCTTCATCCACTTGCAGCACAAACAAACGGTCAGCATTACAACCCGCAAAGAATAAAAAGTGCTTCATGCTGAAGCGATACAAAAACAAGAAAGTCGACGGTGACTGGCTCAATACGAACTTTCCTTGCATGATGGCGTGCCCGGCGCACACAAATGCCGGGCGCTATGTTGGTCTAATTGCCGAGGGCCGCTTCGAAGAGGCTTACCGCATCGCGCGCGACCCCAATCCTCTGGCCAGCATCTGCGGTCGTGTGTGCGCGCATCCATGTGAGACAGCGTGCCGCCGGGGCGAGATTGACAAACCAATTTCGATACGCGCGCTGAAAAGATTTCTCACCGAACAGTTCGGGCCGGAGTCGAAGCATCCGATTCAGGTTAATGAGGGCCGAACGCAGAAAAAGCTTCCTTACAAGGTAGCGGTAGTTGGCGGCGGACCGGTCGGCCTCTCGGCGGCGCACGATCTCGCCCTGATGGGGTATGCGGTAACGATTCTCGAGGCCGCACCGGTCGCGGGCGGAATGCTCTACCTTGGAATTCCCGAATATCGCCTGCCGCGCGACGTCGTGGAAGCGCAAGTGCGCGAGATTCTCGAGACTGGCGACATCACGCTCACGCTGAATTGCGCGGCGGGCCGCGACTTCACGGTTTCCGATCTGCGACGTCAGGGGTTCGACGCGGTGCTAATTGCCGTGGGCGCGCATCGCAGCCGCGATCTCAGCATTCCCGGAGTCGATCTTGACGGCGTACATAAAGGCATCGATTTTCTGCTCAACGTCAACCTGGGCTACAAATTCACAATCGGCAAGAAAGTGATCGTGATTGGCGGCGGCAACGTTGCCATGGACGTGGCTCGCTCAGCTGCTCGCGAAGTAGTGCGTCAACACGCCGGAGGCGTGCAGGACGCGGAACCTTCCGAGGAGAACATGACCGCTGTCGCCACGCGGGAGATGGTCGACATATCGCTCTCGGCGCTGCGCATGGGGGCGCGTGAAGTGAACCTCGTCTGCCTGGAGCGCCGCGAAGAAATGCCCGCCGCGCTGGAAGAAATTGAAGAAGCCGAACAGGAAGGCATCCGCATGCACCCCGGCCTCGGCCCAAAGCGCATGGTGGGGCAAGATGGCAAGGTGGTTGCGCTGGAGACGCTGAAGACCAAGTGGGTCTTCGATCAGAACAAACGCTTTAATCCCGCGTTTTTCGAAAACAGTGAGAGCCAGATCGAGTGCGACACCGTAATCATGGCCATCGGCCAGGCGCCGCGCCTCGACTTCCTTACGCCCGAAGACAAGGTTGAACTGTCTCCGCGCGGCCTGATCGCGGTGAATCCCCAAACGCTGATGACTTCGGCGGCGGGAATTTTCGCCGGCGGTGATTGTGTGTTCGGCCCGCGCCTGATCATCGACAGCGTCGGCGATGGCAAACGCGCATCGGTGGGAATTGACGAATACCTGCGCAAGAACAAGCATCCTGAGCCGATCATTGAGGTCGAAATCCTAAAGCGGCACAGCATGCCGCTCGACTACCTCGATATCAACCGCCAACCGGTGCCTATGCTCCCTTTGGAGCGACGAACGGGAGTGACGGAAGTAGAAGTCGGCTACGACACCGTGGAGGCGGTAGCGGAAGCGCAACGCTGCCTGCACTGCTGGACCAACACGATTTTCGAAGGCACACCGGAAGACGGTACGATGTGCGTCCTTTGCGGCGGTTGCGTCGACATTTGTCCGGAAAAGTGTCTGGAGCTGGTTTCGCTCGATCGCATCGAGTTCGAGCCGAAGACTATTCAGCACATCCGCGACAATCAGGAATGTTTCGGCGTGGAGTTCGATGAAGTGGCGGCCGACGAACTGGGCATCGTTACCGGCTCGGCCATGTTGAAAGACGAGACGCGCTGCATCCGCTGCGGCCTCTGCGCCATGCGTTGTCCCGTAGGCACGATCACCATGGAGTCGTACAACCTTATCCCCGCCGAGCCGACTGGCCTGATCTCGGTGGCGGCAATTGGTGCAGGATTGCAGTCGAAGTAGGGAAGAGACGAATGCCAGACGAAACTAAGCCCGACACCCCTGACAGACTGGTGAATCGCCGCCAGTTCTTCGCGAAGCTTGGATTGGGCTCTCTCAGCATCGCGGCTGCCGGCACCGCTGCAGTCACGTATCAATTTCTCGAGCCCAATGTGCTATATGAGCCGTCGCCGGTGGTGAACGCCGGTAAGCCCGACCGCTATCCGCTCGATTCCGTCACGCTCGACGTGAGTTCGGGCATCTACATCATTCACTCGCAGGAAGGTTATTTCTCGCTCAGCGCGGTTTGCACTCATCTTGGCTGCCTCACGGCGTGGAAGCCGGAACTGGGCATCATCGCCTGCCCCTGCCATGGCAGCAAGTTCAAAGACACAGGAGAGAAGATCGAAGGGCCTGCGCCCAGGCCGCTGCCATGGAAGCGAATCTGGCTCAACGACGACGGAGATCTGTTGGTGGACCGGTCCACCGACGTTCCTCCACTGCAGCGCGATTCTTTCGTGAGGGTGTGAGCAATGGCGATAACGAAAACCGTAGACCAATACTTCGAAGACTTACGCGGCACGAGAGTGTGGCGCTCGATTTTCCGGAGCGGAACGGGATCGAGCACACTGCATCGCGCGCTGGCGATTCAGCAGAATGTGTTTCTGCATTTGTTTTCCACCAAAGTGCGCACCCGCATGTTGAGCGTGAGGGCGACGTGGTATTTAGGCACGCTCACTCTCGGCACATTCTTCATTCTGGTCGCGACCGGAATTCCGCTCATGCTTTACTACCATCCCTCCGCGCCGCAGGCTTATGCTGACACGAAGGATCTTCAGTTCGTGGTCTCCTCCGGGCTGTTTCTGCGCAATCTGCATCGCTGGTCGGCGCACGCCATGGTCTTTTTGGTCTTCGCGCATATGTTCAAGGTTTTTTATCGCGGTGCATACCGCACTCCGCGGGAGTTCAACTGGGTAATCGGGGTGATCCTTTTGCTGATTACGCTGCTTCTCAGTTACACGGGCTACCTGCTTCCCTGGGACCAACTCGCCTACTGGGCAATTACTGTGGGATCAAACATCGCTTCGGCCGTGCCGGTTATGGGCAACAAGATTCGCTTTCTGATGCTGGGCGGGAATGCCGTCAATGCCAACGCGCTGCTGCGCTTCTATGTTTTGCACTGCATGATTCTGCCACTGACGGCTATGTTCTTTGTCGCGATCCATTTCTGGCGCATTCGCAAGGATGGCGGCCTCTACTCGCATGGCAGTGAACCAGCCACCGTTCGCGCGAAAGCCGCTAGTGGCAGCGACACTGCGAAGGAGGCGCAATAGTCATGGCTGACTCCAAAGACCTCATTGCGGGCGTAGATTCCAATGCCAAGAAGTCTCCGCGCCGAATTGTTTTCATCACCCGCCGCACTTCGGCTCAGGTGAAAGCAGAAACGGAAGACCAAGTGCAGACTTTCCCCGAGGTTTTGTTCCGCTCAGCCGTCGCAATCCAGGTGCTGGCCATTGCGCTGGTATGGATAGCGCTCGCGTTCAATGCTCCGCTCGAAGGGCTGGCCGATCCGTCCCACACTCCCAATCCGGCGAAAGCCCCGTGGTACTTTCTCGGCCTGCAAGAGATGCTGCACTACTTTCCGCCAGTCGTTGCGGGAGTGTTAGTGCCGGGCCTGGTGGTGATGGCGCTGATCGTGATTCCGTATTTTAAGGTCAACATTGAAGCGGACGGACTCTTCCTTAAAGAGAGACAGCTCCGCCTGCGAATCTTTTATTTAGTCGCGATTGCGCTGACGTTGTTTCTTCTGTTTTTCAAAGTGTACGCGGCGCTAGTCCCGACATTAATCATCGCCGGAATGATGCTGCTGGCGGCGGAGAGTTCTCCGCGATCGACTTCATCCTTTCGCCGTTACCTGGCGGGCAGGCCACTTTCGTATTGGGTGATGACATGGTTCTTATTCGAACTGATAGTGCTGACTGCAATCGGCACATTTTTCCGGGGGCCGGGCTGGGCCTGGGTCTGGCCGTGGCAAGGGTCTTGACGCGCTCATGAAAGAAAAATTCAAGTCGCTGTGGCAGACGTTATTCGGAGACAGCGTTCGTGCGTTCGGCGTGGTGAGCCTGGTGTTCTTGTTTTCGCTGGCGATTGCTCCAGCGAAAAATCATTTCAGCGAGTGGCGCCACTATCAGCATGGCTATGTGAAGATGATTCGCAACCGCAGTGATGCGGTTACTTTGCAGCGCCATTTCGAGGGAGGGATTCAGCAGATTTGGCTGCCCGATCTCGGCGTGGTCGACCGCTGCACAAGTTGTCACGTCGGGCTGAAAGAAGCCAGCCTCAGCGATGTTGCCGTGCAACCCTTTCGCCCGCATCCGGCGATTCCACATAAGCTCGATCAATTCGGATGTACGATGTGCCACCGCGGGCAAGGCGCAGCCACAACCGCAGCTGAGGCGCACAGCAGCACGCTGGCCTGGGAGCAGCCCATTCTGCCGGCGAAATACATCGAGTCCTCGTGCGGCGAATGTCATCGCGGGACCGTACCCGGCACGCCGCAACTGAGTCAAGGCCGGCATCTGCTTTCCCGCTACGGATGCGTACGTTGCCACACGGTGAAGCTGCCCGACGGAACGATAATGAAGGCCAGCGACGATCCGCCTTCGCTCTCGCACATCGGCGATAAAACCACTCGCGAGTGGATTTATGCCTGGCTGAAGGATCCTCAAGCATACGCGGCCACGGCGACGATGCCGAATTTCAAGCTGAGCGACGACGATGCGCGGGACATCTCCGCATTCTTGCTTGCGAACAGCACTCCGCTGTCAGCAGATACAGCTATGCTTTCGGCGAAGGCATCACCCGATCCCGCGGCTGGCGCCAGTTTGTACGGAGAATCTTTCTGCTCCTCGTGCCATGCCGTGCAAAATACCGCCGGCAATCTGGTGGGCGGCGACGTCGGCCCGGAGCTGACTCGCGTTGGAAACAAGGTAAAGCCCGAGTGGTTGCAGGCGTGGCTGCGCAATCCGCGTAACTACGACGAAGAAACCGCGATGCCGCATTACCGCCTTAGCGATCCGCAGGTGGCGACACTCTCCGCATTCCTGCTGGCCAAGACCGATTCCGACTTGCTGGCCAACGTCCATCTGGAGGCCGCGACTCCCGATCAGATCGCACACGGCAAGCGCCTGGTCTCCGATTACGGTTGTGCTTCGTGTCATGAAATCTCAGGGATCAAGAAGCCGGAGAACTTTGCTCCCGAACTCAGCCGCATCGGAAGCAAGCCGGTCACGCAACTTATTTTTCTGCCGGGCATGCAGCACACGCTTCCCGATTACATCGCGACCAAGATCAAGCAACCACGATCGTTTGGACAAGGCTTGAAGATGCCGCAGTATGCATTCACTCCGGCACAGATTGATTCGCTCGCCACAGCGCTGCTCGCGCTCAACGACCGTGCTGCCACGCTGCCGCCTTCACTGACCGTGGCAGCAAAGCCGGAGTCCGACTACCAGCCCGCCGGCAAAGCCGGGAAGCTGATGAACGACCTGGCCTGCTTCAGTTGCCATCGCATCAACGGCCACGGCGGCGACATGGCGCCCGATCTCACCTGGGAAGGCAGTTCGGTCCAGCGCCAGTGGCTAGTCGAGTTCCTGAAGAGTCCGAACACGTTGCGGCCCGCGCTAATTCGCCGCATGCCGCGATTCAACCTCACCGATGCCGAGATCAACGAGCTTACGGACTACATGATGACCGTGTACCAGAACCCGGCAATCGACCGCGATTCCATGCCGCTGAACGGCTACCTGCAGGGTCAGATCGAGCTTGGTAAGCAGCTTTTCTACGGCAAGTATGCCTGCCAGGGATGCCACATCGTGGATACCAAGACCGACAAGGGATACATCGGCCCGACGCTGACGCAAGTCGGATCGCGGCTCAACGCTGCATGGATCTTCGGATGGATGAAGAATCCGCAGGCCCTGCGCCCCGGATCGACGGAACCCAACCGCGCCATGAGCGACGAGGATGCCCGCGCACTCACCGCGTTCCTTATGTCGCAGAAGAGCAGGGGCAAAACGGAGGTCGCGAAAAGATGATCCGTTCATTTCTCACGATCGGCATATTATTTACCGCCGTCCTGGCCACGTCCTGCTCACACAAAACGGCAGCCACACCTTTGCCCGCGCCAACCGCATTCGGGGCGGCCATCGTCGAATCGAGCGGGGGAAAGCAGATCGCGCAGGCAGGTACGGCTCTGCCACAGCCGGTGGTAGTGCAAGTGAACGATGAGCAGGGAACTGCCATTACTGGCGCGCTCGTCGAGTTCAGCGCTGCGCCGGGAGTCGCCTTCGACCCGTCCTATGGCCTCACTGATTCCAGCGGCCAGTTCACGACCAACGCTACTCTCGGAGGAATGGCAGGCCGGTATCAGCTCGCCGCGTCCACCACGGACAAATCACGAAAGAAGGTCGCACTCACAATCGAAGAGATTGCTCTCAGCTACCAGCAGACTCTTGGGCGCCAACTCAACGACCAGTATTGCGAGCGCTGCCACAATCCGGAGTCTACCGTGGAGCGCGTCTCCAACTTCGATAACCTCGAAATCAAGCCGCATCCCTTCACCGACGGTGACACTCTTAATAAATTCACCGATGTTGACCTTAACGCCATCATCAGCCACGGCGGCCCCGCGCTCAACAAGTCTGCGCTCATGCCGGCCTGGGGAAACACTCTCAGCAAGTCCGACCTTCAAGCGTTAATATCCTATATCCGCGCCGTCTCGGATCCGCCTAACCGCAATGCCGGTCCGGTCTTTGCGAGGAATTAGTTCTGTCGTTCTGTAGAGGTAGCAATCATGAAAGCAAGGCAGCTGGAGGTCGCCGGGCTAGCCAGCGTACGTACTCGTGCATCCCTCCCTGGTATTCGGCCATCGTAACCACGCCGCGCGGTGATGGCACGGATTCGTTGAGAACCGCGAATGCATGGTCACTTCTAATGTGAACAAAACGGGGCACTTCTATTGTGATACGACACGGGTGTATGAGTGTCTTGACAGCCCCCCGGGCATGATGCAGACTACTTCCCCTGAGCAGGCTCCCCCTCAGTCCGGCAATACCAAATAGGGATCGTGTGATTCCAACTGCGCAAACCGAGATTCCCCGGCCCGAGGCCAAGCTGCGATAACTGACTTGGACCTGGCAAGCGAGAGGGCGATCGGGAGACGGCATCCATACGGCTGTTTGCGGAGAACGTATTTGGACGATTGAAAGTCGCCTTGAGGCTCGCGAGTGATCGACCACCCATGAACCGCCTATCGAATCGCCCAGGACAATGCGCTGCCGCGAAACACCGGAAGACGCATGTGTTCGTGGTTCTTTCGACGACGGGCATCATCTTTTTTTCGAGCATTTTTGTTAGCGTTGCTTGGGCTACTGATGCCGCGGCCCAAAGTTCTCACGCTCTTATACGATCTTCATCCCCACCGTCCCCTGATGTGACCAGCATTCAGACCTATGCTGGCGCGGCCAGCGTCTCGTTTTCTCCCGTTCGACCAAGCCCATCGACGACGGTGGTTCTCCTGCTTGACACGATTCCCTCCGCGTCTCTCGACGGTGCGAAGGCAGACGTTTCATCCCTTTACGGAAGTTTGCAGGGCCGCCCGCTAAGACTGGCGATACTTCGTCAGAGATCGTTGGAAGCGGTTGGGCCATTCTCGAGCCGGGCGGCCCTGCAGCGGGCTCTCGATAAGATCCTACCTCCCGATTCGTCGATGCCGGAGTCGCAGCCGTCTCCCGGACAATTGTTCGATGCTCTTGTGTCCGCAGTCGCGGAACTCGGGAGTCGGTGGTCGCGGGTCCTGTTGGTCGGGAATCTCCCGGCGATCGATCCCGCAGTCGTTGACTACTCCTCTGCGAGGCTGTTGCGAGCGTTCATGGCACAACAGGTCCGGGTGAGTTGGCTTGCCCCAGCCGGCGGGAATGATGCTTGGCTTCCCCTCTTTCAGGCCGCGGGGGGGACTATTGAGCGTGCTGGAATTGAAGATTTCGGTCGGCAGCGGGACACCGGCCAGCATTTCTCCCTTCTGAACTGGACTCCGTCTGCGCCAGGCGCGGGGTTCATTACCTCGCGTTCTGTCCTGTCTGATCAATCGGGTACCGCAGTCCTGGAAGTCCCCGATCTCGCGGCTCCGTTGGACTTCAGCCTTCCCACGGTCGAGGTCTACTCCGGGATGCTGAGCAAGATTGCCGAGGCCGAAGCCGCATTGAAGGAACCCGCGATCACCCAATCCGGTCTTCAAGGCGTCCGCTCGCAACTGGCAGCCGCACTGGCAATCAATCCGCTCGAACCTGCGGCCTTGCGATTGGGAGTTGAGTTGTACGAGAAAGCCGGGGACTTCGCGACAGCCGTGAAATTCGGAACGACTCTGAAGGAAGTGCGGCCTCTAGACGGCAGTGCGTACGCGGCTCTAGGCCATGCGCTCTGGCTCAGTTCCGATCTCGCCAATGCCGAAACCGCACTGAAGCGCGCTGCCGAACTGAATGTGGCTGCCGTGCTGGTAGCGGAAGACTTGGCTCGCATCCGCATTGCGCTCAAGGATGACAAAGGTTCAATCCCGTATCTCGACCAACTGCTGCAAACTTACAAGCAGCGTCAGGATCTGTGGTTCCTCAAAGCCGAGGTCGCCAATCGGTTGCAGGATGCCCCTCTGGGGATCAGTGCGCTGGAGCAGGGTCTTGCTCTGGGCGGCACACATGTCAAGGAAACCGGAGCGCTGCTCCGTCTTTATCTCGCCAACAAAGAGAACGACAAAGCCCGGGAGTTGGCGCGTCGCACCACCGCCGGCCTGCCGCCGGATGCAGGCGCGCGCGAGGAATTTGCCGGAGTTCTCGACGATCTACAGCAGGACGATCCGCGGCAAAAGGGCGATCTGGAACAGAAGAACGATCTGGAACAGAAGAACGATGTGATCGCCGCCTGGAGACGCTTGCTGGAGGTGAAGCCGGATTCGGATCGCGCTCATTACCGGATCGCGCGTTTGCTGCTCGAGTCCGGCGACGCGCGGGGCTCGGAGAAAGTCGCGAAGGAAGGTCTGGAGGCCGCGCCAAAGTCCGCCAACCTCTATATCGTGGAAGCGGACGCCCTGAAGGCGGAGGGCCGGACGTATAGGGCCCGTGGCGTCCTGGAAGAAGGTGCAGCCATTGCGCCCGACTCCGACCTTCTGGCGCATCTTGCCGTCGCCGAAGATAGCTACGCAGGGTCGGCCGCGGAGGCCTACGACCGCTTGGCTGAGGCTTTAAAGGCATCCTCGCCGGAACGTCGTGTCGAGGCGATGGAACGAGGACTTGCCGTTTCGATACGCGATGGCGACTTTAAACACGCCGAGTCATTTGTTACTTCTCTGCAATCCGCCGGTCATCCCGAATTCCGCAGCATGCTGGGCGTGGAAGAACGTCCGGACACCGGGACGGTAGTGCCGGGAGGCATTGACGCTCTGGCCTTTGCCGCTCACGCCAAGGAAGGAATTCCGCCGGAAAGATTCTTCTCTGAGTATGCGGAGACCCTGATCAACGGGTCCTGTTTGGGACCCGCCTGCGGGAAAGACCCCTTCGCGGAGGGAATCACGGAACATTTTCAGCGAATCGCGGCGCTTGAAGAACTGGGAAAACGCACTGGAAACAAAGTTGTGATCACGCTTTCCCTAGCCAGCAAAGAGGATAAACACAAAACCGAGAAGGTTCTCGGGCTGCTGGGCATCAAGTTGCGAACGTCCAACGGAGAGCTGGAGCTGGATCGCGGTGAAAAAAAGTCGCAAGCGAAAAAGCAAGAGACGCTTGCCGCTCTCGCGGTCGATGAAGTCGGTCTGCAAGAGGACTTGCAGGCTGGAAAGTCCTATGATCTCGTGATTCAAGACGAATGGGTTCCGGTTTACCCGAACGAAAAGATGTGGCGCGAGTCATTGTCCGCCGCCGAAAATTCACAGGGCGGATTCGCACTCGCCCTTTTGCGGCAGCCCAAGATGGCTCTGCTGTATCGCGGCCTCAGCGAGCTCAATCCGAAGGCCATTTCCGAATTGGTCTCTGCCATCGGATTGAAGACGCTGAACGACAAATACGCCGATCTGCTGTATCACTACGGCCCTGCGTTGGCCGTTCTGGGAATGCACGCGGTAGTCCCGGGAGGAGTCAAAGCCGAACCGATCTGGGCCCAAATGGCAGGCGCTCCTCCCCAGCAGCCGGGAGCATTTTTCCGTGCATTGCTGGGGCGAGACGATGGCCGGCTGCTGGCGTTTTTCTTTGCACTTTCCGAACTGGATCGCCCGCATCAGGCATTCTTCACGGCAAGTTTTGAACGCACAGATCATTTCTATCATCTATTCTCGACTTCCGAGGATATGCTGCGGCATCAGTCGAGCGCATCTCGTGACTGGTCGTTCGCGAACCTGTTACGGTCGGTGCCGCTCGATGAAGAGGGTCACGTGGATTTCCCGGGCTCCGCCGAAGTGTGGACCGTCGCCAAGGGCCGCAATACCACCGATGCGCAGACGGCAAAGCTGCTGAAGAAAGTCACCAAAGCGGTCGCCCCCGACGTGGAAGACGAAGTGCTGCTGAACCTTGCGCAAACTCGCTACAAGAACAGATCCGTGCGACATACGGAACTCGATAATTTCTTGGCGGTATCGCACATCGACGCACATCGCACGGAGCAATTGAGCGAGGAATCGGCCCTGCTGCTGGCCCAGCACTACACGGATTCTTCCGCTGCGTATTCTTATTTCGAGGATTTGACAACGCTCGACTCCGCTGCGTTCCGCCAGTTCTTCACAGCCGTGGACCGAATCAGGACCCATCCCCCGCTGGATGCGAATCTGCAGCTCGGACAATTGCATTCCTTAATCGAATGGATCTGCCTGCTGCGGCAGAGGCAAGTCATCGGAGATAAGGAAGCTTCCAAGCTCTTCTCCTATGTGACCAGCCGTTTTGCCGCCGCGGAAGGGGACGCAGCCTATACTGTTGCTTCCCTGGAATCAGCGCGCGGCATTCTTGCATACTGCCAGCAGCCCGGGGACAAGGCCACACCGGATGAACAAATCCGGCGCTGCCTGCTGGGCTCTGCCGGTAATGCCGCGAGCAAACCGGCCATCGCCTTTCAGCGAGTGCTGGAAATGCAGAACGCGCCCAGTCTGGACGCACTTCTCTCCATCTACGATGCCGTGACCAAACTTTCCGCCAAAGGTGTCGACAAGGGCGAAATCGCGATGCTGCAGAAGACTGGATCTGCCATTCCCTCCGTCGATCTGCCGAAGGCAACGAAGGTTCTTGGAAAGGAGAAGGAAGCGATACTTCGCTACGATCCGTCCCCGGTCAGGAAAGTTATCGAGCAGCTGCAACAGAAAGCTGCGAAGCGCAAACCAAACCCCAAGGACATCCAGAAAGAAGCTCAGGAGCTCTTGGCGGACTTGGAACCTCAGGTCACTCTTGGGCTGGCGGGTCCGGTGTATGCATATTTTCTGCGCCCTTCCGATCTGGTGGTATCGAACGACGCTCTCCTGTTGCGCAAGCATCGCTATTTCGATTTTCCGGTTGAGCGGGCTCAAGACCAAATGATCCGGGAATCCGAGTTCAGTAGTTCCAGCGAGGGAGCGGGCAGCTTTTTCGTTGGAGGCTTCGCGCAGTTTGGACTTGCCGCTGGCGCGGCGGCTGGTGTCGGATGGAAGACGGGCGGCCCCAGTTCAGGTGCATCCATCGCGGCGGAGATTGCGGCAATTCGCGGTGCCGCGTGGGACCACCTGAAAGAATCCGACCAGCGTCTGGTGAGCCTTCGAATCAGCGTGGCGCGGGAGTGGATTTTTCAGGCCGCCCGGCACCCTGAAGAATTTCAGACTCTGAGCGAGGAGACAACAGGCTTGCTGTCTCTTTCCCGCCGTGCCGATCTGCTCACCGGCATTGAAGCCCGAGCGTGGCGTAAGGTGTGGGATTCGGTCACACTCCCCGACCTTTTCGAGCTGGGCGGACAATATCTTTCTCACTACAAGACTGCCGGGTGGTCCTCGCCCGTGACCGCGGAATTGGGCGCGACCGCTGCGCTGAACGATGGCTCTCGGTTGAGTATTTTGGGTCCCGTTGCCTATCACTCGTTCGGCTGTGGCCATCCCCACTTGCACATGGATGCACCGTATGAAGAGTATGAGGGCCGGCTGTTTCCGGTAGAAATGGCCGAACGCGCGGCCGAGTTCAAGCTGTTTCTGGCTTATCGCGCCGATGGCGGCGGAGTAGATCCCTCCGTTCTCTCCGGCGTGGCCGAAGCCCTGGCGGCTCGAGCGTTCCGCACTGCCCAGATGAACGACTTCCGGGATTGGCGCTCACTGCTGGCAGCCTATTCTTCCGTAAGCAGCGCTGATGTCAAGGAGGCACTGAAACAATGAAAAAAAACATTACTTGGCTCCGCTCTTGCGCTCTGCTGGGTATTTTGCTGCCCGTTGCGTTCGCGTGTGCCCAGGATGAGACCGGTGCGTTCAAAGTCAACGTCCGACTGGTCGAAGTTTACGCCACCGTACTCGATCACAAAGGGCACTACGTGGATGGCCTTGGCCGCGACAGTTTTAAGGTCCTGGAGGACGGACGCCCGCAAAGCATCCATACGTTTGAGGCCAATTCCGACGGCATCTCGTGCGCCATCCTGCTTGATACGACCGCCAGCATGGCGGCGGCACTGCCTCGCGTGAAGAATTCGGTGGTGAAATTAATCGACGAGCTCGCCGACCAGGATTCGGTGGCGATTTTCACGTTTGACCAGCGACTGATCGTGCGCCAGGACTTCACTACCGACAAGGATGCGGCAAAGCGCGCCGTCTTGCGGACCCGGGCAGAGGGCGAAACCGCGCTGTTCGACGCTCTCTCCGAATCTGCGGAGGAAGTCTCGAAGCGTTCGGGCAAGAAGGCGCTCATTGTATTCACCGACGGCGACGACAATTCGAGCGTGTTGAATGCGAACTCCGCGGTTACCCGCGCCAAAAAGCTAGGTATCCCCTTGTACTCGGTGGCGGAAGGAGAGGCGATGCGCTCTCCCAAACTAAAAAAACTTCTCGAAGATCTGAGCGAGAATACCGGAGGCATCTCCTATCACATCAATAAGCTCGACGACATCGGCAATGCATTCCGGGAGATAGCAGACGTTCTGCAGCACCTCTACATGATCAGCTACAAGCCAACCTCCAATCCGGCAGACGCCAAGTGGCGCAAGATCAGCCTGGAAGTGAAGGGCTCACAAGATTACAAAATCCGCGCTAAGGAAGGCTACTTCCCGAACTAAGCATCTCCCCGTTATGAGCACCTGTGCGATAATTCTGCTTCCTTCACGCCGATAATCGCAAACGCCATGAATGTGACACGTAGAGATTTCGCCAAGCTGGGCGCACTTAGTTTGGCGGCGCAGTTTGCCCCGAAGCTGCGTGCTGAGACCTCCGCCGCTCGGAAGACCGGCTACTGCATCATCGGCCTTGGCCGCATCGCCGGTCATTTCATGCCTGCTGTGCGCAGCACCACCACCTCTCAGATCACGGGGCTTGTAAGCGGCCATCGCGACAAAGCGGAGCGGATCGCAGCCGAGTATGGCGTTCCGGCAGGCTCCATCTACAACTACGAAAACTTCGACGAAATCGCGCACAATCCAGCCATTGATGCTGTCTATGTGGCGCTGCCCAACTCGATGCACGCCGAGTACACGATCCGCGCGGCCAAAGCCGGCAAACACGTGCTGTGCGAGAAGCCGATGTCGACCAACGTGGCTGACGCCGAGGCGATGATCGCAGCCTGCAAGGCGGCCCACGTCAAGCTGATGATCGCTTATCGCTGCCACTACGAGCCCACCAACCTGAAAGCGGTCCAGCTCATCCGCACCGGCGCGCTGGGCCAGGTGCAGGCCATCGAGAGCACCTTCGGCTTCAACATTGCCCCCGGAGAATGGCGGCTCAACAAAAAGCTCGCCGGCGGTGGGCCGCTTTTTGATGTGGGCATTTATTCACTCAACGCGTGCCGCTACCTGACCGGCGAAGAGCCGGAGCACATCGCGGCCTACGCCTCAGTCATCGACCACGACGGCCGCTTCAACGAAGTGGAGGAGAACGTTTCCTGGACTATGAAGTTCCCCTCCGGAATCGTGGCCACTTGCAACACTACCTACGGCGCCAACATGGAAGGCTTCTATCGCGTCCATGGACCGAAAGGCTGGCTCGAAGTCGATTCAGCCTTCGTCTATGAAGGACTGCGGTTGCGGGCCGATTATGCAGGCGTGCAACTGGACGAACTCAACCCGGCGCGCGACCCCTCGCACTTCCAGGCCGAAGCCGAGCACTTTTCCCACTGCATCCAAAATGGGTTAGAGCCGCAATCGCCGGGCGAAGAAGGCCTGCGCGACATGCGCTACATCACACAGATTTACCGCTCGGCGGGAATTGCAATTTAGCGCGGCAAGATCTCCTTCAATGCCCACTCGATCCTGTCCACCTCTTCGCGGATGACTCGAATCGACTGCTGGTTCTTCGCCGGGTGGGCGGTGGGAGCAATTCCTTCCAGGGCGCCGCGTATCTGATGATTGCGAGCCCAAATGAAGTTAAGCCGCGCGCGCCTCTCCTTGCGGTTTCGGTAAACATCTCCAACGAACTTCGTGGCCAGCCAGGCAAAAACCAAGCCGAACATGGCTTCGATCGGGATGCGATCCTTCGCGCCGTCGAATTCTGAGAACAAAACTCGGTAGACCGCTTCCCCCATGCCAAACGAGGCGAACAACACGATCGTCCCAAATAGGTAAACTTTCAAGCGTTCGATCAGTTGGAAGCGCAAGGAATCATCGCTTCGGTCGGGTGTTTGCATAAACTTGATGGCCATGCTGCCCCCAAAAGGATTCGTCGCGGTTCGCGGCCACTGGCCGACGGTACAGCGCCAATCTGCTGAAATGATACTTGAAATTGCCGTCAGCGGCAGGCCCGCTTCGTCATCCCTTACTGCCGCCACAGACGCGCTCCACTGGTGCAGACGACTGCCTCTCCGGCATTTTGGTAGCCAGCACGGTACAATTCGCCAATCGCTTCCATTTTGGCTAACCCGTGCCCGCGAGATTACATCGAAGCGATAGGGACAGGTTCCGAATGAACGTCCTGTTACTTTCCATGCCGGATTCCTTCGAACACATGCCTCCGGTCGCGATTCGTATGCCCAATGGGGCGCTCACCTCACTGGCGGGAAACGTTGATCCGCAGCACCGCGTGGCCGTGGCTGATTTAATCCTGGTTCATCGCCAGGTCCGCGAGACCGTTACCCGGCTGGTCCGAGAACTCGATCCGGAAGTGGTCGGACTCTCCGTCATGACGTTTCAGCGCCGCACTGCCGATCGTATTATCGAGCTCGTGCGTGCTCTCAGGCCGGGAGTGAAGATAGTGGTAGGAGGATACGACCCCAGCCTTGCCCCCGAGGCTTACGCGGAGATGGGCGTCGATTATCTTGTGCGCAGCGAGGGGGAAATCACGTTCCGCGAATTGTTGCGCGCCATCGAGCAGCGGTCCGGCGTCGATCGGATCGGCGGCCTCTCCTATCGAGATGGCGAGAGGTGGGTGCACAACCTCGACCGGTCGCCGCACCGGCTCGAAGACAGCGAAATCCGCCCGCCGAACCGCGATGCGCGCGTGCTCCAGGGATATACGCTGCTCGGCCGGCAGGTGGACGTAATCGAGACCTCTCGGGGCTGCACCTACGATTGCAGCTTCTGTTCGATCATCGAGATGAGGGGACGCAATTTCCACACGTACTCGTTCGACCGCGTGTTGGCGGACATTCGCGACGCTCGCGACCACGGCGCGCGAACTATTTTTCTGGTCGACGACAACATTACGCTCAACGTGCGGCGCTTCGAGGCATTGTGCGAGGCCATTATCGCCGCCGGACTGCACAAGCTTGATTATTTCGTGCAGGCCATGACCTCGGCCATCGCAAATCACGGCGAAACCCTCGCCCCGCTCATGCGGCGTGCCGGGTTCCGCTATGTTTTTCTCGGTATCGAGAACATTCTCGAAAACGATTTGGAATTTCTGAAAGCCTCCGCCAAGAATACCGAGCGCACCAACGGCCAGAACACCGGAAACGCCACTCTTAAAGCCATCGATTACCTGCATCGCAACCAGATGTTTGTGGTCGGCGGGTTGATTGTTGGGAGTCCAGGCGATACACGCGAGTCGATCGAAGCTAACCTCGAATTTGCGCGACGGTATGTGGACTGGCCCTACATTCAGCACCCGACGCCTTATCCGCGCACACCAATGACGAAAGAGTTCCGGGATCAGGGGTTGATCATGAACGAGCGGTTGGAGGAATATGACGGCACTACGGCGGTGGTGCGCACGGAGCATCTGCCGGCCGAGGAAGTGGAGTTCATGCGCTGGAAGTCCGAACGCTGGATGAAGGTTCACCACATACCGGCCGCGCTCAGGCATGACCCAAGCTTCGTCCTGTTCCATGGATGGAAGATGTTTGCTCACACCTTCCGGGGAAGCTCGATCCGCTCGGCGCTCGGACTGGAAAGCGACAAGAAAGTATTTGAGCGATATCGAGCGATTCGAAGGATGGAACGAGAGTACGTGTAAGTCACGAATTCACTTTCCACGTAGTTATGAGGATGGAGCTGCGGTTCCCTACCCGCGGCTCATCATTGATCCGCCTTACTTGGATCCGCCTTGCTTGGGTGCGCAGCGGGCTGGCTCGATCGCCGGGTCAGATTGAAGGCTGTGTTTACCAAACCAACGTGAGAAAACGCCTGAGGAAAATTACCTAGTTGGCGTTTTGCTACCGCATCATATTCTTCGGATAGAAGACCGACATCGTTGCGAATATCCAACAGCCGTTCGAACAGCGCCACTGCCTCCGCATGGCGGCCCTGTAACTCGTAATTGTCCACCAGCCAGAATGAGCAAGGCAGAAACGTTCCTTCTCCATGGGGCATACCGTCCACGGCGGGATCCTGTGTGTAGCGCCCGACAAAGCCATTCTCCACGAGATGGGTTTCGATGGCTTTCACCGTGCCGATTATGCGCGTATCGTCGGGCGGAAGAAAGCCAACCAGCGGCATCATAAGGACGCTGGCGTCGAGGTGCTTGCTTCCGTAATACTGCACAAAGGAATTCATATTCGCATCGAAGCCCTCTCGGCAAACCTGCTCGTGGATCGCGTCACGAAGTTTTTCCCATCGCGGAATATCTATGGCGAAGCGGCCCATTTCCGCCATTTTTGTCAGGCGATCGACCGCGACCCACGCCATCATCTTGGAGTGGACGAAATGCCGCCGTGGACCGCGCACCTCCCAAATGCCCTCATCGGGCTGCTCCCAGCCCGTTTCCAGGAATTCCAGCATCGCGAGGGCGACTTCGTGACGCGAATGCTGTGGCGGTCCCAGCCCGGCTTCACGCGCCTGGAAAAGTGTATTGGCCACTTCTCCAAAGATATCCAGTTGATATTGTTTATAAGCAGCATTCCCGGTTCGGACGGGGATAGATTTTTCATATCCCGGCAGCCACGGCAGTTCCAGTTCCGTGAGCCTGCGTTCGCCGCGAATGCCGTAGAGAATGTTGAGTTCAGAAGGACGGCCGGCGACAGCGCGCAAAAGCCATTCCCGCCACTCACGCGCCTCGTCTAAATATCCAGCATTGAGCAGCGCTTGCAGGGTGAGGGTCGCATCTCGCACCCAGCAAAAACGGTAATCCCAATTCCGCACGCCCCCCAACAGTTCAGGCAATGACGTTGTTGGCGCTGCAACGATCCCGCCCGTGGGCAGAAATGTCAGAGCTTTTAAAGTGATCAGCGAGCGCAGCACTGCGTCCCGCCATTCACCGGGGTAAACACATCGATCCGACCACTCCCGCCACCATTTCTCCGTGTTTTCAAGCTCCTCGTCAATGTTTACGGGCGCAGGTTCAAGCTGATGTGACGGATACCAGGTCAGATCAAACGCAACTTTTTGTCCCTCCGTAATGGTGAACTCGGCCGCAGTCTTCATATGTTTGCTGTGAAGCGGCACGTCCGCCCGCAGCCGGATCATGTCTGGACCGGCGATGGCGGAAATCCCATGTCCGACCCGCCGAACCCAGGGCACTACAGACCCGTAATCAAATCGAATCACCAGCTCCAACTTCATCCGGACTTGTCCTCGGATGCCGACGACGACGCGCAGAAGTTCAGGCATGTCCTGGCGCGGCATCATGCAGTCAACGAGCTTCGCCGATCCGCTTTCGGTCTCAAACTCGGTCTCCAGAATCAGAGTTCCGTCCCTATACTGGCGGCGAATGCTGCGGATCGGATCTGCCGGCGAGATCGACCAATACCCGTGTGCTGCAGTTCCGAGCAGCGCCGCGAAGCAGGCACCCGAATCAAAGTGCGGAAGACAGAGCCAATCGATCGAACCCTGTCTCGAGACCAAGGCGGCTGTATGGCAGTCGCCGATCATCGCGTAATCTTCAATGGGTATGGACACGGGCTCCCTCCGCAAATCATGATTAGATGAACTCGGCCCGGTTTTGGAAGCCTCGGCAATGATGCAAGGGGCGCACCGTCCTCGCAGTCACTGCGCGATTAATCTCGATGACATTGATTCTATCTTGCAACAAGCTGATTTCAGTCTGGGCGGAAGCAGGCTTCATCCCCAGCAAAAGTTGGGGAAGACATTGATCGCGAATGGTCTCGGGGCCTTCTGTTCCGCTTTTTTTCAGTGACTGGTTGCGCTACGCACCGCGATCAGCGATACCTGTTCCAGGTCGGGGTAGTGGTCTTCCTTATCCGTCTTGCGGTCTGCGGATGCGATTTGTTGAATGGTGGTTTGTGCCGGGAGCAATGGGCCAAAATACTGCGCGTAAACTTCGTCAAACGCCGCCAGGTCCGACATATCGTCGAGGTAGACATTTGTAGAGACGACCTGGCTGAAGTTCATATCAGCTTCTTCGAGGTTGTCGAGAAGATTCCGCATGGTCTGCCGGAGCTGAATTTGCGTGGTTGAGGCATAGACTCCCCCATGCGGCCCGGGAATAAACCCGCTCTTCGCGGAGCAATATAAAGTGTCGCCGGCAAAAACGCAGGGGCTGGCGGTAGGGCTGGGCGGCATATTCTTCGGACGGACGGCTCTCCGCTGCTTGAGATCACGCACGGCCACGCCGGTGTACTCGATGTGGGCGCCACCGGGTAGGCTCGTCACATCGATCGTGGCCCGCGCCGGGGTGTTGCCGAACTCAAACCGCCGAGCGTAATGCTCGTTCATGATCCGCATCGGAATCTCGCCCGTCAGATAAGGATTCACGAAAACCATGTGGCTGAGATCGAGGCCGGCTGCCTTTGCCACTGCCTCTACGCGGTTGAGCGCCAGATCGACCTGCACAGCCGGATCATCTGGAACCTTGCCGCTCACCGGATCGCTGCCGGGCATGCTGGAAACGAAAAGCCGGTCGTGCGTGAGAATGCCCGGCGCCGCAGGATCCTCTGATTTGAAGTTCGGCGGATAGATGGCACGCTTGTCCTCCAAGCTGCGGACCGCGATAGCGCTAATCTGTACGGGCGGGTCGGGAATGCCAGCAACGCCCAGCACCGCGCGAGCCGGCGGAGTCTTCGCGAAGAATTCGGCGAAGACTTTATTCATTTCGGCGTACTTGCTGATGTCCTGCAGATAGACCTGGGTGTAGACCACGTGCTCCGTAGTCAAGCCTGCAGATTCCACGATCGCCTTGACGTTATCGAGAGCCTGGCGAACCTGAGCCTCAAAAGTCGGCGGCGAACTGCCGTCCGGCCGACGTGACCCCTGTCCGGAGATGTAGAGATAGTCTCCGGCATCCACACCGGGTGAGTAGAAACGATTCGCTTGAGCGGACGACGGCGCGGGAACGATGGCGCGCAATTGCGCCTGAGCAGCGGGCGCCTGCGCTACGATCTTCGGAGCGAAGCTGGTTGTTGAAAGCAGAAATCCAACTAGCAGCAATCGCACATGCGTCTTTCGATGAATCGTTTTCAAAACAGCGGGCTCCCTTCTACGCCGCAGACTTCTTCTGCGCGGCACCCAGAATGGCGCGCAATCTCTGTCCGACTACGATCTCTTCTCCGGGCTTGATGGTCATTGAAACCAACTCGATGTGGTCGGGCCCCTTGTGTTCCTTTCGATTTGGCTTACCTTCGCGAACTGCCGTTACCAGGCTGGGATTGTCGGCTCCAAGCACCTCAATGACAGGATCGCCCGCGCGCAACTCTTGCACGCAATCGGAAATGCTATATCGCCAGGCCTGCTGATCCCAGGAAATCTTCAGCGTGGGATAGCGGTTTCCATCGTCGGGAACGTATGTGTCCGTCTTCACGCCCGGGACCGTCTCCACCACTTTACGAATGCGGTCCACGCGGCCGTTCCATTCGTCGTAAAGTTTTTTTTCGTCGATATTCAGCCAGGTTTCGAGCGCCGTGAGGCAACCGATGACTTCTTCTTTCCCGACTTTCATCGGGCGGCACACAGCTCCCTCGCGCGGACTGGAATTCAGCAGGGCCGCTTCGATCAGATCCTTGCGACCCAGGAGCAAACCGCTGCATTGCGGCCCGCAGAGCCCCTTTCCGCCCGAAAAGCAATAAAGGTCAATCCCCATCCGGGCATAGAGCTTGGCGTTGTCGGCGGGCGGTATGCCTGCGGCGTCGTCCAGCAGCACGGGAATCTTGTGCTCTTTGCCGGTCGTCAACACTCGCTGCAGTTTTTCACCTAGATCCGTGGTGTAGATCATCGCGGTGTTTTCGTTGATGGCGTTGGTGAGTTCCTCCGGCGAGTAGGTGAGAACCAGCTTGGCGCCAGTGAGCCGGATCGCGCTGTCGAAAGCGCTTCGCCCTCCCACCATGATCACTTCATGTTTCAGTCCGGTGGTATCGGGAAGTTGCCAGATATATTTGTCATCGGTGCCGGCCATGCACCCAGCCGTTGCCGCCGCCATCGCACCGGCTGAACCGGAAGTGATGATGCCAGACTGGGCACCAGTCAGCTCCGACAAGCGCCTGCCCACCGCGCGCTGCAGTTCCAGCATGTTGACGAAATATTCCGACGCTTCCAGTTGTGCCTGTCGAACTTCAGGAAATTCAAGGGACCCGCTTAGATACGTCCACGTGCCCCGACAATTGATGACGGTTTTCACGCCGAGCCTGGTGTATACATTCTGGCGCGGATCTTTTCCGATGGCGGAGGCGGCTTGCGCGTAAAGGCCACGCGCGGCAATCTGGCCCAACAGCGGGGCAGCCGCTAAAAGCTTCACGAACGATCGCCGGCTGGCATTCCGGATTCGCATTACGATATCTCCTTGATGACCTGCTAACGGCCACGTTCCATCGCGAAGTCGGGTATAGCACAGATTATGCTTGACGCAAATCGAAATCTTTCGTTTTATTGGGTTTCATTCCGTTTAGTCGGGCGCCGGGGTGGTTGGAACTCTGTTCGCTGTCCGCTCTCGACCATTGATTTCTGAAAGGCAAGATCATGACGCTGCATCTTCCACGTGTGAATCGGAGGCGACGCCTGGCTCCGGTCTTTCTCCTGAGCTCGATCGCACTGATGCTGACCTCTGTCCGGGCGCGTAGTCAGGCCAGTCCGACGAAGAGTGCAGACTGTCGTGTCGAAGCCATGGACTATAAGGGCTGGCACGCGGAACAACTCTCCAATCGATGGGTGCAGTTGATCGTGGTGCCGCAGAATGGCGGGCGCCTCATGCAGGTGAGTTTCGCCGGACATCCGTATCTGTTCGTGAATCCCGCGCTGGCTGGGAAATATCTGCCGCCGAATTCGGGCGAGTGGTACAACTACGGCGGCGACAAGCTCTGGCTCTTGCCCGAAGGAAACAGCGACGAACAACATTGGGTGGGCGACTCTGACGTGTTGGACGACGGACCATTTTCCTTTCGAAAACTTTCGGAAGGGCCACATTGCGAAATCGAACTTACAGGTCCGGCAGATCCCCAGACCGGGGTTCAGTTTGTTCGCACGATGCGTCTGGATGCCGATACCCCGCGCATCCACTTTCGCGCCTCGATGAAGAACGTGACCGGGCATACCCTGGAATGGTCGATGCAATCGGTTTCGCAATACGATACGGGCGACACCAATTCGTCAGGCCCAAGTTCGCCTAAGCCGCGGTCGTCGGAGTCAGGCTCGGCAAGCCCCGGCACTTCCGCGCACTTCAACCGCGATTTCTGGACGTTCACTCCCGCGAACCCATCGAGCGGTTATCTCAACCGCTATCATGTTCGATTCGGTCCGGCGGAGAATCCTGCGGTCTCGGTGAGAGACGACGACCTTTTTGCCGTGCACTATGTTCACATGGCTGCCGAACTGTGGCTGGACTCAACGGCGGGTTGGCTTGCCGTGGTAGACGGCAGCAGTCGCTACGCGATGGTCGAACGATTCCAATACGAAGAGAGCAAAGCCTACCCGGGCAAAGCTTCTGTCATCTTTTGGACCAACGGGCCTGAGCTGAGGTTGAATCACGACGGAATACCTTCCCTGAGCGCGGATGCGGACGCGAGCCCTTATTACCTCGAAGCCGAAATCAACAGTCCGATGTGCCGCTTGCGTCCTGGCGAGAGTTGCGACTTCGAGACAGAATGGTTTCCCACGCGAGCCGGAAGCGAATTCCATGGCGTAACCGATGCGGGCATTTTGATTCGCCCGCTGCGCGCGACTGGTCTGGACAACGGGAAGGTCAAGCTTTCCGGCTCCTTTGGAGTGTTCTTCTCTGGACGCCTGGTCGCGTACTTCTACGATGATCATGGCCGGGCGCTCGGAACTCTGCCAATCATGAATGTGAATCCGGAAGATCCGGTGTCCCTCGAAACGGAAATCGTACCTCCGGGAAAACCCGCGCGGCTTTCCCTCCATCTGGAAGACGAGCAAGGGTTGGATCGCGGTTTGCTCCAGGAAGTGCGCATCGGCACCGGGGACAATCGCTAAATGAAATGGCGTGGCGCAACATACACCCTGTTCTTGCTGGCCATCTGCGCAGGACTGCGCGCGAGAGGGCAGCAGCATTCTCCGGTCACAACGGACACCAACGTCACCGCAGAAGATCTGCTGACCCGCCCGGTCGGCGCGAACTGGACTTCTTATAACGGAGACTACACAGGCCGCCGCTTCAGCAGTCTGCAAGAAATCAGCGCTGCAAACGTCGTGCAACTCCGCGCAGCGTGGGTTTTCCACCCGGGCAACACACAGAGGCTCGAAGCCACTCCCGTGGTCATTCGCGGCATGATGTACATAACTTCCTCGAACGACGTCTTCGCGCTGGATGCACGTACCGGACGGGCTGTGTGGCACCACCAACAGCCTTTGAGTTCCGGCCTACTCGATGATGCCGCGGCTCACAAGAACCGCGGCGTGGCTGTGTGGGACCACTTCGTTTACGCGGAAACCGATGACGCACACCTGCTATGTCTCGACGCTCGCTCGGGAAGCGTGCTGTGGGATGTTCAGTATGCCGACAAGGCCAAGCACTACGGCGCGACCAGCGCTCCTCTGGTCGTGAAAGGCGCAGTGATTGTCGGCACGTCCGGCGGCGACTCAGGAGTGCGCGGATTCGTGGCCGCCTTCGATGCGGTCACCGGAAAGCTGAAGTGGCGCTTATGGACCATTCCAGAGCCGGGAGAATTCGGCTCCTCCAGTTGGCCGGGAGATTCTTATTTGCATGGTGGCGGCACAACCTGGATGCCGGGCACATACGATCCGGAACTCGACACGTTGTATTGGACTACCAGCAACGCCGCGCCCGACTTTGTCGGAGACTCCCGGCCGGGCGACGATCTCTACACTTCCTGTGTCCTGGCAATCGACGCTGACACGGGAAAGTTGAAATGGTATTTCCAGTTCACCCCGCATGACTTATATGACTTCGACGCAAATGAAACCCCGGTTCTCGTGGATGTAGAAGAAAATGGCACGGCCCGTCGGCTCTTGGTACAAGCCGACCGCAACGGTTTTTTCTACGTTCTCGACCGGACCACCGGCAAGTTCCTGCATGCGACTCCCTTTGTTGAGAAGTTGAATTGGGCCAACGGGGTTGACGCATCCGGGCGCCCCATACTCTCGGGTCGAATTCCGACCGCGGGAGGTACGCTGATCTGCCCCGGTATCAACGGCGCCACCAATTGGTTTTCGCCTTCCTATAATCCCAACACCGGGCTCTTCTACGTGATGGCCCTGGAGAACTGCAATCTTGATTTCGCGATCCCGAAACGGTTTGTAAAGGGCGAGACTTACTACAACACCGGCACGAAGCTTCCGCCCGATGAACACCAGCAGAAGATTCTGCTCGCGCTCTCGGTGGCGGACGGAAAGACAGTGTGGCGGTATCCTCAGGTAGGCGATGGCAACTCGTGGGGCGGGACGCTCGCCACTGCCGGCGGATTGGTCTTTTTTGCCGACGATGCCGGTTCTCTGGAGGCAGTCGACGCAACGGCGGGCCACGCTCTCTGGCACTTCAATACGGGCCAAAGAATCAGCGCATCGCCGATGACCTATGCAGTCGATGGAGTTCAGTATGTAGCCATCTCGGCTGGAAGCGACGTTTTCAGCTTCTCGCTTTCACATTGACGGGCGCCGAAGCGTTGTACTCGGACGGCTTCACGGTGCGAGATAGGGCACGTACCCTCGCGTTTTCACTTCGAGGCGATACACCGAAGTAGTCGCCGTGATGTAAAGGGTTCGGTAGTCCTTATCGCCCCAGGCTAGGTTTGCAGGCTGTTCGGGCATGGCAATCGTTCCCAGGTGATTGCCTTGTGCATCCCAGACCCAGATGCCCTTGGGTCCAGTAATAAAGAGATTGCCATTTCTGTCGACCTTGATGCCGTCGGGAACTCCATCGTTCTTTGCTCCCTGCTCCTCGCCGAAAATACGGCCGTTGCTGAGCATGCCTTCTGACGTAACGTCATACACACGGATGTTTCTTTGCTCGCTGTCGTCGATGTAGAAGTGCTTGCCGTCCGGGGAAAAAGCCAATCCGTTCGGTTGGATCAGATCTTTGGTCAGCAACCGCACATTGCCCTTGTCATCCAGGCGATACACGCCCTGAAAGGGGATCTCCTGTTTCTCCCCCGCAACCAGGTCGAGCGTCGGATCGGTGAAATAGAGCGCGCCGTCCGGTCCCACGGTCACGTCGTTCGGGCTGTTGAATTTCTTTCCATCGTAGTGATCGGCGAGGATTTTGTATCTTCCATCCGGAGTCACCTCGATGATCGCCCTCAGCACACTCGCACAAGCGATCAATCGGTGCTCGCGGTCGAAGGTGTTGCCGTCCGGGTCGCCCAACGCAATGACCTCTTCTTTCTTGCCATTGGGATAAACGCGAAAAATCTTGTTAATCGTCTCGTCGCTGACATAGAGGAATCCGGCCGCATCCCACATCGGACCCTCCGTAAAGCCGAAGCCGGTCGCAACCGTTTCCAGTTTCGCCTGGTGATCGACGATATTCCAGAACTTCGGAGACAACGCCTGTAACTCAAAAGAGCGCGGGTTTTGAGCAGAGGCTGTGAGCAGGCAACAGAAAACAGCCGTCAGATCAAGCAAGAGTATCCTCCGAAGTTTCATTGCTCAGGGTCCTCTGGTTTGTGTGAGCTGCGCTGCTTGCCTGGCGCCGGAATGCCGTTCATGAGATAACTCACCAGGTCATTGAGTTCGTCAGGACTGAGCCGCTGGCTATAATTTGTTGGCATCAGAGACTGGTCGAGAGGTTGCACGGTCCGCAGTTCGGATTTTTCAAAGAAGTGATAGTTGCCATCTTTCGTCTGAAGCTGCAGCGTGAAGTTGTCTTCATTGCGAATGATGCCTTCCAGGCGATCACCATCGCGGGTTGTAAGCGCGGCTGGCCGGTATCCGGCCGGAACGTTCCTCTGCGCCCGGACGATCTCGTCTCGAATCGCCTTTGCCGACGTGGCGGATCCATACGCGGAGAGGTCGGGGCCTAGGAATCCGCCTTCGCCGGAAATCGTGTGGCAAGTGGAGCATTCGCCCTTGCCGAAGAATATTTCTTTGCCGTGCCTTGCGTCGCCAGGGGGCTTTCGCGCGTCAAGTTTGCCCTGCAGACTTCGCAGATAGCTGACTAACGAGCCAATCTGCCGCACACTGAGATTGTGGAACGCCGGCATACCGGTTCCCGCGACACCATTCGAAATTATCGCGGAAACCTGTGCATCCGAGAGATGCCTCACCTTGTCGCTGCCCGCGATGTTGGCGCCCTTGTCGCTTCCGTGACCATCCAACCCGTGGCATCCGGCGCAGTTCGAGTTGAAAGTGCGCGCCGCGGGTACGGCTGCTTTCTCAAAGTCGCCATCCGCATCATCTTGCTGCGCAGAAGAGGAGGAAGCATGAAAGGCTGCCGCCCACAAAAGAAAGGAGAGCCCCAGCATCAGGTGTAAAGAGTTGCGACGTGAGAGCATAGGCTTTGCTTCGCGCTTCCAACCAGAGTACCAACGGTGTTAGAGTCCGCGAACATATATACAACGGGAGGATGGAATGGACAAATCTCACGCGGACCCGAAAGGCCGGGCACTCGCCATCATGTTCGTGGCATTGGGCCTGGTTCTGGCCACTGCCAGCGAAATCCGAGTGGCTCGGGCGCAATCCAATGCGGCAGCTTCTCTATCAGACAGCGAGCTGATTGCGGCATTTCGGCGGGTTGAAGTCGCCTCGGTCTCGGATGCGATCGAACAGATTACCGGCAAGCGGATGTACATGAGTCATCGCATGCAACCGATTTTCACGGCCAAGTTTGCCGGCTTTGCTCGAACCGTTCAGCTCAAGAAGGACGAAGGCAACAAAGACCCCGACGCTCTCACCGGGATGTTGCAGGCCATTGACCAGGGATCGACCGATTCGGTTTACGTGATGGTGCTTGAGGATGGAGAAGACATCGCCGGAATGGGTGGATTGATGGGCACCGCGATGGCCGCGCGCGGCTATTCCGGGGCCGTAATTGATGGCGGAGTACGCGACGTGGCGTACTTGCGCAAAATTGGATTTCCAGTTTTTGCCACAGGAATCGTTCCCTCTACGTCAGTGCATCACTATCGCTTTGCGGGAGGACAGATTCCGGTGGTGTGCAACGGCGTGCCCGTTAGCCCGGGCGATATCGTGGTGGCCGACAGCGATGGCGTGGCGGTTGTGCCGAGAGCGCAGGCCCAGCCGGTGCTCAGCCTCGCTCAACAGATGGACTTCAAGGAGCACTCCATGTATGCAGTTATCGAGCAACTGAAGTCGATCGTGGAAGCAGTGAAAAAGTTCGGAAGGCTTTAGTGCCGCCCGAGGTTGCAGGGGAACTGCCTTTCATCAGATAATTCGCGCTCTCACTATTTCCAGCCAGCCGGATTTTATCGGCGTGATACGCCGGTTGTTTAGTACCGTACGGAGGCGAGGATTAGCAGCAACTCCACATCGTTGCCGTCCTCGCAATCTGAAAATCTAACTTGAAAGGACCAGGTACATATGAATCTCAATTTCACTCGCAGGATGTTTGCGCGGCGGTTCGCCTCCGTGCTTTCGGCGTTGGGGCTTACCGCGGCGGTGTCACCTACGGGTAGCTTCGCACAGAGTTTGCCCCCGCAGGATGCCAACGGAATTCGTAAGCTGAACGGAGAGGGCAAGCCGGGGAGTGAGAAAGACATCATCATGCCGGTGATCGTCTACAACGGGTTGATGTATGTTTCGGGTGTAGGCGCCCACGATACCAGAGACGCGAAGGAATGGACCATTGAATCTCACACCACCATGGTCATGGATAAAGTAAAGAAGCTGGTAGAAGTCGGTGGCGGGTCGATGGACAGCGTTCTTCAGGCCAACGTGTTTCTGGTGAAGATTGAACACTGGGACGGAATGCACAAAGTGTTCTCAACCTACTTTCCGCATGGCGGTCCGTCGCGCACAACGGTTGCGGTCGCCGCGCTGCCGGGAGATTCGCTGGTGGAAATCAATTGCATCGCCGCCGTCACTCATAAGTAAGTCCCCAGGGAGCACTCGAATGCGAATGAACTCGAAGTGGAATCGGCGCGGGTTTCTGGGCACTGCAGCTGCCATCGTGGCATCTGTCTTTGCACCTCGCACGCTTTTCTCGACCGCCGGTGTCGCCGCTGCGACAGGCGCCGAGGTCAGCGGCTTTGGGCAGACCGGCAATCCCTACGAGGAACTTGGCGTGCCCACTGTGATCAACTGCGAGGGGACGATGACCGTGCTGGGCGGCTCTATTCTTCGTCCCGAGCTTGAGGCCGTGATGGCGATGGCCGGCCGCCATTTTGTGAGCATCCCGGATCTCGAAGTCGCGGCGGGTAAACGCATCGCCGAAATGCTGAAGCTGCCGGAGGCTTACACCGCCTTGGTAACCTCCGGCGCAGCTGCGGCTATTCAGTCAGGATTGGCCGGCATTCTCACTCGCGACAACGAAGCACTGATCCGGCAACTCCCTGATCTGACCGGGATGAAGTCGGAAGTCATCATCCAGAAGTCGCACCGCAATCCGTTCGATCATCAGTTGCGGTCCACGGGCGTGAAGTTGGTTGAGATTGAAACCCGCGAACAGCTGCATAGCGTGGTGAACGACCGCACCGCGATGATGCACTTTTCGAATTTCGCCAATGCTGAGGGTCAGATCAAAGTGGATGAGTGGGCGAAGCTTGCCAAACAATACAACGTGCCTTGCATGAATGATGCCGCCGCCGACACGCCTCCGGTTTCGCACCTTTGGGACTACACCAACATGGGATACGATCTCGTAACCTTCAGCGGTGGAAAGGCGATGCGCGGCCCGCAATGCGCGGGATTGCTCGTGGGGCGCAAGGATCTCGTTGCTTACGCTCTTCTGAACAACAGCCCGCATGAGGACACGCTCGGCCGCAGCCAGAAAGTGGGCAAGGAAGAAATTATTGGAATGGTCAAAGCCCTTGAGCTTTATCTCAAGGAGGACCATGATGCGTTAGCGAAAGAGTGGCTAGACCACCTGGATGGGATATCCAACAAGCTCACGAAGATTCCAGGCGTGAGCACGTCGTTCTTCACTCCTGACATCGCGAATCACGTGCCCCACATGCAGATTACCTGGGACTCCAGGATTTCGGTGACCCCGCAACAGGTCTCAAAGTTGCTGCGAAACTCCAATCCCGCGATCGTCATTGGCAGCGGAGAGGGCCGGCCGGGACTCGTGATGTGTTCCTTCATGCTGCAACCCGGTGAAGACAAGATCGTCGCCGAGCAATTGTCGCGCATCCTGCGAGAACACTCGGCATGACCCGGATCGCTCGACGCTGATCGAATGACATGTCGCTCCCTCCAAAACTTGAGTCTCCCATGGTGACTCCTGAGACAAGCCGCGTGCGCTGGTTTCTGGTGTTCTGGCTGTTCGTCCTCAGCGCAGTGTCTTATCTCGATCGAGTCAACATTTCCATCGCTGGTGGAGCGATTGTCGACGCCTATCACCTGACGGATGTGCAACTCGGAAAAGTTTTCAGCGCGTTAGTGGCCGGTTACGCGCTGTTTCAGACGGTCGGCGGCCACCTCGCCGATCGGTATGGTCCGCGCCGCGTCCTGACCGGCGGCGTTGTGTGGTGGGGGATTTTCACCGCCTTGACGGCCCTGGTCCCTGCCAATGTCGCGCACGCCCTCTGGCTGTTTGTGGCAGCCCGTTTTCTTCTCGGCGCCGGCGAAGCAGTCATCTATCCCGCCGCTAATAAATTTGTCGCGAGTTGGATTCCCGTGCGCGAGCGTGGAATCGCCAATGGCTGGATCTTCGCGGGCGTCGGGGCCGGCGCCGGCCTTACCCCGCCTCTTATTACCTACCTCATGGTTCATTACGGGTGGCGTTCGTCGTTCTGGGTTTGCGCAGCCATCGGATTACTGGCCGGCGGGGTCTGGTTCGTCACAGCTCGCGATACTCCGGGAGAGCATCCGCGAGTGTCGGCCGCTGAACTCGCTGCGATCCAATCCGGACTCACGTTAGCCGTAGCGAATGATCAATCGACTTCGGCAACAGAAGATAGAACAAAGGTTCTTGTGCCTTGGCGGCGAGTGGTTCGAAGCCGTGAAGTTTGGGCAGTCACCATCAGTTATTTTTGCTACGGGTATGTGGCGTGGATTTTCTTCAGTTGGTTCTATCGCTATCTGGCAAAAGTGCGCGGCCTTGATCTCAAGGCCAGCGCCTTCTATTCCATGCTGCCCTTTCTTGCGATGCTGGTGTGCTGCCTGTTGGGAGGTACGCTCAACGACCGGCTCACCAAGTGGCGGGGACCACGCCTCGGTCGCTGCGGACTGGCAGCGTTTGCGATGGCGGCTGCGGGTATCTTCATCGCTTTTGGCTCGCAGGTTCATAGCGCACAGCTAGCCAGCGTCGTGCTGGCCGGCGGCGCGGGGGCGTTGTATTTGTCCCAAAGTTCGTTCTGGTCGCTAACGGCGGATATTGCGGGCGGCTCCGCCGGATCGGTTTCCGGATTCATGAATATGGGCGGCCAGATAGGAGGAGCGGTGACGGGCTCGCTTACGCCGTGGATCGCGGTACGCTACGGCTGGACCGCTTCTTTCCTTGTGGCCGCCGTTTTATGTTTGCTGGGTGCAGTCAGTTGGCTTGCAGTGAACCCGCTGAACACGCTGACCGAGGCTGGAAGGCATCGATCTGCCAGCCCAGGGTCAGCAATCAGCTCCCAGGCCTCACGGTCGCGCGGATCGGGGTAGATGGGGAAGACGCCGAATTCATTGCAAGTCAGTGGCACATTGCGCTGCTTCGCTCAGTCGGCCGCCTGATTGATCTCGGCTTCAATGCGGGATGCGTCCCACAGTGACGCGGTCCGTTGCGAATCACTTGGTAACGCTCCGGAGCCTCGGGCACAGCGGCCGCAACGAAGAACGCCGACCCATATGAGCTTCATGTATCTCCCGGAGTTTCTACCCGAGAATGGGCAGTGACCGGATTCGCTTCTTCGTTGCCGAATAGATCGCGTTGCAGAGCGCGGGCGCGAGCGGCGGCACCGACGGCTCCCCGATCCCCGAAGGCGCCTCCGTGCTGGGAACGGCATAGACCTCCACGGCCGGAGTTTCCTCCATGCGCAGCGGAGCGTAATCGTCGAAGTTACCTTGCACGACGCGGCCTTTCTCGATGGTGATCTTTGCCCGCAGCGCATTCGACAGCGCGTAGACAATCCCACCCTGAATCTGCTGCTCAAGAATGCTGGGATTCACCACCTGGCCGCAGTCCACCACGGCGACCACGCGCTGCACGTGCGGCTGATCATTCTCCATGGTGATCTCGACGACCTCTGCCATGTACGACGCGAAGCATCCGAAGCAGGCGACGCCGCGATATCGTCCCGCAGTCAAGGGCTTGTCCCATCCCGCCTTATCGGCTGCGAGTTGCAGCACTCCGCGCATGCGGGCGGTGTGCCACGTGTTGGTGAAATATTGCAGGTCCTGATCTTTCGCCAACAGATGAAGCCGGTATTGCAGCGGATCTTTTCCCGCGGCAACCGCGAGTTCGTCGATGAAGCTTTCGAGCGCGAAGCCCGCTTGCAGCGCGTACACCGACCGCATCCAGCCTAGCGGGACCGGCGTTTCTGTCATCACGTATTCGATCGAATAGTTGGGAATTCCGTAGACCGGGCCAGCCTCATCGGGCAGGTCGGGATCCACGCCGCCCGGCGTCGGCTGGCCTTTCTGTCCGCTGATCGAGGGCGAAATAATTCGGTGCGTCAACGCAGTGGGGAATCCCGCGCCATCCACTGCGGCGCTCAAATGGTGCAGACTCGCCGGGCGGTACGTAGAGAAGCGCATGTCATCTTCTCGCGTCCAGAGCACTTTTACCGGCACATTGATTGCCTTCGAAACCTGCGCAGCTTCTACCGCGTAGTCATGTTCGAGGCGACGTCCGAATCCACCGCCCATGAGCGTGACGTTTACTTTTATCTGGTCGGGATCGAGGCCGATCGCTGCTGCCACCGAGTCGCGGCAATCCTGGGGAACTTGCGTGGGCGCCCACAGTTCGCATCTCGTGCCCTGGAAATGCGCGGTGCAGTTGCCGGGTTCCATAGGAGCATGCGCCATGAACGGCAATTCGTATTCAGCCGAAATGTGTCGTCCGCTGGCCTTCGCCCCATCACCGGCTGAATACACGCTAACGCCTTTCTTCGACGCGCCTTGCTCCAGCGACGCCATAACCGCCGCAGTGTTCAAATCTTTGTTCGGACCATCGTCCCACGAAACGTTAAGCACGCGCCGGCCTTCCATCGCGCCCCACACGCTGTCGGCAACCACAGCGACCGCTGTATCGGTGAGCTTGCCCACGTAACTCACGCCCGGAATCTTCTTCGAATCCTTGTCGTCGAAGCTGGCGAGCTTTCCTCCGAGGGTGGGGCAGCGCGACAGAAGCGCAAATTTCATCCCCGGCAAACGGAAATCGATGCCGAAGACCGCTTCTCCCGTTACCTTGCTCGGCGTATCGAGTCGCGGCAGACGCTGGCCGACGATCTTGTAGTCTTTGCTTACCTTCAGTGCGACATCCGTGGGCACGGGCAGCGTGGACGCCTTCTCCACCAGTTCGCCATACGTGAGTCGCCGGTTCGAAGCGGCGTGCTTGACGCTGCTATTTTCCGCGGTGCATCCGGAACGCGGCACGCCCCATGTGAGAGCCGCAGCCGAAATCAGCATCTCTCGCGCGGCGGCGCCAGCCTTGCGCATGGGGTCCCAGGTAGTACGCACGCTGGCGCTTCCCCCTGTGGTCTGATCGCCGAAAAGCGTGCTCGCTCCGGCTTGCTCGATCTCAATTTGCTTCCAGTCGGCTTCGAGTTCCTCCGCCAGAATCATGGGCAGCGCGGTGCGCACGCCCTGGCCCATCTCCGAGCGCGCGACCACGATGGTTACTTTGTTGTCCGGCGTGATGCGCAGATAAGCATTCGGCGAAAAAGCTTTCTTGCCAGACTGCGATCCGTGCGGCAAATAGAAGCCGATCACCAGTCCAGCTCCGGCTGCGACGCCGGCGGCAACAAATTCACGGCGGGAAAGTGGACTCATCGCGCGCCTCCATTCCCTGCGGCGCGGTGCACAGCCTTGCGAATGCGCTCATAGGTTCCACAGCGGCAGAGGTTGCCATTCATCGCCTGCGTAATCTGGTCGTCGGTTGGATTCGGCGTTTTCGCCAGCAGCGCCGCGGCGGTCATGATCTGCCCCGTCTGGCAGTAGCCGCATTGCGGGACTTCCTCGGCAATCCACGCCTGCTGCAGCGCGTGCAAACCATTCGCGCCCAGCCCTTCGATGGTGGTGACGCTCTTGCCCTGAATCTGCTCGACTGGCGTGGAGCAGGAACGCACCGGCGCTCCATCCACGTGCACCGTACAGGCGCCGCATAATCCCGCGCCGCAGCCAAATTTTGTTCCCGTGAGTTCGAGCGTGTCGCGCAAAACCCAGAGCAACGGGGTTTGCGGCGACACGCTCACTTTTTTCTCGCTGCCGTTAACGCGGAATGATATGTCGGCCATTTTGGTCGCGGGCGGTCTCCCACTGGACCAACATCCTACTCAACTTCGACGTGCGGGAAAAGGGAAATGAGGAATGGAGAGCTCGTAACCGCGAAGATCGCAAAGAAAGGCCGCGGAGGTCGCAAAGCAAACCCGAGTTGCTTCGCGCTCTCTGCGGCGTTCCTCTGCGCTCTCTGCGGTTAAGAGCTTTTGCTACTTCAGGTCCGCCAATTTCTGCGTAGCCAGCTGCGCGGCTTCCCCCGCGGGATTTTCCTTCTTGATCTCCTCGTAGGTGCGCTTGGCATCGAGAGGCTGGTTCGAGGCTTCGTAAAGATCGGCAAGCTGCAACTGCGCCGCGACTTTACTCACGGTTTTGGTGGGCTTCTTCATCAACTCCTGATAGAGAGCAACCGCTTCCTTGACGCGGTTAGTATCACCGTAAAGCGACGCCAGCGCCAGCTTTGCCATGGACGCCAGTTCGCCGTTCCCGCCCGAAGCCACTTGCTTCAGATCGCGCTCCGCAGCCGCGTTGTCACCCGCATCCGCGGCAGTCACGCCTAAGAAGTAGTGAGCCATATCGGCGGTGCGGGTATGCGGATACTTGTCCGCGATCGCCTGAAACTCCTTGTGCGCCGCATCCGCGCGTTCTTTCGCGGATGTGAACGACGGCACATCCGGCTGCGCCGGCGTGCCGGCGGCCCGCAGCTGCGCGTTCATGGTTCGTACGGCCTGGGCGAAATCGAAGCTGGCCTTTTCGTCCTGCGTCGTCAGGTAATACCAGCCGCCCAGCACCGCCCCCAGAACCACGGCGACGGCAACCCCGGCGATGAGGAGCGTGGACCTGTGTTCCACCGTCCAATGAGCGGTCTTTTCGGCGGTGGCGATCGTGACGCGGCTGAAGGCGTCTTGTTTAAGTTGATGGCGGGTCTCTGCGCGCACGGACTTCCCTTCTACTGGTAACGATGGCGGGTGGAATTAAGATGACAAACTAACAGTCTAACAGGGAAAAAATAGAAGCGTCAAAACTCAAAGCTCGAATTTACTCAAGGCTCAGAACAACAAGCAAAAATCGTCAGCTTCCACGCGCAAGAGTACCGGCGTTCGCCGCGCTCCCGTCCCTACCGCGGAGCTTCCTCCAGCAATCCCTGCTCCAGTTTCTCCTGGCATTCGATGCAGTGGCGCGTCCACGGCACAGCCTCCAGCCGCTTGGCGTTGATTTCCTTGCCGCAGTGGATGCACTCCCCGAAGCTGCCTTCGCGAATGCGCACCAGCGCCTTCTCCACCATCTGCAGAAGCTGCCGCTCATTGTTGCTCTGGCTGAACAGAAATTCCTTGGTGTAGGAGCTGGCGGCGCGGTCAGCAATGTCCTGGGCTGTATCCTCGTCCGCCGAGCGTCCGTCCTTTTGCGTGCGGTTCACGGTGCGGCGCAAATCCTGCTGCCGCGTCTCCAGCCGCTTCTTGAATGCTTCCAACTTCTTCTTGTCCATAGGTCACTTCAAAACTGGGTTCTGAAACTGAATCACCCGAAAATTAATCCCACTTCAAACTGGTTGGGACGCCTCCTCCCGGAGGCGTCCCCGTCAATAAGGCCAAACGAAGATGATAAGCGCCAAAATTGAGATGCGTCAACAGGGCGGGAGGATGGGTGTGAGATGCTCATGTGGGGACAGCCGCCCTCGGCTGTCCGGTCGAGCAAAGCTCGACGGGCCTTTCCTAACGGCCGGCAGACTGCATTCACAATCGCGCCGGTCGCCCTATCTGGGCAGCGGCTCTTTCAGATTCGCCAGCGCATACGCCATCACCGCCATCGCCGCGGCGTTCTCTCGCAGCTCGGCGGGCACTACTTTGTCCAGAGTGTCGGCGGCGGTGTGGTGATAATTGAAATAAGTGCGTCCATCCTGCAACACGCCCAGCGCGGGAACGCCCTGTTCTGACATGTCGGATATATCCGCGCCCGGCGCGTAACTCGTTTCCTGCAGCGCGTTGGCTCCCACGCTTTGCAGAACGTCCATGACCGGTTCAAGCATTTCCGTGGCCGCGTGACTGACCTTGGCGTCGAATCCCAGCGGATGCGCCGCTCCGGCATCGCTTTCGATGGCGGCCACGTAGTGCGGGAACTCCGAAGAATGATCCTTGGTGTAAGCCTTGCTGCCGGAGCCGCCGGTCTCCTCGTCCATCCAGGCAATCACGCGGATCGTGCGTTTCGGGCGCAGATGCAGCCGCTGTAGCAGCTCCGCCGTTTCCATCGCAATCACCACGCCGGCGCCGTCGTCGATCGCGCCCGTCCCAAGGTCCCAGGAGTCGAGGTGTCCGGACACCACAACGATCTGCTCGGGATGTTCACTGCCCTTGAGGTCAGCAATCACATTATGGCTGGTGGTCTCAGGCAGCTGCTGCGGTGTGAGCGTGAGGTGCATGCGAACCTTGCCTTGCGTGGCGAGATCCGCGATCAGCGCGGCGTCTTCCGCGGTCACTGCACCCGCGGGAATCCCCGCCGGAATGCTGAAGCCGGTATGCGGAAGTCGATAATCGGCGTTGCCCACCGAGCGCACCAGGCACGCCGCCCCACCCCAGTCAGCCACCATTTTCGGACCGGTAGCCCGGTAGCGCACCGCCTCGCCATACGCAGCAAAGGCCATGCCGGCCGCAGCTTTCTGTTTGTCGTAGAGCTCGTTGAACAGCACGATCTTGCCGGCAACGCCCTCGCGCCCCAAAGCCTTGAACTGGTCGAAGTCGCTCACCACCACCACGTCGGCAGTGATTCCCTGAGCCGGCGTTGCCGAGCTTCCGCCCAGCGCCGTGAGCACAATCTTCTGCCCCGTGCCTTTCGCCTGGCCGGAGTATTCGACCAGTTCCGCCGTCTCCACGCCACGCACCCAATGCTGCACCTTCACTTCTTCGAGTTGCACGTCCAGCCCCAGCTGGCGCAACTCCGCCGCAACGTAGTCCACCGCGGCCTCGGCCTGAAGCGATCCAGTAGGACGCGGGCCGATGTTCTCCGTGAGATGCGCGAGCTGATGGTAGGCATAATCGTCCGCCAGCGCCGCTGACTTAATGGCGGCTAGTTCTTCCAGCAGTTGCGGCGGAAGGCTCTCATGGCGCGGCCGGAGCATCTGTGCCGGCATCCCCGAATGCGCCGGGATCCCTGAACCCGAACCCGGTTTGGGCTGGCTCTGGGCGTAGCTCGCGGTCGCAGCAACAAGCAGGGCGCTGCACATCATCAGAAGTAAACAGAAGTAACAACGTGTCTTTGGCATGGTCGCTGGACAGTGTATCCGACAAGGCCTCAAGGACGAAACAGGGGATCCCGGCGGCCGGCATGGGGAAGTGCGGGGCGAATCATTTTTCACTTTCCCCTTGTAGTTCTAGGGGAAAAGATGAGATGCTTCCGATCTTGGAGGATTCCCCAATGTACCGATCCATCACTCGCGGCGTGCTTCCGGTTGGAATGGTATTTGTTTCCGTCTTGGCGTCCTTGGCCAACGCCCAAATTTCGCCGAACCTGCCCAATCCAATCGCAGCGCCGAATCCGCTGACGGCGACGCTATCCATTTTTCGCAGCAATATGCAGGACAAAATCATGAATTCGGCGGACCAGATGCCAGAATCCAAGTACAGCTACCGGCCGACGAAGGAAGTTCGTTCGTTTGCCGAGATCCTGATTCATCTGGGGGATATTTCCTACACATTGTGTTCAAACGTCAAGGGTGAAGCGACCCCCGGCATGCATGCCGCGAAGGGTTCGAAGGCCGAGATCAAGGCCTACCTCAAAGGTGCGTTCGATTACTGCGATGGCGTGTACTCCGCCTTCACCGATGCGCACCTCGATGACCCAGCAAACTTCTTTGGCTTCAAGACGAATAAGATGTTCATTTTGACCCAAGTCGGAAATCATGATGCCTTGCATTACGGCAATCTCGTCACGTATCTGCGCATCAATGGCCTCGAGCCATCCGGGGGCTGGTTTTGATACCCCAGCGCAGATGTATGATCAATTGACCACGAACGCCCTGAAGCCTCGTTGACGACGATCCTCGAGAACATGGGCGTAACTGAGCTCCGCGCAGTCCCGACTGCGCAGACAGCTGCCCGCACACTCCGCACTGTAAACAAAAGTGGCCCCATTTCTGGGGCCACAGTCTAAAGAGGCAATGGAAGGTGTCAGGAAAGGCGATGCATGAGACCGTTCCGCCAGCCGGAACGGCTATTTGGGAAATGTTTAACGCATTGGAAGAGAGTGAAGGTCATACGATTGTGCGGCCTCTTTCATTACAGACAGAAGAAGCACTTCTCCCGCCAAATCGGACCCTGGAATTCCTCCTCCGCAGCCTACACATCAAGTGCCAATAAGTGAATGACTGGCAGGGAGTTAAGAGCTTTTGCCCGCAAGTCGGCTGACCACCGCCCGACCTGAGAGAAAAAATGGAAGTGCAGAACAATGCACATTCGCTGCACACCTCAGGGTGCAACCGGTTCTGGCGTCCCGGGGCTCCGACTCATAAGCCCTAGCTTCAGCAGAATTTCTTCCGGTTGGTTGACGGTCGCCTATTCCTTAACGGCTGCAAACAACTTGCCGAGGACGCCGTCTATTGGGGAACGGCTATCCAGCGTCATTGGCCGCGTCCTCGCTACGGGGCTGAAAGGGTGGTAACGAGCCATGCATTGGCTGCGAATGGATTCGCTGCAGCGGCGCTTGCAGAATCTGCGCTCTTGGTTCCGGGGGCTCCTGGCACGGGATATTCTGGCGCAGGACGCGCGTTACGCATTCCGTACCTTCCGCCGGAACCCCGGGTTCGCCTTGGTCGCAGTGCTGATTCTCGCCTTAGGCATCGGCGCCAACGTCGCTGTCTTTAGTGTGGTGAACACTATCCTGCTGCGTCCGCTGCCCTTTCGCGATCCGCAGCAACTGGCGTGGTTCGCGGGAAACAACGGCTCCGGCGGCCTATCCGACACAACCTATCAGATTCCCGCGTACGAGGCCTACCAGCGCAGCAACCAATCTTTTAAGGAGTTGACCGCTTTCGTACCGTACTACTCCCTCTCCGAAACCAAATTGATCGGCCGGGGCGAGCCTAAACCCGTTTCATTCGTGTGGGTGGCGGGCAATTTTTTTCAGACTCTGGGCATCCAGCCCGCACTGGGGCGGTTGTTTGCTGCCGACGAATCCGTTAAAGGGGGAAGGCCAGCCGTTCTCCTGAGCTATCCCTTCTGGCAAAGCCAGTTTGACGCGAACCCGGCGATCGTCGGTCAATCCATTCGCCTCGACCAGGATCTCGTGACGGTGGTCGGCGTGCTTCCCGCCACATTCGATTTCGGCGCGGTTTTCGCACCCGGCTCGAAGATGGACTTTTTCCGACCCTTCTCCATGGAAGACTTTCGCACCTGGGGGCACATGGTATCTGTGGTGGGCCGCCTCAAACCGGAAGTGACCGTGGCGCAAGCGCAGGCCGAGTGCAATGTCCTGTTTCCGCAGCTCAAAGGGGATGGCCATCCTTACTGGGACACGGATGTGCTCACGACACTTTCCACTCTGAAGGATTACGTCAATGGCAAACTGCGCAGGTCGCTGATCGTGCTTTGGTGTGCCGTAGGTCTCATTCTTCTCATCGTCTGCGTGAATCTTTCGAACCTGTTGCTGGCGCGCGCCGCCACGCGCAGTAAAGAATTTGCCATGCGCACCGCGCTCGGTGCCGGACGAGCGCGGCTGATCCGCCAACTCCTCACCGAGAGCCTGATGCTTTCGGGCATCGGCGCTCTGCTTGGCCTGGGATTGGCCTATGCTACGACCTCTTATCTGGCTCACCAGGGGTCGATCGCCCTGCCGTTGCTCAGCAGCGTGAGAGTCGACGCTGCCGCTCTAGGTTGGACGGTGTTGATCACGGTTTTTGCCGCTGCCGTGTTTGGCATCGCTCCGGGACTGAAAGTTTCGCGAAGCAATCTCCAGGAATCTCTCAAAGATGCTGGCCCGGCAATGAGTGAGGGGCGAAAGCACGAGCGGGTGCGCGCGACGCTCGTCATCTCCGAGGTCGCATTGGCATGCGTGCTGCTGATTGGCGCCGGCCTGCTGCTCCGAAGTTTTCTCCGCGTTCTCGACGTGGATCTAGGCTTTCAGCCGGATCACGCCGCCGCCATCAAAATCGACTACGACGACGGAGGCGATCCTGCCCGCCGCGGGATCATTCTTCAGGAAATTTTGCGGCGGGTAACCGCCCTTCCCGGCATCGAAGCCGCCGGCGTTGCCGACATGCTTCCGCTGGATCGCAATCGCAGCTGGGGTTTGGCGGCAAAAGGCATCGTTGAGTCCAAGGAGAAGAACTACGATGCTTTCGTCTACATCGTAACGCCCGGCTACCTCAATGCCATGGGCATGCGCCTGCGCAAGGGACGCGACTTCAGCTGGCAAGACACGAGCAAGAGCGAACCGGTCATCATCATCAACGAAGCTGCCGCGCGCCGCGAGTGGCCGGGCGTGGATCCGGTGGGTCAGTTGGCACAGGGCATTGGCCAAGGCTTTACGCGCGTCGTGGGCGTGATTGCGGATGTGCGCGAAAGCAGCGTGGAGGACAGCTCCAGTCCCGAAGTCTACGTTCCCACCACGCAGGCCCAACCGGAGGGAGCGGAGTTAGTCGTGCGCACCAAACTTCCGCCGGATGCGCTGGCTTCCAGCGTGATGAAAACGCTGCGTTCACTCAATCCTGGCCAGCCCGCCACTGAATTCCGCCCCATCCAGCAGCTTGTCGATCATGCCGTCTCGCCGCGCCGCTTCTTCGTTTTGCTGGTCGCCGCCTTTGCCGTGCTGGGAGTGGTTCTGGCGTCTCTGGGCATCTATGGAGTCATTTCGTACTCGGTGACCCGCCAGACTCAGGAGATCGGTATCCGCATGGCCCTGGGCGCAACTGCGGCGCGCGTGCAGGCTGGTATCATCGCCAAAACCTTGCGGCTCGCGATCTTCGGGATTGCGATTGGAACCGTGGCGTCATTTGCCGTAGCCCGGGGGATTGCCTCACTGCTGTTCGGAACCGCGCCCACCGATCCAGCGACTTTCGCAGGAATGATCGTGCTCCTCAGCACCGTAGCTTTTCTTGCCGGATACATTCCGGCCCGCCGAGCCTCCCGCATCAACCCCATGACCGCCCTTCGAGGCAATTGAGGAGTGTTTGATCCAGACCGCAATTCTGGCGCGTAACCCACGCGTAAGGGTGCCCCATTTCTCGCGCGCTCTTTGCGCGAGAAGTGGGGCTTTCTGACTTCAGCTCCCCAATGTCTCGGTGGCCCACACTAGCGCGTCCTTTGCGCTAGTGTGGGGCTTTCGACTCTTCTCTTCAGCTCTTTCGCAACTTCAGCTCAAAAAACCAAACCCCTGACGGCAGTCAGGGGTTAGATAGTGATACGTAAGCCTTTTGCGTCGGGTTAGCTGTTCCCGGCCACAGTGCGCAGCTTCCCCGGCAGAAAGTGGTAAGGCGGCCACGGACCGCTGATCGCTACTTCGCAGTTCTTCAACTGCTTGGCGGCGGTGGTGTAGCGGTTCTGGTATTTTTCCACGCTCTTGGAGTCGATCAGGTGGGCGATGTCGATGAGCATGCCTTCCGGCGCAACCTTCTTGCAGCTCACTTCTTCTTCCAGCGGGTTGAACAGCTTGTGTACCTGCACGGAAAGCGCCCGGGCTTTGGTCTGGCGCTCGCGCTCGCGCGAAGCCTTCACTTTCAATTTCGACAGGTAATCGCCGCCGACCGTGTCCGGCAGTTCGATGTCAATCATGGCTTCCCGCAACGACCCGTCGCGGACCACCAGCTTGATGTGCATTTCAGACTTTCCGCGCAGCCGGGCGACGCTCAACCCAAAAGCACGCCGGTTCACACGAACCGCTTGCCGTAGTGCGTCGTCGCTCTCAAAAACGGTGCCAAAACGGAACGGAAGTACCGTGGAGTTGCGGAAACACGAACTGACAACGCGTGCGTGCTCGATCGCGGTCTTCTGATCGAGTTCGCCGGCTGTGTGGTCAAACTCGCTCACAATCACCGCGAATTCGCCACTGGGATAACTCAGAACTGCGGCTCCATTCACCCCTTGAACGCCCTCTAACAGGAAAGGGCGGCGGGTGCGGGTTCCATTTGGGAGGGTTTGATGCTCGGTGAGGCAGTACGCGTACCACGCCATATTTGAACTCTCCGAAACCGGGAACGGAGGCGGACCGAGCCACCTCTCGTGTCAAAACAAGCTGTTGAAATAGCTCTTTGGAAGTTTGGACGGGCGGTACTGGACTAAATTAAAGGCTAATTACAATCTCAGCCTCCTCTTTCATATTACTTCGGGAACCTTGTAAAAAGCAACTATTTCCTTTCGAAGAGCATCGCATTGCGCTTATTTGGCGGCGGCGCCCTTGGTCGCGCGCTCCTGCAGCGCCAGCAGCACCACTCGCAGCATTTCGTCCCCCGGAGCCGGCTTCCCGGTCCAGATCTCAAACTGCCGGGCTGCCTGCTGCACGAACATTTCGATCCCCGGAATCACCTGCGCGCCCCGCTCCCGGGCCAGTTTCAGAAAGCGAGTTTCGCCCGGATCATAAATCATATCAAAGACATAGCGGGCATTGATCTCTTTCTCCTGCAGTGGACTTTCGTGCGAGTTTCCCATGCCGACCGGAGTCGCATTAATGATCACGTCGAAGGCTAACTTCTTCATATCCGCGCGTTTAATCGACCGTGCCCGGGCCTGCCGGGCCAGTTTTTGCGCTGGAGCCGCGCTCCGGTTCAGGATGTAAACCTCCGCACCACGCTCCTTCAACCCGAAAACCGCCGCGCGAGCCGCTCCGCCGGCTCCCAGGACAAGAATTCTTGCCCCATCCAGTGTGCTCAGGCGCCGCTCCAAAGGACGTACCACACCCGCCGTATCCGTGTTGAAACCATAGAGCTTCCCGTCCTGCGCGCGCACCACCGTGTTGCAGGCTCCAACCTTGGTGGTGTGGGTGTCCGTGTTGTCGAGGTAGGGCAGAATCGCCTGCTTGTAAGGCATGGTGACGCTGAGCCCGTGAATCGGGATCTCCCGCACGCAGGTAATGAGGTCTTTGATGGTTTTGGCATGCAGGGCCAGATACACGGCGTTGACGTTCTCCCGCCGGAAGGCCGCGTTCATAATGGCGGGAGACAGCGAATGCGCGACCGGGTCTCCAGCCACGCCGTAAACGCGCGTGGCAGGGTCTACTTGCTCGATACGGTACATATTGCGCAGTTCCTGCGCGGTGACCTGCCCCGGAGCAGTTTCCTCGCCGGCGATGGCCGAGGCAAAGGTGAAGACGCTGCCTGCCCGCACTCCCAGCACGCGGCTGATAAACCCCTGTTCTCCCATACTCATACAGACCATGGAGTGCTTGTCGCTCTCCCGGGACAGGAATTTGATCATGGTGACGTTGTCCGAGAGGGTGGTAGCGGTGCTGGCGATCTTGTAGAAATCGGCGGGAATCGGCAGCATCTTTTCCAGCGTCTCGTCGAGCTTCTTAGTGCCGCGGAAGTCGTGGAAAGACAAGATCATAGCGGCGCGGCCGCGCAGCTTCTGCAACTGCCCGGGCTTGCACTGGCTGGCCGTCTGCAGGTCGATATCGATCATCTGGCACCCAGCGGCAGCGGCTTTCGACAAAACCTCGAGCTGCGACGCCATGGAGCCGTGGAACTTGCCTCCGTTGGCCACGCGCCGGCAGGTGGCGATGACTACTGTTCCGGGATGGGATTCGATGAAGCGCTTCAGTCTGGGAAGCGCCAGGGTGGGCTTCGAAAGGTAGTCCAATCTGAACTCAAGAAAGGAGTTATCTCGCACCAACGCCTCCGCCTTTTCCACCATTTCCGCGGGGTCAGAACCGATAACAGCCACACAAACCCGCGGCAGCCGCAGAGGAAGCAATCGAGGTGTAAAGGCGGTTGGGGAAGAGATCATGGAGCTTGTTGAATGTACACGAATTATGACGGCGAATTATTACAGGGGCTTAATTACATATGCAACAACCGATTCGCAGTAGAGGCCAAAAACTTTCGCCCCGAATTGGCTAACACCGTCGTAACCTTGACCCACCCTTACCCTGTTGTTACCTTCCGCTGAGGCCTTTCCTTTCTGGCACTTAACGAGACTGGCAACTAGGAGCAGGCGCGCTGAAGGCGTCGTTCCGGAGGTAACATGAAGAAAACATTACTGTTAGTGCTGCTCATCACTACTGCCGCCTGGGCCCAATCGGGCAGCGATAGCAGCGCCACCGACGCCCCGCAGGGAACTGTCCCGACGGCGACGAGCTTTCCCATTGAGCGCGTGCCCACGCCCACCTACGCGGACGTGTATTGCGCGGGTTTTATCAGCAAGCGGACGCTGCCGGATGCCAACTTCATCTCCGGTGGCCTGGAAACGCCCACGACCACGAAGTTTGCCAAGGGCGACATGGTGTATCTCCAGGGATCGGGATACAGCCTGGGCGCCGAATATGAGATCGTGCGCGCCCTGCGCGATGTTAACGAGTACGAGATTTTTCCCGGGCAGAAGAAACTGCTGAAGGAAACCGGACAGCCCTACGAGGAAGTCGGGCGGGTGCGCATCATCGACACGCGCAGCCGAACCTCGATCGGACAGATCGAGTACTCCTGCGATGGCATCAATCCCGGCGACACGGCGATTCCGTTCACGGAAAAAGCGACCTTCAACTTCCGTGGACCGATCAAGTTCGACCGCTTCCTGCCGGCCAGCAACAAGCTTTCGGGCCGCATCGTGATGGGCAAGGATTTCGATTCCGAGCTGGGAACGGGCCACAAGGTCTACATGAATGTGGGAGCCAACCAGGGCGTGAAAGTGGGGGATTATTTCCGGGCGGTGCGGTCCTACGACGCCGACCTGAAAGATCCCGTGGATTCACTCTCATTCAAGGCGGCGCTCGCCGAAGATTCACAACTGAAAACTCCTTCGGTGGACCCGCACATGTTTACCAAATCGAACGGCCCGGTGATTCACGTACGCGATTTGCCGCGGCGTTCCGTGGGTGAAATCCTGATCCTCAGCGTGACTCCGACGACCTCAACCGGAATGATTATTTTCGCGCTGGAAGATGTGTACGCCGGCGACGGTGTGGAAGTGGACCAGGTGCAATAGCAGGGGCCAGGGATCAGGGGTCACTTGCCAGTTAGGACCCATTCAAACAGCCGGGAACGGGAAACCGTTTCCGGTTTTTCTTTCTTAGGGCAGCTTTCGCGGCGGCGGCACTGACCATTAGCCACTGTCGTCGACGCCAGTCCCTGGCCCCTAACCCCTTGTTAGCCCCTTGTCCCTAGCCACTGCTCTCCCCGAACACTTCTGCGGTGAAGGCTTCGAGGGTTGCTTCTTTTTGCCAGGAATCGGGGGGGAGCCCGGCTTTGCGGCAGGTCTGTTCGAGGAACGTGATGCGGTTCCAGCCACGCTCGACCGGAACCTGAGGCAGGAGGAGCCCGCGGCGTCCGGCGGCGCTGATCAGCAGACCGTGACGGCCTATCTCAATAGCGTCGGCAAGGATGGGGCGCGGGGGCGAGAGGACGCTCAGTTCAATCTGCAGGCTGGGGGCCTCGTCGAGTTTTACGGGATCGAAGCGATTGTCTTCGAAGGCGGCGGCGCAAGCGGTTTCCGCCACGGCGCGATAAAGCGAAGTGGTAGGAGACACGTATCCCACGCAGCCGCGCAACGCTCCTCGCAGGTAAAGCGAAGTGAATACGCCGCGCAGTTCGGCGAGATGAGCCGTCGGCGGGTCGAGCGGGAGGTCCCGTTGCTCGAGCGCAGACAGGATCGCCTGGTGAGCGAGGGAGAGTAACTGAGTTCGCTCGGCAGCAGAAAATTCCTGGCCGGGCATTTCTGCGCCAGAGGCGGAAGACTCGATGGAGACAGCGGGCGAATTAGGGGGTAGCGGCGACATCGCGGTCAGCCTGGGGCGGCGGCACGGGCTTTCTGCGCCGGCTGAGGATGAAGGCGCGGCGGCGGCGCTTCACCACGCGCTGGTCGATCTTCGACCAGAATGCAACAAAGTAGTCGATGGCCGACACCAGCGAAACGCACACCATAAACCAGATTGCTACGAAGGCAATCCAGTGAATGGGAAAAACATACGGACCGTAAACCGGCCACACTGGCCAGCGGTGATCGAGAATGACCGCGACCGCGGAAACGATCTGCACCACCATTTTGAACTTGCCGAGTTCACTGGCTTCAATCGTGAAACCTTCCGAGGCAGCAATGGAGCGCAGGCCGCTCACCAGGAATTCGCGGCCGATGATGATCACCGCGACCCACGCCGGAACCAGGCTGGGATTGAATTGCACGAGCGTGACAAACATCGCCGCGATCAGAAGTTTGTCGGCCAGCGGATCGAGCAGAATTCCGGTGGTCGTGATCTGTCCGCGCTTGCGTGCCAGGTAACCGTCAATGCCGTCGGTGGTGGCGGCGGCGATGAACACAGCCGAGGCCAGCAATTCCTTTTCGCCATTCTGGCTGCTGAAGCGGCTGCTGGAAATAATCCAGATCAGCAGAGGGATGCTGAGGATGCGGATCAGCGTGATGGAATTGGGCAGGTTCACTGCGCGGGACGGTTCCGGGGATCAGCCGGAAGACTAGGTTGATTATCCTCCACGGCAGTGGGGAACGCAATGTGACGAATAGGACGGGGTAAAGACAACGACTTTCACCACGGAGACACAGAGGCACGGAGAATACAAAACAATTCTTGGTTTTCTCCGTGACTCCTTGGTGAAGAAGTTTGGTTCCCTATTTTGGTGCGGGCGCCATCGCTCCGGGCTTCGCCTGTTTGGCGATGATCAGGTCCTTACACTTGTCGTAGGTGGCCTGCGGGATGATTTTCTTCTGCACCAGGTCGAGCTTGGTGCGGTAGGGACGACCGTCGATGATCTTCTGCGAATAGGCATCGCCGATTCCCGGCAGGGATTTGAGTTGATCTTTGGTCGCCGTATTGATGTCGAGCTTGTCGGCCTTGGAGGGCGCGCCCATCGGCGGAGCGGCCTGCATGCCGGAGGCGGCGGCGATCTCGGGTTTGCTTCCCGGTTCGTTCGTTTGCGCGGATGTGCTGCCAACCAGCGACAGGGCAAAGATTAAAACTGCAATCTGTGCCAGTAACTTCTTTTCAATTGGCTTCATTCGGTTCTCCTTGAAATTCTTCGTGGAAAGAGGCCCATTTCTCGCGCAAAAAGCGCGCGAGAAATGGGGCACCCGGTCTGATGATCTTGGCCAGCTACGCATAAATTCCGCGCTGGCGAATCGTGTAGGCTACGCGGTCGATGGCCAGCATATAGGCCGCGATGCGGTTGTTGACCTTGTGCGTTTCCGCATAACGGACCACATCTTCAAACGACGATACCATGATGCTCTCCAGTTGCTCGTTGACCACCGACTCTTTCCAGAAATAGCCCTGGCGGTCCTGCACCCACTCGAAATACGAAGTGGTTACGCCGCCGGCGTTGGCGAGAATGTCAGGGATGACGAACACTCCCTTGTCGGTGAGGACATCATCCGCGGCGGAGGTGGTGGGGCCGTTGGCGCCCTCGGCGAGGATGCGGCACTTCACGCGATTTACGTTGCGGCTGGTGATGACATTCTCTGTGGCGGCGGGAATCAGAATTTCGCACTCGGTGGTGAGCAGATCCTCGGTGGCGGCCTTCTCGGCTCCGGGGAAGCCGTGGACGGTTCCGTTTTTCTGGCGGAACTCGGTGAGCGCCTTCAGGTCGATGCCGTTGGTGTTGAGCAATCCGCCGCCGACTTCCGCAATGCCGATGACTTTGTAGCCGGCCTCATGCATCAGCAGCGCGGCGTTCGAGCCGACGTTGCCGAAGCCTTGCACGATGACACGGCTGCGCTCGCGCTGCAGACCGAGTTTGCGGATGGCCTCGTCGCAGACGATCATGATGCCGCGTCCGGTGGCTTCGCGGCGGCCGCGCGAGCCCCCAATGTTGATGGGCTTGCCGGTCACCACGGCCGTGACGGTCTGGCGCATGTGCATGGAATAGGTGTCCATCATCCACGCCATGGTTTGTTCGTTGGTGTTGACGTCGGGCGCGGGGACATCTTTTTCGGGGCCGATGAATTCGATCAGCTCGGCGGTGTAGCGGCGGGTCATGCGCTCGAGTTCGCCCATGGACATTTTGTGGGGATCGCAGATGACGCCGCCTTTCGCGCCGCCGAAGGGAATGTTGACCACGGCACATTTCCAGGTCATCCAGGCGGCGAGGGCGCGGACTTCGTCGAGCGTGACGTCGGGCGCGTAGCGGATGCCGCCCTTGCTGGGACCGCGCGCGATCGAGTGCTGCACGCGGAAGCCGGTGAAAACTTCGAGATGGCCGTCGTCCATGGAGACGGGGATGTGCACGATGAGCTCGCGGTTGGGATAGCGCAGGACCCGCCACAGTCCCTCATCGAGGTTGAGTTTCTGGGCGGCCAGGTCGAAGCGCGCCCGTTGTGATTCCCAGGGATTGGCTTCGTTGGCGGACTGCGGTGGAGCGGTCACAGTACTCATAAATAAAGTCTCCGGAATAATGGCATCGCGGATGCGAGCCGGCGCCGGGATGCGTTCCCGGGGTGGGCGGGCAAACGTTCAGAAGTATATGAGGGGGAGCGGGGGAGAAGCAAGGGAGGGGCGTGGCGAGTGTGGGTCTGACTACGGCTTCACATCGAGTCCATACGATGGGTGGCTGAAGGTTCCGCCGATCTTGATGGGCACGATCTCCCCGGCTTTTTTCTTTTTGAAAAATGGCTCCACAGATTTAAGCAGAACTGATTTCACTCCCGTCGATCCCTTCGAGAGCTTGTTATCAACCTGCAGGGTGCCGTGAAGGTTAAGCTGCTCCGTCAGCAGGCCGTAGGTGCCATGCACACGAGCCAGCGCCCCGGGAACGCCGAACGAGAGAGTTGAGAACGTTGCGATCGCGTGGTTCAGCGCGACATGTCCCTTCAGATTTTCAACCACGCTCGCCGGATCGTCGTTTTTCTTCTCGCCCTGAGCCAACTGACTGAGGTTGTCAACTTTTTCCTGTGTCGTCGGTTTGAAACTCGCCGCATCGATTCCAAAGTCTCCCAGCAGATTCACTCGTTCAATGAAGCTTTGCTTCCCAGGAGGAACCTGGACTTGCACTCTGAAGTTCATCGCTCCGGTAAAAGCAGGAGGATCCGCCTTGGCGAGGAGCCGTAACCAGTCCTGTATGCGGCCCTGCTGTTCGGTGGCGTCCAGCGAAATGGTCTTACCATCCGAGGCTGCTTTCGTTGCCACTTCGAGGTGCGAGACAACCGAGGTCCGCTCAAGTTGCACCCGCACCGACTGCAAGGAGACGTCTCCATTCATCCCGTTCACAGTCCCCTGGAATTGCGTTTTCAGCGGCACGGCATGACGGCTCCGCGTTATCTGGAAATCGGGCGTGTCGGTGCTGCCTTCGATCTCGATGCGTTCGAGCACGCCGTTGAATTTGCCGGCGGAGGCGAGTGTTCCTCCGATGCCCGGAAAAACACCCAGGTTCACCCCTTGAAACGTATAAGTAGCGGAAAGAGGGGTTTGGCCGAAGTTCTGCGGTTGCAGGGGGCCGAAATGCCCATCGGCGCGAATTTCTCCACGAGGCTTCGGATTCAGCAGCGCGACGTGGAACGACAACGGCCGGTCATCGGCCACAGAGTTCAGCGTCAATTCGTGAATTTCAAACTTGAGAGGTTCTGTTCCGGGTTCGCTGGAGGCAAACTCGAGCACGGCTCCGTTCGCGATGATTTGGTCGATAATCAACGCGGACTGTTTCGGGCTGCCGGCAGGTTGCGCGGCGTCCCCGATCCGTTCACTGCCAGGTGACGCGAATATATGCAGACCTTCGACCCTGACCTGTCGAACATGGCTGGGAGTGGTGAAAAACTCCCAGTAAGCGCCCTGGATGGTGAGCTTTCCGATAGTGGCGATCGGCGGAGCGCTGGGATCACTGTTGCGGCGGAATGTCACTCCTTCGGCGATGCACCCGGGCGTGAAATATGTCTCGCGGAACGTCTTCACTTCGACGGTGCTAGAGAACTTTTTCTGCAGCGCCGTTACGATATTATCGCGCGTGAACGGCCAGCGGCTGACCATAAGCATAGCGGCGCCGCCGATTAAAACCAGGGTCAGCAATCCGCCAATCTTGATCCAACGAGACCTCAACTTAGACTTTCCTTTCAATCCACCGAAGTGGAGGGCGATCCTTCAATCGGGAGTTCTCTATGGCTAAGCGAATCAGTGAAGCTTTCCCTTTGAAGGCCTGAGTATTAAGACAGTGTAACGGGACGAGGCTGAAGAATCTGTTCACAAAGGAACGCTTCAGTCGCAGCCTGACTTGACTTGGCGAGCCGGCGCTTGCCGCTGCGGTTGTTACTTCGATAGACTCGAAGTTCCTAGTCAGTGATTTCATTCGGCAGGCTGCGTCTAGGCGCGGCGCTCGCCAACGCCTGACGATTAACGACTGACAATAAACGACTGACAATTAACGACTGACAATTACCGGCAGGATTACGATGACTGACAACGCCCATGTCTGATTTTTCCCAGGTAACCGTCGAACAGGTTCGCAGTTACTGGGACCAGCGGCCGTGCAACATCCGGCATTCGCCCAAGCCGGTGGGGACGCGGGAATATTTCGACGAGGTGGAGGCGCGCAAATATTTTGTCGAGCCACACATTCCGCGGTTTGCAGACTTTGAGCGCTGGCGCGGCAAGCGCGTGCTCGAGATCGGATGCGGCATTGGCACCGATACCGTCAACTTCGCGCGGCACGGGGCGCAAGTCACGGCGGTTGATTTGTCGTCGCAGTCGATCGAGGTGGCGCGCAAACGCGTGGAAGTTTTTGGGTTGAGTCATCAAGTCCGCTTCTACAATGGCAGCGCCGAGGAACTCGCGTCATTTGTGCCGGTCGAGCCTTACGATCTTATTTATTCTTTCGGCGTGATCCACCACACGCCGCATCCTGAGCGGGTGGTCGACCAGATGCGGCAGTACGCGCGGCCTGGGGGACCGGAGAAAACGACGGTGAAGATCATGGTGTATTACCGGCCGTCGTGGAAAGTGTTCTGGATTCTGATGGGATACGGCAAGGGACAATTCTGGAAACTAAAAGAATTGATCGCCAAACATTCCGAAGCGCAGACCGGATGCCCGGTAACGTATTCCTACACTCGCAGCGAGGGACGCGCGCTGATCGAGCATTCGGGGTTTCACCTGACAGATATTTTCGTCGACCACATTTTTCCTTACCGCATCGCCGAATACGTCAAGTATGAGTATGTGAAGGATTGGCCGTGGAGTTGGACTCCTCCCGGCCTGTACCGCTGGATGGAGCGGAACTTCGGCTGGCACTTGTGCCTGACGGCCGAGGCGAGTTGAATGCGCGTGACAGGACGGGCGACGTCGCTACGTGTAGTTCGACAAGGAAATGGGTTTGGGAAGGGCACGGCTTCAGCCGTGCCGCAAAGTGCCGACAGGGCGGCGGCTTTTAGCCGCTGAGGTTCGCTCGTGCCCAACGGAAGGAAGATTTCGGAGTTAGGTTTGAGTCGACGCGCGAGATAGAACGAGCGGTAAAACCGCCGACAAATTATCAATGATGAAAGCATCTGTGATCGGGCTGGGAAAACTGGGGTCGCCGCTGGCGGCGTGCCTGGCCGCGCGCGGACTCACCGTAATCGGCGTGGATCGGGATTCGCGCAAGGTGGAAGCGATCAACCAGGGCCAGCCTCCAGTACACGAACCCGGCCTCGCAGAAATGCTGGCGCAGAGTGAAGGACGGCTGACCGCAACAGCCGATATTGAAGTCGCAGTGCGCGATACGCAGATCACTTTTATCGTGGTCTCGACGCCCAGCGATCCGGCCGGAGGATTTTCGCTGCGCTACGTCGAGCCGGTATGCCAGGCGATTGGCCGCGCGCTGGCGAAGAAGAGTGAATATCACCTCGTGTGTTTGACCAGCACGGTCATGCCCGGCACCACCGGCGGCCCGGTGCGCGAGATGCTCGAGAAAGCCAGCGGCAAGAAAATGAGCGCGGACTTTGGCCTGTGCTATAGCCCAGAGTTTATCGCCCTGGGCAGCGTGATCCGCGACTTTCTGAATCCTGACATGCTGCTGATCGGGGAATCGGACGCGCGCGCCGGCGATCTGCTGCAGGCGCTCTACGCACAGGTGTGCGAGAACAAGCCGTCGGTGGCGCGCATGGCATTTGTGAATGCCGAAGTCACCAAACTTGCGGTGAATACTTACGTCACGACAAAGATCAGCTACGCGAACATGCTGGCGCGCATTTGCGAACGCTTGCCCGGCGCGAATGTCGATGTGATCACTTCGGCGCTCGGTCTCGATACCCGCATCGGCGCGAAATATCTGAAAGGCGCGGTGAGCTACGGCGGGCCGTGTTTTCCGCGGGATAATCTTGCTCTGGTGCAACTGGCGCAACAACTGGGCGTTCCGCCCGACCTGGCGCAGACCGTCGACCGCTTTAACCGGTTGCAGGGAATCTGGCTCGCCGATCTCGTTCAACACCGCGTGCAAAACCGCAAGCAGGGGACGGTAGGCATTCTCGGCTTAACCTACAAAGCTGGCACCGACGTAGTGGAAGAAGCCGTAGGATTCCTGCTGACGAAAGAACTGGCGAGCCGCGGCATGAAAGTGTTGGCGTTCGATCCAGCATATGGAAAAGTTTCCGCGCCCGCAGCGATTGTCAACGTAAGCTTTGCGGCGACCGCTATCGAATGCATTTCCAAGTCCGACCTGGTGGTACTGGCCACATCGTGGCCGGAGTTCAGCGCGATTCCCGGTGCGCAATGGGTGCGCAGCGGCGATCCTCGCACCGTGATCGATTGCTGGCGTGCGGTGAAGTTTCTGCATGACACCCCCGGCGTGGATTACCTCGGCCTCGGCATTGGGGAAGGGTTCGTATGAGCGCGGCAGCTCCGCTGACCATCTTCGCCATCCCCAAAGCTTTTCGCGGGCACATCGCGGTGATTCAGCGCAACGCCATTGCCAGCTGGACTCGCATGAATCCGCGGCCCGATGTGATTCTTTTCGGCGCCGACGAAGGCACGGCGCAAGTCGCGGGGGAGTTGGGAGTGCAGTACGTTTCTGCGGTGCAGAAGAATCAGTGGGGCACGCCGCTGGTGAGCGATCTGTTCTCGCAGGCGCAGGGGCTCGCGCGCAGTCCGTGGCTGTGTTATGTGAATGCCGACATCATCCTCTTTGATGATTTCATCGCAGCCGTATCCCGCGTCGCGGCGTGGAGTGCACGCTTCCTGATGGTTGGCCGACGCATCGACTTGGACATTACCGAGCCGCTGCGTTTCGAAACGAACTGGGTGGCACAACTGAAAGAATCGGCGCGCGCGAAAGGCCGGCTGCAAATCGCCCGCAACATCGACTACTTTGCATTCTCCCGTGGACTGTATCCCGCGATGCCGCCACTCGCCATCGGCCGCTTCTGGTGGGATAACTGGCTGCTCTGGAAAGCGCGGTCGTTGGGCGCGCCGGTGCTCGACGCTACCGCCGTAGTGACCGCGATTCATCAGAATCACGACTACTCGCATACCACTTACGGCCCAGGCAAAACTGAGATGATGGCGAGCGAAGAAGCCATCTTGAATTGCCGCCTCACCTGCGAGCAAAATCCCGCGGACTTTGAGGAAGGCTTGTCGTGGCGCTACGTGTACACGATTGACGATGCCACCAATAAAGTCACGCCGCGAGCGATCATGAGCAACCCGCGACATCTCTGGAAAAGTTTCAAGCGGCACACGTCGCGGCCGGTGGGCATGGCGAAGTTGGTGAAGCGAGCGATCTTCGGTCATGGTCCACCAGCAACAACGAGTGCCGCGCCGTTGCGCGAAGCGAGCGATTCCAAGCGCGGCCGCGGTGCCTCATGAGCATTTTGCAGAAAATTATTGGCAAGCGCGATGACAAGACCGGCGGAAAGCCGGCGGTACTGCTGCCGGAACAACTTCCGTATCCCGTGCAGGTCAAGCGGCGCCGGTACGAGAGTGAAGACGTGCGCAAGCGCGGCGGCGTACAGGTTTTCGATACGCCTGAGGCACTGGCCCTCAACGCGGCCCGCATGAATCATCTGGAATCGCTGGGGCTGCCGCTGAAGGGCAAACGCGCGCTCGACCTGGGTTGTGGCGTGGGACATCTGGGTATTCGCCTGCAGCAGATGGGCTGCACGGTGGTGTGCGTCGATGGGCGCGCGCAAAATATCGAAAATTTGCGCACGCGTTATCCGCAACTTGAAGCTCATGTGGGCGACGTGGAGCAGGACCTGTCACGTTTCGGACGCTTCGACATTGTGTTTTCTTATGGGCTGCTGTATCACCTGGAGAATCCGTTGCAGTCCATTCGCAATATGGCTGCGGTCTCCGGAGATTTGTTGCTGCTGGAAACCATGGTGAGCGATCACACGTTGCCGGTTGTGCGCATTGAGGACGAAAGCACTGACTTCAATCAGGCCATGGCCGGTCTTGCCGGGCGCCCGACGCCGCACTATGTTGTTTTGGGTCTGAACCGCGCGGGGTTTGAACACGTGTATGCTCCGGTAACGCCGCCGGCGCATGAAGATTTTCGTTTTGCGTGGACGAACGATCTGGCGTGCGTGCGCGACGGGCATCCGTTGCGATGCGTTTTTGTGGCTTCGCGAAACGAGCTGAAGAATTCAAGTCTTGTGTCGCTGCTTCAGGACTAAGGACTAAACACTTGTGGCAAACATGAGCCTCAGCGGCTGGCTGGGACCTCGCCTGGCGGCGAAGCCGGTCGTGCAGCTTTTTCCGGGCTGGGTGCTGGGCTCGGGCCAGCGTGCCGATAATGCGAGCCGCGTCCGCAGAGAGCTGTGGCCGTTGCTGCGGCAGCCATTCGCCGTCTCGTGGCTGGATAACTCAAAGCTATTCCTCTATCCCGGCAACGAGACCAGCCGTTCGGTGTTCGTCACCGGGCGGTATGAGCCCAATGAATTTTTTTTGCTGCAACGGATTCTCAAACCGGGCATGACGTTCATCGATGCCGGTGCGAATATGGGACTCTATTCCATATTTGCCGCGCGCCGGGTTGGTCCGCGGGGCAAGGTGCTCGCGCTTGAGCCTAGCGGCCGCGAGTTCGAGATTCTACAGAAAAATGTGAAACTGAATTTGCTGACCAATGTGATCACCATACTCAAGGCAGTTTCCGATCGCTCGTCGGACGTGGAGTTGTCGGTCGCACCCCTGGGGAAATCGGGGCACAACACGCTGGGAGCGTTCGGCTACGATACTCCGCTCGATCATCGCGAGCGCGTGCAGGCGGATCGGCTCGACGATGTCGTCTATGGCGAGGGGCTGGCGCGGGTGGACGTGATCAAAATGGACATTGAAGGCGCCGAGATGGCTGCGCTGCGAGGCGCGGTGGAAACTTTGCGGCAGTTCAAGCCGGTGCTGCTCCTCGAGCTTTCCGATCGCTCGCTGCAGCATCAGGGCACAAGCAGCGGCGAAGTGCTCGGCTGGCTGGGGCAGCAGGGATATCGAATGTTCTGCTTCGATCCCGCCACCGGGTCGCCGGTTGCGCTGCAACCGCGACCCCATTTTGATTCGGAAAACATAATCGCCGCGGCGGGAGATGCCACGCCTTGGTAGCTTCGCCCACGAACAATTCGGATGCGGACAACGCAGCTTCCACCCAGTCGCCTTCAGTCCGATCGTCCTCAGTCACCGATGCCGCGGTGGCTTCCGGCGAATGGCCGAGGATCGCGCTGGTCACGCCGGTGTTCAATTCGGCGCGCTATCTCGAAGCCACGATCCGTTCCGTGCTGAGCCAGGGCTATCCGAATCTGGAGTATGTGATTGCTGACGGAGGCTCGACCGATGGCAGCGTCGAGATCATCCGCAAGTATGAATCGCAGTTGCACGCATGGTTCAGCGAGCCGGATCGCGGAATGTACGACGCCATCAATAATGCCTTCGCGCGCACATCTGGCGATACGATGGGCGATGCAATGGGATGGATTAGTGCGACCGACCTGCTGCATGCGGGTTCGCTGTTCGTGGTGGGCAGCGTGTTTCGCGAGTTTCCGCAAGTGGAATGGATTACTGGGCGCCCCACGGGCTTCAGCGATGAAGGCATGGCGGTGGAAACTCTGCGGCTGCGGCGGTGGTCGCGCATGCGATTTCTGGCCGGCGTGAATCGCTATATTCAGCAGGAGTCCACGTTCTGGCGGCGCAGCTTATGGGACCGCGCCGGTGCGCGCGTGGATGATGCGCGGCGCAGCGCCAGCGACTTTGAGCTGTGGGTGCGATTCTTCCGCTTCGCCAGGCTGTATCCCGTCGATGCCCTGATCGGCGGTTTCCGTTCGCATCCGGACTCGCTCGGCCTGCGCAATCTCGAAGAATGTCACGCGATTCACGAAGAAATTCTCGCGCAGGAAGTTGCTGCGTTGCCGGATGCATCCCTGCTGCGCGGGTTTCGTTCCCTGAGCGCGAGCGTGCTAAAGATCCCCGCGTTGGCGAAACCGTGGCGCAAGCTGGCGATTGGAACGCTAATGAAGTGGCCGGGGAAGGACTTGCCGCCGGTGATTCGCTATCGCGACGGACGCTGGGTTATGTCGTGATGCAGGACTGCCTTATTCCAATTGCTGCGAGAACGTTACAGCTTGATTTCCATCCCCTCAGCCGCCGCGCGCACTTTAGGATAATAATTTCGCGCTTCCTGCACGACTTTGTCGACGATGGCGTCCGTGTGTTCGGGGTCGTGATGAAACAGGATAAGTTCTTTCGCGCCGCTCTCCATGACCACGTTGACGGCCTCGCGCCAATGGCTGTGTCCCCACCCGCGGCGCCGCGCTTCATATTCTTCGGGCAGATATTGCGCGTCGTAGATGAGCACGTCGGCGCCCGCGGCTAATTTGCGCACGGCTTTATCGAATCCCGCATCGCCCGGTTCGTTGTCGGTGGCGTAGACCAGAACGCCGTCCTTGGTTTCCAGTCGGAATCCCATGGACCCCTGCGGATGATTCAGCCACGCCGTTTGCAGTTGGACGCCGTCTTCGAGCTTTACGCTGCCGCTCTCGATATCGAAAAACTCCTGCTTGGCTTTCATCTCGTTGAGGTTGACCGGGAAGTAAGGCGCGGCCATCTGCTCGGCCATCACCTGCTTGAGGCTGCGGTTGCGGCTTGACGAGTGAAACGAGAAATGTCCCCCGGGGTTGTCATACAAGGGACGGAAAAACGGCATCCCCTGAATGTGGTCCCAATGAAAGTGTGAAACGAAAACGTGGGCGTGAAACTGGCGGTCGCCGAATTCGTGCTTCAGTTGGTTGCCCAGCACGCGGAAGCCGGTACCGCAATCGAAGATATAAATGCGTTCTCCAAGGCGAACCTCGACGCACGAGGTGTTGCCCCCGTAGCGCAGATTCTCGGCTTGTGGCGTGGGCGTAGAACCACGTACGCCCCAAAACTTGATCCGCATCGGTTTGGTTGGATTTCGCTTTCTAATCTTGGACGGCGACAGAGCTTCCGTCAATTGAATTGGTGGTTCGCGGGCGTTACCTCAGAAACTGCCGACTCCGTTCGCGTTCTGGATTTTGAACCATTCGTAGCGCAGCCCAATCATCATGAGGTCGTTGCGGATCCTCATGAAGGACTGTTGGATACGCCCGGTGACGAAGCCGTCGTTGCGGATTCGGTTCTGGTCGCTGCGGGCGCCGCGGGCGTCGGCCAGGCGCAGCCTCTGGCACTGTTCCCAATCGCCGCTATCCTGGCATAAGTCGTTGCTGTTGTTGATGTTAGATTCCCTCAGGTCGCGCAGGTTGCTGCTCTCCCGGATGGCCGCGGTCAGCACGTCATTGGTCTCGTTAAACCAGTCACGGAACGCTGCCTCAGTCTGCTGCGGAGTGTGGGATTCCTTGTATTTCTTGACCGCAGCGACGATTTCTGCGGTGTTATCGGTGCCTTCCAGGCTGAGCCGCGGGATTGGACTCTTGTGCAGCTCCAGATCATCGTCGTCGATCACTCGCTTGGCATGGGCGGCAGGTCTCTTTGAGGTTCGAGCAGCGGCTGCCACGGAGGCGTTCTGATCGGCGGCCGGCACGGTCGTCGGCGGACAAGCTGCCGGAGCGCTCTGGGCGACGGCGCCAAGCGCGCTTAGCAACCCGCAAACCACAGCCGACAAGGTGACGCCCAGACGCATACGCATAACGATTCTGAGGCTACTTCAGTATTCAGTCTATGGACCTTCTAATTCTAGCCCCAGCGTCGACCCCAGCAAGGTGACCAAAGTTCGCAGTGAAAGAGCCTTAAGGTAATGGCCGGTCATTCCATGAGGGTCGGACCGTGGAGGGGCGGACGCCCTCGTCCGCCTAGGCGGCGCAGCTGCTCTAGACCGATGGACCTGGGGCGCTGCTCCCCGGACGAGGCGTTCGGGGCTCCGCGAGTCGTGCGTTACGGGCCGCCGACATCCCAGTTCGCCGCTTCCCCTATAATGAAAGCCCCGCGAATGCCGGGTTCTGTTGGTGCTAAAGCATGCTGCTACCGGATTTCAAACAATTCTCCCGGCTCGCCCGGGAAGCCACACTGGTGCCGGTGGTGAAGTCCGTGTCGGCGGACTTGCTCACGCCCGTTTCCGCCTTTCTCGCGATCGCCGAGAAAGAACCGCACGCATTCCTACTCGAGTCCATTGAGCGGGGCGAGCAGATCGGCCGTTACACCTTTCTCGGAGCCAAGCCCTACATGCGGATACGGGCTTCCGGGGGCAAGGCCGAAGTGGAACGCAACGGGCGCACCGAAAAGCGTCCAGGCAATGTTTTTCAGGTCGTGAAAGAGACGCTGCGCGCCCACCAGCTTGCGGCAGTGCCCGGACTGCCTCCATTTACGGCCGGGGCCGTCGGATACTTTGCTTACGACGTCGTCCGCCAGCTGGAAAACATTGGCGAGCACGCGAAGGATGATCTCGGATTACCCGACGCCGAACTGATGTTTTTTGATCGCCTGCTGGCTTTTGATCATTTGCGCCATCAGATTCACATCATGGCTGCCGCCGATGTTTCGCGCGAAAGTGCGCGGCAGGCTTACGATCGCGCGGTCCGCGACATTGCCGCGATTGAGAGAAAACTGGCGTCGGGGCTGCGTCCGGGCTTGTGGCGCAAGACCACCAATACCAAATCGACGACCGCCAAAGCGGCGAAGCCCAAGATTCATTCCGGTACCAGCCGCGATCATTTCCTGCGTAGCGTGGAGCGCTGCAAGGAATACATTGCCGCCGGAGACATCTTCCAGGTGGTGCTCTCGCAACGGCTCGATTTCAAGCCGGAGGTTGCGCCTTTTGATCTCTACCGGGCGCTGCGCCAGGTGAATCCCTCGCCGTACCTATATTTTCTTCGCATGGACGGCACCCACATTCTCGGTTCTTCTCCAGAGATGCTCGTGCGCGTCACCGGACGCAAGCTGGAGTATCGCCCGATCGCGGGCACGCATCCCCGCGGACGCGACGAAGCCGAAGACGCGCGCCTCGAACAGCAGATGCGGAATGACGAAAAAGAACGCGCCGAGCACGTCATGCTGGTTGACCTCGGCCGCAACGATCTGGGGCGCGTGAGTGAATATGGCTCGGTCAAAGTCAAAGACCTGATGTACGTGGAGCGCTATTCCCACGTGATGCATCTGGTATCGGCGCTGGAAGGTACGCTGCGCAAGGATCTCGACGCGCTCGACGCCTTCGCCGCTTGCTTCCCGGCGGGAACCCTCAGCGGTGCACCCAAGGTTCGGGCGATGCAGATCATCGAAGAGCTGGAGCCCACGCGCCGCGGCATCTACGGCGGTTCGGTGCTCTATGCCGACTTCGCGGGCAATCTGGATTCCTGCATCGGTATACGCACGCTGCTCATGCAGGGCAAGCACGCCTACCTGCAGGCGGGGGCGGGAATCGTGGCCGATTCAAATCCCGCCAGCGAGTTTGAGGAGTCGATGAATAAGGCTCAGGCGCTGCTGCGGGCCGTGGAGATGGCTAGGAACAGGGGCTAGGGGTCGGGGGCTAGGGATTAGGGATTAGGGATTTGCTCAAATCGCGACGAAGCTCAGCCTGCTACTTTCGGCGATCCAGGGAAACTAGCAGGCCGTTGATGATTCGACCTATCTCAGTGGTGCTCGAAAGCAACTTGTCAGTCTGGTCTGAGTTCAAATAGCAAAGATCTCGAGCAATCAAGATTTGAGTTTCCACTCCGAGAGCGAGCCGCGTGCATGCCCGAGAAACTGCTTGAATTCCCCAGTCGACTTTCTGCCATGACCCTCAGCGATATTGCTGGGAATCGAGACCGCCGCCCGGCGCAGCTGGGAAGTCAGGCCATAGACTTCGGCGGCAGGAAATCCTCGAGTGCGGAGGTATACCTCTGTCACAAGCGCCATCGACTTCTTCCAGGCGATCAAGTCCCGATAAGACTGCACGACGCGGATAGGGACACATGGCACCTGGGCAATTCTCGTGTAAAAGACAAAGAAAATGCTGTGACGAATGTCACAAGGTCATGTGGATATTCCCGAAAATGAAACAAAAGACTAACTCCTGACCCCTAACCCCTGACCCCTGGCCCCTGGTTCAAAAAGTTAGCCACCAGATTCTTCCCCGCGTCCGTCAGCACGCTCTCCGGATGAAACTGCACTCCTTCCACGGGATACTGCCGGTGGCGCAAACCCATAATCGTCCGGGTGCCGTCTTTTTCGTTGGTCCATGCGCTGACTTCCAAATCCGCTGGCAGGTCTTTCTCCTCGACGATGAGTGAGTGATAGCGCGTGGCCGTCATCGGCATCGGCAGGCCCTGAAAAATACTCTTGTTGTCGTGCATCACGGCGCTGGTTTTGCCGTGCATCACGTGCCCTGCCCGCACGACGCGCCCGCCGAAAGCCTCGCCAATCGCCTGATGTCCCAGGCAGACCCCCAGCACCGGAGCTTTCCCGGCAAAGCGCCGAATCAAGTCAATGCTGATGCCGGCCTCATGCGGCGTACAAGGTCCGGGAGAAATCACGATTCGCTCCGGCCTCATCTTTTCCACTTGAGCGACCGTAACCTGATCGTTGCGGCGCACCTCCACCGTGGCTCCCAGTTCGCCCAGATACTGGACCAGGTTGTAAGTAAAAGAATCGTAGTTGTCGAGTACGAAGACCAGAAATAAACCTCTCACCGGCCAACTGCCGCGAAGAATTCCCCCCTGAACGGGCCATGCTTCGCACGATCGTGGTATTGACCCTGCCGCAGTCTTTGCTCATTATGGCATAGCTTTCACTACGACCTGAATTGGAGATGTGCATGGCTGAGGCCCAGGAGAAACGGGCGGCACGACGCTTCGCGCTCCGCATCCCCGTTGCCGTGAATCGCGACGGGAATTCCGCACAGCTCGAGGCGGCCCACATCCGCGACGTAAGTGCCCGCGGCATTTGCTTCTACGTGGATTCCGCCGTCGCGCAGGGATCACCCATCGGATTTACTCTTACGCTGCCTCCAGAGATCACTCTTACCGAGAGCATCCGTGTGCAATGTAAAGGACGCGTGGTCCGCGTGGAAAACGGCGCCGGCGATGGCCGGATTGCCGTCGCCGCCGTGATCGAGGAGTACGAGTTCCTTCCGGAAGCTTGAGCTACTAGGCCGCTGGCTGCTGGCCCCTGACCCCTGGCTTTCACCCCTCCCGCTCCGAGTGGTATGTTCAGTTCATAAGCTCTAGTGCTTGCCTCCAGGAGTGTTCTTGCCCCCATCCCCCAGCCAGTTTGCGCGCTTGGCGCTGATCGCAGCGATAGCCTCGACGGCGCTGATTGCGCCTTCCGGGGCCCTCGCGCAAAACTCTGAGCGCAGCGCCGCCAGCCAAGGTTCTGCCGCGGCCGCATCTTCCATAGCGCTGGTGAACAGCGTGCAGATTGTGCATGAACACGGCGTTCCCGCTCTTGAAATTCTGGCCACCCACCCCATCGTGCCCGTGATCCAGACCCTCGACGCACCGGCGCGCTTGGTGGTCGATCTGCCCTACGCGCGATTGGGCCAGGTGCAGAAGCATGTTCTTGTAAAGGAGGAAGGAATCGCGGCGATCCGCACGGAACAATACCGGCGAGAGCCTCCGGTGACGCGCATTGTTGTGGATTTGTCCGGGCCCTACGGCTACACCTGGGACGCAGCCGGAAATCGCCTTATGATCCGCCTGAAGCCGCCCGGGGATTCGAATGGTGATGCGAGTTCCGACGCGAAGCCCGGCCACGGCGCCGCTCTGCCGCCACTCGCTGCGCCCACGCTGACCTCGGCGGCCGCACCTGCGGTTGTGCCCGTGTCAGGCGGCCCGGGCACGGTGGTGCTCGCCGGAAGCCGCATCGGGGCCGGTGCTTCGGTCACCGCGGGTTCCGAAACGGCGGTTCTGGCGTTGTCCCGCGGAGGCGAGATTCGAGTCTGCCCCGGCACCACGGTTTCGGTGACGCCTTCGAAGAGCAAACACGAATTGATGCTGGGCATGAGCAGCGGCGCTCTGGAGGCGCATTACTCCCTGGATGCCGCCGCCGATTCCGTGCTCACTCCCGATTTCAGAATCCTGCTGGCGGGGCCGGGCGAGTTTCACTATGCGATCAGCGCCGACTCGCACGGGAACACCTGCGTGCGGGCGTTGATGGGCAACACTGCTTCCGCAATTGTCTCGGAACTCATGGGTGATCGCATCTACCAGGTGAAGCCCACCCAGCAGGCGGTCTTTCGCTCTGGACGAATCGATAAGGTGGATACCGACGTTCCGCTCGAATGCGGATGCCCGCCGCCGGCCATGCTCGCGAATACACTGCGCGCCAATACTCCGGTCCCCGCGCCCGAGTCGACGCTCTCGGCGAAAGCTTCACTGGGCAGCGCATCCACTCCGGCCGAAAACGCGTCTTCCAACGCGATGCCGTCGCACGGCTCCGAAACCGATCCGCTGCCTCCGTCGCAACCGGGAGAGGTTCACATCCAGGTCGACGCGCCGTTTGTATTCAGTGGCCGAAAGAAACCCGCGGAGCCGCCGGCCGCGCTCGTGCATGAGGTCGCTGGTCTCCCGCTCGAAGACTCGTCGCGCCAGATTCGCCTCGAGACCGTGGTCGAACCACCGAGAATCAAACACCCGCTCTTGAATCGCCTAAAACGTTTTTTCGTGGCGGTGTTTGGCTAAGCCAACTCAAGTAGCGACAGCCGCCCTTCGACTTCGCTCAGGGCAGGCTCTCGGCCGTCCAGTTTTACCCGCGGTCCAAGGTCCGAGGTCTGCAGTCCTGCGCCCGGAGTCCCGCCCGCTAGTCTCGATTAATAACCCGCCGCAGCGGTTCCACTTTGTCGCGGGCGGCATCGCGCAGGTCTTCCGCCAGATCAACGCCGCGCTTGGCAACGTCGCGCACCCGTTCGCGGGCGTCACGCGTACGATCCTTGGCCTCGTCGGCCCAATCCCCGACTGTGTCCTTGGCGTCGTCGAAGCCCTTTTTCAGATCGCGGCGAAACTGCTTGCCAGTTTTGGGCGCCAGCAGCAGCGCAGCCAGCGCGCCCGCTCCCAGTCCGATCAGCAAGAAAGTTACCGCCGTGCCTACGTGGCTATCGTCCGAAGATTCATATTTTCCCAATCGCATAATGACCTCGTTTTCCGCAGGATAATGATTCCGAACCCCTGACTCTCCAATTCTAGTCCTGCCGGCGAACGATGGCACGTTAAGTTGCTCTCGTCCTCCGGAAGCGTGCATTCGTCGTCAGCAGCTACCCATTCCGCGCGCAGTTCGTCTACATTCCGTTTGCGGCAAATCCCGACTGGACAAGAGGTTACAGGGCGATCTGCCGCAAACTCATTTTGTTGCAATTTTCCGATAAGGGGTTTGCTTACTATGAGAATTACAAGGTTCCTGCCGCTCGTTGTGATTGCCTTGCATCTCTCTGCAGCCGGTTTGCCTGGCATGACCGGTATATCCGGCATGACCGACGAAGACCGGGAGCACTTGCTGGTGCACTTTGAAATGACCGGGCAAATGCTGGCCGAGCAGGTACGCGAGCTTTCACCGGCTCAGCTCGAATACCGCGCGTCCCCGGATCGCTGGTCCATTCGGCAATGCGTTTCTCATCTAGCGGTCGCCGAACCTGACTATTGGCGCGACCTGATGAAGTCAGTAAAGGCGCCCCCGGACATGAAGGACAAGAAATCCTCGAATACGGATGCCGACATCATGTGGTACGGCATTGATCGCGTTGTGCATACGAAAACGGGCGGCGGACACGAGAAGGTCGACACTTATAAAGACCTCGGAGAAGCCCTGGCAAGGTTCCAGGCGCTGCGCGCGACCATGATTGAATACATCAAATCCACTCACGACGACCTGCGTGCTCACAGCTTCGGTACGAGACAGCCGATCGACTGCTGGCAGTGGATGCTCGAAATCTCCACCCATTCCGAGCGCCATATTCAACAGATTCGCGAGATCAAGGCCGACCCTAACTTTCCCAAGAATTGAGCAGTAAGAATTGATCAGCACGAGTCGAGCAGCAGGAATTGAGCACATCCCCTGAGGAAACCAATGTCCCGAATCATCAGCGTCGCGTTTCTCTTGTGCATCACTCTGACAGTCACTGCGCAGGCCCAGCCGGCTCCGCCAAAGGTAGTCAAGATCAACGATTCGGTTTACATGGCCACGGTGGTCGGCAATGTCTATCTGGTCACGACGCCGGCCGGAGATGTAGTCATCGATACGGCTACGGAAAGGGACGCACCGGTAGGCAGGAAACTTCTCGGTGCGGAGAGCCACGGGCCGGTGAAGTACATCATTTTGACCCATGGCCATGCCGACCACATTGGCGGGATCAATCTCTGGAAAGAAGCTGGGACCCAGATCATCGCCCAGAGAAATTACGTGGAATTCCTCAATTACGTTACCCGGCTTGACGGTTTCTTTGCTCCACGCAATGCCGCGACGTTCGGTCGTCCAGCAAAGGAAGTTGGCGCGTGGGCTGGAAACTTTGGCGCGAAGATCGACCCTACCATCTTCTTCGACGACACCTACAAGTTCACGCTGGGAGGAGTTGACTTCGAATTGTTCAGCACGCCGGGGGAAACGCCCGATCACCTCACGGTGTGGCTCCCCGCATCAAAGATTGCCTTCATCGGAGACAACTACAACGGGGCCGGACTGCCGGAACCCATGTCCTTTCCGAACATCTATCCGCTGCGCGGCAGCAAGCCGCGCTGGGCGCTGGACTGGATCAGCTCAATTGACAGAGTGCTGGCCCTTAAACCCGACATTGTTCTTTCCGGCCACGGTGAGCCGATCATCGGCAACGCAGAAATTACTCGACGACTCACGCGCTATCGCAACGCGATTCAGTACGTACACGATGAAACCGTGAAGGGCATGAATGCCGGCAAAGACGTTTACACCCTCATGCAGGAAATAAAACTCCCGGCCAGTTTCGACCTGACTGAATCTTTTGGAAAGGTCAGCTGGTCGGTGCGGGGAATCTACGAAGGATACGCGGGCTGGTACGACATGAATCCTTCGAATATCTACGAATTACCGCCGTCGTCGGTTTATCCGGATCTGGTCAGGCTTGCTGGAGGACCTGATCCCCTGGTGCGGCTAGCGCTGGAAAAAATGGATGCCGGTAAGCCGGTCGAAACTTTGCGATTAACCGACGTCGTCCTCGCCTCCGATCCCAACAACAATGCCGCTCTGAGCGCTCGCCTTAAGGCGCTGGAATACCTGCGCGAACACACAGAGAACTACGTCGAGGCTGGCATGCTGGAACGCGGAATCACAATCACCAAAGAAAAACTGGCTTCCAAATAGCCGCAGGCGCCGAAAGGGATCGCGCATGGGGATTACGGAAGGGGCTTGCCGAAGATGACAAGAGCAAGAAAAGCTTGGACCGCATTTCCGTTGTTGGCGTGTCTGCTGGTCGCAGGTGGAGAGAACCTGCACGCATCCGGCGCTGGGAATCTTAACGATGATGCCAAGAGCAAGACGCAAGGTTTAACGCTGTCCCTGGAATCGATGGACCGCCTGGAATTGCAGGGCATCAACGACGAGAGCGCGGAACCGGTGAAGTTCGACGCAGCGCCTGCCAGCTATCGTGGACGCCGCGCCGTGCGCATCGTCAACATCGAGAGTCCTGCAACCCAGGCTGGAGAACAGGTCCTCGCGATCGTCAAGGCGTCGGACTTCAAAGATGGCACCATTGAAGCCGACGTGGCTGGTGTCCCACGGGAGGGAGCCAAGCCCAGCACGCGCGGCTTTGTGGGCATCGCCTTCCGAATTCAGGATCACGCTTCCCGCTACGAAGCCTTCTACCTGCGCATGACCAACGGCCGTGCCGACGATCAATTGCAGCGCAACCACTCCGCGCAATATGTGTCCCAACCAGATTTTCCCTGGCAGCGTTTGCGCGAGGAAAATCCGGGGATGTACGAATCCTACGTCGATCTGGTGCCAGGTGCATGGACGCGGATCAAGATCGTCGTCTCCGGCACCAAGGCCCAGCTCTACGTCAATAACGCCGAGCAGCCCTGCCTGATCGTGAACGATCTGAAGCTGGGCGAAACCCACGGTCCGGTCGCGCTATGGACCGGCTCGGACACCGAGGCATATTTTTCGAATCTGAAAGTTCACTAGCCGAACGGAGGAAACGGAATGGCACGCAGCCACAGTCGCGGTTTACTTCGGTCTCTCACACTTTCACTCACGGCCTTGCTTCTTTTCGTCGCTCCCCTGCTGGCCGCGCCCAACGAGCGGCAAGTCACCAAGCTGGCAGAGGGCGTCTACGCCATCGAGCATCAGTTTGGGAATAGCGGAAATACCACGGTGATTATCGGAAACCGGCAGGTCTTTGTAGTGGACTCTCCTAACTACCCGGCGTTCGCGCGCGAGGATATCGCACAGATTCGCCAGTGGAGGGACAAGCCTGTGGCGTTTCTGCTCAATACCCATTTTCACGAAGATCACAACAACGGCAACAGGGCGTATATGAATGCATTTCCGGCCCTGACCATCATCGCCCAGGAAAACACCAAGAGGGACATGGACCTCATCCTACCGGGCAATATCGCGCGGCACGCCGCGGAGTATGCGGCGCGGATTGCCGCTTACAAACAGGGTAAGGATACGGATGGGCGGACGCTATCTGACGAAGAGAAAAAACAAGTCCAGGAGGGTCTACCCCGTGTGGAACAGAACGGAGCGGACTTCAAGGCCTTGGTTTATCAGCCCCCCACTCTCACCTTTACCGATAAGCTCGATATCGACATCGGAAACCGGGAGGTCCAGGTGAAGCACCTGGGTCGGGGCCACACTCCGGGAGATACCGTCGTGTATTTGCCCAAGGAGAAAATCCTGGCCGCGGGCGACCTATTGGTTTATCCCATCCCGCACGTCGCCTTTGCTGGCTACCCTTCCGAATGGGTTCAGACGTTGCATAAGATGGCTGAATTAGACGCGACCACCATCGTGACTGGACATGGCGCCGTCCTGCACGACAAGGCCTATATCTATCTGGTGGCCGACCTGCTGCAAAGCGCGGTCGATCAAGTGCGGGCGCGGGTAAGCCAGTTAGGCCACCCCGCATTTTACCCGGTGGACCAGGTGAAAGGCGCGGTGGATTTGACCCCGTTCCGGGCCCGATTCGCCGGCGACGACAAAGATCTGCAGGCGGAGTTCGACAACCAAACGTCCCATCTGGTGGAACTCGTCTTCAAGGAAGAATCCCTGCGCTAAGGGCACCGGATGCATTCGGCGGGTGGCCCATCCTTGCGTTTCTTCCAAGGGTGGGAATCCCCAACTGCAAAAGTCCTTGGATTTTGACTTTCCTTGCTCCTGCAAGGAAAGGTACCGTGCATCACAGGAACAGCCGCGTCGCGGGCAGCACGGAATCCCGCCTTTCGCAAAAACCGCGAAAGGATGGGCCACCTGGCGTTTCCTTTCCTCCGCACCTCCGTGTAAAATAACGCTTTAGCCCCGGTAGCGGCGGAACTGTGGCGTGCCCGTCTTCCGCTGAGTCTTGCCGCTGGCTCTTGCAATCCGCAATCGTAACGAAGGAGATTTTTTCACGCGATGTCGATCCCTGCCACCCAGATGCGTCCCGGCATGATCATCAAGCACAACAATGATCTGCACTCCGTATTCAGCGTCGAACACCGCACGCCCGGCAACCTGCGCGCGTTCATCCAGGCCAAGCTGCGCAACCTGCGCACCGGCGCTATGTTCGAGCACCGTTTCCGTTCGCCCGATCCCATCGAGAAGGTCGCGGTCGACGAAGTCGACATGCAGTTCCTCTACGCCGACGGCGACAATTATTACTTCATGGACACGGCCAACTACGAGCAGACCTACCTGTCCAAGGAAATCCTGGGCGACGCCGTGGAGTACCTGATCCCCAACCTCGAAATCAAAGTCGAGTTTTTCGACGGCAAGGCCGTAGGCATCGAGCTTCCCCAAACCGTGATTCTTACCGTGATCGAAACCGAACCCGGCCTGAAGAGCGCAACGGCCAGCAGCGTGACCAAAGCCGCCAAGACCGAAACCGGCCTGGTAGTGCAGGTTCCGCCGTTCATCAACGAAGGCGAGAAAATCAAGGTGGACACGGCCGAGGGCGCGTATCTCTCGCGAGCGCAGTAAAGTTTCGATTGTCATCCTGAGCGGAGCGAGAACGTCGCGAAGCGAGGTTCTCGCGGAGTCGAAGGATCCCTACCGGCATACTGACTTTGGTGTTCCGCGGAATCTTAGGTCGTAGGGATCCTTCGACTGCGAATCAGCCTCGCATTCGCGAGTCTGATTCTTCGCTCAGGATGACATAGCAATTAACTCAGGCACACTGATGGGATCAATAGAAATTCCTGCCGTGTGGTTGTGGGCTGCTGCGGTTTGCGCCTACACCGCTTGGCGTAGCCTCTCCGGAAAGGGATTTCGAGCTGGCGGACCGCTGACGGGACGCCCCAAGCACACGTACAAGCCCGGACCGGTTGCACGGTATTCGATTTTTGCTGTTTGCTTGTCGATCATGATCTATTCGCTGTTCCGGCTTGCGGGGGCGTTGAAATCAAACTGATCCGCCGTCTTACGACGTTGAAAACCAAAGTATGACTTCCACTGAAGAAGCCGCCGAGGCCCGCCGCTTCCTGGTTCGCGGGCGCGTGCAGGGTGTAGGATTCCGCTGGTTCGTGGAGCGGGAGGCGCACATCCTCGGCATCGCCGGATGGGTGCGCAACAACGCCGACGGCAGCGTGGAAATATTGGCGCAGGGAACCCGCGATCAACTCCTCGCTCTCCGTTCGCGTCTGCGCGAGGGTCCGCGGGCGGCTCGCGTGGATAACGTTGAGGAATCCGCCGCCCAACCCGCTACCGACCTCAATTCATTTCGTATCGAAGGAGCGTGGTAAGTGCCGCCCAGTTCGCAGAAAAAAGGTTCGCGGAAAGAACTTTCGCAGAAGAGAAGTTCGCAGAAGAGAAAACAGCAGCAGAAGAAGCCGAAGTCTCCTGCGGGCCTCACTGCCAATCAGCTAAAGCACATGATCCGCGAGGTCCCGGATTTCCCCAAGCCGGGCATCCTGTTCTATGACATCACCACGCTGCTGAAAGACAAAGTCGGCTTCGCCGCGCTGATCGACAAATTCTCCGAGTACTACGCCAAAGAAAAGGTTGATCTCGTCCTGGGAATGGAAGCGCGCGGCTTCATTTTCAGTCCCGCGCTCGCCTATCGCCTCAAAGCCGGATTCGTTCCCGTACGCAAGCCCGGCAAACTCCCCGCCCCCACCGTCAAATACGATTACGCGCTCGAGTACGGCACCAACTCGCTCGAGATTCACAAAGACGCCATCCAGAAAGGCCAGCGCGTTCTGATCGTCGACGATCTGCTGGCCACCGGCGGCACCGCCGAAGCCACCGCCAAGCTGGCCTCGTCGTTAGGAGCGGACATCGCCGGCCTGGGCTTCGTAGTCGAACTCGATTTCCTCCACGGCCGCGACAAACTAAAAGGCTACGATGTAATGTCGATCTTGCACTACGAGAAATAACGCAACCGCCGCAAATAATTTGTCATCCCGACCGGAGCTTCCCCTTCCCGAAGGGAATGGGAAGCGGAGTGGAGGGACCTGCTGTTCGTTTTGGTGGTCACAACTTCGTGGTCACATCTCCGTCACCACCAACCCCGCCTCTTTCCCCAAATATCCCTTCCGCCGAAACCAGTCCTCCATCGCCTCTTGCAGCTGATCAAGCGGCACGTTCGCGCCAATTTCCATCTGCCCGTCAGAAACCGGAAGCGTGTCGTCGAAGACGCTGGCATTGGTGAAGTTACGCATGGAAAAACTATCCAGCCATTTGATCGGGCAGGGAAGTTTCCCGCCGAGCTCTTCATACTCCACGCGAATCTTGCGCGCAAACATGAATTGATTTAACCACAGACGATGCGGAGAGATAGGTCATGTGGGGACAGCCGCCCCGGCTGTCCAGTCGAGCGAAGCTCGACCGGGTTTCCTCAGCCGGCAAACTGGACTCTTCCGCCGACCCCAGCACCTGTCGACCCCAGCACCTTGACAGCTTCACCCCGCGGCCATAATCTCCTCCCGACCATCTCTCGGGTCCGATCGCTCGCGTCAGAAGAAAATTCTCAAGGAGGCTGGCATGCTTACAAGTTTGATCTGGTGGATTGTGGTTGGTCTGATCGCAGGTTGGGCCGCGGGCAAGATCATGACGGGCGGCGGCTACGGCACCGTGATGGATATCGTGCTGGGCATCGTCGGCGCCGTCATCGGCGGATGGCTTCTGGGCGCGCTCGGCATCCACGCCGGCGGTTTGATCGGCACCATCGTAGTCGCCATCATCGGCGCGATTTTCCTGATCTGGCTAACCCGCCTGCTCAAGAAAGCGTAACCACTCGCGTAGTGACAGCCGCTTCGGCTGTCCAGCGTGGGCGAAGCCCCGCTGCGCCGCGATGCTCACAGCTGCCACGCAAGCGTGGCGCGGGCACTCGCTTCGACTTCGCTCAGGGCAAGCTTGCCCGCGAAATGCCGCCAGCATCACAGCCGTTCCGGCTTCGGCAGAAAGCCCCACTTCTCGCAAAGAGCGCGAGAAATGGGGCACCCGGCATCGCTGACGTAGCGACAGCCGCCTCGGCTGTCCAGCGTGAGCCTGCCCTGAGCGAAGCCGAAGGGGCGAAGCCCCGCTGACTTGCGATGCTCAAGTTCGGGAGGCTGTCCCCCGCCCCAGGCCCTCACCCCTCAGCCATCTCAAAATCCAAAAGCAGCATCCGAAGCTCCAGACGCCTCCGCTCGGTGTCTAAATCCCTGCAGGGCCGCGCCAGTCGCGCAAGAACGCACCTGCTCTACGTTCTATCTCAGACGTCCGGCCCTGATCAACGGAGGAGCCATGCGCGCTTCGAGTATTGCAGTCTTGTGGTTGGTTCTTGTCTCAGTTTCATTTTGCCAGTCTTCTAATCCTGCTTCATCAGCGAATCTGGCCGATTCGGCCGCACGCCTGCCCGTAACCCGCGTCATCCTCTACAAAAACGGCGTCGGATATTTCGAGCACGCCGGCCACGTTCGCGGCAGCCAGGATGTAAACGTAGACTTCACCACCGCGCAACTCAACGACGTGTTGAAATCGCTGACCGTGCTCGATTTGGGCAAGGGACGCATCACCGGCGTCAGCTACAACTCCAACGCGCCGCTGGCCAAGCGGCTCGGCTCGCTGCATCTGCCCGTGGGTGAGAACCCGACCACCGCGCAGTTTCTCGACGCCCTGCGCGGCGCGCGCCTCGAAGTGAAGAGCGGCAGCGAAAGCGCCACCGGCCGCCTGCTCAGCATCGACGAGCGCGAGATTCCCATCAAAGACGGCCAGAAAATCACAGTCGATCAGATTTCGATTGTGAGCGACGCCGGAGAAGTCCGCGTCTTCGATCTCACTCCTGCCACCAGCGTTCGCGTCGTCGAAAAAGAAGTGAACGAAGAAGTCGGCAAATATCTCGGGCTCGTCGCCTCCACTCGCGATCAGGACCTTCGCCGCATGACCATCTCCACCGCCGGCGATGGCGACCGCGACCTGCTGGTCAGCTACATCAGCGAAGTTCCGGTGTGGAAGAGCACCTACCGCATCGTGATTCCGAACGAGGGCAAGCCGCTGCTGCAGGGCTGGGCCATCGTCGATAACACGGTCGGCGAAGACTGGAAGAATGTAGAACTGGCGCTAGTCGCGGGCGCTCCGCAGTCGTTTGTGCAGGAACTCTCACAGCCCTATTACACGCGCCGTCCGGTGGTTCCGCTGCCGGAGAACGCGATGCTCTCGCCGCAAACTCATGAAGCCACGCTGGAAGAACCCGCTCAGCTCCAGGCGCCACCGCCCGTCGCGATGGCAGATGGGGTGGTTGGCGGCGTGGCAGGCGGAGTAATCGGCGGAATCACAAATAGCGTTGCACTTCCCGCCGCAAGCATGCCGAGGAGAATTAACGGGAGCGGTGCCAGCGCCGGCGTCGGCGGTGGCACCGGCGGCGGAATGTACAAAGCCTGGACCGCCGCTCGCCCCGAAGCCGCCGATTCTCTCGAAGGTGCGACCACCACCGCTCAAACCCGCGACCTCGGCGACCTGTTCGAATACAAGCTCAAAGACCGCGTCACCATCCGCAAGAACCAGTCGGCGCTGGTGCCGATCTTGCAGTCGCGCATCGACGCGGAAAAAGTTTCGGTGTGGAATCCTGGGGAAAGCTCCGTCCTGCGCGCGCTCTGGGTCAACAACACCAGCGACCTCACGCTCGATGGCGGCAGCTTCAACGTGCTCGAGGGCGAAGCCTTCGCCGGCGAAGGCCTGATGGACCCAATCAAGCCCGGCGAAAAACGTCTGCTCTCCTACGCCGCCGATCTCGGCGTGCTGGTCGACGCCAAGCAGAAAGCCGAGAACCAGCACGTCACCAAAGTGATCATCGCGCACGGCACCATGACGCAGATGACCCAGGAGCGCCAGGAAAATACCTACACCATCCGCAACCGCGACGCGGCAGCGCGCACGGTGGTCATCGAGCATCCTGCGCGCGCCGGATGGAAGCTCACCGAAGGCGAAACTCCCGCCGAGAGTTCCGCGTCCTTCCACCGCTTTCGCCTGACGGTGGAGCCGAAAAAGACGACAGAGTTGACCGTCAAGGAATATCGCCCGACCCTGAACAGCTATCAGCTCAGCAATGTCACCGACGATCAAATCAAATATTTCCTGGTGCAGAAGATGATCAACATCGAAACGGAACGAGTGTTGCGCAAAGTGATTCTGCAGAAAAACGACATCGCGCAACTCGACGCCACCATTGCCGGGCGCAAGTCGCAGATCACCAGCATCTCCGACGATCAGCAGCGGGTGCGGGAGAACATGAAAGCGCTGAAAGGCAGCGCCGAAGAAAAAGCGCTGGTCGAGCGTTACGTGAAAGAACTGAACGAGCAGGAAGACCGCATGCAGTCGCTGCGCCACGAGATCACCGACCTGCAGGGGAAACGCGAGTCCGCGCAGAAGACGCTGAACGAAACCATCGAAGCGCTACAGATGGAAGTGACGCTGTAAGGGATAGAGCAGTGGAGTCGCCGCGGGGCTTCGCCCACGCGGGACAGCCAAGGCGGCTGTCGCTCCAAGCCTAGGCGAAGCCCGGCGCCCCCGTCGATGCGCAACCTCGGGAACTGCCCCACTCAAGCCAAAATCAGGCTTGAGTGGGCCACCACAGCCTTAGTCCGTCTCAGGAAGGGCCCGACGCGACGATTCCAGCGCCCCCTGTCGAGCGTGGAAGGTGTGAGCCGAACCTCAGGATTGGGCAGCTTTGGCGGCCCCGCAGCGGCCAGTTGAATCGATTCAGCGAGGCTATTTAAGTGTATTATTTTCAGGCACTTGCGGGGGCGCTTTAGCACAGGCAGCGAGCCTCGCAAGGCCATGAAACTGGGAGGGTTCTGGCGGACTACCTCAAAGACGGTGCAATTCCACGAAAGGATGCCCGGCCCGTAGCCGGGAGTCGACAAATCTTACCGCTGCGACCGCGGCCCCGCCGCCTTCACTTCTGGCGGCACATCAAAGTTCTCGAAGTTTTTAGCGAAGCGGTTGCGCAAATCCTCCGCTGCCTTGTCATAGGCGACCTTGTCTGCCCACTTGCCGCGCGCGTTCAGCACCTGCGGCGGCACACCGTGACAAGATTTCGGAATGCTGAACCCGAACGTCGGCTCAATCTCGAACTCCTCGCGCACCAGTTCTCCTTCCACTGCCGCGTCCACCATGGCGCGCGTGTAAGGAATATCCATGCGCCTGCCTACGCCATACGGTCCGCCTTGCCAGCCCGTGTTCACCAGCCAGCATTGCGCATGGTGTTCGCGCAGGCGGCGGCCCAGCATCTCGGCGTAAACCTTGGGCCGAAGCGGCAAGAACGGCGATCCAAAGCACGTGGAGAATGTTGCCTGCGGTTCTTTCACTCCAGCTTCTGTGCCCGCCACTTTCGCGGTGTAGCCCGAGAGAAAGTGATACATGGCCTGCTCCGGCGTGAGACGCGCGATCGGCGGCAACACGCCGAAAGCGTCCGCGGTGAGGAACACAACGTTTTTCGGATGTCCGCCAAGGCCGGGAATCACGGCGTTGGCGATGAAATCAACGGGGTAGGCGGCGCGTGTGTTTTCGGTTTTGCTGTCGTCGTTGTAATCGGGAATTCGCGTGAGCGGATCGAGCGTAACATTTTCCAGCACGCAGCCGAAGCGCAGCGCATCCCATATTTGCGGCTCGTTCTTCTTCGAGAGCTTGATGCACTTGGCATAGCATCCGCCTTCAAAGTTGAACACGCCGGCGGAACTCCAGCCGTGTTCGTCGTCGCCAATCAGATCGCGCGAAGGGTCGGCGGAAAGCGTGGTCTTGCCCGTTCCCGAAAGTCCGAAAAATAATGCGCTCACTCCGTTGTGCCCCACGTTAGCCGAACAGTGCATGGGAAACACGTTGCGCGGCGGCAACAGGAAATTCATGATGCTGAAAATGCACTTCTTCATTTCCCCGGCATAAGAAGTTCCGCCAATCAGCACCGTCTTGCGGGAAAAGTTCAGCAGAATAAAAACTTCCGAGTTGGTCCCATCGCGCTTGGGGTCGGCCTTGAACTCAGGCGCCGCAATCACCGTGAACTCCGGCTGATGCGATTTCAGTTCCTCCGCCGATGGCCGCAGAAATAACTGCCGCACAAACAGGTTGTGCCAGGCATACTCGTTCACGAAGCGCACCGGCAGGCGATAGGCGGGATCGGCTCCGCAGAAAAGATCCTGCACAAAAAGCTCCCGCCCGCGCAGATGTTCCATGACTCGCTCGTAGAGCGCGTCGAATTTCTCCGGCTCAAATGGCGCGTTTACCGCGCCCCACGCGACGGAATGCTCGGTGGTCTCATCCTTCACAATGAATTTGTCTTTGGGAGAGCGGCCGGTGCGGTTGGTATAGCCCACGATCGCACCATTGGCGGCCAGCTTCGCTTCATTAAGACGGATCGCGTGCTCCACCAGAAGCGCCGGAGACAGGTTGAAATGCGTCCTGCCTTCGCTCAGCAACTCAGCAACATTGCTGATGTGCATGGTCGTGGCCATAAAAAAATCTCCTCAAGAACCCAGAACGAAGACCGTCAAATCCGGAACGAACCGGCGCAAAAGGCAAACGTCGTATTGTGCATCAAACCCTCCGGGCTGCCAAGTGATCGTAATCACAGCAGTCATCAGGCGCGGCGGGACCTTGTCGAAAATCCTTCGTTCTCAAATACATACAAGGCGGCGCAAAACGGGAAAAAGCTGGAGAAAACTAAGGTGAACCCGGTTTTTGCGCATGCGTTGACTTTCTCAGGAAGACTTCCTCAGGAAGCCGCGACGGCAGAGACCTTACGCCTTCACTTCCGCTTGCATCGCCGAGACGGCGGCATCCAGGTGCGCCAGCGTCTCGTCTACGGTGAGCGAGTACATCTCGCGCCCCGAGCCTTCGCCGCCCTCGATTGCCGTTTTCAAATAATGCCCCGCAATTTCCAGCGCCAGCGAGTCCGTGATCATCTTGCCGGTACGGTTCTTGTATTCCACCCATGCGGGATGCGGAAGCGCGACGCACGCCTTCTTGCCGTCCACCAGAAACTTGATGTCGACGGCGTCGGCGTGCCGCGTGGCGATCGCCACGATCATGGCCTGGTAGACGCAGTGGACCTTCTTCTTGGACCAGCGATCCGTCGCCGTGAAATTTTCAAACATAGCTAACTAAAACTATAACGCCTGGATGCAGCCCCTGCAAACTGAGCGGCGGACTAAGCCCCCCGGCGTGAGTTGCCTTCGGAAGACAATTCGTGGAACATGTGTGCTCATGGGCGAAGCAAGAAACGGCCTGAGGCGATCGGGACTGCTTGTCATGGTTTGCACCATGCTGGCGAGTGCGATCGCACTCGGACAAATCTCCGGCGACTCGGAATGGCCGGCCTACGGCAACGATCCCGGCGGAATGCGCTACTCGCCACTCTCGCAGATCAACCGCGAGAACGTGTCAAAGCTGAAGGTCGCGTGGGTATTTCATACCGGAGATGTCTCCGACGGCATTCGTGACCGGAGGCGAAGCGGATTCGAAGCCACGCCCATCCTCGTCGGTGGGACGCTCTATTTCACCACGCCCTTCAATCGCGTGATCGCGCTCGATCCGGAGACTGGCAGGCAGCGGTGGGCCTACGACCCTAATGTCGACCTCACGCTCGATTACGGCGATGGACTGGTGAATCGCGGCGTCGCCACCTGGCTCGATTCGCGCCGGCCCTCGAAAGAGCCTTGCCACCGCCGCATTTACGAGGCCACGCTTGACGCCCGGCTGATTTCCCTCGACGCGAAAACCGGCAAGCCCTGCTTCGACTTCGGGGACTACGGCCAGGTGAGTCTGCGAAACGTGCCGGGCTATCGCGCTGGCTGGTATCACATGACGTCGCCACCTGCGGTGATCGACGATCTCGTCGTCGTTGGCTCCGCCATTGACGACAATCAGCGCGCCGCCATGCCGGCGGGCGTGGTGCGCGCTTTCGACGCCCGCTCCGGCGTGCTGCGCTGGAGTTGGGATCCGATTCCCGGTAACGCGGCCGCTGATACGGTACAGAAGAAGGACAAGGACAATGTTAAGAACATCGTGCTGAGCACCGGCGCCGCGAACGCGTGGTCCATTATGTCTGTGGATCCAGAGCGCGATCTCATCTTCGTTCCCACCGGAAGTGCCAGCCCCGACTACTACGGCGGTCTTCGCCCCGGCGACAACAAATGGGCAAACTCGGTGGTCGCGTTGCGCGCCAAGACCGGAGAAATCGTTTGGGGATTCCAACTCGTGCATCACGACCTATGGGATTACGACACAGCTTCTCCGCCGCTGCTCACGACGTTGCGCCATCACGGAGAAGACGTCCCAGTCGTCATCCAGGGCAACAAAACCGGATTCCTGTACGTACTCAATCGCGACACGGGAAAGCCAGTGTTCCCCGTGGAGGAGCGTAGCGTTCCGCCGAGTGATGTTCCCGGCGAATTCGCATCGCCCACGCAGCCTTTCCCCGTAGCTCCGCCGCCGCTTGCTCCGCAGAAAGTTTCTGTGGAAGACGCATGGGGCCCGACGCCGCAGGATCGCGAGACTTGCCACAACTGGATTCGCGGCCTGCGCAACGAGGGCATCTTCACTCCACCAAGTCTGCAAGGCACCCTCGCCGTGCCCGGAAACATCGGGGGAATGACGTGGAGCGGCTACGCGTTCGATCCGCAGCACAGCCTTCTGGTCGTCAACACAAATAATCTGGTTGCCAAAGTGAAGCTGATTCCGCGCGTCGATTTCTGGCGCGACGAAGCGCGCACGGAAGATGGCGAATATTCCCCTCAAACCGGAGCGCCCTATGGATTGTTTCGCCGATTTCTGCAGTCACCCTCCGACCTGCCTTGCACCGCGCCGCCGTGGGGCATGCTCACCGCGGTAGATATGACCGAGGGGAAAATTCGCTGGCAAGTTCCGCTGGGTTCGATGCAGGACTTCGGTGGCAAACAGCCGCCGGTTCCCTTAGGCTCGATCAATCTCGGTGGTCCCATCGCGACCGCGGGAGGACTGGTTTTCATCGCTGGAACTTTCGATCACTTCCTTCGCGCCTTCGACGTCGAAACCGGAAAAGAATTGTGGAAGGCGCAGTTGCCGAACAGCGGGCACGCGACACCGATGACCTACCGCCTCGCCACAAACGGAAAACAATACGTAGTAATCGCAGCCGGCGGCCATCCCAAGATCACCGAAGAATCCCTGGGCGACGCGCTCGTAGCCTTTACCCTCCCATGATCTGAGGAATGAAAATAGGTCTGAGGAATGTGTGGGGACGGGCACTCTTGCCCGTCCGGCCGGCGCGAGCCGGCTCGGCGTAGACACTGCCGACTCCCCAGCGCGGAGTGAGCCACGGCTGTCACGCAGTCGAACCCGAACCCTCCGTCTCCCGCGGCTCAGTGGCCTCTTGTAACATAGATCCGTGCCAACCCGGGCTCCCAAACCAACCAGCAAACGATCCAAACTCAAGCGACCCAAACTCAATATCCTCCACGCGCAGAACCTGGAAAGGATTCCGTGGCTGGTCCACGGATTCTCCACGCGCCCTGGAGGATTTTCCCGCGCCTACGGCAAGGCTGAACTGAACCTCGGGTTCACTAAAGACGATCCCCGCGCCACAGTCGAACGCAATCGCGCCGCGTTTTTGAGCGGATTCGAAGCCGGTGGCGGCTGGACGGGCGAGGGCGCCCGTCCCTCCAGGGCTCAGCGCTGGAAGCTCATCACCGTGCGCCAGATTCACTCCGACATCATCCATCATGTCGACGCGGAACCCAACGCCCCTCTGACCGGCGACGGCCTGGTCACCGCCACTCCCGGCCTGCTGCTCGGCATTCAGACCGCCGATTGCCTCCCCATTATTCTCGTCGACGCCAAACGACGCGCCGTGGGCGTGTTTCACGCCGGCTGGCGCGGCACGGTAAAGCGAATCGTCGAAAAAGGTGTAGGAGAGATGCACCGCTGCTTCAGCACCCGCCCCGAGGACTTAAAGGCAGCGATCGGCCCGGGCATTGGCGGCTGCTGCTACGAAGTGGGCGAAGAAGTTCGCACCAAGTTCGAGTCCCAGTTTTCTTATGCGGCGAAGTTGTTCCACGAAGTCAAAGATTCTGATCCCGTCCGCGAAAAATATCCGCTGCTGTTTCTCTCAGCCCGCGCCCCCGGCCACGGCGAACTGCCTCCTAAGATTTTTCTCGATCTCGCCGAAGCGAATCGCCGCCAACTGCTCTCCGTGGGCGTCCCGGCGAGGAGCATCGCAGCCTCACCGCTCTGCACCAACTGCCGCACCGATCTGCTGTTCTCCTATCGCGCGGAAAAAGGCAAGACAGGTCGAATGATGGCAGTAGCCGGAATTCGCGCTCGATAGCGGGAACGTGAACGTGACGCCATCGCGCACGACGTCCGCCGATTCACGATGCCGGAGAGCGAACGCCATCCTGATGCACATACTTGATCACTTCCACGTCCGACATCGCGATTAAGCCCTCACCCACCATCTGATCGAGCACGGGCAGCAGCTTGTTGACGTTCTCGTGCGTATCCACAACCGACACCATGATGGGGCGATCGGAAGACCTGAGCAGGTGTGCCTTGTGAATCAGCGTGCTGGCGCCATAGCCCTCAATGCCGCGATAGACCGTTGCTCCTGCAATGTCGAGCTCGCGGCATTTTTCGACGATCGCCTGGTAAAGAGGCTTACCCTGCCACTTGTCGTCTTCGCCGAAGTGAATCCGCAGCATCTTGGCTTTGCCTTCGAGCTTCATGCGCGTGTCTCCTGACGCCGTTCGTTCTTCTCATAGTTGTGGCTGTACTTGATGACGTCCACGTCGGAAAGCACAACCAACCCCTGCTGCACCATCTCATCGAGGATCGGCATGAACCCCTTGAGCTTCTCTTCCGTGTCGACGATGGAAAGCAAAATCGGCCGGTCGTGCGAAAGACTCAGTGCCGCGTCTTTGTGAATTCTGCGATTCGCACCGTAGCCCAAAATGCCGCGATACACCGTAACGCCGGCAATATCGTGCGCCCGTAAACCGCCCACAATCGCTTCATACAGCGGCTTGCCGTTCCACTTATCGTTTTCGCCAACGTAAATCCGCATCAACTTCGCCTTGGTCTCACTCTTGAGCGCGGGCTTCTCAGGCGCAGCCGGTTCTTTCTTGGTCTCGGCGGGCTTCACGATGGTGGTGTCTTGCATTTCGATCAGCCCGGTGCCGACCATGGTTTGCAGCTTGGGCAGCAACTCCTCCACTTTCTGTGCCGTCTCGATGAACTCAACCTTCACCGGCAAACGGGTGGCCAGGTCGACGAGTCGAGTGGTGTGCATTTGGTGGTCGGAACCAAAGCCGGCGATACCCCGCGTCACCGTTGCGCCCGATACTCCCCGAAAGAACAGAAAATCCAGGATGGCCACATACGCCGCGCTCCCGTGATATTGCTGGTCCTCGGCAACGTAGATGGCGACCTTCTTAGCAGGTCCAGATGTGAGCACCGTTCCTCCTCCGGTTTACAGCTTTGCTGGCTTAAAAGACATGACAAGAGATTCCGTGGAACGCCCTAGTATCCCACCTCATGCGCCAACGCATCTGCCTTCATGGGATCGCCCTCCCCGCAACCGCTCCGGCCCAGACCCCAACAAATCCCACCACCACGCTCAGCGTGACATTGAGTATCGCCATAAGCATCTGACCATCCTGAGCGAGGCGCAGCGTCTCAAACTCAAAAGTGGAAAACGTCGTATATCCCCCGATAAAACCGATAGGGATCAAATATCTCCAGTTCGGACTCCAATACGCCTTCGTAGCCAACACTGTCACAATCATGCCAATCAGAAAAGATCCCGTCACATTAATCACAAAAGTCCCGTAGGGAAATCGAGCGCCCAATCTCCCGCCGATAAAACTCCCCAGCCAGAAGCGCAAAACCGAGCCCAGAAATCCTCCGATGCCAACCATTAAATACTTGATCAAGTCGTTGTGTTCCTTTCTTTCGTACGGACTGACTCGCTGGATTTCTTAAAATCTAATACCCAGCTACTAGTGCAAGCCCAAAGAACGACGTCTTCTGAATTCTGTTTTGGGATTCTTGCCGGCGCCATGACTCCGCGACAAGCCCCGCTTGTCAGGAGTCATCAGCTGTTCCCGGCTCAATGAATGGGACAGCGGTTCGCGGTGAACTCCTTCACCGTCTACTGCTGAGTACATAATGCTTTTCGAAGCGCCCCGGAGTCAATATCTTTGCCGGCCTCTGTGGTTTACTAGTCGACAATGACTTCTTCGTTCATCCTGCGAGTAATGTTGCTTGGCTCCCTGGTGTCCACGTTCCCGGCCAGGGTCTTCGCGCAAACTCTGGCGGAGCGGCTGGGATACCCTCCCGGCACCAAGCTCCTCATTGTGCATGCGGACGATCTTGGCGAAACCCACTCGGTGAATGCTGCTGCCATCAAGGCTTTGCAAGGCGGAACGATCAATTCGGCGAGCCTGATGGTACCCTGCCCATGGTTCCCAGAAATTGCCGACTATGCCAAATCCCATCCGGACGCGGACTTTGGCCTGCACCTCACGTTGACGAGTGAACGAATTTATTACCGCTGGGGCCCGGTCGCGCCCGCAGACAAGGTACCGAGCCTGGTGGATCAAAACGGATATTTCCATCACGACTGGGAAAAGGGCGAGCACATCGACGCCAAGGAGGTCGAGATCGAACTGCGCGCGCAGATCGAGCGCGCCCTCGCGATGGGCGTTCGTCCCACGCACCTCGATTCGCACCAGTACCGGCTGATCATGAACGGCAAAGAACTTTTCGACGCTATGCTGCGGGTGGCCCACGAGTACAAGTTGCCGGTTTTCGTTACCAGAGATTGGTTCGCCGACCATCCATATTTGCAAGCAAGCCTCGGTCCCAGCGATATCGTGCTGGACCATACGGTTACGATTGAACCGGAAATTCCGCCGGAAAAGTGGGTGGAGTTTTACCTCACTGCGTTGAAGAACCTGAAACCCGGCGTGACGGAGTTCGTCATCCACCCCGGTTACGATGATGACGAACTACGCGCCGCCACCCGGGAACGCTCCACATGGGGCTCAGCCTGGAGGCAGCGCGACTACGATTTTTTCACCAGCGACCAGTTCCGGCAGATTCTGGCTCAACAGAAAATTAAGCTGATCACTTGGCGGGAACTGGCCCGCGCCGCCGAAGCAAGATGATCTCTTCCAGCAGGAAGCAAGGTCAGTTGGCGTAACGTCGCCATTACACTCATCGACCCGATCGCCAGGGGTTTTGAGTGCAATGCCTGATTACATCAACCCCGCCTAATGGCTGTTTGCACGCCGAAGGAGTATCACAAACTCACTTGTTGCAAAATCCCATCTCTGACAATGTCGGCGATGTCAAGCACAATGTACGTACACTACTCCCTGCACTCGTAGAAGAGCGCCATTTCGCTCTCGTAGTGGGTTTGCGCGTTTCCAACCTGAGGCTCGCTTCTAATCGTCAGGGTCAGGAACTCGGTCCGACCCAGCCATCTCTTCGATCCCCAACTGCGATCATGATTACCTGTTCAAACTCCCCACTGAGGGGAGCGGGATGCCCAATCATTACGTCGGTGATTTACTGCCCACCATCGGGATTTCCGGGCTTTCCCGCGTGCGAACCGAACTGATGCGACAGACCGTAATCGCAGCCCTGGCGCCACATCCAGTACAGATGCACCGCCAGCTTCCTGGCCATGGCTACCTTGGCGATCTTCCGCCCTCGCCGCATGGCAAGGTGGAAGAACGTATTGCGCCACTCGGGCTGGCTCCGTACCGTGACCTGCGCCGCTTCCACCAGCAGAAAGCGCAGCAGCACGTTGCCTTGCTTGCTGATGTGTCCCAGGCGACGCCGATCGCCACTGGACTCTTCCGACGGAACCAGACCCACATAGCTGGCGATTTGTTTGCCGCAGTGAAAACGTCCGGGAGTTCCAATCACTAACTCGAAGGCTAAGGCGGTCAGCGGACCGACTCCGGGATGCGTCATCAACCGCCGCGTCACCGGACGCTTCTCCACTTCTTCTTCCAGCGCACGCGTCAGTTCCTGGATCTTCGGCGTCAGTTGGTCGAGTACGTCGAGCAAGTCTTGCCGTCGATGCCTGGCCCACGGAGCCAAGGCGATCGACTCCAGTTCCTTGCGGCCGGCGGCTCGCCACAACGCCTTCTTGCGTCGCAGGCCTTCGTTGAGCGCCACCACATGCAACTGATTCATCACCCGCGTGCGCATCTGCACCAGCCGATGCCGATGCCACAGCAGTTGCCGCAGGTCACGATTCTCCGCGTCCGGCACCCAGATCCGCGGGAAACGATCTTCCATCATCAGCCGCAGCAACAACTGCGCATCCTGACGATCGGTCTTCTGCTTCCGCACTCGTTTCGTGCGGATCTCCGCCGCGTCCCCGATCCACAACTCAAACTGCAAGTCGCGCAGCATGCGCTCGAACCAGCGCGAGTGTCCGCTGGCTTCCATCCCCACACGCACTGCGCAACTTCGTTGCTTGAGCGCACTGTAAAACTGCTCAGCTTCTTCGCGGTGACTTAGACGCCGTTCGCCGCACTCCCCGCTTTCTGTGTCCACCAATGCAATTTGCTGGAAGCCCGGATGATAATCACACCCTATAATCAGCATGTTCGGCTCCTTTCCTCCGAGCCCTTTGGTTGGTTTGCGCCTCCAAAGTTTACTCGGGCCTGGGAGCCGACATTGTTATGGAATCATCACACTCATTCACTCCCAACGGGCGACGCCAAGGGTGGGCAGTCCGCCGTCGCCTCAACTGGAGAATTGGCCCGGCGCTGAGGCAAGAGTGGAAAGAGTACCAGCCCCTCCGTCATCTCCTAAGGACTCGGGAACCCAGTGCATACTGGACGCGAATGACTCAGACCATCCAAGCCAAGCCCGGAAGGCGCCCTCAGCGGCTGCAATTGGCGGATTCTATCCCCATTGTCCTTCGCCGCCCAGATGGCCACCGGATTCCCGGGAAGTTGCAGTGCGTTTCCATGACCGGCGGCCTGCTTGTGCCGGCCTCCCTGCTTCCGCCCGGTTCAATGGTCCGGTTGATATTTGTTACGCCCAACGGGCCAGTGACCGGGACGGCAGAGATGCTGCATCCTGTTTCGAAGGCGGAACAACCGTTCCGCTTCGCAGCAATCCCGGACTCGGGTCAGCACCGGCTGCGTGCCGTGATCGAAATGGTGTACGGAGCTACAGAATAACGTCGCTGTTCCCTGATCCAAACTGCCCAGCCGTAATCCTACCCGGCGGCGGACCATCTCATTAATCCCGATTTCACCAACTACGTTCCTGGCAGGCGTTCTGAGTGAAACGGCCTGATTGCAACATTCGTGATCTTGGCTGCACAATGTTAGCCAAGCCACTCCGTTGAGAACGCCATTTGAGTCTTCTGCGCCAACAACTGGAGTCCTGCTATGGGTGTCAGCGATCCAGAGGTTCAAAAGAAGGTGTTTGGACCTCGATGGCAACACGAAATTGAAAAGCAAAGCTGGCCACTATGGAAACGACTCCTCCATCATTTCCAACGCTGCCCAGTTTGCAGACCGAAACTTCCCGGCCGCAAGGGTCAATGAGCGCTATGGCCTGATTTCATCAGCTATCCCTTACAATCTCCCTGCTACAAAAAATCGGTCAGGTCGATATAGGAGGAAGGAACCATGGCCACCAATAGAATCTGGCTCATTACCGGTGCCGGGCGCGGCTTGGGCGTGGATATCGCCAAGGCGGCTTTGGCTGGCGGCCATAAAGTCGTCGCTACGGGCCGCAATACTGACAAAGTGGCCAAGGCCCTTGGAAAATCCGCCGAACTGCTGGTCGTGAAATTAGACATCACCCAACCTGCCGACGCGGAGTCCGCGGTTAAGACAGCCGTTGACCGGTTTGGCCGCATAGACATGCTGGTCAACAATGCCGCAAACTTTTATGCAGGATTCTTTGAAGAATTGTCGCCGGAGCAGATGGAGCGGCAGTTGTCGACCAGTCTGGTCGGCCCGATGAACGTAACCCGTGCCGTTCTGCCGGTTATGCGCAAGCAACACTCAGGGCTCATAATCACGATCTCGTCGACCGCAGGACTCATCGGTTTTGAGTTCGGCACCGCCTACGCCGCGTCGAAGTTCGGTCTTGAGGGCTGGATGCAGTCGCTGCAGCCTGAGGTCGAACCGTTTGGCATCAATACGATCACTGTCAATCCGGGCTTCTTCCGCACGGAACTCCTCACGGAAGAATCTACAAATTTCGCAGAGCGGACCATTGAGGACTATAACGAGCGCAGAGCGAAGCAAATGCAATTCTGGAAAGGCTACAACGGCCAGCAGTCCGGCGATCCCGCCAAACTTGCCCAGGCATTAATTATGATCTCCGGTCAGGAAAAGCCGCCACGGCGCTTCATTGCAGGTGCAGACGCCGTTGCCACCGCAGACCAAGTGGCCGCAACCCTTCGGCAGCAGACTGACGCTTACCGTGAGCTGTCATCTTCCCTCGCATACGACGATGCGGCATGAGCAGGGCTGATGACGCCGTGGTCGGTGAAAAATCGCGCTCATGGCACTACTTGAAATACAGAGCCGTAGTTGTATTTGCCGCCCTGGTATGTCGTGCCGTACAGGTTTCCGCTCGCGTCCATGATGAGGCCTGACGGATGTACTCCATCCCCTTCTTCCCCGAAGTTATGGAGCACCCTTTCATCTCCGCTCGCATCGAGCTTGAAAATAATTCCAAAGTTGTGAGTTCCGCCCGCGGCGGTTACGCCGAAAATGTTTCCTTGTTGATCCAGAGTCAGATTGGCGTACGGGTTTCCGCCAGACACGCCGCCCGGGAAGCTGTATAAAACTGTGAACTGGCCCGATGGTGTTATTTTGAAAATGGTGCCGTCGTTAGAGGCTCCGCCCTGATAAGCAGTCCCATAAAGATTTCCTTCCGCGTCCCGGACCAATCCTCCGTTGGGGTACTCACCGTCCGCGGCACCCTGAAAGCTATATTCCACAGTCTCGTTCCCGCCTGAAGTCATTTTGAACACCACACCGCGTCCGTCCGCACCGCCCCACATCGTGGTGCCATAGACGTTGCCGGACTCATCGAGAACCAGCCCGGCATTGGGAGTCTGGCCGTCTCCATCCCCGCCTCCGAAGGCGTGCAGAAGGGTTAGATCGCCGTAATGATTTATCTTGAACACGGTGCCGCACCCGGTAATCTCGCACGAGTAATTTCCGCCGGCGTAAGTGATTCCATACATACTTCCGTCCTTGCTGGGAATCACTCCGCCAGGATAAGCCCCTTTTGTGCAAGGGGTTTCCCGGCAGAAATTGTAGACGATGGTTTCGGCCCCCTGAGTGTCCAGTTTGAACACGGTGCCGTAACTGTATGCTCCGCCCTGGAATGTGGTGCCAAAAAGGTTACCCGCCGCATCGCGGAATGACATCGAATCGGGAGGATAGCCATCGCCATCTGATTGGTTGAAGCTGTGGAGCACGCTCTCCTGCCCCGTATTACTCAGCTCAAAGACAATTCCTTGGCCGAAGGTCCCACCGAGCGCGATTCCGTACAGATTGCCTTCCGGGTCCCGCACCAACGATGACGACGGATTCTCCCCGGCTGCGGCGTCCTTGGTAAAGCTGTAAAGGACCTGATAAGTCTGCGCCTGGGTTGCTAGCGGTTGAATCGCCAGCGCCATTGCGGCGGCGAGCAGCCACAGTGAACGAATAGCCAGAGAACGAATAGCCAGATTCTTGCAAATGCGAGATTTCATTGGAGAGTCCTCGACTTCTCCGAGGTGCTCGCCCTGTTTCTGGACATCGAGCGGGGCATCGGATAGAAACTACATAATTCTCTCGGCACTTTAGGAAGACCTAAAACCAGCGTTCCTGGCTGGTTCTCAAGCCGCATACCCGGGACAAGTATGATGGGTTAAAGTGAGAGGAAGTTGCCGTCTCTTGTAAGATGGCCAAACATCTCGATCGCACTCACCGCCAGTCTGTAACTTGGGAACTCCCCGCCTCTCACGATTCCCGCATCTGTTATCGTGTCGAAGATCTGAACGTCCGAATCCAAGGGCTTTCCATTTGAAATCAACACTCGCGGCTGCGCTGCTCGCCTTGACGGTTGTCTCTTCTTCGGTTTTTGTTTCCGCTCAGGTTTCCTCCAGCCAGATCGACGCGCTGAAGTCGAGCGACGCACCCGGAGCCGCCGTGCTTGTGGTCCGCAACGGCCGCGTCGCCTTTCGCCAGGGATACGGCGTTACCGACCTCCGCACCAAAACCAAAATCGATGCCCACACCAATTTCCGCCTGGCATCTTTCACCAAACAATTCACCGCCGCCTGCATCATGCTGCTGGTGCGCGACGGCAAGCTGCACTACGACGACCACCTCACCGATTTTTTCCCCGAGTTCCCCGAATATGGCAAGTCCATCACGGTTCGCAACCTGCTCAACCATACCAGCGGACTTCCAGACTACGGCGAACTGCTGATGAAGCAGTATCCCAACACGCCGCCCGAACAGGTCCCGCAGATTCTCGATGCGGGCGTGCTCAAACTGCTCGAACAGCAAACCGGCGGAGAATTTCCTGCGGGCACGAAGTGGGAGTACAGCAACTCCGGCTACGCCGTGCTGGCGATGATCGTGGAGAAAGCTTCCGGCAAACCCTTCGGCCAGTTCCTGCACGACAGGATTTTCGTCCCACTGAAAATGACCAACACGCTGGCCTACGAGAAAGGCAAAAACGAAGTGCCGCATCGCGCCTATGGCCACACCAGGGAAGACGAGGCAAAACCAGACGAGTCGAAGAAGGACGAGTCGAAGAAGGACGGGACGAAGAAAGACGAGATGAAGAAAGACGAGACGAAGCCGGGCGAGATCTGGCAGGAAACCGACCAAAGCCCCACCTCAGCCGTGCTCGGCGATGGCGGCATCTATTCTTCGCTGGACGATCTGGCGAAATGGGACCGCGCCGTCCGCGACCACACGCTGTTGAGCGCGGCGGAAATGCAGCCCGCGCTAACCCCGGTCGAGCCCACGGGAGGGCCTGCGAAGTTTCCTGACGGAACGAGCGTGAGCTACGGTTTCGGCTGGTTTCTCGACCCCTACCGCGGCCACCAGCGCATGTCGCACGACGGCGGCACCATCGGCTTCCGCACCACCATCCAACGTTTCCCCAACGACGGCCTGACGATCATCGTGCTGGCCAACCGCACCGACGTTAATCCCGAAGCTCTGGCCTTAAAGGTCGCCGACCTCTACCTAGGAACCAGATAGCAAAGTGTGACGCGGAGGCAGGGTTTTAATGTGGCGACAGCCGCCTCGGCTGTCAAGCCGCGCGCAGCGCGGCAGTGTGTGTAAGTTTGCCCGTCGAGAGCAATATCCCTATTCAAAAAGAAAAAGAGACGTTGCGGAGCAACGTCTCTACGATGAAATCTGTTCAGCCCCTCTAAGCGGTGGGCGGCGCGCCAGCCGGAGGCGCAGCCTTGGCCGCAGCCGCAGCGCTCTCATTCACCAGATCCTTTAACTCCTTGCTGGGCTTGAAGAAAGGAATCTTTTTGGCGGGAACTTCCACGCGCTCACCGGTCTTAGGATTACGTCCCACGCGTGGTTTGCGCTGACGGGTGCGAAAACTGCCAAAGCCGCGAATCTCGATTTTGTCGCCGGCGCGCAGCGAGCGTACCACGCTATCGAAGATGGTTTCGACAATTACTTCGCTGTCTTTGCGCGTAAGTTCAGCTAAACGCGAGACTTCGTCAATCAGATCGGCTTTGGTCATAACCCCTCTTCTGTGCTCCCGAGCGGCTCGGCGCTCTGTCACGCTCTGGCAAATCTGCCGCTAAGCCCAATTGTTTCTGAGACTAAGCTTGAACCGAGCGAAGATGAAGCACGCAGCAGCCCTCGCCTACAAAGGCAGAACCTCCATAACCTTCTCAAATTTCAGGGGTTGTACGCAAGTGGGAAGCTGGTGTCGGCGCGAAAAACGACGGGAAATGCGAAAAAGCGCGATTTTGAAGCAAAAAATCGATCTAGAAACTGTGATCCGAGCGCAAATTCCACTCTCGAAATCCCGGAAGTCCAAGCCGCGCAACTACTTCCACAGATAATAGAAACCTACCTGCTGCTCGAGCATCTTCTCACGCCCCGGGATCCATTGCGAGATGTCTCCGGTCAAAAGGTCGAGCATGGTTTTGCGGTCGCGGTCGGGACGCACCAAAGTGGGTTCGCCCTTGATCCCAACCGACTTCGCGGTGTCGGATACCGCTGACTCGAAATCACCGACCTGGTCGATCAGCTTCATCGAAAGAGCCTGCTCGCCAGTCCAGACCTTTCCGTTGGCGATGGACTTTACGTCGTCGAATTTCATCTTGCGGCCGTCGGCGACGGCCTGAATGAACTGGCCGAACATGTTATCGATCAACGATTGCATGTAGGCCTGCTCGGACGGGGTGAGGTCGCGGGCGGGATTGCCGGTGTCTTTGAACTCGCCGGTCTTGATGACCACGTCTTTTAATTTCGCCCACTTGAGCAGGTCGCCGTAGTTCACCCATTGCGCGATCACGCCGATCGAACCTACGATGCTTCCCTTATCGGCGTAAATCTTGTTCGACGCCGAGGCCACGTAAAAGGCGCCGCTGGCGCCGACGGTCTCGATCGAAACCACGATGCGCTTTTTCTTTTCGTCGCGGATGCGCTTCACTTCGCGGTAGATTTCTTCGGACGCGGCCACGCCTCCGCCGGGAGAGTTCACGTGGATGATGATGGCCTTGATGGAGGAATCGTCGCCGAACTTCTTGAGCTGGCCCACGACCGGCTGCGGAGAAAGAATCACGCCGTCGAGATCGACCACTCCGATGCGGTCGCCGAAGCTGCCGAAGCCGCCGGCCTCGGTGCCTCCTGCATGCAGCGTGAGATAGACCAGCGAAAACACTGCCAGCACAAAGAGGAAGAAAGCTCCTCCTCCAATCAGGATCCAGAGCAGGGTGCGGGAACGCGGCGCTTCAGGCATGGGGAAATTCTAGCACCTGGACGGGGGGTGGGTTTCGTGGTGGCCCTCCCAGGTCTCGCAAAACCAGGTCTCGCAAACCCAGGTCTCGCAAAACCAGCGAGACCTGGGGGACCCTGCTTTCTATTGCCCTGTACCTTCCAGAGAAATCGTTTGCGCAGCGCGAAGTGCGCTGTCGTTGAATGTCAGGACCGCGGATCTTTTACCTTTTGCGGCTGGTTGAAAATCAACGTTCACGGTGCAGGACTTACCGACTGCCAGGGTCTTTTCGCAATTATTAGTTTCGGCAAAGTCGCCCGCGTCTGCCCCCGAGATCCGGATCGAAGCAATCGCAATAGAGACGGTGCCCGGATTGCTGAACTGTACTACCTTTGACTCGCTCTTGCTTCCGATCGCGGTTTGCGGGAAGCTCAACGAAGTGGGAAATAGCGCGGCCACCGGTTCGTTTAACAAGACCGTGACCGTGTTGGTGGAATAAATGGCATTGGTCACGGCTAAATCGGTGCTGCCGGTCTTGAATTCACCGGCAACCAAGCTGACTGGGCCAATTCCTGCGTAGTAGATCGCTGGCGGCGCAAAGTTTCCTTTCCCATCACCCGCCAGAAGATAAACGTAATCGCTGGTCGCGCCTAATACGGCAAGGTCCAAAGCGCCCTGTCCGAAGAAATCCGCTGCAATTAACGCATACGCGTAGCCAGTCGTGGGATAGCTTGTGTAGCTTTGAAAAGTTCCATCTCCATTTCCCAGTAATATCGAAACGCCGTTGCTGGTTAACACGGCCAAATCGATCTTTCCGTCGTGGTTGAAATCTTCCGCGATGACCGTTACCGGTCCTGCGCCCGTTGGGTAATTCACGGGGGGCGCGAATGATCCATTGCCCTTTCCAAGAAGGATGGAGACAGAGCTGCTCTCTAAGGAGCCCGAAACGGTTGCAAGGTCAAGGATGCCGTCGCCGTTAAAATCGGCGACCGCCATCGAATGCGGGCTTAAGCCCGAACCGAAAGCGACAGGAGCCTCGAATCCGCCGTTGCCGTTTCCCAGTAGCAGCGAGAGCCCGCCTCCCAGGAATCCCACGACGAGATCCACTTTTCCATCATTGTTGAAGTCTCCGCCAGCCAGCGCGTCAGGGTTCGTACCCGCCGGATAGTCGTTGTAGGGTCCAAACGTACCCCTGCCCTGATTCAGAATGATCGAGACAGTTCCGGCCGCGTAATTCAGCGTTGCAATGTCGGGGTGCCCGTCTCCGTTAAAATCGGCCGCCACAATTGCGCCGTACTGTCCACCACTCACGCCATAGTTAAGCGCCTGGGTAAACTTTCCGGTGGCAGTTCCCAGCAGAATGGAGACAGTGTTGTCGAGTCCGTTTACGGTGGCAAGGTCCGGCCGTTTATCCCCGTTGAAATCGGCGCTAACGATCCCCTCCGGAGACTGTCCGGTGCCGTAGGTTGCAACCCTTCCGAACGTTCCATCGCCGTTGCCGAGCAGAGTCGATAGGTTCGTGGCATTGTTGCCGTTGAAGTTGGTAATAACAAAATCCAGCAGGCCGTCACGGTTGAAGTCGCCCGTGCCGAACGCTCCCGCAGATCCATCGGAGCCATAGTCCACACCTGGCTTAAATGTTCCGTCGCCGTTGCCGAGAAAGATCGTGACCAATCCATCGTCGATGGCGACGTCAAGTTTGTGATCGCGGTTGAAGTCTCCCACGACAATGGGGCCCGCACCTGCGATGGAAGTCGTATTGGGAGCTTGAAATGTTCCATCACCGTTGCCGAGCAAAACAGACGAGTATGCACATCCGCAATCCGGACCATCCGCAACCACCAAGTCAAGGAAGCCGTCTCCATTGAAGTCGCCAGCCACCAATTCGACTGGTACCTCGCCGGCCGGGAAACTTGTGCCGGGCTGAAAAGTGCCATCCCCATTGCCCATCATCACGTAAACATCATTGCCGTAAGTGTCGGCGATTGCGAGATCGATGTGACCGTCGCGATTAAAATCTTCCGCCACAATGCCGATGGTGTAACTCGGTGTCGTGTAGGTCACGGGCGATTCGAATGATCCGTCTCCTTTGCCGAGCAGAATATAGACAGAGTTGACTGAGTTACTCGTAACGGCAAGATCTAATTTGCCGTCCTCGTTGAAGTCAGCGACCGCCATTAAGCTGGCATAGTAGGGAACGTCGGTAGTAATTGGAGCTTTGAAGGTTCCGTCGCCATTACCCAGATAGACAGAGACGCTGCTGCCCACCCAATTCGCAACCACAATGTCCAGCTTTCCATCTTTGTTGAAATCCGCGGTTACAACGCTGCCCGGTTCATAACCGGTGGAATAAGTCGCGTGCTCCTTGAATGTGCCGTCGCTTTGTCCGAGCAGGATAGTCACCGTCTGAGCAAAGGAGTCGGTGACAGCAACGTCGAGCTTGCCGTCATGATTGAAATCTGCCACCGCCACGCCGCCGGGGTTAGTCCCCAGAGCAAAATCTGATCGGTTGAACAGGAATGCCTGACCGAAAGCTGGTGTAACGCAAAAGACTAATAGTGCGAGGAGGCGGAGAATGTTAGTCCATCTTAGACAACGCATAACTGGTAACCTCGCGCACAAAATAGGTGACAGTGTATACCAAGTTCCATTGCGTGGAATCGGTTCCGGGTTGAATAATCTATGGGCTATCACAGTAACCGCGCCTGCCCGACGTGCTGTCAGAAAAGCTCACAACTACTAGAAGCTTGTATGGCGAATAAATGATTGCCTGTAGCGCCAGCACGCTGGACGCTGACTTCCGCGGGAATCCGCCGGGGGTGGGTTAAGTACGCGGGGTCGCCGGCGCTGTGACGAACGACCGCCCACGTCTTGAAACTTGAGACGGAGTGCCGATGCTACTTTGTTGCGGGGGCAGCCGTTCGTGTTTTGGCCTGCGCGATCAGCGCGGCGAAGCGGGGGTCGGGGCGCAGGGATTTCAAGTCTTCGTCGTTGGCCATGTTGGGGACGTCGGTGGAGCCAAGATCGTCGGCTTTCCGCAGATATTCGATGGCCTGGTCGCGATGTCCGGCGACGGCCGCGGCGCATGCGTAGGAGTACCAGGCAGCCGCAGTCAGCTTTTTGTCAGGTGACCGTTGCGCGGCTTGCAGCGCTTGCTGCAGGGTGCTCTCCGCTTTGGCATATTGTTTCTCGTACGCGTAGAGGATGCCGACTCTCTCCAGGTTGTCGATGGTGTCGGTGCACTTGGCGATGTTGGGATGTTCCATGAGCGCCAGCGCCTGGCGCTCGGTCGAAGCGGGCGACGACGGCACGGGTGTCCATGCCGGCCTTGATCAGCTTGATCGCCACGATGCGGTGAAAGGGCGTGGTCTGTTCGGCGCGCCAGACTTCTCCCATGCCCCCGACACCGATCCTCTGCACCAGCCGGTAAGGGCCGATGGTTGAGGTAGATGTCTGATCGGCGGACGAGGTCTGAGTGTTGGCGTCAGAGGACTGATTCATGCGGGTTCGCAGTTCGCGAGAAAGTCAGAATATTTAATAGAGAATCGCGAAAGAAAGGGCAAGGGAGAAAGTAGAGACCCGAAACTGCGTGACATTTTATGGGAATCCCAGGGCCAGCACAACCCGACAGGTGACGGCGTTCTTGTGCAGCCGAATCATCGGCGTCCCAGGCGCGACGGTCATTCTCGAGATAACCCTAGAACAGCATCCGTGAAGGATGGACGATGACTCGCAGCGCGGCGCGCTGGACGCTGACTTCCGCCGGAGTGCGGCAGACGTATTCGCCGTCCGCGTAGACGTCGAGCGGATGCTCGGTCTCGATGCGGAGATGGGCGGCGGAGAAGTAGTCGACTTCGCGGATGTTTAGATGGCGTCCGAAGTAGACCGTGGGGAACATGCAGAACAGCTTGAGGGGATCGACGTCACCGATTACGCAGACATCGAGGAGGCCGTCGTCCATTTGGGCGCGGGGGGCGATCTTCATGCCTCCGCCGTAGGTGGGAGTGTTGGCGAAGGCGGCGAGGAGGGTGGGCTGGGATTTTTTTATTTGCCACTTCACTTCGCATTTCACTTCCCAGGGAGGCGCGTCGCTGGGGCGATTCCAGTGCTCGGGTGAGGGGGGCGGAAGAACAGCAGGTCCCTCCACTGCGCTTCCCATTCCCTGCGGGAATGGGAAGCTCCGGTCGGGATGACAATTCTCGGTGGGGTCTGGCATGGGGACGGGCGCGGCTGGCGTAAGAATTTTCATGGGGAACGGGGCGAACTGCAACATCGTCGGGGCGAAGGCGAGGGCGTAGCCGCCGTGTCCGCGGAGCCAGCGCGGGAGGCGGTTGGCGCGGCGGGCGACTTCGGCGTCGAGGCCGACGCCGGCTACGCTGCAGAAGTAGCGGATACCGAGTATCGCGTCGCGAGTTTCATTCGGCGCGGGCATGTCGCGAGGCGCAGTCGAAGGCGCTGCGGCTGCGGCTGCGAGCGGGGTGATTACGCCCAGGTCGATGCTGCGGACGTTGTTTTTTTCGGCGCAGTAGAGGCGCCATGCTGCCAGGGAGTCGCGCATGCTGCGCAGGCCGAGGGTGCGGGCGAAATCGTTGCCACTGCCGGTGGGGACGACCAGCACGGGTAGTTTCAACTTTACTAGCTGGCGGAGATGGCGGTGGATGGTGCCGTCGCCGCCGAAAAGCAGGACCGCGTCGGCTTGATCGGAAGCTGCGGGCATGCCGATGCGCCAGGCGTTTTTGGGAGACTCGGCATCTTGAAAGGGCTTGAGGTTGTGGGGGGAACATCCCAGGCCGAAGATGGCGGCGGCGCGCATGTGCCGGAGGGTAGCAGAAATCGCAACGGAGACACAGAGACACGGAGAAAACTCTTCAGTGTTCTCCTTTCAGCGAAACACAATGTGGAGAGAGTTCCTGCGAGGGTAGGGATCCTTCGACTCCGCAGAGCGATTCGCGAAGCGAGTCGCTCTGCTGCGCTCAGGATGACAGGGTATCGGTTGATAACAGCCGAGGGCGGTTGTCCCCCCATGGGCACTGACGAAGGCTCGCTCTAGGGGACTATCGAGGCAATCCTTTTCTTACGTCCGACCCTTACGTATGCTTCTGTCGGTACGCTTACAAACGCGAAGTATCTTCCCTTCATTTTTTCGCCCTTGATCGTAACCGCGTCTTCTTTCAACTTACGACTACCTTCGGTCATTGACGAAACCAGGCCGAGTTGCAATAGAAGCTTTTCTACTCTCGCCACCCTCACCTTCAAATTGCCGTCCACGAGCGCGTCCCAGTCCGCTCTGATCGTCGTTTCATCGGGCAGGTAAAGATGCTTGACCTGGTCTTCGTAGGCCGCCCACGGTGGCTTCGATCGATCTTGAGTTGTTTGTGCCTCTATTAATCCGATACGAACCACGACTCTTTCAGCAACCTCTTCTCCCTTTTGAAAATCCCTCGCCCAGTCCTCCGCAGCTTTTGCCGCGGCCTCCGCCGAATGGAAATCTGCGACGATGCGGCGGGCCAGCTCTTTTTTTGCTTGCATGGGGTGCGTCTCGCGTTTCATCTTTTCGATGTCGGCGAGCTGTACGTCTGTTAGCAGCTCGTAGTAGCGCCACATCATTTCGTCGGAGATGCTCATTAGTTTGCCGTACATTTCGAGCGGGGGCTCGTGGATGCCGATGGCGTTGTTGAGCGACTTGGACATTTTTTGCACGCCGTCGAGGCCTTCGAGGATTGGGGTGGTCAGGACCACTTGCGATTCCTGGCCATAGGAGCGCTGCAGGTCGCGGCCTACCTGCAGATTGAATCTCTGGTCGGTGCCGCCGAGTTCGACATCGGCTTCGAGGGCGACGGAGTCGTAGCCCTGCACCAGAGGGTAGAGGAGTTCGTGTACGGAGATCGGCTTCTCTTCCTGGAAGCGTTTGTGGAAGTCCTCGCGCTCGAGCAATTGCGAGACGGTGTATTTGGCCATGAGGCGGACGAAGTCGTCGGCGGTGAACTGGCCCATCCAGCGGCGGTTGAAGTCGATGACGGTTTTCTGCGGGTCGAGAATTTTGAAGACTTGGGTTTTGTAGGTTTCGGCGTTTTGCTCGATTTGTTCGCGCGTGAGTGGCGGGCGCGTGACCGAGCGTCCGGTGGGATCTCCGATCATGCCGGTGAAATCGCCGATTAGAAAAATCGCGGTGTGGCCGAGATCCTGAAAATGTTTGAGCTTGCGCAGCACGACCGTGTGGCCGAGGTGAAGGTCGGGAGCGGTCGGGTCCATGCCGAGCTTCACGCGCAGGGGCTTGCCGGTGCCGCGGGATTTCTCCAGCTTGGCGCGGAGTTCGGATTCGCGGATGACTTCCGCGGCGCCTTTTTTCAGGTAAGTGAGTTGGTCGTCGACGGGAGCGAAGGTGGGCATGGGAGAAATCATTATAAAGAATGCAGAAGTCAGAGGTCAGAATGCAGAAGTAAAACCGGTCGCGCCCGGTCCTTTTAGGACGCGATGCCTTTGGCGGTGCAGATTGAGGTTACGAAAATTGCGGTGAGTTCTTCGGCTTCTTTCAGCAGCGCATCCAGCTTTTCGTGCTTTATGATTCCGCCCTCGAGCAGTAGCTCTAGCCAGAAGATGGTCTCGTCGGCTTCTTCCAGAACTATGCCGAGCTTGGCGATGAATTCTGCTCGCGACCGGGCGCGGCATGCGGCGCGATAGTTGGCTCCGGCCGAGGTACCTGACCGAAGGAGTTGCCTCCCCAGAATTCGGGCCTCTTCCTTCGCCGGCAGAGACCGGTATAGGCGCAGAATGCGCAGGGCAAATTGCTTGGTGCGCGACTTCAGATCCTGATTATTCCCCACGGAGGCTATTCTTACGGTTTGCGCATCGATTTTACTTCTGCATTTTGACTTTTGACTTCTGACTTAATTTTAAGCGCCGGCCAGCGATCTCGAATTTCCCCTCTAGCACTATTCTGATCGCTTCCGTGTAGGCGATGTGCTCCTGCTCCAGGATGCGGGCGGCCAAGGTGTGCTCGTCGTCGGTGTCGAGCACCGGGACGGTTTTTTGAATAACGATGGCGCCGTGGTCGAGCTCTTCGTCTACGAAGTGCACGGTGCAGCCGGAAACTTTTACGCCGTAGGCGAAGGCTTGCCCCTGGGCTTCGAGGCCGGGGAATGCTGGTAGCAGCGACGGATGGATGTTGAGGATGCGGTGCGGGAATTGTTGGACGAACCACGGGGAGAGCAGGCGCATGTATCCGGCGAGGCAGATGAGGTCGACATGGTGTTGCTTTAGCGCCGCGACGACTTCGCGGTCGTGGTCTTCGCGGGGCTTGCCTTTTGAGGGAATGACGACGGCGTTTAGGCCGCGGGCGCGGGCTGTTGTGATGCCTTGCGCGTCTAACTTGTTCGAAATGACTACAGCGATTTTCGCGTTGGGGATGCGGCCGGCGGCGATGCTGTCGGCGATGGCGACGAAGTTCGAACCGCGTCCGGAGAGGAGGATGGCTAGGGAGTGCATCGGGAGTTGAAAATCAGTGGTCAGGGATTAGGGGTCAGGGGTCAGTGTCATCGATCAGCCATCAGCAATCAACAATCAGCAATATCCTTTCAGCTATACAGGACTTTGCGTTCGCCTTTTACGATGCGGCCTATAGTGTAGGCTTTTTCGCCTACGCGTTCCAGCACGGTTTGCGCTTTTTTGAATTTCGCCGAGGGAATCACTAACAACATGCCCAGGCCCATGTTGAAGGTGCGGAGCATTTCATCTTGCGGGACATTTCCCAGGGTTTGCAGATGCTCGAAGATGGGTTGCACGGGCCAGGAGCCGAGTTCGATCAGGGCCGCGGTTCCGCGGGGGAGCACACGAGGCAGGTTTTCCGTGATGCCGCCGCCGGTGATGTGCGCCAGCGCGGACACGCATTGCGCGTCCAGCATTTTCTTCAACGAAGGCCAGTAGCTTTTGTGGGTGCGCATCAGCTCGTTGCCGACTTTGTTCTTGATTTCGTTGACGTAGGTTTCCGGGGAATAGTGGGCTACTTCGAACAGAAGCTTGCGGGCGAGGGAGTATCCGTTGGTGTGCAGGCCATTCGAGGGCAGGCCGAGAACGATGTCGCCGATTTGTACGTCTTTGCCGGTGATGATGCGTTCGCGCTCGACTACGCCTACGATGAAGCCGGCGAGGTCATATTCGCCGTCGGGATAGAAGCCGGGCATTTCGGCGGTCTCGCCGCCGATCAGGGCGCATCCATTGTGCTTGCAGGCGTCGGCCAGGCCTTCGACAACTTTTTCCGCGATCGCGGGGTCGAGCGTGCCGGTGGCCAGGTAGTCCATAAAAAACAGAGGTGCTGCGCCTTGCACGAGGATGTCGTTGACGCAATGGTTGACCAGGTCGCCGCCGATGGTGGAATGCAGGCCCATCTCGAAGGCAACTTTGAGTTTGGTGCCCACGCCGTCTACGCTCGAGACCAGCACGGGGTCGACGTACTTGGTTTTATCGATGGCGAACAGGCCGCCGAAGCCTCCGATTTCGCTGAGCACGCCGCGGGTGAAAGTTTTGTGGGCTAAGTATTTGATGCGCTGCTTGGTGCGGTTGGCGCGGCTGATGTCTACACCGGCATCGGCGTAGGTGATGGGCGCAGGAGTGGACGTGGAGGGAGATTTAGCCACGGTCTATTCTTTCGTCGATCTCGCAATCTTGCGTGTGGGGTTAGCGCCGGTGCCGAGTGAGCAGCTACAACTCCTAAGGTGGGTCATTGTAGCACGTTCAAAACGGCGGATTCCGAGAGGGCGGAGGCGAAAGCGTCGAGCTACGCTCGACGGACAGCCGGGGCGGCTGTCCCCACATAAGAGTCTCCCGGCCTCTGAGACTGGCGAATTGTCCCGCAACGTGGAGCGCGGGCGAGGCGAGTCTATAATGGCTGCGGTTTTCGAGGCCCAGAAGGAGATTCCTGCAAATGCGATTTCTGTTCCTGCCTGCCTTGCTGATATCCGTGCTGTGTTCCAGTGCTTTGGCGACCCCGCCGCAAGCTGACCTTGACGCTCGCAGAAAAGCCCTGAACGATCTGCTGGCCGAACGCTGGGAGTACACGCTTCGCACCAGCCCCATCTTCGCTTCGATCCTTGGGGACAAGCGCTGGAACGACAAGCTGGACGACTTCTCGCAGAAGGCGATTGAAGACGATTTGGAGCAGAGCAAGAAGTATCTCGCCCGGTTTGAGGCGATTGACGTCACTGGCTTTCCGGAGCAGGAGGTCTTGAACAAAACCCTGATGGTCCGCGATCTTCGCATGAGCCTCGACGGAGCGCGTTTCAAGTCGTGGGAAATGCCGGTCTCGCAGGTGGGCGGCGTCCAGATTGATCTTCCACAACTGGTTTCCGTCCTCTCATTCCAGAGCGTCAAGGACTATGACGACTATATTTCGCGGCTGAAGCAGATTCCTCGCGTCTTCGACGAGAATGTGGTGCAGATGCGCAAAGGCATGGCGGAGGGACTGATGCCGCCGCGGATCTTACTGGAAAAAGTGGTGGAGCAGGCCAACGGTCTGGCGAGCAACACGCCCGCAGCCTCGCCGTTTGCAGAGCCGTTTGCCAAGTTTCCGGATTCCATTCCGGCCGCGGAGCAGAAACGGTTGCGTGAGCAGGGGCTGGCGGCGATTCGCGAGTCCGTGCTCCCGGCCTATGTCAAGTTCACAACTTTTGTGCGTGACGAATACGTCTCGAAAGGGCGTACCGAGCCGGGCGTGTGGTCGCTGCCGAATGGTTCCGAATATTACGCTTTCCGCGTGAAGGAGAGCACTACCACGAATCTCTCGCCGGAGGAAATTCACCAGATCGGAATGGCTCAGGTCAAAGAGATTGAAGCCCGCATGCTGCAGGTCGCCAATCAGTTTGGCTATAAAGATCTGAAGAGCTTCAACGCCTCGCTCCAGACCAATCCCAAAGTCCACGTGCATTCCCGCCAGGAAATTCTCGACCTTTATCAAAAATATCTCGACCAGATGTACACGAAGCTGCCGGCGATGTTCGGCCGTCTGCCCAAGGCGAAGTTGCAGGTGATGTCGATCGAGGAGTTCCACGAGAAGCAAGCCTCCACGCACTATGTTCAGGCGGCTCAGGATGGCTCCCGCCCGGCGCATATCATGGTCAACACGGGTAACTTTGAGAAGGGCACGACCATCGATTTTGAAACCACGGCGTATCACGAAGGTGTCCCGGGGCATCATTTGCAGATCGCCATCGCGCAGGAACTGCCGCAGCTTCCGCCGTTCCGGCAGAATGAGTATTACACCGCCTACACCGAGGGGTGGGCTCTCTACTCGGAGCGATTGGGCAAGGAAGTCGGATTTTTCCAGGATCCCTATAGTTACTACGGACACCTCGATGACGACATGTTGCGCGCCATCCGTCTGGTGGTCGATACCGGCTTCCATTACAAACACTGGACGCGGCAGCAGGTGGTGGACTTCTTCCACGACCACTCTGCCATTGACGAGGCCGACGTGCAGAGCGAAACCGACCGCTACATCGCATGGCCAGCGCAGGCGCTGGGTTACAAGGTTGGGCAACTCGAGATCCTCAAGTTGCGGCAGTATGCCAAGGATCAGTTAGGCGACAAGTTCAGCCTGAGTAATTTTCATGATGAGGTGCTGGGAGCTGGCGCGCTGCCGATGGATGTTTTATCGGCCAGGATCCACGAGTGGGTGACGGCGCAGAAGGTAAGCGCGTCGGTTCCGCCGCTACACTGAGAAGATCAGGACTGCACGGGGACCTACACTTCACCCTATTCCGCGGGCGCGCACGCTCGTTCGTGACTGCAAGGCCGGACTAGCGGGAGATAAAGTCCGAGAAGAAGTAAGCGATCACTCCGAACAGCGCCAGGCCGGAAATGCCATAGGCGGTGAGAACCCATGCGCCGCGGCCTTCATGCTTGCGGATTGAGGTGGTAGAGGTCGACGACTGGTCGGTGGATGAGACGACAGGGGCCCGATCTTCCATGCAAAAAACCTCCAGCGGAAGAATCGTGGCGCAAGGACATTATGCGTCACGCCTGCCCCGCTTCATGGCGGGGCAAGACTATCTGAGGCGGATTCTACTCCCGTTTTGGGCGGTTATCGGGGAAAAATGTGAGCTTTATCACACGCCAGTGTGAGCTATCATTCTCATAATGAGACAACTCGGCGGGCCGAAGCTGCATCTTACAATAAATACCCCCGAGGATTACCTGGAAGGTTACTCTCAGCCTGGAGCAGAGTGCGCGGCGCGTCTTGTCCGTTCGCTCCGGTGCGTTCGTCCTTATCCATTCGATCTTCTTGGGAGTTCCGCTTGCGCCGGGCGGCGGCATGGGATACAAACGGCGAAGGGCACGTCGCCACTTATGCGTAATTTTCTTCGTTTAGCGGTTTCCATATTTGTCTGCACGCTGGCGGTGGCTGCCAGCTCCCAGCAGTCCATTTCCCAGCAACCCATTCCACAGTCCAGCCAGACTGCGCCTAAACCTTCGGGCAAGCCTTCGATTCTGCCGGACAGCAATACTCCCGTGAAGCTGACGGACTCGGATGCGTCCGCCATCGTTGAGGCGAAGAAGGACTACTCGCAGGAAGCGTTTGTCATCGAGAAGCTGCAGAATCATTACCGGTTCGAGGCGGACGGCACGGGGCGCAAGGAGAGCATCGCGCGCATCCGGGTGCAGAGCGAGGCGGGCGTGCAGCAATGGGGGCAGCTGCAGCTGGGCTACAACTCGGCCAACGAGAGTATGGAGATTGCCTACGTCCGTGTGCTCAAGCAGGACGGCAGCGTTGTGAAGGCGGGAAATGACGACATTCAGGACTTGAGCGCGCCGGTGGAACATGAGGCGCCGGTCTATACCGATTACCGGCAGAAGCATGTGACTGTTCCCGGATTGCGGCCGGGCGAAGTGCTGGAGTACGACCTGGTCACGACGGTCCATACGGCGCTGGCTCCGGGGCAGTTCTGGACGGAGTATGAGTTCGACAAGAACGACATTGTTCTGGATGAAGAACTCGACCTGGATGTGCCTTCCGGCAGGCCGCTGGAGCTCAAGAGCAAACAGGGGATGGATCCGAAGATTACCGACGCCAACGGACGGCGCGTCTACCACTGGACCAGCTCTCACCTCGTGCGCGAGGACGATAATGACAAAGACAAGGACAAAGAAAAAGACAAAAAAAAGAAGCGGAAAAAACCGGAGGACGAACATCCCGACATTCAGTTGACTACATTCTCTACCTGGGAGCAGATCGGGCGCTGGTATGCGGACCTGGAAAAAGACCGGCGGGCGCCGTCGCCGGAAGTTCGCGCCAAGGCGGAAGAACTCACCAAAGGGCTCAGCAGCGATCTCGACAAAACGGAAGCTCTTTACGATTATGTGGCCAAGAATTTTCGTTATGTGAGCTTGTCGCTGGGAGTGGGCCGCTACCAGCCGCACGCCGCAGGCGATGTGCTGCATAACCAGTATGGAGACTGCAAAGACAAACACACGCTGCTGGCGTCGCTGCTCGAAGCTGAGGGCCTGCACGCCGACTCGGTGCTGATCAACTCCAGCCGCAAACTGGATCCGGACGTGCCTTCGCCTTCGCAGTTCGATCACGTGATTACGATGCTGCCGGCGGGCGCGGTAAAGGGCGTGGATGGGGAAGTCTGGATGGATACGACCGCCGAAGTGGCTCCCTTCCGGCTGCTGTCGTTCTCGCTGCGCAACAAGCAGGCGCTGGTGATTCCGCCGGTGGACGCGCATTCGGCGGTGGCGCCGCATCTGGAACTAACTCCGGCCGATACTCCGATGCCTGACGTTGAGATGTCCGAGATCGACGGCAAGATTAACCAGATCGGAAAACTCGAAGCGCATGTGCATTACGTATTCCGCGGTGATGAAGAGTTAATGCTGCGCTCGGTCTTCCGCCGCGTCCCGGAGGCCAACTGGCAGCGGGTAGTGGAGAACGTGAATGCCGGCATTGGCGGCGACATTACGAATTTGAAGGTGAGCGACCCGGCGGCGACGCGGGAGCCGTTTACTTTGTCTTACGATGTGTCGCGGGTGAATTATCTGGATTGGTCGAAGAAGAAAACAGAAATGATTCTTCCGCTTTCGAGTTTCGCCCTGCCGGATGTGGACGAGGACGATACGGATGCTGACGCGGAGCCTTTGAAGCTTGGGCCCAAGGCGGAATATACCTACAAGATCAAGCTGGTGCTGCCGGAAAAATATTCCGCGCGCGCGCCGCTGCCGTTTTCTTTGAAGCGCGACTATGCGGATTATCAGGCGACTTACCAGCTCGTGGGCAACGTGTTTACGGCGGGACGAAAGCTTACTCTGCTTCAGGGGGAACTTCCAGCGTCGCGCGCTCCGGACTATGCGTCGTTTCGGCGCGCGGTGAATGCTGACCTGGGGCAACAGCTCTCGATTGAGAACACTGTGGCGGGAACGCCTACGCCTCCGGCCGACATGAAGGCGGACGATCTGGTGGAGAGTGGTCGCGCCGCGATGAACAGCGGCGACCTCGCGATGGCGATTGAAGTTTTGAAGCGCGCCACCGAGATTGACCCCAAGAACAAGATCGCGTGGAACCTTCTCGGCATGTCTTACATGGGACTGCGGCAGGATGACGCCGCGATTGCGGCCCTGCAGAAACAGATTGAGATCAATCCTTACGACGAATACGCCTACAACAATCTGGGACGGGTTTACTGGCAGGATCGCAAATACGAAGACGCGGTCACGGCGTTTCACAAGCAGCTCGAAATCAATCCGCTGGATAAGTTTGCGCATTCGAATCTTGGCGCGATGTATTCCGAGTGGCATAAGTATGACTTAGCCGTTCCGGAGCTGGAGAAGGCCGCGTCGCTCATTCCGGACAGCGACCCGGGAAGCGCCGAGTTGCAGGTAAGTTTGGGCGATGCGTATTTGAATCTTGGGCAGGATGATAAGGCGCTGGCGGCATTCGACCACGCGGTGGAACTGGCGGCGACGCCGCTGGTGTGGAACAACATTGCGTATCAGCTCTCGCTGAAGAAGGCACATCTGGATCGCGCGCAGCAGTATGCGGAGTCGGCGGTTTCGGCGACGGCGGCTGCGTTGCGCAATATTTCGCTGGACCGGGTTACGCAGCAGGAATTGCCGCTGGTGTCTTCACTGATTGCTTACTGGGACACGCTGGGCTGGGTGCACTTTGCGGAAGGCGATCTCGACAAGGCGGAGAAATATGTTTCGGCGGCGTGGGGATTGGGACACCACGGCGAAGTGGGCGACCATCTGGGACAGATTTACGAAAAGAAAGGCAACAAGAATCGGGCGCTGGAGACTTACGCGCTTTCCATGAATGGATTGCGGCCTACGCCGGAAACGCGCGATCGGCTCTCTGCGCTGGCTGGCGGAGGCGCGAAGGCTGATACTGCGGTGGCGAACTACAAAGCGGAGTTGGAGCGTCTGCGAACCATCGATCTCGGCAAAGCAGCGAAGGTTACGGGGAACGCGGAATTTTTCGTGCTGCTCAGCGGGGGAGCTGGTTCGGCTGCCAAAGTGGAGAGCATCAAATTTCTGAGCGGGGAAGAAAAGCTGAAGCCGGTTGCGGAGGCGCTGCGGACGGCGGACTTCCACCTGACATTTCCGGACGATACGCCGGTGAAGGTTCTGCGGCGCGGGACGCTTTCGTGTTCGGCGACGACAGGGAACTGCTCGTTTTTGTTGACGCTCCCCGATGATGTCAGGACGGTGGACTAATTCACTCTACCTTTGCGGTATGAGCCGGGTCGATTTGGAAATCGACCATCGGGCCGGCGTCACTTAATCCGTGTGAAATCTTACATCTGCAGTGTGCTCGCGATGTCCCATGAGAGCTTGTGCAGGTCCCTCTCCATTTCGGAATGAGCGCGCCGCGTGTTCACCAGAACAGCCCATGCCAATCCATCGCGGCGGTGCACGAGAAAGCTGGCGGTACCGTCGAACCCGCCGGAGTGAGAGCAGTTTCCTTCGGGCGAAACGCTCCATCCACAGGCGTACTCAGGATTCGCTTGAGACGTGTGGGTTATCTGACGCAGAGTCTCCAGCTTGAACAAAGCTGGAGCACCCGCTTTGTCCTCCGCGGAAAAAACCCCTAGCGCGAAATGGACGAGATCGCTCGGCGTCGCGATCCACCCGCCGTTCGCATCATGGAGCTCAACGGGCACGCCGTAGGGATCGTCGCGGCCCTGTCCGTAATAATGAACTTCGCCCGGCGCTGTTTTCTTTGCGGCCAGTTGCATATCCGCAATAGCCAACGGAGCCTGCACATGCTGCCGCACATACTCGCCATAGGACATGCCGGAGATCTGCTCGATCACGCGGCCCAACACAAAGTACCCGAAGTTCGAGTAGGCATACTGAGTACCGGGCGGAGCCTCCAGGGAGTAGGAATTCAAGGTCTGCTGCAGGAAAGCCGTGCGGTCGCGATTCGTCTCGTGAAACATCGGGTCGTGCTCTTTGTTCGACCATCCTCCAGCCGTGTGCGTTAGCAGATGCTCCACCGTGATGGCCTGCAGCCAATCGGCATGCTTCCGCAGAGCAAGGTTCTTAAGGATCCCGCTGGAACCGAAGACATAATCGCTGGTTCGCAGCTTGCCCGCCTCGACCAGAGTGAAAATGGCAGCTGAGGTAAACGGCTTCGACAGACTGGCGATGCGAAAGAGGCTTTGCGGAGCCACTGGCTGGCGGCCGTGACGGTCTGCCAGTCCGTGGCCCTGCGCGAACACGATTCGCTCCCCACGTCCATAAGCGAGCGAGAGACCCGGCACGTCATAGGCCGCACGAAATGCTGCTACCAGCGCATCGACTTGCGTTGAATCCGTCTGAGCGGATGAGCCGAGGCCGTGGCCAACACTGAGCCACGCTGAGGCGGCAAGGGAGGAGCGCAGGAAAGCGCGTCGTGTGAGCATGGTCATTACGTGATCCTGATACTGCAGACCAAGCAATCGTAATCTAACCAGCGCGGAACTTTAAGCACCGCCACGAATCCGGGCCTCGCGCCACGCTGTCGCTTGCTCGTACGCATGCGCCAGGCGCAGCGCCATATCTTCCCGCCAGCGCGGGGCTGCGATCTGCAGGCCGATTGGCAGGCCACTCTTTGTGAATCCGCAAGGGACTGAGATGGCGGGCAATCCCCATACGTTGAAGGGACGCGTGTTGCGCAGCAGCTTGAGTTCGGCGGGGCGCAGGTTGTCGGGATTTGCTTTGAAGTCGGCGATTAGCGGCGCGGGCGTGGGGGTGGTGGGCGTGACCATGAGATCGATATTTGCGAAGGAATCGCCGATGCTACGGCGGGACTGCTCCAGTTCGCGGCGGCGCCGGATGTAATCTGCGGCGGAGACTTCTGCTCCTTTAAGAATTCGGCGCAGCGTTTCGGGTTGATAGAGTTTTGGCGTCTCGGTGGCGTTCTGTTTGTGGTAGGCGTAGGCCTCGGCCATTTGCAGGGTGCGGTCGGCGGGCACATCGAGCTTAACTTCTCTTACTTCTGCCGCTAGTGTTTTGATTACGGCCAGAGCTTGTTCCACGGCCGCGGTAACTTCGGCGTCGAGGTCTTCATAGAAATAGTTTCGGGGCACGCCCACGCGCAGAGACTTTGCGCCTTCGCGCAGGGGAGAGACATAATCTGCCACGGGAACGTTGGGGGTTGTGATGTCGGCGTCATCGTAGCCGGCGATTGCCTGCAGCACGATGGCAGCGTCGGTCACGGTGGTGGTGAAGGGGCCGACGTGATCGAGCGACAGAGCCAGAGGAATCACTCCGCGGCTGGAGACGCGGCCGTAGGTGGGCTTGAGGCCGACGCATCCGCACAGGGACGCGGGTTCGCGGATGGAGCCGGCGGTGTCGGTGCCGATGGCGGCGAGGCAGAGGCCGGCGGCGACGGCTGCAGCAGATCCGCCGGAAGAACCTCCGGCAATGTGCGCGGGGTCGCGGGGATTGTGGACATCACCGAAATAGCTTACGAGCGAACTGCCGCCGTAGGCGAATTCGTGCAGATTATTCTTGCCCAAGATCACCGCGCCCGCCTGCTTCAGGCGGCGGACGACTTCGGCGTCTTCCGTTGGGATGCGGTCTTTGTGGCGCTCCGACGCCGCGGTGGTACGCACGCCTGCGGTGTCGATCAGGTCTTTCAGAGCAATGGGAATTCCGTGGAGCGAGCCGCGCCACTCCCCGCGAGCGATCTCGGCCTCCGCTGTGCGGGCTGCTGCGAGCGCTTGCTCGGTGGTCACGGTGATGAAGGCATTCAACGCGGGATTTTGTTTTTCAATTTGCTCCAGGCAGGCTTGGGTCAGTTCCACTGGAGAGATTTTCTTTTGCCGCAACAGCGGTGCGAGCTCGAGGATGGTTCTGGGGATGGACATCGGGTGGTGGACGCGGTCCATTGTAGAGGAAGCGGTGTAGAGGAACGTGGCCGATGCAGCTGCGCCGGTGATGTCTGAGCGCTGAACGGTGACGAAGAGACCGTCAAGCTTCGCTCGACCGGACAGCCGAGAGCCTGCCCTGAGCGAAGTCGAAGGGGCAGCTGTCCCCACATGAGCACCTCCCAAACTGAGACCCTCTGGAAACGTTGGCACGCTGCCTTGGCCTTGCAGAAAGTCCTATAATCTCCCAGGAGTTCCAACATTATGGCTGAACTGACGATCGCGCCGGTGGCAACGCACGGGTTTTATTTGGACGGCAAGTGGGTGGAAGATGGCGACGTCGTCGAGGTGCGCGCGCCGTACGATGGCAGCGTGATCGCGCGCGTGGTGCAGGGTCGGCGCGAGCATGCGGAAGCTGCGATTGCTGCGGCCGTCAAAGCGTTTGGCACTACGCGGCGGTTGCCGGCATTCGAACGGCAGCGCGTGTTGCGACAGATTTCCGCGGGGATTGCCGAGCGGAAGGAAGAATTTTCCCGCACGCTGGCGCAGGAAGCGGGCAAGCCCATCAAGGCCGCGCGCCAGGAAGTGGAACGCGCCATTTTTACTTTCAATGTTGGCGCCGAGGAGAGTACTCGCATTTATGGCGAATTCCTGCCGCTCGACTGGCAGGAATTTACTGCCGGACGCTGGGGCATTGTGCGCCGCTTTCCGCTGGGGCCGGTGGCGGGGATTACGCCGTTTAATTTTCCGCTCAATCTGGTGGCACACAAAGTTGCGCCTGCGATCGCGGCGGGATGTTCCATGGTATTGAAGCCTGCACCGCAAACTCCGCTCTGCTCGCTGCTTTTGGCCGAGTGTGTGCAGCAGGCGGGCTGGCCTGATGGGGGATTCAACGTGCTGCCACTGTCGAATGACGATGCTGGATTGCTGGTGACCGACGATCGAATCAAGCTCATCAGCTTTACCGGCAGCGTGCCCGTGGGGTGGGACATCAAACGCCGCGCGGGCAAGAAAAAAGTGGTTCTCGAACTGGGCGGGAACGCTGCGGTCATTGTGCATAGCGATGCCGATCTCGCGTACGCCGCGGAGCGCTGCGTCGCCGGCGGATTTGGCTATGCCGGCCAGACCTGTATTTCGGTGCAGCGCATTCTGGTGGAGCACTCCGTATACGGCAAATTCACGGACCTGCTCGTCGAAGGTGTGAAAAAGCTGAAAGCTGGCGATCCGCTCGATGAGTCGACCGACGTGGGACCTGTGATTCGTGAGTCGGACGCGGTCCGCACGACGGCCTGGATTGAAGAAGCAGTCCGCTCGGGAGCGCGCCTGTTGTGCGGCGGGGGACGCAAGGGTCTGGTAGTTGAGCCGACGGTTCTGACCGGGACGCGACCTGACATGAAAGTGAATTGCCAGGAAATTTTCGGTCCGGTGGTGACCGTCGAACCTTATAGAACTTTCGACGATGCGCTGCGCCAGGTGAACCATTCTTCCTTCGGCTTGCAGGCTGGGTTATTCACGCGCGACGCGAAGCTGCTGTTCCAGGCCTACGAGGAATTGGAAGTCGGAGGCTTGATTGCGGGAGACGTTCCATCGTTCCGCATCGACCACATGCCCTATGGCGGCGTCAAAGACTCCGGCCTGGGCCGCGAAGGCCTGCGTTACGCGATTGAAGAAATGACAGAGCCGAAACTCCTGGTCATGAATCTTCATTAGACGGCGGGCGCTGGACGCTCCTCCGAAAAGACTCACTTCTCGCGCAAAGAACGCGCGAGAAATAGGGCACCCTCTATTCCCTCCTAACTTCCTCCGAGATCGCAGCGCTCTGTTTGGCGCGAAATTCTTCGCTCGTGAAAAATCTGAAAACTGCGCGACAAAATTCTGCGAAGTATTTATAATTCCGTGTTTCCCATACTCATCGCCGGAACTCTGTGGGGTTCCGGATTCACAGGCTAACAAGCTTCACGCAACCGGGGCGCGAAACCAGGCAGGTCCGTCGGGGTCTCATCAGCTATTTTCATAGAACATGCCGCAGATTTTTCATCGCAGCACCAACACCATGTCCCGCGCCACCATCTTTGGCGCGGTATTCGTGGTTGCGGCGCTGAGCTGGATGGGGATGGAGGTCGAGCGGTCTCCTTACATTACTTATGCCGGGGTGCGCAAACCGCAGCCGGTGCCGTTCAGCCATCAGCATCACGTCAGCGGACTGGGGATTGATTGCCGCTACTGTCACACTTCGGTGGAGACATCGAGCTTTGCCGGAATCCCGCCTACCAAGACGTGCATGAACTGCCACTCCCAGATCTGGACCAACGCCCAGTTGCTGGAGCCGGTGCGGGCCAGCTACAAGAGCGGCGAGTCGCTGCAGTGGACGCGGGTGAACCAGCTTCCGGATTTTGTTTTTTTCAATCACAGCATTCATGTCAACAAGGGAGTCGGATGCAACACCTGCCACGGGCCGGTGGATAAAATGCCGCTGATGTACCAGCAGGAATCGCTGCAGATGGAGTGGTGCCTAGGCTGTCATCGTGCGCCGGAGAAGAATCTGCGGCCGCGGGATCAGGTTTTCAATATGCGCTATTTGCCGCCAACGACGGCGCATCCGGTGGCTGTGGATGGACAGAGTTATACCGATCAGGACGCACTCGGCGCTGCGCTGGTGAAGAAATACAACGTTCGCAGCGTGAAAGATATTACCAGTTGCAGCACGTGTCATAGGTAGGGTGTGTGGTGGTGATCAACGAGAGACCCACTTCTCGCGCAAAGAACGCGCGAGAAATGGGGCACCCGGGTTTGTTTCGTGCGAGTGGTTGGCGATGAAAATGGACCAGCTGAATAATTCGGGACTGCGGGAGAGCGGGAAGCGCGAAGATGTTTGTCCGAGCAAGAAGGGCAAGCTGGATCTGGCCTCCGTTCGCGCGCGGATTGACCACGCGACGGCGCATGATGCCGCTGAGAAAACTGGGCCCGAATACTGGCGCAGCCTGGAAGAGCTCGCGGGTAGCGCTGATTTTCAGGATGCGCTGCATCGTGAATTTCCCAAGGGCGCTTCCGAGTGGGTGGATTCGGTTTCGCGGCGCGGCTTCCTCAAGGTGATGGGCGCATCCCTGGGGCTGGCTGGAATGACGGGCTGCGTGCGCCTGCCGCTTGAACCAATTGTTCCTTATGTCCGCCAGCCCGAAGAGATGGTCCCGGGCCGGCCTATGTTTTACGCGACGGCATGCACGCTCGGCGGGTACGCGAGCCCGCTGCTGGTGGAAAGCCATCTCGGCCGTCCGACGAAAGTTGAAGGAAACGACCAGCATCCCGCCTCGCTCGGCGGCACCGACATTTTTGCCCAGGCCTCGCTCCTCGGCCTGTACGACCCCGACCGTTCGCAGACGGTTGCCTCTACGGGCGATCAGCGTTCGTGGCAGGCATTTCTGGGCGCGATTCGCGGGCCGCTCAGCGCGCAGAAAGCGTTGCAGGGTGCGGGCATCCGGATTCTCACGCCGACCATTTCCTCGCCTACGCTCGCCGATCAGCTGCGCAACTTTCTGAAAATTTATCCGCAGGCCAAGTGGCACGTGTATGAGCCAGTCAACCGCGACAACGTGCTCGAAGGCGCGAAGCTGGCTTTCGGCCAGCCGGTGGAGACGCGCTACGATTTTTCGAAAGCCGACGTCATCGTCTCGCTCGACGCCGATTTTCTCTACGCGGGATTCCCGGGGAACACCCGCTACATCCGGGACTTCGCCAAGCGGCGCAATCCCGATGACGGGAAGATGAACCGGCTGTATGTGATCGAGAGCACGCCGACGTCGACGGGAGCGAAGGCGGATCATCGGATCCCAATCCGAGCGGGGGCGATTGAAGCGGTTGCACATGAGCTACCTGCGATCGAGATACGCAACTCGATTCTGCCCGGCTTGGATGAGTACGGGCAGGGCAGGCTGACAGTCGCGTATCAAGATTTATCGAAACATCGCGGCTCATGTGTCGTTATCGTCGGAGACCATCAGTCTCCGATCGTGCATGCCGCTGCGCACGCAATCAATGCCGAGCTCGGCAACGTCGGCAAGACCGTCTTTTACACTGAACCCGTCGATGCCAATCCGGTCAACCAAACTGAATCGATCAAAGACCTCGTCGCCGACATGCGCGGCGGCAAAGTCGATCTGCTCATCATCCTCGGTGGCAATCCGGCTTACGATGCGCCTGCCGATCTGAATTTCGCCGACGCACTCAAGAGCGGCAAAGTTCCTCTGCGCGTGCACCACGGGCTCTATCAGAATGAAACTGCCGAACTGTGCCAATGGCACGTAAATGCGACGCATGAACTCGAAGCCTGGGGCGATGCTCGCGCCTATGACGGGACGGTCAGCATCATTCAGCCGCTGATCGCTCCGCTTTATAACGGCAAAAGTGAAATCGAATTTGCCGCGCTGCTCGCGGGCCAGGCTGACGCCACGGGCTACGATCTAGTTCGCGCCTATTGGCAGAAGCAGCACACGGGTGCGGATTTCGAGCAGTTCTGGCGCAAGTCGCTGCACGACGGATGGATTGCAGGCACGACCTACGCTGCGAAATCCTTGACTGCTAAAGCAGTGGGTTCCCCGTCCGCGGGTGCGGCTGATCCCAACGCCATCGAACTCAACATCCGGCACGACCCGACCATCTACGACGGGCAATTCTCCAATAACGGTTGGCTGCAGGAATTGCCCAAGCCGATGACCAAGCTCACCTGGGACAACGCCGTGCTTATCGGTCCCAAGATGGCGGCGCGCCTGGACATTCATACAGAAGACGTTGTCGAGCTTGAGCTGAACGGTAAGAAAGTCACGGGCTCAGTCTGGATTCAAGCGGGACATCCCGACAATTCCGTCACCGTGTTTCTCGGCTACGGACGTAAGCGTGCCGGCCGCGTTGGTACCGCCCAAGGTTTCGACGCTTACGCGTTGCGCACGTCGGCCGCGCCCTGGATCGCTTCTGGGGTCACAATAAAAAAGACGGGAGAAACCTACAAGCTCGCGTCCACCCAGGGCATGCAGTCAATGGATACGCCCGACGGCGGCCATCGTCCGCTGGTGCGCGAAACTACTCTTGAGGAATATCGAAAAGAACCCAACTTCGCGAAGGAAGAAGAGCCACCGAAGGAACTCACTCTCTACACGCCTTATCCCTACGACAAAGAAGATTACGCCTGGGGTATGGCCATTGATCTGAACTCCTGCGTGGGCTGCAACAACTGCATGCTGGCCTGCCAGTCGGAGAACAACATCGCCGTCGTGGGCAAAGAGCAGGTCGTGATCGGCCGGCACATGCACTGGATTCGCGTCGACGCCTATTACCAGGGTGACCGCGACAATCCCAAAGCATTTTTCCAACCTGTGCCGTGCATGCAGTGCGAAAACGCGCCGTGCGAAGTGGTTTGCCCAGTGGGGGCGACAGTCCACTCGACCGAAGGCCTGAACGACATGACCTATAACCGCTGCGTGGGGACGCGCTATTGTTCGAACAACTGTCCGTATAAGGTGCGGCGGTTTAATTTCCTGCTGTTTCAGGACTGGGAGACGCCGCAGTACAAGATGATGCGCAATCCCGACGTCAGCGTGCGCAGCCGCGGCGTGATGGAGAAATGCACCTATTGCGTGCAGCGCATCAACGAGCGCCGCATCGACGTGGAAACCGCGTCGGTGCGAGAAGAAAAGAAAATTCTGATCGGCGACGAATTGCAAACCGCGTGCCAGCAGTCTTGTCCGGCGGGGGCGATCATCTTCGGTAACATCAACGACCCGAACAGCAAAGTTTCAAAGTTGAAAGCGCAGTCGCGTAATTACAGTCTGCTGGGCGAATTGAACACGCGCCCGCGGACTACGTATCTGGCAGAGGTTCGAAATCCGAATCCGGGGTTGGAACGGGGATAAAGCTGTTCAGACTGAGATCCTTCGCTACGCCTGAGGAGCGGCTTCGCTCAGGATGACAGCTCGAATTTAATGACACCAGAGATTTAAAGCATGGAAGATCAATACAAAACGACGAACGCCGGCGGCGCTCCAGTCATCGAGCCGGGCCACACCTTCGGCACCGTCACGGAAAAAATCAGCGCCATCGTGCTGACTCGTCCGGCATCGAACGGATGGTTCATCGGCTTCGGCATCGCATTTCTGCTGACCATGATGATGCTGTTCGCCATCGGCTACCTTTTCCTCAAAGGCGTCGGAATCTGGGGCGTGACCATTCCGATCGGCTGGGGCTTCGCCATTGTCAACTTCGTGTGGTGGATTGGTATCGGCCACGCAGGCACTCTGATTTCGGCAATTCTTCTTCTGCTGCGCCAGTCGTGGCGCAACTCCATCAACCGCTTCGCCGAGGCGATGACTTTATTTGCTGTGGCAAGCGCGGGGATTTTTCCCGCCATTCACGTTGGCCGTCCGTGGTTAGCCTACTGGTTCTTCCCGATTCCCAACACCATGGGCGTGTGGCCGCAATTCCGCAGTCCGCTCATGTGGGATGTTTTTGCGGTCTCCACCTATGCGACGATTTCAGCATTGTTCTGGTTTATCGGCCTGATCCCTGACCTAGCGACACTGCGCGACCGCACCGACAATAAAGCGCTGAAAATTGTCTACGGCATGCTTTCCATGGGCTGGCGCGGATCGGCGCGGCACTGGCACCGTTACGAAACTGCATACTTGCTGCTCGCCGGCCTGGCCACACCGCTGGTGCTCTCCGTGCACACCGTGGTGAGTTTCGATTTCGCGGTCGGCATCGTCCCGGGATGGCACACTACGATCTTCCCGCCTTATTTTGTCGCGGGTGCGATTTATTCCGGTTTTGCCATGGTGCTGATGCTGGCCATCCCCATCCGCAAGATTTATGGGCTGGAAGATTTCATCACCGAACGCCATTTGCAGAATTCGGCGAAGGTCATGCTCGCTACTGGACTCATCGTCGCGTACGGCTATGGCATCGAGGCGTTCATGGGTTGGTACAGCGGCGACCGTTATGACGCCTTCACCATCTGGAACCGGCTGCACGGGCCCTATGCGGTTCCTTACTACATGCTGCTGATCTGCAACATCTTTATTCCGCAGGTGCTGTGGATTCGCAAACTTCGCACCAGTCCCGCCGCGCTGTTCGTGGTCTCCGGCGTGATTCTCGTGGGCATGTGGCTGGAGCGCTTCATCATTATTGTGGTCAGCCTGCAGCGCGATTTCCTTACGTCCTCCTGGGGCATGTATTACCCCACGCGCTGGGACTGGATGACTTACATCGGGACCATTGGAATGTTCCTGGCCGCCATGTTCCTGTTCCTGCGGATCCTGCCGGCGATCTCGATTTTCGAAATGCGCACGCTGCTGCCCGAAGCGGAGGTCAAAGAATGATGCCGGGCGCAGTGTCGAGGATCGCGGTGTCGAGGTTCATGGTGTCGAGGTGCAGAGTATGAAGCGCGATCCCATCTACGGCATGATGGCGGAATTCGATTCCGCGCAGGCGCTCATCGACGCCGCCAAGCACACGCACGAGGCTGGCTACCAAAAGATCGACGCCTATAGCCCGTTCCCCATCGAGGGCCTGGCTGAAGAAATCGGCTTTCACCATGATGAAGTCCCACTGGTCGTGCTGATCGGCGGCATTATCGGCGGCCTGTCGGGTTACCTGATGCAATACTGGATGTCCGCCGTCGACTATCCGATCAATGTAGGTGGCAAGCCCTACCACTCCTGGCCCGCGTTCATCGTGATCACGTTCGAGATGACGATTCTTTTCGCCGGAATCTCGGCGGTGTTCGGCATGCTGGCGCTGAACGGCCTGCCCATGCCCTATCACCCGGTGTTCAACGTGCCACGTTTTGCCTTGGCCTCGAAGGATCGTTTCTTTTTAATAGTGTTCTCGTCAGACAAGAAATACGATGCGTCCGGCACGCGCAAGTTTCTGGAGGGCCTGGCGCCGCGCTCGATTTCGGAGGTGCCCAGCTAAATGCGGCTTCTCCGCAAACTCGTGAAAGTCACGAATTCAGGCATCGGCAATATCCATGTTGGGACGGGCGCTCTCGCCCGCCCAGTCGAGCGAAGCTTGACGGCGGTTTCCTGTGCGGCGGTGCTGGCCCTGCTGGTTCTCTGCTCCGCCTGCCGGCTCGACATGCAAGTGCAGCCGCGCGTGAATCCTCTGGCGAAGAGCGACTTCTTTCCCGACCAACGCTCGGCTCGTCCTCCCGTCGAAGGCACCGTGGCCCGCGGGCAGTTACACGAAGACACTTATTTCTATACCGGGAAAATTGGCAACACTCCCGGCGACTACATGCCTTTTCCCGTGACCCGGGAAGTTCTCGACCGCGGCCGCGAGCGCTACAACATTTTCTGCGCGCCCTGCCATTCGCGGGTCGGAGACGGCAACGGCTTTGTCCCTTCACGCGGGTTCGCGCGCAAGCCGCCGTCTTATCACATTCCCCGGTTGCAGAAAGCTCCCGTGGGATATTTCTACGACGTAATCACCGAGGGTTTCGGCATCATGCCCGATTATTCCTCGCAGATTCCGCCGCGGGACCGCTGGAACATTGTGGCCTACGTGCGCGCTCTGCAACTGAGCCAGAACGCGACTATGGTTGACGTCCCCGCCGGACAAATTGTTCCTTCGGTGCCGCCAAAGTTCAGCGAGCCGGGAAACGGTGCAACGCTTCCCGTAGTCGCACCTGCGGTCCGTTCGGGATCTGAGGAACAAGAAGAGCAGAAGGAAAAACCGGAGAAGGAAGAAGCGAAATGAGCGCGGCGACTGCAACCCATCTCGACCTGACGACCCCACCGGTGGCGAAGACCATCTCGCAGCGGTCGCTGATCGTCGGCCTCGTCTTCGGAGGGATCGCCGTGGTTCTGGCTTTCATCCAGCCGCAACAGTTCTATCGCGCGTATCTGCTCGGCTTCATGTTGTGGCTGGGCGTGGCACTGGGTTCGATGGCCATCCTCATGATTCGTCACCTGACCGGCGGCGGCTGGGGCATGGTGATTCGCCGGATCCTGGGCGCGGCCATGCGAACTGTGCCCCTGCTGGCGGTCTTGTTCATTCCCGTCATTCTGGGAATTCACAAGCTCTACATCTGGGCTCAGCCTCTCGATCAAATCGCCGACAAGCATCTCCGCGAACACCTGGAAGACATTACCAAGACGTATCTCACGACCAACGGATTCATCGGCCGCGCCATCTTTTATTTCGCTATCTGGAATCTGCTCTCCTTCCTGCTATCGAAGTGGTCCAAGGAAACCGACCACCCCGGCTCTCCCGACCACACCGGCCGCTTCAAGGCCATTGCCGGACCGGGTCTCATCCTCTACGGATTCACCATTTCTTTCGCCGCCATCGACTGGGTCATGTCGATCGATCCCAGCTGGATTTCCACTATCTTCGGGCTCGTCGTCCTCATAGGCCAGGTGCTTTCCGCCATGTGCTTCGCGGTAGTCGTCGAGCGCATTCTTTTCAATTACAAGCCGATGTCGGAGATGTTGAAGCCCGACTTCGTCCACGATCACGGCAAGTGGATGATTACTTTCATCATGGTCTGGGCTTATTTCAACTTTTCACAGTGGCTGATCATCTGGGCCGGCAACCTGCCCACGGAAATCACGTTTTACATGACGCGGCTACACGGCGGATGGGGATCGATTGGGTTAATACTCGTGATATTCGGCTTTGCCATACCCTTCGCGATTCTGCTCTCACGACCTTTCAAGCGCGACATTCGCAAGCTGGTGTGGCTGGCGGTCTGGCTGCTGCTGATGCGCTACGTCGATATGTTCTGGATCATCGAGCCGAATTTTTCCAAGACTTTGAGTGTCACTGTGGCGGATATCGTCATGCCGATTGCCATCGGCGGTTTCTGGCTGTCTTACTTTTTCTATAACTTGGGCGCGTTGCCTCTGCTTCCGGCCTACGATCCGTCGGCCGGAGAAGTGCTGGAACCTGCGCATCATGGGTGAGTAGAGCGGAGTGAGTACACCAGGTGTGAGTGGAGCGGTCTGAATTAGAAACAACGAGCTACGAACTATGAGCAGCGACGCAAACCCGAGTAACAACCCGTACGGCCACGGCTCGTTCGAGCGCGAAGACCTCAGCGTGGCGGGAGTGCTCTATTTTATTATCGGGGTAGCCGCGCTGGGGGTAGTTGCATTCCTGTTAATGGCAGGCTTCTACAAACTTTTGGACGAGCGAGCCAGCAAAACCCAGCCTGAGGTGAGTCCGCTGGCGACAAATGTTCCCAAGGATACGCGCAAGCTAACAGAAGGCTACAAGGATTACCTAAAAGACAATTTTCCGGCGCCGCGATTGGAAATTGATGAGCGGACGGAATTGAACGATGACCGAATCGCGGAAGAAGAGAAGCTCAACAGCTACGGCTACGTCGACGACAGCCACGTTACGGTGCGCATTCCCATTGAGCGCGCCATGGAACTGATCGCCCAACGCGGCCTGCCCGTGCGCTCGCAGGGTGCGCCGAGCGCCGAAACGCGGGTTGCAACGCAGCCGAAACCAAAGGCGAACGCAAAGAAGGGATCGCGGTGAAGCATTTCAGTAGTTACAAGTCGATTCCCGCAGGGAGATTCGTTCGGACCGCCCTGGTTGTCGCACTGCTCGCATCGTCCGCCTTCGGCCAGATCATGTCGAAGGGAATCATGTCGCCTCCTGCCAACGTACGTCCGCCGAAGCTGGAGAACGTCGGCATCGAGCAGCATCTCGATGGTCAGGTCCCACCCGACCTCACCTTCCGCGACGAAACCGGAAAAACCGTGAAGCTCGGCGACTACTTCGGACGCAAGCCGATCATTCTCGACCTTGCGTATTACAACTGCACCATGCTATGCGGTGAAGTGCTGCTTGGGCTCACCGGCGCGATGAAGATGGTGAGCTTCAACCTGGGCGAAGAATATGACGTCATCACCGTCAGCTTTGATCCGAAGGACACACCCGAACTCGCCGCAGCCAAGAAGAAAGATTACATCCAGCGCTACGGGCGGCCCGGCGCGCAGCAGGGCTGGCACTTCCTGACGGGGCAGCCAGACGCGATCAACGCGCTGACCAAGGCGGTGGGCTTTCAGTATCAGTACGATCCAAAAATCAACCAGTACGCGCACGCGACCGCGATCATGGTGCTCACGCCGCAGGGGAAAATTTCACGCTACTTCTACGGCGTAGATTTTCCGCCGAAAGATTTGCGGCTGGGATTGGTGGAGGCTTCGCAGAACAAGATCGGAAGCCCGGTCGACGCGATTTTGCTCTACTGCTATCACTACGATCCGGCGACCGGAAAATATGGCGCGATCGTTAGCAACATTTTGCAGCTGGGCGCTGGGATCACGATTTTAATTTTGGGCGTGTTGCTTTTCATTCTGTTCCGCATGGGACCTGCGAGCGCCACAAGACGAGCGGGGACCGCGCATTTGGGCAAGGCATAGCGAGGGCAAGGGTTACGCGAGAAGGGTTTAAGGAGACATGTTCGATAATCTTCCATTGTGGCCGGAGCGGGCCTCGTCCATGGCGGGCCGGGTTGACGCGATCTACATCTTCCTGCTCGTAGTGTGCGGGATGGTCGCGCTCCTGGTGTTTACCTGCCTGCTGTACTTTGCCGCCCGTTACCGCAGCCGCGCCGGCGTCGAAGCCGAGCAGATCGATGGTTCCACGCCGCTCGAGCTGACCTGGTCGATTATTCCGCTCTGCGTTTTCATGGTGTTCTTCGCCTGGGGAGCGCTTGTTTTCTTCAAGCAGCGCACGCCTCCGCGCGACGCCACGGAAGTCTACGTGGTCGCGAAACAATGGATGTGGAAGCTCGAACACGCCGAAGGCCAGCGCGAGATTAACGAACTCCACGTGCCCGTAGGCCGCGACGTCAAGCTGATCATGACTTCGCAGGATGTGATTCACAGTTTCTTTGTGCCCGTGTTCCGTATGAAGCAGGACGTGCTGCCGGGCCGCTACACCGTGGCCTGGTTCCGCGCCACCAAGCCCGGCACCTACCACCTTTTCTGCGCTGAATATTGCGGCACGCAGCACTCGGGCATGATCGGCTCGATCGTGGTGATGGAGCCCGCGCAATATGAAGCCTGGATGAGCGGCGGCCCGGCGGGCCCGCTTTCTGCAACTGGAGAGAAAATTTTCGCCGAGCTTGGTTGTTCCACTTGCCATCGCTCGGACGCGCAGGGGCGCGGACCCAATCTGCAGGGAGTGTTTGGCAAGCCGGTGCAGCTCGAAGATGGACGCACCGTAGTCGCGGACGAAAATTATGTTCGCGAATGCATTCTCGATCCCGGCGCGAAAAGAGTGAAGGGATTCCAGCCGATCATGCCTACATTTCAGGGCCTGGTGAGCGAGGAGCAGGTGAACGCGCTGGTGGCTTACGTCAAGTCGCTATCGACCACAACCACAAAAGCCCCGGCCGGAACCAGCGCCAGCACGGCGACTCCCGAGACTAAAGCAAAGAGTCAGGTGGAATAAGATGGCTACCGCGGTTGCTCAACCCGTTGAACGCGAAAATTACTTGAACAAGCATTACGGCGCCCTCTCGTGGCTGTTCACCACGGATCACAAGCGCATTGCTCTCCTTTATCTCGGGTCCATCACGTTCTTCTTTTTCATCGGCGGATTCTTCGCCCTACTTATCCGCCTGGAGTTGCTCACTCCGGTCGGCGACCTGGTGCAGGCTGATACTTACAACAAACTCTTCACCATGCACGGCATGGTGATGGTCTTTTTCTTTCTGATTCCTTCGATCCCGGCCGTGTTGGGAAATTTCCTGGTGCCGCTGATGATCGGCGCCAAGGATCTCGCATTCCCCCGCGTGAATCTTCTCAGCTGGTATCTCTACATCATCGGCGGCACGATCATGCTGCACTGCATGCTGACCGGCGGCGTCGACACCGGCTGGACTTTCTACACGCCTTTCAGCACGGCTTACACCAACACGAAGATCGTCGAAGCAGGCATTGCAATTTTCATTGCCGGTTTTTCTTCCATCCTTACCGGACTGAATTTTGTGGTGACCATCCACCGCATGCGCGCTCCGGGCATGACCTGGTCACGCCTGCCGCTGTTCATTTGGGCCCACTACGCTACCAGCATCGTGCAGCTTCTGGGCACGCCGGTCGTTGCCATCACCATTCTGCTGGTAGCAGCCGAACGCCTGCTCCATCTCGGAATTTTCGATCCTAAGCTGGGCGGCGATCCTCTTTTATTTCAGCATCTCTTCTGGTTCTACTCCCATCCCGCCGTCTACATCATGATTCTGCCCTCGATGGGAGTCATCAGTGAAGTCATCGCCTGCTACACGCGCAAGCGCATCTTCGGGTACAAGTTCGTGGCTCTGTCGTCGATCGGGATCGCGGTTCTTGGTTTCCTGGTCTGGGCGCACCACATGTTTGTTGCCGGAATTTCCGTCTATGCCGCGCTGGTATTTTCTCTCTTGAGCTACGCGGTCGGCGTTCCTTCCGCGGTAAAAGTTTTCAACTGGACCGCGACTATGTACAAGGGCTCCATCCACTACGATGCGCCCATGCTCTACGCTTTCGGTTTTCTTGGACTGTTCACCATCGGCGGCCTCACCGGCCTGTTTCTTGCCTGCCTGGGAGTAGACCCGCACGTCACCGATACGTATTTCGTGGTGGCGCATTTCCACTACATCATGGTGGGAGGCGCCGTCATGGGCTATCTCGGCGGCATGCATTTCTGGTGGCCGAAAATTTCCGGACGCCTCTATCCCGAAGGCTGGGCCAAGCTCGCGGCTCTGATTGTTTTCATCGGTTTCAATCTCACATTCTTCCCGCAGTTCATTCTCGGCTACGTCGGCATGCCGCGCCGCTACTACCAGTATCCCGGCGAGTTCCAGGTGCTGAATGTGCTTTCCACGGCGGGCGCGACCGTGCTCGGCGTCGGTTATCTGCTTCCCATGGTTTATTTCCTGTGGTCGATGCGTTACGGCAAGCCCGCGCCTGATAATCCATGGAACGCCGCCGGATTGGAATGGCAAACGCAGTCTCCCCCAACCACGTTCAACTTTGACGAAGAGCCGGTGGTCACATGGGAGGCTTACAACTACGAACAGCTGGGCGACTTCCCGCCGGAACAGGAGGCTCGAGGTGTCTGATCAAGCCGCCGCCGCCGTTCACAATGAAGCCCACGCTGAAGGCCACAACCCGGCCCTGCTGCACCACTTCGCCGAGCCGGAGCAGCAGCGCGACGCGGCCAGCCTGGGCATGTGGGTTTTTCTGGCCACCGAAGTAATGTTCTTCGGCGGCTTATTCTGCGCCTATCTGATTTATCGTCTCAAGTACTTCGGCGACTTCGGCGCAGCCAGCTCAACTCTCAACACCGCGCTTGGCGCAACCAACACCGGCGTCCTCATCTGCAGCAGCTTAACCGTGGTACTCGCCGTTTGGGCCGCGCAGACCGCCCGCCGCACCCTTCTGATCACCAGCCTCATCCTCACCCTGATTCTCGGCTTCGCCTTCCTCGGCATCAAGGCTATCGAATACCGCGACAAGTTCGTGGAGCACCACGTGCCCGGACCGTCCTTCAGCTTCGAGAACGAGCCGATCCCCGGACATCCCGGTCAGTTCGCCAACCCGAGTCACACGCAGATTTATTTCGCCCTTTATTTCATCATGACCGGACTGCACGCCGTGCACATGATCGTCGGCATCGGAATTTTCCTGTGGCTTCTCGCGTTAGCCTGGAAGGGCCGGTTGACGCCGGATTACAACACCCCCGTCGAAATCGGCGGCCTGTACTGGCATTTCGTCGACATCATCTGGATTTACCTGTTTCCTTTGCTTTACCTGATCGACAAACACAAGTGAGGCAATCATGTCCGCACACTCCACCTCATCGCCGTTGAAAACCTACTTCGCGATCTGGGCTGCGCTTCTGGTGGGCACCTACGTTACGTATCGGGTCGCCTTCCTCGATCTCGGCCCCTTCAATGCCGCGGTTGCCCTCACCATTGCTACCATCAAAGCCACGCTCGTGGCTCTGTTTTTCATGCACGTCTGGGGATCCAGCGACAAGATGATCAAGGTGGTCGTGATTGCCGCTCTCTTCTTTCTCCTGCTTCTGCTCTCTCTTTCCATGGCCGATTACGGCACCCGGGCCTGGAGTTAGGAGTCAGTTACAGAGCGCAGGATTAACCCGCCATTCTGCCTTGGTCTGCGGTATACTCGCGCCCATCCTGTGTGACATGCCGACCGTGTGAGGTGACTTATGGCGTTCTGCAATTCCTGTGGCGTCAGTCTCGATCCGGGGATCAAATTCTGTAACAAGTGCGGCGCGGCGGTGTCTGGCGCCACACCCGGCGCGGTTGCGGCTTCCACCGCAGGAGTCCCGGCTCCCACCCAGGGTGGCGGCAGCGGTGTTCTCAAGGTCATTCTCATTGTTGTGGGAGTGTTTGTCATCCTGGGCGTACTCGCAGTATCCACGGTGGCTTTCATCGGCTGGCGGGTCGCGCGTAACATGCACGTGAAGCAAGAGGGCGATCACGTGAAGATCGACTCTCCCTTCGGTAGCGTGGAGACCTCCAAGAACCCCGAAGATATTGCCCGTGACCTGGGTGTAGATATCTACCCCGGCGCGCAGCCTGTGAGGAACGGCTCGGCTACGGCTAGCTTTGCGGGGATGCGGACCGCGTCCGCCGTTTTCAAGAGCAGCGATTCCGTGGACCAGGTTTCAGCTTTCTACAAAGCCAAGTTTCCCAATGCCATGGTCGCCACTTCCGATCAAAACCGCTGCAAGATCATCGCGCAAGACTCGAAGAACATGACCTCCATCGACATTCAGACGGACGACGGTCAGACAAAAATCCAGATCACGCACGTGAGCCACCCTGCCGGCGGGCTGGGTTCGGGGGCGACGTCGAACTGAGATAGCGTTTGCCGCGAACAGCAACAGGCTGACGCGCCCTGAGCCCTGAACCCTGAACCCTGAACCCTGACTTTCCCTTTCCCATGCCAGACAGATTCGTAGAGCTTGCCCAAGCCTCAAAGTCATCGCCAGTCGACGCCGCGGGGCTGGAGGCGGCGCTGCGTGCCCAGATTCGCGGCGGCTCTCCCGGCGACATTCGTTTCGATGCCGGAGCGCGCGCACTCTACTCGACGGACGGCTCCAACTATCGCCAGGTTCCCATCGGCGTTGTTCTTCCCCGCGATGTCGACGATGTTCTTGCCACGGTTTCCCTCTGCCGCCAGTTCGGAGCCCCGTTGCTCTGCCGCGGAGGCGGCACCTCGCTTGCCGGCCAGTGCTGCAACGTCGCCATCGTCCTCGATTTCACGAAGTACATGTCGCGGATTCTCGAAATCGATCCCGGCCGCCGCATCGCTCGCGTGCAACCGGGCGTGGTACTCGACAATCTTCGCAACGCCGCCGAAAAACATCACCTCACCTTCGGCCCCGATCCCGCCAGTCACGAGCGCTGCACCCTCGGCGGCATGATCGGCAATAACTCTTGCGGCGTGCATTCCGTAATGGCCGGCAAAACCGACGACAACATCGAGGAACTTGAAATCCTGACCTACGACGGCGTCCGCTTGAAAGTCGGCCAGAATTTCATCCACGATCATGTTGGGAAAGCCGCATCCGGCGGCCCAAATGAATTATGTGGGGACAGCCGCCCTCGGCTGTCCGGCGGCCCGGAATCATCGGGCCGCGGCGACTCCGATCGCGCCACTCAACTCCACGAATCGCTTAAGCAAATCGCCGCCCAATACGGTGACCTCATCCGCCAAAAATTCCCCAACATCCCGCGCCGCGTCTCCGGCTACAACCTGAACTACCTGCTCCCGGAGAATGGATTTCACATCGCCCGCGCTCTCGTCGGCTCCGAAGGCACTTGCGTCACCGTACTCGAAGCCACTTGCCGCCTGGTCGAAAGCCCTCCCGAGCGCGTGCTGCTGGTAGTGGCCTATCCCGACATTTTTCAGTGCGCCGACCATATCCCCGAAATCATGGCGCACAAGCCTATCGGCCTTGAAGGTTTCGACGATCTTCTGGTCGGCTACACCCGCGCGAAAGGAATCAACTCCGAAGGTCTCTCGCTCCTTCCCGAAGGCGGCGGCTGGCTCATGGTGGAATTCGGCGCCTCAACTGCGCCCGAAGCCGAAGCCCAGGCTCGCGCGCTGATGAAAATTTTGTCGCGCAGCCCCAGCCCGCCCAACTTCCGCCTGTTCACCGATAAGCATCAAGCCAAGCGTATTTGGGAAGTCCGCGAAGCCAGCCTCGGCGTAACCTCGCACGTCCCCGGCGAGCCGCTCTACTGGGAAGGTTGGGAGGACGCGGCCGTCGCTCCAGAAAACCTGGGCGGCTATCTCCGCGATCTGCGCAAGCTGATGGCCGCTTTCGGCTACAGAGGCTCGCTCTACGGACATTTCGGCCACGCCTGCGTCCACACACGCATCAATTTCGATCTGCAATCGAAACAGGGAATCGCGAACTTCCGCAAGTTTGTCGAGGAAGCTGCCGATCTCGTGGTCGGCTACGGTGGCTCCCTGTCCGGCGAGCACGGCGACGGGCAATCGCGCGCCGAGCTGCTTCCCAAGATGTTTGGTCCGGAGCTGATGCAAGCCTTCCGCGAATTCAAGTCCGCGTGGGATCCGGCTTGGAAGATGAACCCCGGCAAACTGATTGGTTTGCCTGGAAAGACGCCTTACAAGCTCGACGAAAACCTCCGCCTCGGCGCCAACTACGCGCCCTGGGAACCAGAGACCCGATTCCAGTTTCCCGCCGACCACGGCAGTTTGTCTCAGGCTGCGCTGCGTTGTGTAGGGGTCGGGAAATGTCGCCGCGACGAGGGCGGCGTGATGTGCCCCAGCTTCCGCGCCACTCGCGAAGAAGAACACTCCACTCGCGGCCGCGCCCACCTGCTCTGGGAAATGACGCAGGGAGAAGGCCAAAAAGATGGAATTATCCGCGATGGCTGGCGCAGCGAAGAAGTCAAAGAATCGCTCGACCTGTGCCTGGCCTGCAAAGGCTGCAAAAGCGACTGTCCGGTTGGAGTCGATGTTGCCACCTATAAAGCCGAATTTCTGTCCCACTATTACGAAGGCCGCGTGCGCCCGCTCAACGCCTACGCTTTCGGCAACATCGATTTCTGGGCTCGCCTTGCCTCGAACGCTCCCGGTCTGGCGAACCTCACCACACAATTGCCGGTTCTACGAGACTTAGCCAAGTTCGTCGCCGGAATCCCGGCGCAGCGCACGATTCCTCCCTTCGCCCCGCGCAGCTTCAAGCGCAATTGGTTCGGAAGGGGCGAAGCCGCGAGCTCCCGCAACCTGAACGGCTCTCCCGTTCTCCTCTGGCCCGACACCTTCAACAACTATTTCCTGCCAGCCACGGCCATGGCCGCTGCCGACGTTCTCGAAGCCGCTGGTTTTCAAGTAATCGTCCCCCGCGCCAACCTGTGCTGCGGCCGCCCGCTCTACGACTTCGGGATGCTCGACCGCGCCGAGGCATTGCTGCTGCGGATCCTCGACGAACTCTCCCCCGAAATCGAAGCCGGAGTTCCCGTCGTCGGCCTCGAACCCAGCTGCGTAGCCGTCTTCCGCGACGAACTGCTCAACCTGTTTCCCCACGACCAGCGCGCTCAGGCCTTGGCCCGCCAGACCTATCTCCTGAGCGAATTTCTAGAAACTCACGCCCGCGACTTCAAACTCCCGCGCTTCGAGCGCACCGCCCTGCTCCACGGACACTGCCATCACAAGTCGATCCAGAAGATGACCGCCGAAGAATCCGTCCTGCGCCGCCTCGGCGTTGACTTCCGCCAGCCCGCTCCCGGTTGCTGCGGCATGGCCGGTTCTTTCGGCTTCGAGCGCGACAAATATGACATTTCCATGGCCGTCGGCGAACTCGAACTCCTCCCCGCCGTCCGCAGCGTGCCCGCCGATTGCCTGATCATCGCCAACGGCTTCAGCTGCCGCGAACAGATCGCCCAGGGCACCGACCGACAAGCCCTGCATCTCGCCGAAGTCCTGCAAATGGCGTTGGAACAAGATGAAGACCATGGCCAGACTGCGGAGAACGTGGCCAGAACCGCCGAACCCGCCGTCCGGCCAGCCTCTTGCCCTTATCCCGAGTCTTCCCGGGTCCGGCAGCGTGACGCCGAGGTCCAGGCCTCTATGAAGCGGGCCGGAATGGGCTTGGGAGCCCTCGCGGCCGGCGCTTTCCTGTTATGGAAATTCGGCAGAGACTATTGATTATAAACAGCTTAGCGATGGTCCATAGCTTTCCGCTAACCCATCCCTCTCGCCAGATGACCCCTTTTCTGGGACAATAGAACTCTCGCCGCTAGCTGGCGCGGGTCTCAATCCGCCGCTGGAATCTTAGAACTGGAAAAGCCTCATGGAACGCGAACGCATAGCCACAGCCGTCAGCAACGACGCCATTAACGACGCCATCGTCGACGCACGTCACGACTCGTCTCAGAGCCGGGTCGGCAACGCCTCCCAGTCCCATGTCTCTCAGTCCCATCCGATGCCGTTGTACGGGTCAGCCCTGGTCCTGATTCAATTCGACGTTTGTGAGGAGATTCGACTCGACGCGCTGCGCAAGATCCTCGGCGCCCGGACAGTCGATGCCAGCTTCAAGCACCACTCCCCCGGCTACGTTCGCTACCAGCGCCCTCCGGTCGAGGAGACGATCGAGCCCCTCATCCTCGAAACCGGCGAACGCCTCGACGGACAGATCAAGTACTACGACTACGGCGTGGTCAGCCTGGTGTTCGAGCTCCCGTTCTCCGGCGATTGGGACGACTTGGTGCAGCTCTCCTGCCGCTGGACCTCAGATTCGAACTTTGAGAACCTGGCCTCCCGCATCGTCAAAGAGAAGCTGAAGCTCGCTGCTCCGGCGCTGGTCAAGCCCTACACCGCCGAATGGCTGCAGGAAGACTATTTCATTTTCCACGTGCGCGAGATTGCCGGCTCCCCGTCCGCCACCGATTTGCTGGCATCGCAGGCCGACCGCATTGCCCAGGTGGTGCGCGGAGAGACCGCCATGCTTTCCGAAGGCGAGAAACAGGAAATTCTCCAGTCCCGCATCTCTTACTATCCAAATGACCTAGCGGTCATTGGCTGGAATGCGGCGTTCATCTATGACACGCCGACCGGCGCCGAAACTGCCATCCAGCTGCTGCAATACGCCAACTCGCAGCTGCTCGAGTTCCGCCACTACGACGAGCTCCTGACCAAGGAACTCGAAGGCGTTTACGACTTCCTCGATGCCGGAGGCACCGGCCTGTGGTCGCGCTGGCGCACTGCCCGCGCCGCCGGAAAGCTGCATACCGTGCTGCTCGACGTCAGCGAACTCACCGAGCGCGCCGACAACGCCATCAAGTTCCTCAGCGACATGTTTTCCGCCCGCCTCTACAAGCTGGCCGCGCAGAAAGTCGGCGTGCCCGACTACAAAGACCTCGTGAAGGAAAAGCTGAAGACCGCCGAAGATCTCTACCGCTTCATGGTGGACCAATTCAACCAAAGCCGCGCCTTCGTGCTCGAACTGATGGTGGTGGTCATCCTGATCATCGAATTGATCTACTTCTTCCGCGGCAAACCGATCTAGCGAAACGTACGCAAGCTCCTGCACCCCCCGTGAGTGATCCCAACAGCCCTGTCATGCTGAGCGAAGCGGAGCGCCTGCCCTGAGCGAAGTCGAAGGGACCTGTGCAGCTTTGGCGTTATCACCGCCCCGCGGGAGTTCCTGCCACCGTCCGCATTTTCGTAACCCTGGCTCATCAGCCTCGTAGTTTTTTCTTGACTGAGAGTGACGGCGTGCTAATATGGCGTCAGACGACATGTCGTATAACGACATGTCGTCAAGAGCCATATATGCAGCCGCTCACTGAAACCGTCCTCCTGATCCTGGTTAGCCTGGCGGAGCGCCCGCGCCACGGTTATTCGATCCTGAAAGATGTCGAGAAAGTCAGTGTCGGCCGAGTCGTGCTCAGTACCGGCACTCTCTACAGCGCCCTCCGGCGCCTGCTGGAGGAGGGCTGGATCGAGCGCTTCGGGGAAGACGACGGCGCCCGTGGACGCCAGGCCTATCGCCTCTCCCCGCTCGGCAGCGGCATTCTGCAGATGGAAATCAGCCGCCTGAAACAGCTCACGCGAGTAGCCAGCCTGCGCACCGCGCGCAAGGAGGCATGACCACAATGCCCGCCAAACCCGCCATGACGTCCGCATTGTACGAAGGTCTGCTGCGTTTGTATCCCCGCGCGTACCGCCAGCAGTTCGAAGACGAGATGATTGCCGTTTTTCGCGAGGCCGATGGGGATGTGCACCAAATGGGAAGCCTCGGTAAAGCCAGGTTTTACTTTCGCGAGCTTGGCGGCTTGTGTCGCGGAGCTCTCGCAGAACATGCCCGGCGCATTTTTGGCGGCCACGTCCCGTTCCCACTCTCGTCCCGGAGGTTTACCATGCGTTCCTCATTCCGCTTTCCCAAAGCCACCGCTTTTCTTATGACGGTGATTCTTGCTGGAATTGTGCTGGCCATTGAAAAGGCCGAAGCCATCTGTGCTTCTCTGCCGGAGGTCAATCCACGGCTCCCTCCTATCCAGCCGGCGCATTTCACATTCTTCCCGACCGTCGCGCTCATGTTCCTGGTGGTCTACATCGCCGGCGTAGCAGGCTGGGCCATTCTCTTCGCGCTGCACCGCTCTGGAGTGCACCGCTTATCGGAGATCGCGGAAACTTTGTCGCAAAAGTAGGCAGGCAATTTGGTTTTTCTCAAATGTCTGGGAATGAATGCATCTCAAGGAGGTCTGTGCATGCGCGCTCAAATGCCACTTGCCTTGTTCGCTCTGGTGCTTGGTACCCTGGAAGCTGCTGGCGGGGCTCAGGAGATGATTTACCTGGGCATCATGAATAGCGAGACGTATCCGCTGGTCGCCGGAGCGCTGGGTGTTCTTACCGGCGGCTTGCTGCTGGCGGCGGGATTCACTTTGCTGATAGGCTCCCCGCACGCTCCCGTTCTGGCGCAGGCCACCGCCTGGATCTCCGTGCCCGTTTTTATTCTGACGGGCATCGTCACGCGCCGGGCAGGCTGGCCGATCACCGCAGTCGGGATTCTATTTCCGCTCCTGTTGCTTTTCGGCCAGAAGGGCCGCAGCGCCGGTGAGTCGGTGTCGAAGACGTAAGCGGTTCCCTCGTGCTCCCGCGTGCGCTTCGTGGTTAAATTGAGCCACGAGGGAATCCCATGCGAGGTTTAAAAGACAAGCGCGTCCTGATCACCGGAGGCGCGAGCGGAATTGGCGCGGCCACCGCGGCGCGATTCCTGGAAGAAGGCGCGCGTGTCTGCGTGCTCGACCGCGACGCCCAGGGATGTGACCACATCCGCCGCGAGTTGCCCGGCTTGGCCGAGGCCATCATCGCCGACGTCACCGACCTCATGCAGGTCGAGGCCGCATTTGCCGAGGCCGTCCGCCTGATGGACGGGGTCGACGTGCTCATCAACAACGCCGGCATCAGCATCCGCCACAATTTTCTGGAGATCACTCCGGAAGAGTGGGAAAAAGTCCTCTCCGTCAATCTCACTGGCGTGTTTTATGTGGCGCAGACCGCGGCCCGCCACATGTGGGAACGCGGCAGCGGCGCGATTCTGCAAACTGCATCTACGAATGGGCTGGTGGGCCAGCCTTTCTACGCCGATTACAACGCCACCAAGGCTGGAGTGATCGCGCTTACCAAAACCATGGCCGTGGAACTTGCGCCCAAAGTGCGGGTGTGCGCCGTAGCGCCGGGATATGTGCTCACGCCCATGCAGCGCGCCGAGTATAGCGAGCCGATGCTTGAGGAAGTGAACCGCAAGATTCCTCTCCGTCGCCACGCGGAGCCGGGGGAGATTGCCGCGCTGTTTGCTTATCTTGCATCGGATGACGCTGCCTATGTAACCGGGCAGGTGATCACCATTGATGGCGGAGAAACCGCCGGCGGATTGGCGAGCCGTTAAAATGCGCCGGACGCGAACGAAGCCGCGGCGTGCGCAAACGCGCTCGGTAGCCAAGCCGCGGCACACGCAAACCAAAGCCACAGTCTTTCTCGGCGGAGGCCGCATCACCGGCGCGCTGATTGCGGGCTTGCGCCTGGCGGGATACGGCGGTCGCATTATCGTGCACGATCGCAATCCGGAGAAGCTGCGAGCGCTTCGCCGCGAGTTTGGCATTGAAATCGCGCTTGATTTGAAATCGGCAGTCGCGCAAGCGGACATGCTGATCGTTGCAGTGCGTCCGCTTTCAGTTGCGGAGATGCTGGATAAGATCGCACGCTCAGTCGCCGTAAGTGACCCTATCCTCGCTGTCAGCCTCGCCGCCGGAATCCCGATCAAAAAGCTGCGCGCCCGGCTCGGCCCGCCGATGCACTGGGCGCGAGCCATGCCCAGCCCAGTTTGCCGCATTGGACGCGGCTTGACCGCGGTGGTTTTCGATCGTCAAGTCCCGAAACGCAGTCGAGATCGAGTGCGTAAGTTTTTTGCGCAGGTGGGGCCGGTAATGGAAATTTCCGAAGATCGCTTCAACATTTTTACTGCAACCTTCTCGCCCAGCCACGGCTATCATGCGTTGGCGGCGCTGGCCAAGGCCGCACGGGGCGCGGGCCTCGGCGGCGGCCGGGCCCTCACCGCCGCCGCGCATGCGCTTGCGGACAGCATTTTTTATTGGCGGCAGAGCGGCGAAGATCTGGATGTCCTGTTGGGCGAAGCGGCCACGCCAGGTGGGACTGCAGCCGCGACCATGGCTGCGATGGATGACGCCGGCTACGCGCGGGCCGTTGCCCGCGGCTTGAGGGCTGGAGTGGAGCGGGGCCGCAGGAACGGCCGCTAATCTCGCTTCGCTCATCTTGATTTGCGCAAGTGCAGAGCAGCGAGGTGGAGTTAACTTTATTTTCCGCGCATTCCCGCTTCTGCTCACGCGTCCCAAGTTACTTTTGTAACCGCCGGAGAACCTTGCGGCATCTGAGAATGCGGTTCGCGACCTGTCAGAATGGAGTTTGGGAAACCGCGTGAGCCGTTTCGGCCAGCCCTGAACTGCACGCCGCGAAAGCCTGAACATGGAAGTACAGACGCCCAAAGCACTACGACGCAGCACGCGCATCCGCGTGGAGATTCCCGTCTCCGTCACGAGTCTGGACCGGGTTCGTCCTTTTGCGGAAAAGTGTGTAGCGATTCTAGTCAGTGCTCAGGGATGCGGATTGCGCAGCCCGCGCGCCTTGCCCGCCGAGACTCCCATCATGATTGCCGATCTGCCAGGCGGTGGAAGCGTGACCGCACGCGTGGCCAGCTGCCTGCCGCTGGGTAGCGATGGCAAATATTTTCTGATCGGTGCTGCGCTCTATACGCACGGAAATTTCTGGGGCATTGCCGACCCGCCCGAGGACTGGAACGAGACCGCGCCGCGCGATCCGGCGCTCGGTAGTGCTTCGCCGGCGGTGAGTGCGTCGTCTCTCAACCCATCGTCCGTGAAATCGCCAACTGTCAGCACATCGCCAGTTGGGAAAAAGGCCTGGCCTTACAACCTCTTCGCGACCAGCACTGAGGCGCATTCGAGCCGCAAGTAGGCCGCAACTCTGCTGCCTGAAATCGAACGAGAGCAAAATCCTTCCAACGATTTTCACTCGGTTCGCGAAGGGCGTGGGGCTTCCGTAATCTCGCTCAGTTTTTGTGCTCTGCCATACTGAGCGAGACATATGTCCGAAACTCCAGAATCCGCGGCCACAAACGTACCTGCAGAGGCGCCGGAGGCGAAGCAGTCCGAGTTGTGCTTCGGGGCGGTCGAGACGCAGAACGAAATGCAGCTTGAAATGCGTTTCGAGACGGAAGAGTCGCCGGCCGAAACGCCGAACGAGCCGCCGATCGGGATGGCTAACGAAACGCGGGTTGAACCGCAGACTGAACCGCAGACTGAACTGCAGGTTGAAACCCAGGCTGAACCGCGAGTTGAGACACCGGTCGAGCCGAAAAATGAAGCCCGGATCGAGCTGCAAACCGAAACAGCGATCGTAACGCAGGACCAAACGCCCTTCGTAACGCAAACTGAAACGCGGATCGAAACGCAAACTGAGACGCCGGTCGAGCTGCAGAGCGAAGCACGGATTGAGAAACAAAGCGAAACGCCGATCGTAGCGCCGGTCGTAACAGAAGCTGAAGGCCGGGTCCAAACACAAACCGAAACGCGAGTTGAGATCAAGCGAGTTGAGGTAAAGAACGAGAAGCCAACCGAACCTCCCGCGGTGACGCGTCCCGAGCCGCAGGCCGTGACGCTGAGCGACCGTCCGTTCCGCGTGAAACTGCGGGGATCGGTGCTGGTGCTGATCCGGCTGCCCAACAAACGGCAGTTGCGGGCGGCGCTGCATCAGCTTTCGACCACTGGCGGCGTCATCAATCTGGAAAAACCTCTGGATGAAAAAATCGAAGTGGAACTGATCTTTCACATCGATCGCTCTACCATCCGCGGCAAGGCGCAGATGTTGTTTCCCATGTGGGCGACGCAGGGATGGATGCAGCCGTTCCGCTTCGTGGAATTGACGGACACCGATCGCAACTCTCTGCAGGAAAACCTGCAAACGTTTATTGGCAACCTCGCCAAGGGCGCTTCCGCCGCCGGCTAGTTTTCTGACCTTTCCACCCGGCGATTCTCTTTTGCACCTCCGTTCTGTTTCAGGCGTGGACCTGCGCTCACGGTTACCATAGTTACCTCCGCATTCCACCAGGTTGGAATATGATCCGAGCAGGACCACGATGAAGAAACTCAGTTTTGTGGTTTCGCTGACCAATGACGAGAACGACTACCAGCAGGAGCAGGCTGCTGCTGCGGAGAAGGCCGCCCGTCGCCTGGGCGTAGATGCAAAAATCATTCAGGCCAATAACGACTCCCTGAAACAGAGCCAGCAACTGCTGGACATCATTCAAAACACCACCGGTCCGCGGCCGGACGCGATTATTTTCGAGCCCGCCGGTGGGACGGCATTTCCGCAGGTGGCACGCGCCGCCGCAGCCGCAGGGATCGGCTGGGTGATCCTGAATCACGAAGTGGACTACGTCGCCCAGTTGCGCAGGGCTTACCCGATTCCAGTGTTTTCCATCAGCTCGGACCACGTGGAAGTAGGCCGAATTCAGGGGAAACAGTTTGCCGCGTTGCTGCCCGAGGGCGGTTCAGTTCTGTACATTGAAGGTCCGGCGGCGAGTTCTGCGGCGAGGGATCGAACCCGCGGAATGAATGAAACCAAACCGGCCAACATTCAAGCGAAAGTGATGCGGGCCAACTGGACGGAAGAGAGTTCCTATCGCGCAGTGAGTTCCTGGCTGCGCCTGCGCACCTCGCACGAGATGCATATTGAACTGGTGGGCGCGCAAGATGACAGCATGGCCATGGGCGCGAGAAAAGCGTTTGCGGAACTGGCGGTAGGAGATCGCGAGCGCTGGCTGAAAATGCCTTTCACCGGTTGCGATGGCATGCCCAAGACAGGCCAGGCCTGGGTACGAAGCGGGGAGTTGGCCGCGACGATCTTTATCCGCCCGAATACGGATCTTGCCCTGGAGATGCTGACCGAAGCGATCCGCAAGGGATCGCCACTGCCCGAGCAGCATCTGACGATTCCGGAATCAGTGCCGGCTCTCGCCGAGATTACGCCCCGAGTGAAGTCGAGCGCGGGCAAACAGCGTTCCGCCAGCGTCTGAATCGCAAACCGCGTCTGAATCGCAATCTGGCTTCTGATTCCCGTTGCGCCCCACACTTCGTTCTTCATCGTCCGCGCGGCGCAAGGAAATCACCCGGTCAAACCCAGTTTTTTTGTCGTCCAGAAACTTCGGCTGAATCCTACTAGCCTAAGTGGCCCAAAAATCCGCCCATAAGATCGTCCTTGCCCGAAGCTCGAAAACATGTAAAATGAGCGGCCAATTTGCAGCACGTCCGGCAGTGACATCCCAAGGGTACGGTCCGTGACCCGGACCGAAAGTCAGTCAATGGAGGCGGGAATGGCGAGTACCGCGCAAGTAGCGGGAACCGGGAAGGCCGAGTACAGCATCTGGCGGGTGATCATGGCTTCGTCGGTTGGCACCATGATCGAGTGGTACGATTTCTACATTTTCGGTAGTCTGGCGGCAGTACTGAGCCCGAAGTTTTATCCCCCCGGCAATGAGACGTTCCAGTACGTTGCCTATCTGGCCACGTTCGCGGTCGGCTTTCTGGTACGGCCTTTTGGCGCGCTCTTCTTTGGCCGCATCGGCGATTTGGTGGGACGCAAGTACGCCTTCCTGGTAACACTTTCGATCATGGGTTTTTCAACATTTGCGATCGGCCTGTTGCCGTCCTACGCGACGGCGGGCTGGTTCGCGCCGGTCGTGCTGCTGTTGATCCGGGTTTTGCAGGGACTGGCGTTGGGCGGAGAGTACGGCGGCGCCGCGGTTTACGTGGGCGAGCACGTTCCCGACAGTAAGCGCGGCTTCTACACCAGCTTCATCCAGATCACGGCCACGCTGGGCCTTTTCGTCTCGCTGATCGTGATTCTGATTACGCAGAACTCGATGTCGAAAGAGGACTTCGCCGCTTACGGCTGGCGTATTCCCTTCCTGATCTCCATCATCCTGGTGATGATCTCGCTCTACATTCGCTTGAAGATGAAAGAGTCGCCCATCTTCGCCGAACTCAAGGCCACGGGCATGACCTCCACGCAACCGCTGAAGGAAGCCTTCACCAAGTGGCCGAATCTGAAGAACGTCTTGATATCTCTTTTCGGAGCCACGGCGGGGCAGGGCGTGGTCTGGTATACCGGGCAGTTTTACGCTCTGTTCTATATGCAGACTATTCTCAAAGTAAATGTAAAAACCGCCAACATCGTGGTCGCAGTCGCTCTGTTGCTGGGGATGCCATTCTTCACCGTTGTCGGCGCGCTCTCTGATCGCGTCGGACGAAAGAAACTCATGATGGCGGGTTGTCTTCTCGGAGTGCTTACCTACATCCCGATCTACAAGGCCATGGAGCGAGCCGCGGGGAATAATGTAGTCACAGTAAAATCCGCGCGCAACAAAGTAACCGGCGCGATCTCGCTCACGGCCATGACCACGGACGCGACCGGTGCATTGGTCCAAGCCAAGGAAGCCCCGAATCCGAATCGCACTATGCTCGTCCTGCTGGTGTTCGTGCAGGTTCTCTACGTGTGCCTGGTCTATGGGCCGATTGCCGCTTATTTGATCGAGGCTTTCCCGGCGAAGGTTCGCTACACATCGCTCTCGCTGCCGTATCACATCGGCAACGGGGTGTTTGGCGGCTTGCTGCCTTTGATCGGCTTGTCGTCGGTCGCGGCCACGGGCAATATCTATGCCGGCCTCTACTATCCGATGATTGTGGCCGGCATGACGTTTATCGTGGGCAGCCTGCTGCTGCGCGAAACCAAGGGCGTGCGCATCTGGGACGAAGCCGGAGGACAGCTTTCAGCAGCCGACTAATTGTATCCAGCCCGCAGCAGGGCCTGCCGCTCTTTCGATTTGTCATCCAGAGCGAAGCGAAGGATCCTTACGGTCTGCACGACCGGTGGCCTCTGAGGGAACGTTTCCGCCACGTCGTCGAGGGCTGTTGCCTCAGATCTGATAATCAATATCTTCCATGATCCTCTGCAGCGAAGCCGAAAGCGGCTCGTGCTGCGGAGAGCCGGCGCCCTCGAGTTGTTGCACGCGCTCGCGCAGCTTGCTCACTTCCGTCGCCACCGCGGCCAGCGCCTCCGAGAGCGGGTCGTTGATCTGCTTGGGATCGGTGATCACCACGCGTTCCCCGTTGCGGAAAATGATGTGGCCGGGAACTCCCACGACCGTAGAATTCTCCGGCACGCTGCGCAACACGACCGAACCCGCGCCAATCCTGCAGTTGCGGCCGACCGTGATGTTGCCGAGAACCTTCGCTCCGCCGCCGATCACCACATCATCTTCAATCGTGGGATGCCGTTTGCCGTGCTCCTTGCCGGTGCCGCCGAGCGTGACGCCCTGATACAGCGTCACGTCGTTACCCACGACCGCGGTCTCGCCGATCACCACCCCCAGGCCATGATCGATGAATAGCCGCCGGCCGATTTTCGCCCCGGGATGAATCTCGATCCCGGTCAGAAAGCGAACCACTTGCGAAAGCCAGCGCCCAAATAGAAAGAAGCCGTGGCCCCAGAACCAATGCGTGATGCGGTAACCCCACACTGCGTGCAATCCTGCGTAACACAACAACACTTCCAGCCGCGACCTGGCCGCCGGGTCAAGTTCCACCACGGTGTTGACGTCTTCGCGAATTAGAGCCAGCAGACCGGGCACGAGTGCGGATCGAAATTTAGATAAAGTTCAGATCGCGGTTCAAATGAAAGTTCGAATCAAAGCTCAGATGGGAACCGTGGACGTCGGAATCTGCAGTGCCCGGTTCCGCAATTCCTCGAACAGAATACTACTCAGGTAGCGTTCGCCGAACGAGGGAATAACCACGACCACGAGTTTTCCTTTGTTCTCTGGCCGGCGTGCGACCTGCAAAGCCGCAACCACCGCGGCTCCCGAAGAGATCCCCACCAGCAGGCCTTCTTCCAGAGGCAACCGCCGCGCCATCGTGATCGCCTCATCGTTGGTGACGGTGATGACTTCGTCGATTAAATCCCGGCGCAGAATTCTGGGCACAAAGCCCGCGCCAATTCCCTGAATCTTGTGCGGCGAGGGCTTGCCGCCGGAGAGCACCGGGCTCTCTGCCGGCTCCACGGCCACGGCTTTGAACGATGGCTTTTTCGGCTTGATGTATTCGCTCACGCCGGTGATGGTTCCGCCCGTGCCCACGCCGGAAATCAGGAAGTCGACTTTCCCGTCGGTGTCCTGCCAAATTTCCGGGCCGGTGGTCTCGCGATGGATCTTGGGATTGTCGGCATTGTCGAACTGCTGCAGCATGAAACCGTTGGGAGTCGAGGCCAGAATTTCTTCCGCCTTGGCCACCGCGCCTTTCATGCCCTTGGGGCCGGGGGTGAGCACAAGCTCCGCGCCAAACGCCAGAAGCAGAACTCGCCGCTCCAGACTCATGGTTTCGGGCATGGTCAGAATCAGCCGGTAGCCTTTCACCGCCGCCACGAAAGCCAGGCCAATGCCGGTGTTCCCGCTGGTCGGCTCAACCAGCACGGTTTTACCGGGATGAATTTTCCCGGCGCGTTCCGCTTCCACGATCATGCTGACCCCGATGCGATCTTTCACGCTGGCCAGCGGGTTTTGGCTCTCCATTTTTGCGACGACCTCGGCCACACATCCTTCGGTGACTTTATTCAGCCGCACCAGCGGCGTATGTCCGATCAGTTCTGTAATATCTTTAGCGATTTTCATGATGATCTCCTTTGGTTCCGAAGAGAATTGCGCATGCCACTATAAACAATCAAGACGGATGAAAGCCTACTAAACTCACCAACATACTATAGCTTGTTCCAGAGACGATTTTGTCCGTCCGTTCTGCTCTCCGATTTTCCCAAGCTCTGCGCATTTGCGAAGGTGGATATCGTCGCTGCTAGGAATGCGCTATATCATTGGGGCACTGTTGTTTGCGGTGCTAGGCTAGTCGTTGCAATCTGGTCGTGGCGATATGGAACGTTCGTTGATCTGGCTCGAAGGCGAAGAGAACGGCTGGTCCTGTTCGAATTGCCGATGGAGATATCCCGTCCCCACGCTGCTGAGCGGTGAAGAGGCGATGGGCGCATACGACCGCCTGGCTGCGGCGAAGTTTCGCGATCACAAATGCGAAGCCGAGCCCAGCTTTGCAGTAGCCAAGAAAGACGCAAAGCCGGCTACCGACAACACCTTCGCAGACCGGGCCCAAGTGCTGATAAAGCGTGGCTACAAGCCGAAAGTCGCGGTAGAACTCGTGCTGCAGGAAATCGACATGGAATTCGGCCACAAGCCCGCCCTCATGGAAAAAGCGCGCGCTGACGCCGAAGATTTTCTTTCGCGAGTCCGCAAGGGCCTGATCTAAAGAAAGCGCCTCTGCGCCACCGCTCGGCTCCGCAGGTAGCGCAATCCGGAAAATGAGACGTGCCCTATTCCTGGCGCAGGGCGCTTAGAGGATTCACTCGAGAGGCGCGCCGCGCTGGGACGTATGTTGCCAACGCTGCGACTATGAAAACGACGATGGGCACGATGAAGTAAAGCCGCGGCTCGGTCACGTGGAAGTCGAACAAGATCGCGGCAAGAATTTTCGGCAGCGGCAGAGCCATCACGAGACCAACGGCGCCTCCGACTGCGGCCATTTTCATGCCCTCGCCCAGAACCATTGTCAGCACATCGCGGCTCTTCGCCCCCAGAGCGATGCGGATCCCGATTTCGTGGCTTCGCTGGCCCACAGAATATGCGATGAGGCCGTAAATTCCGATCGCCGAAAGGATCAGCGCCAGGAAGGCAAAGATGCCCAATGCCCGCAGGAACAATTGATCCCCTGCATTCTGGAGTTCGAGGACGACCGACATGCTCATCACATGAGCCAAAGGAAGCTCGGCATCGACCTGGGCAACCGAACTGCGCAGTGCCAACGCGAGGCCTTCTGGATCGGAAGCCGAACGAAGCATCACAGAGAAAGAAGCCACGGGCCGCTGAAAAAACGACTCATAGACTTCGGGGTCGTCGCGCTCGGATCCGGAATACGATTTTACGTTGCCCACCACGCCCACGATCTCGCTCCACTCGGGCGGACCGCCGCTCACATCCAGGCGGATTTGCGCACCGAGCGGAACCTGGCCGTTCAGATAACGATTCACAAATTGCTGGTTTACCAGGAGCACTCGTGGCGTCTTGGGGGAATCCATCTCGGTAAAGGTACGACCTTGCAGCAACGGGATTTCAGCTGTGTGGAAGTAGTCTGGGGTAACGACAAAATCTAGTGCGATGGGCCCCTGGCCAGTCGCGGAATCCGTTTGGCCCTTGATGTGGAGGGTTACGGGGCTGGGTCCGCTGGCCGGCAAGTCTGAAGTAACTGCGGCAGCCTCGGCGCCGGGAAGATGTTGCAGACGGGAAAGCACGTCCCGAACCAGCAGAACCTGGCGGGAGTCATTGTCATAACGAGCGCTGTCGAGGGTTAGGCCAGCGGTCAGGAGATGGTCGGCCCGGAACCCAAGGTTCTGATGCTCAACCATGTAAATCCCGCGAAAAAGCAGGCCCGTTCCAACCAGCATAAACAGGGCCAGGGCGATTTCGCCGGTTACCAGGACGGACCGAAGCCGGCTGTGAGACCGGCTCTGCGAGGCTGCCCGGCTTTCGTCTTTCAGATTCGTGGTGACGTCAGTTCGCGACGCGTTGAGCGCCGGCGCCAGGCCACACAATACTGCGCAAGCCACAGAGATGCTCGCGGTGAAAACCACAACCTTCCAATCCAGACTCAAGGGAACGGCGCTGATTGCGTCGTTGAAGGTGAAGCCGGCTCGAAGCAGATCAATGCCCCAAGATGCAAGCAGCAGACCCGCACTGCCACCGAGCGTAGCGATGATCAGTCCTTCGGTGAGCAACTGGCGGACAATGCGGAGGCGTCCGGCACCAAGCGCGCCCCGAATGGCAACTTCTTTCCGCCGCCCTGCCGCGCGCGCCAACAGCAAGCCGGCCACATTGGCACATGCAATCATAAGAACGAAGGCAACCGTCGTCATGATCACGGCCAGACCGCTGCGAATGCCAAAACCATAGATCAGAAAATCGGGCAGCGTGCGCACCGTTACGCCCCAGCCTTTTTCACTCTCCGGGAAACTTTCCTGGGCGCGACGCTCCAAGGTTGCCATCTCGGCCTGGGCTTGTTCGAGGGTTACGCCAGATTTGAGCCTCGCGTACAGATACAGAGAGCGGTCTTTTCGGGCGGCGGCGGTTTGATCCGCAGCTGTCAGAGCGAGCGGGGTCCACACTTGCGGGGTAAAACCCAGCAAACGGAAGCTCGCGGGCATTACTCCGATCACCTCGTAAGGCTCGCGATTGAGGCGGATCGTGCGGCCCACCACTAAAGCGTCGGAACTGAAGCGCCGAGCCCACAGTTCATGGCTGAGAATTACGACATGCTCCTTTCCGGGTTGGCCTTCGCTCGTTTCAAAGGTTCGCCCGAGTTGGGGTGCGACGCCCAGCACGTTGAAATAATTGGGAGACACGGCGGCAGCGCGGAGCGCTTCCGACAGACCCTGCACCGTCAGGCTGGCGGTGCGATATTCATCGCCTGCGGCCATATCCGCAAAAACGTGGTTCGCTTCGCGCCAGGCCATGTAATTCGCCGCAGAGACGGCTCTCGCATCCGCCTGGAACCCTCCAGCGGGGTCAACCGACGTGACCACGGCCACGCGCTCGGGGTCGCGGCCCGGTGGCTGCCGCAACAGAAAGGCGCTGACCATGCTGAACATGGTGGCATTCACCGCGATGCCAAGCGCGAGCGTAAGAACGGCGATCGTGGTGAAACCCAGGTTCTTGCGCAACTGACGTATTCCATATCGCAAATCTTGAACGAGAGTTTCCATATCCGGTTCACTCCTAACACGCTTTTTCGCCCATGTTCAGGTGTTCCGAGGGCGCTCACCAACGAAAGATCACAGCAGATACCCCACCAAAGTGTCCGCAGCAGAGACGCGTTGACAGCAAACGACAAAATACGTATCGGGCAGCCGAGCGATGCAATGTTTGCGTTCGGTGCCGGACATCGATGCCCGAGAACGGACAGTCGCGGGATAACGAATTCCTCGTCAGAAGTTTCCCGGGATAGGCGTCAGGGGAGGTAGCTCGTTGAAAGCGGGAGGGATAACCGCTTGCCCCTGCAACGCAGCGACTCCGAACCCTGCCCAAAAGTACCGGCGGCGGGTTACTGAAGTTTCTTAAAAACCTTCCAAATCATTGTTTCTAAATACGTTAGCTGATATTACTGAGTATTCCGGAGTCTCCGGGGACACAACTGTGCTTTCAAGCGTGACTGATAGCGCTAAGGGTATGCCGAGCCGCGTCCAATCGTGGCGGGGCACGCCTCTGCTTGGCAAACTCTTCATCGGAATCGTTGTGGCCGGCGGCACGGCCACGCTGCTTTACGGCGCTATCCACCAGAGCAGCAAGAACATCGCGGAGTTCATCTGCTACCTGGGGATCGCGATTCTCGCATCCCGCCTCAAAGTGACTTTACCGGGCATCACCGGCACACTGTCGGTGAACTTCCTGTTCATTTTAGTAGGCGTACTCGAACTCAGCTTCTCAGAGACGCTGATTCTGGGTGCGGTCTCCATCCTGGCGCAAACCCTTTATCCTGAACGTCCTAACGCACTGCAGGTGACGTTCAATGTATGCGCCGGGGCGATTTCAACGGCGCTCACCTATGTGGTGTATGACCATCCCTGGGGCAACTTGCTCATTGGCAGCAAGCCGCTGTTGCTGGGGGTTGCGGCGTCAGTCTACTTTGTGGCGAACGCCGGCTCGATCGCGACCATGATTTCGATCACGGAGCGGCGGCCGCTCAAGAAGCTGCTGGTTGACTGCTATTTCTGGTCGTTCCCTTACTACATCGTGGGCGCGGGCATCGCGGGCACAATCGCATGGCTCGACCGCATCTTCAACTGGGAAAGCTCTCTGTTGATGGTGCCGGTGGTCTATTTGATCTACCGGTCCTACCGTCTCTACCTGGGTAAGCTTGAGGATGAAAAAGTCCACGTCGAGGAAATCGCAAATCTTCACCTCCGGACCATCGAGGCGCTGGCGCTGGCCATCGAAGCCAAGGACCAGACCACGCACGAGCATCTGCAGCGGGTGAGAGTCTACGCCATCGAAGTGGCCAAGGAAATGGGAGTGGCTGGCGCGGAGCTGGAAGCGCTGCACGCGGCGTCGCTCTTGCATGACATCGGCAAGCTGGCAGTGCCTGAACACATCATCTCGAAACCCGGGCGGCTCACGCCGGAAGAATTCGAGAAGATGAAGATTCATACCCTGGTGGGCGCGGAGATTCTGGAACGCGTCCGCTTTCCTTATCCGGTGGTTCCCATCGTGCGCGCTCACCACGAGAAGTGGGACGGAAGCGGCTATCCGATGGGATTGAAGGGCGCGGAAATCCCCATTGGAGCGCGAATTCTTTCTGCAGTGGATTATCTCGACGCGTTGGCCTCCGACCGCCAGTACCGCAGAGCCCTGCCGCTGCATGATGTGATGCAGAAGCTGGCAGCGGAATCGGGCAAGTCATTCGATCCAAAGGTAGTTGCGGTTTTGCAGAAACGCTACCAGCATCTGGAGCGACTGGCGGTGGCGAAATCGGCGCAGGACATGAACGCGCCGCTCTCGACCGCGATCAAAATCGAGCGCGGAGAGGCTCCCGCCGCCGGGTTCGAAAATGCCACCGCGCCGGAGTACGTTGGAAAGGAAACAACTTTTCTTTCATCCATTGCGGCCGCGCGGCAGGAAGCTCAGTCGCTGTTCGAACTGAGCCAGGATATGGGTGCGTCGCTGGCCCTGGGCGAGACGCTCTCGGTGTTTTCCGTGAAGCTTAAGCCGATGGTGCCTTACGATGCCATCGCGATTTATGTGCAGCGCGACAATGAACTGGTACCGGAGTACGTCAACGGCGATAACTACCGCCTGTTCAATTCGTTGCGCATTCCTCTGGGGCAGGGGCTCTCGGGATGGGTGGCGCAGAACAAGAAGCCGATCGTGAACGGGAACCCTTCGGTCGAGCCCGGATATTTGAACGATCCCAGCAAGTTCAGCACCTTGCGTTCGGCGCTGGCGGTTCCCTTGGAAGGCGTGTCGGGCGTCATTGGGGTGCTTGCGCTGTATCGCGCCGAGCGCGATGCCTTCACTTCCGACAACCTGCGCATCCTGCTGGCGGTAAGCAGCAAGATGGCGCTGTCGATTGAAAACGCTCTTAAATATCAGCAGGCGGAAAATTCGGCGACCACCGACTATCTCACGGGATTGCCCAACGCGCGGTCGCTGTTCCTGCAGCTTGAGCGGGAACTGGCGCGCTGCAAGCGCGATAACTCTTCGTTGACCGTGATGGTCTCCGATATGGATGGCTTCAAGCAAATCAACGACCGCTTCGGGCACCTGGAAGGGAACCGCGTACTGCGTCTGTTTGCCCAGGCGTTGAAAGAGAGCTGCCGCGAGTATGATTACGTGGCGCGCATGGGCGGTGACGAATTTGTCGTGATCGCTCCGGGCTTGCCCACCGAAGCGGCTTCCAAGAAAGCGCAACAACTTCGTGTTCTGGCCAAGCAGGCAGGTTTTGATGTTTGCGGCGAGGAAATTCTTTCGGTGAGCCTGGGGCAGGCGGTGTATCCCGAAGACGGCGAGGATGCCGAGAAACTTCTCGCGCAAGCCGACCGGCGCATGTACGTAGAGAAACAGAAGCAGCTTTCCTACAAAGACCGCCGGCTGCATCCACGTCTGAAGTGCCGGGTCACGATCGAACTGAAGTCCGAGGCCCGAGAAACTCCCTTGTATGCCAATCTCACCGACGTCAGCATTGGCGGCTGCTTTGTGGAAACCAGCAATATTCTTACTCCGGGAACCAACCTGACTCTAAGCTTCTCGATGGAAGATGGCACGCTGACGGCCGAAGGGGTGGTGGCGCGAATCGACCCCGGCGTGGGGGTTGCCGTGCAGTTCAAGGAGACCAACCGCGAAGGGCGTGAAAAGATGCTGAAAATTCTGGAGTACGTGCAGAAGACGACCACGTTTTACAACAACCGTTATTTCGAAGGCCTGCTGAAGCACTGAGACGCTGAGATTTCTCAGATTGCTTATGTGGGGACGAGCGCCTCGCCCGTCCGAGCGAAGCGCAGCTTCGCAGTCGAAGCCCGGCGGAACCGCCGTTCCTGGGTTGTGCCTCAGTTTGAAAAGACAAAATCAAAATCTGCGATGGTGTTTGGCGTGCCGTCCCCACTTCTCGCAAAAGACGCGAGAAATGGGGCACCCGGGCTAAACCTAAGGGTCAATTTAAAACCGGGACCCACCCGTTGCGAGCCCCTTGAACCCCGCCCTCCACACCCTTAAACTTAAGAGATGCACGTCCATACTCACGGCGGGAGCAATCCGACCAAAGTGCTCAAGATCTCGCTGGCCGTGACCCTGGCTTATATCGCGCTGCTGGTGGTGGCCGGCATTCGCGCCCACTCGCTGGCATTGCTCTCAGAAGCGGGACACAATCTTTCCGACTTTCTCGCGCTGTTGCTTTCGCTAGTCGCGGTCTATTTGCAATCCCGCCCGGCCAGCCCTACCAAAACCTACGGCTACCATCGCGCGGGAGTGCTGGCTGCGCTGGTTAACGCCACGTCACTGGTGGCGGTTTCGTTTTTTATTTTCTACGAGGCCTTCCGGCGGTTGCAGCATCCCGAGTATGTGCAGGCCGCGGTGATGATGTGGGTTGCGGGTGCGGGCGTGGTGATGAACGGCGTGATTGCGTTGATGCTGTACCGGTCGGCCCACGGCTCCGCGGGCGACGTCAACATCCGCAGCGCGCTGCTGCACGAAGTCGGCGACACGCTCTCGACGGCCGCGGTGATCGTGGGTGGCTGGGCCATCCTGGTAACGGGAAATTATTGGATTGATTCCGCGCTGTCGTTCGGCATCGGCGCGTTGATTCTGTGGTCGGGTTACGGAATCGTCCGTGAAACCCTGAACATTCTGCTCGAAGGCACGCCGCGCGGCGTGAAGCTCGAACTGGTGGAGACCGCCATCCGTTCCATCGACGGTGTCAACGACGTGCACGATTTGCATTGCTGGAGTATCGGATCGGAAACCCGCGCGCTTTCCTGCCACATCGCAATTGCTGACATCCCTCCCTCGGCGAGCGAGCGCATCCTGCGCGATGTGAAAGACCGCCTGCACCACAGCTTCCGCATCGACCATACGACCATTCAATTTGAGCACGTGGTGTGCGAGGTGGCACATGGTTGCGTGATTCCGGTGGCGGAGAGCGCAGAGGAACACCACCATCACAGCCATTAATGATGTTTTGTGACGGGTCCTGACGTCAGGCTTTAGTCAATGAAGGAACTTCACTGCCTTTGTTTTTCATAGATCTCCCGCGCCCGCTCAATCGTGTCGGCGTCTTCCGGCGACTTGTCTGGCCTTAGGCGCACGATTCGCGGGAAGCGGAGCGCGTAGCCGCTCTCGTGGCGGTCGGACTGCATCATGTTGTTGAAGGCTACTTCCAGCACGACTTTCGGTTCGACCACGCGGCGGAAGCCTTGATCTTCAATCGTGTGTTCCATAAACCACTGCGTCATTTCGGAGATCTCAACGTCCGTCAATCCTGAATACGCTTTGCCGATATTTACCAGCTTGTCCTGGTCGCGATCCCACACTGCGAAGGTGTAGTCGCTGAGCACGCCCACTCGTTTGCCGTGGCCGTACTCGACCGCGGTTACGACCACGTCGAGCGTGGCCAGTTCGCGCTTCATCTTCAGCCATGACTTTCCACGCTTACCGGGAGTGTAAGGCGAATTCAAATCTTTGATCATCAGGCCTTCGTTGCCCCGAGCCTGCGCGGCGGCGAAGAGCGCTTCCAGTTCTTCGGGCGTGGCTGCGCGGAAGGCCGGGGCGCGGATGATTCTGGCCTGCGTTGTGCTGGCGTATTCCTCAGGAGCGAATGCCAGCGTTTCTTGCGTGCCGGGTTTTCTTCGTGGCTTGGTGCCTCCAGGGTGAGTGATTTTTCTTCCGGCGGCGAGCAGTTTGTCCAGAATTTGCGCTCGCTCATGCAGCGGACGATCAATCAACAGCTCGGCACCTGCATACAGAATGTCGAACACCAGGTATGCGACCGGAATTTCGCGCAGCATTTTCTCGCTTACTTTTTTTCGTCCGAGGCGCTGGTGGAGGATGCTGAAGGGGCGGGCTTGGCCGGCATGTTCGGAAGCTTGCTCGGCGATCGCCAGGCTTTGCGTCTCCGCTTGTGCGAGACGAGACTTCTCGGCCGTTTCAGGTTCGTGGTTACGGCGAAGGCCGGCAGTTGGTGCTGCCCCGGCGGGCAAGAGTGCCCGCCCTACATGGGTATTTGTGCTATAGCTCCAGGCTACTATTTCTCCATCTAGGATCGCATCTTGCGGCAATGCCGCCAGAGCGTCCGGCAACTCCGGGAAAGACTCCGTGATCTCATCTCTCGTGCGCGAGAAAAACTTTACTTCGCCGTCGGACACGTGAGCTTGCGCCCGGATGCCGTCGTACTTGTCTTCCACCGCGGCTTCTGGAAAGTAACTCAAGCCCTCCTCGGCCGACCCGATCGGACTCGCGAGCATCAACCCCAGGGGATGAAAAATCCGCATTTTTGCCGTTGATAGCTTGCCTTGCGCCGCCAGTCGCACGGTCTCGCCGATATCGCCAAGCAGCATGTTCGCCCGCTGGACGTCCTTCAACGCACCGCTCTTCATCACAGCGTCTTTCATCGCACCGGCCAACTCACCAGCGGGCGTTTCAGCGTATGCCTTCGCGATCGCTTCCTCGACCAGGTTTTCCTTCAGACCGATCCGCAAGTCGCCGGTCATGATTTTCACAATGTACTTGGCTTCCAGCGGCGTCGCTCGCCCAAGCAGATCATGCACCAGCGCGGCTTTCGCTGCGGGTCCGCGGGCCGCTGCGATCTGCCGGAAGGCCTCGGCTACTTCGAGAACACTCAATCCCTGTCCCGAGCGCTCAGGAAGAACTTCTCCGGCGACCGCGCCCAGGTCTCCGTGCTTGCGGTACGACGTGGTCAGCGCAGATTCCGTCTGCCCAGACAATTCCGCGACTACGCGCCACAACAGCCTTCCACCGAACTGCAGCGTGGTTTCTTCCCACGCGGGAAAGGGCCGTCCGGAGAGGAATATGGCTGATATTGCGGCCTCGTCTGTGGTGCGCGACTTCAGGTATTCGGCCACGATTGCGATCTTCTGCAGCTTCTTGGTGGTAGCGGCGATCGCCTCCGCGGTTTCGGCGAATTTGCGCATAGCCTTCAAAGCATAGATCAGGAATGAGGACGATTATGGCCGACACGTGGGCCAGTCGGCTGGGAGCGCTCGGTAAATGTCTGCCTATCTGTTAGTTAGACACAGTGATGCCACATACTTAGGAGGCCGATTTTACCCCGTGTGGTAACCTAGGGATTGACGCTTTTGCGGCATTTGGAGCATCCAACTATCGTGCGTTCAATACGAAATTATCTGCGTTTTCTTGCCGCGGTGCAGTTGTTGCCGGCGCTGGAAGGTGGCGAGGAGACGCTCGTCGGGGGACAGGCGGTGCTTGAGGGCGTGATGATGCGTTCTCCGCACGCATGGGCGATTGCTTGCCGCAAGCCGTCGGGCGAAGTGGTGACCATGAGCGAACCGCTCGAACGCGCATCGGAAAAACATAAGTGGATGGCTTGGCCCATTGTGCGGGGCGTGATGACACTGGGCTACGCGATGGGCCTCGGCTACCGCGCTCTGCGTTTCTCGGCGAACGTTGCGATCGAAGATGTGATGCAGAATGAAGACTCGACCACGAACCGCGGAGAAACAACCGCGCAGGCTTCATCTGAGAGCAAATCGCAAACCCGCGAAAAGGCAGCCGCTATTAGCGGATGGCTAGCTGCGGTTAACATCGTTATCTCGTTGGCCTTCTTTATCTTCATGTACAAGTACGTGCCGCTGGTGGCGGCGACTGAGCTTAAGAAGATTGATCCCGCGCTGGGCGGCCAGATCATGTTCAATCTGGTGGACGGCGTGATTCGGTTGGTTCTGTTTCTGCTGTTTATCTGGGGAGTTTCGCTGTGGAGCGATATTCGGCGCGTGTACCAGTATCACGGCGCCGAACATAAAACGGTTTATGCCTTCGAAAATGGAGACCCGCTCACGACCACCGCGGTGCAGAAGTATTCCACGTTCCATCCGCGGTGCGGCACGAGTTTTCTGATGACGGTGATGCTGATCTCGATCGGTTTTTACATGCTGATCCCGGTGACCACATTTTGGGCGCGCTTTGGGGTGCGCATCGCATTACTGCCGGTGATTGCCGGCGTGTCTTACGAAATTATCCGCTTCGCCGCTAAACATCGCGGTTCACTCTTCGCCTTGATTACCGCGCCGGGACTGTGGTTGCAGCGGATTACCACGAAGCCTCCGTCTGACGAAATGGCGCAATGTGCCATCACTGCACTCGACCAGGCGATGGCGCTCGAAAAGGAACGCGGCGGCGAATTGGTGATTGCCTAGCTAAGAACGTCCTTAGTCGTCCGTCGTTGGTCGTTGGTCAGAGCTTTAAATCTCTTCTTGGTCGTCCGTCACATACAGCCGGTAGTTGATGGCGCTAACGTGGTCCCGGAGGTATCACCATGTCTGCATCGTCTTTCGGGATTTGAGAGTCTGGCAGGAAGCGATGAAACTAACCGCCGAGATTTACAAGGCAACGATCGCTTTTCCGAAACAAGAACTCTACGGATTGAGCCAGCAGATTCGGCGGGCTGCGGTGTCCGTGCCCAGCAACATTGCCGAAGGCAAAGGTCACCGCTCTGATAAGGAATTTGTCCACTTCTTGCTCCACGCGCGGGGCTCGCTTTGGGAACTACAAACGCAGGTATTGATCGCTGAGGAATTACAATACGTCCGAAAGGAAGAAGGCACTCGTCTATTGAAGTTGGCCGAAGGGGTAGGCCGTGCTTTGAGCGGCCTGATCAACTCGATGAGCGAAAAGGCCGCGTAAAGCGGTAGGCCAACGACGAACGACGAATGACCCACGACGATGTTTGAACGACTGGACCAAATCGAAGCCCGCTATGACGAACTGACCAACGCTCTGGCATCGCCCGATATTGTGAACGATTCGGCGAGATACCAGAAGACTGCCAAAGCGCACGCCGAAATCGCGACCATCGTCGAGAGATATCGCGAATACAAAGACCTGACGAAGGGCATAGCCGAGAGCAAAGCGATGCTTGCGGACGAGAAAGATCCTGAGATGCGCGCCTATGCCCAGGAGGAGCTGGACAAACTAGAAGCGCGCGTGGGCGGCGTGGAAGAAGAACTGAAGGTTCTGCTGTTACCCAAGGATCCGAACGATGAGAAGAACGTGATTCTTGAAATCCGCGCGGGGACTGGCGGGGATGAGGCTACGCTTTTCGCCGCGGAGATTTTCCGCATGTACACGCGCTACGCGGAAACCCAGCGCTGGAAAGTGGAAGTGCTTTCTTCTTCGGAATCGTCGGCCGGTGGATTAAAAGAAGTCATCGCCATCATCGAGGGCAATCGGGTTTATTCGCAGCTCAAGTATGAAAGCGGCGTGCACCGGGTGCAGCGCGTGCCCGCGACCGAGCAACAGGGACGCGTGCACACATCGGCTGTCACCGTTGCCGTGTTGCCGGAAGCGGAGGATGTGGATATCAAGATTGAAGCCAAAGATCTGCGCATCGATACTTTCTGCTCGTCCGGGCCCGGGGGCCAGTCGGTGAATACGACTTACTCGGCGGTTCGTATCACGCACATCCCTACGAATACCGTGGTGAGCTGCCAGGACGAGAAATCGCAGATCAAGAATCGTGAAAAAGGCATGCGCGTGCTGCGCAGCCGCCTCTACGAGATTGAAATGGAAAAACAGCAGCAGGCGCTGGCGAAGGAACGCAAGGCCATGGTTGGGTCCGGTGACCGCAGTGAGAAGATCCGGACCTATAACTTTCCGCAAAACCGGCTCACCGATCACCGCATCGGCTTCACTATCCATCAACTGGAGTCTGTGATGGATGGGAAGCTTCAGCCGCTGATCGAGGCTCTGGTGACGCACTACCAGGCGGAGAAGCTGAAGCAAGAAGCCGGCACTGCGGTTTAGAAGGTGCCAGCGAAAATAATCTTGATCCGTCTGTTGATCGAGGAGCGAACATGCCCTACCTGCACTCGACACTTGCCGAGGTTCTTGCCGATCGCTACACGCAGAATGCTGCCCGGGTTCGTGAGTTAGCCGCGCCGCTAAACAACGCTCAGTTCTGGCAGAAGCCTTTTTCGTTCGGAAACAGCTTTGGCCACCTGGTGCTGCACTTGACCGGCAATTTGAACTATTACATCGGGGCGCAGATCGCAAAGACCGGTTACGTCCGCGACCGTCCGCGCGAGTTTAACGATCCAAATCCTCCGTCGAAAGAAGTAACTCTGAAGCGGCTCGACGACGCGATAGCGATGGTTCTGTCAACGGTGCGTGGGCAGTCCGCCGAGGATTGGTTTGCGGAATACTCGGGAGTGGGTGCAACCGCGCGCAATCGTCTTGACATGATCATGCAATGCGCCGCGCACATGCAGCATCACATTGGGCAGATGATTTATCTGGGTTACGAGTTGGGAAGGCAAGCGGGCGTCACAACCCGCTAGATGTCACGGAGAAGGCCGCCGGTTTAGATCAGTCCTTCCCCGTGTCGAGCCCGTCTGCCATGGACCCGCATCTTTGCCCGGCGGGTTACTTTCCAGGCGGATTCAGCATGAACACCAACCCATACGGCGTAGTCCCACCCTCGCTAGCTGTGCCGTAGCTGTTGTCGCTTGCATCGACAATCAATCCTGCGGCGGGCTCGCCTCCATCTTTTTCTCCGGCGAAGCGGTGCAGAAATGTTTCCCTCCAAGTGCCCGATTTAGTTCGCGAGAGGAGAAATGCGGTTCCGCAAAATTCATTCTGTGTGGATGGAGGATTCTCGCAAACCCCCCGCCCACCCCCTTGAAAGGTTGTACCGTATACCCGTCCTTGTGAATCCAGGGTTATACCATTTGGCGCTGCCCCATCGAGACCTCCACTGAAAGCGTGCAGAGTGCTGAGCGTCCAAGTCGAGGAACCCTTGCTGAGTTCAAACACAGTGCCATATTCTCCGGGACCTCCAACGGCAGTGGTTCCGTAGAGGTTGCCTGCGCTGTCGGAAACCAGGCTATCTGGGCCGATGCCTTCAGGCGCTGTGAAACTATAGAGAATGCGTTGGTTCCACATTCCAGCCTCGTCCTGCTTCAACTCGAAAACCGTTCCCGCCATGCTCGGGCCGCCCCCAGAAGTCGTTCCGAAAATAACTCCGCTGGTGTCTATTTTGATGCTGTTGGGGCCGTCCCCACTGTCGAAGTTGTGCAAGATCGTCTCTGCCCACTCTCCTTCAGAGTTCTTCGTCAGGGAAAATACAACCCCGCCTTGACGTGTGCCCCCCGAGGCAACTCCGTAGAGTGCACCGTTGAACCAGACGAGTCCACCTCCGCTCTGAGCATCTTTGCTAGTATCCGAACCAAAGGAGTAGATGACGGTCGCCGACCACGTGCCCGCAGAATCGGAAGTCAGTTCCAGAATCGTGCCTGTATTACCCGTCCCGCCAACCGACGTGGAAACATAAAGACTGCCGGTATCGTCAAAAGTGAGCGCGTTGGGATAACAGCCCTCAGCGCCACAGGAGAATGTATAAATCTCACTGTAGTTCCAGGCACCGTCGCCATTTGGCGAAAGTTCGTATACATCGCCTGCAAAGTTCGGTCCTCCGGCGGAGGTGACGCCAAAAAGATTTCCCGATTTATCAAAAACAACGCCCGTATATGGCTTCATGCCTCCGGGATGGCCGGGAAAGTCGTAGAGTACGGTCTCGTCGCTGGCTGATGCGGGAAATGCAAAGAGCAAGCAGCTTGCGGCTATGCAAAATGCAAAGAGTTTATGAGACGTTGACTTGAAGCGTGAAGCAGCGGGTGTGTGATTCATCGAAAGACCTCATTCTTTCGCACGTTCGATGAATCGAAGGTCCCCAGAGGTTTGTGGTGACATCACTCCTGGGATGGCTGCACGCCGGCTGGTTATGAAAGGGAGGGCCTGATTCCTTAAACGGTTGAAATAGAATAGATTGTGGCAGCCGGACCTGTAAGCCGAATTCTGTCCGCGGGATTGCTCCCGCTGGACGGTCATTCCTCTGGGCCGCGCATCGCTGCGCGGCTCTAGCGACCTACCCGAAGGTTTGACGCACCGAGCCGGCACGTGTCCGGAACCCTGATTCAAAGAACCGAGGCTCCGAACTTCCTTCCTATTTGGTCTTGCTCCATGTGGGGTTTGCCCTGCCCGCGACATTACTGGCGCGGCGGTGCGCTCTTACCGCACCTTTTCACCCTTACCCTGGCGTTGCCGCCGGGGCGGTATGTTTTCTGTGGCACTTTCCGTCGAGAATTTCCCACTCTAAATTTCGCAAGAAGCGCGAAATTTAGAATGGGCCACCCTCTCCCGGACGTTATCCGGCACACCGCTCTGTGGAGTTCGGACTTTCCTCTCCTCGCGCCCGAAAGCGCGGGAAGCGACCGTCCGGTCCAGCTGCCAACCTAGTCATTATAACCTCGGCTTCCGGCTTCCGGCCTTCGGCTTCCGGGCAAACGGCCGGTCCGGGCATCGCTTTCTGACTGCAGGGGAGGAGTCGGACTGATAAACTTAACCCCGGAAGCCCGACGCCCGACGCCGGAAGCCGATTTCATGCATACCCTCGAAGCCATTCGGATCGCGTTGCAGTCGTTGTGGGCGAACAAGTTGCGCTCGGTGCTAACGCTGCTTGGCGTGGTGATCGGGGTGGCTGCCGTGATCGCCGTGGTGACTTTTGTTTCCGGGATCAACGATTACGTGGCGCACAAGATTTTCAATCTGGGGGCTGACGTTTTCATCGTCTCCAAGATGTCTGCCGTCGAGACCAATGTCGACCATTTTCTGGCGGCGGAGAAGCGCAAGAATCTGATTCTGGAAGACTATCAGGCGGTCGCTGATGCCTGCCGCGATTGCGAGTACGTGGGCGCGGTGCTGCGCGGCAGCGGCAAGGTAAAGCATGGAGAGCAGTCGATCAGCGATACCACGATTCAGGGGATTACTCCCTCGATGGCGACGATCCTCGACACGGATCTGACATCGGGCCGCATGCTGAACGAAACGGATCTGGACAACCGGACGTCCGTTGCCGTGGTCGGCACGGATATTGTGGAACACCTGATGGCCGGGGTGGATCCGATCGGGCAGGAAATTCGCATTGATGGTTGGGTCTATCAGGTGATCGGAGTCGGCAAGAAAAAAGGCAAGACACTTGGGCAGAGCGCCGACAACTACGCGCTGATTCCCATCACTGTATTTCTGAAACAGTACGGAGCGCACAACAACAGCATCGGGATCTGGGGCAAGGCGCTGGCCACTGGAGTGCCGCTCAATGAGGCCATCGACGAGGCTCGCGTGGCGTTGCGCTCGCACCGGCATGATCGTCCCGGCGAAGATGACACCTTCGAAATTGAAACCAATGCCAGCCTGCTCGGGATCTGGTCTGGGCTGAGCAACACGTTTTTCATGGCTACGATTGGCATCGCCGGAGTTTCACTGGTGGTCGGCGGCATTGTGATTATGAATATCATGCTGGTGTCGGTGACGGAGCGTACTCGCGAGATAGGGATTCGGAAAGCGCTGGGGGCGCGCCGGGAAGACGTGCTGCTGCAGTTCCTTATCGAGTCGGTTACGTTGGCTTTGGTCGGAGGGGCGCTGGGAGTTTTGTGCGGAGCGAGCGTGGCGACGCTGGTCACCTGGGCCATCGGAATGCCATCTTCGATTAAGTTGTGGGCGGTGGCGTCGGGTTTGCTGGTGGCGGCGAGCGTGGGCGTTTTTTTCGGAGTCTATCCCGCGCGCAAGGCGGCGCGGCTCGATCCTATTGTGGCGCTGCGATTTGAGATGTGAACTTCGGAACTTATGATACGCAAAGATGAATTCGGCGAGATTGTACAGATGGCGACGGACACACTGCGCGGGAATAAGATGCGCTCGTCGCTGACGGTACTGGGCATTGTGATCGGTGTCGCCGTGGTCATCGGGGTTTCTTCCATCGGCCGCGGACTCGACGAAAATGTCCGCGATCTGGTCGCCAGCATCGGTTCGAATGTTATTTTCGTATTCCACTTGGACTTCTTCACATTCGGCCGCATGACCGACGAAATGCGCATGCGGAAGGAACTTACGTACGACGATGCGCTGGCGATGCGTGATCTGCCGCACGTCAAAGCTGTGTCGGCAGGTTTGCGACTGTTCCGCCCCGAACTCGGAGTTGGCACGTATGCGGTCAAGTATCAGGACAAGAAAGTGAAGAACACCATCCTGGAAGGAGACATGGCATCGGCCAAGGACGTGTTCGACTTGCCAATGGCCACCGGTCGCTGGTTCAGCGACTTTGACGACGAGCACCACTCGCCGGTGGTTGTGGTCTGCTATGAGACGCAACACGAACTGTTTGGCGATCAGGATCCACTCGGCAAAGAGATCAACATCGAGGGGCGGCTGTTTGAAGTCATCGGCACTGTGACGAAGATCAAGTCCGTGTTCGGCGGGGGTAAAGATCCCAACGACAATCGCGTCATCATGCCGCTTAAGACTTTCAAGACCCTGCATCCGGAAATGAAGCAGCACATAATCAGCGTCAAGGCCACTTCGCACGACGATATGCCAAAGGCGATGGACGAGATTCGGGAATTGCTGCGGCGCCGGCGGAGAGTTGCGTTCGATAAGCCGGATAACTTTGCGGTAATGACCTCCGATTCGATTTCGGACGTGTGGAACCAGCTTACTGGCGCTCTGTTTGTCGGCATGTTCGCGATTTCCAGCGTGGCTCTGATCGTGGGCGGTGTGGGCGTGATGAACATCATGCTGGTCAGCGTAACCGAGAGAACGCGCGAGATTGGAGTGCGCAAAGCGATCGGTGCCCGCAAGCGCGATATCCTTTTGCAGTTCACGCTGGAAGCGATCATGCTGACGGCCGTTGGAGGAGTTATCGGCATTCTTGCTGGCGCCCTGGTCGTCTGGGTGATTCCCATGGTCTGGCCCTCGCTGCCAGCGCGCATGTCCATGTTTTGGGTCTCGTTTGGCTTCAGCTCCGCCGCGGGAGTTGGGCTGGTCTTCGGGATTTATCCGGCGTGGAAGGCGGCGAACCTCGATCCCATTGAGGCGCTGCGGTACGAGTAGAATCGCCCACACGGACTGATGATTCATTTCATTTCATGATTCATTTTACCTTCAGGCTCGTCCAGGTGGTTGCGGGCGTCGGCGCAGCCTGCAGCTCGGCCTACTATCTTCTTTGTCTGTGGAGTGCGTCTGCGTTCTTGCGGCAGCGGCGAGCAGCTGCCGAGGGTTCTTTGACGGCTCAAGCCTTACCGCCTGTCTCCATTCTCAAGCCGCTCAAGGGAACCGACCCAGAAATCTATCAAAGCTTTCGCAGCCATTGTCTTCAGGACTATCCGGAGTACGAAATTATTTTCGGAGTCAGCGATCCCAACGATCCCGCGGTAGGGAGCGTGCGGCAGTTGCAGAGCGAGTTCCCGGCGCTGAGCATCCGGTTGATCGTCTGTCACAAAGCGCTGGGGGCGAATGTGAAGGTCAGCAACCTGGCGCAGATGCTGGCAGAGGCTCGCTATCAACACCTGCTGGTCAACGACGGCGACATCCGCGTGGAGGCCGACTATTTGCGACGAGTGATGGCGCCACTGGCGAGTCCGAAGGTTGGGATGGTGACATGCCTGTACCGGGGAGTGGCCGCCGCCACGCTTGGCTCCCGAATCGAATCGCTGGGAATCAGCACTGATTTCTGTGCCGGCGTGCTGGCCGCGCGTCAACTCGAAGACGGCCTCAAGTTTGGGTTAGGGTCGACGATGGCCTTCCGACGCAGCGATCTGGAAAAAATTGGAGGGTTTGAGTCGTTCGCGGATTATCTCGCCGATGACTACGAATTGGGCCGGCGCATTGCCGGTCTCGGCCTTGAGGTGAAACTCTCCGACGTGGTCGTTGAAACCAATCTTCCAGCTTATCGTGTGCCAGAGTTTCTGTCGCATCAATTGCGGTGGGCACGGGGCGTGCGGGATTCCCGCAGCGGGGGCTACTTCGGGTTGGTTCTTACCTATGGCTTACTTTGGTCTTGCGCGGTACTGGCAGCGTCGCGGGGAGCGCTCTGGGCTTGGGTTTTGGCGGGAACTACTTTGGTCTTACGCGCGGCTGTGGCACTCGTGGTGGGCAAGAGCGTGCTGCGCGACCGACAACTGCTCCGGCAACTCGGGTTGCTTCCCTTACGGGATCTGATCGCGGTGGGAGTCTGGATAGCGAGCCTGGCTGGCCACACCGTCAGCTGGCGCGGGGACCGGTTTGAGTTGAAGAATGGGAAGCTGATCCGAGTTGTTTCTTAGCAGGGAAGTGAACGAAGAGAATCATTCGTACTTGTGGATAGAGTTGGCGGGCAGGAATGCCCGCCCCACATAACCAACGGCGTGCTTATTTGTTCGCTGGCGGCGACGGGATCGACTCGAAGCGGCCGTCGCGGAAAAGGCGGTAGCGACGTCCGCGCCAGAGGATTGTGTTCCCGAAGAATCCGGCGATCCAGAAACAGAAAGTCACTAAATCCTCGATCGGCAACAGCAGGAAGTTGATTCTGGAATGCAGCACGCGGTTAGAGACCACATAGGCCGCCAACGCGCGAACCAGAAACGCCACAGGTAGAAGCGGCCACCACGCAGGCGCTGCTAAGCAACATAAAACCGCCAATGGCAACGGCATGGTCAACAGCTGTCCGACATATCCAGCAGGGCGTGAACGGCGGGTGCTGCGCGCCCAGCGCAAGCGATGCGCTGCATTCTGCTGCAATGAAGCACTCCCGATGTGATGCTCCACAACACAGGTTGAAAGGATGACTCCATGTCCGGCTTCGGCGGCGAATTTTCCCATCACGAAATCTTCGGCGAGATAGTCCTTGAGGCGGTCGAATCCTCCAATCGATTCGAGCGTGCGCCGCCGGGCCACAATGGTCGGACCGACGGCGAAGTGAACTCCCTCGATCATCCGAGCCACGAGGGCGCTTGCCCAAAAATGAGTGTTCATGCCCGTGGCTTCAAGGCGTGACCAGAAGCTGGAGCCAGGGACGGCACGGTATGGGCAGGTTGCGACTCCGAGATTTGGATCCTGAAACTCCGCGGCGGTTGTTCGCAGCAGATGTGGTGTAACTCGAACGTCGCTGTCGCTCATCACCACCAGATCGTGGGCGGCGGCGTGCAACATTTGATTCAGGCTGTAAACCTTTGCGTTGGGATAAGGCGGCTCGCCCGTGAACAGCAGCCGCGACGGAACCCCGGGATATTCACGTTGCAGACGGGTCACCACTTCTGCAGCCGGATCACTCGCGTCCCGCACTGCAAACAAGATTTCAAAGGCGAGGTAATCCTGCTCGAAGAAGGTGCGCAGGTTCGATTCGAGGTCCAGGTCAAGGCCGGCAAGCGGCTTGAGAATGCTGATGGGCTCGGAGGGCTGAATTTCAGCGGGCCGGATGGCGAGATAGCGCTGCGCTGCCAGTATTGACAGCAGCGAATAGATGATGGCAGCGGAAAGAATAAGGAGCAGTGTGGCGGTCAACGCCTCTTCCGAGGCTTGGAAAAAGTCGTGGCCAACCATGGTCCGTCCACACATCAACAAGGCGCACATCAGTTTGTGGGCGCAGACATAGCTTTAGGATGAGCAGGTAATTATAGGGTAGGGACGGCCTTTCCCACCAAGGGCACAAGGTAAAACGAACGGGACCCTTCAGGCAATCTCGTACGACCTCATATTACGACATAATGGGTGACTGAGGCTGATTCAACATGGAGCGGACCCTTCCGCACAGTTGCTTCAGGGTAAAGGGTTTTTGCAAGAGATTCATATCGAGATCTACAACCTTGTGGTCGGTGAGAGTTTTCCCGGCGTAGCCGGAGACGAACAGCACTTTGCTTTCCGGGCGGCGGATTCGGAGTTCTTTGGCAAGTTGGCCGCCACTCATGTTGGGCATGACCACGTCGCTCACCACGAGATGGATGGTAGATCCGTAACCCTTGGCGATGGCGAGAGCGTCCAAGCCGTCTTTGGCTTCGAGCACGGTGTAGCCGCGAAGACGCAGAAACTCGGACACAGCACGCCGCACGGCGTTCTCATCTTCCACAAGGAGAATGGTTTCGGAACCGTCCAGCGGATACTCAGCCAGGTTTACGGGAGCTTCGAGAGACGCTCCGTTGGCGGCCACCGAGGGCAGGTAAATCTTGAAAACGGTGCCCACTCCTGACTCGCTGTAAGCCCAGATGAAACCGCGGTTTTGTTTCACGATCCCGTAAACCGTGGCGAGTCCCAGGCCCGTGCCCTCGCCGGAAGGCTTGGTGGTGTAAAAAGGCTCGAAGATATGCGGCAAGTGATCCGGCGAGATACCGCCGCCCGTGTCGGTCACGGAAATGAGCGTGTAGTGTCCGGTGGGAATGACAGCCTGTTTGCAATGGATGTAGTTTTCGTCGAGGTGGACGTCGGAGGTTTCGATGGTGAGATGTCCGCCCTGGGGCATGGCGTCGCGGGCATTGGCGGCCAGGTTCAGCAGAATCTGTTCGATTTGAATGGGATCGATGCGCACCCGGTTCAGGCCTGCCGGGGCGAAGGTCAGTTCAATATCTTCTCCGATCAACCGGCGCAAGGGTTGGGTGATTTCGGCGATTATTTTGTCGAGGTCAACAACTCGTAAAGCCTGCGGTTGCTTGCGGCTGAAGGCCAGCAATTGCCGCGTCAACTGTGCTGCGCGCCGGGCGGCGGAAAGAATTTCCTGAAGCTTGCTCTCGAGGTCGGTTCCGGGCGTCACCGAATCGAGGGCAAGTTCGGAGTAGCTGGTGATGATGGTCAGCAGGTTATTGAAATCATGGGCTACGCCACCTGCGAGGCGGCCGATTGAGTCCATCTTCTGCGCCTGCAGCAGATGGGCTTCCAGCCGGAGGCGTTCCGTGAGGTCCCGTCCGTTGGAGATAAAGTGCGTGATGCTTCCCGCCGCGTCCAGCACCGGGCTGATGTTTTGCTCCACGCAAAACAGCTCCCCATTTTTTCTGCGGTTTACCAGAATGCCGCGAAAAACATTACCCGAGAGGACTGTCTTCCAAAGTTCCTGATAGACCTCGGGACCGTGCTCCCCCGATTTGAGGATGCGAGGGGTCGTGCCAATCGCGTCCTGGCGCGAGTGGCCGGTGAGAGTCTCAAATGCCGGATTGACATACTGAATAATGCCTTCACGATCTGTGATCATGACCGTGTCCGCGGATTTTTCGACTGCGAGAGAAAGCTTGCGCAATGTATCGTGCGCCGACAGATTGTCCTGCTGCATGGCGTGCAGTGCGAGAGCACAGCGAATGGTGCGGACCAGGTTGACCCCATTTAGTTCCGACTTCCCCATGCAATTCCATACGCCAGATCCGATGATCTCGGCGACCGTTCTCTCGTTGGCATCCTCGGCGAGCAGAATGAAAGGCACCGACGATCCGCCATTAAGAAACTGCGAAAGCAGTTCGACCGCGGCAGCATCCTTGGTTGCATACTCGAAAAGCACAAGGCCGTATGCCTTTCGCTGCAACATTGTTTTGGCTTCGTCCAGAGAAGTGGCGTGATCGAGCTCCGCCGAAAAGGCGTCCTTGTTGCGGCTGAGGATCTCGCGAATAAGAAAAAAGTCTTCTTCCTGGTTTCCTACCAATAGCACGGTCAGAGGCGCGGGGGACAGCCCGGGTACTGCCACCGTCAACACGGGTGCGGCCATATTACTTTTCATCGGAAGGCGACCGCCAAAGGTTGACTTTTGGACCAGTAGGTTAGGACGAAGGTGGAAGTTTTCGTCTAATTCGGGAAGAGGTCCAATTTGGAGACGAGAGATTCGTGCCCACCTGACTCAAGCGTGCAGAACCGGCTGTGCCTCGTTTCCGAAAGCTATTACTTTCGTTAACCAAACCCTGGGTCGGGCGTCTAACAAAGTGAACGTCGGCAGTCCCGATCGAAACTTTGCTTCGAGGCAAATAAGGGGAACGCCGGGACTGAATCCTGCGTATCAGTAGATGAGGGCGGCCCTGCCCGCTCGGAGCACTAAGGTGGATGTTCGTCTTCGTCATGGGGGTCGTATGCTGAACGAGCACAACGGGAACGGTGTGACCAGGTCTGTTCTTAATTACGGGGACGGGCATGTGCAGGAAGTGGTGCGGCAAGCGCATGAAGAACTGCGGCAGTTGCTGCAACAGCGTGCGGATGTGATGCGGCGCATCGGCACAGTCAAGCAAACGATAACCGGGCTGGCCAATCTTTTTGGGGATGGCGTGTTGAGCGAGGAGTTGCTCGAACTGGTGGATCGCAAGAGCAACGGGCGCCAGCCGGGCTTTACCAAGGCATGCCGCAGGATTCTGATGGAGGCGGGGCGGGCATTGAGCGCGCGCGACGTCTGCGAGGAGATCCGTAAGAAAGTGCCGCCCATGCTGACGCGGCATAAGGATCCGGTGGCGTCAGTGACCACAGTGCTCAACCGGCTGGTGGACTATGGCGAAGCGCAGGCAGTGGTGCTTAGTAACGGGCGGCGAGCTTGGCGCTGGATTGCTGATTCCGCTGCACCGATGAATGAGACCACCATCACGGGCTCGGTAGCGACATTAGGCTGAGTGACTTCTATTGGGAATGATTCTGCTTTTTTTGCGTCTTCCAGTCTCCTGCCGGCAGTCTTCGAGAAGCTGAGCGGTAGATTTTCCCTGGGCTGCCCTCCGGCTGTGGGCTACTGGCACGGGTTTCGGAGGCGGTCTCGATCGGTCTTCGCGGGTACTTCGGTAACTCGAACCTGTAACCCTACAGATATATCCTAGGTTTGACTCACTCCGGACCGCGCCCGGGGAATGTGAAGGGCGTGTTGGGAACGAGGCTGGGAAAGCAATGTCCACAAAGATCGGTCACTTCGAGATTCTAAGCGAGCTCGCGAAATCCGCGACTGGGGCGGTTTACAAGGCCAATGACCCCGAGAGCGGGCAAACGGTCGCGCTCAAAGCGATTCAATTAAGTGCCTTCGGAGAAAAAGCCGCAGCCCTGCAGCAGGCCTTGACGGAGGAAGCGGAGAGCACCAAGAGCCTCACGAGTTCGAACATCACACCCATCTTCGGCGCGGGCGAGATGGATGGCCAGTTTTGCATCGCCATGGAGTACGTGCAGGGCAATAGCATCGCAACCATGCTTGCCCGAAAAGAAGGATTCTCCATCTGGGACCTGCTCGATATCGGCAGGCAGGTATGCAGCGGCCTTGATCAAGCGCACGCCGCGCAAGTCCACCACCACAGCCTGGAACCTGCCAAGATCATGTGCGCATGGGACGGCAGCATCAAGATTTTAAGCATGGGCGCGTCTAGTGTCGGGAAGTTCGTTTCGGACATGCCCGGAGATACGCCGTCGATTTTGCATTACATGTCGCCGGAGCAGGTACTGGGCGACAAAATCGACGGCCGGTCTAACCTGTTCAGCCTGGGCGCAATGTTCTACGAGATGGTGACGGATCGCAAAGCTTTTGAGGGCGTAGATGTGGAGTCCGTTCGCCAGCGCATTTTGGACAGCACCCCTATACCTCCCGTGAAGGTGAATGCGAAACTCCATCCGCTGCTCAGCGACCTCATCATGAAGGCGCTGTCGAAGGATCCTGCAGAGCGTTATCAGAACGGCAGGGAGTTGCTGGACAGTCTGGAAAAATGTAAGGAATCGAAGCCACAAGCGGCGAACAAGCTGGCGCCCAAGCCGTTGGCTGCGGTGGTGAAGCCACCGGCAGCAGCGAAGGCTGCTTCGCCAGCACCCGCGGCTCCGGCACGTGCGGCAACGCCCACGGCCCCAGCGGCTCCGCGTGTGGCTCCGCCAGTAGCAAAGCCGGCTGAGAAATTTGTTGTGCCTGCCGCACCCGCTCCTCGGGTGGAGGCGAAGCGGCAAGACCACGGTGCGATTCCGGCTCAGGCAGCGTCATCTCCCGCGCCGAAGGCTGCCGCGGCAGCGGCCGCAGGATGGGGAACGAGTTCCACTCCTAATTCCACCGCGCCGGGATTCAATACCTCGAGCGACTCGACGTCGTCCGAGCCAACGATAAGTTTTGAGGCTGCAGAGCAGGAGTCGCCTTACATGTCCTCGGCGGTTGTCGAGCCCCCTGCGTTTGAGCCTCCGAAGCTCGCGGTCGATCCGATGATGGCCGAAGATGCGCCAGTTCAGTCAACCTCTACCAGCTTCTCCGAGATCTCCGAACTACCTCCCCTCAAAGAAGTGATTATCAAGCCCGAGGCTCCGCCACCCCCACCAGCGCCCATAGCAGCCCCGGTCCATACCCAGTTCGAGGGTCACGTGGACGAGGAAGATAAGCCGAGGGTGAATCCGCGCGAAGTTGCGCAAAAAGCAATCAAAGAGGTCAAGAACGTTCCTCCGCAGTTGATGCTTTACTCGATTTTAGGCGCGGTCGCTCTGATTCTGATCGTCACGATCTGGCTTTGGTCGCGTCTTGGCAGCGGCGATGACGATTCCGGATCTGCACGCCCTACGGCTCCGGTAGCGGAAACGCAGCCTGCACCCGACCAGTCGGAACCCGCGGCGCAAAGTACGCCCCAGAGAGCGCAGCAAAGTGCGCCAGAGACTCATGCGGCCGTTGTAGCACCGCCGGCCCGAGCCGTAGAGCCAGAGCCTGAATCGCCGCGCTCGGCCAAAGCTCGAAACAGCAAGAAGAAGGTCGCAGCTCCAGTGGTCGTTCCCGGGCAGATAACTGTGGATTCCACCCCGCAGGGTGCACAGGTGCAGCTTGACGGCGCAACCGATCCGACGTGGGTGACCCCACTATCGGTGTCCAGCCTGGATCCGGGGCCGCACTCGATTACGATAACCAAGAGCGGGTACGTCACGGATTCACGTACCGTAAAAGTAGTTTCCGGCACCAAGTCTTCGGTAGTCATCCATCTCAATCAGCTGTCGGCAACGCTTTCCGTAACCAGCAACCCCCCCGGCGCAAACATTTACGTTGACGGCAGAGACATGGGCAAACTCACGCCCGCGCAAGTGAGCGTGGACAAAGGCCAGCACGTAGTACTAATTCGCAAAGCCGGATACATCGATGAAACCGCGTCGGCCCAATTTGCCTTAGGACAGACCGTGGCATTGTCGCCCACCTTGCGCGCCATGGGGAACGTGGACAATATCCGGACCGTGGGGAAAATGAAAAAGCTGTTTGGCGGAAACAGCGGCCAGCCCGGTCAGGGAACTCTCAGCATTCGAACACAGCCAAAGGGAGCCCAGGTCGCAGTGAACCAGCACATGCTGGAAAAAGGTTCACCAGTTGAAGTGATGCTCGATCCAGGAAATTATGTGATCGATATTACTCTCAGCGGATATGCCCCCATCAGCAAGGTGGTTACGGTCGATAAGGGCGGAAAAGCTGTGTTAGACGAGACTATGCAGCCACAATAACCGCGGGTGAGGTTTTCACATCTCTCGCGTTCAGTTTCCTGATTCGGGTCACGCCTGAATCTTGCCCGAGTACACGGCCATTCCCACGACCGCGTCTATCCCCATCGCATCGAGCGTGTCGATTTCCTGTTGCGTGGTGATACCGCCGGCAACTACCAGGTGGCGGGTGGTGGCGTTCTGTAGAACTTGAACCGGTTCCAGTGGCATGCCGCGCATGAGCCCTTCCGTCTCAATGTTGGTATATAGAAAAGTTTCGCAAAAAGGCTCCAGAGCGCGGACCATATCGAGGGAAGTGACGTTGGTCTGTTTGCGCCAACCACGTACAGCGACTCGCCCTTTTCTGGAATCGATGGCGAAGACCAGCGGGGCAGCGCCGAGGGCCTCTGCCAGGTCGCGTGCGGTCTGTGCGTCAATCTCGCCCTGCTTCAGCAACGCCGACCCAAAGATCACTTTGCGCGCACCGGCATGAAGAAGCTCCCGCGCGGACTTGAGGTCGCGAATGCCGCCTCCAACCTGACAATTCAGCCGCTGCAGAATCGGCTGCATCAAAGCGCGGTTGTCGCCCGCGCCGCGGGCCGCATCAAGATCGATAAGTTGCACCAGAGGATATTTCGAAAAGCGGCGGATCCAATACTCAAAATCCGAGAACTCCAACTTCTTTTCTTCGCCCTGCGCGAGTTGGACAATCTTGCCTCCCATCAAGTCGATCGAAGGAATCAGCATGGCCACCTCACGGGTACGTTCGCGGCGTGCAATTCGCGCTTCAGATGCTCGATGCTCTCAATGTGAAAATGGAAGATGGAAGCAGCCAGAGCGGCGTCGGCCTGGCCTTCGCGGAAGACCTCTACGAAATGGCTCACCGAACCCGCTCCGCCGGATGCAATGACTGGAAGGGAAACTGCTTGTGCCACTGCGCGGACCTGTTCACAATCGAAACCGGCGCGAGTGCCGTCCTGATCCATGGAAGTAAGCAAAATCTCGCCGGCTCCGCGCTCCGCCGCTTCCCGGGCCCATTGAATCGCGTCGCGGCCGGTGGGCAGACGTCCTCCCGCTACAAATACTTCAAACCTTCCCTCGACCCTTTTGGCGTCGATGGCCACCACGACCGCTTGTGAACCGAAGCGGCTGGCGATCTCGCTGATCAATTCTGGCCTATGCACGGCAGCAGAGTTGATTGCGATCTTGTCGGCGCCTGCGTCGAAAACCGCTGCAGCATCTGCGATCTTACGGATGCCCCCGCCCACCGCAAGCGGCACAAACAAAGTGCGCGCAGTGCGCGAAACCGCTTCCAGCATGGTCTTGCGATTATCGCTGGTGGCAGTGATGTCCAGCAGCACAATCTCGTCTGCACCGTCGCGGGCATGAGCGGCGGCGCACTCTGCGGGATCGCCCGCGTCGCGAAGATTCTCGAACTTGACTCCTTTCACCACGCGCCCTCCGGTGACGTCGAGGCAGGCGATGATGCGCTTGGTCAGCACTCAGACCTCACAAAAAGCCTTGAGAATGAGGAGCCCTGCCGCGCCCGACTTCTCAGGGTGGAACTGCACTCCGAAAAGGTTGTCGCGCTCGACGACAGCAGAAAATGGTTGACCGTAATCGGTGGTTGCTGAGGTTCCCTGCGTCACGGGGGCGTAGAAGGAATGCGTGAAGTATACGAACGGGTCGGAAGGCAGATGGCAAAGTAACTTGGATTTCCGAAGAACTAATTTGTCGGGCTCCAATTCTCTATGCACTGGCTGCTCAGACTCGGACGCCTCAAAAAGCGAAAGATTGTTCCAGCCGACATGCGGCGACTTTACTTGTGCGGGAAACTGCCGGCATCGCCCGGAAAATAATGCTGCTCCTGGAATATCCGGTGCTTCTTCGCTGCCGTCGAACAGCCACTGCATACCCAGACAAATTCCAAGAAATGGTTTGCCGCCAGCGATGCTTTTCAGCAAGGTACCGTGCAGGCCCGCATCATTTAGTTCCGATAAAACGGAGAAGTGGCCGACGCCAGGCAGAACAATCTTGTCGGCTGCGTCGATCGTCGAGGACTGGCCAGTGATCGTAACTTCCGCGCCAAGATGGTCAAAGGCCTTCCTTACCGAACTTAAATTGCCGGCGCCGTAGTCGACAATCGCGATCATAGGAGTCCCTTGGTGCTTGGCAGCATGCGGCTTAACTGCTTGTCACGGGAACAAGCTACGCGCAGGGCGCGGGCAAAAGCCTTGAAGAGCGCCTCGATTTTGTGATGGCTGGAACGGCCGTAGAGCACGCGCACATGTACATTGGCGCGAGCTCCCCGTGCGAAGCCTTCGAAGAAGTCATGCACAAGTTCAGTTTGCAGATCACCCACGCGAGAAGCACGGACTTTTGTCTCCACGACCGCCACTGCGCGCCCGCCGAAATCTACGGCGGCAAGTCCGAGGGTCTCGTCCATGGGCATCAGGAAGTAGCCCGCCCTCAGAATGCCGCGCCGGTCGCCCAGTGCGCGGTCAAAGACCTCGCCGAGCGCAATGCCCACATCTTCCACCGTGTGGTGCTGGTCCACGTCCAGATCTCCGCGCGCGACGAGCTTCAGATTGAAACCGCCATGCCGTGTGAAGAGTTCCAGCATGTGATCAAAAAAGCGAATTGCGGTTGAGACCTCGTATTTCCCCTGGCCCTCGATGGTCAGATCAATGCGAATTTCGGTCTCCGCTGTTTTCCGGTGAATGCTAGCTCGCCTCACGCGCGTACCTCCCGACGCAAACGGAGGTCTTCGACTACGTTGCGCAGCGCTGCGATCAGAGTCTGAGTATGTTCATCCGATCCCACCGTGAGGCGGACCGCGCCTTCACACCCCGGGTCCGAATCGCGATCGCGTACCAAGACTCCTCGCTCCCGGAGAGAGCACACGAATTCTTTGTGCTGCGAGCCAATGCGCACCAGCACAAAATTGCCACGGCTGGGCCAATAATGAAGACCTAACGCGGATAATTCTTCTTCAAGCACCTTCCGATTGCGGCGCACTTGGTCGGCATAGTGCTCTACGTAAGCTGCGTCCTGAAGCGCCTCGGGCAGAACAGCAAGCGCAACCGCGTTGACGTTGTACGGTGACGCAACCCGGCGCACCATGGTCATCTGCGTCGCCTCTCCTACGAGCGCGCCAATCCGCAATCCGGCTAAGCCATAAGCCTTCGAGAAAGTGCGAGCCACAAAAATATTAGACGGACGTGCCGGACGAGTGAGCAGCGTCTCACCGTGGAATTCAAAATAGGCTTCGTCGACGAGAAACGCGGCGTGCGGACCCGCCTCCGCAATTTGAAGCAAAATTTCTTCTGAGATCGTAGCCCCGGTCGGATTATTCGGATTCGCAACCGCGATAAGGCGGGTGCGCGGGCTGATCTTCGCGAGCAATGCCGCCGTCGGAAAAACGAAATCCGGGCCGCTGCGGATTTCGACGACCCGGGCACCTTCGGCCTGCGCAAACAGTGAATACATCGCGAACGTGGGAACTACGATTATGGCTTCGTCCCCTGATTCGAGGTAGGTCGAACAAAGAAGATGAATCGCTTCATCCACGCCGTTGGTGAGCAGGAGTTGTGCGGCGTCCAGTCCCAGAAAGCGTGCCACTTCGCGTTCGACCGGCTCACGGTCTGGGTAGCGAGCCAGAGCCTCCGCATCCAGCGTGCGCATTCGCGCCAACACACGCGGCGAGCAACCGACTGTGTTCTCGTTAAAATCAAGCCGCAGTCCATGCCTCCCAGCAAGCGGTGGATGGTAGGACTGCAGTTTCTGCACCGCCGCGCGCGCTTTAAGCATGGGAGAACCTCACTCTGAGCGATTCGGCGTGTCCGTGCAAGCCTTCCGCTTCAGCAAGGGCGATCGCCGCGGGGGCGATTTGACGAATGCCTTCTTTGCTAACAGTTTGGCAGGCGATGACTTGAACGAAGTCAAACACACTCAGTCCGCCGCGGACACGAGCCATACCGCCGGTGGGAAGCACGTGGTTCGGGCCCGAGACATAGTCACCCGCGGCCTGCGGTGAAAACTCGTTCAGAAAAACCGAACCGGCGTTTTGCACAGCGGGTGCAAGGGCAGCCGGCAGTGTCAGGTGTTCCGGCGCGATGCGGCGGACAATCCCCATGGCTTCGTCGAGCGATGCCACGAGCAGAATTGCTCCTCGACGAGTCAGCGACTTTCGTGCAATCGGGTTCCTGTGCGCGCGCTTTTGCAATTCCTTCCGCACTTCCTTTGCTAGTTGGCGAGCAGGCGTAATGAAAACACAGAGCGCGTCAGGGTCGTGCTCGGCTTGCGCCACCAGATCAGACGCAATGCAGGCTGGGTCTCCGTTTTCGCTGATCACGACCGCTTCCGTGGGCCCTGCGAGAAACTCGATAGCGCAATCGAACGCGACGCACTTCTTTGCGGCGGTCACGTAGCGATTTCCCGGGCCGACGATCTTTGTGACGCGCGTGATGCTCTCGGTGCCATAGGCCAGCGTGGCAATTGCCTGCGCGCCGCCAACGCGATAGAACTCTGATACATTCAGGAAGCCTGCCGCTGCCAGCGTTACCGTGGCTGGTTTCGGCGAGACCACCCGAACCTGCCGCACGCCCGCAACTTGCGCTGGGATTACGGTCATCAGCAAAGTGGAAGGCAAAGGATAACGGCCGCCGGGAACGTAACAGCCCACGGATTCCAGCGGGCGCACCAGTTGGCCGACGCACGCGCCGGGCTGAATCTCGCGCTGCCATTCTTGCGGTTTTTGCCATTCGCAATAGCGGCGAATGTTGGCCGCAGCCTGACGGATAGCTTCTTGCAATTCCGGACACGTCCGCTGCCATGCCTGCTGCAACTGTAGTTCGGGAACTCGCAGCGGCTCATTTTCGCCCAACCCGTCCCATCGCGCGGCATAGCGGCGCAAGGCGCGGTCTCCATTCTTGCGAACGTCATTGACGATGCGCCGCACCGCAGGTTCTACATCCGCAAAGTCGGTCGCGGCTCGCTGCTCTAGAGCCCGCACGAAAAGGTTTCGACGGGACCCTTCGAGAATGCGCATCACATCACCACCTTGTTCAGCGGATACTCGACGATCCCCTGCGCGTTCGCTTGCTTCAGCCTGGGGATCAAGGTCCAGGCCGTTTGTTCTTCGATGATGGTGTTGACGGCGACCCATTCCCCGTCGGCCAACGGCGCGACTGTCGGGTTCTTGAGGGCCGGAAGCAGGCTTAGCACTGCGGCTAAATCAGGCTTGCGCACATTCAGCATCAGCCCCACTCGCCCGTGCGCCGCCATGGCGCCGCAGAGCATCACCGCCAGATTTTCGATCTTCTGTCGCCGCGCGGCGTCGGCCCACGCGGCCTTGTTGGCGATCAGCTGCGTGTTGGACTCGAGCACCGTCTCGATGATCCGGAGATGATTGGCGCGTAACGAACTGCCGGTCTCAGTGACTTCGACAATGGCGTCCGCCAGCAATGGCGGCTTGACCTCTGTCGCGCCCCAGGAAAACTCAACTCTCACACCGACGTTCCGGCTCGCGAAGTAATTCCGCGTGAAGCTGACGAGTTCGGTCGCAACGATTCGGCCCTCAAGATCTTCGGGTTTGTGGAATGCGGACTCTTCTGGAACCGCCAGCACCCACTTCACCTTGCCCATGCTCTGCTTGGCATAAATCAAGTCCGTAACCGCGACTACTCCGAGGCCGCTTTCGAGCACCCAATCGAGGCCGGTTAACCCGGCGTCGAGCGCACCGTGTTCAACATAGCGCGCCATCTCCTGCGCGCGAATGAGGAGGCAGTCAATCTCGGGATCGTCAGTCGCGGCGAAATAAGATCGTGCGTTGGTGTAAACCCGCAGCCCCGCGCGTGTGAACAAACTCAGCGTCGCTTCCTGCAGACTGCCTTTCGGGATGCCAAGGCGAAGCTTCATAAATGCGCCCTCGCGGGTAACGTTGCAACGTCCGTGCCCCGCGGCAATTTTTCCGTGAAGCACGATCGCGTTCCCGTGTGACAGACCCTGCCTTCACCCAGCACGCGAACCTTGAACAGCACCGTATCCCGGTCGCAATCCGTCCACGCGTCGACGACCTGAAGGTAGTTCCCCGAAGTCTCTCCTTTGGTCCATAAAGCCTGGCGGGTGCGGCTGTAAAAGGTGACCAATCCAGTGCGCAGAGTAGCGTCGAGGGCTTCCTGGTTCAGAAAGCCGAGCATCAGCAGTTCTCCCGAAGCTGCATCCTGCACGACGGCGGGCACCAGTCCCTGCATTTTGTCGAAATCAATTTTCATCAAGTGCTCCTGCTTCAAGTATGCCTTTCATGCGAGGCTGCATTGTTCAGCAAAACAAAAAGCCCGCCGATGCGAAGTTCGCGTCAGCGGGCTCGGATTTTACAAGGGCTAAATTCTATCCGCGCTCCTCCGCCGACACGCTCGTTGCATGATGATGGTGACGATGAACGCGATGGACTAACGAAGTCATTACGAGCAAATGCTAGGCGACAGGGGCGCGAGTGTCAACCGCTATTCCATTATCTCGCACTTGAGAGGGTGCTTTGCATGTCTGAAGACGGACACACAACAACTGTTGTAGGCGGCAAGTGCTTGATTCCACGGAGGAAGCGGTTATTCAAAAACAGACGTGCGATTTTTGCGATTCTTTCCATCAAAAATATTCATCCAAACGATTACGTTAGTTCGTTGACTGTTCCGGAGCCTCCGCCTAGAATGAGGTTGTTTATGTCGATCAGCCAGAATCCTCGCCAGATGTGTATGTGCATTTGTTGTTGTTGCGCATGCGTGCGTTCTGGCGCGGGGAGGCTGCGGACCTAAGAGTTTCTTCTTAATACCGGCACTTATAACCCACCGCCAGAGCAATCTGGCGGTGGGTTTTTTATTGGCGGCAATTTTCTATGACAAATACAGCAGCGGTGAAAGAAACGAAGGCCCAGCGCGTCGAGCGCCTCAAGCGAACGAAGAATCCTTGGGAAGGCCTGGAGGAGATTCGCAGTTTTGCGCGCAAAGGCTTCGATGCGATTCCTCCGGAATGGATCGGCACCTATTTCCGTTGGTGGGGTGTTTACACGCAAGGAGACGGAGCGGGTGTGACCGGTGGCAAGAACGGTGAGGGAAAGGCGCTGCCATGCTTCATGGTGCGGATTCGCATCCCCAACGGCCAGTTGCGCTCGCAACAGCTTCGCACGATTGCCGATCTCGCTCAGCGCTATGCGAAAGGAATTGCCGACCTCACGGTTCGGCAAAATATTCAGCTGCACTGGGTCACCATCGAGACGCTTCCTGAATTGCTGGAAGAACTCTGGAAGGTCGACCTGAACACAACCGGCGCTTGCGGGGATGTCACGCGCAATGTGACCGGTTGCCCGGTTGCGGGATTCGACCATGACGAGATCTGCGATGCGTCTCCGCTTGCGATCGAAGCGTCGCGCATGCTGGCGGGGAATGCTGAGTTTTACAATCTCCCGCGCAAGTTCAAGATTTCAATCACCGGCTGCAGGGTTTGGTGCCCTTATCCGGAGATCAATGATGTTGGTCTGACTGCGAATACTCGCATCGTTGGTGGAAAGCCGGAAGTTGGCTTCTCCCTGCGCGTGGCTGGCGGCCTCTCTACAGAACCTTACCTCGGCGCACGCCTCAACGCGTTTGTACGTTGGAACCAGGTGCTGCCAGTGATCCGTGGAATTGCCGAACTGTTCCGCGACTCGGATGTGCTGCGCGAACATCGTGAGCGCGCACGTCTGAAGTTCTTGTTTCTCCGCCACGGATGGACCGCGGAAACCTTTCAGAAAGAGCTGGAACGCAGGATTGGGTTTCAACTCGATCCCGCTGAGCCGGAACAGCCACCCGCCGACGTTTACCGCGACCACATCGGCATCCATCCGCAACGGCAAACCGGCTACCACTACGTAGGAGCGAGCGTTTTGGGCGGCCGGATTACGGCTGACCAGATGCGCAACGCGGCTGATCTCGCCGATCGTTTCGCTGGCGGAGAACTGCGCACCACGAACATGCAAAACCTGATTTTCGTGAACGTCCCTGCGCTTAACGTCGACGCCCTGGCAAAAGAGTTGGACACCATTGGGCTGCGCGTTGGCACTTCGGTATTCGCGCGGGGAACGATTGCCTGCAGCGGCACAGAGTTTTGCAAGCTGGCAATCACGGAAACGAAAAGTTTTTCGCGCTGGCTGGTGGATGAGCTGGACGAACGTTTGCCCGGTTTCGATCAGCATTTGAAGCTGCATGTGACCGGGTGCCCCAACAGTTGTGGCCAGCATTGGATTGCCGACATCGGCATTGAAGGGAAAAAGATCAGGGTGCAAGACCGCATGGTAGATGCTTATTACTTCTGCCTGGGCGGCGCGCTGGGATTGCATCAATCCACGGCTCGCCCGGTCGGATACCGCTGTGCCGCCACCGCTGTTCCAGAGGCGATTGAGCGGTTGCTGCGGCAGTATCTCGCGGAGCGTGGAGACGGGGAAAATTTGCGTCAGTTCTTCGCGCGGCATAGCGATGCGGAATTACGACAGTGCCTGGCGGGAGAACTTGTGGAAATGGTGGCCCGTGACATTCCTGCGGGGCTTGTGCCTCAAGGAATTGAACTTTGACACAGGTCGCTGGAGGAAATCGCGGGTTAGAAATTCGAGCGAGAAATCCGGACGAGAAAACTTGGTAAAAAGCAATTGGGTGAAAAACAAAATGAGCAGCTTGTTTCCGATGTTTCTTAAGCTTGCGGGCCGGAAGGTCTTGGTGATTGGCGCGGGTGAGGTTGGGGAGGGCAAGATCGCTGGAATTCTCGACACCGGCGCTCGCATTCGCGTGGTTGCCCGCGAAGCCACAGATGCCGTACACAGCTGGGCCCACGCCGGACAGCTTGAATTAGAGCTGCGTTCTTTTGCCGCCCAGGATCTCGAGGGCGTGTTTGTTGCGATCGTCGCGACCTCGTCGCGGGACTTGAACGAGTTGATCTACCGGGAGGCTCAGTTGCGGGGAGTTCTCTGCAATGTGGTGGACGTGCCTGAGTTTTGCGATTTCTTTTACCCCGCGGTCGTACGTCGCGGAGATTTACAAATCGCCATTTCAACTTCGGGGCAGAGCCCTTCACTGGCGCAGAAACTTCGCCAGCAACTCGAACAACAATTTGGGCCGGGATACGCCTCCTGGGTTGCGCAACTCGGAGAGACAAGAAGGTTGGTGCAGGCCAGCGATCTCGCTCCAGAACGCAAGAGCGAGTTGCTGCATTCGCTGGCGAGCAGGGAAGCGCTGGAAGCGGCTCTGGCCGAAACTCCAGCGCAGGTTGCAACCAAAGGAGCGACGGCATGAAGGGAAGAGTTTATTTGGTGGGCGCAGGCCCAGGAGATCCGGAGTTGCTCACGCTGAAGGCGTTCCGTCTGTTGCGAACTGCCGATGCCGTGCTGCATGACGATCTAGTGGCGCCTGAGATTCTGAAATTGGTGCCCGCCGACGCGAAAATTCAAAACGTGGGCAAGCGCAGTGGCCAGAGAAAGATCAGACAGGAAGAAATCAATTTCCTACTGATCGAGTTGGCAACCTCGGGACTACGGGTGGTTCGGTTGAAGAGCGGCGATCCGCTCATCTTTGGGCGCGCCGGTGAAGAGATTGACGCGCTGCGCAAAGCCGGCATTCCTTGCGAAATTGTTCCCGGCGTGACATCGGCTCTGGGCGCTGCTGCGGCGGCGCAGATTCCGCTCACCCATCGTGCCGCTTCGCATGCTCTGGTGTTGATCACAGGGCATCAAGCGCTCGACAGGAATCCAGCAGATTGGAGCAAGTTCGTGGGTAGTGGCGCTACGCTTGCGATCTACATGCCCGGAAAGGATTACCGGCAGGTCGCGAATCGGCTGGTGTCCGCGGGTCTCGATCGCGGGACTCCATGCGCAATTATTTCGCGCGCTACGACAGACCATCAGCAGGTTTATCGCACAACCGTTGCTGATCTGCCGCACGCTCCTCAGTTGGCTGCACCGACGTTGCTGGTTGTGGGTGAGGTCGTGCGTCTTGCCAATCCAGCGGTGTTGTTGGAGACATCCACGATCGTGGGCCTGACACCCGGCAGTGAGATCCCTGGAGCACATGTTGTTTCTTTAAGTGAGAGCCTGAGCGCCGACGAGGAGTCCATCCTGTGAAAGAACAAATGATAGAGTTGCAATCCAAAGCGGCAAGCTGGGGTCCGGATCAGACTCTCGCATGGGCATTCGAAACCTTCGGCAGTCGAGTCGCGATCTCAACGGCTTTTGGTGCGGAAGGAATGGTGTTGATCGACCTGGCCTCACGCGTGCACAAGGATTTCCGCCTTTTCACGGTAGATACTGAATTTCTGTTTTCCGAGACCTACGCCTTGATTGACAAGATCGAGCAGCGGTATGGAATCGCGGTTGAGAAAGTGTACTCATTGATCTCTCCCGAAAAGCAGGAGCGCACTCATGGCGCGGCACTTTGGAGTCGTGATCCGGACCAGTGCTGCAATCTGCGGAAGGTCGAGCCGCTGAGGCGCAAACTGAACGAACTGGATGCGTGGATCACGAGCATCCGCCACGATCAGACCGCGGCGCGCGCAGGCGCCAGAAAAGTCGAGTGGGACGGAAAGTTCGGTCTGGTGAAAATCAATCCCATCGTCGATTGGACGTCAAAACAAGTCTGGCGATACATCCAGCAGCACGAAGTGCCTTACAATGCGCTGCACGACCAGAGCTATCCCAGCATCGGCTGCACGCACTGCACTAGCCCAGTGAGACCTGGGGATGATCCACGCGCAGGTCGCTGGCCAGGCTTTGCGAAAACCGAGTGCGGTCTTCACATCATTGCGCCAGCGCCCACCTCCGAGGAAGCCGACGCATGACTCACGTAGCTACCCGATTGCAGGTCGCGGCCAAGTTCGCTTAGGACTTCACCGTCTTCGACGCCGCATCCCAAGTTACCGGCTTCTTGCGAAAGTAGGATTCGTTCGCCATGTGACAGGCGATGGCGGCATTGTTCCCGAAGACTGCATCCTCAACCACCGGCTTGCGAGACTTCACCGACTGGAAGAAATTGTGCAGGTGTGGACGCATGTCATCCCAGTCGTGGCCGCGATACACAGTGTCTTCGCGCAAGGGTTCCTTTCCCAGCGGTGGATCGTGTTCCGTGTGCCACTGCTTGAAGTATTCGTCCCTCAACTTCGCGGGGAATGCATTTGCATAGTAACTCGGATCCAGATCGACTCCAGCCTGAGGCGAGTGGCGAAGATCGAATTCACCGGCATCGAGAATTCCCTTCGGCCCCATGAATCGTGCGAGTTCCGGAGTTTCCGTTCCCAGTCCTAAACGAACGTAAACCGGTATGCCGTGATAGTCGAACAGCACCACGTGCAGATCGGGCATGTCGCGGCCGTCGGGCCAGCGGAAAATCCCACCCATCGCCGTCGCCGAGCGCGGCGTTTCGTTCCACCCCAGCGTGACAAGCATGCCGCTGATGAGATGGACCATCAAATCTCCAGCTACCCCCGTACCATAGTTCCGCCAGCAGCGCCAGCGAGCGAAGTGATACTTATTGAAAGGAATCTTGGGCGCGTCGTTGAGCCAGGTGTCCCAGTCGAGCGTCTCGGTAGAGAGATCGGGTGGAGGCGGATACTCCCACGCACCGGTTGGGTCGTTGCGGCCGAGCGTGAGTTCGACCATCGAGACTTCGCCAATCGCGCCGTCGTGATACAGTTCACGTGCCTGGGCGCACAGCACAGAACTGACGCGCTGGGAACCGATCTGCACGATCCGATTATTCTTTTGAGCAGCATCGACCATAGCGAATCCGTCGGCCACGGTGTGCGACATTGGTTTCTCGCAATAGATGTCTTTGCCCGCGTTACAGGCATCCACAACCACACGCTTGTGCCAATGATCGGGGACGGCGGCTACGATGCAGTCAATATCCTTCCGGTCCAGCAATTCCTGATAATGTCGAGTGGTAGGCAAACTGGTGTTGCCCGTGATCTCCTTCGCCAGCGTGTGGCGGCCGTCGTACAAATCAGCTGCCGCTACGCATTCGACACCGGGAATCGTAATCGCGCCGCCGAGCAGGCCGGAACCTTGCATCCCAACCCCAATCATTCCAAAACGAACGCGGTCGCTCGCCGCCACAGCTTGTGGGAAGCCCGCGAGCGGGTGCGCGTTGAGTAGAACGGTCTTGGAAAGCAGTGCGCTTCCGGCTACGGCGGCAGTTCCACCTTGTAAAAACACGCGGCGCGACAGATTCTTTTTCATGCGAATTCCTCCGATATGAGTTGACTGCGCACGGCTCTCCCAAACCTTGCAACTGTATTATTTCTTCAATGGTTTAATGGCTACTTCTTTGAAAAATACGATGTCGTTGTCGCTGTGATTCTGCAGCCCCATATAGCCGAAGTTCGGCCGCGGACCACGTTGCGGCTCGAAGTCGAATTTCCTGTCCGGCACGGGATCGCCATCGCGATAATCCGTGATCTTCACGCCGTTGAGCGTTACAACCGTATGTGAACCGTCGAGCGTGATCTCCATAGTGTTCCACTCGGGCCCAGGCTTCCACGCTTTAGCCAACGGCTTGGTCAGCGAGTAGAGCATGCCCGTCGAGTGATACTCATCCTCACTCGGCTCCGACCTCTCCGGATGATTGTCGATCTGTACTTCGAAGCCGTAGTGGACGGGCATCCATTCTTCGCGAGGTTCCAGCGGAATGCGAATGAAGACTCCAGAGTTATCGTTTTCGTCGCGCATCTTGTAGACGACATGTATCACACAGTCGCCGATCTTTCCGCCGGTCCAGTAGAGAAGACCCATGCCTCCATGAGTGCGGATCAAGCCGTCTTCCACCGTATCTCCACCAGGCCCAACGTGTTTCCAGCCAGTCAGATCCTTGCCGTTGAAAAGTTGCCGCCACTGGTTGGGATCTCCCGTGCAAGCATTGTGATCTTCATTGGCCGCAAAACCCGGCGCCGCAATCCAAAAGAGCAGAAATATCGAAACCATTACGCGTTTCAACATCAGAATCTCCTGACAGCTTCTTTGCTATCTTGAGAGCCACACTAATCTACTCGCACCCGGGGCCGCGAAGCAATGGGAGGCAAGCAGAACTGTCGTTGCAACAGGCTTCACGCCAGACCGCCACCGTCAACCACCAAGGAAGCTCCTGTGATCCAGTTCGACATTTCGCTGGCAAGGAACAGAACGGCCGTTGCGACATCTTCGGGCGTACCGATTCGCCGTAACGGGCGATCGGCAGCTTCTTTCATGAAGTTGTGTGTTTCGTCTCCAAGCTGAGCGCATTCGCTCCTTAACATCGGCGTATCCACGTCGCCGGGACAAACGCAATTCACGCGGATGTTGTCTTTGCCGTGATCAATCGCCATTGAGCGCGTCAGGTTGAGAACGCCGGCTTTGGCCGCGCAGTAGGCAGCGGCCTTCGGCCCGCCTTTCAGCGACCATCCGGAGCCAGTGTTGATGATCCGGCCGCCACCACTGCGCGTCATATGAGGAATTACTTCTCGGGAAAGCAGATAAACGCTTTTTAGGGTGACGTCAAGAATCATGTTCCATTCTTCTTCGCGAAGTCCCGTGACGCCCTTGCGGATCACGACTCCAGCGTTGTTGCAGAGAATGTTGATCTTACCGAACGTTTCGATAGTGGCACGCACTGCGCGGGCACAGTCTTCCGCCGAACGCACATTGCAACGAACGTAGATAGCCTTTCCGTTCTGTCTGCAAATCTCGGAGACAGCTTCTGCTCCACCATGGTCATTGATGTCCAGAACGGCAACCGCCGCTCCCATCTGCGCGAGCAAGAGCGCAATCCCACGCCCTATGCCGGAAGCGGCGCCGGTCACCATCGCCACCTCACCCTGCAACGACAGAAACTGCTCCGCTTTCTCTGCGATTGTCATTGTCATACGGGGAATTAAGTGTCCGGGTCCAAGGCTTTATCCGCCGCGGCCAGCGTGAAGTCCACGTCCTCGTCGCTGTGCGCGAGCGTGACGATCGAATGCAGCGTTGCCGAGGGCGTCGTGTAAATTCCGAGCTCGAACAATTTGAACACGAACTGCTGGTACGCTTTTCTGTCCACATGCTGGCAGAACTCGCGATAGTCACTGATCGCGGAACGTTCGGTAAACATGATTTGAAACATAGGTCCTACGCGCTGCACGATCGCAGGAATCTTCTTTCGCAGGAAGAGATCGGTGAGTCCGGCGCAGAGTCGGTCGGCAATTTTCCAGGTGTGCGCGAAGGCTGCACAATTATTTTCCGTGAGCTTGCGCAGGCTGGCACGCGCCGCGTACATCCCGATGCGTGAACCGTTATGCGTGCCGTAGTGCAGAACGCCGCCCCAGGCGAGTGCTTCCATCACTCCGGCTCGTCCCGCGAAGGCTGCGACCGGAAGTCCGCACCCAAGCGCTTTGCCAAGGGTCACGATATCCGGCGACAGCTTGTAATATTCCTGACAGCCGCCGGGAGCAATACGAAAGCCGGTTACAGTTTCGTCGAGTATGAAAAGAATGCTGTTCTGTTGCGCGAGCTTCTGCAGCCCCATGAGATATCCTTCTGCGGGAGGAATCACGCCCATGTTAGCCATGATGCCTTCGGTGATGATTGCGGCAATCTGACCCGGATGATTTTCGATAGCGCGCTGCAGCGCAGGCAGATCGTTCCACGGAACCACAATGGTGTCGTCGAGCGCGCGCCGGTTCAAGCCCGAACTGTCGGGAATCTTGATGGGATCGTTGCGATGCCCAACCGCCGTCGCCGGCAGCGGGTTCGAACTCACCATCAGATCGTCATACCATCCGTGATAATGGCCCTCGAACTTCAGAATCTTCGGCCTGCCGGTGCACCCGCGCGCTAATCGAAGCACGGCCATCACCGCCTCGGTGCCAGTGTTGGCGAACCGTATCCGTTCAGCATTGGGGATGAGACCACGCAGCAGTTCCGCCACTTCGATCTCGATTTCCGTGGCGGTGGCAAAGTGCGCTCCTGACGCGGCCGCTTCCGCGATCGCAAGAGTTACGTCTGGGTGTGCATGTCCGAGAGGAAGAGCCCCAAAAGCCATCATCCAATCGATATATTCGTTGCCGTCGGCGTCCCAGATTCGCGAGCCGCTTCCGCGCTGCATGAACAGCGGGTATTTACCGTAATTGGCCGGACCGCGCGACGAAGAACTGCTGCCCTCAATGAGCAGATCGAGCGTGCGCCGATAAAGCTGTTTCGACTTCTCCGAGCGAGAGGCCATTTCCGCGTCTCTTTTTCCCCGTGCCGAGTCGGATCGTAACGGCCTTAGTTCTTTTCCCCGGCATCGCCTGCCACCTGCGCTCCTGCGCCCGAGCCAGAAGCAGACTCCGCCTCGCGTTTGTTTTTCCAGTCAGCTTCGGACAGCACCGAAAGCGTCTCCAGTTTCTTCTTCCGCAGGCCAGAATTGATCGCAGGCAGGGATCCTTCGGTTAGTTTGCGGAAATCCACGATCACATCTTCCAATTCGCGGCCAAGGGAATCGCTCCGAGCCGCCTGATAGTCCGTGGGACGTCCGGCGTAGCCGTCGATGTCGCCATAGAGCTGTCCCAGCAGCTCGCGGATCCGTTCTTCGCCCGTGACCATTCCGCCTTCTTTGGTCGCAACAATCTTAGAGCGGAGTTCGTCGCATTTCCCCGACAGTTGTTGCAACTGGACGCGCAGTGCGTCTCTTTCCGGCAACTTGGTGGCGCTTTCGATGGCTGCATTCCGCACGCCTTCGATTGCACTCACGGAATATGTCATGTGCTCGATCAGCTTATAAACTTTCATCTCCAGGTCGAACTGAGCCTTGCGATCCTCCACCGAATATTTCGCGCGCGGATCAAGCGCAACGCTCAGCTGTTCGGTATAGACGTGATCTCCCTTCGTCATCTTCACCGTATAGGTTCCAGGTAGCGCGAGCGGACCCTCTGTCGCCTCTCCCAGTGCAGTGGCGGCGGGCGCAACGGCGGGTGCCTTCAAGCGCATCGACCAACCTGCGCGATTCAACCCGCGATGTTTGCTGCCGGGAACGGTATCGACCAGCTTTCCATCCTGGTCGAAGATTTCGATCTTCAGATCGCCAAAGATATGCCGGCCTTTCTGGTAGTAAGTGATCATGGCCTCGCTGGGACGATTGCGGCCGTTAAAAGTTTCACTGCCTTCCGGCCAACCGCCTCCAGCCTCGAAATACTGTCTCGCCGGCCTGCCTGCGATCAGCGCAGCCTCCTGCGACATCAATTCGGGCGTTAGCGCACGGAATGACGAAATATCGTCGATAATCCAGATGCCGCGCCCGTGGGTCGCCAGCACCAGATCTCCTTCGCGAGCCTGCACGGCAATGTCGCGCACCGCAACTGCGGGAAAATCCGAACCTTTGTACTGCGCCCACCGCTGGCCATCGTCCACTGAAATCCAAAGGCCGAATTCGGTGCCTACGAACAAGAGGTTGGAGTTAACGGTATCTTCCTTGATCGTGTGGGCGTATCCGCGCACTCCACTTTGCCGCAACGGAAGTGCGGTCCACGTCTTCCCGTAGTCGGTGGTCTTGTAGGCGTAGGGCGTGATGTCGCCGTTGGTGTGACGGTCAAACGTGGCATAAGCGGTGGCTTCATCGAAGCGGCTAGCCTCGATGGTAGAGACCCAGGAATTCTTGGCCAGACCGCTGATCTTTCCCACGACGTTGGTCCAGGTTTTGGCTCCGTCGCGAGTGACTTGAACGTTGCCGTCATCCGTTCCAACCCAAATGATTTGGCCGTTCTTTGGCGACTCGGAGATCGAATAGATCGTGGTGTGCATTTCGGCGGAAGAATTGTCGACAGTGACGCCGCCGGACTCTTCCTGCTTCTGTTTTTCCGGATCATTGGTCGTGAGATCGGGAGAAATACGCTCCCACGATTGTCCGTGATCGCGCGAGCGAAACAGGTATTGCGCCCCGATGTAGATCGTTCCTTTCTCGTTGGGGCTCATGTGGATCGGCGTGTTCCAGTTGAAGCGCAATTTCTTCTCGCCATAATTCGGAAGCGGCTTGATTGAGCGGTCCTCGTGGGTGAACCGGTTCACGCGGCCGATCTCGCCACCTTGTGACTCGGCGTAAATGTAGTCCGGATCGGAAGTGTCCTCGAACATCCAGAAACCGTCGCCGCCGTACATGTTTTCCCATCGCGAGTTGCTGATGCCGCCGGGGTAGGACGAATCGCCCACCCACGAACTGTTATCCTGCAGCCCTCCGTATACGTGGTAGGGGTCCGAGTTGTCCGTACTGACGTGGTAGAACTGCGAAACCGGAAGGTTCATCTGGTGTTTCCAGCGGTTGCCGCCGTCTTCGCTGCGCCACAATCCGCCATCGTCGCCTGCAATCACGATGTTGGGGTTCTTGGGATTGATCCACACATCGTGGAAGTCGCCGTGCGCCCCGCCCGAGACCACGTTGAAAGTTTTGCCGCCGTCAGTACTCAGCAACAGGATGAGGTCTGGCTTGAAGATTTTGTTTTGATCTTTCGGGTCGACGATCAGGTTACCGAAATAAAACGGACGCCACACCACGAAGTTGCTGGCGTCTTCTTTGGTCCAGGTTGCGCCGCCATCCGTCGAGCGGTATAGCGCGCGCTTCTCCGCTTCAATGTTGGCATAGACCACCTGCGGGTTCGAAGGCGCCACAGCTACCGCGACGCGTCCCCATGGTTTTGGGGGCAGTCCCTTCGCATTCGCATCGTTGACTTCGCTCCAGTGGTCGCCGCCATCGGTAGACTTGAACAGGCCGCTGCCTGGGCCTCCCGAACGGAACGTCCAGCCCTGACGCCGGAAATCCCACATCGAAGCGTAAATGGTCTTGGGTTCCTGACGGCTCATGGCCAGCAGGCCGCATCCGGTGGAACCATTCACTCCCGCCAGAACCTTGTTCCACGACTTTCCACCATCGTTCGTCTTGAAGACTCCGCGCTCGTCGTTGTCGTCCCACAGATGCCCGGTAGCGCAGACCAGAACATTGTTGCCATTGGTGGGATCGACCAAAATCTTGGCGATGTGCTCGCTGTCTTTCAGACCGACGTTGGTCCAATTCTCTCCGCCGTCGGTCGATTTGTACACCCCGTCACCCACGGACACGCTATTGCGAACCCACGATTCTCCGGTGCCGACCCAAACTGTTTTCGAATTGGAGGGATCAATCGCCACTGCACCAATCGACTGCACGTCCTCGCGATCGAACACCGGCCTGTATGTGGTTCCACCGTTCACCGACTTCCACACTCCACCGCTGGCGGATCCCACGAACACTGTGATTCTTCCATCCTGCTCCACCGCATCCAGGGCGGCGATTCGGCCGCTCATGGTCGCCGAACCGATGTTGCGCGCGGGCAGTCCTGACACGGTTGCGGAGTCGTAACGGTAGGCCGCCTGGCCCTCTACAGGTACGCAAAGCGAAGCGCCGGCCAACCACACACACACCGCCCAAGACTTAAGAACGGAAACTTTCATGTCTGCCGATCCCTTCCAACGTAAATAATGTATCTAGGTAAGCCTGCTCAGCGAATCACTTAACTCCCACCATCCCGGACCCCTTTTCCTCGGTCCTCAGCGAAGGCGGAACTGCAAACTCGCCCGGGTCAATCGGTATGTTCACTTCAAGCTTCTCAATCGTGGTCGTCTGCGCGCCGGGATTACTCTTCGCACCCTGCGAGATGGAAAACGGAAACATCACGCCGGCGACTGGCTTATACGAACCCAGATCGATCACAGTCTCGCGAACCGACCCCCGGATGGACTCCTGAATTTCTTTGCGAATTTCCAGATAGGTATCAGGATCGAGATAGTAGTAAATAATGTCCCCGTCCTTCTGAGTGACTTTCAAGCGCAGCGCATCGTCGCCGTCCACCTCGTCGTGCCCTAGATACTCCACAATATTGCCCTTCTCCTTATAGTCCACCAGGGGACCATCGAAGTCGGCGTCGAAAAGCAGATCTCGCAGATCGTCTTCTCCCATGAGTTCGGGATCTTTGTGTCCGCCAAAGGGTTGAATCTGCCAGCCGTGGGCACCGTCATACGCCTGCACGCTGGTCATGCCCTGCAGCGAAAACGTCTCGCGAACCAGATTAGGCCGAACGTTGTCCTGCCCCGTGGCTCCCGTGAAGCCTCCACCTTTAAGTTTGCCCGTCATGCGCATGGACTTGATGGCTTTGATCTTTTCGATGCCGCCCTTAGCTTCGATGTTTTTATTGACGAGTTCTTCGGCGGTTTGACTGAAGGCCATTAAGCCGAGGCACAAAACCGCGATCACTGCCATCACTGCTCGACGCATGAAGGGAACTCCTACATTAGGTGGAACTTCAAGACCCGGGTCGACACAGTACTCTACGTGGTAGAGGACGTTCTTGCCAAGTCTTGGTGAGCAATAGATCCGGCGCCTGGATTATTTTTCTTTACCTAGAAACAGACTCTGAAGAAATCCTGGCCGGCACTCGATGTCTACGAAGATTTTCGTTGACACTACGAAGTTCTTCGTAGTAAGGTGCTGCGCTATGAGGAAGTCGCCACTGAAACCGACTGCATCCGAGCTAGAAATCCTGCATGTCTTGTGGTCGCGTGGTCCTTCTACCGTGCGCGAAGTCTACGCCGAGCTGAACCAGAAACGTTCCTTAGGTTACACCAGCGTGCTGAAGCTTTTGCAGATCATGACCGCGAAGGGCACAGTACGGCGACGAGACGAAACCCAGAGGGCGCACGTCTATGAAGCATGTCTGCCGGCGGAGCAAACCAAACGGCAGTTTGCCGGCGATGTGCTGCAGCGAGTATTTGAGGGATCGGCGAGCCAGCTCATGATGCACGCGCTGGCCGGGCGGCGGGCTTCGCGGGAGGAAATCGACGAGTTGCGGCGCTTGCTGGATGAATATGAAAGGGAGCGGCGATGATGAACGTTCTGACGAATTGGCTTTCTCCCAGTCTCATGCATGCCGTGGCCTGGACTCTGCTTCATTTTCTGTGGCAGGGTGCCGCTCTGGCGGCGCTGGCTGAGGCCGCCACAGCTTTCTGCAACCGCGCTTCCACGCGCTACGTAATCGCCCTGAGTGCGCTGGTGCTGATGCTCGCCGCACCGCTCGCTACTCTGGTCGTTTTCAGCCAGACCCAATCCAATGACGACAGGTCCAGTGGTGCCATCGGGAGATCGAATCTGTCCGCCGACCTCGCTGGACATCGCGACGCGGGAGCCGCCGATTCACTTGCGCCAGGAGTTCGTCGCAACCTTTCGTCCTGGGATTTGTTTCCCTGGCTTGTTGAAGCATGGCTCGCCGGAGTGGCATTTTTCAGTTTGCGCTCGGCTGGAGGTTTCTTTCTTCTGGAGCGTCAGCGCCGCAAACTGTCCACGAATGTGAACACTCGCGTGCTCGAAATGTGCCAAACGCTGCAACGCCGCCTCGGTTTGAAGTGGGCGATTCGTTATTGCGAAGGCGAAGGACTGCAGACCCCGGCTGTGATTGGCTGGTTTCGCCCGGTTGTGTTCCTTCCGCTGCGAGCCCTCACGGGTCTTTCTCAGGAGCAGCTCGAATTAGTTGTGGCGCATGAACTCGCGCATATTCAGAGGCTCGATCCCTTCGTGAATGTTTTCCAGATCGTGGTCGAGGCGCTGCTCTTTTACCATCCTGCCGTGTGGTGGCTGAATCGGCGCATTCGCGCAGAACGCGAGCACTGCTGTGATGACGTCGCAATCTCGCTTTGCGGCAATGCTCTCGAGTATGCTCGGGCGCTCACCCTGATGGAAGAGTGGCGGAGCGTGCCGGTTCTCGCCATGGCCGCCAACCGCAGTCCGCTCACGGAGCGCATTCTCCGCGTGCTCGGGCTAAGAACGCTCGGCGCGGGAATGCGCGGGATCGGAATCACCGGTAGTGTGGTCTGCCTCACCGCGGCGCTGATTGCCGGAAACGCTTTGGTTGGGATCGCCCACGCTCGCCCCGTGATTTCGGGAATGGCATTCTCGCCTCAAGCCGTGTCGGCAGAGCCCGAGAGCCCGCAAGAGCCGAAGCCTTCCCCGTCGCGCCCGGCGAGCAGTGCACAATCGGCGGCCACCGCCAATTCCGCGACCACGGCCACTTCTTACATCGATGCTATGAAAGCCGCGGGCATGGGCGATCTCACCATCGACGAACTTGTGGCGATGAAGATTCAAGGTGTCACTCCGGAGTACGTCCACGAACTTCACGAACAGGGCCTGCATCCCGACGCCGATACTCTTGTCGCCTTCCGAGTGCAAAACGTAACCGCCGCATATATCCAGGAACTGCGGGGGTTAGGTTTTAATCCTGACCCGGACGAAATCATCGCTTTCAAGGTGCAGAATGTGAATGCGGATTACGTTCGAGGTCTGAAAGAAGTCGGCATTCAACCCAACCTGGACGAGATCATTGCCCTCAAAGTCCAGGGAGTGACTCCCGCGTACATCAAGGACCTTCGTGGCGCAGGTTTGAATCCCGACACGGACCAGGTTATCGCTATGAAAGTCCAGGGCATCACACCTGCCTACGTACACGATCTTCACGAACTTGGGCTGAAGCCGGATGGCGACGACCTGGTCGGCATGAAAGTTCAGGGTGTCAGTCCGGAATATGTGCGGGAGATCCAGGCGACAGGCCTCAAGCCTGGCGGCGACGACCTGATCGCCATGCGAGTGCAGGGCGTGACGGCGGAGTACATCAAGGCCCTGCAAGCGGCCGGCTTCAAGGTCAATGTCGACGATGTGGTCTCCGCTAAAGTGCAGGACATTACTCCCGAGTTCATCGAGAAAGTACGCCAGCACGGATTCAAGGATCTCGACCTCGACAAGCTCATCGAACTGAAGCGCTTGAATATTCTGGAACCCCACGCTGATATTTAGAGGAGATGATTTTATGAGACTCCGCCAGACACTCTGTTTTCTAGTATTCGGATTCTCCGTGGTTTTCGGGGCGCTCGCGAACCGCGCGGCTGAGACCCGCAGCGGCGACTGGACTCTCGGCAAATCCGAGGAACCCGGCAAGGTCGAATTCTCGCTCATCGAGCGACACCACGGCGGGATGTCGAGTCACCAGTCCGACTGGCCAGCCAGCGCGTTTCAGGGCGTGGACTTCTCGAAATCCGGCCATCAGGATGTGCATTTCACTATCTCCCGCGACGCCGGCAAAATCGACTGCGAGGGCTTTCTCAACGATGGAGAAGGCGCCGGCATTTTCCATTTCCAGGCCGACCCCAATTACCCCCGCGAAATGCAGAGCCTCGGTTTTCCCGTGGACGACGAAAAGCGATTCAGCATGGCCGTGCAGGATGTAAGTCTGGAATTCGCGCGGCAGATGAAGAACGAACATCTCACCGATCTAGACACCGACAAGCTGATCGCATTCCGGATCTTCAATGTGAATGCGCAGTTCATTGAAGACCTCCGTGCTTCAGGACTGAAAATTTCCGATAGCGACAAACTGGTGGCGTTCCGCATTCACGGCGTATCCCCGCAGATGATTCGCAGCCTGCACCAGGCTGGCTATTCACCGGACGAAGACACGCTAATTGCGATGAGGATCCACGGTGCAACTCCCGAGTGGATGGACGACCTGAAGAAGCGCGGTTACGACCACATCGAACTGCAACAGCTGATCGCATTCCGCATTCATGGCGTCTCGCCGGAGTTCATCGACAAGTTGCAAGGGCTGGGCTATACCCATCCCGAACCTGACCAGCTGATCGCGATGCGGATTCATAACGTCACGCCGGAATACATCGCGGGGCTACGCACTCGCGGCATGGAGAAGCTGACGATTGATCAACTGGTAAGCCTTCGCATTCACGGCATCGACTAATCGCTTTCCGAAGTAGGGGAATTCCGAGAGTAGGTTGAAGAGAAAAGCCGCCCTCTCGGGCGGCTTTCTGTCAAAAGCACACTTAAGATTTAGTGCGTGAACGAAATGTTCAATCCCGTGGTGAAGATAAGGTCGTTCTGCTTCGCCGTGGAAGGCGGATTGGTCACATAGATGTCGGAAAACTGGTTCTCCCATCCCAGCCACTTGCTGATCTTGGTTACCGTTCCAAAGTTAAAGGTGCCGCGATACTGGCTGGTGTCGTTTAGGTCCGGATAGAAGTAGAGCTTTTGCGTCAACACCGTGCTGGCGCCCAGCTTTTGCGTAAACTCCTCACCCAAGGTCAGTGCGGCGAACTTGTCCGTCTTGCCATACGAAGTGAACGTGGGTGGCGTGGTGGGCGGCGTCACCGGAGGGCCATTCGAGTAGGTTTCGTGCGTGTAGTTCGCGCCGGCAAAAAAGTCGAGTATAGTCTTGTCCGTCTTGATCGCATGGAGCCCAAGCCCGCCGTCATACACAGCGCGCAGATCTAGTTCCTGCAGCTGATTGCTCATGAAGTCGGTGCCGATAAAACCGAACATCCGCGCATTGATGTTGCGGTCGTAGCGGAAGAGGCCTTCCACCAGATTGGCGATCGTAGCTGGCGATGCTCCCGGCGTATTGTTCTCGGTGTAAACCGAACTTGCGGACAACGTGATTTTGTCGTGGATCGTCGGATGCATCGCATTGAACGCCAGCGCCAAATTCTCCGTGTCGCTGTTGCCGCGAGCGAGAGAAAAGCCAATGTTGGCCCCGCCGGTCCATCCGTGCCTCAGCGTCGGATGCAGCGACTTGTCGTAAGCGGTCTGCTCCGCGTCGTTGCGAATCACAGTGACATCTTCCTTGGGTGCTTCCACGGTGCCGCTCGTCTTGGTCGCTATCTCCAGCTTGCCGTCACTTGTCGTGACCGTGCCGACAGCGGTCTTCCCGCCCTTCAGGTCAACGTGCAATTCCTGGTCGGTCGTAATTTGATCGATCGCCGCAAACTGGATCGTCACATCCCCGGCGAACTCCGTATGCAACACGACCGTCTTGCCGTCTGACTTCACAATTTTCCCGGTCAAATGGTCACCATTTTTCAGAGTGATCTGGTCAGCCAGCACCAGGGCCGACGACATCAGCATGAACACAACGACGCACTGCATCTTACGCAACACAGACTGATCCTCCATGGGAATAAGAGATAAGTTCGGTAACGATCAAAATCGTAGCGATCTAAAATTCGAGACGAAAAATGGGGCCGGGTTCGCTGGGCATCCAGCAAACGGAAAAAGCTCTTGTAACCTGACGAAAGTGGCAGAGACTTGCCAGAGAGCGCTGCTCAGGCTTTCTTCGGCGCAAACGCACGCGAAAACCCACGACGGGAACCCCCCTACGCGGGAGCCCGGTCAGCTCTTGGTTTCGGGTTTCTTGCTCTGGTCGGTGGAAGCCTGCGTGGGCGGTTGATCCTTCATGCCATCTTTCAGAGCACGGATCCCCTCACCCAGACCTTTTCCGAGTTCAGGCAGTTTCTTCGGGCCGAACACCAGCAAGGCGATGAAAAAAATCACCAGCAGGTGCATCGGTTGAAATAGACCTTCTAACATTTCGAAGCCTCCAGCAACAGCACCTTATAGCGTACGGAAGGATGCGGGGGAAGTCAATGCAATGCCGTCGTCCGGAGTCCTAGGCACGCATCGGATTGTCCGCAAAACCCTGTGCCAGTTCGGTTTAGCGTTTTGTAACAGACCGCTTGCTCGCTAGCCTTTCGCGCGTTGTGGCAGCTTGTTACCTCCGTGACCTTACCCAAAACAATGCCGGCGGGCTATGTTTTAAGAGGCAGTTTTACGGTGGGCACTTCTCTCAAACGGCACGCCCAGCAGGCCAATCACGGGGTTAGGGAGTCCGGTGAAACTCAAGTTTGTGGTTCTTCTTGCTTTCCTGGGTCTGGCCGCCTTGTGCGGTGCCGATTCTTCCGACGTCAAGCCGCTGAGCGCCGACAAGGCGCTCACGACCACTGAACTCGTGGCCTGGTTGGCTGGAGGCATTTCCAACAGCCGTCTGGTGCGGTTGGTCGGCGAACGCGGACTCACCGCCGCTCCGGGAAAAGACGAACTGCGCCAGTTGCAGTCGGCTGGGGCCGATCAGAATCTTCTTCGCGTTCTTGTTTCCGTCAAAATGGGTTCCGTCAAATCTCCGTCTACCTCCGTGGCCGCTCCAATCCCGCCAGCCCTGCTAAAAGCTGCTACAGCCGCAGTCCAGCAGAATTATCACGAAGCGGAATTGCAATTGCGAGAAGCCCTGCGCGGCGATCCGCAGAACAGCGCTCTGCACTTCGCCCTCAGCGCGATGCTTCGTCAGCAGGATCAATGGGATGATGCCTTCGACGAGATCACGCAGTCGCTGCAACTGAAGCCAGATTTTCCCGAGAACCACGGCAGCTTGTCCTACATTTTTTATCGCATGGACGACGGCCCGAACGCCGTCGCCGAAGCGCGCACCGCGTTGAGCATGGACCCTGAGAACTCCGAGGCTTATCAGTACCTGGGCCTCGGCTTTTACTCGAGTGGCGAATATAGCGCTGCAGTCCACGCGTTTGCCCAGTCTTTGTTACGCGATCCCGAGAACGCCGATAGTTATTACGACATGGGCATTGCCCTGCACGCTGCCGGCAACCTGCCGGCCTCGCTGGCAGCCTATGAGAAGGCCATCGGCCTTCGTCCGAACTTCTGGGAAGCGCATTCCAATTTAGCCCTGACCCTGCACGAAGAAGGCAAACTTGATCAAGCGGTGACGGAATATCGCGAGGCTAAGAAATTGGCTCCGGAAGAAGCCTCCGTCCGCAACAATCTGGGAAATACCTATTGCGACCAGGGCAAGTTCGACGAGGCGATTACCGAACTGCGCGAGCTCTACAAACAGCACCCCGAATGGCAGGAGGGGCACGGCTGCCTGGCCAGCGCGCTGATGGCGAAGAAAGACTACGAAAGCGCGGTTGCAGAATTGCAATTGGCGTTGCAACTGAATCCGTCGGGCGCCACCGAGCACCGCGTCCTGGGCCAGGCACTTCTGCTGGACGGCAAGCCGGAAGAGGCCTTGCGCGAATTTCGCCTGTCGGTTTCCCTCAACCCTGATTCTGACGTGGCTCATCACTACCTGGGCACAGTCCTGTTCGAGCAGCAGCAGTTGCAGGCTGCCGAAAAAGAATTCCGAGAAGCGTTGCGGCTAAAGCCGTCCGCCGACAACCACTTTTCGCTGGCGGCGTGCCTGATGAGCCTGGATCGCTATGAAGAGGCTCTTTCCGAGTTGGACTTGGCTGCCCGGCTTGATCCGGAACGCAGTCTTTACCGCGCCAGGCGCGAAGAGCTTCTCAACCTGATGAAAGCCAGGAACAGCGCCCGCTAGGAGGATCGCGGGCCGGGTACGAGTCGGACGTGTCCCACTGGCCAGTACCTCCGTGTGTACTGCTGGTGTTTCGGGCTGGCCTACAATCTGCCTACACTAAGAGAAGATTTTCCGGAGAAGCAGGATGGAAGCTACACGTCCGCAGCGCGCAGCGATTGGTGCACGCCCACAACATGCAGTCGTGCGTGGAAATGATGCCAGCAGCCTCAATCCCGCAGCCTTGACCAACGGGCCCGCCGTGGTTGTAGGCAAGTCCTCCGCCTACGGACTACCATGCGCCACGTGTCACCTCTACTACCCAGCCGATCTCGATGCTTGCCCCACGTGCCAGGGCAAGGAGCGTGTCGCCCCGGTCATGCGAATTGCAGCTGGCCAAGTACCGCAGAACAGCACGGAGACTGCCCCTCCCCGCAAAGACGACGTAGCACAAGCTGGCGTGGGACCAAAAAAAACTGGCGCGGATCTGGAAAACGAGCGCGAGCAGTTTCTTCGCGAGTTCAAATCTGAACTGGTCGCGGTACATGCCGAGGCCACCAATGCGCCCGCGTACACCTGCAAACTCGAGCACAACCATCCCGCCGGGTCGCAACCTGCCGAGGTTTGCCAGTCCTGTCACGATCGCCTGCAGAGTCGGTTGGACGTTTGCGAGGCAGCCCTACATATGGACCTGAAAGAAGCCGCGCAGATTATTTACGATGCGGTATGGGCTGATCCCTCCGACCCGAGCAAGACTTACCGCAACGCTGCCAGCGCCCTGCTCACCGAGTTGCGCAAGCGCGCGGGCATGAATGCGGTGCGCGGCCCGTTCCATCCCATGGCTCACTAAGCGCGCTGCTGCAAACCCGGGTTAGCGAGGCGCAGGTGTGGGCGCCGTCATCAGGCTCACAAACATTTTGTAAAACTTCTCAGTGTCCAGATCCACTTGAATTTCAACCGGCCGTACGTCCAGTTTCGGCTTGTCTTTGTCACTCCAGGTCAGAGTGTTTCCGTATCCTGCTCCCTTGTCGAGGTCCACTCCCATGTAGCGGGTCTCGCTCTTCGTGATCAGAGTAGGGTCGAGCCACGCGGCTGCCGCAAGTTCGTCCCACATGATGTCGGCACCGGGCCAGAATTGGGCAAAATGCGCCAGATAATGTGCAAGCGGAGTGCCGCTGGCTTCGATTTCCTTGATCATGGCAGGAGTCAAATGAGTCTTGATGGAAATGTCCGTGGGCGTGCAGACAATTCTTCTCCAGGACTCACGAAGCACGATCTGCGCTGCTTCGGGATCAAACCAAAAATTGAATTCGTGGCGCGGATTGCTCGCGAACTCCGGGTTGTCCGTCCGCGGATTTAAACTTCCTCCCATGAACACAAGCTCCTGAACCAGTTCCGCAAACTGCGGATCGATCGTGACCGCGAGCGCCAGGTTCGTCATAGGGCCGCCCTCGTAGACGGTCACCTCATGGGGATATTTGTGCACCATCCGGATCAGGAAGTGAGCCGCGTCTTCGTCGGCAGGCTTAGTGGTCGGCTTGCCCTCAGGAAGTTCCGGCACCACAAAAGGCTCATGCCACCAACGGTCATCCCACGCGCCCGCGTAGGCAACTTTTCCGTATCGCTGTTGCCAAAGCTGGGCGTCCTCGCGGCTGCGAACCAGGGGAAAGGCCGCACCGGGCACAACCGGAATGTCAGTCCGCCCGATAATTTCGAGCAAGCGCAGCGCATGCGCCACTTCCTCATCGCGCCACTGATCTCCGCTCACCACCGTGATCCCCAGCACCTCCACCTGCGGCGATTGAATCAGTACCAGCAAAGTCTGCATGTTACTGCCGCCAGGCCCGGAACAATCCTCGTTGATGATGACCTTGCGGCGCGGCTGGGCGAAGCAGAGACTGACGGCTAAGAGCGGGACCGCTAGACACAGCAGGCTGGTTTTCATGAGTCCCAGATTAAGCAAAACGAAAAGACAGACGAGACGATGCCCATCTGCTCGAAACCACAAAGCACCGCAAGAATCAGAATTTCACCTTAACGGCAAACTGAATGAGTCGCGGATTATTCACCGTGTTGCTGATGACCCCGAAACTGGAGGGCGTATTGATATCCTGCTCGCCCGTGCCGCTGACACCGGGCAGGAAGTACTGCGGATGGTTGAACAGATTAAAGAATTCGGCCCGGAATTGCAGAATAGTCTGTTCGCCGAACGGGAAGTCCTTGAATAAAGAGAAGTCGGTGTTCACGAAGCGAGGTGCGTAAACCGGTGCGCGTGGCGCTGTGCCAATTTCACCCACCAAGGCAGCGGTGGGAGTGAAGGGAGTGACCACTGTGGTCGGCGCTGTTTCAAAAGCACAAGGATTGAACCAGTTTTGCAGCGTGTGAATCCGCGATGGGGCGACACAACCTGGATTCCCCGCAACCGGGCCCGCTTTATTCGGGTTACCTACCTCGTTGGGACGCTGAACAGTTAATCCGTTGTAGTCGAAGAATATTCCCGATGAATCGGAACTATCGACTACGAAGAGCGGGAATCCGGACGTAGCTTTCTCGATCAAATTGACTTGCCACTTGCCGAAAATGGCGTTCGTCGCCCCGTTCCAGCCACCCCCGAATCGTTTGCCTTTGCCAAAAGGCAATTCGTAGAGGATGCTGGCAGTGAAGCTGTCATTGAGGTTCAGTTGCGAAAGACCCCAATCGAGCCTGGCTGTGCCGGGAAGGGGATAGTACAGCGCGCCCGGGTTTGTGCCGAGGCCATCGGTCAAACCAGAGTCGAAGTTGCGCGACCAAGTGTAACCGAACAAGGCATAGAGGCCATGCCGAACGCTCTTGGTCTCAGCCTTGACTTGAAGGGAGTCATATTGAGCGTTACCGATGCTGTTGTTGGTGAAGACATTCTGAAAAGGCGCGGCATAAGGGTAAAACGGAAAAGTGCAGCCTAACGTGTAGCCGGGAATAACCCCGCAGGCGCTGGGCGGCGCGAGGTTTTCGTTCAGCTGGCTGACCAGAATATGATGGCTGCGGCTCCCGGCATAGCCGACGGTAAGCACGATGTTAGCCGGCATCTGACGTTCAACGTTGAGATTAAACTGCTGGATTGAGCCCTGTTTAAAATTAGGATTCATCGCCTGAATGGAACCGGTGTAAGCGGAAGGGGTCACCGGGGCGTCATAGACGAACCCGCCTGGAACAGCAACGGTAGAAGCGGGCTGTGGAGCGGTATTCGGAAAGATAAAACCATTCGAGAGGCCGCAGCCAGGGGCGCCGAGAGGAGTGCAAACACCGAGCGGGTAGGGATCTACCTCCGCATAGTACGGCGGGTTTTGCCACAGCCCCTGTCCGCCCTGGTCCCAGGCCGAATCGTGGTAGATGGAATATCCGCCACGCACCACGTTCTTATCACTTCCCCGGGGCTTCCAAGCGAATCCAATGCGAGGTTCCAGGGCGGTTTTATCGAATTGAATGCCCACACGTCCGTTGGTCGCAATGCAGGTTGTACAACCCGTCAATCCTGGACTGCCTGCCGGAACGTACCACTTGAGGTTCGAAATGTTGAAGCTCGCTTGCCGATTTCTGACTTCCGTTTCGGGCGTGACCAGCGCCCAGGCAAGACCGACGTTCAGCGTCAGGTTGCCGCTCACGCGCCAATCATCCTGAACAAACGGGCGAACCATCTTGTAGCGGCGGCCGACCGTACCGCCCAGGAACGTCTGATCGTGGGCCGCAAAGACCCCCATACTGCCCAAGAGCAAATCGGCGATGTCGTCGCCGCTGGCCGTGCCAAAGTTTACGATGTAACCATCCTGAAACGCGTTGTTTCTGATATTCATCTCTTCCGCGCGGTATACGGCGCCTACCCGGATATCGTGTTTGCCGCGAATCAGGTCCAGGGTGTCGCCGGCCGAATAGACGTTGGTGCCTCCCTGATACGGCGAGTAGCCGCGATCGCCAATCGAAAAATAGCTGCCCATCTGGAACGAAGGCATGCCGCAACTGATGCAGTCGTTGGTGGCCTGGTTCAGATTGGTGGGGTAGCCCGGTAACGCGCAGTTGCTATCCAAGTCTGCGCCAGGAATTTTCAAAGCGGACCCTTCGCAGGGCTGGGGGCCGAACTCTCCGTAGGAAAGGATATGGTTGAAAATGCGGTTGAAGCCACCAGTGAACTGGTTAATGGTTGTAGCCGAAAAAATGTGGGTTTCCGACACGACCGCATTGCGTCCGTGGTTGTCGATGTGTTGATTACTGCCAAAGGCGTTTTGTTCCGACCAAGTCGGCGAGCCGCCGGGGACGAAGTTGGTTGCCTGATCGTAGCTGAAGCGCGCAAAGGCGGAGTCCTTGCTGGAAAAATTGTGATCGAGGCGAATGTCCCACGTGCCTTCGTTGAGTCTGCGAACGGGTTGGTTGGCATAGTTGAAGGCGGGATTGTTTTGCACGTTGGGGGCAGGATAGAGCTGGGCTACATTTGCCCCGATTGAGTTCACCAGGTTCACGCCGGATCCCGGCCCCGGAATGATGTCGCAGGGCGTAGTACCCGCGTTTGGAGTCTGGCTCCCATCGGCAGCCGGCGTCTCGGGTAAGCCGGTCGCAGTAATGCATTGAAAGGGAACGCCGACAAGTAGGCCTTGCGCGTTATAGACCTTGGGAGTGTACGGATTGATAAGTTGTGAGCCAAAAGGATTCGAGCTCTCGTTGAAATTACCGTTCGCGTCAGGCGTCACCATGTCGGTCGTTGGAACGAAACCGGTGTAGGGGACGCCTCTCCGCTGAATCTTTGCCTGGTAATCAAAAAAGAAAAACGTTTTGTCCTTTCGGACGGGTCCGCCGATCGAGCCGCCAAACTGGTTGAGATTGAACTTTGTGGCTGTATTGACGAACGGAGTCGTCGCGTCGAGCGCGGTATTACGGAAGAACTCGAATAGTGAGCCGTGAAATTTGTTTGTGCCTGACTTCGTGGTTACTAGCACGGTGGGTCCCGCGCGTTCTCCGTATTCGGCGGAGTAGTTGTAGGTCAGGACTTTGAACTCCTGGATGTCGTCGATAGAGGAAAAAATCGCAATGCCGCCTTCATCAAGCTGATTGTTGTCGTTGCCGTCGAGAAGCCAGTCGGTGCTTTGCTCGCGGGAGCCACCGACGGAAAGAGAAAAAGCGCCGCGAGTGGCCGCTTCGCTGCTGGCGGCGCTGGTGAAAAAACTGACTGGACTGGTGGACTGCGTTGTGCCGGGGGTCAGAGTTGCAAGCTGCACAAAATTGCGGCCGTTCAGGGGGAGGTCGGCCACTTCCTCGGCGGTGATGACCTGACCCAATGTTGGATTCGTTGTCTCCACGGCTACTTCGGTCGCATTCACTTCTACGGCAGTTGTGACCGACGCAGGAACGACCGTAAAATCCAGTTCGCGGTGCTCGTCGATCTGCAGTCGGACGTCTTTCTGCTCCGCGGGTCCGAACCCCTGTGCGTCGACTCGAATGGTGTAAAACGCGACGGGCAACAAGGGAATCAAATAGTGTCCCGAGTCGTCGGTCTTTGCCTCACGCGACACGCCAGTGCCCTGCGATGTGGTTTTCACGGTCGCTCCAGACACGACTGCACCCGCTTTGTCGGAAACGGTGCCGGAAAAACTGCCGGTTGCTTGGCCGTAAAGGAATGAACAGAGTGAAGAAAAGACCAGGAAGCAACAACCACCGACGAGCAACGCCTTCTTGTTCAGCATTCGAACCCCTTTCGGCGGCCCTCAACCGAACGAAAAAGTTTTCCCTGCTCTTGAAAGTTGAAAGCCCTAGCCGTAGAAGGGCCTTATAAATTGCCCGCCAATCCGAAGTCAAGATTTTTCGCCTGCAGGTAGAGGCTGGTCGCTGCGATCTTTTTGCGTCGATGCATGCAAGATTTGCGGTTGACATATTCGGGATCGACGGATTCGTCGACACAGATAGCGGTCAAAGGCCAAGCGCAGCAGGGACTTGCGCCGCATATCGCGAGCGCCACGGAACTCTCAGTAGTAGTGAATACGATTTCAAACGGAGCCGGTCCCGGATTGGGATTTCCATTCGGCGTCGAAGCGCTCACGATCATAAAAAGACTTCTGCGTTCCCACGCCGGTCGTGGAAAGTCCCGCGTATAAATTAGCGCGTCGCACCGCCTCTTGCTCCGGTATGCCTTCGGCGAGAAACACGGCAAAGCTGCCGATGAATGCATCTCCCGCCCCAGTGCTGTCAATACTCTTCACAGGAAACGCGGACATATGAACGCTGTTCTCACGGCTCGCGAGAAGGGAACCCTTGGCGCCGAGCGTGACGATGACTCGCCGAATGCCACTATCCACCAGTTTCCCGGCACATTGTTTCGCGTCCTCGATGCTGTGTACGGCGATTCCAGTGATCGACTCAGCCTCGCTTTCGTTGGGCACGAAGTAGTCGAGATCCGCTAATGCCGGCAAATCAACCGGTTGCGCCGGCGCAGGATTCACAATGCAGCGAACGCCGTGCTTTCGCGCGAACGCAACTGTGAAGTAAACAGTTTCGAGCGGAATTTCAAACTGCAGCACGATGCAGTCGACGGTTTTCAGTGTCTCCGCGGCGGCTTCCACATCGGCTGGCTTCAGCGCGTCATTCGCTCCCTTGACTACGAGGATGCGGTTTTGTCCACTGGGCTCGACGAAGATAGGTGCGACACCACTCGATAGTCCCTCAACCTGCTTGACGTGCGCGGCGTCGATACCAAGCTTTTTGAAGTTTTCAATCGTGGCCGGACCGAACAGGTCGCTTCCCACGCGCGCCACCATGAATACTTCCGCCCCGCATAACCGCGCAGCAACCGCCTGATTCGCGCCTTTGCCGCCGAAGCCGAGATCGAACCTCTGTCCGAAAATGGTTTCTCCGGGTTTCGGGAACCGATCGGTAAAAGTCGTCAGGTCGACATTGGCACTGCCAATCACTGCGATGCGAGGTCGCTTTGTCATAGTGCTTCGTGCAGGAAATCCCCGTGCTGAAATTCTGATAGAAGATCGTCGGGAACGCCCGAGTCTATTAAGCGATCCGAATCGTGTCAATGCCGGATTTGTGAGACGCGCCAGGCCCCTCTGAGGAGATCGTCGACCCATCATCGAAATCTCCATCGTCTTTATCCTTGACACGATTTCGGTGACGACGCTAGGCTACCTCGCTGCTGCAGCACCGAGGACAGATAGAAGACAAATCGATTCACCGGCCTTTCGCAGGCTTGCAAGTTGCCCAAAGGGAGCCACGATGTTTACTCCACCGGATTTTACAGTCGCGCTATTGATGACGGTCGCCAGCGCGGTCTGCTGGGGATCGTGGGCCAATACATTCAAGGGCGTGAAGAATTATCGCTTTGAGCTTTTTTATTGGGATTATGCGATCGGCATTTTTCTGATTTCGCTGGTGGGCGCGCTCACGCTGGGCAGTACGGGACACGACTCGACGAGTTTCTTGAACAACGTTCATTCCGCCGATAATTCGAACATTTTATGGACGATGGTGGGCGGGGCGATTTTCAATCTGGCAAACCTTCTGCTGGTGGCTGCGATTGACATGGCCGGGCTGGCGGTAGCGTTGCCGGTTTCGATTGGAATCGCACTGGTCGTGGGCACCATGCTGAGCTATATCCTGCAGCCGAAAGGGAAGCTGCTATTCATGGCGGCAGGCGTGGCGTGTGCGCTGATTGCCGTGATCCTCGATGGCAAGGCATTTGGCAGTCTGGGGTCAGAGCGCTCGGCCTCGCGCAAGAGCATCATCATCTGCATTGTTTCGGGTGTGCTGATGGGGCTATGGAATCCGTTTGTCGCCTACGGCGCGACGCGCGGGAATGCGCTGACGCCGTACAGTTCCGTGGTATTTCTCACGCTAGGCGCGCTGCTCTCATGTTTCCTCTGGAATTTGTATTTCATGAAGAAGCCGCTGGCCGGCGAACCGGTGAGCTTCGTCGGATTCTTCACCGGTCCGCCCTCGGGACATTTGCTCGGGCTGCTCGGCGGAATTATTTGGGGTACTGGGACCATGTGCAACGTGGTGGCCGGCGGGTCAGCCGGCTTCGCGCTATCGTATGCCATCGGGCAGTCGGCGCCGATGGTCGGAGCGCTCTGGGGCGTTTTTGCGTGGAAGGAATTTGCTGGGGCGGGATCGAGGGCCAAAATATTTCTGGCCCTGATGTTTGTGTTTTATGGGCTGGCGATTCTGCTGCTAGCGCACGCCAGCAGCTAAACCTCGCCCATGATATACCTTACCCGAACGAACTCGAAGGGGCCGCCCCGGGAGGACAAGGCTTTACATGGAAGCAGCCGTTACGCTGCCCCCGGACGAGGCGTCCGGGGCTCCACAAATCGAGTTTCCGGCATCTATTTTCCTTTTATGCGGCTGATAAACAGCCGTAAGAATCGATCCGCGTCCGAAGCCACGCACACTCTTGCATTCGTCTTCAGATAATCGTAGCCCTCGATCACATAGCGGTCACCGTGCAGCACGTTCTTTTCATTCGCCCCCATGCGATTGGCGACGGTTTCTCCCCGCGTGAACTCGCCTTTGGTTTCAACATCGATGTGCATCTCTTTCAGCGTAACCAGAGTCGGATCGACGACGGCTCCCACCGCCAGCGGATCATACATTGCGGCGCCCGGATATCCGTTCTTCTCGGCGCGTGACAAATAGAACTCGCCGACTTTGGCAACGAAATCATTTTCCGGCCCGTGCGTGGCTTGAATCTGCGCGAGTTGTGTGCGTGTCATCAACGTCCGCTCGCCGATGTCGGAACCGACCATAGTCACGATCCAACCTGCGTTAAACACAATCGCCGCTGCTTCGGGATCGTTGTAAATGTTAGCCTCGGCAGCTCCGTTTACGTTTCCTCCGCTGATCGATCCGCCCATGATCACAATGTCTTTCACCAAAGTCGTGATCGAGGGATCCTTGGAAAACGCAAGCGCGATGTTGGTCAGCGGTCCGACGGGAATGAGAGTGATCTCATGAGGATACTTGTGGACCAACTCGATAATGAGGTCTGGCCCGAATCTCGGATCGGCCTTGCACTTCGAGGCCGGTAACTCGATGTTGGCCAGTCCATTCTGTCCGTGCCAGTACTCCGCCGTAATCAACTTCTGATTCAGGGGATGCTGCGCTCCACCAGCAACCGCAACGTCGCACCGGCCTGCCAGTGAAACGAGCTTCAGCGCATTCTCCAGCCCCTGGGCGGCCACAACGTTCCCGGGCACAACGGTCAGCGCCTCCACTTTGATTTCCGGCGAATTGAGCGCCAAAAGAATCGCGAGAGCGTCGTCAGTGCCGGGGTCGGTGTCGATGATTACGCGCCGCGGAGACTGAGCCGATACGCCGGTCGCAAGAGTCAGGACGACAAGCAGAGCAAGATGGAAGGTGAGCCGTTGTGGTGTCACGGGAGCCGATCCTTTCCTGATTGCAGTGGTGCAGATTCGCTGGTTATTGCAGCAGCATCCCGGCGATTGCGGCCGACATTAGGTTCGCCATTGTTCCCGCCAGCATGGCGCGGATTCCCAGCCGAGCCAAGTCGCCACGACGGTTTGGAGCGAGGGCTCCGATACCGCCAATCTGAATTCCAATCGAGCTGAGATTGGCGAACCCGCAGAGCGCAAACGTGGCGATGGTAAAGGAACGCGGATCGAGAGCGGCTTTCTGGGGTCCGAGCATCGTGAACGCGACGAGTTCGTTCAGCACCATGCGCGTCCCGAGCAGGTTGCCGATGATGGGGCAATCGTGCCAGGGAATGCCGATCAGCCATGCGACGGGCGAGAGCAGGACTCCGAGCGGTCCCTCGACACTCGATGGAAACCATCCGATATGGTTATGGATGCCGCCCATGATGCCATCGAGTAGGTGGATCAACGAGATAAAGGCGATTAGCATAGCGCCTATGTTGAGGGCCATGTGAAGTCCGTCTCCGGTGCCGCGCGCAATCGCCCCGAGAAGATTTTCGTGCTTTTCTTTTTCCGTTTCACCTTCAGGCATGATGACCTTGCCCGCGGTTCTGGGTTGCTCGGTTTCGGGCACCAGTATTTTGGAAACGAGAATCGTCCCGGGCGCGGTCATGATGACGGCGCTGAGCACGTGCCGTGGTTCGGCGCCGAAGGCGAAGTAGGCCGCCATAATCGAACCGGAGACGTGCGCCATACCGCTGGTCATCACGGTCATGAGTTCAGAGCGCGTTAGGTCCGGGAGGAACGGCCGGATCGTCACAGGCGCTTCGGTTTGCCCCATGAAGATGCTGGCGGCAACGTTCAGCGACTCCGCGCCACTCGCGCCCATGATGCGCGTCATCCCCCAGGCCATGGCGCGGATGACCATCTGCATGATGCCAAGGTGATAAAGGATCGCGAACAGCGCGCAGATGAAGATAACGACCGGCAAGACCTGAAAAGCGAAGATAAAACCGATGTTTGAGCTTTGCTTGCCGAGCGGGCCGAAAATAAACTCCGAGCCGAAAAAAGAGTAGCTGAGCACTTTGTTGGCCGCATCACCGATGACCTGAAAGGCGCGGCGGCCGAAGTCGACGCGCAGCACAAAAATGGCAAAGGCGATCTGCAGGCCCAGCCCCCAGGCGACGGTTTTCAACCGAATGGCGCGACGGTTGGTGGAAAAAGCGTAGGCGAGGCCGAGCATGGTCAGCAGGCCGAGAATTCCCGTGTAGCGTCCCATTAGTGTTTCTCCGCGGACTTGCCTTCAACCTTGCCGATGATTCTGTGGATGAGTGAGCGCCTGGCCGGCGGGGCGTCCGAAATTTCGAAACTAGCTTCGATCAGTTGTTTCGCCCGCGAGGCCTTCGTCGCTGCATTGTAGTAAATCGTGGCTAGCGGTTCGCCAGCCTGGACGCGATCTCCAACTTTTTTGCGCAGCACAACCCCCACTGCCGGATCGACGGAATCTTCTTTGCGCTCGCGTCCACCCCCGAGAATCACGCAAGCGGTGCCGATCTGTTCGCACTGCAGAAGAGAGATGTATCCATTCTTCGCGCACAAGACTTGCAGCGAGTGCTGCGCCTGCGGCAAACCTCTGGGATCATCGATCACTCGCGGATCTCCGCCCTGCAGTTCCACCATCTTGCGAAATCGGTCGAGGGCTCGCCCTGAAGCAAGCAGCTTCGCACTTTCTTGTTTTCCCTCTCCAACCGTCTTCGAAACCCCACCCAGATGCAACATCCATCCTGCCAACTCCACGCAGAGATCGTGCAAGTCTTCCGGTCCACCCCCTCGCAGAATATCGACCACCTCGACCACTTCCAGCGCGTTGCCGATCATATTTCCCAGCGGCTGGTCCATGTCCGTGATCAGCGCGACCGTTCGCTTCCCCATCCGTTCTCCGGTTTCCACCATGAGTTCGGCCAGGAACACCGCATCTTTCTCGCTCTTCATGAACGCGCCCGATCCGGTCTTCACGTCGAGCACCAGCGCGTCAATCCCTTCAGCCAGCTTCTTGCTCATGATGGAAGCGCAAATCAGGTAAGGACTTTCCACTGTCCCAGTCACATCGCGCAGCGCGTAGAGCTTTCGATCGGCGGGGGCGATCTCCGCTGTCTGCCCAATCATGGCGCACCCGCAGGCCTCCAGCACTCGCCTGAAATCTGGTACTGGCAGATTCACGTTGAACCCCGGAATCGCCTCCAATTTGTCGAGAGTGCCGCCGGTGTGTCCGAGTCCGCGTCCGCTGATCATCGGAACTGTAACACCTGCCGCGGCCGCGAGCGGGGCCAATACGAGGGAAGTCTTGTCGCCCACTCCGCCCGTGGAGTGTTTGTCCACTTTTTCCCCGGCTATTGCCGAAAGCTCCAACACCTCACCTGAACGCAGCATCGCGTCAGTGAGGGCCGCGGTCTCCGCCCGCGTCATGCCGCGCAACACCACCGCCATCAACCAAGCAGAAACTTGATAGTCGGGAATCGAACCCTGCGTATAGGCGGCAACCAACGATTCGATCTCGAATCGCGACAACTCACCCCCGTCCCGTTTTTTGCGAATCACGTCGATCGCGCGGAATGTCTGTGCGAAGGCTTCGGATTGACTCACTGGAGGCGAAACCCTTCCGGAAGAAGTTCGGTGATGTGAGCTTGTTTCGGGCCACGAGCACCCTGGAAGAACACAATCGCATCGGGGCCGAACTCATAGATCACCTGCCGGCAAGCCCCGCAGGGAGAGCACGTCACGCCGTGGTCGTTGGTTACGGCGACCGCGCGAATCTCAATCTTCGGCCCCAACTTTGCCACTGCAGAAAAAATTGCTGTCCGCTCGGCGCAGTTGGTCATCCCATAAGAAGCGTTCTCCACGTTGCAGCCCGAGAAAACTTTACCGTCTGCCAACAGGATTGCGGCGCCCACGCGAAAGTTGGAGTAGGGCGCGTGAGCGTTCTTCATTACTTTCTGTGCGGCTCGCTCTAACTGCTTGCGGGTCGTGGCGGGGATAGTTCTCTTAGGCATGATTCTTCGTTGGATTAGAAAATAGGACCGCGTAAATTGAGCGTCATTGTAAACCCTGTCGTCGGAACCGACTGGCATTTTTGCCGACGCCACGGAAGGGATGCGCAGATTTCCATTCAGACGCGCGATTTCGCGGTGCCTGCCGTACAATTGCAACCTGAGAGAAGCGCGTGCGCCCGTCCGTGGGCGTTCTAGAGGCAAGCTCGTCAATGTCTGTGGATCACCACTCTCCTGCTACAGCCCACGAACCTAGGCATGGATCGCACGGCGACGACCGCAATACCGGCCACGCCGCAGGCACGATCGCAACGCTTTCCGGACGCTCCCTTCAGCTTAATTCCGGTATCCCTCTGGATCTGCATTGGGTGCGGGAGATGCAAGCCAATACCAGTGCCATCGAACGCCGTGTCCAGTCGCAAGTCGCACGCCGATCGGTCAAGAAAGAGTGGCAGGCTGCCTGGCTGCTCCGCGCCATCACTTGCATGGATTTGACCACGCTTTCCGGCGACGATACCGATGACCGCGTTCGCCGCCTGTGCGCAAAGGCCCAGCGTCCCATCCAGAGCGATCTTGTGCGCAAGTTAGGTATCGAAGAACTTGAGGTGAAAGTCGCCGCCGTGTGCGTCTATCACACCTTCATCGAAACCGCCCTGCACGCTCTGGAGGGTAGTGGGGTGCGCGTTGCCGCCGTCTCCACCGGATTTCCGGCAGGTTTGTCGCCGCTGGCAGAGCGTGTCGCAGAGATTCGTCGCTCCGTGGAGGCAGGCGCGCATGAGATCGATGTCGTGATTACGCGCGGCCACGTATTCGGCGGCAGGTGGCAGACTCTATATGACGAGGTCGCCGCTTTCAAGCAGGCCTGTGGCAACGCGCACATGAAGGTGATTCTTGGCACCGGCGATCTGCTGACGTTGCGCAACGTAGCGCGTGCCAGTATGGTCGCGATGATGGCAGGAGCTGATTTCATCAAAACTTCGACCGGCAAAGAGCCAATCAACGCCACTTTGCCCGTGGGGCTGGTGATGACCCGCGCCATTCGCGAATATGCGCTGCAAACCGGGATGGGCGTGGGCTTTAAGGCGGCCGGGGGAATTCGGACCGCCAAACAGTCCACGGATTGGCTAGCTATGATGAAAGAAGAACTCGGTTTATCGTGGACGCGCGCGGAACTGTTTCGCTTTGGTGCCAGCGGCTTGCTCGGAGATATTGAGCGTCAACTGGAACATCATGCGACCGGCCGGTATTCCGCAGAATATCGTCATCCAATTGCTTGACGAGATAAGCTCAAGTGCGCGTGGTCTCGCGGACAGCTGAAGAATCGAGTCGAACCGAATGAGCATCGCCGAAAAATTTCTGACTATGGAGTACGGTCCCGCTCCCGAAGATCCCAAAGAGGCGCAAAGCTGGCTGGACCGCCACGACCGCCGCTTCTCCCACTTCATCAACGGCGCATGGCAGACGCCAGCCGCCGGCGAATATTTCGACACCCTCGATCCGTCGACCGGCGAAAAGCTGGCTTCCATTGCTCAGGGTTCTGCGGCGGACGTTGATGCCGCCGTGCAGTCTGCGCGTGTCGCCTCGCCGAAGTGGCGTGCCCTCACTTCGCACGCTCGGGCCCGGTATTTGTATGCGCTCGCCCGCTTAGTGCAGAAACATTCGCGCCTGCTCGCCGTTCTCGAAACCATGGACAACGGCAAGCCAATCCGCGAGAGCCGCGATATTGATATTCCTCTGGTCGCTCGGCACTTTTACTACCACGCAGGCTGGGCGCAAGTGCTCAAGCAGGAGTTTCCCGATCACGAGCCTTGCGGCGTGGTGGGGCAAATTATTCCGTGGAATTTTCCGCTGCTCATGGCGGCATGGAAAATTGCGCCCGCGCTGGCTACGGCGAACACGGTCGTCTTAAAGCCCGCCGAGTTTACTCCGCTAACAGCGCTTGCCCTCGCCGAACTTTGTCAGGAAGCCGGATTGCCTGCGGGTGTCGTCAACATCGTGACCGGCGACGGCTCGACCGGTGAAGCGTTGGTGAAACATCCGGATGTCGACAAGATCGCGTTCACCGGTTCCACGGAAGTTGGCCGCGCGATCCGCGCCGCCACAGCCACCAGCCACAAACGCCTTTCACTCGAGCTGGGAGGAAAATCTCCATTCATTGTTTTCGACGACGCCGATCTCGACAGCGCAGTCGAAGGCCTCGTGGACGGAATCTGGTTCAACCAGGGGCAAGTCTGCTGCGCTGGCTCGCGCCTGCTGATGCAGGAGAGTATCGCCGAAAATTTGCTCGGAAAGATTCGCGAGCGTATGAGCACGTTGCGAATCGGTCAACCTCTCGATAAGGCCATCGACATCGGCGCGATCGTGGCTCGCGTGCAGCTGGAGCGTATCCAGCGCATGGTGGAGCAAGGTGTCGCCGAGGGTGCGACCTGCTGGCAGCCGCAGGTCACACTGCCCGCGCGTGGATTTTTTTATCCCCCGACTCTCCTCAGCAATGTGCATCCCACATCGATTGTCGCCCAGGAAGAAATCTTCGGGCCCGTCCTGGCGACGATGACGTTCCGCACGCCGCGCGAAGCTGTGGAACTCGCGAACAACACGGTCTATGGCCTCGCATCCTGTGTGTGGAGTGAGAACATCAATGTCGCATTGCATGTGGCTGCACAACTGAAGGCCGGCGTGGTCTGGGTAAACTGCGCTAACTTGTTCGACGCGTCATGCGGCTTTGGCGGCTACCGCGAAAGCGGGTTCGGACGCGAAGGCGGCCGCGAGGGACTGTTGGAATATCTGGAGCCTTCATGGTTCAAGAACGCGGCGATGCTGCCAGCTGTGCATTCGCCCACAGTCACGCAGGTTGAGGATGAATCGCAACCCAGTACTCCCTCGATCGATCGCACAGTGAAGCTCTACATTGGCGGCAAGCAGGCCCGGCCCGATTCCGGCTACAGCATGGAGGTTCGTTCACCTGACGGACACTTGCTCGGCGAGGCTCCGCTTGGCAATCGTAAAGACATTCGCAACGCCGTGGAAGCTGCACGTAAGGCCGAAGGCTGGAGCAAAGCCACGGCGCACAACCGCGCCCAGGTTCTTTATTACTGCGCGGAAAATCTCTCGCAGCGCCGCGATGAAATCATTCGCCGTTTGACTGCTGTCGTCGGTGAAAAGCAATCGGTCGCGGAAGTCGATCTCGGCATTGAACGCATTTTCTCTTACGCGGCCTGGGCCGACAAATTCGATGGCGCTGTCCACAACCCGCCGTTTCGCAATATTGCTATCGCGATGAACGAGCCCATCGGGACTGTCGGCGTCATCTGTCCCAGGGAAGCGCCGCTCCTCGGTTTTCTGTCGCTCGTGATGCCGCTTCTCGCCGTGGGGAACACAGTGATCGCAGTTCCTTCCGAAGCCTATCCGCTCATCACAGCGGAGCTCTACCAACTGTTTGACACCAGCGACATGCCCGGCGGTGCAGTCAACGTTGTGACTGGCTATACCTCGCAACTCTTGAGGGTTCTCGCCGAGCACGACGATGTGGACGCCATCTGGTGCTTTGGTGATGAAGCCAGCGCCGCCGCCGCGAAAGCCCTGTCCACGGGAAATCTAAAACAGGTCTGGACGAACGAAGGCCGGGAGATCGACTGGTTCGATTCCAATCTCGCCGAGGGACGCTGGTTCCTCCAACACGCCACGCAGGTCAAGAATATTTGGGTTCCTTACGGCGAATAACCGCGCCGTTCAGTGAATCGATTTTCTTGCCGTTGGACCACCCGGATGCCGATTGCTTTTGTCCCCGCATGGGTCTAGCATGTTGGCGGTTCTTATCGTCCGTCGGTCGTCCATTCCGATCGCCCCGGTATCTTTGCTCGTCTTACGACAATGCCAGATTGATTTTGTTTCGCGAAGGAGGCTGTATGGGTATCGCACTTTCCCCGCAGATTCACCCGCAGGTCGCGGATTTCATCGACAAACCCCGGAAGATGTTGATCAACGGCCAATGGGTCAACGCTGCTTCCGGAAAAACTTTTCCTACTTACAACCCCGCCACGGGCGAAATCCTCGCGCAAGTCGCAGAGGGCGACCGTGAAGATATTGAGCGGGCAGTTAAGGCCGCGCGCAAGGCTTTTGACAATGGACCGTGGCGGCAACTCACCCCGGCCGAGCGCGCCCGCCTCATTTGGAAACTCGCCGACCTGATCGACGTCCACACCGAGGAACTCGGCTACCTCGAGAGCCTCGACAACGGCAAGCCGCTCGCGGTCGCCAAGGCTGCCGATGTTCCGCTGGCTGCCGAGCTTTTCCGTTACATGGCCGGCTGGGCTACAAAGATCGAAGGCAACACGATTCCGTTGTCCGTGCCCTACACTCCGGGTGCAAAATATCTCGCCTACACGCTGCGTGAGCCGGTCGGAGTCGTCGGACAGGTCATTCCCTGGAATTTCCCGCTGCTGATGGCCGCGTGGAAGCTGGGTCCGGCGCTGGCCACGGGATGCACCGTCGTTCTCAAACCTGCTGAGCAGACGCCGCTCTCGGCTCTGCGCCTCGGCGAACTCATCATGGAAGCGGGGTTTCCTGACGGCGTTGTCAACATTGTCCCCGGCTATGGCGAAACTGCCGGCGCCGCTCTCGCCGCGCACCCCGACGTCGACAAGATCGCATTTACCGGCTCCACGGAAGTCGGCAAACTGATCGTTCACGCCGCCGCCGGTAACCTGAAGAAAGTCTCGTTGGAGCTGGGAGGCAAATCTCCCAACGTCGTTTTCAAGGACGCCGACATCGACGCCGCAATCGCCGGTTCCGCCAGCGCCATTTTCTTCAACCATGGGCAGTGCTGCTGCGCTGGCTCGCGGTTATACATCGAGAAACCAATTTTCGATCGTGTGGTGGAAGGAGTCGCCGAGCAAGCGAAGAAAATTCGGGTCGGCTCAGGCCTGGATCCACAAACTCAAATGGGACCGCTGGTTTCTGAGGAGCAATTGAACCGCGTTTGCGGATATCTCGAAGCCGGATTTACTGAAGGCGCTACTGCCGTTGCCGGCGGCCGCAAGTCGGGCGACAAAGGCTACTTTGTCGAGCCCACGGTACTGGTGAACACTCGCGAAAACATGAAAGTCGTGCAGGAAGAAATCTTCGGGCCAGTCGTTGCGGCCATGCCGTTCGACAATCCGGAAGAGATTCTGCCTCGGGCCAACGACAGCGCCTATGGTCTGGCCGCTGCCGTCTGGACGCGCGACATCAGCAAAGCTCATCGCATGGCAGAACAGTTGCGAGCCGGGACGGTGTGGATCAACTGCTACAACATCTTCGACGCGGCTCTGCCCTTCGGTGGCTACAAGCAATCAGGATGGGGACGCGAGATGGGTCACGATGTTCTCAATCTCTACACGCAGACCAAGGCGGTCTGTACCAGGTTGGCGTAGAGATTGGCGTCTCAGGTACGCTCGTTCAAAGAACTAAAGCTCGCTCAAACTAAGCATGAGCAAAAACTAAGAAGGACGGCAGCTTCACGCCGTCCTTCGCATTTCTACAAGACAAAAGCCTAAGCCCAACGCGAATCATTTCTCCATCAGCAACACCTTCTCCGCATTGTCAATCTCGGTCAGCTTCACTTCAATCACTTCATTCACAGTCGTCTGGACGTTGCGTCCCACGAAGCTTGCCTCCACAGGAATCTCGCGATGCCCTCGGTCAATCAAAACGCACAACTGCACCCGCCGCGGACGTCCGTGCGAAAACAGCGCATCCAGCGCCGCGCGCGTGGTACGGCCGGTGAATAGAACGTCATCCACCAGCACGATATTCTTATCCTCAATCGAAAAGCCAATTTCTTCTTCCTTGACCACTGGCTTGGGCCCCAGCGTCGATAGATCGTCGCGATAAAACGTAATGTCTAGCGTCCCCACCGGCACCTTGGCATTCTCGATGCGGGTGATGATTCTTCCCAGCCGCTCGGCGATCGGAACGCCCCGCCGGCGAATCCCGACAAGCCCCAAGGCCTCCACGCCGCCATTTTTTTCAACGATCTCGTAGGCAAGCCGCACCAGAGTGCGTTCGATCTCGGATGGCGACATCAACTGCGCCTTCTGTCGAAGGCCTGTTTTGCCAGGCTTATTTTTTGCATTCATTGTCGGCGCCGCCTCGTAGAATTTATTTGATCGCGCCGGACCGCGCGCTACCGCGCTCAGAGACCGGCTTCTCAATGTATTCAACAGGGGGTTCAAGGTCAAGCGCTCACTGGCGGGCAAAGACTAGCCGCAAGGAAAAGTCTGAGAAGAACATCCGAAGAACCATCAGAAGAGCAGAGCTAGCTGTTCTTGCTGTTATCAATAGGTTCAACCGCTTCGATGGATTCCTCGACCCGGCCCAGGTTTTGCTCCAGGCATTCGGTCTTGACGATCCGTGCCAGCGTGCTGCCATCCTCGTGGACGGACATCAGGCTGACTTCAGATGGAGTATGGCTCGCTGCATCCGTCGGAAGGATCCCGACCCCGACGTTCCGTCCCAATCCCTTCGCCCGATAGAGCGCGGCATCGGCCAGCGCAATGACTTCTTCGGCGCAGATCGCCTCGTACGCCCCACGGCACCAGGGATACGGAGCCCAACCCACTGAACATGTCTTCCTCACCCTGATTCCATATCCCAGATCAAACGGTTCCCACGCCATGATTTCCAGAATGCGGCTGCAGAACGCCGGAGTTCCCGACGGGTCCGTCGACCGGCTCATGATCAGAAATTCTTCTCCGCCCCAGCGCACCAGCACATCCGACTTGCGGACCACCCGCGAGAGTCGCTCCGCGACCAGATTCAATAACCGGTCTCCTGCGGGATGGCCGTACCGGTCGTTCACTTCTTTGAAAAAGTCTACGTCCACCATAATGAACACCAGGTCGCGGTGGTCCACCTTTCGTATATCGCTCCCGCGAGCGCGCTGGTAGTTTCGTAAGACCTGGCCCGCCTCCGCAGTTAGAATCTCCTCAAGATATCGGCGGTTCCAGACTCCAGTGAGCGGATCGGTAAAAGAAATCTGCTGCAGTTCAAGATTCTTGCGCTGCAGTTCCAGACCGTGCCAGCGCAGCGAATGTTCCTTGTTCTCGAGTTCGTCCTTCAGCAGGCACATCTCATCCAGGTTTTGCCGCGAAAGGCGAAGCAGACTCAATAATTCCTGATCCAGCAGATGCTGTTTTAAAAAGACCAACCCGCCCATCAGCACCATCACTGCTACGGTCAGCAACAAACGGTAGGTGCGCACCCGCTGCGGCGCGTGACCGCCGAATTGAGCCCACGCCACCATCAGAGGCGTAAAAAAAACCGCCGTCATTGCCAGCCGAGTTTTCCAGATGCCGTGGCCTTGCCCCGGGACTCCCAGGAGCGAGCCGTCGTTCGAAGCAGCGTGCGCCACGAACCCGATCGCTGCAAACCACACCATCGCGGCCACCAGCGGAACGTCATACAGACTTCCCGTGTAGTAAACATGCGCATCAATCGCCCGGCTGGCTAGGTACGACCCAGTGCAGTAGAGCACAGCCGCCCCGAACAGTTGCGCGTAGAGTCCTCGCCATGCGCCCACGCTGCGCCGCCATACCAAAATCAAACCGGCGAACAATACCAGGTGCTCCGCAAGGTATAGCACGTTAAAGCTGCGGCCGTATTCAGCTTCGACCGGGTAGACATATTGCCACGGGATGACGATAAAAAGATAAAGATAAAGCCACCATGTGAACAGCATCACCAAATCAAGTGAGCCCATGCGGACCGCTCGATCGTCTTCCTGAAAATGCGGAAGCACCGCAACCGCTGCCATCATGGGCACAATGTGCAGGAACAACACCACGTCTCCCACAAACGGGTTAGGCGTTTCCTGTCGCAGGAAAACCTCGAAATATGTCCACAGCACTTGCGAGCCGAACCACATAGCGCATCCCAGCCCCATCAAGCCCCAAAACAGTCGGGACTTGGTGTTGCCGTTCTGCACGTTGGAAAGCACTCCGATCGTTGCGCCCAACAGAAGAAAACACTGCGTCAGGTCGCCGAACGCCGTGAGCCCGGCGCCCCTGGGAGCGAAGAAGGAAACCAGACTGTGCAGACACACCACTCCGCACACGATGGCGGTCCACTTCCGAGCGTGCTGGAGCGGAGAATTCCCCACGATTAGAATTGTATGTTCGTCCAACTGGCTGGAATTGTTACTGAGGTAACCTTCGGTGCTCGCGGAATCCCCGTGTCAGCCTGTCAGCAAGCTGGCTGAGAATCTCCGCACAAACTCATAAACATCCTGATATGAGTTATATAGCGGTACCGGCGCCACTCGCAGGATGTCCGGCTCGCGCCAGTCGCCAATCACTCCCGCGCCCGCCAACTCCTCACAAAACGCTTTTCCTTTGTCAGGAATCCGTATCGAAATCTGTGCTCCTCGCCGCCCTGATTCGCGCGGAGTAATGATCGAAAACTTCGGCGAGGCGATCCCTTCCAGCAGGAATTCCAGATAGCCAGTGAGCGCCACGCTCTTGGCTCGTAGACGCTCCATCCCAGCCTCGTGAAAAATCTCCATCGCCGCGCGCAGCGGGGCCACCGCCAGAATCGGCGGATTACTCAACTGCCACCCTTCGGCTCCCACCATTGGCTGGAACTCGGGTCCCATTTCGAATCGTATTTTTTCTTCGTGACCCCACCATCCTGCATAGCGCGGCAATTCCCAGGATTGAGCGTGCCGTTCATGCACGAAACAACCGCCAACGCATCCCGGACCGCCATTCAGATATTTGTAGCTGCACCACACGGCGAAATCTGGACCCCATTCGTGGAGCCTCAGCGGCAAGTTTCCGGCGGCGTGCGCCAGATCGAAGCCCACCACGCATTTTCGCGCGTGGCCGCTTGCAGTAATTCTCTGCATATCAAACGCCTGGCCCGTGGCGTAATTCACGCCGCCAAGCAGAATCAACGCGATTGCGTCGCCCTCGCGCTCGATCAACTCATCCACGTCTTCGTCGCGAACGCAGAATTCTCCGAGGCGCGGCGTCAATTCGATCAAAGTCGACGCCGGATCGTATCCATGGGTTTTTATCTGCGATTTCACCGCATACTGGTCCGACGGGAACGCTCCTCGCTCCACCACAATCTTGTGCCTGCCTGGAGTTGGTCGATAGAACGACACCATCATGAGGTGCAAGTTGACCGTCAAAGAATTCATCACTACAACTTCTTGCGGCTTCGCTCCCACGAGTGCGCCCATCTGCTCTGTGAGTAACCGGTGGTAAGGCATCCAGGGATTTCGCGCGCGAAAGTGGCCCTCCACGCCAAGCTCGGCCCAGTCTCGTAACTCTTGCTCGATGTAGTCTTTCGCCTTCTTAGGTTGCAAGCCGAGAGAATGACCGCACAAATAAATGCAATTTGCTCCGCTCGCGGTTTTCGGAAGAAAAAAGCGAGCGCGGAAGCTCGCGAGTGGATCGTCCGCATCCATTTTGGCCGCGAACTCGGCACCAGTCTCGTACCTCCTGCTGGTCACGAAACCGGCTCCAGTGGCGTGAGATCTCGTTGAATCAGGCGGTCGGCAAGGTCCCAGTCCAGATCCTCGATCCGGTTGATCGGATCGCACAACTCCGAGAGTATCCGGTCCTGAATCATGCCTCGACTCAACGCGATTGAGTAGGGCACCCGGTGAAACGTGACCATCGCATACTTGGGAACAAACAGACGGGGATATTTCGCCGCCAGTGCCATCTCCACTCTCTTGCGAAAAAGGAATCTCGGATCGCCGACCCGGTCGCGCATTTCCACGAAATTTTCCACGGCCATGTCTGCAATCGCATCGGTGTTGGCTTTTCGCGCTGCGTCAAACTGCTTGAATATTCGCGGCCAATCCGCTCCGTGGTCATCTAGCAGTTTCATCAGACAAGTACAGTCCTCAAATCCGCAATTAATACCTTGCCCGAAAAACGGAACGATCGCATGTGCCGCATCGCCCAGCATCAGAACCTTGCCTTCCGCGTGCCACGGAGAGCACTTGATCGTGACCATGGCTCCCGTCGGGTTACCAAAATAATTTTCGGGAAGCTGTGGCATCAACGCTAGCGCATCCGGAAATCGCGATTGGAAAAATGCTAGTACATCGGGAGCTGCGGCCAGAGTGGCAAAGCTGTCCGTGCCCTCAAATGGCAAAAACAAGATACATGCAAAGCTGCCGTCTGCATTCGGCAGCGCGATCAGCATGTAATTCCCGCGTGGCCAGATATGCAGCGCGTTTCTCTCGAGAAGATGCTTCCCCTCCGGGCCTGCCGGAATCGTTAACTCCTTGTATCCGTAGTCGAGGTACTGTTGCGAAAAATTGAAGCGGTTCTGCTTCAGCATTTCCGCACGCAGCGCCGAAGCCGAGCCGTCACAACCAATCGTCAAGTCGGATTCAACCGACGTCTCCTCCCCCGTTTGTTCGTCGCGCAGACGAACCGTGCCGGTCTTTAAATCGATTCCGAGGCAGCGCTGTTGAAAGTGAAGCTTCGCGCCGTATGCCTCAGCGGCTGAAATAAGCGCCATGTTCAACTCGGCTCGTGAAATTGAATAAATAACTTCGGTTGCATCTTTTCCGTAGGGCTGAAAAGTAAGTTCTCCCGTCACGGAATGGATCATCCGTCCTTTCATCGGAATGATGATCTCTTGCATCGCGGACCACAGCCCCGCCTCCGTGAGCCCGTGTATTCCTCGCGTCGACAAAGCCAGATTAATCGACCGCCCGGCGCTCATGCGGACGCGCCGCATGTCCGGCCTGCGCTCATAAATTTCAACGCGGAAGCCACGTTTCGCCAGAAGAATCGCCAGCAGCGGACCGTTCAAGCCCGCGCCGATCAGTCTGATTGTCTCGGGGTGCCCCTTCATGCGGAGATGACTCGTCGATAAAGAAACTTGCCGGACGAGCGGCGCGCTGCACAGATCACTTCATCAGTAAAGTTCTCGCTTCCCATAACTCAGGGAAGAATTTCTTTTCTAGCGTTAGCTTCAAATACGAAGCGCCCGCGCTTCCTCCGGTCCCCATACTGACCCCGATCGTCCGCTCGACCAGTTGGATGTGGCGCAGCCTCCAACTCACAACCAGTTCGTCGAACTCCGTCAGCCGTTCGCAAACATCAATCCAGTCGCGGTGGTGCCGATCGTCCTGATAAAGAGATTGCACCGCGCGGGCTCTCGCCTCAAACCGCTCGCGCTCCGTAGCGTCTTCGGGAAGGGTCGCCAGCTTGCCCAAACCTCGTAAGGCTTCAAAGAAAACGTAGTGCAGAGACGGCTCGCGCAGCCTGCGCTCGAGTTGCTCATGAGCCTCCGGGGTCGGCTTGTGATAGCGCAACATTTTTTCGTCCTTCAATCCGCATAGAAACTCAAGCTCGCGGAACTGCTCCGACTGAAAGCCACTGGCCGGTTCCAGTTTGTCGCGAAACGCCAGAAAATGTGTGGGTAGCATGGTTTCGAGTATCGTGAACTGCTCCACCAGCACGCGCGTGATCTCCGTGCACCGTCGCAGCAACCGCGCCGCCTCATAAACTTCATCCCGCGAAGCCGGATGCGTTCCCGCGGCCTGCAGATTCGCGACTACCGCGTCCAGGTCGTGTAACAGTTCCTTAAACCACAGTTCATAAGTCTGGTGCACCACAATGAACAGCAACTCATCGTGATGCTGTGGAGATGACTGCGGCTGCTGCAATTCCAGCAATTCCGGAATCTTCAAGTAAGAACTATAAGTAAGCTGTTCGCTCGTCGGATGTGCCAGCTCGCCGGACGGTGTCGCCACGCCAGACTCGCTTTCTTTCGATGACGTATTTTCCAGCCCAAGGAATCGCAACGCGTTCCCACCCAATAATTTCTCCTTCGCTTGCTGCGAAAGTTGGCTTCCACGAATCAGCGCACCCACGCGTTCTTCTCCGAGTGGAAACGGATAATCAGAGCCGAGCATTATCTGATCCGCGCCCATCGTCGCCACCAGAAATTGCAGCGCGTGCTGATCGAAAACGGCAGAGTCCACATAAAAGCGCTTCAGATAATGACTCGGCGGAAATTGGCAAGCGCCGTGTGCCACCGGATGGTGGTGCCACGCATTCTCCAGTCGTCCCAGCAGAAAAGCAAAACTTCCACCGCCATGCGCAAAACAAATCCGCAGGTTTTCCGGCAGCTTATCGAACGCCCCGCTCAGAATCAGCGCCACGACGGCCAACTGCGTCTCCGCCGGCATGCCCACCGTCCACGGCATCATATATTTCGGCATGCGCGCCTGGCCCATCATGTCCCAGGGATGAACCAGCACAGCCGCGCCTTCATCCGCGCAATGATGCAGAAATGTCACGATCCCCGCATCGTCCAGATTCTTGTCGCCAACATGGCTTCCGATCTGCACACCCAGATGTCCCGCCTTCATGCAGCGGCTGAGTTCTGCGCAAGCCGCGTCAATACTCTGCAACGGAACCTGACACAGTGACTTCAATCGGCCCTGGCCACGGCCGCAAAGATCGAGCGCCGCGTCATTGAATAGCCGCGCACAATCCAGCGCATGCTCCACCGGACGGTCATAGGCAAACAACACCGGCGTCGCAGAAATCACTTGCATCTCCACGCCATCGCGGTTCATCTCCTCCAGTCGGACCTCCGGATCCCAGCACGCGGAATAAATATGCCGGAAAAATCGCTCGCCTACCATGATCTCGGCCTTGCCCGGCTCAGTATGCTTGATCCAGGGCCAGTTCGGTGTACCGTAGCGCCCAGCCAGGTCCGGCCACTTCGCAGGAAAAAAATGATTATGGATGTCGATGACCATCTACTGTTTGCCCGGATGCACTATTCCGCAATGCTTGCACTTGCGCAGACTCTCATTCCCGTAAAACTGTTCAAACAATGGCGGCAAATCGCGAACAATGCTCTTCAACTTGACTTCCGCGCGATGCACAAGCTGATGGCAATTCGGGCAATACCACTCGAACCCGTCGAGAACGCCGTCCGGACGCGGCATCTCCACCACTACTCCAATGCTGCCCGCCACGCGCTGAGGTGAGTGCCGTGTGTGTTTGGGCAGCAGAAAAACCTCGCCTTCCTTGATAGGGATTTCAATTGGTGGCTGCCCTGCCTTTTCCATGATGCGAACCGAAATATTTCCCTTCAGTTGATAGAAAAACTCTTCCGTGGGATCGTCATGGTAGTCGCGCCGCTGGTTCGGGCCGCCGACGACGGTAACCATCATCTCGCCGTCTTCCCAGACCTGCGCATTGCCCACCGGCGGCTTGAATTTGTCTTTATTTTCTTCAATCCACGCCTGAAAGCTGAAAGCCTTCAGGCTTCGTATAGACGGCATCGCGCCTCCTATTTCAACGGCTTGTAAGCCAGAGCTCGAATCTCAATCAGCAAATGTGGATGCGGTAATTGGTGCACCGCCACGGTGGTTCGCGCCGGACCATCGTGCCCAAAATATTCGCCGTACACTTCGTTATATCCGCCGAAATCGTTCATGTTCACAAGATAAGTGGAAATCTCCACTAAGTCGTCAAGTTGCGCGCCAGCACTCTGCAGAATGTCGCGAACGTTTTCAATCACCGCGCGCGTTTGGATCCGGATGTCGAGTTGAGCAGTACCCAATTCGTCCACAGTCGCTCCATCGATGGTGTTGTCCGCACGCCGCGCGCTGGTTCCAGACACAATTAAAAAATCGCCGGCACGCTTGATGTGCGGGTACTTCCCTCGGGGAACGGCCTTGCCTCGTACAACGCTCCCGGTCTCGCTCGTCTCGAACTTGCTCATTGCACCCATGCTCCCGCTCACTTTGTGTCGTCGTAACCCCGAGCGCAACGGCCACGAATCCTAAAGTTGGACACAAATATTGCTCAAGTCCGAATAAAAATTCAGCGAATGAGCTCCGCCTTCTCGCCCAATCCCGGAAAGTCCCACTCCACCAAAAGGAGTCCGCAAATCGCGAAGGAACCAGCAGTTCACCCAGGTGATACCCACGTTCATCTGCTGCGCGACGGTGTGTCCGCGTTTCAAATTGCTCGTCCATACCGAAGCCGCTAACCCGTACTTCGTGTCGTTGGCCATGGCCACGGCTTCGTCTTCCGAATCGAAAGGCGCGATGCTGCAGACTGGCCCGAAAATTTCTTCCTTCACGCAACGTGCCGATTCCGCCAGCCCAGTATAGATCGTCGGTTGAACGTAGAAGCCTTTGTCACGCGCGTCACCAAACTCGGGGATGCCTCCGCCCGTAATCACTGTCGCGCCTTCTTCCCGCGCCAAACGGTAGTACCCCATCACCTTGTCGCGATGCTGCGCCGAAATCAACGGACCCAGGTTTGTGTCCTGCTCCATGGGCCAGCCTGCCCGCAGACTCTCTGCCTTCAGCTTCAGCGCTTCGACAAATCGCTCAAAAATTGCGCGCTCCACATAAAGGCGCTCAGCGCACAAGCAAACCTGTCCCGTGTTCAGGAATACCGCATCGGCCAATCCTCGGACCGTCTCCTCGAAATCGCAATCCGAGAACACGATCGCTGCATTCTTCCCGCCCAGCTCAAACGACACAGGCTTCACTAAAGGGGCCACGGCTTTCATAATTGCCGCGCCCGTCCGCGATTCGCCCGTGAATGTCACCGCATTCACATCCGGGTGTTGCGTCAGGAACTCTCCCGCGGAATCAGGCCCGAAGCCGTGCACCACGTTGTACACGCCGTTAGGAATTCCAGCGTCCTGCATCACCTCTGCAAGCAGAGTTGCAGTCGCCGGAGTTTCCTCGGAAGGTTTTACGACCACTGTGTTTCCGCAGGCCAGGGCCGGCGCCACCTTCCAGGTCAACAACAGCAGCGGCAGGTTCCACGGAGTGATAATTCCGACCACACCGAGCGGCTTGCGTACCGCATAGTTCAGCGCGCTCTGACCGTCCGCAGTCTCCGTCTGAAAGGATTCAATCCCCGCAATTTTGACCGCGTCGGCGAACACTCGGAAGTTTGCCGCTGCGCGTGGAACGTCAAGCCTTGCAGCCAGCGCGACCGGCTTGCCCGTGTCCGCCACTTCGGCCCTGAGAAAACAATCGAAGCGCGCTTCAATCGCCTCCGCCACTTTGTGCAAGCGCGCCGCGCGCTCGCGTACCCCTAGGTGTCCCCATTCCCCGCGCAAGGCTTTACGGGCGGCTTGCACTGCGTCGTCAACCAAGCCATGATCTGCTTCGGTCACTTCCGCGATCACGCTGCCATCGGCGGGATTCACGTCCGCGAATTCGCGCTTGCCGCGCACAAACTTCCCGTCGATGTAGTTTTGGATTAACTTCACGGATCACGCCAAGGATCGCCCGGGAAACTATTTCCGGCACTCCCGCAAATTTTTCGTTCCCGCGCCGAATCGTAGCAGGGGAAATACGGTGGCGCAATGTCGGCCGCCTCTCAACCGCGCGCTTGCAGATACCGCCGCAAGGCATCCTGCCAGGAAGGGAGGGTTATTCCAACCCGTTGCAGACTCCTTGGAGAAAGAACCGAATACGCCGGACGCGGCGCGGGACGCGCCATCTGCGCGCTGTTCACCGGCCGCACCTCGGTCTGAAGTCCACTGAGATGCACGATCTCGCGGGCAAACTCAAACCAGGTGCAGTTCCCGCTGTTGGTCGCATGCACGATCCCGCTCGCGTTAGCGCGGCACAATGTGATGATCGCGTCGGCCAGATCCGCAGCATACGTGGGACAGCCGCGTTGATCGTCCACCACATCAAGCACCGGGCGGGTTGCGGCCAGCTTCAGGATCGTGTCAGGGAAACATTTTCCACCCGTGCCGAATAACCATGACGTACGCGCGATGCAGCAGTCCGGCATCACATCCAGCAAGCGAAGTTCAGCTTCAGCTTTCGATCGTCCGTAGACGCTCTGGGGTTTCCGCGGGTCATCGGTCTCATACGGAGATGTTTTTCGTCCGTCAAAAACATAGTCAGAACTGAGAAACAAAAGCCGCGCCCCAACTTCTTTCGCTGCCTTCGCAACATTGACCGCTCCATCGCGATTCACTGAAAACGCCAAATCCTGATTGCTCTCGCAGCCATCAACATCAGTGTAAGCAGCCGTTAGGACAATCCATTCTGGACGCAGAGACTTCAGTACTTCGCGTACCTTCTGCGCATCCCGAACATCTGCGTCGCATGAGCCCAGTCCGTGGATCTCGTCCCCGCTCCAGGCTCGCATGAGCGCCTTGCCCAGAAGCCCGGTGCCCCCAAAAATTGTGACTTTCATGTTGTAAAGTTTCCGTTACGAACACGCGTTGTAAATCTCCGGCGCGAGTTCCCCCCCGGACTAGTCGAAAGTTTCAGCATCTCGCAGAGCAACGCCGCGTTGATCTTTCGCTGACACGATTGGCTCGCCTTCCAGTTCCCAGTCAATCCTCAACTGCGGATCGTTCCAGATCACTGTGCGCTCACGGGCTGGAGCGTAAAAGTCAGTCGCCTTGTAAAGCACCTGCGCTCGCTCGGACTTCACGCAAAATCCGTGAGCAAAACCTGACGGAATCCATAGCATGCGCTTGTTCTCATCCGACAACCGCACCGCTTCCCATTGCCCAAACGACGGCGAGCTCCGGCGCAGATCCACGGCCACATCCAGAATTTCTCCCTCCACCACGCGTACCAGTTTTCCTTGCACCTGCGTGACCTGATAATGCAATCCCCGCAACACGTTGCGGCGGGAGCTGGAATGATTGTCCTGCACGAAACTTTCCAGAATCCCTGCTTCCGCCATGGTCTGCTGGTTGTAGCTCTCGAAGAAAAATCCTCGTTCGTCGCCGAACACGCGCGGTTCCAGAACGAATACTCCCGGCAGGGAAGTTGGAATTTTCTTGATCGCATCCATAGTGGCAGGAATCGCGCCCCGGTCACGCGCCCAGATTCATTTTGCTTAAAACACTTTCTCCCGCAACATCTGCAGCAAATACACGCCGTAGCTGTTGTTCTTCATCGAATTCCCAATCTTCTCCACCTGCTCCGCCGTGATGTAGCCGGAGCGGTACGCGATCTCCTCCGGACACGCCACCATCAGTCCCTGCCGCTTTTCAATCGCCTGGATATAGAGCGAAGCCTCCAGCAGTGATTCGTGCGTGCCCGTGTCCAGCCACGCCATGCCACGCCCCAGCACGACCACTTCCAGATTGCCTTTTTCCATATAGGCCTTGTTGACGTCGGTGATCTCCAGCTCTCCGCGCGCACTCGGCTTCAGCGACTTGGCAACCTTCACCACCTGTTTGTCATAAAAATAAAGCCCGGTGACGGCATAGCGCGACTTGGGATGCTTTGGTTTTTCCTCAATACTCAACGCCTTCCCGTTGCCATCAAACTCCACCACACCATACCGCTCCGGATCGTGCACTCCGTAAGCGAACACACGCGCTCCGCGCTCCATCCGCGCAGCCTCGCGCAGGTCCTTCGCGAAATCATGTCCGTAGAAAATATTGTCGCCAAGGATCAACGCGCACGCACTGCCGTCAAGAAACGATTCGCCCAGCACGAACGCCTGCGCAATTCCCTCCGGTTTCGCCTGCACCTGATATTGCAGGTGTATCCCATACTGGCTGCCATCTCCCAACAGAGTTTTGAATTTCGGAACATCTTCCGGTGTCGAAATTACAAGTATTTCCCGAATCCCCGCCAGCATCAGCGTGCACAGTGGGTAATAAACCATGGGCTTGTTGTAAACCGGCAACAGGCTTTTCCCCATGGCGTGCGTCACCGGATAAAGACGCGTGCCCGATCCGCCCGCCAGTATGATGCCTTTGTGGTGCACGCTCGTTTTCATGATCTAGCTTTTGGAGTCCAAACCGACCGGATTCAAACCGAATAGTGCGTCGAAATCCACTGCCGGTAGCTTCCGCTGGTCACGTCTCTCACCCACTCCTCATGCTCAAGATACCAGCGAATCGTCTTGCGAATTCCGGTTTCAAAAGTTTCCTTCGGCCGCCAACCCAGTTCGCGTTCAATCTTCCGCGCGTCCATGGCATAGCGCCGGTCGTGTCCCGGACGGTCCTTCACAAACGTGATCAGTTCTCGCCGCGACCCTCCCGCCCGCGGCGCCATTTCATCCACGATGTCGCAGACCGCCTGCACGATCTCCAGGTTGGGCCTCTCATTCCAGCCGCCGACGTTGTAAGTCTCTCCGGGAGTTCCCCGTGCCAGCACCAGGGCAATCGCCTCGCAATGGTCCGCCACGTAAATCCAGTCCCGCACATTCAGCCCATCGCCATACACCGGCAACGGCTTGCCATCGCGCGCGTTCAAAATCATCAGGGGAATCAGCTTCTCCGGAAACTGAAACCTCCCGTAATTATTGGAGCAATTTGTCGTGAGCGTCGGCAGCCCGTAGGTGTGGTGATAGGCCCGCACCAAATGATCGGACGCCGCCTTCGACGCCGAGTAAGGGCTGTTCGGCGCATACGCCGTAGTCTCGGAGAACGGCGGATCGTGCGGGCCCAGCGATCCGTAAACCTCATCAGTCGAAACATGCAGGAATCTGAAGCGCTTGCTCTCGTCGCCGCTCAGGCTCGCCCAGTAAGCGCGCACTTCTTCCAGCAGAGCGAACGTCCCGTCCACGTTCGTACGAATAAAATCGTCGGGCCCGCGGATCGAACGGTCCACGTGGCTTTCCGCCGCGAAGTGCACAATCGCAGACGGCTGATGCTTCTCCAGCAACTGCCGGACCAGCCCGCGGTCACCAATATCGCCGTGCACAAATTCGTAACGGCGATCCGTCGCCACCGCCTCAAGATTGTGCAGGTTTCCAGCGTAGGTGAGCTTGTCGAGGTTGACCAGCGAAGTGGCCGCCTCCGCATCCAGTTGCTGCAGGATGAAGTTGGACCCGATAAACCCCGCCCCGCCAGTGACCAGGATGACATTTCGCATGAATTACTAATTGTAATAAAAAAGGACGGGGCATAGCCCGTCCTGTTTAAGAAAGCACTTTATCTTTCGGCTAAGCTGCCCAGTCCGATATCTTCGACTCCACCCGCTAACCAACTCGCCGCACAACCATTTTGTCCGCGTCTTTCGTGCCCAGACTCGGTTTCTTCGCCATCTTTGCTTGCTCCCAACCCAGCACCTGGAAGTAAGTCCGCTCGATCTCCCCGGCAATCTTCGGCCACAGATAATGCTCAAGAACCCGCGCCTTCGCGGCGCGTCCCGCTGCCTCGCGCACCGCCGGATTGGCAATCAGGAAGCTCAATCGGTCAGCCAGGTCGCCGGCATCGCCCCGACGAAAAGTGTATCCCGCATCCATCACTACTTCGCGATTCTCCGGGACGTCACTGGCCAGGACGCACAGCCCGGCCCCCATCGCATCGAGCAGCGCGAGCGATAAGCCTTCCATCTCCGACGGCAGCACGAACAACATGGCATTCGTCAGCAATTCATCGAGCGACTCACCCGAGACCCAATCCAGAATTTTGATTTGATCGCTGGCATGAGTCCGCAACTCCCGGCTGTAATCGTCGCAGTAACTCGACGCCCCCGCCATCACCAGTTTCACATCTGTCCTCAGCCGCTCGTAGGCTTCCACCAGCAAATGGCATCCCTTCTCTGGCGAAAACCTTCCGAGAAACAGAATGTATTTCCCGGGCGTCAGCCCCCAGTCGACCATCCTTCGCGGCTCGCGCTTTCTGCGCAACGTGGCCCCATTCGGCACATAGAAGGAATCCACACCATGTTGCTCTCGGTAGCGCTGGTGCAAAGTCCGCGACACTACCATAGTCCCGTTCGGCAAACCCACCGATGCCCGCTCGCCCAGTCGCAACACGAAAGCCGCCAGCCGTCCCCATTTCCCCCGCTGCCAATCGAGCCCCTGCACCGTGACCAGCGTCTTCTTCCCGAACCATCGTGGAAACCCAGAGAACAGTGCCGGCCCCAGGGTGTGATAGTGCACAACGTCATAATTTTGCGTCAGCGCGTGAGCCGTGCTCAGCGCGGTGTGCACCACGGTCTCCAGATGTTTAGACCGTATCGTCGGTAACCGGACCACCCTCATGCCCAGGAACTTCTTGAGCGGCGGTGTGAAATAGCTGCGGCAATACACCGTGACTTCATGTCCCATCTCCGCTAAACGTCCGCCCACTTCCTCGTAGTAACTCTCGATGCCGCTGTATTTCGAAACCACCCCGCGTCCGCCGATGAACGCCACGCGCAGTCGCCGCTTCGGGAACTCCGCGACAACCTCCCTGGGAACCGCCGATTCAGCCGGGCTCCGCAAGAACCCCCGGCGACCGGCACTTGTCGAGCTAACCTCTGGGTTGCGTTTCGTCGCCATAAGCTCCTCATACAGCCCGAACAGAGTCCGATAGTGCTCCTCCGGCGTGTACCGCTTCTTCACCAGCTGCCAGCCCGCAAGTCCCATCCTCTTCGCCGACTCCGGTTCGGAAAGCGACACGATCGCCGCCGTCAGTTGCCCCACATCGCCCACCGGATACAAGAGTCCAGTCTCGCCTTCCCGCACCAATTCCCGCCGCGATCCCAGATCCGAAGCCACCACCGCACGCGCCCTGGCATACGATTCGAGGATGCTCTTACCCAGCGTTTCATATGCGTGCGAGGGCAGCACCGTGAAGCATGACCGCGCAATCATCGCGTCCAGTTCCGCACCCCGCACGTGTCCAACAAATCCCACGTTAGTCAGCCCCAGCGTTGCTGCCAGCGCCTTCAACTCGCCGCCCTGCGGACCATCGCCCGCCACTACCAGCCGACGCTCGGGCAATCGCTGCATCGCCCGCAACAGATCGCTCACGCCTTTCTCCGCAGACAATCTTCCGAAATAAAGCAACGGAGCGTTCCTTTCCGCCGGCGGTTCAATCGCAGCCTCGGCGACCTGGAAATGCGGCAGCACTCTGAACTTCCCGGTGTCCCATTTCTGTTCCGCGAACTTGTCGCGCACAAACTGGCTGGGCGCAAGAAAAAGGTCCACACACTTCTCATACGTTCCCAACCCTCGCTGAACGTAGGCTTCTATCATCAACGCCGTCCGCGCTCCCAGCCCGGGATAGCAATCCGACCCCAGCACGCGCCAAAATGCTCCCCCTCGGCAGTCTTCACAGACTTCCCCTTGACGCACCAGGTTGTAGGCCGGACACAAAAGCTTGAAATCGTTGATGTGGTAGACCACCGGGACGCCCCGAGCTTTCAGCTCCCAAAGAATCGACGGCGAAAGATGGTGATAAATGTTCCGAACATGCGCCACGTCGGGCTGGAATTCCTCGATCATGGCTCGCATCCGCAGTCGTGCTTCTTGCGAATAAACCGCGTGCGCCGCCAGCCGCAACTTCTCCGTCAGTCCCGCGTCCCGGTCGAACTCGATATGCGGAACAAAATTGTGATCGTACGGCGTGGCCTCGCCCCGCTCATCAGCCATCGAGAACAGCGCCACCTCGTGGCCTTGCGTCCGCATCAGCTCCATCAACTCAAACAGGTAAACTTCGGTGCCGCTGAAGGGATAGTTATATTTGTTGCAATAGAGGATCCTCATGGGGTGAGTTCTCACGCCATCCGGCGATTTGCTCCGGAATGCTGTCGCAGGGGAAGAATTTGCTCCGGAAAGATTTGCTTCAGAAAGATTCGCTGCAGAAAAACATCGCCGAATAATTCCAGATTCTTCCTGCGGTTGAAGTGGAGGCGAACCTGCTCTCTCGCCCGCTGACTTACCCTTTCAAGACGCATCCTGTCGAGACGCACGCGGTCGAGTTGGCCCGCACCAGGAACACGTGGGGAATCTCCCGTGAGTTCGCCGGCCGAGATCAGCGAATAAATCCAAAGAACCCGCCGCACAAAGTCCTCCACCGATCCTGGCTCGTAAAGGAATCCAGTCCGCTCCGCCACCACCAGCTCAGGGATGCCCGTAATCGCCGGCGCCACCACGATTTTTCCCCGCGCCATTGCCTCCATCAGCACCAGCGGGATGCCCTCGCTTCGGCTCGTCAGCACCACAACATCTGCCTTCCGATACAGCGAGTCCTGCCGCTCGTGGGGGACGTGGCCGAGCAGGCGAACTCTCTCTTCCAGCCCGTATTCCAGAATCAGCCGTTCCAGGTTGCCCCGCTCCGGACCCTCGCCCGCAATCTCGCACTGAAAGTCCAGGCCTCGCTGGCGAAGCTGAACGCAGGCGCGCAGAAGAAACGCGTGATCCTTCACCGCATGCAACCGTCCCACCGCCAGCAGTCGGAGCCGCGAATCTGACTGCGAATCGCCAAAACTCCGGACAATTGACCCCTCGAATATTGAGGACTGGAGCGCTTCTGCGGAGAAGAGCCCAGGCTCGGGTACATCCACCCCCAGCCTGGCCACAACGACCCTTCCTGCTTCGATGGTCGAATAATGCTCAAGAATGTAGCGCCGGTTATATTCCGAAATCGTCACACAGAAGCGGCAGTTCTTCAGCTTGGTGTCGAGATAAGCCGCCCCCGTCAGCAGGTCCGATCCGTGCAGCGTCATGCTGTAGCTCCCGTTCAGCAACCGCGCCGCGACCATCGCGACCCATGCGCCAAAGTATCCGTGGTGCACATGAATATGTTGCACGTGGATGCGCTCCGCCGCCCGCTTCTCTAACCGCAGCGCGTAGCAAGCTCCCAGCCACGTGTGCAGCAAAGCTTTCCCCCGCTGCACGAACGATTCCTGCCCTTGCAAAATCACGCGCCGCAGCAGGCCAGCGATCCGCCGCCACCGCCGCAAGCACAACCACGCCGCTTCTACCATCAGGATGACTGGCACCGCCTGCAGAACTATCGTTTCCATACCTACAGAGTCCGAATCACGCTCCGCCGCACAGCTCACCCGCGCGCGCTTATCTGGCCTTCGCACACTCCCCGCAATCACATCGACCCCGCGGCGCCGCAATTCTTCGATCTCGTCCACCACGTAAGGCTCGACCGGGGAAGGGAATTGATTCGCGAGATAAGCGACGGTCATCATGCTCCGGTCCACCCTTCAGCCCGTGCTTCCATCCGAGCTTCCGCCGACGCTCTCCTATGCTGTGCTGCCAGCATTCCCGCCATCGTGAAGAGAAGTCCATTCACGAACTGGTAATTCATCACCACCAGCGCCGCATTCACCCAATACACCGCGAGAAGGATTGGCCACAGCATGTGGAACTGCCCGTCAAGAAAGCCGCTCCGTTCCCCGCGAGGAATACACCCTCGCCTCAGGCGCCAGATCTCCCACATCAGCCACAGATAAAGCGACAACCCCGCCACCCCGTGTTCCACCAGTAATTCGAGATAAGTATTGTGTGGATAGAGGACCTTCTCCTTGTATCCACTGACATGACGCGCCAGTTCGACCGGCATCTGGTTTATGCCCCACCCCGTAAGCGGACGCTCCAGGAACATCTGCCAACCCCCGGCATAAACTGCTTCGCGGAAATCTACCGGTCCTCTTTCTTCAAAGCGTTCCGCAATCGTGCTTTCCAGGTCGGGGTTGCACAGCACCCAAAGCACGCCCGCGCTCCCCACCAGCGCCAGGGCAATTGCAGCCCGCCACCAACCCCCGCTCCGGAATCGCACGATCACCACCAGAATCGTCCCGACAAACGAAAGCCACACGGCCCGCGTCATCGTGGCCAAAACCGCCACCGGCACCGAGGCCAGCAGCAGCCAAGCCTTCAGTCCGCGGAATCGCCCGCGCCGGAAGGCGTGCCATGCCAGCAGTCCCAGCATGTTGAGCGAAACTCCATTAGCCACAGCCTGCAGCAACGGCCCGCGTGCGCGGTCCGCGTGATGACCCAAGCTAGGATCCAGAATGAAGCTCGGAAAAATGAGTTCCTTCGCGCCCACCAGAAATGCGATCGCCGTAGAACTCAAATAGGCGAGCACCGCGAGTGCGAATATTTCGAACTGCCGCAGCGACCGTTCCTCCTGAAAGACCAGTCTGGCCAAGTGAAACAGCATGAACGGCACCAGAAACTTCGCCGCCAGCAACGACCAAGTCTCGTTATCGAACGGCTGTCCCGCAACGCTCGCCACAGCCAGCGCGGTGAGCCCAACCATGGGCCATGAAGCTCGCTCCATGACAAACAGCCGTTGCCGAAGCACAATCGCCCGCGCCACGACGCCCGACACCAGTAGTCCGAAAGCCACGCGGTCAATCGCGTAAAACGGCACATCCGGATGCCTTAGCAGCATGGCCGCCAACGCCGCCAGAAACAGCATGGAAGGCGCCGCCATCAGCACCTGCACAGGCTTCAGCAGAGCCGCCACCAAAGGCGCTCCGGCGCCGGCCGCCCATTTGCCCCGAGTTCGTTCTCGAACCGAAACAGCTTCCATCAGTCTCCGCTTCCCTCGATGCAGGCGCGAAAAGTGCGAAAGAGAATGCGGAAGTCCTGCGCCAGGCTCCATGTCTGGATGTACTCCCGGTCCAAGTCCATCCCCCGCTGAAATGAAGGATCCCGCCGCGCCGTGACCTGCCAAAGTCCCGTGATTCCAGGCGTCACGTCGAGCCGTGCCAGGTGTTCAATCTCGTACCCGGCAAAATCATCCAGCGGATGCGGACGCGGCCCCACCAGGCTCATCTCCCCCTTCAGCACGTTCCATAGCTGCGGCAGTTCATCCAGGCTGTACCGCCGCAGAATGTGCCCCAGCTTCGTAATCCGTGGATCACCGCTGATCTTGAAGATCGGTCCCGACCTCTCGTTCCGCCGCCGCAGACTCAGCTTCAGGTCGTCGGCATTACTCACCATCGTCCGGAACTTGTAACAGCGGAAAAGTCTGCCTTTGTGTCCGGCTCGCTGTGCCGCGTAAAGCACTGGTCCTGTTGAACTTGTTTTGATTAGCGCCGCAATCAGCCCTAGGAGCGGGCTCAGGATCACCAATGCAACCGCCGCGCCAGCCGTGTCCAATATGCACTTTACGAAGAGTCCCACCGCCGGCGAAGGTTCCTGATACAGGCAGATCGCCGGCAGGTCTCCGATTCGCTCCACCTCGCTCCTCTCCGGGCTGAATCCGAACAGGTCCGGCACTAACTTCACGTCCAGGCGAAGCCGCCGCGCTTCCTGCAGCACGCGCAGGGTCGCTTCGCGATCGTGGGGCGCCGCCAGGATCACTTCATCCACGAATCCGGTTCGTGCCAGCCGTGCCAGGCTGCTCACCCGCCCAATCACCCTGTTCCCGAGCGGCAGATCGTCGTCCAGAAATCCGCAAAGCGCCCGGCCTGATTCCGGATGGGCCTCCACATTCGCGGCCACTCGGCGTCCTACAGGCCCCGCGCCCACGATCAGCGTATTCCGAGGCTGCAGTCCTGCTTTGCTGCTGATCTGTCCCTTCTTGTGGCTTCCCTTCCTTCCGGCCAGCAGAGCCGTGAAATGCAGTGCACCCGCAGCGCAAATTTCACTGCCCGAGATCGCGGAAACCCCCAGGAGCCGGATCGCAAAGCAGAGGATCACCGTTGCCCAAATCGTGGCCTCGCCCAGATCGGCCGCCTGTCGCCGCAGTGCGCTGCTCCCTGCGTAGAGCCCCCGTGAATGGCAAATCAAAGTAATGAGCGTCGCGTGCAGCAGCGCGACGCCCAATACCTGGCGTCCAGCCGACTCTGCCGCCTGTTCGAACAGCCGCACGTGCGCGAACACCCGGTGAAGCTGCACGAAAACGGCAGCCACCAGCAGCCAACTCACTCCCACCAACGCAAAGTCTGCTGCTATCGCGCTCAGGCCGCGTCCCACCCAGGGTGCCTGAAACCCTTCCGCGGGCAAAACCGCAAATTGATTTTCCGGCGACGCGCTTCGCAGAGATGTTCTTACCCTCGCTGCCAACGGTTGAAGGTTCGCCCCCACCCGCAAGGAGGGCTTTTTCGTGCCTCTGCGAAAAACCCCCGCAGCTCCGGGAATCAGCCGTGCGGCCCAATCATCGGTTTGGGGTTGTCGCGGACTGGGATTTAATTGGGGAGAAGACATTTCAAAACCAGCTCCTGGCTCATTCGCGTCTGTGCGCGACCGCGTTCAACCCTGTGTTCTCTGTGACCTCTGTGGTGAGGTTTTTGATTTTGGGTTTGGTTTGCCCTCACAGACGCCGGTAAATTCCCTCCGGAATCGGAAACCTTCGCTCCGCCAGAATGGTCCCCAGCAGATGCGTCTGGGTCGATTTCAGCGTCTCCTGAATCCGGTGGACCGTAGCCCGGCGCGTTCCGTGTGCTGTCAACACCAGAATCATCCCGTCCGCCACCTGCGCCGCGATTGCCGAATCACTGGATTCCCCCGCCGCCGGCCCTTCCAATATCGAATACTCAAACTCCCGCCGAAAATCGCACAGCCGCGAGTACCACGCCGTGCTGCTGATCATTTCCCGCCGTACATTCCTCGTGACTTCTCCATCAGCGCTTCCCGCTGGGTCTCTCCGGCGAAGGCCCGGAGTCAGCCACAAATTGCCGCGCACACGAGTCGCCAGGGCCTCGCGCCTTGGACTATCCGGGACCTGTCCGTCACTGCCCGACGAACCAATCGACGAAACAGCCGACGAACCCGAGTGGTCCCCAGCCACAACCACAACGCTCGCTGACGTTTCCTGCGAAAGAATCTCCCCCACTTGCAGGCAGATGCCGGAAATATCGGTCCGCGACTCCGCGGCGCTGATCACCACCTGCCTCATCCGGACGGTGGCCTGCGAGAAAAATATTCGCTGCACCAGCCCGCGCAACTGCTCCCGCGCGAAACCATCCGGATTCCAAATCCATTTCCCGGCAGCGGCCTCGTGCCTTGCCTGAAGAGGAGCTGGACTGACCTGCCCAGCACCATCATCCTGCTGCGTCTTCTCTTCCGCCGATGGAGCGACGGACGCCTCGTCCATCCGGTCTGGGCGAAGCCCGGCTGCGCTCCCGGACGAGGGCGTCCGGGGTTCCACCATTTCCGAAGATTGCAAAATATCCAGCTTCATGCCTTCACCCTTTCGTCTCTTCTTTCATTCCGTTCGTTAGGCCAGAAACCGCCGGTCCGCCGTTTTTCGTGGCAGCGAGGCCAGCACCGGAGTTCCCAGATACGCCAGCACTTCTTCCGGCGTGCGGAAAGCCGGGTCCAGATGATCGGCCGCAAACGCCGCCGCTGTCCCCGCGACCCCACCCGCCACCAGCCCCGCCGCCAGCACTACCCAGGCCGACCATAGCGGCAGCGCCGCCACCACCGGCTGCTCGGCAATCGCAACATTCACAATGCCGCGCTCATCCAGCGCATCGCCCATGCGCGCTTCCTCGCGCTTCTTGATGTAAAGGAGATAACTTTCCTCTGCCGCCTTTTCCGTGCTGGCCAGGTCGTCCTGTGCAATCGCGTCCGCGCCCATTTGCTGCGCCCGGGTCTGGTAGGCAGCCACCTGCACGGCCGTCGCCGACGCTTTCGCCTCCAATCCCTCCAGCCCCACCTGCTCGTGCTGCAATTCGCTCTTCGCCCACTCGTAGTTCTTGTCTTTGTCCGTGGTCTCATCGCGCAGCGGATTCGCTGCTTCCACCGCAATCGCTGCCTTGGTCTCCGCGATTTTCTCGTCTGCTTCCTTCACCAGCCGGTGGCTGGGCTCGAACTTGGTCAGCAATTCGGTTCGCTTTAACTCCTGTTCCAGCAGCCGTGCCTTCAGCGACCCCACCAGTTCCGGATTGTCAGCAGTTCTCATTTCAGTAGTCGTGCGCTCCGACAGCGTGGCCAGCTGCTTCTTCAATTCCTGGACGCGCTGTCGAGTCTCCGCGATGGAAATCTGCGTTTGCCGCTGGCTGGCGTCCGCGTCGCTCAGCTTTACCAGATCCAGATCGCGCTGCTGGGACGCAACCACCACCGCATGGCTCTCCGTGAACTGAAGCAGGTTTTGTTCCGCGTCTTCCAGTTGCCGCCGCGACTCGACCGTCTGTTGCTCAAAGAAACGGAGCTCGCCCGTAGGCCGGTGCACCTCTTTATGCTTTTCGATGTAGGCCTGAGCCAGCGCCTGCAACACCCTCGCGCCCTGCTCCGGATCGGCCGACGAATACTTCACCGCGATCAGGTTGGTCTTCTTCACCGATTCAATTTCCAGCTTCTTGGCCAACCGACGCGCTGCTCGCTCCACGCGCGCGGGATGGCCTTCTCCCGGCCTCAAAAAACGCGTCCAGTCGGGCTTCGCCAAATCAGTGGCCTCCACCACCTTGCGCATCACTTCGTCGTCCTTCAGCAGCTCTACTTCGGAATTCAATTCCTCTTCCGTAAGGGCCAGCCGTGTCAGGTCCACCGGCGCGTTCTCCTGCGCCGTGACCGGAGTATCCGCCCGCTCCCGCCCCACCAGAACCTGCAGGCGGGTTTGATACCGTGCTCCCGCTACCAAATAGAAAACCGCCGCCGCCAGCACAACTCCCATTGCGCCCACGAACACCTTGCGCTGCCGGAACAGAACCATCGCCACTTCGCGCGCCGTCGGTGTCGGCGAGGGCAATGAAGATGCCCTCTGCATCTCGGCGGGAATTCCGTGATCGTGGTTACTGTCCATGCGATTCAAGTCCATGCGATCCAATCCGACTTGTCATCCCGAACGTCGCGTTTTTCTTCGCGACGGAGGGATCTCGGTCTTCTCTGCTGTGGAGCGCCAGCCTCTTCTCAAAACTGTGTCGGGCTCAAGTACATCCCCATCGTCGGCCGGGTCACAAACTGTTCGATCTTCGAAATGAAATTCTGCGGCACAAACACCAAGTCTCCCGGGCGCAGGTGGACATCCTCCCGTAAGTTTTTCTCCTTCAGCATTTTTTTCAGGTCCACCACCCGCGTTTCCACGAGATCGTCATTCACCCGCCGGAACACAATCACCTGTGAATGTTTCGCCGCCGGCGCCAGCCCGCCCGCAATGGCCACTGCCTCCGCCACGGTGACGTCCGAACGCAATTCATATTTCCCGGGATGCCCCACCTGGCCGCCCACGATGAAGTAAGGGTGCTCAAAGTCCTTCAGCGCCACGCCCACCTCCGGATCGTGCAGATATCCCCGGTATGCCTGCTGCACTGCTTCCTTGAACTCAGGAATGGTTAAGCCTTGCGCATACACCGTGCCCGCGTCTTTCAACGCGACGTAGCCATCGGGCTGCAAAGTCAGGGTCTGGTTGAACTCCGGCGCAAGAGTGAAACTCACGTCGACGGCATCGCTGGGATGTAGCCGGTAAAGCGGACGGCGCTCCCCGAGCCAGGGGTTTCCCAGTCCGCCCGCTTTTCCGGTTTTTGTGGCGGTGGTCGCACAGCTCCCCGTTCCTGCTCCGGTCAAACAGGACTGGGAAGTCTCCTTATCTCCGCCCAGAGACTTTTCTCCCTGTGCGAAGGCCGCCAGGCCAGATTGCAGCACCAGCAGCGCGGCTGCCGTGAAACGGACGAATTGGAAAAGGCGCTTCATATTTGTTTTCGGCCGTTTGGCTGCGCCCTGTTTTCGTTCGCTCACAGTTTCCGCACCTGGCATTTCTCCTGTGTTCGCAAACTAACTCGTCGCTGCTGCATCCACAAGACATGGGAAGTGTTGTCTACTAAAGAGGACATTGCCCCGAATCAGGAATTGCATGTAAACCGTTGTACTTGTGTACGTTCGTCCGCCGGGATCGCCTGCGGTCCCTTCCACGCAGGACATACTTGGCCTACCCACAAAAGTAGACTTGCATGTTTGCCATCTCACACAATTGCTCGCTTCTGATCGTCAAGGCTCGTCCCGCAGATTTCCGCCCGTGACGGCCGCAACCGCGCCAAATCCGCGCGCCCATACAGCTCTGCGTCAGCGGATTAAAAACCATCTCCGACTGTTCCTCGCGTTCTCCGCAGCCCAAGTTCTCCACAGCTATTGCCAATCAACCCGCGAACTTGCTGCACGGAACGCTGCATTCCCATTTTGGTAGCGCGCACGAAATATAGTTGTGCATGTCCTTGTGATTGCTTGATACGTCTCCCTACAATCGCTGCAACATGGAAAGTAGTTGGGAGACCCGGTATGAGTTCACCATCCGCCACGGCGGACGTCCTGTGCGTCCTCGTCGCGGACTCCAATCGCATGCAGGCGCGTTTGCTCACCAATGCTTTGCGCCGCCGCCCGGAGTTCCGCATCGCCACTTGCCGGATGGAGACCGAATCCATTTTGCAAACTGTTGCCGCCGGCCCAATCCAGGTGGCCCTGTTCGCGCTGAGCCCGTCCGACAGCCTGGCAGTCAACATGGCCACACTGCGCCGCTTTCACTTTTCTCATCCTGAAGTGGTGAAGGTGTTGCTTTCCGAGTCCACCGATCGGGAACTCGTGGTCAGCGCCTTTCGCTGCGGCGTCCGCGGCATTTTTTGCATCACCGATGCCACTCTGCGTTCGCTGTGCAAATGCATTCAACGCGTCGCCATCGGCCAGATCTGGGCCGATTCCGAGCAGCTCAGCTTCCTGATCGACCTGATCGTGGAGGCTCCCGCATTGCGCGTGCTCAACGCCCAGGGAGATCCACTTCTCACCCCGCGCGAGGAGCAGGTAGTCGCGCTCGTCGTCGAAGGCCTGCCCAACCGCCCCATCGCCGTCGAGCTCAATCTCAGCGAGCACACCGTGAAGAAATATCTTTTCCGGATATTCGAGAAGCTCGGCATCTCCAGCCGAGTGGAGTTAGTCCTCTACGCCGTGAACCACGGCGACCCCCGCCACGAAGAGTGACGCCATACCCTCCCCATCTCATGTGGGGACAGCCGCCCCGGCTGTCCGGCCGGGCGAAGCCCGACAGCGCGACCAGGGAATCCGGAGTCCTCGCCGCAACTTCCCCGCGGTTGCATGTCCCATCCGCGACAAACCCCTCTCACTCCCGTATTTGAAAGCGCTCGTCCAGCCCTGTATAACTCTCGCAACGGAATTCCAGTGCCTAACGCCGCTTCCAACCCGTTGCCGAGCGCCAAGTCCCGCCGGCCAGCTATCCTCGCGGCCGGCTTGCTGCTGCTCGCGCTGGCTCTGGTGGTGATCTACACCGGGCGAGGCGCGTTTCGCAGTCCCATCGCGCTAGTGGTGGTCGCGGCGATCGGGCTGGCTGCTTTGTTGCTGCAACTTCGTCTGCGGCAAGATCTTCCTGCGTCGGTGCGTGCGCCGATATGGCTCAACGCTCTGGGAGTGATCTCCGCTATCGTCGCCGTGATCGCGGACGTGTTCCGCCTCAACTTCGCTTTTCTGCTGGTGACTGCTTTGGGAGCGGTGGTCTGCTTTGCCATCAGCGGCATCATCGTGCTCGATGCCCTGCGCAAGCCCCGTCCTCAGGCAAAGTAAGCTCCGCAGAAACAGTTCCAATTGCCAGTTCTCAGTTCTCAGTTCTTAGTTCTTAGTTCTCAGATAAATCTAAAACCATTGTCATCCCGGCAGCCGCGTGTTTCATCGCGGCGGAGGAGCCCGTCCTGAGCGAAGCCGAAGGAATCTCAGTCTTAACCGCTGCCGCGCGCCAACCTCCGCCAGGAAGACCGTCGACGGAGAAAATCGCACCACGCTGGTCTATTCGCGCCTCCAGCGTTATCAATAACTTGCGGCTAAGTTGTTGAAAACAGGTCGAGCCTGACGACGCGCCCTGTGGATTTCTTGGTCATGGTCACACGTCAGGATGCTATTTGCCGAAGCGCTGACGGCTCCAGCATCGACGATCGAGTCACATGACGACCCGAAGTCCGTTTCGGGAATCCACGGTCCAGAATCGCCTCCCACCAAAGCGCGTTTCTGTGGAATCAACGACTTAGCTGCAAGTTGCTGATAACACTGAGGCGAGAATGAAATCAGCGGAGTGGTGCGATTTCCTGTGTTGAGAGTCTTCCTCGCGGAGGCTAGCGCGCGGCAGCAGAGAAGACTGAGATTCCTTCGGCTTCGCTCAGGGCGGGCTCCTCCGCCGCGACGAAAAACGCGGCTGTCGGGATGACAAGGGCTGTAGGATCCAGCTGAGAGCTGAGAGCCAAAAGCCAAAAGCCCTAAAGCCCTAAAGCTTGAACTCCACCGCGACGGTAGTTTCCACCACGGCGGGTTTTCCTTGCACGCGGTAGGGTTCGAACTTCCACCAGCGCAGCGCTTCCATCGCGGCTTGCGCGAGAACATCCGGACCGTTCAGGGCGCGCGTTTCGAGCACCGAGCCGTCCCGGCCCACCACCACATCGAGCAGAATCACGCCTTGCAGCTTTTCCTGCCGCGCCGCCGCGGGATATTCCGGGTCGACTTTGTGGACCAGCAATTTCTGCATCTCCTCGGCGGGAACCTGAACCTCGGGGGCCACGGCCTGGGGCGCCGCACCCTTGGCCGCGTGATTCGGCAACCCGGACTCCAATTCCTCCCAGCCGCGATTCCAGCGCCACCAGAAAGCGGCTCCGAGAATTGCGGCCACGATCAGCAGAGCAATCCACGCGCCGCGCCGTTTCTTGCCTGGTTCGCCCGGACCACCTGGTCCGCCGGGCACGCGTGGGCCGGAAGTATCCGTCTTATCACGCTCGCTGCCCTTGCCGGCGACGTTGGCCGGTTTGATCAAAGCCGGCTCCGGCTCGGCTGCGGCCTTGGACAGTTCGGCCCAGTCGCGAATGGCGGCCTGCTGTGCCGCGGAGAGTCCCACGAACTCGAGGCCACAGCGCAGGTGATCCTGATAACGCACCAGAGCGCGGGCTCGCAAGGGCTCTGGCGCGGTTGGCAGGTGCACTTCCACTCCGACCGTTTCGCCGGGAATCATTTCGCCCGCCAGCACCGCCCCGAGCCCGCGCTCGCACAAATTCAGCGAGCGTCCCGGAACCGTGTCGGGAATGCCGGAGCGCAGCATGGTGACGTCCAGCGGCGCCTGCACGCCGTAGCGCGGCACACGCCGGCGCGACGGTTTGTCCCAACTCCGGGCTTGTGCTCCTGCCGCCATCTCACCTCATGGGTTCGCGAAGAATCACAAAAGAATAATTCACCACGGAGGCACGGAGCCACGGAGAAAACCTTTTATAAAAAAATCTTGGGAGTTGCCTTTTTCTGGGAATTATTCTTCTCCGTGTCTCCGTGTCTCCGTGTCTCCGTGTCTCCGTGTCTCCGTGTCTCCGTGCCTCCGTGTCTCAGTGGTGAAATCGGTTTTCTCACGTTCCGCGCCGGAGTTCTACAATCTCAGTCCCTCTGGCAAACAGCACCACGCTGGCCATGCCGATGAACAGGCCATGCTCCACCACTCCCGGCATATCGCTGAGTTTTCTGGCCAAGCCATCCACGTCGGCGATTTCTCCGAAGTTGCAATCTAGGATGTGATTGTTCTCGTCGGTGATGAAAGGCTTGCCATCTGTGCCCAGTCTCAAGTCAACCCGCGCACCCAGCGCTCGGATCTCTTTGGCGACCAACTGCTGGGCGAACTTGATTACCTCCACCGGTAGGGGAAACTTTCCCAGACGCTTTACCTGCTTCGAAGCGTCGGCCACAATCACCAGCTGTCGGGTCGCCGAAGCCACAATTTTCTCCCGCAGCAGCGCTCCGCCGCCGCCTTTGATCAGCCGCAGCTGCGGATCGACTTCGTCGGCTCCGTCGACGGTGACGGCGATGTCCTGGCATTCGTCCAGCGTGGTTAGCGGAATCCCCAGGCCCATCGCCAACGCGCGCGAGCGCTCGGACGTTGGAATGCCTCGCACTTTCAGTCCATTCTTGACGCGCTCCCCCAGCAGCTTGATGAAGAAAGCCGCGGTCGACCCCGTACCCAGGCCGACAACTTGGCCGTCTTGCACGAACCGCAAGCTGGCTCGCGCGGCTGCTTCTTTTTCCAGATCGTTTTTTCCCACGTCGTACGACATTCTTCTTCGCGACGCTCCCTTACCAAGACTCTGGAACTTAGAGATGCACGATTGTCTCAGCGTCCTCTGCGGATTCCCTTTGCGATCTTTGCGGTTAAAGGCTTAAAAGCTTTTAACCGCGAAGGACGCAAAGGAAGGCCGCAGAGGACGCAAAGCGAACCTGTCGGCACCGACGTCCCCGCGCTCCGGAATGCTTGCATCATCCCAGACTCTGCTGTGTGTAGATCAAATACGCCGCCAACGCTAACCCGAACAGAACCACCAGCAGGGTCACCAGGTCTACCACGAATCCCGCGGGCGCGAACGTCCCTGCGTCCAACTGCGCCCGGACTCTGCGATAGCGCACCAGCCCGGCCACGGCCATGGCTACGCCCGCGACAATCGAAATCGCTCCCAGCCACACCGACAACCCAGCGGTGCGCACCGGATGACCCGTGAGCGCGGTCAACTGATGCATGGCCAGTGAGAAACGGCCGATCGCGAAGCCGAATACGACGATCGCCGCGGCCGTGCGAATCCATGCCAGGAATGTGCGCTCGTTCGCCAGATGGTCGCGGGCCAGGTTGGAGTTCTCCACTACAAAGCCTCCGGTGACGGCAGTGTGACGCGATTTCAGATTGTAGATTTTAGATTTCAGATTGAAACCCTTAAGACACTTCGCGTCAAATCTGAAATCTAAAATCTAAAATCTGCATTCTGAAATCTGCATTCTGCATTCGATCTCCCATCCGCTGCCCATTATTCCACAGCCTTTTCCATCAGTGGGCCGGCTCCCGCGAGATTCTTGATCAGGTCTTCCGGCACGCCGTGGCGTTCCTTGAGATATTCGGGGTCGTTGTAGGTAAGCCAGACTTTGCCAGTCTCGTCCTCCGCAACCAGCGCCTTCATCGGCAAGTCAATGGCGAGGCTGGGAGACGCAACCATCAGCGGCGTTCCACCTTTCGGGCTGCCGAAGATGAGAAGTTTCGTAGGCCGCATCTTCAGACCGACCTTCGCAGCTTCGCCGCTGTGGTCGATCAGCGCGAACACTTGCAGGCCTTTGGCGGCGAACGTGGTCTGCAGCCGCTGCACAGTCTCCTCGACCGGATAGCGGCTGGGAACTCGAACCAAGCCATTCTCTTGTGCCATGTCATGCACCTCCCAAACTTAACGCGCGGATTGCCGCCGACTCCGAATCCTATGAGAGCCGGATTGTATGCGAGCCAGATTGTACGGGAAGCCGAGAAGCGCTCCAAGGAAGGCAGGTGCTTGTGATAAGGTTCAGATCAAGAAGGTTGGCAATGTACCCACGCCGCATGCGCCATTTGCTTTGGCCGGTTCTGCTCCTGTCCGCCGTAGTGCCGCTTCATCCCCTGGCGCTCCATTCCCAAGCCGCATCCTCTGGCTCCGGGAAGACTGTTCCCACGATCGAAAGCAAGGTCCGGCTGGTACTCGTGGACGTGGTGGTGACCAACGGTAAAGGGGACGCCGTTACCGGCCTGCATAAGGAAGACTTCGAAGTGCTGGAGGATGGCAAGCCGCAGACCATTTCTACCTTCGAAGAGCACCACGGTGCGCCGCCCACGCAGATCAAGTTGCCCACTCTGCCGCCCCACGTTTACACCAATTACCCGCTCACGCAGACGGCCGACTCGGTAAACGTGCTTCTGCTGGATGCTCTGAACACGCCCACGCGCGACCAGACCTACGTGCATGCGCAGATGATCAGGTATTTGAAGACGATTCCTCCGGGCACGCGCATCGCCATTTTTACGCTGGCGTCGCGATTGCGGATGCTGCAAGGGGTCACGACCGATTCCTCGGAATTGTTGGCGGTTCTCAACAAGGCGACAGCCGGACCGCAGCAGTCACCGCTGCTGCCCTCTGATGTGGAAAAAGAAGCCGACCAGCGCATGATCGACTTCATGATCGAAAATTCGGCTGCACCGGGCTCGTCCCAAGCTCCAGTCTCGCTGGCCATGGCGGCCGTCGATCCCATCAACGCCATGAAGCAGTTCCTGAGCGATACGGCTGCCTTCCAGACGGAGCAACGCGTCGAGATTACTCTGCAGGCCCTGCAGCAGCTGGCGCGCTATCTCTCCGGCGTTCCCGGCCGCAAGAACGTGATCTGGTTCTCTGGTTCGTTTCCCGTGGGAATCCTTCCCAACCCGGACCAGGTGGATCCGTTTACCGTTACGACGAGCTTCGAGGACGATATGCGGAAGACTGCCGACCTGCTTACTGCCGGTCAGGTAGCGCTCTATCCCATCGCGGCCGAGGGGCTGGCTTCGGATGAGGCGTTCCAGGCTAACGCAACCGAGATTGGACAAAAACGGCCGTCGTTGGCCATGCAGGATCAGGTCCGGAACCTGCAAACCGGGGCGGCGGATCGCGATTCAAATCATGTTGCCATGGAGGATCTGGCCAAGGATACCGGCGGCCAGGCTTTCTACAATACCAACGGACTGAACGATGCTCTGGCGCGCGTGGTGAACAATGGCACGCGCTACTATTCGCTGGCCTACTCCCCGAACAATCCGACGATGGATGGGAAATTCCGGCACATCCAGGTAAAGCTGTTGAAGGGAAAAGACACGCTGGCCTACCGCCGCGGATACTTCGCCGACGACCTCGGAACCGCGCTCGCCGCGGGGCAAAAACCGGACACCGATCCGTTGCTGATGCTGATGGGACGGAATCTGCCCGACTATTCTCAAATCCTATACAAAATAAAGGTGCTGCCCGCAGACCCGCAACCGGCGCCGGATGCGCCCCGCATCGGCAGCAATACCGATCTCAAGGGACCGTTCACCCGCTACGGTGTGGACTTCGCCATCGCTCCGCAAGACCTCAAGCTCGATCCCACGTCCGACGGTGGCCGCCACGGCAGCATTGAAATCGTCCTGCTGGCCTACGATCGCGAAGGCAAGCCGCTGAACTTTGTGGTCACCAGGGGCGACGTCAACCTGGACCCCAAGCTCTGGGCCAGCGTGCACCAGGTGGGCCTTCAGATCCACAAGGAGATCGATGTGCCGAAGGAATATGTGTACCTGCGCACCGGCATCTACGATCTGCATTCAAACACGGCTGGCACGCTGGGAATTCCGTTGACGGATGTGACTATGCCGGTTGCGAAGTAGTGCAGCACCTGTTCGACTAGCGGGGAACAATTCTTCGCGCGGAGTTCACAGTTGGGCGCTGCTCGGGTCGTTTTCCCGCTGCATTCGCGAATTGCGTCAACTGCATTATTGCTAAAGCTCTCAAAGCCTTTAACCGCAAAGAGCGCAAAGAAAAGCCGCAGAGAGCGCGAAGAAATTCGTACCTTACCAGTCGCCCCAGTGTGACGGCGTTGCTTGCTGGAATTTCAGTTTCCACTCTCCGGCGCGCTTTACCCACAGTGAACTGAAATGCTGGTAGCGCGGCGGCGGGCCTTCATCTTCCGTGGGCGGCACTTGCAAAACCACGTCGTAGGTGACGATGGCCGTATTGTCGCCTTCGGCGACCACTTTGAAATTGTAGGGCAATATATCCATGCCGCCGTCACCCAGCATTTCGACAGTGTCGTCGCGATCGGAGACTTCGCCGTCGAATCCAACGTAGAAATAATCGTCGGTGAAGGTGCGCTTCAGAAAGGCGGGATCGCCTTTTTTGACCGCGGCCAGAAAGTTTTTCTCGGCGCCAAGCACGGATTGCTCCAGCGGGGTTAACGGCTTCGCAGGTGTGGAGGAGGCTTGCGCATTGCCTGCGCTCGGCAGATACAGCGCCACCAGGCACACTACGACGCTTGCTGCTAAACGGTGCTTGCGATTCATTATTCCCCCTGCCGCCCACTGAGATTTGATTCGATCACGCTGGATTCGACTAAATGCAGTCGTCGTATTCTATCCGGCATTACTCGTGCTCCGCGACTCCCGGCAAGCCGTCGATACTCTGGCGGTTCTTTTCCTGCCGGTAGATTTTCAGTCCTTCGGTTCCACGCTTGCGGCACCAGGCGGGTAGAGTCGGGCGCTCCGCCTCGAGTTTGAGAAGCGGCACGCCGTAGCCGCAGGAGTCACTGATGCGCGTGAGTTCGACCACAATGATTGCACGCGTGCCGACCTGGACCGGAAAGTGAACCTGCAGTTCGGCGAATCCTGGTTCGTGCGGTTCGACGACGCGTCCGTGGCCGTGGAGCCGCAAGACTTTTGTTGCCCCCTGAAACGCGCAGAACATGATGACGATGCGTCCGTTTTCCCGCAGGTGCGCGATGGTCTCGACGCCGCTGCCAAAAATGTCGAGATAGGCGACAGTCTTGGGCCCGAGGATGCGGAACGTGTCCAGCCCTTTGGGTGAGAGGTTGACGTGGCCTTCGGCGGCCAGCGGCGCGGTCGCCACGAAGAACACCGATTGCGCCTGGATGAAGTGGGTCAGAGCGTCGTCGAGTTCTGGGTAAGTCTTCGCCACGTTGGTAAACCCGAGCGTGCAATTGTCATCCTGAGCGAAGGCTTGTTGTTCGCAAAGCGAACGACAAGTCGCAGTCGAAGGATCCCTTGCAGCTTATCTGGTTCCTGCCGGCCTAGGGGGTCCTCTTTTCATTCAGACGGGCCACCGACCGCCGCCGAGCAAACGCCTTTCTACGCCGCCGCGATTCTGATGATAGGGATCCTTCGACTCCGCGAGCCGGTTCGCTTCGCGAACCGTCTTGCTACGCTCAGGATGACAGACTCGATGGCGCTTCGAGTTCTACTTGTTAGGCAAGAGAGCCGACGCGTCTCCACGAATCTTCTGCGCCAACTCTCCTCGCACCACCGAAACCTGCTCGCCGCTCAAGAGATTCTTCAAGGCAAATGCATCTGCCTTCACTTCATTCTCGCCGATGATCAGGATGTACTTCGCTCCCGCCTTGGTCGCGGTCTCGAACGATTTCTTCAGGCGGAAAGTTTCGTCTCCCAGCTCCACCACCAGATCGTGACGCCGCAATTCCCGCGCCAGGCGGGCAGCTTCGGCGTTCATGCCCGCGCCCAGCGGAGCGATGTAGACATCCGGCTTGCGCAGCACGCTCTCGGCCGTGGACTTCTCTTGCAGCGACATCACCAGCCGGTCTTCGCCGATGGCGAACCCGATGCCTGGAGCCGCCGGTCCGCCGAGAGCTTCGGAAAGGCCGTCATAGCGGCCGCCGCCGAGAATTGCGTTCTGCGCGCCCAGCGCTCCGTGCGTGAACTCGAATGCGGTGCGGGTATAGTAATCGAGGCCGCGCACCAGGCGGTCGTTTATGTGAAACTCGACCCCGACAGATTTCAGGATTTGCTGCACCGCACCGAAATGCTTGCGCGAATCTTCGCCCAGAAACTGGCTGATGCGCGGTAGCGTATCGATGATTGGCTGATCCTCGGGCACTTTGCAGTCGAACACGCGCAGCGGGTTGGTAACCGCGCGGCGCTGGCAATCGGCGCACATTTTTTCTTTGACCGGATCAAGGGCCGCACGCAGCGCCTCGTTAAATTTCACGCGGTCGGCGGGCGTGCCGACGGAATTCAGTTCGAGATTCCAATCTGTGATGCCGAGGCGGTCGAGCAGCGTGGCCAGCATTTCGAGCAGTTCAGCATCCCGCGCTGGGGACTCGCTGCCCGCCGACGCGGGCCCAATGATTTCAGCGTCGATTTGATAGAACTGACGATAGCGGCCTTTTTGCGGGCGCTCGCGGCGGAACATGGGGCCGATGCAATAAAGCTTGTTCAGTCCGCGGTCACCGAGCTTGTGCTCAATGTAGGCGCGCACAATGCCTGCCGTGGCCTCGGGGCGCAGCGTAAGAGATTGTCCCTTATCGCTTTCGGCGCGTCCGCGATCTTCCCATGTGTACATTTCCTTCGAGACGATATCCGTCTCTTCACCGACACCGCGCGCGAACAATTCCGTCGACTCGAAAATCGGTGTGCGGATTTCCTGGAAGTTGTAGGCGCGGAAGACGTCCCGCACCACCGACTCCACGTGGTTCCATAGCGCCGTTTCCGGCGGCAGCAGATCGCGAGTTCCTCGGACTGCTTTGATCATGAAAATAAGCCCTCAGCTTTCAGCCGTCAGCTCTCAGCTACACCACACGCTCGTCACCTAATTCACCCTGTCATCCTGAGCGGAACATTTGCTTTCGCGAAGCGAAAGCAAATGCGTAGTCGAAGGATCCCTTGCAGCTTATCCGCTCCACTGCCCTACCGGGGAGTCCTCTGCACCCAAATGTCACGCCATCGACCCCATCGAGAGAACGCCTCTACGCGTTCGCGTAGGAATTAGTTATAGGGGTCCTTCGACTCCGCAAGCCGGTTCGCTTCGCGCACCGGCGCGCTGCGCTCAGGATGACAAATCTTGAGGGCGGTACCAACTCTAACAAGTTTCGCAGCGTCACTTCGCTCTTTACCGACGGCCGATGGCTGATGGCTGAGAGCTCTCTTTCAAATACTCTTCTTTATAACCCAGATAATTCCGCGCGTAGCGCAGGATCGTTTCCCCGTCGCTCTCGTCCAGCTTGCGGCGGAATTTTCCCGGAGAGCCCATCCACAGCGATCCGGGCTCGACCACCGTATTCTCGGGAATCAGCGTTCCGGCGGCGATGATTGATCCGGCGCCAATCTTCGCGCCGTTCAGGATAATCGATCCCATGCCGATCAGGCAGCGATCTTCGATGACGCAGCCATGCAGCGTTACTGAGTGTCCCACGGTGACGTACGCGCCTAGATAGACTCCCCACTTTTCTTTCATGCCGTGGAGCACGCTGTTGTCCTGCACGTTGGAATGCGCTCCGATGCGGATTTCGTGCACGTCGCCGCGCACGACGGCGTTCATCCACACGGAGGCGTGCTCGCCCAGCATCACGTCGCCGATAATCTGCGCGGAGTCGTCGACGTAGCAGGTGGCAGGGATGGTTGGGGTGATGCCTTTGTAAGATCGGATCATTAAGATCGAATCATTGTGACCGGGAAACTTGTGTCAGGAAAGCTAAGCGTCGGAGAGGTACTATTCCCGCGACCGTGCCGCCACCAACTGCCCCTCGCCCGCGCCCAGATGTTGTCGCAGAATGTTCAGCATGCGGCGCAGTGGCTCGGCTGCGCCCCAGTGCAGCTGGTCGCCTACGGTGAACGCGCCCAGGTATTCCGGGCCCATCTTCAATTTGTGCAGGCGTCCGATGGCGACCTCCAGAGTTCCCGACACGGCCGTCGGCGTGAGGTCGCGCAATGTGGCCTCTTTATTGTTGGGGACGACGCGCACCCATTCGTTGGCGCCCGCCAGAATCTGCTCGATTTCCGGCAGCGGCACGTCGCGTTTCATTTTAATAACCAGGCCCTGGCTGTGGCAGCGCATGGTCCCGACGCGCACGCAGATTCCGTCCACTGCCACTGGCGGATCCAGGCCCATGATTTTGTTGGCCTCGGCCATGCCTTTCCATTCTTCGCGGGTTTGGCCGCCGGGCATTTCTTTGTCGACCCACGCCAGCAGGCTGCCGGCCAGCGGCGCGCCGAACTCTTCGGTGGGCAGTGAAGCCGAGCGTTGCGCCTCGATCACCATGCGATCCACGGCCAGCGCGTTTTCGGACGGCGATTTCCGAACCGGTTCGACCAGGCATCCCATCTGCGCGACCAGTTCCAGCATTTTTGCCGCACCGCCACCAGACGCTGCCTGGTAGGTCATGGTGCTGATCCAGTCGACCAAGCCGGCTTGCAGAAGTCCAGCTACGGCCATCAGCATCAGGCTTACGGTGCAATTGCCGCCGATGTAGTTTCGCAATCCTCGCGCGAGACCTTGCTCGATGACGCTGGCGTTCACCGGATCGAGAATGATGACCGCATCATCGGCCATGCGCAGCGTGGAGGCGGCGTCGATCCAATAGCCATGCCATCCGCTTTTGCGCAGAGGGGCGAAAACTTCCGTCGTGTAGTCGCCACCCTGGCAGCTGATGAGCACCTCGCAGGCTGCAAGCCGTTTCAAATCGCGCGCGTCATGTAACACCGCGCCCGCCCCAGCTTCCTCCGGCGCCGCTCCGCCCACGTTCGACGTGGAAAAGAAGACCGGCTCGAGGCCGGCAAAGTCGCCCTCCTCGCGCATGCGCTGCATGAGGACGCTGCCGACCATCCCTCTCCAACCGATGAATCCGACCCGGAACATAGCTTGTTAGAACCCCGCTTCTAGTTTACTAGAGGCCGCCTAATTCCCACAGCGGGAATGTCTGCAAAAATGCTGGGCCTGATCACAGCTTTCTGGGCGCGCCGCATGCTATACAGGATGCGGTTTCCCGCCGCGCGGCTTCCGGTGAGCTGTGCGGAACGACCTCCGAGCTATACGACTGAGGGTGAATGCCTATGTCGCGCGGCTCGCATGCTTTGGTTGGCGTGGTTCGGTTCGTTGTGGGCTGGTTCGTCTCAGCCTGGTTCGTTGCAGCCTTATTTGTTGCCTCCGCCGTGTTTATGCTCGCCGGCGCTGCCTGCGGGCAGGACGCTGCTACCGGCGCCCTTCGCGGAACTGTGGTCGATCCCTCCGGAGGCCGCGTCGCCCAGGCCAGCATCGTCGCGGTCAACCTTGCGACCGGCTTGCGCTATTCCACCATCACCGATGCCGAAGGCGGTTTTGCTTTTGACCTGCTCCCGCCCGGTGACTACTCCGCGCGCGCCACGGCCAAGGGGATGTCTCCGCAGGTTACGCCGCAGCTTCATGTCGACGTCGGCGGCGTTGCCGATCTCCAGTTCCGGCTCACCCTTGCGGGCGCGCAGGAAAGCGTTACCGTGTCAGACGCGCCGGCATTGGTCGACACCCAAACCAGCGCGGTCTCCACCGTTCTCGATGAACGGACGCTCGCCGATATCCCGCTCAACGGCCGCCGCTTTTCGGATCTTGCGCTGCTTTCGCCCGGAGTCACGCAAGACCCGCGCAGCCTGACTTCTTCCACCAATGGCGATCTTTCGTTCGGCGGCATTCGCGGATTCCAGAACAGCTTTCTGGTGGACGGCGGCGACTTCAACAACGGATTCTTTTCCCAGGCTCGCGGACTTTACCGCGCTCCCTACCCGGTTTCAACCGAAGTGGTGCAGGAATTTCGCGTTTCTTCGAATACCTACGGAGTGGAACTGGGACGCGCAGGCGGAGCGGTGATCAACGTGGTCACCAAGTCCGGCTCGAATCACTTTCACGGCACGCTGTTCGATTTTTTCAAGGACAGTTCCTTCGGCGGAGCTAGTGATCCTTTTCTTTCTTTCAATCCGCACGACCAGCAGGAGCAATTCGGCGCAACCATCGGGGGTCCGCTCAAGCCCAACAAGGCTTTCTTCTTCGTCGGATTCGATCAGCATATTTACCAGGATCCCGACGTGGTGGAGTTTCTCAACGGCGGCTTCCAAGTAGTTCCCCAACCCGGCACCGGACCTTACTCGCCCGGCGACTACGAACTTACCGATCAGGCGTTGGTATTCGCGGCCGCCGCGCAGCTCACTTCGCTCTCCGGAACCTATCCCGCGTCGCAGATCGGGAACGCCTCCTACGGCAAGCTCGACATCAATCTCACTCCGCGCCACCAGCTCGCGCTGCGGGTGAATATGTCCCGCTACTGGGGATCGAACAATGTTTTCCTCGACCCCTCCAGCCCGGTGAGCTACGACTCCATCAGCGACAACGGGCAGCAGACCGTCTCAACCGAAACCGGCTCGGTTGCACTGACCAGCGGCCTGTCACCGCGGCTGATCAGCCATCTCCGCGCCCAGTTCTCTCAGGACCTGCAGCAGTCTTACAGCAATACCACCGACACGCTGGTCAAGATCCCCAACATCATCGACGGCATCGGCCGATCTGACCTTCTGCCGCGGGCCACGCGGGAACACCGCCTGCATCTCGCGGAAACCGTCAGCTTCGACAGCGGCCGCCACGCCTGGAAGTTCGGCGGAGATACTCTTCGCACCTGGACGTACGATTTTTTTCCCTCGCAGCAGAGCGGCGAATATCTTTTTTATTCCATCAAAGTCGATCCCTTCAGTTTTCAGCCGATGGAAGGAGGACTCGAGCTCACGCCCCTCCGCGCCTACGCGCACGAGATTCCGCATTACTACATCCAGAGTTTCGGCAATGCAGTTTCGCATCCTGACAGCAACGACTACGCCGCGTTCCTGCAAGATACGATCCGCGTCACCGATCATTTCGCGCTCAACCTGGGCGTGCGCTGGGATCTGCAGACTTTTTCCACCGCTGGACTAATCTCGAACCCGCTGTTTCCGCCCTCTGGCAAAGTTCCGTATCAGCCTTACAACTTCGCTCCGCGCGCCGGATTTGCCTACTCTTTCGGAAAGCAGCATCCGCTGGTGGTGCGCGCGGGCTACGGCATTTTCTACGTTCGCATTCCGCAGATTTACAGCTCTGTGGTGGCCACGGAAAACGGCATTACGGACGCGCAGGTGTTCCTCGACAACACGAACTATTACAATCGGCAGGCATTTCCCACCTATCCCAACCCGCTGGTCAGTTGCTCGCTCACCGCCGCTTCGTGCGCGCTGCCTTCCGGATTCATTCAGGGCGTCACGAACAATGTCTCCGCGTTCGCGCCGAATTTCGTGACGCCGCGTGTGCAGCAGGGAAGTCTCACGCTCGAAAAAGAATTCGCCGGCAGCACCACCGTGGCGGTCTCTTATCTCTACGTCCATGGCGAACACCTCATCCGCGCGCTCGATGTGAACCTCCCGCCGCCGGTGGCGCTTACGTATCCCATCTTCGATACCACCGGCTCGGTTTTCGAAAACGGTTTCTACACCGTAGATTCCTTCGCGACCTGGCAGTTTACCCAGACGCTCGACTGCCCGTTTCCTCCCTGCATCAATCCGCTCGGACGTCCTATCGCGCAGCTCGGTTCCATCGACGAGTTTCAGAGCGCGGCGTCCAGCGTCTATAACGGCGGCACACTCTCCATCAACCGCCGCATGGCCCGCGGCGCCTATCTCCGCCTGGCCTACACCTTCGCCAAGGCGATCGATGACGGGCAGGACGCGCTGGTCGCCGGCCAGCCCGCTACGGTGCAGAATTCCTACGATCCCTCGGCCGAGCGCGGACCCAGCGTCACCGACCAGCGCCATCAACTGCTTGCCGCCCTGGCTTTCGAGCCGCATCCTTTTCACCGCGAGCACCAGTTCCTCGGCCACGCTTTCAACGACTGGAAATTTTCCACGTTAGTTACCGCGGGCAGCGGACGCCCCGTCAACGCTACCGTCGACGGCGATCCCAACCAGGATGGCAACTACGACAACGACCGTCTTCCCGGTTACCGCCGCAACGCCTTCACCGGTCCCGACTACGCCAGCACCGACCTCCGCGTCACGCGCCTGCTGCGTCTGGGCGAGCGCTGCAAACTCGAACTGATCGGGGAGTCTTTCAACCTGCTCAACCGCGACAACCAGCGCGTCGAGATCACCTCCAACGGCATGCTGGTGAGCGCCACCACCTTTACGCAATACTCCACCACGGTGGGCAATGCCACCTATCCTGCCTATTATCAGCAGCCTGGCAACTTCCTGAGGCCCAACGCCGCATACGCCCCCCGCAGGATTGAGGTGGCGATGAAGTTAATTTTCTAGTCAACGTGCTCTGAGCGCACCTGAAGCAACCCGATGAGCGGTCCCTGCACAAGCCCCAGGGCTGGGCTCTTCCTCCGCGACCTGAATTGCTGGGACGTTGCATGAGACCCCAAGCACAAGACAAGATCAAGCCATCTGGTGTAAAACAGACGAAAAAGGGGCGTCTGGAGGAATTCATGAAGAAAGAGCTCGTCGGACTACTCGCGTTTTGCATTCTATTTTCTCTCTCGGCCTTTGCTCAGCACGCCGCGGTTCACGGTGTTGGCGGTGGAGTTGCACACATTCCGGCGCACGGTCCCGCTCCGGCGCGCACGCCTCATCCGGCGCAACCCGCACCGCATTTCAACGACAAGCCGGGGCATCCCGATGCTCCACACGTTCATAACAACGGCAAATGGATCGGCCACGACACTGGCCGCGGCGACGTTAACTATCACCTCGATCATCCCTGGGAGCATGGACACTTTACTGGAGGCTTCGGCCGCGGCCATGTGTGGCATCTCGGCGGCGGAGGCCCGAACCTCTTCTGGTTTGGTGGATTTGGTTTCAGCGTGGCCGCCTTCGACATCGGCTATTGCAGCGACTGGCTCTGGGATAGCGACGACATCGTGATTTACGAGGATCCAGACCACGATGGCTGGTACTTGGCGTACAACGTTCGACTCGGCACCTATGTGCACGTCATGTACATGGGACCGCACTAACTCGGCGGGGCAGCGCTCCGATGGAGGATCTGGGCTTCGGGCTTCGGCCTCCGGGCTTCAAAAGCCTTTGCTTGGCGGAAGCCCGATAGCCGAAGCCCGAAACCTAGGGAGGAGGACGCCAGTCTCAAAGTGAGCTTTTTCTTCCCGAACTGAATCGTTTCTGCGCCTATATGCAAGGAATTTCATCACCCTCCCCTTGACTTACGGTCAAATCCTTGTAATAACTGTTCGGTCCCACAGGACGAGTTTGGGGGTGTGTTCAGTTTGGCGGAAGTTCGACTGCAGGAGGGCGAGTCTCTCGAGAACGCTCTACGTCGCTTCAAGCGCAAGGTGCAACAGGAAGACATTATCAAGGAGGTCAAGCGCCACTCCTTTTACCTGAAGCCCGGCGAGAAAAAGCGCGTGAAAGCCGCGCTGGCTCGTAAGCGCGCTCGTAAAAAAACACGCAAAGAACAGGACTGAAGCAGTGAGAGGGCCGCTCCTTCCCCGGAGCGGCTCTGCTCGATTTGGCCCCCACCAGGTCGAGCCGCCGCAGGAATTGTTCTTCCGCTAACGGCACCGCGTACCAGCGGTAATCTGTATCCGCGCACTCTCCTCGGTGCGCGGTGGGCCGAGTCCAAGGGGTAATTGAGGGGGATGTAAACAACCTGCGATCTCTCTGCCACTGCAGCTTCCTCCCATGCGTTGGCTGGCGGGAGCGGGCTGAAGGGAGCCATCCTCGATGGAATTTCAGGACAAGGTACTGAAGTGTATCGACTGCGGCGCCGATTTTGTTTTTACCGCCGGGGAACAGTTGTTTTTTCACGATAAACAATTCAAGAACGAACCCAAGCGCTGCAAAGCCTGCAAGTCCAAGCGCGTGGCCGTGCTCGGCGCGCCTCCTCCTCCGGGGCAGAACTTCCATTACTCCAAGGTCGAGACTCGCGCCACCTGCTCCCAGTGCGGCAAGGAAACCACCGTGCCCTTCCGTCCCACGCAGGGCCGCCCGGTGTTTTGCCGGGAGTGTTTCCAGTCGCGGAGAACCGCCGCCTCGGCTTGACATCCCACTCCACTCCCCGCGGCTGCTGAAGGCTTATGCCTCCAGAGCGCGCCGAGGTGTGCCCGGCGCGGGCATTCTGAGCTTCGGCCGTTGGTGGAGAGAAACAATTCACCTCGGAGGCACGGAGACACAGAGAAAACCAGGATCTTAGATAAATCTCAGCGTCCTTGGCATTTACACGATGTGCTGGTTTTCTACGTGTCTCCGTGCCTCCGTGGTGAAAAAGGTTTTCGCGGCTGAACGCTCAATCCGACAGCCGAAATGCGCTACCATGGACCACGTGCCCGCCTTCTACGTAGAAAATTTCGGCTGCCGTGCCACCCAGGCGGATGGCGCCGCCCTGGAGCGCCAGTTCGAGGAGCGCGGGCTGGCCCGCGCCTCCGCTGCCGATGCTGACGTGGTCATCCTTAACACCTGTACGGTGACGGCCGCCGCCGATCAGGATGCCCGCGCCGCCATTCGCCGCGTGCAGCGCCAGAACCCCAACGCGAAGATTGTCGTCACCGGATGCTACGCCCAGCGTGCTCCGGAAGAAATCGCAGCCCTGCCCGGCGTAACCTGCGTGGTCGGCAACTCGCACAAACATCAACTCGCCGAGATTGCTCTGCCAAATCTCATCCAGACGGCGGCGTCGATCGAGGATCGAGACCTGAATCGCGAACCCGATTTTGGGTGGCACAGCGCTTCGAGCGCTGCGATTAGCATCGCTAAATTAGGCGCGGCTTCAGCCGCTCAGGTCTCGCCCGACCGCATCGGATCCTTCGTCCCGCTCGCCAGTCTCGCATCCGGAAGCCGGGAGCCAGAAGCCGACCCCCGCATCTTCGTCTCCGACATCTTCGCCCATACCGAACTCCTTGCAGCTCCTGTCTTCGATCTTCTCGGCGATGTGCACGACAGCCAACGCACCCGCCCCAACCTCAAAGTTCAGGATGGATGCGACAACCGCTGCTCCTTCTGCGTGATCCCATTCGTGCGCGGCCAGAGCCGGTCATTGCCATTGCCACAAATCCTGCGTGAAGTGAATGCCCTGGTCGAAGCGGGCTATCGCGAGGTCGTGGTCAGCGGCATCAACCTCGGCCGCTGGGGACGTGATCTGGCGGGAGCGGCTTCCGGCTCCGGGCTTCCGCCTTTCGGCGTTGAGAGCTCAAATACCGAAGCCGTTTTTCCGAAAGCCGAGAGCCGAAGGCCGGACGCCGGCTTTGAAGAATTACTGCGCGCCATCCTCGCCGAAACTTCTGTAGAGAAACTGCGCATCTCCTCGGTCGAGCCGATGGACTGGACCGACGAACTCATCGCCCTCGTCGCGGAATCGCCGCGCATTGCCAAGCACGCGCACGTGCCTCTGCAATCCGGTAGCGACGCCGTTCTGCGCCGCATGCATCGTAAATATCGTCCCTGGCATTATCGCGAAAAGATCGAGAAAATTCGCGCCGCAATGCCGTCCGCCGCCATCGGCGCCGACGTTATGGTCGGATTTCCCGGCGAGACCGACGCCGAATTCGAAGCCACACGCCGCCTCATCGACGACTTGCCCTTCACCTATCTGCACGTATTCACCTACTCCGCGCGTCCCGGCACGCCGGCCGCGAGCATGGCGAACCAAGTCCCGGTTCACGTGGCTCGGGAGCGCAGCCACATTCTGCGCGACCTGGCCGATGAGAAAAAGCTGGCCTTCATGCGCAGCTTCATCGGCAAACCGTTAGAGGCCATCACCCTGAGATCGTGTGGCGCGGGCACTCCCTTCGACAAGCTCAGGGGAGGCTGTGCCCGCGAAGGCAGCGGCACGAACGATTGCGAGCGAGGGATTCCCGAAGAATTCGGTGCCTTTACCGAGGCCCTCACCGACAACTATCTGAAGCTGCATCTCAAGGGGCATCACCCGTCGAACCGCTGGCTGCACGCACACATCGAGCAGGTGGAGGATGGCGCGCTCGTCGCTTTTCAAGCATCGTCGCGAGAATCGGCGATCTCAGCCGCCTAGTCCGCTCATTCAGCCTCTGCCTATTTCTTGGTCTTCACCGCGATCGCCGCGATTTCAACGCGCGCATTATTCACCAGCGCGGCGGCTTGAATCGTGGCGCGTGCCGGTTTCGGATCAGGCATGAAGCCTTTGTAAACCGAATTCATGTCCCCGAATTCATGAATGTCCGCCAGGTAGACGGTTACGCTGACAATGTCCTTCACCTCGAAGCCCGCGGCCTTGGCCACCTTTTCGATGTTCGCGAGCGCCGCCTTGGTCTCGGGTCCGATTCCTCCGGCGACCAGCTTGTCGGAATCATCCGTGCCTTCCTGACCCGCAATGTAGAGAGTGTTCCCCGCGAGAATCGCATCGCTGAAGGGCAGTCCGCGAGTGGGCGACAGGTTGATGGCCTTGCGCTCTTGCGCGTAGCCGGTTTGCCATGCTGGAATGGTGAGTGCCAATCCAGCGGCCAAAAGAAGAAAAATAAATCCAACGCGCTGTTTCATTTCTCGTTCTCCTTCATGCATTCGAGTGTTAGGCTCTTCCACGCGTGAAAAACCGCGGCAGAGTCCGCGCACATGTATACCGCGAGAAGGACGAACTGGACAACTGCCCTGGGTGGATGTGCTCCCGTCATTCCGAACGTCCGCGTTTTTCATCGCGGCGGAGGAATCTCAGTCTCCATGGCTGTAGAGCGCCAGCCGCTTCAGGTTTTTGATTCTGAGTCTCGAAGGAATTAATCTCTAAGCTATGGCGAAATTGAACGTCAAATCGAAACAAGGGTGCGCGTGGGATCTGGTGAGCCTCGGCGAAGTCATGTTGCGGCTCGATCCCGGCGACCAGCGAATCTCCACCACCCGCAATTTTCGCGTGTGGGAAGGCGGCGGGGAATACAACGTGGCCCGTGGCCTGAAGCGTTGCTTTGGATTGGACACGGCGGTGGTCACTGCCCTCGCCGACAATCCCGTCGGACGCCTGGTGGAGGACCTGATGTTTCAGGGTGGCGTCAGCCAGAAATATGTTCGCTGGGTAACGTTCGACGGAGTCGGCCGAAGCGTGCGCAACGGCCTTAACTTTACGGAGAAAGGTTTCGGGATCCGTCCCGCGCTTGGTTGCTCCGATCGCGGGCATACCGCAGTTTCGCAAATCAAACCTGGCGAAATCGACTGGGCTCAGATCTTTTCGAAAGAGGGAGCACGCTGGTTTCACACCGGCGGGATTTTCTGTGCACTATCTGAATCCGCTCCGCTCGTCGCGCTTGAAGCCATGGAAGCGGCGAAGCGGGCGGGGACGATCGTTTCCTACGACCTGAATTATCGCGCGTCGTTGTGGAAATCGATCGGTGGAAAATCGCGCGCGCAGGAAATTAACCGGCGCCTGGCGCCGCTAGTTGATGTGATGCTTGGCAACGAAGAAGATTTCACCGCCGCGCTGGGCTTTGAGGTCGCGGGACTCGACGAGCAACATTCCAAGCTCGATCCCTCCAACTTTCAGCAGATGATCGCCAAGGTAGTGAAAGAGTTTCCGAATATGGCGGTGATTGCCACGACTCTGCGCCACGCGAAAACCGCCACGCTCAACGATTGGGGAGCGATGTGCCATTATGAAGGCCGCTTCTATCAGGCTCCGGTTCGCGAGAACCTGGAAATCTACGACCGCGTCGGCGGCGGCGACTCTTTCGCATCGGGACTGATTTACGGATTTCTGTCTGGGAAAGATCCTCAGTGGGCGGTGGAATGTGGCGCAGCCCATGGCGCCCTAGCTATGACCACACCCGGCGACACGACCATGGCGACCCTGGCGGAAGTGTTGCAAGCCATGAAGTCGCAAACGGCGCGCATTGAGCGCTGAGAAAAGAACACCGCGAGCGCACATCGGGAAGAAGCATCCGAAGGACTAACGGGACGAACATGGAAAATGTAATTCGCAGAATCGGAGAAATCGGCATCATCCCTGTTGTGCGGGCAGCGTCGGTCGAGGAGGCCACGGCAGCCGTCGAAGCCGTTTGCGCGGGCGGCATTCCCGTCGTCGAAATCACCATGACCGTTCCTAACGCGGTTTCGGTGATTCGCAGCGTGGCACAGCAACTCGGCAGTAACGTGCTCATCGGTGCCGGCACGGTCACATCGGCGGAGCAGGCCGAGTTGTGTATTCGCGCGGGCGCGAAATTTCTAGTGAGTCCGGGGCTGTCGCTCGCGGTGTTGTCGGTCGCGCAGGCCTGCGCCACGCTGGCCATTCCGGGCGCGCTGACTCCCACGGAACTGATGAGCGCCCTCGATCACGGAGCGAAGCTGGTCAAGATTTTCCCTTGCGGAAACGTAGGCGGAGCAAAATATCTGAAATCGTTGCGCGGACCATTTCCAAACGTCGCGCTGATTCCGACCGGTGGGGTCAATGCCGCCAACGCCGCGGAGTTTATTGCTGCCGGAGCCTTCGCTCTCGGCGTGGGCGCGGACCTGGTGGATGTCGCCGCGCTGCGCGCGGGCCATCCAGAGAAAATCACGCAGTCCGCTCGCGAACTGGTTCAGGCCGTGGCCGCTGCGCGCGCAAAATAATTCGCACGCTTTATCGCGCGCTCACCGATTTACAGCGCTGGCTAGAACGCCGCCATCCACGGGCAACACGGTCCCGGCAACAAAGCTAGCGGCGTCGGACGCGAGAAAGACCGCCGCTCCCACGAGTTCTTCGAGTTCGCCGAAGCGGTTCATCGGAGTCCGCATCAACACCTCTTCCCCGCGTGGAGTGCCGACCAGAAACTTCTCGCTCAACGGAGTGCGAAAATATCCCGGCGCAATCGCGTTCACACAAATTCCGTGCCGCGCCCACTCGATAGCCAGCGATTTCGTCAGCGACGCGAGCCCGGCCTTGCTGGCGTTGTAAGCTGCGACTTCATAGAGCGCCGCAAACGCCCCCATGGACGCGATGTTGATAATGCGGCCGTAGCGCCGCTCAATCATGTGCCGTCCAAAAACCTGGCAGGCGCGCAGGGTGCCCGTCAGGTTCGTATCCATCAGGCGGTTCCAGTCGGCTTCGGAAAAGTCCAGGGTGGGCCCTCGCTTACTGATACCCGCGGCGTTCAACATGATATCGACCTTGCCGAATTTCTCGAGCGTTGCCGCCAGAACTTTGTCGAGCGACCCGCGATCAGCTACGTCGCAGCTCGCCCGCAGGGACCGCCGTCCGAGCGATTCGACGTGGTCCGCGACCGCATTCACAAGTTCCAGGCGCCGCGCGCTGGGCACAACATCGGCGCCGGCCTCGGCCAATCCGATCGCGAGCACGCGGCCGATTCCGGAACTCCCTCCAATCACCACTGCTACTTTGCCAGCAAGGTCAAGGCCTTTGTATCCCATGAATTCCCCGGGTCGAACGAAATTCAGATCGAACGAAATCAAGCGATACTGTTTTCCACGGCCGCAGCTACCAGTTGAACATGGTGCCATCCAGCTTCCGGTTGACAGGCAGGTACGCCCGCTCGTATGGATACTGTCCCGCCAGTTTTTCGTCGTAGTCGACGCCCAGCCCCGGATCGTCTCCCGGATGCAGGAATCCGTCCTTGAAGAAATACGCGTGCGGAAACACTACGTCGGTCTGGGGCGTATGCCGCATGTACTCCTGGATTCCGAAATTATTTACTGAAATATCGAAATGCAACGCCGCCGCCATCGCCACCGGAGAAAGATCAGTCGCACCGTGGCAGCCGGTGCGCACATGGTAAATCTCCGCCAGCGCTGCAATTTTTTTCAGATGCGTGATCCCACCGCTGTGAACCACCGTCATGCGGATGTAGTCGATCAGTTGCTCGGTGATGAGAATGTGAGCATCCCACACCGCATTGAAAACCTCGCCGACCGCGAGCGGCGTGGTGGTGTGCCGCCGAATAATGCGAAAGCCTTCTTCCAGTTCCGCGGCCACCGGATCTTCCAGCCAGAATAGATGATACGGTTCCAGTTCTTTTCCCAATCGGGCCGCCTCGATTGGCGTGAGCCGGTGATGAACATCGTGAAGCAAATGAAGTTCTTCTCCGTGCCTGACCCGCAGCGCCTCGAATAGCTTGGGAACATGCAGCAAATATTTTTCCGTCGACCACGTGTTTTCCGGCGGCAGGCCCTTCTCCGCCGGCTCGTAAAACAGTTTGTCGCCAGCGACTCCATACGTTGACGGCAAGCCCGGTATCCCGCTCTGCGCGCGCACTGCCAGGTAGCCTAGTTCTTTGTACTTCCCGACCGCATCCACCGTTTCTGCAATGTCGCGCCCGTTGGCGTGCCCGTAAACCATCACGCCCGTCCGGCTTTTTCCGCCGAGCAGGTTGTAGACCGGCGTGTTGAGCGCCTTGCCCTTGATGTCCCACAGCGCCATGTCGACCGCCGCGATCGCAGTCATGGTCACGGGACCGCGACGCCAATACGCTCCGCGGTAAAGGTACTGCCACAAATCTTCCGTCTGGAATGGATCGCGCCCGAGAATGCAGGGAATCAAGTGGTCGCTCAAATAAGAGGCAACCGCCAATTCGCGGCCGTTCAGCGTGGCATCTCCTAAGCCGTAGACGCCCTCGTCGGTAAGAATCTTCAGCGTTACAAAGTTTCTTCCCGGACAGGTGACCAGCACTTTGGCATCGATGATCTTCACGGATCTCCTTAACGCTCTCCGGCGAAATACTCTTTGAAGAATATCGTCCCGCCGAGTGTACCGAAAGTTTCAGATGCGGCGCACCAGGCCTTGATTCGTGGCCTTGGTGTTGCGCATCAGCAGCAGCACCAGAATCATCCCCACCAAGGGAAGCAGGCCCGCGACAATGATGATCGGATCGAACGAATGTGTACCGGCCGCCTGACGTGCGTCGGCAAAATAGCCGATAAGTTTGAAAGCGATGATGGTTCCAATCCCGGTGCCGGTACCGCTCAATCCACTCACCGAGGCCACGGATTCGCTATTGAAAAGATCCGACGGCATCACGTTCGCCATGGTCGTAAAACTCGCGTAAGTGAACGTAGTGATACCGAAAAGTAAGGCGATCACATGCGGATTGGTCGTGAAGATCGTCGGGATGATCATGGTCATGCCAATTGCGCCAAAAACAATCAGCGCCTTGCGCGCCGCGCCCAGCGGCCATCCGCGCTTGATCAGCGCGCCCGAGACGCCGCCGGCGATGAAGCTGCCCACATCCGCGGCGATAAATGGAATCCACACCGCGATCAATCCGCTCTTCAGCTCAATGCCCTTCGCCACCAGGTAGATTGGAAACCATTCAGTGATAAAGAAAAACACCGGATCGCTGAACGCCTTGGCAACAATCGTTGCCCAAGTCTGCCGCAGTCTCAACAGTTCCCACCACCGCGGGCGAATCGTACCTGACTGCTCCGCATCTGACTCGCGCTTGTCGGCAACGATCATCTCCAACTCGCCGTGACTGATGCGTGGATGCTGCTCGGGCGGATAGTAAAGCCATCGCCACGCGATCAACCATAAAAAGCCGAGAGCGCCGGGAATCATGAATGCCGGCCGCCATCCCCAGCGAAAATAAATTGAGAGCACAATGAAAGGCGCGACCGCGCCACCGATCGACGAGCCCGTGTCAAAACATGCGGTAGCCAGCGCACGTTCGCGTTTCGGAAACCATTCCGCCACCGCCTTGGTGGCTGCCGGCCAGTTCGCCGACTCTCCCGCGCCCAGGAAAAATCGAAACGTGGCGAAGCTGACAAAGCCACCGGCCAGCGACGTGAGCATGGAAACGATCGAATACCAGATCACAGTCAGCGTCAATCCGCGCCGCGTGCCGATGCGGTCCATGAGCCGCCCGAACCCCGTTTGTCCAATCGAATACGCAACCCGAAACGCAATCGCGATATTCGCGTAGTCTGAGTTGGTCCAGTGATATTCGAGTTTGAGGAACGGCGCGAGCAGCGACAGCGTTTGCCGGTCGATGTAATTGATAACCGTGGAAGCAAACAAAAGACCGGCGATCCACCAGCGCAATGAAGAAATCGGCTTTCCGGTGGTGGCCATGCGTTGACTTTGCACCAGCGCGCTACGAGGTGACCATCACCTGCGACTCATTGCCGAGCGTGTTCCGCAGCGCACGACTCAACAGCGCCGCCGAGTCCTGATCGAGGTAAACCGTTGCGTTGGGATGTTTGCGCAGAATTGAACCAGGCGCTTCGGGGCTGATCGGGCCTTCGATGCACGCTTTCACCGCTTGTGCCTTACGCGCTTCGGGCACCACCACAACAAGTTCCTTCGCTTTGAGAATCTGCTGCACCGACATCGAGATGGCTTGCTTCGGCACCTTCGAGATGTCGGCAAACCAGCCTTCTCCAACCTGCTGGCGGCGGCAGGCTTCATCGAGTTCCACCATGATGTAGGGATCTTCCGTCTCGAAATCGGCGGGTGGATCATTGAACGCGATGTGGCCATTCTCGCCGATGCCCAGAAATGCGACATCGATGGGCGACGATGCCAGTTGTTTCCCCACGCGGCGTATCACTTCGGAGGGATCGGGAGCGTCGCCCTCGAGCAAGTGGTAGTTGACGATCCCGGCCTTTTGCATCAGTTGTTCCAACAGTATTTTGCGAAAACTTGCGGGATGGGTGATGGGCAATCCAATGTATTCGTCGAGATGAAAAGCTTCCACTTTCGCCCAGTCGATGCCGTTGGCTTTGGTTAGCGCGTTCAGAAATGCAAGTTGCGACGTGCCCGTCGCGGCGACGATGCGGGCCTGGCCGTTGTCCGCGATCGCGCGACGAATCGCCGTCGCTGCCTGTTCGGCCGCGGCTTGACCAAGAGAGTCTCGACTATCGAATCGCTTGACTAGCATGCAGATTGATTCCTGCGCTCGAACGAGAATTTGTAGTGCTGCGGAGTCGGCAAATTATACAGAATATGGCGGCGACGCACGCGCAGACTTGCGCCGGGCTTCTGTCTGCAAGAATTTCATTGGGTGAAAACGAGCGTGGAAGCATTGCCGCTGACTTCGAATTCGGTTAACGCACGTTAACCGAATCCCGGGTTTCCGCCGGAACGTAGTTCACTGCCGCCGTGCGCTCCAGTTTGTCCCATGCGAACTTGCGGCCTTCGAGCGCGCGCTTCAGAGTTTTGAAAAGGACAATCGAAAACAACTGCCGGTAAGCAAACCGTTGCAACCAGACCTGACTGAGCAGCCAGATATCTTCCTTGTCGTCAGGCCGGCGGCGTTCCAACGCGAACGCGATCGTCGACGCCAGGAAATCAATTACCAGAAACGCAAAGAAAAATGCCACCAGCTTGTGGAAGTCCGCCGGGTCGGTGGAGTCGGGGTGAAAATGTTTCTGAACGTAATACCAGATCGTCCCCACCGCAAACATAATGTCGATGAGTGGCGAAACCAGCGGCAGCAGAATCTGGAAAATAACGATGTTCGGCAGTGCCACCAAGCCCAGCACCCCTTTGCGCGCGAACACTCCGCGATGCTTGTACACGGCTTGCAGAATTCCGAAGGACCAGCGGAAACGCTGGCGCATCAAGCCATTGGCGTTGGTCGGGGCTTCGGTAAACGCCAGAGCCATGTCTTCGTATTCCACGCGATAGCCGCGGCGCAGCAGCGCCATGGTCAGGTCGGCATCTTCGGCGACGGTATCGACGTGATAGCCACCCGCTTCGCGCACGGCGGAAACGCGCCACGCTCCAATGGCGCCCGGCACCACGCTCACCGCGCCCAACACGTCGAGCGCGCGCCGTTCAAAATTCTGGCTAGTGATGTATTCCAGCGCCTGCCAACGCGTCCACAGGTTCACGCGGTTGCCGACTTTGGCATTGCCCGCCATTGCCCCGACTTTGGGATTGATAAAGTGCGGCACCAGTCGCGAAATCGCATCTGGCGCAATGATGGTATCGGCATCGATGCCCACGAAAAGTTCGGCAGCTCCAATGTGCTCGATGCCGTAGTTGAGAGCCGAAGCCTTGCCGGCATTCGGTTTGCCGAGAATCAGCACGGTGCCTTGCGCTTCCTCCTCAGCAAATGCGGTGCGCGCCACCTCGAGTGTGCGATCTTTCGATCCGTCGTCGATCACAATCACGCGCAGGTTAGGATAATCCGAGTTCAGCACGGCCCGCACCGTGCGCTCAATCACTTTCTCTTCGTTATAAGCGGGAATCAGAACCGCGACTTTGGGCTTGTACGATGCGACCACCGCCGGCTGCCCCAGAATTTTTTCGCGCACGCGATCATAGACAGCCGCTGTTCCAATGAAGATCAGGCGTCCAGTCATGAGCAAATCGCCGAGAAGGAATATCCACGTAATCCCGGTGCCCACCGCGTCGAAAATCCAAAAGCCCAGCCGGTCGAGGCGGGCAAGCCAGAGTTCGCCAGTAGGCAAGGGAGGCATCACGTCCGCTCGGGTCTTGCCGATCAGCTGGTAGACCGGCACCACGGTCAATCCGCGCGCGCGAATGCCGTCAATAATCATGGGCAGAGCGCGAACGGTTTCCGCACGGTTGCCGCCGCCATCGTGCAGCAGCACAACGTTGCCGCAACGCAGATCTTCCGGGCGACACGGAGGCAGATGCGCCAGCACGTATGCAGTGATCTGCTCGGCCGACCTATGGGGAGTCTCCCAATCGTCAGGGTCAATGCGATTTCCCACGGTGATATAGCCCAGGTCCTGGGCTAGTTCGAGCGGCCGCACCTGGTCGGCGGTGTCGGGCTCTTCATCGATCGCGTAGGGCGGACGCAGCAGCGTGGTGCGGATTCCCATCAGGCTGCCGAACAGCCGCTCCGTGAGATTCAACTCGAGCTTCAAGTGCGCCGTCGAAATGTTGCTGACGTCGGGATGCGTAAACGTGTGATTGCCGACGGCATTGCCCTCGCGATAGATGCGTTTGGCCAGCCCCGAAAATTTATCAGCCTGAATTCCGATCAGAAAAAAAGTCGCCGTCGCATTCTTGCTCTTAAGCTCATCAAGAATCTTGGGCGTCCATTCCGGATCCGGACCATCGTCGAACGTGATCACCACCTGATCCGGGCTGTAGCCGTAGCGCGAGACTCGGTAGGGCTCGGGCAGGGTTTGGAAAACTTCGTCCGTAATCAGCTTGCTGTCAAGGTCAATGGTCAAATCTCGCGTGCCATGGGTCGGGCGCGCTTCGATGCGTAGTATCTCGCCCTCGCCCTCCATGTCCACATCCTGCCCCGGTGGAACATCACGCAGCTTATCGGTCGCTGTCGGATCGCCGGGGACGTCCCACACCCGCCACAGTGTCCTGTCCTCGCCTCCCAGGCGCCACAAGGCAAACGTCTGGATGCCGAGATTTTGCGCGGCCCGCATGTGATTCAAGGCCGTGACCCCGTCGAGAAACCAAATGTCGTGACGCACGCTGTGCTCGTCGAGGTAGCTGAAACGCGGATTCATGGCATCGTCGTCGAAGGTGACGTCGACCTCGGAATCGCGCGCCGCCAGCCACGCCTGCTGCGGAGTCACCGAACTATCTTTTTCTCCCGCCGGCAGGATCCCGTTTTTCGGTTTCGACACCCAGTCATAGCCATAATTTGCGATGGCGCAAATGATTTTTTCTTTCGGGATCACCTTTTCGGCGGAGGTCAGGTTCTGCACGAACCAGTCCTGCGAAGCTACTGGCCCAGCCTCTGCGCCAGGATAGTGCTCGTCGTAATTCATCAGCACAACGCCGTCGGCGGCGGCCGCAACCGCCGCGTAGTCGAAGCCCTTGTTCCGCGGCGGCGCCGCAACGTAGAGCTTCATCCCCCGCCCGTGCAGATCCGCGGACAACTCCTGCAGCAGGGCCACGTAGCCCGCCTGTCCGCTCTCCGGAAAAGCTTCAAAGTCCACCATCAGCCCGCGATAGCGGTCCGAAGAAAGAAAACGCGAAATCTGCTGGCGAAAGGAAAGTCGCGCCGCTGGGTTGTTGAGAAATTCCGTGATTCCTCCCACCCAGTTCCCTCCGTCGAAATTGTTGACCATGGGGAAGACTTCCATGTTGGCGCCTTCCGTCTTGAGGAACGGCATCACCCGGTCATCAACCGGCCGCACTTGATCGCCCTGCACGACGTCGAAAAATTTGTTGGTCTGTTCGTCCACGCTCTGCACTCGGCCGTCCGCCGTGAGCACATGCAACCAGTCGGGATAGAGGATGTCGATCTGCCGGGCGAAGTCGCGCAGAGAAGAAAAACTGGCCGCGTCCCACGGCACATAGAACGCCGCACGGATGCCTTCCTCCTGGTTCAGCTTGACCTGGGACGGTGCCAGCTTCGATTTGCGGTGAGTGCGGTTAGCCAGCTTGCGCTGGCGGTCGCGCGCTTTTTCCTTCTCGCTTTCTTTAAGCGCCTTGAAGGCGCGCTTCTGCGGAGATAGCAGAAGTTCGGGCAGCGGCTCCCCGCGCAACGCCGTGTAGACGAAGAAGATGACCAGCAGAGAGAGCGCGACCCCAAAAGCGTCGAAAACGCGGCGCAGCCGCTTCCAGCGAGCGCGTCGCGGATCATAAAAGACAGATTCAGCCATGAGATCGCAAACTTCATCGTATGCCGCGCGCGCCAGACGGTCAATTCCGGGCGCGTAATCAAGAGTGCAGGGCAGGAAACCTATAATCGAAGACTACAAAAGAATTAAGGCGTTGGCAGCTTTGGGTCGACCGATGCACATTCCAGCGCCCGACTCCGCGGCAAACGCGCTATATTCGCTCGGTGCGTCAGCTGGTGCGGAAGCATCCGTGGTTCTTCCTTGCGGCAAGCCTCGTCGCCATGGGGCTGCGCCTGCTGTTCGTTTTCCGCTTTCCAGCGGTGGTCGACGATTCCCGCTTCTACGCCAACATCGCCGAAAACTGGCTGCAGCATGGGGTTTACGCGGTCACAGACTCCGGCCAAATTGTGCCGACGCTCTCCCGCTTGCCGGGATACCCAGCCTTTCTGGCTGCGATCTTTGCCCTCTTCGGAATCGAAAATTTTCGCGCTGTGCTGCTCATCCAGGTGCTGGTCGACCTGGGAACTTGTTTCCTGATCGCAGACAGCGCGCGCCGCTTGCTGTCGGAGCGCGCGGCAAGAGCGGCCTTCCTGCTTGCGGCAGCCTGCCCCTTCCTGGCCAACTACGCCGCCGCCGCGCTCACTGAGTGCCTGGAAATATTTTTTACCGCGCTCGCCCTGGACCTGGCCCTTTCGGCGCTGCGAAGCAATGTTGGCGTTCCGGACCTGTCTCTCTTATCCAGCTATGGCAGGTGGTTTGGTTGCGGGTTGGCGATCGGAGGCGCGATCCTGCTTCGCCCGGATGGAGGAATCCTGCTGGCCTCTATCGGCGGGTATTTGCTGGTTCTCCTATTCCGATGCTGCGCCCGCGAGGCAAGGTTGATCGCGATCGCCAACAGCCCGGCAAGTCCGCGAGCCGCGAACCAGGAGTCGGGGGCAGAAAACCCGAAGCCCAAAGCCCAAAGCCCGAAGCCGTCTTTGCAGTTGCGCCTGGTCGCCGCCCGCGCCCGTTTCCTTCCTATCCTGCGGGCCGGCCTGCTCCTCACCGTGGGAGCAGTGATCCCCCTCATCCCCTGGACTGTCCGCAACCTGCACACCCTCCACCGCTTTCAGCCGCTTGCGCCGCGCTACGCCAATGATTCCGACGAGCTGGTCATGACCGGTTTCAACCGTTGGGTCAAAACCTGGATGGCGGAATATGTCTCGGTCGAGGAGATTTATTGGAACGTCCCCGGCGATCCCATCGACCTCGCGCGCTTGCCCAAACGCGCCTTCGATTCCGAGCAGCAGCGGCAGCAAACCGCCGCGCTCGCCGCAGACTACAACCGTGATCGCGACATGACCCCCGAACTGGATGCCCGCTTCGCCGCCCTAGCCGCCGCGCGCATCAAGGCCGCTCCGCTGCGCTACTACCTATGGCTGCCGGCTGCGCGCATCGCCGACATGTGGTTGCGTCCGCGCACGGAATTGCTTCCGCCCGATCCGCGCTGGTGGGAATTCAATGACGAGTGGCGACCCGTGGTCACCGCGCTTGGCTTTGGTCTTTTGAACCTGATTTATGTGGGCATGGCCGCCGCAGGATGGTTTCGCACCCGCGAATATTTCAGCATCGGTCTATTAGTTTTATTTCTAGTACTCCGCTCAGTCTTTCTCGGAACGCTCGAAAATCCGGAGACTCGTTACACGCTCGAATGTTATCCAGCAGTGATTATTCTCGCTGCGTCGATGTTACGGTAACTCGCGACCATCTTCAGGTTTCGGTACACAGACTTCCAGAATTCGGATACAGGGTCGTCCACAAACGCCAACACATTGAAAATAAAGCTTGCGCACGATGGCCGCGCAGTTGCAAAATAGCCCCCCATCAGGTCCCCAGGCTTCCCTTTCCGTCTCCAGTTTCCTGGGATAACACAATTTGAGATACACGCCCCGTTTGGGTAAAAGGAGCTTCCCCCCATGCGTTCTGGCTTCCGTGTAATGACTGTAATGTTGTGGCTTGGATGCTTTCTTGGGTTAAGCGTTTCAGCCGTCTCGCAGTCCGCCACCAGTTCGCTGCTTGGAACCATCACGGACACCAAAGGCCTGGTGGTTACCGGCGCCACGGCGACCCTCACCAACGGGGCTACCGGCTTTTCCCGCACCACCACCACCAACGACCAGGGGGCTTACCAGTTCCTTCAGGTTCCCCCGGCCACCTATGTCTTGACCGTGACCGCTGCGGGCTTCGCCACAACGAAACGGGAAAACGTGGTCCTGCAGGTGAGCACGCCCGCAACGGTGAACCTTTCGCTCCAAGTGCAGGGGGGCTCGGTAATTGTCGATGTCAGCGGCGAAGCGCCTTTGGTGAACACCGTGGACGCCACTCTCGGCAACACTTTCAATGCCCGCCAGTTGACCGATCTGCCCTCGGAAGGGCGCGATCCAGCGTCGATTCTCAGCCTGCAGCCCGGCGTGGTCTACATCGGCAAAACCACCGACACACAACAAGACAACGATAGCCGCGGCGGCGCCGTTAACGGCGCCCGCAGCGACCAGACCAACATCACCCTAGACGGCTTGGACGACAACGACCAGCTCAAAGGCTATGCCTTCGAAGGCGCCATGCGCGCCACGCTGGATTCGCTCGAAGAATTCCGCGTGACCACCAGCAATTACGATGCGGCCTCGGGCCGCTCTTCCGGGGCGCAGGTGAACCTAGTCACCAAAACCGGAACCAACTCGATTCATGGCTCGTTTTACGAGTATTACCGTCCCTCGTTCGACGTGGCCAACGACTGGTTCAACAAACACGCCCAGTTACAGGCTGGGGCCCCGAATGTCCCAGGGTTCGTTCTTCGCAATACCTTTGGCGCCACCTTTGGCGGGCCGATCAAGAAGGACCGGATGTTTTACTTTGCCGCCTACGAAGGCCAGCGCACTGCTGACCAGGTGCAGACCACCGAGATTGTTCCCACCGCGAGCCTGGCTGCGGGAGAGCTGAAATATTTGTGTATCGCCTACAACCCCGGGCCCCCCGCGACGGGTGATCCAAACTGCACGGTTGGGCCGTCAACTCTCACCCATCCTGTGGAAGTAGACAGCGTCTCCACGTACCTATCAACCGGGGATTACGTAGCCACGCTGACGCCGACGCAGATTGCGTCTCTGGACGTGGGCTGTGCGGCCAACGGAACCTGCCCCCTGGGGCCCGGTCCGAACCCGCTGATCGCCAATATCAATCCTGCATACCCAAATTCGCTATTTTCAAAGTATCCCCTGCCCAACTGCACTGCCTGCGGTAACGCCTTGAACGGTGACGGAGACGGCCTGAATTCGTCCGGCTTCACATTTCCCGGCAACGATCCCACCAAACACGACACCTATATTTTCAAGCTTGATTACAAGATCAGCGCAGACGGCAACCACACCCTGTTCCTCCGGGGCAACCTGCAGAACGACCATGAGAAGCAGCCGCCGCAGTTCCCGGGCGCGGCCCCGAACATTTTCTCGACCAACAACAGCAAAGGCATTGCCGCCGGCTACACCTTCATTCACAACAACGTGATCAACAACATGCGCTATGCCTTCATCCGCCAGGGCGTGGGGATGGCCGGCCTCAACAATCAGGACTTTATCCGTCTACGCGGCTTGGATGACACGCAAGGCTTAACCCCCACGATTCTGACCAATGTTCCGGTGAACAACTTTATCGACGACGTATCTGTGACCAAAGGCAAGCACACGGTCGGGTTCGGCACGAACTGGCGCCTGATTCACAACAACCGCCAGTCCAACGCCGAGAACATCTCCGAGGGCTACGCCAACTTGTACTGGATGTACCCCTCGTTCATCGCCGGAACCGGAGCCAGCCTCGACCCAGCTATTAACCCAGCCTTCCCGGTCGTCGATCCTTCCTTTGGAACGTCCTACGATTTCGCCGCCGTCCAGGTTACCGGCCTGATCAGCCAGGTCTATACCGTCTCCAACCAGGACAAGTTCGCCAATAACATCCCCAATGGAGAGTTGGTGACGCGCCATTTCCAGAACTTTGAGGGCGAAATGTATCTGCAGGATAAGTGGAACATTAAGCCCACGCTGACGCTCACCTACGGGCTCCGCTATTCACTGCTGGAGCCGCCGTTTGAAAGTTCGGGCAATCAAGTGGCGCCCACCGTCGACATGCACGACTGGTTCACCACGCGCTGGGAAAACATGCTCTCAGGCGCCGCCGTGCAACCAAACCTGAGCTTCGATCTTTCCGGGAACGCCAACGGCGGGAAGCCTTACTGGGCTTGGAATTACAAGAACCTTGCGCCCCGCTTCGCCCTCGCCTACGCTCCCCACGCAGCCAGCGGATTCTGGCACACAATTTTTGGCGATGCCGGCAAGAGTTCCGTGCGCGCCGGTTACGGCATGTACTATGACCACTTTGGCGAAGGCGTGGTGAATACCTTCGATCGGCAGGGCTCCTGGGGCCTGACCACAACCATCAGCAATCCCGCCGGCGTGACCAGCGTGGACACATCCCCGCGGTACACGGGCTTGCTGGGTGCGCAGAATCTTCCCGCCTCGCAGATCGCTCAGGCTCCCCACGGATTCCCTTACACTCCTTCGACCGATCCCGATACCTACGGACTGGCGATTGCCTGGGGCATCGACGACCACCTGAAGACTCCGTACTCGCACGTGGTGGATTTCTCCATCACCCGCGAACTCGGTCACAGCTTCGTTCTGGAAGCTACGTACACGGGACGCTTTGCCCACCACCTGCTGCAGGAAATCGATCTCTCCCAACCTCTGAATCTGGTCGATCCCAAGAGCCACACAACCTACTTCCAGGCGGCCCAGATGCTCTCCAAGGCGGCTTACCAGGGAACCTCGGAGAGTGCGATTGCGCCGATTCCTTACTGGCAGAACCTGTTCCCGATGGCCGCTGGGCCGGCGGGAATTATACAGGGGACTTCTACCCCGGGCATTCCAGCGAATCCAACCGCCACCCAGAATATGTACAATCTCTACTACTCGGAACTGGGGAACGAAACCTCGGCCGTGGAAGACTTTGACGCCTTTTGTACCCCGGCCGCGGCAGGCGTGGGCACGGGAGCCTGCGGTGCAGGCTCACTGGGCAGCCTGCCCTTCCAGTACTACCAGCCGCAGTTCTCCTCGCTCTACGGCTGGCAGACTCGCGGCAACAGCAATTACAACGGATTGCAGGTGTCGTTGCGGCACAGCATGGCAGCGGGCTTCCAGTTCGATTTGAACTACACCTACTCGAAGGCCATCGACGTTGGGTCAAACGCCGAGCGCGTGAATGGATTTGAGTCCAGCGGCCTGGCCTTCAACAGCCAGGTAATCAACGCGTTCTCTCCCGACCTGTGGCGTGCCCCGTCGGACTACGACACCACTCACCAGTTCAATGCCAATTGGGTCTGGGATTTGCCTTACGGCCACGGCCGCCACTGGGGAGGCGGGGGCAACAAATTCCTGAATGGGGTCTTCGGCGGATGGGGCTTCAACGGCCTGTATCGCTGGACCAGCGGCTTCCCCTTCAGTGTTGAGGCCGGCGACGGCTGGTCGACCAATTTTGAACTTGAAGGTTCTTCCGTGCTAGCTGGACCAAAACCTAAGACCGGCGTATTTACTGATTCGAGCGGCGATCCCACGGTCTTTAAGAATCCTACGAGCCTCTCCTGCTCCTGCTCCCCGGGCAGTGCGGCGACACCTGCGACTTGGCGTCCTACCTATCCCGGGGAGGCAGGACAGCGCAATAACTTCCGCGGCCCCGGCTACTTTGGGATCGATTCCGGCATCAGCAAGACGTGGAAATTGACCGAATCGAAGACCCTCAAGTTCTCTTGGGAAGTGTTCAATGTAACGAACTCAGTGCGCTTCGATGCCGCTGGTTCCCTCATCGGCCAGGATCTGGTGAACATCACCGGCTTCGGGGTATTCAATGAAGAACTCTCCACCCCGCGCGTGATGCAATATGCGCTGCGGGTCGCCTTCTAGGCGGGGCTTCGGAACTAGCTGAAAAAGGGACGGCAAGAGCCGTCCCTTTTTTCTTTTTGACCAGTTCACAATAGCTGATTAAAATCAGCAACCACAAGATTTTCAATCAGAAATCCCGTCAGAAGTCAGGTTTCTGGATGAAAGCAGGCGTGCCCTAACCCAGCGGCGAGTCGCTCATGCGGAAGCGCGTCCGGACGTGCTCAGAGATCAGTTCGATCGCCGGGCGGTTCTTTACAGGATCGGAATGGGCCAGGTATTTCATCGCTTCTACCAGCAGGCGCTGGCCATCCACGTAGCGCGGGTCCGACGTGCGCTCTCTGCGCTTGTTGCCCAGCCGGGGAGGAACCGTAATCGTAAGAACTCTGGCCATGAATGAACCTGCAAATTAAACCGGTTAAGAACAGTGGGGTCAGTATAGCGCCCCCCTTGCAGTTTTCAGCACACCTTCTTGCTCTTTGTATTCAATCACTTAGCCGCGCTGCGAGATGATTTGCGTCTTGCCTGTGGTTTTTAGATGAAAAACCTCGTCGGGAATCTTCTCATTCAGTCGAATCGAGGAGTACTTGGCCAGCTTGTAGTTTCCGCCCGGCTCAAAGAATTGTTGCTGCACCGAGATGCCGCGATCCAGGTCAATCCAGAGCAGGATCCGGGCGAAAGTGTTGCGCACCCGTTCCGATTTGGGAATCAGCTGGAGCTTGGCCACCGGGATGCCCTCAATCGTCTCCTGTCCCTGGAAAGTCACCTCAAAGGACTTGGCGAGGTCTTGCCCACTGCCTCCGAAGCCCAGCACGAGGTAAGCCTCAACTTCAGTGCGATTCTTGCCGACGTCGTAGACCGTGACCTGGTCCACCCTGGGCAAATACCTCTGGACCTTTCCTTGACTGAACAGCACAAATTGCGGTTCTGGCTTCAACTTGTCGCGACTGGGGCCGGCTGTCTTGATCTCGGCCTTCATCTCGACGTCTTTTCCTACGCGGCGGTAGAAGATGTTTCCCGTCTCCACATCATCGACTTCGTCGATCACTTTTTCGTAACGGTCCCATTCAAAGTTTGCCTGCGTGGTGTTGAACTTGGCTGCGGCCGCGTCCATGGACTTGTAGACAGTTTCGAGAGTAACCGCGCCGGCGGGTGGCGGCTGTTGTGCCGCCCTGTGGCCGGAGAGCACGTGCACGACGAACAGCATCGGAAACGCGAGGCAGAAGAGTTTCATTGGAAGATTCCTTTGCCCTCACATTTGCAGGACGGCAGAAGCTGTTGCTGCTATTGCCGCTGCACTTATTGCCGCTGCACCAGAACTTTGTAGCTTTGGACGCGTCCCCGGCCATCTTTCACCGCGTCGTATTGCACGATCGAGACTCCGCCCGAGATGGGTTCGATGATCTTCAGCAACTGGTCGCGCACGGAACTGTCGTCGCCGGGAGAAACCGCGCTGGCCTCGATCTGATACAGCAGGCGGCCCTGCGCTGCGGGTGTGACCACCACGTCGGTAGGATGCGGGTTCCGCGCGATGGGTTTATCGTTGAAGTTGATCACGCGCGGCGAAAAGAAAATGAAAATCAGAATGAGCGTGACCATGATGTCGTAGTGCAGCGTCCCCCGCTCATACTGCCACAGGACATATCCGCGAATTGTGCGCCAGATGGCGTTCATCGGCAGGGACGGCGGGTGGATCGCGCTCGCGCTGGTTTCAGCTCTCAGCAAGTCTAGTGACCGTTCCTTCTCTTGGCAATATTAGAAGCAGCTCTTAGCTTTTGGCTCTTAGCCTTTAGCTTTCGATCTTTCGACTTTCAGTCCCGGGGTTACTCCCGCAAGAGTCTATCGCTCGTCCAAAAAAGTCTGTCACCCGCGCGAAGCGAGGAACCCCTACCACCACCACCGAGCCAGACGCTAGCGGCTAGAAGCTAGCAGCTAGAAGCTTCTTTTCACAATCCGCTCCGCCCCAATATACGGCCGCAGCAGTTCCGGAATCACCACACTTCCGTCCGCCTGCTGGTAGTTCTCCACAATCGCCACCCACGTCCGTCCCACGGCCAACCCGCTGCCGTTCAACGTGTGGACGAACTCGGTCTTGTTCTTCCCCTCAGGCCGGTAGCGAATGTTGGCCCGCCGCGCCTGGTACGCTTCGAAATTCGAGCACGAAGAAATCTCACGGAACAACTGCTGCCCCGGCAACCACACTTCAATATCGTAAGTCTTCGCCGAAGCCGCCCCCATGTCGCCCGTGCACAGCGCCATCACCCGGTAGTGCAACCCCAGTTTCTGCAAAACTTCTTCTGCATTGCGCGTAAGCTTCTCATGCTCGTCGTAGGAATTTTCCGGCCGCGAAAATTTCACCAGCTCAACTTTCTGAAACTGATGCTGGCGGATAATCCCGCGCACATCTTTCCCATAAGACCCAGCCTCGCTGCGAAAACACGGCGTGTACGCGGTGATTGAAACCGGCAGCCGCGCGGCGTCCAGAACTTCGTCGCGGTAGAGATTCGTAACCGGAACCTCCGCCGTAGGAATCAACCAAAGATCCTTTTCCCCATGCGGCACCCGAAATGAATCAGCCGCAAATTTCGGCAGCTGTCCCGTGCCATACATCGATTCGGAATTCACCAGGTACGGCGGCAGAACCTCGGTGTAACCGTGTTCGCGCGTGTGCAGGTCGAGCATGAAGTTCGCCAGCGCTCGCTCGAGTTTCGCGCCCAGGTCCCAGTAAACGGCGAAACGCGCGCCAGTAAGCTTCACCGCGCGTTCCAGGTCAAGCACGCCCAGTTGCTCGCCCAGTTCCCAATGCGGCTTGGGAGCAAAATCAAGTTTCGGCGGCGAGCCCCAGCGCCGCACTTCCACGTTCTCTTCCGCGCTGTGGCCGACCGGTACACTCGCATGCGGCAGATTCGGAATGCCCGCTAGAATATCCCGCAGCCGCGCATCCAGATCCGCAGCCGCCTTTTCCAGAGCCTGGATTTGCTCGCGCAGTTCCTTGGTCTGCGCCATGGCCGCGCTAGCGTCCTGGCCGGCCTTCTTGGCTTTGGCAATCTCTTCCGAGGCCTTGTTGCGCTGCGCCTTCATGGTTTCCGCGGCGGAGATCGCTTGCCGGCGCTGCGTGTCGACCTCGCTGAAATCCCTGAGCACCGCAGCAGGATCCATGCCCCGCTGGCGCAGCTTCTCTTCCACCAATGGCAAGTTGTCGCGAACAAAATTCAGATCAAGCATGGGTTCAGATCGTGAGTTCAGATTAAGAGAATCAAACACTTTATCGGAAACAGGCCAGAGAATCCACGTCAGGCCGATCCGTGATTCCGGCATTACCCTGTGTTCCTCTGTGTCCTCCGTGGTGAAGAACTTGAGCCACCAGCACTCCGCCGCGCACCGCTGGCAGCTTCCCGCAGCGAATGCGACAATGACTTCGCGACAATGGCCTCGCGAAAATGACTTCGGCCCCTATGAAACCGAGCACAGCCCGCCGCATCCCCGCGCTTGCATTCGTACTGACCGCCCTAACGCAATTGCTCCCGGCGCAGCCTTCCCCACCGATCCCGGCCCCACGCCCGCCCGAGTACACATTTAAGCTTGTTCAAGTGTTTCCTCACGACCCGACCGCCTTTACCCAAGGTCTCGCCTACCGTGACGGATTTCTCTACGAGGGCACCGGCCTCAACGGGCAATCCTCGCTGCGCAAGGTGAGCCTCGAAACTGGAGCAGTGGTTCAGCGCGTGGACCTGGCGTCAGATTTTTTTGGCGAGGGAATTGCTATCCTGAGAAACGAAGTGGTGCAACTCACCTGGCAGTCTCAAGCCGGATTTATCTACAACCTGAGCGACTTCAAATTGCTGCGCACCTTTACGTACTCCGGCGAGGGCTGGGGCCTCGCCACCAATGGCCGCGACTTTTTCATGAGTGACGGCACCGCTCAGATCCGCGTCCTGGACGGCGCCACGCTCGAAGAAAAGCGGCGCATCAACGTCCACGATGGAGACAAGCCCGTCGACCAGTTGAACGAATTAGAGTTCGTCGAGGGTGAGATTTTCGCCAACGTGTGGCAAACCAATCGCATCGCCCGCATTTCTCCACAGAGCGGCAAGGTAATCGGCTGGATCGACCTCACCGGCCTGCTGCCTCCCGTCTATCACCTCGAATCAGGCGCCGTGCTCAACGGAATCGCCTACGATCCGGTTCGCAAGCGTCTGTTTGTCACTGGCAAATTGTGGCCGAGCATTTTCCAGATCCAACTCATCCCGAAACCTGCCAAATAAAAATGAAGAGATGCTCATGTGGGCACAGCCGCCCTCGGCCGTCCGGTCCAGCGAAGCTCGACAGCTTTTTTCTCGCGGCCGGCAACCTGAGAGACGCCTGATCTTCATTCCGCCTTTGGCGTATTCCCCTCGCCTGTGTAAACTAACTTCGCGATGCGATCCTCCCCCCGATCTGTTGGTGCGCGTCTTCTTCAGGCGTTGGCCGCGCTAACCGCGGCGGCCCTGATCGCAACCGTGATTCTCCCCGCCGCCGCCTTCGCCTCGGCGTACAACGGACGTCCCAAGCTCATCGTGGTCATTGTGATCGACCAGTTTCGCGGCGATTATCTCGAGCGTTACCGCGATCAATTCGGCGACGCCGGCTTCCGCCTCTTCCTCGACCGCGGCGCCTATTTCACCGACTGCAACTACGACTACGCCAACACCCGCACCGCCCCGGGACACGCCACGCTGTTCACCGGCGCCTATTCGAACGGCCACGGCATTGTCGCCAACGAATGGTGGGACCCGAAAAAGAAACGCATGGTCACGTCGGTCGAAGATGACGCGACGAAAATTCTGGGCATTCCCGGAGAGAAAGACGGAGCATCTCCCCACAATCTGATGGCAGATACGCTCGGCGATGAACTGAAGCTGGCCACGCAAGGAAAATCCCGCGTCTTCGGAGTCTCTCTGAAGGACCGCGCAGCCGTGTTGCCGGCAGGATTCGCCGGCGACGGCGCTTACTGGATCGACGCCAAGAGCGGCGCCTGGATCACTTCCACTTACTACCGCAACGAATTGCCCAAGTGGGTGCAGGACTTCGATTCCAGCAACCGCGCCGCGAAATATTGGGATCGCGACTGGAGAGATTCGCAGGGAACCGTGCTGCGCTCCACCGCGCACCGCAAAGCCAAAGACGGCTCGGACGCCGGCTTCTACGAAGTCGTCGGCCACACCGCCTTCGCCAACGAATATGAATTTGAATTTGCCAAGGAATTAATGGTCTACGAAAATGTAGGCCGCGGCCCGGCGACGGACTTGCTGGTCGTCAGCCTTTCGGCCAATGACATTCTGGGGCACGAAGTCGGACCAGACTCCCCGGAAATGCAGACTATGGCGCTCGATCTGGATCGCGAGCTGGCCGACTTTTTCAATTTTCTCGGGCATCAAATCGGGCTGGCCAACGTATGGATCGCGCTTTCTGCCGATCACGGAGTTTCCACCTTGCCCGATGCCGCGAAGAAGTTGCGCATTCCGGCGGCGAATCTCGACTCGCATGAACTCGAGGCGCAAATCAACAACGCAATCACCGCAAGATTCTCTCCGGGCCGTCCCGCCGCTTTCGTGAAGCTCGACTATCCAATGGCGTGGCTCGATCCGGATGCTTTTGCGACAGCGCATGTGAAGGAGCATGACGCGGAAGCGGCCGTGGGCGAAGCCATGAAACAGGCCGGCCTGCGTGACTTCTACACCAAATCGCAACTGGCGCAAGGCGAAGTCCCCGACACAGCACTCGGGCACAAATTTCTGAACAGTTATTCTCCCGAGGGAAGTTGGTACGTGATGGGAGTACCCACGCCTTACACCGTAGGGTCGCTCAAAGGCACCGACCACGCTTCGCCCTACACCTACGATACGCACGTGCCGCTGGCGTTTTACGGACTGCCATTCCAGCCCGGAACTTTTCGCACTCACGCCGAGCCCGTGGATCTCGCAGTCACGTTTGCGTCGCTGCTGGGTATCAACGCGCCCACGCACGCGGTCGGTCGCGTGTTGACGGAAGCTTTGGCACCGCACCGAGCGGCAAATCCCGAGCATGCCGAAAGCTCGGCGGGAGGAAGCCAGCCATGACGGCCGCGTCAAACTCCGGTGCCCATTCTCATTCCACGCCTGATCTCAGCGTCAGCGTCGCGGGAATTGCGCTCAAGAATCCGGTGATCGCGGCCAGCGGAACTTTCGGCTACGGAGTCGAGTTCGAGGACGTTGTCCATCTCAGCAAGCTGGGCGGGTTCGTGGTGAAGGGACTATCGCGAGAGCCCATGATCGGCAATCCTCCTCCGCGCCTGTGGGAGACGGCCGCGGGCATGCTCAACGCCATCGGCCTGCAGAACATCGGCGCGCAGGCATTTCTGCAAGACAAATTGCCGCACCTCCGCCAGCTCAAGAACGTCGTAATCCTCGCCAACGTGTTTGGCTACACCCGCGAAGACTACGAAACCGCCATCCACATTCTCAACGACGGCGAAGGCATCGCCGCCTACGAACTGAATGTGTCCTGCCCCAACACGGCGCATGGCGGATTGCAGTTCGGCAGCGATCCGCGCTCGCTCGATGAAGTTGTGACCACTGCGAAACGTGTAGCCAAGCGGCCGCTGATCGTCAAGCTTTCTCCCAACGTCACCAGCATCGCCCAGATGGCTTACGTGGCGCAGGAAGCCGGGGCGGACGCGCTCTCGCTGGTCAATACTTTCGTAGCCATGGCCATCGATGCGGAAACCCGCAAGCCGCGCATCGCCAACGTCACCGCCGGACTTTCCGGTCCCGCTATCAAGCCCATCGCGCTGCGCATGGTCTACGACGCCGCTCACGCCGTAAAGATTCCCGTCATCGGCATGGGCGGAATTTCCACCGCCGCCGATATCATCGAGTTCATGCTGGCAGGCGCGACCGCGGTGCAGATCGGCACCGCCAGTTACTGGGATCCCTGCGCCACCGAGAAGATCGTCGACGAACTACAAGAGTGGTGCGCCGAACACGAAATCGCCCGCATCGCCGACCTCACCGGCGGCCTGCTGCTGGAGTAAATCAGACCTTTAAGTTCTGTCATTCTGAGCGAAGCGAAGAATCCCTAGCGCCACCAGCGACGTGTAAGGGAGCCGCACCTATCTCCACACCGCCAGAATTGCCCCCATCACCACATAACAAACCAGCTGATAGCCGGTATTGATCGCGTAAAGCCTCGCCGGCTGCCGGCTGAACAGCGCATTCGTCAGTTGCACCGTGGTCACAAATCCCAGCCACACCGCCAGAGCAACTTTCATCCCATACAGCGGCGTCTGCACCGTCGAAATCGTAATGATTTTCGCCAGCACCGCCGCGCTCAGCAGGCTCGCGATCAGCGCAAAGGCATAGGTTGGCCCCGCGCTCTTCTGCATCTCCGCGATCTTTGCCTTGTCGTTCGGATCGTAACCCATCAACTTCATCCACGGATTGGCGAACAGCAACGGCGAGTACCACACAAAGCCGACGACCATCGTCGCCAGCGCGCACACCAGCACCGCCCACACATTCAATCCCATTACGTGCATGGAAATCCTCCCTCAGCCCATGGCTTGAGCTGCTCTTGCGACTCGATTCAGGATGCGGATTCGAGGGGAGGTCTTGGGCACGCTTCCGCTATCGGCCGTGAGTGTACCAGATGGACCCGGGCGATTTGTAATTTCGCCCCTCGCCCCACACCGCGTGGGTGGTTCCCTGGTTGTCGATAGCGATGCTGAAATAGTCACCGAACGGGAAGCGGAAGCCGTTCGGAAGAACGTAGTCGTCGTCGCGCGCCATAACTGACGCCTGCCCGGAGAGCTGCGCCTCGGCCGACCAGGTCGCGCCGCCGTTGGTGGAGCTGCGGTAGAAGGTATTCCACACTGGCTTGTTACGAATATCGTTGATCTTCGGATCAACGCCGGCCTCCGACATTCGCGTATCCATCCACGCGATTCGGATATCGCCGGCCGCGCCCGCCACAATCGCCGGGAAGCAGCTTTCCACACTATCGCCCGCGCTGGATACACTCGCCTTGGGTGACCACGCGGTGCCGTCCGCGGTGGAGGAAGAAAAGTAAATGCGTTCCGGCCCGCCGTTTGCACGCCCCGCATTCCACAGTGCATAAACCGTTCCAGCCGCGTCTGATGCCAACGCGACCTGGGCGCCCAGATACCCACTCTCGCAAGCTTGTGCTTCGCAATCCGGAGGCGCGCCGGAAACGTCGAGCAGGCTAGTACTCCACGTCTTGCCTCCATCCATAGAGCGACTGACGTAGATATTGACCGGCCGCGTCGACAGATCGTGCCGCGCGTAAGCGGTCCAGCCAAAATAGACAATGCCGTTAGGATCCACCGTGGCGCCACCCGCCAGAGATGCTCCCTCTTCGGCGCCCGCATTCACCTCGACCCGGCTGAAAAGTTCTCCATAATCGTGCGACGCGGCAACAAAAAATTCTTCCTCATGGTTGAATCCCACGTATACGTCCCGCCCCCGCACCGCCAGCACCGGCTTGTCGGCATCCTCTGCGCCGCGTTCGGCTACGGACATCGACCAGGTGCGTCCGAAGTCGATCGACCGCGCCACCACAATATCGCGCTTCTTGTTTTGCAGCCACGACGCGTAAACCGTCTGCCGGTCAACGGGATCCACCACAATCTGCGGATCGAATTCTCCCGTCGCCAAAGGAAGCAGCGGCTTCGAAGGCTGCCACGTGTTCCCATTGTCGTCGCTGATCAGCAGGGCAATCGTCGGCGCCGTGCAGTTCTCGCAGTTGGGCACTGCGCCATATTGCGGATAGAGGATGTAAACGTGCCCGTGGCCGTCGGCGGCCATCGCCGGTTCCCACTGATCGCCCGTGGTGTAACCCACGTGCCGCTGCGGCGTGAACACGCCCGCGGCAAACACGGCCTGCACGCTTGCCAGAAGCAGCAGGCAGAAAACAGCAGTATTCCGCGCAGTCCTGGCACGATTGCTTGGCGAAACCACAGAACTACTCCCGGGGAGAGATCGGAACCTGCATGCGACTTTATCGTGACTCCCAAGCCAGCGTCAATTGCCTGTTTGGGCAACCACCTTCGCTGGTTCTCGAAAGCTCGTTGTGGGAAGAATCAAATTCGCACGAAAGCAGCTGCCCATTGACCACTGCTTACTGGCCACTGCTCTTCGCGTGACTTTCTCGCCGTTTCATCATCTAATAAAAACAGGTATAAAAGAGGAATCGCCGCTTCACGCGGCAGATTTCTCCGGCAAACAGGAGCGATTTCAATGGCGAAAGCAATCTTTGCAGCAGGCTGTTTCTGGGGAGTGGAAGCGACTTTCCGGCAGATTCCCGGCGTCATCTCTACCCGCGTCGGCTACACCGGCGGCCACACTAACAGTCCAACCTATAAAGACGTGTGCACGGATGGAACCGGCCACGCCGAGGCCGTGGAAGTGGAATTCGATCCCGCGAAAGTCCGCTACGAAGACTTGCTGAAAGTTTTCTGGGAGAATCACGATCCCACCCAGCTCAACCGCCAGGGCCCGGACTGGGGCACCCAGTATCGTTCCGCCATATTCTTCGAATCGCCCCAGCAGCAAGCCGCCGCGCTGGCTTCGAAGGAAGCGCTCGAGAAGTCACATCGCTACTCCAAGCCCATCGTCACCCAGATCGTTCCCGCGGTCACCTTTCATCCCGCCGAGGAGTATCACCAGCAATATCTGGAAAAGCGCGGCCAGGCCAGTTGCCACATCAAGGCGTAGCGCGCGCTGAGGTCGCAAGAGTGCGCTACTCTGGAAGCCTGCCCTGACATGAAGGCGCCCGATGTGAAACGTGCGCTGACGTGCAGGGCGTGCGTCGACGTGAAGGCCCGTGTGCCGATGTGAAAGCGTGCGATGACGTGGAAGAGCGGCGCTTCAGCGCCGCGTTAGCCTCGCTCGGGAAGTTGGGCTTTAGCCCCCGCTGGTACCAAACACGCCCTAAGCCGCCGTCAGGAGCATCGGGGCGCCCTTCGTGATCACCAGGGTATGCTCGTAATGCGCCGAAGGCCTGTGATCCGCCGTCACCACTGTCCACTTATCCCGCGCCACGAACGCCCTTCCAGATCCAGCGGCAATAATCGGCTCGACCGTAATCACCAGCCCTTCCGTGAGAACCTGATTCGCTTCTGGATCGGGATAGTTGGGCACGCGGGGTTCTTCGTGGATAGTCCGTCCGATGCCGTGCCCCGTCAGATCGCGGATCACGGAGAACCCGCTGCGCCGAACCTCCCGCTCGATCACGCGCCCGATTTCCGAAACCCGGAATCCGGCCCGCGCCACCAGCATCGCTTTCGCAAAGGCTCGCTCCGCGCATTCCACCAGCCGCCGGCTCTCTTCCGTAACTGCGCCGACGGGAACACTGATTGCCGCGTCCGCCATGAATCCGTCTTTCTCGATGGTGACGTCAAGCTTCACCAGGTCGCCATCCTGCAGCGCGCGCGCGCCGGGGATTCCATGGACTGCTTCGTCGTTGAGGCTGATGCAATTCACACCCGGGAAGCCGTAGATCAACGCGGGAGCCGATCGTGCTCCGTGCTGTCTCATCACTCCGGCCCCCACTTCGTCCAACTCCGCCGTTGTAATGCCCGCGTGCACCGCGCTTTTCATGGCTCCCAGCATGAGACAGACGACGGCCCCCGCGGCTCGCATCCCGGCCAATTCTTCCGGTCCATTGATCGACATGAGATCACCTCAGGCAGATAATACCTCCGCTCGCACCTCAAGAGCTTGCGGGTTCATCGCGGTCCAAAAGCCTTCACCTTCGCAAGTGCTAGTGTGCACGCCCTTCCAGCCCCGGACGTACCCGCAGGAAGATCTCAAACGACACCGGATGCACTCCATAAGCTGCATCCAGCGCCGCGGGCTTGGAATAAAAAATCACATCCCCGCCCAACCCAAGCTGCCACGCCCGCGTCTGCACCAGATCGCGCACGCCCCCGAAGGTATACGCGCCGATGCGGTAAGCCGGATGCGTCGCCGCCTGCGGAAAGAGTTCGTCCTTATCGACGAGTTCCAGCCGCGCGAATGCATAATCACGTCGCAAAAAATTCAGCGTTGACTCCGCCACGTATCCGTTCAGGATCGTATTGGTCGCGATCTTTTGCACTCGTCCCCAAACCACCGAACTGGCCCAGTTGCCTCGCACAATCGGACGGTTGTACTCCACCGACGCAGTTTGCCTCCACTGGCTGCCCGGCTCGAGCGCCTCCGGATGTTCCAGCCTCCCAACGCTGTATTGCGCCGTCCAGTTGCGCGTCGGCGCAACGCTGACGCGCCCTGACCACGAATCGAGCGCCGCCGGCTGGATGCTCCAGCGTTCTTCATTGGGCTCGCGTCCATTGAAGGCGCAGGCCTCCAGCTTCACGCGCTCAATCCTGAATCCCGTGGTCACCACGCCGAAGCTGGTGTGCGTCGAATCCTGCAGATGGTGGCTGAGCGGCGCCATCGGCAACTCCGACGCCGAAGTGCGATGGATATAAGTCACCGGCCCCAGCGCAGGCTCCGCCGAAGGCCCGCCGTAAAGTTCCCACGAGAATTTCTCGCCGAGCGGCAGCGTGTAAAGCAACGACAACTCCGCAAACACATTGTGCGGATGCTGGTGATCCACCAGAGGCTCGCCGTGATAGGTCTCGCCCGTCTGAAAAAGTTCCGGGAAACCAGGATGCGGAGAAGTCAGCGACTCCGCGGAAAACATCTGCCGGAAAAGAATCGTGCCCGAACCCAGAGCATGCTGCTCCATCAGCATCCCCCAGTTCACCGACTCCGCTTTGCCCTCGCCGCGCGGCCCGCCCTGCTGGTTGTAGTCGGTGAAAATCACGCCGTGCGCCATCAACTCCCACCCGCCGCGCATCACCATCCACTCATGAGCCGGCACCGACGCCGGTTCCCACGCCGTCCCCGATCCCGCATGCGGCGACGGCAGAGTGGAACCCTCCCGCTGTTCCATTTTCATGTCACCCATCTGCTTTCCGCCCATCTGCATTCCACTCACGGAGGAATCATGCGAATCCTGCGCAGCCGCCAGCGCTGACAGCACGAAGAAATAAACCAACCAAAAGACAACTCTGTGCACGCGAACTCCTTCACGCAAAACCAGACATGCCAGGGACTTCCTTCATGCCCCTTAGTGTCCGCAGGGGTGAATGTCTTCAAGACTGAAGATAAAAGGGGAAGAGAATGCGTGAGGCTAGATCCGGAGAGAAACGCTGCCGGGTGGACTGCCGACAGGTGAAATCAGAACCGGAGAGGGAAAATGCGCCGTCGTCGCCAAAGAGAATTGTTCCGCACCCGTTACCTCACCTACGCATGCCAACAAGAGCCGGAGAGAGAATGAAGCGAACGGAATCACCGCGTGATGTCCGGTGACGCAGCATTGGTAGCTGCGAGGTGCTGGAGGACCCGACGCGGGCGCAACCGGCAGGGGCAGAGAAGCCGGCAGTGCGTGACTGTGACATCCCGCCGTACGCGAAGGTTGCGAAGCCAGATCTGCGGACGGCCGCCCGGAAAAAGCCCCGGCGGGCGGTGCCATGTCCGCCGCGCTGATCGCGCTCGCAGCCGTCATCCCCAGCAACAAAACCGCAGCCGCGCGGAATGCGAAGAAACGGAGTGAGACTCCATGCAACGCGAGGCGGTTGAATGCGAAGCTCCGAAACTCGACCTTGCGAAAAAACTTCGGCCTCATGACACTACGTCCCGGTAATCTTGATGCGAATCTCTTCCGGCAGCCGCTGGCGAATCTCTTCCGGCAAACGGTCGTGCACTCGCCGCGCGCCTTCCTTGGCTGCATCGAGCACAGTCACCGGAGCCGGTGTGGCCACCGCCACGCCCAGCCAGATCAGCGCAGAAAGCGCGAAGCCCGCCAGCGCCGCCAGTTCCAGCCACACAGCGTGGCTCGGCTTGAAGTGCCGGATCACTCCAAACGCCAACAGAAAAACAAAGGCGGAAACCGAAGCCAGCGCAATCAGTCCCACATCGATGATTCTATGAATTTGCTGCCGGCCGCGGCAATGTTCGCAAGCGGCGAAGTGGCTCTCGTAGTCGCCGCGCATCTCCGGCGCCAGGCCGGAGATGTCATACCTCCAGCCCGCCAGAATCTTCCCAACGATCGGATCAATGCACTGCTGACTCATGGGGGGAAACAAACCAAGCCCGACCACAGGACGCGGTTACAACGTCACTACTACAACACGACCGGCGCCAACGCCTCGGTCTGCGACGCCAATAACACCCGGTTCTGAAAGAGGCCACCTCGGCTGGCCAGCGCTTTTTCTGCTTCTCTCCGGGCTATTTCCGGATGATTGTTCTGCTCTGACAGATGCGCCAGCACCACAAACGCCGCATTATTATCATAGTCGTTCGTCAGGAAATCCGCGAGCGCCCCATTCGAAAGATGCCCCACCCGGCTCATCACCCGCTGCTTTACCGACCACGGATACGGCCCTACCCGCAGCATTTCCAGATCATGATTCGATTCCATCACCAGCACGTCGCACCCGCGAAGATGATCGCGGACGCTCACCGGCAAATAGCCCAGGTCGGTGGCAATCCCAATCTTGATCCCCTCGGCGCGAAACGTGAACCCCACCGGATCAGCTGCATCGTGCGGAATGGTGAACGGCTTCACCGCAATGTCCCCCACCTGAAAACCGTGCCCGGACTCAAAGCGCTCCAGCTTTTCCAGTTGCGGCTTCTCTCCGCTGGCATCCCGCATCGCGCGCGCCCACGTCTGGTGCGTTGCCCCCGTCATAAACACTGGGATGCGCAGCCGCTTAGCCAGAGTTGCTAAACCATAAACATGGTCGGAATGTTCATGCGTGATCAGAATCGCGGACAAGTCATGCGGATCCTCGCCCAGCGTCTTCAATCGCTTGCAAGTCTCGCGGCAGGAAATTCCGGCATCCACCAGAATCTTCGTCGAGGCGCTGGCCACCACCGCCGAATTTCCCCGGCTCCCACTCGCCAGCATCGACACGCTCACACTCATATCCGCAGCATACTCGCGCCCCCTGTGGATTCAGAAGTACCTTTTTAGCTAGCCCATACCTTCGGCTTCCATCTTCCAGCACCAGAGGTGTCCACCACGGTCTATGTAGAGACAGCCGCCTCGGCTGTCTAAGCCAGAGCCTGCCCTGAGCGAAGTCGAAGGGGCGAAGCCCCGCGCCATTCATTCCTTCTTCCGCCGACCTACTTCCCCTGCCACAAGTTATCTATCACCCCGCGCATCAGCGACCCGCCGTAAGCCCCCGCAATCCCCGGCAGAAACGCCAGAAACGAGCCATACACTTGCGCCCGCGTCGGCTTCACCGTCCGCACCAGGTACGCCCCCAACTCCGTCAGCGGAATGAGCCCTCCCACCACCACCACCCACCGCCAGGGCCACCGCGGACGCAGCACTCCCAGCAGCATGCACGAAGCCAGCACCAACAAAGCCGTAAAGAGCAAGTCGTCGACGATCACGTCGGCCCATCCCGTGCCGATCCCACACATCACCGCCAGCACATAGAACCATGCATCGCGCTGTCCCGTAGTCGTCATCCGAAGCGCCCGGCACTCAGCACCCAAACTCGCAATCTAACTTCCGCAATCTGCATTCTGACCCCTAGCTACTAACCCCTGACCCCTGCCTTCCATCAATACCGATAAAACCCCCGCCCACTCTTCCTCCCCAGCCACCCCGCATCCACCATCTTGATCAGCAGCGGACACGGCCGGTACTTCGGATCGCCCAGCCCCTCCTGCAGCACCCGCATAATGTCGAGGCAAACATCGAGTCCGATAAAATCCGCCAGCGTCAGCGGCCCCATGGGATGCGCCATCCCCAGCTTGAACACTTCATCCACCGCCTCCGCCGTGGCCACGCCCTCCATCACCGCAAACATAGCCTCATTCAGCAGCGGCATCAGCACCCGGTTGGAAACAAATCCTGGCGCGTCGTTCACCTCCACCGGAGTTTTTTCCAGCTTCACCGACAGCTCGCGCACCGTCGCAAAGTTTCCTGCGAAGTAGCCAGCCCGCGAATCACCTCCACCAGCTTCATCACCGGCACAGGGTTGAAGAAGTGCATGCCGATGACTTTGTCCGGACGCTTGGTCTGCGCCGCAAGCTTCGTGATCGAAATCGAAGAAGTATTCGACGCAAGAATAACTTCCGCCCGCGTCACCCGGTCCAGATCGCGAAAAATCTCCGCCTTGATCTCGAACTTCTCCGTCGCCGCTTCCAAAATGAAATCGCACTCCGCAAGCGCGCCGCGATCGACCACTCCCGCAATCCGCGCCAGCGTCGCGGCCTTGTCGTCGGCCGAAATCTTGCTCTTCGCAACTTCGCGCTCAAGATTCTTCGCGATCGTCTCAATCCCGCGATCCAGAAACCGCTGCTCCACATCGCATAGAATCACCGCAAACCCGCTGCGCGCAAACACATGAGCAATGCCGTTGCCCATGGTCCCCGCCCCGATCACTCCGACTCGCTTGATGCCCATGTTCTCTGTCCCTCGGGAAAACGTTCGAGTCTATCACCCGTCGGCGTATAGGAACCTACCGACTTCACCTAAAGACAAACCCCGAGAGTACCCCATCCTAACGTCGCGCCCTTTGCGACGTTAAGGTGGGGATTTTGACTTCCCCGGTCCACATTCCGGGAGGCTTCCTCGCCGTTCCAGTGTCTCGAGTCGGTGCTAGAATAAGACTTCTGCGTTTATCAAAAGTAGGCACTGAATCCTCCGCGAGGTGCAATCATGGCAACCTTGGAACTTCCCGTCCGGCCGCTCACGTCTTCATCCTCTCAATTCCATCAAGGCCCCTTCATCAACGAGCCTTTCTACGATTTCCGCCACGAAGACAACGCACGCAAGATGCGCTCTGCCATCGCACGCGTCCGCGGACAGCTGGGCCGCGAGTATGACCTTATCATCGGCGGCAAACGCATCAAGACCACAGACAAAATCAAGTCCTTGAATCCCTCGCGGCCTTCGGAGATTGTCGGCATCCATCAGAAGGCTGGCAAGGAGCACGTGGAACCGGCGATGGCCGCGGCCTTGCAAGCCTTCGAATCCTGGAGCCGCACCACGGTCGAAGAGCGCGCCAGCCTGCTGTTCCACACCGCCGACCTCCTGCGCAGCCGCAAAATGGACTTCATGGCCTGGCTGGTTTTCGAAGTCAGCAAGAATTGGGGCGAGGCCGACGCCGATATTTCCGAGACCATCGACTTCCTCGAGTTCTACGCGCGCGAGGCTCTGCGCCTCGCCAAAGCCGAAACGCCGGTGCAGTTGCCCGGCGAGCGCGACACGCTGATGTACATTCCGCTCGGCGTGGGCGCGGTGATTCCGCCGTGGAATTTTCCCTGCGCCATCATGGCCGGAATGACGGTGGCTTCCATCGTCAGCGGCAACACGGTAATTTTGAAACCGTCCAGCGATTCGCCCACCATCGCCGCGAAGTTTATCGAACTGCTGGAAGAAGCGGGCATGCCCGAGGGAGTCGTGAACTTCTGTCCCGGCGCCGGCGCCAGCTTTGGCGACGCCATCGTGGCTCATCCCAAAACGCGTTATGTCGCTTTCACCGGCTCTCGCGAAGTCGGACTCCACATCAACAAGACCGCCGCCACGCAGGCTCCCGGCCAGCTCTGGATCAAACGCACGGTGCTCGAAATGGGCGGCAAGGACGCCATCATCGTCGACGCCGACTCCGACATCGACTCCGCAGTCGAAGGCGTCGCGCAGGCCGCTTTTGGGTTTCAAGGACAAAAATGTTCGGCCTGCTCCCGCGCCATCGTCGATGAACGCGTCTACGACAAATTTCTCGAACAACTCAAAGCGCGGGTGGAAAAAATCACCATCGGCGATCCCGCCGAAAACACCAACATGGGCGCGGTCATCAACGAAGGCTCCATGAACACGATTCTCGAATATATTGCCCAGGGCAAGAAAGACGGCCGCCTCATTACCGGCGGCGAACGCGCCACCGCAGCCGGCGAAGGCTACTACATCCAGCCCACCGTGATTGCCGACATCCCCGCCAAATCAAAACTCGAGCAGGAAGAAATTTTCGGCCCCGTGCTGGCCGTAATCAAAGCCCACGGCTTCGACCACGCCATGGAAATCGCCAACGACACGGAGTTCGGCCTCACCGGCGCCCTCTACACCAAGTCGCGCGACAAAATCGACCGCGCCGTCCGCGATTTTCACGTCGGCAATCTCTACATCAACCGCAAATGCACCGGCGCCATGGTGGGGGCGCATCCCTTCGGCGGCTTCAACATGTCCGGCACCGATTCCAAGTCCGGCGGCCCCGACTACCTCTACCTGTTCACGCAGGCAAAAGTGGTCGGCGAAAAGATCGACTAGCGCAGAGACGCTTTGGCCGTCACCACTGCAGCCATCGGGGTGTGTGCTCTGGGTGTTTTGCTTTGCGCCTTGGCGCGCACGCCGGATGCTTCGCCCGGCTCGCAGAATCCGCCCGCTCCCGAAAATCTGAACTCGCTGCTCGAACCCATCCTCAAGAAATACGACCTGCCCGCCCTCGCCGGTGCCATCGTAACCAGTAAAGGGCTCATCGCGGTCGGCGCCGTCGGCGTGCGTAAGTACGGGACGAACACGCCGGTCACCATCAACGACCAATTCCATCTTGGGTCCGACACCAAAGCCATGACCGCCACCATGCTGGCCACACTGGTCGAGGAAGGGAAGCTCACGTGGAACACTACGCTGGAAGAAGTTTTTCCGGAGTTGGCGTCGGGTCAGCAGCACAAGATGAATCCCGTATACCGTAAGGTCACGCTCGAGCAATTGCTGGCGCACCGCGCCGGCTTCACCGACGTGAGCTGGCCGCAAGGAAAAGATTTCAGCGACATGTTCCGGCTGCCCGGAACGCCTCGCGAACAGCGGGCGGCGTACGTGGCCATGGTTTTGAGCGAGCCTTCGGTGTCAGAACCGGGAAGCACGTTTCTATACTCGAACCGCAGCTACGCTGTCGCCGGAGCGGTGGCTGAAAAAATCGCGAACGACTCCTGGGAAAACCTGATGCAGAAGCGCATCTTTCGGCCTCTGAGTATGACGAGCTGCGGCTTCGGTGCCATGGGAGCGCCCGGCGGAACGAATATCGACGAACCCTGGCAGCACAAATTATTTCTGGAGTGGCACAAGGCCATCGAGCCGGGACCGCAGGCCGACAACCCACCGGTTATCGGTCCAGCCGGAACTGTGCACTGCTCCATTGTCGATTGGGGCAAGTTCATCACCGCGCACTTGCGCGGCGAGCAGGGCGAGCCCGGAATTCTAAAGCCGGAAACCTTCAGGCGGCTGCATACCGCGCCCTTTGGGGGAGACTATGCCTTTGGATGGCTGGTCGCCGAGCGTCCGTGGGCTGGCGGCCGCGTGCTCAACCACGCCGGCAGCAACACCCAAAATTTCGCCGTAGTGTGGATGGCTCCGGCCAAAGACTTCGCGGTGCTGATCATGACCAATCAAGCCGGAGGCGATACATTCGATGCATGCGACGCAGTTGCTGCGGCATTGATCCGGCATTTTACGAAGTAACGACTGTCACGATGATTCTTACTTCGCGACCGGAGCAACCGGCAACGGGTTCCGTTCCAAAAACTGCCGCTGGTGCCAATAGGGATACACCGGCGTCACGTCGCTAGCCGCATCCAGCTTTGCGATCTGCTTGGCAGACAAATTCCATCCCACCGCGCCCAGATTCTGCCGCAATTGCTCTTCGTTGCGCGCTCCGAAGATGACCGTCGAAATCGACGGACGCTGCACCAGCCAGTTCAGCGCAACCTGCGTCACACTCTTTCCTGCCTCCTTCGCAACTTCGACAAGCGCGTCGACTACCTTGTATAAATATTCATCGCTCACCTGCGGCCCTAAATCAGCAGTCTTGTGCAGCCGGCTCTCCGCCGGTAGCGGCTGCCCGCGTCGGACTTTTCCGGTTAAGCGTCCCCATCCCAGCGGACTCCACACCAGCGCCCCCACTCCCTGGTCCACCGCCAGGGGCATTAACTCCCATTCGTACTCTCGTCCAATCAGCGAGTAATAAACCTGATGGCCCACGTAGCGCGCCCAGCCATACCGGTCCGCAACGTCCAGCGACTTCATCAGATGCCAGCCGGAAAAATTGGAACACGCAATGTAGCGCACCTTCCCGCTAACCACCAGATTGTTGAGCGTGCTGAGAACTTCTTCGACCGGAGTGAGCGCGTCAAACCCGTGCAGATGATAAATGTCGATGTAGTCCGTCCCCAGCCGCCGCAAGCTGGCCTCGCAAGCGCGAATCAGGTGATGGCGCGACGAGCCCAGATCGTTCGGCCCCGGCCCCATGCGGAACGTTGCCTTCGTAGAGATGAGAACCTCCGCGCGGCGGCCGGCAACGGCCTTCCCCAGAACCGTTTCGGAGAGGCCATCGGAATAAATGTCTGCGGTGTCGAAGAGGTTGACGCCCGCTTCCATGCAGATATCCACGAGGCGGGTGGCTTCGGCTACGTCCGTTGCGCCCCAGGCGCGGAAGAACTCGTTTCCTCCACCAAACGTTCCCGTGCCAAAACTCAGCACCGGCACTTTCAATCCAGAGCGTCCCAGCGTTCGAAATTCCATCATCAGTAGATGCTATCCGATCGAGCGGCGATGCGGCCTCTGAAATTCTGCGCGAAAAAACAAAGGCCGCCTGTGCGGCGGCCTTGATTCATCAAAAAGTGACCCATCAAAAATGACCCCTCAAAAGTTACACAAAGCCTACGGCGTAACCCCCGCCGGCGGCTGTGGCACGGTCCCCGCCGCAGTCGCGGCCGCAGCTTCGTTCAGAATCCTGTGGTGGATGGTGAACAGCGCCAGCTCCAGCCGGTCTGAGACACCGATCTTGTCATACACATTTCGCAAATAATTCTTGATGACCTGTTCGGTGGTCCCCAGTTGCGAAGCGATTTCTTTATTTTTATATCCCTGCACGATCAGCGCAACAATCCGCAACTCTTTTGCGGTGAGCCGGTCGCGCACCCGCAACCCGACCATATCGTTTTCGGTAAGCTCGCTGGGAACCGCCACGTCCTGCACCCAGGTTTCGTTGCGCGCCACTTTGCGCACGCAATCCACCAGCGCGGCGCTGGTCACGTTGCGATAGACCACACCATGCGCCCCGTTCGCCATGTGCCGCTGCGCGCTCTCGCCGGTATCGGCCAGCACCACCACGCGAGTCTTGGCGCGGTTCGCCGCCTGCACAATCGCCGCAAAGTCATTGTGGAATCCCGCCGCCACCACCAGAACCGCAGCCCGGAACTTGTCCAGGGCCATGAACATCTGTTCCGGAGTCTGCGCCTGGGCCACAATGCGCATCTCGTCTTCTACGGCCAGCACCTTGGCGATGCCCGCCCGGAAAATTGCCTGATTATCCGCCAGAATCAGTTTGAGCATGTTGATCAGCGCTCCAAAAATTTAGCTCCGCACGAACTCATACGAGTCGATCACGCAGGCCACGCCGCGGCCTTCGCCGCCTTCTCCAGTTTCGTCGGCGCGCACCACCCGCCCCTTGCACTGGATCTTGACGTTTTCCGTTCCGCCCGTCATTTCAGGCGACAGCGTGATTTCAAATTCCACGGGAGAACCAATGCTCAACGAAGCATCGGCGCGAATGAACACGCCGGCCGCGCTCAGGTTCCCGGTCACTCCTTTTGCGTCTCCGCTGGTCTCCTGGTGAATCTTGATCGGCAATTCCAGGGGAAACCTTTTCCCGGTCCGCGCTTCTTCGGACACAGTTCCTCCTCTGTACGGACTTGGTCTGTATTGTTCAGCGGACGATACCAACGCCGTCAAACCAAGCTCCTGGCGGGCAGAAACCCGCTCTCCTGCTCAGTGGCGGTTATATCACGGATGTTACCCATATAAAAGCCTGATAACGCATTAGTTAACGGTAGCAACTAGATTCCCCCCAAAGCCGGGTTAGGACACCGGCCAGAGATTGCCACCCGAACTCTGTCATCCCGACCGCAGCGGAGCGAGGCGAGCGAAGTGGAGGGACCTGCTTTTTGACGACTGCCGCGGACTTCCTGTTCCGTCTCAAGTCCGCCGGTTAACGTGTTTCAACGTGTCCAGCACAAAAGCGCGAGCGATGCCTTGCACCTCCTGCCGGACGCGGTCCACGTCGATATCAACATTTTGCCGCCCCCGGCTTCCTTTCTTGAGGCCCGAGCGGTGCGTTGGAACGGGCACGGGCGGCGAGTTTTTCATGGCGTTGACCACCGCGCGGGCAGCCTGTTCCGCCGTGATGCGCGGAACCGACGCCGGCGGCCGCGGCGGGGGCAGAGCGGTGCTGGCGGGAGCCGCGCCGCGCGGAGCATTGGTGCCGCCGGTCGCGGGGACGTGCCCGCTGGCCGTAGTGGCAGCTGCGGCTGACGTAAGGTCTCTCCCCTTCGCTTCGCTCGGGTGCGGGATGACATGCTTATGAACCGCCGTACCCGAGCCCGCGATTACAAGTTTATTGGCGCTCGCCACCGGAGTCGCCACAGGATGATCCAGAGTGCTGCTCTTATTCACGGACGCATCGTTAGCTTTGCGCGCAGCCTCCATCTTCGCCTCGCGTTGCGCTTCGCGACGCTCGTCATCGGCGCCTTCGCGCATCAGCCGCTGGGCTTCGGCCTCGAACTCGGCGCGGAGGCGGGCATTCTCTTTTTCCGCGGCGCGCTTCGCGGCGGCTGCCCGGGCTCGTTCCTGGGCGGCTTCCGTGGCTTTTTCTTCCTCCGTCAATTCCGGATCGGGGAAATCTTCTTCGTACCACTGCTTGCCGCCAATGCCGGTCTGGTCGACGGTGTCCCGGTCGATGACCACGTGCTGGATGTCGAGCGGCTCAAACCGCACGTAGCGCAGATTGAAGCTGGCAGTCTGCAGTGCGTAGAGCAGCAGACCGGCGTTCCGCGCATCGATCTGCCCGGCGGCCAGCAGCCGCATGATCTGCATCAGCGATACCTGGATGGAATTGGCGTCCTCCAGCACCGGCAGGATCAGCGTGGCGCGCCCCCGCCGCACCCGATCACGGCTGACGCTGATGCGCTCCTCCTGAAACCGCTTGTGAAAAAAACAAAACCGGTTGCGTCGCAGCGCAGGCGACCCGCACTGCGTTCCATCGACTTTAAGATGCTGGCACCGTGGCGCATTCGAATACAGCGGCATAGTAAGCTCCTACCCCCTCCCCCCTGGTCTATTGCAATCAGAGAGTTGGCGGGGCACTAATAGACTAGGCTAACCCATTCTAGGCGGCCCCGCATGGTAAGGATGGGACGTGGAAACCCTACTTCACGATTCCGAGACGTCGCGATTCCCCTTCGAGTCGATCGACAATAGTCGTGACCAATTTAACAAACAGATCGAGGACATCTCCCGCATTTTTGCCAGCAACACTCCCAACTTCCCCGAAGGCTATGTATGCGGCGAGCTGGAGCTTGCCATGGAACTTCGACTCAGGGGCCAGCATACAAATTTCCATCTCATTTTTACTGCTATCCAAGATGGGTCTGTAGGGCATTCCCCAGCCGCCGATTCCCTTAATTTCCATTCCTCCGATGAAAGCAGCAGTTGCTGCGGGAACCAATATCGCGTGCTCGTCAGTTCCCCGTATCACGTTGAGTGCCCACAGCGCCTCATTCCCTCCGCCGTATGGCTTGGACTCACGAAAGATGGGGTGCAACTCCGCCGGAATACTGGCACACCTTCCCTTGAGAGCGTTTTCGAAGTGAGCGGTATCCTTGGCGAAGGGGAAACAGGCAGTATCAATTTTGGGTTTAGGAGAATTACTGGATTGGGCGACAGCGAGAGCGATACCGTAGACGGCATGATCGAGAGCCGACCTGAGATTGCCGAGAACATCTCCAACGATTTCCTCAAACTCTTGCGGCAATTCTTCGAGAAAGCGAACCTTGAGGATAGTCCAGCCAGCCTTTTCTGGGTGCGCCTCGACAAAGGGTTGGTACATGTCAGGACGAGCGAAGAAAGCTCCGGTTTCCCTTTCCAGTTCGGCAAGGTGTTTCTTTGCCCTCGCGATCTTGCGGCGTGAACTTGCGAAGGGGTCTGACATAAAAAATAAAGGCCCCGCCATAACGGGGCCTGAAATTTCCGCGATCCTTATAGGCGCACATTAGCGCAGAGGGATCGCTTTGTCAAACATCAAAACAGAACTTCCAGTTGGGTCCATGCAAAATGGTTGTCCTTCCACGCTGGTTTCAGTGGATGCCAATTTTCACACTTGCAAGTCAAATCAAAATTCCAATTTATGGGTTCGACTTTCTGCTTCCACACTCCCCTATCGCTGCCAATTGTTGTATGGACTTCTGTTGGAAACTCGCAGCTTTTATCACCGCATTCGACTTCTAAGGAAACAAGGCGGCATATGCCAGCCTCGAATGGGTCCGGCATTGGAGAAAGCAGCGTCTGGACTTCTAGTGCAGAATAAACGGACGCAAGCCCGCATTCAGGACATGCAACAATTGGTTGAATTGCAGCCTTGGAGTTCCCCTTCTGATTGGTATCTGTTCTCAATAGGCTGGGACGCGGGATCGGAATATAGTGAACATGAGGACCCCGCCGACATTCCAGAACGTAATGCACATTAGTAGCGGCGGTAGGCATAATGCCGCGAATTATACGCCGGCGCTATGATGAGCGCATGAAGTCCAAACTCGATCCGCAGACTAGTCCAGAGCAAAAGTTCTCTCGCTTCCAGAACGCACTTCGTCGTGTGCTTACGGTATCGAAGGACGACCTAAACGAGAGGCTTGCAGAGGACGAGAAAATACGACGCCAGGTAAAAAGAAAACCCGGCCCTAAGCCGGGTTCTTCCGTTTCGGGCCGCGCGGGTGGCCCATCCTTTGCGCTTTTTGCAAAGGGTGGGCATTCCCAGACTGCTGACACAACTTGGGTTCGCTTACGCCGGCAGTCGGCTCGGCACACTCACCCCTCATCCGGCAGCATCGCGTCCCACCCTTGCAAAGAACGCAAGGATGGGCCACCCTCAGTGGGAAGAGTGCACACAGAGATCATCAGGAGTGGGCATTCCAGACTGCCGACGCAACTTGGGTTCGTTTACGCCGGCCCGACTGCTCGACTCGCTCGCCCCTCAAATCGGCAGCATCGCATCCCACCCTTGCAAAGAACGCAAGGATGGGCCACCCTCAGGGGAAATAGTGCACACAGGGGCGGGAGTGTCCGCCCCACTGGCTCACGCCTCGGCATGCAACACCTGCAGCCCCAGCACGTTTTCGAAACAATCGAAGTCGCGGGTGGCCCATCCTTTGCGCTTTTTGCAAAGGGTGGGCATTCCCAGACTGCTGACACAACTTGGGTTCGCTTACGCCGGCAGTCGGCTCGGCACACTCACCCCTCATCCGGCAGCATCGCGTCCCACCCTTGCAAAGAACGCAAGGACGGGCCACCCTCAGTGGGAATAGTGCACACAGAGATCATCAGGAGTGGGCATTTCAGACTGCCGACACAACTTGGGTTCGCTTACGCCGGCAGTCGGCTCGACTCACTTGCGCTTCGAATCAGCAGCATCGCCTCCCGCCCTTGCAAAGAACGCAAGGATGGGCCACTCTCAGGCGGAATGTCGCACACAGAGATCATCGGGGATGGGCATTTCGGACCGCGGGTGGCCCATCCTTTGCGCTTTTTGCAAAGGGTGGGCATTCCCAGACTGCTGACACAACTTGGGTTCGCTTACGCCGGCAGTCGGCTCGGCACACTCACCCCTCATCCGGCAGCATCGATTCCCTTGCAAAGAACGCAAAGACGGGCCACCCTCAGTGGGAATAGTGCACACAGAGATCATCAGGAGTGGGCATTTCAGACTGCTGACACAACTTGGGTTCGCTTACGCCGGCAGTCGGCTCGACTCACTTGCGCTTCGAATCAGCAGCATCGCGTCCCGCCCTTGCAAAGAACGCAAGGATGGGCCACTCTCAGGCGGAATGTCGCACACAGAGATCATCGGGGATGGGCATTTCGGACCGTTAAAACAACTTGGATTCGCTTACGCCGCCGGGCGAGCGCGCAACTCTGCCGCCGGCCATTGATTGATTCTCACCGTGCCTTGCTCCCTGCAGGCGTAGCTGCGGTAGCTGCTCCACGGCCATTGCTCGGGGGCTTGCACGAGTCCCTCCTTCACGGGATTGCGATGCATGTAGCGCAGTTTCTCCACCCGCTTGCGCTCGCTCCAAACGTGGAAATCATAGAAGCGATGCTGCCACACGTGCTGCGGGTCATCGGGCCAGAGATTGCCTTGCGCCGGGTTTTTCTTCTTCGCCAACACCCGCCGGGCGTAGCGCTGTTTTAAGACCTGCATCACGGTGGACTGCGTGCCTCGTTCCGGCTCGCTGATCAGCAGATGGATGTGATCTGGCATGACGACATAACCCACTACCACGAAACCGTAGCGCTGACGAACCTGTTCGAGAATTTGCAGAAACAGGTCGCGGCGACGCGGTTGCGCCAGCCACGGCGGGCGATGGTAACAACTGCACGTCAGAAAGTGGAGATAGTCGTGCCCGTAGTAGCGCTTCAGACCCTTCGGCATGCCTAGAACTGTAGAAGAGCGACGCGCGTCTGGGGAGGGAAATCCCAGGTCAAAATCCCAAACCGTTCATATTTGGGAATGCCCCACCCTTTGCAAAAAGCGCAAAGGATGGGCCACCCGGGCCAAAAAATCCACAGGGCCATGTGACGACTAACCTTGCCTCTGGCGGCGAACTCGTCCATCATCCCAAGGCGGAGGCGAGCTGGAAGCAGACTGGATACCTCAGGCCTAAGTCCTTTAAAAAACAGATTTTGCCCGTAAGTGATTGGGCCCCTAGGATTATTTTGCGTTTTCGCGCCAAGCTGATGATTCCAATAGACCGTGGGGGAGGGGGTATACCCAAATCCCGCAACCGAACCGCGCGTGGTACCGTCTCATGAGAGCCGCCTTTCCCAGGAGAACTACTCATGTTTTGGTCACTACATACTTCCGGTTCATTCTTCTTTCCCGCGAAGTGCTCGCGGCGGTTCCTCTGTCAGATAGCCGCGCTGGTTGTCGCGTCAACCTCCTGCCTGTGGTCGCAGCAATCTTTTTATGCGGCCCCAAATTCAGCGCCGGCGCAGAAGACCGGCGACTCGAGTTCGGCCGCAACCCCCGCCGCGAATTCCCTGACCAGGCCTGCGGAGGGAAAGTCGAAGGCGAGTGCGGAGGAGTCGATGCGGACGCTGGCGCAGTTCAACGATGCGCTCGAGAGTCTGGCGGCGCGGGTTTCTCCGGCGGTGGTGCAGATTCTGGTTACGGGATATGGTCCGCTGCACGAAGAGGATCGCGCGCAGACGGCGTTGATTGTGCGCCAGCATGCGGTGGGCTCGGGAGTGATTGTCGACTCGAATGGCTACATCATGACCAACGCGCACGTGGTGGAAGGCGCGCAGCGGATTCGCGTGGCGCTGCCGCTGCCCATGAACGACTCCCCCAACCAGGTGCCGGAGGGCAAGCGGCGCATTCTCGAGGCGCGCCTGCTGGGCACGCACAAGGAAACCGACCTGGCGCTGCTGAAGATCGACGACACGGATTTGCCGACGCTGTCGCTGGTGAGCCAGCAGCGTCCGCGGGTGGGGCAGCTGGTGTTTGCCATCGGCAGTCCGGAAGGTTTGCAGAATTCGGTGACCATGGGAGTGATCAGCGCGCTGGCGCGGCAGCCCGACCCCACGAAGCCGATTACTTATATCCAGACCGATGCTCCCATCAATCCGGGCAACAGCGGCGGGCCGCTGGTGGATATGAACGGCGCAGTGGTGGGCATCAATACTTTTATTTTGTCGTCGGGCGGCGGCAGCGAAGGGCTGGGCTTTTCGATTCCCGCGCGGGTCGTGGATTTTGTGTATCACAGCCTGCGCAAGTATGGGCACGTGCATCGCGTGGAAATTGGCGCGGTGGCGCAGGAGATTACGCCTACGCTGGCCGAGGGTTTGCACCTGCCGCGGCGCTGGGGCGTGGTGGTGGCCGACGTGAAGCCGGATGGTCCGGCGGCGGCGGCGGGGCTCAAGATTCAGGACATTGTTCTTTTTGCTGATGACCGGCGCATTGAAACTTTGCCGTCGCTGACCTCGGCGCTGTATCTGCATCGCGTGGACCAGGTATTGAAACTGGAGATTTTACGAGGCAGCGACAAGAAGACTCTTTACGTGCCGGCGATCGAGCACCACGACCAGATCGACCAACTGCTCGATGCGGTCAACCCTGAGAATAGCCTGATCTCGCGGCTCGGCATTCTGGGCGTGGACCTGACTCCGGAGCTGCGCGGCCAGTTGGGTTCATTGCGATTGCCCTCGGGAGTGATCGTTGTCGGGCGCGCCGCCGATTTGATTCTGCCCGACACGGGCTTGCAGGCTGGCGACTTGATTCATCAACTGAACACTACTTCCATCGATTCCATGGACGGGCTGCGCGCGGCCGTGCGCGATCTCAAAACCGGCGACCCGGTTGTGCTGCAGGTGGAGCGCGATGGGGGATTGATGTATTTGAGCTTTGAGATGGAGTAGTGAGTATTGATGAGATGGATGCAGATGTGCTCGTGGTGAGAGAGAAGCAGATTCCTCGCTTCGCTCGGAATGACAACGAGCGGCGAAGAGGGATGACTGGAGAAGGGAACGCGTGACAAGAGCGAAGCGAATGATCGGTGCAAGTGATCAGAGCGGGAGCATCTTAGAAGGCGCCGCCGCCACCGCCACCGAAGCCGCCGCCGGAGAAGCCTCCGCCGCCTCCGCCAAAGCCACCACCGCCGAAGCCTGAGCCGGTGGAGGCTGCGCGCGGGGCGGAGACGAACACCTGGTGCATGTCGGTGGTCATGCTCTGCATGGAACTGGAGAAGAAGATCGGATTGAAAACCATGCCTGGCGCGTATCCGGGGCCGACGTACCAGCTGGGCGGATCTTTCACGATGCCGGCGAAGGCCTGGGCCCAATGGTGCTCCACACCGAGAGCCATGGCGTAGGGAAGAAACTTTTCGAACGTGGTGGGCGGCATGACTTTCAGGCGCTCGGCGTCCACGCGATTCATGAATTCCTGGAAGCCGAGCACGGCGATATGAATGCGCGCGCCGGCGATAGTTTTGGCGGTCATCACGCGGGCAAACAGCCACCATATGAGTACGGCCAAAGGAACGCAGACGACCAGCAGCAGCGCGGAGCTGAAGAAATTGGCCCAGCCGAAGTATTGCAAAAGCGCAAACGGGACGAGGATTGCGAACGCGGCAGCGATGCTGTAGCCGTTCGCGGATTCGGGGTCGAGCAAATAGATGCCTTTGTTTTTCAGCGCCGACATGATGTCAGCGCGGATGATGGGAACGGCGGTGTAGAAGCGATTCTTCAGGCTGGAGAGGCGAGTGTCGCTTCCTGCAGCGAAAATGTTTTCCAGCATCACGCTTTCGTGGGGCGCAAGGTCGGTCCATTGCTCACGCGGCTTCAGCAGATGGAACACGTAGTCTTTGTGGGTGAAGACGAGACCTTTCTCTGCCGTCTCTTCAATCTTGATGTAGCCGCGGACAGCTAGATCGACCATGGTCGATGTAATGTCGCGGGGATGGATTTTGTCGTCGAGAAGCGTGCCGCACTCGGCGGGAGAAACGCCTTTGGGCGGTTCGTACATGGGCGCGACTGACATGCCGGGATCGGGATCGCGGCCTTTGAACCACCAGAGCGGAAACATCACAGCCAAAGTGACCAGCGGGAAAAAGACAACCGGGTTGCCGCCGATGAACCATAAGAACCGGGTCAGCGCGCTGGGCTGATGCAGGATTCCCTTGGGGATGTAGACGTCGATGGTAATGCCGCCGCGCATCGGCAAACGGCTGGTGGTTTCGAAGGTCGCGATGGAGCCCTCGACCGTGGCCGTGGCGTCGTGCTCGGTTGAGCCGTAGACGCCGGTGAAGGCCTGCGCCTGCAGCGAGCTCGCGGCCGTGGAAGGGAACGTTACGATGGCAGCGGCGTGATCGATGGGAACGGGCCAGTCGTTTCCGGTGACGTTCCAGTAGAACTCGTCGTAGGCGTCGAAGAAACGCGTGCCGTTGCGGACGTTGTAGACGATCTCCACGCTTCGGGTAGCGTCGACGGCATCGGGGATATAAATTTTCAGATCGCGATTACCGCCAGAAGTGGAAGAGTCGTATTTGAGCTTGCCGCCGACGCCGTCGGTGACGCTGGTGACGTCGATGAAGAGTTCGTAGTTTGTGTGATTGGGGCCGGGATATTCGATGGGCAGGACGCGGTGAATGCCGTGCCACTCACCGACGAAGGTCAGGGTGATGTGCTCGGTGACCACGGCACTGCCGTCGGGGTTGACGGCGATGGTGTCCTGAAAGTCGGTGATGCGCCAGCTTTTCGCGGACAGAGGAGAGACGAGAGTGAAGATGATCGCGACCAGGCCCGCAACCAGGCGGATGATTCGGGGGAGACGCCGCCGAATCGGGCTTCGGGCTTCAGCAATCGGGCTCCGGCTTTGGGGCTTCCACATTGAACTTTTAGAACTTCACGGCTACGGGTTCGCGGTCGGCTTCGCTGGTCTCGAAGAACTGGCGTGCCTGGAAGCCGAACATGCCGGCCAGAATGTTGGTGGGGAAGACCTGAATTTTCGTGTTCAGGTCGCGCACCACGGCGTTGTAGTAGCGGCGCGCATTCTGGATGGAGTCTTCCGTCTGGCTTAGCGACTCTTGTAGTTGCGTGAACTGCTCGGAGGCTTTTAGTTCCGGGTAGTTTTCGGCGACGGCGAAAAGGCTCTTCAGGGCACCGGTCAGCTGATTTTCGGCTACCGCTTTGTCGTTCGGCGAGGTAGCCTGCATCGCCTGCGAACGAAACTTGGCGATGTTTTCGAATGTGCCTTTTTCGTGCGTCGCGTAGCCTTTGACGGTTTCGACGAGATTGGGAATCAGGTCGTGACGCCGCTTCAGTTGCACGTCGATGTCGGACCAGGCCGAATCACAGCGCACTCGAAGCTGCACCAGCCCGTTGTACATGCTGATCAGCACAACGGCGATCACGACGAGGATGACCAGGAAGATGATGCCACTCATGGGTCTCTCCCGGACTTGGAAATGGAATTCCATCGGACGTTAACACAGAACGGGCGATTGGCAAAATCGGGGGGCCGGGCCCGTGATGGCTTTAAAGAAAACCATCCACCAGAAAGGGGCACGAAGTATCACGAAGGGATTTCTGGTTGGTTCTCTTGTGTACAACTTCGTATGGTGATTGGTGGTAGAAGCCCGGAAGCAGGCGGAATGCTGATAGGGATTCCTCGCTTCGCTCGGAATGACAGATCTAAGAGAGGGAACTAGGGTTGGGGGGCGAAGTAGCCTTTGCGGGAACGGACTTGCAGGTCTTTTTTCAGGGTGGACACTTCGATGGAGCGGTAGCGGCCATCGGTTTCGAAATCGGCGGGCTTGTAGGAGACGACGTATTGGCTGCGGAGTTCGTCTTCAATGGCCGCGAAGGAGTGGGTCACGTCCTTCATCTTGAAGGGGAAAAAGGCACGTCCGCCGGTGGATGCGGCAAGTTGCTCGAGAACGTTGTCGCCGCGCAAGACCAGCCCGCTGTCGTCAGTGGAGATGGCGTAGATGATGACCTCAGCGCGTTGCGCCATCTCGATGGCTTGCGCGCGCGTGACTTCGCTCTGGTTGTCTTCTCCGTCGCTGACCAGGACGATGGCTTTGCGGACGGGATGATCGGGTCGATCTTTCAGAAATTTCTCTTTGCTGATGCGATAAATCGCGTCGTAGAGAGCGGTACCTCCGCCATCGTGCAGCTTGTGTACGCCCACTGAGAGCAACCCAACATTGTCGGTGAAATCCTGCACCAGTTGGCTCTGACTGTTGAAACCGACGATGAAGGCGCGGTCGAATCCGGCGCGGAGGGTGCGCTGCAAGAAGCTGGTGGCAGCGCTCTGCTCGAAATCGAAACGGCTGTTGACTGAACCGCTCACGTCGATCAGCAGGCCGAGATCAAGAGGAAGATCAGTTTCACGGCGGAAGTTGAAAATGGCCTGAGGAGGCTTGTGGTCGTCGAGAATCGTGAAGTCGGATTGCGTCAGGTCGCGAACAAACTTGCCGTGCTTATCGGTCGCGATGAAGAGCAGGTTCACTTCGTCGACGCGCTTGTGCAGTGTGACGATGCCGGTTTGTGGATCGTCGGTGCCGGCGGACACGGATGCAAAATAAGAAACTTTGGGAGCGACGGACGCGTCCGCATCGGTGGCAGACTGGGCATGGGAGTGGGCGATCCCGGCCGAAACGGCCAGGAGAAGCGCCACCACCCGAAAGACGAGATGCGTGTACTTCATGCCCTTAGCATCCAATTTTTTCACTCATGCCCGGCCAAAAACGCGGCCATCCGGCAGATAAACGGTCCTTCCCAACTGAATATGTGCACGTCGCGTGCCGAACTCGCCTTCTGGCGGGGCGATATCTCATTGACTTTAGGGGTACGCGGCGCGGAAGCCAAGTTACAAAAGGAGCACACGTTTGGTCATAGTAAGACACCCAGCAAGGCACCTAGCAAAACACCCGCAGATTCTGCCACTTGCGGTGCTCTACGCTGAAAAGCGGACCACGTGTGCATTCGCGAATTCTTTCTGCGACGCCTGCAGGGTTTAAGATGATAGTTTGCGGTTTGGTGTCCAGTAGGTTTTGCTATTTATATGAAATTTTTCGGAGGAGATGCATGAAGAAGCTGATGGGATGTTTCCTGGTCTTCTTATTACTGGCGGCGGCGTTTGCGGCCGACGAGAATGACCAGCGAGAAGAAGATCGAGTGAAAGACGCGGGCGTAGTGATGAAGGAAGTGCTGAACATTCCTGACGACATCCCGCAGGACTTGCTGGACAAAGCCGAATGCGTGGTGGTGCTGCCTTCGGTGAAGAAAGGAGCGTTCGGGGTGGGCGCCAGTTACGGACGCGGCGTGATGGTTTGCCGCAGCGGGCCGCACTACACGGGAAAGTGGGGAGCTCCGGCACTCTACGCGCTGGAAGGTGCGAGCATTGGGTTCCAGGTGGGCGGGCAGGCTACCGATTTCGTTCTGCTGGTGATGAATCCCAGGGGCGCGGAATCTCTGCTCTACAGCAAGGTGAAGCTGGGTGCGGATGCTTCTGCCGCCGCCGGTCCGAAGGGGCGAACGGCGGAGGGTGCGACCGACATTGTGATGCAGGCGGAGATTCTCTCCTACTCCAGAAACAAAGGCTTGTTTGCGGGAATTTCTTTGGAGGGGTCCACTTTACGTTCCGATGGCGGCGCAAACGAAAAACTCTACGGCAGGAAGTTGAGCGCCAAAGAGATCATTCGTGAAGGGAAGGTCGGAATTCCGGCGTGCGCGCAGGATCTGGTTTCTCTGCTGGACGCGAAGTCTCCGATCAACAAGTCGGATCCGAAGTCGCTGGAATAGAGTGGAGTCCCCACTCCGCGAGAATCCTGTGGGCGAGAATGCTATGGATCTCATTCCTGTGGACAAGAAAAATGCGCGTGTGCTTGTCCGCTGCCACTGGGCGAGCGGCGACGAACTCACGATTCGTTATCACGATGAAGAATGGGGCGTGCCGGTGCATGACGACGGCAGGCTCTTCGAGTTTCTTATTCTGGAAGGCGCACAGGCGGGGCTGAGCTGGGACACGATTCTCAACAAGCGGGAGAACTATCGCGTCGCGTTCGATCAGTTTGATGTTCGGCGGGTTGCGGCTTACGATCGGCGCAACATGCAGAGGCTGCTGAAAGATGCGGGCATTGTTCGCAACCGGTTGAAAATCAGTTCGGCGGTCGGGAATGCGAAGGCCTTTCTTCGCGTGGCGGAGGAGTTTGGCAGTTTTGACCGCTATATCTGGCGCTTTGTGGACGGCGAGCCGCGGGTAAATTCACGGAAGTCGGCGAGGCAGGTTCCGGCGAAAACTGCGGAATCGGACGCGATGAGCAAAGACCTCAAAGCCCGTGGATTTAATTTTGTCGGGTCGACGATCTGCTACGCGTTCATGCAGGCGGTCGGCATGGTGAACGACCATCTGATGAAGTGCTTTCGATATGATGCGGTTGGCCGCGGAGGAAAATGAGTTCGCTTACTGCGCGGCGGCTTTGGCGGCGGCAGCTTCCGGAATCGTAATTTTCACGGAATCGGGCTGCGTCCAAACTTCCTTTCCGTTGGTCAGCTCCAGGCGATTCATGGTGATCTTCAGCTGCCCGTGGTCCACTTCCACGAGGAGGTAGTGGTAGTTGATTTCCTTGCTTTGGAAGGGATCGTCCGGAGCGCGGTCGATGGGATAGGCGTGCGCGGCGCCGCCTCCGGAAACGAAGTAGGTGACTCCGCCGTGCTCGTGGCGTTCGTAGTTGTGCACGTGTCCAGAGAAGACGATGAAACGCACGCGGGCTTTTTCCTGTTGAGCTTTTTCCTGACGAGCTTCGAGCATTTTCGCCAGCAGCCTTTCCTGCGATCGGGCGGAGTGGCCTCCGCCATGCGTTTTCATGTCGGAGGAGCTGGTGTAGGGGGGATGATGCAGCATCAGGAAAACGAAATCTACGTCTGAGGGAATGTTGTCGAGTTTTTTGGCCAGCCATTCGCCCTGCGGTCCGGTTGTTTCATCCAGAGAGCTGTCGAGCACGAGCAGCAGGACGTTGGCGGCGCGTACCGAGTAATGGCGGCTGTTCTTCAAGTCGGGAAAGCGTTGAAAATAATTCCCGAGAGCGACGCTTTCATCCCCGTGCAGGTCATGATTGCCGAGGGTTGGGTAGACGGGAATGTTTTTCTCGCGCCAGATGCTGGTCTCGTTGTCCCAGACCTTCCAGTCGTTTTTGTCGTAGCCGTTGTAAACCAGATCGCCGGTGAAGCAGATGAACGCGGGATTGGCTGCAGCGATGGCGCGGACTAGCGCAATGCGCACCGGAGGGTTGGCGGCGTCGGTGTCCGCGGGATCGTGGAAGCGGCTATCGCCATAGGCGACGAAGCGAAACGGCACGCTCACGTTGAGCTGTATATCGGTGGTGGAAGTTTGTCCGATTGACTGCTTCGTGCAACCTGGCGTGATCAGGATTGTGGCAAGGCTCGTCACCAGAAGATTACGGGCAAAAGATCGGCTGGGAGTTCTCATAGAATTCTGGGGCGGGGATTCTGGCGGACAGCCAAGAGCCCGCGGAGACCATTCTCCCACGTGCGGCGTGATGCTGCATCCGACATGCAAATCGTCGCGCGCAATCAGCTGGAAGTGCAGCGGTCTGCCATGAATGGAGGAAAAGCGGTCGAGCTTGGCTCGACCGGAACCTTTGGCGTCGATCGGTGCAGGCAGGGGCGGGCAGCAGTGCTCTCATGAGCGTCTGCCAGGCCAAGACACCACCGGCGATGGTTGATGTTGGATTTAGGCGGCTGGCATCCGGTAAGATAGCAGCGAGCCGGGATGGCGGAACTGGCAGACGCAGCGGACTCAAAAGCGGAAGCTATTTATCATTTAAGTATAAGTAAATAAATAGGATAAATGCGCGACAGCAGGCGCGGAGGATTTTTATAGCTTAAATGCTTGAGGACACTGGTTATCCAGGACGGCACAAATTCGCGGACTATTATTTATTCATGTGGTAAGCCCGACCCAAGCCTAGCTAGAAGCCATGATTCATCGGTGACGGCAAGCGCGTTTGTCGTTACCTAGGTGGTTCTTCATGGCCATTCTCACACAATCCTGATCGCCGGCGCCAATTTCCATCCCAGTTGCCAAGACTAGGATTCCAGCAGCGCCCGTAACTTATGAGCGTATCTGCGGCTCGACGTGACCACCGTCCCTTCTGCCAGTACGATGTCGTAAACCCCATCGAACATCGGACGAATCTCGCTAATGCAGGCACCGTTCACGATGGCCGATTTCCGCACGCGGATGAAGTGGTGTGGCGCCAGCTTCTCTTCCAGGTGTGCCAGGGTTTCCCGCAACAGGTGACTGTCGCTGGCGGTGTGTATGCAGGCATAGTTTCCCGTGGCTTCGATCCACAAAACGTTGGAAACGGGAACAAAGAAAATCCGCTTCTTGTCCTTCACCACAAAACGTTCGAATGGGCGGAGACTACGGAGGGATTGGAGCAGTGGTTCGAGGCCTCGATTTGCTTTCCCGCGCTGTTCGAGGACCTGGCGTGCGTGTGCCAGGGCCTTGGCAAATCGTTCCTTATCATACGGTTTCAAGAGATAGTCGACAGCGTGCACTTCGAATGCACGAATGGCGTGCGCATCGTGAGCAGTGACGAAGATATAAACGGGAGCGGGGCCGGTCGATGGCTCCACATTTTCGATGACTCCAAAACCATCCAGATCGGGCATCTGCACATCGAGAAAAACGATGTCGGGATGAAGTTCGTTGATCTGCTCGACCGCACTGATTCCATTCGCCGCCTCGCCTACAACTTCAATGTCGTTATGTTTGGCCAGATAGCGACGGATACCGCGCCGGGCGATCGGTTCGTCATCTACGATGAGGACTCGCGTCTTCATGCGAACTCCGAAGTGGAATGGTGATAATCGCCTCGCAGCCTCGACCGTCGCCCCCGGTAAGTTCCAGCGACGACTCGTCCCCGTAGAGCTGTTTCAAGCGTGACTGGACGTTGGTGAGTCCAACGCCGAATCGCGCGCGCGATCCCGGTGCCGGACCCGGGCCATCATCGCGGACACAGAGCCAGACTCTGCCGTTGTGGCGTTGCGCAGCGATCTCCAGTCGGCCTGCGCCGGAATCGACGCTGATGCCGTGCTTGATCGCATTTTCAACCAGTGGCTGAAGCGCCAGGCTCGGTACATAGACTCCGAGAAGTTCAGGTGGCACGTCCACGTGAACCTTCAAGCGATCGTGAAAGCGTGTCTGTTCGATCTCCAGATACTTACCGACAAACTCGAGTTCGCTCTGCAGGGTGATCTCGTTCTCCCGGCGTTCGAGTGCCATGCGCAGCAAGTCGCCGAGGCTCACAAGCAGATGGCTCGCAGCATCGACGTCTTCCTGCATCAGGACTCCAATGGTGTGAAGACTGTTGAACAAAAAGTGCGGATGTAACTGGCTCTTGAGGTTCTGAAGTTCGGCGTGGGAGAGCTGCGTTTCCAGTTGCGCCGCTATGGTCTGGCGCTCCATCGCGGTCTGGTAAAAGTGGATCGACTGATACAGTCCCACAACTAACCAGTACGTAAGGACGCCAGTGAAGCTCATCGATAGAACACTGACTGTGAACGTCGGGAGAAGAAGCGGCGCACCAGGATCTGCAATGCGAAAAAGTAACCGCAGAAGTCCACCGCTCAGAAAGTATTCGGTGACAGATGCCAGGGGAGCCATCAGGAGCGCCGTGATTGTGTGGATCGCTATATGAGTTACAAACCTCGGCCCCGTCAACGGGAACCGCTTGGCTAGACCAATCACAAGCGGTGTGTACGCCGCCCATACGTACCAGTAGACGAATTCGATCACAACGAACACCCAGTTGACGTGCCCGCCGTGAATTTTCGCCAGCACGATCTCCTGCAGGGTGAACAACAGTCCTACCATCGTCCACGCACACAGGATCAAAATCCATTTCGCGCGTCCCATATCTGGTGTGGCCTGCAGCAATGGGCTTGTCGGCCCTCCGGGACGGATTATAGCTGTAGCCTTCGAAGGAGACATCACTGAGGACAGACCGCTTGTCTCACTTCGGATACCGCATGTCACTTTTCCTGCAAACACCTGGTTCGTCTCGGCATATTGTCCGGTGAGCAGGAGCATCGCCAAGAAGTTCCAGATGAAGAGGAGTTCCACATGAAGAAGATTCTGACTCAGTACGGAGCGTTCGCGCTTGCGGTCGCACTGATGATGCCGTTGGCGCAGGCGCAGCCGACAAAAATTCAGGCCGCCTTCGGAGACGATGCCGGAGCGCTTTCCAAGAAATTCACCGGACTCGCGCGCGTGATGTCGGGCAAGTACGACTGGAAGCCCGGCCAGGGCGTTCGCTCCGTCAGCGACGTGTTCAACCTGATCGTTGAAGAGAATGGCCTGCTCGCCGATGCACTCTCGGGCACACCGAATAAGGGGGCAGAGCCCGCGCCCATTACCGATCCGGGGAAAATGCAAGACGCTCTTAAGGCTTCTTACGCCAATCTGCAAAAAGCGATCACGGGACTTTCCGACAACGACCTGCAGACACACGTGAAACTGTTCGGAGAAGACATGACGAAGCAGGGCGCGCTGATGCTGATTCTCGAGGACCAACACGAGCATCTGGGGCAGTCGATCGCGTACGCACGCACCAACGGCGTGGTTCCGCCCTGGTCCAAGTAGGAGCCCCGCAGGGTGAGCTGGCCCGCCGCCGATGCCCTGCCTTCTGGCTCTGCGGGCAACGAAGGTCAACCGGATGATTGCCCTTCGAAAACCATGAACTCGGCCGGCATCAATTCAACGCTCTTGCAATAGAAAAGGGAGGAACCATGACACTCAACCGCTGGAAAGCTAAACTCTGGAAATTTAACGGATGGTCTGTTTGCGGGATCGCTCTGCTCACCTTTGCCGCTGGATCGCTCACTACTGCCCGCTGGATGCACGTGGATCGAGTGAGCGCCGCCAGCGATCGCGTCTTCGAGCTTCGTGTTTATCACGCCATGCCGGACAAACTGCCGGCGCTGGAGTCTAACTTTCGCAACACATGGTCCAAGCTTCTCGCCAAACACGATCTGAAGGTTGTGGGTTACTGGGTGCCCGAGGGGACGCCCGCTTGGGACAACACATTCATCTACCTCGTGGCTCATTCAAGCCGGGAGGAAGCGAAAAAGAACTGGGATGCGATGCGGGCCGACCCCGCAACTCAAGAGCTGCTCAAATCTGAGCAGGCCGACAAGCTGCTTGAGAAAGTTGATTCGACTTACATGCGGCCGGAGGATTTTTCGCCGATGAAGTAGCGTCGCATTTCGCGAAAGGAAAATGCCATATGAATAAAAAGAAAATGAGCGCAGTGTTCGTTGCACTTCTTATGTGGGCTTTGGCCTCTCAAGTGTCAGCGCAGGACGCGGAACCCAAATTCAACTCCAATGCCGATGACCTCGCGAAGATTCGCGGCGTATTGGAGGAGTACCGTCAGGATATTATTCGCAAAGACGGCTATGCCATAACGAAGCTCGTGCTGAACCACAATGTGCTGTTTCACCACATCAACACCCAGGAAGAGATTGATAGCGCCCGCAAACGTAACGCTCAATTCGATGGGATTGGCCCGAGCCATCTCGATGAACTTGTGGAAATCTTCGCTACGTCGAAGGACAAGCTCGAAGGGAAATTGCAGAACATCGAGATTCGCCAGGACGGTCCTCTGGGGATGGTGACATTCAACTACGATTTTTATGTCAATGACAAGCTAACCAATTCAGGCCTCGAGCACTGGCAATTGTGCAAAATTGATGGGCAGTGGAAGATCTTGTCCGTTACCTGGACGAGCTATGATCGCAGCTGACAGACAACGGCGCTCCAGAGAACAAGAAACGACCTGCGACCCGCTCCGGACGGAAAAAACGCCGCTCTTGGCGCCGCTCGGCGAGAAGCTCGCGGATCCAGGTCGTCCGCTTCGCGTGAAATCAAAAGGTAGCAGCTCTTAAATGAAGTGGTAGAATTTCATGCGAGTGCTTTTTTATGACTTGGCAATGCACTCTTAGCCCGAGAATCGCCGGCAAAGTGCTTCTCGGGCAAAATGATAATCAACGGTGGAAATCGGTGAAAACCGGCACACTTTCTTACACAGTTGCACATTCGTCATTTTGGATGAAAAGGTAACATGGCCATAAACAAGTCGTAAAATCAGGCACTTGCAAGTAGAGCCGGGATGGCGGAACTGGCAGACGCAGCGGACTCAAAATCCGCCGACCTTCGGGTCTTGGGGGTTCGACTCCCCCTCCCGGCACCATTTCAAGAACCCATAGAATACGCGGCTACTTGGGCTTGCTCTCCGCATGCGATGAACCTGTGCGGCAGACGCAGCGGACTTTGCGCCAATATATAGCCAACGCGTGTTTAGTCTATCCAACTGAAAATAGCAAATTTACCTACAAAGCGCTGTAGTGAGCATGGCTTACACATCTCTTCCACTCCCTCAGGGTCCCCCCGCCCCCCGAACCTCGACCCTCGCGCCTGGGTTGAATCAGAAGAGTCGCGATGAAAAATCCTTCAGATCGCGTCGCCAGGTTTGCCACTCGTGGTCGGTGCCGGGTGATTCGTAGAAAATGTGTTGAACGTTTGCTTCTAGAAGCGATGCGTGCAATCTTTGAAGTCCCGTGCGCATTCTCTCCGGTTCATTCGTTCCCACGCCAATCCAGAGCAAGTGCACTTTCTTGGCGAATGCTGCCGAATCTGCGAACACTCCGTTGTAGTCGGTCTTGGGATCCAGTTTGCGATTTCCGAGCACGAGCATCCCGCCCGCTCCACTGAAGCCGCCGATGTAAGAGAAGAGATCGAGGTGATCCAGAGTAATCTGGAAGGTCTGCATGCCGCCCATTGATAGGCCTGCCATCGCGCGATGCTCGCGGTCGGGTAATGTGCGGAACGTGGAATCAATGTAGGGGATGAGAGCTTGCGTCACGTCATCTTCGAATGCCGCTGCCATGTCCTGCATGGCCTTCAACATTTCAGGTGACCCAAACCCCTTTGCGAACAGATCGACAGGCGCCTCGCCCGCGCGGTGCGCGTAGCCGTAGGCCATCACCATGATCATCGGCTTGCAACTCTTGGCCGCGATCAAATTGTCGAGGATGAAGTTCGCGTTGCCCTGACGCACCCAGCCGGTCTCGTCCTCGCCGGCGCCATGTTGCAGATAGAGAACTGGATAGCGCACCTTCGTTTTCGCATCGTAATCGGGCGGCAGATAAACCAGGGCATGCCGCCAGCTACCCGTTACCTTCGAGCTGTACCAAACCTCCCGGACCTGGCCGTGGGGCACATCCTGAGCCGAATAATATGTCGAGCCCGGCTCCGGAACTTCTACGCCACTCGCGGGCTTTCCGCCTCCGAAGAAGGCGTGAGTGTTGGGGTCACTGACCTCGGCGCCGTCGATGATCAGCGTGTAATAGTGAAAACCAGGAACCAGCGGCGTAGTGGTAACCGTCCAGAATCCGTCCGGCTGTTTCTCCATGTCCACTTTCGGGCCGCTCCAGAAGTTCAATCTTACCTTCGTAGCGTCTGGAGCTTTCACGCGAATCTGTACTCTCCCGGTGCTGTCAATCCGTGGATACTCCGCTGCCCAGACATTCGTCGTCGAGGGTTGAAAATTGCCTGATTCCTGTGCCCAACAAAAACTCAAAGACAGGAAGACCAGTATTGCGAATCGCCGCATGTTTTTCCTCCTTCGTTGCTATCGAATGTGAACCATAGCGCCGGCCCAGCGATGATTTTGCCGTTTCAGACTTGCCATCCGCCGGATCAACCTGGGGGCGTCACTGCTCAACTGAGACGACGGTTACGGACTTAGGCTCCAATTTCAAAGTCAGCTTGCCCCCCTGAACCTTCGCTGAGATCTGCTTCGGCATGACTGTGTTAGCTGCGTCGAAAGTATTGACACTGTCCACCTTCGGTGCGGTCAGAGTTTCTCCGCTCGCGGATTTTGCTGCGATGCCCGTCAGACCCGCCTCGATTTCGACCGGTTCGTTGGGGTCGAGATTGGTAATCTCCAGCCACAACTTGCCGTTCGTGTCTTTCGCCGCGATCGCGTCCACGCGCGGCAGGGCCACGGCTCCATGTGTGTACCAACCGGCGTCGAACGTCACTGGTATGAACGTGGCGTCCTGGAACGGCACATACATCTTGAAGACGTAATAGGTTGGAGTCAGGACCATCTTCTCTTTGTCTGTGATGATCATCGCCTGCAGCACATTGATCATCTGCGCGATGTTGGCGCCGCGTACGCGGTCGGCATGGCGAGCAAAAATGTTGAGGTTAAGGGCCGCGAGAATCGCGTCACGCAGGCTGTTCTGCTGGACCAGGAACCCCGGATTGCTGCCCGGTAACGGCGCGTACCAGCCTCCCCATTCGTCGACAATGAGCGCTACTTTTTTGTCGGGGTCATACTTGTCCATGATTGCCGAGTGCTTGCTGATGAGACCGTCCATCTCCAAAGTGGATTTGAGAATCTGGCTGTACTCGGTTTCACCAAACCCCACCGACGTATACGAAGGCGGCCAGTGCGGCACCGTGTAGTTGTGCATGGAGAGTCCGTTGATGTCCCAGCTCCACGTGTGTTGCTGATAGGCCTTCATGACGGTTTCCGTCCAATCGGTCCATCGCGGGCCGTCGCCGCCCGGACCCACGGCGATCTTCAGCATCTGGTGTTTGTCCTGTTGCGCGGGATTGAAGTTGCGCACGAAGCGGCTGTAGATCTTCATCTGGCTCACGTAGTAGTCGGGCGTCATGTTGCCGCCACAATCCCAGCTTTCGTTACCGATGCCGAGTAACGCGACTTTGTATGGAGCTGGATGCCCGTTTGCGGCACGCTCCTTTACCAGCGTGGTCGGTGCTGCCGCCGTCATGTATTCCAGCCACTCGGACGCCTCCTGGGGAGTGCCGGAACCGACATTAACGGAGATATACGCTTCCGCCCCGATCTGATCGATGAAGTCCATGAACTCATGCGTTCCAAACGTGTTTGCCTCAGTCACTCCGCCCCAGTTGGGGTTGAGAGTTACTGATCGTTGAGGGCCGATGCCCTTACGCCAGTGATACTCATCGGCGAAGCAGCCACCGGGCCAACGAACGTTCGGAACCTTGATCGCTTTGAGGGCGCCCACAACATCGTTGCGAATGCCACGAGTGTTTGGGATCTTGGAATCGGGGCCGACCCAAATGCCTTCGTAAATGCCGTGTCCGAGATGCTCTGCGAATTGCCCGAAAATGTTGCGGTCGATCTTCGCGCCGCTTTTGGAGGTGTCAATCGTTAATTCAACTTTCTGGGCAGCCATCATCGGCGCCGTGATGCACATAACGGCCAGCGTGAAGCCTACGAGAAGTGAACGCATAAGAAGCGTTGTCCTTTTAGCTGAAGTAACAAAATTTAACGGCACTCGAAGTTGGTTGCTTCTTCCTTGTCTCCTTGCCCCTTGTACTGTGCGTGCTTCGGATAAGGACACAGCGGCCGGCTGCGCCCAGGAAAGGCCTTGCCGGTAGCGACGACTGATGTAGGCGTAATTCCTTTCTCGACCCAGTTCACTATTGCGCCCAAGAGATCGAACTGATCGAGCGCCTGACCTCCGCCACAATGGCTCATGCCTGGAACGAAATAGAACTGACTCCACTTCGACACGGCGTCGAGGCTCCCGTTTGCAGCCGCCATGTCTTTGTAATAGCCGAACGTATCGAGAGGCGAGAACCACGGATCGCTATCGCCGTGGTAGAAGATCAACTTCCCTCCGTGCGTGGAGAAGGTTGTCAAATTCGTGGACATCGAATCCACGAGCGGTTGGCTGGCCGACAGAGCTTCCTTATCAACGTCCATCGTCATGTCCGTCGTCGCAGGCCCGAAAATGCCGGGTCCGGGTGAAAGCAATCCTCGGAACGGCGGCCCGTTCGTGATGCCCGTGTCGTAAAGGAATCCAGCATAGACTTGGGTTCCACTCGACGTCTTCGGCCCTCCCATGGCCTTCTTGATGGCAGCCGCTTTCTCCGGAGCCAGGCAGGAGTTATTCGTTTCGCCTTTGCACGCCAAAATCTCAGGGTCGAAGTCGCACCCGAGAGGATCGGAGATTAAGCCGTCGGCGATGCCATCTTCGGCGTCGCAGTGCTTGATGAGAGCATCCCTGATCAACTTGCGATCATTGTCTGTAATCGATTGCTCGATGATTGGTTTTCCGTTTGCATCTTTCGGGGCAATTTGATTGAAGACGATGGGAATCCATCGGCCGATCGCGAGATTGGAAAATCCGGTGCGCATCGCGGGGTCGCCGGAGATGATGCCATTGAAAACCGTGGGATAACGCTGCGAAAGAATCATGCCTTCGCGCCCGCCGGTGGAGCATCCAGAAAAGTACGAAAAGGCAGCCGGTTTGCCGTAGTGTTGGGCGATGAGTTGTTTGGCTAATGCAGCGACTTCGGCATTCGCGAGGTAAGCAAAATCCAGATACGCCTGCTGATCTCGCATGAAACCGAAATCAAATCCCGGGTGGCGGCTCTTATGACCTGTATCCGTGCTTACAACGGCGAATCCGCGTATGAGTCCAGGCGTGTCTCCAGCAGCGTTCAATCCAAGGGGCGCAAGTACAATGCCGTTGCTACCTCCGCCACCTTGCATCAAAAAATCGCCGTTCCATCGGTCGGGCATGGCCAGGGCGAACGTGATTCCAAACTCTTCTCCGTCGACTCCGGTGCGTCGGTTCATGACACCTTCGACTCGGCAATATGCAGGCAGAGGTGCGGTGCGAGTCTGGTTCCAGGGAATGGCCTCGGTGGTTCCGGCAGCAATGGCCGCCGCTTTGGTGATTTCAACATTCTCGGCTTTGAAGTTGGTCAGCTTCGCGCAGGAGTTCGGTTCCTGCGCCCACGCAGAACTAGTGGAGAAAAATACCAAAAGCATGTTTCTTAGGAATTTCGTATGCATATCGCCTCAATCTCTGAACCGCTCGTCAAAGCTCGCGTGAAACATTTGCGCATCCCTTCGCGATCAGGGCGAGCGCGACAACTATTCCGGCAGAATGATTTGTCCTTTGACTTCAAAATTCCCGTCTACTGAAGGAATTCCGATTCCGGGTTGGCCACTCCCGATAGAGACCGTGTACTTGCCTTGCGCCACGATGATGTCTCCCAGATCGGTGACCATGCTGAGATCGCGCGGGTTCAACTGAAACTCCACCTTCTGGCTTGTTCCGGGCTCCAGATGGACGCGCTGAAATCCGCGGAGTGCGCGCCGTGGCGCACCCGACACGTCAGGAAACTGCAGGTACAGCTCGACGACTTCGTCTCCGGCAACCTTTCCAGTGTTCGCGACCGTGACGGAGGCGTCGAGGGGATCACCGGCGTTCAGTGGCGTATCGGGCAGCTTGAGATCGCTGTAAGCGAAGCTGGTGTAGCTGAGACCGAATCCAAACGGCCAGAGTGGTTCACCCTCGAAGTAACGATAGGTGCGTCCCTTCATTGAGTAATCTTCGAAATGCGGAAGTTGACGAACATCTTTGTAGAAGGTGACGGGAAGGCGTCCAGCGGGATTGTTCTTGCCGCTAAGTGTTTCAGCGATAGCGGCTCCGCCTTCTTCGCCGGCGTACCAGGATTCGAGGATGGCGTTGGCGTGCTCCTTCGCCCAGTTCACGCTGAGTGCGCTGCCATTCATCAGCACGACGACGAGCGGCTTGCCACTTGCGGCGAGTGCCTCAATCAGATCTTCTTCAGGTATCGGCAAATCGAGGCTGGTGCGGTCGCCCCCGGAAAAGCCAGGCTGACTCACAGGCATCTCTTCGCCCTCAAGGCGACTGGTAATGCCGACGACGGCGACGACGACATCGGCATTCTTCGCAGCCGCCACTGCCGCAGGATCGGGCACATTGTTTACGCGAGCCCACAGCAGCTTGGCTTCTGGCTTGCCCTCTCCGGTGCGGCCATAACGTACCTCAAGCTTCACGGGGTGACCTTTTTCGAGGTGAACCGGGCTCAGATTAATGTTCTTGCCCCAGAGCGTCGTAATCTCCCTGCCATCGACTGACAACCGACCGAAGCCGTCGACGCTGAGTCCTAAGAGATAGTCGCCGGTTGCCGTGGGGTTGAGAGATCCCGTCCACTGCACCGACAGACCGGCAATTCCTTTCGCCTGTTCGGGGACATTGCTTTCGTTCAGATTTACGGAGGACTCGACCCGCGAGGTGAGAGGCGTCGGCTTCGCGTCGAAGGTGGGACGCGAACTGTATTCGGCTTTGAGGCCGGGCTTGCCATCCGGAGTGGTCAGGACGGACGTGGGCACGGGGTCTGCCTGATCGGAAAGAAATTGAGTGCCGGGCACGTAGGTGATCTTCGCCTCCGGAAACTCGGCTTTCATTCCTTCCAGCACAGTGACTGTGTGCGAGGTGCTGCCGTTGTAGTTGCCGAGCAGGACGGCGGTTTGATCGGCGAGCGGACCGACGATGGCGATGCGCTTGGTAGATTTCAGGGGAAGGGTGCCATCATTCTTCAGCAGAACCATCGATTCGTTGGCGATGCGACGCGCAAGCTCACGGTGAGCGGGGCTGTCAAGTTGCTTCTCGTCGATGTTCATGTATGGCACGGTCGCCGGTGGATCGAACATGCCGAGACGAATGCGAGCCGTGAAGAGACGAATGAGCGCAGTATCAACCGAGCTTTCCGGAAGATAGCCCTGCTGCACAGCCTCGATGTAGGGTTTGTAATCGTGGTCGTCGCTCACTTTTGCGAAATCGATACATTCGTTATCCATGCCGCGGATCACTGAGATTGCAGAGGCCTGTGGCTGCGTCGGGCGGTAGTGGTGGCCATTAAAGATGTTGCGAACGGCGTCGCAGTCAGAAACGACATAACCCTGGAAATCCCAGGCGCCGCGAAGGGTATGCTGCAGCAGGAATTGACTCGCGCACGCAGGCTCGCCATTGATCGCGTTGTAAGCACACATGACGGACCCAGCCTTGCCCTCGACGACGGCCGCGCGAAATGCCGGCAAATACGTGTCTTCCTCGTCGTGCTTGCTGACGTCTACGTCGGTGAAATGGCGCGTGGGCTCGGGACCACTGTGAACGGCATAGTGCTTGGGCGTGGAGATGACGCGGTAATAATGGGGATCATCGCCTTGCATGCCGGTCACAAACGCGACGGCCAAGCGAGCGCTCAGGAAGGGATCTTCGCCGTAGGTTTCCTGGCCGCGTCCCCAGCGCGGATCGCGAAACATATTGACGTTGGGAGCCCAGAAATCGAGGCCCTCGAAAATGTTGGAGTGCCCAGCGCGCTCGTGCTGGGTGTGTTTGATTCGTCCTTCGATACCGATTGCAGTCGCCATTTCGTGAATCCGACGCACATCGAAGGTGGCGGCCAGGCCGATGGGTTCGGGGAATTCGGTCACGCCATCAGAAATGACGCCGTGCAAGGCCTCGCTCCACCAATCATAAGAAGGAATGTTCAGGCGAGGGACGGCACGTGCCTGATTCACGAGCTGTGAGGCCTTCTCTTCGAGCGTCATGCGGTGGACAAGATCGGCCGCGCGCTCTTCAGGAGAGAGTTTGGGATTCATGTATGCCAGGCCGGAAGTGTCCTGCGCCAATGAGGTGGAGGCTAGAATGACAATGATGACTGCGGCCAGCGCGAAAATCTTGCCATGGTTCATCTGTACTCCTGGACTGTCGATACGTCCTCAGCTGTTTCGGGGCGGTTCTTACCGCGTTTGAACCGAAATGGATTGTCCGCTGTAGACAACGAGCTTGTCCGGGTTCGCGGTCGGTTCAAGTCCTGTTCCGTGTCCGACAGATACCAATACCACCTTCAGCTCCATGCTGGCGGGCATTCCGGGGTATTCCCCTTCTCGCTGACCAATCGTCAAAGTTCGGTTTGACTCCGACCAGAGCATTGGAATGACAGAGTGCACACCGTGCTCATAGTCGTAACTGTCGCCGGCGTCTTGATAAAGGACGAATTCTCCGTCGGCCCCGGTATAGATCCTCAATTCGATCGGCCCCGCAGGTTTCTCGTCGGCGTACTCTATTTCGGTACCGAGGGGAAGAATCGAACCGGCACGCACGTAGAGGGGAATGCGATCGAGAGGAGCGTCAGCGTCGATCTCCCGGTTGCCGCCTCTCGATTCCCCCGTCCAGAAGTCGTACCAGGCCGGTGCGTCGGGAAGGTACAAGCTTCGGCGGTTGGCGTCCGATTGAAGCACCGGGTTGACGAGGAGCGCAGGACCGAACATAAACTGATCACCGATGTCCCGAACTCTGAGATCAGTGCGCCAATCCATTACTAGCGGACGCTGAATCGTGTAGTCCTCATTCGTCACACGCCACGCCAGCGAATAAATGTAGGGCATCAGGCGGTAGCGCAGCTTGTCGTAGTTGATGAGAATCGGTTCGACTTTATTGAAGGCCCAAATCTCATTCTGCGGCCGGTGCCCATGCGTGCGGAAAATCGGGCAGAAGGTTCCATACTCGAACCAGCGTGCATAGAGTTCCTGGAATTTTGGGTCCTCGACAGGGTTGTCATGCGGCGGCCAATAGCCGCCAATATCGGTTGTCCAATAGGTATATCCGGAGAGCGCGAAGTTCAATCCTGCCGCCACCTGGTGGCGTAGCCCCCAGTAAGAGCCATAAACGTCACCCGACCAGACTGCCGCTCCAACTCGCTGCTGGCCGAGGAACGCAGACCTCGTCAGAAGAAAAACTCGCTTCTGTTCGCTGGAAGCTTTCCAGTGTTCCTGAACTCCTAGCGTGTGCATGAACGGAAAAATGTTCGTGTATTCGGCGCCATTGCCGATGGCGATCTGCCTGTTTTGAAGAATCGCGTCACCCATGTGAGGCCAATATTCTTCGGGCTCGGCGCTGTCGAGCCAGAATGCGTCCCAACCTAGAGAGAAGAGCTTGCCAGCAAGGTTGTTCCAATAGAAGTCACGCGCTTTGGGATTCGTAGCATCGTAAACATGGGCATTGGGGACATCCAGGTGTTGCCACGTCATTTGCAGGAAGGTCTGAGACTTGGAATCAAACAGCCCCCAGACGGAAAGCATGGCATGGACGTGTTCATCATGGAGTTGCTTGAGTTCGCCGGGCACGTCGGGGAAATTGGAATTGAAGATCGGGTCACCTTCCGATTTCCACCAGAACCAGTCCTGAACAATTCCGTCGAGCGGTATGTGCTCTTCACGATAGCGATGTGCGATTCCGAGCACTTCCTCTTGCGAAACGTAACGGTCCTTCGACTGGAAGAATCCGTACGACCACTTCGGCAGCAGCGGGGTGTGTCCGGTAAGATTTCGATACTCGTGGATGAGCTGATCCATCTCTGGGCCGTAAATGAAGTAGTAGTCGACGGCATGACCGGCAAGTGAATCCAAATTAAGTTCCAGCGGGAAACGATTGTCGACGTGCGTCAGCGAGGCTGTGTTCCACATCAAAGCATACCCTTTACTCGACAACAGCAAAGGGATCGCTACATCCGTGTTGTTCTGCCCAAGTTCGAGGGTGGCGCCCCGGTAGTTGAACATTCCGTTCTGGTGTTGCCCCAAACCGTAGAAGCCCTCGGAGAAATCCGGGGCAAACCTGTCTTCAACGTGAAATGTCTTCTCGCCATTCAGTTCAGCCGGTTCGTAGGTGCGAGGAATCGAGTTCCGCTCGCGCAAGAGATTCTCGCCCCCTGCCGTGCTGAATTGGACGTTGCCCCACTTGAGCGAGAGCTCGATCTTCAGCGTATCGGTGGTGAGGATCGCGGCATCAGTTGTTTCTGATACTTTAAACTTTGCCCCTGGACATGATTCCCTTGAATCGAGCATCCACGGCTTAATTTGTCGAGTAGTGGGCGGTTCGGGCGTAGACACGAAATGGATAACGGAGGGACGGCAAACGGAAATGTGAACGCTCTCGTTCCCGATCGTCGCTCTAATACCGTCCTGAGCTTGCGCGTACTTGACTGGAGGTAGCGGGGGCACATCCCACAATTGGGCAGTTGCCTGTTTCGCCATCCAGGTTAGGCAGCACAAGCCGAAGAAAAGAGAAGTCCGGAGCCTGCTCGATGGAAGTAAGGTCGATCTCATTCGCATGACGTTATCGCTAACTGTAACGAACGGCGCAAAGCAAATCCAGACGACAACAAAGTTCTGCCAAGCGAGGGAGCCGTTTTAACGGCTTTGGTTTCGTTTGACTCCTGTTCGCGCCTTTTTTGAAATGCTCTTACTCATGCTTCGTTGTGTCGATTCGCGTACAACCAATTCGGGCTGTAGCACCAAAGTCTGCGGCTTTGGCGGCACTTTTAAATTCAGAATGCCCAATGCAATGCGCGCAGCTTCTTCTCCGATTTTCCTACTGTGTTGATCGATGCTGGAGAGTGGAACACGAAGTGAATCGTCGTAGTGGAGATTTCCGCAGCCAACCACCGCCAAATCCTCTGGGATTCGTACTCCGTGATCCAGCGCATAGTTCATGGCACCCATTGCCAAAGGATCATTGAAGCAGAATAACCCGTCAGGTCTGGGATCGAGACTTAGGAGTTTGTGCATGGCGTCTGCGCCGCCCTGTTTGGTTCCGACATCTCCCATGCGCTGCGTGATGATGTAATCGTCGATCACTTTCATCCCAGCTTGTGCGAGGGCCCGTTTATATCCTTCCATCCGGCGAATTCCAGGACTGATTTCCGGTCCACAAATGTGAGCAATCTTTTTGCAGCCAATATCAATCAAGTGATTTGTGGCGAGCATCCCCACCGATTCATCATCTACACCGACGAAGTTCGCCGAAAGACCGGACAAGGATCGATCAATCAATACATATGGTGTGTTCTGTTTTTCGATGTGAAAGAAAACCTCTACGGTCGTGCGGCACGATGCAATGATTAAGGCATCAAGCCGGCGTGCCAGCAAGTGATTGATTTCGACATCCTCAAGGTCCGGATCTTCGTCAGAGGAGGAAACGATCAGATAGTAACCGCTTTGTCGCAAGACTTCGGAGAGAGACTTGGCAACTTCTGCAAAGAAGGGGTGAAGGAGATCAGGAACAACCAGGCCCACAAGATAAGAGCGGCCGGTCACCAGGCTACGCGCAGCAAAGTTAGGACGATAGTCCAGCTCTTTCACGCGCGCGAGGACCCGCTCGCGAGTCGCCTCTCCGATGTCAGGATGATTTCTCAGGACCTTGGAAATGGTGATCAGGGAGACTCCAAGGTCTTTGGCGATGTCCTTCATTCGTATGTTCATAGGCAGTCAGTCAGTTTAGAAGCTGAGATCGTCCTCCTGTGAACTAATCGTCCAACGTAATTTAGGCCTGCCACCGAAGCCAGTTTCCATTCCGAGCTTGAATTTGACATCGATAACTTTACCGATTATTTTCCTCGGAGTACAGACATGAAGGCACTTGTGCTTCGCAAACCGGGCCAGGCTGATCTGGAGACCATCGCCGATCCGGTGCTCACAGATACGAACGTACTGCTCAAGGTCCGCTTCGTGGGATTCTGTGGCAGCGATCTGAATTCGTTCCGTGGACTCAATCCACTCGTCACTTATCCTCGCATTCTGGGGCATGAAGTGTCGGCTACGCGATCGGACTCGGCTGGCCGACCAATGGCGAGGCCGTGATTCACGCGCTCGCCTCGACCATTGGCACCAAACATGTACAGGCTGTGACCGTGTTAGGTAGTGACGAGAAACTGCAGTTCGACCAGCGCCCGGACGGCCTCCATGTCAGGATGCCAGCCCAGGCTCCAGCAAAATACGCTTATGCACTTCGAATAATGTTCGACGACTCGGCGCACAGGGCTGCATCTTAGCTTCAATTACCCCAGCAAGAAAATAGGAAGGGGTGTATTATGCTCTGGCAGATATACGCTAACTGTATCGATAACTATGGATGATGGGCTGACGCTTCGGGAAATCGCGCGGCTGGCCAAAGTGTCCACCGCCACAGTGTCCCGCGCGATTAATCGCGTACCCACAGTCAACCCCGTTCTAGCCAGACGCATTCGGAAGGTGATTGAAAAGGAAGGCTACTTTCCGAACACAAACGCTCGCGCGCTGGTGCACGGACGCAGTCGTAGTCTCGGCCTCATCGTCTCCGAGATCACCAACCCCTTTTTCCCAGAGATCGTACAAACGTTCGCGAAGCTGGGCGCTCAGCACAATTACGAAATCTTGCTGAGTTCTATCGACCACGATCCACGATTGTTGGAGAGGGCGGCTCGGCAAATGATTGAGCGCAGGGTGGGAGGAGTCGCGATTCTAACCTTTGGCGACGAACTGCCGCTCATCGACGTCCTAACTGCACGAAACGTGCCCGTATTCGTCGTCGATGCGGATTCATCCGGACCGTTGCTAAAGACCGTCCAAATTGATTATGAGCACGGAATCAGGCAGGCCGTACAGCACTTGGCGGCATTGGGACATGAGCGTATCGCCTTTATCGGCGGTCCACGGGATTTGAAAACCGCCACTATACGCAGATCCGCGGTTGAAAAATGCATGGAGGAGATCGGCTTAGAGCTTCGTCCGGAACTGTTCGTCGATGGAGATCACACGATTGAAGCCGGTATGAAAGCATTGTCCGCTCTCGCTGCCATGCCTGATCGCCCTTCCGCTGTGCTCTGTTCAAACGATATGACGGCCATCGGTGTGCTGCGAGCGGCATTCGACCTTTGTCTCAATATTCCGCGAGACTTGTCGGTCGTAGGATTCGATGACATCAAGCTGGCCCAATTCATGGCGCCACCACTAACGACAGTGCAAATGTCGCAGACCGAGATCGCCCGCTTGTCATTTTCAGCGTTGCTCGATTCTCTGGAACCGACCCGCCATGGAAATGGGCGGCAGATGTATTCAATGAAGACTAACCTCATACTTCGACAATCGACGGCCCTCGCGCCCGGTTGCCTTGTGAACAGAGCGGCAACCGCACGCTCCGAAGTAGATATGGCACTGAAGCTTGCGGAGAAGACCAGGAATGATCGAACCTTCGCCCTTTGAGCCGCATCGAGCAAGACTATTCCTGTTCCATCGCCCTTAGTACTGGGCCTACTTCGATTCCTTAATGATCGCGTCCGCGGCGTTGCCAGCTACGACCCAGCTTGCTGACCCGGCCACGACGGCTTCATCCTCAAACCACAGGAATCCGAAGTCGTCGATGCACTCCGGAAAATCGGGCTTGATGATGATGTATCCGGGAATTACGGCACCTGGGATGTAGGCATTGTCGGCGCGATTGTTGCTGTACGTCTTCGTCTTGGAGACCGTGCCGACTCCAGCTACATACGAAGTGCTGGATACCGGGTGCGTGCCGAGAATGTAGTTGACGGCGCGAAGCGTGTATTCTGGGCCCACGAGATCCGGGAACGCCTTGTGCAGGAAATACATTCGGATCGCCATGTCGACCACGGCGCCCGATCCGCCCCAGGTGCCCAGGCTCGGAGGCACGCCAAACGGAGTCTCGTCCAGCCGCTTGTCCAAACCCGCCATGTATGTTTTCACCGCTTCGCGCATCTGATCTTTTGCGCTCGCGTCCAGGTAAGGCAATGCCCGGACTGCTTTCCAACCATTGAAGTCCATCTGCTCCGGAGTGATCATCCGAGGGAACAATTCCTGCAGGCGGGACTTGTAGGGCTCGGCACCATTGGTGGCGATGGTCAGTTCCAGAGCCGCGGACCAGTCCATGCCGACGAAAGATCGGCTCCGGCCGAAGCCAGCGGGCGGAGCTGCCGGAGCGCCTGGCGCGCCAGAGTTTGTTGGCGTACCCGAACTGCTCTTTGGCTTATGACCTTGCGCGCCAGAGACCATACCCTGAGACGCAGCGAGCACACCACCTGCGGGAGCCTCTCGGTCGGGCCCGGCGCTTGTTGGATACAGCGTTGGATTTGCCGTCGTGTCATTCCATGCTTTGATCGCGGTCTCTAGGCAGTCTTTCGCTAATGCGTCGTCCCAGCCTTTCAGCGTATCCGCCGCTGCAGCCAACGCTGCGATGGCGTTCCACTGGAAGAACGGGTTGTTCGTCGTGAAGATCCAGCGATCGTCCGGCTTGCCCGAGTAGTCGCCCTTCGTCTCGTTCGGGCCGAGATTCGGGTCGTAAATGCGGCCGTCAGTTTTCGACGCCCCGTCGCCCACCTGTGTGTACTGGCGCAGATCTGGCTCGTGAGTGCCACGGATGGCGTGGCCGATGTTGTGGAACTGCGCCAGGATGAGCAGTGCACCGTGCTTCACTTGCTGCACCGTATCCGGCACGCCATCGGGACGGTGCATCTCAACCTCACGGGCGGTTTCATCCACCGTAAGCTCGTCGTACTTGAGATTGAATTCGCGATACGCCAGAGCCAGACTCTGAATCACGTTCAGTTGCGCCGGCTCCTCCAGGTCGAAGTCGCCGGCATCGTACCAGCCGCCCACGTTCATTCCAGGAATGTGATCGCCGCCTTTGTACTTCCCATCTGTTGCGGTGGCCTGATTCCAGCCGTCGAATTGCTCCCCAACCACGGGCGCCATGCGGCCATCGTCCAGGTGCGAAGCACCATGCCACAAACGGTAGCCTTCGCGAACCGAAACGTGATCCATTTGTTCCGCGAGGTGATGATCGAGGCTGTCTTGCCAGATGTTAGCGTAAGCGGTCTCTGAAATGGGGAAGGGGGCTGTGCGCTGGTCTGCGTATTCGATTACATAAAGACCGGGATCCTTCACAGGAGTGAAGTCGAATTTCGAGTAGACGTAGCGCAGCCATGGTGTTGAAGGCGTGATCGGGCCTTCGAACACCTGCTTGTAAGATCCGTCTTCCACCAGGCGCAGCACTCTGGCCGTCTTCGGGGCGTTGTACTTGGGGTCGAGTTCGAGCATCGCAACTTTTGAGAAGCCCGGCGCATACCCGACCTGGCTATGCGCGATCACCGGCGGCCGCGTCCAGTTCGGAATCACGTCCGGTCTGATGTGCCACACGATGGCCCCGGTGGTCTTGCCCGAAGGGATCAGCGAACGCAACACGAACCAGCCGTTCTGCGCGCGGTCTCGTCCATCGAACAGCATGAGGTCGGCTGTATCCGACTGAACGTTGACCCGGGCCAGCGCGTCGTCGACGCCCAGGGTGATGGTCTTGCCCTCGGCGAATGGCAAGGGCTGCGTGTATCCCTTGGCCTTATCCCAGTCCTCCAGGTAGTACGCCTTTTTCGGTTCGTCGGGCAGGGGCAGCACCGTGACCATCGGATCGTTAGGCGTCCGCGGGAAGATGCCGGCTGTGGTTCCGTCCACCAGATAAGCCTTGCCCATGTAGATCGCGGGCAGAAATTCGAGATTGAAGCCGGCCCTCCCCGCGAGTTTCTGCGGTAGCGGCTTGTCGAGATTGATGCTGACCTTCACGCCGCCCGGTTCCGCTGCCACTTCCAGTGTGTAACTGAAATCGAACGTCGGGAACGCGAGGTCGGCGCTGAGCCGGTTGTTCGCCTTGTCGGTATGGCGATCTTTGAGAGTTGCCACCAGGTCCCACTGCTCGGGCGTCGGCATCAAGCGCACGTCGCCGTTAGTGGCGATGCGTTGGCCGTGGAGAATCATCTCCATGGCCGTGTTCTTTTGGTCCACAAAAACCGGATGGTACGTGCTGTCGTAAAGAAAAACGCTGAAACCTTGAGTATCGAGGTAATTCTTGTCGGTCACCTTCATGGCAAAATCGGCGCCGGACAAGCCCTGGGCCAAAACCAGGGTCAAGAGAAGACAAACTCTGATTCGCGTGCACATAAATTGGGATTGATACTGCTCCTTTGCCGCAACATGATATGACACGCACACCGTCCGGGCGCCATGTGTTCTCCATTTGCCGGGATTTCTGAGCGGGGTAAGCTGCGGAAAATACCCAAATACTGACACATCTACTTACACAGTTTTACAGGAGTTCTTAGCTAAGTTGTTCATTATAAAGGCTGAACTGGCAGACGCAGCGGACTCAAAATCCGTTCCGCCAGACGCGGATAAACATTGAGTCCCCACCTCAAGATGTTCGGCGTTAGAAAGGTGTAGTTTTCTAATAAGCTGGTCAAGTGGAATGGCGCGTTCTCAATAGGTACCGATCAACAGCAGACGACGAAGCAAAACGTGTCGCTACTGCAGCTTCGCGGACTCCGCCTTGGCTTTTTTTAGGATGGGAATGTCGCGGTCGGCGTCGTTCCAGAGGGTGAGGAAGTCCTGGTACGCAGCTTTGGCCTTGCTCGTCTCCCCCATTAGAAGGTAGGCGCGTCCCAGTCCCAAGTGCGCCAAGGCGCCGATCGGTTCGTTAATCACGAGACCGGGATGATCGACAATCCTTTGGAACTCAGCAGCGGCGGAGCCGCCCTGCTTGGTTGCCAGGTACGCTTCGCCGCGCAGGTAGACTCCGTAAAGATTGAAACTTACGACCATACTGGCCTGCCCCAGTTCGTAGGGCGCAGAGGTCGCTAGCAGGTCGATGGCCTTGCCCGGATCATGCCGGAGCACGGTCGCCGCGCGGATAGTAGGCAGAAGGTTTCGCTGCACGACTGTGCCTTTGGGAAACGTCTTGTCGAGTTTGGTGGCTAGCTGCGCAGCTTGGGTTGGATCGCCCGCCAATCCCAGTGCCACCGCCGACATTTCCTCAACGTCTGTGTCGTTCGCCAGCGCCAGAGCGGCATTCGCCTGTTGCTTCGCCACCGTTAGGTTGCCCACCACTGCCTCGCGGACTGCGGCTTCCGCGACATATTCGGCCGCGGTTTCTCGCCGGTCGATGCGTTCCGCGGAACCAGCGGCGCGGCGCGTCAGTTCCCGCGCCTGCGCGAAATGCCCACTGTATGCTGCAGTGTCCGATTGGAAATATAAAATGTTGTGCTCCCATCCCAGCTTGCCCATTAGCCCCGCTTCCTCCGTCTCCATGGCGGCAGTATCGTGCTGCAAGAAATCAACTGCGCAAAGATAGCGGTGGATTTCGGAGAAATCGAAGTGCCGCGCTTGCGCCTCTTGCGCTTCGGCCTTGGCTTCTTCCAAACGACCGCGCTCCAGTGAGTTGCTGACAGCAATGGTGAGAGGGTTGCCGTCTCCAGGACTCAGCTTCAGGGTCTCCTGGGTAACCGCGGGAATCCTCTCGTAGTCTCCGAGGAAGTCATAGACGACGGTCAGATTCCAGAGAGGAAATATGTCGCGGGGGTAGAGCTGGGCCCACAGCTCATAAATCTTTCGAGCAGCCTCAAGATCTCCGTCGACGATATCCGCGTGGTGGGCAGAAATGTAGAGCTTCTCGCGCTCGCTCACCCGTTCGCGCAGATCGTAGGCCTTTTGAAGGTTTTCGATCGCCCGTGCGGGTTCCCCGTTGAAATAAAGCGTCCCCAGTCGCGCATAGGCCATAGCGAAATTTGGGTCGAGGTCGATGGCTCGTTGGAACAGAGGAATCGCAGCCGGGCCATCGCCCTTTACGAGCCACGCCTGGTAGCCGAGGCTGTAGGACTGTAGCGCCTCTAGAGAGGGCGTAGTCACCTTCTCCGGTGGTGCGTCATATTTCTGCACCGAAGCCAGCGATTCACCGAGCTTGCCACGGATTTCAGAAGCTACCTTTCCCAAAGCATCAAGGACGTGATTCTTGTCGACGGCCTGCGCCGCCGTACTTGCCAGGTGTTCTCCGTTGACGCAGTTGATTGCCTCCAAAGTCAGGAGATAACGCGTGCCCACCTGCGCGATCGCGCCGTCCAGTACCGCCGCACTCGCCGTGCGCTGACAGACCTCGTGAGCCAGCGCCCGGGTTAGCGGCGTTTCCCTGGGCCGCTCCATCAGAGCCAATGTCTGCGCGATGCGCTGGTCGGAAAGCAGGTTGAGAAACGGCGACTGCTCCAGTTGCGATGAAAGTCCCTGCCTCAGCGTGCCGTCGAACACGGGATCGCCGGTCGTGTTGGCGAAGTCAGCGACCACCACGGTGCTCTGCTCGGCGAGGCCTCGCCCTTGATGAGATCGCCAGTACCACACTCCGCCAACTGTGGCAGCGACTACCGCAGCGACGGCTAAGACCGCGACCAGTCTCACTACCTCGCCATTTCGGGGAGCTGGCAGGCTCAGTTGTTGTTTCTCTTCAGTAGTGATGACACTGGTCCGGATCGTCTGCTGCTGAATGAGAAGCCCGCTGTGGCCGGTGGTGGTTGGCACATTTGAGGCGACTGCTAAGCTTTCTGGAACAACGGCCTGCACCGGCACAATAAACTGATACCCCCTGCCCTGCAGGGTGACGATGTAGTTGTTGTCGCCTGGCTTCTCCTCGAGGGCCCGGCGCAACGCAGAGATGCTCTGCGCCAGGCTGTTCTCATCCACGTACGTATCGGGCCAGACATTCTTGATCAGTTCGTTCCGGGTAAGAATCTTTCCGGGGTTCTGGACGAAGCAGAGGAGCACGTCGAAGGCCCGGCGGTTGAGCGTGACGGTCTCTTCTTCCCGCTGCAGGGTGCGCGCCAGGGCGTCCAATCGAAGCTTTCCGAATTGGTATATCCCTTCTCTTTTCATTAACTTAGATGCCATTCACGCTTTGTCAGAAGCTGTCAGAACTCGTCACTGGCCTTTTTTCGGAGACTGTCGCAACATTCGCGGCCAGTAAATAGGGAGGGCCGGACGAAAAGACTCTACCAATGGCTGTCCAGACGGGCAAGTTCTTTCCGTTCGGACCCGTCCGCGAGCTCCGCCAGCCGCACGATTCGCACTGAGGTGACCATACGGCACGATGCAATGACCTTGGTGATGGATGGCGCGGCCGCCATGGGCTTTGATCACTGCCCGCTTTGCAGAAGCAAGCTGGCTGCGGAGCAGTCCGAAGCGGTGAGAGTTCGTATTTCTAAGGGCTCGATCTCGGCATGATTCGATCTCGCCATGAAGTAAGGGGAAATGCTCAGGTCGTTGAGGGTACCCCATTCGGTTACGAAAGGTCGGGCAGATGAAGCGAAGTGCATTGACTCGAAGAGGTTTTCTTGCCGGAACACTGGCGGCAGCTCCCTTGGCGCGGAGCCTCAGCATACTTACGCCCGAGACAGCCCAGGACTCCGGAACCTTGAACCTCAGGGGCCACGCTGCGTTCGATCTGCGAAAAAAGGCCGCGCTGCGGCAGAGAGAGCGGGCGATGGCGGCGATGATCGGGAACGGCGACGAGGATGCTCTCCCCAATCGAATCGCCTGTTTTGCGAAAGGCTTGCCGCAGAATCAATTTGGTGAGGTTAGCCCGGCGGCGTACGACGCGCTTCTTGCCGCCATCAAGTCGGGTAAACATTCCGATTTCGAAAAAATTCCTAGAGGTGGCGGCCGCAAGTTAAGCAATCCGCAATCTGCATTTACGTTCCATCTGGAAGGAGGCGACCCACACAGCTTTAGTATCCCGCCGGCTCCTTCGATTGCGTCGCAAGCGGCCACATTCGAGACCTCTGAGCTGTATTGGCAGGCGCTCTGCCGGGATGTGCCCTTCTCAGACTACGAGAAGTCTCCTATCGTTCGTCAGGCGGCCCAGCACTTGGGCGCCACTCCATCCACTGTTTTCCGCGGTCCGACAAAGGGCGACTTGGCCGGGCCCTACGTTTCGCAATTCCTCCTGAAGCGAATTCCGTACGGGTCCGCCAGGGTTGATCAGCGCTACAGCGTGCCCATGCCCGGAACCGAGTTCATGACCACTTTTGACGAGTGGGCGCAGATCCAGACTGGCATGCCACCCTGGCGCCAAGCATCCTACGATCCGGTTCCACGTTACATCCGAAACGGCCGCGACCTGGCGGAGTACGTGCACTACGACTTTCCCTACCAGGCCTATCTGAACACCGCTTTGATCCTGATTAACGCCGGACCAAAATCACTGCTCAACTGCAATCAATTCAAGAGCCCCAGCAACCCATATCGTTATTCAACTGTGGAAGAGGGGTTCGTGACCTTCGGCCAAGCGGAAGTGACCGACTGGCTGGGCCGCGTCACGACAGCGTCCCTGAAGGCCGCATGGTGCCAGAAGTGGATGGTTCATCGGCGGTTTCGGCCGGAAGAGCTGGGCGGCCTGATCCACCAAACCCGAACCGGGGCTCGAAAATACCCGATCCACTCGACTCTTCTCGAGTCCGAGGCGATCGATGCTGTTTTCTCCAAGACCGGTACCTATCTTCTGCCGCAGGCCTATCCGGAAGGATGTCCCTTGCATCCTTCCTATCCCGCCGGTCACGCCGCGATCGCCGGAGCATGTTCGGTGGTGCTCAAAGCCTGCTTTGACGGTTCGATGTTGCTGCCCGGTTGCGTGGAGCCGAGCTCGGATGGACTGACGCTGGTGCCACGCCCCGACTACACCACCACCGTCGGAGATGAAATCGACAAGCTTGCCTTCAACATTGCCCTCGGTCGGGATTGGGGGGGAATTCACTACCGGTCGGATGAGGTTGCGGGCCTCCAGCTTGGAGAGGACGTAGCCATCTCGATTCTCCAGGACCTGGCCTGCACCTATACCGAGGATTTCAAAGGGTTCTCCCTTACGCGGTTCAACGGAAAGAAAGTCATGATCACGCCACAAGGCGAACTCGTTGAAGGATTGACATGCTCCACTGCTTCCGCACGAAGCTGAGGGTGATTTCGGCAATCAGGGGAATGGTTTCTCCACAAAAGTGGCTGCGATCGTCAAAGAACGATCGTCGAGTTAGTGAGGGCAGAACATGATGAATGCAGCGAAGCAAATTCTGGCAATTCTATTGTCCTATGCGATCGTGTTAGCGCAAGGTGCTCCGCTCGCAGCGCAGTCTCGGAGTGCCCTCCCTGGCTCGGCAACCCCTTCAAGACTGGAAGAGATTGGAAGCACAACTTTTGATAAGAGTGCAGCGCTTCGGAAACTGAATTCAGAGCCTTCCGCCACCGGGAGTCCGAACCCCTTGATCTCGCTGGTCTCGTCTAACTTGGACTCGCCTGACGTAGCCTCGTCCAACGCAGCTTCGCCAAACCCGGAGCAACAGAGCGAAACCGCAGCCCTGCTAACGGTTTCACCAATCAGCCTGGCATTTTCGAAAACTCTGATCGATACCACAGCCGCCTCTAAGTCAGTGACCATCACGAACAACGGCACGTCGGCCCAGCCGATCGTTATCGTGATGAGCGGGGATTTCACGGAGAGCGACAACTGCAGCGGCAGTGTCGCAGGAGGCGGTTCGTGTACAGCTAAAATTTCCTTTGCGCCCACACTCGTTGGCGCCGTCAAGGGCGCCGCCAGCATCTACGACAACAGCAATAACCTGCTGACATTTGTCGGCCTCACTGGAACCGGCGGAGCGCCGGTGACCGCTGCGCCGGCAAGCCTCAGTTTCACCGGCGGAACGATCGGGACGACGAGTGCACCCAAGACCTTCAAGATTACCAACACCACGACGGCCACAGTCACGATTAACTCAATCACAACCAATGTGACTGACTACACGATCACCACCGGCACTTGTTTGACAACACCTCTTGCTCCCAAGACAGGAAATTGTACGGTGACGGTAACGGTGACGCCCACATCGGCTGCCGACGACGGCTCCATCATCATCACCGACAACGCACCCGATGCTTTGCCTTTGGCAGTGAAAGTTACTTCGGCCGCGAACGCCGGGAGTTCTCCCATCTCCCTGAGTAAGACCTCGCTGTCTTTCAAAACACTAAGCGGCACAACCAGCGCCGCTCAGACGATTACCGTCACCAACACCAGCGGCAGCGTGGTGACCATGGGTACGATTACCGCGAGCACCGACTACACGATCCTCAACAACACTTGTCTGTCATCGCTGGCCACCGCCGCCAAGTGCACATTTCAGATTACGTTCAGTCCTACGTTTGTCGGCTCCATCGAAGGATCGGCTGCGGTCCCCTTTACTCCCAGCAGCGACAACAGTCCGCAACTGGTCAATCTGGCAGGCACTTCCGAGGCTGGAATCGCGGTTGTGCCGGCCAGCCTGACCTTCGCTTCGCAGGGAGTTGATTCATCGAGCACGGCGAAATCGGTCAGGATCACAAACAATACCGCGAGTGCCGTGACCTTGAGCAGCGTGGTGCCCTCGGGCGATTTCCAGATTCAGCTCACTGGCACGACTTGCTCTATGAACGGGGGCACATTGCTGGCAGGTAAATACTGCACGATCGAGGTCCAGTTTTCGCCGACCACCGTCGGATCCGCCGTCGGCGCCCTCACCGTGACCAACAACGCCTCTCCCAATCCGCTGCTGGTTCCACTCACAGGCACTGGCGCGGGTACTGGCTTCATTCTGTCGGTCTTGCCCAGCACTTTGAACGTTGCCCAGGGCGGCAACGGGATGAGCACCTTCACGGTGGCTGACATCGGGGCATTCACGGGCAGCGTAAGTCTGGCGGCTTCAGGGCTGCCCAGCGGAGTGACGGCGTCGTTCAATCCCAGCAGCACTACCAGCACGAGTATTTTGACGCTGGCGGCGAGTGGTTCGGCAACAACCGGGACGGCGACTGTGACGGTCACCGGCACATCGGGCAGCTTGATACAGACCGCAAAGCTCAACCTCTCGGTTGTGGCCTCGGGCTCAGCTCCTACGATTGTAGGCTTCTCTCCTCCGTCCGGGCCAGCGGGAACTCTGGTTACAGTTTCGGGGACCAACTTCACAGGAAGCGGCGGCACTTCCATTCCGGTGGTGACGCTGGCACATCAGGGCGGGGGAAGCCTGGCTGCTCCACTTTCGAGCTTTACCGCGACCAGCATAGGCTTCGTGATTCCTTCCGGCGCGGCGACCGGCGATATTACCGTCGCGGTCGGGACGCAAAGTGCAACGTCAACGACTGCGTTAAACGTCAGCACACCGTCGAATTTCACAATCACAGCGGCGCCCGCAACGGGGAACTTGATTCAAGGACAGTCCACAACATTTGCCGTCACACTCAACAGCACAAACGGATTTACCGGGTTATCCGCTTTGAGCGTGAGCGGTTTGCCCAGCGGCGTGACTGCCAACTTTAACCCAACTTCCATTTCGGTAAATCAAACCTCCATCCTGACTCTCTCCGCTCCGGCGAGTCAGCCCACAAGCACATCAGCGCTTTCCGTGACAGCTTCGGCCACGATTGCGGGCCAATCTGTCCAGCAGTCGGCCCCCGTGTCGCTACAAGTCACGGGAGTGACCACAACCTTCATGGGACGCACGGTGGTCGATAACGCCGCGCAAACTCCGATTGCCGGCGTAGTCGTCACTTTTCTCGGAGTGGACGACAAGGGCAACGTTACAGGATGTTCGGCGAATACCTCGTCCGATGCTAGCGGCAACTTCGCGCTAACCAATCTGCCGACAGCTTGCACCGGCCCGCAACTCGTTGGATACAATGGTCTGACCGCCACTTCCCCCGCCGGCCAGTATGCCGGCGTGAACATTTCCTACACGATCACGGCCGGGCAGGTTACCACTTCGCCCGTTCTCATCAATCTGCCAAGGATCGACAACGCGGTGACGAATTACGTCACCCAGAACGCCAGCGTGAATCAGGTTTTCACCTATCCCACCGATCCGAATGTCGTGATCACGGTCTACGCGGGAACCACGTTCACGCTGGCGGATGGCACGATGCCGAATCCCTTCCCGCTGGTTGCGGTCGAGGTGCCGGTCGATCGTCTGCCCGACGCCATGCCCAGCAACGGCATGGTCATGCCTTTCATCGTGGCCTTCCAGCCGGCGAATGCGACTGCCAGCCAGCCGGTAGCCGTGGATTTCCCCAACTTGCTGAATATTGCTCCGGCGGGCACGGCTACTCTGATGACGCTGGATCCAACGCACGGCTACATGGTGTCTTACGGCACGGGCACCGTCTCCGCCGACGGCTCGAGGATCGTGCCCAACGCAGACCCGGCCAATCCCGGCCATCTTTATGGATTGGTACATTTTGACTGGCACGGGCCCACGGCCCCGCCACCGCCGCCGGCCAGCCCAGGGCCACCGGGAGGATGTCATCAGTGCCCGTGCGATGGCGGCGGTCCTGGGGATGGTGGCCCCGGCGATGGTGGGCCTGGTGGGCCCGGCGGTGGGCCGGGTGGCCCAGGAGGTGGAGGAGGCGGAGGGAATAATGGGCCGGAAGCCGGAGACCCGGTCGATCTCTCGTCAGGTCTTCAAGTGCAGAGAGCGACGGATATCGTGCTTAACGGAGGACTGGGGTCAATTTATGTCAAACGCATCTTCCGCACCATGGATACCGCAGTGGGGCCTTTTGGCATCGGGACCAATCACAACTACTCGTATCTGCTGAATACGCAACCGCTCATCAAAAACACCTGCAAGTGTGTGTTCTTGGTGATGCCGGATGGCAACCAGTACCTGTTCTCGGAAACTGGCACCAACACATTCACCAATAGCACCATTCCAACGCTGATCGGAAGCCAGCTAACCGCATTGTCGACTTCCGCATACAGCCTGCGCTGGAAGAACGGCACCGTCTATCAGTTCTCCACAGTGAACGGGGCGCTCCTCGCTTACCTCGATTCCATCACGGACCGGAATGGCAACGCCACCACGCTGGTTCGAAGCAACAGCCTTCAACCCATTCAGATCTCGCAAATCGTAGACCCGGTGGGTCGCGCGCTCAGCCTGACCTATGACTCTACCAACCGAATTACCCTGATCACCGATCCCATCGGGCGAACCGTGCAATACACCTACAACAGCCAGGGAACCCTGGCCACGGTCACTAACGCAGCCGGAGGAGTAACCAGCTATACCTACGACACCAACAACAACTTACTAACCACGACCGATGCGCGCGGCGTGGTCGTCATGCAGAACACCTATGACGCCAACGGGCGAGTCAGTCAGCAGATCCAGGCGGATGGCGGCGTAATCAAATTCGCCTACACTTTGCAGAACCCGCTGGTTCCCACCAGTCCGGTTTTGCTGACGGTGGTAACGGACGCTTTGGGAAATCAAACCAGCTACCGCTTCGACACCACCCAGAACCTGTTGAGTGTGACCGATGCGACCGGGCAGATGCGCGTGTTTACCCACAGCCTCACACAGAACAACGTGATCACGTCGATTACCGGCGGCGGGAGTTGTCCAGTTTGCGGCCATCCGGACAAGGGCGACGTTACGCTGACTTACGACTCGAATGGCAACGTATTGACGCAGACCGACAGCCTGGGAAACACGACGACGAAGACTTATGACCCGGTATTCGGTCAGGTTACGTCGATTACGGATCCGTTGGGCAACGTCTATAAGTACACCTACGACGCCAGTGGGAACCTGCTCACGGCTACGGATGCGAAGGGCAATACAACCACCTACACTTACAACACATTTGGCCACATCGTTCAGGCAGTCGACCCGCTAGGGAACAAGAACACATATTCCTACGACAGTCTTGGAAATCTGACGACAACGGTCGCTACCCTGGGAAACACGTTCACCGCGACGTTTGATGCCGTCTCGCGGCGCTTGCAGACGACTGATCCCTTGGGCCGGACGACGAACAGCACTTACGACCCGCTGGATCGGCTGTTGACACGAACCAATTCGCAAGGCCACACGGTTTCGGTGACTTACGACCAAATCGGTGATTTGCTTTCTCTGAAAGATGAATCGGGAAACGTCACTTCATTTACATACGATGCGATGGGCCGACTCCTTACAAAGACGGACCCTCGCAGTAAGACGGACACACGCACGTACGACCTCAATGGCAACTTGGTCAAGTTTGTCGATCGCATCGGCCAGGCCAGTACTTTCACTTTCGACGCGCTGAACCGACTGAGCAGTGAGCGCTATCAGGATGGCAGCACAGTGACGCGGTCGTATGACGCGAGAGGGCGGCTCCTGGAAGCTGTGGACTCGGTTGGGGGCACATTTGATTTTGCCTACGATGCCGACGGGCATCGCACGAGTTCGTCGAGCCTGTTCGGAGCGATTCAGGAGTCTTACGACGCTGCGGGGGACGTCCAGTCAACGCAGGTAACCGGTCAGGCGGCGGTAACGTACGCGTACGACGGAGCGGCCAACTTACTCAACGCATCCCAGGCTGCTGTGTCCGCGACCCTTGCTTACGATCCGAGAAACCTTCTTGCGACCATCGCGCGTCCGGATGGCGTGTCTTCCCAATACACTTATGACGCAAACGGGAATCTCCTCTCTCTAACGCACTCCGGCGGGCAAGGAGTTCAGATTCCGCTGAGTTATTCCTACGACTTAGCGACCAACCCGTCTGCCTATTCGGTGAACTTCGCACAGCCGCAAGCCATCGCTAACTCTTTCGACCCGGATAATCGACTCACGGCGGGCGGCGGGACCTCTTATACTTATGATGACGACGGTAGCCTCACTTCTTCAGTCGATTCTACCGGGACAACCACCTACGCCTGGGACGCAAGAAACCGGCTGGTTTCAGTTTCCGCACCCTCCGGGCAGAATACGACGTTCTTGTACGATTTCCAGGCTAACCTCATTCAGCAGAGCGATGCGGGCCCAACGCTCAATCTAACCCAGAGTTTCGTTCTGGACGACCTCACGAACGTGGCCTACATCTCCAGAAGCAACGGCGACAGCGTATCGGTGCTTGCGGGCCGGACAATTGATCAGGATCTTGCAGTGACCCATGCAGGCGGCCAAGTGGAATATAAGCTCGGGGACGCCATCGGCAGCACCCAGGCAACAGTGGATCAGAACGGAAAGCTTGTATCTTCGTTTTCCTACGAGCCGTTTGGGAAAACCACGACGACCAGCACTTATCCGTTTCAATTTACGGGAAGAGTGCCGGTCAACCCAAGTCTCTACTATTACCGGGCGCGGTACTACTGCCCCGCTGCGGGCCGATTTATCAGCGAGGATCCACTGGGGCAGGCTGCTGGGACGCTCCTTTACAAGTACTCCTCTAATAATCCTGTCAGCCGCGTCGATCCATCGGGGAAGGATGACTACGGCAGTTGCCTTGCCGAGTGTAACGACATAGGAGATCTTGCTACGCTAGCCTGCGCTTTCACTCTCCTAGCATCGCCTTTCTGTGGCGCCGCCGTGTACTTTGAAAAGAAAAAAGGATGCCCACTGCATTGTGCACCGCTAAAGAAACCCCAGCCGCCGTCGACGTGCCCCTGAGCAGCACGCCAGGCTTCCTCAGGCGGCAGAAGCCACGCATGGCAAGAGGCACCGTGCAAGATGTGTGGAGTAACTGATTAATGAAGCGACCGGCTTTCCAACCGCCGGGGACGAGGAAATTATGCTGAGACTGCGCCGGGAGTTCTTGACGGTTCTAGTGACTGTAGCGCTGGTCGCAGCGCTTCCCATTGGTCTGTACGGCCAAACTGCCGAGACCTTGCAAGCCTCCTATGACGACGACGGGCAACTGATCAAAGTCATCGATCCCAGCGGCAACGTCACCAGTTATACCTACGACGCTATCGGGAACATGCTTTCCATTACCACGTCCACGCTTTCTTCGGGCACCGCACTTGCGATTTTCAACTTCACGCCTGACCAGGGCGCTATCGGCTCGACCGTTACCATCCAGGGACAAAGCTTCAGCACCACCGCGAGTGCCGACACAGTTCAATTCAACGGCATCACCGCTGCTGTATCTGCGGCTACGGCAACCACTCTCACCGTCACTGTTCCCTCCGGGGCAAGCACCGGGCCGATCTCGGTGAAGGTTGGTACGGCTACGGCAACCACTACTAACAATTTCACGGTGCTTTCCACTCCGGTTATCACCTCGGTTAGTCCAAGCTCCGCGAACCAGGGCGCTACGGTCACCACTTTTCAGGTAACGGGCGTGAATCTTACGGGCTCCACGTTTTCCTTTGCGCCCGCATTCGTTCCCGCGGCGATCGTACCGTCCAACGTAGTCATTAATTCCAACGGAACCTCGGCGACGATGTCGCTGGCGGTCGCATCGACTGCAACGGGAACATTCACTCTGGTGGCTACGGCCAGTGCTGGGAGTTCGAGCCTGATCCCCGGCGCGAACAATGCGGTGAACGTACTCTCAACCAATGCTTCCGCCGATGCGGATGGTGATGGCCTGACGAATCTTTATGAAGACGCGATCGGTTCGAATCCTCTGCAAGCTTCCACCACGAACGACGGCCTCCCGGATGGCTGGGCGCTGTTTTATGTTTTGAATCCTTTGAACGCATCGGGCGCCAGCGAAACCGCTCCGGACGGTCTCACCTATCTGCAGGCCTACCAGAGCGGGCTGAACCCGCTGGTCCCCGTGCAGGTTCCGCCGACGGTCGCAAGCGTATTCCCCGCGAACGGCACAACCGGTTACGCCACGAACGGCGTAGTCGTGGTGCGCTTTACCGAGCCGCTGCAGTCGGCCGTCACTCTAACCGCCGCGCAGAACGCCATCACTGCCGGCTTGCCTTCGGGATCGACCTTCTCGGCCGCGAACTCGGCGGCGGCCGCTCAGGTTTTGCAGACCTACCTTCTGCGGACCTGCTGCAGCGGCACGGCAGCCGTTCCAAATACGATTCAGCTGTTCCAGGGAACCTTGGCTTTGGGCGGTACGGTCACGCTTTCGAATGACGGATTGTCGCTGGTTTTCACTCCGACCCAGCCGCTCTCTTCCTCGACCACTTATACCGTCGTTGCGCAGGGCACAAAGGCTTCGTCTGGCGTCCAGATGACGCAAGTGTTCCAGAGCACATTTACGACCGGCCTTACGAGTACTTCGACGACAGGCAGCACCACACTTACGAGTCCTCCCAACCTCGCCACAAACGTTCCCACCAACGCGGCTTTCGCGGTGCAGTTCAGCCAGCAAATCGACCCCGCCACGGTGACGCCTCAGACGTTTTACCTTACGGACGGAGCGGACGGGCCAGTGGCGCCTGGCATGTTGCAAGTGGACGCATCCGGCTACACGGCTTCTTTTGTGCCCACAACGCCGTATCACGTGGGTCACTTTTACTATGCGTTCCTGACCGGGGGGATTCTCAGCGTCACGCAGACTCCGATCGAAGCCATTTCCTTCAACTTCACGACTGGATTCGGCCCGCAAACCGTGGGCCCCCAGCTTCTCGGCGTAAGCCCTGCGAACAACCTGACGGGTGTTCCATTGAACTCGTTAGTGGTAGCTCAATTCAACGAGCCGATCAGCCTGATCAGTGCGACCAATGGCTTGCAGGTGCAACAGGGTGGCGTTCCAATTCCCGGGGCAGTTGCACTCTCCAACGGGAACACCCAGATCACGTTCACCCCTCAGCCTGCTCTGTTGCCCTCCACAACCTATACGATCGCAGCCACGGCGCAGCTTACGGACGTGTCCGACAATCCGCTCACGAATCCCGGGACGTTCACCTTCACCACGGGGCCAGCGACCGACACCACGATTCCGTCAGTAGTGGGGTCGAGTCCGGCGAATGCCGACACAGGTGTACCGACGAATACCTTGATCCAGCTGAAGTTCAGCAAGCGTATGGATCCGCTGACGCTGACGACGAGCGATTTCCTTGTGTACCCCACGGATCTTGCTGGGTATAGTCTCCCGATTGCGGGAACGATCTCGGCTACAACGGACGGGCTGACCGCGACCTTTACGCCTTCCTCGCCGCTGTTACCTTCCACGATTTACGAAGTCCAGGTAACCGGAGGGATGATGGACATGGAAGGCCACGCGCTCTCGGTCTCTGGGGGCATCGTCGGCGCGTTCACCACGGGGCCTGGCGAGGTAACGACGGCGCCAACGGTGGTGCAGGTTAGTCCGCCGAGTGGAACCGTCGGAACGCCGGTGAACACGCAGGTAGTTGCGGTGGTCAGCACGCCTGTGAGCGTGGCGAGCGTGGGTAGTAGTGCGATCACGGTGTCGGCAGGGGGAACGCCGGTCAGCGGAACGGTCAGCCTGAGCAGCAGCCAGACAACGTTGACTTTCGTACCTGGCAGTTCGTTGGCAACCAGTACGGTATACACGGTGAAGGTAAGCGGATTCACCGACCAGGCTGGGAACACGGTAACGCCCTTCACCAGCACGTTCACGACGGGAACGTCGGCAACGCCGGTCACCACGGCGGCGACGGTAACAGCGACCAGTCCGGCGAACGGGGCTACAGGAGTACCGGTAAGCAGCAACATCGTCTTGACGTTCAGCGAACCCATTGACCCGGCGACGGTGAACCTGACCACGGTAGTGGTTTTGAGTTCTGGCCTCAGCAACCAGTTGGCGGGGACCTATTCCGTGGACTCCACGGGAAAGATCGTGACGTTCACCCCCCTTTCGCCGCTGCCTGGGAACAATACGATTGATGTGTATCTGGGTGGAGTCCTGGACCTGGAGGGGAATAAGACCACGGGATACGTTCTGGCCTTCACGACCGGCGCGGAGACCGACACGACGCCCCCAACCGTGTTGATGGTGACACCATCGAACGGGGCGGCGGGCGTCGGGCTGAATGCGTCGGTGGTGCTGACTTTCTCGAAATCGATGAACAAGGCCACGCTGAATGCGAATACGCTGGCGTTGCTTGTGAACGGCAGCAAGCTGTCGACCTCGATCTATGTGTCCGCGGACAACCAGGTGGCGACGCTGACAGTTGGGATGTTGCCGCCCTCGAGCACTGTGACGGTACTGGCGACGACTGGAGTCACGGACTTGGTAGGGAATGCGTTAGCCAACTTCGAGAGCTCGTTCACGACGGCCGGGGCATTCGACACGACGCACCCAGCTGTAGTGGAGCAACGGCCTGGAAACGGAGCCACAGGAGTGCCGCTGAACTCGAACGTGGTGCTGTATGTGAACGCGCCGATGAACGTCTCGTCGGTGCAGGGTGCGTTAGATGTCTCCCAGAACGGAGTGTTGGCCAGCGGGACAACGCAGGTCACCGAGAATGGACAGGTGATCCAGTTCACACCGTCTGCACCGTGGTCGAACGGGGCGGCAATTCAGGTGTTCCTGAATGCGACGGCGGAGGACGTGAACGGGAATTCTCTGACGGCCTATGAGGGCTCGTTCACGACGTTGGCGGATACGAGCACGGTCGCGCCCAGCGCGGTGAGCGTGAGTCCGGTGAGTGCAGCGACGGGAATATCGACGAAATTGGCGATCGATGTTGGCTTCAACGAAACGCTGAACGCAGCGACCGTGAGTCCGACCACGGTGACCCTGAATCCGACAGCCGGAGGGTCGGCGGTGGCGACGACCGTGAGCTTGATAGGAGGAGGAAGCATCATTCAGGTGGTGCCGAATGCGGCGCTGGCAGCCAATACTGCCTACTACCTGCAATTGACGACAGGGATCCAAGGGACGAACGGACTGGCGTTGGCGAACGGAGTGAACATAACGAGCTTCACCACGGGAGCCGGGCCAGACACTACGGCGCCCATAGTGTTGTCGGTATCGCCGCCTAGCGGATCGACAAATGTAGGAGATAACGCTCAAGTGGTGGTGTTGTTCAGCAAGCCGATCAACCCCTTGACGGTGAGCGGGAGCAGCATCCAACTGACAGGCGGGGGAACGACGGAAGTACCGGACTCGATCAGCTTCAGCAATACCAACCAGACAGTCCAGCTGGTGCCGCACACGCCGCTGCCGGATAACACGGTGATTACACTGACGATCAGTGGCGTGACGGATGTGGCGGGGAACGCGGTAGCCACGCAGGCAACGACGTTCACGACGGGAACCGGGCCAGACCTGGTGGCCCCCGCAGTAATAAACGAGAATCCGTTCAACAACGCGACGAATGTGCCGCTCAACGTACCGATGGTGCTGCAGATCAGCGAGCCCGTCGATCCGGGGACGGTCAACAGCAACAGCTTCACTATCTATAACTCAACCACGAAGGTCTATGTAACGGGTAGCTACTCTGTGAGCACCGACGGGCGGACGATCAGCTTTGTGCCGAGCGCTCCGCTGGCGGCACAAGACCTCTTCGCTGTGAGCTTTTTTGGCCCAGCCGACGACCCTGTATCGCTTGGCATCCAGGACCTGTCAGGGAACCTGTTGGGTTGCGCCGTTTTGTGCAATTTCCAGTTCACCACTGGGACAGCGGCGAACACGACGGGGCCCACGGTGCTGGGCGTCAGCCCGCCGAGTGGGTTGACCGCCGTGCCCATTAACGCGCAGGTGCTGGTGCAGTTCAGTGAGCCGGTGGATGGGCTGACCATCAACCAGGTCACGCTGAGCAGCGGCGGCACGGTGAATGTGACCAGCCAACTGACCAACGGGAATCAGACATTGATCCTGGAGCCGGTCGTGCCGCTGAATACCGATGCGACCTACACGATCGGCGTCACGGGCGTGAAAGATCTGAGTGGCAACGCAATGACCGCGCCATCGACCACGACGTTTACTACTGGGGCGGGAGCCGATCTCACGCCGCCAACCGTGGCCACGGTAAGCCCGGCGAACGGAGCGACGGCGGTAGCAACGACTACCACGATTCAATTGACGTTCAGCAAACGTATTGACCCGTTGACCGTGACGGCAACTGATTTCACTGTGATCCCCTCGGGAGGAGCGGCTATCGCGGGCACCATCTCAGTCGCGGCAAACGGGCTGACGGCAACCTTTACGCCTTCATCCGCACTTCTGGCCTCCACACTCTATTACATTGAGGCGACCACCGCGATCACGGACCTGGAGGGCCAGCCGCTCGCGGCCTCGACAACGAGCTTCACGACGCAGTGAACTAAGGAGGACAAGCATCGAGCGATATATCGCAATGCACATAATGACGAGGACAAGTGAGGTGGGAATCGCTATTTGCTGCTCGAAACACTGTAGTAAAACTGCAGTAGTTCCATGTTCAGAACGGGTCGAATCAGACAACCGTCACAACGGTTCAGAACTGACTGTGGAACTCAAAATCCGCCGGGCTTCGGCCCTTGGGGGTTCGATTCCCCCTCCCGGCACCAAGTCTGACTGGTTCGAGGACAGCCAGTTACGCGGAGGGGTGACAGCTGTGCCACCCGCAGCAGAATGATTTTGCGAGCGTGGAAAGGGTTGGTTTTTTATGGGTCAGATCCGCAAGATCATTACTTCGGTAGCCTTTATGAGGGCTGCGGCAGTCTGTCCCCGCTTCAGATGCATTTCTCTGGCAGAGCGTGCCGTGATGATCGACGTGATTCGCTGACCACCGATGGAAATCCTGACCTCAGCCATCAAACCGCTAATCTGCACGGACTCAATTCGCCCCACTAGCTGATTACGACCACTCACCCGCCGGACTGCTTCTTTGCGTTGCTGCCCGGTCTTGCCGCGGGTTCTGAAAAGCAATCTGTCCACTTCGCTCAGCGGGATACGATGATGTCCTCCCACAGTTTGATTGCTTCGAATCTTCTTCTTGTAAATCCACTGCTTAATCGTCGGAAAGCTGATCCCCAGTTGCAGAGCTGCATCTCGAAGCTTCAGCAGTCCCTCAATCTTTCGTTCGGGTTTGCGGTTCTTCCGCATCGGGACGCAATGGTAGCGACAACGAAGTTTTCGGTCAACTCAGTCGCATCCGCATGAGGTAGGCCACGAGCCGCTCTCGCAAAACGGACAAAATAGTGCAGTTCTGGACAAAATAATCGTATGTAATGTACACTTTCGGGTTCTGTCCCAACCGATAGTTTTTTCGAGGTCGAAATGCGGAGCACCCTCCCGTCTATCGCAGCGGTTAGTTTCTTGCTTTCGTCATCCTTGGCCTTTGCTCAGGCGCCCGCTGCTCAGGCGACCCCCGACCCCTGCGCGAGCGGCCACGAGTTCGCTACCACTGATTGCACCCTGACCTGGCACGGCATCACGGTATACGGCGCGTATGACGTCGGCGTCGGCTACGTCAGCCACGGCTTACCGGAAAACGGCTACAACTATGAAGGTGAATCATTGGTGAACCGGAACGGCTATCAACATCGCTTCCTGGTCGCACCGAACAATCTGTCGCAGACCGGTTTCGGCATCCGGGGCAAGGAGGAGTTTCTGCCCGGCTGGTCGGTTGTGTTCAACGCTTCCTCGGGCATTAATCCGCAGTCCGGGCTGCTCGCCAACGCATCAAAGACCGACATCATCAACAACGGCCTTCCCCGGAGCAGCTATTCCATAGCTATCGACGGCGCGCGCGCAGGCCAACCCTTCAATGACGAATACTATGGCGGTGTATCGTCCGCGCATTTCGGTACGCTGACCTTCGGTCGTCAGCGCTCTCTCGGCACCGATGCGATGCTGCTTTATGATCCGGCCAGCGGCTCCTATGCCTTTTCCTACATTGGATACAACGGCACCATGGCCGGCGGCGGCGATACCGAGGACAGCCGTTGGGACACCGCGCTGAAGTATCGCATCGCCTATGGTCCGGTCCACTTCGGCGCGATGTATAAATTCGCCGATGGTAACGGCGGCTGCTACTCGGCTGCGGCAGCTTCGGGCTCGGCATGGAGTGCCACCACTTGTACGCCGGAATCGGCGCATAACAACGCGTATGGATTTGATCTCGGCGCGAACGTCGGCAAGTTCTCCGCCGACATTGTCCCCCAACATTACAATCAGGCGATCAGCGTATTGAACCCTTTGCTTGGGCCACAGAGTTTGTCGGCGCCATATCAGTCGACCACTGACAGCATCGATACAACGCAGATCACCGGAACCAATCTGATCGACCCCAACGACACCGTCTATGGCATCGTGACCGACAACTACGGAATTATTGTCGCGGCCAAGTATGCGTGGGACCCGTTCAAGTTTTTTGCCGGCTACGAATACATCTGGCAGAACAATCCGAAGAACCCGTTGGGCATTGGCGCCTCGGACCAGGGCGGTTATTTCATGAGCGGAGTCGAAGACAACAATCTTGATTCTGAAAAGTTGGTAAATATCTGGTGGACGGGTGTGAAGTACACCTACCGCAGCAAAACCGATTTCACTTTCTCCTGGTATCAACAGCGGCAGAACGACTTCCGTCAGCCGCCGACCGCCTGCGTGCCTGGAAATGCCCGCGCTTCCTGCGCAGGCACCCTCAACGAAGGGTCGCTATATCTGAATCATCACTTCACCAAGCGGTTCGACGGTTTTGCAGGAATTGCATATTCCTGGGTGAGCGGCGGTCTGGCCATCGCCATTCCTCATGGCCCCGGCGTCCCCTATAACTACAACAATAACTGTGCTCCGACGATCGGTGGTCGTTTCAGCTTCTGATCGCTTGGGCGCGCAGAGACATCTTTGAGAGATTCTCAATTTGTGCCCTTTTCATCGGGGTGTGGCCTAGCACTCCTGCGATCCGACTTTAGAGTCCTGAAGTCTGGTAGCGCAGAACCGACAGGGCCAACCGGTATTCATATCCGGCTTGAGCATTTCCGATTTCAGCCTGAGTCTGCTGTAGCTGTGCCTGGCTGAGTTCTACGATCGAACTGAGACCCAGCTTGTATCGTGTCTGGGCAAGATCAAGCGCCTGGTTCGCCTGCGCCAACAACTGCTCACTCACATTCACGCGGTCGAATGCAGTGCTTGCCGCCAGCCAGCTTGTGCGTACGTCTCGCGAGATCCGATTTCGAAGATCCATCAGACGTTGCCGCGCAGCCTGGGCGCGCAAATCCGCTTCGTGAGACTTCGCCGAAAAAAGAAAACCATTGAAGACGGGAATCTCTATGTTGACCCCCACGGCAGCGTACGGCCCATAGATTAGATCGGTGCGTACCGGAGAATCTCCGAAAGCTCCGAGGGCACTGATTGTCGGATACAACTGGTCGTGCTCGGCCTGGTGAAACTTTTCCGCGGAGTCCGACTGAAATTCCAACGCAAGAATCTCGGGACGCTTGGCAAAGGCTTCGGCGATCAATGGATCCGGCTCGGCCGGTGGCGGGGCTAATGGTTCCGTATCGTTGACAAGCTCGAATGCTCCGAGAGTGGGATATCCCAGAATCGCGGAAAGGGCCGCGAGGGAAGCCTTGTCATTGTTCAGCGCGTCCAGGTAGAGAAGCTTGGCCTGTGCCAGATTCACGTTGGCAAAGCTCAAGTCAAGGTCTGACCTTAATTTGCTTTTCGTTAAAGCGGAAACTTGGTCTGACAACAACTGACGCGAAGCTACGGTCTGCTCTGCGACCTGCAGCACAGCGTGCGTCTGAAGGGTGTTGTAAAAGGCCTGGTCCACAGCCAACAAAACATCTTGTTTCGTAGCGACCGCGCTCTGTTCGTCGGCTCGTGCCTGAAGACGAGCGCTGGCGACGAGGTTGGTGGTGTGCCCGAAGTCGGTGATGAGCTGGGTGATCGTGGCACCGCCGGCGGCCCGTGTGTAGACGCTGGGATTATTCAACGCCCCAGCGGTGATGCGGCTATTTGCGCGGGCATCGACTGCCGTCAGGTTGCCGTAGGCTTGTGGCCATAGATTCGAGCTCGCTTCCCTCGTCACCTGCCGCGACGCCAGCGCATTCAGACGCGCGACAGAAATTGCTGGATTGTTCTTGAGCGCCAGCGCCTCCGCGTCCTTCACGCTGAGCCGTATCACATTCGAGGAAGGCGAGTTCTGCACGAGCGGTACCGACTGCGCCAGGCCTCGCATTGAGAGCACGCAGGTGGAGAGCGCGAGAGCGCCCAACAGAAACACCAGTCTCCGTGTCATGCCGGCTGTTCCTCCTTTTTCTCGTTCTTCTTGTCCTCATCTTTGCCGTGAACCATCAGATAAACCGCGGGTACAAGGAAAACTGTGACGACCACCGAAACCGCGAGACCGCCGATGACGGCGCGCGCCAGAGGAGCATATTGCTCGCTGCCGGTCTCCACACCCAGCGCCATCGGCAGCATGCCCAATAAAGTTGCGAGCGAGGTCATGAGAATCGGACGAAGCCTGATCTTGCATGCCCGCACCAGCGCGTCCTGCAGTGCAAAGTCCTCCTTGCGCAGCTGCCGCACAAACTCGACGATCAGGATGCTGTTGGAAACGACGATTCCAGTCATCATGATCACGCCCATCAGGGACATGATGTTGAAGGTGCTGTGGGTCAGCCAGAGAATCAGCACGACTCCCGACAATCCTGGAGGGATCGCAACCAGAATGATCAGCGGATCGATGAAAGAAGCGAATTGCGCCATCAGAACGAGGTAGACCAGCACAATCGCCAGCACCAGGCCGATGGAAAAGCGCTTGAATGATTCGTCCATGCCGACGACCGACCCAAGTACGTCGATCCGCATGTTTTCCGGCAACGAAAGGTGTCGCACAATGTTATTCACTTGGCGGCTGATTCCACCCAGCGCCTCTCCCGAGGGCATCACATAGATGTCGATGACGCGCTGCAGTTGATAATGGTCGACTTCGGTCGGCGTGTTCATCGGCGTTATGTCGGCCACGGATTGCAAGGGGGTGTAATTCTTGACATTTGGAGCTCGGAGAGGAATCTGTTTGAAATCCTCCATGCTCATGTTCTGGATCTGCTTATCGAAGTACTGCACAGTCAGCATGTAGTTGTTGCCAGTCTTGGGATCGATCCAGTAGCTGGGCTCGATCATGCCGTTGGAGGTCAGCGCGGTGATCACGTTGTCCACCACCTGTTTCGGTGTAAGCCCAATCAGGCTGGCGCGTTCGCGATCGATGTTTAGCTGCAGTCCGGGATAAAGAAGATTTTGAGGAATCAGCACGCTACCGACGCCCTTGCGGCCTCGGATCTGTTTGGCTATATTCGTCGCCACTTTATAAGTGCCGTCGAGATCGTTACCTCGGACTTGGACATCGATCGGTGCGGGTAATCCCAGGTTGATCACGGCATCGACCAATCCGCCCGCCTGAAAATAGGTATCGAGATCCGGCAAGTCTGCGGATAGCTTGCGGCGAACGCGCCCCATGTATTCATAGCTACCTATCTTGTGGTCCTCTTTTAAGCTCACCAGGACAAATGCCGTATCCATGGACGAATTGCTGGTGTACATGGCGGAGAGGTCTGGAGTTATCCCGATATTGGAGACGATTATTCCCAGGTCGCGGGGGCCAATCACTTGGCGAATATCGTCCTCCACGCGCGCGATATATTGATTCGTGACCTCCAGGCGGGAGCCGCTCGGAGCCTTCACGTTGATCACGAACTGGCCTGGGTCCGTTCGTGGAAAGTACGCTGTTCCTACGAATGGGAAAATTCCCGCCAGCACCAGGGCGATGCCAGCTGTGATCCACGCCACGGTTCTTCCCGGCCGGGCCAAAGCGCGAGTCACCCAACGCTCGTAAAGATCCAGTAGCTTCTGGAATTGCTTATTGAACCAGCCCAGGAATCTCCGGAAGATAGATCTCGTCGCCGTTTTGTCTTCTGATTCGTGTTCAATTTCCTGTTCCACGTCTTCGACGTGGATGAAGTGCGCGCAATAGAGTGGCACCACAGTCATCGCAAAGACGTAAGAGGCAAAAATAGACAGGACTACGCCCAGAGCGAGGTCGATGAACAAATACCGGCTGACACCGTAGAACAGGGTCACGGGGAAGAACACGATCGAGGTGGTAGACGTGGCCGCCAGCACTGCCAGCGAGACTTCCATTCCTCCCTTTTCCGCGGCCACTGCGGGGGCTTCGCCGATTTCCATGTAGCGAAAAATGTTTTCCAGCACCACCACAGAGTCGTCAATCAGCCGAGAGAAAGCCAGCGCCAAGCCGCTCAGGAGCATCACGTTGATCGACCCGCCCATGGCATTCATGAGCAAAAAACACACCAAAGCGGAAAGAGGGATCGAGAGCAGGACAGCGACCGTGGCTCGTGGGCTCCCGAGAAAAATCAGAATCATGATGCCCGTCAGCAGCAGTCCGATTCCACCTTCCTTCATTACATTCTTGATGGCGCTCTTAACAAAGATGGATTGGTCAAAGACAACCGCCGTCTTGAGAGATTTCGGGATGTCCAATAAATTCTTAATCGCCGCTTTGATTCCATTCACAATCGTGATGGTGTTGCTGTCGCCTCCTTGCTTTAGCACCGGTATGTAAACGGACTGCTGTCCGTCGATGCGGACGATGTTGGTCTGAATCGCTCCGGAATCCTTGGCCTCGCCTACATCTGCGACCATCACCGACGCGTTGCCCACAGTCTTCAGCGGGATACGGTTAATCTCGGCTACGTCGGGCAATTGCGCATTGGCATAGATGTTGTAATCTCTGGGACCGATCCGGACATCTCCAGCGGGAAGAATCAGGTTGGAATCATTCACCGCGTGAACCACGTCCATCAGGCTAAGCTGGTGCGCCTCCAGCTTGACCGGGTCCACGTAAACCATAATCTGGCGATAGCGTCCGCCAAAAGGCTGCGGCACGGAAGCGCCGGATACGTTCGCAATCTGGTTGCGAACCTGGAACTGCGCCAGATCCTTCAGCCGGGTTTCGTCGAGGCCCTCCCCTTTCAGAGTTACCAAACAAACCGGCAGGCTGGATGCATCGAACTTGAGCACAACCGGGGGCAATGTTCCTGGAGGCAGACGCCGAAGGTCCGCCATCGCCAGGTTTGCGATATTGCTGAGAGCAGCATTGGCATCGCTGCCCGGCTTGAAGTAAATCTTAATCAGGCTCACGCCCGTGAGAGAGCGCGACTCGATGTGGTCGATGTTGCTGCCCAGGGTAAAGAAACGCTCGAAAGTGTCGGTGATGTCGGCCTCGACTTGCTCCGGCGGCATTCCCGAGTAGAAGGTGGCAACCACGACTACCGGAATCTTGATCTGCGGGAACAAATCCACCGGCATCCGAGCCACCGTCGTCACGCCGACCACGGCGATAACCAGACAAAGCATGATCACGAAGTACGGATTCTTCAGAGCGAATCTCGGCATTACTTTCGCTCTCCCGTCTGGCCTGCACTCGCACCTGCGGACGCCGACTCCAACTTGGGCGTCACCACCTCGCCGATCGCATAGTCGGACTGACCGGCACTGATCACTCGATCCTTTTCTGAGAGACCGTGAACGATCTCCACGGTGGTGGAGGTCTGCTCCCCTAGCTCAACGTTCCGCTTCTGCACGCGATTCTGATCGTCGAGCGCCAGCACGTAGTGCTGGTTGCCTTCCTGCACTACGGCCTGGACGGGAACCGTGAGCGCGCTCTTTTTCCCCTGCAAGGTGAGCTTCACCTCGGCGTACATGCCAGCGGTCAGAGTGTCTTGCGGATTCTCCACGTCAATTTCGGTGTGCATGGTTCGAGTCTCGTCATTGAGGGCGTCAGCGAATCGGGACACGCGACCCTGGAAGTCTCGATTCAAATCGAGAACGTGCACCTGCACGATGCTGCCCAAATGGATCATCGGCACGGCGGATTCGGGAACTGGAATCTCCAACCGAAACAGGGACCACTCCGCGAGTTGCACCACGGGCTGCGATTGCGTTTCAGATGAGGTTCCGGCTGAGATTAAAGCGCCGGTGTCGACATAGCGTTTGGTGACCACGCCCGCGAAAGGAGCCGTGATGTGCGAATAAGCCTGCAACGCCGAAAGGCGATCAAGCGTAGCTTGCGCCATCCCAAGCTGGTTTTGCGATTCAGCCAGCGCCGCCCGAGCGCCATTAATTTGCGCCTCGGTTTCTTTATCTTTTGCCATCGAATCGTCCAGTTCCTGCTCGGCGACCAAACCCGGCCGCTCCTCAGACGCCTGCTTGAGCCGCGTATAGGCTGCGTGGTAAGCAGTGTGCGTGGACTCCGCCCGCTCGATTTCGCTTTGCGCGCGGCGAATCGCATCTTGACTGCGGCCGATGTCCGATTTTGCACCCATGACCTGTGCATTCAGTTCCGGGACCTCTAAAATGGCCAGTTCCTGTCCCGCGCGAACCTTGTCCCCCACATCCACAAAAATATGACGGATGTAGCCTGCCACTTTGGCGTGAACGTCCACCTGCTGGAAGGGACGAAATTCGCCCGTGAGAGTAATGACGTTTTCGAGGGGACCGTGGACGGCCACGACAACGGGCGCCACCCGTTGCGGCGACTCCTCGGCCTTCTTGTCATCCGCATCACCGAACGAATGCATGAGTAGCGTGATCGTAATAACCACGGTGAGAGCTACAACCGCTCCACCCACTATGTGTCTGCGCTGTAACGTCATTTTGTCATTCTAGATCTGCATACCCGAGACTGGTGAAGAAAGTCCTCACCCGCGAAAAAGCAGCCAACTCACGCATCAATCACCGATTGAGTTGGAGTTCAGTTGGAGCGACTAGCTTTGAATGAAGGAGGAAAAGTCAGCAGGCGGGAGGTGGTCGATTGTAGAGATTCTCTTCCAGAAGAAGAATTGGCAGAGGTGGGCCGGCCGGCGCAACGCGGGGATAAAACGTGGGAGCCTGCGCCACCGCGAGTGTCGCTACTGGCGCAGCCCAACGAATCGCATCGCGATCCATATGCTGCCGCATAGTTTGCGGCGAGCTGGACCGGATCGTTGCAGAAGCGGAAGTTGTGTCACTGAAAGTCCGCGTTGCCAGCGTTAGGACAAGCAAAAATATGACAACGCCGACCAGCGCCCAGCGCCACGACGGCGTCGGACAGAGCGAAACGTCACTGGTTCTCAGCTTTCCCACAACAACCTCAAGCTTAACTATACATACGGCATGTCCACCAAGCAACGTTACTGTCATCCTGGTAGTGGTGCAGTTTGAAATCCACAGGGCTTGAGTCGGGAATCTGGCTGTGGGAAACTGTGGACATGACTGAAAAATATGTTCCAAAAGAAGGCGACCAAGTTTTCTGGAATGGGCATAGTTTCAATAGATACGTTGTTGCCAGCGTGGACAAGGCAAGGGGAACGGCCCGAATCAAGAACGTAACCGGAAGCCCCGTCGTGCTTTCGCCCGACATTGCGTGGGACAAACTTCTTCCCTTGGACGAAAGCCAAGTCGCTGCCCGGATCGTTAGGGAAGCAACTGAAGGCCTCTAGTCTGGCTTATCCATGGTAGTGGGGTCGGGCGGCAGTTTGAGATGCTTTATTTCTCCATTGACCTCTTCGTAACTGGCCACGAGCCTTGCGAGCATGTCGCGCATAAATTTGGCCTGTGGCCATGAAAATGTGACAGCGCCTATTTCTTCAGCGACGAACTCCCTTCCTGCCTCATCGGAGGGGTCTGCTGAAACTAAATGTCCGAGTCGGACCCTAACATCGAATAGCGTCCAGCTTGCATGAGTGTAATTCGTGTAAAGCTCTGGAATGCTTCCGGTTCTTGATTGAATCCATCTAGTAGAGCGCTTCGGTTCATCAGCCATTGTCATATACCTCCAGTTCCATTTGCAGCCATCCCAATCTGTTCTTCATAAGTGGTTCCCATGGGCTTTCTTCCGCTGGCTCCCGAATTTGATTCGGGTTCACTATGCGATGCGGCCACGTTGCCATCTTGGGGCGAACAACTAGAAGTGGAATCGGTTTGTAGGCCAGCACTCTCTTCTTCAAAGGTAGGAATATTTTCAAATTGATCTTCGGAAAGGTCTCGCGAGAATTTCGCCAGTTCGCTCCAAGGAACAAACTTCCCAATGAACGCCATATCCAATCCGGCAGCTATTCGGCCAACAGTATTGAATGTGAGATTGCCATAATCCTGATCCTCCGCGCGCGACACTACACCTTGAGTCAGTCGCGAACGTTCGGCAAGAACCGCCTGAGAGCCGCAATGCTTTTTTCGGAGTGTCTTTATCTGAAAAGCGACGGATCGCTTGAGAAGCGATAAAGCGTATTGCTCTCGGTATTTTCTATGAGATAGCTTCTGCCAAATATCCCTAAACGTAATCATTAATTTCCCCCTCTCCGTGTTCCCATCGGCGTTTGTACTCTAACGCTAAGTTAAAGGCATCGGGCGGGATATATATATTTCGATTCTTTTCACACCCTAATAAAAGAATGAATTCATTGGGGATAATTGGCGGCCATATCCCCACTGGCCGAAAGCGACGAATCGGCGGTCCTTCTAACTGGAATCGAATCTCGCCGAGTCCTGCGTGAACTCCTGTTAGATCCTTAAATTGCCAAGTGTCGGACCAATCAGCGGTGGCACTCAAGGTCGCAAGCGTAGCGTCAAAGGCGGCTTGTACCTCCACATCTTGGACCGCATACCAACGCTGAATTGGACAGAACCCTCCAGCCAACTGGTAGGCCATGATCCGCCACAGCGCCATATTACTTCGTGCCCTTTCATGATGCAATATTACATTTTTAGCTTGACTCTGTCAATGCAATTTTGCATAATAGTACTCTAATGAATCGCCTGAATGTAGATCGGCGCGCGCAAGTCATTGCTGCTCTTGTAGATGGGGCCTCTATCAATGCCACCTGCCGCATGACCGGCGCTGCGAAACACACGGTTCTGAAACTCCTCAAAGACATGGGATGTGCCTGTGCTACCTACCACAATGCCCACGTTCGCAATCTCCGAGTGCGCCGCATACAAGCCGATGAGATTTGGGCCTTCGTGTACGGCAAGGATAAGAATCTCACGATTGAGCAGGTCCAAGCTGGCGCTGGCAGCGTCTGGACGTGGACGGCTCTCGATGCCGATACCAAACTTATCGTTTCCTACATGCTGGGGGATCGCGGGGCCTCTACAGCGCAGAGCTTTATGCGCGACGTGGCGGGGAGAATCGCCAACCGCATTCAACTCACAACAGACGGTCACCGAATCTACGCCGATGCTGTAGAAGATGCGTTCGGCGCGGACATTGATTATGCCATGCTAGTCAAGATTTACGGGGCCTCAAATGACAATCCAGAATCGCGCTACAGCCCCGCAACCTGCATCGGCTGCCGCACCGGAGTTCTCGCCGGAAGTCCCGACCCTGACCACATTTCTACTTCGTTTGTTGAGCGCAGCAATCTTTCGATGCGAATGGGAATGCGCCGCTTCACGCGGTTAACGAACGCTTTCAGCAAGAAACTGGAGAACCACGGCCACATGGTGGCGCTGTACTTCATGCACTACAACTTTTGCAGAGTTCATAAGACGCTAAGAGTCACGCCAGCGATGGAAGCTGGCCTGACGGATCATGTGTGGACTTTGGAGGAATTACTTGCGTTGCTCTAATGACGAAGGTCGCGTGCCTTCTGAGGAAATTGCCCTCTTGCGTGACGGTGCTATACTCCTCTTGAGCGGCTGGCGTCGAGCTATGCCTCTCAACATCCAAGAGGGCGCAATGAGCAACGTACAAGTATCATTCCGTTTGAAGTTCGCTACGCGCCGCGACGATGAAGCCAACGTGTGGGTTGGATACTGCCCTGCCCTGAAACTCTACAGTCAGGGAAGAACAGAGCAGGAATCTGATGAGGCGATTGTCAGCGCGGTCAAATTGTTTCTGGTCGCCTGCTATGAGCGCGACATTCTCCACAGCGCTTTGCGCAGCCGGGGCATGACTAGGGCTACCTCGATGGTAGCGGATCAAATCAAGAAAGACGAGAGCAAGGAATTCATTTCGGTCCACCAGTTCGAGAGAGAGTTCTGGCGCGATGTTCCGATTAACCTAGTCGCGGCGCAGGAGGCCGCTGAAACATGCCTGCAATAGCTTGCATCCCCCCGTGGGCCATGAAGGAAATCCTGGCGCTCTTCGGCTTTCAGGTAATTGCCGAAGATGAATACAACTGGGTTCTGTCGGAGACAAAGGATCATCTTGGAGTGGCCGAGGCAGGCGAGAAGGAACCCATAATCCTTCCCAAGTTGGGTGATCTGCTAGCGGTCGACGTGATGATGGATACGCTCATCAAAGCGAAACTCGACCTGCACACGTACTTCTCATTGAAATCCAATGTTCTTGGCACTCTCGACCTGATCGCCGATGAAGGCGATGGGGCGACGATCAACTAAGGAACGTTCTGCAATGCAATTAGGCCGCCATTTGGCGGCCTTTTTCTTTCCCTAGAATTCAAACTGCACCACTACCGTCATCCTCGAATGGATCTGATTCCTGGGGCGGATTATCCATCGCTGGTCCACGCGATCAGTAAGACTGGGCGCGAAGCTTCGCAGGCCTTGCGGCTTTACGAAGCACTGTCCTAACTAGGATTGCGGCTCATCCGTCCCGAACACTATTCGTATCTCAGCGCAACCATGGGGTCGACACGCATGGCGCGGCGCGCGGGGATGTAGGAAGCGGCGAGCGCAACCAGCGCCAGCAAAACGGCGACGCCGATAAATGTGAGCGGGTCGGCCGGGCGCACGTCAAAAAGCAGCGTTGACAAAAAACGCGTCAGCACAAGCGCTGCAGGAATGCCCGCAGCTAAGCCGAAGAAGACAAGCTTCGCTGATTCCCTTATAACCAAACTCCGAACGCTGGCGCGAGTGGCCCCGAGCGCGATGCGAATGCCAATCTCGCGCGTTCGGCGCGAAACGGAATACGAAATCACGCCGAAGATCCCGACTGCGGCGAGCACGAGGGCGATCGCACTGAACAGGCCGAGAATCAGAGTGCGAAATCTGGGCTCGGCCACGGATGCGCTGAGCGCGCCGGGGAGCGTGGCAACGTCTGTGACAGGAAGGTTTTTGTCGATGTTGTGAGTTTCCGCGCGGATGGCTGCGGCGACCGCCGAAGCACTCAACGTGCTCCTGACGATGACTTCGCATCCGTAAAGAGGCGCTTGCGTGAAGGCCACGTACATCATGGGCTCAGGTTTCTTGCCCAGCGAAACATCATGCACATCGCCCACCACGCCAACGATTTCGCGCGACGCGTTACCAGTCGGCGGAAATCCTCCGAAGACCAGATGCCTGCCGATGGGATCTTGATTTGCAAAATAGCGCCGGGCTAGCGCGTTGCTTATCAAGACGACCCGTGGAGATGAAGGCGAATCACTGGAATTGAATAATCTGCCGCGTAGCAGCGGAATTCCCATCACGGGGAAGTAACGCGGGCTCGCCGTGACGTAGTCAGCGGTACTGGCCGCTCCAGGGGGCAAGGGTGGATTGCCGGCAATCTCAAAGGGGAGATTAATCTGGCCATCCTGGATTGGCAGCGGAGCGGCGCAGGCCGAGTCGTGCATCCCGGGTGCGGCCTGAAGACGCGTCATTAATTCCGTCGCGAAGGCGGTCCACTGCTGTGGTGTGGAATATTGGAATTGTGGAAGCGAAACCATCGCCTTTACAACACCATTCGGTTCAAAGCCCGGGCTGACCGAGGTAAGCCGGGCGAAGCTGCGCAGCAGCAATCCCGCTCCTACCAGAAGAACCATCGCTAGTGCCACTTCGCCGGCGGCCAAAATGCTGCGAGCATGCTGCGAGCTTGTTGCTTCCCCCGCGCGCGCGCCCTCCCTGAGATTTGTCTGCGGATCGGATTGAGCGGCGAAGAGCACTGGCGCCAGGCCAAATACAAAGCTGGCAGCCAGAGACAGAACCAGAGCAAATCCGAGCACCGACCCATCCACGCGAATGGCGTGGATTCGCGGCAATCCCGGAGGCAGAAGTGAGATGAGCACGGACACACCCAAATAAGCGAGGAGCATCCCAGCCACGCTTCCGAAAATGCCCAGAATGGCGCTCTCCGTCAGCAATTGACGCGCGATACGGCGCTTGGGAGCGCCCAACGCGACGCGAAGAGCGATTTCCTTCGAGCGAGACGTGGCACGGGTCAACAGCAAATTTGCGATATTGGCGCACGCAATCAGCAGCACCAGGCCAACCGCGCAAGAGATGATGAGCAACGGGGATCTCACGTCCCCAGTGATGGCCTGCTGTAGCGGCTGGACCTGTTGAATCTGCCACCCTTTCTCCTCGGGGAACTCAGCGGCCAGCCGCGAGCTCAAGGTGTCCATTTCTACCTTCGCCTGGGCAAAGGACACCCCGGGGTGCAAGCGCGCAAATACCGCCATCCAGTGCGTTTGAGGGGGACGGGTCATCCATCCTGAAAACAACGGATCCTGGACCAAGGGTATCCAGAGCTGATCAGCCTGATCGAAGAAGGGCGTACGAAATTCCGCCGGCATGACGCCAACGACAGTATAGGGGCGCATGTCGAGCGTAACTGGGCTGCCTATGATTTTGGGGTCGGCGTCGAACTGGCTGCGCCACATGCCCTCGCTGAGAATCACGACCGGCGCTGCACCGCGCTCACCATCGCCGGAAAGCAGCGTGCGACCCAGCAGCGGTTTCGTGGTGAAGACAGAAAAGAAGCTTTGGGTTACAACAATGGTTCTCGCCTCGGAGGGTTCTCCACGGCCTGTAAGCGTGAGGGAATGGCTTGCCAGGCCCGCGATAGCACTGAAGGCGCGGCTGTTGTCGCGCAACTCAAGCAGGCTGGGATACGACATCCCCGCGTCCGTGATGCCCCGCTTCGGGTTGGACTCAGGGAGTAAGGCAAGCTGCCCGGGATCCGGATACGGTAGCGGTCGGAGCAGAACCGCGTCGACGACAGAAAAAATTGCGGTGTTTGCGCCGATGCCGAGCGCGAGCGTCAAGATCGCGACCGCGGTGAAGCCGGGAGATTTGCGCAGCATGCGCAGGCCGTAACGCAAGTCCTGAATCAGCGTCCTCATACTGTCTCCAGTCTCTACGCCAAGGAGTACATCGAAGCAATCGTAACGCAAGGGACACCGGTCGCTCCAGCCGTTCCGGCGGCTCGGGCAAGTGGTCGGCGAACCGGAAGCCGTCCCCTGCACTAAGAAACTCCACGCCAGATTTCAGTCAGTTTTAGAGAATCCAAAAAAACCTCTTGGATAGTCGCCAAAGATGAGGTACTTTTGCCCACATCGAATTTCGGAGCAAGGCCCGGGTTCACCAAACCTAGATCGACACTTCAGTTTTGCGAATGGAAGACACCCCTGCCTTCCGCAACTAGGTTCCAGGTGAGGTGAGGTCTCGCCGGCTCCGCGAGAGGATCCAGCCGTGAAACCTCCTCTTTCTTTTTGCCTGTGCTCGCTGGTCGTGTTTTCTCTCTTGAACTGCGATTTGTTCGCGGGCAGCGAGGAAATGTCCCCGGCCGCTGACTCAAAGCCTTCCAATGCGGCGATCGTCACTCCGGCGAGCGTCTCGTCTTCAGAGAACGGGACGCTCCCGGCTCAACCGGAGGCCGTGATCCCGGGTCCGCAGCGATCCTTTCTGCGTATGGCAGGGATTAGCCAGAAGATTACACCGGAAGAAGTCCTGCCTTTGTTGAGCCGGAATGTGTTCACCGAGGGCTATGACTCCACTCGCCCCACCGAGTTCCTCATTCTGCTCCGGCGATACGTCGTACAGGCCAGGGAACTGGCGGACTTGGCCGCGGGCAGTGGCATGGTGATTCGAGTTTCGAATTGTGACGACGCAAAACCACTTCTGCGCATTCTCGGTTATCGAACCAGACCAGATTGCGGCACTCCTGGAACGTCGTTGCAGACGGATGATCCTGAGAGGGCTTTCCTGGCCATCGATTCCGGATTTCCCCTCCCCGAACTGGAGCAGGCACTGCAAGGTGGTAAGCCATTCGAGTACCCGTTTGCCTCTTCCCCGGTGCCGGTGCTCTTCGCGGAAAGCGACTGGACCCAGGCAAGCGCGAAAACCCGCAAAGAAAACAGCAGGGACTTGCTGGACACGATATTGAACGACTCAGCGGTCGCACGTCTGTACTGGGCCCTTTCCCGGCTCGACCACGAAACCAGGAATTCTTTGCAGCAATCGATTGGGATCGAGAAACTGCTTCCCTACGCTGCAGTCCTGGATTTTTATGGACGAGAACTCTGCATCAGTGGGGGCCGAGTCAACGTACCGGGGGGAACGGGTGCAGACGCAGCATGGAAGGACTTGGTTGGAGCTAGCCCGACATCGCCTGCAACTTTTGTTCCCAGATTGTTAGCCAAAGACAAGGGTTGGCTGGTCGCCTATTTCGACGTGCTTTCGCGGGTGGGAGGAATGCAGCAGGCATATTTTACCGACCCGCATCGGCTCCGGCTCTTTTACGAGGGACTGCGGGCGCCAGATCCTTCATCCCCCGCCACAAGAGGTTCTTTCAGACCGGCACCTGGATTGTTGCTTCTGGTCAGTCGACTTCAGTTTGAAAGCAATGGTGTGCCGCTAATTCCCGGCAATCTCGACGTCTGGAGAGACATTCTCCTCCGATGGAACAACTCTATCTTCACGCGAAAGTTGGTAAGGCAGACTTTCGGCATGACTGGTCCGGATCAGCTTGTGCAAGTGATGTTCGGCCTGTCGCGTGCGCCCACCGACAGTGGACCCCTGCAGACGTACATGGCGATCAGTGAACTTGACAGCAGACGATCTCCCGGACATCGCCTGGCACCGGCGACAGTCCGATTGCTGGCGCGCAAGTTCGAGGAATTCAGCGATCAGTACCGGATTTTTTCCGAGTTCCCAGAATTGAGCGACGAGTCCATCGTACTGTTTCTGGACGTAGCTCAGGGGCTGAACAAAGTTCCCATGGCTGTGCGCGGAAACGCGTTCGGGACCTTTCAGGCAAGTGTCGGGATTTGGCAGATTCTGGCGCGGCAAGGTCAGATTACGAACACGCCACCGCAACTCAACGACTCGTGGCAGCAGATGATCAAGCCTTATGCCACGATACGATCATCCTCGCAGTTGTATGACGCGGGGAGAGCTTCTCTGGGAGAACTATTCCGGTCCTCGACGGGCAAGTCTAGAGCTTCGCAGGATGAAATCATCGACCTTCTGGCTGGACCTCGGCAGAGTACGCCAGAGGGAAAGCAGATACATCGGGAACTTGCCGGCAGGGTCCGCTCCGTGCTCGACGACCAGCGGCTGGTCTCGCTCGACACACTTTTGGCGCTCGGGGATGGGCTGGCGGAAAAGGCGCGCGGGAAACAGCCGGCAGAGTGGATGATCCGCTTGGCTGCCCAGACTCGGGAATTTGAGATGCCGCGGCCCATCTTCACGAGCGGTGAGAGATCCGAGTGGGCTGCAGGAGTCTACAACAATCACCACACCGACGTGCAGATGCAAAGCGACATAGCAAAAGTCCTTTCGTCGCCGACGGCTTCGCTCGCGCAAATTAGCGAGGCGCGGGGTCAGCTTGCATCATTTCTGAGAGATACGCTCGTGGGCTTGAACTACGCCTACTACGAGCCGCCGGGCGCGCAAGCGCTGCACAATAATCCGCTCTTCGTTCGATCCCACGACTTTGCCGGGGAAACGGTCAGCGGTGTGAAGGGACTCTGGCAGGCGCCGGAGCTCCTTGGCCAGGGTTCTCCGGCGGGGGGAGGGGCCCATTTTGTTGGCTCACTCGCCGATCTCCCTTATGCCTTGGCCGATCTCGAGCAGGATTTCATTGCGCCGGATAGTGTCCAGGCACTCATCTGGAAGGAATTGGTGCCCGAGCTTTTGACCAGTGCAATCCTGCCACGCTGGTGGGATGTAAGCCCATTGGAACTTCATGCGATTGCTCTCTATCAGCGGACCGGGGAAGAGCTCCTGACCGCCTCCGCAAAGGATGAGGCGTTGCGAAGTAAGGTCCTGAGTATTCTTTCGAATCGCTTGCTTCCGCAGCAATCAAGGCGCGTCGAGGAACTTCTGCGCGAAGGTCGGGTATCAGAAATGCTTTCTCAAGTGATGCCGGCCGATACGTTCTATTTGGCGGCCGAGTTCCGGAATAAGTATCCGGAACAACCTCGTGTGGAGGGAGTTGCTATGCAGGAATTGGAAGAGCTGTGTCGACAACACCCCGAACAGGCTAATTGGAATCGCTTGTCGCACGACTTCGGCACGCCGCATCCCAGCTTGACGCAGAACTACGGTCTTGAACTGGTGAATATAGTGCCCATGCCGCCGTTCGCTGGATATTCCAGCCGTTTTCTGGCGGAATCCTGGGACTCGCCGAATTTGTTCTGGGCTCGACTGGCCGATGAAGGAGGATATTCGCCGGTCATGCTGAACCACTTTGTCCCGCAGCTTACGCGGATGATGGTGGAGAAAATCTTCGCGACCGACTTTGAGGATTGGCCAGCACTCCTTCGGGCGTTGCGCGAAACGGGAGCGGACTTCCGGGAGGGCAAGTTGGCGTCGTCCACGAAAGGTGCGGTTCGACCATGAGGTATTCGTTCAAGCGAAGAGCCGGCCGAGAATTCAGCGACCCCAAGCCGATCAGGTCGCAGATTAGGAATCTTGAAACCATGCTAAGGAAATTGTTGCCGCTGATTCTCATTCCTCTGACGTCAATCCTGGGAGGTGAAACTGGCATAGCGGCTCAGGAAAGCCATGACTTTCGCGTTGTGGTTAACATGGTCCAGCTCAACGTGGCAGTGACCGACAAGAATGGAAATTATGTTACGGGACTCCGCCCGGAGGACTTTGCCATTGCCGAAGATGGGATTGCAGAAAAGATGGCGACCTTTGCGGAGGGCAATGCACCGGCTCGCAGTCTCACAGAACTTGCGGACCAGGGCTCATCTGCAACAGGTTCTGGAGACGTGGCGAAAAACGCTTCTGACGGCGCCTCACCTTCGACCTTCGAATCACAGATACGGGGGGCCAATGTGTTCGTCCTGTTCGATACCAGCAATTACATGTATCGCGGCTTCGTCTTCGCGCAGGATGCGATTACCGAGTTCATTCGGTCGCTGGAAACTGCCGACAAGATTGCACTCTATTCCTACAGCCGCGATCTCTCTCGCGCTGCGCTTCTTACTTCCGACCGGTCGCAAGTTGTGCGGGCCGTGCGCTCGACGGTGGCCGGAGATGAAGCAGCGCTTTACAATGCGCTCCTGTTGACGCTGAAAGACGCGGCTCAAATTAAGGGCAGGAAAGTCGTGGTGGTGTTCTCGAATGGCCCGGATAATTCCAGCGTAGTGCCGCCCGAGGACGTCGCCGAATTCGCCCAGTCAGCCGGAGTTTCCATTTACATGATCAGCACGCAACAGGCAAGACTGGAACCCGTGTCCACCGCGGTTTTTGATCGTATGACTGCCGCCACGGGCGGCAAGGCCTACTTCGCCAAGGACTGGAAAGATGAACACCGGGCATTTGCCTCCGTCCGTGACGATCTGGCGCATCTCTACTCGCTGAGCTATTACCCGAAGCCCAACGCCAACCGTGGCTGGCGAGCGATCAAAGTCAGCCTTGTGGGAGACCAGCTGAAGAGATGCAAGCTGCGCACCCGCAACGGATACCGCCCTCAACCGTCGCGATTCTCTGGCGAGGACAAGACCACTTTGTCCGGCGTCGTGCCCGAATAGGGATACGGTCCAATTTCATTAACTCAAATGTTTAGTGGAATCGGCTGCTGTTTCGAATCTTCCGGGCGGCTTCTTCCAGGAAATCATCGACATGCTGGTGAGGCTGGGACTGCAGCCCGGTTTTTGCTTTGATGCGGTCTGCGATCTGAATTGCAGTGTTCAGGCGAACTTGCGGGTCGAGGTCCGAGCGGCGGTGCAGGTAGGTTTCAATCAGGACGAGTTCGTCTGGGGTGACTTGTGCCAGTCCGGGGGTGGGCGTGAGCGCCTGGCCGGTGAACGCCTGGTCGTAGGTATTCCACGAGGGGCGAATATCTTCGGTGGGTTTTTCATGTACGACCACTGTGCCGGCCACGAAATCGCCGAGCCTTCGGCTCTGCTGGTTACACATCATGCAGACCAGGCCCACGCCATAGAGCGCTGGCAGCACGTCGACGGCGCGCATCAAGTTGCGGCCGATGGCTTCGAAAGCGTTGATAGGGCGACCTGACTCTTTGATGACGCGGATGCCGGCGTAGCGTTTTCCGGGGGTCTGGCCCTTCCAGAAGATTTCGAAAAACGCGAAGTAGCCCCAGTAAACGGCAAACAGGATGAACACCGCCATGGCCGGGCCCACCAGGCGTGGGAGAAAGTTCAGGCCGGCCGACCCTATCGGGATTGCGATGATGAAGATGAGCGCAGTTATGAGATAAACAGCTGCCTGGATTAAAGTATCGATTGCGATGGCGAGGAACCGGCTTCCGATTCCGGCCAGCGGCAACTCCAGAGCGATTTGCTCGGGAGTGTCGATTCGGAGTTGGTCGAATCCGGGTTGGTCCATACTATTTGATCCATGCTGATTTGGGTCTCTGAGCAGGCCCACGAGTCCACGATGATTTCTACTGGCTGGCTGGAGAAACGCAAGCCGTACTGGAACAAGCTGGAAACGCTGCTGAACCAGAGCGCGAAAAGCGGCCTGCACTCACTTTCACGTTCCGACCTGCAGGAACTCAGTCTTCTTTACCGTCAGACGGCGGCGGACCTTGCGGCCATTCGTGAAGATCCTGGTTCCGTGCACTTTGGCCGCTATGTCAACCAGTTGCTGGTGCGCGCTCACAATACCATCTATTCCGGCCACAGGGCGAGTCCGGCGGCGATTTTTTCATTTTTTTGGGAGACCTATCCGGCTGCCTTCCGGCGGAATCTGAACTATTGCCTGCTGGCGGTTCTGATCTTTGTGGTTGGCGGCGTTGTGGGCGCGGTTCTGACCTATCAGAACCCTGATTTCAAAGTGAAGCTTCTGGGGCCGCAGATGGTGGAGACCATCGACCGGCATGAGATGTGGACGCACTCGATTGTAGGCATAAAACCACTGGCCTCCAGCGCCATCATGACGAATAACATGAGCGTTAGCTTTACGACTTTTGCTTTGGGAATCACGGCTGGTTTGGGAACGATTTACATGATGGCCTTCAATGGTTTGCTGATTGGGGTGATCGGCATGGCTTGCGGGCTGGCGGGGATGAGCTTGCAGCTGTGGAGCTTCGTGGCGCCGCACGGAGTTCTGGAACTGCCTGCCATTTTTATTGCGGGCGGGGCGGGACTGCGGATTGCTCAGGGACTTTTGTTTCCTAAACTACTGGCTCGTCGGGAATCGCTGGCGCGAGCTGGAGTGGAGGCGGTGCAACTGGTTCTGGGCACAATCCCGATCCTGATTATTGCGGGCGTGATTGAAGCTTTCGTCTCCCCGACCGCTCTGCCTGTTCCATTGAAGTTTTCCATGGCGGCCGCGTTGTTCGTGCTTCTTGGGGCTTACTTGTTCGGACTCTCGCGGAAACCTGAGTCAGGTCAAGGCGGGTTGGTTCAAAGCAAATCGGCTCAGAGTTGATTCCGTTCTTTGATCTGGAGATACGAGTTCACCAGCACCGGGGAAATTGCTCCGGAGTTTACTTCCAGCGCGAGGGCTCCCCGTTCACGCAACCGGGCCAACAGCAATTCGCGGCGGTGCACCATTTCCTGGGCGGCGGCCACCTGGTACATTTCGGTTTCGCTTTGCGGATTTTTTGCCGCAAGCTCGCGCAAGTCCGGTTGACCTACGACGACAAACAGAACCAGATGCCGTGGCATCATCATGGACGCTGCCTCGATCACTTCCGGGGTCATGGCGGTTTCGGCGAGATCGGTGAGCCAGACGATGAGGCAGCGGCGTTTCTGGTCGGTCAGAAGCCGCCCGGCCATCTGCAGGTGGTCGGCTTCGGAGCTTTCTTCGCGAACCAGCGCCAGGCGTTCAATGAGTTGCCGCAAGTGGGCGCTTCCCTTGGAGGCGGGGAGTTGCTGACGAATTGCGCGGCCGTAGGCCACCAGTCCCACGCGATCTCCCGAGTAGAGTGCCACCTGCGCGAGGCTGAGCGCGGAATTGACGGCGTGATCGAGCTTGCTGAAATCTCCGATGCGAGCCCGCATCAATCGTCCGGAGTCGATGACGATCCACACGGTCTGGCTGCGTTCGATCTGATAGACGCGCGTGACGAGCTTTCCGCGGCGCGCGGCTGCGGTCCAGCAGATGTTGCGATACTCATCGCCGGGCTGGTATTCGCGCAGGCTTTCAAACTCGCGGCCGATCCCGCGGGTGCGGGCGTGACGTTTTTCCAAAGCAGTTTGCCGGGTGCGCAACAAGTAAATCGAATGCCGCTTCGCTTCTTCGAGATTGGGATAGATACGCGCGGTTTGCCCCACAGAAGCGCGAACCCATTTCTCCGAGATGCGCAGGGCGCTTTGATAACGCACATAGCAGTCGCCGAGCGTTGCGTCTCCGCGCTGCGATGGACAGATTTGATATGTCGTGGTTGTTTCGTTTCGAGCTCCGGCCTTGAGCGCGAGAGTTGGAGGTTCACTCCTCAACTGAGCAGGCACCGTGTCGACCAGAGTGGCGCGGACGGCCTTGCCCGAGGCATTGATCAGGGTGAGGTCGAGATTGGAAGGGATCGAAAGCGCCGCGGGCGAACGCCACGTACGTCTCACCGTGAGCTGCGCGGGTTTCGGGAGTTGCGACAGGTCAGCGATCCACGCCAGAAATACCAGAGCATCCCAGGCCAGAAGAGCGTAGACGAATCGCAGATCGACGAACGCAGGAACAAGCCAGACGAGGCCCACAAGGAGCAACGTGAAGAAGCGGTCGCCAAACGCTACCCCGACTCGTTGGTAGGAATGGGTCGGGGCCTCGACTTCGGCAGGAACGAGTTTGCCTAGATCACTCATTCCGCGACCTCACTTCGGGACCTCGACTGCGCGAACCACGTCGGCCAAGACCTGGTCCGGGGTGATGCCTTCGAGATCGGCCTCGGGTTTCACGATGATGCGGTGGCGCAGCACCGGCAGCGAGGAAGCCTTCACGTCATCGGGGATGACGTAGTCGCGGCCGTCCATCGCGGCTACCGCTTTCGAAACCGCCATAAGGCTCACCGCGGCGCGGGGACTCGCTCCCAGGGAGAGGGAAGGCCACTCGCGCGTGCGGCGGGCGATCTGGACGATGTAGCTGAACAACGCTTCCTCGACCGTGACGGACTTAAGTTCCTGCTGCGCGGCCTGCAGCAATCCGGCATCGATTGGCTTCAGGTCCATCTTGTCGAGTTCGCGGGATTCAAATCCATTTTGCACATTCGCGAGCAGGCGAACTTCATCCTCCAACCTGGGGTACGGGACCTGGAGTTTCAGCAGGAAGCGGTCGAGCTGAGCCTCGGGCAGCGGATAGGTTCCTTCGAATTCGATCGGATTCTGCGTGGCGAATACGGTAAAGAAAGAAGAGAGCGGATAACTCTTTCCGTCGATCGTGACTTGATGCTCTTCCATGCACTCCAGCAACGCCGCCTGGGTGCGCGGCGGCATGCGATTCACCTCATCGACCAGCAGCAGATCGGTGAATACCGGTCCCTGGTGAAGCTGGAATTGGCTGGTGGCCATGTTGAGGACGTTGGTGCCGACAATATCGGCGGGCATCAGGTCGGCGGTGCACTGCACGCGCTGAAAATCCAGCCGCATTAACCGTGAGAGGGTTTTGACGGTCAAAGTTTTTGCGATGCCGGGAACGCCTTCCAGCAGAACGTGTCCGCGGCAGAGCAACGCGATCACGCATTGGTTGCGCAGGGCATCCTGTCCGACCACCACTTTGCCCATCTCTTCGCGAATGTGTTGCACCAGCAGAGGAACTGCATTCATCAACCTTTCTCCTTCCGAATGCTTTGAAAAAGATTCCATTGAGCCGCGTATCCATCGAGTTCCTGCACCAGGTGCAAGGCTACGAGAGCGGGCAAGAAAGGATCTGAACTGGCAGACTCGCAGTGCTTCATGGTGGCGAGGAAATGATCATCGTTGAGCGACCAGCGGCCGCGCACCGCAGAAGCCAGCTCTTCGACGGATGTGTTGGAGGCGATGCCGAGACGCTTCGTCAGCCAGAAACGAAAGCGCCGGTAGCAGATGTCGACGGCGACCGAGGCCGTTCCCGCACGCTGGTAGAGGCCGCCGAGCGTCTGAACAAATTCAAGCGGCGACAGACGCACGTTGCTGGCGGGTACAAACGTGGGGCCGCTGCGCCGCGAGAACGTGGCGACCACTGCGACAGCGAGAAGAACCAATTGCAAAAAGAGCCACTTCACGGGCGAGTGTGCAATGGAGGCGGCGAGGGTTTCGCGGTAGCCATGAATGTATTCGTCCCAGAGAATTTCGTTCTTCTGATCGCCGAGACAGGCCAAAAAAAACTCCAGATTACCGGACTCTTTCAGTCCAGCATTGGTGAGCGGAGTGGCGGACGCCCACCACAGGACTTCACCGCGCCCGAAGGGATACTTCACAACCAGCGTGTGCTTGCCGTCGCCGTACAGCGGGTACGCCGAGGAAAATGCCCCCCAAGAAGCTCGCGGCGACAACATGATCTGGGGAGCGGCGCGCGTGATTGTAGATGGTGAAAGAGCGAAGGCCTTTTTCCATGTCATACCGGCGAGAAGGTCGGGAACCGAGTCGTTCTCGGGAAGAAAGGTCCCGGCAAACATTCCGGTGGCGATGACGTGGCCGCCCTCGGAAATAAAAGCTTTCAGGCGCTCCCGCTCTTCGCGGGTAGGCGCTTCGTACGGCTCCGCCACGATTAAAGTCTTCGCTGTGGCGCGAGGAAGGTCGCTCAGAGGTTTTTCCCAGCGTTGAACTTTGTATCCCGAACCCGAAAGCAGAAGGTATGCAGCTTTGGCGCCGCCAGAAGCAGTCGAGTAGCTGCTGGGAAATTCTGCCTGGCTTTGCTCGCCGGAGCCGAACACCAATGCTGCCGCGATGAGCAGGACGAAGACCAAGCCTGCGCCCAGCATCAGCTTGCGGTCTTTCGGGTTCAGCTGGATTGGCATCCCAGCCTCTCCAGCGCCTGCAGCGTTTGTTTGAACACTCCGGCGTCTGCCCGGCGTTTGGCGTACCAGGCAAGTTCGAAGATCTGCGTCAGCTCGCCCAGAGTTTCGCGGTGCTCGCTTGCGTCCGACAACAGCTGCAAATACTCGCGGGGAGTGCGCGCACGATCGGGCCGCCAGGTACCTTGCCGCTCCAGAAAGGAAATGCCGGCCCAATACGCAAGATGAATCGCCTCCCGCCAATTGTGTTGTTCGGCGGCCGCTTGCGCCTCAGCCAGCCACAGGGCCCAACTCTTGGCAGAAACCGGAATGTCCGTTGGTACGAAGGTTTCCTGTTCGCTGGCCGACCAAATTTGCCGGTATGCAAGAAATCCGAGAGCCAATACTGCGAGCCCTATCAATCCGTAGACAAAGAATTTGCTGACTGTGGGAATGGCCGAGGAGCGGAAGAGAAACTCCAGCACTCTGAGAATCATCTCCAGCAGTTTTTGTTTGAGGCGGTCCATCAACGTTGGTCCGTGCACGTCGCTGAATTCGCGGCGAGCCAGAAGGGATGTGAGGCGCGCCCGTTGGCTCGAGACGTCCGGTGGTGGCGTGTCGAAGCCAGCGAGATCGTTGCGCAGGGCCTGAAGGCGCGAGCGCACGGCGGTTGCAGTATCGATGCTTCTTTCCTGCTCGAAGCGGCGGATATCCCGGCGCAGACCTTCGGTTGGAACCTCGAAATGCTTCGGCTCGAGGTTTTCTTGTCCGGAGCTATCGGCGCGGACTCGCCAGCTTTGCGGCAGTTCTTTCAGCGCGGGAGGGACTGGCGCCCCGGAACTGTCGAGCTGCTGCGTAGCCGCAAGAAGCTGATCAAGTTGCGCGCGATATTCCGCGACGGTGATTTCGTCGCTCTGCCCTGCATCAGCCAGGCAGACAAGGGTGACGAGCAGAAGGCCGGCGAGAATGAACACGCGCCTCGCGGTCATGCGCCTGCTTCCACCGGGGCGCTCTGCAGCGCAGGCGCATCCAGGGTGGTCATCATCAATTGCAGGTCGAACGCTTCTTTACGCACCCGCTGATCGTAATACACCAGTGAGAAGGCAACGGTGATGAGGGGGCCGACCAGGCATTCCGAAAGGAACGTAGCGACCAACGATGCTACCCGCCAACCCGTCGCGACGTGCCGCAACGCGCCCCTGGCGCCGACTCCCGCGCCCCATTGGATCGGCCACTGCACCAGCATGCCAATCCCGAAAGCGAGGACGACGAATAAAAGCCAGATGACGAAAATGCGGCCGCGGCTCCCCTTGGTGAGAGCCGAACTGCGCGACATTGAATCTCCAACACTCTTGTTTTCCAGAACCTTTACCGGAACGGCCAACGACCACTGAATGGCCAGCAAGACTCCGGGCACGATGAACGCGAAACATGCCAGACCAACGAGGAATCCGACGGAAAGCGAAAGGCCGATTACGCCGGCGACCTGATGCTTCACTTTCGAAAACGAGTCCATCACGCTGGCGGGCCGATCAAGGTAAACCTCTGACACCGCGACCACCGTGGCGGCATGGGAAACGGAGGTCACAACAATGCTCAAGACAAGCGCTCCAAAAGCCCAGGAAAGAGTCGACAGTACCTGGGCAATCCCGATGGTCGGGCTTTGATATGGCAGCGCCAAGCACTGAAAGGCTAGGACAAAGAGGCGGGGCAGTGCGTAGATGCCCACGAACAATACGAAGTGGGTGCGATAAAGCGAAAATGTGCGGTCGAGTAATTCTCCGGTACTGAGGGGCCTGAGCGCGGTTGCCATGCTGAGCCTCCCGGGGAGCTTGGAACTTGCGGGGCATGGTAGCACACCTGACTTGGCCACGGCTGGCTTGACAGGCTGTGCGAACGCCTGCAATTGTAGGCGGACTGCCTGGGACCGGCAGGGCATGTTCAGGTCCGCCGGCGTCGTTGCGGAATGGAGGGCGTCGTCCATGAAACGGAAACATGTTAGGAACGCGTGGTTCGCAATTTTCTGTCTAGGGATGGTGCTTGCGCCGAAGCTTGCTCAAGCGCAGGCGATTGGGGCGTTCCAGGATCACGGCGATGTGGGGACGGTATTGCATCCCGGATCGGCTGCGTTCGACGCGGAACACGGCGCTTACACAGTCACCGGCAGCGGCGAGAATATGTGGCTCGCGGCGGACGCCTTTCAGTTTGTGTGGAAGAAGGTTACTGGCGATGTGGCGCTGGCGGCGAATATTTCGTTTGTGGGGCAGGGCAAGAATGAGCATCGCAAGGCGGTACTGATGATCCGCCAGAGCATGGACGCGGATTCCGTGTATGCCGATCTGGCGCTGCACGGCAGCGGGCTCACCGCGCTGCAGTACCGCGACGCGAAGGGCGCTATCACGCACGAGATTCAGTCGAACATGTCGGCTCCAACCCGGCTGCGAATTGAGAAGCACGGAGAATACTTTTACATGTTCGTGGCGGGCCCCGGCGAAGAGCTGCACATGGCGGGAGGTTCGACTCGGGTTCCGCTTGAAGGATCGTTCTATGTGGGGATCGGAGTTTGCTCGCATGACAAGGACGTCATCGAGAAAGCGATTTTCTCAAACGTGGAAGTGAGCGAGTTGGGGCCGTTCTCGGGAGTGCCGAAGCTCTTCAGCACGCTCGAGACGGTGACCATCAGCTCAACAGACCGGAGTGTGGTTTACGTTGCTCAGGATCGGTTTGAGGCTCCGAACTGGACGCGGGATGGAACGGCGTTTCTTTTCAACCGAAGCGGACGCATTGAGCGGCTGAAGGTTAGTGGAGGCAAGCCGGAAGTGATTGATACCGGATTGGCCACACGCTGCAACAATGATCACGGAATCTCGCCGGACGCGCAATGGCTGGCTATCAGCGACAATTCGCAGGGAGATGGTGAGTCGCGAGTTTACATTGTGCCCATCACCGGCGGGACGCCGCGGCGGATCACAGAGAAATCACCGTCGTACTGGCATGGCTGGTCGCCGGATGGGAAGACGCTGGCTTTCGTGGGGCAGCGCGACGGCGATTTTGACATCTACACGATTCCGGCAGCTGGCGGCGAAGAAACGCGGCTGACTACCGCTAAGGGCCTGGACGACGGGCCGGAGTATTCGCCGGACGGGAAGTACATTTATTTCAATTCTGAACGCACCGGGCATATGCAAATCTGGCGCATGCATGCGGATGGGAGCGAGCAGGAGCAAGTTACGCACGACGATTTCAATAACTGGTTTCCGCACATCTCGCCCGACGGAAAGTGGATGGTTTTCCTTACTTATGACAGGAGCGTTACGGGGCATCCTGAGAACAAGGATGTAATGCTGCGACTGATGTCGCTCGGCGATAACAATATTTCGGTTCTCGCGAAGTTATTTGGCGGACAAGGGACGATGAATGTGCCGTCGTGGTCGCCTGACAGCAAGCGGGTGGCGTTTGTGAGCTATCAGCTGATTCCGTAGATGGGGGCCCTAAATCTTCGGCTGCTCGATGCGACCGAGGACCTCGGGGCGCTAAAGCCCGCACTCGTTCTGGAGGATCTTACGCGGCGCTGAAAGCGCCGCTCTTCCACGTTACCGCATACTTCCAGTCTTCGTCGCCGTTATTGTTTGGTGACGTCGATCATGTTGTCGTCGGCGTTGCGGTCGATGAGCTTGTTGTAGGGGTCGATGCCGGCTAGTGTGGGCTGCTGGTCCACGATGATCTCGAACGTCTTGTGGTCCTCGGTGAACTTTTCTTTCTTCAGATATAGAGGTTTTTCTTCGTCTTTCTTTCCGCTGAAGACACCGATCTCGATGTAGTCGGCAAGAGGCATGGGGGTTTCCGCGCCGTTGCCGTCGGCTTGCATCTTGCGCGCCTTCACCTCAAGAGTGACTTTGTATTTTCCGTCGGGAGTCTTCTGCGAAGTAGCGGTGACGGCCTGGTTGTCGTAGAGAACGATGCGATTGAAACCGTCATCGACCAGATACTGGTACTCGGGCGGAGTCTGGGCCTTGATGGCGTCTACCAGCATGCGGGTGTCAGGGTAGGGATCGTCGAAAGTGTTTCCGGTGCGTGGACTGTCGTGGGCGTCGACCTGGTTGTTCGCGTTGGCGTAGCGGTATTGCATGAGGAAGTTGTGGAGCGCGAGATTCAGTTTGTCTTCGCCAATGTAGTCAGCAAGCGTGTAGAGGATCTGGCCGCCTTTCTGGTACCAGACGTATTGCTCGCGCTGCACCATAGCCAGCGGCGGCTCGTGGCGGACTTCGCCGGCACGGCCTCGAAGGTAGCCATCGAGTTCGTGGCGCAGAAAGCGGTGCATCAGGTCGCGGCCATATTTGTGCTCCATCACCTGCAGCGCGGAGTACTCGGCCAGACTCTCCGACATCATGTTGGAACCCTCCACGTCGGCGCCGACCAGCTGGTGCGCCCACCATTGGTGGCCCAGTTCGTGGGCGGTAACGAAGTAGGTAAAGTCGATGTCGGTGGGCTTGATGACGCGGCTGATGAAGCCGATGCCTTCCGAGTACGGAATGGTGTTGGGGAAAGACTGGGCAAACGTGCGGTAGCGCGGAAATTCGAAAATGCGGTACTGGTTGAACTGGTAGGGGCTGTAGACGCGTTGATAGTAGTCGAGTCCGGCGCGGGAACTGGCGAGCATGTCGTCGACGTCGTAGGGATGCGCGGGATCGTAATAAACCTCGAGGGAAACATCGCCGTTGGGCCCGTGGTAAACATCTTTCCGACTCTGGTAGTGGCCGGAGATGTAGGCGAAGAAGTCGAGGATGTGCGTGGATCCCATGCTGTACTCGTAGAAGTTGCGGCCGTTGGCCTGCCACTCGCGGTGCAGATAGCCGGGGGCGATAGCGATCTGATCTGACGATGTGCTGACTACGGTGTGATAGGTGACCCAGTCGGACTCGCCCTGGAAAAAGATGTTGTTCACGGAGTGCGCGGGATCGCCGCGGTGCGCCATTTCTTCGAGAGGCGGCAGGTGTTCTTCGCGGCGGCGGCGGGGATCGCCAAGCTCTATCCCATTGTTGTAGCCGAGGTAGGGGAAGTAGCTCGAGTCGAAGAAAGTGCCGTTGTAGGCGAACTCCGCGGGCTCGTTGCCGTCGCGGAAGCCGCGGGTTTGGTGGCCCACGTTGCAAGTAAGCGTGATGGTCTCGCCGGGCGCTAACGGCTTGTCGAGAGCGTAGATGGAGTAAAGGTTGCGCGGCGCCGAGCTGACCAGGTGGAACGGGCGGTCGAACTGGACGTTGGTGACCGACTGCATCTGGTCGGTGAGGTGGACTTGCGGAATCGGCTGCGTGGTTTTGTTCTGCAGCGTCATGCGGACGCTGCCGTCGAAGGAACGGCGGTCGGGATAAATGTTGATGGTGGCATCGACGGCCGTGACCTTGGGCTGCGGCAGGCCTTCGTACTGTTTGAACTTGGTTTCGTAATCGGCCTGAATGTCGCGGCGCGCCTTGGAGTCGAGATACTCGTTGAGCACGTGCGCGTTGTAGAAATACCAGGAGCCGGAGCCGACGGCGAGGATGGCAAAAAGCAGAGCGGCCGGAACGAGCCGCGGGGCGCGCTGCAAGGCAAGCCGGGTGCGGGCGCGCAGGGAGTCCTCCGCTCCGCGCCGGGCGTAAGCGATGGAGACGACGCCCAGCACGGCGAAAATCGCAAACCAGTAAGTGATCGACCAGAACAACGCCGGCACAAAGTGGCCGTAGCCGTTCATGTCGGAGTAGGTGTAGGCGGGCGTCTGGCCCAGGAGGTAGAGAGTATTTTCCCAACCGAAGTTGTAGAGGATAGGCATGAGAATGAAGACGCCTAACAGAATGGCGTAGCCCACAAATTTGTTCGACACCACGGTCTGGACGAAGAGTGCGAAAAGGATAAAGATGAGGACCTGCGGGAAGGTCACGACGTAGAGTTCCTTGAAGTACTGCAGGAACTCGTAGTGGTAATAGCCAGCGAAGGTCTGCATCACAACGCCAATGAGCATGGCGAAAGCGAGCAGAACGAGCTCGACCACGACGACGGCCGTGAGGCGGGAAAGCCAGTCGGTGGACTCGCGCATGGGCAGAGCGTCATGGATGCCGTCGAAATGAGTGTCGCGCTCGCGCCACAGCAACTCCGCCGAATAGAGGCCAGCCACAATGAAGAGGAAAAGCAAGGCGCTGCCCTCGACGGCCTGCACCATGAGGTAAGTGACGGGCCATACGTTCTGCTCGGCAATGCGGCCGGCGAAATAACCGTTGTTGATTCCGAAGGCGACAATCAGGGCGACCAGGGCCCAGAACGGTATGTCGCGAAAGATATTGCGCATGCGGAGGCGCGAAAGCGAGAGGTATTGCGCAAAGGTTGTAGCAGAAGTGAAAGCCTGATGGACGACCGGAAGGCCAGCACCAACGGGCGTGCGGACGGGGCGGGCCTCCGCGAGTTCCTGTTCCTTGGCTTTAGCAGCGCGACGGCCTTGGGAGCGCGCGGTGAGGGCCTCCACCGACATGGGAAACAGCGCCCAGACCGTGCCCAGCGCTACGACACCGACGCTCATCCAGAGCAGACGGTTGTAGAGGAATACGCCGTTGAAGAGCGACGGGGACAAAGTGACATAAAGCGTGTTCTTCTCGATGACGGTCCAATAGCGGGTGATGTTGTTGAACAGGATTAAGCCGATAGGATCGAAAATGCCGGACCAGAAGCGCTCGAGCGAGCGCGTGGCGGAGAACACGGTGAGGCCAATGACATAAATCATGAAAAGCGCCACACCCTGGAGGTAGACAATGAAAATCTTGCGGGTGAGGGCGGCGACGGCGAAGAAAGCCGAGCCGATGAAGAAGATCTGGACCACAAGAATGGTGAGAAATGGCTGCAGGTAGGCCCAGAGATGATTCGGAACGATGCGGGTGTGGTCTGCCCAGGGCGCGAAGGTGCCGAGAAACGTGCCCAGCATCATGCCGGAGAAAGCAAAGACGGTGGTGACGAAGGAACCGGCCCAGCGTCCGCCAAGGTAGGCGAATTTGGAGATGGGCTGTGTGAAGAGTATCTGGTAGGTGTCGCGCTGGAAGTCGCGGAGGATCGCGGTGCCGAAGATCGCCGCCATCACGATAATGCCGAAAAGCCCGGCGAAGATGTTGTCAAAGGAATTGGCGTACGCGGCAGTTCAGCAGGATTTTGCCGTTGCCGCCGCCGATCGGTCCGAAACTTTCCGACGCAACGCAGAGGAAGGAGAAAATGCTCCACCCCAGAAAGTACATGTAGGTGGAGAGGCTCTTGAAGCGGAACCTCAGCTCGAAGGTGAAGAACTCCCAAAAGAGCGGCATATCGGATACTCCTGATGCGAAGCGCTAATTTTTAAGCGCGTTAGTTCGGAACCTGGCGCTTGGACTGCTGCGACAGGTTGAGGAAATAGACGTCCTCAAGGTCGGAATCGACGGCGACGAAACCGTCGCCCGGAGCGCTCTCCGCGTACACGCGAATCTCGTGCTGTCCACCCACCAGGTGCGTCGAGATGACGTGGAACTGAGCCTCGATCTTGCGCACCTCGTCGTCGGTCGCGACTACCTTGGACCAGATCTTGCCGTTGAGCGCAGCCAGCGTTTCGTTGGGTGCGCCCTCCAGCAGCAGTTCGCCCGAGGCGATGATGGCCATGCGGGGGCAGAGCTGGCGAACGTCATCCACGATATGTGTAGAGAGAATGACGGTGCGGTCGCTGCCGAGCGAAGAGAGAAGATTCAGGAAGCGGTTGCGCTCGGCGGGGTCGAGGCCGGCGGTAGGCTCATCGACAATAATGAGCCGAGGATTGCCGAGCAGCGCCTGCGCGATGCCGAACCGCTGCTTCATGCCGCCGGAAAAAGTGGAGAGCGCTTTTTTGCGGACCTCCCACAAGTTGGTCTGCTGCAGCAGGGCGTCGACTGTTTCCTTCCGCTGGGACGAAGACGACATGCCTTTCATGACGGCGAGATGGTGGAGCATGTCCAGCGCGGAGATCTTCGGGTAGACGCCGAATTCCTGCGGCAGGTAGCCGAGGATGCGACGGACCTGATCCTTCTGGCGGAGCACGTCGATGCCGTCTAGAGTGATCGAGCCGGAGTCGGGATCCTGCAGCGTCGCAACCGTGCGCATCAGCGAACTCTTGCCGGCGCCGTTGGGGCCGACCAGGCCGAACATGCTGTTGCCGATGGAAAGCGAGAGATTCTTAAGCGCCTTTACCCCGTTCGGGTAAGTCTTGGAAAGCCCTGTAATGGTGAGTGCCACGCGGTTACCCCCACAGTGAACTCGGGAATTCGTCTCCCGATCGAAGAATTTGACAAGCAATTTACCACACGGGCTGGATGCCTGTTCGAAGCGCGAATCCTGGTGCCGGCCTCAAAACTGCTTCCGAGCAGACACATCCAGTACTAGGACGTGCGAGTTGCAGGTTCGGTGAGCGTGCCTAGTCCCAAATAGTTGTACGCATTGTGGAAGCAGATGTTCCCGATCATTTCGCCGACCAGCTTTTTATCGTTGGGCAGTTCGCCGGTCTCAACCTCGCTGCCCAGCAGGTTGCAGAGCACGCGCCGGAAATATTCGTGGCGGGCGTAGGACATGAGCGACCGCGAGTCCGTCAACATTCCGATGAAGTTCGAGAGCAGTCCGACGTTCGAGAGCACATTCAGCTGCGATTCGATTCCGTCTTTCTGGTCGAGAAACCACCAGGCAGCGCCGAATTGCACTTTGCCCGGCACATCTCCCGACTGGAAATTGCCAGCCATGGTCGCGAAGACGTGATTGTCCACCGGATTGGAGTTGTAGAGGATGACTTTGGGCAAGGCATTCTCCGCGTCCAGGCGGTCGAGGTAAGCGCCCAGTCGGGCCGCCTGTGGCCAGTCTCCCATGGAATCGTAACCGGTGTTCGGGCCCAGAGCTTTCAGACCACGCGTGCTGCAGTTGCGTTGCGCACCAAGATGCAGTTGCTTGGTCCAGCCTCTTTTCGCGTCGAGATGGCCGAAAAACAGCATCAGGTAAGACGCGAACTGGTCGTGCTCGTCGGCGGTTACCGGCCGTCCTGCGCGGGCCTTGTCGAAGATGGCGGCGGCCGTGGCCTCCGTGCAGTCCTCCGCATAACAGTGAGGCAACCCATGGTCGGAAAGTCGGCAGCCCATTTGGTGGAAGCTATCGTGCCGCTGGCGCAGAGCGTCGAGCAGATCGGCGAAGTGTGCGATTTCAAGATTAGCGGCTGCGCCCAGGCGGTCGAGCCAGGTGTTGAATGCTTCCGGCAGGTCCACGTCGAGTGCGCGGTCAGGACGGAATGTGGGGTAAATGCGCGTCGAGAGCTTCGACTTTGCGAGGCTTTGCATGCGCGCTCAGGTCGTCGGCGGGATCGTCGCTGGTGCACAGCGCCAGGACTTCAAATTTTTTCAGAATGCCCTGAGGAGACAGCGCTGCTTTCGACAACTGCTGGTTGGCGCGCTTCCAGATCGCCGGCGCCGTGCGCTCGTTGAGCAGCGCGTCGATCCCGAAATATCGTTTAGCTCGAGATGGGTCCAGTGATAAAGCGGATTGCGCAGGCAGCGCGGAACCAGCAATACGTAACTGAACTCCAGGCCGCAGGAAACGA
>CAVVGM010000004.1:0-891550 GCA_963747805.1 uncultured Acidobacteriaceae bacterium
GGATAGGAATCTTCACGTACCAAAGCGTTGAGGTCTGGACGCCATTGCAGCAGTGGTACTGGGTTCAATATTCGATCAGCAAGGATTTTCCCAATCCGAGTGGTACCTACCAAGTGCTTTCGAAATTGGACCGACAAGGGCAACACAGCATGGCCACGGACGCGGACGTGATGCCCGCCCCCTTGGAGGTATGGCCCTCGTTTGCGCTCACGGCGAAGGCGCGACAGGCGGGAGCGGTTGCTCTGAAGGTGGACACGGTGCATTACACGAACGCGCAAATGAACCGGATGCTTGCTGAGTTGATTTATGCGGGCCAGTCTCCCGGTGATCTGATCTGGCCAGCGTGGGCTGGTGCGCTGGGCATCTTCGTCCTGGGGCTGGTGCTGCCAATCCCAAGGAACCGGCGGCGACGGCAGATCGAGGAAGAGGGATGCAGACTCAAAGGCCCAGAGATGGTGACCGTCAAGGAATTCAATCGACGGAGTGGAGGTGATGGAATTAGCTTCCTGACCACGGAGGGAAGAGAATCGCTCTCGATTCCGCGCTCGTTAGAGAGCAGCCACATGATGATGATGGGAGACACGGGCGCCGGAAAGAGCGTTTTACAGCGGCGCGTGTTGGCGCAAATCGCCGAGCGAGGCGAGACAGCTATTGTGTATGATCCCGCGCTGGAACACACACCGCAATTTTTCAATGCTGCCCGCGGCGATCTTATCCTGAATCCCCTGGACGTGCGGTGTCCTTACTGGTCGCCGTCCGATGAAGTGATGCACGAGGCGGAGGCTCTGACCCTCGCCACATCGTTGTTCCCCGATAAGCCTCACGAGAACACATTCTTCGTCGAAGGTCCGCGAAAGGTCTTCGCGCACTTGCTCACGTTGAAACCGACGCCTGAGGAACTGGTCAGATGGATGAGCCACGAGGAGGAGCTAGATCGCCTCTTGAAAGGCACCGAACTGACGGCATTCGTCTATCGCGGCGCTGGTCCACAGCGCGGTGGTGTGTTAGGTGCGCTTAACATGGTTGCTGACAGTTTAAAGCTCTTGCCGAAGGAGAGTGAGACGAAGCAACGATGGACAACCGAAGAATGGGCACGACAGCGTAGTGGCTGGATATTCCTAACCTCGACTCCTCGATTCCGCGAGCGGCTGTTGCCCCTCATGAGCCTATGGCTGGACACGTTAGTGCTGCGATTGATGAACCAGGGCGATCCCGCGTTGCGTCACGCATGGTTTGTGCTTGATGAGCTCGCTAGTCTGCAGCGACTGCCGCAATTGCACACTGCGCTGACCGAGAATCGCAAATCCGGGAATCCCGTTGTGATCGGTTTCCAAGGCCGGAGCCAACTTGAAGTACGCTACGGGCATGAATCTGAGTCAATGCTGTCGCAGCCGGCCACCAAAATCTTTTTGCATACCAGTGAGCCTCGTGCCGCGAAGTGGATCTCGGACACGATTGGCGAAGTGGAAATGGAACGCGTTAAGGAGACGGTGAACACGCATCCTCTCAAAATTACCAAGTCCAAGAGCTATCACAATGAAAGGCGAACGGAGCCGCTAGTGCTCCCGTCGGAAATCAGTGGACTACAGCGCTTGCACGCATTGCTTAAAGTCGACAATCTGGTAGTGCCTTTCAGCTTTCCATATCTCGCTCCCGTAAAAACGCAACCCGGTTTCATTCCAAGGGAGATCACACCGCGGGTGGTCGAAATCGAGAAGCGCCCGCCTCAGCCGAGCACTGTGGCGGCGCAGGAGATCAGTCCGCGCGAGCCGGAGAACTCCGAAGGCATCGCCGCCGGGCAAGAACCCTACTTCGAGTGAGTCATGCTGACCATCTCCAAACCGCTGAGTGCCGGCCAAGCGCAGACCTATCACAAAGAGGAGTTTGCAAACGCCGAGGAGAACTACTACTCCGAGGGCGACCGAATACGCGGCGAGTGGCACGGCCGACTCGCGCAAGAGTGGGGGCTACATGGTGAAGTGCAGGAGGAACACTTTCAGCGGCTGGCGAACGGTCAACATCCCTTAACCGAAGAGCAACTCGTTCGCCATCAAACAGCGCGCGAATACGTCAATGCACGAGGTGAGACGGTTAGCACAATGGAGCACCGTGCCGCTTGGGACGCGACGTTCTCGGCTCCCAAGAGCGTTTCTTTGACTGCTCTCGTGGGTGGAGACGAAGCCGTACGCCAGGCTCATCGGGACAGTGTCAAAGTTGCATTGAATGAGATGGAGAAGTTCGTCCAAGCGCGCATGGGCGGCAATCGTCTCCCGGAAACGACCGGTAAATGGGTCGCAACCAGCTTTCGAGCATGACAGCGCGCGACCGGTTAATGGATACGCGGCACCGCAGTTGCACACTCATGTTGTGTTCTTCAATCTCACTGAAACAAAGAATGGCGAAGCGCGAGCCTTGCAACCGCATGAACTCTACCGATCTCAACAGTATGCGACCGCGATATACCGCTCAGAGCTAGCGCTCCGCCTCAAAGGTCAGGGCTACGAGATCGAAAGGGGAAAAAGTGGCCAGCCGGAAATTGCCGGCTATACACGCGAGTACCTTGGTGCTTCGAGCCCCAGAAGTCAGCAAATTCAGGCCTACCTCGAACAGCAAGGCGTGAAAGGTGCTGGTCGCAGCGCAGATCGCAGCACATCAGACACGAGACGACAAGTTGCCGGGCATCGCGCACGCGGAAATGCAGAGAATGCATAAGGAAATGGCCGAGCGATTCGGAAATCAGCCGGAGCAGGTAGTCCAGGCCGCTCATTCCAACGAAGTCGAAAGAGATGTTCCGAGTCGCCAGCCCTTGGAATCGGCGCTGACGTACGCCCAGGACAAAAATCTCGAAAGGCACGCTGTGACTGACGAGCGCGACCTGATGCGAGATGCGCTGAAACGCTCAATGGGCGAAGCTGGCTTCGGAGAGGTTCGAGAGAGATTCGAAAAGCGAATAGAATCAGGCTCCCTGATCGAAGTCGAAGGCAAATCTCCGGCCCGCGCGTTCACCACTGAAAAGATGATCCAGTACGAACGTGACAACGTGAGTGAAATGCGAAAAGGCCAAGGCCAACACGGTGTTCTTGTGAACTCCGAAACATGGCAGTCTGTGCAGCAGAATCACACTCACTTGAGCGCTAGCCAACGAACAGCTGTAGAGCAGACCCTGGCCACTCAGGACAAGATCGTGGGACTTGAAGGCGTAGCGGGTGCTGGCAAGACCACTTCGTTGAGTGCAATCCGCGAAGCCGCGGAACGAGAAGGCTACCAAGTGATCGGACTTGCTCCCACATCGCGGGCCGCCCACAAGTTGGCGGAATCAGGAATTGAGTCGCACACCTTGCAACGGCAGCTGATTCGGAACGAAGCTCCAACTGATGGGCAGAAACGGATTTTCGTTATCGATGAATCGAGCCTTGCAAGCACGAAACAAATGAACGAATTTTTTCACCGTCTGCACACATCAGACCGGGTTCTTTTGGTTGGCGATACGCGGCAACATGAGGCGGTTGAAGCGGGCAGGCCATATAAGCAACTGCAAGAAGCGGGCATGCAGACGGCCAGGTTGGGTGAGATTGTGCGCCAGAAGGACCCGAGCCTGAAGGAGGCGGTGGAGCAGCTCGCCCGCGGAGACGTTTTCGGAGGAGTAGCGAGTCTCGACCAGCAGGGCCGTGTGCACGAGATCGTTAATCACCAAGAGCGGATGAGCGCAATAGCCCGCGAGTATTCGCGACATCCAGAAGGGACGTTGGTAATCTCGCCCGATAATGAATCCCGACGCGAATTGAATTCGCTGATTCATCGCGAGCTGCAGAATCGTGGAGACGTGAGCAAAGACGAGCACAAACTCCGGGTGCTGGAATCGCGTCAGGAGATGACGGGAGCAGACCGGCAGTGGGCCGGACAATACGAGCCTGGAGACGTGCTTCGATACTCGCGTGGCAGCAAAACTGAGGGCATCAAGCCGGGTGAATACGCACGGGTCACCGGCGTGGACGCGAAAGAGAATCGGCTAACGATCGAACGCGAGGCGGGCACTCTGCAAACCTACGATCCGCGACGCCTCTCAGGGTGTCTCGGTACACCGCGAAGCCGAACGCGAATTCTCACAGGGAGACCGCGTTCAGTTCACCGCGCCATCACGCGAACTGCAAGTTGCTAATCGTGATCTCGGCACTGTCGAACACGTCAACTCTCAACGGCGACCTTAGAATCCGGATGGACTCAGGCCAGGAAGTCCGATTCAACGTCCGCGAGCACCCGCACCTTGACTATGGTTACGCAGTGACCAGCCACAGCAGCCAGGGGCAAACCGCGGATCGAGTGCTGATCCACGTGGACACCGAGAAAAGCGAGCTGTTGGTCAACAACCGCTTCGCGTACGTATCCGTTTCGCGGGCTCAACACGACGCCCACATCTACACAAATGACGGAAGCAAGCTTTCCCGCAGTCTCAGTCGCGAGAGTTCTCAACGAACAGCAACCGAAGTGGAACAGGAGCTGGCTGTGCCGAAGGCCGAACCGGTTAGCCCGCGAGGGGGACGACCCTCCGAAGAGGAGCAAAGTCATAGTCTCGGAATAGGACTCGCATGAGACGCGATAACGCGGAATCGACCTACGGACCAGCTGTGAGTCTGGTGCACCGCCTCCGCAAAATCCATGATAACTGGCTCACATGAATAGCCGGCTTCACAACTTCCAGTGACCCATCATCCGGGGACAATCCTCGGAGTTGCGCAAAATCGGTCTACGAGATCCGTTGCCATATTCTTGAGGGTGGCGAAGACGCATTTCGCGAACGAGCGCGGCGACTTCGAGTGCGGCTCGATCGCTAGCATGCCCTTGACTGACCCTAGGCGCAGACTCTATTCGGAATTTCGGAATTAACATCAATTTCCGGGCGGTCGACCCCTCGGAAGTTGGAACTCGACTCGCTGTCACAGTGGTGTCCATTGTTCACCCATTGACATTATATGGTGACGTTACCCTGTGATTTGTTAGGCTTAATGGCACGAGCCTTTTGAGGGGGAGGCTCAACGTCAACCCGAAGCGGGAGTGTCGAAGTAATGAAAATCTATTTCTCCGACGTTTTCGCTTGCGACCGCGATGCTTTGGAAGAGTACGGTGCCCTGAACGTTTCATTGGTTGCAGACCTTCCACTGTTCATTGATCCCTTCCTTCTCTTTCACAGTAAGAAATCCGAGTATCAACGACTCCACGAAAAGATGATCCGCTACGTTGCCTTTTTGAAACAGAAGGCAACCGAGGGAACAGTCTCCGATGCCCTCCTGAAATCGTGGTACACATTCCGAGAAGTGAAGCAAACGTGGTTGGGTTGGTCTCTTGAAGGGAACGATGGGCGAGGGCTGGGCATGAAGTTTGCCCGTTCACTTCACAAAAACTTAAACAAAGTCTTCGCAAATTTTGGCAAAGAAGATGTGAGAGTCTCCGCTCACATCGAAAAAGTTTGTCTCTTTGACAGCGGGGTCGGACGCGACAATATTAGTGATTTCACGACAAACCTCATCAAAGAATATCTCTTGGAATACACGCAGGAGTTCACGAAGCAGTACATCCCCCGAAACTTGAGGGGACGGTTTGCAGTCAAGAAAGTTAAGTTCAACTACAAGACAGAGGCGTGGGAATCAAAAATATTCACTCTCCCAAAGCATGACGATGATTACGTCCTCCTGACGCCCGAAGATATCCTCACGAAAGATGATATCTGGATCAATCGCGGCGATCTTCTACGCAACTACGACCATATTGTTGACTCAATACCGAACGACCAGCTTCGCGCCCAAATCGACAACTATTTTCAAGCGGCGTTGCGAAGACAAGCCAAAGATGATGAGCCGACTGCGAAGGAAACACGCAACGCCGTAGCGAAAGTGCTGATGCGATTTCCTGAAGTCTTCGACTATTTCATTAAGGAGAGAGAGAAGCATGGAAACAAGGCGGTAAAAAACAGTTTGGTCAAAGTCGAGAAAACCAAAGGGCTGTTCATCGAACAGATCAGCGCCTTGATCGAGTTATTAGACCGCAAAGCCTTCTACGCCATCGAGGGTGACAGTTATGAGGCGGCGTTCCAACGTGTGCAGTTCTTGAAGCACGTCATCGAGGACAACAACGGGTACCGCTTCTTCTGGATCAAGAACCAGCCAATTGAGCGAGAGAGCGACCTCCAGTTGATCTATCGATTGACGTGGTTTAATACCCGCTTCTCTGTGGATAGTGAAGTGAACAACGGGCTGGGTCCCGTTGACTACAAGATATCGGACGGGGCGAAAGGAAGTTCTCTCGTAGAGTTCAAGTTGGCAAGCAACACAAAACTGAGGCAAAACCTCGAAAATCAAGTCAAGGTCTATCAAAAGGCAAACAGCACGCAGAAGTCGGTGAAGGCGATCATCTATTTCACCGCTAGCCAGCGGAAACGTGTCGAGAAAATCCTGAAGGACCTGAAGCTGGAGGACGACAAATCAATCGTGCTGATCGATGCCCGGAAAGATAACAAAGTCTCAGCTTCCAACGTCAAGACAAAGAAGCGAAGAAGAAGATGATGAGCCAAGAATTGCCGACAGAAAAGGCAAGAAGACTAAAACGCAAGTTCATCGAAGATACGTTGCTCGAAAATGCGGTCCGGGACGCTACGTCTCATTTCCGCGAAGACACTCGCCGTGTTTTCAAAGAATACTCAACAGACAAAGAGAGGGACGACGATAAGCCAAACCGGGATGCATTCAGGGCTGCGTTGAAGTCGGAACTTCGCAACCTCTCGATGAATTACGAAGGGCAAGACGTAATCGAGGGCGTTCATATTCAGACGATCAGAGACATAGCAGATCGGCTCGGAAAGAAGCATGCTGTCGTTCTCAACGACAAGAGATTGTTCTTCGGAGTGGCGGCGAAGGCGCTTAACGTCTATCTGAAATATCTGCACTGTGCGGGTTTTGATGTCCGTCCGCCCGATTGCCCGTTCGACTACGGGATCATCGACGAACTAGATCCGCCTGTCGGCGTTGAGCGAAGATGGACATTTTGCGACAAGGAAGACGATTACCGTGAGTGGGTGCGACTTGCCAACGAAGCCGCCAAAAAGGACGGCTTCGAGACCGCGACGGACTGGGAGACCGTGACTTGGGACGAGCAACAGACTAAAAAGTCTCGAGCGTGAGCACTCCGAACACCCACAACAATGCGGCGTTGCAGTGTCCCTACGGCACAAGAGACTCTGGGCACTCGGCTCCATCAGTGCGGATGAGCGAACCGTATCGTCTACCTTTCGAGAGGACACTTACGATAAGAGATCTGTGAAAGGCAAAGAACTGCGGCTTCGGCGCGATTTACTTTCAGGAGTCGGTACCTCACAGCAGTAGCTTCCGCCAACTGGCGTGTAGCGAAAACGGGTAGCACCAACGTGCTAGAATCCGCGCATGCCCGAACAACAGGTAAGTGCCGCTGCCGAGTTTACTGTTGTGATTGAGGGACCGGCTGTTTCGAAAACGTACCCGCTTGTTTCCGTTTCTTCCATTCTCCTGGATGCGACAACCATACTGCGAGACTCAGCCATAGAAATTATCTCACCGTCCGTCGAGGATGTTCACATCGACTTGGAGGCCGGGTTTCCTCGCGAGGGGTCTTATGTTCAAGATGTCATCCTAAGAGTTGTAGAGTTCGTAAATCGGGAAACAGCTCCGCTTATTCCGATTATTGTGGCGATTCCTATAAGTGACATCGTCAAACACGTTAATGAGACATTGGATCTTGCAGAACGCTTCCGAAAATTCTGGCGTCAGCACAAGCGTGCCCACGTGGAAAGAGTTGAAGACGACGCTGCTTTAATAGTTGGAGCGGATAATGCTGAGTTGCCCTTACCACAGAAGTCTCTCAAGGATATAGAACCAACGCTCAGGATTCTCTCAGAACTCGATCAGAACAGACTCGGGTCCGTGGAAATCAGGACGCCCGACTCTACAGAAATCAAAATCAAATACCAGACGACGATGCCGCTCAGCCGTGAAGAGCTTCGGCAGTTGAGCACAACTCTGCGCAGGCTCACACGTGAGGCAAAGTATGGCGGTTCAGTAATGCTTCCAGCAGACAACGTTTTCGCCTTGCCACCCGCCGATCAACCCACTGTCACATTGCGAGGTCAGATTCGCGAGCTAGACTTGGACACGAGAACAGGCCGTCTTCGAGTTCTTGATGGGACTTCAATCCCGGAAGAAACCTACACTTTCGAGCTCGTAGGACAGCAGTCACTCGCGGATATTAAGAGCCTGCTTGGTGAAAGCACAGTGATCGTGGACTGCGTAATAACGGGACGTGGCAAAAAACGCCGCCTGCTGGTTTTGTCCGTAGGTCGCCCACGTTGACCAAGTCCGGACGGGGCGGAGCTTCCGCTTGCTCACTTGGGATTTGTATTCACGGCCCTTTATCAGAGCCAGTGGCCGTTTTCCATTACTCAGCATTTTGGCCCACACGTGAGCGGATACCAAGAGCCATATGGATCTTGCATCGTCGGGCACACTCAGCCGTGATCCGTTTGTGATCCGTTAGTACTGCTTACCAATGTCTTCCATCGTTCTTACGGTGCCCGCCGTGTTCTCTATGTTATTGGAACTACGTTATTAGCTGGTTTCGAATCCCACTCTCTCCGCCATTACCTCACTTTTCCCCAGTAAATAGGCGGAATTCGACTCATTTCCTTAACACACCTTCCTTAACCACGAATTCGCGATTTTCCCTGAGACGCAGTAACTATCACAGGGGAAGTCATGAGTGTTTGGAAATACGTAAAGGTTGATGGCGTTTGGCGCTACAAAGCCGCCATCGAAGATAAAGGCAAGATCATCCCGAACATGGTGCGCGTGGACGGCAAGGTCGAATTCCACGAAGAAGGCACCTACTACTTCCGCAGCGGTCGGCAATGGATCAGGCTGGACGCCATGCCGACAAGCACGCAGGAAGCGCGAGAACGTCTACAGGCGCACGATCTGGCGGTGAAGCATGGTCTGGTGCCAGCCGACCAGCCGACGCGGTCTAGCAATATCCGGGACGCCATAGAACCGTATCTCGCAGGTTACGCGCCGGGACATCAGACGAAGACGGTCAACGGCGTGCGCACTACTCTCAACAAGTTTGCAGCCGTCATAGGCAACAAGCGAGTGTCTGCCGTCACCAAGGATGACGTGAAACGATACTGGCAGCACCTGGTGGACAACAGCAAGACAAACTCGTGGCGCACCGCCTTCAATGAGTGCAACAAGGTGCGGATGTTCCTCGTTGAATACGGCGTGGACATCATCGGCAAGGCGGCCATCACGGAAGGCGACATCAGGAAGCTTATTCGTGACGTCAAGGAACGGCGTAGTCCGGTTGGAGTGATCGTGGCAAGGGGAGAAAGCCAGCTTCGTCATGTTGACCGCGAACGGAGATGGGGGCAGGAACCTTGCTCAACAACGATTGGATTAGCAATTGCGGGTCGTGAGCAGTAGCACGGCTTTTCACCGCAGGAGGCACAAGTCGCAAGTACTACATCTCAAGTTCGAGACTCCGCCGCAGAACGAGATAAGTATCGTCAGAAATCTGAGACGGTAGAAAAGAAACTTGCGGCCACAGAGAGGAGGCTGGAAACCGTTGAAAGCGAGTTTCGAAAGCAAGACTTGCTCGCTCTCGGTCTGATGTGAAAGGGCCGCAGCTTACAGTAGGTTACTGAAACTACGCCACACGGATGGCTTCCGAAAGCACTTTCAGTAAGCGAAGAAACCTTTTGTGGATCATGAATGGATCAAGATTCAGTCTGGGCATCTGTGCCTTCTGCCCTGACTCCGTTCAGAACTCCAAACGAGCTTGAAAGGCGATCATGCGTGGACTGCTATCGCCGCCCAAACCGACGCCTAGCAAGCCGGTCGGGGGAGAGGTTGTGTACGTGAGCGCTCCAAATCCACTCTGCGTGGAAGGATTTCCCGGAATGCCGGCCTGAACCATGTTTGGAAGCGCAAAATTCGGATGGTTGAAAACATTAAAGAACTGCCCCTCAAACCGCAGCTTTACATGTTCGGTCAAGGGAAACCATTTTGTCAGGTAGAAGTCGCTCCAGAGGAAATCGGGACCACGTAGGGCATTACGTCCGAGGTTTCCGAATTGGCAATTCTGCGGGCTGTCGCCGCCATAGCACTGCCCTGTACTCGGATCGACTGCGGACGCAAATGCGTCTGGATTAAGCCACTGGATCGTGCCCGCCTGAGTTACGCCCTGAATCGGATGATGCTCATACAGCGGAACGCCGGGAACAACACTGGCGAACTGCGGCCCGCTGCCCTGCACGATGCCGTCTCCACTTGCTGAATAGGGCGTGCTCAGTACCGAGAACGGAACGCCGCTGTGCCAAAACGCTGTTCCAGAAATCTGCCAGCCGTTGAGCGCGTAGCCCAGCGCATGACTGCGCACTCTGACCGGCAGCTGATAAACATATTGCGCGTTGAGATTGTGCCGGATGTCATAGTCGCAGGGACCATAATCGCGGGCCAAGTCTCCGGGCAGAGGCGAGAGAATCCCTCCTGCCGAAAATGAAAGGAACCCTCCGTTCGAGACGGTATCCATGCAACGGCTCCACGAATAGTTGATCTGCCCTTGCAGACCATGTCCGAGGCGCTTCATCGCGGTTAATTGAAGGCCGTTGTAGTGGCTGTTCGCGCCGGTGGCGAACTGCGTCACCGCGCCGAATCGTGGATCGGTGGACTGCAGGTAGGGAAACGGTGCAAAACAACCCTGACACACGGTTTGGTAGCCGTTGACTTGGGTTGAGTACGGCTGGTTCACGGCGCGCGTGCCCACGTATTGCGCCTGCAGGCTGGCCGTAGTTCCGAATTGATGTTCCATTCCCAGGCTCCACTCCATGAAGTAGGGCGCGTGGAGTTTGCCATCGGGGACGGCCGTCATCGCGACCGGTGGAAGGCAAGTCGCGGGATTCGCCTGCGGAGATGCGCAGGAAAGCTGGCCCTGGGGAAATCCTGAAGTAAAAATCTGATTCGCGGCAACGGTTGCGTCGACCGCGCCGTTGGGTGCTCCCGGCGCAATGGCTGTACCGCCCACGGTGCCGAGCAGTCCTCCCTGAAATGTTTTGTCGTATGGAGGATTAGCGCCGATGAGGTCAGCCACGCTGCCCGGCAAAATGTCGCTGAAAATCCCGAACCCGGTGCGGAGTACTGATTTCGGCTCGAACTGCCACGCAATCGCCGTTCTTGGTTGGAGAATGGCCAGCGGTGTGGACGAGAACAGATTGCCGAGGTGAGTTTGAATCGCGGCGTTCAGTGGTTGATTAACAACATGGGAGATCGAACTGAAAGAGCCACGCAGACGAGCGACTTGATCGTGCGGATTCAGTGGATTGGAATTGAAGGTGTCGCGCAGACCGAACGTCCAAGTTAGTTTGCGAGTCACTTTCCATGAGTCTTGCGCGTAGACATCGAGATTGAGAAAGTTGAAAGGCTCGTTGGGGTTCGAAGGGAACGTCTTCGAGGCAGTGTTAGCTACTCCAGAGATAAATTGCTGCAAATTCGCGTAGGTCACGGTGGGAACCGTGCCTTCTCCGAAATCGTAGTCGTTCAAACGGAAGATACGGGTATTGATTCCAAATCGCAATTCGTGAGCGCCATGGCTCCAAGCGAGATTGTCGTTGATGAAAAAGCGGGAGGCGCGCCTGCCTTGAATCCAGGTATTGTCCAGCCCCCCGATCGGTGTAAAGGGGTTCGCTCCGGTGCCTTCCAACACGATCGGAAACGCCGACAGTGTCTTCTGCAAATCACTTGGCCCAAACAGGCTTTCGTACCAGGAAAATGCGGGATTGAAGTAGTTCACCAGGTTCTGCGAGAAGACGTGCGTGTATCCCGCAGCCAGCGAGTAGAGAGGCTGCGGGGACAGCGCGTCGAACACTGGGTTGATAGGGTCCGTCCACGCGGCTTGCAGGCCGGTGTCCGCCTGAAACCGAGACCAAGCCGTGTCTTTCTCGTTGATGTTGTAGTCGATTCGGGCCGTCTGCACCTGTTCGTGGTCGTCGCTGGAGTGCGAAACACTTTGCCGATTGGCGCAACCCGCCCCAGCCGCCAGCGGACAACCGAGTATCGCGGTGGGTGTGCCGCTGGTATTTGCATAGAGCGAAAACATCTGCCGATAAAACCGGACCAACTGCGAAGGGAGTTGCTGCAAGACGTATTGTTGGAATGGGGCACTCGGAACGATCGCCGGGGTGACAATGGGCAGCGCGATGCGAACCCACTCGCTGTCGAAGAAGAAAAACAGTTTGTTGTGTAGGATTGGACCGCCCACACTGCCTCCAAAATGATTTACTGTCGCCCCCGGCTTGTGGTTCCCCGGCGTCGCATTGGTGAAGTAGTCCGCTGCGTTGAGTAGCGCGCCATTCCAAAGTTCATAAAGATTGCCGTGAAAGTGATTAGTGCCGGACTTCGTGACGTAATCGATTTGGGATGCTCCATACCTCCCTTGATCCACGGAATAGGAAAGAGTGTTGACCGTCACTTCCGAGATTGAATTCAATCCCAGGACCAGATTGGTCGAAAGGCCGCTGTTGAGATTGGTGAGCGGGTCGTTGGTTTCCAATCCGTCAACGATGTAGCCGTTTGAGAGAGCGGGCAAGCCGTTAAACTCGACGTTGCCATACCCGTTTGTGCCGCCGACGAAATCGTTGCTGCTACCTGCCGTGTTGATGAGCGCCCCAGGGGCAAATTGTAGAGGGTAGGTTAGGTCGCCACCGGGATTCGGCAGATTCTCAAGCGCCGGCGCACTTAGAGTGGTGGATGTGTTTGCGTTTTCCGGGTTGATGAGTGGAGCTTCGCTGCTGACCTCAACCACCTCATTAGATCGAGCGATCTTGAGCGTGAAATCCACTGTTTGCTTCTGGCCCAGGCCGGAAACGACGTTATCATTTCGCCGTGGTTCAAAGCCGAGAGCTTCTACTTTGACCGAGTACGTGCCTGGCTTTAACTGGGGGAAGTTGAACCGGCCTGCGTCATCGGTCCTGGCGCTGCGCTTTAAGCCAGTCTCGTGATTCGTGACTGTCACAATGGCGCCCGACACAACTGCGTTAGTTGTATCCGTTATTTCGCCAACGATAGCGCTCGTCGTTTCGCCTTGTGCCAGTGCCTCCACCGGGAGGAGACACGCCATGGTCAACACGAAAAGAGCAAAATGACCTACCCGTACCATGGATTCCCCATTCATTTCGGCTGCAGCAAGAGCTTTCAGCTTCTCTCTATTAACTGGCGATTATTATCAGTAGTTAACCATAGTTAATTAAGATAGACAAGAACAAAAAAGTGACCTCCCTGAAGGTAGGACTTGTAGATGTGAATTTCACCTGAGTCTTGTGCGTGCAGGGACGGCAGGTCGGAGCGAGATCGGGGAATGAAGAAGATACTGACTATACGAGCGTCCAGACGTGATTAACACTGTTTTTGGTCGACAAATCGGGCCTTGATCTTCCTGCCCTTCGGCGTTCGCAGCGTGAGGCTCCTGTTTTTGAGCACAACAGCGACATTTTGGTCCTTTGCCGAAAACAGATCATCGATCTCATCAAGTACAGGAGTCTCGTATTCAGCGCAATATGTCTGGTCGGAAGTGCGCACCACAAAATAAAGGAGGTAATAGTGAATTTGGGGATAGCGGCTGCCAACATAGCGGTTTTCCAGAACCTTTCGCACACTGAGGATTTTTCCGATCTGCTGACCTTCATTTGGCGGGCTGGGTGCAGGAGTTGAACCTCGTACAGAGATGGTCGCCGCGCCGATAACGGTCAGGAGCACAATCAGTCGTACAACGCTGGGTCGCATTTCACTGTGTGCCATCTCCGTCCCTCTTACGTACGTCGTACTAAAGCTGATCTCGATGTTGCTCCAAGACGATACGCACCAATTGACTGCGCGTACGGACACCGGTCTTCGAGAAGAGTTGCTGAAGTGTTGCTTTGACCGAGCTCTCCGATACTCCAATTCTTGCTGCAATCTCTTTGTTCGCAAGACCCTCGAACACACATGAGAGCACCTGCTGTTCCCGTGCCGTGAATGCCCGCGTTCGATTGTCCGGTGAACTTGCGACCTCGGTTCTGAGAGCAGTTTGTAGCTGCTCTTGGTCAAGCCAAACTTTGCCAGCCATCACGTCGCGGATTGCTTGTGCCAGCGACGCCGCAGAGTCGTGTTTTCGAAAAACTCCAGAAATTCCAGAACGGATCAGCTCCGCTGCCACGCTTGTATCCACTCCTGCCGTAACAACGAGAACCTTTCCCTGGAATCCGTGTTCCTTAGCCAGTCGAAGAAACTGCCGGCCGTCGCTCTCACCCAGATCGAAATCGAGAAGGACCACGTCGATCGCCGTGCGCTCCAGAATCCGCAGACCCTCTCCAATTGTGCCGCAATGGGCTGCCACCTCGAATCCGGGTTCCGCGGAAAGGAGCCGACTTGCACTCTCTCGAAACAAGGTGTGATCGTCCAGCAACAACAAGTGGACCGTGCCCGCCGCGGCTTCAGGCATTCGCCTCCTCCTCCGGTATGACACCCAGGGGCAAGGCGACAGCGAAGCAACAACCCTCCGGCCTGGGTTCGTAAGAAAGTTCTCCGCCAAAGCTACGCATGATCGCCCTGGAAACGTACAGCCCAAGTCCGCTGGACACTGAGCCGCGCTGGAACGGTCGGAATAGGTTTTCTGGCGAAGCGACGCCCGTCCCCGTATCTTCGAATCGAATTGTGACCGTCCCTTTTTCCTCTCGTGCCGCGATTCGAAGTTGTTTCACCCACGTAGACGCCATGGCCCGGCGGCTATTCTTCGCCAGGTTTAAGAAAACCTGAATAAGTCCGTACCTGTCTGCCCAAACCAATGGCAATGATTCTTGAACCTCCCACTGCAGCTCGATCATTGATTCGTGATAAGAGTTTTCAATCAGTATTCGGAATTCGTCCAGTAGAGACGGAAGCTCAACCACTTCACCATTCTGAGATGCGGTGGAACCCAATTCCAATGCCGAGACTCGCTCCAGGCTCTGGATTAAGTTCGCCAGGGCCTTAAAATCTTCGTTCGATTCAAGCTCCTTGACTCTGGAGAGGTTCTTATGGACGACGAGTACCGCACCGCAGAGGTTCCGAATCTCATGGGCCACGGCGCTCATCAGAATTCTCGTGTTCTTCAAGAGATAGTCCAGGCTGAGATCCTCGCGATTTCGGAGGTCCTCTGACAGATCCACAATGATCGCCGCCAAGCGTGGGCCCGATATCGTGCTATAGGTCGAAAACCACACGCCGGCCAAGAATACCTCTCCATCGCTTCTTTTTCCCGTGCATTGCAGGGTGGTCCGAAATACCCGCGGCTGCTGTGTTCTTAGAACTGTTTGCAAGGCTGGGAGATAAGAATTGATTTCCTGGCCTTGTAAGGGTTGCCCTTCAGGAGCGAGCAAGTGTTGAGCGGCTTCGTTCGCCAATAAAACGCTGCCGTCCGAGTCAATCGTGATGATCGCGGCGGGACTGCTCTCCACGAGAGAACGCAACTGTTCCTCGGCGTCCTCGCGGAGCTTGATCTGCCCTTCAAGTTCTTCGACGTGCCTCATCGTAATTCGGCGATTGCGAATCATCTCAGAAATAAATAGCCCTGTACCGACAAAGCCCGCCGAACTGAACAGCAAGCGGATCACAGCTTCATTCTCGGGTAAATTGCTGAACGCCTCCTGCAGAACGGCACAAACCAACGCAACCCCCACAAGTTGACTCCTCGATAAAAACCCGCCAAGAATCATGATGGGGAACAGGTAAAGGAATCCCAAAGAGATGTAGGGCTTTGTGGCCCAGTCAACCCCCGCGATGGCTGCTATCAAAAGGCCAGCAACAACGATTAACCTCGCGCGGTTGGCCGACGCGTAGATGGACAGAGGGTCTCTCATGGGCAGTGTGTAGATTGGCGGCGGATTCTTCATCGCCATTCTAATGGTGCGCTATTTTCGCGCGCCAAGAAACTGCCCTGTCAAGAACTAGCCAAAAGATAGGGTCTATAGCCGAAAGAGAACACAACGGCCCAAGAGATAGGGTTCCCATACCTGTCGTGTGCTTGCAGAATAGCTGCAGCAATCGGCACAAGTCCAGCTTTCCCTCGGATGTATTGGAGGCTAGTGGATTACGAAACGCTGAACCGATACGTCCTGATCGCGATAGCTCTCTTCGCGGTGCTGCTATACATCGCTCTGGTCTGTGCGGGCTTTGCTGAATTTATTGGAGGTATCCCTAAGAGGGCCAATCGCAAGAAGCGTTCCCGGAATCGTCGCGAAACTCGTGGGGTACGCAATGCGAAAAGGTCATTCTGAGCTTGACTCTGCCAGAAGAACGGTGGACATAACGGGTCGAACGTAATCGATGAAATATCTGGCTCACACCAGCAAAACCAGTGCGGTGGCCTTTGTGACGGCCGCTGCGATCATGGTCGCCACGGGAATTCTGGAGTCTGGCTGCAGCCGCGGTCATGCTGCAAACGCGAAGTCACCGGAATCAGCTGCAACTTCTAACGTGCCCAGCGTGGACCTTTCACCCAGCCAACTGAACTCGATCAAAATTGAACCTATCGGAAGCTACGAGTTTCCCGTTGAGAAGGAAGCGGTCGGCAACATCGATTTTGACGAAGACCTTTCTGTTCAAGTCTTTCCCGCCTATCAGGGCACGATCCTCAAGACCTTCGGGGAACTGGGCGCCAGGGTTCAGAAGGACCAACCCCTCTATACCATCAAGAGTCCCGACCTAATCCAGGCTGAGTCAAACCTGATTGGCGCAGCCGCGACTTTCGAGCTGACCAACAAAGAACTCCTGCGCGTGCAGGGTCTCGGTGGAATCGCCGAGCGTGAGAAAGAACAGGCGACGTCCGATCAACAAACTGCTGAAGGCGCTCTCAAAGCCGCACGCGACGCAGTCCTCGTCTTTGGCAAAGCCAATGCAGAAATCGATCAAATGATTGCTTCGCGCAGGATCGATCCTGCCCTGGTGGTGCGCAGTCCAATTTCCGGCAAGATTACATACAAAGTCGCGCAGCCCGGATTTCTAGTGCAGCCGGGAAACGCACCGGCGCCTTACTCGGTCGCCGACGTGGCGATTAAATGGATGCTGGCGAATGTCAGCGAGGCCGATGTCCCGCTTTTCCATTTGGGGCAGTCGGTTCAGGTCAAAGTGATGGCCTATCCAGACCACGCGTTTCAAGGCAAGGTTTCAAAGATCTACGAGACCGTTGATCCGAATACCCATCGCGTAACCATCCGTTCCGAGATTGCGGACCCCAAGGACGAACTGCGTCCCGGAATGCTCGCCAACTTCCTCATCCGCGTTCAAAACCCGATTGAAGCTACTGCCATACCAGCAAATGGCGTGGTTCGCGAAGCCGACGGCACGATGACCGCTTGGATCACCACCGATCGCCGCCGGTTTGAGCAAAGGGTCATCAAGATCGGACTACGAAACGACGACCGGGTTCAGGTTCTTGAAGGCTTGCGACGCGGAGAACTCGTAGTGGCGGACGGCGCTGTATTTCTCAGCAACATGTTGTCGGCGCCACCCAGCGATTAGTTCATTGTCATTTTCGCTTCAATAAAAGAAACGACATGTTCAAATCTCTCCTCGCGTTTTGCCTGAGTCGCCGTCCCATTGTGGCGGTAGGTTTGGTTCTGTTTGCCGGCGCCGGGCTCATCGCTTTCAAGATGCTTAACATCGAGGCGTATCCCAACCCTACGCCCGTCATCTTGGAGATCACGGCGCAGGCGCCCGGGCTCTCTGCCGAGGAGATGGAACGTTACTACACGCGTCCCACGGAGATTGGGCTCTACACCACCCCAGGCATCGACGTAATCCGCTCCACTTCATTTTATGGTCTGTCCTTTGTGCGGGTCAGCTTCAAATATGGAGTGGATTACAACTTCGCCTACGCCCAAGCCTCGGTCGCAATGCAACAGAACGTGAGTCTGCCCGGCGGACAGGTTCCGAATATCCAGGCCAACAGCTCGACGGGGGAAATCTATCGTTATCAGGTCGTCGGTCCCAAGCATTTCGGAGTCGCAAATCTGCGCACGGTGCAGGATTGGATCGTGGCGCGGCGATTGTTGACGATTCCCGGCATCGCAGCAGTCAACAGTTGGGGTGGTCCGACCAAGGAATTCCAGGTCGAGGTGGACCCGCACAAACTCGAAGCCTATAGCGTAACCGTGCCCCAAATCCTGAACGCGCTGGGCAACGCAAACATCAACGTGGGCGGACGCGAAATCCGCATTGGCCAGCAATCCATCAATATTAGGGGCGTCGGTCTGATGGATGACGGCGGCAATGATGATTTGACCCAAGGTTACAAGGTTGACGACATCGAGAATGTGGTTCTGACCCAGGCGAACGGCGTCCCAGTGTTGGTCAAGGATGTCGGAAAGGTTTCGATCGGCTACCGGCCGAGGCTGGGCATTCTGGGCCGCGACAACCAGAGTGATGTCGTGGGATCGATCGTGGTGATGAGGCGAACCGAACAGACCAACGACATGATCCCGAAGGTCGAAGCGGAAATCGAAAACTTGAATCACGACGGAAGCCTGCCGCCGGGAGTCAAGGTTGTTCCTTACTATGACCGCTCGTCGCTGATCGCCATAACCACGCATACGGTTCTGCACAATCTGATCTTCGGATGCGTGCTGGTCTTCCTGATCCAGTGGATCTTCCTCGGCAATCTCCGCAGCGCGGTCATCGTGGGAATCAACATTCCGTTCGCACTATTCTTCGCCACGATTCTGCTGGTGATTATGGGGGAAAGCGCGAACCTGCTGTCGGTCGGTGCAGTGGATTTCGGCATCATCGTGGATTCGGCCGTGATCCTGGTCGAGAACGTCTTCCGGAATTTTCAGCGTAACCAGGAAGAAAGACAGGGATTGCTGCAACGCCTGACAGAAGGCCACTGGGGGCCCGACCCGACGAGAGTTCCCGGAGATGCAACGGCAGCCTACGGTTGGACGGATCGTTTGCGGCTGATTCTAGTCAGCGCTCTGCAGGTGGACAAGGCGGTTCTATTCTCGGCACTCATCACCGTGGCCGGTTTCGTGCCGCTATTCACCATGCAGGGAGTCGAGGGACAGATTTTCGGACCCATGGCGCGCACTTATGGCTACGCGCTGGCCGGGGCGCTCATTGCAACCTTCACCATCACGCCCGTCATGGCTTCCATGCTGCTGCCTGACCGCGTAAAGGAAGCCGAAACCCTGGTCGTACGCTTTCTGCACCGTGTCTATGATCCTGCGTTGCGTTTTTCGCTGAGCCACCGCGCCCTGGTAGTGGGAATTGAACTCGCCCTTTCCATTGGAACCTTTTTGCTGATCGCGCCGCGGCTGGGCAGCGAGTTTCTTCCGCACTTGGAAGAAGGAAACTTCTGGATTCGCGCTTCCATGCCGACTACTCTCTCGCTCGAAGACGGCGAGGCAGCCTCGAAAAAAATGCGCGAGATTCTGCTGCGACATCCCGAAGTCATTACCGTGGTCGCTCAGCACGGGCGGCCCGACGACGGCAGCGACGCTTCCCCGTTCTCGAATGTCGAGTTATTCGCTCCCCTGAAGCCGTTCGACGAGTGGCCGCGGGGCTTGACCAAGGAAAAACTAACCGAGCAGGTGCAGGCCGAGTTCAACAACGAGTTGCCCGGTGTCGTCTTCAATTTCTCGCAATACATCGAGGACAACATCGAAGAAGGGATCTCGGGTGTCAAAGGCGTCAATTCGGTCAAGATCGTCGGCCCCAATCTCGAAGTCTTGACCCAACTGGCCGAGAAAGTCCGCGACCAAATGAACCAGGTGCGCGGCATTACCGACCTTGGCATCTTTCCCGTACTGGGGCAGCCCAATCTGAACATCAAGGTAGATCGCGCCAAAGCAGCCCGCTATGGTCTCAACTCCGGAGATGTCAACACGGTCATTCAAGCGGCCATGGGCGGAGCGGTAGCCACAGAGGTTCTGGAGGGGGAGCGGCAGTTCGATCTCGTCGTCCGTTATACGCCGGCATACCGCGACAATATCGATAAAATTCGCAACATCAAAGTCGCGTATACCACTCCCAGCGGCGCCAACGCCTATATACCGTTAAGCGAACTGGCCACCATCTCATTGGATACTGGAGCAGCCTGGATTTATCACGAGAGCGTGCAGCGTTTCATCCCGGTTAAATTCAGCGTGCGTGGCCGCGACCTTGGCGGCACGGTCGAGGAAGCGCAGCAACGAATCGCGAAGAACGTGCAACTTCCCTCTGGATACCGGCTGCTTTGGGCGGGCGAGTTCGGCGACCTGCAGGAAGCCAAGAAACGTCTCGAGATTATTGTGCCGATCAGCCTCGTGCTGATTATCGGGTTGCTCTACACCTTGTTCAATAACCTGCGTGACTGCCTTCTGGCGCTTGCAGGCATTCCCGACGCGGTGGTGGGCGGCATCCTCGCGCTTTATCTTTCAGGTCAGAATTTCAGCATCTCCGCTGCTATCGGTTTCGTTTCGCTCTTCGGCGTTTCAGTCATGGACGGCATTCTGATGATTACTTTTTACAACCATGAAAGAACTCAGGGTCTGGCCCCAGTAGATGCGATGTACCGCGCCGCCTCAACCCGCATGCGCCCACTGCTGATGACGTCGCTATCAGCCTGCATCGGCCTGTTTCCCGCGGCAATCTCCACGGGTATCGGCAGCCAGGTGCAGCGTCCTCTCGCCACTGTGATCGTGGGCGGCATGCTGCTCGGCCCCGTCATGCTGCTTCTCGCTGTGCCCGCGCTGAGAATGATATTTCTAGGCCGCGACGAGCACCCGCACACGCAGTCAGAGGATCTACTATGAAGGTCACGTGCCTTCCGTTCCTACTCCTGACGGTGAGTTGTGCCGCGTTAGTGCAGCGGACAAGTGATGTGGCCTCACCGCAGCACGCATCTGACACGAATCATCCGCACAGCCGTGCAGGCCTGATCGCGTCAAATCGTCCGAAGCAGCTTCCGGCTCACCAGAAACTTCCCCTGCCTCGGAAACCAGCCAGCCCCCATCAGCCGGCCTCAGATAGATCTGGTGCTTCCGCAAAAAGTGCATCAATCCAGAACGAAACAGCCAGGCACGCCCAGCCCGTTCGGTCGAGAAGTATTCGGTCCAGCGTGGCCTCGCTCAACCCATTACCCACTAATGTGCGCCATCGCGGATCAAACCCGGCGGTCGTTGGTGGAGGGGCAAACTCCGGTAACAGCAACACCGGCGCAATCAACGGAACTGGTATGCACCGCAGGCCCTAGGGAAATCATTCGTATGATTCGCAAACACAAATCGTGCCTCACTAGCTTCCTCGCAGCCTCGGCGTTTCTGTTCGCGGCAGGATGCGCGGTCGGGCCCAGGTTCAAGAAGCCCGTTGCTCCGGACGTTTCCGGCTATACACCCGCTCCAATCACAACCACGAGCACTACCAGCAACGTCGCCGGTGGAGCAGCGCAACACTTGGTCGAAGGCCACGACATTCCAGGCGAGTGGTGGACATTGTTTCACTCGAAGCCATTGGACGATTTGATTGAGCGCTCGCTCAAAGCCAATCCCGACCTGAAGGCGGCGCAGGCGGCACTGATCGTTGCACGAGAAAATATGCTGGCCCAGCGGGGCGCATACTATCCCAGCGTTACCGGCGGTTTTTCGGCGACTCATGCCAAGACATCAGCTGACCTTTCCCCTGTTACCAACACCAGCGCCTTGACTTACAGTCTCTACACGCCGCAGGTAAGCGTTTCTTTTGTCCCAGACGTGTTCGGTCTTAACCGGCGAACCGTGGAGTCGTTGCAAGCACAAGAACAACAAGCGCGTTTTGCTCTGGCCGCGACGCATATCACGCTGAGCGCAAACGTCGCTGCCGGAGCCATTCAAGAGGCCTCATTGCGGGGACAGATTGCGGCGACCCAGGAACTCATCACCATCAACACCAACATGTTAAAGATTTTGCGGGAGCAGTATGCGAAGGGATATGCCAGCGAACTCGATGTGGCAGCGCAGGAATCGCAACTGGAGCAAGTCGCCGCCACTTTGCCTCCGCTGCTCAAGCAGTTGGCTCAACAACGGGATCAGCTAGCCGTACTGGCGGGCGGATTTCCCAACCAGGATCTGGCCGAAAAGTTTGAGCTGTCGAGCTTGCAACTCCCGCAGGAACTGCCGGTAAGCCTTCCTTCACAACTTGTCGAACAGCGCCCGGATGTGCGCCAGGCCGAGGAAAATCTGCATTCAGCCAGCGCCCAAGTTGGAATTGCGCGCGCCAACCGGCTCCCAAGCTTTGCCCTGACTGCGGATGCTGGCAGCATGGCGGTGGTCCTCGGCCGATTGTTCTCAGGAGGCACCGGCTTTTGGGATGTAGCCGCAGGCGTCACGCAGCCGATTTTTGATGGTGGCACCCTGATGCATCGGGAGCGAGCCGCGCGAGCCGCTTACACGCAGGCCGACGAACAGTATCGCAGTACCGTCCTAACCGCGTTCCAGAATGTTGCTGACACGCTGAATGCGTTGCAACAGGATGCCGACGCCTTGAAGGCCGCAGCTGCCACAAAAGATGCCGCTACCATTACCCTCAACCTGACGAAAAAACAGCTGGAATCCGGCTACGCCAACTACCTCGCGCTCTTGAGCGCGGAACAAGCCTATCAGCAAGCCCTCATTAACCTTGTTCAGGCGCAGTCGAATCGGTATGCCGACACTGCCGCGTTGTTTCAAGCTCTCGGCGGCGGATGGTGGAACCGCGCCGATATTCCAAAGAGCTGAGCGGCACGGAAGCCAGTTTCTGTGTCCCGAGCTTCTATCATTGACATCGGTAACTGTACCGATTATTTTCCACGGAGTACAGACATGAGAGCGCTTGTGCTTCGCAAACCGGGCCAGGCTGATCTGGAGACCATCGCTGATCCGGTGCCTACAGATACGAACGTACTGCTCAGGGTCCGCTTCGTGGGATTCTGTGGCAGCGATCTGAATTCGTTCCGTGGACTCAATCCACTCGTCACTTATCCTCGCATTCTGGGGCATGAAGTGTCGGCTACCGTCGTCGAAGACCTCGGACGCGAGGCAGTACTGCCTGAGGGCACGAACGTAGCGGTCTCCCCATACACGAGCTGCGGCCAATGCTCTTCCTGCCTGCGCGGACGTCCGAACGCTTGCCAGTTCAACCAGACTCTCGGTGTGCAAAGGGATGGAGCGCTCACCGAATTCATTGTGCTGCCGCGAGAAAAGCTGTATCCCGCTAGGCTGACGCTGAAGGAGTTGTGCTTGGTGGAACCTCTTACCGTGGGATTTCATGCCGTCACCCGCGGACGTGTAACCGCCAACGACACGGTTGCGATTTGGGGTTGTGGGGGCGTAGGACTTGGGGTCGTAGCAGCCGCAAGTTCTCGCCGTGCGCGAACGATCTGTATCGATGTGGATGACGATAAACTTGAGCTGGCGCGCACGGCCGGCGCTGAACTCACCATAAATAGCACGCGAGAGCCGCTACACGACCGATTGCTGGAAATGACTGAAGGCCGGGGACCGGATGTTGCCATCGAAGCGATTGGCACGGCGGCTACGTTCCGGGCAGCGGTCGAAGAAGTCGCATTCACCGGGCGCGTCGTGTACATCGGGTATGCGAAGGAACCGGTCAGTTACGAAACCAGGCTGTTCGTTCAAAAAGAATTGGACATTGTCGGCTCCAGAAATGCTCTACCGGCGGATTTCGAGGCTGTGATCAAACTTCTGGAAGCGCAGACGTTCCCCGTTGATCAAGCTGTGAGCCTGGTTGTGCCCCTTGAGCAAGCAGCGGATGCGCTGCGTTCTTGGAGCGATAATCCATCACGTTTCAGAAAGATTCTGGTGAGCATGGATTGATGTTCTTTTTGTAGAGCCGCGCTGCTGCTCGACCAGGAAATTGCTGCTGAATCGATCCGGCAGAAGTCCACGATGCGTCTGACGAAAGGGCAATAATGCGTTCACCTCGTCTATTCTTAATTCTTAAAGTTGCCACAATCTTGTTACTGTCGTCTGCGGTTTCTATGGCGTACGCGCAGAGTGCCACCGCTCCAACCGCCACTCAGGAGCCGGCTCGCATCGATCAAATCTGGCAGAAAGCAAGCAGCAAATACGATTCAGAACGCGCCGCATTGCTGAAAAAAGTCGACACCGTGAATCAACAGGGTCCGTTCCGGGCGGACTGGGAATCACTTCAGAAGTATGAAGCGCCCGAATGGTACAAGGACGCGAAGTTCGGCATTTTCATTCATTGGGGAGCCTATTCAGTCCCTGCGTTCGGCAACGAATGGTATCCCCGAAATATGTACGTGCCGGGATCGCCGGAATATAAGCATCACGTGGCGACCTACGGTCCTCAGGACAAGGTCGGCTACAAAGATTTTCTCCCTATGTTTAAAGCCGAACACTTTGATCCAGTTGCGTGGGTGGAGCTTTTCAAGAAATCTGGAGCAAAGTATGTCGTTCCTGTGGCAGAGCACCACGACGGCTTTGCCATGTACGACAGCGGATTGAGCGACTGGACCGCAGCCAAAATGGGCCCGCATCGCGACACCACGGGAGAACTGGGCAAAGCGGTTCGGGCTGTAGGACTGCACTTTGGAGTGTCCTCCCATCGAGTCGAACACAATTTCTTTCTCGGCGTGGGCCGCAGCATTCCATCTGATGTAAATGATCCGCAATACGCAGCATTCTATGGACCTGCTCACAACTGGTTATCAGCCCCCTGGGGCGTGCCTCTTAACGACGACTTCACTTACGTCTCTTCTGAATGGGCCGACGACTGGCTTGCACGCGGCGGGGAACTTGTGGAGAAATATCATCCCGACATTGTCTACTTCGACTGGTGGATCGGACAGGCTTCGATCCGGCCGAATCTTGCCAAGTTCGCTGCCTTTTACTACAACAGTTCTCTGAAGTTCGGTGACCACGTTGGAGTGATCAATTACAAAGACTATGCCATGCAAGAACACTCCGGCGTGCTCGATCTCGAACGCGGCCAGCTGGGCGATATCCGTCCCCTCTATTGGCAGACCGACACTTCTGTAAGCAACAAATCATGGGGCTATATCAAGGACGACACGTTCAAGTCGCCGGAGTTCGTGGTCCATCAGCTCATTGATATCGTCAGCAAGAATGGCAATTTGCTGTTGAACATCGGTCCACGATCTGATGGCACCATCCCGGAGGAAGTGCAGCAAGTTCTCCTCGATGTCGGCGCCTGGTTGAATGTGAATGGTGAGGCGATCTACGGCACTCGGCCCTGGAGGATCTATGGCGAAGGTCCCACCAAGGTAGCGGCGGGATCCTTTCACGATACGGACACGACGCGCTATACAGCCGAAGACTTTCGTTTCACGACCAAAGGCGATGTGCTTTACGCGATCGGGCTCGAGTGGCCGACCACTGGCGAGGCTGTAATTCACTCGCTGGCATCGAGCGTCGGCACCAATCATGTACAGTCCGTGACCTTGTTAGGCAGCGATGCGAAACTGCAGTTCGACCAGCGCTCCGACGGCCTCCACATCTGGGTGCCGGGACAGGCTCCTGCCAAATACGCGTACGCACTTCGAATAATGTTCGACCATTCCTCGCATAGAGCTGCCTCTTAGCTTCGATTAACCCAGCAAGAGAATAGGAAGGGGTGTATTATTCTCTCGCAAATGCTCGCTAACTGCACCGCTAACTATGAGTAATGGACTGACACTTCGGGAAATCGCGCGGCTGGCCAAAGTGTCCACCGCCACAGTGTCCCGCGCGATTAATCGCGTACCCACAGTCAACCCCGTTCTAGCCAGCCTCCAACTGTTTCAGAAATGTCCATGACTAAATACATGCTCGTTTCTCCTTATCGTGCGCAACGAAACCTTACGTTGCCTGGAGCGCAGCGACATGTTGTGCAACCTTTGGCGTAGGCTGCGATAGTAGCGGCAAAGTCATAAGGGAACCAATTAGTAACGATAAGTCGTCTTGTAGTCATTGATTCATCACAAGCGAGCCGGTCTTTTCTGGTTAGGGAGATGCCCAGGCTGTATGATTTCTGAATGGCCGCTATCGAGACGAGCGCATGAATGTAAATCGGCGGAGTTTTCTGGTGCAGGCTGGCGCGGCGTCCTTCAACACAAGGATTCTGGCCACACACGCGTTGGCTGCGGATGGCGTGAGCCCAATTGATGGCGAGCGGATGCAATCCGTGGCTGCCTTCACGGCGGAGACGCTGAGCACGGATCATCCGATGCCGTTCGGCGCAGACATTGTGAGCACGGCTACCGGTGAGCGGCTGATGCGCGCGGTGAACCGCGTGGGTCCCGACCACGATCCCAGCGCGCATGCCGAAACCCTGACCATTCGACTCGCTTGCGCAAAGCTGGGCTCGGGATCCCTCAAGGGCTACACCCTGTATACGACGTGCGAGCCGTGTGCGATGTGCATGGCCTGCGCACTCTGGTCGGGCCTAGACCGACTGGTCTTCGGTGCCACGATTGCCGATGCGGGCCGGTTTGTTTCACAGATTAGGATACCGGCGAAAGAGGTAGCCCGGCGGACCGACCTGCATTGTGTGGTGGCTGGGCCGGTCGAGCGCGAGGTTTGCGTGAAGCTCTTTACCGATCCGCGCATGCAAAAGGCGTTTTCAATGTGGAAGAAGCATTGAGCGAACTCTGGGGTGCAAAGTCAAATATTTTTAACCCTAATGACTGTCGCTTCTGCTGGCGCATCGATAACAGTAAGCCGGGCTTGTGTGAATCGATTCCAGAAACTCCTGGATCACGGTCAAGCCGGAAGTTATGCCTTGCCAGAACTGTGATTGTGGGAAACTCGGATCTCCGCAGTTAAACTCCCTAGATGTTCGGTTCGTGGTTCATCTTTTCTGCCATGTGGTTTCTTGCCGCGACGAAGGCTTCGATATCCAGCTGCCGAGTCATTGCACAAAGCCTGAAAGGCCTACGAATAGATCCCAGGCGCCTCGTGTCCAAGCTTCTGGACGTACTCAACGTATGACCCAGGGTAGACAGTGGGATGGCGGTCCGTGCCGCTCTCGCCGCCTAGTTCCAGCACGCGTGAGCCGAGGCCGCGCAGGAACATGCGGTCATGCGATACGAAGATCATGGTGCCTTCAAAATCCTTCAGGGCGTCTACCAGCATCTCCTTGGTCGCAAGATCCAGGTGATTCGTCGGTTCGTCCAGCACGAGGAAGTTAGGCGGATTGTAGAGCATGCGCGCTATTGCCAGCCGAGATTTTTCTCCGCCGGAGAGTGCGCGGATCTTCTTATCTACGTCGTCGCCGGAGAACTGGAATGCCCCTGCCAGGTTCCGCAATGACCCGAGACCGTCCTGGGGAAAATCTTGTTGCAACTGTTCGATGACGGTGAGATCGGAATTGAGCACGTCCAGCGATTGTTGCGCGAAGTAGCCCATATACAGGCTGGCGCCGAGCCGCACGCTTCCCGCATCTGGAGCACTGGCTCCGGCAATCATTTTAAGAAGCGTCGTCTTACCGGCGCCGTTTCTCCCCATGACGGCCCAGCGTTCTCCGCGGCGGATGGTGAGATTGAATCCTTCGTAGATCACACGCGGCCCGTAACTCTTGTGCAGATTCTCAATCACGGCCACCTGTTCGCCCGATCGCGGAGGAACGCGAAAATCAAATTTCACGACCTGCCGTTTCTTCGGCAGTTCGATCTTCTCGATCTTGTCCAGGGCCTTGATCCGGCTCTGCACCTGCGCCGCTTTGGCGGCGTGCGTCCTGAAACGATCAATGAAGCGCTGCTCCTTGGCAAGCATAGACTGCTGCCGGGCAAACGCTGCCTGCTGATTGCTCTCTCGAATCGCCCTTTCGCGCTCATAAAAATCGTAGTCGCCCGAGTAGGTGATGATTTCGCCGCCATCAATCTCTGCAATCTTAGAAACCAGACGGTTCATGAACTCGCGGTCGTGCGAGGTCATGAGCAGCGCGCCAGGAAATGACTTGAGGAACTGCTCCAGCCAGATGATGGACTCGATGTCGAGATGGTTCGTCGGTTCGTCCATCAGCAATACATCCGGCATTCCGAGTAGCACGCGCGCCAGCGCAACCCGCATTTTCCATCCGCCGGAGAGAGCGCCCACGTCGCCGTCAATTTGATCGTCTTTGAATCCCAGACCGTGGAGCACTTCACGCGCTTGCGATTCGAGCGCGTAACCGCCCAAATGCTCGTACTCCTCCTGAACGTGACCGAAGCGATCAAGAATGCGGTCCATGTCATCCGCCTTGTCCGGGTCGGACATTTCCCGCTGCAAGGCTTCGAGCTCGTGGTGCAGATCGCCGACGCGCCCGCTCCCTGCGATCGCTTCATCCAGGACCGAACGGCCCTGCATTTCCTCGACGTCCTGGCGGAAGTAGCCGATCGTCAACTTCTTGGGGACTGAGACCGCGCCCTCGTCGGGAGTTTCCTCGCCGACCACCATCCGGAATAACGTTGTCTTGCCCGCCCCATTGGGACCGACCAGCCCAACTTTTTCGCCGGGATTCAACTGAAACGAAGCGTCCACGAAGAGCAACTGCTTGCCATACTGCTTATTGATGTTTGAGAAAGAGATCATTTTGGAAAGCAACTCGCGGCACGGTGCCTCTTAATTAGTGTAGCCGCAGTGTAGCGGCCAAAAAATTGCCGGCCAATGCTGGCACGCCGGATTTTTGAAGTTGCGCGTGGAGGAATCAATTACTTCCTGAAAGCCGACATTTGAGGAGAATCCTTGGTGGCGAAATCCCAGCTCAATGGTTCGCCTTACACAAACCCTTTGGCATCCAATCATGGACCATCGTGGTAGGTGGCTGCGAAGACTGATGGAGGATGAGGACGATAGAACGACGCAGCTCTGTGCCGATGGCGGTGAGATGCATCGATAATCCCATGGGAGCGATTACCGCAGGTCCTCCTGCTCGACCGATCTGCATGCGGCCATCGGAGGTCTCCAGGCATGTTTCCCCGCCCACTGCGTACCAGGCCTCCGGGCCAGAGTGGACGTGCGCGGGCGCTGTCATTCCGGGTGTGAAGTCCGCCTCCATTAACTGCGCCGAGTACTTTTCTCCTGCCACGATCGGAAGCGGGCCAATTTTGGCAACCGGATTCCCGTGGGCCGACCTCCAGCTCTCGTCCTCGATGGTCATCAACCACACTTTGCCAAACGACTCGACAACCACACCTCGCGGCCCCTTGTCTGCTTGCGCCGCCAAGCGTGTTGGATAAGCATCGAGATGCCAGAATACTTGTGCTTTTGTGAATTGACCTACGGGATTGTCCGCCAGAATCCAGCACCCAATCTCTTGCGTTCGCACACTCGCCGGTTTGCACGGATCGCCCGGAACCGCGACGCCTTGCGCGATCAGCTGTGTCCATGGGAGAAGGAGCAGACAGAAAAAGAACGTGCTGTTCAATCGCAGCTGTCGAATCATCGATCTGAACCTCAACGTCATTGGTGGATGTCAGGGAAGGATTGTATCCGGACAACGTGGATCCGTCCGCAAAGAAATGTTTCGCAAGCGCAGATTTCAGGTTCTGGCCGTATTGTCGGGAACCCGGAAGTTGTAGAAGGGACAAAAGTTGAGCAGGCTGCATCGCATGCACAACGCGAATTGCAGAACGGATGAAAGTTGCGCGGGAGGGTCGGATGAGTGACTCGGCGATTTCGCACTCGTCGCGATTGTTGTAGCGCGCCAACTGGGATCAGTAAAACAGAATCATGGATCGCAAAATCCACACTTGACATTAACAAATAATCCACAACCATATGGTTGTGGATAAATTGGGTACAACGTTTGCGGCTTTGTCTGATCCGACCCGGCGGGCCATGATCGAACGACTCTCGCATGGGCCTGCCTCTGTGCATGGCTTGACGGAACCGTTTGCACTTTCGCAGCAGATGATTTCAAAACATATTGCCTACCTGGTGCGGGCGCGGATTGTGATCAAGACGAAGCGCGGACGAGAGAGTGTGTGCACGCTGAGGCCAGAGGCGATAAAGACAGTCGGCGACTGGGCATTCAGCTATCGCCGATTCTGGGAAGAGAGCTTCGACAAACTGGATGCAGTCGTACATCAAATGAAGGAAGATCAAATGAAAAAAGATCAAATAAGGAAAGAGGAGGCCCGAGATGACAAAAAACACGGTGAACGAAATCGAGCGGATGGTCGTCACAAGAATTTTTGACGCCCCACGCGAGTTGGTCTGGAAGGCGTGGACAGACCCGAAGTACGTGATGCAGTGGTGGGGGCCGAAGGGTTTTACTTCGCCGGTTTGCAGAATGGATTTTCGCGTGGGAGGGAAATTTCTCATCTGCACGACAACGCCGGATGGACAGGAGTTCTGGCATGGCGGTGAATACCATGAGATTGTTCCGCACGAGAAGATCATTTCCTCCATGTACTTTTCGGACTCGGAGGGAAACAAGGTTGAGCCTGCACAATTGGGAATAGAACATGAGGCTATAGAAGGTGCGCACGACGTGATTCTGTTTGAGGATCTTGGAAACGGCCGGACGAAACTCACCTTCATTGGAAATGAACCCATGGAGAGCGCGAAAAACAGCGGTCAACTGGAGGGCATGAACCAGGTACTCGATAAAGTTGCTGAGGTTGTTACGAAGCTGGCGCAGGCGAAATAAGAAGCTGAAGCTTTGATTGCGAAACTCAATCGTGGAGAAAGAAATGAAAACAATACCGTTTCTCGCTATCGTCCTGCTGGCATTCGCATTTCCTGCCCATGCCCAGGACGCGATGAAGAATGACGCGATGAAGAATGACGCGATGAACAAAGATGCAGCCGTCAAACCTGCCGACCCCGAATTGAAAGTCGTGTTGGATTCCTGGAACGAGATTGGCCGCAAACTCATCGCCATGGCCGAGGATTTTCCTGAGGACAAATACGACTTCAAGCCTACGCCGGCCGAACGCAGCTTCGCAGAGCAGTTGCTGCACGCGGCAGGATCGAACTACTTCTTCACCAATCCCGTCATGGGGAAGGCGCAACAGGCAGCAGAAGATCCCAAGCGCGACCAATACAAGTCCAAGGCCGACATCGTTGCGTTCGTCAAGAAATCCTTCGCCGATGGCGCAGCCGCCATCCAGTCGAAAGGCGAAAAAGGCCTGACGGCGGAGGTCATTTATTTCCCTGACCAGAAAGCCCGTGTTCTCGACATAGCATACGGCCTCATCGAACATAGTGGTGAACACTACGGCCAGCTCGTTGTGTACTACCGCCTGGCAGGCCTTGTGCCGCCGGAGTCGCGGCCCAAGAAGTAAAGCTCAAAGAGACCAGGTACCCGTCCTTATCGCGCGCCGTTTGCGCGAAGGACGGGGCACCCTCCGTGGGAATGGTGCAATGCAAAGATGGGCCACGCGCCACCGAATATGGTGACGACTGGGCGTTCTCCGACGTATTTTCTTCAGGTTAGCTGTCATGACGATATCGTCTGCCCTATTCCGTCATGACGTTGTGTTCCTGCAGGAACACTTCGCCCCCTGGGCACTTTGGATTATTGAAGGCGTCGCCCGTCACTCGGAGAAGCTTTCCGCAAAAACACTCTCTCCTTGACTATCTAGGAGAGTTTTGCTAAACCTCTCCTAGACAAACAAGGAGAGGTCGTGGGTAAACAAATTGATTTGCTGCAGGGCACGCTGGACATGCTGATCCTCAAAGCTGTCTCCCTCGGCCCGCTGCATGGCTACGGGGTTTTGCTGCGCATTCAGCAGATATCTGGCGAACAACTGGAGATCCAGCAAGGCTCGTTATATCCAGCGCTCTATCGTCTGGAACATCAGGGCTGGATCGCCAGCGAGTGGGGGGAATCGGACAACAACCGCAAGGCGAAGTTTTACAGCCTGACTGCAGCCGGGCGGCGCCAACTCCATTCGGAAACCGAAAAGTGGAACCGCATGGCCTCGTTGATCGCCAGTATCCTGGGCACCACCTCGGAGCAGATATGAATCTTCTGACTCGATTCCTCTCTTGGTTGAAGTGGATGGTCAAGGGACAACGGCTCGAAAGTGAAATGGAAACAGAGCTGTGTTTCCACATTGAGAGCCGCGCTGCGGATCTGGTTCGCAAAGGCCTTTCCCAGCAAGAAGCGATGCGACAGGCGAGGATTGAGTTCGGCGGAATCGAGTCTCACAAAGATGACGTGCGGGCATCCGTGGGCGTGCGCTGGTGGGGTGAACTAGGTACGGACCTGCGTCACGGATGGAGATTGTTGCGCAAGAATCCAGGGTTCACCGCGGTTGCGATTTTGACTCTGGCTCTCGGCGTGGGAGCCAACACGGCCATTTTCAGCATCGTGAATGCCGTGTTGCTGCGCCCGCTTCCATTCCCCGACGCTGATCGTTTGGTAAGAATCTACTTCAACGAGCCCGGCGTAGGATTGCGGGACGTTCCGTTTTCCAAGCCCGAAATGGATGACTTGCAGACGCGAGCGGGCGCATTTGAAGATGTGACCCCGATCTTCGAGGGTAGCGAGAATTTGACCGGTGCCAAACAGCCCGAGCGTCTCGAGGCGGTCAATGGCAGTTTCAGCTACTTTTCCATGCTGGGTGTGACTCCGCAAATTGGACGGTTGTTTGGTCCGCAGGACTTCGTGCCCGGTTTCGCTTCAACGGCCGTGATCAGCGATGGACTGTGGCGCCGTGCCTATGGCGCCGATCCGAATGTCGTCGGCCGTACCCTCCTGCTCGACACTGATCCCTTCACAATTATCGGGGTCCTGCCACGCGGATTTCGCCATCCTGGACCGACAGTTTCCGGCGACGTGGACGTGTTTGGCGCCGGAGGACTCATCGGAGATCCCTTTCCCCCGCCAATCCGTGGTAACCGGGTTTTAGGATCTGGAATCGGACGACTTAAGCCTGGCCTGACACTGGCGCAAGCGCAGGCGCGGCTCACTGCCATGGCTGCCCAGTTACGCCACGACTTTCCCACCGATTATCCCCCGCAGGCGCAATGGACAATTGAGATTCAACCCTTGCAAGAAACTTTGGTGGGCAATGTTCGGCCCATGCTGCTGGTGTTACTGGGTGCGGTAATCCTGATCGTTTTCATCGTATCGTTGAACATTGCCAATCTTCTGTTGGCGCGCGCTTCGGGGCGGCAACAAGAGATGGCGGTGCGGTTAGCGCTGGGAGCGAGCCGCGGCCGCATGGTGCGCCAGATGCTGACCGAGTCCATGCTGCTGTCGCTCATCGGCGGTGCCGCGGGAATCGCAACCGCGGTTGGTGCTTTGGGTTTCATCCTGCGCTTTGTGCCATCGAACGTTCCCCGGCTGAACGAAGTACGAATCGACTGGGTGGTGCTGGCCTTCGCTTTGCTGATTTCCATTCTTACCGGCGTAGTGTTTGGACTTGCTCCTGCGCTTCATTCGGCAAAAGTCGCTCTCTCCTCGGCCATTCGTGAAGGCGGTCGCGGTTCCGGGTACAGCACTGCGACCGGCCGATTGCGGGATGTTCTAATCGTCTCCGAACTGGCATTTGCCGTCATCCTGATGGCGGGAGCCGGCTTGCTGCTGCGTACGCTGCGGGACCTGTTGCAGGAGAATCCAGGCTTTCATCCAACGCAAGTCGTCACGGCAAACACGTGGCTAGGAGTTCCCAACGATCCGAAGACGGATCCGTATCTCAGTATTCCTGGCATGGCCAACTTTGATCGTGAGGTGCTGCGGCGCATGAAGGCAATTCCGGGAGTAGAACTCGCCGCAATCACCTCATCTCTACCGACCGCCAATAGCAACCCCGACGCGGTCGGTGGCCTAAGGATTGAAGGCTTGGCGATTGAAGATAGACCGGTCGAGTCCTCGCAGGATCTGCGCGCCGAGAGAATTCGGATAAGCCCGGATTATTTTAAGGTGTTGCAGGCGACGCTCCTGCGCGGCCGCTCATTCACCGAGGGCGATGAAGACGGCAAACAACCGGTGGCCATCGTTGATGAAAGCACCGCTCGTAAGTATTGGCCGGATCACGATCCGCTGGGCCGCCAAGTGCGGTTCGGAGAAGACCCTACCAAGCCATGGACGACCGTCGTGGGTATTATTAAAGATATCAAGAGTGACGGTCTCGACATCGATGGCGTTCCCCACATCTACGTGTCGACCTATCAAGACCCCAGCAAGCAAGTGAACGTGGTGTTGCGGACGTCTCTGCCCGCGAGCCTGCTCGAACCACAGATTCGGAATGAAATCCAGAGCATTGATCCTGGCCTACCCGTATTCAATGTTGTCTCTATGAATGACATCCTGGATCGGTCACTGGCTTCACGCCGTTTTTCTGCCGACCTGGTGGGCGGATTCGCCGGACTGGCGGTGCTTCTGGCGTCCATCGGAATTTATGGCTTGCTGGCCTACATGGTCAGCCAAAGATCGCGCGAGATCGGTATTCGCATGGCCTTGGGGGCCGGACGAGGCGGCGTCCTGAAGCTGTTCTTGCAAAAGGGTATAGTGCTGGCGGGCCTCGGAATTGTGGCCGGCATGGTCGTTTCTGCATCCACTGCGTCGTTGATGGGCAGTTTGCTTTATGGCGTGCGCCCGCATGATCCGGCTGTGTTTGTGATCGTGCCTGTGCTTTTGTTTGCCGTTGCCGTTCTAGCCAGCTATCTTCCAGCCCGGCGCGCAACCAAGGTGGACCCAATGATTGCGCTTCGCGAGGCATGAACGGCCAACGCCGGCACGCTGGATTATTGAAGGTCTGCCCGTTAATCTGGATTCGCACCGGAAAGACGACGAGATGCGAAAAGGGTTTACGAGAAAACCACAACCGGACGCGCCCACGACGCCCGTCAAGAACTACATCACACCAAGCGGATTGCAGCGCCTCAAAGATGAGCACCGGTTTCTGCTCACCAGGGAACGCCCGGCTGTGACGGAGGTGGTGGCGTGGGCTGCCGGCAACGGCGATCGCAGTGAAAACGCCGACTATCAGTACGGCAAGCGGCGGCTGCGGCAGATCGATGGGCGGATTCGCTTTCTCACCAAGCGAATCGAAGCCGCGGAAGTGGTGGACCCGGAAGCTCCGAGAGCGGGGCAGGCGGCGAAGAGGGCATACTTCGGAGCGACCGTGCGCTATGCCAATGCCGCGGGAGTATCGCGAGTGGTGAGCATCGTGGGCATCGACGAAATCGATCTCGACCGCAACCACATCAGTTGGGTGTCACCTCTGGGGCGCGCGTTGATGAAGTCGGCAGCGGGTGACAGCGTAGTCCTTCAATTACCGGGCGGTACAGAATACCTGACCGTGCTGGAAGTGTGTTACGAGCGCATTTCTGTGGAACCGTTCCGCGAACCACCTGGATCCGAGGCCTCATCAAAGAGGCTCCCTCGCCGAAGCTAACCTGACGAAGAAAAGACGAAACGGCACAGGTGGTGATGATGACCGTAATAGCGCGCTATCGGCTTGTGGCAAGCGACAGGAGATCTGAGTTCTCATAAACGCGCTTGCCATCGATGAATCCCTGACGAGAAGCCGACTGACTGCAACAACTTCCGTGTTGCCCGTGACTCGGGCGAAGCCGGTCAAGCGTTGATCTTCTCCTGCAAGCAGTAGGATCTAAACCACGGTGGGTGCGATAATTTCGGTAACGAATCCTCCAGGAACTTATGAAGCGCCACGTGCTGATTTACGGGTTGATCGGTGGCATCCTGATTGCCGCGCTCAAGTGGACAGAGTATCGGTTCCTGGTAATTGAACATTCGATCGAAATCTACGGTGGACTGATCGCGGCGACCTTTGCCGTTCTTGGTATCTGGCTTGGCATCAAGCTAACCGGTAGGCGGCAGACCGTTGGTGTGAAGGAGATCCCTGTGCCCGCCGGGGGACCGTTCGTCCTGGACGAGAGAAAACGAGAGGATCTCCATATCACCCGCCGCGAGCTTGAGATCCTGGAACTGATAGCCCAAGGCCTGAGCAACCGCGAGATTGCCGACAAGCTCTTTGTGAGCGAGAACACGGTGAAGACCCATTCCAGCCGTGTTTTCGACAAACTGGGGGCTAGACGAAGGACGCAAGCGGTGCAGATCGGCAAGGAATTCGGCCTGCTCCCCTGATTTACCTCGCACAAGCACTGCTAGCCCCCGAGAACTCCTCACTCGTACGAATGATTTTTCTCTCCGCTGCCAAAATCACCCGAAAGTATGACGACAGAGACCCCGCCGGATGCGGTATGTTTCGTTCGCGTTGCGACTTTTACCACGATTGATCCCGACGGAGCCCAATTTTAGCCGATCGTCCTTAGCCGATCATGACGTCTGAATCTGAGTGGAGATATTCGCTAAGTCGAAATCCATTTTCTGAAAGGAATGAACATGAAGCCTATGAATTGTGGGAATAATTTTCTCGGGGCGCTATCGATCGGTGTCCTTTTGAGCAGTGCGGTCATGCAAGGAATGGCGCAGGAACTTCCCAAGGTCTACGACGCCTCCGTACCTCGGGAGCGTCAGATCGCACTGGCCGAGAGCGCAGCCCCGGCCGAGGTATCGAGCAAGGCCACAGTTTATATTCTTGGCCTCAAGGGCGATGAGAAAGTTCGAGAAGGCACCAACGGCTTTAGCTGTTTTGTTGGCCGGCATTTCGTAAAGCCCACAGAAACCACGGTCGAGCCGACCTGCTTCGACGCCGAAGGCAGCCGCACTCTTTTGCTGGTTTACCTGCACGGTGAAGAGCTCCGCTCGGAAGGCAGGTCAGAGGCAGATATCAAGGCAGACGTCGCCAACGGATATAAGGAAGGGCGCTTCAAGTATCCCAGCAAGCCGGGATTCCTCTACATGATGTCAAGCGAGAATCGTTTGGGACCCACTTCTGGCAGCGGCACCGGCAGTTTCCCCCCGCACTTGATGTTTTATGCGCCGAATATGACAACCAAAGACATAGGATTCGACTCCCAGCCGAAGCTGAGCTATCTGGGGATGACGAACCCCGGAGCGGGGGATAATCTAATCGTCGTGCTCCCCCAGGCACCTGCGCCGCCGGCTAGCCCCGCCAGTCGGTGAGACCGCAGAGGGAGAGACACATATGAAAAAGACCATATTAACCTTCGGACTGATCTCTGGCGCTATCTCATCGCTGGTGATGGTGGCCATTCTGCCGTTCAAGGACAGGATAGGCTTTGAACGAGGCCCAGTCATTGGGTACACAAGCATTGTGCTCTCGTTCTTGCTGGTATTCTTCGGCATCCGGTCCTACCGCGACAACATCGGCAACGGTCAGATTACGTTCTTGAATGCGTTTGCCGTCGGGATCTCCATTACTCTGATTTCGTGCGTCTGCTATGTCGTGACGTGGGAGGTTATCTACTACAACTTCCTGCCTGATTTCTGGGACAAATATGGCGCTCATTTGGCAGAGAAGCTCAGGGCTTCGGGCGCGAGTGATGCAGCCGTCCAGGCGCGGCTTCAGGAGGTGGCAAGGTACAAGGAGCTATACAAGAACCCGTTTTTTAACGCGGTGCTGACATTTATCGAACCCTTCCCGATCGGGCTCGTCATCACGCTGATCTCCGCCTTGGCCCTGAGGCGAAAGCCCCAATCACAACCGGAACAATCGCCTTTGCCGGCATCCTGAATATTCAGGGATTTTCACGTCGAGCCAAACGTGCCGTGGGTAAGTTCCGCGCGGACCTGCATACCTAGGATTTGACACGCACCGGGCAGCGTGGATACTCTACCCGCCAGAATTGGCCAGCGGGGGAATTCCTATGGAGTGTGAGCCCGCGAGCGAAATCACACAACTGTTACAGAACTGGCGGGACGGAGACCGCAAGGCGCTTGACGCTTTGCTACCTCGGGTCTACAGGGAATTGCGCCGCCTTGCGCGTTACCAATTGCGCAGCGAACGACCCGACCACACTCTGCGAAGCGCCGCGGTGGTGCATGAAGCGTACCTCCGCCTGGTAGGAATGAGTCCTCCACGGTGGGAGAGCCGCACTCACTTTTTCGCGATTGCCGCTCAGCTCATGCGCCAAATTCTGGTCGACTACGCGCGCCGCCACGGGGCTGCGAAACGTGGAGCAAGTGTTTGCAAGGTATCCCTGGAGGATGCGATGGCGACGCCCCGGCGAGCGCAGCTCGACGTCGTCGCTCTGGATGATGCCCTGCAGGCACTGGCAAGAATCGATGAGCGACAGAGTCGTGTCGTGGAACTGCGCTTCTTTGCAGGGCTATCGCTGAACGAGATTTCCGAGGTTTTGGGAATTGCTCCCGCTACGGTACAGCGTGATTGGATCGCAGCGCGTGCGTGGCTCCATCGGGAAATTTCGAAAGGGCAATGCCCGTGAGCATGGATCAATGGGAACGCACGAAGCAGATTCTCGAAGAGGCTTTACGCGTCTCGGCCGAAGAGCGTTCCAAGTTCCTGGATGTGGCCTGCGGAAACGATCAGGAATTACGCGCTGAAGTGGAATCACTGATTGCCTCCCACGAACAGGCGGGCAGCCAGTTTCTGGGCGCCGCCGCTCCCCAGATTCTCGACCTGACATCCTCCACGAGTTCCTCTCCGGCGGAACCGAATAAGGTGGTTGGGCACTACCGCATCCTGGAGAAACTGGGCGGAGGCGGCATGGGTGTGGTCTACAAAGCCCAAGATACCGAACTCGGTCGCTTCGTTGCGCTCAAGTTCCTGCCTTACGATGTCGCACGCGATCCGCAAGCTCTGGAGCGCTTCCGTCGCGAAGCGCGCGCAGCGTCTGCTTTGAACCATCCCAACATTTGCACCATCCACGAGATTGGCAGGAACGGCGAACAGTTGTTTTTAGTGATGGAGTACCTGGACGGCGTGACGCTTAAGCACCAGATTGCTGGTCGGCCCGTAGAGACGGAATTGATCTTGTCGTTTGGCATCGAGATCGCGGACGCGCTGGATGCGGCGCACGCGGCAGGGATCATCCATCGCGACATCAAGCCCGCCAATATTCTTGTCACCAAGCGTGGGCACATCAAGATTCTAGATTTCGGGTTGGCGAAAGTGACGCATCCGATTCGCGAGCCGGGTAGCGAGCTGAACGCGGCGAGGCAGACAACGGTGACACTGGAAGACCATCTGACCAGCCCCGGGGCGACCGTTGGGACGGTGGCCTACATGTCGCCGGAGCAGGTACGGGCTAAGGAACTGGATCCGCGGACGGATCTTTTTTCGTTCGGGGCAGTGCTCTACGAGATGGCAACGGGGACGCTGCCATTTCACGGCGAGAGTACGGGTGTGATCTTCAAGAAGATCCTTGATTCGACACCAGCGCCGGCCATCCGGTTGAATCCCGAACTGCCGCCGGAACTGGAGCGGATCATCAACAAGATGTTGGAAAAAGATCGGAACCTGCGTTACCAGCACGCCTCGGATATTCGTACTGACCTACAGCGATTGAAGCGCGACACGGATTCCAGTGGTGCGCGAACAATTCCTTCCACGGGCTCCGCTGCGAAGCATTACTCCTGGTTTCTTTGGGCTCTCGCGGCGTTGCTGGTGGCGGGATTGGGCGCGTGGTTTGTTGCCAATCGCCCCCAGCCAGAGGTCCAAAATCCGCTTTCCGGTGCGCAGTTCACAAAGCTGACAAATTTCGGTGGAACCAAGATCAACCCCGCTATCTCACCAGACGGGAAGTTCGCCGGATTTATTTCCGACAGAAGCGGTACGTTTGACATCTGGCTCATGCAGACCAACGGAAACAGCCCTGCGAACCTTACGCAAGGCCGCATAGGAGATGCGCGCGCACCTCTCCGGGCTTTTGGGTTTTCAAGTGATGGATCAGAAGTGTGGAGCGCCGGCACCGAAGCGAGAAGGCTCATGCTGTGGCCCCTCATCGGTGGGACACCCCACAATTTTATTGACGAGAAGGCCGCCGAAGTTGCCTGGTCGCCTGATGGCGCCCGTCTGGTCTATCACACCTGGGAAGCGGGCGACCCGACATTTGTGGCCGATCGGAACGGCACTAATCAGCGCCTGATCCTGCAAAACGAGCCCGACCGGCACAACCACTTTCCGGTTTGGTCAAAGGATGGCCGCTGGATCTACTTTGTGCGCGGCCGACCGGCAACCCGCGAGATGGATCTGTGGCGTATGCGACCCGACGGCGGAGGATTGGAGCAACTCACACACCTCAACACTGACGTTGGGTTTCCGGAACCGATCAGTGAACGAACGGTTCTATTCGTTGCCCACAACCGGGATGGGGCCGGGCCATGGTTGTGGGCATTCGACCCAAAGACGCGAACGTCGGAACGCGCGAGTTCGGGGTTGGAAGAATACACCGCCCTGGCAGCCACGGCGGATGGCCGACATCTTGCGGCGAGTGTCGTCAACCCTCAGGTTAATCTGTGGAGCATCCCGATTACGAGTCGCGTAGTCTCAGAACACGAAGTCGAAGCTTTCCAGGTACCTACGGCGCGCTCATGGGCTCCCCGCTTCGGAGGCGGATCGTTATTCTACCTGTCCTCGCGAGACGGCGCGGACGGACTGTGGAACTATCGTAATGGAACAACGCAGGAGATATGGATGGGCACTGAAGGTGCCCTTCACTCCCCCGTGGCTGTCTCGGCCGACGGGAGCAAAGTTGCATTTGCACTTAGGCGGAACAGCAAGGAACAGATGCACGTAATGGCAGCGAATGGGACACAACTACGTGCTCTCTCGAGCAACGTTGATGTCCGGGGCACCGCTTCCTGGTCTCCCGATGGCAAATGGGTTGTGGTGGCCGGCACCGATGACGGTGGACCAGGCTTGTTCAAACTACCCCTGGACGCTGGCGCGCCGGTACGCATTGCAAGGGGTCCCTTCCTGGATCCGGTGTGGTCTCCACGGGGGGACCTGATTGTGTATTGCGGACCACAGGTATTCACGTTTGCGCCGCTTCTGGCTGTACACCCGGATGGCACGGTGGCGAAGTTACCGGAGATCAGAGTACAGCGCGAAGGTGTGCGTGCGCGTTTCCTGCCAGACGGCACGGGATTGGTTTACATGCTGGGAGGTACTCTAGCCGAACAGGATTTCTGGTTGCTGGATCTCAGCACCATGCGTTCACGGCGTTTGACTCAGCTGAGCAGTTCCGCGGTTATGCGGGCCTTTGATATCACTCCCGATAGCAGGCGGATCGTTTTTGACCGGCTATCCGAGGACTCGGAAATACTTCTCATTGATCTGGTGGGCAACCAGGGTCGACCGTAGTCGTCGGAACGGAAGCCGGGGCGGCAGCGCGATGCTGTCCCAGCATCGCGCCGAACGGCCCAGGCAGACTTTGTTCCGCCAATGAAGACCAGTAATACCATGCGCGTTCACGAGACTGTCCCTGCATGTTCACCAACTGTTACTGCAAGATCGTCAATGAGTTTCCCGGCTACTCTGGCTGCCGGTTGTGTCGCTACTCTACCTTTCGAACTACACCATGGATTGCTTGTGGCCCAAAATGGCCGGCGGCGCCACTGGATCCCGCAAAGACCAGCGTGACATTCGAAAACTCGGTGTTCGATCCGCCAGCGATGCACACCTGCAACGGCGAAGACCCAAAGGGCGCGGGACTTCCATTCGCCTCGATGTTCGCTGTTCCCGTGAGCTCGATGAGTGCGGTATAGGGAGGGGTCTGAGGCGGAGCCGGAGGGCAGTCGGTGGGATTATAGATGACGGTATTGGTTGTCATCGTGATGCGATGCGTGTGCTGCGCCCGCTGGACTGCATTCACCGTCGCGACTGTCTGTCCAAAGTCGGACAATTCCATCGTCAGAGTTGCGGAGAAGCGAGCTTTGGAAGATTGCTCGTCCAGCGCCAAACTCCAGAGACCCCGAAGCTCCCACGGACTCGTACCGGTGGCGGTGGTGATCGGTGTAAAGTCGTTGATTATGCCGCTGAAGTGGACGTGGTGCTGGAACTGAGGCTGATGCTCCTGCGCCTGCAGGTACAGGGAGGTGGCGGTTAACAACAGAAACGTGGTGATCCAAATATGCGCATTTTTCATCGAAGTTTTCTCCTTTTTCATTTGTGGTCGAATCTATTGACGGTCGTGAAATGAGTCATGCCAGCCGACTCAGCATGCTTGTCGAGTTTCATAAGTGGGCCTAAGAGATATGATTGCCTCCTCGTTCTTGCCGGGACGTGAGGCCAGCAAGTCTCGCCAAAAATCGGATGTTCCGTCTCAACGCAGTTCCGCGAGGATTACCGGTTGAGTTGGATGCTCTGGGCATAAGCCGACCCCGTGGCCAGCTGCAGTCCAAGTCCGAGAAACGCAAGCAGGCGGTCTTGCATAAGTTCTCCGTTTCGAAGAAGAAGCTCGGGAATCTGAGTTCTACCTCCTGTATATGTCAGCGCAAATTGGCCGCGAATTTGATCATTCGGCTGAAAGAATTTTCGCGGAGCGGTTGCGCTATGTAAGCGGCTGTCGTTGGGTAGGATTGAAGGGTAAAGGCACGGGTTGGCAAGTGAAGCGGCGGGCCGATGTCGACCTGGTCTCTGACTGGCTGAGAACTCAAAAATCCGTGCTGATCGTAATGTGCAGAGGTGTGCCTCGATCCAACAAAACCGATGCGACGAGCGCCCGCCGCCGACGCGGCGCCCTTTTATTTCGGAGTCTGCGCCAGGATCAGCTGTAGGCTTCCCAGAATTCCAGAGGGCAGCGGCCGTAGGTTTGCCATGTCCTGAGGCATGAACCGCTCACCATATCGTTCATTGAGCAATCGGTAAGTGGGAAGCGCACGGCCGGCCATCGAGTTGATGGCGGTATTGCCCACAACGACGCGCAGGCTGTTTGTTCCGGCGGTCAGAAATCTGGTGATATCGATTGTGTACGGCGGATGCCATACGGAACCGGCGCGCTTATCGTTGACATAAACCTCAGCGGCATCACGGATGGGGCCCTCAAAATAAGCCTTCATGCTGAACCGAGGAAGCGGGTTTGGCTCCTCGATCGGCGTACCTGGTCCGAAATCAAGCACGGCACTCGTTCCGGAATTCAGATCCTGCGCAGATAGGTCGAAGGTCTTAAGGTAGCTAGCCTCACCGGAATAGTATTCGAAATTTTGATCTTCACTCCAGGAACGAAGCCTGGGCATGGTGATCGTTTGATTCGTCCCGCTGAATGTCACATTCCAATCCGTTGAGAGCTCAACCGTTCTTGAAGGAGCGCGCAAAGGCGGCTGCCTTTCTTCGGGCTGAGCCGCTGAATCCGTGAACAGGATCAGTCTTGACTCGTAAGGCTGGAAATCGATGTCGACGGATGAGGGGTTTTTCACGGGAGATATCTCGCCGGTGAACGGGTCCCACCATTCAGCCTTCTTCGCGGCGTGACGAAATGTCACCTGCACATGGTGTGACTGATTGCTGGTATTCGCAATGAAATACAAATCTCCAACCGCCAGCTTTCGATGGATGAACCCGATTCTTGGCGTTTTTGGAGAAAGAATCACATCGGGGGCGAGATAGGTTGCGAGAGCAATTCCGAGTTGCTTGTCATCGGGGATGAAGTGCCCTGCGGCATCGTTCGCGCGGAAGAGGCGTTGCGAGATCTCCCGAATCTGTGGGCCCTCCGACTCTGCTCCAATCAGACCCGGCGCTGTGGAGGGCAAGCTGTGTGCGGCAATCACAATTCCGCCGTGCCGCGCGTACTCTTCGATTTTCCGATAGGTCGCAAGCGGTAAGCGGTCAATGGCCGGAAGAATCAACACCGCGTACGGAATGCCCACCGTGTCAATCGCATCGGCGTCGATGAAGTCCACATTGAATCCTGAATCGAGAACTTGTGGAAGGACCGTGTTCACCAGGGAATGATCCAACGATTCATCGATGCTGAAAGTTGAACCGACGGTGTTGAATCCGGCCTGGCTTATAACCGGATTTATGGAATCGCTTCGGGCCGAGAATGTTGACCACACATCGTCATTCGGCAAGAGCAGAGCGACATCATTGGCGGGCTTTCCCTGACGAAGCGCAAAGCTGACGCGCTGCAGGTAACGGGTCAAATCGGGCATCACGAATGACCATGGATTGTGCGCGTTGAGGGCGGCCGCGGCGTACATTCGCCAACCGGGTTCGCCAGCTTCTGGAGGGGAATATGGCCAGCCGTGCCCGACCAGTTGGTTGATCCCTTGCAGGAAGTGAAGATCGGCTTCCGCCTTCAGGTCCAGAGGCGTGGCGCGAAATGCCGGGGAATGCAACCACGTCCATGTTTCCGACGAGATCACAGGCCTGCCGAAGAGATGGCCAGCCGATGCTGCCCAACGCACGTCGGAGAATTCCCGCCACATCAGCAAGGATGCTTTGCCTTCGCCTTCTGGAAGATCAGCATATCGGTTGCTGGAGAGGGTGACGGGCGGAAAACCGTAGGTTTGAGACCGGAACAATGTATGGTGCTGGTGCGCCCAGGTATGCACTGGAGCAAGAAAACGCTCGTTCGCAAGCTCTGTGAGAGTTCTTCCCCAATCATGGCGGACAGAAGACGTGAGCGGGCCGGCGTCGCCGATCAGCGCCGGCAAGTAGGGAGTGAGATCATATCCGCGCCGGTCGCGAAATTCCTTCATAAGATCACCACTCCAATTGGATCCGTAATCCTCCAAGCTATCGCTGAAAACTGCATAAGGAGGCTGATTGCCAAACGCTTCTAGCAACCGGTCTCCTACCGCATGCAGATGGGTTTCGATGGCACTTCGATCGTAGTGGTCGAGCACGAAACCCTCGGCACCAATTGCGGGGCGCTTTACCGTCATTCCGGTTCGGCTCGATATAAAGAAAATCACATCATTCGTGACTGACTGCGGCGGAGATATCAGCAGACGGCCATTTACGATCTTTGATACCTGCTTTGCATCGCGCAGTGAGAGCTGACCATTTGTAACGGGAGCCAGGAACGCAGCGATCAATCGCTCCCCAGCCGATATGTCGGGCACCGCGATCGAGTCCGCTCGCGTCGAAACTGGAATCGATTCCACCCGTAACATCCCAGCAGCTTGGGTCACCGGAATATGAGGGCCTCCAAAAGGCCAACCGCTTCCCAAGGTTATGTCAACGCGTAAGCCGAGGTTTCTAGCCGATGCCGCAACGAAGCGAATCGCGTCGAGATGTTCATCGGAGAGGAACTGCTGGTTGTGAAAGCCGGTTTTTGGGTCATCGAGCGCGAGAGGGTAGAGCGTGGCGATTTCGACTCCACCAATTCCTTCAGCCTTCATCTGCTCGAGTTCTCGCTGCAATTCAGGTTTCGTGACGGCAGGGCCGAACCACCACCAACGCATCATGATGCGGCAGTTATCTGGCGGGTTCGCAAATGACTTTTCGAGGGGCTCCAAATTCTTGTCGTTCTGTGCCGCGCTCCGGGGCAGGAGGACGAAGCAAGCGGACAGAAGAATGATCAACACTGCTTTGCCATGGATACCATTGTGCATAGGAGGATACCTAGACTGATTCCACAATCAGGGAAGGATCATCGTGAACCGCGAAGCTAGGCGCAGCCCAATTTTTCGTCTCGCTTTCGTCTTGTTCGAATCCTTTCGCAGACCTGGAATGGCAATGAATGGCCGACTTTGTGGACGACAACGCCACATCAACATTTTGCATGGTTGCACTACACAAAACATGCTCAGGGCGGCCCTGATTTGCCAGCATTTCCCGGCCCTCCCACTGGGTAAATTCTCGGCAGCCTCTCCTCAACGGGCGGCAGCGGCGGGAAGGAGCCGTGTGGCTCCAATTGGTACCAATACGCAACCGAGAAAAAATTATCGGACCGGTGGTTCGCGTGGCCGTGTTCGATTGTCGCCTTCAAAGACTTTGTGAAGGGGATCGGTGAATCCAGGTGGAACCGGTAGACCGAAGAATGACTCCCGGCGACCTCGTCTCCCTTGACTGGCGCGCCAAACGAACCATACGCAAACGGGTGGTCGCCGAAGTCCCACGCGCCCAGAAAATAATCTTCCGATCCGGTGCCATTGATTGAGGGCATTTCCTCACCGTCGACGAAAAACATGTCGTCGCCTTCGCCCCACCAGCCGTCCTGATTCTGCAGTACCGACATCGTCACACCGACAAAATGCCCGCGGCCGCTTGCTTCCAGCCATACGTAATTGTCTCGTCCGTCGAGGTTTTTCTTCCCTTCAATCGCCGGGACATAATTGTTTGCCCAATGGTTGTCCCAGCCGTGCGCCGGCGCGGCCTGGCGGTACTGGGCGTGAAAATACATCGTCTGTGGGGGCAGCGCTTTGTGGTAAGCCTGATAATCCAGATTGAAATAAAAGTGATCGACCGCCTCGTTCCCTTGATTCGTTACCGTGACCCGCGCATGCGCGTGAAATGGCATGCAGAAAAAAGAATTCAACGCCATGTCGGAGCCCACGGCGAGAGGAATGGACTCGTATCGGTAGTAGTCTCCCAAGCCCAGGCCAAAAAAATCTCCAATGGGGGTTTCCACGCTCGGCGTCGGCTCATTGTCCCAATACATTCGCAGGACGAGTTTCTTCAGGTGAAATTTCTCGGGCGAAGCGATCGTGATCCAGATATGCGTGATGATCCCAGGCCCGGATTCATCAAGCAACGTGAGTGTGTCCCCGGGCTTGATCTCACGATAATCCGCATTTCCTCCGGAGCGATCGTAGCTTGACGCGCGTTTCTGCACATAGTCGTGCGGCTCCATCAAGCTTTGCAGAACGTGTTCCTGCGCCGGTGCGCTTGCAAGAAAGCTCAGGCCGAATGCCGCTAAAGTACAAACCTTTGCCAGCCTCAACATTTTGGTTGTCCCCGAGTCTTAAGATTATCAGCTCGTCCTAAGTGCTGGGTGTGCCTTTCCGGTGTTGTTCATGAACAACTTTGTACCTGGCAAAGATTTTGTACTGGCGGCGGATTCTGTTGCAAACGGATTGGTCTGCCGCTATAACTGAAGCCTCCCGTGCATCGACGACTCTACAAAAAGCTCGCCGTGTCTATCTTGGCGCTCGCCGCCGCGCTACCTGCGCAACTCGAGGGGCAATCGCAGGCGAGCGATGCCCAGGGGCACCCGTGGTGGCAAAGCGCCGTTTTCTATGAGCTCTACCCGCGCAGTTTCGCGGACAGCAATAGCGACGGGATCGGCGATCTGAACGGCATTACATCGAAGCTCGACTATCTGAAAGAGCTCGGCGTCGATGCGATCTGGATCACGCCATGCTTTCCATCGCCGCAAGTGGACTTCGGGTACGACATCTCGGATTACGAAAATATCGATCCTATGTACGGCTCTCTGCAGGATTTCGACCGCCTGCTCGCCGAGGCCAATAAACGTGGCATTCGCATCCTTCTTGATTTCGTCGCCAATCACACGTCGGATCAGCACAAGTGGTTTCAGGATTCGAAGAGCTCGCGCACTTCTGCTCACAGGGATTGGTACATCTGGCGCGATGGGCGCGGCCCCGGTCGGCCGCCGAATAATTGGGTTTCGACCTTCGGTCTCTCTGCCTGGACCTTCGACGCAACCACACAGCAATACTATTACCACTACTTTTATCCGGAGCAGCCCGACCTGAACTGGAGAAATCCCGCCGTCGAAGCGGCCATGTTCGACGTCACGCGCTTTTGGTACAAACGCGGAGTCGCCGGATTCCGCCTGGATGCTGTGGACTCGTTGTTCGAAGATCCGAAGCTCACCGACAATCCATTTGCTGCAGGCACCGACACGTTTGGCCGTCCCAACATGGACGAGAAATACAACCAGAAACTGCCTGAGGTGCACGGCGTGCTTCGCGGACTTCGCAAAGTGGCCGACGAATATAACGCGGTGCTCATTGGCGAGACCTACACTTCATCGATCGATGAGCTGAAACATTACTACGGTGATCACAGCAGCGAACTGCAGTTGCCTATGGATATGATGTTCGCCACCGTTGATAAGCTGTCTCCCGCCGAATTCCGCAAACAGATCGCGTCCGTCAACGCTTCCGGTGGCTGGCCGGTGTTTCTGATTGGGAATCACGACATGCCCCGTTCTTACAATCGCTACGGCGACGGGTTACATGATGACGCCATCGCTAAGCTTATGGCCGCGCTCTATCTGACTCTTCGCGGGAGCCCGATTCTGTACTACGGCGAGGAGATCGGGATGCAGAACAACGACCCGAAAAGCAAAGAGGATGTGCGCGACCCGCAGGGTAAGATCGGCTGGCCCACCGAGAAAGGCCGCGACGGAGAACGCACTCCCATGCAGTGGACTGCCGATGTCAATGGCGGCTTCAGCAAAGCAAAACCGTGGCTGCCCGTGCCGCCAAGCGCGAGCACTCACAATGTTGCCACCGAGTCGGCTGATCCCGCATCGATCCTGAACTTCTATAAGCGGCTTCTCGATCTCCGTCATCACGAAAAAGCGTTGCTCGAAGGCGAATACATTCCTTTGGATGAAAATAACCCGAACGTGCTTTCGTTCCTGCGTCGGTTCAACAACGAAGCAGTGCTTGTGGTGTTGAATATGTCAGCCACAGCACAAAAAATCACATTGGATCTGGCTCCTCAGGGTTTCGCCGCCGCCAGCCACGCAGTGCTGCTGACCAACGGGAGTGGGGCGACTCGATCTCAGGGCGCGGACATTAACGTCGAGCCGTTTACTGCGTACATCGAAAAGCTGACGAATTGAAATCGAGAAGTAGCTTTTGCGGCTTTAATCTTTCCAGGTAAACTCCGCAAGCCAAACGCCGCCCTGGCCCCAGCCCGCTCGGGAGACAAACCACTTTTCCGGCGTCTGAATCACCTCAGCCGCGTGGGCGCGAAATGAGCCAATCCGATTTGCAGAATCCCAATGATACGGGTTATCACTCCCATACACCGCCGTCTGGTTGTATCCACGGTTAGTACATACAAACAGGAAATACTTTCCCTTGTGCGCCACCACGAACGGCGATTCCGTCGGTCCGCCTTCTTTGCCGATGGCGGGATCGAGGAACACCGTTTTCTTGTTGGACCAGTGAATTAAGTCAGTGCTGATCACTGCCATCACTGTATGGTGTCCTCCCGTGGGATCACTGGTCGCGGTGTAGTACAAGATCCACTGATCCTGGTATCTCATGACCATCGGGTCCCGTGCATCGTAACCGTCGACGATCATCGGGTTATCTGGATGGCGTTTCCATTCGAAAAGATCGGATGAGGTCGCCAGGTGAATGCGATATTGCTCATGGGTTGCACCGCCCGCGCAGTAGAACATCCAGTAGACACCGTCGTGCTCGAACACATAAGGCGCCCAAACTAAAGTCTCTCCCAGTTTTGGAGCGAAGTGCAGAATCGCTGGCTGCCTGGTCCACGGGCCTGTAAGTTCCGGCGCGGTTGCGTGCGCGAAAAATTTCTCTTCCAAGGGATTTGCAGGCTCTGGATGAGTGATACCAAACAGGTGCCATTGACGATCCGCTGCGCGGATGAAGGTGTGGTCGTTGATGTACCACCGTTGCGTCTCTCCCCGCGACGGGTCATAAATTTTGTAGAACCGGCCAACTCGAAACTTGGCTTGAGATTTACCCTTCCTCGTCGGCACCACGGTCGCCGATTCTGCGCGTAGATACCACGGCGTGATTCGTCTCGCCAATTCACTTCCGCACAGCAAGGCAAGGCTGCGCAAGACTGCTCGGCGGCTGGGCGCACGCGGATGCTGCGTTTGACAGGGCGAAAAGGTGGCGCGGGTTGACATTTAATTGGGCAGAGTCGGATGTTGGAACCATCATGGTTCCGGACGCGCTTTACTGTACCTCAACGAGAATGTGTCCGCGGGCGGGGATGCGGACCACGCCAACATACGCATCGCCAGCCTCCTCGGAAAACGTAGCTCCTGAGAATTCATAAGATTTGTCCGGCGATAGCCCAAGTCGCTTTGGATCGAAACGGATCTCCCGTTCCACGGGACGGTCGTCGAGATTGAAACAGTTCATGACGGCGCTCTTTCGGTCACGGACGGAATGGACATGGATTTGTTCGTCGATCCCGTAAAAAACACCCGAGGTGAAGTAACGCTTCAGCTGCCGGTACTTGGCCATGCTTTGTGTGTGGGCCTGGCGAACCGCTTCATCAGGATGCGTGCCGCCAATTCCCAAGTGGCGGCAGGTGGAAGCGTTCCACCAGAACACGATCGCGTTTTGGTTATCCGTTCTCAGATCGATGTGAATGTAAAGCGGAATGCTGTATGCCAAATTGTAGTAATAGAGGGCGATGCTTTGGCCGTTCAGAAGATTTTCCATCGGCTTCCACATCAATTCAAAGGCCCAAACGGTATCGAAACCAGGCGCTGGGCAGCTCCCCTGACCATCAAAGCACGGACCGTAACCGTAATAAATCGGGCAGTTGCGTTGGGGCCCTGCGCCGGCAGCTGGATCATGCATCTCGATGAGCACGTTTGGGAATTCGGCATGCACCAGGCCCGCCAGGCGACAAGTGGCCTGGCAATGCTCTTCGAGTCTGGCCGGCACTTTGTGTCCGTGGTTCGCGTCCCAGCACTCCTCGCGGTAGGCGGTGCCATCAAACATAAAAAAAACCGCACCGTCCCGGGCCAGTGCTTTGAGTCGTTTCGCAGTCTCGGCAAGGTATTGTTCTGATGCGCCGCATAGGACGGCGTCTGCGATTCCAATCGAGCGGTCCCAAGCAGCTCTTTCTCCGAAGCGGTCAAGCCGATACGCCTCCACAGGGTAGGAACTGGGGTCGCACCACCCGGACAGTGGCGTGTGCAGCGATGATTTCAATCCGTAATCCGCAGCGAGCATGGCAGTAAAGGCTTTGTAGGGCGTCAAGCGTGCCTCATCCCAGATCTTCGAACCGAAATTGGTATCCCACCCCGGATCCAAATAGAGCGCTTCGCATCCAATCGCCTTCGCTTTGGCGGCCTCCTCCTTCATGCTCTCTAGCGTGTAGTACTTCTTACGCATCTCCGGATCATTCTGGCCCTCACCGGGCAACCACCACAGTTTGTTGTCGTATAACTCGTTCCAGTGAACGGGTGGATTGAAATCGCGCGGACAGCCCAGACCACGCTGCTCCATCTCGGCGCGGAAGGTATAAAACCCTTGCAGCCGATCCCCATCAAACGGTGTGATCCTGGTTACTCCAAACCTGTGACTTTCGCCGGGCTGAAGCCACGCTCCGTGCTCCGGAGTCCCGCGATAGATGCCGATTCCACCCCAGCGCAATCCCGCGGCGCCCTGCGGTAAGGCAATACGATCCAGAATTGCGAACTCCAAACCGCCGGGGCTGAACTTGGAGATCAGGTAACCGCGACTGCCGTCCGTCCATGCCCATCCTTCGGAAGCATAGGCAGGGGTCACCGTAGTGTCTCCTGACCAGAGTTCCGAGGAACATTGTTGTGTGAGAATTTGCTTCAGCGAAAAGTCGGAGTATTGGGCTTTATGGCCAGAGGGTTCTCTCCTAAAAGGGATGGCTGTGAATTCAAACCGCGCCCAGGGACCCTGCACTTTGTCGCCGGCGAACACAACAGGGAGTACAAAACCAGCCCTTACATCGTGGAGATCGAGGGGGAAGGCGCTGCTGTTGCTCAATTCAATCTCTTCCTCGATCCAGGACGTTGCAGGGTCGACCGTGAACCGATGGCTGATATCAACCCCATACTCCGTGCGTCCTCGAAGTACCACGCTTGCACCCTCCTCCCGCACATCCCCGAAGACTGGCGTTCCAAAGGAGTAGGAATAAAAGCCGTCCGCCAAGCTCACGCCTGTGTCTCGATGCACCAGCTTGCATGACAGGCCGGTGCCTGGTTCGAGCTGCAGCTCAAAATAAGCGTTCTGCAGGGTCAGCGGAGCATGAACATTCTTGGTTCGAGCGTTCACTGAAGTTTTGGACGACCACGCAGCGAGTGCGGACTGCGTCAGAGCAAGTTTCACCAGTTCTCTGCGGTTCATGGACCATCTCTCCTTGGAGCCGGTGTTCGGCAAGAGTATAGGCGGTTCGAGACGCCCGCGAGCAGATTCTCTATGCGGTTAGGCAATTGGCTGTTTTTCGTGGTTTGCGGCTGAGCGATTCGCGGATAGAATGCGGAGACCCGGAGGTTGTGCTACTGATGCTTTCGAGGTCTGGCAAGAGAATCCTTATTTTGAGTTTTCTCCTGGCCGGCCGGGTTTTAAGCGTTCACGCAGCGCCAGGGCCGCAAGCGCCGCGGAGCTATGCAGGAGACGAAGCTTGTCGCGCGTGTCACGCCGAAATAATCGACAGGTATTACAAAACGGCCCATAAGCTGACTTCGCGAGCGCCGAGCGTGGAATCCATTCTCGGTTCTTTTGCCGAACACGAAAATATTCTGAAAACATCCAACCCCAATTTGCACTTCCGCATGGAATCTAAACCGGAAGGGTTCTACGAAACTGCTGTTTCAACGCTTCCCGGAGGAGGCGCCACCGAGCACACGGAGCGAATTGACATTGTTATCGGTTCCGGGAGGGTGGGTCAGACGTATCTGTACTGGAAGGGCGATCAGCTGTTTCAGCTTCCCGTTTCGTATTGGACGGATCTGGCTTCGTGGGTCAACAGCCCGGGATACCGGGATGGCGCTGCGAAATTTGAACGGCCGGTGGTTCCGCGATGTTTGGAGTGCCATGTGACCTATGCGATGCCGGTCAGTCCGCTGGCATCCTCAAATCAGTACAAACCTGACACGTTGGTGTTGGGGATTTCTTGCGAACGCTGCCACGGGCCGGCGCGCGAGCATGTGGAATCGATGTCACGAAAAACTTCCGGAGCAAATATCGTCCCTTTGGCAAAGTTGAGCCGGGAAAGGCAGATCGAAGTTTGCGCGCAGTGTCATGGCGGCCGCCGATTTCCGCAGACCGCCGCATTCTCCTATCTTCCGGGCGAACCTCTGGATAAATACTACAGCCGCGACCAGCCCAACCCAGTCGCGACCGTGGACGTTCATGGTAATCAGGTTGCGCTTTTGCAGATGAGCCGGTGCTATCAATCGTCGACAAGTCTTGTCTGCTCCACTTGTCACGACGTTCATCAGAGACAACGGGATGCTGCGACGTTTTCTGCGCGCTGCCTGGAATGCCATAGACCAGAAAATTGTGGGGAGTACGGAACATTGAAAGAAAAAATAGTGTCAGGATGCGTTGACTGCCACATGCCGGTACAAGCCTCTAACTTGATCATCTCCAACTCCAATGGGAAACAGACCAGGGCAATGGTGCGTAGTCACTGGATCAAAGTTTATGACGATTCGAAAAAGCAAAAGTTCTGATCGCGCGCCCTGGGTAAATGAGAAGGCCCTACCGTTTGCTGGAGAGTTGCTTCGGCAGTCGCTTCTATCCGCGAGCGTGCAGGACAAGCCTTATCGATCGGCTCCCGGCCTTCGAGGATGGGCAGACTCGGTTAGTATAATGGCGGCCAAGAAGGGATGGGCGTCCATCCTCCCCGCTCAGCTACGTTTTTGTCGTTCTGTGCTTTAGGTGGAATGCAAGTCAAATAGATTGCATAGGCTGGACCAAAGTAGATTGGGTCCAACTAATTACGGAATAAACAGTTCATGACGGCCCAGCGCCGGACGATTTCCAGGAGCAAAAATGGGATATGCAGGCTTGGAGTTAGACGGTCAGGTGGCCGTGGTGATCGGAGGGACTTCGGGCATCGGACAGGTTATCGCCTGCGGACTGGCCGAAGCTGGTGCCGATGTGATCCCTACCTCACGCCGCGCCGAACAGGTGGAAAGCACCGCACGGCGGATCGAGGCGCTCGGCCGCCGCAGCCTGCGAGTAACGTCGGACGTGACGGATCGTGCCTCGCTTCAGGGCTTGCTCGATGCCGCGGTGAAGGCTTTTGGCAAGGTGGACATCATGGTCAACGCCGCTGGCCGTACCAAGCGCACGCCGATCCTGGAAACGGATGAAAGGGAATGGAACGAGATTCTTGAAACGAACCTGACGGGCGCTTTGCGTGCCGGTCAGATTTTTGGCCGCCACATGGTGGATCACCGCTACGGCCGAATCATTCACATCGCATCCCTCGGGTCTTACCTTGCTCTTTATGAAGTGGCCGCCTATAGCGCCAGCAAGGCGGGGCTCGCGTCTCTGACTAAAACTATGGCTGTCGAATGGGCAGGATCCGGGGTGTGCGTGAATGCGATCATGCCCGGAGTTTTCCGGACGGCGCTCAATTCGCAACTTCTCGATGGAACTCCGCGAGGGCAGGAGTTCTTGATGCGGACTCCGATGAAGCGTTTCGGCAGATTGGAAGAGTTGGTAGGCGGAGCTGTTTTTCTGGCATCGAAAGCTGCGAGTTTCGTGACGGGAACCATTCTTGCAGTGGATGGAGGGTTTCTCGCCAGCGGAGTCAACCAGTAGGTGTGGGCAACGGGCGAGGCGGATTCTGAATTTGCCGCGCTTAGCCACCTCCACCAAGAGTTCTCAACGGGCTTCGGCAGCAGGGTAGTGGCGAGCTCACTGCACGACGACCACGGAGTAACTGTCGAGGGAGGGTATCGTCGCTTCCAGTGTCGAGCCCTTCCATTGCACTTTCTGGAATCCTGAACTTTTCGTGTCAGGGGAGAAAAGAGACGGCTTCCGTCCCATGAGTGTCAGGAATTCTTTTCCCACGACAAGCTTCAGTTTCAATTCTCCGGCTGGGGTTTGCCCGTAGTTGAGCACGTGGATGACGAGTGCTCTTCCATCGCGCACTGAAGTGACGTTGGCAAGGACATGCGAGGCGGCATTTTCCAGTTCGACATGGGTTGCATCGGGCGCGAGAGAATTGATTTCTGCCAAGACCTGCGCTTCCGCCGATTTGGCCGTCATCGGATCTTTTTCGGAAGGATGCAAGATATCTCCATTCAAGCCAGTTGCGGCGGATGTCTCGGCGAAGATAGAGACTTTGCCCCCGCTATTCTGATAGTCGTGAATCATATCTTTCTGCTCCGCTGATAGAGACGCATACGTAGGAACAATCACTCCTCGATAAGCGGCCAGCTCTTTCTTCGTAATGCGGCTCGCGAACCTGAAATCTCCCAGCACGCTGTTCTTAGCCAGGAAGTCCAGCCGTGTTGCGTCTCCTGGCCAATCAAAGTCGGGATTTAGGTCTGGAAGAAGGACGGCCAAGGGCGCAACATTCACGGCATCGGTGTAGATCTCGGGGTGGTCCTCCAGGAATCCGTTGTATTGGCTGATCGCCGCCCAAGATTCCAGAGCTTTCGGGTTTTTCGTAACCAGGGCCGTGTCGAATGGACCTTCCATGTCCCATGTATAGGAGGTGCCGAACGCGGCCGCTTCCGCAATCGCCAGTTTTTCTGATCTTGCTCCCAGGTAGGAAGTGCTGCGGTCGCCTTTTTGAAAATGGGAGTATTCCGAAACGATTGGCTTCGCGCCCGGATTCAGCCCTTTTACCAGACGATCACGGCGGATGTTAGAAACTTCCCAATGATTGTCCCATGCTCCCGGTTCAGCCCATCCTTCTGTGAATATGAAATCCATTTGCCGATTCAGAACGTTGAACGGGGGATAAAGTCCAAGGTTGGTGAAGAATGGGATGTCTGACTTTTTTTCGCGGCGGGCGTAGCTCAAGAGCTGATCAAAGAAATGAGCGACGCTGTCTGGCTCACTAGGATGGGAATCAAGAAAAGGATTGTCGAAGAATATCGCGTCGAGACCATCGTCGATGATCGCGCCCACTCGACGCTTTTGATATTCGACCCAGCCGGGGCTCTCAATATCAGCCACAAAACGCATGGCGTCGTGCCCGTCCGAATACCTGTAGGGAATCCCATCGTTTCCTACCGTGATCCATCTCACGGATTGGGGATCGTCTTTGAACATGCTTTCCCAGAAGATCGAGATAGCGCAGACGTAGGCGGCCGCCTTGATACCATGTGCATGCAGTTTCTTGACGAGTTCCTTTACCGCGACACGTTGGGCTTCCTCATCGTGCCAGGAATATCCCACGCTGTAGGTAACCCAAACGAAATTGACTTTTGCCTGAACCAATAGATCGATCATGCGATCCGCGTGCTGTCCGTACAAATTCGCCAGGATCTCGCGATCCTGGAATGTGAATTGCGCCGCCCATTCTGATCGCAACGTCTTCTGGGTTTCGATGGCACCTCCGTCAAACCGCGCAAAACGAACTGTTCCAGATTTCAACCAACTTGGCAGTGGGGGCTGGTCGGATTTGACTACGGTTGCGGTGGCGGCTGTTTGTGCTCTGGCGGCGATGCTCGGCGCAATCGCAATACACAAGATGATTAACGCTGCATGGAATTTGACTAACCAGCATTCAATACCGGCCGTGGGGCATAGAGAACCAATCAACCTTTCTGGTTGCATTTTTTGTCCTTTGTTCCGGAGGAACACCGGGTTTGCGCCGGCTCGAGAAATACGCAAGAAACTACAAGAAATCTAGAGCCGCTGCCCCGTTATTTCTTGTTCGTGAGTTGGAGTTCCAGTAATGTGACCGCAAGAGGCGCGAAGCGATATTCGAATTCGCGTCCCCTGAGGTCTGTTTTTTTCCTCTGGAGGGCAACCCGGTGGGGATCGTCCCGCGAGTTCATCGCCTCTGAATCGGCCACAGGATTGCTATCCGCGACCACAAAAACCTCCGCCGCCTCGACTGGACCAAAGCGTGACGGAAGCGTGAATTTGACACTGCGCGGCACCGAAGTGGAATTCACTCCGTAAATTCGAAGTGTTTTTCCGTCTTCGCTCAGGGTTGCATCCAGATCGGGCTCTCTTAGGTAAAAGGAAAGAGCGCTGCTACGCTCCAGCCCGAGCGGAAACGATCCAGCCCCTCGCTGGTATAGGCCCTGCGTGTCGTAACTGGGAATCTTGTAGAGCCATCCCGGTCCCGGCTGCAGCTGTCCTCCGCCTAAACTGTCTGACATATTCGAAAGATTCGCGATCTCCACCAGGTCACTGTAGCGGTGCATCATATTCTGATAGCGGGAGCAGACCAGGGCGTTGCCCAACGTCTGCAACATGCCGCGCTTCAGTCCCCATTCGCCGCCGGTGGCGTTCCATTCAGTGACAGATAACCGGATGTCTTTTCCATTTCCGTCCTGCTTAATTTCGTTTCGCAGCCGCCGCAGATCCTCCTCGGTTCCGTTCAGGTCTCCCACCGAATAGTGATGCGGGCTCAAATAGTCGAGTCCTCGTCCTGCAATGCGCACGGTGTTAGGGGATGGATAAGACGAGGAAATCTTGATGGACGGGTCTACCCTCCGCATGGCGTCGGTAAAGGCAGGCAGCGATGCGTCGTATTCCGGTCCGCCCACTTCGTTTCCGACTTCCCAGTACTTCACATGGTAGGGTTCGCGGTGGCCATTCTTCGCGCGCATCTGGCCCCATTCGGTTTCGGTGCTGCCGTTGAAGTATTCCACTTCATTCGCCGCGTCTTGCGGGGTCCTTCCGGTCCAGCGCAGGCAAATCAGAGGCTCAGCGCCCACATGTTGCACCAACTGAACAAACTCTTCGACTCCAACAAAATTCTCCTGCAAGCCGCCCCACGGGTCGTCCGGGAAAGGAGCGCGTGTATCCCAGTTGCCAACCGTATCCTTCCATTCAAACTCCTCGATGGTGCTCCCGCCAAAACGCACTACCCCCGCATTCATGGCTTTAAGCACCTTGACTACATCGGGACGCCAGAGACCCAAGACCGCGTTCGCATCGATGAGAAACACACGGTCCAGCCAGAGTGTTCCGGGGCCCTCAAACTGAATGGTGAGCGTGGCATTGCTCGCACTGCGTTTCGCGGACAGAACCACCTCGGCCGCCTTCCACTCGGTGGTTGCGCGTCCGAGCCGTACTGGGCCGGCAATCGTGCCACCGTTTCCGTGTAGAAACGCGCGAACCGCAACGTTGCCCGCACTGCGCATGTGCAGCCGGAAGCGATAGCTGTGTCCAGCTTCCAAGTAGAACCCGTCTTGAGAAATGCCCGCCCAGGTGTTTGCCAGCGGCAATTCGATCTTTTGCGAGCGCTTGCCGTTGAATGGGTTATTCGTGTCAAAAGAATAAGTCGCAACGTGCACCGCACCGTCCGGATACCAGGGACGATACGGCTTGTCGACCTCGGTCTTGTATGCATAATTCCAAGGCGTTTCTTCTTCGAAGCTGGTCGACCGCACCTGCTGTGCGATCAAAGAAGGCATAACGTCACACAGTGGTTCGATGAATTGCCCACCCTGCTTCAGATCGATAGGACGTTTGCTGAGGCGCTCGTCTGAAATTGTCACCGATTCCGTTTGTGCTGGTTCCGGAACAGGTTCGAGCCGGATGTCATCCAGCCAGACTTTGCCGCTTTGGTTGTTGAATACATTCAGAGCCACGGTTATTCGGCCGGGTGAGGGAACACGGAACAAGAAGCTTTCCTGCTGCCATTCCCCGAAGTTCGCTGCGGGATGAGCGAATCCTTGATCTCCCACTTGTGCTTCAATCCCAAACCGCGGTCCGGGTTCAGATTGACCGACGCCGGATTGATCAAGGCTAAGATCAGCCGAGGCATTATCAGCGCTCGAAACCGGTGACACCGCAGATTTCTCCCACCCCGTCAGCCGCCAAAGTGTTCCGACCGGGAGAAAGACTTCCTGGCGCAGTGTGAGATGAACCGGCTGATCCGCCGTCACCAGCAACGCTTGCTGTCCTTCCTTGGCGTCTGTTCGGTCCAAGCTGATGGAAAAAGCCTGCTTTGCTTCCGAAGGGTCGACCTGCCAGAACTCGCCGGGAGTTGAGGACTCGAATCCGCCGTTCCGAAGACCGTTCGGACCTACCCCTCCGACCAGAGACAAGAGGGAGAGCGTCGGTATCATTACAGCCAAATTTAGGGTTCGTGAGGGCATGGATTGCCGGGCACGGTGGTCTGTGATATTGGCATGCAAAGTCTACCAAAAGTTTTTGCAAGTAGAGTTTCAAAAGTTACGAATTAAAGCCGGAATAATCGGTTAGCGCGAACCTGGAAATGTCGTCTTTTTGAGCTTTCAGTTTGCCGTCTTCGAAATTGAATTGACACTCGTGGAGCAGTCTGTTATTGAATCGTCCTGAAGAGACTACGAGTTGGGACGACGCGTCGAGCCGCTTGAGGCGAGGACCATCTTGTGCACGAAGGAGACTCAGTGGCCGGTTCGAAACGAAGATTCTCCAAACCAATCTACGCGGTTAGCATTTTGATTTGCCTGCAGTCATGCTTGGCGTGGTCACAAGGCGAGTCAGTGCACATAGGCGAGGTACTAAAGGACGAGATTGTGTCTCCGGCGGTGGCGGACTTCCAGATGCGCCAGCATATTGTTCAAGGGATCGCACCGCTGCCGAAAGTGCCGGCCACGCCCGCAGAATGGACTGCGATGGCGGACCAGTTGCGACGGCACTTGGTGAATGACGTGGTGTTCCATGGTTGGCCCAAGCAGTGGGTCGACTCGCCGTCGAAGTTCGAAGAACGGGGCGTGATTGAGACGGGACACGGGTATCGCATCCGAAAATTGCGATTTGAGATTGTCCCAGGGTTTTATTCTTCCGGTCTTCTGTATGAACCGGAGCACCTCGACGGAACCGTGCCCGCGATTCTGAGCGTGGCTGGGCACGACGGTCCGCTAGGGTACTCCTACGAGTTCAAGCAAAAGCGGTGTATCACTTTCGCCAAGCACGGAATCCTGGCGCTGAACCTGGAGTGGTTCGGGTTTGGCGAGCTCAGCAAAGAGGGCAACGATCATTCGTTCGCTGCTTCTCTGGATTTGGCCGGAGCCAATGGCGTGGGTGTGTTTTACCTGGAAATGCGCCGGGGGCTCGATTATCTCTACCTTCACCCCCATGTAGATCGAAAACGAATCGGAATGACGGGGCTTTCTGGAGGGGGATGGCAGACGATTGTTTTGAGTTCCCTGGATGAGCGCGTCAAGGCATCGAATCCGGTTGCCGGATTCGCGTCGACGACCTCGCGTGTGGAGGCGAAGGACTTCGGGGACATGGGCGACATCGAGCAGTCAGCGTCGGATTTTCTGCGAGGTTCCGACTATCCCTACCTTGTTGCATTAATGGCTCCGCGGCCGATATTGCTCACCTACAACGGGGAAGACGACTGCTGTTTTCGGGCAAGCCTGGCCAAGCCCCGGATCTTTGATGCGATCCAACCGTTCTTCGCTCTTTACGGCAAGGCCGACAACCTTAACTGGCATGAGAATCGGGATCCGGGGGATCACAATTATCAACTCGACAACCGGATGGCCGATTACAGTTTCTTCACCAAACACTTTGGCCTTCCCCCGATTTCCGATGAGGCAGGTGTCGCCGCGGAGGTACGCAGCTATGAAGAGTTAGTCACCCCGTTGCCGGAAGACAATCTGACGATACTCGGGCTCGCCCGCCAACTGGGCCGTGAGATTACGCGGAGTCCGATCCCAACCGCAGCTTCGGAGAGAGCGGCCTGGGTAACCTCGGAGCGCAGCAAACTCCGAGAGATCGTCCGGTATCAGCCGGTTGAATTGCAAGATCCCTGGCCCACGGCGATGACCAAGAGCCGGGACGTGCAATCGATTTCTTATTTATTTCAACTCAACAACGGTTTGAGCGCGAATGGGATCTGGTTGCGATCGATCCTGCAAAGCTCAGACACCGCGCCGGTGACCATTGTGCTGCATGACGATGGCAGAAGCGCCGGTGCCGATGTTGTAGCGCAACGCTTCAGCCGCGGCGAGCAGGTGCTCGCCCTCGACCTGATGTTCACCGGGTCTGCGTGGAAGGGCAAGGATACATTTGAGTTTGCGCAAATGCTGGGCGGGCTAGGCGAACGTCCCATGGGCCTGCAAGCGGCGCAACTCATCCGCATCGCGCGCTGGGCCGAACAGAAATCCGGGAATGCGAAGGTTCGACTGGAAGTGAGTGGTATCAGGAATCAGGCAGCGGCGCTGGTGGCAGCCGCGCTCGAGCCTGATCTGTTTTCAGAAATTACCGTGCGTGACGGGATTCGCAGTTTCAGTTACCTACTAGACAAGCCGATCACCTACGCCCAGGCTCCGGAACTTTTTTGCCTGGATCTTTATAAGGAATTCGACATCGATCAGCTGGAAACTTTGGCCGCACCCGTAACAGTTCAGTCCCGTCAATCACGGGAACTGCCCGGTAGCAAGCCATAATGAAGCGAACATAGTTCGGAACGAGATTAGGGCAGCGTCACGACGGCTACTGAATATCCCCCTAACGTCAAACTGTCGCTGCTTAATTTCGCTGTTGCCGGCGGCTGAAAACTCGTGGTTTGATCTACGAAACAGACCTGCCCGGCGGCCGCGCCCGCAACTGAGACTTCAAACTTCCGATCCCTCTTGTTGACGAGCAGAACCCGCCGTTTGCCATCGTGCGTCGTAAAGGCGAGAGCATAGACGTAAGGATTGTCGTCCGCGATCTCCACGATCTTGTCGCCGGGTCCGAGGTTGTCATGCAAAAGTTTTAGAACCCAGAACCGCGCGTTCGGCTTACCATGGTTCCAGTCAACCATCGAGACACTCGGATATTGCGTGGGAAAGCCGACGAGCTGTGACTCGCCCGCGACGTCGATACCCATTTTCGTCATCTCCCCGAAGAGATAGGCATACAGTGCCCCGGCCAGGTTCCAGTATGAGTTTTCAATCGGTTTCGTAACGTGACCCGGTTCGTTTTGCCCTCCGTCATCGGCGGAAATGACGCCGAGTTCGTCTATCGTGGTTTTCGTTTCTGGCGACAATCGCTTTCGGATCGCCTCGATGTAGCGCACCGTCTTCAAGAATCCGTCCGCCTGGTCGAAGTAGGTGAATTGCTCCACTTCCGGGCTCTCATCTGAAGCGGGATTCGCGTAGAAGTGATACGAGATGAAATCCAGTGGTACTCCCGGCTTGTGGTTCTTGTGATCGAGGAAATATTCAAAAAAGTGCGGCTCAGTTTCCGAAGCCAGCGCCAGCCCGACAAACTTCATATCAGGCTGTACCTTCTTCATGGCAATGACGACCTCGTCATAGAGCCGGGTGTAGGTTTCCGCGTCGAAGTGGTGCTCGAAGTCAACTTCATTCAATACCTCCCAATGAGAAATGGAGTAGTGATAACCAGACTCGTGACCCTTGCCAAACTCGTCGGTGAATCCGCCCTGCGTGTACCAGGTCAGCAGCCGCGCGTAGTAATCGGCAACCTCCTTCATCGTGGGATCGCGCAGCGCCGTGCCTTTTTCATAATCCCATGTCACCTGGTCGGGGTCCGCGGGGTAGCTCCATGGTTTGTCGGAGACAAACATCCACTGGGGGATCGTACTGAAGTTTAGAATGACTGGGTGTCCTTTCGTGGCATTTAGAAAGTCGATGGTCATAGGATCGATCACGCTGAAATCCCACGAGGCCTTGCCGTCTTTGGGGGGCTCCAGTTCCGCGACGCCGAGCTTCGGATAGGGCAACCACGGCACATACCGGACATAGTCGGCCCCAAGATCACGCAGCGATTGGAACGCGTTGTCATGCACGGGCGTCCCGCGCCGCAACGGGGGATTAACGACAACCTGAAGCGTCGGTGTCGTCTGCGAAACCCGGCTAACCTTGTCCCAGTTGACTGCAAACTTGACGTCTTCGTCTTGCGCAGTTGACGGCCACGAGAGCATCAGCACCACAAGCAAGGTCGCTGGCGTCATTGCGAGCAACTTGCAGTTCATAGATTCCTCCGGGAAATCTCTTTGGGTTTCCTTCATGCGCCAGTGGTCCGTGACGCTTGGGCGACTCGAATCTTCGCACCACGAAACTGTGCCGTCAAACGGTGCCGTCAGGACGTGCCCAATCTTTCGCGGCAAAAGTGCAGAACTTGAGAACCTGGTGCGCCGATAATTTGGGGCCGCAACCCGCACCGACTACGCTGGCCGATGATTCTGCAACTGGATGACCGTCGGAAAACGTACGTTTTGTATGCTACATGCGAATAAAAAGCCGGCCGATTGTTCGGCAGTTGGCAAACGACGAGAGGTGGCGTATTATTCGTGACGGACCGCCAGCGAGAGCAGCGCTGCTAAGCGGTTAGATCGGCCTAAACGAATGCCTTGTGAATTTCGTCGCCTATGACAGGTTCCTTCTCGATGCACAGGGAGCACCTGATTTCCTTTGAGGTTCGTCTATGAATGACGTCGTGTCGCGTTTTCATTTTGCCTGTGCGCCCGATAGCTGGGGCGTACTGGATTATCCCGGGCCATCCTGGAATCAATCGTACGAGAAGATGTTGAACGAAATGGTAGACGCTGGATACACCGGAACAGAACTGGGGCCGTACGGATTTTTTCCGACAGATCCCGCGGTGCTCAAGCCGCAGCTGGAACGCCGAAAGTTGACGCTCCTGGGGTCGTTTGTTCCCGTGGTGCTCAGCGATCCTGCGTCGGCGGGAATCGCGGTCGCACAAATCCGTAAAGTCGGCGATTTGCTGGCCACGCTAAAAGCTCCATTCCTGGTTCTGGCCGACGCCCAATCGGATGAGCGCAACCGATTGTCGGGACGAGTGCCGCGCGATGGAAGCGCCGGGCTCAGTGCAGCCCAGTGGAAGAACGTCGTGCGGGTTGTGGAGGAAGCGGCCAAGGTCTCTGCGGAGTTCGGGCTGGATCTCGTGTTTCATCCACACATTGCCACCTACGTCGAGACGCCGGAAGAGTGCGAACGTTTCTTCGATGCGACGGCGCATACTGGCATCGGTCTGTGCCTGGATACGGGACACTGCGAGTACGGCGGCGGCGACAGCGTCCGCGAGGCAGCGAAGTTCGCCAGCGTGCTGAGGTTTCTTCACATTAAAGATGTCGACCGAAAGGTCCTCGAAGAAGCGCGCCGCAGAAAATTAACCTTCGAGGAAGCAATCGAAGAGAAAGTGTTCACGATCATCGGTCAGGGTTCGGTGGATTTTCCGGGCCTGTTCCGCCTGATGGAAAAGAATAACTACTCCGGCTGGTCGGTGGTAGAGCAGGATGTGAAATTCGGCGCGACCGTAATTCCTCCGGCCGAAAGTGTAGCCGCCAGTCTTCGCTACCTCCGCGGAGTCGTAGCTGACATGGCGGGTGTGCCAACACGCTAACGGCAAGTGAACCAGGCAACCCGCCGGTGGCTCAGGAAAAAGTCGATTCAACGCGGTCAGACCGAAAAGGATCACCTACAGTGGCAAAACTTGGGGTGGGCGTTGTGGGAGTGGGAGAAATGGGGAGGCGCCACGCGGAGAACCTTCGCCGCCTGGTTCCAGAGGCTCGCCTCGTTGCCATCGCGGATGTTGCGCACGAACGCGCGCGGCAGACGGCCGAGGAATTGGAAATCGAGAAGTTCTTTTCCAACTTTGAGGAGATGCTCGCGTGTAAGGAGATCGATGCAGTCCTGATCGCGGTCCCCGATAAATTTCACGCGAGGGTGATTGAAGCAGCCGCTGGGGCTGGCAAGGACATACTATGCGAGAAGCCTCTTGCGACCAATCGTGTTGACGCTCAAAAGGCCCTGAAAGCCGTGGCCAACGCGGGAGTCCGCCTGCAGGTCGGCTTCATGCGCCGCTACGATCCGGCCTATGCCGCCGCGATGAAACGAATCGAAGAGGGTGAGATCGGCGACCCCGTACTCTTTAAATCACTCGGGCGCGACCGGGATATCCCTCCGCTCTCCGCCTACCAATCCAACATCAATGGAATGTTGTTCTACACCAATACCATTCACGACTTCGACCTGGCGCGCTGGCTCATGCGGGATGAAGTCGTTGAAGTACAAGCTTATACAACAGTTGCGATTCGACCCGAACTGGCGCAATACAAAGATGTGGTCGCGAGCGTCGTGAATCTAAAATTCGCTCACGGAGCCATCGGCAATGTCGACTCTTACGCGCAAGCCATCTACGCCTATGACGTGCGCACCGAAATTGTGGGGTCCAAAGGCTCAATTTTTGTGGGCAGCATCGATAAGACACCAGTGACGTTCCTGAGCGCAGCAGGTGGAACCAGTGTGCTCGCGGATCATTTCTTAAGCCGGTTTGCGGATGCTTATCTGGCTGAAGTGCAGGATTTTGTTCATAGCATGCTGTATGACTGTCCCCCGCGCGTCACAGGCACAGACGGTATGCGGGCACTGGAGATCGCGATTGCGGCAGAGGAGTCCCACTTACAGGGTGGGCCGCGTGCCGTCGATTCGGGATCATAAATTGTTTCGCGTGGCTGAGAGTCGTCCATCGGCGCTCGAATGTGTGGCTGATATTATTAGGGAGGAACTCATGAATCCGACCAGCGCCGTGGCCTACAAGAGTCCCCTGCATGAAATGACTCGTTCCACGCCGACACGTCTCTGGAACGATTCGGCCGCGATCCAGGAACTTACCTATTCCATCGAGCACGGAGCAGTCGGGGCGACGTGCAATCCAGTCATTGCGTTGGGAGTGCTGAAGAAGGATCCAGATTTGAAAGAAAGAATTCGGTCGGTCATGCAGGAACGACCGGCGGCGACGGAGGGTGAAATCGCGTGGCAGTTAGTGCAGAACATCTCAGTTCGGGGAGCGGCCTTGTTGAAACCGATCTTCGACAAGGAAGGCGGGAAAAACGGAAGGCTATCGATCCAGACCGATCCGCGATTTTTTCGCGACTCTAAGGCAATCGTGGAGCAGGCGATACGTTTTAGCGAACTGGCTCCCAATATGATTGTAAAGATTCCGGCCACTCGGGCGGGGATTCCGGCGATCGAGGAAGCGACGTATCGCGGAATCAGCATCAATGCAACCGTGTGCTTCACGTTGCCGCAATGCGTTGCAGTGGCGGAGGCTGTGGAGCGCGGCTTCGCGCGGCGCGAACGAGAGGGCAAAGAAATCGCCAGCATGGGCCCCGTTTGTACGATTATGGTAGGCCGGCTCGACGATTGGTTGAAGGTGCTGATCGAGAAAGAAAATATCGCCGTCGATCCTGGCTATACGGAATGGGCAGGAGTGGCGGTTTTCAAGAAGACTTATCAACTATTCCAAGACCGTGGGTATCGCATTCGGTTGCTATCGGCGGCGTTCCGCAATCACATGCACTGGAGTGAGTTTATCGGAGGCGACGTTGTCATTTCACCTCCTTATTCCTGGCAAGTTCGGTTTAATGCCAGTGATGTGCCAGTGCGGAATCGGATCGGGGTGCCAGTCGATGCAAAGATCGTCGACGGACTTGCCAGCAAGTTCGCGGATTTTCGTCGAGCCATGGGCGAGGAAGTTCTGGCGACCGACGAGTTCGATTCGTTCGGGCCGACGCGCCGCACTCTTCGTCAATTTATCGCCGCCTGTCATGAGTTGGAGACGCTTGTGCGAGACGTTGTCGTGCCGAATCCAGATCTCGCTTGAATTAGCTTTGACTTGGATTCCGAATCGGCTACATAAGCCGACTCGGGCAGCCGAGCCCAGCGGACCGGGAAAGTTAACAACCGCCTTGCAGACTTGTGTAAGTCTTAATTTATGCCTTCGGCTAAATCAAATGATCGATCAAAGGGGACCAAAGCAGCTAGCATCTATGATGTCGCGCGCGAATCGAAAGTGTCGGTCTTTACGGTTTCGGCCGTCATCAACAATAAGAGCCACGTCGGGAAGAAACTCCGCGAGCGGGTCGAAGAAGCAATCAAACGGCTGAACTATCGCCCGAACCTCATCGCACGCAGCCTGGCTAAGCAGCGTACCCACACGATCGGAATGATCGTGTCCGACATCGCGAACCCGTTCTTTCCAATGGTAGTGCGAGGCGCGGAAGATGCAGCCCAGCGCCAAGGCTACAACCTGTTGCTTTGCAACAGCGACGATACGCTGGAGAAAGAAGAAACTCAGATCGAGTTATTGCTGTCCAAGCGAGTGGATGGGATTCTGCTGACCAAGGCTGCCGGTGACCTCCGCCCGGCGCTTCGGCAGATGATCAAGCAGGTGAACATTCCGTTTGTGCTGGTGATGCGGACTTATCCGAAACTGACCAAGGATGCCGTCATTTCGGATGATTATCAGGGCGCTTATGATGCAGTATCACATCTGGCGCGCGCTGGCTGCCGGCGCATCGGCTTGATTAGTGGTCCGCTAAAAATCAGTAATGCGATTGCACGAATGCAGGGATTTCGAGACGCATTGCAGTCGCAAGGGCTGCCCCTTGAGAAAGATCTGATGGTTGAAGGCGATTACCGGATCGAGTCAGGCTTTCGCGCCGGACACGCGTTACTTTCGCATCAGCCGGATGGAATCTATGTTGCCAATCACCTGATGACGATTGGCTTGTTACAGGCAGCGGAAGAGATGGGATTGAGGTGTCCAGACGATTTCAAGTTAGTTAGTTTCGACGATTACCCCTGGCTGGGAGTATTTCATCCGAAGTTGACTACAGTAGAGCTTCCAAAACACCAGTTAGGCAGCGAAGCCGTGGAGTTATTAGTCCGAAGGATAGGCGGAAGTACTGAGAAAGCCGTCGTAAGAAAGTTGCAACCCGAGTTGCGTATCCGCGAATCCTGCGGGTTTGCGCTGCATGTGGCGAGAGGCCCCTCTACCGTCGCGAAGTGAGTTCGAAAGGCGACTATTTCTCCGGGCAGTCCCTTACTTGCTCTTCTCTTAGAAAAGCCGTTCTTTTCTGACTGACTCCTCATACTTAGAGCGAGCCGCCCGCACCGATTCGACTTCCGAAACCTCGGCGATGGGTACATCCCACCAGGATTCGTATCCCGGGACGCGCTGATCATACGCGGTCTCAACGACGACAACAGATGTCTTTTGAGACTTACTGGCAGCGAGGAGCGCCTGTTTGAATTCGTCTCGGGTGGTGGCTCGTACGGCCTCTGCTCCAAGACTTCTGGCGTTCGTGACATAATCTACGGGAATTAGATCCCCTTCGAGTTTGCCGTTACTGCGATAACGATATTCGGTTCCCATCCCTTGATTCCCGCACGCACGACTCAGCCCGCCGATGCTGGAAAAGCCGTGGTTATCTAACACTACGATTGTAAGTTTGTATCCCTCTTGCAAAGAAGTCACGATTTCCTGGGCCATCATCAGATAGGAGCCATCGCCGACCATCACGTAGACTTCGCGGTCAGGGGCAGCCATTTTTACTCCGAGGCCTCCACTGATTTCGTATCCCATGCAGGAGTAGCCGTACTCCATGTGATAGCCCTTCGGATTGCGAGTACGCCACATCTTATGCAGGTCGCCGGGAAGGCTACCCGCTGCGCAGACCAGAACATCGCGCGGTCCAGAAATTTCGTTCACAACTCCAATGACTTCTCCCTGGCTGATCGGATGGGTCAAGCTGAGATTGTGGAGCCGGTCGACCTCCTTTTCCCAGGCATCACGAAACTCTGCGACACGAGTTGCATAAGCAGAACTGACAGTTGCGCCCTGCAGAGCACAAGCTAATTCCTTCAGCGTGACCCGGGCATCGCCTACGAGCGGCAAGGCGGATTGCTTGCCGGCGTCAAACTCTCCAACATTGATGTTGATAAATCGCACTGCCGGGTTTTGGAAGGCGGTTTGGGATGCGGTCGTGAAGTCGGAGTAGCGGGTTCCGACACCGATGATCAGGTCGGATTCGCGAGCCAGAATATTCGCGCCTGGTGTTCCAGTGACACCGATGGCTCCGAGTGCTTGTGCATGGTCGAAGCGCAGAGAGCCTTTCCCCGCCTGCGTTTCCCCGACCGGGATGCCGGTTTGTCCAGCGAATGTGGAGAGCGCTTCGGTTGCTTCGGAATAGATCGCGCCGCCGCCGGCAATCATCAAAGGTTGCTTCGCCGAGCGTATCCATTGCGTGGCTTTCTGCAGGAGTTGCGAATCGCATCGCGGCCGCGGGACTTGCCACAGTGTTTTCTCAAAGAAGGCGGTTGGATAGTCGAAGGCCTCTGCCTGCACATCTTGGGGCAGGGAAAGAACCACGGCGCCAGTCTCAGCCGGAGAAGTCAACACGCGCATGGCAGCGGGAAGCGCGGTCAGGATCTGCTCCGGACGCTCGATGCGATCCCAATAACGTGCAACCGGCCTGAAGCAATCGTTGACGGAGATGTCCTGGGTTGCGGAGGATTCCAGTTGTTGCAGAACCGGAGCAACGTTGCGGCGAGCAAAGATGTCACCGGGCAAAAGAAGTACCGGCAGCCGGTTTATGGTGGCAACTGCGGCGCCTGTGATCATGTTGGTTGCGCCCGGACCAATCGAAGTGGTGCAGGCAAGGGTGCGCAGGCGATTGGCCATTTTGGCGAAAGCGGTGGCCGTGTGCACCATGGCCTGCTCGTTGCGGAACAGGTAGTAGGGAAGTCCCGGGTCCTGCTCGAGCGCTTGTCCGATGCCGGCGATATTGCCGTGGCCGAAGATTCCGAGACATCCTTCAAAGAGCCGTCTCTGCTCGCCATCGCGTTCGCTGAACTGATTCTTGAGAAACCGGATGATAGCCTGGGCCGTGGTGAGACGAGTTTTCATGGAGCCATGCTCCTTACCGCAATCATTTTTCGAAGTGTAAGCCGCGAGAAGACGATAATGCACGTTTCAAGGACGGCGGAGAAGCCGGATGAGTCTCCACTCACTCCTTTAGCTTTTTACCAGCGGTAAGCGGGGATCCGTCTCTTTCCAGGTATCGCGAATCCAGACGTGCTGCGAATCCTCTGTAACCGCCAGGGCACGCGCCGATCCCGCAAGGAAGTTCAGATAATAGACATCGTATCCGGGCCCGGCCACAACCGGGTGGAATCCGCTGCGCACCAGGACTGCGTCTCCGTCACGAGCCTGCACCGTGCGTCCGGTTGGGTTCTCGGCAGAATAAAGATGCTGCAGCGCGAATCCTTCAGGCTGACGGATGCGATAGTAATAGATTTCGTCGAGGTCCACCTCGGCGGGTGGACGGTGAACGTCATGTTTATGCGGCGGATAACTCGACCAGTTACCACCAGGAGTGTAGACCTCGATGACCATGAGCTTATCCGCCGGAAAAGAAGGAGTAATGATGTCGACGATCTGCCGCGAGGCGTTGCCTCCTCCGCGCAGACTGCTGACAACTTCCTCGGGCGAAATCAGGCGAGGTTCAAGCCTGGTATCCGACGGAACGCGACACTCCGCGATTTCGCAGTAAGTCTGCGCAATAAATGTGACTCGGTGGCGGGATGGGAGATATAGCGTATAGGGGAGCCCTTCGAAAACGTTGTTTCGACGGCCGATAGTCTTTGCCCCGTATCCCCAATCCGCGCTGCAGGTCCCGCCGAGCAGCACGAAGGCTGCCTCTTCATGTTCGGTAGAAGCGAAATAAGAACTTCCGGGCTCCAGGCGCCGGACAAAGAAACTCATCCACTCCCATCTTGCCTCGCTGCGCGGCAAGCCCAACACTTCGCCGGATACGCCGTCAGGCAAGCGCTTTGAGTGAACTAGACTTTCGCTTTCGTCCATAGGATTTTCGGTTTGAGTCGCGCCGAACGGCTAAGAAGCGGCCTTTCCCTTGATTTATCTAACCGCTTTGACACTATGGCAAATGCACGATACCTTGTCAATCGCGATCCTTACTTACGAAACAATCGAGTGCTTTACGCAGGACGCGGCAAGTGCTACGAATGTTCCCAGAGTTTCTCCTATGGACGAGGACGAGTCGGTCCCGACGGTTAGCGGCATTCGGGTCAAAGTACCTGCCGACGCAACTTCAGGCGGGGCCATCGGGAAATTCCGTTGGGTCATTTGCACGATTCTGTTTCTTGGAATCAGCAAGAACTACATGGACCGCCAAGTGTTGGGCGTCCTGAAGACCACGCTGCAGCACAATCTTGGATGGAATGAAATCGACTACAGCAATCTGGTCTTCGCGTTCCAGGCGGCCTATGCGGGGGGCATGGTGGTCGTCGGACGTTTCATCGACAGGGTGGGAACCCGCATCGGATACGCGGCGTCGATTGTTTTCTGGAGCCTCGCAGCCATGGCCCACGCCGCTTGCACGTCCCTCCTGAGTTTCACATTCGCACGCGCGGCCCTGGGACTCGGGGAATCGGCTGCGTTTCCAGCAAGCATCAAGACCGTGACCGAATGGTTCCCGCAAAAAGAGCGCGCCCTCGCCACCGGAATCTTCAATGCGGGCAGCAACGTGGGCGCGATTCTCACACCTCTGATCGTACCCTGGATCGTGATCCACCTGGGCTGGAGATGGGCGTTTCTGCTCTCGGGAGCCGCCGGCTTTCTCTGGTTCCTTCTCTGGATCACCGTTTACAGAGCGCCGGAGGAACATCCGCGTTGTTCGCCGCGGGAGTTGGCCTATATTCGCAGCGACAACGAGCCGCCCAATGCGAAGGTACCCTGGGCCACTCTCCTGCAATACCGCCAGACCTGGGCCTTTCTGATCGCCAAGTTTCTCACTGATCCCGTCTGGTGGTTCTATCTGTTTTGGCTACCCGGATTCCTTCAGAAAGAGCATGGCTTGAACCTGGTGCAGTTAGGCTTGCCGCTTGTCGCAATTTACGTGATTTCGGATGCCGGCAGCATCGCCGGCGGGTGGCTTTCATCTCGGCTCATCCAGAGCGGGTTTTCTGTGAATGCCGGAAGAAAAACTGCCATGCTGGTTTGCGCGATCTGTGTGATGCCGATCGTATCGGTGTACAGTGGCGCTAGACTTTGGCCGTCCGTTCTGCTGATTGGCCTGGCCGCAGCGGCACACCAGGGGTTCTCCGCCAATTTGTTCACGACTGCTTCCGATATGTTTCCGCGCGAGGCCGTCGCTTCTGTGGTCGGGCTCGGTGGGATGGCCGGAGGAATCGGGGGAATGCTGATTGCCAAGGTCGTCGGATATGTCCTGCAGGCAACTGGCAGCTATCTGATTCCTTTCCTCATTTCCGGCTCCGCATATGCGGTCGCCGTGCTGGCGATTCAGTTGCTGGCCCCGCGACTGGATAGGATTCAGAACCTCCAGAGACAGTCGAGATAGTCCAGCAATCACGGTCAGCAGTTCAATAGTTAGCAGGCTAGGAGCACAAGGATGCGTCAGAGCGAAAATACAAGGCGAGGGTTTCTCCAGGCAGCCGGAGTCGCGGTGGCAGGTCTGTCGGGTTCATCGAAAGTCGGAGCCAGATTCGCAGAACCGGCCGCACCGGCCCAGCCGCAGCCCGTCTTCGATGTCCGCGAATATGGAGCCAAGGGCGATGGGAGATCACCGGACACTCCGGCAATCAATCGCGCCATAGAGGCGGCCGCCAGCACGGGTGGAGGTACGGTTGTTTTCCCGGCTGGAATCTACTTGTGCTACTCCATTCACTTGAAAAGCAAAGTCGCACTCGCACTCGGCATGGGCTGCACCATATTAGCGGCGGACTCGCCTTCGCAGAACAATGCAGCAGCCTATGATTTGGCTGAATCCAACCAGCCATGGGAGGCCTATCAGGACTATGGTCATAATCATTTTCACAACAGTCTGATTTGGGGCGAGAACCTGGAAGATCTGGTGATTCAAGGCCCAGGATTAATTTGGGGAAAAGGCTTGAGCCGTGGAGAAGGTCCCGGTCCGGTAGCGGAGGTTGCAGGCGTTGCCAACAAGGCCATCGCCCTGAAGAACTGCCGCAATGTCCTGCTGCGAGATTTTTCAATTCTGCATGGTGGACATTTCGGTATCCTGGCGACCGGCGTCTCCAATCTCACCGTCGACAACCTGAAGATTGACACCCAGCGCGATGGCATCGACGTGGATTGCTGCCGCAACGTGCGCATTTCCAACTGCACCATCAATTCGCCCTGGGACGATGCGATCTGTCTGAAGAGTTCGTTCGCGTTGGGCTACGCGTGCGACACCGAGATGGTAACCATCAGCGACTGCATGGTAAGTGGGAGCTACCTCGAGGGAGATGTGCTTGACGCTTCGTTCAAACGATTTCCGCCCACCTCCGACGTCGACCGCAACGGGCGAATCAAATTTGGAACAGAGTCGAACGGGGGATTCAAGAACATCACCATCTCGAACTGCGTGTTCGACGGTTGCTTCGGAGTCGCGATTCTCAGCGTCGATGGGGCACAGATCGAAGATGTCACCATTTCGAATATCACGATGAGGGGAACCGTGGCATCCCCAATCTTTCTCCGCCTGGGATCTCGCATGCGAGGGCCCGCTGGAGTGCCGGTCGGAAGCATCCGGCGCGTGAATATTTCGAACATCGTTTCTTCGAGCGGATCATCGCAGGTCTGTTCCATGATTGCAGGCGTTCCCGGTCATCCGGTCGAAGACGTGAAAATCAGCAACATCCTGATCCAGCATCCCGGCGGCGGAACGCGGAAAGATGCTGCCCTGCAGCTTCCCGAAAAAGAGAAGGAATACCCCGAACCCACGATGTTTGGCACCACTCCCGCGCACGGCTTCTTCATCCGGCACGCCAAACGAATCGAGATCAGTGATTTCAAGATTCTTACCCAGGACAAAGAAGAGCGTCCTTGCTTCATCGTCGAAGACGCCGACGGCGTGGAATTCTCCAACATCAAATTTCCAGAGGGACAACAGACGCCGAGGTTTGTATTGGTCGACGTTAAGAACTTCAGCGTACAACGCACCCGCTCCGTGCCCGATACCGAGATCAAGGAAGCAAAACACCAGGAAATCTAGGCAACGGGTTCAGTTTGACGTGCGAGAAGAATCATTAACCACGAGGGACTGCGAGGTATCGCAAACGCCTTTACCAGAAGTCGTCTCATAGATGGTTTCGGGAAACGCACGGCTTCCAGCCGTTGCGGAAAACTTACGAATGCGCGTAATACGAATGCATGCAATACCAATGCATATGATAGGAATGCATGTAATACGAATGCGTGTAATACCGTGGAAGAGCGGCGCTTCAGCGCTGCGTAAAGCCTTTAGAATTAGCGTGGGCTTCAGCCCTTGTGTAGCTTGCAGATCATCTCTGCCCCTTGTGCCCCGTCTGAAACAAGGGACGGCAAGTCTCGCGTTTCATCAAAGTCGTCGGCAGCAACACCTCTGGAACATGCACTGCCTTCGACTTAATCTTTTCAAGCGCTATCTTGGCCAACTGGCGCCCCACCTCGGGCGCGTCCACTCGTACGCTGGTCAGTGACTGCAATCTTCCCATGCCGTGCTGATCGTCAAATCCGATCAAGCTCACATCTCGAGGCACATCCAGCCCCGCTTTCAGAAGTCCCTCCCACACGCCGTGGGCAATCTCATCATTGCCCGCCAGAACAGCCGTGATGGGGATCTTCCGTTCTAACGCCATCTGGATACTCTTTACCCCGTTGAAGAATGTGTTGTCGGATAGCCCCAGCGTTTGTGCCGAGGGCTTAACGCCCGCCTCTTTCATCGCCTTGCAGTAACCGTCGTAGCGGCTGCGGTACCAGGGCAGGGAAGTATCGCCGATAAAAAAGATATCTTTATGCCCCAGAGCGAGCAGGTAATGCGTCGCTTCGGCTGCACCGCCAAAATCGTCGAAGCGCACGCGGTCGTAAGGCCGGCCAGGTTCGCTGCTGACCAGATTGTTAGCCAGCAAAACATAGGGCAGTTCCTTCCTGTCGAGGCTCTTCGTGAAGTTTTCGTAGTTAGCTCCGGCCAGAATCACGCAGTCGGCAATCCCGTGGCTCTGCAGGACGTTGGGCAACTGCAAATCGTCCGCGCCCACGGTCGCCGAGTAACGGAAACGCGTGTAGATCACGAAGAATCCGGCCTCCTCGCAGTATTCCTCCACGCCCTGCAGAACCCGGGAATGAAACGGGTGAAGAAAATCCCGGTTGCTTAGAATGAACGACACCACCGGCGAGGAATTCCGCGCAAAGCTCTGCGCCCGTGCGTTGGGACGGTAATTCAATTCCTTCAGCGCCCGTTGCACACGCGCGCGCAGTTTGGCGTTGACATCGGGCTGATTATTTAGAACCCGGGAAACAGTTCCTACCGCCACGCCGGCGGACTTGGCGACGTCCCGAATCGTCACTGCCATACATCACCCGTCTTCGCGAGAAGCCTCATGAAGCATTTCATGAATATTCATATTACGAAAACAGTTCATGGTCGTCAACGGAGCCTCCATTCCCCGCTTCCGATGTACAAGATCCACCTCGGATGGATACGCGATTGTAGGGTGTTCGTCTGTGTTATTATCCCGGAATTACCTGAATGAAAGATGCTGCGCAAGTATGTTCGTGAACTGGTTCATGAAGCCCATTCATTTCGGCATACCCGGTATAGCATCGCATCCGGAATCGTCAGTCTCGAGAATGAGCCGGTGTTAAAGAGCGAGAATTACAGTTTTTCTCCCGCGTGCAGCAGTCGTTCAACGTCTCCGTATTCGTATTTCTTGCGCGCCGCTTTCTTCATTTTGTTCGCGGCCGGTGCCGGACTTGGAATCGCCGAGATTGGATTTGCCGAGATTGCATTTGCCCAGGAACCGACGGTCTCGCCCATCCCTAAATCTCCAGTCGACCAGGCGGAAAAGCTCCTCGACGAAGGCAAACCTCGTGAAGCTCTGTCGTTGTTGACTGCAATTGCGGAGAAAGATCCCAAAGCCGCTGGGCTTGAAGGAAAATTAGGCAAGGCCTACTTCCAGTTGCGACAGTTTTCCCAGGCTACTCCGCACTTGAAGAACGCTCTGCAGCGGGATGCCGGCGATCTGGAGTCGACCCAACTGCTTGCGCTCAGTTTCTACTCTGCGGGGAATTACCGCGAGGCCTTGCCGCTCCTCGAAAAGCTTGGGCCGCGCCTCCCGAAAAACGTCCCGGATGCTCCTAATCTGATCAGCACCTGCTATGTCATGACGCAGCAGTGGGATAGCGCCCGCAAAGTTCTGGCGCAGATGTTTTTCGTGTCACCCGACAGCGCGATGGCGTACCTGGCGCTCGGTAAGTTGATGGTGCGCCAGCAGTTGGTGGAAGCCGCCGTGCCCCAGATCGAAACCGCGCTTCGACTCGAGCCCCGCCTTGCCATGGCGCATTTCCTGCTCGGAGAAATCGATCTTTACCGGTCCAACCCTCAGGACGCTATCTCCGAGTTTCAGAAAGAGTTAGCCGTCAATCCCACAGTATGGCTGGTCTATTGGAGATTGGGCGACGCTTACATGCGCCTAGCAAAGTACGATGACGCGGAAGTGGTTCTAAAGAAAGCCATTTGGCTGAATGAGGCCTCGCCCGGCGCCTTTATCCTGCTGGGCGAGATCGCCCTCAAGAAGAACGATCCCGCATTAGCAGCGGGATTCCTTGAACGCGCCCTGGCAATCGACCCGCAGAGCTTCGATGCACATTACGCGTTGGCCACAGCCTACAAGGCTCTGGGGCGCCAAACCGAGGCGAATCAACACTTTGAAACAGCCAAGACGCTGCGCAACGAAAAACATGATGACGAAAAGCACGATAACGCACAACACGACAGCGAAAAAGACAGAAAGTTGCCGGCGCCTTAGAGAAAACCAGCGGCTAAGTATCTTCCTGTCTGAGACTTACAATCGGAAAAAAGCAGCCATCTCATGATCCCATCAAGGCGAAACCATCTGAAGACGCTACTCGCCGCCGCAGGAGGCGCGTCATTGGCTGGCCTGCGGCCGCTGACAACGTTGGCGCTGGCAACATCGGCTGCCAGCGTTCCGCCACTGGATCATGAACGCCGAATCCAGTGGTGGCGGCAGGCCAAGTTCGGGATGTTCGTTCATTGGGGTCTCTACAGCATCCTGGGCCGCGAAGCCTGGGCCATGGGAGATGAGGATATCCCGCTCGAGGAATACGAGAAGCTGGCGCGGCAATTTCAGCCTCCCCGCGACGTCGCGCGCACATGGGCGCGGTTAGCTCGCGAGTCCGGCATGCGCTATATGGTGATGACCACCAAGCATCACGAAGGGTTTTGCCTGTTTAACTCCAAACTGACTTCCTATTGCGCCCCGCAACTGGGCCCAGGCCGCGATCTGGTGCAAGAGTATGTGGAAGCGGCCCGCGCGGAAAATATGCGCGTCGGTTTCTACTATTCGCTCATGGATTGGCACCATCCCGATTGGAGGCTGGCGAAAACGGATCCCGCTGCGAGGAAGCGCTTTGTGGACTACACGCACGGCCAACTCCGCGAGTTGATGACGAACTACGGCAAGATCGACATCTTGTGGTACGACATGCCGGTTCCGCTCGATGCCGAGGGCTGGCGATCCGCGGACATGAACGACATGGTTCTCAGGCTTCAACCCGACATTCTGGTGAACAATCGCAACCTGTTGCCCGGCGATTTTTCCACACCGGAGCAATCGACCGCGGCGGCCAAGAATGATTGGGAATCGTGCATGACGATCAACGACAGCTGGGGCTACCTGGCCGGCGACAACAACTGGAAGTCTGCGCAGCAGCTGGTGCAGAACCTGGTGGAGTGCGCCCGCGATGGCGGCAATTATCTGCTCGACATTGGACCGCGCGCGGATGGTTCGGTTCCAGAGCCGGCCGTCTCGCGCCTTAATACGATCGGCGGATGGCTGCGCAGAAATGGTCAGGCCGTCTACGGTACCCAGAAATGCCGCTTTCCTCACGGGAACATCGGCGTGTACACGCGCAGGGGAAACACTCTTTACACCATCGTTTATTTTTGGCCCGGTAGCACCATGACGGTCGGGGGTGTGCGGTGCAAAGTTCTATCGGCGCGGTTTTTGGCTAACGGGCGGCCGGTCCAGTTTGAACAAAGAGGCAGCCAGTTGATTTTCGGAGGGCTGCCGGAAAAAGCGCCCGACGAGCCGGTTACGGTTATCGCGGCAGAGTGCGACGCCGAGCCGGTGCAGGATGGACTCTCTTCCAAAGCGGATCCTCAGTCTTGAGGGTCGCTGGGGCTGAAGCCCGCGCTTACTTTAAAGGCCTGACGCGGCGCTGAAGCGCCGCTCTTCCACGGTATTACCTGGGTATTACCTGCGCTCGTAAGTTTTTCCGCAAGCGCTGGAGGCCGCGCCCTTCCCAAGACCATTCATGACTTCCCAAAACCATTTATGGGATGACTGTTATGGGATGACTGCCATTTACTCGGCCGGGTCCGGGCTGAGCTTCGCCCGCGGAGTAAGGCGGCGCGCCACAAAGTACGCCAGCGCGCACCCGCCGATGATGGCCATGACACGCAGGGTTAGCACCAGCGCATGGTGAGACATGGAGATGGCGGTCATGTAGAGCAGGAGAAGGATAATCGCGACAATCCAGGCCAGCGCTGCGGCGCACAGCGCGCGCGACACTCGCTTGCGGGGCTGCCCGGCGGCGTCAAGCTGCGCCGGCTGATTCCCCCACAGGCACGCAGCCACGACCAAACCGTAGGTCACATACATCGCGAAAGTACAGATCGCAATAATCACCACCTCGACTTGCGCCCAGAAAGTAAAAATGGCGGTAATCGGAATGACGACCCAGATTGCATTGACCGGTACCTTGTGTTCGCTCACCTTGGAAAGAAAGCGAGAGGCCGGCATCTTCCCGTCGCGCGCCATGGCCCAAATCAGCCGGGTGATGGTTGTGAGATTCGCCAGAACGCACGCGAAAATAGCAACGGATACGAGCAGCAGTGCGCCGGCAACGACATACTTGGGGAAATAGCTCCCGATGATGTAGAGCAACGGAGTCGCGTCATGACTCGCCACGTCCACCGACGGAACGGCGAGCGTGAATCCGATGAGGACGAGCAATCCAAACACAACCGCAAGCACTTCGGACAGAACGATCGCGGTAGGGATTCGCTTTTCCGGCAGGTGCGTTTCCTCGGCGACGTTGGCGGCGGCCTCAAATCCGCCTAACGTCCAGACGCTCATCAGCGACGCAGTCAGGAAGGCGATCAGGTAGGCGCCAGCACTCGACTGATGGGGATAGGTAAACAAGAACGAAATCGGGTGCGTCTTTCGAATCAAGGCCAGGCCCAGCAGCAGAAAGCCGATCAGCACAGTGCCAAGGATTTCTGCGATCACCGACACGTCGTTGACCATGCTCGCGAGCCGGATGCCGTAATGATTGATCAACGCTGCGGCGACCAGGGTTGCTACGGTCGCGATCACTACGTTGCGGTTGGAATTCGGCAGGCCGAAGAAAGGCACCAGGTAGCTCGCCAGAGCGTAGGCCACGCCCGCCATTCCCGTGATGAACTGCACGATCATGATCCATCCCGCCCAGAAGGCCATGCGGTCGCCGGCCAGCGAGCGGGTCCATTGATAGGCATAGCCGGAAAGCGGAATCTGCCGCGCGAGCTGAGCGAAGACCATGGCAACGAGAAACTGCCCGGCACCTATGATCAGCCAGCTCCAGATAAAAATCGGCCCTCCGGCGCGCAGTCCGTCGCCGTAGTCGGCAAACAGGCCTGAGGTCATGCAGATGACCGAGAAACTAAGCGCGAAGCTGGAAAAGTATCCGAGCGACCGGCTTAGTTGCTGATGGTAGCCAAACCGTTCGAGTTCTTGCTCGTCGTTGCTGTCGTTTAAGGTCGGCATTCTGCTTGGCGGGCTAACATCTAATCGCTTAGAATGTGCGGATGCTATACCGATCGACGGTTAGCGTCAAGGGCATCCTGGCGCTGGTTGTACTCTTTCTAAACAGCATTTCCCTCGGGCAAACATCCAAGGTCACCGATTCCGCAGTGTATCTTGATCCCTCACAGGCCATTGATACACGAGTGAACGATCTGCTGTCGAGGATGACGATCGAGGAAAAGGCTTCGCAGCTGGTGAACCAGTCGCGGGCGATTCCGCGTTTGCAGGTCCCGGAGTACGACTGGAGAAGCGAAGCTCTGCACGGCATTGCCGGGGCGGGGTTGGCCACGGTTTTTCCCGAACCGATTGGGATTGCGGCAACGTTCGACCCTGCGCTGACACACGAAATGGCCGCGGCCATCGGCACGGAGGGCAGGGCAAAACATAACAAAGCCGTGCGCGCGGGACGTCGCGACATTCTGGAGGGGCTCGATTTCTGGGCGCCCAACATAAACATTTTCCGCGACCCGCGTTGGGGGCGCGGGCAGGAAACTTACGGCGAAGATCCGCTGCTGGCGGCGAGGATGGCGGTCGCCTTCGTCAGCGGCATGCAGGGCGATGACCCGAAGTATCTGCGCGTCATTTCTACCCCGAAACACTTCGCGGTTCACAGCGGTCCGGAACCATCCCGCCACACCCGCAACGTGGAAGTTTCCAATCACGATATGGAAGACACTTACTTGCCGGCGTTCCGGGCGGCGGTTGTGGAAGGCAAAGCCGGCAGCATCATGTGCGCTTACAACAAGGTCAACGGCGAACCCGCATGCGCGAACAGCTTTTTGCTTGAACATAGCCTGCGAGGCGGGTGGAACTTCGACGGCTATGTGGTCGGCGACTGCGACTCCGTCGACGAGATTTTCAGCGAGCATCACTTTACGAGAACGATTGCCGAAACCGCCGCGCTCTCGTTGCTGCGGGGCACCGACAATGAATGCATCGATTCCTATTCGAAGGTCACGGACAACTCCGACTACAAGAAATACCTAGATGCGGTATCCGCAGGACTGTTGACGGAGGCTCAAATCGACACTTCGGTCCGGCGCTTATTGCGAGCGCGCTTTCGGCTGGGGATGTTCGACCCGCCGGAAATGGTGCGATACGCGCAGGTGTCCGATTCGGAGATTGCGAGCCCGGAGAACCGGGAACTTGCGCTGAAGGTCGCGCAGGAATCCATGGTCCTGCTCAAGAACAACGGAGTGCTGCCTCTTCGCCCGAATCTCAAGCGCATTGCGGTGATCGGACCCCTGGCCGAATCTGCGCTCGTTCTGGCCGGGAATTACGGCGGCACTCCGCCCAGCACTACCACTGTCCTGGAAGGAATCAAGAAGCAGTTCGACTCGGCGCAAGTTACATACGCCGAAGGCACAAATTTTCTGCGGCAGGAGTCCCTTATCCCGGCGTCGGCATATTCCACCGCCGACGGGCAAGCCGGCATGATGGGAGAGTATTTTCCGAACAAAGAATTCAAGGGGCCACCGCTGGTGGTTCGAAGGGATGCGTACATCAATCTGGAGCCGTTGCCCCACCATGAGGATTCTTTGACCCAGCCGCCGGGGCTAACGGATTTCTCTGTGCGGTGGACCGGATTTCTGACTCCGCCGCAATCTGCCGCGTATCGCATGTTCACGACCGCTCACACCAACCGATTGTGGCTCGACGGAAAGCTGGTGATTGATGATCTGGCGGCAGACGGTGCGGCGCCGGAGCCAGTCATCGAACTGCAGAAAGGGCACAAGTATGCGCTGCGGCTCGAGTCTGTGGTTCAGGATGATGGCGGCTCCGAGTTGTCGTGGCTTTCTTTAATTTCGGATCCAGTCTCGCTGGCCCTCCAGCAGGCTGCGCAGGCCGACGTGATCGTCGCTGTGGTTGGCATCACGTCGCAGCTGGAAGGAGAGGAACTGCCGGTGAAAGTGCCCGGGTTTAGCGGAGGGGACCGAACCAGTCTCGATCTGCCTGCGGAGGAAGAAAATCTTTTGAAGGCGCTCAAGAAGACCGGCAAACCGCTTGTGGTTGTGCTCATGAACGGAAGCGCGTTATCCGTGAACTGGGCGAACGAGAACGCGGATGCGATCTTGGAAAGCTGGTACTCCGGCGAGGAAGGAGGAACTGCGATCGCCCAGACTTTGGCGGGAGTGAACAATCCGGCAGGCCGGCTCCCGGTGACGTTTTATAAGGGGGTGGAGCAACTGCCGAGTTTTGACGATTATTCGATGGAGAATCGCACCTACCGATATTTCAAGGGGCAGCCGCTTTATCCTTTCGGGTATGGTCTGAGTTATTCGCGTTTTCAATACGGCAATTTGAAGCTCTCAACCGCGGACCTGCGCGAAGGAGAATCCCTGGGTGTGGACGTGGACATATCCAACACGAGCGATCGAGATGGAGACGAGGTAGTCGAAGTTTATCTGACCTTTCCGAAAGTTGGCGGGGCGCCTCGCGCCGCGTTGGCCGGATTTTCTCGGGTCCACGTTGTCAGGGGTGAGATGCGCCACGTGCAAATCAGTCTGAGCCCGCGTGACTTGAGCATGGTGAATGAAGCGGGGGTTCGACTCACTGCACCGGGGGAGTACCGAGTAAGTGTGGGAGGCGGCCAGCCCGGGACATGCGCGCCGACTGTGGACGCATCGTTTGTGATTCGGCATGAGCATATCTTGCCGGAGTAACTTCCAAGAAACTGAGTACGCCAACAAGATATATCCGGAGGAAGCAGATTAATGTTTGTCGCAAGACGGGCTCCAGCGCTCCTGATGTTCTTAAGTTTGACGATGGCAGCGCACGCGGTTCCAGTGCACCTGCGGTGCGAAGCGGTGAACAATCCACTCGGGATTGACGTGGCGAATCCGCATCTGTCGTGGCAAAGCGACAGTACTGAGCGCAACTGGATGCAGAGCGCATATCAGATTTGGGTTTCCACCAGTTCGTCACCAGCGCTCGATGCTTCCGCTAAAGTTTGGGACAGCGGCAAAATCGCCTCGCCTGAATCGGTGGGAATTACTTATGGTGGTCCGAAACTTGAACCGCGCACCAGGTACTACTGGTCGGTTCGCGTTTGGGATGCGAAGGGGCAATCCTCCCAAGCCAGCGAGATCGCCTGGTTTGAAACTGGCCTTCTCAATCAGGAATGGAGGGCGAAGTGGATCGCGTGGAAGAATCCGGAGCAGGACTCGGAGTTGGATGGGGTTCGATGGATCTGGGTAGCTGGTCAGGATCCGCTCAATGTGGCTCTGAAGTCGGTGGCCGAGTTCCGATTCGATCTGAACCTCTCGCAAAAGCCCCGGGAGGCCACTTTGTTTCTGCTGGCGCGGGGCAGTTTTGCAGCCAGAGTCAATGGCCGCGAAGTTGGGACCAAGAGTGACTGGAACGAATTCGACGGCGAAGATGTGGTGCCGCAACTCGTTGCGGGGAAGAATCTCATCGAGATCAGCGTTACGGCAATCGGGCCGGACACTCCTACCCCGCTGCCCGCGCAAAAGACTGTGACTGCGGTTCTCGCCGGATTGTTGAAGATCACAGATGGGGACGGCAAGATCACTCGCATACCGCTTAACGAAGACTGGTCGGGACGCCTCGCGCAAACACCCACCTGGCAACCCGCCAGTGTCGCGGGCGATCTTAACAACCCGCAATTTGGAAAGATTCTTCCCGGCTCACTTCCGCAGCCGGCGGTGCTTTTGCGGAAACGCTTTAATGTTTCGAGAGCAGTGAAGGTGGCACGTCTTTATGTCACAGCCCTGGGCAGTTATCGCATATTGCTCAACAACCAACGAGTTGGTCAGGACGTTCTGACCCCAGACTTCACTGACTACACCAAGCGCGTCCTTTATCAGACTTACGACGTGACCAGCCTGGTGGTGGCGGGAAACAATGCCATAGGGGCCATCCTGGGGAACGGATGGTTTGGCAGCGGGATGACCTGGCAAGGGAAAGCCTTTTCTTTCCTGCCTCCGCCGACGCGGTTGCTGTCTCAACTTGAAATCGAATACGTCGACGGGAGTCGGGATGTTGTTGCCACGGACGAATCATGGGTGGGCGCGGCATCGCCGATTCGCCGGTCGGAGATCTATGCAGGCGAATTTTACGATGCCCGTATCGATCAGGCCGATTGGGACAAACCCGGTTTTGATGATTCGGGGTGGAGTCCCGCTCTTGTGGTTGCTGCGCCTCCCATCGCCGTCGTGGCGCAAGTCTCCGCGCCTGTCCACGTCACGGAGACGATCGCGCCCGTTGCCGTTAAGCCCATGGCGAACGGCGCCTATGTCTTTGACATGGGACAGAACATGGTTGGCTGGGTGAGGCTGAAAGCGAAGGGTCCGGCGGGAACTCAGATCCGGCTGCGCTTCGCGGAGATTCTCAGCCCCGACGGGTCGATTTACCGTGACAATCTGCGCAACGCGGACGCCACTGACGTTTTCATCCTTGCCGGCAGTGGAGACGAGGCCTTCACGCCTTTTTTCACTTTTCACGGATTCCGCTACGTAGAGGTAACGGGCTACCCCGGAGTTCCCAGCACTGCCTCGCTCACCGGAGAAGTGATTAACAGCCTGGACGGCGGCCCTACCGGAACTCTTGTCACTTCCAGCGATCTGGTCAATCGGATGTGGAAGATTGGCCTGTGGGGGCAACGCGGAAATTTTCTGAGCATACCCACCGATTGTCCGCAGCGCGACGAGCGTCTCGGCTGGATGGGGGACGCTGGTGTTTTTTGGCGAACCGGAGCCTTTAACTTCGATATCCAAGCTTTTTCCCACAAATTTCTGAGCGACATTACCGACGCCCAAACCAAGGATGGAGCCTTTACCAACGTTTCACCCGATATGCTGCGCCCGGACGGAAGCGAAGGCGCCCCAGGTTGGGGAGATGCTGGTGTGATTCTTCCCTGGACGGTTTGGCTGCAATATGGCGACAAACGAGCCATCACTGACAACTGGACAGCGATGGAACGCTGGACGGATTACATCGCCAGGGCGAATCCGAATTTCCTGAGGACCAAGGGTGTGGGGCCGAATTATGCCGATTGGCTCGCTCCCGACGATCGAACTCCGAAAGATTTGTTGGCCACCTCGTATTGGGTTTTGATCGCCCGCATGATGGTGGACATGGCTCGGGCTACCGACAACAAAGAAGCGGTGGAACGCTACACAGCCCTGATCAAGAACATCAGCAAGGCGTACAGAAAGACTTACGTTCAGCGCGACGGAAACGTTTTGGGACGTACGCAGACTGCTTATGTGGTTACGCTCTACATGAAGCTGGCTCCTCCGAAGTTGGAAGCAACCATGGTGAACAAACTGGTGGCCGACATCGAGTCGCGAGACTGGCATCTTTCCACTGGCTTCCTGGGCACGCCGTTTCTTCTGTTCACTCTTGCCGATCACGGCCGCGCCGATGTGGCCTATCGGCTGCTTCTCAACGAAACGTATCCGTCCTGGGGCTACATGCTCTCCAAAGGGGCGACCACATGGTGGGAGCGCTGGAATGGAGACACCGGCGATCCCGGAATGAACTCCTACAACCACTACGCTTTCGGGTCCGTTATGGCGTGGGTCTACCGCTCGGTCGCTGGAATTGATACGAACATTGGTACTGCGAAGATTGATACGAAGATGGTGGGAGCCGGATATAGGGAAATCGTAGTTCATCCGATGCTCGACCCGCGTATGACGCACGCCCGCGGAGAGTATGATTCCGTGTACGGCCGCATCGTCAGTGATTGGGACTCGAAGCCGGGCGAGTCTTTTTCGATCAACCTCACGATCCCGGCGAATACTCACGCCAAGGTCTACTTACCCGCAATCCCCAACGCTAAGGTGATCGAGGATAACCATCCTGTCCATGCGCGCCCGGAGGCAGGGTCTCTGGTCGTCAAGCTTGGCTCTGGGTCGTATCACCTGGAGGTAAGATAAGCCTGATGTTTTTTTGCGATCTTAATGGCGATCTCAATCGCGATCAAACCGCATCGCGGGTGCGGCGATCGCCGGGACGCATGAATCCGGCCACTAATCCGGCAGCGAATTTCAGAAAGCGGCGGAACTGGATTCTCACTTGGTGGCGCCACACTAGTCTATGAAGCCGCAATCATGGGAGAGGCTGTTTCGTGGTCGCACGTTTGGTTGGATTTTTTTTGTTGTGGTCGCGCTGGGGCTCGCGCAGCAACTTCTCGGCCAGGGAATGAGCCAGGGCCCGCCGCCTCCGGTTTCGGCGAAGAGCGTCAAATGCAAAGGACGGCCCGTTCCACAACTCGAGGACATCACGGATCAGGCGGGGATCCGCTTCGAGCATGACTTTTCGCCGGAAGCGCATTCCATTCTCGAATCGATGGCTGGAGGCGTGTTGCTGCTCGACTACGACCGCGACGGATGGCTGGATATTTACTTTACGAATGCGCCGACCGTGGCGGAAGCGTTGCAGGGCAAAAAAGCGCGCGGCGCGCTCTATCGCAATAATCACGATGGGACGTTTACCGATGTAACTGAGAAGGCCGGCATCGGCAAGCCGTGCTATGCGATGGGAGGCGCGGTCGGCGATTACAACAACGATGGCTGGCCCGACATTTACGTGACGTGTTACGGCGGCAACGTGCTTTATCGAAACAATGGCGATGGCACTTTCACCGATGTGACGAAGCAGGCCGGAGTGGCGGATGGGCGCTGGTCGACGGGCGCGGCATTTGCAGACTACGACGGCGACGGATTCCTCGACCTGATGGTCACGAACTACGTAGATCTCGACCTGCACCACCTACCCGCGTTTGGCAGCGCCATGACTTGCCGCTTCATGGGAATCAACGTGCAATGCGGCCCGCGCGGCCTGAAGGGTTCGGGTGATTCTTTGTTTCACAACAACGGGGACGGAACCTTCAGCGATGTTTCGAAGAAAGCTGGAGTGGATGATCCCAACGGTTATTACGGGCTCGGGGTTATCTGGGCGGATTTCAACAACACGGGACGACCGGATATCTACGTGGCCAATGATTCCACTGCCGGATATTTATACCGGAACGAAGGAAATGGAAAATTCACTGAGATCGGCATGGAGTCCGGAACGGCGCTGGGCGAGGACGGCCACGAACAGGCTGGCATGGGAGTCTCGGTTGGCGATTACCTGCATTCGGGGCGGCCGTCGCTGGTGGTGACAAACTTCGCGCTGGATAACACTCCGTTGTACCGCAACGGCGGCAATTGGGATTTTCAGGAAGTCTCTTACGCCGCGGGAGTCGGGTTGCCTTCGTTGCCTTGGGTAAAGTGGGGTATCGCTTTTGTGGACCTGGACAACGATGGGTGGTTGGACCTGTTCACGGTGAATGGTCACGTGTATCCGCAAGCCGATCTGCTTCCGTCCAGTGCGAAATATCGTGAGCCGAAGTTGGTGCAGCTCAATCAAGGGGACGGCACGTTTTGTGACGCGAGCGACCAATCGGGGCTGGCAGTGTTGGAACCCCGCGTGTCCCGCGGACTCGCGGTCGGAGACTTGTTTAACGATGGGAACATTGACTTGGTAGTGGAAGACCTGGTCGGCAAACCGATGGTGCTTCGCAACCACGGAATTCCGGGGCGTCATTGGGCGGGCTTTGAACTGGCAGGCCAGAAGAGCAACCGCATGGCGATCGGAGCGCGACTCAAGCTGGTCGCTGGCGGTATGACTCAGACTGAGGAGATTCATAGCGGAGGAAGTTACCTGTCTCAGAGCGACACGCGCGTGCATTTCGGACTTGGGAAGGCGACAAGTATTGACAGCCTCGAGATTCGCTGGCCGTCGGGGAAAGTGGAAACATTCAAAGGGTTGGACGCGGACAAGTTTTACAGCGTTCTCGAAGGGCAGGGAATCGTGCCGGCTGAAGCCATACGGCCGAAAGGGCTGGCCGCCGCAACAAAAGAACAAAAGCGCTAACGACGAGTCTGACCGTGCCGGCGTGGTGGCTGTGCGCGCCGGGTGGTCTGTTCGAATCTCTGCGAAGCGATCTCTGAGAGACAATCTCGGCGAAATAATGAAGATTGGAAACAGCTCGGGCGTGACCCGACGAAGCCTCCTTCGGCAATCGTTGCTGTGCGGAAGCGCGTGGATTTGCGGCTTCGATCAACTCCGATTACATGGATCTCTCCTTTCTCGAACCGCTGACGTCTCGGGCGATGGTTCGTTGCTGGGTGTGGTGCCCTTTTCCGGGGAAGGTCGCCCGCCCATGGACGAACTCATCGGGACCGAACTGGATGGACGACTGTTCACGGACCTCTCGACCTTGACGCCAGAAAATCCCGTGACCAGAACGGAAAGCTTTTTTATCAGAACGCGCGCCTCCAAGCTGTTGGACACATCGAAGGCGTGGACCGTTCACGTGGCCGGCCTCATTGAGAAACCGATCGCCATTTCGGCTGAAGAGTTGGCAAAGAAGGCTGGTCCCATGGGCACTCATGTGATGGAGTGCTCCGGAAACACGCGGAGTGCGCATTTCGGCATGATGAGCGTCGCGGCTTGGGATGGCGTGTCTTTACAAGAGATTCTCGAAGCGGCGAAGCCGAAGACGTCCGGCGTCCGCGTGCTCGTATCGGGCTTCGATCGCTACCAGGAAGAATCGATGACTTCCGAGCCGGGCGCCAGCTGGATCTTCGGGACGGACCAACTGTTTGCGTCCCAGGCATTCCTCGCCACGAAGATGAACGGCCAGCCTCTCCGCGCTGATCATGGAGCGCCGGTCCGTTTGATGGTTCCGGGATGGTACGGTTGTGTTTGTGTCAAATGGGTCGACCAGATTGAATTTGTTTCGGATGATGCCCCTGCCACTTCTCAAATGCAGGAGTATGCAAGCCGTACGATGCAAACGGGCGTTCCTTCCTTGGCGCGCGACTTCGGGCCCGCAGTTGTTGATATTGCGGCCATGCCCACTCGCATCGAGAAATGGCTCGTTGGCGGGAAGGTCCGATACCTCGTCACAGGCATTCAATGGGGTGGCTCGGCGCCGAGCCATGCTGTAGAAATACGATTCGATTCAGGTGAAAAATCTGTGCCTGTGGAAATCATTCCATCGTCTCCAGGCAGGAGTTGGTGTTTCTGGAGTTACGAGTGGAGTCCTCCAAGAACCGGAAAGTTCACGATCGGCTTGCGCCTGAAGGCGGCAAACATCATTGCCAGAAGGCTCAACGCCGGCTACTACGATCGCTCCGTGGACATTGCGGAGATCTAAAAGAATTTCTGCGCAATGACGCAAGTCGTAGGCCATTGCTCCGACGAGCACCGGCGTGAATCCTTTGCCCGCGCAAAATATGGAACATTCATGAACTAGTTCATGATCGTACAGGATTCTTGTTGGCCTTGAATCTCGCCTGAAACAGCGCATACGGCTTTGCTTCTAACCTGTGAAATAAGCGCCTAGCATTGGTTTTTTTGCAATTTGTCAGAAAAATATGCTTGACAACCCTAGTATAAAAACTGTAGTAAGGTGAATCGCTTCATGGAATGCTGTTCACCGCGAGGCCAGTCAAGCGGTTGGGGTGTGGAATCCGAGGTCGATTTCGGGGGTTCCGGTGGAGATTCGAAATCTAACGGGGGTAGAAGGCAAATGCCTAGCCTTTCGCGCGTAAGCTGCCAAGAAATTCCAAGAGAGATCCGGCAACGCTTCTTAACGGTCACGCATAGCCGAAGCTTCGTGACAGTTCTGGCGCTGGCCTGCCTGAGCCTCGTGGTCTCGGCCGTCGGTGTTCCCGTGGCCAACGCCCAAGCGGTATACGGCAGCATTGGCGGGAACGTGGTTGACGTCTCGGGCGGGACCGTCGGCAACGCCAAAGTCACGATCACCGATACGGCGCGCGGAGTCGTCTTCACGACACAAACGGACAGCGCCGGGCGCTACGACGAAAGGCATTTGATCGCCGGGCATTACCAGGTCAAGATCGAAGCGCAAGGATTCAAGACTGAACTTTCCGCAGTCGATGTCTCGGTCGATACCCTTACCACCTTTGATGCCAAGCTCCAGCCGGGCGCAGTTTCGGAGACAGTCAACGTCGTGGACGAGGCGCCGTTGCTGAAAACTGAACGCACCGACGTGTCCACGGTTCTCAGCACGGAGCAAGTCAATGAGTTGCCGACTTTTGGCCGGAATTTTTCGCAGCTGCTGCTGGTCACTCCGGGAACCGTACAGTTCTGCTGGGGTGACACTTCCACGGAAAATCCGCAAAGCGGCCTTGCCGTCAATGCAAACGGCCAGATGTTTGTCGGTGTGAATACGATTCTTGATGGCACCGACAATCGCGATTTTCTCTATGGAAACATGCTGATCGTGCCGAACCTGGATTCGATCGCCGAGACCAAGGTGACCACCTCCAGCTATGATGCCGAGTTTGGCGAAGTCAGTGCCGCCCTGGTTACGGTTTCCACGAAGTCGGGAACGGACAAGTGGCATGGCAGCGGCTTCTTTTACCGTCGCTCGGACGCGACCTTCGCGCGCGATCCGTTTGCCCAGGCCACAGCAGACCCAGTCACCGGCAGGTTCATTCCGCCTACTCTCTGGGGCCAGTTTGGCGGGTCAATCGGCGGCGCTATCATCAAAAACAAGCTGTTTGTCTTCGGCGACTATCAGGGAACGCGCGCCCACGACGGAGGATCTGCAGAGGCCACGGTTCCGACGGCAGCGGAACGCGGCGGCGACTTCAGCGCGTGGTCCAATAACCCCATTTTCAACCCGTTCTGTACAAGTGGCAGCACATGCTTCAACGGCATTCAGGACAATCTGAGCGCGCGCACCCAGTTTTCATACAACGGCAAACTCAATGTCATCGATCCAAGCTTGATCTCGCCGGTGGCGACGGCTCTGCTCAACTATGTTCCGCTTCCGCTTCCGGCACTGGAGAACGCGCCGGGCTATCAGCTGGGCCAGCCGAACTATGCCGCCAGCGGGGATGAGATCTACCACGCGGATGCCCTCGACGTAAGAGCAGACTACTTCTATAGCGACAAGCTGCGCTTGTTTGACCGCTACACCTTCACGCAGTTCCACAAGGAAGCTCCGGGGCTGTTTGGTGGAGCGGCCGGGGGACCGCAGCTCAACCCAATCGGTTACACCGGGGTGGGCGACACGCGGCCGCAGAGCAACTCGTTTGGCGTCTCCTACGCGCTCAAACCAAACCTGCTGATGGATGTCCGCTTCGGGTGGTACAAGCAGCGCATCAATGTGAATCCCCTAGTGACGGGAGATTTTGCCACGCAGGCGGGGGCAATCGGGCTGAACATTCCCGGTGACCCTACCACCAACAGCATGCCGCACTTCAACATCCAGGAGGGCCCCGGCGGATTAGACTTCGGGAATGGTCTCTACGATAACTGCAACTGCCCGCTGGTGGAACGGATGCAGCAATTTCAGGAAATTGGCAATCTGACCTGGACGGTGGGAAAGCATACTTTCAAGTTCGGTCCGGATTTTCACTACAACCAGAATCTGCGCTTGCCCAGCGACGAGCATCGCTCCGGCGAGCTGTACACCACAAACGCCCTTACGGAAGGTCCAGTGGAACCAGGCTTGGGGATGGCCGGCTTCCTGCTCGGGGGGGTGTCGCAGTTCCAACGCTACATATCCCACGTCGACGACGCCGGCGAACGGCAGTGGCGATTTTTCTTCTACGGGCAAGACACATGGCGCGTCACTCCCGAGCTGACTTTGACTTACGGGTTGCGGTGGGAAATCTATCGTCCACAGCGCGTGACTGGAAAAGACGACGGCGGTTGGTTTAATCTCGCCAACGGCGAAATTGACGTTGCCGGGGAAAACGGTGTACCGCTGAGCGGCCCGGTTGTCACCAACCTCAAGAATTTTGCCCCCCGCGCTGGAATCGCTTATCAAGTCAATCCCAAGACGGTTGTCCGCATGGGTTATGGCCGGTCGTTTGATGTGGGGATGTTCGGCACCATCTTCGGCCACACGGTCACGCAGAATCTACCGGTGCTGGGGACACAGCAAATCAATCCTGAGCCGAACGGATGGGACGGGGCCTTCCAGCTGGCCACGGGGCCGCCGCTGCTCGATCCCGCTACTGTGCTGAGCACTCAGCCTACCGGGCCGGATGGGAATCACATCTATCCCGACGGATTCCGTGCCTGGGTCATGCCCTTCCATACGCTCATGCCGACGGTTGACTCCTGGAACGCCTCGGTACAGCGCCAGATTACGCCAACGTTGTCACTGCAAGCCGCCTACGTTGGCAACAAGGGCTCGCATATTTTTGTCGGCGAAAACAACTGGATTAACCTCAACACGTCAACGGAGGCCGGTTTCTGCACACCTACTTACCTGGCGATGACTCCCGTACCGCCGGTCTGCCAGAGCGCGCAGGATCGCCTGCCTTTCTACAACGCGCCGAACCCGTTTCACCTGACAACCGGGCTGCAATGCATGTGCAACCCGGGCGACAACCACTACAACTCGCTCCAGATGCAGCTAGACAAACGCTTCTCGCACGGTCTGAACATTCTGGGGAACTATACGTACTCGCACGCCAAGAACCATGATTCGCCTGACTTCCTCTATGCCCCGTCCCTCGAGTACGGACGTCCTTCGTGGCAGCGCAACCAAAACATTACTGTGTCCACTATTTACGAGCTGCCGTTCGGGAAGGGGAAGGCTCTGGCTAGCAATGCCCCGTCCGTTGTCAACTACATTGTCGGTGGATGGCAGTTGGTCAATGTGACCACGATCATGAGCGGCGCGGGCGTCAATCCGAGTTACGCCGAGTGCGGTAACGACAATGATGCCGGTGTCTGCTTCCCCAACGTGGTGGGCAGTTCGCATGTGTCCCATCCAAACCGGAACCAATGGTTTGCCCAGACCGTGATCGATCCTAGTACCGGTCTTCCTACGCCATTGGCTTTGAATTCACAAACCAGCGGACCATGGCAGCGCCCGGCAGCACCTCCTGCCGGTTCGCCCAGCTTTGGCAACGCGCAACGCAACTCGATCATCGGTCCGAAGTGGTTTGACAGCGACTTGTCGGTTGTCAAGATCGTTCCCGTGGGCGAGCAGCTCAAGATTCAGTTCCGTGCCGAGGCCTTTAACGTGTTTAATCATCCGAACCTGGGTACCCCCGGCGGTTGTGTCGACTGCTCGGGAGGGGCAACGATCAGCAGCCTGGCGAACAATGCGATCATGCGGAGGATGCAGTTCGGCCTGCGCTTCGACTTCTAGCCGGATCGGCGGGGCCTAATCGGGTTACCCGTGGAGAAATTTGCTGCAGCTTTTGTTTGACGGTACACTCACTGCGCGGAGGATCAATCCAGATCCTCCGCGCATTATGATTTTCGCCCGGTTGCTCTGCCTGCTGGCTCTTTCGATCGCTATTGGCTTTGCTCAGAATTCTCCCGCGTCCTTGCCTGATCCGCGGGTAGCGAGCGCTGACGAGCTTCTCCGCGCGGGCAAGCCTCAAGATGCGCTGGTTGTTTTGAACGAGCTCGCCGCAGCGGCGCCCGCTACACCTCGCATTGAAGCCAAACTCGGCAAAGCATATTTCCAGTCCAACCAATTTCAGAAAGCGGTTCCTCATCTCAAGCTGGCTTTGCAGCAGAACGATTCCGATGCGGAATCTACGCAGCTTCTCGCACTCAGCTACTTTGCGGTAGCCGAGTACGCGGAAGCCATCCCGCTGCTGGAGAAGTTGGGTCCGCAGCTTCCTGCGAACAGCACCGACGGAGCATATCTGCTCGCCAGTTGCTACGTGATGACGCAGCGCTGGGACGACGCTCGCAAGACCTTCGCGAGCGTGTTCTCTGTCCCTCCCGATAGCGCCATCGCTTATCTTATGTTTGGAAAGTTTCTTATCCGGCAGCGGCTGGAAGACCGGGCCGTACCCGAAATCCAGTCTGCTCTGCAACGCGATCCTCGGCTTGCCATGGCCCACTTCCTTTTGGGCGAAATCGATCTTTACAAGGGAGATGCCCCGGCTGCCGTCGAGGAACTCAACAAAGAGGTGGCAATCAACCCAACGGTCTGGCTGGTTTACTGGCGCTTGGGAGACGCGTACGTACGACTTGAAAAGTACGATGAGGCCGAAAAGGTTCTGAAAGAGGCAATCTGGCTCAATGAAACATCCTCCGGAGCCTACATTCTGCTGGGTCAAGTCGCACTGAAGCGGGACGATCCGGGGATGGCTGCCGGATTCTTAGAGCGCGCAGTCAAACTGGATCCACAAAACGACTACGTCCACTATTTCCTCGCTAAGGCTTATCAGGGGATTGGCCGCACTGCGGAGGCGAACCAGCACTTCGCAATCGCCAAACAGCTGCGCAACAACAAGCGTGCGGACGAGCGGGCCACTTTCCAACAGGGCCCGTGAGAAGAACTGGGATACACAATCCAACCTGGAGCGGCTCTCCTCATTCCTAATCGTTAGCCACTATTGCGCTGCCAGAGCCGGCTTTTCCGGTTGCGGGGCGTGCGCCTGCTTGAGCAGCTCATCGGCCTGCGCGAGCTTCCCTTCGGCCTTGTAATCGCGGGCAAGCGCGTTGAGTGATTGAAGCGTGTCAGGATTGCCGGCACCCAGGAATTCGCGGCGCTTCGTGAAAACCTGGAAGTCGAGTTGTTCGGCCTTCGCGGGCTGGCGATCTTTGGCGTAGGCATCGGCCAGAATATTCATATGATCTAACGTCAGGTCGCTTCGAAAGCCGACGGTTCGTTTTTCTGCCTCGACCGCCTGGCTGAGAAACTCTTCGGCCCGCGGATAATTCCCCGCCAAAGCATAGTCTTCGCCCAGGTTCCCAAGGGCGCGGAGCGTCTCGGGGTGGTCCGGCCCGAGAACACGGCGCTTGATTTCGAACTCCTGATTGTTCAGAGACTCAGCTTCGGCGTATTTGCCTTGTTCCGCACACGCAATGGCCAGGATATCCATGGCCATAAGGGCGTAGGGATGCTCCGGTCCAAGAACGCGCCGCGCGATCTCGAGGGTTTGCCGGTCGATCTCCTCGGCTTCCGATTTCTTGCCAACATGATTCAGGAGAACGCCCAGGTTTCCCATGATCGGAAGCGTTTTCGGGGAATCGGCCCCGAAAAGCTTTTTGGAGATATCCCAACCGTGCCGGTACATCACCTCGGCCTGCGCAAATTTTCCCTCCTGCTTATAGACAGCCCCCAGATTGTTGGTTGCGGACAAGATGTCCAGATTGTCGGAACCGTCGACGCGCTTGAGACTCTGGAGAGCCTCGCTGAGTGTGGCCTCCGCCTGCGGATACTTGCTTTCTTGAAGATAGACGCCACCGAGGCGTCTCAAAGCCGTGAGGGTCGTCGGATTCGTGGCGCCCAGAGCCCGCCTGCCGGCATCGAGCGCCTGTTTTTGAAGCTTCTCGGCCTCTTCGATGTGGCCTTGTTCCTGAGCGAGCCATCCCAGACTCACCATGATCTGAAGGGTCTTCAAATTATCCGGGCCGAGAGAGCCGCGGCTTAATTCGAGAGCTTTCTCCAATTGCTTTCGCGAGTCGGCATAGAGGCCCAGGTCGCTGTAGGTTTCTCCGATGGTGCTGCGGATTGCCGCTTCGACTTCAGGCTGATCCTTGAACTTGCCTTCGATGTTCTGCGCAGCGCGGTCCAGAGCGCTGCGGACCTTCATGTCCGGGTCTGGCCTCGATTGATTGAAGGAACTAGCCTGGGCGAGCAGGTCCTTCTGCAAAAAATCGTTCACCGCCTGGGCGATCGCTGACTGCTGCTTGGCCTGCGCTTCGGCCCGGCGCGCTTTCACCGCTTGCCAGGTGCTGGTAATCACCCCCGCCACTAGGACTAGAAAGACGGCTGCCGCCGCGGCCACCAGAGCCTTGTACCGCAGCACGTATTTCCTGGCGCGATAGCCGACGCTGGCAGGGCGCGCGGTTACAGGCTCGTTGCCTAGATAGCGGCCGATGTCAGCCGCAAGCTCCATCGGGGAGCCGTAGCGCCGGGCGCGGTCTTTTTCGAGCGCCTTCATCGTGATCCAGTCCAAATCACCGTGCAGCAGACTGGCTAACTGCTGGGGCTCGGCACCACGCGCTTCCGCCGTATGTTTTGAAGTTTGCTTGTCGGCGCTGACCTTGGAACTGGGGCGCAGCGGATCTTCTTCGCGCAACCGGCGCAGAAAGGCGTCAAACCGTTGCTTGTTGGTCTCGAACGGCAGAGAGCCGGTCAGCAGCACATAAAGCACCGCACCCAGCGAATACACGTCGGTGCGCGTGTCGACGTCCATGACGCCGGGATCGGCTTGCTCCGGGCTCATGTAACCGGGCGTACCCACCCAACCGCCCGCCTGGGTCATGAGAGCTAGAGTTTCGCCGTCAAGCTGCGGACTCGCTGCCTTCGCCAGTCCGAAGTCGATGATCCGCGGCACTGGTTTTCCATCGACTTCCACGACCAGAATGTTCGCCGGCTTCAGATCGCGGTGCATGATGGCTTTCTGATGAGCGTGCTGCACGCCTTCGCATACCTTGATAAACAGTTCCAGACGTTCGCGAATCTTGAGCCGTTTGCGGTCGCAGTAGTCAGTAATGGGCTGGCCGGGGACATATTCCATCACGAAATAAGGCTGGCCATCGGATGTGGCGCCAGCGTCGAATACTTTGGCAATCGAGGGATGATCCATCATCGCCAGTGACTGGCGTTCCGCGTAGAAGCGCTGCAAAACGGAATCGTCGAAGCGGCCAACGCGTATCAGCTTGAGCGCTACCTGGCGCTTGATGGGAGCGGTCTGCTCGGCCAGCCAGACCTGCCCCATTCCTCCTTCGCCAAGTTTGCGGATGAGGTGATACGGCCCGATGGATTTTGCTTCGCTGGCGCGTTCCGCAGCAGAAAGAGTTGCGGCCGCAGAACTACTCATGGTCGCGTCGGGATCGGAAGATCGGTTCTGGTCATTCCACGTGGCGGTCAACTGAGGATCGGTTTTCTCGGCAACCCCGTCGGCTTCTCTCATGCACCACCTCCCCGACCGAATTTAGAGACCTGGATTGAATCCGGAGCTTCCAGAGTTTCTGGCCTCTAAATAAGGAATCGGAAATGGCAGGCAAAAGACGACAGGTGAGGCAAAAAATGTTTGGCAGCTCTTCAGGAGCTTCCGAACCGCGATGCCGAGTGGGAAAGAACTACGACGAAGGATTACAATTCCGGCGAAGGAGAGCGGCCATGAATTTACTCAAGCTGCGCATTTTTGCGCTAGCCGTCACGCTGGCTGGCTCCACGACGGTGGGAATGCTGAACGTACAGATCCAGGAATACGAGGTGCCGACCCCGAAGTCGCGGCCGCACGATCCAGCACTCGCGCCTGACGGCTCGCTTTGGTACACCGGGCAGGGAGCGAACAAGCTGGGTCGACTCGATCCGAAGACCGGAGGATTTAAGGAGTATTCCTTGAAGACGCCCAACTCCGGTCCGCACGGGCTGGTTGCCGATAAAGAGGGCAACATCTGGTTCACCGCGATCTCCGGGGGGTACGTCGGCAAGCTAGATCCGAAAACCGGCGAAATCGCCGAATATCGCCCGGCCGATGGCGCCAAAATCGACCCGCACACGCCCGTATTCGACCACGATGGCATTCTGTGGTTCACCAACGAAGACACTAACTACATCGGGCGTCTCGATCCAAAAAGCGGCAAGATGATCCTGACCAAAGTCCCTACTCCGCACGCTGTGCCCTACGGCATAGTGATCCTGCCGAATAACACGCCCATCTTTTGCGAGTTTGGCGCCAACAAGCTGGGCACGATTGACCCGGGCACGATGAGAATCCGGGAATACAGCTTGCCGGCGGCAGGCGCGCGCCCGCGGCGGATTGCGCTGGCGCCGGACGGCTCCATCTATTACACGGACTTCGCGCGCGGCTATTTGGGACATTTCGATCCTTCTGCAGGAAGGCTGCTGAAAGAATGGCCGTCACCGGGCGGCTCGGAGTCGGAGCCGTATGGAATTGCGATCACTAACGACGGCGAGATCTGGTATAGCGAATCGGGGATGAAGCCCAATACTCTGGTCCGGTTCGATCCTAAGTCGGAGAGCTTCAGCACGAAGCCAATCCCGTCCGGCGGCGGAGTGGTCCGCAATATGGTGGCAACTCCGGATCGGCGCCTGTATCTGGCATGCAGCGGAGTGAACAAGGTTGCCGTGGTGGGATCCGAACAGCCATGAAAAAAAAGCTGACTTCGGGACAAAGCTTCTTGACCGTTCGTCCTGGAGCATAACTTCCGGCAACTGTCACTGGCGGGGCAAACAAGGCCCTAGCGCAGCCTAGCTTGGCTCGCGGGAGGTTCATTCTGGATTCGTGGTCATGGACGCGCGGTGGCCGGTTGTGGTCACCCAATAGTCAACCCACTGCTGGCGAATGCCGTTCGCCCGCCCGATGAGCTCAGAGCTCGGAGTTTTCCCATGCTCGACCACCACAACGAGGCCCGTGTTGAACCTCTTTTGCGAGTGGTCCACGTCCGGTAGGCGCGGCCCCTCGGCAGCGATCACATCCTGAATAGTCACCTTGGTTCGGTCCGCTTTGAATATCGGGTGACCGTTCGCATCTTTTCCTGCCGGGACAAGATTCTTCAGCATGAAGAAGTCCGGTACTTCGGCGGCAGAGATCAAGCCCATCAGGTACAAGTCAAGATAGGAATACCCGGTCGCAGGCACGTAGTAGTCATCATCCAGCTGGGTGTAAGTACCATCGAAGTTGTCCTGCCAGACACCTCCTCCCATCGCCGAGGCTTCGCTTGGACGCTGATACGGAAATGGCGCTGGCGCCTGTAGACCGCGGGCCCAATGTACCGGACCTAAGGGAAGGGTCTCTCCATTTACCTTCGCGGAAACGGAAGCTGCCCAGCGATGTCCGAGCTCGTGCCCAATCTGCGACATGGCGTAGTTGTAGGGAAGCATCTTGCCGTCCGGCGAGCGCTCGCCGAGTTGATGCGCGTAATAAGTTACATCGTGATCGCTGCCGACGGGGGCGTCTTCCGGCGGCCGTTCTTGCATTTGGTTGGAGCCGACGTAAACCGGCTGCACGAACCCCCACTGAAAACGGCCTGCGCTGCAGTAGCTCTCGAGATCGTGTTGGGTCTCGCCAATGCCGGTTACATTGCCACCCCGCGGCCCGTTGCTGGGGGTGCCCGCTTCCTGGTTGTCGATGCGAAAATCCGAGTAATAGGCGAGGAAGTCGAACTTGTCGCCGAGGGTTTTGATTACGGTGCAGGCCAGGTCCTCCGCCTCGGGCAAAGCCAGGTAGTGGAAGGATTCGTAGATGACATCAAACGGGCCATCCTTGCTTGTCAGAGAGGACAAGTGGACCTCCGGATTGCGGATTCCTGAGAGGCTCACATTGTGAGGCGGTAGTTTCTCAACAATCGGATCGGAATCGCCAGGCCCAATAACCTCCGCGTGCGCCGCAACTTGCCCGGCTCCCCGCAGCACTGCAGGCAGGATTCCCTGCAAGGTAATTGTGTTCCCGCTGACTTGGACCCTGCGCGACACGCCCTTGCCGAATCCAAAGTATCGCGTTGGGCGACCGCGTGGAGTGAATCCGCGGACTGTCCAGACCACGGTTTCAGAAGGCGCCTGGCCGCCGGGCCCTTGAGGTGGATCGAAGAATACTCGATAGCCAACGCCTCCAGCCGCCGCATTACCTTCTGGCGGCACCGGTCCACGGGTCTCGAACGTGACTCTCAGAAGAATCCCGTCGACGACCGAAAGCTTTACATTCCGTACATCAAGGTGCGCCGCAACAGATGGATGCGGTCCGCCGGGGATGTTGGCCAGCGGTCTTTCCACGGCACCTGAAAGCGTGGGATAGATGCCGACGACCGCATCCTTCGCCGCCAGTTGATCATAAGACATCTCGATCGACCCGTTGCGATGCAACACCGCCTGAAACCGGTTTACGGTCTTGACCCACGTGAAATCCTGAATGTTCCCGAACGGCTCGGTGAGGTCCCAGGTAATGACTACGCCATCGGCCAGCTCTTTCACATAGCGATGCCCGGACATTCGCGGCTTTAAGAACACACAGATTGCCGGGACGGTGTCGATCAAGGAACCCGCCGCATTTGCCAGTTGGTCGAATCGGCCGATCGAAACTCCGCCGCCGGGGGCAACGCGACCCCCAGGCCCGCCGTCACTCTCCTCGTTACCGAAGCTGATGGATCCATTCGTTCCTACCGAGAACGAATTCCAGCTCTTGCCCGAAAAGGGGAATGTGAAATTGTGCAGGATCACCTCAGCCGCGGTGAGTTCAGGGCCGAAATCCGGATCCCACTGTAATACTGTGTTCTCCGCACGATAGCTTGAAGACTGCGAGGTGAAACGCAGCGTCCGTCCGGCCAGGTCGAACAGATTAGCCTTTCCGAGAACGCCCTCATCCAGTTCCATTACGATGAGGTTTCCCTGCGTCGAGACCTTTCCAATCGAATGGCCAGGCGCGTCTTCTTGGCCTTGCACTGCGCCCGGCGCCAAGAGAAGTCCGTAAATAAAGAGTCCACTGCAAAACAAGAGATTGATGGTCTTGTTCAATGTCCACCTCGCCGTGGATGGGTTTGCCCTAGCTTGAGAACCGCATAGCTGTATAAAGTATCCTAAAATGGGAACGTGTGGCTAACGGCGGTTGGGGACGGGGCAAGCGACGACTCCACGTTGGGATTTTTTCTAGTTCGTCGGTGGGTCCCGATTGGTGGATTGCCCGGAAGGTGCACAAAACAATCTGAGTCAAACGATAGGAGCTGCTTCGGCGAGATCAATGGCGATGTCCTCGAAGAAAACCTCTGGAGCGCGTCGTTGAAGGTTTGTCCCGAGGAATAACTTCCGGTTTTCCCGTCTTCTGCTCACGATCCAAGAGATCATCTGCTCCTCCCGCGACGCGAACACCTTCCGAAATCTACCTGATGGCGAGGCTGCCAAGTTGGCAGAAGCTCAGCAACAGGTGAAATACGAAGATGGCACCGAGGGATAGGGGGACCCTCGTTCGGAGATTCATCTCACGTGCATCTGACAATCACTCGGAGCGCAGCGCTTGCACAATATCGACACGCGCCGCGCGTGCCGCGGGCAGCACCGATGCGATAACCGCGACCGCCATCAGCACGAACGCTGAGACAAACACAGGCAATGCGCCCGGCATCTTGACGTCCAGGAAATATCTTCCCGCCAAACGCGCCAGCCCGAGCCCGAATGCCGCGCCTGCAAGAACGCCCGCCGCGGCAATCACGGTGCCTTCTGCCATCACGCCCTTGAGGAGTTGCTGCGGCTCCGATCCCAGCGCCAGCCGGATGCCGAATTCCCGCGTCCGCGCGCTCACCGAAAATGCCAGCACGCCCGCGACGCCTACCACCGCAATCGCCAGCGCGACAGCGGCAAATACGCCGAACACCAGCGAGTTTAAACGGTCCGGCGTGAGCACCTCGGCGCGGACATCTTCGAGAGTGGCGGCGTGTTCCACGGGCTGATCGGCGGACATCTCATGAATCACGCGCGTGACCGGCGCGACTAGCGCATAAGGATTTGCTCCCGTGTGAACGAAAAGGCGACCGCCAAACATCACACCTGCGTCAAAGGGGCTGTAAACGCTGACCGTGGGCTCGGGAACGACATGTCCGTCGTCAATATCGGCGGTGACACCGATGATGCGGTGCGGCGCGAGAAGACGCGCCTTCTCAAGATCGGTGCCGGGGAAAAATTGCAGCACGGGATCCGTCCAATAGACATGCCGATTGACCGCGTCCTGGTTGGGAAACATGCGCTGTGCGAGAGACTGACTGACGATAACGACAGGCTCTTCATTATTATTCTGGTCATTGCTCTTGTTATCGAGAGCATTGAAATCGCGGCCGGCAATGATGGGAACGCCGAGCGCCGCAAAAAATCCGGGAGAGATGACACGCCACTGCGCCCGGGGGTCCTCCACACCGGCGGCATGGACGTGTCCGTCGGCGGAGAATTGCAGACCGGCGGTACCCGGGCCAGCATCGCGCCAGGGAACGACATTGCCGAACGCGGTCTTACTCACGCCCGGCAGCGCATCAATGCGACGTATCGCTTCCTTGTAGAAATCGACCACCTGCAGAGGCGTCTTCCCATAAGACATAGCTGGAACATCGATAGCGAGGACGTGTTGCGTATCCAGACCTGTCTGCGCCCTTTGCAGCGCAATCAGCGTGGTGATCAACGTACTTGCGCCCGCCAGCAGCACGAACGACGCAGCGATTTGCGTCACCGCGAAAATGCGCTGGCGACGCCTCGTGCTGCCGGTGATCCGCACACTTCCGCTGGATAGGCTGAGTCCACCCGCCGTGCCGGAGGTCCCAGAAGAGGGCAGGCGAGGCACGAAGGCGAGAGCCACTGCGGCGACGACGGCCAGGGCCGCGCCGACCCAGAGCAGGCTAGAATCGACTCTGAAATCGAGCGCGCGAATGGAGAAGCGCGAGGCGTAGCGAGCCAGGACGGCCACCATCGGCTGCGCGCTCATGACACCGAGCGCGGCGCCAGCGCCGCAGAGCAGAAGGCTTTCGGCCAACAGCATGCGGCGCAACGCGCCTCGGCCTGCGCCGAGTGCCACGCGGACCGACAGCTCGCCTTCGCGGCGAACCGTCCGCGCCAAAATCAGATTGGCAACATTGGAACACGCGATGATGAAGACCAGCCCTGACGCTGCCAGCAGCACCAGCAGCACGGTCCGGGCGCCCGACGTGATCTGGTCACGAAGCAACTTGGCCCCAATCTGAAAGTTCGCTTCCTGCGCATAGGCTTCGGGGTGCTCTTTCTTCATCGCGGAGTAAACGGAGCTCAACTCAGCACGGGCCTGATCGAGGGTGGCTCCCGGAGCCAGACGACCGAAAAGCTCAGTCATGCGATGGATGCGCCCAGTGACCATGGTTGCGGAAAGATGATGCGGGCTGGTGACAATATTGGAAATGATTTCGGTATCCTGCGGATATGGGACGCAAGGTTCGAGGACGCCGATGACGGTTGCAGATCGATCACCGATGCTACCGAGGCGAACGGTTTTGCCGAGGACCGAAGGATCCTTGCGAAGAGCGGTCGTCCAGAAACGGTAGGTGAGAACCACGACGCCGGCAGCGTCACGACCGTCGTCTTGAGGCCCGATGAGGCGACCGAGGACGGGATGAAGCCCCATGACGTCGAAATACGTGCCGCTGACAACGCCACCTCGAATGGAACGAGGCTCACCGAGGCCGATCATGGTGAAGTCCATGGCGGAGAAGTCGCCAAACGCGCTCAGGGTTTTCACGCTCGTACGCAAGTCCTGTATCTCGGGTACGGAAAACGCGGCGTTTTCGTCGCCGATGCCGGGAGCGCTCTGCCGGATATAGATCAGCCGGTCCTCGTCGCGGTTGACCAGAGGCTTGAGCAGCACTCCGCGCACCAGCGTGAAAATGGCAGCGTTCGCGCCGATGCCGAGCGCCAGTGTGAGAACCACGGCTATCGCCAAACCCGGAGTACGAATTAATGAGTGAGCGGCAACTCTCAGATCGCGAACGAATGACATGTTCTTACACCTCTTTGCCGGGGGTATCAGCATCACTCATGCCAAAACTAAGCAACACATTGTAAATGACTTAGCGTGGGATAAGCTGACGCGCGCTGTCCGTTTCCGAACACCGCGATGACGAATTCGGACACTAAAACAGAGCCCTGGCACGCGGAAAGGATTGTTCGCCTTCAATTCGGCGATATCAAATTTCTTCATTTCGTTAATGATCGCCCAAGGGCGAAAGATCACCATGATGCAGATGTTTTTCATAGAAGCGGAATGCTTGCGCGCAATTCGCGCCGAAATTGAAGCATGAATTCACTTTCAGGATCGAATTCGCCGGGCCTGGGGAGCCACATAAACCTAGGGCTGTATTAGAATCGCTCGCGACTGTCCTTGGTCGATGTCCGGAGGCTTCCATGCGATCGCTGCGATTATCTCCACCTTGGTTGTTTGCCATTGTCGCACTTGGCGCAATATCCGTCGTCAGCTTGGCGGGCTCGGCGCAGAATCTGCCCAGTCCTGGGAAGAAAATTAAGAGTGGATCGTGTTCGCACGACGACAGCGGATTGAAGTTGCCCGCAGGTTTTTGCGCCACCGTATTTGCTGAGGGCATTGGGCACACCCGCCACCTGGTGGTTGCACCGAGCGGAGTGGTTTACGTCAACACCTGGTCGGGAGACTACTACGACTTCGACAAACCGCATGATGGGGGCTTTCTGGTCGCTCTGCAAGACAAGTCAGGCAGCGGGAAGGCGGACGTGATCGAGCGATTTGGTGAGACCGTGCAGACGGGCGGAGCCGGTGGGGTAGGCATCGGTATGTATAAGGGGTCGATTTACGCGGAGATCAACGATCGCATCGTGCGATATTCACTTTCGGCCGATTCCATCATTCCGAAAAATGCTCCTGAAACCGTCGTCTCCGGATTGCCGCTCGGTGGCGATCATCCCATGCATCCATTCATCATCGGCTCTGATGGGTCCATGTATGTGGACGTTGCTACCGCGACCAATTCTTGCCAGCCGAAGAACCGGCAGCCCAAGATACCTGGCGACAATCCGTGCACTGAGTTGGAGACCCGTGGCGGAGTCTGGCGATATGACGCCAACAAAACGAACCAGAAGTTTTCTCCCGCTGAGCGCTACGCGACGGGGATACGTAATGCGGAAGGGTTTGCCTTCGACTCCACGGGCCGATTGTTTGTGACGCAACACGGGCGCGATCAACTGCATTCGAATTGGCCGGAACTCTACAAGCCCGAAGAAGAGGCTACTCTGCCGGCCGAAGAAGTAGTGCTTTTGAAGTCCGGCGGCGACTATGGGTGGCCGGAGTGCTACTACGATGGCGCGCAAAAAAAACTCGTGCTGGCGCCGGAATACGGCGGTGACGGCGGCAAAGCGGTCGGTGTTTGCGCGAACAAGATTGGTCCGGCCGCCGCATTTCCCGCACACTGGGCACCGAATGGAATGGTGCGTTACGACGGAAAAAACTTTCCAAACCGTTACCGTGACGGTGTATTCATTGCCTTCCACGGTTCGTGGAATCGGGCGCCCTATGCGCAAGGTGGCTACAACGTCGTTTTTCAGCCACTCGACGGCGACCACGCGTCGGGCACTTGCGAGATATTCGCCGACGGGTTTGCGGGAGCGAAGAAGAGTCCGGAAGGGGCTACCTATCGTCCGACCGGACTGGCGGTCGGGCCGGACGGGGCACTCTACATTTCTGAGGACATTCACGGACGAATTTATCGAATCGTCTACACGGGCGATCCGGCCGGTCGCGCGCCCAAGAGCACTCCATGTCCGAGCATTTCCGCTCCTGCTGGTAAGGTGGTTGCGTCGTCCGCAGAGCCGCCGGAGAGTGACACTGAGAATCTTCCGGTTCCCGAAGGATCCACGGCAGATCTGGTTGCGCTCGGGGCTCGCATCTTTCACGGTCAAGTTGGAGGAGCGAGTTGCACCGGTTGCCACGGTGCAAATGGCACGGGTTCACCATTGGGTCCTGATCTGACGAAAAAAGAGTGGATGTGGAGCGACGGCAGTTTCGCCGGAATTCTGAAAGTGATCACCGACGGTGTGCCGCAGCCGAAGAAATTTCGCAGCCCGATGCCACCCATGGGCGGAGCACAACTCTCCGATACCCAGGCATCTGCGCTGGCTGCCTACGTTTGGGGTCTCAGCCATCCGCCGCCGAAATAGTCATTTTTGGCGTCTATGCTTGGATTTGGGCGGGTGTTGAATCGCGAAAGATCCATCGGCGCTGTTTCGGATTCATCGGAAGGCCTGGAGCTCATCTCTTTCAATTGTTGTAATCTGTTCGGTCATGGAGAAGTCAGAAGAAGCGTTAGCCGCCGGTTTGTTGGACGCTCAGGTAAAGGCGCAGGCCCTGTTCGCGGAGATCCAGGCGCAGAGCCTGATTCGTCCAGGGGCCAGGGAAAGCGAAATCAATGAGAGCATCTATGCCCTTGCCGAAAGCATGTATGGGATCTCACGTTACTGGCACAAACGCATCGTGAGAGCAGGGCGCAACACACTGGCGCCTTACGACGAGAATCCTCCCGATCTGACGGTTGCGGAGGACGACATCGTCTTTCTGGACTTCGGTCCTGTGTTTGAGGACTGGGAAGCCGATTTCGGCCGGACCTACGTTGTAGGAAACGATCCGCAGAAACGCAGGCTATGCCGCGACATCGAAGAGGCGTTCGCACGCGGCAAGCGGTATTTTCACGAACATCCAGAGATCACCGCGGCGGAGCTGTACGCATACGCGCAAAAGCTGGCGGCACAATCCGGCTGGGAGTATGGCGGGCGCATCGCAGGACATCTGATAGGCGTTTTTCCGCATGAGAAGATCGCCGGGGACAAAGTCACGCTTTATGTCCACCCCGACAATCACAACCGGATGCGGATGCCGGACGCGTCCGGCCGACAGCGGCACTGGATTTTGGAGATTCACTTTGTGGACCGGACGCGGGAGATCGGTGGGTTCTACGAAGAACTGTTGACGATCGGGTGAATTCTCTTCAGCGAGTTTAAACTGAAACGATGGCACTGACTCCTCCAAGCGTGCGTGGCGTAAGTCTCGATTCACAAACTCGTTGCGAGCATTATCACGGGCCAACGGACATCATCGCGATCAAGATGAAATGTTGCGGTCTTTACTATGCCTGCAAGGATTGCCACGAGACGCTCGCGGATCATCCGATTGCAGTCTGGCCGGAAAATGAATGGAACCAGCAGGCGATTCTTTGTGGCGCCTGCGGTGCGACGCTAACCATTCTCCAGTACATGCAAAGCGAATCTCGCTGCGCGGCTTGTGGTGCGCAATTCAATCCTAAGTGTCGCAACCACTATCATCTCTACTTTGAAATTCCGAAGATTTCCGAGCGGCGTTAAGAATCAACGGAAGAGGGCATTTTTGAGCAAGAAGACGAACATTTCGAACCGGAAGACGATTCACATCGAATGGGGCGACTGCGACCCCGCCCAAATCGTCTTCTACCCGCGCTACTTCGCTTACTTCGACGCATGCACGGCTGGATTGTTCAAGAGGGTGGGCCTGCCTAAGCGGAAGATGCTCAAAACCTACGGCATTATTGGAATTCCGCTGGTCGACGTGCGCGCGTCATTCATTGCGCCCTCGCGATTCTCGGACACAGTTGTGGTTGAGTCCGAAGTAACCGAATGGCGACGCAGCAGCTTTTCTGTCCGCCACAGGTTGTTTAATAAGGGTGCCCTGGCCGTGGAATGTTTTGAGGTCAGGGTGTGGGCAGCGGCTTCAGAGGCTGATCCGGAACGAATCGAGAGCAAGCCAGTGCCTCGCGAGGTCATCGAGATGTTTTCCGCGGAAAACCATCCTGAAAATAATCACCGTGCGGCTCGTCGGAAATCACGGCGGAAGAAATAATGAGGATGCGCACTCAGGTTGGGATTGTGGGGGCTGGACCCGCAGGGCTTGTCTTATCGCACCTCCTGCACCGGCAGGGAGTTGATTCGGTAGTGGTCGAGGCTCGAAGTCGCCAGCATTGCGAGCAGCGCGTGCGAGCCGGAGTCCTGGAGCAAGGCACCGTCGACCTTCTGGTGGAAATGGGTTTAGGAGAGCGAATGAAGCAGGAAGGCCTGATTCATGACGGCGTGGAGATTCGTTTCAGAGAGCAGGGGCATCGCATCGATTTCAAAGCCTTGACGGGGCGTGGTATCACGATCTATGCCCAGCAAGAAGTTGTGAAAGACCTTATCGCCGCGAGGCTAGGAGCAGGCGGCGAGATTTTCTTCGAGGCTGAAGGTGTCACTGTTCACGACTTCGATTCCGAAACACCGAAGATTCGGTTTCACGACTCTGGTGAACCGTCGGAAGTCGATTGCGATTTCATTGCCGGCTGCGATGGCTTTCACGGAGTGTGTCGCCCAAGCATAGAGAGCGCTTTGACCGTCTACGAACGGATTTTTCCGTTTGCCTGGCTCGGGATTCTGGCGGCAGCGCCACCTTCCTCCGAAGAACTGATCTATTGCTACCACGATCGGGGGTTCGCCCTGCACAGCATGCGGACTCCGGAGATCACCCGCTTGTATCTCCAATGCGCTCCAGATGAAGACTTAGCGCAATGGCCGGATGCAAGGATCTGGGAAGAATTGCAGACGCGCCTTGCAACTCGCGACGGGCGTCGGCTAACGGAAGGCGCCATCCTGCAGAAAGGCGTTACCGGGATGCGCAGTTTCGTGGCGGAGCCGATGCAGTACGGCAGGCTCTATCTGGCTGGGGATGCGGCGCACATCGTTCCTCCGACCGGCGCAAAAGGGCTGAATCTTGCGGTTGCCGACGTTCGGGTCCTTGCCGCCGCATTGGCGGAATTCTACGCCTCCGAAAATCTCAAACTTCTCGACTGTTATTCAGAGACATGTTTAAGACGAGTGTGGCTGGTACAGCGGTTTTCTCTGTGGATGACTTCCATGCTGCACCGGATTCCTGGCAGCGACAGGTTCGAGGAACACAGGCAGTTGGCCGACTTGGATTACCTTACAAGCTCGCGAGCGGCAGCACAAACCTTCGCCGAAAACTACGTTGGCCTCCCAATGAGCTGAATCGACGTACAATCTGTAGCGGCCATCTGCAGCGACAAAGTGGGGCGAGTTTTCGAATGGTGCGGTTAACATGTCTTCTTCATTGATGCAAAGCAAAAGCAACAATTCGAAAGAATTTGTGGTTCCCTTCCGACGGCACGAGCCGGGAACCCAGCCGGATTATTTCTATCCCGCGTATCGCGCGACGAGGCAGCGGGCGCCATCACAGCCGCTGATCTACATGCCGCACACGTTGTCTGAAGTCACCGGGCCAGTGTTCGGTCATTCCAGCGTTCATCCCAACGATCAAGATCTGACGCATCAGCATTCGGGGGAACCGCTGGGAGAGCGAATCATTGTGAGCGGGCGAGTGATGGATGGGGATGGCCACGCGGTGTCGAACAGCTTGATCGAGATTTGGCAGGCGAATGCGGCGGGACGATATGCGCACGCGAAAGACGACCACCCCGCCCCGCTCGATCCGAACTTTACCGGGACAGGAAGAACCCTTACCGACAACGACGGATTCTACAGTTTTGTGACCATCAAGCCCGGTGCCTATCCGTGGCGCAATCACGACAATGCGTGGCGTCCGGCGCATATTCATTTTTCTTTATTTGGGCCGGCGTTCGTGACGCGACTGATCACGCAGATGTACTTTCCGGGCGATCCGCTGTTTGCTTACGATCCCATTCTGCAAGCGATTCCTGACGAAAGGGCGCGTCAACGTTTGGTTTCGAAATTTGACCTGGAAACGACGAAGCCGGAGTGGGCCCTGGGCTATCGCTTCGACATTGTGCTGCGCGGCCGTGAATCAACGCCGTGCGAAAAGTAGAAAAAAGTAGGGAAAGACGATGGACTTGACGCCGACACCTTCGCAAACCGTTGGTCCGTACCTGCATTTGGGCCTCACGGATTCACGGAGTATATCGCGTATCGCGGGCGATACAGCGAGGGGGGAACGGGTGTCGCTTACTTTTCGCGTGCTGGATGGAGAAGGAGTGCCCGTCCCCGATGCGATGATCGAACTATGGCAAGCAGACTCAGATGGGAACTATGCGCATCAGGACACCAGTGCGGACGACGCAGCCTTTCGCGGTTATGGACGATTGGCGACCGCGGAAGACGGCTCGTGCACATTTGAAACGATCAGGCCGGGATGCGTGCCGGGTCCGGGCGAAACAGTTCAGGCGCCCCACATTAACGTATCGATTCTTGGTCGAGGCATTCTCAAGCGATTGTCGACACGAGTCTACTTCGCGGAGGAGCCGGCGAACGCTGCAGATCCCGTATTGGCCTTGGTACCAGAAAACCGGCGCGCGACGTTGTTGGCCCGGCCAGATTTGACTCGCCCAGGCAATTGGATCTTCGATGTGCACTTGCGTGGAGAGGGCGAGACGGTGTTCTTCGATGTGTAGGCATTTCGAATTGGGCGGTCTACTCGAATCGACGCCACCCGCGGCGCGGAGCCGAACATGAATGGACGATTAATTGAAAGCCTGGCAACCACGCCGGCTCTGGCCGCGCTGTTTTCCGACGAGTCGGTTCTTCGGGCAATGTTGGAATTCGAAACCGCCTTGGCGCGTGCAGAAGCGCGACACGGACTCATTCCAATGGCGCCGGCAGACGTGATAGCGGCTGCGGCGAGACCCGACAAGTTTGATATCTCCGCTCTTGCAGAAGCCACATTTCGCGCTGGGACGCCCACGATTCCTCTGGTGAAAATGCTGACCGATCTGGTGCGAAAGACCGACGCGGGGGCCGCGCGATTCGTTCACTGGGGAGCCACGAGCCAGGATGTCGCCGACACCGCGATGTCACTTTTGCTCAAACGCGCAGAACCGATTCTCATTGCCGACTTGCAGCGATTAGAAAAAGCGTTGGCGGACTTGTCCGAGCGGCACAAGCAAAGCGTGATGCTGGGGCGGACTCTGCTGCAGCCGGCACCGCCGGTGACCTTCGGGCTGAAAGCCGCCGGATGGCTGGCTCCGGTTCGCCGCGGCAGGCGACGTCTGCAAAAGACATTTCGAGTTGCGGCGGTGTTGCAGTTTGGCGGAGCCAGCGGCACGTTGGCGTCGCTCGGCGACCGCGGAATTGCTGTAGCTGAAGCGCTGAGTGCGGAGCTTGGATTTGGTAACGCTCCCGCAGCGCCTTGGCACACCCAGCGCGATCAACTGGCGACGCTGATCTGCGCTTGCGCAGTGTTGACGGGATCTCTCGGCAAAATGGCGCGCGATATCAGTCTGCTCATGCAAAGCGAGGTGGGGGAGGCGTTCGAGCCGGGAGGAGAAGGCCGCGGCGGATCGTCAACCATGCCGAACAAGCGCAACCCCACAGCCTGTTCACTCACGCTTGCGGCCGCGCACCGGGTCCCGGGACTGGTTGCGTCGTTTCTCTCGGCCATGGTGCAAGAACACGAGCGTGGTGTCGGAGGCTGGCAGGCTGAGTGGCCGATCATTGCGGCCGTAGTCCAGTCGACCGGTGTGGCAATTGCCTCGATGGCTGAAGTGGCTGAAGGGCTTTCAGTGGAGGCGCAGAGGATGCGCCTCAACATCGAGAATACGAACGGGGCGATTTTTGCCGAGCGCGCCATGATGCTGCTTGGAGCAAAGGTGGGGCGAGATGTCGCTCATAAGGTCCTTGAGGTGGCCGTTCAGAAGAGTGTCAGAGAGGGCAGGCAACTCGCTGCAGTCCTTGGTGAGACTCCTGAAGTGACGACCCATTTGAGTCGTGCCGAACTCGAGGAATTGGAAACGCCGGAGAAATATCTTGGATCGGCAGAGGCCTTCCGGAAAGCTCTGGCATCAGAGTCCAGCCGCCAAGACGGCGATCGCCAAGACGACGACAAGGAGCTGTGAATTGCCCTTCGCAACCATTCACAATGCGCGGATATTCTACCGACTCCAGGGAAACGCGGGACGACCTGTTCTGATTCTGTCCCACTCGATCAGTACGGACCACGCGATGTGGGAGCTTCAAATAAGTGATCTGCTTCCATACTTCCAAATTCTGCGCTACGACACACGGGGCCACGGCGCCTCGGAAGCTACAGCCGGTGAGTATTCGATTGAGATGTTGGGCAAGGATCTTCTCGCCCTGGCCGACGTGTTGGGAATCTCGCAGTTTGCCTTTTGCGGATTGTCGCTGGGAGGAGCCATCGGACAGTGGGTTGCCGCGAACGCATCCGGACGCGTAACACATCTTGTGCTGGCCAACACTTCGCCGCAGTTCTTGCCGCGCGCGAATTGGGAAACGAGAATTGCAGCAGTAGCCAACGGCGGAATGTCTGCAGTCGTCGACCTGGCAATGCAGCGGTTCTTTTCATCGGACACTCTGGCCAAACAAAATCCACATGTCGCTTCGATCCGCTCAGTCTTCCTGGGCACGGATCCCGTTGGGTATCTGGGATGCTGTGCAGCCCTTCGCGACATGAATCACGGTGATCTCCTCAGACAGATCAAGAGTCCAACTCTGGTAATCTCTGGCGAGCGCGACGTAGCGACTCCGTGGACCGGGCATAGCGAGAGGTTGGCGCAGGAGATTCCGGGAGCAAGAGCGATTCACTTGGCGGCCGCGCATCTTTCTAATATTGAACGGCCACACTCGTTTACTACAGCCCTGCTAGAGTTTCTGCTCCCACAACCAAATGCGACCGGGGATTCCCTGCAAACGGGATTCGAAGTGCGCCGAGCTGTGCTTGGCGACGCTCACGTCGATAAAGCAATTGCCGGTACGACAGAATTTACGAAGGAGTTTCAAGAGTTGATAACCCGTTACGCGTGGGGAACGATCTGGTCTCGTCCTCAACTGGACCGGCGGACACGACGGCTGCTGGTGCTCGCGGTAACGGCATCGCTTGGAAGGTGGGAAGAGTTTGCCCTCCACCTGCGTGCTGGGTTAGCCAGCGATCTCGAATTATGCGATTTGAAAGAAGTGCTTTTGCAAACCGCCGTGTACGCGGGTGTTCCGGCCGCGAATACCGCATTTCAAATTGCGGCTGAACAGGTCAAGAAGACTAACTGAGCGCAAAATCTCAACGTCCTTCTGGCAATCTCATTAGTGGTCATGCGCAGGTCTTTTTGAACAGACGGTGGATTTGATCCGTGTGTGGGCCCGGGTTTTGGGTGCGTCCCCTACCGCGAAACTTGAGCTTCTGAAATGCGTCAACGAACTGCCGGAAACACTCCCATGTCCATTCGCCCACTGCTTTTGCGCATGTCCAAGGTCACAGCAAAACGTATCTGCGGCGATCGCGGAGCGTCAGGCAAGCGATGGAGCAGAACTAATTTCGTGCGGGCACAATGAAAAATGAAACCTAAGCCGCGTCTTGCTCATCTCCAAATATAACGGACGCTTCAGGCCAAGAAACTAGACAGGAGGGTCTATATGAACGTTTTTGGAGACGCTGCGGGCTATTCTCGGCCTCGGTTAGGTAAACGGATTTGTGCTTTCTTGGTTTCGTTGACCCTGTTGTTGGCGACTTGCCCCCAGGCTCTGGCGGCCTATCAAGACCCGCAAGCCCCCGCACAGAGCGCACCAGCGCCGCCATACACGCAACAGACTCCGGAGCAGTTGCAGCGATTGGTAGCGCCGATCGCTCTATATCCGGATTCGCTGGTGGCGCAGATCCTGGCGGCGTCCACGTTCCCTGAGCAGGTGGTCGAGGCCGACCGGTGGGTGCAAGCGCATCCTGATTTAAAAGGCACGGATTTGGGTAACGCTGCGGATCAGCAACCTTGGGACCCGAGCGTCAAGGCGCTCACTGCGTTTCCGTCCGTCTTGGGGAATATGGATAAGAATCTTTCATGGACCTCATCGTTGGGGGATGCCTACTACAACCAGCAACAGGATGTAACGGATGCAGTACAGGTGATGCGGCGAAAAGCGCAAGACGCGGGCAATCTTAAGACGACGCCACAGCAAAAGGTCACCGAGCAAGATTCGGCGATTGATATTGAACCTGCTGATCCCGATGTGGTGTACGTTCCCGCCTATGATCCGTGGCTAGTTTACGGGTATCCCATTGACGCTTGGCCCGGATGGTATCCGTATCCCGGAATCTGGTTTGGCGGGCCGTACCTCTCATTTGGAGTCGGCTTTGGAATCGGTTGGTGGGGCGGTTTCGGATGGGGATGGGGCCACTGGGGATTCGATTGGCATCATCACGCAGTGCTGTTTAACCATGGCAGATACTTTTCCCATAGCACAACGTTTTATAACCGGAACAATTTCTATCGCGGCGGAGCAGGGCGTGGGAGAGCTTTCGACCGGCCCGGGGCAGCCGCGAGGCCTTTCGGCGGGGATCGGCAGGCGGCTCGAGGATACGCTGCACCGCGTGGACAGAGCGGTGTCCGCTCGGGTGCCTTCAGCGGCTACGACCATGGCGGAGAGGCCAGAGGCTTTTCCTCACGCGGACGTGCCAGCTTCGGCGGTGGAGGGTTTCACGGTGGTGGCGGAGGGTTTCACGGTGGCGGCGGGGGGCGGCGGTAATTGGAGTTCCGGTATGTTTCTGCCAGATCGCGAAATTTAGATCGTGAAATTTGAAAATGGAGAGGTGCCGCATGCGGAAAACGAACCTGAATATCGAAAAATTTCGCGGGGTAAGTCTTCCTAGTTTAGCCGGGGTCGCTGCCTTTCTAACGGTTTGCGTCTCCGTTTCCATGGCGCAGCAACGGGGCCAGAAGACTTTTTCATCGGCGGAAGACGCGAGCAACGCGCTGGTCACGGCGGCTCAGAATAATGACGAAAAGGCCATGCTCGATATCCTCGGACCGGACGGGAAGCAAATCGTCTCCTCGGGAGACGAAGCCGAGGACGCCGAAAACCGCGCTAATTTCGTCCGGAGGTATCAGGAGATGCACCGTCTTGTAAAAGAACCGGACGGAACCACTGTGTTATACATTGGCGCCCACAATTGGCCGTCGCCCATACCGCTGGAGGCCAAAGGCAGTTCGTGGTATTTCGACACCGAAGCCGGCAAGAGAGAGATTTTATACAGGCGAATTGGCCGCAATGAAATGTCGACCATCCGCGTGTGTCAGGAACTGGTGGCAGCAGAAAAGGAATACTACACCGCGCAACACAGTGAGTACGCCCCGAAAATCTTCAGTGATGAAGGGCAGCACAATGGTCTCTATTGGAAAGCCGCTGATGGCGAACCCCCGAGCCCCATCGGGCCGCTCGTAGCGGAGGCTGTTGCCGAGGGCTACGCCAAGGGTCAAGCCGGGCCGCCCACTCCTTACCGCGGTTATTATTACCACGTTCTGACTCGTCAAGGAAAAGATGCTCCCGGTGGGGCGAAGAGCTACATCATCAACGGCAAAATGACGGAGGGTTTTGCTTTTGTGGCGTATCCAGCGGAATACAAGTCGTCCGGCGTGATGACCTTCATCGTTAACGAGGATGGAATCGTATACCAGAAAGATCTCGGCAAGAAGACCGAGGCTTTGGCAAAAGCGATGAGGGAATACAACACGAATTCCGGCTGGCAAAAGGCTGAAGAGCAGCAGGAGGAAACTGCGAGCGATCCGAAGACAAAGTGAGGCGTACTGTCGTCACGCATGCTTCGGTGCCTGCCGTCCACTCGCAGGTCGGGTCTCGCGAGCTTAGTCAGGCCAGTTAGTTAGCCCACGTTAGTCAGCCGCCATACTCTGTGCCTCCTGCTCGAATTGCAGGGGCTGGAGAGTTTCAGGTGTGATTCGCCCTCGCAGTTCCGCCTCCAGCGCCGCTAACCGCGCCTCAATTTCTTCTGATGCTTTGCGCTTCCGGATAACCTCCTCGCGGTAGCGCCGCAGGAAGTAATCGATGGTCTCGACGCGAATCCTGATCGATCCCGTGGGCTTGTTCTCATCCAGATCCTTGAAGCAGAAGTAAGGAGTACCCGATTGCTCGATAATGCCCTCAACTACGCCGTAGATAGGCGCATCGTGGCCACACTTGAAGCTGGAAATTTCCAGTGCCACCAGATTTGGATGCCGCGCCGTGAATTTCGCCGCCCACACTTTGTGATTCGTGCTGCACGAATAAGAATTCTTCCAGGCGTCAGTGATATCGAGCGGGTGACTGATGATTCCGGCACGAACCTCTTCGCCGAACAGACGCTCCAGCATGTCTTCATCGAGCGGCAAGGTGTTTTGCGAGAAAATCGGATAGCCTAGTTTTTGGAACTCCTCCATAATCTCGTGATTCAAACCGGGATCGTGATGATAGGGCCGCCCCAGCATCACAATCCCGATGCGATCTTCGCGTTCCAATTGATCGAGAACCTGGCGAGCACGCTTACGGATGCTCGCCTCATAGTCCGCCAATGCTTTGTAGCCGACTTCGACCGCGCGGTCGTTCTCTTCCTGTGACAACCCCAGGATGGGCTGCCAGGCCTGCAGCATCTGGTGCGCAAACAGCTTGCGGTCGGCAAAGTTCAGGACTGGATCCACGTACTTCACATTGTGTTCGGCGAACACGTCGTTCTCTTTGGTGAATGCAGCCTTCACCGTTTCCGGTGTTGCGGTAACAGTCGGGCACGCGTTCGTGCCCACGATTTTTACCAGCGGCGACGTCAGCACATCATACATCGGGAAGAAGATCACATTGAGCGGCTTCTTGCGATGCTTTTCCTGGATCAAGTTGTAAACGTGGGAAATCCCGATCTTCGCCGGGAAACAGGGATCGATGGCGCCGCGGCTCGCACCGGCGCGGTAAAGATCGGAACTGGTGTAGTCGGAATAAATAATATTCTCCGGTTGTACGCCCAGGCTTTCCAGGTATCCGTTGAAAAGCGGCGCGTAAGTGTAGATGTTGAGAACCCGGGGAATGCCGACGCGAATTTTCTTGCGATTTTGCATGAGCGGAATGCGTTCTTTGCCTGCCTTGTTCCAGAACTTCGTCACGGGAATCGGGTCAGCTACGCTCTTCGCGTTGACGGGGCGGAAGACCTCGCGGGCAGCAAAGTCCACGAAGTTAGGATATTTTCCCTTGATCTCGTCGAGACCGGCCTTGATGTCCTTCATATCGTTGACATCTTCGACCAGACCCTTTTCGCAAGTAGCGATAATCAACCGTTGCTCGCCATGCATCAGCGGAACCTTGGTGATTTTCTTGATGGGGATAAAGCTCATGTCGTCCGTAGGCGCGGTTCTTATATCGATAAACGTGCGCAGACAGTCGTTCTTGCAGAAATGGCAGCGCGTCTCCTCGTTGCGGGTTGTGCGGTATTTGATTTTCCGCACGGCTTCCAGTCCGACAAACGAAGTTTGCAACCCGTTGCGCCACAGGCGGAGCGACTCAACCGCAGCGCCGATGGCGCCGGATTCGCCGCAGAATTCGTGAACAATGATTTCCGGCTTCTTCCCAGCCGCGCGGAAGCTGTTTTGGATGAAGTCCACTTCCGCCTTCACCACCGCCATGTTGTTTTGCGTCCCACCCTGCAGGACGAAACGCGTGCCCAGCGCCGCAAGATTGGGAATGCTGGCCACGTAGAGAAACACATTCTTCGGGAGCACCGCCGCGAGACCGGCGAGAATCTCCCCCGCGCGCCAACCCTGACGCTGGAAATTCACGATGTCGGATTGCATGAAGACGGCGCAACCGTAGCCGAAAATCGGCATGGATTGCGCGGAAAAGGCCAGATCGGCATACTGCTCAACGCTCAACCCAAAGCCTTCAGCGGTGGACTGCAGGAAATATCCATTGCCGGCCGAGCATTGGGTATTGAGCTTGAAATCTTTGACGCGGCCGTTGTGCAGGATGATGATTTTGATGTCCTGGCCGCCCACATCGACAATGACATGCGGATCTTCGTAGAACTTGAGAGCCGATTCCGTGTGCGCCACGGTCTCGACCAGCGCTACGTCCGCATGCAAAACGTCTTTCAGAATATCCTTTGCGTAGCCCGTAGTGGCTACTCCCAGCACCTCCAGCTTCGCCTTCTGCGCTTCCACCTGGCCGCGCAGATTCTCAAACATTTCGATGGTGTCCTGAATCGGATTTCCGTTTGAGAGCTGGTAAGCCTTACAAAGAATGTCGCCCTTTTCGTCGAGCAGCACAGCCTTGGTGGAAGTGGAACCGCCGTCGATGCCGATAAACCCACCCACCGTCTGGTTGGTGTGGAACGCTACGGGCGTGAATTTCTTGCGCTTGTAAGAGACTTTGAACTCGTCGAGTTCCGTGTCGCTTGTGGTCAACCCTTTGGCACCGGACTTTGCCTTCTCTTCCTGGCGTCCGTACTCGATGTAGTGCATCAGCTTTTCGTATCCCTGGTAACAACCCACGCAATCTTCTTCGCTCTTGCCGAATTCAATTGCGCCCATGGCGGCGAAATATTGGGCGTTGTGCGGGACTTTGATCAGGTCTTCCGGCTTTGCGCCGTCGGGAATCGCGACTTTGCGCTCCTGCCACATGCGAGGGATATTCGCCTGCCAGGCCTCGCGCATCCCGCGAATAAAGCTATTGGGACCACCCAGCAGCAACACGTGAGGCCGCAGTGTGTGGCCGCGAGTGAGGACGCTCAAGTTTTGCAGAACGATGGCTTCGAACAACGACGCCATCAATTCATCCGACGGAGTGCCCACCTTCTGCAGGCCGTTGATATCGGTCTCGGCGAATACGCCGCACTTGCCGGCAACTTTATGTAGCTTGACCCCGTGGTAGCCCTGCATCGCCAGCTCGGCTACCGGAATTTTCAGCTTCGCGTTGATCTTGTCGATCACGGCGCCCGTGCCACCGGCGCATTTGTCGTTCATCGACGGGATCTTTTTCTTGCGTCCTGTTTCCTCGTCATCTTTGAAGACGATGATCTTGGCGTCCTGACCACCGAGTTCGATTACCGAATACACTTCCGGGTGCATCTTCTCCACCGCCAGCGATACCGCGGTGACTTCCTGCACGAACTTGGCGCCGATCTGGTCGGCAATCGCACCGCCGCCGGAACCCGTCATGAACATGCGCGTGTTGTGCCGGTTAATGCCGACTTCTTTCTCCATGCGCCGCAGAAACTCCAGCGTCTTTTCCGGCTGCTTGGTCTCATGGCGCTGGTAGTCCTGCCAAAGCACCTTGTCGGTAGCGGCATCCACAACTGTCGCTTTGACCGTGGTCGAGCCCACGTCAAGTCCCACCATGAATTCCGTGTGATGATCGTGCGGCTTTTGCGGGGGCAAAGGAGCTATTTGCAGTAACTGTGGCTTGGTTTGCTGTTGCAGATGGTCGTGCATCGTCTCTCCGATACGTCGCGGAAAACAGCTCTGAATTGTGACCGCCATCTCGCTGGCATGACTAGCCAGCAAGATGGCGGCGCTTACGCTTCACCCTTACGCGGCGTTCGGCAAAGCGACGCCAGGAACGCGCGACCGTTTCCACAAACGCGTGCTCTTATCCATGCGGTCGTTCACGTGCAAAATGAACTGCGCCGCAGTTCCTGCAACGCCCTCCCGATGCGGCACATGGTAGAAGGGGCGCTTCAGCTCAGGATGCTCGGCGATGTATTCCCGGATTTCGTCCAAACTCTTGCCCGTGGATTTCAGGCACTGTTCGAACTCAGTCTTGGCTTTGACCTTGGCCTCGCCCAGCGCCATCTGTACGCGGCTGTGGGCGTTCACTTCGCCTTCGCCGGAGGTTTCGATCGGCAGGAAGATCATGTCCTTAAACTTGTTGACTACCGCGGACTGCACCCCATCGGACTGCGAAGAAGGCATGCAGCCAAAAGGCTTCAGCGCCAGCACCATGTGGCAGAGTTTGTGCACGGTGTAGTAAACGTTCTTGCCCACCTCAAGGTGTCCCTCGCCGCCTCGGGCGAACTGGTTGTAGAAGGGGTGAGCCATTTCGGCCAACTCCGTCTGCGGCACCAGATGGTGCGTAAGACCGCCCATGTTCTTGATCGTGCGGTGGTAGAAATATTTCCAGGCAGCTTCTCCAAAGCCAATGCCCCAGAGTTTCTTGTGCAAGCCGAAGTAGTTCGCTAAATTCTTCTTGAGTTCATACCATTCTGGATTGCGATGCGGACGGTTCACCGGCCACTTCGCAATCGCGTGCGCTTTGGCCTGATACATCAGGTAGGCCACCCAGGTAGCAATCGGTTCCACAATCACCTGCGCGCCTTCGCGCTCAAGGAAATCAAACATGTGGAAGTTGCCATCGCCCTCGGTGATCTGCGCCCAGAACTCGCCCGTGATCTTCACCACCGGCTTGACCTTGGTGCGGTCCACTTCGATCTTGTTTACACGGTCGCGGGCAGTGTGCAGGGCTTCGAGATAATCTTTGCCCCACAGGTGCTCGTGCATCTTCCCGAGCACGTTGCAGGTGTTGCGCAGAACTTTGTTGTTCTTCACCTTCGGCTTGAGCCAGTTCGGTCCGCTCTGTTCGATTTCGAACGAGTCACGGGTGCGAAGGTCTTCGCAAAGCCCGTCCACCATTTCGCGGAAAACGCGATCAGTTTCGCCCTTGTTCACTTCGAAAGGACGAATCTGGTAGATCATGTCGTTGATCACATCGCCGAGATGCATGGCATTCAGCATCCCGAAGCCGAAGTCAATGGTGAATTTCAGGCCGGGCTCGCCGGAGGCCGCCTTGATCCCGTCACTGTCTTTGAACAGCAGGACGCGGAAACCGTCGAAGCCCGCGTTCTTCAGGGCGAATCGATATTCCGCCTCGTACATGCCAAAGCGGCAGGGACCGCAGGAACCCGCGGTGAAGAAGACGAAGTTGTTCAGGATATTTTCCCGCGACATCCCTTCCTTCTCCAAAAACTGAAGGTACTGCACGAGATTGCCCACGGTGAAGTAGGTGGGATTACATTGACCGTTGTTGCCGAACTCCTTGCCGGTCTGGAAGGCCGCGACGTTGGGAACCGGCAGCTTCTCGCAGCGGTAGCCACAACCCTGAAACACAGCACGGATCAAGTCCTCATGCTTCCAGGTAAAGCCGCCAAACAAAATCGTGACGTGATCACGTTGCTCGGCTGTGAACGCCCTCTCCACAGGACGGTGAAAATGTGTGGGCTGGTCCAGACCAGCGATCTTGCGGAGCCGGTTGCGCTCGGCCTCCAGGCGCTGCTTGATTTCTTCATCATTGTCGATTTGCACAAGATTGGTCGCCATTATCTTCCTCCGGCGTATGCGGTGTTCGGGGTTAATGGTGAGAGAACACGGGCAAGTAAAAGGTTGCGTGTTTTTGTGGCACAATTTGGAGAAGCGGAGGTCCGAGAGGCAAAAGTTGGAGCCGCAGAAGAAGGCCGCGGGCCTGTGCCCGACTGTGGGCTGAGTGCTTCGGAACCTGGGATGTACGGCCACCGGAAACTCCAAAATCGTGTTGCGGAGGTTCGATGTTTTACGCCCGGCGAGAAGCGTTCAGAACGAATCTCGATAAGGCGCCGGATTAGCCCAAAAACTTACCTTCCCGTCTTTCGCAAGCGGGAAACGCCCCGGTTCTGCAAGACCCAATAAAGTCGCCACAGCTCCCAGAAGCTGGCACTCACTTCTGGAAAACTACGCGCAGTCTGCTTGGCAGCCGCCTGCGACATTTCCAATCTTTGTAGCAGAAACCTGGGCTGTGATTCAAGTCGGAGTCGCATCGAAACAATCGATGACGTCGATTTGTAGGAGAGTTTCAGACAGCGTTCTGAAGTTTACTAACCGACTCCAATGGCGGAGCGCTGGGAGAGCGGAGAGTACGGATATCCCGCATGGGCGGTTGGCCGAAGAATCGGCTATATTCGCGATTGAATTGGCTGGCGCTCTCGTATCCCACCTCGAATGCCGCACTCGCGGCGTCCAGACCATCCATGAGCATGCGTCCCCGCGCTGCATGCAACCGAAGTTGCTTTTGGTACTGAAGTGGACTCATGGCGGTCAGCACCCGGAAATGGTGGTGCAACGTGGACACGCCCATGGCCGCGATTTTTGCGAGATCGTTCACCAGTAGCGGCTTCGCGTAGTTCGCCCTGACCCACGCGATCGCCTTTGCCGTCCGTTGGCTCTGATCGCCCAGCGTAGCAATCGCTCGCAGGCGCGCGCCCTCCGGCCCGCGCAGGATTCGGTAGATGATCTCGCGTTGAATCAGGCCGCTCAAAAACGGAATGTCTTGCGGGCTGTTCAGCAGGTCCATGAGCCGGCAGCACGCATCGAGCAACTCCGCTGTAGTCTCACCGGTGGCCATGGCAGGACTGTTCGACGCTGCCACGGGCGCCTGAATCTCCTCGCGGCTCAAAAGCTCTCGGACTACGGGTATTTCGAGCTTGAGCACGAAACAGAGATAGGGCACCGCCTCACTCGCCTCAATCACGTTGCAGATGACTGGCAAGTCCAGCGACGTCAGCAGGTACCGCGACGGGTCAAAGATGAACGTGGTCCCGCCGAGAATTGCTCGCTTCCGCCCTTGCGCGACCACTGCCAGGCTCGGCTCGTACGTCGCTGAAGCCGGCGCCGTGGGGGCGGTCCTACGGGTCAGCAGCAAGCCGGGAACGTCCGTTATCCGTTTCTCTGCGGACCCAACGAACAAGGCAATTTTGCGCGCCAGTTCCGTTCGCAATTCATGGGCTCGATCTGGCGTGCGAGTGGCGCTTTTACTGGGTTTTCTCATTAATGTGGTTTATTTGTCTCGTGTTCTAATATAGCCTCGCGGCTGTGGATGCGCTAACGATTCTTTCGCTGACGAGAGGAATAGGCAATAAATCGGCAGAATCGAGCTACCGCCTCCAAGGCGTTTGGTCCTAATCTCGAGATCAGAGAAACGGTTCGGGAGGAGAAGCAATAATGAAGAAACGCAAACTTGGAAATAGCGGCTTGGAGGTTTCGGCCATCGGCCTCGGCTGCATGGGAATGAGCTTCGGTTACGGTCCGCCTGCGGATAAAAGGGAGATGATCTCTCTGATTCGGAAGGCGGTCGAACTCGGCATCACGTTCTTCGACACCGCTGAAGTCTACGGCCCATACACGAATGAAGAACTCGTCGGCGAAGCCCTCGCTCCCTTCCGCAAGCAAGTCGCAATAGCCACCAAGTTTGGATTCAAACTTGATCCGGACACCGGGAAGCAAGCCGGGCTGGACAGCCGGCCGGAGCATATTAAGGAGGTCGCGGAAGCCTCGCTCAAACGGCTTAAGACCGACGTCATCGACTTGTTCTATCAGCACCGTGTCGATCCCGACGTGCCGATCGAAGATGTGGCCGGAGCCGTGAGGGACCTCATCCGGCAAGGCAAAGTGAAGCATTTCGGCCTCTCGGAAGCGGGCGCACAGACCATCCGCCGCGCAAACGCAGTTCAGCCCGTCGCGGCGCTCCAGAGCGAATATTCTCTATGGTGGAGAGAGCCTGAAGCGGAAATCATCCCCACGCTCGAAGCACTCGGGATCGGATTCGTTCCGTTCAGCCCGCTGGGAAAGGGCTTCCTTACCGGGGCGATCAAGCAAGATACGAAGTTCGACAAGACCGATTTCCGCAACATCGTTCCCCGTTTCACCGAAGAAAACCGGAAGGCGAATCAGGCCATGGTCGATCTGATCGCCAGGTTCGCAAAAGAGAAAAAGGCGACGCCTGCCGAGATCGCACTCGCTTGGCTGCTGGCCCAGAAGCCGTGGATCGTTCCCATCCCCGGTACGACCAAGCTCCATCGACTCGAAGAGAACATCGGAGCCGCTGCCGTCGAACTTACTCCCGCCGATGTTCTAGAGCTCGAAAGTGCAGCCTCGGAGATCGCGGTGCAAGGTGCCCGCTATCCCGAGCAACTGCAGAAGTTGGTGGGCCGCTGAGCAACAACAGATAACGAAACGCGAGTTCGGTGAGGATTGCACATGGCAAAGCAGAAGGATGCTCTGGAAGGCCGTCTTGCCCGAGATCGGGAAATTACGATCACCGTCACCGGCAGAAAATCAGGACACGCCATCTCACTGCCGATCTGGTTCGTGTGGGATGACGGCAAACTGTACCTCTTGCCGGTGAAGGGATCGGATACGCAGTGGTACAAGAATGTGCTCAAGAACCCTTCGATTCGGATTGATGCCGCGGGTGCGCAGAGTGAACTGAAGGTTGTTGCGGTCACTGACTCCGCGCAAGTGAAGTCCGTAGTCGAGAAATTTCGCGGCAAGTATGGGACCAGCGGCGTGAATCTCTACTCGAAGTTCGATGTTGCCCTTGTCGCCCAGACGCATTGATCGTGCGACATCACGAATGTAGAAGGCTCTCTTGCGATGGAATCGCAAGAAAGCTCCCAACCAGGTTTGACCACGGTTCACTGCGGACGCACTTCCAAAAGCAGATGTTGGTCGAACTCGACTGACAGATGCGCACTGTGTCCTGACACCGTCCCCAGGCTTTTTCCTGTGACGTAGTCCACCACACCGTAGTTGCGGTCTTCGAGACCGCGCAGTTCGACCGGTCCCTTCCACTGCTTGGCAAAAAAAGCATAATACATGGTCTGATCCTTGCGGATCACATGAGTCTCCGGGACATCGAAGCCGATGTCATAGAGCTGCCCGAGATATTGTCCTCTTGACAACATCTTGTCGCGATAGATGCGAAGCCACTTTTCGAATTCCTTTTCCCGCTCCGGAGTCAGATCCGATTTACCGTGCTTTGTGACTAAAGATGGAAGCACAAACTGTGTTCCCACGACACCGCCCACGCCCACAGTGGACGCGAAGTCATTGGCGCCATCGCTCTCTTCCACGTGATCGCCAAAAAATGGAACGTTGTCTCCCATCAGCGCCTTCAACGTTTTCGCCTTGGAGCGAATCTGGAAGGAACTTTCCGGGTCGGACGCAACCGACATGTTGAAGTGCGGCATAGTGAAAAACGAAAACGCCGTGCCGCAGGGGCAGAACTCCACCAGTGTCCCGGGCTTCACAGACTGTGCGGTGTCGTAAATTGCTTTGAAGAAGTCCGGCAGAGCTTCGACCGATTCCTCCGGCTGGGCGTGATGGTGAGCTGGGTTGTAACAGGCTGGAACTCCGTTCATGTCCTGGCCATCGAGCTTCAGCCCGTCGAATCCCCAATCCACCAAAATTTTTCGAACCAGCGCCTGGTGGTACTCCACCACGCGACGATCGGCTGGGCACAAATAATAGGAATCCCACCAGGAAACTTTTCTCGTGGAGCCGTCACGGTTCAGTAACTCGTAGTCGGGATGATCCCGGAGCAGTTTCGAATCTGGCACCGCGCTGAGCGGCGACCACCAGAGCTGAGCTTTGAATCCTTCCTGGTGAATGCGATCCACCAGGGCCTTCATGTCAGCGTCGCCGTTGGGAAACTTCTTGGGATCAAGTTGCCAGTCGCCCACATTATTCTGCCAGCCATCGTCGAGCGTGACCCACCTGAATCCCAGGCTTTTCACTGTCGGAAGCGTGTCATATACCTGCTGAGGCTGAACTTTTCGTCCATATCCCCATGCACACCAGATTGCGCCGAAAGCGTCATCGGGCGCCGTGGCCATCTGGAAACCTTGTTTCATCATGAAGCGCCGGTAATCGACGAGCGCGCGGAAATAGTCTCCTTGATGGACCGCGACGAAAGTACGAAACGTATGAAAGCTTTCACCGGGGCCGAGCGAGATATCCTTGTTGAAGCGCACCGCGATCTTGGCGTGCACGGCATCGCGCATGGATACAGGCAGCGAAACCAGCTTCGGCCGCGGCTCGACGTGTCCCACAGCCATTCCAACGTCGCGCCGCCAAACATCGATAATCGGCGTGCCGCCTCCGTAGTCGCTGGCATTCATGCCTTGATAATTCTCTTGCTGAAAATTTGTGTGTAGCGGCAGGATCCAGTTGGGACGTTTCTCATAGGAGCCGCTCTGGTAAGACCAAAAAGCTGGGGCGCCCCCGCCCCGTTGTGCGCTTACCGTGTATGCGTTGTTGGTCCAACTTTTTACCTCGAGCGTGGTTGTTCCGGTATTCGTGTATTGGACATCAAAGAACGCCATCGCAGGAAAATCATCGTAGACGGTGACGGAGACGGTCTTCTTTAGCTCTCCTGCGCTTCCTTCGACCGTGAGCCTCTCGCCCTCGCCGAAAACGTCTTTCACGTGCTCGTGTTTTTGCGAGCTCAGAAGAAATCCGGTCCAGAGCTTGTCCGCGGTTGTCGCAGTCTCGGTGGCAGCGAACGGCCCCATCACGATCTCCGTCTTGTCGAACCGGGCAACCACCCGGCTTCGCAAGCGGTTATCAAACTCAATGCGGAGATTGACGCCCTGAATCTGAGGCTTGCCGGCGGGGACCTCCGCAGCCACTGCGACGGAACACGATACGAGCACAAGGGTGAGAACAATCCAGGAACTGATCGCAGTCATGATCGCAATCATGATCCCAGCCATGGATCGCACCTGTCGAAGAAGACTGCCGTCAGCTCGCCGAACCTTTTTCCTGGTTGAAAACATATAGACCATCTTCATTGTTGGATAACCGCTGGACAAACGAAACAAAACGATATAGATAGTAACAGTTCGACAGTTCGTTGAGCGATTATTCCTGCGAGCGGGGAACTTCCGATGAAGCGTAGAGATTTTCTAAAAAGCACTGTCGCTGTTGCGGTCGCTGCAGAACTTGGAATCGGTAAAGCGCAGGCCAAGGTTCCAGCCCACAATTGGGGAAACTACGATTTCGGTTCTGGTCCGCAGGTGACCGATCGGCTCAATCAGGGGCCGTTCCCTCAATATCCACCGGATGCGGTTATCCCCACCGACGATGTGGTGATGACCACTACTCTTTCAGAAGACGCCGTGCCCAACTACGGCAAGGGACTGGTCACCTATATCACCGCCGACAGCGGCACCGAAGAAATCAAGTCGGACAATATTCCGCAAGCGATCGAGGCCTTGGTTCGCTTTCCTTTAGGCCAGCAGCTTTACATCCGTCCGACGTGGAGAGAAGTGCAGCCGCATCCCGGACCCCTGGAACTGCCCGACTACGTGAAACTGGTTTTTGAATTAGCCAAGAAAAACAACAAGCGCGTCGGATTGCGAATTCAGATGTGCGCGCCGGATTATAAACACGAAGCCGCCTTACCGGATTTTGTTCTGGAAAAAGTCCCGAAAGTCGATCTGGTGGCGCCTCGCGATAAGGAGGACATCGCTGCCGGGAAAAGATTTTTGGAAAACCCGCACTCACGCTATCAGCCCCGGTACGACCATCCTTTTTTTCAGCAGTCATTCAAGGATCTGGTTGGCCAGTTGGCGGCGGAATTCGACGGCAATCCGCTCGTCGAATTTATTGACACCTTCATGTACGGATTCTGGGGTGAAGGGCATACGTGGCCATTTCCCAACAATCCTTTTCCTGACTACCTGACCGCAGAGCGCACCTGGGTGAGTATGCTGGAAGTGCAGCTCGAAAACTTCAAGAAGACTCCTCTGCTGACCAACACGCAACCAGATTTCAGCCGCGTTGGCAACGCAGAAATGTTGGACCGCACCGTCCGCAGCAACAATTGGATTCGCAGCGACACCATCTTTATCGAAAACGAGCAGATTGAAGCGCTCAGCAACCGGCCCCCGTGGATCGCCGCATTGCTCGAGCAGGGGCTTCCCGGGAAACCTCCGGATCCGAACGCTGCACAGGAAGGGATCTCTCCGGCAGAGAACATGATCGATCATGTGATCGATATTGGGGCGAACTACTGGTCGCTCTGGAACTTTCACCAGATTAATGCCAAAAATCTGATGACCTACTACCAGGCTTATCCGGCAGCGTTCGACCGGATCAATCGCCGAATTGGATATCGGGTGAGGCCATCTTTCATCTGGAGCTATCAGGACACCGGTTACCTGGGGCTGATTATCGGCTTCGCAAATGACGGCATCGCGGGTGTGCCGGGCGTATTGCGGGTGACCGTAGAGAGCCAGGATGGGAAGGTACTCAAGAGCGGTTGTCTGGACGCCGGCTACCCGTTACCGGGCAAGATTCGGCAGGCCCAGTTCGTTCTGCCGCAAGGGGCAGGTTGGAAAGGATTGAAACTCAAGGCCGAGATCGAGGTAAAGGGAATGCGCTATCCCGTGCGGTGGGCGTGTCATCAGAAGCTGAACGATGACGGCTCGCTCACGCTGCGCCCCAACCTCCGTCAGCAGGTCTAGGCTCGGTTGTGCCGCTCTCAGACGCGTGCGAATTTCATGCACATGACCGAAACATCCGAATGCTTCCTCCATCCCTCGCCTATCCTGGTCCTGGCCGCAACGAAGCCAACCCCTTAAGCCTCCTGACGTGAGTCTCCTGCACCAGCCGCTCGAGAGCGGCAAGGTTAGCGGCTCGATCGACTGGCAGGACTTCTCCGGTATCTAGACAATCGTAAAACCCACGGAAGATCGTTCTATTCCTTCAGCCCAAAGAAAATACTTCGGAATAAAACTGAGCGCGGTCAGTTCTGTACAACGAGTCACAGAGCGGACCGGAGTCTTCGGTGAAATGCTGGCGCAAAAGAAACCGGCGCTCCTTAGCAATCTTAGAAGGAGTACTGCGATGACCGGCCCTTTCGACCTCAAGTCGCTATTCCTCGCTAAGCACGCGCAACATGTCGTGCTGATCCATTTTCCAATAGCGCTGTTTATCACGGCGGTGGCGTTCGACCTTATCGCGCAATGGACGAAGCGGCGTAGCCTGGCGCACGCAGCCTACTACAACCTGCTGATGGCGGCGATTTCGACTGTTCCGGCTCTCGCTACTGGACTACTTGCGTGGCAGTTCCAACTCGAAGGAGAAAAGTTGAAGGGCATCCTATTGCTGCACGTGGTTCTGGCGTGTGTTTCGACGGTGATGATCTGGGCGGTGTGGTGGGTGCACTTCCGCGCTCGACGGCGGACCGTATTCTTGCCTGGCTATCTCCTCGCTGTGGAAGTTCTGGCAGTCGCCGTTGTTGCACTGACCGGCCATTTGGGCGGCTTTCTAAGCGGGGTAAATCTGCCAGGTTAATGCTCATCCACAAATTTCTGCCCGCAATTCAATTTTTCCGGGAATAAAAAGCGACTTACGCCGGTTATCAATTCAGAACATTGCAAATTACGGAGGACAAATGCCAGACAAAAAGCATGATCTCATCGATCAGAAACTGCAAGACCTCAATCACGACGGTGTCGACCGTCGCGGGTTCCTGAAGTGCATGGCTTGGGCGGGTACAGGCCTAGTCTGGACTTTGAGCGGCGGCATTCCGCTATCCCGGGCCTTCGTCAAAGGTCACGGCAAAGATGCCGGAAAAGCCGGGGACTTCAGCTTTGTCCAGATCAGCGACAGCCACATCGGCTTCAACAAGCCGGCTAACCCGGACGTCACCGCAACTCTGCAGACGGCGATCGGCAAGATCAATGCCATGCCCCAGAAGCCGGATTTCATTATTCACACCGGCGATCTCAGTCAACTCTCGAAGCCGACTGAGTTCGACACTTTGGACCAGGCATTAAAAGGCGCTTCCGCAAAACAGATTTATTTCGTTCCGGGTGAGCACGACATGCTGACCGACAACGGCGAGCAATATCTCCAGCGCTACGGGAAGGGCACAAAAGGTACCGGCTGGTACAGCTTCGATCACAAAGGCGTGCATTTTGTCGGTCTCGTGAATGTCGCGAACTTGAAAGCTGGTGGCATGGGATCGCTCGGCCATGAGCAACTGGAGTGGCTCGAGGACGATCTCAAGGGCCGCTCCGCCAGCACTCCGATCGTGCTCTTCGCCCACATTCCGTTGTGGACCATCTATCCGGATTGGGGTTGGGGAACCGACGACAGCGAACAAGCTTTGTCTTACGTCAAGCGTTTCGGCTCCGTGACGGTGTTGAACGGCCACATTCACCAGATCATGCAAAAGGTGGAAGGCAAGGTTTCGTTCCACACCGCGATGTCGACCGCTTTCCCGCAACCCGCGCCGGGAACCGCTCCCTCGGCCGGACCCATGAAGGTACCAGCGGACCAGTTGCAGCGAGTGTTGGGAATCACCGATGTGAACTATCTGGTCAGCGGTCGCAGCCTGGCAGTGGTCGACTCGCCACTCGGTGCGTCAATCTCATCGCCTTCAGGGAGCGCCAGCTCGCCCATGACGGAAGTTGACTTGGTCCATGGCTAGGCGCCGAACAAGATTCGGTTCCAACCAGGAGGATCAATCAAAGCAGATCAAGCAAGAACATCAAACTGAATAAGGAAAGAGCACAATGAAAAACCATAATGTATGGGTTGCAAGTTTCACAGCCTCGGTAATTATTGCGATTATACTGCTGGTCGCAGGATCACCGGCCGTCACGGTAACTGACCAGCCCTCCGAAACAAACGCGGCGGTAAACATCGACAACTTCGTTTTTGGCCCGCAGACGATTACCGTACCCGTCGGCGCGACGGTTACATGGACAAACAAAGATGATATTCCCCATACCTCGGTCAGCACCGATGGCGTCTTCAAGTCCAAGGTGCTGGATACGGATGAGAAATTCTCCTACACGTTCACAAAGCCGGGAACGTATCCCTACTACTGCACGATCCACCCGAAGATGACCGGTAAAGTCGTGGTGCAGTGAACTCAGACTTCTAGGTGGCGTGCGATGGGAACGGCTTTCTTAATCCGGTTCTCCGCCGCAAATAAATGAGATTCCAGATCACGGCCGTCACGTGGACTCACCCGCGCGCACGGCTTGATCGAGACAATTCTCGAACCAGGTGCTGAAAGTCGGTAGGAAGCTTGCAATCGATCGAGACGTTCTTTCCCGAGCGCGGATGGAGAAACTGAAGATAGGTGGCATGAAGAGCAACGCGGGCAATTAACGGCTCCGAAGATTCCGCGCGGTGGTATTTTCTATCACCAATAACCGGGTGGTTAATCGCCGAAAATTGTGCCCGGATCTGATTCTGTAATCCCGTCACCAGCTCAATCCGGACGAGCGAAGCATCCGAAAAAACACGTTCGACGGAATATCGGAGTTCGGCACGAGCAGCTTGCGGGTCTTTCGCCGTGCGCAATCGCTGAAACATCCCTTCCTTTCGAAAATAGTGCACCAGCGTCCCTGACTCGTCCCCGAGGCGCCCGCGCACCACTGCGAGATATGTCCTCACGGGAGTGTGCTCGAGAAACTGTCGCACCAGAGCATCTCGATCACTACCGGTCTTGGCAAACAGCAGCGCCCCGGAAGCAAACCGATCGATGCGATGCACGATCAAGGCCCGTTGTCTCTTCGGCTTCAGTCTCGCGGCGAGCAGAGACAAAGCAGACGGATGATCGGAGCCCTCAACCGGCACAGCCAGAAGTCCAGCTGGTTTGTCGAGAACCACCACAGCATCGTCTTCGTAAAGCACGGAAAGTTCCCGGGAGAAACGAGGCCGGCGCCGGTCTTCGCGCGCCGAAGGTCGATCCGGCTTTCCTCGACGGCCGCCAGCCTTGCGCGGATGTTTTCTCATCGACAAGATGCTCCGGGTGCAAAAAACTGGATAAGCATAGGCGCCCACCGTGAAGGCTGAGTCCCTGGCAAGGGTATAGCATTCTTGCTTTCAATTGCGCCGGTTCAGTACCCAAGCGTGCGGCCCCAGAAAATTTCTCCTAATCGGTGTCTGGCGGATCAACCTCGGTGGCTGCGGTCTTGGTAAAGAAGCTTCCCTCCAGCGGGGCTGGAATTGTCTTATAGGCCGACGGGGCCTGATGGAAGTTGAAAAAGTCGTGCATATCGTTCGTCGCTCGCGCATCAGCGAAACCGAGATTCCCGAGGCCGAAGATACCCTCGATCGCTTTCACGATGCTGCCAAAATCGTATTTCAGGTTGCTGATGTACCCGGGTTTGGGCGAGTAAGCCGAAACCACCACCAGCGGCACCCGAAAGCCGAGTTGATAATCGTCCTGGTTCGCGCCGCTCTGGAACACCGGCTTCACGTGGTCGTACCAACCGCCCCAGTCGTCCCAGGTAATGAATATGGCGGTGTCCTTCCAGTAGCCAGTGCCGTCGTCGCAATTTGCGTTACTTCCGATCGCGTTGACAATAGCCGCGACCCATGACGGCCCTTGGCCGCTGTTGATCGGATGGTCCGAATACTGCCCCGCCGGCGTGATCCAACTTACTTGCGAGAGAGCACAGTTGGAGATGTCGTTCAAGACATCGGGCGGCGCCGTGTCGACGTAGCCGTTCGACTCGCCTTTCACCCAGTCGGGCCCGGTGCACACACCCGACAGAGGTATGCAGATGTTCGAGAGCGAGTTCGGCGCCACCCACAGACTACTCTGCCCTTCGGAATAGTAAGTCCAGGTAATCTTAGGACTGGGCTGATCAAACAGGTAATCCATGGCATTGCGGGTGAAGCATTGCGCGGTTTCGTCGCCGGGAGTTTCGGTGCCAAAGGGCGGCCCACCGTTTCCGTTCGGCCGGATCAGCTCCACTGAGTTTCCCGAACCGCAGCCGTAATCTGTATTGGGAGCGTTCTCCGCGACAAAAATGCCTAACGCGTCGTCTGCCGCACTTGGCGCAGACGTGGCGCCAAAAATAAACTGATGCGCCGGATAACTCGGACCCTGGTTAGTCTGAAACATCCGGTTACCCCATCCATAGGTCGTTGCCAACGTGACATAGGGATCAAGCAGGCCGCCTCGGCTTCCATTGCTGTTCGTCACGGGAGAGTTATACACATACATGAACTGAGAATAGTTGTTGGCCGGAACCACGCAGCCAAAAGTATTCGCTCCACAATCTGTTGGAACATTCGCTGCAGGTTTGCCGGTGATGCCCTGGTTCTTGTACTCGAAATTCCACCCGCTGATGGTTCCGTTGAGCTTTGGTCCGCCATGGCTGTGGTCCAGATCGAAGTTGGTGGCCAGCCCGACTGGCAGTAAAGGCACTGTCTGGCCGTCGGCATTCACATAGGTCGAAGCAATGTCGTACGTTCCCGCTATGCCTGCGGGATTGCATCCCGGCACGCCACCGTTTGCGGTGCACAATCCTTGGAACAAATTGTCGGGCGAGCGGTTTTCCTGGAAGATCACGATCACGTGCTTGATCGGACTGGTCCCGTACTGCGCATGCGCGGCAGTTACCAAGAGGGCGGCGACGAAGAGTGACAAATTCGGCAGCCTGGATTTCATGGACATTCTCCTTCGGACGGAATCGGCGGGTGACGAGGTGAGCGAACCTGAGATGGGTGCAAAGCACCTTCTGTCTCCAACGTTTGATAACCCGTCAACCGAAAGAATCACTCGCCGCTTCGCCAAAAAAAAATGCTCTGCGTCTTAAGTGCAAACAATTGCAGGTACCTGATGGCGTTACTTTATCTGTCGCGATTTGAACCAAGAAGTTCGTGGAGCACTGCGAAGCCGATCTTTTTCAGCTTGTGGGCAGTTCCACGCCAGAGAAGCGTTGGCAGGCGTCGAGTAATCTCTGCTGCCGTTCTTCATCCCGGCTGGCTGGGTTCGGCGTGCGATGTCGCATGTGATAGAAATACTCCCCCGTAACCGTCGCTGCCGGCTCATCGCTGACGGCGAGCCATACCTGAGTACGATGTCCGGCATCCAGATCGTCCGGCGCACCCGCCCCTCCCATTTTCGTTGCCACCCATCCGGGCTCCAGAGCATTGGAAAGAACATCTGGCCAGCGGTGTGCCATCGCGAAGGCCAGAAGCACATCGTGCAACTTAGTGTCAGAGTAAGCCTGTTGCCCCTGCCAGGGACGGTGCTCCCACGCGAGATCCTTGAGACTGGCATCGCCACTCTTGTGCAGGCCAGAGCTAACATAAACCAGGCGCTGCGGCTTCTGAATCAGCGCGGTCAGGATATACGGCGCCAACGTATTGACGGCAAATACCTGAGGTAAACCGTCTTCGGTCGCAATGCGCCGGGGTTCCCGGTAGCCGATTCCTGCGTTGTGAATGACTGCATTGAAAGAGCCGAGTGCGTTGACCTGCTCGGCCACGCTGCGCGTTTGCGAGATGCTCGTCAGATCTCCGGTGACGACTTTCTCCGCCCCGGGAACCGCGTTCAGCGCTTCCCGCCCTCGCTGCTCGTTTCGAGCGTGCAGAACTACGCCGTGGCCTTGCTCGACGAGAAGTTGCGCTGCCATGCGGCCGAGCCCGTCGGAAGAACCTGTGATGAAAACACGCGCCATGCTCTGCAGCCTCTCCTCAATGATGCCATCGCGATGATACTTGCACGGCTAGAACAAAACTTCAACGTCGAACTGACCGCGAAATCACTGAAGTAAAACCTCGAACCACCGATCGCTCTCGGCAGTGGTCAGGCGATCGACCCTCGTAGTATAAGAATATTGCCCGAGCCGTTGTCCGCAGCCCCGAGATGCAATCCACTCACGCCGCGCCGCTTCGCTCCACATTTCCCAATTACGATGCGCCAACTGAACGATTCGGTTGAAGACCGTATCTCAGACCATCCGCCGATGACCGTGGACTTGCCGCTGCCAGAACCGACGAAAGTCGCCCGTTGGCCGTAGCAGGAATCCGCGCACTTTTCTTGCGACTTATAAAAAAGTGGGCTTGCGGATGCTGCGGCACACGTGGCTTAATTTCAACCTATTATGGACAATCGCGTTGCTGGTGGCAGGCTGCGTGGTCCTCTTCTCCTGATTCGAGTTCTTCTAATTCGAACCCTAAGAGTCTTTGTCGTTATTGGAGTGATTTGGCTCAGTGGATTGGCATGTTCGCGGAAGGAGGCTGACATGGGAAACTCCCCAGACCAGACGCAGGCAATTGCCACGCTTCGAAACGCATACTCGGCATTCAACCGAGGAGATATCGATGCGGCCGTGGAAGGGCTCGACCCGCAGATCGAGTGGACCGAACCGGTTGAGTTTCCTGGCGGGGGCGTATACCACGGGCGCGATGGCGCGAAGCGGTACTTGACCCAGTCACGGGCTGCATGGGCCGACGTAAATAGCGAACCAGAGCGGTTTATCGCTGCCGGCAACCGGATCGTCGTGTTCGTTCACGCCCGGGTTCGAGCCAAAGGAAGCAATGAGTGGCAAGATGTAAGGCTGGCGGACGTCTATACAGTGCGTGGTGGCAAAATAGTCGAGATGCGGGCCTTCGCCGACCGGCAGGAAGCTCTGCGCTGGGTTGCTCAATGAGCGCAAAGCACGATTTATCAGCAACTATCGAAGATGTGAGGGCAAGCCGAAGGCATTTGCTGAAGAAAACGTCACGCCTGGATGTAGTACCGGTCCGTAGTTTGCCAGGAGTAAATTCTAAGTTGTTGATTCTTCGCAGATTTCACGTAAAGTGTTGATTCCCGAGGGGAGTTGTAATATTAGCTAAAAGCTAATTACGCCACCAGAAGCGATTCCAAGCAGTTTTGATCATCGGACGACGATCAGCTCACCCTGGTCACTCGAACGCCTCCCACGGGCCTGCAAACGCGATTACGAGGCATTCTGCGTGGGCTGCCGGACGTGATTTTCAGCCCCAGGAAACAGCATTCCCACAGAATCAACAACTTCCACGCAGGCTCAATGACTTAGCCAGAAGCGAACGCTGCCTCAACCATCAGCGCTCGACACTCAGCCAAACACCCTCGTCGAAGAATCAACAACTTCCACACAGACTCAACAGTTTAAAGCGCGCTGGTCGATCTGACACGCTGAAGTCACCATGAGGGATTCATGGGCCAAGGAGTGTAATCGAGATCTTTACCAACCGGCTTCCAAGACGTCATCCCCAAGTCCCGTTATTTGATCGACTTGCCGTATGTTCTTGCCGAGAAACGACCAGTGAACCCAAGTCTGCTTCACCTGATCTGCCAGCTCCGCGCCTGGCGCTAAAAAACTTTTCCCTGACGTGTCGTCTTTTGCCCGCCGTTTTCGCTTTCTTAAGTAGAGAGGGAATCTTCGCCCGCCCAGGCTCCTTAGAGAACGCTCGAAAATCGAACGTGGAGGAGATGGAAGAAATCAGTGAAGATATCTAGCTTTGCAACGAGTTGGAACGGCATTGGCGAGTGACCGGCTACACGATTCCATCCAGAGGGTGGACGTTTTACATGAGGTTTAACACCGACACTGTCATCCAGGCCGCCATGGAAACGCTCTTAGCGAGCCATCCGCTCTCGACCTTACGCCGAAGAAGAAGGAGCTAAAACTGATATGCGTAACACCTCAATTCAAAAATTCGTGGCTGTCTCAGCTGTCTTCGCAGTTCTATCGTTCGCAGCTCCGGCGCTCCACGCCCAGTGGGTGACGGCCACGATTGCCGCGGGAAACGCACCTGACGCCGTGGCCGTCAACCCGGCGACCAACATGGTTTACGTGGTCAACTCGAACAGCAACAACGTGAGCGTGATCAACGGGGCCACCAACGCGACCTCGACCGTGAGCGTCGGCTACACTCCGACTGCCATCGCCGTCAACCCGACGAGCAACATGATCTATGTGTCCAACGGGGTCAGCAACACCGTAACTGTAATCAATGGGGCCACCAACGCGACCTCGACCGTGAGCGCCGGCAGCGTTCCGGTTGCGGTAGCCGTCAACCCGGTCACCAACATGATCTACGTGGCCAACTGCGGATCGGTCTGTGGTGGCACCGGCTCCGGCTCGGTTACCGCGATCAATGGCGCTAACAACGCGACTACCACGGTCACGGCTGGGACAAGCCCCCACGGCGTCGCTGTCAACCCGGCCACTAATACGATCTACGTGGCCAACGAGGGCAACGGCACCGTAACCGTAATCAACGGAGCTACCAACGCAACCACCGCCACAGTCAGCGTCGGAAGTGGCCCCGAAGCCATGGCCGTCAACCCGGTCACCAATATGATCTACGTTCTCAACCAGGACAGCGACACCGTGACCGTCATTAACGGGGCCTCCAACGCCGCGGCCACGGTCACCGTCGGCAACGATCCCTACGCCGCGGCCGTCAACCCGCTCACCAACATGATTTATGTGGCTAATCTGGGCGGCACCGTCACCGCGATCAATGGGGCGACGAATGCGACCGCTACCATCAGCACCGGAACCGCACCCATCTCCGTGGCCGTCAACCCGACGACCAACATGATTTATGTGGCTAACTTGAGCAGCAACAACGTCACGGCGATCAATGGAGTGACCAATGCGGCCACCACACTCGCCGCCGGGACGGCACCCTACGCTGTCGCCGTCAACCCGGTGACGGACGCGATCTACGTAGCCAATAGCAGCAGCAACAACGTCACCGTCATTGACGGCGCGACGTACTCCATCCAGACCGCCCCAACCGGGCAGGGCACCGGGGCCGTCGCTGTCAATCCTGCCACGAATCTGATTTATGCGGCCAATAACCAGTCCAACACGGTCTCGGTGATAAACGGCGCTACCGGATGGACTGAAACCGAAATTGCCGTGGGGAACGGTCCCGACGCGGTGGCGGTCAACCCGGTGACCAACATGATCTATGTGGCCAACAGCAGCAGCAATACAGTCAGTGCGATCGACGGCGCTACCAATACAGTCATCACGGTTACCGTGGGAAACGGCCCAGTAGCAGTGGCGGTCAACCCGGTGACCAACATGATCTATGTGGTCAATTTCAACAGCAACAACGTGACCGTGATCAATGGCGCGAACAACGCGACCACCACGATAGCAGCCGGAACCGGACCCAACTCTGTTGCGGTTAACCCGGTCACTGACTTGATCTACGTGACTAACTACCAGAGTGGCAGTGTCACCGTGATTAACGGAGCGAACAATACAGTCGCTGCCACCGTTAGCACCGGGTATGAATCCGGGCCTTTGGCCGTTGCGATCAACTCGGTGACCAACATGATCTATACAGCCAACGGGGGCAATAACACCTTGGCCGCCATAAACGGAGCGACCAATGCAACGACCATCATCTACTTGGAAAGCACGCCTTTCAGCGTGGCTGTTAATCCGATTACGAACATGATCTACGCCCCCAACATCAACAGCGATAACATCTCGGTAATTAACGGCGCGGTCTACGCATACAGCAGTGTGAGCGCCGGCGCCCTGCCGTTCGGCGTGACTGTCAATCCGGTCACAAACACGATCTACGCCATCAACTGCGGCTCGGGTTGCACCAACACGCCCGGGCTCACCACGAACGTCACTGCCATCAACGGTGCGACCGACACGGCCACTACGATCAGCTTGCCCAATGCTGTGCAGATTCGTAGCGCCGTCATCAATCCGGTTACAAACACTCTCTACGTGCCAGACAACAGCAGCGGCAGTGTCCACGAAATTACGGAGCAGCAGGTGCAGGAAAATCCTTTTTTGACGACGATCGATGCCCTGCCCGGCAACTTAACGGAGAGCACCACGCCCACGTTTGATGTGGAAGCGATCAGCAACTTCTACCCGATTGCACCCACGCCGCAGGCAGTCTGGTTTCAGTTGGACACGTGGCAGGGCCCGTGGTTGCCAGCCTCGGGCACAGCACCGTACTTCACACTGACTACGCCCACGTTGTCTCTAGGCACGCACATCCTCTACGCCTTCGCCACCGATGGTCAGGATGCGAACTCGACCGGCGTGGCGCAGCAATTCATCGGCGGCATGGCGGCGTATGTGTTTACCGTCACCATGTCAGGCACGACGACTGGCCTGACGTCGGCCCCCAATCCGTCGAATGTGGGACAATCGGTTTCGTTCACGGCGACTGTGACCGTGACCCCGCCGGGTAGCGGAACGCCCACGGGCACCGTGACCTTTTTCGCCGGAAATACCACGCTGGGCGAAGTGACACTGCCCGCAAGTGGTGAGGCCGTCTATACTACTTCGGCTCTGACCGCTGGGTCGTATAGCATAACGGCCAGTTACAGCGGGGACACCAACTTCCTGGGCAGCACTTCGTCGGTGTTGACGCAGCAGGTGAACGCTCCCGCCCTCACAGTAACGCCCACCTCGCTGAGTTTTGGCAATCAGGCCATCGACGAAACCAGCGCTGCCAGGACGGTGACCGTGACCAACGTGAGTACAGGCTCAGTTACCATCAACAGCATTACCGCGAGCGCCAACTTCGCAATTTCCTCGAAGACTTGTGGCACAACGCTCGCCAAGGCCGCGAAGTGCGAGGTCAGTGTTACCTTCACGCCCGCGGTGCTGGGCAAGCTAACGGGAACGCTTAGCATTATGGATAATGCGGGCAGTCCGCTGACGGTAGCGTTGTCGGGCACGGGCATCGTGCAGGCGACCCTGACTCCCACCAGCGCTACATACGTGGCTCAATCAGTGGGGACGACCAGCCCGGCGAAGACGTTCACCTTGACCAACAATCAGACGGCGGCGCTGACCGGCATCGCGATTTCGACGACGGGAGACTTCGCGGTCTCGGCGACGACCTGCACGACGAGCCTGGCGGCCAAGGGCAAATGCACAATCAGCGTAACGTTCACGCCCACGCAAACGGGAACCAGGACTGGCCAGCTTAGTGTCAGCGACAGCGCCAACAATAGTCCGTTGACGGCGGCTCTGAAGGGCACGGGAAAATAAGTTCATTCATTGCCACGAACGAGCCCCGCAGGATGCGGGGCTCTTTTTTGCTGCTAGCCCGTTAGCCGACACGACGCCATCGTGGCGTAATGGGCAGCGTCCGCGACGCACCGCCGGAACCCGCTGCTACAATGCAGCGCATGGTCGGCAATGCCGCGAAGGGTGCATCGGCAGAATCCAGCCCGCGATGCATGCCCGATCGATGGACCATCGCTGCCATTTCCATCGCTGCGACCGTGATTGCGGACTTTATCCACGAAGGGTTGGGTCATGGAGGCATGTGCGTCGCCACGGGTGGGCATCCGCTGCTGCTCTCCACGGTGTACTTCGAGTGCAGTGCAGACACGCGTCTGGTAGCGGCGGGTGGGACGCTCGCCAATCTGATCTTCGGAGCGCTGTTCGGCGTGGCTGCGCGTGCCGTCAAGCAGGCCGTACCCTGGCGCTACTTCTTTTGGCTGCTGATGACCTTTAATCTGTTCGATGCAGGCGGATATTTTCTGTTCTCCGGTATCGGCAACTTTGGGGACTGGGCTGCTGTGGTTGCGGGGTGGCAGCCGGCATGGGCGTGGCGTGTCGGCCTGGTTGTGCTGGGAACGGTTACTTATTTCCTATTGTTTGTGCCTCTGTGCTTGCGTGAGTTGCGTCCGTTCCTGGGGAGGGATGCGGAGTTGCGCGTGCGGCGTGCGCGACAACTTATGCTGGTGCCTTATTTCACTGCCGGCGTTCTTTCCTGCGCTGCGGGCGCGCTTAATCCGGTAGGTCCACTCTTGATTCTGCTCTCGGCGGCGGCTTCGTCGTTTGGTGGGCATTCCGGGCTGGCGTGGATGTGGAGCCTGCTCTATGGCCCGCGCATTCCCAGCAGCGAATTGCAGATGCCCGAAATCGAACGCAGTCGGGGATGGATGATCGCAGCAGTGATACTGGCGATTGTGTTCATCGCTGCGCTGGGACCCGGCTTGAACTTTCATTCGTTCGGGTAGTGGAGTAGATCGGCTGCGAGAAACGCCCTCCTTCCTCTCGGCGGCGAGCTGCCGCGCTTCCGATTTCCTGACTGCAAGCTCCGCTTAGTTGTTTCGGAGCGCGACCATCGGGTCGATGTGCGAGGCCTTACGCGCTGGAAGATAGCCGGCGCAGAGCGATACGAATGCCAGCGTGAGAATTACAGCTGCGAACGTAAGCGGGTCAGTGGGAGTTGTGCCGAACAGCAGCGCGGCGATGGCCCTCGCGACCACAAGCGATGCAATGCTTCCGGCTGCAATTCCAATCAGCGTCAGGAAAAGGGTTTTTCCCACGACGCGAAGCTGCACATTCGCCGCACTTGCGCCCAGGGCCATGCGAAGGCCGATCTCCTGGGTGCGCTGCGTGACCGAATAGGAGATGACGCCGTAGATGCCGAGGGCGGCCAGCAACAGTCCAAGCCCGGCGAATGCCGCTACGAGCAGAATGAAGAAGCGGCGCGGGGAGACGGCACGGTCCACGAGGGTCTGGATGGGGCGGAATTCGGCAGACGGTTGTTTGGGGTTCAGTTCGCGCAGCGCGTGCAGGACGCTCGCGGCGAGACTCGCGGGCGGCATGCTGGTGCGGACGACCAGTTGCGCGCCGCCCGGGCCTTGCTGCGTGACGGGGTAGTAGATTTGCGAGCCGGCTCCGCCCTCCACAGTCTCTTCGTGGACATCGTCGACAACGCCGACAACGTGGTCTTCTTCGTCGCCGCGCATGAGAATCTTGCCGACCGCATCCTCCCCGGGCCAGTAGACGCGAGCCGCAGATGCGTTGATGAGGACAACTCTCTCGCTATGCGGGCCATCGGACCAGGTGAAGTCCCGGCCGCGCAACCGGATGCCCATGGCCCGAATAAAACCGGGCGTGATCACGTACACGAGCGGGTCGGGTAGTTCCCCGGGCACGACGGTTTTTCCCTTGGGCGCGGGGGTGTCCCATTCACGGTTCGGTCCGAGAGGAAGATAATCGGACATGCCTGCGGCCTCGACGCCAGGAAGTGTGCTCACTCGAGCGAGAATCTGCTGGAAGATTTCGCTTCGTTTCGCCACGCTGGCATCGTTGGTCGGTGCGCTGTCGTCGTAGTCGATTTTTATCGAGGCGGCGCGGCTGGGCTCGAAGCCCAGATCAACATCCAGCACTTTTACAAAGCTGCGCAGCAGTAAACCTGCGCTTACCAGGAGCACGCAAGCCAAAGCGATCTCGGAGACTACGAGCGCGGCACGGAGCCGCTCGTGATTGCGGCCAAGTCCTGCTCCGGGACCGGAGTCCTTGAGCACCTCCTGGAGATTACCGCTGGCAATTTTCAGCCCGGGTAGCAGACCGAAAATCGTGGCGGTGGAGATGGCGACGATCACGGTCCAGGCTAGCGTTTCGCCGTCGATGCGAATGGCGCTGAGCAGAGGCAGAGCCAGAGATCCCTGGTGCGCGAGCCACGCGAGAAGGCTGCCGGCGAGTGCGAGCCCGAGTAGCGCGCCTGCGCCGGAGAGTACGAGGCTTTCCATGAGCAACTGGCGCACGATGCGGCCGCGGCTCGCCCCCAGCGCGCCCCGGACGGCAAACTCCTTGGCACGCGCTGCGGCGCGAGCCAGCAGCAGGTTGGAAAGGTTCACGCCGGCGATCAGCAAGATCGCGCCCACTGCGCACCATAGCGCAATCAGCGAACGTCGCAGTTTGCCCGTTACGTAATCCTTGAGCAGCACCGGGATGAGATCGCCCCTGTAGCGGCCCAACGTCTGTGGATATTTGGTGTTGAAATACATATTGGGTGCGACGCGATTGGCATCATCGAGAGCCTGCGCCACGGTCACGCCCGGCTTGAGGCGGCCAAGCAGCGTGACGATGTTGCCCCAATCATGCTCCAGATTTAAGTCGAGCGGGGTGAAGAGATCGACTTTCGCTCCGGGAGAAAACACCGCGCCAAAGTCGAAGCTGTCGCGCAACACCCCCACGATAGTGATCGGCGTCCCGTTCAGTTCGACGGCTTTGCCGACGATATCCGGATCGGCGTTGAATTCACGCCGCCAGTAGGCACTGGTCAGCAGAGCCACCGGATGGGGGCCGCCGCGAGCCTCGTCTGCGGTAAACAGGCGGCCCATGGCAGGCTGCACGCCGAGAACCTGGAAGAAGTTGCCGATGACTTCGACGCCCGTGGCCGGTTGGGGCTCACCGCGGCCGGTGAGGCGCAGATTGTCAGGCGTGGTGAAGGCCTCGTATCCGGTCACATCCTGATAGACGCGGCTCTGGTCGCGGAATTCATCGTACGCGTCGGCTGAGTAAGTGGCGCAGGAGAGGCCGCAGCTATTGGGCGGCGGGGCAATCCAAACGAGTTGGCTTGAGTCAGCGAACGGCAACGGGCGCAGCAACAGAGTGTTGACCACGCTGAAGACGGCGGTGTTCGCTCCAATCGCAAGAGCCAGTATGAGAATGCAGACGGCAGCAAAACCCGGATCGCGGCCAAGCGTGCGGAAGGTGTAGCGCACGTCCTGCACTGAGTCATTCCAGTAATCCTGGAGGCGCCGGCGGCGTTCCATTTTCACTCCCAGGTCTAAGCCGATTTGTTCTACGGCGCGCAGATCTCCGAACTGCCGTTCCGCTTCCTGGCGGGCGGCTTGCGGGGTCCAGCCCTGCACGACGAGGTCGTCAATTTTGGCTTGCAGGTGAAAGCGCAACTCGTCTTTCACGTCGGCGGCCGGGTCGGGACCGAACAGGCGGGAGTAGCGGCGCCAAAGAGGCGTTGGTGTCATCCGATCTTCTCCGGCAACGGAGGCTGTGTCGCAGCGAGTACTTTGGCCACCGCCGCTGCATAGGCTTCCCAGGTCTTCACCTCGTGACGCAGTTGACGCCGGCCCTCGGGAGTGAGCCGATAGAACTTCGCTTTGCGATTGTTCTCGGAAAGTCCCCACTCGGCGTCAAGCAATCCCTTGTGTTCCAGTCGCCAGAGTGCAGGATAGAGCGTGCCTTCTTCGAGCAGCAGCGCATCGTCACTCTGACGGCGGAGCAGGCTGGTTATGGCATAGCCGTGAAGCGGTCCCCAGACCAGGGCTTTGAGGATGAGAACGTCAAGCGTGCCGCGGAAAAATTCAAGTCTGGCTGTATCCATTCGTACCCCTAGTAATCAAAGGGAAGACTCTCACATTCCCCCTTTGAAAGCAAGGGGTGTGTTGTCGCGCCACATCGCAGGCCTGTCTTCAGGCCTTGGGAACCGTCAATTGCTCTCTTTGTTGCTAGACTTACTCCGCTGAGTCACTACGCGGAAGTCACTGCGCTAATTTGCCAACGATCATGAGTGGAGTCATTCAAGTTTCCGCAGTCCGCAAAACCTACGGCTCGACCGTGGCAGTTGACGAGGTATCGTTCGAAGTGAACGACGGTGAGATTTTTGGCTTAATCGGGCCTAACGGGGCAGGGAAGACCACTACGATGGAGTGCATCGAGGGTCTGCGCACGCCCGACCGCGGGACTATCTCGGTGCTGGGTCTTGATCCGTTCAAAGACGTGTACAAGCTGCAACAGCGGATTGGAGTTCAGCTGCAGCAAGCGCAGTTGCAGAAGCGGATCAAAGTGTGGGAAGCGGTGGACCTTTGGGCTTCCCTTTACCAGAAGACCGCGATCGACGGCGAACGCTTGCTCGAACAACTTGGCCTTGTCGACAAGCGGAATGCCTGGTTCATGACGCTCTCGGGAGGCCAGAAGCAACGACTGTTCATTGCGCTTGCGCTTATCAACGATCCGGACGTGGTGTTTCTCGACGAGTTGACGACCGGGCTGGACCCGCAGGCGCGGCGCGCCATCTGGGACCTGGTGCGCGGTATCCGCGAGCGCGGCAAAACGGTTTTCTTGACCACTCATCTTATGGAGGAGGCGGAACGGTTGTGCGACCGCGTAGCCATCATCGAGCACGGACGCATCATCGACATCGACAAGCCAGCGAATCTCGTCAACCGGCACTGCCCGGAGCGAACCGTCGTGCTCGCCACGGACGACTTGACTGCCGGGGATCGCTTTCGAACCATCCCGCGAGTCGAGGCGGTAAGCTGCAGCGACTCGCAGTTTACGATTCGGGGGCGGGGCGACGATCTGGTCACCGAGGTGATTCATTGTCTCTCCGAGAATCGGATCCGGGTCACGGATTTCCGCACGATTCTCCCTAACCTTGAGGACGTGTTTCTCAAACTGACCGGCCATTCGATTCGCGACTAGGCTCAATCAAGATGCTGCGTGGACTCTGGAAATTGACATGGATCGAGATCAAGATATTCCTCCGCGAGCCGCTGGGGGCGATCGGGACAATCGTTATTCCGGTTTTGATGTTCCTTGTAGCGGGGCGAGTGGTGGGCCGCAGAGTTCCGCCGACCGCACTCGCAGCCAGTAGTTTTATGAGCGTGGGGCTGCCGGTTCTCGCGGCGGTGCTGATCTCCGTCGGCGCCGTGCTGTCGCTGGTCACGATCATTTCGATCTACCGTGAGGGAGGCATTCTCAAACGGCTGCGCGCTACCCCGCTGCGCCCCTACACGATCCTTACCGCTCACGTAATCGTCAAACTCCTGCTCACCGCGGCCACACTCGTCTTAATGGTGCTGGCGGGAAAACGCTACTATCCGGTCGGCATTCATATTCCGTTGCTCGGGTTTACCCTGGCGCTTCTGATCAGCACCTGCAGCATTCTGTCGATCGGCTTTCTCATTGCCAGCATCGTTCCCACGGCGCGCTTTGCGCAGCCGATTGGCGCCGTCATCATGTACCCGATGATCGCCGTGTCGGGACTTTTCGTGCCGGTTGGATCGCTGCCGCCGACGCTTCAGGCGGTGGCAAAAGTTGTGCCGCTCACTTATACGGTGTCACTGCTCGAAGGGATTTGGAAGGGCGAAACGTGGTGGGCACATAAGGGTGACGTAGCGGCCCTGGCGTTGGTGTTTACGGTGTGCACGGCGCTTTCGGCGAAGGTCTTTCGTTGGGAGTAACAAAGATCTTTGCGGCCTCACGAGCTGTTTGCGACTTTCGAGCTGTTCTCTAGCGGCCTCCGCGAAAACGGCATGGGCGCCGCCGCGGCGTAGTCGCCTCCAAAGCAACGCAAGAAAATAATAAGAACCCGGAGCGCGAATTCCCCAATTCGCGCCCCGGCACCATCAGCCAGGAGACTGGCTGCGGTAAAGTTTTCCTGCTTACCGTTCCAACAGGTTGCAAGATTTGCGCGCCTAGTTCACGGTAAAGCTCGTCGAGCTGCTCGCACTTCCTCCCTTTGTGGTCACGATGATCTTTCCAGTGCCTGCTCCCGCGGGGACGGTGGCGGTGATTTCCGAGTCCGAAACGACTGTGAACGAGGCCGCGATTTTATCGATCGTCACCTTTGTGGTTTGCTCCAGACCGGTGCCAGTGATCGTCACCGAAGTGCCCACCGGTCCGCTGGATGGCGTGAAGGTCTTGAAAGTAGGAGTGATTTTGTAAGTCGCGATGGTAGACAGAGTCGTCGAACCCGTCGTCACCGTCACTTTGCCCGTTAGCGCTCCGCTCGGAACCGTCGCCATAATAAAGGTGCTGCCGGTCAATGCTGTGGTTGTGGCCGCCGTGCCTCCGAACTTGACGATTGACGACGCCGTAAAGCCCTGCCCCAGAATGCCCACCTCGGTTCCCTCCTTGCCCGCGGGCACTGGCGTAACCAGAGAAATAAATGGTGGCAAGCTATTGTTGATCGAGAAGAATACGCCCGCGGCTTCGTTCTCGCCGTTTCCGTTGGTAGTTCCAAAGATGGTTCCGTTGGTGTGCTGCATCAGGGGTGAGTAAGGGCTATCTCCAACCGTATAGTTCGTGGCAGCGAGGAAAAGGAACCCCGAGAAGACGTCGGCAGAAGTGAGTTCATAGAGACCGCCTTGGTTGCCGCTCCCTCCGCCCTGGTTGGCTCCGTACAAATTTCCGTCCGAGCCCTCGAGGATGAGGTTTTCGCAATCAAGCCCTCCTCCGCCGGTGTTATTGGCACCTTCGGTAAGGTTGTTGATGTTATGCAGGGCCGCAACATCCTTCCCCGCCGTTGTCATTTCAAAGATCACTCCGTTGCTATTTGTGCCGCCTGCTCCAGTGGTTCCGTAAAGTCTTCCGTTGCTCCCCATGGTCACGCCAATGGTTGGGCCACACCCGACGGCGCTGGTGCAGTCAAAGCCATAAATCAGCTTGAAGGCTCCACCAGACGTGACCCTGAAGACTCCGCCCTGGTTTCCGAACCCGTTAGCGTCCGCGACAGCGCCATAGAAGTATCCGTCGCTGCCTGCGCTCAGAACCGACGGGTTGGCGTTACCGCTGCCACCGACGAAAGTGAAGATGGTCTTGTAAACTCCGGCCGGAGTAATGCGGTAGATGTTGGCCGAAGTTGCTCCATAAAAATTCCCGTCCTCGCCCAGGACGGGTGTGCCCTGGATCGTAACGCTGTCTACAGTAAAATCGTAGAGATCAGTCAGAACTCCTTCCGGCGTCACGCGATAAAACAAGCCATAGTTGTTGGCTCCGCCGCCGTTACAGGTTCCGTAAAAATTTCCGTCCATTCCCAGCACCAGCCCCAGGCAGCCTCCTTCGGCGAAGGTGGAAGGAAAGCTAACCAGCAAACTTTCGCTGCCCGAGGGAGTGATCTTGTAGACGCCGCCTTTGGAATTGGCGCCCCGGTTAACGCCTACTCCATAGAGGTTGCCGTCCCTACCCTGAGCAATGGGGCCGGTGGGTTCAATCACATCAGTCGACTCCTGTTGAAACCCATAAAGAGGAGTCGGGGCAGGAAGCTGGGCTTGCGCCGGCACAAGTACTCCGGCAAAAACGAGCGCGGCAACGAGCATAACGAATAATCCGGGACTCTTGCGATGGGGATGATTCTGGTTCATTGGTGTTGTCTCCCGAGAGATGATTTTGCGCGCAGGCTTTGATTCTTGCGGGGATGGCCTTCACGCTGGCGCGACTTTGCCCGGAAAAACGTTCCGGGTCAATGGTCTGGAGATAGCGCGAGGCTGGCGGGTATCTGGCGAGATAAGACATTTGTTTGCAGATCGTTAAACGAACTTATTGTCTAGAAAAGTGCCGCGCTTCAACCGTAGCGCAAGGGCGGTTTCCTTGCGGCTCGGTCAGGTGGTAAACTACTGGCTCCCCCGCTGACGCTTTCCTATGGGTTCTGCACCGCCGCCGGCACTTATTCGTTTTGGTGTGTTTGAAGCCGATCTCCGCGCGGGGGAACTCCGGCGGGACGGCGTAAGGATCCGTCTGCAGGACCTGCCGTTCCGCGCATTGACGCTACTGCTGTCCCGTCCCGGGGAAGTGATCACGCGCGAGGAGTTTCGCCAGACGCTCTGGCCTCCCGACGTCTTCGTGGATTTTGAGCAAGGGATTAGTAGCGCCGTCATGCGCCTGCGGGATGCCTTGCGAGACTCGGCGGACAATCCAATCTTCATTGAGACCATCGAGCGCCGAGGCTACCGCTGGATCGGACCGATTCACAATTCCATCGCTGAACCGGCGGTGCGGGATCGCGTTGCCCAGGACCGAGCTCCGGTGGCGGATCAGTCGGCCGAGCAGGCCCCAACTGACGTCGAGAACAAGACGACGACGGAATCCCGAGATTTTACGGCGCGCTACGAGATTGGGTTAACCGCAAATGCCCGGAAGCGAAGCTCACAAGTGAGACTGTGGCTGGCCGTGGCGGTCTGCGCGATTTTGGGCCTGGCGGGGCTTTTCAGGTGGCGTTGGTCGCAGCCGGTTGCGATTTCGTCGATTGCCGTGCTGCCGTTCGACAATCTCAGCGCTCCGGCGTTCGACGATGCCTTCAGCGACGGGCTGACCGACGAGGTCGCGGCTTCCATTTCTCATTTGTCCGGCGTGCGAGTAACGGGGCGGCGATCGGCGTATGTATTCAAGGGCAAGCACGATGACCTGCGGGAGATCGGCGCGCGTCTGAATGTCGAGGCTGTGGTGGAAGGCAGCGTGCAGCGCTCCGGCGATCGCAGCCACGTAACCGTGGAATTGAATCGCACGCGCGACGGATTCACGGTTTGGAGCCAGACCTACGACGGCACGACCGCCGACTGGATTCAGATTGAATCGCAGATTGCAGGATCGATCGCGCGTGCGCTGGCGCGCAATGTTTCTGGCGCTGAAACGCCTGCGGCGCGCGATCCCGAAGCGCACGCGCTATATCTGGAAGCGCGTTACCTGTGGAATCAGCGAAATTATCCCGCCGAGCTCAAGAGCGTGGACTTGTTTCAGCAGGCGATCGCACGCGACCCCAACTATGCGCTGGCGTGGGCGGGGTTGGCCGATTCGCTGATTGCCATCGGCGACATCGAAGAAGTAAATCCGGCCGCGTATTTGCCGCGGGCCCGCGACGCCGCTCTGAAGGCTCTGCAGCTTGATCCGTCGCTGGCCGAGGCCCACGCCGCACTGGGGATGGTGGCATGCCACTACGACTACGATTGGCCCACGGCTGAGCGCGAATATAAGAAGGCGTTCGAGTTGAATCCGAGCTATGCCAGCGCCCACCAGTATTACGCTCTGGGCCTGATGGCTCACGGCCGCTTCGCGGAAGCGGAGGCGCAACTTGACACAGCGCGCCGCCTTGACCCTCTCGCTCTCATTGTGGACGTGGATCTTGCCGTGTTGCGGAAATACCAGCGCGACTACGACGGGGTCATTGCCGTTTCAAAGAGCATCCTCGCGCGCGATCCCAACTACCAACTGGGTTACAGCATGTTAACCACAGGCTATTTTTGTGAGCGCCGCTGGGATGACTGGCGGGCCGCTGACGCGAAACTTCCACAGGGAGAGTACCTGCGAGCGCTGGTGAACGGGCACCCCGACGAAATCGAGCGCGTGCTCCGTAAGATGATGGAAGAAGCCAACGCCGGCACTCGCCGGCCGTACGAAGTTGCATCGGTCGCGACGATGAAGGGTGATCGCTCCCTCGCCCTCGATTGGCTGGAAAAGTCGTATCTGCATCACGACTACTGGATGCTGTTCATCAACGTCGATCCAGAGTATGACGCGATCCGCTCCGATCCGCGGTTCCAGGCGATCGTTCACCGCCTTGGCGTCGGCTGAACCGGTCCGGGCGAAAACTCGGCTGCCAACAATCGCGCTTGTGCGCGATTTCATTTTCTCAACTCATCTGCGGGATGAGTTAGCATCTCGGCGATTGTCTCGTGATTGAAGAACGAGGCCAGGTTTTGTGCGAGAAGGGGATCGGTCTTCGCGCCCGCCATGGCTTTTTCCGCGTGAAGATTGCGGTCGCTTTCTGAAACGGTGAAGGCGATGAGCGCGGCCGCGAATTCCATCTCCGCATCCGATCCGCGCAGACCGATGGCCTTCTTCACCCATCCGTATCCGTCGAGGCCTCTGGCGGGGTTCGGCCCGTCGCCCATCCATCGCTTGTAGGTCTCAGCCAAATAACCCACGTCGAACCAGGCGAGACCGGCGGCGTTGCCGGCATTAGCGGCCCGCGCACGTAGGCGGGCGAGCAACTCTTTCGCGACTTGTGGGTCCTTGCGTGCGTAGATCGTCGCTCGCCGCAGGGTCTCCATTCGCACCAACACGGAAGGGTTCGTATCGAGGATTGCGAGGGTGTCTGGAGTGAGGTTCTTCAGGTCGTACCCTCCATCCCCTTTGCGATAGCTCAGATCGACCCAGGGTAGCGACTTCGCCTGCCCGATCGCAATTGGATGGCAGATGAGAGGCGGTCCTGCGACTGCGACGGTTGAAAACCCGAGTACGATCGCCACGATGCTGATCGCGATGCGTGAGAGTGAGTTCATGATCTGGAGCCTCCTGATTGTACTGAGTTTGGTTGTACTGATTCAGAGCACGTTCAGAGAGACGCCGGCAGCGAGTGGACTGTTAACGGGGACTGCGAACCAAGCGAGAAAATATGCGGGAGGTTGCAGAGTTAATTACGAAGTCGAGAGGCTATCGCATAAATCCTCGGTCAGGTGGACACGAGCGAAGCCTCAGAGGCTGAAGCCCGCATCGTTGTTGGCTCTTTACGGCACGGCTGGAAGCCGTGACCTTCCCGAACTCATTTATGGGATGACTTCTGGCGCTCAGTTCACTTTTCGCCCGATGCGTTCGCTCCGGACCAGGAGCGCTCCCAGTGGCGCCAAACCGCGATGTCATCAAACCCGAGCGCATTCCACCACAGATCAAGCATAGGTTGATCGAGACGCAGGATTCCTTCCCGGGTGACACCGGCAGGAGAAGGTGCGAGCTGACTCAGCCGGTCGTAGACACGCACTCGCTGCGCATTATCGACACGCGCAAGCAGATGCCACAGCGTGAGCGCATCGCTCGGGCGGGACTGTGCAAGGATTATCGCCAGGTCGGCAGCCCGTTGCTGCGGCGTGCTGTCTTCGAAATCGAATCTCGTCAACGCGGCGCGGAACTCCGCGGACGCATCTTCGAAGTAGGGAGTGCCGGGACCGACCTTCGGCCGGGTCGCGCAGGCCGCGCCGGCTGGGATGAAGGACTCATGACCATTCAGCTTGAATCCCACCCACCCGAGCGAGGTGCGCACGAGGCCGCTGCCTGCATCGTCCACCTGCAACGTGTAAGCGCAACCCAGGTCCACGGTCATGGCCGATGGCGTGTCGACTACGAATTGACCGGGCGGAGCCCAAATGAAGGCATGAATGGTTCCACGGTCCAGAGCAATCCGCTTCAGGCCTTTGCCCATGGTGAGCAGACGCAGGCGCGAACTCGGCTCCATCTCGATCTGGCCGATGCCTTCAGACCGAAGGCTGGCCCGCGACTGATCGTCGGTTTCGAGAACTTGACCTACACCGAGCCGGCTGCGGCTTTCATTCGCCCGTACGGTGGTCGATCCGATTCGGGGTGTTCCCGCCATGCGAGATACGTCCCAACCTGCCAGCGTAACGGGCGACGGTGTAGTTCTGTGCGTCAGAAATATGATTGCGGCGATGGCGAATAGAACAGCCGCCGTCGCGGACAGTACCGGAAACAACCGCACCCGCCACGGAAAGAAAGTCCAGCGTCCGCTGGGGACGATCTCGGGAAATCGCGGTGCGGGACGGTCATGCCGGAACGCTCCGAGTAACGCCTCCAGCTTTTGAATTTCAGGATCGGGCTCGCCTGATCCATCCCACAGGTAGTCATTATGGTTCGCCAGTGGTTCGTTGTCCGTTTTGTGGTTCGCCGTATCCATGATTACAGCATCTCCTGTTCTGGCTGACCGCTGCTTGCCGGAAGGCTCAGTTTCGCGCGGAGTTGCTCCATGCCGCGATGCAGATTGACTCGGACCGAGCCGTGCGTCAGTCCGGTGCGCGCGGCAATCTCAGGACCGGTTAAGCCTTCTACAAGACGCAGGATCAGAGTCTCGCGATAGGCGTCGGGCAGGCTTCGGATCGTGTCGAGGATTGCGGCCGCCGAGGCTGCATGCTCCGGCTTTTGATCTTCCGGTCGATGGTCTCTACGTCCGAAATCGTTTTCCGGAAGATTGATGTCCGGAGCATCATCCGCCAGCGGTTCTTCTGGCAGCGAACGCCGGTGGTAGTCATTCGCCAGATTGCGCGTGATCGTCACCAGCCAGGCTCCAAAGCTTGCGCTCTCCCGCAGCGTCGAAAGCCGCCGGAGCGCACGCAGGAAGACATCCTGAACAAGGTCGTCAACGGCACCCAGCGGGACCTTCGCGAGCAGAACGCCGTGGACCATTCGAGCGTAGCGCTCGTAGAGACGCCCGAATGCGGCCCGGTCCCCCGCTTGCGCTGCCCGCACCAAAATCGCGTCGTCGGAGACTTCGCGCGCAAATTGGTCCCTCACGGGCCGGGGTCCCAGTCCCGCCGCAAGCAGGTCAACTCTTTCTCGCGACCTGGAGGCCATGTGCGCAAAATCCCCACGACATGATAGACGTTTGCACGGGAAGAAGTGTTAACCGCGGGCCAGAAGTAACTGCAGGCCGCGCTCTGGATAGTTGCGACGCTGCTACGGATCTCGACGACAGGATTTGCTGCAACGAAATGCAATTTCCGGTATCTAACAACTCGACCACAGAACATAGAAATGTGTAACATTTCGTTGCCTGGGACCGAGACCGAGCATGCCTAAACCGATTCTGCTGAGCGTGGATGACGACTCCGATGTCTTGCGGGCGATCGAGCGCGATCTGCGTTCGCAGTATGGGGCTGAATACCGGGTGATCGGAAGCGATTCTCCGGAAGGCGCGCTCGACCTGTTAAAGCAGCTGAAGATACGCAATGACAGCGTGGCTTTGCTGCTGGCCGACCAGCGCATGCCGCGCCTGGACGGAGTGGAATTTTTGCAGCAGGCAATGGCAATCTTTCCCAGCGCGAAGCGGGCGTTGCTCACCGCGTATGCCGACACTAACGCCGCGATCAGCGCGATCAATCATGCCAGCATTCACTACTTTTTCCTGAAGCCGTGGGATCCTCCGGCGGAGCACCTGTATCCGCAGCTAGATGATTTGCTGGATGACTGGCAAGCTTCTTTTCGTCCAACATTTCAAGGGATACGGTTGCTGGGCACCCGGTGGTCGCCGCGATCGTATGAGTTGCGGGATTTCCTGGCGCGCAACCACGTTCCCTATCAGTGGATTGACGTCGAGCTTTCTGCCAATGATCCGGACACCAAACGCCTTTTGGAGGCTTTGGGTCCGGAGGCGGCTAATCTTCCTGTAGTGCTCTTCCCCGACGGAACGAAGCTGCTGGAGGGTATACCGGCGGACGTCGCGCAGAAGGTGGGGCTGCGCACCCGCGCCCAAACCAGCTTTTATGATTTGGCGATTGTGGGTGGAGGACCGGCTGGTTTGGCCGCTGCCGTTTATGGAGCTTCCGAAGGTTTGCACACGGTGATGATTGAGCGCGAGGCGCCTGGTGGTCAGGCTGGCATGAGCTCCCGCATCGAGAACTATTTGGGATTTCCGGCCGGACTCAGTGGCGGCGACCTGGCGCGGCGGGCGGTGGCGCAAGCCCTGCGCTTCGGAGTAGAAATCCTGGCGCCGCAGGAAGTGGTTGGCATTCGCGTCGAAGGGCCTTACCGAATCATCAAGCTGGCGGATGGAAACGAGATCTCGTGCCACGCGCTGATGGTCGCGACCGGAGTGCAGTGGCGGCGGCTGAATGCTCCGGGAATCGACAGGCTGCAGGGTGCGGGAATTTACTATGGCGGCGGCGCTACGGAGGCGCTCTCGTGTAAGGGTGAGGTCGTTTACGTGGTGGGCGGCGCGAACTCGGCGGGCCAGGCGGCCATGAACTTCGCGAAATACGCGGAGCGCGTGATTATTCTGGTGCGCGGCGACTCGCTGGCCAGCACCATGTCACGGTACTTGATCGACCAGATTCAGGAGACTCCAAACATTCAGCTGTGGACCCATGCCGGGGTGGTGGAAGCACATGGCGAAACCCATCTGGAAGAGATCTCGGTGCTTTGTTCCGATACCGACAAGATTGAGCGTGTGCCGGCGAGTTCGATGTTTATCTTCATTGGAGCGCTGCCGCGGACCGATTGGCTGGGCGATGTTGTCGAGCGCGATGAGCGCGGTTTCCTGTTGACCGGCCCTGATCTTATCCGCGACGGGCAGCGTCCGAAAGGCTGGGCGCTCGACCGGGATCCGTTTCTGCTCGAGACCAATGTTCCCGGCATCTTTGCCGTCGGCGACGTTCGCCACGGTTCTATCAAACGCGTGGCTTCAGGAGTGGGCGAAGGATCGGTGGCGGTGCAGTTCATCCATCAGTATCTGAGCAAGGTGTAAATGGTCGAAAAATCCGAACTACTTCGCGTTCCCGCATTCGCCGATCTGCCAGACGATCAGATTGACTGGTTCATCAGCCAATCGCAAGAGATGAATCTCAAGGCCGGAGATACCTATGCACGCCAGGGCGACCCAGCCGATTCCATGTTCGTGATTCTTGAGGGGCGGCTTCAAGGGCGGGGCGAGCTTGCCGGCGAGTCCGTCGTGTTTGACCTGGAGCCGGGCGACGTTACCGGCGTGCTGCCGTTTTCGAGGATGAAGCAGTTTACGGTGAGCGGGCGAGCCGAGACCGACAGCCGCGCCCTGCGATTTCCGGCCTCGCTGTTTCCGGAGCTTGTACAGAAAATGCCGGAGCTGACCAAGCGTCTAGTCGGACTGATGTCCGACCGGATCCGTGAAACCACGCGCCGCGAACAGCAGCAAGACCGGTTGGCTTCTTTGGGAAAACTTTCGGCGGGGCTTGCGCATGAACTCAACAACCCCGCCTCTGCCGCGAAACGTGCCGCCAGCCAATTGCGGCACATGCTGACGAAAATCAGGAATGCGAGTCTGGAGTTGGGAAGACGCGATCTCTCGCCCGCCCAGAAAGCAGAAATCGAAAAACTGGAAGCTTCGTTCACGCAAACGGATGTGGTTCCACCGGATGCGCTGACCATCAACGATCTGGAAGACCAGATCGATTCTTTATTCCGTAGTCATGGACAAAGCGATTTGTGGTTGCTGGCGGCTGGCCTTGCGCGACGAAACATTCAGCCGGAGGTGGTCGAATCGTTGTTCGCGAACCTCGGTGGAGATACCGCGCGAGCTGCGCTGGTCAGGATCGCGGCCTCGGTGGAGATCGCAAATCTGTTGCATGAAATCGAGAGCAGCACCTCGCGGATATCGGATTTGGTCGGCGCCATCAAGGAATACACCTACATGGACCAGGCGCCGGTGCAAAATGTGGACGTGGTAAAGAGCCTTGAGACCACGCTCACGATCTTGAATCACAAGCTGAAGCAGGGAGTGGTGGTGCAGCGCGATTACCAACGCATTCCGCTCCTCGTGAATTCGTTTGGAAGCGAGCTCAACCAGGTCTGGACCAACATTATTGATAACGCGATTGATGCGATGCACGGAAAAGGCGAGCTTCGCGTGCGGGCCTACCGCGATGACGATTGCGTAGTCGTTGAGATTGGCGATAACGGTCCAGGAATTCCCGACGAGGTGCAGCCCCACATCTTTGAACCTTTTTTCACTACCAAAGGAGTTGGGGAAGGCACCGGCCTGGGCCTGGACACGGTCCAGCGAATTGTTAAGAAGCATCGTGGAAATATTCAGCTTAGTTCCAAGCCCGGCGACACGCGTTTCCAGGTCTGGCTCCCGCTAGCCGAGCCCGCGCCCTGATGTGGTGGCGCAAGTGAGGGCGTAAGAGTAAACGTCTAATCTGAACGAGGGAATGTGGTCGTTCCGACCATCGATCTCACGGATGTCCCTGGTCGCGATCCCATCCACTTGCGGACTTTGCGGTATCATCGGCGGGATGCACGCCACTCGGCGCCTCGGTTCCCAATAGAGTAAGGACGAAAATGAGAAAGCTGCGCAGCCAGGCATGGTACGGGCGAAAAGACCGCGACGGATTCCTTTACCGAAGTTGGATGAAGAACCAGGGCTGGCCTCACGACCTGTTCGACGGGCGGCCCGTCATCGGAATCTGCAACACCTGGTCTGAGTTCACGCCCTGCAACGCTCACTTTCGCGAGCTTGCCGAGTGGGTGAAGCGCGGCGTGTGGGAAGCAGGCGGGTTCCCGCTGGAGTTTCCGGTAATGTCGCTGGGCGAGACTCAGCTGCGCCCCACCGCAATGCTGTTCCGCAACCTCGCCAGCATGGATGTGGAAGAGTCGATTCGCGGCAATCCCATCGACGGAGTCGTGCTGCTCATGGGTTGCGACAAGACCACGCCATCGCTGCTGATGGGAGCCGCTTCCTGCGATCTCCCCACGATTGGTCTTTCTGGCGGTCCCATGCTTTCCGGAAAATTCCGCGGCCGCGATTTGGGATCCGGCACGGGAGTCTGGCAGATGACCGATCAGGTTCGCTCCGGCGAAATGAAGATCGAGGAATTTTTCGAAGCGGAAAGTTGCATGCACCGCTCTAAGGGACATTGCATGACCATGGGTACCGCCTCAACCATGGCCAGCATGGTGGAAGCGCTGGGAATGAGTTTGCCCGGTAACGCGGCTATTCCCGCGGTGGATGCGCGCCGCAACACGCTTGCTCAATTGACGGGCCGCCGCATCGTGCAGATGGTGCACGACGATCTGCGCATTTCGCAGATACTTACACGCGAGGCATTCGAGAACGCGATCCGCGCCAACGCCGCAATTGGCGGCTCGACGAACGCCGTGATTCATTTGATCGCGATTGCGGGCCGCGTCGGCGTGCCCTTGTGTCTCGATGATTTCGATCGGTTGGGATCATCGCTGCCCTGTCTCGTTGATATCCAGCCTTCCGGCAAACATCTGATGGAAGATTTCTTCTACGCCGGAGGGCTGCCGACCGTACTTCGCGAACTCGGCGAGGCTGATGTATTGAGCCGAGACGCGCTCACTGTGAACGGACAGCCGATCTGGAAGAATGTGGCCGATGCCCCCTGTTGGAATCGCGATGTGATTCGCCGTTTCGCAGAACCGTTCAAGGCGAGCGCCGGCATCGCCGTCCTGCGTGGCAATCTCGCGCCGGATGGCGCCGTCATCAAGCCTTCGGCTGCGAGTCCGCATTTATTGCAGCATCGCGGGCGAGCGGTAGTGTTCGAGACGATCGAAGAATTTAACGCCCGGATTGACGACGATGCTTTGGACATCGATGAAAACTGTGTCATGGTCCTGAAGAACTGCGGCCCACGAGGTTACCCGGGGATGGCTGAGGTTGGCAACATGCTGCTGCCGCCGAAGTTGCTCCGCAAAGGTGTGACTGATATGGTCCGCATTTCCGACGCGCGCATGAGCGGTACAGCTTACGGGACGGTGGTGCTGCACGCATGCCCGGAAGCCGCAGCCGGCGGCCCACTCGCGCTGGTGCAGTCAGGCGACATGATCACACTCGATGTTCCCAAGAGATTGCTCCGCGTGGAGGTCGATGACAATACTCTCGCTGCCCGCCGCGCAAAGTGGGTCCCTCCGGCGCTTCCGGATCGCGGTTGGCTGAGACTTTATGTTGAACACGTGCAGCAGGCGGACAAAGGGGCTGATCTCGATTTCCTCGTGGGCCGCAGCGGTGCGCACGTTGCTCGCGATTCGCATTAACCGAAGCGGCTCGTCGTAGAGTCAGTGGTTGCGTGTGGGGTACTGGGACCAGCGCCAAGCTGGCATGCCTTTTTGCGGATGGCGAAATCCGCAAAGGCTGACCTGGAAGCAGAAAATGATTTTCGGTAGCGTGTTTGAAGGCAGCACTGGGGTGCAGAAAAGTTAAGGTGCATCCGCATAAAAGGATCGGCATTCGTGAACGCGAGGCCGAACGCTGTTTCCACTATTCTTCTTCGCTTTCAGTTATAGCCAAGTCCACGAGCGCTCGCGACGAGATTCATGTGGGAGTTGCGCTTCAGAACACGGGAGCGGTGGTCTCGCTGGCAGATGCGTTGACACTCCTGAGCGCGGCTGATGGTTCACGCATTCTGCCGGCGTACTTCACCGACAAGTCGCAGTTGTCGGAAGAACACCGGGGGAATGGTTCGAGGGATCAGTGCGGCGGGGCCTGCCCGCTGTCTGCTGGTTTCGACGCAGGGGCTTCCGCCTTGTCGTCTTTGAACACGCCGGCGATCTTGCCGAAGAAGCCTTTCTTTTTCTTGGGGTCCTGGTTCTTGGGATCCTGGGTATCTTGCGCGGTCGCCGGCTGCGTGGGAGGAGTAATCGGCTTGTCGTTTCCCAGCATGCGGGAGAAGAACCCGGCCATCCCGTTTTGCAGATCGCAAGTTTCGCGCGGCTCGGTTCCGGCAACGAACGCGGCCACGTAATCGTCCGGGCATTTTGGCGTGGCCAGCCGGTTGGTGGCCTTGTCCAGTTGGACGTCCACCACTCCCGTGGGCTGGGCAAACGGCCGCATGTCGGAATATCGAGCCAGAGCCGACGCTTTCTTCATGAACTCCGTCCAGATCGGCGCTGCCGTCTGAGCCCCGGTCAAACGCAACTCGCTGTAGTCGTCAAATCCTACCCAGACAATGCACAACAGGTTCGAGGTATATCCCGCGAACCAGCCATCGTGTGACGTTCCAGTCTTCGCGGCGGCCGGAAGCGTGAATCCGCGCCCGCGCACCGGAGTGAAGCCCAACCCGTTGTTGACCACGCCTTCCAGCATGTTGGTCATTACGTAGGCGACCCGCGGATCCAGCACCGGCTTCCGGTCGGTTGTAAAGTTCGCGATCACGTCACCCTTGGAATTGCGCAACGAGTTCACCAGAATCGGAGAAATCCGGAATCCGTTGTTGGCAAACGATGTATACGCGCCCGCCATGTCCAGCGGAGTCGCGTCATAGGATCCCAGCGCCATCGCGGGGGTCGCCTTTACCGATGCAATGCCCGCCGAGCGCGCCAGGTCCGCAACCTTGTCGTAGCCAACTTCTTCCGCCACCTTCACTGTGGCGTTGTTCAGCGACATGGCCAGCGCATAACGCAGGCTCACTTCGCCGTGGTATTCCTCTTTGTAATTGCGCGGCTCGTAGATCTGGTCTCCGTAGGCGAACGACGAGGGCTCATCCACCACCGTCGAGGCCGGCGTCATCACCGTCGCCGATCCGTCCACTCCCGTATTCATCGCCGCGGCGTAGACGAAAGGCTTGAAAATCGATCCAGTGGGCCGTTTGGCCAACGCGTGATTCAATTGGCTCTGGGCATAATTGCGCCCGCCCACCAGCGCCAGCACCGCTCCGGTGTGCGGGTCGATCGCTACCATCGCCACCTGCGCCTGGGGCCCGGGCGCCACGGTGATATCGACCTTCTTGCCGACCCTTGTCCGCTTGGTGCGCAGCTTCGTGACCTGGTCGTCGACCAGCTTGATGCCCATTTCCACCGCCTGCGCCGCAGCCTTCTGCAGATCGGGATCGAGCGTGGTGTAAATGTGATACGACTCGTCGTTCAGGTCATGTTCGTTGAACCGGCTGATCAAGGCTTCGCGCACCATGTCGACGAAGTAGGGAGCGTCGCTCGCTTCCACGTTCGGAGCCGCCAGCTTGAGCGGCGCAGCTTTTGCTTTCTCGGCCTGTTCCTTAGTGATGGCGTGCGTTTCCACCATCGACTCCAGCACCAGGTTCCGGCGCTCCAGCGCGCGTTCCGGATGCCGGTATGGCGACAGGTAGCTCGGCCGCTGGATCAGTCCCGCAAGCAGCGCGGCCTCGGGCAAAGTGATGTCTTTGAAGTCTTTGTTGAAGTACGCCTTCGCAGCCTCCGCGAACCCGCTGATGGCGAACGACCCACGCTGCCCCAGGTCCACCCAGTTCGCATAGAACTCAAAAATCTGCTGCTTGGTGAATTTTTGCTCCAGCTCTTCGGAGATCAGCATCTCGGTCAGCTTGCGTTTGACCGTCTTGTCCTCGGGATTCAGGAAAAAGCCCCGCGCCAGCTGCATCGTGAGAGTCGAGCCACCCTGGTCAAATTTCTGGTGGGTCAAACCCATCCGCCGAGTAAGGTCTGCCGCGACCGCCCCGACGAAGCGGACGAAATTCACGCCGCTGTGCTCGAAGTAACTCCGGTCTTCGATGGCCAGTACCGCCTGCACCATCACCGGAGGAATGTCGTTGTACTTCACCAGTTCGCGCTTGGAGCGCTGCTCGGCATCGAACAGTGCGGTCACCAGTTCCGGCTCCAGTTCGTAGGCGGAAAGCTCGTTCCCTTTGCTTACGATCTGCTCCACCTGCCCGTCCTGGATCGTAATCACCGCCGGCTCCGGGCTGTGGTAGGACTCCGGCCCCGGACTGATCTCAATTCCGGTGCTGGTCAGCCGGAACGTGCCCAGCCGGGATTCCCCGTCTTTTCCCGAAGCCCCGCCCGATCCCCCACTCGAAGACCCGTCGGAGTATCCGCCCCGGCGCAATTCCGTGGCGATCTCCTTGGCATTGATATTTTCCCCGGTGCGCACGGTTTGCGGCAGGGCATAAATCTTGGCGGAATTGTTGAACACCGGGGTGCGGAAACGCTTCTCGATGATGCGGTCGTATTTGATGTAGAAGTAAGAAAATGCGCCCGTGCACGCCACCGCAAGGATCAGAAATACACCTAGCCCGGCGCGCACCACGGGATCGCGCCAGCGCCCGCCCTTCCCGCCATTCGCCTTCGGAATCTTGATTTTAATGGCCACGATTTTCGGGTGGAAACGCCCCCTCTTATCAGACGGCAGGCCGCATGAAAAGGTTGATCGCGCTTGTACTTCCGACTCTCCTGGCAAGCCATCAAACGGCGAACATCCAACGGCAAGCCGTCGCCGGAAAGCGGTCGACCGCCGAACGACCTCAGGAGAAGGGAATAATCCCTATTGTAACGCCCTGCGCACAAACAAAAAGAGACCCGCCAACCAGCAGGTCTCTAAGCCGTTAACCACGATCTGGAACTAGCGCCTGGAACTTGCCTGGCCTTTCGCCGCCATTGCAGCTATTGCGGCTCGGTGACTGCCCAGTAGCCGCTAGTACTCAGTAGCACATTCGAGAAGGGCTGAGTCAGAGCGCCGGTCGAACCGGCCACCAGGGGTGCCAGCTGAACCGAGGTAGCCAGGCTCAAGTCGCCGGTATGGGAGAACAGGTAGGTCCCGCTTTGTTCAAACTGACCATTTCCTCCCGTGAAGAGGTTCGCGAACGGCGATCCCGGCACTATGCTGATTGCTCCCGTGCCCTGATTCAGCGCAAAGCCTTCCGTGGGATTATTGCCGGTGTCGCTGGGGTTCAAGCTGAACGTATAGGCAAATTCTCCGACCGGGTTCACCGCAAGGTTAAACGGAGAATAAGTCGTCGCGAAGGGCGAGCTGGCGGCCGCCGTGAGCGCGCCCGCACCAGCTCCAGTCTGCGTGATCGCAAAAACGTAAATGTTCTTGTCGTCGACTCCTGAGAGCGCAGTCGAATTTCCGCTGATCCCGATCAGGTATTGCCCACTCAGGTCGCCCTGCACTTCCCACATGGGAAAGGCAAACGGGCTGCCCGGCACGGCGGTCAGCGCTCCGGTGGCGCCGATCACGTACGCGGCTGTCTTGGTTGCCGTGTGCGTGCTCAGGTTGGGATCTTCGGTGACGTAAAGATACTTACCAAATCCGTCCATGCCGAGATTAACGGGCGAGTCCGCGCCCGTCGAAACCGGTGGACTCACTGTGAGCGCGCCCGTGCTGCTGACCTGGAAAACCAGAATCTGGTTGAGCAGCGCCTGCGCGATAAAAAGAAGCGACCCGGTGGGATTGGTAATCACGCTGACCTGACGGTAGTTCGTGACCGGAATGGTGGCGCTCAATGGGACCGACACCGGAAAGCCGGAAAGCGTCGACAGAGTGCCCGACGAACTGATCGCCCAACCGTAAATCAGGTTCTCCGGACCAAAGACCGCATAGAGGAACTTTTTTTGCACCACCACCATGCCCACGCCCGGATCGCCGGTCGGAATGGTCGGCCCAACGTAGCCGGTCGTGGCCTGGAATGAGCTGTTGCCCGCAGTCAGGGTGTAACCGTCGATCGAGCCCAAAGTCTGGTCGATCGCAAAAGCGAATGCCGAGGCCGCTGAACTGCCGCCGCCTCCACCACCGCCCCCCGTTCCGATCCCTCCGCCGCCTCCGCCGCCGGTGCTGCAGTTGTTGGCGCTGAAGGTGTCAGAGCAGGAGTAGTGGCCGCAGCTGGTCCAGAAAAGCTGGCCCAGCGCCACGGTCAAAACTATCAGGATGCGCAATCTCATGGTCATGCCGCTACTCCATTCGGTGGTCGTCGCCGGAGCTTTCCGGTTATTGCGCCGCCGTGGGGCCGCACGCACCGGCCGCGATAGCTGGCGCAGGTGGGCCAGCGGCCGAAGCCACGCCGACATAGACCGGCTGCGATGTGACGCCTCGATAGCTGGCCGTGATCTCATAGGTTCCAGTCAGTACCCAGGCGGGCGTCGTCGCCGTGCCCACGTCTGCATAGGTGCACACTGGAGGATCGACCGCCGTAACCAAACCCGTCGTGCTGATGGTGACGGTGGACGGCGGCGTGGGCAGCGCCACTCCGTTGATGTCAACGCCGTTAACCGCATCCACCACCACCGTGTAAGTGACCTGGTTGGTCAGGTCCCGGTTCGGTCCGTAGGCATAGGTGCCCTGCGCCTGCAGCTGAATGGTGCCGCCGATGCCCTGCAGTTCGGTCGAGGGCGCCGTCAGCTGGATCGTCCTCAGGTTGTCCGTGGATCCGCAACTGGCGAGACAAAACGCAAGCAGGCTCAAAAACGCGATGAAGAAAATTGTACGCTTCACGTTACGAGTACCTCCAGAGATGCAATACTCTGCGATCATGTCAGGACCCCTCGGCAGCGGACAAGAAAAAACACCCGTCGTAACACACCAAAGTCACTGCCGACATCGTCTTTTAGCGCTCTGTACCAAAGGGGGAATTCCGGAAGAGACGAGCCCATTTTCAAATCGCTTGCGCACAAAGATTTAAATGCAAACGAAAGGGCACGCACTGAAGTGTGAAGTCAGAAGGCTTCTAGCTGCTAGCTCTTAAGCTTTTAGCTTTTAGCTCTTAAGCCTCCAGCTTTCAGCCTCCATCTCCAACCGCATTGTCATCCCGACAGCCCGCGTTTTGTTTCGCGGGCGGAGGGATCTCAGTCTGATCTGCTGTGGAGCGTCAGCCAACGACGTGACGCGAGATGTCAGATGTGTGAAGCGAGAGGTGTGAAGTAAGAACTGAGAACCGGGAAGCCCGAAGCCAGCCCTACTTATTCCCGCTATTCGGATTGAAGTGCAGCACCAGCGAATATCCAGGAAGATTTACCGGCACGCTGTAGTCGACTGCCACATAGACCCCGGACAATCCCGACTGTCCGATGCGTTGGATGGTCACCTGCTCCGGAGTGATTTCGATCTCGCGGGCCTTCGCCTTGTTGAGCACCGCCAGCCGCAGATCGTCATCAGTCTTGAAACTGTTCGATCCTCCGAGCACGGCAACCTCTTTCAAGTCGTCCTGAAACGAAATGTTCGCCATTTCGGGCGGAATCACCTGGGCGCAGGCGATAATCGCAGCCACGATCAACACCAACCCGATAATCAGTTTGATTGTTCCCATTTCTATGTATCCCGATTCGCCCTGACGCCAGGTACACGTTCAAGCCCGGCCCGTCCCGCGAAGCAATTCCTTGAGCTGGTTCTCGACCTCAGAAATCGTAGCATCGCGAACCTCACGAGTCGAGCGTAGAACGATTTCCACGGTACCTTCGGTAACCTTCTTTCCCACCGTGACCCGATACGGGATTCCTACCAGGTCGGCATCCTTGAACTTCACTCCCGGCCGCTCGTCGCGATCGTCGAGAATCACGTCGAATCCGGCCGCTTCCAGGCGAGTGGCGAGGTCGAGCGCCGCCTTTAATACGCCTTCATCCTTCACATTCACTGGCGTCACCACCACCTCAAACGGCGCAATCGCGGACGGCAGCCAGAATCCGTTTTCGTCGTTACCCTGCTCCACCGCCGCTGTCAGGATGCGCTCGATCCCAATCCCATAGCAGCCCATGATCGGCATCACTTCCTTGCCGTTTTTATCCAGAACGCGTGCTCCCATCGATTCCGAATAGCGATAGCCCAGCTTGAAGATGTGCCCAATCTCCACCGCCGTATCGATGCGCAGGGCCTTGCCACAATTCGGACAAGCCTCCCCCGCCGTCACCGCGCGCAGATCGGCATAAGCCGTTGGTTGAAAATTCACCCCCGGCGTCAGATTCTTCAGGTGATAGTTCTCCTGATTCGCTCCGCCAATCAAATTCGTCCGCCCCTCGAGAGCCTTGTCCACCAGCAACAGCGGCAGCTCGGTATCTTTTTTCGCGTCTTTTTTAAGTTCCGCGGCCCACTCAATCCCGATCGGCCCCAGATATCCCGCCGGAGACTTGAAAAGCGCCTTGATCTCGCCCTCATCCATGGGACGCGTCGCCGTCCCCACGGTCGCGTTGAACTTGGCTTCGTTCAACTGATGATCGCCGCGCATCAGCACCACAACCGGCCGCAACTTTGCTTTGCCCGCGGAGTCTTTTTCTTCCGCCATGTAGGCCAGCGTTTTGATCTTATTTTTCGGCGACACGCCCAGAAACTTCGCGACATCTTCTATCGTCTTCTGCCCCGGAGTGTGCACCAGCAGCGGCTTCCCATCGCCCTCGGGCGCAAGATCTCCCCACGCCTCCAGCTTCGACGTCGCCTTCTCCAGGTTCGCCGCGTAGTTGCAGCCATCGCAGCTCACAATCAGATCTTCCCCCGCCGGAGTTCGCACCATGAACTCGTGCGATTCCTTCCCGCCCATCGCTCCCGAGTCGGCCTCGACCACCATGTACTTCAATCCACAGCGGTCAAAAATGCGGCAGTAGGTCTCGTAATGTTTCTTGTAGGAAACGTCCAGCCCCGCCGCGTCAATATCGAACGAGTAGGCGTCCTTCATCATGAACTGCCGCACCCGCAGCAGCCCCGACTTCGGCCGCGGCTCGTCGCGAAACTTCGGCGCAATCTGATACCAGATCTGCGGCAGCTGCTTGTAGCTGCGCAGCTCTTTCAATGCAATCGAGGTCATGACCTCTTCTTCGGTCATGCCCAGGCACATGTCGGCGCCCTTGCGATCCTTGAGCCGGAACAGGTTCTCGCCCATCAACGCCCAACGGCCGCTGGCCTCCCACAACTCCCGCGGATGCAGCGCCGGCAGAAAGAATTCCTGCCCGATCCTGTCCATTTCCTGCCGGACAATCGCCATGATCTTGTTGAACGAGCGATTCCCGAGAAACAGATACGAGTAAATCCCCGCCGCCAGCTGCCGGATATACCCAGCCCGCACCAGAAATTTATGCGAAGCCACTTCGGCATCCGCCGGCGCCTCGCGCAATGTAGGAATAAACAGTTCTGACCAACGATGCATAGAGTAAAGATTCCTGTAGAGGTGGAATTTATTATTGTAGCAGCGAGTGCTGACTCAGTTTGAGATGCACAGGTGGGAACGCGCGGGTCTTAGAGCAACCGCCCGACCTCGTCTGCCCAATTGGGGGTGAGGACCGTCAAGAGTTGTGTCGCAATTTCTTGCGGTAGACGGATCGCAACTTCTTCATCCGCATCTCCTGCGTCGACCGCAAGGTAGATTGGCGCGCGCATCCTTTCTCCTCCTAGCTCGCGGTCCGCGAGCTCCCAGGAGATGTGGACGCTCTTACCTTCGCTCCCGCCTAGCCAAATTGATGATCGGGTGCTCATAGATGCCTCTATAACAACATCGGCAAGGACATTGCTGGGCTACACCAGTTCCGTGCTCCACAAATCGTGCAGATGCACAATCCCCTTCAGCTTCCGCGCTCCGTCCACCACCATCAGTGACGTAATCTTCTTCTCCTCCATCAGCGCCAGCGCCGTTGCCGCGAACTCCTCAGCACCGATCGTCTTAGGATCGCGGGTCATCGCATCGCCCGCCGTCAGATCGAGCACATCTTTTCCGCGCTTCTCGAGCAGCCGCCGCAAATCTCCATCGCTGATGATGCCTACTAACTTCTCCTTTTCCACTACTGCGGTCACGCCCAGCTTCTTGCGCGACATTTCATAAATCACATCCGGCATTCTCGTCTGCGGAGTCACCCGCGGCAGCGCGTCACCCGAATGCATCAACGATTCCACTCGCGCCAATCTTTTCCCCAGCTTCCCTCCCGGATGCAGATTGGCAAAATCTTCTTCCTTGAACCCGCGCTTCTCACTCAACGTAACCGCCAGCGCGTCGCCCAAAGCCAGCATGGTGGTAGTCGAAGCAGTGGGCGCCAGCCCCAGCGAGCAAGCCTCCTGCGCGATCGAACAGTCGAGCGTGACATCCGCCGCCGCCGCCAAAGTCGACCATCCTCGTGTGGAATTTGTTTGCGTGGAGTGGGCACTCTTATCCGCTGCTTTTGACTTTTGCTCGGGTGCCCCATTTCTCGCGCGCCCTTTGCGCGAGAAGTGGGGATTCTCACAAATCTCATCCCCAGTCATCGCGATCAGCGGCACCCGCAACCGCTTGATGGTCGCCAGCAGCGCCAATATTTCTTCCGTCTCCCCGGACGCCGACAGCGCCAGCACCACGTCCCCGCGCACCACCATTCCCAAATCTCCGTGCAGCGCCTCCACCGGATGCAGATACAGCGCCGGGGTCCCCGTCGAACTCAACGTCGCCGCAATCTTGCGTGCGATCAGCCCGCTCTTTCCCATCCCCGTCACCACTACGCGCCCCGCGCAGGAAAACATCAAATCCACCGCCCGCTGAAACGCCGCCGCCATCGGACCGCCAATCCGGTCGGCCAGCGCCCGCAGCGCCTCCGCCTCAATCCGCACCACGTTCTCGCCAATATGTTTCATCTAAAGGAAGTGAATCGTGAAAAACAGAAAGGATGTTAGCACGCGCGTGGAAGTGCGGGCTTCGGGCTTCGGCTATCGGGCTTCAGCCGGGCCGTGAGCACTCACAAGTTTTCAGACGTATCGCGAGGCTGGAGATTCACCACCGAAGGTTCAACAGAAATGCTTCGCTGAAGCCCGATAGCCGAAGCCCGAAGCTCGCTCCCGGAAGCCGAATCCTAGAAATGATCCTCAGCGCCGGCCGGGGGCTGCACCGGCTTCTGCCCCAGCACCGCCAGACCCTTGGCCTGGATGATCCGGTCCCACGGCCCAGCCTGCCAGTTGTCCCGCACCTTCGCCGGATGCCGCCACGGCGGCAGCGCCACCATCAGGTTTTTCGCCGTTGAGTGAATGTAAGGTTCATACATCGATCGCAACTTGGCCAGTTTCAGCTGTGCGGCCTCGCCGCTTCGCAGTTTCAATCCCGCTGCCGCCAGCGTATCTCGCACCAGGTTGAAATCGACCTCCGTCAGACGTTCCGGAGCCAGCGGATCGTAGCGTGCGTTCACCACCTGCGCCAGATCCACGGCCGCATGCCGCGCCATTGCGAAAGTCAGTCTCGCCTGTCCGGGATGGATCCCCTCAATCCCAGTGATCACGAGTGAAGTCACGTCGAGCATGGTCAGCAGCGCGCCCAGCCACGACTGGTTGCTATGCTGCGAACGAAAAAAACTCAGCACGGGATAGGAAATTCCGCTCTCCAGCAATTCTCCCGCCCAGCGCTCCCAGTCCCGCAAAACTTCATCCAGAACAATCTGGTCCACCGCAGGGTTCTCTGTGCTCCCCGCCAGCCGCACCAGCAACTCGGTCGCCGTCGGAGGCGATCCTGCGCGCGCGTCCAGCATCGAAATCTGAATCTCGCGCCGCGAAAACGACGCGTATACCACCGGCAGATACCCGATCACCACGCCCAGAAACGCAAATCCCATCCCCGCTTCCACTACCGAGAGCGCCCGCGCCAGCCCCGAAGTGGGCAAAATGTCTCCGTAGCCCAACGTGAAAAACGTCTGGCCACTGTGGTAGAGAATCCTTCCAAAGGTGATGGGCTCGCGGCTGAGTTGTTCGTGCCCGCCAATGCCATACTGCAGCAAGGCAAAACCCACGATCAGGGTCGCTGCCCAAAACACCAGCAGCAGAATCAGCGACAGCGGCCCGAAGTAGCCCAGAAAACTCTGCTGCCGCGAAGCCGTGCCAATGCGTTTCGCGATTGCCTTCCAGGGCAGCCAGGTGCGCCGATAAAACCACGCCGTCAGCTTGAAATGCCGCGTAACCCGCCGCGGCAGCACCACCGTCTCAAACGCATCCAGCAACACCACCAGGATGATGATGATCCCAAAAATAGCCGCGACCACGCTGTCGTGATGGTTCATGTGGAATGTTCTTAGATGAAACCAGACCCAAAGTTGATGCGCAGGGAAGAGTAACAGATTCGGATGCGGGCTTCGGGCTTCAGCTACCGGGCTTCGGCTTCTGAACTTCCGGCTGCCGACGGGTGCCCCATTTCTCGCGCGTTCTTTGCGCGAGAAGTGGGGATTTTGTATCGGGCTTCAGGCTCCGGCCACCGGGCTTCAGCTGACCCACAAGCGAAACCTTTAATTGAAATCGCAAAAAAAAACGCTGCCGAACATCCGAGAAAACTCAGTACCCGCTCTACTTCGCGCCTTCGCGGTTAAAAGCCCTCTGCCCGAATTCTGGAGGATCCAGCCGGAGCCCGAAAGCTGAAGCCCGAAGCCCGCCCTACTGCGGCTTCGGCGCCGGCGTCTGCGGTGCCGCCGGAGTCTGCGTCTGTCCCGCCGCCGGTTTCGTGGTTGTTCCAGCTGCCGGTTTCGCCGTCTTCGAAGCCCCCGGCGCAGCCGGCTTGGCTGCGGGCTTCTTCTTCACCGGCGGCTTCTTCACCGGCTCGTTATCGTCCACCACAATTTTCTTCGGAGGCGCTACCGGAATCGCTGCCTGTGCCGTCTTCAAATCAGACCGCAGCCGCACGATCTCCGCTTCCTTAGCCGTCGCCAGATTTTCCAGCCGCTCCGCCAGTGCCTTGCGCGTCCCCTCAAAACTTTTCAGATCGTTGGCCAGCGCCTGAAAATCGTCCTTCGATCCAAACGCTCCCGTCTCCTCCACCACGCCCCCCAGCACGTCATATAACGCATCCAGGTTGCGGTAGAGATTGAAGGTCGCCGGCACTTCTTCCGGCGCGGCCCGCAACTTTTCAATAATTGCCGGCAGCGCGTTCTGCAGATTGCGCAATATCGAATCCACATTCCCCAGCGCCTGCTTCTTCGTCCCCGCATCGGTTTTCCAGCGCTCGATGCGAAGATTCGTCAGATCGCCCTGCGCCGCTTTCGACGTCGTCTCCAGCTGCGTGAGCAGCCCGTTCACTTGCGTCACCGACGCGTAGGAAACCGGAGCCCCTTGGGCCGACGCCACCGTTCCCTGTATCGAATACTGCGTAGACGAGGCCCCAGCCGCGCTCGGTGTAGTAGTATTCGCCGCAGCCGCCTGCCCCAGCCCACCCGTCGCCCCAAAAGACGCAGACCAGCCAACAACAGGAACAACGAGAACGGCAACGAGGACAACGGCCGCGCCGGCAGCGATCCGAACCGCTTGGCGATCCGAATGACTGCCCGAGTAAGTACCCGAAAAATCAGAAGTAAGCTTCATTTTTTCTGCGGAAGTGGCGATTTCGTCACCAGCATACTACAAGCCAGCCCACCGCCGGATAGTGAGCAGTTTGTCCATGTAGCACGCCACATCTTTTCGGCGTCATCCCGAGCGACCGAAGCGGCAACAGAAGCGAGCAACAGAAGTTTAAGAGCATCCCCGAAACGCCTTGTCATTCCGAACGCCGCGTTTTTCATCGCGGCGGAGGAATCTCAGTCTTCTCCGCAGCCGCGCGTCAGCTAAGTCTGTTGCAGACGAACATTCTCATCACAGCCGTAAAGCTGAGACGCACCCCTTGACAAACCCCCGCCCTACCTGCACAATATTTTTAGGCGAACAAAAAGCGAAATAGCCTCCAAGCCTTCCGGCTCGGCGATCCCTGAAATTTCCCGAGGAATCATATGTCTTCCGCAATGGTTTCCACTGCGGCGGCCCAGGGCCGCCTTTTTTTCTCTGGCAACACAGCAGTTCCAGAAGTGTCTCCGCCGCCAGCAAAGTTTCGAGGCGACATCCGCGCCCCACAACCAGTACGCCTTGCGAATCTTTCCGGCAGTCTTGCCGCCGATCCCCGGCTCGCCGCCGTAACCTCCGCATCGCATCTGGCCGTGCGTCCCGCCCCGGAAATGCTTTCCAGCGGCATCGCCGCCATCAACGCGCTTACCGGAGGCTGGCCACGCGGCTGTCTCACCGAAATCTGCGGCCCCGCCTCTTCGGGACGTACCACCTTACTGCTCGCCGCTTTGGCCGCAGCCACCCGCCGCGGCGAATTCTGCGTCCTGGTCGACGCCAGCGATGCTCTCGATCCCCGCTCCACCGCAGATGCCGGCGTGGATTTAAACCGCCTGCTCTGGGTCCGCTGCGGCGACCCCCGTTCTTCGTCTCCCAGACCATCCCACTCCGAACCGTCCCACTCCAAACCAGGGTGCCCCATTTCTCGCGCGTCTTTTGCGCGAGAAGTGGGGATTTTCTCCCAGCCCGCTTTTCATTTAGATCGCACTGGTTTGAAGAAAACTGATTTAAAGGAAAATAGGTCTAAGGAAACTGGTTTGGAGAAAACCAGGTTGAAGGAAAATAGCTTTAAGGAAAATGGTTTCAAGGAAAATAGATCCGAGCGTTGCCTCGAGCAAGTCCTCCACGCCACCGACTTGTTACTCGAAAGCGGCGGCTTCGGATTGGTCGTTCTCGACCTGAGCGACCTTGCCCCGCAGCAGGCCCGCCGCATCCCGCTCACCACCTGGTTCCGCTTCCGCCGCGCCGTAGAAAATACCCCCACCGTGCTGCTGGCCATCGAGCAGCAGCCCATCGCCGGAAGCTGCTCCTCTCTGCAGCTGCAACTGGCCCCGACGAATGGTCCGATTCAGGGATGGAATAACAACCAGTTCGCTGCGGACTCTCTATTCCCCAATCCCGCGCACGCGCAATTGCTGACCGGTCTCGAGATCACTGCCGAACTGATGCGCTCGCGCCTGGAACGCAAGCCATCCCGTCCAACCGCAGCTTTCGCCAGCAAAACCGCCTGGGCCGGATGAAGAAATTGAATCATTGCGAGATTGAGTCATTGAACGATTGAGCCGTTCCTTCAATGAGTCAATGACTCAATCACTCAATGAGTCAATCGGCATCATGCCTTTCGCCTGCATCTTCGTGCCGAATTTTCCCGTGGCCGCCGTATTGCGCGCCGAGCCGGAGCTGCGCACGCGAGCCGTAGCCGTCCTCGTGGGCAAGCCTCCTCTCGAAACAATTCTTGCGGTAAATGACCAAGCCGACCGCTTGGGCATCGCGCCCGGCATGACCAAGCCGCAAGCCGAGTTGTGCCCCGAACTTGTCCTGCGTCCAAATTCTCCACTGCAAAACTTCGCGGCCCACGCCGCCCTGCTCGACTGCGCCCAATCCTTCTCGCCGTGCGTAGAGGACGCAGCCTGTGACACCGCTCTGCTCGATCTTGCCGGCATGGAATCTCTGTTGGGCTCGCTGCCCCAGATCGCCCGCGCCCTCCACGACCGTGCCGCCGCCCTCGGACTCGAAGCCAACGTCGCGGTAGCTTCCAATCCCGACACGGCCTTACTCGCCGCCCGCGGATTATGTGACAGGGGATTATGTGGCGCGGGCACTCCCTTCGACAAGCTCAGGGCAGGCTTTGCCCGCGCAGCCGTCACCATAATCCCTGCCGGCAAAGAAGCGGAACGCCTGGGCCCTTTGCCGCTGAAAGTTTTGTTCGCCGATCGCGTTGAAGGCGAAGAGAAAAAAGAATCAGATCGCCTCCTCGAAACTCAGCTCCTCGAAATTCAGATGTTAGAAACTCTCGACCGCTGGGGAATCCGCACCCTGCGCGCCCTAGCCGCCTTGCCCGAAGTTGCGCTCAGCGAGCGCCTCGGTCAGCAGGGTCTCCGCCTGCAGCAACTCGCGCGGGGCGCGGCGTCGCGCACTCTTGTTCCCGTGGAAACGCCTCCAATTTTTGAAGAAGCCGTGGAGTTGGAATATCCCATCGTCCTGCTGGAGCCGCTCGCCTTCCTGCTGAATCGCCTGCTCGACCAGCTCTCTGCGCGCCTGGCATCGCGGGCCCTTGCCGTTCAGGAACTCCATCTGACGCTGAGTCTGGAGAATCGCCCGCAGTCCAATCAACAATCAAAAATCAGCAATCAACAATTTGTCCGCACCCTCCGTCTCCCCCTGCCCATGCTCGACACCAAACTTTTCTTAAAGCTATTGCAATTGGATCTAAATGCGCATCCTCCCGGCGCCCCCATCGTAAAAATCCATCTGGCCGCCGAACCCGCGCGTCCACGTCCCGGCCAGGCAGGATTATTTCTTCCCCCCTCGCCGGAACCGGAAAAGCTGGAACTCACGCTTGCCCGCATCGCCGCCTTGGTCGGCGGGAACAAAGTGGGCGCTCTGGAACTGCTGGACACGCACCATCCCGAAGGATTCCGTCTGCGCCGTTTCATGACAGCGTCCGACCACCAGCCGCCAAAAACAAAAAAGCCAGAAAAAGAAAAACCAGAAATTAAAGAAGAAGAAGAAGAAGAAATAGAAGAACAAGAACTGCCAGAAGAAAAAACAAAAGAAAAAGAACAGCCGGCCGTAACCGCCCTGCGCCGTTTCCGTCCAGCGCTGCGCGCCACGGTCACGCTCGACCAGGGCCAGCCCGCACAAGTGGTCTGCGAAAAAACAAAAATAATTCAAGGCAGCGTGCTCTGGAAAGCCGGCCCCTGGCGCTCTTCCGGCGATTGGTGGGAACGCGAAGCCTGGTCGCGCGACGAATGGGACATCGCTTTGCAAAACAATGTTTTACAACAAAACGCCCTGCAAAACGCAAGCGCCATTGCCCTTTACCGCCTGGTGCACGACTTACTGGAAGGAGCCTGGTTCGTAGAAGGAACCTATGACTGAGAGAAATCAGGGGCTAGGGGTCAGGGGTTAGCAAAATGGAGTTTAAAGGTGCTGACTGGCCCCTGATTCCTAGCCCCTAGCCCCTGATCCCTGCCCCCTGCTCCTATGTATACCGAACTCCACGCCCGCTCCGCCTTCAGCTTCCTCGAAGGCTCATCCCTGCCCGAAGACTTGATTGCGTCCTGCGCCCGTCTCAACCTGCCCGCCATGGCCCTGCTCGACACCGACGGCGTTTACGGCGCCCCGCGCTTCCACTTCGCTGCAAAGAAAGCAAAAATCAAAGCGCACATCGGCGCCGAAGTCACCTGCAACTCTCAACACTCTGTCATCCTGAGCGGAGCAAGTGCTTCACGAAGTGAAGCACTTGCGCAGTCGAAGGATCCCTATACCCGGCAATCGGCCAGAAGTCTAGGGGTTCCTCGCAAAACTCAGACTGACACGCCACGCCTTCCCCTCCTCGTCTCCTCCCGCGCCGGCTACCAGAATCTCTGCCGCCTCATCACCAAAATGAAAATGCGCGCCAAAAAAAACCAAGGCGCAGTTCTCAAAGAAGAACTCGAAGAACACGCCCCCGGACTCATCTGCCTGACCGGCGGCTCCGAAGGTCCGCTGGCAGCCGCCTTGCAGCAAGGTGGCATGGACGAAGCGCGCCGCCAAGTCGACCAACTCATCGGCATTTTCGGACACAAAAACGTCTACGTCGAACTCCAGCGCCACTACCAGCGCGAAGAAGAATCCCGCAATCGCGCCGCGCTCTCCATTGCCTGCTCGCTCAATCTTCCCATCCTCGCCACCAACAGCGTCTGCTACGCCACCGCCCAAGCCCGCGAGCTCTGCGACGCCTTCACCGCCCTCCGCCATCACCGCACGCTCTCGACCGCCGGACGCTTGCTCTCTCGCAACTCCGAGCGCTTTCTGAAATCCTCGCAGGAAATGCAGCAGCTCTTTTCCGATTTGCCCGAAGCTATAGCGAACACAGGCGAACTTTCTTCCCGCCTCGAATTCACGCTCAACGATCTCGGCTACGAATTCCCGCGCTATCCCGTTCCCGAAGGCGAGACCATGAATTCCTTTCTGCGCGAACGCACTAGGGAAGGTTTCCAGCAGCGCTATGGCCGCGCCACCCCGGATCTGCAAACTCGCGCCCGCCGCCAGATTGAGCACGAACTGGCTCTCATCGAAAAACTCAAGCTCGCCGGATATTTCCTCATCGTGTGGGATCTCGTCCGCTTCTGCCGCGAGCAAAACATTCTGATGCAGGGACGCGGCTCCGCCGCCAACAGCGCCGTCTGCTATTCGCTCGGCATCACCGCTGTCGATGCCGTCGGCATGGAACTACTCTTCGAGCGTTTTCTTTCCGAAGAACGTGGCGAGTGGCCCGACATCGACCTCGATCTCCCCAGCGGCGACGAGCGCGAAAAAGTGATCCAATACGTTTACAAACGTTACGGCGAACGCGGCGCCGCCATGACTGCAAACGTCATCACTTATCGCAACCGCTTGGCCGCGCGTGAAATGGGCAAGGCCCTGGGATTCGATCCCGAAACCCTCAACAAAATTTCCGCCGCCGTCGCCACCTGGGAATTTCGCGACGAAAACGACGCGCTCGACCGCCGCTTCCGCGACGCCGGACTCGACCTCAACCATCCCCGCCTGCGCAAATATTACGAACTCTGCCTCGCCGTGCAGGACATGCCGCGCCATCTCGGCCAGCATTCCGGCGGCATGGTCATCTGCCATGGACAACTCGACTCCGTCGTTCCCCTAGAACCCGCGTCCATGCCCGGCCGCGTCGTCGTGCAGTGGGACAAAGAAGATTGCGCCGACATGGGCATCATCAAAGTCGACTTGCTCGGCCTGGGCATGATGGCTGTGCTCAAAGATTCGATCGAGTTAATTCACGATCACTATCACGAAGAAGTTGATCTCGCGCACCTTCCGCAAGACGACCCGCCGGTCTATTCCGCGCTGCAGCAAGCCGACACGGTGGGACTATTCCAGGTGGAAAGCCGCGCGCAAATGGCGTCCCTGCCGCGTCTGCGCCCTAAAAAGTTTTATGACATCGTGGTGCAGGTAGCGATCATCCGCCCCGGCCCCATCGTGGGCCAGATGGTGAATCCTTTTATCCAACGCCGCCAGGGACGTGAAGACGTTACCTATCCGCACCCCTCACTCGAACCCGTGCTGAAGCGCACGCTGGGCGTGCCGCTTTTTCAGGAACAACTTTTGCGCCTCGCCATGATCGCCGCTAACTTCACCGGCGGCGAAGCCGAAGACCTGCGCCGCGCCATGGGTTTCAAACGTTCGCTGGCCCGCATGAAAGAAATCGAAGCCCGGCTGCGCTCCGGCATGACCCAAAATAAAATCCCGCACGACGCGCAGGAAAAAATTATTCTCTCCATCACCTCGTTCGCGCTCTACGGGTTCCCCGAATCGCACGCCGCCAGCTTCGCCCTCATCGCCTACGCCAGCGCCTATCTGAAATGCCATTACCTGGCCGCGTTCACCGCCGCTCTGCTCAACAACCAGCCCATGGGATTTTATTCTCCCGCCACGCTGGTCAAAGACGCGCAGCGCCACGGCCTGAAGCTGCTGCCGGTGGATGTCACGCGCTCGGAGTGGAAGTGCACGCTGGAAGTGGTCAGCGAAGCAGATTGTGTGGCGCGGGCACTCCCTTCGACAAGCTCAGGGCAGGCTTTGCCCGCGACGGATGGGCGGGACGCCCACCCGACAGCCCGCGGGACGCCGGCGCTACGCCTTGGCCTGCGCTACGTCCGGGGCTTGCGCGAAGAGACTGCTCAAGCGCTGCTCCGCGAGCGCGAACGCGCTCCGTTCACTTCCATTCACGATCTCACCCGCCGCGTTCCGGAATTGCGCAAGGACGAACTCACCACGCTGGCGGAAATCGGCGCGCTGAATGCAGTCGGATTGAAGATTGAATATTCTAGATTTCAGATTGAAGATTTCAGATTGAAGATTTCAGGCCCCAAGCAATCTAATTACGATCAATCCAAAAACGATCAATCTGAAATCTACAATCTCAAATCTAAAATCTCGCTTCACCGCCGCGACGCTCTCTGGCAGGTGGAACGTGCCGTGCGCCCCTCCGGTCCGCTGCTGGAAAAACTGCCCGAGCCCGATACACCTTCGCCCCTACAGCCCATGAACCACGAAGAACGCCTGGTCGCCGATTTCCACGGCACGGGACTCACCGTCGGGCCGCATCCCGTGGCCTATCGCCGCGCCTGGCTCACAGCCATGGGGATTCGCCGCGCCAGCGAACTGCGCGATATTCCCAGCGGCAAGCGCCTTCGCATCGGCGGATGCGTCATCGTCCGCCAGCGACCTGGAACGGCGAAAGGATTTGTTTTTGTCAGCCTGGAGGATGAAACCGGCGTGGCCAACGCCATCATCACGCCAGATTTATTCCATCAGAACCGTCTGCTGCTGGCCAGCGAGAAATTCCTCGCCATCGAAGGCATTCTGCAGAATCAGGACAACGTGGTCTCCGTGAAAGCAGAACGCGTGATGCCGCTGTTCGTCACGCGCGCGGAAACTGTTTCGCATGACTTCCACTGAAAAAGGGGCAGGGATCGGGGATAAGGGGCTAGTCAGAGCAACACCATAGTGCTCGGTTTTTCTGGCCCCTTAGTCCCTAGCTCCTGTTTCCTGCCTTTCTCGGTATAACTCACCCCGGCTGTAGCCCCCTAAGGCCTACTGCCTCTAAGTCGTTGAAATTATCCGCAAGTTACTGAGCCTTGGTGTATGTGATTGAAAACAGTAGAAGCGGTTCCGGACTCTTCCGGACACTGACGCTAAGTTATTGAAATTATCTGTAAGTTATTGCGTTCTGGTGTAAGTGATTGAAAAGTCGTAGAAGCCGTCTGGCGTGCCTCTGGACGGGCGGCGATCTCGCGGACGAGCTTTTCCCCGGTCTCGCACCCGATCGTCGAAATTAGAGCTGTTTCCGGCTCGGGAAATGGCATTCCAGGAACGGTTCCGCTTGCGGAATTGGAATGCCGCGCCGCTTCCGCACCTGCCAACGCCAACCGTCCAGACTTAGCTTAGAGATAACACTTGTAGCTGTCGACTAGCCCCCGACCCCTGATCCCTGATTCTTGTCCTCCATTCCCTGCTTTTTCACTTCCCGGTATAACTCACCCGCCAGACCGAATTCGACCCGTCGTCACTTACCAGCAGCGAACCATCTGGAGCTACGGTGATGCCTACGGGACGTCCCCAGACCTGCCCGCTCGGCAGCACGAAGCCCGTCAGGAAGTCTTCGTATTCGCCACTGGCGTGGCCGGTCTGGTGCAGAGGCACGCGAATCACTTCGTAGCCTACGCGCACTGATTTATTCCACGAACCGTGTTCGGAGGCAAAAAGTTCGCCGCTGTATTCCGCGGGAAACTGCTTGCCATCATAGAAAGTAAATTCCAGGGACGCGTTGTGCGGCTGCAGCAAGACATCGGGCACGATCGCTTTATCCTTCAACTCGGGATGTTTCCCTTTGTGCCGCGGATCCTGATGCGCGCCGATGTACCACCAGGGCCAACCGTAGAATCCGCCTTCCTGCACGTGCGTGATGTAGTCGGGCACGAGGTTATCGCCGAGCGCGTCGCGCTCGTTCACCGAACACCACAACTCGCCAGTCTGCGGATTGACAAGGATTCCGCCCCCGGCATTGCGAATGCCGTAAGCGTACACACTCAACACGCAGGACTCGGGATTACAGGTAAGAATGTCGGCACGGTTTTTCTCGCGCGGACTGGCATCAGGATCGTCGACGTTGGAAGCCGAGCCCACAGCTACAAACAGCTTCTTGCCGTCGGGAGAAAAATCGAGGGCGCGGGTCCAGTGGCCGCCGCCCGCGGGCAGATCGGCGATGTGCTCAGATGGGCCGGTCGCCTTCAAGTCTCCGTTGTGATAGGGAAAGCGAATCACTTCGTTGGTATTGCCTATGTACACCCATTGCGGATCGGGGCCGGGCGGATAGAAGGCAATGCCGTAGGGCTTTTTCAGGCCGCTGGCGAAGACCTGCATCTGATCGGCCTTGCCGTCGCCGGTAATGCCGCGAAAGACGCGGATGCGCCCGGGATCGCTCTCGGCGAGGAAGATGTCGCCGTTCGGTGCGGTGCGTAGCAAGCGCGGATTGTCGAGGCCCGCGGCATAGAGTTCGACTTTAAAACCAGCGGGCGCCACGGGCCATGCGTCGGCGGGGCGCGCTACTACTTCTGGACTGTTCTCCGAGGACTTCGTCGCAAAAGGCTCAGGAAGATCGGCCACTGTGATTTTTCGAACGGTGCCCGGGGTTTCGAAACGGAAATCGGTGAACGGAGCGGTCGGAGACTTGTCAGTCAGCTTCGTGGTGGAAACCTGCGCCGCTGGTGGCGCGTCTTTTGCGGCAGCAGCGCCGGCCGGAGCGGTCGCCATGGCCTCGACGTAAGTCACAATCTGCCAGCGGTCCTGTTCGGGCAGGAATGCCCAGGAGGGCATTCCGTCGTCAGTGCTTCCCTTGGTGATGAACCAGAAAATCTCGCCCGCGGTCACAGCCTTCAGCTTGCCATCGACCAGGGAGGGAATATTGCCGTTGCCCTTGCCGGCGCGGCCATGACACGAGAGACAATTTTTCGCATAGAGCGGCTTGCCCGCGGCTACGGCCGCGGCCTGGCCCGCGTAGGGGTTCTTCTGCTTCTTGGCGGAGTCGGGCGCATTGTGAAAATCCTGATTCACGGCGTGCAGGTTGGCGATGGGGAGAAGAAAAATAACGGCGGCGGCAATTCTCGCGGCAAAGCGCATGAGTATCCTCGCGATAAACTTGGTCTTCCAGATTGGCATTAAGCAGTATAGATGCGAGCAGCGACTTTTCGGGTGCGCAGGAAACAACATCTTCCGGGCAGGCTATTTCAGAGCGGCCGCCGCGCCGATGTGCTTCCCGACTTATACTGGGGCGCATCCGGAACGGTGATCATGAATACGATCATAAATCGGCAGTGCAATCCGCCCACACGCTCGAGGTTCGTCTTCATGAGACAGGCCACACGATTTCTGCTTCTCGTCGTTCTTGTACTTTTTCTCCCTTCGATAGCGCTTCGGCTTCGGGCGCAAGCCGGCGAGAGTGCGAAGGACTCGCAAGTTGTGGTCGTCGACGCCTCGTCTCCCGCGCATCCGTTCCCACATTTCTGGGAAAAGATGTTTGGCTCCGGGCGCGCCATCCTGACGCTGCGCGAGGACTACCGGCGCGACCTGCGCGAAGTGAAGGGCATCACGGGCTTCGAATACGTGCGCTTTCACGCCATCTTCCACGATGAGGTCGGCGTCTACGATGAAGACGCGCAGGGAAATCCTCTCTACAACTTTTCTTACGTGGACCAGATCTACGACGGGCTGCTGGCCAACGGCGTGCGCCCTTTTGTCGAAATCAGCTTCATGCCGAAAAAGCTGGCAGCGCGCGATGCGCTGCATGCGTTCTGGTACAAGCAAAACGTTTCCCCGCCTAAGGATTACAAGAAGTGGGACGCACTGATCTCCCGCTTCGCCCAGCATCTGGTGGAACGCTACGGTGTCGGCGAAGTCTCGCAGTGGTATTTCGAAGTGTGGAACGAGCCCAACATTGATTTCTGGGTGGGAGATCCCAAGCAGGCAACGTATTGGGAACTCTATGACCACACGGCGCGGGCGCTCAAAGCGGTGAACTTGCGGCTGCGCGTGGGTGGCCCCGCGACCGCGCAAGCCGCGTGGGCGGATGCTTTCATCAAGCATTGCGCGGAGCAGAAGGTGCCGGTGGATTTTGTATCGACCCACGTTTACGGCAACGACAAATCCGAAGACGTGTTCGGCACCAGCGAGAGCATCCCGCGGAATCAGATGGTTTGCCGCGCGGTAAAAAAAGTTCACGAGCAGATTCAGGCTTCCGCCAGTCCGCAACTTCCGCTGATCTGGAGCGAGTTCAACGCGAGTTATGCCAATGAGCCGGCGGTGACGGACACGATCTACATGGGGCCGTGGCTGGCCGATACGATTCGCCAGTGCGACGGCCTGGTCGACATGATGTCCTACTGGACGTTTTCCGATGTCTTCGAGGAGCAAGGCGTGGTAAAGCGGCCATTCTACGGCGGGTTCGGGCTGCTGGCTGAGGATGGAATTCCCAAGCCCGCGTTTGCCGCCTTCGAACTTCTGCATCACCTTGGAGAGGAACGGCTCGCGGTGGATTCGGATTCCGCTCTGGTGACGCGCAGGAAAGATGGATCGTCTCGTAATCGCCGTTTGGAACTACGCACCTCCGGGCAAGAGCGGAGAGACTAAGACGGTGACTTTGCGATTCAAGGGAGCAAAAGTGCAGCAGGCTTCGATTTCGCGCGTGGACGGTGAACATGGCGACGTGCAGGCGGCGTACGAAAAAATGGGGGCGCCCAGCTTTCCAACGCAGGCACAGATCACAGCTTTGCGCCAAGCCGCCGAACCGCTCCCGGCTGAGGTCCGCGATTTGCAGAACGGAGAATTGACCGTGACGTTGCCTGCTTATGGTTTGGCGGTGATCGAGGTGAAGTGAGCCGCAGGGTTGTGACTGCCACTCAGCCACCCAGATTTGAGGGTCACCACGGAAGTATGTATACCCGTCCCAAGGGCCAGGAAACTCTCGCTTCGCGGCAGGAACTGTGCCAGAATAATAGCGCTCGCCTGGGGGTGGTCTATGTCCTTGCCGAGAACCTGCTTTTCCAGAAGCTGTCTGGCTTCGGTTTCTCTTCTCTCCCTTTCAGTTTTTGTTTTCGTCCTTGCCCTCTCGGCTGCCGCCGGGGCGCAGATGTCCCATCCCGAACAGGTGCAGGTCACGCCGCCGCTGATGCGCACGATTGACCCTCCGGCTCCGGATGCGAGCGCGGACGATCTGGAAACGCAGGCCGATCATCTGCGCGCCTCGAAACTTTATCTTGACGCGCTCGATTACTACCGCGCGGCCTTGGCCAAGCGGCAGGATACGGCGCGCCTGGAGAACAAGATCGGCATCACCGAACTGATGATGCAGCGCTACCGGGAAGCCAAGAAATCGTTCGAGCGCTCAATCAAAGCCGACCACAAGTTGGCCGATGCCTACAACAATCTGGGCGTAGTGCTCTACGAAGAGAAAAAATATAGCGCGGCCGTAAAGCACTATCACCAGGCGATTGCGATTGATGCGACCTCGGCATCATTTTTCAGCAACCTGGGCGCGGCGCTGTTCTCGAAGAAGGAGTTTGATCCGGCCGTGCTGGCTTATGAGCGTGCCATGCAAATTGATCCCGAAGTATTTGAGCGCACCTCGCGCACCGGCGTGCAGGCGCAACTGCCCAGTCCCGGTGACCGCGCTTACTACGATTACACCGTGGCCAAACTCTACGCCAAGATGGGATTTTCGGATCGATCGCTCGAGTACCTGAAGAAGGCGCAGGAAGAGGGCTACAAAGACCTGAAGAACGTGTACAAAGATGTGGAATTTGCCGAACTCCGCAAAGACAAAAGGTTTACAGAACTGATGGCGGCGAAGACGGTGGCGCTGCCCGATTGATCTTTTAATAATTTCAGCGCGGGTTTTTGACCGTTGCGTTTGACTGCGAAAGAATTACAACTCTTTACAAAATTAGACGCAACTTCACTGCGCGTTGGGGTTTAATCATTGCACATACTCCTGAAAACAACAGGGTGAGTAAGGAGAAACGGTAGCCCATCGGATGCTGACCCGAGCACGCCCCAAGCAAGCGTCCGATGGGTTTTTTAGCCATCAGCCACCAGCTATCAGTCCTCACCGCGCGCAGCGCCTCTCGAAGTGCATACCCGAAATTTCCACGAAGGCCCCGATCGAGATCGCAAGCAAGCGACCGGCGTCAGCGGGATCTTGACTTGGATTTTGGCTGAGAGCTGACAGCTGACGGCTGAGAGCTGCTCGCCGGGCTTCTCTCGCCGATGTAGGCCTCCACCACCCGCTTCCATTTGCCTTGCGCTTTCAGAATGAATTCCACAGCGTCACGCAGGGCGCCGTCGCCGCCGGAGTGAGGAGTGACGTAGTGGGCTTCTTTCTTCACTTCAGCGCGGGCGTTCTTTACCGCGATGGCCAATCCGCCGGCGCGCATCGCGGGCAGGTCGATCACGTCGTCGCCCACAAAAGCTGCTTCCTCGGGCTTGAGCCCTTCCTGTTTGACGATGCCTTCGAGACACGAGCGCTTATCCTGCACGCCCTGATGCACATGCTCAAGCTTCAGATCGCGGGCGCGGAGCGCGACCGTTTCCGAGATGCGCTTGGTGATCAGTCCAGTCTTGATGCCGGCCAGGCGCGCCAGCGAGATCGAAGTGCCGTCATGCGCGTGGAAGCCCTTGGCCTCGATCAGGCTCTGGCTCGCGAACCCTAACCCGCCCTGGCCTTCGTGTTTCGTGGCATGATTCGCAGCAAGATCAGCATGTTCTTTTCCAGCCTGCGAGGCCCCGGCCGGAGCAGGGAAGATGAACAGTTTGCCGTCGGTGAGCACGCCGTCCACGTCGAACAGAAGAAGCTTGATCTTGCGGGCGCGGGCCTGCGCAGAGAGTTTGGGCATCGCGGGGAAATTCTAGCAGTGTGCGAGCGTGAATGCGGGACCATTGGAGGTCATCGATACTGGAAAAAGGAATCAGTCAATGAGTGATATCGCGATTCATCGCCAATTATCCGGCCAAATGGTGAACGCAGAGGCTCAGGCGCGGGCCGGGCTTTGTATTTCAAAGGAACGATGAGCATAGAATATGGAGCGTCACGAGCCGATAGAGAAATCGCTGCAAAACTGAAAGGGATTAGCAACGCCGCGCTCTAGCACGGTCTTCAAGCCGAGGCGTTAGGGCCACAGAATAGGGAGAGCATCTTGGCCGCAAGAATTCTCATGATTCTTAGTGCGAGCATTGTCTTTGCGCTCGGAGTCGTCCACCTCGCCTATACGTTCGGGGGGCCAATGCTCACGCCCCGTGACCCAACGCTGCAAATCAGCATGAGCCAGATTTCACCTGTCATTACGAAAGAAACGACTATGTGGCGGTGTTGGGTGGGCTTCAATGCCAGCCACAGCATGGGACTCATTTTGTTTGGCTTGGTTTTCGGTTTTCTCGCACTGGCGCACGAACAACTCCTCTTTCAGTCAACGTTCCTGATAGTTGTCGGGCTGGCAATGCTCGCTGGTTTTGTTGTGCTCTGCAAGGTTTATTTTTTCAGTGCACCTCTCACAGGTATCAGCATTTCTCTGGCTTGCTACGTCGCCAGCATTGTTCTCTCGCGGGCCTAACTCAGAAGTCGGTCGACGAGTGCAATCGCGATGTTACGCCGACTGCGAACGGGTGTTCCCTGCCGATGGATTATTGCGCTGAGGGACTTGATCCTGGCTTCCATGTCGCCAACAGAATGACTCCGACCGCGAAGAGGGAATAAACGATCCACGATGGGCCACGGATTTCATACATAATAAGTCCCCACATGGAAACCGATGTCGCACTCCAGAGCCGTGCAATGTGCCCATTCTTCCACCGCCTAAACGGTGTCGATCTTGCTGACTTTGCTTGAGATTGCCTCGGAGCGTTTACGATTCTGCGTTGCAACGTGAACCCTGAGACCGCTGACCAGATCGCAGCCACAATGACCAAGAACTGTTTGAAATTCATGTTCCCGCTGGGATCTAGATTGCGATGACCAAAATGGATTAGCAGAACGCACAGCATGAGAAATAACGCGCAGGCGACCTGCACGAGACGAAGTTGGCGTTCGGGCGAGCCCATTTTGAACCGTCCTATGTGGTTCAGTGTAGGGAGAAATGCGGCTCGCTTCCAAGTTACTCTTTGCCCATCATTAGGGTTGTTGACGAAATCAGGCATGGCACTCATTGATTCCCGGAGAGGTCGGCCGTCGCTATTCTGTTCCCGGACGTAGAGCGGATTGGCTACAGCGAATAGTTGGCGAAAGTACGCCTTCGGGCTACAATACCCGGATGCAGTCCCTTCCTGCCTCATTGACCTGGGCCCATCCTCTGGTGGCGGAGTGGTTCGTGCGGCGGTTTGGCACGCCGACCGAGCCCCAGGAGCAAGGCTGGCCGCACATTCTGGCGGGGCGCACCACCTTGATCTCCGCGCCCACCGGGTCGGGCAAAACGCTGGCTGCGTTTCTGGCATGCATTGATCGCCTCGTGCGCAAGGCGCTGGCGGGAGAGTTGGCCGACCGCACTGAAGTGCTCTACATTTCGCCGCTCAAGGCGCTGGGCAACGACATCCAGAAAAATCTTGAAGTGCCGCTGGGGGAAATCCTCGCGATGGCCCGGGAGCGCGGGCTGCTGATGCCGGAGATTCGGACAGCAGTGCGCACCGGCGACACGCTGCAGCCGGAGCGGCGCGCCATGCTGAAGCGGCCTCCGCACATTCTGGTGACCACGCCGGAATCGCTTTACATTCTGCTGACTGCCGACCGGAGCCGCGCGATTCTGCGTGACGTGGAGACGGTGATTGTCGATGAGATCCACGCCGTGGCCGACGACAAGCGCGGAGCGCATCTGGTGTTGTCGCTGGAACGCCTGGACGCGCTGGCTCATCGGCCTCCGGTTCGCATCGGGTTGTCGGCGACGCAGAAGCCGATTGAGGAAGTCGCGCATTTTCTTACGGGATGCTGGCGTGGGGGCTCGCAGGAAGAAGGCGCGCGGCCCGATCCCGTCATCGTCAACATTGGGCACAAGCGCACGCTTGACCTGGCGGTGGAAGTGCCGCCCATGCCGCTGGGGCCGATTGCGTCGAACGAGATGTGGGACGCGATTTATGACCGGCTGGTGACGCTGGTCTCGCAGCACCGATCGACGCTGGTGTTTGTGAACACGCGGCGCATGGTGGAGCGTCTCGCGCACAATCTGGGCGAGCGCATGGGCGAGGAAAATGTTGCGGCCCACCACGGCAGTTTGTCGCGCAAGCTGCGCCTCACGGCCGAGAAGAAGTTGAAAGAAGGGCAGATAAGAGTTCTCGTAGCGACCGCCTCCCTCGAGCTTGGCATCGACATCGGCACGGTTGATTTGGTCGTGCAGATCAATTCCTGCCGCGCGATTGCGGTGGCGCTGCAGCGCGTAGGGCGCTCGGGACACTGGCGTGGCGCGGTTCCGAAGGGACGTCTGTTCGCGACCACGCGCGATGATTTGATCGAGTGCGCGGCTCTGGTGCGGGCCATCCGGCAGGGCGATCTTGACCGGCTGATCATTCCAGATTCTCCTCTGGACGTGCTGGCGCAACAGATCGTGGCGGCGTGTTCCGCGGGTGGCGCGGCTCCTGGTGATGACGAGTGGGACGAGAATGAAATGTTCGCGCTGGTGCGGCGAGCGTATCCGTATCGCAACCTGGCGCGCGAGACCTTTGATTCGCTTCTTGAAATGCTCTCCGAGGGGATTGCCGCTCGCCGCGGGCGATACGGGGCATATGTACATCGCGACCGCGTGAACAAAAAGTTGCGGGCGAGGCGCGGGGCGCGGCTGGCGGCGATTACCAGCGGGGGAGCGATTCCGGACAATTCTCTTTACACCGTGGTGGCGCAACCGGATGGCGTTGTCGTGGGCACGGTGGACGAAGATTTCGCCGTGGAGAGCAATCGCGGCGACATCATGCTGCTGGGCAACACTTCGTGGATGATCCAGCGCATTGAGACCAACGCCGGACGAATGCTGGTGCAGGACGCGCACGGGGCGCCGCCGACTGTTCCGTTCTGGCGCGGCGAAGCTCCGGCGCGCACGCAGGAATTGTCCGCCCATGTGGGCGAGCTGCGGGAAAAAATCAGCGAGATGCTGCCGCATACTTCGCCGGTGGGATTTTCGGCGACCCAGCCGGACGTGGCCGCGGTGGTCGGCTGGCTGAAGGAGGAATGCGGTCTCGACGACTCCGGCGCGGAGCAGTCGATCGAATACATTTTGCAAGGACGCGCGGTGTTGGGAGCGGTGCCGACGCAGCAGACCGTGATCGCGGAGCGTTTCTTTGATGAGGGTGGCGGGATGCAGCTGATCATCCACGCGCCCTTTGGCGGACGCATCAACAAGGCCTGGGGATTGGCTCTGCGCAAGCGCTTCTGCGTCGGGTTCAATTTCGAGTTGCAGGCGGCGGCCACGGACAACGGGCTGAACATTGCGCTCGCCGAGCAGCATAGCTTTCCGCTGGGCGATGTATTTCACTTTCTGCAAGCCGAAACTGTGCAGCCGATCCTCGAGCAGGCTGCGCTCGATTCTCCCATCTTCGGCACGCGCTGGCGCTGGGATGCGAATCGCGCGCTGGCGTTGTTACGATTTCAGAACGGCAAGAAAGTTCCAGCCCAGATTCAGCGCATGCGGTCGGACGATCTGCTGGCGTCGGTATTTCCCGATGCGGCGGCCTGCTTCGAGAACATCGAGGGCGAGCGCAAGATTCCGGATCATCCGCTGGTCGGCGAGGTGATGAAAGATGTGCTCACCGAGGCGATGGACGTCGAGGGGCTGAAGACGCTGCTGCGCGGCATGGCCTCAGGGAAGATTCGCGTGCTGGCGGTGGATACGCCGGTGCCATCGCAATTCTCGCACGAAATTCTGAACGCGAATCCGTACGCGTTCCTCGACGATGCCCCGCTGGAGGAGCGGCGGGCGCGTGCTGTCGAGATGCGGCGCATGCTGCCGGAGTCGGTGCTGGAGGAAGTGGGAAAGCTGGATCCGGCAGCGATCGCACAGGTGCGGGCTGAAGCTTGGCCGGATGTGCGGGACGCGGATGAGTTGCACGATGTGCTGCATACGCTGGTCGCGCTGCCGGAGGATTTGGCGTTGCCCATGTGGGGACAGCCGCCCTCGGCTGTCCAGTCGAGCGCAGCTCGACTGGGTTTCCCAGACAGCATCCCGGCCTCAACCCAGGGTAGCTCAGCAGCGCCGAGCTGGACGGGCGAGGGTGCCCGTCTCTCCACGGGTCGTGCCCCGGGGGAGTGGGTTGGATATTTCGAGCGACTGGTCGATGAAGGCCGAGCCGGTGCGGCATCGCTGGATGGCCAGCGCTACTGGGTCGCGGCAGAGCGGGCGCGAAGTTTCGCGGCGCTGTATCCTTCGGCTCAATTTGTGCAGGCTCTGGCAGATGTCGAGACCGCGCAGGTTTCTCGCGAGGATGCTCTGCTCACGTTGGTTACGGGATGGATGTCGCATCTGGGCCCGGTTACTGCTCTGCAGCTCGGGGAGGAGTTAGGGCTTCCGGCAGCTGATATCTCGAACGCGCTGCTTCGCATGGAAGCCAGCGGGACCATTCTGCGGGGAAAGTTCGGTGGCGCTGCCTCGCGGGCAAAGCCTGCCCCTTCGGCAAGCTCAGGGCAGGCTCTGAGCTTGTCGAAGGGAATGCCCGCGCCACACGAGCAGGCTGAGCCGCGCCCGACAGTCCTCACACAAGCTGACGAGACCGAATGGTGTGAGCGGCGGCTGCTGGCGCGTATTCACCGGCTGACGGTGGGCACGCTGCGCAAGCAGATTGAGCCAGTCACGGCGGCGCAATTCATGCGCTGGCTCATGCGCTGGCAGCACGTGGTGCCCGGCACGCAGGTTGCGGGGGAGCGCGGCACGCTCGAAGTGCTGCAGCAGTTGCAGGGATTTGAGATTCCGGCCAACGCCTGGGAGCGGCAGATTCTGGCGCGTCGCATCGCCGACTACGATCCCAAATGGCTTGATCAGCTTTGCCTGACTGGCGCGGTTGGCTGGGGAAGGTTGTCGCCGCATCCGGCGACGCTGGATTATCCGATCACAAGGGGCAAGGACGATTCGTCGGAGACCGCGGCACCTTCACCTCGTCAACGTAGAGTGATTCCCACCAGCGTCGCCCCCATCACGTTCTTTGTGCGCGAGGACGCGGATTGGATGATTCCCCGCGAAAATCCCCACTTCTCGCAAAAGACGCGAGAAATGGGGCACCCAACGACCGAGGAGAACACGGGGCGCGGTCTCAGCCACAGCGCGCAACTCGTGCTCGACTTTCTGCGGCAGCGCGGAGCTTCTTTCTTTGCCGACATTGTGCGCGGCAGCGGCAAGCTGAAAGCGGAGATCGAGACCGCGCTGTGGGAACTGGTTGCCGCGGGGCTGGTCACCGCCGATGGATTCGACAATCTGCGATCGTTGATCGACCCCAAACGCCGCGCGGGGCAGGGAAGCGGACGCAGCACCCGTCCGCGGCACAGCTCGGGCCGCTGGGCGCTGCTGCACGCCGACCAGGCTGCGGAGAGGCCGCGCGCGGTCGAGGCTGCCTGCTGGATGTTGCTGCGACGTTACGGAATTGTGTTTCGCGATGTGCTGGCGCGCGAGGCGAACCTGCCGCCGTGGCGCGAACTGCTGATGGGTTTCCGCCGTCTCGAGGATCGCGGAGAAATTCGTGGCGGACGTTTTGTCGACGGATTCCTGGGCGAGCAGTTTGCCTTGCCGGTAGCCGTGGAATCGGTGCGGGCGATGCGCAATAGTCCGCTGACCGGTGAGTCCGTAACGGTGTCGGCAGCCGATCCACTCAATCTGGTCGGAATCCTGGTGCCGGGGGAGCGGATGGCGGCGATCTCGGGCAGAAGCGTTACGTATCGTGATGGCGTCGCGCAAGATGCCCTCGCACCGGACGCCGTCGCACCATCCAACCAGGCGCTGGAATCTTCAGGGCACCAAGAAGCGGCCGCTGGCTGACCTCTAACCCAACTACATACCAACTCTTCGGCCGCAAAAAAATCAAGGACGCGACGAGGGGGTCCCTTCGCGTCCCTGACTTTGCTGATGCCGGCGACACTGTGACAGAAAGCGCTTCCCCCGTCGCTTTTTGCCGACACCGCGAAGCGACACGATGCACGTTTTGGCCCAACGCTTCAAAAGCGAACGTCTCGTGCCGTCCTGCGCCACTTAACGTTTTATTTTTCAACTATTTAGCTGCAAGTTGGTCCGGTCGCGACGCTTCTGACGCCGCCGCCCCGTCTCTGCCCAGATCACTATCCGATCGGATAGTCCGTCTATCTGTTCGGATATCGTAACAAAATCATGCCCCCGGTTCGGTTCCGCCTTCCACATGGTAAGAAGGTCGCTCGATCCGAGGACCCTGACCTATGCATCCCCGACTTTTCGCCATCGCCGGACCGCTCACCGATTCGATCTTCCCCCTGCCATCTGGCGACGCCACGCTGGGACGCGAGCCATCGAATGCGTTAGCGGTCGTCGATCCTGCGATTTCCCAAAAGCATTTTCGTCTGCGGCAGGAAGACGGCCGTTTCCATCTTCTCGATCTGGAGAGCGGTCACGCGACCCGCGTCAACGGGAAGTCTGTGAAGGAACAGTGGCTGCATCATGGCGACGAGATTGCCGCCGGCGACTCGGTGTTTGTGTTTCTCCTCGACGACGAAGCTGACGACGAAGCCGACGACGAACTCGAACAAGAGACGCCCCCGCCCGCCCGCGTGGAATTCGAAGAGGGCCATCCCTTTGCCGAAACCATGCAGTTCCATCCCAGAAAAGAAGTGGATGGTCTAGCACCGGACTGGCTGCTGAGCGAGTTGCCCGAGACGTCCGATGTGGCGCGCAACTTGAATGTGTTGCTGCGGATCAGCCGGGTCGTGCATGCCGTCAAGGATCTCGAAGAATTGCAGGGGCAGTTGCTGAGTCTGATTTTTGAGGCGGTGCCCGCAGGCCGTGGCGCGATTCTGCTGACCGACGGAGGCGAGCAGGAATTCAGTTCCCTGCACGCTCGCACCCGGCGTCCCGGGGAGCCGCCGCTGGTCCGCATCAGCCGCACCGTCGCCCGCCAGGTGATGGAGCAGGGAGTTGCGATGCTGGGCACCGACGTAGCTGGCCTGGGGGCCTTGCAGAAGGCAGAGAGCCTGGCCGAAGCCCACGTGTGCTCGCTGCTGTGTGTCCCGCTCACTGTGTTTCAGAAGGTGATCGGATGCATTTACCTGGACAGTACCCGGCCGGTGCAACGCTTCCACGAAGAGCATCTGCAGCTGATGGCGGCCATCGCCGGCATTTGTGCCGCGGCCCTGGACAACGCGCGGCGGCAGCAATGGCTGGAAAAAGAAACTCAGACACTCACTCTCGAAACCTGCCGGGAGTGGAGCATGGTGGGAGAAGGCCCGCGGATGAGAGAGATGTACCAGCTCCTGACGCGGGTTGCAGCGTCCGACGCCACAGTGCTGATTGAAGGCGAAAGCGGAACCGGAAAAGAGCTGGCGGCGCGGGCGTTGCATCGCAACAGCGCCCGCGGAAACCAACCTTTCGTGGCCATCAACTGCGCCGCGATTCCCGAGTCACTGCTGGAAGATGATTTGTTCGGGCATGAACGCGGCTCGTTCACCGGAGCCGTGCTCCAGAAAAAAGGCAGGCTGGAAGTAGCCGACGGGGGCGTCGTGTTTCTGGATGAGATCGGGGAACTCGCTCCGGCGCTACAAGTGAAGCTGTTGCGTGTGCTGCAGGAGCGCGAATTCGAGCGTGTGGGCGGGACCCATCCCATCAAAGTAGATATCCGGTTGATTGCCGCCACCAACCGCGACTTGAATGAAGCCGTGCGCACGGGAATATTCCGCCGGGATCTGTACTACCGTTTGGATGTGGTCCGGCTGCGAATGCCTTCGTTGCGCGAGCGCCGCGAGGATATTCCGCTGCTCGCGCGCCACTTTGTGCAGAAATATTCCAAACGCTGCCGGGTGAAAGCCAAACCGGTTTCGCGCGAGGCCATGGCCTGCCTGGCGAATCACGACTGGCCGGGCAACGTGCGCGAACTGGAGAACGCAATCGAACGCGCGCTGGTGCTAGGTCGTACGGACACTTTGCTGCCGGAGGATCTGCCGGAATCGATTCTCGAACGCAGGCCCTCGCCGGAGAGGAGTGAAGCCCGGTACCACTCCTGTGTCAAAGAACTCAAGAAGCAACTTATTCTCGACGCGGTGGAACAGACTCGCGGCAATTACGTCGAGGCCGCGGGGATTCTGGGAGTGCATCCCAATTACCTGCACCGGCTGATTCGCAACCTGGGTCTGAAGGACAATTTACGAGATGCCCTGCGAGACGCCGCGCGTGAGGCCACCCGCAGCGGCAACGGCGCCTTGAGCCGAATGTCGAGGGGTGCGGCGTAGAAGGTTTGTGCAACCGGGAACTGAGAACAAGCCACTAGCCACTGGCAACTACCAACTAGGAGCCCCCCGAAGGCAGCGGCAATTCCAGAAGCCGCGCCGGATCAAGAGAAACTCCTTGCCAGCGCACGGTCACGTGAAGATGCGGACCCGTCGCGCGTCCCGTGCCCCCGCTCAAGCCAATTACCTGGCCGCGCTTGACGGTGTCGCCTTCCTTCACTTTGAATTCCGAAAGATGGAAGTACAGTGTCAGCAGTCCCTGTCCGTGGTCGATGACGACGCAGTTGCCCTCGAAATATAAGAAGCGAGCCAGCAGCACCGTGCCACTATTCATCGCCGCAACCGGAGTTCCGCTGGGGACGCGGAAATCCAGGCCGAGATGCGGCCGCTGCGCCTTGCCATTGAAGATGCGCCGCGAGCCGAAAACATCGGAGATCGCCGCGTCGGCGGGGGCTGTGAATTTTCCGTCCCATTCGCGTGTCGGTGTCACGCGGTTGAGGTAGTCCTCCTTGATCTTCACGCCTTCCGCAATCTGTTTCTCCTGTTCAGGACTAGGCTCGGTAAATTTTCCTTCGACAGTCAGCTTGACCTCGGTCTCCGGATACTTGCCGCGAAAAACCGCGAACTTGCTGCTGAAAGAAAGTTTCGGCAGTGCGCCCTTGGTAGGACTCGCCCGCCGCTCACCCGTTAAATCCAAAGAGTAAGTGCCCGGGGCAGTCTCGAGGCTGATACCAGCTAATGCGAACCACGTCTTGCTGGCTGCGTCGAAACTGAAAGGAACCTGATGGCCGAGCCAGGTTCCAGTCAGCGATTCGAGGGAAGCGGGAACCTTGACCTGAAACAGCACCGGTGCTCCGTTGACCAGCCGCGCGGGCTGCGCCCGCGCCGTCCAGTTCACGGCGGAGGCCGAGAACACGGTGCAGCAGAAGACGAGGGCGCACAACGCGATCAACTTTGCGCGCCGTAGATGGGCTCCGAATAAGCTCATGTAGCGACAGCCGCCTCGGCTGTCCCGCCGGGGCAAAGCCCGGTGGCTCAATCCGCACTGCTGGTTGCGATTCAGGCTCTTCACTGCATCAGCGTAGCATTCCTCAGAATTGCGCCGGCCTATAATTGCGGGAATGCGCATCCGAGTACTCACTGGCTTGGTGTTCTGGTTGCTGTGTGAGTTGGGCGCGGCGCAAACGGCGGTCCCGCCGCCGCATGCGGACCGGGTTATCGTTCTGAAGAAGGAGCGCACTTTGCAACTGGTCAGCCACGGCAGAGTGATCAAGACGTACAAGGTCGCCCTGGGCAGTGACCCGATTGGCGCGAAAACCAGGCAGGGCGATCACAAAACGCCGGAAGGCGTTTACATCCTCGACTTCCGCAACGCGCATAGCAAGTTTTACAAGGCGATCCACATTTCGTATCCGAGCGCCCGCGACCGTTCGGCCGCGCGTGAGCAGGGCGTGTCACCGGGCGGCGACGTTTTTCTGCATGGGCTTCCCAATGGCTACGGCTATGTGGGCTCAGCTCACCGCATGAAGGACTGGACAGACGGGTGCATCGCTGTGACTGATGCCGAGATTGACGAGATATGGGCCGCAGTCGCGGACGGCACACCGATCGAAATCCGGCCATGAGAAATAATTCTGCCTAAAGTACAGTAAGTCGATGGACATTATGGTATAGTTGGGACTCCTGAACTTGCTGCTACCGGGCCCTGTCCGCAGGGCCCCATTTTTCGTCTTCCAGTGCACGTCCTCCTCCTTGTAACTCGTGTCTGCTCATTCACTTACTGGATATGTGCAGAAACGTATGTACACTTGCGCCTGTACAAAATGTTCCTGAAGGAACACTTCTGCAGTTTTGCAAAGCTCTCCGGGACCACGTCTCATGTTGCCGGGTGTTTGGCTGAAGACGTTCGAGAAGTGTAGAGTGCGGATGGTCCACCGCTCAACCAACCATGCCAGACTGGCTCACCGTTCTTAACCGCGAAGTAATTGCGTGCACGCGCTGCCCGCGTCTGGTCGTCTACCGCGAGCAGGTGGCGCGCGAGAAACGCCGCGCCTATCGCGACTGGGACTACTGGGGCAAGCCCGTGCCAGGATTCGGCGATCCCGACGCGCGCGTGCTGGTGATGGGGCTTGCTCCCGGAGCGCACGGCTCGAATCGCACCGGACGTCCATTCACCGGCGATGCCAGCGGCAACTTTATGTATCCCGTGCTGTACGAAGTTGGATTCGCCAGCCAGCCCACGGCCACGGATCGCAACGACGGCCTCACCCTCAACGATCTCTACATCACCGCTGCAGTGCGTTGTGCGCCGCCCGACAACAAGCCCACGCTGCAAGAGCTGGCCGCCTGCGCTCCGTTTCTCGACCGCGAAATCGCAGGGTTAAAAAACCTGAGGGTCGTAGTGGCGCTGGGCAAAATCGGCTTCGACGCCTATCTGAATTTCTTAAAGCGCCGCGGCGTGCTCGCCAGTAAGAAAGGCTATCTCTTCAAACACGGCGCCAGCTACCGTACGCCCGACGGCAAGGTGCTGCTGGCCTCATATCATCCTTCAAACCAGAACACGCAAACCGGAAAGCTCACGCGGAAAATGTTCCTGAAGATTTTTCAGGAAGCGGCGAGACTTGCGGATCAGTAGCGCCCGCCCCACACAACCAATCTACTTCAGCTTCGTCACCGTGACCTCAAGTTGAAACTGCCGCTTGGAGTTCGGATCATCCGCGCTGCCGATCATGATCGCTTTCCCGACCACCAGCAATGTGTCGCCACTGATTTTGATTTGCCGAACCACTGGTAACGATCCCGCGCCCTCGGTATCCACGTTGCTGACCTCAGCCCTGACCACCAGCATCAGCTCATCGCCGTGTTCTCTTAACTGAGACCAGATATTGGTTCCCACATCGATGTATTGAAACTGCGTATCCCTCTCGGGGCTGCCCGGACCCGTTGATGTACTGCTAGCCGCAACCGGAACCCGCGTTCCGATTTTTATCTCGTCCGAGTTACCGGCGGTCAGGTTCAGCGAGTAGTGGCGCGTGTTAACAATCTTTCCGTCGGCTATTTCATTGAAGGAAAAATCGAGACGATAGGACTCCAAGGGCTTCAGCTTTGTGGTCCCCGGGTTACTTTCTTTGGATCCCTCCTGGGCTTGTGCGAACCCGGGGACGAACCAGAGCCCCACGGTCATTGCTGCAATCAACACTGCAAGAGTTTTTCGCATAGATATTGCCTCACCTTTCTTGTTGGTCGGAACCATAATCTTCGGTTTCATAGCGCGCCTCCTTCATCTTCTGCTGGATCTCAGCCTCAAATTCCGCCTGCGTTCGGGCAATCAGCGTAGCCTCCTGCGGAAACTCACTGACATACCGAGCCAAAGCCAGTTCTTGCTTGCTCAACGGCTGGGGCGACGGAAACTGGTCCAGCTTAACCTCAGCGGCGATCGCGGCCGGAGGATGAGCGTGAATCGCGGTTGCTTTGTGTGCCGGGCCTGGTCTCAAAGGATGAGGATCACTCCTATTGCTGTTCGCCACAGCCTGCGTCCCTGGCTCCTTTAGAACTTGTGTGGCCGCCGAGGGATGACTCACTGTGAGCGAATGTGACGGCTTGCCCGATCTCCAAGCCATCGCCAAGACCACTACCGCTGCCACCGCGGCCGCCAAGCCCCAGCGCCACCAGGTGCGATCCGGAGCCTGCGCTCGCGCGGATCGCATGTTGGCCAGTATCCGCTCTTCCAGACCCGTCCGCGGATCAGCTGCTGCATACTTCTCCAGCGCCGTATCGAGCTGGTGGTCGAGTTCGTCCCGCGTCACGTCAGCCATCTTTTCACCTACTTCCTGCTAATCCGTCCCGCAAGTTTCTCCCGCAGAATCTGACGGGCGCGGAATACCCGCGACCGCACTGCCGCCTCGTTGATTCCCAATGTAGCCGCCACTTCCCGCGGGGACATTTCTTCGATCGTCGACAAAATCAGCGGCTGGCGCAGCTTCTCGGGCAAGGCCGCAATCATCCGTTCCAGCACATTGCCAACGTGCGCGGCTTGTAGCGCATCATCTGCCGCCGCGTCCGGCGAGAAGGCCTCCGGCAGCGGCTTCTCGGGATCGTCCAGAGGAATCTCCCGCTTGCGCCCCTGCTGCCGGTTCCGGTCGACAGCGACTCGCCAGGCAATGCGCGCCAGCCAGGTTTTGTGGTCTTCCACGCCCGCCAACTTGTGGCTGTAGCGCAGCACCCGGACGAAAGTTTCCTGCGTTGCGTCCTCGGCGTCGTGATGCCGCCGCAGCACGGCGTAAGCGATGCGGTAGACAAGGCGGGCGTGCTGCCGAACCAGATTCTCAAGTATTTCCTCCCGGCTCTGCGCCACCGTTCGGAGTTCGGTCAGAATTGCCTCTCCCGCCACCAATCGATTGCCCTCATTCATAAAGACCGCTCAACGAAGGAATCTGTTCAGAAATATCTTCGGGAGAACGTGTGGAAGGGGTTTAACTTGCAGAAGAGATAGAGATAGGGAGTAGGCTCAATCAACCTGGGTGCGAAGAAGGAGCCGTTCCATGAACTTTCGATTGTTCGTTATCTTTATGACCGTCGCCCTCATGTTTTCTTCCGGGCTCAATCAGTTACAGGCGCGCGAGACGATAGTGCTCAGCTACCAGGAAATGCTGGAGAAATCCGATCTCGTGGTGATTGCCACACCAAAAAGCAAAACCACTGATACGAAGGAGCAGGCATTCCTTCCAGATATCTGGATGCAAGATAAAAACGGCAAACGAAGCAAGATCGAGTCTATCGGTGTACAAACGGTTTTCGCAGTCTCTGCCGTGCTCAAGGGAGATAAAACGACCAAACAATTTGTGCTCCACCATTATCGCGAGGCCCAAGCTAGCCCCGCGCTGGACGGGGCGTCTCTGATTTCTTTTGACCCATCGAACCTCTCGCAGCGCAGCGCTTATCTGCTTTTTCTTGTCCTCGAACCAGACGGCCGCTTCGCGCCAACCGGCGGGCAGACCGATCCTGGTTACAAAGCCATCAGCCGGCTTCCCTTTGAACCGAACTAGCTTCGGACAGGAGGACGAGCCGTGATTGGGATGCACCAGCGGCGAAGTTTAAAACCCGATCATCACCGGTTCCGGCTCCAGGCGCACGCCGAAGACTTCTTCCACGCGATGCTGGATTTGGTCTTTCAGGGCGACCACTTCGGCAGCGGAGGCGCCGCCGTGATTGACAATAGCGAGCGCATGCTTGCTGGAAATTCCGACGTGGCCGAAGCCGAATCCTTTGGTGAATCCGGAACGCTCCACCAGCCAGGCGGCGGAAACCTTCTTGCGGGTCTCGAGCGCAGGATAGCTGGGCACGGTGAGTCCGCGGGCGCTGGCGCGCTTTTTCAATTCTTCGTGTTGTTCTTCGGTGAGCACCGGGTTCTTGAAGAACGAGCCCGCGCTTTGGCAATCGGGGTCGCCAGGGACGATCAGCATTCCCTTGAGCGCGCGAATATGGCGCACGGCTTCGCGGGTCTCGGCGAGGTTGGGGGGAGTTTCGCGGCCCTCGAAGTGCCGCTTGAGATCGGCGTAGGTGATGCGCGGCTCGCCACCGGGAGTGAGCGCGTAGATGACGCGCAAAACGATGAAGCGTCCGCGCTCCGTGGTATTGAAGATGCTCGAGCGGTAACTGAACCCGCAGGCTTCGCGGCACAACTCGCGCAGTTGGCCGTCTTTCAAGTCGAGCACGTGAACTGATTCGATGGTCTCTGCGACTTCCTGTCCGTAGGCGCCGACGTTCTGCACCGGCGTCCCGCCGACGCTGCCCGGAATGCCGCTGAGGCACTCCACGCCCGCGCAGTTGGCGCGGATGGCGTTCCAGACGAACCGGTCCCAGGATTCACCCGCGCCCACGTCGAAAAGAATTCGGCCCTCATGTTCGCGGCTCGGTTCTGCACTCTGGTCAATCCCGAGAATTCCGATCTTCAACACCAGCCCGGGCCAGCCAGCGTCCGCGACCACCAGATTGCTGCCGCCGCCCAACACAAAGATGGGCAAATTTTTCGAACGCGCGAAGGCGACGGCTTCCTGCACCTCGCCGGTGGTTTTGGCTTCAACAAAATAACGCGCCGGCCCTCCCAGTTTGAAGGTGGTGAGCGGCGCCAGCGGAACATTTTCTTCGAGCAGCATTTTTTCGAAAACTTTTTCCGTAACTATGATTGCCTTCAATATACACAGGGCTCTGCCGGTTCGCGCATAGCCAAAGGTCAGGCGCTGAAGGCGCACTGATGGGGAGAACATGGGCGGCGCGTTCACGCTCCCTTCACGTTACAATTGAGAGAGCCAGCATGAATCAAAAAGAAGCGGGCGAACGAGAAACGAATCGAACCAAACGTATCAAACCCCAAGAAGAGAGCAGAGAGGAAAACGAAACATGCCGATGTATCCCGAAATTATGTTGATCCCCATGCGTGAAGAATTGACGCGCCTGGGCATTGAAGAACTCCGCAGCGCTGAAGAAGTGGACCGCGCGCTCGCGCACCAGGCGGGCACGACCATGGTGGTGGTGAATTCGATTTGCGGCTGCGCGGCAGGAAGGATGCGTCCCGCGGTGCGCATGGCATTGCAGAATGCGACCCGGCCGGAAAAATTGTTCTCGGTGTTCGCCGGGCAAGACCGGGAAGCCACCGACCGCGCACGAAGTTATTTCACGGGGCAGCCGCCGTCGTCGCCCTCGATTGCGATTTTTCGCGATGGGCAGCTGGCTTACATGATGCCGCGGCGTGACATTGAAAGCCGCGAGGCTCCGGCCATTGCGGCCGATCTTAGCGCGGCATTTGAGAAGATCTGCGCCAAGCCGGTGCCGACGCAGGCTTAGGTTGAGTGGTGAGAGAGACGTAACAGGTTACGTCTCAACGAATCGTTCATCGACAAATTTCTGTAGAGACGTTGCTTGCAACGTCTCTTTTTTCTGTGCGCGCTTCTGCGACTGCGAGGCGCTGCCTACTTCTTTCCCGGCTTGCTCATCATGAATGCCTTCACCACGATCGCGTTCGGCTGCACGCCTACCGGAATCATGGTGAGAAGCGAATACTCGGTCGGCTCCAGTTTGCGTGGGCGGCGTTTCTGGATCACAGTCACGTCTCCGGCCTGGGTATCGAGCACCAGCAGATAATTCTGCGCCTGGGAAAGTGCCAATGCGTCAGGGCGGCTACCGACGGGCATGGTCGCGATCAACTTGCCGATGTCGATGTCATAGATGGCAACACTGTCGGAGCCGAAGTTGCTCACGTAGAGCCGCGAGTTGTCGAGCGTGACCACGGCGCGGGAGGGATGCTCGCCGATCGTGGGGCTGCTGCCTACTTCGTCATTGCCGGTCTCAATGATCGAGATGCCGTTGGAATCGAAATCGCATACGATCAGCTCGCCGCCGTCCGGCTTCAGCGCCAAGTTTACCGGCGTGCGTCCCACGTCGAGCAGCGCGAGCACGTGGTCATGCTTCAGATCGATGGATGCCACCTGCGACGAACCGGAACACGCGACGAAGGCCTTGCTGGAATCGGGCAGGATGGCGATGTCTTCCGGCTGCTGGCAAATCGGCAGAGTGGCGCGCACGCGCAACTGCCTGGCATCGATGAGGGAAACGCTGTTGTCGCCGCGATTGCTGACCACGACGGTCGCGCCATCCGGCGAAACCCGCGCCAGTCCCGGCGATGCGCCCACGTGGAGGGTTCCCACCACCGCTCGCTTCTCCAGATCGATCACGCTGACGTTGGCGGAGCCCGAGTTGGCCACGTAGGCGCGCTTGCCGTCTTCGGAAACATCGATGAAATACGGTTTGCCGTGAACGCCAATCACGGCCACCACGACGTTAGTCTCGGCATTGATCACGCTGACGTTACTCGAACCTGTGTTGACCACGTAGATTTCATTTTTCTTGCTGTTGGCCGCGATGCCGGTCGGCTCCAAGCCGACGGGGATGGTCTTGGCGAGGGCGAATTTGCGGATGTCGATCACGCTGACGGTGTTGCTTTTGCCGTTGGTGACGTAGGCATATTCGCGGTAGGCAGGGCCGTAATCCGGCAGCGGCTCTTCACGGAAATACCACCAGCCGAGACCGCCGAGGATGGGAAGCAGGACGACGATGAAGAGAAGTTTTTTCAAAGTGGCGTCCGCATGGGAGACGAGTCTCGAAGAAGAGATAAAAGATTAGCAGAAGAACGCGCTAGCGGAAGTCTCAGTTTGGGGGATGCTCATGTGGGGACAGCCGCCCTCAGCTGTCCGGTCGGCCGAAGCTCGACGGCCTCCTCGCTGCGGCCGCGAAACTGAGACACCACCACGAGTCCGATGTTCAAGGGGGTGCGACGAGCATCGCCGTTACTTGTACAAATGAAAGCTGACCTCAACGGCGATCTTCACGGCCACGGGCTTACCATCTTTCGTCGCCGGTTCGAACTTCCACTGGCGCACTGCTTCAATTGCTTTCTCGTCGAGGCCGCTGCCGAGGGGGTTGGTAACTTTTATGTCTGTCGTGTTGCCGTCGGGAGTTACGACCAGCGAGAGCATGACCGTTCCCGAGATTTTTTTCCGCCTCGCCTGGTCGCTATATTCCGCCGCGGGCTGATGTATGGCGCGCGGTATCGTGACCCCGTCCCTGCCCGGGGAATAGATGGTTTCCTGGCTCTGCGAGCCAGCATTGCCTGAAGGCTGGTCCTGCGCGTTTTGCGCGAGCATACTACCAGCGAGTACCAGCACGGAGCTCAGCAGTAAGAAACTGCCTGAGCAAGTTTTTCGAAGAGGCGTCATGAGAACCTCCAACTGCGATTTTGGAACCTGGCGATGGCCGGGTGCCCCATTTCTCGCGTTCTTTGCGAGAAGTGGGGTAGTTCGATCCAACTTCCGCATATTTCGCAAAATCCGCGAGATATGGGGGACCCGGATTTGATCTCCAAACTACTTGCTGACAGCTACAGGCTCGCTTACCTCAATCCCCGGCACGGTCCTTCCCACCACCGCGGCGATCTGGCGGATCTGTTTCATCAGTTCGTCGAACTGGTCGGGGAAGAGGGATTGCGGGCCGTCGGATAAGGCCTCGTCAGGCTTGTGGTGCACTTCTACCATGAGGCCGTCGGCGCCTACGGCTACGGCTGCGCGCGAGAGCGGCGTGACTTTGTTGCGCTTGCCGGTGCCGTGGCTGGGGTCGACGAGAATCGGGAGATGGCTGAGGCGCTGCACCGCGGGTACCAGGCTGAGGTCGAGCGTGTTGCGGGTGTGGTCGGCGAAAGTTCGCACGCCGCGTTCGCACAAAGCGACGTTGTAGTTGCCCTCGCTCAGAATGTATTCCGCGGCCATCAGGAATTCTTCGAGCGTGGCCGACATGCCGCGCTTGAGCAGCACTGGCTTCTTGGCCCGCCCGGCGCGCTTGAGCAAAGAAAAATTCTGCATGTTGCGGGCGCCGATCTGGATGACGTCGGCATATTCATCGACCAGGTCGAGCGATTCGTTGTCGATGGCTTCGGTAATAATCTTCAGGCCAAACTGCTGGCGGATTTCCGCCATGATGCGCAGGCCTTCTTCCCCTAATCCTTGAAAGGAATAGGGGGATGTCCGCGGCTTGTAGGCTCCGCCGCGAAAAAACTGCGCGCCGGCGCGATGCACACGCTCGGCTACGGCGAACGCCTGCTCGCGACTCTCAATGCCGCAGGGGCCGGCGACGATGGCAAGGCCGGTGCCGCCGATGGTGGCGGCCGTGCCGGCGAAACGGATGACGGTGTTTTCCTGCTTCACGTCGCGGCTGACCAGCTTGTAGGGCTTCGAAACTTTGATGACTTCCTGCACGCCCGGCATTTCTTCGAGCGTGCCTTGCTCCACTTCGCCTTTATTTCCGGTGATGCCGATGGCGGTGCGCTGCGCTCCGGGCATGGAGTGCGCGCGGTAACCGAGCTTCTCGATTTTCTGGCAAACGGCGCGCACCTGTTCTTCGGTGGCTTGCGCCTGCATGACGACTAGCATGAATACTCCTCGAAAGCTTTAAGTCTACCGCCGAATGTAGGAATGGCAAAGGGCGGGCGGGCGTGGAATTGGTGCAATTCGGAGAAGGGAAGCGGGACAGGTCGGCGGCGATCGTCTTGCGTCGCTCGTTTCAGGAGGATCGTCTCAGCGAGATCGCTCCAGGGCGATCGCTCCAGGAAGAGGCCCATGCGGTGATTTGCGAGCCGGCAGCCGCTCGTCGACGGCGCATCTGACCATCGGTCCGCGGGGCGGATCGAGCGCTCAGGCCGGGAAGTTAAACCGCTTTAACCTTGAGATTTAAGCACCTTGTTTTCAGTGACTTACGTGTTATTTATTCCACAGCACTTAAAGTCGATAACCTCTCCGCATTCATCAACTTACCCGGCTAACTGCACTGCAATTATGGTTCGACGGGTGGCCGCGAATCGCGGGGCAGGATGGTGACGAATCGTTTGCGGCGAATCATCGTGCCGCGAACAGCGTCGCCAATTCGCTGGGATGATCCACCAGAACGTCCGGAGGCTCGTCCTGCAACGTGTGCGGAACAAAGCCGTAAGTTACGCCGACGGTGACCATGCCCGCATTGCGTCCGGTATTCACGTCGACGTGGGAGTCGCCGATGATCGCGGCCTGTTGCGGCGGCACGGCATACTCTTCCAGCAACCGGCGAGCGCCCTCCGGATCGGGCTTCTTGGTGGGGAAGCTGTTGCCGCCATAGACCTGCGAAAAGAATTGGCCCAGCCCGAGCGCCTCAATGATGGCCCGCGAGGGAACGACCGGTTTGTTGGAGAGCACCGCTAACTTGCGCGGCCCGCCGTTGTGGGAGTGGCTGGCTGCATTTTGAATCGTGGCCAGTGCCTCGGCCACTCCGGGATAGACGGTGGTGTGGTCGAGTTTGTGCTCGCGATAGTACTTGAGAAAAAACTCGAGGCCCTTGCGGACCAGCGCCTCGTCCACCACCTCGCCGCGCGCCGCGTCGACACCCAAGGCCCGCTGGATCAGAACCGGCGCGCCGTCGCCCACGTAGCTGGCGATGACGTCGTCCGGCAACTCCGTCCGTCCGATGTGGCGCAGCGCTGCATTGACGGAATGCACCAGGTCTAGGCGGGAATCGATCAGCGTGCCGTCGAGATCGAAGATGACCAGCTTGATGGAGCGCGGGTCAAAGGCGCGGAATGTCCGAATCATGCATGCTCAGGATAAAGCAGTCAGCCGTTAGCCGTCAGCCCTCAGCAGCGCCGATGAGATCGCGCGGCGCAGTTGTTCTACATTCCCGAATTCCACCGTGGTGACATTCGGCAAATCGCCAAGACCGCAGTTGCGGGTGCAGACGACCGGAATTCCCGCAGCCACGGCTTGCAGCAGAGACCGCGGATTGTCTTCGAGCAGCGCTGGCTGCACTACCAGCGCGGCATTCTCCAGCCAGTGTCGCGCGGGCGGCGTGACTTGCACTCCCTGCCAGAAATCGGCTTGCTCCAGATTTCCCGCAAGCATCATAAGATCGCAGTTCAAGGAGATCATGGCGGCACGCAACGCCAGCGCGCCTTTTCGCGCTACGGTGGGGCCGGGAAACACAACCGCGCGTCCACGCCGCCCAACTGGAACCTTTGGCAGATGCCACGGCAACTGCAGGGCGCGTTCGCCAAAGAGCTCGGCGATTACCGCGTGCGGCGAGATAATCCGGCGAGCAGATGCAAGAGCTTCCTGTTCGGCGTCAATCATCCACTGCGGTGCACGGTACTCGCGCAATGTGGCGAGTTCGGGATTCTGGGTGCTGGCTTCATCAAGAAGCCGATGCAGATGCGCCAGCGGCATGCGCGTCATGAAAACGTCAAATGTTCGCCCGCCGAGCGCGCCGCCCTTCCACAGAAACGGAAGCACGGATTGCGCCATAACGATGTGGCTGGCTTCGTATGGGACAGCGGCAGCCATGGCCTCGGCGATATGCTCCGAGCCCATAAGCTGCGCTTTGAGACGGCCTGGCACGCTCTGCGCCGACCGCATTCGTATCGCTCGCAGGAGCGCCGGCCTCCACGTTGAGTGCACACTCCAAGTTTTCGCTTCCAGTTCCTTTACGCCGCGGTAGCGGCCGAAAGTAGCGGGCGCAGCTATAAAATCTTCAATCGTAGCCTGCCGTTCGATATAGGTCAGAAATTCCGGCCAGCATTCGTCCAGCAGATAAGCGCTCTTACCGGCAGAGCCAGTTTCCGGTTCGATGTGTCGAAAACACGCATTCACGCCACAGTCCGTACAAGTGTGCGCGATCGGGTTCAGCGCTCTGGGTAGAGTTTCTGCCGGGGGTGGTGCGATAGCTTTAATGCTTACGGGCAGCGCCGACAGGAATCGAACCGTCAACGCCTGCCCGCTCAATTGCACCTGAATGCGCACGCCTTGCCGTGGACGGAAACGCAGGTCCACATAATTCCACGCCACCGTAGCGTCGCGCCCAGACTCCGCGGCCGAGCCAGGCACTACTCGGGAGTGCGCGTGGCGCTCCACGATTTCGCAGCCGCTCTGCAGCGCGGCCTCGTAAAGTGCATTCGAGAGTTGGCAGATTCCTCCTCCGATCGCTGGAATGAGGCAGCCTTCACGCAGCTCGCGTCCGGGGACGTAACCTTTTGCCCGCGTGGGGCGTCCAAGTTGACGCCAGAAGCTGAAGGTCTGTCTGGCGGGAACCACCACGCCATGGAGGGCGCGCGCCGCTACGCGCAGATTCTGCACCTTACCCAATTGGAGCGAGCGTTCGACCAGGCTCTCGGTTGTCCATAACTGGGTTCGCACATCGGCGACCTGCACGCCAAGCGCGGCTTCCGCGTCGGCCACATGACGGGGCACCACAGCCAGGACGTTGTGCACTCCGCGATGGGCTTGCAGCAACGTTGCTTTTATCGCGAACAGAAATGCGCCCCACCGCGACGGAACGGAAGCTTCCGCCGCGCCGGAAATTCTGGCTGGCGCGGGAGAACTCATACACGAACTGACCTAAGAGCTTACGGGAACTCAGCTTTGAGATGCGATTACCAAAGTGCGAGAGAGAGAATTGCTTGGGGCTGCTGCCTTGACGCATAACCATATTTCCAGTATTATCGAAATATGCAAAGCTCGATCAAAATACCATCCGCCAAGTCCAGCGAGCGCGTGGTGAAGTATGCGGACATGTTCTCGGCCATGGGGACGGAGCCGCGGCTGCGCATTATGCAGTTACTGCTGACGGCCCATCCCGAGGGCTTGGTGGTTGGCGACATTCAAGGGGAGTTGAAGATCCCCAACTCGACGCTGTCGCATCACCTGGAAAAACTACGCACGGAAGATTTGGTCAACGCGCGGCGCGAAGGCACATTCCTGCGCTATACCGCCAATACCGAAGCTCTGCAGGAGTTGCTGCAGTTTCTTTACGCCGAGTGCTGCACGCGCAATCACGCGCTGCGTCCGGAAGAGATCGTGCAAATCTGTAAATAGGAGATTGGAACATGCGTGTGCAAACGGAAATCCCTCAGGGGCTGAAGCCCGCATCGTCGTCGCAGCTTGGCGGCACGGCTGAAGCCGTGCCCTTCCCAAGCCCGTCCGACCGCCCTGGGAATATGAAGGAAGTGGTCCGGCAGAAATACGGCGAGGCCGCGCTGCGCGTGAAATCCGGAGGCAGTTCGTGTTGCGGCGCGACGGTTAGCACGGGCCGCTGCGATCCCATCACGACTAATCTTTACGACGCATCGCAGGCAGCGCAGATTCCTGAGGAAGCGCTGCTGGCTTCGTTCGGCTGCGGCAATCCGACCGCGCTGGCGCAGTTGAATCCAGGCGAGACCGTGCTCGATCTCGGCTCCGGCGGAGGCATTGATGTTCTGCTATCAGCCCGCCGCGTGGGCCCCACGGGAAAAGCCTACGGCCTCGACATGACCGACGAAATGCTTGCCCTCGCCAACGACAACAAACGGAAAAGCGGCATCGACAACGTGGAGTTTCTCAAGGGCGAGATCGAAAGCATTCCGCTGCCAAACAATTCGGTGGATGTGATCATTTCCAACTGCGTGATCAACCTATCGGCCGACAAAGACCGCGTGCTGCGCGAGGCATTTCGCGTTCTCAAGCTGGGAGGCCGCTTCGCGGTCTCTGACGTCGTTACTCGTGGCGAAATGCTGCCTGAGATTCGGCAGAGCGTTCTGGCCTGGGTGGGATGTATTGCCGGGGCGCTCGAAGAGAACGAGTATCGCGGTAAACTCGCTGCGGCTGGTTTTGAGCAGATTGAGATTGAGCCTACGCGCATCTACCACGCCGCGGATGCGCGCGAATTCCTGGCTGGGCAGGGCATTGACGCGGATGTCCTCGCTCCGCAGGTGGACGGGAAGTTTTTTAGCGCCTTCATCAGGGCGATCAAACCGGCGGATGGGAAATCTTGTTGCGGGCCCACGTGCTGCGCCTGACGTGGAGTTTGTCAAGCCCCGGACCGGTGAAAAACAGTGACTGGTGGCTGGTGGTTAGTAAAACCCTAAGGACTTTTCCTTGCCACTCATCGCTATGAACGAGACTAGGACGACCATGCCACCCTACAACGTCTTGTTTCTGTGCACGGGAAATTCGGCTCGCTCGATCATGGCAGAAGCCATCATGAACGAAAGAGGGCGGCCCAACTTTGTCGCGTATAGCGCGGGCAGCCATCCTTCGGGGAAAGTTCGTCCCGAAGCGTTGCGCGAGCTCGAAGCGGCGCAGTTGCCCACCCGCGGACTGCGCAGCAAGAGTTGGGACGAATTTGCGCGTCCCGGAGCGCCCCAGCTCGACTTTGTATTCACCGTCTGCGACAACGCCGCCAATGAAGTTTGCCCGGTCTGGCCCGGCCAGCCGGTCACCGCGCATTGGGGTGTTCCGGATCCCGCGGCCGTGCAGGGAACGAAGGAACAAATACAGCAGGCGTTTCGCGAGGCATTCTTTCTGCTGGAGCGAAGAATCAGCCTGTTTCTGTCGCTGCCGCTTTCCACCCTTGGTGGCATGTCACTGAAGAACGAAATTGACAACATCGGACGGCAATGAGCTTCCCTCTCCGATGGTTCCGGCTTGAATCCCTCAGGATGAGGGATGAGACACGGCTGATAAGACCCCCCGGCTCAAAACTTCGGTGTTTTTCTAATCCCCACTCTGCATTTACAATGCAACAGGTTTGGCGCAATCGGAATTTCGGCGTGAACCCGGGAACGGCTTTGCGAATCTATGTAGTATGAGTACGCGCGATAACCTAAGACGACGGCAGGCGGATGGCGACCACAAAAACTGACCCTAAGCTGGCTCTCGGAGGCAACGGCGCCAAGAAGTCCAAGAATTATGAGGGACTTACGCGCGAGCGGCTGATCGAGGCTTATCGCTTCATGTATATGTCCCGGCGGATCGACGACCGGGAGATACTGCTCAAGCGCCAGCAAAAAATCTATTTCCAGATGTCAGGGGCGGGGCACGAAGCCATCGGCGTGGCCGCCGGGCTGGCGCTCAAGCCGGGCTACGACTGGTTCTATCCTTACTATCGCGACCGCGCGCTGTGCCTGAGCCTGGGCGTGAAGCCGCTGGACATGTTTTTGCAGGGGGTGGGGGCGGCGGATGATCCGAGCTCCGGCGGGCGGCAGATGCCGTCGCACTGGAGCTACCCGCGGCTCAATATTGTTACGCAGTCTTCGCCGACGGGATCGCAGATTCTGCAGGCGGTGGGGTGCGCTGAGGGTGGGCGCTATTTTGCGCGGCGGCCTAAGGCTGCGGAGATTCCGGCGTCAGAATCCCCACTTCTCGCACAAAACGCGAGAAATGGGGCACCCGCGTCGTCCAGCGCAGTTCCACCCTTCGCAAAGGACGCGAAGGATGGGCCACCCGGCGGCTCTGACTATCGACAGTTCAAGAACGTAAAGTTTCAGAGCGATGAAGTCACTTACGTTTCGCTTGGCGACGGCACATCGAGCGAAGGCGAATTCTGGGAAGCGTTGAATGCCGTGGCGCTGGGCAAGCTGCCGGTGATTTTCTGCGTGCAGGATAACGGATACGCGATCTCGGTTCCGGTCGAAGTGCAGACCGCGGGCGGCAGCATTTCGCGGCTGGTTTCCGGATTTCCGAATTTTCATTTTGAAGAGGTCGACGGCACTGACCCGGTGGCCAGCTATGCCGCGTTTGCGCGGGCGGCGCAGTATTGCCGCGAGGGGCATGGGCCGGCGTTTGTGCATGCGCATGTGATTCGTCCTTATTCGCATTCGCTGTCGGATGACGAGCGGCTTTACCGTCCGGATGTTGAACGCGAGCGCGACGCGGCCCGCGATCCTGTGACGCGGACGCAGATGTTTCTGTTGCGCGAGGGCATTCTCGACGAGAAGGGAATTACGCAGCTCGAGAAGCAGGTGGACGAAGAGCTGCAAGTGGCGGTTGACCAGGCACTTGAGGCGTTGCCTCCGGCTCCGGAGACGATCAAGAAATATTTGTACTCGCCGGACGTTGACCCGACTTCGGCGGCGTTTTCGACGCAGGCTTTGGAGGCTCCTGCAACCGCTGACGGGAAGAAGCCGGCCGCGAAAACCATGGCCGACCTGATCAACGCCACGCTCCGCGATGAAATGAAGCGCGACGAGCGCATTTTGATATTCGGCGAAGACGTGGCCGATTGCAGCCGCGAAGAATATCTCAAGCGCAAGCTGGTCAAGGGCAAGGGCGGAGTCTTCAAGCTCACGTTCGGATTGCAGAATGAGTTCGGGCCCGATCGCGTGTTCAATTCTCCGCTGGCCGAGGCTGCGATTGTGGGGCGCGCTACCGGCATGGCTACGCGCGGGCTTAAGCCGGTGGTTGAGATTCAGTTTTTCGACTACATCTGGCCGGCGATGATGCAGATTCGCGATGAGCTCACCGTGATCCGCTGGCGGTCGAACAATGGATTCTCCTGTCCGGTGGTGATCCGCGTGGCCATTGGCGGATACCTTACCGGCGGCGCGATTTATCACTCGCAATGCGGCGAGAGCATCTTTACGCACATGCCGGGGCTGCGCGTGGTGTTTCCGTCGAACGCGCTCGATGCGGCCGGGTTGCTGCGCACCGCCATTCGCTGCGATGATCCGGTGCTGTTCCTGGAACACAAACGGCTCTATCGCGAGACTTACGGACGCGCGCCTTATCCCGGGCCGGATTACATGATTCCTTTTGGCAAGGCGAAGATTGTGCATCCCGGCACGGATCTTACCGTGATCACCTATGGAGCGGTGGTGCCGCGCGCGCTGCAGGCGGCGCAGAAGCTGGAACGCGAGAATGGAGTGAAAGTCGAACTGATCGACTTGCGCTGCCTGAATCCGTTTGACTGGGACGCGATCGCGGCTTCTGTGGAAAAAACCAACCGCGTCTTGGTGGCGTATGAAGATTCACTTAGCTGGGGATACGGCGCGGAGATCGCTGCGCGAATCGCCGATCAGCTTTTCGACAAGCTTGACGCTCCGGTGCGGCGCGTGGCCGCCGCCGACACGTTTGTGGCTTACCAGCCGATTCTCGAAGATGCCATTCTGCCGCAGACTAATGATTTATTCCGGGCTATGAAAGAGCTGGCGGAATATTGAAGGGCAGTGGCCAGTGGTCAGTGGCTGGTTGCCAGCAAAACCCAACTTTGCCACGATCCGTCATCGCTTGTCGGCTGTCATGGCGGCCCTCACCGTGTGTTCGGGTCCCTCCGAGAAGAGCGCAGCATAGATTCCTCCGCCTAGCGCTCCGCCAATGAGCGGGGCTACCCAGAACAGCCAGAGTTGTTGCAGAGCCCATCCTCCGACGAAGAGTGCGGGGCCGGTGCTGCGGGCGGGATTTACCGAGGTGTTGGTTACGGGGATGCACACCAGGTGAATCAGGGTGAGGCAGAGGCCGATGGCGATGGGAGCGAATCCTTTCGGGGCGCGGTTATCGGTGGCACCCATAATCACAATCAGGAAAAACGCGGTGAGCACCACCTCGGCTACCAGACAGGCGAGCAGCGAGTAACCGCCGGGAGAGTGTTCGGCGTATCCGTTGGAGGCGAAGCCAGCGTGCACATCGAAAGTGGGTACGCCGCTGGCGATCACGTAGAGGACGCTCGATGCGGCAATCGCTCCGACGACCTGCGCGATCACGTAGTGGGGCAGCTCCGAAGCGGGGAAGCGCTTGCCCACCACGAGGCCCAGGCTAATTGCGGGATTCAAATGGCAGCCGGAAATGTGTCCGATGGCGAAGGCCATGGTCAGCACGGTGAGGCCGAAGGCCAGAGCGACGCCGGCGAATCCGATGCCGAGCGCGGGGAAGCCGGCGGCGAGCACGGCTGCTCCGCATCCGCCGAAGACCAGCCAGAAGGTTCCGAAGAATTCCGCAAGCGCGCGTTTGCTCAGGGGCATATGGATCTCCTTACGTGAGTGCGATAATGTGACGCAGTTTTCGAGCGCCAAGCAGGGTAGCACAATCGGCCTTAGAGCAAGAACACGATTCTGAGCCACGGATTCTCGCGGATTTCCGGTTGACCTGAAAGCACCCGCAAGTTACCGAAGGCTTTTTCTGCAAGGCGATCGCCGTTGCCCGTTCCCAGAGCGGATGCTACGCTGCCAACAGGTGCCTCCCGCATACGCAGATTCCGTGAATTCCCCCGCCCCCGGCGGCGGGCCGATGCAATGGCTGCAATCGGCGTCGGCGGAGGTGTGGGTGAAGTTTCTGTTGGCGCTGGGAGGGCTGGGGCTGGCGTTTGCCGCCGCTCTTTTCTCGACCGTGTCGCGCGATGCGGGGAACGTGTGGGCGACGGTAATCCTGGCCTCGGCTTCGCTGGTGATGGCCACGCTCGTAGGAGTGGTCACCGTGCCTTATCTCGCGCGCCGGGTAGCGATGGAACGGCTGCGGGAAACGTTTGACTACGAAATCAACCGTGCCGGCGTTATTTATGTGCTGGTCACGCTGGTGATCGGGATCGCGGCGCTCAACACGGGAAACAATTTGCTCTACATTGTCGTGGCGGCCATGCTGGCGGCGATTTTGGTTTCAGGCGTGGTCTCGGCGATGGTGCTGCGCTGGCTGGAACTGGATGTCCGGCTGCCGGAGCATGTGTTTGCGGGGCGCGCTGTGCCTGGACGAATTGTGCTGCGCAATCCGCGGCGTTATTTGCCATCGTTTTCCGTCTTCGTGTTGTCGACGCGCAAGAGGCGGACGAAGCCCGAGAAGCAGTGGCAGTGGGAGGCGGTGACGTTTGCGTTTCCGTTCAACCGTCCCCAGGAAGAACAGTGGCTGCGCTTGCCCGACCGGCGGTTGCGGCGCGTGACGATTGCTCCCGACCCGCCGGGGATTTTTCCGGGCATCGCTTACTTTCCGTTTCTTCCGGCACGCAAGGAACTGTCGGCCGATCTTGAATTGCTGTTTGAACAGCGCGGCCGGTACCGCGAAGGCAGTTTCGGCGTGGCTACGCGTTTTCCTTTCGCGTTTCTCACGAAGACGCGCCACGTGGCGCTGCCGAGGGAGATCTTGGTCTATCCTCGCATCGAGCGTACTGACGAGCTTTCCGAAATTCTCCCACTGGTGCGGGGCGAGTGGGAGAGTTTTGTGCGCGGGCGCGGGTCGGATCTGCACCGCATTCGCGAATACCAGCCCGAAGATTCTGCCCGGCATGTGGACTGGAAAGCTACGGCGAAGTCAGGGTCTCTTAAAGTGCGCGAATTCAGCCGCGAGGATGAACGCAAGCTTTGCATCGTCTTCGACAATCCGGCGCCGGGAGTACTTCGCGAAGCCGAATATGAGCGCGGCGTAGGCCTGGCGGCTTCGCTGGCGTGGCACTTCTCCGAACAGGACGCCGAGCTTTCGTTCTTGCTGCCGGGGCGGCCCCGCACTGCTGATCTGCACGAATTCCTGGCGGGACTGGCCGTGATTCAGCCGGGCGTGATTCCGGCGGGCGTGATTCGGGCAGGCGATGAAAAATCTAAGACTGTCGCGGTGGTGACTGAAGCGGTTCCGGGCGCAGCTGCCGCGCCGCAGAGTGTCTCCGTTCGCGATCCGCTGCTGGAAATCAGCCGTAGCAATGGGGGCGAGTACCACATTGTCCTCACGGCGCGGTCGCGGGAAAGCCTGCCTGCGGTTCTGTGGAATTCTTCCTATTTTGTGTTGCTTGGTGAGGCTGGCTCCGGGAAGACTCCGAGCCGATGAAGATCGGCGGCTTCGGGGATCGGAATCCCAGCCTACTTCTCATCTCCCGCAATGGTCCTAATTCGAGGGAAAATTCGTTTCAAACGCTTTTTATTTCTTTCCATGTGTGCCCTTTCGTCCTATACTCCCGCCCGATAGATGCTTTTGGACTGCTCGGACCCCTGCTCCCGGGAGGTATCAAATGCGAATCTGCGATCTGATTAAAGATCAGGACACGTACCAGGCGGAACTGGGTGACACCGTCCTCGAAACCGTGCAAGCCATGGTCGAGCGCAACATTGGTGCTGTGCCGGTGCTGCACAAGGGCAAGCTGGTGGGAATTTTTTCTGAGCGCGATCTGATGAAGCGGGTGGTCGCCGAAGGCCACGATCCGCGCAGCACCTGCATGGCTGAGGTGATGACGGACGATCCGCTCACGATCAGCATGAACGAGGATATCGAGAACTGCATGGCCCTGATGCGGCGCCACGGCTTCCGGCACCTGCCGGTGTGCCATGACGGATATCTGGTGGGCATGGTGTCGCTGCGGGATATTCTGCTGCATGACCTGGACCAGAAGGATGACGAGGTGCGCATGATGCGCGCTTACATCTACTCGACTCCGGACGCTTAAAAGGCTAGTCCATCTCATAAATCCCCGGTCGGCTCAACACGACCGAAGCCTCAGTCGTAGACACAAAATGCGACCACGGGGGCTGAAGCCCGCGCTGATTTTGGGGCCTTACGCGGCGCTGAAGCGCCGCTCTTCCACGGTGCTGCAGGCATATCCGAGTTTTTACCGCAACCTCTAGAAGTCGTGCCCTTCCCGATCCTGGACCAAGGTACGGCTTCTTCCAAGCATATTCGTGGGTTTCGATTCAAGTAGGTAACGTTACTTTTGGTTACCTTGGTGCATTGAACGTCGGGGCGAAAGACGTTAACTTCTTTTTAAGTGGCCCAAAGTATCATGGTGGGAAAAACCATGCGGAAGCCAGGATTTGGCGGGCTTTGGGTGGTGGTGCCGATCGCTAAGGTTACCCCGTGCCGATGAGCGAGAAAACCCGGATCATCTATTTCGCTCTGTGGATCGCGCACCCTGTGATCCAGACGGCGATCGCGATGGTCATGTTGCGGCGCGGCCTGCACCGCAAGTTCAAGTTCTTTTTCGCCTACATCGTGACGCAGGTGCTGATCTTCAGCCTGATTTTTCCTTCCTATCTTAAGCACAACTATTGGGCCTTTTTCTATCTCTACTGGTTCAGCAACGCGGTCAGCGCGGTGCTGGGCTTTCAAGTGATTCACGAAGTCTTTCTCGACGTGTTCCGGCCCTTCCACACGCTGCGCGATCTGGGGACGGTATTGTTCCGTTGGGCGGCCCTGGTCATGATCATGGCCGCGGGAGTGGTGGCGGTTTCCAGCGACTCAAAGGAAACTCTCCCGTGGATGCAGGCCATTATTACTTCTCAGCGCTGCGTGCGCATCGTGCAGGTGGGCATTGTGCTCTTGCTGCTGATTTTTGCCCGCTACCTGGGGGTGAGCCGCAAGCAGCACAGTTTCGGAATCGCTCTGGGATTCGGCAGTTTCGCCCTGGTGGAACTGGCGCTGCTCGCCTCCTGGGGAGGAGACCACCTGGGCAACCTTTCGGCGAGCCTGGTCAACATGTCCGCCTATAATTCCAGCCTGCTCATCTGGTTTGTCTACGCTCTGGTGAAGAGCCCGGCCCGCGAAGGCTATGCCACACTGTTGCAACCGCACAGGTGGGAGCAGAGCCTCACTGACATTCAACATCCTCTGCCGGAAGAATCGCTGATCCCGATGTTTGAGGGCATGGTCGATCGAGCTCTGTCGCGGACTCACGCCGCGCAATCGTTCGAAGCGGAGGCGCAAAGTTCCAAAGTGTCGTCCCCGCCCACTCCGGTGCAGTCTTTCGCGCTTTCTGCGCTCGTGGCGAAGGTTCTCTCCAAGACCTAAAGACTTAGAACCGCGCGTGACATTGTCACGCGCATGCACGCTCGATTCGAGCCGGTGTCCGGATTTTGTAAAATGAGTGCATACCGCTGACGCTTCCCGAACCTCGGGAGGACATATCCCAAAAGGCTAAAGTAAAACATCAGTAAATCCAGATATATGACTCGTATCTAGGGTGATTACAATGTAATGAAGGCGAGCGAAAAGGTAAGGCAGATTGGATTGGAAGGCAGGGAATCAAGCGGGTTGCAATATTTTGCACTATTCGCTTGACTCCTGCTTTATAATGCGGCTCCGCGCTAAGGCTCCCATTGTTGGAAGCCCTGGTCGTGGTAGGAGACAACCCATGAAACACGCAATCAGGATTTCGGTCCTGATGTTTGGACTAGTGGGCACGTATGTGGCAGCCGCCGTTCCGCAGGTTCCCGCCCCGGACGGAGGGCCGCTTCCATTATGCCCACCACAACAACAACTAGCAGGCAAATGCGACGGTCCGCAAATACCACCGATGTAGTTAATCGGTTGTCGAGCGACAACGCAAGGTCACCAAAGTAACATCGGTAACTTGGGCCGAAAACTTGGGCTCGCAATTTTTGGGCTGACGGGACTCATACTAACCCGGCGGCCCTCTTTTTTTGTGCCGAAGAGAGTGCGGGCAGGGGAAGAACAGTGGCTAGTGAGTAGTGACTGGTGGGTAGTTCTGATGGCGGCGGGAGTGGGTGGGATCTCATGCTTTTTTTTGGAGCGCGCGTTCCAGTTGACGAATCAGTTCGGCGGGATCGGATACCGGCGGCTGACAGGAAAGCCCCGAGCAGAGTACGGCAAATGACTCGCCCGAGTTGAGTTGGGGCAGGTTGGGGATGGTCGCGGCCAGGGCGGGAGGAAGATTTTTCGGCACAGCCTCGTTCGCGGTGAGCCGCAGCGAGCTTTTATTGAAAGCGAATGCTGCGGTCGCAACGGCCTGAAGTTCTGCGGCGGATTTTGCAGAGCTATCTACTGTAGAGCTATCGCCGGCAATCACGACTACCTGGATGGGGTGCTCGAGGAAATGCGCGACCGCGATCCCGTAGGTCGCTGCGAAGATGCCGAATTGTTCTGCCACGCCCGCGAAGGTCTCGAGCGTCTTCTCCGCTTTGTCGCGATAGTCGGCGTTACCCGTGTAGTGATGCAGCCGCAGCAGCGCGATTGCCGCCATGGGATTGCCAGCCGGAGTGAGGGAATCCTGCAGCGGCTTGCGCTGAGTTGCGAGCACGCCCAGGCCTTTGCCTTCGGCGGGAGGCTCGCTGTCGAAGAAGCCTCCGGCGGTGACGTCGTAGAATTTCGCGATCATCGTGTCGGTGATGGCCTGGGCAAACTTGAAGTAGCTGAGATCGGCGGTCGCTTCGTAGGCATCGAGGCAGGCCAGCGCAGTAAAGGCGTAGTCATCGAGCAGGCCGGCAACTTCGCGATGCTCGGCTTTTGGATCGGAGTAGGCGACCACGTGCAGAAGTCGAGCCGCTTTCCAGGCCTGGGCCAAAACCCGGTCGAGTGAACGCAGCGCAAAGCGGCGGGCCGCATCCAGCCCGAGCACTTTTGCCGCTTCGAGATAGGCCGATACGCACAGGCTGTTCCAACCCACATAAACGGTCTTATCGATATAGGGCGTGGGGCGCTCAAGACGCGCCGCATACATTTTCTTTTTTGCCGAGGCGAGTAACGCGGTTACGCGATCCGGAGCGATACTCAGCCGCCGCGCTATCTCTTCAGTGGGCGCCCGCACGTAAAGCACATTTTTCGCGGGATTGTGATGCATCTCGCCGATTTCGTTGATGTCGTAATGCAGAGCTGCAACCTGCGCCTCTTCTTCGGTAAGCACCGCGCGGGTTTCGGCGAGGGTCCAGGTGAAATAGTCGCCGTCGTCATCCATGGAGATGTCGGCGTCCTGCGAGGCGTAGAAGCCGCCGCGCTCGCGGTCGCTGAGCCATTCATCCATCCAGCGAATGATGTCGCGGGCGACACAGGCGAAGAACTCTGATCCGGTCGCCTGGTAGGCATGCACATAATTTTTCAGCAGCTCGGAATTGTCGTAGCACATCTTCTCGAAGTGCGGCACTACCCAGCGCTCGTCGACCGAGTAGCGATGAAAACCTCCGGCCAGCTGGTCGTAGACGCCGCCGTTGGCCATGTGTTCAAGCGTGGTGACGATGACATTTCGAAGTCCGTCGTTATTCGTCCGCTCGAGCTTCGTCTGCTCGTTTTTGGTTCGCGCGTACTGCTCAATCAGAAGATCCAGCGCTGAGGGATGCGGAAATTTCGGCGCCTGTCCGAACCCTCCATGCACCGCGTCGAACATCTTGAACGCTGATTCCTGAATCGCGTCGATCACGCTTCGCGAAACCTGGCCGCCGCGCCCGGAAAACGATTCCGACTGCGCAATTGAGTTTTCGACCATCTGCGCCTGTTCGACTACGTCGCCATGTTTTTCTTTGTAGGTATTGGCGATGCTCAGTAAAACGCGCCGGAAGCTGGGACGCCCGTAGCCATCGCTAGGTGGAAAATAAGTGCCGCCGTAAAAAGGCTTGCCATCGGGGGTAAGAAACGCGGTGAGCGGCCATCCGCCCTGGCCGCTGACGGCCTGCACGGCAACCTGATAACGGCTGTCGATGTCCGGACGCTCGTCGCGATCGACCTTCACCGCGATGAAATGCTGGTTCACGATGGCGGCGATTTCGGGATCGTCGTAAGACTCGCGATCCATCACATGGCACCAGTGGCACCACACCGCGCCAATGTCGAGCAGCATGGGTTTGTTCTCGCGCTGCGCAGCGGCGAACGCGTCCTCGCCCCACTCTTGCCATTGAACAGGTTGATGCATGGCGGAGCGGAGGTAAGCGGATGAGGCGCGGGCGAGGGAATTGAGGGCGGTGGTGGTCATACGTCCAGTTTATATAAGAACGTCAATGTATACTTCTCCTCCGAAAGGACGGCCCGCTTTTTTCGCGCCTGCCGACTCTTTCAGGAGGATTTTTCCCAGTGAACTGTTTTTACCGGTTCTGTGCCGGCTTTATCTCATTCCTCTTCTTGCTCTCGTTCTCGCCTGCCAGCCTACTTGCTCAGACGGCGTCTTCTTCGTCTACGCCCGCCGCCGAGATGGGAAAATTCCGGCTGCACAAATTTGAGCAGCCTATTGGGGAAGAAACTTACACCATCACGGGCGAAGCCGGCACGCTGACGTTGAAATCAGATTTTGCGTTCAGCGACCGCTCGACGAAGGTTCCGCTCACGGCTACTCTGAAAACGGCGGACGACTATACGCCGCAGAGTTTCACGATCCAGGGCAAGACCTCGCGCATGTCGGCGATTGATTCCGGCGTCGAGATCAGCGGGTCCAGTGCCACCATCCGCCAGGGCAACACTCAGGGTGGCAGCGCGGGCGGCGGTAAAGACACGCACACCGTCGCTGTGCCCCAGACTTTCTTCACCATTGAGGGCTACGCGCCGGTGGCGATGCAGATGGCGATGATCCGCTACTGGAAGTCGCACGGTTCGCCGGCGCATCTGCCAACGCTTCCGTCGGGAGAAGTTCAAATTCAAGCGCGGGGTCCTGAGAGCATTGACGTTGGCGGCCGCAATATTCAGGTCGAGCGCTTCACCGTTCGCGGCCTGATCTGGGGGATGGAAACGCTTTGGATGGATAGCGACAACAATCTCGCGGCGCTGGTTTCAACCGACGCAGAGTTCGACCACTTTGAGGCGGTGCGCGAGGAATATGAGCCGGCGCTGGCAAAGTTCGTGGGCAGCGCAGCACGCGACGAAATGGCTGCGCTTTCCGAACTTGGCCAGAGCCTTCCGGGACGCCGCACCGGGACTTTCGCCTTTGTCGGCGCGACGGTGATTAACACTGATGGCAAGCCTCCCATTGCGAATGCCACCGTGGTTACGCAAGACGGCAAAATTGTCGCGCTCGGGCGCAGCAGGAAAGTGAAAGTGCCGCGCGATGCGCAGCGAGTCGACGTTGCGGGCAAATTCATTATTCCTGGTTTGTGGGACATGCATGCTCACTACGAGCAGGTTGAGTGGGGTCCGATTTACCTCGCCGCGGGCGTCACTACGGTGCGCGATGTAGGCAACGAATTCGAGTTCATCACCGCGGTGCGCGACGCGGTGAATAGCGGAAAGGCGCTGGGGCCGCACATGCTGCTGGCGGGAATCGTCGACGGCGATAGTCCTTACGCCCTCGGTATTGCTCGCGTGAATTCTCCCGCTGACGCGCAGACCTGGGTGCAGCGCTACCACGACGCCGGCTTTCAGCAGATGAAGATTTACAGTTCGGTGAAATCCGAGAATGTAAAAGCCATCTGCACCGAAGCCCACCGGCTGGGCATGACCGTGACCGGCCACATTCCCCAAGGCATGACGGCTTATGACGGCGTGAACGACGGCATGGATCAGATCAACCACATTCAATACATCTACGATCTGCTGAAGCCGAAAGATTTCAACGAAAAGGCTGCCAAGGCGAGCCCCGCGGAGCAGGCGGAGATGGTGGCGTCACTGGATGTGAACTCAGACGCGGGGAAGCAGGCGGTCGCATTTCTAAAAGAGCACAACACCGTCATCGATCCGACCATGGTGATTTTCGAATTCATGCGGCGCCCCGCGGATGTGCCCGCGGACAAGAACGAACCCGGAGTCGACCACGTGGCGCCGGAACTGCGCGAACAGTTGGTCAGCGGAGGCGTGCCGCCCGAGTACGCGGCGACTGCGCAGAAGATAGTGAAGGAAGAACTGGCGATCATCGGTGCTCTGCATCGGGCCGGGGTGCGCATCGTGGCCGGAACCGATCAGACTGTGCCGGGCTATTCCGTCTATCGCGAGATTGAGCTTTACAACCAGGCCGGATTCACGCCGCTGGAGGCGCTGCAGGCCGCTACGATTGTTCCGGCTCAGGTGATGCACGCGGATGGTGAGAGCGGCTCCCTTGAAGTTGGCAAGCGGGCTGATCTTGACATCCTCGACGCCAACCCGCTCGTGGATATCCCCAACGTTCGCAGCGTGCGTTTCACAGTCGCCAACGGCGTACTCTTCGAAAGCGCACCGCTATGGCGCAGCGTAGGCTTCAACCCTTAGCCGCTAATGCCGCCTCATGGGTATGCCGCACGGTTTGCGGCTACTCTCTACGATTGTTCTCTGCAATTGTTCTCGAAGCTGCCGGGAGCTACTGATTTTTGGGTTCGCTATATTATTCTAAAAGATTACTATGCCCGAATCGCAGGATGACAGACAGTCCGTCGGAGCCGTCAAACGACAGTTCCGGCGGTATCTGAGGCGAGAGCCGGTGATACTGGCGCTGCTCTCCGCGCTGGCTGTAATTTTTTTCGTGGCGGTAACCGCGTTGGCGCACATATATGAGGCCCAGCAGGAGTTTCTCGGAAACCGCTGGTTCATGCGCGGTGAGGCCGACCTCAAGCAGGGGCAGTTTGAATCTGCGGTCACTGAATTCCGAGCGGCGCTGCTTTACTCACGCGACAGCTACATTTATCAGCTCAACCTGGCGGAAGCGCTCGTTGGTCTGAAGCGGACCGCCGAAGCCTACGCTTACTTTATCAACCTCTGGGACCGCGAGCCCGAGAACGGGTTGGTGAACCTTGAGCTCGCCCGCATTGCTGCCCGAAAGGGAGAAACCGAACAGGCACTGCGCTATTACCACAATGCGATCTACGCGATCTGGCCCGGCGACCAGCAAGTGCAAAGGCGCGACACCCGCGTGGAGCTGATCGAGTATCTGCTGAACATCAACGCTAAGGCGCCTGCTCAGGCGGAGCTGATTGCTCTGGCGGCGAATCTTGAAGACGATCCCGGGCAGCAGGCGCGCGTCGGGGATCTTTTTCTTCGGGCGCAGGACTATGAACATGCGCTAGCCGAATACCGCCTCAGTCTGAAGGCGCAGCCCCACGATGCCGCGGCATTAGCTGGCGCCGGATTCTCTTCCTTCCAGCTCGGCCGCTACAGCACGGCTGAGCGTTACTTGCAGGCTGCGGTGTCGGCAAATCCAAACGACGCGCAGAGCGCTGCCCGGCTCAAAACCGCAGCGCTGGTCATGCAGATGGATCCCTTCCAACGCGAAATCTCGGTCGCACAGCGGGACCGGATTGTTCGCGAAGCTTTTGCGGCAGCGGGTCAGCGTCTGGAGTCTTGCTCCGCAGCGGGATCGGCGAAAGGGCCTGCCACAATCCCGGTCGCGCAGCCGAGCCTCAGCGAGGAGTGGGCGAAGATGAAGCCGCGAATTACCGAGTTGGGCCTGCGCCGAGATCCGGACCTGGTAAACACGACGATGGAACTGGTATTCAGCATCGAGCGCCAAACCAGCAACGCATGCGGCACCGCGAACGAAACGGATGCGGCGTTGCTGCTAATCGCAAAATTGCATGAGAACAACTGACGTGGATATTCCACCCAACTCGAGCGATGCGACTCTGGTGGAGGAGAAGCGGCCTACGCCGGCGCTGCCATTCCTCGGTCGCGCTCCTGAAGCTTTCATGCGCCTGGTGTTTCGCGAGGACCGTTTTTTTCTCGTGCTCTCGGTATTCATCGGAATATTCGCCGGGCTTTCGGTAGTCTGCTTCCGTTTCGCCATTGACTGGTGCCGCATTTATCTATTGGGGTCGGGAGCGTCGCTCACGCCTCTGCGCATGGTGCTGGCGCCGAGTCTAGCGGGACTGGTCATCGCAGTGCTCGTGATTCACGTCTTCCCGCTGGCGCGCGGGAGCGGGGTCAATCAAACCAAAGCGGCGCTTTATATCTACAACGGATATATTCCGCTGCGCACAGCCGTCGGTAAATTCATCACGGCTGCGCTGGCCATTGGGTCCGGACATTCTCTGGGTCCAGAAGATCCGTCTCTGCAAATCGGCGCCAGCCTGGCTTCCGCACTGGGGCGGCGCATGCGTTTGTCGCGCGACCGCATGCGGCTGATCGCGCCCGTGGGCGCCGCTGCTGGACTGGCGGCGGCTTTTAACGCGCCGATTTCGGCGGTGCTGTTCGTGATTGAAGAAGTCATCGGGCGCTGGACCGCCGGCATTCTGGGTTCGGTTGTGCTTTCCGCCGTGTCGAGTGTGGTAGTGATGCGGTGGTTTCTGGGATCGGAGTCCATGTTCCGGATTCCCGCTGTACAACTGGAGCGGCCCTCGGAACTGATCGCGTACTCCGTCCTCGGAGTGGTGGGAGGGCTGGCGTCGGTGGCGTTCTCCAGCGGCATCGCAACGTTGCGCCCCCGGTGCAAAGCTTTGCCGCGCTGGACGCAGTATTTTCAACCCGCAGTCGCCGGCTTGCTCATCGGGATCATCGCTGTGCTCGGCGCGCCGCAAGTGATGGGGGCGGGCTATGTGTATATCGACGAAGCGATGCACGGTCAATTCACGTGGCAAATGCTCGCGATTCTCGCCGGTCTGAAAATCATTGCCACTCTGCTCTCTTTTGTCAGTGGAACGCCTGGCGGTATGTTTGCTCCCACGTTGTTTATCGGCGCCATGTTGGGAGCGGCAGTGGGTGGGGCGGAGCACGTCTTATTTCCGCACCTGAGCGGGTCGCCGGGGACTTACGCTCTTGTCGGCATGGGAGTTCTCTTTGCGGGATTTCTTCGTGCTCCTATGACATCGGTTTTCATGGTTCTCGAAGTCAGCGGGAACTACTCGATCATTTTGCCGGTTCTCATCGCAAACACATTCGCATATCTGATTTCCCGGGGCCTGCAGCCCACTGCGATTTTCGACGTTCTCACGCGGCAGGATGGTTTGGAATTGCCGTCGATGGAAGAACAGCGGGAAGAGGGAACCTTACGTGTGGAGGACGCGATGCGTCCGGCGAGCCGCGCCGTGCTGGACGCGGTGTTGAGCGCGAACGATTCACTGGATCAGGTTCTTCAGCGCTGGGATGCGAAGTTGCCCGATGTCCGGCTCGTGCGACTGGATCCGACGGGATGGAGTAGTGTCACCCGGCAAGCGATCGAGATCATGGTCAAGGAAGGAAAAGGCAATTTGACCCTCGGTTCTGCGCTGACGGGCCGGCAGATTCTTTTTTTGCATCCGGATAATCCGCTGGAGACGGCGTTGCGTTACGTGGATCGCTGGCCGCTTCTTCCGGTTGTGAGCCGCGCCGATTTTCGCAAACTGGAGGGCGTGATCTCTCAACAGGATGTGCTTAAACGGTACCAACTCTTCGGGCAGGAAGAAGATACCTTGGAATGAGTTCGTGAATGGCGCTGAACGTGACGGTCGAAGAGGGGACTGAGTCCTGGGGCGGCGGGTGATATAGTTCCGGTTCGGCGTTCATGGCGCAAATGGTGAATTTGCTTACAGTGATTGGCGTGGGGTTTCTGCTCGGCATCCGCCACGCCACCGATCCGGACCACGTCATTGCGGTGACCACCATTGTGAGCCGCCAGCGCAGCATCCGGCATGCAGGCCTGATCGGAATCCTCTGGGGCATTGGCCACACGATCACTATCCTGTTGGTCGGCGCGGCGATCATTTTATTCAACCTGGCGATTCCCCCGCGCATTGGCCTCGCCATGGAATTGGCTGTGGGTCTCATGCTGATTCTTCTGGGAGTGTTGAATCTCACCGGCGTGACGCAGTGGATCACCCACAGGTTCACGCCGGCGCATAAGCACGAAGAAGTGATTCATTCCCACGCGCACACGCATGGTGGTGAGGTTCACGCCCACATTCACGGCCACAATCCCGAGGTGCACATGCACATGGATCCGGACCGCGAACCTGAGGGCGCGTTCCAGAAAGCGCTGGCGCGAATCGGGCTGTACCAGCTACTTCGTCCGCTGGCGATTGGGATCGTCCACGGGCTTGCCGGGTCCGCTGCGGTTGCACTGCTCGTTCTGACGACAATCCGGGAGCCTCGGTGGGCAATTGTTTATCTGCTGGTTTTCGGCGTGGGAACGATCGCCGGGATGATGCTCATCACCATGATGATTGGGGTGCCGTTTGCCTACACCGGCAGGCGATTCGAAAATTTCAACCGCGGTCTGGGAGTTGCATCGGGGCTCATCAGCGTGGCTTTCGGATTGTTCGTCACTTTCCAGATCGGGTTTGTCGACGGGCTGTTCAGGGCCAATCCGCATTGGACTCCACATTGAAGACAGGTTGAGAAATTCGTTCGCGGTCGTCTTCATACCCTCGCTCCTACGTTGACACCATTGCAATGACCACCCATCAGCCCTGCACCGACGATGTTTTCGAGGGGCAAATTCCCCGGGTTCCAAAAGTAAACCTGCTCGATGCCTTTCTCTCGATGGCTAATACTCAGCCAGTCTCTGCGTGCCTCGCTGATCGGTGATATGCTGCGGGTGACGGAGAGGTTTCCATCCGTCTGAGCGACTATGGAATTGGGCCGGTTTCCGCAGCTGGAGAAGCCATCAAGCTCAAGGATGACCTGAAGCTGTCTTTCGACATTTCTGCTCGTGCCAAGTGTGACCTGCTCGTCGGTGAGGATGACGCATGTGCCTGGCGATTCCAGGGAAGATCATCGAAATCTCCTCCGACAACAAAGATTCTGCCCTGGTGGACGTGGTCGGGGTGCGCCGCAGAATTGATCTGGGACTCTTGCAGGACGACCGGCCGGTGACGGGCGACTGGGTGCTCATTCACGTGGGTTTTGCCATGAGCAAGATCAGCGAGCAGGATGCCGCTGACCAGATGAACACCCTCAGGATGCTCGGAGAGATCGACGGAGCGATGCAGGAGGTTCAGGGTTACGGCCTGGAGGATTCGCAGGCAGATCCGGAAATCCAGTGAGATGCACTTCCGTCGGGCTCGCAAAACAGACGCTCGCAAAGCAGAGATCCGCATGAGATTCGTAGATGAGTTTCGCGCACCCCAATTGATTTCGAAGACGGCACAAGAAATTCGCCGCCTTGCCGGCACGGAACGCCACTACTGCATGATGGAAGTTTGCGGCGGACACACCCATGCGATCTACCGATTCGGCCTGAAAGATGTACTTCCCGAAAACATCGAGTTGATCCATGGTCCGGGCTGCCCGGTCTGCGTGCTCCCGATGGGAAGAATCGACGACGGCCTTTCCATTGCGCAAGACCCGGATGTGATTTTTGCCGCCTTTGGCGACATGATGCGCGTTCCCGGAACTCAAGGCAGCCTGCTCGAACACAAAGCCCGCGGCATGGACGTACGCATCGTGTATTCGCCTTCCGATGCGCTGAAGCTGGCCCGGATGAATCCGGAAAGGCACGTCATGTTTTTCGCCATCGGTTTCGAGACTACCGCTCCTTCCACCGCGCTCACGCTCATGCGCGCCAAGGCCGAGGGCATCCGGAATTTCTCGGTGTTCTGCAACCACGTAACTATCATCCCAGCCATCCGCGCGATTCTGGATTCTCCCGATATGCGGCTGGACGCGTTCATCGGACCCGGACATGTTTCCACCGTGATCGGCTGCCGACCTTACGAGTGGATCGCCAAGAACGAAGGCAAGCCAATCGTCGTGTCGGGATTTGAGCCGCTGGACATGCTGCAATCTGTGGTCATGCTCTTGCACCAGTTGCGGAAGGGCGAGGCCAAAGTCGAAAATCAATACAAGCGCGTAGTTCCGTGGGAAGGGAATCGTGCGGCGCTGCGCGCGATGGCCGAAGTTTTCGAGCTGCGGCCTTACTTCGAGTGGCGTGGCCTGGGCTTCATCTCGCAATCGGCACTGCGCCTGCGCGACCGCTATGCCGAGTGGGACGCCGAACGGCGTTTCCAAGTTCCCGGAATTCGTGTTACCGATCCCAAAGCCGCGCAGTGCGGCGAAGTGCTGAAAGGTGTGCTCAAGCCGCACCAGTGTAAGCTCTTCGGGCGAGAGTGCACCCCCGAGCACCCGGTCGGTGCGCTGATGGTTTCATCGGAAGGATCATGCGCCGCGTACTTCAACTACGAACACCGCAAGGCAGCAATGGTGAACAACCTGACCTCGATCGCTTGAGTACTCCGGCCGCCATGCCTTCCGAACCCGCGCGCATTCGCTTCCGCGACCCCCAAATCGAAATGGCGCACGGAGCCGGAGGAAAAGCCAGCCGCCGGTTGGTCGAGGGACTTTTTGCTCCATTGCTCTTCGGCGATAGTCCATGGCCATTGGGCGATGCGGCGGTCTTAGATATCAGTGGAACCAAGATTGCCCTCACGACCGACAGCTTTGTGGTGAAGCCGCTGACCTTTCCAGGAGGTTCGATCGGCGAGCTCGCCATCAACGGAACCGCGAATGACCTTGCAGTCTCGGGAGCGAGGGCCGAAGCTCTGGTCGTAACCTACGTGCTCGAAGCGGGACTTCCCACGTCGGTTCTTGAGGCGGAAGTTCGTGCCATGGCCAAGGCGGCACGAACAGCGGGCGTGAGAATCGCGGGCGGCGACACTAAGGTTGTCGAACACGGCAAAGCCGACCAGATGTACATCACCACAACCGGAGTGGGACGCTTGCTTCGCGGAGTTGCGGTTGATCCCAGCTCGGCGCGCCCCGGCGACAAAGTTCTGCTCTCGGGGCCCATCGGTGACCACGGCATCACCATTCTGCTGGCCCGCGGCGAGTTAGACTTCGAGGCGGATCTTCATTCTGACACGCGTTCCGTGCTTCCGTTGGTCGAAGCTCTCGTGCACGCCGCAGGACCAGGCGTGCGCTGGATGCGCGACCCTACTCGCGGAGGAGTAGCCACTTCTCTCAACGAACTGGCTCGCGATTGCGGCCTCGGAGTGGTCCTCTTTGAAGAACGGATTCCGGTGCGCGATACCGTCCGCGGCGCTTGCGAATTGCTGGGACTGGATCCGCTCCATATTGCGAACGAAGGCCAGTTCCTCGCTGTGGTGGCCTCAGAGTATGCTGATGCTGCGATCAACGCTCTGGCCCTGGCGCCCGGCGGCAGCGAAGCTCAGGTGATCGGCGAAATCCGGGAGCAACCCGCTGGTTCGGTTCTGATCACCACTCTTTACGGTGGCAGCCGCATCATAGATATGCTGGTGGGCGATCCATTGCCGCGAATTTGTTGAATCCGGACCCCATGGCGACAGCCTGTAAACTCGCAAGCCAAATCGAAGAACGCCTGCTGCAGCGCAATCAACTGTGTGAGAGTTTTTTCTCTCGCGAGGCGCCGCGCCTCGCCGAAGCTTGCCGCGAAATGTCGGAGCGCTTTCTTGGCGGCGGACGTTTGCTCGCCTTCGGGCGCGGTCCTTATGCAACAGACGCGCAGCACGTGTCCGTAGAATTCGTTCATCCCGTCATCGTGGGCAAGCGAGCCTTGCCCGCGCTCGACCTATCGATGCTGTTTCGACCGTGGCTCGAAGCCATCCTACGTCCTGAAGACATTGTCATGGGATTCGGTGCTCCCCAAGGCGATCCCGAAGTTTGGGCCACCCTGCAGCAGGCGCGCGCCCGCGACGCGATGACATTTGCCCTTCCCGGCGTGGATGGCTCCTATGCGGTGGACGCGGCTACGCATGATCCCTTCATGCATCAGGAGATGATCGAGATTCTTTATCACACGCTGTGGGAGACGGTGCACGTTTATTTTGAGCATCGCGAGTTGGGCCGCGATGTGGGGGCGTCGGAATTCTTGTATCCCTTCCTCGGACGCGAGAAGCAGCGAACTGCAGAATTGGAGGCGGAAGTCGCGGCTTCGATCGTGATGAAGGTCCAGGAGGATTCCAGGCTGCGCGCGCAAGTCGCACGCGACGAAGCCGAGCAGATCGGGAACGCCACGCTCGCGATTCACGAGCGTCTGCGCGACGGCGGCAAGCTCATCATCTTCGGCAATGGCGGATCTGCAACGGATGCCAACGATTTCGCCATCGATTGCGTGCTTCCGCCCGCGGGTTATCAGTCGATCCCGGCGGTGTCTCTTTCCCTGGAGCCAGCAAACATTACGGCCGTAGCCAACGATATCGGCAGCGACGCCATTTTCCTTCGCCAATTGATCGCGCAAGCCCGTCCCGAAGATGTAGCCGTGGCGATCTCCACCAGCGGAGGATCGCGCAACATCATCGCGGCGCTGGAAGAGGCACGCAAACGCAAGCTCTTGACGGTTGCGCTCCTCGGCTACGACGGCGGCGAAATCAAGCGCAAGCGGCTGGCAGACTTTCCTGTGGTAGTCAACTGCGACTACATCCCGCGCATTCAGGAATCGCAGGCTTCCATCTATCACGTTATGCGCGAATCCCTGGAGGTCTTGAGCCGTGACCAGACTTGAACTCTACGGAACGGCTCGCTGTCCCCACACCGGAGAAATGCGCGAATGGTTGGAATGGAAGCGCAGCGAGTTCGTCGAGTACGACGTAGAAATCGATCCCGCCGCCCGCGCACGCATGCGCGAAATCTGCGGCGGGCAGCGCACGGTGCCGATCCTGGTCGAGGACGGCAGAGTGGTTCAAGTCGGTTGGCAAGGTCACGGTTGCATCGTGGATTTGGAATAGCGCGGATTTGAAATAAACGACTTGGAATACACAATGCCCAGCGCGTGCTCGATCCGAGTTCGAGGCCTGGTGCAGGGCGTGGGTTTTCGTCCGTTCGTCTATCGCTTGGCTCAGGTCAACGCTCTTGCTGGATGGGTGTTGAATGCCGTACAAGGAGTCGAGATCTACCTGGAAGGAGAGCCGCAGGGTCTGGAAGCCTTCGTCAGCGGCCTGAAAGCTCAGTCTCCGCCCGCTGCCAATATTTCGGAAATTGAAGTCCTGCCTGCGGAGCCCGTCGGCTTGCGCGAATTTACGATCCGAGAAAGCCAGCGGCGACAGCACCCGACCGTTCAGATTTCACCAGACCTGCCGGTTTGTGACGAATGTTTGAAGGAGATGTTTGACTCGGCCGATCGTCGCTACCTCTATCCCTACATCAACTGCACCAATTGCGGACCGCGCTACTCCGTGGTGCTGGCTCTGCCTTACGACCGGCCCAACACTACCATGAAGGCTTGGCCGCTCGACAACTACTGCGGTCAGCAGTATTCCGATCCCGGCAACCGCCGCTTTCATGCGCAGCCTGTAGCCTGCCCGGCTTGCGGTCCCAGCTACTATCTTCACCCTCATGACGAAGCTGCAAGAGGAAGTGAAAGCAGCATCTGCCGGGCCGCCGAGATTCTTTGTGGCGGCGGCATTCTCGCAGTCAAAGGACTCGGCGGGTATCACCTGGCTTGCGATGCTCGGAATCCCGCTGCCGTGGCGGCTTTGCGGGATCGCAAGTTTCGCAAGGAAAAACCGTTCGCTGTGATGGCGAAAGACCTCAGCATTGCTCGGTCTCTGGTCGATTTATCTCGTGAGGCGGAAACTCTGCTGACATCGATCGCCCGGCCCATTGTGCTCGCACCCGCGAGAGTTGCACTCGACGGAGTCGCTCCCGACAACAACGAACTCGGTGTGATGTTGCCCTACGCTCCTCTGCACTATTTGTTATTCGCCGCGCGCGCACCGGATGTCCTTGTCATGACCAGCGCGAATCGCTCGAGTGAGCCAATCGCTTACGAAGACGAAGACGCGCTGCAGCGACTCGCGGGCATCGCGGATTCATTCCTGATTGGGCAGCGGCCCATCGCCCGCCGCGTGGACGACTCCGTGGCGCGTGCCGGAGCTTTCGGCCCTGTCGTCCTGCGCCGTGCCCGCGGCTATGCTCCGGGGGCGGTCGCGTCGCTGCCTTCCGAACGCCCCATTCTCGCGCTGGGTGCCGACCTGAAAAATACGATCACGCTCGTCATGGACGGCCAGGCCTTCGTCAGCCAGCACATCGGCGACCTCGACCATTACCAGTCGCTGCGCGCATTGCGTCAAACCATCGAAGACCTGGTCTCGATGTACGAAGTTCGCCGCGACGAACTCGTTCTCGTGCACGACCTTCACCCGCAATATCTCTCAACCATCCATGCCGCCGCACTTGCAGTTCCGCAAACCCACGCCGTACAGCACCATCGCGCGCATGTAGCCTCTGTGCTCGCAGAGCGGGGAGAATGGGAAAAACGAGTGGTCGGTGTAAGCTTCGACGGAACCGGCTACGGAGACGACGGCTCGATCTGGGGAGGAGAGATTTTCGTGGGCAGCGTGCGAGAAGGGTTCGAGCGCGTGTCTTACTTGCGCCCCGCGATCCTCCCTGGTGGCGACGCTGCCGCGCGCTATCCAGTGCAGGCGGCGGCCGGGTTCCTCGCGCAGGTAGACGAATTGCCCGACGTCTTCGCCGCTCCCTTCGGCTTTTCGGAGCGCTACCGCATGGCGACGGAGTTAGTCCACAAAAGCATACGAACATTCACTACGACGTCTGTGGGACGTCTGTTCGACGCCGCCGCCGCTCTCCTCGGTTTCACTCGCGAGGTCACCTTTGAAGGACAAGCCGCGATATGGCTGGAGCAACTCGCTCGCAGTGCATCTCCGACGGAGCCCTATCCGTTTCCGTTCATCGATAACGAACTCGACTTTTGCCCGTTATTGCGGGCCACGGCGCAAGACCGCGTTCGTGGGCGGGACGCCCGGCACATCGCGCGCGCCTTCCAGTTGGGAATCGCGCAAGGTTTGCGGGATTCTGTGCGTTCAATCGCCCTCACTCACAAATTGGATACGATTGTTCTCTCCGGCGGAGTCTTTCAGAACGAACTGCTTCTGGAAGATTTGAAATCGCTGCTGTCAGACGCATCGCTGCAAGTCTGGACGAATCACGCCGTCCCACCCAACGACGGAGGCATCAGCCTGGGCCAGGCGGCACTCGCGGCATTCAAGCCATCGGATGTTCGTCCCGACTCCGCGCCCTAGGCCTGCGCGGCGAGGTAAACGTATCGCAGGATAAACAGCACGGTCAGAATCCAGATAAGCGGACTGATCTCGCGAACCTTGCCCGATGCAACTTTTATCAGAGTATAGGAAATCAGGCCGAGGCTGAGCCCAGTGGCAATGCTGAATGTGAGCGGAGTCGCCACCATTGTGATGAAGGCAGGCAAAGCTTCGGTGAACTCGTTCCATTGCACGTGCCCAATGGATTGCGACATCAAAACGCCCACCAGAATGAGCGCAGGCGCAGTGGCGTAACTGGGAACGGCCGTAGCCAGCGGCGCGCAAAATGTGGCCAGCAGAAAGAGCATGGCGACGGCAACGTTGCTCAAGCCAGTGCGGGCTCCGGCCGCAACTCCCGCGGCGCTCTCGATATAACTCGTCACGCTCGAGGTGCCAGTCAGGGAACCGAAAATCGTGCCCACCGCGTCGGCCGTCAGCACGCGGCCCACGCGAGGAATCTTGCCTTCGCGCATGAAGCCGCCCTGTTCGCACACTCCCACCAGCGTGCCCACGTTGTCGAAAAGATCGACGAACAAGAAGGCAAAAAGAATCTCCAGCAGGCCGAGATGAGAGGCGCCGCGAAAGTCCAGCTTCAGAAAAGTGGACGACGGGTGAGGCATGGAAAAAATCGCGGTGGGCCACTGTGAGATGTGGCGAAGAAATCCCAGAAGCGCAGTTCCAAGAATGCCTAGCAGAATGGCGCCGTGCACGCGCCTTACCATCAGAATTATGGTCAATGCCAATCCCAGGCACGCGGTCTGCACTTCTTTGTCGGAAAAGCTGCCGAGACCGATGAATGTTGCGTTACTGGCCACGACCAGCTTGGCGTTGCGCATGCCGATGAAGGCGATGAAAATACCGATGCCGGCTGCGGTGGAATGCTTCAGGCAGTCCGGTATTCCGTTTACGATTTGTTCGCGAACCCGAGTAGCCGTGAGCACAAGAAAAAGCACGCCGGAGAAGAACACCACCGCCAGCGCCGTCTGCCAGGGAATGTGCATCGTCAGGCACACGGTGTAGGTGAAGTAGGCGTTCAGCGACATGCCCGGCGCCAACGCGATGGGGTAGTTCGCGTAGAGTCCCATCACCAGCGTGGCCACGGCCGCGGAAATGCAGGTCGCGAACAACGCTCCTTCCGCCGGAACTCCCGCGTCGGCCAGGATTTTCGGATTCACAACCACGATGTAAGCCATGGTCACGAAAGTGGTGAGGCCGCCGAGCATCTCCTGCCGCACGGTGGTCTGATTCGCGGTGAGCTTGAAATAGCGATCGATGAACGATTTCTTTCGAACAAGATTCGGGCTGCCACTTTCGTTTTCCGGCGCAACCACCATGTCGGCATCGCTCATGATCGCGTTAGTATACGCGACGGACCGGACATTGCCCGGTGATCCCGTCTGCGATTCTTTTGCTGGCGCTGATAGGCAAAGCCGCGGCAGGTCGGTAGAAGATGTCGGCTTGATATCAGTATTCGATCTTGTTAGGTTTCTTTTCCCAGGCGCGAAATGCAGCGAGCGCTTCGTCGCGCATCATCTGAATCATTGGAATCTCGCGCCGGGCCTGCGGTTGCGCGATTTCGCGGTAGATAAAGGCATCATCGAAGCCGACCCGGGCAGCGTCCGCGGCCAGGTTGGCGAAGTAAACGTGCGCCGGGCGCGCCCAGTAGATTGCTCCCAGGCACATGGGGCAGGGCTCGCACGAAGTATAGAGATCGCAGTCTTTCAGTTCAAATGCGCCCAGCTTGGCGCAAGCCGCGCGGATCGCGGAAATTTCCGCGTGCGCGGTTGGATCATGAGTTGCGGTCACGCGATTCACGCCTTCGGCGATGATCGCGCCCTCTTTCACCACCACCGCACCGAACGGTCCGCCGCCCGCGCTCACGTTTTCAATCGAGAGCTGAATCGCGCGGGCCATGAAAGGGTTGTCCATGGGTTCACTTCCGTAAAGCAACAATCGTCGGTGTGCTGGCTGCGGCAACCCGCGACCCGCACGCCGCAGCGGTCGACCTGGACCCTCTCGCGGCAGCTTGGCTGGGAAACGAGTATAAGCAAACTGCGTAGATTCCGAAAGAGTTTGATACGCTTGGCTTCGGCGTCTTCAGGAAATCAGGAGTGAATCGTTGAGCTTGCAGGCATACCTCTCGCAGCGGGTGGTGACGCCCGGCAACACCCGCCCGGCGGCCATACTCGTGGAGGGTGAGCAGATTCGTGCAGTCGTCGACCCAGAACAGGTGCCAGCGCACGCCGAGGTTCATGATTTCGGCGATGCAGCGATTCTTCCCGGGCTCGTAGATTCGCACGTGCATATCAACGATCCCGGGCGCGCCGAGTGGGAAGGCTTTGAAACCGCGACCCGCGCCGCCGCGGCGGGAGGCTACACGCTGCTGGTCGATATGCCCCTCAACTGTCTGCCCGCAACTTCGACTGTCGCCGCCTTGGAGGCGAAACGCGCCGCAGCACAAGGGCGCTGCTGGGTGGACTGGTCCGCATGGGGCGGAGTCGTGGCTGATAACCAGGATGACATCGAAGCGCTCGCCGCAGCCGGTGTGCCCGGGTTCAAATGCTTTCTAATTCATCCCGGCATCGACGGTTTCACGATGGTTACCGAGCCGCAACTGCGGGCGGCGCTGCCGCACGTTGCGCGGACTCGCCTGCCCCTGCTGGTTCACGCCGAGCTTCCCGGACACATCGATGCCGCCACGGAGAAATTGGCCAGCGCCGATTGGAGGCGCTACGCAACCTATCTGCAATCGCGGCCCGATGAAGCGGAGTTAGCCGCGAACCGGCTCTTACTGGCCCTTTGCCGCGAATATGGTTTTCGCTTGCACATCGTTCATCTCGCGACCGGCCTGGCACTTGAGGAACTACAAACGGCGCGCTCTGCCGGCCTTCCCGTCACCGTGGAAACCTGTCCGCATTATTTGCACCTGGCCGCCGAAACTATTCCCGACGGTGCGACGCTCGCGAAATGTGCGCCGCCCATTCGCAGCCGCGATAATCGCGAAAGTTTGTGGCAAGGTCTTCGCGATCAGACCATCGATCTGGTAGCGACCGACCATTCTCCCTGTCCGCCGGCCATGAAGCATCTCGAAGAGGGCAGCTTCAAAACTGCGTGGGGCGGCATCGCCAGTCTTTCGGTGGCGTTGCCTCTCATGTGGACCGAGGCCAGCCGCCGCGGATTCAACCTTGAGAACATCGCCCGCTGGATGGCAGAGGAACCCGCGAAACTGGCGGGATGCCCGCGCAAAGGCCGACTTGCCGCCGGCTACGATGCAGATTTCGTCGTGTTCGATCCCGATGCTGAGTTCAAGGTCACAGAAGACCGGCTGCACTACCGCCATTGGATTTCTCCTTACATGGGCGAAAGGCTGCGCGGACTGGTGAAGGCAACGTATTTGCGCGGAGCGACGGTTTTCCTCGAAGGCGGCTTTCCCTTTGGACCTCGCGGCCAGGAGTGGCGCCGCTAGGGTCTCGGGGCGTGGTCATCCTGTTTCTCGTCTCGCCCAAAACTTCCAGCGTTTCTGCCCTCGTCTGTCATACACTATCCCATCCCCAGGTCCGCCCAAGGGAACCTTGGTCTTCCCCACAGCGTCACTGAAATCTACTCGCATGGCGAATGATCGCATCATCGGCAAGCCGGTTCCACGCAAGGAAGCTCGCGAGAAGGTGACCGGACAAGCGCGATACGTGGACGACATGGCTCTACCCAACATGCTTCACGGCGCCACCGTTCGCAGCCAGGTCCCGCGCGGCAAGATCAAGAAGATTACCTTCGGTCCCGGGATCGCGTGGGACGAATTCGTAATCGTCTCGGCCAAAGACATCCCCGGCGCGAATTGCATCGCTCTCATCGTCGATGACCAGCCTTGTCTGGCCAGCGAATTCGTCAATCATCCGGAAGAGCCGATTTTGTTGCTCGCCCATCCCGATCGCCATGTTCTTCCCAAAGCTGTGGCAGCGATTTCAATCGAATACGAATCTCTTCCGGCAATCTTCACGATCGAAGAGAGCGAACAACGCTCTGAAATTATTTGGGGCTCAGACAACACGTTCAAGATCTACCTGGTCGAAAAAGGCAACGTCGATCAAGTCTGGGACCAGGCTGCCTTCATCGTAGAAGGCGAATACCGCACCGGAGCGCAGGAACAGCTCTATATCGAGAACAACGGAATGATCGCGGCGTTCGATCCCGCGCAGGGCATCACCGTGTGGGGCTCGCTGCAATGCCCTTACTACGTGCACAAGGCTCTGATGAAGTTGTGCAATCTGCCCGAGGACAAAGTGCGAGTCGTGCAGATGGAGACCGGAGGTGCGTTCGGCGGTAAGGAAGAATATCCCTCGATGATCGCCGGGCACGCCGCGCTCCTGGCTATGAAATCTGGACGACCGGTGAAGATCATCTACGACCGCATGGAAGACATGGTCGCCACCACCAAGCGGCATCCCTCGCGCACCCGTCACCGCACGGCGCTGAGCAAAGACGGCAAGATCCTTGGCGGCGAAATCGACTTCACGATTGATGGCGGCGCGTACGCCACCTTGTCGTCCGTCGTGCTTTCGCGCGGCACCATTCACGCAGGCGGTCCTTACTACTGGCCCAGCATCCGCATCCGCGCCAAGGCCGTCGCCACCAATGCCCCGCCGCACGGGGCTTTTCGCGGGTTCGGAGCGCCGCAAAGCCTCTTCGCGATGGAGCGGCACATGGATCGCATCGCACAAACAGTCGGCATTTCGCCTGTCGAAATTCGCCGCCGAAACTTCCTGAGGACCGGCCAGACCACTACCACTGATCAGACGGTTCACGAACCCATCGATCTCGACGAGCTTCTCGATCGCGCGCTCGAACTCTCGGACTACTCGGCCAAACGAAAACGCTTCGCTGCGCGGAACGAAACCAGCACCCAAAAGAATGGAATGGGCATCGCCACTTTCCTTCACGGCGCAGGGTTCACCGGCTCGGGAGAGCGCTACCTGAGTTCTCTTGTAGCCGTTGAGGGGTGCGCCGACGGAACCGTGCGGGTGCTGGTGTCGAGCACCGAGTTCGGCCAGGGAACCAAGACTGTCCTTTCGCAGATCGTGGCGGAAACTCTCGGCCTGAGATATGAAGACGTGGCAGTCGCGCAGCCGGATACGGTTGAGGTTCCGAACAGCGGTCCCACAGTCGCATCGCGCACCGTGATGGTAGTCGGAAAAATCGTGCAGTCCGCTGCTCAGGGGATTAAACAAACGCTGCAAGCTGCGGGCCTTCTGGGCGATCCATATTCTCCGGAAGAATTTCGTGCCGCCTGCCGCAATTACGTCGCCGCCCACGGCCCGTTTCGTTCTCTGGCGCGCTACGAAGCTCCGCCCGGCGTCTTCTGGGACGATGCAAAATATCGTGGCGAAGCCTACGCCGCATTCGCGTGGGCGGTTTACATCGCAGAAGTCAGCGTCGATTTGAACACCTACAGCGTGTCGGTGGACGACTTCGTCGCCCTGCAGGAAGTCGGCAAGGTGTTGCATCCGGTCCTGGCGGAGGGCCAGATCACGGGAGGTGTCGCGCAAGCAATCGGAATGACGTTGTATGAAAAAGTGATCTGGCAGAACGGACGCATGCAAAATGGCCAGCTGACCAATTACATCATGCCCACTTCCGCTGATCTCCCGTCTATTCGCGTTTTCTTCGAAGAACTGGGCAACGTTCACGGCGCCTTCGGCGCAAAGGGAATCGGCGAACTTCCCATGGACGGTCCCGCGCCCGCCATCGTCAACGCCGTTGTCGATGCCTTGGGCATTCCGTTCAATTCGATTCCGCTGCTCGCCGAGGACGTCTTCGAGACACTCACCTCAGAGGCGTCGCCAGAGGCGTCGCCCGAACGCAAACCTCAACCCATCGGCGGAACACGATGACCCAATCACCAGAGAAAAAAGATGACGGCAAGTGCGAACTGTCGCTCGACGTCAACGGTGCACGCAAGGCGGTTCGCGTCTATCCCATGGAACGCCTGCTCGACGTGCTGCGGCACGAGTTCAACTTGACCGGCACAAAAGAGGGTTGCGGCGAAGGCGAGTGCGGATCATGCTCCGTTCTGATGGACGGCGCGCTGGTGAATAGCTGTCTGGTCCCCGTTCTGCAAGCCAAAGACGCCGCAATCCTTACGATCGAGGGACTGGCCGCGCACGAACCGTCGCGCCGCATGCAGCAGGCTTTTCTCGAATGCGGCGGCACCCAGTGCGGCATTTGTACCCCCGGCATGATTCTGGCCGCGGTTCATTTGCTGGAGAAGCAACCGCAGCCCACGCTCGAAGATATCCGCGAAGGGCTCTCTGGCAATCTTTGCCGCTGCACCGGCTACATGCAGATTTTCGAAGCTGTCATGGAGGCAGCCCGCCGCGGGACATCGGCCTAACAGGTCACGTAACACATCCCGGAACACGCGATAATGAGAAGCGATCCGTCCGATTATCAACTCGTCGCTCCCGGCAGCCTGCATGCCGCCGTGTCTCTGCTCGCCGCCGAGCCCGGCGCGTGGCTCCCGATCGCAGGTGGCACCGACGTGATGGTGCAATACGCCGCGGGAAAGCTGACCGCAAGAAAATTGCTCAGCATCTGGAATCTTCCCGAGTTGCGCCAGATCGACATTTTGCCGGATGAGATTCGCATCGGTGCCGGGTGCACCTACACCGATCTGCGCAAACATGAAGTTGTCCGAGGTGAGTTATCGCTGCTGGCCAGTGCAGCGCAATGGACCGGAGGAATCGCCAACCAGAATCGCGGCACCATCGGCGGCAACATCGTCAATGCCTCGCCCGCCGCGGATTCGCTACCAGCCCTGCTGGTCTACGACGCCGAGTTGATTCTGGTTTCGGCCCGCGGCGAGCGTCGCCTTCCGTATCGCGCTTTTCATACCGGCTATAAAAAGACGCAACTCTCGCCCGACGAACTAATTCGCACCATATGCCTGTCGCGAAAGTTCTCGAACTACGTTCCCTACGCGCGCAAGGTGGGAGCCCGCAACGCGCAGGCGATTTCAAAAGTATGCATCGCCGGTCTGGGGCTGCTGTCGAGCAGCGGCGATGACACTTCGCGAATCGAAGATGTCCGCATCGCTCTGGGAAGCGTTGCGCCCGTCCCCCTTCGCCTGGTCGAGACAGAAAAAGCAATGCAAGGCAAAGTTATCGATCGAACGTTGCTGACTCTCGCTAGGCAAACCGCCATCCGGGAAATCAGCCCTATTGACGATATCCGCTCCACTGCTCGCTATCGTGCCACCGTCGCCGGCAATTTGATCGTCGAATTTCTCGATCGCCTGGGCGCCGCGCGTGCCTCGCGTGCCGACAAATCGAAAGATGGTGGACTGCACGCTGGAGACCCTCGATGAGCGCCGTGCTCGAGCGCTGGAACCAGCTTCCCGGCAAAGAAGCGGAGAATGAGATTCTGCCTTGCTGCGGATCAACCGCCTGGGCCGCGCGGATGGCGAACGTGCGGCCACTTGAAAACCAGGCGGCGCTGCTGGCTGCCTCGGAGGAAATTTGGCTCAGCCTAAACGAAACCGACTGGCTGCAGGCCTTTCGCAGTCATCCGCGAATCGGCGAATCTGTGACGCATGCCTCGACTGCCCAGTCCGCGGCATGGCCGGCGCAAGAACAACAGAAGGTTGCCGATGCCACCGACACTGTTAAGATTGCTCTGGCCGAAGGCAATCGCGAGTACGAGCGCCGCTTTCCGCACATCTTCATCGTGTGCGCAACCGGCAAGACGGCTTCGGAAATTCTCGCGATCCTGCGCCGCCGTCTGCACAATGATGCGCCAACAGAACTGCGCGAAGCGGCCGAGCAGCAGCGGCTGATCACGCAGATTCGCCTGAAGAAGTGGCTCGGATAACGAACCGCAAACAATGAATCGCAAACAATGAACCGCATCTCGACTCACATTCTCGACACGGCACGCGGCAAGCCCGCGGTTCACGTTCCCGTGAAGTTGGAGCGGCAGGAAGCGAACGGCGTCTGGCATCTGCTTTCGTCTGCTCACACCGACTCAGACGGCCGCTGCGCTCAACTGCTTCCGCCAGACCATCCCCTGCCGTCGGGACCTTATCGCTTGCTGTTCGATACCGCAAGTTACTACAACGCGCAGAAACTCGATGGCCTCTATCCGGTGGTGGAAATTACGTTTCAGGTCCGCGACGGCGAATCGCACTACCACATCCCGTTACTACTCAGTTCAAATGGATATACGACGTACCGGGGTAGCTAAGCCTTCTCGACAAAAATCAGTCAGCATGAATCACCCAGCGATGAATCAGCTAGAAGCAGAAAATAAGGAGCCGCGACGCCTGAGTCTATTCAAAGCCAGCGCGGAGCAAGTCATCGCACGTTGCCGTCAGCTGGCGCGCATCAGCGAAGATCCCGCCAGCACTCGCCGCACGTTTCTTTCTCCTCCCATGCGCGAGGTTCACCGCGAGATCACATCGTGGCTGCAATCGTCGGGCGCAAACGTCAGCATTGATGCCGCCGGGAATCTGCGCGGCTTCTACCCCAGCGCGCAATCCGGCGCTCCCCGCCTGTTGATCGGTTCGCACCTCGACACTGTGCCAAATGCCGGAGCCTACGATGGCGCTCTCGGTGTGCTGCTGAGCGTTGCCTTGTTGAATGCGTTGGATGGAGACAAGCTTCCGTTCGGAATCGAAGTGCTCGGTTTTTCCGAAGAAGAGGGAGTTCGTTTCGGAGAGCCTTTCATCGGCAGCCGCGCGCTGGTTGGCCGCCTCGACGAGCAGCTCTTGAACCGCCAGGACGCAAACGCCGTAACCGTCCGCCAAGCCATCGAAGATTTCGGGTTGCATCCAGAAGGAATTTCCGAAGCTCACGTCCCCGCGAATACGCTCGCATACCTGGAGTTTCACATCGAACAAGGCCCGGTGCTCGAGACCCTGAAGCGTCCCCTGGGTGTGGTCGAGGCCATCGCCGGGCAAAGCCGGTTGGAGTTTATATTTGTCGGCCGCGCCAACCACGCGGGCACCACCCCCATGCATCTTCGCCGCGACAGTATCGCGGCCGCCGCGGAGTGGATTTCGGCGGTCGAGCATCTGGCGCAGAGCACTCCGGGCCTGGTCGCAACCGTGGGCAAAATCGAAGCCAAACCCGGCGCCACCAACGTCATCGCCGGCGAAACGCTGCTCACCCTCGATGTTCGCCACAGCTCCAACGAAGTCCGCATCCGCGCCGTGGACGACCTCATCCGCAAGTCCGCAGAAATTGCCCAACACCGCGGACTCTCGGTGTGCCGAAACCTGTTGCTGAATCAGCGAGCCGTCGCAATGGATTCATTTCTCGTCAATCAAATCGAAGAGGCAATCCGCCAGGCCGGATGCGAGCCGCACCGCATGACGAGCGGAGCCGGTCACGACGCCATGATTCTCGCCGAAAAAGTTCCCTGCCGCCATGATCTTCTTGCGGACGCCCGGCGGCATCAGCCACGACCCCGCCGAATCCGTTATCGTGGAGGACGTCGAGAAGGCAATCGAATGCGGAATGCATTTGCTCCGCCGCCTGGCCTCCTCATCCGAATTCTTGAAAAGGACGTGACGTGCAAAATCTTGGCCACACTCGAAGTTCGCAACAGCGAAATCACCTGCTGCTAACCGCCGACACTTTTGTGCGCACTCCGTTGCCAGGGATGAAGGCATGCACCGCCGTCGTGCACGTCGCCCCCGCGCTGGGCGCGAAGTTCACGCAATACACCGCCGAATTCGAAGCGGGCGGGGAACTGGGCACCACGACCGCACAACGTTTCGTATATGTGATCGATGGCAGCGTGCACGTGAAGGGGCGAAACAAAAGGAGCGAACTCGGCCCCCGCGGCTATGCATACTTGCCCGAAGGTTCTGCTCACAGGGTGACTGCGGCGCAAACCAGCCGCGTAGCCGTGATTGAAAAACGCTACCAGGCATTGGCATCCACCAAACCGCCGCAGCCGGTCATCTCCAGCGAGGACGCCATTCCGTCGCATCCTCTGAACGACGATCCCGGTCTGCAGGTCAAATGCCTGCTTCCCGATGAAATGAAGTTCGATTTCGCGGTCAACACCATGGTTTATCAACCGGGCGCCGCGCTCAGCATGGTCGAGATGCACGTCATGGAACACGGGCTCCTCATGCTCGAGGGTGGCGGCATCTACCGCCTCGGAGATTCCTGGTATCCAGTAACCGCGGGCGATTTCATCTGGATGGGCCCGTGGTGCCCGCAGTGGTTTGGAGCGATCGGCAAAGTGCCGGCAAAATATCTCATCTACAAAGATTGGAACCGGCATCCGCTGCCAGAAAAATAACTATAAACGTGACCATGCACCTCGCCATCGAAATCGATCAAAATCGCCTCCTGTCCGAGATCGAAGCGCTGGGCTTGATTTCTGAAGCCGAACCCCCAGTCGTAACGCGAATTGTTTTCACTCCCGCCGATCTCAAAGCGCGAGCCTGGATGAAATCACGCTGCGAGGCAGCGGGTCTCACGCTCCGCCAGGACGCGATCGGCAACACCTTCGCGCGCTGGAACGGCTCCAACCCATCTGCGCAGCTCGTCGGCACCGGCTCCCACATCGACGCCATTCCGAATGCCGGAAAATATGACGGCGTAGTCGGCGTCCTGGGCGGCCTCGAAGCCATCCGCGCGCTTCAGCAATCGGGATTTCGTCCCACGCACCCGATTGAGCTGCTGATTTTTACCGCGGAAGAACCCACGCGTTTCGGAATCGGATGCCTGGGCAGCCGGCTTCTCTCCGGCACGCTCTCTCCCGATGCCGCGAGAAAACTAACAGACAAGTCCGGCGCCACGGTCGAAGAAGTTCGCCGCCAGGCAGGGATGCCAGGCGAACTCGAACAAGTAAAGTTACCGGCTGACTACTACAAAGCGTTCGTCGAATTACACATCGAGCAGGGCCCCTTGCTCGAACGCGAGAAAATTCCGCTGGGCGTAGTCACGCAAATCGCTGCCCCGGCAAGTTTTCGCATCTCTCTCGAAGGCGCCGGAGGCCACGCTGGCGGCGTTCTCATGCTCGACCGCCGCGACGCCCTTTGCGCGGCCGCCGAATTAATTCTGGCCATCGAAACTGCCACCCGCACCAGCGGCGCGGCGGATACCGTGGCCACGGTTGGAATATGCGAAGTCTTTCCCGGCGCCGTCAACAGCATTCCCAGCCGCGTTCATCTCAGCGCCGATATCCGCGACACCGATCTTCAGCGCCGCGATGCTGTGATTGACTCTATGCAACAAGCCGTCCAAGCCATCTCCAGCCAGCGCCAGGTTTCCATCAATACCGAGTTGCTGAATGCCGACGCTCCCGCGGCCAGTGCTCCCGAAATCGTTGAAGCTCTCTCCGAATCCTGCCGCAAGCACCAATTAAATTTTCTTCCCATGGTCAGCCGCGCCTATCACGATTCACTTTTCATGTCGCGCATCGCTCCCGTCGCCATGCTGTTTATTCCATGCCGCAACGGATACAGCCATCGTCCCGACGAATACGCTTCGCCAGAAGATATCGCTAGAGGAGTTTTGGTGCTGGCAGAAACCTTGGCGGCGCTAGCCGCTTGATCGAGCGATAACGTGGCAAGCATGTACTTGTACGGCAAGCGTGCGGTGACGTGGAAGAGCGGCGCTTTCAGCGCCGCGTCACCTCGCCAGAATCAGTAGGGCTTTAGCCCCTGAGGGTTCGCTCCTGCCCAACCGCCAAGGATTTGCGAGATGGCCTCTACGGCCCATGTGGAATCGCAGACTCCCGCTCCGCCCAATGTTCCACAATATCCCGCACCACCTTGTCGCCTACCGTCTCCGCCGCCTCCAACGCCGGCATATAAGCCGAGTAGTTTCCCGAAACCATCTCCTGCAAACTCTCCGCCACAGGCACGCCCGGCGCTTCGCGATCGTAGTTGCTCACCGTGCGCAGCACCAGCACGCGCCGCAGATCAACGCGCCCAGCCTGGTTCAGAAAAGTGAGCGCCTGCAGCGTGCCCGAATCCTCCATCGCCGCGACCATGTAATTTCCTTTGCTGCCGGTGTAATAGCGAGTCCAGGCATTGGCCCATTCATCCATCTTCGAGCCATGCCAGAACGTGCTCGCCGAAAGCGTATCGCCTCTCGCCACAAACGGAGGCTTCAGCGCATTCGGAAACCCGACAAACCGCGCCCGCGATTTCCGCAACGAATCGGAATCCGCCAGCGGCACATCCTGCGTCAGCCGAAACGCCCAACCCACCAGTTCCGAATTCAGCGTGTAAGCCTCGCCATACTCGTCGCTGACAGGTTGCTCGTAAGGTGTACCCTTGCGCAGCGGCAAATATCCAGTCGGCCAATTCTGCAGGAATCTGACGCGCATCAATCTCAAACGCCAGATCGCCGTCAATCACGTGATCCGCCCAGACCGCCGACCCAACCGACACATCCGCCGGATCTCCGCCGCCAATTCCAGCGACGATCCAGTATGCCTTCGACAAATCAAATCGCGGATCGAGGCCCAGCGCCATCACCGACGCCGCAGCCTTCGCCGTTCCCACTCCCGTCACCATTCCGAGCACTCCGTCTTTGTTCATGCGCACGTGGTGATACCCGGAGGGCAGCGGAAGAATCTGGTCAAGGTGCTCGCGTTCCACCCAAAGCTGATACTCCCCGGGCGCGTCGCCCGTGTCTTCGCCCCGCTCGAACATGGTGACCACCACAACCTTAACGTGAATCTGCGAAGTCTGTGTCGTAGTCTGCGCGCATAGCAGACTCGAAACACACAGGAGAAAAATCGATCCGGGAATGAACCAGGGAATGAAATCGCGCATGAAGTCTAGCCCGCGGACTTACGGATGCCGGCATAACCGGGCTTGATAATCGAGTAGATAAACTCAATCCGCTGATCGTACGGCAAGAAAGCGCTCTTCATCGCATTGATTGTGATCTTCTCGAAATCATTCACCGTCAAGCCAAACGTCGCCGCCGCAGCCTCGAATTCCTGTGTCATGGAAGTGCGGCTCATCAGCCGGTTATCGGTATTAAGAGTCACGCGAAACTTTTCCTGGTAAAGAATCTTGAACGGGTGCTCCGCCAGACTCGGCGTCGCGCCAGTGTGCACATTGCTCAGCAGGCAAATCTCCAGCGGAATTCTTTTGTCGAGAACGTACTGCGCCAGGTCGCCCAAATTGACCGCCTTGCCGTCCTTTACCGCGATGTCATCAATCAGCCGCGTGCCGTGTCCAATGCGATGTGCCCCGCAGTACTGAATCGCCTGCCAGATCGACTCCTTCCCGTAGCCCTCACCCGCGTGCACCGTAATGTTGAAGTTCTCTCGCTGAATGTAATGAAATGCTTCCACATGTTTCTTCGGAGGATAACCTCCTTCTTCTCCCGCCAGATCGAAGCCCACCACCCCGCGCTCGCGGAAGTCAACCGCGAGTTCCGCCATTTCCAGCGACACATTCATGTTGCGCATCGCGCAAATGATCAGCCCCGATCGCACTCCAAAATCCTTGCGTCCGCGTTCCAATCCCTTCAGCACCGCGGCCACAATCTGCTGGTGGGTCAATCCCTTGCGAGTATGGAACACAGGCGCGAATCGGCTTTCAAAGTAAACCACGCCGTCCCGGCTGAGATCCTCCGCCTGCTCATAAGTCACCCGCTCCAACGCTTCTTCCGTTTGCATCACCGCGATCGTGTGCGCAAAACCCTCCAGATACTTGCCCAGGCTTCCCTGGTTCGCGCCCCGGAAAAACCATTCCGCCAGCGCCTCCGGATCTTCCGTAGGAAGTTCCGTGTATTTCGCCTCGCGCGCCAGTTCAATAACCGTTTTCGGGCGCAGCACGCCGTCCAGGTGCTCATGCAACAGCACCTTGGGAAGAGACTTCAATAACTGTTTGTCGAGTTTCATATCCACCTACTCTTCGCCAATGTCCTCGTGCCACACCTCGGGATGGGCGTGAATGTAGCCGGCCAGCAGGGCCGCGCATTCCTTGGAATCGAGATCGATCACGCGCACGCCCAGTGACCGCAGCCAATCCAGCCCGCCCAGAAAATTACGGCTTTCGCCGACTACCAAAGTCTGAAAGCCAAACTGCCGCACCAGCCCGCTGCAGTACCAGCACGGAGCCAGAGTCGTCACCATGATCAGCTTGCGATAGCTGCGTTGCCGTCCCGCGTTGCGGAACGCGTCGGTTTCGCCGTGCAGGGAAGGATCGCCGTTCTGTACCCGCCGGTTGTGCCCGGCGCCAATGAGTTTCGCGCTTGCGTCAAAAATCGCAGCGCCAATCGGGATTCCGCCCTCCGCCAGCCCCTTCCGCGCTTCCGCCAGCGCCACCGCCAGCATCGCAGCGTAATCGAGTTCATCCATGTTTTTGTCGCAACCAGGTTTGTCGCAACCAGGTTCGTCGCGACAAGGTTCGTCACAACCAGGTCTTTGTCGCCACCACAAACGTCAGGCCTTGCGGATAATCGCCGCCGCCGCGAACCCGCCCACAACCAACGCAACCAGCACCGCCCAATTGTGCGTATTCCCGTAAGTTGCCACCGGAAAATGATTGCTGATCATAATAAAAACGACAGGCACCGCCATGAACGTATTTTGTTTCGACCGCAGCTTCGCCTGAGCGCCCAGCGACGCGTCAAACTTGCCGCCCCCGGCCGCCACCGCGATCATCTTCCGTTGCGCCGGAAGAATCCGCATCCACACGTTCAACGTCATGATCGTACCCATCATCGCGCCCACGTGAATATAGGCCGCCCGCCCGCTGAATACGTGCAGCAGTCCCCATGAAACTGCAGCGATCATGAGAATCGCAAACGCCGCGAATCCACTTTCCGATTTACCCAGCGGTGACTTCAGCGCCAAATCGTAAACCAACCACCCGCCCGCGAGAACGGCCAGTCCGATGGCGATGCCCCGTCCCTGCGAAATATCGGCGACGTCCGGATCGATGAGCCCGCTGCTCGAGTAGTAAACCAGAAAAAGCAACGCAATCCCGCTCAGCCAGGTCATCAGCGCTTCCCACCGGAACCAGCGCACCTGCTCGGGTCCCACGCTCAGCGAACTCTTTTTTTCTACCGTGTAGAAGCCGCCGCTGTGCACCATCCAGACTTGCGAAGGCACTGCGCTCTCCGCCGCATCCTTCCCCAGTTTTCCAAATTGGCCATCGAGCCACGTGAAGTAATAAGTCTGGCCGACCCACATGATTCCCGCGAACACGTGGAACCACCGAATGATTAGGTTAAGCCATTCTCGGAGTTCAGAAGTCACGTAGGGAGCTCGCTGGCCAATCTGAGTCGCGGCGCTGAGTCGTTAAGTTAACATCAACACACTACAATTCCAAAACGCACGCAGAATCCGGTTGCGGTGCAGTTTTCCTAAATGCTTGTCATCCTGAGCGAAGCGAAGGACCTGTGCAATTTGCCAGCAGCGCCTCACGTAATCGCGCGAAAGCCAAATCGCGTTTCCTCCCGGCTCTTCTGTGTTCTTGGTGGCTAAACGCTTCCATCAGGCGCACCAGCCCATCTTTTCAGCTTTCCGCCGATCTGTTACTGTTTCGGTTCACACTTAAGGAGCCGAGTCGTGGTCGCTACGGACGCAGTCACTCCGAGGCGCAGGTCTGTGATGATTTGACTAAGCCACGTGACGCCCGTCACAGAAACCACGCCATGCTCATGAAAGGATCGCGAGGTTGTTGCTTCAGATGCTGAGGCCGAGTCGAGGGCAACGCCGCGCCGTAGTCGGATCGCAAAACTAACACCTCAATCGAAAGGATCAAAGCCGCGTGATTGTTGGAGTGCCAAAAGAAAGCTACCCGGGCGAGCGTCGCGTGGCCTTGGTTCCCGTGGTAATCCCAAATCTCGCCAAAGCTGGGCTGGAAGTTGTAATCGAATCAGGCGCCGGAGAAGCGGCCGGCTACCCAGATGCGCTCTACGCCGAAAAAGGCGCCAAGATTTTGCCTGACCGCGCCTCCGTATTCAGCACCGCGGACATAATCGTCCAGGTCCTCTGCTACGGCTCCAACGATCTTACGGGTAAGGCCGATCTACCTCTTCTCCGCCGCGGCCAGGCTCTCATCGGATTCCTGCGCCCCATGGGCTCTGCCGAAATCGTGCAGCAGATCGCGCAAGCCGGCGTCACTTCTTTCTCGGTCGAACTGATGCCCCGTACCACCCGCGCCCAAAGCATGGACGTCCTTTCCTCCATGGGCACAATCTGCGGCTACAAAGCTGTCCTGCTCGCAGCCGAAACTTCGCTGCGGGTCTTCCCCATGATGACCACGGCCGCCGGCACCATCACTCCCGCGCGCATCTTCGTCATCGGTGCCGGAGTGGCCGGCCTGCAAGCCATCGCCACCGCCCGCCGCCTGGGCGCCGTCTCGTCGGCCTACGACATGCGCCCCGCCGCCAAAGAACAGGTCCAGAGCCTCGGCGGACGCTTCGTCGAACTCCCCATCGAAGCCCAGAACGCGCAAGACGCCCGTGGCTACGGCACCGCCCAGGACGAGACCTTCTACGCTAGACAGCGCGAACTCCTGACCCGCGTGGTCGCCGACAGCGATGTTGTGATCACCGCCGCCGTGATTCCGGGCAAGAAGTCTCCGGTGCTCATCACGGCGGACATGGTCAAAGGCATGGCTCCCGGCTCCGTAATCGTGGACCTCGCCTCCGAACGCGGCGGCAACTGCGAACTCACCCGCACCGGAGAAACCGTGAAAGAGTTCGGCGTGTCAATCATCGGCGCGATCAATCTCGCCAGCAGCGTCCCGTATCACGCCAGCCAGATGTACGCCCGCAACGTCACGACATTTCTGCTGTACCTTGTAAAAGACGGAAAACTGCAACTGAACACGCAAGACGAAATCATCCGCGAGACCATGGTCACGCAAGGCGGCGAAGTGGTGAACGCCCGCGTCCGAGAATTTTTCAAGCTGCCGGCGTTAGCCCCGGCAGGCGGATAGTTTTTTAGACTTGTCATCCTGAGCGGAGCAAGAGTTCGCAAAGCGAACTCTTGCGCAGTCGAAGAATCTCTATAACGCCACGAAGCATTCGTGGTGCAGCGGGGAGTTCTTACGGTGCTCGGGGTCACGGTGCGAGCGCCTTGAGATATTTTAGGCGCTGCAAGCGTGATAGGGTCCTTCGACTCCGCTCAGGATGACAGCACAAAGGAAAACGAGGGAGCACATGGGTTCCAATCTAATCGACGCGCTGTTCGTCTTCATGCTGGCGGCTTTCATTGGCTTCGAAGTCATCCGCCACGTGTCGCCATTGCTGCACACTCCTCTCATGTCGCTGACCAACGCCCTCGATGCCATCGCCGTCGTCGGCGCGATTGTTCTTGTCGGAGAGAAAAAGAGCTCCTTTGCGACCGTCCTCGGAGTGATCGCCATCGTCGCCGCCACCAGCAACGTGGTCGGCGGATTCTTCATCACCGACCGCATGCTGAAAATGTTCAAGACCAGCCGTCCGGTAAAGAAATAGCGGATTCAACACAAAACTGGCGTAAAGCAAAACCGATTCGAAGCAAAAACGATTTAAAGCCAACATGACCGAGTTAGCCGCAAGCCAAACCTTAATCGAAATTATCTACCTCATCGCCAGCGCGCTTTTCATTCTGTCGCTGAAGTGGATGAGCTCGCCCACCACCGCCCGCCACGGCATCTGGGCCGGCGAGATCGGCATGGTGCTGGCCATCGCCGGCACGCTTCTCCACCACGGCATCGTCGACTACAAATGGATCGTCATCGCGCTCGTGCTCGGCAGCGGCATCGGCGTCCCGCTCGGCATGGTGCAGATGACCGCAGTCCCGCAGCGGACCGCCCTCAGCCACGCTTTCGGCGCGCTGTGCGTCACGTTAGTCGGCACCGCCGAGTTTTATCTCGGAACCCAGAACGCCTCCAAGTTCGGATTGTCCGTGCTCTCCATGGAGGTCATCCTCGGCGGCCTGACTTTCACCGGCAGCCTGATGGCCGCGGGAAAATTACAAGAGATTCTTCCCCAGCGTCCCATCACCTATAAAGGCCAGAACCTCGTCAACCTCCTGCTCTTCATCGTAGCTATCGGCAGCGCAGTTTACTTGGTGCTGCATCCGGAGGCGAAGCAGCTTTTCCCGCTGATCGTTGGCGTCTCTCTTGTCTTCGGCGTGTTGCTGGTCATCCCCATCGGCGGCGCTGATATGCCAACGGTTATCTCCCTCCTGAATTCCTACGCCGGCCTTTCCGCCGCCGCCATGGGATTCGTGCTCAACAACAAACTCCTGATCATCGCCGGCGCGCTCGACGGATCCTCCGGCCTCATCCTCTCCGTCATCATGTCGAAGGCGATGAACCGCTCCTTCACCAACGTCCTCTTCGGAGCCTTCGGCCAGGTGCAAGCCGCCGCCGCCGGAGGAGCAGAAGCCAAGCCCGTTCGCAGCGCCACTCCCGAAGAAGCCGCCGCCATCCTGGCCGCCGCCAATAAAGTCGTCATCGTCCCCGGCTACGGCATGGCCGTCGCGCAGGCGCAGCACAAAGTTCGCGAGCTTTACGACGTGCTCACCAAGAAAGGCGTCGACGTCCGCTTCGCCATCCATCCCGTTGCCGGACGCATGCCCGGCCACATGAACGTTCTGCTCGCTGAGGCCGACATTCCCTACGACCGCCTCATTGAAATGGACGAAATCAACGGCGACTTCCCGCAGACGGACGTCGCCCTCGTCATCGGCGCCAACGACGTCACCAACCCCGCAGCGCGCACCGACCAGTCCAGCCCCATCTTCGGCATGCCTATCCTCGACGTCGACAAAGCCCACACCGTCATGGTCATCAAGCGCAGCATGAGCCCCGGCTTCGCCGGCATCGACAACCCTCTCTACTACTTCGACCGCACCCTGATGCTCTTCGGCGACGCCAAACAGTTCGTAGGCGCCATCGTCCGCGAACTCGCCGGCGGCCATTGAGTTTTTCTTGCGGTTGAGAGAGCGTTTCTTGCGCTTGAGAGAGACTTGTCATCCTGAGCGCAGCAGACCGATTCGCATCGCGAATCGGCCTGCGGAGTCGAAGGATCCCTTTCCACCTGACAGGGGCTGCGGCGCATAAAGGCGTTCGCAAGACCAACTACTCACGCGAGTCTGATACATTCTTTCCAACGACCATGCGAACCCCACTTATCGTGACCGTAATCGCTTTGATTGCCACAGCCTCCACTGCCCAGCCCCAACCACAGCTCAACCTCATGCCCATGCCCGCCAATGTTCAGCCGGGCGCAGGGCAGTTGCTCATCGACCAGTCGTTTTCGGTTGCGGTTACAGGCTTTCATGATGCTTCCCTGGACAGCGGTGTGCGCAGGTTTCAGTCTCATCTTTCAAAGCAGACCGGAATCCCGTTCCGCCCCAAAACTGGCGCCACGAATCCGACTTTGCAGATCCACGCCGACCACGGCCGCGAGTCAGTCCAAAAACTCGGCGAAGATGAATCCTACGAGCTGACCATCACCGATTCCGGCGCGAAGCTCACCGCCCCAACCCCGCTGGGCGTCTTACATGGCCTCGAGACTTTCCTGCAATTAGTCCAACCTTCCGCCACTGGATTCTCCGTTCCCGCAGTCACCATCAAAGACCAGCCCCGCTTCCCGTGGCGCGGCCTGCTCATCGACGTCAGCCGTCACTTCACGCCCATCGATGTCCTCAAGCGCAACCTCGACGCGATGGCAGCCGTGAAGATGAACGTCCTCCACTGGCACCTTTCCGACGATCAGGGATTCCGCGTCGAGAGCAAGAAATTCCCCAAGCTGACCGGCATGGGTTCCGACGGCCTTTTCTACACGCAGGACGAAATCCGCGAGTTCATCGCCTACGCCCACGATCGCGGCATTCGCGTGATGCCCGAGTTCGACATTCCCGGACACAGCCGCTCCTGGTTCCTCGGCTATCCCGAGTTGTCCAGCGGGTCAGGCCCCTACACGCTCGAGGGCGGCGGCATTGACCCCATCATGGATCCCACGCAGGAGTCGACCTATAAATTCCTCGAAAAATTCATTGCAGAAATGGCGAAGCTTTTTCCCGACGCCTATTTTCACATTGGCGGAGACGAAGTCGACGGCAAGCAGTGGGACGCCAATCCGAAAATCCAGGCCTTCATTCATGCCCACAACCTGAAAAACAATCAGGACCTGCAGGCCTACTTCAACCAACGCCTGCAAAAAATCGTGGCCAAGAATCACAAAACAATGATCGGATGGGACGAGATCCTGCATCCCGATTTGCCAAAGACGATCACGGTGCAATCCTGGCGCGGCCAGAAATCGCTTGCCGAAGCCGCGAAGCAAGGCTATAGCGGCCTGCTCTCCTTCGGTTACTACCTCGACCTGATGTGGCCGGCAGCGCGGCACTATGCCGTCGATCCCATGAGTGGTGAGGCCGCGAATCTGAATCCCGAAGAACAGAAGCGCATCCTCGGCGGCGAGGCCTGCCAGTGGGCCGAGTGGGTCACTCCCGAAAACATCGATTCCCACATCTGGCCGCGCAACGCGGCCATCGCCGAGCGCCTGTGGTCTCCTCAGCAAATCACAGATGTGGACTCGATGTACACCAGACTCAACGCCGTCAGCTTAAACCTCGAGTGGTTGGGCCTGACTCACAGATCGGCGCGCACGCAAATGCTGCAGCGCATGGCCGGCTCGCAAGACATTTCCGCCCTGCGCGTGCTGGCCGATGTAGTCGAGCCCGTCAAAGACTACAACCGCTGGGACGATGCAAAAGGCCCCATCGACTTCCACGCTCCCCTCAATCGCATGATCGACGCCGTCTATCCCGAGAGCGACGTAGCGCGAAATTTCAGCAACCTCGTGCAAACGTTTGTGCAAAGTGGCAACAAAGACCAGGCCATAGAAGCGCAACTCAGAACTTATCTTGCACTCTGGCGCGACAATGACGCCAAACTGAGCCCGCTTCTCGGCCAGTCGTTCCTGCTGCAGGAAGTCACACCTCTCTCAGCGAGCCTCTCCGCCCTGGGCGCCGCCGGCCTGCAAGCCCTCGACTATCTCGACAAATCCCAGCCAGCCCCAGACTCGTGGAAGACGCAGCAATCAGCGATGGTCGAGAATGCAAAAAAACGCCAAGCGGACTTGTTGCTCATGGTGGCCGCTCCGGTCCAGCAATTGATCGAAGCCACCGGTCGGCCCGCCGCGCAGAAATGAGGTTCGACTCCGGGTTACCAGAAGTCATCTCATAAATAAGATTTGGGAAATAAGAATTGGGAAGGGCACGGCTTCAGCCGTGCCGTCCTGCCGCCCGGGATTTCTGGCTTTAGCCTCTGAGGCTTCGCTCCTTCCCAACGCCTCCGAGGATTTTATGAGATAGCTTCTAGCTATCCCGCGATGTGGGCCGACTCAGGCAACAGGCGCGAACTTTGCGGTCCCTCAAGCGAACTTGGTTTTGCGTCTGGCGTGGGCCTGTGCGCCGCTGTTGATGAACTGCACCTTCTGCCTGGAGCCAACCTGCGCGGAATCGACAAACGTACTCGTCCCGGAGTGCACCCGCTGAATGCGTTTGACGGCGCTCTCAACGATACGAACCAGTTCGGCTCCGTAATGTGTGGCTCGGTCGTCCCGTAACCGACGCATCGCCTTCTCGGCAGAAAACCAGGTGGGACACCGATCCAGCTCCTGCGGCGAGTCGAGCCAAAGCACCTCACACAAATAGGCTTTGACCGTGAGTTCGACCTCACCTGCTTCGGTCGGGTCCGCGCGCCGGCGTCGAACGTAGCGAGCAAACGAAGCTTCTTCGATGCGCCCATGAACTCCAGCTTCTTCGAAGGCCTCGAGCGCAGCCGCCTGCGCGTGAGTTAATCCGGGCTCAGCGCTGCCTTTGGGGAAAATCCAGCGCCCTCCGCGGGTCTGGACTAATAAAAATTCAATCGCTTTCCCGCGTACGCGGTAGCAGACGGCTGCAACCTGTTCCGATCTCCGCAGGCGCCGCAACTCGGATAGTTGAAAGAACTTCGCTCCCGGCGCGTAGGTTCTGTTCCGTTTCTCGCTCAAGGACCGGACATTCAGCAAATGGAATTCCGCAGCGCGCATTTCAGCAGAGTGCACCAACCCCTTCGCCTCTGGCTAGAACACAACTTGGTTCCCCGCGTCGCGCCTGAGAATGGGCTCTTGTGTAGCGCGGCGTCTAGAAGTTATCTCATAAATGGTTTTGGGAAGGGCACGGCTTCAGCCGTGCCACCCACTTGCCGGCGACCCGGGCTTCAGCCTCTGAGGTTTCGCTCGTGTCCACACGATCAAGGATTTATGAGATAGCGTCCGCTGACCGCCCGCCCATTCTGGGTTCAGGAATCCTTCTTCATACTTGTGCCGCGGCGGGCCGGGGAGACACTATCCTTTTTCGGCCGCATTCGGCCGCAGGTGCACCTTTTGGAAAATCTTTGCTGTCTGCGTTGCAACCGCGAGATCGAAGCAGGACAGAAATCTGTCGCCATGTACATGTTTGCGCAGACGGTCGGAGTCAGGCCGCGGCAAAAGTCGTCGGCCCAGCGCATCTGTTTCTGCCCTCAGTGCTCCGTCTCGCTGGCCATGGGCCCTCCCCCGGAAGGCGCTCTCAACATCGCCGCGTGGCAAATGATCCGCGACCTGGTCAGCGCAGACCCAGCCTTGAACGAGGCTGCGTGGGAGAATCTGCGGGGCGTGGTAGGTTTGCTCCCGGCTACGGGCACCGACGGCGGTTCGCGGCGAACCGCGGCATACTTCGAGTTCTAAGGTGCAGTGGGCAAGCGAAACCCGCGCACGCGTCAATCGAGACGCGCATGATATTCTAGTAACACCAGCTGCGTACCGTTTTGGCGGAAATTCCCCGCAGTTCCAGAAGAAAGCTTCCTGAAGAAGCTTCCCTGTAGAAGCCAATCGTAGAAGCCAAAGAAGAGAAACCAGAAATCATGCTTTCAGTCAGCAATGTGTCCATGCGCTACGGCGCCAAAATACTGTTTGAAGAAGTCTCCACGGCGTTTACGCCGGGCAAGCGTTACGGTCTAACCGGACCCAACGGCTCTGGCAAGTCCACGTTCATGAAGCTGCTCAGCGGCGAGCTCGAGCCGCAAAAAGGCACGGTGGTGCGTCCGCGAAAGCTCGGCGTCTTGAGTCAGGATCAATTCGCCTTCGATGCCTTCGGCGTGATCGACACCGTCGTCATGGGCAACAAGCGCCTCTGGACCGCCATCCAGGAACGCGACGCTATCTACGCCAAGCACGACATGACCGACGAAGACGGCATGAAGCTCGGCGAACTCGAAGGCATCGTCGGCGAAGAAGACGGCTACACCGCCGAGAGCGATGCCGCAATCCTTCTGCAAGGCCTCGACATCTCCGACGAGTTACACGTCCGCAAAATGAGCGAGTTGCAAGGCGGACAAAAAGTCCGCGTACTGCTGGCGCAGGCCCTGTTCGGCCATCCCCAGGCCCTGCTGCTCGACGAGCCCACCAACAACCTCGACTTGGATTCGATTCACTGGCTCCAGGGATTTCTCAACGTCTACGACGGCGTCGTCATCACCATTTCGCACGATCGCCATTTTCTCAACAGCATTTGCACTCACATCGCCGACATCGATTACGAAACCATCATCACCTACACCGGAACCTACGATGACATGGTGGTCGCCAAAACGCAGGTCCGCTCGCAGATCGAATCGGCCAACGCGCAGCGCGAAAAAAAGATTGCCCAGCTAAACGAATTCATCCAGAGATTCGCCGCCGGCACGCGCTCAAGCCAGGTGCAATCGCGGCGCAAGGAAGTCGAGCGCTTGCAGGTAACCGAACTAGCGCGGTCAAACATCCAGCGTCCCTTCATCAAGTTCGAACAGAAGCGTCCGTCGGGCAAGCACATTCTCGAAGTCGAGCATCTGGCCAAAGCTTACGACGACAAGAAAGTAATTCGCGACTTCACCGCCAGCATCCTCCGCGGCGAAAAAATCGCGCTCATGGGTCGCAACGGAGCCGGCAAGACCACGCTATTAAACGCGCTCTTGGCGAATTCTCCCACCACCCCCGAAGCCGAGTTGCGCAAGGTCAGCGGATACGCCGGCCCGTTCGTCGACGCCGGCAAGGTGATCTGGGGTCACGAAGCCTCCATCGGATATTTCGCACAGGACCACCGCAGCCTCATCGAAGGCGGCATGACGGTGCTCGACTGGCTCCATCAGTGGGCCCCGCAAGCCGTCAGCGAGGAAATCCGCGGACTGCTCGGCCAGATGCTTTTCGCCCGCGAGGAAGCGACGAAGTCCACCAGCGTGCTCTCCGGCGGCGAAGCCGCGCGCATCCTCTTCTGCAAGCTAATGCTGCAAAAGCCCAACGTTCTGGTGCTCGACGAGCCCACGAATCACTTGGATCTCGAAGCTATCAACGCGCTGAACATCTCGCTGCAGCGTTATCACGGAACAGTTTTTCTTGTAACCCACGATCATGATCTGATCGACGAAGTCGCCACCCGCATCTGGCACTTCGAAAGCGACCACAAAATCACCGACTTCAAAGGCACTTACGAGGAGTACCAGAAGGTCGCCGTGACGGTGTAACCCAAGGCAGGACCGCGTTGCACCATTCCCGCTGCATGTGAATCAACCAGGTTCTCCACAGCTTACCAACAGGTTCGCAGTTGCGTTCGCCGCGCGATTTGCGGATAATTACGCGGAGCGTCCCTGCGCTCCGCAGCCGCATCGCAAGGACGTTGCAGGACACTGTGTATAGCCGAACCGATTTACTCAGAATTCTTCACATCAGCCCGCGCCAGTTGGCGAACTGGGAGCGAGCGGGCCTGGTAGCGTCTTCCGAAGCCTATTCATTTTCCGATCTGCTGGAAATCAAGAAAGTCCGCGACCTCTGCGCCATGAGCGTGCGCCCCGCAGTCATCCGCCAGTCGCTCGAAGCCATGCGCAAACGCGTTGCCGGCGTTGAGAATCCGCTGCAGGAATCCGGAGCGTCTTCCACGAATAATCACCGTGTGGCTTTCCGTCACGAAGGCAAACTGCTCGAGCCCATCGCCGGCCAGTTTGTCATGGATTTCTCCAGCCTCTCCACCCGCGAAAAAATCATCACCAGCACGCCCGTCAGAAGATCCGATCCGCATCCCCGCGAAGACGAAGCTGCCGGCTGGTTCGCCCGCGGCATCGCCCTCGAAGAAGATCCCAACACGCAAACCGAGGCCATCGCCGCCTACCAGCGCGTGCTCGATATCGAACCCGTCCACGCCGCCGCCCACATCAACCTGGGCACGCTCTACTACAACCGCCAGGATTTCAACCTCGCGGAAAAGCATTACCGATCCGCGCTCGAAGCCGATCCGCGGTATGCCCTGGCCTACTTCGACCTCGGCAACGTGCTCGACGAAACCGGACGCGTCCACGAAGCCATCCAGACCTACAAGACCGCGCTGCAGCTGGCTCCCACCTACGCCGACGCGCACTACAATCTGGCCCTGGCCTTCGAAAAATTGCGCGAGCCGCGCAAGGCCCTCAAACACTGGCAAGCCTACGTCAAGCTCGACACCGCCGGCCCGTGGTCCGTCCACGCCCGCACCCAGATCCAGCGCATCCTGCAAGCCGACACCCTGAAGCTGGTCTACAAGCGCAGCTAAGACATCTCAGTTTTGTCATCCCTGCAAAGTGGAGAAGTGTTCCCGCAGGAACATTTTGTACTGGCGGTTTTGTATGTACAGCTAAAGGCTTGTCCCGTTGAGGTTTACGTCCGAGCTTTCCCGGACTTTCGCAAAATGTTCAGCGCGACGAAAAAAGCTGTCGAGCTTTGCTCGGCGGGTGGCCCATTCAAGCCCGATTTTGGCTTGAGTGGGGCAGTTCTATCGCTGGACAAAGTCTTCCCGCCGCTCGTTCGCGTTTTCGCGCTGTCCATTCCGACTCGATCTCAACCCGTCCCTCACACCCAGTTGCATAGTGGCCAAAACTGCTCCACTCCCAGTCCTCCGGACGTTCGCACAACCCAGCCTTCACCGGATTGCGATGGATATAGCGCAGCTTTTCCACAAACTGCGGGTAATTTCGAACGTTGAAATCGTAATACCTCTTCTGCCAGAAATGCTCGGGTGGCCCACTCAAGCCTGGTTTTGGCTTGAGTGGGAGGTTCCCAATCAAACGCCGCGATACTCCTTGCTTCAACGACTTCAGCGCATCAGCCAAAGTATCGTGTTGGAGTTCGCTGAGCACAGGTGGCCCATTCAAGCCGTCCTTTGGCTTGAGTGGGGCAGTTCGATGGCTGAATTCATCCCGTCGCGGTTCGCTGAGCAGAAGATGAACATGCTCCGGCATGATTACGTAGCCGTAAACGTGAAGCCTGTAATTACGCCGCACCCGCTCCAAGGCCGACTCGAAGATTCGTCGGCTTTCGTCGGTAGTAAGCAAACGACGACGGTGGTAGCAGCAGAATGTAACGAAATGGCTTTGGCCGCTGTGGTGGAAGCGCGTTAGTCCCCATGGCATGAGGGACAATCTAGTTCGTCAATCAGGACTATGTCTGTGACGAGTGAACATCCCCACTCAAGCCAAAGGCGGGCTTGAGTGGGCCACCGCTCTGTCATGGAAGCGGTGCTAAAATCAACAGTTCACCATCCTGATGATGGAAGGGTTCAGCCATGCCCGAAGCCACGCTCCAGGCCCCACTCCCTGCTCCTCTGACCACGCTTTCCGAAGACGAGATTCTTTTCCGCGACAACATTCATCACTTTGCTGACGAGAAAATCCGTCCGCTGGTCAAAGAGATGGACGAGAAGGGGATCTTTGACAAAGACCTCATCCATGAATTCTTCCAGCTGGGGCTGATGGGCATTGAGATTCCGGAACAATACGGCGGCGGCGGAGCGAAGTTCTTTGAAGCCATTCTCGCCGTCGAAGAGTTGTCGCGCGTGGACGCTTCGGCGGGCGTGATCGTCGACGTGCAGAACACGCTGGTTAACAACGCGCTGCTGCGCTGGGGCAGCGAGGAGCAGAAGAAGCGCCACCTGCCGAAGATGGCCACCGAGTTCGTTGGAGCTTATGCGCTGAGCGAAGCCGGTTCCGGCTCCGACGCGTTTGCGCTGCAGACGCGCGCCGAACTCAAGGGCAGCGACTACGTGCTGAACGGCCGCAAGCTGTGGATCACCAACAGCAAAGAAGCGGGACTGTTCGTCCTGTTCGCCACCATCGATGCCAGCGCTGGATACAAAGGCATCACTGCGTTTCTGATCGAAAAAACCTTCTCTGGATTCGCGGTCGGCAAGAAAGAAGACAAGCTGGGCATCCGCGCGTCGTCAACCTGCGAGTTGATTCTGGAAGACTGCCGCGTGCCCAAGAGCAACGTGCTGGGCGAAGTCGGCAAGGGCTACAAGATCGCCATCGAGACGCTTAACGAAGGCCGCATCGGAATCGGCGCGCAGATGATCGGGCTGGCCCGCGGCGCCTGGGAGTTTGCCTGCAAGTATGCGCAGGAGCGCAAGCAGTTCGGCAAGGCCATCGGCGAATTCCAGGGCATCCAGTTCCAGATCGCGCAAATGGCTACCGAGATCGAGGCGGCGCGGCTGATGGTCTACAACGCGGCTCGCATGAAGGATGCGGGCGTGAATTTTGTGAAAGAAGCGGCCATGACCAAGCTTTTTGCTTCGCAAGTGGCGGAGCGCGTGACCTCGCTGGCCATCGAAATCTATGGTGGGTATGGGTTTACCAAGGATTATCCGGTCGAAAAGTACTGGCGCGACGCCAAAATCGGCAAGATTTACGAAGGCACATCGAACATGCAGCTGGCTACAATCGCGAAAATGCTGATGAGCGTGAAGTAAAAAGTCGTAGAAAGTGCCGCCGCAGCGCGATCATGTCGAAAGCCGCGCCGGGCACGGCTTTTGAGCTCACGCGCCCCCTCCCAAAAGGGCGGAAAACGCTCGAAAACCAATCCCGGTTGCTCAATATGTGCATGAGATTGCACATTCCCCATTCGGGTGGAGCCACCAAGTCATGCGTAAGCCTTGCTTTATCAATGATTTAGCGTAGGTCCCGTTTATGGCGCGCAAGCTGCAATTTCCCCTGTAACCCTGCTGTCACGGCAGGACTGATTGGGGTGCCACTTGACTACATTGTTTGGTAACGCTGCTATCGACGCTACAGCCACCGTCATTCCGGCGGTTCCTGCCCAGCCGAAGAAGCACAATATGCTTCCCGTGCTCGTCGTGCTGTTTCTTATCTCCTACGGGCTCATGACGATGCTGATCATTGAGCAAGGCCGGACGATCGAATCGCAGCGTGCCCTGATCCACGAGCTTTACCACGACAGCGCAGAACTGGCGGCCGTAAGAAGCCGCACCCTACAGGAAAACGCAGTTGTGGATTCGCAGCAGGCGCTGACGGCGCAGGCTCCGTCGAGCGCTGCTCCGTCACGTCAGATCCCGTCAACCCAGATTCCGTCAACCCAGATTCCGTCGAACCAGATCCCGTCAACCCAGATTCAGACCCCGTCGACCCAGGCGCAGGTTCCGTCTGCTCATGCCCCGTCAACCCAGATTCCATCGGCTCAGGTGCAGTCGAGCAAGACACCGTCGACACAAGCCCCGTCAACCCAGGTAGCGCCAAGCGGTCGGGTTAAGAACCGCGGTGCGAAAATGCCGGAGCCGCAGTTTCAGGCTCCGTCCCGTCCGTCTGCTGATTTGGCCGACGAGCGGAGAGCTTTGAGAACGATCTAGGCCCTGAACGACCCAGGCCTGAACAATTCAGGCCTGAACGATTCGGGCCTGAACGATTCAGGCTTGGCGATGTAAGGCTCGGCTTTTCGTTCGGTTCTGTGGAAATTGAAGTTCAGTTCTAAGTAAACGGTTCTAAGTTCTGTGGAGTTCGAAACTGGAGTTGGAAAATATGAAGGCTCTGACCCTAGCCTTGTTGTTGAGTTTGCCAGTCCCTAAACTGGCGCCACCGCAAGCCCCGCGCCAACCTGCGAGCCACCTAACCCAGCGAACCAAGGGCGGCAAGTGGTATCTTGCTGCGTCCGGGCACGCTATCTATTGCTACGGTCCAGTCATGGTGGTTCCCAGCGCCACGGGCGACCTGGAACGGGTAGCCACATTCTGCCGCGACGGCAGCGCGGCTGTGCCGCTGAAGGACTAGGTCGCTTAGGTCAGGGACGCAAGGTTTGACACCGTCGTCCGTGATACCCGCCCTGGCAATTAGCTTCGTCGCGCACTTTCGGTATGCAGAAAGTGCAATGACGAAACTATGAGCGATTCGCTGCTTGTTCCAGGACTGGTTCGGGATTACTTCGGTCCCGGCGGCGTGGTTTGCTGGTCCTGATGAGCTTTACCCTTATCATCCTGATCGTCCTTATCGTTGCCCACATCATGGTGGCGGTATTCATCTGTGCTGGTCTTCTGAGTGGGGCGATAGAGGGTGCTCAAGATCAGCCTGTCTTTGTCGAACGTTCCTGAATAATCGCTTTCACCAAGGCTGAAAGTGATCGTCCCGTTTACAAACGTGTAATGTCCATATTCACGGTCCTTCTCGTGCGCATCGCATGATTTGCTGTATCGCAAAAGGGCCTCATCATCCAGCTCAGTGGAAACATTCACGCTGCAGACCTGCCCGTCTTTTCCAAAACGCAAGATCGAATAGAAGTCGACGTCGTGGCCGCCCGAGGAAGTTGCAATGTCCTTGTGCACGAATACGCCGGAGGGTGCCGGAGAAGGCGTTGCCGGGGGTGGTGCGGGCGGCGCCGCCGGGGACATTTCAGACTCGGCAGGTTTTTCTTTGCGGCAGCCCGCGATAATCACGCAAAGAGCCAGCAAGGCGACGGACACGCTCAAGCGGAGCCGATGTGCTCTAAACGACTTGCTCCAGATCATTCACGTTTACCTTCGGATGGTTTCCAAGTATAGCTGTGGCTACAATCCTATGGCGAAGCGGAACTCATGGCAATCCTAAAAGGTCTGAGAGTCTCCAGCCTGAACATGAAGCGCTTGCCTTTGTTGTGTTGATGAGTTCTACGGCGATGTTATGGCAACCATCGCGCTCGGCGTCTGTCGAGCCTAAGTGGTGCAAGTTGAAAGCTCGTAATTTTACTTCGTGGAACCAACACTTTTCGGTCGACGTATAATCCGCTGGAGGATACGCGCGTGCAAACCCTTCTGCAAGACATCCGCTACGCTCTCCGGCAGCTGCGCCATGCCCCTACGTTTACGTTGACTGCATTACTAACCCTGGCGATCGGCATCGGTGCAACCACTGCGATCTTCACTCTGACGCACGCCATCATGCTGAAGTCGTTGCCGGTCGCCGATCCCGCCCAGTTGTATCGCATTGGCGATACCGGGGAGTGCTGTGTCGAGGGCTGGGAGGACGACGACTGGAGCCTGTTCTCTTATCAGCTCTACCAGCGTCTCGCGGCGGCGGCGCCTGAGTTCGAGGAAACCACCGCGTTTCAAGCCGCGCCTGGGATCTACAGCATTCGGCAGGAAGCCAAAGACCGCGAGGCACGTCCATTGCGGGCCGAGTACGTGAGCGGGAGTTACTTCCATGTTTTTGGGCTCGGGGCCTTTGCGGGACGGGTGATCAACAACTCGGACGATCAACGGTCGGCCCCACCGGTGGCGATGATCAGCTATCGCACCTGGCAGCAGGCTTATGGTTCAGACCCGGGGATTGTCGGGTCCACATTCTTCGTGCAAGGACAGCCGGTCACGTTGATTGGGATTACGCCTCCGGGATTTTTTGGGGAGACACTGCGTAGCGATCCGCCGGACTTTTGGCTGCCTCTGCAACAGGAGATTGTGTTCGACGGCCAGAATGCGCACATGAGAACGAATCAGCCGCAGTGGCTGTATGCCATCGGCAGGTTGAAGCCGGGTGCCAGCGTGCAAGCGCTTCCCGCCCGGCTAACGCCGGTGCTCCAACGGTGGCTCCGTGACGAAGATGAGATGCCTGCCGAATTCAAACCGCAGGTTGATCCTACGATTCCGCAAAAATTTATCCGGCTGGCTCCGGCCGGAGGAGGTGTCACCTCCTTAAGGGAAGACTACGGCGCGAGTCTGCGTATTCTCTTCATGGTTTGCGGAACTTTGCTGCTCATCGCGTGCGCCAACCTCGCCAATCTTCTGCTGGCGCGCGGAGCCGCACGTCAGGCCCAGACTGCGGTACGCCTGGCTCTGGGGGCTTCGCGAACAAGGCTGATTTGCCAACAGTTGACGGAGGCGGTGTTGCTGTCGGTGCTGGGCGGCATCGCGGGTTTAGGGGTGGCATACGTGGGGGCGCGTCTGATGCTGGCCCTGGCGTTTCACAGCGCGACGTTTACACCCATCAGTGCCGCGCCTTCGCTGCCGGTACTGGGATTTGCGTTTGCGCTTTCACTCCTGACTGGTGTGCTGTTTGGCGTGGTGCCGGCGTGGCTGGCTTCGCGTTCCGATCCGGCAAAGGCCCTGCACGGAGCGGGCCGCGGCACTCGCGCCGGAGCATCATTGCCACAAAGGATACTGGTGGTCAGCCAGGCGGCGCTTTCGCTGGTTCTGCTGGCCTGCGCCGGATTGCTGACGGTGAGCTTGCGGAATCTGGAGAGTCAGGACTTTGGGTTTGCCGTCCAAAATCGCATGAGTATTCAGATCAATCCGCCTCTGGACAGTTACACACTCGAACGCCTCGACGTGCTTTATCGCGAAATCGAGGATGGACTGGTGCGGTTGCCGAATGTGCAGAGCGCAAGCCTGGCGGCCTGGAGTCCGCTCAGCGGCAATAACTGGGGCGAAGTGATTGCGGTAGAAGGGAGGGGTGATCCAAAGGTTGCGCAGCCGGAAGTTGTCTCGTGGGACCGGGTGAGCCATCAGTATTTTTCGACAGTCGGACAGCGCATCGTGCGCGGACGTGATTTCGCGGAGAGCGATTCCGGCACCTCGCGCCCGGTGGCGATTGTGAATGAATCGCTGGTCAGGAAATATTTCCCCAACGAAGACCCTATCGGCAAACACTTTGGCATGGACATCTCCCGGTATGCGAGCACGTTTGAGATCGTCGGCGTGGCGCGTGACGCCAAGTACAACGATCCAGACCAGCCTGCCGGGGCCATGTTTTTCCTGCCGCTGGAGCAGAGTGTCCATTATCCTGACGTGATGATGCAGCGTGGCGAGAGACAAACGCATTTCGTAGGCAGTATCCAGCTGCTGGTGCGCGGCGATTCACGCAATCTGGAGCCGCAGCTGCGTAAGGCTCTCGGCGATATCGATCCCAACCTTACTATCATTACGGTGCAGAGCATGAACCAGCAGGTGGCCGCGAACTTTGACCAACAACGCATGGTCGCGCGGTTGGCCGGCGCGTTCGGCGTCATCGCGTTGCTGCTGGCGGCCATCGGCCTCTATGGGTTGATGGCCTACATGGTTGCCTGCCGCACCGGCGAGATCGGAGTGCGCATGGCGCTCGGAGCCGACCGGCTGAACATTGTGCGACTGGTGCTGCGGGGAGCATTTCTGCTAGTGGCGATCGGTTTATTGATTGGAATTCCTCTGGCCATCGGCGCGGGACGCCTTATGGCCGCGCAGCTATTCGAGATACGCAGCTGGGATCCGCAGGTGTTTGGGTTTTCAATTCTTGCGCTCGGGGTTTGCGCTGCGGCCGCCAGTATTTTCCCGGCACAGCAAGCCGCTTCGACGGATCCAATGAAGGCGCTGCGCACGGACTGAGATGATCTGAGTTGATTGTCGCGAACCAGCCGGTGCACGTCGTCGTGGTGGCTCGTCTGAATGCGGGCCGGTTCGCCGACAAAACATTTTGACGTGGCGTCCGCGCGCAAGGTGCAGCGGACTATAATTGGCCGCTCAAAGGGGATTCCGATGCGGCCTTCGTTGGGAGGATTCGAGCGGCCGGCTGAAATGAGATGAAGAAAATCGGGTTTGCAGCGGTAATGACGCTGGTCGCAGTGGCAATTTTGGCCACTCGCTACGATATGGTGGACCTGCCGGTATGGCATTTTCTTGGTGGCGGCAGAGGCCTCGACCCTGCTGGCTTGCACCTGCAGGGGGAATTTGTGGAGAGTAATCTGGGCGCGGCGGAAGGCCCGGGCCGATCAATTACCGTCCGCATGATTGCGCAGCAGTTTGTTTTTGTGCCGCAGTGCATTGTGGTTCCGGCGGGTGTTCCCGTCACGTTTCGAATCACCAGCGCGGATGTTGTGCACACAATGAGTTTCCTGGGGACGGACTACGGCCTTAAAGCTGTGCCTGGGGCGGTCACCGAAGCAACCTTTACGTTTGACAAGGCAGGCGAATTCAAGATCCCGTGCCATGAGTTCTGCGGAGCCGGCCATTATGCGATGAGAGGACGGCTGGATGTGGTCCCGCGAGACCAGTTTGCCGCTTTGCTTCCCGGCGAAAGGCGGACTTGTGAGCAGCGTTAGCCGGGTCGCAGGCTTACGAATAAGGGCCGCATGGCTTGGAACGCTGGTGGTAATGTTTGCGATTACAGTCCTATCGATGGGAAGGCATTCTTCGGCGCAGTCGGGGAATTCTGAACGTAGTTCTCAACCTAATTCTCAACCCAGTTCTCAACCCGATTCTGAACCCAATTCTCAAATCAATTCTGAACCGCCGATTCGCGTACCTTCGAACGTGGCCTGGACAGAAGAGACGCTTACGATTGTTTCCAGCGGTGATGCTTTTCGCGGGCTGCTCCTTGCGCGCCGCTGCAATCATTGTCATGGCGAAGAAGGATTCAGCTCAGTTCCCGACTTCCCCAACCTGGCGGGCCAGGACCGGTTGTCGTTCTGGAAACAGATGCAGGATTTTCGATCGGGGAAGCGTGCTTCCCCGGTGATGCAGAGCATTGCCGAGGGATTTCCGGCGCGCGCCTCGGCCGACTTGGCTGCGTATTACGCGATGCTGCCTACCGCGAGTGATCCGCAAGACAATCGAACGTTTCCGCAGGCCATGCAGGACCCTTCTCGAGCCTCGGTGGCGATCCGGCTCATTGTTTTCGGAGATGGCCAGCGCGGCATACCGCCCTGCCAGTCGTGCCACGGTCCGGTGAGCTATGTGAAAGGAGCTCCACCACTCGCTACGCAGAACGGTAACTATCTTGAGCAGCAACTTGAACACTTTTCGAGTGGGTATCGGGCCAACGATATTAACGTTCGGATGCGTAGCATCGCCAGACAGTTAACGGCGGAGGAGAAGACCGCAGTTTCGGAATACTACGGTGCCGGACTGGGGCCGGGAGTGAACTCAAGGTAGCGGAGGCTGGGGGAACTCGGCGACAGTGAGTCTTAGCCGGATCCACCACCAAACGGCATTCAACGGTAAACTTGTTTACTGAATGCCTGAACTTCCTGAAGTCGAAACCATTGCTCGAGGACTGGCCAAGCGAATCACCGGCGATGTAGTGCAGTCGGTGTGGCTGGGCGAGAAACCGGAGCCGTTGAAATCTCCTGCCGGGGAGATTGTGGCCGCGCTCGAGCACAGCCGGATTGCCGGCGTCCGGCGTATGGGCAAGCACATTGTTTTTGATCTGGAGCAGGAGAGTGCGGGGCGGATTATTCCTTCGGGAGGCTCAGGGCAAGGAGCGTCCGGCGGAAGTCGAAAGCAGAGGCCGGGCCGTCGCGGAGGCAAGGCGCCATCGCCATCAATGGCGCTGGCAGAGGCGGGCAAGAGTGCCCGCCCCACACAAACTGATCGTACGCACACGGATCTGTGGATTGTGCATCTCGGCATGAGTGGTCGGTTGCAGATATGCCAGCCGCAGGAAGACGTGGCCAAGCATACCCACGCGATTATCAGGTTGGAATCGGGCAGGGAACTGCGGTTTGTGGATCCGCGGCGCTTTGGGCGGCTGAGTGTGGCGCGGAGTCGTGACTTCGACGCGGGAGGCTTGGAGCCTCTTGATGTCGAGCTGAAGGATTTTGTTGCGCTGTTCCGCGGGCGCAAGACACCCATCAAGAGCGCGCTGCTGAACCAGAAATTGCTGCGGGGCGTGGGCAACATTTATGCGGATGAGTCTCTGTTTCGCGCCGGGATTCGGCCGTGGCGGCGTGCGTCGAACATATCTCATGAACAACTGCACAAGCTCTTTCTCTCGGTGAAAGAGGTTTTGCGCGAGGCGATTGCGCTGGGCGGATCATCGATTTCCGATTACGTGGACGCGGATGGCGACGAAGGCTTCTTTCAACTGCAGCACCGCGTATATGGACGCGAAGGCGAACCTTGTCTGGTTTGCAAGACTCCGGTCAAGAGAGTGGTGCTTGCGGGGCGCAGCAGTCATTATTGCCCGAAGTGCCAGAAGTGAGAAAAGCGATTGTCGATTTCAGATTTCTGATTTCAGATTGAAAACCGCAACCCTACGCTTTTCAATCTGCAATCTTCAATCTGCAATCAACAATGATGGAACTCCGCGGTTCTGATAGTCTTTCTCAGCCATGCCTGATTTTTCCATTGCAGTCGATCTTGGCGGGACCAACCTGCGCATAGCGGCCGTCAGCACCGACGCCGAGATGCTTGAGAAAGTTACGCTCGGAACTAATTTGACTTCTGGGCCCGATCATGTGGTCAGCGAAATGTGCGACGCAATTCTGCGTCTCTCGGGGAAATATCGAGGCGGTGGATCGTTCCTGGGCGTGGGCGCCGGAATTCCGGGCATTCTTGATCTGGAGGCGGGAAAGGTTAGTAAATCCGCAAACCTTCCCGGCTGGTCGGGATATCCCGTGCGAGAGGAAATCGAGCGGCGTCTGGGAACGCACTTCTTTCTGGATAACGACGGCAACATGGCTGCGCTGGGGGAGCAGTGGCTAGGCGCGGCGCGCGACGTGCCGAACATGGCGATGCTTACGCTGGGCACCGGCATTGGCGGCGCCATCCTGCTGAACGGGAAAATATTTCACGGCATGAACGGCATGGCGGGCGAGTTTGGACACGTGCCCATCGAACCGGAAGGTGTGCCCTGTGGCTGCGGCAGCCACGGATGCGCCGAGCGCTATGCGTCGGCTACGGCGGTGGTTCGCATGGCGCGCGAGGCCATTGCCAGCGGCGCGGCGCCGGGGCTGGCGAAAGCCGCGAGTGCGGATCCGGAGTTTGGCGCGAAGTCTGTTTACCATCTTGCGATGCAGGGAGACGAAGATGCGTGCCGCATTTTTCGGCGCTTCGGCAAAGCGCTGGGCATGCTGCTGGCGGGCATGGTGAATGGGTTGAATCTGGAAATGTATGTGATTGGGGGCGGAGTTTCCAGCGCGTGGGATGCGTTTGCTCCGGCCATGTTCGACGAACTACGGGGGCGGTCGCTGATCTACGCCGCTACCGATCCCGAAGCAGCGTCGAGGAGGGACGCAAGCTCCGTCGCGCACGTGATCAGCGGACGGAAGACGATCGTTACGCGTGCTCTGCTCGGCAGTGACGCGGGTTTGTACGGGGCCGCACGCATGGCAGCGGTGGGACTTTAGTACCGCGCAGATTACGCGTGCATTCTGCGGACTGCTTCCAGAAAAAACTGATTTTGCTCAGCCGTTCCGATACTCACACGAATGCAGTTCGGGGCGCCCCAGGGTGCGAGCGGACGAATGACGAGGCCTTCTTTTTGTAGACGGAGCGCGAAGTCCTGAGCGTCTTCTCCGACATCGCAATAAATAAAATTTGCCCACGTGGCGCGCACGCGAAAGCCCAGACCCGATAAGCCTTTGGTCAGGACCTGAGCCTGATCGGCGTTGAGGTGCAGCGTGTGATCGATGTGGTTTTGATCGTCCATGGCGGCCAACGCTGCGGCCTCGGCCAGCGACGCTACCGAATATGTGTTGCGCATTTGGGCGCAATATGTCAGCAATTCGGGGGGGCCGAATCCATATCCGACGCGCAGGCCTGCGAGTCCATGCACTTTCGAAAACGTGCGGAGGACTACCACACTGGCGCCTTGCCGCACATAGTCCAGCGATCGCGAATGTGCAACGCCGCGCAGGGATGCGAAATGCGCTGCATACTCGTAATAGGCTTCGTCGAGCGCAACGATTACGTGAGTGGGAACTTGCGCGAGAAATTTATCGACTTCTGATGCCTGCAACATCGTTGCTGTTGGATTGTTGGGATTCGCCAGGAAAACCAGGCGAGTGTCGCCATTGATTGCATCGAGGATCGCGGCAAGGTCGAATGTGTCTTCGCGCATTGGAACCTCGACCAGTTGCGCTCCGGTCGTGCGCACGATCTGCGAGTAAACCACGAAGGAACGCTCGCTGGTCACGGCGTTGAGGCTAGGCGCGAGCAGCGTCTGGCACAGGAGGCTCAGAAATCCGGTTGAGCCGGCAGTGACCAGCGTTTGTTCTTCTTGAACGCCGTAGTGAGCGGCGAGCTTGCGGCGGAGTTGGCTGCAATCGTCGTCAGGATATAGGTTCGCATTCGGCAGTGCGGAGCGCAGGGCGGCGATTGCGAGCGGGGACGGGCCGAGAGGATTTTCGTTCGAATCGAGACGGATGAGCCGGGTTGGGGACTCTTGATCGGGCTGCGCGCGCGGCCGGGGAGGTGAGTGGCGGCTAAGCTCCCGCGCTCCTGCTGACAGCAGATCAGAGAATCGGCTCATCTTCGCTATAATGCGTGTCGCACCCAGCTTTGGTCAGAAGTTCGTGCTCCACTAGAAGCTATCGGCTATCTCACAATCCTCGGCGGCTGGACACGGGCGAAACCTCAGAGGCTAAAGCCGAACTTACGGCACTTGGGACGGCACGGCTGAAGCCGTGCCCTTCCCGAACCCATTTATGAGATCACTCGTAATCCTCGCAAGTCACTTCGGCGCATTACGCCCGTGCGTCATGAGGGACGCGCTCCGCAGTCCCCAGCTTTGCGGCGGAAACGGCTTTCAAACGCTCCACTTCTTTCAGCGTGAGGGAGCGAAACTTGCCGGGTGGAACGTCGAGCGTAAGCGGACCATAACGCACGCGCTTGATTTTCTCCACATGATGGCCGACGACTTCGAACATGCGTCGGATCTGGCGATTGCGGCCTTCCACCAGGGTGATTTCATACCAGGGGTTGGTGGCTTCTTTTACGATGCGAACCAGGGCTGGCCCCGTCTTCACACGCTTGCCATCGTCGGTGGCGATGTTGACGCCAGCTCGCAGTTTTGCGATTGCTTCTTCTTTTGGAGTGCCTGCAACTTTTACGACGTAGGTTTTTGGCACGTGCGAGGCGGCTTTCATCAAGCGATGCGCGAGCTCGCCGTCGTTGGTCATCAGGAGCAAGCCTTCGCTGGCGTAATCGAGGCGTCCCACGGGGTAGACGCGTCCCTTCACGCCGTGCATCAGGTCCATCACGGTGGGGCGCTTCTCCGGATCGCTCATCGTGGTGACGTATCCCTTGGGCTTGTTCAGCAAAAGATAGATGTGACGCTGCGCTCCGTGGAGAAGCTTGCCATTCACGCGGATGTGGTCGGTGTCGGGGTCGGCCTTGCTGCCGAGTTCGCTGACTGTCTGCCCGTTTACCTGCACCAGGCCCGCGGAGATTAGTTGTTCAGCTTTGCGACGCGAGGCGACTCCGGCAGCGGCGATGATTTTTTGCAGGCGTTCAACTGGCATTGTTATGACGTCTTTCAGCGGGCGACATAGACATTGGGGCGATCAACTTTAGGGTGATTAGTCTTTCTGCTCTGCCGCAGATTTTTCGATCTCCCGAGGTTCGGCTGCTTCGGGATCTTCTGTCGCAGACGCGTGCTGAGAAGCGACATTGTCGTCGTCGGCCGCGTCGCGATCTGGCTCCCCATCCGACTCCCCGATCTCGTTGACCTTTGCACTTTCAGCCGCCGCAGTCTCCGCGGGGATCAGTTCCGCCTGGAACGATTCGGCCACCAGCTTTTCGAATTCTTCCATGCTGGGCAACTCGCTGACGTCTTTCAGACCAAAGCGCATCAGGAATTCTTTGGTGGTCTTGTAGAGAATGGGACGCCCGATTACCTGCTTGCGGCCAGCGGTGGTGATGAGCTTGCGATCGAGCAGTGTGCCGATCACGCCGCCGGAATCGACGCCGCGAATGTCGCTGATCTCGGGCACGGTGACGGGTTGTTTGTAGGCGATGACGGCGAGCGTTTCCAGCGCAGGCAACGAGAGCCGGATGGGCGGCTTTAGGCTCTTGGCGAAGGCTCGCACTACTTCATGCTGCTCGGGCTTGGTGGACATGCGGTATCCGCCAGCGACCTGGCGAATTTCGATGCCGTGGTCGGGGCTGCCGTATTCGCCGATGAGTTCTTCCAGGCTGAAGCGCACGCGCGACTTGGCCTCGGCTTCGTCGGCCGCGCCCGCTGCGGTGACTGACTCCTTGACGAGGTCGAGCATCTGCTCCAGCGTGATCGGCGTTTCCGCCGCGTAAATGATGGCTTCGAGTTGGGCTTTGAGACTCATAAGTCAAAACTGACAACTGGCTACCGGCAAGCGCTCTACTTCCAATCGTCGCGAACCGCTGCTTGCTCATTCATGATTGCGTCGAAGCCAACGTGTTTGCGTACCGCGATCTCGCCGAACAGACGTTCCTGCCGTACCTGAATCGCCTGCAAACGCACCATCTCGAGCAACGCCAGGAACATGCACACCAGAGCTTGCCGCGAGGGCACGCGCATTAATAGCTGCTTCAGCCGGATGGGGCGATTTTCCAGCGAGAGGCGGCGGCGCAGGTAGTCGATCATCTGGCCGACCGTTACCGTTTCTTCGTCGACGTTGATCATGGGCCGGGTGCGCACCCGCTCCAGCACCTGCTGGAATGTTTTGACCAGATCGATCACGTCGGCGGCAATCTCTGGCTCGGTGCCTTCCGCGTCCATGAATTCTTTCAACGACGGATTGGACAGTACCGCGTCTTCGATCTGCTGCTTCTGCAAGAGCATTTGCGCGGCGGACTTGAATTTCTCATGCTCCAGCAGACGGTTCACTAGCTCGGTGCGTGGATCTTCTTCTTCTCCGGGAGCGGCCAGCGGATCGCGCGGCAGCAGCATCTTTGATTTGATATGAATCAGCACCGACGCCATGTAGATAAAATCCGCGGCTACGTTTACGTCCAGTTCGCGAATCTTCTCGACGTAGGCAAGGTATTGCGCTGTGATGCGCGCGATCGGGATATCGTAGATGTCGATGTCCTGCTTGCGGATGAGGTCGAGCAGCAGGTCGAGCGGGCCGTCATAGACGTCGGTCACGGCGACCGAAAACGGGGAATCGCTCTGTTGTTTTTTCCGCTCGGTGCTCGGCGAAGCTGATGTCGCACACGAGGCCACAATGATAGCGGGAGTGACAGGCTCGCCCGCGCGATCGGCAGACGTGACGGCTTTGATTCCTTCGGTCATCTAGTTCGAACCCTTGCCCAGTCCACGTTCCTGCGACATTCCCATTGCTGCCCGCACCTCGTTCATTGTCTCACCTGCGGCCTTGCGCGCGCGGTTCGTGCCGTCTTCAAGAATATCCCAGGCGAGGGCTGGATTCTCCTCAAATTTGCGACGCCGCTCCTGCATGGGGTTCAGGAGCTTCACCAGGGCGTCGGCAGCCCAGCCTTTGCACTCGATGCATCCGATGCCGGCTGAGCGGCAACCTTCGTTTACTTTTGCAATCGTGTCTTTGCTGCTGAAAATCTTGTGCAGATCGCCCACCGGACACACGTCAGGATTTCCCGGGTCGGAGCGTCGCACACGGGCCGGATCGGTCACCATGGTCTTCAACTTCTGGCGCACCACCGGCTCCGGGTCAGTGAGCAGGATCGTGTTGCCGTACGACTTCGACATTTTGCGGCCGTCGGTGCCCGGCAATTTCGCTGCGGGAGTCAGCAGGGCCTTGGGTTCTGGAAAAACATCTCCAGATTTCCCGTAGAACCCGTTGAAGCGCCGCGCAATCTCCCGCGTCAACTCCACGTGCGCCACCTGATCTTCACCGACCGGCACGACATCGGCTTTGTAAACCAAAATGTCTGCCGCCTGCAGGCAGGGATAACCCAGGAATCCATACGTTCCCAAGTCTTTGCCTTTGATGTTTTCCTGCTGCTCCTTATACGAGGGAACCCGCTCCAGCCAGCCCAGAGGAGTGATCATGGAAAATAGCAAGTGCAGTTCGGCGTGCGCGGGCACGTGCGACTGAATGAAGATCACCGATTTTTCTGGATCGAGTCCCGCGGCCAGCCAGTCGAGCACGACATCGATCGAATTTTCCTTTATGCGCGAGGTGTCAGCATAATCGGTTGTAAGAGCATGCCAGTCTGCCACCATAAAAAAGCATTGGTACTCGTCCTGCATCCGCACCCAATTGTCGAGCGCGCCAACGTAGTTTCCGAGATGCAGCTTGCCGGTCGAGCGCATGCCGCTGAGCACGCGTCCACGCGATTTGGGTGAAGATGTCATTTGCTTTCAATGGGACCAGACGACAAGAGCAGCCACACGACCAGCGGAACCATTCTTAAGTTCACAAGCGCATCTTGACAAGCGATGTTCAGAGGTTGAGGTATCACGCAGAGCTTAATTCGATACTAACACGCGCAAACCCGCATCCAGAAACCCGAAATGCATCATCCGGGATGCTTTATAATCACGGCTTTCCCGGCCGGTACGCGAAAAAAATTCCACAGAATCCGTGAGCACTCTCGCCCGCAAACTGCGCGTCACCGACTACTTCACATTAGGCTGGGGCACCATGGTGGGCGTGGGCTGGCTGGTGGTGATGGACGACTGGCTCGGCCGCGGTGGGTCCATGGGAGCGCTCTTGGGTTTTGCCATCGGCGGCGCGGTGTTGCTGCCTATCGGCTGGGTCTACGGCAAGCTGGTTATGGCCATGCCCGATGCCGCGGGCGAAGTCGCTTACACTTCGGCAGCGTTTTCGCGCGGCATAAGCTACGCGACTGGCTGGATGATGATGCTTGCCTACTTCATCGTCTGCCCGTGGGAGGCCGTGGCGGTGGGCCGCATCGCTGGATACATTTTCCCCCGGCTGGATTCGCTGGAGATCTATCGCGTAGCCGGTCGCCCGGTTTATCTTCCGCATCTGCTTATTGGACTTGCACTCACCGCGCTGCTCACCGTGCTGAATTACCGCGGCATCCGCCTCAGCGCGACTTTTCAGAATTGGACCAGCTTTGGCACGCTCGCGCTGTTTGTTGTATTTGTCGCCATCGGCGTCAGTCGCGGATCGCCGCGCAACTTCCCGCCACTGTTCACGCACACCCCGTTCGTTTCGATTTTGCTGGTCATTCAAATTGTCCCTTATTTCATGACCGGGTTTGAGTCGGTGAGCAAAGCCGCGGAAGAAGCGAACCCGGACTTCCGCGGTCGAAGTTTTTTTCGCGCCATCTGGATGGCTATTTTCGTCGGCATTCTTTTCTACACTTGCATCGTTGCCGCGGTGGGGTTCGTTGCTCCGTGGCACGCGCTGATCGGCGAGAAGTTCATGACGGCTGTGGCTTTTCAGCAGGCAGTAGGTTCGCGCTGGATCGTCAACGTTATTCTTGCTGCGGCTTTGCTGTCGCTGTTCAAGTGCTTCAATGGAAATTTCGTGGCGGCCAGTCGTCTCGTGTTTGCTCTGGGGCGGCGCGGCTTGATCGACGCCGGTGCCGGCAGAATTCATCCGCGGCATCAGACGCCTTCCACTGCCGTGCTCTGCGTGGGAGCCGCCACAGCGGCTTGCATGCTGCTCGGAGATGCCATCCTGGTGCCGGTTACCGAGGTCGGCTCGGTCGCGTGCGCGATCGGATGGTCGGCGACCTGCATGGCTAGCCTCTACCTGGGGCGAGCGGAAGCGAAGTCGAACCGCATCGAGCTTTCGGCGATGGAGCGAGGCATTGCCGTGTTTGGATTGCTCGTGGGAGTAGCGATGCTGCTGATGAAAGTTGTTCCACTTGTGCCCGGCCACTTCACCGTTTACGAATGGCTGGCGTTGGGAATCTGGATTGCGCTGGGTGCGATCTGCGGACGTAAGAAGACACCGGGAACCCGAACTGACGTGTGACTGATGTGTGACTGAAGAGAGGCGAAGATGAAATCTGATTTCGAACGGCATAGTGTACTGCTCCTGCTGATTTTGCTGGCAGCTGGTTGCACGTTGTTGGCACAAACGCTGGTGCAAACGCCCGCCTTCGACCTCGTTATAACCAACGGACACATCATCGATGGCACTGGCTCGCCCTGGTATTCCGGCGACATCGGCATCCGCGAGGGACGAATCGCTGCGATCGGCAATCTCGCAGCGGCGCCTCGCAAGCGCACGATTGATGCTGCGGGGAAAGTGGTCGCGCCTGGTTTCATCGATTTGCTCGGTCAATCGGAGATGACGATCCTCGTCGACCCGCGTCTGCCTTCGAAGATCTATCAGGGGATCACAACGGAGATCACGGGCGAGGGAGATTCCATTGCGCCGCTCAACGATGCGCTCATTCAAGCTGGCCATTCCGGTTATGACCATTACAAAATCACGCCCGACTGGCGCACCTTTCGCCAATATTTTGCGCGTCTGGAAAAGCAGGGCATGGGCATCAATCTCGCGAGCTACGTTGGCGCTACGACTGTCCGAAGGATCGTGCTTGGCGAGGAAAACAAGCAGCCTACACCCGAACAACTTGAGCAAATGAAGGCGCTGGTGCGCGACGCTATGAAAGACGGCGCGGTCGGGGTTTCGACGGCGCTGGAATACGCTCCCGCTCCTTACGCGAAAACAGAGGAGCTGATCGCTCTCGCCACTGAGGCTGGAAAATTCGGCGGTATCTATTCGACGCACATGCGTAACGAGAGCGTCGCGGTGCTCGACGCTATCGACGAGGCGCTGCGCATCGGGCGCGAAGCTCATGTTCCGGTGGAGATCTGGCACATCAAGGTTGCCGGGAAAAATAATTGGGGACGCATGCCCGAAGTCGTGGCCAAGATTAACGCGGCTCGCGCCGCAGGCGCGGACGTGACCGCCGACACTTATGCTTACACTGCCTGGTACAACGATTTTTCGGCGTTCATTCCCGCCTGGGCGCACGAAGGGGGATCGGCAAAACTGGTGGAGCGGCTGAAAGATCCCGCAACCCGGGGACGCATTCGCAAAGATATGCTTACGCCGTCGAAAGACTGGGACAACGAATGGCAGGAGATTCCTGGGCCCGAGGCCGTCATGATCGGAGTGGCGCAGAATCCCAAGCTCGTGCCGCTGCAGGGCAAGCGGCTTTCAGAGATTGCGAAACTCTGGAATAAAGATCCCATGGATGCGCTGTTCGATTTTCTTATCGAGGATCCATTCGCGGACGTCGCGGTATTTGGCATGTCGCAACCCGACGTCACTCTCGCGCTGCAACAGCCCTGGGTCGCGATTGACAACGATTCTTCGGGCACGTCGCCCGAGGGCATCCTGGGGCAGGAACATCCGCATCCTCGCGCTTACGGCACGTTTCCGCGCATTCTTCGAAAGTATGTTCGGGAAGAAAAGGCGCTCACGCTGGAGGATGCGATCCGCAAATTTTCCGCGCTGCCCGCGCAACGTTTGCGACTCACCGATCGCGGCGTTCTCAAAGCCGGGATGTGGGCTGACGTGGTGGTGTTCGATCCTGCGACTGTGCGCGATCTGGCAACTTTTGACAATCCCAATCAGCTTTCCGAAGGGATGGAATATGTTCTGGTGAACGGCGCGCCTGTGATCGAGCAAGGGAAGATGACGGGGGCGCTTCCAGGAAAAGTGCTGCGCGGGCCGGGATATCAGCCCTAGAAGACTGGAGAAAACACGCTGTGGACACAAAATGCGACCACAGGGGCTGAAGCCCTCGCTGATTTTTGGGGATACGCGGCGCTGAAGCGCCGCTCTTCCACGGTACTGCACGCATTTGTGAGTTTTTCCGCAACCCGGGAGGTTGGGGCTCAGCGTTATTTCGGCCCGGTTATTTCGGCCGCGGTTATTTCAGCTGCGCCTGTGTCTCCGGAGTGGATACCTGCGTCACTCGCGGCTCCGCAAGCGTTCCGCCGACCGCATAGGTTTTCGCGCCGCCTGTTGCGTCGGGCGTACTAGTGAATTTCAGGTCGAGTTCACGGGTTAACAAGGCCGTGCCGCTCACCTGAAATTTTCCTGCGGGCGAATCCAGCATGGCTTCTTTGATCTCAATCTTGCCGTCTTGCAAATGTGCGCGGCCTTGCAGGCGGTCGACCTTCAACGGATCTCCTTCGTCGACCAGCAGCAGATGCGGCAACATGCCGTCGTGCAGGTCAAACTGCATGACACCTTCCGCAGAGTTCCAGAAGTCGGAAGAAGCGGCGCCCGATGCGGTCATCTGATAGTTTCCACTTGCTGTGCCGGAAATCCATTCGTCATGCATGGCGCTGGCAAGTTGTCGCAGGGCAATTCCGGTCACGGTACCACTGCCTGTGTAAACGGCAGGCTTCACGGTGAAATCTGCGTGCCATTCGCCGCGGTGCTTTCCGCCGAGCAATTCCCCGCGCACGTCGGAGAGCTGGAGCTTCCCCGCATCGAGCGATACATCGGCCGAAACATGGTTCGCGGTAAGGCCTGGCAACAGCAGGCGACTGGCGATGACGGTGCCCTCGGCGTGCAGGGTCGTGAAAAATGTTGGTCCGGTCTGGTCGTTGGACGGCAGACGGTACCAGGGCCGCGGCTTTGGACGCGGACTGACCCACTGCGCTACCTCTGTCAGATTCATTTGGTTGGTGGAAAGATCAAAGGTGACGGTGCAGGCGGCTGGCGTTCCGCAGCCGCGCGGCAACTCCAGCGACCCGGTCCAGAGCTCGTGGGCAGCGTTTGCGGTCAATTTCGTGACCCGCACTTTGTCGGGCAATAGCTGCAGATTGGCTGAGGAAATCTCGATCGGTTCCCCTACTCCGCGCACTTCAACGCGCACACTGTGCAGCTTTGCGGTTCCCGTCACCTGCGGCTGGGGAAGATTGGAGAAACCTGCGCGCGTTCCTTCCATCCAGCCGTGCCATGTTCCTGCAATCTGCAAATCGACCTGGGCCTGGCCACCTGCCGCTACCGCGAGGGCGGGCAATCCAAAGAGTTTGGCGACCCGCAAGGTTCGACCGACTTCGGCTTCGCCCAGTAGCGCAATCCGATAACCCGAGAGACCGAGCCAGCCGCGCGCCACTGGAGATGTGCCGTGTCCAATCGCCAGCGGAAACGGGCCGAACTGCAGGCCTGGACCCGCGTTACCCACCTGCCCACGCTCGGCCGATTCGTCTGCGATCAATCTTAAAGGGACGCTGGCCGCATCCAATTCCGCCTTGCTGCTGGACGAGGCCAGGTGGAGGCCGATGACCTCTCCGCTTCCCGAAAATTCGGGCGATGCGCCGGCCGGTCCATTTCTACGCATCGTCAGGCTGCCGCGCATTTCCCCGTTCGCCTCCAGATCTTCCGGCAAACTTTTCTTGGCGTGCTGGGCCAGGGCCACCAGTGCGCTCGTGGGCACATCCTCCGCATTCAGCACGAGATCGTAGCGATGGCTTGCCGGCAGGCCGACGTCGCCCTTCAGCGTGAGCTGGCCGTTTCCCACCGGCAGCCGACAAAAAACTTCGTGCACCAAATGATCCATGGAACTGTATCTTCCATCACAATGCGCGGCCAGAGAAAGAGTCTGCGGGTTCGAAATATCGTAGCGGTGGAAATCCCGAACTGAAGAGTCGCTGGTGACCTGCAGATTGGCTGGAGTTCCCGTTAACGTGACGTCCACTTGCACGTCTCCGCGCCAGCCCTTGTCTTCGCCGCTGAGGAATTTCGTGAGCTGCCCGAGTTGCGGGCGATCCCATTCCACGCTGAATTGCAATGGCGTCTCGCGCAGGCTCGGCGCACGCTGCCAGGTTCCGTTCACCCGCAATGTGCCGGTATCGTTCAGATTTACGTCGCCGCGGAAGGGCTCCGCTTTCAGCCGTACGCCCCAGGTATTTTCCGATTCCTGCCACAGCGCGAAGTCGGCGTTGGTCAGGGCGTAGGGTTTCTTCTCCTGCCCGATCTTAAAATTGATGCGGCCTGAACTCACCTGAATGTAGGGGAAAGCCGGCCGCGCCTCCGACTTGGCTTTTGCCGTGGGCGCGAGCGGCACGTGCGAAGTACGCTCCAGCAAGGCTTCCAGGTTCCAGCGTCCATTATCGCCGTGCACCAGGTTCAGGCTGGGATCGTTCACATCAAGACGCGCAATCTCCAGACGGCCTCGGAGCAGGGAAGTCAGCCGCAAGTCGGCGGTGACTTCGGGCGCGCGCAGCATGGGTTCCTGGCCAAAAGCTGGATCGTCGTAGACCACAAGATTTTCCAGGTCGAAGCCGGGACGCGGCAGCAACCGCAGATGCACCGAGCCAATTTCTACCGGGCGCGCCAGTGCCGCGCCGATGGACGCGGCGATGCGCGACTTCAGACGGGAGGCTCCGGGACGCAGCAGAAATAACAGCAGCAGCAGGACGGCCGCGACAGCGATGCGGCGTTTGGACGAGAAAAACTTCACCGCACGACCCGTAGAGTCCTGTTCCAACGCGTTTCGTCGAAGAAATGAATCACAACTTTGCTGAGAAACAGGAGACGATCGCCCCAGCCGGTTTTCAGATATTGCCGGTCCGGCGTTTCAAACGACCAGTAGATGAACATGGGGCGTCCGATTACGTTTTCCTTTGGAATGAAGCCCCAGAAGCGGCTGTCGAGGCTGACGTCGCGATGATCGCCCATGGCGAAATAGTGATCCGGAGGCACCACCAGATCGTCGCCCTGGATGTGGGTCGCCAGCTCTTCTTCCCACGCGGGAGAAACGTTGTAGGTTTCAGAAGGCGGCACCGCGGGGAAGTTGTCGCGATACGCATTCGGCACGAAATCCGGACTGTAGTAGACGTAGGGCTCGTCCTTCAACTCCACGCCGTTACGAAAGACCACTCCATTCCGGAGGTGAATTCGATCCCCAGGAATCCCCATGATGCGCTTCACCACATACATTCCCGACTCGGCGGGGTCGGGGTGCAGAAACACGACAATGTCTCCGCGGCGGATGTCTCGATAGGGAAGCAGCGGGCCTACCCACGAACTTTTGGGCGCAAACTGGATCCGGTTTACGAATACGTGGTCGCCGATCAGCAGCGTGTTTTCCATCGAGCTCGATGGAATTTCAAACGCCTGCATGACGAAGGTGATGATGAAGAGTCCGGTGACCAGCACGGCCGCGAGCGAAGACAGAAACTCGACCGTCGTTTCTTTTGGTTTCTGTTCTTCGACGGGTTCGGTTTCGTCGTCCTTCGAAGTTAAGTCCACCGAAGTTTTCTTCAGCTTCGGTTCTTCGATGCTTTCCGCGATGTTCTCTTTTTTCGCCAAGATGTTTTTCGCCAAGTGACCGTTCCAAGAGTCTGCTAAGCAAGAATCTCGCACTTAGACCAGAGGATATCTCATAAACCCTCGTCGGTGGGACACGAGCCAAACCTCAGAGGCGAAAGCCCGCATCTCTATTGGCCCTTTGTGGCACGGCTGAAAGCCGTGCCCTTCCCGAGGCCATTTATGAGACGATTTCCACTCTAGTGTACCAGCCGCAGTGTCCGATTCCAGCGCGTGATCTGAAACACATGCGTCACTGCATACGCGATGTGATAGAGCTTGCCACTGAAAGAAGACGTCGGATCCCCGTCCCAGCTTCGAATCGACCAGTAGATCAACAGCGGCCTGCCGATGATATTCTCGCGCGGTACAAAGCCCCAATAGCGGCTGTCTTCGCTGTCGTCGCGATTGTCTCCCATGACGAAGTAGTGTCCGTCCGGAATGATCAGCTGGCCATCTTCGACCAGCTTCCGCATCTCCAGCCACCATTTTCCTTCGAGGCCCAGGGTGATGGGAGCGTCCAGCCGCGGAAAGTTGTCACGGAACATATTGTCGGGAGGGAACAGGAACCGTACATAGGGCTCCTTGAGCGGAACACCGTTGATAAAGACCTGCTTGTTCACCAGCCGGAGTTTGTCTCCCGGAATACCGACGACGCGCTTTACGAAATGCTGCTTGGGATCGACCGGATAATGAAACACAATGATGTCGCCGCGCGCGATCTTTTGATAAGGCACAAGATAATTGTCGGCGCCGCGTTCGCCATAGCAGAGTTTATTTACTAAGAGGTAATCTCCCACCAGCAGCGTATCCATCATGGATTCCGAAGGAATCTGGAATGCCTGCACGATGAACGTGATAACGAAGACCGCGATCACCACCGTGCCCAGCAGGGATTGCACCGAACCGATCATGTCCGTTCCCAGGGTCCTTACCAAATCGTGGTGGCCTTCGTTGTCGGTCGCGATGGGCCGCCTGGGGATGGCTGGGTCGGGGACGGGCTGGTCGACTTTGGCAGTCTCGACCGCGCTCTCAACCTTGATGCCGGAATCCGCACTCAGGGGCTCCGCCGTTGCTGGCACAGAGTCGTCCGCCGGAGAAGCGGTGCCGGTTGGTGCGATTTGATCGTCTGCTGAATCCATGAACTCTATTTCTCCGCCGTTTCCGCGTGCGCCTTGCTGACCGAAGGCTTCGAGCGCGAAGCCAGGTAGGTCAGCAGTTGCCGTGCCGCATCTTGTTCGGCGGTTTTCTTGGTCGAACCCTGTGCCCGTCCCACGAACTCTCCCTGGAGCTTGCCGTCCTTCATGTTCAGACGGACTTCCACCGTAAACGTCTTGCGGTGCTGCGGCCCTGCTTCCTCCACCAGCACATACGAGGGCTGGGGCAGCCCCAAGCCCTGCAGCGCCTCCTGCAGCGCCGACTTGAAATCAGTCACGGGGAGCGCGCCGCCTTTCAGAGCCATTCGCTCCAGTTCAGGTGCCACAATCTCCCGCAACACGAACTCGCGCGCGGCATCCAGCCCACCATCCAGATAAATCGCTGCGAGGATAGCTTCGAGCGCGTCCACCAGCAGTGCCGTTTTTCCCCGGCCGCCGCTTTTTTCTTCCCCGCGGCCCAGGCGCAGATAGTGACCCAGTTCCAACTGCTGCGCCACCTGGATCAAATGCCGCTCACTTACTAGATGCGCGCGCAGCTTGGAAAGTTCGCCCTCGCGAAAATGGGGAAGCCGCTGAAAAAGCTCTTCGCTGGTAATCAGGGACAGCACGGCGTCCCCCAGAAACTCCAGCTGTTCGTTATCGCTGACGTTGTATTTGCTTTCGCCGGCCTGTTGCGACTCCTGCTCGCGTGCCTGTGAACTGTGGGTAAGAGCTTGCTCCACCACCGCCGGGCGGTGAAAGTGGTAGTTCAAAGCCGCTTCCAGCGCGGTGATTTCCCGTTCTTTCATGTGGGTCCAATACAGGCCTGGGCTCCGCCAATGACCATGACAGCACCGGGAACCCTATTTCGGCGCTGGAGTCTGTCCCGGAGCCGTGCCACTGTTGAGCCGGGTCAGCCGGTCCTTTTCGTCGCGCGCGGCTTTTCCCGCAGCCGTGCCTTCCTTGGTTAAATCGACGGCCTGGTTGGCGTATTTGAGAGCTTCCGCATACTTCGTCTGCTGGTCCAGCGCCAGCGAAAGCCGCAGTACCGCAACCGGATCTACCTGCTGCGGAAACGCGTCGATGGATTTGCGCAGATCCGCCTCCGCATCGGTCCATGCTTTGGCGTTGTATTCGATCGTACCGATGATGGCGTACGCCTCCGATTTTAGAAACGACTTGTAGAGCGCGACCTGGTCGGGGGGTAGGCCGGCTGTCGGAATGTCCGTGTCCACGGTGACCAGGGCGCGCTGCGCGTCCTTCTTGGCTTCGTCAAGTCGCTGGTCTCTGTCGAGATCCGTGTCGTGGGTTCGTTCCGCCAGCACCTGAGCCACGCCCACTAGCGCCTCTGGCTGATCGGGGTCGTAAGTGAGGACTTTTCGCGCCATCTCCAGCATCTTTTCTGCGTCGTTGGCCTGCTGATATGAATTCATCGCCGCTTCGTAGAGCACCATGCGCAATTCGCTGTCGGGAAACTTCTTGGCGAAATCGTCGGCGGCTTTTTCACGTCCTGCACCGTCCGGCAACGCCTTGGCGGCGTTGTAAGCGTCGTATTCATCCTTAGTCTTGGCCTGAGGTGGCCGCTTGCCCTGCGGCGCTGCCGCCGTTTGCCCGGCCGCTGGTGTCTGCCCGCTCTGCGCGGGCTTGCTCGCGTCTTGTCCTAAACTCCAGACCGAAATACCCAACACCGCGACTATCATCGCTGCTCGCTTCATGCGTTCTCCTATGCCTTCGAACATCCTCGAATCTCAACTGAAGTTGCTGCCCATTGCCGTCGCACAGCAACCCGGCATTGTAACCGGAATCAGAGCTGCCTACTGAGGTTTCGCTGCTGGAGGCTCGTAGGCCCGTGCGAGCCCTCGTTCCGCGGCCGCCTTGATCTCCGGCAACTGGCCGCCCGCTGTCAATGCCGCCTGGTATTCGATCACAGCGGCACTGCGGTCATCTTTCAAATCCAGAATCCTTCCCAGGTACACGTGCGACCAAGCGATCACCCTGGGTTCCTTGGCTTCCGCGATCGCCCGGTGAAAGTTATCCAGCGCGGTGGGCATGTCCTTATTGGCTACCGCCACTTCCGCCAGGATGAACAACGCCCGGCCTTGATCGCCGATCTTCTTGTCCATCGCCTGCTGCGCCAGCTCGCGCGCGCCCTTGGTATCGCCCGCCGCCAGCCGCTTCTCCGCATTCACCAGCATCTGGCGGTCCTGCAGCCGCGACAGTTGCAGCAGTTCCGGTGATGCGGACTTGGCAAAGTCAACCGCCGCCGCCTCTTTCTCTTCTTTTCTTACATCCACGGCATCGAGTATGTCGCCATAGGCGCTGCGAATGCCCGCGGGATCTTTCTCGAACCCCACCATCGCGTTGTAGAAATACCTGGTCAGGATATAACCTTGCCGCACCGCGTCGTCCACAGCCTGGGCTCGCATCCCTTCTGCAGTCTGTTTGTAACCAGTGGTGCGAATCTCGATGGCCCGCACCAGGCATTCGGTGACCAGCAATGAAATATCCGTCCGGAAGCCTTCTTCGAGAGGTGCGCGCTTGACCGACTGCAGCAGCGGCTCCAGCCGCTTGATCGCGATGGGATGCTTTTCCGCCAGCGGATCCATCAGGTAATGCAGAAAAGTATGCCGGATCTCATTCATCTTCAGTGGTGAACCCATCGGCGAACCCACGGCCGAGTCCGGTGAGGGGAACACGACCACGTCGTAGTCCGACCCGTAATTGCGCGCATTGGTCTCGCTGGGATCACCCATAAAATCCAGGAAGACCGTGAAGTTGCGCCCCAGATATCCCCCCGATTGCATCTTGAGGTAGATCTCGGTATCGAACACCATCTTGGCCAACGGCTCGTGATAGCGGGCAGCCACCGCCGCATAGTTGCTCTTATGCCGCTCCCAGATCGTGTGCAATCCGGCCTTTTCGTAGAACTTTTCCAGCAGCGCCCCGAACCCCGCGATCGGACCCGCGTCCGGAGGCATCTCGTCTTCCTTCACTTTTGGAAGAAAATTCGGCGGGCCCTGCAGATAAAGCGCCAGCGAAACATACTGCGACAAGTCGTGAGCCGCGCCATTACCCCGCGTCGATTGATAGAAGTCGCACAGCGCATTTGCGGTGGCCTGCGCATCGTCGGACGCCTTCAGATTTTTCTCCACCTGCGCCCGGACCTCGAGCCGCACGGGGTCGGAAATTGTTAAACCATCATCGAACCCGCAGGCGTTTACCGCTGTCAGGACGGCGAACAGGGTCTCGTTTGTGGTATCGAGCGTAATGGGAGAATTGCCCTGCCCCGCACATAGCGGCGCCAGCAGCCCCAACAAAGCCGCCAGAATCGGCCCTCGAACCCGTGAACTCAGGAAAAAACCTCCCAGGATGGCTACCGCATGAAGCCGCCGCATGATAGCGGAAGCAGTATCAAGTTTAAGTGCTTCCCGCCAGAGGGTCAAACCCAGATTGGGGTTCAACTTTTCATCGAAGAGCGAGCTTGTTAGGCAACGGAATGCTCCGGCAGCTTGGGACTCTGTGGCATGGGAAGAAGCCACGATCCCGGATCCTGTAGCCGATTGCCGTTCTACACGCTGAAACGTTCCTCCCTTTGATCTCACAATCGACTCAGGAGAGCGTAGTAGTCCGACTCACACTCGAACCCATCCTGGACAGGGAGAAAAAACAGACAGCCGGTGCGCTGGTATTAACTTCGAGAAAGACGGAGGTCTTATGGCCAACTACACCATCAAACTTTGCGATCACACCGGCCCGCCGAACACGTTGCAGTCGAGTATTCAGAGCGAACTGCAAGGCTTCTTCACACGGGTTTTCACTGGAACCTCGGACACGGCCACGGTCACCTGGGGGACGGGATCGGCTTCCGATAGCATCGTCGTGCACTTTGTCCCGAACAGGGCTTCCGGGTCCTATATCGTTCAGTGGTTGGGTCCGAAAAAGCTTGCCGACATCGATGAGTATGCGGGAGGGCATACGACTGAACATCATCACAGGATTTGCTCCGAAGTCTATCAGACCATTGCTCTTCCGCGCGGTGGGACCAAGACGCAGTCGGCCCGAGAATATGCCAAGCTTGCATTCCACGAGTGCCTGCACAACGTTTTCCCCGGCTGGAAGGAAACTGACCTTATGGGGCATGGGGGTCTGGCGGATAGCCCGGTGGGGGCTGACTTGAATCAGTGGGATATAAATACGTTGCGCCAGGGGATTGGGATCACCGGTACGAGAGCTACTCAGAAGCTGTAGCCCGACGCAAAGCCCACCAATGGTAATAGACCCGGCAGTCTAGTTCCGGAGCTGCGCGCCCGCACCGGACGAAATCCCGGATGCCCTACGCTAGCTTGCGCGCGAACTCCATGTCCTGCTTCATGTCTTCGTTCACGTCGCCTTCTTTTTCGTATTCCACCGCCACGAGTCCGGAAAAGTTCTGCCGGCGCAGCTCTGTCATCACTTCAGGAATCTTCGAGATTCCTTTTCCCAGCAGCACATTCACTTCGCCGTCGACGGCTTGAATATCTTTGAGATGAACCAGTTTCAGACGCGGACCCAATTTGCGCAACGCGTCCACGGGATCATGCCCGCACGATGCGAAGTGGCCCACGTCCGCGGTGGCGCCAACCGTATTGGAGAGTCCCCGGAGCGCATTCAGAACGTCCTCAGGACTCTCATAGGCAAATTTCTGGCCTTTGAAGTAATGGTTATGGATTCCGAAAGTTAACTTTTCCTGCGTAAGGCGGCGGTCAATTTGATTCAGGATGCCGCCAGTCGCATCGCCCGTAATATTGCCAACGCCCAGAATCCTGGCAAACCGAACGGCGTTCTCGAGGTCCGCATCTTCTTTGATGGTCGCCGCGTAATAAGACACGCAGTCTATTCCCGCCTGATCAAACTTAGCCCGAGCCGAACGAAATAGATCGTCGGTGGGATGATTCATCAGCATGAACTCGCCGCGGGACATTTCGATCTCCCGAACCTTCAAAGCGTTCAACTGCACAATCATCGCGTCCATGGAGAGATTGTGATAGCTGTAGGTGCCAATCCCAATGTTGAGCTGAGTCGATGCCCGCAAGGGAACTGCCGTCGCAGCCAGAGCGGCTGCGGCGCTCTTTACGAAAACTCTTCGCGTGATCGAAGGTATCTGCATTGGACGGTCTTACTGGCATCCTAACTTCATTAACCACAGAGGGCACAGGGGAACACTGGGTAACTCCTCGAGGATTTGGACTTCTCTGTGACTCCGCGCTCTCTGTGGTTAATCAGGGCTCTAGTTCCGTGGCAGCGGACGCGGGGTCACGTCCGCATTCTCCAGTCCCATGGCCCATGCGATGGCCTCTGTAATCATCTGCTGAAATTCCGGCTTGTCCCAATTCTCTTGCACGTGCCCCAGCGTCGTGTAATAAACCCGGCCTTTGCCATACATCTTCGCCCACGTCACCGCGAAGTCGCCATCGGTGCGGTGGACATTCTTGTTCTTCATGTCGAGTTTGCTTTCGTCGAGGCGCATCAGCACCCGTACTTTGTCCCGCGAATAATTTCTCATCTGATAAATCTCGTCGCGGAGCACAAACGAACGCGGCCATTGCTGCATCCCCGGAAAACTCGGGTCCTCCACAATAATCGGCGCGTCGAAAGTGAGCCATGGGTGCTCGTCGTAGCTGCCGCCGATCATATCTACATACTCCGGCCAGTCGACGAAAGTAATGGCGGCGCTGTGCACTCCGATGAATCCCTTGCCGTCATCGTGGATGAACGAAATGAAGTCGGCCTTCTGCTGCGCGTCCATTTCGAGGTCGCCGCCGGTGTAGAAAAGTACGGCGTCGAAATCGTTCAGATTCCTGGCGTTGTACTCCAGCTTCTTCTTGGTCAGAACTTCGGTGTCAGTGCGAAGCGTGGTGTCCCACAGTCCCGTCTCTGTTCCCAGCCGCTCAATCGTGGCCATCGCGTGGGAAACCGCTTCGTGCCGGTATCCTTTTTCTTCGCCAATCACTAAGAGATGCTTTTTCCGGGGGGGAGCCGTCTGCGTCCAGCCAAGATTGCACACGGCGATACTCAAAACCAAAAACCCGACGCGGATCATTCTCTTCATATGTTTCGTCCGAGATTCTCAGGCGGTCGTCAGTTGGGAACTTGAGTTTAGAATCCGGCGGCCGTTCCCAAGTCCACCTGACGACCCTCGGCACTATTTGCCATTGGCGCAGGCAGTTCGGGGCGCTGTTCTTTTGTTCTCCGCTCCCGCAGGCGAAGCATCGGTTGTTCGATCAGATAGTACGACACGCAAGCCAGCCCCACCGCGAACAGCGGGTCATACCAGAACCGTCCGTGTGGACCATAGGCAAATAGTTCCTGCCACAGGTAGAGGCTATAACTGATCTTCCCCAGCCATACGATCGGGCGGATATTTAGGATTCTCCAGGGACTCTGCACCACATGCAGCAGAAAACCTGCAATCGAAGCGTTCATGATTGGCCAAAATAAGAAAAGCAGTACCAGCGTGTGCAGCCGCGTCGCGCCCAGATACAGCGGGACCAGAACAATCGGAAAAAGCATTAGTACGCCCCAAGCCAGCTTAATTTTGGGCATGTGGGGCGCAAAAATGGCCAGCAGGCAACCGACCGCCAGAGTGTCGGCAACGGCCGGAAAATTCTGTTGTGTAGTGTCCGACAGCTTGAGAAGGAACGTTCCGGTAAGTTGCTCTTCCTCAAGCAGGCGCGAGCAGATCAAGAAACCGCTGACGGCGAAGAACACGCTTACTCCGTTCGGCCCCGTGCGGAAAAACGGATACAAACTGGAGCGGCGGAGAATCCCTGCCGTTGCGTGATCGAGCAGCACTCCTGCAATGGCAATGGTGCGCCAGCCGTCAAGCGTCGCTAAATAGCCTGAACGCGTTGTCGGCGAAGATGTTTGCGGAGGAGTACGACCCATAAGACAGTCAGAAGCCAACAGTCCCGACGCTTTTCATCGCGTCGCATCATAGCACCGAAGGTTGTGAAAGGAGCGCGCTCACTCGATGGTGTATCGACTTGCCGATCGCGCGGCACAGTGTACACTTCGAGGCAGGCGCAGAATACTTCACTTAAGAACGGAATCCACGGGTAAATCCGTTGCAAGCAGACACCAGCAAGCCTATGGCGGACGCGACTCGACGGCTTGATTCGCCGGAACAAATTCTCAGGCGGTGTATTTCCGGCTCGAAATCCCGAATGGAACTGTGGGCTGAATTTATCCAATCCTGCGGCGTGCGGCAGATGGCTGAAGTGGGCGTCTACCGCGGAGATTTCGCGGCCTTCATCTTGCAGCGTTGCCCCGGTCTGACCAGGTATTACATGGTCGACCCCTGGAGGCACTTGAGTGACTGGAACAAGCCGTCCAACAGGGCGGATGCGGAATTAGAGGGGTTCTACCAGGAAGCAAGAACGAAGACTGATTTCGCTGCCGCCAAACGAGTGGTCTTGCGCGGCAAGACCACCGAAGTGATCGACCAGATCGCCGACGGCGCGCTGGATTTTGCCTACATTGACGCCGACCACACCCTGAAAGGCATCGCCATTGATTTGATGCGCGTCTACCCCAAGGTGCGCGACGGCGGCTTTGTGGGCGGCGATGACTTTACCCGCTCAGTGTGGGAGCACAATACTCGCTTTGAGCCGACGCTGGTATTTCCGTTTGCCGTATATTTTGCCGAAGCGGTCGGCGCTACTATTTACGCGCTGCCTTACTCGCAGTTCTGTATCCAAAAAACGAGCTCCTCGCAATTCGCTTTTGTCGATCTCACCGGCCTTTACGATGACGTCGGCCTTCAAAACCAATTCGCGCCCGAGAAGCTCCTGAAACTCGCGGCCGGCGAGCGCTTCCCACGACTGCTGCGAGTCGCCAGAAAAATACGAGGGTTGCTTCCGGGATAAGGGACGGCCACAGGAGGCCAGCGAGAAACCCTGCCGTCAGCACAGGTCGAGGGGCGAGCAGCCCCAGCAGCTATCCTCTTACGCTGATCTTCGAAAACGACAACACCGCCCGCCCTGCCGTCGGCTTGCCCATCGACAGTGCCGGACGGAACGTGGTGAAGGTCATAAAATCAATCAGCATGCTCTTCTGCTGCGGCGCCAACTCTTTCGAATTATCAGGATCCGACAGAATGCGGTAATCCTGCACCCGCCCGGTGGCGTCAATGTAGGCTTCAATTACCAGCGAATCATCGTTGATCGGGTTCATGCCGAACGAGCTCTGCTGCAACTCCGGTGCCTGATTCACCATCACCAGCGGAACGTCCTGATTATTCGCCTGCAAGGTGGGCACGTAAAAGAACGCCATCACCACGCCAAAAATTACCAGCGAGGCCAAAAAACCCGCCGCCGCCGGAACCATAAACGCATTCAGCGCATTTTCCAGCCGCACCAGCGGACCCTGCAGCGGCTGCCGCGCATGCGCCGCTTCCCGCGAAATCGCCAGCCGCAACTTCAATCCCAAATCTTCCGGAGCCTTGGGCCTTCCCACGCTCACCAGCATGCGCTGCGTCTCGCGCAAAAGCTGGTATTCCTGCCGGCAAGTCGCGCAGCCCGCCAAATGCTGCTCCACTCCCAGCATCTGCCGCCCCGTGACCGCTCCATCCAGGTACGGCGAGAACAACGCCTTCGCCTCCGTGCACCGCATTTCCCGTGCACTCATCGCGTCACCTCTACCCTTCTACCCCCACCAGAAACCCGCGGCCCCTGCTCTGCATCTTTTTCTTGCGGAGCCGTCAGCCCCATTTCCGCTCCGACCTGCCGGATGTAAGGCGTCAGCCGCTGCTTCAACGCCTCTCGCCCACGCGTCAATCGCGATTTCACCGTACCCAGCGAAATCTCCAGCACCTCGGCAATCTCCTCATACGACATTTCTTCCAGATCGCGCAGCACCAGCGTCGTCCGGTAGGGTTCCGGAACTTTCCTCAATTCCTCTTCCACTCGTCGCCGCACTTCGTGATGCGCGACGTTATCGAACGGAGACTCCGCACGATCGGTCAGCGCCACCTGCATCTGCGTCGACCCTTCTTGCATGCAGTCCGAATCGGCCGGCTCAATCGACGTTTCCTGTGCCTTGTGCCGGAACCACCACCGTCTCCGATTCGCCGCTTCGTGCAGCGCAATACGATAGATCCAGGTCTTCAGGCTGGACTGTCCATGAAACTGTTTCATCCCGCGAAACACTTTCAGGAAAACTTCCTGTGCAGTTTCGGCCGCGTCCGAAGGATCGCCCACGATTCGGTACACCAGCCCATACACCGGCTGCTGAAATTCGCCAATCAGCCAGGCGTAGGCCTGTTCCGAACCAGCCTTCAACTCGGCGACCACGGCCGCTTCCTGCGTCTGTGTCTCGGCCGCGATCGGACTCGCCAAATTTCCCAAGGTGGTTGCTCCCGCCATAATCCTCCGGCGTCCCTCAATTATAGGATTTCCCACCCCTCCGCGTCCGTAAATTTCAGTTCCAGCCACTTACCGTCGATTACGGCCAGACGCGGTACGTCTGCAAACATAGACTCCGCGGGTGTGTTCAGAGTTCCCGCAATAAGTGCCTTATTTTCAGTGGATCGCAGGCAGACAGGAGTAGGGCGGGCGGCAGGATGTCATCGCGTCCTTGCTTATTGCGTCGGCAGTAACCTCCTTGGAGGTTACCAGAAGCCGACCTATTTGGAGTCGGGAAGGGCACGGCTTTGAGCCGTGCCGCCCGAGAGCTATCGAAAGTTTGGCGCAACATCGCCTAACAGCCGTAACCGCAAATGGCTGACATCAAAAGGTCGCTCATTTTTCCGCAGCCTCCCCAAAATCCATAGACAAATCCCGTCCGCTCGATTGTCCTATCATCGAGACCGAATCGTGCACCTCGACCGCACTGACGCCGCTGAGATCGAGTCGCTCTACCGCCAGCACGGCGCGGCCCTGCTGCTTTTCGCCGCTGCGATCACTGGCGAACGCAGCCGGGCTCAGGATGCGCTCCATCAAGTCTTTCTCAAACTGATCGAGGACGGCAACCTTCGACACGCCCTCGACAAAAAAGGCTACCTGTTCGCCTGCGTTCGCAATGCCATCCTGAACGACGCCAAGGTTCGAAATCGTCACACGCCCCTCGACCCGGACTCCGCCCGATCCGCCTCAGTCTGGTTCACCCCGCCAGACCGGGACTATGTCGCAGAACATAACCTTCGCCATGCCCTCTCCATTCTTCCGAGCGATCAGCGTGCGGTCATTGTTCTGCACATATGGGGCGAACTCACCTTCGCGCAGATCGCTGATCTGTTGGAGATCAGCGCCAATACCGCCGCGTCGCGCTACCGCTACGCCCTTACGAAATTGCGCGAGACCATGCTGCCAGCCCCGAATGACAAGGAGGATCCCTGTGCCAATTCCCGAGGATAAGCGCCTGAACGGCGAACGTTTGGATCACGAGCGCACCGACGATCAATCTATTAACGATCAGCAGATCGATACCGAGTCGAGCGACCAGAAATTCGAAACCTATCTGAAACAGTTTCGCCCGCTGGCTCCGCAACCGCCACCGGTAGAAAGCCCCGTCCACGCATCGCCACGATGGTTCGTGCTTGCGGCCTGGACCGCGGCCGCAGCTGCCATCGTGGCAGTTGCCGTACTTGCCTTTCACGCACGACCCGGCCGCATCGCACCGCCAGTCGAAAGCTTCACGATTGCGGACCAACTAGTCAAACCCCAATCCTTAACCATCCGCAGCGCCGACGCTTTACTCGCTACAGCCCCGTCGTTCAAGGATGCAATCGACGAGATGGCCTTCCCGCCGAAGCCGGCGCCGTTGCCCGCGGACAAACATAGTGCCCTCGCCGAACTCAGTAAGGAGAAAACAAAATTATGAAAACTTCACTCGTATCGAAAAATATATTCGCGGTCATTCGCGAGATCTGCAGCTCGATTCCGTTCATACTCATGGTCGCAATCCTGCTGGCCGGCACCGCTCTCGCCCAGCAAAAGCCGAGCCTCGGCGACAACGCCGCCCTGCGCTACTACGCCGCATTCTCCCAAATGCAGGATTACGCCATCACCGACGCGGAGGCGAAAAAGCTCAACGGCATTCTCGACGGTCCCGTCCCTTACGACGATTCGCAATATAAAGACCTGGTCGAGAAAAACAAGTTCGCGCTCGAAACCATGGCCCGCGGCGCAGCCCTGCCCAAATGTGACTGGGGCCTTGACTACATCGGCGATGACACGCCCGTGGACTACGCCCGCAACGCATTGGCCCTCGGTCGACTGAACGTTCTCTACGCTTTTCACTTGCTGATCGCCGGCGATAAAGACGGCGCCCTGAGCGCCATCAAAGCAGGATTGCGTTTCTCACAAGACGTCGCCAACGGCGGATCGCTCTTCGCCACGCTTGCGGCAAAAAGCCTGCTGGTTACGCATCTGAGGGCGATCGCGTTTGTCCTGCACACGGAAGAGCTATCTGCAGCCCAACGATCGTTGCTGCAAAAAGCGGTCACACGACTCGGCCCCGATGCTCTCGATTGGCCTTCCGCCGCGAAACGCGATCTGGAAAGCTTGCGCGGCCGTTATTCCAACGATCCTCAAGCTTCTGCAGCGTTGACTCGGACAATTTCGTTCTACGTGGCCGGTCTCAGCGCTTCCAAAGCACCAACCATGGCCGAACTCCACGACCTGCCGCCGCAGCTCGCCGCCCTGATCCCCGATTCCAAACGCGTGTGGGAAGAGAAGCAGGATTTGAGTACTCAACTAACGCAGACGCGTTCCTCACTGCAATGAGGGGGAGGGGTTTTCCTTCGTGTACCGTCGTGTCCTGTGTGGTGAATGCCTTCTGCCTGAAGGGCCGCATCACTTGCGCGATAGACTTGCCCTCTCCCTCACCATCGCGGCCACCGCGGCGGTGAACACGCCGCGCACTCCGGGTTCGAAGTCATGCAGCGACCTTCCGATCATGAGCATCGCCATACCGTGTGCCAGCATCCACAGCGCCAACGCCAGGCGGGTGTGATCGTCGGGGACGCCGCCCAGCTTTTCGGCCAGCTTTCGTCTCACCGCGTCGAGTGCGGGCCTGGTCTCGCGGCTGGGTGCCCGTCCGGCGCGTGACGCGTGGAAGAGTTCATATTCGTGCTGATAGAACAACTCGTATTCATGCGGATGGCTCAAGCCGTAGTCCACGTAGCGCTCGCAGATCTCTTCGGGCGTCCGCGAGGCTTCCGCAATGGCCGTGATCTCCGCCCGCATGCGCTGCACCAGAGCCCGCAGGATGTCTTTCCGGTCTTTAAACCGGCGGTAGAGCGCGGGCGTGTTGGTGCCCGCAGCTTTGGCCACGGCGCGCATGGTGAGAGCCTCTTCGCCGCCCTTGGCCCACAGCTTGCCGGCGGCGGCTAAGATGCGTCCTTCAAGATCCGGATCCGGATGCCGCGGCATGTGATTACCCTCGATTCAGTCTGCTCGCGAATTATTATATTGACAATGTAGACGTAACACTGTATAAATAATTTAGCACAGGGCCCTCCCCTGCTTTACATCCTCAGATGTCAGGTTTGGTGCCGCCGGTGGTTCATCCTCCGGCGGAGTGTTTGCCGGGTTTTTTCCCCGCACATGAGGTTCAGGGCCTTCAGTGACGTGCACGATAACGTTTACGATGTAACCATTACGCTGTAAAGAGTATTTCGGATTCTTCATCGTTAGGATGTTCGATCTTTGAGTGCTTGAATCCTCAGATGTTCGGATCCCCGGCCCCCTCCCCGAATTCAATGCTGTTCGATGTAGGAGTGTTGCGATGTATTCCTGGGAGAACCCAGATGACCGAGTTGCCATCCTTCAACTGAATTCCGAGCTGCGGCAAGCCCAGCTCGAGCTTATCAGCGCGCATTGCGCCACCCATCAGCTCCGGCTCCGTTTCTCGCAGGACGACTTGGCCCGCTTCGGCGAGCCCGAACTCCTGCGCAAGTCGGTCGAAGCGGCCAGTGCCCTGAATGAATATTATTCCGGCCTGGAGCGCCGCATGCCGCCGCCCAAGCCAGCGCAGCCGCCTAAGCTCACCGAGCCGCAGCTCGTCGAGGCCGCTAACTGCGTTTCCTCTTACCTGCGCCAGCAGCGTGAATACTATGCCGCGACCGCGTCGCCGCTCAGCGCTCACCAAAGGGCTGTCATGGGTCCCTATTTCTCCGCCACTCTGCTCGACCAGATCCGTGTCGCCGAGCTCAAGGGCGCGCGTGTGCCCGCTCCGGCGTTTTACGAGAAAGCGAAAGCTCTGGGCTTCGACAATCTGCCGCAAGTCACGCACATGGATTCTCTGACCTTCCTCGACGTCATCGTCTTCAACGAGGCCATCACCGAGCGCGCGCTGTTTCACGGACTTGTTCACGCCGTGCAGTTCCAGGTGTTGGGACTCGACCGTTACGTCGACCTGTTCGTACGCTGCTTCGCCAACACGAAATTCCACTTCACCGTGCCGCTCGAAGCGCACGCCTTTTCGCTGGAGTCCCGTTTCGCGCGCCCCGTCGCCGGACGCTTCTCCGTAGAAGAGCAAGTCCGCATCTGGGTTCAGCAGAACCGCTATTGACGTGTAGCGCGATCCACCGCGGGAAGGATTTTCAGCAAGTTTCACCACAAGTTGCCCCACCCCCCCGAACGCAGAAACGGGGCGGCCCTTAAAAAGCCGCCCCGACTCTGTCCACATCTGACACCTGGGTGCCCCATGTCTCGCGTCTTTTGCGAGACGTGGGGATTTTGCAGCGCTACGGTCCTCTTTAAGTTTGACCAGAAACTGGGCCAGACGGGACGTTCGCTATTCTTAGGGGAAGAACATGAGATCGTTCCGTCTGCTCCCGGATCTGCAGTTGAGTAGTCAGAAAAAAGCCCCACTTCTCGCAAAAGGCTCGAGAAATGGGGCACCCGCTCGTTCTCCGGACTGCTAGTGCTACGTGCCCTCGCTCCAGCCAGCCAAGTACTCTTCCTGCTCGGGCGTGAGCTTGTCGATTTTGATTCCCATCGACTCCAGCTTCACCTTGGCTACGCGCTTGTCAAGCTCGTCTGGAACTTTGTAGACCGTTTTTTCCAGCTTCTTGTGGTTCTTGACCATGTGCTCGACGGAGAGGGCTTGGTCGGCGAAGGACATATCCATCACCGAGGCCGGATGGCCTTCCGCCGCGGCCAGGTTGATCAGGCGGCCTTCGCCCAGCAGGTTGATCTTGCGTCCGTCTTTCAACGAGTATTCGTCGACGAAGGTGCGCGTGGTGCGCTTCGACGATGACATTTTCTCGAGCGCGGGAATGTCGATTTCCACGTTGAAGTGACCCGAATTGGAGATGATGGCGCCATCTTTCATCAGGTCGAAATGTTCTTTCGTGAGCACGCTCTTGTTGCCGGTCACGGTGCAGAATACGTCGCCCAGTTTGGCCGCCTCGGTCATCGACATTACGCGGAAACCGTCCATCACGGCTTCGAGCGCTTTCGTGGGATCGACTTCGGTGATAATCACTTCCGCTCCCGCGCCGCGGGCGCGGCTGGCCAGTCCGCGGCCACACCAGCCGTAGCCGGCAACCACGAACTTCGACCCGGCCAGCAGGAAATTCGTGGCGCGGATAATGCCGTCAATCGTTGACTGCCCGGTGCCGTAACGGTTGTCGAATAGATGCTTGGTGTCGGCGTCGTTCACGGCGATGATGGGGAACTTCAACACGCCTTCCTTCGCCATGGCGCGCAGCCGGATCACGCCGGTCGTGGTCTCTTCGGTTCCGCCGATCACGCCTTCGAGCGCGTCGGTGCGCTTGGTGTGCAGGATGGTGACCAGGTCGGCGCCATCGTCCATGGTGATGTGCGGCTTGTGGTCGATCGCCGCCAGAATGTGGTTGTAATACGTGTCGTTGTCTTCGCCCTTGATGGCGTAGACGGGAATGTTCGAATCGCGCACCAGGCTGGCGGCCACATCATCCTGAGTCGACAGCGGATTCGAGGCGCACAACACCACGTCCGCGCCGCCATCGCGCAGGCAGATGGCCAGGTTCGCGGTTTCAGCCGTGACGTGCAGGCAGGCGGAAACTCGGATGCCCTTCAGCGGCTGGTTCTTGATGAACTCCTTGCGGATAATTTGCAGCACCTTCATGGACTGGTTCGCCCACTCGATGCGCTTCTTGCCTAAATCGGCCAGTTCGACGTTCTTGATATCGCCATTGATTGCTGCGGTTGACATGCTTCTCCTCGGTGGCGCTTTATGCGCGGAAAATTCTGCTTACCTGAATTCTGATTTCCAGCTGGTTATCAGAATAATGACGGTGGCAATAGGACTGTTTTTCTGTTGCTCGCTTCACTGTTCTTTTTGGTTACGTCTGCAGAATACACAAACTCCGGGGCCCGGTCAGGATATCGAAATGCTCGTTTGGTCATGCGCCTTCCGGCCTTCGCCGGAGTGGCACTTTGGTTCGCTTTTCTTAGCACCCTCTGCGGAACTTCTTTGCGAACTCGCGGTTACACTTTGCAGCTTGCCGTTGAAGCTCTTAACCGCAGAGGTCGCAAAGAACTGCCGCGAAGGTCGCCAAGAAAAACCCGGGTGCCCCATTTCTCGCCTTGTTTGCGAGAAGTGGGGACTTTGCTGAAGCCTACTTCCTTGCCGCGACCGGCTGACCTACCCCCGCATCGCTTGCGAGTTTCGCCGCTTTGTCGGTTGCTTCCCAGGTGAAGTCGGCGTCGCTACGTCCGAAATGTCCGTAGGCTGCGGTCTTTTTGTAGATCGGCCGCCGCAGGTTCAGCGAATCGATGATCCCGCGCGGAGTCAGCTTAAAGTGCGCCCGCACCAGGTCCGGAATAATCGTGGGATCGACCTTCGCCGTGCCAAAGGTTTCCACCAGCACGCTTACCGGATCGGCCACGCCAATGGCGTAAGCCAACTGCACTTCGCAGCGGTCGGCCAGTTTCGCCGCGACCACGTTTTTGGCAATGTGGCGCGCCATGTAAGCCGCCGAGCGGTCCACCTTGGTCGGATCTTTGCCACTGAATGCGCCGCCGCCGTGGCGTCCCATGCCGCCGTAGGTGTCGACAATGATCTTGCGTCCGGTCAGTCCGGTATCGCCCATGGGGCCGCCGATAACGAAGCGTCCGGTGGGATTGATGTGGTACTTGGTATCTTCATCGAGCAAGTGAGCCGGCAGCACGGCCTGAATCACATGCTTCAGAATGCCGGCGCGCAACTCGTCATTGGCGACGGTTTCGGAATGCTGTGTGGAGATGACGACTGCGTCGATACGCAGCACTTTACCGTTCGCGTCATATTCCACTGTGACTTGGGATTTTCCGTCGGGACGAAGGAAGGGAAGGGTTCCGTTCTTGCGCACCTGCGAGAGCCGCATGGTGAGCTTGTGCGCCAGCGAGATGGGAGTGGGCATCAGCTCCTCGTTCTCGTTGCAGGCATAGCCGAACATCATGCCCTGGTCGCCCGCGCCGCCCGTGTCCACGCCCATAGCGATGTCGCCGGATTGCTTGTTAATGCTGGAGATCACGGCGCAGGTGTTGCAGTCGAAGCCGTAAACGGCGTTATCGTAGCCGATGGCGCCGACCGTGCCGCGCACTACGCTTTGGAAATCGACATAAGCTTTGGTGGTGATTTCACCCGCGATCACTACCAGGCCGGTTGCGGTTAAGGTTTCGCAGGCGACCCGGCTGAAGGTGTCTTCAGTGAGGCAGGCGTCGAGAATTGCGTCAGAAATCTGGTCGGCGATCTTATCGGGATGGCCTTCCGTTACCGATTCGGAAGTGAATAAATAGCGGTTTGATGCCAAGTTATACGTCTCCTCGCGGCTTTGTTTAAGCCAGGTTCTGGACTTTAATCTAGGGCGGGACCTGCGGATTTCTACGCGGTCGCGAAAGGGCTATTGCATCGAGGGATGGCCCTACAAACAGGCTATCAGAGGGCTCAGCTCCGCGCAACGATTTTAACGCTAACTGTAACAGATTGAATCCAATAGCGTAATTGGCGGGCTGGGCGGGAGGGATGGGAGGTCGAGCGGGAGCTTTTATGGGGAGCGGATGGGACTTGTACACGCTGGAGCAACGCCGCAGAAAAGATCGAGCGCTTAGAGCTCAAGATGTTTGGGTGCCCCATTTCTCGCGCTTTCTGCGAGAAGTGGGGCTTTTTTTACTGGTTCAGGGAAATCCCCACTTCTCGCAAAAGACGCGAGAAATGGGGCACCCGTTCTGTTTGGGGCGATATTTGAAGCGCCTAACGGGTCGGGTCGGCGGGTGGGATGGTGGGTGCCGGGGCTGCGGGAGTTGCAGCCGGAGTGGGGGCTGGACGCAGGCCGGTGTTGTCGAAGATCAGGGTTTTCACTTCGCCTTCGGCGCCTTGGGAAGGGAACTCCTGTCCGTTGAGGGCGAAGGTTACGCCGGCGGCGTTTCCGGCTCGGACTACGATTTCGCGGGCGGCGCGGATGGAAGTATGGGCGGGGGCGATGAGAGTTTCGTGGACTACGGGCTGGCCGTCGGCGGTCACAGCTATCCAGGAATTTTCTGAAGCACGAATCACCAGGGTGAGGTTGGCGACTGGCTTGGGCGCGGGCGGACTGGCCTCTGCATCCGGTTGAGTTGCTTCTTGTTTTGCGGCGGAGACGTTGGCTCCGCTGGAGGCTACGGAAGACTGCGATGAGGTAGACGGCGACGAGGCGGAGGACGAGCCGAGATGGGCCGCGGCTTTGGCGGCGGGAGGGACGGGAGATGACATGCGCGATGACGCGGCTGCGGTTCCCGTCGCGTCACTGCCGCTGGCTGATGCGCTCGGAGCTGTCGACGGAGACGAAACGCTGGCGGCAGCAGGGTTGGCGCTATTGGCGCGGGCGTTGCGGGAGTGACTCCACCAGAAGGCGCCGGCGACAATCAAGAGTACGACCAAAGCAGGCAGTCTCCAGCGGGAACCGTCGCGATCGGAGTGGACCGCCATCCTGCGCCTGGGGCGGACGTGCTCAGCTTTGGGCAGTTGCAGGTCGGGCAATTCGTCTTGCGGATTGTTGGCTCGTGAGTCGGAGGATCTCCGATGGGGATCATTTCTTCGGTCGCCGACCAGCCTGCGATCCGCGGGCTTACCGGAACTGGATTGGCTGGAAATGGACGGACCCGGACTGGGCCGACCCGAACCGGATTGACTGGAACTGGATTGACTCGAACTGCGCTCGGGCGCCGAGGGCTGCGCGGCGAACTTTTCCAGGCCCGGCCCTTGACTGTTGAACTGGTTCAATGCGGCGACATACCCGGTGATCGTGTCTTCCTCGTCGAGGCCGAGATACTTGGCGTAAGCGCGGATGAAGCCTTTGTTGAAGACGCCGCCGGGGAGCTGGTCGAAGTGCTCCTCTTCGATGGCGCGGAGCATGCGGGAGCCGATCTTGGTGGAGTTGGAAACATCCTCGAGCTTGACGCCCTGCCGCTCGCGCTCTTTACGGAATTTGTCGCCGAACTTTCCCACGCCGCGCCTCAGTCGGACCTTTCAACATTCCCACCCGCCAAAATAATCATAGGCCAAGGGCGCAGGCTGCGCCACAGTTGGCGACGCGGGAACGGTGTCTTGGCGGTTACCGAGGTGCGGGGACGAGTGGTGGAAGGTAACGGGTCGTCGAGCTTTACTCGAACAAGCTGAGGTCGGATCCCCCCATTTCCTCGTCTCTACATCTCCCTGCATCGCTCGTGGAGGCGCGGGCGGTTGGGGGTGCCCGTCAACATGAGAGCCAGCCGGGCTTCGCTCGGCCTGGACGGCCGAGGGCGGCTGTCCCCACATGGGTTCGGTAGCGGGCGGCAGGTAGTCGACAGAAGCGTCCGTCCTACACAAATCAATTACACGCGTTACTACGGCTTCTTTTGCAGCACGACGGTTAGATCGGCTTTGCAGCTGGTGGAGGGATCGACGAAGGCGGTGCCGGCGCGATCGGCTTTGGACGCCTGGAAGGCCAGGCCGTCTTTGGTGCGGGCGGGCAGGCCAGTGAAGCGGGCTTTGCCGTCGATGTTGGTGCCGATCTCGAGATCCATTTTTCGCATGTACATGAATCCGTATGCGATGTGGACGCGGATTTTGGCGTCGTAGACGGGCGCGGCATTGTCGTCGGTGACCGTGAAGTTGGCGGTGCAGGTGCCGATGGCGCCGTCGATGACGGGAATGGTGTGCGAGGCTGCGGTTTCGGCGGCCGTTGTTTTGGTGTCCTGGGCGTGCGACGAGAGAACGAGGCATACGGAGGCGACCAGGCCGAGGGCCAGAGATGCGGTTGCGAGTCGGGGATGGGTTTTCATAGGTACCTTTTTCATTGCTGAGTAAAGTTGCCGCGACCGTCGTTGCTGCGACCGTAAATGGCGCAGGATCATGTTGCCGCTAGAAAAAGGTTACGCTTTCCAATCCCCCTGCGTCGAATGCGGAATTCCGTTTTCGTCTTACGCTGGGGCGTATTGCGAGGGTCCGGTCCGCAGGTGTGGTGGTGGAAACGCCTGGGGGCCTGTGGTTGCGGTAGGGATTCTTCGCGTCGCTCAATATGACAGGGTTTGGGTAGAGTTAGGGCTCAAGCAGAAATGTGCGGTCAGAGGAACATCGCTTTGGCGTTGCGGAACTTTGGTCGGAGTCCTACCAGGCTGTTGATGGCGTTAGCTTTAGGGGTTCTGGTTACCAACGGTCATTGCCCCTATTACGAAACGCCGAATATAATTTTCGCATCACTACCCCATCCATCTTGAGGGAAACGGAACTGGGAATGTCTGAGGCCACCGGCACACAATTGAGCCGCCATAGCCAGGAGCTGACGATTTTCCACGACGTGGCCAAGGCCCTGACGTCTTCGCTGGACCTCGACTCAATTCTGCAGACGATCATGGAAAAGATGGCGGAATATTTCCGTCCGGACACGTGGTCGCTGCTGATGGTGGACGATGAGCACGCGGAACTTTATTTCGCGATTGCCGTGGGACCGGCGGCGGAAGCATTGAAGAACGTTCGACTGAAAGTGGGGGAGGGAATTGCCGGGTGGGTCGCGAAACATGGCGAGCAGCTGGTGGTGCCCGACGTGGCGGCCGATCCGCGATTTGCGAAACGCATCGACGAGAGCACGCAGTGGGAAACGCAATCGATCATCTGCGTGCCGTTGCGGTCGAAGCTGAGCGTGCTGGGCGTGATCCAGTTGGTGAATGTGGACATGTCGCAGTTCAGCGAGCAGGAACTTTTCTTTCTGCAGTCGCTGTGCGACTACGCGGCGATTGCGATTGAGAACGCGCGCTGGGTGGAACGCATCCAGGAACTGACCATCACCGACGACTGTACCGGTCTTTACAATGCGCGGCATCTTTACAAGACGTTGGATACCGAGGTTTACCGGTCGTCGCGTTTCGGGTATGAGTTCAGCGTGCTGTTCATCGACCTCGATCATTTCAAGACGGTGAACGATACCCACGGACACCTGATTGGCAGCAAGCTGCTGGCGGAGATTGGTTATCTGGTGAAGGCGCAGCTGCGGCTGATTGATTTTGCGTTTCGCTATGGCGGCGACGAATTTGTGGTGCTGCTGCCGCAGACCAGCAAAGATCAGGCTTTGGTTGTGGCGAAGCGGTTGCGCGACGCTTTGCGAGCGAGCAGTTTTTGCCGCGAAGAGAGTCTGAATCTGAATGTGCGGGCTTCGATGGGGCTGGCGACGTATCCGCATGACGCGCGGACGGCGCACGATATTATCCGGCAGGCGGACGAGATGATGTATCTGGTGAAGAACTCGACGCGGGATAATATTGGGATCGCGCAGCGCGGGGTGATGAAGTAGGGCAGTGGCTTGTTGTTAGTGGCTTGTGGCTAGTTTCAAGATCAGAAATTTTTCCGCCGTGGATTCTTGCGGACAAACCTTTTCCCACAAAACTTCTTTCTACTTTTCTTGCTCGCTGGGCTTTGGGTCCGGCTTCGGGGCCTCTTTTGCTTCGGGCTTCCAGGGATTTGCGTTGGCGGGGGCGTTGGGGTTGACGCCGAAATCCCAGACGTAGAGGTTCATGCCCTCTTTGTCCATCATTTCGACGACGGCGTATTCGCCCGGGGCTAGGCTTTCGGCGGGAGTGAGTTTGAGCCATCCGCCGGTGATGCGGGTGGTTGTGGTTTTTTCGAAATGCTGCTCCTGGGTCGTCTTGCCGGTGACGCCGCGCTTCACCTCGGCCAGAGTGCGTTTACCGACTTTGGCTTTGGCGTCGGCGCGCACGATGCGGAAGCGGTCGAAGGGAACCGCCGCCGTTTGAGGTGATTGCGGATCCTGCGGCGGGGCGGCTGCCGGCGGTGATTCTTCCAGGTTGATGTAGAACGACGGAATGTCGACGTGCGATTGCACCTTGGCGTGTTCGCCCGGCAGTTCAACGGACTGCTTGGCGATGGCTCCGTGGAAAATGTTGCCCTTACTGCTCTGGTTAAGGTCGCCGTCGGCTTCCTGGATTTCCACCAACTGAGGCTCGCTTTTCAGATTGTCGAGCAGAAACACGCCGGAGTCGCGGGGCAGGCGCAGTCCGGGAGCGACTTCCGGCAACTTGACCTCGGCGGTTGCATTCTCGTTTTCGATTTGCTTGTCGATCTGGACCGCTGCTGCAGCGGTAGCGCGGTCCTTTTCTTGTTGTTCCTTTTCGTAGTTTTCCGTGGCGGGCCAGTCGACCAGCGACTTGGGGAGTTCCTCCCACTCGTCGCGTTCAGCGCTGTAGTAGCGGACGCGGTCGCCTTTGATTTCATATTTTGTGAGGGTCTGATAGGAGCCATCTTTCAGGATCAGGCGCCGAGGCGCATCGTGGGCGGGGGAATCCTGCGCTGCCAAATTCAGGGAAAGCGCGAGAATGACAGCAACGGCAGCGAGGGCCCATGAGATGAGCCAGGGACGGCGCGGCGCGAACATACCTTTCGAGAGCATAGAGTGCTTCCATTATCTTCTTGGTGCACGCGACAGGAAAGTGCCGATTGTCGAAATACCGGCCGAAGACCGGAGGCGATTTTATTTTACGGCCAGGAACACTGAGCGGGTCCCGGTTTTCTGTACATTCGACACACCTCCAGCCTATCCGATTACGTTCTGAGTCGGCGGACGTCTAAGGCAAGCGACGGCATAGACCGGCTCAAATGCTCGATACCCGCTCCATTCAAAGAGCAGCCGATTTGCCCATCTCGAAGACATGTGTTCCCTCAGAAACGCGATCTCACAGAAAAAGGAGTTTCTCCCATGCGTAGAATTCGTCTGCTGGTTTTGATCTCTGCCCTGTTGCCGTTGGTAGGTGTTTGTCACGCCCAAACCGCGACCGGCGAAACATTGATGCTCAATTTGCCGCGGCAGAGTCAGCATGCCCTGGTGACGCAGCGCATCGGCGTGACCGATATCACCATCAACTACCACCGGCCGCTGGCCAATGGGCGCGCCATCTGGGGCAAACTGGTGCCTTATGGACAGGTTTGGCGCGCCGGGGCCAATGAAAATACGACGATTACGTTCAGCGATCCGGTAACCATTGAAGGGCAGGCGCTCGACAAGGGAACCTATGGCTTGCACATGATTCCCGGCGAGAATGAGTGGACGGTGATCTTTTCGAAGAATGCGACGTCGTGGGGAAGCTTCAGCTACAAGCAAGAGGAAGACGCGCTGCGAGTTACGGTGAAACCGCAACCGGCTGACCCACACGATGCGCTTGCTTACGATTTCGACGAAGTCAAGCCGGACTCGACCGTGGTTACGATGCGCTGGGAGAAAGTTGCCGTGCCCTTCAAAGTTGCGGTAAATGTGAATGACATCGTTAGGGCCAGCATCCACCGGCAGTTGTATGGGCTTAATCAGTATTACTGGGAAGGGTGGGACGATGCGGCGGGGTATTTCCTGGCGAACAAGATTCATCTGGACGAAGCTCTGAAGTATGAGGATCAATCGATTCAGAATGAAGAGCGTTTCGACAATTTGCTGGGTAAGTCGAAGATTCTCGATGCGATGGGGCGGAATGACGATGCGGTAGTGGCGCATAACAAGGCGATGGAGAAAGCGAACGCGGTGCAGCTCTATTCGTATGGGCGGCAGCTGCAGGGGGAGAAGAAGCAGGATGAGGCGTTCGCGATCTTTCGAACCAGCGCAAAGAAGTATCCCGATTATTGGCTGACGCACGTTGGTTTGGCTCGCGTTTATAGCGGGGAAGGCCAATATGACCAGGCGATTAAGGAGATGCAGGCGGCACTGCTGGGCGTGCCGGATGAGGCGAACAAGTCGAGGATTGTAAATTACGTGAAGCGACTGCAGTCCAAGGAAGACATCAATCGATAGACGGGATTCGGCTCCGGACGTTTGGCTTCTGGGTGATCGTGGGAATCGTCCGTAGCTCTGCAGTGGTTCGAAGCGGCCCGTTACGCGGGCCGCTTTTTTCTTGACAAGCACAAAATATAATATGAATATGAATTCAGGTTCATATCATGCGATATCGAGTTGTTCGTATTGGCGTCCTGCTCTGGATTGTTGGAACCATTGCCATTCGACTGGGCGGCAGGGGATTGCTGCACGTTAACCGGCCGGTCGCGACTCTCATCCTATATCTGGCCAGTTTCGTGCTGATGGCACTGCTGGTTCCACGGATCTTCCGCCGACTTGGACTGGAGCAAGGCTCATGGCCCGCGGCTGCGACTTTGCTGATGCTACCCACCCTGATACTGGATCCGTTCTCGTGCGCTTTCTTCACCGTAATATTTCCCAACGTTGAACCCAGCGCAGCGGGAGTGTTCGGGGGATGGATCCTGATCTTTTGTGCCGGGGCAGTGGCCGGGGGCTGGTTGAAGCCTGGGGTCCGGTCCGCGGTGAGAGCTGGAGATCAGCTTTGACACGGGTTTCACGCGCGCCTGTGCTGCACACAGGCGAGGAGCAACCGGCTCCTCCGCAACAGGCTCGCAGCTTGGAGAGGCAAAGGAAATTGTTGCGGGCGGGCCGGTTGCTGTTTGCGGAAAAAGGGTACGAAGCGACTTCGATTCAGCAGATTGCGGCGCGGAGCGGAGCTGCGGCTGGAGCCTTTTACACTTACTTTCCGTCAAAACGGCAGCTGCTGGTTGTGCTGATGAACGAGTTGCTGCAACGGCTGGCGAGTCTCAACCTACTACCCAATCGCGGGGGGAACGATGTGAGGACTGGCCTGCGAAAATTTCTTGCCAGCGTGTTTCGCGCCGATCGTGAATATTACGGCGTGCTTCGGGCGTGGCAGGAAGCAGCTCTCAGTGACGCCGAACTGGGCGCGATGCAGAGAACGATTGAAGTGTGGACCCACGCGCGCGTCCTCGGGGTGTTTCAGCTTTTGCAGCGACACCCAAAAGCGCGCCGGGATTGCGATCTTCCGGCATTTGCGCGAATGATGGACCGGCATTTCTGGTCATTGCTGGCGAGAGGTTCGCAAATGCAGCCGCGGGATTTCGATCATGAGGTCGAGTTGGCCGCCGATGTGATCTATCACTATTTGTTTCACGATGCTCGCCAGGGCTAGTGAGCGAGCCGAGAACGGAGGGCCGTCATCCCGTGTTGTGAAGTCCGGCGGCAATTCCGTTGATCGTCGCGCCCAAAGGAAAGTCGAGATCCGCGCGGTTCGGGTCGAGTTGTTTTCTACGCAGAAGTTCCACTTGAATCAGGCTCATAGGATCGACGTAGGGGTTGCGCAGCTGAATTGAACGCGCCAGCACGCGATTGTTGCCTAACAACTCACGCTGCCCGGTGACTTGCAGAATCATCCGGCGGGATCGCAGGAATTCGTCTTCCAGCATGGCGAAAACGCGTTTTCGCAAATCGGCATTGCTCACCAATCCCGAATAAACGCGGGCGATTTCGATGTCGGCCTTGGCCATGCCTAATTCCACGTTGCGCACGAGATCGGAGAACAGCGGGAAGCCGCGCATCATCTGGCGCAGGAACTGCTCGTGCGCGGCGCTCTTGCCGGCGTATCGCTCGAGAGCGTGACCCACGCCAAACCAGGCCGGGACGGCGTGACGACTTTGCATCCAACCGAAGACCCAGGGAATGGCACGCAAATCTTCGAGGCGGCGGCTCCTGGTGCGGCGCGAAGGCCGCGATCCGATGCGCGCCGCGTCGAGCTGGTTCACCGGAGTTGCCTGATAAAAATATTCGAGCACTTCGGGATTGTCGGCGATATCGCGGCGGTAGAGGCGGTAGGCGTCCTGCGACATTTCTTCCATCGCTTCTTCCCAGCGGGAGTGGCTGCCGGCTTCCGCGTCAGGAGTTCGCGTGAGCGCCTCGAGGCTGGCGGCGATCATTAATTCCAGGTTCCATTCCGCAAGGACCAGATCGGCATATTTCCAGTTGAGAACTTCGCCCTGCTCCGTGATCCGAATTTGGCCGGAGAAGCAACCTTCCGGCTGAGCCAGAATCGCGGAGTGCGTGGGACCTCCACCCCGACCCACGGTGCCACCGCGGCCGTGAAACAGACGAAGCTTCACGCCGCACTCGTGCGCTGCGCGATGCAGCTCGCGATGGGCCTTGTATAGCTCCCAGGTGCTGGTGAACATGCCGCCATCTTTGTTGGAGTCGGAATAGCCGAGCATCACTTCCTGCCAACGTCCCCAGGAATCGAGCAGCGGCGCATACTCGGGATGGTTCCACAGGCGGCGCATAACGCCGGCGGACGCGCGCAGAGAATCGATGGACTCGAATAGAGGCACTGGCATGAGCCCGGGGTCGTTAGTCACACTCGAATGGTTGTTTGCACTCGAAGTCTTGTTTGTGCCGCCGATTGATCCTTCGACCTGTACTGAGCAAGCCTTCGCCAGGCGCACCACGTTGAGCACGTCGTCTTCAGTTTCGGCGCCGCTGATGATGTACTGGCAGATCGCCTGCATGGGATACTCGCGTTTGAGCTCGCCGATGATACGAAAAGTGGCGACCAACTCGCGGGTCTCCGAGGACAGAGTCTGGGTGAGTTGCGGCAAAGAGAGGTGAGCCTTCAACGCCGGTTCCAACTCCGCGAGCACCTGCGCGTGAACGCGGGCGTGCTGGCGAATGTCGAGCGTGTGCAGGCGGAAGCCGAACGTGTGGAGCTTGCGCAGCAGCGGGTCGACAAAGTTCGTGGCCATGTGCTGCCCGCGATGCGACCGCAAGCTTTCGCGCAGCAGCAACAGATCGTGCTCGAACTCCACGACGCTGCTGTACGTAGCGGAGGCGTTGTCGGGCTGCCGGGTTTGCTGGAGCTTGTGAAACACGTAAGAGAGAAAGCGGCGGTAGGTCTCCGTGGTGTTATGCGGACCCCAGGCGAGATGAACGCCGGGAATGGTGAGTTCGTAGTGCGCGAGGCGCGCCAGCATTTCTTCAGACGCGCCAACCTGCCGCAGCGAAGAACTCAGGCGGTCACTCAAGGCTTCCACGTCGTTGAGGTACTCGCGGAGAATCAATGCGCGCGCGAGTTCGAGGGCATCGCGAATGCATTCGGGCTTGACCAACGGGTTGCCGTCGCGGTCTCCGCCGATCCAGGAGCCGAAGCGGATGAGTGTGGGCAGCGCGCCTTCTTCGATCACAACGCCGTAGACGTCACGAAATGAATCTCGGATCTCGGTGTAGATTCTGGGGATGGTTTCGAAAAGCGAGAGCCGGAAATAGCGCAAGCCCATCCGAATCTCGTCGTCCACGGTGGGCTTGGCGATGCGAATTTCGTCGGTTTGCCAGAGCGAGATCACTTCCGCGCGGATGGCCTCTTCGCAGTTCGCGGCGTCGGTAGCGGTCAGCGGAAGCCAGTCGAGATTTTCGAGTTGCCGGGCGACGCGGCGGCGCTTCAGCAAAACCGTTTGCCGGGCGACCTCGGTGGGGTGCGCGGTGAATACCGGGATTACTTTTACCTGCTGCAGCGCGGCAAGAGCTTGCGCGGCGGGCACTCCGGCGGCTTTCAGACGCTGGAGAGTGCCGCGAAACGAGCCGGGTAGCGGAACATGCTGACGATCATGTTGGCGATCGAGTTCGCCAGCGCGGCGGCGTCGTTTGCGATGGTTGGTCTCGGCAAGATTTGTAAGCTCAAAATAAATCGCGAAAGCCTTGGCGACCTGGTGGGCCTGGGTGAGGTCCATCTTCGCGACCATGTCCTGGACCCTGGTCATCAGATTGCTCGCCATCGGATCAGTCGCTGTCACGTCACCAGAGCCAGCAGAGGCTGAGCGTCGTCGAACTTGCTCGCGATGTTCGATCAGCAACCGCCGCAACTGCTCGACCGCGTCAAACAATTCGTGGCCGCCCTGCTCGATCAGCACTTGCCCGAGGAGCGAGCCGAGCGATCGGACATCCCGGCGCAGGGGATTGTCCTTCGCGGGATCCTGCGACCCCGCCGTGAGTTCGGCGAGCCGGGCATTCTGGTCATCGGCTTTCCATAGCAGCTTGGTTTTGCTCATGAAGGCAGGCAAAAAGGAATAGCAGACAGAATAAACGAAAGCGCGGGGATGGTGGGCGGCGCGGAGGAAACGCGCCCGACGAGTTGGATGGAGGGCGGGAAAGCTGCTGCTCTTATTTAGGGACCTCAAACCGGTAGCCGATGCCGCGGAGGGTTTTCAGATATTGGGGATGGCGAGGGTCGGCTTCGATTTTTTCGCGCAGGCGGCGGATATAGACGTCGATCGAACGGGGCGTCACAAACGGAGTTTCCTTCCACACTGCGTCGAGCAGTTGATCGCGCGTGAGCACGCGGCCGCGATGTGTAGCCAGATATTCGAGCAGGCGGAACTCGCGCACGGTGGTGAGTACATTGCGGCCTTGCACTTGCACTGTCATGGAGGCAGCGTCGATTTCCAGCTCGCCGAGGCGCAGAACTTCAAGCTTGCTCGGGGGCTGCCGCGTGCCGCGCAGCACGCTGCGCACGCGGGCCACCAGTTCTCGCGGACTGAAAGGCTTCGTGATGTAGTCGTCGCCGCCGAGTTCCAGGCCCTTGACGCGGTCAGCCTCCGCGGTCTTCGCGGTCAGAAAAATTACCGGGATGGTGGATAACGCCGGGGTCTGGCGGATGTGGCGGCATAAATCGAAGCCGTCGGCTCCGGGCAGCATCACGTCCAAAAGAAACAGCGCAGGCATTTCCCGCAGGGCTTCGGAGACCACCGAAGCGCCGCTGACGAAACTCTGGACGTCGAATCCGGCAGCCTGCAGATTGTGCGCGATGAGGCGAGCAATATCTTCTTCATCTTCCACGACGAAGACGAGCATGCGGGCGGGCAGGGGTGCCTCCGGGTGCGAGCCGCGTTCGTAGGAATTCAGAGGGAGGTGCATTTTTGCCAGCGACACCGCGAAGCCCAGCTGTTGCAGGGATTCCGGAAGCCTGCTTCAGACTGTATGGGCGGAATGTTGCGCGAATGTTGCCATCGTGTTAACGAATGATGAATTTCGCAGTGGGGGCGCCTACTGCGCAGCTCGCTTCTTCGGTACGTGACGCAGGCTGCGGCCTTCGATCAAGCTGTAAAGATCCTCGGCAAGGTTGGTCGTGTGATCGCCTGCACGCTCCAGGGCCTGCGCCATGAGCATCAAATCGAAGCTTGACGTGTCACCCTGAGGCAGGTTTTCGGCGAGGTGTTTCTGAAACAAAGCGTGGCAGATGCGATCGACGTCTTTGTCCATCTGCAACACCTTGCGGGCGCATTCCAGGTCGAGGGTGCTGAATCCGGTGTGAATGAGATCGAGCATATCGCGCAGAATTACCGACATTTCTACAAGCTGGCTGGCATCCGAGGTCGGAATCTTTGCGTTGCGCGCCTGCACTCGCATGGCCACGCTCATCACCAGATCGCCAATGCGCTCCAGATCGGTGGTGCACTTCAGGCTGGAAAGCAGCTGGCGCGCCCGGGTCTCGTTGACGCGGGTGATGGCCGCGGGAAGGTCTTCGTCAATTTGGCGCTCGATGAAATCAAGTTCTTTTTCGCAATCCTTGATGGCCAGGAAAGCCATGCGCGAGTTGGTGGTAACCAGATCGCGCACGTTGAAAGCGGCATCGCGGGCGATGAGGCAGGCTTTCAGGGCCAGGCGAGTAAGGTCGTCCGTGGAAGAGGCGCCGGGTTTATGCGTGGCGGCTCGCGGGGCACCAGCTTTGCTGGCCTGCGGCTCGGCAGTTTCTGCGCGGCTGCGTGCGGCTCCCGACGATCCAGTGGCGGCTTTGCGTGGCAAGAGGTGCTCCAGTGATTTTGCAAACCAGTGTAATGGATAAATGTGAAAGGATAGTGAATAGCTATTTGGGGTGGTGATGAGGTTGGTGCGGTCCGGCGGGTTTAAAGCTGACGCGCGACCGCAGAGAAGACTGAGATCCCTCCGCGCGCGAAAAAAAGCGCGCGCTGTCGGGATGACAACGCTTTCTCGAGGACCGGGGCGCATTGGACTTGACTCACCATTTTCAGCGTCAGTTTGAGTATGACGCGTGGGCTAACCGCGAGGTCTTGACCGCGATTCGTGGCAGCCGCGGAGCTGCCGCGCGGAGCCTGCAGCTCTTTGCGCACATTGTTTCGGCGGAGTTACTCTGGCTGGAGCGCCTGCAACAGGAGCCACAGAGCCAGCCGGTGTGGCCGGAGTGGGGCCTCGATCAATGCGAGGCGAGGAGCAAGGAGGTCGGCGAGCTCTGGCGAAAATATCTTGAGGGACTTGCGCTGGATGATCTCTCCAAAAAGGTCTCTTACAAGAACAGTAAGGGCGAGCCGTGGACCAGCGCGGTGGAAGATGTTGTCACGCACGTACTGTTTCATTCCGCATATCATCGCGGGCAGATTGCCAGCTTCATGCGCGCCGGCAGCGACACGCCGGCTTATACCGACTTCATTCACGCGGTGCGGCAGGGGTTGATCAGGTAAAGGAAGCTGAAGCTGACGCGAGGCAGTAGAGGAGACTGAGATCCTTCGGCCCGCTAAGAAAAGCGCGGGCTCTCAGGATGACAAGGGGTTTGTTGGTGCGCAACTGTTAGTAGGCTGTCACGGACGCTTTGCCGTTCCCTTCCCAAAACACGTAATATCTGACCAATGAGAAGAGCCCCGTTGCTGCTTGCGCTGCTGCTTGGCGCCGCCCTGTTGGCCTCCGACGCGCCCAAGATTGCCAACATGCCCGCTGCTGTTTCCAGTAATGCCGTGGCGTCCCTCAAAGGCGGGCTGGAATTGTTCTCGATCATGGGAATGGGTCCGCGCAAAACCTGGGACGACGTTACCAATCGCGTTTATATCTTCAACCTTACAACAGGAAAGTGGCGGGACGGCCGCCCGGTGCCCGGAGTCGCGGGTCGCTTGGGAGCTGCGGCGATCGGCGTGCGGGGCAAAGTCTTTCTCTTTGGCGGATATGTCGTGGATGGGCAGGGCGCGGAACTCACAGTCTCCGATGTCAGTGCTTATGTGCCTGACGATCACAAGTGGTATCGCGGCGCCGATATTCCGGTGCCCGTCGACAACAGCGTGATCGGTGTGGACCACGACCGCTTTATCTATCTGGTCGGGGGCCGCTCGAAGAACGGGCCTGTGAACAACGTCCAGGTCTACGATGCTCAGAAAAACGTCTGGAGCGAAGGCACGCCGTTTCCGGGAACGCCGGTGTTCGGCCATGCCGGTGGGCTGGCGGAGGATGCCATCGTCTTGATCGACGGCGCGAAGAGAAACACGGGCACGGGCGCGCCCTACGTGGCGTCGGACGAATGCTGGATCGGGAAGATCGACCACAAAGATCCCAACAAGATTGAATGGAGAAAACTGCCGCCTCATCCCGGCCCTGCGCGCTTCGGGATCGCCAGCGGCGCGGAGGGGCACAAGATCCATTTCTCTGGCGGCAGTGCGAGCCCGCATGATTTCAAGGGCATCGGCTACGACGGCCAGCCCGCCGATGTTTCGAGCGTAAGTTTTCTTTACGATCTGCACGCCAGCCAATGGGTGACGGTGGACGAAAATACAGTCGAGCCACGCATGGATTGTGGCGGCATCCTGTCGACTCCGGCGGGCCTCGTGATTCTGGGTGGAATGATTAAGGGCCAGACCGCGACGGCACAGGCCACGCTGTTTGCCAGGAAGTGAAGAGTCGGAGTTCCGCTAGATACAGCTTGTCATCCTGAGCGGCGCGAAGGACCTATGCAATTTGCCGGCGGCGCCAAGACGGCTGCAAATTTCATAGGTCCCTTCGACAAGCTCAGGGCAGGCTCTTCGTCCCGCAAAAGACGCGGGTCTCAGGATGACAAGGTGGTTGATGCAAGGAGTACGTAAACAGCGCCGGACGGCCCAATCAGTCGTCAGGAGGCAGACCGCACCACTATCCACAAACCCTCCTTGGCAGCCGCTCGCGTACACGATAAACTATGCCAACCCTGACAGTTCGTTTCCCGCGGGGACCCGGTTTCTTGACGACCCGCGCAGAGGAACAAAATGGTCATCCCTCGATAGTTCGTATCTTCTCAGCCCACTGAGTTAGCTGGCTCGTCGCCGGCTCCCGTTTTTCTTTCACAGATTCAGAAGCGCGCACGCCAGGGTTGCATCCCAGGGCGTGTCGGGAAAAGTTGCAGGTCGAAATGGACGCAGTCACTCACGCTGCCGAATCGCAGCCCACACTCTGGACTTCACTGGTCGAAGCGATCCGCGGATCGCACCAGGATTTCACCACCGGAAGCCTGAACCGCGCCATCTTCCTGCTGGCGGTCCCCATGGTCCTGGAAATGGTGCTGGAGTCGCTCTTCGCCGTGGTGGATGTGTTTTGGGTCGGCCGCCTCGGAGCCAACGCTGTGGCCACAGTGGGGCTTACCGAGTCCATGCTGAGCCTGGTGTTTTCGGTGGCGATGGGGTTGAGCCTTTCCACTACCGCGATGGTGGCTCGCCGCATTGGCGAGAAGGATCCCGAAGGCGCGGCCGTAGCCGGAGTGCAGGCGATTGCGCTCGGACTCTTCACCTCGGTGGCGATCGGCGTGCCCTGCTTTTTCCTCGCTCCCCAACTGCTTCACTTGATGGGAGCTTCGCCCGAAATCATCGCCACAGGCAGCGGATACACGCGCATTTGCCTGGGCGGCAGTTGCGCCGTGCTGCTGCTGTTTCTCAACAATGCCATCTTTCGGGGCGCGGGCGATGCCGCCATCGCCATGCGTCTGCTGTGGGTTTCAAACATCATCAACCTGATACTCGATCCCTGCCTGATCTTCGGCTGGGGACCGTTTCCGCGCCTGGGCGTAACCGGGGCGGCGCTGGCGACGTTTACAGGACGCAGCATAGGCGTGGCCTACCAGTTCTATCGGTTGATGAAAGGCACTGAGCGCCTGCGCATTCTCAAACGGCAGATTCGGCTGCAATTCGACGTTCTGTTGCGCCTGATCCGCGTATCGCTAACCGGCATTCTGCAATTTGCCATTGCCCACACCAGCTGGATCGGCCTGGTGCGCATCGTCAGCATTTTCGGTTCTGCGGCGCTGGCTGGATACACCATTGCCATTCGCGTGGTCATTTTTGTGATTATGCCTTCCTGGGGATTGAGCAACGCGGCCGCGACGCTGGTCGGGCAAAACCTCGGCGCCAATCATCCCGAGCGTGCCGAAAAGGCGGTCTGGCGCACTGGCTATTACAACGTGGCGTTTCTGGGACTGGTCGGCCTATTTTTTATGGAGTTTTCGGAACCGGTCATCCGTTTGTTTACGAATGATCCGGCGGTCATCCCGCTGGGAGCGTCGTGCCTGCGCATTATCAGCTATGGCAACATCGGATACGCCTACTTTATGGTGATGATGCAGGCTTTCAACGGAGCGGGCGACACAATCACTCCGACCATCGTGAATTTTTTCGGTTTCTGGCTGCTCGAAATCCCTCTGGCGTACTGGCTGGCGATTCCTATGAAGCTGCACTCGAACGGGGCCTACTATGCCATTGCGATCGCCGAGGGATCGATGGCAGCAGCGAGCGCGATCCTGTTTAAGCAGGGCCGTTGGAAAAAGAAGAAAATCTGATGCCGACTCGACCTACGAATAAAGCAGGGACAAAAAGGTGGGGCGGGAGGAACGGTATCGAACCGTCATCTCCGGGATGGAGCCCCGGCGCATTCCCGTGGTTATGCTACTCCCGCGTACTGGAGCGTCACTGCCGAACAACGTTATTGCATGGCCGCCAGCCGTGTCAATACGTGCCCTGGGGTGAGGAGTGCCTCAGCTTCAAACTGGCGCTCAGATTCGATTTGGGTGCCCCATTTCTAGCGTTTTTGCGAGAAGTGGGGATTTACCGCGCCCGCGCCAGAACCAGCGTAACGTCATCCGGTTGCTCGTTATCCCCGATCCAGTTCTCGACCGCCGTAGTCACCAACTGGCTGATCTGGGGCAGCGGAAGGTTCCGGTTGTCGCTGACCAGGTCAATCAGCCGCTGCTCGCCGAACTCCCCGAAGTCATTCTCCGGTTCGGTGACGCCGTCGCTATAGGCGAGAAAGATCTCGCCGGGCTTCATCTCGACGCTGCCTTCTTCGTACGTCATGTTATCGAACAGGCCGACGACCGTTCCGCCAGCCTCCAGCCGCCGGATACCGCCATTCCTGGCGATGAGAATGGGCGGCAGATGACCGCCGTTGCTGTAGGTGAGCCGGTGCGAACGCCCGTCGTAAATGCCGAGAAACAGGGTCGCATATTTTTCCGGAGGAGTGCTTTCGTAAAGCTGGTGGTTGAGCAATCCCAGCAACGCGCCCGGGGAAATTTCTATGCCTTCCGGCCACGTAGCCATGATTCTGCCCGTGCCGGCTACCGCGCCTACGGCCACCGGCTCCCGCATCTGCGGCAGGCTTTCCACGCTATAGGCGCGCACCGCGGAGTGAATGGTCGCCATGAGCAGCGCGGCTGATATTCCCTTGCCGCTGATGTCGCCCACCGCGAGGATCAATTTGTGCGAGCTGGCGGTCAGAAAATCGTAGTAGTCGCCGCTGACGGTGCGGGCCGGGCGGCAGAAGCCGTGGACCTCGAGCGATTCCAGTTCCGAAATCTGCCGCGGGAACAGCTGCGCTTGCACTTCCTGCGCGATGGTCAACTCGTTTTCCAGCCGCTGCTTTTCTTTCTGCTCCAGAATCAGTTTCTCGATGGACGCGGTCATCGAGTTGAACGAAAGCGCCAGTTCGGAAAGCTGGTCCGCTGACTTCACCGGGATGCGATGGCTGAAGTCGCCGCGGTCCACATGCTTGGTGGCGTCATAGAGCTGAGCCACGGCGGCCGTCACGGTGCGGGTCATGCGCGTGCCGATAATCAGCGCGATCAGTTCAATCAGGGCAAAGAAGATCCCCACCCCGAACAGGATGTATTCCACTCCCTCGACGAATTGGCCCAGGGCCGCGAACAGATGTCCGTAGAGCACGGACGGCCGCGTTCTCACCTGAACCACCGCGCCGGCCCGTGCCCGGTCCCCGCTTTTCCAGTCCACCACGGCCAGGGGAGTGAAGAAGGCGATTTCGCGGTCCATGCTGCCCGCGGGAGCGGGGACCGTGCCAACGGTGAAGCTCTGGTGCAGCGTCTGCTGGTCGGCTGTAATCGTGCTGCCTTGGTTCGTTTTGCTAAACACGATACCGCTCTTATTTGTTTTGGGGGTCCCCGACGCCTGCGATCCGGGAGCGGGCGCAGCCGGGGTGCTGGCTGTGCTGGTTGGCGCCTCCGGCGTCGACGACGACAGGCTGATCTCTCCCAGATCAGCCGCAATATTGCCTACCAATTCTTTGTCAAAAGGTTCGCTCGTAATCACCACCAGCCGGTTCGCGCCCAGGTCCAGGACGGTGACCACGCGCAGGTGGAGTTCGCCGCGGTCGCGAACAATTTCGCGAAACCGGCTTTCGGCGACTGCTTTTGCGAAGCCCTTCTCGGCACTTTTTTCCGCACTCGGAAGCGTGAGCTGTGAGCCCTTCGACTCCTCGCATAAAGGCAACGGCTTTTCCCCGTACCATGCACAAACCTGCCTCCGGCCCCAGGCGGGATCGCGTTTCTTCAGTCCCGCCAGCGATTCGGCGGTGGGATTCTGTCCGCGCTCCAGGCGCGCAGCCAGTTCATTGCTCACGGCGGCGTTCACCGCTTCCAGACTGCGCAGCTGGGAGTTGATTTCAGAAGTCACCACGAACACGGCGAACTGTCCGGCCAGCCCGTAGAGGGTAATACCCGCCATGGCCACCAGGAGCACCGCCGGAATCACTCCAATGAAAACGTAAGTAACGATGAGGCGGTTCCGAAGCCGCCACAGGACCTTGCGCTTGAGCCAGCCAAAGCCAAGAAACAAAAACAAGAGGCCCGAGCTAACCGCCAGAAACGTCGCCCACCCACCCAGACTCGCGCCCCAGGAAGGAGCGAACAAAGCCAGCAACCCGCGCAGCCCGAACAGAATTCCACCCAAGGCCAGCAGGTACCATGCGATCCGCGCCATGCGGCTTTCAGGCCAAAATCCGGCCAGTTGCAGCCGGCTTCGCATTGTCGAGGAGGACCACATGCTCAGGACTCGATCATTACTTGATTTGTTATTCTAACCCGAGTAAGCGACGCGGCCTCGTCGGCGTACCAACCTTCTTGTCATCCTGAGGCCCGCGCTTTCTGCGGGCCGAGGGACCTATGCAACTTGCCGCTGTTGAGGCGCTGCTGGCAAGTTGCACAGGTCCTTCGCTCCGCTCAGGATGACAACCCGTATTTAGCGGAACTGCGTTCCCAGCTCCACACAGCCCTTAGCATTCTCGCAATTCTCGTTTAGAATCCTGTCGTGCCGAGAAACTCCCTAAGAAACGCGCTCCGAAAAGCCTCCAGAAATTCGATTCCCGCCATCGTCGTAGCCCTGTTTGCTTCCGTGTTTACACCTCGCGCGGAAGCGCAGCAGTCGCCCGCCAATCCGCCCTCGACTCAGCCGCAGGTGAAAGTGAATGTGCTGAACGTCTGCACCCCTTCGGCCGACGAGCAGAAGGAGATCGCTTCCGCGCTCGCGCGCGCTCCCAAACAACCACTATTTTCGGCTGATTTTGAGGTTTCCCGCGGACGCTCGACCCTAAGCGATATGGCGAGTTTTCTGAAGCCGGGACAAAGCGTGGCTCAATCCGACCAGGCATCGGTCGCGAGTTACGTCCGCATCCGCCACGAGTTCTCGGTGCAGGCCCTGTTTTCGAGTGTGCAATATTCCTTCAGTAATGACGGGCAGACCATGGTCGAGACCCTGGTGCTGCACGTGCGCGATCCGAAAGACCTAATGTCGCTTTCGCTCGAAGATAGTGCTTCCGCGGTTAGCAGCGTCGAAGCCATGCTGAGTTCGAACACTCCCGTAAACCGCGTGCGGCTGGAGCGCTTCGGCAAATCTTCACTGGCACTGGCGCGCTGCTCCGGCACTGAAGGTAGCCCCGCACCCGATCAAAGCGCCTACGAACCGCTGTTCCGCAGCGCTTCGGAAGTGTTGGCCAATTACCGAACCTTGCTGGGCGTGCGAAAAACCGTGCCCGCGGAATTGGCCAAAGTCACGCCAGCCGCGAAAGCGCATACTGCACCGGTGTCCAAGACCAAACCGCTGGCGGAAGAGAAAAAATGAATTGTGACCAATGCGCAGGAGCTTACTCCGCGGCCTGACCTGCGTCTTGCATCGAAACCTGAGATTCACAATCTAACTGGCTTGCAACTCGAAAAGCGCCCGCAAGAAAAGCGCCCGCAATAAAGACCGAAAATAAAATGAGCGAAACTCGCAACGTCGTCATCATCGGTTCCGGCTGTTCCGGACACACCGCCGCCCTCTACACCGCACGCGCCAACCTGAAACCGTTGGTCATCGAAGGCCACGAACCCGGCGGCCAGCTGTCACTGACCACGCTGGTCGAGAATTTCCCCGGGTTCCCCGAAGGCATTCTCGGCCCGCAACTGGTCGAGAATATGCGCAAACAGGCAGAGCGCTTCGGAGCCGAATACCGCATGGCGCATCTCACCAGCGTCGACCTGAGCAAGCGCCCGTTTCTGCTGCACATCGGTGTGCATCAGGTTCATGCGCAAGCTTTAATCATCGCCAGTGGTGCCTCAGCCCGCTGGCTGGGTCTGCCGCACGAGCAGCAATTGATTGGACACGGCGTCTCTTCCTGCGCCACCTGCGACGGCTTTTTCTTTTCAGGCAAAGAAATTGTGGTAGTCGGCGGCGGCGATTCTGCCATGGAGGAAGCGATCTTCCTCACCCGCTTCGCCACCAAAGTCACGGTCATTCACCGCCGGGGAGCTTTCCGCGCTTCCAAAATCATGCTGGAGCGCGCGCAGCATAACGACAAAATCCAGTTCCTGACCGACACCGTCGTGGAAGACGTTTATGACATCAACCACAAGGAAGTCACCGGCCTGAAGCTGCGCAACGTAAAAACCGGCAAAGTCTGGGATTTCCCCACCAGTGCGCTGTTCCTCGGCATCGGCCACATACCCAACGCCAAGATGTTCGCCGACCAGCTCGACACCGATGCCGACGGTTATCTCAAGACTCACAACTACGTCTTCACGAAAGTTCGCGGCGTCTACGCCTGCGGCGACGTGCAAGATCGCCGATACCGCCAAGCCATCACGGCCGCCGGAACCGGCTGCATGGCCGCCATAGAGGTGGAGAAATTTCTGGAAGAGCACGGCGACTGACGCCGAGCGCAACGGCGGCTGAAATGCCCCTCTGCTCGAGGTTTTGAGCCGCAAGAAGCACTCCCGTCCGCGTTCTATAAGAGATAGCCTTTCGTACTGGGACAACGACCTTGGACAACCAAGGCTTATCCCCTCGGTGTCTAAGCGAAAAGGCGTTGCTCGGCTGATTTGGTCACGTCAGCTCAGGAGGGTTCGCGCCATGACTACTCGCTTCGTCTGCGTTCTGATTTTCTGTTGCGCTTTCTCATCCAGCCTTTTTGCGCAGGATGCGTCTCAACCGTCGCTCACCATCTATAACGAAGAATTCGCCGTGGTCAGGCAGGAGATTCCACTCGACCTGAAGCCGGGCGAGAACCAGGTCACGGTCAGCGACATCACCATGCACCTCGAACCCGATTCCGTCATCCTCCGCGACCCCGCGGGCAAGCACGCCGTGCAGGTGCTCGAGCAAAACTACCGTGCCGATCCAGTTTCGGAAATGATGCTGCTTTCGCTCTATGAGGGTCAGACCATCGGATTTGAAAACCAGGGACAAATCATCAAAGGCAAAGTCATCCGCAGCGGATACACGCCGCACGACTATTTCGCCATGAACCGGTACGGCCAGAACTACTACCAACAGCAGATGAGCGGCGCCTCGCAAACGCCGGTTATTGAGGTCGACGGCCAGTTGCGCTTCAGTCTTCCGGGAACGCCCGTGTTTCCGCGCCTCACCGACGACACCATCCTCAAGCCGCGCCTCGAATGGGTGCTGTCCGCTGACAAGCCCGGCAGATTTCCCGCGGAGTTTTCCTACGTCACCGGCGGCATGACCTGGGAAGCGGATTACAACATCGTCGCGCCCGAAAAAGGCGACGTGGTCGATATTGTCGGCTGGGTCACCATGGACAACCAGAGCGGACGAACATTCGAGAACGCGCGCATCAAGCTGATGGCCGGCGACGTGAACAAAATTCAGCAGGGAGTGAATGGCCGGATCGTGAATCGCCTGGAGAACTACGCAGCCATGGGGGCAGCGGTTTACAGCCCTCCAGTCACCGAGAAAGCCTTCGACGAATACCACCTCTACACGCTCGAACGCCGCACCACGCTGCGCGATCGCGAGACCAAGCAAGTGGAGTTCATCCGCGCCGCGGGAGTCACGACCAAACAGGTCTACATTTACGACGGCGTCAAAATCGATCCCAACCGCTACAACGGATGGGCCTGGGAGAACATTCGCAACGATCATTCCTACGGCACCGAATCGAATCCCAAGATCTGGGTGATGCGCGAGTTCCGCAACTCAGACGCGAATCACCTCGGCATGCCACTGCCCAAGGGCCGAGTGCGTTTCTACCGCCGCAGCGACGACGGCCAGATCGAGTTCACCGGTGAAAACGTTATCGACCACACGCCCCACGACGAAACCGTGCGTATCTACACCGGCAATGCGTTCGACCTGACCGGAGAACGCCGCCGCACCAACTACATCGTCGAGACGGGCAAGAGCACGGCCACCGAGTCCTTCGAAATCAAAGTGCGAAACCACAAGAAAGAGCCGGTGGAAGTACGCGTGGTCGAGCACCTCTACCGCGCCCTGACCTGGGATATAGCTTCAAGCTCATCCGAGTACAAGAAAACCGACAGCCACACCATCGAGTTCCCCGTGAGCATCGCTCCCGACGAAGAAAAAACTATTAGCTATACCGCCCACTACACGTGGTGAGAATTTTCGTGGCTGGCGAGATCCCGCTTGGCTGCAGGTTGTTCGAGCCAAACTTGAAAAAAGACGGGCAGGGTTACCTTCGTGATCTTCGCCGAGGACCCCGACATCGTTAGAATTTTCTTACGATGGCCAAGGTTCTGCGGCAGAGTACTGTTCAGGGGACACTCCTCCTCGCCGCCTTGCTGCTTCTTATCCCCCTTCATACCCGGGCGCAGGAGTCCGCTGAGGCTACGCGTAAAGTCCTGACCAGGGTCGCACCGAAATATCCCGCCGTTGCCCACAACATGCAGATTCAAGGCAGCGTTAAGGTTGAGGCCTTGGTGGCGCCGAATGGCCGCGTGAAGTCAGTCGAGATCAAGGGTGGGCATCCCATCCTTGCGCAGGCCGCGGTGGAAGCGGTCCGCGAGTGGAAATGGGAGCCTTCGTCCAAGGAAACACGCGAACTGCTGGAGATCAAGTTTGTTTGGCAATAATCATCCCATGCGTTTTCATTCCTTGCGCACCTGGCTTTGTATTGCGCTCGTGATGACGGTAGGGTCGGTCTTGGGCTCGTTGCCGCGGGCACACGCGCAACAGGAATCCGCCGGCAAGCGCCGCATTCTGGACCACGCCGCCCCCGCTTATCCGCCCCTGGCGCGGAGCATGGCGCTCGAAGGCACGGTCAAAGTCGAAGCGCTGGTTGCCTCCGACGGCAGCGTCAAAGCTGTGGACATCAAAGGCGGCCATCCCGTCCTCGCGCAGGCGGCCGCAAAAGCGGTTCGCCAGTGGAAATGGGAACCAGCCGGCCATGATTCCCGCGAGCAGGTCGAAGTGAAGTTCGCACCCGAATAGTTCTGCCTCGAACGAACGGTCACGGCATGGGGATGGGAGCCGGCTGCTAAAATCCCTTCAGCATGGCTGCTGCGCACCAGCCCGCCTTTCCCCGCACCATCTTCCACGTCGATATGGACGCCTTCTTCGTCTCCGTGGAAGAGCTCTATGATCCCGCGCTGAAAGGCAAGCCTGTGGTCGTCGGCGGACAGCGCGACGAGCGCGGCGTAGTCTCCGCCGCATCGTATGCGGCGCGCAAGTTCGGCGTCCACTCGGCCATGCCGCTGCGCACCGCGGCCAAGCTATGTCCGCAGGCCATTTTCGTCAACGGACATCCCGAGCGCTACCGCGAATGCTCGGAAAAAGTTCACAAAGTGCTGTGCGCTTTCTCTCCGCAAGTGGAAATGGCTTCGATCGACGAAGCGTACCTCGATATGACCGGCACCGCGCGCCTGCACGGTCCGCCGCTGAAAGCCGCGCACGCTCTGCACACGCGCATGAAAGCTGAGACGCTGCTGAACTGCTCCGTCGGAATCGGCAGCTCGCGCCTCATCGCCAAAGTTTCCTCAGGACAGGCCAAGCCTAACGGCGTGCTCTGGATCGTTCCCGGCGAAGAGGCAAAATTTCTCGCGCCGCTCGACGTGCGCGAGATTCCCGGCGTCGGCAAGGTCATGGAAAGCCATCTGCACGCGCTCGGCATCAAGATCGTCGCAGACTTAGCCAAACTCGAAGAAGGAGAACTCGAAGACCGTTTCGGCAAGTGGGGCCTGGCGTTAGCCGGCAAGGCGCGCGGCGAAGACGCCGGCGGATGGTTCGATACCGAAGTCGGAGAAGACACAGGCGCCAAATCCATCAGCCACGAGCACACCTACAACGAAGACACCGCCGACGTTGCCCAGCTCGAAGCCACGCTAATGCGGCTCTCGGAAATGGTGGGCCGCCGCCTGCGCGAAGCGAACCTGCACACGCGCACCGTCCAGCTCAAACTGCGTTACAAAGATTTCACCACCATCACGCGCGCCCACACCCTGCCCGCGCCCACGCAACTCGACACGGAAATCTTCGAGCAAATTCGCGCCCTGTTTCGCAAGAACTGGAAGAAGGGCATGCAGGTCCGCCTGCTCGGAGTGCAGACGTCCTCATTCGAATCCCAACCCGAACAGATCAGCCTGCTCGAAGACAGCCGCCGGCAGCGCTGGAAAGACGCTCTAGCCGCCGCCGACCGCCTGCGCGACAAGTTCGGCGAATCCAGCGTGAAGCTGGCCGCGGGAATGCGAGGGACCTTCCGCGAGCGCACCCACGAAAACCCCGCAGGCCTCCCCGGCAAAGGCAAACGCGAGACCTAGGAGCGCGGCGCCCTTCTTTTTTGGAGGCATGCTAAACGAGCCATCTAGCGACAGCCGCCTCGGCTGTCCGGCCTGAGCCTGCCCTGAGCGAAGCCGAAGGGGCGAAGCCCGGCCGAGTTGCAAGGACCTTGCCAATAATAGAAAACGGCGCACACCCGTCTCCGCACCCACGTCCCCACAAAAAACGAAGGCCGGGTATCCCGGAAGGATGTTCCGGATCCCAGCCTGCGTCTTCCTTCAACTTGTGAGTAAGAGAGCGAATTGCCCAGTGGGAATTCGCTCTCGCCTGAGTGGTTTGCCTGAGTCGTCCCGAGTTAGTTGCTCGGGTTCGGGCTCGGGGTCGTGTTGGCGGCAGCGGCGCTAGTCGGAGCAGCGCCTTGCGCCGTCCCCGCGCCGAACCGCGCCAGCCGCGGATAGAACGGTGTGACTTCAAACGGCATCTTGTCGCGCGCCGAAGTAATCGCCACCGGAGACGTCTTCACCATCTCCGCTTTGTCGTTCCAGGGATTGATCTTGATGCGGCCGCCCAACGGCAGCGCCGCAATCTGATCCAGCTTGTTCACATCCAGCGCCGGACCCTGCGTCGACAGTCCAGACAGCCGGCTGACCGTGCCACCCGACGACAGAGGATTGCCCAGGTGCGTGGTCAACAAAGCATTCAGTGAACCCGCGCGCTGTTGCAGGATCTTCAGGAACAGTCCAACGTTGTCCAGCTTCTGCGCGTAAGGCGAATTCTTCAGCAGCTCCAGCGCTTTCTTGTCTGCCGCCGCTTCTTCTTCCGGAATGTGCCGGAAGCCCAGGTTCTGGTACGTGGAATCGTCAGAGAACAGCATGCGATCGTTGAACGCGTACTGGCTGCCCAGGTTGTGGCCGAGAACAATGTGCGCCAATTCGTGAGACAGAACCGCCGCCAGGCTGGCTTCATCCGGCAGCACGTCAATCAACCCGCGGCTGATGACGATCGTGTTCCCCACGCTGAAGGTTTCCAGCGGCGCCGTCAGCAGGACGCGCGTGCGTACCGGCCGCGGCAGGTCGATGTTGTTGGTAACTTCCAGGTTGTTGACCACCGTCTGCAGAATCTTGTCGACGTCGCCTTCCGGCGCCAGCAAGCCCGCGCTGGTCAAGCGCTCCACAACGTTGTCTTCCGCCTGTTGCTGCCAGACCCGCTCCGCCTGCAGCGGAGACGCATCCTGCGTCGATGCGGTTTCGTCCTTTACGCTGTCTACACGAATCTGCGTAAGCTCGTCGTCCTTGCCGCCCTTCTTCAAATCGTAGCCCCAGATGCGGGTCTGCGCCTTGAATGCGATCCGATTATGCGCGCCCGCGCTGAAGTCGCCTTCTTCGCTGTAAATGTAAGACGGCACCCAGTAGCCCGGGATCAGGTTCAACCGCCAGCTGTCCATGTGAAAGAAGTAAGTGTTCTTCACGCCCTGGGAGTAAGTTCCATTCACGCGCACGACGTTGAAGTCCTGGTCTTCTACCCAGATGCGGCCCAGGAAGCGGCCTCGGCCGGCTTTCGGTTTCGGTTTCACGTCAAACACCAGGCAGCGCACGTCGCCCAGAAATTCGCGGCGAATGTAGGTGAAGTCGTAGTGCTCGCGGTCGAAGTCGGTGCGGTCAACGTACACCATCCACGAAAAGCCCACGGGCTGGTACTCCACCTTGTAGAGCTTGTGGAATCCGCCCAGCAGGCGAGCCTGCATACCCTCTTTCGCGTCATCCTTCAGATAGTCCTTGCGGTCGACCGTTTCTCCCATGTCGAGCCGGCCCAGGAAATAATGATCGTCGCTCGGAACCGGCCCCAGTTGCGGATCAGACGTCAGATTCTGCAAATAGGTCTCGACCACGGGCGTACGGTTCGACAGCATCTTGATCAACCCATGCTCGCGCAGGATGAACAGATTCACCACCTGATCCATGGTCACCGGCGCCGGTTGGGCGGGCGGTGGCGTGGGCTCGGGCAGCGACTGCGCGGTAGCCTGTGAAGGCTGCGTGGCGGCAGGTTGCGAGGCGTCGGCCGGAGCTGCTGCCGGTGCCGCGGGCTGCTGCGAGGCGTCCGCCGGCGCCGCTTGCGCCGCCGTGTTGTCGCCCGTTGGCGTTACCACGGGTGCGGGTGACTGTGCGGGCTGCTGCGCGGACTGCTGATCCGCTGCTTGCTGTGCGGCGGCGCTCATGCTTACCAGCAAGGCCGCAGTGATCATCCATTTCGAAGTGCGCATAACTCTCTTCTCCAAGCTCCTGTTACCCAGGTTGCAATTCGCCAATTCGTTTATTCCTTACTTCGGCCAATTTCGTGAAAACTTGCTCCACCCTCGTCCCAAACCGAGTATTTCGTAACCTCGGTCACGCCGAACCTGATCGGACAAACTTAGTACGCCATCTGAAACACCACGTGCACCACCGCCGTGGAATCCACTGCCTGCCCGGCCCGCATTGCCGGCTTGAAGCGCATCTTGTTGGCGGCCGCAATGGCAGTCTCATCCAGCCCGTGTCCCAGCCCGCGCACTACGCGATTCACGTGCAGCGATCCGTTCGCCCCGAACATCACTTCCAGCAAAACTTCGCCCTGCAGCTTCAGGTTGCGCGCCTCGTCCGTATACGCCGGATTCGGCTTGAATGTGATCTCCACCGGCGTGGTCGCCGCGTTGGCATCCAGCAGCTGAACCTTCGGTCCGCCGTGTACCACCTGCTCCGCTCCAAAGCCTCCGGTCGCCACTCCCGCGCCATTGCTGCGCCCATCGCCTTTGCCCGCGGTCGCAATGCCAGTTCCAAAATCCGCGCTCGCTACCGTTCCCTTAATTCCTTTTGCCCCGCCGGACCCGTTGCCCTGTCCCGGACCCACCGGCATGTCAAAACCGCCGGCTGCCTGCGCGTAGAGCTTCGCGCCCGTCTTGCCCGTGCCCTTCAATCCATTGGGATCGCCAAACCCACCGGTCTGCACTTTCTCTACCGGAGCGTTCACCGTCGGTACCTTCGAGCTCCCGCCGAAATCGCCGGTATGCACCAGCTGCGGACGCGCCCCGCCCACCGCCATCTTGATCTGCGGCGCGGCAAACTGGTTCACCACCACTTTCGGTGCTTCCACCGGCTTTTCCATTTCATGACGCACTTCGCGTGGAACCACCAGTTTCGGTGTATCGAACACCGGCGCCTTCACTGCCGGAAGCAGCTTCACCTTCTGCACCTGCGGCTTTACCTTGATCGGCTCCGGCTCCGGACTCAACGACGGGGTCGGAATCAGTTCCACTACGTGATACTGCCGTAGCGACATTTTCTCCGGCAGGATCAGGTTGAGGTTGATCAATAGCAGCAGCACGACCACCACTATGCTGTAGCTGGTGACAAGCGCCCGCCGGTCGATCTTGCGTTCGGGCAGAATGCCGAGTTGAAAATTGCGTTGTGCTGTTGCCATTTCTATTTTTCTCCGAAGGTACCCGGCCGGGGAGATTACCGGGACTGGAGTCTTCAAAATAAGGGAATCCGGACAGGGGGTAAACGTGTCCACGGCTCTTGACCTTAGGTAACCAAAGGGAGTTCCATTCAGGAAACCGGTGCCGAAACGGGCGAAAGACGCCCGCTTGCGCCACGAAATTCGGCCGTTACGGCCGATACCCTAGGAAACCTGCAATATTCGTGCGACCGTTCCGAACACAAACAGCGGCAGAAGAAGCCGGCAGACCAGCAAAGAAGAATTAAGAAGAGCGAAGAAGAACCAAGGATACCTTGTCATCCCGACAGCCGCGTTTTTCATCGCGGCGGAGGAGCCTGTCCTGAGCGAAGTCGAAGGAATCTCAGTCTCAACGGCTGCCGGGCGTCAGCCTGGACCTAGACGTTGAGCCCGTTTGTCGAATCCGCACCCGCCCGGCCCCTCCGCCGCGCAAAGTAAGCAAACAGCGGAATCCCCGCCAGAATCACCAGCACCCCATATCCCGAATTCGGCCAGTTATCGGCGAACGTATAACACAAAAACGCCGCCGCCACGACCACGAAAATAGCCGGTACAAACGGATATCCCCATGTCCGATACGGACGCTCCAACCCCGGCTCGCGCACCCGGAACACAAACAGCGTGCTCCCCGTAATCATGTAAAACAGCCACTCCGCAAAGATCGCCAGCGAAAAAAGCTGCTTGAAATTCGCTCCCAGCAACAGCAGCACAATCGACAACACCGCCTGCACCACGATCGCCGCCGACGGCGTGTGAAACCGCGGATGCACCTCCGCCAGCTTAGAAAAAAAATATCCATCCCGCGCCGCCGCATACGGCACCCGCGCTCCGCTCATAATCGTCCCATTCAGCGTAACCAGCATCGACAACGCCATCCCCAGCGAAACAATCCCCGCGCCCACGCTGCCCAGAATCAGCGCTACCGCATCCGACGCCGGACGCGGCGACGCCGCAATCGCCGAAGCCGGCAGCACATACTGCACCCCAGCATTCATCAGGACATAAAGCACGCCCACCGTCGCCACTCCCGCAATCAGCGCAATCGGAATGCTGCGCTCTGGCCGCTTGATTTCCCCCGCCACCATGTTCAGGTCGTTCCAACCGTCGTAAGCCCACAGCGCCGCCACCAGTGCCGCCATGAATCCAGTGATCCCGCCCTTCGCCCCGGAAAACGTCCCGGCAAAATTGTGCCAGCCCGCTCCTAAAGAACGGCCCGCCGCGCTGCTCCCTCCGCCAAAGCACACCACCACAATGCCGAGAATGATCACCACCTTGAGCAGCGTAAACACCAGCTGAAACTCTCCCGCCTTCTTCACCCCGATGTAATTCAGAAAAGAAATCAGAATCGCGGCCGCAATCGCGACAACCTGTCCCCAGGTAACCGCAATCGGCGCAGAGATAACATTGTCGGAGAAAAAAGCAAAAACCGAAAACGTCCCCAGGATTCTCACCAGCCCGGTCACCACCGTAGCCACCGAAGCCGGTTTGGCGATCACAAACCAGGTCCAGGCATAAAGAAATCCCGCCAGCGGCCCATACCCATCGCGGACGTACACATACTCGCCCCCAGCCTGCGGCTTCATCGCGCCCAGCTCCGCGTAAGTGAGCGCCCCGAAAAACGACAGCGCCCCACCCACCACCCAGGCCAGATACACCAGCCTGGCCGACCCCACCGCCTGCATCATCTCCGCCGGAACCAGAAAAATCCCGCTGCCAATAATCGTCCCCACCACAATGGCGGACGCGTGGCTCACCCCCAGATCGCGCGAGAGTTCAGGACGGGAGGCAGTGTTGTGTGCGAGCTCTGGCATGTTCGAAGCGTGCCAGTATACGTCAGAAGCGCCGAAGAAAGGCCGTCGCCACTTCTGTCATCCTGAGCGAAGCATGAGCGTCCGAAGGACGGTCATGCGCAGTCGAAGGATCCCCATAGCCACCACACAGAAGCTATCGAGAGATCTTCGGTCCTGTCTCCATCGATTCCCGCAGAAGGCAGCTCGCCCCATATCCCACCGCAAACGTCACGCAAGTCCCAATCATCACCCACCAGGTCCACGGCACCCGCGTCCCCAACCACAAATAAATTTCCACTCCAAATCCAAACAGCATCCCCACCATCGCCCCGCGCTGGTTTGCGCGCCGGGTGAGCACTCCCAGCAGAAACACTCCCAGCAGCGCCCCATACGCGATCGACGCGATCTGCAACCCCACCTCAACCACGCGCCCCACTTTATTCAGCGACAGCACCGCCAGCGCAAACAAAAGCAACGCCCAAAACAACGTCGCCACGCGCGAGAGCCGCATCTTGGTCCGCTCTTCCGCCAGCGGACGGAAGCGCACATAGAAATCCATGATCGAACTCGACGACAGCGAATTCAGCGCCGCGCTCAAATTCGACATCGCCGCCGCCAGAATCGCGGCAATCAGCAATCCCGAAATTCCGTGCGGCATGCGGCTCACAATAAACGTCGGATAAATCCGGTCCGCCCGCCCGAAGTTAGCCGACGGCACCCGGTAATAAGCCCAGAGCATCACGCCCACAATCAGAAATAGGGCAAACTGAAAAAACACCGCCACGCCACTCGAGAGCAACGCCGTCACCGACTGTCTCTGCCCACGCGCCGCCAGCAGCCGCTGCACAATCAGCTGATCGGTTCCGTGACTCGCCGTCGTGAGAAACGCCCCGCCAATCACACCCGCCCAGAACGTATAAGGAATCCAGAAGTTCCAGCTGAAATCGAACACCTGCAATTTCCCCGCGCCCGCCGCCGCCGCATGAATCGCCGCCCATCCCCCCGGCACCAGATGCAGAATCGTCGCCAGCCCCACCAGCGTTCCGCCCACATAAATCGCAGTCTGCACCACGTCCGTCCAGATCACCGCCGCCAGCCCGCCCTCAAACGTATAGATCGAGCGTCAATGCAGTAATAATCGCAATCGACGTCACCTCGCCCGTCCCCAGCGCAATCGACACCACAATCGACACCGCATACACCCGCACTCCCTCCGCCGCCGCGCGAGTGAGCAAAAATAATCCCGCCGTCAAAGACCGCAGCCCGCTCCCGAAGCGCCGCTCAATCAGCTCATACGCCGTGTAAAGATCGCCGCGAAAATAATGCGGCAGCAGCACAAAACTGATCACCACCCGCCCCACCACATACCCCATCACCAGCTGCAGAAAAGTAAAGTTGGTGTCGTAAGCAATCCCCGGCACACTGATGATGGTGAGCGTGCTGGTCTCCGCGGCCACAATCGACAGCGCAATCGCCCACCACGGAATATCCCGCCCCGCCAGAAAATAATCCCGCAGCGACCGCTGCTTCTTGCGAAACCGCAGCCCAAACAAAGTAATCCCCGCCAGGTAAAGCGCGATGATCAGGAAATCAGTCCGGTTCAGTCCCATGAATTGATACAAATCGATCTATGTCGTGCGCGCGTTCTCTGCGCCCTCTGCGGCTTTCCTCCGCGATCTTTGCGGTTAAAAGCTCTTCCGTCACACGCGCCCTCCATTATGTCGGGAACAACACCTCAAGGCGAGTGAGACTCTATGGACCCATGCAACATGCGCAGCGCGATCAAAGGTAACCGGAAGCCGAAAGCCAAGAGCCGAAAGCCGACTCCCCTGTGATAAAAATAACCGCGTGCCCTACTACCTCGGCATCGACGGCGGCGGTACCAAAACGCTTTGCGCGGTAGGAGATGAATCTAAACTTCTCGCCACTGCCACCGCCGGACCCAGCAACGTCCTCCGCGTGGGCGAAGCGCAAGCCCGCGAATCGCTGCATCAGTCCGTGCGCCAGGCCTGCGCCGCCGCGGGAATCACGCTCGCGCAAGTCACGCGCACCTGTATCGGCGCCGCCGGAGCCGCGCGTCCCGAAGTCGCCGAAACAGTTCGCGGCTTGCTCGCCGAAATCTTTCCCTCGACTAATCTGCCCTCCACGATTCACGTCGTCGGCGACATGCAGATCGCCCTGGAAGCCGCATTCGGCGCGGGTCCCGGCGTGCTCGTCATCGCTGGCACCGGCTCCATCGCCTACGGCCGCGACCTCAAAGGCAACACCGCGCGCGCCGGAGGCTGGGGATTCGCCATCTCCGACGAGGGTTCCGCCCACTGGATCGGCCGCGCCGCCGCCGCCGCCCTGGTCCGCGACATGGATCGTACCGAGATAGATAGCATAGAGGGAGACTCCAAGTCCCGCGCCGCGCTGCAAGCCTCGGCGCTAGCCGCGGCCCTGCTGAAAGCCTGGAACGTCACCTCGCTCGAAGATTTCGCCCGCGCCCCCGCCTCGGCCAACCCGCCCGATTTCGCCGCGCTCTTTCCCGCCGTTCTTGCCAGCCAGGAAGATTCCGCCACGCAGATTCTCGCCTCCGCCGGCGCCGAGCTTGCTCACCTGGCTTCAGTCGTGATCTGCCGCCTGTTCCCGCCCAGTCGAACGTCCGCGACGAATGTCGCCGCGTCCGCCTCGCCCATCCCAGTGGCCATGGCCGGCGGCGTCTTTCGTCATGCCGCACTCGTGCGCCAGGTTTTTTACAATCAAGTTCGCTGGCTCGACCCCGGCGTGCAAGTGCAGCCGGAAGTAGTCGAACCAGTCGAAGGCGCCCTGCGCCTGGCGCGCCAAATGTAGGCCGGGTCGCTCAGCGCCGTCTTTGATCTTGATTTTGATTGTGTAGGACGGACACTCTTGTCCGTCGCTTTTGATCTTGATCTTGTTCTTGATTTTGCTCTTGATCTTAACTGTTGATCTTGAATTCCGCGCCAATGAATCCCGAATCACCCCAACCCGAAATCACATCCGAAGCTTCAGCCTCGTCCATCGTATCCGCACCCGACGACCTCGCCCGCGCCTCCGACCCCGCCTCAACTCCGGACCTCGCCCTCGCCCTGCTCCAGCATCGCGACCTGCTCTCGGACGCCGTCGAGCAAATCGCCCACAACCTGGGAGTCATGAAATCCCGCAAAGTCCGCATCGCCGTAGCCGCGCATCCCCGCGCCCCGCGCCGCATCGCGCTGCGCCTGATCCGCGAGTTCTACACGTTCGATCTTATGCAGTTCGCTCTCCAGCCCGCAGTCGCCGCCGACCTGAAGCGCGCCGCCGACGACCTGCTCGTCAACCGCGTCGCCTCCATCACGCTTGGCGAACGCATCGCGCTGGCTCGCCGCGCCTCAGGTAACGTGGCCGCCGCCCTGCTGCTCGACAAAGAAATGCGCGTCTGGCAAACCGCCCTCGAAAATTCGCGCCTCAGCGAAACCGCCATCGCCCGCGCTCTGTTGCGCACCGGAGCCACGCGCGCTTTCGTCGAAACGGTTTGTCATCACCCCAAGTGGTCGCTGCGCCCCGAGATTCGCATCGCCCTGCTGCGCAACGAAAAAACTCCACTCGCTCGCGCCATAGAATTCGCCCGCCGCCTCCCGCCCGCCCAACTCCGCGACATCCTCCACGCATCGCGCCTGCCGGAAAAAATCAAGGAATCCCTGCGAAAAGAGTTAGAGTCGAAGTCGAGGTGAAATTAAATTGCCTTTCTTCTACCAATCCAGAGAACAAATAAAGCCAGGGGATCGAGTGACCTATCACAGCGAACCGGGAGAAATCGAATTCGTAGCAGACAAGATCGTAGGCGACAGCGCAATCGATTGGTATGTCATCGAGCAAGGCGGAGGAGTGATGATCATCGCCAAGGATTTTGGCCGCGTATTCATCCACGATACAAAGAATGCAGAAGACCTGATCCTGGTCGCCAGGAAAGAGGCTGAAACTGAGAGACAAGAACTGTAAAACGGAAACTGACCCCTGACCCCTGACCCCTGTTCCTTCACCGCCCGCCCCCCATCTCCAAAATCGCCCCCGTAGTATAAGAAGCCGCCGGAGACAGCAGCCACAACACGCCCTCGGCAACCTCACCCGGCAATCCAGCTCTCCCCATGGGAATTGTCCCCGCCAACCGCTGCAGACGGCCCGGCTCACCGTTCGCGGCATGCAGCCCGGTTTCGATCAGTCCCGGAGCCACCGCATTCACGCGAATTCCTTCCGTCGCAACTTCCCGCGCCAATCCAATCGTGAAGCTGTCAATCGCGCCCTTCGACGCCGCGTAGTGCACCCACTCACCCGCCGATCCCGTATGCGCCGCGCGCGAGGAAATATTCACAATCGCCCCACCGTTTCCGCCGTGCCGCGTGGACATCCGCCGCACCGCTTCCCGTGCGCACAAAATCGCGCCGCAAACATTCACCGCCATCACCTCGGTCAGAGCCTTCGCCGTCACCGAATCCACGCGCGCAAACCCGCCGGTAATCGCCGCATTATTCACCAGCCCTTTGATCGGCCCCAGCTCGCGCTCCGCCGTCGTGAACAACTTGACCACATCTTCTTCGCGACCCACATCCGCCCGAATCGCAGCCGCGCGTCCTCCCGCGGAAATAATCTGCCGCACAACTTCCCGCGCCTCGTCCGCCCCCGTCACAAAATTGACGGCAACACCAAACCCGCGCTCGCCCGCGAGTTCGGCCACAGCCGCGCCAATGCCACGGCTGGCGCCAGTGACGATGAGCGTGCCCTGTGCTTCGCTGTTAGTCATCCACTCTTCTTATGCCTGTCATCCCGAGCGAAGCGAGGGACCCCACGTAAGCTCGCACTGCCAGCGGCTTCGAAGGAAGTCTCCACCACTACCCCGGTCTCGGTCTGCGTCACGCCGGACGAAAAGCTTCCCCCTACACCTTCACTGCTTCCCGCTTCCCGTGCATCAACTCCACCACCGCCTCGTACAGCCGCCGGCGCGCCTCGTGCCGCTCATAGGCCCGCGTGATGTAGCGCACGCGCACTTCAATCCCCGCCGCCGTCGGCTGCACGTTGACTCCCGGCGCTGCCGAAAGCGCCTGCACCCGGTAGTGGCTGGTCGCAGCCTTCCATTCTTCCTCCGCCTTGCGCGCGTTGATCTCCGTTTCCTTCTCCACCAACTTCTGTATCCCATCAATCACCGGATACGGATCCTGCCCCGCCGGAATCAGCACCTGCAACTCGTCCCACATCCACTGCCCCGAAGTGGAGAAATTAAAAAAATGTCCTTCGATCGCAAAGCTGTTCACGAATGACGCTTTCCGTCCCGTCGGATGCCCCGAATCGCTCCAGCTCCCAGTCTCCAGCAACACAGTTTTCAGCAGCCCGATCTCCGCCACCTCGCCGCCCACTCCGTTGATCTCCACCCAATCCCCCACCCGAATCCCGTTCCGCCCCATCAGCACGAACCAGCCAAAAAATGCCACGATGAAATCCTTCATCGCCACCGTGAGCCCCGCACCCGCCAGCCCCAGCACGGTCGTCACCTGCCCGGGCATGCCGAACACTACAAACACCACCACGATCGCGCCCACCAACTCGGCTGCAAATTTCACCACCGCGCGCAAAGTTTCAATGCGCTTGTTCTCCGCAGTCATCCCGGTAAACAGATGGTCGATCAGCCGGTTCGCCAGATACACCACGAGCGCCACCACCAGAATCCACAGCAGCGCCTCGAACATGCGGTGCAGAGCCGTGCGCTCGCGGCTTTCCACCAGAGTTTCCCAGTTGCTGTAAACGTCGCTCAGTTCCTGCTCATCCTGCGTGCGCCGGCCCAAATCGGCCAGATTTCTCTGGTCCAGCGCGTACTGCTTCAGCGAACCGAGCGCCGCCTGCGCCGACGCTTTCGATTCCTCGCGGCTCGTCGTTGTTGTTTTCTTCGCCTGAGAAAATCCCCTGGCCTGCTGCCGCGCCGCTTCCCGGTTTTCTTTATCCTGCTCTACCTGCCGGGCTAGCGCAGCGTGCCGCGCATTCAAGCGCAACTCCTTGTCCGTCGCCTCCTGCCGCGCTTCCGCAATCAGCGCCCGCTTCTCGCGCAGTGCCCGCCACGCGCGGAACACCGCGAGCAACGTGCGCGCCTGATAATCCTGCTCGTAGGGATTAGCCGCCGACCCCGCACGACTCGCATCATGCTCGCCCGCCTCATGCTCCGCCTTCAGTCGCTTGATCTTGGCCTGCGGATCTCCGCCCGCCTGCTCCAGATCTTCGCTCGCATCATCCAGTTCGTCCTGATCGAGATCCGCCTGCGCTTTGGCGACGTCGATCTGATCCTGCAGATTGTCCCTCTGCCCGTCGGGGGCCACCGCCAGCCGCCGCGTCAGCTCCGCAATGTTTTCCTGATCTTCCTTCACGGCGGCTTCGGCTTTATTTTTTCTTTCCACGAGCACTTTGGCTTCCGGCGAAAGTGGCGGAGGATTTTCTTCCGCCGTGCGCAGCGCGTCAAAGAAAGTCAGGTCCACCTCGTGATCCCCAGCCTTCTCCGCTTCATGCGCCAGCGCCTGCTCTTCCGGCGTAGCCGCAATCGCCGCCAGCCGCCGCGCAGTTAGTAGCGGACGCTGATCCACCAGCGCGCGCTGCGCCGCCGCCTGCCGGTGCGCAGACGAAACCACAGGGCTCTTTCCGACTGCGTTTTTTCCCGCCGAACCGTTTCCCGCCGCGGCCGCTGTTTCGTTCTCGGCCGCTTGCCCCGAATCGCGCGTCCACACCACTCCCACAATGGCCGCAGCCACCAACACCAGCAACACGATCCCGGTAATCCACTGCCGAACTTTCATAACCCTCGCATCCCAATGTAGCAAGAAAACCACAGCGGAAGAAAACTGGTAAGACTCCTGACTCTCGCGCCTGTCATTCAAAGCGAAGCGAAGAAACCTTGCAGACTTAAGATTTTAGATTCTAGATTTTTAGTCTGAAATCTGAGATCTGACTTCTGACGTCTGCTTGCCTTCCTGCACCCGACGTCCCCTGACGTTGGTAACCTTCTCCCGCGCAGCTCCTGCCCTAGAATCAAAGCACCCGTCATGCGCGAATACCTGCAATCCCTTTTCGAGCAGTCCGGTTTTACCAAACCCTGGAAGCCCATCTCCCGTCCGGAAGTGGCCGCCTGGCTGGTCTTCTATATCTGGTTCCTGATCTACGCCTTCCGCGCTCATGGCGCAGGTCTATTCATCGACGCAGCGAACCTGGTCGTCCACGAAGGCGGGCACAATCTCTTTCGCTGGTTCGGCGCCACGCTCTGCCTCTGGGGAGGCACCATCCTGCAGTGGCTGGTCCCGCTTCTTCTGGCCATGTATTTTTTCAGCCAGCGCCAGGTCGCCGGTTTCGTGTTCTCCGCGTTTTTCTTTTTCGAGAACTGGCTCTACACCGCCACCTACATGGCCGACGCCCGCGCCATGGAGCTGCCCCTGGTCACCACCGGCGATCCCGAATTCGCCGAGCACGATTTCCACGCCATCTTTACGAGCCTCGGCGTCCTCGACCACGACACGCAGATCGCCGCGGTCGTACGCACCCTGGGTTGGATCGGAATGTTGGCGGTGGTGGGATGGCTGGCGTTCCGGCTCAGAGCTGCACAGACGGATCGCACGCCCGCGATAACGTTTCCGCCCCCGGCGATACCTCTTCGACAGCGCTACCCCGGAAAGCCGCGCACCACTGCGCAGGCTCCGGTGTCCAATGCAAATCCAGCGCAACTTGCCCCCAGGCCTGATCCGGGCAAATGAAAGCAGACTCTCTCCGAACTATTTATTCCCGCGCGGTGTCAAATAGCTATAGATTGAACTTCCGAGGGCCCCTTATGAAGCCGTCCTCAAAGCTGCTCGCAATTCTAGCCATCCTCCTGTTTGCATTCGCAGCCACTGCGCAAATCGATCCCGCGTCTTCCCAAAGCGAACTGCATCTGGGCGTGGAAGCCTATAAGAACTCGCACTTCGAAGAAGCGATTGAGCATTTTGAAAAAGCCGTCAACCTCGACGCCTCCAACCTCAAAGCGCGCCTCTACCTGGCCACAACTTACGTTTCGCAATTCATCCCTGGAGTCAACAGTCCCGTCAACCTTCAGGCCGCCGAAAAAGCTATCGAGCAGTACCAGCACGTCCTCGACTTCAGCGAAGACCGCAATTCCAAAATCAACAGCGCCAAAGGCATCGCCTACCTGTACCTAAACACGAAAAAATTCGACGACGCCAAAAAGTACTACCAGATCGCCATCGACCTCGATCCCGAAGATCCTGAGCCTCACTATTCAATCGGCGTGATCGACTGGACCGAATGCTACGCACCGCGGATGGAGACGCGCGCCAAACTCGGCGTGAAGCCGAACGAGAATCTGAATCCGGAGAATGAAGACCAGAAAAAAGCCTGCGACGAATTACGAGTCAAGAGCAAGGCTGCCCTCGAAGAAGGCATCGCCAGCCTGAATAAGGCCATCGAACTCCGTCCCGACTACGACGATGCCATGGCGTACATGAACCTAATGTACCGCGAAAAAGCGGACGTCGAGTGTGACGATCTCGCCGCCCGCGCCGAAGACCTGAAGACCGCCGACGCGTGGGTAGATAAAGTCATGGCGATAAAGAAAGCCAAAGCCGAAAAGCAGCAGTCACTGCGGCCGCAGCCAAACCAGCAGCAGTAAGCCCTGCCAGCAAATTGAGAATGGGTGTGAGACAGGCTTGTGTAGGGACGCTTCATGTGTGGCGTTCCGTGAGCTTGTCATCCTGAGCGGAGTGGACGTTTCGCGAAGCGAAGCATCCACGGAGTCGAAGGACCCCTTGCGAGCATGCGGTGAGATGGACCGGGCAAGGAGTTCTCTCAACGCCGGTGGCGCGGTGGGAACTCCTCGATCAGTTTGCGCCTAGACTGGGAGTTATGGGGTCCTTCGACTACGTTTCCGTTCGCTGCGCGAACGGAAACTCCGCTCAGGATGACAGGTTCGTGGAGTTCCGCGCAAACCATGCGCCGGGTGTCGGGCGTAAAATATGCGCTGCCATCCAAGGAGGCTGCATGAAATCATTTCTGTATTTAGTGGTTGCCGCGCTCTTCGCAGCCCTGATCGTTCTTGCTCCAGCTCGCCCGGCAGCTTCGGCTCCGCAGGCCACAGCCGAAACCCTGAAGCAACTCGAAGGCGAGTTCATGAAGGCCGCCGCCGAGAAGGGCTCCTCGGGATACATGTCCTACTACGCCGACGATGCCGTCGAAGTGCCCAACGGCGGCGCGCTGATTCAAGGCAAGATCGACATCGCGAAGGGCATGGGATTTCTCGACGACAAGAACAACAGCCTGACCTGGGCCCCGGTTGGCGCCGACATTTCCGCCTCAGGGGATCTCGGCTACACCTACGGAACGTTTGAATTCCGCTCGAAAGACAAAGACGGCAAGGTCGTCGTCGATCACGGCAAGTACACCAGCATCTGGAAGAAACAGAAAGATCGCAGCTGGAAGGTAGTCCTCGACATGGGCAACGCCAGCTCACAGCCGAAATAGATTCCTGTTGTGAGACGGGCCGGGTGCCCCATTTCTCGCGTTCTGTGCGAGAAGTGGGGCTTTTCGTCGAATAGCACAAGATGATGGCGCAAAATCCCCACTTCTCGCAAAAATCGCGAGAAATGGGGCACCCGGTCCCACATAAGCCGCAAACTGCTTTGCCCCAATCGCTTACGCAAGCGCGCATCCGCAAACCCGCGCGGGGCGCGGGCCGCGGCCTCTTACCCGCACGTTTCCGGGAGTACGCAGCGGTTTATTTCTCACAGCTTTTCGCTGCCACGTGGAATCAATCAGTTACAGCGCAAGACTGAGCGCGAGGCGCAATTCATTGCGAATCAGAGACTTCGCTCTTGCTCAAGAAGGAGCATGTATAACTTTAAGATATAAACCGACAGCAGGTCACTTTCCCGCCGTTCTGGCGCAGTTTTGTCCGTGGACGGACTTGAGGTCCTCCAAGGCGCCGGTCGTCGCTCCTGCGCAATTCCAGGCCTCCTGGCGGGGGTTTTAGGAATGCAAGGTGCCCGCGAATTCAGCCGACAGCGTCTGCCGCGATTCGTTCTCACGCTATGTGATTGAAAACGCTAGTCGACTAAAATTCCCGCTCTTTAGAATCAACTATTTCCGAAAGTGATTGCGAATCGCGTCAGCCTGCGTGCGAGTCACAACCGCCGACAATGCCGCCGCGTCTGCCTGCTTTACTTTCTGCACGCTGCCGAAATGTTCCAGCAGACGTCTGGTCGTACTCTCGCCTACTCCTGGAATCTCCAGCAGTTCAGTGGAGCGGTCGCGCATCTGCCTGCGCTTGCGGTGAAACGTGACGGCGAAGCGGTGGGCTTCGTCGCGGATAAGCTGAATCAGATGCAACACCGGCGAGTGATGATCGAGCGCGATGGGATCTTTCTCCTGTCCGTAGACGTAGAGAATCTCTTCGCGTTTCGCGATCGCGGCCAGTGGCTGGTTGATGATCTCGAGTGAGTCGAGCGCCTCGGCGGCGGCGTGCAGTTGTCCAAGGCCGCCATCGATCAGCACCAGGCTCGGCATGTTTGTTTTTCCTTCCGGCTTCTTGTCGTTTTTCTTTTCCTCGAGCAGCCGCTTGTAGCGGCGCGTGACCACTTCGCGCATGGAAGCGAAATCGTCCACGCCTTCGACGGTGCGGATGATGAACTTGCGGTAATCGGACTTTTTCATGCGCCCGTCTTCCCACACCACCATCGACGCAACGGTTTCCGCGCCTTGAATGTGCGAGATGTCGAAACACTCGATGCGCTTGGGCAGTTCAGGCAGGCTGAGGGCGTCCTGCAATTCTTCCTGAATGGCCTTGGCGTTGGGCTTGAGCACGCGAAAACGCTGATCGTAGGACTGCTTCGCGTTGTTGCCGGCGAGATCAATCAGCGAACGCTTGTCGCCGCGCTGCGGTACGAGAATGTGCACGAGTGCAGGGCGGGCACTTTTGTCGGCTACTTGCTCGGAGAGCAAGTCTTCGAGCGCTTCGCGATCTTCGAAGTCGACGGGCACGTAGATGTTGCGCGGCACGTAGGGCTGGCCGATGTAGAGCTGCTTGAGCAAGGCAGAGAAGAATTCGCTCGGGGAAAATGAGCCGGTGCCTTCGCTGGGTTCGTGTGGGGACAGCCGCCCTCGACTGTCCGTGCCGAGCGCAGCTCGGCTGCTTACCACGGATTCTGTGGAGCTGTCGGCAGCCGGCGAGCTTCGCTCGCCCGGACAGCCGAGGGCGGCTGTCCCCACATGGCTTGTGGTGGGCTTGCCTGTGTCGGTGGTGGGCTCGCCTTCTGGGGGAGTTCCGAACTCGGGCAGGTCTTCCCAGAAGAATTCGCGGCGGTCGACCATTTTTCCGGCGCGCATGTGGAATAGATTTACGGCGAGCATTCCATTTTCGGAGTGGTAGCCGAAGACGTCGGCGTCGTCGCCTTCGGCGGCGGCGATGCGCTGACGTTCCTGCAATTGTTCGACGGTTGAGATCAGGTCGCGATATCGGGCGGCGCGTTCGTATTCCTGCGACTCGGCGGCTTGCTCCATGCGAGCGTGCAGCGAGCGGGCGAGATCGGTGGGGCGGCCTTCGAGAAAGAGTTTCACGTCGCGGACGGCTTCCTGATAAATCTCCGGCGTGGTCAAGTTTTCTACGCAGGGGCCGAGGCAGCGCTTGATGTAGTACTGCAGGCAGGGGCGGGGATGAAAACGCGTGAGGTCGACTCGGCACGACGGAATCAGAAAATTCCGGTGAATGAGATCGACGATGCGGTAGGCGAGGTTGGCAGGGAAGTAAGGGCCGTAGTAAGCGGCTCCGTCTTTGAGCAGGCGGCGGGTGACGTAGACGCGCGGCCAGCACTCGGCGAGCGTGAGCTTCACGTAAGGGTAAGTCTTGTCGTCGCGCAACAGGATGTTGAAGCGGGGCTTGCGCTGCTTGATCAGATTATTTTCGAGCGCGAGCGCTTCTTTGTTGTTGGCGACGACGATGTATTCCACGTCGGCGGCTTCGCGCACCAGCGTTCCGGTTTTCGAGTCTTCCCAGCGGCCTTCGTGGAAGTAGCTGGCCACGCGGCTGCGCAGGTTCTTGGCCTTGCCCACGTAGATGACTTCGCCCTCGGCGTTTTTGTAGAGATACACGCCGGGCTCGGTGGGGATGGAACGAATTTTGGCGAGCAGGTCCATTGCGGCAGGTAATAACGATCAATCCATTTTATTAGATACCAGCGTGACCGGCCGGATGGCATAATCCTGACGACATCTTCAGGATGAGGCAGGAGGCGAGCCCATGCGGAACGCTCGACGTTTATGCTTGCTTGGGGCGGTGCTGGTCGTCACGTTGTGGATGCCCGGCATTGTAAGCGCGCAAGACAGCGCGGTGCAGATCGGTGACAAGTCCTATAGCGTGGTGGATCGCATCGATTACAGCGCGCATCGTCTTTACATACCAAATGGCGTGCAGTATCCCGTACCGCACAAGCCGCTGGCGCCGGTCTGCCGCTCGGCAGGCCTCGCGGGGCACGCCGCCGCCGATGATCTGTTTCGCATTCCAAACGATTCCTCAGGCTTTCTGGCGGCGGTGTCGAAGGTGAGTGTTTCCGGGCTCATCGATAGCCAGCCACCGTCCCGTCGCGGCAAGCTGGAGATCGCGCTGTTCAATCCTTGTCCGGAGCCGATTGCGGTTCCTGTGGTGGACGTTTTGCGGTTTCAGGCGGATCTGCCGAAAGATGGCGCGCGATTTGATGCGAACCAGTTATGGATTAGTGTTTTCACCCGAGACCGAAAGATCAAGGGACTGGGCCGCATGGCATTCGTTGCCGCGGCGGACCGGAAGGACAGTTACAGGGTACTGCGGCAGAACGAAGCCGTAGTGTTGGTCGTTCAGTATGAAGTGGTAGACAGCTTCATGGACGAGAGCTTTCTCAAAGAGTTTCTGCCCACCTTGTCGATACTTGCACGCTACGGCCGCGCGGAGTGGACTGCGGAGGGCCAGTTGGGAACCCGCGGCGAAGGCTGGGAAGCGCCGGGGGTTACGGACCCGGTTCCAGTTGAATTCGGGAACTGAGAACCGGCGAATGCACCGCCGGTTGCGTGTGTTACAATTTCGATATATGAGTCACACACTCACAATACGTCTTACAGAGGAACTTCTCTCCTGGCTGAAGGAAACGTCTCGCCGGACTGGCGTGCCTATGGGCAGGCTTGTCCGTGAACAACTGGAAACTGCCAAAGCCAACGGCGGGAAGCAGAAGTTTATTCGTCATCTGGGAGCAATTCGCGGAGGACCTCCGGATCTTTCATCGCGCAAAGGATTTTCCAAAGGATGAAGGGGATTGCCGATACCGGCTTCATTGTTGCTGCTGGCAGTCGCGAGGATACCTATCATCGATGGGCTGTAGATCTCGCGCGGGGGCTGACCGGGCCTCTGCTCACCTGTGAAGCTGTCTTGGCCGAGGCGGCGTATCACCTGGGATCGAGCGCTTACGTATTGTCCCTAGTGGAAGACGAGTTGTTGCAGGTGGCGTTTGATTTTTCCGAGAACCTGCCGCAGTTGCGGGAGCTGGCGCGGCGTTATGCTGATCGTAAGCCTGACCTCGCTGATCTCTGCGTGATCCGTATGAGTGAGTTGTATCCGCGCCACACCGTGATCACCGTCGATGAGGGCGATTTCCGAGTTTATCGGCGGAACAAGCGGGAGACGATCCCTATCCTTTATCCGCCGCGACACAATTAGGGCTGCCCGGACTTATCCCCTCCGGCCTTGGCCGGGATCTGAGCTGGACTGTATAAAATTTCCCTTCCGTATGTGGGGTTTGCGTCCGCGGGGGTGCGCCCGGGGAGCGCACTTCGCTGACATCTATGCTGCAAACAGTTGAAAACGTATATACTTAGAAGGACAGCTCTCCACATGCGGAACTGGCACGTCCCGTGCACTAGAAGAGGGCGTTACGGGCCGGTTTGCAGCATTTTTCCCAGGGCGTTTTCCCCGGGGCATCTTCCCAGGGGCGTGTTTTTCAGGGCCCAAGGCCAAGTTTCAGGTTTCCGGCGCGAACGTACAGAGCCGGGCAGGATTTAAACATAAGGAGCCTCTTTCTATGACCCGCACTTCGTTAACGATTTTCCTGGCGGCCAGCATGCTGGCCACGGTAGGTTGCGCCAGCAAGAACTACGTAAAAGAACAGACCACGCCGCTCATCAACAAAACCAACGAACTCGACGACCTGACCGCGAAGAATACCAAGGACATCAAGGATGTCGACGCGCGGGCGCAGGCCGGCATTGCAGCCGTGAACGCCAAGACTGCCGATGTGGAGCAGAAGGCGCAGACTGCCGGACAGAACGCCGCTGCGGCGCAGCAAGTGGCGGACGCCGCCAATGCGCGCGTGGGCGTACTGACCGATACCGTCGCGAACCTCGACAACTATCACGCTGTGGCTGAGACTTCGGTGCAGTTCGGGTTTAACCGCGACAACCTGACGCCCAAGGCCAAGGAAACGCTCGATCAGCTGGCCGGCAGCCTGGCGACGACCAAGGGCTACATCCTGGCGCTGGAAGGTGGAACGGATTCGGTGGGGCCGGCGGATTACAACTACGATTTGAGCCAGCGCCGCGCGAATTCGGTGATCCAGTACCTGGCGTCGAAGTACAACGTGCCGGCACATAAGATTTATGTGATCGGGCTGGGCAAGGATAAGCCGGTCGAGGACAACAAGACCAAGGCTGGCCGCGCCCTTAACCGCCGCGTGGATGTGCGCCTGATGACCAACACCGTTGGCGATGCGACCAAGCCTGCGACTGGGGCCACTCCGTCGTCGATGTAGATTCGAAGCAAATTTACCCTCCTCCCCGGAGGACTTCGCCAAACAGGCCGCTCAATTCTCCCCCCTGAGCGGCCTGATTTTTTTTGCTTTCAGCTTCTAGCTCTTGGCCGAGGCTGGGCTGGCGAGCGGTGCTCGCTGGGCGGACGAGGGCGTCCGCCCCTCCACGAAGCTGTGCTACTTTGCGGGGTTGAAAGCTTTTGCTTTCGAGGAACCCTGCGAAGGGTTACGATTCTGGCATGACTTCGATATCTCTTTCCCGGCGGTCGTTTCTGGCGATGTCTGCTTTGTTGCCTTGGGCTTTTCGTGGCGTGGCTTCTGGCGCGAATTCGGCGGGCGCAGTTCCTGTGGGGCTGGAACTTTATTCGGTGCGCGATGCGCTGAAGAAAGATCCGGAAGGCACGGTGCGTGCGGTGGCGGCGATGGGATATCAGGGTGTGGAATTTTATGCGCCTTACTTTGAGTGGAGCGAGGGGCAGGCGAAACAGATGCGGAAGGTGCTGGATGAACTGGGCATCTGGTGTTATTCGACGCATAACGACGAAGGCTATTTCGGCGCGAAGAACATTGCGCACGTTCGCGAGTTGAATTTGATTTTGGGTTGCAGGTATGCGGTTCTGGCGTGGTCGGATCCGAAAGGCGGCACGGACGGGTGGAAGGCGCTGGCCGACGAGCTGAACTCTGCGGCCGAGCAACTGGAGCCGGCGGGGCTGAAGGTGGGATATCACAATCATCAGGCGGAGTGGGCGGCGGTGGGCGGGCTGCGTCCCATGGATATCCTGGCGAAGAATACTAAGCCGTCGGTGATGCTGCAGCTGGATGTGGGGACTTGTCTCGAGGCGGGGGCAGATCCGGTGGCGTGGATTCGAGCCAACCCGGGGAGGATAAGGTCCATCCATTGTAAGGAGTGGTCGCCGCAACAGGGGTACAAGGTTTTGTTTGGCGAGGGCGTGGCTGACTGGAAGGGAATATTTCAGGCGGTGGAGAGCGTGGGTGGAGTGGAATATTACCTCGTGGAACAGGAAGGCAGCCGGTTTCCGGAGCTGGAGACGGCGCGGCGATGTCTGGAAGCGTTCCGGGCTACGCACGGAGGGCGGTAGAATAGAGTTATGCGCAGTCGAAGCCAAGAGCCTTTCACCGCAGAGGACGCAGAGAAAAGCCGCGGAGGTCGCAAAGAAGAACATCGCCAAGACAACGTTATAGGGTGCTCTTCTTCTTCTTCTTCTTCTTGCGGTTCGCGGCATTCCCGGTTGCGGTCTTGTTCGCTGGTTTTATTTTTACTGGGGGCCTGTAGCACGGGAATTTGGGCGCAGAGTTCGTCTGAGTCTCAATCGGGTAGTTCGCCGTCGAGTTCTCCGGCCGGAAATTCGCAAACACCGGATACTTCGTTCCCGACGCCGAAGCCGGCCAAGCCGGATCTGAGTCCGCCGCGATCGGATCGCGTCAATGCGAGCGACTTGGGAACGGAGCTGGGAGAAAGTTCGAGCAAAGACACGCAGGTCGATGTGGATGCGCCGGAAAATGATGAGCGCGCTCATCCGAAGAGCGCGGAGAAAGTGGCCGAAGAGGCTGGGGCAGCAGGGGACGCGAACTCGGTGGGAGAATTCCATCCGTGGAATCCGCATAAGGCGGGCAAGGATGTGGAGGTTGGCGACTACTACTTCAAGCGCAAGAACTACAAAGCTGCCGAGGACCGTTATCGCGAGGCGCTGTTTTACAAAGAGAATGACGCGGAGGCCACGTTTCATCTGGCAGTGTGCCTGCAGAAAATGGAACGGCCGAGGGAAGCGCTGGAGGAATACCGAAGTTATCTGAAGATTCTGCCGTCGGGTCCGCATGCGCGAGCGGCGCATGACGCGATCGATGAGCTGACGGCTCCGGCAAAGACTCGCGCGGCGAAGTGACGCGGCCTTAAAGCTATTTCCACTTCCTAGAACCTGCCACTATCTCATAGATCCTCGGTTGCCCGCTCTAGGGCGAAGGCTCAGGGGCTGAAGCCCGTGCCGCTTTGGGGGTTTTACGCGGCGCTGAAGCGCCGCTCTTCCACGGTACTGCACGCATTTGTGAGTTTTCCCACAACCTTTGGAAGGCGCCCTTCCCGAAGCTATTTTATTAAACGACTTCGAGTTATTAAATGACTTCGAGATTTATTTGTTTAGGTTTCTCATCCATGCCGGGGCGGGCGGCGTTTCGCGGCGTGCTTTTTCATCGGCTTATCCGCGGACTGCTTTGCGCCGTTGCTCGTCTTGGGGCCTCCGACGTGGCTTTGCGGGCCTTCGCCCAGAATCAGGTTGGACGGCCACTTGGGACCGGAGTGGGCCCTCGGTCCCTTGTTGCGGCGGACGAGATCTTCCAGAGCATCGAGGCAGGCGTGGAACATCTGGGTGCGAAGCGGGCCCTCCACGCCGCCACGGATGATGAGCGTGGCGGTGCCATGCATCAGCGACCACAACGAGAGCATGAGGCGAGTGTGCTGGCGGGGCGTGCCACCGAGGCGCTGAGTCACGCGCTGGCGCATGAGGTTGAACGAAGGCCAGGACTCGTGCAGCGACGGGGGCTTGGCGAAGCGGTCGAAGAGCATTTCGAAAGCGTGCGGATGCTCGAGGGCGAAATGGAGGTAACGCTCACAGGCCTGGGCGAGCGTGCGGGAAGGGCTGATGGCGTCGAAGAGATCGCGGCGAGTCTGCAGGCGCACGCCGCGGAGAAGGTCCTCGCGGTCGCGATAGCGCTCGTAGACCGTGGGGGTCGTGGTGCCCGCGGCGCGGGCAACGGCGCGCATGGTGAGGGCTTTGGTGCCGCCGCGCGCCCACAGGCGGCAGGCGACTTCGAGAATGCGCTGCTCGAGTTCCGGATCGGGGTGCCTGGGCAACGAGGTGCCTCCTTCGGGTCAACGGGAACCTGGTTATACGAACTTCATGGCCGATCGCGGTGCAGGTGCGTTAGGAAGCGAGCCCAACGCGCGATTATTGCGTCGCAAGAACCGCGGCCCTTGGACTTCGCTCAGGGCTGGCTCTTCCGGCGTAAAAATGCTTGTTCGGAATTACCATCAAAATCACGCGCCATTCATTGCCTGGCGTTAAACTAACAATGTATAATAAATTCACCCAAACAACTTAATTCTCCGCGAGCGTGTCCCGCCCGCCGAGCAGCCCTTCCCCGAAACGTACGGCCTGGCGGGACACGCCTGCGGAAATCCTTCGGCAAAGTGGAGAGAGATGTTCAACGATGATGTCAAGAGACGGGCAGAACTGGCCAAACTGATGGTCGACCTGCGCAACGCCAAAGTGGAGCTGTTGAGCGCGCAATGCGCGGTGGACCGGCTTCGTGTCCAGTATCCCATTCCATATATTGTCTCGTTCGGCGAACGGCAGACCTTGGAACGAGCGCTCGCGTCGGCGCGGGCGTTGAGCGGCTTTTTCGGCGAAATTGAGTCCCAACTCAAGCTGCAAGAAGGCAAGGAATAAAAGAATAGCAATCAGATTCCGGCGGATGCCGGGCGTTCGTCCGGGCTTTGATCCGGTCGTTTACGCGGCCGAGGTTATCCCGATTTATTGTTCCATTTATTTTTCCACGCGGATGAATTCTCCGGTGGAAGCGTTGACCGCGACCGTCAACCTGGCGGACTCGCGGCTGGCGCCATAGATCACGTGCCAGATCAGTTCGTTGGTGTTGTGATTCCAGTCGCAGATGTAAGTGACGGGAGTCGCGGGGTCCTTTTCGATAATCTTGTCGCCGCCATGTTTCTGCGCGGTAGCGAAGGCCTGATCGCTATCGACCTTGAGGAAGGCGACGTCGAAAACCTGGGTTGAGGAATTGGTGGGGTTGTAGCTGTCTTCCGGGTTGGGGTTGACGCCGCGGGAAGGAGCTCCGTCGGCGCCGCTGCCGGACCAGGTGTAGGACTTGGTGGAACGCTGCGTGGCGGAGGCGAAGCTGCTGCGCCACACGGCCCACTTGCCATCCTGGCCGTTGCCGCCATCGGTCGTCACCATGGATTCGATGCGGTAGGGCTTGGCATCGGGCGCCCAGCTGCGAGCGGCGACGAAGGCTTTCTGGAACGCGGAACGCCCGGCGAGCAGATCGGGACCTTTGGGTTGGGACGCGGACTCGGAGGGCTTGCTGGGCTCCGAGGTGCACGCACTCAGCACCGCCAGCAGCGTTATCGCAGTAAACATGGTTGCGACAAGCATCACCCCGGTAAACCTGGTCGCGGCAAGGATCTTTCCGGGCCGGCTGCGGCGATGATGGATGGGAACTGGCGGCAACTTCTCACGGACGAGTGCGGGTGCGACTCGGGCAAGGCTCCGCTTCTTCATGGCATCCTTCCTGTTATAACTTCGGTAGTTTGGTTGGTCGGGCAACATTCTAACCGAAGCGGAGGAAACGCGAGAGAAGCAAGATGGATTCCTACCTCAAGAAGTTGCAACGGGCGCTGAATGAAGCGACGGAGGGGATGTCGGCTGAGGAGCGCAGCTGGCATCCGCCGGGGAAGTGGTGCGCGGACGAAGTGCTGGAGCATCTCTACCTGACGTATATGGGGACGATTCGCGGATTCGCACGCGCGCTGGAGGCGGGAAAGCCGCCGGCGACGCGGACCACGCTCGGGCAGCGCGCGCGTAATTTGCTGGTGCTGGGACTGGGTTACTTTCCAGAGGGACGGAAGGCGCCGGCGGGGGTGGTGCCGCGGGGGTTGGCTGGTGAGACGGTGCGGGGAGAAATTAGCGGGAAACTCGCGGAGATGGATGAGATTATCGGGCGATGTGAGTGCGAGCTGGGCGGCGGTAAATTCCGCGGGCGGGCGATTTTGGAGCATCCGATTCTGGGGCCGCTGACGGCGAGGCAGTGGAGGAAATTTCATCTGGTGCATGGGATGCATCATGTGAAGCAGATTCGGCGGTTGCGGGAGGGGAGCAGGGGCTAGGGAGCAGGGGTCAGTGGGCAGTGCGGTGCGGCGGGCCAGGACGCCCGCCGCGACATCGGTGCTATTTTCGAGACGCTGGGTTCCCGTTATTGCTGTGGCGCCGGAGCGGGCGCGGCGGCGGGGGCGGGATTGGCGGGTGCTTCGGCACCGGCTTTGCGAGCGCCCTCCTGCAATTCGTCGAGCTTGGTCTTGGCGTCGTCCAGGGCTTTTTGCTTGTCGGCGATTTGCTGTTTGTATTGCGCGTCTTCTTTATCCCATTCCGCGGAGTTGCGCATGCGGTTGCCGGCGTCGGCGTACATGGCGGCGGCGCGCAGCTGATATTCGCGCTGGGTTACGTCGAGTTCGCGCGCGGCCAGGTCAATCTGACCTTTTTGCCCGTCGATTTTGTCCTGCCACTGCTTGGCCTCGGCGGCTTTTTTCTCGGCGGCTTCTTCCGCGGGAGACTTTGGCTTGGCTGGGGTGGTGGCGCTGCCATTGGCCGGCGCGGGCTGGTTCTCGGAGCCATTCTGCGCGGTGGTGGCGGCGGGGCGGGCCTCGCCGATCACCGAGAGCTTGTCTTCCGTGGGCAGGTTGTCGTTGTCAAAAACTTTGGGGCGGGCCTTGGCCGGTGGAGCGCCGTCCTTTTTTATCTGGCGGGCGTAGTCGCCCAGCGAGGATCCGGACTGGCCTTGTGCGTTGGTCGGCAGAGTCGAGGCATCCGTCTGCGCCAGCGCCGGCAGTGCGAGCAGGCTAACCAGCAGCGATCCGAAGCTCAAGTATGCGATGCGTTTCATGTTTCCACCCATAGGTCCCACCTTTTTTAAGAATTACTTTCTTGCGGGCTTGCCATTCCGCCGCTTGCCCGCAAATCTGGTTGCTACGACTGGCTGGCGGAAGCCGCTTGCGCGGTGCCGCTGCCGGTTGAACTTTTTTCGGTCAGAAATCCGCCCAGGCTGCGATCGAGCCGCGCGGCTTCTTCTGCAATGTCGGCGGCCAACTGATGGGCCAGCTCGGGATCGCGATTCTTCGCCAGCTGCTGCGCGTATCCGGAGATGGTAGTCAGCGAGGCGCGCAGTTCGTGGGACCGCATTTCCTGTTGCTGGTGAATCTGTGCGAACGCGCTGAGGTCATTAATGAGGCAGGCGGCGCCGAGCAGGCTGCCGTCGACCGCCGGCACCGGAGATACGGTCACCGCGATGTGGCGCTTCTCGCCCGACGGAGTCGTGTAATCGGTTTCGAGCTGGCGACGGCCGCTGCCTTCGCGGAGAACGGAGCGCACTTCGGCGGCAATCTGGCCGCGGAAAAGATCGTCCGCGCCCATGCCGGTGCTGCAAGCGAAACCAAGAATCTGCCGGGCTGCGGGATTCGATTGCGTGACCAGCCCGTTGGTTCCGAAGACCAGCACGCCGCAGGAAAGATTCGAGAGCACGGCCTGGCTGAAGTTTTCGCTGGTGCGGGCGCGGCGCTGCTCGGTCTGCGACTGGGCTTGCAGTTCGTTTTTCTGCTGCTTGAGCTGCTGGATCACGGTGTTGTAAAGGTGCAGCGGCAAAGTTTCGAGCGAGGGCGCGCCTTCGGAAGAAATAGAGGCTTCGTCTTCAATGTTCTGGCGCAGCTTGCGCATGAAGATCACGACGATCATGAACGCAAAGGCGGAGAGAAACAGTACGACTGCGGCATGCAGCACGACGGGATTGGCGAGGATTTTCACCAGAGCCCTCCATACCAGCGCAGCAGGCGGTTGCCAAAAAAAAATGCAAACAGCGCCATGCTGCCGAGGAACACGCCGAATGGCATTTGATAGTTGCGATAAACCAATTGTGCCGATTGCCATCCGCGGCGGCGGGCGGCTTGCGCGTTGGCCAGGCTGCGCATGAAGCGATGCGTGCGCTTGAGCCAGACCACGAAGACGGTCGTGAGACCGAAGAACGATCCCGCGAGCGAGGCGGAGAAAACTGTGAGCACGGTCAGCTTCACGCCCAGAAACGCGCCCACCATGGCCATGAGCTTGACGTCACCGAACCCCATGCCTTCAGTGCCGCGCCAGCGCAGATAAATCGCTCCCGCGCCGTAAATGAAGCCTGCACCCACGGCGGCGCCGAGCAGGGAATCGAACAGGGAAAGCAGACGGACCGTGAGATCGTCACTCAACGGCAGGCTTACGATTCCGGGCATGAACTGCGAAGCCACATCGTGCACCGGAACCAGCAGGCTGAAGAGCACGCCCAGAGCCAGCCCGGGCAGAGTGAGCTTGTCGGGCAGGAGCTTGGTTTCCGCGTCCGTGAAAATGAGGCCGAGCAGGAGGAACGCGAAGACGCAATATTTCAAAGTGGCCAGCGTAAGGCCGAAATACCAGTAGCAAGCCAGAAAAAGCAGGGCCGTGAGCAGTTCGATCAGCACGTAGCGCGAAGAAATTTTGGTTTTGCAATAACGGCAGCGGCCGCCGAGGATCAGCCAGCTCAGCACCGGAAGGTTGTCGTAGAACGCGATCCCATGTTTGCATTTGGGGCAGGCGGAACGCGGTGTGACCACCGACAAATCGAGCGGCAGGCGGTAGATACACACATTCAGAAAGCTGCCGAAGCACAGCCCGAAGAGAAAAATCGACGATGCGAAGATCGGGTCCACGTTAGGTTGAAAAAGCCTTGTTGCGAAAAAGCCTGGGCCTGGTCGCTTTTGTACCAGCGCCTGATGCCAGTCTTAAGTTGGATTATAAGTCGATGATGCGGGCGGCACTAAGGTACTGAAGTCACTGTCCGACAGGCCGATGGGGGACAAGGCATTGGCCACGTGGGACTTGGCAGGATCACGCGGCGATAACGGGGATGGTTCCGGGGCAAAGATCCGGGAGCGAGGACCCGGGGGAGAAGATCGCGCCCCCGGGTATCGTCATCAGCTCGACGCAGCGGCCGCCAGCGCCTACTTTGCTTGCAGAGTTTGAATGTAGTCCACCAGATTTGCGACTCGCTCCTGCACCACGGAGTCATGGCCCTGGCTAATGCTCGAGAACAATGGACCCCACATCGGCATATCTTTGCTGCCGTGGGAAGCCACGAGCGATTCACCGCGGATGGCTGCGGCCACGTGGGCGGCGGGATACTTGCCACCATTCTTCTGGGCAAGAACCGTCAGGTCGACGGGAGCGGTTTTCAAAGCCGATGCCGCGGGGCCTCCACCTTTTGCGTCGGCTCCATGGCAAACGGCGCAGTAGCTCTTAAACATTTCTTTTCCTGATACGGGTGAAACGTTAGTGATCGGGATATGTTTTACGGTGGGTGTGGGCTCGGCGGCTTTATCCTGGGCCACGGCAAAGGTCGAGGCCACAACCAGAATTACAACGAAAGTGATGAATTTTATTACACGCATTGCTTTCCTCCTTCGGCTACGGGGCCGAAAAACTCGTAACGTTGCAGTTTAGGCGGCCAAAGCTTCAATGGCCGTGATTCGCGTCACCCAGGGTTGTGACCGAGGGTAGGCCTCCGCGGAGGTTAGCGACTGAAAAACTTAGGGTTGGATGAAACTCAGCAGAGCGCCTTCCAGGGTGATGGCGGAAGGTTCCGACGCGGGGAGCAGATTTTGCCAATGGCTCCAATCGCGGGGCACGAGGCGAGTTTGGGGCGTGAGGTCTATTTGCCAGCCGTTGGGTGTTTCCTGGCGCAGGAGGAAAGAAAAAGCTATGGGTTCCGGGGACTGTGCTTTTGGTTTCCAGCCGGCTTTCCATTCGAACAGGCTCGCCGCCAGCGCTTCGGAGAGGGACTCGCGCGGTTCGAGGCAGAGAATCCAATCGTGGCGGGCGAGATGAAGACATTGACTGGGAGTTATGTTGGCCTGCGCCGAGACCACGCGGGCTCCGTATTCGCGGGCGATGCGCCGAGTGGCGGAGTGCGTCCCGTGATCGACCACCAGGATTTCATCGCAGGGCAGGAGCGTTTCCAGGGCGCGGCCCAGGCGCAGAGCGTCGTTCCGGGCATGCAGGAGCGCGGTGAGGGCGGGCATGAGGTGAGGGCGTTAGAGAAAGCCGAGGAAGAGTGTACGCGAAAGCGGCGAGATACAGCGGGGGATAAACTGCGGTGGTACAAGGCTTGCATGGGCGTGGGGAAGAAAACATCGAGCTGCGCTCGATGGACAGGCAGAGTGCCCGTCCCACATGATTGATTTCTAGTGGATGAACTTGTAGTCGACGATGGAGGCCGCCAGGGTCACGCCATCTTCAGTCTTCTTCGTTTCCTTGGTCCGCATGACACGTCCCTGGCAAACCACGTTGCTGTTCTTTTGCCCGGAGATTTCTTCCGGCATCTCGAACACCATTTCGATCAGGGCATTGACGGGCAACTGTTGCGGTCCGGTGAAAAGGACGCCGGTCTGGCTGATGTTTTCGATGATGCCTTCGTACCAGGTCGCGGTTTTGTTCACGCGGAAACGCAGCGGCACGTCAAGCTTCAGGCGCCGCGCGCGGGGCACCCAGGAGGGCCGCTTTTCGCGGGTATGGCTGCGCTTGATTCCGGTCTCGGGCTTGGCGTGCTCCACGCGCTCGATGCGGCGCATGGTGGTCCAGTCATATTTGTATTCGGCGGCGCAGATCATGCAGACCTGGTAGTAGTCGCCGTCGCTGCCGCGCCGCGGCCAGGAAAATTCGTGAGAACAACGTCCCAGCATAAGAACATCCATGAATTTTTGCGGCATGATGGTTACTTCCGGAGCAGGTGCCTCGGTCGCAAGGCCATCATCGCTCGAAGGACTGACTTTGGGTAGGTTACTTTCGTGCAGTGGGGGAGGGGAGCGCGGCGCAGAGACGGCGTGGATTTTGAGGATGCAGGGTTGCGGATCGTGAAGTCGCAAGCGGCGTGCGCTGTGGGTTGTTCCTGAGCGGAGCAAGCCGTGTATCATCGGCCCATGGACAGCCCTGCGGCCGACGTGGCGGTTTTTGTGCTCGCTGGCGGGAAGAGCACGCGCATGGGGGCTGACAAGGCATTTGTGACGTTGGATGGGGGCACTCTGCTAACGCGGGCGCTGGAGCTGGCGAGGACGGTCACGGACAACGTGCGCATTGTGGGCAGCGCCGAGAAGTTTGCGGCTTTTGCTCCGGTGGTGGAAGATGTGTTTCGCGAGTGCGGGCCGCTGGGGGGGATCCACGCGGCGTTGCGGGCGTCCGGGGCGGAGATGAATTTGATGCTGGCGGTGGACGTGCCTTTTGTCCCGCCGGCGCTGCTGCGGTATCTGGTGTCGCGGGCGCGCGGTTCCGATGCGGTTGCGACCGTGCCGCGGGCGGACGGAGGCTGGCAGCCGTTGTGTGCGGTTTATCGGCCGGTGTTCGCCGACGTTGCCGAGAAGGCGCTGCGGGCGGGCCGTTGCAAGATCGGTGCCTTGTTTGCTGACATTAACGTGCTGGCGATTGAGGAGGAGGAATTGGCGCGGGCGGGGTTCGCGCCTGGACTGTTTCGTAACTTGAATACGAAGGATGATTTGGAAGCGGCGCGAGCAGCACAATAGGGCTGAGGATGGTGATCGGAGGCAGTGATGGAAATTCCTTTTGAGGCTTGCCGCCCTTGCGGCCTTAAAGGGGTCCTTCGACTTCGTGGCGTCTTCGCGAAACGCGAAGATGCCACGTCGCTCAGGATGACAGGGAAAGGTAAGACGTGAGAAACCAGAAGTTAAAAGCAAAAGTACAAGATCTTAGCTAGAAGCTCAAAGCTAGAAGCTCAAAGCTAGAAGCTGATTCTCATGCCCGATAGCCCGCAACCTAGTCCGTACATACGGTTCAACGATGTCTCCAAGGCGTTTGGCGACAACGTGGTGCTTGACCACGTCAGTTTCGACGTTTTGCCCGGCGAGACGGTTTGCATTCTGGGACGCAGCGGGGTGGGCAAATCGGTTTCGCTCGATAACATCATGGGGTTTCTCAAGCCGGATTCGGGGCGCGTGATTGTGGCCGGGGAGGACATTACCGACTACTCCGAGCAGCAATTGGAGTTGATCCATAAGAAAGTTACGATGGTCTTCCAGAATGGGGCGCTGTTCGACTCGCTGACGGTGGGCGAGAATGTTGCGTTTCCGCTGCGCGAAAGCCGCGAACTCTCGGAGGAACAAATTTTTCAGATCGTGGACGGCCTCCTGCACATGGTGGGTGTGCAGGGGATGGGCGACCTATTGCCTTCCGATCTCTCAACCGGGATGAAGCGCTCGGTGGCCATTGCGCGGGCGCTGGCGGCGCGGCCGGAGTGCGTGCTCTACGACGAGCCCACGACCATGGTGGATCCGCTGATGGCGCAGTTGCTGGGCGACCTGATCAAGCGCCTCAAGTTGCAGCTGAACCTGACCAGCATCGTGGTGACACATGATATGCGCCTGGCCAAGAAGCTGGCCGACCGCGTGGTATTTCTGCACGAAGCCAAGGCAATTTTCTTTGGCACTTATGCTGACATGGAGAAATCGACCGCGCCGATCATTCAGGAATTTCTGGAACTGGATGAGCTGAGAATCGAGGGTGAGTCAAGCAGTGGCCAGGAGCCAGTGGACAGTTGCCAGTAAGTCAAAACCCTTGCTCTACCAGGTCTTCGATGGTGAGTGAACTTTCTGCGGAACTTCCCTTCGTCATCTTTTCCACATACTTTGCGATCAGATCGGCCTCCAGGTTGACGGGGTCGCCGGGCTTGAGCGAGTTGAGGTTGGTCTGCTCAACAGTGTGCGGAATTATTGCGATGGTGCAGCGGTTTTCTTCCAGCTTCGCCACGGTGAGGCTGATGCCCTCGATCGAGATGGATCCCTTGTAGACGGTGTATTTCTCGACCTCGTGCGGTAGTTCGATGTGCAGCCACCAGTTTTCTGAATCTGCGATGCGGTCGAGGGAGATCAGCGTTCCGACTCCGTCTACGTGTCCCTGGACAATATGACCGCCGAAACGGCCGTCAGCTTTCATCGGAAGTTCGAGGTTGACTTGCGCGCCTTCGTGAACTCGGGAGAACGATGTAAGTGTCCAGGTTTCCGGGGCAAGGTCGGCAGAGAAAGATTCCGGCTTGATGTCGAGAGCGGTGAGGCAGACGCCACTGACGGAGACGCTGTCGCCGTTTTTCAATTGCTTCGGCGCATGAACGGCGGTGATGGTGATGCGGCGGTTCTCGCCGCGCTGTTCGATGCGGGTGATGCGTCCGACTTCTTCGACAATGCCGGTGAACATGAGAGCCTCCGGGAGGAATGGAACATCATAAACCAATGACCGCTATTCACCGCTGAACAGACTGGGCTTCGGGCTTCGGCTATCGGCTCCAGCTCAGCAAGGATTCCGGCTTTTGAGAGGTTTCGCGAGTCTGGAGATTCACCAACCACAAAAGTTTGACTGAAGAGTTCGCCTGAGCCCGATAGCCGGAGCCCGAAGCCGGGTCTGTGTCTCGGTGGCGAAAAGCTTATTCCTCGTAGGGATCGCGGAGATATCCTTCGACTGCGAAGTCTTCGTCGAAGCGGTGCAGGCGCAGATGCTTCACGGGTGTGGGTGGGCTCATTTTGCGCAGAGCTGCATCGGGCGCGAAGGGAATGGCGTTTGCTGCGCCGAGAATTTCGGGCGCGTAGTAGAAGAAGACTTTATCGACCACGCCCCCAGCGAGAGCGACACCATTCACGGTCGATCCACCTTCGATCATCACGCTGGTAATTTCCAGTTCGCCGAGGCGGCGAAGAACTGTGGCAAGGTCTGGGCGTCCGTTGGGCGGTGCGGGGGGAGAGTTTCGACGCGCGCGCCATATGATTCCAGCTCGGTTTTTTTCTTCGTGTCTGCGGAAGAAGTGAAGACCACGACATCGCGGTCGTCGCTGGAGTTAGCAGTGATGGACTTCACGCTACGAATTAACTGTGAGTCGAGCGGCAGACGGAGTTGCGAGTCGAGGATCACGCGCAATAAAGGCCTGCGGCGGGGACGTCCGCTGCGGTCGGTGAGCAAGGGATTGTCGGCGAGAACAGTGCCGATTCCGACCAGGATGGCGTCGTGTTGATGACGGAGTTGGTGCGCGTGGGCGCGTGCGGCTTCGCCTGTAAGCCAGTGGCCGGAGAATCCGTTTGGAGCTTGGGTTTTGGCTGCGGGGTTGGGTGCAACTGCCGGTGGCGGCGCGATTTTGCCATCGAGCGTCATCGCCGATTTCAGCGTGACCAGCGGCACGCCGTGACGAATGTAGCGGGCGAAGTTTTCGTTCAGGCCGCGGGCCGGTTCTCGCAGTTGTCCGACATCCACCTGTACGCCGGCAGCACGCAACTTTTCGAAACCGAGTCCGCTGACTTTGGGGTTGGGATCGGGCATGGCGGCGACGACACGGCGAATTCCTGCGGCGATCAAAGCGTCCGTGCACGGCGGCGTGCGGCCATGGTGTGCATGCGGTTCGAGGTTGATATAGAGCGTTCCACCGCGGGCCCTGCTGGCGGAGGCTTCGAGGGCGAGGATTTCGGCGTGTTTCACTCCGGCGTAGGTGTAGATTCCAGTGCCTGCGATGTTTCCCTGCGCATCAGCGATTACCGCTCCCACGCATGGGTTCGGCGACGCCAGGCCGATGCCCTGGCTGGCGAGGTCGAGAGCGCGGCGCAGGAATTTTTCGTCGCTGGAGTGGGAGGACATGAAGATCTATATCTACCACGAGGCACGCTTGGCTACGGCAGACTGAAACGAGGAAGACAAGGGAACGAATCTCTATTGCCGGCGCGGAGGAAAGCTGCGGTAGGAATCGTCTTCGATCTCCGCAACTGCCGCGCCACTGCGGCCTTTTGGCCCGTGCTTCAGGGGAGCCGTGCGGTAAGCATAAGGGTCACCGCCCGACGGCGGCGCGGGTCCGCGGCCCAGCATGCGATGCGCCAAATCCTGGAACCGTTTCATCAGAGATTTTTTCCCTTCTCCCTCCACCATGCGTCCTCCTCATCGAACGCTTCTACTCGCACAATGCTACTCAAACTATGCTACTCAAACAATGAATCCACAAACTCCTGCGGGGCGAAGGGCAGGAGATCGCCGGCTTTTTCGCCGACACCGACGAAGCGCACGGGTAAGCCCAGTTCGCGTGAAATGGCGACCACCACTCCGCCCTTGGCCGTGCCATCGAGCTTGGTGAGCACGATGCCGGTCACGCCGGCTGCCTGGGTGAACAGGCGCGCCTGCTGCAAACCATTTTGCCCGGTCGTGGCGTCCATTACCAGCAGGGTTTCGTGCGGGGCCGAGGGAATGATGCGTTGCGCGGTGCGGCGCATTTTTTCGAGTTCCGCCATCAAACTGGTCTTGGTGTGCAGGCGGCCGGCGGTATCGACGATTACGTAATCGGATTTTCGGGCGACCCCGGCTTGCAGCGCGTCGAACAGCACGGCCGAAGGATCGCCGCCGGGTTTGGTCTTGATCACTTCCGTGCCGGTGCGCTGGCCCCAGATTTCGAGTTGCTCGATGGCCGCGGCACGGAACGTGTCGGCGGCACACAAGAGCACGGTTTTTCCTTCCGAGCGAAACAGCTGCGAAAGCTTGCCGATGGTCGTGGTCTTGCCGGTGCCGTTAACGCCGACCACCAGGATCACTTCCGGTACGCCGTCGACTTTTTTGACGGGTCGCGAGTTGGCCACGCTCAGAATCGCCAGCAGTTCTTCTTTCAGCAGGCGCTTGAGTTCCTGCACGTCTTTGATTTGCTTGCGGTCAGCCTTGTCGCGCAGTTTTGCGAGGACTTCCTGCGCGGTGGTGTTGCCCAGATCGGCGGCGATGAGTGTGGCTTCGAGATCGTCGAGCGTGCGGCGGTCGATTTCCTTGCCGAAGGAAACGACTTCTTCAATGCGCTCGGCGAGGTTCTCGCGGGTGCGCGTGACCGCCTGCTTCATGCGGTCGAACAGGCCGGTTTTCTTTTCTTCGGTGCTGCCGAATAAGGTCTGAATCATAAGAAGGGCAAAGAGTGATTATACGGGTTATGGGGGGAGTATTCGGGCAGCGCCGAGGGCGAGACAGCGTTTGACAAGCTCAGGGCAGGCCCATGGGAGAGGCAGCAGGACGGCGGCGCTATGCTTCGATTTCGGTTCCGGTTCTGGCTGGTCGTGACCGTGCGATCGCCTCTCTCATTTGGGAACAAGCTCGCGGGCGAGGCGCCCGGGGCCACATGTGCTTTGTGTGGCCACATGGCTTGTGCCTGCTGGCTTATTTTTTAGACGCGGGTTCTTTCCAGCTCGGCGGCTTCGGATGCGATGGACGCCGCTGGCGCGGTCAACGGTGCCGTGGGAACCGGGGCAGCCGTTGCGGCTGTGGCTGCGGTTGCATTCGACGCCGCGGCGACTGGGCGGCGGATGGTGAATCGCTGCAGCTTGATTTCTCCTCGTGCGTAAACCGCCAGCAGCGCGGCGACTACGACGGGATCGAGGCGCTTGCCGGCCAGGTTTTGAACGATTTGCAGCGCCTGATCGGGGGTGTGCGCATTTTGGTAAGGACGCGTGGTGGTGAGCGCGTCGAAAGTGTCGGCGACCGCGATGACCCGCGCCAGCAGGGGAATCTGATCTCCCTGCAATCCGTAGGGATAACCACGACCGTCGAGCGACTCGTGATGCAACTCGATACCGGGCAGCATTTCCGCAAGTTGTGTGACTGGGCGCAGAAGGTTGGCGCCGCGGGTGGTATGAGTCTTCATGACCTCGAATTCCTCGGCCGTGAGTGCGCCCGGCTTTTTGAGGATGTGATCTTCAATGCCAATCTTGCCGACGTCGTGCAACTGCGCGGAAATCTGCAGGATCTCCACGAAGGGAGTGGGCAGATCCATTTCGTGCGCGAGCAGCAGGGAATAGCGAGTGACACGGTCGGAGTGACCGCGGGTATAGGGGTCTTTTTCGTCGACGGCTCCGGCCAGCATTTGGATGGAGCCCATAAACAGGGCGCGGTTTTCGTCGGCGGCGCGTTTCAGGTCTTCGACGTAGTGCTCGAGTTCTTGGGACATGCTGTTAAACGTGTCGGCCAGTTCTCCAATTTCGGTTCGGTTCCGGATGTGGACGCGCTGGGAAAAATCTCCGCGTGCGATGGCGCGGCTGAATTGCGTGAGCTCCTCGAGCGGGCTGGTAATGCGTCGCGCCGCTATGATGCTGGCCAGGATGCTCGCCAGCACCGCCGCCAGAGCCAGCAGGCGGGCGGTGTGCTGCATTTCATACACTCCGCTATAGGCTTCCCGCTTGGTCTTCTGCACCACTACCGCCCAGTCCAGTGCGGTGACCGGGTAGTAAGTGCCGAGCATGGCCTGGCTGCCCTTGGCGTCGCGCATGGTGAATTCTTTGGTTTGGATCAGTTGCCCTTTATTGCCGCTATCCACGAAGTTGCGCACGATTTCCAGGTTCTTCATGTCCTGGCCGGTGGCGAACCCTTGCGTGGCCGCAGCCACCAGCCGGCCCTGTGAGTCCACCACGTAGGGCGTGAGTCCGCCGCTGTTCTCGTGCTGCAGGCGGCGAATCAGGAATTGCAGGTCGACCACCGCCGCGATCATGCCGAGAAATCGCGGCCCGTACATGACGGGAGTGCTGACCAGAAAAATCGTCCGGGAAGAAGTGCCTTCGCCTACGGCCAGCGCTTGCCCGTTATAGGCGCGTCCGTCGCGGGCGGCGGAAAAGGCACGCTCCAGTTCCCGCTGCAGAAAGATATCAGGTGCGATGCGCCCGGCCGTTATCCCCTTGCCTTCCGGATTCAGCAGCGAGGTATAGGCGATTTCCTCGGAGGAAGACACAAAATTCTCAAGGAGTGCTCGCAATTCCGGGCTCTGAATGTTCTTTTCGCCGAGATCTCCGCCGCTGGTCACCTGCACCGCCGCCGACAGGTTCGCCAGCATCATCCGCAGGGACCGCTCGTTCTGCGAGAGATCCTCGGCCAGCGAGCGTGTGACCGTGTTCTCCAGCAGCTCCTCGTTAGCCACCAGAGCTTGGCGGTTTTTCGATTCCACGTACGTGGAATAGAAATACATCGGCACGATGCTGATGACGAGGAGCACCCCGAGAATCACATACAGAATCGGGATGGGCGCGGCGGTGGATGCCTTGGAAGACAAGTCTTTCCCTTCACGTGGAATCGCGGGCGCCGTGGTCGAAGTGGCGGCGTTATTCAAAGCTATCCATAAAATTCTAACGGGTAGGCGCAGCACTGAGCCGGAAACCGAAGGACACCGCCATTACCAAAGTACCTGACCCGAATCGGGCGTCTGGCAAGGGTTTGGCAAGATAACGCGCGGAGTCGAGGACCATGGATTCCCTTTTTCAAGCAAATTACAGAAAGCCAACGCCTTTAACCACAAGCTCGTGCAGAATTGCCGCGAAGGACACCAAGAGGAACCGAAAACCAGGCGAGTGTTAGCTTCGCGTTCTTCGCTTTTGCGATGTTTTCTTTGCGAGCTTTGCGGTTAAGAGCCCTTTGTTTCGCCGCTGCGAATCGCGCTTTCGCTCTTGCCGCTGCGCGTCATCAATTCATGGATGGCTTCGCGGGGAGCTTTGCCCTGGCTGAGGATGGCGTGCATCTGCTCGGTGATCGGCATCTCGACTCCGCGGGCGCGAGCCAGGCCGACCGCGGCGGTGGTGGTGAAAATCCCCTCCGCGACGGCGCCGTGCATGCCGGCGACAATTTCCGAAAGCTTGCGTCCGCGGCCGAGCTCCGCGCCTACGCTGCGGTTGCGGGATAACCCCCCAGTGCAGGTGAGGACCAGGTCGCCCAGGCCGGCGAGGCCCGCCATGGTTTCGGCGCGTCCGCCGCAAGCTACGACCAGACGCGTCATTTCGGCCAGACCGCGCGTGATCAGTGCGGCCACGGAGTTGTGTCCGAGGCCGAGACCGTGGCAAATTCCGGCGGCGATGGCGACAATGTTTTTCAACGCGCCCCCGAGCTCCACTCCCACCACGTCAGCGTTGGTATAAACCCGAAATGTGGGGTCGCTGAACTCGTCCTGCACGGTGCGCGCGAGTTCCGTGTCCTGGGACGCGATGGTGATCGCCGTGGGATCGCCGCGTGCTACTTCTACTGCGAAAGTGGGCCCACTGAGCGCGCCCACACGAGCCGCGGCCACGCCGCCGTTCCTCAACACCTGAGCGATGACCTCCGTCATGCGCAGCAGTGAGCCTTCCTCCAGACCTTTCGTTGCGCTTACGATCAGGATGTGCGGCGGCAGATGCGGGCGCATCTGCTCGAACAGGCCGCGACAATGTTGTGAGGGCATGACGCTGACCACAATCTGCGCCCCGGCAAGCGCCTCGGGAAGGTTCGTGGTTGCTGTCACAGAACCCGGAATCGCCTGCCCGGGAAGGAATTTCTCGTTTGTGCGGCGCTGTGCGATCGACTCCCTCACTTCTTTTTCGTGAGCCCAGAGGTGGATACGGTGCGATCGCTTGCGCCCCAGCACGACGGAAATGGCAGTGCCCCACGCGCCCGCGCCAATGATTGCGATCTGGCTCACGCGCGCTTCGCTCCCAGCCGGTTTTCTGTTCCGGCGAGCAGGCGCCGGATATTTTCGTGATGCTTGGCGATGATGATGAGACACGTGAGCGAGATCAGCCACAACGTGAGAGCGCTGTGGCCATAGTCATGAAGGACGAGTGCGATAAGGGGAAGGGCTGCGGCCGCAGTGATCGAACCCAGCGAAGAGTAGCGGAACAGCAAAACGATAATAATGAAAATCACGGCCGCGATCAGCACCGCCTCGGGAGCAATCACCGCGAAGGAACCGAGTCCGGTCGCTACTCCTTTGCCGCCGCGGAAATTCAACCAGATGGGAAACATGTGGCCGAGTACCGCGACCAAAGCCGCGACTGCCGCGTGGACCGAGATCGGCGGCATGGAAGCCAGCAAAGTCTCATGGCCCAGAACTGTCGGCAGAGACACATCTGGAAAAACTTGCGGACTCATCAGAATGGCGATGGTCACGGCGGCAAATCCTTTCAGAGCATCCAGCAGCAGCGTGAGGACGCCAAGGGCGGGCGACTTGCGCGAGACATTGGTCGCACCAATATTTCCGCTACCGCTCAGACGCACGTCTTCGCCGCGAAAAATGCGCACCAGCAGATAGCCGAAGGGGATCGACCCCAGCAGGTAACTCACGACGACGGTCAGCAAGAGAGAGCGCATGGTGAAGAGGGTGCTATCTGGCAATTAGCAATTAGCCCACAGGTGCCCCGCATCCCGCTCGCAGCGGCCAATTGCTAATTGCGAACGGCTGGCCGCCGCAGCTCGAATCTTGCGAGCTTCGTATATCTTGATCCTCCGGGCGACAACTGGCTCTGATACAAAAAGAACTCGTGGGCCGTCATGGTACCAAACTCGGGGGTGGGCAGGGCAGCCAGCTTTTCCTGTAAACGTTGAAAACTGCGGTTGGGGCGATCTTTTTTGTGCCGGCCCGGCGATCCCGAACTTTGGGTTCCGCGGGCACCACCGCGAGCCAGCGTGAGGTGCGGACTGAAAGCTCGCTCTTCCTTCGGAATTCCCAGGCGCGCGGTTTGCTGATCGACTGCCGCGGCCAACGTTGCCAGCTCAGGTTCCGATTCGATTCCAATCCAGAAAACTCGGGGAGCTTTCGCGGTAGGGAAGAATCCATATCCGCGAAATTGCAGCGCGATCTTGCCGGCCTCAATAGTTCCCAATGCGCGCTTAATCTCTTCGAGCATCGGCTCAGGCTGTTCTCCGATAAACTTCAGCGTGACGTGGAGCGATTCAGGTTTGGCCCAGCGCGCGTCCGGCGCGAAGCCGCTCACCCCTTCCACGAAGCGGACGATGCGTTCGCGGATTTCGTCGTCGATGTCGAGAGCGATGAAGAGGCGCATAGGAAGCTCTCAGCTGTCAGCTGAGAGCTGATAGCTGAAAGCTGTTTCACATCAGCTTTCTCCGCACCATATCCAGCGCCATAGTCGACGCGAACCAGCGAATGCGTTTACGGTCGCCGGGAAAATTTCTTTGGATCACTTCGGTTCCGCGATCGCTGGCTACTGCATGAAACACCAGGCCCACAGGCTTGTCCGGCGTACCTCCGGTGGGTCCGGCCACACCGGTGATGCCAACACCAAGACTCGCCTCGCAGCGGTAACGAACTCCCTCCGCCAGCGCCGCCGCTACCTCGCGGCTGACCGCGCCGTGGCGTTCAATCATCTCTCGAGGCACGCCCGCGAATTCCGTTTTCAGTTCGTTGGAATACACCACGGCCCCGCCCAAAAAATAACGTGAACTTCCGCCGACGGAAGTGATGCGTTCGGCCAGCAACCCTCCGGTGCACGACTCCGCGACAGCCAGCGTGGCGTTGCGCATCTGCAGCCAGTAACCGACGATCTGTTCCAGCGACTCACCGTTGCGGGAGAAAACCGCGTCATCTAACTCGTCCTCGACGTCGCCGGCCACTTCGTCCACGCGCCGCTGGGCTAGTTCGAGACTCTCGGAGCGTTTCGTGAAATGAAGCTGGACCTCACCCGCGCCGGCCAGGATGGTTGTGTCCACGTCAGTGAAGCGTTTGTAGATCGGCGACACGCGAGCGTCCACCTGCGATTCGCCGAGCATGGCGATTTTCAAGACGCGGGTCGCAAGATGAGCGGTGGGAATTTTCGCACGTAGCCGCTCGCGAACCTCGGCATCGAACAACGCTTTCAGTTCGAACGGAGGTCCGGGCAGCAGCACGATAATGTGCTCTCGTCCGTCGAAATTTCCGCTCAGCCACTGGCCGGGAGCGGTGCCGTTGGCGTTGGGCAAAACTGTGGCGCCTTCCAGAACGTCCGCCTGCTTGGCGTTGTTGGGCGCCATTTTCCAGCCACGGGCGGCGAAGCGTTCTTCCAGCCGCGTGAGAATCTCGGGATCGCGTCGCACGGCCAGCCCCAGGGCTTCAGCCACGGCTTCTCGCGTGAGGTCGTCTTCGGTGGGCCCCAGGCCGCCGCTGAAAATCACAATGTCAGAGCGGAACAGCGCGTGCTGCACGGCTGCAACCAACCGCGGCAGGTGGTCGCCGACAATGCTCTTGAAAATTACTTCCACGCCGAGCTGGTTGAGTTGCTCGGTGAGGTAGAGCGAATTGGTATCGCTGCGGAACGGGGTGAGCAACTCGGAGCCGACCGCAATAATTTCGGCGTTCACGGCTAGAGTGTAAATGAAAACCGAAAATCAGAAGCGAGGTGAACTCATTAGGGGTGAGAGACTACTCCGGCAGCAGCGGCAGACCCTGAATATCCCACGAAAGATGATGCACGGCGCTGGTGGTCGCGAGAATCACCGAGCGGCCCGGAGCGAACGCCAACCCCACCAGGCCCTGTCCGGCTACTTCGATCCGCGCCTTGCCGTCTGGCGTGATCTTTACGATGCCGCGCTTGCCCGAGAGCGATGCCGCGACGTACAGATTGCCGGCAACATCGAAGGCCAGTCCCTGCGGCCGGCCCAGGCCGCGATAGAACGTGCTCACCGTCCCGTGCGGATCAATTTTGTGAACGGCGTCGAAGCTGGAAGTGGTGGGCCCGGTGACGAATAGGTCGCCCTCGGGGCCAAATGCAAGGTGATAAGCCGAGACGCTGGCTTCAAGCGTGGCAAACACAAAAACCTGTTGATCGCGCCCGATTTTAAAAACCGTACCGCTGCGGTCGCCGACGTAAAGATTTTGTTCGCGGTCAAAGGCAATTCCGGTGGCGACGCCCATACCTTCGGCGTAGGTCGTGATGGCGCCGCTGGGCGTAACGCGGTAGACCGACCCGTCAAAGCGCGAGGAAACGTACATCTGCCCCTCTCGGTCGAACGCGATGGAAGTTGCGTTCATCATCTCCGCCACAAACGGTTTCATGGCGTAGTTGGTGTCGATCTTGAAAACGGAGACTGGCACTTTCTCGCCGCGCGCACCAGAGAACGTGGCATAAATGTTGCCCTCGGCATCCAGCGCCGGGCTGGTCACAGGATGCAGATTTTCGGCAATCGGCACCGCGACCCTTACGGTTTGAGCATTGCTCACATGGCCATCGCTCGCCACTACAACCGGACCGGAAGTGGCGCCCTCCGGCACGCGGGCGACGAGAAATCCTTCTGAACTGACGACCACCGAGCCTTCGACATCGCCGAACTGCACCTTCGGCCGCCGCAACTCCTGTGGGCGCAATCCTGTGCCCGTGATGCGGACTTCGCCGCCGGCCAAGGCCAGCGCCGGCGCGACCGCCTCAATGTGCGGTCCGCCGTTCACGCTCTTGCGTCCGAGAATCCGGTCGGAGAATCCCATGAAGAGTTTCGAGTCTCGAGTTCCTACTATCTTAGAACCCCAAAGTGTAGTAGAAGATGCATCACCACAAATGCATATAATCCCGCCGCGACATCGTCCACCACAATACCAGTTCCTTCCGGAAGCGCTTCCAGTTGCCGGACCGGCGGAGGCTTGAGGATATCGAATCCCCGAAAAAGTATAAAACCCGCCAGAAAAGTTTTCCATCCAAAGGGGACACCTATAAGCGCGATCAGCTGCCCGGCGACTTCGTCAATCACCACAAACTGCGGATCTTTCACTCCGGAGCCGCGGGCCACGCGGGTCGCGGCGGGAATGCCGATGAGCACCACCAACACTGCGAGAACGACAGCGACGGGAGTGCGCAGTGCAGGCGGGAGGCCATAGACAATCGCGCTCCAGAGCAGCACGGTCGCAGCCGATCCCCAGGTTCCCGGCCCCGGATGCAGGCGTCCGATGCCGAAGAATGTGGCCACCAAAGTTGCCCATCGCGGCGTGGGCGTCACGAATCTTCTTCCGGATCTTCGGGATTGCGATCGCGAACGCCTTCGTCGGCATCGGTCACCGGAGAGGCAATCACGTACGCGCCGCTGGCCCACTTGCCCAGGTCGATGATGCGGCAGCGGTCGCTGCAGAAAGGAAAATCCGCGTCGGTGCTTTTCACGTTCTTCTTGCAAATCGGGCAACGGAGTTTGACGATGCGCTTGCTCGGCATGGCAGGAAGTATTGTAGTGCGCGCCCGGCAGAGGTGAGCGACTATTGTTTGGAGCGTCGCACCCGCCCAGCGTTATACGATCTTCGTTGAACGATCTTCGTTAAACGATCTTCGTTAAACAATCTTCGCCACCAGATCGTAGTCGTGCGCCTCGGTAATTTGGCAACGGTAGAACTCGCCGGGCTGCGGCCCAGACTCCTCGGAGAAATCTTCGGCCGGGAAGTCGTTGACGAAAACCTTGCCGTCGATTTCCGGCGCGTGCATGGCGGTGCGGCCTTCCAGCAGCAGATCGCTTTCGTCGGACGTACCTTCCAGCAGCAAATCGAATTCCCGCCCCAGCAGCGCCTTCTTTTTCTTTTTGCTGATCTGGCGCTGGATGCCCATCAAATGTTTGCGGCGCCGCTCGATCTCGCGCGGCGAAAGCTTCTTGTCGAGGCCGAATGCGCCTGCGCCATCCTGATCGGAATAGGCGAATGCGCCCATCCAGTCGAACTGGGCCTCGCGCACGAAGTCGCAGAGCTCTTCAAATTCTTTTTCCGTCTCGCCGGGAAAGCCCACAATGAACGAGGTACGCAGCGTGACGTCAGGAATCGTGCGGCGCATTTTGGCGATCGAGCGCAGGAAAACGTCTGCACCTCCGCCGCGTTTCATTCGCTTCAGCACGCTAGCCGACGCATGCTGCAGGGGAACATCCATGTACGAGCAAATCTTTTCGTGCGCGGCGATGGTCTCCAGCAGCTTGCCGGTAATCTTGTTCGGGTAGGCGTAGAGAAAACGAACCCAGCGCAGATCATCGATTGCGGCCAGCTTTTCCAGCAGGAGCGCCAGACCGTCTTTCAGGCCGAAATCTTCGCCGTAGCAGGTTGTGTCTTGCCCGATGAGTGTGATCTCGCGCACGCCCGACTGCGCCAGGCGTTCGGCTTCGGCGACCACGGACGCAAAACGCCGCGAGCGGAATTGTCCGCGCAACTGCGGAATGATGCAAAAGCTGCAGGGATGGTCGCAGCCTTCTGCAATCTTGATGTAGGCCATGTGCCGCGGCGTAGCCAGAATGCGCGGCGTGGCGTCATCGTAGAGATAATTGGGCAGGTCGCCGATCGCACCATCCCAGGCCTCGCGGGAGAATCGCCCCTGCGCGGCGCGAGCATCACCTTCCGGGCGGGATTGCAGCACCACAAACGGCGAATCGCTGCCCGCGTTGTTTTGGCCAACATTTCGTGCAGTCGCCACTCCGGTGGCTGCCAGGATTTTTTCCAGTTCGCCGGTTCCCACCACGGCATCGACTTCAGGAATGTCTTTGCGGATCTGGTCGCGGAAGCGCTCCACCAGGCACCCGGCGACCACCAGTTTCTTGGCGCGGCCATCGGTCTTGTGCCCGGCCATTTCCAGAATCGTGTTCACCGATTCCTGTTGCGCGCTTTCGATGAACGAGCAGGTGTTCACCACAATCACGTCTGCGTCTTCAGCACGCGTCGTCAATTCGGCGCCAGCCCGAGCCAGCAGGCCCATCATCACTTCGCTGTCGACCAGGTTCTTGGGACATCCCAGGCTGACGAATCCCACTTTGGTGGGTTTCGTCGCAGTCTTCGCCGTACCCTCTGACGAATGGATGGGCGTGTCGCCGCGCAGATCGTCAATGGGAAGGCTGATAGTGGACTCCGTCACAGGCATGCAATCTCACTATTTTAGCATCTTCGCCGAGGCACTTCTGGGCCGGTCTGGCCGCGCGCTGCGGGCCCCATGCGCCGGACCAGAAAAGATAGTAGTTGTGGATTCAAAAGGATACAGGTCGTGCTAGGCTATTGCTTACCGCCATAGTGACAAACTCCCACTTCTCCGGAGGGGAAATGTCTGAGAGACGATTGTTGGTTGCGGCCCTGGCAGTGGTGACGATTCTCGCCGCGTCGGCGGCCGCCCAGGATGAGAAGAACGAACTGGTCGGCATGATCGGCCGTATCTTCATCAGCGACCAGGGGATTCAGAACCCGCCCGTGCCCGACGCTGTCATCCGCTCCGGCGCCGGCCTGACTTTCGAAGCCGCCTATGCGCGCCATTTGTGGGTTACCCCAATCTACGCGATTTCCGGCGAACTGCCGGCGGCGTTCAATCTTGACGAGAAACTGAACGCTCCGCAAGGCACTGTACCCATCAACTACAAACAGTACTTCATCACTCCGGCGGCGCGCTTAAACCTGTTTCCCACCACCGCGTTTTCGCCCTGGGTGAGCTTCGGCGGCGGTGTCGCCTATTTTAGCCAGAACAAAAACACGATTTACGGCGGCGGCCCCAACCCTGGAAAGTCAGGCGCGACCAGCGCGATAGAGGGTGGCTTCGGTCTGGATGTGAAGGTCAGGGGAAAGTTCAGCATTCGCGGCGAAGTGCGTGACTTCTGGTCCGGTGAGCCGGACTTTCCGAACGCCCCTACCGGCCACACACGCCAGCATAATTATTTCGTCGGCGGTGGCGTGGTCTACCGCTTCTAGGCGTTGCTGTGGAAGATCGCTTCCAGGGTCACTGACCGTTGGGAGGCACAGGCAAGTATTCCCATATTTTTCCAAAGCATCCAACCAAAAGGCGGGAGCCGTCCTTTTCAGGGAGTGCAGCGATACTAGGACAGGATTCGCCCAAAATCTCCTGATATACGATCTGCCCGTCCTCGCCATAGACATACAGCATTGAGCGTTCCATCCAGGATTCATTTTTCAGGACGGCGAAATATTCAGAGCCTTTTCCGAATCGGATTGGTGTCGCGCTCATACGCGAAAGCAAGTCACCCAGCGGCGAGTCCAGTTCGGTGACTTTCTTCCCATGTGCGTCGAGGACGACAAAGGTTGCCTTGCAGCAGCCCTCCCGGGCCTCTGAGATTGAAACGAGAATGTGCGAAGGCTGTGCTTCTGCCCACCACCGGGTGAGTGCGAAGCGAGAAACATAGGAGCCCGGCAGATATCGATCAACCACATCTCCCTTCGCATTGCGCACCAGCAATTGACCTTTGGCATTGCTGTGGAGTATTTCTTCGCGCCCATCACCGGTCCGATCCAACATCTCCAGATGCCAGACGTTCGTCTCGTCCTTTTTCCACAGCGTCTTGCCTTGCCCGTCCAGAAGGGCGACTCCTCCATCACCGTTGAAACCTATGGCAACAGACAACTTGCCGTCGCCGGACACATCGCCGGGCACTGAGTCGTCGACCCCGGGCCACTTCCCCCCGGAGCGCCAGGTTACTTGTCCATCCTTGTCAAAGAGCGTTGCCGGGACCGCCCAACTCTCGTCCCGCGTCAGGAAGCCATAGTCTCCGGCCGCATCCAGTCGCGCCGCCGCGACCGGGCAACGCTGCTGAATTGAGAAACGAACCTGCTTCTTAACCTCACCGGCGGAGCCGATGAAGTCCACGCCCTGAGCACCCACCACGGCGATCTCAGCCCCCTCCCTGTCCGCAGGCCAACCGACGCGAATTTGCGAAATTTCCCCCAGACCCGCGTCCGAGTAGAAGGAGCGCTTCTCAAACTTTCCTTCCCCCTTTACCTGGCGCGGCTGCAACATCTTCCGCTGCGCCTGGGATCGTTCCCCGAGTTCGCGAAGTTGAGGCTTTATTTTGTGGTAGTACAGAAAGGCGCCTGCTCCCGCCAGGAGCAAAACAAAAATCGCAAACCCGATTAGCATCTTTCGCAACATTGTGATGCAGGCTCCATGGGCTTGGCGGACTACTTCCTGGTTGCCAGTTCTACTTCTTCATACAATCCCGGCAGTCGCTGGACGTCCTCTTGTGATTGGCCAAACCGTGCCGATTCATACGCTTCCGTGAATTGCTGAACCCGCGCCCTTAATGGTTCTTCCGAGATGATCCCGGCAAACTCTCGCGGCGTTTGTGCCGTCAGCTTCTTCACTCCGCGGCGCGCCAGCGAGCGCGCCATGCGTTCGTACCACATGGTGGCGGCTTGTTCGGGCGCATCCTCGGGATGCTCGCGCAGCCGCTTTTCGTGAAGCCACTGCGCAATCCGGCGCAGGTTTGCGAGCGCCAGGGACACTACCAGCAGGACGATGCCTGCGCCCAGACCGAGAGCGAACCAGCGCTTAGGCGAGTGTTCGGCGCGCTCCTGGCTGCGGCGGGCCCAGCGCAGCATCGCGGCGTAATGCAGGCGCCACCACGCGCGCCCCCGTTCCCATACGCCGCGGGTTCCGCTGACCGCCGCGTGGCCCAGCGAGAATTGGTGAGCCGCGTCATAGCTGATCACCCATTCGCGCCAGAAGGAAGACATCGCGTCCAGGTAGAGCATGGCGCGGTCCCAGCCCTGCGGCGTGCCGCTTGCGCCTGCGGGAGTGGGATCGAAAGTCTGCCATCCGTAGGCGGGGAAGTAGGCTTCTACCCAGGAGTGCGCATCCTTGGCGCGGACCACGTAGTTTCCGGTGAGGTCGTTGAACTCGTCGCTGCGGAATCCGTTGACTACGCGCGACGGAATCCCCAAAGTGCGAAGCATCACTGCCATCGACGACGCGAAATATTCGCAGTGTCCCTGCTTGCGCTCGAACAGAAAACTGGCCAGCGGGTCGCGCATCGCCGTGCGCGGCTGTTGCAAAGTGTAGGCGTAGCGCGTCTTCAGATAGAGTTCGATTTTTGCCGCCCGGTCATAGTTGGTAGAGGCGGACTTTGTGATATCCGCCGCCAGGCGGGGAATGCGCGCATCGAGCGCCCCCGGCAACTGCAAGTACATGGGCACGACCTGGGGAGGGTAAATCTGCCCCGCGTTGCGCAACTGCTCGGGAGAAGGAACGGAAACGTCTGATTCCGCTTCGTAGCGGGTGATGGGATGTTGAATATCCTGATCGTAAACCGCGCTGCCCGGGTCGACCGCGAGATTCCTGAATTCTCCCTTCACGCTTTGTGCCCAGGGCGCCAGGAAGAAGACGTTTGTCCCGATCGGCTCCATCAGCACGCGATAGTGAATCATTTGCTCCCGCGAATTGGCCGCGATTGCCACACTCTGTGCAGTGTGTTTCGGCGGGACCCGGGTTCCGAACGACGGAATCGCGAAGGCCCCGCCCGGTTCCCGGTCGAGCACGAACTGTTGGTGGGCATTCGACCAACCATGACCGTCGAACTCTGACAGGGAGACGCCACGCCAGTGCAAATCATATCGGCCTAGATTGTCGCCTTCGATTTGCACATGCATTACCACTGCATTCGACTGCTGGATCTGTCCGATCTGGCCCAGTTGCACGTGGTCGCTGAATCCGGTGGAGAGGTCGGTGCCGAAGGTATATCCGCCCAGGTAGCCAGCTGACATGCGCGGCAGCAGGAAAAACACTCCCGCCGCACCCACCAGGATCATCGCCATAAGCGCAGGCGCCATGCGCGCCAGCGCGAACGCCAGATGGCGATGCTCCTGCGGATCGGTGGAGTGCCGGGCCTGAATGTTGGCGGTGCGGCCGGAGCGCTGCATCTCCATCAATACAAAGGCCGCTACGGCCGTGAGCATGAACGCGGCGAAGAAAAACAAGAAGACGCTGTCGACGGTCAGAATCGCGGAGGCCAGCACCATGAGAAACGCGAGAATGGCTAGCATTACGTGGTCGCGGTCGCGTCGCAGAGTAAACATCCGCACCACCACCGCGAACAGCGCCAGATGAACGGTTGCGGTGAGGAAACTGCGCGAAAGAAACAGAAAATCCGCGGCGAAAAAGAGCACATAGGCTGCCGAAAGGGGCGCGGTCCAGCGATCCGACATCGCGAACTGCTTGCGCTCGGCCAGGATATAGCCGCGCAGGGCGAGTGCTGCTCCTACCAGAGCAATCGACGGTAAATCAAGGCCTCCGGTGCTGGCGAGAGTACCAAAGCCAGTCAGAACAAGCAGATACAGGGAAAGCTGGAAGTAATAGTCAATTGCCTTGGGGATCGGAATTACACCGGGTTGTGGAGCCTTCGGTGGCATAGGCGTTGCTGCGGCGATCCGAACTCCTATTGTTCGACAACCTGTCCTAGAAGGGAAGGCCTTGTGATGCGGTTCTTGCACCAAAAGTCACATGCCTTCCGAGGTCAGAGAAGAACGTGGCTTTCGTTGTTGCTGTTGATTGTGTAGGACGGACACTCCCTTCGGCTTCGCTCAGGGCAGGCCTTGTCCGTCGCTTTTGACCCTGATTCCTGTTCGAAGATTCCTGTTCGAAGATTCTTGTTCGAAATTCAAAATGCAATGTCAAAGGCGACGGACAAGAGTGCCGTCCTACACAATCATGCGGATGCTAGAATCATTTAGGTCAGGCATCGGTCTTACGCGACGCACTCCCGCCAACCCCGCCAGGTCCGGAAGGAAGCAACGGTAACGGGCTCTTGCGTGTGCAGTGAGGCGCCGGTGCCTGGCTTATTGTTTTTTCGGGCGTTTCTGAGTACTTCAGGTTTCAGTGATTTGGCAATCGCAGTCCACGTCCATTCCTGACCTCCTACACTTGAACCTCCCGATGTTAAGGCCTGATGTTAAGGCTCAAGCTCGATCCGCCGGCTTCGCCTGGCGGGACAGCCGAGGCGGCTGTCTCTACGTTTTTGCTTTCAGCTCACGGCGTCGAAATCTCAGTACACAACACTTTGGCGCGAGGTCGGTGCATTTTGCAAATCTTTACAGTATGTTTACCAACTCTTTGCGCAAGACTACGCTCGGGGCGCGTCCAATAGGTGGAGGCTTGGCAGGAATTCAATTGCCGCCGCCAGCGAGGGAAAAATGAGCCGAGTTCCGTCCAGTTCGACCGTTCCTAACGTCACGATCCGCGTCTCCGGCAAATTATTTCAGGGACATCTTTCCTACCTGGATCAACTCGTCCAAACGGCAGTGGCCTGCGATTTGTGGGCCTTGCTTGATCTGGCACAGCTGGAGGAACTGGACCGCGCGGCTGTGCTCTATCTCATGCGCGGGGAAGGGCATGGGTTCGGGGTGGTCTCGTGCCCGAATTTCGTTCGGGAGTGGATGTCTTACGAATCGGCCGCTCGCGCCGCCTGATGCGGTGCGCGTCCTGCACGGGCGAGAGCTAATTCGTCAACCACAGAGGACACAGAGGGCACGGGGTAAAGCCGTTCGATCCAATTCAGCATGATTCGCTGAGGTACTCTTCGTTGAACATCTTTCGCTGAACATGATCCAACGCGCATGACCCGCGGCCATGATTCGCCGGGCTGCGACCAGGCGAGACAGCCGAGGCGGCTGTCGCTACGTTAGACTTTCTTGCCTCAATCCTTCACAATACTCAGTTTCGCACTCTTAAGCCCTTCTTCAGGAGCTTCTCGTTTGAGCAAACCGATTCGCGCCAAAATCAGCGCCCTGGGCACTTACGTGCCACCTCGCCTTTTGACGAACGCCGACCTGGAAAAAATGGTCGACACGACCAATGAGTGGATCATGACTCGCGTGGGCATTCGTGAGCGCCACATCGTGGAGAAGGGAGTCGCTACCAGCGATCTTGCGGTTGAGGCCGCCAAGAAGGCACTGGCGCAACGTGGGTTTACTCCTACTGATATCGAAGCCCTCATCATTGGTACGGTTACGCCGGATATGCTTTTTCCCTCGACCGCCTGCCTGGTGCAGCACAAGCTGGGCGCCAAAGGAGCGTGGGGGTTCGATATTTCCGCGGCCTGTTCGGCTTTTATTTACTCGCTGCAGACGGGAGCGCAGTTCATCGCGACCGGGGTTCACAAGCGGGTGCTGGTGATTGGCGCGGATGTGATGTCGTCGGTGATCGATTACACCGACCGCGCTACCTGCGTGATTTTTGGCGATGGCGCGGGGGCGGCGATTCTGGAGCCTGCGGAAGACGATTCCGTGGGCCTGATCGATTTCATCCATGAGGTGGACGGGGCGGGTGGATGCTATCTGTATATGCCCGGCGGAGGCAGCCTGAATCCGTCGTCGCACGAAACCGTAGACAAGAGGATGCACTACGTTCACCAGGACGGGCAGCAGGTGTTCAAGTTTGCGGTGCGCAAGCAAACCGAGACCTGCGAAAAATTGCTCGTGCGCAATGGGCTCAAGGGATCCGACATTGACGCTTTCATTCCCCACCAGGCCAACCTGCGTATTATCAACGCCACCGCCGACCGGCTCGGGCTGCGGCCGGAGAGTGTGATCGTCAATATCGAACAATACGGCAACACCACTGCGGGAACGATTCCTCTGGCGATGAATACGGCGATCGAACAGGGCAAGTTGAAGAAGGGAAGCCTGGTGCTGCTGGCATCGGTGGGCGCGGGGTTTACGGTTGGCGCCACGCTGCTGCGCTGGGCATTTTAGTTGCGGGCTTCGGGCTTCAGCTTTCGGGCTTCAGCCAAACGTCTTTGATGGGCGGCTCACACTCGAGCGGTGCTGCATCCCAGGCCGACGCTCGAATCCTCGCAGTCGGAAAGCCGAAGCCAGAAAGCTGGAGCCCGAAGCCCGCTTTCTGTGACCTCCGTAACCACCTCTTCGTGCATTTCCGTGGCACGAAACGGGGATGGACTGCTATGTTTCCGCAGTGTCCTGCCCACGTGGGATGAGGCGGATACGTAAGGCTATGATCCGAACTTTCTGCTGCTTTCTTCTACTGGCGTTGGGTTCCGCGGGGCAGGCTCTTGCTCAAACTTCGGACGCCGAAAATAAGCTGATCGTGCTGGAGCACGTCTGGAACGAGGCGCAGGTGAACCGCGATGCGCCTGTTCTGGATGCTCTAGTGGCTGACACTTTCACCAACACGGAGTTCGATGGGGAAGTGAGCGATAAGACCAAGTTCCTGGCCGACATCAAGGATCCTCTGTTCAAGCCGGCCTCGATGAATGTGCAGGGGATGAAGGTCAGGTTCTATCAGACCACCGCCGTCGTGACTGGCGAATACCGCACCAAGGGCACGTATCAAGGCAAGGCCTATGACCACGTGGGCCGCTTCACCGATACTTGGGTTTTCCAGGGCGGCAAATGGGTGTGCGTCGCCAGCCATTCCAGCCTCCTGAAGAAATAAGCTGCGCGTGTACAAACCGCATAAGCGGATCCCATAAAAACATTTAATAGGCGCATGCTGCATCCGCTCCGTCTCGTGGGTGATCTACTGGGGCGCGGGGCTAATGGCTGCTGGGGCGATCGACCGTTCCGCGCAAGGTTCATATCAAAATGGAAACAACCGCTCGTCCACCGGCGTGGAAAACTCTGCTGGCATTCGCCATCATTTATTTCGTTTGGGGGTCAACGTTTCTGGCGATCCGCGTGGGAGTGCGCGAAGTGCCGCCGTTTCTTCTGGCCGGCATGCGTTTTTTGGCGGCGGGAGTCATCCTCTACGCGTGGATGCGGCTGAAGGGCGACGCCTCGCCCACGTTCCGCGAGTGGAGGGCCGCCACGTTGTTGGCTGTGCTGATCTTTGTGTTCGACTATGGGCTGTTGTTCTGGGCGGAACGCCGCGTGCCTTCAGGAGTGGCGGCGGTGATGATGGCGACCATCCCGGTTTTCATGACACTTTCAGAAATTGTTTTGCTGGGCACGCAGAGGCTTTCATTTCGACTGGCGGTTGCTCTACTGGTCGGAATTGGCGGCGTGGCCGTGCTGGTAAGCCATTCGCAACGCCTCGGCGCGGGTGCGATTGATACGGCTGGAGCGGTTGCGCTGGTGATCGGTGCCATCAGTTGGTCGGTGGCGTCGGCGCTGACGCGCAAGCTGGCGTTGCCGGCTTCGAAGAGTATGAGCTCCGCGGCGCAGATGCTTGCCGGAGGAATTTTGCTTATGCTGGCCGCGGCGGCGATGGGAGAGTTCAAGGGGTTTCATCCACAGGCCGTGTCGCGCAATGCGTGGGTCGCGCTGGTCTATTTGATTGTGGCTGGGTCAATCGTGGCGTTCACGGCTTATGTGTGGTTGATCCATCATGAATCGCCGACAAAAGTGGGCACGTATGCGTATGTGAATCCGGTGGTGGCGGTGGCCTTGGGATATTTCTTCGGGGGGGAAGCGATTGGGCCGCGGACGCTTTTGGGGACTTTGCTGGTGCTGGTGAGCGTGGTGGTGATTACGACCACGCCGAAAAAGAAATCGGAACGGGCGCCGGCGGAGAAAGCGGAGATGGTGGAACCGTGATGCTGCCGGCAGCCACGGACGCTGATGTGTTCCCTACGAGTGCGTCATCTTCTCCGGCTTCATCAGTTGATCAAATTCCTCGCCCGTAAGATGCCCGAGCTTCAGCGCGGCTTCGCGCAGGCTGCTGTCGTCTACGTGGGCGGTGTGGGCAATCTGCGCAGCTTTGTCGTAACCCACTTTCGGGGCCAGGGCGGTTACCAGCATCAGCGAGTTCTTCACGTACCAGTCAACCTTTGCGCGATCGACTTCGATGCCCTTCACCATGTACTCGACGTAGCCGTGGCAGGCGTCGGTGATGAGAGTGACCGAGTGCAGGAAGTTGTAGATGATCACCGGTTTGAAAACGTTGAGCTCGAAGTTGCCCTGGGAGCCGGCGAATCCCACGGCGGCGGTGGCGCCGTGAACCTGCACGCATACCATGGTCATTGCCTCGCACTGCGTGGGATTCACCTTGCCGGGCATGATGGAAGATCCCGGCTCGTTTTCTGGAATCGAAATTTCGCCCAGGCCGCAGCGCGGGCCTGAAGCCAGCCAGCGGATATCGTTCGAAATTTTCATGAGAGATGCGGCCAGTGTTTCCATCGCGCCCTGGGCGAAGACGATTTCATCGTGCGCCGAAAGCGCGGCGAATTTGTTGCCATGGGAGCGGAAGGGAAGTCCGGTGAGTTCGGCAATTTTCTTGGCGGCCCGTTCCGCGAATTCGGGATGCGCGTTCAGGCCTGTTCCCACGGCCGTTCCGCCGATGGCGAGGTCGTAGAGCCCGTCGAGCACCTGCTCCAGGCGATGGATGTCGCGCTCCAGCAGGCTGGCCCATCCGCCGAATTCCTGGCCAAAGGTTAAGGGCACGGCGTCTTGCAAATGGGTGCGTCCGATCTTGACTACATCATGAAATTCTTTCGCCTTGGCCGCAATCGCATCGTGCACACTTTTGATCGCGGGAATCAGCGCGGTCTTTACGCGCTCCGCTGCTGCGATGTGCATGGCCGCCGGAAACGTGTCGTTCGACGACTGGGACATGTTGACATCGTCGTTGGGATGAATCGGCTTTTTCGATCCCATTACACCACCCGCAATTTCGATGGCGCGGTTGGAGATGACCTCGTTGACGTTCATGTTGGTCTGGGTGCCGCTGCCCGTCTGCCAGATGCGCAGCGGAAACTGATCGTTCAGCTTGCCGGAGATGACCTCGTCGGCGGCCTGTACGATGAGTTTGCATTTGTCGGCCGGAAGTTTGCCCAGGTCCTGATTCACCAGCGCGCACGCTTTCTTGAGAATGCCGAAAGCTCGAATCAGCTCGGGCGGCATGGTGTCACGCCCGATGTTGAAGTGCAGCAGCGAACGCTGCGTCTGGGCGCCCCAGTAGACGTCGGCCGGGACTTCGATCTTACCCATGCTGTCGGATTCAATGCGGGTGCGCGTCGACTGGTCGCCGGGAGAGGCCATAGTGGATTCCTAAGAAGTGCTAGAGGGATGAGTTAACCGTGAATTATAGCAAGCAGGAGGGTGGGTTTTCTCCGCGTTGACCGGTTCACGAGAGCGGCTGGCAGACTTACCGTATGACGTTAAACGCTATACGGTATACTATGAATTGGTGATTAAGTCGTTCCGGTGTGCGGAGACAGAGCGGCTTTACCACCGCCGTCGCAGCCGCCGTTTTCAGGCAGTCGAACACATCGTGCGTCGCAAGTTACGGCAGCTGGATAGTGCCACGGAACTGCGCGATTTGGTCGCGCCTCCCGGGAATCATCTGGAGGCCTTGCGAAGTGACAAGATAGGACAACACAGTATTCGGATTTACGATCGATGGCGTCTCTGTTTCGTTTGGCGGGACGGAAACGCCTATGACGTTGAAATCGTCGACTACCACTAGCAACGGTTAGGTACAACAGATCACGGTCTACATGGACCGATACATTGAGAGCACGCAAAAATGCCCAAGACGCGAAAACTTCTTCCTGCGATTCATCCAGGAGAGATTCTCCGCGCCGAGTTCATGGAACCGCTGCGGCTCAGTATGAACCGGCTGGCACTGGATCTCCGAGTGCCGGTGACACGAGTTGCCGAGATTGTTCACGAGCGCCGCGGTATCACTCCGGATACGGCTTTGCGGTTGGCTCGGTATTTCAACACCAGCGCCGGTTTCTGGCTGAATCTTCAGTCCGCTTACGATCTCGAAGTTGCCCATGACAAGCTCTCGCGCATGATTGATCGGGAAGTGCGTCCGGCTTCGTTCGCGGCTTCCAATTCCCCCGCTTAATCGGTCGAGCTGTTGGCCCCACATTCCTACAATTCCCGCGTGCTAGAATCATCGGTCTCTGACCGTACGCTGGTGCGTGCGGAGCTTGCAGAGTTCTCGGAGGTTCATGCCCGAATTTCTTGCTGCCGTAGATTTGCAGACCCTGCCCAAGACCAAGGCACTGCCGAGTGGGGAGATGCGCGCCGACGTTCTCGTCATCGGAGCCGGGCCGACTGGGTTGGCCTGCGCCATTGAGGCGCAGAAGCTTGGCCTCAAGGTGGTTGTGCTGGACAAGGGATGTCTGGTGAATTCGCTGTTCCACTATCCGGCGAACATGGTTTTCTTCACTACGCCGGAGCTGCTCGAAATCGGCGATATTCCTTTCACCACCGCATTGCAGAAGCCGACGCGCGAGGAGGCTCTTGAGTATTACCGCAAGGTCGCTGAGCATTACAAGCTCGACGTCCGGCAGTATGAGTGGGTCAAGACCGTGCTCGGAGAAGACGGCAAGTTCAGTATTACGGCCACCGACCGCGCCGGCAGGCCGCATGATTACCACGTGCGCAAGGTGATCGTGTCGACGGGCTACTACGATCTGGCGAATCAGCTCGGCATCCCGGGCGAGGATCTGCCGAAGGTTTCGCACTATTATGGCGAGCCTCATCCTTACTACGACAGCGAAGTGGCGGTGATCGGCGGGAAGAATTCCGCCGCCATTGCGGCGCTCGATTTGTGGAGGCACGGCGCTCGCGTGACGCTGGTGCATCGCGAAGCGCAGTTGCACCACCACGTGAAGTATTGGATCAAGCCTGACATCGAAAACCGCATCAAGAACAACGAGATTGTGGCTTACTTCAACAGCAGCGTGCAGGAGATTGGCCCCGATCACGTGGTGCTGGTCACGCCGCGCGGTCCGCTACACCTGAAGAATGATTTTGTGCTCGCGTTGATCGGCTACCATCCTGACTACGATTTTCTGCGCAGCATGGGGATCGAGTTGTCGTCGGGGCAATGCCGCCCGGTGTGTGATCCGGTTTCGCTCGAAAGCAATGTGCCGGGGATCTATGTGGCGGGCGTAATCGTGGCGGGGTCGCGCACGAACGAAATCTTCATCGAAAATGGACGCTTCCACGGCAAACAAATCGCCGAAGATCTCAAGCATAAGTTGCGGCCAGGATTGTAGGTCGCGGCTGGATTGCGTGATTCCCCACGCTCGTCCTTAGAACAAGATCAAAACCCCCACTTCTCGCGAAGGACGCGAGAAATGGGGCACCCGCCCTCATACTGAACCGCATATCGAGCCAACATATGGAACCGCAACCGGAGATCGCGATACCTTCCATCTCGCTGGCGTCTTACGGGCGGCTGCTGAGCGGAAACCGCAATTTTCGCCGCCTGTGGATGGCGCAGATCGTCAGCGAGATCGGCGACTGGTTCTATACGCTCTCAATCTACACGCTTCTGCTGCAGTTGACCGGGCGTCCTAGTTCGGTCGCACTGGCGCTGGTGTTGCAGGTTCTGCCGCAAACCCTGGTCGGTCCTACGGCGGGCGTGATCAACGACCGTGTGCGGCGCAAGCACGTGATGATCGCCGCCGACCTGGTGCGTTTCGTGATTGTTCTGGCTATGCTGCTGGTTCGGTCGCGGTCGACGGTGTGGCTAGTGTATCCGCTGTTGTTGGGCGAAACCATCATGGCCGCGTTCTTCGAGCCGGCGCGCAGTTCGGTGCTTCCGAACATTGCGGGGCGTGGAGAAGTGCTCATCGCCAACACGCTTTCTTCGGCGACGTGGTCGGTGAATCTGTTGATTGGCGCTTCAGTGGGTGGATTGGTGGCCGCTTTCTTTGGCCGCGACGCCGTGTTCATTCTGAATGCGTTGTCGTTTCTGGCGTCGGCGATGCTCATCAGCGGAATGCATTTCGCCGAGCCCCACGCGGAAATCGCTGCTCCGCTTCGGCCACGCGATCTGGTGGATTTTTCCCCGGTGCTGGAAGGCATCCGCTACGTCAGGAACCACCGCATGCTTCTCCCTACGGTTTTTGCCAAGGCCGGCGAACTGATGATTGGCCCCAGCTGGGTGATTTTCACGGTGATGGGGGAGCGCGAGTTCGCGCTGCACTGGCGCGGCATGGATGCCGCACGCGGAGGCATGCTCGGCATGAGCATTCTTCTGGGCGGACGCGGACTGGGGGCGATGATAGGGCCGCTGGTGGTGGCGCGCTGGGCCGCCCGCAATGATCGCCGGCTGCAGCTTGGGATTCTGTTTGGATATCTCACTGTAGCGGTTGGCTACGGAGTTCTCGGAAGCGCTCGCACTGTGTGGTCGGCCGCCGCCTGCGCCATGCTCGCGCACGCGGGAGGCTCGACGGTGTGGGTTTTCTCGACCACGCTGCTGCAACTTCATACCGAGGACCGGTTCCGCGGGCGCGTCTTCGCGGCTGACCTTGGACTCTCGATGCTGACCATCGCCGCCGGCGCGTATTTCTGTGGACACTTGATGGATTGGGGCGTCTCCGCGCGCACGGTGGCCAGCAGCACGGGAATGGTCATGTTGGTGCCGGCTGCACTGTGGGCACTGGCCATGAGAAGTGCGATGAAGAAGACGCAGGCTGGAGACTCGAACCCTGCTGGGTAGTTGCCCTACGCGCCGTAGACGCGGTCGATTTTGGCAGCCATGATGAAGTCGCTTTCGGTCAGGCCGTCAATCTTGTGCGTCCACAGCGTGATTTCGGCTTTGCCCCAGCCCAGGAGAATGTCGGGATGGTGGCCCTGTTCTTCCGCCACCGCGCCCACTTTGTTGACGAACTCCAGCGCCTTGGCGAAGTCGGGAAACTTGTACTCGCGCGTGAGGTGATGTTCCTTTGACACGGTCCACTTAGGCACGGACTTGTGCAGCGCCTCGAGTTCTTTGCCTTTGAGCGGCGGTGTGCCGCCGCGGCAGGGTATGCATTTCTTGTCGGCCAGCTGTTCGGTCATGGGAAGACACCTAGAACGGAATATCTTCGTCGGTGATCGGGCCTGAAGCGGCGGCTTGCTCGGCCTCGGGAACACGCTGATCGAAGTGACTTGCGCCGCCGCCGGAAGAAGCTGCTCCGCGCGAATCTCCGCCGCCTTCGCCGCGTCCGCCCAGTAGGATCAGATCACTGCCGACGACCTCGGTCATGTATTTTTTCTGGCCGGAGGTCTTGTCGTCCCATGAGCGGGTCTGCAGGCGGCCTTCGATGTAGACTTTGCCGCCCTTCTTCAGATATTCGCCCGCAATTTCGGCCAGGCGCTGCCAGAGCACCACGTTGTGCCACTCGGTGCGGTCCTGCCACTCGCCACTCTTGTCTTTGAAGCGCTCGTTCGTGGCGATGGTGAGCTTGGCCACGGGCGTGCCGCTGGGCGTGTATTTCACTTCTGGATCTTTTCCAAGATTGCCGATCAACTGAACCCGGTTCAGACTTTTTCCTGCCATAGGAGCTCCTTCGCAGGGGTTCACTATAGCAGAATCGGCTGTGCGGAAATGGTGCGGGGCGTCACAGACGGGGCAGCGAGTATCATTTTGGGCGGGCAAGTACGCCGACAACCCCGATGCATTCAAGCCGATGGGCCTTGAGTTCAAGCGGAAGTAAGTTCGCAAACAGCGGTTTACGCGATATAATCCTCGCCATGCCTGCCGCACCCGGCGCCACTAAAGCCGTTGGGATGGTTCCCGACGAGATGAAGTCCGAACCCCGGTCCAAAGGGATCGCCACGCCGCGCAAGAAGAAGCCGAAAGAACTGGCGGTGATCACCGAGTGCTGCACCGGCTGCGCCGGTTCGCCGGCATGCGTGGAATATTGCCCGGTAGAAGACTGCATGTTCTGGGTGGACGACGAAGACAACGCTCCGTTTGGCCGCATCGCAATCGACCCCATCCTGTGCATCGGCTGCAAGAAGTGCCTCAGCAAAGGCCCGGACGGCTGCTTCCTCGACGGTTGCCCCTGGGACGCCATCGCGATGGTGGATACGGTGGAAGTGGAAAAAGAAGTCGGGCCGATGGCGATTTAGAGGGTAGCCCTTGGCTCTTAGCCATCAGCTATTAGCTTGAACCCGCCGGCAACTACTTCGCCCGCTGCTGAATCGCCTTCTCCGTCTCCTGCGCCTGCCGTCTCACGTCGTTGGAAATATCCGGCAGGTCTCGTTCATACGGGCGAATAGCGGGAAGGTCGTCCAGTTGTCCGATCAGATACAGCGCGCGCAGCGCCTCCCAGACTTGTTCCGTCCCCGGTTCGACCACTGCGATCTCAGCGCCGGCCGTAACATTCGTTCCTGTCCCCGCCACCGATCGAATGCGTCCGGGAATCGGGGAGCGAATCTCAATCACAGTTTGTGAGCCGCCAGAACTGGACGACGCTAGCTTGGCGATGAGTCCGCCTTGATGGATCGCTGTGCCGGGGCGGTCAGAGTCGGCGATGCGGCCGGTTTGCGGAGCCGTGATCTGTGCCGGCTGCAGCAGGGCTACGATTTGCGGACGCCCGGTCGCGTCTCCGAAGCGCACCAGAGATAGGGCGGCGTTTCCCCGCACCATGGGGGAGGAATCATTGAGCATCTTCAGCAGCGTCTCGTGAAAACCCGCGCCAGACGTGTCCTGCCCCATCACCCAGGCGTCGGTGTTGCGAACTTCTTCCACGGGATCAGCGGCCAGCGCAACCAGCACGGGATACCACTGCGCGACAGCAGCATCGTGACGGGAAATGCGCTCGCTGATCTGCACCAGCGCCTGCTGGACGTGCCGCGGCTTCTTGTCGTCGTGCAGGTAGGTAGTCAGCTGCTGGTTCGAAAGTTGCCGCCCGAACCAGGTGTTCCACCAGAACAGAAACGGCATCAGCACAATCAGCCAGCCGGTGACGAAGAAAAGAATCTTCTGCGTGCGGGACATACCGCGCTTGGGCGGAGCCTGCAGGATATCGGAGGGCTGGACTGGTTCGACTGGAGTCGGATCGAGCGTGTTAGGGCCGGCGGACATAGGTGGACTCTCTCACGATAAGGAAATCATTTCATCACAGAGACGGAGACACCGAGAAATTCTCGCCCCCCGATGAAAAGTGAAGCCGCCCGGCACTCGTGGCCGCGCATTCAGTCCTCCACATCCGCGTCGAGCACGCGCTCCTGCTCCAGGTAGTGCGACATGGCGTATTGGGCCAGAAGCGGCGTCTGGAGCCGGATTTCGGCGCCGATCCATTCTCCCTTGGCATGCGGAGCGTCGGCCGCGTGATTGCAGCGCCCGCCGCTGCCGAACTGCGGACCAAAGTCGGCGCTCTGAATCTGATCAAATTGGCGAATCTCGCGCCAGGCCTCGTCGCCCACCGTGCCGGCGACGTCGATTTTAAGCTTCAGTACCGACATAAGAAAATCGAGTCACCCCCAAACCAAGGAAGCGGACATACTCCTCGGAAGACGACGCATTGAGCAGAGATCACGCCGCGGGCCTCATGTTGTGGAAGATCTGGTGCGGCGGTTGGCCATGAGCAAGGCAAGGCCGAACATGACCAGAGAAAACAGAGTGAGGGTCGCAATGGCTGACGAGAGCGGAAACATAGACACCGCATCTGGATACAGCAAATCGCGCAGCGCCTCCACCCCGTAGGTCAGCGGATTCAGGCGCATGAGCACGCGAATCCAGAGCGAAGCGCCGCCCAGCGGAAACAGCGAGCCCGACAACAGCCACAACGGAATCAGAAAAAGGTTGACGATGCCGTGGAAGGCCTGCGAAGAATCCATGGGCCACGCGATGGCGAAGCCCAGAGCCGTCAACGCAAACGAAACCAGGAACACGACTACGGATACCAGCAGAACCTGGACAACACCGAGATGCACGCCGGTGAACGGCGCGAAGATCAGAAAAATCATACCCTGGATCGCAGAAAGTGTAGTCCCACCAAGGACTTTGCCGAGCACGATTGCCGACCGCGGAACGGGCGCGACCAGCACCGAAAGCAAAAAGCCTTCCTTGCGGTCGTCGATCACCGACATCATGGTGAAGATGGAAGTGAACAGCACCGTCATGATCAGCGCGCCGGGATAAAAATAATCCAGATAGTGCTGCTGGCTCGGTCCTCCGCCGGAGCGGAAAGACGTGCCGAATCCCGAGCCGATTACCAACCAGAACACCAGCGGCGACGCCAACACCCCGACCACACGCGATTTCTGCCGGTAAAAGCGCACAATTTCGCGCCACCACAAAGTAAACGCGGGCAGCAGCAATCCCGCGGAGGAAGCCGCGATCGGCCGTGCCAAAGCTGTAGTCTGCGTTGCCATGAACCTCAACTCGCTTTCGGGGCAGGCGTCGACGTCTTCGCCGGCGCGGGCGCGGCGGTTTCTTTTTTCTTATGAAGGAAGCCCAGCATACCCGCGTCGTTCATCTCCCAGTAAGCGTTAAGGAAGAAACAACCTGCAAGCGCGAGCAGGATCAGGCTCATGAAAAGCCCATCGACGGTGGCCGAAAATGGCCACAGCGTGATCATTCCGCTCGTCAGAATCCAGACCACGCCCAGGAGAGGAATGATCCCGAGCAGCAGAGAAAGCACAAGCATCATGGCGCGCAAGCTACCTCCTGTTTTTTGTGGACTGATCTTTTTTTGAACGACTTTTTGCGTGACCGGTTTCGGAGCCCGACGGCCCCTCGGCGGTCTCGCTCCAGAACTTGTGTCCGGTGCGGCGAATAAATACGTCCTCGAGTGACGGCTTGCTCACTGAGATGCCTTCGATTTCTCCCGGGAAGGCTTCAACCACATCGGTCACAAAGCGATGTCCGTTCTCGCGTTCGATTCGCACCTGGTTTTCCAGAACAGTGGTCTCGACCAGGAAGCGCGAGCGAATTCGCTCCGCCAGCAAAGCCGCGTCCCGCGTGGCTTCCAGAATAATCACGTCGCCGCCGATTTCGCTCTTCAATTCCGCGGGAGTACCCAGCGCCACCAGATTGCCTTCGTTCAAGATGGCCAGGCGGTCGCAGCGCTCGGCTTCTTCCATCAGGTGCGTGGTCACCAGAACGGAAACATGTTCTTCATCGCGCAGCGTCTGCAGATATTGCCACAGGTCGCGGCGTGCGCCGGGATCGAGACCGGTCGTAGGCTCGTCGAGAAGCAACACTCCGGGATGGTGCAACAAGCCCTTCGCGAGTTCGATTCGCCTCTGCATCCCGCCAGAAAAAGTCTCGACGCGTTCTTTGGCGCGGTCAGCCAAGCCGACACGATCCAGAATCTCTGCCACGCGTTTTTTCAGCGCTGCGCCGCGCAGGCCATACAAATGTCCCTGGTGCCACAGATTTTCGTACGCCGTGAGTTTGGGATCGACGCTCTGCGCCTGAAACACCACGCCGATGAGCCGCCGCACACTGGAGGGATCTTTCGCCGAATCCTGACCCATTACCAGCGTGCGGCCAGCCGTCGGAATCATCAATGTGGAGAGAATCCGGAACAGCGTGGTCTTGCCGCTGCCGTTCGGCCCCAGCAGTCCAAACAACTCCGCCGGACGCACATCGAATGAGATTCCGTTCAGCGCAGTCCGGCTCTCGTAGCGGTGAATGAGGTCTTGTACGGAAATGACCGGCGCCGAGAAAGTCTGCTCAACTTCCGGGCCAGCATCCGCGAGTGCAGCAATCTTAGAAGCCACGGCGATCCTTGCGTCTATAAACAATGAACACACAACCAGTTTACGACATCCGGTCGCATTTCTTCGTGAGGAAACGGCGGCAGGCTAGCTTGATCATATTGGCTTGATCACGTTCACCTGATTATGTTGGTCTGATCATGTTGGCCCGATCAAGCTCATGCCGTTCGGTCATGCGGCGGAAGGATCCCGCTCTGCATGCCCCACGCGTTCTGAATGAGCGACGGGAAGATGCCGCCAGACTTGAATCGACAGAATCACGGTGGTCGCCAGCAGCAGGGCTCCCACCGCAACGTGAGCCACGGTCGAAACCACCATGGGAAGCTCGGGCTGCGCCGCGCTCTTGCCCCATTCCACGCGAGTGACGAAGGCAGTGAAGCCCAGGCAAAGCTGTGTGAGCAAAAGCGACAACATCAAAATGGCGGGGCGCCGCACCGCGTCAATATTGGAATACGCCGAGATCGCACGGATCGCGGTCCAGGCCAGCACGAACGTTACGATCGCCGCATTCGCCACGTGCGGCCACCAGCTCATGCCATGGTGGCGAAACATCCCGCCCAGAATGAGTTGCACATAAAGCACGAAGATGGAGAGCAATGTCAGCATGAACAGGCTGGGGCGGCGAGAGTCGAACTCCACGCGCGGCCGTTCCTCCACCCACTTGCGTCCGGTGAAAAGCGCGATGGCAACTGCGATGCAGAAAAATGTTTGCGCCACTGTGGCGTGCGCCGTGGAAACTGCCGGTGGCTGAAAGAATAAAACTGTGAGTCCACCCAGAATGGCCTGCGCGATGACCGTGCAGAATGCGCCCACGGCCAGCCATCGCATCCAGCGGCGCCGCTCCGCCAACAGAGTCCAGATGGCAATGGCCAATGTCAGCGATACCAGCGTGCCGGCCACCATGCGATGGCTCCATTCATAGCGTATACCGCCCACAAAATGCGGCACCTTCACCAGGTAGCCAAACGAGGTTGGCCAGTCGGGAACCGACAGGCCAGCGTCATTGCTGGTGACCAGCGCGCCCGCCGTAATCACGACGAGCGTGGCGCACGCCGTGAACACGGCGAACGCGTGATGGGCCCGGTTGTACGTTATTTCAACGGCTTTCAGAGTGGCGCTCCCAGGGTCAGGAAGGTTTGGAAGACAGCAGCGGACGTTCCGAATTTAAAACAGAGCAGGCTGGAACGCTCGGGCAGCCTGCCCCGTGAACGGTACGTCCTATCAAGTCAACATCAAAATCAACGCTTCGAATCAGCTCGCTTCAGCGCCTTACTCAGCGGCCTTGAAGCTCTGGTCTACGGTCTTGTTGTCTTTGGCGGCGACCGTAACCTTCTGGTCCTGCTCGCCCAGCTTCTCTTGCACGAAGGCGATGGTGTAATCACCCGGGGGCAGTCCCTTGATTTCGTACTTCCCGCTCTTGTCGGTGACCGCATAGAACGGGCTCTTGACCACGTTGATATACATCTTCATCCAGGGATGCTGGTTGCACTTCACCGGCAACATGATTTCTTCGCGGGCGAAATTCTTTTCGATCGCTGGAGAAGATGGCGGCTGCGATTCATTCCACTCTCGATTGTCTTTCGGTGTGGGGTGGATGTTGTGCGTGGTCTGGTCGTCGTTCTTGATCTGCACGGTTTGTCCGGCCATTACACCCAGCACGTGAGGATGATACTTGCAGCCGCTCTGGTCAAGGACGGCGGGAGTAGTGGGAACGTCAAATGTGCGGCTGCCCAGCCCATCCTTCACGTACACGAATACGTTGGCAAGATTGCCGCCATCGACCACAACGTTCTCCGCCTCGTTCATGCCTTTGCAGGCCGGATCCTGGCTCATATCGATCTTCGTAGCCTTGGGAGCAGCGCCATCGAACTTAACGGTGCCGCTTACGGTGGCTACAGTTGCCGGGTCGATAGGAGTCGCCGCCGGCGCCGCTGGTTGTTCCGCCATGGGGCTGGAAGACTGCTCCTCTTTCTTGTTGCACGCGGACACGAATAGCAAGAAGCACAACGCCAACACGCTGACCGTGATCATCATCCAACTTTTCTTATTCATAATGTCGTCCTTTCCTTAGTAGTTGATGCTTACATCGCTTTCAGACATGACGCCGACTTATCCATACTCTCCGAACCCGCCATTCTACCGCGATCCACCGCCCGCCGCTGGATGCGACTCCACTACCGCGGCATGCTTGCGCCCCGTCGCGGGCGGAACGACGGCCGCGCGCGCGTGCGGCATTGCTGAAGCCACGCGGCGCTGCTCTTCGGGCGTGAGCTGGAAAATATAATCCGTCAACAGTTTCCGGTGATCGCCCGCGTAGCCCTGGAAGGAAGGCGGAGTCGGCCCCGCGAACACCCACTGGTTCTCCTGGTGCCTGAATAATCCTGAGGGCATTGACGTTCCTGGACTCACGGCCTGGGGATCAGTGATCCAGCGTTCGACCCAATCCGGCTTCAGTCGTTCCTTTGCCAGCAGAAAGTTGGGCGCGGTCGCGATCTTGTCGTGCGCGGGATCGCCCGTGGCGTGGCACTTCAGGCAAGGCGCTGCCGCACTCGAAAACAGGCTGCGCGCCATGTCGTTTTCCTTCGCGGTAAGCGTCGGCACTTCCTCCGGAATATAAGGCATCGGTTGCTGCGACAGCGCCTGGAAGAATCGCACCAGCTTGCGCAGTTCGTTATCCGAGAACGAGAAGGTTGGCATGCGCACTTTCAAATAAGGCCGTACGCCATTGCGATTCGTGTCGGTCGTGCTCAACGCCGGATTCGACAGGAACTTGCGCAGCCACTCCGGATCCACGCGCGCGCCTTCCGTCAGCAGCTTCGGCGGCAACTGCTCCTGCACATCCTGATACTGTTTCAATCCCATCAGGATGGTCTGCTGGCCGGGGATGAACTGGTGGCAGCCCATGCAGTTGTATTTCTTGACCACCCACCAGCCTTCCTGAATGTCGTGCCGCGCATCGCCTGGTTTGTATTGATAGCTCGCGGGCAGGGAAGTCTCTTCGCTCCCCATGAGGAACGTGGTCAGATCGAGCACCTGCTCCTTGGTGAGATGAAGGTTTGGCATCCGCGAGGCATCGAGTTCGCCTTTGATCTTGCCCTTGTCGTAAACGTCAGGCTCAGCCAGTTTGTGTTCGAAGAATCCTTTCTGGTTGTACCAGGGGGCGTTCGCCGGGCCGTCCGGCAGACGCGCGAGATCTTCTTTATTCGTAATCGGTTCGGCATCCTTGCCGCCACGCTGCGCCACTGTGGTGAACAACGCGAAGTCCAGACGCTCAATCGGCTTGCTGCCTTCGTAGGTGAGTTCGGTGCCGATGCGCCCTTCATCCTGGAAGCCGGAAATTTCGTGGCAGCCGGAGCAGCCAAAGTGGCTGATCCACTTCCGGCCCTCCGCTTTCAGAGCGGGATCGTCCATGAACGGCGCATCAGGATACGATGATGGCTCTTTCGTCTTCTGCGTCATCAGATACGTCGCGATGTCCTCGGCGTCTTCCGGCGTAAGCCGCAGGCTGGGCATCACCGTCATGTTCTGCACCTGCAGTTCGTGCCCGTCGTTGGGGCACTGGCTATGGTCGAGATCGAACTGGTAGGGAAGTCCCTTCTTGGCGTAATCCTCGGGCCCGATGTCCTTCTTCTCGTAAGGACAATAGGGACGCGTGCGCTCCCGCGCGTTGTGAATCCAGCGCACCAGGTAGTCATAGTTCGCTTTTTCGCCGACGCGCGACAGATTCGCGGCGAAGGTCCCACCTTGCATCTGGTCGCCTTCGCCGATCGAGTGGCAGGCGAGGCAGCCACGGGTTTCAAATAATTCTTTTCCATGTGCCGCATTGCCGGGCTTGTGCTTGGGCAGTGCGTCGGTGAATCCGGATTGCCAGATATAAGCCGAGATCGCCTGGATCTGATGGTCGTTCAGGCGGAAGTTCGGCATCTTAGTGGTGGGACGGAAATCCGACGGTTTCTTCAGCCAAACCGGAATCCAATTCTTGTTCAGCTTGAGCCGAACATCTTTCAGATTCGGTCCTACCTTCTTCATGTCCTGCATCAGGTTGTGCGACTCGAAATCAAGTTGTTGCAGGCGCGCGTCCAGTTTGCTGTTGGCCACTCTCAAGTCGACGGCATGGCCATTCAGGCGGTTCGCTTCCTCGTTCGACTCCGCGGCATCCGCCTGCTTCATCAGGTAGGCGGTCTGCTTCAGGTTGTCTTTCTTCTGAGTCTCAATCTGTTTGATCTGCTGGCCGATCGAGTTCAGGTCTTCGGGCTCTTTGTCATAACCCTCGTAGCGGTGGCATCCCATGCAACCTTTTTGCCGGAACAAATCCTTGCCATTGTTGATGGTTTGCCACTGCACATCGCCGCTGACCAGTACCATGTCGGCGGCGTGGCAATTTTGGCAACCCGCTTCCGTATTTTCCTTGGGGAACAGTGGCCACAGCCAGTGCTCGTAGGTCCCGTGCCCTTTCTCAATGCTCGTGGTCGCGCGGCCATTTCCCTGGTGGCAGGGGGAACAGCCAAACTTTTCCGGATCATGAATCTTCAATAACTCCGGTTCGGGATGGCTCACGAACGCGTCGGCATACTCGTCCGGCTTCTTCTCGCCCTTTGCCATCATTGACGCCGGAGTGATTTTCAGCGGCTCACGTGCGTTCAAATGGCAGGACTCGCAGCGATCGACGATGTTGGCATCGGCGACATTGATCTGGACGATCTTCGGGTCCCAATCCGTCGCCTTCTTTTTTAAACCATCAATCTGCTGCGGCGTCAGGTCGACCATGTGGTCGGAGATGTATTCGTCCATCTTCGCCTTGGCCGCGGTAACCGGCTTCAGCACTTCACCCAGTTCCAGGCTCTTCTTCGTTCGTTCGTCCCGGATCTCGTTGTATGTCTCTTCCAGATGAGCAAAGTCGAACTGCTTCTTGCTGCCGTCAGGAAACTCGACGGTCGCCAGCTTGCTTTTGTATTCGGCTAGTTCCTTCTGTTTGCTGGCTTTCGAAGACGGGCTTGTGCTGGTCTCAATCTCATAGCTGATCGCATTGACGTACGCGCGCCGGTCGGTGAAGACGCTCTGCACCGCGAGCAGCCGCGCGCTAACTTCGTCCACTGCCGCGCGAGCTTCCGCAGCTGCGGTTTTCGAGTCTTGATAAATTTTGTCGTAAGCCTGCTTGAGCGCCGCGTAATCCGGGTTCTGCTCGACGTCTTTCTCTGACGTAGCCGACTTCGACCGCGCGGTATTCAGGAACGCGCTGTAGCGCGTCTTCCAATGTTCCTGGAAGGCCTTCCACGGGCGCTGCCCCCAAGCTTCATCCCACAATGCCCAGAACAGCGTTGCGACCAGAATCACCGTCGCAATCACGTAATACGCGGCGTAAGACTTGCTCGTAATCGGATCCTGCTCGGGGATAGGTTGTTCAGGCACCGCTTCCTCCGGCTACATTCTTTCTGAATGCTCTCTGAGTTCTATATCATTCCGAGCGAAGCGAGGAATCTCTACTCCCGGCAACACTCTCGCGGGTAGGGATGCTTCGACTACGCAGAAATCTCGCCAGTCGCGAGATTTCTGCTCCGCTCAGCATGACAGACCACTAACGACGAACGACCGAACCACGTTCCTCAAATATTGAACCAGGGCGTGATCCACACATACTTGATGTGCCACAACAGCCGCAGCCCCATCTTCAGGGGCAAAGCCACCATGGTCAGCAACAAAAACTGCATTAGGGAAAACTGCAATAGACTCATGCGCTGAAAGTCTTTCTTCATCCGCCGGCGGAACAGCGAATACACCAGCGCGCCACCCGCCAGATAATATCCGCCGACCACGATGGCGCCGAAGACAGCTTTGCCCAGGTTCGACGTGATGCCGAAAAGATCCGGCAAGTCGCGGTTCACCTCATAGATCAGCCGGTTGTGATCCCAGGTTTGCCCCGGCCAGAACCACTGCCATCCGGGCCCGCGAATGAACGTCCCAATAATGATCATCGCGACCCACAGAATGACGAACCCGAACATGAACGTCCCTATGGAAAATTTGCGCTGCTTCCACGTGTAATAACCGCTGCCCAGCGGATTCGTATCGATGTAAGGAATCACCATGAGCCCGATGATGATCATCGTCGGCATCACCACGCCGGCAATCCAGGGATCGAAGTAGACAAGCATCTCCTGCAGACCGAGGAAATACCACGGCGCTTTCGCAGGATTCATTGTGAGGTTAGGATTCGCGGGCTCTTCCAGCGGAGCGTTCAGCGTGATCGACCAGACCATCAGAATAATGGTGACAATGATCGCGGCGAGAAATTCGATGCGCAGCAGAAACGGCCAGACGTGCACTTCCTTTTGCCACCCCGGTTTAAATGGCCAGGTCTTGCGATGATGCGTCTTGGCCAGCGCGGCATCTCCCTCGAGCTGCTCGATCAACTGATCGTTGGCGTGCGCTTGCTTCCACGCCAGATAAATGTAGAAGCAGAGAAGCGGGATCAAGCCCACGATGGGCACGTTATCCGGAGCCGAACAGATTTCCCAAAGTTGTCGCCAGTCCATAGTCTCTCCGCAAACCATGTGGGGACAGCCGCCCTCGGCTGTCCGGTCGAGCGAAGCTCGACCGGTTCTTCTCAGCCGCCAGCAAACTGCCGAGCTGCGCTCGGCGGCCGGGCAAGAGTGCCCGTCCCCACACAAAACTCATCCCCGCACAAAATCTTCTACTCTCCCGCTGCCTTCGGACCGCGTCGCGGCTTGTCGGCTTCGGCTTCCAGCATGACCTGCGCCGGTCCAGAAATCCCGCCATCTTTGCGCACGCGCCAGAAGTGCACGATCATTAATATGGAAGCCACGATCGGAATCCCGATGCAATGCCAGATATAGGACCGCAGCAGCGCGTTCGCGTCGACAATCGATCCGCCGAGCAGGCCGAAGCGCACATCGTTATACGGCGTCATTCCCAGCATCGAACCGAACGGACCCTCATGCCCCAGCAGCGGCGTGGCGCGCGCCATGTTCGTGCCGACCGTGACCGCCCAGAAGCCGAGCTGGTCATCGGGCAGCAAATATCCGGTGAACGAAAGCAACAGCGTAAACACGAGCAGAAGCACACCGATGTTCCAGTTGAACTCACGCGGTTTCTTGTAAGAGCCCGTCAAAAATACGCGGAACATGTGCAGCCACACGCCGATCACCATGAGGTGAGCGGCCCAGCGATGCATGTTCCGGAGAATCTTGCCAAATGGCACGTCGTGCTCGAGATAGAGCACATCGCGAAACGCCTGCACCTTGCTGGGGTGGTAATAAAACATCAGCAACACGCCGGTGTAGGTGAGGATGATGAACAGGTAAAACGTGATCCCGCCCATGCCCCATGTATAGCTGTAACGCACGGCATCGCGGTTGATCTTGGCCGGATGCAGATGCAGGAACACGTTGGAAAGCACGCCCAGCGCCCGGTTGCGCGGCGTGTCATCGTGCTTGTGGCGGAAGATCGAGGTATAGACCTGCGTCTTGGTGGGATCTTTCAGGCCTTCAATCTGTTCCTTCGCTTTGGCGGGGATATCAGTCTTGAGGGCTTGAATGTCATCCTTGACACCGGTCGTGACCCGCTCGACCAGCCCTACCTTGCCATTTTTCCCGTTCGTGCCGCTCGGATTGTTTTCGTCAGCCATATGAGTCCTGAAGTCGAAATTGACTCAATGAATCAATGAGTCATTGAATCAATCGTTCTTACACTCCGGTCAAAAATGCTCCTGGATCGTTGAACTTGCTGGGCTGCCCCTTCGGCCACTGATACAGCCGAGAGGTGTCCACAATAATTTGCCCGTCGGGCGCCAACTCAACGTGCGCGCGGTCCATGGGACGCGGCGCGGGTCCTTCAAAGTTAATCCCTTCACTGTCGTAACCGCTGCCGTGGCACGGACACTTGAACTTGTTCTCGCTCGGCTTCCAGTCCGGTGTGCAGCCGAGGTGAGTGCAGCGTGCGTAAATCACGAACACGCGGTCGGGAGTGCGATCAACCCAGATCCGGTATTTCTGCTGAAACTTAGTATCAACGCCCAGCGCGAACTCCGAGGGATAACCAATCTTGAAAACGCTGTTGGGTTCGAAAAGAGTGCGCGGCAGAAAAAAACGGAAGAACGCAATGAACCACGCTGTCAAAAAGCCTGTCACTAATGTCCAGACAAATCGTCGTCGCCGCCGGTCGATCTCCGTGAACGGCGCGGTCCCGCCCACGCCCGCCGACGCGGCTGCTTTCGAGGTTCCTACCGCCGGCGTGCCCACATATTTCGTGGCATCGACCGCGGCCTTGGCAGCAGGTTTCGCTGCTTCCGGATTCGGATTGACCTTACCGGTCTCCGGTTCCGCCATGAGTCTCCTCCTGTGTTTCGATCGCCTCTTACCTAATCCAATCCCGCGGCCGCCATGTAAGCCGGGGCAGACACCGCTCTCAATGATTCTTCATCATGTGCCGGAATCAGCTGATGCATCGTTTCGCCTATGGCCTGCAACACAATCTGCCCGAGAGCAGATATGAACTTTGGCGAATCGTTCAGCCCGGCACTCATTTCAAATTGCGTAAAGCCCAACCGACGCGCCACCGCACGCGCCTCGTGGTCGATTTCCCCCAGCGTTTCCACGTGGTCGGAAACAAAAGCCACCGGGACAACGCACACTTCGCGAATCTTTTCCGCGGCCAGAGTATGTAATGTTTGATGCAGGGAAGGCTGCAACCATTTGCTTGCGCCCACTTTGCTTTGATAGCAAAGACGGTGACGATTCCTCCAGCCACCGCGCTCCACCAGCAACTTTACAGTTGCTTCGATCTGTCTTTGGTAAGGATCACCCTTTTGAATCACTGACATGGGAACGCTGTGTGCGCTGAAAACAATCTCCGGCTGTCCTGGAGCGGGGAATCGGCGTAAAGCCTCATCAACTTTTTCCACAACAGCGTCGAGATACATCGTGTTGCGATAGAAAGTCTCGACGTAATCGACTCGCACTTCCCCGTGGAAGAGCCGCCGCCACTCGTTCAAGCTGGATCCCGTGGTCGTCGACGAATACTGGGGGTACAGCGGCAGCAATACCACCTCATCGCATTCCGCCTGCCGCAGGCTGGCGATGGCCTCGCTAGTGAAAGGATGCCAGTAGCGCATTGCGACGAAACACTGTGCATCCACGCCTAGGCGATTCAATTCGATTTCAAGGGCCCGTGCTTGCCGCTCGGTATTGCGGCGGATCGGGGAACATCCGCCAATGGTCGCGTAATGATGTTGCACCTTGCGTGCGCGGGTAGTCGAGATCAGCTTGGCGAGCGCTTTGCGCCCGATGCGGGCGAAGGGAAAATCGATGATGTCGGGATCGCAAAATAGATTGTAAAGAAAAGGTTCGATCGCTTCCAGGCTGTCGGGTCCGCCCAGCTGGAATAGAACTATCCCTACACGCCGTGATGTGCGCGACATTCCCCTGATTCCCCAGAACGGGCGAATGTACTCCCATCCGCGGCGAGAGTCAATGGCGGAGTGGAACTCTGCGAAGAATTACGCGAGTTGCCAAGTCCGTGCGTTGCCATGCAAGCTGATATCGACATTTATTTATATGCCCGAGCTGCCCGATATTTCCGCGTACATCACTGCCCTCGAGTCGCGCATCGTCGGGCAGCCGATCACGCGAATCCGTTTGGCGAGTCCTTTTCTGCTGCGAACGGTTGACCCTCCGCTCACGAGTGCAGAAGGTCGGAACGTCGAAAAATTGCGGCGTGTGGGTAAGCGCATCGCAATCGGCATGAACGGCGACGGCGACCTGTGGCTGGTCTTGCACCTGATGATCGCCGGCCGGCTGCACTGGCGCGGCCCGAATGTGAAGTTAGCGGGCCGCCAGAATCTGGCGGCTTTCGATTTTCCCAACGGCTCGCTGGTTCTCACCGAAGCCGGTGCCAAGCGCCGCGCTTCGCTGCATGTGGTCAGCGGCGAAGCGAGCCTCAATTCTTTTGACGCGGGAGGCATCGACGTCTTCCAGGCGGACCAGGATTCATTTCGCGCGGCGCTTTCGGCTGAAAACCACACGCTCAAGCGCGCGCTCACCGATCCCCGCCTGCTCAGCGGCATCGGCAACGCCTACTCCGACGAGATCCTGCACGCGGCGCAGTTGTCACCGGTCACGCTCACGCAAAAGCTCACGCCACAGGAATGGGAAAGGTTGTACACCGCCACCAGGCAAACGCTGAAGATGTGGATCGTTCGACTGCGGGACGAGGCGCAGTCCTCCTTTCCAGAAAAGGTGACTGCATTTCGCAAAGGAATGGCGGTTCATGGCCGCTTCGGCCAGCCGTGTCCGAGATGTGGCGAGAAGGTCTTGCGAATTCGCTACGCCGACAAGGAAACGAACTACTGCGCCCGCTGCCAGACGGGCGGCAAAGTCCTTGCGGACCGGGGCTTATCGCGCTTGCTGGGTTCCGACTGGCCGCGAACGCTGGAAGAGTTGGAAGCCCTGAAGCGTCGCTGACCCCAGAAGGGCAGGGTCGTCATACCTCGTCAAGCGGGCGTCTTCGCATTCGACATTTCTTCGATCACATGGTCGGCGAACTCGGATGTGCCAGCCTTGCCACCAATGTCGCGCGTGAGCTTTTCGGGATGCCGGTAGACGCGTTCGAGGGCGTTGCGAATTTGCGTGGAAGCCTCATGCTCGTCAAGATGCCGCAGCATCAGCAGCGCCGAGCGCAGCAGCGCAGTGGGGTTGGCAATGTTCTTGCCCGCGATGTCTGGCGCGGAACCGTGGACGGCCTCGAAAATCGCGCAGTCGTCGCCCAGGTTGGCGCTGGGTACGAATCCCAGTCCGCCGACGAATGCCGCGCACAAGTCGGAAATAATATCGCCGTAGAGGTTTTCCATCACCAGCATGTCGTACTGATACGGATTCATCACCAGCTGCATGCAAGTGTTGTCCACAATGTGCTCGCCGTAAGTGATCTCGGGATATTCCTTGGCTACCCCGCGGCAGCAGCGCAGGAATAATCCATCCGACAGCTTCATGATGTTGGCTTTGTGAATGGCATGGATTTTCTTGCGCTGATTCTTGCGCGCATATTCAAATGCAAAGCGGGCAATGCGCGTGGATGCCTTCTCGGTGATGATCTTCAAGCTCTCCACCACGCCGGGTACCACTTCGTGCTCCAGCCCGGAATACAGGCTCTCGGTATTTTCGCGCACGATGATCAGATCCACATCCGGATAGCGCGTGGGAATATGCGGCAGATTTCGAATCGGACGGAAGTTGGCATACAGCTCAAATTTCTGGCGCAACGCAACGTTGATGCTGGAGAAGCCGCCGCCCACCGGGGTCGTGACCGGTCCCTTCAACCCCACGTGCGTTCGTTCGATCGACTCAATCACTTCTTTGGGAATGTATTCGCCAGATTTCTCGTAAGCTTCGGCCCCGACCGCGAACGTCTCCCATTCGAACTTCACCCCAGTCGCTTCCAGGATGCGGACGGTGGCCTTGCTGACTTCAGGGCCAATGCCGTCGCCGGGGATTAAAGTTACTTTATGACTCATGACTGCGGTCCTTATCGATACTCACCGTGCTTCTGTTAGGCGCCCGCTTGCGGGCGCTATACCTTTCCGGCGACCTTCTTACCAGCCTCTACTACATCCTTAGTCTTCACCAGATCCTTAAGTTCATTCATGAATTCCTTCACATCTTTGAAATCCAGGTAGACCGAAGCGAAACGGACGTAGGCAACCTTGTCGTAGCGCCGCAAGCGGTTCATGATCAGCTCGCCCAGTTCACTGGTCTTGCGTTCGCGCTCCGCCGATTCGATCACGAACGACTCGGCTTCGTTGACGATCTGCTCCAGCTTGCTGATAGGGACGGGCCGCTTCTCGCAAGCTCGCAGCAGACCATTCAAAACTTTCTGCCGGTCGAACTTTTCCCGCCGTCCGTCTTTTTTGACCACCATGTAGGGGATTTCGTCGATGCGCTCGTAAGTAGTAAAGCGCTTGCCGCACTTCAGGCACTCGCGCCGCCGCCGAATCGACTCCGCCTCTTTGCTCTCGCGCGAGTCGACGACCTTGTCATTGGCAAATCCGCAAAAAGGACATTTCATGGCGCTGTCTGGGTCCCTGCAGGACGATTGCGTAGTCACTTCCGCCCCGCGGCGCTGCGCGCAGCTGAGCGAAAGCAGAAATCGCTGTCCTGTTTGGTACCACGGATTGTAACAGTTGAGCTGGGATGGAATCCCCGGACGCTCGCGGGACAGTGACAAGGCGAGCACCGGCCCGTTCAGGCGGCTGCTCTAAAAGTAAAACGGGCACTCGTACCCCCTGCGGTACGAGCGCCCATTTTCCCTCATTCCCCCAGTAGAGGGCGTGAAGACTGCGATCCGATTTCCCGGTGCCCAAAAAATACGGGCAGGCTCGCTTCTGGGAGCTTGAACCCGGAAACCTGGATCTGGGAGCAAGCATGCCCGAGCCCCCGGGACGTTTTGTCAAAGCTTTGTCTACGGTTTGTAAAATCGCCATCGATTCGTGGCAGCTTGTGGCTGTGCTGCGGTCCCGAACCTCGCGGGAAAGCAGGAACGGCTCGACGAAGCTGTTAGCATAATTCTTGCTCAAACTTTCGGCCATGCGTGCATTTTCCCAGCGGCTTGCGATCTTCCTGCTGTTCGCTCTGCCGCTGCCGGCTCAGAGCGGCATGGGAGAACTTCGCCTAAGAGTGACCGATCCCGACGGTCTGGCGATCAAGGCCTCAGCTCACCTAGCCAGCGATGCCAATGAGTTCCATCGCGCATATGTCACGGATGACGCGGGCGCGTTGACGGCGCGCAGCCTGCCATTCGGGCGTTACCGCCTGAAAGTAGAACACGAAGGATTTTCCTCCTTCGATGGCGTAATCCAGATCCGTTCGGCGCTTCCTACCGAATATCGGGTAAAGCTCAGCATTGCCGCGCTGAGCACTGCCGTGAATGTCACCGCCGAAAGCACGCTGCTCGATCCCGATCGCACCACGTCGCTGAACCACATCGACGCGCAGGCCATCGCAGACCGCGCCGCTTCGTTGCCCGGGCGGTCTCTGGTAGATCTCGTGAACTCGCAGCCAGGCTGGCTCTATGAGGGCAATGCAATTCTGCATCCTCGAGGATCGGAGTATCAAACCCAGTTCGTGGTCGATGGCGTACCACTCACCGACAATCGCTCACCCGGCTTCGGTCCGGAGATCGAAGCCGACGACGTGGATTCAATGACTATCTACACGGCGGGGATTCCGGCCGAATACGGAAGAAAAATGGGAGGCGTCGTCGAGGTCAACACGCTGCGCGACTCGCAGCTCGGCTGGCACGGAGAAACTGTTCTCTCCGGCGGCAGCTTCGACACCGCTGGCGCCTTCGCCCAGGTTGAGGATACGTTCGGAAAAAACGCAGTCTCCGCCAGCGCGTCCGGCAATATGACCGCGCATTACCTCAATCCGGTGGTTCCGGAGAATTATACGAACCGCGGCACCACGGGCGATTTCTCTCTCGGCTACGAGCGCGATCTCACAGCCATGGACCACCTCACGCTCAATGTCCGGCACGAACTTTCCCGCTACGAAATTCCCAACGAACAGATTCAGCAGTTTCCTGAATTGCAGGATCCGCCGGGCACAGCGCCCCAGCTGCAGACGGCCGACAATTTTGAGACTATGGGCATCGTTGGCTATCAGCACATTTTCTCGGCCAACGTACTGGCCGACTTCCGCGGCTTGGTTCGCGAAAATTCCAACGATCTCAACTCCAACGACAGCTCCTGGCCGATCATCGCGTTCCAGCACAACGACTTCAAAGAGGGATACTTCAACGCCTCTGTCTCTATCCATCATGGGCGTCACGAATGGAAAGCTGGCCTCGAGTCTGACAATCTCTTTCTCCACGAAAACTTCAGCGACATTATCTCCGTGAGTCCGAACGATCCCAACAATCCATTCGATCCCGGCACGCCCCCAACGTTTGCCTTTACCGGAAGCCGCCCCGATCTGGAACAGGCCGCATTTCTTCAAGATCTGATTCACCTCGGCAACTGGACGGTCAATGCCGGTCTGCGCTGGGACCACTACCAGTTGCTGGTCAATCAAAATGCGGTCAGCCCGCGCCTTTCGATCGCGCGAAATTTTGTCGCCGCGAAGCTGGTGGTTCACGCTTCGTATGACCGCGTCTTCCAGACGCCATCGTTTGAGAACATTCTGCTGTCGAGTTCTTCTCAGGTCACGTCACTGGACCCCAGCGTGCTGCGGTTGCCCGTCGACCCCTCGCACGGCAATTATTTCGAGTTCGGCGCGACCAAGAGTTTGTTCGGCGAACTGCGTTTTGATGCGAACTACTTCCGGCGCTACGTCAACAACTATGCCGACGACGATCAAATCCTGAGCACGGCGGTCAGCTTTCCCATCGCGTTTCGCAAAGCCATCATCTACGGGGCAGAAGGCAAGCTCGAAGTGCCGCATTGGGGGCGGTTCTCGGGTTTCCTGAGTTATTCCTACATCGTGGGCAACGCCTGGTTCCCGGTGACGGGAGGATTGTTTCTTGGCGACGATGCCGTCAGCGCCAGGACTCAGCTCACCGGGCATTTTCCCGATTCGCAGGATCAGCGCAACACGGCCCGCACGCGTGTTCGCTACAACCTGGCGTCCCGGCTGTGGATCGCCACGGGCGCGGAATACGGCAGCGGGCTGCCGTTTGATTTTGGCGGCACCTATAGTCAGGCGCTCGCCGAATACGGGCAGGCAGTAGTCGACCGCATTAATTTTGATTGCGGACGCATCAGGCCCCTGCTCTCGGTCAACGCATCGGCTGGCGCCGACCTCTATAAAAAAGAAGGGCGCGCCCTGCGTCTGCAGGCCGACGGCGAAAATCTCAACAACCGCCTCAACGTAATCGACTTCGGAGGATTGTTCTCAGGCAATGCCATCGGACCACCAAGAAGCTACGCGCTGCGGTTAGCGGCGACATTCTAATCTGCGCGGGGAGGTAGTCTCCCGGAGCGTTGTCATCCTGAGCGAAGCGGGACGATGCGCGAAGCGCACCGTCTCGCGCAGTCGAAGGACCCCATACCCGCCCGTAACCGCCACAAGCCCCGCAAGGAGCTTCCGGGCCGTGTTCGTGCGCACGCTTCAGCGATCCCCTCGTCCCTACACGACGAAATACTTCGCCCCCGGATGATGCACGACAATCGCTGACGTGCTTTGCTCCGGCTCCAGCAGGAATCCAGAAGTCAGCCGCACCCCCACATTCTCAACCGGCTTCAGCAGCGCAAACAGCTTCGTCTGATCCTCCAGATTCGGGCACGCCGGATATCCAAACGAATAACGCGACCCGCGATACTTTTGATGGAACAAGTCGCGAATGTGCGGCGCGTCCTCGCCCGCGATCCCTAATTCCTCACGCATCTTCTTGTGATGAAATTCAGCCAGCGCCTCGGCCGTTTCCACGCTCAGGCCGTGCAAGTATAAGTACCTCGTATACTCGCCACCTTCAAACAGGTGTTGCGTCTCGATCGAAGCTTTTGGCCCGATCGTGACCAGCGAGAGCCCAAGCACATCCATTTTTCCGGACGACTTCGGCATGAAGAAATCAGAGATGCACAGCCGCCGTCCTTCTCGCTGCCGGGGAAATGTAAACCGCAAAAGTTCTTTCGGCCCCTCACTTGCGACTCGGGACTCGGAACTCGGAGCTTCGTATACCACCACGTCATTCCCGTCGCCCTGCGCAGGGAAGTATCCATACACCACCGCCGGCTCAAACAAACCCGTCGCCGCAACTTCATCCTGCAGCTTCTTCTTGATCGGACGAAATTTTGCTTCCACCAGCCGCACGTAATCTTCCTGCGACGCGGTCTTTAACTGCCACTGGTTCTTGAACAGCGCCGTGTCGTTGATGTACTGGAAGATCTCGCCCAGGTCGTAATTTTTGCGCACCTGCACGCCCCAGAACGGCGGCACTGGAATGTTCGGCGCATCGACCACCACCGCACTTCTTTCGGCAAACACCGGCCCGGTTTCTTCGTCGACCGCCGCGGCCTTCGCGTATTCCTTCACCGTGCGGCCCTCGGTCAAGCGGGCCTGGCGCGCGCCGTTTTCGGTGATGAGGTCTTCCATGATGTGCAGTCCCGCGAACGCGTCGTCGGCATAGAACACCGCATTCGCGTATTCCCGGCGCAGGTCGTCCTCCACGTACTTGCGCGTGAGCGCCGCACCTCCGCAGATCACGGGGAACTCAAGCTTCTGGCGTTGCAAATCCTGGATCACATACTTCATCTCCAGAGTCGATTTCACCAGCAGTCCGCTCAGCCCGATCGCGTCCGCGGAATGCTCCTGTGCCGCCTTAATGATGGTGTCTCCCGGCTGCTTGATGCCGAGATTAACCACCTTAAATCCATTGTTCGACAAAATGATATCGACCAGATTCTTGCCGATGTCATGGACGTCCCCCTTCACCGTCGCGAGCACGATCGTGCCCTTCTGCGAGCCCGCCTTCTTCTCCATCTTCGGCTCGAGATAGGCCACCGCGGCCTTCATCACGCCCGCGGAATCAAGCACGGAAGGCAACTGCATCTTGCGCGCGCCAAAAAGATCGCCGACCGTTTTCATGCCGTCGAGCAGAACAGTATTGATCAGCTCCAGAGGCGAATAGTTCTCCAGCGCCTCTTCCAGCAACGCTTCCAGCGGCTTCTTGTGCGCACCCTCGCCCACCGATTTTTCGCCGTTGATAATGGCAAATTTCAGCTTGTCTTCAATCGAAAGCGTATCCACATGCGCTGTGGTCGAGGACGCCGGCTTGCCTTTCATCCCTGCAAAGTGCGCCATGTAAATCTGCAACGGATCCCGGCCGTCGCCCTGTTGGTAAATCAATTTCCGCGCCAGATCCACTTCTTCCTGCGGAATCTTGTAGAGCGGATAAATTTTCGTATAGTTGACGATGGCCATGTCGAGCCCATGGTCGACCGCCTCGTGCATGAACACGGAATTCAAAACCCGCCGTGGATACGCATCCAGGCCGAACGAAATATTGCTAACGCCCAGAATCGTCTTGACCCCCGGCAACTCCTTCTTGATGCGCTCGACCGCCTTGAGCGTTTCGATGCCCGCCGAGCGGTATTCTTCCTGTCCGGTTGAGATAGGCAGGGTGAGCGCGTCGAAAATCAGATCGGTCGCGTCAAGTCCATATTTTTTCGTCGCCAGATCGAAAATGCGATGCGCGATCGCTACCTTCTTGTCGGCGGTCAGCGCCATGCCGTCTTCGTCGATGGTGAGCGCGATCACGGCCGCACCATAGCGCCTGGCCATGGGCAGTACTTTCGACGTTCGCTTCTCGCCGTCCTCAAGATTGATGGAATTGATGATCGAGCGCCCGGGGATGCGCTTCAGCGCTTCTTCCACCACGTCGGCTTCGGTGGAATCCACCAGAATCGGCGCGGGCACGCGCGTCGCGATTCTTTCAAGAATCGTGCTGATGTAGCCCTTCTCGTCTTCGCCAACGATGGCGCAGCACAGATCGAGCATGTGCGAGCCATCGTTCACCAGTTTCTTGGCCAGCGCCAGAATGTCGTCGTATTTTTTCCCGCGCACCAGGTTGCGGAAATGCTCGACGCGAGTCGTAGTGTTCATTTCTTCGGCCACGATCAGTGGTTTCGGTTCCAGATCGAGAGGTACGGTGGTATACGCGCTCGAAGCCGCGCCCACGCGCTTCACATCGCGCTTCGCCGGTTCGACGCCGGCGACGGCATCGACCACCGCCTTGAGATGTTCCGGAGTGGTCCCGCAACATCCGCCGACTATACGCACGCCGTAATCGACCACAAAGTGCTTGTGGAAGTCCGCGAGATCCTGCGGCGCGAGCTTGTACACCGCGTGTCCACCCTCGTTATGCGGCAGCCCGGCATTCGGCAGAACCGACACTTCTTTTGTCGAATTCAACGCGAGGTAGCGCACCGCGTCGTTCATCTCCTTCGGCCCAGTCGCGCAATTCAGCCCGATGATGTCCACATCAAACGGTTCGAGAGCGGTAAGTGCGGCGCCGATCTCTGTCCCGAGCAGCATGGTGCCGGATTCCTGCAGCGTGACCTGCACGGTGACAGGCAGGCGCTTGCCGGCCTTGCGCATCGCCTCCAACACGCCGATGGTGGCGATCTTAGCCTGCAGCAGATCCTGCGCAGTTTCAATCAGCAACACATCCACGCCCCCTTCAATCAGCGCCGCAGCCTGCTCTTCGTACGACGCCACCATCGCGTCAAAGCCGATGTGTCCCAGTGACGGCAGTTTTGTTGTCGGCCCCATCGACCCGGCCACGAACCGCGGCTTGTCTTTGGTGGAAAACTGTTGCGCCACTTCCTTAGCGAGTTGCGCCGCCTTCAGGTTGATCTCATGTACCCGGTCCCGAAGATCAAACTCCCCGAGAACGATTCCGCTTCCCCCGAACGTGTTGGTCTCGACGATGTCGCAGCCCACGCGAAAAAAGTCGGCATGAATGTCGCGAATAATGTCGGGACGGCTCAGCACCAGCACTTCGCTGCAGTTCTCCTTGCCCCAGTAATCGTCCAGGGTAGGATTCCGCTTCTGGATGTTGGTCCCCATCGCGCCGTCGTAAACCACGACGCGTTGCTTTACGATTTGTAGAAAGTCAGGCATCAGTCCTTGGTCGTTGGTCGTTGGTCGTTGGCCCTAAGCTGCTGCCAGTCCGGCGGCCGCTCGATTTCGGCGAACGACCAACGACTACCGGCCAACGACGGGGTTTATGCACAAACGCCGGCCCGCTGGACCGGCGTGTGGATTGCGCTCTCAAACTCGAAGCTCTCGAAGATTAACTCCCTGCCACAAACTGTGCGGGCGCGCCACCATCCACGTCGGATTGGTTGAAGACCACGTTGGCACCCATGTGTGCTGGCCGGGGGGCCAGCATTTGCTCCTTGCGGTAAACCAGGTTGCTGGCGTTGAAGCTGGCCAGCTCAAATCCGTGCCCGTGAGTGATCGCGTCGGTGGGGCAAGCCTCTACGCAGTAACCGCAAAAAATACACCGGTTGTAGTCGATGTTGTAAACCTTGGCGTAGCGCTCCGCGCCACTGATGCGGCGTTCCGCCGTATTCTCCGCGGCTTCGATGTAGATGCAGTTGGAAGGGCAGGCCGCGGCGCACAAAAAACAGGCCACGCATTTTTCCAATCCGTTCTCGTCGCGCTGCAACACGTGGGCTCCGCGGAACCGCGCCTCGAAGCGCGCCCCCTTGAGCGGACCCTTGCCGTCGGGATAGTTCTCCACCGTCGTGGGCTGGAACATCTCCATGAAAGTGATGCTCATGCCCTTGGCGATCGCGGCAATGTTCTTCAATACCGGCATACCCTATTAGTATACCGAAAGGGGCAGTCGCCGTGCCGTTTGGCGGCGTTTGAGGACGCGCCGTGCCACCAGACAAAGGCAAAGACAGAACTGGAGAAGATCGGGAAGCTAAACGCAGCCGCGCCGGATTATGCTCCGACTGCCGCCTCATGCGGGTTGTGGAGTCGGATCGCGGATCGAAGTTTTATTTGTGCGAACGCTCCGCCGCTGATCCAACATTTCCGAAGTACCCGCGATTGCCCGTGCTGCAATGCCGGGGCTATGAAAGCACCACAGATTGTGCCGGCTAGCGGCACAACTCGTGTGGCCACGGGCGCCTCGCCCGTGAGGTTTTCATCCGAGTCCCGTTGTCCAACCGGACCTCAAACGGATATCTAACCGGAGATCGCCATGTTACCGGTTAGGTAGACCATTCGAGCTGCTAACCTAACCTGTGACACGAGTTTCGCCGGTTATCCCTCAGGTCTGTCACCCTGAGGCCCGAGTTTTCTTTCCGGGAACCTGTTCCCATGTTTTCGCGCCTACTTGATCCCTAGCTCCTGAGCCAGCGCCTTCCACTTGCTATCCACCAGCGCCTTCGTTCTCGCGTCCATCACAATCTCATCCGGCCACGGCCGCGTGAACCCTTCACTCGCCCACTTGCGTGTAGCGTCAATCCCCATCTTCGACCCGTAGTTCGGCAGACGCGAAGCGTGGTCGAGCGAATCGACTGGACCGAGCATGAATTGAATGTCGCGCTCCGGGTCGATATGGTTTAAGACCTTGAGCGTAACGTCGGCGAGATTCTGCACGTCGACGTCTTCGTCAACCACGACGACGCATTTGGTGAACATGGCCTGGCCCAGCGACCAGACCGCGTTCATCACCTTGCGCGCTTGCCCGGGATACGACTTCTTGATGGAGACGATCATCAGATTGTGGAACACGCCTTCAACGGGCAGGTTGATGTCAACCAGTTCCGGGATAGTCAGCTTCATCAGCGGCAGGAAAATTCGCTCGACCGCCTTGCCCATGTAAGCGTCCTCTTGCGGCGGTTTGCCCACGATCGTGGTGGCGTAGATGGGATCTTTGCGATGCGTGACGCAGGTGAGGTGAAAGACGGGATAGAGATCTTCCAGCGAGTAGAAGCCAGTGTGGTCGCCAAACGGGCCCTCGGTGCGGAGTTCGTCGAGGTGCACGTGGCCTTCGAGGACGATCTCGCTGGAGGCTGGAACTTCGAGGCCGACAGTTTCACATTTCACGAGCTCCACGGGAGCGCCGCGCAGGAAGCCGGCGATGAGATATTCCTCGACGTCGGGCGGCGCAGGGACGATGGCCGAGAACGTCACGGCGGGGTCGGTGCCGATGGCGATTGCGACCTCCATTTTGCCGCTGGGGCGGTCGCCCTCGGCGAGGACGGAGCCGCCGGAGCTGCGCGCCATGATGTCGACGGATGTGGAACTCCCACTTCTCCCAAAAGAGGGGAGAAGTGGGGCACCCACACTTTTTTCTGAGTCAGGTTTTTGTGCGGCGCGGCGCAGGGCTTCGCGGTAATGCTCGGCTCCGATTTTCTGGCGCTGCCAGTGCATGCCGGTGGTGCGCTCGTCGTATACCTGCATGCGGTACATGCCCAGGTTGCGCTTGCCGGACTTGGGATCGCGCGTGGTCACGCAGGGCAGGGTGATGAAGCGGCCGGCGTCTTGCGGCCAGCATTGCAGAATTGGAAAATCGAGCAGAGAAAAATTATCGCGCTTGATCACTTCTTTGCAGGGACCGGTGGCAACAATCTTGGGGAAGAACTTACCCATCTCGGCGAGCATGGGAAGCATTTTGATTTTGTCGAGAAAACCTTGCGGCGATTTCACGTCCATGAAGACGCGGATACGATCGGCGATTTCGTCGAGAGACGAGACGCCGAGAGCCAGCTTCATGCGGGCTTCGGAGCCGAACTGGTTGATGAGAACTTTCGCGCCGGCATGGTTCTTGATGTTTTCGAAAAGAAGGGCTGGGCCGCCGGCGGAAAACTGCCGGGCTTCGCCCGGCCGGACAGCCGAGGGCGGCTGTCCCCACCTGTGCATCTTGCTCACCCGGTCGGTGATTTCGGCGATCTCGAGTATGGGATCGACTTCGGTCTGGACGCGCTTCAGTTCGCCGGCGCGCTCGAGCGCGGCGATCCACTGGCGGAGGTCGTCGAAGGGCAAAGGATTCTCCCGGGGTGACGCACGATAATAGACGGACGATTATAAGGGATTCAGGAGATCGAGAACGGCCGGTTCGACCTGTTTCCATGCCGGCGTTCGCGGGTCAATCAAGTCGAAATGACCTGCCTCCGGAATCTCCAGCAGGTGCACGTCTTCTTTTCCTTTGCCGGTCCGTTCTTGCTTCGCCGCAACGTAATCGCGGCTGAACGCGGACGGAACAACATCGTCCACCGAGCCGTGAATCAGCCACTGGCGGGCCCGGGGAATAGAAAGCTGCATGGGATCGGCTTCCCGGTAGTGCTCGGGGACCTGGCTCGGCGTGCCGTGCTGGAACTCGACCACGGCGTCATTGCTAAGGTGCAGCTGGTAAGCCCGCTGCAGATCGACGACGCCGGCGAGTGATACGACCCGCGTGACGCTGGGTTCATGACCTGCCAGACAAAGCGCAAGCTGGCTCCCGGCGGAGTGGCCCATGATCAGAAATCTCCGTGAGTCAAGATTATGCTGGCTAGCGCTTTGCAGAAGAAAGTTGTAAGCGCTGCGGATGTCGGTGAACGTGTTCGGCCAGCCTCCGCCTTCGTTCCCTACGCGGCGGTATTCAAGGTTAGCGGTCGCCAGACCTTTGGCTGTCAGCGCCGCACAAAGATGGCCCGCGTGATCCAGGTTGTATTTAGCTCGCCAGTAGCCCCCGTGGATGTTGATGACGAGAGGATAAGCGCCCTTCAGTTTCTTCTGGTTCTTAGCCGGATCGTCCTTCGGCAGGCGAAGGTCGAAAAACTGATTCGGATCCGAACCGTAAGCGATCCGCGCATCCGCCGGAGGCGCCGCAAGAGTCAGGATGGAATCGGACATCAGGAAAAGAATAGCACCCGGCTTTTCGCCTCAGCGCGCCAATAGCGCGCCGAGTGAGCGCAATCAGCGCGGCATTACACGCGGTCGTGACTTATTCGTAGCGCAAGGCTTCGATGGGGTCGAGGTTTGCCGCACGCAGCGCAGGCACCATGCCGCTCACGACGCCCACCACGGCCAGAATCCCCGTTGCCACGATCAGGATGCCGGGTGAAACAATCAGCCGAATATCTGCAGCCTCGGCGTGCTTGGCCAGTGCGCTATAGAACGTGAGCCGCCCCGCGGCTAACGAAACAGCGTATGACAGAGCGATTCCGAGAACGCCGCCAGCCGCGGTGATCACCATGGCTTCGGCGAGAAATTGAAACAGAATGTCGTGCCGCCGCGCCCCCAGCGCTTTTTCCACGCCGATTTCGCGAGTGCGCTGCGTTACCGACACCAGCATGATGTTCATCAGGCCCACGCCGCCAATGCCCAGCGTGACCGTCCCGATAAAAGCGAGCAGAACCTTCAGCGCAGTCGAGATGATGTCGAACTGCGAGAGCTGTTTTTGCGCGTCGAACACGAAGACGGCTCGCGGATCGTCCGGCTTGAACCCGTGGGCAGCGGCCAGCGAGTCTTTAATCGTTTTCGCCATCTTGTCGTGATCGAGGCCCGCGGAATCCAGCCACATGCCGTCGATGTAGTGGTTATCTTTGAGCACATCGAAGGAGTTGTATGGGATGTAGACGACGCGGTTGTTGTCGTTATCGCCTTCCTGCATCCTCGGCTTGCCGACGCCGATGACTTCAAACGTCACGCCGTCGATTCGAATGGATTGCCCGACCGCGGGCATGCCGGAAAAAAGTTTGTCGCGCGCCTCGGAGGCAAGCACCGCGTAGAGGCCGTGTTGCATGTTGTCGGCGTCATTGATAAAACGCCCTTGCTCGATATCGAGGTTCCAGATTTGCTGGATTGCCGGATCGAGGCCCATCACCGGGAAAGTAAACGAGCGGTTGTCGTTCTGCACCGTCGAATCCTTCTGCCCCATGCGCACCACGTGCCGAGCCAGAGGAATGTTGTTACGCAGGAGTTCGACATCATCGCTGGTAAAGCGGATGGGCATTCCCGCTTTGTTTCCGCCCGCCTGCTGCGAAGTTCGTCCCGGAAAAACGCCCACTGCCGTGGCGCCAAAACTTTCAAAGATGGTTTCAATGGCGTGGGCAAAACCGTTGCCATACGCCAGCAGAAGCACCACAGTAGCGATGCCCCACGCCATCCCCGCCATGGTCAACAGGGTTTTGCGCAGGTCGTGGCGCATGGCCGAATAGGCTTGGGTCAGCAGGTCGCCGTAGGCGGCGAACGCCGGTAATTCGAAACGCCTGCGGTGCTCGGGAACTTCATCCGGTGGTTTATGCATATTATTCCTTGCGCAACGCCTCGACTGGTTCCAGCAACGCAGCCCGGCGCGCGGGATAGAGTCCCGCCGCGATTCCAGCAATGCCCAATGAAACAATCGCCAGAACCGCCGTGGATACCACCAGCTTCGGCGGATCAAATCCCTGGCCGAGGTCGACTCCCGAAAGCAGGGCCATCAGTCCGGCCGCGCCCCCAATGCCAATGCCTCCACTCACCAGCGTCAGGAACGCGCCTTCCACAAAAAACTGGAACATGATGCTGTTGTTGGTGGCTCCGATCGCCTTGCGCAATCCAATTTCGCGCGTGCGGTCGGCCACGGCGACCAGCATGATGTTGATGATGCCGATCGCCCCCAGCGCCAGCGTGACCAGTCCCACGCTGCCCAGGAACATGTTCATGGCGTCGAATATCTTGCCGATCTGGTCGACCGTCTTGATCGTGTCCCATTCGTCATACGCGTCGGGACTGTCCGGATCGAAGCCATGATTGCGGGCAATGATCTTATGGACTTCCTGCTGCGCCGTTTCGTGTAGCGCGCGCGAGCGAGGCTGGTAGTTAATGAACGAAATTACGTCCGGAGCGATGCCGACGTTGGTGGGACGAAAATATTCGTGCATCACGCTGAACGGCACGTAGCTTTGCAGATTCTGGTTCACGTTGTCGCCGTGGCCGATGCGTGCGAGCGTTCCAATCACCTCAAAGCGGATGCCGTTCAGCAGAACCGTGCTACCCACCGCCGGACGTCCCAGGAACATCGTGCGCCGCGCTTCATCGCCCAGCACGATCACCGGACGTTTCTGCTGATCGTCCATGTCATTGAGCCAGCGGCCTTCATTCATGGGCAAGTAGCGGATCTTGCTGAACATGGCCGGAACTCCCATGATCGGGCCACTGGATTGGTAAAAATCGCTGACCGCGCGAATGTCGCTGCGCCGGATGACGGGAGCAGCCGCCGCCACGCTGGGACACTCGTGCAGAATGTCCTCGTAATCGCGATAAGTCAGGTAATACTGGCGCAATGCGGTGAAGCTGCCCTGCACCACCGGAGCCCGGCCAGACCAGATAAACATCACGTTTTCGCCCAGGGAATCGAATTGCTTGCGGTTGCCCGAACGGAAGCCCTCGCCCAGGCCCACCAGTAGGAGCAGGGAACCAACGCCCCAGGCAATCCCGAACATGGTGAGGAACGAGCGCAGCTTATGCGCCCAGAGCGTCCGCAGGGTCTGGCCGAAAATATCGAAGATAAGCCGCACTCTAGTTATTATACGGGGCGGACGCGCGAACGGTTCCGGCCACCAAGCTCTGAATCACGCGTTGGACCGCGGCGTCCGATCCGGACCAGCGACCCCTGCCCCTGACCCCTGTTTTCATACTTCCGCTTCCCCCGCGACTTGGGTATTCTCTAGCGGGATGAACACGCTTGCCTTGAGCGAACTGTTAGGCGCCACGGTGTACGACCCGTCTGGCGCGGCAAGCGGACGTGTGCGCGAGGTAACCCTGGCCCCGCAGGAAGATCGTTCCCGAATCGCGTCGTTCATCGTGAAAACCAAGTCGGGCAATCGCGTGCTCCCGCTGGCAGCCGTATCTGGCATCAATGGCGGAGTGCGGAGCGCGACCAACTCGGCAGACTGGGCAGTCGCGAACGGCGCGGAAGGATTGTTTCTGCTGGAGCGCGACTTGCTCGATCAGCAGGTCATCGACATCAACGGGCGCAAAGTGGTGCGCGTCAATGACGTAGACCTGATGGTGGATACGCCGAAAGCGGCCGCACCGAACGAGCCAGTTCACGCCGTCCTGCGCGTCCTCTCGGTGGATGTGGGCGCGCGCGGGGCAGTCCGGCGCCTGCTGCGCGGGGTGGCACCGCGGGCGGCACTGCACACTTTGCTGGGCAGAATTCCGCCCCGCACCATTCCCTGGAATTTTGTCGACCTGATCGAGACCGATCCGGCGCGCCGCGTGAAGCTGAAGATCTCGAATGAAGGCTTGGCCAAGCTGCATCCCGCCGACATTGCCGACATCGTGGAAGATCTGGCCCCCGATGAGCGCCAGGCAGTTTTCCAGACGCTGGATGAGAACGTAGCCGCCGAGGCGCTGGAAGAACTCGAACCAAAGGTGCAGAAGTCGATCGTCGAGTCGCTCGATTCCGGGCGAGCGGCCGACATCGTCGAGGAAATGCGCCCCGACCTCGCCGCCGACCTGCTGGGCGACCTGCCGGAAGACCGCACCGAACAAATCCTGGTGCAGATGGAGCCGGAAGAGCGCCAGGATGTTGTCGAACTGCTCGAGCACGGAGAAGAAACCGCCGCCGGCCGCATGACCACCGAGTTCCTGGCGCTGCCGGTCACGGCCACCGTCCAAAACGCCGTCGATTCCATGCGCCATTTCGAAGGTGGAGTGGAAGCCGTCAGCACCATTTACCTGGTCGACTCCCATGGAACGTTAGTGGGAGCCGTGCCGCTGGCCAAGATTGTGCTCGCGGAACCGGCGACCCCCATGCTGTCGCTGACCCAGGAACCGCTCATCCTGAGTCATGAAGGCGTCGGCGAGAACGAGGTCGCGGAATTGTTCGACAAATACAACCTGCTGATGATGCCCGTGGTGGATGAGCACAATAAGCTGACCGGCGTGATCACCTCGGACGACGTAATCAGCATGCTCCGGGCAAAGTTGTAGCCGGGCTTCGGCTATCAGGCTTCGACCATACTCTTTCGTTTTTCCGGTGCAGTTGAGCACACGGGTTCGTCCCTCCATTTTTTTCTGCTTATGAACCGCTTTTTCTTTGGTCTTAGGCTGCGAGTGCGTTTATTCTGTGGCGTCGTTTGTTAGCTGCTGTTCGTTCCATCCCTATGTTTGCGAAACACACGCATGAAGTTTCTGAGACGCTCGAAGATCCGGATCCTGCTGTTCTTTGCCGTAGTCGGACCGGGATTCATTACCGCAAACGTCGACAATGATGCCGGGGGCATCCTCGTCTACTCCCAGGCCGGCGCGCAGTTTGGACATCTCCTCCTCTGGACCCTGATTCCTATTACCCTCGCCCTGATCGTGGTGCAGGAAATGTCCGCCCGCATGGGCGCCGTCACCGGCAAGGGGCTGAGCGACTTGATTCGAGAAGAGTTCGGGCTGCGCATCACTTTTTTCATGATGCTCGGAATTCTCATCACCAACTTCGGTAACGTCGTGACTGAATTCATCGGGATAGCGACCAGCCTGGAGTTGTTCGGACTTTCCCGGTTCGCGACCGTGCCGATCTGCGCGGTGATCGTGTGGCTGATTGTGGTGAAAGGGCAATATAAGAGCGTGGAGAAAGTATTTCTGGCCGCGTCGTTCTTCTATGTCGTTTACATTATTGCGGGTGTGAAGGCGCATCCGGCATGGCGAGAGGCAACCATCGCCACGTTCAAGCCGCCGGCGCTGCGCGCCTTTCGCGATCAGGCCTATCTCTATATGGTGATTGGAGTTGTGGGCACCACGATCGCCCCCTGGATGCAGTTTTACCTGCAATCTTCCATCGTGGAAAAAGGCGTCACCAAGCGGGGATACAAGGCTTCGCGACTCGATGTGATCACGGGCTGCATTTTCACCGATGTGGTGGCCTGGTTCATCATTGTGGCCTGCGCGGCAACGCTTTATGTCCACGGAGTGCGCGACATTCGCTTTGCGGCGGATGCGGCGCAGGCGCTGAAGCCGCTGGCAGGGGATTACGCCTATATTTTGTTTGCGGTCGGGCTGTTCAATGCGTCTTTGTTTGCGGCGTCGATCCTGCCGCTTTCGACGGCCTACACCGTGTGTGAAGGACTGGGTTTCGAATCTGGCGTAGGGCAAAAGTTTAGCGAGGCGCCGGCGTTCTATTGGCTTTACACGCTGCTGATTGCGGCCGGCGGAGCGGTCGTGCTGATTCCGGGACTGCCGCTGTTGAAAATCGCGGTCCTGTCGCAGGTGGTGAATGGCGTGGTTCTGCCGTTCGTCCTGATCTTCATGCTGCTGCTGATCAACAAGAAAGAACTGATGGGCGAGTACGTAAACACTCGACTTTTCAACGCGGTAGCGTGGTTGACCACGGTCGTGATGATCGGGCTGACCGTTGCATGGTTCTGGACGCTGAGGTGAGGCGGGCTTCGGGCTTTGGCTATCGGGCTTCGGCTTTCTTCCGAGGCGCTGTCGAGCTCTGTAGGACGGACACTCTTGTCCGTCGCCTTTGACTTTGACGTTTTCAGGCGGAGTTGAAGAACAAGGTCAAAAGCGACGGACAAGAGTGTCCGTCCTACACGAGCGTTACAGCAGTTTTCCTGCTGCTAGGTCGTTGACCAGCGTGCGGTCGGCTTCCAGGAAGTCGTAGGCGGGGAGATCTTTTACTCCTGACCATTGAATCTCGCGGAAGATGCGGTTTTCGATCTCCCGCTGATACTCGCGGACGATGTAGAAGCGCAATTCGACCATGCCGCCGTTGGGATACTCGTGCTGGATGCGGGCGATCTCGTCGCCGATGGTGGCCAGGATTCCCAGCTCTTCTTCCAGTTCGCGGCGCAGCGCATCGCGGGGCTGTTCGCCTTCCTCAATCTTTCCGCCGGGAAATTCCCACTTCAAGGGCATGGTCTGGTGGCGCGTGCGCTGGCACACCAGGAGCTTGCCTTCCTTCTGGATCAGAGCCGCGACCACGCGCTTCATCGGTTTACATCCGGCGGCGGAGAATTCAGCCGGAGCCGTCCCATCTCCGGCGCGCGAACCGTGCCTTTTTCGAATCTCATCTTTTGACGCTCATCATTTGACGCTCAACTTTGGACGCTCATCTTGAACGGTGATCGTTCGACGCTCAGCGACCCGACTTTTCGAACTTCGCCCCCACCAGGGCGGCGCAGTGCTGGACGAAGCTCTGATCGTCGGGAGCAAACGCAGCGGGGAAGTGGCTATCGATATCCAATTCGCCAACGACTTTGCCGTGGGCAAATACGGGCACAACAATTTCAGACTTGGTTTCGAGCGAGCAGGCTAGGTAGCGCGCATCTTTGCTGACGTCATCGACCACTACCGTCTTGCCGCTCGACGCTGCCGCGCCGCAAATGCCCTGGTTGAGGGGGATTCGCGTGTGTGGGGTCATGGCGCCCTCGAAGGCACCCAGCCCCAGCATGGGCGGCTGCGCACCTGGCTCCAGCAAATAAAAACCGACCCAGTTGTATTTCAACATGCGATCGTGCAGCAGCTTGACCATCTTCTGCATCAGGTCTTGAGCCGTGGGCGCAGCCGCGGCGAGTTCGGTCATTTCGTTGCGGAGCTCTTCCATTCTGGCGGTTACGGGCATAAGAAAAATCTTACCTCAGACCAGGCTATTTTTGAGTTGGGACCGCGGAACGGCGGTAATCTGTCGGATTCCTTTCGTGCTGACAGCATTTGAGCCCTGGAAAAGTTCAGGATGAATGACGAAAACCGTCGCATCCAGGCCCTGAAGCAGCGTGGGCGCGGGTGCGTTGCGATAATCTTCGCAGACGAGCGGATGAATTCCGGAACTATCGGCGCAATACACTTGTGCATTCGACGGCGTCGCAAGTTCGCCGATGGCTGCGAGGATGACCGTAGCGCTGGGCTGCAGACAAACGATGCGTTGAGGAGTGTGAGGCGAGGCCATGATTTTAGGTCACGGACTCGGCGGGAGTTGTTTCAGCGCGGCCGATAAAACATCCAGGGCAAGGTGGGCGGCGTGGGCCGATGCCTGAGGCAAGCCTCCGACCGCGGCCGCGACCTCCTCGACTTGCACAGCTCGCGCTTCGCGCACTGTCTTCCCGCTGACGATTTCAGTCAAGGCGGAGCCGCAGGCCATCGAGGCCACGCATCCCTTGGCCTTGAAGCGTGCGGCGATGATTTTACCGTTGTTCACTTTCAGCGTGAGGCGCAGAATGTCTCCGCACGCAGGATTCTCGACCTCCGCCGTCGCGTCCGGGCCGGGAACCTCGCCCGCGTTGCGGGGATTCTGAAAATGGTCGAGCATCTGCTGGGAATACATGCCGCTCGATTGTAAATCGGAGCAGCGTGCGCGAGTTCACTCACGCGTGGGGCGGAGCGGCCGCGGGGCGCATGCCGTCGGGAAAATAAACCGTCCAACCGCGCTGGCGAGCCGTGGCTTCGAGATCTGGGTTCGGGTTCACGGCGAAACCGTGTTTGGCCATGGCGAGCATTTCGGCGTCCCAACGCGAATTGCCGAACCCCGCGTCCACATCCTTCTTCACGACTTCGCGAAGAGCCTGGGGCTTGCCCGCGCCTGATGGGATGCGGATGAGTTGGCCGGTGATGATGCCGTCGTGAATTTCGATGGCGGTAGCGAGGATGCGATTCTCGGGGATGCCGAAATGTTTCATCCCGGCGCGGATCACCCACTCGTTGGAACTTGAAACGGCCCACACATCACATCCGGCTTTTTGCAGCCGTTGCACCAGTTCGCGCATCTCGGGGAAAATTTTGCCGGGAAATGCGTGGTTGAAAAATTCCTCGGCAGCGTCCATCAGCGCGGATTCCCGCAGTCCGCAGTGCATGGTAACCATCTCGCCGCACATGTCGTCTTCGCTGACGTTGCCGGCCTTGTAGTCGGCGTAGCGCGCGCGCATGGAAGTCGCGACTTCGGCGGAGACAATGCCTTTTTTGATCTCCCAGTCAAAAAAAGTCACGCCGGCGTCGCCCGACCAAAGCGTGCCATCGCAATCAAAAGCGGCGACCAGCGGCTTGAGGCGGAGAACGGAATCGAGGAAATCAGAGGATGTGTCAGGCATGGATCTGTGGTCTCCCGCTGTAAGAGCTTTTAACCGCAACGTTCGCCAAGAAAATCCGCGAAGGACGCAAAGAAGGCACGAAGCCGCGCGGACTCAGGATGATAACGCAGCGAGTTTGGCGTAGTCGTCTGGCGTGTTGATATTCAGAGCTACCAGGGGATCGTCGACTGGAATGTAGACGATGTGCTGCTGCTGCGCATGCTCGACGTCGCGAGCCGTGGAAGTGGCCGGAGCCTGCAGGAAAGCTTCGATCAATTCACGGCCCACAATGTAAGGATGACCGTGCTTACCGGAAAATTCCGGCACGACCGCCCACGTGTCGTTCCCGCTGGCTGCGAAGGCTTCGCGAAGAATCTGAATGGTAGCTGGGTTCGCCGGAGGACGGTCGACCAGGGTAATGATCGCGGCGTCACGGCCGCGATTGAGAACTTCATGCAGGCCGATTTGCAAAGAACTGAACTGGCCGCGGTCGGGGTCTGGATTGACGATGATCGATGCGCCATCCGAGTAGGCCACCGGCGCGATTGCGGCTTGGTTCTTGCCCGCAACCACGACGATGAAGTCGGTGGAGAGGGAGAGCGAACGGATGGTGGCGGAGAGAAACGTATCTGTCGTTCGCGGTTGCCCTTCGAGGGCTGGAGGCCAGGGCAGGAGAGCCTTGTCCGCGCCCATGCGCAAGGATTCGCCTGCGGCGAGAATCACTCCGGCGAAACTGGGCGCGCGGGTCATGTCTCGGACAATAGCAGAAAGCCAGGGGAATGTCAGTGAGGTGGCGGGGGGAAATCAGTACTGCTGTTCGCTGTCCTTGAGGGCGTCGGCAGCGGGGGCGGAACTTTCATCCGAATTACTCTGCTCCGAATTTTTCTGTGCCGCTTTAAACCAGCTCATATGAGGCAGGGCAGCGCCAGCATGACGGCGGACGGCGATCAACTCCGCGGTGATGGCCACTGCGATTTCTTCCGGCGTAATTGCGCCGATGTCGAGTCCGACCGGAGCATAAACGCGGTCGAACAGAGCCGCGGGGATGCCTTCCTTCTGTAGTGTCTTGAAGATTTCGATGACCTTGCGCTTCGAGCCGATCATGCCGACGTAGCGGGCGCGCGTTTGCACGGCCCACCGTAGCACCCGCATGTCGTCGCGATGGCCACGGGTTACGATCACGATGCTCGAGGATTCGTTGGGATCGAGCTTCTGGGTAGCGTGGTCAAAATCCAGCGCGTGCACTTCGCGGGCGGCAGGGAAACGTTCGGAGGTGGCGTAGGAAGAGCGATCGTCGGTAACGATGACGTCGAATCCGGCGTTGGCGGCGGCTTGGCAAAGATTGACGGCTACGTGGCCTGCGCCGAAAACATAGAGTAACGCTGGAGGTAATATCGGCTCGATAAATATCTCAAGAGTACCGCCACAGACCAGGCCGGTATCGTACTTGGGATCCTGGTTCAGATCGAACGTGAGGGTGCGCGGCTTCTCGGATTCCATGACCTCGCGCGCGGCCTGCCACACGTCGGCCTCGACGCAGCCTCCGCCGATGGTGCCGACGATCGAGCCGTCGTCGCGGACCAGCATCTTCGCTGTGCGGAACGACGGGATCGATCCGCGCACGTTGACGATGGTCGCGACCGCTCCACGGCGGCCGTCGCGGCGGAGTTGCACGATTTGTTCGTAAATATCCATGGGGCGAGCGTCGACACTGCCGAGACCATGATTATCAGATGGTTATAAGGAGGGCGTCAATCCGGACAAGCAAAAGCCCCGGGGTCATCACTCCCAGGGCAGTTTGCGCTAAACCAGTTAAGTACGAGACGGCCTGCCAAGCACCTTAATCGTCACTCCGCGCGAAGCCATTGTCAAGCTTACTTTTCGGTGAGTGGAGCACAGAGGGTGGCAGAGTCGAACTGCAATGGCTGATGAAGCCACTCACCGGCTTGGCAAGCCGTGTCCAGTACCCACCGGTAACACCCTCTAGACCTTCGGCTTGCCAAGAGAATCCTGCGCTGGACGTCACGAATTCAAGCGGGTAGTTCAATAAATTTCGCGGCGGATTCCGGATTTGGAATTCCCCATCCGGGCAACTCGCTTGTGGTAGCGTGTCAAAGCTACCGGGAGAAAGTCTTATGAAAGCTGTTCGCATTCATCAGTTCGGTGGGCCGGAAGTTCTTACTTACGAAGACGTAGCCGATCCGCGGCCGCGAAAAGATGAAGTACTGGTGCGGGTACGCGCCTGCGCACTGAATCATCTCGATGTGTGGGTTCGCAAGGGACTGCCCGGCGTGAAGCTGCCGCACATTCTCGGCAGCGATATCGCCGGAGAGATCGTGGAACTGGGCGAGTACGTCGGCGAATTTCCGGTCGGGGGATTCAAGGCTGGGCAGCGCGTGTTGCTTGCGCCCATGCATTTCTGCGGGCATTGTCCGAAGTGCGTCGCCGGCCTGCAAAACCAGTGCCGCGAATTTACCGTGCTGGGGAACGCGGTGGACGGCGGCAACTGCGAGTTGATTGCGGTTCCGGCGGCGAGCGTGATTGCGATTCCCGATACGCTTGATTTCAACCAGGCGGCCAGCGTGCCGCTGGTCTTCGTAACCGCGTGGCACATGCTGGTGACGCGGGCGGGAGTGCGTCCCGGGCAAACCGTGCTCGTGCTGGGGGCGAGTTCGGGCGTGGGCATCGCCGCCATCCAGATCGCGAAACTTTTTCATTGCCGCGTGATCACGACCGCCGGGGACGAAGCCAAGCTGGAAAAGGCGCGCGCGCTGGGCGCCGATTTCGGCATCAATCACTACCAGCAGAAAATTTCCGAGGAAGTCCGCAAGATCACGAACAAGGAAGGCGTGGATATCGTGGTCGAACACGTGGGTGCAGCCACCTGGGACGAAAGTGTGAAGTCGCTGAAGTCGAGCGGCACCCTGGTGACTTGTGGCGCGACCACCGGTCCCGAAGTGAAAATCGATCTGCGCCATCTGTTCGCACGGCAACTGACGCTGCTCGGCTCCTACATGGGGACGATGGCCGATCTGCACGAAGTGCTCGGCCATGTTTTCGCGGGGCGGCTGAGGCCGGTGGTGGATCGCGTGTTTCCGCTGAGGGATCTGCGCGCGGCACATGAATATCTGGAGAAGAGCCAGATGTTCGGGAAGATCGTGGTGAATCCGTAGAGGACTGGCAAAGAGAAGACTTAGTTGGAGGGGGGCCGCATCGCTCGGTGGATCGCAATGTGACGCTATCTAAGTTGCAAAATCCTTCATATTGACAGGCTTGTTCCATGGAGGCACAATTCCGCGTGTCTCTGCGCTGATTGTTCCTCCCAGCCCACGAAGGAGCGCCATGCGTCGATTTTGCTTTGCCCGCTGCTGCGGTCCCAAGTTTGGATCGGCTATCTGCGCTTTGCTCGTTTTCTTCGTCAGCACAGCCATCGTTTCTTTTGCACAGACTCTCACACCGCTCTACAGTTTTTGCTCCAAGGCCGGCTGTGCCGACGGCGCTACACCGATAAACTTCAACGGCCTCGTTCAAGGGATCGATGGGAATTTTTACGGGGAGACCATCGCAGGCGGCGTCAGCGACTGTACTACTAATACTGTCGCCGGTTGTGGGACCACGTTCAGAATCACTCCGGCGGGCAAGCTGACCACTCTGCATAGCTTTGTCGACACCGACGGCAATTCCCCGGGAGGAGGTCTCATTCAGGCCACGGATGAACAATTCTACGGAACAACTTTCTTTGGCGGTACGAATGGCGACGGCACAGTTTTCGGAATGACCGCAAAGGGTGCGGTCACTTCGCTCCATAGCTTTCTGGGGACCGATGGCAGCGCTCTCTATTCCACCCTGGTGCAGGGCACGGACGGGGATTTCTTCGGCACGACTTACAGTGGCGGCGAGCCGACTGCCGGCTGCAGCGGCTGTGGCACTATCTTCGAAATCACACCCGGAGGCGCGCTGAACACGCTCCACGGTTTTTGCTCCTCCGCAACCTGTGCCGATGGCTTGCTCCCGTGGGGCGGCCTGATTCAGGCGACAGACGGGAATTTTTACGGAACCACAGAGGCTGGAGGAGCCAACAGCGGCGGTACCGTATTCAAGATTACGGTTGGGGGCGCGTTGACCACACTCTACAACTTTTGTTCGAATGCCAGCTGTGCTGACGGCAAGAACCCTCTCGCTACGCTGGTGCAAGCTCAGAACGGGGACTTCTACGGGACCACCGAGGTTGGCGGGGCCAATAACGACGGCACCGTCTTCAAGATCACGCCCAGCGGGAAACTGACTACTCTGTACAGCTTCTCCGGGGCCGATGGCGCCAATCCCTACTCGGGGCTGATCCAGGCGACCGACGGAAATTTCTATGGCACCACCGTCAGTGGCGGAGCCAACAACGACGGCGCAGTATTCAAATTAACGCCGGCCGGAAAGCTCACAACTTATAGCTTCGATGTAACGAACGGAGCCAGCCCCTACGGTGGGTTGATACAGGCCACCAACGGAGATTTCTACGGCACAGCGTCCGCGGGTGGGATCGCCGGCGATGGCACTGTATTCCGTCTCTCCCTGGGGCTTAACCACTTTGTAAAAACGCAGACAACCTCGGGCAAGGAAGGCGCGCCCGTCATCATCCTCGGAACCGCTCTCAAGGGTGCGACCAAGGTGAGCTTCAACGGCACGGCGGCCGTGTTCAGCGTTGTCGGGTCTTCCGAGATTACTACCACAGTGCCCGAGGGGGCGACCAGCGGTTATGTGACGGTCGTCTTACCCTCCGGCACGTTGACCAGCAACACAAAATTTCGCGTGAAGCCCTAAAGTCTTGCTGCGTAGGGGCCAGGCTATTGATCCCCCATGCCGCATTGAGCGTCAGCTTACGTCCGTGACTGTTGTAATCAGCCGTAGCACCCAAACGCCCGCCCACGGTCGCAGCGTTCCGTGCCCTCATGTGCCCTCCGTGGTTTAGAATACCCCTATGGCTCCTGAGCTCAATTTCGGCCCCTACATTGACGCAGAAAATGGCAAGAAGGTCGTCAAGGACCTGACCTTTGGCAATGCCACGCCTGAGGGCCTGATCCTGACCAAGCTTGATTCAGCGGTGAACTGGATGCGCAAGGGCTCCATTTGGCCCATGACATTTGGTCTGGCTTGTTGCGCCATCGAAATGATGTCGATGGGCGCGGCTCGCTTCGACATTGCCCGCTTCGGAGCCGAAGTGTTTCGTCCTTCTCCGCGGCAGAGTGATCTCATGATTATCGCGGGGCGCGTGTCGAACAAGATGGCGCCCGTCATTCGCCAGTTGTGGGAGCAGATGCCGGAGCCGAAGTGGGTGATTTCCATGGGAGCCTGCGCAACTTCGGGTGGCGTGTTCCAGAACTATGCGCTGGTGCAGAGCGTCAATCAAGTCATCCCGGTTGATATTTACGTGCCTGGCTGCCCGCCCCGGCCGGAGCAGCTCATCTACGCCATCACGCTGCTGCAAGAAAAAATCCAGCAAGAGCGCGGCACCATCAAGAAGGCGTTGAACCTGAGCTAGGTTGAATCTGAGCTAGGTTGAACCTGAGCCAGGCGGAATCTCCCGAGCCTGCTTCGTCTAGGCTGCTTTCGCCGAATCGGTGGCGTTATAATTGCCATCAAGTCGGCCCCGGGGGTGCTTTATGGAACGTCGCGGTTCCGGTCTGCTGGTTTGCTTTTTCCTTCTCGCTGGTGTTGCCGCGAACGCCCAGACTCCCTCAGAAGCGGATCAGGCTGCGCAGACTTCCTCTGGCTCCACGCTGCAAGCTTCCAACTCTCACGCTCCGCGGATGTCGAAACAAACACGCCTGGAGATCATTCGAGATTTCGAGACGCAGCTTTTCTACGCGCGCACCGGGTTTCCCATGGGCAACAAGGGACTCAAACTGAAGGACGGTGTCATCTCGCCCAATGGCGAGCAGATGCGCCAAGAGATGGCACTGTGGGGACCGGCGGTGAAGCCGGGCGACCCGGCGCATATCTCCTTTGTGCAGATTAAAGAAGACCACATACATTTTGAAATCAACGGCGGACCGGTGCGCCGCAAGAAGTGGTACCAGCGGGTGGAAGTTTCCGGCGCCGGCGGGGTTCCCGTGACGGGCTCGGATCAGCCGATTGAGAATCCGCATGGATCGTTTGTCGACTTGTGTTTCGATCGCTATGTTCCTGAACTCACGGCGCAGCAGGTGCGCGAGTTACTCATGCCTGTGCTCGACTTCAAAGCGCAAAATAAGGAACAGGCCTACCTCGACACGCTGCCGCCCAAGGTGAAAGCGGCCATCGTGGCGCACCATGTTCTGGTCGGGATGAGCCCGGAAATGGTGCTGCACGCCAAGGGCAAGCCGCCCAAGAAAGTGCGCGAGAAAGACGGCGAAACCGATTACGAAGAATGGATTTACGGCGAACCGCCCCAGGATGTGGATTTCGTCCGCTTCGTGGGCGATGAAGTGGTCCGCGTCGAGACCATGCGAGCGGGCGGCGAGAAGATCGTTCGCACCGAGAGGGAAATGACGGTCGAGAAGCCGGAGAAGGAAGCCAAGACGGAACCGGCTGAGCCCAAGCCAAACGCTCCCAGCCTGCGCCGTCCCGGCGAAGATTCCGAAGACGTGCCGCAGCCTGCGAATGGAGCCTCCCCCGCGCCGCCGATTGCGCCGCCGGACGTGCCGCAGCCACCCGGCGGTTCCGGGCCCGGCGACCTGGTGGCCGCGGGGCATTAAAAGGCTGCCGAAAAACCACCGAGGTGGTCTGCAAATTGGAGAAGTGTTCCTTCAGGAACGTTTTGTGCTGTCAATTTTGTATGTACACATGAATGCCGCTGTTGATTCCGCGGTACTTAGCGGAAAGGGCTGCGCTAAGTCCAGCGGAACAACTTCAACGCCAGTACGAATGAGATCCCTCCCCACAGGACCATTACGAGCAAGCGTGGCCATTGCTGCAGTAGAGGCGTTCCCTCCAGGATGCTGGCGCGCAGCGCGTCATTCAACGCAGTAAGCGGCAGCGCTTTGATCAGCGGCTGGATGACTGCGGGAAACCTCTCATACGAGAAGAACACTCCGGAAAAAATCCACATGGGCATCATCACGAGGTTGATGAGGCCACTGACGGATTCGATTTTTTGCGCGCGGCTGGCGGTGAGCAGGCCGACACCGCCGAACGTGAGAGAGCCTATGGCCGCGATCAGAGCTATCGCGAACACCGACCCCAGCACGCGCATGTGAAAGAAGATCACGCCGAAGGCCAGCAGCAAACCGACCTCGATGATCATCAGGATCAGGCGGCTCGAGGCCAGGGCCATGAGAAAATCTCCGCGCCGCATGGGCGTGCCCACAAAACGCTTAAGCAGCTTGCGCTGCCGCATGTCGACCAGCGCAAACCCAATGCCCCACATGCCGGAATTCATCAGGTTCATGCCCAACAGTCCCGGGATCAGGAAATCGATATAGCGTGAGCCCGGCTCGGAGGAAGTTACCACCGAGGTCGCCACCGCGTCTTTGCGACCGGCGGCGGCCTGCAGAGCGTCGTTGACTTGGGTTCGCGCCAGCACGCACTCGGGACGCGCTGGGTCGTAGAGGTATTGGACCCCTCCCTTGCCGTCCGGTTCGATGACGAGGTCGTATTTGCCCAGACGCAGGCCCTTGCGAGCGTCGTCGAGGTTTTCCAGCTTGATCTTGAACGATATGTGCTGCGGTGAGCGCGCGAGCAGGGCCGCCACTTCTTCCGAACCCGCGCCCTGCACAATCGCGAGGGGCACGGCGTCCGCCGGTTTGTTCCGGAAGGCAATGCCCAGTCCCAGAGCCAGCAGGAGTGGAAAAATGAATACCCAGAATACGACTTCAGGCTCGCGCTTCAGTTCCAGCATGCGCGCCCCGAGCAAGTGCCTGTAACCTGACCAGCGTCCGTTGCGCCGGGGAGGATGGTTCTGCGGCGTTTTTGTTGGCGAGACCGGAGCTTCCTGGGCAACGCTCATAACTTATCTTTTAATACCTTAAGCATTTGTAACGCATTCGTTAACAACGCATCTGTTAACAACTCATCCGCTACTGCGGCTTCCACTTGTTCAGGAACTCGAGCAGCGCCTCGGGAGTTAGCGACCGCGCGTCTTCGAATTCTCCGTTCTTCTGGCTGACGACTAGTTGGCCGTCGCTCTCGGCTACCGCCAGCGCAGGAATGCCCTTATCGAGCGGGACCTCGAACTGAGCGACCAGGTCGGCGTTTTTCTTTTCGTCCGGCCCGAGATCGACGTGTACTACTTCATAAGCGGACCCAACCAAGGGAGCGAGATCGGGCCGTTGAAAGGCCAGGTCGAGAACGTGGCAGTCGAAACACCAGTTCGCCCCGAAGACCAGGAGCACGCGCTTGTGCTGGGTTGCAGCTCTCTCTTCGGCTTCTTTTAGGTCGGCGTGCGCGTCTGCGTCCGGGGGATAAATGTTCTTCTTCATATCCGAGGGTTGCTTGAGGTGGGGCGCATCGGTTCTCGTCGCGCCCACCAGACGCCATTGCTCTCCCTGCTTGCGCCACTCCTGAGCGTCCGTCACGTTCACGGTCCGGCTGTTTGGCGAGCCAGTTTGCGCTTCGGCTTTGAAGATGAATCTCTCGATTCCCGGCTTCTCGGTTATGCGAACGATTTCCAGTTTCACGCTGCGGGCCTTGAGACCCAGCCAGAAATTCACGTCCGCATCGGCCCCGGCCACCACTCCGTTCGCCCGCACCTGCGCTGCAGGATCGGTGCTGTAGAGCGCCTTCAGGGTCCCCGCGTCTCCCGCAACAATCGCGCTCCTCCACTGGTCCAGCGGAGCAAAACCGGTGGGCGAGTCAGTAGCCTGACCCTGGGCGCGGCCGTTTCCGCACAGCACCATTGCCGCAACAAACAGAAGCACAATACTGCGAAAGCATCCCGTGACGGTTCGGTTCATGTCTGCGTTCATGTTTCTCCCCATTTCAATCTTCCCGCAGATGGCGTCCGGTCAGCCGCACGAACACATCTTCCAGACTCGCTTGCCGCGTGGTCAGATGTTGCAGTTCGCTGCGTTGTTTTTCGAGCGCAGCCAGCAGCGCCGGAATCGTCAGGTGCGGCTGCTTCACGTTCAGCGCCACCAGGCCGTCATCCTCGCGGACAGACTCCACGCTCGGCAGGCCACGCCAGGCGGCGGTCGCTGACCCCGGCGCGCCTGCATCGGATTTTGCACCCTCTGCATTTCCGGTCGGGTTACGACTTACGGCAAACTCCACTACGTGATGCCCGCCGAGGCGATCGATTAAATCCGCGGGCGACCCCTCGGCGATGATTTGTCCGTGGTCGACAATGGCCAGCCGGTCGCACAGTCGCTCGGCCTCGTCCATGTAGTGCGTGGTCAGAAGCACGGTGCCGCCGTTGTGCTGAAATGCGCGAATAATGTCCCACAACTGGCGCCGGCTCTGCGGATCTAGGCCTGTGGTCGGCTCGTCCAGAAACAGAATCTTCGGATTGCATACCAGCGCCGTCGCCACCGCCAGCCGTTGTTTCTGCCCGCCGGAAAGTTTTCCCACCCAGGAATCCGCCTTCTCGGTGAGCTGCAACTGTTCGAGCACTTCATCGGAGGCACGGGGCTCGCGATAAAAGCTGGCAAACAGCTCAATGGTTTCACGCACAGTGAGCTTTTCGGAAAGCCGAGTCTCCTGCAGCGAGATGCCCAGCCACTCGCGCATTTCGCGTTCGTTCTCAACCCAGGTGTGGCCGAGAATTGAAACCTGCCCCGAGGTCGGTTGCAGCAGGCCTTCGAGAATCTCAATGGTCGTGGTCTTGCCGGCTCCGTTGGGGCCGAGCAGACCAAAACACTCTCCCGCCTGAATTTCGAGATTCAGGCCGCGCACGGCTTCAACCTTGCCGTCGTAGGTTTTGCGAAGGTCGCAGCATTGAATGGCTACAGGCACGCTAGGCATTCTATCGTAGCTGCGCCACACGATGAAGAACGGTTCCGCGAAAAAAATCCGCGAGAGTCTATAGCTTACTGTGGTGCGACCGACAGAGTTAAAAGTCCCTGAACTTTTCCCAGGTCGTCGGTGTCGCGATTGAACACAGCTTCGCGCCGCTGGTCGGAGAAACGCGGATCCAGCAACAGAAGCTTGACGATGGAATATTGCCGCGCTCCACTCTGGCAACGGGTTTCGCCGAAGATCGCTCCGAACAGAACGTATACGTGCGATTTCCATTCGAACAGCGAGGCGCGTTGGTCTTTCAAGGCGCCGATAATCGAACCGGAGTTAATCGAAATCTCCGGGGCATACTCGGCGTTCACCAGGATGGGCCGGCCATCGCTCAAAAGGTGCCGTCCCTGCAGCTTGGTGCTTAGTTCCTTCAACGATCGGGGCTCGGAGAGCACAGTGTCACCCAGCGCGGAATCCTTGCTGCAGCACAGGGTCTGGTCGCGGAGGACGATTTCCACGGCGGTTGCAATCACCGCAGACGTGTCCTTCGACGGCGCTGTCAGCGAAGGCAGATTGGTTACGCGCGCCTCGGAATTCGGAGAGAAAAGATAGCAAGTGTCCTGGGCCTGATCCTGCGCGAGGCCAGGAACGGCAAGGCAAGAAACAAGAATCAGGACAGCAGAAAGGTAGAAAAAGCGAAGCGTCCCCACGGTACATCTTGCTACGATACATCCAGCCACGATGCGCCTCCGGCCCCCAGCTAAATTCATTCTAAGCCCTTGTAATGCTGGGAAGAAAGCGCGGGGCCTGGCGCGCCTTCGTGGTCTGTTCAAAGGCGTAGGCTATCCGGATGAGCGTGGGCTCGCTCCAGGCGCGTCCGAAAAAAGAAATTCCTACGGGCAGGCCGGAGATGAATCCGGCCGTGACGTTGATGTTTGGATAACCGGCGACCGCTGCCGCGTTTGAACTGCCTCCCGCGAAGGCATCACCATTGACCAGGTCCGTGAGCCACGCGGGTCCGCCGGTGGGCGCGACAATGGCGTCTAGTTTGTGCTTGTCCATGAGCGCGTCAATACCTTCGACGCGGGCCAGCTGATGGTTCTTCGCAAGCGCATCCAGGTACTCTTTTTCTGTGAGCGGACCTTTCGCCTCCGATTTTATGAACATGTCCTGACCGAAGTAGGGCATTTCCTTCTGGCGATTACGCTCGTTGAAATCGATGATGTCTTTGAGCGTGCGCACCGGAGCTCCGGGGCCGAGCCGAGACAGATAGGCGTTGAGGTCGGCCTTGAGCTCGTAGAGGAACACCAGCAGTTCGCTATCGCCAAACTTGCCGAGAGTTTCTATATCGGCGGGGTCGACCAGAGTTGCTCCCGATTTCTTCAGAGCGTCGAGCGACTGCTCCAGCAGCGCATCGACCGGATCGCTGAAGCCGGCGTATTTTCTGGCTACACCGATGCGAGCGCCTTTCAGTCCGTTGGGATCGCAGAACTGTGCGTAATCCGAATATGATTTTCCCTGGCTCGCAGCGGTCGCAGAATCCTCAGGGTCGACGCCGGTCAGCGCGCCCAAGAGGATCGCCGCATCACGCACGGTGCGGCACATGGGTCCGGCGCCATCCTGCGTGTGTGAAATCGGGATGATGCCGCTGCGGCTGACCAGACCGACCGTGGGTTTGATGCCGGCCAGCCCGTTCGCCGACGATGGACATACAATCGAACCGTCAGTTTCCGTGCCGATCCCCACCGCGCAGAGATTAGCGGAAATGCCGGCGCCTGTCCCCGAACTCGATCCGCAGGGATTGCGGTCGAGTGCGAAGGGATTTCGCGTAAGCCCGCCGCGGCCGCTCCAGCCGCTGGTGGAATGACTCGATCGAATGTTGGCCCATTCGCTGAGATTCGTTTTGCCGAGAATCACCGCACCGGCCGCGCGCAGCTTCTGCGCAACGAAAGAATCTTTCGGCGGTTTCGCGCCCAGCAGCGCCAGCGATCCCGCGGTGGTCATCATTTTGTCCGCAGTAGCGATGTTGTCTTTGATCAGCACCGGAATTCCATGCAGAGGGCCGCGCGCGCCCCTGGCCTTGCGCTCCTGATCCAGCTCATCGGCGATGGCGAGAGCATCCGGGTTCAGTTCAAGGATGCTGTTGACGGCCGGTCCGCGCTTGTCGTTCGGCTTGTCAATCTCGTCGATGCGGCTCGCGTATTTCTCCACCAGCGAGCGAGCGGTGAACTTCCCCGACTTCATGCCTTCCTGCAGTTGGGAGATGGTGATCTCGTCGAGTTCGAAGCTTTTGACTTCCGCACCACGAGGCGCGGGATCACTTCCATCGGCTGCGGCAGCCGTCAAGGAACTGGCGCGCGCTGCGCCCATCGCGGGAGAGAGCGAACCGAGCGCGGCCCCGGCTCCGCCCACAAGTGCAGTTTGAAGGAACGAACGGCGATCGGCGGTGCTGGCGGATGCGGACTTTCTCGGCATGTTCTTGAGCGCGTCCTTGAGCGCGACGAACATACTAATGCAGACGCGAAGAAAATGCAGAAGCTGAAGTTCGACACTTGCAAAGTAGCGCAGTGCGGGCAGGTCCCCGGATCGCCGCCAAGATGCCGGTCGCTACTCGCTGGCGGTTGTTAGCCAGACGACGACGGTGATAAGCTAGCTCCGTTCGCCGGCCCGAGCGGGAGTAGTTCAGCGGTAGAACGCCAGCTTCCCAAGCTGGATGTCGCCGGTTCGATCCCGGTCTCCCGCTCCATTCATCCTACAATTCACGGCCCAGTCGGCGATGACGGATTCGTGCTGGCTGGTTGCGCCGCCATTGCCTTGTCGTGTTTCTTAACCATCTTGCGGTGAATGTCGGGCCAGAATTCCTTCACGAAATAGGTAATCGTATCGTAGCCAACCTGGGATCCCCACACGCTGGCAGTGTTGGGAAGCGTGCGGTCGGATGGGTTGCGAACGTACGTCACCGTGTTCGTCGCGGCGTCGTAATGCTTGCTGAAGAAGGCCTGAGGATGGTAGGTGTTGGTGGAGACGGCGGCGGCCACGGCGCTGCCAAGAATTTCAGAGTAGTTGAATTGTGAATGGCCGGAATCGGTGCGGGTCACAAAGATTCGGCTGATCGCATAACCCGACCGGCGCACGAACCCGCCTTCGCTGGACTGAAAAAATCTGGGATCCTGGCGCAGCATCGACGGGAAAACCGCGCTGGTCATGAAGTTCTCAATAGCCCCATCCGCAAACGCCGAGGCAAAGCGTTTTCCGTAACCTTCCCACCCTTGGCCGTAACCGGGCTCGCTGTTTTCTGCCTGGCTAATGGCCGCCAGCGAGAGATACCACGGAATTTGCACCTTATCGAAGGAGCCGCGAGCCACTACTTTGAATTTTTGTCTCGTAGTGAGCGGCGCCACTTGACCGGAACCCTCCAGGGTCAGGAAATTCGGCAACGCCAGAAAAAGCCGGTCGTTTGATGTGCCTGCATTCTTTCCCTGGGCGTTGGCATTTGGCGCGGTTTTGTCCTTGTCCTTCTGTTGCTCTTTGTCTTTGTCGTCCTTTTTTTCCTTGTCGCTGCTCTGACCCGCGTTCTGGTTCGAAGGTGGCAGCGGTGCCGTAGACGAACTCGGCGTTTGCGCGTCCTGCGCCGCCGGGTTCGAGGCGGGAGGATTCTGTGCAGAAGGATTCGCTGCCGGCGTGGCCTGTTGAGCTAGGGCAAGAAAAGAAAAGCAAGCGGTGGTCGCAAGCAGCAGAACAATGCGGGTGGAAAGACTCATCAGTAAGAATTTTCTCCGGTATCCGGCCTCGGTCAGGGAACGGAAGCGCTGTGTCGGCGAAACAAACTGGCTCTTGAGGCTGCGGCAGCCGCCAGACACAACACCGCCTGGTCTGGAGCGAAGCAGGCCCGGCTCAACTGAGACAGATGATTCGCTTGTGAAAAAGGTTTCTTTGATTGTAGCAATCTTAGTTTAGTGCTTTACGTTACTTTACGAAACCAACGCGGACGAATGCACTCGCTGAACAGCGGAAAAAGAGAAGGGCGGACGCTTTCACGTCCGTCCTTGGTAACTTCGCGCTTCCCTAGAAGTGGAAACCCAGCTGCGCCGTAATCGCCCGGGGTGTCACGTAATGCGTCCCGCTGAAGGTGGAGAGGAAATTGTAGAGCGCGTATTTGTTCGTCAAATTGATCACGGTCAGTTGCGCGCTCACTTTGTATTTGTCGCCGTGGAAGTGGAACAGGTTGTCGTGTCCCACCGACACGTCAAAGAGATTCCGCGACGCGATGCGCGGCGGGTTGTGGTCATCATTCTCGGCGTTCGGCGCAGGTACTTTGATGAGGGTTGAACCAAACTGTGAGGCCGCGCAATTGAAAGGCAGAGGCGATGTCGGGGTTGCGCGTGCGCCGTTGCAAGTGAATCCGGCCTCGGACTCTTGATCGGCAGAAAGCGGAATCTCGCCGACGTTGGCCGCTCCCATGCTCACGGTCGGCACACCGCCCGCCGGGATGATCGATCCCGGGCAGTCGTTGCTGGCATTTTGCCCGAAGCACGGCGTTGCGCCTGCGACCAGCCCGCTGTCGTAGCGCCAGTTGAAGCCCATCCACGGCCCGCGCTTCCAGGGCTGATATTGGAAATGCGTGGTCTGGTTGAACTTTTCGTCGTGATCGATGCGGAAGGGAAGTCCGGCAGCGGTAGCCACCGTCGAGCCGGCTCCGCCGATCTGGGGCTGGAAGAAGCGTGCCGCCACGCTGGAGAAAACCATGAGCGCCGAGAAGCCATGGACTTCGGGGACGCTCACACGTCCGGCATATCCCGGAATCTTGGAGTTGTGCCATTCGATCGGAAACGTGATGGGAGTGTTCCCGAGCACGCTGAAGTCGTAGCCATTGTGCGTGTATTTGGTGATGAACTCGCCGGAAAACACCAGGTATTTCCCGAACGCCTGCTCGATGCCGGCGTGGAATTCGTTGCGAAAACCTGGATTCAACTGCCCACCTGCGCCGGGCGTACACAGAAGCAGAGGAGCCAGGACGGCGTTGCTGCATCCGATGCTGGAAAGAATCAGATTTTCGTTGAACGGAGATTCGAGCGTGCGCGCGTAGGAAACGCGAAGAATCGTGTTGGTCTTCTTCACGTTGTAGGCCACGCCGAGCCGGGGCTCAGCCTGTCGGGCGATGGTGAGACCATTGTACAAATCCCCGCGCAGGCCCAGGTTCAGAGACCAGTTTCCCTTGGTGATCACATCCCGTACGTAGAGGGCGAGTTCCTTCACGTCGGTGTGGCCGTTGAACGTGAACAGGCTTCCGCCGCGAGTCAAATCGTATGGAGCCAGGATCGGATTGTAATAGGGGTAAAAAGCTATGCCCGGTGCGTTCGGATTGGCCGGGATGGGCGGGTCCGTGCTGATCCCGGCGATTGGGCCGGGGCCAACGTTTGGCTGGTAAATGCCAGTGCACTGCGAGGGATTGGCGATTCCGGGCGCCGGCGCCGCGACATAGGGGAACGGGTTCACAGCCGTCACGGCTGCAGGCATGATGCAGGGCGCGTTGTAGGTCGGGTCGACGATGCCGAGCGTGTCGTTTTCATTCAGGAAAGTCTGTTCGTAGGTGACGCCCGCCTTGACCTGGTTGATGCCTTTGACATAGGAAATATCGGATCGAAGTCCGGCGTTGGTGAGCGTCCGGTTCTGGCCCACGGATTGTCTCTGCAGACTCGGCGGCCCCAGGTCCGCGAAAGGATCGCTGCTGGGGTAGTAGTTGTAGTTGTCGCGGCGCACGAAGGCGCCCAGAGTGTATACGGCGTTCGCATTCAGCACCCGCGTCCACGAAGGAGCAATGTTGAAGGTCCCGATTTTAGAGACCTGGTCCGTCGGTCCAACGATATTTCCGTTCGGGTCCTTGCCGGCAAACGCTGCCATTTGCGGCTCGATCCCGGCCAGTCCGCTCCACACGGTAGCATTTTCGGCATCCAGAGAATTCGGCGTCTGGAACCAGCTGCGGCTGTAGGCGAAATTCAGGTGAATCGAGTCGTTGGTGGTGATCTGATAGTCCACGCGGTCGAAAAAGTTTTCTTCGTTCCCTTTGTCGTGGAACACCGCGAACTCCGGCGGGTCCAGAAATCGTCCGCTGTTCAAGCCATCCACCGAGACAAAGTTTCCCCAGTTCTTGCCTCCGTAAGCCAGATCGGCCGCCACAGTGGACGATCCAAACGACCCGTAGGAGGTGCTTACACTGCCGTGGGGCGTGGTGACGCCCTGGCCGGAGCGTGTGGTCGCCACAATCACAACGCTGGTCTTGCCCCCATATTCCGCCGGAGGAGCGCCCGATATGACTTCCAGGGATTGGACGGCAGCGAGTGCGAGCTGGTTGGAGAAGACCTTGCTATGCTGATCTGTATCAGCCTGGCCATCGGTGACGATCGAATTCTCGGCATGATCACCCAACCCGTGGGCCAGTCCGTTGGAATCGGCGGCGATTCCGGGAGTTGAGTTCGTAACCATCGATGTGAGGGACGACGAGGCGCTGTCCAGAGGAATCTTTTCGAACGAATTTCTGTCGATGTCGGAATGAAACGTCGAATCGTTCTCCACCAGGTCGCCGCCGGTTGCCTCGACCGTCACTGACGTGGTTGACCCCGACACTTGCAGATTCACTTTGACGCTAACAGGTACGACGGACCGGACGGCTACGTCCTGCGCGGTCGGGGCGAATCCCTCTGCGGTCACCTTCATGTGATACGGATTGAAGGGTACGTTGGTGATGCTGAAGGTCCCGGATTTATCTGTGGTAGTAGATCGATCAAAGTGGCTGACCGGGTCCTGAATTTCAACCGTTGCATTGGCCACAACCGCGCCGGTAGGATCGAGAACCGTGCCGCTGATCGAACCGGAATTTCCCGCGGACTGCCCATCTGCCGCCCAGACGGCTGTGGTTAGGAAAGTGACAGCGAAAATGGCGGCTAACCGCCACTTGTAGGAAGTAGGCATTACGTCCTCCTGCATAACTAAAGAGAGAAAGAATAGGGACTTGCCGGCACGGATGCCGGAGGTCGAATCAGTGGGAATCCCTAGAGGACAGGAGGGCCGCGGCTGCCGAGCTCAAAAACATCGAGCCGGGCTTGCGTGATGACGGCTTCTTCTCGGAGCATGCCGACCGTTGAGAAAACAGGCCGGACGGAAGTGGAACTGACGGTGGGGCTGGTGCTGTGCGCCGCCACGCAAATCGAGCAGGACGCCGCTTCAGTCTGGCTGGGGTGATTGTGGGTAGACTCCGCCGCCGCCGTCCACAGCATCAGGGACAGGCAGAGCCACGCCGACCAGCGATATACCGAACGCATGCTTTCCCGCATCAGGATCAAAAAAGCAACTATTACGAGGTTACAACGGTTGTCTGGCGCGATGCAATCCCCGGCAAGTTACTATAGGGACGCATTACTATGACGCTTTACCATAGAGACGGGTTGTCGCCGAGAACGTTACCCGGAGGCAGCCGGCCCGAACGCAATTCTTATCCGGAGGCGAAGAAAGCATGTCAGAACCAAGCTACGAGGAACTGAAAGCGAAATTGGCACAGCTGGAAAAAGAAGTCGAAGTCAAAAAGCGCAGCGGCGACCTGATCTTCAAAGTCGGCGAAAAAGGCGGGGTCAGCGTCTACGGCCTGGGCCGCTTCCCAGTCACGCTCTACTACGAGCAATGGAACCGCCTGCTGGGCGCCGCCGCCGATATCAAGACTTTTCTGGAAGAGAACAAGTCAAAGCTGAAGCTGAAGGAATAGCGGCGTCTCGTTCGCGGAAGGGTTGGGATGGGCACGGCTTTGGCCGTGCTGTACCAACACTCTGGTCTGGGGGCTTTCGGCCCTGAGCTTCGCTCTTGTTCTCAAGCCTGATCCGTGGATATCCGCGCAAATCCGAGGCTGGAATCGCAGCCCTGAATTTTCGTCCTACGCGCCCATTGACCCTTCAGCTATAATGAAGAGATCGTGCCCAAGTACTCCATCGTCGTTCCTTTGCATAACGAGCAAGAGAACGTCACCGACCTATACGACCGCCTGAAAGTGGTGATGGAAGCGGCCGGCGAGACCTTCGAGATCGTGCTGGTAGACGATGGTTCAAGCGACCGCACGTTCGCCACGCTGCGCGAAATCGCAGCCGTCGATAGCCGAGTTACAGTCGTCAAACTGCGCCGCAACTTTGGCCAGACCGCCGGCCTCGCCGCCGGATTCGACCATGCCCGCGGCGAATACATCATTGCGATGGATGGCGATCTGCAGCACGATCCCGCCGATATTCCGCTGTTTCTGGAAAAGATCGCGGCCGGTTACGACATTGTCAGCGGCTGGCGCAAAACCCGCGTCGATAATTTCTGGTTGCGCCGCATTCCCTCGCGCATTGCCAACTGGCTGATGGCCAAGTTAAGCGGCGTTAACATTCACGACTTTGGCACGACATTTAAAGCCTATCGCCGCGACATCCTTGACCAGGTGCCGCTCTATGGCGAACTGCACCGCTTCATTCCGGCGCTCGCCTCCTGGCACGGGGCAACGATTTGCGAAGTGCCCATCCGCAACGTGAATCGCGAACGCGGCGTTTCGCATTACGGCATCACCCGCACCTTCCGCGTGTTTTTCGATCTGCTGACGATTCGCTTTCTGCTGCGCTATCTTTCCCGCCCGCTGCACTTTTTCGGAACCTTCGGCATGGCCAGCATGTTCGGAGGCACCGGCATCGTCCTGTGGCTAGGTGTGGAGAAGTTTCTGCGCCACGCGGATGTCATGTCTTCCCACGGCCCGCTCATGATGCTGGCTCTCGGTCTCCTGCTCGGCGGGTTGAACCTGCTGGCCATCGGCCTGCTCGGAGAAATGCAAGTCCGCCACTACCACGAACCGAGCCGCCGCGCTCCCTACTCCATCGACAAAGTTCTGCGCTCGCAGAACGAAGAACACAGCGTCTCGGAGTAGAGACGCGGAGGTTTTCCACTGCCTCCGTCGCGAAACACAAATATCGGCCGGGATTAGCTCCACTTCGCGACCGGCATCCCGTCCCGCAACCACACAATGAAATCTGTCGTCGGCGGCACTCCGCCCAGCTCGCGCAGGCGTGTGGCATTCTGCCCGCGGTGATAGTGGCTGTGCATCGCCGCCTGGGTGAGCGCATGGCGCACGCTGATATTCAGTGGCGGTTTGAACCATGGCACTTCAATGATCTCTTCCAGGCGAGCCGGCGTGATGCTTCGCAATAGCTGGTCCATCTCTGTGTGATAGTGCTGCGCGTAACCCTTGAAGTCCGCCGTGCTGGCGAAGTCTTCCAGCTTCTTGAAGGCGAACGGCAACGTCCGCGCTCCCACCACCCACAGGAACCCATGCTGCACAAGATGAATATGCAGCAAGCGTTCTCGGATCGCCTTGTCAGCGAGCGCCGCAGGATGCGCTTCGATCGCCCGCCAGTGCTCCGCGTCAGCCCATGCCTGATGCGCATAAAGTTCGTTGAGATATGAATCCACAAGTCCTCCTCAAAATGCTTGGTCAATAATGCTCGGTTGATGATTGGCGGCCGAGCTCCATAAGCTTACGCGGCTAGTTTACGCTGCTCGTTGCGGCATTGTGCCGCGGCTTTCGCATTCGAAGGGGGCGTATAATCGTCCGTTTGTTGCTGCCAGGAGTTTTTTTCTGTTATGGAGAAAGCCACGCAATACGAACTGCAGTTAGCCCGTCGCATGTCGCAGCTGGGCACCGAGACCGCTTTTGAAGTTCTGAACAAAGCGCGTGCGCTAGAGCGCCAGGGCAAGAGCATCATCCACCTGGAAATTGGCGAGCCTGACTTTGATACTCCCGCGAACGTGGTCGAGGCAGGCGTGGACGCTCTGCACAAAGGCTGGACTCATTATGGCCCTTCGGCGGGTCTGCCAGAACTACGCCAGGCATTGGCGGAGTACGTGAGCCGCACCCGCGGAGTGAAAGTCACGAGCGATGAAGTGGTCATTGTTCCCGGTGGCAAGCCGATTATCTTCTTCACGATCTTAGCTTTGATTGATGAGGGAGATGAGGCCATCTATCCCAATCCCGGCTTCCCGATCTACGAGTCGATGATCCACTATGTCGGGGGCAAGGCTGTGCCCATCCAGTTGCGCGAGCAGCGCGATTTTTCCCTCGACGTAGACGAGTTGGCGTCGCTGATCAACGACCGCACCAAGCTCATCATTTTAAATTCGCCGCAAAATCCTACGGGCGGCGTGCTCGAACGCCGCGACATCGAACAGATCGCGCGCGCCATCGGCGACCGCAACATCATGGTGCTGTCGGACGAAATCTACAGCCGGCTGCTGTTTGACGGCGGGCAGCATTTTTCAATCATGTCGGTGCCCGGCATGCAGGAGCGCACCATTCTGCTCGACGGCTTCTCGAAAACCTACGCTATGACCGGATGGCGCATGGGCTACGGCGTGATGCGCGCCGATCTGGCAACGCATATTTCCCGCCTGATGACTAATTCAAATTCCTGCACTGCCAGCTTCACGCAGGTGGCGGGCATCGAGGCGATCAAGGGCGACCAGAGTTCGGTGGACCGCATGCGCGACGAGTTCCAGCGCCGCCGCGACGTGTTCGTGGCGGGGCTGAATAAAATAAAGGGCTTCTCCTGCCGCATGCCGAAAGGCGCGTTCTACGCCTTTCCCAACATCACGCGCACCGGGTGGAAGTCGAAACCGCTGGCCGACGCGCTGCTCGAACAGGCTGGCGTCGCCGCGCTCTCGGGAACGTCATTCGGCTCGTTCGGCGAGGGCTACCTGCGCTTCAGCGTAGCCAACTCGCTGGAGAATCTGCAGCAGGCGCTGGAGCGGATCGACCAGTGGACGAAGCAGAATTTGTAAACCTCCGGAGAGTCCTTCGATGTCGACGAGGAAAACTCTATCGCGGACAAAGAAGCCGAAAGCCAGTCGTCCACACATGCCCGGCTATGGCCTGCCGGAAGGCGGCAAGGGACTGCTCCCGTGGAGCTGGGCGGAGCAGCGTCTGAAAAAATCACACAACTACTGGATCACTACGGTTAAGTCAGACGGCTCTCACCAAACATCTCCCCACACCATGGTGGTCTGGGGCCTGTGGCAGGACGGCCGCTTCCTGTTCAGTACCGGCAGCAAATCACGCAAGGCGCGCAACCTGGCGCAGAACTCGAACTGCGTAGTGTGCACCGAAAACGCGGCGGAAGCGGTGATCGTTGAGGGTATCGCCGAAATCGCAGATGTGGCCCCGCGCCGCAAAATGCTTCCCGTCTACGAGCGCAAGTACAAGTTCGACATGGGCACCATGAAAAAAGACATCCTCTCGATGAAGGAACCGGTGTTCGCGGTGCGGCCGCGCGTCGCGTTCGGGCTTTGGGAGAAGCACTTCGTCGGCAAGTCCACGCGCTGGACGTTCGAATAAGTGTCGGGGCCCTCTTGCCCGCGGAATGCCTGCAGCCCACGAGAGGCTGGAGATCTCCTGCAGTTGACTGCCCGTGGATTTTCAAATTGCGGCTGCCGGTTTGCTTGTGGTTAGATTTCGCGGGCAGAGTGCCCGCGCCACACACCCTAACGCCGTCGATTTTTGGGGCCATTGTTGGGAATCACGACTTCGAAAGAGAATCATGAAGAAACCACTTCGCGTTTTTGCTACTTGTGATATCGGCGAAGCCATCCAGCTTCTCCGTAAACGGGGATACGAGGTCGAAGTTTACCCGCAACCGGAAGCACCGCCCAAGAGTCTGATTATCGAAAAAGTAAAAGCAGGCATCGATGGTCTGATCACCACCCTTCGCGATCCAATTGACGCCGAGGTGTTCGAAGCCGGCAAGGGAACGCTGAAAGTTGTCGCGCAGTTTGCCGTTGGCTTCGACAACATCAATCGCGCCGACGCCAATCGCTACAAGGTTCCGTTCACCAACACTGCTGACGTGCTCACCGAGGCGACCGCTGAGTTTGCTTTCTTCATGATGGGAGTTCTCGCGCGCAAAATGTGGCCCGCCGAGCACCTCACTCGCGAGAACCGCTGGGGATACTGGCATCCGTACCTGCCGTTTCTGGGCGACGAGGTCACCGGTAAGACCATCGCGATCGTCGGCACGGGGCGCATCGGGCTCGCCATGATCAAGAAGTGTGCCGGATTCGACATGAATATGCTCTGCTACGATCCGGCGTACGAGAACCACGATTACATGAAGGCCATTCAAGAGGTCATGGATCTGCGCCAATCCCGGGGGATCGCGCAAGAAAGGAATTGGATCAAGTACGTACCGTTTGAAGAAGCGCTGCGCGAAGCTGATTTTGTCAGCGTGCACGTGCCCCTGCTGCGAGCCGGAGAAACCTCGACGCCCACATATCATCTGTTCAACGAAAAGACCTTGCGCATGATGAAGGCGACTGCCTACCTGGTGAATACATCGCGCGGTCCGGTGGTGCAGGAAGCGGCGCTGGCGCGGGCGTTACGCGAGAACTGGATTGCCGGCGCAGCGCTCGACGTATACGAAAAAGAACCACTGCCCGCGGATTCGCCGCTGCGTGATCCGGCGATTGCCGATCGCTGCCGCCTGATGCCCCATTTCGCAAGCGCCGCGCGCATCACGCGGCTCTCCACCGACCCCAACAAAGGCATGGCCGGACGCTGCGTCCAAGGATTGATCGACGTGCTCGAAGGCAACTACGACGGCGACATCACGAAAATGCCCTACGTCGTGAATAAAGAAGCTTTTGGTAAGTAAGGAATTTGTGCTTGAGGTTGGATTTCGCGGGCAAGCCTGCCCGCTCTAAAAAAGCGCCCGGATCAAATGATCAGATCAAATGATCCGGGCCTTTTTGTTTCAGGTCTGCTCGTTCGCTATCGGACGACGGTGAGAGCGACGGTAGTCGTATGCGTCTTGCCTCCGCCCGTGCCCTTAATCGTGATGGTGAATGTTTTGAGCGAGGCCGTTGTTCCCACCTTAACTGTCATCGTGGATGTCCCGGAGCCGGGTGCCCCGATGGGGTTGGGACTAAATGTAACTTTTTGTTCTCCTCCCGCTCCGGTAGCAGACAAAGTGATCGCCGAACTGAAGCTTCCGAGCGCCGCCGTCGTGATCGTGGCGGTGCCGGATGCGCCCCGGGCTACGGTAATCGCGGTGGGCGATGCGCTGATACTGAAGTCGGCACTCACGGATGAAGTGACCGTCAGGCTGATCGTGGTCGTCTGCGTAACCCCTCCGCCCACGCCAGAGACGGTGATTGTGTAGGTACCGGTCGCGGTGGTTGAGGCCACAGCCAGGGTCACGGTTGAGGTGCCAGCACCCGGCGCCGCGATCGATGTGGGATTAAAGGTCACAGTCACGCCCGTCGGCTGGCCAGTTGCGGACAAGGCAACCGCCGAGTCAAAGCCGCCCGAGACTGCGGTGGTGATCGTCGAGGTCCCGCTGTTGCCTTGCGCCACTGAAACCGAAGCAGGCGAGGCAGAAATGGTGAAGGTCGGAGACGAGGTGCCTCCGGCCAGGGCGGTGATCAGCCCAGAGCCGTTGGGACTGCCCCAGCCAGTCGCCAGATCGTAGCCGGTGGTTGCGGAATAGCCGTTGTTGCCGCTGGTGATGTCGTGGAAATCCGCGTCATAGCTTGAGCCGGCGCCGATCGAATAGAGACTCGGATTGATAAAGCCCACCGCTTTGTTGCCATTCAGCAGTGCCTGTTCATTGACCAGAGCCAGGTAGCCGGCCCACATGGGCGCGGCGAAACTGGTGCCGCCATATTCATTGGCCGTGCAGGTAGTTTGATCGGCGCACACGTAAAACGTGAAATTCGCGTTTGCGGAAACGTCGGGGCCGTTGCGATAGCTTTTGGAACAACTGGAGCAGCCGCTGGCCGCGGTCGTCTGCCACGAAGGAATCGTATATTTGTCCGGCGAAATGCCGCCGCCCCCGTCGGACCAGGCACTTTCTGAACTCCAGGGACCACCTGCGCTGCTGGTGTCCAAGTCCGTGCCGCCCACCGACGTGATATACACATCATCCGCCGGAAAAATCTCGGCACCCGAACCAGACGATGTCCACGCACCACTGTCCCCGGCCGCTTGAAACAAATTCTGGCCCTGCGCCGCGAACTCTGTGAAGTATGGGTTGTCCGTGCCAGGGTCTGCCGGGTACCAGGTCCACGAAGAACTTAATTGCGCGTTCAGCGGACTCGCTGTAGCCATCGCATTAAAAATGGCGGAATCGCTCGATCCTACATACATCACCAGGCTCGACAGCCCCGGTGCCATGCCAATGGCTTGAGTCATGTCGAGGGTCTGTTCCGTATCGTCACAGTCATTTCTGGCCAAGCAACTTACGCTGGTTCCGTCCGTGGACTTGAGAGTGATGGGGACATTATTCGTTTCATGCGCATTAGTGAAATATGTGGTCAGGTCAGCCAAATCGGTACCGGCATATTCGAGCAGCCCGAGCGATTGGCCAGTGCCGGTGAGGGTTCCACCGTAGTATGCCGCCCTCATGTCGCTGCCCAGAAAAGAGGCCGAAGGACCGGAGCCAGTCGTGGCATCGGGTCTCCGGGACATATCTCGATGCATTACAGCGGGACGCGGAATCGAATAATTGTCGAGGCCCGAAATGTGCCACAGCCGCACTGCCAGGTCTGGAGTGGGCTCACGATCCGGGGCGAAGAAGGTGCGATCGTCCGTGGGATGCTGGTAAATTCCCAGGGTCAGATGGAATGCTTCCTCGATGCTGGCCACCGACCCCTTTACGTCGAGATTCACGCGATTGCGTGACGTGCCGACGACCCTGAGGCCGTGCGCTTCGGCAAAATTAATGACAGCGTTATAGTCTTCCTGCGTAGGACCAAACTTTGCGGTGAACTCCTCCACCGTTAGGAACTGCCGGTAGGACGGGCTGGAAGGATCGTAGAGTTCCTTCAGGAAACTATCTAACGCATCCTGGTTGCGGAGCGGCAAAACAAGAACAAGGCGCATGGACTGAGTTGCTGGGAGGCGGCCGACGGCGGGTGCCTGCCCATTAAGCGTCACTTCACGCACGTGGCGCGTCATCAGGGACTGTGGCTCCGCCTGGCAAATAACGTTCATAACCAATAGGATTGCGACCATAGCGAGAAAAGATGCGCCTAATCTTCGAATCACGACTGCTCCTTTTTCAACCCGAATTTCTGTTTTGCGATTGAGACCCGCTGGTTCCGGGGGAGACCCGATTTGGACCCGGGTTTTGCATCCTACACTGCTTCTGCCCCGGATTCAACGGAATTTGGCAGTGGTGCAGGGCCCTGTGGAATCAGCAGGATTAAGACCATAAAGGCCGCTGGGCGCGGCTTTTGGAGTATGTGGGTGGAAACTGAGAGTGAGCCAAGGTGGCTTCGGCAGTCGGGCGTCGGGCTTCGGCCAACCCACCTTGCCGAAGCCCAAAAGCCGAAGCCCGAAGCCGCTTTTCTTACCTGCCGTCCGGATGACTGTGGCGCCAGTTCCAGTAAACCGTCTGCTGCCGGCTGTTTAACTCCACGAAGGCGTGCGTTTCGTGGTGCTCGTTCTGGTAGCGCTGGTAGGCGCGGTCTTCATTGTTGTCCCAGTTGTGATAGTCCTTGTGGCCCTTGTCGTAGTAGCGCTTGTTGTTATGATCGTCCCGCTTTTCCTCGGTCCTGTTGTCTTGGGGGTGGGCAGCGGCCATGGTCGCTAGCGGAGCGGCAAGGGCGGCAGTCAGAAAGAGTGAGCTGAGAAGTCGGTTTCCACGGTGCACGTCGTTTCTCCTTCAGTGTGAGACTGGAGCGCGAGATTCATATCCGAGATTCACATTCGCACGAATCCCGCTCAGTTCACTGTCTGCTTTTAGCGTTTTAGGGTCTGGTCAATACTGCTCAAGTGCGGTTTAAAGGAATCCGGTAAAGCGGAAAGACTGCGAATTGTCGGCGGGATCCAGAACCGTGCTCTTCAGCGTGAGACGTTCCAAATGAAACTTCGCGTGAGGGCGTATTCGTTTTTCACCGTGCCCTTCTCCCAGGACACACTGGACACGGAAAATGAACAAGGCGCGGAGTTGCGTCGGCCTAGGCTCAGGCGTGGGAACCGGTTTGGCGCCGGCCCTGACCAGGAGGAGGAAAAACACGGTTAAGATTCCGCAGGTCAAAGAGAACAAGAAGGCAGCGATTGGCATATTGCCTCCCTTAACTTTTGCTCGACACGTTTCAACAGCGCCGACCCGGTCGAGGCGTTCAAACAGCTTTGGTTGCGCTTGCCAGCTTAGAAGTCTCCTACTATTTTGTTGGAATGCCCTCCCTCGATCTGTTCAAAATTGCACACTCTGTGCAGTTATTTGCAACAACTCTTGGTGGCGAATACCGGTGGCGAAGATGAAACGGTTGTAGAGCCATCTCCGTATTGCGGTTACAATGCTTTCGGGGGCACTTTCCTCAAGGAATCGAATGAACTCACGAACAATTTGTGCCGTATGTTGCGCATTATGTTGCGCGCTGCTGTTTTCCCTGCCGGCGCGGGCGATCGAGTCTTCCGACGATAGCGGTTCTCTGAAGCTGATGCCGGAGCCGAAGGAAGTGCAATTGCGCGACGGCGGCTTTCGAGTTGGTCCCATGACCCGGATTCTGGTGGAGTTCGGTCACCAGTCTGAAGACCGCATCGCGGCCGAAACCCTGGCCGAAGAAATTGCGGACGAGTCCGGGCTGAATCTGGATATCGTTGGAGTCAAGGCTACCGCCGGGACGGAGCGCCGCTCCATCGTGCTGGCCCGGCTGCAGGACTCGCGCGTGCGTAAGTTTCTCGCGGCCAAGGGCTTGAAGTCGGACGCTTCCATCGGCGAGCAGGGCTACCTGCTGTTTGCCGACAAGTCTCATCTGGTGGTGGCGGCGAATTCCGGGCAAGGCCTTTTTTATGGAGTGCAAACGTTGCGGCAGTTGTTGCGTCAGGACGGGAAACACCTGCTGTGTCCGGCAATTGCGATTCGCGACTGGCCCGGCCGGGAATGGCGCGGCGTGCAGGACAACATCAGTCGCGGGCCCTCGGGCCCTGGTTTTACCGATAAGTTCATGGACAAGTTCGTCAACAAGTTCGTGAACAAATTCACGAACCGGCAGATTCAGACCGACGCTGCCCTCCAGGTGAATCTGCTCCCGCTCTGAAATGTTTTCCAACCGTACGAACTGGAAGCTCACGCGCAACCGGCTCACCGATGCGCTGGAGGCAGCGCGGGCCAGCGGCTCGAAAATTCTCGACTTAACCGTTTCGAATCCCACGCGCGCCGGCCTGCGTTATGACGAGGCCGCCATTCTGCGATCTCTCAGCGCTCCGCAGGCGATCGATTATGATCCCCAGCCCAAGGGTCTGCGGCAGGCCCGCGAGGCGGTCGCGGCTTACTACGGTGGTGAGCCTTCTGGTGGCGGCCACGGCGTTTGCAGGCTTGATCCCGAGCAGTTCGTGCTGACCACCAGCACCAGCGAAGGCTATTCCTACATCTTCCGTTTGCTGTGCAATCCGGGCGACGAGTTGCTTGTGCCCAAGCCTAGTTATCCGCTGTTCGAGTTTCTCGCCGACTTGGAAGACGTGAAACTCGTGCCTTATCCGCTGATTTACGACCACGGCTGGCAGATGGATTTTCCCTCACTGGAAAAAGCGGTGACGCCGCGCACCCGCGGGGTAGTGGTGGTGCATCCGAATAATCCCACCGGTTCGTATGTGCAGGCGCACGAGTTGAGCCTGCTGAATAGGTTTTGCCTTACGCACGGTGCGGGTGGACATGCTCTGGCCCTGATTGTCGACGAAGTTTTTCTCGACTACTCACACAACGGCCAGCCGCGTCCAAGCTTCACCGCGAATCAGGATGTGCTGACCTTCACCCTGAGCGGCCTCTCGAAAGTTGCCGCCCTGCCGCAGATGAAAGTGGCGTGGATCGCCGTGAGCGGACCGCCCGCCGAGACGGCGCCCGCGCTGGCCCGTCTGGAAGTGATTGCCGATACCTATCTCTCGGTGAACGCTCCGCTGCAGTGGGCCACGCCCGCGCTTCTCGATCAGCGGGCGAGCCTGCAGTCGCAACTACTCGATCGCGTGCGCGGAAACCTGGCCGAACTGGATCGCCAGCTCGCTGCGCAGAAGACCTGCGAGCGGCTTGATGTGGAAGGTGGATGGTACGCCATCCTGCGCGTGCCCGTGACCAGGTCAGACGAAGATTTGGCAGTCGAGTTACTGCAAAAAAAGTCGGTGCTCGTGCATCCCGGACATTTTTATGATTTCCCCAGAGACGGATATCTGGTGCTGAGCTTGATCACGCCGACTACGAACTTTCGCGAGGGCGTCGGCAGAATCTGGGAGCTTCTGAATGGTTACAGTTGACGATGTTGAATTGAACTGGCCGGTAGCTTAGGCGGATAGTGCGTTTCTTGGCGCCATCGCAACCGATGTTTGTTCCGCAGGACGCGGGGTTGTGGGAACCGTAATTTTAAGAATCGTTCCCGCCCGGTCGGACTGGATTTCTAGTACCCCGTTCAGCTCCCGCAAACGTTCTCGCATCCCGGCTATACCCACTCCAGAGTCAACGGTGCCGTCGCGAAGTCGCTTTAAGAGCGCAGGTGGTATGCCCTTCCCATTGTCGCGGATGCTCAGCTGCGCTGTTGAGAGATCTCGCTTTAAGCTTATGCTTGCGGACGTCGCTTCTGCATATCTGTGAATATTCGTAAGTCCTTCCTGAACAGCGCGAAACAGCGCGATTTCGAGATTCTTCGGCAAGCGAATGCCAGATTCAGACGGCAAGTCGAGCGTGACTGCTAAACCGCTGCGGCGAGAAAACCCTTCCACAAATAAACGCGTGGCCGAGGCAAAGCCGAGTTCATCCAGCAGCGGCGGGTGCAGCAGATGCGATACGGTTCGCGTCTCGGTGAGGCACTGTTCAACAAGTTCCGCGCATTCCGAGAAAAAAGCGGTTTCGGTCCCAACCTGGGCTCGAAGAAGGCTGAGATTCATCTTCAGCGCTGCCAAGTATTGACTTAAGCTGTCATGAAGTGCTCTGCCAATGCGGCGGCGCTCTTCATCCTCAACCACCATGATTCTGGCACTCAACCGTCTTGCAGATTCGTTTGACCGTTCCAGTTCAGCCGTTCGCTCGCTTACCCGCTCTTCGAGTTCCTCGTTGGCTGCGTGCAATGCCTTTTCGGCTTTTTCACGCTTAAGAAAGAGGCGTCTGTTTGATTCCCCTAAGGCAATGATGATGGCGGAGAACGTTAGGAACCCGAACATACCCCAGTACTCGATATGGTTTTTCCCAGAGATGGAATGATAGGGCGGCAGGAACCAGTACCAAATTCCGAGTGCCTCAATCCCAACGGCCAAGATCGACGGACCCAGTCCGCAGTACCACGCAACGAAAATGATCGCCAGCCATACCGTGTGATATGGGTAGTGCGATCCAAACTCCGGGCTCAACACTGCTCGGGATAACAGCGCCGCACTGGCCGCGAATACTGCCAGTCCATAGTAGATTGCCGCTTGGTAGTCCTTCCGGGCGCGGAAAGCCAACCACCAGAAAAACGACCAGAAATAGGACCTCTGCATTGCTATGGCTTTGAATGGACTATATATCGCGAGACGATACGTTCTTAATTAAAACACTAGCGGTATAGAGTTGCAAGAGTGATTTTGGGGCCCGTTCCCACAAATGGCCATCCCGAGGCGAGGTTCGTTGAAAAGCTCGGCCATAGCGCTCATTGACCCGAAGCCGGCCAATGCTCAATCGGACGAGATCGCCCGTTCCATCCCCTAAGGGTTGAATCGCAACTCAACGCTCTCGTGGGTCTCGTGGGCCGCGGGTTCCCAGGTCCACTGACTTAGGGCGTTTTGGGCAGCCTGGCCGAGCAAGGGATGTCCGCCCTTCACTTCAACCGACTTGACCTTGCCGTTGGCGGCGACTAACACGTCCGCTCTCACGTTTCCCTGCAGGTGCAGGGAACGAGCGAGGTTGGGAATTTGCGGAACCACTTTGGTTACAACTTTGCGTGTAACCTCAGCAGTTTCCTGGGCGGGAGCGTAGCTGGCGAAGAACGTCAGGGGCGCGACAACAAGTAAAACAACTGCAATCCGATTCTTCATGGGGTGAGGTGTTCGTATTGATCATAAGAGAGGCGTAATCAAACCAGTAAGATCACGTTGGTAATACGGCTGGGTAATCTTTCGTGCGCGCTAACATAGGCCGTTGCGCTGCAAGCTCCCTTCCGCGGCGCTTCCGACTGTCCTGCTACGCGTAGAGGAACGGCCGGTATGCATGACTCTTCCAGAAGTACGCGAGGATAATCACACTTGCGATCGCGGCGTACGCGCACCACAGCGAGGTAAACGCATAGCGCTTGACCTCCATCACCACCAGGAGAATCGCCAGGTTTGCGGCGCCGAAGACGACCATCATCTTGATCTTCGAAAAAAATAGCGAACCGCAGGTCGCAATCACATAGAGCACCGCGACCGCCGTATTGTTGGTCGCTTGATTGATGTAGACGATGCTATTTTCCCGGATGTACACCTGCGTCGGAAACGCCGTCAACGCCCACAAGATATAGAGCGTGGTCGCCGCGCCGAGCACAAGGAACGGCCGCATCCGGTTGCGGCTCTTCCGATCGGGCTCGAACAGCAGCACGCTTAGCGGCAGCAGGAACGGGAGGAGTCCCTGCGCATACAGCATGAATGCCGCGCCCATGTCGTGCGTGACCGCAGGGGAAAGAATTCCATCCAGTCCCAGCCAGACGAATCCCTCAATGAACTGATGAATGGCAAATAGCGCGGGCAGAGATGCGAAAAGCAGTTCACGCCGGTGCTTTACCCTCGTCAGGGTGACCACGCCGATGGCGCCCAGAGCTCCGCTGCCGACAAAGTTCGCTGTCGCTGAAAAACACATGGCTCGTTTTCTCCGCTGCGAAGATTACATGTGTCATTGCGGAATGCAAAAGGATTTCTCGCGCCCGCTGAATTTATCGGGAATTTCGCCCCAGCCCAGCGCAAGGCAGACAGAATCTAGCGCTTGACCAGAAACGGATTGCTCTCTCTCTCGTCGCCGATCGTTGTCAGGCTGCCATGGCCGGGGACCACCACGGTATCATCCGGTAGCGCAAGCACGGTGTCGTGCAGGGAGCGCATGATCTTCTGCATCGAGCCGCCGGGCAGGTCGGTGCGTCCGATGGATCCGGCGAAGAGAGTGTCGCCGGCGATCAGCTTCTTGTTGGCGGCGAAATAGAGGCAGATGCTGCCTTCGGTATGCCCCGGCGTGTGCAGAACGCTGGCGCTGAGCGAACCCGCGCTCACGGTTTCTCCGCTCTGAACGCTGCGGTCGATTTCGACCGCACCCGGCGGAGGCACGCCGATCCAGTCGGCTTGCTCATCGAGCATCTTGAGCAGAGCATAATCATTCTGGTTCAGCAGGATGGGCGCTCCCGTGGCCGCGCGCAGCTTCATGGCCCCGCCCACGTGGTCGATGTGGGCGTGGGTGATGACGATCTGCTTGACTTGCAATCCATGCTTGCGGATGATAGCCAGCACATCTGCAATGTCATCGCCGGGATCGATCACCATGGCTTCGCGCGTGGCGTCATCGCCGATGATCGAGCAGTTGCACTGCAGTGGGCCGACCTGGATAATTTCGTGAATCATAATGTTGTTTCAACTGGTGGTTCCATTGTATGACGGCTAACTTGGTTCGCCACAAGGGACAACAAGTTGCGTGAAGGATCTCGGAAACGTTTTCTTCGTGTACCTTCGCGTCCTTCGTGGTTAAATATAAGCGCCATCCCCCTAGTGGAAAGCATCCACCCAGCTCGGTTTGATACGGCCCGGTTTAACCAGGATTGATTTAACCAGGATTGATTTGACTGCCTTTGTGCTTGTCTGCAAGGCGCGCTCGCAAGACCGTCAGGTAACGCGCCCGGAGGTTCTCTTTGGCTAAATACCGTCAGCACGGTTATCAGGACCGGGACTGCGACGACTCGCGCAAAGGGTCATCGGGAGAACGATCATCGGGAGAGCGATCGCCAGAACGATCGGGCACGCAGCCTCCCAGAAAAGACAGCACCTTCGGCCCCAGGCCCGTGAATCTGCCGGGCACGCGGGCAGTTTCGCGTTGCACGCAATGCGGCACGGTGCTGCCAGGAATGCCGCCGGAGGCTCGGTGCCCCAAATGCGGATTCGAGTTGCACTCCTGCAAGCAGTGCATGTATTTCGATCCCGGAAGCCACTTCGAATGCATGCAGCCGGTGACCGTGCGAATCGCCAAGAAAGACGAGCGCAACGATTGCCCGTCGTATGAAATCCGCGTGACGCGGGAGAAAGAAACCTCGACGCCGGCCAGCCTGCGTCCGAGCAGCGCGCGACAGGCGTTCGATAATCTGTTCAAGAAGTAGGGACCAGCCATTGCTCGAGCCGGGAGCGACTCATTCTCGAATTGGCATCCGGCGGTTCTTTATCGCGGTGGCCGGAGCCGCTCTAGTTATGCTTGCCGGTTCGGTCTTCCTCTACTCCCGACGTTTTGATCGCCCCGTTCTCTACTACCATGGGGCCTCTCCGGAGGTTCCACGGGGGACGGCTATTGCGATCCTGAATCCCTTCCGCGACCGGAAGGATGAAGCGAACGCAGAATGGCTCATTCGAGACTTAAGAACAGACAGGTGTGAGCAAATTGCGCGCGAGAGGCTTCCGTCGGATCCCGCGAGAATTTGCCCGGTTCTGCGGAATAGCACGAAGGCTTCGTTGATTTGGCTCGATGCCGAGCGCAAGAACGGCGTTCCGGTGACGGCGCGTGACCTGTGGTACGACTTGCCGGAAAGCGGGTCCCGGCTCGTGGTGCACTTTTCGAACAGCGAGGCTGGATGGGGAGTGAATACGGTCGAGCTCTTGCACTAATCCCATTGGCCGTTCGCCCTCACGGCTTCTGCGTGGGCCGCAACAGAATCTCGCTGATAAACGAATTTGGTGCTTGCGTCACCAGCATGGCGACTGCATGTGCAATGTCGTCAGGCTGCAGCATTTTGCGAGGATCTTTCCCCGCGTGCGGGCTCAATCCGGTGTCGGTTGAGCCTGGACAAATCACCGACACGCGGATGTTGTGAGGGCGCAGTTCTTCCGCCACCGAGTAGGTCAGGCCGTTCAACGCCCACTTGGAGGCGGCATAGGCGGCGCCGTTCGGCAGAGCGTTTTTCCCGGCAAGCGACGAGATGTTGATGATGTGGCCCGAGTAGGCGCGGATCATAATGGGAGCAAACGTCAGGATCGCATAGTAGACGGCGCGCAGGTTGGTGTTGAGTATGCGCTCCCACTCCGCCGGCGGCAGCAGGTGCAAGGGTTCGTTGAAGCTGCCCACGCCAGCGTTATTCACCAGAATGTCGGCCCGGCCAAAGCTGCTGTCGATGCGCGCGGCGGCGTACTCGAACGAGCGCAGGTCCGTCACGTCGCAGGGAACCACTTCCACCCGGCCTCCGGCTTTCACAATTTCGTCCGCGGTGAACTGCAGATCAGCCGCAGTTCGGCCGCACAGCACCGAGGCCGCTCCCAGCCTGGCCAGTTTCTTCGCGATGGCCGCTCCTATTCCGCGCCCTCCTCCGGTTACGATTGCCACCTGGCCGGCCAGAGGTTTGGCAGGATCTACCACTGGGACTTGGGTCACATCCATGTGCGCGGCTCCTCTTAAACAGGGTCAACTCGCGGGCTGCCCGGGCAGGTTCATCGACCATCCACCAGAGCGAATTTCCGCATCTTAACAATAGCGTCCGACATCGCGTCCAACAAGGGCATCTGAGAAACGCATCTTACCAATAAAGAACTGCGATCGAGAACCGAAAGAACTGTAATGATGGGAAGTGGCTTGCCTTCGGCGAAAGAGGTACTTATAATCCGGCCAACCGGGAATAACAGGGTCGAGCAGCCTTTGCCTCTCAATGGGCTGCGATTTCCCCGGTGCCCCCTGCCAGGACGCGCGGCATTCCCGAGCAGGATCAGAGCGCGAGTGGTCCGAGCGGAGTGCGGTGTCTAAGCTGTTGCGGTAGAAGAAGCGGCAGGATAAATTTTTTCCAAATCGCCATTTCCCGGAAGGTTCAAGGAGCCATACTGATGAAAAAGATTCTGGTCACGGTTGTGCTTGGGGTTGCGGTAATCGCAGGAGCTCAGGGTGCTGCGCAGACAGCACCGGCACAACCGGCCGCGTCGCCAGCACAGGCACAACCCGCCGCGCCACAGTCGTCGGCGCCGGTGATTAAAGATCCGGCGGAGTACAACGCCTACGTAGCCGCCACAGGAACGAAAGATCCGGCCGCGGAAATCAGCGGCCTGGAAGCGTTTCTCACACAGTATCCCAACAGCATCATGAAAAACCAGGCGCTCGAGATTTTGATGAGTGCCTACCAGCAAACCGGCAACCAGCAGAAGACCCTAGACACGGCCACGAAACTGGTGACGGCCGATCCCACTAACGTGCGGGCGCTGACTCTGCTCGCTTACTTCGACCGCATCATAGCCCAAAACGGCGCTCCCAATGCGAAGCAGTTGCTCGTCGATGCCAAGAAATACGGCCAGCAGGGGCTCGACAATCTGCCCAAGTTCACCAAGCCCGACGGCACTTCGGCTGACGATTTCAAGAAGATGACGGACCAGATGAGCGTGGTTTTTCACGCGGCGATTGGAATCGCCGATCTGCAGGACAAGGATTACGCCGGCGCCATTACTCACCTGCGAGCCGCGGTGGACGGATCTCCCCAGGATTTCTCGATTGTCTATCCGTTGACGCTGTCCTATCTGAGCCAGACCCCTCCCGACTATCAGAACGGCATCTGGTTCGCGGCGCGCGCCGCGGCGATTGCTCCGGCTCAGGCGCAGGCCCAGATTGAGAAGTATGCGCGGTCGCAGTATGTGAAGTTCCACCAGGGAGACGATGGCTGGCCTACCATTCTGGCTGCCGCCAAGGCTAACGGGCCGCAAGTCCCCATCCCGCTCCCACCCACACCCGCCGATCAGGCTCATGCCATGGTGGTCGCCACCGCACCCGACAAAATGGATTTCGCGCAATGGGAATTTATCCTGGGCAACGGCACCCAGGCGGATCAGGATTTGGTCTGGAACGCCATCAAGGGCAAGGCGGTGCAACTGGCCGGCACAGTCATCAAGGCGACCGCAACCGAATTTGATATTGCCGGCAGCCTTGACGACATCGACGCCAAGAAAGCCGACATCACCCTTACCTTTGAGGCCCCGATTCCAGCCCGGCTGATTCCGAAGGAGGGAAGCAGCCTGGACTTTCAGGGAGAGCCTTCAGCCTACACCCCGAACCCGTTCATGATGACCATGGAAAAAGGCCTGCTGGCGAAACCGAAGACCGCGCCGAAGCCTCCGGTGCATCACAAACCAGCGGCGCAGTAACGCTGCTGCAGGATTCAACAAATGGGCAGCCCGCAAAGGCTGCCCTTAGTTTTTTGAGGAATGTAGTTCCTGGAACCAGAGCCCATGGGGAACGAGTCCGCGGTGATCATACCGATTCCCGAGGTTGAGCCGGTTGTCGCGCGCTTACGCAGGCAATACGATCGGTCCGCGGGGCTTGGCGTGCCGGCGCACGTCACCCTTCTTTATCCGTTTTGCCCGCCGCCAGTGCCGGTCAGTGAAATCACGACGCTGGAGCATGTGTGCGCATCGATCACAGCGTTTCCGTTTTCATTCACCGAGGTTCGAAGATTTCCGGCGACCGCCTATTTGCATCCGGACCAGGAAGAGACGTTCACTCAAATCATCAGGCTGTTTATCAAAACGTGGTCTGATTGCAAACCCTATGGCGGGGCCCATGCGGACGTAGTTCCGCACCTGACGGTCGCCCATGGCGTGGACGCCGAAACACTAAGCGCGGTGGAAGATTTCCTGCGTGGTCAACTACCAATCCCATGCGTCGCCCGGGAAGTCTGGCTTCTGACTAGCAATCAAAAAGGAATCTGGTCGAAGAAAGCTGGCTTTCCACTTGCTGGACCGAACACGACTTGAGCGCCGCCGGCTCGATCAGCGCATCGCCTTCTTATCCATGCTCTTCTCCATGGACATGGGACGGGCACTGCGCGGAGGCCGTTTGACGCCGTCTCGCAGCTGGCGCACGTCAATCTTCAACTCGGTGATGGTGCGGCTGAGCGTATTGCGATGCATGCCGAGTTCGCGGGCGGCGCGGCACTGGTTGCCGCGGTTTTCCTGGAGCACGGTGAGAATGAACCGTTTCTTGAATTCGCGCACGCCTTCGGAATAAAGAATGTTGCTCTTGTACATCTGCAGGACGAGTGCTTCCAGTTGATCTTTCACGTTGCGTCTCTCTCTTGTCTTTCTAAAATTGTTTTCCAGAATTGTCTTTGAAACTTGGTTTCCTGAACTTGCTGCTGAATCTCGCTACTGAACTTGTTTGCCGAACTTGCCAAGCTCGGCCTATTTCGAACCGGCTGCTGGTTTCACGCTCAAATTCTTCGGAGCGTTATGCAGCAAATCCAGGCCCTGAAAAAACCGCGCCCGCAGCGGCGCGGGTCCAGCCCAAATGGCGGCGCGTCCCACCACCAGAAAATAGGGCGCCAGTTGCGATCTCGCCAGAAGTTGCGACGTGGGCGCGAACGCCGTAATCGCCATCAATCCGATCGCCACCATCAGCCCGCCTTTGGCCAGTCCCAGAACGCCACCGAGAAACCGGTCAAAACCGCTGAGCCCTACCTTCTTCATCATCCAGCGCACGATCCTCCCAGCCAGACTAAACGCTGCCAGGACCGCGAAAAAAATGAAGAAAAAAGCGAGAATGTCCGCAATCTCCCCGTTCTTCAAAAACGTTCCCAGCCAGTTGGACAATCCCTGGTACTGCCAGGCCGCAACCATGTAACCAACAACCAGCCCGGCCAAGCTGAACGCTTCCGCAAAAAATCCCTGAACCGCCGCCACCACAACATTCACGAGCACCAACGCAATAATGATCCAGTCGGCCGGATTCATGCACTGCTCCGTGCGATGCCCGTCAAACTACACATCCAGCTTGCGCCCCGTCAGCTGGAAATACGCCTCCGTATATTTCTCGCTGGTGGCGCGGGCCACCTCTTGTGGAAGCGCGGGCGCGGGCGGTTGCTTGTTCCAGCGAATCTGTTCGAGATAGTCGCGAACGTACTGCTTGTCGAACGATTCCTGCGCCCGTCCGGCCTCATACTTGTCGGCCGGCCAGAAGCGCGAAGAATCCGGGGTAAGCACCTCGTCGGCCAGCGTGATGCCCTTGGCGGTGCGCCCGAATTCAAATTTTGTATCGGCGATGATGATGCCGCGCGCCCGCGCAAACGCTGCAGCCTTCGAATAGATCTTCAGCGATAAGTCGCGCAGTTGCGCGGGCAGCTTCGACGCCAACGATCTCGCACATCTGCTCGAACGAAATGTTCTCATCGTGGCCGGTGACCGCTTTGGTCGCGGGAGTGAAGATGGGTTCGGGTAACGCGTCAGACTCGCGCAGTCCCGCCGGCAATTCGATTCCGCAGACGCGTGCCGGTAGCTTTGTATTCCTTCCACGCCGAGCCGGAAACGTAGCCGCGCACCACGCACTCCACCGGGAAACATTTCCGCGCGCCGCACCAGCATGGAGCGGCCCCGCAGCTGGTCGGCATACTTGCGTGCTGTGTGCGGATAGTGGTCCACGTCGGCAGTGATCACATGGTTGGGGACAATTCCGGAAAGGAAGTCGAACCAGAAAAGCGAAATCTGCGTGAGCACCCGGCCTTTGTGCGGAATGCCCGTGGCCAGAATGTAGTCGAACGCAGAGATGCGGTCGGTCGCGACAAACAGCAGGCTCTCGTTATCGACCTGGTAAACATCACGCACCTTGCCGCTGGCGTGAAGGTGGAGTTCGGGGAAGTCGGTTCGCAACAGGACGGAATCTAGAAGTTCGGGGCTCATGATTGAAATTTTACAGGTAAGGAGCGCGTCGTATTCTAGCTGCTCAGAAAAAAATGTCAATGTCTCGAAGCGCCCGCTGTGTGACACAGGCTTTGTCGTTGAGCAGAAAGGCGTTGACAGGATCAAGATCAGCGAGAACAGGCGTCCAGAACGGGTTTTGGAACGTGCGGGTTGTGGAAAAGCTGAGGATGGTAGTGGATAGCCGTGCCGTTCTCAGCCGGTCCAACGCCCTCTTATGCGCTTGCCCCGAAGCGCACCGACACCAGCTTCGAAACTCCGGGTTCCTGCATGGTCACGCCATAGAGGACCGGGGCGATGCTCATGGTTTTCTTGCTGTGCGTGATGAGCACGAACTGGGTTTGCACGCTCATTTCTTTCACCAGTTCGGTGAAGCGCGCAATGTTGGCCTCGTCGAGCGGGGCGTCGACTTCGTCCAGAATGCAGAACGGGCTGGGCGTGTATTGGAAAATGCCGACCAGCAGTGCGAGAGCCGTAAGCGCCTTTTCGCCGCCAGAAAGCAGCAGCACGCTTTGCAGACGCTTGCCCGGAGGCGAAGCCACCACGTCGATGCCGCTCTCGGCGCTGTTCTCTTCATCGGTGAGTTTCATGAAGGCGTGGCCGCCGCCAAACAGTTTCTTGAACGTCGCCTGGAAATTCTGGTTGATGGTCGCGAAAGCTTCTTCAAACTTCTGCCGCGACAGCTGGTCGAGCTCGCGGATCGTAGCCGAAGTGTTCTCGATGGACGAGATCAAGTCCGTGCGCTGCGTCTCGAGGAAAGCATGCCGCTCGGCAGTCTCTTTGTATTCCTCGAGCGCCATCATGTTCACCGGGCCCATCGCTTCGAGCTTGGCGCGCATGTCGCGGTAGAGTTGGTCGGCGGCCGCCAGTTCGTCGCCCACGATCATTCCCAGCGTGGTGTCGGCGAGCAGAACGCCGCGTTCGATGCCGAGTTCATTGAGGCAAGTCTGGGCCATGTACTCCGCGTCGGATTGCAGCTTGGCAGCGGCGGCGCTGAGTTCGCCGCGGCGGTCGCGAGCCTGGTCGAGCAAGAGGCGGCTGTGGCGCAGGAGTTCGTCGATCTCGGCGAGGCGCGCCCGAACCTGCTCGCTTTCAAATTGCAGCAGGCCTTCACGCGCCTGCCCGGCATTGCGCTCGGCCTCGAGGTCCGCGGCCTGTTGTTCGAGTTGCTCGTTTTCTTTTTCGCGCTGAAGCTTTTCCGCGGCGGCGGCCTCAATTTGCGAGCCGAGTGCGTACACCCGCTCGCCTACTTCGCTGAAGATCGATTCAATGCGCTGCAAGACTCCCGCAGCCGAGCGGTGACGCTCCTCCAGCGTGGCCACGCGGGCGGCGCGCTGGGAGCTGATTTGCGCGGCTTCCTCGCGCCGCATGCGCAGCGCGGTGAGAGATTCCTGCGCGGCGGCGATCTGTTGTTCGATCTGCATGCTTTGCTCTTCAAGAGTTGCGATTTCAGATTGGCGCGTGGCGATGGTTTCTTGCTGCTCGGCGCGTTCCGCCGCCAGCCGCTGCAACTCGCGTTGCGAAATGCCGAGGCGTTCGCCGACGCGCGCCATCTCCGAATCAAGCTGCTGCAGCATGTGGCCGGATGTCATGGCCTGATGTTCGGCCTCGCGCTTTTCGCTGTCGAGGCGGTCGAGCAGAGAAGAGAACTCTTTGATTTCGCGGCCGAGGGTGAGCACGCGCATCTCTTCGTCGCGCAGAGAGCGCTCCAGATCTTCAAGCTGACGCAGCACTTCCCGCAACTCACGCTTCATCGAAAGCGGGCCCTCGGAGCGCTGCTTGCCTCCGGTGACAGTCACGTTGTGAAAGCATTCGCCGGCCTGCGAAAGGAAAAATGCGTCAGGATTTTCGAGTGCAAGGCCGCGGGCAACGTCCGCTCCAGGCACAATGTAGCCGTCGCGCAGCTTGGGCAGAATCACTTCCAGCGATTTGCCGAAGCCGTTAAGCACGCGAATCGTGTGCTTGAGAGGAACAATCGACGCCGTCGGCGGCGCGCAATGCGCCGCTTCGTCGAGCACAAACGAGAACTTGGCCTGCGAATCTTCAGGATGTACGAGGAACGTGGCGCGCCCATCCACATCCGTGCGCAGGAGGCGAAGCCCTTCATCGGCCGCGTCCCACGACTTGACTACGACGTAGTTCAGTTCGTCGCGCAGAAAATCTTCCACCACACGCTCAAAGCGCGGTTCCACTTCCAGAAAATCCCCTAGCACGCCGACCGGAGCCAGCCCGCTCTCCATCATTCCGGATTGAAACAGGCGGCGCACCGATTCGGTGGAGTAGCCGTGCTCATTGATAACAGTTTCGAGCGATCCTTTTCTGCCCAGTGCAGTCGCATATTCGGCGCGGAGAACGTCGAGGTTAGTTTTGGCCTTGACTTCGTCCAGCTTCTTCACTTCGATCAGGCGGCGCAGCTGGCTGATCTCTTCGGTGATGCCGTTGACGCGCTGGCTGACCGTTTCAAATTCAAGTGCGAGCTGACCGCGCTGTCCCCCGAAAGCTTCCACCTGGACGTTGGCGTTAGTGATCTCAGTTTGCAGACGGCGAGCGTCGCGGTCGGCCCCCGCCAATCGTTCTTCGGCTTGCGCGAGCTGGTTGCGCAGGCGCGAGGCGGAAGAAACCGTGTCGAAAATGGCGACGCGCGATTCTTCCAGCTGCCGTTCGAGTTCGGCGAGATTCGCTGCTGCCGCCGCGGCTTCCTGCTGGCAAAGAACCAAATCGTTCTGCGCCGCAGCCAAGTCTGCAGCCGCCGATTCCAGAATCTGTCGATTGGAGTCGCGCTCCGCCTCAAGCGCCGTTAGGCGATGGCGAGCCTGCGCCAGTTCAGCTTCCGCGGAGGCCGAACGCACCAGCAACTCGGCGCATCGCTCTTCGTTGTGGCGCCGGCGGGCGCGTGCGCGGTCGATTTCCAATACGATTTGGCTCAGCCGGTCGCGATTCTCGCGGAGTTCAGTCTCGATCGCGTAGCCGCGCTGTGTGCGCTCGCCTTGCTCGCCTTCCAGTTGTTGCACGGCCTCGCTGCGATGCTGCATTTCCTCCGCCAGCGTGTTCAGCTGTGAATCGAGCTCGGCGCTTTCCTGGTCGATCGCGGCGAATTTGCTGGCGAGAACCACACGCAGGTGAGCTCGCATCTCTTCTCGCAGACGCGCATAGCGCTCGGCCTTCGACGCCTGGCGCTTCAGCGAATTCATCTGCCGCGTGACTTCTTCGAAAATATCGTTGATGCGGTTCAGGTTCAGCTTGGCGTCTTCCAGGCGCGCTTCGGCGAGGCGCTTCTTGGTCTTGAACTTCGTGATGCCGGCTGCCTCTTCAAGAATCGCACGGCGATCGGTGGGGCGGCTGCTCAGGATCTGCCCGATGCGTCCCTGTTCGATCAGCGCGTAAGACTCCGGGCCCAGGCCCGTGCCCATGAAGAGTTCCTGAATGTCGCGCAGCCGGCAGAGTTTTCCATTCAGCAGATACTCGCTATCGCCGGAGCGGAACAGGCGACGCGTGACCACAATTTCACCACTGTGAAATTTCTGCTGGTTGAACTTGCGGCGGCGAATCTTCAACACGACGTGCGGAGCAACAGTCCCGGCAGACGCGGTCGCAGCCGGAGCCATGACGTTATGCACCGGAAGCGCGAACACCGGCTCGTCGTCCGGAAAAGCAATGGCGATGGTGTTGACTTTCGAACGCGGAACTTCAATCTCTTCAGTTTTCCCAGGCTGCGCATCATCGATGGCCCGCTCAGTGTCGGCGGCAGCGCGCGCACGAATCGAGGCCTCATCCCAGTCGTCGGACATGTTGGACTCCTCGCCCGGCATGTCATCCCGAATGTCGATTTCGGTAGGCGAGTTCGTATCAGCGCCGCCGTATTGCTCAGGGTCAATCAAAGTCAGCGAGACTTCAGCCATGCCCGTAGCTTTGCGGTCGCGCGTGCCGGCAAAAATAACGTCTTCCATGCGCGCGCCGCGCAGCGTCTTGGCCGACTGCTCGCCCAGCACCCACGAAATGGCGTCGGCAATATTCGACTTGCCACAACCGTTGGGCCCGATGATGGCCGCAATCCCGTCCCCGTGGAACTTGAGTTCGGTGCGGTCACAGAACGACTTGAACCCGAGAATCTGGAGACGCTTCAGTTTGAGCAACGTTTACTCCCTTTAGAAAATCCCTTCGGAAAATCAGATGCCGGGTGCCCCATTTCTCTCGCGTCTTTTAGCGCGAGAAGTGGGGTTCTTGGGAACTCGTTACAGCCGCCCGGTCACTCCGGCCGTGTTTACTAGACGGATTCCTCCTCCGCCGAAAACGATGCTGGAAATACAGCAAACCACTTCCTCGCCCCAGGCTGGGGAGGCGCGCACAGAATGAAGCTACTGTAACGGCGAAATCGGGGCGGGGTCAAGTAATATAACACTATATATTGTATGACCTTACGCTCGACCGCGCTGGGTTGCACACACATTGCAGCATACGCCTGGTTTACGGGTGAGGGTTAAGACGAGGTGGGAGAACCGCGAGAGCAGGATAAGGCTAGCGCAAGCCAACGACGAGTGCAACGGCGATTTGCGCCAGCCGTCCTCCAACCCCAACACATGCCGTACAATTTCAGTCCCGGAGAAGATCCATGCTTCGACATTTCCCACGCCGCGGGCTGCCCGCATCGGTAGCCGTGTTTCTCGTCACTGCGGCATGCGTTGTTCCGGCGTGCGCGCAACAGTCCGCGGTGCCCGCTGCGGAAATCACCTTCGCCCTGCGCGACGCCGACCGCATCGCCACCTGGCCGGTGGCGATCCGCGAGGTAGCGATTGACGGCAAGCCCATTCGCCTCGACCGCCCCGTGCACGTGCAGGGCTCCTGGCTCCGCACCATGACCATTACACTGCGAAACGTCTCGCCTAAGACCATCGTTCAAGGCGGCATCAATCTCGTCTTTCCCGAGTCGGGCGACGGCAGCGAGGCCCACCCTTTCGAGGCCTGTTGGTCCCAGCAGGGTCAGGTGCCCAAAATCGTCTACCTCGGGCATGACGGATACCACCTGCCTCCCGGATACGACCTCCAGCAGCCGCTCCAGTTCGCCCCGGGAGCCGACCTCCAGCTGACCTTCTCGGCCTGTGGCGACGCCACCCAAGCCAAGCTCGCTGGCCAGCCCATCCACCAGGCCTCGCTTACTTTCACAAGCTTCTACTTTGCCGACGATTCTCGCTGGTCCGCGCAGCAATACTACCTGCCGCCACTTCCTGGCACGCGCCAATGGAGAAGGGTTACCCCCAATGAATTCCTCCGCCCCGCGCATGCTGGACAGTAACTCCCTGCCCCCGGGAACTACACCCTCCGGCGCTCCGGGCCGGCGATGGAGGCCTTCGCGCCGTGTAAGAATAGCCCGATGACCGACGCCCGACCGAGCGTTCCTGATTTTCTCTACGGCACTGCATGGAAAGAAGATCGGACTCCGGCGCTAACCGAACTCGCGCTGCGCACGGGATTTCGAGCAATCGACACCGCCAACCAGCGCCGGCATTACTTCGAAGCCGGAGTCGGGCAGGGCCTGGCTGCCGCCTATCGCGCAGGAGTCGTCACGCGCGCCGATCTTTTTCTGCAAACCAAATTCACCTACCAGCGCGGACAGGATCATCGACTGCCCTACGATCCCGCGGCCACGCTCTCGCTTCAGGCGGCGCAATCGTTGGCCAGTTCGCTCGAACATCTTGGCACAGACTACGTGGACAGCTTCGTGCTGCACGGCCCCGCGGGTTATGAGTGGACCGAAGCGGACGCGGAAGTTTGGGAAGCCATGACGAAAGAGCGCGACTCTGGCCGCACGCGCCTGCTGGGCGTGAGTAACGTTTCGCTGCTGCATCTGGAGCAGATGGCAGCCGCGCATGCCGAAGTTCCGGCATTTGTGCAGAACCGTTGCTTCGCCCGCCTCGGCTGGGACCACGCCGTGCGCCGGTTCTGCCGCGACCGAAAAATTATCTATCAGGGATTTTCGTTGCTCACGGCGAATCCGGAGGCGCTGCATCATCCCATGGTTGCCCAGATCGCCGCCCGCGCCAATGCAACGCCCGCTCAAGTTGTGTTCCGCTTCGCGCACGCGGTCGGCATGCTCCCGCTAACCGGTACCTCGAGCCCCGAGCACATGAAGCAGGATCTGGATAGCCGCCATGTGGAGATGTCCGCAGAAGAAGTAAAGGCGATTGAGTCGCTGGCCCTGGCCGCAGAGAGCGCCGATTGGACGCAGATCAAACAAAAGAAAACCTAACAACGCTAGATGGAGCCCGGACGCCCTCGTCCGGGGAGCAGCGCCACGGGACCAGACTTAGCGGCGCCCCTTGGGGCTCTTGGTCGTGACGGCCGCGTCGAGCCGTGCGCCCAGCGAAGCGAACGCAGGCGTAGGACCGCTCCAGAGCAACTGGTCAACGTTCTCGAACAGCGGAATATCGGTGCGCAGCGTAGCCAGCGTGCGAAACAGCAGCGCCCGGTCGCGCTCGCGCGAAAGTGTCTCCGCAAGCGCGCCAGCGTTTGCGGCCTTCACGTGCCATTCGCGCCAGTCGCTTGGAATAGATTCGAGATGCACGAACTTGGCAAGCACAGCAGCTGACGATTTCGCTCCCCACCCCGGCAAGCCGGGATAGCCGTCCGCGGAATCGCCCACCAGCGCAAGGTAGTCAGGAATGGACTCCGGCCGCACGCCGAATTTCTGAATCACGCCCGCCTCGTCGCGCGTGACGCGAGTGCGGCGATCGAGTTGCACGATGCGCGTGCCGCTTACACATTGCGCCAGATCTTTGTCAGGCGTGCAGATGATGACCTGCTCCACGCGCGGGTCACGCGCCGCCGCCACGGCTGCGGCCGCGAGCGCGTCGTCGGCTTCAAACTCCACCATCGGCCACACCACAACACCTGCCGCTGCCAGCACCTCTTCGAGCAGAAAAAATTGCGAGAGCAGGTCGGGCTCAATCCCTTCGCCCGTCTTGTAGCCCGGCCACAAGTCGTTGCGAAACGACTCGATGACGTGATCGGTGGCCACGGCAACGTGCTTGGCGCCGCCGTTGATCATCCCCAGTACCGATGCCAGAACCCCGCGCACGGCGGCAACTTCACGCCCGTCAGCATCGCGCGCCGAAGGCATCGCATAGTAATGCCGGAACAATTCGTAAGTGCCGTCAACCAGATAAACGTCCAGAAGTAAGCTCCGAAATGAAGGGTTGTGTGGGGATGGGCGCCCTCGCCCCTCCGCCGAGCGCAGCTCGGCTTCTTGCTCTTAAGTCCTTCTCAGGCTTACCTCTTTCCCAGCTTCTCAAAGAACAAGCAGATCGTCTCAATCCCCTTATGAAAGTTGGGGATATGGAACTTCTCATTCGGTGCGTGCAGATTGTCATCGGGCAGGCCGAAGCCCATCATCACGCTGGGAATCTTCAGTTCGTCCTGGAAGTCGGTGACGATCGGAATCGACCCGCCGCTGCGGATGAAGACTGTTTCTTTCTTGAACGTATCGTGCAGCGCTTCGGTCGCCGCCTTGATGTAAGGGTTGTCGGTACCGACCACGCAGGCCGGGCCTTTGCTGTGCACGCTGACTCTAGTCTGGATGCCTTTGGGCGTGTGCTTCTTCACGAACGCGGAATACTTCTTGAACACGTCGTCGGCGTTCTGGTTGGGCACAAGGCGCATGGAAACTTTGGCCTGTGCTTTCGCCGGAATTACCGTCTTGGCGCCGGCCGCGATGAACCCGCCGGGCATGCCGTGAACTTCAAGCGTGGGCCGCGCCCAGGTGCGGTAGAGAACCGAGTAGCCGGGCTCACCGGTGAGAACTTTCGATCCGACCTCGGTTTTGCGGTAGTGCTCCTCGTTAAAGGGCAGGCGCTTCCAGGCTTTGAGTTCGTCTTTGCTGGGAGCTTTCACGCCTTTGTAGAAGCCGGGAATCAGAATTTTCCCTTTCGCATCTTTCATCTTACTGATGATCTCGATGAGCGCAAAAAACGGATTCGGCGCCGCCCCACCGTAGACGCCCGAGTGCAGATCGGTCTTGGCCCCGACCGCTTCAATTTCCGTGTAGACCAGGCCACGCAGACCCACGCACAGCGTGGGCAGATTCGGCGCGAACAGTTCCGTGTCGCATACCAGGGCGAAATCCGCCTTCAGCTTGGCTTTCTGCTGGCGGACATACTCCGCGATACTCTCCCCTCCGACTTCTTCCTCGCCTTCAAAGATCACCTTCACATTGATTGGGAGCGTACCGTTGCCAGACTTCATGAGCGATTCGAGCGCTTTCACTTCCATCCAGAGCTGCCCTTTGTCGTCGACCGCTCCCCGGGCATAGAGATTGTTGTTGCGCTCGGTGGGTTCGAAGGGCGGGGATATCCACTCGTCAAGCGGTTCGGCAGGTTGCACATCATAATGCGCATAGCACAGCGCCGTAGGCTTGCCGGAAGCGTGCAGCCAGTCCGCATAAATGAGCGGGTGGCCTTTCGTCGGAATGATTTCGACATTTTCCATCCCGATGCGGCGCAGTTCGCTGGCCACAAAGTCAGCGGCTTTTTGAATGTCAGGCTTGTGTTCGTCGAGAGTACTGACGCTGGGAATGCGGAGAAGGTCTTTAAGTTCGTTCAGAAAACGCTGCTGATTATTGCGCGCAAAATCAACTGCTGCGGAAGCCATGGGTGCATCCTTTCTGATGAGGGGACGATTGCAGATGGTGCCACGGAGACCACACAGTATATCGCTACCCGGCAGACAGAAGCGATGTCATGGCGTGGACGAAGGTTGCTGATGAGTCAAAAAGGTGTGGTTTTAGAATCGACCAATTCCATTTTCCCGTTCCGGAGTTCGTAGGTCTCCGTTGTGACCGTGTTTTTCTCTCGATCCCAGGTCGATACCTCTCTGCGGATCAACGTGTATCGGCCACCGTCCTCGTATTGATAGGTTTCGCCGGCCGAGTCACCGGCGCTGAGCAGCCAGCCTTGGCTCACCTGCTTCTTTGCCGGATCAAACGAAGGGGAGGAGAAGCCGCTTAGAAACTTTTCAAGAACAAAACGGTTTATCTTCGGGTCGTACAGGTAAAAGTTATAAGAACAAGTTTTCGCCCCACAAGCGCTCAATAGTTGCAGATCCTGATATCCGTCGAAATTGGCATCTACCACGCTAAGCACACCCTGAGCCTTCGCCGGCGCTATCCCATTCGGATCCGTCGTGTTTTCGATGGTTTGAATAACTTCGCCGCCGGCTCCCGCGGTGATTTCGAGGTTGCCAAAAGTATTGTCCGCCCGGCCGGGAAAATGAAAAGTGAACAGTGGACGCTTCGGATCGATGCGAAAAGTGCAGGTCATGCCGCCACGGAGATCTTCCTGGCCGGCAACATAATATTGCAAGCTGCTAAGCGGGATCGTGCCCGTGTAGGCACCCAGCTGGCATCCTTCGCTCCGCTGGGAAGGGCCTGAATCGGAGGCGACCGGCGTTGGGCGCGATGTTCTGGAATCCTGGGTGCCTGCGGAACTCTTCTGATGCTGCGCTGAACAAGACACACCCGCCGGCAAGAGTAGCGCCACGAGCAGTAGGGCAAAGATTACTGCGGTGGCCTTTCGCTGCATACGCCTGAGTGTAGCAAGATTATTTAGGAGTCTTAAGAAACGCGGGGAAACAAATCTCAAAACCTCGAAGTGGTCGGGCCTTCTAGACTCGAAAAGCGAGATGGGGAAAACGCGTCAAGATCATACGCCAGCTCTTTGCCTGTGATTACGTCCGCCATGACCTGTGCAGTGATCGGCGCGAGCAGAATGCCGTCGCGAAAATGCCCGGTGGCCACGTAATAGCCGGCTATGGACGTGGCCCCAAGAATGGGCAGCGCGTCGGGCGTGCCCGGACGCAGTCCGGCCCAGTCCTCGAGAATCTTCGCGTTGCGCAGTTCAGGAACCAGCGCGATGGCAGCGCAGTGAAACCGCTGCATGGTCGCGGAATCGGTGCGTTTGTCGAACCCAGCTTCTTCCACGGTGGCTCCAGCGAGGATGCGTCCATCGCTGCGCGGAATGAGATAAACCTCCGGCGAGCGAATCACATGTTTCAAAAGTTCGCGCGAAGGCGAGGCCAGGCAAAGCATCTGCCCTTTCACGGGGCGAACGGGAAAAGCGTGGGGCCCGATCTGTCCAGACCAAGCCCCCGCGCAGTTGACGACCTTGCCGCCGTGCAAGGTGGTCTTGACGGTGGTGACACCCGTGACCCGGCCGTCGGCCAGATTCACGGACGTGACTTCATCGCCCGAGGAGAAATCCACTCCGCGATTCTTCGCAGCCTTGAGCGCAGCCGCGGTGAGGGCTCGCGGGTCCACGCTTCGTTCCTTGAGGTGGAACGCGGGGCGATTCGGCACGGCCAGCGCGGGCTCCAGTCGAGCCAGCTTTGGTGCCGGGACAGCGCATTCGTATAGACCTTTCTCCCACTCGCGCACGTGCTCCTCGCGCGGAAACACAATCGCTCCCTGATCGCGCAGATCAACCTTCACGCCCGATTCCACTTCCAACTCATAGGCGAACTCGGGATATATGCGCGCACTCGCAGTCGCCAGCGGCAACAACGCGGCCTGCGTTTCGAGCGGACAATCCACCAGCATGCCACCGGCAGCGTGGGAAGCTTCGCGGCCCGGCTCTCCGCGCTCGACGAGCAGAACGCTGGCTCCGCGCTTGCGCAGCGCAATCGACAACGACAGTCCGATGATCCCGCCGCCGACGATGAGGACGTCCCAGGTCTTCACCCGAGCATTGTAGAAGAGACTGCTTGGATTGCGTTCGCGCCGCGCGCGAGCCGCCGAGCGAGCCGCCGAGCGAGCCAGTCTCAACGTGCTGGCCCGTTACTTTCGTTACCCAAGGGGAACGCGCCTGATAACGCGATGCAGCGCTTTTGCTGCCTATAATTCATAGAGGCGCTAAGCCGCGCCACCCAAAAATTCGATAGGAACATTTCAGCCAACATCGTTTCACGGAAAATCGTACCAGCGACATCATCGATGGCTAAATTCAAACAAAGCCGAACACCGAGCGCAGTGGCAGCTCCATGGGTTTACGGGCCGGCTCTCGACCTGATCGTGGGCTGCGGAGCCTGGTCGGCCCCACTGCTGGCGCTGGCGTATTTCTCCATGGCCTCCAGCACCCGCGCGTGGGCGATTGCTTTTTACGCGCTGGCCCTGCTGTTCAATTATCCGCACTACATGGCGACGATCTACCGCGCCTACCATCGCCCGGAAGACTTTCACAAATATCGCATCTTCACCGTGCACCTCACTGCGCTGCTGGTGCTGACTCTGTTGCTGTCGCACTACTGGGTTCGCATGCTGCCCTGGATCTTCACCCTCTATCTCACCTGGAGCCCGTGGCACTACAGCGGCCAGAACTACGGCCTCTTCATGATGTTCGCGCGGCGCGCCGGCGCCGACCCGCAAAAAGCCGAACGGCGCGCGCTCTACGGCGCCTTCATCGTGTCGTATCTCATTTTGTTCCTCGGCTTCCACACCGGTCCCTCGACGGATTCACTATTCATTTCGCTCAACATTCCCGCGCTCGTCAGCCGCTGGGAGCAGATTGTTCTGTTCGCGTTATTCATCGTGCTCACCGTGTTCGGTTTCTCGCGTCTTTCGCGCGTCACGGGATGGCGCAAGCTGACTCCGGCGCTCACTTTGTTTTCGTCGCAGTTCCTCTGGTTCCTGCTGCCGGCCGCGATTTCGCTGATTAAAGGCATCGAGATTCCGCAGAGCCGTTACAGTTCTGGCGTGCTGGCGGTGATGCACTCCGCGCAATATCTTTGGATCACCAGCTATTACGCGCGCCGCGAGGCCACGGCGGAAAAAGCCAGCAACTGGCGTCCCCTGGCCTATTTCGCAGTGCTTGTCGTCGGCGGCATCGCACTGTTTGTGCCCGGCCCGTGGCTTGCCAGCCGCATTTTCCATCGCGACTTCACTTCCAGCTTCCTGATTTTCACCGCGCTGGTCAACATTCACCATTTCATTCTCGATGGCGCCATCTGGAAGTTGCGCGACGGTCGCATCGCCGCGCTTCTGCTCAATTCCCGCGAACGCATAGCGGATGTCGCGACCGACGCCGGAACCGGACTGGCCGCCGCCTGGCGCTGGCTCGCCGGCAGCACGCCTCGCGCTCGCTACCTCAGGGTGGGCGCTGCAATTCTTCTGCTGGTCTGGGGAACGCTTGACCAGGCGCGCCATTACCTGGCGCTGCGCTCCGATGATCTCACCGCTCTGCAACACGCGGCCGCGCTCGATTCTTTTGATAGCTCGGTGCAGCTACGCCTGGCGGAACAGCAAATGGCAGCGGGCGATTCGCAGCAAGCCGAGGCATCGTGGCGCAAAGCCATGCAGGTGAATCCGGTGGACCCCGCGCCGCGCAGCGAGTTGCTGCGATTTCTCATTGCCCAGAATCGTCTGGACGAGGCCCTGGCTCTAACTGAGACTTCCTTGAAAGCTTCACCGCGTGACGCCAATCTGCTGGTGGATCATGGATTTCTGATGCTGCGATCCGGACATGCCGCGGAAGCCGTGGCGAATTGGGAAGAGGCGATTGCGGTAGATCCGCAGCAGATTCCCGTCCATCTCTATCTGGCGGGCGAATTGGATCATGAAGGCAAAGCCGCAGCTGCGGCCGCGCACTACAAAATATTCCTGGAGAAAATCGCGCATGCTCCGAAGGATGCCGCTCCGGCAGAAAAAACGCCAGCAGACGGAGCCACAGATAAAGCTGCAGGGAAGACAAAAGACAAGCGCCCCGCGCCTGATCAACTCATCGCCATCGTGTTGCGCTTAGCCGATTGCCAGCAGAGAGCCTTGCAGCGCGATCAGGCCGTGAAGTCCTATGAACTGGCCGAGACTCTGGCTTCGCGCACGAAACTGCCGCGTCTCGAGAGCGTGGCCGCAGTCGACGAAGCCGCTCTCCAGGCAAAAGCGGGCAGGTTGGGACAGGCGCTAATCCTCTACCAGCATGCCTTGCAGCTCGACGGCTTAACCGGTGACCGCGAGGCGGGCGCGGAAGACTGGTTCAGCTACGGCCGTTTTCTGGACGACGCTGGATTTCCCACGCGGCTGGCCTATGCTTGCATGCTGAAATCGGAGGAGTTGATGCGAGCCGTGCCCGGCGGAAAGCCGCCAGAGGCGCTGGTTGCAGAAAAGTCCAAGCTTGAGAACAAGCTCGCAAACAAGCCCGAAAACAAGCCTGCGAACCAGATTGCGAAAACCACCACGGTCCAGGCCGAGGCCCTGCGTCGCGATCCCGTGCCTGCGCTAAAGGAGGCGTTGGCCCTCCGCGAGCAGTAGACCGGCGCAGGTTCCGCGCCGGGGTCGCCTCCCAACGAGCTATTTGACACGGATGATCTAATTGACACCGATTGTCGTCCTGCTAAACAATAACTGCTGAAAAGTCTGAACGACGGTCCGAACAGCGGTCCGGAACAGCGGTTCGAACAGCAAAACCATACCCTGCATTCCATCTCGAGTTTTTCTGGAGGAAAGGTCTATATGTCCGAAGAAGGCGAACACATTCACATGGAGGAGCATTCCAACGCAGGCAAGTGGCTGCTCACTCTGCTGGCCGTTCTGTTTGTAGCTGCGTCCGCGTACGCTCACTACGCCATGTATTCCCACGTGGAAAAGCTCAACAAAGATCTCGAAACCAGCCACGCCCAGGTTGCCGAATTGCAGAACCGCATGCAGGGCGCGGAAGCGACCGAGGAAACCATTGAGCGCCAGGTGGGCCTTACCAAGAAAGACGTAGCCGAGCGCGTCGCGCAATTGTTGGCCCAACAAAAAGCAGAAGTGGGCCGCATCGAAAAGCAAGAGCAGGAGCAGAAGGCAGCGATCAACGCGGTGGCCGGCGACGTCACTGGCGTGAAGACGGATGTAGGTGGAGTAAAGACGGATGTTGCTTCCACCAAGGCCGATCTGGAAGCCACCAAGGCGAAACTGGAAACTACGCGGGGCGACCTCGGTCTGCAGAGTGGTCTGATCGCGAAGACGGCGGGCGACCTCGACATCCTCAAGCACAAGGGCGACCGCAACTACTACGAGTTCACGCTGGTGCGGGGCGCGAAGCAGCAGATGGTTTCCACCGTGGGCCTGCAACTTAAGAAGGCCGACATCAAGAAAGGCAAGTTCACGCTCGACGTCACCGCGGACGATAAAACCATCGAGAAGAAAGACCGCAACATCGCCGAGCCCATCCAGTTCTATTCCGGACGCGAGCACATGTTGTTTGAGCTGGTGGTTTGGAGCGTGGACAAGAATAAGGCCACGGGTTACCTCAGCACGCCCAAGAACGCTCCCGTGCCGGTGACGGCGAATTGAACGGAGTGCTTTTCCCGGACGCGTGGCACGTTCTGCTGCAGATCGTGCTGCGCACCGGTGTGATTTACCTGGTGGTGCTGATCGGCGTGCGCCTGAGCGGCAAGCGCGAAGTCGGCCAGATGACTCCGTTCGATCTCACTCTGCTGCTTCTTCTCTCGAACTCCGTGCAAAATGCGATGACCGGCCCGGACACATCTTTGATGGGCGGTGTGGCGGCCGCGTGCACACTGCTGCTGTTGAACTACCTGGTGGCGAATCTCTCCGGCGTCAACCGCCGCTTCCGCAAAATGGTGGAAGGTCAACCCAGCCTGCTGGTGCACGATGGCAAAGTGATCGATTCGCACATGGCGAAAGAGCACGTCAGCATGGACGAACTGCATCGCGCCCTGCGCGAACACGGCATCGCGGGCTGCCACGACGTTGCCTTGGCCGTGCTCGAAGTGGATGGCTCGATCAGCTGCCTGAAGTATGACGAGATCAAGCCCGACGCGAATACTCACCTCGCCCGGCGCAAAGGAATCCAGAGAAAACAATAATCGCGGCAACGTTTCGGCAGACTGCACCAATAACGGTGCAACCGCCCTGAACCGCGTACTCCGCACGCTTCGGCAGCGCTCGATACTTGTTGAAAATAAAGCTTGTAACCATAATATAATCAACAACTTACGTCCGTCATTTAAACCGATTTATCCGGCCTTTGCGGCTCGACGAAAAGTCCTTCGTTCAAACCCTCAGCCAACATTCTTCCGGCCTCCAGCGAGCACGGAAATCGCCGCGCGAGGCATTCCTTGCAGCAAGCAGGGCGGCGATTTGAGAACGCATGCCAGCTTTTTCGGATTCAGTCTAACCCCACGAACTTCACACACACCGGCGACGCAACGTCCAGCACCTGTCCCGTAGGCGTGAGCTTGCCAGTCTTCGCATCAATCCTGAAGACGACGATGTTGTCTGATTTCTGATTCGCTGCGAACAGCAGGTTGCCCGTCGGATCAATTTCAAAGCTGCGCGGTTCTTTTCCCTGCGTGGATGCAATCTCGACTGTTGTCAGCGTGCCTTTGCCAGAATCGATGGCGAAGACCGCGATGCTCTCGTGCCCGCGATTCGAAGCGTAGAGAAACTTTCCCGAAGGATGCACTTCGATCTCCGCGTCATCGTTGCGCCCCGTGAAATCGTTGGGTAGAGTCGTGAGCGTCTGTAAGCGCGCGAGCCGTCCGCTGGCCGCGTCATTTGAAAACACGGTCACGCTGCGCCCCATTTCACTGATCACGTAGGCGAACTTGCCGTCGGGGCGAAGCGCGAAATGCCTTGGCCCGGCTCCGGGATCAAGCTTGGCGAACGGCGGATCGTTGGGAGTGAGCGCCCCTTTGGCGGCATCGAACTTGTAGACGAGCAGTTCGTCCAGGCCGAGGTCGTCGACGAACGCAAAGCGATTGTCCGGCGAAAGATCGATGGAGTGGGCGTGCGGTCCTTCCTGGCGCTGGGCGTTGGGGCCGTGGCCGGTGTGCTGCACAAACGCCGAAGCCTCGCCCAGGCGTCCATCTTCGAGGATGGGATACACGATCACGCTGCCGCCCGTGTAGTTGGCCACCAGCACGAACTTGCCGGTCTTATCCACGGTGATGTAGCAGGGATCCGCTCCGCGTGACGGCAGTTCGTTCAGGAAGGTGAGCTTGCCCGTCGTACGATCGATGGCGAAAGCGCTGACGCCTCCGCTGTTCGGGCCTTTGTAGTTGCCCACTTCATTCACCGCATAAAGAAACTTCCCGTTCGGATGCACGGCCACGAACGATGGATTTGTGCTCTCGGCAGCCAGGCCCAGTGGCGTGACCTGCCCCTTGGCAGCGTCATAGCTGAAGACATATATCCCTTTGCTCTTCGTGCCTTCCCCGGTGTAGGTGCCGACGTAGACAAGATATTTGCTCGAGCGTGCGGGAGGTGCCGCGCTCGCGTTGAAAGCGGTGAACAGCAGAATAAACAGCAGCAGGGAAGCGGTGCCAACAGAATTGAGAGTTCGTTTCATGCCAACAGTTTGCTTGATTGCAGCATAGAAGCGCAATCAGAGTTGGCGACCACTAGCGCGCCAGTTTGGAAGTTGCTCATGTGGGGACGGCCGCCCTCGGCTGTCCGGTCGAGCGAAGCTCGACGGCCTCTTCGTCACTGCCGGCAAAACTGAGCTCCGACACGGCGGCCGGTGCCAGGATCTCGATCTTCGAGCGAATGTTACCGCGTCAAGATCACCGGCACCTGCTGGTCATACGGATGGATGACCACGCTCACCGACTGGCGCCGGTAGAAGGCCTGCAAGTCTACGGGGAAGGCAACGATCACGGTGCCCTTCACTTCTTCGCCGGGTTGCAGCTTGGTTTCGGGGACAAGCGGCGGCTGGGCGCCATTCTTGAGCGCGGGGAAGCCCTCAAAGTAACGAGGGAAATCCACCGCGGACACGGCCTGACTGGTCGATTCCGTATCGGCGGTTTTCAGTTTAGCCTCGATTTCGTGTACGTAAAAAATCTTCTGGCTGGTATTTCTGAGGGTGAACGTGAGCGCAACCATGGTGGAACCCTGTCCCTGGATTTCGGCCGGGACAACGTTGTCGATTGAGCCGGAGCCCTGTGGCAGCGGGCGCTTGATCACGTATGCGATCACTACCACAACCAGCAGCGCGCCAATGGCGATCAGCACCATCTTCGCCGGCGGCAGGTTTCGTTTCGCCGTGCCGAACTCGTCGCCGATATTAATGGTGGGGCCAGCGGGAGGTTTCGGTGGCGCCGGTGCGGCCGGAGTTGCGGACGAACCTGCAGACGGCGTGCCAGCGGGAACGCCGGAGGTCGGATCAGGCATAGGGCTTCCTGATGCCGATTTTACGCTGAGACTGGTTTTTACGCTGAGATCGGCGGCTACGCATTGGCTGCTTCGGGCAAGTCTTGATCTCGCGTCTGGAATTCGGCGACGACTTCGAGAACGGTGTCTCCACTTTGCCAGACCAGCTCGCGGATGGCGCGGGGCAGGATGATGCATCCGCGGGAAGCGCAGCCGCGCGCCTCGATGGAGTCGCCGTGCATCAAGAAACCGCTGCGGCCGAACAGGCTGGTGCCGACGCTGGGCTCAAGCCGCAACACGTATGGACCATGGTCGGGAGAGTTGAATGGCGGGCCGACGATGGTCCAACTACCCTGTGGGATGGGGCCGACATTGGCGACAGCCTGCATCGCGGGATTGTTCTTGCCATTGTCGAATCCGGAATAGCCCGTTCCCGCAGCGTGGCCGTTTCGCAGCAATGCGCCGGTTTTCTGGGCGTAGGTCCACATGGATCGAGACCACCTGGCGAAGAAGTGCGTATTTTAATGCGGCGGGCCAGTCCCGCAACCGACGTCCAATTTATTTTCCAAATTCCGGAACCAGAATGGAACTGGAATGGAACAGCCCGCCAGTAGAGGTTGAGGTTGCGGAAAAACTCGCCTTCGAAACAGAATGCGACCACGGGGGCTGAAGCCCGCACTGTTTCGGGGGCTTTACGCGGCGCTGAAGCGCCGCTCTTCCACGGTACTGCAGGCGTTTGTGAGTTTTTCCGCAGCCTCACCAGCCGTGTTTCATCGCTTTGGCGAATTTCTGCGCGGGGAGCGTGTTGAGCACGTCATCTTTTATGAGCCAGGCGCGGCGGGCCTGCAGGATGCCGTAGCGGATTTTTTCCATGTGCGAGGTGTGGTGGGAGTCGGTGTTGATTACGACCTTTACGCCTTGCTGTTTGGCCTGGCGCAGGTGAACGTCGTTGAGGTCAAGACGGTCGGGATAGGAATTCAGTTCCATCGCAACTTTGTGCTTGGCGGCCGCGGCCAGGACCGCGGTCATGTCGAACGCGTAGGCTTCGCGGCGCAACTGAATGCGGCCGGTGGGATGTCCGATGATGGAAGTGTTCGGATTCTCGATGGCTTTCAGGAGGCGCTCGGTCATCTTGGCTGACTCCTGATTGAAAACCGAATGTACGCTGGCGATGACGAGATCCATCTGGGCGAGCACGTCGTCGGAGAGATCGAGATCGCCGTCGGCGAGAATGTCGACTTCGATGCCGGCGAAAATTGTGATGCCCTCGATTCGCTTGCCAGCTTCGCGAATGCGCGCGATATGCGCAACGGCGCGCGTGTCGTCGAGGCCGTTGGCGAAGGCCAGATTCTTGGAGTGGTCGGTGATGGCCATGTATTTATAGCCGCGAGCCTTGGCGGCTTCGGCCATTTCTTCGATGGTGTTGCGGCCATCGGTTTCCACGGTGTGCATGTGGACGTCGCCCTGAATATCTTCCTGTGTAATTAATCTGGGCAGCGTATGTTTGTCGGCCGCGTCGATCTCGCCGAGATTTTCGCGCAGTTCGGGAGGGATGTAGTCGAGATTCAGCTTGGCGTAGATTTCTTCTTCAGTTTTGCCCGCGACGGGTTTCTCGCCCTCGAGCGTAGCCAGGCTGTATTCGTTGAGGGTGTATCCCATTTTGAGCGCACGCTGACGCAGGGCCACGTTGTGCGCTTTGGAGCCGGTGAAATACTGCATGGCCGCTCCGAAAGACTCTGGGGGAAGCAGGCGGACGTCGACCTGCATGCCGCTGCGCAGGTGGAAACTGATTTTGTTGTCGCCGCTGGCGATGACGTCCATGAGCGGCGGATACTGCGCGACGTGGGCGATGGCTTTCTGACGGCCTTCTTCAGAAGCGCAGGCCGGGCCGGTGACGAGGATGTCGAGATCGCCAACGGTTTCGCGTCCGCGGCGCAGCGAGCCGGCGGGCGTGATCTTGTCGATTCCCTGGAACTTGCGGAGATATTCCGTGAGTTTCTCGGCTTCGGTCTCGGCGGCGTCGATCAGGAAGCGTCCGCTGACGCGGCGGTAATCTTCGATGGCTTTGAGCAGCTTGGCTTCGTGCTTTTCGCCCATGCGCGGCAGTTCGCGAATCTTGCCTTCGCGGGCGAGTTTTTCGACGCCATCGACGTCGCTGACCTGGTAGGCGCTCCAGATCAGGGCGATGGTCTTGGGGCCGAGTCCCTGAATCTTGAGCAGCTGCAGCATCGAGGGACGGTATTTCTGCAGCAGTTCGGCGTGAGCGGAGAGTTTCCCATCTTTAAGGAGCTCCTGCAGATTCTGCAGCATTTTCTTGCCGATGCCGGGAATGGCCAGCACCTGCGCGGGGTCGGCGATGATGTCTTTCATCTGCTGCGCGGAATTTTCGATGGCCTGGGCGGCGTTGCGATAGGAGCGGATGCGGAAAGAATCCTGCCCGTCGATTTCCTGCAGGTCGGCAGTTTCGTAGAGCACGCCGGCGATGGCCTTGTTATCCATGAGGTTCAATAAAGATGCGGGATTAGGGTAAACGAAGTTGGGAGGAGAGAGGTTTCAAAGTTTCAGAGGTTGCAAGGTTTCAACGTTAGCGGCCGGCGGGGACGCTGAACCCTGAAACGTTGAAACCTTGCAACCCTGAAACCTTGAAACTTGCTTCACGTAGACTTGCTGACGTTGGCGGCCTGCGGTCCTTTTGCGCCTTCGGTGATTTCGAACTCGACCGGGTCGCCTTCCTGCAGGCTTTTGTATCCTTCAGAGGTGATTGCGCTGTAATGAACAAAAACGTCGGGGCCATCGGCGCGGCCGATGAAGCCGTATCCTTTTGCGTTATTGAACCACTTGACGGTTCCTTTCAGGCGTTCCACGCTAACCCCGCTTTCTGCGCGTCCCATCGACCAGGGGGGAAGGACGCGCACACGGTCTTTACCTTTACGATGCATTTTGGAGCGATCAGGGATGCGTGTCAAGGGCACGGGCGTGGGGAGGCGGCCGTAGACTAGCTCAGCCACAAAAGACGCCAAGGAGCCCGAAGAACAGAGCGATGAGCATTACCGGAGGAATGGACAAGCTGCCACCTTTCCCGTGCTCCTTTCCTTCTCATTGATCCTAAAGACTCGTGTCATGCTGAGCGAAGCGAAGGACCCATGCAATTTGCCGGCGCCAGCGGGGTGCATAGGTTCTTCGCTTCGCTCAGAATGACAAGGGTTGCGACGTTCGGAGCTAGAGCGGTATTGCCCGGTCCTGTCGTTCCGCGATGCGATGCTGCAGCCAGAGCACGCCGGAGATGGTTTTTCCGTCGCGGATGGTGCCGCGTGTGACCATGCGAACCGCTGTGGGCAATGGCACCAGCTTCTTATAGATGATTTCGTCTGCTTCCGGCTGGGCGATGCCCGGGCGCAAGCCGGTGGCGAGAAACACCGACATGGTCTCGGCCATGAATCCGGGGCTGGCGTAGAACTTGAGGATGCGGCGCCAATGGGCGGCGGTGTATCCGGTTTCTTCGAGCAGTTCGCGCTTGGCGGCTTTCAGTTCGTGCTCGCCGGGATCGATGCGTCCGGCAGGCAGCTCCCAGAGATAATCGCCGGCGGCGTGGCGATACTGGCGTTCGAGCAGGACGCGCGGCGTGGACGAAGTGGGGGATTCGTCGTCATTGTCATAGTCATCGTAATCATCCACCGCGAGGATGACGACCGACCCGGAATGATGAATCAGGTCGCGGCGCACGCGAATGCCTCCGGGTTCCTGCACGTGGTCCGTGGTGATCGAGAACACGGGGCCGCGGTAGACGGTGCGGGATGAGAGCAGGCGCGCTTTGGCAGATTTGCGGGGACGACTTTTGCCCGTAGCGGAAGGTTTCTTCATGCAGAACAATATAAACGGCGGCTTCCGGCTTCCGCTATCCGGCGTCCGGCATTTGGGGGATCGGCACAGATTTTGGCTGTCGACGATTCGGAGACCGGAAGCCGAGAGCCGAGAGCCGGAAGCCGACTCTGCTATTCTGCCGGGCATGCGAGCGCGTCCGCGGATCGCGATTGTGGGAGCGGGAAATCTGGGTTCGGCGCTGGCGGTTTCTCTGCATCGGGCCGGGTACTCGATCGACCAGATCCTGTTTCGAAACCGGCGCGGGTCGCGGCGCAAGGCGATTTCGTTGGCGAAGAAAGTTGGTGCGCGGGCGGTGGCCATGGCACAGGCGAAGATCGAGTCGGACGTAGTTTGGCTGTGCGTGCCGGATGGTGCTATCGCCGAGGTGGCGCAGTTGCTGGCGGAGAAGGCGGATTGGGCCGGCCGAGTTGCGCTGCACTCCAGCGGCGCGCTTGGCTGTGACGAATTAGCGGTCCTGCGGCGGCGCGGGGCGGCGGTGGGTTCGGTGCATCCGATGATGACGTTTGTAGGGGGTGCTTGGAAAGCGGGTTTGGGGCCTGCGCTGGCGGGAGTTCCGTTTGCGATTGAAGGGGACGCCGCGGCGGTGCGCTTGAGCCGGCGTCTGGTAAAAGACCTGGGCGGCAAAGCGTATGCCATTCGCCCGCGAGATAAGGCTGCCTACCATGGCTGGGGGACGTTTGCCAGCCCGTTGCTGACTGCGCTTTTTGCGACAACCGAACAGGTTGCGGCCGCGGCGGGAATTCCGAGGCGAGAGGCCAAGCGGAGAGTGCTTCCCATCCTGCGACAGACCTTGGCGAATTATGCGGCGCTGGATGCAGGGCACGCGTTCAGTGGACCGATCATCCGGGGCGACGCCGAGACCATCCGGCGGCATCTGCGGGTTCTCCGCGAGGTGCCGGCGGCGCGGGAAGTCTATGCGGCGCTGGCTAAAGCTGCGGTGCGGTACTTGCCGGGGAAGAACAAGCGGGTCGTGCGGGGGTTATTGTGATGCGCGAGTGAACTCCAAACCTGAATGGCGGAGTTCGCGGAGAGAGGCCGCGGAGGACGCGGAGAGAAGCTCTATTTTTCTTTCTGCGAGGGCCTGCGATTTCTTGGCTGGGTGATCGAACCCTGGCTACCTCGAGGTGAACAGGTGGCCTAGCTTTTCTTTTTTCGTTTTTAAATACTCTTCGGCTTGAGGGCTCGAATCGACTTCGCAGGGGACGCGCTCGACCACTTTCACTCCGGCGCGCTCGAGGGCTTCGACTTTATCGGGATTGTTCGAGAGCAGGCGGACTTGCGTGACTCCCAGTGCCTTGAGCATTTCGCCGGGGAGCGTGAAGTCGCGATGGTCGGCTTTGAAGCCGAGGCGCTCGTTGGCTTCGACGGTGTCGAGGCCCGAGTCTTGTAACTCGTAGGCTTGCAGCTTGGCCATCAAGCCGATGCCGCGGCCCTCCTGCTGCTCGTAGATGAGGATTCCCGCGCCTTCGTGCGCGATCATGGCGAGGGCCATTTCCAGTTGCTGGCGGCAATCGCAGCGCAGGGAGTGGAAGACGTCGCCGGTGAGGCATTGCGAGTGCACGCGAACCAGCGGAGGCCGTGATCGGGCGTCTCCCATAACATTTCCCATCACCAGGGCGACGGCTTCCTCGACCCGGCGATGACCGTCGGAACCGGATTCGCCGCGAAATCCGTAAATGCGGAACTTGCCCCAGCGGGTGGGGAAGTCGGCGGAGGCGATCTGGCGAACCGTGGTGCTCACTCAAACATTATATCGGCTGAGGCGAAGGAATCACGGTGCTCGATTCGTGCGGCGAGTTCGAAGAGGCCGGCTGCGAAAAAAAGGGCCGCACAAGCCGCAGCCCTTTTCATTCGTAGTTTGAAGCCGCGGTTCGAAGCGCGGGTGCCGAAAAGCTAAGTGACGTCGCGCAACGTCTTCGTTTCGAGCACAACGCTGCCGTTCTTGGCCTCGCCGATTGCGAACAGCAAATTGGCCGATAGCGAATAGAGGCGCAAATCGGTCGAGCCGATGAGCACCGTTGTGCCGTTATTGACCTCAACCGTATAGGCTCCCGCCGGCAGAGTAATGTCGAGCAGGCTGCCCGCATTCACCGTGTAGGTGTAGAGCTTCTTCGAGGCGCTATTCTCGAATATCACCTGGACCGATGCTGCGTCGGTGGTCTGCGCGAACAACACTCGCGCAGTATTCGGCGTGACCTCAGTCAGGTTGTTGGTGAAGGTCGAGAGCGTCGGAGTGCCCGAGTTGTTGAGTGAGATCACGGCGGAGTAGTCGCTTTCCGCCCCGATCGTCACGGTGCTGTCGACCAGCGGAGTGTTGGTGCAAGGCGCCAGCGAATCTGCGATGCTGACTTTCACATCGTAGCTGCCGGGCGCGAGAGTAAGTGGTCCGCTCATTGATCCGAAGGCCAAGCCGTGCACATAGCAGACCCCGTCGTTCAGCAGAATGTCGAGCGGGAACGCGGGGTCGGTGGCGGCGGCGTAGTCACGCCCCGGGACACCCTGCACAAAGTAAATGGAGGATGCGAACGTGGCCGTGCTCAATGCGGCACAAACGAGGGCCAGTCCGAAAGTGAGTCGAAGAAGTCTTTTCATAGTTGTCTCCAAGAAAGGGGGTGGAGGTGGCTATTGGCCCAATAGCCAGCGTTGATGATGATGAGCGCCGCTCTATAGCTAATTGCTAAGTGGTTGAGAGTCATTGGCTCTCGTTAATCTGAACGTTTGTGTGAACCCCCGGCCTTTTCAGAAGTTGTGAAGTTTTGTCAAAAAGTTTTATGGCGGAGCGCGTGGCGCTGCCGTTTGTCTGTCGGATAAGAATATGAAGGGTCCAAAAACGGAAGTTCGGAGCATTCGACCAAGGAGTGGAACTGCCCCAGGTCTAAACTGACGCTGGTTTAACCGCGCGCACGGAAATGAAAAATGCAGTCCTGCTTGGAAGCGATCGGAGCTCCATTGCGCGTGGCAGGACGGAATCGCCAGTTTTCGAGAGCGGCCAATGCTTTTTCGTCGAGCTTGGGACCCATACTCTGCAGAACAGTTTTACTAACAATCTGGCCGAGCTGGTCAATCGTGACTTCGACGACCACGTTGCCTTCGTAGTCTTGCAGTTCCCAGGGATAGTAAACCGGATCAGGCATGGTGACCGGAAGCGCGGGACGGATTTCGTCGCCGAAGCGCGGCCCGTGGATTAACGTGCCATAAGGAAGTCCCGCGGGTGTGCCGTGGCCTTGATTCGAGAGGGTCGGCGTTTTCGATTGATCCTCGGCGGTCGAGGGAGAGAACGTGACCGGCGGAGGCGTCGACTTTGCCAGTTGTGTGTTCTGCTTCAGAATCAGTTTCTCGTGGCCCACGCGCTGCTTGCGATAGACCTGGGTCGCGCGCTCGGGAGAACTGGATTTGCTGTCGTCCGGCGTTTTGGAAGGCCAGTAAAGATGCGAAATGGAGTTGCCGCCGCGCCCCAGGGCGATTGATTGGGGCATCAGGAGTTGAGGCTCCGGCGCGTGCAGCAGCCACGCCAGCAGCAGGCCGTGCGCGGCCAGCGAACCCCACAGAATCTTCCTCTTTTGTGATGTGCTTGCACCGAATTGCGCAAACATGCTGGCCAACTCCTACACGCGCGCCCGCGCTTGTTTCGTCTGCCCCAGGTTTCGTCTGCTTCAGGTTTTCGACTGCGCCAAGTTTCGGTTGCCCCACGCTTCGGCACTGGCGCCAACTGTTCTAATTAATGTTAGACGCACGAGCAGTGCTTTCGTCAAGGGGTTTTGCGCAGGGGAATGCACTCCGGTACGCGGGCGCATTCTTGGTGCAGATTGGAGAACGCTGATAAAATAAAAAACGCGTCAAACCCACACCGTGGGGCTATAGCTCAGCTGGGAGAGCGCATCGTTCGCAACGATGAGGTCGTCGGTTCGATCCCGACTAGCTCCACCATAGTTTCAAGCACTTGCAAAAGAGACGGCGCGAGCAGCCCCGTTTGGTGTCTTGGCTTCTATCGTAACCCTCCCGTTTGTTTCACCAGCGACCGCATGATCCACTCAGTTTCTTTGATGTGCGAGTTTTGGCTGTCTTGACCTTCGGATTCGCGTGCCGTTCGGAGCGATTTGCGCCATAGTTTCCGCTCGGGGCCACACAGCCAGACAGAAAGAGATGCGGGGGAGATTGCGGAAGGTGTGACGACGAGTGCGGGGCTAGTTGGGGACCAGGTCGCCTTTGCTTATCTCGAAGCCGCCGATGGAGAAACCCAGTTCGAACTTGCGTTCCATCATGACGTGCGCCTGGTATCCGAGCAGGGGTTGGTTCTTGGGCGCACCGAAATCCAATCGGACCGTGGTAGGGGAACCGCGGTGCTCCCGGGTCTCGGTCTCGGCAGCGCCCCTAAAAAAGAAGATGTCGAGGGCGCCGGGGATGTCGAAATGGACGAGGGCGAACTCGGTCGCGACTTCAGCCTCACCCGTAAATGCTGTGCCGACATCGTTCACCATCTTGACGATCAGGTCGGTGACGCCATCGCCGAAGACCTTGCGGAAAAGGCTATCTTTCGCGGTGATGGCATCGAAGACCTTTTTGGCTTTGCCCGCGAGTTTTTCCGCCAGTTCGAGCGCGGACTTGACCGCCTCAATCTGCTCGTGAGAGGAGTTGAGCTTTTTTCCCTCTCGCTCCACTTCTTCCTCAAGTTCCTTGAGCGCGTCGGGCAATTTCGTCATCCATTTGATGACACTGAGCACTTGAACAAAAATGTCGAGTGCGCCCACATCGATCTTATTGGCGGAGCCGCTAAACATGTATTGTTTGGTGCGCGCGCGCGAGTCCTTGAATTCGAACAAAAGCGCAATATCGCTGGGCACGATGAACTCGATACCCTTGAAGATGATGGCAACCTCCGGGCCGGCGAAGTCGGCACCCTCAAGCGCGGCCTTGCCAACGGACTTCGCCAGTCCTTTGACGGAATCCAGGAACTGCTTCAAGGCTGCGTTGAGTTCCGGCGGCAACTTCTTCTGGAGTTCGTCGATCTTTTGCTCGAGGAGGTTGGCCGGAACGGTGGTGGCCTTCACCTTCGCATTGAGAATCTGGCGGCAGTAAACCTTCTCGTCGTCGGCGTTGACGTCGTGCTGCACCAGCATGGACAAATAGACGGAACGGAAATTATTCGACTTATCCTCGTAAGCCTTGGGGGAGCCGCGCGGAGGACCAATGAGGGCGCGTTCTTCCTTATCGCCCCGGGCGATGATGTCACCCACGACGCTGACGTTGCGGGCGATGGCGCCGCCGGATTTCTGCTGGTCAAAGTACTTTTTAACGGCGGCGAAGACCGAGTTGGCGCGTCCGCGGGAAAGGACCAGGTTGTGATCCTGCTGGCCGGTAGCGCTGGCTTTGCCGACAGGATGGATAATCATTGTCTTGTCGAAAAAGCCCAGAGATTCGATCTGGCTGATGTAGTACGGGACCAGGATGGTCCTGATGAAGTCGTCATGCTCCTGTTGCAACTCGGTGTGATCGACGGCGAAATTGACGAACGCCACCGTCGTCTCGTTGGAAATAATGAAGTCCGTCGTCATCGGCAGCGGGGGACGGACGGCACTGGGAACGACGCCGGGCATAATCGGCCATCGACTATAGCATATTTCTGCTCGATATCAATATCAATATCGATATGAGTATCAATGTGCCAGAGATGCCTTGGAGAGACCAGTCATTCGTACCTCCTTCGTTATCGCTGCCTCTCGCACAGAGTGGAGAATTCGCAACGTTGAGGTCGTCGGTTCGAACTAGCTCGGCCATTCTAGAAATTCCCTGCGCCGCGAACGCACCTCAGGGCGTCACGGTCTGCGTGAGCGAAGCTGAACTCGTCGTGAAGTTCGAGTTGCCATCGTAAGTCGCCGTGACGGTGTCTTCTCCCTTCGCCAGCGTCGAGGTCGTCAGTTTTGCCAAACCTCCGTTAATCCCCGTGGTCCCCAGAGTGCCCGTGTCAGAGGTGAAGGTGACGGTCCCCGCGACCGTGCCACCGAACTGCGGCGTCACAGTCGCGGTAAACGTCACAGTCTGCCTGTAAGTTGAAGGGTTCAGGGACGAAACCAGTGTGAGGGTTGTGCCTGCCTGGTTCACCACCTGGCTTAGGGGGGTTGAAGTGCTGGAGGTGAATGAAGCGTTCCCGTCATACTCCGCCGTGATCGACAGTGTTCCTGCGGCTAATTTTGTAGTGGTGTAGCTCGCCACTCCACCACTTAGTACTGTTGTTCCCAGGCTTGTCGTGCCACTCATAAACGTGACTCGCCCGGTGGGCGTGCCGCTGAACTGCGGAGCCACGGTCGCCGTGAAAGTTACCGACTGCCCGAAGACCGACGGATTGAGCGAGCTTACAAGGACGGTCGTGCTCGCGGCTTTGGCAACGGATTGATGGAGAGCCGTGGAAGTGCTGGGCGCGAAGGTCGCATCTCCGCCATAGACCGCCTTCACCGCCCTTGTGCCCACCCCAAGTGTGGAGATTGGAAAGTTCGCCGTTCCGCTGCTCAATGGCGCCGTCCCCAGAACCGTGGCGCCGATCATGAAGGAGACCGGTTCTCCGTTCGGCGGTGCGCCGACGGCGGAAGTGATCGTCGCGCTAAACGTTACTGCGTTCCCGTAGATCGATGGATTAGCCGAAGACGTCAGCGCGACGGTGGTCGCTGCCAGTACCAATTGGTTGACGGGCGTTGACGTGCTGCCGCTGTGGCTGGAATCGCCCTGGTAGACAGCAGTGATTGCGTTGGTCCCCGGCGGCAGTTTTGACGTTACGTACTTGGCCGAGCCGGATGCAAGCGGCATAGTCGCGAGCACGGTCGTGCTATTCAGGAATTCAACCTTGCCCGTAGGAATTACCCCACCCGACTGCTGAGCAACCGTGGCGGTGAAAGCGACAGGCTTGCCCGACACGGATGGATTCACAGACGAGCTCAGCGTGGTGGTAGTCGCCCCCGCTTCCCCAGTCAGTCCGAAGATCTGCAATTGCTGGTGGCTGGCCACGAAGACCAAACCGTTCGCCACTACCGGAACCAGATTGGCATTGCCACCAGTATTCGGCCATGCACCCGCGGTCGCTTGGAATAACTGCGACATGGTGCCTCCACCCGACTCCGGGTTGAACGCATAAAGCGAAATAGGCGCCCCATTGTTGTTGGTCGCGGGGCGCGATAGAGCCCAGATAATTGGATTGGCGGTGCCGTTGGAAGAGATCGAGGTGAAGAACCCAGGGTCCTGCACGCTATTACCCGGTCCCGACGAGTTCGTTACGTTGGTCAACATCGCGGTTGGGGATGTCACCACTTTCCAGACTCCTACGGACCCGCCGCCGCTGGCGACCACCCGCCCCATTCCGTCGGCCGGATCCACGAAGTACGATTGTCCGCACCAGCAACCGCCGACCCCATAGGTGCCGAGTACGTTGTTCTTGGTCGTCGAGTAGCCGCCCAGGTCGTCTTCGTTCATAAAATACATATTCCCATCCTTGCCGGCGGCTACGGCTAAGTGGGGGATGGAGCCGGGCTGATCGGGGAGAACCAGCACGCCGCCGGATCCGAAGTCGACGTCGCCCTGGTCCAGGTTGCCTTGATTGCTGGGCGTGAACAGATCGAGCACGCTGCCCAGGTTTGCAGGCACCTTCACCACGCTCTCCTGAATATTCGTGACTCCGTCGTAGGTGCTGCCGGAGGGATCGGAGTTTCCGGTCACAAAAAGAATGTTGCCGGAGTCGTCGGCCGCCGGGCCGTAACCGGACATCCAGATGGAAGACAGGAAAAAATTGTTGGGAGACGAAGGTTGGAGATCGTTGAGACGATTCGCCGCCAGCGGAGTCAGCGTACCCGTATTCCAGCCGAGGAGCCAGCCCCGCGACAGGTTGGCGTTGAAGTCGCAGAAACTGCCGAACCCCGCATAGACGTTGCCGTTGGCCAGCAGCAGGCCGGGACGTTGCCGTTGATACGTGGCGTTGAAATTGAAGGTGGTTCCATTGCTGAGCGCGTGCGACGCACTCACAATCTGTGGCGTAACTTTGTCAGTCAGGCTGCCCAGGTCGAGGGCATGAAGGCGATACGTCGGCCCCAGGGTCGGGTCTTGGGTGTAAATGATCACGTATAGGGTGCTGCTCGTGGGATCGATCACCGGCGTGGAATTGATGCCAACGTTCGGACCGTTGTTGTTGCAGCCCAGCGGATATTGCACCGGCGACCCGAAGTTGGGGTTAAGCAGCACCGCGCCGCTATGTACGTCGATGGCATAGATCGTGTTGCCTTCCGTGGCCACATAAACCACGTCATGCTGCCCCTGGCTGCTTCCCGCAGTAATCGTTACACCGGGGACGACCAGAGGTTGCGAATCGACCTGGTCGTCGAGCGCCACGTTATGCAGCAGTCCGAAACTTGAGCTGCCCACATTGGCCGGCGTCAATGTGGTCTCAGTATTGTTCCAGCCGGTGCGGTAAGTATCATAGTGATAGGTGGTGACGGATGTTTGGGCCAGCGCGCTCACCGCGATCAAGACCATCGCCGGAATGATCATCAAAGGGATGATGATCCCAACCCGGCGGCCCGAAATATTCTTTACCTTTAGAGGTTGCGACAACAGTTGCGACATTGAGAGTGACGCACAGACCGGCATAGAAAATCCCTTCTTAGCTTTTGGTGGGTTGATTTGGCGTCCGTTGCGCCGCCAGTGCAGAGCTTTTCAGGCCCCGCGCGCAGGAATCGCAGTCAGGTCGCAGGGGGATACCACAGAAACTGCCAAAGCTTACGACATCCGGTCCGCCTTGTAAAGCCCGTTCCGCGCGGGTTTCGGTGCGGGTGCCAGGGTGCCCCGATATCTCTTCGACTTAATGGCGGAAACTTTTCCTTGGCTGCGTGCGCACTACCTGGGCGCTCTTCCGCCGCCTTTGAACGGTTGCCAGATGTAGTTCCAATCGGTGACGTCATCCGAGGCTTTACAGCCGCAGGAGCACTGGCATTTGGGGCGGTTTCCTGGACCGCTCGGCACCGCGCGCGGACCACCGTTGAACGTGGCCTGGGTCCAGGCGATGGGATCGTTTGCTTGTTCCGGGTGCTGCCCGAACCTTTTGTAGAGTTTGATGAGGTTCGTCGCCCATTCCAGCGAATATAACTTTTGCGCCACGGGGACGCGTTTGACGATGACATCGGTTTTAGCAAAGTCGCTGCACAGACGCACCATGACTCCAAACATGCCGTAGTTCACGGTGCCGTTCAGCCAACACTTGCCGGCGACTTGAACCGTGTCGGAGCAAGTCTCTTCGTCTTCATGTCCGTCAGCAAATGGATCGGTATTGTAGTAGTCGGAAGAAGAAGGCGTGGCACAAGGGCCGCCCGTCATCGCCTTTACGCCGGAAGGCAGAACCTGGATCTTGTCAGGCTTGAAAACTGGCGGAGTGCGCAGCCAGTCCGAAGCTCCCTGGAACAGGGGAATGGTGTCCCAACCATCAATATCGGCGTACTGCCGAAGCTTGGCTTTGAGTTGCTCCAGATCGGTGGGAAAGCCGGATTTGTCGGAATCATCGCCACCCTTGATCGGGATCAAGATCGTGTTGCACGCCTTTATCTTCATGAGCCGGGGGAGGGCGAGAAATCGGTCTGCATCTGGGTCCAGACCTTCGCGATCTGATCGGTGACGTCTGGCCCGCAGATGAAAGGAATGCTGGGCGCAACCGGTGGGGTGACGCCGCCGCTCTTGGGCAGCATCCCGTCCATTTTGGAAAGCGTCTTTGGGCCTGCCCTTCCATCCCACTCCATGAACGAGCCGGGAAAAACCTTTCGCTGAAATTCGGTGACGGCGCGCGCGGTTTCGTCGCCATATTTGCCGTCTGGTTCGCCGGTCGGACCGTCGGGGAATGAACGCGGCAGAGAATAACCCAGGGCAGCCAGCGCCTTTTGAATACGCCGGATCGCATCCACGTCGTCTGGCACGCCGGCCTTGATGGAGGGTCCGGTAGAGGCGGCCTGGTCGAGGCGAGTATTGCCGGAAAGGATTGCTGACTGCAGAGGCATAACGTCTCCCCCGAATGCGGGGAAAAGTATAGGCGACTCGCGGTGGCTTGTACAGCCAGGTTGGTCGGCGCGAATGGCCCGCCCTTCGTTCTTTGAAGGGTCGGATTCCACAGACGCCTCTATCATGAGATCCGGTTCGACACACGCTCGGCGTATTTTGTGCAAATGCGTGCACCCTCTGATAACATCGGTCCCGGTGAGCGCACCGTTCCCGGCGTTTCGCGGATGCGGATCGAGCGGGCAATGGCACTCAACCTGCACATCAGCATTCGGGAAAGTGTGAGTATGGCGAAGCTCAGGAGCGTAATTGACCAACGGAGATGACAGCGGTGAGGTTCGAGTTCGGCGCCGGCCGACTCGACGTCACCAGAGGAATCGTCTGATCCGTCGGACCATGGCTGGCTTGTTGGTCGTTTTTCTTGCCGCGGGGCTATCAGCGGTCGCGCTGCGCTACTTGAGCCCGTCGCTGATTCGCTCCGCGCAAACCAGCCCAGACCTCAGTCGGCAAGCAGCGGAGGACGCCCGATTACGGCGCCTGGTCGCCAGAGAACTGGCTCTCCGGCCGAAAGCGTCGGCGCGCCAGGTTTACCCTTACTCCGTGGTGCCGGGTGGAGTGGAAGATGCCCGCGAACTCAAGTGGGTTGCGGAACACGATCCCATCGTCGCGGCCCACTATGCGGGATTCGATTACGATCACGCCCGCGTGGTTCGTCTGACTCTGGCCCAGACTGTCTACGTTTCCTACCGCATCGGCAATCATGTTTATTGGACGCGGCATCGCATTACCCTGCACAAGGGCGAAAAGCTGATCACAGATGGAAAAATCACGGCGCGTGCCCGCTGCGCCAACCGCGTGGAAGAAATTCCGCAGCAGTTGAACTCGGCACCCGAACCTCCCGTGGCAAAATTCGAAGAGCCGGTTGGACCAAGCGAAGGCAGTTCCATGGCCGTGCCTCCGGTCGAGTTCGTATCCGCGCTGTTGAACCGTCCCGGAGTCGGAGGAATCGAACCGCTTCCTCCCCTCAGCCTGTACTCGCCGTTTTCCGGTGGAAGCGTAGTCCCCATCTCGCCACCACCGCTGCCCAGCGGTGTTTGCGCTCCGCCGAGGAAGCCAGTCAAAGGCGAAGGCACCGCGTTTGCGGACATCAGCAAGAAGAAGAAAGGCACTAGCCCCTGCGGAACCGCTGGAGCCGTCCCCGAGCCCGGAACCTGGCTCATGCTGATCACCGGTGTAATCGCAGTTGGATGGCTCGCCCGCCGCAAAGGGCTAGGGGCCAGGGCTTAGGGGTCAGGGTTCAGGCATGAGAGTCCAGGCCCAGGATCTCTGACCCCTGACCCCTGAACCTGACCCCTGACCCCTGACCCCTGACCCCTGACCCCTGACCCCTGACCCCTGCCTCCCCCTACCTGCCCTTGCCGCGGCTCCGTCACTTCCGATAGCCTTCCTATTCAAATTCGGGTTTGAATTTGGGAGGGAAAGTGCTTCTACGGCGTTTGACCCGCTCTGCGCGTTTCTGTTTCGGCTGCTTTATTGTCTGGTCGATGGTTTGCTTCCTGACGTTTTCTCTGCAGGGTGTAGTTCTCGCGCAAACCATTCAGCTTCATGTGGATCTCACCGACGCGCCGCGAAACATTTATCACGCGCACCTGCGCATTCCCGTAAAACCGGGCCCGATGACGCTGGTGTTTCCCAAATGGATCCCCGGCAACCACCGCCCCAGCGGCCCCATCGGCGCCCTCACCGGCATCAAGATGCAAGCGCTGGGTCAGCCCGTCATATGGGAGCGCGACCCCCTAGACATGTACGCCTTCCACGTCACGATCCCGGCCGGCGCGGATGAGCTGCAGGTTTCCCTCGACGCCATCACCACGCAAGATAGCGCGGGCGGCGGCGGCCCCGCCGCATCCAGCAACCTCCTCGACCTGAACTGGAACGCAGTGGTGCTGTATCCGCAAGGAGCGAAGTCCGACGCCGTCGAATTCGCGCCCTCGGTAACCCTGCCCGCGAACTGGAAATTCGGAACCGCGCTCACCGTAGCGCGCGCCGACGCAAACAAAGTGGAGTTCGCGCCCACCTCTCTGACCACGCTGATCGATTCTCCGTTAATCGCCGGCCTGTTCTACCGCCGCATTGAGCTGACCAAGCCGGGCGAAACTCCCGTGCACGTCATGGACTTGGTGGCCGACAGCGAAGCCGAGCTCGCCATGAAGCCGGAAGACCTCGCCGCCTATCAAAAACTCGTCGCCGAAACCGGAGCCCTGTTCGGCGCGCGCCACTACCGCCAATATCATTTCCTCTACACGCTCAGCGACGTCGTCGGAGGCCACGGCCTCGAGCATCATGAATCGAACGACAGCGCCGCCGCGGGACGCACGCTTCTCGATCCCGATCTCGATCTCATCTTCGCTGACCTCGTGCCCCACGAATTCGCCCACTCCTGGAACGGCAAATATCGCCGTCCCGCGGGCCTCGCCACGCCTAACTATCAGGAGCCCATGGTCGGCGATCTGTTATGGGTGTACGAAGGCCTCACGGATTATCTCGGCACCCTGCTTGCGGCCCGCAGCGGCTTGTGGTCTGCCGAGGAGTATCGCGAAGCTCTGGCTCTCACGGCCGCCCAGCTTGATCACCGCACCGGACGCACCTGGCGTCCCCTCGAAGACACCGCCCGCTCGGTGCAGATTCTCCGCATGATGGGCCCGCAATGGTCCAGCTGGCGCCGCGGCCTGGACTACTATCCCGAGGGCCAGTTGATCTGGCTGGAAGTGGATGCGACCATCCGCCAGCAAACCCACGGCCAGCGTTCGCTCAACGATTTCTGCCGCAGTTTTCACGGCGGCGAAAGCGGTCCGCCTAAAGTGGTCCCCTACACGTTCGACGACCTCGTGCGCGCGCTGAATGAAGTTGCTCCATACGACTGGGCAACCTTGCTGCGCGAGCGCGTAGCCGCAACCAGCACCCACGCACCTTTAGGCGGAATCGAGCGCGGCGGCTGGAAGCTGGTCTACAACGATCAGCCCAACGCGCTGACGCACGCTGGCGAGAAGCTGGGAAAATCTTCAGATTTTTCTTACTCCTTGGGATTCAGCGTGGGTGAAAATGGCCAGTTCCACGACGTAATCGTAGGCTCGCCCGCCTACGCCGCAGGCCTTGGTCCAGGAATGAAGCTGATCGCCGTCAATGGCCGCAAATATTCACCGCCCGTGATGCATGCGGCGCTGAAGGCCGCGCAGGCAACCGCCGCCCCCATCGAGTTGCTCGTAGAAAACGCGCAGTATATCAAGACCTATTCCGTGGCTTACCACGGCGGCGAGCAAAACCCGCACCTGGAGCGAGTTTCCGACCAGCCCGATTTGCTGAGCGACATTTTGAAGCCCCTGACCAAATAACGACCAAGTAATGACCACGTAACGACAAAGTAACAACCAAATCGATGACCAAATAACGACCAAGTAGCCGCGAATCCTCTTCGGCTTGGTCTGCCAACCAGCTCTTGTCATTCCGAACGCCGCGTTTTTCATCGCGGCGGAGGAATCTCAGTCTCCACGGCCGTAGAGCGCCAGCCAAAGCAGCTCCGGGACGAACCGTTTCGGAACCCCGCTTTTGGTTCTAATCCCTAAGTAAGTGGTTCTTCTACAAAGCGCAGGCCGAATCGCGCTACAATCGCGGCTAGAGAAATCAAAAAGTTAGCTTTACAGGTGTACATGCCCACTCCCCGCGGCAATCGGCTCGGCCCGCTCGTGTTCGCCATTTTTCTGCTCAGCCTGACTGCGCCCGACACACTGCTCTGCCAATCTTCGCTCAGTCAATCTTCGCTCAGTCAATCTTCGGTAAATCACTCCAATCATTCTTCCTCGGTTCGTCGCGTCCAGGTTCTCGATAGCAAGAACGCCGTGGAGATTGAAGTCGAAGGCAGCGACCGCCTCTTGCCGGAGACTCAGGTCTTGACCGGCCCTGATCGTTTGGTGGTGGATTTTCCCAACGCGCTCCCCGGCAACGCGGTGCGCAATCAGGTGGTGAATCGGGGCGAAGTGAAGAGCGTGCGCGTGGGACTATTTCAATCGAGCCCGCCCGTCACGCGTGTGGTCCTCGACCTGAAGACCGCGCAATCGTTCCAGGTATTTCCTTACGGCCGCACCGTCATCATCAAAGTCACCGGCAGCGCCCCGGTCGCCGCCGCAAACACCAACGGAAAAGTCGAGGTTGATGATTTTCCTCCCGCGGCCCGCCCCGGCCTGCTCTCGGCCAGCTACAACACCGCCAAGCCTCCGCTGGAAGTTACGTTTCGCAACGGGCTACTCTCGATCCATGCGAACAAGGCCAGCTTGTCTGAGATTTTGTTTGCCGTGCACCAGCGCACCGGCGCCGAAGTCGCCGTCGCCGCCGGAGCCGAGACCGAACAGGTCGTCGCCGAATACGGCCCCGCGCCCGCTCCCGAAGTTCTGGCGCGCCTTCTGAACGGCTCCCGCTTCAATTTCCTGATTCTGAGTTCGCCGGACAATCCGCAAAAACTCGACCGCGTAATCCTCAGCCTCCGCGGCAACGGCGCCGTGGTGCCGCTGCAACAAATGCCGACACCCGCCGACGAAGAGGAAGCGAGCCCGCCCGTCGCCGCGAATCCCCCGAATGAACCCGCCGTAGCGAATGCTCCGCCCCAGCCTTCGAAAGCCCCACCCGACGCACGGCCCGAAGAAAACAACTCCCCGGACTAGAAGTCATCTGGATCATGTCATTAAATGGGCTCGGGAAGGGCACGGCTTCAGCCGTGCCGTAAAGAGCCAATAAAGATGCGGGCTTTAGCCTCTGAGGTTGAGCTCGTGTCCTGCCGGCGCAGGTCCATGAGGCAGCTCTTAGCAGCTCAGACCGCGAACCTCGGTAAGTTTTCAAATCCGCAATCTAAAATCTGCAATCTGAAATTTCCCGCTACGGCTGCGTGACCAGCCGCACCGGCACCGGAGAACTTCCGGACACGGCATTTAGCGTTGGGTTACTTCCGTTGCCGCAGCCGGCCACATTCAAGACCGTAACGTTGACGTTGCCGTATTGGTCCACCGAGTTGATGAAGACCTGAAGGAAACCCACGAACGTAACCGTGGTAGTCGTGCTGGAGTTGATGCTGACGGCGTTGTCGTAGATGGGAAGAGAAACAATCGAATTGCTGCTGGTAATCACCTTGCCGTGCGACAACAATCCTGCCGTGACCAGCGGGTTTTGATCGCCCGCCTGAATTTGAAACGGATAGCTGCCGGTGTCGATCGTATCCTGGCCGCTTCCGTTTCCCTGAGCCGTAAGGCATTGCACTCCATTGGTGGTCGCGCCCGAAGTGTCAGGATTCCTGCTTAAATCGACGGCATTGGCAAGCGGCGCTCCGCATTGATAATTGGTGGGTGCATCGCAGCCTTCGATGGCCTCTTCATAGGCATCGCCCTGCGTACAGCTAGGGATAGCCGTGACCGTAGTACCCACCTGGCCGGGCGCGTAGAGCAGATTGGGCGGATCCTTTACGGACGTAGCGCCACTGTAATAGTTTGCTCGCGGCTGGGTACTGGCGCCGCGAAGTATGCAACTTCCAGGATTATTATGCGTGCAGTCAAGGGTTAGCCAGAATGTCTCGCCGATGACGCCATTCGCACCAGAGCCGCCAGTCGAGATTCCCGCGCGTTGAATCGATCCGGTCGTCAAGTTGACTAACGGCTGGCAAGCTGGCTGTCCACCCCCCTGGCCGCAGTACAGTTGGGCTGGAGGCGGAGTCGGATTCCCAATCGGCTGCGCCGTTAGTGGATCGAAATTCGGCACGACCCACGGCTTCACGCATCGCGGCTGCACGGGAATGATCCCGCTCGCCACATACGTCGCTGAGCCGGATGGGTTATAACCCTCCGCCGCAGCCGTTGCGCTCACGCTGCTGCCGGTCTTGCCCCAGATGCGGGCAAAGAATGTTGGCAGAGTGCGCTGCACTTTCACCGTCACCAGCGGGTTCACCGCAAATCCTGCGCTCAGCGTCGAGCAGTCCGCGTTCTGGGCGCCCGCGCCCACCGAGTAGCTCGTGGTGACGGTTGCGGTCGCTCCGCCGACCGTGTTCTGCGTCGCGACCGCCTGCGCAGTTTGCGTGGCGACGCTGGTCGAGCCGCCGCAGATCTGCTGCCAATACGGTCCCTGGGTTGCAGTGGAGGCCGTCCCCGTGATGCCCGAGAGCGAAATCACGCGCGCGGCAGCCAGCGCCGCGGAATCAGCGCTGCGCTGGGCCTCGGCATTCGCCAGGTAAAGCGTAACTGCATCGATCGAAAGCGCCGCCATCGCCATGATCGCGACCATCGCCGCCGCCACCAGCGCCATAGTCACGCCGCGCTCACTACGGCGGTGCATCGGAACCTGCGGGCGAGCATGATGGCGAACCTGACCGCGAGTCCCGCGCGAAATAATGGGTGGCTTCATAACTTCTCAGTTCTCGTTACTTCTCAATTCTCGTTGTAGGCCACAGCCGTAGTCGTCAGAGAGCTCGGTCCCATGATGGTTCTGCCCAGCAGCGTGCTCACAAAGTTGAACCGCCAAGCGTAGGGATAAGTGATGGTCACACAAGTGGCCACCACGCTAGTCGCCGTTCCTCCCAGAGTCTGCTGTGTAATGCAACCGCGGTTGATAGAAAATGTAATTCCCGTGCCCGGGCAACTGCCCGTCGATGTAGAAGTCCACGTGAGGCCGCTGCCTTGCGTGGGAGTCACGGTCTTCAGGCCGCAGTCGTTGATGTTTTCTGCCAGCAAATAGTTATCCACCACCTGGTAGGCGTCGCTGACTGAAACTGGCACGCCGCTCGTGGTCCCCGATAAATCGCTGGCCGGGTCGGCGGCCGCCGCTCGCGCCCCTTCGCGCGCCGCGTTCGCCAATTTCTGTTTCAGCGAAAACGCTCCGCTGAAGTCGAAGATGCCCACCACGAACACCACCAGCAACGGAAGCGAAACCGCAAACTCAGCAATCTGCGATGCCTGGTCGTTGCTGAACGCTCTGCGAAGCGCCACTAGCGCGCAAGAGAGAGTTGTGCGCAGGGAAGCCACGCGCGAAAGTACACCGACCGGCGTCATTGTGTTTCGATCCGCATCTGCGCCTGCGCCGGAAGGCTCATCTGTCCCAGGTCGAGGGAATGGCACGGCCACTCCGCGCAAGGCAAATAAAAATGGTGAGGATACTTGTACTGGAAGCTCACCGACGTCCCGCACTCGCCCGCGCCGCCCTTCGCCGAAAATGACAACTGCACATTCGTCTGCACGCACACGGAGGTCTCACTGGCGTCGCACGTCACCGCGCTGCCGCCGTTGCAAGAAGTGTTGGTGCTGCCGCAACTGCACAATGCCGGAGCCGTCGTGGGCCGTGACATGTTCACCGGATTGAGCCGTGATGCGGCCAGCGCGCTCTGCACGGCATTGTAAGCATTTTGCGCCGGAGTGTTGGCCGCAGTGCAAGTCGTACACGCCGGAGCTACGGCCGCGCGCGCACCCTGGCGCGCCGCGTGCGTGATCGTGCCATACATGCTGAAGGCCTGCCCAAACCAGAAAATAGCCAGCAGCATCATGAACATCAACGGCAGAACCAGCGCCGCCTCGGCGATCTCCGAGCCGTCAGTCGCACGTAGTGTCTTAAGGCAAACCGTTTTGCGCCAAAACAGTTTCATGCAGTCCACCCCAGATGCGGCGTGCGGCCAAGTCCGTACAGGACGTAATAGATCACCATGGTCGAAGCCAATGCCACCCCGTAAGGTACTTTCAGCGCCTTCGGATTATCCAGCGACACTTCGGGTCCCGGCATGTGAAAACTCACGAGCGAACCCAACAGCCGCCCCATATTGCGCACCGTCTCGCGCAGCCGCCCCTTATAGATTACGAGCGCCAGCGCCATGATTCCAGCCACAAAAACCGACCCCATCAGCAGATTCGCCAAAACCCCAGGCCCCACGAACGCTCCCAGGGCTCCCGCCAGTTTCCAATCCCCAGCGCCCAGGCTTCGCAGCAGAACGAATGGCAACAAGAGCAGCAATCCCAAACCTGCGCCGAGCAGGGAAACTTTCAACCCGTGCACTCCCGCAGCAATCGAGTTCAATGCCACTCCTACTATCAACCCTGGCAAAGTAAGCCAATTCGGAATGCGGCGGCTGCGAAAATCGGTGGTGCCGGCAATCACCGAAAGTAGAACAGCTCCGGTCAGAATTGCTGTCTTCAAACCAGCCCCAAATCGTGTTTTGGGTGCTGGATTACCAATTCCTTCGCATGTTGTTGAAAAAGCGCCATTTTATGCCTAGCTCAGAACCCACTCGGGGAGGTTTTTGGCCCTCGCGGAGCCCAAAAACGTACTAATGCGCGGATTTTCACACACACCTGTGTCGAAGTCAATGAACCGATGGGTTCGGGTGTGCGATAACACTCTTGTTTTCAACAGCGCAGGTTTTCAGGAAATCAGTCCTTTAGAAGAATAAGGCCCGGAACTGGTCCGGGCCTTGCTTCCTGCAACTCTTTTGTCGTCCTCAGCTTAGCGGTTAAATGCTGGCGCCGAGTTGTGCTCGGCGACGATCTTTTTGGCATTATCGGCCAATGCTTTCGCCTGCGGCAGAAGTTCGAGCCCCTTCACAACCATGGGATCCGACTCGGCGCGCACTTTCAGCCCTTCATCCTGACCGAAAGCGTCAATGAAGATTTCTGTCTTAATGTTGGAGCGGAGCCAGTCGTTGTTGTCGACAATTTCTGCTTCGGTGTAGGGGATGTTGGCTTCATCGAGCGACTTGCGGAAATCGAGCAGCGTGGCGTCGTCCACTTCAAAGCTCTTGGTGGGATGGTGGTTCACCACGTAGCGCTTGGCGAAGTTGAAGAACGCATAGTGCTGCAGCAGCGTGTCTTCAAAGTGATTGCTCTTGACCGGCGGAACGCTCACGTCCGGAGTAATGCCGCCGCCGCCGTAAACGGTGCGGCCACTGTCGGTAAGTTTCACTTCGCGGTTCGCGTTGTTGGGATTGTCGACGCTGTCGCGATTGTAATAATAGTCGTAGAGCGAAACGTTGCTGTAGTCGCGCTGGATCAAGCGTCCGCTGGGCGTGTAGTAACGCGCCGTGGTCAACGCCAGCCCGGTATTTTCCGAGAGCGGATAGACGGTCTGCACCAGCCCCTTGCCGAAGGTGACTTCGCCTACGATCAGGCCGCGGTCATGATCCTGAATGGCTCCGGAAACAATCTCGGCGGCGGAGGCCGTCGAGCGGTTGACAAGCACTACGATGGGATAATCTTTGCCGCCGTTGCCGTGCTGCGCGATGTAGCGTTTCTCGGCCGATGCGCGGCCGTGATGCGAAACGATGAGCTGACCCCGCTTCAGGAATTTGTCAGCCACGCCCACGCCCTCACTCAGCAGACCGCCGGGATTGCTGCGCAAATCCAGGATCAGGCCCTTCAGATCGCCGAATCCATCCAGCGCGTCGGCGACTTCGTGTTCCGTGGTTTCGTTGAATCCGCTGACGTGCATGTAGCCGATGCCGGGCTTGATCAGGAAGTGAACGTCAACGCTGTAACGCGGAATCTCGTCGCGGATCAGCGTGAACTCCATGGGCTTCTCGACGCCTTCGCGCGAGATGCTGATGTGGACGGTGGTGCCTTTGGGTCCCTTCAGCAAATCGGCGACGTCGCCGGTGCTCATGTTTTCGGTGGATTTGCCGTCGACGGCAATGATCACGTCGCCGGGATGAATGCCGGCTTTATAAGCGGGCGTTCCCACGAAGGGGAATATCACGATGACCTGGTTGTTGCGCGGTCCCACGGTCATGCCCACGCCGTAGTATTTGCCGCGCTGGTCTTCGCGCATGAGCGCGTAAGATTTTGGATCGAAAAAATTCGAGTGCGGATCGAGCGCGTGCAGCATGCCGGGAATCGCGCCGTTGTAGATGGCCTTATCCGCGTTGACCGGCTCGGCGTAGTTATCCTCGACGACGGAATAGACGTCAGTGAATTGCTTCAGGCTGTCTTTGACGTCGGAGTCGCCGGTGAGCGACGACTGTTGTCCGGTGCGCTGGGCAAACAGGATTCCGAGGAAGCCGCAGACCACAAGAAAAAAAGTGACCAGGAAGAGCGATCGGCGAGTACTACGTGCCATCTTGAGATTCCTTCTGATTGAGGGTATAAGACCCACCCCACCTACAGCGCGTTAGACGCAGTATATCACCTGCTTAGACGGTCCTGAGCCGGCATAGTTACCGGAGGTAACCACCCTTTTAGAACTCGCCGCTATAGGTAGGATGCAAACGGGGGATGGGGAGATTCCCCGGTGCGAATGCGGGGATCAGCAATGGTGAGAATGGAGCGGCGGACGCCCCTTCGACAAGCTCAGGGCAGGCTCTCGTCCGCCGGGCGGCGGCACCGGTTTTACCGGGACGGCACTGTGGCACTGCTCCCCGGACGAGGGCGTCCGGGTCTCCACGAATCCAGACTCTACAAAGAACCTGCCGATGCTACCGGAGCCGGGGCTGAGGACGCTTCCATGTCTGGCTCGACGGGACGCGGGCGGAGTTTGTGGTGCTTCCGTTCTTGAGCATCGTCCCAATCGCGATAGTTGTGGCCGCCGATGGCGAAGGCTCTGCCGATCGCGCCTCCGATCAGGGCGCAGAGGGCTCCGCCGATCAGGCCGCCGGCCACACGACCGCGCGCGGTTTGGTCTCCAGTAGCAGTTGCCCCGAGCGCCGCGCCCGCGCCGAAGCCGATTAAGGCGCCAAATGGCGAGAGCGCGGGTGGACGGGGGGCAAAGGCCGAGGGGTAGGCTCGTCCGCGCGGAGGCAGCATGGGCCCGCGAGGATATCGCGGGAACGGGGCAGCTTGAGTGACGAGTTTATTTTCGGCATGCTGTGCCGCCGGATTCGGAGCTTGAGTTGACGGAGATTGTCTGGGCGGAGTTTGGCTGGATGGGGCCAATTGCACGTCGGTTGAGGCACCGTTCTGGAGCTGAGGTGCATCCGGCAGATCGGGGGCCTGCGCCAGCCCCATCGACGCGAGGAGAAGCGACGTGAGGAGAGAGGGAATAATTTTTTGGTTTTTCATGAGCGCAGGTTACTGGCTGCGCCGCGCGAGCAGTCGTGGGTTTGTGGCACTTTGTCGAGTGTCACAGTGGGTTCAGTTCTCAGTGGGTGCAGGAGTGCCCCATTTCTCGCGTTTTTGCAAGAAGCGGGCTTCTGGAAAACAGCATGCGGTTGTGGAATGGATGTGAAATAGGAGCGGATCTAGATGGCCTTCGGGGTCCAAACAAAGCCCCCACTTCTCGCAAAAAACGCGAGAAATGGGGCACCCGGCTCTCCGGCGTCCGGCGCTCCGATTTCCTTGTTCGAAACGAGTGCTACAACGATTCCAGGGGATGGCTGACGAACTCGACGTAGCGGCGGAGTTCGGCGATGGAGGGCTCGGAGAGAAGCGAGAAAGGAACGGCGCGGCAGCCGGCGGGGAGTTCGGCGGCGGTGAGCGAATCACACACTACGGCTGCCGTCTGCTTTAGACCACGCTGCCAGTTCGGCCTGGCAGCGTCGCGGACGATGAGTGCGTCCGGAGAAAAGCCAACTGCGATCAGCATGGTGCGGGCGATTTTCAGGAAGTTGGGCCAGCGTGAGGCAATTCCAACCAGCGCTGCGGAAGGCGCGGGAAGATATGCGGCGAGGGAAGCGGTCACGGAACGGAATTCGAGCGTGAGCAGATCGCTGCCCGCCGGGAGCGCTTGGCGCACGGCCGCGGCGCGATTGGGAAGCGCGAGCGCGATTGCGCGTCGAGCGCGGCGGGTAAGTCTGCTAGATCGCAGCCTTGAGTTGGCCAAGCGGCTAATTGCTGGATCTCTGAAGTTACGATGCGGCGGAGTTCTTCGTCGGGCTCGATCAGCAGAAAATGGTCGGGCGGCTGCAGTTCGAGCCACTGGCGCAGACGCCCACGCAGAGCGGGTAACGTGACGCCCGACTTCCGCGCCGAGCGAAAGAGTGTGGCGATCATCTGATCGAGCGCGACGGCCGACGAAAGCGGGGCCTCGGGCTTCTCGGCAGCGATATAGACTCCGCTGCCGCGGCGGAACTCGACCCAACGTTCCTGCTGCAGCTGGCGGTATCCTGCGCTGACGGTGTTGGGATGAAGCTTGAAGCGGCGCGCCAGTTCGCGGGTGCTGGGCAGGCGCTGGCCGGGCGCGAGGTCGTCGCTGAGAATGCCGAGGACGACCTGCGTGACCAGCTGTTCGCGAATGCTGACTTCACTGCCGCGGGCGAACCAGAGTTGCATGCGGGGAACATATTATGCTGTGGGGAGAGACGGTGCCAGCTTTAGCTTCTAGCTCCTAGCTACTAGCTACTAAGGCTGGCGCTCGGCGGCGGAGGAGACTGAGATTCCTTCGACTTCGCTCAGGACTGGCTCTTCGGCCCGCGGAACAAAACGCGGGCTCTCAGGATGACAAGGCCGTTTGAGCTCTAAGCTAAAGGCAACGAGGCTAAAGCTAAAAGCAAAGAGCAAAGAGCTAAAAGCTAAGAGCTAAAAGCTAAGAGCTAAAAGCTAAGAGCTAAAAGCTAAGAGCTAAAAGCAAAGAGCTAAGAGCGCCTGCGGCTGCTGCTAGTGGATGACGCCGGTGAGCGCTGCCAGGATCAGCGGAACCAGAATCCAGCCCAGGATGCGGTGAACGTAGGAATAGTTTCTTCCGAACCACCAGGTTGGGTCGGGTTCCCAGGATTTGTCCGCACCCAGTTCAATGGCGGGCGCGAGCACGTCGAGGCTGTACCAGAACCGGCTGTACGACGCCTTCTTTTTTCCTGAGGGATCGGGCTTGTCGCTTTTAGCCGCGTTCTCTGGCGAAGGCTGATCTTGTGGAATCATGTGGCGCGGACTGAAGATGAGCATTCCCAACACGACAAAACCCAGGGCCCACCACAGCGCCCGGCTCGGTTGGCGGCCATAGCCGAGCACCCAGTCGAGGGTCCGATCGGACAATTGTGCGGTCAGATTCATTCTTCGGCCGCGCTGGCGCTTCCGCATGTGGATGTAGGCTTTGTCCGCGTCGTCCGGTTGGCCGACGGTGGTGAGGTATTGCTCCAGCATTAGATACGGCTGGGGAGCGTAAAGGACTTGCGGCGAGTCCAATAGCTCCAGCAGTTTGCCCGGTTCGCAGGGCTTGCCCTTGTGGCAGTCGTAGAGGTGGAGTTCGTTGAAGGAGAATCCGTCGAGGCTGATCGCGCCTGGCTGCGAGTTTGCCAGCCACTGGGCAAAACCATAAACGTCAATTTTCTGGAAGTGGCTGTCGGCAAGGTTAAACTCCCGGGTCGCAAAGAATCCGGTGCCGGAGCTGCCGAGAAACAGCAACCTGCCTACGCTTAGCAGCTGCGCCTGCACCTGGCGGGGTTGCACGGTTTTTACGGAGAGGGAAAGATCGGTCTCCACGCTGACCGCGCTGAGGTCGAGATCAGGATCGTCCTGATCGTTCGACTCGAAAACTGTGTTGGTTATGTCCAGTTCTTTGACGTGGGCTTTGGTGAAGTCGACGGGGACATCGAAAACGGCGCTGTCGAAACTGACCGTGCCCTTGACCGTGGCATTGATGAACTGGACTACCGGGGGTTCGTCCGCAGAACTGGTTGATGTATAGCTGGCGGGAGTTCCGAAGCTGCTGGCGGCGAAGACCACGTCCTTGTCGAAAAGACTGCCCGAAAAATCGAGGCCGTTCTGAAACTGGCAATGGTCGAACACCACGCGATAGGGAACCTCGAAGTGAACGTTGACCTGATCCTGGAAAACCGCGTTGGAGATGGTGATGCCGTTGATGTCGAGGTTGTGAGACTTGTCGGCATCCTTGAACCCGCCGCTCAGCAGCGTCTGGACAAACGCGTTGCTGACGACTGGAATCGGGTCGGAGAAATCCCCGGCGCTGCCTTGCGTGATTTGAATGACAGCGCGATTTTCGGCGGGCGTCCAATTCTGGGCCTGGCCCAGGGCCGCGCTGGAAACGCCGACGAAGGCAAGAAGAACGGGGGCGCAGCGAATCAGGATGGAGGCGTGTATTGAGCGATTGAAACCGGGCGAAGCGGATCCCAAGCGATGGCAGAGCATGCTCGACTCCTTGAAGAACAGAGCGCTTTGGGGACGAGCGATGGGGGGAGCGTGCAGCATAGCAGCGTCCTTGTCTGATTTCAATAATTTCTGGTGGTGCGCGGCGGGCGGCGGTGAAGAAAAACCGTCGAGCTGCGCTCGACTGGACAGCCGAGGGCGGCTGTCCCCACATAATTCTTTGTCAACGGCTTGTCTCTGCGCGGATTGCCGCTTTTCCGGGTGGGGCAGTATGATGGGGCATGAGTTTTTCCGAGACGATCTTCCTTTTCTTTCTGGCGCTCATCATCTTTGGGCCCAAGAAGTTGCCGGAGATCGCCCGCCAGGTGGGCAAGGCGCTCAACGAATTCAAGCGCGCCTCGAACGAATTCAAGGCCCAGATCGAGCAGGAAATTTCCCATCTCGAAGTCGAGAACAAGCAGACGATTCTTCCGCCCAGCCCGCCGCCTGAAGGGGCGACCGGCCGCTCCCGCTACGCGGATGCGGAGTTGCATCATGTGGAAGCGCCCGCTTTGACGGAGGCTGCATCCGAAAGCGCATCCACGCCGGGAGGAAGTTCTCCAGTCGAAGCTGCTTCGAGTCTGGCTGCTTCGGGCGACGCCGCTTCGGACCATGCATCTTCTGAACAAGCAAGCGTCGCGGCAGAGCAAAGTCCTCCTGCCGCTAGCGATCCTTCTGAAGCTGTGACTGCTTCCGATTCCGTGGGCGCGGCCGTCGCGCCGGAATCGCCCTCCGCGGAGTCTCATTTCCCGGAGTCCCATTTCTCGGAGCCCCATGCCTGAGTTCGCGACCGCTGGTTCCGACGGGGAGCGGCAACCTGAAACCCTGCCCGCGATGGGCTTTCTCGATCACCTCGAGGAACTGCGCAAGCGCATCGTCTATTCCATTATTGCTGTGGCCGTGGGTTTCGGCGCCTGCTGGTGGAAGGTGGAGCGCATTTATGACGTGATGCAGCGGCCCATCATGGAAGTGCTCAAGGCCAACGGGCTGTCGGAGAAGCTGGTTTACCTGAATCCCACCGAGCCTTTCAATCTTTACTTAAAGATTGCCGCGCTGGCTGGCCTTTTCCTGACCTCTCCGTTTGTGCTTTATCAGGTGTGGATGTTTATTTCTCCCGGCCTTTACCGCAACGAGAAGCGTTACGTCGTTCCCTTCATGGCGTCAACGATCGCGTTGTTCACCTCCGGGGGATACTTCGGCTACAAGATCGTATACCCGCGAGCGCTGGAATTTCTGGTTCACTTCGGGCGGCAGTTCCAGCCGATGATCACGATCGGGGAATACACTTCACTTTTTCTCAGCATCATCCTCGGCATGGGGCTGATTTTCGAAATGCCGATTCTTATCTTTTTTCTTGCGCTGATGGGCATTGTCAGCGCCGGTTTCATGTGGAAGAACTTTCGTTACTCCATCCTGGTCATTTTCATCATCGCGGCCATCGTCACCCCGACGCCGGATATCGTGAACATGTGCGTCTTCGCCGCGCCTATGATCGCGCTGTATGTTGTAAGCATCGGGATCGCGTGGTTGGTGCATCCTAAGCAGCGGCAGGCGCGGCAAGCGAAGGCGCAATAGAAGCAAGCGCAGTGAAGGCCCGGGCCCCGCGGCCGCGAGTGAGGAAATAATTTGGTCAGCAAGGCATCCTTCATCTTCGTTCTTTTGTCGACGCTGGCGTGGACACACGTGGCCTGCGATCGCGACAAGAACTCCGCTCCGGCGCAGGGAGATAAAGCGGCCGCGGATGCGGTTGCCGACACCACGCTGCCTACGCTTTCGCTTCCGCCGGATAGCGGCCCGCCGCCGACGATTGATGCGGAGCGAGCCATGCGCTATGTAAAAGAGATTGTCGCGTTTGGCCCGCGTCCGCTGGGCAGCGCCAACCACAAGAAAGTGGAAGACTACATCACCGCGCACCTCAAGGGAGACACCGTGGAAGAGGACGCGTTTACCGCGGACACTCCCGGGGGCAAATTTCCGGTGCGCAATTTCATTGCGAAATTTCCCGGGACGAAAGATGGCATCGTGGTGATTGCCAGCCATTACGACACGAACTATCCGCTGCGGGATACTCCATTCGTGGGGGCCAACGACGGCGCTTCGTCGAGCGCGCTGCTTCTCGAAATTGCCAACCAGTTGCGCGGGAAAACTCTTGATGGCTACAGCGTGTGGCTGGTGTGGGACGATGCGGAAGAGGCGATCAAACCGGAAACTGAGCTGGATTTTTCCAAAGACAGTTTGTACGGCATTCGCCACGTCGCGGAAAAATGGGAAGCCGATGGAACCTTGAAGAAGGTGAAAGCGTTCCTGTTGGCTGACATGATCGGCGATGCCGATCTCAACATTGACCATGATACGAATTCGACGCCCTGGCTGGAAAGCGTGGTGTATGAGGCGGCCACGCGGGTGGGGTATCAATCTCATTTTTTTGGGCGCAGCCTGGCGATGATCGATGATCATCTTCCGTTCACGGAAAGGCACGTGCCCGCCGCCGACCTGATCGACTTTACCTACGGCTATGACAATGTGTTCTGGCACACGCCGCAGGATACGGTGGACAAGCTGAGCCCGAAGAGTCTGGAGATTACCGGCACGGTTCTGCTCGAGACTATCCGCATTTTGGACAAGATGGAGACACTGCCGCCGAAGTGAACGGCTCTCGTTGGCCTTGGCATTTTGATTTTGCTTTTTGATTTTGCGCTTTTTCGGATTTTCGTTTCTAATCGCCCTACATGCGAAACGTAACGACCCTCAGGGTTGGCCTAGCTGCATTTTCCCTCTTCACCTTCACGTGCTTTGCGGCCGCGCCTCCGGCTGGAACCGACGACGCGAGCATCATCATTCAGGAAGCCCTGAAACCCTCGCCCCTCGAGAGCGACCTGCACCATCTCACGGATGAGATCGGCGGACGCATTCCTGGCACTCTGGCCATGCTGCATGCCGTGCAGTGGGGCGTGCAGGCGTTTAAAGCTGCGGGCGCCGATATGGTTCACACCGAGGGATTCACGATTCCGGTTTCGTGGGCGGAAGGCGCGACCGAAATGATTGCGACCGCGTTCTACGAGGTCGGCGAGGCAAAGGTCGGCGGATTGCTGCCCATCGTGATTCACGTCCATGCAGTTTCCATTGCATGGGCTCCCGCGCTCGCTCCCACGAAACATATTCCGATTGTTGACGTGGGCGAGGGTTCGGCCGCTGACTTCAAGAATGCCGGAGACATTTCCGGCAAGCTCGTGCTCGTGCATTCGGTTGTGCTCAAGACCTGGGACGATCTTTTCGCGGAATATACCAAGGCGCCGCCGATCATTGATCTCGCGGTGAAAGGGAAGGCCGTGGCCATCGCCTTCATCGCGACTCGCGAGCACGATATTCTTTACCGTCACACCAACTCCGACGCCGGGGAAATCGACCGACTACCCATGGTGCTGGTGGCGCGTGAAGATGGCGAGCGCATCGCGCGGCTGCTGGCTTCGCACCATCCGGTGTGGGCTGACTTGTCGATTCCCAACCAGATCGGCGGCCCGATTAAAACGTCTAATGTGATCGCCGAAATCCGGGGCAGCGAAAAACCCGACGAGTTTGTGATTCTGGGCGCACACCTCGATTCGTGGGAACTCGGCACCGGCGCACTCGACAACGGCTGCAATGCCGCACTGGTGGTGGACGCGCTGCGCGCCATCAAAGCCTCGGGCCTGAAGCCGCGGCGCAGCATCCGCTTCATTCTTTTTTCCGGCGAAGAAGAAGGATTGCTCGGTTCGCGGGCCTATGCGTTTGCGCATCGTTCGGAGCTTGATCGCGCCGCGGGCGTGGTCATTTACGATTCCGGCACCGGCAAAACTACTGGCTTCTCCGTAGGCGGTCGCAAGGATGTGCTGGGGAACGCGCAATACTTGATCGCGCCGCTGCAGCAGTTTGGCGTGACCACACTGCCGGTAACCATGGAGTGGGGCACGGATCATTTTGATTTTATGCTGGAAGGCGTTCCCACGTTTGTCGCGGAACAGGATGAAGCGAACTATCTGGAAAATTACCACGCGATTTCCGACACCTACGACAAGGTGGACTTTCCCCAACTGAAAAAACACGTGGCCGAAGCTGCCGTGCTTAGTTTTGGCCTGGCCAATCTTCCGGAAAAAGTCGGGCCGCGGCTCACTCACGAGCAGATCGACCAGACCATCCGCGATACGCACAGCGACGACCTGTTCAAAGCCTTCGGCCTGTGGGACGATTGGACGAGTGGCAAACGTGGGCGACAGAAATAAGTTGCGCCGGTTGAATTCCCGCGCAGCCAGAGATTTCCATTGCTCTACTTCTGGATCCTCTTCAACCTGTTCGCGCTCGGCATGCTGGTGCTGGACCTGCGCGTGTTCCACCGGCCGGGCCGGGTGGTGGGCTTTCCGGAAGCGCTGGGATGGAGCGCGATGTGGATTGCGCTGGCGGCTGCGTTCGCGGGAATTGTTTTTTTCTGGCAGGGGCACCAGCCCGCGCTCGAGTTTGTCACCGGCTACGTGCTGGAGCTCTCGCTTAGTGTTGATAATCTTTTTGTGTTCCTGCTGATCTTTCGCTATTTCACGGTCCCCGAAGAGCAGCAACATCAAGTCTTGTTCTGGGGAATCCTTGGCGCGCTGGTGATGCGCGGAATTTTTATTGGCGCCGGCGTCAGCCTGATTCACCGCTTCCACTGGATCTTTTACGTCTTCGGAGGTTTGCTCATCTATAGCGGCATCCGTGTCTGCGCGCTGGGCGAGCGTCAGGTCGATCCCTCGAAGAACCCGGTAGTGCGCGGGTTGCGGCGTTTTGTCCCGGTGACCGACGACTACCACGGGGGCAAGTTTTTTCTCCGCCTGCCTGGGGACCCGCGCCTGTACGCCACGCCGCTACTTGTCGTTTTGTTCGTGATTGAAACCACCGATGTTCTTTTAGCAGTGGACTCGATCCCCGCGGTCCTCGCTATCACGCTGAATGCATTCATCGTGTATACCTCCAACGTGTTCGCCGTGCTGGGACTGAGATCCATGTATTTCGCGGTGGCTGGCCTGGTGGAAAGTTTTCGCTTCCTGCATTACGGATTGGCCGTGGTCCTGATCCTGGTTGGCTTCAAGATGCTTACAGCCGATCACTTCCCAGTCTCTACAATCGTCTCTCTGGGAGTAGTGGCAGGAGTTCTTGCCGTTTCGATCGCCACGTCGCTGCTCTTTCCGGAAAAGCATGCAAGCCAAAAGGCCGGGTGACTCGCTCCACTCCCGCTAAAGCTGCGGGGAATCATGCGCCGAACGTTGGGGATTTTTCTGCCTTTGCGCCATACGCTATTATGGACAGCGATGCCGCAAGTCACCATCCATGTGCCGCCGCGACCTTACCAGGCGCGCATTGAAAACGGCCTGCTCACCCGCGCGGGTTCGGTGCTGGCCGAATTGCTGTCGCAAGCCAGCCGCATTTTTGTAATGACCGTTCCGCCGGTGCGCAAGCGCTGGGGAGCGAAGTTCGTCCGCTCGCTCACCTCCGCGGGTTTCAAACCGCAAGTGCTGATGATGCCGGATGGCGAACCGGCCAAGCGGCTCGCCACCGTGGAGGCTCTCGCCGAAAAACTGGCGCGGCTGGGCGCGGAGCGCAAGGCCGTGGTAATCGCTCTCGGCGGCGGAGTGGTGGGCGACGTCAGCGGTTTGGTCGCGTCGTTGTATATGCGCGGCGTCGAGTTCGTTCAGGTCCCTACCACCGTGCTCGCCCAGGTGGACTCTTCCATCGGCGGCAAGACCGCCGTCAACCTGGCTGCCGGCAAGAATCTGCTGGGAACGTTTTATCATCCGCGCGTCGTGTTGATCGATCCGACGGTGCTCAAGACTCTGCCCGACCGCGAGTTTCGCGCTGGGCTCTACGAGGCGTTGAAGTGCGGCGTGATCGGGGACGTGGAACTGTTCCTGCGCTTCGAACAAAACCGCGCCAAGATTCTGAAACGCGATCCCGTCGAGCTGGAGTGGCTAATCGCACAATCCGTGAAGTTGAAAGCCGAGGTGGTTTCTGCCGACGAACGCGAAGGCGGGCTGCGCCGCGTGCTCAACCTGGGCCACACGATTGGCCATGCTCTTGAAGCGGAAACCGGCTACCGCCGCCTGCTTCACGGCGAAGCCGTCGCCTGGGGCATGATCGCCGCCACCAACATTGCGCTCAGCGTGGGCCGGACTGATAGCGTCACCGCCGGCCGAATTGCCGACGCCGTGCTCAGCCTGGGCAAGCTCCCGGAAGTGAATGTGGGCGCACGGAAAATTCTGGCCCGCCTGCAAACCGATAAGAAAACTCAAAACGGCGTAGTGCACTTTATCTTGCCCCGCGAAATCGGCAAAGTCGAAGTTGCCACCGACGTGCCGGAAGCCGCAGTGGTGCAAGCCGTGGAGGAACTGCGGCGAGTGTCGCATGGCGGATGGGGCAAGTAAAAATTGTGGATTTCTGATTAGCGTCTTTAGGAATCGGCAGGTCTACTGGTTCTCAATCTGAAATCAGAAATCTGAAATCCCTCTTCATGTCGAACCCCGCTAAACTCGTAGTCGGCGCCGCGCCGCAAGGCACCACTGACGCCGACTCCGCGGCGCAGGCCGTGCGCGAAATGTTTACTTCGATCGCTCCGCGCTACGATCTGCTCAACCACGTGCTCTCGTTCAATATCGACCGCGTGTGGTGGCGGCGCGCGGCGCGCACCTTTCGCGAAGTTTTGTCGCGGCCGGAAGTTCGCGTGCTCGATCTGTGCTGCGGCACCGGCGACATGACTTTCGCGTTGCGGTGGCAAGTGAAGAAATCTTCGCAACAAGCTCCGCCCCCCGCTTCGCCCCGAACCCCGTCTCGAACTCTGCCGCAACTTTTCGGCGCGGATTTTTCGCATGCCATGTTGCAGCGTGCGTTAAGCAAATCGACGGGCAAATTCGCGGAGCATTTCTCGAGCAACGCGTCTTCCTCGAACGCTTCTTCCGCGAACGGCGAACCACCGATGCCACACTGGATCGAGGCCGACGCCCTCAATCTTCCCTTCCCCAGCCGGCATTTCGACCTGGTGACGTCTGCCTTCGGCTTTCGTAATCTCGCCGACTACGATGCCGGGCTGCGCGAGATCGTGCGCGTGCTGCGTCCCGGGGGCGAATGCGGCATTCTCGATTTTGGCGAACCGAAAGGAATCATGGGACAACTCTACCGCATTTACTTCAAGCAAATTCTCCCGCGCGTGGGCACCATGATCTCCGGAGTGCGCGGGCCGTACGCCTATCTTCCCGCGTCCGTCGAACGTTTCCCCGAGCCCGAAGAAATGCTCGCGCGCATGCGTCGAGCCGGTTTCGCGGAAGCCACCTGGACGCCCTACACGTTCCGAATCGCGGGACTGTATCGCGGGAGAAAGTAGAAGTGCGTCAGGTGTGACGAGGCAGGTCAAAGAGGAGAGGAATCTTGCGTAAAATAATCGTTTTCAATCGAGTGCGAACCATGAAAAGAAATACGTTTATAAAACTCGCCGTGATCACTCTATGCATCGCGTCCGCATCGGTCGCGTTCGCGCAGTCGACAGCGGAAACAAGAAGCGGCTTTTTCAAAACTTCCGATGGCATCCGCATCCACTACCTTGAGGCTGGCCGCGGCCAGGCAATCGTTTTCATTCCTGGCTGGACGATGCCGGCCTGGATCTGGCAAAAGCAAACCGACGAGTTCTCGAAGAATTACCACGTCATCGCCGTCGATCCGCGTTCGCAGGGCGAGAGCGACCAACCAACTTATGGACACATGCCCGAAACCCGCTCCCGCGACTACAAAGAGCTCGTGGATCATCTCGGCCTGAAGCAACCCGTTCTCGTCGGCTGGTCTATGGCGTGCGGCGAACTGGTTAAATATGCCGAACAATTCGGCACCGATAACGTCGGCGGGCTGGTGCTGGTCGACGGCTTTCTCGCGGACAAGCTGAGCCCTGAAATGTTCGGGTTCGCCACTGGATGGATGAACCAACTTCAACTTGATCGGCAAAAACAAGCCGACGGTTTTGTCCGCAGCATGTACAAGAAGCCGCAGACCGAGGAATATCTCAAGCGCGTCATCAATGCCTCAACTCATGTTCCGGCCGATGCCGCCGTCGTACTCATTTACAACATGATTGCGGTGAAGGATATTTCAGCCGGCCTCGCGAAGATGAACCGCCCGGTGCTTTTTGCCTACCAGCCTGACTCGCAGTCCAGTGCCGACTTTCTGAAATCGAAACTTGGCGACAAACTACGGCTGGAGCGGTTCGATGGTGACGGCCACGCCTTGTTCGTCGATGACCCGGAGAAATTCAACCGCGTGCTCGAAGAATTTATCCACAGCCTTCCCAAAATGATTCTCGCCAAAAATAATTTAAATTACTGAGGAACTCAGCATGCTGGCCGGCATTCGAACCCGCGATTTACGAAAAATCTATAACTCGCCGCCTCCTATGGCTGCGGGTGGCGGCTTCAGTTTCAGCGCAGGGCGCGGCAAGAAGAACAAGCAGCCCAAGGCTGAGATCGTCGCTCTCGACGGTCTATCGCTCGAAGTTTCGCCCGGAGAAATCTTCGGACTGCTCGGACCAAACGGCGCCGGTAAGTCGACCACCGTAGGAATTCTGACCACGCGCGTGCGCCCTACGGATGGCCAGGCCTGGATCGGCGAGCACGATGTGTGGGCGCAGCAGGTCGTGGTCAAGCGGCTGATTGGAGTAGTGCAGCAGCGGCCGAACCTCGACTTCACTCTCACCGCTCGCGAGATACTGCTGTTTCATGGCGCGTATTTCGGCATCGATTCGCAGACGCGCAGCGAGCGCGCCAACACTTTGCTCGATCGCTTCAAGCTCACCGATCGCGGCGACCAGATGGTGCGCGGTTTCTCCGGCGGAATGATGCAGCGGCTCTCCATCGCGCGCGCCATGATGCACGATCCACAGGTGCTTTTTCTCGACGAACCCAGCGCCGGCCTCGATCCGCAAACCCGGTTGCTGCTCTGGGAAATCATTCGCGAATATAACCAGCGCGGCAAAACCATCCTTCTGACCACGCACAACATGGAAGAGGCCGACGCATTGTGCCAGCGTCTCGCCATCATCGATCATGGCCGCAACATCGCTCTCGGCACGCCCGGCGAGCTGAAAGCTTCGGTTCCCGGCGGTTATCTGTTGCGGCTGCGTTTTGGCCGGCAGTCTCCGGAGTTGCTGCAACGGCTGCAAGCTTTGGCGGGAGTGCGCGAGGTTCGCGCGAATCCAGATGCCGCCACCGACAACTCCGCCGATGTGTACGCCGACCGCGGCGGCTCGCTGGTTTCCGAAATTGCCAACCTTGCCTCGGGTGCCTCCATCGAATTGTGCGACGTGCACATCTCCGAGCCCAGCCTGGAAAATCTTTTCCTGCACCACACCGGAAGGAGCTTGCGCGAATGAACTGGACGACTTTTTTCGCCCTGCTGGCGCGCGATGCTCACGTTGCCCGCCGCAACGTCATTCCTTTACTGATGCAGACTTTTTTGCAGCCGATGATGTTCGTGTTTATCTTCGGCCGTGTGATGGTGAGCAGCGGCTACATGCCCGTCGCGTACAAAAGCCTGCTGCTGCCGGGGATTATGGCGATCAGCATGGTGTTCACTGGGGTTTGGGCGGTGGCGATGCCGTTGATCGCGGAATTTCAGTTCACGCGCGAGATCGAAGACCGCCTGCTCGCGCCGATCGACATTTCATGGCTGGCCGTTGAGAAAGTGATTTTTGGCACGCTGCAAGCGATCGTCGCGGGAGTGGTCGTGATCCCGTTGGCGTGGTTATTGTTGCGTCCCGTGGAATTCAATCTGCATTCGCCGCTGACATTCGCTGGCGTTACGCTTCTGGTGGCACTTTTCTCGTCCTGCGGAGGTCTTGCCCTGGGTTGCAGCGTGAACCAGACTCACATTGGTCTCATGTTCAGCATGGTTTTGACGCCAATGATTTTTTTCGGCTGCACGTATTACCCGTGGAGCGCGCTGAGTCATTTTCCGGTTCTTCAGAAAATCGTCCTGGTCAATCCGCTGGTCTACGCGAGCGAGGGCCTGCGCGGAACGCTGGTGCCCCAGTTTCCGCACCTGTCGCTGATTGCTGTGTTCGTGGCCTTGGCATGCTTTGACGCCCTGCTGCTCGGGATTGGGCTGCGGCAGTTCCACAGCAAAGCGGTCAGCTAGGCTGCTTCACGCTGTCGGCGAAAGCATCCGCGATCGTGTAGCGCATCACGTCTTCATACTCCGGCCCCAGGAACCTGCGCAGCCGGTCGGTGTTCATGATGTACTCGCCCGTCATGTAGGGAAGTGCTTCCGGCGGAATCGCGGAAATTTGCCGGTTCCACAGAATTTTCAGAATTGTTCGCATCACCCATTTTCCGGGCACGCGAATCAGCTTAGCCCGCGCCATCTCGACACAGCGGCCGAAGGTAAGGGGCTCTCCGCGTCCGGCCACGTTCAACACCGTCAATCGCTGGGTCTCGGGCTCGCGGCGCAGGATGTGGGCAATCAGCCGCGCCATATCGTCCACGTGGACAAACTGAATTTTGTTGTCCAGAAATTCCTGCCCACGCGGAAACATGCAGGGCAGCCGTTTTCCCGCGCTCCGCATTTTCTGGGCGCGCGCGCTCTTGCCGTTCGGCGTGCCGCGGAACGCTCCCAGCAAATAGTTTTCCACGCTGGCCCCGGCAAAAATATGCGGCCGCAGAATGTAGGCGCTGCATCCGCGCAGCGAGGGTGACCGTTGCCGCACCACTTCGTCGGATTCTTTCTTGTGGATCGCGTAAGGCAGCGTGTGGGCGCCGAGCGGAAAGTCTTCTTCCACCGGCCGCGGCAAGTCCGATCCATAGGCCGAAACGCTGCTGGGGAAAATGAATTGCTTCACGCCGTCGTCGGTCTGGCGGTTGGCCTCGGTGACAGCTTCCATCACGCGTGCCGTGCCGGCGACGTTGATCTGCCACATGCGCGTCACGTCGAGCACGCCTGTGCGCACCGGATCGATCACAAACGCCAGGTGGACCACAGCATAGGTTTGCGTATCGCGCAACAGTTCATACAGACTGCGGCAGGACGCTTCCTCGCCCAGGTCCATGCGCTCGAATTGCATGGGAAGGTCGGTCTGGGGTGGATTCATGTCCACCCCGATGACCGAGAAACTTCCCAGCAACGGCAAAAGCCTGAGCCCCAGGTTCCCGCTAATTCCGGTGACTACGACTACAGGTTTCGCCATCAGTTCGGTGAAGCGGCCGGCGGTTGAGCCGGTGTCGGCGTTTGGGGCTGTGCTTGCGGGTGCGCCATGGGAGCCTGCATTTGCGGCGCCCGGTTCGGCGGCATCCGCTGAGGCGGTCCGGCCGGCGCGGGCGGACCAAAATACTCTTCATTTTGCTGCACGGTGTACGACTTCTGGTATTTATCCATCTCTTCGCGCTGCCGCTGGCCCTGCAACATACCGTGAATTTCGTTTTTCAGTTGGTCGTCCAGAGGCATTTGCACGATCGCCTTCACTTTGTAAATGTAATGCCCGCCGGGGTCGCTGATCACTTGCGAGACCTCGCCTTCCTTTAAATCGAAAACCGCGACCTGGCCCGGCGGCAGGCCGTTGCGCCGCACTTTGGGCAGGTTGACGGGAGGCGCATCCATTTTCATTCCTGCGGCGTCATAGGCTTCCTTTTGCAGCTTCGCGAAGTCTTCTCCGGCCGCCGCTTGCGTCCGCAGACTCTCCGCCAGCTTCGCTTCCTCCTGCTCGGTATCGGCTTTTTGTTTCTGTTGCTGCTCCGGCGTCAACTTCGCATCCTTTTCGTCCTTCGCATCTTTTCCTTCCTTCTCGTCCTTTAACTCTGGCTTGGCTTCCGCCGCTGCAGGCCGGAAGTGCGGCACAAAGACGCGGTCCACGTTGAACTCCTGATAGGTAGTGAGATGGGCCTGATAGTAGCTGTCAACGTCTTCGTCGGAAATCTTGGCCGCCTTTTCCGAAATCTGATCCCGCAATTCCTTGCCCAGAATCTGCAGACGTGCGAATTTCATCTCCGTCTCGAAGCGGGCGGTTTTGTCCAGACCCTGCTTCTGCGCGGCCTGGGCGAAAGCCAGAATGCCCGGATAAGCCGTTGCCAGCTGCCGCTTGAGTTGCGGATTCGGGTGGGTCGAGATGCTGTCCACCAACTTTTCGAATTCCGCGCGCGTGACCACGGTTTTGCAATCCGCGGGCGCCGTCTTGGCCACCGGCTTTGCTGGGGCACCAGCTTTGGCCGCGGCCGGCCGCGGTTGCGGCTTGCACACTCCTGTAATTGTGAGCACAGCGGCAGTCGCCGGAACCGACTCTGCCGAATCCGGAAGGGCAGCAGCCGGCGGCCGGCCCATGCCCCGGCCCGGCTGGCCCGGAGGCGGTGCACCCTGCTGGGCTTGTCCCCAGGCCAACCCTCCCAACAACACACACATCAGCCAGCTCCTACGCATAAAAGAATTCCTCCAGGATTGGTGTTTCAGAATGTTGCAAACCTAAACAAAATATCGTAGCACGTTCGGGCTTCGCGCTTCAGGGTAGGCGTGCAGTTCCCTGGATACAGCTTGTCATTCTGAGCGAAGCGAAGGACCCATGCAACTTGCAGGCTGTGCCTCACGGTCGGCAGGTTGCAAAGGTCCTTCGGTCCGCAAAAAACGCGGACCTCAGGATGACCAAACGGTTGGTGCGGCCCGCGCCACACAAACAGCCAGCGCCGATAGCCGGAAGCCGAGAGCCGAGAGCCGAGAGCAGGAACCCAGCAGCTATAATCCCTGCATGTCAGGCAGCCCCGCCATTTATTCTCCCGGATCGATGCGTGCGGAGAAACGCGCGGCTGCGGGGAACTCCGTTCTTGCGGCGCTCGTCATCACCTCGCTGAAAGCCGTCGTCGGCCTGAGCACGGGCAGCCTCGGCATCCTTTCGGAAGCGGCCCACTCTGCGCTTGACCTGATCGCCGCGCTCATCACTTTTTTTTCCGTCGGAGTTTCCGACAAGCCCGCCGACGCCGACCACCAGTACGGCCACGGCAAAATCGAGAGCTTCTCCGCGTTTCTTGAAACCGGGCTGCTGCTGCTGACCTGCGCCTGGGTCATCTACGAAGCCGTGTTGCGCCTGTTTTTTCGTCACGTCGAAATCGAGCCATCCTTGGTGGCCTTCGCCGTTATGCTGTTTTCCATGGGCATCGACTGGTGGCGTTCCAGCGTGCTCGGCCGCATCGCCGACAAGTATGACAGCCAGGCCCTCGAAGCCGATGCCCTGCATTTTTCCACCGACATCTGGTCCGGCGGCGTTGTGGTTCTCGGACTCTTGCTGGTCCTCCTCGGGCGCACGTTTCATGTGGGATGGTTACGCTACGCCGACCCCGTCTCCGCGCTGTTCGTTGCGGGCGTGATCGTGCACGTCAGTTGGCGTCTGGCGCGGCGCACCATCGACGCGCTGCTCGATGCCGCTCCCGCCGGCGTTCGCGCCCAGATTACCGATGCTGTTTCCCGCGTGGAGGGCGTGCTCGAAGTGGACCGCGTCCGCATCCGCCGCGCCGGCAACCACTACTTCGCCGATCTTGTCGTTGGTATGGCCCGCACGCTCACCTTCCAGCGTTCCGAACAGCTGGTGGAAGCCGTCACCAGCGCCGTGCGCCGCGTTCTTCCCGACGCCGACGTTACCGTGCAACCCTTGCCCCGCGCCCAGCGTTCCGAAAATACTTTCGACCGCATTCGCGCCGTCGCCACCCGCCACAACCTCAACGTCCACGACATCAGCGTGCAGGACGTCTCCGGCCAGCTGCACGTGGAGCAGCACGTCGAGCTCGATGAACGCATGACCCTCAAACAGGCCCACGATCAAGTCACCGAGCTCGAAGCCGACATGCGTCGCGACGTCCCTGAACTCGCCGACATTCTCACCCACATCGAAAGCGAGCCCGCGACCATCGAAAAGCCTGAGGAAGTCATCAGCGACGCACAACTCGAGCATCAGTTGAAAGTGGTAGCCGCTGAGTTTCCCGAAATTCTCGACGTGCACGACTTCATCATCAAGCGCGTGCGTGGTCGTCTCTACGTTTCTTGCCACTGCACGCTGTCCGAAGATCTTCCGCTCGCCCGCGTGCACGACATTCAAACCGAACTCGAAATCCGTTTCAAGCAATACGCCCCGGAATTGTTCCGCGTGCTGATCCATCCCGAGCCCAACACGGATAACCGGAGGTAGCAATTCGCATGGCAAGTGATATCCGTCACAGACAGCCCTACTCTTGGTGAAGGAAATTGTTGATTGCCGATTGCTGATTCGCTGATTGAAGATCAACAATCAGTAACCAACAATTCCCCGAAAGCAGGCGTCATGATCGAAGCCAAAGCAATCTGGACTGACAACGAGCGTTACCTCGGCGAGGCCGGTTCGCGCCACGCCATCGTGATGGACACCGCCACCGAAAAAACTGCCAGTAGCCCCATCGAGCTCGTCCTCATCGCCCTCTGCGGATGCACCGCCTCGGATGTAGTCGGTATCCTGCGCAAGAAGCGCGAGCCGTTCACGCATCTCGAAGTTCGCGCCCAGGCCGAGCGCGCCACCGGCTACCCCGCCGTCTTCACCGAGATCAAGCTGACCTACCGCGTTGGTGGTAAAGTGTCGCCCAAGGCGGTCGAAGATGCTGTCCGTCTGTCCAAGGAAAAATATTGTTCGGTTTCCGCCATGCTGGAAAGAACCGCAAAGATCACCGCCAGCATCGAATACGTGGACGGCGAGTACGTTTGAATGTTTTGCAGTTGCCGAAAGCTTTGACGATGTGTCATCCCGACCGTCCGCGTTTTTCATCGCGGCGGAGGGATCTCAGTCTTAACGGCTGTGGAGCGCCAGCCAAGGAGTCCGCCCCGAGCGTAGTCAGATGATATGCTGCGCAGGTTCCAAAGCGGCTTTAACCTATGACTCTGAAAATCATTCTGTTCACCCAACCCGCCTGCCTCTCCTGCGAACTGATGAAGGTTTACCTGGAGGCGCGCGAACTGGTTTTCGTGGAGCGCGACATCGCCTCCGACCCCGCCGCCCGCCAGGAGATGGTCGACGAACACGACAGCCTCACCACTCCGACCATGGTTGTAATCTCAGGCGAGACGGTCGAAGTGATCGTCGGCTTCGCTCCCGAACGGCTCGACGAACTGCTCGCAGCGGCGGAGTCATCGGAGCCAGTGCCTGACCCGTCGCCGCATCCACTGATTCGAATTACGAAGTCCGCATAGAGTCAGTGTAGAGTTCGCATAGCGTCAGCAAAATGAACGCCGAATCCTGATTCGCACCCGCCCACGAGGCCGCCGATCGAGAATCCTTCCCATCCGACTCCGCACCCGCCGCACCCCCTCCGCGGATATTTATTCATCGCCTCCGCAGCATTTCTCTGGGGAGTCTCCGCCGCTCTCGGCCGCGCCGTCTTCACCGGAAAATTTCCCCTGGCCGGCGAAGCAATTCACCCCATCGACCCGCTCATCCTCTCCCAGACTCGCACCACATTTTCGTTGCTAGTCCTGCTCCCCATCCTCATCGGCCGCCGCGGATGGCAGCGCATCCAGCTCCCCACGCCCGATCTCGTGCAGTGCCTCGCCCTCGGCATGTTCGGCGTCGCTGTCTCGAATTATTTTTATTACGTCGCCATCCAGAGAACCAGCGTCGCCATCGCCATCATCGTGCAATACACCGCGCCCGTCTGGGTGCTGCTCTACGTAGTTGCGCGCCGCCAGCAAAAACTTTCGCTGCAGAAAGTGGCCGCCGTGGGCACAGCCATCGCCGGAATCGCACTTACCCTGGGCATCGTCGGAACCAAATCCTCGCCCCTCCACGTCGATTCCTATGGCCTGTTCGCCGCGCTGCTCGCCTCGTTCTCATTCGCTTTCTACAACCTCGCCGGGCACCGCATTCTCGCCCGCTACGATCGCTGGCGCGTTCTGGTCTGGGTTCTGACCTCCGCATCCATCTTCTGGCTCATCGTGAATCCGCCCTGGAAAATTCTCGCCGCCCACTACGCGCCCGCGCAGTGGGCATTCCTATTCGCCTTCTCCATGATCTCCGTCCTGTTCGCGTTCTCGCTCTACTTCCAGGGACTGCAACACCTCGAACCCACCCGCGCCATCATCGCCAGCTGCCTCGAACCAGTCTTCTCCATCCTGCTCGCCGCCGTTCTTCTGGGCGAAATACTCCGCCCCATCCAGACCGTGGGCATCATCCTGGTCCTCGCCGCAATCGTGCTCGTGCAGCTCCCCGGCCGTGGCGCGACGCCGTCCGAAGCCTCCGTGCTGGTTGAACCGATGGAGTAGGCTCCCCCAAAGTAACGTTCTACTCTTGGTACTTTGGTACCTGCTTTTGACATGGTTTTTACATCAGAATTTCCGATTCTTGGCTACGCTCTTCTTATCCGATCGGATCATCCCTGATCGCCTGATAGCGGTCGACCGACGATGTTGGAGTGAGAGGCATTCGTTATGAAAGTCCGTTTCGCGGCTTGCGTTCTGGCATTTCTTTGCGCATCGATTGCGCCTTGCTTCGCCCACCACATGGCTGTGGTTGTGAACAAAGACAACCCGGTGGAGAACGTCACCTCCGCACACCTGGCGAGAATTCTTCGCGCGGAAATCAGGAAATGGCCCGACGGCAAGAACGTCGTCCTCGTCCTCCACAAAGATTCCCCGGGAGAAACCGAGACCCTGCAGCACCTGAACAAGTTCTCCGCTGCGGAGTGGAGGACCGTCCTCGCCACGCACAAGGATTCCATCTTGCTGGTGGATACCGACGCCGACGTGCTCAAAGCCGTGCAGGCCGAACCCGGCGCCATCGGCCTGGTCGAAGAGCACTCCCTCGACAGCACCATCACCGTCGTCAAAGTCGACGGCAAGCTGCCCATGGAGTCCGGCTACCTGCCGCATTAACGCCCTGCCGCCGGGAGCCCGGCAACCGTGGAGCACTTCGAGAGCGTGAAGTACCGTAGAGAACCGTAGAGAACCGTAGAGAGCCGTGGAGAACCGTGCAGTACCGTGGAAGAGCGGCGCTTCAGCGCCGCGTCACGCGTTCAGGCGGTGCGGGCTTTAGCCCCCGCGCTCCGTCCCAGCAGCCGAAAATATCTCCGCGCTTTCCCCACGTCGCGCGCAATCTGTTCCCGCAATGCGTCTACTGACGGAAATTTGATCTCCTCGCGCAGCCGCTCCAGAAAACAAATTTCCACTTCCGTTTCCGGCGTCAACTCAATGGGATGAAAATTCAGCAGATGCGTCTCCACCGCAAACAACTCCGCCCCAAACGTAGGACGGTTCCCCACATTGGTCACTGACTCAAACTGCTCCGCGCCCACGCGCGTGCACGTAATGTAAACGCCATCTTTCGGAACCAGCTCTTCATATCGCGCCAGGTTTATCGTGGGCACGGTGTACTTCGAACCGTAGCCGCGCCCGCGTCCCGGCGTCCCCAGAATGCAAAATGGACGTGCCAGCAAATGCCGCGCCCGGCTCACTCGCCCCTCGCCTACCAGCCTGCGAATCTGGCTGCTCGATACCGTCTCACCACGCAGCTGCATCTCGGGATAAGTCTTCACTTCAAATCCCATCTCGCGCCCAAATTCGGCCAGCATCTGGACATCTCCCCCAGCCTTGTGACCGAAACGAAAGTTGAAGCCTTCATGCACCTCGCGCGCACGCAGCTTCTTTTTCAGAATGCGCTCCGCAAATTGCCGCGGCGTCATCAGCGAAAGATCGCGCCCAAAGGGCAACAGCAGCACTGCATCCACGCCAGTGCCTTCGAGCAGACGAAGTTTCTCTGCCGTCGGCGTAAGCAATTTCAAACTAGATTCCGGCCGCAAAATCCGCGCCGGATGCGGCTCAAACGTCACCGCAACAGCCTTCGCTCCACTCGCCCGCGCCCGCGTCACAATCTCGCGCAACCCATGCGCATGCGCCCGATGCACCCCATCAAAATTCCCTACGCTGACCAGCGTGGGCCCAAAGTCCGCAGGAATGTCGTCAAGTGTGTGAAAGATGTGCATGGTGAGTAGGAAGCGAGAAGTTCTTACAGGCCCCTGTTCACTGACCCCTGGCCCCTGCCCTTAAATCTCAAACTCCAGCTTCATCCCGTCATGCGCCAGCCGTACATGCGGAGGAAGCGAAGCGTTGGTGGCTTCGTGGCCCAGGTCGTGGCAAATATGCGTAAAGAACGCGCGCTTAGGTTTCAGCCGGTCAACAATCCGCAACGAATTGTGCACCGTAGAATGTGTCGGATGCGGTTTGTGCCGCAGCGCGTCCAGAAACAAAATATCAAGCCCGCGCAGCTGATCGAATGACGATTCCGGAATTTCGCTGTGATCGGTCAGATATGCAGCCGATCCGAAACGGTAACCGCAAATCTGGTTCTCGCCGTGAATCAGAATCACCGGCTCAAAACGCGCGCCCAGCACGTCCACCGGCCCGTCAATCGGTTTCAACTCCAGCTGCGGCAAGCTCCCGAATTTATAATCGCCGTCAAAAATGTAGGTAAACATCCGCCGCAGAAACGCCGCCGCATCCGGCCGCGCGTAGAGCGGCAGCTTGCCCGGCTTGTGCTTGAAGCTCAGTGGCCGCAGATCGTCAATACCCAGAATGTGGTCGGCGTGGGTGTGAGTATAGAACACGGCGTCCACGCGCATGATGTTTTCGCGCAGCGCCTGCGTATAAAAATCCGGTGCAGTGTCGATCAGCACCACCTTCCCGTCGTATTCGATCATCACCGAGGGCCGGGTGCGCTTGTCGTGCGGATCGTCTGAGCGGCACACGGCGCACTCGCACCCCAGCGTGGGCACGCCCATGGAAGTGCCGCTGCCCAGCACGGTGAGCGTAGCTTTCATGATTTTGCTTTCGTAGTTCTGTGACTTGTCCCGAGCTGTTTCATCCTACGCCGATTCGTCAGCGTTATTTCATCTGGCGTTTTTTCACCGAACCCCGGCTCCCGCCGCCGGCCCCGGCTTGGGCGGACGGGCCAGTGCGTTCGTGACTTCCACGTACGCCATGCGCAGTTCGTAAAGACTGTTCTGCAGGAAGTTTTCTTCCGCGGCGGTGAGGTTGTTCTTGGTTTTCTCTCCGATCAGACTCAGCGTATCAATCGTCTGCCGCGCCCCGATGATGTCCACGCGCGGCTGCTGGCCTTGCTCGCGCATCATTCCCAACTGCAGCATCGCCGTCATATAAAGCGAGGCCAGAAAACGCTCAAACGTCATTTCGAATTCTTTGGCGGAGTGGCCGCTGAGTTCCACCTGCGAATCCACATCGCGCGCCGATTGCCGGTACGCAGCCGCCTGCGCATTCTGCTCCGCCATGCTGGGCGGAGGCGGAATATCGCGCTCCGCCACCAGGTCCGGAGTTGCCTCGGGCTTCGGCGCCGCAGATTCCACGATCCTCGCGGATTCCTCGACTGCGGGCACAGGCGGAGCCGGCGGCGGCTCCGGCGCCGATTCCACTTCTTCCACAACCTCACTGCGCAACGCCCCGTCCGACGTGAAAAGACGCCGGTCAGTCACCGTGAAACTAGATTGTTCATGCTTCTTATGAGCCATAAAAGTTTTCCTATCTCCAGAATCTGATCACCGCGCGAACCATTTCCGCGCCGGGTGCCCCATTTCTCGCGTCCTTTGCGAGAAGTGGGGATTTCTACTGCAGAAAGCTAAGGCTTACTTCGCCAGTGTCTGTTCCGTCGCAGCCAACGCAGCGTCCTCAAAAGGCAACTTTACAACCTTCGCCGCCGCCGCACCAATCGTCACCTCGCGTCCCGGCGCGCCCACCTCCCGCCGGATGTAACCCAGCGCCACGCTCCGACTAGGCTCTCCGGGGAGGGAGGCGACGCTGGTCACCTCTCCAACTTCCTTGTCGCCAGCAGCGGCATCGCGCGCAGTAACTTTCGTGCCGGTCGCAACCACAGCGCCGTTTTTCACCACGAAGCCGGTAAACATCCGGTGCACATTGCCGCGCGCCCGAATGCGCTCGACAATCTCCTGCCCGATGTAGCAACCCTTGGTAAAACTCAACGCCCGCGCCTGCTCGGTTTCCTGCGGCAGCTCGCGCTCGCGAATATCCACACCATAAAGCGGAACGCCCGAGAGAATGCGATGAGTCTCCAGTGCCTCGGCTCCCACGGCAGTTGCACCCGCCGCCAGCAGCGCATCCCACAAACGTCTCACTTCTCCCGGGGCCAGCCAGATCTCGTAGGAATTTTCGTCACCCCGCAACAGAGCGGAATCCACGCCGTGCCATTTCATGTTGTCATTCAAATTCAGCTCGCCTGCCTGCGGAGCAGCCAGTTCCGGCAATGCGAATCCGCACTCTATCAGCACGTCGCGAGCTTTCGGCCCGCTCACGCCCAGAGCAGTCAACTGCTCGCTGAGATCGCTGACCTCGACTTTGTCCATGATGATGTATTTGCGGAAGATGGCGAGAATTTTCTCAGCCTGGCTGCGATCGGTATCGACCAGCAGCGACTCGCCGCGATTGTAAGCATTGAGGTCGCCGAGAATGTGTCCCTGCGGATTCAGAATAAACGCATACACACCGTGTCCGGCAGCCAGGTCGCGGATGTTGTTGCTGACCATGCCATTCAGCCAGCGCACCCGGTCTTTGCCAGCAAGAGCAATCTTCGCACGGAAACCAAGATCGTAAACGCCGCAACCCGCGCGCAACGCCGCCAGCTCGGTGTGCGGGTCCGAGAAAGCCGCGGCAGTGGCCGCGCCACGGTATTCGCCGATGCGAGTCGCGCCCAATCCCTCCACGTACGATTGCAATGCAGCCATGCTCATAGTGATCTCTCGATTATAGCGAAGCGTGCGGTATGCAGCAGGATTGTGTGGTGCGGGCACTTGTCCGGGGCCGGTCGTGTAAGCTTTTGATTATGTAGGACGGGCACTCTTGCGCGTTGCTTTTGACGTTGTTCTTGAACGGCGCAGGAGAAGCCGAGCCGAAGTCAAAAGCGACGGACAAGAGTGTCCGTCCTACAGCAGCGAAGGCGAGACCCAGAATCAGCACTTGCACGAAGACTCAACAACTTCCACACAACGTCAACAACTTGCACGAAGATTCAACGACTTAGCTCGAAGATAATCAAGAAAGTGATTAGAGGCGATTTAAGGCTGTGGAAATCTTTCCGCGAGCCAGTGGACTGGTTCACCCCTTAAAACTCGCAGCACGGGATCGCCAGCGGCTCTGGCGTCGATCCTGCACGGTGGTCAGCGTGAGGAAATGCCAGATTTCGGCATGCGATCGCGCGGTTGCGGCTATAGCTTCGCGATAACCTCTCTCTCGTCATGCTTAGCCTACTCATGCCCCATCCACTCCTGAACTGTTCCTACTCACTGCCAGCTAAGCCCTCACGCTGCTGTGAGAAATGCTGAGAGCGAGGATTTTGCTTCTGCATTCTGAATTCTGATTTCCGCATTCTGACTTCGCACCCCAGCTTATGCTAACGTTTTGCCGTGAATTCCACGACTCCATCGCCTACGACATCCCGGAAGCGCATCGCGATGATTCCTGGCGATGGCATTGGCCAGGAAGTGGTTCCCCAGGCCGTCAAAGTCATCCGGGCCACAGGCGCCGAAGTTGAACTCAGCGAGTTCGACTGGGGCGCTGATCGTTACCTGCGCGACGGTATGACGGTTCCTCCTGACGGCTTCGAGATGCTGGGGCGCGACTTCGATGCGATTCTGGTCGGCGCCTTCGGCGATCCGCGCGTTGCCTCGAACATTCATGCCAAAGAGATTCTGCTGGGGATGCGCTTCCAGATGGACTTGTACGCCAACGTGCGCCCGGTGCGGCTGCTGGATTCGGCGCTGTGTCCGCTGAAAGGCATTGAGCCCAAAGACATCGACTTCGTGGTGATCCGCGAGAACACCGAAGGTGTCTACACCGACGCGGGCGGCGTGTTCAAGCGCGGCACGGCGGATGAAATCGCGATTCAGGAAGACATCAACACGCGCAAAGGTGTCGAGCGCATTATCCGTTACGCGTTTGAGTATTGCGAACGTCACAGCAAGCTTAACGGTTCGCGGCGAAATAAAGTTCTCATGTGCGACAAGTCGAACGCCATGACCCACGCCGGCGGGTTGTGGCAGCGCGTGTTCAAGGAAGTGGGCGGCGAGTATCCGCAGATTTCGGCGCAGCACATGTACGTGGACGCGCTGTGCCTGCACCTGGTGCGCGATCCGCGGCAGTTTGACGTGATCGTGACCAATAACATGTTTGGCGACATCATCACCGACCTTGCCGCGGGCCTGCAGGGCGGGCTGGGCATGGCGGCCAGCGGAAATATTCATCCCGGGAAAACGTCGATGTTCGAGCCGGTGCACGGATCGGCTCCGCCAATCGCGGGGAAAAATGTGGCGAACCCGTTCGGCGCGATTCTGACCGCGGCGATGATGCTGGCGCATCTGGGGCTGACGCAGGAGGCGGAGAAGATTGAAGCCGCGGTGCTCGAAGCCGTGCGGCAGAAGAAGACTACGCAGGATATCGGCGGGCCGCTCGGGACGCGGGAGGCGGCGGAGTGGGTGGCCGATTTTGTAGCCCGCGGCTGAAATCTCAAACGCTCTGTCATCCTGAGCGGGGCGAGACGATTCGCGAATGCGAATCGGCTCGCGTAGTCGAAGGATCCCTGTACTCTCATCCACTGTGTGGAGCGCGTCAGGGAATTTTCTCCGCGGCGCTGCAGATCCGAACGATGCTTGTGGTGGGAACTCCCCGACGGGCCGACTTGCGTGAAGATGCTAGGGGTCCTTCGACTACGCGGGAAGTGCGCTTTGCGCACTTCCCACTCCGCTCAGGATGACAAGTCCCCCAGGCGTTCCTCAGGATGACAGAGCTTCAGGGCGCGCGTGTGGTGCTCTAGCCTCGGTTACGGCTTGCGGCCCGCCAGCAGCGCCAGTTCTCGCCACTTCCAGTGACAGTCCACATCTTCGAAGCCGATTTCGCGCAGCCACTGGAGCTGTGTTGCGACGTCTAACAACTTGTTGGAGGGGTCTTCGGTTGCTACGGTGTAGCCGATGTGGTGCAGGAAATCTTCGTGCAGGCGGGGCGTGGGCGAGGACACGTGTTCCAGGTTGCAGAAGACGCCGCCGGGGTTGAGCAAGGCGTGGATCTCTGCGTAGAGGGCGCGCTTGCGTTCGTGCACGACATGATGAATGGCGAAGCAGGAGATGACGGCGTCGAACTTGCCGAGACTCGGCAGCAGTTCGTCGAGGTTGTGAGATACGACGGTGACCGAGGAATCTGCGGCGAAGCGCTGGCGGGCGGCTTCGAGCATGGAGGGCGAGAAGTCGATGGCTACGGCTTCGAGTTTGTGATGCGCCTGCCTGGCTGAATTCTTCCGGACCAAATACTGCTGGACCAGCGCGAGCAGGCGGCCGTCGCCGGTGCCGAGGTCGAGGATGCGGTGCGCGTTTTCTGGAATGAATTCGAGCAGGGCGGATTCGCCTTCGGTGCGGTGCGAGATGGAATCGGCGCGTTCGAGGTAGTCGCGGGCGTGGTCGGCGGAAGACCAGAGATTGATGGGCGGATTTGCGGTCATGTACTTTTGCCTTTTTGTGAACTTGAAGGGAGTATAGGGAAACAGGGTAGACTCGATCCTAATGAATAACGTCAAGAGGCTTGGACAGGGAGTTTGGTGGCGGTTTTGGGTGGTTGTGTGGATTGGGGCGGCGTGCTGCGGATGGGCGGCGGCGCAGGATTCGGGCGGGCAAAATCAAAAGCAAGACCAGAATCAAAAGCAAGACCAGAGTCAAAAGCCCGTGGGCGAGGCGCCCGCGGCTTCACAATCCGCGGCTCCACAAGCAAAAGAGGAGACCAAGATTACGCCCCGGCAGGCGGAGGAACTTTTTCATTCTGTCGACGAGATTCTGGCTTTTGACAGCAAGCAGACCGGGCTGCCGGTTAAAAAAGAAGTGAAGCGCAAGCTTACCAGCCGGGAAGAAGTGGTTAGTTATCTGACCAAGAACAAGGACGACAAGGATACGCAGCGGCTGCGGCGTTCGGAGCTGGTGCTGAAGAAATTCGGACTGTTGCCACGTGACTTCGATCTGGAAAAACTTCTGGTCGCGCTGCTGCGCGAGCAGGTGGCGGGGTATTACGATCCGAAGACGAAGACGGTGCACTTGCTGGATTGGGTTCCGATGGAAGAGCAGGAGCCGGTGATGGCGCACGAGTTGACTCATGCCCTGCAGGATCAGGCGGTGGGCCTCGACAAGTGGATGAGCCGAGGCGAAAAAGATTTGGCCGAGACGCGAAGAAATCCTACGGCGATTGATATTGAGAATGACGAAGAGGATAACGCGCGCCAGGCTGTGGTGGAGGGACAGGCCGAGGCGGTGATGCTGCAATACGCGCTGGCTCCGGTAGGGCGTTCGATTGTGGATTCGCCTGATCTGGTGGAAGACATGGAGTCGAGCATGACGAATGGCACACCGGATTCGACCGTGTTCAAGGACGCGCCGATTTTTCTGAAGGAGTCGCTGACGTTTCCATACCGCTATGGGCTGGAGTTTGAAATCAAGCTGCTGCAGAAAGGCGGGCGTGAGAAGGCGTTTGCCGGGGTGCTGGCGAATCCTCCGCACACGACGCGGCAGATTATGGAGCCGGAGACTTATCTTTCGGGAGAAAAGATTGAGCCCATGCGCGTGCCGAATTTCAAGCAGGACTTCAAGAACTATAAGAAGTTTGATATTGGCGCGATGGGCGAGTTTGATGTGGCGGTGTTGATTGAGCAATACGCGAATCAGGAGTTGGCGAAGTGGCTGTATCCGGAGTGGCGCGGAGGGTATTACTACGCGGCGCGGGTTAAGGAGGATGCGGCTGCGCCGCTGGGGCTGCTCTATGTGTCGCGGTGGTCGAGCGCGGAGAAGGCTGAGGACTTTGCGGGGATTTATGCGCGGTCGCTGGCGAAGCGGTACAAGAAGGCGGAGGAGATGAATCCTGCGTCGGCGGGGTCGGGTTCCGCATCGGCGTTCGGAAAATCCGGGGCTGGGGAATCTGTTGATGCAAAATCTGGGGCTGACGAGGCGGGTGCGAAGGACGCGCCGCAGAAACATAAAGGGTTCAAGGTGGTTCCGTTGAAGGGACGGCACGCGTGGTCGACTGAAGAGGGTGCCGTGGTGATTGAGGAGCAGGGCGATACCGTGCTGGTGAGCGAGAGTTTGGATGCGGGGACGACGGAGATGCTGGAGCGGGAAGTGTTTGGCAAGTAAATACCCCACTTCTCGCAAAGAGAGCGAGAAATGGGGCACCCGGCGACGGCTGCGAAGTAGGAACTGCTGCGGTCGTGGTGGAAATTCCTCTGGAAGGCGCGGGTAGTTGCAGCTTGTAGGGATCCTTCGACTGCGTGACTGGTCCGCTTCGCGGATCAGTCACTTCGCTCAGGATGACAGACTGGAGAGAGGTGGGTCCAGTCAGAGAATCTCCTCATGGTCGGGTAGCTCAGTTTTTCTTTGACGGTTTTTTCTTAGTGTCCTTCTCGTCGGGAACTTCTCCCAGAAAATGTTGCACGTGGGCGACGACGTCAAATTGGTTGCCGTTGCGCTCGATTCTGAGTTTACGCTCCTGGCCGGGAGTGCCTTCGAGCAGCGACCAGACTTGTCCCATGGTCGAATCGGGGACGGGGATGCCATCGACGGCGACGAGGTGGTCGCCAATCTGAACTCCGTCTGGTGGTCCGGGGACGGAGGGTTTGCCGTCGAAGTCGGCGATGCCGAGGATGGTGAAGCGGGTGTCGTCTTCGGGGCGGAGGGTGAGTCCGACGACGTCGAAGTCCGGCGCTCGGAACGTGCTGCCGATGTCGAAGTAAACGGTGGAGTGGACGTAGTCGAGGCCGACGCGGTAGTTGAGCACGGCGTTCGATCCCAGCAGGCCAACGGTGGCGATGCCGGCGCGTTTTTCAAACCACGACATTCGTTCCTTAGAAAAATCGGCCATGGGGACGCTGGTGAGATAGAGCGGACCGTACTGCAGGCGGTCCACGCGGAGGAGTTTCCATTTCGGCTCTTCATCGAGTCCCCACATGTTTGCAGGGCCCACGGCTCCCGTCATGTGCGGCCAGTCGGGGTGGGCGCTCTGCAGTTTGTCGAAGAGATCTGCGGACAAAAAACTGATCGATGCGCCAATGTCGAGGGCGAGGTTGTATTTCTTGTTTTCGATCTGGCTGGGGACCTGGATCAGTCCGTTCTCGGCGTTGACGAGGACTTTGCTGCTGATGCCTTTGAACTTCAGGGTTCCGGGTTGGGCGATGGTGAATTCGCGGTCAGGAAAATCGACGAGGACGTCGTAGTGGCGAAGGACCGTGGCGGGGAGATTGATCTCGGCGGACATGCCGGGAACCATGACCGTGGCGGCGCTGACGGGCTTGAGCGGGATTTTTACTTCTTTGATGTTGGCGAGCGAGATTTGCATCGCGCCCGTCTTCGCATCCTGGAGCGCGATGCCGGCGGGCGGCGGAGCGGTGCAGGCTTTGTCGTCGCAGGTGACGTTGAGTCCCATCAGCGTGGCGGCGCGGCGCGACATCGTGAGGTCAGCATTGCCGTTGTCGACCCATCCGCGGATGCGTTTGGTGGTGCCGTCGGGGAGTGGGAGATAGACGTCGATTACCACGCGGTCGTGGTCGAGCGTAATGGGGATGGTGACGGATTTGGGTGCGGGCTGGGCGACGGCGGCCGCCCCTAGGGCTAGTGCGAGCAGCGTGCGGGAGCGCATGGGGAGATTGTAGCGGGTTCAGGGCGAGGTTCGTGGAGGCGTAGGGTCACAGATTTCCGGCGGCGACTAAGGGGCCGTCGGGCTTCGCCCGACCGGACAGCCAAGGCGGCTGTCCCCACATGGGCAGTGGCGGGCACCAGCGAGTGGGTGCGAGAGGGTCTTGTATAATCACGGGTTTGGCTTTGGGTGGTGAACATTTCTGGGGGAACGGTGTCGCAGGCAGAAATTGGGATCATCGGCGGCAGCGGGCTGTATTCCATGCCGGGACTGAGCCGGGTGAAAGAAGTGCGGGTGAAGACGCCGTTTGGCGCGCCTTCCGACGCCTACGTGTGCGGGATGCTGGAAGGGCGCAAGGTGGCGTTTCTGGCGAGGCATGCGCGCGGGCATCGCATTCTGCCGAGCGAGTTGAATTTTCGCGCGAACATTCATGGGTTCAAGCAGCTCGGGGTCGAGAGGATCGTTTCGATTTCCGCAGTGGGATCGCTGAAGGAAGAACACAAGCCGCTGGAGTTTGTGATTCCCGATCAATTTTTCGATCGTACCCGGCATCGTGTGGATACGTTTTTCGGCGGTGGCGTGGTGGCGCACATCGCGTTTGCCGATCCGGTGTGCGGGGAGCTCGCGGCGGTGGTCGAGGCGGCGTGTGAGACAGCCGGCGTGGTAGGGAAGCGCGGTGGAACTTATCTGTGCATGGAAGGTCCGCAATTTTCTACCCGGGCGGAGTCGAATGTGTATCGCAGTCTGGGCATGGATGTGATTGGCATGACCAACCTGCAGGAGGCGAAGCTGGCGCGCGAGGCCGAGCTTTGCTACGTAACGGTCGCGATGGTGACGGATTATGACTGCTGGCATCCGCATCACGATTCGGTGACGGTGGATCAGATTGTGGCGGTGCTGCTGAAGAATGCAGAGAACGCGGCGAAAGTAGTGCGCGCGACTGTGGTGGCGATGCCGCGGGAACGCTTGTGCAAATGCGGGTCGGCGCTGGCGCATGCGATTTTGACGGACCGGAAGAAGATTCCAGCGGCGACGAAGAAGAAGCTGAGGTTGATTTTGAAGAGCAGGGGTTAGGGATCAGGGGCTAGGGGCCAGGTAAGAACCCATGGAGCGATGGTTTTTACTAGCGCCTGACCCCTAGCCCCTGACCCCCGTTAAAGAGAGGATTCCGGCATTCATAATGAGCATTCTAGTCGTTGGTTCGGTTGCATTTGATGACGTTGCATCGCCTTCGGGCAGCGTGAAAAATATTCTGGGCGGGGCGGCGACTTATTTTTCGCTGGCGGCCAGCTATTTCACGAAGGTGCGGGTCGTCGCCGTGGTGGGCGAAGATTTTGGAGCGGAGCAGGAACAGGTGTTCAAGAAACGCGGGATCGATACGCGGGGCATCGAGCGCGCCGTTGGTAAAACGTTTCGTTGGGGTGGAAATTACAGCGAGAACTTGAACGAAGCGAAGACAACATTTACGGACTTGAACGTTTTCGAAAAGTTCCAGCCGCGCATTCCGAAGGAATATGAAGATACGGAGTTTTTGTTCCTGGCGAATATCCAGCCAACGCTGCAGGCGGACGTGCGACGCAAAATGCACTCGGTGCGGATGACTGGTTGCGACACCATGAATTACTGGATTCAACGTACTCCCCAGGAGCTGGCGGAGACGTTGAAGCTGGTGGACGTGCTGTTGATTAACGACACGGAAACGAAAATGCTGGCGGGCGAGAGTAATCTGCCGCGGGCGGCGCACAAGGTGCTGGCCATGGGGCCGCAGGCGCTGGTGATCAAGCATGGGGAATATGGCGCGACAATTTTTTTCCGCGAGGGCGCGTTTGGGATTGGGCGGCATCCTTTTCGTGCGCCTACGCTGCCGATTGAAGAGGTGAAGGATCCGACCGGGGCGGGCGATTCGTTTGCGGGCGGGTTCATGGGCTACATCGCTTCGCAGGAGGAGTTGAATCGCGAGGTTTTGAAGCGCGCGCTGTTTTATGGAGGCGTGATGGGGTCGTTTGCGGTCGAGCGGTTCGGCACCGAGCGCTTGCAGGCGCTGACGCGCGAGGAAATCGACGAGCGGTTCCAAGTGTTTCGGGAATTGACGCACTTGGAATGATGGCTGATGGCAAACTACAAACCTCAGGCGCTAAAGCGAGGGAATTTGTTAGCGCGTTTACGGCACGAGTAAACTCGTGCCCTTCCCGAATCCGCCCATTCCAAATCCGCACATGAGCGCAACAGCGAACTCGCGCTGGGATGCTGAAGTCAGGGTGCTGGCCTGGCTGGCGGTGTGGGTTTCAGTTTTTTCCTTCCTGTTTTATTTCCGGCGCGGTGATGTGCTGCTCTACGGCGACGCTGTCGCCCACATCAACATCGCGCGGCGCGTCTTCGATTCTAGAACTCCGGGGCTGCTGCAGTTGGGGACGGTCTGGCTGCCGCTGCCTCATCTGCTGATGATTCCGTTTCTCGTTTCCAACGAAATGTGGCGGCGGGGCGTGGGCGGATCAATTCCGTCGATGGTGGCTTATGTGTTCGGCGTGATCGGGATGTTCCGGCTGGTGCGCGGAGTTTTGTCGCGCGGAGTTTTGCCGGGCGAGGGTGAGCCCGGTGGGACGGCGAGTGTGGCGGCCTGGACGGCGGCCGCGGTTTATGGAGTGAATCCGAATCTGATTTACATGCAGAGCACCGCGATGGGTGAGGCACTGTATCTGGCATTTTTCATTTGGGCGGTGGTCTTCTTCAGCGAGTTTGTGCGCGGGGAAGTGCGGGCGCTTACGAAGTGCGGATTGTGTCTGGCGGCGGCTTGTTTGACACGGTATGACGGATGGTTTCTGGGTGTGGCGATGGTGGTGGGAGCCGTCGCGATCTACTGCTTCAGAGACGTCGGCAGTCGGGATGCCCACGCTTCGAAAACCGCGAAGGGTGGGGCAGCCGGTGTGATGTTGCCGTCTCGAAGCGCGATCGTGAAATTTGTCTTGATTGTTGCGGCTGCGCCTGCATTGTGGTTCGCTTACAACGGCATTGTGTACCGCAATCCGCTCGAGTTTGAAAATGGGCCCTATTCAGCGAAGGCGATTGAGAAGCGGACGCAGAGCGCGGGATCGGTGGGGCATCCCGGGACGGGGAATGTTTACGTTGCGGGATTGTATTTTCTCAAATCGGCGGAAGCGAACCTGGCGGAGAACGAGTGGCTGCAGCGGTTGTGGATTGTGTTGGCGGCCGGAGCTTTGATCGTGATGATTTCCGATGGCCGGAAACGCGGAGTTGAAGCGCCGGGTAAAGATGGGACGCTCGGTCTCGCGAGGTCGCCGGCGCGATGGCCGCTGCTTTTTCTGTTAGTCCCCGTGCCGTTTTATGCGCTGTCGATTGCTTACGGGGGCGTGCCGATCTTTATTCCGGCGTGGTGGCCGTTCACCCACTACAACGTGCGTTACGGATTGCAAATGCTGCCGGGATTTGCGGCGGCGGTTGGGATGCTGGCGCACACGGCCGCGCGATCAAAACAATGGCCAAAGAAGTGGCGGCGCGCGGCGCTTCTCGGGTTGCTCGTGATCGTGGTTGTGAGCTACGGGTTCATCTGGCGGGCGGGGCCGGTCTGTTATGAAGAGGCCGTCATCAATATGCGCGGCCGCGTTGCTTTGGAGAGGCAAGTCGCGGGCTGGCTCCACGCCCTGCCTCCGCAAGCCACGCTACTGATTGACCTGGGCGGGCATCCGGGAGCGGTGGAGCAGGCGGGGATTCCGCTGAAGCGCACGATCAACGAAGGCAATCATCGTGTCTGGATGCAGCCGCCTGATTCCGAGGGGCTGTGGGAGCGCGCGCTGGCGAATCCCGCCGAACTCGTCGAGTACGCGCTGGCTTTCGAGGGAGACGATGTTTGGCGGGCGGTGCAGGGGCGCGGTTTCAAAGAGCTGGTCGTGATCCGAGTGACGGGCCAGCCGCAGGCCACTCTCTATCGCGTGCGGTAATCAGCGACGTTAACCTCGTAATGCGGTGGGAGCCGCGAGTTGCGGTGATAAAATCCAGCCACCAGCGTGGCTTTTATCTGGGGGCTTTTTCTGTTCGAGCTTTCCGGCGGCGTTTTTCTGGCGCTCGAAAATCCGCAATGAACTGGCAGAATATTCTCGACTTGCTGCACCGCGAGATGGCTACGGGCATCGTCACGAATTCTCTGGCGCGGCTGGCGGTGGCGGCGATTCTCGGTGGGATCATCGGTCTCGAACGCGAAATCAGGCACCGGCCCGCGGGACTGCGCACGAACATGTTCATCTGCTTCGGCGCGGCCATGTTCACGATTCTGTCGGACGGTCTGGCGGTGGAACATCTCGGGGATCACACGCGGATCGCGGCGCAGATTATTCCCGGCATCGGGTTCATCGGTGCGGGATCGATACTGCACACGCGCGGGCTGACTTCAGGGCTGACGACGGCTTCCACTTTGTTCGTGGTGGCCGGGGTCGGAATGGCCACCGGCGGCGGTCTTTACCTGACCGCGATTTTTGCCACGGGCGTAATTCTGATCGCGCTGTTTACACTGGGACATCTTGAACAAACCTTCAACTTAAAGACTCTGTTGATGAGTTACGAAGTGAAGGGCGCGAGCGTGGACGAGATCAGCCAGGAGGTGAACCGGATACTGGAGAGCGAACATCGCATGATGCAGAACGTGATCAGCGGAAGCACGGGCCAGTACGTCCGGGTGCAGTTTGACGTAAGCGGGTGCAGGCGCGAGCAGGATGAGTTGCTGCGGCGGTTGAAGGCGTCGGCGGTTCTGGGCGGCGTGGTTTCCTTGGGCCCGGTGGAATTGGAGTGAGCGGAGAGTCCGTGGTTCCGTTTGTGAAGGCCAGTGCCTGCGGAAATGATTTTCTGCTGATTGATGGGTCATTGGCACCGTCTGACATTGGTGAATTTACCCGCCGCATCTGCGATCGGCATGAAGGTGTTGGAGCGGACGGGGTGGAGTGGATGCTGCCGCATGCCGCTGCGGACGCGGAGATTAAACTCATCAATGCCGACGGATCCGCGGCCGAGATTTCCGGCAACGGCACGCGCTGCGTGGCAGCTTGCATTTGCGCGCAGCGGGGGAAAGAGACCATTCAGCTGCAAACTGGTGCGGGATTGAAAGTGTGCGTTCTCACCGCGCGCAGCGATTCCGGATATGAGTTTGAGATGGCCATGGGCGAAGCGGAGGTCGGGGAAGAGTTGACCGTCGCGACAGGCTTTGACGAAGTTCGAGGCATTCCGGTGTCGATTGGCAATCCGCATTACGTGGTTTTTGTAAATCGTTTCGACGAGAACTGGCAGGCGCAGGCTGCGGGCATTCAGCGCTATTCCAGATTTGAACATGGTGTAAACGTTGAACTGGTTTTGCCTGCGGGCAAGCACGATCTGCAAGCCCGCTTTTTTGAACGCGGCGTGGGGGAAACGCAATCTTCCGGGACGGGCTCTTGCGCGGCAGCGGTGGCGGCGATGTCGACCGGCAGGTTGCAATCGCCGGTGAAAGTGCAGGCTCCGGGAGGAACGCAGACCGTGCGCTGGGAAAATAATCAAGTGTTTCTGCGGGGATGGGCGCAGTTGGTCTGCCGGGGAGAATTCTTTTTCCGTTGAGCTTCTTATTTGGGTCTTCGTAGAGTGACTTGCGCTGATCTTCTCGAAAAAATGATCTTCTTAAAGTGATCGGATCGTCTGCCGCAACAGGTTTCTGACTTCATGCCTCGGTCAAACTCTTCGCGCATCAAGCCGCCCGCTCTCCGGCCCGGGGATACGATCGGCATCGTGGCTCCGGCCAGCAATCTCAAGCGCAGCGAACTTGAAGCTGGGTGCGAGGCTTTGCGGCGCGCGGGCTACCAGCCGTTTTATTTCGATTCCATTCTTGAGCGCGATCTTTACTTCGCCGGATCGCTCGAGCGGCGCATTCGCGAGCTGGCTGAAATGTTTGCGCGGCCGGATGTGCGCGCGATTTTGTGCGCGCGCGGCGGTTATGGCGCGAACTATCTGCTCGAAGCGCTCGACCTGGATGCGATCCGGAGCAACCCGAAGATTTTCATCGGCTATAGCGACATCACCACGTTGCTCACGTATTTTGTGGATGCCGGCGGGCTGGTAACTTTTCATGGACCGATGGCGGCGAAGGATTGGGCACGCGCCGGCGGTGTGGATACGGCATCGTGGCAGGCGGCGCTGGGAGGTGAGGCGGCGTGGGAACTCAAGCTGGGTGCGGATTCTGGCGTGAGCGGACTGGTCGACGGTGCGGCGGAGGGAATTCTTTACGGCGGATGTCTTTCGATTCTGGTGGCTTCGCTGGGCACGCCTTACGAGATCAAGACGGATGGGACGATTCTGTTTCTGGAGGATATTGCGGCCAAGCCTTATCAGGTGGACCGCATGCTCATGCAGTTGAAGCTGGCGGGAAAGCTCGACGGCGTCCGTGGAATTGTTTTCGGCGAGATGATGGATTGCGTGCAGAACGCGAACCAGGGTTACACGCTGCAGGAGGTCGTCATGCGAATTGTCGGCGAGTTGGGAGTGCCGGTGGCGTACGGTTTGCGCTCGGGGCATGTGACGGCTGGGAACATTACGCTGCCGTTTGGAGTGCGGGCGGGATTGACGATTCGCGGCGGAGTGATTGAGTTGAAGATTCTTGAGGCGGCGGTGACGGTTGCTTGAGTGCGTAACTCGGCGTCGGCCCAAGGCAAAGGCTGACCGCAAACGTCGCGGCAAAGGAAGTCGCAGAGGGCGAACAGAAAATTCATGACGGCAGCGAAACACATTCATATGATCGGCATCTGCGGGACGGCCATGGCGTCGCTCGCAGGGATGCTGAAACAGCGCGGGTTTCGCGTGACCGGGTCGGACGCGGCGGCGTATCCGCCAATGTCCGATTTCTTGCGCGAGTTGGGAATTCCACTGGCGCAGCCTTTTGACGCGCACAATCTCGAACCGCGGCCCGATCTGGTGGTGGTGGGGAATGCGATTTCGCGCGGCAATGTTGAACTGGAGCAGGTGCTCGACCATCGCCTGCCATTCTGCTCGCTGCCGCAACTTCTGTACGACGAATTCCTGCGCGGCAAAGAAGTTTTGGTGGTTGCCGGAACTCATGGCAAAACCACAACTACTTCAATGCTGGCGTGGATTTTCCATTGTGCCGGTTTGCAGCCGTCGTTTCTGATTGGTGGCATTGCCGAAAATTTTGGCTCGAGCTTTCATCTGGGGAGGGGAAGGCATTTCATTGTGGAAGGCGACGAGTACGATACAGCCTTCTTCGATAAGGGTCCGAAGTTTCTACATTATTTTCCGGACTCGGTCATTCTTACATCCGTGGAATTTGATCACGCCGATATTTACAAAGATCTGGACGCGGTGGAGACGGCCTTTAAACGCCTGGTGAATCTGATTCCGCGGCGTGGACGCATCGTCGCCTTTGACGGAGCGGTGGGCGAGGCCACGGAGAGCGCGAGTCTGGAGCGCTGCCTGGCTAAAACATTTTGTCCGGTCGAACGCTACGGCGGCGGAGCGCGGTCGCAATGGCGGGTAAGCAATCTTCGTCTGGAGCCCGGGCGGACGACGTGGTCGGTGCTGCATGAGGGCAGTCCGTGGACGGACTTTGAGTTTGCGCTGGCGGGCGAATACAACGTGTGGAACGCCACGGCTGCCGCGGCTTTGGCGTCTTCCTGCGACATTGCTAAAGATGAAATCGCAGCTGCGCTGAAAACTTTCAAGAGTGTGAAACGGCGGCTCGAAGTGAAAGCGCAGGTGAACGGAATCACCGTGATCGACGATTTTGCACATCATCCCACGGCGATTGCTGGGACGCTGAAGGCCTTGCGGGCGCGCTATGCGGGCGCGCGGTTGTGGGCGATTCTTGAGCCGCGGTCGAATACATTGCGGCGTCGAGTGTTGCAAAGTGATTTGGCGCGTAGCCTGGCGCTGGCCGATGAAGTGGTGGTCGCGGGAGTTTTCCGTTCCGAGGCGGTGCCGGAAAACGAACGGCTGGAGTTGCCGGAACTGGCGGCGGAGATCCAGAAGAATGGGCGTCGCGCGCGATTGCTGGCTGATGCCGACGCGATCGTCGACACGATCGCTCCGGAAATGCGCAGCGGAGACGTAGTGGCGATTCTTTCCAATGGCGGCTTCGGCGGAATCTACGAGAAGCTGCCGGCTAAATTGAAGTCGCTGGCGGGCAAGGGCGCGGGCGTCGAGTCAAGCATCGCCGCGAGTAAGAAAAACGGGTAAGAGATCGGCAAGATGAAGAAGACATTGACGGAGTACAAATGCGGGCGGCGTTGCAATTGGACACTCGCGATTCTGGCCGCGGTGTTCTTGAGCTTCTGGACAGCCGTTGCGCAAAGCTCCGCTGCGCTGCTTCCTGCAACGAACGCGGCTCCCGACACAAGCTACGTGATCTCGCTGGCCGAGCCGGAGCAGCATCTGGTCGACGTGCAGGTTTTTCTTCCCGAGGGAGCGGCGCAACGTGAACTGCAGCTTCCGGTGTGGAACGCGCTTTACCAGGTCCGCGACTTTGTCCAGTATGTGAACTGGGTACGCGCCAAAGACCGCGCGGGACGCCCGCTCGCGGTCCGCGAGCTGCACAAGAGTCTCTGGCAAATTTCGGGAGCCGCGGGCGGAGCGATTGTCGAGTACCAAATTTTCGTTGATTCGTTTGGCCCCTTCGGCGCGCAGTTCAATCCTCACCACGCATTTTTCAATCTGGCGCAGATTCTGATGTATCCCGTGGACGCGCGCAACGCGCCCATGGCTGTGCGTTTCAACCGTGTGCCCGAGGGATGGCGCATCGCTACGCCGCTAGCGTCGACGTCCGATGGCGGATTCATTGCTGACAGTTACGATCGGCTCGTAGATTCTCCGGTGGAGATCGGGAGTTTTCAAGAGTCGGATTTCGACGAAGCGGGCGGACACTTTCGCGTGATCGTGGATGCGGAGCCCGCCGACTATGACATGGCGAAAATCGTCGGCGACTTGCACAAGATCGTGGCCGCCGCTATCAGCTGGATGAACGACCGTCCCTTCGACTCTTACATGTTTCTCTATCACTTTCCGCGTGGGCCGGGGGGCGGCGGCATGGAACACGCATATTCCACGGCGATCGATTTGAATGCGGATGCGATCTCGCGCAGCTCCGAGGTTCTGTCGACGGTGACGGCGCACGAATTTTTCCACCTCTGGAACGTGAAGCGCATTCGCCCGCGCACGCTCGAGCCCGTGGATTACACCAAGGAAAATTACACGCGGGCGCTGTGGTTCAGCGAGGGCGTGACCAGTACAGCCGAAGGCGTGATTCAGTTGCGCGCAGGGCTGCTGGACGAGAAGCGCTATCTCGAGCTCCTCGGCGACGAAATCACCGAACTCGAGCGGCGTCCCGCGCACCTGACGCAATCCGCCGAAGAATCCAGTCTGGACGCCTGGCTCGAAGGCGACCCTTATTACCGCCGTCCAGAGCGCAGTATTTCTTACTACAACAAAGGCGAATTGCTCGGCGTGGTGCTCGATCTCGCCGTGCGCGATGCCACCCACGATCACGCGTCGCTGCGCGAGGTAATGCAGTGGATGAACCAGAACTATGCTAAGAAAGGGCGCTTCTTCGCCGATTCCGACGGCGTTCGCGAAGCCGCCGAGGCGGTCAGCCACGCCGACCTGGCTTCGTTTTTTGCCAAATATGTGGCGGGAACCGAAGAGGTTCCCTGGGACGAATTTTTTCACAGCGTTGGGCTCAAGGTGATGCAGCAGTCGAATGCCGTGCCCGACGCGGGTTTCGTGGCATCACGGAATTTCGACGGGCCCATGTTGGTGGGGGCAGTCACCGCCGGCAGTGATGCCGAACGCGCAGGCCTGCAAGTGGGCGACACGATTCTCGAAATTCAGGGCAAAGCGGTAGGGCAAGAGTCGCGCGACGAATTGGCGCGCCTCGCTCCCGGCGATACGCTCGCGGTGAAAGTTCGACCGCGGCGCGGCGCCGAGCACGAACTGAAATGGAAAATTGGGAGCCGTCAGGAGATTTCTTATCAATTGAAGGATCTGGAAAATGTCACCGCGGAACATCGCGCGCGGCGCGCGATGTGGCTGAAGGGTGAAGCGGAACCCGCGTCCCGGCCGCCGGAGTCTCACAAATAATGATCCGCACCATCGTGATGCTCGCCTTCTGGGGCCTGGCCGCTCTCGTGGCGGCGCTGATCGGTTTTCCCTGGACGTTTATTTCCGGCGACATTCGCTTGCTCTACCGCATGTTCATGTGGGGATGCTGGTGGGGGGTGTGGCTCACCGGCGTGCGCGTGCAGACGGTGGGGCTCGATCAACTCGACAAATCGCGCACCTACGTTTTCATGACCAACCACGTTTCGAATCTCGACCCACCAATTCAGACTCCGCTGATTCCGCGCCGCACCTCGGTAATGGTGAAGAAGGAATTGTTCCGCGTTCCGATTCTGGGGCAGGCCATGCGTATCGGATCGCTGGTGCCGGTGGATCGCGGTAACCGCGACGCCGGCATTGAGGCAGTGAAAGCTGCGAAGGCCGTGGTGCAGCAGGGCGTCAACATGACGATTTATGTGGAAGGCAAACGCTCCTTCGATGGCAAGCTGCTGCCCTTCAAGAAAGGACCGTTTTATCTGGCGATGGAGTGCGGCGTGCCGGTGGTTCCCATCACGATCGTAGGCACGTTTTATGCGATGCCCAAGTCCCGCTTCGCCATCAAGCCCGGGCTGGTCCAGGTGATTTTTCATCCACCGATCGAGCCGAAAGATTTCGGCAGCCGGGAGGAGTTGATGGAAAAAGTGCGCGCGGTGATTGACAGCGGGCTGCCGAAGGAGTTTCGGACGACTGCCGAAGTGCCTGCGGATGATTCCACGCAGACACAGGATGCGATTGGGTAGCGTCGTCCAGGGCTGGCGCGCGGCAGCAGAGAAGACTGAGATCCCTCGGCCCGCGAAACAAAACGCGGGCTCTCGGGATGACAGGGTTTGAGGTGAGCGCCCAAGCTTGGCGCGGAGAAGCCCGAAGCCCGAAGCCCGAAGCCCGAAGCCCGAAGCCCCTCATCCCTCTTCGGTAGTTTTCTTCCGCAGCGCCCGTGCCATTTCCGGCAACCGTGGCAGAATCGCGGAATATTTCAACCACAATTTGTGGTCGACTGCGGGAGCGCCGCTCACCAACGCTCCGGCCGCAACGTCGTTGGCCACGCCACTTTGCGGCGTGACAATGGCGTCTTCGCCGACTTTGCAGTGGCCGACCACGCCGACTTGTCCGGTGAGAATTGCGCGCGCGCCGATTTCCGTGGACCCGCCCAATCCGACCTGCGAGCACAACAGCGCATCGTCGCCGACGTTCGATCCGTGGCCCACTTGCACGAGGTTGTCGATCTTCACACCGCGGCCAATGCGAGTCTCGCCCACGCTGGCGCGGTCGATGCAGGAGTTGGCCTGGATTTCCACGTCGTCTCCGATCATCACTGGAGCCGGTTGCGGAATCTTGTGCCAGCGGCTCTCCGCGGTTTTGGCAAAGCCGAAGCCATCGGCGCCGATGACGACCCCATTCTGCAACAGGACGCAATTGCCCACCCGGCAGTTCTCCCGTACGACGGCGTGGGCGTGCGCGAAAAAGTGGTTACCGATTTTCACTCCGCGATAGATGACCACGTGTGCCAGCAACACCGCGTGCTCGCCGATCTCGACATTCTCGTCGATCACCACGTACGGGCCGATGTGAGCGTGCGCTCCGACCTTCGCCGTGGAATGCACAACCGCGGTCGGATGCACACCCGGCGCGTAGAGCAATGGCTGATGGAATAGTTCGAGCGCGTTGGCGAAGCTGAGATAAGGATCCTTCGCGCGCAGCATGGCCGAAGGGATGGCAGGGAAGTCCTCGGCGACGATTACCGCGGAAGCTTTGGTCGAGCGCGCCGCGGCCGCGTATTTGGGGTTCGAGACAAAGCTAAGTTCTCCCGGGCCAGCCTGGTCGATTCCGTTCAGCCCGTTGATTTCCGTTTCCGGCGATCCGTTTTCGAGGCGCGCGTGGAGTGCAGCAGCGATGGCAGAAAGTTTCATGGGATTAGGGAAACGAGTAGATCGTACACCACGAGCCGTCGCCACCCGGGAATCTGTCGGGGTAGTCCTTGCCGGAAACAAAGCGGGCGAGCGCGCCAGGGAACCGCAGCTATTCTTCGAACTTTATTCTTTCAAACTTCACTCTTCGAACAGGGTTACCTGGCGCTGGTCGTCGGCGTCGCGACGACGGCGGCGGGCGGCGCCGATCACGGCCAGCACGGTCAGCGAATCCAGGGCGGTGCGGGGAACGAAGATGCGCTGCGTGTTCGAGCGCAGATCGGGAGGGTTCACCAGATATCCTTCAGGCATGTTCTGGGTGAGATCGGCGGGCATCAGCCCCTCGAGAACCTCGTTGTCCTTGAATCGCAGGCGCACCCACAGGCCTTCCGACCGCGGCCGCGAAGTAAACGTCTTGCGGGTGAGCGACTCGGAATCTCCGAACTCGCGCACGAAATAGACGCCCTTAATCTCCCGCAGGTCCATGCTGATGACAGTACCCGACGTGTTCAGCAGTTCCAGCTTGCCGTCCTGCACAAACTGGGCGCCCACGTAGCCGGAGACCGAGTCCCGGTCCATCTTGCGGACGACGACTTTTTTGTGCGTGGAGGGCATGGGTCCAGTCTTCAGCGGCTGGCCGCGTGGCGTCAGGGCTTCGGGCTTCAGCTATCGGGCTTCGGCCGTTCAAATGCTTTTGCTTGTGTAGGACGGACACTCTTGTCCGTCGCTTTTGACGTTGGTTTTCCTTAGAATGCAAGATCAAGGTCAAAGGCGACGGACAAGAGTATCCGTCCTACACAGATCGACAGTGTCTGGGGCGGAAAGGCCGAAGCCTGACAGCCGAAGCCCGAAGCCCAAAGCCCAAAGCCAGCCTCTCGATTCTCGCACCTTTTCGGGAAAAACTCCCGGCATACACCTTGGCAGTAGCCAAATCGTTAACGTTGTGTTATTTTCTGTAGTCCGTCGAAGGTCATCCCGGTTTATCTAAGTAGTTGGAATTAAGCCACTTGCATATGCGAGTGGAAGCGGGCGAAGGCTTGGGTCTTGGGCTCTGTGGAAATCTTGTGGAAAAATTCCACAGGCGGATCATGTGGCCGCCCGAGCTTCGCAGCTGAGACGACTGGTTGAGGCAGGTTGATTAAGGCGATGTTGAGGTAGTACGAAGCGCTCTAAAACGAATGGCTGACTACATTTACACCATGGAAATCCGGTTGACTCCGGATCAACTCAAAGGGGTCAGCCTGATCCAGGAAGTTGCCCGCGCCGCCGGAATGAACCTTTACCTCACCGGCGGTGCTATCCGCGACATTATCAGCGGTTTTACCATCCGCGACCTCGACTTCACGGTCCAGGGCAATCCTCTCAAGCTGCAAAAGGAACTCGAGAAGGCCGGAGCACACGTTGCGGCACTAGAAGAGGAATCGCGTACGATTTTCCTGTCGCTCCCGGGCAATGCGCGCGCCGAAATCAGCATGGCCCGCACCGAGCGCTTCGAGAAGACAGCCAAGCCGCCGGTCGTATCCCCGGCCACCATTCATGAGGACCTGCGCCGCCGCGACTTCACGGTCAACGCCATGGCGCTGTCGCTGAATGAGGGGTCTCGGGGGCTGCTGCTCGACCCTTTCAACGGCGTAGCCGATATTGAAGCCAAGCTCATCCGCATCCTGCACAACTATTCGTTTCTGGAAGACCCTTCGCGGCTGATTCGCGCCACGCGTTTTGCGACTCGATTCCACTGGCAGATCGAAGAACGCACGCAGGCCCGCTACGATGCCGCCAAGGAAGGCAAGTACATCGACCACATTCTGCGCGGCTCCATCGGGCATGAGATTGCCGCGCTCGCGCACGAGGACGATCCGCTGCAGGTGGTCAAGAACCTCGAAAAAGAGGGCTGGCTGGAAATTCTGCATCCGCATTGGAACACCTCGAAAGTGGACAGCAGCGGCCTCAGCCAGCTCATGAAGACACGCCAGCATATGGTCGACCTCGGGTATGCCCCCGACGCCGGGCCGGCGGTGATGTATTTTCTGACGTCGCGCCTTTCGGAGAAAGACGTTGCGGATTTATGGAAGCTGATTCCGCGCAAGGATCTGGTCGATGCCTGGCGCGATATCGAAACCCACGCCAAGGAACTGGCCAAACGATTGACGGGCAAAGAAGCCGCAACGCCGTCACGCACCTGGAACCTGCTTTCCACGGCGCGGCCGGAGATGATTCTTTTTCTCGCGGTGACCGCGAAGCAGCAGGCGGTGGAGCAGAAGATCAAGAATTTCCTCACCAAATGGCGCCAGGTGCAGCAACGGATTCCGCTGCCGGAAATGACGGAGCTGCTGATCACCCCGCAGTTGCCGGAATATCCCAAGATCGCGCGCGACGTGTTCATGCTGCTGCTCGACGGCAAGCTGCGTTCGCGCACCGAGACGTTGAAGTTTCTGAAGCCGTTTGCTCCTCCGCCTCCGCCTCCGCCGCCCCCGCCAAGACGAGGCCGCGCCGCCAAGGCTGCGGCTGGCGCGCCAGCGCCCGTACCGCCCGCAAAAAAGGGCGAAGTGGCTGGCAAAGGGAAGGGAAAAGCTGCGGCGATTGCGCCGGCTGCAGCGGCACAGCCCGTAGCGCCTGCCAAGGCGGATGGCAAGGGCAAACCCAAACTCGACGCCAAATCGGCGCCCCAGCAGAAGCCGGCAGCGCAAGCGAAGGCAGAACCTGCCGGGTCTGCGGCGAAGGCACCTTCGAAGCCGGCGCCTAAGCCCGCGTCGAAACCTGCCCACAGGCCTCCAGCTAAAAAGACCAAGACAAAGAAGCGATAGAAAGCCTTCCGGATCAGCATCTTCCGAGGCTTGTGATTTGCGTTGCAGGGGTCCGAAACAGGCTTATAATGTAACCATATGCGTCGCCTTTGTATCTTTGCGACGTTCGTCTTGCTGGCCTTCGCGCTGCCTCTGTTTGCGCAGCATGGGGGTGGGCATGCCTCCTCTGGTGGTGGCCACGGTGGCGGTTTCGGCGGCCACAGCGGTTTCAGCGGCGGCGGTCACAGCAGCTTTTCCGCCCCGCGATCCAATCACAGTTCCAGCGGCATGAGTTCCAGAGCGGGGTACGGTGCCCATTCTGCTTCTGGTGCGCGCTCTTACGCCGGATCGCGAGCCTACGCTCCGGCCTTCCATCCTCCGGGGTATGCATACTCGGCTAACCGCTCGGCTTCCGTGAATCGCTTTGATTATGGGAACCGTATCGACGGGGCGCGATTCCGAATCCGCACCCGCGGCTTCGCCGGTCCCTGGCGTTACGGATATCCCGGCTGGTATGGATACTACAATCCCTACTTCTACGATCCTTATTGGTTGTGGGATTCTTCCTCGTACTACGACGATAGCCAGGACCAGGATGTTGCGCCGGGCTATGTGATGGACCAGCAAGGCCCGGACGAGCAGAACGCACCCGATGGCTACGATAGCAGCGGAGATCAGGACGCGTACGCGCGATCGGCTCCCTACGAGCCGCGGCACGCAGAACTGACCGCTCCCTCGGCGCCCACCACGCTGATCTTTCGCGATCAGCACAAGGAAGAAATCCAGAACTACGCCATCGTAGGCAATACGCTTTTCAGTTTTTCGGCAGAGCGCACGCAGAAGATTCCGCTCTCCGACCTGGACATTCCCGCCACCACCAAGGTCAACGAGGACCGCGGCGTGAATTTTAAAGTGCCCGGCGAAGGCCAGTAAGCGGAACGAATCGACCAGGCCGATGCCGTACAAACCATCCACGCATTTCTCTTCACCTGTGGATAAGTGGGCGCTCCACTGTCCACATTTCCCGTTAGAATGACCTCAACGTAGAATCCAACTGAGCCCCATGTCCCAATTCGTTCACCTGCACCTGCATACCGATTACTCCCTGCTTGACGGCGCTTGCGATGTGGAAAAACTTTGCCAGCGCGTGAAAGAGCTGGGGATGCCTGCCGTCGCTATGACGGACCACGGCAATATGTTTGGCGCGGTGCACTTCGTGAACGCCGCGCACAAGTTCGACGTCAAGCCCATCGTCGGCTGCGAGCTTTACGTCTGCAAGAAAGACGATCACCGCGCACCGCCCGAGGGCGATACCTATAACCATCTGCTGGTGCTGGCGGAAAACGACGAAGGCTACCGCAATCTGGTGAAGATTACTTCCGAGGCTTCGCTGCATGGCTTTTATTACAAGCCGCGGGTGAGCAAAAAATTTCTGGCGGAACATTCGCGCGGGCTGATCGGGCTTTCGGGATGCCTGAAAGGGGAAGTCGCCGAGCGCCTCACGGAAGGGAACTATGAGGCTGCGCGCTCGGCGGCCGGCACGTTCGCCGATATTTTCGGAAAGGAAAATTTCTTCCTTGAGATTCAGGATCAGGACCTCGCGATGGAGCACCGCATCCATCCCGGACTCTTCCAGCTGGAAAAAGATCTTGGCATGCCGCTGGTCGCGACCAACGACAGCCACTACCTGTGCGAGGAAGATGCGCACGCGCAGGACGTGATGGTCTGCATACAGACCGGAAAATCGATTCACGATGCGGCCCGCATGAAGTTCGAGGGTACGCAATTCTTCGTGAAGAGCTACGACGAGATGATGCGCGTGTTCAAAGACGCGCCACAGGCGGTGAGCCGGACGCTGGATATTGCCGGGCGTTGCAACCTGCGCCTGGAAAAAATCGCCACGCCATTTCCGGAATTTGATGTTCCGCCCGGCTACACGCTGGACAGTTATTTTGTTCACGTCACACGCGAAGGTTACGCAAAGCGACTCGAAGCCTTACGGCCTCTGCGCGAGCAGGGCAAGCTGAAGCATTCGCTCGCCGACTACGACCAGCGGCTGGAGCGGGAGCTGGCTATTATTCAGCAGATGCAGTTTTCCGGATACTTCATGATCGTCTGGGACTTCATCCGCTACGCCAAAGAGCGCGAAATTCCCGTGGGCCCGGGTCGCGGATCGGCGGCCGGGTCGCTGGTTTCCTACGCGCTTGGAATCACCGATCTCGATCCGTTGCAGCACGAGTTGCTGTTCGAGCGTTTTCTGAATCCCGAGCGCGTGTCCATGCCCGATATCGATATTGATTTCTGCATGAACCGGCGCGGGGAAGTGATCAACTACGTCACGCAAAAATACGGACGCGACAACGTGGCGCAGATCATAACCTTCGGCACCATGGCCGCGAAGGCCGCGATCAAAGATGTGGGCCGCGCCATGGACATTCCTTACAGCGACGTCGATCGCATCGCCAAGATGGTGCCCACGCAGCTCAACATCACGATTGAGCAGGCGATTGAAGACTCGCCGCAGCTGCGCGAGGCCATCGAAAAAGATGGCCAGATTCGCGAGCTGATCCAGACCGCTAGAAAACTGGAAGGGCTGGTGCGCAATTCCGGAGTTCACGCTGCGGGAGTGGTGATCTCTCCGCGGCCGCTCACGGAGTTGGTACCGCTGCACCGGACCAAGAACGACGAAATCGTCACCGCTTTCGATATGGTCGCCATCGAGAAGATGGGGCTGCTGAAAATGGATTTTCTCGGCCTGACCACACTGACGATTCTTACCGACACGCTGAAGCTGATCCTGCAGACGCGCGGAACGCCGATCACGCTGGAACAGATTCCGCTGGAAGATGCGGGGACTTACCAGAAAGTTTTTCATAAGGGGCTGACTTCCGGCGTCTTCCAGTTTGAATCGCACGGCATGCGCGACGTGCTGCGCAAGTATCAGCCCAACTCGATTGAAGATCTCACCGCGCTGAACGCGCTCTACCGCCCCGGGCCGATTCAGGGCGGCATGATCGACGACTTCGTGGATCGCAAGCACGGGCGAAAAAAAGTGGAATACGAACTGCCCGAACTGCAGGAGATTCTGCAAGAGACGCTGGGCGTGATCGTGTATCAGGAACAAGTAATGCAGATCGCGAATCGTCTCGCCGGATATTCGCTGGGAGAAGCCGATTTGCTGCGCCGCGCCATGGGCAAGAAAAAAGCGGAAGAAATGGCGCAGCAGCGCGAGCGCTTCGTCGAAGGGGCGGCGCAACGAAAATTTCCGGCGAAGAAGATTGAAAAGATTTTCGACCTGATGGCGCAGTTCGCCGGCTACGGATTCAACAAGTCGCACTCGGCCGCTTACGCGCTGCTGGCCTATCACACGGCTTATCTCAAGACGCATTATCCCGTCGAGTTCATGGCGGCGCTGCTGACGTCAGTCACGGGTAGCACCGACGACGTGGTGAAGTACATCAACGAGTGCCGCGAGATGGGCATTGCCGTGGACGCGCCCGATATCAACGTGTCGGATGCAAACTTTACGCCGCACGGCGAGGCGATTCGTTTTGGCCTGGCTGCGGTGAAGAATGTCGGCGGAAACGCCATCGAGTCGATTGTTGCGGCGCGGAAAAAGCTGGGGCGCTTCAAGTCGATTTACGAATTCTGCGAGAACGTCGACTTGCGGTTATTAAACAAGCGCGTGCTGGAGTCGCTGATCAAGAGCGGCGCCATGGATTCTCTGGGCCGGCGCGCGCAATTGATGGAAGTTCTCGACAAGGCGATGGAGCGTGCGCAGAAAGCGCAGCGCGACGCCGAATCCGGCCAGCACGGCCTGTTTGGCGTGTTTCAGCAGGACGACGCCGAGGCCGGCAACGAAATACTTCCCAACGTTCCTGACTGGGACGAGCACACGCGTCTGACCGCTGAAAAAGAAATCCTTGGTTTCTTCATCAGCGGGCATCCGCTGGAAAAATATAAAGACAAATTGCAGGACCTGCAGGCGCTCAGCACCGCCGACCTTGCCGGGTGGAAAAACTCTACGGGCAAAGATGAAACCATCGCTATCGCGGGAATCATCGGCAACGTCCGCGTGCTCAAATCGAAGCGCGGCGATTTCTACGCGCAGGCTACTCTCGAAGATATGTCTGGCTCGATCGACATGATCGTTTTTCCCGAGGCCTACAAACGCATCGGCGACAAAGTTAAGCTGGAAGTTCCGGTGCTGGTGCGGGCAGGCGTTCGTATTGAAGAGGGCACCAATCCCAAGATCACGGCGGCCGAAATCATGCCGCTCGACGACGCGAAGGTTCCGGTGCCGCGGGCGATTCGTATTCGCATTCCGCTCGAGACCGCTGGCGATGCCGCAGTCGATGATCTGCATGCTCTATTCCTCGAGCGCAAAGGCGAGGCGAAAGTGTTATTCGACGTGGAACGTCAGGGAGATTTCATGGTGGTGATGGAGGCGGAGGGCTATAATGTGCTTCCAGACCGCAATTTCATTGCTCGCGTCGAACAGTTGTGCGGGCGAGGCAGTGTGCGGGTGATCAGCTAGGCGTTATCAGTTCGATTGTCGTCAGCTTCGTCGTCGTTCATTCAATCGTGGGAGCCACAGAAAAAGCGCAGCAGGAACTGGAGCAGATCGAGCGCCAGGTGGCGGAGATGGAATCCGCTCACCAGGATGACGCGACGCGCCGCGAGTTGGCGAAACTCCAGGATCGCATCGACACACTGCGACGGGAGATTAATGTGGTCCCGACTGCCTGGCAGAAGACGGAACTGGCGCGGCATCCGCAGCGTCCGCAGACTCTGGATTACATCGAGCGGCTGTTCACCGACTGGAGCGAAATTCACGGCGACCGCGGATTCGGCGACGATCCGGCAATCGTCTGCGGCATGGCTAAGTTTCACGGCCAAGAAATTCTAGTTGTCGGCACGCAGAAGGGACGCGACATGAAACAGCGCGTCCACCGCAACTTTGGCACGCCGCATCCGGAAGGTTACCGCAAGGCGTTGCGCATCATGCAGGTTGCGGAAAAATTTAACCGGCCTATTTTCACGCTGGTCGATACCGACGGCGCTTATCCCGGCATCAATGCCGAAGAACGAGGCCAGGCCGAGGCTATTGCCAAGAATCTGCGCGAGATCGTGCGACTGAAAGTTCCGATCATCGCCACCGTGATCGGCGTTGGCGGTAGCGGAGGGGCGCTGGCCATTGCCGTAGCCGACCGCGTGCTGATGATGGAGAACTCGATTTACTCCGTGATTTCGCCGGAGGGCTGCGCTGCGATCATGTGGCGCGATGCCAGCAAGAAGGAACTCGCCGCGGAAGCCATGCGCATCACCGCCACAGATCTCAGCGAGTTGGGAGTGATCGACGATATCGTACCCGAGCCGGAAGGGGGCGCACATCGCGACCATGAGGCTGCGGCCCACCTGCTCGATACCAGCCTGCAGAAACACCTAGCCGAAGTAAAGAAGATTCCTCCCGGCGAATTGATCGTGTCACGATATAATAAGTTCCGCAACATCGCCCAGTTTTTTAGGGCGGAAGCCTTGATTCCGGAGCCCTGATTCCGGAAGTGACCCTCGTCCTGTTTCAAGGCAGGTTCCTCCCGCTTCAGGCGGGCGATTTGCCGCGACACGGCCTCGCAGCCGCCGTATAATTTAGTGTTTTCCTTCTTCAATCCTGAAGGCCGGAACTTCCGGGAAAGACCTGGGAAAAATTCCGGAAGGCAGATTCAAATCAGGTGTGGGAACTTTACGCACCGAGTCAGTAGTCAAAGGAAGGTGTTGGGATGGCCACTACGGATATTGTGCCCCAGGAATCCGCCGGGGGGATGGGGCGCAAGCGCGTCGTCAACGACATGACTATTCAGGTCGCGACGGTAAACGGCTCCGGATCGCAAAGCTCGAACAGCGTTTTATTGCGCGCTATTTTTCAAATGGGCGTGCCGGTTTCGGGCAAGAACATGTTTCCTTCGAATATCGCCGGGCTGCCCACTTGGTTCACGATCCGCGCCAATAAGAACGGCTATATCGGACGCAAGAAGGAAATTGATTTCTTGGTGGCGATGAATCCGGAGACTGCGCAGGAAGATACCATGACGCTGGCGCCGGGAGCTTCGGTGCTTTACGACGAGCCTCTGGCCCTGCACAAGCTGCGCGATGATCTGCTTTTTTACGCAGTCCCTTACGACAAGCTGGTGGCCGCGGTCTGTCCGGAAGCCAAACTGCGCAAGTTGGTCAAGAACATGGTGTATGTGGGCGTGGTCGCCAGCCTGCTCACTATCGAGATGGGTGAGGTCGAGAAGGCGATCCGCAAACAGTTTGCGAAGAAACTGAAAGCCGCGAATCTGAATCTGGCGGCCGCACAAGCCGGCTTTGACTACGCCAAGGCCAACCTGAAAAAGCTCGGTGTCTTCTACATCGAGCGCATGGACAAGACTGCCGGCAAAATTATTATTGACGGCAACTCCGCGGCAGCGCTGGGCTGCATGTTCGCGGGCTGCACCGTGGTCACCTGGTATCCCATCACGCCGTCGTCTTCTCTGGTGGAGACGATGATCGAGTACATGAAGGAATACCGCATCGGTCCCGATGGCAAGGCTACGTTTGCGATCGTGCAAGCCGAGGATGAACTGGCGGCGATTGGCATGGTCATCGGAGCTGGATGGGCGGGCGCCCGCAGCATGACCGCGACTGCAGGCCCCGGAATTTCGCTGATGTCAGAGTTCGCCGGCCTTGGCTACTACGTGGAAGTTCCGGGAGTGATCTGGGACATTCAGCGCGTCGGCCCCTCGACCGGCCTGCCCACCCGCACTTCGCAAGGCGACATTCTTTCCACCGCGTTTCTCTCGCACGGCGACACGAAGCACATCATGCTGATTCCGTCGTCGGTGGCGGAGTGCTTCAGCATGGCCGGCGAAGCGTTCAATCTGGCCGAACAATTCCAGACACTGGTGTTCGTCATGTCGGATCTCGATCTCGGAATGAATAACTGGATGTCGGATCCGTTCGAGTATCCCACCACGCCCATCAAGCGTGGCAAAGTGCTGGGCAAGGAAGATCTCGACCGGCTCGGCGGTTTCGCGCGCTACAAAGACGTGGACGGCGATGGCGTGGGCTACCGCACGCTGCCCGGAACGCAGCATCCTGCAGCGGCTTACTTCGCGCGCGGCAGCGGACACAACGAGCGAGCGCAATACAGCGAGCGCGCCGACGATTTCGAAAGGAACATGGAGCGCCTGAACCGCAAGTTTGAAACCGCGCGCTCATTCGTTCCGCGGCCGGAGATCACCAAAGGTGACACTGCCAAAGGGCCAGTGAAGATCGGCATCATCGGCTACGGCACGTCGCATTGGGGCATCACCGAAAGCCGCGACCAGCTGCGGGAAGAGTACGGCATTGAAACCGACTACCTGCGGCTGCGCGCGTATCCCTTTACCCGCGAAGTGCATGAGTTCATCGAGCAGCACGAGCGCGTGTATGTCGTCGAGCAGAATCGCGACGCACAAATGCTCAGCTTGCTCAAGCTCGACGTGAAGCCGGAACTGATCACGCGCTTCCGCAGCATGGCGCATATTACCGGACTGCCGCTGGACGCGCGGTCCATCACTGACGAACTGACCACGATGGAGGGCAAATAGATGTCGACCACTCCTGTTGCCGAATCCGGATCTGCGGGACCGAAAACCAACCGCATCGGCCTGACCGTTATGGAATACAAGGGCGGAAAGACCACGCTGTGCGCCGGTTGCGGCCACAACGCGATTTCCGAACGCATCATCGAAGCCATGTACGAAATGGGCGTGGAGCCCGAGTTCGTGATCAAGCCCAGCGGAATTGGCTGCTCGTCGAAAACGCCAGCCTATTTCCTGAGCCGTTCACACAGCTTCAATGCCGTTCACGGCCGCATGCCCTCGGTCGCGACCGGAGCGATGCTGGCGAATCGCCGCCTGGTCTGCATTGGCGTGAGCGGCGACGGCGACACTGCTTCGATCGGCATTGGCCAGTACGTGCACCTCATGCGCCGCAATCTGCCGATCATCTACATCATCGAAGATAACGGCGTCTACGGCCTGACCAAGGGCCAGTTCTCGGCAACCGCCGATCTGGGGTCGAAGCTCAAATCCGGCGTCTTGAACGATCTGCCACCCATCGACACCTGTGCCCTCGCGATTCAACTCGGCGCAACGTTTGTCGGGCGTTCATTTTCCGGCGACAAGCGCCAACTCGGCGCCATGCTGAAAGCGGCTATCGCGCACAAGGGCACCGTGATGCTCGACGTGGTCTCGCCCTGCGTCACGTTCAATGATCACGAGGGTTCGACCAAGTCCTACAAATACGTGAAGGAACACGAGGAAGTTTTGCAGGACGTCAGCTTCGTGCCCGCTTTCGAAGATATCTCCGTGGACTACGATCCCGGCGAGACTCTCAGCGTGACCATGCACGACGGGTCGCACCTGAGGTTGCGCAAGCTGGAGGAAGACTACGACCCCACCGACAAGATTCGCGCTATCTCGCGTCTCACCGAAGCGCATGACGCCGGCGATGTGCTGACCGGCGTGTTCTACGTCAACACCAAGGCGCCGAATTTCCTGGACATGCTCAACATGGTGGATCAGCCGCTGGCCACACTGCCGGAGTCGGTGACGCGTCCAGGCAGGGAAGTGTTAGAGGCTGCGATGGAGGAGTTGCGTTAGGGTTTCCGCGTCGGTTCTCCGCTGTGCTCCGGACTCGATCCGGGCTCGGGGAAATCGGAATCCGCATCTTTCAACATCGGGTCCTGATCGCGGTGCCCCAGCTGTTTTTCCAGACCCACGTTGCCGGGACTCGCGTGATCTTCGGCTTCCGTCGCACCTTTGGCCTCGTCTTGGTCGTGTGAGCTGAGTGGCATGATTTCACCTCGCATCGCGGACGGCGATGGAGAAATAGTTAAGACAAACACAAACCAGAGCCGCCCCCAGGCACCACTTTATCACTGGAGGCCTGCCCGAAGAATCGCTATAAGAAAGCATCGGCCTGACGCAAGGCCTGACACAAGATGAGCAGCGCACCCGCTCCCGATGCAGCCGCTTCAACGCGCGAAAGCGTGCGGTCGGTCTGGCTCGTCATCTTTATGGCGGTCTGCACTTCGACCATGAGGATCGCCATTTGGGCCGCCGGTGAGATCACGATGTTGTATTTGTATGGCTGGGCCGCGGTGGCGCGCGACCACCTCCACATTACTAGAATGAAGCCGCAAATTGTCGTCTCCAATGGCGACGTGCTGCCCGGAATCGGCTTCTACCACTATTCTGTCGGGGTCGTGATATGGCTTCCGCTGGCCTTCGGGCTGATGACGCTCATCTACTACACGTTATTGCCGAAGTGGCAGCAGGCGCTTATGCAGGTGAGGGAGCGAAACCAGCGCGTGAGTGCCGTGGCGTTGGTGTGGGTGCTCGCCCTATTCTTTCTGGTTTCAGGTTTGCTGCCTATGGGGGCTGCGATGGCTCTGGCGGCGGCTTCGGTGACAGCTGCGTTGATCTGGGCGCGGAAAATTCCGTACGGCGACGGCGTGCTCGGATAAACTACAAGAGGGTTGGGAACATTCCCCGCTGCGCTGCATGCGGTTGCCGAGTGGATACTGCAAGACGTCACGGCTGGAAGGAGGTCCGTTGAGGCGGCTACTCTCAGGATTGATGCTGGCCTTAGTACTCGCGGCATCGGCGCTGCCGGTCACGGCCCACGCCACAATCACACGCGTGAAGGTCACGCATCCTCCCGTGACCCGGCATAAAGCTCATAAGGCTGGCAAGCACCGTCGGCCAAAGCATCGTCGCGCACGTCGCAGCCGTGGTGTCTAATCGCCGTCCCTTCGCCGCTTACTCGCCCTGCCCGGCTCTCGTCGGAACTCCCAGCTTGCGCAGGCGGTCCCGGGCCTGCAGAGCTTCCGGGGAATGCGGATAGCGCTGCAGCAGGTGCCGAAGTTCGGTCACGCCGTCATCCTGCTTGCCCAGTTCGATCAGCGCAAAACCTTTTTTCAGCTGAGCGGAGGCCGCCTTGTTGCCGCTGGGAAAATTCTGCAGCACTTGATCATAGTTCTGCACGGCCTGCTGATAGTTGGCCTGCCGGAATTGAATTTCCGCGAGATAGAAATACGCGTTCCCGGCGAGATCGGTGTTGGGATAAAACTTGATGTAGTCGGAAAATTCCTGCGTCGCCAGGTCGTTCTTGGCCCCGTTGTAATCGCGCAATCCATTGTTGTAGAGCACGTCCGGCGGCGGCGCCGAGGCCAGCGCCTGTTGCTGCGCTTGCTGCTGGGCTTGCTGGGCGGCCGCGCTCTGCTGCGTGGATTGCATGTCTTCCAGTTGCTTGCTCACCTTGGCCAGCCGTACTTTCAGTTCGTCCAGGGTATCGTTCAGCGACTGAATCTGGCCGGAGAGCTGGTCCAGCTTTGCGCTGGAATCCCCCTGTTGCTTCTGCAGGTTCGTCTGCAGCGTCGCTTGCAGGGCGGTCAGGGCGACGGTCGCCTTATTGATGGCGTCGGTGTCCTGCTCCACCAGGTTTTTCATCACCCCCATGCGCTCGTCAAAGCTGCGCTGCATGGCGGTCATCTGCTGCTGCAGTTGTTCGACCTGGGTTTGCAGTTGGACCATATCTTTGTTGACGCCCCAGGCCGGCCCCGCCGCCAGCCAAAGCACCAACAGCCACGCGAGAACTGTCACCACACGGCTTCGTTTCATAAAGGATTCCTGAATTCCGAATACAGATTATTACTGACCTGCTCAACCAAGCGTTAGATGAGTTGAGTATCCCACAGGTGGCTAGGATTCGGTACGAAAACAGCAGCTAAGGAAGCTGAAGGTGCACACCCAAAGGGGCACAACTCTACATCGCCTCGGTCGCGCGACGCGGTCAGCCGTCCCTTTTATTGCGGAACCGGGGAACGGCTTGTGGCCGTTCCCCGATGGCCCAGATCAGTCTCTACTTCTGGTAGACGAAGTGCCCGCGGCGGTTCTGCTGCCAGCATGCCTCGTTGCTCTCGGAACAGAAAGGCTTCTCCTTTCCGTAGCTGATCGTCTTGATGCGGCTGGCGCCGACACCGGCCGAAACCAAAGCGTTCTTCACCGCAGTGGCGCGCTTGTCGCCCAGGGCCAGGTTATATTCCGTGGACCCGCGCTCGTCGCAGTGCCCCTCCACCGTGAAGTTGATGGCAGCGTGCTGGTTGAGAAACTGCACATCGCCCAGCACCGAACTCTGCTGATCGCCACGAATGTCGGACTTGTCATAGTCGAAGTAGACATCCTTGATGTTCTGGCTGAACAAGTCTTCGTCGGTGGGCGCTGCAGCCGTCGGCGGCGGTGGCGGCGGCGGCTGGGTCACGGTAATTCGCGCCGTGGCCTCCTGGCTTCCCCCAGTTCCTTTAGCGGTCAAGTGATACGTAGTCGAATCGGTCGGACTCACCGACTGCGATCCGTTGGCCTGCACTGCGCCAATGCCGTCGATGGATACGTCGGTGGCATTGGTGGTTTGCCACGACAACGTGGCGGATTGTCCCGTCTGAATGCTGCTCGGATTCACGGACAGCGACGCCGTAGGAGCGGGCGGCGCCGGTGGTGGCGGCGGAGGTGGCGGGGCTGCCTTCTTGCTGCAGGCCCCCAGCGCCAGAATGCCCCCCAGTGTAACTGCGAGTGCGAACATCTGCTTGCTTGCGTGCTTCACTTTTGATCCTCCCTGCGACCGCGGACATTTTACGCCGCGGTCCGACGAAGTGCATTTATTTCCAACTCCAGTTGGGTTGCGTGTTGCGTCCGGTAAACGTCAACTGCCGAAGTTTATCCCCGTTCGCCAGCATCATCCAAATTTCTTCTTTGCCCGATCGGCTCGACTGGAACACGATATGCCGTCCGTCCGGCGCCCACGACGGCGAATCATTGCGCCCGCCGTCATGCGTGAGCTGCACCCACTGCTTGCTGGCGATATCCATCAGGTAAAGATCGAGCGCGCCCGGATCTCCCGGCCCGTATTTCCGTTCCCAAGCCAGCGCCAGAAATTGCCCGTTCGGCGCCCACGACGGCGAAACCGCATAGCCCTGGTCGGTCATGCGTTGCTGGTTGGTGCCGTCGGTTTCCATGGTGTAAACCTGCGGCAGGCCTGTGGCTCCGCTCACATACGCAATCTGCGCTCCGGTCTTGCGGTTCCAGATCGGAGACACGTCGGGACCTTTGTTGGCGGTCATGCTCCGCAGGTTCGCGCCGTTTGCGTCCGCGATGTAGATTTCCGGGCTGCCTCCCCGCGAGGAAGAGAACGCCAGCTTCAATCCGTCGGGTGACCACGACGGCGAAAGATTCGTACCTCCCATGTGCGGGAAACTGACCAGCCGGTTCAGGTCCACCGAATACATCATGATTTCCCAGCCCGTCTTGGTCAAGGAGCTGAAGGCCAAGCGGCTGCCATCGGGCGAAATCCGCGGCGAAAGCGAAATCGAGCCCAGCCGCGTCACCTGCCGCTGGTTCGAGCCGTCGTAATCCATCACCCAGATTTCTTTTTTGCCCGATCGGTCGCTCACAAAATAGATCTTGCTTTCGGCGATGCCCGGAATGCCGCCGCCCAAACGCAGAATAATTTCGTCGGCGAACTTATGCGCGATTACTCGCGCGGCATCGTCGCTGGGGGTGTCCGTATATTGCTTGCCCAGAACCTGCGGCGAAGCCGTATTTTTCACATCGTAGAGCCAACCCTGCACGGTGAGTTTCCCGGCCGCTACGCCGAAGCTGCCGAAGGCCAGCATCGCGGCATTTGGTGGCGGAGCGCTCCATGCCAGGAAGTTCACGTCCACCGGCTGCCCCGGAACCTGCAGGGGATAGAAACTTTTCGAGACCAGTTCCACTACGCCCGACACATCCAGATCGTTCCACAACGTATCGTTGAAAGTCTTGAGCAGGGCGTCGTTCTGCGGATCGCTGCTCGAAGGCTTGAAGTCGGCCACGGCCAGCCGCACTTTGTCCACGCCCAGGCCCGTGCCGGTCTTCACCCAATCCTGCGCGCGCAGAGCGGGAGTCATTCCACAAAAAATAAGAGCGCAAACCAGAGCAATCAGAACGCGCCATTCGGGCAGGACTGCCCGTTGGGGCTCTCGCGGCGCTGCTGCTGGTTCGCTGTGGCTCATCTTTGCGTCGGGGAAAGAGGCGAAAATAGGGTCTCCATACGACAATATCGTATCCCGATATGTATTGCTTGGCAAGGTTTTGTTCACGTACCTGGCGGCCATGTACCATTTGGGATGCATCGTGCTCCTTTTGGGGTGCACAAAAAAATCTGATGTCTGCTACGACAAGATTTGATAACAAAAGATCTGATAGGAAAAACCCGGTTTCAACTGATCGCCGTCACTTCTTGCTGTAATCGAACCAGAACTCCACGGAAATCTTGTTGCCGGAATAGTCCGGCGGCAGCGCTCCGAACGTATCGATCCGCTGCAGCGCCCGTGTCGCCGATATATCCAGCGCCGGCACTCCGCTGGATTGCTCGACCTGCACGTTCATAGGATGGCCGTCGCGCGCCACGTCAAACGTGATGTAGACGCGTTGCGCCGTCGTGATCTTCGGGTCGACCTCATACCTCAGCCAGTTTTCGGAAACCTTCTGTTGGATCACGCGCACGTACCAGGCGTACTTTGTGCCAAAATCCCCGCCGCCGCCCGTGACCCCGAATCCACCCTTCGCCGCTCCAGCGTTGAAGCCGCCATAAGGCCCGCTCACCGGTCCGCCTTCGCCGAAAGCAACCTGGTTCGTCACTTCCTCTGGCTCCGCCTGCGGTTTCTCTTTGGTCGGCGTCGGCGTGGGAGTCTTCTTCGGCTTGATCTTTGTGTTCTTGCCCTGAATATCAATCGCGTCCGGTTCCTTCTCCACCGGCTTGGGCTGCGACTGTGTAACACCCTTCGATTCATTCGCCACAACATTCTGGGTCGCGGCAGGATTTGCAGGCAACGGAACCGTGCTCACCAGCGTGGCGCCAATCGCTTCTCCACCACCGCCCGCGCCCCAGCCCTCGCCCCGGTTGCCGGACGCGAACGTCGAATAGAGCAGGATCGCCGCCGTCACCGCCACATGGAAGCCAGCCGACCACAGCAGCGCGCGGCCCCAGCGTTCGTGTTCGAAAAAAATCTCAGCGTTTGCTTCCATTTTGTTCCAGAGGCTGGGTCACAATACTCACGTTGGTGATGCCCGACTGTTTCACGGCGTCCATCACCGTGGCGAACGCGCCAAACGGCACATTCTCATCGGCGCGCACAAAAATCGACTGGTGGCGCGGATCGCGAATCTTCTGTTTCAGTTTCTGAGCGATCTCATTGATGTTGATGGCGTCGTTCCCCAGAAACACCCGCTGGTCTTTGTTGATCGTGATCACCACATGTTCCTCGGTGATCTCCTTGACCGTGCGGGTTTTGGGCACGCTCACATCGATTCCCGACTGCAGCACCGGCGCCGTAACCATGAAGATGATCAGCAGCACCAGAACCACATCCACCAGCGGAGTGATGTTGATATCGGCCAGCGCCGTTCTGGTTCGTCCATCAGAAGCGGTGAAAGCCATCAGCGCCTCACTTCATTCGCGGCAGGTTGAGCCTGCATATGCTCGACCGCGTTCAGCACTTCCAGCGCAAAATCGTCGCTGCGAGAAGCGAATTCGCGTATCGAACTGCCAATCAGGTTATAGGCAATCACCGCCGGAATCGCCGCCGCCAGCCCGGCCGCCGTGGTGATCAACGCTTCTGAAATGCCCGGCGCAACCGCGCGTAGCGTCGCCGCGCCCGCCGTGCCCAATCCGTGAAACGCGTCAATAATGCCCCATACTGTACCGAACAGACCCACGAACGGCGTCACCGCAGCCGTGATAGCCAGCCACGGCACATTCCGCTCCAGCCGCGTGATTTCTTCCGAAGCTCCAATCTGCATACCGCGCTGAATGGATGTGACATTGCGCAGCACGCCGCCAGTCGCGCCCAGTTGTCGCTTGTATTCTTCGAACCCGCCCTCGAACACGCCCACCAGCGGGCTGGGCCGGAACTGGTCGGCCACCGCCGCCACATCCTGCAACCGCTGTGCCTTGCGGAAAGCGCGCACGAAGCGTCCGCTCTGCACCCGCGCCCGCCGCAGCAAGCCCCACTTGGTCAAAATAATCGCCCAGGAAATCAGGCTGAAGGCCAGAAGCAGCACCAGGACTAACTTGGCTACCGGGCCACTATCGGAGATCATGTCGACGATTTCGCCGCCGATGAAAGCTGCCAGCAAGGGATGGAATGGCATGGTTTTCAGTGAAGAACTCAGCCATAATTATAGATGACCAAAGCCCCACCATCCCGCACACGTACATCATTCATAACCTGATTCACAACGTGGAAGGAAGTAGTTGGTGCATGTGCACAAAACTGGCCACTGACAACTGACCACTGGCGACTGCTTTTCATGCTATCCTGCGCTCACCTCCGCATCCAAACTCGTCGCAACCCGGACGGCCTGTGCTGGTTGAACTGCGCCTCGAAAACTACGCCGTAATCGACAATGTGGCCGTAACCTTTGCTACCGGCCTCAACCTGCTGACCGGTGAAACCGGAGCCGGGAAATCAATTCTCATCGATGCCCTCGCCCTTCTTCTCGGCGAAAAAGCTTCCAGCGACGTAATCCGCACGGGCGCCGATCGTGCCGTGATTTCCGCCGTGTTCGAAGCCGAAGCCGCATCGGAAACCGCGCTCGCGAACATTCTGGAATCGAATGGCCTCGACGAATCCGACGATGGCTCGCTCATCCTCCGCCGTGAAATCGCCGCCGGAGGCAAGGGACGCGTTTTCGTCAACAACCAGCCCGCAACCGTGGCCGTGCTTCGCCAGTTTGCTCCGTATCTCGCGATCATTCACGCGCAAAACGAATCCATGCTTTCGTTCGACGGCCCCGCGCGCCTGGCGCTGCTCGATACTTTTGCCGGTAGTCAACTCGAACCCGCCGCCGCAGCGTTCTCCGCCTGGAAACAAATTCGCACCCGCATCGAAGACCTCGAACACGGCGAGCAGGACCGTCTTCGCCTGGTCGACCTCTGGACCTTCCAGAAGCGCGAGATCGAAGACGCAAAATTGCAGCCAGGCGAGGACGAGCAACTCGAAACCCAGAAACGCGTCCTGGCCAACGCGGAAAAAATTTACAACGCCGCCATGAACGCCTTCGATCTGCTTTATGAAGGCAACGCGTCCACCACCTCGTCCCTGCGCGCCGCGCAGAAACAGGTCGAAGAACTTTCCCGCTTCGAGCCCAAATTTCAGGAAGCTCTCTCGGCCATCGAAACCGCGCGCATCAGCGTGGAAGACGTGGGCGCAACCCTGCGCGATTATGCCGGCAGCATTCAAGCCTCGCCCGAGCGCCTCGCCGAAGTGGAAGACCGCCTTGCTCTGCTCGATCGCCTGAAGCGCAAATACGGCTCATCGCTGCAAGACGTGATTCAGTTCGGCGCCGAAGCCGCCCGCAAGCTCGACGAAGTCGAAAACAAAGACGAAACCCTGCGCCAGCTCCGCGCCGAACTCGCGCAGGGTGCCACCGAATACCTGCGCGCCGCCCGCGTCTTAGCCAAGAAGCGCGCCGAATCCGCCCGCAAGCTGGAGAAGCTGGTCGAATCCGAGATCAACGACCTCGCCATGAAGTCGGCATTCGGCATCCAGATCACCAGCTCCGAGGAAGAAGGGAACTGGACCGCCTCCGGCATCGACCAGGTCGTCTACCTGATTTCCACCAACCCCGGCGAGCCCCTGCGCCAACTGGAGCACATCGCGTCCGGCGGCGAACTCTCGCGAGTCATGCTGGCCCTGAAAGCCAGCGTAGAATCCGGAGCGACGAACGCAACGCAGCGCGGAAAAGGGGAAGAGAGCGGAAAAGGGGAAGAGAAACGTGGAAGAGCGGCCCTTCAGGGCCGCATAAGCAGCACGAAATCAGGGGCTTCAGCCCCCCAGCGCACCTTGGTCTTCGACGAAATCGATACCGGCATCGGAGGTCGCGCCGCCGAAGCCGTCGGCAAAAAACTCAAAGCCCTCGCCCGCTCGAATCAAGTCCTGTGTGTAACTCACCTGCCCCAGATCGCTACGTTCGCCGACCACCACTACGTAATCGAGAAAAAGGAATCCGCCGGCCGCACCCGCACCACCATTCGCCCCGTCACCGGCGACGAACGCACTGAAGAAGTCGCGAGAATGCTCAGCGGCGCCAAGCTCACCGAAACTTCCCGCAAACACGCCGAGCAAATGATCAAATCGAACGCGTAGATTTCGGGAAAGGCACGGCTTTCAGCCGTGCCGCTGCGAGCCGTACAAAGGCGGGGCTTTAGCCTCTGAGGGGCGCTCTCGCCGCCACGAGACCGGCGCCATCTTCTACGCTATCCGTTTGTCCTCCTCGCGCCTATAATGTGGCGATTTCGCGGAATCCATTCCCCGCATCGGAGCCCCATTGCGCCTTACCCTCGACACCCGCAAGGTTGGACGCGTCACCATAGTCCGCTGTAATGGCCGCATTGTTGCCGGCAGCGAGAGCGAGTCTCTGCGCGCGCACGTTGCTTGGCTGCTGCACGACCGCCGCGCCATCGTCCTGCACCTGGGCGAAGTCGCATTCGTCGACAGCAGCGGCCTCGGCACCATGGTCCGCACCCTTACCAGCACTCGCCAGGCTCACGGTGACCTCAAGCTCTGCAATGTGCCGGACCACGTCCGCAAAGTTCTGGAAATGTCGCACCTGACGAAATTATTCGACTCGCATGACTCGGAAGAAAATGCCGTTGCCGCCTTTTACCGCCCCGGAGCCCGCGCCGAAACTCCCGTCCCCACAGGCCGCAGCGTGCTGTGCCTCGACAACGATGCCGATGTGCTCGCCTACCTGCGTGAACTGCTGCGCGCCGGCTACGACGTCCACGCCACCAGCCGCGTCAGTGACGCTCTCCTCCTGATGCGCGTCACCCATTTCGATCTCCTGCTGGTCGGCCCCGCCCTCACCGCATCCCCAACCAAGCTGCAGGCCTTCCAGGCCGCCAGCGCCAAGTACCCAGTCATCGAACTGGGCACCGGCTTCTCCACCGACGACGCCGGAACAGCTGGCGCCGGTCTGCTGGAGAAAATCGAAGCCGTCCTCAATTCGAAACCCGTATAGCTGAACGCTGCAAACCGTAGCCAACCCAACCGCCCCCATTCACCTCCCGATTCTCCCCACCCGCTGCTAATCCCCGCCCTTTCTTGAGCTTACGTTGACCGCCACGGCACTTTCCGGTAGTTTAGTAGTACCACCACAATGGGGATCGTGTACCTTGGGGCATATGTTCAGCTACATTTTTCTGGCTGATTTTGCATCGAATTGCAGGTTTCCGATCTCTTATAGGCATCGGTAAACACTAGAGGGGGCAAGCCTTTATCGTGTCGAAAGTACTCAACAACAGCGACGAAAAAGTGGTGCTTCTGTTGAAGCCCCGGGGATTCTGCGCCGGTGTGGTCCGCGCCATCGACGTGGTGCGCATAGCCCTTGAAGCGTTCGGGCCGCCCATCTACGTGCGCAAGGAAATCGTCCACAACCGCTTTGTTGTCGAGGAGTTGCAGGGCAAAGGCGCCATTTTCGTCGACAGCGAAGAGCAAGTCCCCAATGGCGAGCGCGTCATCTACAGCGCACATGGGGTTTCCCCTGAAGTGCGCGAGAACAGCGTCAAGCGCGGACTGCGCATCATCGACGCCACCTGCCCGCTGGTCACCAAGGTTCACGTCGAGGCCGTAAAGTTCGCCAAAGAGGGCTATTCGCTCATTCTCATCGGCCATAAAGATCACGATGAGGTCATTGGCACACTCGGCGAGGCTCCGCTGGTCACGCAGGTGGTCGGTTCGCCGCAGCAAGTTAAGAATCTGACCGTGCCCGATCCTGATCGCGTTGCATTTCTCACTCAGACCACGCTCAGCCTCGACGAAACCAAAGACATCATCGCCGCCCTCCGCGCCAAGTTTCCCAATATCAAGGGCCCGGCCGCGCAGGATATCTGCTACGCCACCGAAAACCGTCAGGTAGCGGTGAAGCAGGTCGCTTCCGAATCCGATCTGCTGCTGGTGGTCGGCTCGGAAAACAGTTCCAATTCCAATCGCCTGGTAGAAGTTGCGCGCAACCTCGGCACGCAGGCGCATCTCATCGACAGTTACAACGATATCGAACCCAGTTGGCTGCAGGGTGTGAAAACCATCGCGCTGACCGCCGGTGCGTCGGCCCCGGAATGCCTGGTCGAAGAAGTCGTGAAATTCCTTGCCGAGAAAGGCTTCGCCAACGTGCAGGAGCTTGAAGTAATGCCGGAGAATGTTCGCTTCGGCCTGCCGCCGGAGATTGTCGAAGCCATCGCCGCCGCTCCGGCCAGTTCCAGCGCGGATTAACACAGTAGCGAATTAACGTGGTAACGGAGCCGCACAAAGAATGGACACGAACTCCCCCGACTCCAACTTAGCCTCTGAGCCTAAACTTCGTTTCGGCAAGATCGAAGGTTTTTCCAGCCGCGTCGGTTCGGCCCTGGAAGCCGCCCGCAGATATCTTTTCTCGCAGCAGCACGAAGACGGCTACTGGTGCGGCGAACTGGAGGCCGACACCACTCTCGAATCCGATTACATCCTGCTGCACACGCTGCTCGGCACCGGCAATCCGGAGCGCTTTCAGAAAGCAGCCAACTATATCCTCCAGCACCAGAACGAAGACGGCGGCTGGAGCATCTACGCCGCCGGGCCCTCCAACATCAGCGCTTCGGTGAAAGCTTACTTCGGCCTGAAGTTGGCCGGCTACACCGCCGACCACCCGGCCCTGCAGCGCGCCCGCAAGAAAATTCTCGAACTGGGCGGCGTTACCGAAGTCAATACATTTACCAAGATCTATCTATGTTTCTTCGGCCAGTACGACTATGACGCCGTCCCGGCCATTCCGCCGGAAATCGTGCTGTTTCCCAACTGGTTCTGGTTCAACATCTACGAGATTTCTTCGTGGTCGCGCGCCATCCTGGTGCCGCTTTCGATCTGCTACGCCAAGAAGCCGTTCAAGAAAATTCCCCGCGAAATGGGCGTGGAAGAGCTTTTCGTCGGTGGCATGCAAAAGTCGCGCATGCACCTGCACTGGGCGAAAAAGCTGATCTCGTGGCGGAATTTTTTCCTGTGCCTCGACCGCATGACGCACTGGTTTGAGCGCGTTCACGTCCGTCCGTTGCGCTCGATCGCGCTGAAGAGCGCCGAGAAGTGGATGCTGGAACGCTTCGAAATGAGCGATGGTCTGGGCGCCATCTATCCCTCGATGATGAACGCCATCATCGCCCTGCGCTGCCAGGGATATTCGCTCGACGATCCGCAGGTGATTCGCGCGCTCGATGAATTCGAGAAGCTGGGCATCGAAGAAGGCGACACCTTCCGCATGCAGCCCTGCATGTCTCCCGTGTGGGACACGGCCTACGCCCTGTTCGCTCTGGGTGAAGCGGGAGTGCCGGCGAATGATCCGCGCATGGTCAAGTGCGCCGACTGGATTCTCCAGAAGCAAGTCCGCAACGTCGGCGACTGGAAGGTTAAAAATCCCAAGGGGCAACCCGGCGGCTGGTATTTCGAATTCAATAACGAGTTTTATCCTGACGTGGACGACACCGCGATGGTTTGCCTCGGCCTGAGCCGCGTCGAGCATCCCAACGGACGCTACCAGCGCGAGTCCGTGCAGCGCGCCATCGACTGGATTTTCTCCATGCAGTGCAAGAACGGCGGCTGGGCCTCCTTCGACAAAGACAACGACAAGATGGTCTTCCAGCACATCCCGTTTGCCGATCACAACGCCATGCTCGATCCGCCCACCGTCGACATCACCGGGCGCATCCTCGAAATGCTCGCCGCCTACGGCTATGACAAGAATCATCCTGCTGTAAAGCGGGCGATTCAATTCATTCGCGACGAGCAGGAACCGGACGGCAGCTGGTTCGGCCGCTGGGGCGTGAATTATATTTACGGCACGGCCCTGGTGCTGCGCGGTTTCGAAGCCATGGGCATCGACCTGCATGAGCCCTGCGTTCAGCAGGGAGCCGAGTGGCTGCGCATGGTGCAGAATTCCGACGGCGGGTGGGGTGAAACCGTAGGATCCTATGACGATCCGAGCCTGCGCGGCCAGGGTGAGAGCACGCCATCGCAGACTGCCTGGGCGATTCTGGGATTGTTGGCCGCCGGCGATACCCGCAGCGACTCTGTCGCCCGCGGCATTGCCTACCTGCTGCGCACTCAGAAAAAAGATGGATCGTGGGACGAACAGTTCTTCACCGGGACGGGCTTCCCGCGCGTGTTCTACCTCATGTATCACCTGTACCGCCAATATTTCCCGCTGCTCGCGTTCACGACGTACGCCAAGGTGATGGAGAAGAGCGGGAATTAGCTCTTAGCTATTGGCTCTTAGTTTTTAGCTTTTGGCGCCTGGTATTTTGAGCTGCCCCGCGAATGTGTTTGGGAAGGGCACGGCTTCAGCCGTGCCGATAGGGTCCACAAGGATGTGGGCTTCAGCCCCTGATGGTTGGCTTTTTCGCCTTTCTGAGATCACTAACTGATAATTGCTGAATGCTTGCTTTCGTCACAGGCGCAACCGGATTTCTCGGCTCCCACGTCGCGCGCGTACTGTCAGCGCAGGGCGCGGAATTGCGTCTGCTCGTCCGCTCGACCAGCAACCTGAAAAATCTCGAAGGCCTCCGCGCCGAGACCACCACCGGCGATCTGCGCGATCCCGCATCGCTCAACAATGCGATGTCCGGGTGCGATACCGTGTTTCACGTCGCCGCCGATTACCGCCTCTGGGTGCGCGATCCGCAGGAAATGTACCGCTCTAACGTCGAGGGTACCCGCGCCATTCTTGGAGCCGCACGCAAGAACGGGGTCCAGCGCGTGGTCTACACATCGAGCGTGGCTACGATGGGATTCACTCGCAACGGCAATCCCGCCGACGAAGATTCTCCCGTCGCGCTCGCTGACATGATCGGCCACTACAAGCGCTCGAAATTCATGGCCGAGCAAATCGCGCTCGAAGCCGGACGTTCCGGGATGAACGTTGTTGTCGTGAATCCGACTACGCCGGTGGGCGAGCGGGATATCAAGCCCACGCCCACCGGCCGCATCATTCTCGACTTCCTAAAACGCAAATTCCCCGCCTATGTCGACACCGGACTCAACCTGGTCGACGTCACCGAATGCGCCCGCGGGCACGTCGCCGCGCTGGAGCGGGGCAAGAGCGGCGAGCGCTACATTCTCGGCGGCGAAAATCTCACGCTCAAACAGATTCTCGATAAGCTGGGAGCTATAACCGGATTATCTTCGCCGACCGTGAAGCTGCCGTATTTTTTCGCCTTCGCTGCCGCCGCGGTCGACGAAACCATCACCGGCCGCATCCTGCATCGCGAGCCGCGCGCGACTATCGACGCCGTCCGCATGGGCCGCAAGAAAATGTTCGCCAGCTCCGCCAAAGCCGAACGCGAATTAGGCTGGAAGCTGGTTCCGGCCGAAAATGCCCTGCGCCGCGCCGTGGAGTGGTTCCGCAGCAATGACTATGTTTAGATGTACGTGTGGTGACGGGCGCTCTCGCCCGTCGAGGTCGAGCAACGCTCGACGGGTTCAGGCATCCTGTCATCATCGCCAAAAATCGCCATCGTAGCCGCCCTGGAGCGTGAGCTCCACCCGCTAATCCGCCAATGGCCCGCATTCGAAAAACAACACGCCGGCCGCACTTTCCGTTTCTTTGAGCAAGGCCAAACGGTCGTAGTCTGCGGCGGCATCGGCGCCGAGCCGGCGCGCCGCGCGGCCGAGGCGGTTATTGCTCTCTACGCGCCAGAAGTGGCCTATTCCGCCGGATTCGCCGGCGCACTCGATCCTGCTCTGAAAGTTGGCGACATCCTCATCCCGGCTCGCGTAATCGACGCCGGCGACTCCAGCAGCGTCGAGACTGGCGCAGGCCAGGGAATCCTGGTTACTTTCGGTGCTGTCGCCACGCCGGAACAGAAGGTTAAACTAGGCAAGTCGTTTAACGCGCAAGCGGTGGACATGGAAGCGTCCGCGGTAGCGCGGGCCGCGGCGGCGCGGGGAGTGCGCTTCGCCGCGGTGAAGGCGATCTCGGATGAAGTTGGATTTGCGCTTCCGGGAATGAATCATCGGACTGGCTTCATCGGCCTGTCCGGCGATTTTCTCACCGGCAAGTTCGCGCTCTTCATCATGATCCGGCCGTGGACGTGGGCGGCCGCATTGCGCCTGGCCCGCGACAGCAAGCGAGCCGCGCACGCGTTGAGCGCCTGGCTCGCCGAGACGAATCAAGAGCAGCTGAATTCGCCGGAAAATAGTTCCGGGAAGCGATTTGCAGAAAAACAAAATGCCGAAAAATGAAACGCCCGGTACCGTGAACATTTCTACTCGACTATGAAGCCAACGCTCATCGCGAAGGCGCTCTTGCTTTGTGGTGCAGTCGTCCCGCTGCACGCTCAAAAAGAGCCCGCGGTTGTCTACGCCGAGAGTTTCCGCCACGGTCCCACTCACATCACCGACGCCAGCTTTGAGGTCAAGCTCAATCCGCAGAATTCAGTTTTCTTCGACCGCATTCGAGACACGTACGGTAACGACCGCTATCTTCTCACCGTCGTGCCGGAAATTCCGGAAGGCGAAGACCACGTCATTTCCTGGCAGGTGCGGTTGACGGACCTGCATCACCTGATCTATAACAACGTGCTGCTGGAGTCGCAGGAGCCTTCGTCCGATCCCGGGAACAATCTCTGGCAGCTGAATCCGAGCAGGTTCGGCAGCGTCCCGGCCAAGGCGCAGCGCATCATGAAAGTGGATGGCTTTTACGTCTCGCTGCAGGTAACTGCTTACCACTTCACCCCGCTCGAATCTCCTTATCTGGATTCCATGACCGTGCAGGTGAAGTTTACCAATGCCGACCCCCGCACCGCCGCGTCGCCCACCGCGGGTCCGTGAAGCGAATTCGTCCCGGTCGTCATCAAAGCTAAAGTTATGGCCATCGCCGGACAATACGCAGTGCAGGATGGCATGCGGACGATTCCTGCCACCATGCAGGCAGCGGTCTACCGCGGCGTGAACGATGTTCGCCTGGAGACCGTTCCCGTGCCGCAGATCGGCCCCGGCGAATTGCTATTGCAGGTGCACAGCTGCGGAGTCTGCGGGACCGACCTGAAGAAAATCGCAACGGGCTCGCACTCCGCTCCCCGCATCTTCGGACACGAAACTTCCGGAGTGGTTGCCGCTGTCGGCGCGGGCGTCGGCGAATTCCGTCCAGGAGACCGCGTCGTTGTTTTTCATCACATCCCTTGCCGCGATTGTTACTACTGCCGCCACAATACCTTCGCGCAGTGTTCCACCTACAAGAAAGTTGGCTGCACCGCCGGGTTTGAGCCCTCGGGCGGAGGTTTCGCCGAATATGTCCGAGTGATGGACTGGATCGTCCAGAAGGGAACGGTCCGCATTCCGGACGGCGTTTCCTTCGAGCAGGCCTGTTTCGTGGAGCCGGTCAACACCTGCATGAAGGGGATCGAGGCGCTGCGCCTGGTTCCGGGCGAGACAGTGCTGGCCATCGGGCAGGGGCCGATCGGCATCATTTTGAGCGTTCTGGCCCGAAAGGCCGGGGCCACCGTTATTACTTCCGATTTGTATCCCGAGAGGCTTAGAATAGGAGTACGCCTCGGACTTGAATCGATTGTGGACGCGTCGCAGACCAACGTGGTCGATCGCGTTCGCGAGTTGACCGAAGGGCGAGGCGCCGACGCCGTGATTCTGGCGGTGGGCGGGAACAGTTTGATCCGGACCGCGATGGATGCGGCCCGTCCCGGTGGGCGAGTTTTGTTGTTTGCCCAGACGCAGCACGGGGAGGCGATTGTTGATCCGGCTGCTATCTGTGTGGACGAGAAGACTTTAGTCGGGTCCTACAGCGCCTCGGTGGCGCTGCAGGAAGAATCGGTTCGGTTTGTGATGGGCCGCGAAATGGATCTGGAACAGCTTGTCAGTCACCGTTTTCCGTTGACTGAAAGCGCCCAGGCCCTGGCGTTGGCAGCGCATCCGCAGCCTTCGTCGCTGAAGATTTTGATTCAGCCTGGTTGTACTTGGCAGTAGCGCTTGGGAAAGTTGACAACTGGGAAGGAACCTTGCAGTGAATGGAAAAATGACCGCTGCCGTCCTGTACGGCAAAGAAGATCTCAAGATTGAAAAGGTGCCGATTCCCCGCGTGGGAGACGGTGAAATCCTGGTCAAAGTCCAGGTTGCGCTGACTTGTGGCACGGACCTGAAGGTCTACCAGCGGGGCTACCACGCCCGCATGATTGTTCCCCCGGCGTTGTTCGGCCACGAACTGGCCGGCGTGATCGAGGAAGTCGGTGCCGGCGTCAACGGTTTCAAGACCGGCATGCGCGTCGTGGCGCTGAACTCCGCGCCTTGCCAGATGTGTTTCTACTGCTCCAAGCATCAAGAAAATCTCTGCGAAGATTTGCTCTTCAACAACGGCGCATACGCCGAATACATTCGCGTGCCTCGGCGCATTGTCGAAGCCAACATGCTGGTGATTCCGGCCAACGTCAGCTTCGAAGACGCCGCTATGACCGAGCCTCTGGCCTGCGTTCTGCGCGGCCTGCATGAAACCGGGGTCGAAATCGGCGACACCGTCACCATCATCGGCGGCGGGCCGATCGGCTTGATGTTTGTCCAGGTTGCGCGCGCCATCGGCTGCAACGTGATTGCCGTAGTCAAGCGCGACGAGCAGGTCCAGGCCGCGAAGCAAATGGGCGCGCATGAGATCGTGCAGATCACCAAGGTCCCGAACGTGGTGGACGCGGTACGCGCGCTCTCGCCGCAGAAGCGCGGGTGTGACGTCGTCATCGAAGCCGTGGGCCGTCAGGAAGCGTGGGAGTGGTCGGTGGACATGGTCCGCAAAGGCGGCACCGTCAACTTTTTCGGCGGCTGTGCCGGGGGAACCAAAGTGCAGCTCGATACCGGACGCCTGCACTATTCCGAGATCACGCTGAAAGCCACGTTCCATCACACGCCCGAAACCGTGCGCCGCGCCTTCGGCCTGATCGCCGCCAAGAAAATTCGTCCGACCGATTACATCACCGGGGAGGCTCCGCTCTCGCGCTTGCAGCAAGTCCTGCGCCACATGCTGAACCGCGGCGGCGACATCAAAACCGCCATCATCCCCGGCCACTGATTTCCGCCGCTCCCGAAAGGGAGAGGACGCGGCCGCAAAAAAGATTGTCATCCTGAGCGAAGCGAAGGACCCCATGCAACCGTTCAGCGTTTCCGGCCTCGCATGGCGTTCTCCTCGTACTCGGGGTTCTCTACCAGAGCATTGCGTGAGATGACCCAAACCGCCCCGCAACTCGCGCCCGCCGCCTCTCTCGGCTGGAGCCGCCTTCCCGCCGCCTACGCCATCCCGTCCGAGCCGCCGTTGCTAGCCGATGCGCAACAATATTGCGCCCGCCTCGCCAGCTCCCACTACGAAAATTTCTCCGTCGCCACCTGGTTTCTTCCGCGCCGCCTGCGCCAGCACTTTTGCAACGTCTACGCCTACTGCCGCATCTCCGACGATCTCGGGGACGAGGTCGGCGACGCGTCTGCCTCGCTCGCGCTGCTTGATCAGTGGCAAGCGGAACTCGACGCCTGCTACGCCGGAGCCCCGCGCCATCCGGTTTTCGTCGCTCTGGCTGAAACCGTGCGCCAGTTCGAAATCCCGCAGCACGAATTTTCCGACCTGCTCCGTGCCTTCCGCCGGGACCAGACCGTCACCCGCTTCGACACTTTCAACGATGTGCTCGCCTATTGCCGCTACTCCGCGAATCCCGTAGGCCATCTCGTGCTCTACCTCTGCGGCTACCGTGACCCCGAGCGCCAGCAACTTTCCGACTTCACCTGCACCGCGCTGCAACTCGCCAATTTCTGGCAAGACGTCAGCGTCGACTACGGCAAGGGACGAATCTACCTCCCGCTCGAAGACCTGCGCCGCTTCAACGTGACCGAGCAGGATATCTCCGCCCAAGGCAACACGCCGGCTTTCTGTGCCATGATGCAATTCGAAGTCGAGCGCGCCCGCGACTGGTTCGAGCGCGGCCTCCCGCTGATTTCGCAGGTCGATCGTGAACTGGCCGTTGATCTCGATCTTTTTTCCCGCGGCGGCCAGGAAATTCTGAACGCCATCGAACGTCAAGGCTTCGCCGTGTTAGGCAATCGTCCGAAAATCTCCAAGCCGCGCAAACTCGCGCTGGTGGCGCGCGCTGCTCTCGGCAAACTTTTCACTCGGAGGCTTACCCCAACCAGTTTTGGGGTTAAATAAATTATGAGCGCCAGCGTCCAGCAAGCCGCCGTCCCCTGGACCCCAGCTCCCGCTCAGCTGGTCATGGCGTATTCCGTCTGCCGCGGCATCACTCGCACTGCCGCCAAGAATTTTTATTATGCCTTCCTCGTGCTCCCGCGCCGCAAGCGGGAAGCGCTGTGCGCTGTCTACTCGTTCATGCGCCGCTGCGACGATCTGGCCGACGACCCCACACTGAGCCTCGCCGAGCGCCGGCAAAAACTCGAAACCTGGCTCGACGCGCTGCATTGCGCCCAGCAGGGCCAGCCCACCGACGATCCCATTCTTCTCGCGCTCACCGACGCGCAGCGCCGCTACCACATTCCCGCCGGATTGCTCGACGAACTGGCCCACGGCACTGCCATGGATGTGGTCGATGCTCCCACGGCAAATATGTTAGCCCAGGAAGCCGCGCCGAGCGGGGCAACCGGCCTCGCCGTCCACTACACAACCTTCGAAGAACTTCGCGGCTATTGCTACCGCGTCGCGTCCGTCGTCGGCCTGGTGTGCATTCACGTCTTCGGTTACAAGAATCCCGAAGCCGAACCTCTCGCCGAAACCTGCGGCCTCGCCTTCCAACTCACGAACATTATTCGCGACGTCAAAGAAGATGCCGCTCTCGGCCGCGTCTACCTGCCCGAGGAGGATTTAGCGAAATTCAACCTCTCCGCCGCTGACATTCTGTCGAATCCCGACCCTGCTCGCCTGCGCCCGCTGCTCTCGCTCGAAGCTGACCGCGCCCGCGAGTTCTATCGCTCCGGCGACGATCTCATCCCCTACGTCAGCGAAGACAGCCAACCGGCGCTCTGGGTGCTGATCACCATTTACCGCCGCCTGCTGGAAAAAATCGCCGAAAAACAATACGACGTGTTCACCGCCAAAGTCTCCCTCAGCACCTCAGAAAAACTACGCATCCTGGGAAAAGGCTTTCTCAAGCGCATAACGTGAACCATGTGGGGTCCTGCATCTCGCACCCGGATCGAACGCGGGTGCCCCATTTCTCGCGCGTTTTTTGCGCGAGAAGTGGGGATTTCGCAGACGCCGATACCCTGTGCGCGCTGTAGAAGCCAGCTGCAAAATCCCCACTTCTCGCAAAGGACGCGAGAAATGGGGCACCCTGACTGCATTCTGACAACGTCCATTTCCCGCGCAATGCTAATCTCAACCAGATGACCCCCACCGCATCCCAGCCCACGGTCGCCGTCGCCGGAGGCGGACTCGCCGGACTCGCCGCCGCCTGCGCCCTGGCCGCGGCCGGTTTCCGCGTCACCGTTTTCGAAAAGCGTCCCTTCCTCGGCGGACGCGCTTCTTCCTACCAGCATCCCGGCACCGGCGAGGTGGTCGACAACTGCCAGCACGTCCTGTTTCGCACTTGTACCAACCTCATTAATTTTTACGAGCGCATCGGAGTCGACCACGACATCCGTTGGTACGACGAAATGACTTTCCTCGAACCCGGTGGCCGCGCCTCGGTGATGCGCGCCTCCGCGCTGCCTGCTCCACTGCACACCGCGCCGTCGTTTCTTCATTTTTCTTTTCTGACCACGCAAGACAAGCTCGCCATCGCTCGCGCTATGGTCCCGCTCACCCTGACCGCGCAACCCGACACCGGAAAATCTTTCGCCGACTGGCTGCAGCAGCATAACCAAACCTCGGGAGCCATCGAGCGTTTCTGGAAGCCGGTTCTCATCAGCGCGCTCAGCGAGGATCTCGATCGCATTTCGATTTCCTCCGCCGCACAGGTGGTTCGCGAATCAATGAAGTCGCCCGCGGCCCGCCATATGGGCGTCCCAACCGTTCCGCTCACCACGCTCTACGACGCCGCCGGAGACTACATCCGCGCCCGTGGCGGCGAGTTGCAGCTCCGCACCTCGCTGGAAGGTTTTCGTTCCGATCCTTCTCGCTCCGGCTCTGCGGTCGTCCATCTCGATCTCGCGGGCGGCGATGCCGCAGCCCAAGCCACTTTCGACCACCTCGTGCTCGCGCTTCCGTTCGACAATCTCGACCGTGTCCTGCCGCCGACTCCCGATGCCGCGTCTCTGCGGGAGCGGATCACGCACTTCGAAACTTCTCCCATCACCGGCGTTCATCTCTGGTTCGACCGCCCGATCTCCGATCTCGATCACGCCGTCTTGCTCGACCGCACCGTCCAATGGATGTTCCACAAATCGCGCCTCCAGCCCATGCGGGTTGCGAGGTCATCGTCCGAACAAGTTGAAAGCGTTTCCGCAGAATCAGCAGCGGAGCGGGGTCAGAACGACGCCCCGAGCTACATTGAACTCGTCATCAGCTCTTCCAAAAATCTCATCGAAAAATCCCGCGCCGAAATTGTCGAGCTTGTTCTCGCCGAAGTCCGCGAATTTTTTCCCGCGGCCCGCTCCGCCAATCTGGTGAAATCCACCGTCATCAAGGAACTTCACGCCACCTATTCACCCCGCCCCGGCATCGACGCGCATCGCCCCACAGCTGCGACCGCCTGGCCGCGCGTTTTCCTCGCCGGCGATTGGACCGCCACCGGATGGCCTGCCACCATGGAAGGCGCCGTCCGCAGCGGCTACCTCGCCGCCGAAGCCTTGACCCGCGCCGCCGGAATTCTCGATTCCAAATTCCTGGTTCCCGATCTCCCACCCAGCGCCCTGATGCGCCTGTTCTACTAAAAGCGTGACTGCAGCTGTGGGCACGGCCTGTGTGGCGACGGGCGACTCGCCCGTCCAGCCGTGACTGACGGGTGCCCCATTTCTCGCGTACTTTGCGAGAAGTGGGGCTTTTGCCTGATTCGTCTCCAACCCCGCCACTCCACTGCAAAATTCCCGCGCCTCTACTCGCTCGCGCCATTTAAGATTTCCCCGGCATCTCATAATCTTTATCAAACATGTTCTATAAAACGTGTTTCGAAAACATGTTCCCTAAACCTGTGCCCGTACAATCATTCCCGGACTCTTCCGAAGAGGACAAGATGACGACGAAAACGAACCCGCGTTGCATCATCCGCGCCCGAGCACAATTTCTTGCCGCGCTGCTGTTGTTTTTGTTCATTCCCCCAGCCTCTCTCGCGGCCGAGCCCGTGCCGCTGAAGCGCGTGGTGGAGTTGGCACTCTCTCACGGCACTGCAGGTGCGGTCGCGAACGCCGACCAGAAGCGTTTCATGGCCCAGTATCTCGAAGTCCGCAATCAGTACATCCCGCAGCTCATCGCCGGCGCTGGACTCGGCTGGTCCGACGGTTTTCCCCTCAGCCTAGAAGGTGCCGCGCCCTCGCTGTTTAACGTGAATGCGCAGTCCGCGCTGCTGAATCCTGCGCTGCGTGATTTTATTCAGGCCGCCGGAATCGACTACAAGGCCAGCGCGCTCCGCAGCAAAGACCAGCGCAACCAGATCATTCAGGACGCAGTCCTGAGCTATGCCGAACTCATCAAATGCCAGCGTCGTCTGGATCGCCTGCACGAAGCCGAGACCGCCGCCGAGAAAATGGAAACTGCCGTGGCCCAGCGCGTGAAAGAGGGCATCGACAGCGAAACCGATGGCAAGAAAGCCCGTCTCTCTCTGGCCCGCTTTCGCCTGCGCATCGAGGAAGCTTCCGGCTCCGCCGACGTACTCCGCGAGCATCTCGGCAAACTCACCGGCCTTCCCGCAGCCTCGATTGAACCCGATCCCGACACGCTGCCTGCACTGCCGTCGGTGAAAACGGAAGAACTTTCACCGGAAGGAACCAGAGGAGCTAAATCGGGTCTGAATGTGGAAGGCGCCGCCAGCCGCGCCGTCGATGCCAACCCCGCCGTTCAGGCAGCCGTCGAGCATGCCCGCGCCGAATATTTACGCGTGAAGGGGGAACAAAGATCGCTTTGGCCCAGCGTCGACTTCGCCGCGCAATACGCCCTGCTTTCCACCTTCAACCACTACTCCACCTACTACAATCACTTCCAGCCCAACAACGCCACGATTGGCATCTCCATCCACCTCCCGTTTCTGAATCTCTCGCAGCACGCCAAGGTGCAGGAAGCCGAGTCCGAAGCGGTCAAGGCGCAGAAGCAGGCGGAAGCCGCGCGCAACCAGGTCTCCGAAGAAACGCTTCGTCTGCAGCGCTCCGTCTCGCGCCTGCAAGCCGCCCGTGATGTCGCCGAACTTGAATCCGAACTGGCCGCGAAAGACGTGGAAGCAGTCCAGACCCGCATGGACGCCGGCACCGCCACGCTCCACGATCTGGACGACGCCCGCTCCCAGGCCAGCGAACGTTCTATCGTCCTCGAAGACATAATCTTCGAACTCGAACGCAGCCAGGTCGCTCTCCTCCGCGCCACCGGCGACCTGGAAAAATGGGCCATGGGCCAATAGTCCGGTTTTAGCTAGCTCATGTGCGGCGGGAGTGATGTCATCCCGAACAGGGCCGAAGGCACTGTGAGGGACCTTACGTCTGCTGGCAGTTTTCCCGCCGACAACGGGATTGTCCGCGCTGCACGCATCGTGACGACACCCGCCGGCGATTATGCCCCTTTGCTCGCATCGTAAGGTCCTTCACCCGGCCTTCGGCCGCGTTCGGGATGACATCGCGGCTGTGACTCCCCATCCTCCCAACGCACCGTTTCCCCATTCACTGCATCCAACCTACAGTTGGCCCGAAGCAGGTTCCGCTTTCCCCTGCGCTGTCAGTAAGATAGACTCAATCAGCCCAGGCCAGGAACCTGCAACAATACGTGCGGAATGTGCGTGGCAACCGCGCCAGAATGCTAAAATATACAGATACCAACATATGCCTTTAAAAACACTGTTTCTGAATCCACCTTCCTTTGAGAACTTCGACGGAGGCGCAGGCTCCCGTTGGCCCGCCACCCGTGAGATCGAAAGTTTCTGGTATCCGGTGTGGCTGGCTTATCCGGCCGGGATGCTGGAGGGGTCGCGGCTGCTCGATGCGCCCTCGCATCACGTCTCCGGCGAGCAGACCATCGAGATCGCCAAGCAATATGAATTTCTGGTGCTGTTCACCAGCACCCCCGGATTTCCCGGGGACATCCGGCTGGCCACCGCCATCAAGGCGGTCAATCCGCAGATCAAGATTGCGTTCGTGGGGCCGCACGTGACCGTACTCCCGGAAAAGTCGTTGCGCGATTGCCCGGCGATCGACTTTATCTGCCGCAAGGAATTCGACTACGCAGTCACCGACTACGCCAAGGGCAAGCCGCTGGCAGAGATCGCGGGAGCTTCGTTTCTGAAGGACGGCAAGATCGTCCACAATCCCGACGCGCCGCAGATTCAGAATCTCGACGATCTGCCGCACGTCACCGAGATCTACAAGCGCGACCTCGACATCACCAACTACAACGTTCCGTTCCTGCTGAATCCTTACGTTTCGCTTTACACCACGCGCGGCTGCCCGGCGCAATGCACGTTCTGCCTGTGGCCGCAGACGCTGAGCGGGCATCCCTGGCGCAAGCGCTCCACCGACGATGTAGCGCGGGAAATGGCAAACGCCAAAACGCTCTGGCCCAACGTGAAAGAATTTTTCTTCGACGACGATACCTTCAACATCCAGAAGGCGCGCACCATTGAGCTGTGCGCCAAGTTGAAGCCGCTGGGTCTGACGTGGTCGTGCACCTCGCGCGTGACCACCGACTACGAAACTCTGAAAGCGATGAAGGAAGCGGGATGCCGGCTGTTAATCGTCGGCTATGAATCCGGCGATCAGCAGATTCTGAAGAACATCAAGAAAGGCGCGACCATTGAACGGGCACGCGACTTCACCCGCGATTGCCACAAGCTCGGCCTGGTGGTGCATGGCGACTTCATCATGGGCCTGCCCGGCGAAACCCACGAAACCATCAACAACACCATCGCGTTTGCCAAAGAGCTGGACGTGGAAACCATCCAGGTTTCAGTGGCCCATGCTTACCCTGGCACCGAGCTGTACGACTACGCGGTGAGCAACGGCTTCATGGTGGGCGACAACAAAATGGTGGATGAAGGTGGCCACCAGCTGGCGCACATTCAATATCCAGGGCTCTCGGCGGACGAGATTCTTTCTGCCGTGCATCGGTTTTATGACGAGTATTATTTCCGTCCCAAAGCCGTGTTCCGCATCTTAAGAAAAGCCGCATTCGACAGCAACGACCGCAAGCGTCTTTACAAAGAAGCCAAGACGTTCATGAAGCTGCGCTCGGCGCGCAACAAGCTGGTCAAGAAGCACAACGACGAGGCCGCGGCGGCAGCGGTGCCGGTGAAGGCATAGTAAGGCAGTTTCAAAGTTTCACGTTTCAAGGGGATCAGCTCTCGAAGCTCTTGGCGTCTTTGCAACCTTGCAACTTTTGAAAACCTCGAAACCTGAACCTCAGTGACCTTTCGTAAGTATCTGGTCTTGGCGGGAGTTACCGTGTTCGCAGCGGCGGGTGATTCCGTGCTCTCTCACGGGATGAAACAGGCCGGCCGTGTTTCGTTGCACCATCCTCTCAGCCTGATTCTGGCGGTGCTCAATCCTTGGGTCGCGGCCGGCATTCTCCTTCTGCTGGCTTTCTTCGCGGCTTACATGAACGCACTCTCCTGGGCGGATCTCACTTACGTTTTGCCGGCCACGTCGCTGGGCTATGTGCTCCTGGCGCTGGTGGCGAAGTTCGCGCTGCACGAGCAAGTGAGCCCGCTGCGCTGGCTGGGCATCGCGCTGATCACGGGGGGCGTGGGCTTCGTCGCAGGAGGGCCCTCGCTCACGCCGCATCCACATGCTGAGGCGCCGTGTGTAACGGAGGCGCCGGAAGTGCCCGTTTCGAGCGAGGTGGGCTCATGAGAACCGCGCGGCGCGATGTTCTCTCGTTCGGTTTTGGGTGCCCCATTTCTCGCGGTTTTTGCGAGAAGTGGGGATTTTTTTCTCGGACGCAGCTAAAAACCCCCACTTCTCGCGAAAGACGCGAGAAATGGGGCACCCAGGTTTCGTGGGCCCGGGTTTTGCTCGAGGCAGTGTCATGAAAGAACTCAACGCCGGCGCGGCAGTCTGGTGCGCCATCATCGCGATCGCGTCCGCGTCGGTAGTGGGCGATGTGCTGTTGGCTCGCGCCATGAAGCAAGTTGGGGACGTGCACGACCTGTGGGACCGCTCCGGTCTATGGACCGTGCTGGGCCGCGTGCTGGGCAATCCGAATTTTTTTCTCGGCGTAACCGCGATGGCGGTAGCCTTCTTCAGCCTGCTGTTCGCGCTGTCCTGGGGGGACGTAAGCCTGGTGGCTCCCGCCGCCGCGTCGCTTACGTTTATCGGCAACGCTTTCGCCGCGAAAATATTTCTGCATGAGCGCGTCGACCGCAGGCGGTGGATCGCCGCCGTGCTGGTGGCCGCGGGAGTGGTGTTGCTGGCAGGTTAGGACGCTCCCGTTAGTTGTGGTCACAAGAGCCCTAAGTCTTCCGCCACAAAACAAAAGACCATGTCATCCCGGCCCGGGCCGAAGGCCCGGTGAGCGACCTTACGATGCGAGGGAAGGGGCAACGCTGGCAACTGGGGAAAAAAGTTGTCAAGGGGGTATGGGTGTAGTTTTGGGAGTAAGTCATTGATTCGCTGGGGAATATATAGTCTAAAGCGGTGTTACATTTGCCTGTCTGATTTGATATTCTGAATATAGGTAGGGAAAACGAATGGCGCAGGCCGAAAAGGGCTCTGCGCCATTTTTCTTGCCCCGAGAAACCAAAAGCAACGTCAAAAGCGTTGGAGACGGTCACTGGCGAGGGCAACGTCAAAAGCGACGGACAATAGTGTCCGTCCTACACGGTCAGTGTTCCAAGCGGTGCAGGGCTTCTTTGGCAGGGGCGTAGGTGTGGGCCAAGGCGAGCGCAGCGCGGAATTCCTGGGCTGCGCCGGCGCGGTTGCCTTGTTTTTCTAGTACCTGCCCGAGCATGGAGTGGGCTTTGAAGGCTGGGCCGGCTTCCACCGGAGACTGCAGGTAACGGCGCAGCAGGCGCACCGCCAGGGGATAGTTGCGGCCGGTGCGGAGAAGCATGCTGGCGCCGTCCATCAGCGATTCGGGACGATCGAGCGGGCGCGATTCCAGGGTGGTGAGGGCCTGCTCCATCTGGTCAAGGCGGTTGGTGTGACGGAAAAAAATAGCAAGATTGAGCCAGGCGCGAGCGCCGCCGTGGCTGGCCTCGATGGCGGCGCGGTACTCGCGCTCGGCGGCAGGCTCGTCTTTGGCGCGCTCGGCGAGACGTCCGGTCACCCAGTGCCCCGCCGCGGGGTCGAGGCGGGCGATGGCTTCCGCCTGAGCGCGGGCCTTGTCTTTGCCGCCCCCGATGATGGCGGGGGCTTCGAGATAAAACTCGGCGAGATCGGTGCGGGCGGCCACGTTTGAGGGATCGAGCTCGACCGAGCGTTCGAATTCGGTGCGGACTTTTTTCGCCAGGCCCATGGCGCTGAGAAATCCGGCGCGGTCGGCTTTCTCGCCGTCGATGCGGCCGAGCCAGAGATGGTAAACCGCGTTGGTGGAATCGAGAGCCACGGCGCGTTCGCAGGCGGGGATGCCGTGGTCCCACTCGTCGAGCATGAAGTAGGCGCGGCAGAGCAGGTTCTGAGAGGCGGCGTCGTCGGGAGTGTGGGCGAGCTGCTGTTGCAGGGTTTGAATAGCGTCGTCGACTCGGCCGGCGGCGAGGTCGGCAGCGGAATCTGCGTGGGCGGTGATGGGGAATGCAGCGAGGAGGAGACAGGCCACGCAAGAAAATCCTTGAGCAATATTCCGCAGATGGCGAGACGAGAAGTGCGAGAACGGTTTCAGGAATTCCTCTTGAAGCCGCTGCTGGCGCCGGCGTGCATGGGGTCCTTCGCTTCGCTCAGGATGACAGATCGATAACACAAACGAGATTTGCGGAGGCTTCGTCAGAGTTTTCTTAAGGGACCACCTTCACCGAAGCGCCATCGGAGAGGGGCTTGGAACCATCGGCCGTGAGGGCGACCACGGCGTTGTCGGGAAGTCCGGCGGTGATTTCGACGCGAGTGAGATTCTGCAGTGAAATTTCGACTTCGCGGCGGCGCAGGTGGCCATCGACTACCTGGTAGACGTAGTAGACGTTAGGTTTGGTGTCATCGATGCGGAGGGCGTCACGCTGCAAGGTGAGAACTCCGCTATGCTCCGCGGTGATGACGGTGACTCCTACGTTGATGTTGGGAAGCAGACGCAGATCGCGATTGTCGAGGATGCAGATGGCTTCGCCGACGTTGCGTGCTCCGCGCAACTTCACGGTGGAGGGCACGGTGGAGAGCAAGCCCTTCCAGGTGCGCCCGGGGAGCGCGTCCCAGGTGACATCAACTTTTTGTCCGGGGGCGAGGCGGCCGAGGTCGGGCTCGTCGACAAAGAGACGCACCTGCACGCGGGTGAGATCGGCCTCCTGAAGCAACAGATCTCCAGCCTGCACGTATGCGCCCTGCTTCACGGGGAGGGAATAGATAATGCCGTCGAACGCAGCGCGGACACTGGATTTTATGAGCGCGTCTTCGGCTGCATCGTAGGCAGCCTGGGCTTCGGAACGTTGCGCGTTCACTTTGGCGATTTCGGGCGATGAGTAACGATCTTTCTGTTTTTGCTCGAGCAGGGTCAGGTCGGCCTGGGCGCGGCGCAGGCGGTCTTCGGCTTGCTTGACTTCGCCCGGCGCTGCTGCGCCCTGTTGCTGCAGGCGGCCATAAGCGTCGAGACTGCGCTGCGCGGCGTCGCGTTCGCTGCGGGCTTTCACGAGAAGGGCGTCGAGGGTGAGGACTTCTTCGTGAGTGCCGCCGGTGGAGACATCGGTCTGATCGGATTGCGCGGCGGTCATCTGCGACTTCGCGTGCTCGGCCTGGCTGCGGATGTTGGCGTCGTCGAGTTGCAGAAGAAGCTGTCCTTTGCGGACGTGGTCGCCTTCCTTGACCAGCAGGCGCTTGACGACGGTGGCGATAGGAGAGTGAGCTTCGAAATATTCCTTTTCCAGCGGCTCAACTTTGCCGTTGGTGGAAACCAGGCTGCGGATGGGACCACGCTCGACGGTAGCGACGTGCACGGCCAGGGGTGACCGTCTAGAAAAGATGGGGATGAGGACAACGGCGGCGATGAACCCGGCGGCAAGCCAGGTGTTGCGGCGGCGGCGCGCAGGATGTCCGTTCGAATTGTGGTTGTTCGACGCCAAATTTTTCTTCGTGAGTGGTTTCCGCGGAAATGCCTTCGCCAGGCTGTTTTGCCTCAACCTGTTTTCTTTCAGGGCGGTGCGGGAACAACTGCAAGTAATAATCTACCACCGCGGCGGTCCGGTGAAGAAGCGCGGACGGCTCAGGTGGCAGTACTTGATTGGATGCGGATGGAGGGCCGCGCGCCGCAAGAGGTTTCGCGCATGGGAAAAGGCCTCCCTTCGCTCAGGCAGGCTTTCTCGCAAAAGACGCGAGAAATAGAAATAGGGTGCCGGGTTTATTTGTGTCAGCGGAGCGCGAAGCAGATTTCGTCGTTACTCATGACTGTCGCAATTTTGTCGTTCAAGTAGCGCAGAGAGATTTCGTGATGTTCACGGTCGTAGGAGTCAATACAGTCTCCGGCCAGTATTACCGGCCAATCTCGCTGGTAGGCGTCGATGGCCGTGGTACGAATGCAAGCGTGAGTATTGATGCCGGCGAGGATGATGGCGTCGGGCCGGAGCTGGGCGAGAAGCTTGTCAAGAGTGGTTCCGTAAAAGGCGCTGTACCGTTTCTTCACCAGGATGGTATCTGCCGGAGTGATTGAGAGTTCGGGAATAATCTCGCAGCCCGGAGTGCCTTTGATGGTAACGCGAATGCCCTTGGCTCGCATCTCTGGGAATGCGTCGCTCAGGTCGGGCTCGAATTCCTGCCGGACCCAGATCAGGGGATGGGAGCGGCTCCGCAAAACGGCGGCCAGTTCGTTAATGGAGTGAACTAATTGTTCTCTTTTGCCGGGCTCCCAGGCTTCGAGAAAGTCGCGCAGCATGTCGATGACAATCAGGACCGGCGTTTTCATGAACTAGAAATTACCAGAATCCATTTGTTCACACTTCGCAATGTGCGAGGTCGGTTAAGAAGTTCGGTAAAATCCCCACTTCTCGCAAGGGACGCGAGAAATGGGGCACCCGGGCATGGAATGGGGATTCCGCTTTCCAGGCACACATTTACAATGGGCGAATGAACAAGCCACGCTATACGTCGGAGCATGCCGCTGCCGGGTTGGATGCGAAGTTTCCGGAGATTGAGACTTGGGCGAACCAGTTTCCCGGTTATGAGATTGTGATTGATGATCCGGAGTTTACGTCGGTGTGTCCGAAGACGGGGTTGCCGGATTTTGGCGTGATCACGTTGCGTTACCAGCCCGACAAAGTTTGTCTGGAGTTGAAATCGTACAAGGAATATTTGCAGTCCTACCGCAACCTGGGGATTTTTCAGGAAAATGTTGTGAACCGCGTGCTGGAAGATGTGGTGCGATGGGCGCGGCCAGTGTGGGCGGAAGTGAAAGGGGATTTCCGCCCGCGGGGAGGGATTTCGACGACGGTGGTGGCGAAGTGGCCGCGGGCAAAAGGGCGCTAGCGGGCTTGACGCCGGTGGCGGAAATTCCTCGTAAGCTGCGGGCAGCATCGCTGCTATAGGGGTCCCTCGCTTCGCTCGGGATGACAAGACCTGGAGAGACGAGCGAGTTGACGAAAGCTGAGACGCGAGATCGCCATGTTATATTCGCTCGACCTGTGGACACTGCGAAACTTCATCCGCGCACAGCGCTGATTTTGCTGACGGCGCTGAATCTGCTCAATTACATCGATCGCTCGGTGTTGAATGCGGTGCAGCCGCTGGTGCAGGACGAGTTTCACTTGTCGAAGACGCAGGTCGGTTACTTGACCAGCGCGTTTCTGATTTTTTATATGTTCGCGGCGCCGTTTGTGGGGCCGCTGGCGGACCGGTATTCACGCAAACTCATCATTGTGGTCGGCGCGGTTTTCTGGAGCGGGCTCACGCTGCTCACCGCCGTGACGCACACGTATGCGGAATTGCTCGTGAGGCACACGCTGGTGGGGATTGGCGAAGCGACGTTTGTGACCATCGCTCCGACGTTTGTGGCGGACCTTTTTGCGGAGGAGAGACGCGGCCGGATTCTGGGCGTGTTTTATCTGGCGATTCCGGTGGGCTCGGCGGCGGGATATTTGCTGGGGGGAAATCTGGCTCCGCATTATGGGTGGCGGTTTCCGTTTTATATTGCGGCTGCGCCGGGGTTTCTGCTGGCGCTGGCGGTTTCGTTTTTGAAAGAACCGGAGCGAGGGCAATTTGATTTGCGCAAAGAGACTCCGGAGCGGGTGAGTGTTTTCGGATTATTTCGCAATCCGGCATTTCTGACTGCGACTCTGGGCATGGCGGCGATGACGTTTTCTCTGGGTGGCATCCAGGTGTGGATGCCGCAGTTTCTTTATAGCGAGCGGCATTACACGCTGGCGGCGGCGAACTTAACTTTCGGCGCCATTATTGTTGTGGACGGAATTCTGGCGTCGCTGGCAGGGGGATGGCTGGGCGACTGGCTGCTGCGGCGGATGAAGAGTTCGTATTACCTGATTTCGGCGGCCAGCATGGGGCTGGGGATCCCGTTCATGATTGTGGCACTGTTCGTGAAGGGACCTGTGATGGTTCCGGCGATTGCGGTGGCGGCGTTTTTTCTGCTGTTCAATACTTCTCCGCTGAATGCGGCGGTGATCAATTCTGTGGGCGCGCACATTCGGGCGACGGCGTTGGCGATAAATATTTTTATCATTCATCTTTTCGGCGATGTGCCTTCGCCAACCATGATGGGATGGGTGGCGGATCGGAGATCGCTACAGGCGGCGTTTGTGTTGCCGGTGATCGCGATGGGGATTTCTTCTGCGATATTGTTTTATGGGATGAAGTTTGCGCCAGCGGTGCAGGTGGATGAGGGAGCGGACGGGAAAGCGACGCAACTCTGAGCAGGACGAAGGCAACCCATCATCGTGACAGAAATGCCCTTGAGGCCGTGGGTACCGCGGACTCGCGTGGGGTCCTTCGACTGCGTGACGGTTCCGCTTCGCGAACCAGTCACTTCGCTCAGGATGACAGACTCGGAATTGTGCGCTTGCCTGCTAAGAAATGAATTACTTTCACTGGATTGCGGGGACGATTCTTGCGCTGGCTTGGGTTTCTCGCATTGTCGAGGCTGCGCTGGGGATGCCCAGCGTTGCCGATGTTTCGCGGCCGGAGTGGGATCGGAATCCGGTTGCGGCTGCGGGGAACCCGCTGGTTTCGATTATTGTGCCGGCGCGGAATGAGGAAGAATCCATCGAACAGGCGCTGCGGACGCTGCTTGCGCTCGACTACGACAATTACGAAGTGATCGCGGTCAACGACCGGTCGACCGATCGGACGGGCGAGATTATGGAACGGGTGGCGGGAGATTCCCAGGCGCAAAAACTTCAACATGAAAGTCAAAATCCCCACTTCTCGCAAAAGACGCGAGAAATGGGGCACCCGGGTCCTTCTATGGTTCCCCTTCTTTCTTCGCGGTTGCGGGTGGTTCATCATCGCGAACTTCCCGAGGGATGGCTGGGGAAGACGCATGCCATGTGGACGGCGACGAATCAGGCTGCGGGGGATTGGCTACTGTTTACGGATGCGGACGTGTTGTTCAAGCCGGATTCTTTGCGGCGGGCGCTGACTTACGCGGAGGCCGAGAAGGCGGACCATGTGGTGCTATTTCCGCGGATGATTATGAAGCGGCCAGGGGAGTATATGATGATCGCGTTTTTTCAGACTATGTTCATGTTTGGTCACCGGCCGTGGAAAGTGGCGGACCCGAAGGCGCGCGATCACATGGGTGTGGGCGCTTTCAACCTGGTGCGGCGCAGCGTGTATGAGGCGGTGGGCACCTACGAACGGCTGCGCATGGAAGTGGTGGACGACATGAAGCTGGGCAAGGTGATCAAGAACGCGGGCTTTGCGCAGCGCAACGTGTTCGGCGCCGATTTGATTTCGATTCGCTGGGCGCACGGCGCGATGGGCGTGGTCGATAACCTGACCAAGAATTTTTTTGCGGTGCTTTCATTTCAGTGGTGGCGGACGCTACTCTCGGCGTTCGGGCTGGCATTTATCAACCTGGGACCGTTTGTGGGAGTGTGGCTAGCGCATGGCTGGGCGCGCGTGCCTTATGCGCTGGCGTTGGGGTCGATGTTCTTGATTTATCTGGGGATGTCGTGGCGGTCGGGCGTGCCACCGTATTATTTTTTGTTGCATCCGGTGAGCACGGTGCTTTTTATTTACACGCTGCTGCGGTCGACGGCGCTGACGCTGTGGAACGGCGGGATTATATGGCGGGGGACGAAGTATCGGCTGGAGGAGTTGAGGAAGGGGATGGTATGAGGGGGACATATGGTTCGATGCGGTGGGCTGGAAAACAAAGCTGCTCACCGCAAAGATCGCAAAGGAAGTCGCACAGGACGCAAAGACTTGCTTGCGCAGTGGCCGGGCGGCGCCGGGCTTCGCCCGAGCTTGGACAGCCGAGGCGGCTGTCGCCACATGGGCCGTTGCTTTAATCGGGTGGGTCGTTGCCTTCGGAATCGGGTTCTTTTCCGAAAGTGGCGGTGTCGGTGGGGGTGGTTTTTACTTTTCTTGGTTTCTTTGAGGCGCGCATTTTTCCGGCGCTGTAGTGGCCCTGCTTTTCTACGTCGTAGTTCTTGGGCAACGGCGGGATCATGGTGGATCCATTGGTGAGCTGGCCGACGCGGCTCAGGATGATTTCGGCGCGGCCGTCGTAGAGTTTTACTTTTCCGTGAATCTCGATGAGTTGTCCGGCCAGGCGGCGGACGTCGCCGACATCTTTCAGGTCGGAGGGGAAGACGACTACGCTGAAGGGGCAGGCCATTTGGTCCTGGCAGAAATCGATGTGGTGGACGCCTTTGCTTCCTCCTTTTACGCGGAGGACTTTTCCGGTGACGCATTTGTCTTCGCCGACGTGGTGGGAGGCTTCCTGGATGGGGATGCAGTCGGTGCGGGCGAAGAGGTGGATGGGCAGGGAGAGCAGGGACAGGGCGAGGGCTGTGGTGGTAAGACTCTGGCTGCGGTGGTGGCGCGCCGCCGGGCTTCGCCACGGCGGGACAGCCGAGGCGGCTGTCCCTACATGGGTTAGGGAGGGGGCTTGCGAGACTTGCATTAGCTGATTCTAAGAGCGCGGGATGGAGGCGGTTTGGGTTGGGCGGAAATATGTCTGGCGTATTTCCCGGAATGAAACCGGGCCGAGGCACTATCCGATACGTCGATCTGGGGGCAACGTCCTGGGCAACGTCCCCACTTCTCGCAAAAAACGCGAGAAATGGGGCACCCGCCGAGTCTGGTGATGAACTGCTTGTCTAACGATGAACTAATTTATTTGAACGACTTTACGGCTGCGGTCTCGTCGTCTTTGACGTCGAAGACGGTGTAGAGTTTGGTGATCTGCAGCAGGTCGTTGACCTTTTTGGTGAGCTTGAGCAGCTTGAGCTCGCCGTTCTGGTTCTTGGTGGTGGTGAAGGCGCTGACTAGTTCGCCGATGCCGGAGCTATCGATGTAGTTGACGTCGGCGAGGTTCAGCAGAATTTTCTTTTGTCCCTTGGCCAGAATTTCGCGCACGGTATCGCGCAGGGTTACGCTGCCTTCGCCGAGGGTGATACGGCCGCTACAGTCCACAATCGTGACGCCATCCACCTGCCGGGTACTGATCTTCATGCTCACTGGGAAGCCTCCTTGCCGCCCGCGGATGGACCGTGGACGTGCTTGATCATTTTGAGTTCGGTGCCCGTGTGCGACGGGCGAATTTCAACAACATCCATAAACGAGCGCATAAGAAAAATACCGCGCCCGGAAGTTTTGAGCAGATTCTCCGGGGCCAGAGGGTTGGGGATGCGCGCCAGATCCATGCCGGCGCCCTGGTCGCAAACGGTGATGACCAGATTTTCGGGAGTGCGTTCGAAAGACAAAGTGACTTTCTTGTCGGGCGCGTAAGCGTTGCCATGCAGAACGGCGTTGACCGCGGCCTCGCGGACGGCCATGGAAATCTGCATGACTTCATCCTCGGAAAATCCCAACTCTGTGGCAATACTGGTGGCCTTTTCTTCCGCGCTGTCCACCGTTTGCAGGGTGGAATCCAGCGTGTATGAGACCCTTTGCTCGATTATGCCCATAGATGAAAGGGAGAATCGGGAATCCGGCCAGGCGCCCGCTTTGTTCTTCCGCTGCGCCGTTCAGGTCCTCGCCGGAGGCCCTTTTCCAGGGAATGCGGTAGTTTGCCTGTCGGGAGGGGAATTGTCAACGCTGAGTGGGGTGGGATGGAAATAGACCACCAAGGGCACGAAGGAGCACTAAGGAAATCCCTTGGCTTCGGGTGCTGATAAAGTTATGGCGTCATGCTGCTGCGACAGGCGAAGCGTGGTCTTCGGATTTGCGTGCTGGTGTTGGCTGTGTTGGCAGCTGCGGTTTATTGCGGAGACTTCCTGGTATTTCGGGCGCGAGTCGCGGCCAATTGGAATCCGTATGGATCGGTCACCGTGGAGCCTTACTACGCGATCGCGCAGAAGAGCGGCAAGACGGAGTTTATCTTTCAGCCCCCGCAACCCCAGACTTGCATTCATGCGTTGCTGCCGCACTCGGGCTACAGCACTTGCTGGTACTTGAGCCGGCATTCCGAGCAGCGCACCGATATCTGAAAACTGAGCATAGTGCTAAACGGCCTGCACTCAACCAGATGCAAGGGCATCGTGGGGGTGTGCCTGATCATCTAATGAACTAGCGAATAAGTTTACGAATTGGCAGGAGGGCTTATGAAGCTGTTACAGGCACAAGGGTTTGCGAGCTTGTTCCTGGCAGCGGTTCTATCTGTGCCTGCATGGGCAACGAACGCGGGCTCAAATTCAGCTGTGCCGGGGACTTTGAATTATGTCGAGGGGCAGGCTTACCTTGCCGGTGAGCGCCTCGACCACAACTCGGTGGGGAAGGCTACCGTAGAAGTTGGGCAGACGTTAAGCACGGAAACGGGCAAGGCGGAGATGCTTTTGACGCCGGGGGTCTTTCTGCGCGAGGGCGACCACACGTCGGTCAAAATGGTGGCGGCTGGTCTGGCGGACACGGAGTTAAACGTGACGCAAGGCCACGCCATGATCGAGGTAGACCAGATTTACCCACAGAACAACATTCGCATTATGGAAGGCAATGCGGCGGCGAGAATCATGAAGCCGGGGCTCTACGACTTCGATTTGCAACAGAATGAACTGCGTGTGTTCGATGGACAGGCGATGGTGCAGGAAGGCGATCGGCAGATCAAGGTGAAAGGCGGCCACGAACTTGCCGTTGCCGCGAATGGGCCGGAGAAGGCGGAGAAGTTCGACAAGACGGCTTTGAGCGCCGACGATCTGTATCGCTGGAGCAGCCTGCGCTCCGACTATGTGGCTGAGGCCAACGTGGATGCGGCGCGGATCGTGGTGGCCGATGGCTGGTATGGCGCCGGCTTCTGGGGTCCGGGATGGTGGGGCCCGGGTTGGGGCGGGTGGTATTGGGATCCGTGGTTCTCGGCATTCACCTTCATGCCCGGGGGAGGAATTTTCTACAGCCCGTTCGGGTGGGGATTCTATTCGCCGGGGCTGGTCTACCGGGCGCCGTTCTACGGTGGACATTTCTACCACACGTTTAATGCGGCGAACGTTCGCGCATGGGGGCCTGGCGAACATTACGCCGCCAGCAGCGCCTATTCGCACGGTGTGTATAGGGGCGCCGGAGCAGCGCGTGGCGCTTTCCACGCAGGGCCGATGATGGCAGGGGGAAGTATGCGCGGGGGCGGCGGTGGTGGAGAGTTCCATGGAGGCGGCGGTGGTGGCTTCCACGGTGGTGGTGGGTTCCACGGCGGCCGCTGAGAGAGGCTCGCGAGGAGGCGGGGCGAAATCTGCCCCGCTTTTTTTGTGTTCGGATTCGGCTACAATGACGTTCACTCCGGAGCCAAGAAGGAACCTCATGAATAGGAAATCTGCCTTTTTTCCGCCGCACTATTGGGCGATCGCTGTCATTATGTTTGCCTTGGCTGTGTCGCCGGCCGTGGTAGCCAGTTCGGCCAGCAGGGCGGCTGCCGCGGCTTCCGATCCGCGGTTGGAAAAGGCGTACCGCTTTCAGCGGGGCGGGTGGACATATGTGCACCTGGAAGGGACGCCTTCGGAGATTGGATTTCAGCACGGATCGCTGCTGGCGCCGGAAATTGCGGATGCGTTCGCGGCGATCCAGCTTTTTGATACGCGCGAGACGCAGCGCGATTGGGAGTTCTTCCGCACCACGGCGCGGGAGATGCTGTGGCCGCACATTGACTTGGAATATCAGCAGGAACTACAGGGGATTGCCGACGGGGTGAAGGCGCAGGGCGTGAACCTGGATGTGTATGACATTGTTGCGCTGAATGCGTTCGAGGAAGTTCCGGATTACTACGTGCCGTGGCTGAATAAGAAGAACAAGTCGGAGAAGCCGGGGAAGTCGCCGAAGCTGGTTGCGCCGGGGAATTGCAGCGCGTTTATTGCGACCGGGAGCTATACGAAAGATCATCAGATTGTGATCGCGCACAATAATTGGACAAGTTATCTGGCGGGCGAGCGCTGGGTGGTGGTTTTTGACATTGTGCCGGAACATGGCAGCCGAATATTGATGGACGGGTTTCCGGGGGTGATTACCAGCGACGATGATTTCGGGATTAATGCGGCGGGGATCATGAGCACGGAAACTACCATCACGCAATTCGAAGGTTGGGATCCGAATGGCAAGCCGGAGTTTATGCGGGCGCGCAAAGCGCTGCAGTATGCCAAGAGCATTAATGACTATGTGCGCATTATCAAGGAAGGTAATAATGGCGGATACGCCAACGACTGGCTGATTGGCGACCGCAAGACGGGTGAGATTGCTTATCTGGAGCTTGGGCTGAAGAACACACCGCTGTGGCGGACGAAGGATGGATATTTTGTGAGCTCGAATTTTGCGCGCGATCCGAAACTGATTCGCGAAGAGACGAGCGGGTTCGATGTGAACGATGCTTCGTCGTCGGCGAATGCGCGGCACGCGCGCTGGGAAGAGTTGATGCTGCAGTCGAAGGGCAAGATCGATGTAGAGATGGCGGAGGGCTTTTTGTCGGATCATTTTGACAGCTTCGACAAAGTGGGCGGGGCCACGGTCAAGAACCAGCCTAACGAGCGCTCGCTATGCGGGCATGTAGATGTGTCGCCGCGGGGCGTGAAGGAGTGGGAGTGGGCGGCTTACAATCCCGGGGGCGCGGTGCAGGGGAAGGCTACGGACAGCAAGATGGCGGCGAATATGAGTTTTGTGGCACGAGCGGGGCATCCGTGTGGGGCGGATTTTGTGGCGGCGGATTTTCTGGAGAAGCATCCGGAGTTTGCGTGGCAGAAGCCGCTGTTGAGGGATATGAAGGCGGGGCCTTGGACTACGTTTGTGGCGGGGCAGAAGGGCGGGGAGTGAGGGCTGGCAGTAGGGAAGAATTCCGCGCGAGCTTCGCTCTGCGCGGGACGGGCGAGGCGTCCGTCGCCACATGGGCATCGCCGGACAGCCCGCGCGCTAGTCGCATGACATATGGGCGGGAGGCTCGTCTAACGGGGGAGGGGAATTACGATGAAGGAAACTCCGCAGGAGTATACGCAGCGAATTGTTGGGTTTATGGACGGGAAGAAGCCGCTGGCGGTGCAGGGGGCTACGGCGAAGAAGCTGGAGCGGCTGATCAAGGGTGTGCCGGCGGGCAAGTTACGCAAGCGTCCGGCTCAGGATAAGTGGTCGGTGGTTGAGATTCTGGCGCATCTGGCGGAGACGGAGATTGTGGGCGGATTCCGCATGCGAATGATTCTGGGCGCGCCGGGGACTCCGATTGCGGCGTTCGATCAGGATGCGTGGGTGATCAGCGGGCATTATGCGAAGCGCGATCCGCGGAAGTCGGTGGAACAGTTTCGCGTGGTGCGGGAGGCGAACTTGGCGCTGCTGAAGTCCCTGACTCCGGAACAATGGAAACATTTCGGGATGCATGCCGAGCGCGGGCAGGAAACGATTGAGCATATTGTGAAGTTGTACGCGGGGCACGATTTGAACCATTTGCGGCAGATCGAGGCGATTCTCGGGAAGTGACTGCCGCGGGAGCAGGGAAGAATGCGAGGGAGCTGGGAAGAATGTTGCTGGGCTTCGCCTTCGCGGGACGGCCGGGGCGGCCGTCCCCACATGAGCGTCGCCACATCGCAAATTTCCTGAGCACGCCAAAAAGGGAAATCGAAAGGTGCGAACCTAACGATGGCAACGCGTTCGTTTGTGCTGCGAGATGCTTCAGCGGAATGGTGGTAAACAGGATATACTTAAGACACTTAACCTCGAAGACACTTCACCAGATTTTGCGCCTTCGCGATTGAGAGATCGAGAGGCGCATTCCTTGGATCCGCGAGCATTCCCAAGTGAACCACTGCGTTACACCACAGGATTCCTGACGGGATACGACTGGTCAGGATACGAGCGGTGCGGCCAAAGACGTGCATTTTGAGAAAATTCATAACCCTGTTCACGGTGGTGACACTGGCGGCAGCGGTGTTGTGGCGATCTTCTCCTGACTACCGGATGGCGGTTGAGGTGGTGGTTTCGATGGGAGCGATCGTGCTGGCCGTGTCGGCTTTTTCCGCGCACAAAATCGTGTGGGGAGTGGTTTTCCTGGGCCTTCTGGGCGTGTTCACACCATTTCGGAGCAGCCAGTTTTCCAGCGCTCTGGTTTGCACGTTTGACATGTTGACGTTGGCGCTGTTCGCGGCCTCGCCGATCATGTTTAGAAAATCGTTTAGAAAATCGCCGACCGGGTTTAGAGAATCCGGAACACCGTAAGCGCAACCGCTCCCGCCCGGAGTATTTGGCGGCTGGTAAGGTTCGTCCACAAACCCGAATCACAGGAGTTCATCATGTCCGGAATCAACGGTGACAAAGCCAGATTTCATCGGGAACGCAAGCAGAAGCTCGCCAAGCGCCACCGCAATCGAGAACTCTTGAAGAGCCTGATCGAGCAGAAGCCGGCGGCTCCGGGCTCCGGGTCGAAAGCCAAGGCGGTGGCGGAATGACCACGACCATGGTGGCAGCGGCGCAGTTGGAGCCGATTCCGAATGCGCTCAAGAAAAGGCGGGTTCTTCTGGTGGATGCATCGGCGACGAAGCGTGAATTGCGCGCCGAGACCATGCGGAAGTTGGGCATCGATGTGGACTGCGCGGCCGACATCAGTGAAGCGCGTTCCTGGTGGCGGGCCGCGCTGTACAACCTGGTGCTGATGAACGTGGAAAATGACCTGGGCCACCGCGACAGATTTTGTGATGAGGTGCGCGGTGCGACGCCGCCGCAGCAGTTGGCGTTCCTGGTGGGAGGGCCCGATTTTCTGGCCCATTTGCCGATGGCGGATGAAGATCCGTCGGTTCGGAAGAATAGGGACTACTCCAACACCGGCGACGTGAAGGCGGCCATGACGGCCGACATTGCTGGACATTTGGGGCAACGCTGGGGAATTCTGGAGGCGTCGCGGCGAATCTCGGCAGTGCGGTCCTTGTCGCACGCACGTACCCAGGCTCTGCGGGAGAGACCGGCGCCGCAGCGGGATTCTGAAATCCGGGTGTCGAAGCGGACGGGTGAATCCCGGTCGCTGGATGATTTACTGAGAGAGGAAATGCAATGAAGAATCTTTATGTTGGCAATCTACCCCACAGCACAACCGAAGCGGAACTGCGCACGCTGTTCGAGACCCACGGAGCCGTGGAAAAAGTGAGCGTCGTTACCGACCGGGAAACGGGGCGGGCGCGCGGCTTTGGGTTTGTGGAAATGACCAACGCCGGCGAGGCCGAGAAGGCGATCGCGGCATTGAATGGAACACAGTTGGGTGGCCGCGCGTTGACCATCAACGAGGCGAAGCCGAAGACAGACCGCCCTAAGAGCAGCGGCGGCGGACAGCGGTTTGGCGGTGGTGGAGGGGGACGCGGACGCGACGATTACCAGGGACATGCGCGCCAGCCGCGCGAGCCGCGCTGGTAGGTTTTGCGGCAAAGTTTTGCCGGCTCAGCGTTTTCGCGTGAGTCGGGAAATTTGTCCGGTGGCGTTGCTTGCCGGACCGTCAGCTTGACGGACATTCTTGCTGAACGTTTTTTTGATGAACATCGATGAGAAACTATCGAGATTGGGAGACTGGGTATGCCACGAGGCCGATCGACATTTACGAAGCGCCAGAAGGAACAGACGCGCCAGCAGAAACAACGGGACAAAGCCGAGCGCCGGGTGCAGCGCAAGCAGGACAAGCCCGAAGGCAGCGTTGACGACATGGATGACTTGCAGGAGCACGCCCGAGCGCAGGCGGCCCTGTTCAATATTGGGGTGGAAGAGCCGAGCGCGGAAGAGCCTGCTACGGATCGCGGGCACGAGAGCTAGGCTAGGCTGGAAGATTCGAGGTCAAAGGCAGCGGGCAGGAGTGCCCGCACCACACGATCAAAACCAACGTCAAAGGCGACGGACAAGAGTGTCCGTCCTACGCGGACGATTTTTTGTTGGTGGGCTTGGGTTTTAATGTCTTGGCGTATTCGTAGCTGACGTCGAGGTATTTCTTCAGTTCTTTCGTTTTCCTCAACAGCGTGTCGGGCACTGCTACGTACTCCTGCATGACGGTCCCGTAGGCTTCGAATAACCTCGTCTTGTATTTCTTTAGAAACTCCTCCCGCTTATCCTCAGGCAGCCGGATGGCCAAGCGCGACTGATGCAGAAGCGTGAACATATTGCCGTTCAGGGATGTGTAGGGATTGGCTGCGCCTTTGCGTTCGATTTTGGGATTGGTAGCGATTAGCTGATCGTAGAGGGCTACTTCCGGGGCGGGGGAATTCTTTTTCGGCGGGGCCATGGTTTTCCTCGGTGGCGGGATCGAAGATACATCGGAGTGTGAGGAACGGTAAAGGCAGCTAATGTCAAAATCCCCCCTGTTTCTCCAAAAGAAGGGAGAAACAAGGCCAGGGCGCCCGCAAAGTCCTCTGTCCGACTGACAAAAACCAGATCAAAAGCGGGCGGGCAAGAGTGCCCGCCCTACATATTCGTTACACGAACACTTCGCCGGGTAATGCGGTTAGAGTGCGGCTGGCCAGGGTGTTCTGGATTACTGGTCTTGGGCGATCTTGCGACGAGGGATCGAGTTGCATGCGTTCGATGCGGAGTTTCAGGGTGCGCTCGATGTCGCGCAGTTGCAGAATTTCGGCGGCGGCGACCAGCGTGGTGGCGTGGCCTTGGGATCCGGCGCGTCCGGTGCGGCCTACGCGGTGAATGAAGTCCTCGGCCATTTTCGGCAGGTCGTAGTTGATGACGTGGGCTACGTCATCCACGTGCAAGCCGCGCGACGCAATGTCAGTCGCGACGAGGATCTGGTGACGGCCGTCCTGAAATCCGCTCAAGGCTCCGTTGCGCTGCGACTGCGAACGGCCGCCGTGGATCAGAGCGGCCGAGAAGCCTTCCCGAGACAGTGTTTTGGCCAGGCGTTCCGCACCGCGCTTGGTGCGGGCGAAGATGAGGGTCTGGCCGGGTTGAGATTGCAGAAGCGTCCGCAACACGTCTAGCTTTTCGCCCGGGCGCACTTCGTAAGCCTTCAGCTGCACACTTTCCGCGGGCTTGAGCACCGAGCCGAGAGCGGCGCGTACGGGCTCGTGGGTGTATTCATGCACCAGGCGGGCGACGGAACTTTCCATAGTTGCCGAAAAGCACAGAGTCTGGCGGCGCGTGGGCAATGCGGAAACGATACGCTGGATGGCGGGCAGAAAACCCATGTCCAGCATGCGGTCGGCTTCGTCGAGCACCAGCATTTTTATGTGGCGCACGTCCGCGAGGCGGCGATCCATTAGATCCTGCAGGCGGCCGGGAGTGGCGATAACCAATCCGGTTCCGGCACGCAGGCCATCGATCTGGGCCTTTTCCGAGACGCCTCCGATGACCAGCGCTGCCCGGGGCAGAGCTTTGTCGCGGATGTTCTCGTAGGCTTCGTGGACTTGCATGGCCAGTTCGCGTGTGGGCAATAAGACCAGCACGCTGGCATTGCGCGACGGTTCGCGCCGCAACAATTCAATGGCGGGAATCAAGAAGGCGAGGGTTTTGCCGGTGCCGGTTTGGGCAGTGCCGATTACGTCTTTGCCTTCAAGAGCCGGAGGAATGGCGCATTCCTGGATTGGGGTTAAGGTGGTGAATTGAGCTGCGGCCAGCTTCTGCTGCAAGGCAGAAGACAAGGGCAGTTCTGTAAACATAGTCATTAAAGTTTGGTTCTTTCTGGAGGGGCCTGTTGTCACACACACTCAGACACACGTCTGGAGTTTTCATGCCGCTCGCATTTTAGATTGGCGCTGAAATAGACGGCAGGCAGGAAAAGCGGAGATGTAACTGATCCCAGGAGACTAGCTCAAGAAGGACCACCGCGTGACGAGCAGACCGCAGTAAAAGCGTCAAGAACAGTATAACAGATAAATACCGCGACAGTCACGGCAGATACTATGGCTTGCAAGTGACAGCATCACAAAAGTAACGGCGCAGAGAGATGCATTCGATTTGCAAAGCCCGCTTGCCATCGCTTCATTCGGTGCGTCGCGTCGATGATTTGGAACATGAGCCGACTAGACGGCATACTCGGGTCCAGGTTGTCACGCGCAGATCTGATGCCTCCCCCTGCGTGCGACTCACCGGAACATCGGCCCCATCCCTTTGCTTCTCCGGTAGGTCTCCATCCCGCGACGAGCCCAGTAATTGTCGGCGAACTCCTCCATATGAGCCGCAAAGCCAGGGATTTCGGCAACTATCCTGCCGTAGAAGCCGCCGATCACCGGGGCATAGTTCAACACCTCCGTCAATCCTGTGATGAGGAAATCATCGAGCGGCTGATTGCTGGCTCCGATGGTCATGAATTTGGTGGCATACCCGTGCACCTTAGCAATCTTTTCATCCCACTCCAGCACGGTATCGCCGGCTTCCTTTAGCGCGTCCGGAGCGAGCCACAACAGGGGCTTGACGTACTTGCCGTATTTTTCGACCCCCTCCAGGCCTTTGCCGACCTGCTCCCATTTAGTGTCTTCCTCGCCTTTTTTCAAGTTGCCCAAGCCTTCCGCAAAACTGCCGAGGCAATCGCGCAATTTCTCGATATCTTCATCCACGGCGCGTAGAAAACTGGCTGCGCACGACGGAACGTTCTGCACCCATCCAGCGCCGCCGACACCGCCGTTGTAACTACCTGTGTTGTCGTCGGTCCAGCGGCCATCGTTTTTGTCCAAGTGCTCAAAAGCACCAACCAGAGAGTTGACTTTCCCAGGGAAGGAGTACAGGGGGTACCAGTACTTGGCGGCCTTATCGAGGCTCAGTTCGAGCGCCTGCTGCATTTCAGGGTCGTCAATCCGTTTTATCGCGTTGCAAGCGTCGTAGTAGATCTCGAACGCTCGATTCAAAAGTGTTAGTGCCCGCGGCTCCGACTTCCAAGCCGCATCCACGTCGGCCGCTTCCACCGACGCCTGTTCTCCGCCGTAATAGTATTGGTGCATTTTTCACCTCCAAGTTTGTTTGTCATAACGGAACCGAGAAGCGCATGCCAGAAAAATTCATGTTCGCTCTCGCGCCTGCAGAGCCGGAGTCAGGCAACTACAAGCTTATTCGCTCCTCCGTGCGCTAGGGCCCAAACGCAGCCTTGCTCTTACCTGCTACTGTCTAAAGCGGAAACCGGGTCGATTTTGGCTCACCACAGGAAGAAATATTTCCGACCGCCAACGATTCTCAAGCCGCGGTACTACTAGAAAAGTGCTAGAGATGCCCGCTAAGGGCTTCGTGTATCATCCGACTCCTGCAAATGGCGCAGAGATAGAGATCAAGAAATCAACCAATGAGCGACGAGTCCTTTACGGGGAGTGTTGAAGCAGACGTGCCTACGCAACGAGCGGGCAGTGTGCCCGGCCCAGGTGAATTCGACCTCGGCTATTACGGCTGGCGCGTCGTGTTAGCGGCGTGTCTTGGTGTGATGGCGGGATTCGGTTCGCTATTCGTATATACATTTTCCGTTTTTGTGAAGCCGCTGGCTGCGGAATTCGGCTGGAGCCGTGAGGCCATCTCAAGCGGCTTCGCCATCGCCGCCGTGACTTTGGGTGTCATTTCCCCATTGCTGGGGCGGTGGATCGACCGCTTCGGTCCTCGCCGCATCATTCTTATCTGCATGACGATATACGGATGCGCCATTGTCTCGTTGTCGTTGTTGCGCCTCGGGTTGTGGCAATTTTATATGACTTGCTTCGCGTTGGGTTTAGTGGGGAATGGCGCGGCTCATCTGGCTTATTCGCGATCGATTTCCACATGGTTTCGGCGACGTTTGGGGACGGCATTGGCCTTCGTGATGGTTGGCGCCGGTTTGGGCGCGATGATTCTACCCGTCGTCGCCCAATCGATCATCAGCCGATCCGGCTGGCGTGCAGCGTACGCGTCACTCGGAGGTCTGGCATTGTTACTCGGCTTGCCCCTCAGTTGGCGCTACATTCGCGAGCGCGGAATGACCGGGCCCAAGTCCGCTCCGGTTGCCCATTCTGGAATGACATGGCAGCAAGGGCTCCGCTCTTCTGCCTTCTGGATCGTCACCGCCATTCTCTTCGTGAGTTCAATCAGCATGAACGGGGCGATCACTCACCTTTCCGCGTTGCTGACCGATCGAGGTCTGACTGCCGGAAATGCGGCGCTATGTGCGTCCGTCCTCGGTGGATCAAGCCTGCTTGGCAGGATTGTTGTGGGATGGCTGCTGGATCGATTTTTCGGGCCACGCGTTGCGCTTGGAATCAACCTGATTACTGCGCTAGGCATTTTTCTGCTCGCTCGGGCGGTTAGCTTTCCTGCGGGCTGCGTTGCCGCCGCGTTGATTGGTGTTGGCGCTGGAGGCGAAGCCGCGATTACACCGTACCTGCTGACGCGTTATTTTGGGCTGCGTGCGTTTTCCACTCTTTACGGTCTCACCTGGACGTTTTATGCGGCCGCTGGAGCCATCGGTCCCGTGATACTGGGGCGTGCATTCGACGCGACCGGTTCCTATGCTTCTTTGCTGACTCTCCTCGCGGCAGCGCTGGGACTCGCCGCGGTGACGAACCTCTTCCTGCCTCGCTATTCAGATTCATTCGCAGCTGAGTGAACCTATTGCGCAAAGACCCAGAGAACACGATCAGCACTTAAGGCGTCAATTTCCCGGTTTCGAGGTAGTCCTGCGAAGGAACTCCGAATGCGTCGGCAACGCGGTTGAAAAATGCGAACATTGCGGTGATGTAGACAGCTTCCGCGATCTGATCTTCTTTCCAGCCTGCGTCTCGAAGTTTCTGAACATCCTCAGCGGTCGAGCGATACGCGGCATCGGTGATCAGCTTGACGTAATCCAGCAAGGCGCGCTCCGCCGATGTAAGGCCCGCTTCGTCAAGCTTGCCGTCGACGATGGCTTGTACACATTGATCAGGTGCTCCCTGAACACGCAGGAAGTAGGAGTGGCTGTCCAGTCAATATGGACAGCGATTCAAATAGGAGACATAGCTCGCGATTAATTCTTTGTATCGCCGTGAGAGATGCCCCTCCGAAAAGTGGACTGTGTTTCCGAATTCAACCACTCGCCGCAGGAAGTCAGGGCGCGCGCCAAAGCACTTGATGATGCCGGGAACTTGCTGTCTCCCAGACCCGGCTCGCCAGAAGTCGTAAGCGGCAGCCGTTTCTCCGGTGGCTTCCGCGTCCTCAATGATCCTAATTTTCGTGGCCGGCTTCGGGGTTGAAGTGCTATCTGCGCCTGACGAATGCTTTGCATTTTTGTCTGAATTCATATCAATTAATTAAATGATCGGGTTACTCCCTCATCCGGTGTCTCAATCTCCCGTCCGCGTCCGACTGATACCACGGTAACAAATATAGAGTGGAGTGGCGACAAGTTAGCTGGGAAAACAGTAGCGCCGCAATAATACGAAAACACTACGCACGCCTTCTTTTTCACTTAGTGATCGAAACAGGTACTGCTTTCAGATTATTGACCCAGCCGCAAAGCATCCCTATAGTCGCCGCACTTCAATCTGTGGGGGATTTCTCTCGCGCGTTTTCCAGAACGCTCGACGAGAGATCGTTTTGCGAAATCAATCGTGATTCGTGAAGACAAATGGGGAGAAGCATGCCTGGCGCAAGAAAGCTAACGTTGTTCCTGATGGCCCTGCTTACAAGTGTGAATGTTGCCGGACAGCAAATCACAGGAAGCATTCGCGGAACTGTGAACGATCCGAGCGGCGCGATTGTGCAGGCTGCTACCGTTACTGCAAAGCAGATCGAAACCGGGTTAACACGGGTTGCGATCACAGACCGTCAGGGAGAGTACGTGCTGGTCGAACTCCCGATTGGGCACTACCAGTTGCAGACCCAGGCGAAAGGCTTCCAGACCTACTTGCAGCAAGGAATCTCGCTGGACGTCAACCAGACTGCGACGGTCGGCATTCACCTCAAACTCGGGTCGGAGACGCAGCAGGTTGAAGTGAGCGCGGATGCCGCTCTGGTGCAGAGCACCGTGAGTAGTCTCGGCGAAACCGTGATGGAGCACGAGATTCTCGATCTTCCGCTCGACGGGCGCAACTTTTCTCAGCTCGGACTGCTTCAGCCTGGCGTGGTGCCGTTGACCTCCGGACTGCTCGAAGCTGGAGGCCCGGCACGACAGAACCAGGCCTATGCCGTGGATGGCCAGCGGCCCGAATCGAACAATTTTATGATTGATGGCGCCGACAATGAGAGCTCCGTGGACGGCGGATTCGTGCTCAAGCCGCCGATCGACGCGATCGCCGAATTTAAAATTCTTAGCCATAACGCGAATGCGGAGTTCGGGCGCAACACCGGCTCTACGACCAATATCGTTACGCGCTCGGGGTCCAATTCCTTTCACGGGGCCGCCTGGGAATTCCTGCGCAATGATGCAATGGATTCGTCCGATTACTTCACGCAAGGCGTCCAGCCCCTAAAGCAGAACCAGTTCGGCGCCACTTTCGGCGGCCCGATTCTAAAGGACAAAACCTTCTTCTTCGGATATTACGAAGGCTTCCGCAACCGGCAGGGTGAGAGCGTACCTGCGACCGTGCCTTCGGTGGCGGAAAGGCTGGGTAATTTTGGTCAGCTCTGCACTTCTATTCCTGGAGACGCATTTGTGGGCGGTATCTGTACCAACACCACAACGAGCGCTCCCGACTTCAACGGGCAGCTCTTAAACTTCGCCGAAGGCCCGCAGCCGGTCCCGATTCCGAACAACCAGCTGACGTCCATCGATCCGATTGCGACCAACGTGTTGCCGTTTTTCCCTGTGCCAAACGTTGGAGAAAATGGATTCATTGCCACGCAAACCCTGATCGAGAACAATAACCAATTCGGAGTGCGCCTGGACCATTACCTTTCCCGCGCCGACACGTTGAATTTCCGCTACATGTATAGCAGTGGCCCGACGACGGATCCGCTGTCGCCGGTGGGCGCCAATGTTCCCGGCTTTCCGGTGGGCGAATATAACCGGGCACAGAATTTTGTCGCGCAGGAGACGCACATTTTTTCGCCAACCACGGTCGGCGTCGCGCGCTTTTCCTTCCTGCGCAATACTTTCCTCCTCGACGAACATCTGAATCACGAGTCGCCGGCGGACCTTGGGTTCCAGTACACTCCGACTCTGCCTTCAGCTGCCGGGCCTCCCTTTATTCAGGTCGGGGGATACGCCTCGGTAGGCGACCCCATCACGGGACCGCGCAACACGTTTCAGAATACGTTTGACCTCTCTGGTTCTCTGAGCTGGGTCCACGGCCGCCACGAGCTGAAATTTGGCGGAGGATACAGGCGCGACCAGATCAATGCCTTGCAGGGCATCGCCAGCAATGGCTTCTTTGTATTTGCCAACTTCCCGTACAGCGACGGATTTGCCAGCTTCCTGTCCGGTAATCCCGTGGTCTTTTTGCAGGGCGGCGGTAACTTTGCCCGCGAAATCCGCGATCGAGCTCTGGATGCTTACGGCCAGGATACCTACAAGGTCTCATCTCGCCTGACGCTGAACCTAGGACTTCGTTACGAGCTGCCCTTCCCCTCCACCGAGAACAACAACGAGGTGAATCTCTTCGTTCCCGGAGCGCAGTCCCGGGTGCTTCCTAACGCTCCCGCGGGACTTCTCTATCCCGGTGATCCGGGCGTGTCTGCGGGCTTGATTCCAACCCAGAAAACCGCCTTTGCCCCGCGCGTAGGCTTGGCTTGGGATCCGCGCGGAGACTCCAAAACAGTGGTCAGCGCGGCCTACGGAATCTTCTACGAGCCTTACTACACGGGCGAGGGTGGACCGCTGCAGGATCCCGTAAGCTCCCCCCCTTATCTCAAAACGCAGCAGATTAGTTTCCCCGTCAACTCGTTTGCCAATCCGTTTTACACGGCGAATCCTTTCAGTCAGGATTTCCCCGAGCCGATGACGTTGCTCGTGGTCGCTCGCAACCTGCATCTGCCTTATGCGCAGGATTGGAATTTGAACATACAACGATCACTCGGCGAGGACTGGCTACTCCAGGTCGGGTACGTGGGCACGACTGGTGTGCGTCTTCCGCGATTCATCGAAGGCGACCCAGCCGTCTTCGTTCCGGGCTTGAGTAATTCAGCCGCCTTTTGTGCGCCACAAAGCCCACCATGCCCGATTTCCACCGAGAATAACGTAAACAACCGTCGCCTGTATTCGGGATGCACCTTGGCAGACCCGCCGACTAGTTGCATTTACAGCTCGGTCGGTGAAATCGCGAGCGTCTCGAACTCCAGCTTTAACGCCCTGGAAGCCAGCCTGCGCAAGCGTTTCAGTCGCGGGCTTTCGTTCCTTGCTTCGTACACGTGGTCGCATTCCATTGATGACGTTTCGTCCTTCAACATTACGGGCTCGGCTTCGCAACCGGTCGCAGGGGAGAACGATCTGGCACAGAACCCCTTCGATCTCGCGGCGGAGCGCGGGCGGTCCATGTTCGATTCCCACCAGCGTTTGGTATTCAGTTATCAGTGGATTCTTCCTTTCCTGCAGCGCTCCAATAGCTGGTATGGGCGCGTTCTCGGCAACTGGCAGTTGAACGGAATTGTGACAGCGATGAGTGGCGGGCCTTTCACGGTCTTCGACTCGAACGACGTTTCGCTGCAAGGGCAGGCGCCGGAAATCACCGGGTTTTCCGCGAACCGTCCCAATCTGATTGGCAACCCAAACTCCGGTCCGCGCACGCCTCGGGAATGGTTTAACGTTGGCGCCTTTCAGCAACTCGAGCCGGATCCTCTCGGCCGGTTTGAGGTCTTTGGGGACGAAGGCCGCAACGTAGTCCAGGGCCCGGGATACGTGAACTGGGACGCCTCGGCCTTCAAGAACATTCGGCTGACGGAATCCAAAGAGCTGCAATTCCGCGGTGAATTGTTCAATCTCCTGAACCATACCAATTTCCGGTTGCCAGTCAGCGACATCGAGTCGCCAACATTCGGGCAAATCCAGCAGGACGTAAGCCCGCGAGTAATTCAAGTGGCCTTGAAATTTCTGTTTTAACGATTTTCGAGGAGGTCAACGTCATGGCGCACATCAAAGTTCCCGATAATGATTGGAACTTGTAAACCCCGGCCGGGAAGGTTTGGCTGAGACCATCTCTCTAATATTTGGCGGCTCGGAGGAACGCTGGCGGAGGACTGATCTGGCTCAGCGACTGGCTCAGCAGAAAACGAGCATTAGGAAGCTTGGCCTGCCAACGCTTCCAGAGTTCTCCTCGCTGGGCCTCGAGCTGCAGGGCTTTGTCTTTCCGCCCTGTGCGGCGGAGAAGATCGGCTAGCGACGTCCATGTACGGGAAAGACAAGTCGCGTCGCGGAGATCATTTTGTGGATCAGGGTTCCACGACATAAGCTTATTCAACAGTTGCTGGTATGCTTCGAGCGCTTTGGCGATTTGGCCGGTCTCGGCATAGTCATCGGCCTCGGCTCTAAGGACATCATAGTCGTCGCTCATGGGCTCAATCTTGTCTGCCGGGTATCGGCCGGCTTGCTTCAGCAGCTCCAAAGCTCTGGCAATGCGTTGATTGGCTTCCTTGTCTCGGCCCAGCCAGCGCAGGGGATAGGAGGAGGCCGCCAGCAGCTCAGCTTCATCCCGTTGTGCGCTGACATTGCTCCTGGCCTCGCGTATGCGCGCCAGTGCATGATCGTAAATCGTGAGCGCATTCTGCGGGTTTCGATGACGCAGGATATTGCCAATTTCCAGGCTTGCGGTTGCGACGTTAGCGCGGCTGAGATAATCGCTGGCATCTTTTTGCGCGAGATCCTCGGCAATATCCAACGCTTTGTGAAAATCGGCGAGAGCCTCGTCAATACGGCCAAGGCTTGGTTCTGCATCCGCACGGCCCAGGATCATGCCTTCCTGGTCGTACCCGTTCGCCAGATTGATGCGAAGAGCCGGATGTCCCTCTGCGGCCTCGGCTTTCTTGAGCTCAGTCGAATCGACAGTGGTCTTCAGAGCTCCATCCAGATCGCCCGACTGCCAACGCGCATATCCCATTACCGTGAGTGCGCCTCCGCGCATGGCGCTTGCGTTAGGTCCCGGTACCGGGACGTCCAATGCTCGCTGGCAATATCGGATTGCGTCATCGAGCCGCCTCACACCTAAGTAAGTGTTTGCGACGTTTACATAGAAATACCTCATGCTGTAGAGGTCATGGTACTCGACCGGGTGAGTGCTCAAGAACCGCTCGATCAACGAAGCGGTAATAGCAGCATTCTTCAGGCCTTCTGCTCGATCGCCCCGGTAGTCGGCCAAGGCCTTGCGATCATGAGCAATTGTGGCGGCGATGAAGAGCGCCCGCTGATCACTGGGGTCCTTTGACAGGACAGGATCCAGGAATCTTGATGCGTTGTTTAGGCTCGCTTCAGCTTCCACGAATTGACCGAGATTGGGTGATGTGGGATCGCCTTGAGCATGGGCCACCCGCACGTAGGCGTAGGCGATCTCGAGTGCGAGATCCTTATCGCCGTGAACGTCGCTGCCCAGCAAGGTCAGGTATTGCAGCGAATCAGTGACCATCTGCATTCTGATTTTTGTCGAACCCGGCAAGCCTCTGATCTTGTTATCGAGTTCGATGAACTTGTTGGCCAGTTGTCGTACTTGCGCAAAACGCTGCTCGGCGATCTTTCGTTGCCGGTTCGCCACGTACAGACCGGTGGAGAGGCTCCCAATTACAAGCACAATAGCAATGGCGGTTAACGGCACCGCCGTGCGGTTGCGGCGGAGGAATTTGGCGGAGCGATAGGCCAGGGTGTCGGGTCGCGCGCGAATCGGTTCGTGCCGCAGGTAACGCTGAAGGTCGTCGGCAAACCCGGTGACTGAAGCGTAGCGCTCTTGCGGATCCTTCTTCAGAGCCTTGCCAACAATTGTGTCTAGATCTCCTCGCAGTCCGCGGCGAAGCTTATCTGGAGTGGCGCCACGCCTTTCGGCGATGAGCTCGGTGTCCGCAGTAGTTGCGTCCGAAACCCGCGGCGGCTCAGTGTCGAGCACCGCCTTGACCAGTTCCGCCGGGGAATGCGCAGCGCCCGCGGGATGCCGGCCAGACAACAGCAAGTAAAGCAAGACGCCTAACGCATAAACATCAGTAGCAGTAGTAACTGGCCGGCCCGTAAGTTGCTCGGGCGCAGCGTACTGAGGAGTGAGAGCCGAACCACCTTCGTGCGTAAGCAAAGTCGCGGCACCCGTCTGGCCCTCGCCCTCCAGGAGTTTGGCAATCCCGAAGTCCAACAGCTTGACTTCACCGCCGGTGGTCACCAGCACGTTCGAAGGTTTGATATCGCGATGCACGATCAGATTGGCATGGGCGTGCGCCACCGCGGCCAGCACATCCAGAAACAGGCGAACGCGCGCCTCCACCCCAAGCTTGTGCTGGTCGCAATACTCATCGATGGTGGTGCCGTCAACGTATTCGAGAATGAGATAGGGTTGGCCCTCGGAGGAAATGCCGGCATCGAGGAGGTCGGCAATGTGGGGATGCGTGAGCCGGCCAAGGATGCTGCCTTCCCGTTTGAATCGCTCTTCCGTCGCGCCCCCGGCGAGTGCGATGCTCACGAACTTCACCGCAGCTTGCCGCTCGAACCGGCCGTCACTCCGGCGAGCGAGCCAGACGGTTCCCATTCCGCCCTGGCCAATCTGCGAGATCAGCGTGTACGGACCAAGTTTCTGGCCCGCGAGTCCGGCGGCTCTCGGCAACGCGAAGCGCCCATGCTCCAGAAAACCTTCCTGTGCCAGCACCCGGTGTTCGTCGAGAAGCGCTCCCAACTGGGCGGCCAGTGCGGGATCCTGCTCGCCAAGCTGGGACAGCCACGCGGCACGCTCATCGTGGGTCATGGCCAGTGCCTGATCCAGATATGGGCTTAGAGCCTGCCACTGATCGGGGCTGAGTGTGGACATCGCGATTCCTCAGAGCGATAAATCGGTGCGGATTTTCCGATGCAGGTAAATGCGCGCTTTCTCCCAGTTTCGCTGCACCGTGCGTTCTGATACGTTCCGCATGGCGGCGATTTCCGAGAACGAGAAGCCACAGAAAAACTTCAAGTCGATGACCTCGGCGAGGGCGGGCTCCACTTTTCCAAGCTCGTCCAACGTTTCGCTGATCCGGACGAGCTCTCGGTGGTCCACCGCGTTCTCCATCGCTTCGGTGTCCAGCGAAGTAATCTCGAATAGGCCGCCACGCTTTTGGGCGTGCCGTTCTCGGGCATGGTCGATAATCAGTCCTCGCATCACTCGAGCCGCGTATCCCATGAATCGCGCCTCGTCGGGAAACGACGGGCCGTCGCGTGCAGACATATCCAGGTACGCTTCGTGCAGCAGGGTTGTGGCGCCAAGGCTCACCGGCAAGCCGCGTCGCCCGAGTTCACGTTTGGCCAGTCGATGCAACTCGGAATAAAGGGCAGCGAACAATGCTTCCGCAGCGGGCCTGTCCCCTCGTTCGGCTGCGACAATAAGCGATGAGATTGCCGATCCCAGGTCCGTCTCCCGGAGCTGCGGGCTACCGCGTGACGGCCCGCCCAAATGGCGATAGCTTCTCGCAGATCAGTAGGATAGTCAAGCCCCGCGTCAGACCGAGCAGAAGAGTGGATCTTATGTTCCGAGGATCACGCTTCCATCGGACTGACACGAATCGAGGCGGAGGTATAGCTCTCAGCTTACTTTCGGCGGTACCGATGTCAGGCGCAAACGGCCTTTCTAAAGGGACCAAGCCCGAGCACCGTGGTCAGTTCAGTGAGACGGGATGGAAAATCCGAAGCCAACAAGCTTCCCTGATAAAATGAAATGAAACCAGGCGACGCGGAGAGATGGCCGAGTGGCTGAAGGCGCGCGCCTCGAAAGCGTGTATACCTTTACGGGTATCGGGGGTTCGAATCCCTCTCTCTCCGCCAGTTTTATTGTTCCCTTTCACGGGGGGTAGTTTTCTTTTTGCCCCTTGTCGTCATTAACAGCCAGCCGGAACGCCACGTCGAGGGTTCGTAATTTAGAGTGGCGTCACTGGCGCGGGAGTGGTCGCATCGCATTCAGTTGTGGGCACCTGTTCGCCGCGGTTACTGCGGTGGCTTTAGTCGCCCGACGGCAGCAGCATCTCTTCCGGACCGAAGTCGATTATGACTCGGGTGTGCGGACAGTCGCCGAGAATGGGCTGACAGGCCGAATCGGGACCACGCTCCGACCTGGTCAGCGGTTTCTTTTCCGTGAATTGCTCCGCTTCAGTGGATTCGGCCAGCGCCATGGTTGATGCCAACCCTCCGCTGATAACCTGCTGCACCTGATCGAAATATCCCGTCCCCACAAAGCGCTGGTGCTTGACGGCTTCGTATCCGTATTGGGTTTCGCGGCTGAACTCTTTTTCCTGCAGACGCGAATAGGCGGTCATGCCTGCGAGTTTGTATCCGCGCGCCAGTTCGAACATGCTGAGGTTCAGGGCGTGGAAACCCGCCAGGGTCACGAACTGGAATTTGTATCCCATGCGCGCGAGTTCGGGCTGGAAGCGCGCAATGGTGGCTTCATCAAGATTCTTGCGCCAGTTGAAGCTGGGTGAGCAGTTGTAGGCCAGCATCTTTCCGGGACACTGAGCATGGATGGCGTCGGCAAAACGGCGCGCTTCTTCCAAGTCCGGGTGCGAGGTTTCGCACCAGATCAGGTCGGCATAAGGAGCATAAGCAAGGCCGCGGGCGATGGCCGAGTCGATTCCGCCGCGGATGCAGAAGAAACCTTCCGGCGTGCGCTCGCCGGTGCAGAACGCGCGGTCGCGCGCGTCGATGTCGCTGGTGAGCAGGTGAGCGCTGTCGGCGTCGGTGCGAGCCATGATCAGTGTGGGCACACCCATCACGTCGGATGCGAGTCGCGCTGCCACAAGTTTCTGAATGGCCTCAGCGGTCGAAACCAGAACCTTCCCGCCAAGGTGTCCGCACTTCTTTGCAGAAGAAAGCTGATCTTCGAAGTGAACGCAGGCCGCCCCCGCTTCGATCATGCTTTTCATCAATTCGAAAGCGTTCAAGGTACCGCCAAAGCCGGCCTCTGCGTCGGCAACCAGCGGCGCGAACCAAGTCTGGGCGGGAGCCACCTTACCTTCCGCGTGGTGAACCTGGTCCGCGCGTTGCAGCGCATTGTTGATGCGCCGGCAAAGATTGGGAACGCTGTCGGCGGGGTACAGGCTCTGGTCCGGATACATCGTGCCGGCATTGTTGGCGTCGGCGGCGACTTGCCATCCACTGACGTAGATCGCTTTCAGGCCCGCTTGAACTTGTTGCACGGCCTGATTTCCGGTCATCGCTCCCAGTGCGTTGATGTAAGGGTCGGTCCGCAGAAGTTCCCACAGTCGTTCCGCTCCCATGCGGGCCAGCGTGTGCTCTATGAAAATCGAGCCGCGGAGACGCAGCACATCTTCCGGAGTGTAAGGACGCTCGATGTCCTTCCATCGCGGATTGGTCGCCCAATCGTGGTTCAGTGCGGCTTGGGCGAGAGAGTACTGTTTGACGCGTTCCTTCTCGCTCAAGGGGTGCTCGATCTCATGTTGGGAAGTTGATGCTTGCTTGCTGTGTCCGTTTCCGTTGGCCGACATGTGCATTTCTCCTGAAAAATGGGTGTTTCTTTGTTGGTGGTCTATGTTTCTCGGTCTATGGGTGAGTAGGTGGCTTAGGCCGGGTTGAATTCTCCGTTCACGATCATGGCTTCGCTGATTCCGCGGGCGCGGCGGAAACGGTCGGCTTCTTCTGGTGAGGTGTCTGCAGGAAGTTCCTTGAGCAGACGGTTGAGTTCCTCGTCGAACAGTTGGGTGACAAACTCGGGCGTGTGCTTCACCGCGCGGCCGTCGTCTTCAATGCGGACCAGATCGCGGTGCAACACGCGCTGCGCGATCATGAGGCGATAAATGCGGTCGGTGGCGAGGTCTTCCATATAGCCGTCAAGCAGGCTGGCGCCTCTGCCGCTGAGCACACCGTGACGATAACGGATGACCGTGCGCACCGCGGCGCGTGTGCCCTGCACAGTACGCGCGCCCACATTTACCGGTGCGGGCCGCAAATCTGGGTAGCGGCTGGCGGTCTTCGTCCGGGCCTGCAACTGGTTCGGGAAAGGGAACTGCGCCACAGCGATGGCGTTCTGGTCAGGATGGCCAGTCCAGGCGCCGTCCATGAGGCAGTCGGCTTCGTTTTTCTTGTCTTTTTCCAGAATGGCCAGGGCGCGGGTGTTTAATTCGGCATCTTCCCGGCTGGGATAGAGCGCGGTCATGCCGCCAATCGCAAGAATTCCGCGGCGATGGCAAATTTCGGGCATCAGTTCGCGCAGGTTCTGAAAGAAGGCAACGTTGTAGGGAATCGTGTTGCGGTCGGGCAGAACCCATTCGGGGTCGTCGAGATTGAAGTGAATCAGGCTGGCCATGTAGTCCCAGCGTCCCAGGTTGAGTCCGATGATGTGGTCGCGCAGGTTGTAGGTGAACTCTTCCATCTGAAACGCCAGCGGATGGGACTCCACCAGCGCCATGCATTTGATGTAGTTGTGAGGCAGGCCCCGCCGCTGGGCGAGAGCCTGGAACAGATCGCGCCACCACAGCGCTTCTTCGGAGGACTCAGATTTCGGAATGTAGATGCATAGCGGGTGCCTGAGCTCGGCGGGATCGATTCCGTAGAAAACGCGGGCGACATCGAACAGGGAAGCAGAAACCAATTCGCCGGGAATGATTCCAGCCTGGTTCAGGTGCAGTCCCCGCGGACGTGTGAAAATCACCGTGCTGCTCGGCTGGATGGTCACGGTGCGGTCGCGCTTCTTGTCGTAGTAGCTGAGTTGGCCGCGCAGGCAAGCCAGGATATTCGCGATTCCCAGTTCGTGATGTGACCACTCGTTGACGCAGGAATCCTCGAGATCGAGCATGACGCCGGGAGCGCCCGAGTTCAACATCTTGACGCAAAGTTCCGCATCGTCGGCCGGGCCGGTCATCTGATTGCGCTGATCCTGGCACCATTCGGGGAGCGGGATGCGCCAGCCGTTGCGCACCGTGTCCGAAGGGAAGCGATGGGCCGGCTTGCCGCCCTCGAGAGATCGCTGGAGTACCTCAACGCGCTTCAGGGCGAGTTCCTGCTGGCGCGGAGTGAACGCGCGGTGCAAGGGCAGAAAAAAGTCCAGGAAACCGGCGGGAAGATCGCGGGCGGGATCGAATTCAGGCGGTGCAGTATTCATGCGGTTGAGAAGTGTGCCCTGTTCCGGCGTGGTTACTGCAGTTGGCGTCATGCTTCGGGCTCCTGGGTTCCTGCTACGAATGTTCAATAGGCTGAACTCTAATTCATAATGCTGGCCGATCCTAAAGCAGCCGTCGGATCGGGTCAAGAGCGATGTTCAACATGGTGAACACATATTCATTTTGTTGGCGGGCGATGATTTGCTACCATAACGATTTGGCAATGTCTTCCATCCACGAATCTCCGTCTGTCGCCGTCGAGCGGGCATTGGCCATGCTGGAAGCGGTGGCGCAGGAGCCGGACGGCCTGAGCAACGCCGAAATCAGCCGTAAGCTTCAGATTCCAAAGAGTTCTGCCAGTTACATCCTGCGCACGCTGGAGAAGCAGGCGTACCTGAAGCGCGATGCGGAGACGGGAAAATACAGCGTGGGCTTGAAGATCCTGAGCCTGAGCCGGGGGGCGCTGAGCGGGATCGATGTGCGGGAAGTAGCGCTTCCCATCATGCGCCACCTGATGGAAAAGACGAATCTCACGTGCCACCTGGCGATTCTAGATGGGCCGGAAGCGGTCTACATTGAGAAAGTGGAACCGCAGGGATTTATCCGCATGGATACCTGGGTGGGCCGACGCATGCGGGTCCATGCCACAAGCGTAGGAAAGGCGCTGGTGGCACATATTTCGCAGGATAGGCTGGAGAAAATTCTTGCCGACAGCGGCATGGAAAAGAGAACTCCGAAGACCATTACGACCGTGCCGCGGCTGCTGAAGGATTTGGAGAAGGTACGCGCGCAGGGCTACGCCGTCGACGACGAAGAGAACAACATGGGCGCACGCTGCCTGGGCGCGCCCGTATTCAATCAGAGTGGCGCCATCGAGGCGAGTATCGGTTTGAGCGGCACGATCAACCAGGTGAATGCGCAGACGATGCCGCGCATTCTTGAGGCATTGAAGGACGCTGCGCGACACGTCTCCATGCAGCTAGGTTACCGAGCGCCGCACCGACGGGTGGGTGGCGACTAGAACCTCCGGCCCGAGAGCCCTAGCCATCTTCCATCAGCAATGACTCTTTTCGAAAGCTGTGTTCTTCAAGAAAAATTGGCTCTGATACGGGGCCCCACTCTTTCCGCCGCCACGAATCCGGAGAGCATGACTTAACCCCGTTAAGGCGGACACCGTGCAGTGACTGGCATCACTGCAAATTGTTCGGTTTTCTGGCGATAATTAATTGTGCTCCTCTTGCAGTCACGCGGAAGCCGCGTATGCCACCATCTCGAATCGCGTTGAGAACCTCAAGAAGAAGGCGAGTGGTCTCCTAGTCCTCTCCTAGCCTGGAGTCAGGAGGCCTGACCATGAAGCTTCAAACTCTGAATGACATCTTTTTTACGATCGTGAAACGTACCCGGGAACCGGTGATGCTGGTTCGCGATGCAACCCGATGGGCTCCGATCGGTGCGCAAGAACTTTACCGGGATGTGGCTGGCGTGGCGCGAGCACTCAACCATTGGGGCCTGACTAAGGGAGATCGGCTCGCCATCCTGAGTGAGAATCGGCTGGAGTGGGCAGTCGCGGACTTCGCATCTCTCTTGTTGGGCGCAGTCGTTGTGCCGATCTACTCGACGCTCACAGCGCAACAGTGCGCGCACATCCTCAGCGATTCCGGGGCAACGGTTGTAGTCGTCTCCACGGAGCAGCAACTGGAAAAAGTGCTTTCGATTAAGCATCAAACTGCCGTGGAGTTAGTAGTAGTGACGGATCCCGTCAAAACTGGCGCCGCAGTGCCCATCCGGCAATGGATGCTCGATGGCCCGGATCGCGATCTGGAACTGGAGGCGCGTGCACGAACCATTGGCGCTGACGATCTGGCATCGATCATTTACACTTCGGGAACCACCGGCACCTCAAAGGGCGTGCTGCTGACTCACGGTAATTTGACTGCGAACGTATTGCACTCGCTGGACGGATTTGATATCCACCCGGGGCAAGTCAGCATTTCCTTTCTCCCGCTGTCGCATGTGACGGCCCGCCATGCCGATTGGGCTTTGCTGTATCGCGGTGTGACGCTGGCTTATTGCCCATTCATCGAACAGTTGCCGCAGACTCTGTCGGAGGTGTCACCCACAATTTTTGTTGCAGTGCCGCGCGTGTACGAGAAGATCTACAGCCAGGTGGAACAGAAGGCTAAGGGGTTTGCGAAGCGAGGGATCTATCAGTGGGCTCTTTCGGTAGGTCGCGCCCATAGCTCCAGGGTTTTGGCGGGCGAAGTGCCTACGGACCTCCGTTGGAAGCTGGCCGACAAGCTGGTTTATTCGAAGGTGCGGGCGCGCATGGGCGGTAGAGTTGAAATATTTATCTCCGGTGGAGCGCCCTTAGGGAAGGAACTGGCGGCGTGGTACGCGACCATTGGGATTCGCATCCATGAAGGCTATGGCCTGACCGAGACCTCGCCGGTGATTGCGATCAACACACCGTGCGCTCACCGGATGGGCACGGTGGGGCGCCCGCTGTCCAATGTTGATGTGCAGATTGCGGACGACTCAGAGATTCTGGTACGTGGTCCTTCAGTTTTCTGCGGTTACTGGAACCGGCCTGAGGAGACCCGCAATGCATTTGTGGACGGCTGGTTCAAAACCGGAGATATCGGCAAGCTGGATGACGATGGATTTCTGTCGGTCACCGACAGGAAGAAAGATCTGCTTAAGACATCGGGAGGAAAATTCATTGCGCCGCAGCCGATCGAGAATTCCATCAAGCTCAATCCCCTGATCGGAACTGCAGTGGTGCTGGGAGACCGCAGGAAATTCGCCTTCGTCCTGATTTCTCCGTGCTTTCCTCTACTAGAGGATTGGGCTCGGGCCAATCAGATATCTTTTTCCTCCCGGGAAGAACTGGTTGCCAATCCGAAGGTCAAGGATCTCTACGAAGGCATCGTTGCGGAGGTGAACCGAGGACTGGCTCGCTTCGAAACATTGAAAAAAGTCTTGCTGGTGCCGGACGAATTCACCGCCATTGATGGCGTCCTCACGCCGACGTCGAAACTTCGCCGCAAAGCTGTTGAGGACCGCTATCGCAAGCAAATCGATGACCTGTACGAGGAAGCAGAAGTTACTTCGCTGACGTAGCGGCGGATCCTTGAAAAGGAAACGCCAGATCACGAATCGCAGGCGGGCGCTATGGCCCACACAGCAAAGCCGACTGAAAAGGTTGATGTTGGTCACGGCAGGGCCAGCGCAATCGAATCATCCGGTGCAGCAGCCCCCACGTTCGATGCTGCCGTCATTCTGACGGGATTGCGCCAGCTCCTGCCGAAACAGTTGCGCGCCGCCCTTGCTGACTTCCTGCCTCAAAATGCCACGGCGGACGAGCGCACGCATGCCATTGAAGACATGTTGAGAAGTCCCGCGGGGCGATCGTTGCGGGAAGCGATGGCACGATGGATTGTCGGAGGCATTGTTCCGGTCGAGAGATTAGTTCCTGATGCGTATGTGAAGTGGCGCCCGCCGGTGCGGGACGCAATGACGTTTGTGGTGGCGCGCCTGTCTGCGGAGCGCCTCGCTCCAAAACTATTGGAGCAACTCGAGCTTCCCGAAAGTACGTCTGCCGAAGAACGTTTGCTGCGGTTGATTGCAAAAGTTCCCGGACTGCAAAAACTTGGTCAGGTCATCGCACGCAACCGGCATCTGCGTCCGGCTCTGAGGAATGCGCTGGCCCGGCTCGAAAACGGAATTCGCGACGTAAGGCCCGAGGACATGCGCACGATCATTCAGCGGGATCTGGGATCGCGGCTAAATGCGTACGCGGTGGAGATCGCGCCGGTCATCCTGTCGGAGGCCAGCGTCAGTGCGGTTGTGCGCTTTACCTGGCGAAATCCCGAGAGCGGACGGCGTGAGCGCGGGGTTTTCAAAGTCCTGAAGCCTCATATCCCCGGCTACTTTGCCGAAGACATGGACTATCTGCAGAGACTGGCCCAGTATTTTGGAGAGCGGCATCACAACTACGGATTTCCACCCAATCTTATCGCTGATACGTTCCGGAAAGTCCGGCGGTTGCTGCAGCACGAAGTCAACTTTGTGCGCGAGCAGAAGACATTGGTGGAGGCAGGGAAGCTTTATCGATCCATGTCTGGAGTACGCGTGCCGAAACTAATTCGGCCGCTATGCACTCCGAGGATTACGGCGCTCACGGAGGAACATGGAATCAAAGTGACGAACGCCGCGGCCCGACTCTCGGCGGCTGGGCGCCGGAAGGTTGCCGAGCAACTGATTGAAGCGCTGGTGGCGGTCCCGCTTTTGTCGGCGCAGAAAGACGCGATTTTTCACGGCGATCCGCATGCCGGCAATCTGCTTTATAACAACCGCACCGGCGAACTGACGATCATCGACTGGGCCTTGAGGGAGCGTTTAAGCCGCGAGCAGCGTCGCCATCTGGCGCTCCTGTTTCTGATGGTGAGCTTGCGCGATCCGGTGGGGACGCGCAACGCAATTGTGGCGCTTAGCGAGCGGCGCATTCCGGATGCTTCGACACGTGAGAGGAGGATTGGCGAGATCGTAACGCGCTTTCTTGACGTCCTGCCCGTACGATATTTGCCCAGCGGAGTGGATGCCATGCGCCTTCTCGAACGCGTCGCGCTCCAAGGAGTGAAGTTTCCTGGAGCGTTGATTATGTTGTCCAAGGTGATGATCACACTGGATGGGATCTTGGGCGACATCAAAGGCGGGCGAGCAGGGATGAGTTTCGCGATCGCGCGTCATGTTGCGGAACACTGGATCGCCAATCGCGAGGAGTTCCGCTCGCCTCTGCTGACCCGGGACTGGATCACTCTTCAATGCAGCGCCGCACTTTATCCCAGCCGGATCTGGCTCAAGGGGGAACAAGCTATTGTCGAGCGCTGGCTCGCGCGCGCTGTCACGACTCAACCCGCGTCGGCATGAGCCTCGGCACGAACTATGGCTGAGGCTGCATCATTCCAATCCGTTTCTGCCTTTGGAGCGATGAAACTCATGGCCCGCTCACTCAACGCAGTAATCGTGAAGCTGGGATTCACGCCGAGGTTAGCCGCGACCACCGATCCGTCACAGATGTACATGTTTTTGTAACCGAACACGCGGTGGCGATGGTCCACAAGGCCGTGGACGGGTGAATCGGCGATCACGCAACCTCCGATGCAATGCGCGGTGCCGGGAACATCGAAAAGAATCTCCGGCAGCATGCTCATGGCGAAGCCGCCGGTGAGTTGCGCAAATTTCTTGGCAAACTCATTGGCCTTCGGAATATAGGTTGGCACTTTCTCGCCCCGGCTGACCAAAGACTTTTGGAATGGCCAGAACCAGGGACGTTGCCAGCGCATCTCGATTTCTCCCTCCAGTGCCTGCATGCAAAGCAGGATCACAAACTCCCGTGCCCAACCCCGCGGTTGCAATACACGAATTGTCTTGAACGGGTGGCGAAGCAGAGATCCCATGACGTTCTTGAGCCACAACGCAATCCGCCTCGGACCAGGACGACCATCCGTGAGGATCGTAGTCAGAAACCCCATGGCGTCGGAACCAAGCGGGTAGCGGACTGCTTCAATGTGAGTATGCTCATCAATATAAACGCCGGAGCCGATTGCGATGCCTTGCGACAAATCCTGGGAATAGCCGGGTGTGCGCGCGCCAATGAGCGACTCGGAGTTGGTGCGTACGTGCTTGCCCAGTTCGCCGCTGACCGCCGGCAAAGACCCCTTTTCTTTGAGTCGAAATAGAAGCTCCATCGTCCCCAGAGAGGAGGCAGAGAAGACCACGGCACGACAGGTGAAGCGGTGCGGTTGGCGACGAATCCAGGCTATGGAACTCACCGTCGAGACTTCGTAGCCAGCGCTGCCATCGCTCGCGCCCTCGATCGGTCGTACATCCACGACCTTGGTTTCGGGAAAAACTTTCGCGCCGTGCCTTTCTGCGAGGTATAGATAATTAAGATCCAGCGTGTTCTTGGCGCCGTGGCGACAGCCTATCATGCAACCGCCGCAGCCGATGCAGGTGGAGCGCGCTGGACCTTCCCCTCCGAAGAATGGATCAGGGAGAGTCTGACCCGGAGTTCCGTCCGCGGTTTGGAAGATGCCCACCTTGGTGCAGTAGTAGGTGTTCCCGACGCCCGATGCTTCTGCCGCTTCTTTCAGGAGATGATCAGCAGGTCCAAGGATTTTGTTTTCTGTCAGGCCCAACATGCTCGAGGCGGTTTCGTAGTGACGGGGCATTTCCGATTGCCAATTCGCCAAGCTACTCCATGATCCCGAGGTCCACACTTTTTCGGGAGGAGGAAGTAAGGTACAGGCATAGGTGATGGATCCGCCGCCGACGGCGCAGCCATGAAAGATGGTGGCGTGCCGGAACAGTCGCATGTTAAAGAAGCCGCGGAGACCGAGTCTCGGACGCCAGAACCAGCGATGGATGGACCAACTGGTGCGGGGCAGATTGTTCGGAGACCAGCGGCGCCCCATCTCCATCACCGCTACCGTATAGCCTTTTTCCACGAGCCGATGAGCGGAAACGCTACCCCCGAATCCCGATCCGATCACGACAAAGTCGAAATCGAAAGGACGCTTCTGGGATCCGGCGTTGTCAGGACGATGGTTGTCGGGTTGACCGGTGTGGAATGAATCGTGACCGAGAGCCATATCACTGCCGCCTGCTAGACCGCCAAGCGTGAGAGCTTCGCTTTGGTGGAGTCGTTCTCTGTGGGGCGATGCGCCGTAGAAACAGGAGGGGCTTCGGCGGCTCGGATCGCTTTTTCGTCGAGCTCCCACTGATGAATAGCTTTCTGACATCCATCTCGCGCCAAGGCGGTATTCAACAGCCTCTCCGCTTCGTCGAAGGTTTCCTCGGCATCGATTCTGGCCCGGTGGGCCGCGTCGTCCGCCTGCTTCACCTTTTCGGCGTACAGCCTGATTTGAGGATCAGTGATCTGAGACGCCGGTTCACCGGTCCGGCGGCGTGGCGCGCGGCCTGCTTTCGGAGCCAACTCGTTGTAAGCGGCCTTTATGTCGGCGTTCCAGCGCGCCTTGACCGCCTTGTTCAATTTGTCCAACGCCGCGTTGGCCTGGTCTGCAGTCTCGCGCACTCTGCGCTTTTCAAACAGCCATCGGAACACCGACCAGTCCGTCGCCTCGATCATCAGAGCCTTGGCTTCTTCGACTTCGGGAAGTTTCTTCATCGTGTTTCCTCACAGAGGGAAGCAATGGGCAGAATCCTGTCTGCCGTTCAGCACGAAGTCATTTCATTCTTCTCTTTCGCCTGACGGCCCCGAACCCGGGCCGCGATAACTTCGCCGATGCGCTGCAGCGCATCGGCGCTCTGCGGCACATCCCGTCCGAAGATCTGAAAATCATGAGTCATGTCTTCCCAGCCTTCGAGGACGACATCCGCTCCTTGATCGCTGGCATGATCGGCAAATTCCCGAATGCTGTCGTACAGAATCTCGCAGCACCCAGCCTGAATATAAATAGGCGGGAGACCACGCAGGTCGGCCCGCAGAGGCGAGACCAGTGGATCCCGGCGCTGCGCAGGATCACAAAACCAGTCTCGCCAGCACAGGAGCGCCGGTTCGGTGATCCAGTCAAACTCTTGGTTGGGGAACGAGTCGATCTCAAAGTTGGTTGGCGGCGATAGGGCAACGGCCAGCGACGGCAGCGGTAGATTCGAATCGCGTGCCGCCAAGAGGAGCGCCAATGCCAAATTGCCACCAGCCGAGTCTCCAGCGACGACAAGAGTTTCAGAATCAGTGCCGCTCTCCAGTAACCAGCGATAGGCGTGGAGCGCATCTTCAAGCTGGGCTGGGAACCGATGCTCCGGCGCAAGGCGGTAATCGAGAGCAAACGTTCTTGACTTAGCTGCCAGCGTGATCTGAGCGATAAAGTCCGCATACGCCTGCGGATAAAACGAGTACCCGCCACCATGAAGATAAAGGAGAGTCACCTGCGGCTCCGTGTTCTTGCTGGAGAGCAAGCTTTCGGAGAACCAGCTTCCTCTGAACTTCGGACGTACGATGGGTCTGATGTTTACCTCCGACAGGGCCTGTGAACTGATCACCATCGAATCCAAATAGTGGCGCGACTCGTTTACATCGCGCATTTTCATGGCGGTGCTTACTTGCTTCTTCAGCATTCTGGTCGCGACTTCCACAAACCAGTTCCAGCCGGGCCGGCGCGGGCCTTTAAGCATTCGGCGGGCTGACACTCCGATAATCGATCCGCGCAACTCTCCGATGCCACGAACCCGATAGCGAATTGGACCGCTCAGACTGATCCGCGCCGACATGCATCTCACCAATCTTCTACGCGCAGCGGGAGGCCCGGTCCGCCGAATAAGTTTCCAGGCTCAGCGGAATCGGCGAGCCGACTTGGATATCAGCAACCAGAGTTCGCACGATGTTATCCGTTTGCCGCCACCAGCCGTGAAAGATCCGGCCGCCTGCGTAACGGGCCTGTACCGGGCTCCAGCCGTTGACGTCGAATGACGATTCGGGGCTGACGATCACACTCCGCGTAGCCAGCCGAAGTCCGGTTTTTAACACCTTGAGCGTGCTCTCCTTTGCGCTCCAGAGCAGCGTCACGAGCCGAGCTTGGTCTGCAGTCGGCGCTCGCGAAACCAGCGTTTGTTCCCCAACTGCGAAATAGTCGGAGAGGAAAGCCTTGCTACGAGATTCGACCACTTCCAAGTCACAACCCAGTTCGACGCCGAACTGTGCTAGGGCACATATAGCTCTACCGTCTCGGTGACTGATTGAAATAGCCACAGCAGCGGGTCTTTCGTCGACAAACGCCTCGGGTGCTCCCGACGCCGTTGGATGTATTTCGATTTTCGCGAGGGCCAGGAGCTGAGCAGGCAGCTTCAGGTAAGCGGCCAGCGCGCGTTTCGCCGTCCAGCGTCCGAGCGTCCAGTCGGCGCGCCGTTTGGCAAAGCGGAGAGCGTGCTGACATGCTGTTTCACGTGCGCTTAGCCAATCATTTCCTTGCGGTACATCGCTGTGGATCTGTTCCAGCCAATACACATTCATCGAACACAACCTCTCCGGGGACTAAGCTGCTTCAACCACTTGAAGAACAGGCTTCCCGGGTTTCAGTTCTTCTTCTCTTGCGATCCCCCGCTCCACCGCATTGATGAGATAAGGCCGCAGGTTGGCGGGCGGAATGATACGATTCAGGGCGCCCACGTCGAGGGCGCGTTGCACACTGTGAACGTGGTCGAACTCGGCGGCCATCTCGCCCAGCTTCTCGGAATGCACAACCTTAAAGATCTCCTCCCACTGGGCACGCAGTCGTCCTTTCTCGGCACCCTCGGCCTTCGCTATCACTTGAGTCAGGTTCTGGAGTCGAACGTCTTTACGAGCACGAGCTTCGACTTCGCTGGCGAAAACAACCGCTGCCGCAGGCGCGCCACCAATGACAGAGGCGTACGTGCCCTCCAACGCCGCTACTTCCAGATTCTTGTTCAGGGCTCGCGAGAAAACCACATACGCGCCTCCGTGGTAGCGGGAGATCACGCAAAAGACGATGGGGCCCTTGAAGTTCACCACGGCTCGGCCGATCTCCGCACCGTATTCGAGTTGGAGCCGGCGCATCGACTCGGGCGAGCCGTCGAAGCCTGACAGGTTGGCTAGGAGCACGACGGGCCGATTGTTGTTGGCCGCGTTAATCGCACGCGCCACCTTCTTGGAAGACTGTGGGAACAGTGTCCCGGAGGTCCACTGATCGGGCCCGTCGGCTGGGACGAAGCCCAGCCGTGCCACCGGTCGGGATTCGATGCCGATAAGACAGACCGGGTAGCCGCCGAGATGCGCGTCCCAAATTACAGCGGTCTCCGCGGCGCGCATGCCTGCCCAGCGTTCCAGGGGCACGTGATCCTGGTCGATCGCCGCCATCATCACGGTACGAATGTCAAAAGCTTTCTTATGCCCAGGGTTAGTGACCTTCGACAATATGTCACCCACGCACGTGAACCCTTCCTCACTGCCGTGAGGATATCCCTGCACGTCGCGCGTAATGGAATCCGTGGTCTCTGCTCGCCGCGGGAACCGCTCCCCCGGCGCTATGTAGGTATGGTCGTAATGTCGGAACAAAATGTGGCAGGCCTCATCAATGTCCCGCGCCCAGTACTGCGCCTGGCCGTTGATGCCCATGATGCGGTCGTATCCGCCAATGCCCTGATTGTCTTCGGCCGAGATGCCGCCCGAGTAGTCGAGCGCGCGTTTGCCGGTGAGCACCATCGCCGCCTTCGGCGTCATCACCAGGATGCCGCGGGTGTGCATGAGCATTGTGGCTTCGGCGTTCCAGTAAGGCTGGGCCCCTACGTTGATTCCGTTAATAAGGAGATTCACCTCACCACCAGCTTGCGTGAACTCCACCAGGCGGCGCAGAACGTGGGCAATCCAGTCCATGTTCTCTACTCCACTGTCCATCGAGATCTTGGCGCCGGCTGAGATAGGGAACCATTCCAGCGGGACGCCCATGCGCTGCGCGAGATCGAGGGCCGCAAGAATGCGACGGCACTCAGATTCGGCGAGGGCACCCAAGTCCTTGCTGGGATCGCCCAGAAGCATGACCCGAGTCATGCCTTCGGGATATCGGGCTGTAAAGTTGCGAATGACCCCACAGATGATGTTGGCCTTGTTTTGTCCATGGGGGCGATCCACCGGCATCAGCCGGCCTTCGGGATCGAGATCATACTCAACAAAATCGCCGGCGGGAAAATCTGCCCGTGTGTTCTCCAGCGAGGGTGTAAGCATCTTGATGATTTCGTAGGGATAGATCAGTCCACGCTGACGCATGCGGACAACTTTTTGCTCATATTCGCCCAGCGGTTTGATGGGCTGCAGTTTGTCCGCGGGCCGGAAAGTAATGAGCAGCCCTCGCCCCACCGGGACTCGAAATGCGCACCACCATATCGCGCAATTCGCCGGTTGCCGGACTTGGGATGCGGGCACGCACCACTACTTGTTCCAGGCCCAGGCCTTCCGCCGCGGGCCCCAGCCTGCGTACGATGTCGTGCAATTCGTCGCGTTGAAGGTTGAGGGGCGGCCAGACGTAGAGGAATATCCGGTTCCAATAGAGGCGCTTATTGGCCGGCCGTCGTGACTGAAATAGCCGCATGCCGGCAATCGCTTCGGTCAACATACGCTCGAGATGCGGCAATTTGACGATACGGCCGGTTTCGTCGCGTACCGGCGTTACGTCGCGCACTTCGGCGCATCCGATCAGGCGCTCATCTTTGGGGTTATCCCGGGCAACGGCGTGGAGCAGGTAAACATCTTCCGCTGAAGGCAGCCGCTCAATATTGAAATTGCTGAGCCGCCACAGGTGCAGCCGCTTGGCCATCATCGGATGCAATCCACGATAGAGCTTCTCCTCCCGGTAGGTGTTCTCGCCGTGCCGATAGGTAAAGTGCTGCATGCCGCCCGCACCCTGAGCGTGGCCCGGACCCGCGACTTCCACCACGATGCGCCGAATTGAACGTGGAAAGTGCGCCTGATTGAGCACCGATTGAACTTCCTGTTGGGTAACTTCGGGATCGCTCAGTGGTCCCGAATGCCAGGCATAAACGTCGATGACGATGTCACAGCCGGCCGGCGTTTTCTCAAGCAACGGAAACATCGCGCGCAATGTCTCAGAGAGACTGTAAGTATTCCGCGTGCGTGGTGAAGACATGAATTCGCGCACCTTCATGATCGTATTCGCCCGATGCGAAGCAATGGCCATTCAACGGTGAAGGAGCGGAAGTTCTCGAGCGTCCGGATGCGATAGTACCGCCAGGTGATCGCCTCCAACATCAGCCTGCGCATGGCGAGTATCCGCGGCTGCGAAGCGGGAGGCGAGGAGCGCTACCAGAGGCTGCGGACATTCGACCAAGGCGCGGACGCGCTCGTGGCGGTCTGCCGCATCCGGATCGGCAGCCATGGAAGCGAGTTGCTGCTCCACCTGCGCGTAGACTTGCTTGCGCGCCTGCTTGAACAGCGGACTGGTCAAAGTAGCGATAGCGAACTTCGCGGGCCAAGATCGCTGACCGCGGGAAATTGCCCGTTGCTCATGGCAATCATCTGGTCAAGGAGCCTTCGCAACGATTCCTCAGCGGGTGGCGCAAGGCGCTGGAGGGAGCGCAGGCGACGCTCGAGCATAGCCATAACCGGGGCGATCTGCTGCTCGACGCGCTGATGGGATTTGTAAATCCAGAGCAGGCTCTCTTCCAGTTCTGGCGAGCGATCCAGACTTTGAACGCCATAATGGGACAAAGCGCGGCGAAGCCCGCCGACAAAGACCGGCGGAAGTCCTTCTCCACCAGTCTTCCAGCATGCGCAAGTACGAAAACAGGTAGGCTTCAGGGCTCGGCTCTTCACCGCTGGCGCGGTGGTTAACTTCAGGGTCGCGCTTGAACAAGGAACAGATGTCAACAAAAATGTTGAGGATCTCGTCTTCCGCTTCGTTGATTTCGTTGCTGCCCTCGGGGCGAGTCTGGCTCCATTCGGTGAGCAGCCGGGTAGTGTCTTTCGGATCGACATCAAAGCCCAGCATGAGCTGACGGAGTCCTTCCAGGTTTTGGAGGCAGCTCGGTTTGGTGGCTGCCGAGTCGCCAGAGCCGTCTGACGCGCCGAAAACGATGCCTTCCGATTCGGGCAAGGCATCGGGACCGGCATCGGGCTCAATTTGCAGAAGTGGCGCCCCGGTGTCCACTTGCACATTGCTCATGGTCATTACTTGTCGGACCTTTCCGGAAAATGGGGCGACAACTTGCATTTCCATCTTCATCGCCTCCAGCACGGCCAAGCGATCTCCGGCTGTGACTCGGTCGCCCGCTTTGACAGCGATGGAAACGACGACTGACGGCGACGGCGCGTGAACGATGCCGCCATCATCGCGGTCGACGCGGTGCAACACGCCGTCAACTTCAATGCGGTAGGTCAATCCCTGGGTTACGGAGACAATGTGGAATCTCCGGCCGAAGGCAGTAAGCCAGTATTCGAACTGGCCCAAACTGTCGATACGGGCCTGAACCCGCGATCCATTGACGTCGACCCGGTACCGCTGCGGGCCCAGACGGTACGTTGCTAGGAGCGTAGGAGCGCCCGCCGTAGCGCAGTTCTGTGCTCCGGCCCACCTCACTCCGCACCAGAGGCCGTCCCCGCACGGCGGAGGCATAGAACTGAGTTTGCTCTATACCCAACTGGGCTTCGTAGGCTTCGATGGCGGCCTGCACTAAAGCCACGTCGGCATAGCGCCGGGGGTGGTGCTTTTCAGTCGATGCCAAGTCCAGCCAGCCGACATGCACTTCTCCACGCTGTACCTCAGTGCGATTCAGCAATTCCAGCAAGAACGCTTTATTGCTGGCACCGCCTTTAATGACAACGACACTCTCGCGCAGCGCACGCTGCAGCCGGGAAAGAGCTTCGTTTCGGTTCTGTCCGTAGGCGATGATCTTGGCGATCATCGAATCGAACTCTGTGGGGACCGAATCGCCTTCCGCCACGCCCGTGTCAACCCTTACTCCAGGCCCGGTCAGAATTCTGAACCGCTCGATCGTTCCCGGGGCGGGCGCAAAACCGTTGTCGGGATCCTCAGCATTCAGCCGCACTTCGATGGCGTGGCCGGTGGTCCGCGGTGGTTCGCCTTCCAGGTGTCCCCCGCGCGCCACGTGAATCTGAAGCTTGACCAGATCGAGCCCGGTGGTGCATTCGGTCACCGGATGCTCGACCTGCAACCGCGTGTTCATCTCCATGAAAAAGAATCGTCGCTTTTCCGGCTGGTACAGGAATTCCACCGTGCCGGCGTTGCAGTAGCCCGCGGCCTTGCTCAGGCGTACTGCTGCTTCGCGCAATCCCTGATCTTGTTCGGGAGAAAGCGCAGGAGAAGGCGCTTCCTCAAGAACTTTCTGGTGGCGCCGCTGAATGGTGCAGTCTCGCACTCCGCAAGCCCAGGTTGTTCCATAGTGGTCGGCGATGACCTGCACCTCAACGTGGCGTGCTCCCCCTTGAACGAGTTGCTCCATGAAGACGGTCGGGTCGCCAAAGGTCTTGAATGCTTCGGAGCGAGCGCTCTCGAAGGCTTCCGGAAGCTGGCTGGCCTCACGAACCCGGCGAATTCCGTGACCGCCACCACCAGCGGTGGCCTTAATAAGGAGTGGGTATCCCAAGCGTTCCGCGTGACGTTCGGCGTCGGCGAGGGTCTCTACCGGGCCGTCGCTCCAGGGGGCTACCTCGATCTGCTCGTGCTCGGCCAGGAGCTTCGACGCGATCTTGTCGCCTACGCGCCGCATCACATCACCATCGGGGCCGATGAACACAATGCCCATTTCATGGCAAAGGTCTGCGAACGCGGCGTGCTCCGCGACGAAGCCCCATCCTACCCAGACGGCATCGGCGCGTGCGGCCGCCAGTGCGCGCTCCAGGCGGGGATAATCCACATAACTGCTCTTGAGCTTCCGGCTGCTTTCATCGAGTACCTGAGCAGGGCCGAGGCACACGGCTTCGTCTGCTTCGCGGACAAACATGGCATGCCGGTCTGGTTCGGTGAAAAGCGCGATTGTGCACAACGGAATGCCTTGTTCCTGGCTGAACTCGCGGGCAGCGTGGATGAAGCGCATGGCTGCCTCGCCACGATTTACGATAGCCACTCGTTGAAATTCAAGGTTCATAGGGCCCCTGATCGGTCATTGGACGACGCGGTTCGGTCGATCACACGGCCACCGCTTCCAATGACATTGCCGCCTGCAGCGCCTTCAATCGTCCAGCATCAACGGCACCGGGAACCGCCACGGTGCGGTAGCCGCTGAGCTGCAAGTAGCGGTTTCCCTTCTCATCCACAACCTCTGCGTCGAAACTTCCCGCGCGCAAATTGGGACTGACAATAGCGAACAGCCTGTTTTCCGCCTCGTCGGGAGCGCGCAATAAGGAGACACGATCAATGTGCTGCGGCAGTCCCATACGGCCTCCGACGCCCATCTCCCAGACTCCGGCGGTCTGGAAGCACAGTTCGATCAGGCGCGGCGCCATCAAGGTTGGCAGGCCGGACGGGTGATGATTGTCCCCCAAGCCCTTGGCGAACTGTCCAACAATTCGTTTTCCATCCCACCATGCTCGCTGCACAACCTGGTACGCAGGGCCGTGGAAATAGAGCCGGTAGATATCCACGGCTTCGATCATCTGCCCCTCGGGTGCGCCAAGTGGTGGCACGGTCGCCAATGCATGTGCGTATTTCGTCAGTCGCACGCGCGCGGTAAAGTGCGTGGTCACTTGCGGCTCCGTCTGATTGGGAAGCGGCCGGCGGCCAAGCAGTCTGCAATCGGAGATCAAGGTGTCTCCGCGCGGATGAATCACTGTTTCGACCGTCAGCGCCCGTGGCTCGCCCCGGTAGAACTTGAACGGCGCCAGGAAATTCACATTTTCAATCATTTCGACATGCCAGCCGGGAAGCAGGCACAGCGCGGCTTCGGCAAACGCCTCAATTCCCATGACTCCGGGCAACACCGACGTACCGTCAATCTGATGGTGGTACAAGAACGGCTGAATGGCTGGATCGAGCACCGTCTCAATCGTGAGCGGGCTGTAGAGTCCTATGCTCGTGATCTTGCCAAACATAGGTCCTTGCGAGTGTTTCTCAGCGGAGACTTCTGCCGCACTCACTTCGAGACCGCCGGTGGGATCGAATTCATTCAGCAGTACACCTAACCGCTGGCCAACAACAATCTCGCCGCGCGTCCCTCCTGCGGTCAGTTCACGCCGAATCAGTGGAATACCGGCCTCTGGTGGAAGCATATCGATGCCGGCCGATTCCATGACTTTAGGAATGGAGCCGCGCGTCGCCATGCCGATCCCGCCCCATGCAGTCCAGTCAATGGCGATGCCGCGTGTCGCCGGCCGAGTCGTCCGGAAGCTCGACGTAATTTTGCACAGCAGATCGTTGGCCGAGCTATAGTCCGTCTGTCCGGCGTTACCGAAACGTCCCGCAATCGAGCTGAAAGCCACGGTCGCCCTGATTGGCATGTCGCCGATGGCGTGCAGCAGATTGAAAAATCCGTCGCTCTTGACGTCGAAGACCAAGTCGAATTCACGCGGGTCTTTGTCGGCCAGCGAGTGGCTCCGGTCCAGGCCGGCCGCGTGCAGCAGCACATCGATGTGCCCGCTGCGCTCCCGGACTTGACGAATCACCTTGTCCACAGCATCTGCCTCGGTGAGGTTTACGCTGAAATAGTGTGGCGTGCCGCCAGCGGAGGACACCGCGTCAATCGCGCTGCGGGCAGCTTGGGCTCGTTCGAGAGCTGCAAGTTCCTTCTCCACCAGTGCCGGCGTGGCCCGTTCGCCGCGTGTCTGGATGCGAGCGAACAGGTCACGCTTGAGGCCTTCTTTGTCGCTGACGAAGCGGGTGAGATCAGGATTGTCAGGATCTGGCTCAGGCACCAGATCAAGCAGATAGAACGTGCCGCCGGATGCGGCCGCCAGATCGGCGGTGATCGCGGATACGATGCTCCCCGCTGCTCCTGTGATCAGGAAGACGGTGTTTCTGTCCAACGCCAGGCCAGGTTGCGAATCAGACGCAGGTTGTTCCTGCAGCCCGATCGTCCAGCGCAGTCCGGATTTGTAGCCGATCTCGACCGCGCCGGGATCGCGCAGGGTTTCGTCGATCAGTGTGGCAGCGACTTCCTCCGGCTTGCGCTGTGCTTCAAAATCGACTGCCTTGACAAGAACGTCAGGACGCTCCCGTTTGTATGCCTTGCTGAAGCCTACGACGGCTCCCCCGAGCGGGGCCACTGCTCCGGCTTCATCGTAGCCGTGTTGACCGCCCAGTCGTGTTGCCGAGACGAAGAACGTCCCCGGCTGCGCGATCTGCGCATAGAGGGTGCGCATCGTGGCGTACAGCAACTTGACGCGTACGCGCACCGATTCATGCCACGTCGCCAGTGCCATGTCGCGAATCGCACCTTCGTGATCGAGGGCGGGCAGCCAGTAAACGCCGTGCACCTGACCTGCCGTAATCCATTCCTTCAGACGGTTCGCCAACGCTTCGGCATCCAGCGCGTCTTCTACGCGGAGAACCTCCACTCCGGCTTTCCGTAAACGGTGGGCTAACACCTCTCCCACTCCGCCTTTGTCAGCCATGAGCACAACTCGTTTGCCGCTTTCCAGCGAGATGCCCGTTGGCTTGCAGAGGTTGAGCCCCGGACGCAGGACTGGCACCGGCACGCGGCGTGGAACACGATTCGCCGCGTCCAGACTGGCGAGAGTCGGGCGCGCGGTCTTAGCCGCTGTTGGAGCGGGAGTGGATGGTTTCTGCGTCACCGGTTCATTTTTCTCCGCTGGAATGGGTGGAATCTGAGTGGACGCACCGACTAGCGCGCATCCATCGTGCGCGAATTTGATCACGTGGGCCAGAGTAGGGAAGTCGCGTAGCTTTAAGTTCTCATCGCGAGGAATGTTGTACGCGGCACGGACGGCGGCGAACATCTCCGCTTGCTTGACGGTATCAACTCCAAGGTCGGCTTCGAGGTCCAGATCCAGGTCAAGCATATCTTTCGGATAGCCAGTTTTCTGCGCCACGATCTCCAGCACTTTCTCTTTGATGGAATCGTCCGTCGGGCGTTGAGCCGTGACCGCGAGCGGAGCAAACGGAGCTTCAGATACAGCTGCCCGTGATTCCGCGATAGCAGGCGACGGTTGCGCAGCAAGTTCCAAGTCGGGGCGCTTCTCATACACAAACCGGATCACATGCGCCAGCGTTGGGTAGTCGCGCAGCTTCAGATTTTCGTCGCGAGGAATGTTGTAGGCGGCGCGGATTGCGGCGAACATCTCCGCTTGTTTGACAGTGTCAACCCCGAGGTCCGCCTCGAGATCGAGGTCCGGGTCGAGCATGTCCTTCGGATAACCGGTCTTTTCCACCACCAGCGCCAGAATGCGCTCCTTCACGGAATCGTCTGACGTGTTTGTCGGCGGAACTGCCGCAGGTGCCCCAGCGGATTTGATTTCTTCCTTTGCAGCGGGTTTTACCTGGGGCATCACGGCGAGCTGTGCGGTTGTCGTTGCCGCGCCAACCGGTGGAACCGGAATCGCCTTGGCTAGGTCGGGGCGCTTGTCATACACGAACTGGATGACGTGCGCCAATGTGGGATAGTCGCGCAACTTGCGGTTCTCGTCACGAGGGATGCTATAGATCTCCCGGATGGCCGCAAACATTTCAGCCTGCTTGACCGTGTCGACTCCCAGGTCCGCTTCGAGGTCGAGATCCAGGTCTAACATGTCTTGCGGATAGCCAGTCTTCTCCACGACCAGGGCCAGGATGCGGTCCTTCACGGCATCGTCGTGGTCTGCCTCCTGAGAACCGATCAGCGCAGGTGCGGGTAGGGTGACTTTGACCTCGGTTTCTGGTTTCGTCACCGGCGGCGCTGGTACCGATGCTGGAGGCGCGGACATGGTGGCCTGTGTCTTCACCTGGTCCGCGTGGCCGGTGGTCGGCGGCGTGATCGCTGACTTCGCATTTAGTGTTGTCGTGTGAAGAATTGTTGCAGGTGCCGGGTGCTTTGTGAGATAACTCAAGTGCATCCTCGACAGGTTCCGCGATCCGCGGCGCACGTTGATCACGCGCTTGCCGGTCGCGCACTCGAAGCGTGCGGTGAACCACTTCTAAATCCGCGGCCGAATGGCCTGCCATACGAGTCAGCCATGCACTCCAGGCGTTCGTATCAACAATGCGATAGGCATATCCCAGCGCGTTCGGACTCTTGCGGACGCCGTCCTTGGTTGCTATCCAACGCAACAGCGTCATGCTGATCTGCGAGCCGAACCCAGCACCTAACCGCAACGCATACTGCACTGGATAGACTCCGCCCTTCGACAGGTTTAGCGCGCCCAACTCGGGATCAACTTCCTTGAAGTTAGCCACCGGAGGCACCACTCCGGTTTCCAGTGCCTTCACCGCGAGCACATCTTCCACGCCGGCCGCCATTGCATGGCCGGTGAAACCTTTGGTGTTGGCAATGACAATCTTGTCCGCGCTGTCCCCAAAGACGTGCCGTAACGCATGGATCTCTGCCGCGGCGCTGCCGCCGCGCGCGGGGGTGTAGGTTTCGTGAGAAATAAAAACGGTTTGCGGCGCGATCTGATGACGGCGAATGCCGCTGCGGGTTTCCGCTTTGCTCACCAGGTCCTCCATCACCCGGCCGATATGCTGGACGTCGAGGCGGGTTCCGTGGAACGCGCTGTTCGCGGTCACTGCGCTCACCACTTCGCAAATGGGCTGGATGCCCCGTTCACGCGCCGCTTCCGCGCTCTCGACCACGAGCGCTGCCGCGCCCATGCCGATAATCATTCCGTGACGGCGGCGATCGAAGGGAATGGCAGCTTCTTCAACCGCTTCGTCAGTCGCCGCTGCTCCACTGGCCAGGAAGCCCGCGCCCATCCACTCGATCAGATGATCGGTAGTGACGTCGTCGGCAGTGACAACGATCACCCGTCGGCATCTTCCGGCACGGATCCAGTCCTCGGCCAGCGAAACCGCTTGCGTCGTGGTCGCACAGGCGGAGTTGATTTGCGTGTTCGGACCCCGCGCGCCGATGAATTCTGCAAATTGCGAATGTCCCATAGGCAATATTCGGAATAGGAACCGCCGATCAAACACGTAAGGTTCTTTCTCGATGGCATCGCACAACTCCTCCATGCGTCGATCCATCTCCAACGCAACAACGGAATCGCCATTCGTCTCGACCATCCGTGCGCGCAAGGCTTGCAGCAAGGCCATCTGCTCGCGGCGGGAGTGGTCGGCGTAATAGCGCGCCATTTCGTCGGCGAAAGAATCCAGACCAGGAAACGCAGAGCCAAAAATCACTCCCGTGTCGTCGCGCAGGGCATTGGGCAAAGCCCAGCGGTCGGGCAGCTGCGTGCCTTTTGTCGTGGTCTTATAGCGCTGAACCAATGGAATGCCGGCATCGCGCAAGGCGTCGAGGCCAACAGCAATGGCGAGTTGAGTGTCGCGGTCGAGCGCGGCAACGCGCTCGGCGGAGACGCCGAACTCTTTCTCCAGATCGAATGCGCCGCCGCGGCCTGCTAACTTAATGACGTCCGCGACATCACTGATCGTCTCGAACGCGCCGCCATTGTCGTTCTTTACCAGGCGCGTAATGTGTTTATCCACCATGGCGCGGCGGAAGCGGGAGGGGATGGTGTCAATGAATTGATCGCCGCGCAGGATGCGTCCGATGTTGCCGTCATCAAAGATGTTCTCGGTGCCGGGCAGGCCTAACGCTGCTCCCGTGATTGCGACCGGCAGGTCAACCGGAGCGGGCCTCTGGCCGTGAGTAATCTCCCAGCCTCGCTCAAGCACATCAGAGAACAACTGGCCGAGCTCGACGTAGTGATCGCCGTTAGTCGGCACAGTGGGCCTAGTATCCACGTTGGTCGCGGCAGGCGTTGTCACAGATACGGCCGCGATAGTAGCTGGAGCGGTTTCACAAGCGGCTTCCGGCGTCCCGCGGCCCAACCCGGAGGCGTAGAGGCAGCATAACGCCTGATTGAACGCTGGAAGATCTCCGACTTTCGGATGGTTGGTGAAAAGCGAAACTACATCGCCACGCCCGCCCAGCACATCCTCGGCAAACCCTTGCAATGCTTTCTTCGGGCCGACTTCCACAAACAATCGTGCGCCTGCGTCATACAGTGTGCGCAGGCCTTTGACGAACTGCACGGGAGCCGCAACCTGTTGCGCAAGAATATCCAACATCTGCGGCACCACGTCTGGTCCTGTGGGATAGAATTCGCCATTAACATTGGCGACGATAGGCAGTCGCGGAGACGCGAGATGCAGGCGCTCCAACACCCGCCGCAGGGGCTCGCTGGCAGGAGCCACGATCGAAGTGTGGAATGCATGGCTGACCGATAACGCAGACACGTCGTATCCGGCTTTCAGAAAAGCTTCCATCGCTTGCTCGACGGGCTTACTCGCGCCGCCGATGACAGCTTGCCGATTGCTGTTCACGTTTGCGATCACTACATAGCCATTTACCGACTTGAGGATTCGCTCGATTTCCGCCAGCGGAGCGAACACGGCGGCCATGCGTCCCTTGTCTTCCGGCGCAAAGCGCGTCATTTCGCGGCCGCGGGCGCTCACCGCTTCGAGCGCGTCGGCAAAAGGAAGCGCGTCAGCCGCCAGCAGCGCTCCGTATTCCCCAAGGCTGTGTCCCATGGTGAAGTCCGGCGTGATGCCATACGCGGCCAGCAATCGTGTGAGCGCAAGATCGGTGGCGAGAACAGCAGGCTGAGTAATAGCGGTTTGGCGTAGATCTTCTTCCGCCTTAGACACGGCATCGGCGTCGGCTTTGTCGACGAAAATGAATTCGCTGAGAGGCTTGCCGAGGAGCGGAGTCATTATGCGATCAGCTTCGGCAAAGGTTTCGGCCACAATCGGTTCAACTGCACGGAGCGGCTTGAGCATGTTTACGTACTGCGAGCCTTGTCCGGGATACAGGAACGCGACCTTGGGTGCGGGACCGTGGCCGCGGAAAATGCCTTGCGCGCGCAGAGCTTTCCACACGGCTGGTTGCTTGGCAGCAAGCGCCTTGAGCGCCGCACCAGCTTTCGCCATCAGGTCGCCAGCGTCGGCGTAGTCAATGGCCAGCCGCTCGGTCGCGCGCATATCAGATTCAGCCGGAGCAGCCGGAACCGGTGCGTAGCCTGCCCGGGCGTCCCGCTCAACTGCACGTAGACGTTCGACTAACTCGGATTCTGAAGCAGCGCCAACGAGCAGCGCTCCCCGTAAAGGAGCCTTGTAAGAAGAGGTAGAATTGCGGGAAAGATCATTCACATTCATGGTCGACTCTTTCACTGGTGGTCGTATCTCGCTGACTGCCACGGACCGCTTGCCGTTTCCGTTCAGCCGGTGAGGGATGTATTCTTCGAGCACTGCGTGGAAGTTGGTGCCCCCAAAACCAAATGCGCTCAACCCAGCCCGCCGCACGGTATCTGCCGGCATCGTCCACGGCCTCAACTCGGTGTTAACGTAAAGTGGGGAATGGACAAAGTCGATGTCCGGATTGGTGTGCTCACAATGAACGCTGGGCGGAAGTAATTTGTCGCGAAGCGCCAGCGCAACTTTCAACAATCCCGCAGCACCGGCAGCTCCCTTGAGATGTCCAAAGTTCGATTTCACTGAGCCCAAGGCCACCGAATGCGGCGGAATATGCGCCCCTCCGAGCACATCAGCCATGCTCTGCACCTCGACCACATCGCCCACGCGGGTGGAGGTGCCGTGCCCTTCAATGTAAGTCGCGGTGGCTGGTGACAGCCCGGCATTCTGCCAGGCTCGCTCGATGGCGAGCTTCTGTCCGATTGGATTAGGCGCGGTAATGCCTTTGCCCTTGCCGTCGCTGGCGCCGGCCATGCCGCGCAGCACCGCGTAAATCTTGTCTCCGTCGCGTTCGGCATCGGCCAGGCGCTTGAGCACGAAAATCGCAGCGCCCTCACCCATGACGAAGCCGTCTGCTCCTTCGGCGTAGGGACGGGTTCCGGTTCCCGACAGCGCCCCGATCTTGCAAAACTTGACGAAGCTCGTCGCGCCCATGTTGCGGTCAATGCCACCGGTGACCACCGCATCGAAATCCTTCGCCACCAGTCCCTCGATTGCCGAACTGATCGCTGCCATCGCTGATGCGCACGCTGCATCCACCACATAGTTGGGACCGTGGAAGTTGAAAATGTTGGCAATGCGGCCAGCGATGCAGTTCGCCAACTCGCCGGGCATGGTGTCTTCGGTGATCTCAGGAATGATGTTCGCCATCCGGTCGTGCAGTTCGCAGGTGATATCGTGACGGAGCGTTTCCGAAAGTGTTGCGAAACCGGCGGTTTCGGACAGTTCGCGAGCGTATTCTGGAAAGAAAATTCGTAGCGCGGACAGATAGTGCTTCTCGCCTGCCATGGCATTGCCCAGGATCACAGCCGTACGGTCCGCGTCCAGCGGACGCTTCGGGTAGCCGTAGTCCTCCAGCGCTTCGCGCGTGCAGGCGATGGCCCATTTTTGCGCCCCATCCATGGCATCCACCACACGCGGCGGGACGCCCAGGCGCCACTTCATCGGGTCCCACACAAAGTCGCGAACCCAGCCGCCGATTTTTGAGTAAGTCTTGTCGGGAGCGTTGTGATCGGGATCGTAGTAGAGCGCCGGATCCCAGCGCGTTCGTTCAACCTCGGTGACGCTGTAACGGCTGTTCTTTATGTTTTCCCAAAAAGCCGCGACGTTCGGAGCATCGGGTAGAATCGCTCCCGCACCCACAATCGCGATGGCTCGGTGTGAAGTGCTTTCCATGACTACGCTCCTGTAAGGAGAAATGAATCTGTCTTTTCTCTGTGCCCTCTGTGGTTCAGGTTTTCTTACCACGCAGGACATGGACGATCAGAAAGTGAAGCTCACATGAAGTTTCTCTTTCAACGCTACGCGGCAAGTTCCATGTGCTTCGCCACGCGGCCGTACAGTACATCAGCGATGTAATCCAAATCGGAAATCAGACCTGCCTGCGCGCGGTGAATTGCGGCCAGTCCCAGACTCGTTTCGAACGCAGCCACTTCAGCGTCTTTCACACCGGCTGCTCCAAGCACCCAGCGCAAGCCTTCTCCGCCGACCTTGAGCGCGGCCTCGCGTGCAAAGACCCTGCTCAAAGTCGCCAGCGCGGTCGCGTCGAAACGCCGGTTGGCTTTCTCACTGAGCTTGCCCTCATCCAGCAGCGCCGCGCGGCGAGCCAGACTCCCGGCGCTCTCGGCAAATGCGATCAGCTCGCCCAGCCGCAGAAGAATGTGTTGATAACGGGTCAGGCGCGCGACGCGGGCCTTCTCCATCACCTCGGCTAAGGCGTGCAAAGCTAACGCAGCATTATCTGCACCCACATTCGGATGATGAGCATGCAACTCCTCTAGCTTTTTGGCCTGCTCGTGGTAGTGTTGCCCTCGCGTTTTCAAATGAAGCTGCCAGCGGTCGCGGCTGATGGTCATCTCCATAATCTCGGAAGTGCCTTCGTAGATTGTGGTGATCCGGACATCGCGCTTGATCTTCTCCACCATGTACTCGTGGGTATAGCCGTATCCGCCGAGTGCCTGAATACTGGCATCGGCCGCAGCGTTGCCGGCTTCGGTAGCCATGTACTTGGCAATCGCGCCTTCGGTGTTCAAGCTGCCTTCCGCGCCCGTGTCGATCCGCTCTGCAGTTTCTTCGATGTAAGCGCGGGCGGCTTCGAGGCGCGCCACGTGGGGCACGATCAGCTTGTGCGTGTAGCCTTGCTTTTCCGACAGTGGCGCTCCCGCCTGAATGCGCTTAGCGGAGTAGGGAATCGCGCGATCGAGCGCCGACCATCCGGCTCCCAGCCCAAACGCCGCTACCATCAGACGCGTGTAACCGAACACGGCTTGTGCCTGAATCAGCCCCTGACCCTCCACTCCGCCGAGCAACCGGTCGGCATCGACGTAGACGTCGCTGAATGCAAGCGCCGCGGTGTTGCTCAGTCGAATGCCGTGCTTATTCTCTGGCTTGTCGTGGCCGAAGCCCTTCGTATCTTTTTCCACCACGAACCAGCTCGGACCACCGGGCGTATTGGCTAGAACGGTATAGGCGTCAGCGATTCCGCCGTTGCTGATCCATTGCTTGGCTCCGTTGATCTTGTAGCCGACGACCCGGCCGTCCTTGGTGACCCTGTCTGCCGTGGTCTTCAGCGCTCCCAGGTCACTGCCGGCTTCCGGTTCGGTCGCGCCGTAGGCAAAGAGCAATCCCTCTTCCGCGATCCGCGTCAGCCAGTGCTTCTTTTGCTCCGGAGTAGCGCCCACGGTAATCGGGTCGCTGCCGAGAAATGTCGCTAACACCGCCGTGGCCACGCCCAGATCAATTCGTGCCATTTCTTCACACACCAGATACACATCGAAAGCGCCGCCGCCGAAACCGCCGCAGTCTTCGGGAATAAACAGAAGTTGAATTCCCAACTGGTCCGGACTGCACATGTGCCGGACGATTTCGAGCGGGCATTCGTCGCGTTCATCCAGTTCTCGAATAATTTCGTCGGGCAGACGTTTCTTGGCAAAATCTCTGAGCGACTTCAAACTCAATTTCAGGGTCTTATTTGTAATCATCGGCTTTGCCTCACTTTGCTGCGACGCTGTGCATTTCTCGAGCTTTGTTGGTCAACTCTGGGAGAAACTCCAGAATGTCGTCTACAACCCCAACATCTGCCACCTGAAAGATCGGGGCTTTAGGGTTCTTGTTGATGGCGATCAGAAATGGACCGCCTTTGATACCTGCCAAATGCTGGAAAGCGCCACTGATGCCGCATGCCAGATAAACCTTAGGTTTGACGGTTTTTCCCGACGAGCCCACTTGGCGAGACTTCTCCATCCACTTGGCGTCGACCACGGGTCGTGAGCAACTCACCGCCGCACCCAGAGCTTCCGCCAGTTCCTCGGCGATGGCGACGTTCTCTTTCTCCTGAATGCCGCGGCCGATGGAAACCAGAACGCTGTGCTTGGTGATATCCACATCACCCGCTTCGGCAACGACGGTCCCGAGGTAACGCCGCCCAGCGGTCAGAACACCCACCTCCGACGACTTGTCGACCACGCTGCCCGCGACTGGCGCACTTTCCGGCGCTTTGAAGGCACCTGGGCGTACAGTGATTACCGCGCCCGCGGAGATGTCGCAACGAACGTGAGCACTGACCTGCCCGCCGAATTCCTGGCGGACGATGTTGAGAAAGCTGGCCTCGACTCCGGCAATCTCCACGACATCTGATACAAAAGCAGAATTCAGTCTGATGGAAAGACCCGGCGCCAGATCGATTCCGAAATGCTCGTGCGCAACCAGCAAAATGTTGCCAGGCGGCAGGACCTTCACCAATGCCTGCCGCACGAGTTCCGCATTAGGGTAGGCGAGGGCTTCGCTGGAAACTTTCCACGTCTCAGCGTAAGAAGCACGGAGGGAGTTGCTCGCGGCGTTCAGGTCCGCGCCCCAACCGGTGACAATGGCCGTCGGCAAGGCAGCAGGGTCGATTTTCTTGGCCGCAGCCGCTAGTTGGGCCGCGGTGTCGTCAGGGACACCGGCCCTGTGCACGATGTAAGCGAATATTCGAGCCATTATTTTAACCCTCCTTTGGCTGCGACTAATTCCAGAACCCTCTCGACGTTTTCTTCCCGGCTGCCGTGGAGCATCTCAGCACCCTTGCCGACCGCAGGGACAAAGTAATCCACTCGTTTCACTTTCGCGGCCGCTTCCCCAACAGCATCCGGATCAACCCCGAGCTCCGACGCACTGAATGTTGGTATCGGCACAGCTGCCACAGCGCGGATACCTCGCATTCCCACATAGCGTGGTTCGTTGATGCCGGTCTGGATCGAGAGCACGCACGGCAGATCGATCTCATTCATCTCTTTATTACCCCCTTCAATCTCGCGGCTGATTTTTAGTTTTCGGCCGTCCAGCACTTCAATGGAAGTCACCAGCGAAGCGAACGGATAGTCCAACATTGCCGCCAGCATTCCGCCGACCTGCGCCGCTCCGTCTTCCGCCTGAACCCCGGTGAGAATCAGGTCGTAGTTACCCTTCTGCGCAAACGCTTTCAGGATGGTCGCGATACCCCGGCCGTCCGATCCGGTGAAAGGGTCGTCAGTAATCAGCACGCCATGATTTGCGCCCATGGCCATCTCCCGGCGAAGCACCTCTTCGTCGTCCTCGCCGCCAACCGTGGCCACGGTGACGTTGCCGCCAACTCGGGCTACAATCTGCAGGGCTTCTTCAACCGCGTAGTTGTCCGCCTCATTGATGGAATAAACCAACTCGTCGCGCTCGATATCATTTCCCGCGCTGTTGAGTTCAATCTCATTTTCCGATGTGTCAGGCACTCGTCGTGCACAAACTAGAATCTCCACATACACCTCCAAGCGTTGATGTAGCTTTCGGACCTTCGCGAACCATTTGCTGATCCACCAGTTCTGCCAGATCGATAGCGGTCATCTTTCCTTCCAGTCCTGCAACCTTGATCGCATCTTCCATATTCACCATGCAAAATGGACACGCCGTCACAATCACGTTGGCCCCGGCTTCTACGGCCATCTGAACTCTCTTCACGCCCATACGCTGTTCTTCCTTCGGTTCGTAGAACAGCATCAATCCGCCACCACCGCAGCAAAACGAGCGGTCACGCGAGCGGGTCATCTCAACTCGCTTCAGACCTGGGATGGCGTCGAGCACGTCTCGCGGATCGTCATAGACTTGGTTGTGGCGTCCCAGGTAGCAGGGATCGTGGTAGGTGTAAACGTTGCTTCTGTTTTCCACCGTATTGAACTTGATCTTGCCCGCCTTCACTTCCCGAGCGACGACCTGGCTGATGTGCTCCACCGGTGGAATATCTTTGTAGTCGTGTTTCAGCGCATTGAAAGCGTGAGGGTCGGCGGTGACAATTCGCTTCACTCCGGATGCTTTGATCGCGTCAACGTTGTGATCGCGCAGCGCTGCGAAGAGCAGCTCTTCTCCAAACCGCCGGACTTCATGGCCGCTGTCTTTTTCCGCTGCGCCTAGAATCCCGAAATTTTCGCCCAGATGATCGAGAATTTTCGCGGTGGCCCGTCCGATTGACTGCATCCGGTCGTCATAAGAAGTAATGCTGTCCACAAAATAGAGCGTCTCCGCAGCGTCATTCTTGCCCAGGTTCTTGACGTGGCACACCCGCTGAAACTCTTTGGCATTCGCCCAGTCCGCCTTCTTCTTTTCCATCTTGCCGTAAGGATTGCCGCGGCTCTCCAGCGCCTTCAGCGGCTTCTGCAAGGACTGCGGCACATTCCCCTGATCGACCATGCCGCGCCGCAGATCGACGATCTTGTCGATGTATTCCACCAGCAGCGGGCACTCTTCCTCGCAAGCGCCGCAAGTGGTGCAGGACCAGATTTCGTCCTCCGAGTAGATGTTGCCGATCAGCGGCTTGCCATTGCCCGAGCGGCCGATCATCGGATAGTGCCGGTAGGCGTAGTCCCTCGCCTTGATGCTGATGAACCGGGGCGAGAGCGGCCTTCCCACCGTGTTGGCCGGGCAGTTATCCGAGCAACGCCCGCAATCGGCGCAGGAATAGAAGTCGAGCATATGCTTCCAGGTAAAGTCTTCGAATGTCTTTACTCCGAATGACTTCACTTGATCGAGATGCTCATCGCTCACCCCCCACTTCACCGGCTTCAGCGTCCCGCGATCAAGTTTTGCGAAGTAAACGTTGAACAACGACGTTTCGACGTGGAACTGAATTCCAAACGGCCGATAGCACAATAAGAAATAAAAGGTGATTTCATGAAGAAGGTAGGCTCCGAAGTAGACGTCCCGAAGCGTGAGCAGGGAAGACGAAGCGAACACGATCTGCAACATCCAAGGCAACGACAGGACGGCCAGAGCTTCGACCGGTTGCCCCTGCTGAGACTGAGCGGCGGCCCTCGCGGCGGCAAACAGGCTGTCCGCCACCATGAGAACTGCGATCAGCGTCAACAGGAAGACAGCATCAGCCTTGTGCGCTCTGCCAAACCGCGCCGGCACCTCATATCGAGCAGGTCTAAACGCCAACCGCCGAACCACAGCGAAGACCATGCAGAGGAACACAATTGTGGCGGCGTAGTCCGTGATGATGTTGTAGACACGGCCGACTTCCCCCGAAAGGCCCGGCATCACAAAATTCCCGGAGACCCCGACAATCAGCACCGTGAAAGCGCGCGTCGCCAGCAGAATGAAACCAGAAAAAATAAGAATGTGTAAAGTCCCAGCCGTCTTGTAACGCGGGTGTTTCCACTGCCCCAGCCAAAACTTGCAAACCTTTCCCAGTCGGGCCAATGGCCGGTCAAAACGAGGGTCGCGTTCGGCCCGTAGCAGCGGCACCAGCCGCCGCTCCACGATGTAAGCGAAGCAGGCGACACCCAGAACGTGGATGGCCAGGAACAGGTTTCTTCCGGGGGTCAACCAGTCCGTCACTTGCGCGGGAAAGTAGCTACCTACCACGGTCTCTACCCCACAGTCTTACGATCTAAGCAACATTGAATTGCGTGTGAACTTTCTCCTGCTCGGTCAGAGGTACTAATTTCGTTTCTCGCTTTGACTCCACTGAAGGAAGATTTGCTGGAAGAGAAATCGGAACACGAACTGTCTCAACCTGTTCGGATCTCGCTGCGGTCTTCACTTCTTTAGGTCGCGTTTCGTGGGATCTCGTTCTCTTCTTTTTTTGCGGCGGGGCGATCCTGGCTGCATCCCGCAACTCCTCGAAACTCAATTTCACAAAGCTCTCCAACCGCCGCAGATCGGGTGCGGCATGTACGTCTCCGCTGAACCCGAAATACACGTTGCCGTCATAGCTCAAGATGGCGCAGTTCACCGCCATCTCCCCTCCCACCGGCACGTACGGATACCAGCGCACCATTCTGTGGCCGAGCAGATAAAGTGGAAATTGCGGCCCGGGCACGTTCGTGCAAACCAGATTGAAGGGTGTGATAGGCAACTGGCTCAACATCTGCCCGGCGAGTCCTTGCACCGCACTCGGGAACATGCCGATCAAGCCACCCGCCAGGCTGACTAACTCCGCGGCATGCGAGCGCTTGAGAAATTCCGTTCTCTCATGCACCGCCGCCAGCAGTTTTCGCGGATTGCGAATATCCAGTGGAACGGTGACCGGAACTATCGTGATGCGGTTCCCCAGTTCACCCGCGCTGTCATTGCCGCGCAGGTTGACCGGAACCATCATGCGGAGCAGTTTCCCCTTCACCCGATCCCCGTGCAACTCTGAGTAGCGCCGGATGGTGGCCGTCACCAGCGCGAGAATCACGTCATTCACGCTGACCCCGCAGGTCTTCCGTATGGCTTTGACATCGGCCAGCGGAATGTCAGCCCAGGCAAACTTCTGCGGACCGCGGTAAATAACGTTGAACCGTATCCGCTCGGTGAAGGCAGTGATCTCCGGCATCAGACGGGAAAACTCCTCCGTCGCCACCAGGTTTCCCCCATTCACTGCAGTGCGCTGCGCCATGTCCAATAGGTCGGTCCACGCGGAAAGAATCCGTTTGACGAAATCAGCGTAGGAGGTCACTACGCCGTCCATCACAGAATTGATTGCGTCGCGCGGAGGGGGAACGCGGAGACGAATCCTCTTTTTCGGCAAGGGCGGTGCCAGCGGACTCGCGTCCAGCAACTTACTCATGATTCCGACTCCCGCAATTCCATCGGCCAGGCAGTGATGTAAACGCAAGATGAGCGCGGTGCAATTGCCTTTCAGTCCCCGTACAAATGTTATGTCCCACAGCGGATGCTGCCGGTCCATGACCGTGCTGAAGAGTTTTCCAGCCAGCGCCTTGAGTTCTGTATCAGTGCCGTGTTTGAGTGTCACCTCGTGCACATGGTTCCGGATGTCAAAGCTGGGGTCGTACTCCCAGCTGGGAAGCCCAATATTGAGCGGCGGGGCGACCACCCGCTTCAGATAGCGGGGAATCAGTGGCAGCTTCGACTCGATGAATTGGAGGCAATCTTTGAATGAAATCTCACCCTCCAGCACGCTGACGCTGGCCACATTAAGCGGCATGCCCTGGCGTTCCAGATGCAGAAATACCGTGTCACCCCAGGAAAGACGGTCACTTTGTTGATGGTTCTGCATAGCAGTTCTCCATTCCATCCGCGCGCCGCGATCGCGCATCTTAGGCCACAAAGGAAAATCGAGACGTCAGTTTCACCAGCTTGAGCACTTTGTAGACATCCACGTTGACGCCGCGCAACGCAACCCGGACGGCTTTGTCGTCGGCCGTGTTGGCGAATTCCTCTATCGCCCGCATTGCATTCGCGTCAACCCTGCGCACCGAAGAAAAATCCAGAACGACATCGCCCTCCGCACTGTCCAGTTTTTCCCCGGCCTCTTGCATGGCAAGGACCACGCGTTCTTCGTCAATTTTTTGCCACACGGCAACTATCGCCATACGCTCCACCATCGCTAAGCGGTCTGTTGCTGAGACACATCGACCACCTTCGCCGGACCTCGTCCCTGGTAAGCCTTCCAAAACAGATCAGCCAATTCACTCATCAACGGCATCCGCGGATTCGACCTCCACGACGGATCGCCAAAGGCCAGCTCGGTCAGTTCAGGCATCGCCCGTTCAAATTCTTCTTTGGAGATTCCGAGATCGGCGATCGAACGCGGAAATCCCAACCGGTCCAGCAACTGTTCCGTTGCCCCCACCAGGTTCTTCACTTTTTCGTCAGTGGTGTGGCCGCCCAGGCCAAGCAGGTCCGCAACCGTGGCGTATTTCTTGTGTGCGACATACCCCTGCGTGTAGGGCGACGCCATAAACTTGCTGGGCACAGACGCGTTATAAGCGATCACATGCGGCAACATGAGCGCATTGGCCCGCCCGTGCGCGACCCCGAAGCGTGCACCAAAAGCGTGCGCCAGCGCGTGATTCACGCCCACCGACGCATTGGAAAATGCCATCGCCGCAATGCAGGCCGCATTGTGCATCATGCAGCGTGCTTCTTCGTCGTTTGGGTGCTCGTAGGCAACCGGCAAATACTTGAACACCATCCGAATCGCCTGCATCGCGTTCGAATCGGTGTAAGGAGACGCGTAATTCGATACTCCGGCTTCCAGTGCGTGGGTCAGGCAGTCGATGCCGGTATCGGCGGTGAGCCCTTTCGGCATGGACATGACGAACTGCGGATCGACGATCGCCACATCCGGACTCAGCGAGTAGTCGGCGAGCGTTACCTTCCGTCCATGCTCTTTGTCGGTCAACACCGCAAACGGAGTGACTTCGCTCCCGGTTCCGCTCGTCGTGGAGATCGCAATCAGCCGCGCTCGATGGACTTTCTCGGTCGGGTACTGGACCACGCGCTTGCGCAGATCCAAGAAAGGCGCCGCCAGTTCCTCCAAGTCGGCTTCCGGCGACTCGTACTTGAGCTTCATGATCTTCGCCGCGTCGATCACCGACCCGCCGCCCAGCGCGATGATCTGGTCCGCCTCGTAGAAGTTGAGCGCCTCCACCCCTTGCATGACGACTTTGACCTCAGGCTCCGCGTCAGGAATGACCGAGACGTGGACGTGAGTTTGCTCGGGAATGTAGCGCCGCACGATCTCAACGTGGCCCATGTGCTCCAGAGCGGGATTCGTAACGATGATGGTGGAGCGCGACGGAAAATTCCGCAGATTCTCCACAGCGTTCATGTTGAAATAAATCTGATTGGGAACCCGGAACCACATGTGTGCTTGTGTCCGCCGAGCCAGCCGCTTGATGTTGAGGTAGTGATAAATATTGATGTTGTCGGTAGTACTGTTCCCCCCGCCCGTGCCGCATCCGAAGGAGAAGGTAGGCACCATGTCGTTGTAAACCCCGCCCAGCGCGCCAACGGAGCCCGGTGAATTCACGATGATCCGTCCCGCGTTGATTACCTCACTGAATTTCCGGATGATCTCATCGTTACGCGAGAAAATGACCGCCGTATGGCCCAGACCGCCGGCATGGTTCACGTCGATGCAGACCTTGAGCGCTTCCTCCGTGGACTTCGCCCGATAGACCGCGAGCAACGGAAACAGCTTCTCGACTGACAAGGGATATTCGCGGCCGACACCTTTTATCGGTGCAATCAAAAGTTTGGTATCCGGCTTCACTGAGAAACCGACGAAGCGGGCGATATCGGTAGCCTTCTGGCCGACTGCCATGGGCTGCATGAACCCGGTTTCGGGATCGATCACCCTGCGCTCCAGCAGTTTTGTCTCTTTCTCATTGCAGAGGTGCGCGCCCAGCTCCGCAAATTTCTTCAACACGGCGTCATAAATCTCGTCGTCAATGACCAGAGTTTGCTCTGAAGCGCAAATGGTTCCGTTATCGAAAGTCTTGGAGATGATGATGTCCACGACAGCAGTGTTCAGATTCGCCGTTTTTTCCAGGTAAACTGGCGTGTTACCCGGTCCCACCCCCAGCGCTGGTTTGCCCGAGCTGTAAGCCGCCTTCACTGCCCCCGGCCCGCCGGTGGCGTCGATCAGGCCCACATATTTGTGCTTCATCATGTAGGCGTTGTCCTGCAGCGTGTGGGACTCCAAACAGGTAAACACTCCCTCGGGAGCGCCATGCTTGATCGCGGCCTCATACATAATCCGTACCGCTTCGGCGCAGCACCGCCAGGCCTTAGGGTGCGGACTGAATATGACCGCGTTCCGCGTCTTAATGGCCATAATGCACTTGAAAAGCACGGTGGAGGTCGGGTTGGTAATTGGCGTGAGCGAAAAAATAACTCCGATGGGTTCAGCTACCTCGACTAGGTTCCGTTCGGGAAATTCGCGAATGATGCCGACCGTACGTTTGTCCTTGATGTAGTTGTAGACAAACTCCGTCGCCACCATGTTCTTGAGGAACTTGTCCTCCATGACTCCAAGTTTGGTTTCCTCAACCGCCATCCGGGCCAGATGTTGAGCCTGTTCCAGCCCGGCCAGCACCATCGGCTTCACGATGCGATCCACGTCCTCTTGGGTGAACTGGGAAAAGACGGCAGCCGCAGTTCGGGCGTGATTAATCAGTCCTTCCAGGTAGGCAACACGTTCTTCGCTGAGGATTTCTGTGGCAAGCGGAATCTGAACCCGCTCCCGTACTGCATCGCTCGCAATCATTAAGTGCCCCCTGTGTCTAGCAGGAGGGCTCGTTACACTCGAAAAGCATTTCCGCTCTTACATGTCCCGGGCTCTTGCGAATCGTGAGTCAAACAACCTGATCTCCGGGTTACAACCATTCTCAGTTTCTAGGCGTAGTCAATCGGATTTTTTTCCAGCCAGTGCTCGTCGCGCACCTTGTCAATATTCCGCAACGCGCCACGAGTGGCACTTGCAACCAGACGCCGATTCTCCCAAACAATTCCCGCGCCAAAGCCGACGGCACCACCCAACAAACCAAACGCCAACGCCCTGCCAATCGACTTTCGCCAGCTTGACGAACAGCTACCCAGAACGCCTATGCCCGCACCGATAGCAGCAGGCTTCCACGCATTTCGAACCGACTCGCTGAGAAACGGGGTAAGAGGTCTTCCACTAAGAAATGCTTCTCGGCCGGAACGAGCTCCATCCAGCCCAGAAGTCAGAACTTTTCGGCCGTATTCAACTTCCGATCTTGACCATGTACGCAAACCCATATGAGTGCCTCACTACTTGGCCGACTGGAGATACCGTAGCTACTAGACCATTGGCACGATGCTGAGTCCATATCTCCGGTCACGGGTTACTGTGAGTGAGGTCACACTTGTTAGGTCGGGCGAATGCGACTGGTTAAATGCGACTGGTTAAATGCGAGAAGACAGATAAGAAACGAGGCTCGTTAGCCTGCCTCTAATGAGGGACATGGGGACAGGAGAGGGCAAGATGGAAAGTTCTCGGAGCCCGGTCGCGAGGATAGAGGAGAACGGCGCTATGTTGTTCCTGCAGGAAGTGCGTGGCGTGTAGCTTCGAGGGTATTGACCAAAGACTCCCTGGGAAATTTCTGGATAATGGGCTCCAGCATCCATCCCAGTCCTAGCGGTACGTCGCGCGTCAGCGAAATCGCTCGGCACTCCATGAGCACATTGTTTCCCCGCTCCTCGAATCGCCAGTAAGAATAGAGTCGCCACAGGAACCCATGACCCGTGTCCGGCGGCAGCACGCGCTCCTTTGGGGTTCCTTCACTTTCGACTTCAGCGACTCGTGTGGTATACGAACGACACATCGTGCGCGTTCGACTGAGGGAGGAATAGCGCACGTCATGATCTGTATCGAGGACCACGGTCAAAATCTTTTTCTTAAGCAACCTCAAGTAGATTTTGAAATCGCCGTCCTGATGGCTGATCAGTCTTGAGGCAATGACCTCGGGTTTGTAGACGTTCTTGTAATCGTCGTAGTCCTGGATCAGCGCCAGCACGTCTTTCACGGTTGTGCCGGCGATGAACCCGGCGGCGATCCAATCGTGGATCAATCCGTTCGGCACTTTGATCGGCCCGTCGCCCGACCAGAATTGCGCAACAATCTGCCCTGCGCCGATCTGGTGTGCTATTTCTGGAGTCGCGTCGGACCATAGGAACGAGCCGGCACGGCCCAGTGTCTGCTCCATTGCCGCTTCGGCGTCATCAATATAAGCCTGAAAAGCCTCCACGGTTTGCGGCCTCAACTCGACCGGCTTTGCAGTTTGTGCCATGGCGAACTCGACCCCACGTTTGCCCAAACCCAGCTCACCCGGTCACCCTTCGCCCAGAGCTAAGAGGGCGGGCAACACACAAATCTCCGCCCTAACTCCAACATAAGAAACAAGTTGCTTCAATGTGCACACATTTGTATGTACAGTCTGGTATTGACAAAATGTTCCTGCAGGAACACTTCTGCAAATTCCGCTCGATGCGCGGACTGTGGCGCGTTACTCGGGATTCTTACGCCGTCTGATATTTGCCCGTTTCGATCACCTTTTGTGCGATCTTCTCTTGCAGCGCAATCGTGTTGAACGGCTCGTACTTCGACAGACGTCGCAGGATTGCCATCTGCGAACGCAGCATATCGCCTTCGCTGGCGGCCGCAATTACCATCCTTGCCGCGCTCTCGATTCTCTCCATTGCTCCGGCGATGTAGACACGAGCCATCGCAATGGCATATCCCGCGCCTGCTTCGTCCTTGCTGGCCGCCAGTTTCTGCGCGCGCAGCGCCGCGGACTCGATGGCGTAAGTTTCGATGACCATGTTGGCGATGGCGCCCAGGATCTCTTGCTGTCCTGGATCGACTGCATATATTTCTGCGTGGCCACGCCAGCCGCAAACAGTCCAATCTTTTTTGCGGCCGCAACCAGCCTCCGCTCTTCCGCCAGCGGACCTTCCTCACTTTCGTATTTTGCACCCGAGATCACTTCGTCCATGAGCTTCCTGATCGCCGCCATCAAAGGTAATTGTCCGGACATCGCGCGTTTCAGCAGGAACCCGCTGATGACCAGCCGGTTGATTTCGTTCGTGCCTTCGAAAATGCGGTTGATGCGGGCATCGCGGTAGGCGCGTTCGGCCGGATACTCTTCTACGAATCCGTAGCCCCCATAGATCTGCACGGTCTCATCCGTCACGTAGCCGATGAACTCTGATCCCCACACCTTCAGGATCGAGCATTCGACGGCGTATTCGTCGATTACCTTGCGCACCTGGCTCATGTCGCTGTGACTGTCGCCGAGCTGCGCGATAGCAGCGTCCATCATTCCGACTGTGCGGTAGGCCATGGCTTCACCGGTGAAAATGCCGGCCGCCATGTTGGCCAGTTTTTCGCGCACCAAGCCGAAATCGGCAATCACTTTGCCGAATGCTTTGCGTTGTTTGGCGTAGGCGATGGCGCTTTCGAGCGAATTGCGCGCCGCCCCCACACAGCCTGCGCCCAGCTTGATGCGTCCTACATTCAGAACATTGAAAGCGATGTGATGTCCTTTGCCGATTTCTCCCAGCACATTCTCCGCCGGCACTTTGCAGTCGTTCAGAATGAGCGGGCAAGTGGAGGAGCCGCGGATACCCATCTTGTGTTCCTCCGCGCCGGTCGAAAATCCCGGGAACTTGCGCTCGACAATAAAGGCGGTGAATTTCTCGCCATCCACTTTGGCGAACACAATGAACAGGTCGGCGAATCCGGCGTTGGTAATCCACATCTTCTCGCCGTTCAGCAAATAGTGCTTGCGGTCGGTGGAGAGCGTGGCACGGGTGCGGCAGTTGAGCGCGTCCGATCCCGAAGAAGATTCGGAAAGTGCATAGGCGCCCACGGTTACGCCGCTCGCCAGCCCGGGCAGATACTTTTTCTTCTGCTCGTCCGTGCCGAAGTAAACGATCGGCAGCGTACCGATGCAGGTATGCGCTCCCCAGGCCGTGCTGAAACTGGCATATTTCGCGATCCGGTCGGCAATTAGAGCGGACGTTACTTTGTCGAGTTGCATGCCGCCGTACGGTTCGGGAACGTCCACCCCGCTCAGGCCCAGTTCGCCTGCCTTCCGCAAGAGTTCTCGAGTGACTCCGAAGTCTTTGTGCTCCATCTTTTCCATGTTGGGGACGATTTCTTTGCTGGCAAATTCCTCGGCGGTTTGCGCAATCAACAGGTGTTGCTCGGTGAAGTCTTCCGGGGTAAACACCTCGCTGGGCTCGCGCTGCTCAATCAGGAAACTGCCGCCGGAGATTCTGCCGGCGGGTGTTGCTGTAACAGTGGCCATATCTCACCTCGATGGAAAATCGCCAAGACGGCTGCTCGGCATGAAGTTAGTTTGTTATCAGTATCCGCGACAGGAAGCTGCCAGCGCTCGGCTGGAATCGTCAGTTGGGTTGACTGGTCGTCCTGAGGCAAGCCGCCTGAGGTAAGCCGGGGGACCACCGCGTTCGCGTACTTATGCGCCGGCTTCGCAGTCATTCTCTTCCGTGCTGGTTCACACGTACGAAGCAAATCATTCTCAGATGCGCTCTCATCGGCGGTCTGGGGCACGCGAACGTGCAGCAGTCCCTTCGGGCTCCCTCAGGGCAAGCTTCGGCTGTTATGGCCCGCACCGTGCGCGAGCCATATGCAGCTCAGGATGACAACCCCATTTGCAGATCTTGCTGCTGCGCGCCGCAGTTACGCGACGGCCGCTGCCGCCTTTACTTTCCGGGCACGCGTTGTTTTCCTGGCATGATGCAAGGGCTTGCCCGGGTGTTTGTGCTCAACTACCGGCTTCACCACGATATCCATCAACTCCTTTTGGGCATTGACGTAGCTTTTTACTCCTTCCCGCGTCAGCTCAGCCAACGGCAGGTAGGGGAACGGCGGCAACAGCTCCAGGCTCTTGCTTGCCGTTTTCACGCTGGAGTTCATTTGCTTTCCGGCCACGTCGACCAGTTTCTTCTGGGCTTCAATGAACGACTCGGTTGCCTGCCGCGCCAGTTCACTGAGCTCGGTCTTCTTGATTTTCTTGACCGCGCCGTTAGTTTTTCCGCCAGTCGCTTTGGCAGTCTCCTCGGCGATCACATCGAGGAATTGCTTCTGCGCCTTCACGAAGTTTTCCATACCCTCGCGGGCCAAACCCACGACGTGCTCAGTCTCGTAGGGCTTGCCGGCCTTGGCGGCTTCTACCCAGCTGTGAGTCTGCTTGCCGGCAATCTTCAGAAACTCTTCCTGCATGTGGATGAAGGTCTCCACGCTGCGGCGCAGCAGATCGGTGATAGCAACGGCCGCGGGGAGGTCGCCAACGCGATCTTTCACGGCGGTCATGAGGATTTCATTCTGTTGCTTCCCCAGATCGAGAAGCACTTTTTGTCCTTCGATGAAGTTGGTCATACCCTCGCCGGCCACTTCACTGAGAAGAGCGGTGGGAGAATGGTGCGGGTCGGTCAACTGCGCCCGCAGAGTGTGCATGACGTTCGCATTCTGCCGCATGGCAAGATCCAGAAGGACCCGCTGTGTGGCAAAGAAGCTCTGGACGCCCTGCTGGGCCCAACCCGATAGTACGGAAACAAACGAGGACTCCCCGGGATGAGTGCGGGAGGTCTCGGTCTTGGTGGTTGCTGCCATATGATGCCTCCAAATATGCTGCAGTGCAGCATTCGAGTTAACTATACGAGCGGCAAGCACTTGTGTCAAGATATATTTGTTGGTTTGTGCATAGCAACATGAGGCGGGATCGCGAATGAAACCTTCACCTGTGGTCATCAAGAAATACAGCAACCGCCGGCTCTACGACACTGCAGGCAGCCGTTACGTGAATCTCGAGGATATCGCCGCGCTCATCCGCGAGGGCAGGGAGCTCAAGGTGGTGGACGCGAAAACCGGCCAGGATCTGACTCGTGTCACGCTGACCCAAATCATCACCGAAGACGCCAAGGACAAACCGACCGGCCTGCCGCTTGAGCTGCTGCGCCAGTTGATCATTGCTTCCGATGAAGTGCGGCAGGAATTCGTGATGTGGTATTTGAAATCCGCGTTTGATACGTATCAGAAGGTGCAGGACGCGGTGCAGAGCCGCTTGGGGGAAGTGCAATCCGCTATTCTGTCACCCGTGGATATGATGAAGAAGTTCCTGGGAACCGCGCCGGCTCCACAGAAAGCGGAGGCTGAGCCGGAGATGGATTCCCTGCGCAAGCGCGTGGCGGAACTGGAGGCTCGGCTGGAGAAGGGCACTCGAGGGAAACGGCGGAAGCGGGCGAAGGGTTAGCACCTCCCGTCAAGAATTCTCATCGTTTCTCCTGACTCAAACGTGCTATGGAGTCGCCACCAACTTAGCAGTATAATTCTGCCGGAAAGTAAGCGCCGCGACGCGCATGCTCGCGTGCACGTGCGCGAATTGCGGGCAGGCTCAGGACGAAATTGCGCACACGGAAGCGGTTAAACGGTTCTTCGAAGCTCGGGTCTCGCAAGGCATCACCCCAACCTCACCCGGAAGCGGACACTTCTCTTTGGACCGAGGCGCTGTTCGGCGCTGAGGTTCTGCTGCTGCACGCGACCCCCGTTTACTACGGGTTTGGTGTGCCTCAGGGCGATGGGTCCGGCGTGGTGCTCATTCCCGGTTTTCTCGGCACCGATCTTTATCTGAACGAACTTCATGCGTGGCTGGGACGCATTGGCTATCGCCCTTATTTTTCTGGCATTGGCATCAACGCCGACTGCCCGAACATCTTGATCCAGCGGCGGGTGAGCGAAACCATCGAACGAGCGCTGAAGGAGACCGGCCGCAAGATTCACCTGATCGGCCACAGCCTGGGAGGCGTGATCGCGCGCTCCATCGCCGGTTCGCGGCCGAAAGATATTGCGTCCGTGATCACGCTGGTTTCGCCGATTCGCGGCACGGTGGCGAACCGCGCCGTAGTGCATGCGGCGGATGCGGTGCGGTTGCGCATCCTGCAGGAACATGGCGACGGCGTGTTGCCCCGTTGCTACACCGGGCGCTGCACGTGCAATTTTATCGACTCGCTGCGGCGCGAAGTTCCCGATGCCATGCTTCAGACCGCGGTTTACAGCCGTTATGACGGGATTGTGGACTGGCGCTACTGTATGACCAGGAATCCCGGCAGCGATTTTGAAGTGCCGGGTACGCACATCGGAATGGCTTTCAATCCGGCAGCGTATTCCATCGTTGCCGAGCGGCTGGCGCTGGCGCGTTCATCCGAACGCCGCCGCCGACCGCGTAATCAGCGGCCCACCATCTCCAGAACCGCGCCGGTGGTGGTTACTAACTGAGTGGGTGCTCCACCCAAGGCCCCAGGGCTCCGTTCCAACCGTACCGACGCCTTTGCCAGGCTGTTGTTCGTAACTTCGAAGCTGCCCGAACAGTTAGTTTTCAAGTAAGGCAAGCGATGCAGGCAAGGACCGGTGCCATCGAAAGCTGCTTCCAATTGCAGGCCATCTTTTGAGGAACAACGAAACTTCCACGCGAACTCGTCGGCATTTCTAGTCTTTTCCTGTAGATTCCGGAACACGTACTTCTGGCTTTCGTGCCAGAGCACCGCTTTGCGAAAGATCAATCCGAAAGGCATGTCGTAGATGAGCGCTTCCAACGTGGTCGCAGGACCGCCAGGCCGAGGAAAATATGCATGCGCCCAGGTCCAGAAATTGCGATGCCGGTATCCACAGTTATGTCCCTGCACGCCGAACCCGAGTGGGTCGCCGCAATAACTCCGGCCATCGAGGACAATCTGGCCCGAAAAAGTCGCGTCGGAATGAGGCGTCCGCGAGAAACCGATCCAGCCTTTGTCGCTCAGCGTTACGCGAAACGTGGAATGGTAGTGCAGATCCCAGGAGACGGAGCGTCCGTCGACTTGCAAGGCGCCGCGGCAGGAATTCTCTTCGATTGCATTGTCGCGATGTCGAAAACGAAACGGAGTTTGCCCGCGCGCGCTAAGCTCCAGATCCTTCGCCGGAAATCCCTGAATGAAGCTTTGCGGCTTTCCGTCCCGAGGAAACCACGTAGCCCATACCTGAACCGGCATTCCGCGTGGGTCCCGGGGGCAACCGCCGCGCCCGGGATTCATCAGCAGATACCGGAACCACCAGGCACCACTCCCATCCGACAGTCCGAGACGAAGAAACCATACTTCGTAGCGGCGGCGAACAGAAAGAGCGGAGAAAACTTCATTCAAAGTCTGCACGGTAACTGTACTGATTGTATAGCCGCTGGGTCGCTCTGCAGATGTTGGAGTTCGTGCGAGTGTTGAAAGCTCCTCGCAGGTAGGGGCCTCTTGGATCTTGTGAAGATGGCAGCGGAAGGTCTGACGCCTACGTCGCAATACATGCGACCGAACAGTTGAAACGATCGCAATCAACGACTAACGCTTGCTCTTGAAAAACGTCTGCAGCAGCTCGGCGCAGCGACCTGGCAAGACTCCTCGGCGGACTTCGACGCGATGATTCATTTGCGGGTGACTTAATACTTGTAAGACTGAGTGGACCGCGCCCGCCTTGGGATCGTCCGCGCCGTAGACCAGGCGCTTGATGCGGGCATGCAGCAGGGCACCGGCGCACATGGTGCATGGTTCAATTGTCGCGAAGAGCTCGCTATCTTCCAGTCGATGGTTGCCGACGGCGGCGCCTGCCTCGCGCAGGGCAATGACTTCGGCGTGGGCTGTGGGGTCGGAATCAGTGATGTTACGGTTCCAGCCCCGGCCTACGATACGTCCGTCGCAGACGACGACGGCACCCACCGGGACCTCGCCGGCTTCGAGCGCGCGCTGGGCCGAGCGCAGGGCTTCTTCCATCCAGAGTTCGTCGGAGGGTGGGGCGGGCGCAGGCTGCGTTTTGGTTTTCGCTTTCAATTTATTGCGGGCGGCTGAACCTACGAAGCGATTTCACCACAGACACACCCTTCGGCCTCGCTCAGGGCAGGTCCGGCATAGAGAAGGCAAACGCAAAGACAGAGAAAGATCGAAAACTATTCTGGTTTCTTCTCTGTGTCCGGGACAACATTCTAGCTGGTTGATGCGGGGAAGGGCGAGGATGACCGCGTCTCGGTTCACGGCAGCAGGGAAGAAACCGGTCTCGCTTCGCTTGACCGGACAGCCGAGCCGGGTGTCCCTGCGCAACCATTTCTTACAGCATGCTTAGGACTGCACGGACTGATTCGGGCACGACTGCGTGAAGAACGGCGGGCACGACTACCGTGACCACGGGATAGGCCAGCGCCACCAGAGGGATTGCCAGCAAGGCCCAGACCGTGGACGCTCGATTGTTGAAAGCTCGACTGTTGACGTTGGTCTTCATAACTGCCTCACGAATGAAGGTACGAAGTCGGTGGCGGGAAAGTTCCCTGGGCCAGCGGCGGAGCAAGCGGCGGGGCCGGCAATGGGTGCCAATGATTAGGGCCTCGATGGGGGCCTCAGCGCGGGATCAGTTCGGGGCCGTGCTATGGCTGGGGCCGCGGGTCTTGGAATCTCTGGCAGGATGCTGCGCGGCCAGGTCCATCAGGTCCCGTGCGACCCGGGCTGTGTTGTGGCGGGCGACTCCCGCTTCTTCGAGGTAGTCGCCGAGCACGGGGATGACGCCGAGTTTTTCGATGGCATCGAGGTCATTGGTAATTTGGCACGCACTTTCGAGTTTGTACTTAGCCAGGAGTTCCGGCGAAACTGGCGTGCGGTTGATCAATGCGTAATCGAAGAGCTGCTGCTGGGCGTGGCGGTTGAGCGCGCGAATGTGGTCGGCAGCGGTGAGGTCCAGGCTTTCGTTGGCCTGGGTCATCAGGTTGCAGATGTAGACCTTGATCGCCGGGGAGGCGACGATGGCTTCGGAGATGCCGCGCACCAGAAGGTTGGGAATCAGGCTGGTAAACAGCGAGCCCGGACCGATGGTGATGAGATCCGCGTGGGCGATGGCTTCGAGGGTTTGCGGCATGGGCTGTACGTCGGGAGGGACGAGGAACAGTTCGCGGATGCGTCCTTTGCTGGCAGTAATTTTTGTTTCACCGCGCACACGGGTGCCATCTTCCATGAGAGCTTCGAGTTCGATGTTGGACGTGGTGGCGGGATGAATGTGTCCGCGAGTGAGCAGAATCTCGGAAGACAAGCGCACGGCTTCGGAAAAATCGGACGTGATGGAAGTAAGGGCGGCGAGAAACAGGTTGCCGAAACTGTGGCCTTCGAGACCAGAACCTTTTTCGAAGCGATGGCGGAAGAGTTTCGAGAGCAGGGCTTCGTCTTCGCTGAGGGCTACAATGCAGTTGCGGATGTCGCCGGGCGGAAGCATGTTTAGCTCTTTGCGGAGGCGGCCGCTGGAGCCGCCGTCGTCGCTGACCGTTACTACGGCGCAAAGATCGCGGATCACGGCCGAGCCGGAGAGTCCGGTGGGAACCTCGGCAGGCGAGAGAACAAACTTCTTCAGTCCCTTAAGCAGGGTGGAAAGGCCGGTTCCGCCGCCGATGGCGACTACGCGCAGACCACGCTCGCGCGCGCTTTTCTCCGCGATCGGAGAAGTCCCGGTTTTAATTTCCATCCGAGTCGTCCTTGGGGCGGGAGCTAGACCGGCTCGTCTTCAGGGAAACCCGCGTCGGGCGAGTCCAGGTCAGCGGCTGGATCCGGATATAAAAGCTCGGTGAAACGAGGATCCTCGGCCAGGTTGTGGAAATCGGAGTCATTGCGGGCCTGATACCGCAGCTGCGGATTCAGCTTAAGGGATTCATCAAGACGGCGCAGTGAGTCCTCGACGTGGCCGGTGAGACAGTCGAGCGCGGCAATGCCATAGATGACGTAATCCGCCTTGGGAGCCTGCTTGTTCAGCTTCTCCAGATGCTCGCGCGCAGTCACGTAATCGCCTACGTTCATCAGCGAGATCGCGTAATCGTAGTGCTCTTCCGGCGTCTTAAATTGGTTGGCGGTGGAGCGCTCCAGTTGATGGTTGCAGGTGTTGAGATGGACCGAGGCGCGGTCCGCCAGTTCTTTGCTGGGACCGGCGATCACCTTCTGAAAATGGGGCTTCGCCTTGTCGAACTTGTGCTCCTGCATGGCGCGCAAGCCGGATTCGTAGCTCTGCAACGCTTGCGTATAACGAGGGTCTTCCGGGGCCGCTTTCTTCGCCGAAGGTTTCTGAGCCATGTGCAAAACTCTTCCTGTACTTTTTGTAATAAGAGGCTCCTTGAAATCGTGCGTTCAAACTGTGAACTATAAAGTATCACTCAAACAATGGGTCGAGGGCAATGCCGTCGCCCGCATCACTGTTTGAAAACTTGGCTATCGCCTTGCGCTCGCGGCCTTTCTCTTTCGGTACCAAACCTGGGTGACACGGACGAACCCCGCGACGAAGAGAACGAGATCAACCCAAGCTACACCGTGAACGATGGCTATGAGCGTGGGGTTTGGTGTGACACCTCGCCCCCATGCGTGGGCCAGAGGGTCGCGCTGGAGAAGGATGAACACGGCAACGGCAATCCCTGCCAAGAGGAAAATCGATGTCCACATATGTGGCGTGACGGAGTTTACCCATACCACCCGTCTCGCACTGTCCTCCGTAGAAGGCCGTAGTTCCGGATGACGCCTCATGTAGAGGGTCATGGAAGTCAAAAATGCGACGAAGTAGCCAAACTCAACAAAAAGGAACCATTTGGGCAGGTGATGCGATTTCACAACGTAAAACAGTAGGAAAGCAAAGGGAACCATCCAGCCGAGCAAAATGAGCCTGAGCTTCCGCTTGGGATTCATCTTGATCTAGACGGCCCCCTTTTGATGTTCAGTTGATGGTCGCGGCTGATGCCAGGTCAATCTGCTTCCATTCGCCGCGGATAATGCCGGCGCGGATCTGGGTAGCAGTCTTTCCCTTCTGGTGTTGCTGATAGGAGTAGTAAAGCTCCTTCAGACAGGTGGAACACTGCGCGCCGTGGGTGCCCTCGAAGCAGCTGTGGAGGCTGTTGTGGCCCATGCGGTCGCAGTAGCAATAGCAGGGCTGCTGGTGCAGCACGGTCGGAATTTTCGCCGCCAGGTCGTAGGCGTGAGTCTGGTAAGGATACTGCGCGTCGGCGCCCCAGAGCTGATCTCGAGTAAGGATCGCTGCCAGCTTCGTGCCTTTCGGCGGCGGGCCGGCGTTGTAGGCGGGGATGGCCCCTTCGTCCTGCGTGGTAGCCCACTGCGCGGACATGGTCAGCGCCATCACGACAACAAAAGCAAGGGCGAGGCTGCGGTCCACGAACTGCTTGCGGAACTTGCTGCGAACTAGCCGGCGTAGGTCCATAAGATCCCTGTGAATTGCTTGGTTTAACTATTGTAACCTGCGGCGGAGTCGAGCTGGAAGTAGTGCTCTCGGTGCGGGAAAACCGGAGTGTTTCGACGGTAGTAGACTTCGGCGGCGCGACCGCAGGAAACTCGCAGCCTTCGAGACGGCTTGTGTATACAATGGAAACACATGCCAGAGTTTCAGGGCCAACCACAAGATTCAGTGCATCCGGCAGGCGCTTCGTCGGCCGCCGCGATGGTGGCCGTGCCGGTACCGTCTGCGCCGGCAGTTGTTGCCCCCGCACGGACGTTGCGCTGGGAGTTATGGCTGCGCGACTTGTTCATCTCTCTGGCAATCGCCGCGTTTATCATTATCTTCATCTACCAGCCGGTGAAAGTGGAAGGCACCAGTATGATGCCTTCGCTAGCGGACCACGAGCGCATCTTCGTCAACAAATTTGTCTATCGCCTGGAGCCGATTGAGCGTGGCGACATTGTGGTATTCCGCTATCCGCGCGATCCTTCGCAGAGTTACATCAAGCGTGTGATTGGCGTGGCAGGAGACCGCATCCACATCGACGGCGGGCAGGTATATGTGAACGACCAACCTCTGGACGAAGATTACGTGCCTCCGGCCTATACCGATGTGCAGTCTTTGCAGGAGATGGTGGTGCCAGCGCAGAGCTATTTCGTGCTGGGCGATCACCGCAACATGTCGCGCGACAGCCGCGATTTCGGGCCGGTGAACCAGAGCTACATCTATGGCAAGGCCGTTTTCGGCTACTGGCCCATGGATAAGTTGGGCCGGCTGCGGTAGTCCGCGAATTCTTTCGCCTCCAGCATTCGGTGCTTGGCCGCTGCGAAGTTCCCTGATAAAATTCTTAAAATCCACTCCCTGGAGCGAGAATGCAGGCTATCCTTGCGCTGGAAGACGGGCGAGTCTTCCGCGGCAAAGGCTACGGCGCCAAAGGCGAATGCTACGGCGAAGTCGTTTTTAATACTTCCCTCACCGGCTACCAGGAAATTTTCACCGACCCTTCCTACTCCGGCCAGATCGTCATTCTGACCAATCCTCAAATCGGCAACTACGGCACGAACAGCGACGACAACGAGGCCACGCGTCCGTGGATCGAAGGGCTGATCGTGCGCGAGTTTTCGCGGGTCAGCTCAAACTGGCGTTCGCAGCAGGTCGCCGAGGAGTACCTGGAACAATTCAAAGTGCCGGTGCTTTCGGATATCGATACCCGCGCTCTTGTGCGGCATCTGCGCCAACACGGCGTGATGCGCGGCGTGGTTTCCACGATCGAGGCGGACGCCGACAAGTTGATCGCGAAGGCGCGGTCGATTCCGAAGATGGATGGCACCGACCTGGCCAAAGAAGTGAGCACGAAGCGGTCGTATGTGTGGGAGGTTGGCGAACGCTCGCACGAGCCCACGGCCGTGGTCGGAGTGAAGGACGAACCAGCGCGCTTCCACGTGGTGGCCTACGATTTCGGAATCAAGCAGAACATTTTGCGGAAGCTGCGCGGCGAAGGCTGTCGCGTTACGGTAGTTCCGGCGCAGACGGCGTCCGAGGACGTGCTGGCTTTGAAGCCGGATGGCGTTTTCTTGTCGAACGGGCCGGGCGATCCCGAGCCATGCACTTATGCGGTGGATTCGATTCGAAGGCTTATCGGGCGGCAGCCGATCTTTGGAATTTGCCTCGGGCACCAGTTGACGGGGATTGCGTTGGGCGGGAAAACTTTTAAGCTGAAGTTCGGTCACCACGGCGGGAATCATCCGGTGAAACAGCTGAGGACCGGAAAGATTGAAATCACTGCTCACAATCACAACTTCGCGGTCGATCCGGATTCGCTGGCGCAAAGTGAAGTTGAGTTCACACACATGAACTTGAATGACTCGACTCTGGAAGGCTTGCGCCACCGGAATCTGCCGCTGTTCAGCGTGCAGTATCACCCGGAAGCCGCGCCGGGGCCGCATGATTCGCACTATCTGTTCAAGGAGTTTACCAAGATGATGGAGGAGTGGAAAGGGTGAGGCTCTTCTTCCTGCTTGCGATTCTGGCGGGCAGCTTAGGGATGACGTTGTCTCCCCAGTTCGTCGGTGATTGTCCAGCATCGAAGTGGGACCACCCGATTTGGGTAAAGAGTGTCACAGGGGTCGTCACCGACGCAACTGGAGCCGTGATCCCGAAGGTCCAAATAGTTCTCCAAGCGAAGAAGGGAAAAACGCTCGCTGATGTTGAGGAGGTTCAGACGGATTCAATGGGTATTTCATCACGGGCACACGAGACTGGCGAGTATCGTCTAGTTGTAGCTGGTCCCAAAGGATTCTGTAGATTAAGCCTCCCTGTCTGGATCTCCGAGAAAGGATGGTCGGGATTCACGTTAACTTTGCCGGTCACGGCGACTGATACCTGCCAAGCGTACTGCGACGAGCGAGCGCGGATTGAGGAAATAAAGCCGAAGCTTTGAAAGGGCGCTTTGCGCGCTGGAATCGACATTAAATGCCCAAGAGAACTGACATCTCGAAGATCCTGATACTCGGCTCCGGCCCGATCGTCATCGGCCAGTCGGCGGAGTTTGATTATTCCGGCACGCAAGCCTGCAAAGCCTTGAAGGCTGAGGGCTTTGAAGTGGTGCTGGCCAATTCCAATCCGGCGACCATCATGACCGATCCGGAGTTTGCTGACCGCACTTATATCGAGCCGCTCACGCTGGAATATCTGGAAGAGATTATTCGCATTGAGCGTGAAATGGCGCCGGGTGCGGGTTTTGCCGTGTTGCCCACGGTTGGCGGACAGACTGCTCTGAATCTGGCGATCGAACTCTCCGACGGCGGCGTGCTCGAAAAATACAATGTCATCCTGATCGGCGCGAGTGTTGCGGCCATCAAAAAGGCCGAGGACCGTCTTTTCTTCAAAGACGCGATGCAGCGTATCGGCCTCGATGTGCCCAAGTCCGCGCTGGTGAACAACGCCAAAGACGGAGTCGAGTTCGCCGGCAAGATCGGCTTCCCGGTGATCGTGCGGCCATCGTTCACGCTGGGCGGCACGGGCGGCGGTATTGCCTACAACCGCGAGGAACTGGGAGAAGTTCTCAACCGCGGACTCGATCTTTCTCCCGTGCACGAGGCGCTGATTGAAGAATCGGTGCTGGGCTGGAAGGAATTCGAACTCGAGGTGATGCGGGATACGAAAGATAACGTCATCATCATCTGCTCGATTGAGAATTTTGATCCCATGGGCGTGCACACCGGCGATTCGATCACCGTGGCTCCCGCGCAAACGCTCACTGACCGCGAGTACCAGGCCATGCGCGACGCGTCAATCGCCGTGATTCGCGAGATCGGCGTGGAAACCGGCGGATCGAATATTCAGTTCGGTGTGAATCCCGAGACCGGCCGGATGGTGGTGATCGAGATGAACCCGCGCGTTTCGCGCTCTTCGGCGTTGGCCTCGAAGGCCACGGGATTTCCCATCGCGAAGATTGCCGCGAAGCTGGCCGTAGGCTACACGCTCGATGAGATTCCCAACGACATTACGCGCAAGACTCCGGCATGTTTTGAGCCCACGCTCGACTACGTGGTCGTGAAGATTCCGAAGTGGCAGTTCGAAAAATTTCCGGGCGCCGACGAAAACCTGGGCCCGCAGATGAAGTCAGTGGGCGAAGTGATGGCTATTGGCCGAACTTTCAAGGAAGCGTTGATGAAGGGCATCCGCTCGCTCGATACCGGCAAGCGCGTTGGCGGAGCCAAGATCGAGCCCAAGATTCTGACTCAAAGATTAGTCACGCCGCACCCCGAGCGCCTTGCCTACGTGCAATACGCGCTGCGGCAGGGACACACGGTCAAGCAGATTGCGAAGATGACATCGATGGATCCGTGGTTTCTTTACCAGCTCAAGGAAATCAACGATCAGCAACTCGAACTCGAAAAGCACCCCATGGAATCCATCCCCACGGAAGTGCTGCGCGAATCGAAGCGCATGGGATTTTCTGACGGGCGCTTGGCCAGTGTTTGGCGCCTGGATGGTCAGGAAAAGGTTCGATACCTGCGCAAGAAACACAGTGTAATGCCCGTCTACAAGCGGGTCGACACCTGCGCCGCCGAGTTCGAAAGCTACACACCCTATCTTTACTCGACCTACGAAGATGAAGACGAAGCCGCGCCGACGGACAAGAAAAAAGTGATCATCCTCGGCAGCGGGCCAAATCGCATCGGGCAGGGAATCGAGTTCGATTACTGCTGCTGCCACGCTTCTTTCGCGCTGCACGACGACGGCTACGAGACGATCATGATCAATTGCAATCCCGAAACCGTCTCGACCGATTACGACACCAGCGACCGGCTCTATTTCGAGCCGCTGACCTTTGAAGACGTGTATTCGATCTACCAGCACGAAACCGCGAAGGGCGCGCCCGTGGGCGTGATCGTGCAATTCGGCGGACAGACGCCGCTGAATCTCGCACTACCGCTGAAGGCTGCGGGTGTCAACATCATCGGCACGTCACCCGAGTCGATCGATCTTGCCGAGGATCGCAAACATTTCAACAAACTTCTCGAAGATCTCAATATTCCGCAGGCTCCGGGCGTGATGGCCACATCGATTGAGGAAGCTAGCTCAGGAGCGCGACGCATCGGGTATCCGGTGCTGCTGCGGCCGTCTTATGTGCTGGGCGGGCGCGCCATGGTGATCGCGTATGACGAGGAATCGGTCGTCCGGTATATGAAGGAGGCGGTCGAGTATTCCCACGACCGCCCGGTGCTGATCGATCACTTCCTCGAAAACGCGATCGAGGTCGACGTCGATGCACTTTCTGATGGTGAAGACGTGGTGATTGGCGGCATCATGCAGCATATCGAAGAGGCCGGCATCCATTCCGGCGATTCGTCGTGCGTGTTGCCCGCGGTCGATATTCCGCAAGCCCTGCTCGATCGCATGCGTGAGTACACGTTCAAGCTGGCGCGGGCGTTAAAGGTGATCGGACTGATGAACATTCAATTTGCCATCCCTCGCGGAGACGGCGGTTCGGGCGGGAATGGCGCGGAAGGCGGGAAAGTCTACGTGCTGGAAGTGAACCCGCGCGCCTCGCGCACCGTGCCGTATGTTTCGAAGGCCACAGGTGTGCCTTTGGCCAAGATCGCGGCGCGGTTGATGACCGGACGCAAGCTGCACGAGTTCCTGCCGGAAAACATCGAGCGCCGCAGCGATCTCGACACGGGCAACTACTATTACGTGAAGTCGCCGGTGTTTCCGTGGAACAAATTTCCCGGCGTCGATACTGTGCTGGGGCCGGAGATGAAATCCACCGGCGAAGTGATGGGCGTAGCCGATAATTTCGGCGCAGCTTTCGCCAAAGCGCAGCTGGGAGCGGGGCAGAAACTTCCTACGCAGGGGACGGTGTTCCTCAGCGTCACCGACCATGACAAGCGCCACGTTGTGTTCGTGGCCCGCAAGTTTTCAGATATGGGATTCAAGCTCGTGGCTACCGCGGGCACGGCAGACGTGATCGAAGCTGCGGGCATGAATGTGGAGCGCGTCTACAAGGTGAAAGAAGGACGCCCCAACGTGGTCGACTTCATCAAGGGCCAGCGCATTCAGCTCATCGTGAACACGCCCACGGGCCTCGAGCCCTGGTTCGACGAGAAAGCCATCCGCCGGGCAGCCGTGACTGCGCGGATTCCTACGATCACCACGCTGGCGGCGGCGCGTGCCGCTGCCGAAGGGATCGCGGCGCTGCAACGCGGAGAAATTAACGTGAAAGCGCTTCAGCATTTGCACGCTGAAAGGGTAGTATCGAAGCGATAGCCGTGTTGATCAGCTGAGGTGCTCATGCTACTTTCCGGTATTCTTCCTCCCATTACCACGCCGTTCTATCCTGACGGCAACGTGTATTTTAAAAAACTCGAGTCCAATGTCGAGCGCTATTCGCGCACGCCGGTGGCAGGAATCGTTGTGCTCGGCTCGACCGGCGAAGCCATTATGCTCTCCGATCAGGAGCGGCGCGACGTGCTGAAGTGCGCTCGCGAAGCGACAGCGCCCAATAAGGTGTTGGTCGCAGGCACGGGCATTGAGTCGGCGATTGAAACGCTGCGGCTCACCGAATACGCTGCCGAACTCGGCTACGACGTGGCCATGGTGCGCACGCCTCACTATTACAAAAAGCAGATGCAGCCCGCCAATATTCTGGCGTTTTACCGCACCGTGGCCGACCGCTCGCCGCTACCGGTGATCATCTACAACTTTCCGCAGGCTACGGGATACGACATTCCTGCCGAGCTGGTCATCGAACTGGCGGAGCATCCCAACCTGATCGGCATCAAGGAATCAAGTGGCGACGTTGAAAAAGTCCGCAGGATGGTCGCTGGCACGCGGCACATCAAACGCTGCGCCACGGTAACGGAAACCTTCGATGCAGTGACTCCTCGGATGCTCGCGTCCTCTGGATCATCCGGTTCGAGCGGCGAGAACGGAGTACTGGTGCCCGTGGGCGCTTTGTCCGGGACGATGGGTTCGAAGCCATCCTCGACGGCTGTGACTGTCGTCGGCAATCTGAAGACGCGGCAGAAAGAAGCTGGCTTCCAGGTGCTCGTAGGTGCGGCGCACAAACTGCATCCGTCCCTCGACGCAGGCTCCGTGGGCGCGATCCTTGCATTCGCTTGCCTGGCTCCGACGGCGTGTTACGAAATCTACGCCGCATGGAAAGAGGGCGACGCCGAGTTGGCCCGCCTGAAGCAGGAACGTATCGCACAGGCCGCGCAGCGCGTGGGCGGCGACCTGGGCATTCCCGGCCTGAAGCACGGCATCGACTACAACGGCTATTTCGGCGGTCCGTCGCGTCTGCCGCTGCTGCCGCTGACTGCGGACGTGAAGGCGGAGATCGAGCGCCTGTTGGCGGACATCAGAAATTAGCACGAATGGGCTGTCCAACACTCGCGTGAAGAGCAAGCGTCCCAATCTGCCCCCGATCTCCGAGCAGATGAAGGCCTGGTCGGCCGCGCTGGAAGCTGAGATTGGCGACTGGCCCAGCGTTCAGTCGCGTGCGTTCTTCGGATTTACCGCCTTTTACCGGCGGAATAAAATCTTCGCCTTGCTCCCCCGCACCCGCGGGATGGAAACCGCAAACTCACTCGCTTTTAAACTGGAATCGCCAACGGCGCGGCTGCTGGCCAAGCTGCAGCGAGATCCTCGCGTCGGATCAACCCCGATGCAAAAAGCACGCTGGTTTACCTTTGAACTCGCAGCTGACCGCGACCTGCATGACGCGCTCAATTGGCTGGCCCGCGCGTATGAAGCGGCAGGGAAGACTTCAAAGGGGTGAGGTCTGAGGAGGGTTATGCCGCTTGTGGGTCGAATCCGGTGAGAGTATACTGATTCGAACGAACGTTCGAATTAGTTCTGTTGTGATCATGGGGAGCTATTCTTCCACAACGCGCGTTTCCGCGCGGCACGGCGCCGCGCTTGCGCCGGTCGCGCGCGCCAGGTCGCGATATGACCAGCGGCTGGCGGAAATACTGGTCCACGCCACCGATGTCTTTTGTAAGAAGGGTTACGAAGGCGCCTCCATGCGCGACCTTTCCCGCGCCAGCGGCATGTCGCTGGCTGGGCTTTACTATTATTTCGAGTCCAAAGAGCGCCTGCTCTTCCTCATTCAGAAGCACACTTTTTCTACGATCGTGCGGCGGCTCAAATCACGTCTCGAAGGAGTCGACGATCCGGAACAGCGCATTCGTATTTTCATCGTCAATCATCTGGAATATTTTCTGGCAAATCAGGCGGCCATGAAGGTGTTGTCGCACGAGGCCGAAGTCTTGAAGAACGGATTCGCCTCGGAGTTGGCCGCGATAAAACGCGAATACTACCGGATTTGCGTGGGATTGCTCGACGCCCTGAAGCGTGATCGCGGACCCCAGCTTTCCAGCCGAATTGCTGTGCTCAGCCTGTTTGGCATGATGAATTGGATTTACACTTGGCATAACCCGCGCGTCGATGCCGATGCCGAAGATATTGCCCGCGAAATGGGCGACATTTTTCTGCGGGGTGTTATGCCGGGCGGCAAAGGTCGGAAATAAATTTGAGCGACAATCGACTTGAGCGATAAAGGAGTCACATCCATGGCAACGACAATGCAGCCGGCAGCTGGCGAAAGCACCAAGCAACTCATCAACTACCGCGTCGACGGTGGGGTCGCTGTGATCGAGATGAACGATCCGCCGGCTAACACGTACACCTACGAAATGAACCGCCAGTTCGACGAAGCCATTCTCAAGGCGCGCATGGCGAATGACGTCTACGTGATCGTGTTGACGGGAGCAGGCGAGAAATTCTTTTCCGCGGGCGCGAACATCAAGATGCTGTCGAGCGTCGATCCTACGTTCAAGTATTACTTCTGTTTGCACGCCAACGAGATGCTGTTGCGTCTGGAGCACACGCCGAAGCTGGTGGTCGCGGCCATCAACGGACATTGCGTAGGCGGCGGCCTGGAGATTGCCATGGCGGCCGACATTCGCATCGCGCGCAAGGAATCGGGAAAGATCGGTTTGCCGGAAGTGAATTTGGGTGTGCTTCCCGGTACGGGCGGCACGCAACGGCTTTCGCGCCTTGTGGGAAAAAGCAAGGCGATTGAGTTGATGGTCACCGGCAACACCTTCTCGTTCGAAGAGGCGCAAGAGCTCGGCATCATCAATGACATCTTCGAGCGCGACGGGTTCATGGAAAACATCATGGAGTACGCCCGGCAGTTCTGTCCGCCAAACAAGGCGGCAAAAGCCGTCGGGCGCATCAAGCGCGCGGTGCAGACGGGCTGGGAAATCCCCATGGAATCGGCGCTCGCGGTGGAACGCGAGAACCAACAACTCCTCTTCCAGAGCGAAGACGCGAAGGAAGGCTTGGCCGCATACGTGGAGAAGCGGCCGGCAGTATTCAAAGCGAAATAGAGGTGTGTATGCCCGGCAAAGTGGCAAAAATCGGAACGTTCAGCGACTGGGAAGGGATGTTCAACGACTGGCGCAAAGACATTGGCGTCAATACGGCGGACATTGAAGCCTTCCACTTCGACACGCTCTACGGTGCGATCGATACCGACGAAATCGAGTTTGGCTCTTACAAGGGCCGGCGCAAGTGGGAAAACCTGCGCCAGATTCCCACGCAGCAAATGCGCGACGCGCTGATGAACATGATCGTCTACCAGGGCGACACCGAGTTTGCCAGCGTGGAGCAGCAGCGCAATCTGCTGGAGAATGCGCCCACCGACTGGGATCGCCGCGCCATCACGCGCGTCATGATCGAAGAAATGCGCCACGGCTGGCAGATGTGCGCGTTGCTCGTCGACCACTTCGGCTATTCCGGAAAAGTCGAGGCGCAGAAAATGCTGGAGCGCCGCGCTTTCGAGAACAAGCGCTTGCTGGGGGCGTTTAACGTCGACGTCGACAACTGGATGGACTTTTTCACCTACACGGATTTCGTCGACCGTGACGGAAAATTCCAGCTGCAGATGTTGAAGTATTCCGCGTTTGCGCCGCTCGGGCGTTCGATGTCCTACATGCTGCGCGAAGAAGCATTTCACATGGGCACGGGCAACGACGGTTTGCGGCGCATTGTGGAAGCCGGCGTGATACCGGCGTGGCTGATTCAGAAATATCTCAACAAATGGATTTCCAGCTCGTACGACCTATTCGGCACCGATCATTCCTCATCAGCACATTGGGCCTATGTGTGGGGTGTGAAGGGCCGCTACGACGAACCCAAGAACGAGAAAGCGCCAGATCTTGACGACCTGAACGACTACAACCGTAACCTCTACCGCGACGAAGTGGCCGGTCTGATCGAACGTTTCAACGGTTCGCTGAAGCCGGGCGAGCCCAAGCTTTATGCGCCACACATCAAATTCAATCGCGCGATTGGGCGTTGGGCTGGGCAAAAATTCCACGCGCAAACAGGAGAACCAATCGACGATCGCGCCTACGAAGAGCACTTGAAGGATTACATGCCTTCAACCCAGGACAAGAAGCTGCTGCTGGAAATCATCGCCAATGAAAAGAAATGGATCGCTGAAAAGACTGGGGCGCGCGATCCGCTGGCGTCGATCGGCGAAGTGAGGAAGTCGGCGATCAACCTGTAACGCATGCTTTACCACAGACGCAAATCGACGCAGATAAAAACAGCATGAGTTCAGTGGAATCCAAACTGGCTCGTCTAGCCGTGGACATCAGTGCTCCGGTGGCTCGGATCGCATTGCATCATTCACCGCTGAACGTCATCGACATTCCAATGATGGAAGAGTTGTCGCAGACGCTGGGGGAAATCGAATCGCGCACGGATGTTTCGACGATCGTTTTGAGCGGCAAGGGCAAGGCATTCTCTGCGGGCGTGGATGTGGCGGCGCATACTACCGACAAAGTCGAAGGCATGCTGGCGAAGTTTCACGCCGTGATACGCGCGCTGGTCGCAACCCGGAAACTGACTGTCGCCGCTGTTCATGGACATTGCCTTGGCGGCGGAGCGGAGCTGGCGATGGTGTGCGACATGGTTTACACCACGGAGACCGCGAAGTGGGGATTTCCTGAGATCAAGCTGGGATGCTATCCGCCCGTGGCCTGCACGGCCTTGGCCTCTCTGGTCGGACAGAAACGCGCGTCTGAACTGATTCTGACCGGCAGCTCGATCAGCGGCAAAAAGGCCGAGGAGATCGGTTTGGCGAATGATGCGGTGCCGGAGGAAAAGCTCGCGGTTGCGGTCGATGAGTGCTTGGAGCATCTGCTGAACCTTAGCCCGGCGTCGCTGGCGCTGACCAAGAAGGCCGTCTACGGCTGGGATTCTATGCACTTAGACAAGGGAATGGCTCGCGCTGAAAAGATTTATCTGAAAGAGCTGATGAAAACGGCCGACGCACAGGAAGGCATCCGTGCATTCATGGAGAAGCGCAAGCCGCATTGGACGGGCAAATAGTCGTCGAGGTTGTCGGCGAGCCATCGGCCAACTGATTGGTCTGTTATTCTTCCTCACGACGGGCCGGCTTGCCGCGAACGACTCACATGATCACCGACTGCCACATCCACATTCAGCCCATGGAGATGTTGAAGCCACAGGCGCTGGAGTTGATGAAAAAGAAACGGCAGAACTTCGAGCAGATCGCCGACTTCTGCCGCTCGCCCCAGGCGCTTCTGAAATATCTGGATGCATGCGGCGTCGACCGTGCGGTGCTGATCAACTACGTCGCTCCGGAGGTCATCGGTTTCACCAACGGCGTGAACCAGTTCGTCGCCGACTACGTGAAGGCGGACCCCAAACGCCTGCTCTCATGCGGCAGTCTGCATCCGCGGCACACTTCCAATGTGCTGGCTGATGTCGAGCAGATTCTTCGGCTTGGCATCCGCATGATCAAAATTCATCCACCTCACCAGTTGCTCTTTCCTAACGATTATCTGAGCGGCGTAAAGGAACTCGAAATCATTTACCGCGCTGCCGAAGCCAACGGTGTCCCGGTGATGTTTCACACCGGCACTTCGATATTTCCAGGAGCGCGGAATAAATATGGCAACCCCATCCACGTGGATGACGTGGCCGTCGATTTCCCCAAACTTAAAATTCTGCTGGCGCACGGCGGTCGACCCTTGTGGATGCAGACGGTATTTTTCCTCATCCGCCGCCACGCCAATGTCTATCTGGATATCAGCGGGATCCCGCCCAAAACGCTGCTCAAGTATTTTCCGCGTCTTGAAGAGATTGCGTCCAAGACTTTATTCGGAACAGACTGGCCGGGCCCCGGCGTGCCCGATATCAAGCAGAACCTGGACGAATTCCGCGCCCTGCCGCTCACCCAGGAAATTCAGGACCAGATCCTGCGCAAGACAGCACTAAGCATCTGGCCAGCCTGAAAGCAGTCTCATTTCGGCTTCCACAACCCGATCGTGTTGCCTTCCGGATCAGCAAACCAGGCGAAAGTTCCGGTCGGAATCTCGACGGGCGGCACGAGCGTTTTGCCACCCAGCGTTCCCGCTTTGTCGAGGTAAGCCTGCACGTCGTCCACCTGCACGTAGAAGATCGTGTAGCGGTGCGGTTCATGGCCAAGCGCGGTTATGTGGCCGTGGATGCCGCTGTCCGAGCCCGTATGGATCATCGTCGCCGGGCCCATGGCCTGCATTTTCCAACCGAAAAGTTGAGAGAAATAGTTCGCGGTTTGTTCCTTGTTCTGACAGCCAATTTCAAAATGAACAACGGGATTGCTCATGGCAACTTCCTTCCACAAAAAAGGTCAGCGATCATAGCACGTAGGTCAGCACACTGGTCAGCTTGGAACTTTCTCGCCGTTTGGGGTATAAGGAAAGGTTGTGCTCGCCGCGTGCCTCCTCGCGCGGTTAGGCGACGCAAAACATCCCGCGAACTGAGCGAGCTAAAGCATGTCCAGCCTGACTACAAATCTTGCCCCCAAAGGTCTTGAGGGCATCGTTGCCACAAATTCCACCATCTGTTACATCGATGGAGACCAGGGCGTTCTCGCCTACCGCGGCATCGACATTCACGAACTCGCCGATCATTCCACTTTTGAAGAGACCTGCTACCTGCTCTGGTTTGGACGCCTTCCCAACGCCGGCGAGTTAGCCGATTTTCGCCAGCAGCTGGCGCAGGAACGGCATCTCGACCCTGCTATTTTTGATCTTCTGCGTGCTGCACCCCGTCACGCTCTCCCCATGGACGTGCTGCGCACCGCGGTCTCCGCGCTCGCCTTCTACGACCGCGAGAACACGAAGAACGATCACGACGCCAACATCAACAAAGCGATCCGGCTCACTTCCCAGATCGCCATGATTGTTGCGTCCTACGACCGTATCCGCAAAGGCAAGAATCTTGTCGAGGCTGACCGGTCGCTGTCGCATTCCGCGAATGTGCTGCTGCAACTTAACGGCAGTGAAACCATCGGCCACCGCCGAGCGCGCTCTCGACATCGCCCTGATCCTGCATGCCGATCACGAACTCAACGCTTCCACTTTCGCCGCTCGCGTTGTCGCTGCCACGCTTTCCGACATGCACTCTGCTGTCACCGCGGCAATCGGCGCCCTCAAAGGCCCGTTGCACGGCGGCGCGAACGAAGCCGTCTTCCGCATCCTGGAAACAGTGGACAACGAAAAGGCCGATCCGGTCGCCTATGTCCGCAACATGCTGGCGCAAAAGAAAAAAATTCCCGGCTTCGGGCACCGCGTGTATCACACCGAAGATCCCCGCGCCACCCACCTTCGCGTCATGTCCCGCGATTTGGGGAAGGCCAGTGGTCAGCCCCAGTGGTACAACATGTCGGAAAAGATCGAAGCCTTCGTCAAGGCCGAAAAGAAGCTGAACGCCAACGTGGATTTCTATTCCGCGTCCACTTACCACACACTCGGCATCGACGAAGACCTGTTCACTCCCATCTTCGCCGTCTCACGCATCAGCGGATGGGCTGCCCACGTGATCGAGCAACTCGATGACAACCGCCTGATCCGTCCCCGCGCCGAGTATTTGGGACCGGAATACCCCAACCCTTACGTCCCCATCGATCAACGGTAGTGACAAAGATGATCGATCCTCGTCGCACGAATCCAGGTCGCTCGCTCTGACAGAAACCCCGCAGCCGCGCAAGTCCAGCGTAAAATAGAGAAGTGAGCATGCGCCGCGTTTACCTCGACAATAACGCCACCACCCCGGTTCTGCCGGAGGTGTTCGAAGCCATGCGCCCGTATTTTAGCGAGCGCTTCGGCAACGCGTCGTCCATTCACCATCACGGCCAGGAGACTCGCGCCGCAGTCGAGGGCGCTCGCGACTCGGTGGCCGCCTTGCTGGGCTGCCGCGCGTCAGAAGTAATCTTCACCAGCGGTGGCACCGAGTCTGACAATCTGGCGATTGCCGGCCTCACCGTGCCGGGCGATCACGTAATCACTTCGAGCATCGAGCACCACGCGGTACTGCACGCGGTAAAGCATCTGGAGAAAACTGGCTGTGAAATAACCTGCCTGCCCGTGGACGGCCGCGGCCTGGTCGATCCTGACGATGTGCGGCGAGCCCTGCGGCCAAACACGAAGCTGATCTCGATCATGATGGCCAACAACGAGACCGGCGTGCTGCAGCCAGTCGAAGAAATCGGAAGAATTGCGGCGGAGGCCGACGTGTTCTTCCACACCGATGCGGTTCAGGCTGCGGCCAAAATTCCAATCGACGTAGCACGCATCGGTTGCGACGCGCTCTCCATCTCCGGCCACAAGATCCACGCGCCGCAGGGCGTGGGCGCGCTCTACGTCCGCAAGGGGACGCGCCTTCAGCCTCTATTCCATGGCGGACGCCACGAGCGCTCGCGTCGCGCCGGCACGGAAAATGTTCCCGGCATCGTCGGGCTGGGGAAAGCAGCAGAACTGGCCGTGCAAGGATTCGAACGCGGCGACGACCAGAAGCTGGCTGCGTTGCGTGATCGCTTGCAGCAGGGAATCCTCTCGCAAGTCGACGAGGCCGGAGTCAACGGCGACGGCGCGGCCCGAACCCCGAACACGACAAACATTTATTTCGACCACATCGATGGCGAGCCCCTGGTCATCGCGCTGGATTTGAAAGGCCTGGCGGTTTCCAGTGGCGCGGCATGTTCGTCGGGCGCGATTGAACCATCGCACGTACTCACCGCGATGGGCCTGCGCCCGGACCGCGCGCGAGCCAGCGTCCGCTTCAGCTTTGGCAAGCAGACCACAGCCGAAGATGTCGACTTCGCACTGGCGCTCGTGCCCGAGATAGTCGCGCGTCTGCGGCAATTGTCTCCGGCATATCGGAAAGAAGCTGTTAGCTCTTAGCCTTTAGCGCTTGGCCGTTGCACCTATGGTATTACTTAAATATGACGCCACGATTCAAGCGAATAGTGGAAGCCGGGCTCTGGTTCACCGCCGGGTTTATAGCCCACGCGGTGCTCATATACTTCCACCATCACCCCGGGTAGCCCGAGCTAAGAGCGAAGAGCTAAAAGCTAAGAGCTAGAAACTACTTCACCATGCCAACGCCACAAACCATTGCCGTAGCCATGTCGGGCGGTGTGGATTCTTCCACCGTCGCGGCCATGTTGCGCGCCGATGGACACAACATCATCGGCCTGACCATGCAGCTCTGGAACCAGCGCCGCCTCGCCGGTCACGAAGGGATGCCTGAGTCCGTGCAGGGACGCTGCTGCTCGCTCGACGACGTTTACGACGCCCGCCGCGTCGCCGAGCACATCGGCATTCCGTACTACGTCGTGAATCATGAGGAGCGTTTCGAGCGCGAGGTCGTCCGCCCGTTCGTCGCGGAGTATCTTTCCGGGCGCACTCCCATCCCCTGCAGCCTCTGCAACAATCATTTGAAGTTCGATCAGCTGCTGGTGGTCGCGCGCCAGATCGGCGCCGAGCGCGTAGCTACCGGCCATTACGCCCGCGTCAGCTTACGACGACGCCTCGCGGCCGCTGGCTGCTCAAGCGCCCCGCCGACAAGAGCAAAGATCAGACTTATTTTCTTTTCGGTCTCACCCAGGATCAACTCAGCCGCACGCTCTTCCCGCTCGGCGACATGACCAAGCCCCAGGTTCGCGAACTCGCCCGCAAGCACGGCCTCGCGCTTGGCCGAGAAGCCCGACTCGCAGGAAATCTGTTTCGTCCCCGGCGGCGACTACAAGCGCTTCATTGATGCTTATCTCGCCGATCAGGGCGAAGCCCTGCCCGACACCGCCGGCGAGCTGGTAACAACCAATGGCGAAGTTATCGGTGAGCACCACGGCATTCACAATTTCACCGTCGGCCAGCGCAAGGGACTCGGCGTAGCCACCGGCTCGCCGCTCTACGTGATTCAGATCAGCGGCGCCAACAAGCAAGTCATCGTCGGCGGCGAAGAGAATCTCTACTCGCGCACTCTGCGCGCCCGCCGCGTGAACCTCATCGCGGTCGACGATCTCCGCGAGCCCATGCGTGTCGCCGTGAAAATTCGCCATCGCCACGAACCGGCGTCAGCCGTCATGGAGCGGGTCAGCGATGACGAGGTCGTCGTCACCTTCGACCAGCCGCAGCGCGCCATCACGCCCGGCCAGGCCGCAGTCTTCTACGACGGCGACATAGTGGTCGGCGGCGGCTGGATTGCTTAGAGCGAAAGAGGGCGATTGCGTAGAACTCGCGAAAAGATTCTCGAGGAGCGCCGACAAGTTAAGCAGCAATATGGCGAGTTGTTCACGGCGGTCGAAGCTCTTCTGTTTCGTACCGATCCGATCGGAATCAATTTTGATGACAATACGGACGAATATGCTGCTGAAACAGGAACAATCCTGCCGCGACTGAAGAAGTGCAAAGCGCCTGAGGATGTAATGGTCGTCGTGCACGAGGAATTCGTTCGCTGGTTCGGCGTTGAGACCGCTGGGCCTATGAGTAAGTATTGGTCGATAGGATTTGAAATCTGGGAGCTGTGGAAACAGCACAACCTCAGATAAACGAGCTCGTAAACTCAAGCTACTGCAGGTCAAGTTGGCCGCCTCATGGGAACTCGGCGGTTGGATCATTTAGTAATCAGCCTTGACGGGCCAGAGCAGCGCAATCGTCAGTGCCACGGCAATCCCCAACGACACTTCTACAAAGCGATGCCAAGCCACAATCCAAGCCACACGCGTGTGAGCAATCAGCAAAATAATGCTCAGCGTAATGGCAGCGAAGCGATAAGCGCCGCGAAATCGCAGCAACACGCAGACGACTCCAGCGAGGAAAATTGCTCCGGCATAGACCCATGTATTCGTCGGAGACGCGGGAAAGACAGTCCCAATCAATGCTCCCATCGCTGCACCCAGAGCAGTTCCAGCAAAACGCTGCCACGCCAGAGTTTTCGGATCGATAGTGGACTGAATAATCACGATCGCGGAAATCGGCGCCCAGTAATACTCAGGCAGCTTCAGCAATCGTGCCAGCAGCATAGCCAGAACGGCAGCAACCGTAGTCCGCAGGGCATCGCGAAGGGTGTTAGGCGCCAGCTTGTTTCCGCCTGCCATTAGGAGGTTGCTTCAAAGTTTATGCGGACGAGGCATTTTTGGGGAGTTCGCGCGGCAACATGTCATTCGAGGTAGCGCAGACGGAGGAAGCGCTGGCGCGCAGCGATTCCGAAAACGGCGCACCCGTTTTCCTTAATCTCTCTTCCAGCCGCGCCGTGCAATCGCAATCTCCGCAGGCCCAGGGCTCGGCCCCATTCTCGTCGCGGCAGTTGCGCCGGTCATGCCCATCCTGCACTCGCGTCAGATCAAAATATTGTTCCCAGTAAGGCCGCTCTTCCTGCAGCGGCGTAGGGCAGTAGCAGACTTCGACCCAGCGCGCAGTCTGATCGGCGCAGAGCCGCGCTTCCTTCATATTGCGCAGATATTCCCCCTCCGCAACCGATCCAAGGCCCAGAGTTTCGTCGTCAATAGCGCGAAGAAGATCGCCTTCGCGCCCAGGTTTCACGCGAGCTCGCACCAGATAACGCATGAGAAGGGAACTACCGGCAGAACACTGGATTGCTGATTTCTGATTGTTGATTTAAAACCAATCGCCGCCAGCGAATGCTCTTGAATCAACAATCAAAAATCTACAATCAGCAATGCCCTTAAATAAACATCTCATCCTGCGGCACCGGACGCCGCGCATCACTCCCGCCACCGTTGCGCCGCCTGCGGTTGCCCAGCAGAAACTCGATCCCGGCAGTGATCCCCTGCACCAGTCCCGACATTTGCCGGACCGGCGAAATCACTGTATTGTGCACCAGGTCAGAGGTTTGTTCCACGCGGTCCAGCGTGCGACTCAGCAGTTCGTCAGCGCGAATCACCTGCAACCGCGCGCGATCCACCACGTCGGTCACAGTCGCGTCCACCCGCTGCACCTGTGCACGCAACAGCGTGGTCGTTTCTTCCAGATTATCGGCAATCACCTGCAGCTTGGGCTGGACGTCCGTCAACACCGTCTGCACCAGTTCCATCGTCGGGATGGCTTTCACCTTTATTTCCGTCGCCAGAGCTTCGAAACGCTCGCTGCTCTTGCGCATCGCCAAGTACATGGCCAGCAACACGCCAGCCTGCAATGCGACCGCGATTCCGGTCAGAGCGATAAACACTGGAGTCAGATTTCCCATAAGCCAACCCTCCGCCCACCTGCCTCAAGCCGATCTCTGCCAGCGCGGGAGGAGAACACGCCGGTCCGAACCGCCGGCTAACTCTTTGGCGCACCCGTCTCCGTCGTGGCTTCGCGGTACGCTTGCCGGCCAGCTTCATAAGCCGAGCGAAACTGTTCTTTCTGCTGGTTCACGGCGTCCCGGCCGCGGTCGGCCCACTCCGCCGCCTGTTCGCGTGCCTCGCGTGCCCGGCTGCGCACAAAGTCGCGGCCTTCCTCGGCGCGCGCCCGCAGCACGTCACGAGTTTCGCTGCCGGAGCGCGGCGCATAGAGCACGCCTACTACCGCTCCCAATCCCAATCCCGCCAAAAACCACACAAAACTGTTACCCTCTCGGTCCGACATGTGGATACCTCCCGGCCTTTGCCTTTAATGCCTTAAAGATGAGTGCCTAACCCGGATGTTAGCACCCGATGTGGCGAAATACAATTACAGGAGATCGGGTAGAGGGCGACGAGGATAGCTGCAGTCCTGCCACTGCAGAGCGTCAACCATGAAGGCCAAGACCGAGATGAAGGCAGAAAGTTTCTTGCCGAAACTGGCAATTCCGAGACAAAGCTACTTCTGCGTGGGCTTCGCGGGCGTCGGAGTCGCCGGCTGCGTCTTCACTGGCTGCGACTTAATCCCCTCGAGCACCGACTTCGGGCCGTTATGCTCCGTGGCATAGATCGAGAGTGTAATCGACGTCACCAGGAACAGCACAGCCGACCACGTTGTCGCTCTCTCGAGCGCGTTAGCCGCGCCCCGCGGACCAAACGCGGTTTGGCTGCCCTGCCCGCCGAATGCCGCGGAAATGTCTCCGCTCTTGCCGCTCTGCAGCAGCACCACGATGATGATGAAGAAACAAACAAGAATGTGAACAGCCACGATTAAACCGTGAATCATAAGTTTGACTTATCCTGGGTAAGCCTTGGTCAAGCTTGGAGCGGGGTCCGCGATTCTTCTTCGAATCATACGAATCTCCCCGGCCAGCAGAAAACTTGGTGCGGAAGGGGGGATTTGAACCCCCACGCCTTTCGGCGCCACCCCCTCAAGATGGTGTGTCTGCCAGTTCCACCACTTCCGCACTTCGTAAATCGCGTGTAATCAATAGCTTAACAAGTTCGTCGGGTGAGGGCATTTCCAACTGCACCGGATTTTGCACCGAGTCCCGGCACGCAACGGGTTCCTCCGGCTGCTGCAAGTCCGCCAGCCGCGCAAACAGCTTATGGACGGCAGCCTCCCGCGGGTGTACGTAGCGCATAGTGGTCTTAATGTTATCGTGTCCGGCGACATACTGCAACGTAAAGGGGTCCGTGTACTCTCCAGCCTCGGTCAGAAAAGTATGACGCAGAGCGTGCAGGCCGGCATCGGGATGAGTCTTGATCTTCTTCCGTACCTGGCCCATCTGTTCCTCCATCACCCAGGGCCCCAGAGGCTTTGTCGGATCTTGCGGGCTCGTGAAGACGTACTCGCACTGGGAAGCTTTCAAAAGCCGTTCGAGTACTTCCTTCATTTCGTGATCGATTACCAGCTTGCGCTTTCGCGCTCGCCGTTTCAAGCCGCGCTTGATGATGAGCTCTCCGCAGATTTTCCTATCGGCACGCTGCTCCGAGTGGAGGCGAACGCAATCCTTCATCAGCTTCAGCATCTCGTTACGACAGATCCCGGAGTGGCGCGCCAGAATGGAAGCGGATCGCAAAGGTTCGGCGGCACGTGAAGTCCATTGCGCATACTCCGCCGCGCTGAATATGTAATCCGTTTCACGCTCTGCTCCTTCGTCCTTCGTGTACTGTTCAACCGTCGGCACCTTGGAGATCAACTTAAGCTTGAGATGTGCATAACGCAGGGCCTTGCGGAAAGTGGCCAAATAGCGGTTCACCGTGGTTTTGCTCACCGGTGTAGGTTTTCCGTCACGTCGTCGCCCCGCTTGCTTCAAGGCCCAAGCTTTGAACGCTTCGATGTGAGCTTCGTCGATCCGGTCGAGCGGCAGATCCGCCCAAGGACCGTAACTGAGCAGCTTCCGATAGCACTCCTGATAAAACTTAACTGTGCCATGTTGTTCCGCTTTGGCAGTCGCAACCCACTCGTCGAAAATTGTTTGGAACTGTCTCATCGTGGGAACGGCCCTGGGCTTTTCAGCACTGGCGGAAGATTTCCGCTGGGGCTCGGGTTGTTCGAGGCCAGCAGCCTGGCGAACAATGCGAGCCCGCACCGCACTCGCGATTGCCTCTGCTTCACGCCGGTTTTCGGTCCCAGTCGAGCGGTAGTATTCCTGGCCTCCGTACTGGAATTTGTAGGCGTAGTACGAGCTGCCGGAGCGTTTGAATACTTTCATCAGCTTGCCGCACGTCGGGTGTTGTTCGTCACGAACTGACGGATGGTTTCCGGGCGAATCATGACTCTGGTGCCGACTTTCACATAGTCGATCCTACGACCCTGAATCCAGTCACGCAAGGTCTTCACCGAAATCCCCAGCAAATGGGCGGCTCTGCTCACGTCAAGCAAGGGTTCAATGGGATCGGACGCAAAGGCTGGGGGCTTGGCTTCGTGCAAGGGGCACCTCGACTATGACACCATACTTGACAGTAGCCGAAGAGTACACGTACAGTCAAGACGTAACGTTACCTATTTCTTGCTGTAACGGTCCAGAAAGAGGCTCCATGGCAGAGAACGCCGCGTCACCGCAGCAGCCAGTGATCTCCATCCGCATTTCGGAGGCGTTACGCTTAAGGCTTGAAACCCTGAGGAAAATCATATCCCTCAAGAGCGGCCAGAATGTCTCGACATCGGAGGCGGCAAAGCAGCTTCTTGAATCTGCCCGAGACGACCGTCTTGAGTTGGTAAACCTGCTCAGTGAGCCGACAGATTCCCTGCTAAGAATTCGTGGGAAGGCAGACTCAGGACTCTCGCTTTCGCAGGCGGAATGGACCATGGTGGCCCATTACTGTGCGACGGGAGCAGAGTCATTCATGAATACCGCACAAGGCCAGATTTCATACGAGACTCTGGCCAAAATCCTTGAGGCATTCCTTGCGGCTTACGCCATCGCACGTAGACCGAAGAAGTCCATGCGGGATTTTCTGTATCTGCGGACTCTTCCAGGGGACAAACAGGTCGAGGCCAAGGAAGTTGAAGACATTGAAAGCGATGACGTGCGCCGGGTGGTGAATCACACCATCCAAATGCTGAAGAACCCGGCTCAAAAGCGCCGAAAACCGCTACTTGCAGTTCGCAATCTCTACACCCTTCTCGATGAGGAAAAGTTCTCAAATGTTGAGAAGCTCAACGAGGTGCTTTGGCCGCACTGGTCAGCCCTGTGGAGGGTGTGCGCGCGCGGCCACTATTCCGCTCACCGAAAGCCCCTGCGAGAGAAAGTGCCTGCGGAGACAAACGACGAGGATTTTGAGCTTGCGGTTCAGCCGGCATTGCCGTCCTTGGAAGAAGGCGGATACCGCCTCGATCTGGTGCGGGAAGAGGGGAATGAATTCTCCCCTCGTTTGCAGTTTCCCGGAACCCTTACCCCGCGGTATCCGGTGGTTGGATACCCGAGGATTGCGGAGTTCCGAAGGCTGCTGGAGGACCTTGATTTGGAGCGGGATCTTTGCCAATGGCAAGGGTACTACTTCTATGCTCACACGGAGATCCTGGAGAACGACGAAAGAGGAGTGTTTTTCTTTGCGCGTGAGAACGGAATCACGTTCGGATTCCCGATGGAGCACTGGCAGTCGATCCGGAATCTGTTTCGGCGCGCATGGCAGGCTCCGGAAGTGCGCCGTCTGTGGGACGCGCTGGCTCTTGAGTATGGCGAATTGTAAAACGCGGTGCTTCGCACCGGAAGAAGGGTGGACACGTCACCCCCAAATTGGGAACTGCGGAGCGCCAGACGGCGCTTCGATGTTTACGCAGGTTAACTTTCGCTGCGTCAACAAAATTCGTCTCCGCTGGGTGACTGCAATATCGAACGGATGATGTTTGTTTGCGACAAAGCGGTGCCCGATCGTCGATCACGTAAACGCGTTGAAGCGCAAGACCTTGCGGTGAACTGACAATTACGCAGCTTAATCGCAGCGGAATCAAGCGCAGTAGTGCAACAAGGCGGTTCGTCCAATGAGTAATCCCCGCGTTCAAGCTAATCCCCAGTCCAGTTTGCCGTTCGGAGAAGAGGCGAAGCCCGGCTTCCGCACCAAGACTGCGGCCACGCGGCTGACTCCGGACGAACTGGCCGAGATCGAAGCTGCCGCCGAAAGCGCGGGACAGGCTCTCTCCGAGTGGCTGCGCGGGACCGCTCTGTGCGCTGCGCGACAGCGGCCCGCTGATCCCGCCGAACTGGTGTTGGCCGAAGTCTGGGCGGTGCGTTACGCGCTCTTGAATCTCTTCCATGCAGCCTCTCAAGCGGCATCGGAAGGCAGACAATTGTCGCCTGATTCCGTCCTCAAAATTCGCGACCAGGCAGACGCACGAAAGCTTCAGCAGGCGCGCAAACTGCTTGATGACTTCTTCGCCCGCGAGGGCAAGGAAAGAGCTCGTATGCCATGAGTGCCATGCCTTTTCCCAGAGGCTTTTCGCTCTTGACGCCGTTGCTTTGGGTGGCCGCGATCTTCCTTTTGCTACTGGCTGTGCGGAGTGTGTTGCAGAACCGGTCCTCACGTAAATGGCGGGATAGGGAGACGATCGAATGGGGCCCGACCTCGGCCAAGTTTGATCCAGAGATGGAGGATAAAGATGGGCAGAATCCGATTCAGACTGCCGAGATTTTCGCAGCGGCAGGTGCCAGAGATTGCGCCGAAACCGACGCCATCAGTGCCCGCGAATGTTCCCGCCGATCCGCTGAAGAAACCTACCCAGCCGATACTCGGACTCTTTGGTTCGACCATCGGTGCGCCCGAGACCAAACCCAAAGAGGCGTTCGCCTGGGAGAAAACGAAGGGAATCGAATGAGAGACAAATTGCGCAAGAACACCACTTCACGCTTGAGGGACGCTCCGTATGCTCACGATCTCGAAACCGCTGTCAGCCAGCCAGGCGCAGACCTACCATGTGCGGGAGTTTGCCTCGCAGGAACAGAACTACTGGAGCCGCGATCAGCGGGGTCACAGTGAGTGGCAGGGCAGACTCGCTGAGCAGTGGGGCTTGCAAGGTGGCGTTGGCTCCGAACACTTTGCACGACTGAGTGAAGGCCAACATCCGCACACCGAAGAGCAGCTCGTACGGCATCAAGTTTCGAGAACCTATGAAGGCAAGTTTGGCAGAGAGGTGACCAGCGCCGAGCATCGCGCCGGGTGGGATGCCACATTCTCTGCGCCGAAGTCGGTATCGCTTACCGCTCTCGTGGGCGGCGATGATCGGGTGCGGGAAGCCCATCGGGAGAGCGTTCGCATGGCGCTTCAGGAACTTGAGCGATACACGCAGGCACGAATCGGCAATGTCCATACCCCGGAGACGACCGGAAAATTCATCGCCGCCACTTTCGAGCACGACACCGCGCGGCCCGTTGAAGGCTATGCTGCGCCCCAGCTTCATACTCATGCCGTCATCTTCAACATGACCGAGCGCGAGAACGGTTTCGAAAATGGGAAACAGATGCGAGCTCTGCAGCCACACGAGATGTTCGTCTCACAACGCTACGCCACGGCTGTCTACCGATCCGAACTAGCTCTGCGTCTGGAAAAGCTGGGCTACGAACTGGAGCGCGGCAAGCATGGACAACCGGAAATAAAAGGCTACACGAAAGAATATCTGGAGGCCTCCAGTCCACGGCGTGAACAGATCAAAGACCATCTCCGGGAACAAGGAATCGACGGAGCCGCGGCGGCACAGATCGCGGCCCACCATACTCGCGACCGCAAGGAACTGCTGTCGCCCGGAGAAGTCTTACAGCGGCACCGCGAGTTGGCCGCACACTACGGGCATCAGGCGGACCGCGTCGTCGCACAGGCGCGCCAACATGGGCAATACCAGATGCAGGAGCCAGAGGTTCACGCGAAGCAAGCCGTGACATGGGCGCGCGATCATGTCTTCGAGAGATCGGCGGTGCAGGACCGTCGCGCGATCCTTGAAACAGCGCTGGTACGCGGCATGGGAGAAACCACCTATGCCCAGGTCCGGCATGAGTTCGAGCGCCGGATCGAGACCGGGGAGTTCCGCGAAGTCTCGCACGTTGGTGCTGATCAACAATACACAACCGCCGCGATGATTCGCATGGAGCGTGAGGTCATTGGCCGGATGCAGGAAGGCAATCGGCGCGACTACAGCGATCCCATGTTGGTCTCGCCGCAGATCCGCATCGCCACGGAAGACCGCCACCCGGAATTGAATGCGTCGCAGCGCCACGCAGTAGACGAAATCTTTCTTTCGCGGGAGAAGGTTGTCGGTTTAGATGGCATCGCAGGCGCGGGCAAGACAACCACTCTGTCCGTGATCCGCGAAGGTGCGGAGGCCGAAGGTTACAGGGTGGAAGGTTTCGCGCCAACCTCCCGCGCGGCGCAGAAGCTCGGGGAAGCAGGCATGGAGACATCTACACTACAGAAGCATCTGGTGCGTGGACAGCAGCCGGATACGAGGGAAAAACGGCTCTATGTGCTGGACGAATCCTCTCTGGCATCGACCAGGCAGGTGCATGAGCTTGTGAACCGGCTCCATTCGAATGACCGTGTGTTGGTCGTCGGCGACCGGCGGCAACACGAGGCCGTTGAAGCCGGGCGGCCCTTCGCTCAGCTCCAGGACGCTGGTATGAAAACGGTGAAGCTCGAAGAAATCGTGCGCCAGAAAGGCCCAGAACTGAAACAAGTAGTCGAGCAGCTTGCGCGGGGCGAAGTGCGCGAGGCGATACAGAATCTTGAGCGGCAGGGCCGAGTCCATGAGATTCGCGGCCACGACGAGCGCCTCGCGGCTATTGCGAAGGAGTACGCAAAATCGCCCGCGAACACTCTGGTGATTTCTCCCGATAATCGCTCTCGCATGGAGATCAACGAGCGCATCCATGCGGAATTGCAGCGGAGTGGCCTCGTCAGCAACGAGGAGCACCGCATCAGGACGCTAGTGCCGCGTCAAGACCTCACCGGAGCTGACCGGACCTGGGCCGAGCGCTATGAGGTGGGCGATGTGCTGCGCTATTCGCGGGCATCGAAGGAGACCGGGATCGGGAAAGGCGAGTACGCACAAGTGAAGAGCATCGATGCTCCAAAAAACCGGCTGACAGTCGAGCTGCAGGATGGCACGCAGCGCACTTACGATCCGCGCAGGCAGCAGGGAGTCTCAGTCTTTCGGGAGGAGATGCGGAGTTTTTCAGTAGGTGACCGCATTCAGCTCACTGCGCCGGCCAACAACCTCAGAGTTGCGAACCGCGAGTTGGGGACCATCGAGAGCATCGACGGAGACGGGCGGCTGCGCTTGAAGATCGACGGTGGGCGTATGGTTGAACTCGATCCGCACAAGCATCCGCATCTCGATCATGGGTATGCCATGACCAGCCACTCCAGCCAGGGACAGACTGCCGACCGTGTCTTGATTCACGTGGACACTGAACTGGGTGCCAAGGATCTGCTCAACAGCCGTATGGCCTATGTCGCTGTCTCGCGTGGACGCTATGACGCGCAGATTTATACGAACAATGCAGCGACGCTGGGCCAGGAACTCAGCCGCGACGTGTCCCATTCCCCCGCCATTCAGCAGGAGCCAGCGGCGCACAAGTTAGAACCACAAACCACGCACACGAATCAGATCAGTCAGGGTTTCGGTCTTGGTCTTTGATGCAGCATTCCCGAATGACATACCCCGGATAGCCGGAGTGTAGCCGAGGCCCGGCCAGTGTCAAGGCCGCGCTTCGCGCGCCGCCTTCGCGGTCGAAGAGCCTTGACACTGGCCTTTGCGCCTCGGCTTATTATTCAGCTATCCGGGGAATGTCAGAAGGAAAGGACTATGCCCAGGCAGCGGCCTGCGAATCCCGCACGGCATGCAGGAAGCGGTCGGCGCACATTTCCGATTTTCGTAACGCTTGTGCTGCAAGTGTTGACACGGGGCCAGAATCTGCTATGTTGCTTCGCCTTCGTTTCCGGAAGATTGGGCCATCTGTCGTGGCAGAGTGCGGCGCTAGCGGGAGAACTTCGGGGGACTCGGCAAGATTCAACTGAAAGTGACCGCGCAGCGATAGTTTGACGCGAACGTTGTCACCGGAAGCTGGAGTCTGTTACGAATTCCGGAAAAGTCAAGCCTCCTCCGCTTTTTCACTTGACCGTCCACAGGCGCGGAGCATAGTTTCCACGCACACTCTGTTCTCATGCGTCGCACTCGTAAAGGCGCCGGGAGTGTTCTGTTCGGTTCGGTCTTCGCCCCAAGAAAGCACATGGTTCCTTGCGCAATGTACGGAATCGCGCAAAGGCGTTGGTGTGCGACTTAGGGCGTGAGTCCAGAGCCGAAAGTGTGGAGTTGGTCAACACAGTGAGACAGTTTCCCCAACCCGAATGGAGATCGAGATGAAGCTAACTGCCCGACAAAGCACGGCCAGCTTTGGGCCAAATGTTCCCTCGACGTGGCGCTTAGAACGCAGAGCAGTAGCTTCGGCCGTGTTCTTGGTCCTCGTTTTCTTGGTGAGTGCCGCGCCCGCCTTCGCTGGTCCGAGCATAGCGGTGATGACGCCGCAGACCGGGCCGGCGGGCACATTAGTTGTGATAATAGGCAGCGGCTTCGGCGCATCGCAGGGTGCCAGCACCGTCACGTTCAACGGCACTCCGGTGACCTGGGTTTCTTGGAGCTCAACGACTCTGTCGGTCCAAGTTCCCACTGGAGCCACCTCGGGCAACGTGGTGGTCAAGGTCGGGGGAGTGTCGAGCAGTGGCAAGAGTTTCACGGTCAGTCCATCTCCGGTCATCACCAGCTTGTCGGCGACTTCAGGGCTTGTTGGCGCAACCCTGACTATTAACGGAAGCAATTTCACAGCAGGCGGTACTCAGACACCTCAAGTGGTTTTTAATCCTGAGCTCTACGCAAGCCCGGCTAGTTCGACCGACACATCGATTACGGTCGCGGTCCCAGCCGGTGCCACCACGGGAGATCTCGTTGTCTCTGTCGGCGGCGGAAACAGCAACGGAGTGCTTTTTACCGTAACTTCCTCAGACCCCAGCATCAGCAACATCTCTCCAGGCGGAGGAGTGGTAGGCACAGCGGTAACAGTTACAGGAGCAAACTTCGGTTCGTCGCGAGGCACCAGTACCGTGACGTTCAACGGGACTTCCGGGACCCCGACGAACTGGAGTGGGACTTCAATCACAGTGCCGGTTCCGACCGGCGCCACAACCGGGAACGTGCTAGTAACGGTTAGCGGAGTGGCAAGTAACACCTACGGTTTCGAGGTAGGAACTGCAGCGCCGAACATCACCAGCATTTCGCCGACTTCCGGGGCGGTGGCAACGTCAGTCACGATCAAGGGCACCGGCTTTGGGTCAACACAGGGTTCAAACACCGTGACGTTCAACGGCGTGTCGAGTGTGCCGACTAGCTGGAGCGCGACTCAGATCAAGGCGCCCGTGCCGACGGGTGCGACGAGTGGAAGTGTGGTGGTGACGGCCAGCGGTACAGTGAGCAACAGTGTGAGCTTCACGGTGCCTGGGACCGGGCCAAGCATCACTGGCCTGTCGCCCAGTTCCGGACCGGTAGGAACATCGGTGACGATCACTGGAACTAGCTTTGATGCAACACAAAGCACGAGCACCGTGACGTTTAACGGTGTAGCAGCTACGGCTACGGGCTGGAGCCCGACATCGATTGTGGCGACGGTACCCTCAGGTGCTACCAGTGGCAACTTGGTGGTTACGGTAAGCGGCACTGCGAGCGGTGGGTTCAGCTTCTCTGTTGCCCCGAATATCACGAATTTGTCGCCCGCGACTGGGGCTGTAGGCGCAACCGTGACGATTTCAGGGACGAGCTTCGGTTCGACCCAGGGCACGAGCACGGTGAGTTTTAATGGGACAGCAGCAACTCCCACAAGTTGGAGTGCCAGTTCAATCACCGTGCCAGTCCCGTCGGGAGCGACGTCCGGCAACGTGGTGGTGACGGTGGGAGGCGTTGCCAGCGCCGGGGTGTCATTCACGGTGCTGCCGACGCCGAGCATCACGAGCTTGTCGCCGACTTCAGGAGCGGTGGGTACGTCGGTGACGATCACGGGGACCAACTTCGGGGCGACGCAGGGCACGAACACGGTGACGTTCAACGGAACATCGGCAACGGCAGTCGGGAACTGGAGCGCGACACGGATTGTGGCCACGGTACCGACTGGGTCGACATCGGGTAACGTTGTGGTTAAGGTGGGCGGAGTCTCCACTGCTGGTTTCAACTTCACGGTGATTCCAGCAGCTCCGCTAAATACTAGCCGCTACCAACACAGTGCCACGCTTCTCAACAATGGCATGGTATTGATGGCAGGTGGAGCGACCTGCCCGACAGCCGGCACCTGCACTTACTTAAACAGTGCTGAGCTCTACGACTCCGCCACCGCAACCTCCACCAACACAGGTAGCTTGGCCACGCAGCGGGCAGCCCCAGCTGTCCTTTTGGCGAATGGGAATGTACTGATTGCAGGTGGATCCACCTGCGACAACTATGGGAATTGTTTTTCGTTGAACAGTGCTGAAATCTACAATCCGGTTTCGGGGACGTTCAGCAGTGCGGGCAATATGCAGGCTGAGCGAGACGGCCAGACCATGACGTTACTTGCGGATGGCAACGTCTTGATCGCAGGGGGCGAAAGCTGTATTCCGGGAGGCGGCGGAGGAGGAAGCAGCAGCAAGAACCTGGCCAAGCCTCTCTCGGGTGGAGCACATCTAGCTTACGCAAGTTTCACACCGGTCACCAATTCTGTTACGTGCACTGTGCTGGCGAGTGCCGAGATCTACGATCCACAAACCGGCACGTTCAGCCTTACGGGGTCGTTGAATACGGCACGATACAATGCGGCAGCGATTCAGTTGGCCAACGGTCAGATCCTGGTCGTGGGCGGATCCAATGAATACTACGCTCTGAATGCGGCAGAACTCTATAACCGATCTACCGGGTCCTTCACTACCACTGCCAGTGGGTTAGAGACGGCGCGATCTTCCCCGGACGTCACGCTCTTGAACAGCGGCCTGGTTTTGGTCAGCGGTGGATCGACTTGTCAAACTCCCACCTGCCCGAGCAACACGGCAGAGCTGTACAACCCCACCTCAAACGGGTTTCAGTACACGTCCGGGAATATGAATGTCCCCCGGGTGAACCACGCGGCCGTTCTGCTCACAAATGGCCAGGTGCTTTTAGCTGGAGGAACCAACCAATGTTACGGACCCAGTTCCTGCTTATCTGATGCGACCACCGAGGTCTACGACCCCACCGCAGGGACCTTCAGCCTTACGCAAGGTTTGGCGGCGGCCCGCTCAGGGCACACTGGGACGCTGGTGCCAGATGGAAGCGTGCTCCTTGCTGGAGGGATCGCAGGGGGGACAACCCTGTCGAGTGTGGAGTTCTATCAACCTGCCAGTCTCACTCCACCAGGGCTCGTGTCGATTGCGGTCACACCGGCCAATGGTTCCATATTCGTCGCTGGAATGCAGCAGTTTGTGGCAACCGGTACGTTCAGCAACGGTGGTACGTCAATTCTGCAATCGGCGGTGTGGAGTTCTTCGAATCCCACTGCAGCCGTCATCAACAATGCCGCTAGTGATTCGGGATTCGCTTTTGGAGTTAGTCTCGGTTCTACGACCATCAAAGCAACCGTAGGAACATTATCGGGATCGGCGACGCTAACGGTTCAACCGCCTGTTCAATCAAGTGGCTTCACAACGACTACTGGACAGATGGGGACTTCCCTGTACGCACAGACAGCCACTCGGTTGACGACAGGGCAAGTTCTGATTGCGGGCGGAATGAGCCCGTCTGGCGTCGTGAACAACGCGCAGCTATACACTCCGGCGAGCCAAACATTCGCAGCGGCTAACCCGATGAATGTCGCGCGTTGGTTGCACACTGCGACGCTCCTGAACGACGGGACGGTGCTGATCGCGGGTGGTTCAGATTTAGCAAACGAAGAAACTTCAGACTCCGCCGAGATCTACAATCCCACAGCCGGAACGTTCACGCTGCTGTCGAACACCCTGAATACTGCCCGAGTCGGACATACGGCTACCTTGCTGAACAATGGACAGGTGCTCATTGTTGGAGGTTATGACCCGGAGACTGGCCTGATCGCAGACGCTGAGCTCTACGATCCTCCGAGCCAAACCTTTATTGATCTGGGCGACACGAATGCGCCTCGTTATCAACACACGTCGACCATGTTGCAGAACGGACAAGTGCTGATAGCTGGTGGCGAGACCGACCCGGTCCCAACTGGCGCCTACAACACGGCTGAACTGTTCAATCCGGTCAGTCAGATGTTCACGCCTGTGTCTGTTCCGATGACTACCCCGCGTGAAGGACACGGAGCGGTTCTGCTGAATAACGGCCAAGTGCTCATCAGCGGCGGTAATGATCCCGGAACAGGATCTCTAAATACGGCCGAACTTTACGATCCGAATTCGGACATCTTCATAGCGGTAACAGGCGTTATGACGACGCCTAGGATTTCGCATGTGATGACGCTATTGAACGGTGGCCAAGTACTCATCGTCGGAGGAGCATCCGGCGCAGGCGGTACGGCTCTAGCTTCCACCGAAACCTACAATCCGGCAAGCCAGCTGTTTACAGCTGCAGGAAGCATGGCAAGTGTCCGCCAGTACCAGACAGATACGCTTCTAAATGACGGCACTGTCTTCATCGCTGGCGGCACAGATGGCACGAACATCTTCAATACTGCGGAAACTTACATGGCGAGCCAGCTGAATGGGCTGACCAGTATTGCAGTTACACCCACCAGCCCCTCGATTGGCACGGGAGCTCAACAGGTTTTCACAGCGGTTGGAACTTTCAGCAATGGCAATACCGAAAACTTGGCATCTGTGTTGTGGAGTTCCTCGAATATCAGCGTTGCCCCAATCAGCAATGATGCGACAGATTCGGGAGCTGCTGCGAGTTTGACGCAGGGTACGGCCACGTTGACCGCGAGCGCTCTGGGCATAAGCGGTTCGGCCACGCTTACCATAACAGCCCCGACGTTAGTATCCATTCAGTTGAGCCCACAGAGCCCGACGATTCCTGTGGGGGCGACTCAACAGTTCACCGCGACTGGTGTCTATACCGATGGGAGCACACAAGACCTCACGAGTTCGGCGGCCTGGAGCATCTCGGCATCGGTTGTGGCGACGATCAACAGCAGCGGTCTGGTTGCGGGTTTGTTTCAAGGAGTCGCAACACTTCAAGTTAGCTCTGGTTCCGTCAACGCGACCACGAATCTGAATGTTGCCTCGGCGGCGTTGGTCTCGATCGCAATCAGTCCGGCGTCGGCAACGATCGCCGTCGGGACGTCGCAGCAGTATCAGGCTACTGGCACGTACAGCGACGGCAGCACACAGAATGTTACGGGATTTGTCGCTTGGTCCTCTGCCACGACGACTGTCGCCACGATTAACGGTGCGGGACTTGTCCTAAGCATCAGCCAGGGGAGTACAACGGTCAGCGCGAACTTCGAGGCAATTTCGGCTTCGGTGCCACTGACCATCGGGCCGCCGAGCCTGATATCCCTATCAATCACTCCGAATTTGGCGAGCTTATCTATCGGGGGAACTCAACAGCTGAGCGCAACCGGCACGTACAGCGATGGCAGCACACAGAACCTCACTACCTCTAGCTCCTGGACATCGTCCAACGGCGGAGTTTTGGCAGTAAGCAGCTCGGGGCTGGCAACCGCCAGTGCCGTGGGCGAAGTTACGATTACGGCAACATCAGTCTCAATCAGTGGAACCACGCTCTTGTTCGTCACCAGCGGAACTACGCAAGGGAACCTCAGTACCAGTCGGTACCAGCATACTGCGACAGCTTTAGACAGTGGACAGATTTTGGTGGTTGGCGGCATCAATTGCCCGTCCTCCGCGCCGTGCACTTACTTGAATAGCGCCGAACTTTACAATCCGAATACGGGCTCGTTTGCTAGCACCGGCGCGATGGCCACAGCTCGTTCTGCTCCGTCTGTTCTACTCAATAGTGGTAAGGTACTCACGGCCGGTGGCTACACGTGCGACAGTTCAGGAAACTGCTCATCCTTGAGCAGCGCCGAGATTTACGACCCGATAGCTGGCACGTTCAGCAGTGCGGGAACGATGACAGTGGCCCGGAGCGGCCAAACCATGACTCCCCTCCCCAATGGAACCGTGCTCATTGCTGGGGGAAAACTGTGCTTCAGCCACGTCCTGTAGCGTGCTATCGAGCGCAGAACTCTACGACCCGATTGCGAGAACTTTTACAGCCACGACAAACAACATGAACTCTGCCCGCTTCGGCGCCAGCGCTGTCTTGCTGAATGAGGGCATGGTCTTGATCGTCGGAGGTTCTGACGGGACCAACGTGCTGGCAGGAACAGAGGCTTACATCTCGACGGGTTTCATAGCGGGGTCAGGTGGCCCAAGTCTAAACGTCGCTCGTATGAATGCGACTGTGACTCTTCTTAACAAGGGGGGTGTCCTAGTAGCAGGCGGTTCAACTTGCTTGGCCGGCTGCCCTACCAATGCCGCGGAGTTTCTTCCTGTTAATTCGAATACGCTCTTGTTAAGTCAAGGCCCCAGCGGGTTGATTCCCCAAATCGGAGCCGGATTCGCTGTTGTGTCGGGCGGTATGAATGTTCCACGGTTCAGTCACACGGCGACACTGACCACGAATGGTACTGTTGTGATCGCAGGTGGCTACAGCTCGTGTGGCTCTTCCTGCACTGAAGAAGCCAGCACGGAAGTTTTCGATCCAGTGGCGGGGACGTTTAGCGTGGCTCAATCGGTTTCAACTCCGGTCGCAGGTCACACTGCGACTCTGGATGGAAATAGAGATGTATTGCTGATTGGCGGTGTGAACGCCGGCGTGACGCTCGCAACCGACCAGTGGTATCAACCTACGAGTCTGACACCTGTAGGGCTTGTATCTATTGCGATTTCACCAGCCAATTCATCCGTTGCGCTTGGACAAAGCAATCAGTTCGTTGCCACTGGCACATTCAATGACGGTAGTACGCAGACTCTTGAATCGGTCATCTGGAATTCTTCGAATCCTTCAGTCGCAACGGTCAGCAACTCACCAGCAAGTGTTGGCGTTGTGACTGGTGAAACCGCAGGCACGACCACGCTAACCGCCAACGCCGGAGGAATGGTCGGCACCACTTCTGCGAACGTGGACACGCTGGTCTCTTTGGCTATCACTCCCGCCAATCCGACTGTGGTTCCTGTATACGTACCCCAACAACTAATCGCTACCGCCACGTTCTCGGATGGCAGCACGCAAAACGTGACCGCCTCCGCAACCTGGGCGTGCTCAAATAATTCTGTCGTCCTGCTTGGCCCCATCTCAGAATTTAACGGCTATATTGCCGGCGCCGCCGTCGGCACTGCGACCGTAACTGCGACGCTGGGAAGCGTACAGGCGAATACACTAGTTACTTCGACTACGAATCCGCCGCCGCCAACCACGCCCAGCATAAGCACGGCCTCGCCTACTTCTGGACAGGCTGGAACTCAGGTGACAATCACCGGGACCGGCTTTGGATCCACTCAGGGCAATGGCAGCGTCTTGCTCGGCAGTGCGGTAGGCACGATAGTGAGCTGGAGCGACACGCAAATCATTGCGACCATCGCCCTCATTTCCCAATCGGGTTTCGTTCAGGTTGTGCAGAGCGATGGAAACTCGTCTAACACCGTTCCCTTTACGGTGAACACCGCAACCATTTTGAACGTGTCACCGACCAGTGGCGTCGCGGGAACGCAGGTAACCTTCACTGGCTCCGGTTTCGGCACAACCCAAGGCAACGGAAGCGTTTGGCTAGGTACGACGCCAGCTGCAGTCGTGAGCTGGAGTGACACGCTGATTGTTGCCACTGTGTCTCCGATCGCGAGATCAGGGAACGCCTTTGTACAGCAGAACGGACTGTCGACGAACACAGTTCCGTTCAATGTCAACACGGCAACGATTACGAACGCTTCGCCAGCGAATGGCGTGCCCGGAACCCAGATCACCATCACCGGCTCGAGTTTCGGTGCAACGCAGGGCAGCGGACTCGTGTGGCTCGGAACCGCTCCTGCGGTCGTGCAAAGCTGGAGCGACACTCAGATTGTCGCAACCGTCGCGTCGGGAGCGACCTCCGGTTCGGCGCAAGTTCTGCAGAACGGGGTGATGAGCAACGCAGTTCCGTTTTCCGTAAATGCCCTGCAAATTACGAGTGTGTCGCCGAGCTCGGGAGCGCCGGGAATCGTGGTGACCATCAACGGCAACGGTTTTGGGAGCTCGCAGGGAAACGGAACCGTCGAGTTAGGCAGCTCGAGTGGCGAAGTCATCGGCTGGAGCAACACACAAATCTTGGCTGCGGTCGCTTCCAACGCGGTGACCGGAGTTGCACGTGTCGAACAGAATGATGTTTGGAGCAACGCTGTGACGTTTACTGTTCCTTCCAGCGGCCAGTCCGTTACGCTGACGCCCAACGTGATGAGCCTGGTAGTCGGGCAGACACAGAACATTCAGGCCTGGAATGCGAGTGGCGCGCCAGTAACTGGGCTGACCTGGACATCGAGCGATCCGTTGGCGGTTAGCCTTTCGACGGACGACCCGCCGATTCTCACTGCACTTGCTCCCGGCCACGTCACCCTTACGGCCGGGAATGCTTCCGCCGACGTAATGGTCTACACTGGGAAAACTCTCCCTCTTGGAACAGTGATCTGGTCGAATCCGGGCGACGGCTCGGGGGTGAAAACCATTGTACCCGCCGTTCCTAGTGCAAGCGGCGTCGCAGATGTTTTTGCGATGAACGGGGATTGCACGCTTCAGGCCATGAACAGCGACGGAACGGTGGCGTGGTCAGCTAACATCGGTCAAGGTCCTGCCGGCTGCAATCAATTTCTGCCTGACTTCCAAGGAGGGGTCGAGGTCATCGGTGTGTCGAACTACGTCGATGGCGCCGGTGTGACCCAGGTACAAGCTCACCTCCAAAAACTGGAAGGCGCGACAGGTAGTGCTGATCCTGCCTACTTAGCGCAACCCTTTAGTGCCCCCGCGAGTCTGAACACCGGTTGGCTGGGGCCTCGCGATTTTTGGCCCGATCAGCCCGAGAGTGCTTTTCCGGCTACTGTCGTGCATACCAACGGTACGATCTTTACTGCTCTGGGCGTGAACGCGGGGAATTGTAGCGATACTGGGATGCCTGAGGCGAATGAGATAGTGTGTTCGCCCGTTCCCGGCCGCGGTCCAAACGTTGCCGTGATCAATCCGCTGACCGGTCAATCGACGCCCCTCAGTTTAAGTGGGGGTGCGTTTCCGATCGATTCGTACCCGGCGATTATTTCCGGAGGTTTTGGCGACTGGATCGTTGCGGCCGACGGATATGCCTATCTGCCGTATTCTTATGAAGGCTGGACGGCCTGGCAGCCATTCCAGACTTGGGTTACGACCAATCCCACTACAGGGCAAGGTGAATACGTCCCGGCATGCGGACTTTGGAGTTCCAACATGGGCGGCGTTAATAGCGGTGGGATTGCCGCCGCCACCTTTACAGGCACGGTTTATTTGGCTGTGCTGCGCATCGACACGTCGGGGAATGCTACTTCGATTCCTTTGGGGAACTGGGGTGTATCGGGGAATTGCAATCTTCCGGAGGGGAGTGGGACGGCAGCGACTCCCATGAATGTGACTCTGATTACGAATGCCGACCAAGGTGCGGTGGTGACCTGGCAGGTGCTGTCTAGCTATTACAACGGTCAAAATGGACCGATAACGACCACGAACTACATCGCGAGCCTGAGTGGTACGAGCGTGGTCTCGCAAAACACAACGCCGAGCCTGCTGAAGCCCGTGCTGCAAGCGCAAGACGGCACCTTCTTCGGTACCATTGATCAGGGGATGGTGCGCTTCGATCAGACCGGCAACATAAAGTGGAGCGCAGGAGACTCCCCGCAGATCGCGACCGCCGATAACGGAGTCGTCGGAACTTCAGGCACGACCTATGACAGTAACGGCGATGCCACCGGTCAGGTCGCCAATCTGTCGACTAAGTCATGGTTTGGGGATACGTACCTAGCGGGCTCCGGTTCTATTCAGTCTGTGGAACCTACGCCAGTTGACCCCGCAACGACCTTTTTTGCTTTCCTAGGGGGGAGTCCGTCAGGCAAAGGTACTTCTGCGAAGGACGTTTTTGCGCTCGGCGGCCCGACCAGCACCCTGAACACGCTTAACGGCACGGATTTGTCCGGCTGCGACGAAGATCCCGTGCTGTTTTTCCAGTTCTGGGGCTATCAACGGTGTGAGCAATACACCGTTCTCGATCACGAGAACCCTCCTAAGCGGATCAAACGTGCGGGGATCGGTTTCGACGAGAACGTTGTTCCGGTACCTGGTCAAACAAACGTGCCCCCTTGTTCACAGGGCAAGAAGTGCCTATCTACCGCACCGCCAGGCACATCGGCGACGCGTACGGGCGGCATACTTTGGGACAATTTGGCGTTCGGTACGATTTGGGGCGTATCGCCGCAGGATCTGGGCTGGTATCAGGTTGTCTCACAAACCATCACTCTCCACAAAACAAAGGCAACGGTGCGGATAAACTGTTTGGATCTCGAGCCTGCGGACGTAACCGTAACGGACATTACCGCCACCCCCAGCACGCCATGCACAAGACAGACACAATAATCGGTCGGCCAATATACGGTGGAGCCTATGAATAGACGCACCCTCGTCATGCTTCTCCTACTCGCCGTGCTCGTTGCGACGCCAAGTGCGCAAGTCGACATCGCCCCATCGTCCATTCAAGTGCGAGACTTCTTCGTAAACAGTATGATTTTGGATGTGGTACATAGGCTGGCTGTTAAATGCCACCTTGTAATCGGTGTTTCTGGGACCATGCGAGATGCCGACGCCCTTCCGATCAACATCGAAATGAAAAACGGGACGCTCGGTGAGGCCCTCGATGCCGTCACCAAAGCTGATCCACGATTTGAGTGGCGCCAGAGCAACGGTGCCATCCTCCTCGTGACTAGGCTTGCACCCCTCGCTCTAATCGATGTCACGGTACACTCATTCCGAACTCATCATCCTCAAAGTTGGGAGATCCCTGATCTCCTGCAAGATGTGCCTGAGATCCATGATTGGCTACAGGATCACAAATGTGCCTTGGGCAATCTCAGGAATAAGGCCGACCACAAACCCAAGACCTGGCCAAGGTTTTCGATCCACGCCGAAGGCCTCTCACTTTCGTCGATACTGGACCAAATTGCACTTCAATCGCGTTCGTCTGAATGGGATGTTATCCAATACAACGCCGCACCTTGCGAAATAGGCGTCGACTTCGTACCCCGAAGTGCCCCCAATGCACTTATGACCATCATTACTCATTAATGACGTTTAGAGAAATCGCACACTGGCATGCCAAGACCAGATTTCAGCTCGAGAAGGTCCGGGGTGCGCTGCCTTGCGGCAGTCATGCTAGTGATCTGGTCGCTGCATGCACAGACAAACATCCAGCGGCCTCACGTTCTAGGCCTCGCCCATGTGGCGTTTCGCGTGACCGACCTGGATAGGACGCAGCTGTTCTACGAGAGCTTCTTAGGTTATGAAGAACCCTTTTCACTGCAGGCTGAAGGGGGCAAGCCCACAATTGCCTTTGTGAAGGCGAATGATCTGCAGTATGTGGAACTCTTCCAGGGGGATGCACAGAGTCAGGGTCAGCTAGATCATTTCGCCTTTTACACGGACGACCTCACCGCGATGCGGGCGTATCTGCAGAGCCTTGGAATGTATATAGCCAAGGATACTCAAAAGGGCCGCATCGGCAATCCATTTCTCACTATCCGCGATCCCGATGGCCATTTCGTGGAGATCCTGCAATATTCGCCAAACAGCTTGACTGCGAAATCACAGGGCAAATTCATGCCGGCCGGCCGGATATCGGATCACATTACGCACGTCGGGATTATCGTGAATTCTGTAAACATGGCCATGAAATTCTACCGTGACGCGCTGGGCTTTCGGGAGGTCTCTCGTGGCGCCGGAATAGCTGGGCAGCGCAGCTGTATCGATTTGCAGACGCCCGACGGCAGCGACTTCATCGAGTTGATTCCGCTTTCTGGCAAGCCTTCACCGACAGACTTGAAGGCACAAAATCACCTCGGCTTGGCGAGCTCTGACGTGCGGAAGACGGTTGCCACTCTCGAAACGCGAGGAATCAGTGGTTCACCGAATTCGTCAATTACGGTGCAGACAGGTGGCGGTTTACCGACTCGCGCGAATATCTTCGACCCCGATGGTGCCCGCATTGAGATTATGGAACCTCTGCCCGCGGCGGCACCCGTTGTTGAACGGGCAGCTCATCAACAATGACCCCTCCCTTCAAGCGTAATAAAGCTCTTCCTATCGACCCCTCAAACGCTGTCACTCGCCGGGATTTTCTCAAAGCGACCGCGCTCGCGGCTGGGGCTGCATTTGTACCTCTTTCGAGTGCCCACGCGGATTTGCCCTCCGCAAACAGCTCAGTCTCAGAAAAGCTCACGAAAGGCTGGGAATATTATCGAGGATCGCTGGGAGGCGTGTGGGATGTCTGGCGTCAAGATATGGCAGAGAACACAGTGTGGAGGAAGGTCGACGTTCCGCACTGTTTTAATGCCTATGACGCGGTTGATCCCGAACAACCGCACTATGAGGGACCCGGCTGGTACCGACGCAAGTTGATCGTCAAGAACCCATTTGAGCGTGGACGTACCTTGCTACTTTTCGAAGGGGCGGGACAGAAGTGCGCGGTTTTTGTGGGTTTCGAAAAGGTCGGCGAGCATGTCGGCGGTTACGATGAGTTCAGCATCGACATCACTGACGCGATAACCAAGCCAACCAGAATTGCTTCCCACGCCGGAGAGTCTCCGCTGGCAGTGTTGTGCGATAACTCGCGGGATCTCGAAACGATTCCATCGTCTCTTAACGATTTTCATCGTTTTGGCGGTCTGTACCGCAATGTAACGCTCATCTACGTTCCTTTGATCTCGCTAAAGCAGGTGCACATTACTCCTGCCATGTCGAATTCGGCGTCTGTCCAAGTCAAAATCAAGGCGAGATTGCGCAATCCTGATGCACTGCAAGACGAAATTCAACTCCGAATCCGGGTTTTCGATCCGAAAGGCTCTGTCGTGCAAACGACGACGGGCCGCTTCCGTGCGTGGGACGGAGAACAGGAAATCTCGACTTTCAGATTGGACAATCCTGAGCTGTGGTCGCCTGCGCAGCCGTCGCTTTATCGTTGCGAGGTTCAGTTGGCTAGCACGCACGGAAGTATAACCATGAGCGAACACTTTGGGTGTCGCTATTTCGAGTTTGTGGAGCATGGCCCCTTTAAGCTTAATGGGGAGCGACTGTTTCTTAAAGGTACCCAGCGCGAAGAAGACCACGCTGGCTTCGGCGCCGCGATGCCAGAGGATCTGATCAGGCAGGAAATGCTGTTAATCAAAGAGATGGGCGCGAACTTCGTTGGCCTGGCTCACCACCAGCAATGTCGGGCAGTGCTGAACTTGTGCGATGAGTTGGGATTGTTGGTCCTCGAAGAAATCCCCTGGTCGCGAGGCGGTCTGGGAGGTGACGGTTACAAGCAGCTGTCGCGGGACATGCTCCGGGCCATGATTGACCAGCACTACAACCACCCATCTGTGATCCTCTGGGGATTGGGGAACGAGAACGATTGGCCGGGCGATTTTCCCGAGTTTGACGAAGAAAACATTCGTGGATTCATGCAAGAGTTACAAGATGAAGCCCATCGACTCGACCCCAGCCGGCCGACCTTTCTGCGCCGTTGCGATTTCTGTAAGGACCTGGTCGATGTCTACTCCCCTTCGATCTGGGCTGGCTGGTACCACGGACCATACACGCAATACAGAACCACGATCGAGAAAGAGCGGGAGACTGTGCCACGTTTTCTTCATGTCGAATGGGGCGGAGAAAGCCACGCGCGGCGGCACTCAGAGGATCCCGACAGACTCCTCGCAAATTACCTGGCAGGAAATGGTTTCGATGACGCCGAGCGTGAACGCCTGCTCACCGGCGGACACAAGACCGCAGCGCACGATGGCGACTGGTCGGAAACTTACGCATGTAACCTCTTCGATTGGCACCTTAAAGAGCAAGAAACCATGCCTTGGCTGGCAGGCTCGGCGCAGTGGATCTTTAAGGACTTCTCGACGCCTATGCGGCCCGAGAATCCGATTCCGCATGTAAACCAAAAAGGCCTGATCGAGCGGGATATGACACTCAAGGAAGGCTACTACGTCTTCCAGTCGTATTGGGCGGAAAGGCCGATGATTCACATCTATGGTCATTCCTGGCCGACTCGCTGGGGAGAACTGGATGAATTGAAGTTAGTGAAGGTGTATTCGAACTGTGAGACGGCGGAATTGTTTGTCAATGAAGCCTCGCAGGGCACGAAAAGGCGCAACAGTCAAGACTTCCCGGCTGCCGGACTGCACTGGCTGGTGAAGTTCAAACGTGGCAAAAACCATCTGCGAGCAGTCGGCCACATGAAGGCGGTCAGTGTGGAGGACGCTGTGGATGTCCACTACCAAACTGACAAATGGGGTGTTCCGGCACGGATCGAACTCGGAGAAATTGCGCGCGACCGCGCCAGCGTGAAAATCGAAGCTCGATTGCTGGATGGCAAGAATACTCTCTGTCTCGCCGCACGTGACCGCCTGTGGTTCGGACTCACCGGAGACGGCACTCTCCTCGACAACACCGGTACGTCCACCGGATCGCGCAGCGTGGAGCTCTACAATGGCCGTGCCGAGATCAGTTTCTTGCGCAATTACGGGAGTTCAGTAGTCAGTGTTCGCTGCAGGTCACTCCCCACTGCTTTTCTGACGGTAAAATAAGCACGCTTACACTTAGGACACATCAAATCGACTGTCTATAATTGCGCTCGCGTTGGCGGGCACGGCTACAAAATGACCGACGACACAAGGCCGCTTATGTGCTTGGCAAGCTATCTCGGTCTGGTGCCGTTGGAAGAGTCCAGTGGCAATCGGCGACGATTGGGGCATATCACCAAACAGGGGAGCTCGATGTTGCGCTTCTTGCTTGTGGAGGCGGCACAAGTGACGGTGCGCAACCTGCCGGAGTGGCGCAGCAAGTATATCCATCTGATGATGCGGCGGGGACGGAAAACCGCCAAGGTGGCAATGGCTCGCCGACTGGCGGTTCGTTTGTACTGGATGATGCGCCAGGGATGGGATTATCAGCAGTGGAGCAAGTTCGGTTCGCACGCGGGACATCCCGGACATCGCGATGGTGTGCAGTAGAAACACCGAGTTATTGATTGGGCGTCCCGCTCCTCTACAACGAGGAGTTCGAAGTAGTAATCATGATCGCAGTTCGAGACCGAAGAGATGCATGGGTCGGACCGAGTTCCCGACCTGAACCTTTGATTACGAGCGAGCCTGGGTTGGCAGAGCAAAAGCAACAGCTCCAACGAGAGCGAAATGGCACTCTTCTCCGAGTGCATGCCGCAGTGTGCTCGAAAAGTTCTTGACACCGCCGACCTTGTCAGAGACGCGATTGTTCGCCAACCAACCTTCTGAAATAGTGCCAAACTGCCCGTCCTTCACTGACTTTCCTCAGCTCTGGACCTATCATTCCCACTCAATGGTCACGCCGTTCGGACGCGCCGAGCGGATCGTGCCCTTTTCCAGAATCTCTCGGGCAATTTGCCTTGCGCCAAACGGCGGTTGATTTTTTCATCAATCCATCCGGGTTGAGTACGAACGTAATGCGAAAACCGAAATTACCTATTCTAGGATGGAGGAGTTTACCTCGGGGGGAATTATGTCGAAATGCGTTGCGAGCCGGTGTGTCCTCGCGCTGGTCGTTCTTCCTGTCCTTCTTTCTTTCCCTCTTTCTTATAGCGCTCTTGCCCAGACGGCGACGAAGCCCCTGCGGGCCAGCGACGTCATGGCGATCGAGGCCGGTGGTGCCTTGCAGGAAAATATCGCGCATGACATCGCGGTGCGGGGGATCAATTTTCACCCGGACAGCGACTTCCTGGCATTGATGACCAAGGCCGGAGCTGATGCCAGCGTGATTGCGGCATTGAAGACGGCGAAGGTGGCCGACGGACCTGCGCAGCCGGATACGCAACTGCTGCAGCAGCTTTGCGATGCGGCCGTGATGATGAAGAACAAGCAGTATGACGAGGCGGCGGACACGCTGAGCGATGCGTTGAATGCCAGCTTTGCGCGCATGGAGACCGGCTTTGTGATGGCCGAGCTGATGCGCCGGGAAAATCACTTTGACAAGGCGGCCGCTATCTACGCGGAGGTCCTGGACTCGAATCCGGATTTTCCTGAGGTGCATGACAAGGCGAGCTACGTCCTCTACCGGTCGTTCGACGACGTGAATGCACTGAATGAGGCTAAGGCGGCTTTGGCTCTGTATCCCGATGACGCCGAGGCGCACTTGGATGCGGGTCTGGCTTTGAGCGATGCACACCAGTTCGATGCAGCGATTCCGGAATTTAGGGAAGCGTTGCGCCTCAAGCCGGACTATGCGGCGCCGCACTCCGGACTGGGGCTGCTGCACGCGCGCATGCGTGAGTACGACAAAGCGATTCCGGAGTACAAGAAGGCCATTTCGCTCGATCCGGAGTACGCGAACGCGCACGACAATCTGGGCCTGGCTTATATGGAGACGGGGAATCCGGCGGGAGCGGTTCCGGAGTTTCGCGAGGCGAAGCGATTGAATCCGTATGATCCGATGTTCCGGCAGAACCTGGCGTCGGCGCTGATGAAGCAGTCTCCGGCGGCGGCGTTGGCGGAATTGAGGGAGCTGGAAGCGAAGTTCCCGAACTTCGAAGTGTGCCACGTTTGCCTGGGGAACGCCCTCGCGTGGCAGGGCGACACCAAGGGAGCAGAGCAGGAGTATCAGATCGCAGTCAAGCTGGATCCGTCGGATGCGGACCCGGTGGTCGGGCTGGGCGGCCTGCTGGAGAAAGAAAAGAACTACGACGGAGCGCTTGCGCAATATCGCAAAGCGGAGCAGATTGCGCTCAATGACCCTTCGGGATTCAAGAGCGCGGGCCGCGTGTTGATGGCGAAGAATGATTTTGCTGGCGCCGCGGCGGAGTTGAAACAGGCCGAGGCGTTTGCGCAGAGTGATTGGGAAGTGCATGAACTGTACGGCAAGGCCCTGCAGGGAAGCGGGCAGATGGAACTGGCGTCCGGCGAGTTGAAAGAAGCGGTGGCGCTCAATCCCACGCGGGCGTTGCTGATGACGGAATTGGGCGGAGCGCTGGAGAAGAAGGGCGACTGGGTGGGGGCGCTGGAGCAATACCGCAAGGCGGTGCTGGCGGATGCGGGAGTGACGGCGCATGCCGTGCCCGGCCGCGGCTATGAGGTTTGCGGAGAGGAGTGCAACAAGCAGTTCACGGCAGCGAAGGCACGTTTCTCCGATTATGTTAGGTCGCTGCGGGCAGCCGGAAAGAGCGCCGAGGCCGCGGACTTAGAGCAGAAAGTTTCTGCGCTCGATACCAGCGCTGGGTCGAAGGAGAAAGCCGAACTGGCGATGAAGTCGGGCGACCGGGCGTTCCAGGAGAGGAAGATCGAGGAAGCGGCGAAACAATATAAGGAGGCGGTGCGGCTCTCACAGAGTTTGCCGCCGGGAGATGACACGCGGATTGCGGCTTTGGGGCGTCTGGGCAACGCTTACGGCATGCAGCAGGATTTCGCCGACGCCTCGGCGATGTTCCATCAGCAGCTGGAGCTGGTGGAGAAAGTCTACGGGCCGGAATCAGAAAAGTCGGTGCAGCCGCTGCAGTTTCTGGGACAGCTGGCGGCCTGGCAGAAGAATTACAAAGAAGCGGAGAGCTATTTGCAGCGGGCGCTGGCGATTACTACGAAAGCCAACGGAGATAACGATCCGCGCGCGGTCGATAGCCTGAGAAACATTGCGGGACTGTATATGGCGCAGAGTGATTGGCCGAAGGCGGAGACGTATCTGCTGCGAGCGGTGAAAGGCGCGGAGGCGGCGGCGCCGCAGATGGAGCTCATCCCGCTGTGGGGATTGTGCGACATGTACGACAAGGCGGGGAATCCGGAGAAGTCACAAGGCTGCTGGCACCGGGCGACGGATTTGATGGCGCAGAGGATGGGACAGACTAGTCCGCAGCTGGCGCAGTCGATGACGAACGAAGCGACGGCGCTGCGGAAGCTGGGAAGGAACGAAGAGGCGCAGAAGCTCGAGCACCGGGCGGCCGGGCTCCAGAGTGTGGCGTCGACGCATTAGGGGGCGACGAACTCCAATCCAGGTACATACGTTTTCCAGTTGACCGGAAACGATTCACAACTGCAGACCAGCTCGCAGGTCACCCTTCGGGCACCCAGACCGATGTCTCGTTCGTATCTCCTTGATTTTGTTATGTCGTGCATGGAGTAAGCTGGACGTGCAAGTTGTTGTTTGTAATTGGGTGGGCGACCCTTTTAAGGAGTGGATCTTCAGACTTGTTCTAGAGCTGCCTGGCATACAACCTTCCGTGCCCATTCTCCCCAAACCGATTCCTCTTTATATTTGAACTCTCTTGAACCATTGGTGTCCAATGGCATACAATTGCGCTTGACTGTTGGTGTCCAATGGAGTACAAGAGAGTTGTGCAGACGGTTGTCGAAACGCCTACGTACCTCACCATAGCCAACAAGCTCTTCAGCGAGGAGGAGCGTGCGGACATCGTGGCACTCGTTGCGGCTGACCCAGAATGTGGAGACCTGATCCGTGGAACGAGCGGATTTCGAAAGGTCCGGGTTGCACGCAAAGGAATGGGCAAGAGTGGCGGGGTGCGGGTTGTGTATATCTGGCGCAGCGAACGATTTCCGGTTTTTCTGGTCACCGTTTTTCCAAAGAATGAGAAAGAAAATCTGTCGATGGCAGAGCGCAATACACTAAAGAAACGGGCCGATAGTATTTTCGAGATCTACGGGAGGTAGCATGAAAACGCAATTCGAGCAGATGATGGATGGCCTTAACGACGTTGAGGCTTTTCTTGCTGGTGAGCAAGAAGGATTCAAGGTACATGTGCCCCAGGAAGTTGACGTGAAAGCGATCCGAAATCGACTGTGTATGACACAAGCCAGATTCTCTGACACCTTTGGGTTCAGCCTTGATGCTATCAAGCACTGGGAGGGAGGGCGGAGGACCCCGGAAGCGCCGGCTCGCACTTTGCTCACTGTCATCGACAAGAATCCCGCTGCCGTGCTCACCGCGCTGAGTCCCGCTGCGTTCGCTACTGCTGTCGGCTCTTCTAAACACACCGTCCAAGTCAGAAAGCGTAAGACATCTGGTGGCGTTACAAAACGGAGGACCTATTCTGCCGAAGGTGGGAGGAGAATCGCGAAGTGAAAAAGAACAGCTTCCGATCACGCGAGCGCAAGGAAGACTCGAAATCAAGTGTACGAGCGACGAGTTCTTGAACCCGTGATTTCAACCCACGAGTGCCATGTCTCTAACGACTTTTCAAGCACTTGGGCGGCCACCCAGAGTCACATAAGTCGTTCAAATTACAACATAAACCAGCCCTGAAAAAGCTACGTCAGAGCTTCCATGCGCTCCGGTCTGTGTGGCCTTCGTTTTTCACGTAATCGAAGCAGAGCGCCGTTCCTGGTACCGTGAGGAACTGCACCTGATTTTGCACCGACTGTCTGCATCCGGGGCTTACTGGCGCCTACTGGCCGCTCCGAGGGACGTTAGCGGAAGTGATTGAGGCGAAAGGTAGAAGGTTCATTATCAGAAGCTTGTAGAGAATTTCTAAAGCGATACGGGCAGATGGTGTGTCTGCCAGTTCCACCACTTCCGCACTTTCTAAATCAACTGTAATCAATATCTTAGCAGCGTCGGTTTATTGAGGGTGTTCCCAGCTGCACCGGACCCACTTAATGACTTTGCGCTGCGGCAGCGGCGAGTCCGCGTGCCTGTAATGTTATCGTGTCCTGCGACATCCTGCAACGTAATGGGTTTGTTTCTGGTCTGCGCCGCAAAATCGTGCCGTGGAATCGACGACTCTCCGCGATTCGAAGTTTGCCCGAAAATCTGGATTTGCCTACTGGCTGCCACGCAACCGGCGATACCGCGCGATCAACGTGTTAGTCGAGCCATCGTGCTTGAGCTGCGGTTCTGCGGAACTCTGCAACTCAGGAATGATGCGTTGCGCCAGCACTTTGCCCAGCTCCACTCCCCACTGATCGAATGAGTCGATGTTCCAAATGGCTCCTTGCGTGAAAACATTGTGTTCATAGAGCGCCACCAGCGAGCCCACTGCTCGCGGCGTCAATTTTTCGACGAGGATCAGGTTCGTCGGACGGTTGCCTTCAAAAACGCGGAACGGAATTTGAAAATCGGGGACGTGCTCGGCCTTCACTTCTTCCGACGTCTTGCCGAAAGCCAGCGCCTCCGCCTGCGCAAATAAATTCGCAATCAGGAAATCGTGATGGTCTTTAAACTCGCTAAGCGGTTGGCAGAATCCGATCAGGTCGCACGGGATGAGCTTGGTGCCTTGATGAATGAGCTGGTAAAACGAGTGCTGTCCGTCGGTTCCGGGTTCGCCCCAGATGATCGGCCCGGTCTCGTAGCTTACGGGCTGGCGGTCGAGATCTACGTGCTTGCCGTTGCTCTCCATTTGTAGTTGTTGCAGGTAAGCCGGAAAGCGCTTTAGGTTGTCCGAGTACGGCATGATCCCGATGGTTTGCACTCCGAAAAAATTGTTGTACCAGACGGTAAGCAGCCCCATGAGCATCGGAAGATTCTTTTCCGGCGGCGCGGTGCGGAAGTGCTCATCCATATCGTGGAATCCGCCGAGCATGTCATCGAACCCCTTCGGGCCGATCGCGATCATGGTTGAAAGTCCGATCGCGGAATCCATCGAATAGCGCCCTCCGACCCAGTCCCAAAATTCGAACATGTTGGCCGTGTCGATTCCGAACTTGGCTACCCCTTCCGCGTTGGTCGAGACCGCGACGAAGTGCTTGGCTACAGCCACTTCGCTCTTGAGCGCGTCCACCACCCAGCGGCGCGCGGTGGCGGCGTTGGTCATGGTTTCCAGCGTGGTGAAGGTCTTCGAAGACAGAACGAATAAAGTTTCCGCGGGATCAAGGTCGTGTGTGGCTTCGGCGAACGCGGCGCCATCCACATTCGCCACAAAACGAAACCTCATCGTGCGGTCGGAAAACGCACGCAGCGCGTCGTACGCCATTTCGGGCCCCAGATACGAGCCGCCGATGCCGACGTTGATCACGTTCTTGATAGCTTTACCGGTGTAGCCCTTCCATTCTCCACTGCGCACGCGGTTCGAGAACGCGGCCATCTTATCCAGCACCGCGTGTACTTCCGGAACCACGTCCACGCCGTCCACCTTGATCTGCGTGCCTTTCGGAGCGCGCAGGGCAACGTGCAGCACCGCCCGGTTTTCCGTGACGTTGATCTTCTCGCCGCGAAACATGGCGTCGCGACGCTCCGCCACACCTCGCTCTTTGGCCAGCTGAAGCAGCAGCCGAACGGTTTCATCGGTAATTCGATTCTTCGAGTAGTCCAGGTAAAGCCCCGCGCCTTCGGCAACCAATCGCTCGCCGCGACCGGGATCATCGGCAAACAGCCGCCGCAGTTGTACTTCCTTGATCTTTTCGTGGTGCGCCTGCAGCGCATGCCACGACGGCGCATCGATCAGTCGCTGAGTCATTGCCGGCTCCGTTTCATTTTTCTTACTGAACCTTCGGATCGCCCCCGTCCATCGTCGGAGAAGATTACTGGCCCACAAAGCTATGACGCGGCCTTAAACAATTTCGCAAGATTATCAATGTCCGCCGCATTCGCATCGCCGATCACGAAATAGCGAAGCCCGCCTTTGCTCCACGTTTCCATGTTGAACGGCAAGTTCTTTGGGGAGAAAAAAGTCTCGCCCCACCCAGCCGGCAACTTCATCGACCGTTCCTGAAACACGAGCACGGAAATATGGTGCTTTCGTATATCGTAGATCAGGTGCGCACCCGGCGCTTGGTCAAGATAGGTCATCCGCCCCCCAAGCAACGAGAACTCGGTATTTTGGAGTTCCGGTAAATTGAACGCGAAGGGGATTTTTCCCTGGAACCACGGCTTCACCGTGTGCCGATCCGTGGAAACTACATCCACCGGCGATGAACTGGCCAGCGCCGCAATGTGCAAGTCTGCAACCTCGCTGTAAATCTGGTCTCTGCTCGATTGGGATCTCACATAGCTCATAGTTAACATCCCAACCACCAGAATGACGGCCGCCGCCAATGTCCATCGTAGACCGAAACGTAGGCCGAAACTGTGCCGCGGTGGGGGTGCAAAGCTCTGCTGTATCCGTTTCCGGAGCTCGGCACTGGGAGTAAACCGTTTTCCGGAAAAAAGGATCGCCCTCTTCATCTGTACCCGCGCCAGCGCATCCGCCGAGCAAGAGGAGCAGCCGCGCACGTGCGCGTCAAAGGCGCGCATCTCTTGCTCCGGAAGCTCACCGTCTAGGTAGGTATCGAGTTTTGTCTTCCAGGACTCACAAACCATGATTCACCGTGAATGTCATCCTTCTTGAAGCCCTGGCCGCAGGTCGGCACGTAACGTTTTTCTCGCCCGGGATAAACGGGACATCACCGTGCCGATCGGGATGCCAAGTGTGGAAGATATCTCCTGATACGACATCTCCTCCACTTCACACAGCAGCAGCACCTCGCGATAAGCGATGGGCAACCGCTCCATTGCCTGCTGCAGCCGTTGCCAATCCGAGCGCTGCAACAGAATGCTCTCCGGCGTCTCTTTCGCCGTAGGGAGAACTTCCTCTTCGCCGTCGACATCGAGCGGCACGGTTGCCTTCAGCCCAGTGCGGGAGGTCAGGAATGTGTTCCGCAGAATCTTGTAGATCCAGGCGCGAAAGTTTGTCCCCTGCTGGAAAGAAGAGAATCCTTTCAGCGCCTTGGTATACGTTTCCTGCACCAGGTCTTCAGCTTCTTGCCGGTCCTGGGTGAGCCAGCAGGCAAAATTATAGAGCCGTTCGAAATGGGGCATGGCCAGCTGCTCGAACGATCCCGAAGGCAAGCTCGTTTCCGACACGCACACTAGAGTAAACCAGCCGGCGATCGTTTTATTCCCGTCGCCCACAGAAATTTCCCGCGTGGGAATAAGACCGGGTGCCGTCAGTCACGCACAACGAGTGTCATCCAACACTAAGCCTGGCAGTTCCCGTCAATCAGGTAAACTTCCATATCACGCTCCACATCAGTGACCACGGCCAAGCATGACCAACAACCAACCCATCCCCGAAATCTTACGTCACTATCAAGACGCTGACGAAGCCTCGCGCCTGCGCACCGGATGGTTTCAACTGGAACACGCGCGCACTCAGGAACTGATCCTGCGCCATTTGCCGCCTGCCCCCGCAACCGTGATCGACGCCGGCGGCGGAGCCGGCGCTTACGCCTGCTGGCTCGCCTCCCAGGGATACCGTGTCCATCTGATCGATCCGGTGCCCAAACATGTCGACCAGGCGCGAGCCGCGTCAGCCGGCCAGCCGACGCATCCACTGGCTTCCGCCGAAGTCGGCGACGCACGCCGCATTCTCCACGTCGATTCCACCGCCGACGCGGTCCTGCTCCTCGGCCCTCTCTATCACCTAACCAATCGCGACGACCGCATCTCCGCTCTCCGCGAGGCCCACCGCGTGCTTCGTCCCGGTGGCTTGGTCTGGGGAGCGGCCATCAGCCATTTCGCGTCGCTGTTCGATTCTCTGGCCCACGGATTTTTCGACAATCCGGTCTTCGCCCCAATTCTCGCCCGTGACTTGGACGAAGGTCAGCACCGCAATCCAACCGCCAATCCGGTGTATTTTACCGACGCTTTCTTTCATCGCCCCGGCGAACTGTCGCGAGATGTGCTCGCCGCTGGATTTCATTTGGTGGAGTTAGTCGCTATCGAAGGACCGGGCTGGCTCGCCCGCGATTTCGACCGCCTCTGGGCCGATCCCGCGCAACGCGAGCGCATGTTGGCAGTGGTAAGAAAAGTAGAACGCGAACCCTCAGTGCTCGGAGCCAGCTCCCACATCATGGCGATCGGAAGGAAATAATTGCAGAATTTCGATGAACGCGGAAGAGCGGCGCTTGAGCGCCTTGTAAAGCCTGCAGATCAATCCGGGCTTCAGCCCTCGTCGGCCGCGAGGGTATGCCTGGACTATTCTTGCCGTGTTTCGCTCAGTACTTCACAATCGCCGCAAACGACTTCGCATCCAGCGACGCCCCGCCCACCAGCGCGCCGTCAATCTCTTCCTGCGCCATCAGCGTCGCGGCGTTCTCCGGCTTCACCGACCCGCCATAGAGAATGCGCAACCTCCCGGCAAACTCCTCGCCGAAAATTTCCGTAGCTTCGCGCCGGATCACCGCATGCGCTTCCGCGGCAATTTCCGGAGTTGCCGTTTTTCCCGTTCCAATCGCCCAGACCGGCTCATATGCCACCACCATCTTCGTCGCTTTCTTCGCCGATATCGCGTGAAAGGCCCGCACGCATTGCCGCCGCAAAACATCGTCTGTCAATCCCGCTTCGCGTTCTTCCAGCACTTCGCCCACACAGCAGATCGGCGTGAGCCCGGCTTCCAGCGCGGCTTTCAGGCGAAGATTCACCGTGTCATCGGTTTCGCCAAAATACTGCCGCCGCTCCGAGTGTCCGATGATGACGTGCTTCACACCCAGCGCGAGCAACATGGCGGCAGAAATCTCGCCCGTAAAAGCGCCTTCTTCCTTCCAGTGAACGTTCTGCGCCCCGATCGCCACGTTCGATCCTTTCGCGGCCTCCATCGCGTCCGCCAGATCAATATACGGAGGGCACACCACAATTTCATCGCGCGTATGCCCCGCCACCAGTGGCAGAAAATCACGAAAAAACTCGCGAGTCTGATCCGGCGTCTTATACATCTTCCAGTTAGCGGCAATCACTTTTGTTCTCATGGCTGAGCCTTCTCGATTCTGAATGGGGAAGTGGTGTTCAACCGTTCAAGTTGTTCGGCCGCTCGCTGATAGGCGCGAACAGTCGAGACGTCGAAGAGCACGAACCGACACAGAGTTACGTGCTTTGCGGACGCGAGAGCATCGAGCGTCGCAGAAATCGCGATCGGAGCCGCTTCGCTCACCGGATATCCGTACGCGCCCGTCGAGATCGCAGGAAATGCTAGGGAGCCGAGAGCATGATCGTCGGCCAAACGCACCGACTCGCGATGGCAACTAGCCAGCGCCTCGGCTACGCCAGGCTCCCCGCAGCGATAGACGGGACCGACCGTGTGAATCACATGCTTTGCCGAGAGCAGTCCGCCCGTGGTGATGACCGCCTTTCCAGCAGGTAGTGTTCCAATTTTGCCCACGATTGCGCGACACTCGGCGAGAACGGCAGGGCCCCCAGCGTCGTGGATGGCGCCATCGACCCCACCGCCGCCCAAGAGATACGAGTTAGCGGCATTCACAATCGCGTCGGTGTTTTCTTCGGTGAGATCGGCGGGACCATGAATCTCAAGCGCTTTGCCATGATCAAGCACGAGTCGCACGGTGGAGTTTTGCACGACGGTGTCCAAAGCTTTCACTTCTTATCCGTCAGCGCCTCAACTCCCGGCAGCTTCTTTCCTTCCAGAAACTCCAGCGACGCGCCGCCTCCGGTTGAGATATGCGTGATCTTCTCGGCCACTCCCGCCGCATGCGCAGCGGCCACCGAATCGCCGCCTCCCACAATCGAAATCGCGCCCACATTTTCCGCGACCGCCTGAGCGATCTTGAACGTGCCTTTGGAAAACCCCGGAACCTCAAACACTCCCATCGGTCCGTTCCACAGAATCGTCCGCGCCCGCGAAATTTCTTCCGAGAACAGCTCGATCGTCTTGGGCCCAATATCCAGCGCCATCTTATCCGCCGGAATCGGCTGGCCTTCGCCGATCTGCTGTACCACTGCATTGATCTCCGGCTTGCTCGCAACTACATGATCCACCGGCAACAGGAATTTTAAGTTTCGCTTTTTCGCTTCATCCAGTAACTCCCGCGCCAGCCCGACCTTGTCCGCCTCCAGCAGCGACTTGCCGATCTCCTGCCCCTGCGCCTTGAGAAATGTATATGCCATCCCTCCGCCGATGATCAGCGAATCGACTCTCTTCATCAGGTTCTGAATCACGCCGATCTTGTCGCTCACTTTAGCCCCGCCCAGAATCGCCACGAACGGCTCTTCCGGATGTTCCAGCGTCTTGCCCAGGTACTTGAGCTCCTTCTCCATCAGCAGCCCAGCCGCGGACTTCTGCACAAATTTCGTTATCCCCACCGTCGAGGCATGTGCCCGATGCGCCGAGCCAAAAGCATCATTCACGTAGTAAGGAGCAAGCGCCGCCAGTTGCTTCGCAAACTTCTCGTCGTTCGCTTCTTCTTCCGCGTGAAAACGCAAATTTTCCAGCAACAGCGTCTGCCCCATTTCCAGCTGAGTCGCAACCTCTTCCGCCTCCGGCCCTACGCAATCCGGGCAGAAGCCCACGTTCTCGCCGCGCGCCAGTTCCTTATCGAGGAGCATACGCAGTCGCTCCGCCACAGGCTTCAGACTCATTTTCAAATTCGGCTTGCCCTTCGGCCGTCCCAGGTGTGACGCAAGAATCAGTCGCGCTCCATGCCGCAGCGCATACTCGATGGTCGGCAGCGTCTCGCGAATTCGGGTGTCGTCCATTACCCGCCCATCTTCGAGCGGCACATTAAAATCGACCCGCATGAATATACGGTTCCCGCTGAGCGGGAGATCACGAATGGAAAGTTTGGACATGGCTGGTTGTCCTCTTGAAAGGCAGAATTTAAAATGCGGGTGGCCCATCCTAACGTCGCGCACTTTGCGACGTTGGGATGGGATTCCACAATCCTTACAGGCCCTTATCCGCAATGTAATGAATCAAACCGTGCACGCGGCAGGAGTATCCCCACTCATTGTCATACCAGGAGATCACCTTCACGCAGTTGCCGCCGACCACCAGGGTCATGGGCGCATCCACGATCGACGACCGCGGGTCGCCCTTGAAATCCGACGACACCAGTTCGTGCTCCTCATACCCCAAATACCCCTTCAGCGGTCCCGACTCCGACGCTTTCTTCAGCGCCGCATTCACTTCTTCTTTGGTCGTCTTTTTCTCCACCCATGCCACCAGATCAACCACCGAAACGTTCGGCGTGGGCACGCGCATGGAGAATCCATCGATCTTGCCTCCCAGTTCCGGAATCACCAGTTTCAGCGCCTTCGCCGCCCCGGTTGTGGTCGGAATCATGTTGATCGCCGCCGCCCGCGCCCGCCGCAGGTCCTTGTGCGGGAAGTCGAGAATCACCTGATCGTTGGTGTAGGAGTGGATCGTCGTCATGGTCCCGCTGACGATCTTGAACTCGTCGTTGATCACCTTGGCCACGGGCGCCAGGCAGTTCGTGGTGCACGACGCGTTCGAAATGATGTGGTGCTTCGCGCCATCATATTTCTCGTGGTTCACACCCAGCACCAGCGTGATGTCCTCATTCTTCGCCGGAGCCGAAATGATCACCTTCTTCACCGTCCCGCGCAAATGTTTTTTCGCATCGTTCGCATCGGTGAAGTGTCCCGTCGATTCGATCACTACCTGCGCCCCCACCGACTCCCAAGGCAGCGCACCTGGATCTCTCTCTTTGAACACCTTGATCGTCTTGCCATCCACCGTGATGCTATCCGGCCCGGCAGAAATCTGGTTTGGCAGGTTACCCAGAATCGAATCGTATTTCAGCAGATGCGCCAGAGTCTTTGGATCGGTAAGATCGTTCACCGCCACGAATTCCAACCCGGGATCCTTCAGCGCGGTACGAAAAACGTTGCGCCCGATTCGGCCAAATCCGTTAATCCCAACTTTGATTGCCATAGTTCCTCCGTTGAATATGATTGCCGATTATTTATCAAGTACGACAGCAGGCTCAGAGTCCGCAAGACGCCGAGCCACAAACAGTTGATGTTAGCAGGGAATTGGAACCGCCGTAAATCACCGCGCGACCGTATTTGGCCGAATTGCTTCCCGTCACGGGATTCCGTGCGCGAGATCACTGACAAGTAGATCGTCAGCGCTTGCTATGGCTTCACTCTCTCGAAATAAAGTTTGTCATTCTGAGCGAAGCGAAGAATCCCTGCCAGTCTGCACGACTGTCGGCCTCCAAGGGAGCTTCCACCGCACTGTCGTCCTCACACGGCCAGCGCTTGGACCCAATCAAAGGTTCCAGCGCCAATCTTCCCCTCACTCAAACCTCAACTCCAAGTAGGTATCCGTGCGCACCCAGACCAGCGGCAGCCGAGCCAACCAGTACTTGCGATTGATCGCCTGCCGCGCCCGCGCATGTTCCTCCGGCGACAGCAGTCGCGCGGTTGCCGCGAACTCAGCCCCGCTAACCTTCCCTCGAACGGTGCACGGCGCCACCTTGACCTGCGGATTATTCCGTATCCGCTTCGTCTTCCCCATATCGCTCCGCGTCATCACGTAAAGCTTTCCATTCTCTTCGCCGAACCAAACCGGTGTTGCCACGCCTGCGCCGTTCTTGCGAAGCGTAGTAAGTGAAATATACTTTTGCCCGCGAATGGAATCTGGAATCTGGCTGGACATTTTCTAATTGTAACTGGAAAGCAAATCGCGGGACGAGACTCTCCCAAGAGGTAGTGTGCTGCTTTCATTCACCACTGGCAGCAAGTTCCTTCGCAAAGGCAGTAGTCACGGCCTCCTGAACTTCAGTTACCGCTGCAGAAACTGCCTCTCGCACGTCGCTGGCAGACCCTGCCGCTTCGGGTTTGTTCAATCGCACTCGGAACTCGATGCGTTCACACCGCGACATGCTCTCATAGAAGCAGCGGTAAGCATTTAACTGCTCTTTCAGGTCGACTTCCAGTTCGGTGTTGCACACGGCACATTTTGGCGAAATCAGCTTTTCCTTATAGTCTGCAGTTTCAAAATCAAATATCGTTCCGTGCCCGCAGTCGCCGCAGGCAAGGCTTATTATGTGAAGTTCCTTGACGTTGAAAATCAGTTCCTGTTCGCTCATTTCGAAGTTCTCCTCTTGACGGCTATCGGCCACTCCGGGCTTAGAAATAGTTACTAAAGTCCACGAGTAGCCCACCACTCTTCCAAGCTGTAGCTCGCGGCGTCCCGGTTCTACCCTATGGTCCCCAGTGTCCGCGTTGGTTACGAATTCAGGACACGACTCCAAACCATTGCTCCCGCCGCCGGAGATGTGTTACAAGCCTGACATGCGTAAATGGATGCGCGATCGTTTTCAGCGCCGTAAGAAAAAGCCTGCCGAGTCGTCTGACCAGCCGGCTCCTCCACCCCTGCAGCCCGCATATTTCGACGCCGAACAATCGCCCGCCAATCCCGACGCAGAAAGCAGCAGGGAATCCGCCCCTCCCGCCGCCCACCAGTCTGAGCCTCAACCGGAATCCCGGCCACGCTCCCGCACTCGTTCCGTTCGCCCGTCTCCCGCTCCGCCCGCCGATGCTCCGTCTGTCGACGCCACTTCCGCCGACCCTTCATCCGCCGATGTTCCATACCAAGTCCCTCATGCCATCGACCCACCCGCCCCCGGCGCGTCCGCACCACGCACCCGTGGCCGCCGCCGTCGTGGTGGACGCGGTCGAAGCGGAGGCCGTGGCCGCGAACAAGCCGTGGCTCAAGCCTTCACTCCCAAAGGCATCACTCCCTCGCTTCCACCGGTAGCGGACGACTCCCCTGAACTCCCCGAACCAGAAGCCCATCCCGCTGCTCCCATCGCGCAGGCGCCTAAGCTGCCCGCAGCTGGCGTGGCTACGCAGCGTGCTCCCAAAGGCATCGTAGTGCTCGCCATCGGCCTCCCCGGTTCCGGCAAGAGTTCCTGGTTCAAGCGCCACAACGTCGCTCCACTTTCCAGCGACATGATTCGTTCACTGCTCTTCGACGACGTGCGCGAACAGCGTTTTCAGGATCTCGTTTTCTCCAATCTGCGTTCCATGCTCAAGGCTCGCCTCATCGCCAAGCGTCCCATGAATTATGTTGACGCCACCAACCTCACTCCGCCGGAGCGCCAGCACTGGATCAAGCTCGCCAAAGACTACAACTACGAAGTCCACGCCATCTTCTTCGACGTGCCGCTTGAAGTCTGCATCGAGCGCCATCAACGCCGCGACCGTGTCGTCTCTGAAGACGTCATGCGCCGCATGGCCGCCAAACTAAAAGCCCCAACCTTCGAGGAAGGCTTTGCCAAAATCACCGTGGTGCGAGTCAAGAAGAAAGACGACGCGGTCGCCTCAGAATAGTCCCCTCTGCATAAGCGGGTTCGCGAAGGACGCAGCTCGCAGTCAGGAACAGGTTGGGAAGGGCACGGCTTCAGCCGTGCCGCTGCTGATCAATGAAAAATGCGGGCTTTAGCCCTGAGGTTAGCATTTCACCGCTCCACAGCATCTCTTCCACAAGTGTGCAAACAATTGCTCCTCACCCGCAGATACCTCCCGTAAACCGAGTTCCGCCCGCCTCCCCATTTGGCATGGAGTTTGCTTCTATCCTTGGTAGAGGCGTGGTAACACGCCATAGTCACTCCCGGTAACTGCTCTCTCGGGCATCGAAACTTCGAGAGCGTAAGGACTTTACAAAATGAAAATGACCCTGTGTGTGATGTTCCTGATTTGCGCCACTGCAGCCTTTGCGCAGAATGCTCCGGTGCTGAACAACCAGCCAAGTCAAACTCAGATCGCCGACCACGTCATGCACGCCTCTCAGCACGACATGGCTCAGTCCCAGAATCTCCTCGAGCATTCCGACTACTCCTATGCCCAGGGCGAGCGTCCACTCTGGGAGTTTGGTCCCGTCGGTCCGCCTCCGGTGCCCCTCGGCGACCTCGCCCGCGCCGCCCGCAAAGAGCACGCGCTCGACAAGAAGGCCCAAATTATTTGGGAAAAATAGTTTCGTCTCGGAAAATAGCTCGAGAAAAATACTTCGGTAGGCCTGCGGGCGCCGGGTTGACCCTAAATCATCCTCCGGCCCCGCGTTGGTTCATGGATTAGCGAAGCTCGATGTTTCCTTGTTTCCTTCGTCAGCGCCGACAACCTACGACGCCGCCCGATTCTCGATAGAGTCCTGAAATTCTCGGCGCGTCTCTCCCGTTTAATCGCTGCGATCTTGGCTAACCCTGTGTCCCCCGTGCCCCCGTGGTGATGAATTTAGACGGCCCCAGATGACAGGACAGGCTTGACTGCATAAAATGCTCCCATGAGGAAAACTTGGGCGGCTGGAATCCTGGCAGCAGCAGTAATAATCTCGACGCTCGCGATGGCGCCCCAAGCGGCAGCGCAGCAGGATGACGAAGGTCCCACGTCCCTGTTGAGTTTCCAGGTTCTGAAAGACGAGAACGGAAAGCCGGTCCGCAGCGCCAGCGTCATCATGCATCCCGTCGGCGGAAATGGAAAACAAGGCAAGGGTGGCATGGAACTGAAGACCGACGCGGAAGGGAAGTCGAGCTTCGACGGCATCCCCTACGGAAAGTTGCGTGTCCAAGTCCTCGCCCCTGGATATCAAACCTACGGCGAAGACTTCGACATCAACAAACCGAAGCTGGATTTCACCATCAAACTGAAACGCCCGCAGAGTCAGTATTCCATTTACGGCAACGCCAGCAAAGACTCGAGCACGCCCCCGAAGCAAGACGCTCCGCCCCCGGACAAGAATCAAAAGCCGAACTAAGGAAACTCGGATTACGTGCTGAAAGGCCCCGGTGTCCTCTGTGGTTAAACTTTTTGGTTGACTCGTTTAATCAGAGATTTTCCGAATCGAGATAGCACGGAGCTTTATGGACTACTTACTGAAAACGGAACCGTCGGTCTATTCATTCGCTCAACTGGAGCGCGAGAAAACCACAATATGGGATGGAGTATCGAATCCCGTCGCCTTAAAGAATCTGCGCGCGATGAAGCCCGGTGAACGCCTGGTGATCTATCACACGGGAGATGAAAAAAGCGCGGTGGGCACTGCGACCGTGGTCTCGGTCGATGCCGCCGACCCGAAGAATCCGCAAGTGAAAATCAAAGCCGGCAAGTCGATCGCGAAACCCGTGACACTGGCTGAAGTCAAAGCTCACAAGCTCTTCGCCGAATCTCCCCTGGTCCGCCAGGGCAGGCTGAGCGTGGTCCCCCTGACGGAGGCACAATACAAATTCCTGGCCGGCGAGTGACGTTAGCGTCATCGAGGGGCACACACCACACAAATTGTCATCCTGAGCGCAGCGAGACGGTCCGCGAAGCGAACCGTCTCGCGGAGTCGAAGGACCCCTACGGCCGTCCCTCGCGACTGGTGTGCAAAGGAGTTCTCTCGGCGGCGCCGATAGCCAATGCATCGCTATTGAAGCTGGTAGTAAGCGGCGAATGGCTCATCACCCGCCCGCAACGATTGTCACTGGTTCCCCTACGAGGCCTGCGCGTCCCGCCGGATCAGCGCTGAATCCAAAAAGAATCCCAGCCCCAGCGTGAACGGGATGGCCCCAAACGCGGCCGCGACCCAGGCATCCGGCTCGACCCTCGCAATCAAAGAAAACGTAATCGTATATCCCACCGCAGCAGCGATCAGCAAAATGCCGGACCGCCGTGACCGCGCAGCTTCCGCCAGTTCCGGTTCCATGGGGACGCTTACTCCCCGGCTGATCGCGGCCAGCCTTTCCTCGGTGCGCAGCTTGCGCACACGGTAAAAACTGTACATTCCCAACACTGCTGTAGGCATCCCGAAAATCATGATTACTGCCACCAAGCCGGTGAGTCCGTCCATGGTAATTCTCCTTCCACTCGCGCCGTGGGCGCGCGTGCTGAATGCTCTCACCAGAGAATACGCACGCCGCGGTGGGATTGTTCCCACGAGACCGCATGCACCTCACCGTTCCACCGATACGTCCAAAACAACCCATCATCCAACCCTCGCTGCCATCCAACTTCAGCCAACCCAGGAACGCCGCCACGCTTCCAAGCGGTGTAGAGTAGTGCCTGGGGCTGTGCCGGGTCACCTTAAGGGAGACTCCATGAGATTCAAGCTTTGCGCGAGAACGCGGGCCGCCTCAGCCAAGGTCGCTTGCCTGGCTCTGTTGTTCGTTACTTCCGGTGTCCGGGCCCAGGAAACCAAGGAAAAAGTAACGGTGAGCGATGTCGATCGCACCTACCTGGTGCGCCTGCCCAGGGGTTACGACGCCAAGCAGAAATATCCCGTGGTGATCCTTCTGCACGGCATGAATCAGGATACCGACGACATGGAGCGCCTCACCCGCTTCGCTGAATTGGCCGACAAAGATGGCATCATCGCCGTCTACCCCAGCGCGCTGCACGGCCGCTGGAATGTGGGCGTCCGTCCGCCGGTGCAAGAGCAACCCATGAGGAGTCCCGGACGCGGCCGCCGTGGCGGTGGCGGCTATCCGGGCGGCGGAGGTGGTGGATACCCCGGAGGTGGCGGAGGCGGGGGATATCCAGGCGGAGGTGGTGGATACCCCGGTGGGGGCCAGTCGGGCGGACAAGGGCGCAATGATGAAGCCCGCTCTGAGCCCGCGGACGACGTCGACTTCCTGAATCAAATGCTCGACCAGATGCAGTTGAAGTTTTCAGTCGACCAGGCGCGCATCTACGTCACCGGACTCTCAGAAGGCGGCCTCATGGCCATGAAGGCCGGCTGCTCCATGGCCGACCGCATCGCAGCCATTGCCCCGGTCGGCGCAGCCATGCCGAAAACTATGATCTGCCTGCCCTCGCGGCCGCTGCCGGTGGTTATGATCAACGGCACGTCCGATCCGGTTGTCCCCTACGGCGGAGGCACCGAACACAATCTTCACCTGCCCGTCATCTCTGTCGAGGACAGCGCGAAATCGTGGGCCAAAATGGCTCACTGCGCCGACAAGCCCAACCAATCCAAGCTCCCGTCTCACGAAAAAGGCGGCATGGAGACCAAAGTTGAAACCTACGACGGTTGCCAGCAGGGCGCACAGGTCGTGTCTTACAGCGTGAAAGGCGCAGGCAACACCTGGCCCGGCGGCGAGCAATATGAAGTAGAGAAAGAAGTCGGGAAAACCAGCCCCGACCCCAACGCCAACGAAACCATCTGGAACTTCCTGTCGACCAAGAAGATCGAAGCAAAGGCCGAAACAGATAAGCCCGCGTCAGATAAGAGTAGCGCCGACACCAGCGCTCCGAAGTGATCGGAGGGAGTATTCTGGTCTCGGTCACTGCGACGCTTGACCGTCAATTTCGTATGGTCATCCCGAACGCCGCGTTTTTCATCGCGGCGGAGGGATCTCAGTTTCTACGGCTGTGCAGCGACAGCCAGTCATCAGCCCCCTAATCCGTTCCTTTACCGCGCTCCACTCCGCCCCCACAATCGAAAATCGCATCGAGTCTCGAGCTATATAATCAGCCGCCATCCGATGCGCTCGCAGCGTTCCTTCGAACTTCCCGCCAATCCGTTCCAGCGCCGCGCGCGAACGCTGGTTGCGTGCATCCGTATGAAAGCACACCCGCAACACCTGCCACGTTTCAAACGCATACGTCAGCATGAGCAGCTTGGCCTCAGTATTCGCCGCAGTACGAATGGCCGAGTGCGTCAGCCACGTATAGCCAATCTCACAAGCGTCCGGAAACGCCCGCCCATGCCGCGGATGCCCCGCCGGCCACGCCCACCGCTCGATATTCCAGAACCGCGTCGATCCAATGACCACACCATCGCTCACCCGCACAATCGCAAACGGCACCGCGCTGCCAGCATCCTGCCAAGCCAGAGCAGTATCAACATAAGCGGTAGCGGCTGCCTTACCCTGCGGCACCGGACTCCACTGATACAGCGCAGGGTCACCTGCCGCGGCAACGACTAGCTCGTCGACGTGGGCATGCTCCAGCGGTTCCAGACGAACCTGGCTCCCCGACAGCACAAACGCTTCAGTCCCCATAGCTCCGAGTATGCATCGAATCCACCCGCACCCACAACGGAACCCACTCTAGGCTCCCGGATGCGACGGCGATCAGTTCATTTAGAACTCAGAACGAACGAGTTGCCGTCGACGTCCTTGAAAGCCGCGGCCGTGCCCCAGTCTTCGCGTTTCGGTTCCATCACGAATTGCACACCCTTGCTTTTCAAATCGCGCGCTGTGCCTTCGACATCGTCGCTCCAGAAAGTGACGTTCATCTGGCCTCCCGGCTTGAGATTGTCGCCGAAGCGAAATAGAACGATTCGCGTATCGGCGCCGGGAACGCCAAGTTCGATCCACCGCTGCTCGTCGCTGAACGGCTGATCCGTAATTACGCGGAACCCAAGCTTCTCGGTGTAGAAGGCTAACGCGCGGTCTTGATCGGTGACAGGAATACTGGCGAACTTGATGCCCTTAATCATGTTCCCTCCATTCCGTCCGATTCTGCCTCGCTCGCGTCCCGATTGCAATGCTGCTATAGTGATATATACTATAGTGGTATGCACCATATCTCGATTGATGATTACGTTCTTGACGTCTTGCTGCCGGACCTCGCCGGACACGACCGGTCGCCCGCGGCCTTTCTCGTTTACGTCGTCCTTTGGACCAAGCTGTACAGGTCCGGGGAGCGGCGCGTTGGGGTCAGCTTGCGGGAGCTGGCCGAACACACGGGCCTGTCCAAATCGGCCACCCAGAGCGGCATTCGGCTCCTCAAACGCCGCAGCTTGATCAAGGTCACCAAGACCTCCGCCACTGCCGTGCCGCAATATGAGCTCATCCGTCACTGGGTTCGGCGACGAGCAAGGAACACTTCGGCCGTCTGACAGCAATGCTCGCACCCGGCGAGCGGGGCAAATCGCGGAGAGACTGACCGTCCCTCCGCGGTGGTTTTATGAAAGGTAACTTCTCCTGCAACGTGGCCGGTTAACAAGGAATCACTCGGTCGCAGCATTCCCAGCTGGATGTCCGGTCACATGTGGCGCGCGTCCAAACATGATGCCGGTTTCGACCTCCACTGGCTGCCCGTCTTGCAAGTACGGTTTGAACTTCCATTGCCGCAGAGCATCAGTGATGGCTGTTGCCTGGTCGGGAAATGCGCTGAGAAAGTGAATGTGTTTTACCTTGCCCTCTCTGTCGATGATGATTCGAACTGGAACGGAATTAAACCTATGTTCAGTAAAGATCGGGTCAACTCGCGCGGTTAGGTTTATGTCGCGCGCGTAATCCTCGACGCAAACCGGGATGTCGCCTCCACTCGCTTCTGCCGTGGGACGGGCGTCCTCAGGCAGCTTCATCTTGTTCATATCCCGCATCAAGCTCTCCAGCAGTTTGGTGTCACGGCTGGTTAGCACAATTTCCACCGCGTGGCAGCGGATCTCGGTAGCCAGAACATACCAATGCAGCCGCGCCACAGGAGACCAGTACGCAAAAAATGTAAAGGAGCGGTCGGCTATCTTGGCCTGTGCCGGTGCCATTTCCACTTTGTAGTCGGCCTGTAAATGGTCTTTCGTGTAATCAATCAGCTGCAGTGTGTTCGTCACAGGCAGTGGCGTAAAGAACATGTCCTGGGCGGTGATCAAGATCGTGCCCCGAGCCGGTCCTTTATATGTGTCCGCAGGCTGGACCTGGGCCAGCACATAGAGGCCGCTATCCGACGGGGGCGGGCCGTCGTATTCCTGCGTCCAATCCGGAGGCAAAGCGTAAGTCATTCCAAAATACTGGTTGCGGAATACGTTGTTCGTTACGCTCCCGTTTTCCGGCACAGGAGTTACGGAGTCACTGGCGCTCCGCCAGGCGCCCTTCACCAGCAGAACTCCCTCCGGCACTTTTGTCTGGGGCTGCGTGTTGCTGGGCAAAGTGCCGCCGTTTTGCGGAATGCCTTGTGTTCCCGCCCTTTGGCTCCAGGACAACGACGAAATCGACCCCGCCAGAACCACCAATAAACGAAAGAATCGGGAATACATATTTCCTCCTTTGAGCCCGAGCACGGGTCTTCGGCCCGTCACACCGACGGATCAGCCGTACACCCTTTCCTAAGTTTCGTTCGAACTTGGGGAAGAACTGGCGAGACACCTTACGTATCTCGCCAGCCACAGTGAGTTAAAACGGCTACAGCGAGCGCAGAAAATTCAGCAGATCCTGCTGCTGCTTGTTTGTGAGGTTGTTGAAGTGCCCCACAACCGTGGTGGCTTCGCTGCCGGAGCTCTTGTGGTCTTCGATTGCCGTAAACACGTCGGTCGTGCGTCCATCATGCAGCAGGAATATCCGCTGTCCCAAACCCCACAAAGGAGCGGTGCGGAACTGAGCGCCGCCCGCGCCGCCTTGCGAGACGTTGTCCTCGAGTCGAGTACCCATATGATGGATCTCAAAATCCGAGAACGCGGGCACCGCGACATTGCTCAATGCAGGAGCGAAGTTTGACACTTGGGTTGTACCCGGTGTCGGATTGTGGCAGGTGGCGCAGCCGATCGAGCTAAACAAGGCACTGCCATCGGCGATCGATGCGGCCGGAACTTGCTGTCCATTCAACAAAACCCCGCCTTGCGCTGGCGGAGCCAGGAACCGCATGAAGTTAGCAAACGCCGAGACGTCATCAAGAACTGCCGAGTTCGGCGTCAAATTTGGGTTGGCTGTGTCTTCAGGATAACCGGTCCCGGTAAGGTTCAGGCAGCTGGCTGGCAACCCGGTACCTTGCTGATCTTCTTCCGGCAGCGGACGATCTTGGGGAAACAGTTCGTTGCTGACACCCATTTCCACGTTGTAAGCCTCACCGGCAAAAATGTGCAGCGACTTGTTCTGTGCCTTCCAGCCAAAGCGCGAGATGGTGCCATCGTTACCGTTGTGGTTGAAGGTTCCGGAGATGCCAAAGGTGTTAACAAGATTAGTGGCTTGGTTGAGCAACAGGGTTGAGTCGTCGAGGTTCTCGATCAGGCCCGCCCCAAAGACTGGCGTCGGGATGCGGAAGATGATGTCATTCGCAGCCTGAGCCGCGCTGAAATTCGGCTGCGTCAAACTGCAACTGCCCGCATCGGAGCGCCCTGTTACCGTAAACAGGTCTTCCACTCCGCCATTGGGAGCTTTGGTGTTGGCCGCTCCGCTTGCCGTAAGGAAGAACGGGAACCGGACTTCCAGGGTTGGACCATTGGCGGTAATGAAGGAAGGCATCGTGTCGTTGGGCGCCACGCCGCCGCTGATCAGCAGGAATTGCGGATTCACCGCAGCGCCGGATCCGCCAACCGCAGGTTGCGCGTGACACGAGCTGCACTGATTTGAGTTAAAGCGCGGTCCCAGACCATTGTTGCCGGCCGGACTGTTGGAAGCCGATTCCACTTCCTGGAAGCGAGCGAGACCGTCGTTGAAAAACGCGGTGAAGCCGTTCGGGTCATTCGCGGGATTGATAAGTGTTCCCCCTGTGCCTCGGCTGGCGCTCTGCACTCCAGGGTCGGTTTGAGCTAATGCCATTCCGGTGAGGAACAACACTGCCAAAGTCATGACTGACGCGAGTCTACTTGTCTGGGTCACAATTCCTCCTTGTAACGGGTTCGTCTCCCAATTGCCCTGGGACCCTGCATCGGTCCAGGTCGAAACACGCGAGTGCCGGGACCCCAAGGGACACACTTCCAGCTCGAGCTTTTTCTTGGTGACGTGCAGCGCGGGGTTGGGCCTCAGCTGTCCAGCTCAAGCTACGGCCCGGCGAAAAACTCCGGTACCGTGCCTGCCGCGAACGGAACAGCACTGTGGGAGCGGTATCCCACCAGGGTGTTCTTTTCTCAGGCGAGAAAAGAGGGTTAAAACGTTGCCGGAACTCTAGGCTGGATGCGGCTTCCGGTCAAGTGTTCGGAAGTACATTCGGTGGTTAGAAAAAGGCCTCGCTGGAAGCTGTCTAGCTCTCGTAAAGATCGGGCCATCTGGCCCACTCACAAAGGGATTTGGGTAGGGCAGGCTTTAGATGGAGGGTAAAGCTTGCGAACGGGTAAGATCCACGAACGCGTATAGTACCGTGGAACAGCGGCGCTTCAGCGCCGCGTAAAGCCCCAAAATGAGCGCGGGCTTCAGCCCCTGTGGTCGCATTTTGTGCCTACAGCAAGTTTTTCCGCAACCTCTTTACTCGTGCCGTTAATTCGTCGTTGAAGAATATCCGCGCTTTAGCGCCCGCGTTCTCACTCCAGATTGGCGTGAGCCGTAGGATAGTACTTCGAAATCATGCGTCCTGTCATCAGTCCGCCTTCGTACTCGGGGATGATTACTTCATCGGCCCCAGAATTCCGCATGGCCTGCGCGTAGCGCGCCTGCCCCGCGCGCGTGATGATGCGCGCCTTGGGATTGAGCGACTTCGCCGTGACCGTGATGTACAAATTGTCCGCGTCATTGTCGATGACGATGCAAACCCCGCGCGCATACTCGATGCCTGCGGCCTGCAGAATGTCATGCCGCTTGGCGTCGCCCTGAATGATCAGAATTTTCTCTTTCAGCAGTTCGCGGCAAATGCCTTCGTTGGTCTCGATGAGCACGAACGGAATCTTCAGGCGCGAAATCTGGTCCACCACCGTGCGCCCAACCTGCCCATACCCGCAGATAATGAAGTGATCGCGCAGTCTTTCGATGCTGACGTCGTTGACCATGGCTCTCCAGGCCTCCACCCCCTGGCGGTTGAAAATGGTGACCAGCACTCGTTCCGCGATCCAGATCTGGAAAGCGAACACGCCGAGATACACAAAAATCGCGAAGAATTTCGTGGCGTCGCGGACTTTGCTGGCCTCAATCGCGTGCGGATGAATCATCCAGAACAGCGCATCCTGCCAGCGCACGTCCTCAAGATGCCGATACACCAGGACACACATCAGGCTGAAGCCGAGGAATACCGCCAGCGGCAGCAACAGCCGTCGCAGGAACAATAGTGCGATGCGCACCATGGGGCAGCGATACTACCGCAAGTAGAAGGTGGCGCACAATGGAAATGCAGCGTGCGGGGACCAGCGGAGGTCGTGCAAAATAAGATCGTGCAAAAGAACGATGTGCCCGATCGGAAGTTACGATCTCCGGACGCCAGAACCCCAAGCTTCCCGCGATCGCGAAAAGCGTGGGGCACCCGGCGTCCAGAGAGCGCGTTGGGGGTACACTTCAGTGAAATAGATTCAAAGTGTTGGTGGCATCGTCCACGTAGTAAATGCCCACTCCCGACACGTCGATCAGGCCGAACAGGGCGCCCGCTCCAGGCGGATTCCCGCTACTGTCCAGCAGCGTCGCATTGATCTGTTGACCATCGGGAGTGGTCTCCACCAGCAGGCCATTGTTTCCATTCACGGTCAGGATATTGCCGCCCGGCGCAACGGTCAGGCCAAGCGGGTCGTTGAGGCTGCCGCCCTGCGTGACCGTCGCTCCGATTCCGGCCGAACTCACGCGATAAAGCGGAAGCGGAATCGCCGCCACCCGATTGCTGAGACTATCCGCCACGTAGAGCGTGTCCGCGTTGGCGTCCAGGCCCAGGCCGGTCGGCCCGATCACCAGCGCCGCCGGATCGGTGCGCTCGGGGAAGCCCGACGCAATCACCGTGATCGAATCCAGGGAGGGCACGGCTCCATTCACAATGCTAAGCGTCAGCCGCACCACATTCCCGGCGTGCACAACCTTCCCTCCGGCGGCCACCGTTCCCTTCAATACATTGCTGACGAACAAATCTGCGCTGCTTCCTCCGTCCCACGCCGCCATGTCCCACGGACCATTGATGAGCGAACCATAGAACGTCTCCACCACGTTTCCGTTGTGGTCGAGCACCAGCAGGCACCCGGCCTGAGCCGTCGCCGCCGTTCCGTCCGTAGTCGGCAGGCTGCCCACGATAACCCATCCCTTACTCAACACAGCCAGAGCCGTGGTCAACCCCACACCCCCGGGGCACGGCCCCGGCAAACTGCTGGCGTCGATTTGTGCAAACAGGCTGCTCGTACCGTCGGGAGCAATCTGCACAATGGTTGTCCCGGTTCCTTGTAGGTTCGCGCTGCTGTTGAAATTGCTGATCAGAATGTTGCCTTTTATCAGGGACCCAGTGCTCCGCGGCACACGTGCAATGCCGTATGGGTTCACGTCGCCATTGGCCGGAACCGTCGAAGCCACAACCGAGATGCTGCTGCTATGTTTTCCTTGGGCGTGAGCGGAGACTGCGCAGCTGGCGACCAGCGTAGCTGCGCAAACCCAGATCTTAAACTGAAGTGACAATCTCATGACGAACCCTCCTGTAGGGAATGCAAGCTGCGACGCGTGTGGGGTGGGCACTCTTGCCCGCCACCTGCGGTGGGCTATGCGCGACGTGCCCCGCCATGCATCAGCGGCTGTTAAGACGCTCTGAGAGTGTGCTGTCTGGAAGGCGCGAAATTGTCAGCAGGATGTCAAAACGATGTCAACTTCTGTGTCGCGACAGACCAGCAGTGCCGCAAATCGAGCGACGGAAGCCGGCTGCGGAAGGCTCGCGCCGTCAGGAAAGTTTCCGCAACTCGCGGCGCAGAATTTTCCCCGAAGCCGTTTTCGGCACGGCATCCACAAAGCGAACTTCTCGCGGCTGCTTGTAGTGCGTGAGCCGGTCGGCAACAAAAGCGCAGAGTTCCTCCTCCAGCTTCTTGCATCCGACAAAGCCCTCGCGCAGCGCGACGAAAGCCACTGGGATTTCTCCCGCAACCGCATCGGCCCGCCCCACCACTCCGCACTCACGCACCGCGGGATGCTCCAACACCACCGCCTCCACTTCCGCCGGAGCAACCGGAAAGCCTTTGTACTTGATCATCTCTTTCCGCCGGTCGACCACGCGAAAAAAACCTTCCCGATCGCGCGTGACAATGTCTCCCGACCAGAACCAGCCATCGCGAAGCACCGCCGCCGTAGCTTGCGGCTCTTTCCAATATCCGAGCATGAACTGCGGCCCGCGCATTACCAGTTCGCCCGGTTCTCCAGGACAAGCTTCGCCAGGAGAAGCTTCACCTGTCGGTGCCTGGGCCGACGCATCGGAGTTGGCGGGAAAATCGAACTCACCGTGCGCCACCACGCGGCACTCAGTCAGCGCCACCGGATGCCCGATGGAATCCGGTCGATAGTGTTCAGCATCGAGGTAGCCGACATGCGTAAGGGGCGACGCCTCCGTCATTCCATAACCCTGGCAAACCGGAATACCCGTCAGCCCCGTAAAACGCCGCGGCAGTTCCGGCGGCAGCGGCGCAGCGCCACACTTCACCCATCCCAGTTTGTGACCGCGCGGAAATTGGCCCGCTTCCGCGGCCTGGCAAAGCGCAATCATCGCCGGCGGCACCATCGGCATCATGGTGACACCTTCCTCGGTCAGTAGCGAAAACAATTGCTGCACGTTGAAGCGCGGCATGAGGACCGTCGTCGCCCCGATGATCAGCGCCGGATTCAGCACAACATTGAGACCATAGATGTGATACAGCGGCAGAAAGCACAAAACGCAATCGTCGGCTTTCATGGCCACAGAATTCGGCCCCAGAAGTTGATACACATTCGCGACCAGGTTGTAATGCGACAGCATTACCCCCTTGGGCAGTCCTGTGGTGCCGCTGGAATAGGGCAGAGCCCCCAGCGTTTGAGTGCTCACCTGCTCCGGCCTCGGAATGGCGAGGGTCCCACCTTTCAGAAGATTCGCAAAATCCTCCGCCCCCACTGCCGATCGTCGAGTCGTGTACACCCGACGCAGATCAGGCAGTCCACTCAGATTGATTCCATCGATGTTCGGCCCATCGGTAATTAAAATGGCCGCGCCGGAATTCTCCAGTTGATAGCGAACTTCGCGCTCACGATAAGTCGGATTCAGCAGCGTGGGAATTCCTCCCGCCAGCGTGATCGCATGATAAGCAATGCAGAATTCCCACGAATTCGGAAGAAATATGGCAACAATCTCTCCTGCCTTCATCCCCGCCGCAACCAGGCCATAGGCAAGCCATTCCACGCTCTCGCCGTATTCCGCATAGCTCAACCGCCGCCCGCACGAGGCGTCCACCACCGCCGTCTTCCCGCCATGACGGTGGCACGACTCAAGAATCAAATCATGAAGAAAAAGATTGTTGGGGTCGGCGTAGGGTCGGGTGCGCAGCATGGCCGGGACAGATTGTATCGGAACTCGCAGTGTTTATGTGGAGACAGCCGCCCTCGGCTGTCCGGCCATGCGAAGCTCGACTGTTTCTTCGTTGGCCAAGAAAACTTGATTTGGGTCGCGCAGCGCTTCAGCGCTGCGCTAGAGATTTCTTTTCCGGGAGGTTTTAGCCTCTAAGGTGTCCTTCACAAACAGTATCGCGCTAGCTCGCCAGCTTTCGCAGAAACTCCTGTTCGTCCATGCGGTATTTAAACGCCTTGCGGCCGTCGATGAAGATTACAGGAACTTCGTCGTTGAACTGCCGGCGCAGTTCGTGGTCGGAATCCACGTCGATCTCTTGCCATGTGAAACCACCGCGGCGCGAAAGCTTTGTCAGGCTTTCCTTCACCACCTCGCACAGGTGGCATCCCTTCCGCGAATAAACCACCACGTTGCGGGCGTCCGGCATGCAGGGATTCTAGCGCGTCCTATTTCAGGTTTCCAGTCAAGATCGGACCAAAGAGTGCGCAGAAGCGCCTGATTCTACCTCAACGTTTGTCATCCTGAGCGAAGCGAAGGACCTCTGCAACTTGCGCCACCACCGGCCTCGAAGAGTTTCTGCCACATGGCTCCGCGACCCCGTACCGGCTTCCGGACACCTCCAGTAGGCTCCCGCTAATCCTCCATGTAAAATCCCTCCATGCACGATCACCCACAGCCTCTTCGTGGCAAGACCGTCCTCATCACCGGCGGAGCCAAGCGCCTGGGACGCGCCTCCGCGCTGGCGCTGGCGCAAGCCGGCGCGGATGTCGCTATCACTTTTCGGAATTCGTCCAGCGAAGCGCAGCAAACCGTCGCAGACCTATTGGCGCTAGGCGTGCGCGCATTCGCCCTCCGCTGCGACATCACCGAGGAACCCAGCGTTCGCAGCATGATGAAAGATGCCGGCCATGAATTGGGCCACATCGATATTCTGGTCAACAACGCTGCCAACTACGAGACCGCTGAATTCGAAGAACTCACCGTCAAACAGTGGGACGCAATGTTCGCCTCAAACACCAGAGGCCCGTTCCTGGTATCCCGCGAGGCGCTGCCGTGGATGCGCCGTCCACGCCCTAAGCACAAAAGCACGAACGCAGCCAGGACTGGCGGAGCAAAGACTGAAGCAGCAAAGACTGTAGGCGCAAAGACAGAATCCAAAATCATCAACATGGGTTCGCTCGGCGGGCTGCGCCCCTGGCCCACCCACGCCCACTACTGCTCGTCGAAAGCCGCGCTGCACATGCTCACCAAGGTGATGGCGAAAGCGCTGGCGCCGGAGATTGCCGTGAATGCTGTCGCTCCCGGCATGATCGATCTGGGGGAGAAATCCGCAGCCGCCTTCTTCCGGCGCATGGCCAAACAAACCCCCATGCTGCGCAACGGCCGCGGAGACGAAATCGCCGCTGCCGTCCTGTTCTTCGCCACCGCCCCCCAATTCATCACCGGCCAGATTCTCGCCGTCGACGGCGGAATCGGCCTGTGAGAATCATCAAGCCTCAGCCGAGGTCGGATCAATCACCAGCCTGACCTCGGAAACCCGGTTCGCCGGGAACCCGCCTTGTTTCGCGTGCTCCCGCACCATCTCCTCGTTAGGCGCAATATAAACGCAGTAAATCTTGTCTTGCGTAACGTAGCTGTGCAGCCACTGAATCTGAGGACCCAGGTTGTTCAGCACGCTGCACGATTTCTGCGAAATCGCCACGACCTGATCCGGCGTCACGTCTCCCACGTTCGGAATATCTCGTTCGATCACATATTTCGGCGTCTTCCCCACAAGTCTCGCTAATCCATTCTCGGCAGTACCGTGGAAGAGCGCCGCTTCAGCGCCGCCCAAGGCCCACAAGATTAGCGCGGTCTTCATCCCTTATGGTCGCCTTCTGTGTCCGCGCCCTCGGCGTGCTGGCGACGAGATTCTAGGCCATGACACCGAAAATAGCCATTGCTCCCGAGGCAAGGTATATTGAGGCAAATGAAGAATTCCAAGCGCAGTGCCGCAAGCGCCGCTGCGGCGTCGATTCGTACCTCGGCGCATGCCCCCCGAATCGCCATCGCCATCATGGCAGCAGGCAAAGGCACCAGGCTGAAATCACAATTACCTAAAGTCTTACATGAAGTGGGCGGAAAGCCGCTGTTGGCGCACGTAATCCGCGCCGCGACCGCTGTAGTCCCAGCCCCGGACGTTTACGCCATCATCGGTCACGAAGCCGATCGGGTGCGCGCCGCAACCGAAAAATCGGGCGTCCGTTTCGTGCTGCAGTCCGAGCAGCGCGGCACCGGCCACGCCCTCATGGTGGCGCAGCCAGCTCTGGCCGGCTATGACCACGTGATCGTGCTCTCCGGCGATGCGCCAATGATTACCGCAGAAACCATCACCCGCCTGCGTGACTTCCATCTGCACGAGCGCGCCGCCATGACTCTGCTGAGCGCAGACCTTGAGAATCCCACCGGCTACGGCCGCGTTCTGCGCAAAGGCCAGGCCAGCCCGGAGGTAAAGGCCATCGTCGAGGAAAAAGCTGCGAGCCCCGCGCAGAAGAAAATCCGCGAAATCAATTCCGGCTTTTACGTTTTCGCAATCCCGGACCTCTACCAGAACATCACGCAACTCTCCACCGCCAACGCGCACCGCGAGTACTACCTCACCGACATGGCCGAGATTCTGCGCAAAGCCAAGCGCCGAGTAGTGGCCACGAAAACCGCGAACCCCAGCGAAGTGCTCGGAGGCAACACCCGCGCCGAGTTAGCCGAGATCGACGAAAAAATGCGCCTGGCCAAGTGCCGCCAGTTGATGTCGGAAGGCGTGACAGTCTTTTATCCCGCAACCTGCGTCATCGATGCCGACGTCCAGATCGCGCCCGACACCGTCATCGAGCCCTACGTGCAATTGTTAGGCAACACAAAAATCGGCAGCGCCTGCCGCGTGCGTTCCTACAGCGTGATTCGCGATTCTGAAATCGCCGACGAGGTCACCATTCGCCCCGGTTCCCTGATCGAAGAGTCGCGTATAGCGGCGGGCGCGGTGATTGGTCCGTATTCGCACTTGCGCCCAGGCAGCGAGATCGGCGAAGCCGCCCATGTCGGCAACTTTGTCGAGACCAAGAAAATCAAGCTCGGCAAAGGCTCAAAAGCCAACCATCTCACCTATCTCGGCGACGCCGATATCGGTGCAGCCGTGAACATCGGAGCCGGAACCATCACCTGCAACTACGACGGCGTCCACAAACACAAAACCGTGATCGAAGACGGCGTCTTCATCGGCAGTGACAGCACCCTCGTCGCGCCCGTCCGCGTAGGCAAAGGCGCATACGTAGCCGCAGCCTCGTGCATCACCGAAAATGTCCCCGATGACGCGCTCGCCGTCGGCCGCTCCCGCCAGATCGTGAAAGAGGGCTGGGCCCGCGCAAAACGCGCCCAAAAATAACCACGAATCGCGTAGCGACAGCCGCCTCGGCTGTCCCGGCTGGGGCGATGCCCCTCGTCGACGCGGCGCTGAGTCACGGGAAACGCGTCGTCCAAAAACGAAAGGCACCGAGCCAAGGATTTCTCGGTGCCTCGGTGCCTCAGTGGTGAATGACTCTGTCTTAGTGCGAAACCGCCGCGAACAGTTCCGAATGCATCAGCGACTGGAATTGCTGATCGTTCGATTTGAAGTGCACCCTCACATCCGAGCTGTCGGAATCAATCGTGGTGTTGTCGATCGCGACCTTCTCGATCGGACTGGCGCTCATTTTCTTGTAAAGCATGCCGGCCTTCACCAGCGACGAAACCGTAGCCGCTGTGATCGAGTCCGAGGCCACAACGTCGAGATCAAAGTTGACCCCGCTGCTGAAATCCATGGTGTAGCGCGAGCCCAACAGGCGCTTCTTCACCGTCTCATAGTCGGCAACTTTGGCGGCATCGCCGAGCGCCGAGCGTATCACGTTCTGCGTGCCCAGTTGATCCAGTATGCTCCACACCGGCGACGAATCCACGCTCCCCATCATGTCCGACATAATAGAGTTGGTGTCGATGTTCACCACGTCCCCGTTCTTCGTATCCAGCGCAATCTTCACCGCCGTGGACTCGCCGAACAGCATGGTGTTGTCGTCCAAAAACGTCATCGTCATGCCCCCGTCCATCGGGTAGAGCTTGGCGTCCTTGTACAGCTTGGGCTTGTAGTTCTGCAGCTTCATCTTCTTGAGCACGGCCTTCATGTTGAAGTCCCCGCTGACGAGGCCCACGTTCTTCACGCCTTGCTTCGGCGTGCGGAACGACGCGAACGAAAGCGTGTCCACATCCTTGTCCGGATCAATGGCGATTCCCTTCAGCGCCCCTTCGAACTGCTTCAGGTAGTCGGGCAGCAATTGCTGCTTCAGCGCCATCGCGGTCGGGGAGTTGCGCATCGCCCGGTAGTCCACCGAGATCAGTTGTTGCAGGTCGCCGGGAATCACCGAGCGGGCAGAGTTGTTAAGCGGCATCCCGTAGGCAACGCTTACGAGCACAGCAAGGGCAACACACAGCTTTACAGTTTTCATGGGGACCTCAGAATTCGTCTTCACAAGATTTCTCTTCACAGATTTCTATTCACAAGGGTATCAAGACTCAAACTTCGCCCGCGGTCTTCGCAAAATAAGCGGTCTTGGCAAAATAAGGCGCTCTTCGCTTAGATGCAGAAACGGGGACACCCGTTCCTGCCCCAGCCTTCGTTTCCGCGAATCTTCACTTCCTTGGAACGCTTTATTCTATTTTACTTGCAACTCCAGCGCGAGAAACATTGGTACGTGTCCCAATTACCATCCAGAGTCCCACCGTCCCGGAACGGGCCGGAAACATGTAGAGACAGCCACCTCGGCTGTCCCGGCAGTGCCTGCCCTGATCGAAGCCGAAGGGGCGTCAGCCCGCCGGAGCTCGTGTAGGACGGACACTCTCATCCGTCGCCTTTGACTTTGTTCTGGTTTACGGACCGGGTGCCCCATTTCTCGCGTCTTTTGCGAGAAGTGGGGTATTTGATCCGGGGTGCTAAAGTTCTCAAAGCAGCGGAATCCATGACCCACCCCATCCTGCTCTACGACGGCGTCTGCGGACTCTGCAATCGCCTGAACCAGTTCGTCCTGCGCCGCGATCCCACAGCCATCTTCCGCTTCGCCTCCCTGCAGAGTGCCCTGGCCGCGCGCATTCTGTCGCGGCACGGAACCAACGCCGCCGATCTCAACACGGTTTACGTCGTCGTCAACCCCGACCAGCCGGATGAACACCTGCTGGCCCGCTCCGATGCGGCCATCTTCGTCCTCAAGCAACTCGGCGGCTTCTGGCGCCTCCTGGGATTCGTGGCGCAATTGAAACCCCGCTTCCTCCGCGACTGGGGATACGGCGTCGTAGCCCGCAACCGCTACCGCGTCTTCGGCCGCTTCGAAACCTGCATGCTGCCTTCCCCCGAAAATCGCGATCGCTTCCTGGATGTGTAGTCGGGCTGAGTTGGCCCACGCGCCTTCACACTCGCGCCATCCCAGAATGAGGCTGCCCCACTCGTCGCGGTTTTCGACGAGTGGGCACCACGGACCTCAATTCCCTGGGGCAGCCTGCCCCCGTTGTAGAATGTCCATTCGCAATCCAGCACGGGAAAGCCTATTCCTCCTCGTTGAGGTTTCATCATGCCCGATAAAGCAGTCATCGATCCCAAAAGCACCGACATGCAGGCCACCAACATCGATTCGATTCTTGACGAGCAGCGCAAATTCGAGCCGCCTGCGGAATTCAGCCAGCACGCTCACATTCAGACTCTCGCCCAGTACGAGCAGCTTTACCAGGAGTCCATCGACAGTCCCGACACCTTCTGGTCAAACGTCGCCAGAGAACTCCACTGGTTCAAGCCCTGGGAAAAAGTTCTGGAATGGAATTGCCCGTGGGCCAAATGGTTTGTCGGCGGCCACATCAATCTTTCCTACAACTGCCTCGACCGCCACGTCGCGACCTGGCGCAAAAACAAAGCCGCGCTCATCTGGGAAAGCGAACCCGGCGAAGTGCGCGTGCTCACCTACCAGCAGCTGCATCGCGAAGTGCAGAAATTCGCCAATGTGCTGAAAGGCCTTGGGGTGAAGAAAGGCGACCGCATCGCCATCTACATGGGAATGACGCCCGAGCTGCCCATCGCCATGCTGGCCTGCGCCCGCATCGGCGCGCCCCACACCATCATCTTCGGAGGCTTCTCCTCGAACGCTCTCATCGACCGCATCCACGATTCGCAAGCCACCGCCGTGATCACGCAGGATGGATCGTACCGCCGCGGCGCGGAAGTGAAACTTTTCCCCGCCGTCGAAGAAGCCCTGAAGTCGTGTCCCAGCGTGAAGAATGTGGTCGTCTACAAACGCACCGGGACGCCCATCAGCATGCAGTCCGGCCGGGATCACTGGTGGCACGAGCTGATGGCGAAAGCCTCCGACGTTTGTCCCGCCGAGCCGCTCGACGCCGAGCATCCGCTCTACATTCTTTACACCTCCGGCACCACCGGCAAACCGAAAGGCGTAGTCCACACCACGGGCGGATATTCCGTAGGCACCTACCTCACCACAAAATGGATCTTCGATTTAAAAGACGAAGACACCTACTGGTGCACCGCCGATATCGGATGGGTCACCGGCCACAGCTATATCGTTTACGGACCGCTGCAGAACGGCGCCACCAGCCTCATGTACGAGGGTGCGCCGAATTTTCCCGAGCCCGACCGTTTCTGGTCGATCATCGCGCGCCACAAAGTAAACATCTTCTACACCGCCCCCACCGCAATCCGCACCTTCATCAAATGGGGCAACGAATGGCCCAACAAACATGACATGTCGAGCCTGCGCCTCCTGGGCACAGTCGGCGAACCCATCAACCCCGAAGCCTGGATGTGGTATCGCGAAACCATCGGAGGCAACCGCTGCCCTATCACCGACACCTGGTGGCAGACGGAGACCGGGCACATCATGATCGCCCCGATTCCCGGCGCGATCGCCACCAAGCCGGGTTCGGCGACGCGGCCATTCCCGGGAGTCGTCGTCGACGTGGTCACGATGGATGGGAAATCGGTGCCCCTGGGCTCGGGAGGATTTCTGGTGATCAAGCGCCCGTGGCCCGGGATGCTGCGCACCGTCTATGGCGACCCCGACCGATATGTCAAGAATTACTGGTCGCAGATTCCGGGAATGTATTTCACCGGAGACGGCGCGCGTAGAGACAAAGACGGCTACTTCTGGATCATGGGCCGCGTGGATGACGTGCTCAACGTGAGCGGTCACCGCCTGAGTACGATGGAAGTCGAGAGCGCGCTGGTAGCGCACGAAGCGGTGGCCGAGGCCGCAGTGGTGGGGCGTCCCGATGACTTGAAGGGACAGGCGATTTCGGCGTTCGTGACCCTGGAACACGGCCGCCAGCCTACGAACGAACTGAAAGAAGAATTGCGCAAGTGGGTAGCGAAAGAAATCGGAGCGCTGGCCAAGCCCGACGACATTCGCTTCACCGACACGCTCCCAAAAACCCGCAGCGGAAAAATCATGCGGCGCCTGCTGCGCGAACTGGCCAGCAGCGGGGAAGTGAAAGGCGATACGACCACCCTCGAAGATTTCGGCGTGATCGCGAAACTAAAAGAGCAGGACGAAGTTTAATGTAGGACGGACACTCCTGTCCGTCGCCTTTGACCTTGATCTTGACTTCGCCAGAGATGGCGCCGCAGGCATCTCCTTCGACTTCCGCTTTGTTATTTCAAAGTGTCGTTGTAAGAGTGTCGTGCCCAGCCTAGATAGTGGGGGTTAGCGCGATGCGCGGTGTCCAGCGATTGCAGCACATTCGGCAGCAGATCGCCGTAATCGGGCGTGCGCAGCCCGATGGACATTTTCGCGAGATTCGTGTCGCTTAGCCCCGCATAAGCCATGTCGAGAAGTTCGTCGCTCTTGTTGCGCAGCTTCTCGGTTTTCTTTTCCGGAGTGTCGCCATCACCGGGAGAGCCCACCTCGTAGAGCATCAGAGTCAGCCGCGGCAGCGCGGACAATAACATTTTCCGCTCCGCGAGGCTGCCCTTGAGGAGCTTGTTCTGAATGTCAGCGTTCACGGTCAGCTGGGCCGGTTCAGCCAGCGCGCGTACCCGGCGCCAGGCGTCGACCAGACCGGGGAGAAACTTCAGATTTCCCGCACCCTTATTTTCCGGGCGCTGCTGCGGCTCGATATCGAGATGAATGCCGTCGAAACGGTTTTCGGGATGCCGCTGATTGAACTGCACGATGGCTCGCACGTGGTCGAGAAGCTTTTCCCTCGGCTTGCCCGCTTCGTCAGCATCGGTGCTCGAGAGCAGGGCTTCCACGCGGATGCCCGCGCGATGGAGCGGCACGATGAGGTCGGTCAGATGCCCGTCTTCGGACGTGCCGTCTTTCGCGGAGACCGAAACGTAGGCTTCGTTGATCTCCTGAGCCTGGCAGAAATCGCGCAGCCTTGCGGCGCCGTGTGGCGCGTTGAGCACAGTGGAAGTTTTCCAGACCCACAGGCCATGCACCGGAGCGCCCGCCGCGGCTGCGGGAAAGGCGCGAAGAAAGAATACCAACAGCAGTAAAGGGAATCGGCGACGATCGATTCGGTTGGTCACGGAACACCGCATTGGTCAGGGAACCTACGAGAGATATTACTCTCGCCGATGCTGGTCGGGCGCCGTGGTGGAGTTTCTCGCGAGGCCGGCGGCGGCGTCAGCAGGCAAGAGTGCCCGCGGAAGCACAATCGAGGTCAAACTCAAAAGCAGCGGGCAAAGCCTGCCCTGAGCGAAGTCGAAGGGAGTGCCCGCCCCACACAAACTACTCCCCGGCGCCGATCATCACGACTGGCGTGGTCGGTACAGGCGAGCCCGCCTCGTTTTCCACGGTGATCGCGAAGGTCTTCGCCTCCGCGCCCGGCGGCAGCGGAGGATTGATCACCGTCCCTCGCCCGTGCGCGTCCGGCTTGAACACTCCCGCCGCGATGGCCGCGCCCTGCTTCGGAATCAACCACAACTCATAGGCCTTGTTGGGCGGAAGTGGCGGCATATTGGTCGCCAGAAAGACCAGGCTGCCGCGGCTCCGCAGATAGAACGCCTTGCCTCCGGGCTGCGGCTGCGCTTTCAACGCCACCACGGTCACCACCTGCGCCTCTGGTTCGATGATGGGCGCCGCGATTCTGCGAATGTCTTCCAGTTCGCGCGCGCTCTGCATGGCCTGCGCATTGGCTGAGGCCAGCGTCTGTTTCAGCGCCGCATTCTCTTTCCATAACGACGCCGCAAACACGATCACAGCCGCGGCTGCAGCCCATCCCAAAACTCCCCACCACGAACGCCGCGCATCTATCGGCGCAACTCTCGCGGGAACGCGCGGCTCCTTCGCGACGGCATCCAGCAGTCGCTGCCGGGCCCGTTGCGGAGGTTTCGGCCCCAAAGTCGAAAGCGCCAGCAGAGCACCATCGCCGCGCAATTGTTCCAGTTCCACGCGGCAGGCCGAGCACCCGGCAAGATGCGTCTCCATAGCGGCGCGGTCTTCGCCCGTCAGCGCGTCGACCGCGTAGAGTGCGAGATCGTCGGCGAATTGTTCGTGTGTGCTCATGCTCTAAAGATCATGCTGTAACGGTCACGCAATAGCGATCACGCTATAAACGCTCAAGTCTGGAACGCCTTTCGCAAGGTCATCAACCCGGTGCGAATTCTGGTCTTGATGGTGCCCAGCGGCTCACCGGTTTTGCCCGCAATCTCAGAATGGCTCAGCCCTTCAAAATATGCCATTTCGAGAGCGCTGCGCTGTGGGGGAGGCATGGCGCCGATCACGCCGCGAACTTTTTCCGCGGCCCGCGAACGGTCGGCTTCGCGCGCCAGATCGGGAGACACCGAAACGATCACATCTTCCAGATCGGTTTCCGGCTTGCGCTTGCGCAGGAAATCGATGGCGCGGTTGCGCGCGATCACCGCCAGCCACGAGCCCAGCGTTCCGCGCGCCGCATCGAACGCCGCGGGATTTCTCCAGAGCTGCAAGAACACTTCCTGCAACACGTCTTCTGCCGCCCCAGTGTCGCCCAGCACGCGCAATGCAACCGCATACACGACGGACGAATAACGGTCATAGAGCTGCGCCACCGCGCTCTGGTCACCAGCCTTGAGGGCCGTCACCATCGCCAGGTCGGGCGCAACGCCTTGTCCCTCAGGACCTTGTCGTTCCGGACTCGACAAAAGCTAAGTCTCTTCCTTATTCACTTCTACGCTAAGTACGAACAAACCGCCCAGTTCGGATTGCCGGAACTCATTGACATGGATTGTGTGGAGCGGGCACTCTTGCCCGCCGGTTTTGATTTTGATTATGTAGAACGGACACTCTTGTCCGTTGCCTTTGACTTTGACTCGGTCCGCGCAAAATCCAAATCAACACCAAAAGCAACCGACACGAATGTCCATCCTGCACGGGCAAAGTCAAACCGACATTACTGGCTCAAGCGTATCGCGAGCTGCCGTTCCGGCTGCGTCATATCGCCCCAGAGTTTCTTCATGTTGTCCTGCAGCGGCTGGTCGTCGGGCTCCTTGCGCAACGCGAGCGCGAACCAGTGATAAGCCGTAGGCAGGTCGCGGGGCGCGCAAACCCCGGTGGCATAGAGCGCGCCCAGCGAGATCATCGCTTTGGGATTTCCCTTGGCTGCCGATGGCCGCAGTTCCTTCATGCCGCGATCGCAGTTCTGCGGAGCTCCCCGGCCATAAATAAATTTTTCGGCTTCGGCCACGGGGTCTACGGGCTTGGCAGGAGGCTTAGGCTTAGGAGCGGGTTTGGCCACAGGCTCGGCCGCCGCAGCCTGGTCACCCTTATCCGCGGAATCGGAAGCGGGCGGGCTTGAAGCAGCCGGGGTTGCACTCGACCCCGACGCAGCGGATCCTGACGCAGCTGACCCCGACGCAGCTGATCCCGATGCAGGAGGATTCGAAGCTGCATCGCCGGACGCGGCGGCCGGGGCAGCGGTTGCGGCGCCGGTTGCAGCAGGCTGCGCCGGCGGCGTGCCCTGAGCATTTGGAGTCGAGGAATTCGCGGCGTCCGGAGCGCCCGTTGCAGGCGTGTCGGCCGGAGCCGCTGTGCTTCCGCCCGGGGCGGATGCTCCATCCGGAGTGGCAGGCTGCGAGCCCGCCGCGTCGGGCGTTGACCCGCCAGATGCCGACGGCGTGGCCGGCTTCGATGCGGAGGAAGATGATGACGATGACCCAGTATGCTTTACCGACGCCATCAGTCCCGCGAAACCCTGCCCGCTCCAGCGCGCATATCCCAGACCCACGGCCAGCGCCAATGCCACTAGCATCAACACATATTTCCAGGCACCGCTGCCCTGACCGCGCCCTTCGTCTTCGAGAAGATAGTCGAGATTTTGTGAAGTCTGCATGCTGGGATCGGGCGGTAGTTTTTCGCTGCGGCTGGCAGGCGGCGGATCATTCAATCCCAGAAACGATGGCCCGGAAATAATGGGACGATCATCACGAGGGCGATCCTCACGCAGACGATCTTCGCGAAGCGGCGGGCGCTCCGGCGCTGCGGCAGCCGGGACCGGCGCGACCGGCGGAGAAATAGAAAGCGGATTCGCGGGCCGAGCAACCGGCGCAGACACAATCGGCGCGGGTACAACTGGAGCAACCGCCGCCGGCTTCACCGGTTCGGGACTCACGGGCACAGGCTTTACAGCAGTTGGCCTCGGAGGCGGAATCGGCGCGGCGACAGGCGAGGTTACGGCGGGCTTGGACTCGGCAATCCGCACGTCAGCGGTTGTGTCCTCGGCGATGGCCGCTTCAGGCGTCGTTCCGTCCGCAATCTTTGCTTCAGCAATCTTTGTTTCGGCGACCTTGGTTTCAGCAGCTTTGGCTTGAGCAGCTTTCGCCTCGGCGATCTTGCTTTCGATGAGCTTGGCCGCTTCACTCGCCGAGAAGACCGGGACCGCGGGTTTCGTCGAAGGTGAAGTCGCAGACGGCGGCACTGCCGGCTTCGTAGTCGCGGGCTGCGCCGGGACAGTTCGCAGCGGCCCTCCGCACATGCCGCAGAAGCGGTTGGTTTCCGGGTTCGAATTCCCGCAGCGGGGACAACGCACAGTTTTCCCTCAACACTAGCTTACGACATCTGGGCAGCCGTATGCAGCGGTCATCGACCGGGGGTACCTGGAATATGACGGCATAACCGGAAAGCGACCCGAATCGAAACCGACCCACCAAAGCTGGGATTTTGACCTCGCAAGTGTAAGCCGCGACGGTGGAGATGGCTTGTGTGGAGACGGGCACTCTTGCGAGCCTGCCCTGAGCGAAGCCGAAGGGTCCAGCGAGCAAAGCTCGCCTTCTTGGCCGCCAGCTCCCCGGCACCCGCAGAAAGCAGCCAAGCTTCGCTCGGATGGACTTCAGGCCCAGCTCGGGCCAGACTCGCACAAGCGCCCGTCCCCACACCACGGTCCCCAGTGTCCGTCCCACATAGGCAAACTCAAACCCGAGGTCGAAAGTCGGCCCGTACCACTGATACGGTAACCCTCCGAAAGTCACTAAAGTCAGTGAGGGTAACCGCCGAAGTAACCTGTCATGAACCACTTATGTGCCATTTCATTGAGTAGGGCTGCGTGGTAGTACTAGTACTGCTGGACGATGGGGGGCCCTCACTAAGGTTATGCCGACCAAATTCTCAACTGCAGCGATTCGGTACGGGCTGGCGAGTCTACTCGCGGTTTTCGGCCTGTGCGCGGCCGGCCGGGCTCAACAACAAGTCCAACAACAAGTCCGGCAACAAGTCCCGCAGCCAGTGGCGATGGCGCTGCTGACTCCGCCCGATGCGCCAAGTGCCATGGAGCCGGTGCGTCCAGTCGAGCCTATCGAATTAAAGCCTCTGCCGGAAGCGTCCGGCCACCGCCGTTTCTGGGATCGCGAAAACACTCTGCTGTTCGCCGGGACCGTGCTCACCAGTGCCGGCGATTTTGTAGTGACCCGCAACAACCTGCAGGGCGGCGGCGGTCAGGAATTGAATCCCATCGCGCGCATCTTCAGCGGCAGCACCGCCGGCCTGGTGGCTAACTTCGCGGGCGAAACCGCCGGCGTTACGGGCCTCAGCTATATCTTCCACAAGACCGGCCATCACCGCCTGGAGCGCCTGGCCCCCATGGTGAACATGGCCGCCTCCGGCTACGCCATCGGCTACGGCCTCCGCCACCGCTAGAAGCCAGACCGTACCGCTAAGCCAAGGAGAGACAGCCGCCTTGGCTGTCCGGTTTTGATCCACAGACTATGTAGTGACGGCCGCCTCGGCCGTCAGGTTTTGATCCCGGAATCTCGCGCAAGGGGCTTTACCGGGCGCAAGATCAACCATCAAGATCAACGTCAAAATCAACGTCAAAAACAGGCGGACAAAGCCTGCCCTGGGCGAAGTCGAGGGGAGTGCCCGCCTCACACCTGCAAGGTCAAAATCCCATCCTTCAGCTGACACCAAAGTCATTCTGTCCGCGCTGCAAAACACGGTAAATTCTTAATCATGCGGCGCAAATACCGGCCATACGTGGCCCTCGGGGCAGGGCTCTATCTGTTCATCATGTGGTCTGCCTTCCACTGGGAGCGCAGCCAGCACCTGCCCGACGGCACCATTTTCGACCACATCGAAAACGAGCGAAAAAAGAAGTTCGTCGAGGATCAGAAAGAAGATCAGAAGAAGGCGGCCCAGAAAAAGCAGCTGGAAGCGCGGCCCGAGTTAGCGACCGCGGAGTCGCGTCTGAATGCCGGTCCGGCCTTCGTTGCGGTGCGTTACGACGCCGACCACGTGGTTTTTATGGTCGCCACTGACAGCGAAACGCGCTTCGGCCAAGCCTCGCACGCATTCCAAACCCAATCACCGCAGAAAATCGCCGCACCGCGCAAGCGTCGGCGCACCTGGCGGGCCTCGAAGAGTTATGGGAAACCGATGCAGGGACATCGCGCCGTCTTCCCGAGAGCGTGAGAGACACCGCGCCCGGCGACGAGTGGACTTTGAGCGTTTCTGCCGACTCGACCGTTCCGGTGACGATTGCGCGTGCCGTGACCGCGCCCACCGGATGCTCGCTGGCGCTGGGCTTTCTCGCCGCGGTACCCGAAACGCAGCAGGCAGCATTCGCCGCGTCGCGTGAAGAGTATTTTGTGGTGCGCCGCGTGCCGGTGGCCGCAGCTGAGCTATGCGTCAGCGGCGCCCCAGCCGTCCTCGCAATCCGTACTTGTTGCCGTGCCCGCTTCCACAGCCAGTCCGGTTCACGTCGCCGAGCTGCCGGATTGGAAGCCCACCGCGAATTTCCAGAACCAGATTACGGTCCAGCTCAACCAGCGCATGCTGCAGGAGTTGCCTCGCCTGGACGCCACGCTGCGCGCCAACGGCAGCGTGCCCGAACAAAACCCCGACCCGTGGTTGGCCGCGAACGTCCGCGCGCGCCGCCGGGAATGGCTGCATCGCGACAAAAAGCTGGCGGCCGGTGAGGGCGAGCTCGACTACGACGTACGCGCCTTCCGCCTCACGCCCGATGACGCGCCCCGGCTGTTCGTTCGCGCGCGCTGGAAGCTGGACGACACGGCCGCGTTTCTGATGTCCGCATGGTTTCGCGCGGAGCCCGGGGTTCCACAGCCAGAGGCCGCACCGCCGGGCGCTGCACCGAAAAACGCGCAGAAAGCTTCACCCGAGCCTCGATCCGAGCAGCGCGATCACCTGGAAATGCTTTCGACCGATACAAGCTGGTCCAGCGCCCTACGCGAAGGCCGCCCCGGAGCTTCGCTCGGCGACACCCTCGATTTCGAGACCATCCTGAACGAATTCGACGACGACCACGACCGCTGGGCCGAATTGCTGGTGCATTCCACCGATGGCGTTTCGGCGCAGTTTACGCTGGAGCTGTATACGGATCTGGGGCTGGTTCCGACCAGGATATCTTTCCACCGCGACCTGGTCTCGCCGGAATCCTGCGTGGAACAGCAGTAGAGACGAATCGGCTCTGTCAGTAATCCGGAAGAGTGATTCGGTCGGCCAGATCGCGGCCGACAGCAAGATCAGCGATCCACGGGATCGCCATCAGCCTGAAAATCTGATTGCGCAGGAACAGCGCGAACTGCGACTTCGGCGCAAATGCGCCCGCAAAGCGCAGTGCCGCCTTCTGCTTACTGAAAACGAATGGCGCGAATCGTTCCTGGTAGCGCCTGAAAGCTTCGGCATAATCACCCTCGGCACGGTACAACTCGCCCGCCAGAATGTACGCCGCCACCATGGCCAAAGCGCAACCTTGCCCGGCCAGCAGCGAGACGCAGGAAGCCGCATCGCCGAGCAACGTGACGCGGCCCACGCGTCCACAGTCCTTGCTGTGGATCCATTCGGATCTGGCTGACGCGATCGAAATAGAGATTGTTCGGTGGCGTCGAGCGGCTCCAGGATCTCTGGACATTCCCATCCTCCGTTCCCGAAGCGCTGCCGCAACACGGCTTTCTGGGACTGTACGTCGTCGGTGCCTGAAGCCTCTTCGTCCGCAAAGGTAAACAGGAACATGGTGCGGTTGTCGCGCAAAGCAAACCGTCCCACCTGTTGGCCCACCTGCGTGTACATCAGATAAACCAGTTCGTCCCGGTGCGGGTAACCGTCAACCGTGAAGGCCGCGGCCTTGTAACCCAGATACTTCTCAAATCGGCTTTCCTCGCCAAAAACCAGTTCGCGGACCCGGGAATGTAGCCCGTCGGCCCCGACGACCAGATCGAACTCCCGCAAGCTTCCGCTTTCGAAAGTGACCTGAACGCCGCTTTTCGTTTGTTCAATATGCGCGATGCTATCGCCGAATATGGTTTCGACCTTGCCTTCGATCGTGCCGAAAATAGAGGCCGCAAGTTCCGATCGCGGAAGGCTGACGTAGCGTCCCCGCATCACACGGGCAAATGCGTCGACCGGAAACCCGGTCACCCGTTTCCCGCTCCCGTTCACAATTCTTACTTCCCGGAACACATACCCCTTGCGGGTGATCTCCGGCAACAGCCCCATGCGCTCGGCGATGTCGAAGCCCGCGCCCCAGAAGTCGATGACGTAGCCGCCAGTGCGGAGGCGCGGCGCGGTTTCTACGATGGTGGGCACGAATCCGTAATGCGCCAGCCAGTAGGCCAGGGTCGGTCCCGCGATTCCCGCACCCGATATCAAAACTCTCATCTCAAGAAATAAAGCATGCGCATCGCCAGATGTCCAGACGCCAAGCGCCCTCGGCAGCGCTCCCGCAGGCTGGCTGAACACTTAGGATTCTTCCGGTTAATTTTCCGTGAATTTCGCCTCGTTCCATTGACCGGGCTGCTGGGTGGCGTTAGCCTGCTTTGGTTATGAGCAAAGCCGATCTTGATCAACTGCGTCTCGCCTACAAAAAGGCTACCGATGAATGGATTGACGCCATTCGCGCGGAAGAGGCGTTGGCCACTCCCGACCATTCCATGGTCGCCATGGAGAAGTGGGATGCGGCCCACTTCACCGAGCACGACGCGCACACCAAAGCCACGGAAGCGCGCGAAGCCTACAAAGACGGACTTCGTAGCGTGAACTACGGCATCTAGCGCTGGGCGCGGCTGAAGCATTCCCGAGAAACTTTAGGTACGTTACCCCTGTGCCATCCACGGTCGGGCCATTGCCGCGGACAGCAGGTTGCGGCAAACTAGCACCATCATGGAAGCCACGGACGCCAAACCGAGCCTCTTAAAGGGCGAAGGCAAGAGCGAGAAACTGTCGCTCCTGATCCTCGGCATCTGCATCGCGGCGCTGGTGACCATCCTCATCATCCGGCCGTTCTGAGGCCTGGCTATTGTGAAAAAATGCCACCGCATTGCTGCTTCTTTACGTGTTTCCTCGTGAGGTCAACCGAATAGCATCGCGACTTCTCATCTCGGACAAAAAGCGAGTTGTCCGCGATTTTCAAGTCAGTAATGTAGACCCACTGTACGTCTTCCTCCCACCAGGGCTTGATATGGGTATGGAACACCTTCACTCTCCACAACACGTTACCGGTTGAAGCATCCGCCGCAACGACGTATTGGTCTCTTCCGTTGCCCTCCGCTGAATACCGGATTCTGCCGGAAATAACCGGGGGGACTGGTTTCGGCGACAGCCGTTTTGCCAGCGCAGACACCGCGACGAAAGCAAGGACGACGCACGTCACTACGAACTTCCGACGGAATGACCCCATAGTTCCGGCCAGTTTACGACACCACAGCGCGGGAGACGTCAGTTTTTCCGCATGCAGCAGGAACTCCAGCGAAGCCCGCCCTCCGTCTTTACGCTCCACAACTCCCCGTGTTACTCTGTAACTGTCACAAAGACAGATAATTAAAGACAGGAGTGCACCAGGTTAGTGCTAGCCAGAGAGCAAAAAAAGTCCCTCATTGACCAGTACGGTACGCACACAACGGATACCGGAAGTCCAGAAGTTCAGATCGCGTTGCTGAGCGAGCGCATTGGCCAACTGACGGAGCACTTCAAGACGCACCAGAAAGACCACGGCTCGCGCCGCGGCCTTCTCATGCTGGTCAGCAAGCGGCGTCGCTTGCTGGACTATCTCAAGAAATACGATTCCGAGCGTTACAAGGGCGTCATCACCAAGCTCGGCATCCGCAAGTAACCACTTGCCCGGGTGCCCCATCCTGACCTGCGTTTTGCCTGAGGATGGGAAGCGGCAGCTCCCATAAGTGAGCTTTTCCGCCCGGCCTCCGGGATATTTCTGAAAACTCCGTCAAACCTTGCAGACGGGTCAGCATTGAGGAATCATCCACACGTGCATCTTTTAGCGCAGTCCATCGCCGTTCGCCGTGGCAGTCGGCCACGGACGGGAGGGTGTGACTTCGCGTCCCGACGAATTGTCGCACGCAGCGCTCGTCTCTTCGTCATCTCTGACAGCCGCCTTGGGTGGCCACCCCGCAAAAGGAATGAATCATGAAACCAGAAGTTAGCAGCATCACCGTAGAACTCGCCGGCGGTAAACACATCTCATTTGAAACCGGAAAACTAGCCAAGCAGGCCCATGGCGCCGCCGTGGTGCGGCTGGGCGAAAACGTTGTGCTGGCTACGGCCACCGCCAATGCCGATCCCCGCGAGGGCATCGATTTTTTCCCGCTCACCGTCGATTACCGCGAATACACCTACGCCGGCGGACGCTTCCCCGGCGGCTTCATCAAGCGCGAAGGCCGCATGAGCGAGCGCGAAGTGCTCACCAGCCGCCAGATTGACCGTCCTGTCCGGCCCATGTTCGCCGAAGGCTTCAAGTGCGAAACCCAGGTGATCGCGTTCGTGCTGTCGGCCGACAGCAATAATGATCCTGACGTGCTCGGCATCAACGGCGCATCCGCCGCGCTCACGCTTTCTGACATTCCGTTCCTCGGCCCCATCGGCGCCGTGCGCGTCGGCCTGGTCAACGGACAGTTCATCGTGAATCCCACATACGACGAAATGCGCGAGAGCCTGCTGAACATCATGGTCGTCGGCACTTCCGAAGCCATCGTGATGATCGAGTCGGGCGCGAAAGAAGTAAAAGAAGAAACCGTGGTCGACGCCATCGAATTCGGCCACACCGAAATCAAGAAAATCTGCGCTGCGCTCAAAGAGCTGCAGGCAAAAGTGGGCAAGCCCAAGCGCACGGTCGAGCCTCCGCAATTCGACCAGCCCTATTACGACGATCTCAAGAAACGCGTTGGCGCCGACCTCGCCGACCGGCTCGATACCAAAAAGCATCCCAAGGCGGAAAGCCACAATCTGGTCAAAGAGCTGAAGAAGCAGCTGCTGGCGCCGATCCCGGAGGAAGACAAAAAAGCCCAGGAAAAACTCAAACAGTATTACGAGAAGCTGCGCGAAGATATTTTCCGCTCGCAGGTCATCGACGCGAAGCGCCGTCCGGATGCCCGCGCGTTCGATGAGATTCGCGAAATCTGGATTGAAGTGGGCGTGCTGCCGCGCACTCACGGTTCGGCAATTTTCACCCGCGGCGAAACCCAGGCGCTGGTCACCACCACTCTCGGCACCAGCGACGATATGCAGCGCATCGAAGGCTTCGAAGGCGAAGCCAAGAAACGCTTCATGCTGCATTACAACTTCCCGCCGTTCTCGGTCGGAGAAGTTGCCTTCCTGCGCGGCGCAGGACGGCGCGAGATTGGCCACGGCGCACTCGCCGAGCGCGCGATCTCCGCGGTGCTGCCGACGGAAGAATCGTGGCCTTACGCCATGCGCGTAGTCTCCGACATTCTGGAGTCGAACGGATCGTCGTCGATGGCATCAATCTGCGGCGCATCGCTCTCGCTGATGGATGCCGGCGTTCCGCTGAAGGCTCCCGTAGCCGGAGTCGCAATGGGACTGGTGAAAGAGGGCGAGCAGTACGCCATCCTCACCGATATCGCGGGCGCGGAAGATCACTACGGCGACATGGATTTCAAAGTCGCCGGCACGAAAGATGGCATCACTGCTCTGCAGATGGATATCAAAGTCGCCGGCATCACTTCGCAGATCATGCGCGAGGCGCTGGCGCAGGCGCAGCGCGGGCGGTTGTTCATCCTGGGCAAGATGGAAGAAGTCATCTCCAAGGAGCGCGAGAAGATTTCGCAATACGCTCCGCGCTTCTACACCGTGCAGATCCCGGTCGACAAGATTCGCGACCTGATCGGCCCGGGCGGCAAAATGATTCGCAGCATCGTGGATCAGACCGGCGTCAAGATCGATGTGGAAGATTCCGGCCTGGTAAAAGTTGCCTCGAGCGACGAAGCTTCCGCAGCGAAGGCGTTGCAGATTATCGGCGACCTGACCGCAACCGCGGAAGTCGGCAAGACCTACCTCGGCAAAGTCACGCGGCTCGCGGATTTCGGCGCGTTCGTCGAGATCATCCCGGGGACCGACGGCTTGCTGCATATCAGCGAAGTGGCGGAGCATCGCATCGCCGATGTGCGCGACGAGCTGAAAGAAGGCGACCAGGTGCTGGTGAAAGTGCTGGCCGTCGAAGGCAACCGCATCCGTCTTTCGCGCAAAGCAATTCTGAAAGAACAGCGCGCCAAGATGGGTGGTGCACCGCTGCCAGAAGCCGGAGTCGCCGCGGTGCAGGGCGAGGCCGCACCAACAGGCACGGTAGTAATCGAAGGCGGCGGCGATTTTCCGGATGAGCCGGACAGCGGCGAACCCAACTTCAACCGCGAAGGTGCGCCGCACGTCGGTGGCATTGCCAGCGACCGTCCGCATGGCGACCGTCCCCACGGAGGCGGCGGAGATCGCGGGCGCGGCGGGCGTCCGGGCGGCGGCGGAGGACGTGGCCGCGGCGGCCGTGGTGGCCGCAACGGCGGCGGAGGTGGCCGCGACCGTGGCCGCGGCGGACCAGGCGGCGGACGACACTAACCAAGCTTCGAACTTCGGCCGCGCAGATTTCGCTGATACGCAGGCATACGCAGGCTGACACTCAGAAAACGATAAACGCAGAACGGAAAAGGCCACGACGCGAGTCGTGGCTTTTTTGTTCCCACAGTCCTCAGCTCTACGCTAAGCAGCGACCAAAAAAGAGCCCACCCTTGCGGGTGAGCTCGAAGTTTTGAAACAAGCTACAGAACGAAAAAGAAGTTGCCCTGCACTACGGCGTGCATCCACCGCTGTAGGCGCAGCCCTCGTCCGATACCCAGAGCATGTACTTGCCTGCGTTTCCTGCGGTGCCTTGTTCAACCGGCTCGGAGATGATCTGGGTGCCACCGTCGTCATACATATTCACCAGGTACGTCGCCGTCGACTGCTCGCCAACGTAGAAAACGGTGCCATGTCCGTCCGTGCCAATAGCATCGGCGAAGTAGTCAAAATCATAGTTGTTCAGGGCGTAGGGTTGCTCCACGCCGCTCACGGTCACACAGCACGGACGCTCCACAACCTGTTCCTCGCTATTGCCAACCACGCCCGGCCCGGTGACGTAAGAGAGTTGGAAGCTCCCTGACCAAGGCTGGCTTTCATCCTCGACAAACACGGTTTGGGTGTCAGTGCCCGGCGACGCAAACGTCTCAACAAAGACGCTGTCGCCCGGGTTGACCGGCGCGTCGATTTCCAGCTCTGGATAGCTGGGGTACCATTCCACCCACGCCACATAAAAGTTGTCCGCCGGCCCGCCGCAATCAGAGTAGGTCATGATGCCGCCCTGAACCACATCGCCGCTGTTGAAGCCGTCAATGCCGTTCCAAGCCGACATTAGGAAGGGTCCGGTAATTCCGTCCGCGCAAGCGTTGAAAGGCGTGTATGCGGAAGGAACCACAAAAACGGACTCGATAAAATTGAACGAGGTGTTCGCGTTCCACTTCGTCAGCTTGTTGCTGTTGATCACGCCGCTCCAGTTGCTCGAGTTGAGCGTGCCGGGAGCATTACTGACCGCCAGCGCCGCGGCTCCTGTCTGCGGGGTGATCAGCTTGGCGGGCGAACTGTGGTAGGGCAACGCTTTCACGTCGGTCGGGTGATACTTCGCCGATGCCAGCGCCGTCATCGCCCTTGCCCACCGGGCATAGCGTTCCGGTTCGGTCTGCTGATTGGGCCGCTGCGGCAAACCGTAGCGGGCGAGATCCTGCCAGCTCGCGTTCAGCGCGTCGAAGCCCTTCGGCGGGGCCTGGAATACGCTCACGCCAGCGACGCTGGTGGGTGTTTTTGGTGCCGACGCGAAAATCGCGCGGATCGATGCGGCGTCCTGCGCCACGGCCAGCGAGGCCGAGGCGAACAATAGGGTCACGGTACAGAGTGTTGCACTGAACTTGCGCATATTTACTTCTCCTCCATGTAGGTTCCTGGGTTTTGGACAATTAGGTTGCTTCATCGAGACATCGAAAAAGCTGTTGCATGGCTGCGAACAACCGTTACCGGGGGGACAACGGGAGTAAAACTGTAACTCGCCGTTGGGGTAACGGCATCGAAACTAAAAACCGCTATTGGGGTAACGGGTCTTACGCGACCAACGACAGGAGGGGAGGTCGAACCTGGCCGCGATGTAAAGATACCTCAGATTTCTGATCTGTCAAGAAAAAATATTGCAGGAATCAATATTATTACCTGATGGCATTCTTAAGGGACGAGTGCAATCTTTTTCTCTTTTTAAGTTCTTCGAGCCAGTGTCTTCTCAATTCTGCATCGTGCCTACCGCCGCCCTGCAGGCGTTTCCAGTCCGTTCATGCGCAGATATTGATCCAGCTGGCCGTAATGGTCGTCGCAGTGGCCAACGATAAACATAACCATGGAGAGACGTGTCGCTTGGCCTTCGCCGAAGGGATTTTTGAACGGCGCTACTACGTTCTTCTCGTCGATGGTCGCCACCGCCTTTTGCACATAAGCAAACGAGCGCTTCATGTACTGGATGATTTCAGCTTTGGTCTTCATCGAGTCCGGACCATCTTCATTTTCTCCCACGTCCACCGGCGGTTTCTCGCCCAGGATGGCTGCAGCATAAACGAAATTCGCCGCCGCTACGTGTTTAATCTGCTGGCCGAAGGTGCGCACCCCCTTGAATTCTCCATTCGTGGGCGCGAATCCATACTTGTCCTCGGGCATCGCCATCGCGGTGGCAAACATCCTGCGGTTCGCGTGCGTAACAGACGCGCGCAACACTTTGGCGATAGTGAGTTCCGAACTCTCCGCTTCCTCCCCCGGTTTATCGGCGTCCTTGCCCCGTTTCTCAACTTCCTGCACGATGCTATAAGAACTCACTGCCACCAGGAAAAGTGCGATCAGCAACTGACAAATCCGTTTCATGAAAATCTCCCTCGGAGAAAATGAACTGCGATTATTTTAGTTCGGCCCGATTGTTCAGCGGGACGTCAACGTTTCACTGCGGCTGGCTGCAACGCGGCCAAGAAAAAGGGCCTGCCCGAGAGCAGGCCCCAAAGCATTCGTTATCGCCTAGTAAGCAACCTTCCCCACTTCCGTCGACCATACGTTCAGGTTGGGAGTGGTTTCGTTGTCAACCCAGAACAACTTGGTGGTGTTGACCGCCCTCGTTCCTGAGCCGTAGTCGAGCGTGATCGAGGAGTAGTCGCCCCAACGGAACGGGGAGCCCGTGTTGTAGCAGGATGCGCTGGTATAAACCGCAATTCCCGGAGCATCGACGGGGTTTCCAGCGCTGTTGTCGACATAATGCTCCGAGGGCAGTAGTCCGCCGTCCGGGTCGTCGGACGACCAGTTGATGGCGAAATCGCCGTTCGGGTCGGCCGAAATCGACGGGTTCCAATCCTCCGAGGTGCTCGAAGCATAAACGTAATTCGACACCGATACCGTCGGCGCAAACGACAGCAATCCGGTGATCACGTAGTACCGGTTCGAGGTGTAGCCCGCCAGGCCTTCTGCGTGAACCTGGTAGTAGGTGTCACCATTTTGTATTCCGACCTGCTCGAATCGACCGTCATCGGTATCCAGCGTCGCACTGCCCGCGCAGGCCGACGGCTGGGCTGCGTTGGGCGGTGCCGTGAACGCGGAAACGCCGCTCACCGTGAAGGGTCCAGAAAGTGATGTTTGATTTGGGTTGGCGGGTGAACCCATAGCGTACATGTAAATGTTGTTACCCGTAATCGCCGCCAGCCACGCGTATCCGTTCTGGTCGGTCAACATTTGGTCGGCAGGCTGCAGAGTTGCTTCCAGCCCCTTCCAATACTCAAACCCGTAAGCGAACCCGCCGTAAAGTCGCGCTTTGGCCACCGAAAACAAGTTCGAGCCGAGGAAGGCATTCGCTCCGAAAATGTTGCCGGTGAAGATCAGCGCATCCTGCGTCATCCCCAGCATGTCGAAGTCGTAAAGGCTACCCGTGCCACCGAAAAAGTTCACATCCAGGGAATAAATCCACCACGCGCCGGTGGCGCTGCTGGTTTGTGAAATTCCGATGAAAAGATACTGATGCACGGCGGTGCCGTTGGCGCCGGTTGTGCCTTCCGGGAACCCGAGGCAGGTGATGATCCAGCGCTGCCATTCCGGGTCCCATTGCACGCGTGGATCGTAGATGGCCTCGGTGGAATAGCCGAAAAATCCGTTCAGCGAGTTAATCTTCGTAAGAGCGCCCGTGCGGCTCCGAACCTCGACTTCGTCATTGCTAACCGAGACGAACTGGGACTTGCCAATCGCGCCGCCGACGTCGGGCGGGTTCCAGCATTCGCTGTCAAAATCTTCATCGCAATACGACGCGCCGGCGAACTTTGTATCCACCTTGGCAGTCAGCGGGTTCACGCTGAAATTCGCGCCGCCGCCCCCGCCCGGCTTTATGCCGCGGGGCTGTATATTCGCCTCATGCTTCAACTGTTCATACAGGACCGGGTCGATGGTGGGTCGGGGCCGGGGCTCTTCCATTTCGATCGGCGCTACGAAGGTAGCCTCGAAGGCATCCATTTGTTCCGGAGTGCGCTCCACGGCCGGTTTTAGCGCGTACGTGCCGGTAGGTTGAATTCTCATGCTTTCGTCCGGCTGCCGGGTCGTATTCTGAGCCTGAGCCAGTGAAATCAGGGTCGCGGCGCATGCCAGCAGCGCGGCTACAAACGACATTTTTTTCATATTTTTCCTCCCAAACCTGGTGTTCTCGAAATCTGTTATTCGGACGCTTACGTTAACTCCGCGCGGCGCTGAGGCCTTCCGCGTTGGACGCCTTTGGCGACGGCCTTCGAAGGGCTACCGCCGCAAACCGTGTTTCCCACACACATCCCGGTGCAAGGGTCTGGATTCGAATATGGAGAGGGTCTTCGCACAACTAAGCTGCTATGCGTCCAACAGACCGTTATTGGGGTAACGGTACGAAACCGACCGGGATTTGGGGGGTACAGGGATTCCGGCCGCGCAACTACCTTACCTAGTACTACTGCAATGTCAAGAAGAAAGTGTTGTGGAGAACCGAAAACTTCACCCGAGCATGCGCGATCTGCATTGTTTTTCATCCGGAAGGAAGCCGACTGCATGTGAGGTGATGATCAGCAGATGGTGATCAGCCCGGCAGGCTTGCCTGCGGATCCCAAAGATCATTGTGCATTACACTGGCAGGCAAATGTCGCAGTCCCTGATGGAAGGCAATGCGAAACCCTCGGCGCTGGTGGGCATCCTGCGGCAGCGTTGTCCCCGCTGCCGTATGGGGAGAATCTTTCGCGGCTCCATCTTCCGCGGGTTTCCAAAAATGTACGAGCGCTGCGAAGCTTGCAACCTGAAGTTTGAACGCGAGCCCGGATATTTTTTAGGAGCCATGTACGTCAGCTACGGATTGGCTCTGGCCACCATTGCCATGATCGCGGCGCTTTTGTGGAGCGTTACTTCATGGTCGATCGTGAGGGATATCGCCTGGTCCTGCGTTTTGTTCCTGCCGCTGGCTCCGTGGCTCACGCTGTTTGCTCGCGTGCTGTGGATTTATCTGGATCAGACCGTCGATCCCGATCGTTCAGTCTGAGAAATCGTGGAAGCCGATCCCATAAACGCGCTCGCGAAGGGCATCCTCCCACGGATCCCGGAAAAACTCATGAAGCGCCTGGTACGCTGGAAGAACCGAGGAAGTGCCGAGGAAGTACCGTGGAAGAGCGGCGCTTCAGCGCCGCGAAAAGCTCCCAAAATCAGAGCAGGCTTTAGCCCCTGCTGAGCTTATCTCACACCCTCCTTTTTGGGTAAGATAAAGCCAGCCGGGCCCGCGAATGCATCTCGGGCCCTAGCATCACCGAGAGCTGAAAGCCTATAGCTGAAAGCTAATAGCCGAGGTCAAAAAAACATGTGCCGGAATATTAAAACCCTTTTCAACTTCGATCCGCCGGTCACCGACGAAGAAATTCGCGCCGCATCCCTGCAGTTCGTCAGAAAGATCACCGGCTTCAACAAACCGTCCAAGGGAAACGAAGAAGCGTTTCTGGTTGCCGTAGGCGAAGTAGCCAACGTCTCCATGCGCCTTCTGCGTTCCCTGGAAACCACCGCGCCCCCGAAGAACCGAGAAGAAGAAGCAGCCAAAGCCCGGGCCCGTGCCGCAGAACGCTTCGGAGTTTGAGTTGTGCTCGTGTAGGGCGGACACTCCTGTCCGCCGCCCGCTCGTCAGAGCGGGCCTTCGATGTGAGCGAACACCGAAACGAGTGAGGGTGCCCCACCCTTCGCGGTTTTCGAAGAGCCTGCCGCGAGCGAAGCCGAAGGGGTGGGTTACGATGCAGCCCGCAGCGCCGCCTTCGCCTTGGGGGGCATCACGGACCCGAACCATCCGAATCGAGGGCGCCGTCCAACGCCCCTGGCGTTTGCAGCATCGCAGCATGGCCCATGTGATATATATGGTCATTCGTGAGGAATCGGAAATAAATGGAATGCGATACCAAGGACGAACTGGAGCAGCATCTGTCGGACATTCGCAACCTCGCGATGACGCCCGGCCTTACCTCCGAGCAAACCACTGCAGCCGCGCGGGCTGAGCGCTTTGCCATCGCTCTGGTGAAGGAACACGACTCCACGGGGCACAATGGCAAAAGATGCCCCTACGCCACTCGAATCACTTCGTCCCTGGGGAGCTAATCGAGCGCCGGCAGACGCCTCGTTTCGCCGGGTATCCCACCCGGCTGCAAACTGGAGAAGTGTTCCTGCAGGAACATTTTGTGCTGGCGGTTTTGTATGTACAGCTAAGGGCTTGTTCCGTTGGGGTTTACGGCCGAGCTTTTCTGGACTTTCGCAAAATGTTCGGCATGACGTGTTTGCAGCATTGATCCCCACACAACGAAAACCGCGTTGTGTGGGCCACCCGCGGAAGTAGTTAACTGCGCAGTTTCGAGATGAAGTCGCTGAGCATCCACATCCGAGAAGTTAGTTCTCGCCACGAGGGCAGCATTCCTAAGTTTATTCCTTGGGGGTGTTCATGCGCTTCGCGACTCGGGATCTGAAACTGGGTCGCGTACGAATCATCAAGATTCGCTAATAGGTACTCCTCGATCCGCTTTTCCCATGCTGGCTTTTCCTGAAGAGATGCTGGATTGCTGTAAGCGATCCCGTCTTGGATCGCCTTCCCCTCTTTCAGAAAGGAGGTAAGCTGTCTCTTGATCTCCTCCTTTGACTGCTTCGTTTCTCCCGAAACAGTTGACGGAGTCTCGGAAGATTGTGTTCCGCTCTTGGTCACGCGATTTCCTCCGTTCTCCTTGGATCCGTACATCGCCTTGTCGGCAAGGCTAAAGAGCCCTGAACTTTCCTCGGTCGACTCAGGGTAACTCGCGACTCCGATGCTGACGCTGAACCCGTCAGGAAGCCCGTCGACATTCAGGTCGCGCACTTCCCGCCGGATGCGCTCAGCGACAACCTGAGCTTCACCGAGAGAATGGTTTTCGAGAAGCACGCAAAATTCGTCGCCGCCCCAACGGTACGCGGTCCCCTTCGACTTGGCCACCCTGAGTAGCAGCTCGGATAAGGCCATCAGGGCACGGTCGCCACCTTCGTGTCCCCCTCCCAAACGGTCATTGATCAACTTGAACTTGTCTACGTCCATGACTAGGAGAGACAGCGGAGAAGTCCGGCTTGCTCCTTTGGAGAGGTTCGCTAGATCGGTATTGAACTCAGAAACGTTCAGCACGGGAAACTTCGCGTCTTTCTGTCTCGCCAGTTGAGCCTCGTTCTTGGGCACTGGCTTTAGCCTGATTCGCGCCTTCCACTGTTTCACTAGAGAAACAACCCGGTCCATTCCGTGTGGCGAACTGGCTTCAAGGGACGCTATCGTTGGCAAGGGTGCCGTGACCCCACGGCCGGTCGCGATCAGATCATGTAGGTTTTTGGCCGCGTGCTTCACTTGGAGGGCCCTGACGTCTCGGCATTCTTGCAGTATCGCGTCGAGATCCTGATCCGAGGGAAGCTGGGCTGACTCACTGTACGCTCGTTGGTAGCTCTCGAATCTCGCTAGGGCGCAGCGTTCAACGTGTCGATTGAGAATCTCGATCCTACGCTGCAGGTCTAGACCGCTGAGCGGCAGGGTGGTTGCTGCGGCCCTCACCTTAGCCGCTTCACGCAATTCGTCCCTTGCCACCCTGCCCGAATCGAGCAGCTCTGCTTCGTATAGCGTTTCTGCGTAGGTCTTGATTGCTTCATCCATGGCGTTTGTGAGTCATTGTACGCGGGGGAATACTCGCGACGAGGCGTTCCCAAATTGTTGGCGGGCGGTCCATCCCTTGCGTTCTCTGCAAACGGTGGGAATTCGGCTGGACTGGACGTTTTCTCGCTGCAAATAGAAAGGGCGGCCTTGGCGGGCCGCCCTGAACTCAGCCTAGTCCAAACGACCAGGTTCGCACCTACACCTAAAGTCTCGCGCTCCTTCGGACTCATGTCAAGAAAGAACGCGACTCACGACAAAACTTAGGTGTGGCCCCGGTGAGACTCGAACTCACGACCTCTAAGGTGCGAACCTAGTGCTCTATCCAGGCTGAGCTACGGGGCCACTTCGCGTGTCGCGCCCAACCATCAGAACCTGCTTCGCACCTACTACGTTCGGACTCACGACTTGCTTCCTGGATCCTTCCATACGGCGTCGTCGCTCGACGGTGATGAGTGAACATTGGTGCTGTGGATTTCCCGATTCGGGGTGGGAAAGGGCAAAAGCGAAGAGCCCGCTCTGCGAGCGGGTGGCGGGCAAGAGTGCCCGCCCTACATAAACAAGTCCAACACGAACAGAAAAAGCCCCGCTCTTGCGAGCGGGGCTTTTGACTTGACTGACGGCTGATAGCTGACAGCTGACAGCTGCCTTAGTACATGTCTCCCATGCCGCCGCCGTGACCGCCGCCGCCGGCTGGAGCCTTCTTCTCTTCGGGGATCTCGGAGACGAGGGCTTCGGTGGTCAGCATCAGGCTGGCGATGGAGCCGGCATTCTGCAGGGCGGTGCGCACGACCTTTGTGGGATCGAGCACGCCGGCCTTGACCAGGTCTTCGTACTCGTTCGAGAACGCGTTGTAGCCGAAGTTTGCGTCCTTCGAGTCGAGCACTTTGCCAAGAACCACAGCGCCTTCTTCGCCCGCGTTCTCGGCGATCATGCGCAGGGGTTCGGTGATGGCGCGCCGGACGATGTTGATACCGATCTGCTCATCGCCTTCCGCCTTCACCTTGTCGAGCGTTGCCGCGCAACGGGCCAGAGCCACGCCGCCGCCCGGGACAATTCCTTCTTCCACGGCCGCGCGGGTTGCGTGCATCGCATCTTCGACGCGGGCTTTCTTTTCCTTCATTTCGGTTTCGGTCGCGGCGCCAACTTTGATCACCGCTACGCCACCGACCAGCTTGGCCAACCGCTCCTGCAACTTCTCGCGGTCGTAGTCGCTGGTGGTCTTATCGATCTGGCTGCGAATCTCTTTCACGCGGCCTTCGATTTCCGCGTGCTTGCCCTTGCCTTCGACCACCGTGGTGTTGTCCTTGTCGATGGTGATCTTCTTGGCCGAGCCGAGATCGCTGATCTGCACGTTCTCGAGCTTGATGCCCAGATCTTCGGTGATGGCCTTGCCGCCGGTCAGGATAGCGATATCCTGCAGCATCGCCTTGCGGCGATCGCCGAAGCCGGGAGCCTTAACGGCCGCCACTTGCAGCGTTCCACGCAGTTTGTTGACGACGAGGGTAGCGAGCGCTTCGCCTTCCACGTCTTCCGCGATGATGAGCAGCGGTTTGCCGCCCTTGGCGATCTGCTCGAGCAGCGGGAGCAGGTCTTTCATCGAGCTGATCTTCTTTTCATTGATCAGGATCAGAGCGTTCTCGAGTGCGACTTCCATGCGCTCGGGATCGGTCACGAAATACGGAGAGAGATAGCCGCGGTCGAACTGCATGCCTTCGACCACTTCCAGCTGGGTCTCGAGCGTCTTCGACTCTTCCACGGTGATGACGCCGTCTTTGCCGACTTTCTTCATGGCCTCGGCAATGATCTTGCCGATGGTCTCGTCGTTGTTGGCGGAGATGGTGCCGACCTGGCTGATCATGCTGTCGTTATTGACGGGCTTCGAGAACTTGTCGAGCTCGCCATTCACGCGGTTGCCTTCTTTATCGATCTTGCCGCAGATGGTGGTGACGGCCTTCTCGATGCCGCGCTTCAGGGCCATTGGATTGGCTCCGGCAGCAACGGTCTTGACGCCCTCGCGGAAAATTGCCTGCGCGAGAACGGTGGCGGTAGTGGTGCCGTCGCCGGCGACGTCGGAAGTCTTGGAAGCGACTTCGCGAACCATCTGCGCGCCCATGTTCTCGGCGGCATCGCGCAGTTCAATTTCTTTGGCTACGGTAACGCCGTCCTTGGTGATGGTCGGCGAACCGAATTTCTTTTCGATAACCACGTTGCGGCCCTTGGGGCCCAGTGTGACCTTCACGGCGTCGGCCAGAAGGTTCACTCCGCGCAGGATTGCCTGCCGCGACTCTTCTCCATGAATGATGGTTTTTGCCATTGTTTTCTTCTCCTAATTAAAGTTCAGTTTGCAGGACTGGCCTGCGGATTGTGTCGGAACCGGTTGCTCCAGTTGGAGGGGCTTCGGGCTTCAGCTATCGGGCTTCGGCAAACCTTCCGATCACCCGACTTAATGCGAAACGCGAAACTCCTCAACCGACGGCTGCGAGCTTAAAGGCCCGGGGCTCTTGACTTGCTGAAGCCCGAAAGCCGAAGCCCGAAGCCAGCTACTTGCGGCTGCCAGCCGTTTCCTTCTTCGTCGCGCCCGACAAGATGCCAAGCACTTCCTCTTCGCGCATGATGATGTAATCTTCGCCATCCAGCTTGATTTCCGTGCCGGAATACTTGCCGAACAGGATGCGGTCGCCTTCCTTCACGTCGAGCGGGCGGACCTTGCCGTCTTCGGTAATCTTGCCCTTGCCGGCCGAAATCACTTCGCCTTCCTGCGGCTTCTCTTTCGCCGAGTCCGGGATAATGATTCCACCGCGGGTGGTTTCGCCTTCTTCAATGCGCCGCACCAAAATGCGGTCATGGAGCGGGGTAAATTTCGCCATGGTTGCAAACTCCTTTCAAGTGTGTGGTTCGTCTCAAGTGCTTGGTTTCAAACCTTTGCTACGTTGGATTGTTTCGAGGGTATTCGTTGTAACCCTATGATTTGGATGGGCTAATCTAGGCTGTTAGCAGTTAACCACATCGAGTGCTAATTATAGGAGACGAGCAGCCGGTTGTCAAGGGGAGGGAAGGGCGGGTAGTGGTCGAAATGTGCGTTGGTGGAAAACTTTGAATGCTTGCCTAGCCTTCGGAATCGCCGTATCGTGAAGGCATGTCAAGCCGCACGGAACTCGCCGCCCTCAAGAACCTGCTTTCCCAAGCTGACCGCATCCTTGAGACCTCCCCAGCCCTGCCCGAAAACCGCACAGGGGCTTGCCGGGAACTGCTAAAGACGGCGCTTGCCTTGACCGACGATCTAATCGAGCACTCCACTACTCCTGCTGCGCTTATGGGCAGCAAGGGCGGCTCTACAACGGCAAAGCGGCACGGCTCCGAACACTACCGCCAGATGGCCGCACGGCGCAAGACTCACGGCGGGGGCAGACCGCGCAAGGAAGAGTAGTAGCCCTAGTCATCCCATTCGGCGGTAATCTCCGCATTCAAAGCGTCGGGTTTCATGTCCATGTACTTAACCGCACTACTGTCGCTGGTCGTAAATTCGACGGTCTGTTTCGGAGGAAGGTAATTGATCTTCGCTATCGTTAGGCCGCCCGTCTCTTTAACAATCGAACCACGCTTAACGTCATCGTGGCCCATGAACTTTTTCCAGACGTAGTACTTAATGACAACGTTCTTCACGCCCCGATTGTTCGGATTGTAGATAGCGCCTTTCACCACGTAAAACTCTTCCGAATCTGAGAGCGAATCCTTCACAATTCTCAGCGTGGCTCCCGCGTTCTTCGCCGATGCGGTCGTGGGTTTCTTGCCAACCTGTGCAGGACAAAGAACCGCGCAAAGTACCATCCCGATAAGCAGCGTTTTGATCATTCTCCCGCCCCTTTTAGCTGTAGCTTTGCAGGACTCGGAATTATACTTCGGGTGAAACGAAAAGCCCGGCGCGATGGCCGGGGCATTTTCGATTGAACCTAGACACTTCAATCGTAAGCCCTCCGTCGCGCTGCACGCAAGAGCGCAATGAGCGATACTTTTGACGACTTCATTGTTCTCGCAAAGCAAGGCCAGCGAGAGCAACAAGAACTTGACCACGCGCGGGAACTAGCCGCGATCCGCGCACAGTCCCACGCCCTAACCTGGACTGGCACGCCAGAGCAGCTTACCGAGACAATCCGGCAATGGTTTGAGTCCGGCTCATTGAGAGCCGAGAGCCTACAGGACGCGCTACAAAAGGCTTCTATACACTTCGCAAAGCCCGATGGGACGCCAGTCCTGAAGCCCGTCAGCATCGCGCCGGAAGCGCGGGAATCCGCTCGATTCAAACCGCTGGACGAACACTATCAGGTTATCGAGTTTGACGGTCGGCAGTACGAACTGAAACCCACGCAGAGCACCATCATTCGCGTATTGCACAGAGCCCACCTTGAGAAACGCGGGGCTGTGGGAATCGCGGCAATTCAGAAGGCGCTGCACGTCAGTTCCGGCAAAATGAGCGGCTGGTTTCGAGACGAGGCGAATAGACAGCTTTACGGAAAACTCATCGTACAAACGGCTTCCCGCAATCATTACCGACTAGATTTGTAGCCGGGACTTGCGCCCGACTTGCGCCCGAAGCGCCCGAAATACGCCCAACCTGCGCCCGAAATTCTCCGTGCCAGAACGTGCCCGAAGCGCCCGAAATACGTCATCCGGCGCACGGCTCCGCTGCTAGTTTTCGATGAGCAGCGGAAAGCAATGATGACGCACCAAATCAGAGGCCCACCAATCACGCGCCCCGAAGAGGGGCTTTTACGCGCCGGAGCGTAAGTCGAGCGTTCAAGCGTATGGGAGAAATTCGAGTTTTTCGGCCATAAACGCACTTTTCTGTTGACAAACAACTAGCGATAGCTGTATAAATAAACCCATGATGAGCACAGCAAAAGCCGAAATTACAATGACTTGCAAGGATTGCAATGTTGATTGTCAACGCTTCGGAAAACACCGCAACGGCCTCCGCCGTTTTCGCTGCCCGGTCTGTAAGCGCACCTTCACGGAGCCGCACAAGCGGACGCTAGGCACGATGTACACTTCCGAAGAAAAGGCGATCTTAGCAACTCGGCTCTTGCTGGAAGGAAATTCAATCCGGTCAACGGAGCGGATCACGGAACTTGATAGAACCACGATTGCGAAGATGCTAGTTATCGCCGGGACACGCTGCGAAAAACTGCTGGCCGATACCATCCAGAATCTTCAGGTCCGCGATGTCGAAGCCGATGAGATTTGGGGCTTCGTGGGCATGAAGGAAAGAGCCAAGGCGAATCTCTATAACGCGCCGGATACGCTCGGAGACGCTTACACCTACGTCGCGATGGAGCGCAACTCTAAACTGATTCTGGCGTGGCACCTGGGCAAGCGCAACAAGCAGGAAACGCTCGCATTCATTATCAAACTTCGTCGCGCCACGGTAGGAAAATTCCAGCTAACAACGGACGGCTGGCCTTCTTATCCCGATGCAGTTGAGCGCGTGTTCGGAAGCGATATTCACTATGCACAGCTTGTCAAAGTCTACGCAGCATCCCGCGATGGTGAGCAACGGTACTCTCCCGCTGAGGTCGTAGACGTGGAGGTAGTCCCACGCGCCGGGATGCCTGATTACGAGCGCATTTGTACGTCACATATCGAACGGCAGAACCTTACCATGCGGATGCAGATTCGCAGACTCACCCGGCTAACGAATGCGTTCTCGAAAAAGTGGGACAACCTGAGAGCCGCTATCGCACTGCACTTCGCTTACTACAATTTCTGCCGCGTGCATTCTAGCCTTCGAGTGACTCCTGCGATGGAAGCTGGAATTACGGATCACGTCTGGACGATTGCGGAACTGCTCGCCTAAAGCACTCACGCATCTCGCGTTCTATTTCTTCGCAAAGATTCCAATAATTATCCGCATTCTCAAACTCGAATCTTCCTTCCGAATCCCGATACACCGCAACATCTAATCCGTCAACGTATTGAGGATCAATTTCCTGTGCTACGCGAATGGAATATGCCGCCAGCCGCGCCAAGGTATCAACGGACTCTACCGTTGCATGGAAACGGGAAGGGAGAAAGGCAGCGAGATTGTAATAATTTCCCGAGATGCACTTGCCGTCGAAGATTTCCTGTGCCGCCATGTTCGGCGATATGTCTACGCGAAAAATTCTCTTGCTCTTGCCGCACGCGAAAATAATCCTCGATCTTCCGGCTGGCCCGGTTGTCTTGGTTCAGCCTGAAATGGAGAACCGACGTTCTCCGTTAGTGAGTATTCCGCCCTTCGGGCGGGGATTTTCAAGGCATGGGGGGCTTTCGATCCGATGGAGGTTGGGCGGCGCAAGAACGAGTCCTCACGCCCCCGTTCATCGTCTCGATGAGCCCACCGGGATATCCCTCGGCGTGGTTGCGTCCCCGCAGTGCCCGCTTCCGTTTCGCCCGGCAAGATCATTGTAGCTCCGCAACGACCTGCCGTTTCTCAACATCCGGTTGGCCCGTGATTCCGACTAAACCCAACTGGGCCAGACCCGAATCATGAGTGTAATCGCCATCTGATAGCGTCAACGATTGCAAGCGTGACTGACGTAACCGGTACAACGCAACCTTTGCGCCTAGAATCTCAACCGTCAGCTATGTCCATTCGTGGGATCAGTCTTGGCTTTTTGACCGTTCTCCTCGTTATGTGTCAGGCACAGCCGCAGGCAGCCAAGCGTTCCTGTGGCGGCGCAGGAAGCATCTCGATAAATGCAGGCTTCGATGATTTCCATTCTTCCGCCATTCTGACCTACAACCTGGAACAACCAGACAAGGTGTCAAACGCACATATCGAAGTGCGGGATGGACCCACGCTGCTGTTCCGAACTCCGGCGACCAAGGAGAGATCGGGGAGAATTGCTTGGAGTCCAAAGGAAGGGGTTCCAGAGACTCCATCCGAGTTGCGCCTCAAGATTCACGTCCCCGAGAGTGTTGGCGAAAGTTATTTCGCTACGGATCGATCCCGGGCACTGATCGGACGCACTGGCTCAGTCGACGGTGACCCAGTCCCCAAGTTATGGAATAAGACGGCGATCCTCGAGGAGGGCGCAGGATCGACATCACTGATAACGGACGCTAATGACGTGGGCGAGCAGAACACTGTCCTTCTTCTCATGGAAGAAGAGACCGCAGATGTTTGGATTGCCCGCGAGTATCTTCCCGCCACGCTGATCGACCTTGGACACGTCAGTGTCGAAATTCCTGCGGGGTACCTGGCGAAGCCCACTCGTCTGCGGCTTGAAGCCACGAGACCGGAAGATACCCCTGATGTTCCTATCGGAAGCCAAGCTGACAGCGATTTCAATTCCCTGACCGTTTACGTCATGAGGAAGGACCGGCCAGTCTTCTCAAAGATCGAACCTTCGGAGGTCACGTACGAGGGAGGTGATTTCGATGGGAGTTATGTGGATGCGGTAGTACGCATTCTGGGAAGCGGCTTTAGCGCAGCGTCCGAGGTCCTCATGGGCTTTCCGGCCGTCGTTGGGTACAACAGCGAGGCTCCGAAGCCAATCTACATTTCCAGCAGCGAGTTGCAATTTCAGGTTCCGGGGCGCCTCCTGAGGGATGCAATCTATGACGAAGTGCCACTGAAGCTCTGGGTTCGAAATGGAGACGACCAGCATGTTTCGGACCCGCAACTTCTGAATGTGCTTCCGGCGCACAAATATTCGGTACGCCCTAAACAACCGCGCATTCTGGCCGTTTCGCCGTACCCAGTTCAGCTGATGGATGATCGCAGCGGCGATGGCATATTGCTGAAAATCTACGGTGAGAACTTCACGAAAGACGACGGCGTGACCGCCGACCACGGAGAGTACAAAGGATTAGGCCCAGCCGGAGAACTAAGAACCAAATTCGTCAGTTCCCAAGAATTAAGCGCTTGGCTGCCCCGCGATCTATGGCGGAGCCACCGGCTGTCGTTCAGGCTCGTGACTCAAACATCAAGCGGCGTATGTGCCGTAGAAGCGCGGCAGGACCAGTAATACATCGCATCCTCTACTGTGGGTCAAAATAGCTTTCCCTGGCGGTCCGATATCGCGGCGTCTGGCCGCTTCGCTCTTCACGCGGCTTGCCAGCGGCGACTCTGGCGCTGCTGTCTGGCGGCTTCCAGCTTGCGGTCGCGTTCTGCATGGATCTCGTGCTGACGCCCCGCCAGTACGTCATTCGGCGTGAGGTAGCCGGTGGCACTATTCAGGCGGACATTGTTGTAATGCTCCACGTAGCCCTCGACCAGACGCCGTGCATCTTCCAGCGACAGGGGCGTTCCCGGGCGAATGCACTCGCTTTTCAGCGATTGGTGCCAGCGCTCAATCTTGCCGTTCGACTGCGGATAGTAAGGGGAGGTTCGGACGTGCGTCATGCCCGAGACGCGAATGAACTCCTTGAAGTCGCGAGCAATGAACTGCGGGCCATTGTCGGAGATGATTCGTGGCTTCGCTTCCGGGTACTTCTCCTTGGCCCGCTGCAGGATCACTTCGACATCAGCTTCTCGCATGGACTCACGCAGATCCCAATGCACGAGAAAACGACTGAACCCATCCAGAATGCTGCACAAGTAATAGAAGGTGCCGCACAGGTTGATGTAAGAAACGTCGATATGCCAGTGCTGATGCGGCTGCAGCGGCTGCTCGAAACCGGTTCCCTTGCGCGAAGGTTTGCTCTTCCACCGGGATAATAATCCAGCTTGCTTCAGCACTCGCCAAACACTCGCCGGACTAACCGCCACAACGTCAGCGTCGAGCATCATGAACGTCAGCCGCCGATAGCCTTCCAGCGGGTTCTTCAGATGGAACTCGATGATTGCTTCTTTCTCCCACAGCTCCAACCAGAAATCACGGGGAACCCAACCGTTGTGCTCGTTGACGCACCCGTACCGCTGCCGCCAGTCATAGAACTTGCTGGCGGTCACGCCCAGCCAAGGGATGAACCGTCCGACGCCGATCTCAGCCTTCTCCGACCAGCGCCGGACGAAATCCACGACTAGATCCCGCACATCATGCGGCACCCAGATACCGGTTAGAGTTCCCCAAGACTTTTTTTTAGCGCGATGTGCTCAGCCATCAACTCAGCCAGGACCTCGTCCTTGGTCTGCACCTTCTTCTCCAAGAACTCAATCCGTTTCTGCTTCTCCTCCACTTGGCGGTGGGGACGCTCTTGAGCCTGAAAAGCGGCAGCTCCGTTCTCGAACAGTTCCTTCTGCCAGCGGTAGAACACTGTTGGCCGCAGGCCCAGCTCTTCACACAGCTCCGAGACTGGCACCTTGTCCACAAGATGCCGCCTCAGGATGGCTACTTTTTCTTCTGGGGTGAAATGCTTCCGTTCCTTCCTCATACGTTCGCTCCGTTATCTTAACGGACGAACGTCTTCTCCATTTCCAACTGAGGCAGGACACGGTTGCTATGTACTCCTTCCATTCTGCGAGCGCTGGCTTCCCGCACGACTCAAGGATTTGAATTGCAACTTCGCAAGACACGTCTCCCGCAGAATCTAGCGCACGCTGCAAGAACGGGGAGAAAAACGGCCCAAGCCTGCCCTCTGAAAATGCCCATGCAAAACTTCCTGAGATAGCTACCTTACGAATCAGATTCTTGACGCTCGGCCCATTCGGGCTTAGTTCAGCCCCATCGAACTCGCACTGGTCACTTGCCATCACCATGCCGTCTGCTCCGCTCATGGTGACCTGAAATGTCATGGGACGATACTCGGTATGAATGCTAGCATCTTCGCCGGACGCGCATCCTTCCACTTCGCGGCAATCGGAGGGCCAAATCTTACTAGCCAAGGGGATGCCTCCCCTCGGAGTCAACGCACTTTTCGGCCACTACCGGAAGGGCGAACGTTCCGGGTGGTGCCAAATCGGAATCAGGGTCAAACCGACGGGCGAGGTGCCCGTTTCCGCACGACCCCTCTAAGCTGCTAGGGCTTGGCTGCCGCGTCAGGGGTTTTCTTCGCCAGGGAACGGACGTAGTTGACCAGATCCCAGTTTTCTTCGGTCTTCACGCGCGGGCCTTCGGGCGGCATGTCCTGATGGCCGTTCTTGATGATGTAGAAGAGCTCGCCGTCGGTGCGGTCCTTCAGGGTTGCGGGATCGGTGAAGTCGGCGATCTGGAGCTTCATGTCCTTGGCGATGTCGCCTTTGCCGTCGCCGCTGGTTCCGTGACACATGGCGCAGTCGAGGCCCCACCACTTCTTGGCGCGACTCAGTGACTCGGGCGAAGACTTGACCGGGTTGGCCTGTTTTGCGGCATCGGCCGGAATCGCCTCGTACGATGGCGTTTTCGGAGCCGGCTGGTTCTGCTGCGCGGACAGAGCAAGGGCAAAAAGAAGTATCGACAGAATGCCGAAAATGGGAGCGAATCGGGACATGGGACCCTCCTTGGTTCTTCGGCGGTTCTTCGGCGAACCGCGTTCGGAGAATAGGTCTTCGACCAAATTGTAGCTGCAGCGGTAATGATTGCAGTGATCCGACGCACAAGTTACCGTGGGCACCGATAGAGACCGCCCGAGTTCCTTCGCCGGGCCCCACATTTTTCGCATCCTTCGCGAGAAAGCCCGCCCTGAGCGAAGCCGAAGGGTGGGATTTTGACTCACCCGTGTAGGTCGGACATTCTACGCCCGGATGTTTCCACTCGAACCCCGTCCTAAGCAGTTGCGAGGCGCGTGCGCCCGCCCATCGTCCCCCTTTGCTTTCAATGACATAGCCCCGTATAATCCCCCACGGCACCGCTAAACCTCAATTTTGCGCCGTTCGTTGGGTTGTGGATGCGCATTCCCTAGGCCCGCAATACGATAGCTGCAGTCACTATCCCAGGGAAAAGTGTATTGACCCAGGTTGCATGCCCAGACGTATGGGGGCCAGTTTCATTCCCAGGGAGAGCCATAAGTTGCATTGGGTTTCTCAGGCAAAGGGTAGGGAGAAGACTAGCCGCAAAAGCCAGTCAACTCCGCCGAATCAAGGTTTTGATGTTGAGCTAAGAGCTAGAAGCCAAAAGCCAGGAGCTAGAAGCTAATATGCGCAAGCCGATCAAGTACGTGGAAAAAGTAGCTGTCGCCGCCGCCAAAGGCGCTTGGGTTGTGTTCGACCGCATGAATCGGATCAAGCCCAACCCGTCGCCCACCCCTAAGTGGTCCGACAAGCCGCTGCTCAAGTCCTACGAAAAGTCCAAGCCACCGCTCGGCTGGCCGCGCTCCACCGATTCGCTGTGCCCGAAGTGTGTGCCGGAAATCCGGCAGCAGATTCTTGACGGCAAGCTGCCCCACGAAGTGCTGATGAACGAGAAGGTCGGCGAGATCAAGGCCACCATCATCGAGCGCGATGGCAAGATTCTGATGGTGAAAGATTGCCCCAAGCACGGCCACTTCGAAGACGTGATGTCGATTGACACCGATTTCTCGAAGCATCTGGAAGATGTGTTCCCCGGCCGCGACATTGCGGCGCATAACGACGAAAAGCTGCACCATCACGGGTCTTCGACCGTGAAATACGGCCGCGGCTCCGTGCTGACCATCGATTTGACCAACCGCTGCAACATGATGTGCGATCCCTGCTTCATGGACGCGAACCAGGTGGGCTTCGTCCACGAACTGCAGTGGGAAGAAATCAAGACCATGCTCGACAACGCGATTACGATCAAGCCGCGCCGGCAGATGAGCGTGCAGTTCTCCGGCGGCGAGCCCACGTTGTCGCCGTACTTTTTAGATGCCGTTCGCTACGCCCGCAAGGTGGGATACAACTCCGTGCAGGCTGCGACCAACGGAATAGAATTTGCCAAGAGCTTCGAATTCTGCCAGCAGGCCGTCGATGCCGGCATGCGCTACGCGTATTTGCAATTCGATGGAATCGGCAACGCAGCCAATGCTCACCGCATGGTTGGCAACCTGTTCGATGTGAAGTTGAAGGCTATCGAGAACCTGCACAAGGCCGGGGTCGAAATCGTTCCGGTGGTGACGATCGTGAACGGAATCAACAACGAACAGGTCGGGCGCATCATCAAGTTCGCGCTGGATAATCCGAAGACGATCAGCTTCTTGAGCTTCCAGCCGGTCAGCTTCACCGGCCGCGACGAAGCCGTCACCGACGATCGCCGCCAGGCCCAGCGCTACACGCTGAGTCACTTGGCCCACGACGTAAAAAACCAAACCGGCCTGGGCGAGCCAAGCCGCGACTGGTTCCCGATTTCATTCATGGGAACATTTTCAGACTGGGCAGATCTGATGCACGCCAATGACGTAAAAAATGACTGGGGCCAACTATCCTGCGGCTGCCACCCGAATTGCGGGACGGGCATGGCTGTCATGATCGATAAGGAAACCAAGGAAGCGGTTCCAGTTACGGCGTTTCTGCACGGGGATCAGCTGGCTAAAGATATTGCCAAGGTGAATGATGCGTCGCGTGGGAAATTTTTCACCGGGTTTGGCATGGCGTTGTGTTTGATGAAGAACTACGATCCGTTCCAATCGCCGACGCACTTCAAGCTGACGGATCTGCTGAAGAAGTTCGACAAGAACTATCACATCACGGGCAAGAACTACGGCAAGGTCGGCCCGGACCGCACCGTCGATGACGTGATGAAGCGGCGCACGACTGACCGCTGGAACTTCCTATTTATTGCCGGCATGTGGTTCCAGGATTTGTTCAACTACGACTTCCGGCGGACGGAGCAGTGCATTATTCCGTATGCGACGCAGGAGGGTGAGATTTCGTTCTGCGCTTATAACACGGGCGTGGGATGGCGGAACATCATCGAGAAGATGCACATGACGGCCACGCTGACTAAGTGGTACGAAGAGCACGGGCGGCATGAGATTTTCGCGGGCGGCAAGAAAGTGAAGATGGAAGAGGAGCACGTCGACTATCTCAGGCTGCGCGACGCTCTGGTGACCAACGAATTGCAGCATGATCTCGACAAGCTGGGCATCGCGAAGAACGCACGCGAAGAGAAAGTGCGGGCGAGAGACGCGAAGCAGAAGGCTACGGCTGCTGAGGCAGCTTCCCCACTTCTCGCAAAGGACGCGAGAAATGGGGCACCCGAACCCGATGAGGCGCGTGGGCCGAAGGTGAATGATGAGGCTTACAATGCGCGCATGGCTGCGCTGTACCGCGAAGTGGTGTTGAAAGAGAAGCCGGTGGTGGCGGAGAACGGGTTCATTCCGCTGGGTGCGCTGACGGGGAACGGGAACGGGACGCACGCCGCGAAGCCGGAAGTTGCAGAGCCAGTGGCGGGGGATTAAGTCGGCTTTTCGCTTCTAGCTTCGAGCTCAACCAAGAACGGGCCGCCTTTGGGCGGCCCGATTTGTTTTTGGACTCTGCTTTTCTCCGGAAGAAAATCCGCCGGTCGGCTGGGTCGGGCCAGGCGTTATCGAGAAGAAATGTGCCACATATGGTGGACGGGACAATCCCCACTTCTCGCAAAAGACGCGAGAAATGGGGCGCCCGGCTAAAGGCTGAGATTTTTGTCGGACCAGAAACAACACCAACGTCAAAAGCGGCGGACAGGAGTGTCCGCCCTACATAGGCAAAACCGGCTGCCGACAGAAATTGTACAAACTGGTGACATGGCGATGACAAGGTGACACGTGCATGCGACCTAGCATGAGGGCGATTCGCAGGTCAGGGGAAATTCGGGACCGGGTTCGGAAGGCGAGGCGAACCGCTGTTCTGACCGCCAAAGGAAAAGGAGAATTTTCGCATGCAACGCCACAAGATCGCTCTTACGGTATTTCTGGGGCTCGGGCTGATGTTGGCATCGAGCGCGGCCATGGCGCAGTATCAACTGACGAATTTGAGTTCGAATCAACTGAAATGGGCGAACCACACTGACCCGTTGCTGGTGAATGCATGGGGTCTGGCTCGCTCGGGAGGATCGCCCTGGTGGTTGAGCGACAACAACTCGGGGTGGTCGACGCTTTACGATGGGAAGGGAGATGCGCAAGGACTGAGGGTAGTGATTCCGACGGCGGGGAACGGTCCGGACTTGACGACCGGAGGGAATGGCCCGGGGACGCCGACGGGGATTGTGTGGAACGGATCGAGCGACTTTCAGGTGCAGGGCTGGGAGACGAAGTTTCTGTTTGCGACGCTGGATGGAACCATCAGCGGATGGGCGCCGGCGGGAAACTTCAATCAGGCACTGTTGGCGGTGGATACGTCGAAAAATGCGAGTCCGGCGGTTTATACGGGACTGGCCATTACGAGCAGGGCTTCTGGAAACTTCTTGTACGCTGCCGACAATAAGAACGGGCAAGTGGACGTGTATGACGGGAGCTTCAACCTGGTGACGTCATTCACCGATTCCACGCTGACGGGATTTGCGCCGTTCGGAGTGCAGGACCTGGGTGGGCTGGTGTATGTGATGTTTGCCAGCGTGACGGGAGGGAACGGGGGATACGTGGAAGTGTTTGAGGAGGACGGGACGCCGGTGAGCCCGGGAAAGCCGTTGATTTCGGGAGCGCCACTGAACCAGCCTTGGGGAATCGCGTGGTCACCCACGAATTTCGGACCACTGAGCAATGCGTTGCTGGTTTCGAATAACACGAATCGCGGGACGATCAATGCCTTCAACCCGGGCAATGGGAAATTCATTGGCGAGGTGAAGGATGTGAACGGAAAGCCAATCACGATCGACCAGCTGTGGGGAATCGCATTTGGCGGCGGATCGGCGAGCAACGGGGCCGCGAACCAGCTGTTCTTTACAGCCGGTCCGGGGAACAACCTGGCTGGGACGTTTGGGGTGATTAGCTTTAAGTAGGGTTGCTCGCGAGAGCGCGGGAGAAAAGGCCGCTTGAAAGAGCGGCCTTTTGCATTTTCATGGCGGCTTTTTTGCCGTCACCCTCTGGCGACCAACTGCTCAGCCAGTTCCATCGCGTCCACGGGCCAGAAACACTTCGGTCTGGGGCGTAGTATGTGCGGCTGTCCAGCCTCCGGGCGACAACTCAGAAGTTTCTCGATCCACTGCAGAGGGACGGCCTCCCGGCCATACACAGCGCCGAGGAGTGCCCCGGTTATGGCTGCATTGGTATCCGTGTCGCCGCCCCGCATCGCTGTATCTATCACCCCGTCCGCCAAATTCGGAGCGTGCAGAAGTTGCCACAACGCGTTACCAAAGGCGGTGAGAACCCACCCTTGCTGGTGGACGTAATCGCTCGGCGGAGCCATGGACGCGTCAGTGATTGACTTCAGCAGTTCCGCTTGCGGGTTCATCTCCCTGGCCCAAGTTTCAATCTGCCGATACAACTCTTGAGGGCCAGGGCCTGTGGCGATGGCGTGGGCGATTGCCATGGCGAAAAGCGCGTTCGCCTGAAGGCAAACGGGGTTGGGATGGGTTAAGTTGGCATCCTGTCGCGCCCACTCGGCCACCTGCGGGAGTTCGTAATTGGCTCCGAAGATACCCAGCGGACTAATTCGCATCATCGCACCGTTCGCTTGGCTGCCAAAGATCCGCTGGCCATGGAGGCCCCTGCGAACGGTATCGCCGACGTCGAAAGGGCCCGAGTTCAGCCAGAAAACATACGCCTGACGGGCTTGATCGGCGTCGTATCGCCTTTTTTCCACCAGCGTCCGAGCCAACATCAGGGCCATCTCGGAGTCATCGGTTGGCTGTCCGGCGATGGTGTTCCAAGTGCCGCCATCCGCAAGCTCATGAACACCGAATGGATATTCCAGGCGAATGTCGTCAGGAGAGCGAAACTCGACAAGACTGCCCAACGCGTCCCCAGCGAGTTGACCGAGTAAACAGCCTTGAGCGCGGGAAACCATGAATTATCGGACTACGGACAGGTAGAGCATTGGGCTGCAAGAATAATCCGCTACTGCGCGGCTGGGAATCTGTGGGGCCGAAAATCACTGAGCAAGTTCAGCGACCCGAGTGGATTGATGGTGAGCGCGGCAGGATTCGAACCTGCGACCCATGCCTTAAAAGGGCATTGCTCTACCAACTGAGCTACGCGCCCACTTTCTTTCAATCTAACACAATGGAAAAGCCTTAGTTCGGACCACCGCCATGCTCTGTAGTTGCGGGGTTTCTCCGTCCTCAAACCGGTGCTTTGTCCCGTTCCAAGGGGTTTCCCTGAATTTTAACAAAAACGTGACCCTTATCAGCTATCAGCGATGCGTTCAGGTGCTTGCTCAGAGGCGAACGCCCCCGGCGGGTAGCGCAGAAATACGTAGAATAAAAGGTGTCGCAAAGGACTGAGCGACACAAGGGAGCGAGTGGACATGGAAACACCGAAGGAACGCAATCCCGAGCAAAAGACGGCTGAGGCGGAAGCGCACATTGCAAGTGCTCACCAGATTCTAAAGGCGCTGCAAGAGAAGATCGGACCGCATCCAGAAATCGGAGCGGCCATCACGAAGCTGGAGATGGCGCTGAATGTTCTGGCGATACAGACTGGCGGACTGCTGTAGCGGCGATGGCTGGGATGGTGCGTTGCAAGCGGAGTGTTCTCACTGCTGTTCAACTTCCCGAGGCCAACTCCCCGGAATTTGACTCCTCCGGTGAATGGGTTCGTTCGCGGTGGCCGGTCGCGCGTTGGGACTGAGCGTTGGAAGTGATCAACTACTGCACGACCACGCAATCTCGGTGGGCGCCGACAGTGAGCCCGAACCATGCCGAGACAGAAAGAGGTTGCGCGGGGTAGTGTTTGACGGGAGAATGGACGCGCATTCCTCAAGAAATCGTGGTGAAGAAGGTGGACTGATATGAACACTTGCGGCGCGGTTTGGGCGAAAGCGGTTTGCGGCTTGAAGAGCACGAGGGCGCGGCGCGTTTTTGGTTTTTTGTTTTGCTTTTTTCTGTTTTTCGCTGCGGCGCGTTCCGCGGTCGAGGCGCAGACCAGTCTCAAGTATCAGGAGCCGCCGAAGGCGATGATCGATCTCGTGGACGCGCGGCTCACGCCGTATGTGGAAGTTTCTCCCGGGGATGGAGTGGACGGGCGGTGGTTGCTGATCGAGGAAATTTCGGGGCTGCCTTCGATCGCGGATCTGGCGCAGCCGGAGCTGCGGCTGGCGGGGCTGCGGTTCAATCCCAAGACGAACGGGCCGAGCCGTGGACGTTACGGGACGGGCTTGCGTCTGAAAGCTCTGCCGGATGGCGCGGAGCGGGCGATTGCAGGGATGCCTGTGGAACCGAAGATACGGTTTGCGGCTTGGGCTCCGGATGCGCGGCACATTTTTTTTGTGAATGTGAGCGATGCGGCTGCGGATGCTGGGTTGAGTTTGTGGATTGTGGATGTGGCGCAAGCGCAAGCGCGGCGTGTGCCTGACCTGGCGCTGAACGGAATTTTCGGGCGGCCGTGCGAGTGGATGGGCAGCGAAAGTCTGATCTGCAAGATGGTGGTGAAGGGAAGAGGCGCGGCGCCGATACGGAGCGAAGTGCCGACGGGGCCGGTCGTGCAGGAAAATCTGGGGCGGGTGACGCCGGGGCCGACGTTCGAGGACTTGCTGAAGAATCCCGAGGATGAGGCGATCTTTGATTATTACGCGACGTCGCAGGCGGTGGTGGTGGGACTCGACGGCAAGATCTCGCCCGTGGGCAAGCCGGGGGTGATCGAAGGTGCGTCGGGCTCTCCGGATGGGCGCTACGCGTTGCTCGACGAGCGGCATCATCCTTATACGTATCTACTGCCGTTCGAAATGTTTCCAGAAAGAGTTTCGGTGGTGGATTTGAAGAGTGGGAGCAGCAAGCAACTGGCCGACAAGCCGCTGGAAGATACGGTGCCGAACATTCACGATGCGGTGGAAACGGGACCTCGCGACTTTGAATGGCGGAGCGACGCGCCGGCCACCGTGTTTTGGGCGGAAGCGGCGGATGGGGGAGATCCGAAGGTGGAAGCGGCCGTTCGCGACCAGTTGTTCACGCTGGACGCTCCCTTCGAGGGATCGCCGCGAAAGATGGCGGAGCTTCCGCTGCGCTTCGGCAGCGTCGGGTGGGGAAACAGCAAGGTAGCGATTGTGGAAGAAGAACGGTGGAAGGATCGCAAGCGGATCATGCTGGCGGTTTCACCTGTGGGTGCAGGACCGGCGTTGAAGTTGTTTGAAGGATCTTTTGAAGATCACTATCACGATCCGGGGCGGCCGTTTGAAGTGACGAATGCGGCAGGGAAGGCCATTGTGCAGATCACGCCCGACGGAACCGGCTTGTATCTGCACGCGCAAGGAGCGTCGCCGGAGGGGGACCAGCCGTTTGTCGCGATTCTGAGTCTGGCGAATGCCAATGCGAGCCCGGCCATTCTGGCGGTGAAATCCGTGCGGGTGTGGCAATCGGCTCCGCCTTTTTTTGAATCGCCTTTGGCGGTGCTGGATGCGGCGGATCAGCCTACGATTCTGATTCGACGCGAATCGCCGGAGGTGAGTCCGAATTTCTACTTGAAGAATGTGACGAAGAATTTGTTGGTGCAGGTGACGAAGTTTCCGAACCCGTACGGCGATGCCGTGTTGCCGAAGAAGCAGGTGCTGAAATACAAGCGCGCGGACGGCGTGGAGTTGAGCGCGAATCTGTATCTGCCGCCGGGATACAAGACGGGGGATGGTCCGCTGCCGACATTGATGGAGGCGTATCCGACGGAATACAAGACGAAGGCGGCGGCGGGGCAGATCAGCGGGTCGCCTTATCAGTTTCCGCTTTTGTATTGGGGATCGCCAGTGCCGTTCGCGACGCAGGGCTATGCGGTGCTGGAGAACGCGACGATTCCGATTGTGGGCGAGGGACAGGCTGAGCCGAACGATACTTATGTAGAGCAGTTGGTGGCAAGCGCGAAGGCTGCGATTGATGAAGGGGTGCGGCTGGGAGTGGTGGATCGAAACCGCGTGGGAGTGATGGGACATTCCTACGGCGCATTCATGACGGCGAACTTGCTCGCGCACAGCGACTTGTTCAAGGCCGGGATCGCGCGCAGCGGGGCTTACAACCGGACGCTGACGCCGTTTGGATTTCAGAATGAAGACCGCACATATTGGCAGGCGCCGGAAGTGTATTACAAGATGTCGCCCTTTTCGTACGCGGACAAGATCAAGACGCCGATTTTGTTGATTCACGGGGAGGCCGACAATAACACGGGTACGTTTCCTATCCAGAGCGAGCGGCTTTTCAGTGCCATCAAAGGCTCGGGCGGCACGGTGCGGTTTGTGCTGCTGCCGCTGGAGTCGCATGGATATGCGGGGCGGGAGTCGGTGCTGCATATGTTGTGGGAAATGAATAACTGGTTGGGGACTTATGTGAAGGCTGCGGGGGCGGCGAAATAGACTTCGGCTTTTGGGAACAAGCTCGCGGGCGAAGGCGCCCGCGGCCACATGATCTTTCTTTCTTTTCTGCTTTTGTTATCTTTCGTTCGCTTAAGGTATCTTTCGCTATTCGGAAGGGCTAGGGAGCTATGAAAACTGTGGGGCGTTTCTCGGCATTGGTCTCGATGATTGTGCTGGTGGGAGCGGCGTGGGTGAGTTTGAGTTGCACGCGGACGCCGGTGCATCCGAAACCGGGCGCGTCGCAGCCATCTGACATTAAGGTGGAAGTGCGCGATGGCGGCCCGGTGGTGCTGACTACGAGCACGGCTGAGTTTCAGATTCTTCCGTCGGGATCGGTGCAGGCATTTCTTTTGAAGGACGGGAAAAGGTTGACGCTGGACGAACCTGGCGTCGGGTCGACGACGGGCGGCGATTACATTGTTCATGATGGGCAGGATTTGCAGTTCACACCGGACTTTGGACAGGCCAAAGTGCTGGAGGCTACGGGCAAGTTGGGACGAGGGAAGCGAGTGGAGATTCCGGGGAATCCGCTGGCGCCGAGCGGGATGGGAGTGGAAGGTACGCTCGAGGTGGAAGCTTACGACGATTTTCCGAACATCGCACTAGTGTCGGTCGCGTACAAAAATGTAGGGACGAGCGATTTTGGCATCGACTCGGCGGTGATGCAGCAGCATCGCTTCAACGCGGGACTGGCGGACGCGAAGGCGAAGCCGTATGAGATGTGGTCGTTTCAGGGATCGAGTTACGACTGGGGTAAGGACGATGTGCAGAAACTGACGCGAACCTCAGCGCAACCGAATGCGATGGGAGAAATCGTCAAGGACGGCTATGGGGGCGGCATTCCGGTGGTTGCGGTCTGGACGGGTTCGGTGGGAGAAGCGATCGGGCACATCGAGACGCTGCCGTGGACGCTTTCGATTCCGGTGAAGGTTGAGGCCGACGGGCGAGTGAAGGCGGACGTAACCATTCCAGTGAGCACTGCGCTGAAGCCCGGGGAAAGTTATGCGGGTCCGCGAAGTTTTGTTGCGGTGTATAGCGGAGATTATTACGAACCGTTGCGGATGTGGTCGAGTGTATTGCAGAAAGAAGGATGGGATATTCCGAAGCCTTCGAACGAAGCTTACAACGTGAGCTGGTGCGGGTGGGGCTACGAGTTCAACGTGACACCAAAGCAGATGCTGGGTACGGTTCCGAAGCTGAAGGAGTTGGGAATCAAGTGGGCCACGCTGGATGATCGGTGGTTCGATACGTATGGCGACTGGAATCCGCGGACGGATACGTTTCCCGGGGACTCGATCAAGCAGATGGTCGACGACTTTCACAAGCAGGGGATCCTGGTGCAGTTGTGGTGGCTGCCGCTGGGCGTGGAAGATGGCGAAGGAAAGTATGAATCTCACAAGTATGCAATGTCGAAAGTGGCGCAGGAGCATCCGGAATGGCTGATTCTGGATAAGAACGGAAAGCATGCGCGCATGACGCGGGACCTGGCTGTACTCGATCCGTCACTGCCGGAAGTGCAAGCGTATTACAAACAGCTGACGGAGAAATTTATTCGCGACTGGGGATTCGACGGATCGAAGCTGGACAATATTTATACGGTGCCGGCGTGCTACAACCCGGCGCATCATCACAAGTCGCCGCAGGATTCGGTGAACGCGATGGGCGCCGTCTACAAAATAATTTTCGAGACAACGCGTTCTATAAAGCCGGAGAGCGTGACGCAGGCGTGTCCGTGTGGGACACCGCCGTCGCTGGCATGGCTGCCGTTTATCGATCAAGCGGTGACGGCTGATCCGGTGGGCGCGGTGCAGGTGCGGCGAAGAATCAAGATGTATAAGGCGCTGCTGGGGCCGCAGTCGGCGGTTTATGGCGATCATGTGGAGCTTTCGGCGATGACGCCGAAGGGCAACGGTAACTGGAGCGAGCACGGCGACGACTTCGCCTCGACGCTGGGAGTGGGCGGGGTGCCGGGGACTAAGTTTGTGTGGCCGGATCCGGGGCCGAAGTATGCGCCTGTGAATTTGACGGCTCAGAAGGAAGAGCACTGGAAGAAGTGGATTGGACTTTATAACGAGAAGATGCTGTCGAAGGGAAACTTTCTTGATTTGTACGTTTACGGATATGACTCGCCTGAGGCGTACGCGATTGAGAAGGATGGGAACATGTATTACGCGTTTTTTGCCCCGGGGAATGGGACATTCAAGGGTGAGGTGGAATTGCGTGGTCTGAAGCCGGGGAGTTATCGGGTGATGGATTATGTGGAGGAGAAAGATTTAGGGGCGGTGGAGGCGGGTGCGAGCGGGACGGCGAAGTTGAAGGCGGAGTTTAGGGAGCATTTGTTGGTGGAAGTTAGCCGGAAGTAGGACGCGATTGATGCGGTCGGTTTTGAGCACTATCGCCGTTGACAATAGTTACGTGCAGTGGAGAACACGCACGTAACTTGAAGCGCCACCCTGGGTTGTTATCATTTGCTTGTGGCAGCCTCGCTACCTACAGGTCCTATGTTTCAGGGCGTTCTTCGCGGTATTGCGAAGGCGGCGCTCGTTATCGCAGGGTGTGTTGTCGCGGGTTTCACAATCGGAGCCGCCGCACACTTCCTGGGTGGTGCGCGGTATTTCGGACTGAATTGGGAAGCGTTTCAATTCGCAGCGGGCGAAGGCGGCGTCCCGGGCGGTCTGCTTGGATTGTTGGTCGGACTTCCTACTTTCTATGCTGTTCTGCGTGGCCGAGCCACAACAAGGGATTGGGCGATTCTCGTGGGCGTCACCTTCGTTACCGCCACGATTGTTTGTTTCGTTGCAAGTGTCCTAACTATCGTGGTCACGCCTTTGGTGACGATAGCTGCAGCAGTAGCAATGCGATCCAAGTAACCCCCTTTTCCCAACAATTGAAACATTTCGTTTTCTCTCAGATGCCTCGCTGCCGGAAAAACTCTTGCCGATGTTCTGTGTCGCGGAAGGCTTCGGTGCCGCCGGGGCGGGTGGTTGAGAGGGCTCCGGCCAGGTTGCCGCTGGCGAGACAGGTTGGCAAGTCTGCGCCGCGCACGTATTGATGGAGAAATCCAGCATCGAAGCTGTCGCCTGCGCCGACGGGGTCGACCGCGTCCACTTGGTGCGCGGGACTGACGAAGCGTTCGCTTCCTCTTTGCGCCAGGGCTCCCTGGCGGCCGAGCTTTACGACAAGCAGCGGCACTAATTTCGCAAGCTTCTCTATGGCAGTTTCCAGGTCTTCTGTGCCTGCGATCTTCATCGCCTCGCGTTCATTGGGGAGAAGCACATCAACGTAGCGCAGGATATCCTGTAGGCCACCTTGCCATGTGTCCGCGGGATCGTCATTCGTGTCGAGCGAGATGGTGAGGCCCGACTTCTTCAGCCGTTGCAGTAACTCACCCACGCGCGGACGCAGGCCGCTCTGCAAATAATAAGAAGAGAGATGGAAGTGACGAGAGTTGGCGAGGTAGTCGAGGTCGAGATCGTCCCAGCAGAATTCGGCGATGGTGCCGGAGTAGGTGAGAATGTTGCGCCATCCGGTGCGGGGCAGGATGACGGTGAGCCCGGTCTTGGCAGCGCCTGGAACTACGCGCACGTGGGAAACGTCAACGCCAGCGTGGCGCAGGCGCTCTAAAGCAATCGAGCCGAGTTCGTCGTCGCCGATGCGTGACTGGAAGCCGACGCGGCTGCCCAGCGCGGCGAGGTTATGAGCCACGATGGCGGAAGAGGAACCGAGCGTGAGCGCCATGCTGTCGGCGAGTAGTTCGCGCTCGGGCGGAAGTTGATCAGGGAGACCGTAGAGGATCAGGTCGAGGTTGAGTTCGCCGGCGATGGTGACGTCGAAACGGGGCATGGGAGTTGGTTAGTGCAAGTTCGCGGACGTTGTGCTAATCGAGCAAACACGGCGGCAATCGGTGTGGTGCTAGAGATCCTTCGACTGCGCGGCTGCTTCTCTTCGCGAACCAGCCACTTCGCTCAGGATGACAGAGTTGTTTTTCAATCTGCTCACGATTTCAGACTAGAGTGACTTCAATGCCGGCCTGCTTCAGGATGCGAATATCTGATTTTGGGGCGCCGCGATCGGTGATTACCTCTTTCAATGCTGATGGGGGCGCGATCAGCGAGAGGCTGCGGCGGCCGAACTTGCTGGAGTCGCAGACGGCCACGGTGCGCTTAGCGACTTCCACCATCACGCGATTCACCTTTGCCTCCAGGAGATTGGGAGTGCTGAGGCCGAAGTGCGCGTCGAAACCGTCGACGCCGAGAAAAAGAATATCGGCGCTGAGACGGCGCAGGGTTTCCTCGGCGATGGGGCCGACCAGCGAAAAAGAATTCTGACGCAGCGTGCCTCCGGTGAGGATGACCTCGACGGATGTTCCGGCAAGTTCGGCGGCGATGTTCACCGCGTTGGTGATGATGGTGAGATTCTTGAAATTGCGCAGAGCCCGGGCGACGGCGGTGGTGGTGGTGCCGGAGTCCAAGATGACGACCTGACCTTCTTTGACTTTGGATGCGGCGTTCTGGGCGATCCGCATTTTTTCCTGACGGTGAAGCTTTTCTTTTTCGCGCAGCGTGGGGTCTTCGAGCGCGCTCTCGCGTGCGGGGAGGGCTCCGCCGTGAGTGCGGTGGACGAGACCGTGGGCGTGCAGGACTTCGAGATCCTTGCGAATCGTAACCTGCGAGGTTTCGAAATGGCGGCCGAGTTCGGCGACCAGGACCCGGCCCTGGCGGTTGAGCAACTCGATGATGGCGCGACGACGTTCTTCGTTGAGCACTGGAATTGGTTTGCTGGCGTTCTCGGCTCGGGCTGCGGCCCGCGAGAGAGCTTTTGTGGCGCATTTCTTTTTATAGCGTTTTGTTTCGCTTGTCCACTGGAAAAAACGGGACGGAGTAAGGTCGGTTTGGTTGCCTGGTTGGTGAAAGCGAGGACCGTTGCGGGGTGGAAGCAAGCCCGGCAGCGAACCAATAACTCCTGTTTTTGTCGATAGTTGGGAACCAATCGAGGTGATAACCAATGCAATACCTACCCCGAAGACGCATTGCTTTGAGGGGGCGGTTTTATCGTAGTCTCATTTTGATAGCGAAACTGTCGCGAGTTTCGAAGGGATGAGATGTTACGAATTCCGGAAAAAGCGAATGAGGAGCGAACGGCGATATCGGATGCGCAGGTTTTTGTGCGCTCGCGAGCGGTGGTTTCTCGCGTGGTTGCCGGGGAAACGCTGATCGTGCCGGTGCGCGGAAAAGTCGGCGACCTGGCTTCGATTTACAGCTTCAACGAAACCGGTTCGCTGATTTGGAAACTTCTGGATACGCCGCGGACGGTTGGGGAAGTGGTGGGCGCGATCGCGGAAGAGTATCAGGTTGATGCGGAGCAGGTGCGGCAGGACGCGCTTCGCTTTATGGGCGAGATGCGGGGAGTGGGGCTGATCGAAATCTCGCAGATCGAGATTTCTCCGGCTCGGATTTCTCAGATTCAGATGGGAGCTACCGAAGATTGTGCAGTCGAGGGTGGTCTGGCCGAGGTTCCGGAATCGGCGGTAGTCACTGGAACTGAGGGGCCAGTGGGGCGGGACGGTCTGGCGGCGGACGCGCGGTGAGGGGCGTCCGCCGCTTTCAGAATTGAGCGGGTGCATGATCGAGGGAAAATGGATCAGTTAACCTACGGCGCATTCAGTGAAGGAATGCACCAGCGGCATATTGGCGAGCGCGCGCCATTGCAGGCGTCAATCGAAGTTACGCGCCGTTGTCCGTTGGAATGTTTGCACTGCTACAACAACTTGCCCATGGGCGATGTGGAGGCGCGCCGCCGAGAACTGAATAAAGACGAACATTTCCGGCTGCTGGATGAGTTGGTGGAGATGGGCTGCTTCTGGCTGCTCTACACGGGCGGCGAGATATTCGCGCGCAAAGATTTCCTCGAGATATACACCTACGCCAAGCAAAAAGGATTTTTGATCACGCTGTTCACGAACGGCACACTCATTTCAGTCGAAATTGCGGACTATCTGGTGGAGTGGCCGCCGTTTGCGATCGAGATCACGCTGTACGGGCGAACCAAGGAAACCTACGAGGCGCTGACCCAGATACCGGGGTCCTATGAAAAATGTTTGCGGGGAATCGAACTTGCTGCGGGAGTGGGCGTTTGCCGCTGAAGTTGAAGACGGTGGCAACCAGCGTCAACAAGCACGAGATTTTCGCGATGGAGCAATTCGTCGGAGGAGGAACTCGGGCTGGAGTTCAAATTCGACGGGCAGATCAATCCTCGAATTGATTGCTCACAGAGTCCGCTGGCAGTGCGGCTTACGGCGGAAGAAGTTGTGGCGCTCGACCTGCATTCTCCTCAGGCAGCAAGCGAATACCGGCGGCTGGCCAGGCATGATGCGGAAAACCCGCCTAATCTGGCGCAGAACGGAACCGTACGTATTTCTGCGGCGGCGGAGTGAATTCGTTTGCCATCAACGCTTACGGGGAAATGGGTATTTGCGTGATCTCGCAGCAGGAGACGTTCAGCATTCGCGACGGCGGAGCGCGCAAAGTCGTGGGAAGACGCGTTATTGCATTTGCGGAACCGCAAACGAACGCGCGTGACGAAGTGCATCCAATGCCGGATTCAGTCCCTGTGCGGGATGTGCCCGGCGAATGGGGAGATGGAAAACGGGGACCGGGAAAGTCCGGTGGAGTTTCTCTGCAATGTCGCACACCTTAGGGCGGCGGCAATTGGGGCGGAAGTTCCGGCTCATGGAGAGTGCGAATTCTGTGCGGGTGGAAGCGGGTACGACGCACTGTTGGAATCAGCTCGCAGGATTGCCAACCGGGAGATCGACGTGGATAGCTGGGTGGGGCCGCAGCAGATTCTCCCGATCCTTCCGGTTCTAAATAATTCAAGCGCGACGGGGTCGTGCGGAGCGTGCGGTGGACATTAGCAGGGAAGCACAGGGAAACAACGACCGGAAAGCAGGGGTGAAAGGCTGAATGAATAACGAAGCTATGCAAGCCGAAACCATGCAAGGTCAAAAGAAAGATATGAGCCGCCGCACCTGGTTACGATCAACCTGCGTCCGGAAGAAGCGGTGCTGGGGCATTGCAAGATTGCCTCGTCTGCGGGGCCAGTCACCTCGACCTGCGTGGCCCTGAACTGCATGACGCTCGGATCGTAGGGACGGACTCTCAGCAAGAAAATCTTAAGGGGCGGGATGCGGGTCGACATTGGGCGGCGACAAGCGAAGCCGTTGGATAAGTCGGAATCTGCTCACTGCAGCCGGTTTCGAGTCGGCGGGGTGTCAGTGGCGCTGATGGGGGAGTGCGGCGCCGACGTTACTTTGGTTCCTAATCTTTTGCCCTTTCGTGCCGATACTGAATTCTCCGATATTAGTATCCAGTAGCATGGGCTGGGAGACTTCTCCCAGCGCGCGGGCGTCGCCTGTTCGATTCGGGATCGGTGTGGAAACTGTTCGAATGCGAAGAGGGATTTCAGTTCGACTTTAGTACGCCTGTTCTTGGGAAGTTGCCTTACAAGCGGCTGATCGTGGACGAGCAGTTCCAGGCGGGCTCAACTGCTGTTGAGCCGTGAATGCTTTGAAAATCGGGACGCGGCGTTTCCCCTGGAGTATCCGCTGGATGAAGTTCTGATCACGCATCGGCTAGCGCAAGAGAGAGCGATTGAGCTGCACGGGTGCGGGCATCGTGGGTCCGGACGGCGCGAGCAATTTATTCATCGGGCATTCGGGGGCGGGAAAGAGCACGACGGCGCGTTTGTGGAGCGCGCGCGAGGGCGTGGAAATGCTGAGCGACGACCGGATCATTGTTCGCAGAATCCGGTTTGGCGAGATGCATTTTTAACGGCGCGGTGCACGGCGAGACCAGGCAATTTATGTACGGAACGCCGTGGCATGGCGAGGCGGCGTTTTGCTCTCCGCAGGAGCGCTCCGCTGCAACGAATTTTTGTTCTGGAACATGGGCGCGGCAACGTGCTCACGCGGCTGTCGCGGAGCCAGGCGGTTGGGGAATTATTTGCGCGCAGCTTTGTGCCGTTTCACCGGCATGAGTATGTGAGACTCGGCGCTCGAGTTTTACTGGAGCGGGTGGCGGACACAGTGCCTTGTTACCGTTACTCGTTCGAGCCGGATGAGCGCGCGGTGGAGAGGATTCTTGGATTTCGCGATTAATGATTTCGCGGCGGCGATCTCATGATTCACGATCGAAATATCCGTGATCGGGCGCAGGCGGGGCGTCGGTGACCGTGCGCGGAGAGCGTCGCCGGACGTTACTTTGGTTCCTAATCTTTCGGCCTTTCGTGCCGACATTGATTTTCTCGCTATTACTATCTCAATAGCTCGTGCTGGGAAACTTCCCTGGATGGGGATTCTTGGATTTTACAACTAATGATTTCAGGATTGGCGAGCTCACGATTGGAGATCGCACGGTTAATGATGTCGTGATTAACGATCGGCCGCAGTCGAAGTTGTTCGGGGAGTTGGCTCGGGAGCTTCTGGCGGGCGGGAGTGGAATCCGGTTTCAGGCGCGCGGGGCCAGCATGTCGCCGGCGATTCGCGATGGCGAGATTGTGCATGTGAGGCCTGCGGTTCCCCGCGATTTGCGCAGGGGAGATCTTGTGCTGATCAAGGTGGAGGGGCGGCTTTGCCTGCATCGGCTTGTAGTTGCTGATGTGAAGCGCGATGTGTTTATCACGCGAGGTGACTGCGGACTGCAGGATGATCCGGCGGTGAGTGGGGAGGAAGTTCTGGGGGTTGCAGAGTCCAAGGAAGTGCGGGTGGGACGGGGGATGGTCCGGGCGAAGCTCAAGGGAGTTCGTGGGCGCGTGGCGCGGTGTGCGGCCAGGGGACAGCGGGTCTTTAAGAAGCTGCTGGGAGGAGCGAGGGGCGGTGCGCGCGCGCCGGTCATTTTTGGGTTGGTGTTCGTGCTGGTGGCGGCGACGGCGGTGCGGGCCCAGGTGGCGGTGGATGCGACGACGTCCGGGTCGGCTGACGCAGCTGGAACGGCGAACGGTGGCGGTTACGGTCGCCCACACTACGACGACCACGGCCAACCGACTGTTGATCGTGGGGGTTTCGATCAACCTCACCAACAGCACGGGTACGACCGTGACGAGTGTGACCTACGGTGGAACAGCGCTCACGCAGCAGGGATTTCATAACGACGCCGGGCTGACTCGGCGGGTGGAGATGTGGTCATTGTTGGCGCCGGCTAGCGGAACTGCCAATGTCGTGGTTAACGTAAATGTTCCGACAAACGCGACTGTGGGTGTGGTAGTTGGTGCGACCACGTTTACGGGAGTGGACCAGACGGTGCCGATGGGGACATTTGTATCGGCGGATGGCGCGGCTGGCGGGTGCGTGGCCAGCGCGACTCCAACGTCGGCTTGCAACTCGCAGCTAACCGTGCCGAACGTGGTCAACGGGATGGTGATTGACACGCTGGCAACGGGCGAGGCTCCGACTGTCACGGTATCGAACCCGCAGGTTCAGCAGTGGAACATGACCTCCGGAGGCGGTAACAATCGAGATGTTAACGGGACGGGGAGCACGAGAGCGGGGGCGCCGTCGCTGCCAGTTTCGGAGCTTTTCAGCGCGACCTCGAACTGGTCGCAGGGTGCGATTCCAATCAATCCCTCGACCGCAGACATCGCCGTCAGCACCAGCGTCGGCAGCGCGGTTTTTCTGGGATCGAACACGGTTTACACCATCACGGTGACCAATAATGGACCGTCGGCGGCCAACGGGGTCACGCTCACGGATACGCTGGCGGCAGGACCAACTTTTGTTTCCGCAGTACCCAGCGCGGGAACGTGCACCGGGACGGGGCCGGTGAACTGTACGCTGCCGACGCCACTGGCCAGCGGCGCAAAGGTGACCATCACGGTGACCGTCACCGCTAGTGCTGCGGGAGCGTATGCCAATACCTCGACCATCACGGACTCGGGTACGCCGCCCGATCCCAATACCGGAAACAATTCCTACACCGCCGTCGCCACGGTGCAGACAGCGGCGTGCGCCACCGTTTCGCAGGCGGCACCCGGAGGCACTCTGACGAGCGTGATCAATACGTATTATCCGGGAACGGCGAGCGTGGCGGCGGGCGCGACCTCCATCCCGATCGGGACGGCGGCGGGCGCGGGAAATGCAATCGCCGCAGGCAACTTGTTGCTGGTGATCCAGATGCAGGATGCAAGCATTAATGTTTCCAACAACGTTGCGTATGGCAACGGTGACACTGGGCAGGGATTCACGGCGCTCAACAGTGCGGGAGACTACGAATTTGTCACGGCGACTTCAGCGAGTAGCGGTGGCGGGTCAGTTTCGATTGCGGGATCGGGAACGGGCGGCGGGACGGTTTTTGCGTATCACTCCTCCGCGCCAACGGCGACGGCGGGACAGAGCACCTATCAGGTGATTGTGGTGCCGCAATATACGAGCGCGACGCTGAGTTCAGGATTGACGGCGAGTGCGTGGAACGGGAGCACGGGTGGAGTTCTGGCCCTGGACATTTCGGGGACGCTGACATTGAACAGCGCGACGGTGGCGGTGGATGGGCTGGGCTTCCGTGGAGCTGCGGGACTGCAGATGAGCGGCGGCGGTGGCGCCAACACAGATTTCGTGCAGCCATCTCCGGCTACCTATACGCCGACGACAACGGGATCGAATAGCGACGGCCAGGCTGGTTGGGATGGGTCCAAGGGCGAGGGAATCGCGGGCACGCCGATGTGGGTTGAGTCGAACCAAACCTTTTTGCAAACGACCACGACCGTTGGATATCCCAGCGGTACTGCGGGAACTGATGGCAGCATGGCGCGCGGCGCGCCGGGAAATGCGGGTGGCGGTGGTACGGACGCAGATCCGCAGACGGCATCTCCCGGCGGCAATGATCAGAACGTCGGCGGCGGGGGTGGAGGCAACGGGGGCGCGGGAGGATTTGGTGGAGACTCCTGGGAAACCAACCTGAGTCTGGGCGGAGAAGGCGGCGTGGCGTTTCCAGCCACCATCAATCGAGTGGCCATGGGCGGGGGCGGCGGGGCGGGCACACGCAACAACTCCGACGGCGACAACCAAGCCAGCAGCGGATCGGCCGGTGGCGGGATCATTATTATTCGCACCAACGCACTCAGTGGCACGGCAACTCTCACAGCGAACGGAATTAACGCGTACAACAATACGGCTAACGACGGCGGCGGGGGTGCGGGCGCGGGTGGCAGCATTGTGGTGCTGTCGGCGACCGGTGGCGAAAGTGGGCTGACACTCAACGCCAACGGCGGCATCGGCGGGGACGCGTGGCATGCCCAGGCCTATACCCAGGGCAATCGTCACGGCCCGGGCGGAGGTGGTGGGGGCGGGGTGGTATTTGTTTCCGGAACGCCGGCGAGCCTCAGCGTTCTCGGTGGCACGAATGGCACCACGGAGAGTACGGACCAGAGTTACGGAGCCACGGCGGGAGCGAACGGCACCAGCGTGACCAACGCGTCGATCTCGTCGACTTCGGGAACATTGTCGGGCGCGCAGTGCACCCCGGACATGACGCTGGGCAAGAGTCACGTCGGAAATTTTGTGCGCGGCTCGACCGCGAGTTACACGATTCCAGTTTCGAACGTGAGCCCCTACGGCGCGACGAACGCGCCCGTGACGATTAATGACACGTTGCCCACGGGAGTAACGCCGACGAGCGCCGCTGGCACAGGATGGGCATGCGCGATTGCGGCCCAGACGGTAAGTTGCATGCGGTCGGATGTGCTAAACGGGGCCAGCAGTTATCCCTCAATCACGGTCAACGCGAATGTGGCGCAGTCTGCGCCCGCGACCGTTACCAACACGGCGATGGTGGGCGGCGGGGGTGAGATCAACCTCGCGAATGACAGCGCGACCGACGTAGCCACTGTGGTCTCAACTGCTGACCTGAGCGTGACGAACGTGGGAACGCCAGACCCGGTGGCCGCGGGGAACGACATTACTTATACCCAGGTGGTGACCAACAACGGCCCGAGTGCCGCAGACAATGCGACGCTGATCGATCCGGTTCCGGCGAACACGGCGGTGGTGTCGATTGCAGCTCCGGCCGGATGGTCGTGCATCCCTCCGGGCGGGGCGGGGAACGTGGTGTGCACCAACTCGGACATGGCGGGCTCCACGTCGAGCACGTTCACGCTGGTGCTGCAAGTGGCCAGCGGCACGGCCAATGGGACGGTGATCACGGAAACGGCGTCCGTGAGTTCGTCGGCGAGCGACCCCAATGTGGCGAATAATACTGCGACAGTCAGCACGGTGGTTGGCACGACTGCAAAGGGCGAGCTGACGGTGACGAACGTGGCGTCGCCGAATCCAGTGGCAGCGGGAAGCCCCATCACGTACACGCAGGTGGTGACGAATACGGGGACGGCAGCGGCGACGACTGCGACGTTCAACGAAACCACTCCCACGAACACTACGTTTGTTTCGATCACACCTCCTGCAGGATGGAGCTGCACGGGCTTCCCGCCGCAGTGCACAAATCCGAGTGTTGCGGCAGGCGCCTACGGGGACTTTCAAGGTTGTCTACACGGTGGGCGGGATGGTGGCCAACGGGACCACGATCAGTGATACGGCAACGGTCAACGCGGCGAACCAGGCTTTTGGCGCGAATGCGGCGACAGCGACCGACGTTGTGGGCGCAGCCACGCAGGCCGATCTGGTGCTCACTACGGCGGCAACGCCGGGCACAGTGCTTTCCGGAAATGACATCACCTATACACAGACGGTAACGAATAACGGCCCGGCGGCGGCGACCACAGCAAGCTTCACGGAAGCGACGCCGACCAACACCACATTCGCATCGGTTTCCGCGCCGGTGGGATGGACATGCACGACTCCGGCGGTGGGCGCGACCGGAACCGTCAACTGCACGGACCCGAGCATGGCGTCGGGAACTGCGGCAGACATTATCGTGGTGTTGAACGTTGCGCCTACGATCGCGGCGGGAACGATCACCGCGACTTCGTCGGTCACGGCGACGAACGTGGTGAACACCAGCACCACGACCACGGCGACGCTGGTAACCATGGTTTGCGACCTGACCGTGACGAACACGGGGACGCCAAACCCGGCGACCCAAGGCAACACCATCACTTATACGCAGACTGTGTACAATCACGGTCCCAGCAATTGCTTGACGGCAAAATTCAACGAAGCCACTCCCAACAACACGACTTTCACTTCGGTTGCGGTGGTGACGACCGGGGGCGGGACGTGGACGTGCCCTAACGCCGCACCGGTGGCGTGCACGAACCCGAGCGTGCCGCCAGGATCGACGGCGACGATTACGGCGGTTTACACGGTGGTCAATCCCACCACAGCGGGGACGATTATTGCAGATACGGCGACGGCGTCGTCGGCCACGAAAGACAGCAATACCGCGGACAATTCGGTGACCGTGGACATTGCGGTCGCGGTTGCGGCGGACGCCGATTTGAGCATGGCGAACTCTGCCAGTCCGAGTCCGGTGACTGCGGGTAGCAACATTACCTATACGCAGACTGTAAAGAATCTGGGACCGGCGACCGCGGGATCGAACACGGCGGGGACGATCACTCTGACTGAAACGCTTCCGGCGGGCACGACGGCTGTGTCGCTGACGGGGCCTGGGGGATGGACCTGCAACCTGGGCACACTGACTTGCACGAACACCGCGAACAACCCGTTGACATCGGGATCTTCGCTGACTTTCACTTTCGTGGTTACGGTAGGCGCGGCGGTAACGGGAAGTATCAGCGATACGGTGTCGGTGACGGATACGACGCCGGTGGATCCGAACCCGGGCAACAACAGCGCAACTGCCACAGTTGGGGTGGCAGGCTCGGCCAGTCTGAGCATCACGAACGCTGCGGCCCCGGTGCCTGTGGCGGCGGCCGCTAATGTTACATACACGCAAGTGGTGACGAATTCCGGGCCGAGCGCCGCGACCAGCGTTACGCTAACCGACACGCTGCCCGCGAATGCAACACTCGTGTCGCTGACCGGTCCGGGTGGAACGTGGACGTGCACGGCGGCTACCGGTACCTGCACAGACGCCAGCTTCGCGCCCGGGACCGCGACATTTACTTATGTGGTGACCGTGAATGCGGGAACGCCAGCCGGCACCGCGATCAACAGCACGGCGACGGTGACCTCGGCAACGACGGATCCCAATTTAGCCAACAACTCGGCGACTGCGACCGACGTGGTTGCGGCCACGGGGCAGGCGGATCTCTCGATGGCGAATACGCCATCGGTGTCGTCAACTGCGGCGGGAAGCAATGTGACCTATACGCAGGTGATCACGAATCTCGGGCCGGCGGCTACGACCGCAGCCACGGCCACGCTGACCGAGACCGTCCCGGCGAACATGAACTTCCAGAGCATAACTCACCCAGCGGGTTGGACTTGCACTACGCCCGCGGTGGGAGGAACGGGCACGATTACCTGTACAGCGGGTGCGGGAACGAGCATTGCATTGAATGGCACGGCCAGCTTCAGCCTGGTGATGCAAGTGAGTGCAAGTGCGCCCTCGGGAACAAATATTCCTGACACGGCAACTGCTTCGGCGGGCAATGTGGTGCCGAATCTGACCACCAACAGCGCGACGGCTACGGTGCTTGTCGCAAACGCCAACAGCGCTGACATGGCGATTGTGAAGACGGCGACGCCAAATCCAGTTTCGCAGGGCGAGACTCTCACGTACACGCTGGCAGTAACGAACAATGGTCCGGCTTCGGCGACGAATGTAACGGTCGCAGATACGCTGCCGACCGCGGTGACGTACCTCTCGGTTACGACCACCACCGGCACCTGCTCGGAAGCGGGCGGCGCGGTGACCTGTCTGCTGGGGACCATGGCGAACGCCGGGACGGCGACCATCACGATCCTGACCGTTGCCGGGACGCCTGGCGTTGTGTCGAATACGGCGACGGTCACAGCAGACCAGACCGACCCGAATCTCGCGAATAACTCTTCTACCCAGACGGAAACGATTGCGGCGCCGACGAGCATTCAGCTGCAAGCGTTCGCGGCTCGGTCAGGCACGGATCGGAACGGCGCCAACCGCGTGCTGCTCACCTGGAAGACTGGCGGCGAGGCGAACAATCTTGGGTTCAACATTTACCGCGAGCTGAACGGGAACCGGGTTCGCCTGAATCCGTCGCTGATCGCGGGTTCGGCGTTGTGGATGAGCGGCGCACTGCCGAAACATTCCGGCAAGTCCTACAACTGGATCGATCCTTACGCGAGCAATACGGGCGCCGAATACTGGCTCGAAGATGTGGACGTGAATGGTACTCGCACGATGCATGGGCCAATTTCGGTGGTGGACGCCGCGAGCGCATCATCGAGTGATCAGTCGACCAGCGAATCGGCAGCAGCTCAGACGCTCATGTTGAGTCAACTCAACCAGGCGCAGCCTGCGGCGGGCGTTGGAAGCCATCCGGTGGAGACTCTGCCGCCGTTTCTCTGCCGACCACAACTCAGATGCAGGAGCAGTTCAAGCTGGCGGCTCATCCTGCGGTGAAGATTCTGGTGAAGCACGAGGGCTGGTATTCGGTAGCGCAGCCAGACCTGGTGAAAGCCGGGCTCGATCCGAACGTGGATCCGGCGTCGCTGCAGTTATTTGCTGAGGCTGTCGAGCAACCCATCCAGATCACCGGAGCGGCGGGCGGTCCGGGAAGTTTCGGAGCGCAGGCGTCCATCAGCTTCTACGGCACCGGGATCGATACGCAATATTCGGGCACGCGAGTGTATTGGTTGGTCGCAGGGAATCGACCTGGCCAGCGAATTCCGCAACTGCAGGCTAGTTCCGGAACGAACCAGCCTGCGCCGAGTTTCCTGTACACGGTAGAAATACAACCACGCACAATTTATTTTGCTGCGCTGATTACGCCAGATGGCAACAACTTCTTCGGGCCGCTGGTTTCCACGACTGCGGAACAGCAAGTGATGCAGACGCCGAATTTCAACGCGTCCTCGACGCAACCGTCGACATTGGATGTGGCATTGCAAGGAGTGATCAAAGGCATTCCGCACGACGTGAGCGTTGCGCTAAACGGGACCGTGCTGGGAGACGTGACTTTCACCGGCCAGCAACTTGGGAAACTCCACGTGAGCCTGCCGCCGGGTGTTCTGCAGGAGGGCGGCAACACGATCACTCTGACCGCACAAAACGGCGAATACGATACCAGCCTGGTGAGCGACATACGAATCACCTATCCTCACCTGTACACAGCCGATTCCGACCAGCTTAAGTTTACCGGGCGCGCCGGAGAGGAAGTCACCATTGGTGGGTTTACAAATGGAACGATCGCGGTGCTGGACATTACCGACCCCGCGCAGCCTGTGCAACTCGCTCCGCAGGTCGTGGCCAGCCCGGGCTCGGTAAATCAAGCTTATACATTCAGCGCGCAGGTACCGTGGACAACGACCGCAGGGACAGCTTCGACCCGGCACACGTTGCTGGCAGTCGCCGCCGACCGGATCGCCGTTGCCGCCGGTTTGCGTGCGAACCATCCTTCCACCTGGCACAGCCCGCAACCCGGCGCTGAAATAGCGATGGTATCTCACGAGAACTTCGTGGGTGCGCTGCCTCCGCTTGTGACGTCGCACAAGACGGCGGGGAAATCTTCCGTCGTGGTCCCGATCGGCGACTTGTATGATGAGTTCAATTTCGGCGAACGCAGCCCGTATGTGATTAGGCAGTTCTTGCTCACTGCGATTCAGAACTGGAGGATCAAGCCGAAGTACCTGTTGCTGAACGGACGAGCGTCGGTGGACCCCAGAAATTATCTGGGATTTGGATATCTCGATTTTGTGCCCACGAAGATCGTAGCAGCCACAGGTTTGATGACTGCGTCCGACGACTGGTTCTCCGACTTCAACAACACCGGCATGCCGACCATCGCGACCGGGCGGTTGCCGGTGAGCACGGTGGATGAGGCGAATACGATAGTGGGGAAGATCACAGCTTACGAAGGGCAATCCACGAACGGAACCTGGACGGGCCAGGGCTTGGTGGTGGCTGACCAGAACGACTCGATCAACTTCACCCAGGATAGCGAGACCGTCCAGAGTGCGATGCCTTCCACGTTGCAGGTGACCGACGTGTTCACGAGCACCGTCGGGGCCGAGGCCGCGCGGCAACAGATTGTGTCTGCGATCAACTCGGGACAGTTGCTGGTGAACTACCTCGGGCACGGGTCTGAGGAGGAATGGTCGGGATCAGACATTTTTGACGACAACGCGGTGGCCACGCTGACAAACGGCTCGCAGCTGCCGGTATTTTTCATCATGGATTGCCTGAACGGGTTCTTCCAGGACGTGTATGACCAACCACTGGCGGTTACGCTGATTCTGGCGCCGAACGGCGGTGGCGTGGCGGTGCTAGCGTCCAGCGGCCTGAACCAGGCTCCTCCACAGGTGAAGTTGGATGCGCTGGTGGTGAAGAGCGTGCTGAGTTCTCTCCAGCCGACTCTCGGCGATGCAATTCTTGCGGCGAAATCGCAAATCGGCGACGCCGTGGTTCGCAAGACTTACATTCTGTTCGGCGATCCCGCCATGCAGGTGAAGCCGCCGGTCGCGGCGCCGCCCGCGAACTAGCGAACCCCTGAGCAGACCTGCCGTCTTTTCGTCGCGGCCTGATTAAGCTTGTGCAGGCGCGGCAACTGTTGCCGCCCTCCGCAAGCGGCTCGGTTAACGCGCGCATTACTTTCTCGAATCCCGAAAAATCCAGTGACTGCGGGCCGTCCGAGAGGGCGCGCTCCGGGCAGGGATGGACCTCGATGATCAGGCCATCGGCTCCGACGGCAACTGCAGCGCGCGAGACTGCCGCAATCAGGCTCTGCTTGCCGGTTCCGTGCGAGGGATCGGCGATGACCGGCAGATGAGAAAGATCGCGGGCCAGCGCGATGGCGGCGAGATCGATGGTGTTTCGCATTTCGGTTTCGAAGGTTTTAATTCCGCGCTCGCAGAGCACGACTTCAGAATTTCCCCCGGAAAGCAGATATTCGGCGGCGAGCAGCCACTCTTTCACCGTCGCTGAAGGGCCGCGCTTGAGCAGGATGGGCTTCTTCACTGTGGCCAGGCGGCGCAGGAGCGCGAAGTTCTGCATGTTGCGTGCGCCCACCTGCAGCATGTCGACGTGCTCGCAGATGATGTCTACGTCTTCCGTGCTCATCACTTCGGTTACCACCGGCAAACCGGTTTCCTGTTTCGCCTCGCGCAAAATCTTTAGCGCTTCCAGGCCAAGTCCCTGAAAGTCATACGGAGAAGTGCGCGGCTTGTAAGCGCCGCCGCGCAGCATGGTGGCGCCCGCACGTTTCACGGCGTGCGCGGTGTCGAGCAATTGCTGGCGCGATTCGACCGAGCAGGGGCCGGCGATCACCACGACATCGGGACCTCCGATAGCGACACCGTCGATGTGCACGACGGAACGTTCGGGCTTCACCTGGCGGCTGACCAGCTTGAAGGGTTGCGCAATGGCCACGACATTGTCGACTCCTGGGGCCACTTGCAGGGCTTCGATCTCGTGGCGGCGTCCGCTGCCCACGGCGGCTACGATAGTGCGTTCCGTGCCGCGCGTGACGTGAGGCTGGTAGCCGGCTTCACGAATGCGTTCGATCACATGCGCGATCTCTTGTTCCGTGGCTTTTTCCGACATGTTAACGATCATTGGAGCTCTCTCTTTCTGGGATTGTTTGCGACCTGAAATACAAAAGCCGCGATCCCGATCGCGGCTTGCGGCTCAAAACTTGTCTGGATCTAGGTGACTTTCACCGCGTCGATCCCTGCAAGCCTGGCCGCAGCCGCCCCGTAAACCAGTAGCGAAAGAATGCCGTGCTCAAGGTAAATCGCGTCATCGGTGTTTTCCTAATCAATCCAAAACTCGGGTTGGAGGGTCTTGAAGACGCCAACCCCATTCCAACTATTGAAGGGAGCTGGCCACATTCGAGAATACATTGTTCGAATTCGTCCCGATCAGCCGGACTGTCCCCACTACCAGAACCAGGATTACAGCAAGCATAACAGCATATTCGGCGATGTCTTGTCCTGCATCGTCCGACCAAAGCTTCCGAACCAGTTGAAACATTTCCTATCCTCCGGGCGTTTTAGTTCTCCCCCGCGGGAGAACTACTCTCTCTGTGCCCACACATCATGCACGGGGCCCAAGGTGCTTGTCAATCCGGCGTTTCGGCTAATTTGCACAGAACCGGAACTCTTGCCTAGAAGGGTGCGCGCACCGCTCCAGTAGCGTCGGAAGGCGGTGAAACGCGTTGCTGCACAATCTCTTGGGCCGACTGCCGTGTGAATTGCAAAACCCGGTTGGGCAGGATGCCGAGGTAAAGCGTGGCCGCCACGCTGATGGCCAGAGCCACGCCGAGACCCCAGGGAATCGGAGTAACAGGAACGTCTTGCCGCGACTCCCGCATATACATCATGACGATGATGCGCAGGTAGTAATACGCTCCGATCGCGCTGTTCATGAATCCGATCAAGGCCAGCCACACCAGGTTTGCTTTCAGCGCGGCGCTGAATACGTAAAATTTCGCGAAGAAGCCGCCGGTCATGGGAATGCCGATCAGCGAGAGCAGGAAAATGGTAAGCGCGGCCGCCAGCAGCGGGGAAGTGCGGCCCAGTCCCTCGTAGTCTTCGAGCGTGACATACCGTTCGCCGGCATTCGCGAAATGGCTGACCACCGCGAACGCACCCACGTTCATGGCCGCGTAAGCGGCGGTGTAGAACATGGCGGCGGAAACTCCGTTGGCGGAATCTTCGGGAGTGAGCATCGCAAACGCCACCAGCAAGTAGCCAGCGTGGGCGATCGAAGAATAAGCCAGCAAGCGTTTGACATTGGTTTGCAAAAGTGCGCCCACATTGCCCAGCGTCATGGACAGCGCGGCTGAGACCCAGACGAGCCAGAAACGTCCGGGAGCGTTGATGGTGAACACCACCCGCAGCAAAACTGCGAAGGCCGCAGCTTTTGGCGCGGTGGACATAAATCCCACGATAGGCGCGGGCGCTCCCTCGTAAACATCGGGAGTCCAGATATGAAATGGAGCCGCGGCCACTTTGAATCCCAGCCCCACGAACATGAACGCAACCGCCACGTAAACCAGCAATTGGACCGGCCCAGCTTGTAGCTTCTGGCTGATGATGTCGATATTCGTGGAGCCAGTCGCGCCGAATATGAGTGCCACGCCATAGAGGAAAAATGCGGTCGCAAACGAGCCCAGCAGAAAATATTTCAACGACGATTCGCTGCTGGAGGCTTCGTGGCGGCGAAATCCGGCGAGAATGTAAGAAGAGATCGAGGAAATCTCGAGCGCGATGAAAATCAATACCAACTCAACAGCGGAAGACATTAGGGCCATGCCGACCGTGCCAAACAGAATCAGGGCGTAATACTCGCCCGCGCGAATGCGCTGCACGGCCATGTATTCGTAAGAGATCAGGATGATGACGGCCGCGATCGCGATGACCAGAACGTGGAAAAACACGCTGAAACTGTCGACCTTCACCATGTTGGAGAAGGCGAGGCCCGGCGATCCCGACATAACCCAGGTCGCGGCAATTCCGGCGAGTGCGCCGAGCAGGGCGATGAAGCCCAAAAGCTTCTGGCTCTTTTCTTCATCGAGCAGCGGCTCGAGCAACATGATCACGATGCCGAACGCCGACAGCACCAGTTCCGGCAGGATACGGATGTAATCCTCGGTTCGAGGAATAGCTTGCAGGAAGGCAGACGGCAGCATCAGCGTGGCGATGGTTCGTGCGCCGAGCATTGATGCGCCGAGCACGGGTCCGCCCATCATTGGCCCACCACCTTGCTGACCACCTGCGCGAACGGAGTGAGCGCCGCTTGCACGGCGGGATCAATCGCGCCCAGCCACAAGATCGGAGCCACGCCCATCACCAGCGCGGCTGCAGCGCATGGCCAGACCGCCAGCTTCTCAAAGCCAGACAGATCGGCCAGAGAATTATTCACCTCGTGCGTGACCTTGCCGTAGAAGACGCGCTGATACATCCACAACAGATAACAGGCGCTCCAGATCACGCCGGTCGCTCCGAGAACTCCATACCACGCGTTAGCCTGAAACGCTCCGCTCAGAACCAGGAATTCGCCTATGAACCCGTTGAGCAGCGGTAGACCTCCCGAGGCCAGGACGATGAAAAGAAACGAAGCGGCAAAAATTGGAATCGTCGAAGCGAGGCCACCGAACTCGCTGATCTCATAAGTGTGCCGGCGTTCGTGAAGAATACCCGCGAGCATGAAGAGCGCTCCGGTGGAGACTCCGTGGGCCAGCATGACGAACATGGCGCCGTTGAGCCCAGCCTGGGTAAAGCTGAAAATCCCAAGCACCACGAAGCCCAGGTGGCTGATCGAAGAGTAGGCGATCAACTTCTTCATGTTGGGCTGCACCATGGCCACGAGCGCGCCATAGATAATGCCGATCAAGGCGAGCACCATGATCCACGGAGCGTTGCGGCGGGCAGCGTCGGGAAACAGGCCGAGGTTGAAGCGCAGCATGCCGTAAGTGCCCATCTTGAGCAGCACTCCGGCCAGCAGAACGGAGCCTGCTGTGGGCGCCTCGACGTGAGCATCGGGCAGCCAGGTGTGAAACGGGAAAAGCGGAACCTTCACCGCAAACGCGATGAAGAAACCCAGAAACAGCCACTGCGCCGCAGCGGAAAAGTTCGGCAGAGCGCCACTTGCGATCTGATCGCGGATGATCACGAAGTCAAAGCTGCCAGTTTGCGCGTACAGCCAGAGGATGGCCACCAGCATGAACACGGACGCGATCATCGTGTACAAAAAGAATTTCACAGCTGCGTACACCTTGCGCTCGTGCCCGAACATCCCGATCAGCAACGCCATGGGAATCAGCGTGGCTTCCCAGAAGAAATAGAAGAGGAAGAGGTCGAGGGAGGTGAAGACGCCGATCAGCGCGGTCTCCAGAATCAACAAAATGATGAAGAATTCTTTGACCCGGTCATGGATCGATTTCCACGAAATCAGCACGCACAACGGCGTAAGGAACGTGGTGAGCAGCACCAGCCACAGCGAGATGCCGTCGACGCCCATGTGGTAGTGGATGTTGGGGCTGGAAATCCACTTTTGGTTGACGTCGTATTGGAATCCGGCCTGCGCCCGGTGAAAATAAACCGGAAGATGCAGCGAAAGAACAAACGTGAACAGCGAAACCACGAGTGCAAAAATGCGAATGTCTCGATCGCGGCGCGGGAACAGCACCAGCAGCAACGCTCCCGCCAGCGGGGCAAACGTAACCAGCGACAAAATGTGCGGGCTCCAGCTATCGGCGTTCATCGGGCTCCCGTCCATTTCCAAATCATGTAGGCGATCACCACGGCCGAGCCGGCGGCGATCCAGCCCGCGTAGGAACGCAGGTTGCCGGATTGCATGTGGCGCACTTCGTCGGAAACTTGGCGCGCGGCGTCGGCGCTGTTGTTGACCGTGGCGTCGATCACGCCACGGTCCACGCCCTGCCACAGAATGCGCGTCGAGCCCTCGATGAGCGGCTTGACGAAAACCGCAGCGTAGATTTCATCGATGTAGTACTTGTGCACCACGGCCGCGTAGAAACCATTTAGCCCGTCGGCGATTTTTTGCGGGAGGTAAGGTTTGCTGAGGTAGAGAACATAGGCGAGCCACGCGCCAAGGAGGGCGACGACGACGGAAACGCCCATGAGCAAGTATTCCGTATAACTGCTAGCTACTTCTCCCGCAGCTTCTACGGACGCCGCCGTTCCAAATACTGGAGAAAGAAAATGCTCAAAGCCGTTGCCTATGCCAACCAGTCCGCCAACCACCGAAAGCAAAGCCAGGATCATCAGGGGAACAAGCATGACCATCGGGCTCTCATGCGGCTCGCCGTGGCCGTGGGATCCGTGCCCATGTTCATCGACCTGAACTCCGTGGTAGTCCCCAAAAAACGTCATAAACAACAGGCGGAACATATAGAAAGATGTGATGAACGCGGTGAGCAGCCCGATTGCCCAGTAAACCCAACTCGTTTGATAGGCCCGCCAGAGAATCTCGTCCTTGCTCCAAAAGCCCGCGAATGGCGGGATTCCAGCGATGGCGAGTGTTGCGATGAGCATGGTTCCAAACGTCCACGGGATGTAGACGCGCAAGCCGCCCATCTTGCGCATGTCCTGCTCGCCGCCGACTGAGTGAATCACCGAGCCCGCTGCAAGAAAGAGCAGACCCTTGAAGAACGCATGGGTCATCAGGTGAAAAATTCCGGCGGAGAACGCTCCCACGCCGCACGCCATGAACATGTAGCCCAGCTGCGAGACCGTGGAATAGGCGAGAACCTTCTTGATGTCGGTTTGCGCGATGCCGATCGTAGCCGCGAAAAACGCAGTCAGCGTGCCAGTGATGGCGACCACGGTCAGCGCAATCGGCGCACGCTCAAAAATCATGTGCGACCGCGAGACCATGTAAACTCCGGCCGTGACCATGGTGGCGGCATGGATGAGCGCTGAAACCGGCGTCGGGCCTTCCATCGCGTCCGGCAGCCAGACATAGAGCGGAATCTGTGCGGATTTTCCCGCGGCTCCTACCATGAGCAAAATGCCGATCGTCGTCAGCAGGCCCACGCCCGCCGTCTCCGCCGACAGTGGTTTGACCGCGTCGAATACTTGAGTGAAATTCAACGTTCCGAAATGCTTGATCAGAAGGAATAGCGCGATCAGGAATCCAAAATCGCCGATGCGGTTGACGATGAATGCCTTCTTGCCGGCCGAGGCTGCCGAGTCTTTGGTGAACCAGAATCCGATCAGCAGATACGACGCGAGCCCCACACCCTCCCAGCCGATGAACATCAGCAAATAGTTATTGGCCAGCACCAGGGTCAGCATGAAAAACATGAACAGATTCAGGTACGCGAAAAAACGGTAGTAGCTGGGGTCCTCCCACATGTAGCCGACGGAGTAGATGTGAATGAGAAAACCGACACCAGTGACCACCAGCAGCATCACCAGCGAGAGCTGATCGAGATAAAATGCGAAATCCACCGTGAAGCTTCCCGAGCGGATCCAGTGGGCCAGATATTCCTGGTAGGGAAGCGACAATGACGAAAAGCGCAGGGCTACCCACAATGCCCACGCGAACGCGGCCCCCGAGAAAAACAGTCCGACCACGCTGACCGTCTGCCGCGAGGACTTCTTCCCGAAGATGCCGTTAATGACAAAACCAGCCAGCGGCAGGATCGGGATCAGCCAGAGATTGAGGGACGGGTTCATAGTTTGAGCAGGTTCACCTGATCGATGTTCAGCGTCTCGCGTGTGCGGTATACGGCGATGATGATAGCCAGCCCCACGGTCGCTTCCGCCGCCGCGACTATCATCACAAAGAAAACGAATACCTGTCCCGCCAGCGCATGCCAGTGCGCCGCGAACGCCACGAACGAAAGATTCACGCCGTTGAGCATCAACTCAATCGACATAAAAATGGTGATGATGTTGCGCTTGATCAGGAACGCGACCACTCCGCAGGCGAACAGGAATCCGCTCAGCACCAGGTAATACGATAGAGGCACCATCAGCCCACCCTCTTTTCCGGAGACAACTGCGGCGACGACGCGGGTTTATTCGCGGCCGGCTTGCCAGCCAGCACCACCGCACCCATGATGGCGATCAGGATCAGCACCGACGTAATCTCAAACGGCAGCAGGAATTCGTGAAACAGCAACTGGCCGATCGTCTTGGGATCGCCAGGCAGAGCGCCGACCGCGACGGATTCCGTTCCCGAATGCCGCAGCACCACCCACGCCATCAGAATGCTTCCCAGCAACATTCCCGGAACGCCGAACAAAATCGCGACGCGGCTGCCTTTGGTGCGTTCTTCTACTCCAGCGTTTAACAGCATGATCGTGAAGACGAACAGCACCATGATGGCGCCGGCGTACACAATCACCTGCACCGCCGCCACGAACTCCGCGCCCAGCAGCAAATATTCGCCGGCCAGCGCCGCCATCACCGCGATCAGCGATAACGCGCTGTTGATGGGATGCGTCTGCGCCAGCAGGTTGATCGCTCCCGCTACGCAGACAGCACCGAAGGCCAGAAATAAGATGAGATGTACGTTCATGAGAACTGAAAACTAGTTTCGCCCTACCACGCTACTGCGATCGCCGTCGCTACAACGTTCGCCAGTGAAAGCGGCAGCAGGAACTTCCATCCAAATGACATCAGTTGGTCGTAGCGGAAGCGCGGCAGCGTGCCGCGCACCCATATATAAAGGAAGAGAAACGCAACTACTTTGGCCGCAAACCAGAAGACCGGCAGCAGCGCCGCGAGAATGCCGCGGCCATAAATCGGCCCATGCCATCCACCAAAGAACAAAAGCGTGGCCAGGCAAGCCACGGTGATCATGTTGGCGTATTCCGCCATGAAAAACATGGCGAACTTCATGGAGCTGTATTCCGTGTGGTAACCCGCGACCAGTTCGGTTTCGGCTTCTGGCAAATCAAAAGGGATGCGGTTGGTCTCCGCATAAGCCGCCATCAGATAACAGAAGAATCCGATGAACTGGCCGTGAAACACATTCCAGCGCGGGATGAAGTACCAGAAGTGCCCGGCCTGCGCATTCACAATGTCGCGCAAGCTGAAACTGCCCGCCATAATCAGCACGCCCACCAGCGAAAGTCCCAGCGATATCTCATAGCTAACCATCTGCGCGCTGGCGCGAAGTCCACCCAGCAGCGAATACTTATTGTTCGACGACCACCCTGCGAGTGCGACCCCGTAAACGCCCATCGAGGTGACGCCGAGAATCAGCAACACCCCGATGTTCACATCCGTGATCTGAAACGGAATAACCTGGTTTCCGATCCATACCCAGTTACCGAACGGGATTACCGCGATCGAAGTGAGCGCCAGAATCACCGCAATCAGCGGAGCCGCCAGGAACAGCGGCTTGTAGACATGGGGCGGCGTGAGATCTTCTTTGAACAGAAACTTGAGCCCATCAGCGGCCGGCTGCAGCAGGCCAAACGGGCCTACCCGCGTGGGTCCCCAGCGATTCTGCATGTGGCCCACGACCTTGCGCTCCAGCCACACCGTATATGCGACGGCGGTGAGCAGGATGATCAGCAGGACCAATGACTTGACCACCGAGACGATGATGAAAATCCAAATCGGCAAACTCTTGCTTCCTCTCCAAATTCCCGCGTCGCTATTCCGCGCTCAGATTTCCGCGTTAGTCGGCCGCCACTTCCGACGTCTTGACCTCGTGACTCTCCAGCACCGACTGCAAAGCACGCGAGTAGCGCCCTAGGGTACCCGACGTAAACAGCGTGTCATTGGCGGGATCGATCGCTGAATCCCTCACCGCAACCGCGTTCGCCGCCGACTCGAACCTCTGTTGCGGGACGACTCCTCCCGTGTTGGCTAGCGAAGTATGCTGGCTATTCCCGGCCACGAGATTCGCCCGCGACACGTCATAGCCCGGAACCAGTCGCTGTATTTCGTCGAGAATAGCCATGGGATCGAGCGGGCTGAGCTTCGGCTCGAGCCCCTGCATCTCAAGCCACACCGCGTGCCGGTCCGCTTCGCCGGACTGCGCCCCGCGCGACTGGCCCATGTCGGCGCGAGTTCCACCGCCGAACGGCACCAGAGTATGGACATCGAAGCCCATCGCATCGGCGATCTGGACGATGATCTCAAAATCAGATTTCGTTCCCGTGACTTCGCCCGCTTTTTTCACCAGTTGCACGTCGCCGCAGGTGTTGGTAATAGTGCCCGACTTTTCATAAGCATTCGCAGCCGGCAGCACCACGTCGGCGATCACCGCGGTCTCCGTCAGGAACATGTCTTGCACCACGACAAAGCTCTTCGAGAACGCAAAGGGATCGATGTCGAGCCGGCCCACGGGATTCGAGCCCACCACGTATAAAGCTTTAAGCTTACCCGCTTTTGCCGCGTCAACCATACCGTCCAGACCCAGGCCCGGAGCCTGAGGAATCGCTGACCACTCTTTGTGGAACGGGGTCGCGCCTGCCGGCGAGTGATAGCCAGGGAGCAAGTCAGGATAAAGTCCCATATCCGCCGCGCCTCGGGAGTTGGAGTAGTCGGCCAGGCAGATGAACTTGGCTCCGGGTAGCGCGTTTAGAAGGTTCCTGATGTCGTCAGCCCGGACTTCGGAATCGAAGATGACGATAAGATTCTCTTCCTGCTGCAGCTTCGCGCGAAACGCCAGGAAGTCGAAAGACTCGCCTTTAGTCGCGGAGAAGCTTGCGAGAGCATCAGCGCCAGAGTCTCCGCCCGCCAGGAATGCAGCAAACTTGCCTTCCGTTCCCGCCACAATCTCCGCAAACTTGGTGGCCTGCCGTTGCAGCTTGATCGGCTTCGAGTTCACCACGTATAGCCGCGCCCGATGCAGCCGAACGTTGTTGCGGATCTGGTAAGCGAGCAGCGGATGCTGTTCAGTGGGATCATTGCCAATCAATAGAATCGCAGGCGCGGTGAAGACGTCGGCCATCGTTGCCGTGGCGTTTTCCTTGCCGCGCAACGCCGCCGCGAAAGCAGGGAAGTCCGCAGTGCGGTGATGGTCGACATTATTGGTCTTCAAAACTACGCGGGCGAACTTCGAGAGCAGGTAAGCTTCTTCGTTCGTAGTGCGAGTCGAGCCGATCACGCCAATCGCCTGCCCGCCATCTTTATCCCGAACCTCGGCGAACTTCTTGCCGATCAACGCGAACGCCTCTTCCCACGTTGCGGGAGTCAGCTTGCCATTCTTGCGGATCAACGGCTGCTTTAAGCGCTCTTCATGATTCGCGAAATCGAACGCGTAGCGGCCCTTGATGCAGAGAAAATCTCCGTTGGTACCGCTCTTGTCGCGGTTATCGCCGCGCACAATTTCCATGCCAGTATCACCACGCCGCACACCCAGAGTTGTCTTGCAGCCGTCTCCGCAGTGCGTGCAAACGGTGCCGACGTGCTTCATTTCCCAGGGCCGCGTCTTGTAGCGATACGCGCCCGAGGTGAGCGCCCCGACCGGGCAAATGTCGATGCACATGCCGCACTCTTCGCATTCCAGATGGTCTTCTTTATTGGGCGCGATGATCGAGCTCACACCGCGGTTTTGCACGCCCAGCGCCCACACATCCATTGCCTCGCCGCAGACCCGCACGCAGCGGTAACAGAGAATGCAACGCGGCCGGTCGAAAAACACAATCGGAGACCACTGCTGTTCTACCTTATGGTTCTTCGCCTCCATGAATTTCGATTCCGCGGCGCCGTAAGAAAATGTCATGTCCTGCAATTCGCATTCGCCCCCGGCGTCGCAGACCGGACAATCCAGCGGATGATTCCCCAGCAGCATCTCGACCATGCTCTTGCGCGCCTGATGCACTTCAGGACTGTCGGTGCTGACGATCATGCCTTCGCCCACCACCGTGGTGCAGGCGGTCTGCAGCTTGGGCATTTTCTCCACTTTCACCAGGCACATGCGGCACGCGCCTTGCAGCGACAGGTTGGGGTAGTAGCAGAACGAAGGCACCTCAATGCCCGCGCTCTTACAGGCCTCAATGAGCAGCGTCCCCGCGGGAGCCGTAAGCTTCTTGCCGTCGACCGTGAGATTTACATCAGCCATAAGAAATTTAGTGCGCCATAGCCGGCAGGCGCTCCGTCGCGCCTTCTTTCTCGTACCTGCATGGCCTGCCTTCTAGATGATCTTCAAATTCTTTGCGGAACTTTTTCACAAAGGCAATCGTCGGCATCGCCGCCGCGTCGCCCAGCGGGCAGAACGTCCGGCCCAGCATGTTTTCCGCCAGGTACTGCATGTTGTCGATATCCTTTTTCATCCCGCCGCCGGAGTGAAACCGTATGAGCGTCTTTTCCAGCCAATCGGTACCTTCGCGGCAGGGAATGCACCATCCACAACTTTCATGGCGATAGAACTTCATCGTGCGCAGGGCAAATTTCACGATACATTGCGCATCATCGATTACCACCACCCCACCCGAGCCGAGCATGGACCCAGCCTTCGCCACGGAATCGAAATCCATGCCGACGTCGATCTCATCGGCGGTGAGGCAAGGACAGGACGCACCACCCGGCACAACCGCCTTAAGCGCTCGCCCGTTGGGAATACCCCCGCCCACGTCGTAAATCATTTTCTTTAAGTTATAGCCCATAGGCAGCTCATAGACGCCGGGCTTGGCGATGTTCCCGCTCAGGCAAAACAGACGCGTGCCGCCGTTCTTCGCCGGCCCAAGCTTGGCGTACCAATCCGCGCCGCCGAGAATAATGTGCGGAACATTAGCTAGTGTTTCGGCGTTGTTGATCACCGTAGGTCCGCCCCAAAGCCCAACCACAGCCGGAAACGGCGGCCGGATCCGCGGGATTCCGCGCTTGCCCTCGAGCGATTCCATCAGCGCAGATTCTTCGCCGACCTCGTACGCTCCCGCCCCGCCGTGCCAATACACATCAAACTTGCGTCCGCTGCCAAAAATATTGGCCCCCAAAAATCCGCGGGCATAAGCATCGCGCAGGGCCTTCTGCATGATGATCGACAAATACCGGTATTCCCCGCGGATATAGATGTAACCGCTTTCCGCGCCCACCGCCAGGCCTGCGATCACAACGCCTTCAATTACCGAATGCGGATCCTGTTCGAAGATCAGCCGGTCTTTGCATGTTCCGGGTTCACTTTCATCGCCATTACACAGAACGTACTTCGGCTTGGCCGAGGCCTTGGGAACAAACGACCACTTCATCCCTGTGGAAAATCCAGCGCCGCCGCGCCCCCGCAGCGCCGAGTTCTTCACCTCATTGATAATCGCGTCCGAGCCCATGCCGAGCGCCTTCTGCACGGCTTTGTAGCCGTCGAGCTCAAGATAACGATCGATCTCCGCCGCGCCCTGTCCGAAGCGCCGGGAGACGATCTTTACCTCATCGGGATGGGAAACCAAGTCGGCCATGATTGATTGAAGATTTTAGATTTCAGATTTCTTGGACCAAACGCTGCGGGTGTGAAATCTGCAATCTGAAATCTACATCTGATCTGAAATTTACTGCGTTGCCTTTTTCCTGTACTCGTCCAGAATCGCATCCATCTTTTCCGGCGTCAGGTTCTCGTGAAAATCGTAATTCACCTGTGCCGCAGGCGCCCAGCTGCATGCCCCGATGCATTCCACTTCTTCCAGCGTAAACAATCCGTCCTGGGTAGTTCCTTTGTGGCCCACGCCCAGTTTCTTGGCGCAGTGTTCCAGAATCTCCTCACCGCCGCGCACCATGCAACTGATATTGGTGCACACCTGCACGTTGAACTTGCCGCGGGGCTTGGTGGTCAGCATCGAATAGTAGCTGATCACGTTGCGCACTTCGAGTTCAGTCAGTGCGAGACGCCCGGCAATCTCCAGAATCGCTTCATCGCTCAGGTAGCCGATCTCGTCTTGAATGTAAAGTAGCGTCGGCACCAGCGCCGAACGCTCCGTCGGATAGTTCCCGACCATCTCCTTAAACCGCGCCTCGAATTCTTCGGAAAACTTCACCGGTCGATTTCTCCCAGGACAATGTCGATTGACCCAATCGCAGCCACCACATCCGCCAGCAATCTTCCTTCGCACATCTTTGGCAGCGTCTGCAGATTTGCGAAGCAGGCCGAGCGCATATGCACGCGATAAGGTTTGGCGGTCCCGTCACTCACAATGTAATAGCCCATTTCGCCGCGCGGCGATTCCACTGCCTGATACACCTCACCCGCCGGCACCGCGAAGCCTTCGGTGATTATCTTAAAGTGATAGATGAGAGCTTCCATCTCCGTCTTCATTTTTTCCCGGTCGGGCAGCACCACTTTCGGCGCATTGGCTTTGATCGGACCCTCGGGCATGCCGGCCAGAGCCTGGTTCACGATTTCGATCGACTCCCGCAGTTCCTGCACCCGGCACATATAACGCGCGAAAACATCGCCTTCCTGCGCGACCGGAACTTTGAACTTGAAATTCTCATAACCCGAGTAGGGCATGTCGCGCCGCAGGTCAAGGTCCACGCCGCTGCCACGCAGCGTGGGTCCGGTCGCTCCCAACGCGATGGCGTCTTCCGCGGTCATCACCGCGACGCCCTTGGTGCGCATCATCCAGATCGGATTGCCCGTCAGCAAATTCTCGTATTCATCCACCTTCGAAGGAAAATAACTGGCAAAGTCGCGTACGCGATCGAAAAATCCCAGCGGCGGCTCCAGCGCGATTCCGCCTACGCGGAAATAAGACGTCATCATGCGCTGCCCGCTCACCATCTCGAACATGCGCAAAACTTCCTCGCGCTCGCGGAAGCAATAGAGAAAAACCGTCAGCGCGCCAATGTCCATGGCGTGCGTTCCCAACCACACCAGGTGCGAATTGATGCGCGTCAACTCGTTGAGCAGCACCCGTAGCCATTGCGCTTTCGGCGGAATCTCCAGCCCCAGCAGCTTTTCCACCGCCAACACGTAGCAGAGGTTGTTGGTCATGGGGCAGAGATAATCGATGCGATCGGTGAGCGGCACCACCTGTTGGTAAAATTTGGCCTCGCAAGTTTTCTCGATCCCAGTGTGCAGAAAGCCGATATCCGGCATCATGCGGACCACGGTCTCGCCGTCAATTTCCAGGAGCACGCGCAACACGCCGTGTGTCGACGGATGCTGCGGTCCCATGTTCAGGATCATGGTGCGATCCTGACCGGGTTCGAGCACGGGCGTGGGTGTCAGGTGAGCCATATCTTCTAGCTATAACTCTTAGCGATAGCCCTCCACCGGATAATCTTTGCGCAGCGGATGGCCTTCCCAATCCTCCGGCATCAAAATGCGCCGCAGATAGGGGTGCCCCGTGAAGCGGATGCCGAATAAATCAAAAACTTCGCGCTCAAAATAATTGGCCCCGGGCCAGACTGAGGTCAGCGACTCTACTGCCGGACTTCCGCTGTCCAATCGCACTTTCAGCCGCACCCGTTCCTTCTTAGAAATCGAAAGCAGGTGATACACCACTTCAAATCGCGGCTCTGAAGGATACCAATCCACGCAGGTGACGTCGGAAAGGAAGTTGAAGGCACACTCCGCATCGTCCCGCAAAAGCGCGCAAGCCTCGCGGATGCCGGATCGATCCACGTAGATCGTCATTTCCTCGCGATCAAATTTTGCGCCCTGCACAGCTGCTGAATTCCAGGCCAGCAGGCGCGCTACGGCGGGATGGCTTTTCAGTTCCTCTAAGTTAGTAATAGCAGCGGCGGTCGGCATTTATACGTCTCCCCGCTCAGTGGAGGAGCGCAGTCCCCAGTCGAGAACGCCTTTTTTCCAGACGTAGAAAAAGCCAACCAGGAAAATGCCGATATACACGAACATCTCCCACAGCCCGAAATGCCCCTCGCCTTGCGCTTTCAGCTGGCGCAAAATCACCGCCCACGGAAAAATAAAGACTGCTTCCACGTCGAACAAAATAAACAGCATCGCCACCATGTAGAACTTCACCGAGAAGCGGTGGCGGGAGTCGCCGATTGGCGTCATGCCGCATTCATAGGCCTCAAGCTTGGCGCGCGTTGGCTTACGCTCTCCGATCAGCCAGGAAAGCGTAATAATCGCGCCCGCGATTCCGCTGGCCAGCAGAATATGGATCAGGAACGGGAGGTAGCGCGCGAAGTAATTGTCGGGCATACGATAAGGTATATATAATTTTCGCGAGGTGCCGCGTAAACGTTCTAGATTATGGGGTTACACTCAACAGTGTCAAGCGAGCTGCCGCTCAAGTTAAGGGCCTGTCTCGTGATTGCGCAGGATGATTGCATAAGATGATTGCGTAATTGGGCGAGCGCGCGATTTTGCCGTCGAGTTCGTCACTAATTCGGTCCAACGTCTTGCAAGGGGAGTACTCTGATGGTCCCGGACTCTTGCGCGCGGCGGTTTTCGACTACACAATTGAGTATCGATTTCGTTTGCGCCGTGGTTTGTTGACCGATCGCACGGTCAGTTCGCAGAATTAGCGATCCAGAGTTAGCGATCTATGATTTTTGGCTTTAACACCGACGTCAAGCACGCGGACACCATCTACCACGTGCAGAGCGAAGCCCGCGAAGGCGAACTGCTGCTGCAGACCCAGGTCTTTGTCCGTGGACGTTGCATCGGCAAGAAGGCAGTTTCCTACGCCGCCGCCGCGGGCCAGGGACAGGCCGACACGCAGAAGGAGCAACTGCTCCGCGAACAGCACCGGCACGTACTGGACGCGATCCGCGAAGGCAAGCTCGAGAGTGTTCTCGACCGGCAGGAACCGGAAGCGCTCGCCGGAATCAAGCAACTCGAAGTGCAGTGGCTGAACGCCGAGTCGGTCCACGCTGATCGCAACCTGACGATGCAACTCCGTGTGACCGAGGGAGGCGCAGCCGTTCCCGGCGCCCGCCTGACGTTTCGTTTTGCTCGCCCCGATTCCGCTCCGTTCTATACCCAGGCCGTCACCGACTCGGGAGGCGCCGCGGAAATCAAAATCGAAGTGGAAGAATCCGCGCTTCCCGACGCGTCTTTGATGGTCCAGGCCAACCACGAAGGCCGAACCGCCACGCGAAAATTCCAACTGCGCAAAGCGGAGTAAGGGCGTCTGCGCTGGCGATGGGTCCTTAAGAGTCCTGCGAGCATCGAGAAAATCCCAGCATCATGAAACTTCACATTAATGGCGACGAGCGCACTTTTCCCGACGCTCCTGCATCGTTCAGCCTCGCTGCCCTCGTGGAAATTCTCGGCATGAAGCCCGATCGCGTTGCCGTCGAATTAAATCGCGAGATCGTGCCGCGCGACCGCTGGGCTGAAACGGTATTGAACGAAGGCGACCGCCTGGAAGTTGTCCATTTTGTCGGCGGCGGCTCAGAGCCGCCCTCTGCCCGTCCTTGCAGGAACTCTCCTAGTCACCCCTCCCGCTCCGATTCTTTGCTTGACTCCCACCCACTCATGCCTAAAATGGCTGAAACATTTTGCTGGCAGTTTGTTTCAAACATTACTGGGGATACATGCAAGACCGTTTTACATCGCAAGACGTGATTGAACTCACCGGCATCACGCCTCGCCAGCTCCAGTGGTGGGACGAGCGGGGAGTAGTGAAGCCGGAGCGTGAAGGCCATCGCCGCATGTATTCCATGAACCATCTGACCGAAGTCGCCGTGATCTGTGAGCTGCGGCGCAAGGGTTTCTCCTTGCAAAATGTGCGCAAGGTAATGCGTTTTCTCGGACGTGAATTCGGCAAGGGCCTCGCGGAAATCGTGAGCCACGGTTCCGAATACCATCTGCTCACCGACGGTACTCATCTTTATCTGGAAACATCGGCGCAGCAGATTGTGGATATTCTCAAGAATTCAAGTCAGCCGATCCTGGGAGTATGTCTGAGCGACGCCGTGCGCCAGGTGCGCGCCGAGGTCGTCTCCCGCAAGTCGAATACTTCGGTAACATCGCCGGTTTCGCGTCGGCGTGCTAAAAATGCTTCATAGCAGAGCTTCATGAGTGGGTTTCTTGAATGGGCTTCATGAGTAGGACGGTTTAGTTCACAGGCGAGAGGAGCAGGGGGACGAATGATTAGCGAACTGGACATCCTGAATGAGTGGATCCCGGAGCAGATGCAGCCGGGCACGGTTTTCGTGCTCGAAAACGCCGGCGAGATCGGCGAAAAGGAAGACCCCTACTGGGCCGTGCTCTCCTGCCCTTCTTGCGGCATGCTGGGACTCATCACGCGCAAACAGATCAACGGCCTCATCCCCGTGATCTGCGGTTCAGAAGCCTGCTCCGCACAGTTTTTCATTCGTGATAACGAAGTCGTAGTGCGCAAACCGTTCTGATATCTCTATTTCGGGCGCGTTTGCTGGTTACTGATCCCTAGCCCCTGACCCCTGTTCTTACTTCACCCTCTTCGCTTCCAGTTCCACCGGAACCTGCTCGACAATCTCAATTCCAAATCCCTCCAGCGCCGCGACTTTCTTTGGCCGGTTTGTGAGCAAGCGAATATGCCGCAGATTCAGGTCTGACAAAATCTGAGCTCCAATACCGATCTCGCGTTGCGTCTGCTTTTCATTGTCGAGCAGCGCAGGCAATTTCCTCCCGCGGTGAAAGCTGAGCGCCGAGCGATCTCCAACTTTCTCAATCGAAAATCCCTGCGACGTCTGATGCAGATAAATCAGCGCCCCGCGGCCTTCCTCGCCGATTCTCCGCAACGAGCCTTCCAGTGTGGCGTGACATTCGCAGCCCGTCGCCCCGAAAACATCTCCCATCAGGCAGTGCGCGTGCATGCGCACCAGCACCGGAGTTGCGCTGTTTTCAATTTCGCCGCGAATCAGCGCCACGTGACTCTCGCCGCCGTCCACTTCGCTTTCATAAGCAATCAGGCGGAACTCGCCGAAGCGCGTATCCACCAGCGCCTCGCCCACGCGGTGCACGTAGCGTTCGTGCGCCATGCGATGCCGGATGAGCTCCGCCACAGTCAGCATCTTCAAATTGTGTTCGCGGCAAAACTCGATCAGGTCCGGCACGCGGGCCATGCTTCCGTCGTCTTTCATGATTTCGCAGATGATTCCCGCCGGGACCATGCCCGCCAGCCGCGCCAGGTCGACCGACGCTTCGGTCTGCCCAGCCCGCACCAGCACTCCGCCCTTGCGCGCGCGCAGCGGGAAAACATGCCCGGGCCGCGCCAGATCGCTGGGTTTGGTCGCGGGATCAATCGCCACCTGAATCGTCCGCGCCCGGTCATAAGCAGAAATCCCGGTGGTCACGCCTTGGCGCGCGTCGATCGCCTCGCAAAATGCCGTGCCGTATTGCGATGTATTCTCTGCGGTCATAGGCCCGATCCGCAGATGATCGAGCCGCTCCTCGGTCATCGCCAGGCACACTAGGCCGCGCCCGTATTTGGCCATAAAGTTGATGGCCTCGGGAGTGACTTTTTCCGCGGCCAGAGTCAGGTCGCCTTCGTTTTCGCGGTCTTCGTCGTCGACCACAACAATCATGCGACCTGCGTGGATTTCCTCCAGGGCATCGGGAACGTCGGTAAATGGCGGCTGAACGCCCATAATCAGAGCAATTCTAGCAAAGTCGCTCATCATCGGCTTCGCTTTCTGCAACAGGGCCGGGCTTCGCCGAGAGCGTCCGCCAGAAAATCTAACCAAGGGTTTGTGTATAGTGGTGTGCTCGTTTCGTGAATCTTGCAGTACTGGCTTAGGAAAGGGAGTTTCAGTGGGACGCTTCTCACAACGTTGGATGACCCTGTTGCCGGTGTTTTTCTCTCTTATTCTAGCGACCGCTTCGCTCCGGGCTCAAGCAACTTCCGGCGAGCGGATTTTCTTTCACGCGAAAGTATTCACCGGCAACCCGGAGAACCCGTATGCGGAAGCGGTTGCGATCCGCGGCGACAGGATCATCGCGGTGGGCAGCCTGCCGGAGGTTCTGAAGTCTGCGTCGGCGAACGCCGAGCGCATTGATCTGCAAGGCAAGACTCTTTTTCCCGGCTTCATCGATTCGCACAGCCACTCAATCGATGGCGGACTCGGCCTGATTGGTGCCGACGCCAGCGACAAAGTAGACACGATCGAGCAGCTCGCGCCCTTTGTCGACGCCGCGAAAAAATCCGGCAGGGGCATGCGCGGCGACGTGCTTGAGATTTACGGCATGCCGCTCGAGTTCTGGTCGCACACCGACGTTCTCAACGCCCAGTTCAGCACCGGGGCTTACGAGAAGCAAAGCGTCCTTCTGCGCGGCATGGATGGCCACACGGCGTGGGCGAATCGCGCCCTGTTGCAACGCGCCGGCATCACTGCTGATTTCCTGAAGAAGCTTTCCCCCGGAGAACGGAGCTACTACGGTTTTGATAAAGACAAAGGCATGCAGCCCAACGGATTTCTGGTGGATGCCGGCACCGAAAAAATCGAGCCGCTGCTTCCGCCACGCACTCCCGCCGAGCTTCTAGCCGCGGGCCGCGCTGCCTTGGAATACAACTACAGCCTGGGCATCACCGCATGGCTCGATCCCTTGGCCACTGACTATGTGTTGCAGGCTTACAAGTTGCTGGCCGATCATGGCGAGCTGATTTCGCAAGTCGTGGCGTTTCCTCAGGTGTTCGCGAAAGATCCGGCCGCCGAACTTGCCGGAGTACAGAAGACGCGCGAGCTTTACAGGAACGTTCCCAATCTGCACGTCACCGGCATCAAGGTCTTTGCCGACGGAGTCGTCGAGTATCCCTCGCAGACTGCGAATCTCAGCCAGCCCTACAAAAACACGGGGCGCAACGGCGACCTGCTGTTTCGGCCGCAAAAATTTGCCGAACTGTGCATAGCGGCCGACAAACAAGAATTGATCATTCACGTGCACGCGATCGGCGATGGCGCAGTGAAAGCGGCGCTGGACGGGATTGCCGCGGCTCGCAAAGCCAATGGAAATTCCGGCCTGCCGCACACGATCACCCACGAACAATTCGTGCAGCCGGAAGATTTTCCGCGCTTCCGGGAATTGGGAGTGGTGAGCGCCTTGCAGCTTCTCTGGGCCGAGGCCAGCCCCGACACCATCGAGATTGTGAAGCCTTATCTGGACCCCGAGATCTACAAGTGGCAATATCCGGCGAGGTCGATTCTCGACAACGGCGGCATCATTTCCGGCGCCAGCGACTGGCCAGTTTCCACCGCAAATGTGTTCCGCGGAATTTATCAGGCGGAGACGCGCAAAGGTTCGGAAGGCGTGCTGGACCCTTCGCAGGACATGCCCCGGGAAGCGATGTTCTACGCCTACACCCGCAACTCCGCTCGAGCCATGAATCTCGATTCCATCGGAACCATCGCTCCCGGCAAGCGCGCAGATCTGGTCTTGCTCGACCGCGACGTCCTGACGATCTCTCCCGAAGAAATGCGCGACACAAAAGTACTGTGGACCATGGTCGCCGGAAAAATCGTCTACCAGTCGAAGTAGCCCGCGGGAAGCCCCCAACCCAAAGGCTCATAGGGTGCCCCATTTCTCGCGTCTTTTGCGAGAAGTGGGGATTTTGACCGCGCAAGCTACAACGTCAATCCGTGGCGCCCGTCAGTTCCTTCTCCGCGCCGCGGAAGAGCGCACGCAAGGCTCGTACCACCCAGCGCGTTAGCGCCACGATGATCACTACGAACATGGCAACCAGCGTTGCGGCGACATAAGGATGCCGCGTAGCCAGCCACGCCAGCCCCACCGCTAGAACGTCCTCGCCCACGCTGAGGCTGATGTTCGAAAGCGGTTCCGGTGAGGGCGTAACCGCAGCTCGCACCGCAGTTTTGCCGCCGTGAGCGGCGAGCGCGACAACGGCTCCCAACAAAGTGGCGAACAGCTGCTGCTCGGGCGAAAGCGGCTTGGTAGCTTCGTAAGCAATAAACGCGGCCGCGGGAACTCGAACAAACGTGTGCAGCGCGTTCCATACCAAATCAAACGCCGGAACCTTATCAGCAAAAAACTCAATGAAAAAAAGCGCGCCGCTGGCACCAATGACGACCCAGTTCTCAAGCAGATGCAGACCAGAAGGCAACGGCAGATGGCCAAAACGTCCCAGCAATCCCAGGAAGGCCACCGTGGCATAGAGATTAAGGCCGGCAGCGAACGCAATGGCCGCGAGAAAGGCAAACAGCTCCGCCGGCCGGATTTGCACGAAGTCGAGCAAAGCTTAGCCTATGCGCGAGGACTGACCACTGGCAACTAGTCACTGACCACCAGGGTAAATACAAAAGGCCGCTCTTGCGAGCGACCCTCGAACGTTCAGCGAAGCTTCTAAACTTCAAGTCCTTGCCGACGCTTGGTTTAGAGCGTGGACTCGATTTCGAATCCCCAGGCTTCCAGAAGAGGCTCGGGAATGTACTTCGAATTCTTGTTGCGGCGTGCCCACTCCCGCAGGCGGGTAGACCGCAAGTATTGGTCGGGAGAGAGCTTATATTCACGCACAACTTGCTCAAACTCAGTGATGGTGGGGACGATGGGGCCGATCGGCTCCGGCTTGCCCCAGTTGGGATTTCCGCGTCTCTTGGCCATGAAAAGTGCCTTTCTGCCTCGGGGGAATCAAATTGCCACAAATACGAAATGCGCCTAACTATATGATTCTCCACGTTCTCGTCTGGATTCAAACAGAGCAGAACCCGCCGAAGGACAACTAGACCCGGCTAGATATCCTGCTGTCTGACCCAGCTACTGGAGTGGAGACTCAGTATCTTACGGTGATTTTGGGGTGAAAGTCAACGGAATTTGTGCGGGCGCGGTTGAATGAAATCATTGTAAATGATTGTAAACAGGATGGTTCTGGGCCGTGAGGGTGCCGATTCGGGAACACGACACCACGAATCGATTTTGGGAGCAAGAACGCACCCAACCTCGTCAGCATGGATGGGCAACGCCTACGGCCTAAACAACGGCGACAGCTCTAGCTGAAGCCGGCCGGTGGCGCAGGCCTGTGCCGGAGGTCCCTCCTGTTCTTCCTGCTCCTTCGGGATGACAAGATCCAGGGGTGCCAGGCGCAGCGGATTGTCGCCCGGAGCACTTTCCGAATGCCGTATATAGGAGAGTTACGGTCGTAACCCGCCACGCTCGCGGGCCATTGCTCGCGAGATACGCGAAGCCGTAGAGTGCAATGAGGACTTCTTCCTCGACTGGATCACAAGCTGTTCCCAACCTGTAAACACCTGGGCGGGGACAGAGCGAGCCATGACTCTGAAATCGTTGGTGCTTTGCTCCGATGACAAGATCGTGCGAGTGCTGCGCCGGACCCTGGGCGACCTCGAGATTGGCGTAGAGCTGTGCGCCGACGCCGACAGCGCCTTGCGCAAGCTGACCCGCGAGCGGTTTGAGGCCATCATTGTGGATTGCGCCGATCCCCGGTCAGCGGAGGTGCTGCGCAGCGCCCGGAGCGCCCTTTGCAACAAGCGGGCAGTGGCAGTCGCGGTAGTAGACGCGGCGACTGGATTGCGTTCGGTGTTCGATCTGGGAGCGCACTTCGTTCTCTACAAGCCGGTTTCGACCGAGCGCGCCAAATCAAGTTTCCGGGCGGCACGAGCCCTGATGAAGCGCGAGCGCCGGCGAAATTTCCGGATTCCCGTACAAATTCCCGTACTGATCCGCAAAGTTGATTCCGACGCTACCCTCCGCGTGACCACCACCGACCTGAGCGAGGGCGGGATGGCGGTGCGGATTCCGGGCCGCCAGCGGCCCACCGGACTGTGGAAAGTGGCATTTACCCTTCCCGGGACCGAAACCTCATTCGAACTGTCTACGGAATTCGCCTGGGAAGGCAATATGGCCCAGGCGGGCCTGCGCTTCTTGGATGTCGCCCCCGAGGCGTCGCGGCAATTGTGCGACTGGCTCAAGCGTAACTCGCCGGAGACCGAGCAGGATGATCCGCCGGTGCGCTGCCAGCTGACCGATCTGAGCCTGGGCGGTTGTTATCTGGATATTTCGTCGCCATTTCCGGTGTCCACGCGCGTGACTCTTTCGATGCGCGCGGGCAGCGCGGAAATGCGCGCGGAAGGCGTGGTGAGAGTGATGCACCCGGAAAAAGGCATGGGCGTGGAGTTCTCGCAAACCACTCCCGAACATCGCCACGCGGTGGAAAAGTTCCTCAGTGTGCTCACCCAGAACCGGGACGTTTTGCCGGAGCTGATGGTAGAGCCTGAGGGCTTGGAATCCGACGCTGAGCCCAGCCAAAAGCGCAGCAGCGAAATGGCGGAATCCGAGGATCCGCTGCTAAATCTCTTCCGCAAGCAGGGCGCGGTTCCCAGCGATTCATTCCACGAAGAATTACGAAAGCAGCGGGGGCTCGCCGCCACCGCGGGATCGGCGTAGCCGTCACGGGCTTCGACCATTTCCCCTCTGAAATCCTCGCCTTCGGGATCCATCCTCAGTCGTCATAGGCAATGCCGGCAAAGACGATCTGTAGTTTAAAGAGATCCAGGAGAAGCCGACACTTGCTCTCGAAGTTTGCCTCCTGAGTAAATTTGTTGAACATTGAGACAAAATGCTTTTGGAACGACTCCCGGGATGAGGTCACGCCCCATTCGACCATGCTGTCGATCGCGCCATCCAGCATTCGGTAGCTTGTGTTCAGCGTACAGAAGGAGTTGACGCCCGACCGAATTGACCTGCATACGAATCCCAGATCGTATTTGTTGAATGGGTCTGCGCTGGCACTCTGCGCGTCTGGGACATATTTCGCCAGCGGCCCATGCAGTATGCTCCTCGCAATCTCAACGCTCCCGTTTTCCAGGTAGTCGTGGAATTCGACGGTAATCCTGATCACCGCGCGCAAGTGGCCCAACTCGGATTCGCGGAACCGTGATTTCGCGGACTCAACCATTGAGGCCTGAATCTCCTTCACGCGCATAATGACTTCTGAGGATTGGATCTCTGTTGCCGGTTTTTTGATGTCGTCGCTCATTCTCGTGTCCCAAACCGCGCTTAAGGGCGCAAAAAGGGATCTTCGGAAACAATCTTCGGAAACAATCTTGCCGATGCGAGTCTGCGAGCTTGTCGGCTACTGCAGCCGCTCCTTCAGCCTTTTATACGCTAGCCTTTTATACGCTATCCCCAACTGCACTGGGTGCTCCACACTTTCCATTGCGGTCCGGTTTACGCCGGAGGCAGTGTGCGGCGGACGTAGGGTCCCCATCGACTTCGCGCAGGGCAAGCTCTGACCGCGCCTTCGGCGCGATTCGGGATGTCATCTCCGGGGGGTGCGAAAAGTGTGTGGGATAGAATAGGCGCGAGCCGGGATGGCGAAATTGGCAGACGCAGCGGACTTAAAATCCGCAGGTCCGAAAGGACTGTGGGGGTTCGATTCCCCCTCCCGGCACCACTTAGCCACAATGTTCATGCTGGGTTGAGAGCTTTTCTCTTCCCACCTGCCAACATTTTTTTTCCGGCGCTTTTTCGACTGTGCCCAATTTTTGTGCCACCTGTTTTCCTCCGCCTCGGGAATTCTCGAACACAGCTTGCGTGAAGACGCTATCGATTGCGTCAGCCTGGGGATGCACGTAGCTTGCAGTTATCCCAATGGAACTGTGCCCCGCGTCCTTCATCAGAATGAAGGGATGCGGCCCGTCCGCTTCGCCCCAAAAAGTCAAAGCCGTAGGTTGCGACTATCGCAATCGAGACCCTTTAGTTCGCAAAGACGCCTCTGGTCCTTCTCGGAAAAATGCCCCGATAGAATCTGCTGTTCAATCCGTCGTATCGCAGCCTGTCGAGTAATGAACCGCGCCCGTGACTCCAAACACGACCCAACAATTTCTTCGCTGAGCTTTTGCTTGTCGGTCATCGTCAAATGTTCCATGTCTCTCCCTTTCTACCGAACGTTCCTAACGAAGCTGGCCGCGTCGACATCCGACCAAACCGAAAGAAATGCCAAGCTTCGACCAATGCTGGATCAGGTGCTGATCGGCGACCGCTCGCGCCCTTTGCCTTCCGGGCATCTGTGCAGATCGAACTTGTGGGCCAAGTACCGTTCGGCAATCACAGCGTCACTCGCCAACTGAGCCGGAGTGAAAAACTTGCGTTGGCACTTGGCGCATGACGCCATCACGGGCACTTTGCCCTCATGCCTCAAGACGACGAAGCTGCGCTCAACCATGATGGAGCACTGTGCTACCGAACCCGTGGCCCGTGCCATCTTCACTTCATCCAGAATGTTGCACCGGCTCCGGCAAAGCTCGCCACGGTCAGGAGCAATAACGCGATCGTCCACCAATCGGTTCTACGAGTCTTCGGATGGACAAAGAAGTCGTGCATCGGTCCACCAGCGAACAGTGAGATTGCTGAAAAAGGGGCGGCCTCGGGTGCAGCAGACCACCCCGCGTTCAGGAAGCCAGACTTTAGCTTACTTCTGTGAATCAACGGTTCAAGCAGTGTTAAGGGTTAGTGAAATTATCAGCATGAGCCAGGGCAGAAAACAGCCGGACCTGAGCGGGTGCGGTAGGGCGTACGAGTTCAACTAAGATTGGTTCCAGCGCACGGGTGCGGAGCTTCGATGACTGGTTACGCCGGCATTAGAACAGCCGCGCCTGTTCCTGCGCGATCTCCACGGGTACGGCACACTCCGCGTCATCGTTTGCCACGCTGTTGACCCGCGCGCTCACCGCATGGCAACGCATCGCCGCCGCATCGAATGGCTGCAACATCTCAGACACCGCCGCTACATCGGTGAATCCGGGATCGAGCCAAAGGTCGTAGTTGTCGGGATGGAGAATCACCGGCATACGATCGTGTACGGCTGCGGTGACGGCGTTCGCTGTGGTCGTCAGAATCGTGAATGTCTTAACCCAGTTGCCAGCCGGATCCTGCCATCGCTCCCACAGCCCGGCGAATGCAAACAGTTCACCATTGCGAACCTCGAAGCAAAACGGCTGCTTGTTTTTTCCGGTTCGCTGCCACTCGTAAAAACCATCCGCAGGCACGATGCACCTGCGCGACTTCATCGCATCGCGAAACGCGGCCAAAGTCGCCGCCGTTTCCGATCTGGCATTTATCATCCTGGCCGCGCTCGACGCATCCTTCGACCACGATGGGATCAGGCCCCAGCGGACCAGCGACAGTTCTCGACGCGGCTCCTTGGGATGCTGGCGGATGATGGGGACCGGCTGAGTAGGAGCGATGTTGTATCGGGGGCTCCAGTCCTCTTCGTCGGTGGAGTCGAAGTGTTCCGCGACAATCTGCTTGCGGCGGGAGAGGCGATAGCGGCCACACATGGAAGAATTATGGCAGATAGCCAAAGCGAAAATAAAACGAAATAAACTGTGCCTGATTTCGTACCTGCGGTCCGACCCAGGTGCCACGGGTTGCTATCCAACCGGTCGCAACTGGTCACGTTTCAGCACGTTATGGGACCTCGCAGCAATTCATGGCAATCTACGTAAGCCCTGTGTTTTTAGATAGTTATTAACCTAAAATCGGCAGGGTCCGAAAGGACTGTGGGGTTCGATTTGGTCAATCGGGCAAATGTGATTCTTGCGGCGATGGAACTTGATTGTTTTCCCCTACCGCGACTCCTATAATTCTGGCTCTTGATCGTGGGGGTAAATGGCTGCTTCTAATCGACTTCCGTCGACTATGTTCAGCCCGGCGGCATCGGGCAAATCGGCCTCGGGCGGCGCGAACTCGATCGGCGCGAAATCAGTTAACGCCCAAAAGTATGGCGGGGCGGACCTTCGCGTCTATCTGGAGCTGAAGAACGTCATCCATCACTACCTCCTGAACAAGGTGGATCTGGAAAGAATTGCCGCTGCCCCCGACGAACGAACGCGGGCGCAGGTGTTTGCCGTGATCCAGGACGCGGTGTCGCGGCTTAAGGCGCCGCTCAGCGCTCCGGACAAAGAGCAACTATCGCTGGAGATCCTGGATGAAATGTTCGGCCTGGGGCCGCTTGAGCCGCTGCTGCAAGATCCGTCGATCAGCGACATTCTCGTGAACGGCGCGAAATTGGTTTACGTGGAGCGCGCCGGCATTCTGGAAGAGACCAAGATCACGTTCAAGGATGACGCGCACCTGATGCGGCTCATCCAAAAGATTGTTTCTGCCATCGGACGGCGCGTGGACGAATCGTCTCCCATGGTGGATGCTCGACTGGCCGACGGATCCCGTATCCATGTGATTATTCCGCCGCTGGCGATTGATGGCCCGCATCTTTCGATCCGGCGTTTTGGCCACACTCCGATCACCGAAGATGACCTCTTGGCCAATCAGACGCTAACTGCGCCGATGCTGGCGTTGTTGAAGGCTGCGGTGGCGGCGCGCCTTAACATCGTGATTTCCGGCGGGACTGGGTCGGGTAAGACCACGTTGCTGAACGTGCTCTCCGGCTACATTTCTTCGAAAGAACGTATTGTCACGATTGAAGACTCGGCGGAACTGCAACTGAAGCAACGCCACGTTGTCCGGCTGGAATGCCGGCCCGCCGACGTGGCAGGGAAGGGCGCAGTGCAGGCGCGGCAACTCGTGATCAACAGTCTGCGCATGCGGCCGAACCGGATCGTGGTCGGCGAGGTGCGCGGTGAGGAAGCTCTCGATATGCTGCAAGCCATGAACACCGGCCATGACGGATCCATGACTACGATTCACGCCAACAGCCCGCGCGACGCGATCGCCCGCATGGAGACCATGGCCATGATGGCGAACCTGAACCTGCCCGAGAAGGCGATTCGAAAACAGATCGCGTCGGCAGTTTGTTTGGTGCTTCAGATTGCGCGCTTCAGCGACGGAACGCGCCGTCTCACCCAGATTGCCGAAATCACTGGCATGGAAAGTGACGTGGTCAGCATGCAGGATCTCTTCCTATTCGAGAAGCAGGGAGTCTCCTCCGAAGGCCGCGTACTGGGAACCTTCAACGCCTCGGGCGTGAGGCCCAGGTTCTCCGAGAGACTCAAGGCCGCCGGCTTTGACCTGCCGACAAATATGTTCGACCAAACCAGCAAACACTGGAACAGGGGATAACGAAGGGTCGGGCTGGATCCTCCCGCGCAAGACGGTCGAACCTGGAATCGACGACATTCGGTAACCCGATTCGGCTGACCCGAAGACATTCAGGCCCGAAAACGGAAAAAGGTCCAATCCCGGAATTGGACCATAGTTACTTTGACCGCCCCCCGACCCCTCCTAGGATAGCAACGGAGCAGTATCCCCCCGGGCGTGACCGTCCGCGTAGCTGCGGAATGCGCCTGATCGGCGGCACCGTGTTGTCGTGTTTATCCCGCAACAGCGATCTATGACCTTGGGAAAAAATCGCGGGTTCAGCATGATGGAATTGGTGATCACGGTCGCCATTGTCTTGACCATGGCGGGCGTGACTTTCATGGCGCTGACACCGTTGCTTAGGGCAAGCCATGTGGATGCTGCCTACGACACTACGTTCTCGGTGATCAGCAACTACAGAAGCCTGGCCATCACCCAGACGCGGCGCTACATTCTCCTGTTCTCGACTCCAGGAACGATCACCGTCCAGTATTGGTCAGGGACTGCATCGCCGGTTCCCACAACGGTGGCCACGTATACCCTGCCTACCGACATGCAATTCGCAGTGCAGGCGGGTTTTCCTAATCCCGGGCCGGAGAGCCTGAGCAACGGAACGGAGGCTGTCGCGTTTAACGCGTGCACGGCGGTCGAGGCTGGCCAGCCTTGTTTGATTTTCTATCCTGACGGCTCCGCACAGGATGATATGGGCAACTTCAACAGCGGGGTTATTTACCTCACTCGTCCCAGCGACATGTACAGCTCGCGGGCGATCTCGGTGATTGGACCGAGCGGAAAAATCCGCGGCTGGCGCCTCTATAACCAGAGCGGAAATGTGTGGGTGCAGCAATGAGACAAGATATGCTGGGTTGGAATTCGCTTAAGTGGTTGCTGTGGATGGGCTTATACCTGATCCCGGTCGTGTTTTTGCCTTGGGCGATCTCGCGCACCTGGGTTTATCAGCACGGCAAGGAACTTCATCTCAAGCCGCAGCAGCTTTTCCAGCGCGGAGAGTTAGGTCTTCCCAGCCTGATCCTGGCCTGCTCGGTGATCTGGAATCTGCTTCAGTCTCAGTTCATGCCTCACACGGTCGCGCTGGGCTCGGTCATTATGGGTTTGAGCGGAATCATGGCGGTCAGCGTGTGGGTGGAGACCTACTGCCGGCAGGCTAGCGGCGGCGATCAACGTCCCGAGCGGGCCTGGCGGGACTCGCGGAACCTGGCGCTTCTGGTCTTCAGTATGGCCGCGGTGCTGGAAATTCTGTTGGACCGTTTCGCAAAGGTGGTGGGCCAATGAGCGCGACTGCGCCCGCTCCAGCTCTGGCAGCTCCAGCGAAAACGCCGCGTAAGATTGCAGTGGTGCGCATGGCGGATGCGTCCGGCGCGGTGGCGGTGCTTTCTTTGATATTTGGCCTGCTGCTCATCTTTTCTCCGGAATTTTTTCCACGGATGATCGTGCGAAGTTGGCAGCATGCCCAGCTCATGCCGATCATGATGGTGTTCACGTTTCTGCTCGACACCTGTCTCTATCTGCGGGTGGCGTATCTGCAATCGGCCAAACCAAGGCCCGCGGCGGCGGTATGCCTGGGGTCGCTTCCCGTCCTCGTGGTTGGGGGACTCAGCATTCTTCTCCGAAGTGCCTTGAGTCACACGCTCTCGGCGGGCCTGCCGAATCTGCAGGCTCGGCTTGCCGAAGAGATACTGGCCCACACTTATCTGGGGTTGGTTTCCGCCGTGTTTTTGCCGTTCCTGGTGATCCGGCTTCTGCAACAGCTCAAAGCGGCAAATTCATAAGCGGGCGAATGCGATCCGGCGGAATTAGTTCTTGGCCGCGGAAGATCGATAGCCCTGCCAGAGGTATTCGAGCGCTTCCGGAAGAGTCTGCTGTTTCGTCGCACGGTCAACGTGCCCAGCGTTGCGGGCAAAGACGAACTGATAGTGATAGCCCTTATCGGCGAGTACTTTCGCCATACGCTCGTTGGCCAGAACCCAATCGTGCATGTTGTCGCGCATCACGTTGGGATTGAAAAGATCGCGGTCGCCAACCTCCATCCAGATTCGTAGGGGCTTTGCCGGGACTGTTGGGGATGAGATGCTCATGAAATTCCCAGGCGCCGTGCGGGGTTTGCGGATTGTAAGGCCACTGCTGGTTGATGAATGTTCCCGAGTAGGTAAGCACGCGGTGATAGAGCTCTGGGTGATACCACGCCATGATCAGGGCGCAGGAGCCTCCTGAGCTGCCGCCCATGGTTGCCCGGCCGTCAGGGTCCTTCGTGAGCTTCACGTGCGCCTGCGCTTCGACCAGGGGCAAAACTTCTTTTTCCACGAACTCGGCATAGACGCCCGACATGGTGTCGTATTCAAAGCCGCGCTCACTTCCCTGCGCGTCTCCGCTACCGTTGCCGATAGAAATGGCGATCATCACCGGGACTTTATGTTGGGCGATCAAAATGTCCAGAGTTGAGAAGAGCAAGCCGTCGGGTCCGTCGGCTCCGACGATGAAAGGCGCGACGCTGCCGGGGATGTACTGGCTCGGAACATAGACGGCCACTTTTCGCGTGTAGGGAGCGGGATGGCTGGTGGTCACGACCAGCTTTGCCGGGTCCGTGGGATCGGCGGTTCCGAAGGTGTTTGCGTCACGCGCAATGCCGGGATAGATTTTGCTCGCCGACGAGTTCATCGTGAACTCAATCACCGTTCCTTTGGGCACGCCGCTCGCGGCGGTCATCTCTGGAGTAACAGCCGGACTAGCAGGATGGCTCGGGCCGATGATGAAATTGCCGTCCGCCGTCGCGGGAGGGACGGAGCCGTCGGGCAATTCCTTCGCGGTGACATAGCCGGGAGTGTTCGGGTCGCGCGTGGGCGGGGCCGGGCGTTCGGTGTGTTGTGCTGGCGGAGCAGACTGGCCGAATGCGGGATTAATCATGTCCTGCGTGATCATCCCGGTCACGCCAGCCAGAACTGCGATGCTCAAACAACGCGGGATTGCAACGACGCGGTTACTTTGCGGCATTTTGAACTTCCTGAATTGTGTGTGGCCGAGCCGAGAGGCCGGACAGCATGATAACCGCTATCGGGGCGCCGCGCGAATCACACCGAGAATTTTGGGTCGCCTTCGAGAATCTGGATCTGGAGTTTTGGCGCTTCGCCATTTTTCCAGAGAGTGGTGCGAGATTTAACGCGATAGCTGAGAGCGCCTCCATCGGGACGGTTGCTGCGTTCGAGCGGGCGCGGAATGCAGACGAATTCCGTTTCGATAAATTCGCTGGTAGCGTGAACCACCGAGTAGCCATGACCCCCCATGTCGATGAACGAAACGTGCGGCGACAGGTCGGGATTGGAAAGCGCTCGGGCCTTCGCGATATCGCCGGACTGCAAGTATTCGAAACACGACCGCACCCCGTGCCGCACGAGCAAATTTAATGTGGGCTGCGGAGTGTGATCCGCCGGTGCTTGTCCGACATAGAGTGATCGCAGCGGATGGTCTTTCGGCAAAGCATGTTCCAGTGCCTCGACTATTGTCGGTGCGGAGATGGAGCCGGTCACAAACGCGATGCCAACCGGAACAAAAGGTTTTGGCGGCAGAGACTTCGCGGCCAGTCCTGCCCAGAAGCTGTGGCGGTCTCCGGCGATCGTGGCAAAGCCGGTGATGCCGTTGGCCTGGACGAAGTCGTAGATCTCACCGCGCTCCACGTAGGCCGTGCCGTGATCTCCCAGCGGGGAAGTGGCGTAACCGTTCACCGGCCATGGCTTGCCTTTTCCTTTCGGCAGATTTTGCAGATCGGCGCGCATGTCGAGCGTGGCGGTGGTGTTGCCCCAAATCTTCCAGGTCGCTTTAGAGCTGAGTAGGCGCTCGAGGAACCAGGTTTTTTGTTCGGCGCCAAGAATTGTTTGCGCGGGCCGGTCTTTCCAAGAGTTCTCGATCTCCACACTACCGAAACGAATGGATGCCGGCGGCCGTCCGCCATTGTAGGTGCGGCCGGCATCGAGAATTTCCATGGCGTCTTCCGGCATGAACTCGGGGAAGTCGTCGCTCGAAAGAGGGTTTGCCTCGGGCTGATCGGTAGGCGTTTCAGAGCGATAGCTGCGCTGGTCGGTGACGATTAGCTCCACGTTCCGTCCCCAGCGCAAGGCGCGGTAACCTTTGAGGCTGCCGATGGCTGCAAGGTTGTTGGGTTCCTGTCCGAGGCCGTGCTCGTCAAAGCGAGTGATCGGCGCATCGACTACCGGCGGAGGATCGAAACGATCGAGCGACGGCCCGCTGGGTTTCGTGATCCGCGCCGGTTGGTATTCGAAGAACGCCTGGTTAGCCGCAACTTTGCGGGTCTGCGCCGGAAGATTTTTCCCTCCAAACCTTTGCAGGGATTGCCAGCCCAGCCAGCTGAATTCGTGGTTGTCCCACATGTTGACGAAGGGCCAGCGCGCGCGTGCGTCCTGCAGATCGGGATCGCCCAGATACCCGCGATAGACGGCGCGATAATCTTCCACCGTGGTTGGGATGTGAAAGTCGCGAATCTTTTCGCCATGCGGATAGCGGACAATGTCGCGCAGGCGGCGATCGTACATTCCCTGGGGACGGTCCTCGGGGTACCAGACAAGTTCGTAGATGAAGTCGCCGAGGTGAAGTACGAAGCCGATCTGCTCCGGCTCGGGAGCGCGCTCATCTTCGAAAATCATTCTGCGGTAGGCGTTTTGCGCGCCCTGGTTCGCATTCTGGCAACTTACAAACACAAAACGCACCGCTCTCGCGTCGTCCACGTCGGGCGCGGTGATGGTGCGACCCACGCGGCTGCCAAGGCCGTCGGAATCGGTGAAGCGGTACCAATACACGCGGCTGGGCTTCAGCCCGCCCACCAGCACCCGGCAGGTCCAGTCGGATGCTGCGGAAACCGGGGCCGCAGCCGTTGCTACAACACGAGTGAACTGCGCGTCTTCGGCAACTTCGACGTGCAGTTTTATGACCTTCGATTTCGGCGCCGGTTCTTCAGCGGATCTTTCAGCTGGCGGTCGGCGGGTCCACAGCAGAACGCTGTTGCTGTCGGGGTCCGCGGATGCGACTCCCTGAGGAAAAAGATCGCGACGTTCGCGCCATGCGAGGCTGGACTTCGATCCAAACGGACTGCCCCAGGCTGCAACCGCGCCCATGGCGGCGGCCATCTCCAGGAAAGATCGTCTGGTGATAGTGGACATCGGTTCATCCCTCTGAGAGAACATTTGAGCAGGGAATTCGATCTGCACAAATGATTACCCCATTCGGGGCTTCACCGCAATCCCGAATCACGCGGCATCGTTTTCTCAGTCGGAGAACAACGCTCCGGTGCCGAGCCAGAATGCCGCCAGGGATTTCAGATTCCGCTTGTAAGTGCGGGTGACCGTGTATTCTTTCCCACCTTTCACCCGGAGACCATATTCTCCCGTAGGGTAGGGCCTGATTTCTTCCACGAATGACGCGTTTACCAGCACCGAGCGATGAATCCGAATGAACCCGTGAGGCTCCAGCTTTTGAGCCACGACGGAGAGCGACTCACGCAGCAGATGGGAAATCGATTCCCGCCGCAGCCACACATAGTTGCCTTCCGACTGCACGGCGACCACCTCACCAGGATTGATGAAGAGGATGCGTCCCTTCACCTTGAAGGCGATGCGGGGCTGCATCGGGCTTGTGAACCGTTGCAACGGTGGGAAGGCTTCTACCAGTGAAGCCGTTTGTTCGGATGCGGGTTTGGCAACAATTGATACTCCCATAGGGTTCCTGTTCGGCCCTGCACGGGGCAGGGAAGATCATTGATCCGAAGGTCATCGATCTCGAAAATCATCGATTTCGAAAAATCATTGATTCCAAAGATCACTGATTTCGAAGATCGCTGTTGCCATAATGGCCCTCAAAGTGGTCAGAAACAATACCCACTTGACTGGATTTGGACATAGCCATTATGATCCGCCCGCATGAAGAGAGCAGCCTCCGGAATTGTTCCCGTGATCGCGGTCGACCGCAAAGCTGCCAAAGCCTTGCACACTCAAATCTATGATGCATACCGCACGGCCATCGTCACCGGCAGCCTGCGCCCCCGGCAGCGAATTCCCTCAACCCGAGTGCTCGCGACTGAGCTGGGAGTTTCTCGGTTCCCGGTACTGAATGCCTACGCCCAGCTGCTGGCGGAAGGCTATTTTGAGAGCCGGGTTGGTGCGGGCACGGTGGTCTCGAGCCTTCTTCCAGACCAACTCACCTCGAGTGGACCAACCAGGAGCGGACCAACGAGGAGCGGGCCAACGAATGCGCGACTCGCGGCAACCCGCTCCGCACCCCGGCAGGTGGCGCGTCATCCGAACGTTCGCCGTGTTCAACGGTTCCCCTGGCTGCGCGGCCCGGGAGCGTTTGGCGTGGGGCAAGTCGCCTCCGATCAATTTCCTCTGCACGTGTGGTCGAATCTGGTGGCGCGCCGCTGTCGAAATATGGACGCGGCGTCGTTTCATTATGGCGACCAGACCGGCTTCAAGCTTCTGCGGGAAACCCTCGCCAGCTATCTGAGAACGGCGCGAGCGCTGCATTGCGAAGCCGATCAGGTGATGATCGTCGCCGGGTCGCAGCAGGCGCTGGAGATTTCGGCTCGCGTTCTCCTCGATCCGGGGAGTTCCGTGTGGGTGGAAGAGCCGGGTTATCGGCTGGCACAAGATGCCTTCGCGCTGAATGGCTGCAGTCTGGTACCAGTTCCGGTAGACGGAGAGGGTCTGGATGTTGCCGCGGGAATCCGCAGATGTCCCAAGGCGCGGGCCGCGTTTGTAACGCCCTCGCATCAATACCCGCTGGGCGTTACCATGAGCGCCTCGCGCCGCTTTCAGCTGCTGGAGTGGTCCCAGGCCACGGGGAGCTGGATTATTGAAGACGATTACGACAGCGAGTACCGATACGAGAGCCTGCCGATCGCGTCGTTGCAAGGGCTCGACGCCAGCGCTCGCGTGATTTATGTAGGGACCTTCAGCAAGGTCTTATTTCCTGCCTTGCGCCTGGGCTATATCGTGATTCCACCGGACCTGGTCGACGCCTTTCTCACCGTCCGCCGGGCGATGGATCTTGGCCCTCCCAGCTTTTTTCAGGAAGTGCTTGCGGACTTTATTGGCGAAGGCCATTTTGCGCGCCACATCCGCAGGATGCGGGTTCTCTACCGCGAACGCCGGAGCGCGCTGGTCGATAGCATCCGCGAAGAACTTGGGACCATGGTCGAAGTGCTCGGCGGGGAAGCTGGAATGCATCTGACCGTGACCCTGCCGAACAAGATTCACGATGTAGAAATCTCCGAGCGAGCCGCGCGCGAGAATCTGTGGATATGGCCTCTCTCTCCGAACTACCTGGGAGAGGCTACGCGGTCGGGCTTCATCCTGGGTTTTGGCAGCACAGATGTTGCGGAGATTCCGCGCGCCGTTCGCAAACTTGGCGGCCTGCTTGCCCGGACGTGAGCAGTGCTGGGAGAAAAGCGTGACGACTCATTCCTGTTGTCCTTGCCGTGTGGCGGACGAGCTGATCGAGAACCTTGGAACCTCCTGTAGGCTGCGAAACCGGTCCACGTCATTTTTCTTTGCCGCTCCGGTCGTAAGAGTAGGATAATTTCATCGGACACACTCTCGCTTCCCCCCAAACGCAAGCGACGGCGAGAATCGGTATAGTTTTGGAGGCTTTAGTACGGTCTAACGGTGGGCGAGTTTTTTGGGCGCCTACTCTCCATCTTGGCGTCAGGATCCCACAGGACTTGCAGTAGTTTTTCAAGCGCTCGCAGGAACGACTGCGGGATGCAATCGCGAGAGCCGCAGCGCGGGCGGCTGCTTTTATAGAGAGGAATCATTTATGGGCGGCGACTTAATGCTGATGCGGGTCACTCCCACACAAGTACTGCGGGATTGGCTATTGAAGAACACCGACAGCCTGCGGATGCGCCCGGAACGCGACATCATTCTGATGGCGCGTCTGGAATTGGGGACCCAAATTTCGGAGATGGATAACGGCGACATCGCCTGGGAAATCCATAAATGGGCCGAGACTCACAGCTTTTTACCGGTGAACTGGCAAGGCACTCCTGGCTCTGCGGTTCCGGCAAACGCGGGCGCCGCTCCCGTGCGGGCCGGCGACCCCGAGATACTGGACCGCTTAAAGGCTCTCATGAAAACGCTTGGCTCCGTACCCACAGAACTCAAGTGGGTAGGAGATGGAGCGAGCGCAGGCATCTCATTCACCGGCGCGGCCGTGACCGCGGGCAAGGGCGATGCAAAGGCACAGGTCACCGCGGGCTGGGATCGCACACTCGAGTTAAAGACCGACATCTCGGGCATGACGTTCGCCGCCAAGATCGATCCTGTCAACGATAACTGGACCATGACTTTCACCATCGGCCGCCAGTCGCCGAATCTGTCCGACGTCGCGAACGTGTTCCAGCAAGGCGAAAGCGCGGTGCGTGGAGTTTTGTCCAATGCGAACAAAGTCGACTTCACCAATCCGGTAAAGACGGTGCAGCAGTTCACTCCGTACTTGACCCCGATTAAAGCGGCCATTGATGCGGCGGGGAAGATCGCGGCGCAGCGTCCTGGGGACATCAGCTTTGGGGTATCGCTAAAAGGTGGTCTCCCGGGAGCGCCGGCGGGGTCCGGCGGCGTCACTGGGATGGCTTTGTTCACGGTCGTCTTTTGAGAAGCAGTCCCAAGCGAGGACGGCCGTTCCGGCCGATCAGCTTCGGCAGTCATCGCATGCATTGGCCCAGTTGTATGTGAAAAGGCGATTCTCGGCTCGCAACCCCATAGGATCGGGCTACTCAGCACTTTAAGATTCAGGGCGTCAGCATCTTGCTCGGAGCTTTCGAGCGTTCACGCCTGTTTGACAGGTCGCGAGTGCGCGGCCGACAATCGGCGCTCAACTCTCCTTCCAACAGTGTCTACCGCACTCATCCTCGGCTTGGTCGGCGCGCTGCTGATGTTGGCTTTTCTGGCCAACCGCGTCTTCCGGGTGACTCGCGTGCCCGACGTGCTGGTGCTGATGGCGCTGGGACTGGTGCTGGGTCCAGTGCTGGGTTTTGTGGATCCGGCGCATCTTTCCTCGACTACGAATGTGCTGGGCACACTGGCCATCATCCTTGTGCTTTTTGAGGGCGGGCTCGACCTGGACCTGCGCCGCACCTTGCGGCATTTTGCCGGCAGCGTGTTGTTGGCGGTGCTGGCTTACGGCTTCAGCATTGCGTTGGTTGGGCTGATTGTCCACAAGGGTCTGGGACTGCCGCTCACCACGGCGCTGGCGGTGGGAGCGGTGCTGGGATGCACCAGCAGCACCGTCGTGCTGCCGGTGCTGCAACAACTGGGAGCGCGTGAGCCGGTGCGGGTCACGCTGATGCTGGAAGCTTCCTGGGGCGACGTGCTCGCAGTGCTGACGGTGGGTCTGCTGCTGGGCGCGGGGAGCCAGGGCGGTGCGGTGGCCCAGCACGTTCTGCGAAGCCTGGCTGACGCAGGTGGGAGTTGCGGTGGTGTTCGCCACTGCGGCGGGAATTCTGTGGTCGCGCCTGCTGCCCGTGATGGCGGAGGCCCGCTTCTGGCAGGTGATGACCTTCTCGATTGTGCTGGTGCTGTATGCGGGCACCGAGGCCCTGGGCGCGAGTGGGCTGATCGCGGTACTGGCTTTCGGCCTGACGCTGTCGAACTTTCCGGGGATGGATCCGCGGTTCCGTGAAGTGGAAGAGGAGTCGGTATCTTTGCAGTCGCAGGAATCGCTGCTGAGTTTTCACTCCGAACTGGCGTTTCTGGTGCGCTCGTTCTTTTTTGTGCTGATCGGGGCGATTGCGGACGTGCGGAGTTTTCGCGGCCACACGCTGCTGATCCTGGGCACGCTGGGAGCGTTGTTCGCGGCGCGCTGGCTGGCTCTGCAGGTCAGTCGGCTGGCATTCCGGAACGTTGAACCAAAAGAGCGCGAACTGATGTTGTGGATCATGCCGCGCGGTCTGATCACGGTGGTGCTGGCGCTGCAGGTGGCGGCGGCACGCAGCGAAGCCAGCTTCCTTTCCGCGCTGGCCTTCGCCGTGATCCTGGTGACGAACGTTATGGTCGTGGTGGGAAGTTTGCGAGCCAGCCGCGATGCGGCGGCGAACGCGGCGCCGGTGGAGGCGAGCGCGCCGGCTGAGATCGCGGAGACGCAGCCCGGCGAGGTGCCCGTTGTTAAGGTGCTTCCGGCTGATCCCGTGGCGGCGGCCGCTTCCAGACGCTGGATATTGGACGCCACCATGCTTGTTCTATTGGGACTGAGCGCGTGCATCTTGTGGTACGGCAACCAGCCACCGGAGCGGCGACCCCGCACCTTGCAGCACTGGGTGCAACTGCTGCATTTGCGGCAGTCGCGTTGATTCGGCCCGATGGCGTCCGAGCCTCTAGAACTCGAGAAAGAGGAACGAGTTAGCGTTGATTACGAGGGTCTTGGTACGAGGCCGCTCAGCGGTGGGAATCAAATTCAATTTTTACAGTCAGCGTTTCTTCCGATGCCGAGGGAGCGTAGCGCCATTGTTTGATTGCCTTCATGGTGGACTGACCAAGAATCGGGCTCCCGCCGAGCAGTTTTGTGCTCTTTACCACTCCGCTGGGTTCGACCTCAACCTCGACTCGAACCACTCCGCCGATGTAAAGCCGTTTCAGAGTTTCGGGGTATTCAGGCTCGACCCGCGTGATCAACTTTCTCTCGCTGGAGCTTTGCTCCTGAACCTGGGCGACGAAAGGCACTGCGCTGAGGAGCAGGGTAATAAGCAGACTCAGCGTGACGAGAAATCTGCGTCCACTGCTTACCCGACAGCTCTCAACCTCGCTTTTCAACATGTTCAGTCCTCGCAACGTTCCGTCCTCGAAATCAAGATCGCGCAATCGGCATCACGATAATCATGGTCACGGCAGTTCCACGGTCAATCGGTAAACTTCCTGCGTGCTGCGGTCGCGCACAAACATCCAGGAGCCGTCGGCAGCGCGGCCGGTCCACAGGCCTAACGGGCCGAGGTAACGGTCGATGCCATCAAGCACGAAAACTCGCTCGGCCTGACTCTCGCCTACCTTCACTCTTCGAATCGACTCATCGTCCGTGACCAGATCGTCGAAGTAGAGGTAGTGGCTGTCCGCGGACCACACTGGATAGTTCACCGCACCTGCTGGTTCCGTCAGCCAAGCCGACCATTTCTGGGTTTCAAACTCGAACAGCATCATCGTTGTAAGGTCGGCCGAGAGCGCGGCAATGTACCGTCCATCCGGCGACCAGCGGGGACTGAATAGCCCGTCGGACCCCGGAACGGTCACGATCTTGTGGGTTTTCACATCCACAATTCGAATGTTCAGGCCTTCCGTATCATGCAGGAAATATCCAAACATGATGCGAGTACCATCCGGCGACCAACTGGCATCCACCTGATTGCGGCTCTCTGCCAGAATTTCTTCGGAGGCTCCGCCGCCCGCGGGGATAACTGCGATTTTCCAGGACTTTCCCGGCTGCATGCTGACGTAGGCGATCCGCTTTCCGTCGGGTGACCAGTGCGGCAAAGCTGCGCGTTCGGGGGCCGACGTGAGCCGGAACTTCTCTGTGCCGTCGGCGCGGCACTTCCACAGTGTGCCTTCGGGAATTGCTACAAAGGTGATCCACTTGCCGTCGGACGAGAAGTCCAGGTCAGTTGCTGAAACTCCAGAAGCGACAGGGACGAATTTTTTCTTGTCGAGGTCGAACTCCACGGCCTCAACGGACGGTTGAACCCCGATTGCCCAGATGTTCTTGTTGTCCGCGGCCGGGGAAACATTCCCGAACGACATGGGACCGCTCGTCAGTGGAACCACGGCGGGCGAACCGGCGCTAGTATTCCGCCCGGAATCTGGCAACGCCCATAGAGTAGTGATGGTGGTCGGGGAACTCTGAGTCGCTTGAAAAATGTAGTAGCGACCGTCGGGAGTCCAGCTGCCGCAGCATGCCGCGGAGCCATATTGCCAATCGGCGAGCAAGGCATGAGGATTGGATCCGTCTCGACCAACCTCCCAGAGTGAGGTTTTGTTCTGCGCGACATCTCCCACGGTGAAGCGAATGCGCTGACCATCGGGAGAGAAACGGGGCGCAAACACCGATCCGTTTGCGGTGAACAGCTCGCGCACTTGCGTTCCGTTTGCGCTGGACAGGTAGAGAACCGGGCCTTTGCCGAAGGCAAGGTGCTGGCCGTCAGCAGACCACGTGGCATCGCGGCCGGTGAGGGTGCCCACTCGCTCGGGAGATCCGCTCGTGATCGGCAGCGTCCAGAATTCATGGTCGAGAGATCCACCCTGGATCGGCGACACCAACAGCTTGGTGTGATCGGGTGAGAGATCGAGCGCCTGGAGATTGGAAAAAGGGCTGGAAACCAGCGATCGATCCGAGCGTTGCAGCGACACCTTGGCAATCACATGACGCGCGGCCGGCCACTCGGTGACATAAAGATTGGAATCGTCCGACAATAAGTTCGTTTTGCTGACTCCGTCATGCGTAATCTGCTCAACCGAAGTCACCCTCGGCAACGCCGGCGACGCTCCGCGCGCGAAGCTCCCGGGGAAAGCGGCGCTGACGGCGATAATTCCGACGAGCGTGACAAGAGCGAGAAGCGAAGAGATTTTGAGTGCCGATACTTTCCCGTGCTCGGTGGTCATGGGCGAATGCTAGCAGGGAGTCGTTCTGGGAAGGTCCCGAAAGTGGCAGTTGTGGATTACGAGCGTAACGCCTCTGGCGAATATTCCAATTCACCGCCAACCCACCCGGCGCAAACGCAAAAAGCGGCGGAGTTGTTACGCTCCGCCGCTTCTGGTCGTTTACTCGGTGCGACGACAAAAGTCAGCACCTGCTGGTTAGCGGTGTTCGCCGCCTCCGTGTTCGCCTCCACCATGGGCTGCTGCGGCATGGGGAGCTGCATGAGACGCGCCACCGTGGGCCGCTGCTGCATGTGGAGCGGCATGGGAAGCGCCACGGGGCGTGGCACCACGCGCTGCTACTGCATGGCCACCTCCACGATTGCCCGCATAGACACGCCCGTTTCCACGACCGGCGACATATCTTCCTCCGCCACCGCCGTTGAAGCGATGTTCGCCCCAGCCGTGGCCGTAGCCCCAGTTCGCCCAGGGCCCCACGCCTAAGAAGACGCCATTATAGAAATAGCCTGGCCCGTAAAAGCCACTGGGCGCGCAGCCGTATGGTGCATAGTCGTAATAGCCGTAGGAACAGACCGGTTGAATGCCTATGCCGACGCTAATTTGTGCACTGGCGGGTGGCGCCAGGGCCAAAGGGACGAGCAAGGTTGCCGTACCGGCCAGAAGAAGACTGCGCATTGCGAGCTTATGAGTCCAGCGCGCCACGCTTTTAACTTGCCACATGTTGTTATCCTCCCGAACTTCTGCTCTCGCTATCCAAGCTTTCGATCCAAACTAGATGGTTCAAGTATCGGCTTTGGGCGGGCGGATAGATGGTCAATACGGACCGCTGTAGGGAATGGTCGTTCTTGGGCGTTTTCGGCGAACCGAAACGGGAATGGACAGTCGGCGTCGCGTTTGCCGGCTCTAGGGAAGAAGCCGCCTCGCTGCGCTTGGCGGGACAGCCGAGGCGGCTGTCTCTAGATGAGCATCTAGAGGTACTGGAGCCACCAGTCACTCCGCCTAGCCTTAAGCGCGGCGAACCAGCGGCAGGCGAAATAGAGCAAGACGATCGCAATCGCCCAGACCAGATAAAGAAGGGGAAGGCTCCACACGTAGCCTTGTGGCGGCTCGGGATTGCCCATGGGATGGTTGGTGAAGAGCCAGGGGCTGACGTACCCGAGGCGAATTTTCGAGACGATAAGGGCGAGCGCATGGATCAAGGGGATGTGAAGCATGTAATAGAAGAAGGGCACGCGTCCGAAAAGAGTGATTCCGCGGGTGACGGCGCCGTTCAGTCCCTCGACCAGCGGGATCAGCGTGATGATGGGGCCGAGCGTCATCAACAGGAAGTCGAGCGACGCGGGATATTTCGCCGTGTTCAGAAATGAAAAGAGCGCGGGCATGGGCGGGGCGCCGTTGCGTCCTGCAGTGGAGACGTGCCAGGGGCGCGGGTCGCCGTACAGATTGAATCCGCGCAGAATCAGAAAGAGCGCGATCGCGGAGAGTCCGATGGTCAGGCACAGGCGTTTTCTGCGCGTGGGCTCAAATGTCAGGATCTTGCCGAAGGCGTAGCCGGCGGCCATAACGCCGATCCACGGCACGATGGAATAGAGCACGGTAAGGTAGGGTCCGTTGCGGCCAAACTGGACCGGTCCGGCGAAAAAGCCGACGTAGAAAATTTTCCAGAGGCCGGAGAGCGGGTTCTGGTCGAGGCCATCGAGCAGCTTGCCCAAGTGTGAATCCATCAGGTTATGAGCGCCGATGATGACCACCCCGATCGCACCCACCACAGGCAGCGGGAGTTTCACGAACCCGGCCATCAGGATCATGCAGACTCCAATGACCCAGATGACGCCCGCCATCTCGTAATGCCGGAAATCGAAATTGAAGGTCCAGGCGACGCGAAGGAATGTGAGCTCAAGGAAGACGAGCCAGGCGCCGCGGATCAGCAGATATTTCGACACACCGGAGTGCTTGCGGGCGTAGAGGAAGATGCTGGTCCCGGCCAGGAAGATGAACGCGGGCGCACAAAAGTGGGTGATCCAGCGGGTGAAGAAGATTCCCGGGGTGGGCCCTCCGGCGGGCAGCCCCGAATAGACGCGCACGTGGTCGATGGCCATCACAATCATCACCGCGCCGCGAATGAGATCGATGGATGCGATGCGGGAAGGTGGCGTGATGCCGACTGCGAGCGGGGGCGGGGCAGTGCTCATGAATTTGCTCCGGGGCGCGGGAACCGTGAAACGATAACACGGGCCGAGAAAATCCCGCCACGTGCAGGTTTCGCGCTCCCCGCGTGGTAATTGGTCCACGAGTGCACGTTCGTAATTTGAAAGTGGCATGAGAGGTGGTCAGAATCAACCTAACGCCACTTCAAGAGCAGCGATAAAAAGAGCTTCGAATAAAAAAAGAGCAGCGATGAAAAGCTTCCTGCCTGGGAACACGTCGCTGACATTAACCCCACCCTGGCCAGTTGGAAGTGAGTAGTCATGTCTCGGCTAAAATCAAAAATTCTCTGTATTGATGATCATTGGAATGGACTTATTGGCCGGAAGATGTTGCTGGAAAAAAACGGCTATGAAGTTCTGGAAGCCAGCGGCGGGGACGAAGGTCTGAAGCTGTTCCGCTCGAATCGGGTGGACGCGGTAGTGCTCGACTACCAGATGCCTGGCATGAACGGCGACGTGGTGGCCGCGAAGATGAAGCGGATCAAATCCAGCGTCCCGATCATGATGCTATCCGCCTACGAGCCCCTGCCGAAAAACAAATTGAAGGCCGTGGACGCCTTCTTGTCCAAGTCGCAACCGACAGATAAACTCCTGTCGAACCTGCAGCATATGATCGACGGCCGGTCGAAACCATTTTTCCACCGCTGGCTCGATCTCTGGAGAGACCGCAATCAGGGGGTGAAACATTGAACCTCTTGAAGCGCTTTCTCGGGAACTGGTGCATACATCGGTTTGCGTGGCCGCGCATCGACGCCAACGACCGTCACTACCAGATCTGCCTGCTCTGCGGAACCGCCTACGAATACGACTGGAGAATGATGCAACGGACGAACCGGGTGGTGGTAGACCCGAGTCTGGGTAACGTGCTGATGCGTCCTGAAATCAGACCTTAAAGCGGAAGGTGATTTTGGGAAAGCAACTGTTAAGCCGTAGTCGGAACTCGAGCGTCAGTTCCGGGCACCAACTCTTAGCGGTGTCTACTTCCGCGCGGCAGAGGCAGCCAGCTGCTTCTTGATGCTCTCAAGCTTCACCAACAAAGGTTCGGGGCCCTGATCCAAAGAGAGTTCTGATTTTTCCAGGAAGGCGAACGCTCCGTCCTTCTCCATTTTGGCCGCGTTTTTCTGGGAGAGGCCGCTCATCACCACTACCGGAATCGCTGCCGTCGTGGGATCAAGCTTCAGCGCCTTCAGCACATCCGGGCCGCTGAGTTTCGGTAGCATCATGTCCAGGAGAATGAGATCAGGGAGCTTTTCTCGCGCCAGGCGCAAGCCTTCTTCGCCGTCCGCTGCGCTGGTCACCTCGTAACCAGCGCGGACCATCGCGCGCTCCGTAGCCAACCTCAGAAACTTGCTGTCTTCCACCAGGAGAATTTTCATGTTGGCTGTTGCACGGGGCCGCACAGCGGGTTCAACAATTCGCGGAATGAACCACACTCTCTTTAGCTTCTATCGTCAGTTCAGTCGGTTTGCATTAGGGTGAGAATTCACTGCAAGATTTTGCCGAGCATGGACGAACCAGTCTCGCTTCGCTCGACCGGACCCTTCGGCTTCACTCAAGGCAGGCTCCTTCGGCCGTCCCCAGGGCACACTATCGGGGGTGGTCGTCCCTACCTGGGCACCTTGAGATGGCGAGATTCGACGATTCCCTTATAATGACCAAGCCTTGCTCGGACCGAAGTTCAAATTTTGTGCGTCGGGATTCCGAGTTGCTGCCTTCGTGGTCCGATGGTGATCCACTGCATGGACGTAAAACCGGGGATGGAAGTGGCGTGTCTAACCGACGTTGGCCGCCAGAGAGAAAACAATGAGGATTCCTGTCTCTATTGGGAACCGCAGGACGAAGCGGATTTTCGTCGCAAAGGCCGCCTCGCCGTGATCGCCGACGGCATGGGTGGTTATGAAGGCGGGCAAGAAGCCAGCCGCCTCGCCGTAGAAACCGTTCGAGAGGTCTACGACCAGGCGTTCCAAAAAGATCCCCAGTCGACGCTGATCAAGGCATTCGCCTCGGCACACGAACGCATTCAGAACTACGCGGAGACTCATCCTGAACTCCGAGGCATGGGAACCACGTGCACCGCTCTGGTGGTTCGGGGGCATGAACTATATTTTGCGCATGTGGGCGACAGCAGGCTTTATCTGATTCGCGGCTTGGTGCTTTCCCGCCTGACGCGCGACCACTCTTATGTAGGACGATTAGTGGAGAACGGCATTGTGCGCCCCGAAGATGCGGAATCGCATCCGCAACGGCACATTCTGACGGCTGCTCTGGGATCGGGAAACGAAGTGGCGGCCGACCTCTCGCAGCACGCAGTTCCACTGCAGCAAAGCGATGCGCTGGTTCTTTGCACCGACGGTCTTTGGAGCGTGGTGAACGAACGCGAGATCGTGACCGCGGTGAATGAATTCGATCCGGAAGAGTGCTGCCGGGCACTGGTCAACAAGGCGCTGGAACGAGGCGGTCCCGACAACATTACAGTGCAGGTAATCCGCGTGGGAGCGGAGACGGACTGACCCCAAAATTCTGATTTTGCGCTATTCCGTCCCCCAAAAACTGCAAACTGGTTCACATCGGCGCAATCGAAACCACCTCCAGCGGCGGACAAGTTATTCAATCTAAAGTGGATGCGAGAATTCCCGAGCCCAGGAATGGGTCGCCGGCGTGCATCGTCTTGCAGGTCGATAAAGTCTAGCTAGTTAGTCGTATTTATGGCAAAATCGGGAGCGTTATGAAAATCTCGCAAAAAGGACTGTACGCGCTGCAGGCCATGATGATGCTGGCCCGTCATCACCACCAGGGCGCCATCAAGATCCGTGACATTGCCTACGAAGAAGACTTGCCCGAGAAATTTCTGGAACTGATTCTGCTGGAGCTGAAGAACGCACGGATGGTCGAGAGTGTACGCGGGGCCAAGGGCGGCTACCAGCTGCGGCGCGAGCCGGGCGAGATCCGGTTGAGTGAGATCATCCGCCTGATTGACGGACCACTAGCGCCCTTCGGCGACGCCGAACAACTGCGCGCGCTGATCGATCGCGACCTGCCGCACCGGGCCCTGTACCAGGTTTTTCTGGACGTTCGCGATGCTGCGGCGAAAATCCTGGAGCATACGAGCCTGGCAGATCTGATTGTGGATCCCGGCCCGCGATCGGGCAAAAGCTCCAAGCGGCAGCGTACGCAGAAGAAGGAAGCGCGCAGTGTTCTGCCCATGGTAGTCGGAGGCGGCAAGGCTGAGTGAGAATTCCTGACTACCGAAACTTCAGCGACTGAGGAACTGCGCCCTTTGAAGCGGAGCGGAAACCGAGTTTTTCCGACAAGCAGAGAAGTATTCCGCATCATTCTGCGCGTTTGAAACGTGGTTGATGACCTCATGAGTTCGAGACGCGATTTTCTGAAGCAGATGTCCGGTGCAGCGCTGGCGGCAGGATCGGCGCCGGCAATGCTGGCTTGGGCGCTTCCGTTGCCGCAGGCGCAGGGCGTGGAGGTTCCCGGCGAAGATGGAATGATTCTCCGGTCGTTCCGTTTCGTGGACCTGGAAACTCCGGTCGAGTATTTCAAAAGTTGGCTCACCCCGGTTCCTCACTTCTTCGTGCGTAACCATATGCACGAGCCGAGCGAGCTCAACGCCGACGACTGGAGGCTGACGATTGGCGGCGAGGTCGAAAAACCGCTCACCCTGAACCTGACCGAACTCTCAAAGTTCGAAACGCATGCGGTCGTCAACACGCTGGAATGCGCGGGCAACGGACGAAGCCTGCAGCGGCCGCAGGTTCCCGGCATTCAGTGGGGTAAGGGCGCGGTGAGCACGGCGCGGTTTTCCGGTCCCCGACTGCGCGAGGTGCTGCAGCGCGCCGGACTGAAGCCCAGCGGCAAGCATGTGATGTTTCGCGGACTCGATGAAGTCCCGGGAAAAGTTCCACCGTTTATTCGCAGCATCCCGATCGACAAGGCGCTGGATTCCGATACGCTGGTGGCTACTCACATGAATGGGGCTGCGCTCACCAAGCATCACGGCTTTCCCGCGCGCGCCCTGGTTCCGGGCTGGATTGGCGCAGCCTCGTGCAAGTGGCTCACCGAGATCAAAGTGCTGGAAAGCGAATTCGTGGGCAACTTCATGAGTCCAGGCTACCGTTTTCCTAACCAACCCGTGAAACCGGGAGATGCGGTGAAGCCGGAAGATACTCACCCGTTGACTGCACTGAGCGTGAAGTCGGTCATCTCGGGCCCTGGCGACGGAGCGAATGTGAAGGCGGGGAAAGTCGCGGTGCACGGAGCCGCGTGGGCCGGCGAGGCCGACGTCGTCAAGGTGGAAGTCTCCACCGATGGCGGCTCGACCTGGAATTCTGCGAAGCTTGGTCATGAGCAGGCGCACTACGCCTGGCGCCTGTGGAGTTATGAATGGAAAGCCAAAGGCGGCGACTACACCGTTCTTTCGCGTGCCACCGATTCACAGGGGCGTACTCAACCCGCTGCGCCGCTGTGGAATCCCAGCGGCTATCTTTACAACGCAGTCGATCAGGTGAAAGTCCATGTTTCGTAATCTGAGGGGTCATGCGTCGCCGCATAGTATGTGGGGAAGCGGGAAGCAGCGAAAATGTTGGCTTGCCCCGGTCGTACTCGCAGAAGCCGTTGTGGTCATAATCACCATGGCGTTACCCCTCTGGCCATTATCGGACAAGCCAATACCAGCGAAGGTAACGGAAGATCTGCCGGCTGGGACGATGCGGGCGAAAGCAACGACCGCGTGTCTGGAGTGTCATGAAGCTCGCATCATCCTGCAGCAAAGGCTGAGCAAGGGTGCATGGACCAAGGAAGTGGACAAGATGGTGAAGTGGGGAGCGGTAGTCGATGCCAACGATCACGACGCGCTGATCGATTATCTGAGCACGAACTTCAGCCCCGATCAGCCTGCCTACGAGCCGCCCCGGACTGCCGCTGACAGGAGCACTTCTGAAAAGAGCGCTGGAAAACCCTCAAAGTAGAATTGCAAAAAGCAAAGCGCCACCGACCCAGTGTCCAGAGGTTTCACGGACACTACGGCAGCGCTGCCCCTTGATGAACCCAAACTGATGGAAAAAGTATAGAAATGCCACTGCACCAATCCTAGTGCATAGTGGGGTACCTGGATGTTAATAGAAGGCAGCTTAATACCCGGACGCCCAATACAAGCAATCTTAATTGCAAATCAGTTAGGGCTTTTCCTGTGGTTCCCCTGGGTCCTCCGTGGTTGAGCCTTTCTCCGGCCGCAACAGCGGAAAAAGAATCACGTCCCGGATGGTGTGCGAATCGGTCAGAAGCATGCACAGGCGATCAACGCCCACGCCGACTCCTCCAGCCGGCGGCATACCGTAAGAGAGCGCGCGAATGTAGTCTTCATCCATCTGGTGGGCTTCTTCGTCTCCGCGCTCGCGCTCCTGCAATTGCGCCTCAAAGCGGCGGCGTTGGTCTTCGGGATCGTTGAGTTCGCTGAAGCCGTTGGAAATTTCCATTTGCCCAGCATAGATCTCCCATCGCTCGGTCCATTCCGGCTCGTCCGGCTTCTGCTTGGAGAGCGGAGAGATGGCGGTAGGGAACTCATAGATGATCGTGGGTTGGGTCAGATGCTCCTCGGCGGCAGCCTCAAATAGGTTGGCGATGGTCTTTCCCAGCGGCGCATTGGGATCGTAGGCCACATGCGCGTGTGCCTGATTGAAGCGCGTCACGAGATTCTTCACGCCTTCGGGAGAAGCGAACTCACTCATTTCGGGCTTCGGGCCTGCGGTTTCGGGCCAGTAAAGAATAATCGCCTCGCGCATGGTCAATCGCTGCCAGTTCGCCCAGTCAATTTCCTGATTCCCCCATTTCGCTTTCGTGGTGCCGTTCACGTCTTTCGCCGCTTGAGTGATGATTTCCTGCGTCAGGTCCATCACACCTTGATAATCGGTATAAGCCTGGTAAAACTCGAGCATGGTGAACTCGGGATTCCAGCGCCAGCCCAGGCCTTCGTTGCGGAAGTTGCGGTTGATTTCGTACACGCGATCGAATCCGCCGACGACTAGGCGCTTGAGATAAAGTTCGGGCGCGATGCGCAGGTAGAGATCCATGTCGAGCGTGTTGTGATGCGTAACGAATGGCCGCGCCACGGCGCCGCCTGCGATCGGCTGCATCATCGGCGTTTCAACCTCGATGAATCCGTGCGAGTCGAGGGTGCGCCGCATCGACTGCACCAGCTTGCTGCGCTTCAGGAAAACTTCGCGCACCTCAGGGTTGACCACTAGGTCGACGTAGCGTTGCCGGTAGCGCAGCTCTACGTCCGCGAACCCGTGCCATCTCTCGGCGGGGCCGGCGGTAGTGGCATCTCCTTCAATCGCCTTGCCCACAGGCAGCGGCAGCAAGTCTTTGCTCAGGAATGCGATCTCCTCGACGTGCACAGTGAGTTCGCCCGTGCGGGTGCGGAACAGGTATCCGCTAACGCCAATGTGGTCGCCGAGGTCGAGTAACTTATAGAGCTCGAAACCCTTCTCACCGACCGCATCTTTCTTCACGTAGATCTGCAGCTTCTGCCCACCCTGCTGCAGATGGGCGAACCCAGCCTTTCCCATGAGGCGAATCGCCATGAGGCGTCCGGCGACGCGCACACTCACGCGCGGGTCTTCAAGCTGTTCCGCGGTTTTCGGCAAATAATGAGCCAGAATTTGCGGGATGGTATGCGTGAACTGGTATTGGCTGCGGTACGTGGGCTGGCCCAGGGCTTCAATCTGTTTCAGTTTCTCGCGCCGCAGTTCGTAGATTTCATCGTCGAGTGACAAGAGTGTCCTTTGAGCAGGGAATTGCGCTGCAAGCAGCACAGAGTTCAATGAAAAGAAATCAACGAGAACGTGAAAACAGTGAAACCAGATTATAAACAACCCGCGGGCCGGAGAGTGTGCCAGCCTGGTCGCTGTCGCCGGTCCGTGCCGCCTAAACGCGCGATCACTTGCCTCTACCTATGTACTCTGGTACATTGGTACACATGGTGGACGATCAGAAACTGGTAGTGGAGCGGGTGCAAACCGGAGTTCGCATCGAGAAGCGAATACTCAAAGTGCTCAAGGCGTTCGCCGAGTACCACGACATGACGCTGGGCGATGTGCTGGAGGGTATTGTGCTGCATGCCTTCGACGGGAAGACACCGTTCAGTCCGGCTTCGCTGGAACGCATCCAGGCGTTGAAGAAATTCTACGAACTGGATCTCGACTCCAGCGCCAGCCATCGGCTCAAAGAAATTAAGGGCAGAGCAACGCGCAAGCGGGCAGCGGAAAAATAAAGGGAGCGAGCGAATATGGCCGACCAACGCACTAAGATTGCCCTCACCGGCTTGCAGTGGACCCTGGGCGTCGTAATTCTGATCGAATCCGTTTTATTTCTTATGCCCGCTGCCGGGCGCGACTTTGCCCGCACTCACATGCCAAATTTTGTCCGGCTGATTCTGGGCTGCGGAGAAATCTTCGGATCGGTCCTGCTGTTGATTCCACGAACTGCGATCCGTGGCGGCTGGGTTCTGGTCGCGGTTTTCGTACTGGCGATCGTAATTCACCTGCTGCATGGCACCTACAACGTAGGCAATTTGGCGATCTATGCCGCGGCGGCGTGGGCCGTTGCGGTCGGCAAGGCAGCGCCACAGAGGCTAAGTTAGCCCGCAATGGTTCCGTTCAAGGCATTGCTCGTGGAAGGGACATCGGGCGTTGGGAAGTCGACTCTGATCGACGCTCTGATCCGCCGTCATGTTGCAGCGTCTTTGCCGCGGAAGATCCGAACGTTGGTTCATCTCGCACAGTCGCATACCTACGGTCCGCTCGCACAGTCAGAAGATGACGGCACTCTGACGACGGAAGCGAACCTGCAGCATTTAGAGCGCGTTGTCGGAACCATCGAATGGCTGCATGCCAGCGTGCAGGAGCACGCTCGCCCATGGTGTTTCGTGCTGATCGACACGTTGCATCTGACGCACTGCGTTCGACCCGGAGCCGTGAAATGGAGCGATGTTGAGCCGTTCGATCATCGGCTCGCACTCGTTGGATGCAAGCTGCTTTTCTTGCGCGCGGCCCCCACTGCGATTCTGCAGCGAGGAGTCGTGCCTCGAAGAAACGAGCAGTTCATCCAGGAGTACGCCAGGAAGTTCGGGCGGAACGAGGAGGAGATTCACCGGTATTTCGTCGGCGAACAGGAAACGCTTGCTGGCTTGTTTTCGCATTCGACGATGCCGAAGCTGCTCGCGCAAAATGATCGGACCGTCGACGAGATTACGAATGAAGCGTATCGGTTCTGGACAGAAGAGGTCGTCGAAAGCCGGTCAACAGAGAATTTGCTCCGTTCAGAAGCCGCAGGCAAAAAGGCTGAAGCATGACGACCGAAGAACTCATCGATCGATTCGAACGCGGCCTCTCTCCGGACGATTCTTTTCACCACGCCGATCATGTCCACCTGGCGTTTGCGTATCTGTCTCAGTATCCGGTTCTGCAGGCGCTGGGGAAATTTGCAGCTGCCCTGAAGCGATTCGCCGAGGCTCGCGGCAAGTCGCAGCTTTATCACGAGACGATTACCTATTCCTATTTCTTCCTCATTCGCGAACGCATGGCGCGCTGCGACGGTGTGGAATGGGAGGACTTTGCCCGCCGGAATCCCGACCTGCTGATATGGAAGGACGGCATACTGACCCGCTACTATCACGAAGCGACTCTGAAATCCGACCTTGCGCGAACTGTGTTTGTTTTTCCTGACAAATACCGCTGAACTTGCGTAGTCGACAACGCGCCTCCCCATGCACCTAGCTTTTCCTTGAAGTGAAACGCCATCGGCGCTACTATGGCCTGCTACTGAACGCAAGGCATTTTATGCCGCAAAACTACGTTCCCATCTTCATCTTCATTGCATTGGTTGGCGTGATGTTGCCGGTCACGCTCCTGGCTGCGAAGCTAGTGCGCCCGGATAATCCGAGCAAGACCAAGCTTATGCCGTACGAATGCGGCATCGACCCTATCGACAGCGCTCGCGGCCGCTATACGGTTCGGTATTACATCATCGCGATTCTTTTCGTAGTCTTCGATGTAGAAACGATTTTTCTGTTTCCCTGGGCGGTCAAGTTCAAGGCTTTTGGACTATTTGGCCTGATCGAGATGCTGATTTTCCTCGTCATCCTGATCGTGGGCTACATCTGGGTGTGGAAAAAAGGCGCGCTGGAATGGGTGTAACGCCGGCCACTCCCGCAGGCGCCGGCCCCACGGACACGTTCAGCGCCAGCCGCTGGACGCATGGCAACTTTCTGTTTCCCACACGGCTGGTGGTCAGTCCACAACGCGTGAGCCGGGTGAAGTCGCGTTTCTTCGGCAGCAACGAAGAGAGCATCGCCATGTCGAAGGTGGCGTCGGTGCATATTTCCACCGGCGTGTTCTGGTCGGAGATTCGTATCGAATCCACCGGCGGCACCGACCCCATCACCAGCCACGGCCACCGGAAAGCGGATGCGCAACGTATCCGCGCGCTAATCGAGGCATACCAGGGGCAGGCTCGCGTCTAGCCGGAGTTCGCCCGCGACGCGCGAAGATTTTACAAACTCTTGCCCTGTGATCTCGTTGACACCGTTTCTCCAAGCTGATAAAAGTTAACGTTCTTTGCAACGCAGACTGCGCCGAGGTCTGCGCGTTCGCGAGCCATGCCGGACGAAACCAAATCCCCGTCTACACCGCCGCCGGAAGATGCGCCGAAGCCGACGGCGGATCAGCCCGCGACTCCGAGCGGAGTCAAAGCTACTCCGTCGGGATCGGTTCAATCAGAGACGAAAACCCCTCCCGACAAGCCTGCCCCTGCTGGGGCGGTTCCGCCGAAACCAGCGTCTGGTGCGCCGGCAGCCGCGAAGCCCGCTGCCCCCGCTGCAGCGCATGCCGCTCCCGCGAAACCTGCCGCCCCCGTGCCCACTCCCTGGGACTCGCCCATGGTCGCGAGGTTCAAGCGCGAATACGGTTCCGGAGTCGAGCCGCTGACACATCTTGGGCAGAATTACATGGTCGTGGACCGTTCGCTCATCCCCGAAATTTTGCAGATCCTGCGCAACGAAGAACAGTTCGACTACTGTGTGGATCTCACCGCAGTGCACTATCCCCAGCGCGAGAAGCAGTTCGATGTGGTTTGGGTGCTTTATTCCTTTCCGCGCAACGAACGCATCCGCGTAACCACGCGCATCGCCGACGGCGAGACTCTGCCGAGTTCGGTTCCCATCTGGACGACAACGAACTGGCTGGAGCGCGAAGTCTACGACATGTTTGGCATCAAGTTTGACGGACATCCTGACATGAAGCGCATCCTGCTTCCCGACGGCTGGAAGGGACATCCCCTGCGCAAAGATTACGGCATCCTGCAGCAGGATAACGAGTGGGTGCAGATCAACCTGGGAATTGAGAGCGGACAGTAGATACGGAGCTAGAGAAACCAACCAACGGAATTAGATCTGCGTATTTAATGACCGACCCGAACACACTCTCGCCGCTCGATCTCGAAACGCCAGACAAGACGTTTCTCGACGCGAACGAGCTGGTCATCAACATGGGCCCGCAGCATCCTGCGACCCACGGCGTGCTGCGCGTAATTTTGCGGCTGGATGGCGAGAAGGTGATGGGCCTGGAGTGCGTGATCGGCTACCTGCATCGCGGCGTCGAAAAAATTGCCGAGAACCGCACCTACACAATGTTCAATCCCTACGTCGACCGCATGGATTACGTGGCCGCGGTCTCGAACGGCCTGGGATACTGCGAGACGGTCGAGAAGTTGCTGGGAGTGGAAGCTCCGCCGCGCGCGCAATATATTCGCGTCATCCTGACTGAGTTGAACCGCATGGCCAGTCACCAGCTTTGGCTGGGGACGCACGCGCTCGATATCGGCGCCATCACACCGCTGTTCTACACCTTTCGCGACCGCGAAGAGATTCTTAAGATCTTCGAAAAATATTGCGGCGCGCGTCTCACGACGCACGCCTTTCGCATCGGCGGCTTGCAATACGAGGCTTACGACGGCTTCGAGAAAGATGTGAAGAACTTCATTGCCTTCGTCACGCCGAAGATTGACGAATACGAAGAACTGCTGACCACGAATCGCATCTGGGTGGAGCGAACCAAAGGTGTCGGCGTCATCTCCGCCAAAGACGCGATCGCCCTGGGCGTTACCGGACCGGTGCTGCGGGCCAGCGGCGTGAAGTGGGACCTGCGCAAGGCGCAGCCCTACGCCAACTACAAGAATTTCGATTTCGAAATTCCCACCGGACAAAATGGCGACACCTATGACCGGTATCTGGTGCGCATGGTCGAAATGCGGCAGTCGTTGCGCATCATCCAGCAGGCCGTGGACGGGTTGCCCGAAGGTCCTGTCATGGCGAAAGTTCCCAAGGTGATGAAGCCGCCAGTCGGCGAGGTGTATCACTCGATTGAAGCGCCGAAAGGCGAGCTGGGATATTTCATCGTGAGCGACGGCTCCACGCAGCCTTACCGGGTGCGCGTTCGCCCACCGTCTTTCGTGAACCTGCAGGCTCTGGATGTGATGTGCCGCGGCCAGCTCGTGGCCGATGTGATCGCCGTGATCGGCACCCTCGACATTGTTCTCGGTGAGGTGGACCGCTGATGCAACCCGTTATCGACTACATCACGTCCTACCTCAGCAGTTCCCAGACTCCCGGCGCCGCGGGAAATTTCTTTTGGGCCTTCGTCTACATTCTGCTTGTGTTCGTGGGTCTATCGGTCGCAGTGATCGCGATGAACTGGCTGGAGCGCAAAATTCTCGCTCACATGCAGGTGCGCCTCGGTCCCATGCGCGTAGGCCCGCACGGCCTGCTGCAGCCCATCGCCGACGCCATCAAGCTGCTGCTCAAGGAAGACATCATGCCCGCCGAAGCCGACGGCTTCGTCTTCTGGATCGCGCCGTTCATCGTGGTGCTGGCGGCGTTCACGGTATTCGTGGTGGTTCCCTTCGGTCCGACGCATGCCATCACCGATATGAATATCGGCATTCTCTTCATGCTGGGCGTGTCGTCGTTGAGCGTGCTCGGCATTGTGATGGCGGGCTGGGCATCGAATTCGCACTATCCTTTGATTGGCGCCTTGCGTTCGAGCGCGCAGATGGTTTCCTACGAAGTGGCGATGGGCCTGGCAGTGGTTTCGGCCATCCTCATGACCAGCCTACACGGACTAGGACTTTACGGCGCCGGTATTGCGGGCTCGGGTGACACGGGTACGCTCAGCATGATCGGCATTGTGCAGGCGCAGCAGGAGCAGGGCGTCTGGTTTGTCTTCAAGTTTTTCCCGCTGGGCTTGATCGCATTCTTCATCTTTGCCATCGCCATGGTCGCCGAGACCAACCGCGCCCCATTCGATCTGCCCGAAGCCGAGTCAGAGTTGACCGCCGGTTTCCATACGGAATACAGCGGCTTCCGCTGGTCGCTGTTTTTTCTGGCCGAATACTCCGCGATGATCGCGGTTTCGTCGATCGCAGTCACGTTGTGGCTGGGGGGATGGCTGCGTCCGTTCCCGAACCTGCTGCACGGTTCAACCTGGGATTTGCTCTTCAACCTGTTCCCCGGAATCACGTTTCTGTTCCTCGCGGCGCTCTGCTTCTACAGCACGGCGCGCATGCCGAATCATCCCTACTTCAAAATTCAAACTATCGGCCTCGCCGGGTTCGGCGCGCTGCTTGGTTTGATCGGCGTCGTCCTGTTTATTCCCGCAGTTTTCGTTCGCGTTCAGGATATTTACTGGTTCGCGATCAAAGTTGCCGCGTTCATGTACCTCTATATCTGGTATCGTGGCACGTTCCCGCGTTACCGCTTTGACCAGCTGATGAAAGTGGGATGGAAAATTCTGCTGCCCATGGGATTGGGATTGTTAATCCTGACTGCGGTCATGGGTATGCGCTCGGAACTGTGGATGGGCGTGGTTGTGCCGCTGTGGCACTGGGTGGCAAGCATTCTATGAATCCTCCCGTCGCGACACCGTTTTTCTTCTACCTGCTCTCCGGGACCATGCTGATCGGCGGCATCCTGGTGATCACGCGCAGGAACGCGGTGCACTCGGCGCTGGCCTTGATCGCCGCCCTGCTGGCGCAGGCCGGGCTCTACCTGATGCTCTACGCACCGTTCGTCGCTGGCGTGCAGATTATTCTCTATGCTGGCGGCATCATGGTGCTGTTCCTGTTCGTCATCATGCTGGTAAACCTGGAGCGCGCGCAGAAAGAGCGCCAGTTCAACAAGCAATGGCTAGTGGGGATCGCTGCCGCCGGCGCGCTGGGCGGTTTGTTCATCACGATCTATACGAAAGGGAAGGGAATCTTCCCCGATCACGCAATGCCCTCGGGCCTGGAAGCGGAGAACACCCAAAAAGTTGGCGTGCTTTTGTACGGCCAGTACATGTTCGCTTTCGAGATTGCATCGCTGCTGTTGCTGGTAGCGATCATCGGAGCGGTCGTGATGGCAAAGAAGAGGATTTGAAAAAAGCATTTAGCAATTAGCATTTGGCATTTGGCCAGGCCATGGTTTTGCAGATACCGACAATCGCGGAAGGCTAATTGCCAATTGCGAACGGCTAATTGCAAAGAGCTTGCGAGCTGATATGGAATCCATGCTCCACATCTCGACGCTGCATTACATGGTGCTCAGCGCGGCCCTGTTTCTTTTGGGAGTAATCGGTGTGCTCACGCGCCGCAACGTGGTGATTGTACTGATGTCGATTGAACTGATCCTGAATGCAGTCAACTTGAACCTGGTCGCCTTCTCGCATTATTGGCAGGGCATTCAGGGACCAAACGCCCTGCACGGCCAGGTGTTCGCGATTTTCGTAATCACCGATGCCGCCGCAGAAGCCGCGGTTGGTCTGGGAATCCTGATCGCCTTCTTCCGTAACAAGGAGACGATCAACGTGGACGAAGTGAATTTACTGAAATGGTAGAAGGCCGCTGTTGGCCTTTCGCTCTTGGCTTTTAGCTAAGAGCTAAGAGCCAAGAGCCAAGAGCGAAAATGTTCTTATCCCACATCTGGCTCATCCCGCTGCTACCGGCGTTCGGCGCGACCGTCATGTTTTTTTTCGGACGCAAGCTGCAGAAAACTACGGTAAGCGCGGTGTGCGTGGGAACGATCGTGCTCGCGTTTCTAATGGCGTGCGGCGCGGTCTGGCAGTACTCCGCGTGGTCTTCGACGCCAGAACATTTTCATCAGCCCTACGAGAAGACGCTTTACACCTGGCTCGGCAGCGATACCGGCCATCTCACCTACAAAACACAATCGGGCGCGCCCGCCGAATTCCGCGCCGACGCCGGCTTCCTGCTCGACCCGCTCTCCAGCATCTGGCTGCTGTTCGTCACCGGCGTCGGCATGCTGATCCACATTTATTCCACCGGCTACATGGCGCATGAAGGCGGCTACTACCGCTTCTTCGGCTATCTCAACCTCTTCATGTTCTCGATGCTGACGCTAATCCTGGCGAACAACTATGTGCTGCTGTTCGTCGGCTGGGAAGGCGTGGGGCTGTGTTCGTATCTGCTGATCGGTTTCTATTTTCACCGCAAGTCGGCCAGCGACGCGGCGAACAAGGCGTTCATCGTCAACCGCATCGGCGACGCAGGATTCCTGCTCGGGATGTTCTTCATCGCCTGGATCTTCGGCTCGCTCCAGTTCACCAAGGTTACTGACCTCGCTCGCGCAGGAAATCTCTCGCCTGAAACGTTAACCTACATCACCGCCGCCACGCTTCTTCTTTTCGTTGGCGCCTGCGGCAAGTCGGCGCAGATTCCACTCTACATCTGGCTGCCCGACGCCATGGAAGGCCCCACGCCAGTTTCCGCCCTGATCCATGCCGCGACCATGGTGACGGCGGGTGTCTACATGGTGGCGCGTTCGAATGCGCTGTTCGTGCTGGCGCCCACCTCGATGAAGACCGTGGCCATCGTCGGCGCGCTAACCGCCATCTTTGCCGCTTCCATCGGTTTGGTGCAGAACGACATCAAGCGCGTGCTGGCCTACTCCACGGTCTCGCAACTCGGCTACATGTTCCTCGCTCTCGGCGTCGGAGCCTTCGCTGCGGGCGTGTTCCACGTTTTCACTCACGCGTTCTTCAAAGCGCTGTTGTTCCTCGGCTCCGGTTCGGTGATTCATGCCATGAGCGGCGAGCAGGACATGCGCAACATGGGCGACTTGCACCGCCGCATCCCCATCACGCACTGGACCATGTTCATCGCGACGCTGGCCATCGCCGGCATTTTCCCGTTTGCTGGCTTCTTCTCGAAGGATGCCATTCTCTGGGAGACGTGGTCGCGTGAAGGCGGCGCGTACCGCATTCTCTGGGGCGTCGGCTGGTTCACCGCGTTGATGACCGCCTTCTACATGTTCCGGCTGATGTACCTGACGTTCCATGGCCGCCCGCGAATGAGCCACGACGTGGAACATCACATCCACGAATCGCCGGCGTCGATGACGGTCCCGCTGGTGACGCTCGCGCTCTGCGCCATCGTTGCGGGATGGCTGGGCTGGCCACACAGCCTCGGAGGTTCCGACCGCTTCACCAAATTCCTGGAGCCTGTCTTCGCGCCGGAAGCTCGCGTTCTTCAGCAAGAGGGGCAAACTGGTCAGTTGTACACCGGAGCGAAAGAAGAAGAACACAACACTGGCACGGAGTGGCTGCTGATGGGGCTGTCGCTGGCCGCAGCCGGCGCGGGATGGGGTGTGGCCTGGAGATGTTATCGCCACGCCGACAAGGGCTACACCGAGCCGATCGCCGCTGTTGCCCCGCCAGTCTACAACGTGCTTCTCAACAAGTATTACGTAGACGAAGGCTACGACTATGTTTTCACCGGACGCCGCAAGATCGGAGATGTGCGCCTGGGCGTGATGGGTCTAGGCGAAGCAAGTTCGTGGTTCGACGCGCACGTCATCGACGGCGCCGTCAACGGCGCGGGATGGACGACACGCCTGTTCGCGACCATCTCCAGTTGGTGGGACAAATGGATCATCGACGGCGTCGGCGTCAACGGCCCCGCGATTTTGGCGCGTATGTTGAGTTATCCCGCGCGCCTGCTCGAATGGGGCCAGGTGCAGTGGTATGCGCTGGTGATGACCGCCGGCCTGGTAGGGTTTGTATTTTATTACGTGTATCACTGAAGATCGCTCTCGGCCCTTGGCTCTTGGCTTTTAGCTAAAGGCCAAGAGCCAAAAGCCAAGAGCCAAAAGCAATGTATAACCACATACTCTCGATCATCCTCTTCACGCCGCTCGTCGGCGCGCTTGTGCTCCTGTTCGTTCCCAAGGAGAACAAGGACGCCATCCGCTGGATCGCCAACATCTTCTCGCTCGCCGGCCTTCTGGTTTCGATTCCACTGGTGCCCTGGTTCTGGGCGCAGCGCTTCGAGCCCGGGTTCAAGTTCACCGAGGGCGCTCTCAACAACTGGATTCCCTCGATCGGCGCCAGCTACATGCTGGGCATCGACGGCATTTCTTTCCTGCTGATCATGCTCACCACGCTGCTGGGCTGGATCTCGATTCTCTCTTCCTGGACCGCAATCGAGAATCGAGTGAAGGAATACTACATCTGGTTTCTGGTGCTGCAGACCGGCATGCTCGGCGTCTTCATGTCGCTCGACTTTTTCCTGTTCTTCGTTTTCTGGGAAGCCATGCTGGTTCCCATGTACCTGCTGATCGGCATCTGGGGCGGCCCGCGCAAGCTCTACGCCGCCATCAAGTTTTTCCTCTACACGCTGGCCGGTTCGGTGCTTATGCTGCTCGGCGTCCTTTATCTTTACTTCAATCACCACAATCTCAAGGGCGTTTACACCTTCAGCATCGAACAGCTCTATACCACCGCGCCGCAGATTCCGTTCCACTTCGCGGTGTGGCTGTTCTTCGCGTTCTTCGTCGCCTTCGCGATCAAAGTCCCGATGTTCCCGTTCCACACCTGGCTGCCCGACGCCCACGTGGAAGCGCCCACGGCAGGCTCAGTCATCCTGGCCGGCGTTCTGCTGAAGATGGGGACGTACGGCTTCGTCCGCTTTTCGCTGCCGTTTTTCCCGCAGGTGCTTTCGAATCCGGCAACGTTTCTCAACGTGACCGTCCGCGGCTGGATGATCGGCCTCTCCATCGTTGCCATCATCTACGGCGCGCTGGTCTCGCTCATGCAGAAGGACATGAAGAAGCTGGTGGCCTATTCCTCGGTCAGCCATCTCGGCTTCTGCACCCTAGGAATTTTCGCGCTGAATTCTGCAGGCTTGAGTGGTTCGGTCCTGCAGCAGATCAACCACGGCATCTCGACCGGAGCGCTCTTCCTGATCGTCGGCATTCTCTACGAACGCCGCCACACCCGCGAAATCTCCGAATACGGCGGCATCTCCAACGTGATGCCCGTCTACGCCACCATCACCATGATCATGTTCCTGTCTTCGATGGGACTGCCGCTGCTCAACGGTTTCGTCGGCGAGTTCACCATCCTGCAGGGCACGTTCATGGAGAACTGGAAGTGGGGCGCGTGGGCCGTACCTGGAGTGGTCCTGGCCGCCGCGTATCTGTTATGGCTCTACCAGCGGGTGTTCTTCGGCACCGTCACGAATCCAAAAAACGAAAAGCTGCACGATCTGACGCCTCGCGAAGTCCTCACCTTCGCTCCGCTGATCATCGCCGCATTCTGGATCGGCCTGTATCCCAAACCGTTTTTCCAGATTCTGGAGCAGCCTGTCAATCACCTGGTAGCGACCGTGCATCAGAACGATGTGCAACCGCAGGGCATGATGAATGCCGCCGTCCAGCCTGAAACTGTGCCAGCAATGCCGGCGTCAACGCCCGTCCCGGCAGCAGTCAAGAAATCCTCAGCAGCCAAACCTGCGAAAGGGAAGAACTAGTGGGCGTGCTCTCCCAATTTTCCTGGACGGATTACCTGCTGGCGCTGCCCATTACTCTGCTCGCGTTGTTCGCCCTCGGCATCCTGCTCATCGACTTCATGCTCCCCAAAGAGATGAAGTGGGCGAATGCCTTTACTGCGTTCATCGGAGTAATGTTCTCGATTGCCGGTGTCATCAAGATTCAGCTCTGGATGCACAGTGTCAACGTCCCGGGCGCTGCTGGTTTCATGAACACCATGCTGGTCGACCGCTTTGCCATTTATTTTTTCTATCTGTTCCTGGCAGCTACCGCCGTTGCTATTCTGATGTCCAGCCGCTACATGGAAATTGAGCACGAAAATCACGGCGAGTATTACGCTCTGATGCTGCTCTCAGTCGCCGGCATGATGTGCATGGCCGCCGGCTTCGATATCGTTCTGATCTTCATCGGCCTCGAACTGATGGCGATTTCCACCTACGTGCTAGTCGGTTTCCTGCGCCGCGACCGCCGCTCCAACGAAGCTGCCTTGAAGTATTTGCTGCTGGGCGCGTTCTCCTCCGGCATTTTTGCTTATGGCCTGTCGCTGATCTATGGACTCACGGGCAGCACGAATCTTTACGAAATCGGCCGGCGCCTTCCGCTCATCATGCAGGGCAACCAGAAGCCCATCGCCATCGTGGCCCTGCTGACTACGATGACCGGCCTCCTGTTTAAGATTGCGGCCGTCCCATTCCACCAGTGGGCCCCGGACGCCTATGAAGGCGCGCCCACCAGCATCACCGGATTCATGTCGGTCGCGGTCAAGGCTGCGGGCTTTGCCATGCTCTTCCGCATACTGATGGGCAGTCCGATCGCTCCAGGCGGACTGATTGCCATGCGTCCGATCTACGTCCCGCTTCTGGTCTTCGTCTCCATCGCGACCATGACCGGAGCGAACTTCGCCGCGCTCACGCAGACCAACACCAAACGCCTGCTGGCCTACTCCTCGATCGCGCACGTCGGCTACATGCTGCTCGGTTTGATCGCCGGAACCGCGACCGTCGTCAGCATGGACGGAATCAAGGGCATTCTGATCTATCTGCTGGTCTACACTTTCATGAACCTCGGCGCATTCGGCGTGATCACATCGCTACGCCATCGCAAGGTAATCGGCGATGAACTCGACGATCTCAACGGCCTCTACTCGCGTGCTCCCATTGAGGCCGTGCTCATGCTCGTGTTCCTGCTCTCGCTGGCGGGCATTCCGCCGCTGGCCGGCTTCTATGGCAAGTATTTCATCTTCCTGAGCCTGATCGAGTCGGGACATTATGCCCTGGCCTCGCTAGGCGTTCTGTATTCCGTCTTCGGCCTCTACTACTACCTGCGGATGGCCAACGCCATGTTCATGGGCAAAGCCGAAGCGGGCGAAGCGCACCTCCCCGTGGGTATCGCGATGCGCGCCGGCCTCACCATCACGGCCTTTGCCACGCTCTTCATCGGCATCCTCCCCGACCGCTTCATTCAGGTAGTGAACTGGGCTCTGGGCATCGCACAGAATCCCGCGATCGCAAAAGTAATCCGCTAGAGAACATTCTGCTCATCCATCGCAACTCCTTAAGCCTTGTCATCCTGAGCGAAGCATGATCGTCCAAAGGACGGTCATGCGCAGTCGAAGGATCCCTTGCACCTCCGCACCACTAGCGGCCCATAACGAAGCTTCCATCCCTTTGCCTTAGCTGTCCCCCCTTTCAAGACTTAATGAGAATCTTCCGGGTTCTGACGGCCGTTAGCCTAGGATAGACTCTCACCGTGTAAAAACCCCATGCCAGTTCTCATCCGCCAGGCCGTTCTCGCTGACGTTCCCGCGCTGCGTGTGCTGATCGACGCATCCGTCCGCCAGCTTCAGGCCGGAGATTACACGCCCAGCCAACTGGAAAGCGCGCTCGAAACCGTCTACGGCGTGGACAGCCAGCTGATCGCGGACGGCACCTACTACGCCGCCGAGTCCGACGGGACCCTGGTCGGCTGCGGCGGCTGGAGCCAGCGCAAAACGCTCTTCGGCGGCGACCGCTGGACCGCCCGCCAGGATGACCTGCTCGATCCGCAGCGCGATGCCGCAAAAATTCGCGCCTTCTTCGTCGATCCCGCATGGGCGCGCCGCGGAATTGGCACCTTGATTCTTGAAGCCTGCGAGTCAGCCGCGAAGGCTGCCGGCTTCACCCGCCTGGAGATGGGAGCAACCCTCACCGGCGTCCCTTTTTACCGCGTAAAAGGCTACGTTGAACTCGAACATCTCGCCGTCACGCTGGCCAACGGCGATTCGCTGGCCATCGTGCGCATGGCCAAAAATGTATAGAGGTCTATACTTGAGATTCGGGCGAAACCAGTGACCTCCACGGCCAAGCCAGAATGTGCCACTTGCGCCTATGCCAAAACCACCCGACAACGACAGCCCCGAACAACAGAAGCGGAGCTTCTGGCTGCAGTTCGGCCGCTACAGCCAGTTGGCGTTCGCATTGCCCGCCGCAACGATCGCGGGTTGGCTTCTGGGCTCTCTGCTCGATCGCTGGCTGCACACGTCTTGGATCAGCGTAGTCGGCTTGCTGCTCGGCATTGCCGCAGGCCTGATTGAGCTGCTGCGAACCGTCTCCCGCGATATGCGCTGAGGACTTTCAACCAGATGGATTCGGCAACACCAGCATCGGACGACCCTGGGCCAACGAATCAAGGGCCAACGAATCAAGGAGCAACGAATCAAGAACCAACGAGTCCCGGGGAGACGCACGGACCTGCGAGCCCGGAGGCCGCACCAGCCAATGATTTCTATTCGGGCGCAGTTGGGCGCATCCGCGGTTTCATGGCCGCCCTGGCGCTGGTACTCTCTGCGGCAGCCTGGTGGAGCTTCGGACGCTGGTCCGCGCTGGGTTTCGCCTTAGGTTGCGCCATCGCCTACCTCAATTTCCACTGGCTGAAGCGCGGCGTCAGCGGACTAGCCGACCGCGTCACCAACGCCGGCAAACCCCAGTCCGGCAGCGGGATCGTGGCCCGCTTCCTGCTGCGTTATGTTTTGCTGGGCGCCGCCGCGTATGTTATATTAACCAGTTTTCCCGCGAGCCTCCGGGGCCTCTTTGCGGGTCTGTGTTTACCCGTAGGAGCAATTGCCTGCGAAGCGATCTATGAGCTGTATGTATCTGTGTTTCGTGCCTCTTAGCAAAGCCTCCGCACAATGGCGGAGGAAGCTTAGGAATTCGAAGCTCAAAGCCAAGAGCTAAAAGCCGAGAGCTAAAAGCTGTCTTATGCCTGAACAACTCTGGTTCACCGAAATCCTGAACCGCTTTCTGGCCGGCCCGGTCACGGCGCTGCTCGGACTGCTGCATATTCCGCCCAAGCATCCGGACGCTCCCATCACCAATGCCTTCGCCATGGAACTGGTAGTTGCGTTTCTCCTGATTGCCGTGTTTCTGCTGCTGCGCTCGCGCTTGTCGGTGGACTCGCCCGGCGCCCTGCAGCACATTTTCGAAGGCACCGAAGGTTTCGTACTCGGCCAGAGCCGCGAAATTATCGGCCATCACAGCGAGCCTTACATTGCGTTCTTTGCCATCTTATTTATTTTCATTCTCGCCTGTAACCTGATCGGATTGGTTCCCGGCTTCGAGTCGCCCACAGGAGTTACGGTGGTGCCGCTCGGTTGCGCGATCTGCTCGTTCTTGTACTACCACATCCAAGGCTTCAAGCACTCGGGACCGAAATACCTCTTGCATTTCTTCGGACCGCCGATGGAAGGCATGCCGTTGATAGCCCGCATCGGGTTGGCAGCATTGATGTTGCCAATCGAACTGGTCAGCCACACAGCGCGATTGCTTTCGCTTACAGTTCGTCTCTGGGCTAACATTTTCGCCGGCGACCTGATCACCCTGGTTTTCCTTTCCATGATCCCGATTGGCGTTCCCATCATCTTCATGGGTCTCCACATAATGGTCGCTGTTTTGCAAGCATACGTTTTCATGCTGTTGTCGATCATCTACGTCTCCGGCGCAGTCGCCGAAGAACACTGAAAAGCAGGGGACAGTCAGCGGGCAGTGAGTGCGTTGCAGATACACGATTTTTCTGAGAGCTGAGAGCTGAAGGCTGAGAGCCACGACCTTAGAACTGTCCGCAAGCGTGAGGGCGTCTGCACGGTATGGCGTCAACCACCCACTGGCGGAAATTTAATACGAGGAGAAAACAATGCGTAAGTTAAGTTATATGTTCATGACTCTATCTGGTCTTTGCTTCGCCATGCCTGCATTTGCGCAGGGCGGGACGATGACTGACGCCAGTTGGGTCGCCATCACCGCCGGATTCTCCATGGCCATCGCTTCCGCGGTCTGCGGCCTCGCCCAAGGCAAGGCCACAGCCGCCGCCACTGAAGCCCTGGCCCGCAACCCTGCCGCACGGCCAGGCATCCAGTTCGCCCTCCTGCTGGGCCTGGTGCTGATCGAATCACTAGCGCTGTACACGCTCGCGATTATCTTCCTGAAAGTGAAGTAGAAGGAACCGCCACAAAATCAAAAGCCTCTGCCCATTCGCCGGGCAGAGGCTTTTGATTTGAAGTCTGAGTCTGAGTCTGAAGTCCGAAAGCTAAAAGCTGAAAGCTAAGAGCCAAGAGCCAAGAGCCAAGAGCCCTATCCCTTGCGCTCGCCGCTCCACTCCTGCCCCTTGTTCTGGGCAATCTGGTTCATGGCTTCCACCAGCACTCTACGCAGGCGGTAACGGCTCTCCAGATCGGTATTCACAATCTCGAATCCCACTTCGTTGACGCGCGCGCGGCGCAGCAACACATGCGCGCGGACCTTAGCCCGCATACCCACAGAAATTTCCAGGTCCGCCTCACTGCCGATGCGCAGGTTGTCTTCTTTGGTCCCCATGCCGCCGCCCAGGCTGAGCTCGCGAATCATGATCCGCGATTTTCCCCACGAGCTGCCAATGGTCGCGCTCACCGTGCGCGACAGCACCATGCGTTCGTAGCGACGTTGCCGTACCCAGGGGCATGCCGGAGCCATATCCAGCGGCGCAATCGCCAACTCCGCCGGCTCCAGCCCGCTGTCGGCGAGCACCTGCGGGCCATAGCGTGGGTCCGTCTTGGACAAAGCCTGTGCCGCCGCAATGCGCAGCTCGCGGTGGTGAACCCAACCAAAAGTTTTCTTGGCCTCAAGAATTTCGCGCAGCGTGGCCACAGCTTCAGGATCCCGCAACCGCCCCAGCGACTCGATCGCTTTCAACTGGATGAAGGGCGAACGCGAAGCCGACTCTCCCGGGCGTGCCATCGCAATCAGCGGCTGGGCAGCAGTAATGTCGCCGCTCATGCCAATCTCGTCAACCGCTTCCGGCAACACCAGCGGGTCGAGAATCTCGGCCAACTCCAGCAGCGTGCGGCCGCGGTCGATAGCCGCTCCATAAGCGATCTGCCGAACCGTAATATCGTGATAGAAGCGATTCCATTCCGGCAACCGCATGGGCAGCAATTCCAGCAGCGTGGCCGTATCCAGCCGGCTCAAAATCCCCACCGCCGCAGAAGCCTGCCGCAATTGTCCAGTGCGCAGAATCTCGCGCAGCTGGGCCATCACCGGCGCACCGACTTCCTTGACCAGTTCGATCATGCGGTCGCATTCATCACGCCGCATGCAGCGGAAGAAGCGATCGGCCAAATGCTCTGCTCCGGCGCTGGCTGTCCGCCGCAAAACTGCAATCAGATCCTTGGGCACGGGGTCGCTGCGCAGGGCTTCTTCGATAAATTCAGGCAGCCGGTTTTCCACGCCCACGCGTGGCCGCAAGTCATTTCCCATCACCGGGCGTTGCGTGAAAACCGCTTCCATGCTGGTGCAAACCTGATTCACCGCAGCGTAGTTCTTCGATGAACTCGCTTCCTGGCTCAACCGCACGAAAGCCGCGCTGATCAAGCTCTGCAGCTCGGAATCCTTTTCCGTGATCAGCTGCTCGCTCAACTTGTGGATGGCGTCTCCCATGGCCTCACCGCCGAGCCGGGAGTAAAGATCGGCTAACTGGCTCAACCCAATGGCGATCTTGCGGCGCGGCTCGATTTCTCGCGCATTCATGCAGCCGGAGTAGTTCTTCAAAATGTCTTCCGCGGTCTGCTTGTCGTCCCGTTCCAGCAGCACTTCCACAAACTGGCGCACGTTGCGCGGCGGGACGCAGGCCGCCTCATGCGAGAGCAGCACGCTTTTCTTTCCCGACTCCGGCACTTCCGCCCAGAACATGCGGTCAAGAATGTCGGCATGCGAATCAATCAGGATGCCGGCCTTGCTCATTTTGTCTTCTTGCGTGCGCAGGATCTTGCGCAACGAGTCCATCTGCCGGCTCATGTGCTCCATCATCTGGTGCACGGCATTTACTTTGACTTCGCCCTTCTGGTACCGCTCCAGGGCGAAACGAATCGCCATATGCTCGGCCGCCTTCATCAGCAGCGGCGCATCCTCCTCCTCCGAGGTTGCCGCTTTCGCGGAAAGGCTGCCCAGCAGTTGTTGCAGGTTCAGCCGCGTATTAGGATCAACCGCAGCCATGTCTTTCTGCAGATCTTCCGTTCCAATACTGGGATCGTTCTGTGCTTGCCCGAAGCGAGTGAGCAGGCGAATGGCCTGCACCACTTCTTCTTCCTGTAAAGGCACAATGCCGCCGGTCCACGCCGGAGCAACGCCAGTTCCCGTACCGCCGCCACCACCGCCGCCGAGAGGAACGTTCGGCACGCTGCCCAGCGGTGCAGTTGGTCCGCCAACCGGCCCTTCGCCCTTGGAGTTCGCTCCCTCCGCGGCCGCAATCAACTGCAACAGCTTCTGCGGATCATTCAGCCATTGCTTAAACTCAGGACCCAGCGTCTGCGCCGCGATCTGCGCCGCGATGCTCACGTCTCCCGTAAGCGGATCGGCGGCAACAAACTTGACCTCGTTAATCCGAATGGTGCTGTTATTGTTCCCGAGGCCCAGAGCTTCTTTAATTTGCTTCGAAACATCCTGAGCCTTCGAGCCCCCGATGGTAAACGCCCGCACCAGTCGCGTGAAATCTTCGATCGTAACGTCTTTGGAAAAATGCAAGCTGGCCAGCCCGGCCGCGTTCAACAGGTTTGCAAAGCTGCGCTCCGCGTTTCCTGTCTCCAGTGGAATTCCATCGAGCAACAACTTGTTGTCCGACACGCCCAGCAAAAAGCCGCTGTCTCCCGCTGTGGGCAGGCCGTTCTGCAGTTCGTTCCACGTAGTCTCGAACTGCGCTTCGGTGCGCTTGTGCTCGTAGCCATACATACGCGCGTACTTGATCAGAATGTTCAGGCTATGAACAAACGCACGCGCCGAAGCGGCCCGGTTCTCTTGAGATGTGCTCTGGGCGGTGATAAGAATCTCCTCTAAACCCGCAGTAGCGCACACCAAGGGTAAGACCAATCGGTAAGTACTGGCAGATTACCGAGGTAACGGGGACGTGACCATCAGAACCCGCAAGGGCATGACCTGTAAGCGACTGGGAAGCTTCGTCCGGGCCGCAGGCACACCGTCTCATCAAGGTCGGCATTGCCGTCACTCCGTCAGCCCGACCAGCCAGAACTTCCTGGTTTTCTTGTCAGGGAATAGAAATTCGTAGATTTGCAAGGAATCATAGGCATTCTTGTGGTCATCTTCCACAAGCTTCGCCTTATAGTCGCCGAGTGCCAATAGCTTGTTGACGGCGACGTCAGATTCCAACTCACACTTCTTTCCATCGATCACGGCGCTCACCCTCTGCTGATGGGACGTAGAAGCGCCCTCGATGACCATGCGCGACGAGCTGACATGAACGTTGACGGTGTACTGTGCGGGGTCAGGATCCGCAGCCCAAGCCAGCGCGGAGAACAGCAGAATTACAAATGCCATCTTTTTCATCGTTCCCTCATTTCCGTCTGCAACGATATTCCGCAGTATAAAGCTGACTCTTGCGCGGGCGGCAGAACACGAGATGTCCGCGCTCCAGACCTGCCGCGGTGCGAAAATGATACAGTCGATTTGTTCCGAGGAATTTTGTTTTGCCATCTTCCACCAGCAATATGAAGCGGGGCGCCGCGACAACAGCCACAGCGAAGATGGTCGCAGCCAAGACCGCCACAGCCAAGATCGCCACAGCCAAGACCGCAGAGAAGAAGACTGTCAAGAAGACCATCGTAAAAAAGACGACCGGCCTGCGCTACTGGATGCTGCGCGTCCTCGAAGAGTGCGACCATGTCTCCACCGACTTCAGCGCCGACCCCGTGCACGACCTCCGCGTCTCCTTGCGCCGCTGCCGTTCCATGGCTGACGGCCTGATCGCCGTCGATCCCGATCCCGACTGGAAAGCGATGAAAAAAGCCGGCAAGCGCCTATTCCAAAGACTAGGCGACCTCCGCGACCTCCAGGTCATGATGGAATGGATCGAAAAGCTCCACCCCGCAGATGAAGGTGTGGAATATGTGGTGCGGACACAGTTGCCCGCATCGCCTCCATCGGAACAGAATTCCGCGGCCACGGGTAACGTTTCAACCAAAGAATCCGGGTCAGAACCGAAATTCTCAACAGGCCCCCAGCCCAACTCCCCTCGCGACCCCTCCGCCCAAGCGCTCCTCCAAATCCTCACCCGCCGCGAAACCGAACAAAAGCGTGAGGCCCGCGCCGCCCTCGGAGAATTTGACCGCAAGCAGTGGCGCCAATGGAGCCGCTTACTGCCCCAGCGCGCAGCGCACATCCGCCCCGGCAGCGGAGTCTTCAAGCACCTCGCTCTCGAGCGCTGGACCGCCGCCCGCGAGCTCCACAACCGCGCTCTGCGCAACCGCTCCAAAGTTGCGTTTCACACCCTGCGCATCGGCATCAAACGCTTTCGCTACATCGTCGAAAATTTTCTGCCCGCAGAGCACAAAGCCTGGAGCAACGACCTCAAAGCTGTGCAGGACTTGCTTGGCGAAGTCCACGACCTGGACGTGCTGTGGACGACCGCACTCACCAGCCAGATATTTTCGGCCGAGACCACTCCGAGCGACATTTCCACGGCCGCCAGTTTTCCTGACGAGACTGTTTCGAAGCAGCAGACGCCTTCCGGCGCCGAACTCCGAGAGCGCTGGCATTATCAGATTGCCGAAGAACGCGCCAAGCGCATCGAGCGATATCACAAAAAGATGGTCGGCCCCGATTCGCTGTGGAATGTATGGCGCGCAGGATTGCCACAAGGCAAGCAGATTCAGTCACTTGCCACCGAACGAATGAAGTTGTGGGCTAAGGCCCTCGATCCCGACTTCGCGCACTCCGAACACGTCGCCCGCCTGGCCCTCGAACTCTACGACGGCCTCGCCTCCAAACGCTTGCTGGGCGGAGCGGCAGGTTCCAGTCTCGATCTACCCGCGAATTCAGGCAGGAGTCGAACAGCGAATCCGGCCGATGGCTCGGGCGCGCGCTCGAGCCTGATGATGGCCGCGCTCCTCCACGATGTCGGCAAATCAAAAGGCAACAAGGGCCATCACAAAGCGTCGCAGGAGTTGATCAAAGCCCACAGCACGCCCCTGGGATGGAACCCGCAAGACATGCAACGCGCCGCCATCGTCGCGCGTTTTCACAGCGGCGCATTGCCCACGCGCAACCACAAAGCCCTCCGCGATCTTCTGCCAGACGAACAAAAGACGACCATCCGGTTGGCGGCAATCCTCCGCCTGGCCAACGCCTTCGATTCGTCCCACGATGGCCACATCCGCAGGCTGCGAATCGAAAACAGTCAGAGTGAAAGCAGCAAGATTGGAAACGGAAAGCCCGGCCGCCTAGCGAGCCGCACCCGTCGCACCAACGGATTCCTGCAAAAACCCGCAGCTAGCTTAGCGAAGAACGAAGCCCTGATAATCGCCGCCGAAGGCTACGCCCCCGGCAGCCCCACAGCCCAAACCATCGCCGCCGAACGCCATCTGCTGGAAACCGTGCTTCAAAGGCCAGTGATGGTCACGGCGATGAAGAATCCGCGTTAGATGTCCGCCGCACAGCCGCTTGGACGGAGGCGCTAATGTCGTAGACGTTGCTAGTAGCTCCCGAGTCACTTCCGCGCTTCGGCGGCACCAGATACAAATGTTGTTGCTTCTCGCGGGCTGCTTGGCCACTCGATCAGCTGAAGCCCGAAGCCCGAACCTATGACTCACGCCCAACTCGTCGAAAAAGCCGTCCGCTGGCTGCGACATTATCGCTGTGGCGTGGTGCTCTCCGAACAAGCCTGCGCCAGCGGCGAGATGCCGGACGCCATCGGCTGGAAGCGCGCCAGCCACTCCGTGCTGGTGGAATGCAAAGTCACGCGCGCCGATTTTCTGGCCGACCGCGCCAAGCCCTTCCGCCTCAAGCCCGAGCGCGGAGTCGGCAGCGAGCGCTTTTATCTGACGCCGGCCAGACTCGTGAAGCCGGAAGAATTGCCCGCAGGCTGGGGACTGCTCGAAATCCGTGGCCGCGGAGTGGAAATGGTGCATGCTTCCCTCAAGAACCTGCGCAGTCCCACCGGATTCCGCTACGAAATGAATCTTCTGCTCGCCAGCCTGCGCCGCGTCGAGGTACGCATTGAGCCCCAGAGCATCACCGATTTCCTCAAGTGGAAAAACCGCATGGCCGAATACAACCGCGGCACTCTTCCCGAAGGCCTGGCCCCCGCCGAAGACGAAGCCAACGTCTTCCTCGATCCGGAGGCCTCTGCGTTGAGCTAACCGGTTGGTTCGCCGATGCCGCGTCTCGCTTTTACCAGACAATGAGCAGCCAGCGATGGGGCCGATCGGTTTTCCACAACCCGCCGGTAACTCTTGTGACGTCCAACCTTGCCTCTGCGATCGGATTGCGCGATTATTCTCGTACCGGACAGAGCAGCAGTAAGGCGCATTTGCCGCTCTTAAGTCCTTTGTTTTTAAGATTTTTGACCTCTAAGTTCTTTGACGCCAGGATTTTGCGGGGAATTTTCCGCTAACTCGATGATTCCAGAGATTCAGGGGGAGGGGGAGGGGGGTACCCGAAACTGCCCATCTTCCAAAACTAAATAAGAGTAGAAACGCCGGCCCAAAAAAGAAAGCCGGGCTGGTTCGCCCGGTTTCTTCTTGCGTCGAGTTGGATGCGGTTACATCGCAGCGCGGCGCGACTGGCGCTGAGTCTGCCTCTGGCTGGGTTAGGGCCAGTCCGGTCGCCCGGAAAGTGCTTCCTCAGGCCAATCCTCAAACCATGCGAGGAGCGAGGAAACAGACACTCGGAGAACTGCAAACCAGCAGCCAACCGCATACTTCAAGTGGCGACTATTGTGTGATGGATAAGTTGCTGATTATGCATTGCTTAAGGGTTTAATGAATGTGCAGATTGGCGAGCTCAACAGCGAGCCGCCGCAGCGCGTGGGCAAAGTCTTGCACAAGTTGCACTGCGAGCGGTGCATCTCCGCCGTCATCACCCTCGACGCGGCGATCGGACGACTTGGTCGTCATCACCATGCATAACGAGCGTAAGGACGTCGAACTCCTCCAAGTCCTCGGTGAAGTCTCATGCAGTCGTAGCCCGCCTTCACTTCTCCCACCATTCCCTGGAGCCCGCGAAAATTCCCCGAATATTTTTTCCGATTTGCCAGAAATAAACTTGCCAGACTAGGATATTGCCTCTCGGCACCGCCACTGCAACGGCTCGAGATTAAGGAGGCTCCCTTGAGAATCCCCAGGCGCCGCAGCATTTCCCTGCTCGTTTTCCTGCTCTCCGGGTTCTTGATTTGTGGGGCAGCAATATCTCTTGCGCAAACCGAGAGCACGCCCGGTCCGGGCAATCCCGGCCAAGCCATTCCCGGCACGGGCGGAGTGAGCCCGTTCGCGGGCAGCGTGCCGGCTAAACTCGTTCCAGGGGTGATGCCGCTTTCGCTGCAGGACGCCATCAACCGCGGATTGAAGCAGAATCTCGGACTGCTGCTTTCGCACGCGGATGTCGGCGCGGCTCGGGGACAGCGCTGGGAGCAATTGAGCGCTCTGTTACCGCACGTGACCGCGGCTCCTTACGCGGACGCCTCGAAGATCAATCTCGCTGAGCTCGGCCTTACGCATTTAGGTGAAATTACTCTGCCGAAATCCGTTGGCCCCTTTTCTTACTTTGACGCGCGCGCGGCAGTGACCGAGAGTCTGTTCGATTGGAAGTCGATTAACGCCACTCGCGCAGCCAATCAGAGTCTGAAATCTGCCGCCTATACTTTCAAGGATGCTCGGGATCTCGTCGTACTCGCCGTGGGCTATGTTTATTTGCAGGCCATTGCCGACGAAGCCCGCATTGAGACGGCAGAAGCGCAGGTAAAGACGGCGCAAGCGCTCTACGATCAGGCGGCGGACCAGATCAATGCCGGTACTTCGCCGGACATCGACGGACTGCGAACGAAGGTCGAGCTCCAGAACCGGCAGCAACAGTTGATCCAGGCGAAGAACAACTTCGCCATCCAAAAACTGACCGTCGCGCGTGTCATCGGCTTGGCTCCGGGCCAGGAATTTGAATTCACCGACAAGGCGCCTTACCAGGCGATCGAAGCCACGTCCGTGGATGAGGTTCTGGGACGAGCTTACGCTTCGCGCTCCGATTACCAGGCGGCCATGACCGAAGTGCGGGCAGCAGAATTCGCCCGCAAGGCCGCCGTGGCGGGATATCTGCCGTCGCTTTCTTTTAACGCGGATTACGGGTTAGCGGGATCGCATCCCTCTACGTCAACTTCAGTGGCCGACGTGCGCGGAACGCTCTCGATCCCGATCTTTCAGGGGGGCACCGTTCATGGGGATGTATTGCAGGCCGACGCGAGACTGGAGCAGAGCCGCGAGCGGCTGGAGAATCTGCGCGCCCAAATCGATTCCGATGTGCGCGCGGCGCTACTGAACCTGCAGTCTTCGGCGGATCAGGTGAATGTGACGCGCAGCAACATTGATCTGGCGGAAGAGACGCTGGTTCAGTCACGTGACCGTTTCAGTGCGGGGGTTACCGATACCGTGGAAGTGGTGCAATCGGAAGAGGCCGTGGCCAGCGCGCACGAACAGTACATATCGAGTCTCTACAACTATAATTACGCAAAAATTTCGCTGGTTCGCGCTCTCGGCATCGCTGAGCAGGGTGTGAAGGAATTTTTCAAAGGAAAGTGAATATGGCCGAAGAAAACCTACCCCATCGAGTACCTGAGTCAGGCGCCGATTCTTCGACCGATCCATCTCAGGTCGACCCAGCTCCGGGCGATCCTTCGCCGTCGACGGACAGGGGCCGTACCCCACGCGTGCGGCGCGCTTCCGAGCGCCGACGAAACATATTGATTCTGGCCGCCGTGTTGGTGGTGGTGATTGTAGGACTATTCCTGTGGCGCTACCTGAGCAGCTATGAATCCACCGACGACGCCCAGGTGGATGTTCACCTGTATCCCGTGAGCGCCCGTGTTTCCGGCTATGTGGTGAAGGTGAACGTAGACGACAACCAATGGGTGGAGAAAGGCACGGTGCTGGTCGAGATCGACCCGAAAGACTACGAGGTTTCGGTAGCGCAGGCGCAAGCGAATCTCGCCAATGCTGAAGCGACGGCTCAATCGCTGAACATCACGGTTCCGATCACTTCGGTGAACACTTCAAGCCAACTGAAGTTCGCGGCGTCGGGCATTGAAGACGCGAACGCCGGCGTCATTGCCGCCGAGAGACAACTGAGCGCCGCGCATTCTCAGGTGGAGGCGGCGGAGGCGAACGATGTGAAAGCGCAAGACGATCTTCACCGCTACAAGTTATTGGTCGACAAGCGGGAGGTATCGCAGCAAATCTACGATCAAGCGTTGGCCGCGGCCAAATCCAGCACCGCGAGTGTAGAAGCCGCCCGCGCCACGGAGTCCGCCGCGCGGCAATTCGTCCAACAGGCCCAAAGCCATTTGGCGCAAGCGAACGCCAACCACCAATATGCGGAGACCGCGCCACAGCAAGTGTCGTCATCCCAGGCCCGGGCGCGGGCCGCCATTGCCGATGTTGAGCAAAAGCGCGCGCTGCTGGAGCAGGCGCAACTGAATCTGGGATACACGAAAATCGTTGCCCCAGTCAGCGGCGAAGTGAATAAGACGGTGGTAGTTGGAATGAACGTCTCGGACGGGCAGCAACTGCTCACCGTGGTGCCGCTGGATCAAGTGTGGGTTACCGCCAATTTCAAAGAGACTCAGCTCCGCCACATGCGCGTTGGACAGAAAGCGGAAATCCACGTGGACTCGAGCGGGCGGACGTTTAAAGGCCATGTGGACAGCATCGCCGGAGCAACCGGCCCGCTGTTTAGTTTACTTCCGCCGGAGAACGCCACCGGAAACTACGTGAAAATTGTGCAGAGGATTCCGGTGAAGATCGTTCTCGAACCGGGAGAGAACCGGAATCGTCTGCTTCGACCGGGCATGAACGTGGTGCCGGACGTTTCCCTCAAATGAGTGCCGCTGCTGTCACACTCGACCAGGAAGTTTGGCGGCCTAAGTACAATCCCTGGCTGATTGCTGTTGTCGTGGCGCTCGCGGCATTCATGGAGGTGCTCGACACCAGCATCGCCAATGTAGCCCTGCCGTATATGGCCGGGAATCTGGGGGCAAGCAACGACCAGAGTACCTGGGTGTTGACTTCGTATCTGGTCTCGAATGCGATTATCCTGCCGATCAGCGGCTGGCTCGCGGGCGCGTTGGGGCGGAAGCGTTTTTTCATGTCCTGCCTGGCCGTGTTTACTGTGAGTTCTTTACTTTGTGGCGTCGCGCCGAGTCTGGGGTTTCTTCTTCTTTTCCGGGTGCTGCAGGGCGCGGGCGGTGGCGGGCTGCAGCCAATGGCGCAGGCCATTTTGGCGGATACGTTTCCACCGCAGCAGCGCGGGCTTGGCATTTGCCCTGTATGGCATTACGGCCATCATGGCGCCCACGATCGGGCCCACGCTGGGCGGCTGGATCACTTTCAACTATTCCTGGCGGTGGATTTTCTTCATCAATCTTCCGGTCGGCTTGATTACATGGTTTCTGGTACGACGTTTTGTCGAAGACCCTCCGTACTTGGCCAAGATCAAGGCGGCGGGCGTGAAGTTGGATTACATTGGCATCGCTCTGCTCGCACTCGGCATTGGGGCATTACAGGTGCTGCTCGATAAGGGTCAGGAAGATGACTGGTTCGGGTCGCACTTCATCACGACTTTAGTAATCGTTGCGACCGTATGCCTGATCTCGCTGGTGATCTGGGAGTGGTATCAGAAAACGCCCATCATCGACGTCCGCATGTTCAAGAGCTTTAACTTCGCGAGTTCGAGCCTGATGATGTTCACGCTGGGAATCTTGTTGTTCAGCAGCCTGGTGTTGATGCCGCAGTTTCTTCAGACGCTGCTGGGATACACCTCGCAACTGGCGGGGCTTGCACTTTCGGCTGGAGGACTGGTTTTACTGATTGAGATGCCCATCATGGGGCAGCTGACAACGAAGATCCAGGCGCGCTACCTGATCGCATTCGGCTGGCTGGCGCTGTCCATTGCCATGTTCTATTCGACGAAGCGGATTGACTTGCAGATCAGCTTCAGCGCCGCGACGTGGTTGCGCATCGCGCAGGTGATTGGTTTGGGATTCCTGTTCGTGCCCATTACGCTGGTCGCTTACGTCGGAATTGCGCCGGAAAAGAACAACTCGGTCGCCGGAATCGTGAATTTCATGCGCAATATGGGAAGCAGCGTGGGCACGTCTTTGGTCACGACTTTGATTGCTCGACGCTCGCAGTTCCATCAGGGAAGGCTGGTGGAAACGGTCAGAGTCGATAACCCCAATTTTGTCAATGCGGCAAATGGTCTGGCTCGGCAGTTGGCCACCTCCGGCGTGGGTAAGCACGAGGCGCAGATAACTGCCTACGCCAGGATTTATCAATCCCTGCAAGCACAGGCGGCAAGCTTGGCATACATTGATACCTTCATGGTTCTTTGCGTGGGATCGGCGATCATGTTCTTTCTGGCTTTCCTTCTGAAGAAGAATGAACCTGGCGGTGGTGGAGTAGTAGTGGAGTAAGGGTAGGAGAGTGATAATCCGATCGGATGTGAACGCGCGATCACAAGAGTCAGAGAAGTTCAGTCATGTTGGAAATCAAACTCATACTTTGTCCGGTTGATTTCTCGGAGTTCTCGATCCGGGCATATCACTATGCGCTATCGCTGGCGGAACATTATCGAGCCCAAATGGTGGTGCAGAATATCGTCGAACTGTCGCGATATCCTTACGCCGATTATGTTGCGTCGCAGGGAGACTATGCGGAGTTCTGCCGGGCGCTTCACGAAGGTGGCAAGGAGAACTGCGAGAATTCGTGGAGAAGCACACGCACGATGAAATTCAGCTGGAGCTCGTGGTGAACGAGGGAGCAGCCGCCAGACTCCATTCTGTCGCTCGCGCTGGCACGGAAAGTAGACCTGATCGTCATGGGAACACACGGGCGGAGAGGATACGACCGTCTCGTGCTCGGGTCAGTGACCAACCGAGTGATGCGCAAGACTCCTTGCCCGGTGCTGGCAATATCAAAGCCGCCGCACGAGCCTGTGGCTCACGAGTCTGCGGCTCACGGCGCCATGTCTCACGACTCCGTGCCTCACGATTCCGTGCCTCGCGAACCCGGGGTCAAGGGAAGAGTGGCGCCACGTCCACCGTTTGAACCGAATTCTTTTCTGTACGGATTTCTCGAAGAATGCGGAGCGTGCTTTGAGCTATGCGATCTCGGTGACAGAGGAATATGACGCCGAGCTTACGTTGCTGCACGTGTTGGAGGACGCTCCAAGTCCGGCGAAGACGGAAGAAGCCATGGCGAAAGCCGCGGAGCAACTCGACAAACTGATCCGATCGGAGGAGCGCAAGAACCTCAAGATTAAGACGGTGGTACGCATCGGAAAACCATATCCAGCAGATCATTCAACTTGCCGAGGAAGCGCAGATTGACACGGTGGCCATGGGAGTGCGTGGCCGGGGCGCGCTGGATCTGGCGGTGTTTGGTTCGACGACCTATCGGGTGATGCAGTTGGGACCGTGCCCAGTTCTGGCCGTCCAGTTTTGAACCGTCAGGCCCAGGGAGATTGCGACGCAGATGATAAAAATCATCACCATCGAACGCGAGTACGGAAGCGGCGGCGGCGAAATCGCTCAACTGCTTGCCAAACAGCTGGGCTGGAAGCTTTGGGATCAGTTGCTGACCGAGGAGATCGCGCGGCTGGCGGATTGTCCGAAGGCGGTCGTGGAGGGTCGAGAGGAACGACCGGATCCTCTGTATTACCGGCTGTTCAAATCGTTCCTGCGAGGGAGCTATGAAGGCAGCATCAATGCGCACAAGCTGAAACTGGTCGACAGCGAATGCATTTTGAAGTTTACGGAACAGGTGGTTCAGCATGCGGCGAAAACAGGGAACTCGGTCATCGTCGGAAGAGGCTCGCAGCAGTTTCTCAGGAACCGCAAGGACACGTTGCGCGTGTTTCTTTACGCTCCGCAGAGAAGATAAAGTTCGGCGCCTGTTGGCTCGAGGCAAGAGCGAGAACGAAGCCGAACAGTTGGTGGATACGGTTGATCGGGAACGCGTCGATTTCATCCAGAAATACTTCCACGTCGAATGGCCAGACCGCGCCGATCTACCACACCATGATCAATACTGCGATCGGCGATGAGGCGGTCGTTCACATGATTCTGGATCTAATGAAAACCCTCGAGGCCAGAATCACCGCCAAAGCACTCGCACAATAAGTCCGTGTTCCCCCGACTATTCATAGCGCAATGAAACAATGGGGTCGATGCGGGCCGCGCGATGAGCCTGAATGTAGCTGGCCAGCAAAGTCACGAGGGCCAGAAGGAGCGAAATCGCAACGAAGGTGAGCGGATCGGCGGGGCTCACGCCAAACAACAGACTTCTCATTAGACGGGAAAGCGCGAAGGCACCGGCGAGTCCTACTGCTACTCCCGATAGTGCCAATGCCATTCCCTTCCAGACCACTAAACGTACGATGCCCATTTGCGTGGCGCCCAGTGCGATCCGGATTCCAATTTCGCGGGTTCCCTGATTCACCAGATAGGCCATGACTCCGTAAGTGCCGATGGTGGCGAGGGCCAGGGCTACGCAGGCGAAAAGTGTCAGCAGCAGCATGGAGAAGCGCCGCCGGGCCAGGGATTCCTCCATCCGCTGTTCCATGGTTCGAACGTTATACAGCGGCAGATTACTGTCCAGGGCGCGAATCTGCTGTTTCACGGCGGAGGTTAAAGCGGCAGGATTGGCGCCGGTGCGAAGCACCACGTTCATGGAGCGATCGGGATATTGAGTTTGCGGACGATAGAGAACGATGCGCGAATCGGCGTCGAGCGTGTATTGCTTGACGCGTCCTACAACTCCGACCACGGTTTCCCAGGGTTCCTTCTCGGCGACGCCTCCATAATGAATTCGCTTGCCGATTGGATCCTGGTCCGGCCAGAGTTGTCGAGCCATGTATTCGTCGACGATCACTACTTTGGGGCTGGTCGTGGTGTCCTGCTCGTTGAAGAATCTGCCTGAACGCAACGGAATTTCCATCGCCGAGAAGTAGTGGCCGCCCACGATGTGCTGATCCGCATTGATGAAATTCTCCCCCGGCGGGGGAACGCGGCCTTCCACGGTAATTGGTCCCCATTCAAACATTTGGCTCAACGGAAGGGCAGTGACCCCGCCGGAGGCAGTGACTCCGGGCAAGGCATCCAGGCGATTCCAAAGATCGCGGTAGGTGGCTAGAACGGCTTTTGGATCTTCGTACTTGGGGCTGCTCAGAGTGAGCTCCAGGGTTAGAACATTCCTGGCGTTGAACCCGGGAGACACGCGTTGCAGGCGGCCGAAGCTGCGGATCAGCAGTCCAGCGCCAATCAACACCATTACGCACAGCGCGAGTTCGGCAACCACCAGCAGTCTGCGAAGATTATTGCCCCGTCCCCAGACCGCGCTGGTGCCGGCGGAGCCGCGGCTTGCGTCTTGCAAAGTCGCGTTCACGTTAAGCCGGGAAATGCGCAGCGCAGGCGCTAAACCGAAGAGAGCTCCGGAGCCTAGTGAAAGCAAAAATGTAAATAGCAGGGCCGCGCCGTTGATGGCGATGTCGTGAATTCGTGGAACGCTTTTGGGGCCAAGGATTTGAATCCAATGCAGGCTCCAGAACGCAAATAGAACGCCCAACGCGCCTCCGCACAGAGAAAGCAAAACGCTTTCCGTGAGCAACTGCTGAACGATTCGCCAGCGGCTTGCTCCCATGGCGGTGCGAATGGCGATTTCCTTTTGCCGAGCAACCGCTCGAGCCAACAGAAGATTGGCCACGTTGGCGCAGGCAATGACCAGCACGAACCCCACAGCGCCCAGCAGAACGAACAGCGCCGGCCGAACATCTCCCACGACTTGCTCGAGCAAAGGCACAATACCGAAAGTTAAGCCGCCGTTCGGCGGATAGGTTTCTGGATGATCGTGGCGCAACCGGGCCGTGATCGTATCCATCTCAGCCTGGGCTTGTGCCGTCGAAACACCAGGCTTGAGCTTACCTATGATGTTGTAATCTTCGTGATCGCGGTTTTGCGCGGCGTCGGCGGGAAGCGGCAGAGGCAGAAGAATGTCCGCCTGCTCGGCTCCGCCGAGGGTGGGCAATACTTCACGCGGAAGAGAGAAACTCGGCGGCATGATGCCGACCACTTCGTAGGGCACTCCGTTGAGCGTGATCGACTGGCCGAGCATCCGGGGATCGGCGCCGTAGTGGCGTACCCACATGCCATGGCTGAGCACCGCGGTGGCGGGCCTGCCGGTCAAATCTTCGTCCGCCGAGAAGGTGCGCCCCAGAGCCGCCGACTGGCCGAGCATGGGCAACAGATTCGACGAAATGCGAATCGTGCCTACACGTTCGGGTTCGCCACGGCTGGTCAGGTTATCGTTGCCGCCGATGGCAATCGCCACCTGCTCAAAGCCGTGATGCCCAGTCTTGATATCAAAATACTGCGCCGTCGAGAACCAGTCCTGGGTGATGTTCAGGCCCGGAGAGCGATTCCACAAAATCACCAGCCGTTCCGCATCCTGATACGGCAATGGCCGCAGCAACAATGCGTCGAGAATGCTGAAGATCGATGTGTTCGCGCCAATCCCGATCGCCAGCGACAAAATGGCCGCCACGGTAAATCCGGGACTCTTAGCCAACATCCGAACCGCATAGGCAACATCTTTCGCCAGAGTTCTCATGCGCTGTTATTTCCTTCTGTCGGGAAGAATAGTTATTGTTGCGACTGCCGCTCGGGACAAATCCTTCGCTGCGTTTTGTTGTTTGACGCTGCCAAAGAATAAATGAAAGCCAACCGGGCATGGGATCTGGCCTTCGCAATCATAATCCACCGGCTGGTTTCGCTCCGATGTGGTGCGGGACTGTTGCAAAATCGCGAGATCACGGCAGTGGTGAAGCTGAGGGGTTATTGAGTTAACCCGACGCGGCTCAGCAAATCCTGGAAGCGCGGATCGCGGCGCAGAGGGTCGTAGAGGGGATCTACTTTGAGGCCGGTCAGGGCATTGGAATGTTCCGCGTATGCTTTGTTGAGCCAGAGGAAGGCGTCGTCCTTCTTGTCCATGCCGATGTAGGGCGCAACAAAGAGTATTGGATCCACTGGCTGGCGTCGATTCAACTGTTCCAATTTCGCCAGGGCAAGTTCAGCCTGCGCCTGCTGACCGGTTCGCCCATATATATAGGCTAGTTCCGGGCAAGTCCACGAATTGTAAACCGGGCGCGACTTTTCGAGCTCCGCCAATGCGTCGGCGAACATTCCCTTTTGTTCGTCGGCACGCACGATGAGGCCGGCGGCGCGCGGGAAGCCCGGATCGAGTTCACGAACCTCGCGCAGCTTTTCGAGAGCCCGGTCGTATTGACGCGAAGTGAACAAAATTGCGCCGTTGTCGGTAGCGATGATCAGGGAAAGTGGATCGAGCTGGCGCGCTCGTTCGCTCTCGCGCAGCGCCTCATCGAAGTGGCCTCGCCACATCAGATGCTCGGCGTACCAGTGATGGGCCGTCGCGTAGTTGGGATTCAACTCGATCGCGCGCTGGTATTCTCTCCCCGCGGTTTGCCAGTCATAGTCGTAATTCTGAACGATCAAAGCCATGGCGGTATGGGCCTCTGGCAGATCCCGATCCAGCTCCAGGGCGCGTAGCGCCGCAGCCCGAGCCTTCGGCATGTATTCGATCGGCGAAGCCACGCCGTAAGGGGCTAAGAGGGCATACGAATCGGCCAGGCCCGCGTAGGCGCGTGCAAAATTGGGGTCTTTGGCTATGGCTTGCTGATAATAGTCAATCGCCCGCTCGAATCCTTCCGTTGTTCTCTTGTTCCAGAAGTACTGTCCTTTGAGGTAGAGATCATAAGCCTCGTAGTTCTGAGGGGATGAAGGTTGCTGGGCCGGCTGGGTGATTGGCGTGTGACCCCAGAGGGCGATCTGAATCTCGTCAGAGACTTCGTGCGCGATCTCCCCTTGAAGCGCCAGGAGGTGACTCAGTTCGCGGTCGTACTGTCGCGCCCAGAGATGGGTCTGGTCCTTCAATTGAATGAGCTGGGCTGTGATTCGCACTTTGTCCGAATCGCGCCGGATGCTGCCCTCCAGCACATACTGGACGCCGAGTTCACGACCGATTTGATCTAACGGCTCCTGGCTGTGCTTGTAGTGCATGACCGAGGTGCGCGCGATGACACCAAGATGCGGAGCATCGAGGTTTCCTAACTGGGTGATCATCTCCTCGGTCATACCGTCGCTGAAGTAATCCTGCGCGGCATCTCCAGTGAGATTTTCGAAAGGGAGAACTGCCAGCATTAATCGCCCGCTCGCTGGCGGGACTCGAGCTGAAAAACGAAAATACCCGGCAGCCGCGACCGCGACAAGAAAAACAGCGGCTCCAAGCACGACGGACCAGCGACGAAGGCCTGAGTTGGAAACCGCCGGCAGCGGAAGAGATTCCGGCTCATCGCTGGCCGCCTTCAGCGGCAGGCCAGCGGCCGGCTCTGGCGCAGGTGTATCCACCGCAGCGATGAAGCGGTATCCACGGCCCATGATGGTCTGAATGAAACGTGGGTTATCAGGATCATCTCGCAGCACGCGCCGAATTTTGCGGATGGCCCCGTTGATACTGTTATCGGTATCAACATTGACGTCGTTTCCCCAGATCCGGCCAGCGATCTGTTCCCGGGTAACCAACTGTCCCCTCTGCTCGATCAGGAACAGGAGAATCTCCATGGGAATGCGTTCGATCTTAATGACGTGGCCCGAACGACGCAGCTCATAGGCGGCCCTGTCGAGTTCAAAACCCTCGGCAAGCCTGATTGTCTTCTGACCTGCTTCAGGTTCGGAGGCCACAGCGATTCTCCATGAGTGGCGTAATTCTAGCGTAGTTTCCCTTCTCGGAACCCATTACCGCCGGAAAGTCTTGTGTTTTCTGGCGATTAGCGCGACATGAAAATTAAGACGGCCGACAGGCGTCCTCTATTGATGCCGACGCCGGAATCCGGCACCGTGTGGATCAGGCCACTATGTCTTGCCCCTTCCACACGACTGCACCAAGTTCTCCTCCCACCACGCCTGTCTCGTTCGCAGGGTACCCCGACGAATCCTGGTTCTTGGGGAGCGCGAGCGCCGTCGCCCGGAATGGATTGGAATTCTTTGAGCGCTGCGAGCAAACCGCGGGAATTGTTCGGACGCGTTTTCTTGTGAAACGCGTTTATGTGGTAACGGATCCGACCGCGATTGCCGATGTACTAGTAAACCATCCGAGGAGCTTCGTTAAGCCGTATCTATTGCGGCGGATGAAGGTGTTGTTCGGCAATGGCTTGCTCACCTCCAGCGGAGAGCATTGGGCGAACTACCGGCATCTGGTGCAGCCCGCCTTTGGCGCCGAATGCATGACAGGGTTCCTGCGCCTGGTTCGCGAGAGTACTGAGGGGATGCTGTCGTCATGGTGCGATGGAGAACGTTGTCCCGGAGAATCGGGCGACGGAGAGGTACGCGACGTTTATCCGGAGATCGTCGATTTGTGTATGAAAAACGTGGCGCAGACCATGTTCGGCGTATACGACGAGGAAATGGGAAGCATTGTCCGGGCGCTTGCGGCAACCTGCCACGATCTTACTCATGCGGTACTCAATGTGGGCCAGCTCCTGCCCTTCCATCTGCCTCGGAGGCTGAAGCGGCGACTTGACGGCGAACTGGGCGCTCTGAATCACTATCTCGGCCGTCTGATCGATCAACGCATGGACGATCAGCGGAGGAACGAGCCGCCACGTCGTGACTTCCTCGGACTTCTTCTCTCTGGTGGTGGAGAGCACGGTGAGCCTGTGAACCGGCAGGCGGTGCTCGACGAGTCAGTCACGATGCTTCTCGCCGGCCACGAAACTACTGCATCGGCGCTGGCATGGAGTTTGTATCTCCTGGCACGCCATCCCAAACACGCCGACGCGCTTGCCGACGATCTCGTGTCGCACTTGCAGGGTGACGCGCCGTCGATCAGTGATCTCGAGGATTTAACTTTGCTGCGCGCGACCCTCGATGAGACTCTGCGTCTCTATCCGCCCACCCATCGCATCGGCCGAACGGTGGTATCTCCGGTGGTAGTCGGCGGTCACAAAATTCCGGTGGGCGCCGACGTGCTGGTTCCGCAGTGGGCGGTGCACCGCTCCGCGCGCTGGTACGATCGGCCGCTGGACTTCCTGCCCGAACGTTGGACGCCCGCTTTTCGGCGCTCGCTTCCGAAGTTCGCCTACTTTCCATTCAGCGGCGGACCACGTATTTGCGTTGGCACTCAGCTGGCCTATTCCGAGGTTGCGGTCGTCCTCGGCATGTTGGCTCAGCGCTTCCGGTACTCGCTGTGCGATGAGACGCCCCTTGTGCCCTATGAGGGATTGACCCTGCTCCCCGCGGGAGGCCACCTTCGATTGAAACTCAAACGCAGACGCTTGATCCCCGCGGTTCTGAACCACGCAGCTCCGAACCATGCGGCTCCGAACCACGCAGCTTCGAACCGTGCGGCTTCGAACGATGCAGCGCAATTGGTCTATTCGTGAGTTTTCGTTCGAAGCATGCACGCCGGGCAAAAGGAGGCGAGGATGAACGGCGCAAACGCGATGGACCAAACGGCGATTGACCAAGCTGCGAGGGACCAGGACGATTCAATGCAAGGTGTTTCAGCGGAACGCGATCGCATCGACTGGATCACGAACCTTCCGTTCCTTGGCATGCACGCCGCTTGTCTCGGAGCCTTCTGGGTCGCATTTTCGTGGAAAGCCGTAGCGCTTTGCGCCGCACTTTATGCGATCCGCATGTTCGGTATCACGGGCGGATATCATCGCTATTTTTCTCATCGCTCTTACCGCACCAGTCGTGCCTTCCAGTTTGTCCTGGCATGGATCGGCTGCTCCGCGCTGCAGAAGGGACCGCTTTGGTGGGCGGCTCTTCATCGCCATCATCACAGGCATTCCGACGAGAAAGAAGATGTGCATTCGCCACTGCAAAGCGGCTTCTGGTGGTCGCATGTGGGTTGGATCATGAGCAACAAGTACGAGGCCACTGATTTCGAGATCGTCAAAGACTTCAGCCAATACCCGGAACTTCGTTGGTTGGACCGTCACTGGGCCGTGCCTGGAGTGCTGTTGGCTGCCGCCTGCTTTCTCTTCATGGGATGGCCCGGCCTGGTCTGGGGATTTTTTATCAGCACCGTGCTGCTGTATCACGGAACTTTTGCGACGAATTCTCTTTGCCACATGTTTGGAAGAATTCGCTACAAAACGGCAGATACCAGCCGTAACAGCTTCATCCTGGCCCTGGTCACATTAGGAGAAGGATGGCACAACAACCACCACTATTACTCGGCCTCGGCTCGCATGGGATTTTTCTGGTGGGAGGTTGACGTCTCTTTCTACACGCTGAGCTGCTTATCCCTGCTGGGGCTCGTGTGGGATATGAAGAAGCCAAGGGAGCGAGTCCTGAGAATGGGTGATCCGATGTTACATCAATGAATCAGCACAGGCACCAGTTCGACGCGGCGTGTCGCGGAACCCTCGAACAGCAGCTGCCATCGAGAGCAAGTCGCCCGAATCTGCAGCCAACTCCCCAAACAAGAAGACCGCCCGTTTCAGGCGACCCTGGTTCTCACTTGAACAGTGCCGCGTCGGGCACTTGATGCCGGGGCACGCGGGCTCAGCGCTTCTGGTACGGGTGGAAGATGTAGTCCTTCGCCTTCACTGGCGTGTGGCACGCGAACCCGCAGTCTGAGAAACTTTTGGGATCGGCCGTGAACGTGTCGGATGCGGCTTCGTAGTTGAACACCGCGTATCCCCATCCGCCGCTTTTCGAAAATCTCTTGCTGTCCTTCTCCATGAGGAAAGCCTGGGAGTAGACGTCTGGCACCTCCACGACGAAAGGGGCCTCCGTGCTCTTCTTCAGCTTCCACTGCAGCTTCGCGATCTTGGAGCCATCCGGGAAAGTCTGGCCGTTGACCGGAATGCCGGCCTTGAACGCCTGGATCATCTCCGGATTGGCGACGATCACCTTGAGTATTTCTTCGGTCCGGGCGGAAGAGACAACCGACCAGTCCTCGTATCCCCTGAAGTCGGAGAAGGCGATTCCGCTCGGCGATTTCAGCAAGTACTTATCCTTGCTTTGGCTTTGAGCGAAAAGGGCCGCGGCGCCGAGGACGGCGAGCACTGCCACGGCTGTTGCAGCGATGGCAAAACCAGCGTTACGTTTCACGGTGCCGGGTGTTTCTACCATCCGTTCTTGTTGTTCTTGCGCCGCTGGTTTCCTCATCAGTTCAGACACGGTGTGTTCTCCTCCACAAAAGAATCTTCTAAGCCCGATCAGCGTACATCTCGGCGGGAGCAATTAAGACAGACGTGAGGGAGTAAAGCAATTGGACGATAGTATCGACGATACCTTCGTATCGAGTGTGCGGGGGAGTCTGCTCCGTGTGATCGATTTTCAGAACTAACGGGGTGGGGAAGACCCGCGTGCCTCACGTATAAAGACACGGTCATTCGATACGGAAGTTTGGGCAATACCATCGTCCAATTGCGCGGCCCATTTTGTTCTGGCTGAATGGTGGCGGCTTTACGTCCCCGGGGTTTGTGCCACCCGAGCGACGATTTTTGATCGAAATTCCATTGCCCCGGTGCCGTGATCATTCTCCCTGGCAATGGTCGAGACGCCAGGAATACAACCACAGTTCGATAAAGAATGGAGGATCAAATGACGATTTCAAATCAAACAATTGAGCGATGCATCGAAGAGTGTTTGCAGTGCCTGCGCTGGTGCACTCAATGCCGCGCCGAGTCCCTGGACCAGGATCCTCTCATGATGAGGGACAGTATCAGGCTTTGTAACGAATGTGTTGAATTGTGCCGAACCTGCGTAGCCCTGCTTGCGGGCAACTCTGGATTCGCTCATCGGGTGTGCAGTATCTGTTCCGAGCTATGCACAGCCTGCGCGGCAGAGTGCGGGAAATACGAAGGCGAAACGATGAGGAAGTGTGCCCAGGCGTGCCGGCAATGCGCGGCTACATGCGCTGAGGTCGCACAAGCGGGGCCAATTCGTCAGGCCGCGGCATAAGATGAATAGTCCGGGCTACGGGTGGGGAGTCGGCACCGGACGAGTTGACGGAGTTGCCGTTCGCTGAAAGGTCGAGCAAGCCCGGTTATCACGAGCTGCCGTGGCGGCCCTATCACGGGCAGCTAGTTTAGGAGCGATTCCCAGTTAGCGGGCACCCTGCCTGCGGGGCCGGGTGAGGGTTGACTTTCGGGATGCGCGTGCGGCGGAAGCAATTGCACACCCTTGATCATCCCCTTCTTCTCGTAATCGTAGAACCAGTCCTCACCCGGCTCGAAGCTGGCAATGATCGGATGGCCTGTCTCCGCCGCATGCTTGGATGCATGCTGACTCGGAGAAGAGTCACAGCACCCGATGTGCCCACACTCTGCACACCGACGCAGGTGAAACCACCAGCCTTTCGGTGACGCCAGGCATTCTACACATCCGTCGCCACTTGGTTTCGAAGCGAGATTAATCCCGCGGCGATCCTTCTTCATTTTCGATTTTCCTTTCCATGTTGCATGTCTAGCGAAGGACTCAAGCCACCAGCAAGATCTTCCCGCCGCCACCTTTTTCTGCCGTGGCTTGAGCCTCGGCCGCTTCCCTGAGCGGCAGTTTCTGGCTGATCGGGATGACCAGCTTGCCATCTCGCACCGCTTCGGCCATGAACTCGAGTGTTTTCCTGTCGAACTTCGAGAATACGTGCACCACCTTTACAGATGGGTACTTCGCGGCGTTCTGCGGTGCCTCGACAACCGATGCATACACTCCTCCGGGCTTGACCTTGGCGATCAGCTTCTCGGCGGTCCTTCCGCCGACCGTGTCCGCCACCGCATCGAGCGGCGCAAGATTCGCAATCGCGGTGTCGTCGTCGGTTGCGACGACCTGATCCGCGCCGACAGTCTTCGCCTCATCCACCTGCTTCTTCAAAACCCCCGCGATTACAGTTGCCCCGCGTTCTTTCGCGGTGAACACCGCCGAACGCCCGACATTTCCTACCGCACCTACGACGAGAACCGTCTGGCCCGCTTTAATTCCGGTAGCTGAAAGAAGCTGGTTGCCGGTCGTCGTCACCAGCGGCAGCGCCGCTGCCTGGATCAAATCGAGCCCCTTGGGGATCTTCGCCAAGACCGCCGCCTTCACGACACAAAGTTCGGCGTAAGTGTTGTCCGCCATAGCGAAGACCTGGTCGCCGACAGAAAAGCCGTCCACTCCCGGGCCAATCTTGACTACAGTGCCCGCCACATCCACTCCTATGAGGCCCGGGAACTGGAGGGGATAAAAATCCTTCGTTAATCCAGCACGCCGTTTGTAGTCGATCGGGTTCACGCTCGCAGCGGCGACCCGAACCAGCACCTCGCCCGGACCCGGAACCGGGTCAGGATATTCTTCGAACTTGAGTACTTCAGGACCGCCATATTGGTGGACAACAATTGCTTTCATAGTTCATCTCCTTAGGCACGGTAGGGAACCTGTCACTGACGAGAGTTAGATGAGCGAAGCTGGAATTTGGTCGCCGACCCGAAGCAGCGCCGAAACTCGAAGCTACCGGGCTAGGCATATCGAAATACTTTATTGAGAAACGGCGTACCGATTCTGACGCTCAACATGGCTCGTTTTCGCTGAAGTTCGGTATTTGGCCCACCTCAGCACGTCCCAAATCTCGCACTGCAGGTAAAAACCTGACGAGATGGAAGGCGCTATCACGCCTTCGCAAACGGCATCGTAGACCAGTTCGTGCACCGCTTCGTAGCCCGGGATCTGCACCCGCTTGGCAAGTTCAATGAGTTCTTGCGCTGGAAGTGCACGTTCCGAAATCATCGAAAGCAGTAACATAAGACCGTCGGGACCCACGAACCGGTCAAGAGCTAATCCCTCTACGATGCCATGGTTCTTTCTAAATTCGTCTCGCGGATTGTACTGACATCCGTGTGGCTCAGGCCATCGCGGGCTGGCGCTGCGACGGTGCACTAATCGCAATCCGTTTACTTTCGGCTTTCCCTTAGCATCCTCTGCCGCAAGCCACTCCACCCATCCTGCCCCGAGATCTGACACAAGCTTGCCGCAACTATCACATCGCCAACCTAACCGAATGGATTTATCGCTGGGCATAACCTTCTCCAATGTCGCTCCACTCAAAGCAGCGTGAGGTGAGGTTCCAACAAAGGAGTTGACCCCCACCTCACCATGCGTTTAACGGGTCGCCGCTTGCATAGCAGGTTCCAGAACATGATCAGTCACATTGGCTGGTTTCAATGTGCTCAAAATATTTCTGGCTTCAGTAGCCTCAGCGGAAGTTCCATGAGCAACCACCAGGAACTGACCGGCTTTTATGGCGGTCTCGTAGGTTACGATGCTGTCTTTTGGTATGCCCAGGCTGAACAGGCCTGCGCCGATAGCACTCAGACCGCCGACGACCAACGCGTCTTCCAGGCCGGCAATGATCCATGTTACCAATGGGCCGCCAACCAGCACCGGGCCTATCGCGGGCACCCAAAAAAATGCCGCGCCAAACAGTAAGCCCCAGAGGCCGCCCCAGAAGGCCCCCCACTTTCCCCAATACTTCATGCGGTCGCCCGCGTTGTAATAGCCAACGACGTGCTCATCCGTGTGATAATCCTTTCCCACAACGGACAGCTTCTTCATGTCGAAGCCTGCCTTTTGAAGTTTCTTCACCGCTTCTTCCGCTGCCGAGTGGTTGTCATACACTGCGATTACTGCGTTTGTATCCGCCATATTTCGTCTCCTCTTCAAGTTTGGTTTTGGTTGGTTGAGGTTTTACCACTTTGCCAATTAGTTCTTCCGTCGCCCCAAACTCTGACCAGAGGATGCTTAGCTCAGCGCCCGGCGCTCGCGTGTCACGGCGCCTTTGGCGGCAGCCTCTCTTCTGTTCTTTTGAGGATGAGTACCCAGGTCGTGCCATGACGTTTCCGAAAGGTTGACGTCGTAGTAGTCTGCCGCTTTCTCGATGTTCGCGAACGCCAAAGCACGGTCTGCATCGGAGACGTCGATGACCTGATCAAACCGCGCCACCGCGTTACGAACATGTTGTGCGTCGGTGAGTGGTTCTTTACGCTGCTTCGGAAAGGCGTAGACGCTGTCGGGTAAGTCGCTCTGCGTCGACAGCGTTCCGTGTTTCTCGTGAGGTTTCCAGGTTGCTTTCGGCATGTTTTGCCATCCTTTCTTTAAATATTTGGCTGGAGGGCGAGCGCAGTGTTGGCCCGCGCTGCATTTAGTTTGAGCCCAGATCACGCGGCGGGCTCCTGTCTTGCAATGTTGCTCGTCCGGCCGAATCGTGTGCGATGGTGCGATTACACTCTAGGTGCTCGGGCGAATCAATTGGACTATGGTATCGGCGATACCTTGGTATTGGGCCGGAATAGAGTACGCACCGCACCGTGCCCATGTGACCAAATTCATACCTTGGCGGTGATCGATACGTTCGTCCAATAGATTCGTTATTGTGATTCTGGCTTAATGGGGTCGGAGGACCTATGAGCTCTGCAATCACCGCCCCTCACATCCAGAGCGGCGCCAGCGCTGCGAAAGTGGATATGAAGTTCGAGGTGGTCGTCATTCCGGTCACGGACGTTGAGCGCTCGAAGGCGTTTTACACCAAACTCGGGTGGCGGCTTGACGCCGACTTCCGGTTCGATAACGGTTTCCGGATTGTCCAGTTCACGCCGCCCGGCTCAGGGTGCTCGGTTCAGTTTGGCACCAAGATAACGTCCGCTGCGCCGGGATCGGCCCAAGGCCTCTACCTGATCATTTCCGATGTTGCGGTTGCGCGCAAAGATCTTTTCGCACGCGGCATTGAGGTGAGTGAGGTTTTCCACGCCGGAACGCCAGGCGCTCAGTTTCAGGTCGACGGCAGCGGCCGCCTCAGCGGGCCAGCACCCGAGCATGCCAGCTACAACTCATTCGCCACGTTCCGTGATCCCGACGGCAACGGATGGCTGTTTCAGGAAATCACGACGCGGCTGCCCGGCCGGGGACTTAGCAATTTGGATGTCGGGACACTGGCCGAGCTCTTGCAAGAGGCTGAAAAGCACCACGGCGAATACGAGCCGACCGCTCCGAAGCACCATTGGTGGGACTGGTACGCGGCCTATATTGTTGCGCGTGAGGAGGGCAAGACACCCGAAGAAGCAGCCAAAGACGGCAAAATCCACATAGAGGGAGCACATTGACCGCTGAGATGGGAACTGGAAACTCGCTCGACTGGCGAAGCAGCAGTCTGTGCCAAGAGACTCAGGCGGCGTCTTGGCCGGTAGAGTCCGCACTTCCGTAGCGCAGCAAGAGAAGAAAGTTATCAGCGAAGGGTTATTTATGTCGGGCAAACAAACAGCAATCATAACCGGAGCGTCCGGAGGTATTGGCGCGGGTTTAGTCGAAGGGTTTCTGAGAGAGGGTTATAACGTCGTGGCAACCTCTCGCGATGCCAATCGAAAGTTGACTCCATCGGGCAGCCTGGTTCTGCTCGATGGCGATATCGGCAAGCAGCAAACGGCTGCCGATGCTGTCGAGGCGGCAATCAACAACTTCGGGACTATCGACGTTTTGGTGAATAACGCTGGTATTTTCCTAAAAAAGCCTTTCACTGATTTCACTACCGAGGACTTCGAGGCCCTTGTCTCGACTAATCTGCTCGGATTCTTCTACATTACTCAGCGCACCGTAAGAGAGATGCTTAGACAGAAATCAGGCTGTGTTGTGAGCATCAGTGCGGCGCTTGCCGATCGGCCAATCGCCGGCGTAAATGGATCTGTTTCGATGATTACAAAGGGGGGCTTGAATTCAGCGACCCAGAATCTCGCGATCGAGTATGCAAAAGACGGCATTCGCTTTAATGCTGTAGCTCCCGGTGAAGTGGATACACCGATGCACCAGAACGATCCAAACGACTCGACGTTGCCGCCGGCTATGCAAAAGGCAACGGTAAAGGATATTGTCGATGCCGTTCTTTATCTGGCACAGGCAGGCCATGTGAGCGGAGAGATACTTCACGTGGATGGTGCCGCTCCCGCTCGTCGGTGGTAGTCGCAGGACAATACAATAACGTTTCCGGCCGCGTGCCAACTGTTAGCGGGGCGGTACGCGCGGGCAGCATTTAGTTCCTGTCAAATTGGCGGCTCAAGATGAACGATCAACAAAAGAAGAACCAAGATTCTGGAGCGCGAGATCAAAAGATCCGTGCGGCACTGGATCAGCATTGGGCGGCGTCCGACGCCAACGATTTTGAAGCAGAGCACCGCATCTATCGCGACGACGCGGTGCTGGAATACCCGCAGTCAGGCGAGCGAACCCGCGGTCGACGCAACATACAGGGCCAGCGCGCCAGTCAGCCGAGCAAAAAGCGGTTTACTGTTCGGCGAATCATTGGCGGCGATGATCTTTGGGTCACCGAATTGGTCGTAACGTATAACGGCAAGCCGTCCTACACGGTGAGCATCATGGAGTTCAGGGACGACAAGGTTGCGCGGGAAACGCAGTATTTTGCGGATCCATTCGTGGCGCCCGCATCGCGCGCTCAATGGGTCGAACGGATGGACACTTAAATCTCGAGGCGTGAGATTTCGCTGGAGGGATGAGAGATGGATTGGAAACGGTTGGTCCAGTTTGCGCTGCTGGGTAGCAGTGTTTTGGAACAATATGCCATTCTGCTGGTACGCGTTTCGATTGGGCTCTTCTTCGCCATCTCTGGAGGGAACAAGTTGTTTGTCGCCGGTGGCACGAAACCTGTTTACGATACGCTCGTTAAGGCCAAAGTCCCGTTTCCCCGCCAGACGGCTTATTTCGTGGCGGGTGTCGAGTTCGTTGGCGGATCCTTGGTGACCGTGGGGTTCCTTTCGAGCCTGGCCTGCGTGGCTTTAATGATCGACATGGTCGTCGCCACCCTGACCAGCGCGGTCTCCACTTTGCCTAAAGGACTTTCGCCCCTTAATTGGCTCGACGATTTACTCTACCTTCCGGAAGTCTTGTACGTGCTTTTTTTTATCTGGCTGATCTGCTCTGGTCCGGGAAAGTTCAGTGTCGATTACTGGCTCGCCGGCAAGCTAGCAGCTTGTTGCTAGACCGTGGACTTCGACGAGGTACGCATGCCCCGATTGCTTTCAGTAAATGTCGGCCTTCCGCGCGACGTGACGTGGAACGGCAAAACGGTCCGAACGTCAGTCTGGAAGTCTCCAGTGGATGGACGGCGAATGGTGCGCAAACTCGATATCGATGGTGACGCGCAAGCCGATCTTGCCGGTCACGGAGGGGAGCAGCGCGCCGTATTCGTCTACCAGATGGATTCTTACCATTACTGGGAGAGCTTTTTGGGCCGCACTGATTTTACTTTCGGCCAGTTCGGAGAAAACTTCACCGTCGAGGGACTTCCCGATGACGAGGTGTGCATCGGCGATCGCTACCGCATCGGTGGTGCCGAATTCGAAGTAACGCAGCCCCGCGTGACGTGCTACCGCGTCGGCCTCCGCATGAATGAACCTCGTATGCCAGCTCTGCTCGTAGAACATCACAGACCAGGATTCTACTTTCGTGTGCTGCAGGAGGGAGAAGTCGGGGCCGGCGATGACATTGTAAAAATTACTGACGGCCTTACTGACGGTTCCGAACGAGTCAGTGTGGCCGACGTTGATGCCCTCCTGTATTTGCCCGGACATTCCAGCGAGCAACTGCAACGCGTGCTGCGGATTCCTGCGCTCAGCAAGGGGTGGCAGAGTTCGTTCCAGGCGATGCTGCAACAAGACTTGACGTCGAAAACTACGGCGGGGAACCTGGGACTCGCCAATGAGGAACAAGCGCCCGCATGGCCCGGCTTTCGACAGATGCGAGTCGCAAGTATTCATAAGGAAAGCGATCGCGTAACTTCCTTCATTCTGAAACCAATCGATGGGCAGCCTCTTCCTGTTTGCCAGGCAGGTCAATTTGTGGTCTTGCGGCTGCTCGTCGATCTGGGCAAACCGCCAGTCCTTCGCAGCTATTCGCTGTCTGATTTGCCGGCGGCCGATCATCTCCGTATCAGCGTCAAGAACGAATTGAACGGGATTGGAAGTTCATTTCTGTGCAACCGTGCGCGAGAGGGCGATGTATTGGATGTGAGTGCGCCGCGCGGCAGCTTTACGCTGCGTCCCGGCCAGAGTCCTGTGGTTCTGCTGAGCGCTGGAGTGGGTGCAACGCCCGTGATGTCGATGCTTCACGCACTCGTCGCGGAAAGATCGCAAAGAGAGATCTGGTGGATCTATGGAGCGCGCAATCGGGCCGAGCATCCATTTGCAGAAGAATCGCGTTCATTACTGAAACAGCTCTCTCGCGGGCGAGGATATGTTGTGTACAGCAGGCCCACTGCAAGAGACCAACTCGGGACAGACTTCGATGCTCCGGGGCACATTGACACAGCTTTGCTGGAGAAAATTGGGGTGTCACAGGGAAGTGACTTCTGTCTGTGTGGCCCGACTTCATTCTTGCAGAGCATGCGCGATGGGCTGCAAAACTGGGGTGTGCTCGCCGGAAATGTGCACACGGAAATCTTCGGCGCGCTTGAGAGCATTACTCCTGGTATGGCGCAGGTTGTTCACACTCCTCACCTGCCACAAGGGCCGCCCGGATCTGGTCCCGCGGTTTCGTTCTCGCGCAGCGGGATTAGCGCCGCTTGGGATCCGAAATTCGCAAGTTTGCTTGAACTGGCGGAGGCGTGCGATGTTCCGGTCAGATGGTCGTGCAGGGCTGGAGTCTGTCATACCTGCATGACTGGTCTGATTGGCGGATCGGTTGTTTATAACCCCGAGCCGCTAGAGAGGCCCGCTCCCGGGAACGTGCTTGTATGCTGTTCCCAGCCGAACGCGGGTGTCACTCTGGATCTTTGAAACGATCTAGAAGATCTTTGCGAGAAATGGGAGGAGTCCGATCATGCGTCCTGATATCGTGCCCGGAGGCATTTTCCCCAATTACGAACTGCCCGATCACACGGGCAAACCATGCAAGCTCAGCGAGCTACAGGGCGACGATCCGCTAATCCTCACGCTGGCGCGCGGCCATTATTGCCCAAAGGAACACCAGCAGCATTTGGAACTCGCCGCGTTCTACCCGAGGATTGCAGTGGCGTACACTCAGATCGCTACGATCGCCACCGACGATCACCATACGCTGCAGGAATTCCGTGCGTCGGTCGGAGCCCAGTGGAGTTTCCTTTCGGACCCCGAGCGAACGGTTCAGAAGGATCTCGACATCCAGGAGTACACCGATCCCGAGCATAATCCGATGATCCCGCATACGCTCGTGCTTAAGCCAGGCCTGGTGATTTACAGCATCTATAACGGCTACTGGTTCTGGGGGCGTCCATCGGTCGTCGATCTTTGGCACGATCTGCGCGTCGTGACGAGTGAAATCCGTCCCGACTGGGATCTGAGTGCTCCTGGACTCCGCAAGGCATGGGATGCTGGTGACCTCTCGCTTTTCCACGGATGGAACAAGAAAGCCAGTGTGGAAGATGCCACGATCGCGCGGAAGAAATAGAAATAGCGAGTTGAGAGGCAACAGCGGAGAGAAATGAAGCCGACTGCTTCCCCAAGTCTGTGGCGACCGCTTCGAGTAACGATTTTTCGCAATCTGCTAATCGCGGACGTCGTTTCAGACGCGGGCGCTTTCATGCAGAACGTCGGCGCTGCATGGTTGATGGTGTCACTCGGCGCCGGGCCGATTTATGTTGCGCTGACGCAGACTGCCGCTTCGTTGCCATATTTTCTGCTAGCCCTCCCAGCAGGCTCTGCTGGCGACATCATCGACCGGCGCAAGCTGGTTCTTTTCACCGAGTCATGGATGATGGGGGTCGCGTTAGTTCTAGCGATCTTGACCATCGCAGGAGTGATGTCGCCATGGATACTCTTGGTGCTCACATTTGCGCTCTCAGCGGGAGACGCGTTCGAAGCGCCGGCATGGCGGGCGATCCTACCTGAATTGGTGCCCAAGGAAGATCTGGCAGCGGCTTCCGCGCTCAACGGAATTGAATTCAACCTCGCCCGGGCGGTTGGGCCTGCGCTCGCTGGCACGATCATATCGGTTCTTGGTGTCGCCGCAGCCTTCATCGCAAACTTCGTATCGTTCTTCGGTGTCATTCTTGTGGTTGCCAGGTGGAAAAGGCCTGTCCGCAGGCGGAGCGCGCCGCCGGAATCTTTTTCGGGAGCTACCGTGGCGGCAATTCGATACGTCCGGCACTCACCCGCAATTCTGACGGTATTGCTCCGAACAGGCGTGGTCATGTTCTTCTCCAGCGCGCTTTTCGCGTTGCTGCCGACGGTTTCTCGGAGCGTGAATCAGAGTGCAACCGGCTATGGACTCTTGCTGGGATGCTTTGGTGGCGGCGCAATCATCGGTGCTCTGGTCATGGAGTCAGCGCGTGACCGGTGGTCGATGGAGACCATCGTGTCGACGGGCGTCGTGAGCCTGGGGTTAGTGATTCTGGCGATGAGTGGGCTTCACAGATTGAGCACGCTGGCTGCCGTTATGTTGGTTGGCGGAGCGGCATGGGTCATTTTCATTTCCCTTATCAGTGCGCTGATCCAGAACCTGGCGCCGGATTGGGTAAGAGCACGAGTCCTCGCCATCTTCATTCTGGTTTATCAGGGGACTTATGCGCTCGGGACCGCGGCCTGGGGAGCCGTCGCGCAACGCTCGGGCGTTAGCACCGCGCTTGTCTACGCTGGAGTGGGGACAATCGTCACCGCGGCGATTGCCCTTTTCGCCCGACTTCCGGATTCGACCGCCGATCTAAGTCCCTGGAACCATTGGCGCATGCCCGTCGTCATCGGGGACGTTGGGGCTGATGTTGAGGATGGGCCGGTACTGGTTACCATCGAATACGCCGTCGTTCCAAAACGAACGGCAGAATTTGTGGATGCGATGCATGAATATGGTCGGGTGCGGCGCCGCGATGGCGCGTATCGGTGGGCAATCTTCCGCGATACCGAAGTCGCGGATCGCTATCTTGAGATATTCCTGGTGAACTCTTGGGCGGAGCATCTGCGTCAGCATGAAAGGCAAACCCAGGCCGACCGAGAGTTGGAGGGGCGAATATACAGCTATCTTTCCGGAGAACCGAAGGTGCGGCATTTGATCGATGCTTATGCGACAGAAACGTGATCGGACAAAACCGGCCTCAGCTGGGTTTGACGGGAGATGAGGTTGCTGGGGGTGCAATGCCCCCCAAGCCCCATGGAGGATGCGCAAGTCGTGAAGCAGGTTCTGCCGTCGACTGAGTCGCGTTATTTTGACCGTGGTCACTCCGTGCTCGACGAGTTCGCCGATGTGATACGAAGGTATCGGTCCATACCATCGTCCAATAGATTCCTCTCGTTGGTTCTGGCTTAATCGCACCTGCATTCGCAAGCCACTGCGAGCCCGCTTGCAATTGGGCAAGTCAAGAAAATGAGAGGTAACACAATGTCGGCCGTGACAAACTATGAACTGAACGATGCAGCGACCATTGGACCTTCATTCATCACAAGCGAAGAGGTGACCCTCCTGGCGTCTGCCAGAGCTGGTGACTCGGCAGCATTTGAGTGTCTTGTCATGCCGCACTGGGACACTCTACTTCGTGTTACCCAGCGGATCCTTCGCAATCGAGAAGACGCGGAGGACGCCGTGCAGACCGCTTTTCTTGATGCTTTCCGGAATCTGAATGGCTTCCATGGGCGTTCGCGATTCTCCTCGTGGCTTACTCGCATTGCCATGAACACGGCCTTCATGCGGTTGCGCGTGAGCCGCCGAAGAAGGGAAACATCGCTTGATGAGCTAACTGAAAGAGCTGAGGTTCGGACGAGCTTTCATCCAGTGGAAACGAGGCTGAACCCCGAGCAGGAGTATTTGTCGAAGGAGGGCCGATTTCTGCTTGAAGAAGGTCTCAAGAAATTGAGACCGCTCTATCTTGAGGTCCTGCATCTGCGCAACGTGCAAGAGTTGTCGCCCATAGAAACAGCAAGGATGTTGGAGTTGCCGGTGGGAACAGTAAAGGCGCGGCTGCACCGAGCTCGAACCAAGTTAGCGCGACATGTGCAGTCGATCGTCACGCGCAAGCGGCATCGTGGAAGTGTTAGGAACTAAACGTGGGGAGCGCTCGTGTCGCGAGACACACTTGATGCGTAACACCGATATTTGAACGTGTTTTGGCAATGCGGAGCTCGCAATTTTACGGCATGCGCGGCGGAGCCCCTAGACGTCCCGGGGCGGGAAAGGAAAAACAAGCACCCCGGAGGCAGTCAGTTAAATCAAAAAGCCAGAGGCTATTGCGCGTTAGACGGACGAATACAAAGGGAGTATGCATATGGCAGCACGGGTCCAACCACTGACGAAGCCGCCGCGGACTAAACAGCCCAGGAGTGAGGACCGAACGCAACGGGCCAAGCCGCTCATCGACTTTTATGGAGAGGATCGTCATGAACTGGTGCAAAAACTCGCGTACCAGCTCTGGGAAGAAAGAGGAAGTCCGCTTGGATCACCGGAAATTGATTGGTTTGCGGCCGAAAAAGCCGTGCGTACTTACCTGGTGGCTTCAGGAATTGAGCTCGGGCCGGACGAGTGCCTGTACTCTTCAGCGACCTAGCTTTGAACGTTGAAAACGAACGGATCACAACCTAGAAAACCAAGGACCACCCTATGAGCACTAATCGCGTCGTGGGCCCGAGTTCCGCGAAGGTCGTGCCGCTGACCACCAGTGAACCCCGCGTTTCGGACATTTTCCAGCACTACGGATGCGAATCGACTCCGTTTATCGGGACGGAAAACGCCTTTTATGAACGGCACCTGGTTTTTGACAGAGCGATCGACGCCGAAGCGGCGAGCGCGCGTGAGCGTTTTGAGGCGTTCTCCCATTCTGTGCGAGACATTCTCGCTCGGCGTTGGGTGCTGACCAAGAATACGTATGAGCGGGAGAATGCCAAACGCATTTATTACCTGTCGATGGAGTTTCTCATCGGACGTTCGTTGGCCAACAACATCACCAACCTTTTGCTGGATCCGCTTTTGCCGAATTGCGCTCGAGAACATGGAATCGACTGGCTGGAATTGATTGAGCGGGAACCAGATGCTGGGCTGGGCAACGGCGGCCTGGGCCGCCTCGCGGCGTGTTTTCTCGACTCGATGGCGACCATGCAGCTTCCGGGCACGGGCTATGGCTTGCGCTATGAGTACGGCATGTTCAAGCAATCGATCGTAGATGGCTGGCAGAAAGAGAATCCCGACAACTGGCTCCGCTACGCCGATCCCTGGGAGATTGCCCGGCTTCACGAGAGGGTGGAAATCAAGCTGAATGTCTCATTCAAGTTGCAAGAGGGAAATTTTCAGGTTATCCCCAACCGGCCGTCAAGCCTGATCGGGATCCCGTTTGATCGCCCCGTGGTGGGCTATGGTGGAAAGACGATTAACACGCTCCGGCTGTGGGCCGCGGCGGCCTCCGATTATTTCGATCTCGAGAAGTTTGACACCGGAGACTTCGTGGGCGCACTCGGCGAAACTCTCCAAGCGGAGTCGCTTACCCGCGTGCTGTATCCGGACGATTCTACGACGAAGGGGCAGGGGCTGCGCTTTCTGCAGGAGTATTTTCTGGTCGCGTGTTCCATGGCCGACCTGGTGCGCCGTTTCGAGCGGCACAACTCGGATTGGGAAAAGTTTCCGGAGAAAGCCGCGATTCAACTTAATGACACGCATCCTTCTATGTCGGTCCCGGAACTGATGCGAATCTTGCTCGACGATGTGCACATGGGATGGGACCAGGCCTGGGACCTGACGAAGAAGACACTCGGCTACACAAACCACACCTTGCTGCCTGAGGCTCTAGAGAAATGGCCGGTGGCGTGGTTTGAGACACTGCTTCCTCGTCACCTGGAGCTCATCTACGAGATTAACCGCCGGCTGCTCGATGAAGTTCGGGTTCGCTTCCCGGGCGACGAGGGGCGCGTGCAGCGCATCAGCCTGGTGGAAGAAGGCAGCCAGCGCAAAATCCGGATGGCTAACCTTGCTATTGTTGGCTCGCATAGCACCAACGGAGTGTCTGCTGTACACTCCAAGCTGCTGCGCACCACGACGGTCAAAGATCTCGCGGAAATGTTTCCCGAGCGTTTCAGCAACAAGACAAACGGAGTGACGCCGCGGCGCTGGTTACGCGAGGCCAATCCTGCGCTGGCCCGCGCCATCACGGAAGCCATCGGAGATCGCTGGATTACGGATCTTAGCCTGCTCGAACAGCTCAAGCCCTTCGCGGAGGATTCCAATGCTCGCGAACGCTTCCTCAAGTCAAAGCGAGAAGCCAAAGTGCAGTTTGCCAATTGGCTCAAGTCAACGTCGGCGCGTGTCGTAGACCCGGATGCTATTTTCGACTGCCACATCAAGCGCATTCATGAGTATAAAAGGCAATTGATGAATGCGCTGCGGATTGTGATTGTTTATAACCGGCTACGGCAAAGTCCCGGCATGAAGATAGTGCCTCGTACATTTTTCTTCGCAGGTAAGGCGGCGCCGGCTTACACGCTGGCCAAGCTCATCATAAAGTTCATCAACAACCTGGCAGGCACGATTGACGGCGACCCGGCGGCGCGCGGCCAGCTCAACGTCGTCTTTCTCCCTGAGTACAATGTTTCGCTGGCAGAACGGCTGATTCCGGCCAGCGATGTCTCCAACCAGATCTCGACGGCTGGCTACGAGGCCAGCGGAACCAGCAACATGAAATTTATGATGAACGGAGCCTTAACGGTCGGAACCCGCGACGGTGCGACCATTGAAATGGCGGAGGAAGCCGGAGAAGAAAACATGTTTCTGTTCGGGCTCACCGTGGAGCAAGTCGAGAACAGCCGCGCCTGGTACAACCCGCACTGGCACTATGACAATGAGCCAGAGACGCGAGCCGCTCTGGACCTCATTTTCTCTGACTACTTCAGCCGCAATGAACCGGGAGTATTCGCTCCGTTGCGCGATATGCTTCTGACCCAGGGCGATTACTATATGAATCTGGCGGACCTGACCTCGTATTGCAACGCACAAGACCGGGTCGGCGCGCTCTATGCCGAACCCGGCGCATGGGCGCAGAAAGCAATATTGAACGTCGCCAGCTCCGGGAAGTTTTCGAGCGATCGGGCCATTGGCGAATACGCAGCTGACATTTGGAAGGTGGAACCGTGCCCAGTAGTTTAGAAACACAGTCCTTGACAGATGAACCTAACATTTCGCCGCTGGCAGGGAAACCAGCGCCGAAGGAGTTGCTGGTCGATGTGGCTCGGCTGGAGAAGGAATATTTCGAGCGGCGTCCCGACCTGGACGATCCAAACCAGCTAGTCAGCTTCGGAACCAGCGGACACCGCGGCTCGCCCCTGCGCGGCACATTTAACGAAGCGCACATCCTCGCAATTACCCAGGCGATCTGCGAATACCGGCGCGGGCAGGGGATCGACGGCCCGCTCTACATGGGGAAAGATACGCACGCAGTCTCGGAGCCCGCGCAGCGCACCGCCCTCGAGGTGCTGGCGGCGAACAACGTTGAGACGATCATTCAGCAGGACGATGGGATAACTCCGACGCCGGTTATTTCGCGAGCGATTCTGGTTTACAACCGCGCCCGCAAGGAGAAGGGCCATCTGGCTGACGGCATTGTGATTACGCCATCGCACAATCCGCCGGAGGATGGAGGCTTCAAGTACAACCCGCCCAACGGCGGCCCGGCTGATACTGACGTGACCCGCCGGGTAGAGAATCGCGCGAACGAATTGTTGCGAGCAGGGAATGCAGAGGTCAAGCGCATTCCGTTTGCTAAGGCGATCCGGTCTGCGACCACTCACCAGGAAGATTTCGTTCTGCCGTATGTTCGTGATCTCAAAAATGTCGTTGACATGGATGCGATTCGCGGCGCTCACCTTAAACTTGGCGTTGACCCTCTGGGTGGAGCTTCATTGCCTTACTGGGAACCGATCAACTCGATTTACGGGCTGGACATTGTCATCACCAATCCAATCATCGACCCGACATTTTCGTTTATGACCGTTGACCACGATGGCAAGATTCGCATGGACTGCTCGAGCCCCTATGCCATGGCCAGGCTCGTCGCATTAAAAGATCAGTACCAGGTGGCTTTCGGCAACGATACCGACGCCGATCGGCACGGGATCGTAACTCCGGTTGCGGGCTTGATGAACCCGAATCATTACCTTGCTGTTGCGATCCGCTATTTGCTCGAGCACCGGCCCCAGTGGCGTAATACAGCTGCGGTGGGAAAGACGCTGGTGAGCAGCAGCATGATTGACCGGGTCGTCAAAAAGCTCGGCCGCAAGCTCAGCGAAGTGCCGGTTGGCTTCAAGTGGTTTGTGCCGGGGCTGGTCGATGGATCATATTGCTTCGGCGGTGAAGAAAGCGCTGGAGCAAGTTTTCTTCGTCTTGATGGCACAGTATGGACCACCGACAAGGACGGGCCGATCATGGACTTGCTGGCAGCGGAGATTACCGCACGCACAGGCAAGGATCCCGGAGAACATTACCGTGAACTGACGGCGGAGTTCGGCATCCCGTACTACACGCGCATCGACGCGCCCGCCACGCCCGAGCAAAAAGGAAAGCTGCAAAAACTCACGCCGGATGCGGTGAAGGAGTCGGACTTGGCGGGCGAGCCCATCACCGCCAAGCTGACCAAAGCCCCGGGGAATGATGCTCCCATCGGCGGCTTGAAAGTTGTCGCGGAGAGCGGTTGGTTTGCCGCGCGACCCTCTGGGACCGAGAACATTTATAAGATCTACGCGGAAAGTTTCAAGAGCCAGACACACTTGGTCGCGATTGTGAGCGAAGCGCAGGAGATGGTGAACAATGCTCTGGGCTCGGGAGCGCGGTAATGAGCGATAACGACGGGCGCACCGGTGTTCCGCCGTTTTCGCCTGAATATCGCGCTTCAGGCTTGCTGTTACACATCACTTCTCTGCCGTCTCAGTATGGCATCGGCGATTTGGGATCGTACGCGCACGGGTGGATCGAGGTTCTCCACCATGCCGGCCAGGGATGGTGGCAGTCGCTCCCGCTCGGCCCGACTGGTTACGGAAACTCGCCTTATCAACCTATGTCTTCGTTTGCCGGCAACGAGCTGCTGATCAGTCCCCAATCTCTCATTTCGGACGGGCTGATAGAGGCGACCGATGGCGATCTGAGCCATGCCCAGTCTCACTTCTCCGTCGATGCGGTCGACTACAACTCTGTCATCCCGTTCAAACGGCGGGTACTCGAAAAGGCATGGGCACACTTCAAAGCGAGGGAGCATATAGACAAGGACCGGTGGCCTGACTACGGCGAGTTCTGCGCCAGCCAGGCGCATTGGCTGGAGGACTACGCTCTGTTCCGGGCACTGAAAGAAAAGTATCGCGGAGCTTATTATCTCGAGTGGCCAGAAGAGTTGGTTCGGCGCAACCCGAGTGCGCTCGCGGAGGCGCGGCGAGAGTTAGCAAATCAAATTGATCAAGTTAGCTTCGCGCAGTTCCTGCTGTTCCGCCAGGCCGATCAACTCAAGGAGCATGCCCACGCCAGGGGCGTGAGTTTGATCGGCGATCTGCCTTTCTTTGTTTCACCGGATTCCAGTGATGTTTGGGCGAACCCTGAGCTATTCCTGCTCGATGAGCGGCTTCGGCCGCAATTCGTCGCCGGAGTTCCTCCCGATTATTTCAGCGCGCAAGGTCAGTTGTGGGGCAATCCCGTTTACAACTGGGATGCCGTGCGTGCGACCGGTTATCGGTGGTGCATCGATCGGTTGCGTGCTCTGCTGGCTCATGTCGATGTCATTCGCATGGATCACTTCCGCGGGTTTGCGGCTGCGTGGCACGTTCCAGCCGGAGCGCCAACGGCTCAGTCCGGGCAGTGGGTGCCAGGTCCAGGAGCGAGCTTTTTTCAAGCTGTGCAAACCAGGCTTGGCCTACCATTCATCGCGGAAGATTTGGGTGTGATTACGGCCGACGTGCGGGCCCTCCGTGATCAGTTTCAGCTGCCGGGGATGCGCGTGCTGCAATTTGCCTTCGATGGCCATGCGGACAATCCATATCTGCCGCACAACTTTGTCCACAATACAGTTGCCTATACAGGCACGCATGACAATGCCACGACTCGAGAATGGTACGAGGAATTGCCCGACCACGAGCGGCAGAACTTCTGGAGCTATCTCAAGCGTGCACCGGGAACCAGTGCAGATGCCGCTCCGGAGTTGATGCAACTGGCATGGTCGTCACCTGCGGCGCTCGCGATTGCTCCGTTGCAGGATCTGCTCAACCTGGGAAGCGAAGCGCGTATGAACGTGCCTGGTCGTGCCGATGGGAACTGGCGTTGGCGTGTCCGGGAAGACATGCTATCCACTCAGGCTTTTCAATGGCTGCGGGATTTGACGGAGAGTTCCAAGCGTTCGGTCAGCAATGCATCCATGGGGGCAAAAGTGGAACGCGGAAGCGCGACCGTTCAAATTTAGAAACAGACAGGAGGTTAGCCTGTTCATTCAAGTTGCCAAGAGTATTCTCCTGGTGGTGAGCGCGCTCTTTCCGATCGTGGATCCGATCGGAGGCGCTCCGGTCTTTCTGCTGCTCACGCGAGACTACGAGGCCGAGACACGACGAGTGCTGGCGCGCCGCATTGCGGTGGATAGTTTCATCCTGCTGATCGCATCCTTTACCCTCGGGGCGCACGTACTTTCTTTCTTTGGGATTTCGCTCCCGGTTGTGCAGGTCGGCGGTGGGCTGATCGTGATTTCAACCGGCTGGGCGATGCTGAATCAGAAAGACGCGAACGATCAAGGTTCACCTAGGCGAACGGTCACTTGCGCTGATGCTCTGAGCCAGGCGTTCTACCCACTAACGCTTCCTTTGACAGTTGGTCCCGGTTCCATCTCAATTGCGATCACGTTGGGCGCGAATGCACCGCAGCACCTGGAGGCAAACCTGCTGGTAATTCTCGCGGCGGCGATCGGTTCCGCTTTCATCGCGGTAACCATCTATTTTTGCTACGGCTACGCAGATCGACTCGCGAGCAAAATTGGCGCCACGGGGACAAACATAATTTTAAAACTCACCGCGTTCCTGCTGGTGTGCATTGGAGTGCAAATATTTTGGAACGGCGCGAGCAAATTGCTCAGTTCTTTGCCGCAGTTTGCCGGTGCCGCAGCGCTTCCGCATTGAGAGCGAAACCAGCGGTTGGAGTGGATGGAGATGGGACGGATGAAAGAGAGGGGCGGCGGTGAACAGTTCAAGAGTTGATGCGCTCGCGCACGTGGAAGGTCCGGCCCAGACTACCAACAACGTGTCGACCTCAATCATGAAACGACCAACTTGGGACCAGGTTGAGGGTAACCCATTGCCACTTGGCGTCAAGTGGATCGAGGAGGAGCAAGCGTTCAATTTTGCCGTTCACTCGGAGCATGCGGAGAGCGTCACCCTATTGCTCTATTCTCCAGCCGATCTAGTGAATCCTCTTCTGCGGTTTCAATTGGATTTTCTGCACAACAAGTCGGGGCAGATTTGGCACTGCCGGATCCCCGTCTCAAAGATTACTGAGGCTCGCTATTACGCATACTCCGTCTCGGGAGAGACCATTCCTCAACTCCATAGCTTCGACCCGCAGAAGGTTCTCCTCGATCCGTACGCGAAGTGCATTTTCTTCCCCCCCGGTTTTGATCGGAACTTGGCCATGCGAGAAGGATCCAATGCAGGCAGCGCGCCTTTGGGCGTGCTGTTTGATCACCGTTCGACATTTGACTGGTCAGTGGATCGGCCTCAGTATCATGAGTCGGATGCAGTCATCTACGAACTGCACGTGAAAGGTTTCACGAAGAATCCGAACTCAGGTGTCGATCCATCGCGTGCCGGCACATACGCCGGACTCGTCGAAAAGATTCCCTATTTAAAGGAACTCGGGGTGACGGTTGTAGAACTGATGCCGGTTTTTCAGCGTGACCCACAAGAAGACGACTACTGGGGCTACATGCCTTTGAATTTCTTCGCGCCGCACGCTCAGTACGCGAGCACACCCCGCGCTGATGAACTGCGTCTCGAATTCAAGAATATGGTGAAAGCCTTTCATCAGGCCGATATCGGCGTGGTGCTGGACGTCGTCTACAACCACACCTGCGAGGGCGACTACAAAGGGCCGATTTACAGCTTTAAGGGTCTCGACAGTGCCGGCTATTACATGCTTTCCTCCGATCCGGCAAACCCCTACGCCAATTACTCCGGCACCGGCAACACCTTGAATTTCGGCCAGGCACAAGTCCGAAAGATGGTGATTGATAGTTTGCGTTATTGGAAGCGAGGGATGCATATCGACGGATTCCGCTTCGATCTGGCATCGGTATTCAGCCGCAATACAGACGGATCTCTGAACTGGGGCGAAGCGCCCATCTTCAGTGAAATTGCCGCGGACCCGGAATTGGGCAGGGTGCGTTTGATTGCGGAGCCCTGGGACACAGTTGCTTATCAGCTCGGACGCGGATTCCCGGGCCAGACATGGCTACAGTGGAACGGCCGGTTTCGCGACGACATTCGCCGTTTCGTTAAGAGCGATCCGGGAATGGTCCCTGACCTGATGCGCCGGATTTATGGGAGCGATGATTTGTTTCCCGACAACCGCGCCGATGCTTATCACGCTTACCAGAGCGTGAATTACGTAGCTTCCCACGACGGCTTCACGCTCTACGATCTTGTCTCCTATGACCGCAAGCACAATTGGCAGAACGGAAATAATAATCAGGACGGTACTGACGCGAACTACAGTTGGAATTGTGGACAAGAAGGGGATGACGCTGTGCCCCCGGCGGTCCGTGCACTGCGCCGGAAGCAAGTAAAGAATTTCTGCTGTCTGCTCTTCTTATCGAACGGTACGCCGATGTTTCGGGCCGGGGACGAGTTCCTGAACACGCAATTTGGCAACAACAATCCCTACAACCAGGACAACGAAACTGGATGGCTTGATTGGAGTCAACTCCGATCCAATCAGGACATTTTCCAGTTCTTCAAGAAGATGATTGCGTTCCGGAAAAAGCATCCCTCGCTGAGCCGAAGCAGGTTCTGGAGGGAGGATGTTTCCTGGTATGGAGTCGGCCCCACGGTCGATTTGTCTCGCGACTCGCACAGCCTGGCATTCTGCCTGCACGGCGCTTCTCAACGTGACGACGACATTTACGTGATGATCAATGCGTACTGGGAAGAGTTGGAGTTCCATGTCCAGGAGGGGCATGTGCAGGAGGGAACAGCACAGGAGTGGAAGAGAATCGTGGACACCGCTTTGCCCAGTCCAGATGATTTCCCGGATGACGGAATCCCTTTAGAACGGACGAAATACCTAGTGGCTCCAAGATCGATTGTGGTGTTATGTCGACCTAACAAAAGCGACATGCGGCAGGGTCCATGAGCACGCGATCGACGGTCACAATGGTCGGTGGTGATTAACAAAAATGCAAATTGTCCGGCAGAGCATCGCGTCGATGGTGATTCGCACTCCTGAAATCTTAGTCGACAACGCCTGAGGCAGAGGTGTACTCGCCGGCGCCATGGTCGAATCCGAAGTAACGCTCCCTTAATGCTCTGGAGCAACGACAAACCAATGTCTCCTTTATTAGTCTTCTGACTGAGGGAGACCTTGGTATAGGTCCGGCGCCTTTCGGGGCGGCTTCTGTACGATCCATGAAAAGATGGGCACGGACCACGGAGGGCGCGTCCGGAAGGTGTGTCGGAAACTGCAAATACCCCACCCCGGACGAGGTTACTGGGCGAAGAGGGCGGTGGGTCAAACTGTCGGGCAAGTCCCTTTGCCGGAGTTCAAGGATGCGCCTGTCGTGAAGAGACTGATCAGAAAATCGAAGCCGAAAATCCGGAGAGGAGGCAAGGAGGGTGCCTCAAAAAGAACCTTGCGTAAATCTGTGCGTAAACAATTTCTGAAAAATAGGCTGGGAATCAGGGTTTAGAGTCGTAGAGTCCGTTTGTGAAATTGGCTCAACCCATTGAAACCAAACAGTGGAGTTGGTTGCGGGGGGTGGATTTGAACCACCGACCTTTGGGTTATGAGTTCAAAGGGAAATTGATACCAAACAACTTACAAGCGCACGGATGACACCTAAGCACCTGTAAGTACGCGCAGGAAACGCACTTTAGTCCCTCGTTTAGTCCCTAGTCCCCAATTAGTCCCCGGTCCCTCGTTAGTCCCCCGTTGCGTCTTTGACGTCCAGATCACCCGAGCGTTCTGCCGCCCTTCACGCGTTCCGGTCAAAACCTTGTCTGAAGGTGTCGATCTGGGCGCGAGCATCTTCCTCAACATGGTCGCCGACGCCTCTGGCACGGACGAACGCCATCCACGCTGGATTGGCTTCATTCATCGCTTCGAGAAACGTGTGGACAATCTGTACTTCGTCGTCCGCGCAAAGCGCACGCAGATCAAGACCCATCAGAAAGGCGGGAGCCAATCCATAGTCCTGGAGCGCAGCATCTATCACTACGTCCGAGAAGATCCGCTCGCTGTCGGCTTCATATTGCAGAAGCAGGCCCCGTATGTCATCCAGGTCCTTGACTCGCCGCTGCGGATCGTCCATGAATGCGACAATTTTCAGGAGCATCAGTGCGGTAGATGAGATCACCTTCAGCGTCAGATCCGGCGCAAGCTGAACCGGCTGAGCGGTCGCGAATACGTGGTCGAATCCCACGAGGCTCATCTTGAACTGACTAATGGGCCACGTGATCTGCTTGGCTTCCCGAAGCTTGGGTCCAGCTGGGATCAGGTCCAGGATCGTTGCCTGGGCGCTCCGCCATCGGTGCTCACGGTTTGCGAAACGGACCCAGCCGTCTGCAAGAAGTCGGCGTTCCAGCTCTGCGAATTCGTCAAGGTCCAAGGCGACGGCGAAATCGATGTCTCCGGTATGCCGGGACTCCGCTGGAAAATGTATCTGGTACGCAATGGCCCCGATGATTACAAGCTCCGCTCCGAGGGCCGCACAACGGTGTTGCAGGACTCGGAGGTCAGCGATTTGGTTGTCGGTAAGTTCGGGCATCGCTCAGGAGAGGAACTCGCGTTTGAGTTCTTCCGCCGCTTCGTGCGCTCTTGGATCGGAAGAATACATCAGCTCGGCATAGATCAACCACGGATGCGCGAGAGGGAACGGCTCGATTTCTCGCCAAAACGGGATGGTACCGAAGGAACGCAGAAAAATGAGTGGCCCTGCCTTGTCAGGAATGATCCGCAACTGACGACGAAGTTGGTCAGGGAACGAGTCGACGAAGATTGGCAGTTCCAACCCTCGATAAAACTTCTGGAGAGCCTGAGCAGCCGGCCCGCCAGTTACCGACCACCGAATTGATAGGTCTGCAAAAGGCTTTCGGACGCTGGCGAGCATGTCGTCTAGGTCTCTGTCGGAGGACCGGAAACGCCCGATTAGAAGTTTCGGACGCAGAGCGAACTCATATCCTCTCAACAGCTCGTCCTGTAATCGCGATTTGTCGCTGATATCAAAGCCGTGCCCCGATTCTCGCAGTACTCCGCGCTCGACCAACTGCTGTCGAACATTCGCAACATTGCTTTTGCTCAACCCGGACGCTTCAGCCAGTTGACGCACGGACCAGCTTCCCGCTAGTTCCTTCGTGGCAAAGGTGAACAACAATTGAGCGATTGCGGGGCTGACCCGCTTGCCTTCTTTTGAAACGGCATTCTCTTTGTTTCCGATGATCGTACGCTCATAGTTTTGACCGAGCACGAGGTGCATGTTGCCAGCTTGGTCCACAAAGTTTATTCGTGATTCGATCAATCGCTCGGCAGAAGGCCGGGGGATGTAGCGTGCCAACAGCAAGAGGGGCTTGCGATGTACTCTTGCATAGAGTTTGGCTTGAGCGACGAGGGCATTGAGTATCCCTCGGTCCAGATACGACCGCTTCTGTTCCACGAGGAAGGAGTAGGTTCCTTTGGGAGTGCGCACCTTGAGGGTGCCGTCGATTCCTTGATCACCGCCACGGTTCTTCGGAGAGAAATCCAGATCGCTGATGAAGTGCAGGGTCCGGAGCTGCTCTAGAAAAGGAGTCAATGGAGGTTCAACTCGCATAGCGTCCATTATTATGCCATGTCCATTACTAATGGACAACAAGAAATGTG
>CAVVGM010000005.1:0-331515 GCA_963747805.1 uncultured Acidobacteriaceae bacterium
GAACCGATCCTGCTCCGCTCAGGACGGCAGCGGAGCTTGTACCGAGCCCGAGCTCGCCAGGTTGGTTCGGATTACGTTCAGCAATTCGTCGTTGTCGGCTGGCTTCTGAAAGTAGGCAGCTGCCCCGGCCTTCAGTGCGCGTTGCTCGTTGTTTTGCGGGTCGCGTGCGCTCAGCACGATCACGGGAATGCCCGCCAGCGCGTCGCTTTTCTGCAGCCGATCCAGAACGATGAATCCATCTCCCGCCGGCAACCCGAGGTCGAGGAGAATGAGGTCAGGGTGTTCTTTCTGTGCAGTGGCGATGGCCGAGTAACCATCGGTTGCGGTTGCAATGTCGTATTGGTTGGCTCGCAGGCGCAGGCGCAAAGCCCGCACTAGATCGGGATCATCATCCACTACCAGAATCTTCGGTTTTGCCATGCCAGTTTCTCCTTTTTTTCTTTTGTCTAAGCTTTGAAATTCGCTTTCAGATCGCTCGCGCGCTGCGCCGATTCCTGCACCACGATTTTCATGATCATGACGTTCACCGCGTCGGCCACGCGCTGAACCTGTTTCATCAAGGGCTCGTCCGGAGCCGCGGCCGCGACCTCAATGGGCGCGGTGGTGATGATGAGAGTCCCTTTGGCCTTAATGTCGGTAACCCGCTCGATCTGCTCCCGGATTCGCGTGGTCATAATCTGGACGTGCGCGGGGTCGGTGGACGCCACCACGAAAAAGGTCTCGGCATGACCCGGGGAACCAAGGGGCGGAAGAACCAGGTCTTTGTCGAGGTACACGCAGCGCTGCAGGGTTTCCATGCACTTGTGCCAGGTTTCCCGCCAGTTCCCGCGTGGAGGGTTGCCGTCGGGTCTAACTTCCATGCGAATCAGGACCAGATCCGGACGCAGCTGGTTCTGGTGAGTGATCACCGGCTGCAGCAGGCTGGCCAGCGAGTAGATCGGCAACGTGAACGTGAAGGTGCTGCCTTGCCCCAGTTCGCTCGTGACCCAGATGCGGCCGCGATGCAACCGGACTAGCTCTCTGCAGATGAACAATCCCAAGCCCAGGCCAGAGCGATTATTGTCCACTGCGTCCGGGTCCTGATAGAGCCGTTCGAAAATCTGCGCTTTCGCATCGGGAGCAATCCCCCTGCCGGTGTCGGTGACTGACACGTAAACGGTGTTCGGGTCGGCCTCCACCAGACAGGCCTTCACCGTCACGGCGCCGTCGGGGGGCGTGAACTTAATAGCGTTCTCGATCATGTTGATGAGCACTTCGATCACCCGGTCGGGGTCGGCGTGCACCAGGGGGATTCTCTGATCGAGTCCTACTTCCAGTCCGACATGTTTTTCCTGGGCCGCAATCTGCATCATCGCGACGGCTTGCCGCACCAGGTCTCCAATAGCGATGCAGCGCGGCTCGACCCGCAATTTTCCACTCTCGGCACGGGTGGCTTCGAGCAAATCACGGATCATGGCGTGCAACTGGTTCACGCTTTTCAGGATGGTTTTGAGGTGGTCGGCCTGATCCGGGGCGATCGGGCCCGCGAGTCCATCGGCCAAAAGCGAGACGAATTGGTGGATGCAGGTGAGCGGCGTGCGCAGTTCGTGAGAAACGTGCGACAGGAACTGATTCTTGAATTCCAGTTGCTGTTTGCGCGTGATTTCGAGAGTGCGCAACAACGCCTGCCGCTCCACCGCGTAGCGAATCGCACGCTCCAGGTGCTTTGCCGTGATGTCGCCTTTGACCAGGTAATCCTGCACGCCCTGATTCACGGCCTTGATCGCCAGCGCCTCGTCGTCCTGCCCCGAAAGCACCACCACGGGCACGCCGGGGGCCTGCTCCAGCACGCGGCGGAAAGTTTCCGCTCCGTGGCAATCGGGAAGATTCAGATCGAGCAAAATGACCGAAGGCGACTCTTTGGCGAGCGTCGCCAGCCCTTCCGAGAGCAGGCTCACCCAGTTCACCACCACCGGAGTTTTGCCTTCCACCAGGCGCAGCCGAACCAAATCCGCATCGCCCGGATTGTCTTCAATCAGCAGAACGTGTTTGGCACGATTCTCCATTTGTCTCCCCGTGGCGGCAGGCTCGCCCTTTGGTGACAGAACGGCGCTATTCCCCCACCAATGCAGCTATCGGCTTGGGCCAGGCAAGCTTTAGAAGGCGGAAACGGACACAAGGAGAGTGTTTACAGCGGAGTACAGGTGGTCATGTCCTACGGATCGGCCGGGTGATGATGGCATTCGGAAAGGAATTTTCGAATTGGATTAGAGGGGCCTCAGAGAAGAACAGTAAACCAGAGGGACGGTCTAAGGGGCAAGAGTCCAAGGCCTGGAAGGGGTTTTAAGTGTAACCGCCCTGATCTCGTCAACAACGCGGAAAGTGTTTGGACCTCGGTAGCCGGTCATCGGCCTTAGTGCTAGTCTTGCTGCGATATGCAATCGTCTCTTCGTTCGATTTCGGCAAACACCACCACTATCGTTGTCGCAGTTTCGATCACTACATGCTCTACTCCGTCGATTCCGAGGAAAAATGCAAAGAGCCCGGCGGCGAAGCCAGCCGGCGGCAAGAAATCTTAGGCTCGCCATGCTTCGTCTCAGTCCCATCGAACACGCCATCGCTCGCACACTCTGCATCTTGTTACTCGTATGCTTGCCCATGGTGATTGCTGTCGCCCAGATCCCGGCCCAGAGCCCGGGCGATGCTGCGAGAACTCCTAAGTACGTTCCCGGAATGTCGAGTTACGACACCGCGCCGGGGACCGGAATCTTCATCTTTCATGTGTTCGCCGAAAAAACGGGTGCTCGCCTGCGGGGGCTGGTCCGGCTGGATCTCACCAATCTCGCCAATCACATCAGCCAATTCCAGACGATCGAAGGCGACGATGATGGTGTGTTCATCAATCTGGCCTTCGGAAACTATGAAATTGAGGCCAGCGCGCTGGGATATCTCAGTGCCCGTAAGGAAGTGCAATCGGTGAGCACGATCCACCCGGAGCCGGTTGACATCGTCCTGCAGCGCGATCCCTTCGCGATCAATCTCAGCGTCGAGACCGGCATCATCTCTCCGAAAGCACGAAAAGAGGCTCAGCACGCAATATCTCTGCTGAAGGGGGGCGAACTCGCGGAAGCGCAGAAGCATCTGGAGACCGCCTATAAATTGACGCCCTCCAATTCAGACGTTAACTATCTGCTCGGTTATCTGTACTTCCAGCGCAAGGACTATGTGCAAGCCGGAACCTACCTGACCGCAGCCGCATCCCTCAGCCCTCACAACGCCCAGGCGCTGATTCTGCTCGGCAGAGCCGCCTTGGAGCAAGAAAACTATCCCGCGGCTCGATCCGCATTGGAACAGGCCGTTCTAGCCGACGACGACAATTGGCTGCCTCATGATTTGTTGGCGGACGCTTACCTCTGCCAGAAGGACTACGGCAAGGCCCGAGACGAGGCGCAGATTGCGATCACAAAAGGCCAGAAGAAGGATGGTAAGACGATTGCCAGCCCCGCCGAGCTAGTCCTCGGGCGCGCGCTTATTGGTCTTGGCCACGAGCAGGAGGCGATCCAAGCGCTCGAGACCTTCCTGAAGGATTCTCCCCAGAATCCCATGGTCTACCAAGTCCGGAACTTGATCGCCGATCTCAAGAAACGCAACCCCAGTTCCGCACCGGATGGACACACGAAAAGTGACGGCATTGATGCCTCGCGCGCCGACCCTCTGGCAGCCGTTCCCGATCCTGCGCTCACCACTCAGACGTGGCGGCCTCCCGACGTTGACGACATAAAGCCAACCCTCGCGCCCGGGATTGCTTGCCCCGCCGCCAAGGTAATCGACGAAGCCGGGAAAAGAGTGCAGGAGTTAGTTCGCGATCTCGCCCGCTTCGCTGCCAACGAAGACTTATTCCATCAGTCGATCGACAGGTTTGGCTTTGCAACTCACACCGAGACACGAAAGTATGACTACGTTGCGACGGTGTCGGAGCCCGAACCGGGCGCAGCGCTCATTGAAGAATATCGCTTAGACAGACCCGGGCAGAAAGGTAATCCCGACGGCATTTCGAGCACAGGCTTCATAGCCCTGGCGCTCGTCTTTCATCCCGACATGCAAAAGGACTTCGATTTGGATTGTGAGGGACAGACTGACTGGCGTGGACAGCCCACCTGGTTAGTACACTTCCGCCAGCGTCACGACCGTCAAAATCGAATGCACAGCTATTCGCTTGGCGGTCAGACTTTCCCCGTCGATCTCAAAGGCCGAGCGTGGATCAGCGCCGACAAGTTTCAAATCGTTCGCATCGAAGCCGACATGGTCAAAGCCATGCCTGAAATTCAGTTACTGAGCGAGCACCAGACCGTGGAATATGGCCCGGTCCCGTTCCCCAAGAAGAATACGACCCTCTGGTTGCCGAAAACCGCAGAGATATACTTCGACTTTCGCCAACATCGCTACTTTCGCCGGCACGCTTTTGATCACTTCATGCTTTTCTCTGTCGATGCGGAGCCAAAGGATAAGCCGCCGACAGCCCAGCCCTCCCGATAAACCACCGAAGCAGCAGGCGAAATCCCTTATGGGCATCCTGCCCGATCCAGCCCATGCAGTGCGAAGACCGGTGTGCTTCCCACGGGCTGGCCATCCGCCCACCTTCTCGTCGGCGTCATCCCGAGCGGAGCCGTTCTTCAGGCGAAGGGAGGGATCTCGGCCGTCTCGGAACCCGCCACTTATAGAATCAGTAGCAATCAAACACCGCGAGCCAGGGTCCGCGAGCGAAATCTGCGTCAGCCCGCCTTGCGCTGGTTCTTGGCTGGAACATCTTCCGACGTACCTTCTGATGCTTCGAGCAGCGGCGGTTCATCGTCCCAGTCAAACGAAAGAGCGCGTGCGGTGGTTTCAATGGGTGCGAGCTCTGGAATGTCTTCGGCCACGGGCGCTCCTAATTCGGTGAACTTTCTCGCCGAAACCAGCACCCGGCTTTCGAGCGATCCGACGGCTTTGTTGTATGCCTCGACGGCGCGATCCAGCCCCGTGCCCACGGCGGTGATATGCCCCGCCAGATTGCGCAGCCGGTCATGGAGCTCTTTACCCAGCACGCTGATCTCGTGCGCGTTGCGCGCCAGTTTTTCCTGGTTCCATCCGTAGGCCACCGCTTTTAGCAGCGCGATCAACGTGGTTGGAGAAGCAGGAATTACTTTGTTCAGAACTCCGTGCTCGATCAGGCCCGGATCCTGCTCGAGCGCCGCGCTGAAAAAAGTTTCGCCGGGAAGGAACATCACGACAAATTCCGGCGTGGATTCAAACTGCGCCCAGTATCGCTTGTCGCTCAGAGTTTCGATGTGGTCGCGCACCTGGCGGGCATGCGTGGCCAGGCAAGCGCGCCGCGCGTCTTCGTCAGTAGTTTCGAAGGCATCGAGAAAAGCCTGCAACGGGGTTTTCGCGTCGACAACAACTTTCTTGCCGCCCGGGAGATTCACCACCAGGTCGGGCCGGATTCTTCCCGTATCAGTGGTCACCGTTTCCTGCTCGCTGAAATCGCAATACGAGAGCATGCCCGCAATCTCCACCACGCGGCGCAACTGGATTTCTCCCCAGCGCCCGCGCACATTGGGAGTGCGCAACGCCTTCACCAGGTTCCCGGTTTGTGAATGCAATTCTTTCTGCGTAACGATCAGCGACTGCACCTGGGCCTTGAGATCGCCGTAGGCCTCGCCCCGCGCGACTTCCATCTGCTGAATCTGTGCGTCCACCTTGCCCAGCGACTCGCGCACCGGGGTCACCAGGTCCGCGACCGCTTTTTGCCGCGCGTCGAGATCGCCTTTGGCATCGTTCTGAAAGCGTTTGAGAGTTTCCTGAGCAATCTCTAGAAAAGCGCGATTGTTGCTGTTAAGCGCGTCGGAGGCCATGGCCTTGAAGGCGTTGCGCAAATCTTCGCTGGCCTGGGTCACTAATTCGATCTTTTCGTTGCTGGTCTTCCGTTCCGACTCGAGCGCCATTTCCAGCTTGGCTTTGCTTGCCACCAGCAGTTCGTGAGCCTCCTGAAGGCGCTTGAAATCGGCCTTTCCGGCGGCTAATTCCTTCTCCATCAATGACAAACGAGCGCTCTGGGCCGCAGTCCGCGAGCCCAGGGCCAGCCACGCCAGCAGCGCCCCGAACAATGCTCCGAACGACAGTCCAATGCCGATACTGGTCCCTAGACCCATAGACTTACGGTAACTACTCAGCCTCCAGTCCCGCCTCTAGCCTAGCACCAGCAGCAAGTTTCAGTCTTAAGCGCAAGGTCCCTCCCAGGGTCCGGATAGGCGCTGCAAACGGCAACAGAGCCGGATGAATCGGCAACCAACGCCTCAATGAGTGTGACCTTCAAACCGTTGCTGGCCTTTGTCCTCGGGACTGTTGGGCTCGGACTCGGGACAGGCGCAGCACCGTTGACCCTTCGCTCTGGGGCTGGCGAAGTACCGGTTAACGCGGTACCAACTGGCGAAGTCCCAGGCCCTGCCCCTCAGGCCGGAAGCAAGGCCACGCTGAAACCTGTGGCCGCTGCCTCTCCGGACATTCCGTTTCACAGCGTCGAATTCGATTCGCAAGCCGAACAGCAGATTCTGGAGTTAGCCAACCGATCGCGGCAACAGGCCGGCGCGCCTCCGCTGACTATGGACTCCGGGCTTACGCACGCTGCCCGCGTGCATGCTCATGCGATGCTCGAAGCGCGCCAGCTCTCGCACCAATTTGATGGCGAGCCCTCCCTGCCCAATCGCCTGGCCGCGGCGACCCAGCTGCAGCTTGATCAGGAAGGCGAAAATGTCGCGCTCGACACGGATCCCATGCAGGCCGAGCAACACCTGATGCTGTCTCCTCCACACCGCGCCAACCTGCTCAACCCGGCTTACAACGTGGTTGGGATGGGAGTGGTCCGCAGCGGAGACCGCCTCTACGTCGTGCAGGATTTCGGCCACGCCCTCCCCAACTATTCGTTGGCTGACGTAAAAGACCGCATCGCCGGTAGTGTGCAGCATGCGCGCCGCAACACAAACGCCGCCGACCTTCCGCGCCACGATCTGGCATCGGCCGACGACACAGCCTGCTCCATGGCCCACGCCGACAAGCTCGCCACCCCCGCGGTTCATGAACTGTCTCAGCGCTACACCGTGCTCACCTTCACCAGCCTGCATCCCGAAACTCTGCCCACCGGCTCCGAGCGCGCCATCGCCGGCCACAACCTGCGCAGCTTCTCCATCGGCGCCTGCTATGCCCGCACCGAGACCTATCCCACAGGAGTGTATTGGGTAGTGTTGTCGCTGGAGTAAGAGGTTAGTCGAGCGGCCAGTAAAATCAATCACCTGGTAAAAAGTCAACTTGCTTGTCATCCCGAACGGCCGCGTTTTTCATCGCGGCGGAGGGATCTCATTCTCGTCTGCTGTGGCGCGTCAGTCTCCGGCCGGATGTGCCTTGCGGCCAGATGGAGTTGTTGAGGCAGAGCGGTTGCAGCCCGCCCGCGTACCTCGGTTACAATGTCCGCCCAACGATGAACAGCCGACCCATCCCCGCCACAACCAAACAACATCAGCACAGCACGCTGCCGCTGGTGATCGTGGCTTCCTCGCTTGGCACCATGATCGAGTGGTATGACTTTTTTATTTTTGGCAGCCTGACCACGGTTCTCTCGCTCAAGTTTTATCCGCCAAATAACGACACCTTCGCGCTGGTCGCCTACCTCGCCACGTTTGCCGTGGGCTTCGCGGTCCGCCCATTCGGAGCGTTATTCTTCGGCCGCGTCGGCGATCTGGTCGGTCGCAAGTATGCGTTTCTGGCGACGCTCATCATCATGGGCGGCGCTACTTTTTCGATCGGCCTGTTGCCCACGTACGCGACCGCGGGCTGGTTTTCTCCCATCACGTTGATTCTGGTCCGCGTGCTGCAAGGCCTGGCTCTCGGAGGTGAATACGGAGGCGCGGCCGTCTACGTGGCCGAGCATGTCTCCGACCAGCGCCGCGGATTCTATACCAGCTTCATCCAGGTCACCGCGATCCTGGGGTTTCTGATTTCTCTGTTGGTGATTGTGGCCACGCAATCTGCGATGTCCCGCGACGCCTTCAACTTCTGGGGATGGCGTATTCCATTTCTGGTTTCGTTTTTCCTGGTCGGCATTTCGCTTTACATCCGGCTGAAGTTGCGCGAGTCGCCGATTTTTGTGCAGCTCAAGGCCAGCGGCAAAGCTTCGCTTCATCCGCTGAAGGATGCCTTCACCGTCTGGCCGAATCTGAAGCAGGTGCTGGTCTGTCTGTTCGGCCTGACCGCGGGGCAAGGCGTGGTGGCCTACACGGCGGAGTTCTACGCTCTGTTTTATATGCAGACGATTTTGAAAGTGAATCTGCACACGGCGAATATCGTGATGGCGGCTGGGCTGGCGCTGGGCATGCCTGCGCTCGTGGTTTTCGGAGCGCTTTCCGATAAGATCGGCCGCAAGAAGATCATGCTGGCCGGTTGCCTGCTCGCCGCGCTTACCGACATTCCGATCTACCACGCCATGCAGAGTGCGGCGGGCAACAACGTGGTCACGGTGCAATCCACTCGCAACCGCGCAACTGGCGCTATCAATCTCACGCCCATGTCGCAGGACGCAAGTGGCGCACTGGTCGCCGCGCCGGAAGCGTCGCATCCCGACACCGGCAAACTGATTCTGCTGGTTTTCTCGCAGGTGATTTTCTTCGGCATGGTCTACGGGCCGGTCGCCGCGTATCTGGTGGAGGCTTTTCCCGCAAAGGTTCGCTACACCTCGCTGTCGTTGCCCTACCACATCGGCAACGGCATCTTCGGAGGAATGCTGCCACTGATCGGCCTCTCCATCTGTGCCGCCACCGGCAATATCTACGCCGGACTCTACTATCCGATGGCCGTGGCCGGATTGACCGTCGTGGTCGGCAGCATCGCCCTCCGCGAAACCCATGGGACCAGAATTTGGGATGAAGTGGACGCGCACGTGGCGCCGCTGAAATCGTAATCTTCAACTCCTGTGCTAATCTGCCTTTGCCCTCCGTCTGCGGTTTCCTATGGAACCTGCGGCCCAACCTCCGTCAATCGAGGCTCGGACTCACGAGGTCCGCATCGGTACGGCTGGCTGGTCTTATAAAGACTGGGACGGAATTTTCTACCCTTCGGGCATGCAGCGCCGCAAGCAGCATCCGCTGGAATATCTGGCGCGCTTTTTCGACACGACGGAAATCAACACTTCGTTTTATGGACCGCTGAAGCCCGAGCTCGCGAAGCTCTGGTGCCGGAAAGTTGCGGCGGTGAATCCGCGGTTTCTGTTTACGGCGAAACTCTTTCGCGCCTTCACGCACTCGCCCATCGCGGTGATGGAACCCACTTCCGCCGCTACGATTCGCCCCACCGACGACGACGAAATCCGTACCCGCGAAGGCCTCGACGCCATCGCCAATGAAGGGCGGCTGGGCGCGCTGCTCATCCAGTTTCCCGTGTCGTTTAAAAACACCGGACTCAACCGCGAATACCTCGATCGCTTGCTGCGGCAGTTCATCGAATATCCGCGGGTGGTCGAGGTGCGCCACTCCAGTTGGAATAGCGCCGAAACCCTGGCCGCGTTCGCGCAGCAGAACGTCGCCTTCTGCAACATTGACCAGCCAGTGCTTGGGCTCTCGCTCGCGCCCACCGAGCATGTGACCGCGTCGATTGCCTATGTTCGCCTGCACGGCCGCAACTACAGCGAGTGGTTCGATTCCGACAATCGCAACGACCGTTACAACTATCTCTACAAGGAAAGGGAACTGGAAGGCTGGAAGGAAAGAATCGAAAACGTCGCGGAGAAAGCGCAGACCACGTATGTGATTACGAACAACCACTTCGAAAGCAAAGCCGGAGTAAACGCGCTGGAGTTGAAAGCGATGATCACGGGGATGCGAGTACTGGCGCCGCCCACGTTGATTCAGAAATATCCAGAACTGAGAAGAATTGCCGATCCTGCTGAAGATTTTGACGACGGCACGCGAGGCCCGCGGTTGCCATTGGGTGCATAGAAACCAGCTTAAGTAACAAAGTGTTCCTGCAGGAACACTGTGGAAAAGTCCGGATTTTTTCCCGCTAAGTCATTGAAAAAATCATGCGCCGGCGATGAATCAGCAGCTTAGGCTGTGGAAAACGTACCTACTTTTGTAGACGTAAAAGACCCCAAAAATCCACCAAAGTAGACTTGACCGAAGCTGGAAAATCAGGAACGAAAAAAAGGCGAAGCGAAAAAACAGAGCGGTGAAAACGCAGGGGGGTTGGAAAATCGCGTTCGGTCATACCTCCCAACTTCCCGCTGATTTTGGCGCCGAGCCGGATTACCGGGCGGCCCACGGCGGTATGAAGTCAGTGAAAGTGCCCGAGGATGGTCCCGCGGGCACGGCGGGATTCAAATCTGGCGATGTATTGATCGAATACGGCGGAAGGAAGATCGACAACTACATTGACTACTCCAGATTGACACATGCCTGCTCCGAGGGCGAAAAGGTGATGGTCACGGTGATGCGGGGGCAGGAGAAAATCACGAAGGAAGTGACCCTGGAGGCAATGAAGTAAGCGCCATGCAGTGGATAGGGGCGTGAGTGCGTGAACCCAAATTCCCGCGATGCATCAAAATGAGTGTAATAGAGATTTTTCGTCAGCTATGTTGGTCCGGCCCCGAACGGCGAGCGGCGTTGGGCTGCCGCTACCTACTTGGCGGGCTTTCCACTGGGCCTCTCGGAGAAGGTGAAATTCTTTAGCGCGACTTGGTCAATTTGACCCGGCCATGATTCGAAGTTGCTTAGCCCAGGTCCGACAGGCATCACGCTAGTCTTGTACAATCCTTCGCGCTTCGGAGTCCTGATACCCGCTGCATAGTTCAGCCAGTATTTTGTATGATTCTGAATCGTAAACAACGTCATTCCTTTTTCTTGCTTGAAGCTGAGCACGACGTTTGCTGTCTTAGGATTAGGCTCCTCGGTGATGCTCAAGGCTGTTCCGTCTGCCGCCCCTGCGAGGGTCACCCCGATTTTTTCTCCTGGGGACATGAACACTACATTGTTCACAATGTGCCCCGTTTCGGGAGGAAGGGCGGGCTGCTGTTGCGCCAGCGCAGCACAGCAAAAGCAGGCAATTAGCAGCGCAATTCGAGTTTTCATGCTGGCGATTTTAGCGAGCAAGGCGGGGTTTTTACATCACAAAGTTTCCGGGCGGCTAAACCGCTATGGGTGAACTGGCGAAATCAGGCGATATCACTCTTTGAGCTAACAGGTCGGGCGTAGGGCTGGAAGGGGAAACCGAGCTCCGCCAAGAAGGTCCGGGAAGGAGACGAGGGGCTTAGACGGCACGTGGCCTGCAGAGTGGTCGCGACCCTAAGGAACGCCATTCCGCGATGACTTGCTATTGCTGACGCGCAGCTCCCACAGCCGCGTGATCCGCCATGCGGCCCTTGTTATGGCGCAAGGCTACGTTCATGAACACGGAACCTTTGGCGGTTTCGAAGCAGATGACCAGCGCTTCCACGTCTTCGCTGGTTTTTTCGCCTTCGGCGGCGGTGACCAGCATGGGGGGATGGACGCGGAAATGGAATCCCTGATCGTTGAGGGCGCAGACGGCGTTGCCGACGACCTGGTTGGCGAGTTCGAAGATGGTTTCCTTCACCAGAGAGTCGGACTCAGGGAGCTCCGCACCCGCATAGTGGCTGGCCACGCGCACGGCGGTCTGCGGCTCCAGATCGAGGATGATCCGGCCTTCAATGTCGCCAGTCAGGGCCACCATGCCCGCCACGCCTTTGCGGCGATAGGCGTTCTCTTCCATGGTGAGATTCCCCACCTTGGTGCTGCCCGACAAGCCTTGCGACAACACGGCGTCGGCCGCGTTGATGAAAGGCTGGATCAGTTCCATCTTCATGGATTTAGGCTCCCGCTCCAGCGGCGTTGGCTACCGAACCATCTTCGCCCATCACGTATTTGATGACTTCGTAGAGAACTTCCGGCTTCACCGGTTTCTGCACGAAATGGCGCGCGCCGCGTTGCAGAGCCGCCACAATGTTTTCCTGATAGCCCACCGACGACACCATCACAATGCGGGCTTCGGGATGCTGCTGCACGATCCGTTCAGCCGCTTCGATGCCTTCCATCTGCGGCATGGTGATATCCATGAGCACGATGTCAGGATGTACGCGGTCGAACTCGCTGATGGCGGTCAAGCCGTCGCCGGCCTCAGCCGCCACCTGCCCGCCGAACGTTTCGATCATGCGGGCCAGATTCTTGCGTGCAAACACGGAGTCGTCCACGATCAAATAGCGGACCGGCTGGCCGTCTTTGCTGCGTTTTACTGGTGCAAACTGTTCCATAAAGCAAATTTCCCCTTTCTAACCCATATCATGCCGGCTTGCGGCCGGCCAGATCACCCAAGTCACGATCTCGAACAACTGCTAAACAACTGATACCACTCAACTTCCGGCTTTCATCGCTTTGCCGGGATTGGCTGCTTCTGAACGCCCATCATTTCGACCGCAGAGTGCCTGCAGGGTGGCCGACATTACGTCCAGCGCGGCCACTCTTACGGCGTATCCGCGTTCGATTCCTGCCTTCGGCATGCCGTAGACCACGCAGGAGTCTTCGCTCTGCGCGATGGTCATGGCACCTTCTTTCTTTAACGCGCCCAGACCCTCGGCTCCGTCGTCGCCCATGCCGGTCATGAGGACACCTACGGCGTGGCTCCGGAACTCTTCCGCAACGCTGCGAAACAGGACATCGGCGCTGGGGCGATGCCCGTTGACCCGGGGTTCGTCGCTAAGCACGGCAATATCGCCCAGAGGCAGACGCTTCACTTTCAAATGACGGCTGCCGGGACAGATCAACACGCGTCCACCCTGCAGCAAGTCGCCGGACTGCGCTTCTTTCACTCGAAGCCCACAAAGTTCGTCGAGGCGGCGGGCGAACATGTTGGTAAAACCATCCGGCATGTGCTGCACCACCAGGATCGAGCCGGGAAAGTCCGCAGGCAACTGCGGCAACAGGTATTCGAGCGCTTGCGGCCCACCGGTGGAGATGCCAATCGCCACTACTTTGTTGGGACTGACCCCGGGCACGGCCTCGCGCTTCTCAATTTTCGGCCGCGTTCCCGGCAAAACCCGGGGCGCGATCTTGCTTTCGGACGCCGCTTTAACTTTGCTGATCAGCTCCTTGGCGGTCTCCGCCATGTGGGCGGAAGCGTCTTTTGGCTTGGTGACAAAATCGAATGCTCCAAGTCCGAGCGCCTTGAGCGTGACGGTTGCGCCTTCCGTGCTGTGCGAACTGAACACGATCACCGGCACCGGCTGGTGGCGCATGATTTCTTTCAGGGCATCGATGCCGTTCATGCCGGGCATCTCGAGGTCAAGGGTTACGACATGAGGCTTGAGCTCTTCAATCTTTTTCAGGACGAAAGTTCCGTCCATCGCTGTGCCTACGACTTCGAGAGAATCGTCGGCATCCAGCATCTGCGGGATGAGCTTGCGCATGAGTGCCGAGTCATCGACGACCAGGACGCGTATCTTGCGCTTGATCATGCCTGACCTCCCGCGCTGGTCAAGCTAGTCGCGCCGCTCACGGCCAGACGCATGCGATCGGTATGGGTTAGCAACAAGCCGGAGTTAGGCGTGCCGGCCTGCGTGGGCCGGGTTCGGGCAAACTGCTCGACTACGGCGGGCAGGTTCAGAATGAGAACCACGCGCCCGTCGCCGAGGATGGAAGCGCCCGCCACCAGGTCGGTCGAGAACGTCTGGTCATCCAAAGCCTTGATCACTAATTCTTCTTCGCCCTCGAGCGCATCCACAATCAATCCAAATTTCTTTTCCGCAACAGTGATGACGAGGACGAAAAGCTTGCGGTCGCCATGATCGGTATCGGCCATCGCCCGGCCCAGCCGGACCACCGGCAACACCTGGTTGCGCAGCTGCAGCACTTCGTAATTCTCCACCTGATGCACCTCCGACTCGGTGGTGCGCGCAATCTCGACTACGGCGTTCAGTGGAACCGCATAGAGCCGCTGCTCCACCCAGAACAGCAGTGCCTTGATGATGGCCAGGGTCAGCGGCAGCTTCAGCCGGAAGGTTGCGCCCTGTCCCGGACGCGTCTCCACGCTGATGGTCGCCTTCAGACGCTGCAAAACGCTTTGCACTACATCCATACCCACGCCGCGTCCGGAGACTTCGGTGACTTGTTCGGCGGTGCTGAAACCGGGCCGGAAGATGAACTGCACGGCCTCGGCTTCAGTGAGCCGGGCCGCATCTTCGGCAGTGGTCATGCCCAGCTGGATAGCCTTGGCACGAATTTTCTGGGCATCGATGCCGCGCCCATCGTCGCTGACTTCGACGATCACCTGATTGCCTTGGTGGTAAGCGTTCAGCCGGACCACGCCGCGCGCCGGCTTGCCGAGGCGCGCGCGTTCTTCGGGCGACTCAATGCCGTGGCTGATGGCGTTGCGCACCAGGTGGGTCAGCGGCTCGCCGATAGCGTCGAGGATGCCTTTGTCGAGATCGGTTTCCTGCCCGCTCAGCACCAGTTCGACTTCACGGCCGCACTGGCGCGAAACATCGCGCACCATGCGGGGAAAGCGGCGGAACAATTGCTCGACCGGAACCATGCGGATCTTCATCACCGAGCGCTGCAAGTCGTTTAAGACGCGGGCCTGGAAGCCCATGGCGTCGGCGAACTTGCCGCGCAGCAGTTCTTTCGGATAGCGCTTGGAGAACTCGCTGAGCGCCTGCTGCAGCATCGACTTGCCAATGATCAGCTCGCCCACCAGGTTGAGCACATTATCGATGCGTCCCGCTTCCACCCGCAAAATGTTTTCGAGAGCGGTGTAGGTGGGGCTGGTTTCCGGCGCGCTGGGATCTGCGGCAGGCGCTGAAGGCGCGGCTGAAGCGTTCTCGGTTTCGGGCTCGGCAGCGGCTTCGGGCAATTCCGCTTCTGCCACGGACTTCTTCGCCGCGGGAGTCGCCGCATGCATCAGTTCAACGGTTACTTCTTCCGCGATGGTGGGAACGCGGCTCTTGGCGGCGATCGATTCAGCACTGGCTTCGCTGGCCAGAACGAATTCGACCTGCTTGGTGGCCGCCGGAGATTTGGCGTCGGGACGCACCGCCAGGATCTGCCCCACGCTGCCAATCGCATTCTGGATGAGCTGACGTCCGGCGATGGGCATGGCGCAGTGCGGATCAATCTTCACTATGACGTGATGGACCGCAAGTCCGCTGGCCTGGGCCTTGGCGATGGCGAGCTTTTCGTACTCTGTCCAACTGCCGCGCTTCGCGGTGGCCGCTGCCTTGGTGGTTTTCTTGCGGCGGGTTTTCTTGCCCGCGGGCGCCGAGGTTAATTCCTGAATCTTCTTGCGCAGGCTGGCCGTCGCGGGGAGCTTGGTACCCTTGCGGTAGGCCGCAATCATCGCGGTGAAGACATCCGCGGCGGTGAAAGCGATTTCAGCGACCGCGGCCTGGGTAGCGGTTTCTTCAAGCGAAAGTGCGTCTTCAAACTGGTGCGCCAGTTCGCTCAACTCGCGCAGCCCACAGGCTGCCGAGTCGCCTTTCAATGTGTGCACCGTGCGCCGGATGCCGCGGACGATTTCTTCGTCGCCGGGCTTTTTTTCCAGCTTCAGTGCTTCTTCATTCAGCGCCTGCAGCAATTCCTGCGAGGTTTCAAAGAACAACTCCCGCAGTTCCGCTCCGCGCTCATCAGGGGAATTCGTCATGCGTTAATCCTTCACCTCAACCCGCTGGTAAGCGGTGCCACTGTCCTTATGCACCATCTGGAACTTCTTGGTGATTCCCAGCAGACTCTCGGCATGGCCCACAAACAGGAAGCCGTGCGCGTTCAAGCAGCGGTAAAATTTTTCGATCAGCCGCTTCTGCTCCGCTTCGTCGAAATACATCATCACGTTGCGGCAGAAAATTACGTCGTTGCGCTGCGGCAGGTATTCGGTTTTCAGATTATGAAAATCGAAATGCACCATTTCCTTCAGCGCTTTTTTCACGGCGTAGCGCTCGCCCACTTTATCGAAGTAGCGCAGACGGTAGGCGTAGTCGACCGAAGACATCTGCGTCTCGCTGTAGGTGCCGTCCTGTCCGGCGCGCAGCACCGAGTAGCTGATGTCGCTGGCCAGGATTTCCACCCGCCACGGTGGCGGGACCAGCGGTTTCGGAAGCGGCATGTCGATGGGCAGCGGATTGCGCAGGTAGTAATACGCGAGCGCATCGGTGACCAGCATGGCCAGGGTGTAAGCTTCCTGCCCGGTGGAACAGCCCGCGCTCCACACGCGGATGGAATAATCGCGCCGCGCCTGCTTCTGCTTGAGCAGGTCTTCGAAAATGTGTTTCTGGAAAAGATCGAGTTGCGCTTTGTGGCGGAAGAAGCTGGTTTCGTTGACCGTGAGATTTTCCAGCAGCTTGGCCAGTTCGTCCTTGCCTTCAGGACTGATCAGCAGTCGGTAATAGGAGTAGAAGGAGTCGACGCGGCACTCCTTCAGCCGCCGCAGGAGTCGATCCTGCAGGAAATGGGTGCGGCGCTCGTCGAAGTGCATGCCGCACTCCTGGTAGACGAGAGCCTGCAACAATTTTAGTTCCGCGTCCGTCAATAAGGGAGCGGGTGCCGCTCCAGATGTGCCCATTCTTTTGTCTCGTTCTTACTGGACTCTGAATTTCAGCTCACCAGGGGCTAGGGATCAGGGGATAGGGGCTAGTAACAGCCAAAGACTCTTGATTGATTTCCGCTGTCCCTATTGGCCCTGATCCCTAGCCTCTCGCCCCAGCTTTACCGCGCTGAAGCGCCCCGCGCTTCAACTTTAGGTGTTGCCTTCGCTTCTTTGGCTACGGCTTTGGCTTCGCCCGTCGCCGCGTTGATCTGCAGGCTGCCTGGAGCCAGCAACTTGCTCATATCCAGTAATACAACCAGTCGTCCCTGGACCTTGCCGAGTCCGGTGACGCAGTTCAAGCCGCCGTCCTGAAATACCGCGGGCGGAGCTTCCACGTCATCGGCAGGAATTTTCAAAACTTCGGAGGCTGAATCCACAATAAGTCCGGCCAGCCTTCCAGAGTGTTCGACCACCAGAATGCGGTTGCGCTTGGTCAGGGATACTCCTTTTTCCCCGAAGCGTTTGCGCAGGTCCATGACCGACACGATTTTTCCCCGCAAGTTGATTACGCCTTCCAGATAATCAGGAGCATCGGGAACGGCGGTGATCTCTGGCACGCGCACAATCTCGTGCAGGGAAGTGATGGGCACGCCATAGGTCTCGCGTCCCACCTGAAAGCCCACGATATGAAGTTCGCGACTCATAGTTTCTTCAAAGTGCCATCAAGAACTGCGATCCAAAAGAGCGGCTACGTTTTTAGAAGTGCGCTCCGGCCGAAGCCCGCCGCGCCTGCGAGTTCTCGTCTCGGCCGCCGCTCTGGCCAGGCGAATCCTGCAGCGCGAAACGGTCCATAAATTCGAGCAGGCCGCGCGACATCTTGGACATCTGTTCCGAGGACGCTGCCAGCTCGGTTGAGCCGGAAGTCGATTGCTGCACCAGTTCGCGCATGCGCTCCATGGCCTTGACCACGGCTTGCGCTCCTGAGGCTTGCTCTTCCACGGCGGAGTTGATTTCGTGAGTGATTTCGTTGAGCCGCGTGGTGGCGCGTGCGATTTGCGAGGAGCCGTGAGACTGCTCGTTGGTGGCTGCTCCGATTTCCTGGGCGAACTTGTAGACTTCGGTGACCACGTTCGAAATCTTGTGCAGAGCGCCGTTCAGATCGCCGCCGAGTTCGAGGCCTTCGTTGACGATGCCGGTGGAGCGGTCCATGTTTTCGACCGCTTTGCGGGCTTCTTTCTGGATGCTCTGAATCAGCTCGGAAATTTCCTTGGTGGACTGCGCCGATTTTTCCGCCAGCTTGCGAACTTCGTCGGCGACCACTGCGAAGCCCAGGCCATGTTCTCCGGCGCGGGCCGCTTCGATGGCGGCGTTGAGGGCGAGCAGGTTAGTCTGCTCCGCGAGATCGTCGATGACTTCGATGATTTTGCCGATGTCGTCGGCGCGTTGGCCGAGGGCTCCGATGATTTCTCCGGAGCTGTTGATGGTGGTGTTGATTTTGGTGAGGCCGTCGGTGGCCTTTTCCATGGTGGCGATGCCGGCGTGCACTTCCTCGCGGGAACGGTTGGAAATGTCGAGCAGAACCTTTGCGGTGTCGGCCACGCGCTGAATGGAAGCCACCATCTGGTCGATGGAGGCGGAGGTTTCGCTCACGCTCGAAGCCTGTACCTGCGTGCTCTTCACCATGTTCTGCACGTTGACGCTCATCTCATGCATGGTGCTGGTGACTTCGTCGATGGCGGAAGAAGCTTGCAAGCCGACCTTGGCGGAATCGTCGGAGGCGGATGCCACCTGGTTGGAAGCGCTGGCCACTTGCGAAGAAGCGTCGCGAACGCTGCGCACCAGGCCAGCCAGGCCGTCGACCATGCGGGCGAAGGCATTGCCCAGAGTGTCGTGCGTGGAGCGGGGCTTCACTTCCACGGTGAGGTCGCCACCGGCCAGAGACTCGGAAACTGCGGCCATTTCTTTCAGGTAAGCAACCATCTTGGCGAAGGTGCGGGCCAGTTCTCCGATTTCGTCGTCCTGTTTAAGTTCGATCGTGTGCTCGAGGTCTCCGGTGTCGCCGATGAGGCGGGCGACCTTCATCAGATTGGTGAGTGGTTCGGTGATAGAGCGGGCGGTACGGAAGGCGATGACGATGCCCAGCCCCAGCGCGATCAGGGTGCTGATTACGGAGAACAGGATGGTCAATTTGCTCGCGGTATCATCGGACTTACTGGCTTCATCGACCAGCTTCTTGTTTTCGGCATCGGCCACGTCCAACGCATCGGTGGAATTCTTCACCCAGGAAGGGCCGTCTTTCTGCAAGTAATAGATCTGCAGTTCCGCCACGGTAGCATTGCCTGAATCCACGTCTTTGCGCTTATCGATCAGCGGCTGCGCGAACTCTTTGCCCCAGGCATTTTCCAGTTGCTGAAAGCGGTTGAGCGCGGTTTTTTGCTGGTCCGAGGTGGCGAACGATTTGCCGTCTTCGACCTTCTGGTTGAGGATGCGCAACCCCTCGTTCATGCGGTCCACTTCGCGGGTGTCGCCACTGAGCAGGTAGTTGCTCAGATAGAGGCGGTTCTGCATCATCTGAAAGCGCTCGGCGTTGCTGTTGTCCGTAAGTTTCAGCGACGCCGCCGCACCTTCCTTGGCCGAATGCTCCCGTTGCACCGCCAGCAGGTTGACCAGGAACAGCACCACCACCATCGTCAGGATGATGCCGAAGTTCATGTAGAGCTTCTTGCCAATCGTCATTACAGTTTCTCCTCCGCGGCCGGACGTCTAGCGCGGTTCGAACTTGAAGTCGATGATGCCTGTGCTCTCTGCCGGGGACGGTTCAAAGCGCCATTTCTTCGCCGCGTCCAGGGCAGCGCTGGACAGCACTGGATGACCGCCCACTATCCTGGCTTCTTTCACCGTTCCGTTCGGGGACACCGTTACCTCAATCTTTACGGTTCCCGTGATATTCATCTTGCGAGCCAAGTCGGGATACACCGGCTGCACTTTTGTTTTGGCCCGACGCAACATTTCTTCACTCTGCGCCGATTGGTTCTGGGCGATCGCCGGCACTGCCGCAACCGGCACTGAGACTAGAGCAGCCAATAGAGCCGCAGTCGTTCGTTGAGACACGGTTCCTCCCTCGCGCAAAGCGTGGTGAACCGTTACACGTGCAAAGCCGTGGCCATGAGACACTTCCAGAAAAAACCAAAGTCACAACGCCGATCTTCATGTAAAGAAAAGATTTATTGACAATCTGTGCAGTGCCACAGAGCCCGTCGAGGATTAGTCTCGTCTCAGATCCGGCGTCAGTGCTGGCCGCTCTCATTGTGAGACGAGATAAGACGCAATTATTGAGATTTCACAGTTGGGCACCTGCCCTCCCCATTTCACTTGACTCAAATTGAGATGACAGCGTAGTTTCCCCTTATATTCAATAACTTGTGAATCACGAACCCTCTCCATCCGCTGCCGATGACGCGCTGAACAGTTTCGGTGGCAGCCCGGTGCCGCTGCCGTCCCAGACTGGCACGGGTCATGGCTCTGCACCTCTTGGGTCCCTACCTCTCAGTTCCGCAGTCCCAAGCTCCTCAGGCGCAGGTTCCGCAGGCCCTGGTTCCGACGAGAAGTTTCAGGAACTGCTTCTGGGTCTCGCCGCCAAGGCCAGCGAGCGGCCCGATTCGGGCGCACTGATCCAGTTCTTCTGTCGCGCCACGCGCGAATTCTTTCAAGTGGCAGGAGTTTATTTCTGGCGCTGCCAGTCGGCGGACGAACTCATTGGCCAGCAAGGGGATGGCAAGTTGGTGGAAGTCTTCGTCGGGCTTCGCCTCCGGTCCGTGGAAAGCGCGGTGACGGCGCAGGCCGTGCGGCGGCAGCGCACCATGTTGGCCAATCATGTTGATTCCACGGCTTTTCCCGCCGCCGCGATGCTCGAAGCGCGCTCCCTGATGGCAGCGCCCTTGGTGGTGTTCAGCGAAGTGCTCGGCGCGGTCACTTTTCTTCACGACCGGGACGAAAATTTCTTCACTGAGGATATGGCTACGAAGGCCACCATCCTGGCCGGGCAGTTGGGAAGCCTGCTGGAGGCGATCCGGCTGACGGAGGCCTCGCGGGAAGAACACCGCCGGGCTGAGATTCTCGCCGACGTGGCCCAGGTTCTGCATGGAACGCCGGACGTTGCCGCAGTGATTGAAGCGCTGGCCGACCGCCTGCGTCTGCTGCTGCGCGCCCAGCTGGTGTGCGTGCTCTTGGGTCGTGATGGGCCGTTCGAGTTGCGCGCGGTTTCCGCCGAGACGCCGCAGCTGGCGAACTCGGTGCGCGCCCGGCATGACCGCAAGACGGTCCGCTTTGCCGCCGATCTGGCGCAACGTGCTGTAAATGCAGGGGAACCGATTACGCTCTCCATCGGCGGGGACGTGCATTCCCTGGGCAACCTGGTTTCACCGGGGATGCTGATTGCCGCTCCGCTGCGCGCCTCGCGCACCCGGGGCGCGATTCTGGTGTATCCGCGGCAGGAGGGAATCTTCAACGCGGAGGAGAAATCGCTGGTCGGGGCGATTGCCGGCTTCGGGGCGGTGGCGATCGCGCATGCGGAGCTCTATGCCACTGCGCATGCCCAGGCTCACGAACTTCACCAGTTGCTCGAAATATCCTCGACTTTGAGTGCGAGCGGAGATCTGGAGCAATTCCTGCAGGCCTTCGTGGTGCGGGCGGCGGATTTTCTGGGGTTTGGGCGATGCTTCATTGCGCTGTTGGAAGGCGGGGCGTTCCATATTCGCTACGCGGTCAACAAGGGTGAGCCGCGGCGGCTGGAACATGTTTTCCCTGAGGGCGTGGCCACTCGCGCCCTGCGTGCGAAAGAAGTGTTCTGGACCGACGAAGCCAAGAACACTCCCGGCATCAATCTCGACGTGGTGCTGAAGTACGAAGTGCACCAATTTCTGGTGGTTCCGCTGCTGGGCGCGAATGCGGAAGTGCTGGGGATGTTTGGGGTGCTTGACCGTCTGGATCGTTCGGGAATTTCGCAGGAAGACATTCGCCGCGCCCGCGCGTTAGGAAATCAGGTTGCCGTGGTTCTCGAAGTGGCCCGCAATCTGGACCTCTCGGAGCAGCACCGCCGCCGGGCGGAGGCGCTGATCGAACTGTCGCGCGAAATTAGCGGCGCGTTGCGCGTGCCCGATTTTGCGCGCCGACTCGTCACCCGGGCCGCGGAGCTTAGCGGGGCTAGTTCAGGAGCGTTGGCGCTGTTCCATGACGGACGCGCTCAGACCGTGGTTTTACATCCGGCTGCGGGGATCAAAACGGCTTCCACTGCGGTTCTTGCGGTACCTGCCTCAGTTGCGCTTGCAGTGGTGCCGGCAGCCGTTCCTTCAGCACCCGAAGAACAGAGTTCACAACCATCGCAGGCGGGGTCGGGAAACGCTGCAGCTGAAAGTGAAGTTGCGCGGGCAGAATCCGGCGCCGTCGGCGATCGGCGCTCGCAGCGCTCGCTGGAACGAGCACTCGGGGAAGCTCTCGCTGATCTCGCGTCGCGACACCCCGAAACAGTTGTGTCCGGTTCTGCCGTAGACCTGCTGGGAGCCGAGGTTGCCTCCGCCACGGGTTGGGGCGAGTGCACGGTGGTGCGCCTTATTAAGTCGAGCAGCGAACTCAGATCGAACAGCGAACTTAAATCAAGTAACGAACTTAAATCGCAAGGCGAGGCGCGCTCGAAAACGGATGTGGGGGCGAAAGGCGAGCCGGGAGCGAAAGGCGAACTGGCGGGAGTGCTATGCCTGGCCGGACGCTCGCGTCCTTTAGCGCAGGAGGATCGGGTTTTCCTCGAAGCCATGGCCAGCCACGCGGCGATGGCTCTGGAGAACGCGCGACTCTTTACGGCCGTGGAACAAGCCAACCAGCACTGGCTGGAAATTTTCGATGCCATCACCGACTTCATCGTGGCACACGATGAAACCGATAAAGTGCTGCGCGTGAATCGCTCTCTGGCGGCCATGATCGGCGTGCCTCCGAGCGAACTGATCGGTGTCAACATGCGGGCGCTGATGGCGCTGACCGGCGACGTGGCTTCGTACTCGTGTCCCTTCTGCCGTTCGATGGCAAACGACAATGACGAGTTCGTGCATCCGGTGTTCGATCACACCTATCTGGTTTCGACCTCGCGGGTTCACGGCGCGTCCAGCGAGGGTGTGCAGACCATTCACGTCCTGAAGGACATTACTGACCGGCGGGAAGCCGAGCGCCGTTACCGCGAGCTGTTTGACAACATCCAGGAAGGACTTTTCTTCAGCACGCCGGCGGGACGGTTTATTGAAGTGAACGACGCGATGGTCCGCATGCTGGGCTACTCCAGCCGCGAAGAACTGCTGCAGATCGATATCCCGTCGCAGCTGTATTTTTCTCCCGACCAAAACCTCCAGCATGCCGCGGTGATGAAGGAGCACGGGCACCTGCGCAATTTTGAGGCAACCCTGCGCCGCAAGAATGGGCTGCCGGTTCATGTGCTGATTAATGCCTTTGGACTGTATGACAGTCTCGGCCGGCTGACGCAAATCCGCGGCCTGATGCTGGATGTGACCGGTCTGCGGGCTTACCAGTCAGAGCTGCACCGTGAGCGCGATTTCTCGGGGAAAATCCTCAACAACACGCAGAGCCTGATTCTGGTGGCCGACACGGCGGGGTTAATCAGCTACGCCAACCGGCGTTGGAGCGAAGCGGGATTTGAGCAGCGTGACGTGCTGGGCCGGCCTTTAGTGGCGCTGGCTGCGCCGGGGTTTGTGGCTCCGCTGGCCGAGGCCATCCGCCACACGCTCGAGGGGCAGCAGGTGGATAACCTGGAATTGCAAATCGCGCGGGGCAATGGTTCTCCCGGACAATTCTCCGCGAATCTCAGTCCCATGCGCGACGAGCAGGGCAACGTGGTGAGCATTGTCGCGGTGCTCACCGACATTACCGATTCGGCGGTTCTGCGCGGAAAATTGATGCACTCGGAAAAAATGGCGGCGGTGGGGCAACTGGTTTCCGGAGTGGCGCATGAGGTGAACAACCCCCTCACCGCGATTCTGGGCTTCGCCGATCTGCTGATGGAGAATCCCGATCTGCCGGAGAGTGTGCGCAAGGATTTACGCATCATTCTGCAGGAAGCACAGCGCACCAAGCAGATCGTGCAGAACCTGTTGAGCTTTGCGCGGCAGATGCCGCCGCAACGCAATCCTGTGCAATTGAATTCGGTGCTGCGGCGCACCATCCAGCTGCGTTCTTATGATTTCACCAGCCACGGCATTGACGTCATCGAGCACCTCGACGAAGGCTTGCCGGAAGTGATCGGCGACGCGCACCAGTTGCAGCAGGTGTTCCTGAATATCCTGAATAACGCCTATGACTCCGCGCATGAGGTGGGGCGCCCGGCGCGCATCGAGATCATGACCGCCAAATTCGGGGAGATGGTTGAGGTCTCGTTTTGCGACAACGGGGCCGGAATCTCGCAGCCCGATCGCATTTTCGATCCGTTCTTTACGACCAAAGAGGTTGGCAAGGGGACCGGCCTCGGTTTGAGCATCTGCTATGGCATCGTCAAGGAGCACGGCGGCGAGATTCTGTGCCACAACAATACCGGCGGACAAGGCGCCACGTTTATTGTCCGACTTCCCGCAACGGCCCGCACTGTCTCTGTCAGCGCGGCCGCAGGAGCTATGCCCACATGAGCCTTCCCGCGTTTCAACCCGCTCTGCTGCCTGTCCTGCTGATTGAAGACGAACCGGCCGTCATGGCCTACGTGCAAGCCGCTCTCGAGCGCAGCGGGTATCCCGTAGTTTGCTGCGACTCCGGCGCGCAAGCCTTGCCGCTGCTCGAAAACGGCAGCTTTCTGGGCATCGTTTCTGACATGCGGACGCCCGGCGGCGTGGACGGAGCGCAGGTTCATGCCTGGGTGGCGCAGCACCGGCCCGATCTGGTTTCGAGAATTGTGTTCATCACCGGCGACATCGCCAACGAAGAAACCGTGGCCACGCTGCGCCAGACCGGCGCGCCCTGCGTGGAAAAGCCTTTCCGCGTGCAGCAGTTTATTGACGTCGTTTCCAGGACGTTAGGGAGAGCGCAGTGAGCAGTGGTTCGAATAAAGCTTTGAGCCAGAGCGGTTTGAATAAGGGTTTGAACAAGGAAGAGCTGCGCATTCGGCTGCTCGTAGTCGATGATGAGCAGAGCATCCGTAAGCTTTGCGTCACGGTGGGCGAGGCGCTGGGCTTCATCTGCATGGAAGCGGAGAGTGGCGACTCGGCGCTGGCCCTGCTCGAGGAACAGCCCGCCCATATGGTGCTGACCGACATGGTGATGCCGCTCATGTCGGGACTGGAATTTCTCGAAAAAGTAAAAAAGCTGCTGCCGCGCACCGAAGTTGCGCTCATGACCGGCCACGGGTCGATCGAAACCGCAGTGCAAGCCATGAAACTGGGCGCGTATGACTACATCACCAAGCCATTCTCACCACTGGAGGAGCTGCGTCTGTTCCTGCGGCGGATGGCGGAGAAGATTCGTTTGGTGGAGGAGAACGAATTCCTCCGGCAGCGCATGGATTCGGAAACCGCGGTACACGGCATTGTGGGCTCGTCGGCCAAGATTCAGGAAGTGATGCGCATGGTCGCGCGGCTGAAAGACACGCGCACTCCGGTGCTGATTTTTGGCGAGAGCGGTACCGGCAAAGAGCTGGTGGCACGGGCGATGCACTTCCGTGGCGCGTTCGCGGCGCGGCCTTTTGTCGCGGTGGATTGCGGATCGCTGGTTCCCACGCTCATTGAAAGCGAACTCTTCGGCTATGAAAAGGGAGCCTTCACCGGTGCGCTGAAATCGAAGCAAGGACTATTCCAGGCCGCGGATGGCGGCACGATCTTCCTCGACGAAATCGGCGAGTTGCCACTGGAATTGCAGGCCAAACTGCTGCGCGTGCTGCAGGAAAAAGAAGTGCGTCCGGTGGGCAGCAACCAGCGGATTAAAGTGGATGTGCGGGTGATCGCGGCCACCAATCGTGATCTGGAAGCCGCTTACAAAGTAGGCGCTTTCCGCAAAGATCTGTATTTTCGTCTCAATGTGGTCACGCTACACGTTCCCGCGCTGCGCGAGCGCCGCAGCGATACTCCCATGCTGGTCCACTGGTTCCTGGAACGCTACGCGCCCGGATCGGAGTTGCGGGTTTCGAACGCCGCCATGAAGGCGTTGATGCAATACGACTGGCCCGGCAACGTGCGCGAACTGGAGAATTGCGTGGAGCGCGCCGTCGCGTTGGGCAACGGGCATATTATTGATTCTGGGGATCTTCCGCCTGCCATCGCTGCTGCCACTGCCTCGCTGCCGGCTTCGCAGGGATCTGAGGATTCCTCGGATCTGGATTCCGGCGGTTTGGTGGCCGTACCCGAATCTCCGCAAACTCCGCTTTCGACTACCGACCTCGAAGACATTGAGCGCGCCACCATCCAACGGGTGTTTGAGCAGGTGAACGGCGACAAGGCGCTGGCGGGTCGCATGCTGGGCATCAGCCGGGCGACGCTCTACCGCAAGCTCAAGCGCTACAACATTGGGATGGGATCGTCTGGGTCGGGTTCGTCGAGCCATACGCTCCAGTAAGGCCGTTGCTGGTGAATAGCGGCTAGCCACTGTTCTTGAGATTCTGTCTCAACCTGAGATGCCAGCGCGACACGGTGTCAGTCCAATACTCAACTCTCGCGTCCCTAACTTACTGAAAATGCACTGGCCGTGGTGCTAGACCTTTCGTTCGCCGCTTTGGTTCCCACCTTGCACCTGTTCTCAATGTAACCGCGGATTCTCGGCTCCCCAAGCTCTTCCTAACCGGGAAGAGGGGAGCCCAACCGCATTTGCAATCGGGTAGGCGGCAAATCGGGTAAGAAAAAGGGGGCGAACGCTTTGGCGCAACAAGCCACAGCAGCGGCGCGCGCGGCGCAGAGTGCCGGCACAGTAGCCGGACTGGCCCGCTTTTTTCCGGAAGCTGCCCCGGTGCGCATCCCGGTGCAATTGGCGCGGGGCGGTGAGCCCGGCTCCAATGCCCGTCCCTTCACTGAGAGTACCGTCATCGAATTTGGCACCCCGCGCGAAGTCTTGTTTGCCTGCACCACACCTCTGGAGTTTGCCGACGTGCTGCGCCTGCGCAACTCCGATGGTTCTCTGGACATAGAGGCTGCGGTGGTGGCGGTGCAATACCACCCGGGCAAGACCGTTGTCGCGGCCCGCTTTATCGGAGACGTGCCCAACTGGATCGTGAAATCATGACATCGACACCGCCAGCACCAGATCTTGCCGCCCAGTGGGCAGCCGCCCGCCGGCTCTACCCCATTTATTTCGAAATTGCGCGCGAATTCGTCATCGACGTGCAGCCGTGCGCCGATCTGGAAGCCGGGGCCGACACGCCGGGCCGCGAATCGGTGGAGCAGGCCACGCATTGGCTGGAGGAAATGGACCAGCGTGTCCAGGTCCATCAATTGCGCCAGTTTCTGCAGTCCAGCCCCCTTGCCGATCAGGAAGGCCTTCTGGAACTGCTGCGGCACTTTCTGGCAACTCCAACCCGTACGGACGTGACTCGCGACAAAATTGATTTTCTCCTGGTCCAATATTTCAGCACGGCCGCGCCCGGCGAACTCGACGACAACGACGTGGATCTCGCGATGGTAGCCCAGTACCTGGAACCGGCGATGGGCGAAGTGGATCTGAAGACTCCGTTGTGGCTGAATGCCCTGGATCGCGTTCTCGAAGGCGCGCGCAAATGCAAGAGTCTGGATCAGCTGTTGCACGGCGGCATCCTCGAACAGGGACGCAAAGCCAAAACTCAAGCGGGAGACTTGTTCTATCTCCCCATCGCTCTGGTGGCCTTTACGCGGTTTGGATATCTCATGCGGCGCACGTTCTTTCGCCTCATGCACAATGATCTCAATTCGATTCTCGACGGCCTCAACGAGCTTGAGACAAAAGGGATTGAAGCCATCGATTGCCGCCGCGCACAGTTCTCGGCTCAGGAGCCGGTCGCGAGACTGCGGATTATCTGCCAGTCGTGGAAAGTGATGTTCCAGGCGGAATATTCCTCCGGTACGCCGTTGCGCATGCTGGTGGACTTGCGGGCATCGGTGGATTACGCGCTGGGACGCGGCAAAGCGCCGGAGTCCGAAAAGAAAGATGCAGCGCCAGCACCGGCAAAGATCGTGATTGGAAAGCCGGCGCCCCCGAAACCAGCAGCGCCAGCGGCCCCGGCCAAAGCAGCGCCAGCGGCGGCAGGGGGAGCGGCGAAGGTTGCGCCAAAAGCGGCTGCGGCCAAGGCGGCTGGCGGTGCGCCAACCTCCGCTGTTTCCAACGCGGCCGTCAAACCTGTGGTAGCGAAGACCGCCGCGCCGGGGAAGCCTGCGGCCACGGTGAAGCCGGCGGCGGGAGCGGTGAAACCCGCAGCAGCTCCGGCGGCCAAACCACACGCCCAATTTTCCGTTTCCAGCGACGATGGTCCGGAGTTTGAAGTCTCCGCCGATCAGGACTGGGATACAGATTCCGGATCGAAGCCAACCGGCAAGAAATAGTTTGTCAACGCTGAACGCAGAACGGGATGCAGAAGCCGGGCGCGCGAAAGAACCGCCAGGAAAAGAACCGCCGCAAAAGGTAAGCAACGTGGATCAGCCCACTGTACTGATCATCTCCGACGAAGTCGATTTCTCTCGACGGGTTACGGCCCGCTGGCAGATGGAGCGCAGCGTGCCCACGTTTACCATGCTCAGTGGCGATCTTTGGCCGCGCTTTGCGGTCGACTCCTTCGATATCGCAATCGTCGGTGAATTGCGCCGTGAGTTGTTATCGGTGGTTCTCGAGCCTCTGCATTCCGCGAGGCAGCCAATTTTTTGCGTCTGCCATGATTCCGAAACCGCTGAAATCGTTCACCGGCGCTGGCCGCGAGTCTCCATTCTGCGAGCCGAAAACTGGCTCGAAATTCTGGTGCCGGCCGCGTGCGAGGCGGTGCACCGTTCGCGTGCCGAAGCTCGCGCCCGCGCCGCCGAACTGGCTTGCGCCCAGTTGGAGCGCGAAGCGACCCTGGGACGCTACATGCTCGAGATGCGCCACGGACTCAATAACGCCCTCACCTCGGTGCTGGGAAACTCCGATCTCCTGCTGCTCGAACCCGGAAGCCTTTCGGCGCAGGCTCGCGCCCAGCTCGAAACCGTGCGGAATATGACACTGCGCATCCACGAAGTACTGCAGCGCTTTTCTTCGCTGGAAAAAGAAATGAATGTTGCTGCCCGGGAAGCAGAAAAAGATTCCGGCAAGTTATACGCAGCGGCAGCGGGTACGCATTGAATCATGAGGGCGTCCCGTCGACTGCGGTTGAGGGAAGGATTGACGTAAGGTCCCTCACCGGGTCTTCAGCCCGGTTCGGGATGACAAGATGTTTGGGTTAGCTGAGAGATAACAGCTAAGAGCCAGAGGCCAAGAGCCAAAAGCTGAAAGTGCGAGCTGAAAGCTGAGAGCCGAACTGAGAACCTATGCACAGACTGATGGCCGGCGGCACCATTCTCGAGCACGAGCTTTCTGATTTGCGGCTGCTGGTCGAGCGCCAGGCGGGAATCCTGCTGGATTGTCCCAACAGCGCGCTGGCTGCCCACGTCGCCGAATATCTTGAGGCTCAGGAACTGGATTCCGTGGCCGCCGTGCTGGAGCGGCTGCGGTCCCCGGATCAGGATCCCGCATGCTTGCCGCACTTTCTCGACGGCGTTCTCAACACTGATACGGGATTCTTCCGCCATCCCGGCGCCATGAATGCCCTGACCCGGCAGGTGTTGCCTCAGCTCTTTGCTCGCAAGTCTCCGGACAATCCCGCCACGCTCCGCATGTGGAGCGCGGGTTGCTCGACCGGCGAAGAAGCGTATTCGATTGCCATGGCGGCATGCGCCGCGCTAACTGCGAACACCGCGAACCCTGGGAGCACCGCCGCGAACGGCAGCGGGAGTGGCGGCGCAAACGCGACCCCGGGCAATGGTAATGGAAGCCCCAACGGGTCGAACGGCGGGAAGAACGCAGCCAGCCGCAATGGCGGCATCAGCGAGTCATCCGGCTCAGCTCCTGGCCAGATTTTCCCCGCGCAACCCGGCGCGTTGTCACCGGGGCGAGAATTTTCCATTCACATCGTAGGCAGCGACCTGCTTGCATCGAGCATCGAAGTCGCCGAGCGCGGCCTGTATCCGCAGTCGGCGCTGACGGGACTGCCTCCGGCCACCATCCGCGCGTCGTTTTCAAAAGTGGGATGCGGCAATGGAAGCTCGAACACGTCGCTGAAAAACGGCGAGCTCGTGGACGGAAAGCCGGACGGGAGGATGGACGGAAAGCCGGACGGAAAATCCGAATTCCTGAACGGTTCTTCAGGGCTGCCGAAGTCGGCGGCCAACGGCTCGCACCTGCTGGTGAAACCCCGCGTGCGCAGCCTGGTCACCTTCAACACCATGAACCTGACCAAGCCGGTCTACATTGGCCGCTTCGACTGCATCTTCTGCATGGACGTGCTGCCCCATCTCTCCCGCGTCCAGCGCACGGCCTTGCTCGAACGCCTGCATCTCTACCTCGAACCCGGCGGATACCTGTTCCTAAGCCAAACCGAAAAACTCAGCGCCCCCAACGTCAACTTCCGCTCCGAAACTTTCGACGGCTACACCTTCCACAGGAAACCGCTGGCGGCCAGCGCGGCCTACGGACGGTAATCAGTAACTCTAGTCAGAAAACTGTGGGAGCGGGAACGGTCCATGTGGGGACGGACGCCCTCGTCCGTCCAGCCGGGCAACGCCCGGCGGCCCCTGATCAAAGCCCTCAAGCTCCGCAGGTGCGTGAATCCCGACAGAAAGCCAATATCGGACCCATATTGTCTAATTTGTCCATTTTGTCTATAATAGACAAATGAAGACCGTTTCCGCCACCGACGCCAAACAGCGCTTCGCCGCCGTGATTGATGCAGCTCAGCGCGAGCCAGTCGTGATCCGCCGTCAAAACCGCGATGTCGCTGTGATCATTTCGCCCGAACGCTACGAGCGGATGCGCAGAAACGACGTGGAGGAATTGCAACGATTCTGTGATCGTATTGGCCGCCAAGCCGCCGAACGTGGCATGACAGAAAAAATCCTGGCTGACATCCTCAAGGACTGATGAGCACTTTCGCTCGGGTCGTGGCCGACACCAACGTCCTGGTCAGCCGGCTGATTCTGCCGGAGTCGCTTCCCGCCCAGATCTTGCGGCTAGCCGAACTCAACTCTCTGCTTCTGTTCTCTGAGTCGACCATGAATGAATTGGCCGACGTTCTTTCCCGTCAGAAGTTTGATCGTTATGTCAGCCGGGACGATCGCAGGGGATTCTTGGAACGACTCGGAAAGATTGCCGAATTTATTCCCATCGTCCAGCTCATCCGCGAATGCCGCGACCCGAAAGACGACAAGTTCCTGGAAGTTGCGTTGAACGGCAGGGCAGGTGTGATCATCACCGGCGACGGAGACTTGCTGGCTCTGAATCCGTGGAGAGGAGTGGAAATCGTATCGCCGGCTGAATATCTGAGGGCCACGGAGTAGGACTGAGCTATTGCACTCTCAGACAGAAGCGCACCCGCAGGCGGGCAATGTGCTGCTCCGCTCCTGGTTCAGCCAGACCGCCTCGACAGCTCTCTCGGATGCGTTCGAAGACTGCCGGCAGTTCCGTGAACCTGCCTTGCTCGGCTAGCAAGATCGACTTATGCTTCAGCATCGGATATTCGACATTCTTACCCCAGAGCGTGATCAGTTTCTCTTCCGTCAAGTGATTTTTTACGAGAGGGATGGCCGACCCGCGATGAGTTCCTTCACCGCAGACAACACTGGCGGATAGGAATCCTCGTCTGACAATGTCCACCATCGGTCGCCACCTCCAGGAATAAGGTGACCGAGTCGAACTTCCCAATGGCATTTGTAGTGCAGCGGCGATTTCTCTTCCGGTTCTCCATAAAAGCGAAGCACCCGCTTTGCGGCGATTGCAACATTGATCGTGAATCTCTTTTGCTGCGCGGAAGAATATAAGCTCTTTTGGAAGTTGATTACGCCCCAGCACTCAGGAGACTCAATCACAAAGTTCTGGCTACTGCGCCGAAACCCATATTCCGCTAATGCAGGGCGAAGTTCCTTCAGGAGGCGTCGAAATAGTAGATCACCCTGTGGCATACGGTCCTCACGCAAACAAAAACTCCTTCGTTCTCAACTCCTTGATCGTATCCCTTAGCTTCGCCGCCTTCTCAAACTCAAACTGCTTGGCCGCCTCGCGCATGTCGCTTTCAAGTTTCTCGATGTACGCGTTCACTTCCTGCTGCGATGTAAACTCCGGAATCCCTTCACCCTCGCCGCCCGTCAGATCGGCGTAGTCCGCGGCGATGATTCCGGCCAGCGTCATGTCCAGCGGACGCACAATCGATTCCGGCGTGATTCCATTCTCTTCGTTGTACGCCGTTTGAATGGCGCGGCGACGCAGAGTCTCATCCATGGCCCGTTTCATGGAATCGGTCATGCGGTCGGCGTAGAGAATCGCGCGTCCGTTCAAATGCCGCGCGCAGCGGCCGATGGTCTGAATCAGCGATCCCGCCGACCGCAGGAAGCCTTCTTTGTCAGCATCCAGAATTGCCACCAGCGACACTTCGGGCAAATCCAATCCTTCGCGCAGCAGATTGATGCCGATTAATACATCGAACTCGCCCTTGCGCAGGTCGCGCAAAATCTTTACGCGCTCCAGCGTCTCGATTTCGGAATGCATGTAGCGGCACTTCACTCCCACTTCGGCGTAATACTCGGCCAGGTCTTCCGACATGCGCTTGGTCAGCGTGGTGACCAGCACGCGCTCGCCTTTTTCCACCCGCGCCCGAATCTCGTGCAGCAGGTCGTCGATCTGCCCCTTCACCGGACGCACTTCCACTTCCGGATCAATCAATCCCGTGGGCCGGATAATCTGCTCCACAACCACGCCCGCCGATTTGGTTAACTCATACGGCCCCGGCGTCGCCGAGACATAGACGAGTTGATTCGTGCGGTGCTCAAACTCCTCAAACGTCAGCGGACGGTTATCCAGCGCCGAGGGCATGCGGAAACCGTACTCGACCAGCGTTTCCTTGCGCGAGCGATCGCCGGCATACATGCCGCGCACCTGCGGCACGGTCTGATGCGATTCGTCGATGAACATCAGGTAGTCGCGCGGAAAATAATCCAGCAGCGTGGGCGGAGGCTCGCCCGGCAGCCGCCCGGTGAAGTGCCGCGAATAATTTTCGATGCCGTGGCAATAGCCCATGGCCTTGATCATTTCCAGATCGAACATGGTCCGCTGATGAATGCGTTGCGACTCCACCAGCCGCCCTTGCTTTTCCAGTTCCACTTCCCACCACGCCAGCTCTTTCTTGATGGAATCCACCGCCGACGCGCGTGTCTCTTCCTTCATCACATAATGCGTCTTGGGATAAATCGGCAGCCGCCCATATTTCTGCTTCACGGTCCCAAACAACGGGTCAATTTGCGTCAAAGAAGAAATCTCATCGCCCCACAATTCGATGCGGTAGGCCATATCGTCATAAGTAGGGAAGACCTCGATCACGTCGCCGCGCACGCGAAACGTTCCGCGCCGGAAGTCGCCGTTGGTGCGCTCGTAGAGAATGTCGACCAGCTTGCGCGTGATGTCCTCGCGCTTGATCTTCTGGCCTTTTTCCAGAAACAGCATCATGCCGTAATACGCTTCCGGCGAGCCCAGGCCGTAGATGCAGCTCACCGACGCCACAATCAGCGCGTCGCGTCGCTCAAACAACGAGCGGGTCGCCGAAAGCCGCAGCTTGTCGAGTTCGTCATTGATCGTCGCTTCTTTTTCAATGTAGAGATCGGCGGCCGGAACGTAAGCCTCAGGTTGGTAATAGTCGTAATACGAAACAAAATATTCCACCGCGTTGTGCGGGAAGAAATTCTTGAACTCGTGATAAAGCTGCGCCGCCAGCGTTTTGTTATGCGCCATCACCAGCGCCGGACGGTTTGCGGCCTCAATCACCTTGGCCATGGTGAACGTTTTGCCCGAACCGGTGACGCCCAGCAAAACCTGATGTTGTTCACGGTCAAACACGCCGCGCAGCAGCGACTCGATGGCGCGACCCTGGTCGCCTTGCGGCGTGTAATCGGAAACGATTTTGAAGTCCATAGAGAAAGCTCTTAGCCGTTAGCTCTTAGCCTTTAGCTTGAACCGAACCTCGAAAGTCCGGTCGGCAATAGCCATGTGGGGACAGCCGCTTCGGCTGTCCAGCGAGTGCAGCCAGCGTTGCTTCTTTGCCGCCACCCTCACAGATGCCAATTTCGCCAAGAGAGAATCTTTCTATTATAAACGGTCTGAACAGGCAGGATTTCTCCGTGCGGCACGGGTACTGTTGACCACTGGCTTCGTGGTGCTGCAAGCAAGCGGGCAAGAGTGCCCGCTCCACACAAACTTATTCGACTCACTCCCAGTCACTTATGAAGCTCAATGGCAACCACCACCGCCGAATGCTTGCTCGCCGATTCCACGTATTCGACTTTCGCGGGTTTCCCCTCCAGATCTGCGCAGGGATTTAGATCGCCTTTCAGGGTAACGTTGAGGACGCTGAACGAAAGCTTGAAGTAATTGCCAGTATGCAGTCCCAGGGTCTTCCCGTTGGAGACCAAATTCAAATCCATCGCGGGAGCTTTGCAGCGCACGTCTTTCAGCACTCCAACCATAAAATGGTAGTGCCCTTTCGGAACCGGCTCTTCCGCTGGGGGCGAAGCGGGGGCGCCCTCGGCTTCCGGCACGGTGCTGGTGGCCGATACCTGAGCCGTTCCCGCCTTCAGTTCTTCGTTGAACTGTTGGCGACTTTCCTGCGCCTCCGCGTACTCCTCGGTGCGCTCCAGAAAGTTTTCGGCCATGGCGGTCTCCTGCGGAGTCTTGGCGAAATGCATGGCGTTGCGAATCACGGCCTCCGCGTCCTTGCCGCGCTCCATCATCAGCAACACATTCGCAACATTCATCCGGTAGCTTAAGTTTGTGGGCTCCAGTCGGACGGCATTCAAGCCCATCATGCGAGCTTCTTCGAGGTTGCGATGCCGCATGCCCAGGAATGTGGCCAGCGCGTTGTAACTTGGTCCGAACGACGGGTTCAGCTTGATGCTGGTGCGCAAACTGTTCTCCACTGGCGCTTCGTCCGCTGGAGAGACCGTGCCATTCATCGATATCGCTGCGAAGTAGTAATGCGCCAGGAAACTCTGCGAATCGAGCTTTACCGCTTGCGCATACCAGTCCCGCGCTTCGTCCATGTGGCCCTGATGAAATGCGAGGTAGCCCATGGTTTCGTGCGCGGAAACATTGTTAGGGTCTTCCTGCAAAATATGATCGAGCAACGCGCGGGCGTCCGCGGTACGCTCGTTATAGGCCAGAAAATCCGCGCGTAGGGCATCGGCCTGTAGAGTGGTCAGCGGCTGGGCCCGGAACGCCGATTCATCGACATCCGTTGTGGCGGCCATTTTCATGTAGTGAAATGCGTTCTGCCGCACGTAGTCTTCCAAAGAGGTTTGCAGTTGTTTCAAATCTCCAAAGGCGCGGGTGGCCGCGGTCACCGCATCTACGTTCTGCGCCAGCAGTGTGGCATAGTCGGTCAAACGGTGCGTGTTCTCCCGCGAATCCTTGACCCGGAGGTAATGAGTGAGCGCCCACGACTCGGCGTAGAAAATGGAACCTTTGTTCTCTTCATGGTAGTAAGGCGACGTGTGATCCACGGTGAACAGTGTGGCCAGCGGCAGCATTCGGTTCTGCCGCAGCAGAACCACATTCTCGGTGCTCGGTTCACCCAGGGATACGTCTTTTTCGCGAATGTCGGTGTTCTGGTAATACTCGGCCAGGCCCTCGTTCATCCACAACGGCATCCAATCCGCTTTGCTCAGGAGCAAGTGCGTGTATTCGTGATAGATCGTGGCATAGGGATGGTCGCCCTCGGCATCCAGCTGCATCAGAACGTAGTTCTTATCCAGCGTGGTCAGGAAAAGTCCGGCCAGTTTGACTTGTCCCTTCGCCAGATACGCGGCCGGTTCCAGCGCGCGGAAATCCTTCTCGTCCTTTATGGCCAGCACGATGATGGGAGTGGCCGGGTCAATCTGTAACTTGGGGAAGAGCTTTTGAAACACCGACCGCATGCGTTCGAACTGGTCGGCTACGCGGCGCGCCTGCTTCTCATTGGAGTTGCTGACAACGATGAAGTGCGGACTGTGCACCTGCACCCAGTTCTCAGGTTTATCCCGCACCGGAGCCAGCACGGCCGAGCCAAGAGTCGCCAGCAGCAGAATGCGTTTCCACATGGCGGGATGCCACTAGAGGTATCGCGCAGCTCTATGGATAAGTCAAATGAATTAACGGTGGGGATAAGAAAGAGTCCGGCGGCTACGGCTTCGCGTTCCCCAGGCCCACGATTTTCGCCGAGGCGCGGAACTTCCTGTAATCGCGGAAAGTGTCATCGCCGTCGATCTTGTAGCCTTTGAGCAACGCGACCCGCGCGTCCAGTTTGAAAGTCACATGGCGCGGCAGCCACACCTCGTCGTTCACTCGCGTCTGTTCCAGCATCACGCGGGTGCCTTTGTGGACGCGTGCCAGCACCCATCCCACCGCGACCGTGTCGATGGCCTCAACGTCCATCTTGGCCAGTTGCAGGTCGTCCTTGTCGATCCACACCCGGCCGTGGAACTTGGGCAGGAACTTTGCCTCCTTCATGTGCGGCTCGAACCCCGGACGCGGCTCGCCGTCAATCACCCAGGCCTCGCGTCCGCCCACCAGCTCCGTTCCCACCAGCTTGAAGTCGTAGGCGTCGGCAACCTCGCGCACAAACTTGCGCCCGTCTTCGCGGTCTTTTTCTTCTTTCTCTTCGCGCTTCTTGCGCTCCTCGTCCGATTCGTTTTTGCGCTTGTCGATAATCTTCTGGATCTTCTCTTCTTCTTTGTCTTTCTCTTTTTCCGGCAGCGGCTTGTCATCTTTCTCGATCAGGCGCCGCACCTGCTCGCCATACAGTTCCATTACTTCGTAGGTTCTGGCCTCGGTCGACTTGGTTTCGCCTTTTCCATCCAGATGGTGCTCCTCATTGCGTTCAATGTAGGTATAGTCGCGCAGGCGTTTGTCGTTTTCCTCGTCTTTGGCTGCGACCACGCGAAACAGTTCCTGCATCTGCTGCTCCGATAATCCGCCGTGCGTGTCGGGGGTTAAGTCAAGCTTTGGATTTGGATTGAGTTTGGGCGCGGCATCGACAGCAGAGTCGCCCGACGTTGCCGAATGATCCTCCTGCGCAACGGCCACGCAGACGAACGGGGACAACAGAAGCCAGGAAAGGAATGCAAAAACCGCGAAGCTCTGAATCTGGGTCCTCATGCTAAATACTTGACGTGTGGCAATGGCAAAAAATTACAGTCGCGAAGCGGCCAAAGTTCAGTGCTCTTAAAGCTCGTCGGCGGCCAGACTACTTTCCGCTTCCCGAAGAATCGTCCGGCAGAAAACGAACCAGCACGAACCGTGCAGGGGATGAACCATCACTCTCCCACGCCGACCCGCGCCCGGCTTCAATCCATTCCACCTGGCCCGGCGATTTGCGAATGTGGCGATCGTCCTCGCTCTTGAGGTCCACTTTCTTGAGATCCAGGTCTGTGATGGGAATGAGCAACTCGCCAATGTCGTTCGGCCGGGCGGGAATGGACTCGCCATGCGGCAGGTATGCTGTAGTGACATACGATGCGCCAAGCGGTACAGTGGCGATCAACTTGGATGCTGGGTCCACCTTGCCTGCCGGGTCCACCGACGGCCCGGCGTTGCCCGCATATCCAATGCCCGAATATCCAGTGCCCGCATTCATCGTGGCCCTGAGATCCAGAAACTCGACCACGACGAAGCGGCAAATGCTCTTCTGGTCGTTGCGCATACCGCGAGTCCCTAGGCCGGACAGGAGGTTTACCTCACCTTCCTTCACCGTCCCGGGAACGAGGGGAGACTGATCTTCGAGCCACATGGCGGGCTGGCAATCCTCCAACGTCACCAGCAGAAAGGCATGATCGTGGCGCGTGAGTTCGCTTTCGTTATATCCCAGCTTCAACGAAAAGACACGGACCTGAGAGTTTTCGAGCAGCAAGCTGTGATGGGGTTCATGCGCCATATCGGGCGCGGGTTGCCCCGTGGGGGCTTGTGCGAGGGCGCTCCGCCCCGCAGCGCTCAATACCAGGAGCCAGAGCGGCAGCCAGCACTTCGGCTTCATGTTTCTATTGTATTCCGCACCAGTTCAAATCTTGCCAGGATTATCGGTCCGCAATTGCAGGTGCGGGGATTGCTCGAGGGCGAGTCGGGCGCAAGTGCGTCCAATGGTTTCCTTGGCGGTACTGGTTTCCAGGAATTGAAAACCGTAGCGAAATGCGTTCCTCTGGCGAACCAGCGCCGGAACGTCAACGCTGCCTAGCGGAAGATCGAACTCCAGCCGAACCACGGCGCCTAAAGGTACCTCAACCCGCAGCATGGCGGAGACGCCGGATTCGCTGATGTCAACGGTGTGCCCTCGAACCACCGGGCTGTTGCGGGGATAAATCCTGAGCTCGGCCTCGAGCTTGAACCGAGGATGGCGTCGCGCATCTGCTGCAGCCTGCATTTCGTGAACTCTGAAGTGCCGCTCAAGTTCCAAGGCTCGCTCCCGCATGGGGCGCTGCTGCCGAGTCTGCGTAAGCATCTGCTGGACTGCGGCGGGTCCGCGTGCGGCGCACCATTAACTAAATCGGCGGAAGGTGTTCGGACCTTTAGCCCAAGGTTTGGAAACCTGAGTCGTTTCTAACCTACCCGAAAACATTTTCCGCAGCGAGCTCAACCAACGCAAGCCCTTACGGGAGCATCGTTTAAGATTCGCGTTTGTATGCCTTTCCCAGGCACTCTGCCTGAAACAGCCGCTCGTCCAAGCGATGCAAGCGCTTGGCCTGGGCCGGCGTGATCAGTGGGTAGTGTTTGATGTCGAACAAGTGATAGACGATAAACCACATCGGCTCCTCGGTGGTCATCCAGTGTTGGCGGTCGAAACGCTTCAGGTTGACCGGACGCGAGAATCGCCGCAGCGTACGCTCCCGCCGCAGGTTGAAGTAACCGTTGAAATAGCTCAGCGCCAGTTCGCGCAGCGTGCGGTGCACCGGCTCGCGCCACCGGCATCCGCTGTAGTTTGATTTGGCGACGGCGCCCCAGCATCCGTTCTCGCGAAAAATCGCGATCACGTGGTCGGTGTCGTGGTCGGCTTCAAAATCCAGCAGCAGTGGCGGATACCCATTCGCCCGCAGCGCGGCCGCCGCGAAGATTGCGCCCTCCAGGCAATGCGCCGTCTGCTCCGCCAGAACTTTGCGCGGCGACCACGCCGTGTCTTCCAGGTGGTAGGGAATCGCGTCCAGAAACTTCTGGATGCCATGCGGATCCTTCATGCTGCGCAGCTTGCGCAATTCTTTGGGAGTGAAGTCAGACAAAGCAGATGTGGATGCAGTCATGAGTTGGGAGACATAGAGGAAGAGAGGCTTGCCTCTATCAGCATTCTTCCTTGTCGCAGCAGTGTAACGTAAGCATGCCTTAACAAGGGTAATTCACGCTCAGGGCGCGGTTCTCCGGAAGAGGTATAAATTTGCCGCTTCGCCCCAGCGATGGGCGGGCAGGGCGTTGATCTGAATCTGTTGTAACGGTGCGTAGTTTTCGTGGATGTAATTTTCCATCCAGGTGAAGAACTCGTCCTGCTCCTGGCCGCGGCGCCATCCCCAGGAGGCCCAATCGTCGACGTAGATGACGATGCGAGGCCGCGCCGCCGCGATCTGGCGCATCATTTCCTGGCGCATTTGCAGTTGATAGGGCTGCGTTTTGATCAAGTCGTACATATAGATATAGCCGGTGGCAGAGTGCCGGTCTGAATAGAAATAAATCTCCGGCTCGGAGCCGAAAACGGCAATCGTATCCGTATCGGTAGTTGTAGCGCGCACGGTTTTCGCGGCCGAGATGGCCTCGGCGAAGGGATTGGCGGCGTAGATTTTCTGCCCTGCAGCCGCGGGATCGAGCTCGAACAGGAAGGCTCGCTGGTCCCAGAGCGAGAAGGCGCAGGCGGCGATGAAAAGCAGAACAGGAACCATCCGCCCGCTTGCCGGGAACCGCCGCTGCTCCAGAAAACGGTGCGCGGAAGTGACGGCCAATCCTGCCAGAAGCGATGCCGCTGGGAGAAGAAGAATGTAGTAGTGTGGCCGGAAATAAAATCCGGCGCACACCGCCAAGAGCGAGAAAACTGTCAACGTTGATAGAAAGAAAAGCTGCGGGCGCCAGCGCCGGTCCCACAAGAGCGTGACCAGACCGATCTCGGCGATGGCCCACAGCGGGAACGGATGTAGCGCCCACTGCAGCGATTGCTGCAGCGCTTGCCAGCCTGCCGCGAAACTCGTCTCGGAGGAATATTCACGAGCATAGGTAAAAGTCCAGAACCAGAAATTATGGAATACTCCAGCGCGCGCCAGGACGAGGCAAGTGAGAGCGAAGGGCAATGCCACTCCCGCCAAATATGCAGCCTCGCGTGAAGCCAGGAGCCGCGGCTGTTTCCAGCTACGCCGAGCGATATACAGCGCGCCGAAAGCAGCGAAAGCGATTCCGGGTTGCTTCATCAGGAATGCGATCCCCAACAGCAAACCGCCGCAGAAAAAGAGAAGCGGCCCGCGGCGATCGTTGAGAGCGCGCAACATGACGAGGATTCCGGCCAGCGCGAACAGCACGACAAAATGCGTGGCGTGGCCGGCGAATCCCAACAGCGAGGGCAGATTCGATAGCACGGCGTAAGTGGTTGCGGCTACAAATCCGGTGAGCGATCCGCTAATTGACCCAGCCAGCTTTTGCGCCAGCAGGAAAACCAGAACAATCGTTGCTGCATTGATCAGCAGCAGGCCGAGACGGATTCCAGTGGTCGTCTGCCTAAAGACAGCCATGATCGCGGCGTAGGCCGCGTAGGTGCCGGGCAACTTCATGTTGTAGGCGAGTGCATAAGGAGGGATACCCTGCAGGATGAGTTGTCCCGCATAGGCGTATTCCCCCTCATCGCGCTCCAGAGGCATGGTTCGCAGGTGAAATCGAATTACGGCGACGAGCAGAATTACCAGCAAGAGCGCGGCGTAATAAAACCTGGGATCGAGCTGCCGCGGTGGTGCTTGTATTGGCGGTTGGTTGTCGGGCGCCTGGTTCTTGGCTCTTCCCTCCGGATTGTTCGGCGACAAGAAGCCTCCTGCCGGGAAATAACGAGAGTTTAGAACAGGCGAAGGGGCGAGGGGAAACGGCTGCTTCCGTTGTAGAATCTAAGACTTAACATTTTGTCTTTATTCTCTTATGCCATCGCATGAAAAACCGGAAGCAACTATGACCACTGACGGCCGCGACGAAACGCGGCCCGATCAACCAGACGTCCGCTACGACGCCCAGCGTGTGGAGACCAAGTGGTTCGAACGCTGGCAGCAGGATGCCGCACTCTACGCCGCCGATCCGGTAACGGATCCCGCCAAGCCCGCGAAAAAGAAGTATTACGTACTCGAAATGCTGCCTTATCCCTCGGGAGCGCTGCACATGGGCCACGTGCGGAACTACGCGATCGGCGATGCTCTCGCCCGTTACATGTGGATGAATGGCTACAACGTACTGCATCCCATGGGCTGGGATTCTTTTGGCCTGCCCGCTGAAAACGCCGCCATCAAGAACAACACCCCGCCACGCGAGTGGACGCTGGCCAACATTGCAAACATGAAGGCGCAGATGAAGCGCCTGGGTTTTGCCTACGACTGGTCGCGCGAGGTTACCACCTGCCTTCCCGATTACTACCGGTGGAATCAGTGGTTCTTTCTGAAGTTTTACGAAAAGGGGTTGGCTTATCGCAAGAAGAGCAAGGTGAACTGGTGTCCGCAATGTTGCACGGTGCTGGCCAACGAACAAGTCGTGAACGGCAACTGCTGGCGCCACGAAGACACTCCGGTGGAACAGCGCGATCTGGAACAGTGGTTTCTGCGCATCACCGATTACGCGGAAGAATTGCTGCGCGACCTCGACAAGCTCGACGGCTGGCCGGAAAAAGTGCGCACCATGCAGCGCAACTGGATCGGGCGCAGCGAAGGCACGCTGATCGATTTCAAAGTTGCGGATGACCCGACCGGTGCGACGATCCGGGTATTTACCACGCGCGTCGATACCATCTTCGGCGCGACTTCGGTGCAGCTCGCGCCGCAGCATCCGCTGGTGGCAACTTTCACGCGCTACAACCAGGTGCTGGGCGCGGCGGTTGAGCAGTTAGTTGCCGAGCAGCGCAAGGCCAAAGAGACCGGCGACATTGGCGCCATCGAAAAACATGGCGTTAACACTGGCCATTATGCCGTGAATCCTTACAACGGCGAGCGCGTTCCCATCTGGGTGGCGAATTATGTGCTGATGGATTACGGCACGGGCGCGATCATGAGCGTTCCGGCGCACGATGAACGCGACTACGACTTCGCCAAGAAATACAAACTGGAAATCCGGCTTGTGATTTTACCGGTCTCGAACGATCCTGAGGAAACCGTGGCCGAGCCGCGGCTGCCCTTTACCACAGACGAAGGCATGCTGATCAACTCCGGCCGGTTCAGCAACCTGACCTGCGAAGAGGCGATCCGAAAAATGGCCGCCGAGGCGGAACAGAACGGCTTCGGCAAGGCAGCGGTCACTTATCGTTTGAAAGATTGGGGAATTTCGCGCCAGCGCTACTGGGGCACGCCGATTCCGATGGTGTATTGCGAAAAGGACGGCATCGTCCCCGTGCCGGAAAAAGATTTGCCGGTGCTGTTGCCGGAGAATGTCGATATCGCACTCACCGGCGCCTCGCCGCTTACGCGCGTCCCCGAATTCGTGAATACGACTTGTCCGAAGTGTGGCGGTCCGGCGCGCCGCGAGAGCGACACCATGGACACGTTCGTGGATTCGTCCTGGTATTTCTATCGCTACACCGACGCGCACAACGACCATGCGCCCTTTGATGGAAAGGTAGCGCAATACTGGTTTCCGATCGATCAGTATATCGGCGGGGTGGAGCACGCCATCCTGCACTTGATTTACTCGCGTTTCTGGACCAAATTCATGCGCGACCTGGGTATGGTTACGAATGACGAGCCCGTCGAGCGCTTGTTCACGCAGGGCATGGTCACTTATCTGGGTGCGGCCATGTCCAAGAGCCGCGGCAATGTGGTTTCGCCGGATGAAATGGTCGCTCGGTACGGCGCCGACAGCGCGCGCCTCTACGTATTGTTCGCCGCTCCCCCTGATCGCGACTTGGACTGGCAGGATTCCGGGATCGAGGGAATTCGAAAGTTTTTGGGACGCATGTACCGGTTCGTCGTGCGCAACGGCCACCCGGAGCATCCCGACTGGAATAAGCCTGTCCCCGCGGATTTGCCGCCGGAGGCGCGTGCCATCCAGCGCAAGCTGCACCAGACCATCAAGCGCGTCAGCGACGATTTCCAAGGACGTTGGCACTTCAACACGTGCATCTCGGCCATCATGGAGCTGGTGAACGTACTTTACGGCGCGGAAGAAGCGATCGAAAAAAGCGCGATCCCGATTCCGCTCCTCGCCGACGTACAGCGGAAGCTCGCGCTTTTGCTGGCGCCCTTCGCGCCTTATCTCGCGCACGAACTCTGGGAGATGCTGGGCGAAAAAGGAAGCTTGCTGAAGGCTCCCTGGCCGAAGTATGACGCAGTGCTGGCGAAAGAAGAAGAAATCGAAGTCCCGGTGCAAGTCAACGGCAAGCTGCGCGGCCGCGTAGTTGTTCCCGCGGACGCCTCGCAGGAACTGGTGGTGGAGCGTGCGCTGGCAGAGGAAAAAGTGAAAGCCGCGATCGCGGGAAAGCAGATCATCAAGACGATCTTCGTACCTGGGAAGCTGCTGAACTTCGTAGTCAGGTGACGCCACTCACATTTTCTACCGACACTGTCATCTTCCAGCAGGACTGTCATCCTGAGCGGAGTATCTGCTTCGCGAATGCGAAGCAGATACGCAGTCGAAGGACCCCGCGACTGCAGGCGTTCCGGTGAAGCATCAGGGCATTCCTGCCACTTCAGCGCGCACCTAGCTCCCGCTCCGCTCACTCAGGTTTCCCTGAGCATCACATGCCTCCAGCTTGCGTTATTCTAAGTACGCATGTCCCGCATCTCGCCCACGCTCGACGGCTTCCGCGCCGCATTTCGCCGCCCCTCACTCACGCTGGCTGAAATTTCATGGCGCTGGACCGTGGGCGCGACCGCAACCGCGCTGGTCGCGTTTTCGCTTCTGGAATATCTCGACACCCTGCCCGTGACCAGCGGCGATATTTTGCTGCTGCGCACGCGACAGCCTATCCTGATTGGCCAAGCGCTCGGGCACATTTTTCGCGGCAGCGCGCCCCGCATTGTGATGGCCGAACTGGTCGCCGCCATCGCGCTGATCTGTTTATGGATTTTTGCCGCTTCCGTAGGCCGAGCCACAACGGTCCACAGCCTGATCGATTATTTCGCCGAAAGACAGAAATCGGCGTTTGGTGGCGAGAACTTGGTTCCGGCCACGGATCTAGCGGTCCCGTCGCCGAAGGGTTCACCACTCGGGTCGCTGCTGCGGCTGAACTTCCTGCGCGCGACGGCGGCCCTGGCTGCGCTTCTTGGCTTGGTGGGTGCGTTGATTCTGGTGCAATTGCTTTCGGCCCAGTTCTCGAACGGTGTGGCGTCGTCTGGGTTAACCTCAGTTAACTCTGCCCCGCCTGATCCCGGCGCGGGAATCGCTTTTCTGTTGTTCTTCCCTCTGGCTGCACTCATCTTCGTTGCATGGTCAACATTGAACTGGGTTCTGTCGCTGGCCGGAGTGTTTGCCGTGCTCAACGACGATGCTCACAAAGATGCCTTGGGCGCGCTTTCCGCCGCGGTCAGTTTCTGCCGGGAACGCAGCGGCGCAGTTTTCGCGGTCAGCACCTGGACGGGCCTAGCTCACCTGACGGTCTTTGTGGTGGCGACGACGGTCGTTTCTGTCCCGCTGACCCTCGCACGCATCGTACCCGCGCGCTTCGTGCTGGCTGCCGTCCTTCTGCTTACGATGGCTTATTTCGCGGTCGCCGACTGGCTCTATATGGCGCGGTTGGCGGGATATGTTTGCATTGCGGAAATGCCGCAAGAGTTGCTCGCTCCGATAGCGCCCGCACCCGCGCCTGCGCCGCCTGCTCCCCGAACAACCATTGATCGTGATGAGCCGATTCTGAGCGATATTCCGAACCTTGCCGTAGAGACGTAGCTTGCTACGTCTCAGCCGCCAAGCCGCAGGCCGAGAGACGCTGCAGGCAACGTCTTTACGGCGGCATTTACACGATTGCGTCGAATCTGACATACTCATCAGTGGAAAACCAATCCAAACTCCGCGCAGCGTCCCTCAGCCAATCACCTCTCACTCAGTCCATCGTCATTCTCGACTTCGGCGCGCAGTATACGCAGCTGATCGCGCGCCGCATCCGCGAGCAGAATGTTTTTTCCGTCGTGCTGCCTTGCACTGCCAAGCTCGACGAGGTGAAGAGCTACGCGCCCGCCGGAATCGTGCTCTCGGGCGCACCGTGGTCGGTCTACGACAAAGACGCGCCACCGGCCGATGTGCGACTCTTCGACCTGGGCCTGCCCGTGCTCGGCATCTGCTACGGATTGCAGTTCATGGTGCACACGCTCGGCGGCAAGGTGCGCCCAGCCGACAAACGCGAGTACGGCCACGCAGAAGTCGAAGTAGTTGCCGAGTCGGTTCTATTTCAAGGGCTGTCCAGAAAACTTCCGGTATGGATGTCGCATGGCGACGAAGCTTTGGAACTGCCTCCCGGTTTTGAGCTCACAGCGAAAACGGCTCATGCCGTGGCCGGCATCCAGAATGTTGAAAAGCAGTGGTTCGCCGTGCAGTTCCATCCTGAGGTGCACCACACGCGCCAGGGCACGGAGATTCTGCGCAACTTCATCTTCCAGATTTGCGGCGCAAAACCAACGTGGACGCCGCAGCATTTTATCGATTCGACCGTCGAGCAGGTGAAGCGGCAAGTGGGCACGGGACGCGCCATCTGCGCGCTCTCGGGCGGCGTGGATTCCTCGGTGGCCGCAGTGCTGGTGGATCGAGCCCTGCGTGACAAGAACGGAAAATCGCGCCTGACCTGCGTATTCGTGAACAACGGCGTGCTGCGAAAGAACGAATTCGAAAAAGTACAAAAGACGCTGCGTGACAAACTCGGCCTGCACCTCGATGCGGTCGACGCCACCGATCGCTTTCTCGGCAAGCTCAAAGGCGTCAGCGATCCTGAGAAGAAGCGTAAGATCATCGGCAACGAATTCATCAAAGTGTTCGAAAAAGAAGCCCGCCGCATCGAGAAGAAAGAAGGCAAGGTCAAGTGGCTGGTGCAAGGGACGCTTTATCCCGACGTGATCGAATCGCGATCTGTGCGTGGACCGTCACAGGTGATCAAGTCGCATCACAACGTGGGCGGCTTGCCCGCAAAGATGAAGCTCAAGCTGATCGAGCCGCTGAAAGATTTGTTCAAGGACGAAGTCCGCAAAATCGGTCGCGACCTCGGCATGCCCGACGAAATCCTGCAGCGGCAGCCATTTCCGGGGCCCGGTCTCGCCGTCCGCGTGCTGGGAGAAGTCACGCCTGAGCGCCTGGCGCTGTTGCGCGAATGCGACGACATCGTAGTCAGCGAAATCAAGAACGCGGGCCTCTACACGAAGATCTGGCAGTCGTTCGCGGTGCTGCTGCCGGTGATGTCGGTGGGCGTGATGGGCGACATGCGGACCTACGCCTACACATGCGCGGTTCGCGCCGTGAGCTCCGAGGATGGAATGACCGCCGACTGGGTTCCGCTGTCTCACGAAGTGTTGAAAAATATTTCCACGCGGATTGTGAACGAAGTGAAAGGCGTGAACCGCGTGGTCTATGACATCACGTCGAAGCCGCCAGGCACGATCGAGTGGGAGTGAGGAAGGATCGCGGAGCGGCGGACGACCTCGTCCTCCGGGCGATTCCCCTGACGAGGGCGTCCGGGGCTCCATTCAAGCAAACTACGCGTTCGCGACCGCGGCCAGAAGCGGCTGCGACACTGCCTCCGCGATAGGGAGCTCGACGGTGACGCGCGCGCCCAATGGACTTACGTTTTCGATCCGCAAAGCTCCGCCGCGTTGTTTCACAATTCCGTAGCAGACGCTCAGACCAAGGCCCGTGCCTTCTCCCGCTGGCTTGGTGGTGAAGAATGGTTCCAGCGCGCGATTCAGATTCGAAAAACCCGGTCCACTGTCTTCCACTTCGATCACCGCCCGCGTCCCCGACTGATACGCACGAATGCTGATGCGCTTGTTCCCGGCGAAGCCTTCCAGGGCGTCGCTGGAATTCTTGAACAGGTTCAACAGAATCTGTTTGATTTCATCCTCATGGACCGCAAGCGACGGAAGGCCAGGCGCTATATCGAGGTCCACATGCACCTTCCGTTTGCGAGTGTAGTACTCGCACAAGGCCAGCACTTCGTGCACGAGCGGAGAAAGCTGCACAATGTGCGTGTCCCGCGCGCCTTGCCTTGCGAAGCGCAGCAGATTATCGATGATCCGCTTCATGCGGCGAGTCTCGCCCACCAATCGGGAGAGTTGCTCGCGTGCCTGCGGTGAGGCTACTTTGTCGCCGATCAGTTCGCCGTATCCCATAATTACGGTCAACGGATTATTAAGCTCGTGCGCTACGCCCGCGAGCAATTGACCGAGAGCCGCCAGCTTTTCCGACCACACTAATTGCCGGTGCAGAGTTTTCAATTGCACCGCTACGGCGAGATCGGCTGCGACCATTTCGATGCGCGCCAACTCGAGCGCGTCCAACCCGAGCACAGGTCCCCGCGTTAGCATTCGAATACATCCAAGATAAGTGCCGATTCCCGAACAGAGCGGTATCAAAATGGCAGCGCTGTTCCTGCACAGTAAATCGGATTCCAACTGTTCCTGATCAGCGATCTCCGAAGGTTCCGTTTTTTCTCGCGCCAGCAAAAATGAGTTGTGGCCGATGCGCAGGGCGCTGGAGCACGCGCTCTGAACGCGATCCAGCGTCCAGTCTGTCGCTTGAAGTTTGCGTAAAGCTATTCGTGATCCACTCGATCCAATAACGCTTAACTGCCCGTCGGCGTCTTCGAGTTGAATCAGGGCTGCGGCAAAGCTGCTGACTTCCGTGATCGCGGTGGCGATCTCGGGGCACACCGCCTCCGGTGCCGCCCCATTCAACAGCCGCGATGTGATGGATGCGAAACGTTCCAGCTGATGATTAAGGGATTCCGCCTTGCGCTGCATTCCGGTGATCGAAAGCGATTTATCTTCGACGATCGCGAGGATCATGCCGAAGGCGACGAAGAGCTTGGGAACATCCCAGAGCGCTCCGGGAACAATCAGGTTCGGCGAAAAGCGCTCGACCCAAAGGCGAATGGGAAACAGCGCTCCCCAGCCAAGAAACCCGCAGGAAATCGTCAGGATGCCGAATGACCTGCGCCAGTAGTTGCGGCAGATAAACACGCCCGGCAAACCAAATCCAATGCCGAGCAGCGCTGTTGCGCCTTCCACAAAGGAGCCGTGAAATGCGGCGCGAATGGCCCAGACTCCGACCAATGAGCAAACGAAACTGAGAACGGCCAGATACAACGAAAACCTGCGATGCACGCGGAAGAAAAATACGGTTACTCCTCCGAAACATGCAATCAGGCTAAGGATATAGAGCCCGCGCGCGTGCGAACCGGTGGAGAACAACGCCGAATAAAGCAGAGAGGGCACACCGAGCACCAGCAGCAGAGTCGTGCGCTTCGCGGAATCTTCAACCACCGAGGAAACGGAAACCAGGAATGCGACGGCCGCGGCTTGCAAGGCGACAGAATCAATTGCCAGCAGCAGGGAACTGACGTGTCCGCGATCAGGTTCGAGCAGTTGCGCCAGAAAGTGGGTGAACACCAAGGCCCATCCCACGGCCCAAACCGTGAGCCGGGCGCAGCGGGCATGACGTTTGAGGCACGCAAAAATAATCACCAGCGCGCCCACGGTCAAAAATGTCGGAAGTTTTTCGAGAATTTCCATCAAGGTTACGATTGGGGGAAATCATGGTCTCCACAGTAACCAACAGTAACCACCGCGGTCAAAGCCCGAACGTGCCATGGGAGTGGCACGGAAGTCGGGCATTTGCGCCGTTCGCGCGGGACTCGCGGCAGAACGTCGCCGCCTGAGATGACATCTTCCGCTGCGGAGGCGGGATCCTGGCCCGCCTCCGCGATTCCGCGGAAACCACTTCTACATCGCCGGGCCCGCCGGATACGCCGGCAGGTCGGGCGGCCGTGGCGGCAGTTTCTTGGGGTTGGCCTCGATCTGTTTCATCACTTCCTGGATGGCGCGATCGAGCTGCGCGTCTTTTCCGCGAACCACATCATCGGGGCGATTGTCCACTTCAATGTCGGGTGCGACCCCGTGGTTCTCGACGACCCACTTACTGTCGAGTCCATAATCCGCGAATTCCGGCCAGGTGATGTAGCCGCCGTCGATCAGCGGTATTTCACCGCGAATGCCGCGCACTCCGCCCCACGTGCGCTCGCCAATGAGCGGCCCGAGCTTGTACACCTTGAAGAACTCGCTGAAGATGTCGCCGTCAGAGGCCGCGTATTGGTTGGTGATGGCGGCCATGTAGCCGTGGAAAACAACTGGCGGAGTCGTACCGCTTTCAAAGTTGCGGGCCGCGCCCATGCCAACCAGAACGCGGCGCAGTCGTTCGAAAATCAGTTGGTCGACGAAACCTCCGCCGTTGTAACGCACGTCAATGATCATGCCCTCTTTGCGAATCTGCGGGAAGAACTGCCTGACGAATGCGTTCAGACCGTCAGCGCCCATGTCTGGAATGTAGATGTAACCGACGCGCCCGTGAGTGGCGGCATCGACCTTCTTGCGATTGCTCTCGACCATGTTGTTTTCGCGCAGCTGATATTCGTCGGCGACCGGCTTCACTGGCAGCGTGCGGGCGCCTTCCATCTCCGGCTTGGAATTCACCGTGATGGCCGTGGTCTCGTTGGCGGTGTTGACGAACAATTCGTCGGGACTCTGCGGCGCGCGCAACGGGCGGCCGTTTACCGCCAGCAGGTAGTCGCCTTCGCGCACATTGACTCCCGGCTCGGTAAGCGGCGAGCGGGTTTGCGCATTCCAGTTCTCTCCCGGATATATTTTCTTGAACCGGTAGCGACCGCTGGCCGAGTCGAGTTCGTAGTCGACCCCCAACAGGCCCACGTTCACGGGATGCAGGTCGGGTTGGTCCCCGCCGCCCACATACGTATGGGAGTTAGAGAGTTCGCCGATGACTTCTCCCAGAATGTAGGTAAGGTCGTAGCGATTGGCAGCGTAAGGAACCAGCGGTGCATATTTGTCGCGAATCGCCTCCCAGTTCACGCCGTTCATGCTGGCTTCAAAGAAGTAGTCGCGCTCCTGCCGCCAGACTTCATTGAACATCTGCTTCCATTCCGCAGGCGGATCGATTTCCGCGCGCAGCCCTGCGAGATTCAGCGCGCCCTCGCCGGGTTTCTTCGGAGTGTCGGACGGCTTGGCGTCGATGATGCCGTAGGCGCCTTTCGCCTCGTACAGAATCTTGGTGCCATCAAAAGACATTGCCCATCGGTCGATGCCCTCGATCACAGTCTTCTCTTTCCGTTCTTTCAAATCGTAGGAGTGCAGAGCGGATTCTTCGCCGGGGAGTGGCCCGGAAAGTCCCTGCACCGGCTGGCTCGAATAATAAAGAAAACCCTTTCCTGCTCCCAACCCACTCACGCTGGCGGGAGGGACCGGCAAGGCGACGATGCGGTTCTGAATGCCCTCAAGATCAATGCGAAAGTTCTTGGCGACTTCCTTGGATTCCTTTTCGCGCTCGGTCACTTCTTTCTTCGCTTCTTCTTTTTTCTGAAGCTCAGATTTATTCTTGTCCGCCGCTTTCTTGTCCTTGTCTTTTTCCTTTTCGGATGCAGAATCTTCGGCCGCGGGTTCTTCGCCCTTGATCGCAGTTTCGTCACTCAGCGCCGGGAACGGCGAAGGCGCGTCCGCGCGCAGAGTAATCAGGTAAGGGCGCGTAGTCTTGGGATTGGCAAACTCAAAATCGAAATTCCCGAGCACCTCGTTGTAATCGCGGTCCGAGAGGAAATACAGGTAGTTGCCATCAGGATCGAAGATCGCCCCCTGGCTGTTGACCAGATCGTTAGTGACCGCGGTGATTTTCTTGTCCGCAGTCGAGTAGAGATACACCACGCTCAGTCCGGTCTGCTGTTGCTTGTCATAAGCCAGCCACTTGCTGTCGGGCGACCAGGAGTAATTGTTGATCTCAAAGAATTTGCCGCGATCCACCTCGACGGGCTTGTCATCTTTCTTGCTATCGAGATCGATGTACCAAAGCCGGAGGTCTTTGTCGGACCACGCGAGCTTCTTGCTGTCCGGCGACCAGACCGGCGTGGCCTTGAAACCCTTGTAGCCGCTGGTGATCTGTTGCTCTTTGTCTTTGCCGCGCTCTTTTTCCCGCGCCGCTTCCTTGGCAGCCGCTTCCTTGTCTTTTTCTTTCGCTTTGTCCTTGTCGCCGTTCTCTTTGCCTAAATCTACATTGCCCATCCCGTCCTGGGGAGTGATGTAAATTTCATCCTCGCCCGTGCGATCGGAAACGAACGCGATCCAGCGGCCGTCGGGAGACCACGCAACTCCTTTTTCGCGGATGCCGGGCGTACGGGTCAGGTTGCGGGTTGCGCCTTCCTTAGCCGGCACAGTGAAAACGTCGCCGCGCGCCGCAAACACTGCGCGCTTCCCGTCCGGAGCAATATCCATGTCGGTGATGTTCTTGCTCACGCTGGCCCAGCGCTTCATGGTCAAGTCGCGTTCGCCGGGAAGAGTAATGGTGAGTTTCGTCGCCTGCCGCGTGGCCAGGTCCAGCACGTAGAGATACCCACCGTTCTCGAAAATGATGGAAGCATCGCCCAGGCTAGGCCACATCACGTCAAAGTCAGTGAAGTGGGTGACTTGCTCCACCTGTTTCGTGCCCAGGTCATACGCGTAGATGTTGAGTCGATGCTCCGCGCCGCGGTCTGACGTGAAGTACACCGTGTTGCCGTGCCACATGGGAAACGTGTCGGTGTAATCGGTGTGCGGAATCTGCTGTTCGAGGACGTTATTCTTGATGTCGTAGATATAAATGTCCTGCGCGAGGCCGCCGGTGTAGCGCTTCCACGTCCGAAAATTACGGAAGATGCGGTTGTAAGCCACCTTGCTGCCATCCGCGTTGAACGAAATGAGCCCGCCCTGGTCCATAGGCAGAGGCTCGGGCAGCCCGCCATCAATCGAAACCGTGAACTGGCGTTTGACCCAGCCGTTGGAAGCATCGCGCCGCGAAAGGAAAACGATGCGCTTGCTGTCCGGCGTCCACGTCACTACCTCGTTGTGGATGCCCATGCGGTCGTTGAGCTGCTGCGCGCTGCCTTGGTAAAACGTGAGTTGGCGCGGCTGGTCGCCCTCGGAGCTCATCACGTAAACATTGAAATTGCCGTCGTACTGCCCGGTGAATGCGATCCATTTTCCATCCGGCGAAAACTTCGGAAACAGTTCGCGGCCAGGATGAGTAGTGACGCGGTGAGCCGCGCCGCCGCCGGCCGAAGCCAGCCATAGGTCGCCTCCGTAGACGAAGGCGATCCTGTCCCCGTGAATGTCGGGGAAGCGCATCAATCGTCCTTCTGGCTGTTGGCAAAGGGAAAAAGTAGCAGTGAGAACTAAAAAGATGGCAGTTCCAGCCCAGCGGCGAACGAGTGACATTCCAGCGTCCTCCAGGAAACTGACCGGCCGCGAGAATTCCGGAACCGGACAACCACAGGATTTTAGCAAGTTGTTGGGTGCAATGCCGCGGAGTCTCAACTCATGTGGGGACAGCCGCCCCTTCGACTTCGCTCAGGGCAGGCTCTCGGCTGTCCGGTCGAGCGAAGCTCGACGGCCCCTTCTCTGCTGCCGCGCAACTGAGACACTACCCAGCTCGGCTGCGCGAAAGCAAACCATTCCCGCACCTTCCGCTTGGACGTAGGACGGGAAAGAATGTCAGTAGAAAATCAGCGCTCGCTCATTGGCTAAAAGTCGGCTCATAAATCGGTTCGGGAAGGGCACGGATTAAAGCCGTGCCGTAAGAACGCCAATCAAAGATGCAGGCTTCAGCCTCTGAGGATTCGCTCGTATCCGCGCCGACGAGGGTTTTGCGATAGCCGCTAGACTTACCTGAGTCAAGCGCTCCTAGCGAAAGCGCCGGATAAACAGCGTGTGCCGCTCCGAGCGATAAAAGCCAACTCCGTAAATAGTGGCCTTCCCTTTTGTCGAATAGATCACTTGCCGTATGCGCAGCAGCGGCGCACCACGGTGCAGCCCAAGCAACTCAGCGATATTCATATCGGCCGCGGTCGCGTCAATTTCTTCGTCGGCATACGCCAGCTCCACGCCGTAATCGTGCCTCAGCGCGCCAAATAGAGAGCTTCTCCCCAGCGGCGCCTTTACCAGGTCGGAATATTCCGCCGCCGGCAGGTAACAGGTTTCGAGAGCGAACGGCTCTTCACCCGTCAGGCGAAGACGTTCAATCTTGACCATGCGGCTGGTCGCAGGTAATCCCAGGCGCGCGGCCACTTCCTGCTCGTCTTCGATTACCTTGGCCAACAGCACGCGCGAGCTCGGAGCCAGGCCGCGGCTGGCCATGTGCTCGGTATAACTCATGAGCTTGTTGAAATGAATCTTCGGAGACGCGACAAAGGTCCCCGCGCCCCGCCGCCGTTCCACGATTCCCTCCCGCTCCAGCCCGGCCAGCGCGTGTCGAGCGGTCATCAGGCTCACTTTGTGCGCCTTGGCGAGTTCGCGCTCCGAGGCCACGGCATCCCCGGGCCTGAGCTGATCCGACTCAATGCGTTTGCGGATCGAGTTCTGGATCTTTTTGTAAACCGGCGTTCCGTTGCTGTGATTTCCTGTCATAAAACGATTTACTTAGCCTACCGTGACTTTTCACCCGGGACAATTGCAGCGCGTGATGCGCCTGGTTTTGTGCCTCGGACTGAGATGCCCTTGTGCTATATAGCGTATTCCCGGCGCCGTGTAAAGCTTAAAGCTCGAAAATTAACCAAACATCCCATTTAGGTCGCGCCCGAATGCTATAGAGCATATGGTTTTCGGCGCCTGGCCGCGCGGAACAGTTTTTTGCGTGAGACGCATAGAAAATGCTGATCTGTTAGTATTCTCGAGGATCCGCTTCAGTCGTGGAATCAGAAAGCTCCTGCGGTAAGAAATTCCTCATCTCGACCTGCGGTGCAAGTGATATAGAGCGATCTCCGAACCCGGCAAAAAGATTTTCACAGGTTCCTGCATTTTCTTCTTGACCACGAACTGCCATGTGCTATATAGCATAGTCGATTCACATTAGGGCCCGTGTGCAACGTCCACGTGGAATGCCCTGGTGTAACGCTTAGTGGAAAGTGGTTTCGAGGAGGCGCTGTGATGATGCAATCGACATACGGAAAGTGTAAGGACACAACGGACCGCGGAGCGGTGCAGGCGCTGTTTTCATTTCTGGCGGTCTGCGCAGTCGTCCTCAGCTTGTCAATGGTTGGTCTGGCGCAAGAGTTGGCCGCCACGCTCACCGGTACGGTGACGGACCCCAGCGGCGCGGTTGTCGCGGGCGCGACCGTTTCAGTTCACAGCGAGGAAACCGGCGCGGATCTCCGCACGGTGACCACCAGCAGCACCGGCAACTTCAACATCACGAATCTCCCCGCCGGCCGTTACACGGTGACAGTGAAAAATAGTGGTTTCCAGGCCTACGTCGCCAAGGGCGTCATCCTGAATGTCGCCGAAAAGCACACCCTCGATGTCGCGTTACAAACCGGCAAGGTGACCGAAACCCTAGAGGTGACGGCAGAAAACACCCCGATCCAAACCACCACGGCGGAAGAATCCGGAACGGTCACCGGGGATCAGGTTAGAGAGCTGGCGCTGAACAACCGTAACTTTGAGCAGCTTCTACTGCTGCAGCCCGGCGTCGCGAATCAGTTACCTGACGAGGTAGGGTTCGGACTGCAGAACAACACTGCGATTTCCGTCAATGGCGCGCGTACCGGGGCCAACAACTGGACCGTAGATGGCGGCGACATTAACGACAGCGGTTCCAACGGGACGTTGCTGAACACGCCGTCGATCGATGCCATCCAGGAGTTCACGCTGGAGCGCAGCAACTATGACGCCGCCTTCGGACGCAGCGGCGGCGGTCAGGTCGTGGTCGCGACCAAATCCGGAACCAACAACTTCCACGGTAGCGCCTACGAATTCAATCGCAACAACTTCTATAACGCCAACACCTTTGGCGACCGCCAGGCCATTGCTTCCGGAGGGGCGGTGGCTGATTTCGGGACCCCCATCGAGCGCTATAACGACTACGGTTTCACCATCGGTGGTCCGCTCTTTGTCCCCAAGGTGTATCACCCGGATAGGTACAAGACCTTTTTCTTCTGGTCGGAAGAGTGGAGGAAGGCGAGCCTCCCGGAAACCAATACCATCCCTGTGCCAACAGTCGCGCAACTGGCTGGAACATTTACCACTCCCATTCCCGTGGCGCCCGCTGGTTGCGTGACCGCTGCGGGCGGCACCTACACGATCAGTCCCTCGTGTTATAGCAAGAACGCGACTGCTTACCTGAACACCTTCATGGTCAAGAACCCGCCGAGTTCCGGAAATCTGTTGATCACCCCTTACAGCGAGTTGAACAACTATCGTCAGGACATTATTCGGCTCGATCAGAATGTCGGCGACAGAGTACGTGTATATGCCCGCTACATGGAGGATGTCGTTCCCCAAAATGCGCCGTTCTCCCTCTGGGGTGGTGGCAACTATCCCGGCGTGGAAAACACCTCCATCAACGCGCCCGGACGCAATCTGGTTTTGAATGCGACTGAGAGCATCTCGCCGCGCGTGGTGAACGAAGTGGAGTTCGTGGACGCGTGGGGCGCCATCAACTCGGATCTTACCGGCGCAATCGCAAATTCACCGTCCTTCCTCAGCCAACTCACCAACAACACCGCCTACCAGGATCCCAACGGCCGCGCGCCCAACGTTGCCATCACCGGATATACCGGCCTGGGGAACGGAAGCGCGCCCTACTTCGAACGCAACATTGACCGGAACATTTTCGATAATCTTTCCATCCAGCACGGCAATCACACCATCCGGGTCGGATTCACGTCGATGTGGATGCAGAAAACCGAGAATGCATCTGCCGGAGCGGCTAGCTTTAACTTCACCGGCGGCAACGGCAATGATCCCTTTGCCAATTTCCTGCTCGGTCAAGCCGATTCCTATAGCCAGCCAAATAAAGACACCATCCCTCATCTTCGCTACGTGAATTTTGAAACCTACGTGCAAGACGATTGGAAGGTTTCTCGCCGTCTCACTTTGAACCTCGGCGTGCGTTACAGCTATTTCCCCTCGCCCACCGACAGCAACAACACGCTCGTGAACTTCATTCCAAGTCTGTACAGCGCGGCCAACGCGCCGCTAATTGATCCCACCACCGGAAGTATGGTTGCGGGCAACAACGCCGCAACCTACGCCAACGGTCTGATCTTTCCGGCTGGCGCGGCCTGTGCAGCAGCTAAAGCGGTTCCTGCTCCGCTCGTGGGTTGTTCTCCCTACGGTAGCCGCGTGAACCCCAGCTCGAATAACAACTGGGGGCCTCGCCTCGGTATAGCTTACGATCCTTTCGGAAATGGCAAGTGGGCGGTGCGCGGTGGGCTCGGCCTCTTCTATGACCGCACGCTCAACGGCATCTGGGAACAGAACGCATTTAACGACCCGCCCCTGGTGCAGACCACGACGACCCTTAATAACACCACGTCGAGCGCGAATCTGTTCGATGCGCCACTCGGTGGAGCAGTGGCAGGACCGCCTCTGGGTCCAGTCGCGCTGACCATAACCGGTTCTCCCAGCTTTAAGGTTCCTAGCTACCTCGACTACAACCTTTCGGTGCAGCACGAAATCATGCCTAACACCGTATTAGAGGTAGGGTATGTCGGAACCAAAGGCACGCATCTGCTGGGCGACATCGATCTTAATCAGCCCACGCTCGCCTCACGTTTGGCCGACACGACTGCCGACGTCAACTTCATACGTCCATACCAAGGCTATGGCGCCATCAACGATCGCGCCACGGTTTACACCAGCAACTACAACTCGCTGCAGGTATCGCTGAACCGGCGCTTCAGCAGGGGATTGACTCTCGGGGTTGCGTACACCTGGTCCCACCTGCTCACCACCAATCCTTACGATCGCGGTCTGTCAGCTTATGACACCTACGACCTGAAGCAGAGCTACGGAGACTCCGTGCTGAACACTCCGCAGATGTTCGTGATGAGCTATGTTTACGATTTGCCGTTCTTTAAGAGTCAGAGCGGATTCGCGGGTCACGTGCTCGGCGGATGGGAACTGTCCGGCATCGTCACAATTCAGTCTGGCCAGTCCCAGATCATGACGCAAAGCAACGATCCGTGGCAGCTGGCCGGCGACCCCGGCGGACTTGGCATGACCCGACCTGGAGAGACTGTCTACATTCGCCCCGATCAGGTTGGCGACCCCCACGGGTCGAAATCCGTCAACGAGTTCTTCAACACTGCGGCGTTTACCGATGCAATCGGGCACTTTGGCAGTTCTCGCCCCGGTGCAATTCTCGGACCCGGCTACCAACGGTGGGATACGTCGCTCATCAAGAACGTTAAATTCGGCGAGCGCTTGGGCCTGCAACTCCGGCTGGAGACGTTCAACACCTTCAACCACGGCAGCCCCAGTGGGATTGACACCGGCGTGGACGACGGATCGTATGGCGCCGTCAACGGATGGCACGATCCTCGAACCGTACAACTAGGAGCGAAAATTAAGTTCTGACTGTCATCAGGGTAGGTTTACTCCGGGCGCACGCCGCAGGCGTGCGCCTTTTCTTTTGTCACCGAAGCTTTCCGGCTTCATTGGCGCTCACTCTTCTTGATCGCGTCGATCCTTCCTTTCTCCTGGATATCGACTGCTATTTTTTGTTCCTTCGTCGCTTCGGCGGTCTGTCCTAGCTGGCGCAACACGGTGCCGAGGACGTAGTGTGCCTGGAAGTACTTGGGATCGATCTGGATGGCTTTGCGAAGCGTCTCGACCGCCTCGTGGGGATGATTCAGCGCGAGTTCTGTCCTGCCTAAGAAGAATAAAGCCTCGGTGTAACGGGGATTCGCCGCGATCGCTGCGCGAAAATGGGGCTCGGCCTCCGCGGGCTTCGACTGCGACAGAAGTATCTGTCCAAGAATGCAGTTCGAAACCGGATCGGTGGGAAAGCGCTGCAATTCTGCGCGGTACTCTTTTTCGGCAAGTTCGTTCTCGCCTTGTCGCCAATACTGGAAGCCCAGGCCGGAATGCGCGCCCATAAAATTCGGGTCAGCCGCAACGGCGGCTTGATATTCCTTGATCGCCTCTTCTCGATTCGACATCTGGTCATAGGCGGTGCCCATCATGATGTGAGCGGACGCGGAGTTGGGACTCAGCTGCATAATGCGAGCGAATACGCTGGTAAGTGCTTTGTAATCCTTCATTCGCAGGTACGCCTTGCCGAGCATGTCGAGCGTCTCCAGATCGGAAGGCTGCGCCTGGTTGGCGCGTTCCAGATATTGAGCGGCTTCCGGGTAACGATCCAGCGCAAAGAGAGAGAGGCCGGCCAAATCGAGAACCTGAAAATCATCTGGATACGCTACCGCCATGGGCTGAAGCAGGCTCCACGCCGAACGGTAGTGCTGCGCTTTGAAGTAAGCGATGGCAAGGTTGCGTTTCGTCGCGGCGTTCCCCGGGCGGACCTTCAGCGCCTCTTCGTAGAGCGGAATCGCATCCGCGGGTTTCCCCTCACGCGACAGCACGATGCCCAGGTTATTCAAGGCGGCAACAGAGTGCGGGTCGATGGTCAACGCCTGCCGCAAGGCCTCAGCGGCAGCGGGCAATTCGCCTTTGTGCATCGCTTCCGCGGCACGTTCGAGGTAGGCGTGCAGCTGTCTTTCTGCACCTGTCGCTTCTGTGGACTTCGCTTCTGCCTCTTTCGTTTCTGTGTCTTGCGGAGGCTGGGTTTTTGGAGGCGATCCGGTCTGGGCGGCGAGGCAGCACGCAATCAACAGCCACAGCAGGTAGATACTGGCCATCCGCCGGACGCGGATTTGCAAACTCATAAGCCAGATTCTAACCTACCCGAGCGATGGGACTCGTGGTCCCTGGCTCGCCTCCGAAGAGCAGAGCGATGTTAAGCGTTAAGGGGTCGAGTCTTTCTGGTCAAGGAGTTATGTCTTGCACCAAGAGGGGCACAAGGTTACACGAAGGACGACATCGTAGGCGTCTTACGCCAGACCCGTAACGCACCGCTCGTGGAGCCCCGGACGCCTCGTCCGGGGGCAGCGCCACAGGTCCATCACTCCAGAGGAGTTGCGCCGCGTGGGCGGACGAGGGCGTCCGCCCCTGCATCTGACCGGCGCCCGTAAGTCGTTGATATTATCTGTAAGTTATTGCGTCTTGGTGTAAGTGATTGAAAACACGTAGACACCCTCCAGGATGCCGCTGGACGCACGATAAATCTGCGGATGGGCTCCAACCTGTCCGCGCCATCGATCGTCGACGCTAGGGCCGTTTCCGGCTCGGGAAATGGCATTCCAGAAAGAGTCGAGGCCGCCGAGATCGGTCGGCTTCAGCACCGGCCACCGGTCAAGGTTCGTTTCTCTACGGTATAGCTGGGAGATAACGAGCCCAGAGTGCGAATGCCTAGCCTACATTTTCAGGAGGTTAGGTGTATCTTGGCAGCGCCGACATTCCACCCGGATGCATTCGAACCGAGGACGTTGCCTATGATCGCAATTGTGATGGGAGTAACCGGTTCGGGAAAGACGACGGTCGGACGCCTGCTGGCGCAGCAACTTGGCTGGGAGTTTGCCGACGCCGACGATTTCCATCCCCAAGCGAATGTGGAGAAGATTGTGCGCGGCATTTCATTGAACGACGACGACCGCCGGCCGTGGCTCGAGCGTTTGCGAATTCAAATCATGAGCTGGATTGCGAATCGTCAAAACGGCGTGCTGACATGTTCGGCTCTGAAACGAACCTACCGGGAGGAATTGAGCGTGGGACCTGAGGTCCGGTTTGTGTACCTGAAGGGAAGTCCTGAGCTGATCGCGCAGCGTTTGCGATCACGGCGCGGACATTTTGCCGATGAAAAAATTCTGGCCGGCCAGTTTGCCGATCTGCAAGAACCGGAAACGGCGGTCACCGTCGATATCGCCCAAGCTCCTGAGAAGATCGTGGCCGAGATTCGGGAAAGGCTGGGGAGTGGCTAGCGATTAGTGGCTAGCGGCTAGTAAAACCTAAGCCGCTTTTGCTTTGACTTGCCGCTAGCTGCTAACAACGAGCCACTTTCGTCAAGAAGTGCTGGGCTTAGCGTAGAATCCTCGCGCAGCTGATCGCGGTCTTCTGGAACATCTTTGGAAACATCGGGAACGTTGTCCAACCCCAGACTCGAATCCGCCACCATCTCCCGCCTGATGTGGCGGCTGATGCCTTTTCTGTTTCTTCTGTACATCGTTGCTTATCTGGACCGCATCAACGTGGGCTTTGCCGTGCTGCAGATGGGCGAACCGCTTCATCTCACCGATCGCGTCAAGGGAGTCGCCTTCGGCATGTTTTTTGCCGGCTACTTCTTTTTTCAGGTTCCCAGCAATCTGGTGTTGCAGAAGGTAGGGGTGCGGCGATGGATCTGCGGACTGATGGTGGTGTGGGGTCTGGTCTCTTGCTCGATGATTTTTATTCGCGGGCCGCACAGCTTCTACGTGTTGCGTTTTCTGCTGGGCGCGGCCGAGGCGGGATTTTTCCCGGGGATGATTCTTTACCTCAAACACTGGTTCCCGGCGCGGGCCCGCGCGCGGGCTGTGGCCTGGTTTATGACCGCGAATCCGCTGGCCGGCGTCGTTGGCAGTCCCATCTCAGGCGCGTTGTTGGGGCTCCACGGTAGTGGACTGGCGGGATGGCAATGGCTGTTTCTGATGGAAGGCACGCCCGCCATCCTGCTCGGGATCGCAGTCTTATACATTCTGGCCGAGACTCCGAAAGACGCGGGCTGGCTCCGGGATGACGAACGAAAATGGCTGGTCGACCAATTGAATTTCGAAGAGCAGGCCGACTCCGCTCGTCGAGGAGATTTCTGGTCGGTGGCCGCGGACTGGCGAGTCTGGGTGCTCTCGCTGGTCTATTTCGGATTGCCTGCCTGCATGTACGGCGTCACGGCGTGGCTGCCGACCGCGATCCACAGCATGTCCGGGCTCAGCGACCAGATGATTGGCATTGTGGCTGCGATCCCTTACCTGGTGACTGCCGTCGCCATGGTGGTGGTGGGGCGGCATTCCGATCATTCTGGCGAACGGCGGTGGCACACGGCCGGGATGGCATTTCTGGGGGCAGCGGCTTTGGCGGTCGCGGCTTATAGCCGGGCACCGTTTCTTGTGATCACAGGAATGAGCGTGGGGATGCTGGGAGCGCAGTCCATGGCGGGGCCGTTCTGGGCGATGGCCACGTCCCGCGCCAGCGGGGCGGCGGCTGCTATTTCGATCGCGATTATTAACTCCGTGGCTAACCTCGGGGGATACTTCGGGCCCTACATCATCGGGTTCGCACGCTCCAACAACGGCGGTTTCGGAGGTTTGCTGCCGATCGGGGTGGTGCTGGCGGTGAGTGGGTGCCTGGCGCTGGTGGTTGGAGCGAAGCCCCATCACGCCTCGACGGCGGAGCGGAATTTCCAGTAAACGCAATAGCGCTGGTTGAACAGGCGGTAAAAAGGACTGAGAGTGACATCCTGAGGACGTCCCGCGCCTACGGTGCGAAAAGTGAGCGCTGCATCTGTCTGGCCGACTGCCTTGCCAACTGGGGCACTGACCGGTTGAATCCATTTGTCGAGGGCGTTGCGATCGCCGGCGAGCTCTGGCACCGGGATGGCGGGAAAACCTCCGTGCAGAAATTTGTCGTCAGAATAGATGCGCTTCGAGTCGAGATTCTCGGTGCCCAGTTCGCCGGCGAGCACCAGCGGGCCATACATAATGGCGGCTAGCGTGGGGTCATCGGGAATGGCCTGCAAGTGCAGGCGCATGGGCAGCTTCACATCCACGCGATCACCGTTTTTCCACGTCCGCTCAATTTTCGCGTAGCTGGATTGTTCCAGCTTTTGGTTTGGCTGGAAACGCTTTCCGTTGATGGTCACGCTGGCTTCGTCAGCCCAGTAAGGAATGCGTACGTTCAATGTGAAGCGAGTGGGCGATTTCGTCTGAATGACCAGTCGAGTCCCGGCTTCCTCGGGAAAGCGAGTCTCCTGCCGGAGGACGACACCTCGTTCCCGCCAATTTACTTCAGAAGCGAAAAACAAATTCACCCACAGCGACTGCTCATTGTGAAAGTAGAATCCCTCGCTGAGCTTCGAGAAATTTTCCAGGCCGGTACCGCAGCAACAGAAGAAGCCTTCATGCGGAACGAAGTGAACTTTCCACTGGCCGGGTTGCATTCCGAGGTAGTAAAGCGGCGAGCCATCTGCTGGATTGGGGGTGGCGAGGATGTGGTTCAGAAACGCGCGCTCGTAATAGTCGGCGTATTGCGGCTCGGCCTGCCAGGTGAAGAGTTGGCGGGTGAGCTTGAGCATGTTGTAGGTGTTGCAGGTTTCCTGCGAGAGATCGGTAAGTTCGGAGGCGAGCACGTCGGGCGGCGTGCGGAAATGTTCGCTGGCGCTGTTGCCGCCGGTGACGTAGCTGCGGTGCAGCGCGACCTGCCGCCAGAAAAATTGCGCCGCGTCGCGGTAATGCGGGTCGCCTGTGAGTTCGAATTCGCGGGCGGCGCCGATGAACTTGGGGATCTGGGTATTGGCGTGGAGCGTGGTGAGGGTATCGCGCCCCTCGGCGGCGGGATCCATGACCGCGTGATGATCGAAGCGTTTCGCAACCACCAGATAACGGGGATTTCCGGTGACGGCGGAGAGGTTCGCCAGAACTTCGTTCATGCCTCCGAATTCGATTTGCAGGGTGCGCTGCATCTGTTCTTCGGGGAGCCGGCCGGTGCGCCAGTCCGTCCATGCAGCCATGCCTTCGAGCACCTGAAGCGCCTGCGGATTCTGCATGTGCTCGTTGACATCGAGCATGCCAGCCATGATTTTATGCAGCGCATACCAGAGGACCGCAGCCGGACGACCCTGTTCAAGGTCGTCAAATCCCGATTCAGGGAACGCCGAAAGATAGCCCTTGTCACCGAGCTGTGCCTGGCATTTTGCCAGCTCCGACACCATGGCGCCGGCCTTAGTCTTGAGGCGGACGTCGCCGGTGGAGGCATACATCTGGCTGCAAGCGGAAAGAAAATGGCCGACATAGTGGCCACGCCATCCGTTGGTGGGAGACTCGCGGTTATACAGCGGCTCGGCCGACGACGGAAGTTTCGCGTTGACGCGGAAGTTATGCAGCAGGCGGTCAGAATCAAGGGCGAGGAGATAGTCGAGAGTTTGTTCGCGCATCCGGAGCAGATCGGGATCGAGGATGCGGACATCCTCAAGACGAAATGGGATGGCGGTCAGGGTGGGAAGTGATTGGGAACCCCACGGGTCGGTGCCGGTCAGATTCAACAGCTCATGTGCGAAGGCCGCATCATGACCGATACGTGACGTAAGCCCTCTGGCGGCCGCTCCTGTCGCGGCGAGGGCTGTGCCGCCGTACAGTATGCGACGCAGGAAATCACGTCTGACCATGGAAATATCCTACCACTCGACGGAACTTTGACTGGACGCTGGCGCGAGACCTAACCAAAGGGGTCCGTGGCTGCAAGCGAACGGATAATGCCTCAAACTTGATGGCATTGTTTACAATAGGAGTTTCGTCCGCCTGTCTGACGGGAATCTGTAGCAGGACGAACAGCAGAACTACGAACAGCAAACTTTGGAACAGCCAAAACACAATTCCGGCAGCTCTCCCAGCGTTTACTGGAGGGTGGAAGGCAGCCTGGTCGACCTGACCGTGGTCGCGCCGCTGGCGTTTTTTACGTGGAACGATCAGACGTTCAGCGGGCGGGTGCGGCGGCGCGGGCTGATCTTCCTGATGGCGATGCTGCGTCCGTTTCTTTATGCGGCCAACCGGAAGTTTGCGACGTGCATGGTGCACACCGTGTTGCGCGGCGTGACTCGCGATCGGCTCGACTTGCTGGGAGAAGAATATTTCCAATACCGGCTGAAACCCCGGCTGAAGCCGGAGGGCGTGCAAAAGGTGCGAGAGCTTTTGAGCTCTGGCGCCGACGTGGTGCTGGTCAGTCAGGGACTGGACCACGTCATGCGTCCGCTGGCGCGGTATTTGGGCGCGAAACATCTGGTGGCAAATCGACTGGAGTTTCGCGATCGCGTGGCGACGGGGCGGCTGCTGGAGCCGGTGATTCGGCCTCGGGGAGTGTTTGCTCGGCTCCGGGAACAACATCCGGATGGGCGACGTGCGCCGAAGACTCTGGCGCGACATCTGGGAATTTCGGTGGAAGTTTTGCGCGAGGCGGTGATTGGGGCCGACAGGGAAGTTTTGCCGCGGGAACGGCCGATCGTTAACTTTGACGGGCAGCGGCAGGCGGTGGGATTCTCGGTCCGTCGCGCGTTGCGCGGGAAGCACGTGATGCTGATCGGCGTTACCGGCTTTATTGGGAAAGTGTGGCTGGCGAACACGCTGCTCGAGTTGCCCGAGGTCGGGCGAATTTATCTTCTTATCCGGCGGCAGAAATCGAATCCGGCAGAGCGGCGATTCGAGAAGATGGTGGAAGAGTCGCCGGTGTTCGATCCGCTGTTTGAACGCCATGGAGACGACTTGCCGCGGTTTCTGCGCGATAAGGTTGAGGTGCTGGAGGGTGACGTTACTCAGTCCGGCCTCGGCTTGGTGCCCGATAACGCGCGGCGCCTGCAGAAGGATCTGGACCTGATCATCAACAGTTCGGGTTTGACTGATTTCAATCCTGATCTTCGCGATGCGCTTACCACCAACACCGATGCGGCGGTGAACATCGTGGAGTTCGTGCGCACTACGGACCATGCGGGGTTGCTGCATCTCTCGACTTGTTACGTTGCGGGCGAGCAGGATGGGCGAGTCGGCGAGAAGCTGGTGCCGAACTATACTCCGCGGCACATTCCTGATTTCGATGCCGAACAGGAAGTGCGCAACCTGCATGCACTGATCCTGGAGGCAGAGTCGCAGGCGGAGGGAACCGACGTCAGCGAAGGTTTGAGAATGCAGGCTCTGGCCAAGGAACACGCCGCCAAACATCTGCAAGGCGCGGCGCTGGAGAACCAGATTCGCAAGAATCGGATTCGATGGTTGAAGGCGTATCTCACGGAAATCGGAACGCGGCGGGCCAAGGAATTGGGCTGGCCCAATACCTACACGCTGACGAAAAGTCTGGCGGAGTCGCTCATCGTGAAGTATGGGGCGGGTTTGCCGATTGCGGTGGTGCGTCCGGCGATCGTTGAGACGTCTGTTGCGAAACCGTTTTGCGGCTGGAATGAAGGCATTAACACTTCGGCGTCGCTCTCTTACTTGCTGGGCACATATTTCCGGCAGTTGCCTTCGAACGAAAGCAAGCGGCTGGATATTATTCCGGTGGACGCGGTGTGTGACGGGATGACGCTGATCGCCGCGGCCATTGTTGAGCGAAGACATGACCGGCTCTACCAACTCGCGACTTCGGTCACGAACCCTTGCGACATGGGACGGTCGATCGAGCTGACATCTCTCGCGCACCGCAAACACTATCGCGCGCAGGAGGGGCTGGAGTCCTGGCTGAGGTTGCGGTTTGATGCGATTCCGGTCTCGAAGACGCGCTACAACCGCATGTCTGCGCCGGCGCAGCGGGCCATTGTGAAATCCATTCAGCGCGTGATGTCGCCTTTGCCGCTGAAGCGAGCGCCGTTGGCGAAGACCGAGCGCAATCTGGAACGGCTGGAGAAGCTGATCGAACTCTTCGAACCTTTTATTCTTCTGAATGAGCACGATTTTGCCGCCGACAATATCGAGAAGCTGTCGCATGCTCTGCTGCCGGAAGAGCAGAAACAATTCGGCTACCATACACGCGACCTTGACTGGTGGGAGTATTGGATCAACGTGCATATTCCCGCGCTGCGGAGATGGACGTATCCTCTGATCGAAGGCCGCCCGCTGGAAGCCCGGCCTGCGCGCAACTTCCAACTTGCACCCGCGACCGTAGAAAACGGCGAGACCGTGAAAACCGGGACTAACGGAGTGACGTGGCGATATTCCTGACCGGGTCGACCGGATACATCGGCGCACATGTGGCTGCGAATTTGCTGGATGGGCATGGCGCCTCCCTGAACGTGCTGGTGCGGGCGCGCGATTCGCGGGAAGCGCAGTTGCGCCTGTGGAACTCGATGCAATTGCATTTGGATTTTCCGCGCTTCTACGAATACCTGCAGACACGGGTGCGAGTTTTCTGCGGCGATCTGACTTCTCCCGGCTTCGGACTGGGGCGCGACGAGTACGACCGGTTGGTGCACACGACCGATTCGGTGATTCATTGTGCCGCTTCGCTCAATCGCAAGTCGGAAAAAAGCTGCCTGAACGTGAACTTGCGCGGTACGCTCGAAGTGCTGACGTTAGCGCGCCACGCCGAACACTATCACGGGTTGCGGCGCTTCAGCCAGGTGAGCACGGTGGCAGTCGCGGGCCGGCGCAATCATGAAGTGGTGACGGAAGATCATTCGATCGAGTGGGACCGGTCGGACTACGATCCTTACGCGCGAACGAAGAAATTCTGTGAACACATGATGCGTGTTCTGCTCCCGGACACGCCGAAAACCGTTTTCCGTCCCAGCATTGTGCTGGGAGACAGTCGTTACGCGGAGACTACGCAGTTCGACATGGTGCGGTCGTTCGTGTTTCTGGCGGGCCTGCCAGCGCTGCCGTTTCGGCCAACGGATAAAATTGACATCGTGAATGTGGATTTCGTTGCTGACGCGATTGCGACGCTGCACCAGAAAGATCAGCCGCGGCATGATATCTATCATCTTTCGTCGGGCCTGGAGTCGCAAACGTTTCGACAGCTGACTACCGCTCTGGCGGCGGCGCAGAACAAGCGGGGGCCAGTGTTTTTGCCAGTCTTAGAAAAACCGTTCGCCGCCGCCGTCAACTTTCTTTCGAGCCAAAAGGGGCCGGTGGGTCACGGCGCGGCGCTCATGAAGGTGTTCATGCCTTACCTGGTGTGGAACACGGTGTTCGACAACACGCGCGTAACGGCGGAGCTGGGCCGTAAACCGGTTCCGTTCTCGCGGTATAGCTATCCGCTATTGAAATTCAGCCGGGAGAATCAGTTCGAGTATCGCTACAAGCCATGGCCGGCGGCTGCTGGAGGATCCGCAGCATGATGGACTTCGTTCTGGAGGCGTGGGTTAGTTCGTCCATCGAGCGCGCCAAGGCCAGCTGGATGCTCGGGGCGGGAACGCCGTGGAAGCCGGGGGAGAAACTGAAGCTTCTGTTCGCCGGCTATAACGGAACGCGCAACACTGGCTCCGATGTGCGCCCCGAGGAAACGTTGCGCCAGTTGCGGCACATTATGGGAGCTGAGAATGTCGAGTTCAGCGCGATGTCGCAGAACTTTGAGATGACGCAGGGTTATTTCGCCGGTGCGGAGCAGGTGCATCTTCCGGATGTGTTTCCTCCTTTTTTGTCTCGCGAAGTTCCCAAGCACCACGGCGTGGTGGTGGTCGAAGGCTCAGCCTTTAAAAGCAAATTCGCCAATGCGCTGACCACGATGATTATTGGTTCTTTGGGGATGGCGGCGGCGCAAAATAAATTGGCTGTGGGGTACGGGTCCGAGGCTGGACACATGGATCCGCTCGTGGCCCGGATGTGCGCGCGTTACTGCAAGAGTTCGCTGATCATCACGCGCAACGAAGAATCGCGGACTGTGTTGCGCAAGCTCGGCGTGCCTACGGAACTGGGAACCGATACGGCCTGGACATTCGAGCCGCTTCCTCCGGAGTACGGCCGGAAAGCCTTGACTGATGCGGGATGGGACGGCAAGATGCCAGTGCTGATCGTTTGCCCCATTAATCCGTTTTGGTGGCCGGTGAAGCCTTCCCTGGTGAAATACGCCGCACGTTCAGTGACCGGCGCTTACAAGGATAGTCATTACCGCACCGTTTACTTTCACAGGTCCGGTCACGACGTGGATGTAGCCTTCGAGAATTATCTGACTGCAATCGCGAATGCTGTCAACGCGTTCCGGCAGCGGCGCCGGGTGTTTACGATTCTGGCTGCGACCGAGGCGCTCGATGCGCGCGCCTGCCGGCGCATTTCCGAAAAATTGGGCGGCGGGTTGCCGGTGTTCACTTCCGAGGAACACGACATGTACCAGATGGTGAGCATCTTGCGTGCTGGGCACATGATGGCGTCGTCGCGCTTTCACGGCATCGTGACTTCAATGCCGGCGCTTGTACCCTCCGCGGGAATCACTATGGATGAGCGCATCCGCAATCTGATGCGCGAGCGCGGTCATCAGGATCTCCTGATGAATGTGGACGATCCTGATCTCGAGCCCAAACTGCTGGCGGCTTTGGAGAAGTTGGCGACGGAAGGCGAGCGCGTTGCCGACGGGATTGCGCGCACCGTTGTGAAGAATCTGAAAGTGATGGCCCGCATGGGCGTGTACTTCGAGGAAGAAGTGCAGCGGCGATATCCCGAGTTTCCTACTCGCAAGGGTGAATGGAGCTGGGAAGATTACCTGCCGCCGATTAGTCCATCTTTGCGACAATTAGCCGCCAGTTATAGTTGAAGTCTAGCTAGAGTGTGAGTTAACCAGAGTAAACCACTATGCCCTTTGTCGGGGACATATTTTCGCAACTGAAAGCCGCGGCGGACACGGTGATCCTGCAGGAAATCCGGGACGGCCAGGTCACGGGCGTGACCGGCGACGAACTGCTGGAGTTGATTCGCAAAGGGCGAACTTTCCTGACGTCGAAGAGACTGAAGAAAGGCGACCGCTGCGGCTTGCTGGCGCCGAACAGTATCCGCTGGGTAGCGATGGATCTCGCCATCATGGCCGAGGGGCTGATCGCGGTCCCTCTATATTCACGGCAAGCCCCGGCGGAGTTGGTCGCGATGATGAAAGACTGCACGCCGTCGCTGGTTTGTTGTGGAGACGCTGGATTGCACGATCGGATCCAGCAGATTTGGCCCGATGTGCCGCAACATTTTCTGTTCGACGAAATCTTTGCGGGAGTGGAAGGCGTGGCGCTCGAACGCCTGCAGGTGGGCAGTGATGATCCGGTCACGATTATCTACACTTCGGGAACTTCCGGCGAGGCCAAGGGAGTGGTGCTGACCGCGGCGAACGTGGGGTTCATGCTGGGTCGAACCTCGGACCGGCTCGATGCCTTGATGAATGGTCCATCGGGTCAGGGACGAGCAGGCCATGATCGATCGAGTCGGGGACGATCGAGTCAGGATCGAGTGTTTCACTATTTGCCCTTCAGCTTTTGTGCGTCGTGGATCGCGCTGCTGACGTTTCTGATGCGACGCAGCCTGCTTACGCTTAATACAGATTTGACGAAGATTGCCAGTGATCTGCCCGCCGCCGCGCCCGACTATTTTCTGAACGTGCCGCAGTTGCTCGAGCGTATGCGGCGCGGAATCGACGAGCAACTGGAAAAAGCCGGAGGCATTGGGCTGGCGATTTACTCGCGCGCGAAGGACGCGTGGGCGCGGCAGCAGGAGAAGCGTCCCGCATCCGGCGATCGAATGTGGCTTTGGCTGGCGAACGCCCTGGTGTTTCCGAAGATTCGCGCCAAGATGGCTGGGGCCAACTTGAAGGCGCTGATCTGCGGCTCAGCGCCGCTCAATCCGGAGACGCAGCTTTACTTCCGCATGCTCGGCATTCCTGTCTTGCAAGTTTATGGTCTGACGGAGACCACCGCGATTTGCACCATGGACGATCCTCAGCACGTTGAGCCGGGGCGAGTCGGACCGGCGATTTCCGGCATCGAGATGAGGCTGGGAGAGAATGAGGAGATGATCGTTCGCGGGCCGAATGTTTTTCCTGGTTATTGGAACCGTCCGCAACAAACCGCCGAAGTGCTGCGCGAGGGATGGTTTTACACCGGCGATCAGGGCGAGATGGATGCGTCGGGGAACTGGCGTATCGTGGGGCGAATCAAGAACCTGATTGTGCTCGGGTCGGGGCACAAGATCTCGCCAGAAGCGATCGAAGATGAGATTGCGCGTGTCTTGCCGGGCGCGCAACAGGTGGTTGTCATCGGCAACGGCCGCGGATATCTTTCTGCTATCGTTACCGGCACCGTGACTCGACAGCAAGTGCAGACGGCGCTGGATGCGGTGAATCCTCAGTTGCCACATTACAAGCAGGTGCGGGCTTTTTGTCTGCGGCCGGAGCCGTTTTCAATCGACGAGGGCACCCTCACGGTGAACGGAAAACTGAAACGCGACTCGATCGCATCGCGAATGAATCGGGAGATTGACGAAATATACCGCACGGTGAAAACGGCATGAAGTCATTTGCCGCGGCCCAAGACGGCAAGGCTTTGTCCTGGCGAGTGAGGGAAGGCGCCATCGAACTCGCGCTTCACCGTGCGCCTTGCAACGAAATCGGTTCGCTCTCGCTCGATGAACTGGAAACGTTTGCCGGCGCGTTCGAGAGCCTTCAGCGGGAGGCTCACGCTCTCATTATCTATAGCGACTTGAAAGCCGGCTTTTGTGCCGGCGCCGATTTGCGCGAGCTTTACCACCGGTCGCAGGCAATGGACAAGAGCGAAGCACTGAAAGGCGTGCGCAATTTTCTGGAGCGCATTCACCGCGTGCTGAATCTGATTGATGCCGCGCCTTTAACCACCATCGCCGCGGTACATGGAGTCACGTTCGGCGGAGGGTTTGAACTAGCGTTAGCTTGTGACTTGATCATTGCCGACAAGATGGCGCGCTTCTGCTTTCCTGAATTGCGGCTGGGGCTGATCCCCGGTTTCGGTGGAATCCCGCGGCTGAAGCGGGATTTGGGCAATGCCGTGGTGCGAGATTTGTTGCTCACAGGCCGCAGCTTTAACGCGACCAAGGCGCAACAGATCGGACTGGCGAGCCAGGTCGTGGCCGAAGGTGAGGCGTTGCGAGCTGCGCGGGCGACGGCGGCGCAGCTCGGCAAATTCGATTCCGTTACTGCTGCCGCTGCGAAGCGGTTCATCAAGCCGATCCCGCATGAGGAGCTGCGGCAGGAGATCGACCTCTTTTGCGAATTGTTTTCTCGGCCAGCAGTGGAAGTTGGGTTGAAGAAATTCGTCGAGAGTACCGAGGCCCAGCCTTACTTGCCGTAGTCTCACAGAATGCCGAATAAAATGAAAGCTAACGATATGCACACTGCCGATCACACGCTCGACGAAATCCTCAGTCTGGCGTCCGTCCATTTCAAAGTGCCGCGGGAAAAACTGAACCCTGACGACGACTTTTTCAAGGCGCTCGGCATTGACAGTTTGCAAACACTCGAACTGCTTACCCGGCTGGAGAATCATTTTCATGTCGAGCTGCCGGACTACGAACTGCAAGGCGTCACCGACTTTCGCACGCTCGCGGGGAAAATTCAGGCGCGACTATAAGGACCGCGATTTTCAGGACAAGGTTCCGAGCGAGAGTTTTGAAAGCACGCCGGATCGGAGGGGACACGCCGTGTCCGACCGCGCCTTCGTGCATGCAGGTAATGAACTGATAAACAAGGTTTAATTCGCGGGCCGGCGCCTCTGTGATGAAATAACCAGTTGATGCTCGATCTCCGACAATACACGTGCCTCGGCGCGGCCCTGCGCGATGCTTTGGACCGCTTTGCCAGCCAGGTGTGCCTGATCGAGGCGGACCGCGATCGCGAGAAGGTTCGGCTGACCTATTCCGATTTCAAGGAAATCGCGCTGCCTCTGACCCGCGCGCTAGAAGATGCCGACTTCGATCCCGGCGACCGCGCCGCCATCATCATGACGAATCAGTCGAAGTGGCTGATCTCGGCATACGCGGTGTTTCATTGTGGCGGTGTGCTGGTTCCTCTCGATTACAAGTTGACTGCGGCCGAGCACCTGCAGTTGCTGGCGCACTCGAAAGCGAAAGTGCTGGTCGTGGAATATCACTTGTGGCGGGCCATCATGCAGGCGCCGGAGTTTCACAGCATCGGCACAAAAATTGTTTTGGTGACGGAAGCGCCGTTGGGCGCGGATTTGGCGGGCGCGTTTCGCTGGGAGGATTTCAAGCGCAAGGGCGCGCCCGATTTTGTGATGCGACAGAAAGATGACGTGGCCTGCATTGTGTATTCGTCGGGAACGGGTGGACGTCCCAAGGGCTGCGTCCTGACACACGAGAATTATCTGGAACAGTGCATGGCGCTGACCGCGTGGTATCCCTTCTGGCCAGGCGTGCGCTATCTGAGTATTTTGCCCACCAATCATGCGATTGATTTCATGGTCGGTTTCATTGGTCCATTTGTTTGCGGGGCTTGCGTGGTGCATTTGCGAACTCTGCGTCCCGATTTTGTGCGCGACGCTTTTGTGCGCTATCGCATCACTTACGTTGCGCTCGTGCCGATGATCCTGAAAAATCTGGAGCGCGGCTTGCGGGCGAAGTTCGATGAGCTGCCGTCGTGGAAAAGGATGATCCTCAACCGCATGATCGGGCTGAACAAATTGCTGACGCGTCGCCGGCCGAGAGTGCGGCTCAGCCGCGCGCTGCTCGGCCAGGTGCATCGCGGATTTGGCGGGGAATTGCTGGCCTTGATTACAGGTGGCGCGTTCATGGAGCCCTCCACGTTGCAGTTTTTCTATGACCTTGGAATTCCTGTGGTCAACGGTTACGGGCTCACCGAAGCCGGGACGGCGCTCACGCTTAACGATCTGAAACCGTTTCGCGCCGATACGGTGGGCAAGCCATTGCCCGGTGTTGAGCTGCGCATTCTGAATCCAGACGCCGACGGCGTGGGCGAAGTGGCGGCTCGCAGCAAGACGATCATGTCCCATTATTTGGACGACCCAGAACTTACGCTGGAGACCATTGTTGAAGGCTGGCTTCTCACCGGCGATCTCGGTAGCTTCGACCGCAGCGGACACCTGCAACTTTTCGGGCGCAAGAAGAACATGATCGTTACCGAAGGCGGGAAGAATATTTATCCCGAAGACATTGAGACGGTTTTCGACGGCCTGCCGGTGAAGGAATATTGTGTTTTTGCCGCGAACTACGTCTGGCCAAAGAACGAACTGGGCAAGGAGATGCTGGTAATCATTTTGCGGCTGGAGCAGAACCAACGGTTCGACAGCAAGCTACTGGAAGAAATGGGGGTCCGCAACCGGCGCTTGCCCGATTTCAAACGGGTGGGCGCGTACTTGTTGTGGGGCAAGGATTTTCCTCGCACCGCTTCCATGAAGGTCAAGCGACAGGAACTGGCCGACGACATTGGCAAGAGCGTGGATCGAAAAGCGGTTGTGACTTTCTAGGTCGAATCTGCTTCGACGAATCTGGTTAAATGAATCGGCGTGAGCGAATCTTTTCTGGCGATTGTGAATCCGGCTGCGGGCGGGGGACGAAGCGGCAAAATGCTCGGTCCCGCGCTGCAGCGGCTGCGCGCGGGAGGCGTCGATGTCGATGTCGCCCAGACGAGCGCGCCCGGCCAAGCCACGCAGATCGCGCGCCAGGCTTATGGACGCGGCGTGCGGCGGTTCATTGCTGTTGGCGGTGATGGGACATCTTATGAAGTGGTGAATGGGTTATATCCTGAAGCTATTGAGGGCGAGCGGCCAACCCTGGCGTTCTTGCCTCTGGGCACGGGAAATTCTTTTCTGCGCGATTTCAGCGACCGCGGTGTGGAGCACGCCATTGAATCGATCCTCTCGCAGCGCAGCCAATCTTGCGACGTGCTGCGATTGCGCCACCGCGAAGGCGTGATTCATTACATCAATCTGCTGAGCATGGGTTTTACCGCCGACGTGGCCACGTTGCGTGCGCGCCGGTTCAGCGGTTGGGGCGAGTTGGGCTATGTGATCTCGATTTTTCTGGCGCTCGCGCGGTTTCAACGCCGTCCGTTTCCGCTGCGGCTGGAAGACGAGAAAGAATTCGACCGCAGGCCTTGCCTGTTTCTTACCTTCAACAACAGCAAATTCACCGGCGGCACGATGATGATCGCCCCCCAGGCGGAGATCAGCAGCGGGTTGATCGAATACGTCCGCTGGGGTCCAATTGGGCGTTTCGGGCTGATTCGCAATCTGCCCGGACTTTACGACGGTTCTCACCTCGAGCACCCGTTGGCCGAGCGCAAAGCTGTGCGGCACGTGACTTTCGCGTTGGATGCACCTGTGGATGTGATGGTGGATGGTGAAGTCCTCACCTTGCACTGCGAGGAATTGGATGTATTGCCGGGAGCGCTCGACGTTGTCGCTTAGAAACGTTGTCGCTTAGAACCGGTTGCATAGACCTGGCTTTATAAAACTGGTTGCGTGGAAATGTTTGCGTAGAACCGTGATATAAAAAACATCATGTCGGAAGAACGCAGAAAGCGTCAGCAGGAACGTGACAACGCCGGCCAGGCGCCGCCGAAGTGGCGGAACGCACTTATCTGGGGAGGAATCATCGTCTTGTTGGCGGCGGCTTATTCCGCGGGCTGGTATCGCAAGAATCATCACTATGACCAGTTTGCGAAGTGTCTCGCATCCAAGAACGCCAAGATGTACGGCCTCTACTGGTGTCCGCATTGCCTCGATCAGAAGAAAATGTTTGGCAAATCATTTCAGTACGTTCCCTACCAGGAGTGTGCTGCGGGCCCGCACGGGGAAACTGCGGAATGCAAAGCGGCCGGCGTGAAACTTTTTCCCAGCTGGCAGTTTGGAGATAACCCGCCGAAAGAAGGAGTTCTGTCCCTGGAAGAACTGGGTGACAAAACCGGGTGCAGCCTGCCGTGACGAGCTTGCAGGCTCTGCCGGTCGAGGCCGGGCCAGCAGGGACGACCAGCCGCGTTCTGTTCCTGGCGATTGCAGTCCTATCGCTGGCGGGCGCGATCGTTTCAGGTATCTCGCTGGAAAGACATTACGCGAAGTCGGCCACCTCGTTTTGCGATCTCGGCGAGAAGTTCAATTGCGACATCGTGAACCGCAGCGAACAGTCCGAGGTGATGGGAATTCCGGTGGCTGGGATCGGCGTTGTGGGCTATGGGGTGCTGTTTGTTCTTTCCACTTTCTACAGGTGGCGCGCAGAAACCCCGCTTCGTTTGTTGATCGCAGCGGCGGCCGGATTGGTATTTGCTTTGCGCTTAACCTATGTCGAAGCCTACGTTTTGATGACTTGGTGCGTCCTATGCCTGACTTCGCTGGCGCTGATTTTTCTGATCTGCGCGCTGGCTGGAATCGTCAGGTTGCGGGCGGTGAAAACTTTGTGAGGCGCGGTTAAACGGTATCGCGAAGGCGTCACCAGAAAACCACTTTCCGAATGGAAGAATTCCAAAACACTCAAAACGAGTCGGCGAGCATGCTCGGAATTTTTCGTGGCGCGACGGCGACCGGCGATCTCCGCATCCACGAATTCCGCAGCCGCGTTTTTCGAAACACGCGGTTTCTGCGGGTGTGGCTGCCGCCCGGCTACGATGACCCTGCGAACCAGGGCCGCCGCTACCCGGTCCTTTATTTGAACGACGGGCAAAATCTTTTCGAGCCCTCCACCGCGTTTGCCGGCGTGGACTGGCAAGTGGACGACACTGCCGATCGCCTGATTCGCGATGGCGTGATCCCGCCGATGATGATTGTCGGCATCGACCACGCGGGCAAAGACCGCATCCGCGAATTCATGCCGCACCGTTCGCTGCATCCCGTCATGCTGCGTGTGCAGGGAACTCGCTATCCCGATTTCTTGACCAAAGAAGTGATGCCGTTCATTGCGCGCAACTATCGTCCGGCCACCGGACCGGAGAACACCGGGCTCGGCGGCGCTTCTTTGGGGGCCCTGATCGCGCTCTACACCGTGGTCGTGCGGCCGGGGCTGATTGGCCGATTGCTGCTGGAGAGTCCGTCGCTGTGGGCTTCTAACCGGCAGACGGTGAAGGAGAGCAGAGCCGAGAAGCGCTGGCCGGAGCGTGTGTTTCTTGCGATAGGCACTGCGGAAGCAGGGAGGAAAGACAGAAATCAAAGCATCGTCGACGATGTGCGTGAGCTGGCTGGAATCCTACGCCGCGCCGGGGTAAACGACAGGCGTCTGCGTCTGGTGATCGACGAAGGAGCCTCACACAACGAGGCTGCATGGGCACACCGCTTTCCGGAAGCCTTGGCATTCCTGTTCGGCAAGTAGGCGGTCGCTGGCACTCCGTACAAATGTCCCTCACTGCAGCGTTTCCCCCATGCTAATTCTCGGGGTAAGGTTCAAGCCTGGGCGCAGATTCATCGGCATTGAGCACCCAAGCGTGCCGGTTCGAAAAATAGCGCAACAGTTCCTGATTCTGTTGTTCGCCCATATCCCGCGCCCATACCACCTTCGCGGCATCGATGTCGGCGCGGTTGTAAACCCATTCGATGTGCGAACCGTGCTCCGGACCGTAACGCACAATGATCAAATGCTGGTCCGGGCCGGCTTCTAATTGATGCAGGATCGCCGCACGCTTCAAGTTTCCCCTCGGCCAGGGTTGCTCGATTGGTGCGCCGGCAACAACAGCGCAAAGACGCAGACAGATCATGGCCACGCAGATCGCAGGCACCGCCCGGACCAGCGCGGCGCCGACCGGCTTTCCCGCCCAGCGCCACACGCGCAGGTGCCGCATGCATTGCACGACTAGGAGGAAAAAGAGGCCGGTCGCTGCCGCCACGTAATGCGCGCCAGTCCAGACTGCCAACAGTGTTCCCGCCGCCACAAAGGCGGCGACCACGAAGGGAAACCTCATCTTGCGGTCGCGGATGATGCAGGGAAATGCGAAGAGTGGAATCGTCAGCGCCGGGCCGGCGTAGAACTTCCACAGCACATAGCCTTTATAAAGCAAGCGGCGCACATAACCGAACGGTGTAGTGCCAGAGAGATAATCGTGGTACTCCCACCCCTGGTAGAAGTTGCGCATCACCGGATGGCGATAGAGAGGCTCCGGGTGCGCATGTTGCCATATAAAATAGGGAGCCATCGCATAGGTTTGCCGGTCGACCTGATATGGCATCATCAGCGGATCGCCCGTGACCCGCCAGAAGTAGTAGCCCATGGCCGCGCCGGTGATGCCAAGAATCAAAATCAGCGGCAGCACTACGCGCCCGATCACGGCTCGCGCTGGCAGTTTTTTCTGGTGCACGATCCAGACCAACATTGCCACGGCGACCGGCAAGCTGAAAACCAGACCTTCATAAGGACGCGTGTTGGCCAATATCGCCAGGCCGATGCCCATAACCACGGCGTCGCGCAGACGTCCGTGGCGCTGGATGCGCGGGAGAGCGCCTAGCACCAACGCGCCGGCTAGCGCGATCAGCGAGCCTGCAAAATAACTGTTCATCCAATAAAACAAAATTCCCAACCGCAACACCGCCAGCGCCGCTCCAAACAGCGCCCAAACTGGCGGAAGCCACGCCTGCAGCATCCAGCACAACGCGGAACACATCAGCGCCGTTACCACCAACTGGCCGATCCACGGTTGGCCGAGCACCTGCCCGGCCGCCAGTATCAAACCCTGCGCCGGCGGGTACATCGACATATAAGTCGGCTGCTGGATGATGTGAAAGCTTTCGAAGTGCTTCCACATTGGGTGCGTGGGATTCGTCAATCTGCCGTGCGCAAAAGTATCGGCGGCCAGCAGGAAGCTGTATTCGTCATGCCACATGGGCTCGGGAACGCCCAGCAGCGGAATCAGGGCTACGCGAATCGCGAGCACCGACGCACCGGTGAGCACCACGGAGAGAGTCTTGCGCCGGGCCAGGCTGGAGAAAGATCGCGAAATCGCGCGGAAGCGACTGGGTTCCGCGGAGGCGGAAGCTCTTCGCTGGGAAAAGAATATCCACGCCACAACCGCGATCACTTGCACCGACTCAAATATCAGCAGCAGGTTCGGAGCCAGGCGGGAGTAGGTTCTAACCAGAGCGTGCATGTCAGCGGATTTCGATCAGCGGACCCACTTTACGTTACTTTCCACGCAGAAAAAAGGCAGCAAAAAGCCCGGGACAAAATCCCGGGCTGAAATGCGATTCGCTCAACTCGGCGCTGAGAAAAGATCAGCCTGCAAACAGGCGTCCTCGCTCACTTCCCGGCGGTTACCTTGTCGACGACAATGTCGAGCAAGCCATCGGCCATTTCGATCATGTCGTCGCCCACGGTGCGGTTTGTCGCGATCGCTTCCTTCAGCGGGATGGAGATGATTTTGTTAGCGCGCAGTGCGGCCATAACGCCAAATTCGCCGTGATGCGCCATGTCGATCGCACCGATGCCGTAACGCGAAGCCAGCACGCGGTCAAACGCGCTCGGCGAGCCTCCGCGCTGAATGTGGCCGAGCACGACCGCACGCGTCTCGTATCCGGTGCGCCGCTCAATCTCGCGCGCCAGAATGTTGGCAATGCCCCCCAGCTTGGCGTGCCCGAACTCGTCCTTGCCCATATCCTGCATGACGGGCGCTCCATGCGCGGAATTCGCTTCCGCGGAAAACTTTGCGCCTTCCGCTACCACCACGATAGAAAAATATTTCCCGCGTTCATGCCGCTGCCGGATTTGGTCAGCGACCCGGTCGATATCAAAGGGGCGCTCGGGGATCAAGATCACGTCCGCGCCTCCCGCGATGCCGCTGTAGAGCGCGATCCAGCCCGCATCGCGGCCCATCACCTCCACCACCATCACGCGGTTGTGAGCCTCGGCGGTGGTGTGGACGCGGTCAATGGCTTCGCACACCACATTCACGGCCGTATCGAAACCGAACGTATAGTCCGTGCCCGCCAGGTCGTTGTCGATGGTCTTGGGGACGCCGATTACTTTCACGCCTCGCTCGTAAAGTTTCTGGGCAACCGACAACGTGTCATCGCCCCCGATCGCGATGAGCCCGTCAATTTTGTGCTTCTCGAGGGTGGCGATGCAGCGGTCGAGTCCGTCGGGTTTCTTGGAGGGGTTGGTACGCGAAGTGCGCAGAATGGTCCCGCCGCGGGGCAGAATGCCGCTCACCGCATCCAGGTCGAGAACCATGCTCTTATCTTCCACCAGGCCGCGCCAGCCCTCGAGAAAGCCGACAAACTGGTCGCTATAGTGAAAAATTCCTTTGCGCACCACGGCGCGGATCACCGCATTCAGGCCGGGACAATCGCCTCCGCCGGTCAGTATGCCAATCTTCATGTTTCGCTCCTGTGCAGGTATGAAATCAGACGGACCCTTGATGCACCTCGGGCGCAGGGTAGACCGGATGAGGCCCCCAACACGCGCTCGGCAGTCGTTCGGAAGAAACAGAGTATCACCAAAACACCACATGCTGGAACCGGAAGACGTAGCAAAACAAAGCCACGCTTTACGAAGGGGCACCCCTGGAATGGCATAATCGGAACTCACGGGCGACAGGATCGCCAGGCTCCCTTTGCAGATACGTTCACTTTGCAACATCCCGATCGAGGCCGATGAACCTGTAGCCGCGATTCGGCAGTTCGTACGCATTCTCCGGCGATGCGCCGTACCGACGGCAGATGCCAGAGTCGCGATCCATCTGGTCGGCGTAAGCGCCCGCGCAAAAACTGCGATTCGGGAATTCAATCCAAGCCGGACCGACGGCGCCCTGTTCGCGGATGCCCTGACTGTTGTTGAGGAACTCGCAACGGTGGCACCGGCGAAGCTGAAGAGTCTCTCGCTCAATCTGTCTGCCGAAGATTTTCAATGGAAAGGTGCTGGCCCGGAAACCATTGGAAAACTCCACCTGGCAGATCTGAAGGTTTTTCGCCAGAAGAAGAGATTCGGTCTAACCGCGATCCTCGACCTGCACGCCGCGGACCCACGGAGTGACGAGGTCGTTGCCCTTTTGGTAGCAGTGAAGAAAGAGTCCGGACTCAGCTTCTCGATCGAATCAAGCGCAGTCGTTTTTGAGGCCACCGACCAGCAGCGAGCTACCGCAGAACAATTGCTCGTCACGCAGTTGGCGTGGAACGAACTCATCCACGCCATCGCCGACAGGCTCCGTCCAATCGTTGAAATCACCGCTCTCCCGCAGTTGATGTCATCCGACGCATCGATCAACTACCGCTTTCATCCCAGCAAAATGGGGAAGTCGGTGCGGGTTGATTTCAGAAAGATTGTCCGCCACTGGTTCAAGCAACATTTCGCCGACTACGAACCACGCAAAGTAATTGGGGACGATCACGGCATAAGAAAAACGATTGCACCCGACCTGGATCTGTTCTTCTATTTCGACAAGCATCCAGGGGCGTTCAGCAAGACATTCACAGCCCGGTTGGGAATGGAATTCACGGCTCCGCAATACGCAGTTATGCCGGACCGTCCCTACCGGCTGCAAGTGGATTTTCTGGAAGTTTTCGATCTATTCATGTACGGCTGGTCCTACTTCTCGAAAGAAGATCTGCTCCAGGCATTGGACGGTTCCCAGGCGACGATACGAAGCGTGCTCACGCTGATGGAGCAGGAAGGACCTCGTCACCTGGGCAACGCGCTCGAGCGGAGGCTCGATGAATTTGCTGGCCCGAGAAAAATCACGGCAAGGGAAGCCTACGAGCTGGAGCTCCCCCTGGCGCGAGAGTGGGCTTCCGATGCCACGTTGAACAGCATTCAACTGTTTCCGATCCTGACCAATACCGAGTTTGTCACCGCCGGACTTCCTCCCCATTCCGGACAAGGCCGTTTGGGGCCTGCCGGGCAATGGCGGATAATTTTTCACTCGACAGCGCAAAGGGAGAAGATGCAACTGCTTGTGCCTTTCCGTGGGATGATTCGGCGCTCACGATTCCCCTTTTCTCGTGGAGAAAACGCATTCACCAGTCCACAACTGGGAAGGTTGCAGGGCTTGTTCGTTTTTGCTGATGGCTGGATCGACTCCGGACTGGCGCTGGAGCGAGCTCTTTCCAAGGTCGCTCCGGAAGGAGTCGCTGAAGCAGATTTGAGCACATTTGAAATGAGATATGACTGGAAGAATGGGCCAACCTGGCGCTTCTCGTCGCACAAAAAGACAAATCATCAACTCAAGGCCGTTCATGTGCTTGTCCCCGCGTACGGAGAAGACGAAGTTCAGGTTTCGGTTACCCAGTTCGATCAGAATGGGGTTCCCATCGCCCGGTAATCTGCAGGATCAACAACCGCAGGAGGGATGCTAAGAACATCCTCGATCGCCATTGCATCCCGGCGCAAGATTCGCCACAATGCTCGACGGCATGTCTGACTAAACATGTCTGACTGAAAATGACGAAACCACTCTCGATTCTTGCCTGGGGAGCAGTTGCCGCCGTCGGGACGCTCGCCGTTTCCGTGGTAGCGGTGCATCGTGGCGAACCCATCAACGCCCTGTGGCTGGTGGTTGCGGCTACCTGCTGCTATGCGCTGGGATATCGCTTCTACAGCCGCTTTATTGCCGTCAAGATCCTAGTGCTCGACCCGCTGCGCGCCACGCCGGCCGAGCGTCTGGAAAACGGCCGCGATTTTCTCGTCACCAATAAATGGGTAGTGTTCGGTCACCATTTCGCCGCTATCGCCGGGCCTGGCCCGCTGGTAGGGCCGGTGCTGGCGGCGCAGTTTGGATATTTGCCCGGCACGTTGTGGATATTGGCCGGCGCCGTGTTTGCGGGCTGCGTGCAGGATTTTGTGATCTTGCTGTTTTCCGTGCGCCGCGACGGCAAATCTCTTACGGAAATGGCCAAAGAAGAAACCGGCCGCGTCGGCGGGGTGGTCGCGTATGCGGCTGTGATCGCGATCATCACCATTCTCCTGGCGGTTGTCGCGTTGATCGTGGTCAATGCTCTCAAGTCGAGCCCGTGGGGAACTTTCACCGTCGGAATAACCATCCCCATCGCGCTGCTGATGGGGGTTTACCTGCGCCGGATTCGCCCCGGCAAAGTGCTGGAAGTTTCCATCCTAGGCTTCATTCTTGTGATGCTGGCGATCTGGGGCGGACAGTGGGCTTCGCAAAATCCCACGCTGGCCGGCATCTTCACCTTGAGTGCGACTACGCTGGCGATTCTGATTATTATCTACGGCTTTGCCGCGTCCGCGCTGCCGGTGTGGCTGCTGCTGGCTCCGCGCGATTACCTGAGCACTTTCGTCAAGCTGGGAACCATCGCGCTTTTGAGTGTGGGGATTGTGGTGCTGCATCCCACGCTCCACATGCCCGCGTTCACGCGCTTCGTCGACGGCACAGGCCCGGTGTTTGCCGGCAAGGTTTTTCCCTTCGCTTTCATCACCATCGCCTGCGGAGCGATCAGCGGTTTCCATTCCCTGATTTCGAGCGGGACGACTCCCAAGCTCATCGCGCGTGAAACTCAGACTCGTCTTGTCGGCTACGGCGCCATGATGTGCGAATCGGCCGTGGCCATCATGGCGGTGATCGCGGCGTGCGTGCTGCAGCCGGGGATTTATTTCGCCATCAACAGTCCCGCGAGCATCGTGGGCGCGGCTCCGGAAGCTGCGGCAAACACGATCTCAAGCTGGGGTTTTCCCGTCACCGCTGCCGACATGCAGGGCCTGGCCCATGCCGTGGGCGAACAGACTCTATACAACCGCACGGGAGGCGCGCCCGCGTTCGCCGTCGGCATGGCGCACATTTTTTCCAGCACGCTCGGCGGGCAGGAAGTGATGGCGCTCTGGTATCACTTCGCCATCATGTTTGAAGCCTTGTTCATATTGAGCATCCTCGATGCTGGCACGCGCGTGGCCCGCTTCATGCTGCAGGATGCGTTCGGCCACATCTACAAGCCGCTCGGCCGCACCAGTTGGTATCCCTCGATTCTCGCGACCAGCGGTCTTGTCGTCGCCGGTTGGGGATATTTTCTGTGGCAGGGAGTGAAGGATCCGCTCGGCGGAATCAATTCCTTGTGGCCGCTGTTCGGCATCGCCAATCAATTGCTGGCGACGGTGGCCCTGTGCGTGGCGACGACCATCATCATCAAGATGCACAGCGCCAGATATTCGTTGGTCACCCTGGTGCCCCTGGCGTGGCTGGTGACGGTCACCTATACCGCATCGTGGCATAAAGTGCTCGATCCCAACCCGCGCATCGGTTTTCTGGCGCAGGCACGGGCGCTAGCCGCAGGTCCCGCGACCAGCGCGACCGGCCAGCTCATCTTCAACAACCGCCTGGACGCTGCCGTCACGGCGATTCTGGTGATCATGGTGAGTCTGGTGGTGATCGAGTCGGTTCGCGTGTGGGCCGGAATCCTGAGCGGACGGAAAGCATCTCCGGTGCGTGAAGCGCCGTTTGTGATGACGCGGCTGGCAGCGGGGGAAAACGCATGAAACCTGGCATGAGAGAACGAGGCATGAGGCGGATGCTGAGTTTCGCCCGGATTTTTTTGGCGACGCTTCGTGAGATTTTTGACGAAGCGCCTTACGCTCGCTTTCTGGAACGCATGCAGACTACGTCGTCGCCCCAAGCCTACGCGGCATTCCGCCGCGAGCATGAGCATCGCCACGCCCGCCGCCCGCGCTGCTGTTGAGCCGCGAGCGCTCCGGCGTAGGAAGGTCGGCGAAATCAAATGAGTGTAATGGCGATTTTTCACCAACCGATCGCCTGGGTCGGTCCTGCGGGCTTCGGATAATTAGCGGCGAGATGAAAGTCTAAAGCTACGAACAATATGGCGATTCGTAGAACGGAATCCTGTAAACGACGGAGTCGTATTTCGGATTCGTGCGGTTGCCTATGATCTCGCCGTGAAGATTCTCAGCGATACGCCTGCTGGCGGTGTTTTGTACGGCCACCGGATAGATGAAACTTCCTTTTCCGAGACTTGCATGTCCCCACTCAACAAGTGCAGCCACGACTTCCTGGCCAAAACCCTGCCTATGCACGCTTTCCTTGAGCCAAAGGCCGAGTTCGGGCGAAACAGAATCCGCGTCTTCCAACGAGGCCATGCCAAGGCATTCCCTGTTGTTGAGCCGCCGGACGACGAAAGAAAACTTGTTCGGTTCCTGAGCCTGCACTCTCTTCTCGCATCGCGTCACGTACTCGCTCCACGATGGCGGCTCCCATGGCATGAATTTGGCGATGGTGGGCGTGATGCATCCAAAAACCTCCCGTGCATCCATCATCTGGAACTGGCTGAGCAGCAACCTTGGGGACTGGATGACAATCATTGTGCCCGCCTATCAACGATGGATAATACGTGAATTGATAGCTGGCGAGACCATTAAACGCATTGACCTCATTTGCCGAGCGACTTCTGGAACGCCTGCATCCCGGCCAATAAACCCTGTGGTGTGATCTGCTTTTTTGCACACACGCAACGTTGTGTCCATCGTCTTGTGCCGCAACAAAGCCTGAGCGAACCCTTAGTTCCCGCGTGTCTGTGTGGAGTGGGCACTCCTGCCCGCGGCTGTGACGCTGGTCTTCCGCGCAGCCTTCTCGGCAACCGTCCTTGATACCTCAAGACCCTAAGCTGACCGAAGCCTTTCCCATCATCCTGGAGTAAACTCATGTCAGGTTCGTCCCAAAGCATGCGCGTCCTCGGAATCGATTGCGGCGGAGCGTACACCGGTTACGGTGTAGTCGAGATCCATACCGGCGGCCGGCTCTCTTGCCTGACCTGCGGCGCCATCAAGCTTTCCACCCGTGAAGCGCTGCCTCGGAGGTTGGCGCGAATATTTGCGCAGCTCGGCGAAATCATCGCCGAGCACCAGCCCGATCAAGTCGCCATTGAAGATGTGTTCTACGCTCTGAATGTGAAGTCTGCTCTGAAGCTGGGGCAGGTGCGCGGGGTGGCCATGCTGGCCGCCGCCGCCGCCGGCCTCGAAGTCGCCGAGTATTCTCCGCTCACCATCAAATCGTCGGTGGTGGGCTACGGCCGCGCCGAGAAGCACCAGGTGCAGCACATGGTGACGCGCCTTCTGCAGCTTGCTGAGGCTCCCGAGCCCATGGACGCCTCCGACGCTCTGGCGATCGCCATTTGCCACCTGCACACCGCTGCCACTCTCGACCGGCAACGCAGCATCAAGAAAGTAGCCACAGGCTGAAGAGATGCCCGTCGCCCTCTGCTCCTTACCCAAGCGCCTTCGTCGCCGCTCCGTCGCACTGGCCATCTTGCCGGCCTTCGCTCTAATGCTGTGCGCCGCTCCCGTTCGCGCCGCCGAGCCGGCCACCATCACGTTCACACTGGAATTTCCCGCCTCCGATCCTGATCGTTACTCCATCTCGGTCACCAACGATGGCCACGGCAAATACGAGTGCTCAGCGAAGATCTCTCCCGAATCCGACGATCGCGAAAACTACCAGGCGGAGTTTGAACTTTCCCCCGCCGGCCGAGCCCGCGTTTTCGATCTGGCCGCCCAGGCGCATTTCTTCGCCGGCAAAGTCGATTCCGGCAACCGCAAGCTGGCCTTTACAGGCGCGAAAACGCTCACCTACAAAGATGGCCAACATAGCGCGACCGCAAATTACAACTATTCCAACCTTCCGCCGGTGCAGGAACTTACCGCGTTTTTTCAGAACCTGTCGGCAACGCTGGAATACGGACGCCATCTGGCCTACTTTCACCGTTACCAGAAACTGGCGCTCGACGAAGAATTGAAGCGCATGGAGGACCAGGCCCGGAGCAAGGAACTGAGCGAACTGCAGGCGGTTCAGCCGGTGCTGCAGCAGATTCTCGACGACACATCCGTGCTCAACGTGGTTCGTGCTCGCGCGGAACGCCTCATGGAAATGGGCAAGGCTGCGGCTGCCCACTAGGGTCCCGCGGCAGCCGGGAGCCGTCCCGTCCAGTACTGGCGAACAAGACCTCGTTTTTACAATCATTCGGCCAAAATCGTGCTCTAATAGGCACAGCAATTGGGGGATGCAATGTCCAACCCTTCTTTCTCCGCATCGCGATCTGCTCTGATTCTTCTGACCGCCATGGCCTGCGCGTTTTATGCGTTGCCCGCTCTGGCTGGTTCGCAGGCACGTATCGTGCGCTTGAGCGACGTGCAGGGTTCGGTTCAAATCGACAAGAACACCGGCCTGGGTTTTGAAAATGCGTTTCTCAATCTTCCCGTCATGCAGGGCGCGCAGCTGCGCACCCGCGGCAACGGCCGCGTCGAAATCGAGTTCGAGGATGGCAGCACCGTGCGCCTGGGCCCCAACACGGCGGCGGAGTTCAGCTCCCTCGGTCTCACGGATGCGGGCCAAAAGATCTCCGAAGTGAATTTGTCTGAAGGCCTGGCCTATGTGAACTGGCTGGGCAGCGACGGCTTCACCTTGAATTTTTCTCGCGAGAAAGTCGCGCTCAATCACCCGGCGCATTTCCGCGTCGAGAATTCGTCCGAGCTCGCCAAGTTCGCCGTTTTCAAAGGTGACGTTGTCGTCGAAGGTCCGTCCGGCAAACAGACCGTAAGCAAGAAGCAAATGGCGGAATTCAACGTCGGCGACGAGGATCAATTCACCCTGGCCAAGGCGATTGACGAAGCCCCGCTCGATTCCTGGGATAAAGAGTCCATTCAATATCACGAGCAATACGCGCGCAACAATTCGCCGGTTTCCGGCTACGGCGCCAGCGATCTGGGCTACTACGGCAATTACACATCGGTGCCGGGCTACGGCATGATGTGGCAGCCCTTCTTTACCGGCGTCGGCTGGGATCCGTTTATGGACGGAGCGTGGTCGTGGTATCCCGGCTACGGTTCGATGTTCGTGTCGGCGTATCCCTGGGGCTGGATGCCTTACCGTTACGGTAACTGGATGTTCATCCCCGGAAACGGCTGGATGTGGCAGCCCGGTGCCCTTACCACGTGGAACGTGTTGCCGAGCACTGCGGGTACTTTGCCCGCTACCTTTCACACTCCGGTGGCTCCGGCAGGGACCGTGAAAACCGTCGTGGTCGGCAAGGGTGGCCCAGTATTTTCGTCGCCTTCGGCATTCCAGATGGTGGTGAGAAACGGATCAGCCGGCATGGGGATTGCTCGCGGCTCACTCGGGAATCTGAAGAGTCTGAACCACGAAGTGGCGAAATCAGGTTCGGTGGAAGTGCACGCAACTCCGCAGTTTGCCGCGAGCGCTCCCAGCAGTGGTTTTGCTGCGATCGGCGGACCGCCATCCAGTTCGAGCAGTTCCTCGATAGGCCGCACCTCGAGCGGCAGTTCCGGCGGCGGCCACGCTTCAGGCGGCCACCACTAGAACTGAAGAGGATTAGAAAAGACGTCGGGCGGCCAACCGGCCGCCCGATTTTTTTCCCGAGAAAGTTGTTGCGAAATTCCGCAAGCTCATCTCCGCAAGCTTACCGACGTGATGATCTGCTCGCACAGAGTCTGCATCTCCGCCATTGATCCATGATCCGAAGTATGATCCGAAGTGCAACTGATCGGCACCACTTTTCCCCACGGCGTCAGAATCAGACCGAGCACTCCGCGCATGTTAGCCAGACCTCGTTGGGTCGCGTCGAAATTAGTCATCGATCCCGGATATCCATCGAGCGTCACACTCGAAGATGAAGCTCCGATGCCGGGCTTCTCCGCCAGCCAAACGTAGTTCGACAAATAGTACTTCGCGTGCCTTTCTAACTCCTCATCTTCGGTGAGCCCGCGATACTGCCGGTCGAGCGCCGGCCCCACGGCCACACTTACCTGCAGATCGTCTTTACGCGCCAGGTACACCGTGCGCAGCGGGGTATCGTCCGCGATCTCAACGCGTCCGGGCAAAGCCAGCGAAGCCGTGGCACAGAACCACGCATCGTGGCAGAGTCCCTTCTCATAGCGCGTGAATCCCGCCGGAGTCGCCAGCAGCGTTTCGGAATCCACCATGATCCGCGTCGCCCGCTTCACGCCTCCCGCTTTTGCAGCCTGGGCCAACGCGCTCTCCGGCGCGTTCGCCCTCACGATTGCTGCCTTGATTTCTGTTCCGGGCGCAGGAGACTGCTCAAAAGTTCGCAACGCGGATAACCACTCCGTCGTCGACGCTGCGGGCAGCAATCGTGCCTTGGCGTCCTCCTGAAAATGAAACGTCATGAAGGGATGGTATCCGGGCTTCTCCGCGCGGGTGCTCGACAAGTCGGGCATGCGAGCCGGAGCGTCGGGAGCTGCAGGATCGTCCGCGCTGGGGTCCGAGTCAGGATCATCCGCAGGATCCTCCTCCGCACCGTCCAGCGGGCGAGCCAACGTCAAACGGTTCTCGATGCTTTGAGTCCGTTGCAGCCACGCCACGCGATGCGTGGCCGTATCCAGGAGCAACGAGATTTCCAGCACGGCCGCGACCGCCAGATTGCCGCCGCCTGGCAGCGGCTGTCCTTGCGGGTTGAACACGTTGGCCTGCACATCGAGCGGCGAAAAAACATACTTCGACGTAACCCACGCGCACGGCTTTCCGGTAATTTCAACCAGATTGCGATAATGCATGTCCGCGCCACTCAACTCCAGGTCGCGCAACCCGGAATCTTTCGCGTAGGCGAACTGGCCGCGCGGTTTCCACGAAGCGCCTGGAGTTACGGGATGCGGCGAAAACTGAGTCTGCAGCAAATCCTGCGTCACTTTCCGGAGCAACGCCGCGCCGTTCCAGTAATCGAATCGCTTTTGTCCAGATGGGATCACGCCCGTCTCTGCATGCGGCCCCACTCGAAATAAGTAGGGCGCGGCCTGCACCGAACTCAGCCGCTTTTCAAATGCCTCCTGCGTCACCGGCAAACAGCGCACGCTGGTCACGCGGGTCTCGCTGTAAGTGGCCTCCACCGGTGTGTTTCCGTCCTTGTCGACCGCCTGCGGGCGCAGCGTGACAATCGCCGCCAGCGAATAATCACAGGGTCCCCATGGCTGTTTAACGCCAGCTCCACGAATATCCGCTTGCGGCAGGAACGACGCGCTGGCCTCAAGTTCATAGCGCAGAACGTCTCCAGGTTTGAGTTCCGCGCGCAGCTCCACCGGACGCGAACCAGACTGTGTTCGGGCCTGGGCGCGAAGCCGCGGCGTCGTTGACACGACACACAGCAGTGCCACGAGAGCGCACGCCATTGCCGGCGCATGGGCGCTAGCCCGACGAGGTAAGCTCGGCAGGCTTTTGGTCGGGGCCGGCAAATTGAGAGCTGCCTTATTTCGGGGCATCGTCATCCGCACATCCACAATCCTCATCATCGTCGTCCGCAGCCTGGCGTTTCGGTCTGGTCTCTTCCATCACACTGATCCGCCCGGAATTCAGTACGCTCTCGCAAACACTGGTGGCATCGCCTGAGTCATCGTCCCGGAACACGCAGGCGAAACCGGCCGTCCCCGCCGGAGTGCCCGCAATCAGCCCGAGGCCGCGGTATTGCCCCACCTTGTTCGGCAGCGTGAAGTGCGTGATCACGGCAGAAATGCCGTCAACCGTGGTCTGGTCATCGAATAAGAATTTTGCCGCCTGCCCGAAGAAGTAAGGCCGTGAGAACCATTCCTGCAGAAACGCGTGCTTGCCCTGCTCGACGGTGTAGGTGTTGAGCAGGTCAGCGGCATACATGCGGACGATGTGCCCTGGGTCAGATTCGTGTCCGGGCACCGGTAGGATCGCGTAAACCTGGCCGGTAGCAGGCTTGCTCCACTGCGCGTTCTTGGGCAGCGTTATCGAAAGCGAGTAGCAGGGCATACGTTTGCAGGCATGCACCACCCACGTGGCCGACTGGCTTTCTTCGTTCAACACCTGCTTGGAAGCGACGTGGTCTTTAGCCGTGTGTTCCTGGCGCGTCTTCCTCGCTAGATCGCCGAGCGATGCACCCTGGCCAGCGTCCTGTGCCCAGCCAGCAGCGGCGAGGCAGCACACCGCCGCAATCCCAGCCAGCAAACGAATTGAAGATCGCGTTTTCATGGCAGTCGCAACGAATCAATCAGCGTGGAACAATCTTGATCGGCGTCGCTAAATCGCGTCTTCGGCGCCAAACAGCCCACCATGAGCTCAACTCCGCGGCTCACCACGTTGGCCCGCACGCCCACCCAGACCGTGTCATTCCGCTTGATCTCGAAGTGCGTAAGAAAGCCGGGCATTCCCGCGATGGTGGCCTCGTCGCGCGTGGCGGCCTGCAGGCTGTTGAGCGCCACCGAGCCCTCGGTGGCATTGATCTCCCGCCAGAGCGCCAGAGTGGGATCCTTGCTTCCCCGGCTGGCGGCATCGATCTGCGCTTGCCCCGCAAACAGCAGCACTCTTTCCTTATCAAACGGAACCTCGAACACGAATTCGGGGGCGTAATCTTTTAGCCGCACCGCGTTCGTAGGCAGAAACACATACGCGTGCCAGCAAAAAACCTGACCGTGGCAGTAGGAGAATGTGTCCGCCTTGAATCCGGCAGGTGGTATGCCGCCGCCGTCCGTCGCATCCAGCGTTACCTTAGCTTTTGGCTGATTCGCGTTCGCTTGCTTCGACTGGCGCACCACATCGGCCAGCGAAGGAGCCGCCCCGGCCTGCGCCGCATCGCTCTTTGCAATCGTCTGCGTTCTACCGGAGGCGGGCAGCTTGGCGGCTGCCCTGGCCCCCCCAGTCTGATCCGTGCCCTTCCCGGACGGCGCGGAGAACGATCGTGGGGCGTAATCTTCCCGCAAGCGGATTGAGGGATAAATGATTTGATCGCAAACCTGCGCCGAGGTTCTCTGCTCCTGGTATCGCGCCTGGATCTCCGCATTTGTCTTCTGCACTTCACCCCAGGTCGGATTCTGGTTGTCACAGGTGTGATAACCGAATCGGTCGTGACTCACGCACTGTTGATTTACCGGGCTCGCGCACATCACGGGAATCACTGTGCCCGATCCAATGAGGAACACCATCGTTCCCGAAACCAGGTCTCCCATCAGGTATGCCCCCTGGAGTCCGCACCGGTAGGCACGGCGTTCTCCCAGCTTGATCGGTGCGCAGCTGGGATATTGGGAATAGAGCCGGGCGACCTGGGTGAACAGATTGCGTTCCGTGGCTTCATCCAGATTCTCCGGAAAAGCCAGCGGATTGCCGGCCATCACTTGCGTGGTGGTGACGCCCACGCGCGACCCCGCCAGCACCGTGCCGATCTGGTCGCGCCCTTCGATCTCGTATGGAAACGGCACCCAGAGCCGGTAGTCGCCGGCATTGTAAGTCTTGTACCCGACCGGAGCGTTCTCGGATTCTTCCTGCTCCTGCTGCAGCTGGTCGGCAAGTTCCTGCGCCTTGCTGGGAGTGGTGTCCGTTTGCTGCCGTTGCGAGCGCGACTGCCGCGCCACGTCGCCGAGGGAAGGAGAAGCGTCCTGCGCGCGCGTAGGAAAACTTGCCGCCATCACGCACGCGGCAAGAAGCGTGACCCGCGCAAATGTTTTGGTTGTGCACTCAACACGCATCGCCCGAGTCCTCTCTGCGACCTTTGCGGATGTTCTTCGCGACCTTAGCGGTTAAAAGCTTCTCTTCAAACTGGCTGGCATTCGTAGCTGTCCTGCATCGGCCGCAGCCTCAATTCGAGCTGCTGGTAGCGCTGGTCGCCTGCACCGCAGCCTCCGGCAGCGTAAGGGGAAGGGAATTGTAGTCGGAATAAGCCGCCCGCAAGTGCCGCCAGTCCACGGTCATTTCGTAGGGCAGGTGATCATCCAGCCCCAGGCAAACAGTGTCGTGCTCCAGGCCTCTGCCTACCCTGAGGGTGACGTTCCATTCCCGGCAACGCACTCCGCTCACCGTTTTCTTGTCGCCTTTTTGCAGGATGCCGCGCTTGATCATGGTGACAATCGCCGGCATCATGCCGTTGTCGCTGCCCTGGTTCAGGCGCGAGCACAGGTTTCTGGGGTTGAGCCCATTGGGATATTTTGCCGGCAACCATGAATCGTCGGCCTGACGGTCATACTCGACGTTGCCTACATGCATCTCGTCGCGATTGATTTCGCCGCCATTAACGGCACTGCTGTCCACCATGTGCCATTTGTAGTGGTAAGCATCTTGCGGGCAGGAAACCTCCCAGAGCATTTCAGAGTGCTGCGTGGCGACCTCATCCGTGGTGAGCGCGATCCTTACGCTCTGCACCTTCTGCAACGCGTCCAGACTGCGCTGAAATTCCTTTTCCCCGCTCCCGCCGCCCGGGCTCAGATAGCTGAATGCCCAGCCCACCAGAACCACTCCCACAATCAGACGCACTCCAAGCCACGCCCAATAACGGCCGTCCATAGAAGATTCCCCCCGAGCTGGTCTTCAGGACAGGTTAGTGGACCCTAAGCCCGCTCGAAAGTTACCGATGTGATTGAACCGATGGACGTTAGGAGGACTGATTCAAAGGGGGTTGGGGACACGGAACGGAACGCAGCGTCGGGCGCTTTTGGGCGATTTAGACAGTCCACGACACGTCGAGTTTTTGCGCGGCGCAGCACGTCCAGCGCTCAGTTTTCGGCAGCTGGTTCACACGTCGGAGCGAAAGCATTCCCTCGCGGCGATCACCGCACCACGACCCCGGCATATCCCACCACCATATCGCGCTCGCCGGAAACATCGCCCGAGGTCGCATACTTCACGAGCTCCGCGGACTTCGCTCCTAGCTTCCTGGCCGCCGTCAGCATCGCCACCGCCGGCCCCATGCCGCACATGCTGATGTTCTGTTGCCCGACCACTTCGTGCAGCCCGCGAGCATCGAGGGTAAGTATCCGCTCAATGGCCCAGTGATCTTTCGCGCGCGTCACGGCGTCAGATTCGTAATGATTCATGTCGCTCGAAGCCACGATGAGCACTGGGTCTTTACTCGCAGCGATCACGTCGGCAATCGCGAGTCCGAGTTGTTCCAGAACGTCGAGCTGCGTCGTCCCCAACGCAATCGGCACAAAAGTAAGCTTCGGCTGGCGCAGCAACAGGAATGGCAGTTCGACCTCGGCGGCGTGCTCTCCACGATGCGCCGACGAATCTTCCTGCAGCCCAGGATAACGAAGCTTCAAATTTGCCGCCAGCTCGCTGTCGATCAGCACATTTCCCAGAGGCGTTTCCCACTCACCCTCGCTCATGATCGCCAGCGCCCGTCCCACGCCGGTATGATTCGGGCACATCACGATACAACGCTGCGGAATCTCAATCCGCGCAAACACCGCGCCCGCCACGTGCCCGGAATACATATATCCGGCATGCGGCGCGATGCAGCCGATTGCGTCCAGCGGTGGATTGTTTTGAAAAAGATAGGAATTCGCTTCCTCGCGCAGGCTCGCAGCATCGCGAGGATAAAACCGTCCGGCAACCACGGGATGGCGAACAACGGAGGTCATGCACCCTCCTGCCTTGCGAATCGGACCGTCCTGATTTCTCAGGGGAAGCTCTGAATGGGCGGCGCGCAGTCCTCGGTGATCCCCTGTGTCCTCTGTGGTTGAAGTTACTTCCAAGAAATCTAATCAGAGCTTCGCTACGAATTTTCGGTCGCCGCGCGCAGGGCGCGATAAATGGCAGCGCTCTCGTCCAGGCTCAAAGTCTCAGCCCGCGCGCCCGGCTTGACCCTCGCTTCCGCCAAAGCTCGCTTCAATTCCGGCGCAGGATATTTCTCCTTCAAATTGTTCCACAGCGTCTTGCGTTTCTGCCCGAACGACAGCCGCAGAAAATCGATGAAGCCGTCTCCGGCCACGCCCAGCCGCTCCTGTTGCGGATCGAGCGTCAGACGAAGCACACTCGAATGAACGCTCGGAGGTGGAACAAACGCCGCCGGGGGCAACGTAAAAAGATTCTCCACTCGCCCATAAAGCTGCGCCGTCGCCGAAAGCATTCCATACTCGCGTCCGCCCGGCTTCGCCGCGATCCGCTCAGCCACTTCGCGCTGCACCATGATCACAATGCTTTCGAAATATTTCGCGAACCCGAATAGCCGCAGCAAAATATCCGAAGTGATGTAGTAAGGCAAATTTCCCACCACCCGCACCGGTTCCGGCTTCCAGTCGATCCCCGGCCGTCCCAGCCCCGGCTTCGGCCCAAACAGCGAATCGAACTCGATCGACAAAATATCGGCTTCAATGATCTCTACATTGCGCGCCATGCTGAACTTCAACCGCAACTGCGCCGCCAGCACGCGATCCAGCTCCACCGCAATCAGGCGCCGCGCGCGCTTCGCCAGCAGGTGAGTAAGAATGCCGCGTCCCGGCCCGATCTCAAGTACGGTGCTTTGCGAAATTTCGCCCAGCGCGTCGACAATCTTCGCCGCATATTCCTCGCTGACGAGAAAATGCTGTCCCAATTTCGGCTTCGCTTGCGGACGGCGCGCGGCTGCGACCTTCGGCACGTTGACCCTCTTTTCCCAGAGCATTAGACTGGCTGGTCGGCTGGTTTTATCGAATAATCGCCAGCCTGCAAGCCCTGGGAACATATTCATAATATCCTGTGCCCGCGAAAAGTGGAGCCTGGAGGTTGTCGCTCTCATGCACATCGCATTTGTTGCATCCGAAGGCGTTCCATTTTCCAAAACGGGCGGGCTGGCCGACGTAGTCGGGGCGCTGCCTCGCGCTCTGGCCGCTCTGGGCCATCAGGTCAGCGTCTACTTGCCCCGCTACCGCCAAACCAAGCTCACCGAACCGGCCACGGTAGTCCGTAGCATCACCATCCCTTTCGACGACAAATACCGTTTCGCTTCCGTCGTCACCGGAGGCAGCCAGGGCGGAGTGCGCTTCTACTTCGTCGAGTATCCTCCGTATTTCGATCGCGACGCCCTCTACGGAACTCCCGCCGGCGATTATCCCGACAACGCCGAGCGCTATGCGTTGTTTTCCCGCGCGGTGATCGAAGCCTCCAAGATTCTCGGGGTGCCTCACGTCTTTCATTGTCACGATTGGCAATCCGCGCTGGTTCCCATCCTGCTGCGCACCGTCTATGCGGAAGATCCCGCGCTCCGCGAAGCGGCCACGGTATTCACCATTCACAACATGGGCTACCAGGGCCTGTTCCCGCCCGAAACGCTTCCGCTGCTGATGCTGCCCTGGGACTTGTTCACCATGTCGAAAATGGAATTCTTCGGCCAGGTCAATTTTCTCAAAGGCGCGCTTACTTATTCCGACTACGTCACCACCGTCAGCCGCAAATACAGCCAGGAAATTCAAACCGCCGAATATGGTTTCGGCCTCGAAGGCGTACTGCACGACCGCGCCTCCACCGTCAGCGGAATTCTCAACGGCGTCGACTACGACGAATGGAGCCCGCAGACCGACAAATTCGCCGTGGCGAAATTTTCGCCGCAAGATCTCGCCGGCAAAGCCAAATGCAAGCAGGACTTGCTCACCGCCTTCGGCATGCCCGCTGCCGACGCGAAGCTGCCCGTCATCGGCATGGTCTCCCGCTTCGCCGCGCAAAAAGGTTTCGACCTGATCTCGCAAATCGCCGATCGCCTGGCCCGTGAACAAATGATCATGGTCGCGCTCGGCTCCGGAGACAAACCCTACGAAGAAATGTTTACCCGCCTCGCCAAGCAGTTCCCCAACAAGATCGCCGTGAAAGTCGCCTACGACAACGCCATCGCCCACAAAATCGAAGCCGGCGCTGACATGTTCCTCATGCCCTCGCGCTACGAACCCTGCGGCCTGAACCAGATCTACAGCCTGAAATACGGCACCGTTCCCATCGTCCGCGCCACCGGAGGCCTCGACGATACCATCGAACCCTGGGACGCCCGCACCGGCAAAGGCACCGGCTTCAAATTCACCGAATACATCGGCGAATCTCTGCTGCTCACCATCAAGCAGGCCCTGCAAGCCTTCAGCGACCAGACTTCCTGGCAAGTCCTGATGCGCAACGGCATGAACAAAGATTTTTCCTGGAACGCCAGCGCCCGCGAATACGGCAAAATCTACGAAAAGGTGCGTCAGATGCGCGGCGCACCGGCAGCGGATAAAGTCCTGGCGTAGCCACAGCCACACGTAGAGACAGCCACGTCGGCTGTCCGGCCAGGGCAAAGCCCGGCCGCACCCGCCGTTCGCTTCAGGAAGTCCAACCCGACGTCCGTCTACCAAAGCGCAACCATGCGTATCCCAACGTAACTCCGAGTGCGCCGTACGCCGCCGCGTTCATGGGAGCAAGCATGAAAAAGACCGCCACCAGCGAGGGATCGAACGCCAACTTTACGAAATACAAAGGACAAAGCGAAAGCATGAGCGTGGGATTGAGATCCCATCTGTGCGGAGCGAGATAGGCGAGAAGCGCCAGCAGATATGAAACTGCCGCGAAGCCGCCGAGCCATTTGAGAGGCGTTGAAAACAACCTTGCATCCTCCCGATCTCTCTTGCAGGCTTTCGCGATCCACCCGCGAGGCAGCACCGCCACCGTCACGCTGAAAATTCCCACGACCCCCAGCGCGACCGGAAACAGGAACCAGGTGCGATGGACCGGCATGTCGATGCCTTGCAGCATCACGTGAGGGACACCGGTGAAAAGCGAAGTCCCACCGCAAAGGAAAAACACAACGCGAGATACAGTCCTGAGAGCGCGTCCGGACATGAGGCGGATTCTAACAGCGGTTCCGGCTTTGAGCACACCGGATCGCCGGGGGACCCCATGTCTCGTCGTTTTTGCGAGACATGGGATTAGCGTTGATTTCTTACCCGCCCGGAGCGCGGCGTAGTCTCCGCCGCATCGTATGCAGCGCGCAAATTCGCGCCGGAGTAGCTTGTCATTCTGAATTGCCCCGGGTGGCCGATCACTGCCGCACACTCCGAGTTGTGATACAAATTTCTGTGATCTCCATGCAATCCTCAGGCATTTCTCCCTCTTACTTTTCTTCGTGCCTTTTCCTCGCGCCTCATAACACGGCAGGTGGGCGATGTTGAGAACGCTCTTCGTGCGCCTCTCGGAGAACCAGACGCTGCGCGGGTTTGCTGAGCGTTCCGCACTCGGCCGCCGCGTTTCCGGACGCTTCGTGGCCGGAACCGAAATCGCCGACGCCGTCCGCGCCACGCAAGCCGTCAATAAAGCAGGCATGAGCGTGAGCATCGATAACTTAGGCGAGAACGTCACCAATCCCGACGAAGCGCGCCACAGCGCCCAGCTCTACCAGCAGATTCTCGATGCTATTGTTGCCAGCCACCTCGACGCCAACGTCAGCTTGAAGCTCACTCACATGGGGCTGGATGTGGATGAAAAACTAGCCCGTGATCTGGTCACCGGACTGGTCGCGAGGGCCGCCGCCATGCAGCCGCGCGGTTTCGTGCGGGTAGATATGGAAGGCTCGCCCTACACTCAGCGCACGCTCGATTTCGTTCACGAACTGCACCGCGCGCCGGGAAATCAAGGTAGCGTCGGCGCTGTCATCCAGGCGTATTTGAAGCGCTCGGAGAGCGATGTCGAAAAACTGCTTAGCGAAGGCATCCGCATCCGCCTGTGCAAAGGCGCCTACAAAGAGCCTGCCAGCATTGCGCTTGAAAAAAAAGAAGAAGTCGATGCCAACTATGTCCGGCTGATGAAGATTCTGCTGAAGAGCGGCGTCTATCACGGCCTGGCCACGCACGACCCGAACATGATCCGGCAAGCGCAGGCCTTCGCCACCAGCGAAAAAATTGCCCGCGACTCTTTCGAGTTCCAGATGCTCTACGGCATCCGCCGCGACCTGCAGCAGAGCCTGGTGAAAGACGGATGGCGCATGCGCGTCTACATCCCATTCGGCACCGAATGGTATCCCTATTTCATGCGCAGGCTCGGAGAGCGCCCAGCGAACGCATTATTCGTAGCCAGAAACCTGCTGCGCTCGTAATGGTAGGAGTAGCGCCCCCTTTCAGCCGAAGAAATGGAAATTCCAGACAGTTGACAAGCTGGGTTTACTGACGACATCCGGCAAAAGCGTGGGTGCCCCATTTCTCGCGTTCTTTGCGAGAAGTGGGCATTCCAGGCGCCGCAACCGGTCGTGTTTCCTTACGCCGCCACGCAGAAGGTGAGATGAAGAAACTATTCCTGCGGCGCCGGCTCTCCGCCGCCTTCCGCAGGCGCCAGCGGCAAGCGAGTAACTTCGCGCAGAATTCCGAGTTCCTGGGGCGAGAACGTGCTCCTGAAGCGCTCCGAATCGATGACCTGTTCGCGCTGCGTAGGAGGCATGGCTCGCAAATCGCGGATCGTGCTTCTCACCATGCGCTGTCGGTCTGGTGGAAGCGCAAGTATCTGATTATGAATCTGCTGCACCCGTTGCCGCTGCTCGGGTGTCAAGCCGTTCCATACTCTCCCGCGGTTCCCCATGCGGTCCATCAACTGCAGAACGTGTTGCTGTTCCTGCGGCGGAAGGCTCGCGAAATATCTCAACTGTTGTCGCAACCGCCGCTGTTGCGCGGGCGGCAGGGAGCGAAAGTGCGGGTCATTTTGCAATGCTCGTTCTTGCTCACCGGGGGGTAAATCCTTGTGTTGCCGCAACCAATCCCCGGCGCGGCGTTGAGGTTGGTGAGGCGCCCCCTGGGCGCGGGGTGCGGGATTCCCCGCGGGGTGCGACGGAGCCTGCGCTCTCGCCGCGGAGGGTTGGTAGGAGTATCTCTGGGCCAGGCAAGACAGGGAAAGGGCTAGAACGGCCACACTCGTAGCCAACCATCGCGTGATGTGCCTCGCGCGCTTCAAAAATCCCCTGCTTCCCCAGTATTTTCGCGACCGAATTGTTATCCTGAGCGAGACGCCTTTTGTCTCGCGAAGGATCTCTGCAACTCGGCACAGCCAGCGGCCCCAAAGGTGTTTCCGTCACAACTCTGGAGCCCCGCTCAACAAATCTCCTCCAGCCTTACTGATCAACCGTATCCGGTTGCACCTGCAGATCATCGAGCAACTCCAGATCGGAATACTGCTCGTGGTTGCTGTCGAGCGCCTGCAAGTCGCCCACCGCCGTGCCGGGCTCCGCCATTCCGAAATTACCGGACAGCGAGTTGTCGGCTCCCGACCCTTCCCAGCCTCGGACAAAGAACATGCCCACGCCCAATCCCATCAGCAGCGTCAGCGCGGCCGCCAGCACCGGACGCCGGAACCACTGCACCCAGCCCACCTGCGGCTTGTCCATTTCTTCCCGCAACCGCGCCCGCAGCCGCACATCAAAGTAGGGCGATGCCTCGGGCGCCCGCCATTCGTCGAGCAGCGCCATAGTCTGGCGGAACTCCGCCAGCTTCCCGGTGCACGCCGCACAACTGGCCACGTGCTGACTCTCAACGGGGTTCATCTCCGTCAATCCAGCCGCTACGTCCGGAATCCTTTCGCGCATTTCATCGCAATTCATAACCTCATCCCCTCAACTCTCTTCGCCTCTCCAGCTTCAACTCTGCAACTTCGCCTTTGCAATTTTGGATCATAAGAATTCTTTTAACTGGTCGCGCAATGTTTCATAAGCCCGGAAGAGCAGCGATTTCGTTGCCGATTCGCTCTTCTTCAGGACTTCGGCAATCTGTTTGTAATCCATCTGCTGATACTTGTGCATGATTACTGCCAATCTTTGCTGCTCCGGCAGCGCTTCGACTTTGCTGCGGATCGCCTGCAGCCTTTCCTGCTGCACCATGGCCTGCTCGGCCGTGAGCGATCCATCGGGCAACTGCAGCGTGGTCGTGCTGCTGTCGTCGTTGGTCTCGTCGATGCTCACGCTCACTTCCGGACGTTCGTGCCGGGTGTCGCGGGCGTGATTCACCGCCAGGTTGGTGGCGATGCGATACAGCCAGGTGGTGAACTTGGCGCTGGCCTCGTAACTCTCCCGCGAGCGGTAGACGCGCAGAAAAACTTCCTGCGCCAGGTCCTCTGCTGCCGCTTGGTTCCGCGCCATGCGGTACATGAAATTCACCAGCGGCCGGCGGTATTTCTGCACCAGATAATCGAAGGCAGACTGGTCCCCAGCCTTTACGCGCAGCATTACTTCCGCGTCGGTAGAAGACTCCCCGCCCGTTACCGCTGCGGGCAAACTGGCTGCTGCCTGCGGCCCCATTGCGGCCATCAGGATACCCCGATCCATGGCGGCGGTGCTCACATTAATTTCAACCCCGGCGCAGCTCGAAAGTTGCGCATTTTCGTGGTTGGGCGAACTACGGGAAGTCCCTGCCAATGAGGAGGTTAGGGGAGATCGGGAGAGCCTGGAATCACCTGGCATACAAAAGAGAAGCTATAGAAGCTATAGAAGACGAATCACAGCATCGAGCCCGGTTCGTCGTGCTGTAGTAAGGCTACCATGCTCTTTTGTTGCCTCAAAATGATGGCCGGCCACGAATTTGGTGCACTGGTAAAGATCTGAATGTTACTCGTAAGTGATTGCTGAGCCTGTGCTTGCGAACTTGGGCAGAATGGTCCAAGATGTTGCCCTTGGCTACGGCGTCCCACTCTGCGATCCGCACCCTAAAATCGAATCAGGAGCCTTACCCCTTATGAAACGCTGCCTAGTGTGGTTTGTCATCATCGGCTGTCTTGGTATTGGCGCTGCGGCCCAGGAATCGCCGTCCGTGGCTGAGCAGGCGGCCATGAATGCGATCCGGCCGGATGCCATTCGGGCGCATATGCGTTTCTTGTCGGACTCGCTGCTCCAGGGTCGAGCTCCGGGCACGCCGGGCTATGAGATCGCAGCGCGTTATGTGGCAGCTCAACTCGAAGCTGCAGGCTTGCATCCCGGCGGAGTGAACGGGACCTGGTATCAGACCGTGCCGCTGCGCAAATCGGTGCTCGACGACGGCAAGAGTTCGCTGGTGCTGGTCCACACTGGTCACCAAGATAAAAGCGGCGAGCAAGCCCTGGTTCCCCTGAAGGATTACGTGCAAATCGGGGACTTGATCAAGACTGACAATGGCATTGAGGCTCCGGTCGTGTTCACAGGATTCGGCGTCACCGCGAAGGAACACGATTACGACGATTACGCCGGCGTCGACGTGAAAGGCAAGATCGTCGTCGTGATTGACGGTGCGCCGGCAAAGTTCCCATCGACGGTACGAGCCTACTATTCCGATTCCCTCGTGAAGCAACGGAACGCGGTGGCGCACGGCGCCGTGGGGTACCTGGATATGATGACGCCGGACGATCAAAAGCGCTATCCGTGGGATTGGATTGTGCCGCAGGTGCAAATGGGAAGCATGGAATGGCTGGAGAAAAACGGCAGCCCGCACAACACCTTTCCACAGCTTCGCGGGGGTGCGTTTCTCAGTCAATCCGGGGCGGAGAAGCTGTTTGCCGGCGCCGGCAAGACTTTGGCGCAGATCTTCGACACGGCGCGGGCCGGCCAGCCGCAGTCGCTGGCTCTTCCCGTCACCGCCCGCATCCACGCGATCAGTACACAGACCTCGGCCGATAGCCCGAACATCATTGGCGAGGTCCCGGGTTCCGATCCGGCGCTGCGCGGACAGTATGTGGTTTACACCGCACATGTCGATCACCTGGGAATCTGCCCGCCGGTCAATGGCGATAACGTATGCCACGGCGCTCTCGACAACGCCTCCGGCACGGCCAGCCTGCTGGAAATCGCACGCGCGTTCGCCAGCCTGCCCAAGGCGCCGCGGCGCTCCGTCCTGTTTGTTTTTGTTACCGGCGAGGAGATGGGATTGCTTGGGTCCGATTATTACGCGAACTTTCCCACGGTGCCGCGAAGTGCGATTGTTGCGGATCTCAACATCGACGGAGCGCCCGGGCTGTATTACGACATGAAGGACCTGATCGTGCTGGGCGTCGAGCATTCCAGCCTGGAGCAGCAGGTGCAGTCGGCCGCGAAACGAATCGGGTATTCCCTCAGTCCCGATCCCATGCCGGAGGAAAATTTCTTTATTCGCAGCGACCAGTATTCCTTCGTGCTGCAGGGCATTCCGGCGGTGGATGTCGCCGACGGGATACAAAGCATCGATCCAAGAATCGACGGATTGAAACTGCAGAAGGAATGGATGGTGACGAAATATCACACGCCACTCGACAACATGGATCAGGTGCTCGACTACGGCTCCGGCGCGAAGGCGGCCGGAGTCAACTTCCTGGTCGGCTACGACTTGGCGCAGCAGGATGCCACGCCGACCTGGAACAAGGGCGACTTCTTCGGAGACAAGTTCGGCGCGCGCCACGCCGGCGAAGGCTCACAAACTGGGAACTAGCGTGTTGAACGGACGGGCTCTGGTATTTGTGTCGGAAAGAATCGGTTTGCCAGGAATTCTGTGATGAATCAGACAGCTTCCGATTTGGCATCTGACGAAATTCGATTTCGTCTACTTTGCTACGCGCCGATCGCTTGACATAGGTCGAATCCAATAGCAAAGTTTTCCGAGGAACCCGGACATCCGACCGGGTTGGGGGGAGGAGCCGTGAAGGTTGCCACCAGCTCTAGACGGACGCTGTTGATCGCGCTCTTTGTGGCACTCGTCGCCTGCAACCGTAGAAAGCCGGTAATTGAGGGCGCCCAGGACCTTAAGACTTTTGAGGGGCGACTGAAGACTGTGTCGGAAGAGCAATCGACGGAGCTCGCCGAGGCCTATCGTCGCGGCGCGATCCCGCACTGGACTATTGCGATTATCGGAGACGGCATTGCAGCCGCGGCCGCCGCCAAGAACATGGACACTCCAGTGAGAGTCTACGGAGCTCAATCCTTTTGGAATAACCTTCAAGGCCTTCCGGAAGTCTGGCAGACAGACCTTGCCGATGCGTTCACGAATGCTCACTTAACCGACCCCAAGCACTTCGATCATGTGAACAAGGGCGAGCGAATTGCGCGAGAAGCTGTCATTGCCGCCAATCTCGAAGGCCTGCTGGACGCGAAAGCCGCCTATCTTCAAACCAGCCCGGTCGAGGTTCTGCCAGAGGCAGGGGAGTGGAAGGTAGTGGATAAGGACGGGCATGCCGAGATCGTAACGGAGGCGCTCATTATCGCGACCGGCTTGCTCAGGCCCCTTCGAATCACTGATGCGATCCCCGATTTGAATACCGACAAGGTACGGAGGGAACTGTCAGAGGCCGGAAAGATTATGACGGGGGATGAATATCTCGCGATGCGCAATCCGCCCTGCCATAAAGTCGTTGGCATCGTGGGCGCGGGTGGCAGCTCGGGCGATTCCATTATCCACGCCATCGAGGAGGGTGGCGCGGAAGAAGTTGTCGTGTGGGGGGATGTGCCGCTCCCGCTTGAGTCCACCAATGCCTATCGAGAGCTGGTGACTACGTACGGGGCGAAGATCTGTCGGGTCCCAGGACAGGCCACCAGCGTTGGCTACAACGGCGATCGTATCGAGATCAATGGAAGTTCGACGCCCCCGTGCATCCGGGAAGACAAATCGAGCTCGACTGCTCGACCCATTGAATTGCTCATCGAATCCATCGGACGCTATCAGGGAGATCCTCCGCCCATCGTCGCGAGCGCGGCAGGTGGACTCACGATTACCTATCATCCGGTTATCGAGAACGAAAAACTCATCGCAGTCAGGGTGTCTTTCGGAGACGCCAACCAATGGAAGCCGATGTACCTGATTGGAGCCGCGGCAACATGGATTCCGTCGGGTGTGGCGATATCGGCGAAGGAGTGGACAGCCTACAAGGACGCATTAGCCGAAACGGTAAAGGCCGTCAACCCGGGTTCGGATTTAGAAAATGGGCCGCCAGGCTTTGCGGTTGCGGCGTTTATGGGTTCGCATTTGGCGAAAGACTGCTTCCCGCATGGGGACCTTGTCAATAAACCGCCTTGTCAGTGAGCGAAGGGGACCTGCGCAGTCATGCGATCACCAATTTCGTCCCCAAAAGCTTCCACGCCGTTGACGGAAACCACCGCAACTGGTTGAATAGAAAGCAGTGGGCGCTTAACTCAGCGGTAGAGTGCCATCCTCACACGGTGGAAGTCGTAGGTTCAAATCCTACAGCGCCCACCACTAACCAACTGACTTTACGGACGTTACCGAATGACAAGTCAGCTGGTTGCCTTGAACTTCGCGACGATCGCTGTGATGTCGTCGTGTTGCTCCTGAAAACTGAATTGCCGAACACCGTCCACGATTGCGGTCAACAAATCCTGGCACGGCAGGTCCCGATGTTGCTGCAGCGATTCGATCAGGCAGCGCTCGCCAAATTCCTCTCCGCGCTCGTTACTGGCTTCGGTGATGCCATCAGTGTAAAGCGCAAGCACGTCCCCGGGAGAGAGCCGCTGCTCCTGTATCGAGCAATTCCAGTCTCTGAACAGCCCGAGCAGCGTGCTGGTGGACTCGAGCCGATCGACCTGGCCGTCGCTTCTTACCAAAAGACCTGACAAATGGCCGCAATTGACGTAGCGCAGTCGCCGCGTCGCCTCGTCGTACTCCGCAAACAAAAGCGAGGCATAGGCGCTGTCGCCGGTGTTGTCATAGAAGAGGCGGTTCACAGACCGGAGCAACGCCTCGGGCTGCTCGAAGGCCAGTGCCGACTGGCTGCGCAGGCTGGCCTGCAAATTCGCCATCAGCAGAGCGGCGGCGATTCCCTTGCCGGAAACATCGCCGATGATCAACCCTAGCCGCTGCGGCCCAAGGTTCAGAAAGTCGAAATAATCTCCTCCCACCTGGCGCGCCTGCACGCACATGCCCGCGTACTCTACCGTTTCCAACTCCGGCTGAATCTGGGGAAACAAACGCGCTTGCACCTGCCGCGCGATTTCAAGTTCCTGGGCGGTGCGGCGTTCGGATTCGAGTTTCTCGGCGTGCGCCCGCCGGCGCGACTCCAGGCTTTGCTTCACCTCATCGAAACCTTCCAGGCCAAACGCATTCCCGTCCGGATCCTCGAAACGCGCATAGGTGCCGCCCCACCCAGGCGTCTCCGGAGCAGTCGAGAAACGAACACCGCGTTCGCTCCATTCTTTGTATTTGGCGTGGACATCTTCGGTCATGAACAGGACCCAACGGTAGCCGCCAATCAGCTTGTATTCCGGCGCGTCGGGCTTGGGCTCAACCAGCGCGAGATTCGCGCTGCCGTCGGGAGGCGCCACTTCGATCCAGCGTTCGCCGGTGGGAAGGCGTTGTTCTGTGATGAGTTCGAAGCCCAATTGTTCGAGGTAGAACGGCTTACTCACTTCCAGATCGCGGACGAAAACGACAATGTCCTGAATGGACAGGTAGGGCTCTTCGCGGCCCGGGCGAAGCACGGTGCGGTTCGCCCACGAGAGAAAGACATCGCTGGCCATCGGCGTGATTATAACGGGCGGCGCGATCGGTGTTCAGATTAGAAGTTACCGCTCACAAGAAAAATGCTGCGCGTGGCGTGCAGGCTCATCATTTGAGGGGCGTAAATAAAAAACCCTCTCCCCGGTCATCGGGGAGAGGGGCTGTTGCAGTCGGAACCTGTTTTAGTCGTCGTCGTCTGCTTTGGTGGGTGCCGGGTTGTTGAACTCGCTCGCCGGGCGAACTGTCTTCTCCCCAGGATAGGGCCGCGTATACCCGGTGGACTCATACCAGTTGTAATGGTTGACCGTGTCCGGGTCTTCGGAGTCGGGCTTGTGCATCTTGCCAGCGGAGATCTCCGCCTTCTTCTGGAGCCAACCCTTCCTCAGGGCCTTGACTGCGGGGCTGTCCGTGGCCTTGGTCAGGTCCGATGAAACGCCCTGGTCGAGCGGGATCTGGTTCGGGACGTGCGTCCACGGCAGGAAGTTATCCGCGGGCGGCGTACCCTTGACGAAGTCCGTCCGCATCGGCGACGCCACGAGGTCGTACTGGTTCATGGGCGGCAGGCCGAGGATTTGCTCGATCGTCCGCGTCATGTTGACCTGTGAGTAGTAGGTGTGGTCGGTGGGTCCGTTCTGTACCGCGTACGGGCTGATGATATAGCCCGGGCTGCGATGACCGTCGACGTGGTCAACGCCGTTCTGCGCGTCGTCTTCCTCGATGAAAATCGCCGAGGAGGACCAAATGGGGCTGTGGCTGATGTAGTCGATAATGCGCCCGACGGCCAGGTCGTTATCGGCTTGTTCGGCCTGCGGGGACGGCGGGCCGGTGGTGTGGTCGTCCATGATCCACAGCTGTTCCATTGCAGGTACCGTACCGGCTGCGACGTCATTATTGAAGTCCTGCACCCACAGATCGACGCGGAACTGGTCGGGGATGGTCAGATCGAAATATGGGAAGTTCTTGACCATGTAGTTAGACACGGCCGGAATAGAGGACTGTGCCAGGATCTCGTTCTGATAGGCCAGCGTCGTCTCGCCCGGAGTGCCAGGCGCTGCGCAAGCAGGCCCGCCCTCGAAGCACTGCGAGTCGGCATAAAACTGGGTCCAGCTCGGTTCGCCGTTCGGCCCGTACGATCCGTCCGGCTGTAGATACAGATCGTTCTCGATGTATTCGCCGTAGATCTTCACTGGGAGACCGGCGGCCTCGGCTTCCGAGAACAGGAAGCCTTTTTTCTGGTAGGCGAGTGCATCGCCGGCGTTTCCGCCCGGGTAGCTGCGGACCCAGTCAGGCGACTGGACGTCGTCGGCGTAAGGCGCCATGGCCTCCTGGATCCACTGGTGACCGTCAGCCGACTGGCGGCTTGGGTCGTAGAAATTGTCCAGGAGAGGGAAGCGCTGCACCCATAAGTGGGCGTTCGGAGTGACCGGCGTGCCCCCGGCTGCGGCGCCGTCGCCGAACACTGCCAACGAGGGGTCGCCATTGCCGGCGGCCACGTCGCCTAGAACCTGATCGTAGGTGCGGTTTTCACGGACAATCAGGAACACATGCTTGATCAGCGACGGATCGCCGATGTTTTTCGGCAGTGCGACCGGCTTGGTCTTCGGGTTGCCACCGCTGGCAGACGCGATATTTTCCGCCAGATCCCAGTGGTTGTTGGTGAAAACCTGGCTCGTCATCGTCGCCAAGGTCGCGCTATCCGGTACGGGGACGATGCTGACGGTGCCATTGTCCTGGTGGGTGTTGTAGCCGCAGACGCCGTGGTCGCACTCGAAGGATTCACGCGTCCCGATGCCCTTGTCGTTGGCGACGAGGAGCTGACTAGTCTTCGCGTCCAGCACGACCGAGCTCGGCGCATAGGCTACCGGGATCATGCCCACGACGGGGTTCGGTGCGCCGGGGCTGAGGTCGACCACCGCGATCGCGTTGGCATTGTAAAGCGCGACGTAGGCAATGCCGTTTTTGGCATCGACAGCAATCGAATTCGGGGCGGCGCCATAAGCGGATCCCTGGCCGGGTACTCCGATCGGCAGCCCAAGGTTGATTGTCCGCTCCACCACGTTGCTGGCCGTGTTGATAACCGAGATGGTGTCGCTATAGGTATTGGCGACCAACAGGGACGATCCGTACCACGCCATCCCAGTCGGGTGCAGACCGGTCGCGATGGTATCGGTGACCGTCAGCGAGGACAGATCAACCACAGAAACGGTGCCCGTGATCGCGGCGCCAACGAACGGGTCGGCGACGATTTCAGTGCCGGCGGAGTTGATCTGGAAGTCGCCCTCAGTAGCCGCCCGGCCACCCTCGTTGCTGACGTAGGCGGTCGTTCCGCTGCTGTTGATGACGATGCTGTGGGGAGCGTTGCCAACGCGGATCTGCGTACCCTGCACCGGCGGATTCGCGGTCAAGTCGATCTGGGTGAGCGTGTCGTTCTGGTTCAGCAGGGCATAGGCGCTTGCGCCATCCTTGGTGAGCGCGACGCCGCCAGGATAAGAAGTGTATCCACTATAGAACGAGCCGCAGGGGTTGCCATAAGAGGCTGGCGGGCTGTTCGGAAAGCAGGTGATGAAGGAATTGTCAGGCGCTACGTAGACTTGGGCGTTGTCTGACAGCAAGCCCTGCGCATTCACATTGGCAATGGTGACGTTGCTGCTGTCCTGGCTGAACACCAGGTGCTTGCCGTCCGCCGAATAGGTGATGCCGCTATAGCTGCCGCTCGGATCGTTTCCTCCGGCTGGGATGTAGTTCTGCAGGACGACGCCGGTCTGGGTGTCAAACACTTCGACGGCTCCGTTGCCGTCGCTCGTCGACGTACCCAGAGTGAGCACAGCCGCAGTGTGAGTCTTAGCATTGGGGTTCAGCGCGATGGCCTTCGCGCGGACCCGAATCCCGAGGTTGACTTGGGTGCCGGCCGGGGTAATGACCGCGCCGTCGCTCACGACCCACGAACCGTTCAGCTGTGGACCGACGGTGTAGGTCGGGTATTCCTTAGACTGGGCAGCGGCGAACCCAGCACAACTCAGCCCAGTCGCCAGCAGTCCGGCGAGCGGACGCAGACGGTTGATCCGAGACCTATTCCGAGATTTATTTCGAGCCTGAATTTTTCGAGACATGTACCGTTCTCCTTCTTGGATTTTCTTCTTCACGTACGGTTCGAGTGGGGACTTCGTGGCGGTTCTCATCTTTTGTTTTTCGATCTGTTTTTCAATCTGTTCTTCAATTTCCAACAGGGCTTGGCGCAAGCGGTCAATGCACCGAGGCCAGAAGCTTAGGTTTCAGAAGGAGACGCCAGCATTACGCCGAGATTACATTTTTGTAATCCTGGTCTCCGAAAGTGACGCCGGCGCCGACACAGTTCGCGGATTGGACACGCGCAACGCCACATCAGGATGTGGCAAAGATGACTCGCATATGGCCCAACATCGGCTGTAACTGGCTCCAGATTTCAGACGGGTGGCGACAATCCGGTTGAAAAGTGGGTGTCGGGCTACTTGAATTCAAAGTAGCACTACCGAAAAGTGCCATTGACACGAAAAGAGACAGGCGGGAGAATCGCCGCCGTTTGTTGGGGCAAAGTAAGGAGGTTCCGCTTGAGATCTGCCACCTGTGTTCTCGTCAATATTCTGATTTCGCTTGTCGGCTGGGCAATCCTCGCTCAGGTTGCAGCCGGCAGTACCGATTACACAATTCCGCCCGGCCGCGCTAGTTGGCCTTACACCATGGTTGTTGGTCCAGACAACAACCTTTGGTTTGTGGAGTTGGGTGGGCAGAAGGTGGGCCGCATCACGACGGCCGGAGTGATCACGGAATTTCCGGTCCCGAACGCGCAGGCGCTATACGGCATTGCCAGCGGACCGGACGGAAATTTGTGGTTTACCGATACGATGGCGGGCAAGATTGGCCACATCAGCACGAGCGGCACCAACATCGTCCAGTATTCGCTGGTGGCTGGAGCTTTCGCGCAGGGCATCACCGCCGGACCGGACGGAAATTTGTGGTTCGTGGAACAGAAGCAGAGTGGGGACTACGAAATCGGCAAGATCACCACAGCGGGCAAGATCACTTCCTATTCCAGCAAGGAGAACTTGGGCACGTTTCAGGTGTATTCGGCGCTCGGCTTCAACTTCGGCCAGATTACTGCGGGGCCGGACGGAAATTTGTGGTTCGTCAATCCGCAGAACGGACTCGAGCACCAGGTGGGCAAGATTACAACGAAGGGCGTGATCACGTTCTATGCCCTCGGTGACCTGCCCTTGGGCATCACGTCGGGGCCGGATGGGAATCTTTGGCTGACTGAGTTGTCGCACGTCGCAAGGGTGACGACGGCGGGCGTGGAGACACCATATGCCTTGAAAAGTGGACACGTGGGATACACGGGAATTGTGACCGGGCCGGATGGGAACATATGGTTTACCGAGTTGAGTAACCTCGTGGGCAAGGTGGCGCCATCGACGGGTCTGGTAACAGAATACGCATCCTTGTTTCCCACCTTCGAATACCCACCATCGATAGTCTCGGCACCGGATGGGAACTTGTGGTTCACGGGGTCGGTCAGCAGCAATATTGGCCGCATGACCACCGCCGCCACAGTGACCGGCAACTTTTCCTTGAGTGCCGGTGCCATCTCTGGTTTTGACACCGCCGGCCCAGATGGCAATCTCTGGTTCACGATGAGCTATCCCGCGAATGGCGTGGGCAAGATGACGCCGGAGGGCGTAGTGACGACCTACCCGCTTCCCACTGCTGATGCCGATCCCGTCGGAATTACCGCCGGATCGGATGGGAACTTGTGGCTTATCGAGTCGAATGCGGAACAGATTGCAAAAGTTACGGTATCGGGAGTGGTCACCGAATACCCCGCGAACGGCTATTCCTTCTTCGGGATCACCTCCGGGCCCGACGGGAACTTGTGGTTCCCTTATATTTACGCCAACAGCTGCGCCTGCTCAGCAATTGGGCGCATCACGACAAGCGGAACGATCAGTGTGTTTCCGACAACGACGCCATCGAGCGCTCCGCTGGACGTTGCCGCTGGGTCCGATGGCAACATTTGGTTTACCGAGGATGCGACGAGCAAGATCGGGAAGATGAGCACTGCGGGCGTCGCCTTGGCCGAGTATCCGACCAAGACCAATCCCTCGAACTTAAGCGCGATCACCAGCGGACCGGACGGGAACCTTTGGTTCCTGGAAAATACGGCATACGGCGCGGTCGGAAGAATCACCACGTCAGGAGTAGTGACGGAGTACAAGGCGCAGATGCAGAACGCTCAGGATGGCATCGTTTCAGGGCCCGATGGCGCCCTCTGGTATGCGCAAGGGTATCCGAATGCGGCGGGGCGCGTAACAACGAAAGGCGTGGTTAGCACAGTGCCGCTCACTGCTCTCAACGCGCTCGGCAACTCGATCGCCGTGGGCCCCGACCACAAGATTTGGGTGGCCGAGGGCCTTGCAGGTGCGCTTGGACGGCTGAGCGCGATAGGCGGCACAGGAGACAGCTTCACTGCGACGCACGGAGTAGAATTCACCGGAGACGTGGCGAGCTTTGTGGATGGCACTCCGGCGGCGACGTCATCCGATTTTACAGCGAAAATTTACTGGGGCGATGGAGCAACGTCAACGTCTACGGGTACGATCACGGGCAACCCAGGCGGACCATTCAAGGTAAGCGGCAGCCACACCTACTCGACGGCAGGAACCTATCATCCGTACGTTACGTTCTATGACACGGTCGACAGTTCGACGTATACATCCACCAAAGGAAAAGCGACTGTGGATTGATTTCGCTCAGCCAGACTGTTCGCGTTCCGTCCCTTCGACGAGCGCGCGCAGGGGTCCCAGCCAGGGTTCGTAACGTCGCCAGCGCGCGACGGAGGTGCGATAAATGGGCTGCCGGGCTTGCCACTTGCTGGGCGTGTTCACCGCCCGCGGATTCGATTCGGGGCGCAGGCATGCGTTGTCCCACGCCAGGCCGCAGGCCGCGATGATCCGCCGGATGACTGGTTCGGGCGCGCGGGTCAGGTCCTCGTAATCGACCTCGAGGAAGCGCTCCGCCGGCAGCACGCTCCGCCAATGGTCGATGAGCCGCTGGTAGTCGCGGAAATACGCGACCAGTTCAGCGCCTCCGGTAGGAAACGCCAGACCCGGACGGAAATGAGTTTGATGGATCGACAGCGCCGTGTCGATGGCAGCGCGGCGGCAATGGATGATGAGTGCACCCGGGAACGCCATGTGGATGAGCCCGGCCCAGAGGAAGTTGAACGGCATCTTGTCGGTCACTCGTCCCGCCTTGGGGGCAATCGCGCGCAACAGACCGAGATAGTCTGCTGCGGCCTTAGTCAGAAACTCCGAGAGGACGAAGGTCGTCTCGTTTCCGGCCGCGGCGTTTCCAGCCGCGGCGTCGCCGTCCGAAAAAGCACGGTGCCACTCTGCCCCGCGCTGGTTCCAGAAGTGCAACTCGCCGCCGGCCCCGACCTCGGGATGCACGGAGATAATCTGCTCTACCAGAGTTGTGCCGGACCGCGGCATGCCGAGGATCAGCACCGGAGTCGCACAGGGGCTGCCGAGTTCGGGGGCGCGGGCGATTAATTCCGGCGTGAAGCGGGCAATCATGCGATCGATCTCGACGGAGAACGCGGCCGAATCGAACCGCACCGTGCCCCGACGCACCGCGTCCGCGGCGTCGCAATGCTGCATGGCCAGGGCGTAGTCGCCAAGATCCTCCGCCGCCTTGCCGATGGCGAGGTGAACTCGCAAGCGTTGCACCGCCTCCAGTCCCGGCGTGGCCAAGGCGGCTTGCATCGCTTGAAGCAGACCGTCATCACCACGCGTAACCGGGCGGCAGCGGACCAGTTCGTAGTAGCTTCCCGCCAGCATCGGCGCGATCGCGATCGCGCGTTCGAAGCATGCATGGGCTTCGTCGAAACGGCCGAACTCAGTAAGCAGATTGCCCAGCAAGTCATAAGCCATGGCGTTTCTCGGATCGGCCACCAGCGTCTCGCGCAATACGTGTTCGGCTTCCTGATGGCGATCCTCGGTCAGCAGCGCCCGCGCCCTTCCCAGGCGGCTGAAGTTGTTGCTGTCTCCGGTGGCTGCCACGCGCCGGAAGCAGCCGATCGCCTGGTCGCGATAACCCAGCGTATAGAACAGGGCGCCGGCGCGGAACCACGCCTCAGCCAGAGATGGGAGCAACTCCGTGGCGCGCTCGTACGCAGCGATTGCCCCGGCGACATTGCCCAGCTTCTCGAATGCAATTCCCAGACGGAAATATGCATCGGTGTAACGCGGGTTGCCGGCGACGGCCCGCTGCAAGGCCGCGATCGCGTCCGGTAGGCGGCCGACCTCGAGGCAGGCGAGGCCGAGATCGTGCTGGATGATGGGATTGGAGGGCTGCAGCAGCGCTGCATCATGCAATGGTGCGATCGCATCGCCGGGTCGCCCGGCCCTGAGGAACGTAGTGGCCAACGCAAGCAGAGGTGCCACCTGCTGCGGCGCGGCTGGGTTTGGAGACTGGGACATGGAGCGAATCTAGCGTGGAAAGCTGCAGCGTGGCCATCGGAATCGCCATGCGCAAATTGTCGCCCGATCATGATCTTCCAACGAGGACAATTGTGCCATAGACATTGGGCATCGCGATTGAACGGCAAACACATTAGTTGTGAATATTTTTTCATCAGAAATTAACACTTGCTTTAACTTTCCCTAACTATGTGCACGTAAGGTTGCCGCTTCTGGTTTCTCGCCTGAGGGGACGTGATCCTTCACCTCGGCGGCGAATTCAGGAATGCCATCCGCCGGCGACGCTGCGTCGCTATAGCTGTTAACCCTCGACCAGCATCAAGACTTCGAAAGGGAAACTGGCGATGAGATCAGCAGTAGGGGTTCAAAGCCCTACTTAGGTCTGCCACCCGTGACGATCTGCCTGTCTACGAGAGACTTAGGTTCCGTTCGGGTTCTAATAATGGGAACAACACGGTTTCGCTACTGGCGGAACTCAAATGAGCGGGCAGCCAACACATGAACTTTCGCCTTACGTACAGGTCAAATCAATGAAAGCCAACTCGGAATCGTTCCGTGTACTCACCGCAACTCTAATCGTCCTTACAACCCGCTTGTTCCTCTCCGCACTGCTCGTATTAGCGAGCGTGCTCCAGGCGCCGGCTCAAAACGCAGTACTAACGGGTGCAATCGGAGGTCGCGTCACCGATCAAAGGGGAGCAGTCGTGCCGGGAGTGTCGGTTGCTGTGCGCAATCTGGCGACTGGAGTGGAACAGTCCGCCGTCGCAAATCACGCCGGACTTTACCAGTTCCTGGCGCTCCCGCCGGGAACATACTCCGTCACCGCCACTGGAAAAGGTTTCCACGATGTCGAGGCGCTGGTGCGAGTAATGGTGGGAAACGTTACGTCGCAGGATCTCAGGCTGGCGGTGGGAGCGAGCGGGGAAACAGTAAAAGTTACGGGGACGATGCCGCTACTGCGGCCCGCGGAATCCTCGGTGAGTACAGTGCTTGACCGGTCGTTCATCGACGATCTGCCACTTAATGGACGCCGCTATACCGACTTTACGGCGCTGACGCCAAATACCAGCTATGACGGTGATACTGGTCTGATCAGCGTAGCGGGACAGCAGGGCGGGGAAGATTCGGGGTACGCCAATGGAAATGGCTCAAATGCATTTACCGTTGACGGAACCAATGCCACCAACAACTACTTCGCTGACATTATCGGGCGTTATCGCATTCCGTATTTATATGGTGAAGAGGCGATCCAGGAATTCCAGGTCTCGGTCAGTCCGTACTCGGCGGTCTACGGCGGTGGGGCGGGATTCGTGAATGCGGTAACTCGCTCGGGGAGCAATACGTTCCACGGCAGCGCGTTCTATTACAACCGCAACTCCGCTACCGGGGCCAACGACGCCCTCGACGAGGCGGCAGGTTTTCCGAAACCGCAGGATAGTCTGCAGCAATTCGGTGGCGGAGTGGGCGGGCCGATCGTGCCCAGCCGACTTTGGTTCTTCGTCGATTACGAACAGCAACTGCGGAGCGATCCGATTTCCGTGATCAACCCAGCGCTGGTGGCCGCGCAGCCCGGTTTCCTGTCCTCTAACTTCGGTATCCCCGATGGGACGGCCCTCCCGGCGCCCAACGGACCCTTGCCTTTACCCGGCACTGACAATGCTCCGGATGCCAGCAATCCGGTGTACCTGCAACAGGTTTCTAATGTGATCGGCGCCTTGAATTCCAATCTCGGCAGCAAAGCCCGGAAGCGCAATGATCTGGTGTTTACCCCCCGGCTCGATTATCAGCCGAGTTCGCGGGACGGCCTGTTCCTCAGTTTGAACTACAACCATTTTGACTCGCCCGGCGGGGTGATCACCGACCCGACGGTGGGCAATTACGGTTTGCAAACGCTGGCCAATGCCTACGTGAATACATTTGGAGCCAGCGTGGGATGGACGCACGGGTTTTCTTCAAGAATGTTAAGTGAGTTCCATGCGGGTACGTCGGAGGACAACGAAATTTCGACACCCACCGGTTTAGCTCCCAACACGCCGACGGTGATTCTGGATAGTCCCGCCGCTTTTACTCTGGGAAATGCCGCGTTTTCCATCGGAAGGGTTTTTGAAAAACAGTACTCTGTCTCCGAGCGCGTGGACTATGTGATTGGCAAGCACACGTTGCAATTTGGATTCGATTGGAGCCGCTCCTGGGATGCTGACACCGACGATGGCGGCGCCGACCCCAACGAGGCTGCCGATTTCGGGTCGCCGCTTGGGCTCTACGAATTCCCCAGTCTGCAGGCCTTCGCGCTCGGACAATACATCAATTTCAGCCAGGCAGCCGGGCAACCAAGGTTTTCTTTTTCGGTGCCTTACTACGGGTTCTACGTGCAGGACACCTACCGCGCCTTGCCGAAACTGACTGTCGAACTGGGCTTGCGCGAGGACTTCCAGGTGTACCCGCAGCCCGTGGCGAATCCAGCCTTCCCGCTGACCGGGCAGTACCCGAACCAATTCCAGCGTTTGGCCCCGCGATTCGGATTTGCCTGGCAGCCGATGTCAAAGACTGTAGTACGGGGAGGGTTCGGGATGTTCTATACGAACATGAATGGCCTGAACTACCGGAATGCGGTGATCTCGAACGGGCTAGCATCACAGCAGTCGGAGGTAAGTGAGCAATATATTGGGGGCGCACCAAACCAGCAGTTGCCAACGTTCCCGAACATCCTTCCATCAAGTTCGCCCTTGTTCCAGGCTGCTCCCGACATCTCTCTGATCTCACCGCAATTTCGCGTGCCCTACATTCTTCAGGGAAGTTTGCAGATTGAGCGCGAGATTGGGGAAAACACAACTCTGAGTGTCGGCACCATTTTTAATCACGGGGTTCACATCCTCTCGGGCAGTGCCTATGACTTGAATTTGATGCCGTTGACGGGGACGACGACATACATCGTATGTCCTCCCACAACTGCGCAGTCTTGTAGCAGCGGACCTACCTACGTGCTGCCGAACATGGACAGCGGCCTTCTCGCAGAAGGCCGCATCAGCTCTCAGTTCGGGGAGATCAACGAACTGATCAGCCCCGCGCAGAACTACTACAACTCTTTCTTCGTGCAGCTGCAGCGGCGCATGTCGCGTGGACTTTCCTTACAGACTTCTTACACGTTCGCAAAAAGCATGATGCTCGACGGCATGGACTTCAACAATCAGTTCGACTTCAGCAATGCCCATGCTCCTTCGCTGCTCGACCAACGCCACCGGTTCACCCTGGCCGCCGTTTATCAGCCGCAACTTGAAAAGCTGATCGGTCCCGGCGCAGCACGCAGCCTGCTGTCCGGCTGGATGTTGAGCAGCGTGATGGAGTTCTCCTCCGGGCGTCCGTACGCGGGTTTGCTGGCCCCCGCCGCCAACGGCGACAACCTGAACGACAGCGCTTTTAACCAGGACACTGCGGCGACCGCAGGGGGGATTAATGGCGCTGGCCCAACACCGGGAATCGGCCTGAACTCTTTTTACGGCCCGTGGCTGGAGAGGATCGACGCGGGCTTGGGGCGCCGGTTCGAAATTCGCGAAGGCAAGGAGCTGGAATTTCAGGCGCAGGCATTCAATCTGTTCAATCATCCCAACTACTACGTTCAGAACGGCGACGGGATCAACCAGATCCAATACAACCCGTTCGGCAGCAATTGCGGGGACGGGATGACTCTAAACCAGACCTGCTATCTGGTGCCGAATTCAGGGCCGGGCAACTTCGGCGCTTTGCAAGAAATCAGTCCCAACGGCCTTCCCAGGGTATTGCAGTTTTCCGTGAGATTCACATTCTAGGGAGCTTACTCGTGAGAATTCTGATCATCGAAGATGAGGCCAAGACGGCCAAGTTCCTGAAGAAGGGACTTGGGGAGGCAGGGTTCGTTGTCGACGTCGCCGGAGATGGATTGGATGGGTTGCACCTCGCGCAGGAATTACAGTTCGATCTGGTCATTCTCGACGTGATGCTCCCAACGTTGGATGGTTGGCAGGTTCTCACTCGCTTGCGCCAGCAAGGCCGACGCTCGCTGGTGCTTTTTTTGACCGCTCGCGATGCCATCCACGAGCGGGTGCGAGGGTTCGAACTGGGTGCGGACGACTATCTGGTAAAACCGTTCGCCTTTTCCGAATTGCTGGCACGGGTGCGATCGCTGCTACGCCGTGGGCCGCAGCGCGCGCAAGAGACGCTTTGCCTGGCCGATCTTGAAATCGACTTACTGCGCCAGCGTGCCACACGCGCCGGTCAGCGCCTGGATCTGACTTCCAAGGAGTTCGTTCTTCTGTCGCTGCTGGCGCGGCGCTCGGGCGAAGTGCTGTCGCGAACCCTGATCGCCGAAGCGGTCTGGGACATGAACTTCGACAGCGACACGAATGTGGTGGACGTCAACGTGCGAAGGCTGCGCAGCAAGGTGGACGACCCTTTTTCGTTCAAACTGATCCGTACTGTTCGGGGTGCGGGCTATGTCCTGGAATCCAGCCACTAGACTCGCGCCGGTCTCCCGCTTATGGGGAACTTTGGCCTTCCGGCTGACTGCCGGATACGCGCTGGCAGGCCTGTTTCTGGTGTTCCTCGCCACCGCCAGTCTTTACTTATTCCTGGTTAGTGAACTGGAGAAAAGCACCGATTTGTTCCTTGCGGACAAGGTGCACGTGCTGAGTACCATGCTGCGCGAGAGACCCGACGATGGCGACGCGCTGCGGGAGGAAGTTGAGCTGGAATCGGCCGCTCGGCGATATGAACAGTTCTATGTTCGCCTGCTGGATGAACGGAATACACCCCTGTTGATGACGCCAGGCATGGCCGATCAATTGGACCTGACGCAATTGGCCAGTCAAATTCAACGCCGTCCTGATCGCACCATCCGGATGCGAGGCAGGAACGGCCGCTCCTTTCGCGTGACCAGCGCGTCGGCGCCAGTCGGTCTCGCGGCCACTCAAACGGACACGATCCTGATTGCGGTGGATGTCTCGCAAAAAGAGATGTTGCTGGCACGCTACCGGTTTTGGTTCTGGGCCATTCTGCTGGCGACATTCGTAGTTTTTCCATTGGTCGGTTACAAAATTGCTCGGCACGGCATTCGCCCGGTGGAAGAAATGGCGACGACCGCGCGCCACATCAGTTCGACGAACCTGCGGGAACGCATTTCTGCGGAAGGGTATCCGTTTGAACTGGCGTCCCTGGCCAGTACCTTCAACCAAATGCTCGACCGCCTGGAAGAGTCCTTCGAACGGATTTCCAGATTCTCCGCCGATATTGCGCATGACCTGCGCACGCCGGTGAACAACATTCGCGGTGAAGCCGAAGTGGCGTTGGCCCGCGCGCGAACCATCGACGAATACCGCGATGTGCTCGAGTCCTGTCTGGAAGAAGCCGTGCGCCTGTCGGACCTGGTCGGCGACCTTTTATTCCTGGCGCGTGCGGAAAGCCCACTCACCCATCTGCGTCGGGAGCGCGTGAACGTGGCGGAATTGCTGGACGCCGTGCGGGAATACTACGAAGCATCGGCCGCCGAGGGAAGCGTCTCGCTCACCACTGCCATCGCACACGAACCAGTCATTGCCGAACTGGACCGCACGCTTTTGCAGAGGGCAGTGGGCAACCTGGTCTCGAATGCCCTGGCGCACACGCCACCGGGCGGGGCTGTCGTGTTGCGGTCGAAGGTCGACTCTTCCTCAATTCGCATCGCTGTTTCCGATACCGGCGTCGGCATTCCAGCGGAAGCCTTGCCGCGGGTTTTTGATCGCTTCTTCCGTGTCGATTCGTCCCGTTCCCAGGCTTCGGGAGGCACCGGCTTGGGGCTAGCGATCGTGCAGAGCATTGCACTGCTTCACGGTGGCAATGTGAGGATTTCGAGCCAGCCGGGACGGGGCACTACGGTCACGCTCCACATGCCCGTCTCCTGCGAAAGGATACCGGCTCCGGGCCTTTGCAGTTGAAGGCACAGACCCGGCTGCGGGCTACGAGTTGAAGAGTGTAAAAGAACGAAGAGTTCACGCAGATTGTGGCGAATTCTCCGGACGCGGTGAAGGACCACAGCGGCGCGGCGGCCGATGCGACGCCGAACGCGGCGGAGCGGATGTGGGAACACCAGGCGGAAGGCAATGCGGTGAAGCGCCTGGAAAAAGTCGGGCTGCTGGCTCTCGTCGGGGAAGTGGATAAGGTTTTGCGGACCAACCAACAATCGCTTGCGAATGGTTGGTTTTGCCGCCTTTGAGGTTTGTCGTTAAGGTTATCCCATATCCGCGCAAGTCCCCGGCGAGATGCTGCTGTCTTCGCCTTATTTTCGCTCTCCAGAAGAATAGCTGCTGAATCGGCGCGTTCTGGGGTAGTCTCTTTCGGTTGGCGGCAGTTGCGTAAACGTTTACAATCGCCGCGGTTGGCTATTCCTGACTCCAATCGGACTGGCCATAGAGACAGCGCCACTTCTGGCGGTGCAAATCAGCCAGCAGGCGCGAGCTGACAAAATGGGCAAACCTCCGGCGACTCTTTTAGATATCGGCAAGGCGCTCGGCATTTCCACGGGAACCGTTCATCGGGCCTTGCACGACAGCCCTGGCGTGAGTCCCATGACCAAGGCCAAGGTGGTGCAAACCGCGAGAGCGTTGGGTTACCGGCCGAATCTGGCAGCGCGGTTCCTATCTTCCAAGAGAACGCTGCGAATCTCCGTCAACACTTTGCAGGGAACCACTTCGTTTTGGGATGAGGTGCGAGTGGGCATCCGCGAAGAGGCCAGCTCCATTCTGATGGAAAATGTAGACGTGGAGTTTCGGACTTACCCCAGACTCGGGGTAGGCGAGGAAGAGGCATTCGCGTCGGCCATGGCTGCGAAGGTGGACGGAATTATCACGTTCCCGAGCCGTCCGCAGAAACTGCGGCCGTGGATCCGGCGAGCCGCGCGCGCCCGCATTCCTGTGATGTGCGTGGCCACCGACGCTCCAAATAGCGGAAGGCTCGGCATCGTGGCCATCGATACTTTGGCCAGCGGCTCGATTGCCGCCGATCTCATGGGCCGATTTTTGCGCGGGCAAGGCAAGATTGCAGTCACTGTATTTGATATGGCGATTACCGAACACGCGGAGAAATACGCGGCGTTTGAGTCGACGTTGCAGAGGTTTTATCCTGAGATGCAGTTGCTGAAGCCGATCGAGGATCACGACGTAGAGCGGGAAGCTTACGACAAGTGCCGGAAGCTGTTTGAGGATTGTCCCGATCTGGCTGGGATCTATGTGACCACAGAGGCGTCGATCCCCATTTTGAAGGCGGCGCGGGACGCGAATATGCTGCACCGGTTGACAATTATTACGACCGATCTTTATCCCGATCTGGTTCCGGAGATTCGATCGGGAGCGGTGGTGGCGACCATCTACCAGCGTCCGCGCACGCAGGGGCGAATGGCTTTCCGGAAATTGCACGAGTTTTTGGCGGAGGGTGCGAGCTCGCATCAAGTGACGTTGGCGCCGCATCTGGTAACGCGGGGGAATCTCGATTTTTTCCTGCGGGCGCAGTCGGAGCGAGCGGGAGTCCGGCGCGATGTTCAGGTGCAACGGTCGGCGCAGCAAGCTGCGGAAGATTCAGCATAAAAAGATTTCGCCGTAGGCGAGGCTGGTAAGACGAGGAGGGAACATCAGGTTTCTCGGCATTGATGTAGGGACCAGCGGTACGCGGGCGCTGGTGATCGATGAACGCGGGAAGGTGATTGCTTCCGGATCGGAAGAGCATGCTGCATTCGCCAGCCCCAGTCCGGGCTGGGCGGAGCAGGATCCGCGGGACTGGTGGCGGGCCGGCGGCGTGGCGGTGCGGAAGGCGCTGAGTTCAGCAGGCGTCGCGGGGGACGAGATCGCCTGCGTGGGTTTCTCCGGGCAGATGCACGGTGCGGTTTTGCTCGATGCGAACGATGTCGTCGTGCGCAACGCCATCATCTGGTGCGACCAGCGCAGCGAGGCGCAAAGCAATGAGCTGAACGAAATGTTCGGCCCGGGCCGGCTGATTCAACTTACCTGCAATCCTCCGCTGACCAATTTCACTTTGACCAAGCTGCTGTGGGTGCGCGAAAACGAGCCGGCGAACTGGGCTCGCGTGGCGCATGTGATGTTGCCCAAGGATTACGTGCGATTCCGCCTCACCGGAGATCGCGCGATCGATATGGCGGACGCTTCGGGGACGCTGTTGCTCGACGTAGCCAACCGGCGCTGGTCGGCGGAGGTTTTGAGCAAGACCGGAATCAGTGAGCAATTACTGCCGAAACTCTACGAGTCGCCGCAGGTTTGCGGGCGCGTGTCGGCCGCGGGCGCCGAGGCGACCGGACTGCGCGCCGGAACTCCAGTAGTCGCGGGCGCGGGGGATCAAGCAGCAGGCGCCGTAGGGATGGGCATTGTGCGCGCAGGGGCCGTCAGCGCCACGATTGGCACGTCGGGAGTGGTCTTTGCGGCAACCGACCGGCCGGCACTCGATCCGCGAGGACGGATCCACACTTTCTGTCACGCGGTTCCGGGACGCTGGCACGTGATGGGCGTAACCCAGGCTGCGGGATTATCTCTGCGCTGGTTTCGGGATCGCTTCGGAGTTCCGTCGCAGAATGGCCGGGATCCGTATGACGTTCTGGCGGAAGAAGCGGCTGCCGCGCCGGAGGGATCTGCGGGCGCTTTCTGGTTGCCTTACCTGATGGGCGAGCGCACACCGCACTTAGACCCAAACGCGCGCGCGGCTTTGGTGGGACTGACGGCGTCGCACACTCGAGCCCATGTGGTGCGGGCGATTCTCGAAGGCGTTGCCTACAGCCTGAAGGACACTTTCACGATCTTCGAAGAGATGAAGATTCCAGTGACGCGAATTCGCCTCGGTGGCGGCGGCGCGCGCTCGGCGTTGTGGAGACAGATTCAGGCCGATGTTTATGGACACGAAGTGGAAATCGTGGAAGCCGAAGAGGGCGCGGCCTACGGAGCGGCAATTCTGGCGGGAGCCGGCTTGGGCGCGTGGGCCTCGGTTGACGAGGCTTGCGATGCGGTGATTCGCGTGGCGTCTCGCGTGGCTCCCAGCGCTCAAGGTGCTGCCACAATGCAGCAGGGATATGGTACTTATCGGGAGATTTACCCGGCGCTGCATCATGTGTTTGCGAGGGAATTGCCACGACATACGCCGTAAACGTTCACGCATTGTTGGACCTCATCTTTGAATCTTGGCGCTGTATTCTTGAGTCCACTCCAGGAGAAAATGCCGATGCGGAAATCGGCTTCATCGCCCTCGGTCTTTCTCGCGCGTTTGCGACAGCTGGCACCAGTTCTGATTTTCTCTCTCTTTTTTCCAAGCGCGGTTTGCGACGTGATGGCCGTTGGCCAGGAACGGTACGTCGAGACTTCGCGCGGTCGTGGCAGTTTCGTGGTCGCCGATCACAACCATCTCGCGACGATCTACGTGGACGCGAACGATCATTGGGGCGTGGTGCGGGCCTCGCATGATCTTCAGCTTGATTTCTCGCGCGTGACCGGCCGCACACCAGACATTACGAATCGCAAAGAACCCATTGGGCAAAACGGGATCATCATCGGCACGGTCGGCAAGAGTGCGCTGATTGATGAACTGGTTTCCGCCGGGAAACTCGACGTGACTGCAATCCGCGGCAAATGGGAGTTTTTTCTTATTCAAGTCGTGCGTAACCCGCTGCCGGGAGTGCGCTCGGCGCTGGTCATCGCCGGCAGCGACAAGCGGGGCACGATCTTCGGCATCTACGATCTTTCCGAACAGATTGGAGTTTCGCCGTGGTACTGGTGGGCGGACGTTCCGGTGGCGCATCGCGACGGGCTTTTCATCAAACGTGGACGCTACGTGCAGGGGCCGGTGGTGAAGTATCGCGGCATTTTTCTGAACGACGAAGCCCCGGCTCTGACCGGATGGACTAAGGAAAAGTTTGGAGGGTACAACCATCAGTTTTACGAAAAAGTTTTCGAACTTTTGCTTCGGCTCAAGGGGAACTATCTATGGCCGGCGATGTGGAACAGCGCGTTCAACGCGGACGATCCGCTCAACCCGAAGCTGGCCGATCAATACGGCATTGTGATGGGAACATCGCATCACGAGCCCATGATGCGGGCGTGGAAGGAATGGGAACGGAGTGGCAAAGGTCCCTGGGATTACACTGCGAACGCGGCCGAGTTGCGCGAGTATTGGAAGCAGGGAATCGAGCGCAATGACGGCTATGAGAGCGTGATCACGCTGGGCATGCGGGGAAACGGCGATCTGCCGATGGCGGAAACCGATGATCGCGCGTTGCTGGAAAAAATCGTTGCCGACCAGCGCGCAATTATCAGCGACGTGATGCACACCGACGCTTCCACAGTGCCGCAAGATTGGGCGCTCTATAAAGAAGTGCAGCAATATTATGAGCACGGCATGCGCGTTCCCGATGACGTAACGCTGCTGTGGTGTGACGACAACTGGGGCAACATCCGGCGGCTGCCGACTGAAGAAGAAAGAAAGCGCAGCGGGGGCGCGGGAATCTATTATCACTTCGACTATGTGGGCGATCCGCGCTCGTATAAGTGGATCAACACGAACCCTCTCCCGAAAATCTGGGAGCAGATGAACCTGGCCTACCACTATGGCGCGAACCGCATCTGGGTGGTGAACGTGGGCGACCTGAAGCCGATGGAAGTGCCCATCGAGTTCTTTCTGAATATGGCGTGGAATCCGTCGGCGTGGACGAACGAGAACGTCGGCGAATTCGCCCGACTCTGGGCGGAACGCGAGTTTGGGCCCGCGCATGCAGCTGCGATCGCCAGCATCGTTTCGAAATACGCCAAGTTCAATGGGCGCAGAAAGCCGGAGTTGCTCGATCCTGAAACTTTCAGCCTGGTTGATTATCAGGAGGCCGATCGAGTGCTCGATGAATTCAAGTCGATCACGGCGGAGGCAGAAACGGTTGCCACGCAATTGCCTGAGAACCAGCGCGACGCTTTCTTTGAGTTAGTGCTGCATCCTGCGAAAGCTTCCGAGATCGTGACGGAACTTTACATCACTGTCGCGAAGAATCACCTTTTTGCTGTCCAGGGACGTTCCAGCACTAACGATCTTGCAACGCAGGCAAAGGCTCTGTTCCAGGCGGACGCCGATCTTTCGAGCGAATACAACCACACGCTGGCGCACGGCAAATGGGACCACATGATGGATCAAACTCATATTGGTTACACCACCTGGAGAGATCCGCCGGTGAACGTGATGCCGGCGGTGACCGAGATTCAGATTCCGGATGCGGCTGCCTTGGGTGTCGCGGTTGAGGGATCGGCTTCTGCTTGGCCCGGAACTGCGGGAGAACCGCAGCTTCCGGAATTTGATGTGTACAACCAGCAGTCGAGATACATCGATGTTTTCAACCGAGGGAAGGCTGATTTTGATTTCACTGCTTCGGTCAGTTCGCCGTGGATTTTGTTGAGCGTGGGTCACGGGACCGCCCGGAAAGAGCGGCGGCTTTGGGTGAAGATCGATTGGGACAAAGTGCCCAAAGGATTGAGTAGCGGCTACATCTCGATTATCAGGACCAACGCTGGTAATGGTGCGGATGCCGTGAAGATAAAGGTGGAAGCGTTCAATCCTGCCGAACCGGCGCGAGGCGCGCTGCATGGCTTTGCGGAAGCCGACGGTTATGTTTCCATCGAGGCTGAGCATTACACGCGACGAACCAACTCGGATTCGGCGCGGTGGGAAAAGATTGACGACTACGGCCGGACTTTGTCGGGCATGAGTGTGTTTCCCGTAACTGCGGCGAGTGTCTCGCCGCCCGCTTCTGCCCCGTGCCTGGAATATCAGGTGTATTTGTTCGACCCCGGGAAAATTGAGGCGGAGATCATCCTCGGTCCGACGTTGAATTTTGTTCCCGGGCGCGGCTTGCGTTATGCGATCTCGTTCGACGACCAGCCGCCTCGAATTGTGGATGCGCTGGCTCACAATTCAGTTGAGGACTGGGCGACCTCGGTCAAAGACAGCGTCCGCACGGTTACATCCGAGCACTCGGTCGCGGGCACTGGCTATCACACGCTGAAATTCTGCATGGTTGATCCCGGCATTGTGCTGGAGAAATTAGTGCTTAACCTTGGAGGTGTGAAGCCCAGCTATCTTGGCCCGCCGGAGAGCTTCCGCGGCGTCGAGAATATGGAACCGAGAAACAGATGAAGGAACTCAGGAATTCAGGTAACTACCGCGGCGGTTCCTTCACTAACACGATGCGGTCGCCTGCAACGTCGCGCATTTGTTGCACGATGCCTGAAGGCCAGTGGATTTCGACAAGATCTGCGGACGCATTTTGCCCCAAGCCAAAATGCACGGGTCCGGCGCTCGACGACGCATAGCCCGCGCTGGTCGTCATGTGGTTATACTGCGCGCCGCTCTTGGTCACCACCTTGATGCGAGCGCCGATTCCATCGCGGTTGCTCTTCGTGCCCTGCAGCTTGAACTCCAGCCAATGATTCTTGCCGGGACTCTCATTCATCCAGATTTCCGCGGGAGCGTGGATGGCGCTGACGACCACGTCCAAACGCCCATCGCCATTCAGATCGCCGATCGCCGATCCGCGATGTCGCGACGGCGGGAAAGAGGTGAAGCCAGCTTCGGCCGTCAATGCTGAGAACTTCAGCCCTGAAGACTTCATGCCACCCAGGTTGCGAAAGACGGTGTTCGGTTGCTCCACCATAAGGCGAGGCGCGGAATCGAGCGACTGCACGTGTCCCCGCGAAACAAAAATATCTTTCCAGCCGTCATTGTCGAAATCTGCGATGTTCGGCGAATATCCCGCCATAGGCAGGCTGAGCGCGGCCATGCCACTTTGCTCGGTGACTTCCACGAAGCTGCCTTTTCCGTTGTTCTGGTAAATCGGAAACGTTTCGTTGTCGAGGGCGACCAGGACGATGTCGGGATAGCCGTCGTTATCGAGATCGCGGAAGTCGACGCCCATGCCGGAGATGAAGGTGCCGTCTTCGCGCAATGCGACGTTCGCGTCGAATCCGACTTCGTCGAACTTGCCGCCGCCTTTGTTTCGGAAGAACCAGTTGAACAGCTTGTCGTTGGTGACGATCAAATCCATCCTGCCGTCGAGCGTGGAATCGGCAGCGGCCACGCCCATGCCCTTGCCGGGATGCGCGCGTAAGCCCGACTCGACCGAAGCATCGCGGAAAGTTCCATCGCCATTGTTGAGGAATAACTGGTTCGGCGTGGGCTTGTACATCTTGGGATGGCAGTAGTCGCGGTGGCCATAGGCTTCGCAGACTGGTTCGTGGTCCACGTCCCACGCCAAGTAATTAATGACGATGAGGTCGAGCAGGCCGTCGTTGTTGACGTCGACCCATGCGGCTGCGACCGACCATAGCGGCCCGAATTCGGCGTCAGCCTTGTTGAGTCCGGCTTTCGCCGTGACGTCGGTGAAGGTGCCGTCTCCATTATTGTGATAAAGCGTATTGCGGTAGACGCCGGCCACGAAAATATCTTCGTAGCCATCGTTGTCATAGTCGCCGATGGCGACGCCCATGTCGTAGCCGCTGCCCGCCAGGCCGGCTTTTTCGCTGACGTCGGTGAAGTGTCCCTTGCCGTCGTTTTCAAAAAGACGGTTGCGATATTTTGGCGAACTCTTTTGGAGGGTATGAATGTCGGCGCCGTTGGTGAAGAAAATATCCAGCTTGCCGTCGTTGTTGTAATCGAACACGGCCACGCCTCCGGCCATGGTTTCAGGAGCGTGGCGTTCGGGCGTCTCGTCGGTTTCCAGTTTGAAATCAATTGCCTGGTAGGCGAAGCGGATCGGGCTATCACCGGCGAGCTTAGCCGAAGATGTGGGCGCGTTCGGCGGCGACTGCGGATGCAGAGCCGGTTGCGGCATCAATACCGCGAGCAGAGAGAGTAGCGTCAACGAGCCGGCAAAGCTGCGGATGTTCATCTCCCGGGGCACATGTGGCCTGCTCCCATCTTAACCCGGGGGTCACGACAAACGACTGGCGGGCGTCGCTGGGGTGTCTAGTGGGAACCTAAGTGAAAACGCGACTTACGCCAAAATGAAGTAAGGCCACTCTTCACTTGAGGTAGTCGCCCTCAAGCAACTCCCCGATAACCTGCTGGCTATAAATGTGTGTGAACTGGTTGCCGTGCGCCTTGAGAAAGCCGAGACATAGGGACTTCTGCCGTGAGGTCAAGTGATGGGATTCAAACTCGAAATAGTTAAGAACGTGAGAAGCAAAATGAGACGAGTGCATTCTTTCGTCTCGCAAAATAGTAAGTAGTTGTTCAACGACCTCGTCCGGCACTCGTTTCCACCCGTTCAATACAGGGCTAAGCTCGAAAACGGTCCGTTCCACGCCAGCCTCGTCTTGGAGGTCAATATTCTCACGCAGTCGAGCGATTCTTGGAGCCACCTCGTCTTCGGAGGGCAGGCGGTTTCCCGCATGAGATTCGTCCCGATGATGGACTTCTCTCGCACGGCATTCTCGCAGCTTGCCTTGCGCACCTTTCAAAGCACGTCGTCTAGCCGCGAACGCCTTGTCTTTGTTGCGGGTCAGCGCGAGGTCATCTTTGCAGCTTTGGTATTCAGCAAAGGCCAAAGCACATTCTTCGCGGAGACGATTGCATTCGGGACACTCAGCCATCGCTTTGCCTAATTCGATTGTTGCAGGCAGTTCGTGAGCGTGCATGATAACTGTTGTAATCAGGTATTCAAAACTCTACTCCGGCAGTTTCTGCTCTCCCTGGATCATCAAGTGAGACTCGGCGTGCGGCGCGCCGGTGCCAGGCTGTCCACCGCCGACGGTAATCAGGTAGTCGCCTGTGGAGACGAAACGATCTCCAGCTTCATTCACGTAGCTGAGATCGCGTGGACTGAGGGTGAGCTTCACGTGTTTCTGCTCGCCGGCCTTCAGATGGACGCGGGTGAACCCGCGCAACGCATGTAAAGGTGTGCCCGGCAGCTTGGGGAAACTGATATACAGCTCCGCCACCTCGTCGCCATCCCGTTTGCCGGTGTTCTTGATGTCCACCTCGACATCCAGCGGATCGCCTGCATGCAGCGAAGGATTCGACAGCTTCATGCCGCTGTATTCAAATGTTGTGTAACTGAGGCCGTGTCCAAAGCCATACAACGGCTCGCCGGTAAAGTAGCGATACGTGCGGTTCTTCATGGCATAGTCTTCGAACTCGGGCAACTGCTCCACACCTTTGTAGAAGGTGACGGGCAAACGTCCGGCGGGATTGTTCGCTCCGGCCAGCGTCTGCGCGATGGCCGTTCCGCCTTCTTCGCCGGCGTACCAGGCGTCGAGAATGGCGTCGGCGTGATCGTTCGCCCAATTCACCGCCAGAGCGCTGCCGTTCATCAGCACAACGACGAGTGGCTTGCCGCTGCCTTTCAAGGCTCCGAGCAGCGCCTCTTCTTCAGCGGGCAGGCTGAGGCTGGTGCGGTCGCCGCCGCGGAAGCCGGGCAGGTCGACTTTCATTTCTTCGCCTTCCAGCTTCGAGGTGATGCCGACCACCGCGACCACGACATCCGCCTGGCGTGCCGCGGCGACGGCTTCCACCAGCGGATCGCCGCTGACCGGCAGCCAGATCAGCTTGCTGGTGCGACCACCCGCCATGTACTCGACCTTCACTGCGTAGCGATGGTCTTTTTCCAGCTGCAGCTTGGCTACTTGCGGATTGGGATCGTGTCCTACGGCGTCATCGACAACGAGCTTGCCGTCGATCCACAAACGCTGCATCGAACCCATCAGGCCGATCTGGTAGGTACCCGATTCGGCGGGCGTGAGGAATCCCGTCCAGCGCACGGAAAAATCTTTCATGTCACCCGGCGCGGGAAGTGCGTGGGAATCCGGGTGGGAAAGTTGCAGATCGACATAGGGATCGACTCGCACGACCTGCGGGGCTCCTGATAGATCTCCGCTGAAGTATTCGCCTTTGAGTCCGTGCTTTCCGTCCTCCGTGGTTAACATCGAAGTCGGGATCACGGGATGCTCGCGCAGGAAATCGGTGCCAGGTTGAAACGAAACCTGAGCTCCGGCAAATTGCTTCCGAATCCCCTCCAGAGCCGTGACCGCGTGCGAGGCCGTGCCGCTGTAGTTGCCGTGCAGCACCTGAGTGGACTCCGCCAGCGGCCCCACAACCAGGATCTTTTTCACAGCCGGCGCGAGCGGGAGCACGCCGTCGTTTTTCAGCAGCACCATCGACTCGCGCGCCGTCTTCAGTGCGAGTTCGCGGTGCGGAGCGCTATCGATTTCGGAATCCGGGGTAAGCGCGTACGGTACCATCTCCGGAGGATCGAACATTCCCAGCCGCATGCGTGCAGTAAAAAGCCGCCGCAAGGTGTTATCAATGTCGGCTTCGGTGAGCAGGCCCTGCTTCACCGCATCGACGAACGGCTTGTAGTCGTGGTCATCTTTAGTAATGGTGAAGAAGTCGGCGCACTCATTGTCCATGCCAGTCTTGATCGCCGCCGCCGCGGCTTCCGCCTGGCTTTTGACGAAGTGGTGTCCCTCGAAGATGTCGACGATGGCATCGCAATCGGAAACGACATAGCCGTTAAACTTCCATGCGCCCCGCAGTTGGTCTTTCAATAAGAAGGTGTTTGCGCAGGCGGGCTGGCCGTTGACGCGGTTATAGGCACACATCACCGATTCGGCTTTACCTTCGGTCACAGCCGCGCGAAACGCGGGCAGATACGTGTCTTCCATATCATGCTTCGAGACCTGCACGTCGATGCTGTGCCGCGACGGCTCGGGGCCGCTGTGCACGGCAAAATGTTTCGGTGTCGAGATCACGCGGAAATATTTCGGATCGTCGCCCTGCAGCCCGGTTACGAACGCTACTCCCATGCGCCCGGTGAGAAACGGATCTTCGCCGTACGTTTCCTGGCCGCGTCCCCAGCGTGGGTCGCGGAAGATGTTGATGTTCGGAGACCAGAAGTCCAGCCCTTCCATAATGTCGCGCCGTCCGGCTCGCACCGCCTGGTTGTGCTTGGCCCGCGCTTCCGTGCCAATGACCACCGCCATCTCGTGAATCAATGGAGAGTCAAAAGTGGCCGCCAGCCCGATGGGCTCGGGAAACACGGTTGCCGTCCCGGCGTTGGCGACGCCGTGCAGCGCCTCACTCCACCAGTCGTAGTTAGGAACCTGGAGGCGCGGAATCGCCCTCGCTTGATTAACCAGCTGGCTCGCTTTCTCCTCCAGCGTCATGCGCGAGATCAAGTCGTCGACCCGGACATTGATGGGCTGAGACGGGTCGAGGTAGACGGCGCTGCTCGCCGTCTGGGCCGCGGAACAGGCAAGAAATAGAACCAGGATAATAGCTACTTGCAGGGTGGTGCGAATACGCATTTCGGGCATGATGAATCTCCTCGGGAACCCGCACGGTTGACCGGCTGGCCAGAACACGGCGCTACCAGATGTCGTTGCGTTAACGATTACGATCGTCGGTCGCTTGTAGCACAGCGTAAATCCCACGGTCAAGGAGACTGGCCGCCCGTGATCTTAAAGTCTGCGGACAGACGAAGAAAGGCGAGTCCAATCTACTTCGCTGGCAGCAGGTCACCCGTAGCCAGAACATAGGTGGTCAATTTGTCCAGCTTGATGTTGCTGTTTTTGGAGATAATCGTAACGGCCCCGTCATTATTCTTCGCGGACTCAACACCTTTCAGCAGGACCCGGCGGTTCGAGGAGACGGACGCGGGTGTATCGGGGACGGACCCGCCCTTGTCTGTATCTGATCCTGGGAACGGCTTGTACACCTTTGTAGTCGTATCAGGATACTGCCCCAGGCCGTTCCAGGTCTTCTTCGCAGGTTGTTCCGGCCCGTACTGCAGATCTTGCCCTGTAGTGTCCAGGGTGGGGTAATACCACGCCGTCAGGTAAGCGGTGACGGACGCCGAGCCCTTCTTCCACAGCACCGAGTCGATGCGAATGGCAAGGCGCGAGGGGTCGGTGGCAGTTTTCGCGGCAGACTCGATCACTTCCCCCGAAAAAACCGCATCCCTCGGGACCACTGTGCCGCCGATCAAAGTGGCGACTTCAAGTTTCGCGCGGATCTTGGTTCCGACCGGCGTTTTGCCGGCAGCCACGTTTTGCTGCATCACCACCGGAAACTCCTGTGCGCCGGGGGTGGGGGGTGCGGATGCGGCTGGTTTCTGCTGGCTGAAGATTGAAGCGGAAGAAACAACACAGAGTACCAAGGTGAATACTGTCAAAGTCCGGGTAGACATCGAATTACGCCCCCGTCGCCATTTGAGCGAAATTGTTCACAAACTCGCGGCCATGAGGCAGCGCCGCGCATCGCACAGCTAGAGTATAACCCCGCTGTCGAGAAAAACGCCCCTTCGGGCATCCAGAAACCTCACGAACTCCGCTAGGATATCGATTTTCTTCTTGACAACGGTCATTGTATGGATGTAACACCGTAAACGCTTACGATTTTGTAGTTACATTGCACTACGCGACGGATCGGTCGCGGCCACTTTAACTGACGAATTTGATTTCGGAGGCTTTACCTATGAAATTCCTCTCGCCCACGTACGCCGGGAGTTTTGGCCTGGCTGTGAGACGCAACGGTTCTCGCCTTGCTGTTCTCCTAGCGGCCCTCTTTGTAATCTTCGCTGGTCAAGCGCTGGCTCAGGAAGCCACCATCGTCGGAACCGTGACCGACCCCACCGGTGCGGCGGTTGCCAACGCAGCCATCACCATCACCAACACCGACACGGGCGTGACGCGCAGCCTCCCGTCCGGCGGCGACGGCCAGTACGTGGCGCCTGACCTGATCATCGGCCATTACGCCGTGCGCGTTGCCGCAGCCGGATTCAAGGGTGCCGAGCAGAAAGACGTCACCCTCGCAGTCGGCGACAGGTTACGCCTCGATTTCAAGCTGCAGGTAGGCAATGCACAGGAGCAGGTAACGGTTGAGGCCAACGCCATCGCCGTCCAGACCGACAGCGGCGAGGTCAGCAATGTAATTACGGGACAACAAGTGACTCAGTTGGCCACCAACGGCCGCAGCCTGTACTCCCTGTTCGCCTTGGCCCCGGGAGCATCCAGCCTCCAGGGGTCTCGTATCGCTTTCACCCCGGTAAGCGGCGACAGCACGGTCAGCATCAACGGCGAGCGCTCGGGCCACAACCTGCAGCTCATTGACGGGGGTGAGAACCTCGACCGCGGCGGCAGCAGTGGCAGCGTCATGCCTTCCATCGACTCCCTGGCTGAGTTCCGGAACATGACCTCGAACTACAGCGCTGAATACGGCTTGGCTTCCGCGGCACAGATCAGCACCGTGATCAAGTCGGGAACCAAGCAGTTTCACGCTGAGGCTTGGGAGTTCTTCCGCAACGACGCTCTCGATGCTCGCAACTACTTTCAACCCGCTCCGACCTCTGTTGCCGAACTGCGGTACGACGTTTACGGCTTCAACCTCGGCGGCAAGGTTCCGGGCATGAACAACCATCCAACCTTCTTCTTCTACAACATGGAATGGCGGAAGGAGATTGATGGCGGCCTGCTGAATGTGCCCATGCCCCCAGCAAGCGCTTATCCCACGAGCGCTGGCGCGGTAATCCCAGCCTCGTACGGCACAAAGAGCCTCAGTGTGGTCGTGCCCTACGTCCTGGCCGGGACGCCTCCCGTGCCCGTGGCCTACCCTAACGAGTTCGCCGGCTGCGGCGGCGTTGCCCCGACCGGCGTTACTCCCGGTTCGCCGTTCCCCAACAACACAATTCCCAGTTGCATGATCAACTCCAACGCAACCGCTCTTCTGACCGCCGGTGGCAAGTACGGGGGGATCTTCCCGCAACCGAACACCGGAACGAATTTCGTGGGCGGCAACAATTCTCCAACGGACTTACGCGAGGAGATTGCCCGTGTTGATCACACGTTCACCAGCAAGTTCTCGGTGTTCGGGCACTGGATTTCCGAGCAGGTTGCCCAGACTTACGGGACCACCCAGTGGAGCGGCGACAACTCTCCTTCCGCCGCCAACACCTTCGGGAACCCTTCCTACAGCGCCGTGATCCATACCACCTATGTGATCAGCCCGACGCTGTTGAACGAAGCTTCCTTCAACTACAACGGCAACCGCATTGCCATGGCAAACATCAATTTGTTCAGCGCCCCCAGCGATTTCACCTTTAACCGTCTCTTTAGCGGACCGAACGTCAACAACCGCATTCCGTCGATCAATCTGAATGGCGTAACCGGTGCCGACTACACGGTGAACTGGATGCCCTGGAACAATGCAGCCAACGATTACCAGCTGCGCGATGATCTCTCCTGGACCCATGGAGCTCACCAGCTCAAGTTTGGTTTCAGTTGGGCTCTTTACAAAAAAGTTCAGGACGCTTTCGCCAACACTGAAGGCAACTTTAACTTCAACGGGTCGTTCACCAGCCCAGCGGGATGTACGGGATCGAGTAGCGTCTCTTGCGGGTATGACTTTGCCGATTTCCTTCTGGGCTACGCCCAGCAATACACAGAAGACGGCGTCAAGATCACCGGCCACTGGAATAACATCTCCCCAGCGGCCTATGCGCAGGACAACTGGCGCGTAAATAACCGGTTGACATTGAACCTTGGACTGCGCTGGGATGGAATTCCTCATACCTATGAGGCCAACCACCTCTCCTCAAACTTCTACCCCAACTTGTATAACCAGGCCGACAGGGCTACGTTTGACTCGCAGGGAAACATTTGTGGTCCTAACTCCGTCCCCACCCCCGGATTCTGCACCGGCGGGAACAGTCCCGGCGTCATTACCAGCACCAACCCCACTCTGGGCGGTGTTCAGTTCTACACCAACGGTATCGGCATCGGCGGTGTGAACGGCATTCCCAAGGGCTTGGTCAACAATTCCTGGAACAACTGGGGACCACGGCTGGGCTTCGCGTATGACCTAACCGGTCACGCGAAAACCGTCGTTCGCGGCGGCTTCGGCATGAGCTACGAACGCATTCAGGGCAACGATATGTATAACGGTGCCGTGAATCCGCCGGGCGATCCGAATCCCACGCTCAACGGCGTGTCGCTTTCAAACCCAGGACTTAACCTCGCAACCGGCAATGTCATTAAAGCGGCGAACTTGCCGATACTTCCCCTCGGAGTCACCGGTATCGCTGACAATTACAAGCCTCCGGTCAGCTTCCAGTACAGTGCTGGCGTCCAGCAGTCCGTGGGAACGCACGCGGTGTTGAACATCTCCTACGTTGGCAGCCAGGGTCGGCACGAGAACTACTACCAGGCGATCAATCTGCCGCCGCTGGCTGACTTGGGGAATTTTGTCAACACCCCAGCCCACACCGCGAATGGAGTCAAGGGCGGACCTAGCTTCAATGAAGTGCTCACCTACCCCGGCTTCGGCAACATGAAGCTGGCTTATGACGGCGCGAATGCCAGCTACAACTCACTCCAAACGTCACTGACGGGAACCGTCAAGCGTGACCTGCACCTGCAAGTGTCCTATACGCTTGCCAAGGCGGAGGATGCGACTACGTCGACCGGCAGCGGTGGCGATCTTAACAATGCGACGAATCCGTATCAGGGTTGGAAGTACGATTTCGGACCGTCCGTGTTCGACCGCAGGAATGTCTTCTTCGCCAACTTCGTGTACGACCTTCCAGTATTCAGGGACAGCGGGAGCCGCCTGCTGAAGGCCACATTAGGTGGATGGCAGTTCTCGGGAATCGTCACCGAAGAAACAGGAGCGCCCGTCAACCTCGGAGTGAACGGAGAAACCGCTGGCAGCATTATCAGCAATTCGGGAACCCGGCCCAATGTGGTCGGATCCATTTCCTATCCCAGATCCAAGAATGGTACGACTGTACAGTGGTTCAACCCGTCAGCATTCTCTGCGCCGACCTGCGCCCCTGGCGGTGGCGGAGCGGACTGCTACGGCGACTTGGGCTTCGATGCCATCCGCGGTCCCGGCCACAACAACTTTGACTTGGCACTCCTCAAGAGCTTTGCCTTTACGGAAAGGTTCCGCATGGAGTTCCGGGCTGAGGCGTTCAACGCCTTCAACCACACCGAGTTTGAAGGTAACTCCAACACGGGCGGTCTTAGCAACAACGTCGGAGCCAGCAACTTCGGCCAGATTACCAATGCTTACGACGGCCGGCAGTTCCAACTTGCTCTGAAGCTGATCTACTAGGCCCTCCCCAGGGTCTTCAACATGCCCCACTCGCATAGCCTGCGAGTGGGGCATTTATCCTCTAAGCCCTTGGTAGCTATCTCTCGGGACGACACTGCGCCGGCATGAAGACCTGGAAGTTGCAGCTCGCACTCGCCGTCATTTTTTCGGCAGCCCTTTCAGCGGGTCTTGCGATTGCGCAGAGTGGCACTCCGGAGGAAGCGCAGGCTCTGGAAAGCCAGGGCCAGCTGCCGGAAGCGGCGCAGGTGTGGCGGGCGATCACCCAGCAGCATCCTGACGACGCCGGGGCCTACGCCAGTCTCGGTGTAGTTCTCTCGAAGCTGCAGAAGTATCCGGAAGCCGCGTCGGCGTATCGCGAGGCGCTCAAGCTGGATCCGAAGCTGCCGGGGATGGAACTGAATCTGGGTCTGGCGGAGTTCAAGCAAGGTGAGTTTCGCGACGCAATCAAGCCTTTCACCGCCGTGCTGGCAGGCGACCCGAAGAATCCGCAAGCGCAAACCCTGCTGGGCTTGAGCTACTACGGCGTTAAAGAGTTTGCGGAAGCCGAGAAATATCTGAAAATGGCGGCTGCTTCGGACACAGCCAATACCGAACTGCGCCAGGTGCTGGCTCAAAGCTGTTTGTGGTCCAAGGACTACGCCTGCGCCCAGGAAGAATTCCGCCAGATTCTGCAGACCGACCCGGAATCCGCGAGCGCGCATATCCTGAGCGGGGAAGCGCTGGATGGTTTGGGAAAAACTTCCGAGGCGATCGAGGAGTTTCGGCTGGCGGCGAAAATCGCTCCACGCGAGCCCAGCGTGCATTTCGGAATTGGCTTTCTCTATTGGAAGCTGCATCAATACGACGACGCCGAAAAAGAATTCCAGGCAGAGTTAGCCAATGATCCCAACCAGGCGCAGGCGCTGGCTTATCTCGGCGACATCGAATGGAAAAATAATCATCCAGAGAAAGCGCTTGAGCTGCTCAACCGGGCGGTGCAGAGCAGAAAAGACATACGCCTGGCCTACGTCGATCTGGGCGCCGTCTATACGCAGCAGAAAAAATATGACGAGGCCGCGGGCGCGCTGCGTCACGCGGTGGAACTGGATCCGGCGCAGGCCGATGCACACTACCGGCTCGGGCGTTTGTATCAGACTCTCGGAAACACAGCCGCCGCGCAGAAGGAACTAGAGAAGGTTCGCGAACTGCACGGCAGCGCTGACGAGGGCCTGGTAGGCAAGATCGCACCGGCTCCGCCGGCGCTGAACGAATCACAGGGGCACTCGCCCTAGCCGGCAGCGCGTTGCAAATATTCCCGGTGTAGTTAGCTCAAAGCTATTCTTAATAGTTTCCAGGAGAGTTCATGGCAAACAGCAGCGGATCGTACCAGCCGAAACCTGAGCACAAATTTTCCTTCGGATTGTGGACATTAGGGAACCGCGGCCGTGACCCTTTCGGCGAAGCCGTGCGCCCCACCCTGCCGCCCAACGAGATCGTCAAGGTGCTGGGCGAAATTGGCGCCTGGGGCGTGAACCTGCACGACAACGACCTGGTACCCATCGACGCGACTCCGGCCGAGCGCGACCGCATTGTCCGCGAGTTCAAAAAGGCCTGCAAGGAAAACGGAATTGTCGTGCCCATGGCCACGGTGAATCTGTTCTTTCATCCTGTGTTCCGCGATGGGGCGTTCACGGCAAACGATCCTGAGGTGCGCGCCTACGCTTTGCAGAAAACGCTGCGCGCAATGGACCTGGGCGCGGAACTCGGCGCCAAGATTTTTGTATTGTGGGGCGGCCGCGAAGGCGTGGAAACCGACGCCTGCCGCCGCGCGGATGATGCCATCAAGCATTTGCGCGAAGGCGTCAACTATCTTTGCGAGTACAACATCGCGCAAGGCTACGGCTACCGCTTCGCGCTGGAAGCCAAGCCCAACGAACCGCGCGCCGATATCTATATGGCCACCACCGGCCACTACCTCAGGATTCATTCCTACGCTCGACCACCCGGAAATGGTCGGCGTCAACCCGGAAGTCGCCCACGAAACCATGGCGGGCTTGAACTTTATGCACGGAGTGGCGCAGGCGTGGGAAGCCGGCAAGCTCTTCCACATCGATTTGAACGATCAAATGCCGGGCCGCTACGACCAGGACCTGCGTTTCGGCTCGGCGAATCTCAAATCGGCATTCTGGCTGGTGAAATTCCTGGAAGACGTGGGCTATCAAGGTTCGCGCCACTTTGACGCGCACGCCTATCGCACAGAAAATTACGACGGCGTGAAAGACTTCGCCCGCGGCTGCATGCGAACCTATCTGATTCTCAAAGAAAAAGCCGCCCGCTGGAACGCAAACCCAACGATCAAATCCATTCTTCAGCAAATCTCAGCAACCCCATCCGGCAGTCCCAAAATCGCGCGACACTCAAAAGCGGGATCGGCCTCCCTGCTGTCCCACGTTTTCGATAAAGACGCGATGGCGCAGAAACGCTTGCCGTACGAACTTCTCGATCAGCTCACGATCGACATTCTTCTCGGCGCTGCGTAACTGCGGGAACGTGCGGCACTCCGTGCCCTAACGCACCCTCAGATGTGATCCGCGTCACATTGTTCGGCCCAATTGGCAGGCATAATCCACTTAATCCTTGGGAGGTTCGCCCTCCCCAGAGTGGGGGATGCCAGTGGCAAAAGGTCAAATTTATATTGTTGCGGAGCGCTGCAAGGCCTGCGGTTTCTGCGTAGAATTCTGTCCCACCAAGGTTCTCGCGCTCTCTTCCGCGTTCAACTCCAAGGGCTATCATCCGCCGCACGTGATTCATCCCGAGAAGTGCAGCGGCTGCAATCTCTGCGGCATGTACTGCCCTGATTTCGCCATCTACGGCAACAAAATCACCGGAGGCCGCCATGAAAGCTGATCCACACGGCGTACTCACCGGCACGCATTTCATCGATGGCGACCACGCCTGCTGCGAAGGCGCGTTAGCCGCCGGCGCCAGATTTGCCGCGGGCTATCCCATCACGCCATCGACGGAAATTGTCGAGCGCTTTGCCGCCCGCGTGCCCACCGTCGGCGGGACGTTTATTCAAATGGAGGACGAACTCGCGGCATCGATCACGCTGCAAGGCGCGGTCTGGGGCGGAGCCAAGGCATTCACCGTTACTTCCGGTCCGGGCTTCTCTTTGATGATGGAACACATCGGCTACGCGGCTATGACGGAAACTCCCTGCGTGTTCGTCGACGTGCAGCGCGGTGGTCCCTCCACCGGATTGCCTACGCTCCCGGCGCAGGCCGATATGATGCAGGCCCGCTGGGGTTCCCACGGCGATTACGAAATCATCGCGCTCTGTCCGAATTCTCCGCAGGAGTGTTTCGATCTGACCATCAAGGCGTTCAACCTGGCGGAAGAATTCCGCGTGCCCGTGATGTTCATGATGGACGAAGTGGTCGGACACATGACGGAAAAAGTCGTGATCCCTCCCGCGGATGAGATCGAAATAGTTCCGCGCAAACACACCCAGAAATCGGCGGAAGAGTATTTGCCCTACGGCACCAACGGCGACATGGTCCCTGAAATGGCGCACGCTGGCGAAGGCTACAAGTTTCACGTTACAGGTCTAACCCACGACGAGCGCGGCTATCCCAACATGACGCCGCAGACGCAGGACAAACTGGTACGGCGTCTGCAGAACAAAGTCCGCTCAGCGACCGACCGTATCGCAATGTTTGAAGAGGACCATCTCGAAGGCGCAGACGTAGTCGTGGTTTCCTACGGGATTACTTCTCGAGTGGCGCAGCGTGCGATCGACAACGCTCGCAAGCAAGGATTGCGCGTCGGCAAGCTGCGCCTGATTACTGCGTGGCCGTTTCCGGAAAACAAAATCCGTGAACTCTCGGCCAAGGCGAAGGCGTTCGTAGTTCCGGAACTCAATCTCGGCCAGATGGTGCACGAAGTCGAGCGCGCCGCAGCCGGACGGGCGAAGACTTTCGCCGTGTCCCACGCCGGCGGCGGAGTTCACGACCCGCAAGAAATTCTCAGGGTGATTCTGGAGGCGAATCGATGCCAATAAATGAGCTAGTCAACCCGAGTCCGGCGAATGCCGAGCCGGCCGGCGCTAATCAGATTAGCCCAAAGCTAATAAATCCAGACCCGGTCAATCCGGTCGAGAGCTTCTTGCGCAGCGACCGCATTCCGCACATCTGGTGCCCGGGTTGTGGCATCGGGACCACGGTCAACTGTTTCGGGCAGGCGCTGATCGAATCGAAGATCGCTCTCGAATCTCTGGCGCTGGTCTCCGGGATTGGCTGCACCGGGCGTGTCGCCGGATACGTGAAGCTTGATTCCTTCCACACCACCCACGGCCGCGCGATACCATTCGCCACCGGACTCAAGTTGGCGAATCCCAAGCTGAACGTAGTGGTCTATTCCGGCGACGGCGATCTTTCTGCCATCGGCGGCAACCACCTCATTCACGCCGCGCGGCGCAACATCGACCTGAAAGTGATTTGCGTAAACAATCTCATCTACGCCATGACCGGCGGCCAGACCGCGCCTACGACTCCCGGCCACGCCACCACAGCGACCAATCCTTACGGCACATTTGAGCCCGCGTTCAATCTGCCTCATCTAGTGGAAGCGGCAGGCGCAGTTTACGTTGCCCGCTGGACGACGTTCCACGTGCGGCAGCTGGCGCGCTCCATCAGCGAAGCCTTCAGCAAGAAGGGATTCTCCTTCATCGAAGTGATCTCGCCGTGTCCCACACTCTATCAGCGGCGCAACAAGATGGGCGACGGGCTCGAAACCATGAAGTACTACAAAGAAAAAAGTAAAACCCGCCACGGCGCGCCGACTGGCGAAGTTGGGCTCACGCTGAACGGTGAAATTGTGGTCGGAAAATTCGTCGACCGCGACCGCCCCGATTACCAGACCATGATGCGGGCGCAATATGTGGAAGCGCTCGGCGAGCGCTACATCAACGAAATGGAAACCGAACCAGAAACGGAGTGCAGCGTATGCGGCTAACCGAGATTCGCGTGGCAGGCTTCGGCGGCCAGGGAGTGATCCTTTCGGCCGTCGTGCTGGGCAAGGCAGCGTCAATTTATCAGGACGGGTTCGCGACCATGACGCAGAATTTTGGTCCCGAGGCTCGCGGCGGCGCGTGCAGTGCGCAGCTGGTATTGTCGGACGCGCCCGTGTTGTATCCCTACGTGACCCGGCCGGACATTCTTGTCGTGATGTCGCAGGAGGCCTACAACCGTTTCGCTCCCGAGCTCAAGCCCAACGGCATGCTGATCGTGGAAGAAGACCTGGTGCGGGTCACCGATCTGCGGGGAGATCCCAAGGTCTACAGCATTCCTGCGACGCGCATCGCCGAGGAACTCGGCAAGCGCATGGTGCTGAATGCCGTGATGGTCGGCTTCTTTACGGCGGTCACACACCTGCTGGAAGCGGATGCGGTACGCAAGGCCGTGGCGGACTCAGTGCCGGCAAGCTTTCGTGATCTGAATCTGAAGGCCTTCGAGCGCGGCTTCGAATACGGCCAGAACGCACTCACGAATTCGCCCACTCCCGAAACCGAAGCGCAGATGGTGTTTGCAGAAGAATAAGAGCAGAGTGGAAGAGCGACGGATCGGAAGAGCGGAAAAGTGGAAAAGTGGAAGAGCGGCGCTTCAGCGCCGCGTAAAGCGCCCAGAATGAACTGGGCTTTCGCCCCCGGATGTTTCTTCTATCCTCCACCGCTCCCCCAAAACAACGCCGCCCCACCCGCAATCCCCGCATCCGCTCCATAGTGCGCCAACAACAGAGGAATCTCCGAGGCTCGCGGATTCACGCACCAACCGGGCAACAGGCGCTTGATCTCCGCGAAAAACGGATTGAGCATCGCCGCCACTCCGCCGCCGACGACAAGTACGTCCGGGTCGAACAAGTCCACGATATTGCCGAGCCACACGGTAAGAAGTTCCGCCGTCTCCTGCAGAATTTCCCGGGCGAGCGCATCGCCCGCGGCGTAAGCCTTGCCCACCATTTCGCTGGTCACCGCTTCAGCCTTTCCCGCCGCGAGACCGAGAAGCGCCGCACCGCGCTCCGGTTCCGCCGCAACCCGCGCTCGCGCCCGCAGAGCGATCGCAGGGCCGGCAGCCAGCACCTCGATGCATCCGTGCTTGCCGCACGGGCAGAGCGGTCCACGATAGTCGATGGTCACGTGCCCGCCCTCGCCGGCGGCGCCTGTATGCCCGTGATAGATGCGGCCGTCCAGCACAATGCCCGTTCCAATTCCCGTGCCGACGGTCGCATAAAAAACATAACGGTAGCCGCGCGCCGCTCCCCAGATCGTTTCAGCCAGGGCCGCAGCATTCGCGTCGTTGTCCACTTTCACGGGCACGCGGTAAACCTCGGCAACGCGCGCAGCCAGGGGAAAATTTCGCCAGCAGGGAAGGTTCGGGGGATTGAGCACCACTCCGGATTTCGGATCGAGAGGCCCGGGCGCGCAGATGCCGATAGCCTTTACTTGAGCTCGCGGGTTCGCGGTTTCATTCGCCGACAGCGAGTCGATCGCCGAGGTCACAGCCTTAAACCCGGCTTCAGCGTCGTCATGCGCCGCCATCGGTTTGCGCAGTTGTGTGAGAATTTTCCCGCTGGCGTCGACCATGCCCGCGGCAACTTTGGTTCCCCCAATGTCCACACCGATGACGGAACCTTGTTGATCGGAGCTTGAGGTCATGATTCGTTGGCCTCGCAGTCGCGACGTGGCCTTCCGCCAGGTTTTCAAGCCTGGGTACCTTCCCCTTTTTTCATGTGCGTGGCCAACTGACGCAGCTGCCCGATGAAAGCGGTGCTGGCGACAGAAAGAGTCCGATCCCGGCGGTAGGCGAGGCCAAGTTCGCGGTAGAGTTGCGCATCCTCCAGATCAATCAGCTTGACTCGGCCGGCTTCGACCTCGTCGCGGGCGAACGACGCGCTGATGAGAGAAACTCCGAGATCCGCGGCGACGAAACTCTTGATCATGCCGATGCTGGGCAATTCCATTCTCACGTGCAGTTCCGCGCTGTAGGGGCGGAAGAGTTTGTCCAGCAGGCGCCGCGTATGGCCTGTCTTCGGAATCAGCAGAGGTTGTTTGATAATCTCGCTGACCGCCACGACCTTATGTTTGGCCAGTGGATTCTTCGGACTGACCATCAGCATCAGCTTGTCGCGGAAGATCGGCTGAATCTTCAAACTCGGCGACTGCACCGGCAATGTCAGCACTCCCACTTCGACCTGACCGTTTTCCAGCTTTTCCATGATCTTGTAGCTGAAATTTCGATAGATGCTGATCTGTACCAGCGGATAGCGGCGGCAATATTCCGCAAAAACCTCGGGCAGAACGTAGAGGCAAGTTGCCTCATTAGCGCCCACCCGCAGCGTGCCCCGCGGAGTGCGGCTGTGATCGGCGACAGCTGTCAGCGACTCATCGCGAAGGTTCCTCAGCCGCTCGGCATACTCGTAGAAGATCTGGCCTGCAGGCGTCAGCTTCACCGTTTTGCCCGAACGGTCCAGCAAGCGGTCGCCGTATTCCTGTTCCAATTGGCGAATTTGGGCGCTGACCGCTGACTGCGAGCGGAACACTTTTTCGCCCGCCCGTGAGAAACTGCCTTGCCTCGCAACCTCTAGAAAAGTAATGAGCTGATCGAAGTCCATGTTTGTCTTTAGATTCGGCTTGGGCGAGATTATAGCGGAGTCCGGCGCTGCCCTGACACCGAATGCAAAAAGTCCAATGGCGAGAACAAAGCTCTTAACCACAAAGACAGCCAAAGAGGGCCACGAAGCACGCAAAGGCAAACCAAGCCCTTTCTCATCGTCCTCTGCGGCCTTTCTCAGCGACCTTTGCGGTTGAAAGCTCGTATTGATCCGTCCAAAGTAATGCGTCCATTTCTGTTTGCGGACCCGGAAATTTGCATCCTCTGCATCGAAATTCTGAATTGTACTTCCGTTCCTGCAGGCGGTAATAACAAATGGGCCAGCTGGTTCTAGACCGGGGTGTGCCTGCTCGATCTGCCCTTGTTCAATCAGAACCAGACAGAGCCCAGCACAAATGATTTCGAAGCGTGCGGATCCGCCGAACGAAGATGTCAACGATGACGCGTCTAAACTCGAAAACTGGGCTCCCGCCCGCGCAGGGTCTCTACGATCCGGCGCACGAGCATGACGCGTGCGGCATTGGCTTTGTAGCCAGCATTCGCGGCGAAAAAAGCCACGAAATCATCCGCAAGGGAATTGAAGTACTCGTCAACCTGACCCACCGCGGCGCCTGCGGCTGCGATCCCGAAACCGGCGACGGCGCCGGCGTCCTGATTCAGATTCCTCACAAATTTTTTGCGCGGGAATGCAGCAAGATCGGCTTCCAACTGCCCGACCCCGGCGCCTACGGCGTTGGCATGACTTTTCTCCCGGTTGAAAAGCATGAGCGTCTGCAGTGCGAAGGAATCCTCGAGCGTATCATTCGCGAAGAGGGCCTCACGGTATTAGGATGGCGCGACACGCCCACTTATGCTTCGGCGATCGGTCGCGTTGCCCGAGCCTCCCAGCCTTACATTCAGCAGATTTTTGTCGGCCGCGGCGAAGGCATGGACGAAGATGCTTTCGAGCGCAAGTTGTACGTAGTCAGAAAACGTGCGGAGACGGAAGTTGGGCAATCTGAAATCGCTGACCGTGAGATTTTCTACATCCCTTCTCTTTCGGCGCGGACCATCGTCTACAAAGGGCTGCTGCTCGCGCCGCAGATCACAAATTTCTACAAGGAACTTTCCGATCCCGACGTGATGAGCGCCTTGTGCCTGGTGCACCAGCGTTTTTCGACGAATACTTTTCCCAGCTGGCAGCGCGCCCACCCCTATCGTTACATCGCGCACAACGGTGAAATCAACACTCTGCGCGGCAACGTGAACTGGATGTGGGCGCGACAGTCGCTGCTGAAGTCGCCCTTGTTTGGCGACGATCTCAAGAAACTCTTCCCCGTGATTTCGCCGGACGGCAGCGATTCCGCGAACTTCGACAATGCAGTCGAGCTCCTTCTGCAGGCTGGGCGCAGCCTTCCGCACGTAATGGCCATGCTGATTCCCGAAGCGTGGGCGGGCAATCCGCACATGCAGCCCGAGAAGCGCGCATTCTACGAATACCACGCCTCGTTGATGGAACCCTGGGACGGCCCCGCCGCGATCGCCTTCACCGACGGCCGTGTGATCGGCGCCACGCTCGATCGCAACGGCTTGCGCCCCGGCCGCTATGTCGTGACCAACGACGGCTTGGTCGTGATGGCGTCAGAAGCGGGCGTGCTCGACGTAGCCCCCGAAGATGTGCAGCGCAAAGGCCGCCTGCAGCCAGGGAAAATGTTCCTGGTCGATACGGTCGAAGGCCGCATCGTTTCCGACAAGGAAATCAAGCGCGAGCTGGCCTCGCGCCAGCCCTACGCCCAATGGCTCAAAGACAATCAAGTCACCATCGAGCAGCTGCCCGAGCCTTCGCGCCTGCACTACTCCGATCCGGAAACTTTGCTGCGACGCCAGCGCGCATTCGGCTACAGCGATGAAGACCTCAAGATGATTCTGGCGCCCATGGCTTTGAGCGGAGAAGAGCCCGTAGGCTCGATGGGCACCGACACTCCGCTGGCGTGTCTCTCCGATCGCCCACAGTCGCTGTTCAGCTATTTCAAGCAGCTCTTCGCGCAGGTCACGAACCCGCCCATCGATCCCATTCGCGAAGAAACCGTGATGTCGCTTTTCAGCTACATCGGCAGCGAGCGCAACATTCTCGAAGAGCAGCCCGAGAACTGCCACATGCTCAAGCTGGCACATCCGCTGCTGACCAATCGCGAACTGGAAAAGCTGCGCCGCGTCTCCACTCGCGACCTGCTCGCCATCACGCTGCCAGCGCTGTTCCGCGCCGCCGAAGGAGAAGCCGGACTGAAGCGCGCTCTCGACGAGCTTTGTCAGCGCGCGTCGCTGGCTGTGAAAGCGGGATACACCCTGCTAATCATTTCCGATCGCGGCGTCGACAAAGACTACGCGCCCATTCCCAGCCTGCTGGCCTTGGCCGCCGTGCACAATCTGCTGGTTCGTGAAGAGACACGCACTCAGGCGGCGCTGATCACCGAGTCCGGCGAACCACGTGAGGTGATGCACTTCGCGTTGCTTAGCGGCTACGGCGCCAGCGCGATCAACCCATACCTCGCGCTCGAAAGCGTGGAGAACCTGGCCTGGCGCGGAGAGTTGCCCGGCGAAGTAACACCTGAGGCGGCGACTAAGCATTTCTTCAAGGCCATCAAAAAAGGCCTGCTGAAAACTTTCTCGAAGATGGGCATCTCCACCCTGCAAAGCTACCAGGGCGCGCAGGTTTTCGAGGCGATCGGACTAAACAAAGAACTGGTAGACGCGTACTTCGCGGGCACGACTTCTCGGCTGGAAGGAATCGGCCTCGGCGTCCTGGCGCGCGAAGCGCAGATGAAGCACGAGCACGCGTTCCGTCCCTTCACGGAAAATGAGACGGAACTCTCGGTGGGAGGCAGCTATCACCAGCGCGTGGGCGGAGAATATCATCTGCTGAATCCGCTCACCATCAGCAAGCTGCAGCAAGCGGTGCGCGAAGATAGCTTTAAGACATTCCAGGAATACACCGACCTCATCGACAAGCAGAGCGCGAACATGGCGACTCTGCGCAGCCTGATGAAGCTCAAGAAAAGCGACAAGCCCGTCGCGCTCGAAGAAGTGGAGCCGGCAAAAGAGATCGTGAAGCGCTTCACCACGGGCGCCATGTCATTTGGCTCCATCAGCAAGGAAGCGCACGAGACGCTAGCCATCGCCATGAATCGCATCGGCGGAAAATCCAACACCGGCGAGGGCGGCGAAGACGAAGAACGCTTCAAGCCCGACGCCAGCGGAGACCTGCGCCGCAGCGCCGTCAAGCAAGTAGCCTCCGCGCGCTTCGGTGTCACCGCAAACTATCTGGTGAATGCCGACGAACTTCAGATCAAGATGGCCCAGGGCGCGAAACCGGGCGAGGGCGGCCAGCTTCCGGGTCACAAGGTAGACGACGTGATCGCGCGCATCCGCCATTCGATTCCGGGCGTGGGGCTCATTTCGCCCCCGCCGCATCACGACATCTATTCCATCGAAGATCTCGCGCAGTTGATCTACGATCTGAAAAACGTCAACCCGCAAGCCCGCATCGCCGTGAAGTTGGTTGCCGAAGTCGGGGTCGGCACAGTCGCGGCCGGCGTTGCGAAAGCCCACGCCGATGTCGTGCTGATCAGCGGAGACAGCGGCGGCACCGGCGCTTCGCCCCTGAGTTCGATCAAACATGCGGGCATTCCCTGGGAGTTGGGTCTCGCCGAAACGCAGCAGGTATTGCTGCTCAATGATCTGCGCGGCCGCATCCGCGTGCAAACCGACGGCAAACTGCAAACCGGCCGCGACGTGGTCGTTGCAGCTCTGCTCGGCGCCGAAGAATTTGGTTTCGCAACGACTCCGCTGATCGCCATGGGCTGCGTCATGATGCGCAAATGCCATCTGAACACTTGCTCCGTCGGCATCGCCACGCAGGACCCCGAACTCCGCAAGCTGTTCAAAGGACAGCCCGAACACGTAATCAATTTCTTCTTCTTCCTGGCCGAGCAGGTACGCCAATACATGGCGGAGTTGGGCTTCCGCACCGTCGACGAAATGGTCGGCCGCGTCGACATGCTGGAAGTCGAACCCGCGGTCGATCACTGGAAAGCCCGAGGTCTCGATTTTTCTGCGATCCTCTACAACCCTCCAGTTCCGGGCCGCGTAGCGCGCCGTTGCGTGCAGGCGCAGGACCACGGCCTGCAACGGGCTCTCGATTACAAAATTCTCGAAGAGGCCCGCAGCGCAATCGAAGACCTCACGCCCGTTTCCATCGACCTGCCCGTCCGCAACGTGCATCGCTCCGTAGGCACGATGCTGAGTGGAGAGATCGCACGCCGTTACGGTTCCGTGGGCCTGCCCGACGACACCATCAAAATCCGGCTCACCGGTTCCGCTGGACAGAGCCTCGGCGCGTTCTTATCCAAAGGCGTCACTCTCACGCTCGAAGGCGAGGCCAACGACTACATCGGCAAAGGTTTGTCCGGCGGGCGAGTGGTAGTGTACCCGCCACGAAAATCGCGCTTCGCCCCGGAAGAAAACATTCTCATCGGCAACGTCGCCCTCTACGGCGCGACCAGTGGCGAAGCGTTTTTCAACGGCATGGCAGGCGAGCGCTTCGCGGTTCGCAACTCGGGAGCCACAGCCGTCGTGGAAGGCGTCGGCGACCACGGCTGCGAGTACATGACCAAAGGCCTGGTGCTCGTGCTCGGTGCCTGCGGCCGCAACTTCGCCGCGGGCATGAGCGGCGGCGTAGCCTACGTGCTCGACGAGCGCCGCGACTTCACCGAGAAGCGCTGCAATCTCGGCTCGGTCGATTTGGAACCGGTCATCGAAGCCCAGGACGCCCAGATCGTGAAAGACCTGGTCACGCGCCACTTCGACCTGACCAACAGCCCGCGTGCCAAATGGATTCTGGAAAACTGGTGTGAAGTCCTTCCCCGGTTCATTAAAGTTTTTCCGCACGAGTTCAAGCGCGTTCTCGGCGTCAGCCGCAATCGCGAGCCGTATATCCCAGTCGAACCCATCGCCGTTCTTGCGAGCGCCGAGCAGGTGCAGCATGGGTAAAACCACCGGCTTCATGGACTACTCGCGCGAACTCGCCCCGCGCCGGCCCGTCACTCAGCGCGTCAACGACTGGTTCGAAATTTATCTCGATCTCCCCGAAGAAAAATTGCAGAGCCAGGGTGCCCGTTGCATGGATTGCGGCGTCCCGTTTTGTCAGACCGGATGCCCGGTCAGCAATCTCATTCCCGACTGGAACGATCTGGTCTATCGTGGCCGCTGGAAAGAAGCGGTTCGCCAGCTGCACGCCACCAATAATTTTCCGGAGTTCACCGGCCGCATCTGTCCGGCGCCTTGTGAGGCATCGTGCGTGCTCGGCATCAACCAGCCGCCCGTCACCATCAAGCAAAACGAAAAACATATTGTGGAGCGTGGCTTCGAAGAAGGATGGATCCGTCCCGACCCGCCGAAAATTCGCACCGGCAAGCGAGTCGCGATCGTGGGATCGGGTCCGGCCGGACTAGCCGCCGCCCAACAGCTCTGCCGCGCGGGTCACGCGGTGGTGGTCTACGAAAAAGCCGACCGCATCGGCGGATTGCTCCGCTACGGCATCCCCGAGTTCAAGCTGGAAAAGCATGTCATTGATCGCCGCCTCGAACAAATGTCGGCCGAGGGCGTGAAGTTCGTGACCAACGCCGAAGTGGGCAAGACCATCCCCGTCGACGAGCTGCGAAATAGTTTTGACGCAATCGTTCTGGCGGGCGGCGCGGAACAGCCGCGCGACTTGAAAATCCCGGGTCGCGAGTTGAACGGAATCCACTACGCCATGGAATTTCTCCCGCAGCAAAACCGGCGCTGCCACGGCGACACGATCGATGCCGAGGTCGAGATTCTCGCCACCGGCAAACGCGTCGTCATTATCGGCGGCGGCGACACGGGGGCCGATTGCCTGGGAACCGTTCACCGGCAAAAGCCGATCTCCGTGCATCAATTCGAAATCATGCCCAAGCCGCCCGACCAGCGCTCGCCGCTTACGCCGTGGCCGCTTTGGCCCATGCAGCTGCGAATCGAAGGCGCGCACGAAGAAGGCGGCGTCCGCGACTGGAGCATCGCCACCACAAAATTCACCGGCTCCTCGGACGGACGGGTGCAGCAACTGCATGGCGTGCGCGTCGGTCCCGCGCCTAAATTCGAGCCCATCCCCGGCACCGAATTCACCATGGACGCCGACCTGGCGCTGATCGCCATGGGCTTCCTCGGCCCGGTGCGCAATGGAATGATCGAACAACTCGGCGTGAATCTCGACCCGCGCGGCAACGTAGCCACCGACGCCAACTACATGTCTTCCGTCCCCGGCGTCTTCGCCGCGGGAGATATGCGGCGGGGCCAATCTCTGGTGGTGTGGGCAATTTCCGAGGGCCGCAAAGCCGCTGCCGGAGTCGACAAATATCTCCGGGCCACCACCGCGGTGCGACCTGCTCCTACCTTAGTCACCGCGGCGCAACAGATTGCATAAGCCATTCTGACAAACGGCTTCAGGATGAACACCGAGGGTTCGGGAACGGCACGGCTTCAGCCGTGCCGTTCAAGGGCCAAGAGACCAGGCTTTAGCCTCTGAGGTCCGCGTTCGCAGGCAGTCGCGGTCATTGAAGAGTTAGCTTCCAGCGATTTGCCTGTATTGCCCCGCGCAAACTTGCGCAGCGCAAACTCATGCGGCCAAGGTAAGATGACTGCTCAACCTTCATGATCGGGCTTCAAGACATCCAGACTGCCCGGGAGCGTATCCGCAACGCCATTCGCGTTTCCCCCTGCACTTATTCGGAAGCCTTTTCCGCGCTCACCAATAATTCCATCTTCCTCAAGCTCGACAATCAGCAGCGCACCGGCGCGTTCAAAGAGCGCGGAGCCCTGAACAAACTTCTCACCCTCACCGCCGATGAACGTTCGCGAGGAGTGATCGCCGCCTCCGCCGGCAATCATGCCCAGGGAGTCGCTTACCACGCCGGCCGCCACGGAATCCACGCGCGAATCGTAATGCCGCTGCCCACGCCGCTCACCAAGGTATCTTCCACGCGCGCCTACGGAGCAGACGTCCTGTTGCACGGCGCGAACTACGACGAGGCTTACGAAAAAGCCGTCGAGCAAAGCCGCGCAGAAGGACTCACCCTGGTCCACGCATTTAACGACGATGCCGTCATCGCCGGGCAGGGAACCCTGGGTCTCGAGATCCTCGAGCAACATCCCGACGTCGAAGCCGTCGTTGTTCCGATCGGCGGCGGCGGCCTGATCGGCGGAATCGCCTGCGCCGTGAAAGAAACGAACCCCGCAGTCACCGTCTACGGAGTTCAGCCCGCGAAGATTGCGTCGATGAAAGCTGCAGTGCGCGAAGGCAAGCCGGTAACTCTGGCCGCGGCCGCAACCATCGCCGATGGCATCGCCGTGCGTCGCGCCGGGGAACGAACCCTGCCCATGGTTCAGAAATATGTCGACGACATCGTCACCGTCGAAGAAGAAGAAATCGCCAACGCCATCCTTCTTCTGCTGGAGCGCGAAAAAACGCTGGCCGAAGGCGCTGGGGCAGCCGCCATCGCCGCGATGCTGAATCGTAAACTCCCGCTCGCCGCGAAGCGCGTAGCGGTCCTGGTCTGCGGCGGCAACATCGACGTCACGCTACTCTCCCGCATCATCGAACGCGGCTTGGTAAAAGATGGACGCCTGGTGCGCCTGCGCGTCCATCTGCCCGACTATCCCGGAGCCTTGCACCGTCTCACCGGAATTCTCGCCGAGCACCGCGCCAACATCGTCGAAACTTCCTACGACCGCGCCTACCACAACGTCAACCTCGGAGACACGGCGATCGACATCACCATGGAAACACGCGGCCCCGACCACATCGCCGAACTGATCGCCGCGCTCGTCGCCGCTGGTTACGCGCACGAAAGAATTCTCTAGCTCTTGCAGCGGATTTCGAGACGGGATTTCGCGAAATAAGACTTCGCGAATGAATGAACAAAGTTGACTGAACGAAGTTGACTGAACTGAAGTTGACCGAACTACGGCTTATCCGGGCTCACCGGCCCCGATCCGCCTCCGAAGCAGTGCGCCAGCCAGCAAATCAGAATGCCCGTACCTACCGCGCCCGCCACCACCCATGCAGGATTGAGTGGCTTCAATGTGCTGATGGGGTTTGCTCCCCCGCCGCAAGCTTCCGATTCGCGCCGGCTGGCCTGCTCCCCTTCATGCACCGTAGTGCCGCCTGAACTCCCGCCCGGGGCCTGCGTTACGCTCGGCGTCTTCGCGTGATTTCCTTCCACCTCGATGCGCACATCTTTCTTATGCGCGGCGACCTGAACGTTCCCGTTCACGTCGGTAACTTCGTATTGCGTCCACTCCGTATCGGACACCGGAATCACCGTAATGCAGTGCACGCGCACGCGCATGCCCGTCGTCGTCCCCACCAGCAGATTCCCGTGATCCAACACCAGAAGATTCTCTTCAAATTTCACCACTGACTCCGGCTGGATCGAAACCGTCGACCCGTCTGCGCTCAGGCTCGCGGAAAATCCCGGCTTGGTTTCCAGCAAGTCGCCCGGAAAAACCGCCGACGCGTCTGCCGCCTCCATGCCGTTGACCCAAACGCCGCCCTGGCTGTGCAGCACCGCCGACTTCGTGTCGGCTGCCTGCAGTGACGCGGGCAACCACACCACCAGCATCCAAGTTAAAATGCGTCGCAAAATAGGCACACTCATTCCCACGGACAAACCTACCCAGTAGAAATCGTAGCTGCGGGTGTACGAGTCGTCTATTAGCAGACTGTATTCGCGGCCTGATCGCGGAGTGATTCGCTGAAATCGGGCGCCGCCTCGAGTGCCAGGATGATTTTCCTCAGATGATCTCTCAACAGAACAATTCAATTTCTTATTAATTTTTATTCAGGTAAAACTTTGTAAATCAACCACTCAGGCGCGACTAGCGCATGTAAATTAATAGAGGGCGTATGAACGAGACGAAAACATCCATCCTGTCGATGATTTTGCGAGCAGCGATTTTGCGAGCAGCGACTTTGCCGGCGATTATTTTGTCCAGCTTGTTCTTGGCGGCCAGCGCCGTGGGTTTGCCCCCTGCCGCCGCATCAGTCGTGCCGCCAGCTCAACAAGCGCAAACGGCGCCAGCTGCCCGGCGCATCGGCGCGATTAAGGCAATCAGCGGCACCTCCATCACGCTGACTCCGGATTCCGGTCCGGAGGTGACTGTCGCGGTGCAACCAACCACCCGCCTGCTGCGCATCGCGCCCGGAGAAAAAAATCTCAAGAATGCCACCCCGCTCCAGCTTCAGGATCTCCAGGTCGGCGACCGCATTCTCGTCGGGGGCCAGGCTTCCGATGACGCCAAATCCATCGCCGCCGCCACCATCGTGGTGATGGCTCGCACCGACCTCGAAGCCCGTCATCAGCAGGAACTGCAGGATTGGCAAAAGCGCGGCATGGGCGGACTAGTGACCTCCGTCGATCCCGCGGCCGGCACGGTAACCATCTCCGTCAGCAGCTTGATGGGAAAGAAGACGATTGTCGTTCACACGTCGAAGGACACGGTGATTCGCCGCTACGCTCCCGACTCGGTGAAGTTTGAAGATGCCAAGCCCAGCTCGCTGCAACAGATCCAGCCCGGCGACCAACTCCGCGCGCGCGGCGACCGCAGCGCGGATTTCACAGAGCTTAACGCGGAAGAAATTGTGACCGGCGTCTTCCGCAACATCGTGGGCACGATTAATTCCGTGGACGCAAGCTCTGGCGCCATCAGCGTTCAGGATGTGTTGACCAAGAAAGTGGTGATGGTGAAAGTCGCGCTCACGTCGGAGCTTCACAAACTCCCACCCGAAACGGCGCAGCGTTTTGCCATGCGGCTTAAGGGCTTGTCCGGCATCGCAGGATTACCAGGCGGTGGAGGAGTAGGTTCAAGCGGAGCAAGCTCAAGCGGATCGGATGCCGGCGCCAGTCCGCCGGCGGGTGGCGCCGCAGGCAACACGCCAGCCGCGGCTGACGCTCAAGGTCCGCCGGCGGGAGGTTCCGCTGGCGGAGCATGGCGCAGTGGAAGCGGAGCGGGCGGAGCGAGTGGCGGAGGAGCGAGTGGCGGAGGAACGACTGGCGGCGGTATGGCCGGCGGACCAGCGGGAGGCACGCGTCCCGCTGGCGGCTCAGATTTTCAGCAGATGTTGAGCCGTACTCCCGCGGTCGCGGTGGCCGATCTGCATAAAGGCGACGCAGTCGTGATCCTGGCCACGGAAGGGACCCCCACCAGCGCCAGCACCGTGATCACGCTCGTCGGCGGCGTGGAACCGATCCTGCAAGCCGCTCCCAGCGCCAGCCAGGCGATGATGCTGGCGCCCTGGAGTCTTGGCGGAGCGCCCGCCGGTGAAGGAAATCAGTAAATAGACGATAGTCAATCGATTGTCGATTTTGATCGCTGAAGACTGGAAGTCATCTCAGAAACGGTTTTGGGAAAGGCACGGCCCTTTAGGAAAAGGCACAGCTTCTAGACGTTTTGCGGAAGAACCGACAAACGCATGCGTGCAGTACCGTGAACGCGTGCAGTACCGTGAATGCGTGCAGTGCCGCGAATGCGTGCAGTACCGTGAATGCATGCAGTACCGTGAATGCGTGCAGTACCGTGAATGCATGCGGTACCGTGAATGCGTGCGGTGCCGTGAACGCGTGCAGTACCGTGGAAGAGCGGCGCTTCAGCGCCGCGTAAAGCCCCAGAGTTGGCGCGGGCTTCAGCCCCCGTGGTCGCATTTTGTGTCTACAGCGGAGTTTTTTAAAAGGATCGAATGAAGATTAGCAAAATCATATCCGCCGCAATCATATCTATCGCAGTCATGCTCACTTCGACAGCTCTGGCGTCGACTCCGCTTTTCGCGCAAGCGGCGTCAGGAAGTCTGCGCGGCCAGGTTACGGATCAGTCCGGCGCTGTCGTCACTCAGGCGGATGTCGCCTTGACTCCCGCGACTGGCACGCCGCTCTCGACCAAGACCGACGCTCAAGGCATGTACGAATTCAAAGGCCTCGCGCCGGGAGAGTACACGCTCGATGTCGTGGCCCCGGGATTCACGCTTTATGAAAACACCAAAGTCGAAATCGCGACCCAAGCCCTGCGGCTGAATGTTTCGCTGGCCATCGAGGTGCAGACGCAGAAGGTGCAGGTTTCCGACACCGCTCCCACCGTCGACGTCAATCCTGAGAGCAACGCGGGAGCCATCACCATCTCCAGCAAGGAACTCGAAGCTCTGCCCGACGACCCCGACGAATTATTGACCGACTTGCAAGCCCTGGCCGGGCCGTCCGCGGGACCCAGCGGCGGCCAGATGTATATCGACGGCTTTACCGCGGGCCAGCTTCCGCCCAAGTCATCCATTCGCGAGATTCGCATCAACCAGAATCCATTTTCTTCCGAATACGACCAGCTGGGTTACGGCCGCATTGAAATCTTTACCAAGCCGGGCACCGACAAACTTCATGGCCAGTTCATGGTCAATGGCAATGACTCAGCCTTCAACTCCTCCGATCCCTTCGCCGGTCCCGAGCCCGGTTATTACACCGTCCAATACAACGGAAACATCGGCGGCGCTCTCAACAAGAACGGGTCATTCTTTGTCAATGTCGATCGCAGGGAGATTAATGCTCTTTCCGCCATCGATGCCGTTACCCTTGATCAAAACCTGAGTCCGGTCTCGACCCTGGAATCCATCGCCAATCCGCAGCAACGCACCAACATCGGTCCGCGTCTGGATTATGCCCTCAGCAAGAACAACACTCTGACCGCGCGCTACCAGTACTTCCGCGACACCGAGAGCAACAACGGTATCGGCCAAAACACTTTGGCTTCGCAAGCGACCAACACGATCGAGACCGAAACCACGTTCCAGCTCGGCGACACGCAAGTCTACGGGTCGAAAGTAGTGAACGAGACCCGCTTTCAGTATCTGCGCGACAACAGCGGCCTGACTTCCCTGGACTTGACTCCTCAGACCACCGTCCTCGGCGCGTTCACCGGCGGCGGCAATGGCACGGTCAGCTCTGATCACCAGGATCACTACGAGTTCCAAAACTACACCTCGGTGATTCACGCCAATCACACTATGAAGTTTGGCGGCCGCCTGCGCGCGATACGCGATGCCAACTCTTCCACGGCCGGGTTCAACGGCACATTTACGTTCTCGTCGCTGTGTTCTCAGCAGACGTTTCCGTCCGATAGTTCTTGCGTAAACGAAGCGCCGGGGCCCGGTATGTACCAGTATGCCGAGCAACTGTTGCAGTCCGGCGCCACCACCGCGCCGGCGACGCAGCTAATCCTCACGCAAGGTTCCCCTGACGCCAGCGTCACCATGTACGACACCGGACTCTACGTGCAGGACGATTGGCGGGTAAAGCCGAATATCACCTTCAGCTATGGTTTCCGTTTTGAGAGCCAGACCGATATTCGCGATCATGCCGATCTGGCGCCGCGTCTCGGCATCGCGTGGGGCGTTCACGGCAGAAGCGCGCCTCCGATCATCGTGATTCGCGGCGGACTTGGAGTATTTTATAATCGCTTCCAGGAAGCGCAGGTCCTGCAGGCCGAGCGGCTGAACGGCATCACCCAACAGCAATTCGTCATAAACAATCCCACCTGCTTCCCCGGCCTGGACAAGCCTCTCATCGCTCCAGTCAGCAGCTGCGGCACCGCCAGTTCCAGTTCTTCCGCCATCTATCAGATCAGCCCGTCGCTGACCGCGCCCTACACACTGCAAGGAGCCATCAGCGCCGAGCGGCAGCTGACCAAGTCCGCGACTTTGTCGCTGACCTACCTGACTTCTCGCGGTTTCGATCAGCTTCTCACCATCAATGCCAATGCTCCTGCCCCGGGCACACCCTGCTATCCGGACTGCGTGGAACCAGCCCAGAACCTCTATCGATACGTCTCCGAAGGCAACTTCCGGCAGAACCAGCTTATTGTGAACTCGAATATTCGCTGGGGCACTAAGTTGCAGCTGTTCACTTACTACACTCTGAACTACGCCAACAGCGATACCTCCGGAGTTTCCAGCTTCCCCTCGAACTCTTACGACATCAGCCAGGATTACGGCCGGGCATCATTCGACATTCGCCATCGCTTGTTCCTGGGCGGCTCTATCGCCATGAAATATGGCTTTCGGCTAAGCCCGTTCTTTGTCGCGAGTTCCGGGAATCCCATCAACGTAGCCACCGCCACTGACCTGAACGGCGATTCAATTTTCAATGACCGGCCAGGCTTGGTCTCAACTGCAACCTGTCCTACCACCGTGCCGCCCAGCGCGGGCTCCACCATCTATTGCACGCCGCTGGGGACCTTCGACGCCTTGCCCACCGCGTCTGAAAAGCTTGCTCCCATTAACTTTGCCACTAGCCCGTCGCACGTTTCCCTAAACTTCAGGCTAGCCAAAACGTTTGGATTTGGCCCTAAGCTTAAGGGAACAGGCAACTTGGGGCAAGGTCCTGGCGGTGGCGGTGGGGGTCGCGGAGGCGGTCCTCGCGGACCGCTGTTTGGTGGCGGTCCGTCCTTCGGCGGCCCTGGTTCTGACCGGCGCTACAACCTCACGCTGAGTGCTTCTGCGCGCAATGTTTTCAATAAGGTAAACGTTGGCAACCCTGCCGGTTCGTGGGTGTTGGGATCGCCGTTTTTCGACAAGTACAACAGTCTTCAGGGTGGGCCGTTCTCGACTGGCGTGGCCAACCGGCGCATCGATTTGCAGGCTACATTCAGTTTCTGAGGGTGTCCTGAGCTCGACCGCGGAGCGAGATTTTGGCATTCGTGTGCGACATTAGTGTTCGGTGCTATGTCTATCAAAACAGGCTATTAATCTGGAACTGGTGAGGAAGATGAGCGCGGTTGCAGCGAAATTATGCAATCGCTTTCACATAAATGTGTCTCCCGACTCGCAGTTTTCCTCCTAACCCATAGCATGCAATGTAGTTAGCGATTGCGCTCACTTGGCCCTCGGTTTGCGCCTAATCCCCACCGTAGCTTTTGGTTTTGAGCTTGAAATTCCAACCAGCATTTTGAGAGATTTCGAGAAAGATTTGCAAGAAGGATTTCGAACCGATGCGTCGCCTCTGGCCTGTTTTAATTCTCGCTGTATCCGCGCTGGCGTTTGCGAAGGTGAGCGCGCCTGTGCCCACGGTTCGTCCAGCTACGCTGCCCGAGCGTGAGCTGGTGGCCTGGAGGCCGCTCGCCAAAGCTTCCCAATTCAGCGATATCCCTCACACCGCTGCCGCGGCTTCAAGTTGCGGAGAGGTGCAACCACCCCAGGCTCTTACCACGCCTGCGCCGCTGATGAGCCGAACCTTGACGAGCACCAAGGTGAAGGTCAGCTTTATCATCGGGACGGACGGGCACGTGCACAGTCCTCTCATCCTGGAGAGCGCTGGAGCCACTGGCGACCGCAACGTGCTGCGCACGGTTCGGACCTGGAAATATCGCCCGGCTACCTGCAACGGAGTTCCGACCGAAGCGGAAGGAAAGGTCGAGTTTTCCGGGCGCTGATTTTCGGCAAGAGCTTTTTAACCGCAGAGTTCGCAAAGGAAATCCGCGAAGGACGCAGAGGGCCATGTTTTCTTGCCTGCAGGTCCGGCTTACAGTTTCCGGTCTTCGATTTTTCAGTCTTCGATTTTTCAATCTTTGATTTTCCCGTCGCCGATTTTCTCGTCGCGCGAACTGGGGCTGGTAGAATGAGCCTACCTGGGGTGATTCACGTCTTGGACAAGGACAAAAAAATCAAGTCAGCAGGGTCTGGTCGCGGCTCTGACGAGCCGTTTCGGGCAGCGGAGCAAGGGGCTTCGGGCGATTCCGCGGAAGGCGAACTGGCTGCGAATTCTGATGTGGATGAGTTCTACAAGCAGCTGCAGCCGGAGATGAGGCGTCCGCGGCCGGGGCCAGATGCGATGGCGGCCGCGCTCGAGGCGGTGCAACGGCTGGCCGCGGAGGCCGATGCGGAAGACGCGGCTCAGGGACATGCTGCTGCAGAGCTGGGATCGTGCCGCGTGTGCGGATACCGCAACCGCGAAGGCAACAAATTCTGCGCGATGTGCGGACTGCCGGCGGATGGTTTCGACGGAGGACTGGACGAGCAACTCCCACACGAATTTACGCAGGGAGGGAATACGTCGCCTTCACCGGCGGCTCCGCTTTCTCTTCCTCCTTCCGCGCCGATGGCTCATCGGGAACGGGAAGCTCAGTTGAGACCGGGGACCGGCGCTCCTGAGACGCATCACTACCATCACCACTACCATCACCATTATTTTCCAGCGGGGCAGGAGAGCGGCGCGGGGCGGCCGGTGGCGCAGGATTTTCGCGAGCCGGAGAAGCGGCAGATGTCTGTGCTGCGGGGTGAATCGATGAGCCGGGCCGAGGCCGCGGTGCGGCGCATCACGCAGGAGTGGGTGCTGGCCTGCAATACCAAGCATCTGGATGACCTGCTCGATCTCTACGTCGCCGATGCTATGGTCATGCGCTCGAACTATCCGGCGGTGCGCGGCGCGGCGGCGGTGCGCGAGTTTTTCTTTGGCGCGCTGGATGCTGGTTTCGGAGAGGTGGAAGTGGAACCGATCCGCGTGGAAGTGGCTGGAGACATGGCTTACGAAGCTGGACGCTGCAAAGCTCTGGTGCCGGGCGCGGCTGGGAAACGGCGCGAGGAGCGGGGAAAATATCTTTGGGTGTTGGCGCGGCAGAGTAATGGGGAGTGGAAGATTGCTTCCGACTGCTGGTCGAGTGATCTGTCGTTTGGGGCGGCGGAGTCTAGTGTGCCTCAGAGTGCGGGAGTGAAGTCGAGCGTGCCGCGGAAGTGAAGGCAGTGGTCAGGGGTTAGGGGCCAGGGGCCAGTAAGCCCTGACGCCTAGACTCTGACGCCTGATGCTTGGGCGGGATTTTATGTCGCGGCTCAATCCCCATTTCTCGCGAAAGACGCGAGAAATGGGGCACCCACTGTCTGGTGGCGACAGGCGTTACGCGATTACTCCCAGGCTGGCCAGGCTTTTCTGCAACTGGTCGAGAGTTTGCATTTCGATGGTTTGCATGCCTAGTCTGGTGGCGCATTCCAGGTTCAGGGCGCGATCGTCTATGAAGCAGCATGCTTCCGGGGGCATCTGGGTGATTTCGAGAGCCATGCGGTAGATGTCGGCTTCGGGCTTACGGAGGCCGACGAAGCAGGAGCTGATAAAGACGCGGAATATATTTCGCAGGCCGTTCTTTTCGATGCGGTAGAGGTTGAGTTCGCGCGATTCGTTGTTGATGGTGCCCATGAAGTAGTTGCCCGATGCCGCCAGGTTGCGGGCGAGGTTGAGCACTTCCGGGAAAGGCTTCGACAAGGAAAACATGTACGCCTTGAAGTCTTCGCGCGAGAAGTCGCGCGCGCGGTAGAAAACCGTGCGGTCGAGGTATTCGTCGAGGGTGATTTTTCCGCGCTCGAAGGAGGAGACGACCATCTCATGGCGGTCGTGAAACTCCGCTTCGTCCAGATGAAAATGGTCGAGGGTGGCCATGCGTTGCACGTGGTCCCAGGCGTTGGTGAGCAGCACTCCGCCTACATCCCAGAAGATGGCGCGAATGGGGGGCATGGGTTTCCTTTCTTTTCCGGACCGTTGAATTCTAATGGATTGTGTGGCGTTCGGTTTTTTCGCTGCAGGAGTGGTGCATAGATTCTCTGCCGACCCTCCGGGGGCTGAAGCCCGGGCTGACTCGGGGCTTCACGCGGCGCTGAAGCGCCGCTCTTCCACGGTACTACACACACGGTACTTGACGCGTTAGTGCATTTTTCTACGGTATTGCATGCCGTCTTGAGTTTTTCCGCAACCCTAGCGCCGCTTTGCGGCTTGACGGGCAAGAGTGCACGTCACCACACAATCTCGGCTGCATACAACCTCAGCTGCATACAGCCTCGGCAAAAAGCTCCGGCTCCGCTGGTGGCGGAGCCGGGGTGGTGAATCGAAGTTACGGTTTGGTTATTGTGGGGTGAAGTTCTGATGGTAGCTGAGGTTCACGATGTCCTGGAACATGGGGGTGCCTGGAGGCAGGTTGTTGGGGTTCAGGAACAGCGTGTCGAAATAGAAATCACGAGTCGGAGCGCTGTACACCACGGTGCAGCACTTGAAGGTGCCGGTGTTGTACTCGGCGTAGTACATACTGACCAACGATCCGTTGTAGTGGATGGTCCCGCCCCAGTTTTCGAGGAGACGGAGGAAGTTGTGCATGCCACCGTCGGTGCCGAAGTCTTTGGACACGCCAGCCCAGCCCGGTTGCGGGAAGGGAATGTTCTTTCCCCCGGAGATGGCCAAGCGGTAATAGGTGTCGTTCGGGGTGCGTCCGCCCAAGTTTGTGGGGTTATTCAGGCTGTTCACGTCTTGCCAGCCGCTGGTCGGATTGGGCCACACGTTTATGTTTGACAGCAGCGTGACCGCGTCGGCGACAACCGATGCCGCCGAGTGGGTGGCGTTGTTACTGCCGCCACTCCAGAACGTATCCACGGCGCCGCTGTTGTAATCGCCTTGAATGTAAACCGGGTTCTCGGATGCCACGGTGAACCCGCCGCAATCGGTGGTCGCGGTAAATGTGCAGGCGGCCGCGGGCGGCAGGATAGGCAGATAGCTGACGCCGGCGGGGCTCATGCCTCCGGCTACCAGCTTGAGAACGTGACGCGCTCCGCTGACCGCGTTGCTCAAGCCAGTGGTGGCGCAGTTGGTGGTGAGGTAGGGATTCGGCGGAGCGGTGTTGGTGTTCACGCCGAAACCGTAGCCGATGTTCTTTCCGCCCCAGTTGTCGAGGAAGCCGTTCTGATCGGCGTCTTCGGGAGAGTAACCGTAGTAGGACGCCGCTTCCAGCAGTCCGTCGGGAGTGGTGGAGGTGTTGCCTTGCGTCGAGTTGACGACATCTTCCAATCCGGATTCGCCGGTGATAATGCCCCCGGCAATACCCCCGCCGTTGGTGGGGTTCGGGTCGACCAGCATTCCGCGATGGTCGGAGAAGTAGAGAATGTATCCGTTCTGGTTGGTGTAGTTGACCGTGTTGCCTACGTCGGCGGCGTAGGGCGCTTTCCCGGCGAGCCAGAGGCCGAGGTTGGCCACGTTCAGTTCCACGGCGTTCATGATTCCGTTGACGGCGCAGCCGTTGGTGTTGTCGCGCATTTCGCCTTCGCGCGCGTCGTAGAAATTGATGGGATAGGCACCGTTGACGGTTACCGGAGAAGCCGCGCCTGGAGCCATTTGTTGCAGGATCAGGATGGCATCCGGTACATAGGGGTCCGCGCCTGGCTTGGTTGCGGTTGGGCCGGTACCGGCCGGGCCGGTGGGAGCCTGATTGTATTGTCGGGAGAAGCCGTAGCTCAGCCAATCAGTGGTGATGCCGACCCAGACTGGGGTGGCTGCATTGTTCAGATATTCCACCCTGATCCAGGCGCCTTGGCCGTTGGCCGGAAGGCCCGCCGTGGTGACCTCGCCGAGAATGGGATAACTGGCCCATCCGGCGGTTCCCACGGGCGCGATCCAGTTGTTGGTGCCCACGAGCGCCATGGCGTAAGGCATGGGTCCTGCGACGGCTCCGCCAGCCGTGTTATACAACTTGGCTGCTGCATTCAAAGCCACGGTTCCGTTGGGGGTGAAATAGACGTCTTGACCGTCGCCGATGGGACCGCGCTCGGGATGAAGGTCGGCCTGGGTATCGGCCAGCAGGATGCGAATCTGCGCCTTGTTGTACAAGCGCGAACTTCCGAGGGCGCTGGTCGGCGATTCTCCGGGCTGCGGCTTACGGATGATCTGAATGGGATCCGTGCAGGGCGGAGGATTGCTGGTGCAACTGTTCTGGACGAAGGGCAATTGCAAGTTGGTAACGCCGGTTAAAGAGTTGGCGAGGTATCCGTTAAAGGTACCGGTGGAGATGCTGGGGAAATTGGCATTGGCCGCGCCCGCGATGGTGGGATAACCGCCGCTCCAGCTGGCGTCTCCGGGGACGGTGGTAGGTCCGGGGAGAGTCAGGCAATTGGCCCCCGTGGGCGGATAAACTGGAGGCGTGGCCAGAGGGCAGCCGCCGCTGGCTTTGGGAACATAGATGGTGCCGGTATAGCCAGTGCCGGTGCCCCAGCCGTTTTCGAGGCGGTCGGTGATGATCTGCGAGAAGGCTGCGACTTTGTCGGTGAAGACCAGGTCGGCGCCGGTGGCGAGGAACAGGTTGCCGTTGGTGTGGACACGACCGGCGAAACCAAAATTCGGTCCGGCGAAGTAGCTGCAGTCATAACCGCAGAACACGCCGAACTGAAACACTGGAATCAGAGCAATTTCTACCTGCCGGGTCATATTGACGAAAGCACCCTCGGGACGCAGAGCGCTGACGTTCAGCGTCATGGGCACGATTTCGGCGTAGAGGCCGGCGTCCGCGCCCGAGCTGACGGTATTCCAGCTGGAGACTGGGGCGCCGGTGAGGGGATTCGTCTGGTAAGTGATGGTCTCGTTGTAGGTGACGGAGCCGACCATCGACGAACTGGGGGGATTGGTCGCCAGAGCCTGAATCTGGGCGTTGGTGGGCACCATGTAAGCGGTGTAGAGCGAGGAGAGGTCGGCGGTCAGCTTTTCCATGCCTGACTCGGCGCCGTAGTAGGCCTGATCGTTTTCCAGGCCGTTACCACTCATGCGCGTTTCACTACTCACCATGAACAGAAGCCCGACGGCCACGCCGGATAGCAGCACCATGACCAAGAGGGCTGCGATAAGGGTGAAACCTCGCGAGCTATGTTTACTGTGTGCCATATTCCTCCCACCTCGAAAGACGATTACTGATATCGATTGCGGAACGCCATGTCCCGAGCGCTGACCGAAGTGGCCAGGTACATACTCTGATTCTGTTTTCCGCCGGCGACCAAGCTTTGCCCCATGACGACGATGTTCACTTTTTGAATGAGGTTGGGGGATTCGGCGGCGCCGAGGGGGTTCGCCTGGTTGGAATCGAGGGCGTCGGTAGCAGCGTTGTAGACATCATAGGAAAACTGGAGATTGATGATGTTGTCGGCGACGGGGACCGGGGTCAAGCCGTTGACCTGCCGCATAAGCCGGGGCAGCTGGCCGTTCACGGGCACCGTGAGGTAGTAAGTGACCGCGAACAAGCGGTAAATGCTGGTGTTGGCGCCTCCGGCGATGGCCTTGATGTTGTTGGTGGTGGCTCCACTCTGGTTGATGTTGAGCGGATCGAGATTCGCGAAGGCGATGGTAGTGGCGGTGAGGCCGGTGACTTCACCCACGGCCGAGCCCAGACTGTTGTTGAGATAAATCAAGTCTCCAACCTGAATGCCCCCCGGCGAGTTGATGGCAACTGGTGCGGGGACGTAGACGGGGTTGGCCGCGACCGTGATTTGCGTGCCGGTGGCGTTGATGGCGCTGACGTTGTATTCGAACAGCGGAAAATTGTAGTCGCAGTAGACGACCGTAATGCTGTCGTTGACCGCTGGTGCGGGAGCTGAAGGAACAGTCGCCCCGCCCTGCACGCCGTTCAGGTAGCCGGGAACAATTCCGTAGAGGTAGTTGCCGGTGGGATAAGTGCCGCCGGGCACGTAGCAGGTGCCGGTCTGATCGCAACCATACCTGGAGGTGCCGCCGCCGCCACCGATCGGAAGCTGGATGCCGCCGGTGATGCCAGCGCCCGCCAAGCTGATGTCTTTGTTCATCATATCGATCGCAGCCCGCATATTCTGCTGGGTTTCGGCGCGCTGCGATACCACGAACGTGGCGTTCATGCCGGTTTTAAACAAGCTGGTGGCCGCTCCCAGAACGATCAGACCCACCGACATGGCGATCATGAGTTCGAGCAGCGAGAACCCGGGTTGCGTATTTTGTTTTCGCATGTTCATGTTTTTCACGTTCGTTCTTCTCAAGCTCGAGCTTTTCAACCTCGATTTTTTCGCGCTCGTTCTATGAGAACGCCGAGATCAAGGCCTGGACCGTGAAGGTCTTGGCGTTCGTGCCTCCGTTCTTGACATAGGTGACGGTCACGACGATTTGTTTGAGGTTGGGGTTCACGGTGACACCGTCCGCCTCAAAAACCTTGTTGATCTGGATCTGGCGGGTGAAGGCCCTCAAGCTCAAGGCAGTGTCGTCGGCGGTGCCGAGGATGCCGTCAGGCCCGGGAAGAACCACGCACTCCGGTCCGGCCGGGCAGGGCCCGCTCGCGGGGTAGGTCGTATCATCCGCGGTGTTCACCAAACCGTCAGGACCAGGATTTAACAACGGCGTGGGACCGACGGTGAAAATTCCTCCGCTGCCAATGTTGGCGACTTGCGCGAAGGTGATCTGCTGGGTGTTGCGCGCAGTGTAGACGCTCTCCATGGCCTGCAGAGCTTTCTGGCGGGCGATGAGATCGTATTGCGCGTACTGAGTCGCGCCCACGGCGGCGCCAAATCCACCAATGACGGCGACAATGCCGATGGTGAGGATGACGGCGGAAATCATAACCTCGACCAGCGAGAATCCGCGCTGCGAAGACTGAGCGGAGGACGACCGCGCCGAGGATGAGCGAACCGAGTTAAGAGCAAACATTTCTTTTTTCATTGCTGCACCCACGTTGTAACTCCCGCGACGTTATTCAGACGCCAGCCGCGCACTCGGCCCGTGGGGCCGAATACGGTGATGGATCGCGAGCTGTAGAGATCGCTGGCGCGCGTCAAGTAAAGAACGCCGCTATTCCAGTTGCCGAGCGTGTCCTGCGAAGAACCATCGGGCATGAACATGATGTAATTCTGACTGCCCAGCCCCATGTTCTGATCGAAATCGATTGCCGTAGCGCCCACGCCGAAGCCGTCGGGCACGGTGGTTGCGCTGGTGGGAAACCCACCCAGAACGCCAAAATTGATGTCTGCCGGAAGTTGATAGGTGGCGACGGTGACTGGAGCGGGCGCCACGGGCACTCCCGTGCCCCAAAACTGAACGGTTATCGTGGCGGGAGTCCCCGCGACTCCTGGAGCGAAGGTAAGGATGTAGCGATTGCTCTTGGTGATCGCCTGATTGCGGTAAGTGCGGATCACTTCCAGCGTGGTGTCATAAGCGCTGTTGACGTGATTCTTCTGGAGGATGGGTTGCATCGTGAGGAACGTGACACCCCCCATGATCAAAATGATGCTCACGGTGATCATTAATTCCAGCAGCGAGAACCCACGGTTTGATTTCTGTCTCATAAATTCTTCAATTCTTAAGTTCGTACTTCGTACTTCTTTAATTCGGCCCGGGGGGAAACACCATTGGCTTCCGGAAGCCCGTTCCCTGATTTGCAGGGAGTCCAGAAAACAGAACTTTCCGCAATACATGCCCTCGCCGAGACCGGACGGGTCCTGGCGTGTAGCGCAGTATTCATCCTAGGAAGGGCTGGAGGTGACGTCAAAGCACGACGGTGCAACGACGGAGGATTGGCCTTTTGTAATCCGTGAGGTTACTCAGGTCATTCGCGATGAGGACACAACACTTAACTCGCGAGTGAGGGAGCGAACGTGACCCCGGTAACTTGTCCGGGGAACCGGAGTGACTCTACGATGTCGCCTAGCTATGAATCTATCGGCGCTCTTGGTGTGCGTAGACGAGGCGGCGGGCGAAGTATTACGCCAGGTGCTGGGAGAACTCAGCATACGGGTGGAATCCTGCTCGGACATGGTGCGGGCTGGGATTCGCCTGGCGCAGGAGCGTTTCGACGTGGTGGTTTTCGACTGCGGGTCGCAACGCGAAGTAACCACGATGCTGAAAGAAACGCGGCTCTCGCGGCTGAACGATGCCACGCTGGCCGTGGCGGTGGTGCCGGGGCAAGACAACATCCGGGAAATGTTTTCGCTGGGTGTGAATTTTGTGCTCTACAAGCCGGTTTCCTATGATCGCGCGCTCAGCAGCTTGCGGGCGGCGCGGGCGGTGATGCGGAAAGAAAAGCGGCGGAAACCGCGAGCTACGGTGCACGCCCATGCAACGATTGACTATGCCGACGTGGCGCAGGAAAAGGCGACGCTGGTGGATTTGGCGGAAGACGGGATGTCGGTTCGATTTGGCAAGAAGTTTCCTCCTACCACCAAGGTCTATTTCCAGTTTCAACTTCCGGACCAGTCGGCAGTAGTGCGACTGTCTGGCCAGGTGGTCTGGCAGGATTGGAATGGACGAAGCGGAATCCAGTTTGTGGATGTTCCGAAAGCTTCGCGCCGACTGATCACCGATTTTCTGAGGCCGGTTTTGCCGGCGGCGCAGGTGCAGGAATCAGTAGCGGGCGTTACGGTGGAGATGGAAGAACCGCTGCAGGGAGTGGAAGTGGGTGCTGAGCGTGTGAAACGCAGCGTAGAACCCGGCCCAGATCGCCGTTCCGAACCCCGGCATGATGGCAGCACCGAACTGGCCGGCGCCGGAGCTGAGACCGCACGTTTGCGCGCCGAGGCTGGAAACCGGCGGGACAAAATCCGCTACGCGTGCCGGCTGGGGGCGCAGGTCTTCCGCACCGGAATCTCGGTGCCGAATCACTGTTGCCTGACCGACCTGAGCGCCGGCGGTTGTTACCTGGAAGTGTCGCTGCCGTTTGCGAAGGGCACGTCGGTGGAGATTGTCGTGCACACGCATGAAATCAAACTCCGGTTGCGCGGTGTGGTGCAGGCGTCGCATCCCGGGTATGGGATGGGAATTGCGTTTGAATTGAACACCAAAGAAGAACGCGACCATGTGAAGAAGCTCACTGAGTTCGTGGCCGCGAGCGCGGAAAGCTCCGAGAATAACTAGGCAGGGGTCTCATAACTTCTTGATGGCTGGACACGAGCGAAACCTCAGAGGCTAAAGCCCGTATCTTTAGTTGGCTCTTTGCGGCACGGCTGAAGCCGTGCCCTTCCCAAGACCATTTATCAGTTGAGTTCTAGCCAGCGGTTTTCTTTTCTTCTTTCTTGTGTCCGTTTTTCTCTTCTTCTGTTTCTTCGGCGAGAGCCTTCCTGAAATAATCCAGAGACATTTGCAAGCCGGTTTCCAGATCGATGCTGGGATCCCATCCGAGGAGTCGGCGCGCCTTGGTGATGTCGGGGCGACGTTGCTTGGGATCGTCCGGTGGGAGCGGTTCGTGGCGGATTTTGCTTTTCGAGCCCGTTACCTTCAACACCTGCTGCGCACATTCCAGGATGGTGAACTCGTTGGGATTTCCGATATTCACGGGGGTGTGCTCTTTGGATTTCGCGAGGCGCAGGAAGCCGTCGATTTCGTCGCTGACGTAGCAGAAACTGCGAGTCTGGCTGCCGTCGCCGTAGATGGTGAGGTCCTCGCCGCGTAAGGCCTGCTTCATGAAATTCGGAACCACGCGGCCGTCGTTCAGCTGCATCCTGGGGCCGTAGGTGTTGAAGATGCGGGCGATGCGCGTATCCACCTGGTGGTAGCGGTGATAAGCCATGGTGACGGCTTCGGTGAAGCGCTTGGCTTCATCGTAGACGGAGCGTGGTCCGATGGGGTTCACGTGGCCCCAGTACGTTTCGGTCTGGGGATGCTCGAGCGGATCGCCGTAGCACTCTGAGGTGGAAGAGACCAGATAGCTGGCGCCATATTTGCGGGCCAGATCGAGAGCGTGAAAAGTGCCGAGCGAGCCGACCTTGAGAGTGGCGATGCCGTGGATGGTGTAGTCGACGGGGCTGGCGGGGCTGGCGAAGTGAAAAACGAAATCCACTCTGCCGGTGTCGAACGGCTCGCAAATGTCGCGCTCGACCAGTTCGAAACGAGGCTCGCGGCGGAGATGTTCGAGGTTGGAGCGGCGGCCGGTGAGGAGATTATCGACCGCGACCACGTGCCAGCCGTCGCCGAGGAGGGCGTCGCACAGATGAGATCCCAGAAAACCGGCGCCGCCGGTGACCGCCGCGCGTTTTGAACTCATGCTCGCTTTGCGCCGTTTCTTATTGCGTCGTTACTCGTTGCGGCCTCGCCGCGGACAGCTGGAGATACGCCGTCGGGGTGACAAGCCGCGCGACCTACGCTGTAGTAGGTGAAGCCGTGAGCCGCCATCACTTCAGGATCATACAGGTTGCGGCCGTCGATCACGATGGGATACTTCAGGATCTGGTTGAGGCGGGGCAGATCGAGATGGGCGAACTCCTCCCACTCGGTGAGAATGAGAAGCGCGTCGGCGCCATTGGCGGCTTCGTAGGCAGAACTGGCGAACTTGAGGTTGGACGCGATGCTCGAGCCGACGGCCGAATGAATATTCGGCGATTTGATGTTTGACTTGATTGCGTCCTGAGCGTGCGCCATGGCGGCGGGATCGTAAGCGGTGATGCGGCAGCCTTCCTGCAGCAGCGCCTGGACCAGGAAGATGGCGGGGGATTCGCGGATGTCGTCGGTGCCGCCTTTGAAGGCGAGGCCGAGCACGCCGAGGTTCTTGCCGCGCAGCGTCCACAGGGCGCTGCGGACTTTGCGCAGGAAGCGGGTGCGCTGCTCTTCATTGATGTGCATGACTTCATCGAGCAGGCGGAAGTCGTAGCCGCATTCGCGGGCCACGGCGCGAAAGGCGAGGACGTCTTTGGGGAAGCAGGAACCGCCGTAGCCGATGCCGGGGTTCAGAAAGCGGCGTCCGATGCGAGAATCGGCGCCGACGCCCTGGCAAACCTGATTCACGTCCGCACCGACGGATTCGCAGATCGAGGCCACGGCGTTGATGAAGGAAATCTTCATGGCCAGAAAAGAATTGGACGCGTGCTTGATGAGTTCGGCGCTCTTGCTGCTGGTTACGAGGATGGGCGGGGGGACGGAAGCACGATCCGGCTGGGGAATTGAGTTGGCGCGCTGGTAGTAGCTGCCATCGGTCATGGGAGCGTAGACCTGGAGCAGAACCTCGGCGGAGCGGTCGTTGTCGCAGCCGATCACAATGCGGTCGGGAAAAAGAAAATCGGCGACCGCGGTGCCTTCGCGCAGGAATTCAGGGTTGGACGCGACGTCGAAGCACGCGGGGTCGGCTCCGTTGCGCAGAATTATTTTTCGGACCCACTCGCTGGTGTAGACCGGAACCGTGCTTTTTTCGACGATCACTTTGTAGCCGCCGAGAGCGCCGGAAATTTCGCGCGCTACCGCTTCAACGAAGGAAAGATCAGCTTCGCCAGTTTCGGTTTGCGGCGTGCCCACGGTGACGAAGATTACGTCGCTGTCGCGGACGGATCCCTGAAGGCTGCCGGAGAACTCCAGACGGCTGCCGCGATGGCGGCTCAGCAATTCCGGGAGGAATTTTTCGTGGATCGGGACCTGGCCATTCTTCAGGGCGTCGAGCTTGGCTTCGTCGTTATCTACGACGACGACTTGATGACCGAGGTCTGCGAAACACGCGCCCGCGACCAGGCCTACGTATCCGGAACCGACTACTGCAATGCGCATGCTTCCGACTCCTGGGAACGTTCCTACGCGCTTCAGATTACCATTGCAGAAGAGAAAAGAATTGGCGAACGCCACTGTATTTCGGGCTTCGACCGTTTTGGAACGGCCGAGGGGGCGGGCACTGCTCTGCGCGAGATTTGACGTTGCGGCCAAAGCCCCACTTCTCGCAAAAGTCGCGAGAAATGGGGCACCCGTACATGAGCATCTACTGACCCGCTCCCGGGCGGGCTAAGTGGGGTCTGATTTGGCGCGAACGTTGTATTGACAACCCCTGGTTTTAGGGCGAAACTCCGCTACAGGCGCTGTTTTCGGTCTGAAGTCCTCTTTTCATGGCTCCTCATCCTATGTCCGATCCCGGCTGGCCGCCTGCGGCGCCGGAAGGGCCGCTGGCGGCACCAGGGAATGCTGGTTCGCCGGGGAATGCTGCCGGATTCGAGTCTGATCTGGCTGAGCTTGCTGCCAAGTTTGCCGCTCATGGCGGCGAGAGCTTTCCCGCCGATCTGTCGGCGGAGCTGGCCCTGGAGATCGTGCTCAACGAAATTGTGGAGCAGGCTTGCCTGGCCACGGGTGCGACAGGGGCAGCGGTGGTGCTGGAGCGGGATGGAGAAATGGTCTGCCGGGCCAGCAGCGGTCCTACGGCTCCGGAGTTGGGGGCGCGGCTGGACGTGGCCTCGGGACTTTCCGGGGCGTGCGTTCGAACGGGGCAGACGCAGCGCTGTGACGATGCGCAGACCGATCCTCGGGCCGACGCGACCGCTTCGCAGCGCCTGGGAGTACGCTCGGCGCTGGTTTTGCCGCTGATCGAGGGCAACCGGGTGGTCGGCCTTTTTGAAGTTTTTTCTCCGCGGGCGTGGGCGTTCGGAGACCGGGACGAGCGCACGCTGGAAGCTCTGTCTGTGCGCGTGATGAGGAATCTGGAGCGTGCTGCAGAGCCGCTGGTGAATTTAGTCGGGGGCGTGGTCGGGAACCCTGTCGAGAGTTCGGCGGGGGCTGGGATCGAGAGTGGAATCGAGGCTCCGGTATGGAGTTCGGTCGAGGGTGTGCCTGCGGCGGATTTGCTTCCGGATAATCCGCGATTAAGTTGGGAAACCACGTCCATCCCCGTCCCGAACCCAGACGAACCCGAACCTGCTGAAGGGATGAGCCCGGGTTTAGTGAGCCCTGATTTTGTGAGCGGTGGTCCGGGGCGCCGGTTCGATGTTGTGGGGTGGGCCTTGGGTGCGGTGGTTCTGGCTTGCACCGTGCTCATGGCAGTGCTCGTTGTGGAACGTATGGAACCACCACGTGCCGGCGCGACGAGAACAACCGTTCATCGTCCCGCTGTGCGGCCGACGAGGGCATCGGGCGCAACGAGCTCTGATGCAACGGTGTCAAGCTTGAAGGCCGCAGCCCAGCTTGGCGGACCGATGGCCACGTCCGCGGCCGTGCCGGCATCTTCACCGGCAGCGTCCGCGCCGGCTGCAGTGGATAGCCATGCGCGTCCGGCTGCACCCGCGGGGAGCTTGCTGGTTTTTGAGAACGGGAAAGAAGTATTCCGCATGCCGCCTTCGCAAGGCCAGGCTGAGCCGCTTGCGACTGCGCGCGGCACGGTTGAGCAAGCGGCTTCCGTGACACCGGAAAGGGTTGTGGCTCTGTCGCCGGCGGCCGCGGAAAACAGTCTGATTCATCGCGTGGAGCCTGACTACCCCGAGGAAGCGCGGAATCGGCAACTGCAGGGCGCGGTGGTGCTGGACATTCACATCGGGCAGGATGGTGCCGTCGAGGAAACGAAATTGGTCAGTGGGGAGCCGTTGCTGGCGGACGCTGCCATGGCGGCCGTGAGGCAGTGGCGCTTTCAGCCGCGTTTGGTCGACGGTGTTCCGGCCGAGATGCAGACCAGAATCACGCTCAACTTCAGATTGTCGAACTAGAGAAGAAGCGCATTCTAGATTGCAGATTTTAGATTTAGGATTTTCGTTCTGCATTCTGAAATCTGACTTCTGAAATGGCTGGCTAGAATCGACGGCCGAACCCGCTCGAGAGCCAGAGTCCGAAACGGGAAGAATCTCCCTCCCGAATGGCAGATCATTCGGCGTTCCTCCTCCGCTGCAGAAGCCTCCGGGAGTATCATGGGCACGCGTTGCATGCAGTTGTTGGAGTCATAATCTCGGAATCATAATCGCTGGAATCAGGAATATGTTTTTAGACTTCTATGGCTTGCGGGAACAGCCTTTCGGGGTTACGCCCGATCCTCGCTTTCTCTACCTGAGCCCGGCGCATCGTGAAGCACTGGCCTCGTTGTATTACGGAGTGGAGGCGGAGCGCGGATTTCTCGCCTTGATTGCCAAGCCGGGCCTGGGAAAAACGACGCTATTGTTTCATCTGCTGGAAAAACTTCGGCGCAACGCCCGCACGGTGTTCCTGTTCCAGACCCAGTGCAATTCGCGGGAGTTCATGCGGTTTCTGCTGGCGGAACTTGGAGTGGAAGGGCCGGACCTGGATTTCGTGCACCTGCACGAACAATTCAACAAGATGTTATTGGCGGAATCGCGCGCCGGACGGCGCTTCATCGTGGTGATTGACGAGGCGCAAAACCTGGACGCTGCGGTGCTGGAAACGGTCCGCCTGCTTTCTGATTTTGAAACTCCGCAGGCCAAGTTGTTGCAGATCATTTTGTCGGGTCAGCCCGAACTGGCGGAAAAGCTGGCCAGCCCGCGTCTGGCGCAGCTGCGGCAGAGAGTCTCGTTGCTCAACCGGCTGGCGCCGCTCTCGGTGGAGGAAAGCGGCCGGTACATTCAGCACCGGTTGCGTGTGGCGGGGTATTGCGGTGCGCCGCTGTTTGCTCCGCAGGCGCAGAAGGCAATCGCGCAATTCTCCGCGGGGATTCCGCGCAACATTAACAACTGCTGCTTCAACGCGCTGTCGCTGGGTTTCGCGCTCGGACAAAAAGTTGTGGACTTGAGCATGGTGGAAGAAGTTATCCGTGATCTCGATATTTCGGAGCATGTTTCGGAAGATGCCGCGGCCGCGGGGGAGCGGGATGTCCGATCTTCCGATTCGAAGGTGGTTGCCGATTTGCAAGTCGAGTTAACGGCGGCGTCGAAGATCAGCAGCGAGACTGCTGGAGTGGTGCCGGTGCTTGCGGCGAACGGTAAGCGCCCCGGAGCGCTAACGCCCGCCGAGGCGATCGCATACATGCAGCAACTATCTTTGCAGTTGAAGGACTGGAAGCGTGGTTCGAGTTTGGGTGCCGACGGTGTTGGGTCGAGAAGCAAGCTCGGCATGCCGGGCTGAATTTATGAGCCGGAATTTTGCACTTCTACAAATCGTTGGAAAAGAGGAAGAGTATTTTCAACCGGCGGGCGAAACGCCTGCGCCGGAACTGGTTTCAGTGCCCGCGCCTCCGGCAGAGCCGAATCAATCTACTGCCGATTCGGTTAATGATCCGTTGCCATTTCAGCCACGGTTCGACCAGGAAGCGCTGCGATTCCAGATGGAGGGCTGGCAACTCGAGGAACTGACGAAGCTGGTGCGTGGCGTGTTCCTCGAGCCGGGAGCGGAATCCGACCGGGCCACATCCAATCGAACACTAAGCAATCGAACCCTAGGCAATCGAATCATAGCCAATCGAACTGTGGTGCTGGCCAGCAGCGAGTCCGGCAATGGCTGCAGCTGGATCTGCGCCCGCGCCGGGGAATTGCTGGCCAGCCAGGTCGCCGGGCGGGTTTGCCTGGTGGATGCCAACTTTGGCCGCGCCACGTTGCATGAGCACTTCGGAGTTCCCAACCATCACGGGCTCGCGGATGCTCTGCGGGAGGAAGGCTCGATCGGTGGGTACGTGAGCCAGTTGTCCCGGCGGAATCTGGCATTGGTGAGCGCTGGCTCCGATTTTTCTGCGGATCGTCCAGATCGAAGCCCGGATCGAAATCTGGCCGCTTCCGAACGCATGCGCGAGAGGCTGCAGGAACTGCGCGCGGATTTCGACTACGTTGTGGTCGATGGCGCGTCGCTGGATGTTTCCGACGAATCGATCGCTCTCGGCAAGATGGCGGATGGGATTGTGCTCGTTCTGAAGACTCATTCCACGCGCAAAGAACGTACGCGCGGCCGAGTGCAGGATTTGAAGTTTGCTGGAGTGCAGATTCTTGGGGCGGTTCTCAATCAACCTGCGAGCTGAGTGGATCGCTTCTGAGTTGTCGGCTTCCGTGCACGCGGAAAGAGTAAGCCGCGAAGCTAAGAAAGGGATCAAACGTCCGTGGCCGTGGGGTTTGTCCGCGTGGTTACCGTGACTTCCCGGTTGTTCGCGGCGTGATAAACTTGCGCCAATCGCCAAGTTTAGCGAGGTTTTGGCGCAAGCTGGACCTGCTCCCTCAGCCGGTTCAGTTCAAGAGGAATACATGAAACCAGCCATTGAAGTAGACACACGTGTCTCCAGCGATCCTTATCAGAAGATCGTCCGCTGCCTGCGCTGCGAGCAGCAACTTGAACGCTACCAGTTGATGAAAGTGCATCTGATTCCGGGCAGTGGCAGTCACGGCCTTGCCATTCTGACGTGCGCGAAGTGCGGGCACGTGGAATTCGTCGCGGAATCGAGTCCGCTGCTCAATGCACTCGAGTTGATCTCGGTTGACACGGGCGACGGCGACTAGGCGAACTCACCACCAAAAAGGAAAAATAAAAAGTGAACGTTCTGGTGATTGGCGGTGCCGGCTATATTGGCAGTCATGCGGCGCGCGCCCTGCGGAGCGCGGGGCATGAGGTCATCATCTTCGACAATCTTTCGGCGGGATACGAGTCTTTGGCCCGCGGCTTCGAATTGGTGAAGGGCGATGTGCTTGACCACGCTGCGCTCGCGCGAGTGCTACCTCGTGTGGACGCGATTATGCATTTTGCGGCCTTTGCGTATGTTGGAGAATCGGTCACGAATCCGCAGAAATATTTCCACAACAATGTGGAGGGAGGGTTGTCGCTGTTGAACGCGGCGCTCGAAGCGGGGGTGAAGAAGATTATTTTTTCATCGACTTGCGCGGTTTACGGCGAACCGGCGAAAGTTCCGATCGCGGAGGACACTCCGCGGCAGCCCGTGAATCCATACGGCGTGTCCAAACTTTTTTTCGAGCTGGCGCTGGAGGCTTATGACCGGGCGTACGGTTTTCGTTATGCCAGCCTGCGTTATTTCAACGCGGCCGGCGCGGATGCAAGCGGGGAGATCGGCGAACTGCACGAACCGGAAACGCATTTGATTCCGCTGGCATTGCGCGCGGCTGCGGGTCGAGGTCCGGAGTTGCAAGTGTTTGGGTCGGACTACCCTACGCCCGATGGAACCTGTATTCGAGACTACATTCATGTCACCGACCTGGCGGACGCGCATGTGAAGGCGCTCGATCATCTGGCTGCAGGTAAACCTTCCTTCGCGGCGAATGTGGGAACGGGTCGCGGGGATTCCGTGCAGGAGGTTCTGGCCATGATCGAGGAAGTGACGGGAAATAAAGTTCCGCGGCGGGTGGTGGCGCGGCGCCCGGGAGATCCGCCGGCGCTGGTCGCTGATCCGCGCAAGGCGCAAGAATTGTTGCGGTGGAAGGCTTCGCATTCCCTGCGGGATATTATTGCGACGGCCTGGAACTGGATGCAGAGCCAGACGAAGACAGAACAAGTGTGGTAGCGGCCAAGCAGTTGAGGGCGAAAATCTCGCATGACCAAAAAACAAAAATCTTCAGGCAATGATTTATCCGGGAAGCGCGTTGCGTTTCTGGGGGCGGGCAAAATGGGCGGCATTCTGCTGCAGGCGCTGCTCAAGCACGGGATGCTGTCGCCGAACCTGACATGCGCGACTGTTGCGCACGAAGAGCGGGCCAGGGCGCTGGCTTCCAAGTGGAACGTCGCGGTTGGCACCAGCAATGCCGATGCGGTGAAAACGGCCGACATCATTGTGATCGCGGTGAAGCCGCAAGTGGTGCAGGATGTGGTGAAAGAGATCAGTCGTTACGTCACGCCGAAACAGTTAATTATTTCGGTCGCGGCATCGGTCCCGACTTCGCTGATTGAGAAAAGTCTCGTGGAGAAGGTTCCCGTGGTGCGCGCTATGCCAAACACTCCCTGCTCACAGGGAGCTGGGATGACCGCCGTCTGCAAAGGCGAGTACGCTTCCGCCGAGCATGTTGCGCTTGACTTGCCGGCTTTTCGACGTGGTGGGACGCACCGTTGTCGTGGACGAAAAGCACATGGACGCGGTGACAGGACTTTCGGCCAGCGGTCCGGCTTACATTTACATCATTCTGGAATCGCTTGGCGGAGGCAGGCGTGAAGGTTGGTCTGCCGCGCGATGTGGCGACTTTGCTGGCGGCGCAGACTACGCTGGGAGCGGCCAAGGTTGTGCTCGAAACCGGCGATCATCCGGCGCTGTTGAAGGACGCGGTGACCACTCCGGCGGGCTGCACTATCGACGCCATCCTCGAACTGGAAGAAGGCAAGTTGCGGGTGACGCTGATCAAGGCGGTGGTGAAGGCGGCGCAACGGGCGAAGGAACTGGCCTACAGCTAGCCGAGACCGAGATCGCGTGCGGCTGTGTCGACGATCGATTTGCCAATCATGAGAGATGCTGTCGCGGCGGGAGACGGAACGTTGAGCACGTGCAGCATTCTGCGCGACGGAAAGAATTGAAAGTCATCAACCAGCGTGCCGTCGGGTTTTAGAGCTTGAGCGCGGACTCCAGAGCCTCCTGGAACCAAATCTTCGGCGCGCACTTCGGGAACCAGTTCCTGCAAGGCTTTCACGAACGTTGGCTTCGAGAACGAACGATAAAATTCGTCGAGCCCGCTGCGCCAATATCTCGCAGCCATGCGCCAGAACCCAGGGAAAGGCCAGCGACGAAGCCATGTCGCGCAGGCTGACGTCAGAATGCCGGTAGCCTTCGCGTTGCAGGGCGAGTACGGCGTTCGGGCCGGCGTCCACGGTTCCGCCGACGCGCCGAGTGAAGTGCACGCCGAGAAAAGGAAAGCGCGGGTCAGGCACCGGATAAATCAACGAGCGCACCAGAGACGCGCGCTCGGGAACGAGATCGTAGTACTCGCCGCGAAAAGGAACGATCATCACGCCCGGCTCGTCGCCGACCATGCGGCAAACGCGGTCGCTGAACAGTCCGGCGCAACTGATGAGAAATCCGGTGGTGTAGGCGCCACGCGTGGTTTCCACCACAATCTCGTCTGAGTTGCGCTCGAGGCCTGTGACTGCCTTCGAAGTGAGAATGGTCCCGCCTTGCGCGGAAATTAACTCCCCGTATTTTTCGCAGACCTTGGCGTAATCCGTGATGCCGGTAGAAGGAACCACCAGAGCCCGCAACCCGCTGGCGTGTGGCTCGATCTCGCGCAACTCCTCTGGTCCAATGAGGCGAAGTCCGCTCAGCCCATTGGCTTCGCCGCGTTGCCGCAATTCTTCCAGGCGTGGCAACTCAGCTTCGCTGGTTGCGACGATGACCTTGCCGCATACTTCATGCGGAATTCCGTGTTCGCGGCAAAATTCCACCATGGCCGCGGCCCCGGCCACGCACAGGCGCGCCTTCTGCGATCCCGGCTTGTAGTAGACACCGGAGTGGATGACGCCGCTGTTGTGTCCGCTCTGGTGGCGAGCGACGCGGTCTTCCTTCTCCAACACCAACAGCCTGAGCTGCGGAAAGCGGCGCGTAATCTCGAGCGCCACGGCAAGGCCGACTATGCCTCCTCCGATGACAATTGTGTTGTAGCGGGTTTCAGGCATTCAGATCTCGGACACTGCTTGTGCGGACGACGCTGTGGCCACGGGCTCCAGCCGAGCAATCACAATGGATGATACCGGGAACAGGAAGCTCTCGTCACGGAAGGACGATGAGGGTGACGGTGGTGCTGTGGGTGAGCGAACCGGAGACGCCAGTCACGGTCACCGTATAAGTTGGCGCCTGAAGGGTGGTCACAGAAACTGCGCCGCTCGGCGAAGAGATGCCGGCCGCATCGCTGGCTGCGATCTGGAAATTATAGATCTCCGGTGCCTGCGGCGTGGAGGGCAACAGTCCGGTGACCGCGAAACTGGTGGTGGTCGGGCCTCCGATCGAGGTACCGTTTTCGTAGACGGTATACAAGCTGACGCTGCAACCCGAAGCCGCGCTCGATGGCGCCCAATTCAATGTTGCGCTGGTACTGGTAATCGACGACGCGACTAAACCAGTCGGGACTGTGGGCGCGGCCCCGCAACTGCCTCCGGGGCTGATGCCGGTGCCTCCGGCGCAAGAGAGCAGTAGGGCCAGGAGCAGGCCTGCCAATAAAGTCAAAACGCTGCGCCAGCTTCGTCTCCTGCGGCGAGTGGTTCCCCATAGCACTACGATTCCTGGCATCATCAGCCCCAATGCGTAGAAGAAGTAGAAGGCAGCAGTTTGTTGCGCGGGTTTGCGTGCACCCGGCGGCGGAGCCGCGGTCGAAATACTCAGCACGACGTCTGCAGCGCTGTTTCCTGGCGTGATTGGGTTTGGCGTGAAGCTGCATTGTGCACCCGCGGGAAGACCGGCAGTACAAGAAAGCGTAACCGGGTTGTTGAACGATGTTCCTACCGGCTGCACGATTACGTTGTAGGGGCCAGCCGTTTGCCCGGCGGTCACGGTTTGCGGGGTGGTTGTGGAACTGACGCCGAAGTCGGGAACCACCGTGAGCGCAATCGTGAGACCGTGGCTGGGTGCGCCGGTCGTGTCCTGCGTGTTGATCTTAATGTTGTAGGTGCCCGGAACGGCGTCATTGGTTACGTCGATGGTTGCGGTGAGTGGCACTTGCGCGCCGAGGCTCACGGTCACCGGATTCGCCGGGGTCACCGTGCAGATAGTGCCGGCGAGCGCGCTGGCATCGCAGCTGGTGTTCACCATGCCGGCATAGTAAGTAGATGCAGCGATGGTCAGGGTGGCTATCGCCTGCCCGCCGGGAGGAAGGCTCAGAGTCTGCGTACCTGAGAGCTGGTAATCCCCGACATTGAAGGGGATGGCCTGAGTCTTCGTAATCGATCCCGACACGCCTTGGACCGTGGCCTGATAACTGCCCGCGCTTAAGGCAGTGGCGTTCACGGTAACGTTGGCGGTGGCGGGGAATGAGCTTACGGACGCCGGGGTGACGCTGCAACTGCCGCTTCCGGAATTTAAGGAGCAGGTCAAGCTCACCGTAGCGCTGAATCCATACTGAGGCGCAATGCTGATCGCACCGCTGGTAGCCGTGCTGGTAGTGATGCTGCCCGCGTTCACCGTGGGAAAAGTTCCTATCTCGCTTAATAAGAAATTGGGGGGGACGACGGTGAGCGCAATCGTGAAGCTGTGGCTGGGCGCGCCCGTGGTGTCCTGCGTATTGATCTTTATGTTGTAAATCCCCGGCGTCGCCCCGGTGGGCGCGATGATAGTTGCTGAGAACGGCACTTGCAATCCGGGGCTCACGGTCAGCAGAGTCGCCGGGCTCATCGTGCACGTGGCGCCGGCGAGGGAGCTGGCGTCGCAGCTGGTGCTGACCGCGCCTGCATAGTACGTGGACGCAGTTATCGTGAGGCTGGCGGTGCCCTGCCCGGCGGGTGGAACGCTCAAAGTCTGCTGGCCGGAAATTGTGTAATCCCCAACGTTGAAGGGGATCGCCAGGGTGTTCGTGATTGAGCCGGACACGCCTTGAACCACGGCCTGATAACTGCCCGCACTCATGGCCGTGGCGTTTATGGTGACGATGGGACTGGCAGGGTATGAACTCACCGATGCCGGAGATACGCTGCAGCTTCCGCTTCCACCGGTGACAGAACACGTCAGGGCAACCGCGCTACTGAATCCGTCCTGAGACGCAACCTTGATTATCCCGCTCGTAGTGGTGCTGCCGGCATTCACCGCGGGAAAAGCTGTCGGCTCGCTGAGGATGAAAATCGGATTAAGCGTCACGTTCAACGCGAATGAAGTTGTGACCGGCGCAGCGCCGCTAGTGCTAGCTTGCAGAGTGACCGTGTAGTTAAGGTTGACGTTGGTCCCCGGCGGGATCACTACGCTCGCCGTCATGTTGACGGGATTGGACGATGTGGGCTCGACCGTGGTTCCGGGCGTGAGATTGCAAGTTGAGCCAGGGACGTTCGCGCTGCATGAAACAGTCACGCTCTGATTGAACATGCCCGCAGCCGTGACCTGGAAGCTGACCGGGGAAGAAGTTGTTCCATCGGGCACGGTCACCGAACTCGGCGAAGGCGGCGTAAGCCCGAAGCTGATCATGTGCAGCACCAAACTGGCAGTGCTTGTGAGGTTCGAGTCAGCGCCTTGCCCCAGCACGTTGAAGCTGTAATCGCCGACTACGTCGCTGGCCGCTACGGTGAACGCCACACCGCTGGGTGTCGGAGTCACAGGGTTCGAAGGAGGAGTGCAGGTTGCCGGCGGATTGGTCGCGCCCGCGGTACACGTCAGCGTGACTGGATTGGAGTATCCATCAATGGAATCAATCGTTGCGTTGTAAGTGGCGGTTTGCCCGACAAAAACCGTCTGCGGGCTGTTGGAGACCAAGATCTGGAACCCGGGCGTGCTCACGTCAAATTGCCAAACGCCGCGTCCGTAGGTGGACGCCCGCAGCAATTTCTCCCCCAGGGGATTGAAAATTCCCAGCGCCGTAACCGCAACGTTCGGCAGAAAACCGACGGAGCCACCCAGAGGGTTCGGTGCCGGGCCCACTTCCGTCCAAGCCGGGCTTGACGTGCTGCTTTCGAAGATCCCCACGTCGGTGCCCACGTAAACCGTGCCGGTGGGATCAACCACAGCCGCGTTGACCGGAGCGTCCGGCAAGGCGGCCGCGCCCGTTCCTGTGAAGTCGGTCCAGGTGGCTCCGGCGTTGGTGGTCTGCCACACGTGCCCCGCGCCGCCCGTGAATCCCATCACGGTGACGTAAGCCGAGTTGCCGGTCGGGTCTGACGAGTCAATGGCAACGCTCGAAACCGGGAACTGGTTGGGATTAATACTCTGCGCGCCGTTCTGCGTGACTTCGGTAAAGGCGGTCGCGCCAGCTGTGGCGTTGGTAGTGACCCACACGTTTCCACCCGAAGGCGAAGTCAGTGGCCCATCGAGCGGACCCAGCCCGTCCGTGGTGGCATAGATCACCATCGATCCGTTGCTGTCGGTGGGTCCGCCGGCCGCCACCGACCGCACCAGGTTGATCTCGCTTCCGGAGCACGTGCCCGAACCAAACGTATCGAAGTTCGGACTCAGCACGGTGTAGCTTCCGCCCAGCCGCGGGCCGCGCCAAACCCGGCAAGTGCCTACGAGGAGCGCCGTCGTGGATTGCGGGTCGAGTACGTAGGGAACATAGAATGCGCCGTCGTCGCCGCCAACGCTGGCGCTATCGACCACCACGCTGAAATCTCCTTCGACGCAATTCACTCCGAGGGGACACTCCTGAATGTTCAAGCCGTCCGGCGGAATATCCGGATTGGAAACAAACCAGTTCAGCGGCGTGTTGGGATCAATCGCGTTGTAGCCGCCGTCGCCCCCATTCACGTTGATCCAACTCAAGCTCGTGGTTGCCGAAGCCGTCGCCGGCGAGCCATTACCCTGCGATCCCCCCAGCAGCGTTTTCGGATCGCTGGGATGCTGCGAGAAACTCACGAACTGAGTCATCGATCCCAGGTTCTGGTTCAGGTCGTCGAATGTGTTGGTGCCGGAACACGAACCGGTCATGAGCCCTGAATAGCCGTCCAGAGCGCGGTAGATGCCGCCATCGTTGGCGAAATACATCAGGTCGTTGCCGGAGTCGGTGCCCGCACTCGGGATCATGTACGCCAGCGCATGCTGAGCGGGATGCACATGCGCCAGCGCCGCGATCGGCACGCATCCATAAGCATGCGTCAGATTGATGAAGCCGGCAGCATTGCAAGTGGGGTTGGCGGAATTGATCGAGCACTTGTAGAGATTAACCGCGCCGGCGTAGAGATCGGTGGCGGAACCGTTCGGGACCGCGAGCAATTCCAGATTGTAGTAGCCCTGTTGCACGCCGCAGCCGATGGTGTCGCCGCAATTGGCAATGCCGGAGTCGTTGATCGCCGTCCATGACGTGCCGCCGTTGAGACTCTGCCAGATGCCGCCATCGACAGGAAGGCCCGAAGAATTGAGAGAGATATACCAGACGTACATTTCGTTGCGTCCGGGCATGGCCGTGATTTCGGCGCGGTAAAGCGGGCAAGTCTGGCCGTTCGTGGTCGAGAGCGGCGGGCATGCGGTTGTGCTTAGCAAAGAGCCGCCGGGCTGGGTGGCAAGACGCGTCCAGGTAAGTCCGTCAGGGGACGAGTAAAAGCCGTGATACTGCACCGCCGCCAGAAACAATCCGGTCGCCGTGTTATAGGCTACCGAGGTCGCGGACGTGGCGTCGGTAGCCTGGTTCCCCGGATCGAGCAGCGCGTCGTAGGCCCACGTCTGGCCCGCGTCGAGCGACGTATAGAGCCCCGGCTTGGTGCTGGCGGTATCCGCGCCCGCTACCACGCCTTCGGATGACGAAGCCATCGCCGAAACCACAGTGGTGGCCGTGCCCGCCGGGCTGAACGCCATGCGCGTGCCGCCGAGGCCGCTGAAGGAAAGCGCGCCGCTGTTCGCGGTTGGAATCAGGGTCCACGTGTTTCCCCCGTTCGCCGAGCGCAGAATGCCCAGCCCAAAATAAGAGTCAGCCGAATTGTTTGCTTCGCCCGTGCCTACCAGAATCACGCTTGTGGCCGGGTTGGTATTTCCCGGCTGGATGGCGATCGAGCCCACCGAAAGCGTAGCCTGGTCATCGGTGACCGGAGTCCACGTCACGCTCGATGCATTGCTATTGGCGGCGTTCGCGGATTGCCACACGCCTCCTTGCGCGCCACCGATAAAGATCGTGTTCCCACTGGGGTCCGCAGGATCGATGGCAACCGCGGTCGCGCGCCCGGAAACCTGGTGGTAGTCCTGTGTCCCGTTGCCCGACGCATCCGACGCCAGCGGCACTGGCCCCAGCGGTTGCCACGCGTCCGACGCCACCGCCGCTGGCACTGCCGATTCCGACGGCGCTAGGGAACCCGCTGTTCTCTTGGGCCGCGCTGTTGCAGTTGCCATGCGCGCGGCACGCTTCTGCATCTTGGTCTGGTAGGCGCGCCGCCGCAACTCCGCAGAAGTTTTTCCCGGAATCACGCGCCCGCGGAGAAACCACGCACTGCGTTCCTGTTCGTGATCAACATCGGCAGGGACTGAATTACCAGGGACAGTTTTCTCCGCGTCGTGAACTTGTGCGATCGAGGTGGTGACGAAATAGGCGAAACAACTGAGAGCAAGAATTGAAACTCGAAAAAAAACGCAGCGCAGCAGGGTACGACGCGACATAGGGTAGATGACTCGCTCCAAGTATTGAGAGCATCCACACGGGAAGCAATCGAAAGCGGCACTATATTTCGGGAACGGACCACTTTGGGAATCGCCACCCTCCGCCCTGTACAATCGTTTTCGCGCTTTTCTAGGGAGCGCGCTTGCAAAGGACAGTCATCCTATGAAACGTCCCATCCTCCGATTACTGATTGCGTTTGTTTTTTTCGCTGCAAGTCTAAGTATCTCTACGCCAGTCTCTGCGGGACGTTCGGCAGGTGAAGATTCGGCAGAGGAAAAGGCGTCGAAAGAAATCACCGTCGCGGCCGCCGCCGATCTAAGTGTCGCGCTCAAGGAAATCGCCGCCAATTACGAGAAGCAATCCGGGGTACAGGTGAAGCTGTCCTTCGCCGCGTCCGGCGCGCTCACCCAGCAGATTCAGAACGGGGCTCCCTTCGATGTATTTTTTTCCGCCGATATGGATTACCCGCGCCAGCTCATTGCCTCGAACGATGCCGACGCTTCAACCCTTTACCGCTATGCTGTGGGCACTCTGGTGCTGTGGGCTCCGACCAGTTCGCCTCTCGATCCGGAGCATCAGGGAATAAAAGTTTTGTTCGATCCCTCAGTGAAGAAAATTTCCATCGCGAATCCGCAACACGCGCCCTACGGCCGCGCCGCCGTGGCGGCACTGAAACATTTCGGAATCTATGAGCAGGTGCAGGGCCGTCTGGTAATGGGCGAGAACGTTTCGCAAGCGGCGCAGTTCGTTGAGTCGGGCAACGCGCAGGTGGGGTTCATCGCCCTCGCCCACGCGGTACCGCTGGCGATGCGAGGCGAAGGCAAGTTCTGGAAGGTTCCCGCGGAGGCGTATCCCGCGCTGGATCAAGGGGTGGTAGTCGTCTCGCACTCGCAGCACAAGCCAGAAGCTGCGGCATTCGTGGACTATATCAAAACGAAAGATGCCGCCGACGTGCTGCGCCGTTACGGATTCACGGTTCCATGATGAACGGTGGCAGCGCCTCGATTCACGTAGAGACAGCCGCCTCGGCTGTCCCGCGAAGCGAAGCGAGCGGCTTAGTAACGAACGCAAACCCATGTCCATCGACTGGCAAGCATTTTGGCTGACATTGCGGCTGGCACTGATCGTCTCCGCGCTATTGTTCGTCATCGGCCTGCCCATCGCCTATTGGATCGCTTTTTCACGCTGGCGCTGGAAATTCCTGGTCGAAGCAATCGTCGCCCTGCCCATCGTGCTTCCACCGACCGTGCTCGGTTTCTACTTGCTGGTCGCGCTCGGACCGCACAGCCCACTCGGGCGCTGGTGGATCTCGCTCACCGGTCGTACGCTCGCCTTCACTTTCAGCGGCCTCGTGATCGGCTCCATTCTCTACAGCTTGCCGTTTGCGGTGCAGCCCTTCGCGGCTTCGTTTTCGAGCATTGACCGCAGGCTGATTTCTGCCTCGGCGACACTCGGTGCATCGCCACTGAAAACTTTATTCCGCGTGACCGTTCCTCTTTCGAGGCCCGGACTCATCACCGGCGCAGCCTTGACTTTCGCCCACACCATGGGAGAATTCGGCGTCGTGCTCATGGTGGGCGGTAATATTCCCGGCGTTACCCGCACGGTTTCTATCGAAATCTTCGACCAGGTGCAGGCTTCGAACTACGCCACGGCCAACGCTACCGCCATGCTACTGCTCGTAATCTGCTTCGCCATGCTGGCCATCGTCTACGGCCTGAACCGGAAGGCTTGGCTGATCGCTCCCATTCATGGACAGAGATAAAACAGCAGAGCGCGTGTTGCACGCGCAAGTGCGCAAACGGATCGCTGTATCTGACTTTGTGCTCGATGTGGATTTTCGCGCCGCCGCGGGATTCACCATCGTGTTCGGCGCTTCCGGAGCGGGCAAGACCACGTTGCTCGATTGCATCGCCGGACTCATCCAGCCCGACTCCGGCCGCATCGCCGTCGGCGATCAAGCCCTGTTCGACGCAGCAGGACACATCCATCTGCCGCCTGAGAAACGCAACATCGGCTACGTTTTTCAGGATCTCGCATTATTTCCGCACCTGACGGTGGAAGAAAACGTGGAATATGGCCTGTCACACTTGCCGCGCGTTGAACGCAACCGCCGCACCGCCGCAATACTCGAAGCATTCCGCGTTCCGCATCTGGTGCGCAGCCGTCCCGGTGAGATTTCCGGTGGAGAGCGCCAGCGCGTGGCGCTGGCGCGTGCCCTGGTCACCGATCCCGTCGCGCTGTTGCTGGACGAACCGCTGGCCGCGCTTGACGCCGCCACCAAAGCCCGAATCATCGACGATCTACGCGCCTGGAACGACGCGCACAGCATCCCCATTCTCTATGTCACGCACAGCCGCGAAGAAGTATTTGCCCTCGGCGAAAGCGTGCTGGTGCTCGACCACGGACGCATCCTGGCCCAGGGCACGCCGCACGAAGTGCTGAGCGCTCCACGACAAGAGACCGTGGCCCACCTCGCCGGCTTCGAAAATATTCTGGATGCAACCGTTGAATCGCTGCACGCCGATCGCGGCACCATGACCTGCCTGCTTTACCAAAGCGAATCTGGAGTGAAAGCCAAGCCCGTTCCATTGGAGACGCCGCTGGTGCGTGCGGAAGCAGGTTCGTCCCTGCGCGTCGGCATCCGCGCCGGAGACATTCTGCTCGCCATTGCACCACCCGTCGGTTTGAGCGCAAGAAATGTGATTCCCGGCCGCCTGCTTTCACTCGATCGCCGGGATGTGATCATTTCCGCCAGGGTGAACTGCGGCGTGGAACTGGAAGTCCATCTCACGCTGGCCGCGCGCGAAGCCCTGCAACTCGAACCCGGCCGCGATGTGTGGCTGGTAATTAAGACCCACTCCTGCCATCTGATGCAGAAGTGAAGCACAAATTTCTGATCACTCACTACTGACCACTAGCCATTGATTATCAATTCAGCCTTCCAACTGCAGCCTCCTGCACTTCCGACCGTTCCATCTCCACCACAGCAACCCACTGTCCCTTGTACGCTTCTGAAAACACAACACGCCCGCCCAGAACGCGGGCCACGGCCGCAGGCGGTAAATCACGATGGAAGCCGAAGAACTTGGTCTTCAGTTCCTCCCATCGCTTCGAATGGCCGAGCAGTTCATGCGCGGGTTCGTATTTTGTCGAAAAGATCAGCGCCACATCGAAATTCGCGCGGAAGTCAGCAGCCGAAAGTACTTCATCCACCGAGAAGTCTTCAATGCGCACCACTCGCATCGGCCGCGTAACGTAGCCGAGCCACGGACGAGTCAATTCGTCCGACGCCGGCCACGCCGTCAGCACGCGTGCCATGGGATAGCGCGCCTCAAGAAAAGTTTCTCCGTCCTCATGCAGGTGGATGTAGTCGCGATACGCCAAATTATCCTCCGGCGAAAATCCGTAGGGAGGATTCCAGAACCACGCCACCACAAACGCCAGCAGGATGACGCCAATCACCACCGGCCATATGCGCACGCGGCGCCTGAGCGTCGACACCGCCAGAATCATTACCAGCGGAATCACCGGCAGCAGGTATCGCGCCAGCACCGCTCCGCCGATTAAAGCCATGGCAACCACGTACACACCGACCACGGCGAGAAAAACCAATTGCACCGAAATCGCAATGCGCGGCCGCTCGACTCCGTGGTCCTCCAACGCCGGCAGAAACATGGCCAGCAGCATTGGCAGTGTCAGTACCCACAAATGCAAATAGCCGAACGTCTGCCACAGCCGCAGTCCCAACGCGAGCAGGAAGCGCGCTGGATTAAGCGTGGCGGCCACGTTGTAGCGAAAGAATTCCGGATTGCCAAATACATATCCCGTCCGGCTGTAGTGATACGCGTACCACGCGATCAGGGGCAGCAGCGGAATCAGGAGCCCAGCCAGCAGTCCTGCCGAGGGCGATGCAGTTCGCGTCCGCGACTCACCCTCAGGTTGCCCTGGGGAAACATCTGAGCCCGCGGACTCGAACCGATGCAGAAAAAGACGCCGAAGAATTTCCCAGGCGAACAGCGTCATCGGCGCCAGGATCGCCGTTTCCTTGGCGAGTGCGGCCAACGAGAACCAGAGGGCAAGCAAGAAAATTCGACGCTCCAGGTAGGCGCACAGTCCCCAAATCGTAAACCCAGCGACCGCCAGATCGAGGTGCGCCATGGAACTCTGCGCAAAGAACACGGGATAGAGCGCGGTGCCCAGCGTGGATGCGACCGCGACCTGCAGATTAGCCACGCGCTCGGCCAGCCGAAAAACTCCCAGCAGAGAAAACGCCGCCACCACCAGCATGGCCGATCGCGTCACCAGCGGATCGTACCCTGCCAGCTTCCACCAAAGCGCCAGCCAGCACAGCACCAGCGGCGGGTGCGCGTTCGACAACGTAGTATGCGGAATCAGGCTGCCGCTGACAAGAATGTCCCGCGCCGCGGGAACGTAATAGCCAGCCTCGTCCCAGAAATACGGCAAGCGCAGTAAAGGCGCATGCAGCAGAAAAATGAAGGCAAAGATTATCGCAAACACCAGGCCTGGGTGCGGCCGGTAGGGAACTGCTTCATCCCGGCCGCCGGTGTCCTGTCCCAAGAAAACCGCGCTGCGTGTCCACGTGGAAGCGGCGCGCCGAAAGCCCACCCTAGTGCACCGGCCCGCTCGGTCCCATGCGCGGATCGAGCTTGATTTCCCCGAATGCGCTCTCGTAGCCGGCAATGTTCTGCTGCAACAGTCCCAGCAACGCCTTGGCCTGCTGCGGACTCAGATAGATCCCCTGAAAATTGCGGATTTCCACCTGGGTTTCCGTCTGCTGCTGCAATGTACCGAAAACCAAAAAGAAATCCCAAATGTTGACCCGCATTTGCACGCTGTTCGCGTAGCCTTCCCGGTAGTTCGGGTCGCCTACCAGCTTCACATTAGGTTGCGTTGGAATGCTCATAGCAACGCAGTGTAATGAGTTTCCCGGTCGAAAGGGAAGGCCGGGCCCTGGAAATTCGATTCCCACGCCGGCTCGTGGCTACGAGCCCCGATCCAGGAATCATGACAAAAACTGTCAACCTTGGGTCGTTTATGGCTGCTGACGGGTCCTCGGAGCCCGGTGAAAATGGGTCCTGATCTAAAGTTTATATTGAAAATAAACAACTTACGTGGAATTCGCCGGTTCCGTATCGGGAAGCCGTGTGGCTTTTAACGTGCGATACAGTTCATGTATTCGATTTGGACGATCCAGTGAGGTCCTATGACCGAACAACCCAACGCCGGGCTGACTGAAGAAATCTCCCTGCCCGAGAACTTACTGCCCCTGGAAGCCATTCTAGGACATGGAGTTACGCCCATGGACGTTTCCATGGTCCTGGCCAAGATATTTCGCGTGCAGTACACTGAAGTGGCCCTGCTGCGGTTAGAGAGCGGCCTGCTGCGGTTTGTTTTCCCGGAGCATCTGCGCACCACGGGGGCGATTCCGCTTTCCAGCAAAGCGGTTGCGGCACACACGGCTTTGAGCAAAAAAGCCGAGATTTTTAACAATTTTGCGCGCGTAAAGCACGCCAGCATCTTCGAAACGATCAAGCCCAATGCCACCGATTCGGAAGAAGCGGCGGCGCCGAATCCTATTCAAAAGCTAATGTCGGTTCCGATTATGGATCAGGACATGACTGTGGTGGGCGTGATTCAGATTTCGCGCAAGGCGTTGGACGCCCGCTTTGCCCAGGACTTTAGCCGGGAAGACTTGCACGATTTGGAGTTGGCCGCGGGAATTCTGGCATCGGCTCCGGCCATCATGCTGAACTAACAACATGCGTCTGAGCAACTTATCGCCAAAACTCATCACGACACATATGGGGTCCGGGGGAGGCCCCATGTCGAGATGTGCGCGCGCACTTCTGTCGGCAGACTTCGACACACCAGGATTTCACCAGGACTGACCCTGCCGCTATTTGCTTGCAGGAACAGGCGTCGGATGTTCCGGCACCGGGACTGCACTCTCCAACCACGCGGTGTACCACAGGTCCAACAGCATTTGCGATGCGGCGGCGAGGCGGTGTGTGGTGAAGTCGAAAGCGGCACGAGAGCCCTTTCCCGTAAAGCCCCCAGCTTTTTCCAGCGCATAAACATTTTCCACCAGCGTGTTCGACTTCCTGAGGTAGGCGACATACTCCCCGAATGGATTGTCCAGACGTTGCGGAGGTTTCACCAGGCCTTCAAAATCCTTGGCAGTAATGTTCGCGGCTATGTAGGCGGTTTCAAACTGGGCGTGGATCTTGTGCTCGGTGGTGAATCCGTTGGGATTCGCGCCGACCCAGCCGTTGTACTGGATCGTGGTGTGCAACGGTTGCGATCCATCGCCAACGTAGTGACCCAGCCAGCCCGCGTAAAACACGATCGCGCGTTGCACCGCCTCGGTAGGCTGATGCGCTGCCTGCCGCTGCCTGTACTCGCGGAACGCGGCTTTCAGGCGGCCATAAACCTCCATCGTGATGTAGGGCTGCAGGCCGACGTGCTCGGGCAAATAGTCGTCGGGATGGTCCGTGCTCGGGGTCGCGGCGCGTTTTTCGAAGAGCTTGCGATAGAACTCGTAGCGTCCCTGAGGAAGTGGATCGAGCCAGGAGACGCGTTCCAGGTCGATGAAGTGGTCGGGTTCCTGCGCGTTCTTTAGCGCGAACTCTGAAGGACTGCGCCACCGGTCGGGTTCCGGGCCAAGATAGGCGATCTCGGCGACAGCGTGGCGTAGGAACCGCGGCATGGTGGCCGGAATCTTCTCTGCAGCCACGCGGTTGATATAGGTATGTCCCTCGTTCCCCCAAGCCCTCGCGCCCACGCTCTGCAAAAGAACGAGGGCCGTCAGCCCCAGGCTGACCAGCCCCCGTCCCGACCGCCAAGTTTTCATTTCACGATGCAGAATTCGTCCACGCCTCTCGTTTCAAATCAGAACGCCAAATGCAGTGCGAGCTGCAGGAAGCGTGGGCTGCCAATCGTGTGCTGGATCAGGCCCAAGCTGCCTTGGGGGGGAATCGATGCCGGACCCTCGTAATTGGGAAAGAAGTCTACGTCGTTGTTCGGAGTGTCGAAATCGGGATGGTTGAAAAGATTGAAGGCATCGGCTTCAAACTTCAGCAGATAGCGCTCTTTGAATAGGAACTGCTTGGCCAGGCTCATGTCGAAGCGCACCTGGAATGGGCCGCGAAAAGTGTTCCGGCTTGTATTTCCATACAAGGATTCATAGAGATCGCATCCGGTACGGTCGCAAGCGGGAACCCCGTTAGTCCCCGGAGCCACGAACTGGGGTAAGAAATCAGCGGAATTAAGCTTACAGATTTCCGTCGAATATCCCTGGCAATTCGCGCCAGGATGGGCTGCCTGCGCGGCAGTTACGCCTGGTACCAGCGGCACAATGGGGTTGCCAATATAGTTGCTGGTGCCGTAGTAAAGACTCGCCACCGAGCCCGAATAGTCATAGACGCTGTAGGGCTGCCCGCTTTGCGCCACCGTCTGCCCACCAATGGTCCAGCCATTGGCCAAGTAACCCAATGCGCCGCTGTCCACGAGCTTCGGAAGCGTATAGCTGTAGTTGACCAGAAAAACGTGGGTCTGATCGAAATCCGAGGAGGAATAGTTTGCCGAGGGAATGAGCGGATTGTTTCCGGTGAAAAAGAGTCCCAGGCCGCTTTGCTCGTCAATCGCATGAGACCAGGTGTACGACGAGGTAAATTGCAGGCCGTTGGACAGGAGCTTGTGGACCTGAAGCTGCAATGCGTTGAAGTTCGATACGCCCACTGCCTTATACGACACCGAGTTCATGTCGTAGCCGGGATAGGGCACGCGAATCGGCGCATTGCCCGCGTATTCATTCGTGTAGATGAGTTCAGTATCCAGGGGGGGTGGGGCTGGAGGGTAATAGTTCTGGTTAGCCAACGGACTGGTACCCCCATAGGAAGTTTTCTGTCCGTTCACCACATTCGTCGACGTGGCGATGAGTGGTTGGTTGAAGGGGATGGGCAGCACCAAATGGGTACCGTGATTGCCGACATAACCGACCTCGAACAGCCAGCTATTGGAGGGCTGAAATTGAAGGTCGAGTGTCATGTTCTGCGTATAAGGCAGCTTGTTATTGATATCGTAACCGCCAAACAGGAAAGGACCATAAAGATTGCCGGACGGCCAGCATCCCGGGTAACCGCAAGCGGTCTGCTCAAGGTTAGGCAGGTAGGCGAGGAAGGCTGCCGCCGTGGCTGGCGGCGGCGGTGGGAGAGTCGTGCCGAACGGCTGAGAAAGAGTCGCGTTCTTCCCGACCGAGATCGGTTGGACAAACGGAGGCGCGAGCGTGACGCCGAAGGGGCCGTTGAATCCGGATCCCGCGCTCGGCGACAGGTAGCTGAAGAACTCGCCGCGGTCGAAGTACATGCCGTACCCGGCGCGCACAGTGATCTTAGACGTTGGAGCCCACGCGATGCCGATGCGCGGCGCGAATCCCCACTGGTGATTTTTCATGAGCGAATTGCTGGCACCGGGCGTGGCTCCAGTCTTGTTATTCCCAGCGATTACCAGACCGGAGCCGGTAATTACGTCAGTCCCTGTGTCGCAACTGCCATAGTTGTACTCAGTCAAAGCCGGGTCCGCCGGCTTTCCATTGACGGTGCATTGCACGTAACTGTATTTAGAAGGGTCAAAACCTGTGAGCTTGCCGTATTTCTCCGAGAGCGGCCCGTCAATGTCCCAACGAAACCCGGCCGTTACCGTGAAGTTTTTCCGCATCTTGAAATTGTCGTTAATGTAGGTGCCCACTGTATCGGCGCGATAGTAGCGGTCAGCCGAACCGATGAACTCGTCGCCACCGTGCAAGGTACCTTCTACAAAGTCAGCGAAGGTCTGGAAGTCGAGCGTATCGGTGTTTGTGTTTTTATTGAGGACATTGAGCTGGGTGTGGTCCCACGTGGTTCCTACACTCAGGATATGCCTTCCTTTCACCCAACTCGCGGAGGTCCCGTATTCCCACTGATTCTGGAACATGCCACCATTGCCAAAGCTGGTGCTGGGACCAAACTCCACACCAGCACTGATCGTAGGATCTGTCGTGGAAATGGAGACGTCGGGAAAAGTCGCGCCGCCAGGGAAGCTGATGCCCACCGAACTTGCGCTGAATGCTTCTGTCGTGTTGGCATAAGCTCGCAGGCGAGTGAAACCCGCATGCTGTTCCCAGGTTAGGTTGGGGGAGAGCACGACGGAGTTAGCGAGGGAAATCACCTGGCTGCCAGCGGAAAGCTGTTGGGCAAATCCGAGCAGCGAACCGACCGCGCCAAAAGGATTGTTGGTGGGATTGCTCTGAACGTAATATCTCGCGGCCAAGCGATCCTTGGCGCTTATCACATAATCGATGCCGGCGATCCCTTGGTCTACGGTGGCTTGCGTATTGGGGCCTTGCACGACGGCATCGTAGCCCAGCGTGACGGCCTGCGTCGGATTGTACTGCGCGCTTGGTATCAGAAACTGGCCGTTGGGAAGTTTGGCATTCAGGAGTTGCGAGGCAGCGCTATTGATCTGGCTCGCAGTAATGGTTTGGCCGGTGGTGCTGGCGTATGTCGCCTGAATCATGTTAATGATCCCTTGCGTACTGCGGTCATTCGTGAGGCCCAGAGGCACCGTCACATCTTTGGTGGAAGACTGCGCATCGGCAATGCGCGTTCCCTGGTAAGACCCAAAGAAAAACAATTTATCTTTGATAATCGGCCCGCCGATGGTCCCGCCAAAGGCATTACGATTCAGGAAAGGACGAGGCAGATAAGGCTGATTGGTGACCGGGTTGATGCCAGCAGCATTGTAGAAGTACAGGTTGGCGTTCATATCGCTGTTCTGCCACTGTTCCCAAAGTGAACCGTGCAGCGCGTTCGTACCGGACTTAGTCAGTACGCCGATGTGCGCGCCGCTATTGTTGCCCTGGGTGGCGTCGTATTGCGAGGAGTTGACGGCGATCTCCTGAATGGCATCGGGGGGCGGAGTGGGAAGAGCCTGGCCGATCGCATCCTCCACCGATGCGCTGGTTTGGATGGTGCCACCGGCGCCGAAGTTCTCACCGGTGTTGAGCACAAAGCGGTTCTCACCGACCTGGCTGGTGGAATTGCCGTTAAAGAGGTTGTTGGTGCTGATCCCGTTCAAAGAAAAGCTATTGCTGGTGGCCCGGTTCCCGTTCGCGAAGATGGCCTGATTCCCCAAGCCCGTGTTGGCGCCCCCTCCACCGAGGAAATCCGCATGAACGCCTGGGCTAAGAATCGCCAGTTGCGTGAAGCTGCCAGTGCCTAGTGGGGTGGTTTCGATGGTTTGAGTATTGACGACATAGCCGATCGTGGTATCCGTCTGGTTCATCAAGGGCACGGCGCTCACTTCCACCGTGGTGCCGATCGAGCCCACCACCAGAGACGTGTCCACGGTCGTCGTACGGCCACCGAATACCAGGATTCTCGTGTGTGTTTCCGTTTTGAAGCCGTCCTTCGTGACGGTGACTCGATAGGTTCCGGCGGGAAGATCCGGGATCACGAAAGAGCCGTTTGTCTTGGTATGAGCGTCAACTTCGAGGTTGGTCGCGATATTGACCGCTTTCACAGTGGCGTCGGACACGACAGCGCCTGAGGGATCGTTCACGGTGCCGGTGATCGAACCCAGCGTCTGCTGCGCGGAGGCAATCTGCATGATGAGGGTGAGCGAAAGTGCACCCAGGAAAAAGCTGCGCAACGACTTCGAAGGCGAACCGAAGATGGCGAGGCAGAAGCGCACGGAAAACCTCCTATTTTGGGTCCTCATAACAATGTCGGGTTCTTATAACAAAGGGAATTGGCGAGATTCAAGGAAGTTTGTGGAAAAAACGATGAAAGTTGAATGAAATTTTTTTCATGTGAGCAGCAAAATGTCCGCAGCAAAACGGTTGCCTCCGTGGGACGCGGAAACCTGCTTGGATTGGCCGGTTTCCCGCCCAGCATAGGGCATAGGGAAAAGCTCTGGCAGAAGTTGCCCCGAAATCGGTTGCCAAAAAGGCCTGCTGGTTCTGATATGAGTGCCGTTTCTCCCCTAATCACAATTCAGGGTGATTGAGATCACTGCGGTTGCACCCGGGAGTGCTGAAAATATCAACTAGCCGCGGAGTTGTTGAGTTCGTTTGCACAATTCCTGAAAGGCTTGCGTCAGTGCTCACTTTTGCAGCGCAGGCTCGACCAGAGCCGATAGGTCTGTTTTTGCGGAACTTTCACCGGGAGGAAAACCGAGCCATGAAAGCGACGAAGCTGGTAATGACAATCGCAGTAGCATTGTTCATCCTGATGCCTAATCTGTCCTGGGCTGCCGATGACGGAGCCACCATCTATCAGGCAAAATGTGCGGCCTGCCACGGAGCGGATGCTGCGGGCAAGCCTGCAGCTAGGATTCCAAGCCTCGTGTCGGACGAGAGCAAAAAGGCCTCGGATGACGACCTGGCCAAAGCCGTGACGGAGAAGCCGAAACACCCGGCCACAATCAAGAGTTTGAGTCCTGACCAAGTGAAAATGGCTGTTCAGTACGTTCGCAGCCTGCAGAAGTAGATGTCGTGATTGGCTGTTCCTCTTGCGCACGACCGCTGTCACCGGTTGACAGGGGACGGCTGAACGAAGCGGGAGGGCGAGTATGAAGATGTCCGGCTCAATTCGGCAGACGAATCCCAAGGGTCGCCGATTCGTAGCCAGCCGGCAATCTCCTCCCCGGCCCGCTTGGCCAGACGGAACAGTCCCCCCGGGTCCGAATCCACACCAATCCGGACCCGGCGCTTTTTTCCTTGCGGGGCCAACCATCCCATTCTGTGCGGTCCCCACGCACGTTTTCTCCCAGCCTGCGGGCACCTCATATGTCGTTCCTTCGGAACGGAAGTCCCGCATGGCTGCTGCGAGGAGTACGTCCTATGAGTAAGGCCCTCCTTTATGACGCGACGATGTGCATCGGTTGCAAGCAGTGTGAATTTGCCTGCGCGGAACAGAACAAGCTGCCGTACGACGACAAAATAGCGGCGGAGTCGGTGCAATCGGAACATAAGTACACGGTCGTTATGACCAAGAAGGATAAATTCATGCGCCGGCTGTGCATGCACTGTGAGCATCCCGCTTGCGCGTCGGCTTGTCCGGTGGGCGCATTCCATAAAACCAAGGAGGGCCCAGTCGTATACGACGTCTGGAAGTGTATCGGCTGCCGATACTGCATGGTGGCCTGCGCGTTCGCCCAGCCAAAATATGAGTGGCACTCGCGGAATCCGCGAGTCCGCAAATGCATTATGTGCCCGGACCGGGTGGCGGCCGGCAAGCAGACAGCCTGCGCTGAGATTTGTCCCACGGGCGCCACGAAGTTTGGCGATCGCGACGACCTCATCAGGGAAGCGCAGGAGCGCATCCGTCAGAACCCGTCCACCTACCTGCCTCGCATTTACGGTCTGCACGAGGTTGGGGGAACCTGCGTCCTCATCCTCTCCAGCGTGAAAGTAGAGGAGTACGGCTATCCGGCATCCGCAAAAATTGGCGACACTCCAATGCCGGAATATACCGGCCGGGTCATGGAAAAGGTTCCAGACTTCATCCCCGTGTGGTCGTTAGTGCTGGGAGGTATTTATTGGATCTCGCATCGCCGGCAAGAAGTAGCCGCAGCAGAAGCCGAGGAAAGAGCGGAAGAAGAAAAGAACGGGAGTAAGTGATGAAGCTCAAGCTGACCTTCTGGAAAGTTGTATTCATTGTGATCATGGGCATGGGTCTGTACTCCACGTTTATTCGTTATTTCTATGGGCTGGGCGCGGTTTCAAACATGTCGGACCAGTTTCCCTGGGGCCTGTGGATTGGGTTCGACTGCCTGTGCGGGGTGATGCTGGCGGCTGGCGGTTTCTGCATTGTGGGCGCGGTCTACCTGTTCAACGTCGAGCGACTACACAGTGTTATGCGCCCCGCGGTGCTGACGGCGTTTTTGGGATACATACTTTTCATCGTGGGGCTGTTGTTCGATCTTGGCCGGCCCTGGTACATCTGGCATCAGCTCATCTACATGAACCCGCATTCGGTCATGTTCGAAGTGGGCATGTGCGTGATGACCTACACCACAGTGCTGTTCTTCGAATTTCTGCCGAGCGTATTCGAGCGCTTCAATCTGAAGACTCCAATCAAGTGGATCAAGAAGATTTACCCGGTGCTGATCGTTTTGGGAATCTTGCTTTCCACACTGCACCAGAGTTCCCTCGGATCGCTGTACCTGATCATGCCGAGCAAGCTGCATCCGTTCTGGTACACGCCCGCGCTGCCGTTCCTCTTCTTCGGGTCAGCAATCGCGGTTGGTTTGGCGATGACCATCTTCGAATCCACGCAGAGCGCGAAAGCCTTCGGCCGTCACCTTGAACTCCCGGTTCTGGTCGAACTTGGCGGCGCTTTGCTGGTGGCTTTATGGGTCAACGCGCTACTGCGGTTCGAGGACTACTTTCACCGCGGCATGCTGGGACAGATTATTAAGCCCAGTTACGAAGCGTATTTCCTGTGGCTCGAACTGATGCTGGCCTTCGTGATTCCAATCACCCTGCTCAGCTTCAAGAAGGTCAGACTATCGTCCGACGGTTTGTATCTGGCCTCCGTCATCAGCCTGCTCGGATTCATCACCAACCGCCTCAATGTCAGTCTCATCGGCTTCGAGACTTATGCTGGACACCACTACGTGCCGAAGTGGACGGAGTTCTCAGTGACCCTGATGATTATCGCGATGGGCTTCGCTCTGTTCGGATTGGCTGTGAAGTACCTGCCTATTTTCCCCCAGGAGAATCATGCAGTGGAGCCGCGTCTTCGAACCGAGCCCGAGCCTCTGGTCCGTACGGCGGTGTTAAGCCATGCGGGAGATTGAACCAACTCGCAGCGATCTGGGATGGAAACGGGTGACTCGCAGCATCAGTGCGAAGTTGATCGGGTCTCTGTTGGTAGTCATGGTCGTCATTTTTGCTCTTCTTGGCTATTTGAATATCCGATTGCATCGCCAACACCTGGAAACGGCCACCCTGGCCAGCGCCGAGCGAGTCAGCGATGTAATCAAGCGCAGCACAACGTATTACATGATGCGCAACGATCGCGAGGGCCTCTACCACGCGATTCAAACTATCGCGGACGAACCCGGCATGGTCAAGGTGCGCATCCTTGACCAGGAGGGGCGGATCAGTTACTCCACCGATCCGGCGGAAGTGAGCCACGTCCTCGATAAGTCTGCCGAGGCCTGTTACGGATGTCACAATCAATCTCAGCCGCTGGCGCGTTTGAATCGTCCCGATCGCTTTCGCATTTACCGCAATGGCGGCGGCCATCGCGTGTTGGGAATCATCACTCCCATCGAGAATCAAGCCACTTGCTCCAACGCCGAGTGTCACGCACATCCTGCCAGCCAGCAGGTTCTAGGGGTGCTCGATACCAATCTTTCGCTGTCCACAGCGGATGCACAACTCAAGGCCAGCAGTGCCCATATGCTCGCCTACACGGCGGGCGCGATGCTCATCGTGGCGGCATTAAGCTGGCTATTCGTATGGCAAGTGGTAGGCAAGCCCATTAAGGCGCTGGAGCACGGCACCGAGCATCTTGCCCAAGGAAATCTTGGCTACCAGATCGAGGTGCGATCCCGCGACGAAGTGGGAGACCTGGCTCAGTCCTTCAACAGCATGAGCCTGCAGTTGCGCTCGGCCAACGAAGAGATCGTCACCTGGACGAAGACTCTTGAAGATCGAGTGGTGCAGAAGACGAAGGAACTGCAGCGCGCCCAAGATCACATGCTGCACGTGGAAAAAATGGCCTCGATGGGAAAAATGGCGGCGGTCGTCGCGCACGAGGTCAATAATCCTCTCTCCGGTATTTTGACGTATGCCAAGTTGCTGCGAAAGTGGGTGGGATCGGGGCAAGCCGAGCACGAAAAACGCGACGAGGCCATGCAATGTCTGGAGCTCATCGCTGCGGAAAGCCGGCGGTGTGGTGATTTGATCAAGAATCTGCTGGGTCTTTCGCGCACCGCACCCATGAACGTGCAATCGACTTATCTGCATGATGTGATTGATCGCTGCCTGCTGCTGGTGCGGCATCAACTCGAACTTAACGGGATCGACCTGCACCAGAAACGCGCACTGGATCTGCCGCTTGTGTCTTGCGATGCGGCGCAGATCGAACAGGTTTTGCTGGCGCTGATCATGAATGCAGTCGACGCCATGCCCCACGGAGGTAGCCTCTGGATCGAGACTCGGCTGAGTCCCGATGAGACTGAAATCGAGATCAAGGTGCGCGACGATGGAGCCGGCATCGCTCCCGATGTAATGCCGCAGATCTTCGAACCTTTCATGACGACAAAGGAAAATGGCCGCGGGGTCGGGCTGGGCCTGGCGATCAGCCGTGGCATCGTGGAGAGCCATCACGGCCGCATCGAAGTCCAATCGGAGCTGGGCCGGGGCGCCACTTTCACGGTAACACTGCCAACTCAAGCTCGCGACGGGTTGCTGACATCGGTCGGCGATGCCGCGATGAAAATGAGGTGATCGAAGTGAGCACACAAGGAAAGCTTCTGATCGTCGACGATGAATTAAGCGTGCGCGACTCGCTCGGCAAATGGTTCCGCGAAGAAGGCTATGAAGTAGCCACCACGGAAAACGCGAGCGATGCACTGACCCGATTGGCGGAACAGCGCTGGGATGCAGCCCTGGTGGACATCAAAATGCACGGCACCGACGGCATCGAACTACAGCGCCGCATGCACGAAGTCGATCCTGAGTTGATCGTGATCATCATGACCGGCTATGCCTCGGTCGAGACTGCGGTCGCAGCGCTGAAGAACGGCGCCTATGACTATGTGACCAAGCCACTGGATCCGGATGACATCGCGAACCTGGTAAAGAACGCGCTGGCCCACAAACGAACCGCCCAGGAGAACGTGCTTCTGCGGGAGACGGTCGCCGAGGTAGCGCGGCCGGGAGAACTGATCGGGCAAAGCGCGCCCATGCGCAAAATCTTTGACGCGATTGAGACGGTTGGTCCTACGGACGCAACCGTGCTGGTCGCCGGAGAAAGTGGTACCGGCAAAGAATTGGTGGCGCGCGCGATTCATCAGGCCAGCCCGCGAAGATTTCATCCGTTGGTCGTTATTCACTGCGGCGCGCTCACGGAAACGCTCCTCGAGAGCGAACTCTTCGGACACGAAAAAGGCGCTTTCACCGGCGCGCAGTACCGCAAGAAAGGCAAATTCGAAATTGCCGAAGGTGGAACTGTTTTTCTGGACGAGATCGGCGACATTACTCTAAAGACCCAGACCGATCTGTTGCGGGTGCTGCAGGAACGCGAGATCACCCGCGTGGGCGGCAATCAGATCATCAAGGTGGACTTCCGCTGCGTCGCCGCCACCAACAAAGATCTGGAAAAACTAATCGAGGAAGGAAGGTTCCGTCCCGATCTTTTCTACCGGCTGAATGTCTTCCGCATCGAGCTACCCCCGTTGCGCGCGCGCCGCGAGGATATCCCGCCGCTGGTGGATCACTTCGTTCGCAAGTTCTCTCTGGCCATGAACAAACGCATCGTCCGGGTCTCGCCTGCGGCTATGAACCAGTTGCAGCAGCAACCCTGGCTGGGAAACGTTCGTGAGCTGGAGAATGCGGTAGAGCGCGCCATGGTGGTTGGGCAGGAGCCAGAGTTGCGCGAACAGGATTTTATCTTCAAGCCACAAAGCGCGGCTGGCCCCGGCGGCGCGAGCAAGACTCTGGATGACATGGAGCGCGCCCACATCCTGCGGGTGGTGGAGGAATGCGGTGGCAATCAGAGCCACGCTGCGGACGTACTCGATATCGATCGGGTCACGCTCTACCACAAGCTGAAGAAATATGGCTGGTCTCGCGCGTCTCTCGATCGAGATAAGAAACCCGATGCAGTCGCCCGATGAAGGCACGCCATGAAGCTGCTGCAACTGTTGCCGATCGGGAATGTGGACGACGGGTTGTTAAAGGATCTGCGTCCCGCCGTCGAAGAATGTTTTTCCGTCCCGTGCCAGATCCTTTCGGTTCGCCTCGATCCGGAATTTGCGTTCCACGGTGAGCGCCAGCAATATCATTCTTCAGAAATCCTCGAGCGAATGCAAAGCCTGGTTACCGCCGACTCCTGGCGAATGCTGGGCATCGCGGCCGTAGATCTCTACATCCCGATTCTTACCTTCGTTTTCGGCGAGGCACAATTGAGTGGCCCGTGTGCGGTGCTCTCGTCTCACCGCTTGCGCCAGGAATTCTATGGTCTGCCCCGTGATCCCGAACTATTTCGGCATCGACTGATCAAGGAAGCCATTCATGAACTGGGACACACCCTGAACCTGGCTCACTGCGATGACTATCGCTGCGTCATGGCCTCTTCCCACGCCGTGGAGTGGATCGACCTCAAGGACAGCGTGCTGTGTGCGACGTGCCGGGCTGCGGTAACGCCGATGACGCACCTCCAGGCGGAGCGAATCGGCTGACATCGCGCGGAGTCATAGAGAGAATCGAATCAACATCGCGAAATAGAACACCGACCGCCCGATGTCCTGGCTGTTTTGCCTTGGATTCGGGCGGTCGGTTTCAGCGGTCGTCGACGGCGAGTGAGGCCTACTCGCTGCGCTGGCCGCGAGGTCGACTTATGACAGGAAGAACTCTTTCGCCAGCGGCACCCAGTCCTCATTCGGGATGTGGCTGGTAAGGTTGTCCATGGCGACTCCCCCGTCCTGGGCCAAGGCACCGGCCATAACCCTCGGCATGCGGCGCTGTAGACGGCTTGCGGATTCCTCTGTCCACCAGCGGGCAAGCCCGCCGCCCAGCAGGTTTCGGAAGCTTGTCTTGGCGTCGGGTGCCTGCACGGTCAGCAGCCAGCCTTCGCCATACGGATCGCGCAGTGCAAGCTTCGGGTCGCGCGCCACCGATTCATTGATGTCGGACACTGTGCCCTCGATGGGCGACATCATGTCGACGACGTAGTCGTCGCGATGAATGGTGCACATCTTCTGGCCCTGGCGAATCCACTGGCCGCGTTGCGGCAGCGTGAGGCTCTCCATTTTGCCGGTGAGCTTGGCGGCAAAATCATCCATGCCGACCCGCACCAGGTTGGGGCTCTCGCTCAACGCCCAGGTGTGGCCGGGATGGTAGCGGAGGTTCTCAGGCACCTCGAAACCGCCGACCAAGGCTGGCCGTAAGCGGGGAAGCGCGGAATCGTGCTTTGCAGCAGAAACCTGCAATGCCGGCTGTACGACCGCGTGGCGTGTGCGGAAATAATCGATCAGCAGGAAGATTGCGAATGTGACGAGAACCAATAGGACTGTCATAAGTCACCTCGTCGGAGGGCCACTTTGCGAGCCACTCACACTCTTCTAGAGGCAATCGCAATGCCACGACGAGCGGGTTGCATTCAGTCGCTCCGCGGACGGCGATGTTATGCAAAATAAACGGGATAAGGGAACGCTTTTCCCCGACGAGGCCAATGCGCAGAAATTGTCAACAGGAGTGTTGAGGAAAATCACAACAGGTTAAGCAGCGCCTTTATGCCTTCAGAGAAGCAACTAAGAGAGTCACATCTTGTATTCAAGGTCTTACGGATGTTGAGAGCATCCGATGAATTTCACAACAGCAAAGTCGAAGAATGCAACGCTGATCTGCCGTCGTCCGCTACGGCATTCTCGAAGAGCAGTGCCTTGATCCGTTCCCGAACGCGAGGAATGGCGCTGCGAACCGGATCGGACAGAGTTTCCTCCAACTCAAATGAATCTCCGGTGATGGTGACGCAATAGGCGCCGGCCGGGCTCTTCCCGTAAAGTTCTTCGGCGAGGAGCAAGAGAGACTCGGGAGAAGTAAGGTGCGTGCTCGCCGGCGAACTGCCTGGACCGGGCTGCAACCGCCGGCACGCGATTAAACCCGGCGGCGCGCCCACGGCGGCGTCGACAAAAATGACGATCTCCGACTGGCTGATCGGCTCGGCAAGTTCGGGCGTCCACTGCTGCTGGCAGTGAAATTCCGCTGCTGGGTAGCGCGAATCTGGATCGCACGAATGGTTCTGCAAGTAACTCACAACCTCGATCGCGACGCCGTCGTCGCCGCGCAGAGAATTCCCGCAAGCCAACACCAGCGCCTTACTCATGTTTCTCCGAAGACGATTCCCGGCAAATTGCGTCCAGAACTTTTCCGCCGGGTGAAAGCAGCCGGATCTGCAACGGCATTTCCCCATACGCGTGGGTGGAGCAGCTCAGGCAGGGGTCAAATGCGCGAATCACCGCTTCCACGCGGTTCAACATGCCTTCGGTGAGTTTTTCGCTGCGCACGAAATGACGTGCTGCCTGTAGAATTCCGCGATTCATCGCCAGATTATTGTGTCCAGTGGCGATCACCAGGTTGGCCCAGGTGATCAGCCCCTGCTCATCCACGCGGTAGTGGTGGATCAGCGTGCCGCGAGGGGCTTCGCAACAACCAACTCCCTCAAGATTATTCAGCGATGCGGAATACCGGGCGTGGCTCTTGGTAATAATCGGATCAAGCAGGTATTCCTCCATGTGCTCGAGCGCAAAGAGTATCTCGATCAGGCGCGCGTAGTGATAATGAAACGAACTCAACACCGCCCCGCGTTCCAGCGCGCGGAATTCCACCCATTCCTGTTGAGCCAGGGGAGTGCCGCAGTTCTCCACCAGGTTGATCCGCGCCAGTGGGCCCACGCGGTACATGCCCTCGGGATAGCCGAGGGGCTTGTAGTAGGGAAACTTCATGAAGGTGAACGGCTCTACCGCTTCTCCGAGATACTCTGAATAATTCGCAGGCTCCAGTTTGTCGGCCACGATGTTTCCATGGGAGTCGGTAAACCGAAGTTTCCCTTCGTAGTAGCCTGCGCGCTCATCCGGAGTGACAAGCCCCATGAACAGGCTGGGAAAATTCGCAAAGGTGCGGATCTCTTCGCGGAATTTCTCGAATTCTATTTTGAACCAGGCGAGCGCCTTCTGCGCGATGGCAATCACTTCCGGAATCTGCGCCAACAGCTTGTCACGTTTCTCCACACTGAGTGGCTCATTCACTCCGCCCGGAACCACCCACCCTGGATGAATGCGTTTGCCGGCGAGTGTTTCGATCACCTGCTGCCCGAATTGCCGCAGGCGAATGCCGCCCCGCCCCAGCTCGGGATGCTTCCGCATCACCCCGAAAAGATTGCGCTCTTTGGGGTCGGCATCCATCCCGATGAGGAAGTCCGGCGACGAAAGATAGAAAAAACTAAGCGCGTGCGACTGAATAAGCTGCGCCAGATTCAACATGCGCCGCAGTTTCCCGGCCGATGGCGGAACTTTCATCGCCTGCAGAGCATCGCAAGCTTTTGCCGACGCCAGCAGATGGCTCACCGGACAAATCCCGCAGATCCGCTCCATGAGGTATGGCATCTCGTAGAACGGGCGCCCGACACATATTTTTTCGAAACCGCGGAATTGGGTGACGTGGAAATACGCTTCGGCGACCTCGCCGCGATCGTCGAGTTGCAGCGTGATCTTGGCGTGGCCTTCGATACGCGTGACTGGATCGATCGTGATCGTCTTGGACATCTTCCTGACTCTCTCACGCCCAGCTGAAGCCAGCCCAGCTAAGCCCCAAAGCGAGACAACGCCGCTACGTCCGGAACGCGGCCTGCAAGCAACTCGCTGATGACCGTGAAGATCGTATCGGCAGAAGGTGGACATCCCGGAACGAACACATCCACGTTCACTACTTCATGCACCGGCCGCACACGCGGCAACAGGGAGGGCAAGCCATCTGACGGCACTTGCCCCTGCAGCAGGCCGTTTTCTTTGTACACGCCGTCCAGCAACTCGGGCACCGGGATGGAGTTGCGCATGGCGGGCACATTGCCCGTTACTGCGCAATCGCCCAGCGAAACCAGGATGCGTGTGTGCGCCCGCACCTCCCGTATTTTGCGGTCGTCCTCGTCGCTGCTGACCGAGCCTTCGATCAGGGTAATGTCGACCTGCTCAGGAAATTTCTTGTAGTCCACCAGCGGCGAATACACCAACTCAAACTGCTCACTCAGTTCCACCAACCGTTCATCCATATCGAGGATGGACATGTGGCAGCCAGAGCACCCGTCCAGCCACACGGTTGCCAGCGTCGGTTTGCTCACCGCAGACCCTCGCGCATGTCGGTTAAGTAGGAGAGAAAATCTGGATTCTTACGCACTTTGCCGCCGACCTTGCTCTTATCAAACAAAGCTCCCGTGGGGCACACTTGCACGCACTTTCCGCAACTGGTGCACGTATCGGACTCGCCCCAGGGCTGGTTCAGATCGCTGATGAGCAGGGAATTGACGCCGCGCCCCATGAGGTCCCAGGTGTGCGCGCCCTCGATTTCGTTGCACACTCGCACGCAACGGGTGCACAGAATGCAGCGATTGTGATCCAGAGCAAAGCGCTCGTGCGAGACATCGACAGGCAGCGCCGGAGAGCGGTAGGGAAAACGCACGTGGGTCACGCCCAGCTCTTTTGCCAGATCCTGCAATTCGCACATGTTGTTGGCGACGCACACGGAACAGACGTGATTCCGTTCGGCAAACAAAAGTTCCAGCACCATGCGCCGGTACTTTTGCAGGCGTGGCGACTGGGTGGTAACTTCCATGCCTTCTTCCACCAGGGTCACGCAAGCCGGTTGCAGCCGGTTCGCGCCCCTCAGTTCCACCAGGCACAGCCGGCAGGCGCCCATTTCCGTCAGTCCGTCGAGGTGGCATAACGTGGGAATCGAAATCCCATTTTCGCGCGCGGCATCGAGAATCGTTTGCTCCACGCTGGCGCTAACGTTCGTGCCATCGATGCAGAGGGTTTTTACCGCGGACACGGGATTCATGCGGAAACCTCCGCCAGCTTGTTGCAATCACACACGCCCGCCGGGCAATGTTTGTTCAGGATGTGCTCCGTATATTCCTCGCGGAAATAGCGCAGCGTGCTCAGCACCGGATTCGGCGCGCTCTGCCCCAGCCCGCAAAGACTGGTGCTGCTGACCATGTCGCAGAGATCTTCCAGCAGTTCTAAGTCGCGCGGTGTCGCGGTTCCACTGGTCATGCGCGTCAGCAACTCGAACATCTGCGCCGTCCCCGCGCGGCAGGGAATGCACTTGCCGCACGATTCGGACATGCAGAACTCCATAAAATATCGCGCCACATTCACCATGCAGGCGCTGTCATCCATCACGATCATGCCCCCCGAACCCATGATCGAGCCCACTTCCTTCAACGACTCGTAGTCCACCGGAAGATCGAGAAATTGTTCCGGGATGCAGCCGCCGGACGGTCCGCCGGTCTGCACTGCCTTGAACGAATGACCCTCGGGTACGCCGCCGCCGATTTCAAAAATAATCTGGCGCAATGTAGTTCCCATGGGCACTTCAATCAAACCCACATTCCGCACTTTCCCGCACAACGCAAATACCTTCGTGCCTTTGCTTTTCTTCGTGCCCAGCGAGGCATACCATTCGCCACCCCGCCGCAGGATGCTTGGAATGTTGGCGAACGACTCCACGTTGTTGATCAGCGTTGGCAACTCCCACAAGCCCGACTGCGCCGGAAATGGAGGCCGGGGCCGCGGCATGCCCCGCCGGCCTTCAATGGAAGCGATCAGCGCGGTCTCTTCCCCGCAGACGAATGCGCCGCCTCCAATGCGGATTTCAATGTCAAAGCTGAATTTCGCGTTGCAGATCTGACTGCCCAGAAAGCCCAGCCGCCGCGCCTCGCGAATGGCGATCTTCAACCGCTTGATGGCGAGTGGATATTCCGCGCGCACATAGATGTAGCCTTGGCTCGCTCCCACCGCGTAGCCGGCAATGATCATTCCCTCCAGCACGCGATGGGGATCGCTTTCAAGCACGCTGCGATCCATGAACGCGCCCGGGTCCCCTTCGTCCGCGTTGCAGATCACATATTTCGTCGCTCCGATTGTCTTCGCTACCGTGCCCCACTTCAAGCCCGTGGGATAGCCCGCCCCACCCCGCCCGCGTAGTCCGCTCTTCGAAACTTCCTGCACAATCTGCGCCGGAGCCATCTCGCTCAGCGCGTGGACCAGCGCCTGGTAGCCCTCCGCGGCGATGTACTCTTCAATCTTTTCCGGGTCGATGCGCCCCGAGTTTTCCAGCACGATGGGGGTTTGCCGTTGAAAGAAAGGTTGCTCACGAGAGCACAGCAGGCGTTCGGGTATGGCGCTGTCGAGTTTCGCCACAATCTCCGTCGCGTCTGCTTCCGCCACGCCTTTCAGAAGCTGGCCATCAGGCTCGCCGCTCACCAGCGGTCCCAGGGAGCAAAGCCCCATGCAGCCGGTTCCGGCTACGCGGCATTTCACTCCAGCGCTCTGTACTGCCTTCTCCAGCGCCGACTTGATCGCATCGCTGTGCAGAGACAGGCAGCCCGCGGCAACACAAACATTCAACGCGCGTGGAGATTTTTCTTTTGCCGCTCGCTCTTCGCTTGCAATCTGTTCAAGTTCCTCGATCGTCATCAGTTATTCCATCGCGCCAGCTTGCTCTGAAGAACGGTTTCATTGACGTTGCCGGCGGTTTCTCCATCAAAAATAAAAGCCGGCGCCATGCTGCAGGATCCAATGCAGCGCGCGGTCACCAGAGAAACATTCCCGTCCAACGTAGTTTCTCCTGCCTTCACGTTCAGCGACGCTTCCGCCGCGGCCAGAAGTTGCCCGGCTCCTTTGATGTAACAAGCTGTGCCCAAACACACCAGGCACGTATGCTTGCCCGGCGGCTTCAGTGTGAAGAAGTGGTAGAACGTCGCGACCCCATACGCCTGGCTTAACGGCACGCGCAGCGACGCCGCCACGAACTGCAAGGCTGGCTTATCAAGGTATCCAAAATATTCCTGAACAGTGTGCAGCGTTTCGATCAGGGCTTCGCGGGCAAACCCGTGCCTCCTCATGGTTCCAGCGACGATTCGCCAGCGCTTGTCGTCGGAAGGAAGAGACGGCTTTTTGGAGGCGATGGGCATGGACTCATGCGGAGCGGTGCCCGCAGTATACGCTTTTGCGCATACGTCTCGGTTTAATCACTTTTCTGAATGCACTCGATCCGGACCGCAACCTAGAGGAATAATTCAGACGAACACTCCGACGAATCATTCACCGGTGCTGCCAATCTTGTTCTCTGACGTTGCGGTGCTCGATAGGCACAATTGCCGCGGGAAAATCCGGGTGCGCACCGAGGGCCGTCGAAACTTCGCGCAGCACTGACTCAATGCGAAGAACCTCGGTGTTCACTTGTTGAATCGCCCGCTCGTTCCGCTCAGGTACATTGTGGTAAGCGATCACCTGGAGGGCATTACGAATGTGGTGGTTCAGTTCCGCAATCCGGCGCAACTGATCCAGCATCGCTTGGTAGCGTCCCTGGACGTCGGTAAGAATCTGGAACACCAGCAAACCAACCGCCAAGCCTACTGCGGCCCCGGCCAACATGAATGATATGCGAGGAAGATATCGACGGGTCACGAACCAATCCAGCACACCGCCGCTCAGGAATACAAAGCCTCCGAGCGCGAGGCTGACAAGTGCTCTCCCAGTTGCGGATATGGTCGCAAACCACGGCTGTTGAATCGAAATCTGAAACCGAGGTCGTTCGGACTCGGAAGACATGACAGAACCTGCGTCTCAGAACATTCGATCAAACCTCTGACGGCGATGACTCTAGTTGCGAAGTCCTCTCCGGCCAGACGTGCTACGACTTCGGTAGCTTGGAATCACGATCTTTCAAAACCTCTTCATGGTCTCCACTCTTGAGCGAAGACGGCGGTGTACGGTCGTTCAACTCTTCCAGCCGCTTTAGCATCTCATTCCCGCATGTCCCGCGTGCATTGCAATGTGCACAGTCTGGGCGATGGATTCTTAGAAGAGCCAATAGATAGCAGATCCAAGGTCTCAAGTTCACCATCCGACTCGGCGGATCGGGCCGTCGATTCAAAGGCCCCGCTCATACGCCGGCGTGCTGGTAGAGCTGCGTCTTCACTGCCACCGACAGACGGCGGACGCCCTCCCGAATCTGCTCCGGTTTGGAATACGAGAAGTTCAGGCGCATATGGCGGCTGCCTTCCTCGCTGTCGTTGGCGTAGAAACAATCGCCGGGCACGAAAGCCACATTTTCCGCCAGGGCTGCATGGAAAAGTTCCTGGCCGTCAGTGCCGCGCCGCATGGTCACCCAAAGAAACAGTCCGCCCTGGGGATGAGTCCACGTCACTTCCGGCGGGAAAAATTCCTCGAGCGCCTGCAGCATCACGTCGCGGCGTTCGCGGTAAACCCGACGAATCAATTTGACGTGCTGGTCGAGGAAGCCGTCGCGGGCCACTTCGTACGCCACAAACTGGTTGAAAGTGGAAGTATGCAGATCGGCAGCCTGCTTGAGCTGCACCAGTTTTCCGATCACGTCTTCGGGAGCCACGATCCACGCCAGCCGGATGCCCGGGGCCAACGTCTTGGAGAAGGTGCTCAGGTAAATCACATTGCCCAGCGCGAAGCCGTTGTCGCGCCGCAGGTTTTCGCGATCCAGTACCACCAGCGGCGCCAGATGCTCTCCCTCATACCGCAACTGTCCGTAAGGATCGTCTTCAATAATGGGGATTCCATACTTGTCGGCTAAAAGGATCAACTCGTGGCGGCGTCCTTCCGATAGCGTGACTCCCGCCGGGTTCTGAAAGTTCGGCAGTACATACATGAACTTCGGACCTGCGCGCAAAGAAGATTCCAGCTGTGCGGTCACCAGGCCATCCTCGTCCACGGGCACGGAAACGTATTGCGCCCCGTAGACGTTGAAGGCTTGCAGAGCGCCCAGATAGGTGGGCGCCTCCACCAGAACGCTGTCGCCCGGATTGATAAGCAGTTTGCCGATCAGGTCCAGCGCCTGCTGCGAGCCGGAAGTGATGAGAACGTTCGCCGCCCGGGAAAGAATTCCGTAGCGCGCCATGTTCCGGGCGATCATCTCGCGCAGCGGCTGGTAGCCTTCAGTCGCGCCGTACTGCAGCGACTCGGCGCCGTGCTCCTGCAGCACCTTGTGGCAAGCTTCCTCAAAGCGCTCGACCGGAAAGACATCGGGCGCAGGCAATCCGCCACCGAAGGAGATGACTTCAGGTCTCTGCGTGACTTTTAAAAGTTCGCGGATCGTGGAGCTCTTGATCCCGAGCGTACGCAGGGCGTATCGCGATTTCCAGAATGTGGACATGCGCGGGTTCCTCCGCTGTCAGCCTTCGTCCTTCAGTCTTCGCCCACCAACTCCGGTTCCGGCGGAACGCGGACGTGCGCGTAGGTTTCGTTTTCCTGCGCGTCGACCACGGCGATGGCGGCCACATTGACGATCTGTTCCACAGATGCATCGCGGTGCAGTACGTGCACCGGCCGGCTCATCCCCATCAGAATCGGCCCGATCGTTTCGCCGCCGGCGATTTTCGCCAGCAGCTTGCAGGCAATGTTGGCCGAAGCGAGATCCGGGAAGATGAGTACGTTAACGCCTCCCTTGAGCGAGCTGAACGGATACTGGCTTTCGATGATCTCGGGCGACAAAGCCTCATCGGCCATGATTTCTCCATCCACGGTGAGCGTAGGATCGGCGAAGTGAAGCAGTTCCACCGCCTTGCGGACTTTCCTGCAGATGGGATGGTCCACGCTGCCGAAACTCGAGAACGACAACATGGCTACGTGCGGAACAATGTCGAAACGGCGCGCCGTATGGGCCGTGCACAGCGCGATCTCGACCAGGTCTTCAGCACTAGGTTCAATGTTCACGCTGGTGTCGGCAAGAAAATAGATGTCTCCCTTGCGCGTGATCATCACATAGCAACCCGAAACCCGGTGCAGCCCCTCCCGCATGCGGACGATTTGCAGCGCCGGACGAATCGTGTCGGCGTAGTGCTGGGTCACGCCGGAAACCAGCGCATCCGCGTCTCCCATGTGAACCATCATGGAACCGAACACGTTGCGGTCATCGATAAGAACACGGGCCTCGGTGAGTGTCACTCCGCGCCGCTGCCGCAGCCGGAAAAGCTCCTGGATGTAGGCCTCCCGCAGTGGCGACGCCGCGGGATCAGCCAGCACCATGCCGCTCAAATCAACTCCCAACTCCGCAGCCTTGGCCTGGATCGCCGCAGTCTGCCCCAGCAGCGTGGGCCGGGCGATTTTCTCCTCCGCCAGAATGTGGCAGGCACGCAGAATTTTGTCGTTATCGCCCTCGGGAAATACAACTTGTTTCGGTTGCGCTTGCGCCTTGTGCACCATCATGCGCGAAATTTCATTCGCTTTGCCCAGTCGCCGTTCCAGTTCATCCCGATAGGCTTTGAGATCGACTGGTTGTTGTGCCACTCCGCTCTTCATGGCAGCGTCCGCCACGGCGGAGGCTTCCCACGTCAGCACGCGCGGATCGAAGGCCTTGGGGATCAAATAGTCGCGGCCGAAGCGCAGGCGCTCGACTCCGTAGGCGCGGCAGACCGAGTCAGGTACATCCTCTTTGGCCAGGTTCGCCAAAGCGTGAGTTGCCGCCAGCTTCATCTCTTCGTTGATGGCCGTGGCGCGGACGTCCAGAGCTCCGCGAAAAATAAAAGGGAATCCGAGGACATTGTTGACCTGGTTGGGATAGTCGGAGCGCCCCGTCGCGATGATGACATCGCTGCGGCAACCCTTGGCATCTTCGTAAGTGATTTCCGGATCCGGATTCGCCATGGCGAAAACGATGGGATTCGCCGCCATCGATCGCACCATATCTGGCGTGATCGCGCCCTTCACGGAAAGTCCAGCGAAGACATCGGCGTCCTTGAGTGCTTCAGCGAGCGTGCGCAGGTTAGTCTCCCGCGCAAAGCGCTCTTTGTAAGGATTCATGCCTTCCTTGCGGCCCGCGAAGACCACGCCCTTGGTGTCACAGAGAATGATGTTTTCGCGCTTCACTCCCAGCCGCACATAGTGTTCCGCGCAGGCAATGCCCGCCGCACCCGCACCGTTGAAAACCACGCGCACCTTGCCAACATCTTTGCCGGCCACTTCGAGCGCATTCAGCAGAGCCGCTCCGGAAATGATTGCGGTGCCATGTTGATCATCGTGAAAGACGGGAATCTTCATCGTCTTTTTCAACGTTTCCTCGATGTAGAAGCAATCCGGCGCTTTAATATCTTCCAGGTTGATGCCGCCGAAAGTTGGCTCGAGAAGCTGGCAGAGCTTGATGATCTCGTCGGGATCGTGGCTGTTCACCTCGATGTCGAACACATCCACGTCGGCAAAGCGCTTGAACAGGACGGCCTTGCCCTCCATAACGGGCTTGCCGGCGAGCGCTCCAATGTCGCCGAGGCCAAGCACCGCCGTGCCGTTGCTGACCACCGCGACCAGATTGCCCTTCGCGGTGTATTTGTAGGCGTCCTGCGGATTCTTCTGGATCTCCAGACAAGGATCGGCCACTCCCGGCGTATACGCCAGGCTCAGGTCGCGCTGGGTGCGGCACGGTTTGGTGGGGGTAACTTCAATTTTTCCCGGGCGCGCACCCTGGTGGTAATCCAACGCCTGCTGCTTGCTGACTGGCATAGCTCTCCTCCGCGTATTCCTTCTTTATCGGCTCGGCCACGCGAAAGCTGAGCGCCATCCGAACCCGCTCACTCTTTCGGACTTCTCCGCCACATAGGCACGAAAGGATTCCAGCTGTGGACATCCTTCTGGAAGTCGCGCGCCTCCGGCTTAGCGGCGGCGTTGACCAACTGCTCCAGCGGAGCGTTCACCAGTTCGGCAACATACTTCTCGACCTGACCGCGAATTCGCGGATCCTTCAGCGCAGACAGAAGTTCAGGGTTTTCGATGTGCGTGAAGCCGTGGCATAGCGGACATTTCACAAGATCGTCGTTAATCATCATCGGCCTTCCTGGCAAGCAAATGTGTGAGATCCGTTGACGCCCCACAACGGGACCTCTTACTGAATTAGAAGCGGGACGTTTCGTGGCGGCAGTGATAACCGTCGCTCGGTACAGTGACGGCCATCACAACGCAGGAACAACAAACGCGGGAGTCAGGATGTGACTGGTTTGAAAATTACTCCATGGCTGCTGCGGCTATTCATCACCACGCGGAATGGTTCTGTAAACCGCAGATGCCGGACGCACCCCTCCTCGGCCATGGCGGGCTGCTCATTCAGCCATTGCCAATCGAGCGAACCTTCTCCGGCGTCCGGGTTCACGGTGAAGTAGCCGATTTGAAATGCCGTCAGGTTCTGAAAAAAGTGGCTGCCCTGCGACGGGGTGACGCGAAAATCCCGGAATCCAGCTTCCACGATCACCCGAGCTCCTGAAATTTCATCCCACTCCACGGGAATGCCGAGCCAGGGATCGTTCGACCCCCAACGGCCGACTCCGATCAGCAGATACGGACGATTCTCCGCGCTCAGCACGGCATTGAAGTGAGCTACTGCCTTCGCCACTTCCTGGCTGCGGCTGCGTTCAAAACGGTGCGAATCGACCACGACCATGTCGCACAGGTTCTCGATGCGGCCGTTACCCAGAACTTTTGTGCTCTGGCAGATCAACTGCGCCGCATCCACATCGTCGAGCGAAAGATCCTGATGATCGCGGGCCAGCGTGAGCGGACGAATCTGCAGGAAGCCAAATTCCGAAGGCTCCGTCGGACTGCGCGGCAAGCGAACCGCGAATTCAATCTCGACCGGATTGCCCAGCGCGTCCTCGCCAGCTTTCACCAGCAGCTCAAGGATCGCCGCCAGCGGGAACACGCCGTGCTTAAGCATGGGCGCAAACGTTACGAGACGCGCGCCGGGACGGCTCAGGCCGTCATACACCGCATGATTGTCGGCGGAATAGGTTGAACCAACGGCGTCAAGCGTGCCATCGGCTTCGGCAACGTTCAATCCGAAGTGGGCTTCACGCATCCGCGCCGGTCCTTCAGGGACTCCGTCCAGTTCCAGCGCGCAGAATTCCGACTGCGTGTTCGCCAGAATGTCCTCGACGGAAGAAAACTGCAGCAGATTCCGCGGATACCGCGGACAAAACATGAGGCACTTGCCGCCATCCACCACGGTGCGTCCGAGGCCCAGGGCCACGGCGGCAATGCCGTCGGCGAACGTCATCGGCGGCACGGGATAGAAATTGTGCGAGCGCACCACTCCGGAAAAATCCGGATAGAAGCGCGCGCCGTGCTTTCCGGCATCTTCATGCTTCACCCCCACCACCTGTTGCAGGATGACCGCCATTTTTTCTTCTTCCAGGCGGTAAGGCGTGGCGCGCACGTAAGCCTTGGCGTGCTGGCTGAAGGTAGAGGCGTACACGCGCTTGATGGCCTCGCTGAGTTGAGCGAGGCGTGCGCCGATCTCGGCGCCCTGGTTGCCCAGCATGAAAGTCTCATAGACGCCGGTGAACGGCTGGTACTGCGAATCCTCCAGCAAGCTGGAGGAACGCACCGCCAGGGGATAACGCACCTCTTCGAGAAATGCCTTGAGGTCAGCCTGCAGCGCGGCGGGAAGATCGGCGGCGAGAAAGCGCCGCTGGATTTCGTTGTCGTCGTTGCAATGCAAAGCAAAATCCTGCAGGTTGTTCTCCGCCAGGAACTGGTCGAATATGTCTGTCGCCAAAACCACCGCCGGCGGAACCGCAATGCGCACGCCCGGAAAGCGTCGGGTGATGCGGCGCGTCCGCAGGAAATGACGAACGAACGCCAGGCCGCGCGCCTTGCCGCCCAGCGACCCCGAGCCGATACGCAGAAAGCTTGATTCGGAAGCCTTGAACGTGTCGGCCTTGAAATCGCCAATGAGGATCTCGCTCTGCTCCCGTCTGTAGCTGGCGATTGAGTCGATCAGGTCGCGCCGCAAATGTTCGGGCCCAGTGAAATCGGAAACCCGGCGCGGACGCAGCTTCGCCGCCAGCGCAAACTCCGTACGCGCCATCAGCCAGTGCGAAAAATGGTTGCGCTGCGCGTGGTACATCAGGCTTTCGGCGGGCAGCGTCTGCAGCTTTTCTTCGAGCTCATTGAGATCCTTGGCGCGGCCGACCTCACTCTGGTCGGGCATGCGAAACACGAAATCGCCAAAGCCGAAGTGATCTGTCAGAATCTGCCGCAAGTCTCTCAGCAGCGTGGGAGAGCGTTTCTGAAGAAACGAGTAGCCCTCGGCGTAGGCTCGCGGGCGAAACTCCGTGCGGCTGGTCTGCAGCACCACCGGCACATCCGGCACCAGACTCTTGACCAGGCGCGCCAACTCGAAGCCTGCGTCCGGACTAGGCTTCCCGTCACGATTCGCATCCATCGGGAATTCCACGTCGGAGACGACTCCGAGAAGATATTCGCGATACTCCTGCACTATCCGCGCTGCGTCTTGAAAATTTGAGCTGAGCAGAATCTTGGGCCGCGCCTGCATGCGCACCAGCTTGTGCGCCACGTTGATGCCTTCCTGAATCACGCGCCGCGACTGCTTGATCAGCTCGGTATAGATCACCGGCAGAAACGAAGAGTAGTAGCGAATGTTGTCTTCGACCACCAGCAGCACGGGCACGCCGATGGCGCGCGTATCGTGCAGCACGTTGCGTTTGTCTTCGATGTACTTCACGATGGCGATCAGGATGCGGGCATTGCCCTGCCAGAGGAAAACGCGGTCCACTCCCGTGAGGGGATCGGTCACCGGATTGCGCGCAACAAAATTCTTGATCTCGCGATAGTCGTACCCGAGCACGACCACAGGAACGTCGAGCCCGGCGCGGCGGACTTCCTGCGCCAGCTGAGCGGCGTTCATGTCTCGCACCGCGAGGTTCGTGACGATCAAATTGAACTGAGGGTTGGAACTCGCCAAATCAAGCGCTTCCGCGCAACTGGAAACGTGCGTGATTCCTGGGATGTGTTGCAAACTCAGTTCGAGCGATTCGTCGATGAGCAGTTCGTTGAGCCGTCCATCTTCGCGCAAAATGAACGAATCGTAGAGGCTCGAGACCAGAAGAATATTCTGCACCTTGAAGGGCATCAGGTTCTCGAAGCCTTCAAAGCGCTCTTCAGCGTCGAGAACGGGCTCGGCAATCGGGGGGACGATCATGAGTAGGCATCGTTAACAGCTAATCATACGCGTCGGCATGGCTCACCTCATGTTGGGACTGCTACCCCTTCGCTTAGCTCAGGGCAGTCTTGGATGTCCGATCGAGCGAAACTCAACGGTCGGCCTGACACCATTCGTCGCCGCTGAGACGCAAACGGTTGTGCTGCCCACTCTCACAAATGCCCCGCGCGGAGCGTTGGAGCACGCGACACGGGCTTTTTGGACGCCGACCGTACAGGACGTCATGCCGAATTCAGTGCGCCACAGCGGCTCGCTAAACCGGTTTAACGATGAGGTGTAAGTTGTTGATATAGCAGTAGTTGCGGCGCTGCTATTGCACAGGCCCCCAGGCCTCGAAACTGTCAGGATTCAAGTGCTTAGAACACGTATGCACCATTCCAGGTGCACTGCGTATCCGGTCGAGGTTCTTACTTTGCTCCGCTGCCCGGAGTTTTCCACGATTCTGCGGGTGCCGATTCTCACTCTGCCATCCCTCATACAATATTCGCATCCCTCATTCGTCTACATCAGTGGATGAACGACACGGCGAGCGTGCTACCGAGCCTGAAGCGAATGGGATTCGAGCGAATGGCATTCGAACGGATGGCGATCGAACGGATGGCAATCGAACAAGACCAGCGCATCTCTGAAGTGGTGAAGCGGGAGCAGTCCCGGCTGCGCAACTTCATTCGCCGGCGCGTGCCCGATCCGCTCGACGCGGAAGACATTCTGCAGGATGTCTTCTACCGGCTGGTGGAGGCGAACCGTCTGCTGATGCCGATCGAGCATGTGACGGCCTGGCTTTTTCGCGTGGCGCGAAACCGCATTACCGATCTGTTCCGCAAGAACGAGCCGGAGAACTTCAGCGACCTCGAGCGAGCGGACGGAAGCGGCGAGTTGCTGCAGTTCGAAGATCTGCTGCCCTCGCCGGACGCCGGACCGGAAGCGATCTACGCGCGCGGAGTGCTGCTCGATGAACTGGAGCGGGCGCTCGACGAACTGCCGCCGGAACAGCGCACGGTATTTATCGCGCACGAGTTTGAAGGACGCAGCTTCAAGGAGTTGTCGGCGGAGACCGGCGAAAGCGTGAATACGCTGCTGTCGCGCAAACGATATGCGGTGCTGCATCTGCGGGAGCGATTGCAGCGCGTGTATGACGAATTTACGAAATGAGGACTGTTGGCATTTGAATTGTCCGTAGAAGGCGTCATCCTGAGCGAAGCCGTTTTTCAGGCGGAGCGAAGGATCTCGCGTGGAGCGCTACGGTTCTGAACCTGCAAAATGGAACTCCACGGAAAGCATGAGGGATCAGTATGAGAAAGAAATGGTATTGGATCGTACCGCTGGCGATTGTGGCGATTCCGTTGTTTTTCTTCGTGGGCGGCGAAGTGGTGATGCACCTGTGGAACTGGCTGCTGCCGCCGCTGTTCGGCTGGCGAATGCTAGGCTTCTGGCAGGCCTTGGGATTGCTGGCGCTGTGCCGCATTCTGTTCGGCGGACTGCACCACGGTGGGTCGGGCGGACATGGTGGGCGGCGATGGCGCGGGCGGTGCCGGAACATGAGCCCGGAAGACCGGGAGAAATTCCGGCGGGCGATGGCGGAGGGGTATAACGTCGGTTCGCCCGGTACGGCGTCGTAGGCCACTTGGTTTCAATTCCCCGAAAATCAAAATCCCCATCTTTGCCGCAAAGAACGCGGCAAAGATGGGGCACCCTCTTCATTATCGCTTCGACGAATCCTACACAAGGCCCTGATCCAGCATCGCATTGGCTACCTTTTGGAAGCCGCCGATGTTGGCGCCGTTTACCAGGTTGCCGGGCGTGCCGTATTTCTCGGCCGTTTCGTAGCAGTTCTGGTGGATGGCGATCATGATTTTGTGCAGACGATCGTCTACTTCCTCGCGGGTCCAGCTCAGGCGTGCGCTGTTCTGGGCCATTTCGAGTCCGGACGTGGCCACGCCGCCTGCGTTCGCGGCTTTGGCTGGTCCGTACAGGATTTTCGCTTCGAGGAACATCTTGGTGGCGTCGAGCGTGCTCGGCATGTTCGCGCCCTCGGCAACCAGCTTGATGCCGTTCTTGATGAGATTCGCCGCGTCTTTTGCGGTGATCTCGTTTTGCGTGGCGCTGGGGAAAGCGCAATCGGCCCGGATGTTCCAGAGCGGGTTGTGCTCTAGCTTGATGTCCGTGGGCATGAAGATCGCTTTCTTGTAGTGATCGGCATAGTCTCGGATGCGTCCACGCTTCACGTTCTTCAGTTCGATGACAAAGGCCAGCTTCTCGCGATTGATGCCGTCGGGATCGTAGATCACGCCGTTCGAATCGGAGACGGTGACCGGCTTCGCGCCGAGATCGAGCAGCTTCTCGATGGTGTATTGCGAGACGTTGCCGCTGCCGGAAACCAGGCAGATTTTGCCTTCGAGCGAATCTTTTCTGCTCTTCAGCATTTCGCTGGCGAAGTACACGCAGCCATAACCAGTGGCTTCGGGACGAATCAGCGAACCGCCCCACGCCAGGCCTTTGCCGGTGAGGACGCCGGTGAATTCATTCCGCAGACGCTTGTATTGTCCGAACAGGAAACCGATCTCGCGGCCGCCCACGCCAATGTCGCCGGCCGGGACGTCGGTGTCCGGTCCGATGTGCCGCGCCAGTTCGGTCATGAAGCTCTGGCAGAAGCGCATCACTTCGTTGTCACTCTTGCCCTTGGGATCGAAATCGGAGCCGCCCTTGCCGCCGCCCATGGGCAGCGTGGTGAGCGAGTTCTTGAAGACCTGTTCGAACGCCAGGAATTTCAGAATGCCGAGGTTCACCGAGGGATGGAAACGCAGTCCGCCCTTGTAGGGGCCGATGGCGCTGTTCATCTCGATGCGGAAACCACGGTTGACCTGAATCTCACCCTGATCGTCAAACCAGGGCACGCGGAACATGATCACGCGCTCCGGCTCGACAATTCTTTCGAGCAGCCGCGCGGATTGATATTCCGGATGTTTTCCTAATACTAACCGTAGAGAGTCGAACACTTCCTGCACCGCCTGATGGAACTCAGGCTCGGCCGGGTTCTTGGCCTTCACACTGATCATGACTTGTTGAAGGTAATCCCCGTGAGCTTTTGTTCCGGGCGATGTCATTACAGGAGTCATAGTCCTACCTCCGTAGGTAAAGCTGTTTATTAATGCCGTTCATAATTCTCTTCTTTCGTATGCAAACCGCAGTGATGGCCTGCACCCGTGGGGGTGATTGGTGTCACCCTGTTTCACGATTGCTTTCGACGGGTTACGAACTTGCAGGATTGGTCGCATGAATACTCTGTGGATTGTCATTCTGAGCGAAGCGAAGAACCTATGCAATTTGCCTGTGGCGAGAGGTTGCACAGGTCTTTCGCTTCGCTCAGGATGACAGCGCGTTCTGAATCAGGATGACAAGTCGTGGTGACTGGCGACCGACTGCCAGCCTTCTCGCTTTAGCCGCGGACGGTCAGAACCGGACACGTCGCATTCGCAATCACCTGGTGAGCTGTGCTCCATGGCAAGTGCGTTGCGCCAGTGCGTGCGCGGGGGTGAGCGCCGAGCACGAGCAGGTCAGCGTCGCGGTCTGCCGCATCTCTCAGGATGCGTTCCGCCGGGTCGCCGAATTCCAGCAGGGTTTCGGGAGCGTGATACAAACCCGCGCTCTCGGGAATCAGTTCTCGCAGCCGTCTCAGTCCTTTTTCGATGGGGCCGGGGCGACTGTGGAGCTCTCTGTAGTTTTCGATGACGTGGATCAGCGTGAGCCGCGCGCGAAATTCTTCCGCGAGAGCGGCAGCCAGGGCTGCATGCGCTTCCGAGCCCGGCCCAAAGTCGGTGGCGTAAACGACCTGGTGCACTTCCAACTCCGCTGGGGCGAGATCTCTGTCGCGTGAGGCGGGTAACTTCGCGCGCCCTGTAACCTTCGGTCCCACGGTGAGAACCGGGCAAGGAGCATGGCGGAGAATATCCTCAGCCACGGAACCGAGCAGCAGTTTTCCGAGTCCGGTTCGGCCGTGTGTGCCCACCACAATCATGCCTACATTGTTTTCTTCGACGATGCCGGCGAGGTTCGCCCACACCTGACCGTGACGGATGTAGATATGGGACGGAATGTCCTCGGAGCGCGCCACAATCTGATCGAGTTTTTCTTTCGCTTCAGTGTGTGCTTCTTCGTAAATGGTTCCGATGCCGACATAGTCCACGCCTCCCGTCATCATCAGGATGTTGGCATCGGAGAGCACGTGCACCGCATGCAGAGTGCTGCCGAAGTGGCGGCAGATCGACGTGGCGTAGGGTAGAGCTGCTTCTGAGGTTGCGGAGAAATCAGTTGCGAACAGGATATTTTTTGCGGCGGTCGCGAGGTTGAGTTCCTCGCGAAGGAGAGAGCCTTCTTCAACGAGTGTCATGGGACACCTCCCACACTCGCCTATAGGTTTTCACTTTCCGGGCTGTGGGGATATGTCGGGTATCACCAGTTTCTGTGATTCGAGTCACAGGCGCTGTCAGCTATCAGCCATCGGGAAAATCAACCCCTGGGATGAAGTTAAGAATCAGTGGACAGAGGTCAGAGGTCTGCCCGTTGGCTTCTATTGCGCGAACCCATCCGCTTGCGTGAGCGCGCCGACGGCGACAGTGTGGTCGATGTAGGCTCGGCCGGCATCGAGCGCCTTGCGGTCGAGTTCGAGAAGCGCGGGATTCTTTACCTTGGCTTCCAGCACGTTCATCGCGGTCGCCGGAGACAGGCATTCGGTTTCTTCCAGCAATGCGCCCATCATTACCACGTTGGCTACCTTCGCGGAGCCCAGCTTGTCGGCAATGTCTGATGCGGGGACGCAGACCACCTGGGCTTGCGGAGCGGTGAAGTTTTCAGGAAGCTGCTCGCGGCCGTAAATGATGATTCCATCGCGCGCCACCTGCGGGGCAAACTTACGCAGCGAAATCTCGTTCATTGCGATGAGCACTTGCGGGCGTGAGATCACCGGCGAACCGATGCGGTTTTTCGAAAGGCAAACATGGCAGTGGGCGCTGCCGGAACGCATTTCCGGGCCGTAGGAAGGCAGCCAGCTCACTTCCAGTCCTTCGCGCATTCCCATCGCAGCCAGAAGTTGGCCTAACAGCAGGACGCCTTGACCGCCGAAGCCGGCGATCTTGATATCGAGCTGCTGAAAGTGGTGATGGTGCTTGGGCAGCGGCGGGCCAGCCGATTTCTTCTCGCCTTCGACGAGTTCGGCAACCGTCTTATGCGGCGGCGCGTTGTTGGTGGGAATCTCGACTTTGCGATCGCGAAACACGTTCAGCGGAAAAGCGGGAATCATTTTCTCCGCGACCCAGTTGCGCGCTTCGACCGGATCTTTGCCCCAGATCGTGGGGCAAGGGGAAAGAATTTCCACAAACGTGAACCCGGCGCCGGCGCGCTGCAACTCCAGCGCTTTGCGCACGGCCCGCCGCGCTTTCATGATGTTTTTGTTGTCGGAAAGCGCCACGCGCTCGATGTAGACCGGAGCTTCAAGAGTCGCGAGCAACTCGGCCATGTGCAGGGGGAAACCTTCGTTGACTGGGCGGCGTCCCCATGGCGAAGTCGTGCTGCGCTGCCCAACCAGCGTGGTGGGCGCCATCTGGCCGCCGGTCATGCCATAGATGGCGTTGTTCACGAAGAAGACAGTAATTTTTTCGCCGCGATTGGCGGCGTGGATAATCTCCGCAGTGCCGATGGCCGCGAGGTCGCCATCGCCCTGGTAGGCGATCACGATTTTGTCGGGGCAGGCGCGCTTTAGGCCGGTGGCTGCGGCAGGAGCGCGTCCATGCGCCACTTGAACGTTGCCGAGGTCGAAGTAGTAATACGCGAATACGGAGCAGCCGACCGGGCTGACCAGGATGGTTTGATCCTGCAGGCCCAGGTCTTCAATGGCCTCGGCGATCAGCTTGTGCACGACGCCGTGTCCGCATCCCGGACAGTAGTGTGTTTGATGTTTGAGGTCGGTCTTGCGTTCGAACTCGGGATAGAAGACTTTCGACTTCGCGTGCGCGATCTCGTAGCTGTTGGTGCTCGGCTTGACTTCGTCTGGCTTGACCTGGTCCGGCGGGACAACCTGGTTCAGCCCGAGTTCACCTGTTTCGACTTCTTGCGCTTCGACTTCAACCAGACTAGCGTTTTTCTCAGCCATGATGGTCATCCCCAACGTCGCCCTTAGATCAGCGCGGCGGTTTGTTCTTCAATCCTGCCCAGCAATTCTTCCACGGACGGCACATTGCCGCCGACGCGCCCGTAGAACTCGATAGCCTTCCTGCCGTTCAAGGCGAGGCGCACGTCTTCGAGCATCTGGCCGTTGCTCAACTCCACCACCAGCACTCTCTCAGTGCGCGCTGCGGCCGCCGCCAATTCGTGTAACGGGAAAGGCCACAGGGTGATGGGGCGGAACAAGCCCACCTTGACGCCTTGCTTGCGCGCCTCGTCTACGGCCGAACGCAGAATGCGGGAGACGATGCCGAAGCCCACCACCAGCAGATCGGCGTCGTCGGTGAGATATTCTTCCCACCGGGTTTCGGTCTGCTGCGCGCGGATGTATTTGGCTTCCATGCGGCGCTGATGTTCTTCCAGATCGTCGCTCTCGAGATAGATCGAACTCACCATGTTCTGGCGCGTCCCCGCTGTGCCACGAACGGCCCACGGTTTTTGCGGTGCAAGAATTTCGCGGTATTCCAGATCGAGCGGTTCCATCATCTGGCCGACAAATCCATCGGTGAGCACGACGGCTGGATTGCGGTATTTGTCTGCTAGCTCGAAGGCGAGGATGGTCAACTCGGCCATCTCTTGCACCGAAGCGGGAGCCACTACCAGGTTGCGGTAGTTGCCGTGGCCGCCGCCCTTCACCATGGCGAAATAATCGCTCTGCTCGGGAGCGATGTTGCCCAGTCCGGGCCCGCCGCGCATTACGTCGACGATCACGCAAGGCAATTCGGCGCCGGCCAGGTAAGAAATTCCTTCCTGCATCAGGCTCACGCCTGGGCCCGACGAGCCAGTCATGACACGAACGCCGGCGGCCGACGCGCCGTAGACCATGTTGATAGAAGCGGTTTCGCTCTCGGCCTGAATAAAGGTTCCGCCGACTTCGGGGAAGTAAAGTGCTGCGGCTTCGGCGATTTCGCTGGCCGGGGTGATGGGATATCCGTAGTAGGCGCGGCAACCGGCCAGCACTGCGCCTTTGATGACTGCGACGTTGCCTTTACAAAGTTGCCGCATGTTCGCCCTCCTGCCGCAACGGAACCGCCTTGGGCGGAGGCGCCAGCCGGTAGACGACAATCGCTCCCGGCTCAGGACAGCAGTAGAAACAGATTCCGCAGCCCGTGCAGTCGTGGCCGGTGTAGCGCGCGGGGTGCACGCCATACGCGCTCAACTCGGGCGCCAGTTCGAGACATTTCGGCGGGCAGGACTCCACACACAGGCCGCAGCCTTTGCACTCCTCGATATCGATGGTAATGTTGCCGCGCGGTTGAACGGTCATTTTCCCCTCTTCCCCTCGCGTTCCGTTCCCATCTCCGTTACCTCTGTCTCACTCCCGCATACCGACCAGCGATGTCTGCGGATTCTGCAGCCACCTGGTGGTTTCGCAATACTCGTACAGTTCGTTTCTGAACTTGGGATGAGCGATCTCGATCAGAGACTTGGCGCGCTCGCGGATCGACTTGCCGTGCAGATACGCCACGCCGTATTCCGTCACGACGTAGCGGATCAGCCCGCGCGACGTGACCACGCCTGCGCCCGGGCTCAACATAGGAACGATGCGCGATATCCCGCCGTTCTTCGCTGTCGACGACATCGCGATGATGGGCTTGCCGCCTTTGGAGCGCGAAGCTCCGCGCAGAAAGTCCACCTGGCCGCCGATGCCGCTGTAAAACTGGTTGCCGATCGAGTCCGAGCACACCTGTCCGCTCAAATCGATCTGCAGCGCGGAATTAATGGCGACCATGTTGTCGTTGCGCGCGATCAGTCCAGGATCGTTGGTGTAAGCGGTGGGATGGAATTCAAAGATTGGATTGTTATCCACGAACTGGAATAGGTTTTTCGTGCCCAGCGCGAATCCCAGGATGATTTTGCGCGGCTTGAAATTCTTGTGCGCTCCGGTAAGCACGCCGGCTTCGATCAGAGGAATCACACCATCGGAGACCAGTTCGCTGTGGATGCCGAGATCCTTGCGATCCATCAGGAGGGGCAGCACCGCGTCCGGTATGCCTCCGACTCCAGTCTGCAGCACCGAGCCGTCGTCAATCAGGCCGGCGACGTTGCGCGCGATGGCGATATGCAAGTCGGTCAGTACCGGCTTTTTCAGGGCGCACAGAGGCCGCGACGACTCCACAAACGCGTCGATCTGGGTCACATGGATGAAACTGTCTCCGTAGGTGCGCGGCATCTGGTCGTTGACCTGCGCTACAACACGGTGCGCGCACTTAGCCGCTGTGAGAGTCGTATCCACACCCACGCCGAAGCTGCAGAACCCGTGGGAGTCGGGAGGCGAAACCTCAATCAGGGCTACATCGATCGGCATTGCTCCGCTTTCAAAGAGCTGCTCGATTTCGCTGAGGTAGATGGGCGTGTAATCGGCGCGTCCGTCGTTGATGGCGTCGCGTACATTGCTGCCGATGAACATCGCGTTGTGCCGGAAGTGTCCGGCCATTTCCGGCGCGACATACGGAGCAGCCCCCATGGTCATCATGTGGACGATTTCCACGTCGGAGACCGCGGGCCCGCGCCGCATGAGCGCCTCCACCAGCGTTTCGGGTTCCGCGCAGCCCGGCTGAATGTAGACGCGCATCCCTGACTCGACGCAAGCCAGGGCATCATCCGCCGTCATCAGCGCTTTCTTGTAGTGTGCTTCCCACGACATGCTTTCACCCCGTTTAGCTCGCGTGCGCCAGGTGTTCTTCCTGCCGTGCGCGCGCAACTTCTTGTTCATGCCCCACAGCCGCATAGTAGATAGCGCGGTCAAAGAACATCTCCAGCATCTGCAGCAATTCCAATTCGCCCATGATCTCGACCGCACGGTCTAACACAGCCTCTCTCTTCAGGAATTCCCAAAGGTTTTCCTTGGTGAGCACGATCGCCTCAACCAGTTCGCTGAGAGGTACATTCTGCCGGGCGCGCTGGGCGCCGATTTCCCGGTAGCGATGCTCAATGTCCAATACGTTTTTGCTGAGCAGCCACTCCCCTAAGTGGCGATAAATCTCGAAGACTCGGTCCCGCAATTCATGGGCAGGAAGATTGCGAAAGTGCCCGAGCTCCGAACTTGCCTGGACTCTTTCCTCCGCCCCGCGGGCAAGATCCTCCGCATGGGTCTCAATCAGGCGAACCAACCGATAGGAAAACATCATAACCACCTCCTTCGTGCTGCGCTCCGCCTCACAGCCCTGCATACATTTTCTTAGCTCGACAGCGTGAAGATCACGGTGATCGTAGTCTCCACCTCCACCGGGTTTCCATTGAGCAGGTACGGTTTGTAACGCCATTGTTTGACGGCTTCAATGGCCGGGGGCACCAGCATGGGGTGTCCGCTGATCAGTTGCAGGTCCTTGATGTTTCCGTCTTTGTCGATGATGGCCTGCAGCACAACGTCTCCCTGAACCCGCGCCGCCCTGGCCAGCGGCGGATACGGCGGATCCACACGATGGATGCAAAGTCCCTTGGTCACGCCCTGCGAGATGCGAATCCGCTGCGGCGTCGCCGGTACAAACCTGGGAACGGCGCTAAGATTCGACGTTGCATTGACGATTCCTCCGATCACACCTCCCAGTTGACCGCCGGGGATGCCACCGGGCACGCCTCCGATCACGCCTCCCCCAGCCGAGATCGGAGTCGGCGCTTCTTCTTCCTGGATCATTTGAACCTTCTGCGGGATCCGGGTAGGAGTCCGCAACGCTCCGGTGGACAGCATGTCGGTCTGAATCTGCTTGAGAATTTTCGCCATTTGATTTGCAGCTGCGGGCGGAGGCGGCGGCGGTGGAGGCGGAGGGGCCACCAGAAAAGTCAGCAGCTGCGCCTTGGGCAGTTCCTCCGTGAAGCACAACGGCAATATCAGCAAGCCGCCGATCGCGAGAAAGTTGAACAGGAATGACGTAAACGTGGCAAAAGCCTTGCGCTTTCTATACGCGCCAAATTCCAGCAGGCTGTCGGAGAATAGGATTCTTTGCGGGGCCGCCGGCGGTATGGCCAGGTCTCTCCGCAATAGGACTGGCCGTGCCGATGGGCTTACCGTCTTGACTACCGGCGCTTCTGGCTCATGGATTTCAATAGTGCCTTTCATTGCGCTCCTCCGCTCGAACGTCACCTTCCACCGCAACTCCGACACTTGTCGGGGATGAGGTCTCGGAGGCAACATTTCCGCTTTGCCCAACTACATCTTCGGCCAAGGCGGAGGTGGAATAAATGCTCTTGCTCACGGTTCTGAGTGACGCGGATCACATGTGGCGGTCGAGATAATCGTGGGAGAGAGATTAGTAGCGCGGTCCCATCCGGAAGACTTGCCCCGATTTGACGCTACCGGCGAGTCGGTTTGTCCTGCTTGTCACAACCAGTCGTGAGCAGAGTCACAGCCACGGGACACAAAGCAGGATAGTCTCTCTTGCGCCTCCGCGAAACGGCAGCGGCTGCCAGTCAGCACCCGCAGCACGAGAGGACTAATGTGAATAATGATTCGGCATACCTTCCACCCTTGCGACGAGCTTCGGCCATCTTCATTTTTCTCGCGCTCAGCGGATTGATTCCCTGGCTGCGACGGTATGGCGTGGTTTCGCAGTGGATCCTGTTGCTCCACATTATCGTCGGGGTGGCCGCCATCGTCCCGCTCACGGTGATTTTCATCAAGCACGGGCGCGCGGCTGGTCGCGAGACGCCCACGCGCTGGTGGAGTGCGGGATTGTGGTCGGGAATAGGTTGGGCGACGCTGGGCATCAGCGGTTTATGGCTGGTGGGCAAAGGAATCTGGGGAGTGTTCGTTCCCTACCGGATGCATTCCATTCATCTCTATGCCGGACTCGCCTTCGGAGCCGCCGGGCTCATCCACATCGGCTACAGTACTGCGCGAAGCAAAATCCCGCAGGGCCGCTATGCCCAACTGGCGCGGCCGCTGGTGGTGTGTATCCTGATTCTTGCGGTGGGCGTGACGGCGATCGCGATTAACCGCAGGCAGGGAACTCTCGCTGCCGCAAATTTCATTCCATCCAACGCTCGCACGGATACCGGCCGGGTGATTCCCGCCAAGATGCTTCTCGGTTCCGAGTCTTGCGGGACCTCCGGGTGTCACACTGCAATCTATGAGCAGTGGGCGCCAAGCGCGCATCATTTTTCTGGAGTTGATCCATTTTACGCAGTAATCAAGGGAAACTACATCCAGGCGCAGGGCGTGGGCGCGGGCAAATATTGCGCGGGTTGCCACGAGCCAATTTCGCTGATGTCAGGGGAAAACATACACGCCCAAGCCTCACCGGCATCGCAAGCCGGCAGTTCCTGCGTTTTTTGCCACTCGCTGCGTCATCCCGACGTTAAAGGGAATGCAAACTACGTGGCCACTGCTCCGGATCCGTACTTGTTTGAATTTTCGTCCTCGCCCGCATTGCGCAAGGTGTCGCAAGCCCTGATTCGATTGCATCCCGAACAACACAAGCTGGATTACGACGCACGACATGCCCAGCCGATTGAATTCTGCGGCACCTGTCACAAGCAATATCTGGACAAACGGGTGAATGGCTGGGGATTCGTGCAACTGCAAAACCAGTATGACGATTTGAAAAATGGACCCTGGTACACCAACGAGTCCAAGCGGCTGAGATGTCAGAGCTGTCACATGCGCGAAGTGCCGGCCGAAGACCCCGCTCGCAATGCGCAGGGCGTAATCCACGAGCACCGCATCCTGGCGTCCAACGCTTTCGTGCCTGAGATGCTGCACCTTCCGGGTGCCGGTCAACAGATCGAACTGGTTAAGCAGTGGCTCACCGGTCAGGCCGTCATTCCGGAAATCGCCAAGGTCTGGCCGGCGGGTCCGATCATTGCCCTGGAACTGACACCGGAAAATCCGCTGGCCGAGGATCAGATGGCCGATATTCGGGCCCTGGCCATCAATACGAAAGTGGGCCATGCGTTTCCCACCGGCCCGCTCGACGTGATTCAGTCCTGGCTGGAGTTCACTGCCACAGACGCCCACGGCCAGCCGGTGTTTTCCGCCGGCACGCTGGACGCGCAGGAGCGGCTGCAGGGAAAGACCGTGGAATACCGGTCGTTCCTGCTCGACCGGCAGGCCCATGTCCTTTACAACCACGCGCTGTGGGACGCGGTCGGCGCGCGTGACAAGCGCGCCATCGTTCCGGGGGCCAGCGATTCGGCGGAGTTTCGTTTTCGCGTGCCGTGCGGCGTGGCTGGCCCGTTGCACTGTAAGCTGCGGCTGCTTTATCGCAAGTTCAACCCGGATTCGCTGGCGGCTATCTTCCCGAACAGCACTCCGCCGCCGGTGCCCATCACGGAAATCTCCTCGGTGAGCGTCGATCTTCCCGTGCAACCGGCGTCGCGCGCCGCCGCTCACAACCCAGCGCAACGCGATCTTTCGGAGCACCGGATTTCGGCGAGCCGGAGCGCAGGAATCACCCGGTGATTCGTCGAGAATTCCTGCGCTGGCTGGCCATGGCGCCTCTGCTGGGGGCCGCGGCGCGGTGCGAAGGGCTGGCCATGGCGGCGGACTCAACCGCCCGCCCAGCATCGGACGGAATTCGCTTTCGCGATGTTACCGCGCAGTCGGGCTTACACTTTGTCCACTCCAGCGGCCCGCGCAACAGCCTGCTCCCGGAGGACATGGGATCAGGCCTGGCATGGGGAGATTACGACAACGACGGATTTCCCGACCTCTACGTGGTGAATCAACCTTCCAGGTTCGGTTCCGCGAAAAAAGACGGCATTGGCAATCGCCTGTTTCATAACAACGGGAACGGCACGTTCACCGATGTCACCGAACATGCGGGGCTCGAACTGCATCACTTCGGCATGGGCGCCTATTGGGGAGATTATGACAACGACGGGCTGCTCGACTTGTTCGTCACTGGCGTAGGCGGCTGCTACCTTTACCACAACGAAGGCAACGGCCGGTTCCGTGACGTTACCAGGCAAAGCGGAGTACACGACCCGCTGTGGAGCACCGGAGCGGTGTGGGTGGATTTCGACAACGACGGCTGGCTGGATCTCTACGTCGTGCACTACGTGGATTATCCGACGGACACATCCCGCCTGCATTCCGCGAAGGAGGATCAGTACGGGGTCGTGATTCCGGCTGCCCTGAATCCCCGATCGTTCCGTCCTCAGCCCAACCGGCTTCTGCGCAACAACCGTGACGGAACCTTCACCGACGTCACCCAGCGCGCGGGGGTGGCGGACCCGGAGGGCCGCAGCCTTACCGTTTGCGCCGCCGACTTCAACCTCGATGGTTGGCCCGAGCTCTACGTCGGCAACGACCTCAGCATGAACCGCTTCTTTTTGAATGAAAAGAACGGCCGCTTCACCGATCGCAGCACGCAAACTCTTACCTCGGAGAACAAGGGAACCATGGGGCTGGCGGTCGGCGATTTTGACCGCGACGGCGCCCTCGATTTCTTCGCCGCTCATTGGCTTTCGCTAGGAAATTCTCTGTATCAAAACCTGTTCCTGGAAGCGCACCAACTGAGTTTCGCCGACGCCGCCGAGTTCACCAATCTAGCCTACATTTCCCTGCCCATGGTGGGATGGGGCTGCACATACCTCGATTACGACAACGATGGCCTTTTGGATTTATTTGTAGTCAACGGGAACACACTGGAAGACACCCGCGCCCATGAGTTGCTGGTCCCGCAAAAACCGTTTCTATTTCGCTACGACGGTGCGCAGTATGAGAATGTTTTGCCGAGCGTCGCCTCCGACCTCGACCGTCCGTTGAACGCGCGCGGGCTGGCGGCCGCGGATTTCGACAACGACGGTGACATCGATCTGGCAATTTCCTGCAACCGCGGTCCGCTGATTCTGCTGCGGGCCGATGGCGCCGAAGCACGCAATTGGATCAAGGTCAGCCTCCAGGGCAGAAAGAGCAATCGCCAGGGGATCGGCTCGCTGGTGCGCGTTTTCTGTGGTGGGAGCGTCTGGGTGCAAATCGTAGGTAGCCAGGGATCGTATCTGTCGCAGCACGCCACGCCCCTGCATTTCGGTCTGGGTTCGGCCAGTTCGGTGGATCGCATCGAGGTATCTTGGCCCAGTGGCCGCCACCAAACCGTTGACCACCCTCGCATGCGCCAGCACCTCCATCTGAGGGAAGACTGAAAAACTGGCCAGCCCTGACAAAGATGCAACCTCCGATCCGCGGAATGCAAGATCAGATGCGGGTGAGAACCGCCCAAGGCTAAGTCTTTGGTGCGAAAGGGGGGACTCGAACCCCCACGGTTTTACCCGCCAGATCCTAAGTCTGGTGCGTCTGCCAATTCCGCCACTTTCGCAGTTCGTAGAATTAAAGCTGATCGCGAACCGGTGTCGCGAGCTATTTCGCAGGCCTTTCCGTAGGATATTTCTCGCAGGACTTATACGCAAGGAGGAACAGCGGGAGACATCAGGAGGACCGTTCTGAAGCTGCGGGCATTTTAGGAACTGGAATAACCGCGGCTGGCTGGATGCCTTGGCATATCGCCGACCTTAAAGAGATTCCGGCTCGCAAAACGAGCTCGCCGAAACCGCAAGGCTTCACAAGCCGGCGCGATTCATATTCTCTCTGCGAACTCTGCGAGCTGTGACCCTACTGCACTTCGTTCAGCTTCTGGTAAATGTACATGCCGGTGAGCAGGAGCAGGAATACTCCGGACCCGGCCGCGAAGACGCGCAACGGAATGGTCAGGCGGTTGACCTTCACCAACAGTTCCGTCTGCTCTTCCTGCATATGCGAATTGTGGTCGTCCAGAAACAGCTGATCATCCTCGTGCATGGTGAGCGTGCTGCGGTAGATCAGCAGGAGGATCAGACCAATGGCGAAAACGCCAAAGACAATCGTTACCAGCGTCAGGGTTGTCATAAAACACCTCGGCAGAGTCCAAACCACTCAAGCGGCTTCTCAGGGGGTGCGGGTCGGGCTACATCCGCATCGGGCTCTGGGAAGCCCTAACGCGAACATTATAGCCCCGAAATCAAGCCTCCTATCGAAAAATATGGCAGGGTACATCGGAAAAATTTGTAGGCTGGGCCCAAAAAGCGTCCTTCTCCGGTCTTGGTCATCTAAGTAATTGATTGCGCAACCTGTTTCGACGGGAACGAGGAGGTTTATGCTTCCCGTTGGGTACAGGGGTTGCTATAATACAAAAGGCTTTAGAGCCCAGGAGAGACGACATGGCCACGACGACTGTCCCGCAAACAGCAACCACGGTCCCGGAAGTAACCCCAAAGGCGCCTCCGGTTACCCTGACTGCAAACGCGGTTTCCAAGGTGAAGGGCATCATGGCCCAGCAGAACCCGGTTCCCGCGGGCCTGCGCATTGGAGTAGTGGGCGGCGGATGTTCAGGATTCTCGTATTCCATGCAGTTTGAGAACGCCGCTGGAATGATGGACAAGACCTTCGAAATGGATGGGCTGAAGGTGTTCGTCGATGCGACTTCGGTGATGTATTTGAACGGTTGCATCGTGGACTACGTCGAGACGCTGGAAGGCGCAGGCTTTAAGTTCGAAAACCCGAACGTGAAAAGCACCTGCGGCTGCGGATCTTCGTTTCAGGTGTAAGCTAAGTTCTGCAGTCAGAGGTCAGACTGGAGAAGTTTGCGGCGGGATTGATCTTCGGCTGGCACTTCAGCTAACAATAAGAGATTTGAACGGCTTCATCTCGACCCGTTTAACCGGGAAGCGGATGAGGCCGTTTTCTTTGCGCGTGTGAGGCGCGTGAAGGTTAAGGAATTGAAGACTGAACAAAAAAAACGAGATTCCACTGAGCGCGAGGACTTGGTCCGGTCCAGGGTTTCTACTTCTTCATTCCTACCTCTGACTTCTGCATTTCTGTTCGGGGTTACTGCTGTTGAGGCGGTGACGAGGGCGGTGGAGTTTGCGTTCCCTGATTGGATCCGCCGAAACTCGAGTTGTTGGATCCTCCAAAGCTGGAGTTGTTGGAGCCGCCAAAACCCGAACTGCCTCCCATTCCCGTGGAGGAGCCGAACGGACTGCCATTTCCCGGCTGCCCGGGTTGGCCCGTTTGCCCGGGCTGCAGCTGGTTCTGGGTGAACATAGGCAAGGTCTGGTTGGGGCCCTTGATCAGGCCACCGCGGTCGAGTGCCGGATCGTAGACGAACTGCCACTGATCGTATTTTTTCTTGTGGTCGTACTCGCGGATCGATTCCTTCTTGCTGATGCTGACAACGCCCACGATCGGGCCGCCGCCGAAGACCGTAGAGGAAAGCTTGTTGCCGGAAGCGGAGAGTCCGTTCGTGTTCTGGTCGGAGACGCTCCCGTTTGCCGCGGAAGGGTCGGACGGATCCGCGCCTGCGCCTTGATTGCCCGCGCCTTGATCCGAGGATTGCGAATTCGAACCTTGTGAATTCGCCTGCGAGTTGCTCGACCCGAAGCCCCCGTTCGTGGCTCCGCCGAATCCCGCAGACGACCCGAAGCCTGACGATCCGCTCAGCCTGCCCGCGCCACCTAGCCCGCCTGCGCCGCCGAATCCGCCCGCGCCATTCAATCCACTGGCCCCACCGATGGGGTTGGCGCCGGGAATGCCTCCGCCACCGAGCAGGTTGCTGAGGGTGAGCTTGGCTTCGCCGTAGTGCAGCAGTTTGAAATCCTTGCCGGTGATGGGATCTTTGTAACGCTTGCGCAGGAAGCGCAGATTGTTGGCGCTTTCCAGATCTTCGATTTTAGTGGGATAACGGCCGAACTTTTTGTAGTAACTGCGAATCGCGCGCGCATATTGCACTCCGCGATGAACCATTTCCTCTTCGCGATCGCGTTTGATTTCGAATGCAATGGTCTGCACCACCGCTCCCGCGGCGATGATCATCATCGCCACCATGAGAAGCAGCGTCAGCAGAACATAGCCACGCTCGGAATTGCGGCCGCGGCGGTGCCGGCGTCGTCCAGTTATGCCCGAGTTCGTGACCGGAGAATTTTTCATTGCGACCATGTATCAACCGACGTTCTAACTCGGCGTCAGCGGGATGATTTGCGGCGGTCCGCTGCCGACCAGGTCCTGAATCTCCACCGACGCTGCAGAAATATGCACTACCTTGTAACGTCGATCCACGATTTCGCCCTCACCCGCGATAAACACGTCCTGATCTTTCGAGAGAAATATTTTCTTGGGTTCTCCCGGCCGGCTGGCGAAGCCGAAAAACTTCAGCGGAATCGGCGGCGGGGGCGGAACGGGCGGCGGACCTTGCGGCCCCAAATTTGCTGTCGGGTCGGTATGTCCCGGGGCAATGGCCTTGGGGATCACGACATCGGCCGCCTGCGACACAAAAATGTTTCTGCCCGACCCTTCGTACGTGGTCTGCTCGCTCGAAGCCAGCAATTTCAACTGCAGCGTTGGATCCAGATTCTCGGCGCGAATCTTCTTGCTCGAATTTTTCCCGCGCGGCGTAGCCGTGACCCGCGACGCCAGGGATAAAGCGGGCTGCGAGGCCGACACCGGCGTAACGCTGGACCCCATAAACAGAGGAACGACTTCATAGACGACGGCGAGAACCGCCACCACGCCCAGCCCCAGCGCCCACGCCATGGTCTTCCGGTTCTCGGTTCCCAGTTTCACTGCGGGCCCGCCTTCAAATAAGTTTCAAGTTTCATTTTCAGTTTGACCGGACCGGTTTGCTCTCCCGCCAGGGCCACGCTGCTGATGATGAAGAACGTGTTGTCGCGCTCGAGCGCATTGACGAAATGCGCCAGCGAACGGTAATTGCCGGCGAGGTCAGCTTCGATCTCGATCGGTTGCAGGCCGCCGGGCCCCAAGTCGTCGGGCTTGTATTGCACCTGCTCGATGACGATGCCGTCGGCTCCCGCCACTTTGCCGAGTTCGGAAGCGATCTGCGAGTTCTGGCCGGGAAATCTTTTCGTATAGAAATCGGAAATCTGCTGCCGAGCCAGGACAACTTTGTGCGGCAGATCTTTCAGCGGTTCCACTTGCCGCGTCTTGGTGGTGAGCTCCGCCTGCAGCGTGTGCATCTCGAGCAGTCGCGATTCCGCCGAACCCACCAGCGGAGAGAAAAATGCGACGGCCGCAAGCACGTCCACGCCCAGGATGACGAAGAGAGCCGTCTGAATGTTCTTGCGGGTTTTCCGCAGGTCCGCCATCAGGGTTTCCTCCCTTTGGCAGGCGTACCTGTTGCAGGCGTACTCGGCGTTTTCGGAGGCGCAGCCTTCTTCGGAGCCGCACCGGCCGCCGCCGGCGGTGTCTCGGTAAACAATTCTGGAACATAAATCGCAGCGATGTCGAACTGCACCGCGTCTCCGGTCTGAGTTTGCGCGATCCCTTCTTTTTCAATCGAAGTTTGCGTGAAGTGGCGCGATTCTTCCATGCGATGTGCCAGCTCAATGGCGCGGTCGCGCGAAGTGCCCGCCACGGTCATCTTCACCGCCAGCTGGTTTTCGTCATCCAGTTTCGGTTGAATGGAAACCAGATGCACGCCCGGCGGCATCACCTTTTCCATGTCTTCGAGCAGCCGGGTCCAGGAAAAGGCTTTGCGCTCGATCAGCGCATTGATGATCTGGGATTCATCGCGCGTGGTGCGGTTCTCGGGACGGTTCAGGAATTCTTCGGCCTGGGCGCGGAGCTGGTCGCGCTGCGCAATTTTCTGCCGCAAGTCGGCGATGGTGGTCCGGTCGCGGCGCGCATTGCTATATCCAGTGACCGTGCTCACCAGCAGCGCTAGCGAAAGAATGCATGCGGCCGCCAGCGCGGTGCCCCAGCGCAGCCAGAATTCCCGGGCATCCAGGTACGGCTGGCTCGCGAGATTGATATCGACGCGCATAATGAATTACGAAACCAGAATTACGAAACCAAGGCCCCCACCACGCCCGCCATGCGCCAGCTCGGAACCGATCCGCCGGCGCTTGCTCCCATCAGCGATGGGGCTACGAGTTCCTGCACTTCGGCTCCGGTTTGCGCCTGCAAGGCCACCGCCAGGCTGCCGGATTCCGGCACACCCGCCACGTAGATCTGTTCAATGTTCAGATGGTAAGTGTCCTGGAAAAACACCACCGAAGGATAAACCTCCTCGGCCAGCTGCTCGCCGGTGATGGTGATACCACGCATATTTTCCAGAGTGCGGAACAGCTGCAGCTGACCATCACTCAAAATGGCAATGCTGGTGGTGTGGGGGTCAACTTTCACGATCAACGTGGGACGCACGCCTTGGGCCGCACCGAGTGCAGCCAGCATCGAAGGCAACACCACTCCCGGAGTAAAGCCAGCCTGGTTGAAGGCGGCTTCGTAATCTTCCACTACGCTGGCCAGCGCGACCGCTGCCACCACGCGCACGCCATCCGCGAACTTCTGCGCATGATAGGAAATTTTGGCCTTCTCCACATCGAAGGGAAGCGATTTCTTCAGGCGGAAGCGTACCACCCCGATGGCCTCTTCCGTGTCCGACGGAAGGGAGTCGAACTCCACCAACACCACGCGCACCGCCGCGTCGGGTACGATCGCGATGACATCGCGCGAACGCCCGGCCACGCCGCTGAGAGCCGCGTCAATTCCGTTCCGCACCGCATCCCGCTGGCGCAGATTGTTCTCCAACAGGTCCGGCACGACTGCGCCCGGGGCGAGTTCGCGCGTGGCGCAGGCTTCGAGATGGCCGCCTTTGTCGGCGAGCCGCCCGGCGATCACCCGGTCCGCTGCGATTTCGCAGGCCAGCTTGGGTTTGGATGTGCCTGAACCTAAACTCATTTCCTGACGACGCCCCTTAAGTTCATCCTATCTACAAATGAAAAACTTTGCCGCGAAGAAATGCAAGCGCCGAACGGGCAGAACCCCGAATGGCAAAGTTCCGAATGGACAAGGCTCCGCAGGTAATGGTGCATCTCTTTCGGAACTCGTTACTCTCTTGCAACGCTGTTTCGGAACTCTTCAGTTCTCAGCGCATGGCCTCGATGAAGGTGACCTTGTTGATCTCTTTCAGCGTCGTCATGCCGAGCCGGACCTTATCCAGCGCCGACTCGCGCAGGAAGCGCATGCCCTCGTCGCGTGCGGCACGCCGAATCTCCGATGTGGGCCGCTTGGCCAGAATCATTTCGCGGATGCGGTCGCTCAAATCGAGCAGTTCATGAATTGCGGTTCGTCCGCGGAATCCGGTGCCCGCGCATTCGATGCATCCCGGGCCTTCATACAACGGAACCTTCGACCACTGCGCCGCGTCGAGGCCGCTGGCTTCGAGCACGTCCGGAGCGTAGTGCACCGGGGTGCGGCACGACTCGCAGATCAAACGCACCAGCCGCTGCGCCAGAATACAGTTCAACGCGGAAACGAAGTTGTAAGGCTCGACGCCCATGTTCAGAAATCGTCCAATCACGTCGACCACATTGTTGGCGTGAACCGTGGTGAACACCAGGTGCCCGGTAAGCGCGGACTGAATGGCGATCTGCGCGGTTTCCGCGTCGCGGATTTCGCCGACCATGATTTTGTCGGGATCGTGGCGCAGGATGGAACGCAAGCCGCGCGCGAACGTCAATCCTTTTTTCTCGTTGACCGGAATTTGGGTGATGCCGCGCAGCTGATATTCGACCGGATCTTCAATGGTGATGATCTTGTCTTCGTCGGTCTTGATCTCATTGACCGCGGCGTAGAGCGTGGTGGTCTTGCCGCTTCCGGTCGGTCCGGTGACCAGCACCATGCCGTAAGGTTCTTTGATGTAGCGGCGGAAGCGCCGCAGGTCGTCTTCATCAAAACCAACAACATTCAGCGTGAGCGTCCGAAACTTCTCCGACATCGACTCTTTATCGAGCACGCGGAGCACGGCATCTTCGCCGTGAATCGAAGGCATGATGGAAACGCGGAAGTCGATGGCGCGGCCGTTGTACTTTACGCGGAAACGTCCGTCCTGCGGGACGCGGCGCTCGGAAATATCGAGCTCGCTCATCACCTTGATACGCGAAATCACTGTGGAGTGGTGTTCTTTGCCGATGGGCGGCATGGCCTGCGTAAGCACGCCGTCAATACGGAACTTGATGCACACGGAGTCGTCGCGAGTTTCAATGTGAATGTCAGACGCGCGGCGCTGCAGCGCCGTGAAAATTGTGGTATCGACCAGACGAATGATGGGGCTGGTGTCGCCCGTGGCCGTCAGCTTGTCGATGGTGAGGGTTTCTTCCGCGCCGGTGGCTTCGTCTTCGCGGATGATGGTGAAACTTTCGCTGGCTTCTTCCAGAACGCGCTGCGACTGTTCCGTCTTCTTGAGGATGTCCGAGATCTGCTTGAGCGTGGAGACCTTGGTGAGAATGCGTTGCTTCAGCAACAAGCTGATCTCGTCGATCATCATCAGTTGGCTGGGATCGGCGATGGCGACGGCCAGGCGGCCGTCGGAAGTCTCTTCGAGCGGAACGAAGTTGTAGCGGAACATCAACTCGACGGGGATTTTCTTGAAAAGCTCGTGATGCAGCTGGAAGTCGGTGAGGTCGATAAATTCGCAGCGATAGCGGCGGGCAACATCCTGCGCGCGCTCAAGGTCAGTCACCGGATTCCCGGTGGTGACCAGTTGGCCGCCGTTGCCGCCGTTTACGAAGATGGATTTCTTTTCTGCCATTGTCATTTCTTAAACGCAATTTCCTAAACGCCGCTTAATGCGTCCGCCCTGCTCAGTGGACTCCCAGAGTAAAGATCGGCAAATAGAGCGAAATCAATACTGCGCCCACAAAAATTGCCATGATGACCAGAATCAGCGGCTCGATCAGCGCCAGGGATGCGCTCAACGCAGTCTGTACATCTTCCTCGTAAAATTCGGCCACCGAATTCAGCATGGCCGGCAAAGCTCCGGTGGATTCGCCGACTTCAATCATTTCCACCGCCAGATCGGGGAAGATGCTTTGCTCTTCCAGGCTATTGGCCAGGCCTTGTCCCTCGCGCACCCGCACGCTGGCCCGCATCACTCCCTTTAAGATGCGGCGGCTGGTCATGGAGGCTCCGGCGGTTTCGAGCGCAGGTACCAGGGGGAGTCCGCCCTGCAGCAGCGTCGAAAGCATGCGGGAAAAAGCCGACACCTGATGCTTCAACCGGATTTCGCCCAACAGCGGCAGGCTCAGGATGACGCGGTCAATGCGGTCGGCGCCGCCGTCGGTATTTTTCCAGCGCCAGAGCAGAAGCCCAGTCACCACCAAACCGACCAGCACGAACGGAGCATATTTCTGCGCGTTCTGTCCCACGGCCAGCATAAACAGCGTGATTTCGGGCAGCTTCGCGTCCAGACTGTTGAACAGTTCCGCGAACTTGGGCACGACGTAGGTGAACAGAAACGTCACCATGATCAGTACCACCGTGACCAGCAGCGTGGGATAAATCAGCGACACCGCCAGCTTCTTGCGGAAAGTCATGGCCAGGCGCTGGAAGTTGATGTAGCGGGTCAAGACCTCGTCGATGTTGCCGCTTTTTTCGCCGGCCATCAGCGTGGTGGTATAGATCTTGGGAATCATGCCCTGCGCGGCAAAAGCATCGGAAAGCAACTCACCGCCGCGCACGCGCTCGCGCACGTTTTCGAGAATGGTGCGCAAATAGGCGTCTTTCTGCCGTTTGATTAAAAGTTCGAGTGCATTCAGAATCGGCAATCCGGCTCGGACGAGCGTGAGAAACTGCTGGTTGAAAACCAGGAAAGACGACTGCTTCAGGCGGCGGCCGCGCCGGAACGACATTCCTCCCGACAGCAACCCCTGCGGCTTGACCCAGTAGACCAGGTAGCCCTGCGAAGAGAAACGGTCGCGCACTTCGGCCTCGGAATAGCCGTGCTCCACCTGCTGGTGCAGGTGACCGCGTTCGTCCGCGATTTTTATGACAAATTCCGCCATGCGGCCTTGTTTCCTGGTCTGTTTTCTGGTCCCTGGAGGCTGCTCGGGGGACAACTCCAGTTTAACATTCCGGTACCAGGATTCCGGCGTTGCATTGTGACTACCGTGCTCCTCAAGGAGCTAAATCGCCATCAATCGTCTCGGTCCCTGCTGGAGGCTTGAATTGGAAGCGGCTGTCGGAAATCGCTCCGTCCTCCTGCTGGTCGCTCAAGCGATATTCTGTAACCGATCCATCCACTTCGTCGATGACGATGCGCACGATGCGTTTGTCGGGCGCAATTTCCAGCAGAATCTCATTGACGCTATCGGCCAAAGCCCGCGGCACGCCGCGCAGCACCACATTTTCCGGAGCCGACGGCGGAATGTCCGGCGCCAGCGACAACGCATCTAACTCCTTCTCCAGCTTAGTCTTACCCAGGAGAAAGGCCAGCGGGGAACGGATATCGTCGAGTTTTCGCGCCGCCGTTTTGCGGGCCTGGTGGTCGGCGGGAACGTAGAACCATGCGTCTTTTCCGTCGCTCACAAACAGTTTCTCTCTGGGAGAACGATACTCCCACCGCATCTTGCCGGGTTTTTTCAGCCACAAGGTACCCGACTCGGTGCGCTCAATCCCGGACCCGCGATAGAGTTCGGTGAACTGCGCCTGCAGGCTGTGGAGATGGTTGTAATGCTCGTCGACGGCCGCGGCTAAAGTTTTGACCTCAGCGGCCGGGCTGGCAGTTGCCGGCAAGGCTGCCGTTAGACCGATGGCCGCTGCGGCGAGATGGAGTCGGATGCGCATTCGGTTTTTTTCCACCTACTTCTTAGCCAATTCTACGCTGGACCCTTTTTTGCGCCGACGTCTTCAGATCGCTGACTCTGATACACAGAATACTGGTGAGTGCCGCACACTTTCGTGAACGCTGTGCACTCCCCTATCACATGCTCGAGCAGTGGATTGTGATAAAGCAGGTAAAGCGGGCGCGGGTTCTGCCGCAGATTCTGCTCAAGATTCGCGAGCATGCGCCTCAGGCCGGACTCAGGGAAAGGATTGAAGAGATACAGCACCGTGGGCTCGGCGGGAAATGGGAAAGTTGTTGCGTCCGCGCAGATGGATTCGAGGGCGAAGCATTTCTGCGATTCGTTTTTGTACTTCTGCAGATTTTCTTGAGCAACCTCGTGCAGTGCTGGCAGCAGCTCCACGCCGATAATGCGGCGGAAGGTATAGTCGGAGGCCAGCAGAAGCGTGCGTCCCTTGCCGGAGCCCAGATCGATGAAAGTGAATTCGCGAAAGTCGAGATTGGATTGCGTTTCTAGCGCGTCGAGCATTTCGTGGAATAGTGCTGGCTCGGTGGGCTGGTAGGGCGAGTGGAAAACTCCCAGCAGTCGGTCGCGCCAGGTTACGGCCCCGCTGGTGGTGTTGACGTGGTGGTCCCAGTCGTAGTCGGCGTCGCCGTAGCGCTGGCGGCGTCGGGCTGGAGCGGAGTCGCGCAGGAACTCCCAGATCGCTGCCAGGAAATGTTGTGATGCTGCCATGCGGCCTTCCCGGGCGGCGATGTCGCTCCACCATTGCCGGGCGGCGCGGAGCAGGGGCGGGGGCGAGGGAGGATTCATGGGATCGTGCTTGCCATGATAGCTGGCATCGGGGTGCGTCTAGCTTGGATACAGAGTTCCCGAGATCTGCGGCCCACAGGCAGGAAAAGCGGCGAGCTGCGCTCGCCGGACCCTTCGGCTTCGCTCAGGGCAGGCTCGCATGAGTGCCAGTCCCTACACACTTTTTACTGGTCGTGGAATCTTGCCACGGGCTTGAAGCCTGGGGGCAGACCTTGGGTGGCGAAGGAAAAATCTTCGGGATGTTTTAGCAGGATGCGGCCGTCGTGATCCATGGTGTAGGGGTTACCATCGGGATCCACGGGAATGCCCGGCCACTTTTCGGCGGCGGCCAATTCGTAAATGCTGTTGGGCAGCCTTCCCGTTTTCTGGCCGAAGCGGGTCACCGCGCTTTGTAGATTGGTGATGTCCTCGTCGACCTTCAGCGCGCGCAGGTGCTCGACCGCATTTTGCCGCACCAGCTTGTCCTGGCTGGACTGATACGCTGCATTCCACATCATGCGGGCAGTGTCGAATTCGCCGGCGTGCTGGGCCATTTGTGCGGCCATGACCTTCAGGAAAGGATGCGAGCCCACGCGCGAGCCGCGCTCGAAGGCGTCCGCGGCTTTGGCGTAATCCTTGAGTTCCATGTAGTAGACAAAGCCCAGGTCGTAGTAGAGATGCCATTCCTGGGGATTGTTTTGAATGCCGAATTCCATCAGCTGGATGGCACGCTCGGGTTCGCCCGCGCCGAAAGGCGGGCGGGGCGCAAGAAAACTCGCACCAAACTGATAGGCCACGATCAAGTGCGGATCGAGTTGCGTGGTCATCTCCAGCAGCGGGGCAAGTTCGTTGTAGCTCAGGGAGCGCTCATGAAAACGCTGGCCAAAATACTGCACGGCGCGAGTCCAGTAAATGCAGGCCATCAGACCGTCGTAGCCGAGGCTGGCCCGCTTCACGATTTTCGGCGAGCTGATATAGAGAACGTCTTCCAGCGTGGCCCGCGGACGAAGCTGGTCGACCCGGCGCAGGGTCAGGACGCTGGCCGTCGCGCAGAGCACGAGGCAGGCGGCTGCGACCAGCGTGGTTCGACCTTGCGAGTTCAGACGTTGCGAGTTCACGGGCATCGCGTCACTTTACTTCGCTTCTTAACTTCGCTTGGCGTTACGTCGTTGCGCGACATGGCGTCTGACGTCATGTCATCTGACGCCATATTTCTTCACTTATTTCTTCATTTCAAGTTACGGCGCTCGAAAATGAGCACCGCGCCGCTCAGCGCCATTCCCGCGTAAAACAGTGCGTAGAGCGTGTTCTGCAGTATGAGCTGGCCGGAGGGCGCCTGTCCGTGCGCCACTAGATTGATCACGTTAAACGCGGAAAAATTCGGGACCAAGTAAGCCGCTCCCGTGGCTAGCCAGCGCGTGAGGCCATGCGCCATGCCGGCGAACCCTCGCAAGTCTTCTGCAAAACTGCCGATCACGAACAGCGAAAACGCAAACACGGCGGAAAGTAGCGGCGTGGAAAACGACGAAAACAGAAGCGCCAGTGCGCAGATGATCAGGAATTCCAGCACGATGAAATACAGCGCGATCAGGATCATCGCGTCGGAACTGGTGAGCTTGTGCGCCACGTAGAGCAGAGCGCCGAAAACACCGATGGCCATGAAAAACGTATTCACGACCAGCGTGCCGGCGAGGCCAAAGAACTTGCCCACAATAAATTCCCAGCGCCGCACCGGACGCGAGAGCACGGTGTAAAGCGTCCGCTTCTCGATTTCTTTCGAAACCAGGCCGATGCCGATGAAGATGGCGATCACGATCCCAAACAGCGACACCGCGGTCAATCCCAGGTTGATGACGACCAGCCGCTCGATCTCGATGGAGATTTGACTTACCAGAATGGCCGAACCGGAAAGCAGCAGGGCGAACGCAATCAGGTTGTAGAGCACGCGGTCGCGCACGGCTTCGCGGAAGGTGTTGGAGGCGATGTGAACGATGCGCGCGCTCATATTGATCCCCCCACTGTGCCCCCCACTGATTTCCCGGCAGCAGTGCTAGCGCCGGTTTCGGCGCGCTGCAGTTTCTCGACGAAATAAGCTTCCAACGAAGTGCGCAGCGGCGTGAGGGCGATCAGGCGAAGGTGTTCGCGGCGCAGCGCGTCGATGGCGGCGTCCTGCTGATTCTCCGCCAGCACCGCGCGGATCGTGTCTCCGCTGATATGGCACTCCGCACCCAGCGCCTTCAGCGACGCCGGGATCTGCGTGCCATGCCAGATCACTTCAATTTTGCCCTGCACGCTGGAGGTCAGATCCTCGACCGCTCCAACTCCGCGCAGTTCGCCTTTGTAGATGATGGCCACGCGGTCGCACAGAGCTTCCGCGTCGGACAGGATGTGCGTGGAGAAAAACACCGTCTTGCCTTCGTGCTTCAGTTGCTCCATCAGATCGCGCACGTCGCGGCGGCCCAGCGGATCAAGCCCGGACATGGGCTCGTCGAAAAATACCAGCTTGGGATCATGCAGAATGGCCTGCGCAATCCCGGCGCGCTGCAGCATGCCTTTTGAGAACTTACGCAATTGCACACCCTTCACATCGGTGAGGCCCACGCGGGTGAGCACTTCGTCGATGCGGCGCTTGCGGTCTTTGGCGGGAACGCCGGAAAGCTGCCCATAATAGTTGAGCAGTTCGTGGGCGGTGAGGTGGTCGTAGAAGTAAGGCTGTTCGGGAAGAAAGCCAATCTGCGCCTTCACTTCCGGGTCAGTCCAGTCGCGGCCGAGAATGCGCGCCGACCCTGCGGTGGGGAATACCAGTCCCATCAGAAGTTTGAGAGTTGTGGTCTTGCCGGCTCCATTAGGACCGAGGAAGCCGAAGATCTCGCCTTCTTCCACCTGCAGGCTGAGAGGATGCAAGGCGCGTTTCGGCCGCTTGCGCCAGAATCCCACCATGTAGGTTTTTTCCAGGCCGAGAATTTCAATCGCGGGCATGCCTGCTCCGAAAGGTAAACGTAGAATACCGCGCTGCCAGAAAATTATAAGCAATGCGGCCAGATTTCGAGACTGGGTAGAGAGTTACGTCCGTCACGTGCACGAAGGGTAAAAATCAGAAATGAAATTCAAGAATGCGACTCAGTTGAGCATTCTCACTTGCCCATGCTAGTTGCTCAGGGGATTCAGCCCGAAGCAGGTGGGATAGCTCGGAACTAACGTGATCGTGCCCGCCGGCTGGGTGCGAATGACCCCATCCTGAATGGAGCAGATGGCGCGACTGCCGAGTTGAGCGCTGAGCGGTGTGCCGGTGGAATAGAACTGGTCATTGACCGCGCTTCCGGCGCTGGCCGAGCCCGTCGCGGCAAAACTGTAGCCGCTCTTGCCGGCCCCGGCGCCGTTGGTGGCCAGATAATTGTCGATGGCGCACGCAGTAGCGATGCTCGGAGTGCAAGGTCCCGCGCCGCCCAGAGTCGCCAGTGCTGCGGGATATCCGATGGTCGGGTACGTCGCAAAATAGGCAACCTCGGCGTTGGTGATTTGCCGCAGCGACTGGGCCGCGGAAGAATCGTTGGCCGCCATCTTGGCGCGCATCAGGTTAGGGATCGCAATCGCAGCAATGATCAGGATGATCGCCACCACGATCAGCAATTCGATCAGCGAGAATCCCTTGTGATTGCGCATTTTGTTCCCCAAGCCAGCGGTAACGCCGTCGCAAATTCAGCCGCCCATGTATGTCTTTGCACGTAATGCACCAACTCGGTTGCTTATTTCAGTCCGATGGTCATGTGGAACCAGCTGTGTTTTGTGGGACTTGCAGTGGCGACCCGCAGTGCGCCAGCCGTCCGGCTTGAGCAAGTTGGTGGAGATTGACAATTTCTGTCAGTCTGATCCGGCGAGCGGCAAAAGACATGACGGCGAAAAACTGGGGAAAAGCACTGGGGGAAAAGCATTGGGGGAAAAAGCATAAGGAGCAGCGGATTTGTGTCCGCTGCTCCTGGCTTGTACCCTCCCCGGGCATTTTGCCAAACTGACTTATGCCAGCTCGCGAACGTTAGTTCGCCAGCGGGTTCAGGCCTTGGCAAGTCGCGTACACCGTGACTGCCGTGATCGTGCCTGGAGCCTGCGTGCGGACCACACCATCGTCCGTCGCGCAATACGCCTTGGAACCGGTGGTCGCGCTGATCGGAGTGCCGCTGGCCAGGAACTGGTTCGGAACCGGGCTGCCCGCGCCCGTGCTGGGCGTCGAGACGAAAAGGTATCCGCTCTTACCGGAGCCAGCCGGAGTACCGTTGTTCGCCAGGTTGCTGTCGATCATGCAAGCGGTGGTGGTGCTGGGAACGCACTGCGCGCCGATCGCGCCGCCCAGAGCCAACAGAGCCGTGTAGCCAATGGTCGGATAGGCCGAGAAGTAGCCGATCTCGCCGGTGACGATGGAACGCTCGGAAGCGGCCGCAGACGAATCGTTGGCTGCCATCTTGGCGCGCATCAAGTTAGGAATTGCGATAGCTGCGATGATCAGGATGATTGCCACCACGATCAGCAGTTCGATTAGTGAGAAACCCTTCTGTTTTTGCATTGGATGATTGTAATCCCTTCAGATTCAGACCGTTTTTGGAATGTCGTCTCTATGCTGATGGCACTTTGCTGGCCATGTTGGGCGACGTGCGTTTGCGACCCTGTGGGCCTTTGTTGTCAACAAACCGTCGGCGAATTCTGATGATGGCACCGGTGGTGATGGGTGCTCCTGCAGACAATATATGTCATGTTTCGAAGGGCGATGACAAGATTCCGCGCTTTGACGGGGTGCGGGGTGGAGGTAGGGCCAAATCGGGAAGATGTGGCGGATGCCCCAATTCAGAGGTCTCATGCGCCTCCTAACCACCCTTGTCTCGTCACGCCATACCCGCCTTGTCATCCCGGCAGCGCGCGCGAAGCAAAACGCGCGCTATCAGGATGACAAGGCGCGTGTGATGGCTGAATTTGGGTATGCGCTGAGTGTGTGAACCATGAAGCAAGCAGTTGACGCAAAAAACAAAAGAGCAGCAGACTTTCGTCCGCTGCCCTTCGGCTTGTACCCTCCCCCAGGTACTTCGCCAAACTGAATTGTGTTGTTAGTTCGCCAGCGGGTTCAGGCCTTGGCAGGTCGCGTACACTGTGACCGCCGTGATGGTGCCGGGAGCCTGCGTGCGGATCACGCCGTCATCGGTGGCGCAATACGCCTTGCTGCCGGTAGTCGCGCTGATCGGAGTCCCAGTGGCCAAAAACTGGTTCGGCACTGCGCTGCCCGCGCCCGTGCTGGGCGTGGAGACGAATTTGTAGCCGCTCTTGCCGGAGCCGGCCGGAGTACCGTTGTTGGCCAGGTTGCTGTCGATCATGCAAGCCGTGGTGGTGCTGGGAACGCATTGCGCGCCGATCGCGCCCCCCAAAGCCAACAGGGCGGTGTAGCCCAGCGTGGGGTAAGCCGAGAAATAGCCCACTTCGGCAGTGACGATGGAGCGCTCAGAAGCCGCCGCCGACGAATCGTTGGCAGCCATCTTGGCGCGCATCAAGTTAGGAATTGCGATAGCTGCAATGATCAGGATGATTGCTACCACGATCAGCAGTTCGATTAATGAAAAACCTTCTTGCTTTCGCATCGGATGATTGTCGCCCCTTGAAAAGAATTCAGACCCGTTTGAAATCCCGCTCCCCATTTTAGAGGCAGGTTGCTGGCCACCCTCGGGCGACCTGAGGTTACGAGCCCTCCGGCCTGTGGTTTCAGCAAGATGCAAGAAAATTCGAGGGCAAAAGGCGGCGTGACGGACGATGTTGCCGACAATATGTGTCACCTTTCGAGAGTTGTTGACAAGTCGCAGCATCCCGAAACGGGACGGCGTGTGGGAGAGGGAAGGGGAAACCATCTTTAAATTTGTCATCCTGAGGGCCGGCACCTTTTGCCCCAATCGTGCGTCCTTGAGGGAAGGCGTCCCAAACGCCTGCGATCACGTGAAAGAGCGGCGCTTCCAGCGCCGCGCCAAGCGTCTTTTGTGAGTTATGGGGCTTTAGCCCCTCGTGAATCGTTCTCGGCGCCGCACAAGAACACGACCACGGGGGCTAAAGCCCGCGTCCTCATCCATTTCCGAACGCGGCCCTGGAAGGGCCGCTCTTCCACGGTGGCGCATTCGGCGTAGCAGAGAGAGCGCTCCGCCAAGGATGACAAGGCTGTGGGGGTGAAAACGCGCGGCAGGTTGCCAAAAAACATGCGGAAAGTGCCCAAAAAACATAAGGGGCAGCGGACTTTCGTCCGCTGCCCCTGGCTTGTATCCTCCCCGGATACTTCGCCGAGTTATGTTAGTTCGCCAGCGGGTTCAGGCCTTGGCAGGTCGCGTACACTGTGACCGCCGTGATGGTGCCAGGAGCCTGCGTGCGGACCACACCGTCGTCAGTCGCGCAATACGCCTTGGAACCGGTCGTCGCGCTGATCGGGGTGGCGCTGGTCAGGAACTGGTTCGGAACCGGGCTGCCCGCGCCCGTGCTCTGCACAGCCGCGAACATGTATCCGCTCTTACCAGAGCCGGCCGGGGTACCGTTGTTGGCCAGGTTGCTGTCGATGAGGCAAGCAGTGGTGGTGCTAGGAACGCACTGCGCGCCGATCGCGCCGCCCAGAGCCAACAGGCCGGTGTAGCCGATCGTGGGATAAGCCGCGAAATAGCCGATTTCGCCGGTGACGATGGAGCGCTCAGAAGCGGCCGCAGACGAATCGTTGGCTGCCATCTTGGCGCGCATCAAGTTAGGAATTGCGATAGCCGCGATGATCAGGATGATTGCCACCACGATCAGCAGCTCGATTAGTGAGAAACCCTTCTGTTTCCGCATCTCGATTTTCCCCTCGTATGGTTCTGTTTTGAATTTGTTCTGGTCACGAATGACGCAGTCGGGCTATATATTGGCAACTGCCGGACCAAATTGGCTGGTTACCTTCGTTCTGGTCCCGACTTAGGCAAAAGGCTTTATTTTCATTACGAGGCCAAACTTCAGTCCCTATTCTAAAACCTCTCTAAGAATCGTTTCTTGTCAAAATCCGTCGTGAGAACTGACAAATCCTGTCACCGGTGGTTCCCGGGCTGGAACTGCTTCTCAATATGGAACGCGGCTCTTTTATGACCTTGCACAACGGACAACCCCAGATCTCTGTTCATCATCGCGTCGGCGGCTGGAGTCGTTCCAGCGCCTTGCGCGCGCCGGTCTCGTAAGGATGCAGCTGTAATTCGGTTTTGTACTCCTCGATTGCCGCGCTCGGTTGCGAAACCTGCTCCAGCGCCGTTCCCAAGGCATAGTGATATCCGTCGGCGGAGGGTTCGAGTTCCAGCGCCTTCTTCAAATCTGTGATCGCCTGTTCCGGGAGATGCTGCAGCAGGGAAACCTGGGCCAGTCCGAACCAGGCGTTGGCTAATGCGGGATCGAGTTGCAACGCAGTTCTGAACCAGCGTTCCGCCTGAGACAAGTCTCCGGACTGCTGATAGGCGAAGCCCGCGAAATCGGCGGCGCGCCAGCCCGGCTTCAACTCGTAGGAGCGCGCGAAGTGAGGAGCCGCGTCGGCGAATTTGCCGCGTGCGCTCAGCGCGGAGCCGTAATTTAGTTGCGCCCATTCGTTTTCAGGGGCGCGGTCGACGGCGCGCGCAAACAGCGTGACGTCGGTGGCCCAGTATTCCGATTGAATGGCGCTGGCGAAGGCCAGGATCACCACCACGCACGCGGCTAAGGGTCGGACCAACTGTATTGCTGGCCACCTGCTTTTTATCCAGTCTCTGATCCAGGCGTAGGCGGACGCCGCCAGCAGAGCCACTCCCAGCAGGCTCATGTAGAGGTAACGGTCATGGATAAAGTCGTCTTCGTTCATCCAGCGGAGGTTGAGAGTGGGAAGCATGGGGAAAATCAGCCACGCGAAGGCGACCCACAATCGAGGATCGCGCGTTGCTGCTAGGACGGCGAGCGCGCCGAGAGCAATCAGGGCCAGCAATGTGAGAAGAAACTGTGGGCCAGGGGATTCGGTCAAGCGGAAGTCATAGTGCGGGCTCAGGCCAATGGGAAGAACTGCACGATACAAATTAAACAGGACGACCTTGGGAGCGCTCAGCAAGGTAGTGCTCCACGGTAGCGACGAGGAGACGGCGGCCGTCCCGCCCAGAGCCCAGGAGCGGAGGGTGAGCCAAAGTACGGCGACGGCGCCGTAGGTTGCGATTGCTGCGATAGCTACTGAGTTAGCGGAGCGTTGAGACGACGTTGCATGTGCCTCGCTGCGGGAGTTGGAACCGCGGGAGTTGCGCCCAGATTCGCCGGGAACAAGATCGACGAGAACTGGCTCGACGAGAATTGGATCGACGAGAATAATTCCGGGCAGCACGATGCTGACTTCTTTGGTGAGCAGCGCGAGCAAGAAAAGGATTCCCGTGAGCGCCCACCAGCCGGCGGGATTGCGCGGCGCTGAGCGGGCTTTGCGGTAAATCAAAAAGCTGGCGAAGCACAGAGCGGCGGCGAGAGGGTCATTTACCGAGGAGATCCAGGAAGCCGACTCCACCTGCAGAGGATGGACGGCAAAGATCGCGGCCGCGAACAGGGCTGCGCCTGCGTCCTTCAATAACGTGCGGGCAACAAAGAACGCCAGAGCCGTGGCCGTGACGTGGGCCAGGACGTTGGTCACGTGGAAGTAGTGAGGGTTGAGACCGAAGAGGGACTTGTTGACCAGAAACCAGAGCGTTAGCAAAGGCCGGTAGAAACGGCCTTCCATGCCGGCCACCGAGGCCCACAGCTGATGCGTGACGAGGAAGCCGAAACGGCTCCATTCGAGATTCGGGTTTTGCGGAATCTGCGGCGGGTCGTCATAGACCCAGCCGAAGGTGAAAGTCGACGCGAAGGTGAGCAGTGTACCGATCAGCACACCTGCCAGGGAGAAAAGTTCATTCCGAGTCAGCGAAGAAATCGGTTTTTGCGTTTCGAGCTGGGGCACGATTGGATCAGCCAGGTGAGTTTCAGTTTGCAATTCCGGATTACATTTCCGGCCTGCGTTTCCAGATTACGTTTCCAGATTACAATAAGCACGCTCCGCTTATGCCTAACCCTCTTGAGTCCCTGCAGATTGATTCCGATGTAGCGCGCGCCTGGACGCTGCCTTCGCGTCTGTACACGGACCCGGCTGTTTTCGTAGCGGAGAGGGAAAAAATCTTTGCGCGCAGCTGGCAAGTGGTCGGGCATCGCGGTCAGGTGGCGAATGCGGGCGACTATTTCACGACGGAGTTAGTGGGCGAGCCGCTGCTAATCGTGCGCGGGTTGGATGGAAAACTGCGCGGCTTTTATAACGTTTGCCGGCATCGCGCCGGGCCCCCGGCAGAGGGATGCGGCTCTCGCAAGCTGTTTCGCTGCGGTTATCACGGATGGACTTACGGACTGGACGGAGCGCTCATCGGCGCCACGGAGATCGATGGAGTGGAGGGATTTCGCGCCGAAGATTTTGCTTTGACTCCGGTGCGCACCGAAGAATGGTTTGGTTTTATCTTCGTGAATCTGAGTCCGGTGAATCTGAGTCCGGTGAATCTGAATCCGGTGAATCTCGATGCGCAGGCGCAGCCGCTGCGCGAGAGTCTGGGCGAATTACCGAAGCAGGCGGAGAAGTTTCAGTTCGCGGGGATGAAGCTGTTCGAGCGCCGCACCTACGACATGAAGTGCAACTGGAAGACTTATGTGGATAACTATCTCGAGGGCTATCACCTGCCCAGCGTGCATCCCGGACTGAATCGCGAACTGGATTTCAATGCTTACGTGGTTGAGCCCTATGAGCGTCATGTGCGCCAGTTCAGTCCGATCCGCGGAGCGCAGCCCGGAGACAAGACGCCACGCCGCTATCAGGAAGCGGGCGACGATCTGACTACGGACTATTTCTGGATTTTTCCCAACTGGATGCTGAACTGCTATCCGGATAATGTTTCGTTGAATATCGTGCTGCCGCTCGAGCCCGAGCGGTCGCTGGCGATTTTCGAGTGGTATCTGCCGGAAAAAGATCACGGCAGTCCGGCCGCGAAAGCGTCAGTCGAGTTCAGCAACCAGATTCAGGTTGAGGACGTTGGCATCTGCGAAATTGTGCAGAAGAACCTGCGCTCGCGAAGTTATTCGCGCGGGCGCTTCAGCGCGACGCAGGAAAAGGGTGTGCACGCGTTTCATCGCATGTACGCGGAACAGATGAAAAGGGATTAGCCTCACTCCGCCTTCAGCAGCATCAGCGTCACATCGTCGTGTTGCGGTGTCTGGCCGACGAACTGGTCGACTTCGGTCATGAGGCGCTTGAGCATCTCGCTCGGCTTCAAATTGGCGCCGGCCGCAATGGTGCTCAGGACGCGGGTTTCTCCGTACTCTTCCTGATGAGAATTTTCCGCTTCGACCAAACCGTCGGTGAAGATCAGCAGCCAATCTCCCGGGGCGAGAGTGACAGTCGCCGATTCGTATTTTGCTTCCGGCTGAATCCCGAGCGGCAGGCCGCCCACATCCAGGCGTTCGATGGCTCCGTTGCTGCGGCGCAGGATCGGTTGATTGTGTCCGGCGTTGATGTAATCCATGGTGCGGCGGACAGGGTCGTACTCGGCCAGAAACGCGGTAGTGAAGCGCAATCCGCCCTGGCTGTTGGAGCAGGCGTAGCGATTCATGTTAGCCACGAGTTCGGGCAAGGCGACCTGCGCCGTGGAAAGCGTCTTGAGGCTGGCCTGGAAAGTGGCCATTAGAATCGCTGCGGGAATACTCTTGCCGGCAACGTCCGCCACGGCAAGCACCACGCGATTCTTGTCGGGCGTTCGGCCGGGGCGCGGAAACACATCGTAATAGTCGCCGGCCACGGTGTTTGCGGGGCGTGTGGTGTAAGCGATGGCCAGGCCGGGAATTTGCGGCGGCGCGCCGGGCAGGAGCCAGGTCTGAATCTCGCGCGCGATTTGCAGATCGCGCTTCATGACCACACGGTCGGCGATCTCGAGGATGAGAAGAAGAAAGAGCAGCAGGCCGGCCCAGAAATGGGAATCGAATTCGACCGAGTAAACCTTCCCGCCTTCCCCGTTGTAGCTGAATCCGTTGTGAGGAATCACCAGCAGAATCAGCGCTGCCAGCAGCAACACGCGGCGCGCGGGTGAGAGTTTTTCCAGCACCGCCCAGAAAAATTCCTTGACCACATGCAGGCGGCGGCCGCGATTGGTAAGTCCTTCTGGAGTTTTCGCTTCGACGTCTCTAGAGTAAAGGCGGTAACTGGCGCGAGCTTCGCCCTCGAACTGCGACCAGAGTTGGCTGACTTCCAGTCCTTCGGTTACGCGGCGCCAAAACTTCCGCAGCCGCCCGGTGATGGGCAAGGGCTGAACGGGAGGCTGTTGGGGGAAGGCTGTGGCCATGAGGGTCAGCAGTGATTATAGATGTTTCTCGATGCCGAGCACGGACGGGGGAACCACTCCTAGAATAGATCCAACTGCTGATCAAACTCTTGCACCGGCCACTTGGTCGCGTACGCGGGCCGCTCGCCGCCACGCTCGCCACGACGATCAGCACGCGAGATTTTATATTTCTCGCGGAAACGATGGATGAGCTGCGACAGACGCTTGGCATAGGCTTCCGGCAGGAATGAGCGTCCTTGGTAGCGCTGGCGGTAGTTCTCCACCAGCGCCGGGAAATTTTGCTCGAGGAAGGGAAGGAACACGGCCGCCGAGCACGGCTTCAGGAACAGCGGATTGGCGAACACATGGTCGGCGCCGGCTTCGGCGGCGGCGCGCACTAAGGCTTCCAGGTCGGCGGGGGAATCCGTGATGCCGGGCAGCACCGGCGAACAACTCACACCCACGTGCAGGCCGGCCTGGCTGAGAGCGCGCACCGCATCCAGGCGCAAGTCTGGGCGCGGAGCACGCGGCTCGAGAATCCGCGCCAAGTCGACATTCAGCGTTGTGATGGTGATATGGACGGAGAGCTTATTTGTCTTCGCGACGTCTTTCAGAAGATCGAGGTCGCGCGCGATCAGGTTTGATTTGGTGACAATGCCCAGCTCGTATCCGCGGTGATGGGCGAATTCTTCGAGGATGCCGCGTGTAACCTCGTAGCGACGTTCAGCGGGCTGGTAAGGATCGGTGGCGGTTCCCAGGGCAATGGCTTCTCCTGCTTTCACTCGACGCAGGTCATGGCGCAGCAGATTAGCTGCGTGCTGCTTGACGTAGATTTTCTGTTCGAAGTCCGCGCCGTCGCGCATCTCCATGAACTCGTGCGTGTAGCGGGCGTAGCAGTATTTGCAGGCGAATTCGCAGCCGCGGTAAGGATTAATCGTCCAGGTAAACGGCATCTGCCTGCCGCTCACGCAGCGGTTCAGCAGAGACTTGGCAGGGAGAGTGAAATATTCCACATTGTGCCCCTCGCGCAGAGACTCGCCCTCGGAAGCAAGGCGGGCGATGCCGACCAGCTGAGGTTTGTCGGGAAGCGGAAGCAAGGGCAGGGGAACCATACGGACATTCGCCTTTTGTTCGCTATAGAATAGTTGTTGCGAAGGGGGTTGTCAAGGCCCCTTGCAGGGGAAATGAAGCCTTGCGGCCACTGCTCATGTGGCGACAGCCGCCCGGGCGAAGCCCGGCGGCAGAGTGCACAGGCCTCGCAACCTTTGGCATTTCCCAACCGGATCCCGCCGCCACGAAGCGATGAGCTGGAGAGTGATTCGGTGCTTCTTTACGGCAGGCGAACTTCCAGGCTGTAGATTTCCTGAGTGCTGCGATCCCGCATCAGCAGCGGGGAGTCGTCGGGGGCCAGGCCGACCCAGAATTCCCAGGGATCGAAGCCGCGGGGAACTTCCTTGAGGCTGAGCAGACGCTCCTCTTTACCGGTGGCCACGCTCACGCGCACGAAGTCGTCGGTGCTATCGGAATAATCTTCTGCGTAGAGATACTTGCCGTCGTGTGACCAGTTCTCAAAACCGAACTGTGACACAGCGAGTTGCGTCCAGGTTTTCTTGTCCATATCGAACAGCATCAGCTTGGTGGAGTCCGCGGAGAGCGCGGCCAGGTAGCGTCCATCCTGCGAGCAGCGAGGACTGAAAAGATTTTCAGAGCCCGGCACATCCGAGACCTGCCCCGTCTTCACGTCAGCGATGTGAATGTTGGGGCCGTTTGCGGTGCCGTATTCCAGCCAGGGCATTCCGGCGAACACAATGGACTCGCCGTTGGCCGTCCAGCTGGGATCGCCCTGATTGTGATTGCCCTGATTGTGGTCTCCGGCGGTGACTTCGCGCGGCGTGCCGCCCTCGGCGGGCATGACGAATATCTTCCACGGCTTACCCGGACGGGACGCCATAAACGCGATCTGGGTTCCATCGGGCGACCAGCGCGGCATGTGCGCCTGCATGGGCGCATAGGTGAGCTGGGTGCGGGAACTTCCGTCAAGCTTGCTCCGCCACAAAGTGAGTTCCGGATGCGCGACGTAGACAACCCACTCGGACTTGCCGGCGAAATCTGCCTCGCCCGCCGAAACGCCGGGCAAGTTGACGGAGAACTGCGATTTGCGATCCAGACCGGTGCGACCCATACCGATCAAGTCGAAGCGGCGCTGCTGGCCGATTACGAACAGTTTCGTTCCATCCACGCTCGGCGTCGGATTGCTGAACATGAGCGGCCCCACCGTCAACTGTGTGGGCTGGTCGCTTGTCTTGTGAAACAGGGAAGCACCTTCGCGAAGCGCCCAAATGTTCTGAGCGTGGTCGCGAGTCGATTCAAACAGGAAGTATTCTCCGTTTGGCGTCCAGGTTCCGCCAAACTCTTGCGCGGGCTTGTTCCAGTCCGGCAAGACCGGATGCAAATCCGTTCCGTCCGCCGAAACTTCCCACAGGGAAGACGTGCGCTGGTTAGTGTCGCGAATGGTGAAGCGCAGGCGGCGTCCATCCGGAGAAAAGCGAGGCGCGAAAGGAACTCCTGGTACAGCGACGATCTCGTGCGAATCGCTTCCATCGGAGTTGCAGAAGTACAAACTTGATTTCCGCGCATACACAATGTGCTGGCCATCGGGCGCCCACGTGGCGGCGTGCGCCAGAATGTTTCCCACTGGCCGGAGCGATCCTGCGGGCAGCGGCAATACCCCCACCGGCCACTCTGTGTCGGTGCCTCCCGCCGCGCCCTTCACCAGCAATTCAGAACGGGCTGGGTAGAAATCATAGATGTCGGCGCTGGCCAGCGGAGTTGGCACCGGCGCGGTTTCTCCTCCCGAGGTGGAAACCTGCATCAGGACCGAGTGGCCGTTGAGATATTCGGAAAAGTACAGTCGCGCGCCGTCGGTGACCAGGGAGCGCTTGGAGGTTCCGTCATTGGTGATCTGGGTCGACGAAATCACAACCGGCGGGACCGCAGGCGATTTGACGAACCAGAGAATTGCCCCCAATACTGCGGCCGCAAAAATACCGCTGGCCAGCAACCGCAATCGGAAGGCCTTGGGTTGGGGGTGAGGAGTGCGGAAAGCGGTTTCGAATAAAGCACGGATTCTCTCTTTCGAATCCGATGCCGGTCTTTGGGAGGTCCCGCCAGCCTGGGTTTGTTTTGATTCCGTTTCCCGGCGCAGGCGCTGCAAATCGACTCGCATTTCGGCAGCACTTTGATAGCGCTGCGCCGGATCCTTCTCGAGGGCCTTCTTAACGATGCGTTCAAGTTCGGGAGGCGTCGCGGAATTAAACTGCAGAGGCCATTCCGGCACGCTGTGAATGAGAGAGTCGAAAAAAGCGGCGGTGGTGTGTCCCGTAAAAGGCAGGGCTCCGGTCGCCATCTCATAGAGCACTACTCCGAACGAGAACAGGTCAGTGCGCGAATCGAGCGGCTTGCCGAGCGCCTGCTCCGGCGACATATAAGGGATCGTTCCCAGAGCGGAGCCGGGGCGCGTGAGGTCCTCGGGCGATTGCGTGACTCCGCCAAAGGTGTTGCCGCTCACGCTGCCCTCGTCCCCGACGGCGAGCTTCGCGAGGCCGAAATCCAGAATCTTGGCGTGCCCGCGCTTGGTGACAAAAATGTTTGACGGATTAATGTCGCGATGAAAAATTCCGTTGGAGTGCGCGGCATCGAGAGCGTCGGCGATCTCGATTGCGAGAGACAGCAAAGCGTCCATTTCCATCGGGCGCCCCCCGATGCGGTGCTTCAGGGGCAGTCCTTCCAGAAACTCCATAGCGATGAAGGCTTCGCCCTGCTGGCCGCCGACGTCATGGATCGTGCAAATGTTGGGGTGATTCAGCGCGGATGCGGCCTGAGCTTCGAATAGGAAACGGGCAAGCGCCTGCGGATCACGGGCGACGGCTTCTGGCAGGAATTTGAGGGCGACAAAGCGATGCAGGCGCGTGTCTTCCGCCTTGTAGACCACGCCCATCCCGCCGCCCCCGAGCTTCTCGACGATGCGGTAATGCGAGATAGTTCGCCCGATCACAGAAGCAGAATCCTACGTGTGTGAAACGGGCAAGTCAATGAACGGGGCCGATGAAACTGGCGAAGAACGCGGCGGAGCGCGCTGTTTCGGGAACTGCGCCCAGGGGGCCAGGGTTGGTCAGCGAAGTTTGATCAGGCTACGGTTGATCCGGCTACGGCTGATCCGGCTACGGCTGATCGCCTTCCTTCGCTGCCGGCTTATCGAAGATTTTCGCGTCCACCGTGGGATTGACCTCCAGCGCCGAGTATTCCGCGGTGCTGGAAGCTTCCCCGTTCTGCTTGTTCTTGCGAACGAGGGCGACGGTCAGGCCGCCGAGGGGCTTCCAGTTTTCCATGGTGGTTTCACCCTGCGCTGGCCCACTCGGACCTAAGGTGCGATACGTCTCTTTCAGAATGTGTCCGGTCTGCGGATCGATAAACCAGCGGATGGCAGCGCCCGCGGCATTCACGTCCACGATGCGGGCTTCGATGTCGCCGACCTTTTCCGTTCCAGCCGCGTGGAAGAAAACATTGGGATCTTTCCAGTGCGCGGCGATGAAAATAGGATCGCGCTTGATCTGCTCCAGACTTTCCGCTTTCTGCGAAGCAGGGAGGTCACGCATGCCCTTGCCGGGCATGGCCATAAAGGCAGCATCGGGTGTATATACGATTTCCAGGTTTCCGTCGGGCGTTTGCAAGTCTGCACGCAGGTGGTCAGGGAAGACGACGATCGTTTCCACTGGGGTGGAGACGTCGCCCTGCGGCGTTTTCCGGGTGATGGTCAGGGTCGCCTTGGTCGACTTGATGCCGGCGAGTTTGGCCTCACCGCCCATGGCTGCCACCACTTTCGCGGCGAGTGCCTTGCCTTCGGCGTTCGATTCCGTGATTTTGGGGCCGGCCTCGTCGTTTGCTCCTTCTCGTTTCGCCCCGGCACTTGCGCCGGTTTGTGCATCGTCTTTCGCGCCGGGTTGAGGCGGAATTGTAATGTCGATTTCTTTTACCGCACCCAGCGACGAAAGTGGCTTGTCGAATTCCTTGGTGTTGCCGACCACCAGAACGGCGAGCTGGTCGCGATGCAAATACTTCGCGGCCACGCGGTTTACATCCGCGGCGGTCACCTTGCGGATTTCAGCTTCATACTTATCCAGCCAGTCAGGAGGATATCCGTAATACTCATAGGTCACGCGCTCGCCGAGAATTTTGTCGGGCGAGTCGAGGCGGAAGATGAACGCGTTCAGAATGGAATCCTTGGCGCGCCTGATCTCGTCGTCGGTGATGGGTTGCTTGCCGAGGTTCTCAATGTCTTCACCCGCGGCTTGAATCGCTTCGATCGTGCTCTGACTCTTGGTGCCCATCACGATCTGCAAAATGCCGGGATGCCCGAAATTGGCGCCAATGCCGCCGCCCACGTTGTACGCCAGGCCGCGCTTGGTGCGGATATCGTTGAACAGGCGCGAGGAGAATCCTCCGCCGAACGCTTCGTTAAACACGCTGATGGCGTAATAGTCGGGATTGTCGCGGGTGATGCCGAGCGCCACCATATGAATGCTGCTCTGGTTCACGTCGTCTTTGGGGACGAGGTAATAACCGGGCGCGGCCGGGTGGTATTGAATGTCGTCTTTAGGAAGCGCTGGACCTTTAGGCCACGACTCGAATGCCGCGCGCAGCTTGGCTTCCATGGCCGCGGAATCGAAATCGCCGGCTACGCCGAGAATGATGTTGTTGGGGTGCACGTACTTGCCGTGCCACTCGATCAAGTCCTGGCGCGTAATTGCAGCGACGGTGGCGTACTCCGGCTCGCGAGTGTAGGGATTGTCTGCGCCGTAAGCCAGCTTGGCGGATTCGCGCGCGGCAATTCCTCCGGCTTGATCGTTGCGGCGCGAGATGCCGTCGTCTTCACCCTTCTGCGCGATCTCGATTTTGTCGGCGCGAAATTCAGGATGCTGCAGCACGTCGACGAACGCCTTGAACACTTCGTCAAGGTCGGCCTTGAGGCACGACCACCCGATGGTGGTGGAGTCCGGTCCGCCGCCGGTTTCGACCTTGGCGGCGCGCACTTCGAGATAGTCATCGAGTTGATCGCCGGTCTGAGTTTTCGTCCCGCCGGTGCGCCACACTTCGCTGTAAATGTCGACGAGTCCGGTCTTGCCGACAGGTTCGTCGCGCGATCCTCCACGAATGCGGGCCGATCCGTCAATCAGCGGCAGCTCATGATCTTCCTGAAGAAAAATCACCATCCCGTTGGGGAGTTCGACGCGCTTGGGTTGCTGCGGATGGAACGCCGGCAGAGGAGGAATAGGAACCTGCTGGTAACTCGCGGCTTGGGCAAAGCTGCGCGAAGGGGCCGCAAAGATTGCCGCGGCAAGAACGCCGATGACGGCGATTGCTTTCGTTTTCATTGCGCGCCCGTTCATTGCGCACCTCCTTGATCGCCAGCATGATCGCCAGTATGATCGCCAGCCTGACCGCCAGCCTCACCGCCGGAGTCACCCGCGCCAGCCTTGCCCCCGCCGCCTGCGGTTTCGATAATGCCCACGGTGCGATTCGTATCCACAAAAGTTTCGTTGGCCACACGCCGAATGTCGGCCTTGGTCACCTGATCGATGCGGTCGACAGAGCGGAAAAGCTCGCGCCAGTCGCCGTAACGCGTCTGGTTGCTGGCCAGGTTGGTGGCGAGGCCTTCGTTGTCGGCCAGGCTGCGAATAAGGTTGGCCTTGGTGCGCGTCTTGATCATCTTCAATTCGTCGTCGCTGATGTCTTCTTTCTTCAAGCGATCAATCTCGGCGTGGATGGCGTCCGCCATTTCCTGCGTGGTGTGCCCCGGCAATGGAAATGCATAGAACGCGAACAGATGCGGATATTTGATGCCGGGCAGGCCGGTGAATCCCGCCGAGAACGACGCGATTTTCTTGTCCCGCACCAGCGCGCGATAGAGCCGCGACGTGCGCCCCTCGGACATGAGATCAGTGATGGCGTCGTAAACCGCGTCGTCCTTGGTGCGGTAGTCGGGGCGATGATAGCCCTCGAGATAAAGCGGCTGCGCTTGCTCCTTCAGCACCACTTTGCGTTCGGAGTTCTGCGGCGGCTCGGTAGTGGTGGTTTCATCCGGCTGCGGACGTTTGGGCAGGCGTCCAAAATATTTCTCGAGGATGGGCATGTCGCGCGCCGCGTTCACGTCGCCCGCAACCGCGACCACCATATTTGACGGCACATAATACTTGTCAAAAAACGCTTGCGCGTCGGTGGCAGAAAACGAATTCAGATCGGACATCCACCCCACCGTCGGCCGGTGATAGGGATGCGCCTCGAAGGCCTCGGCAGTGAACTGCTCGAGCAGCCTGCCGGTAGGATTGCTGTCAGTGCGCAGCCGCCGCTCCTCGATGACTACATTCCGCTCCTTGTAAAACTCGCGCAACACCGGATGGAGAAATCGCTCCGATTCCAGATACGCCCACAGTTCGAGCCGGTTGATGGGAAGAGAATAGTGATATGCGGTCTCGTCGTAGTCGGTGGATGCGTTGAGATCCTCGCCGCCGTTCTCCTCGATAATTTTGCCGAACTCGTTCGACTTGACGTACTTGTCCGCCGCGGCGATGTCATCTTTCCAATCCTTTTCCAGTTGCTTCAGCTTGCCTTCGTCGCGGCCCACGGTCTTGTCGCGCTCGGCGATGTAGGCTGCGTAGGCGACCTCGACCTTTGCCAGCGCGGGTTTTTCGGCGGCGTAATCGGTGGTGCCAATTTTGTCGGTGCCCTTGAACGCCATGTGCTCGAACATATGCGCCAGCCCGGTCTTGCCCATCGGGTCTTGCGTCGAGCCTGCGTCAACCAAAGTGTAAAAAGAAAAAACCGGGGCCTCCGGCCGCTCACAGATCAGCAGAGTCAGACCGTTCGGCAGTTTCTTCACCTGAATGCGTTTTTCGAAAGAGGCGACATCCTGGGCGGCGGCGAGACTTAACAGCAGGAATACGAATAAGAGGAGCGCAGTGATCTTGAGCGCGCGGGCTTTCATTTTGACCTCCGGATTGATCGCTATGAAACGGGCAGACATGATTTAGACGAGCTCGCAGGGCAGAAGTTTGAAAGTACGTGGCGGTAAGGGAGCTTGTCAAACTGGAGCAGTATTGGCTGCGCCTTCTATAACTTGCCCGTGAATGCCCGTCTAGGGCGGCGCGGGCGGTAGCCAACTCTCCACAACAACCAGCCAGCGCCCCATCCCCCGAGTGAAAAGATGAGTACAATGCTCGCGGATGAAGAGAGGTCATGGAATGTCAGCAAGTCGTGACGAAGATATCGAACCAAGTCCACCAGCGCTACCCCGACAACAGCGCAGACGAACTGCATGGCACCGACACTCCAGATAAAGGCTCTGCGGTCCCCATCGTCCAGCAATCGCTTAACCTCTTCGGGAAGCAGAAGAATCGGAGTATCAGGAAGCATAGATAGCCTTCTCAAAAAACCGTCAAGCGACGGTCCCTAACGAAGCAACCTAAATATTATCTGCGGTTTCCTGCGAACACACAACATAATACCGAGGAGGAGCGACGCGTGATGGATTCCGTCATTGAAGTGCAGGGCAGGCAACTGAAGCTGTCGAATCTCGAAAAGGTGCTTTACCCGGCCGTCGGATTCACGAAGAAGGACGTCATCGATTACTACGTCCGCATCGCGCCGGCGATTATTCCTCATCTGGCCGGGCGTGCGCTCACGCGCAAACGCTATCCCGACGGCGTCGAAGGCGAACCTTTTTTCGAAAAGAACGCGCCCATGCACCGGCCCGACTGGGTGAAGACGGTCCCAATCTGGAGCGGGCGCAACCGCCGCACTGTCCACTATGTGCTCGCCGACGATATGGCCACGCTGGTGTGGTTAGCGAATCTGGCTGCGCTCGAACTGCATCCGTCGCTCGCCTTAGCAACAGACATCACTTGCCCCACCGAGATGGTCTTTGATCTGGACCCGGGGCCTCCCGCGAATATTGTGCAGTGCTGCCAGGTTGGTCTCTGGCTGCGCGAGATCTTTGAACATTTCAGTCTGCAGAGTTTCCCCAAGACGTCAGGATCGAAGGGATTGCAAATTTATGTGCCGCTGAACACTCCGGTGACCTACGAGGCAACCAAGCTTTTCTCGCACGCCTTGGCGCAATTGCTGGAGCACGACCACCGTGAGCAAGTTGTCTCCGACATGAAGAAGCAAGTTCGCACTGGCAAAGTGTTTGTGGATTGGAGTCAGAACGACGAACACAAAACGACGATCGGAGTGTATTCGCTGCGGGCGCGCGAACATCCAACGGTTTCTACACCAGTGACGTGGGAAGAAGTCGAACGCGCGCACAAGAAGAAAGACGCTGGTCTGCTGGTGTTCGAAGCGAAAGAGGCCGTGGCTCGTTTCGAGAGGATGGGCGATCTCTTTGAACCGGTGCTGGCCTTGAAACAAACACTGCCCGATCTGAAGAAGTTGGCCGCGGCTGCATCCGCAGAAAAGCCGCAGCCAATCGAAATCGCCGCTCAAGCGGAGGATGTACAGGCTGCGCCCGTACCCAGAGCCGCGAAGAAAGTTGCGAAGAAGCCCGCGGTCGGGAAGACTCGCCGCAAGGTATAATCCCGTGTTTGTGTGGAGCAGCCTGTGTGGAGCGGGCACTCCCTTCGACTTCGCTCAGGGCAGGCTTGCCCGCTTGGCAGCGCCGGTAACCCTCGCATCGAGTAGCCTATGCCCCAACTCTTCGCTGGAACCTCTGGATGGGCCTACCCGGGCTGGAAGCCCGACTTCTATCCCGCCAAGCTGGCGCAGAAAAAGTTCCTAGGCCACTACGCGACCCAGCTGAATACAGTGGAGGTGAACTTCACCTTCCGCCAACTCGTGAAAGAAACGACGATCCAGAAATGGATTCAGGAAACTCCAGCGCATTTTCGGTTCGGCGTGAAAGCTCACCAGGTAATCACGCACATCAAGCGACTGAAGGGGGCAGAGGACTTTGTCCCAAGATTTCTGGCGACGATCGAGCCGCTGGCCTCGGCCGGAAAACTCGGCCCCATACTTTTCCAGCTTCCTCCTAACCTGAAAGCAGACGCGGCGCTGCTGAAAGATTTTCTTGCGATTCTGCCGCGCACCGCTCCCGCGGCGTTCGAGTTTCGCCACGCGTCATGGTTTACCGATTCCACCTGGGAGCTTCTGCGCTCGCATCAGACCGCCCTGTGCATTGCGGAGACCGAGACCATGACCACGCCCGAGGCAGCAACCGCCGCGTTTGTCTACTACCGCTTCCGCAAGCCAAGTTACACCGGCGACGAACGCCGCTCCATGATCGACCGCATCCACGGGCACATCGCCGCCGGCCGCGACGTGTTCGCATACTTCAAACACGAAGAAACTCCCGAGGGCGCGCTGTACGCGGTCGAGATGCTGCGAGAAGTGAGCAAGGCGTGAACAGGGTCATTCAGGCGCGGAGAGTTGGCGCCTCCCGGCTGATCGTGTTCGCGGTCATTCTGGTTGTGAACCCTGGGTTGTGTGCGCCGCAACAGGCCCCGCCGCGCGTCGTTCATGTCTTTGTGGCGCTGGCTGATAACCAGCATCAGGGAATCGTTCCCGTGCCCGCGAAACTGGGAAATGGGGAAGACTCGGAACACAATCTCTATTGGGGCTCGGCCTATGGAGTGAAAACATTCTTTGGCCGCAGCTCCGATTGGGAGCGAACGAGCTGCGGAAAAGCGCCGAAGACCGCGGTCCTCGAGCGTTGCGTGTTTAAGAATCGGAGTTCGAACGTATATCTCGTGGCCGACGCGTATCGCGGGGCAGAAATTCGCCAGGCGATCGTTGACTTCTTTGACGCGGCGGCTGGCGCTAATCCGGAGACGATCACACTACCTTCGTCCGCGAACTCTCCTCCGCTCAATGCGGGCGGCGCTTCCAATCTGGTGGCTTATATCGGCCACGATGGGTTGATGGATTTTCAGCTCTCCGAGTTTCCGCGAAAGAAAAATGAGGTTCGTCGTGACGCGATCATCCTGGCATGTGCGAGCAAACAGTTTTTTGCGGAGCCCTTGCGCGCGTCAGGGGCGCACCCTCTCTTATGGACGACCGGCCTGATGGCGCCCGAGGCCTACACGCTGAAAGCCGCGCTGGACGGCTGGATCGGCGGAGAGACTGGAGAGCAAATCCGCGGTCGAGCCGCCGCCGCTTACGACAAGTATCAGAAATGCGGAGTGCGTGCCGCGCACAGGCTGTTTGCAAGCGGCTGGTGAACCGGAATCGAAGTGCCCCGAGCGCACCCGCTTCGCCACTTCTCCCAGCGTCCGATAACACGGATACTGAATCTCCTCGGATTATGCCTGCAGAAGTTAATTCGCACGTGCTCTCGAGCTTCCTCGATTACTTGAGAATCGAGAAGGGGCTCGCGCCGCTCTCCATCGGCGCTTACACCACCGACGTCGGCCAGTTCGCCGGGTTTCTGGAAAAACGCAAGCGCACGCTGCTCACCGCGCGGCGCAACGAGGTCCGGGAATTTCTGCAACAGCTTTTTGCCAATCAAGTGGAGGGACGCAGCGTGGGGCGGAAGCTCTCGGCGCTGCGGCATCTGTATCGTTACCTGCTGCTCGACAAGAAAATCGAACACGACCCCACGCTGAACATCGAGTCGCCTAGACAGTGGAAGGTTTTGCCCAAGTCCCTGGCGCGTGACGAAATGGAATCCACGCTCGCCGCGCCCGGGCTCAGGCTCAACGCAACGCGAACGCAGGAGACGAAAGCGTCCGCGGCGCTGGCGGTTCGCGATCAGGCGATGCTTGAAGTCCTCTATGCCGGGGCCTTGCGCGTCTCAGAAATTGTCGACGCCAAGCTGGGAGACCTCAAACTGGAAGCCGGATACATGCTGGTGCGCGGCAAGGGCGACAAAGAACGCGTGGTGCCGCTGGGAAGATCGGCGCAGGACGCGCTGACGGAATATCTTGCAGACGCGCGCCCGGTGCTGGCAACAGTGAAGCGAAGCTCCACGGCGCCGATGCTGGTTAAAGGTTCGCCGCTGCTGTTCCTGGCGCGCGGCGCTCACAAGCTGACGCGCCAGCGCGTCTGGCAAATCGTGCGGACTGCCTCGGCCACGTCTGGACGCAAGGCGTCGCCGCACATGCTGCGGCACTCTTGCGCCACGCACATGGTCGAGAACGGCGCCGACCTGCGTACGGTGCAGACCATCCTGGGCCACGCCGACATTTCGACGACCCAGGTTTACACCCATCTGGCGCTCGATCGCCTACGGACGGTGTATCAGAAACATCATCCGAGGGCGAAGGCGAGATGAGGAAAGTTATGAATGTCGATTCAGGAGTGCTTGCAAAAATCGCTGAAGTGTTCCTGAAGGAACATTCTGTGCTGACGCAAGTGTATGTACAGTTGTGTACATATCCGTAAGTGACGGCAGGAGAGGGAGTTACACGAGCTAAGGGTTGATGGGATCGCTGTCAGATTAGTTGCGCGGGTGCGGTCAAGGGTCAGCAGATAAGCGCCCGTCGCGAAGGACCAGGTGCCAATTCACTAGAGGCTAAATCATAAATCCTCGGCCGGGTGGACACGAGCGAAGCCTCAGAGGCTAAAGCCCCGAATTCTCGAGCGCTTGGGCGGCACGGCTAGAAGCCGTGCCCTTCCCGAACCCATTTATGAGATGGCGTCTAGTCGTCAACTCGATCATCGATTGCCGTTAATGGTTAAGCCGGAGATGAAGCCTCAGAGATCAGCGATGACCAAAGACCGGACTATCGTCGCCACAGCCGTCGCCGATTTCCTCCGCCATCTGCGCGAGAGCAACGCTTCGCCACACACTATCAAGGCCTATAGTGGCGACCTGGCCAACTTTGCTTCTTACGCCGGTTCGCGCCGCTGGAAAGAGATTGACCACATCGTCATCCGCGGTTTCCTGTCTCAACTTTACGAAAAAGGGCTAGGCAAAACTTCGGTCGCGCGATCGCTGGCCGCCGTGCGATCGCTTTATCGCTGGCTGGCGAGGGAAGGAGTAGTGGAGCAGAATCCGGCCAAGCTGGTAGCCACGCCGAAGCTTTCCAAGAAACTTCCCCGCGTACCGACGATTGAAGAGATGAACTCCGTGCTCGACGGCGAAATGCCAGAAGCGGCGGCCTTCCCCGAGCGCGACCGGCTGATGTTCGAGCTGCTCTACGGATGTGGTATTCGTAACTCAGAGCTGATCGGCATTAATCTTGAAGATATTCGCCTGAGTTCAGAAGTAATCCTGATTCGCGGCAAGGGAAAGAAGGAACGTTATGTTCCGTTCGGCGGTTCGGCCACGAACGCACTGGCTTCCTATCTCCCCGTGCGCCGCCAACTAATGGAGGAGAAACACAAGAACGCTTCCGCGCTGCTGATCAACCGGCGGGGCGGACGCCTCACCCCTCGCAGCGTCGGGCGCATCATCAAGAAGATCGCCGTTGCCAAGGGGCTCTCACCCGATGTTCATCCGCATACCCTGCGCCACGCCTTCGGCACGCACATGCTGGAGGAGGGCGCCGACCTGCGTGCGATCCAAGAGTTGCTCGGCCACGAGCGCCTCGCCACCACGCAACGTTATACCCAGCTTTCGATGAAGCACGTGCTCCAGGTCTACGACCAGACGCATCCACGCGCGAAATAGCCGCGCCATCGTGACGAAGCACAGGTCCTGACATACACGTCAGCATTCTTTGTGATATCTAATCCATTTTGCACCCACCCGCGATTACGAAGGCAGATGTTCCTTTAGCGCCTGTTCCGAAGGAGGGAAACGTATTACTGTTTAAACCAGAGGCCGACCCTTGAGTGCTGAATCGGTGCCACGTACCAACGTTTCAGCGCGGCTGGCGAGCGCGATTAATGAGCTCCGCGCGCTGCAGGAGCCGCTGCTGTGCGGAGAGGTTGATCCTCGCGTTCTCACCGATTTTCGCGACGCGCTGAATCGGATCCGGAATACCGCCTGGGCGGCTCAGCAGTCGGCGAACGCTCCTCTTTTTAATGAGGGAGGTAGCACGGTGGCTTCCTATCTGACCGCGGAGCGAGTTCGAGCCGCCTACCAGCTTTGCCGGTCGCTGCATGACGATGTGTGCAGCGATGACATTTCCCTTCAGAAAGGACCGCTGGCCGAGCTTTATGGCGCCGCGAAAATTTTGGTTGAGGACCTGAAAATACGGCTCTGATAATATTTACATCTTGATTTTTACATCGCGAACGTTCACTCCTCAGTCACCCCAACATTCTCACCACGCGCGCCTCCGCGACACAGTCAGCTTCTCCAAGTCCAACGACCAGAATTAGCTGCTAGCAAAGTGGGCGCCGTTCGCCAAACTGCAATTACCTAGGTAATTTGAGTCTTTTTACCTCGCACGTTGAAGATGTAGGCGACAGGAAATTTGGGCCTCGGTAATATTGCTGTCTCACTGCACCCGGAGGGTGCGGCCCTCTGTTTCCCCCTGCGGAGGAGCTTTGCGAAAGATTAATTCGGAACTCTGGGTACTGTTATTCCTGGTCGTGATTGCTGCGATGTTGAATTTCCTGGTTGCGTCGCAGCGCATGGCGCTGGTCTTCTATTTTCTTCCGACACTATTTTCCGCTTACCATTTCGGCCGCCGCCACGCCACGCTCACTGCGTTCGCCAGTGTGATTCTGGTGGTGTTGTTGGTTTTCATCAACCCCACGATGTTCACTCGCAAGGTTGAGTTACCCTTCGACGCCCGCTGGTTTGACCTGGCCGTTTGGGGCGGTGTGCTCATGGTCGCAGGTTATGTCACAGGCACACTCTATGAACGGAACCAGAAAACGCTGCGCGAGATGGAAGACGGTTACGATGGGATGCTCGTGATCCTGCAGAATTTTCTGGCCAACCAGAAATATAGTGATACCCACGCTTACCGGATCGCGATGTGTGCCACAAGAATTGCCGAAACCGCCGGCATCGACGCAGGCAGCGTCGAAGATATTCGCACTGCCGGATTGTTATTCAACCTGAAAGAACTTGGCATCAGTAATGAGGTTCTCTGCAAGGCCGCGCAGGTAACCGAGGAAGAATTGCAACAGAAGCAACCGAGTCGGAACAAAGCAGTTTCAAAACTAAGCGCCAAGGGCGGTTCGTTGCGCCGCGCCATTCCTATCTTTCTTTCCGAACGACAGTTGCGTCAGACGGGCGCTAACAGCTCCGACGCATCTCTTGAAGTGCAGGTTCTGTTGCTGGCGGAAGAATACGAGTCTCTGATCAGCGGCGTGAGCGGCGGCAACGGCGGCGCGCCGATGGCGCCCTCTCACGCCGGAAAGCAAGTGGTACGGCGAGCGGGAAGCCGTTACGATTCCCTCATCCTGGATGCTTTTGCGAAAGCCTTCGGCGGACAAGCGACGGGCGCGGGCGCCTAAGGCCGATGATCCGTGGCCGAGGTCTGGCCCGAGCCAGGGCCTCGATCCTGTTCTCGCAGATGCTCCCACATCTTCACCACTCGCGCTCTCAATTCCGCAGTTAGTTTCTCGTAGGCGGCCTCCGACGCTTCACTCTCTGGCGGCGGAATAATCGGATCGCCAAAAACGATACTCAGTGGCGCGAATCCCTGAAACGGCCTGTTCCTGGGCCATGCCTGATAGAAGCCCTCAATCGCGACTGGCACGATCGGCGCCTGCATGTGAATCGACAAGATGGCTGCGCCCTTCTTGAAAACTCGCGGGGTGCCGTCAATCGAGCGTTCGCCCTCGGGATAGAGGATGAGAGGCCGTCCCTGGCGCAACCCGAACGCGCCGGCACGCATGGCGGGAATCAAATTGGCGTCCGGATCCACCACCACAACGCGAAGCGAACGCGCCAGCCGCAGCATCAATCCCTGGCCGAAAATGTCGCTGGTTCCTACGGCGAACACTTTGTCAAACACGTCGGATGGCAACACGCTCGCCAGGACGGCGGCATCAAGATAGCTCTGATGATTGGACGAGAGAATATATGGGCCGCTCTTAGGCAACTTTTCAATTCCGCGCACTTTCAGCCTGAAACGATCGCGCGCAACCATTTGCAAGATGCGCGAAACCAAATACCAGAATGCGTTGCTCAGGGGTTGCGGCCGGGCCAGCGCCAGCACCTCGTTGGGGCTCGGTTCTTCCGCGAGGATGGCCTTCCATCCGGCAAAAACCGGGCGAGTTCCGGGACCGCCCGCGCCGCTGGCCGCGCTCTGCAACACGGCTTCGATCAAATCATGCACGGTATAGATTTCGGCGAGCTGCGATTCGTCGACATTACCGCCGAGTGCTTCTTCCAGCCGGCTCAGCAACTCAATGCGCTGCATGGAGTCAAGTCCAAGGTCAAGATCCAAGTTGAGGTCGGGCCGCATTTGGGGTGGCTTGGCACGCGCCGCTTCGCGCACGATCTCCAGAGCACGCTGCACGCTCGGCTGATCGAGCCATGCAATTTGTTCCGGAGTTAAGGGCTTCTCCGCTGCTAGCTCGGAATCGTCTTCTTTGGTCTTTTCCTTGGTCTTCCGCGCCAGATTGGCCTTGACCCGCTTGTCTACCTCGAAACGCTTGATCTTGCGCGTGGTGGTGCGCGGAAGGTCCTCTTGCCAGATCTCGTAGCTGCCGATGCGCTTGGTGGAGGCAATCTTCTGAGACAGACCTTCAATTTCAAAGCGGAGAGCCTCTTTGACGTTGACGATCTTGCGCTGCCGCAGCACATCGAAATTCGGCACGACGACGGCGTAGAGCCGGTCGCCGCCCTCGCCGGGCGCGCCTTCCAGCCCCATCACCGCAATCTCTTTAATGAGCGGCGACTTCAGATAGTGAGCTTCGATCTCTTCCGGATACACATTCTTGCCGTTGCTGAGAACGATCACTTCCTTCTTGCGTCCGGTGAGAAAAAGATTGCGATGAGCATCGAAGTAGCCAAGATCGCCGGTCAGAAACCATCCATCGCGCATCACGGCTGCCGTGGCATCGGGACGTTTCCAGTATCCTTTCATCACCACCGCGCCGCGCAATGCCACCTCGCCCACCGGTGGACCGCCGTCTTCTTGCGGTTGCTGGTCGACGATCTTCGCCTCCACGCCTTTCAACGCCTGGCCCACCGAGCCGATCACGTTGTTCCGCGGCGAATTGGCGAACACAGCTGCGGTGGTCTCCGTGAGACCGTAAGCCTGCAAAATGTCGATGCCCAGGTCATGAAAGTCATTTCCGATCTTTGGATCGAAGCGCGAGCCTCCGGTTGGCAGATAGCGCATCTTCTTGCCGAGCGTCTCGTGAACTTTGCTGAATAAGACCGGCCCCGCATTCATCCCGAGCCTGCGCAAAGTTCGATTAATGCGCATCAGCCCCTGGAATACTTTTTGCGTGATCGCGCCCCGTTTCGCGACCTCCCCAAAAATGCGCTCGTGAATCAGGTAGAAAAACTGGGGAACCACGGCAAAAACTGTTATGTCGCGCTCCTGTAATGCGCGCAGCAATTCCGTGGTGTTTAGGGTTTCCAGATACACCACGCGAGCTCCTTTCACCAGCGGGAGTAGAAGATTTGCCATCTGCGCCAGCACATGAAACATGGGCAGTACGCCAAGCAGCGCGTCGCTGGGCCCGATTTCCACCCAGTTGAACACTGCCTCCACTTCAGCCAGCATATTCGCGTGCGTCAGCATCACCCCTTTGGGGTTGGCGGTGGTTCCTGAGGTATAGAGCAGGGAAGCGAGCTCATCCAGCTTCGCGTCGACAGCTTTGAACGTACCCGGCCCGTTAGCGAAAATTGCGGGGAGATTTCCCAGCCACTGATTACCCAGCTCTTGTTCGTGGACAGAGGACTGCGCCATGCGTTCGGGATCCATTCTTTCGGGATCCATGAGCACGAGCCCGACAGGAATCTCGTTCGCTGCCGGCCGCGCTATTGGAACGTGCTTTGCATCGCAGAAGAGAACAGAACTGCCACTGTCTTTGAGTAACTTCGTGACCTGATCGGCGTGCAAAGCCGTATCGAGCGGCACCGCCGCACAGCCCGAAGCGATAATACCCAGATACGCTGCCACCCACCGCGGATGGTTATCCGCCAGAATCGCCAGTCGCGATCCGCGGGCGAATCCACTCTCGGTAATCCATTGCCCCACGGATTCGGCCATCCGCCGCAGTTCGGCGTAACTACAGCTCTGGAGGTCGTCGTGGCGCTGAATCTGCAGCGCAACATTCTCAGGCCAGCGCTCGGAACACTCGACAAAACGATCGTAGAAAGATGGCATGGGTCGTGGGGAATCTTACAGGAGGCCGCGCGGTAAAAGCAGTTTACCATCCGCGATCGCCCCCGCCCGTAAGAAGATCGCAAGAAGATCGCCTTGCATCTAAATATGCTAGGCTTTCAATATCGCTTTGGGCCGTGCTGCCCCTCGAAGGATTTCGGGTTTGATAAACACTCTTTTAGGCAAAGTTTTCGGAACGAAGAACGAGCGCGTCGTCAAGGCCTTGATGCCACGGGTCGCGGCCATCAATGCGCTTGAGCCGCAGATCCAGAAACTCACCGACGCCGAACTGCGCGCTAAAACGGATGAATTCCGGAAGCGCATCCAGGAGCGCCTGGCGCGCTTCACGGACGCTCGCGCCGCGGAAGTTGCCGCGAACGCCGGAAATGAAGATGAAGCCGAGCCCGACGTCGACCGCCAGAAGCGGCTCGAAAAAGAGCAATACGACGCCCTGCAGGAAGTGTTGAACGAGATTCTGGTGGAGGCTTTCGCGGTCGTCCGCGAAGCCGGACGCCGCGTGCTCAACATGCGCCACTTCGACGTGCAGTTGATCGGCGGAATGGTTCTGCATCAGGGCACAATTTCTGAAATGAAGACCGGCGAAGGCAAAACGCTGGTCGCCACGCTTCCGGTTTATTTGAACGCGCTCAGCGGACGCGGCGTGCACGTGGTCACGGTCAACGATTACCTTGCCAAGCGCGATTCCGAATGGATGGGCAAGCTCTACCGCTTCCTTGGCCTTACCGTCGGCGTGATTGTCCACGATCTCGATGATGAAGAGCGGCGCGCCGCCTACGCCGCCGATGTGACCTACGGCACCAACAACGAGTTCGGCTTCGACTACCTGCGCGACAATATGAAGTTCGACCTGAAAGATTGCGTGCAGCGCGGCCACAACTACGCGATCGTCGACGAAGTCGATTCCATCCTGATCGACGAAGCCCGCACGCCGCTGATTATTTCCGGCGCGAGCGAAGAATCCACCGACAAGTATTACCGCGTGAACCGCATCATTTCCAAGCTCGAAAAAGGTGAAGAACTCGATGTCGCCCCCGGCGAACCCGCGCAACTCACCGGGGACTACGTGGTTGACGAGAAGCACCGCAACATCACTGTCACCGACGATGGCTGGCTAAAAGTTGAAGGGCTGCTCGGCATCGGCAACATCGCCGACCCGGAAAACTGGCCGCTCAAGCATCACGTCGATACCGCGATCAAGGCGCACGCACTTTATCGCCGCGACGTGGAATACGTGATCAAAGACGGTGAAGTCATCATCGTCGACGAATTTACCGGCCGCATGATGCCCGGCCGCCGCTGGTCTGACGGCTTGCATCAAGCCATTGAAGCCAAGGAAGGCGTCAAGATCGAGCGGGAGAATCAGACGCTGGCCACTATCACGTTCCAAAACTATTTCCGCATGTTCAAGAAACTGGCGGGCATGACCGGCACTGCGGAGACGGAAGCCGCCGAGTTCGACAAGATCTACAAGCTGGATGTGGTCGTCATCCCGACCAACAAGCAGATGTTGCGCCTTGAACATCCGGATGTTGTTTTCCGCACTGAAAAAGAAAAATATTTCGCGGCCGCTGACGAGATCCAACAACTCAACGCCAAAGGCCAGCCTGTGCTGGTCGGCACGACATCGATCGAAAAGTCCGAACGTCTCTCGGATCTGCTCAAGAAAAAAGGCGTCAAGCACTGGGTCTTGAACGCGAAGCAGCACGAGCGCGAAGCGGAAATCGTCGCCCAGGCCGGGCGCAAGGGACAGGTCACGATCGCCACCAACATGGCCGGCCGCGGCACCGACATTCTGCTCGGCGGCAACGCGGAATTCATGGCCAAGCAGGAAATGGTGAAGAAGGGAATCGCGCAGCAATTGCGCGTGGCCCAGGGCAAGATCGAAGGCCCGCAGGAAGATGGCGAGACTTCCATTTTCTACTACAACGGCAACGAGTACAGCGTCCCCACGGATAAATGGACGGAAGCCTTCAACCGCTACAAGAAAGAGACGGACCGGGAACACGACGAAGTTACTGCGGTTGGCGGTCTGCACATTCTCGGTACCGAGCGTCACGAATCCCGCCGTATCGACAACCAGCTTCGTGGACGCGCCGGCCGTCAGGGTGATCCCGGCTCCTCGCGCTTTTATCTCGCGCTCGAAGATGACTTGATGCGCATTTTCGCCAAGGAGTGGGTTTCGAATCTGCTGCAGCGTCTCGGCATGGAAGAAGGCGTGCCCATCGAGTCGAAGATGATTACACGCCGCATCGAGACCGCGCAGAAAACGGTGGAAGCGCAGCATTTCGAATCGCGCAAACATCTGCTCGAGTACGACGACGTGATGAACAAACAGCGTGAGGCCGTGTATGGCCTGCGCCGCCGCTTGCTCGAAGGCATGGATCAGAAAGATCTCATCCTCGAAGATTACGTCTCCGCAATTCTCGGCGAGCAGATGGAAGAGTTTTGCCCGGCCAAGGCCCACGTCGACGACTGGAACATCAAGGGCCTGAAAGACGCGATCTTCACGCGCTTCGGCGTGGATTTCCTTGCGGAGGGCGTGAAGGCGGACGCGTTCAACCGCCAGGAACTCGGCGACGCCATTTTCGCGAAATTGAAGGAGCGCTACGACGCGAAAGAAAAACTAATCGGCCCCGACGCTATGCGCCATCACGAGCGCATGATCATGCTCAGCGTCATCGACCAGCAGTGGAAGGATCATCTCCTGGGCATGGACCACCTCAAGGAGGGCATCGGATTGCGTGGCTATGGCCAGCACGATCCGCTGGTCGAGTACAAGAAAGAATCGTTCGACATGTTCGAAGCCATGATGCAGCGCTTCCAGGAAGATACGGTACGTTATCTCTACCTGATGCAGATTCTCGAGCGCCCGCCCGACCAGGCCCCGCGAGGTCCGCAGACCGGCGGCCCCGAAGGCCAGAGACAAGGACCGGGACCTGACTCAGGCGTTCCCGCGCAGCACGGCGGGGATGGCAATGGACGCCGACCTCCACGCATGGTCTCGACTTCCGCGGACGAATTAGAAGAAGCCTTCATGCGCCGCAAGCGCCGCGAACTGGAACAGGCCCGCATGGCCGGCGCCGGAGACACGCAGCAAGTGCAGCAAGTTGTCCGCTCTCAGGAAAAAGTTGGCCGCAACGATCCCTGCCCCTGCGGCTCCGGCAAGAAATATAAAAAGTGCCACGGAGCGTAAGGCCCGCGCCCAGCGCCAAAACGAGCCATGTGGAGATAGCCGCCTCGGCTGTCCGCCAAAGCGAAGCGAGGCGCTCTCTATCACGAACGCCGTCAGCTATGCGCCTTTGCCGGTGAGATTCACCGCCCCGAACGTCATCTCCTCCGCCGCACTCCCACTCTCCTGCTTCCAATCCAGAAACAGCGTCGCATAATTCTTCGTGATGTAATCCGCCGGCGTCACGCTCAACTCCTTCGCGGTAGCATCAATCCACCGCGACGGCCCCTCAATCTCGCAAAAATTCCCAATCGGTGTCTCGTCCACCACAACCTTGCCCTTCCCATCTGCCCACTCCGCGCGAAACTTCTCATACCGGAACGTCGGCGAATACCGCAGGCCGCACAAAATCGCGTCCATCATCTTGCCGTCGCTCACTCTGGTCTCCAACTCTAGCCGACTGCTGTGTCGCCCGCGTACCGTGCCGCTCTTAAAAGTGATTGTCCACTCCGAACCATATTTCCGAACTCGCAACAGTTCCTTGCGCGCACGCAGCACTTCTCCGGGCAAGTCATACAGAGTATTCACTTCATGCGTGCGCGGCGTTACCACACGAAATCCCGCCGCGCGCAGTTTTCGACTTAGCGCCCGCACATCGCTCACGCGAAATTTGATTTCGATTTCCCGTTTCATAAAGAACTAAGGTTCATCAAGAAGTAAGCAAAGTGTATTACGCTCAGACCGCGTCCGCTGTGACAGACGTCTCGAGCCCTGTCCCAGCCCGCTTTCCCCAATCGCACTGCTCAACCGGACCCACCACCCAACCCCAACTCAGCGCCCCCAGCCAGGCCACGCCCGCCGTGATAAAAAATGCAGCCCGAAAACTTCCAGTCATATCGACAAGAATTCCCGTAAGTGTTGGCGCAACCCAACCCGCAAAATTGCCGATAAAGTTCTGCAGCCCGGTCCATCTTCCGGCGGCCAGCGGACCCGCCAAGGTCTGCGTGATCGCCCAGCCGTTGCAGATGCTGATCCCCAGAAATATTCCGGTTAGCGCGAGCATCGCAATAAACATTTTGCCATTCGTGAACGCGGTTGCGACCAGAGCGATGCCGATTCCGATCTGTCCCAACACCATGGACGACTTGCGCACGAACGTCAACGAAGTTCCCGCGCCGATCCAGCGGTCGGAGAACTTCCCCCACGTCATGGCGGACGCCGCAGACAGAAAAAACACCAGGCTGCCGGCCTTCGCCATCTCGTTCGCCGAAAAATTCCGGCCTCGCACCAGGTAAAACGGCAGCCACGTCACCAGGAAATACAGAAAGTAATTGACGCAGAACTGCCCCAGGCACGTGCCCCACGCCGATCGCTGCACAATGATTTGCAGGAACTCAATTTGTTGAGAAGGAGCCGCTGCAAGCTGGCTCGGGCGTCGCGGCATCCACGCCAGCCACGGCACAAGCCACGCCAAACTGCCCAGCCCCAGAGTCACGAAAAACGGACGCCACCCGAACCGCGCGACGATCACTCCGCCCACGAGAATTCCAAATGCTGGCCCCAGAGATAGCGCGGCCATCATAATTGCATTGGCAAATCCGCGGCGTTGCTCCGCAAAGTGAGTGCGCAGGATTTTCGAGTACGAAGGAAAAGCGACGGATTCTCCCCAGCCCAGCATGATGCGAATCACAATCAATGCGGCAAACCCGTGCAGGGTTCCAGTCACCGCCGTGGCCGCGGACCACACCAAGAACCCCACTCCAAAAACCCACTTCACGTCGAAGCGATCCACCAGCCAGCCGGCGGGAATCTGCATGAGCCCGTACGTCCAGAAAAATGCGGAGAGTAAAATGCCAAGCTGCGACGCCGAAAGATGGAGTTCGTCTTTGAGCAGTGGCGCAGCGATGGAAAGATTGCTGCGATCGATATAGTTGATGAAAACCGACAGACTCAACAGAAAGAGAACGCGGTTCATGCCCGGGCTGTGAGTCTCAGTGGGAAAAGCGGACGATGCAACTGCCGGCCGCGGCATGCGATTCTCGTGGCTGGCAGTGTCGCTCATGGCAGCAAAGCGCCACAATGTTACACCCGCGCGGGTGTTATCATTCTCGACGATTTCTCAGGACGCCAAGCTTGGGAGTGGTAGCCCCGGGAGTGATCATGAAGAATCTGTTCCAGCCCGATGCGGTCGACGAAGTGATCGCCCGCGTCGACAAGTTGCAACCAGCCTCTCAACGCCTGTGGGGAAAAATGGACGTTGCCCAGATGATGGCGCACTGTTCCACCACGCTCGACATGGCTGCGGGACGTCTCATCTTGCCACGACTGCTGATCGGCAGAATACTCGGGCCGTTCGTGCGGCCCATCTTCACCAACGATAAACCGCTGTCCCGCAACAGCCCCACCGACAAGAAACTTGTCATCTCCGACACGCGCGATTTCACCCACGAACGGGAACAACTAAAACTTCGCATCCGGCAATTTCAACAGTGCGGGGAAGCGCAATGCACAAAACATCCGCATCCATTCTTTGGCGCACTTACGCCGCAGGAGTGGAGCACGGGAATGTACAAACACCTCGACCATCACCTGCGACAATTCGGAGTCTGAGGGTGTACGCGGAGGGGAAATGAAGTCACAGAAGAACCACCAGCCACTGGCCAGCGCCACTCCCCACTAACTAAACGTCGGCAGCTTCACCAGATCATTCTGCGGCACCGACTCCAGCGGTTCCCCGGCCTTGCGCCAGGCCGTGAGCCCGCCGACGATTACAAACGTGTTGAATCCTTTTTCCCGCAGCAGGTGCGCCACCCGGGCGCTGGTCGCTTCGCGTGCTCAAGTACAGTAGAGATAAATGTCCTTGTCCTTCGACAAGTTCTTGATCTCTTCCTCAAGATTGTTGGGCTCGATGCGAATCGAGTTCTTGATTCGCGCGGACCCCGAATCATAGTAGCCATGGCTGCGGACGTCGACGATTAACACGCGGTCAGCATCTTCCGAAGCCAGCCGCCGCGCCAGTTCTTCTACCTGCACCCGCGGCACTACGCGATACATCTTGTTCTTGCGGTATTGCACCACGCGGTAAATCGCATAGGCCAAAAGCGCGGTCACAACCACCGCTTCCATCGTTTCTCCGGCCGCGTGGAAGCCGCGGAAGATCGCCGCCAGAAAATCACGCGCCAAATATCCGACCGTAAGGTAAGTCGTGGCGTACAGCGATGCTCCGGCAAGATCCAGGCGCAGAAACTGCCAGAACCGCATCTTCATGCTGCCAGCCAGGGGCGCCGCCATGGTGTTGACGCCAGGGATAAACTTCGCAATCACCAGCGTGGCTTTGCCGCGCTTGTAGAACGACTCCGCCGACCGCAGGATGCAGGTTTCCGGATTGATCGACACCCGGCACAGGAATCCCAGCAGCAGCCATCCCATATACCGCCCTAACCAGAACTGGACCGTGTCGCCCATCAGCAAAGCCGTCACCGCAATCAGCAAAACCGACGGACCCCACAGCACATGGGACGCAACCGCCGCGCCCGCCGTCACTAGCGCAATTGCCGCCGGGAAGGGAAGCCCGATCGCCTCGGCGAACAATAGCGAAAAGGTCAGGACATATCCATGCCCCGCCATCAGCTTCAGCATGTCCGTCATTAAAAGTGTTGGATGGATGAGAACTCTGAAAGGTTCAGTATAAACAACTCCGGACGCTTGTTCGATGAACAAGCGTCCGGCAATTGTACGGGAAGTATGTTTCTAGGAGGACTCTCCCCGTGCAGGGTGTGCGACAAGGCAGCGGCTTTCACTCGAAGTCTCTCCGGCCCTGGAGGGCCGGCGCGTCGGATAAACCTGGGCGCCTTTTTCAGCAAGCTTCGACTAAAGCCGCTGCCCTTTGCGTTGGCGATTCCGTCCGTGCGGGCGGCCAAGCAACCGCGGCGACTCTGCTGTTCGCGAGTGCCGGGGCGAGATCAGATGGATTGCTCTCCTGGCGATCCATCGCATCACAGTGCGTCTCGTTTAGCCTCCGCTTTGTCGGACACCATCCACCAACTGTGCGCATTATCCATCTGCCAGGGGAAAAAAGTCTGTGGCGCCGGCCACACCTGTGTGTGACAAAAATCATAGGTTTTTAGATCGTGGAGTTTCGGCAGACTTGGTTCGCTGGTGACTGATGGCTGACGACTATTTCTCCCGCGCCACCACAAACTCGGGCGCCCACAGTAGCGCCCGCTTCACTTCGGAGTCAGGAAAAGTGCAGATCGCCTTGCGCGCCGATTCCGCATACCGCGCCGCGCGCTCGTGCGCTGCGTCCAGCGATCCGTATTTCTGCAGAATCTCAAGGATCTGCGCGTGCGTCACGCCATTGAAAGCGCGATCGCGCAGAATGGTCTCAATCTTCCCGCGCTCCTCCACGGTGCAACGCTCCAGCGCGTGCACCACGGCCATGGTGACCTTGCCTTCGCGCAGGTCACTCGCAACGGGCTTGCCCAACACATCCTCCGACGCGGTAAGATCCAGCACATCGTCCACAATCTGGAATGCCATCCCCAGGTCGTGGCCGTAGCGTCCCAGCGCTTCTTCCTGTTCGGTAGTGGCCCCGCCCAGAATTGCTCCCAGCCGCATGCACACAGAAAACAGGCACGCCGTCTTGCGGTAGATCAAGTCGAAATGCTCTTCCAGGCTGATCAGCTTGCCCAGTTTTTCCATCTGCAGAAGTTCGCCTTCCACCATCTGCTGCGTCAATGCGATCAGAGTATCGAGGATGCGGAAATTCCGTTCGTGTACCGCAATCTTGAACGCCTGCATGTAGAGCCAGTCGCCCGCCAGCACGCACTTCGAATTGCCCCACTGCGTATTTGCCGCCGGCCGTCCGCGCCGGGTTTTCGCTTCGTCAATAATGTCGTCGTGTACCAGCGTCGCAGTGTGAATAATCTCGACTACGGCGCCCAGTCGCACCGCGCCCCGCCCTTGATAATCGAGCAGCTTCGCCGACAGCAGCAGCAGCGCCGGGCGTATCCTCTTCCCTCCGCCCGCCCGCAAATACTCGCCAATCTCCGTAATCGCCCGCACGCCGGAGACGGTATCGTGCTCAAACTCCTGCTCCAGCGCAGCGAGATCCTCCCGCAGCAGTTCGAAAACTTCTTTCCCGTGAATGGTGGCCGACGCGCTCATTGTTTTTTCACCACGGAGACACCCTTCGGCTTCGCTCAGGGCAGGTCCGACACGAAAAAAAGCCAAATCAAAATCTTTTGATGGTTCCCTAGCCCTGCTTTCCTCCGTGTCGGAGCCTGCCCTGAGCGAAGCCGAAGGGTGCCTCCATGGTGAACTCGCTCCTAATTCGTGCGGAAATTCGTAACCTGCACGTCAATACCAAAATCATGCGCCCGCAGCATCGCGATAATTTCCTGCAGCGTGTCGCGGTCCTTGCTGCTCACCCGCACCAGGTCTCCCTGGATGGAAGCCTGCGCTTTTTTCTTCGAGTCCTTCACCAGCTTCACGATCTCCCGCGCTTTTTCGATCGGGATGCCTTGCTGCATGGTGATGCGCCGCTTCGCCGTTCCGCCCGCCGACGGTTCCACCACGCCGTAAGTCAGCCCCTTGAGCGGCACGCCGCGCTTCACCAGTTTTGCCTGCAGCACGTCGTTCACCGCCTTGAGCTTGTATTCGTCGGCGGAGTGCAGCACGATCCCGTCTTTATCGAGTTCGATATTCGACTTCGAATCCTTCAGATCGAAGCGCGTATGAACCTCTTTCAGCGCCTGCTGAATGGCGTTCGACACCTCCGCCAGATCGATCTTGCTGACCACGTCGAAACTGTTATCGGGCATACATTTCTATTCTTTCTGAAAGGATGGAATCTTTAGAGAGGTTACCAGAACCGCGGGGTCAACGCGCCGGAACTTTGCTTTCAGCCGTTTCAGCAATTTTGAAAAATTTGTAGAAATTCTGCGACGTGCGTTCGCCCACTTCTTCCACCGACAGCCCACGTAGTTCGCCCAGCTTTCGCGCCGTTTCCTTGACGAAAGCCGGTTCATTCCGCTTCCCGCGATGCGGCACCGGAGCCAGATACGGCGAGTCGGTTTCAATCAGCATCCGGTCCAGCGGAACTTCCAGCGCGGCATCACGAATTTGCTGCGCCTTGGGAAACGTCACATTCCCGGCAAACGAAATCATGAACCCCATGTCGAGCGCTCGCTTGGCTTGCGCCCAGTTGCCGGTGAAGCAATGCAGAATCCCACCGATCCCTTTCGGCGCCCACTGCTTATCGATCAGCCCGAGGCAGTCTTCCCACGCGTTGTCGCTTCCATCGGACGGCCGACAATGAATCACGATGGGCAGATTCGCCGCGGCCGCCAATTCCATCTGTCGCGTGAACACTTCTTTCTGGACGTCACGCGGGGAATGATCGTAGTGGTAATCCAGGCCAATCTCACCCCAAGCAATCACCTTGGGATGCCGCGCCAGTCGCTCCAGGTTCTGATAAGCAGCTTCATCCGCGAGCCGCGCCTCATGCGGATGTATCCCGAGCGTGGCATAAATGAAATCGTATTTCTCTGCCAGCTGAATCCCACAATCCACCTGCGCCGGCCCGTCGCCGTTGCCGATAGCAACCAGGGCGGAGAGCCCAGCCTCCCGCGCCCGAGCAATCACCAGCTCGCGGTCCCCGTCGAACCGCTCGCCATCCAGATGCGCATGCGAATCAACAAACATAAGCTTGTGTAGGAAATGCTCGTATGGTGAGAGTGCTTGTGTGGGGACGGGCACTCTTGCCCGTCCGGGTCGAGCGATAGCTCGACTCGGTTTTGACTTCCTAACCACGTTAGCTCCTACTTCAACCTCGCCCCCACCGGGACATCCTCCAAAAACCCCGCCAGCACCGGCTTCCCGCCTTCCAGCGATGCCGCCACAATCATCCCATTCGACTCCAGCCCGCGCAATTTTCGCGGAGCCAGGTTCGCCACGATCACCACCTTGCGCCCCACCAACGTCTCCGGCGCGTAGGCCTCAGCGATTCCAGCCAACACTTGTCGCACCTCAGTTCCAATATCAATTTCCAGCCGCAGAAGCTTATCCGCCTTGGGCACGCGCTCCGCCATCTTCACCACTCCCACGCGCAATTCGATCTTGGCAAAATCGTCGATCGAAATCTTCGCCGTCTCCGCGGGCGTGGTCGGCGCCTGATCCACTGGAGCCACGCCCACCGGCGCAGCCGCAGTTTGCGGCTTAGCTTCCGCCGCTCCCGTATCCCTTTGGTGCTCTTCCATGTTCTGCATCCTTTCAACCGCACTCTTATCCGCGCGCGGAAACACCGGCGAAATCTCGCCGAGCTTTGTGCCCAATTGCAACTGTCCCCAAGCGAGCGTGTTCAAATCAACTTTCTGAATGTCCCCCAGCCCCATCTGCGTCCATATCTTCGTCGTCGCCTCCGGGATCACCGGATGCGCCAGCGCCGTCGCAATCCGCAGCGCCTCCGCCGACGTGTAGAGTACCGTCGCGAGCCGCGCCCGGCTTTCCTCATCCTGCTTCTCGCCCAGCGCCCACGGCTCATTCTCGACAATGTACTTGTCGACCGCCGCAATCAGTCCCCATGCCGTTTCCAGCGCCCGCGAAAACTGGAACTGATCAAACAGCGTCCCGAATTCGCTGATCGTTTTCCGCGCCGTCGCGGCAATAGCTGCATCCCCCACAGTGCGCGACGCCGCGCCTGACGGATACGGCACCTCACCCTTGAAGTATCGGTTGATCATCGTCAGCGTGCGGCTCGCCAGATTGCCGATCCCGTTCGCCAGATCGGAGTTATACCTCTGCACCAGCGCGTCGAACGAAAACGATCCATCCTGCCCGAACACGACTTCCCGCAGCAGAAAATATCGCAGCGCATCGGCGCCCAGTACATCCAGAATCGTTTCCGTGCGCACAATGTTGCCGCGCGACTTCGACATCTTGCTCTCTTCAAACAGCAGCCAGCCGTGCGCCACAATCGTCTTGGGCATCGCCAGCCCCGCCGCCATCAGAAACGCCGGCCAGTACACGCAATGAAAACGCACAATCTCTTTCCCGATCATCTGCACATCGGCCGGCCAGAATTTCTTGAACGCCTCCTGCGCCCCCGCATGCGACGATCCATACCCAATCGCCGTGATGTAATTGGCCAGCGCGTCGAACCATACGTAGATCACATGCTTAGGGTCATCCGGCACAGGAATGCCCCACGAAAAGGCCGACCGGCTGATCGACTGATCGCGTAATCCAGAACGCACAAAGGCAATCACCTCATTGCGCCGCGCCTCCGGTCGGATAAACTCCGGATTCGCATACAGCGCCAGCAGCTTGTCCTGAAACGCCGATAGCTTAAAGAAATAGTTCTCTTCCTGCACCGTCTCGGTAATTCGTCCGCAGGTTGGACAGGGATCCCCCGGCTGCGCGCCATCGACATAAAGCTCGTCCGATACGCAATACTGCCCGGTGTACGTACCCTTGTAGATGAACCCGTTGTCGCGAATCCTGCGGAAAAATTCCTGCGTTCGCTTCGTGTGCCGATCTTCCGTAGTGCGGATGAGATCGTCGTTCGAGATTCCCATCCGCTTCCACAGATTGCGAAATTCCGCCGAAATCTCATCTGCATACTGCTGCGGAGTTTTCCCCGCCGCCTCCGCCGCCCGCTCGATTTTCTGCCCATGCTCGTCGGTGCCCGTGAGAAAAAAAGTCTCCGCCCCCAGCATGCGCTGCCGTCGCGCAATCGTGTCGCACGTAATCGTGGTATACGCGTGGCCAATGTGCGGCCGTGCATTCACGTAATAAATCGGCGTCGTGATGTAGAACTTCTTGCTCATGATGTCGTCGTTTTCACTAATGGCTTGCGCGCAAAGATATAGGCCCGCCGGCTCTGGTATTCAACCTCGGGCGCGTACGGCTCCCGCTCGATGATGTCTTCGATCTCGAACCCCGCCGCGCGCAGATAGACCGTCACATCCGCAGGTTGGAGAAAATAGAAGTCAAGAGACACTGCGCAACCCCACAAATCCTCCACATGCGAAACCTCTTCGCCGATGTGGAAACTCAGCAGCAGCGTCCCGCCCGGCCGCAGAACCCGTTCCATCTCGCGGAAAGCTCGCTCCGCATCAGCCGGCGGAAGATTCACGATGGCGTAAAACGCCGCGATCCCAGCCCAGGCCTCGGACGGCACGTCGAGCGCAGTCATGTCGCCTTGCCGGAATTCAATCCGCGGGTTGAGTTCGCGGGCCCGCTCAACCATGCCCGGTGACAAGTCCGCCCCGCACATCGTGACTCCCCGCTCGTGCAGATAACGTGCCACCTGTCCCGGCCCGCAGCCGAGATCACACACCAGTCCTTCGCCCCGCACTTGGTCGGCAAACCGATCGAGCAGTTGCCGGTCCAGAGGCTTGCGCCGCAGTTCGTCATAAATGTGACGAACGTATTCATCGGCCACGCGGTCGTAGCTTGACTGAACGTCGCTGGCCTTCTGCTCCATCCTGTGCTCGATCACGTTGTGCAAGAATATGTTCAAGAAATTCCGTGTCCAATCGCCTCAGAGCCCTTTGCGGCCGTTCTCCGCGTTTCTCAGCGATTAAGTCTTTGACTGCCCTACCCGCGCCCCTTGACCAGATAAGCCTCCACTGCCTCGCCCATCACGGTCTTCAGCGGCACGTGATGCTCTGCCGCGATCCGTCGGCAATCCTCATACTCCGGCGCGTAATTCGTAACCGTCCCGTTCATGCTGGCAACCTTGATCCGTACCTCGCCCCACTGCGTGCGCACGTTCTCCCAGCGCCGCGCCAACGTCTGCCGCATTTCCTCGCGGCGCCGCACACCCAGCGTCGTCGTCTCGGTAAAGATCAACCGCGTGAGCTTTCCCGCATCCTGAGGCTTGCACAAAACCGTCAGCAGCGTTCCCGGACGGCTCTTCTTCATCTGCACCGGCATGCCAAACACATCCAGCGCGCCCTCTTCGAGCAAGCGGTCCATCACATACCCAAACACCTGCGGATTCAAATCGTCGAGATTCGCCTCCAGCACCGTGATGGTCTCGCTCGCGGTCTTCGCTGCCAACGATGCAGATGCCGCGGCTTCCCCGATCACCAGCCTCACCACATTCGGATGCCCCGGAAAATCCCGCGACCCCGCACCGTAGCCTGATCTCTCAATCTTCATTTCTGGAAATGCAGTAAACCGTCGCGCCAGCGCTCTCACGATCGCAGCGCCCGTCGGCGTGACCAGCTCCGCCTGCAACCCGGACGAATACACCGGCGCATCCTTCAGCAATTCCACTGTCGCCGGAGCCGGCACCGGAAATGTCCCATGCGCGCACCGCACGGTGCCGCCGCCCACGTTCAACGGCGAGCAGATAATCTCATCCACTCCCAGCGCCTCCGCTCCCACCGCCGCGCAAACAATATCCACCAAAGCATCCACCGCGCCGACTTCGTGAAAGTGGACGCTCTCGATAGAAGTGTTATGAATCTTCGCTTCCGCCGCACCGAGCGCTTCAAAGATAGTGATCGCAGTCTTCTTCGCGCCATCAGAAAGGGCGGCCGCAGAAATAATTCCCCGAATCTCCGTCAGCCCTCGCCCGTGCGAATGCTCGTGAGAGTGCCCATGCTCATGCACATGTGGCCCCGGATCATGTAGCGCGGGCACTCCCTTCGACAAGCTCAGGGCAGGCTCTGCCCGCGAACTCTCACTGGGATGGGAATGTGAATGCCCAGGATGCACATGTTCATGTTGATCATCATGGGAATGAAGGTGGTGCTCCTGAGAATGTTCCTGTGAACTCTCCCGCCGCTCCCAATACTCCTCCCGCGGCAAATCCTTCTCCCCATCCACCCACACATCCGCCTTGGTCGCCGAAATTCCACTCCGCAGCACCCGCGAAATTTCCAGCTGAGCGCCCAACCCGAGCGCAGCCACAGTCTCTTCCAGCACGCGTGCCGGGACCCCGGCATCCACCAGCGCGCCCAGAAACATATCGCCGCTCATGCCGGAAAAACATTCAAGGTAAGCAATGCGCATAAGAAAAATCGTCGTTGGTCTCTCGTCCTTGGTCGTTCGCCAAAACTTAATAACGCTCCCGGATCACAACCGGAGCAGCCAACGACCCACGACGAGCGACCCACGACGGAATCCTCAATCATAGGGAACCCTGCATTCTCCGTCAAACCTGCGCCCGCCGCGCGCTCTGCTACAATCACTATCTTCTTCAACAGTTTAGAAGGACTCCTTGTATCGTCATCTGCAGCGCCGACTGGCCGACGCCGTGCGCGCTTTTCTGCGCCGTGCCTACAGCCTCGAACTCGACTCCATCGTCATCGAGCAACCACCCAAGGTCGAGCTCGGCGAATACGCTTTGCCGATCGCCTTCGAGCTGGCGAAGAAACTACGCAAAGCTCCACGCAAGATTGCGGAAGAAATCGTCGTCGGCCTCGGTGCAGTCGATGGTTTCGATAAGCTCGACGTCGCTGGTGCGGGATACCTCAACGCCCGCGTCAATCGCGCAACCATGGCCGCAGCTTTGGCCGCCGGCCAGAATCCTCCCGCCAGCATTCCGCCGGGAAAGATTCTGGTCGAACACACCAGCATCAATCCCAACAAGGCCGCCCACATCGGACACCTGCGCAACGCCATCCTCGGCGACACTTTCGTCCGTCTGCTACGGTACGCGGGCAGGGAAGTCGACATCCAGAACTACATCGACAACACCGGAGTGCAAGTCGCCGACGTGGTTGTCGGTTTCACGCACCTCGAAAAAAAGTCCCGCGCCGAAATCGAAGCGCTCACCCGCCAGCCTCGCTTTGACTACTACTGCTGGGACCTCTACGCCCGAGTCTCACAGTGGTACGGCGAGGGCAAAGAAAAGAACAAAGAGAATCTGCAGGTTCGCGCGCAAACCCTGCACGCCATCGAAGATGCCACCAGTGGGACTGCGGCGATAGCCGAGCTGATCTCGACCGCCGTCCTGCGCCGCCATCTCGAAACCATGGACCGTCTCGACATCGAATACGATTTCCTCCCCCGCGAAAGCGAAATCCTCCACCTGCATTTCTGGGACGCCGCCTTCACCAAGCTGAAAGAAGCCGGCGTGCTCACCTTCGAAACGGAAGGCAAGAACAAAGGCTGCTGGATTATGCGCCGTGCCGGAACAGGCAAAACTCGTGGAGCTGCGGACGCCTTGTCCGCGCAATCCGAACCAGAAACCAGCGACCTCGATGACATGCTCACGAACATTGGGACAAATTTTGGCCTTGACGCGCAGGCCCCCGACCAGATTTCCGAAGAGGACCAGAAAGTAATCGTCCGCTCCAACGGCACCGTCGGCTACGTCGGCAAAGACATCGCCTACCACATGTGGAAGTTCGGCCTGCTCGGCCGCGACTTCTCCTATCGCAAGTTCTATCGCTATCCGAATGATCACGAGTGCTGGATTTCCACAACTCCCGACGACGCAGCCGCCGAGAAAAATCATCCCCACTTCGGCGACGTCGCCGAAATCTACAACGTCATCGACGCGCGCCAGTCCGAAGCGCAAAACACCGTCATCGAAGCCCTGCGCGGACTCGGCCACAACGAGGCCGCCGACCACTACACCCATTTTTCCTACGAGATGGTCGCGCTCACCCCGCGCTGCGCCGCCGAACTCGGCTACACGCTGAGCGACGAAGACAAAGCCCGCTCCTACGTCGAAGTCAGCGGCCGCAAAGGTTTCGGGGTGAAAGCCGACGACCTGCTGGACCAGCTCATCGCCTCCGCCAAAAAAGAAGTCGACTCGCGCCACCCGCAACTCACTGAAGCCGAGCGCGAGTCCATTGCCAAGCAGATCGCCATCGGCGCCCTGCGTTACTTCATGCTGAAGTACACCAAGCAGTCCGTCATCGCTTTCGATTTCAAAGACGCTCTCAGCTTCGAAGGTGAAACCGGCCCCTACGCCCAATACGCGGCAGTCCGTGCAACCGCCATCTTCAAAAAAGCGGGCCTGGATCCCGATAGTTTCGCAACTCGTGTAGAGACAGCCGCCTCGGCTGTCCCGCCAGCGCGAAGCGCGGCGGAACCTGTCTCAGCGGCCGACCTGGCCCAATTCCTAACCACCGAATCGGCCAACGACGCCGCCGACGAGTTCTGGTCGCTATGGCTAGCCGCCGCGCAAACCTCGCACGTCATCGACAAGTGCATCGCCACCACCGAGCCCGCATACCTGGCCAAGCACGTCTTCCAGTTGGCGCAACTCTTCAACGCCTTCTACCACCGCCATCCCATCCTCAGCGAACCCGACGAAAAACGAAAACAATTCCTGCTGGCTACCGTCGCCGTAGTCCGCCGCGAGCTCATCGCCGCGCTGGCCGTCCTGCGCATCACCGTCCCGCCCGTCATGTAACGGACCCCATGTAACAAATCATGGAGCCGCGGACGCCTCGTCCGCGCGCTCTTTGTTCCCCGAATCCAGATTCGCAACCACACTAAAACCTCAAGCCTTGCCTCGTCTTTCCCCGCGCACTAGATTTGTAGTGCAGCTCAGGTTTCTCGTTTCCGCCGTTTCAGGAGCATCGATGTTTTCTTCTCATGCCCGCAGTATTTCGATCGCGCTGATTTTCGTCGTCGCGGTTTTCTGCCCAACAATCTCTCACGCGCAGCAGGAACCCGCGACAACTCCGCCGGCTCAAGCAAGGGAGACTCCCGCGCAGCCCGTTCCCGCTCACCGTCCCGTCATTGGCGTCGCTCTCGCCGGCGGCGGCGCGCTCGGCCTTGCCCACATCGGAGTGCTGCAGTGGATGGAAGAAAACCACATCCCGGTCGACAAAGTTGCCGGCACCAGCATGGGAGCCCTGGTTGGCGCTGCCTTCGCCACCGGACGCAATGGCATCGAGATGCGTGAGCTCGTAAAAACCATTCACTGGGATGACGCCCTGCTCGCCGAACCCAGCTACAATCAACTTTTCTACCGCCGCAAGCAAGACCGCCGCGACTATCAGTTCGGCGGCGAACTCGGCTTCAAGCACGGCTTCAACGGCCCCAACGGATTCGATCCCGGCCACGGCGTTGGTCTGGTGCTCGACCGCATGTCCTTCGCCTATTCCACCATTTCCAGTTTCGACGATCTGCCCACGCCCTTCCGCTGCGTGGCCACCGACCTGCTCAGCGGCCAGGCCGTCGTGCTCCACGATGGCTCATTGTCGCGGTCTCTGCGCGCTTCTATGGCCATCCCGGGCGTGTTCACCCCGCAGGAACTCAACGGAAAAATGCTGGTCGATGGCGGCATTGTCGATAACCTTCCCACCGACGTGGTCCGCCAGATGAATGTCGACGTCGTCATCGCCGTCGATATCGTCACGCAGCCGCCCACCGCCACGCAGTTCGAAACCGTGAGCGGAATTCTCACCCGCACGGTCGACGTCATGGTCCTCGACAATGAGCGCCGCGCCCTCCAACTCGCCGATGTCGTCGTCTCCCTCGATCTCGGCAACCTGGGAGCGTTCGATTACGACCAGTCGGAAACCATTATCAATCTCGGTTACAAGGCCGCAGCCGCGCGGGGAGCCGCGTTGCGCGCGTTCGCTCTTTCCGATGCCGATTGGCAAACCTATGTCGCCGAACGCGAAGCCCGCAAACGCTCTCCGGAAAAATCCGCCGAGATTCTCGAAGTCACCGGCGTCAGCGGAGACGAGCAGCAGCATCTCGAAAAACGATTGCAGAAAACTCTCCACAACGATCTACACGCGGGCAATCTCAACATCGACGAGCTCGACGCGCGCCTCACCCAGATCGTTGGCGAAGGCCGCTTCGACCGCATGGGCTATGAAGGCTTCGTGCAGAACGGTGTCCCCGGCCTGCGCGTGGTTGCGCACGAAAAATCCTACGGACCGCCCTTCGTCGACCTCGCCGTGAATGTCGACGGTTCCGGCGTCGCCGCCTTCGACGTCTCCGGCGGCGCCCGCGTCACGTTCATGGACATCGACCACCATGGCGGCGAGTGGCGCAACGATCTTCTTTTCGGCTCCAGCAATCTTGCCGCTACCGAGTTTTACCAGCCGCTGGCCATGAGCCGATTCTTCGTCGCTCCTTTCGCATTCGCTTCCAAGTTCGCCCGCAATTCCTTCACCGGTGAAACTCGTGTCGCCGTCTTCGGCGACGAACGTGCCGGAGGCGGTTTCGATTTCGGTTATGATTCCGGCCGCCGCAGCGAAATCCGTCTCGGCTACGAAATCTTCAGCGGCAAACTCGATCCCCTCATCGGCAGCGCCGGCCTGCCCATCGTCAGCGGCAACACCGGCGAATTCCGCCTGCGCTACGTCTGGGACGGACAGGATAGCCCCAGCGTTCCCAGCCGCGGCTTTCGCATCGTGTCGAATCTTTCACACGTGCTGCAGAGCCCAGACCTCGCCCATCCCATCACCCAGCTCGACGTGCAAACTTCCACCTTCGCGCCCCTCAGCGCCAAGACCTCGCTCTTCTTTATCGCTTCTGCCGGCACCAGCTTTCACGGCACCGCCGGACCCTTCCAGGTTTTCGCGCTGGGCGGCCCATTCCATCTCGGCGCATATCTGCCGCAGGAATTCCTCGGCAACCACTACGGATATTCTTCTCTGGGGTTTCGCCGCCAGCTATACCGCCTGCCGCAGCTGGTCGGCGGAAAAGTCTACTGGGCTGGATGGTACGAAGCCGGCACCGCCTTCAACGATCCCGACTCGGTGGTCGTGCGCGGCACCTTCAATCTCGGCTTCATCGCCGAAACCATCGCCGGCCCGCTCGCCCTAGCCGGCAGCATAAGCCCCACCGGCCAAAGCCGCATAAATTTTTCCATCGGAAGATTGTTCTGAAGAAAGCCGTTAGCTCTCAGCTATTAGCTGTTAGCTAAACCGCGCGGGTGCCCCATTTCTCGCGTCCTTTGCGAGAAGTGGGGATTTTGACCTCCTGTACGGCGCCCCTGCACCTTGTCATTCCGAACGCCGCGTTTTTCATCGCGGCAGAGGAATCTCAGTTCCTCGGCCGCCGCGCACCAGCCTTGCGACGTGGACTTTCAGTCGGCGACTGGCCGTGATCAAGTTCACGGACAACTCAGCGTGATCCGCCGCACCGATCCGCCCTGCCACCCATCTGCCGGCAAGTGCGTGAAGTAAACGTAAAAGCTCTTCCCCAACACATGCGGATCTTCGCCCAGTCCAACCGCCGTAGGATAAGCCGCGATCGGTCCGAAGGCTCCAAGCGACACGGGCAACGTCCAGTGCAGAAGGTCGACCGACTCCGCATAAGCGAAATTCGTATCGTCGGAAATGATCAACACGTAACGCGCGATCGCGTTGTTGTAATGGATATCCAGATATCCCGAAAACGGCGCGCTCGGAATCAGGTCACTCGACGCTCCTCCGGCCCCCGGTTGCAAATGCCAATTGCCCTCATAGAACTTCTCGAAGGCGACGGCATGCGGGCGCGCCGATCCAAACGCGGCGTCCAGCACAGACGCCGCCAGCGCGCGTGCTACGGAAACATTGGTCGTGGTCGAGACCCCGTCAGCATTCGCGGTGTGCAGCGTCCCGTTGGCCATCCAATCCGGAAAATACAGGTAGAAATACTTGCCGTCGGGCGAGAGCACCAGCGGCCCGTCGCCAATTTCGAATCCATCCAGCCCCACCGCGTAAGCCTGGTTCAGCCGAATGATCTCGCCCAGATCCGTCCAGTGCAGCCCGTAATCCGAGGATGCGGCCAGCCCGAGGGCAGCATACAGCGCATCATTCGGAAGCTCCGCATGATAGGTCGCCAGCAAGTTGCCGGCCCCGGTCATACCCGCGGGAACCTGGTAAACCGGCCCGCCGCCCATGTAACCATAGCTGGGATAATTGGCATTCACTCCAGCATCGGGATTCTGCAAGACGCTCACGTCCTCGGGATCGCCTGTCCCCAGCGGGTTGTCGAGCGTGCCCACCGTGGTGACCACCGAACCAGATTTGTTGTTGCCCACCCAATGCCCGTTCCACATCTGCCGGTAGTGTGCCCCGCCATCGCTGGCAAAAAACTCGTAGCCATTGCCCGTCTTGATGACGCCCATCGGCGTGTCAGGCCATGCAAAGCCGTTATAAGTGTCGGTGATCGGTGGCTGAGCCTTTTTGCCGGCCGCCACACGCTGCGCCGGCGTTACCACAACGACCGGCGTAGTCACCGCAGGCTGGCAGACCGGAGTGAGATCCTGCGCCACGCCCACTTGCCCCATAACTTGAAGAAAAGTCAGCAAGGCAACGGAGACAATCGGCGCGCGTAGCTGCATAAGTCATCCTCGGGAGCCCAGGTTTGTGCGATCAGAGGCCCGCAAATCCATTCTAGAAGAAGACTCCGGCCTCACCCCTAGAAACACGAGGTCCCAAGGAATGTCGCGGCCCGCTTACCGGCGTCCGCCCCAGCAAACCCGAGGCCTTGTCATTCCGAACGCCGCGTTTTTCATCGCGGCGGAGGAATCTCAGTCTCAACGGCGGCCGCGCGCCAGCCACCCCAACTTCCTCCTCGCACCTTGCTATACTTTGCCGAACCAAAAGCACATTCACGGAGAAAACCGCTTGCGCCCATCCCGTCTATTTCTCGCCACCTTACTGCTGGCAATCCCCGCCGCCGCGCAACCACCCGCTCCCGCCCCGCAGCCTGCGCCCAAACCACTCTTCACTCTTCAGGAAGTCATGATCCCCGTCCGCGACGGCGTCCACCTCCAAACCGTAATTCTCACCCCGATCCCCCAGTCCGGCGACAACCCGCCGCTCCCCATCCTCTTCCGCCGCACTCCCTACGGCGTCCCAGAAAAACCTCCCGAGCAAATGCCGCCCTTCATGAAGGAACTCGCGCAAGACGGTTACATCTTCGTAATCCAGAATCTCCGCGGACGCTTCAAGTCCGAAGGCGTCTTCAACCTTTCCTCCTGGGTCGACCCCGCCGATCCCAAGGCCACCAACGAAACCACGGACGCCTACGACTCCATCGACTGGCTTGTGAAAAATGTTCCCAACAACAACGGCAACGTCGGCATCTTCGGCGTCTCCTACGACGGTCTCACTGCCGCTCTCGCGCTTCTCCACCCGCACCCCGCGCTGAAAGCCATCAGCGAACAAGCTTCACCCGTCGATCAGTGGATGAACGACGACGACCACCGCTACGGCGCCCTGCGCGAGAGTTACGACTTTGAATACGCCGTCATGGAACAGGCCGACAAAAACAAAAATACTTATTTCACCTTCGAGACTTACGACACTTACCAGTGGTATCTCGATCTCGGCCCGCTCTCCAATATCAACGCGAAATATCTCCACGGCTCCATTCCTTACTGGAATTCCACCGTCGAGCATCCCGACTACGACGACTTCTGGAAAAAAGAAGCCTGGGTCAACCAGCTTCACGCGTCGACTGTTCCGAATCTCAACGTCGCCGGATTCTGGGATCAGGAAGATCCCTGGGGACCGTGGCAGATTTTCCGCCACGCCGAAGAAAACGACCCGCAACACACCAACTTCATGGTCGCTGGCCCCTGGTATCACGGCGAGTGGTGGAGTCCCAAGGGCGACAGCATCGGCCTCATCCCGTTTTCGGGACACGAAACCGCGCGCGAGTTCCGCGAAAATATCGAAGCTCCGTTTTTTCGCTACTATCTGCACGGCAAAGGAGAGAAACCGGCCTGGCAAGCCAGCACATTTCAGAGCGGATCAAACACCTGGCACACCTACCCCGCGTGGCCTCCGAAAGAAGCCAAGCCCACAAAGCTTTATTTGCACGCCGACGGCACGCTCTCTTTTTCCGCGCCCGTCTCCACGCCGAAAACCGCGCCAGCCGCCGCTTCGAGCGCGGCACAAACCGCGAAGCCCTACCGCGAATATATTTCCGACCCCGCCAATCCCGTGCCTTATCGCCAGCGTCCCATCTCGCCGACCTATCCCGCCGGAGACTGGCGCACCTGGGAAGTCGCCGACCAGCGCTTCGTCGATCACCGTCCCGACGTCCTGAGTTTCGTCGGCGATCCGCTCGACCACGATCTCACCATCACCGGACCGCTCGCCGCCCATCTCTTCGCTTCCACTTCCGGCACCGACAGCGATTTCATCGTCAAGCTGATCGACGTCTATCCCGAGAACGCGCAAAAGAACGACTGGAATCCCGACGCCGGCCCCAAGCCCGGACAATACGCCCAATCGTTAAATGGCTACGAACTCCCAATCGCCATGGAAGTGCGCCGCGGCCGCTATCTCGAGAGTTACGAGAAACCGCACGCGCTCACGCCGAACAAACCAACAGAATGGAAAATCCCCCTGCGCGACCACGACCACGTTTTCCTGAAAGGTCACCGCATCATGGTTCAGATTCAGTCGACTTGGTTTCCCGTGATCGACCGCAACCCGCAAAAATTCGTCCCCAGCATCTACAAAGCCGAGCCCAAAGATTTCGTCAAAGCCACGCAGCGCATCTACTGCTCCCCCGCGCAGCCGTCATACATAGAATTGCCAGTAGTCCCCTAGCAAGTTGCGGAAAAATTCAGATCCACGCGGGTTTGGGAGGGGCACGGCTTTCGGAGGTCGCGGAAAACCCACAAATGCGTGCAGTACCGTGGAAGAGCGGCGCTTCAGCGCCGCGTAATGCCCCAAAATCAGCGCGGGCTTCAGCCCCTGTGTTTGCATTCCGGGCAATTCATGAGATTGCCCTCTGGCCAGGCCGGTTCGGAGCATCCGTCCGGGGACTCATTCCTCCACCGGTTGCATTGCGATCCGACTCCGGTCCTCGAACAAACGCGCCGTGACCGCCCCAAAAATAAAGCCGCCGATGTGCGCCAGGTAAGCGACCCCGCCGCCCTGCGCCTGCGCCACCTGCCCGGCGCTGAAGAGTTGCGTGAGGAACCAAAAGCCGATTAGGAGCGCGGCCGGAATGAACGTAATCTTCACGAACACAACTATCAGCAGCACCGAGCGAATCCGGTCCCGCGGATAGGTGACCAGAAACGCGCCCATCACCGCGGCAATTGCGCCGCTTGCTCCCAGGTTCGGCACCGTGGAATGCGCGTTGACGGCGACCTGGGCCAGCATCGCCACCAGCCCGCCCAGCAGATAGAAAATCAGAAACCGCCCGCGCCCCATCGCATCTTCAATCTCGGGGCCAAACGCCCACAGGAACACCATGTTGCCGATGATGTGCGACCAGCTGGCGTGCATGAACATCGCGGTCAGAATCGTGATCCAGTGATGGCCGGAAAAAATCTGGGCAGGGACGGCCGACCACTGGGTCACGAATGCCTCGCCCCCCATCAACTCCCGCACAAAGACAAACGCATTCACCAGGATGATGAGGATCGTAACCACAGGGATGCGCGCAGGCCGCCGGGATACATCTCCTAAGGGAATCAGTCCTCCCATTTCGTATCCCTCCCGACGCTCACCACAAACGAGGCTCCAGCAGGCAGTAATTTCCCCAGGCAGCAAGACTCACGTAGAGACAGCCGCCTCGGCTGTCCCGCCGTGGCGAAGCCCGGCGGCATCTCCACAAGCGAACCGATGCGGAATCCCAGGCGTCGAACTCGTTCCACGCGTCGTCAACGCCGCATGAGGTCAGACCGTCGCGGCCGCCAAGCCGCTGATTAGGCCGCTAACGACGTCGGCGACGACGTCGTCTGCGCCGCCTTGCGCACCGCCAGCGACATCATCACCCGCGTTACGCCGCTGATAATCATGCTTATGCCGACCAGCGTGCCGATCGCCCACGCCGAACTCGATGGCCATTGCATGTAAATCAGTAGCCCCAGCAAGAGTGTAATGATCCCGTCGGTTAGCACCCAGATCGATCCTCCCACGGAGCGCATCTTGACAAATAGGACGATGTCGAGCACGCCCTCAATCAGGAAAAGCGAAGCCAGAATTAACGTCAGCGATGCCACGGCCAGCACCGGATGCAGGATCAGATATATCCCGAAGCAGACATACGCGACCCCGACCAGAAGCTTCCAGATCATGCTGCCCGCTCCATGAGCGCGAAAGGCAAGAATGAGGTGGATTGAGCCTGCCAGCACAATGAGCCAGGCGATGGCCACGTTCACCGCTACGGCGGCAAGAAATGGCGAACCCACCGCCGCCATGCCCAACACAATCAACAAAATTCCCCACACGATGGAAAACGTCGAAGCCTGACGTACCGTATCGACCGCAGTGTTCTGTGCCACGGAACCCTCCTTGAAAAGGCGCCCACATCCTACCTCAAAAGACGGCACCAGTTGAAGGCCATCAGCGGGGTGCCCCATTTCTCGCGTCTTTTGCGAGAAGTGGGGCATTCGGTTGTTCCATGACCGGCCCAGCCCGCCAGCCGATGTCTTCTTTGTACATACAAGCGGGTTATCCGTGAGATCCGCGTAAATCCACGGCAAAGAATTTACCCTACGCCGGCGCCTCACTCACAATCGCCTCGTTCTTCGCATCCCAATAAACTTTCCGCCCCGACCAGTACGCCTCCGTCGCCATCATGCACGCCACCGAATGGGAAAACCCTTCTTCCACCGTGCAATGCGGCTGCTGCCGCGAACGCATGCATTCGATCCAGTTCGACATGTGCCCCAGCGACAGATCGTCAATCCCCATCGGAGGCAGTTTGGTTTCTCCCGGCAGCGTCACATAACGCGATGCCCGCTGCTTGTCCACATCGGCGTCGTCTTCGTGATTGCCTTTTTCCTCCACCACTTGATAACGCGGGCTGCCTTCGCCGCCCAGGTTAAACAGCGTGGCCTTCTTGCCCATGTAGCGCGAAAAGCTGGGCGCATCGTTGCCGAAACTGGTGGTGTAGCTCACTAGAAATCCCTTGGGATACTCAAACAGCGCCTGGAACGTATCCGCATTTTGGCGCCCGTCGTGCCACGCCAGCACTCCGCCATGCGCCACCGCCGAGCGCGGGAAATTGTCGTTCATGAACCAGTGCACCAGGTCGATGCCGTGACTCATCCACTGGTCGGGAATGCCGCCGGAAAATTCCCGGTACAAACGGAACTCAAAATAAAGCTGCGGATCGAATGGACGATACGGCTTGTTCATCAGCCACTTCCGCCAGTCCGTATCCTCTTCGCGAATCTGTTTTACTTCCTCGCGCCCGCGCCAGCGCGGCCCGTGGTAATTCCACTCGACCTCAACCTTGCTGACGTCGCCCAGCACGCCCGTCTGCACCAGATCGTGCGCCGCCCGCGGATAGGGTTCGCTGCGATGCTGCGTCCCCACCTGCACAATGCGCTTGCTCTGCCGCACCGCATCGCGCGCCGCCTTTGCTTCGGCCAACACGTTGCCCATGGGCTTCTCCACGTAAACGTCCTTGCCCGCCTCAACCGCCATCTTGAGAATCGGCGAGTGCGCATGCTCAGGCGTCGAAATCAGCACCGCGTCCACATCGTTCAGCGCCAGCACATCTTCAAGATGCTGCAGCGCTCGCGGCGCCCGCCCGTAAATTTTGGCCGTCTCCGCCGCAGCCTTCTCGCGATTCACTTTCCACAAATCGCAAACCGTCGTCATCTCCACGTGATGACTGTCTTTCAGTTTGCCCGCGATAAAAGACAGATCGCCTCCGCGGCTGCCCGTCCCAATGTGTCCCAACGAGATGCGGTCATTGGCACCCAGAATTTTTCCGTAAGACAGCGCCGTGCCCGCCAGCAACGCTCCTCCGGCGGCCACCGTTGAACCAAGAAATGTTCTGCGATCCATCTTCGATTCCATCTTTTCGTCCATGGTATTTTTCCCGTCCAAGTCATTCATGCGCACTACTATAACCCTAGAGAGGGATTGTGTGGGGACGGGCACGCTTGCGAGCCTGCCCTGAGCGGAGCCGAAGGGGCCAGGTCGAGCGAATGCTCGACTGGCCTTCGGCGGCATAACAACCCTGGCAGTTGTCATCCGAACTGTCTCAGTGAGATGGTGGTCGTCTAAGTTGTTGACGCTTCGTGGAAGTTGTTGAATCCATTCTGCCGGTGGCAAAACGCAATATCTGCGGGATATACCACGAGTCGCTGTTCTCTGAGATTGCCCGATTTAAGCTGTGGAAATCTTTCGATCAACATAACAGATCGTTCGAACGCGTTCGTGCGTTCCTGAGCCATCTACGGCCCCGGAAATGCCATTCCACGAGGCCAGTAACCTGCGCACCTGATCACCGACGTACTCTGTTTTCGCAGTTATCTCGCAGCTACAATGAATTCAATAACTTAGGCAAGACGCGCGCAAATCGGGCATCTTGGCCCCGCCGCCGGACATCTAATTAATTGAGAAGATGTGTGCGAGATGGGCGCTCTCGCCCGTTGGGTCGAGCGAATGCTCGACTGGTTTTTGAAGCCATCACAGAATCACGAGGTCGCAAAGCGCAATCATGAAAAACGCAACCATTAGAAACTCGGAAGCAAAAAACGCGATCACTCCGAACAAAGCTCTCCAGCTCTTTTTCATCGTCGCCGTGATCCTTGCGACATTGCTTCTGGTGACAACTCTTGCTGTAGCCGCTCCCAAAGCCAAAACGCCAACCGTCCCGGCATTTCCCGGTACGCTGGTGAACGCGCGCTACGTTTATGTCACCAGCTACGACGGCGACCAGTTCGATCCGAATCTTTTTCCCGCGGACCGCGACGCCATTGGCGCCGTGCAGGATTCCATCCAGAAGTGGGGCAAGTTCATCGTGGTCTATGAGCCACGTCAGGCGGACGTGGTGCTCATGGTGATGAGCCGTCCCAGCGAAGATGTGCTCGCCGTCTACGACGCTCACGGCTGGCCGAAAAATGAATACCTGTGGCGCATGATGGGCCGCAGCGGCCTGCAGACCGGCGAGACTCCGCTGGCTACAGATCTGGAGAAGGCATTCGACCAGGCCACCGCGAAATAGAACTTCGTCGCCGCCGATTTTCGCGGATAATCCAAAATGTCTGTTTCAAGGCGTGCCTCGGCTTGTCGAGTGGTCGCGCATGGTGGGCGTAGCCCACTTGATGAAATTAAGGGCAAGAATAGAATCCCCGTCGTCATGGTCGTTGCGATCACACCGCATCCCTAGGGATGCGTGGCGGCGGATTAGCCTTTTCTGCCGGCGATCATCAAGCCGCCGCCCACCACGACCAGGATGATGCTCACGAACGGCGGGACCATCCGGTCGTCGTGCGTGGTGACGCCCACATGCGCATCGCCGAAGCGGACGCCGTGATGTTCGCTATGCGGGACGGGAACAAAAAAGGAAAGTATCCCCAGGACCAGCACGAGAACTCCGACCACCATAAGAGCTTTCATAAAATGTCCCCCAAAATCAGAATTTACTAAAGTCGATTAGCCGTTCCGCGCGCATTGGATGCGGGGCATGACAAAATGGCTGTAACCAAGTTGTCTGCCATGGATTTGCACGCTACGGCTTATCCGTGGTCGCGTAGCTTTTCACGAATTCCACCAGGCTGCGCAATGCGATTCCCGTTGGGCCTTTTGCGATCCACGGCTTTTGATCTTCCATCCACGCAGTGCCGGCGATGTCGAGGTGAATCCACGGAGTGTCTTCGGCGAATTCTTTCAGGAACATCGCGGCATTGATGGCTCCGCCCCAGCGGCCGCCGGAGTTGACGATATCGGCGATGCCGGACTTGATGTTGTCTTTGTATTCGTCGTCGAGCGGCAAGCGCCACATTTTCTCGCCGGCTTTGTTGAGCGCTTTGTTGAAGCGATCGTAAATTGCGTCGTCGTTGGCGAAGAGGCCAGCGTTCGTGTAGCCGAGCGCGACTACCACTGCGCCGGTAAGAGTCGCGGCGTCTACCAGATGCGTGCAGCCGAGTTGCTTGGCATAGTGCAGGCCGTCGGCCAGGACGAGGCGGCCCTCGGCGTCGGTATTGATGATTTCAATCGACTTGCCGGACATGGCGATCTGCACGTCGCCGGGTTTCTGCGCTTTGCCGGAAGGCATGTTTTCGGTGGCGCAGACAATGCCGATGACTTTGACTTTTGGCTTGAGCAGCGCGATGGCGCGCATGGCGCCGATCATGGTGGCGCCGCCGGCCATGTCGTATTTCATTTTTTCCATGCCGTCGGCGGGCTTGATGGAGATGCCGCCGGTGTCGAAGGTAATTCCTTTGCCTACAAGGCCTAAGACTGGTTTCTCGGGTGCGCCCGCCGGCTCGTAGCGCATGATAATCAGCGCGGGTGGCTCGTCGGAACCTTGCGCGACGCCCCAGAACGCTCCCATTTTTAGCTCTTTGATTTTGTCGGCGCCGTAAACTTCACATTTCAAACCAACTTCCGCGGACATTTTTTTCGCGCGTTCGGCGAGCATGGTGGGCGTCATGCGGTTCGAGGGCTCGTTGACCAGGTCACGCGTGAAATTCTGCGACTCGCCGATGATTTGCGCTTCAGCGGCGGCTTTTTCGAGCGCGGCTTTGTCGGTGTTGCCGCTGGTGAGGATGGTAAGTGCATCAATCTTCTGGTCTTTGCGGTCGCTGCGGTAGTAGTCGGCGTCGAAGTTTCCGACCAGCGCGCCTTCGACAATGGCGCGCACGGCTTCGTCGGCGGGAATGGCGGAGGGAGCGACGAAGGCGAAGCTGCGGATTCCACGCGACTTAAGAGCGCGAACGGCAGCCCCGGCGAGGCGGCGCAGATCGTAACCAGCGAATTTTTTCGCTTTGCCGCCGCTGAGCAGCAGGATACGCTTGGCCTTCAACCCGGCAGGCTTGTGCAGCAGGTTGATTTCAAACGGCTTGCCGGTGAGTTCGCCGCTGGCGAGAAGCTCGGCGGCAGCGGATTGCACGGCCGCATCGTTGCTCTCGACGCGCAGTTGCGGCTTGGCGTCTTTATTTTTGTCGCCGGAGAGATGGCCGTGATCTTTTTCGGCATGATCTTTGTCAGAGTGATCTTTGTCGGAGTGATCGAGCACGATGGCGACGAGGGATTCGGTTTCCAGTTGAGCAGGGGCGGAGAGAGAAATTGTGGTTTTCATAATGGTCGGTTCAGGTTGAAAGGGAACCATCCAGTATCGACGGCGAGGGGGGAAAAGCGCAAGGGCGGCTGCGGGTTGGGCGGTGTCTTGAATTCGCCAACCACAGGGGGCACGGGGGAACACAGGGTAAAGCCAGTCGCTGCGGATGAAGACATCTGCGAGCGGCATTTGTGGATGATCAGCTTGTGGGCGCGGCGGGGACCAACCTGAGCGCCGTTTGCGGTCTGATGGGTTTTACCTCCACATCGTGGACGGCGGCGAGGGCCTCGGCTGCTTCGATGGCCTCGGCGGCGGAGAGTTTCCGGTCGCGGTGTGGCTCGGTGCGCGGGTCGCCGGTATGGAGTTCACAAGCTTCTCCGACCGCGGCACCACAAGTGGTACAGGGCACGGAGGATATCTGTTTCAAGGTGAGTTCTCTGGTTTTCACCACCACATAATGCAACGATTCCGGGCGGGAGTATGTTCTATATTGCACATTCCTAACACATTTGGCGGGCGGCCGGTGTCATTTTGGGTGCCCGAGAAATTTTCCGTGATTGTGAGCAAAAGTGAACATCCCAGGGGCCGGTGCTTTGGCATAATAGTTAGTAAGTGTACCCAGTGCTGGGAGCGGCACCTTGATAGCATCCACCATGTCGGCCAAGATCAATCGCGAGTTTAACCCGCAGGAATTTCTTGCCACGATCGGCGAGGGCAGGAAAGCTGTGTCGTTTCCCAAGAAGGAAACCATCTTTGCGCAGGGGGACGCGGCTGACGCGGTGTTTTATATACAGCAAGGCAAAGTTCGTCTCACCGTAGTGTCGAAGGTTGGCAAAGAAGCGACCCTGGGCATATTGAGTCAGGGAGACTTTTTCGGGGAAGGCGGGCTGGCGGGGCAACATTTACGGATGGGGTCTGCAAGCGCGATGACGGATTGCGAACTGCTGCGCATTGAAAAGAAGGCGATGATCCTGGCGCTGCACCGGGAACACAAATTCTCCGATCTATTCGTAGCTTATTTGCTGGCACGAAACATCCGGTACGAAGAGGACCTGGTGGACCAGCTCTTCAATTCCAGCGAAAAGAGACTGGCTCGGCTCCTGCTGTTGCTGGCTCATTTTGGCAAGGACGGAGCACCGGAGATTGTAATCCCCAAGATCAGTCAAGAGACCCTCGCGGAGATGATCGGGACGACCCGGTCGCGAGTGAGTTTTTTCATGAACCGGTTCCGGGAGTTGGGCTTTCTTGACTATGGCGAGGGCGGGCTGCAGGTGCATAGTTCACTGCTGAATATTGTTCTGCACGACTAGAAGCAATCCATCTCAATCGATGCTCAGGTCGCGAGCGAAACCTCGGGGGCTAAAGCCCGCGCTGATCTTGGGGTTTACGCGGCGCTGAAGCGCCGCTCTTCCACGGTACCGCACGCACTCGTGAATGAGATTTCAGATTTGAGATTTCAATCTACAATCTGAAATCTGCAATCTACAATCTGCAATCCGAATAGGGACGGCGAGGTTACTTCAGGCCGAGCTGGCCGTTGTATTGCTGGATAACCCCGTAGCACTCGCAGGCTGCGCCTTCCAGCTTTTTGCGGTTGACGATTCGGACGGCGCCGCGGGTGTACTCGATGATTTTCTTCTTCTGTAAGACGCCTGCGGCCGTGCTCACGCTGGGCCGGTCTGTGCCTAGCATGGTCGCGAGGAAATCGTGGGTGATGGGCAACGATTCCGCATCCACCCGGTCCTGAGTCATCAGCAACCAGCGGGCGAGGCGCTGCTGGATATTGTGCAGACGATTACACGCGGCGGTCTGGGCGACCTGCATTCCCTGAAACACCCCGTAGCGACTCAAGATCAACTGCAGATGAGGAGCGGATTCCAAAATGTTTTGTAAAGCGACAACCTCTACGCGAAACCCATCGCCGGTGATCTGTATCACAGCTTGAAGAGGGCCCCTGGTCAGGCCAACGGCGGCTGCGGTTCCGGTAAAGCCTTCGTTGCCGACGATGCCGGCTTCGGCGGTCTCGCCATCTTGCATAACGACTACTAGAGAAATCAAACCGCGATTCAGGAAATACGCAAACTCCAGCCGGGCGCCGGACTCGTGAAGGATGAGATGGTTGGGCAACTTGAGATATTCGAGATGAGGGCGCAGGGAAGCGTAGTCGCTATCGGAGATGGAAAGAAGTATCAGGTTGCTGACGGGCTTGCCTTCGGAATTGGTGCGCTCGCCGGATTGCAAGACCTGGGGGCTTTTGTTTTTCACAATCCATCCTTAACAGGCGGGGATGAGAACGGGGCCTTTGCAGATGTTGTGAGGAGATCGCCTGTCATCTCGCTGTCATACACGGGGAAGACTTCTCAAGACTACGCGGGATGCGGACCTGTGGATGAGCAATAGTGATCACAGGTGGTGGTAGCGTGTCGCGGTGATCTTATGATTCGGTTGCCCATCTTTTTAAGGCAGGCGTTTCAAATTGGCTTCGAAAGCAGGGTTGCGGGACCGGCTCGGGAGTTTTGTTTATGAAGGTAGGATGCGCGACAGACTAGCGAAATTCGCGTTCTGTAGGATGCTCGGCCATGACGAGGAAGCTGACATGGATCGAGCATCCGCGTTTTCGGGGTTTTGGCTGCTCCGAATGCGGCTGGCGATTCAAGCCAACGAAAACGCCCGGCGGCAAATCCTTCGAAGAAATGATGCGCAACTTCGAGTCGGATCGCGACAAGGAGTTTGCGGCGCATGTGTGTGCGGAGCATTCGAAAGAAGAAAACACCAAGCGATGACCGAAACGGGCGCCGGCTAGGCTGGTCCGGGGAGCGGGCGCAGTTTGGTCGCGACCACCACTTCCAACAAGGTTGCAGTGTGGCGGACGCTGCCGGAAATCGTGATGAGTGCCTCGGAGATGGTGGGATGCTCTTCCGCCAGCAGATCCAGACGGTCACTCACTTTGTAGAGTTGCTGAACCTCGTACAAGATTGGATGCGAAGGCATGGGTCACCGCTTTCCTCGCGCCTAAGGAGAGAGAACTTCAGATGGACTGACTTAGCTCAGGGAACCTGAAAGAGGAGAAGGTGGAAACCACCTCAACCCTAACTATAGCACGCAGGGAGCACTGTTTCTGCGCATCCCTGATGCAACTTGCTGCCATTGAGGCGCTGCCGGAAAGTTGCACAGGTCCCTTCGACTTCGCTCAGGGCAGGCTCTTCGCTTCGCTCAGGATGACAACCTGAAATGGCAATGAAAATTGAAGTTCACTTGCGTTCATTCCGAGGAATCCCGCTGACGGGTTGCCTTTACTCCCGAGAGAATCCCTACGCCTAAGAGCACGATTGCGCCGACCGCAATCCAGTGCGTGGGTATATGCATCAGGTACGCGCCGTAAACCACTCCGATGAGCATGATTACGAAACCGATCGCGTAAATTCCGAACGACATAGGCATCTCCTTTTCCACGGCCGGATCAACGAGTGAACCCGGAGAAGCAGGAACTTGTGCCCGTGATACACGTCTACAGGCTCACTCAGTTCTTCGGTTCGCGCCGAGCAGAAGCGCTCACTTTGTACGGAGGATTTTTGGCGTTGGGCGAGAGGGTCGCTGTGCTCCTTCGCGGCGCTCGACTTCGCGACGCTCGATCAGACTCCGCAGATTGCGAAAGACGGTCAATAGTGACCAGCTTTGCGAGGACGAAAGGTCAATACTTGCAACTCTCTAATGTTCCCAGCTGAATCAATGCGCGAAATCAAGATCGCGAACAACCCTGGTTTTGTGGAGGTTTGAATGAATTTTAATTGGATGGATCCGAAGGTGATTATCCTCGCCGCTGCAGTGATTGTGCTGATCGTAGTGGCGGTGTGGCTCTATGTGCGAAAACGCAAAAACACGACCGCAGGCCTGCGGCAAAAGTTTGGGCCGGAGTACGAGCGCGCGGTGCTGGCGCATGGATCGAAAGCGGAAGCGAACTTAGCGGATCGCGAGAAGCGGGTGGAAAAACTCAATATTCGCGATCTTGATCCGATGGAATACGAACGCTTTTCGAAGCATTGGCAGGAAGTGCAGTCCCGTTTCGTCGATTCGCCGAAGGGGGCAGTCACGGAAGCGGATGACCTGGTGTCGTCGGTGATGAAAGCTCGGGGTTATCCGGTGTCCGAGTTCGAGCAGCGGGCCGCCGATATTTCTGTGGACCATCCTCGAGTGGTGGAGAACTACCGATCGGCGCATGAGATTGCGCTGCGGGTTGGGAAAGACGCGGCTACCACGGAAGATTTGAGAATGGCGATGATTCACTACCGTTCGTTGTTTGACGAACTGGTGCACGTGCAACCGATTCTGCAGCAGAAAGAGGTTGCGTGATCGAGGGACGATCAGCATAGAAGCGATCTCATAGATCCTCGGCGGTGGGACACGAGCCGAGCCTCGGGGGCTAAAGCCCGCATCTTTATTGGTGCTTTGGGGCACGACTGGAAGTCGTGTCCTTCCCGAACGCATCTATGAGGTGACTTTACGTCGGTCTTTCGAATCGAGATTCCTCGCTCACGAAAGATAATGAGGAAAATGTTCCCGGTGTGTCTGAAGCCAAGAGGCCGGAGGTGAGCCCTGCGCAGGCGATCTGCGCAGGGCCTTGTTTCTGGCGCCTGTTCAGCGGCATTTGGTTCAGCGATATTTGATTCAGCGATGTTTGATGAACGAGCCGGTTTGCAGTTCGGCCATAGCCTGGCGGAGCTGCTCTTGGGTGTTCATCACGATCGGGCCGTACCACGCCACGGGCTCTTCGATCGGCTTGCCCGATACGAGCAAGAAGCGGATGCCCTCGTCGCCGGCCTGGACTGAAATTTCGTCGCCGCGGTCGAAGAGCACCAGCGAGTGATTCTTGACATCGTAGACGGGCGGCGCATCGGGCTTCTCGACCTGCTCGGTTAGAACCGCGCGGGGAGTCGAGGAATCGCGGAATGTTCCGGAGCCGGCGAAAACGTAGGCGAAGGCGTTGCGCGTGGTTTCGACTTTGAGCCGCCTGCGCTGGCCGGGGGCGACCGAAATATCCAGATAGTTCGGATCTGCGGCGACGCCTTCGACTGGTCCTCGCTTGCCCCAGAACTCGCCGCAGATGATGCGCACCTTGGTGCCGTCATCGTCGGTCACCTCCGGGATCGCAGTCGACGGAATGTCCTGGTAGCGCGGGTCGGTCATCTTCAGCGATGCAGGCAGGTTGGCCCACAACTGGAAGCCGTGCATGTGGCCCTGCTGATCGCCCTTGGGCATTTCCTGATGCAGGATGCCGCTGCCGGCAGTCATCCACTGCACGTCGCCGGCGGTCATCTTGCCCTTGTTCCCGAGACTGTCGCCGTGCTCGACCGAGCCGGCCAGAACGTAGGTGATGGTCTCGATGCCGCGGTGCGGATGCCAGGGAAAGCCGGCAAGATAATCTTTCGGGTTGTCGTTGCGGAAATCGTCCAGGAGTAAGAATGGATCGAAATCCTTGGTCTTGCCGAAGCCGAAGGCGCGTTGCAACTTTACGCCGGCGCCCTCGATGGTGGGCTTTGGTTCAATAATCTGTCGAACTGGTCGGAGCGACATAATTTCTCCTTCCTTTCTTTTGTGTGCGTCTTGAGCGCGCGGCCGTTGCCATGCGCGCGGCGCGCAAATCACTTAACTCCTTCAGATCTGGGCTTTCAGAAACTCTACATCTAAGGTTATGGTTACTTCTTCGCCGACGAGAATGCCGCCGGTCTCGAGTGCCGCATTCCAGGTCAGGCCAAAATCCTTGCGGTTAATCTTTGTGGTCGCCGAAAGACCGATGCGGGTATTTCCCCAGGGATCTTTGGTCGGCGGAGTTGGGCCTTCCACGGAAAACGTGACCTTGCGGGTGACGCCATGGATGGTGAGGTCGCCCTCGACAGCCAGATCACCGTCGCCGACGACGCTGACGCGCGTGGACTTGAAAGACAGGGTAGGGAACTTTTCCACGTCGAGGAAGTCGGCACTCTTCAGGTGTCCGTTGCGCTGGGCATCACGGGTTTCGATGGAAGCGGCATCGATTACAGCCTCGACATGGGAATTCGCGAGGTTGGATTCGTCGAGAGTCAGGCTTCCTGTGAGCTTGTGGAATTGCCCCTTCACGTTTGAGATCATCATATGCTTGACCTTGAACTCGGCAACGGCGTGAGCCGGGTCAATGTTCCAGGTGGTGGTGGAGGTTTGCGGTGCGGTCGATGTGGTCATAAGGAATCTCCTTTGTACTTGACTTAGATGCGTGTAAACGATATTCGTTGCAACAGGTATTAACTCCAAAAAATCAAAGCACTTGGCCGCGGGAGACAGCCAGGAGTTCGGTCAGCGCCCGCAGGCGCTTGGTCCCCAGGTGGCCTAATTGCTGGCGATGGGTGGTCTGCACCGGTTCGTCGAGCCGGGCCAGCAGTTTCAGACCGTCTGGGGTGATGCGGGCCATGACTGTCCGCCGGTCTTCGGTTTCGCGGCAGCGCGTGATCAGTCCGCGTTTTTCCAAACGGTCGAGCAGGCGAGTGACGTCCGGGTCCCGAGTAATCATGCGGTTGCCGATTTCGCCGCAGGGGAGCCCGGCGGGAGAACCGCGGAGAATGCGGAGCACGTTGTACTGCGTCGCGGATACGTCCTCTGTCTTCAGAATGCGGACCAAGCCACGGGACAGCATGTCGGTGGTCCGCAGCAGATCGAGAAACGCAGCCTCTTCGGGACAGCCGATGTGCCGCCTGCTTTTTCTTGCGTCAACTCTTATGTTCACGTCAGCCCGATATTATCTGTTATAACGACTATTGTCAAGACACCTGTTGTCTGCGCCGGGCAGAATGACTGGCACCCGCGCAGCCTTGTGTGAAAAGAGCCGGCTGCTCGAGGGCGGCGAGGTGGTCCTGTGCGGTGTGCCTTCGGGGCGGCGGCTCCTTCAGGGTTTGGTCTCTTGCAGGAGTACGACATCGGAATCGGTGTGTCCGCGCACCATCCCCAGCTTGCTGCCGTCAAAAGACCAGTGAAAGTCCGCGATCCGCTCCGATTTGAAGTTGGTGATCTGCTTCCCCGGTGAACCGTCCAGAGGCTGCAGCCAGAGGTTTTCGGCCTCCTGGTCATGGAAGTTATAAAACACTGCCTTGCCGTCATGAGCGAAGCGGACAGAGCCGTTGGTCGGAACGGGGCGTTGCAGCTCTAGAATTTTCGTGTTCTGCGGAGAATCAACCGGGACTAATGCCAGCTGTTTCCTGGGGATACTGGGAGATGCAAAAGTGTCAAAAGCGGCCAGCTTGCCATCGGGAGATATATCGAATTGGTAGGCGGGAAGCTCGCTGAGTCTTTCCGCCTTACCCCCATCCAAAGGCACTCTGGTTAACTTTGCGCCGTTGAATTGATCGGAGTAATAAACCCACTTTCCATCGGGCGAACATGCTGGAAACCAATCCCGTTTGCCATCACTCAGTTGCTTCAGGTTTCCTCCGCCCGCATCCATGCGCCACACCGGCTCCGTTCTCGCGCCGCCGTGGCCCATAAGAGTGAACACAACATAGCGGCCATTCGCGCAAGCGGACGGCCAGAACGCCACGCCATCCTGTTTTGGCGACGTGAGCGGCGTCTTGCTTCCATTGTCAGGATTGAACAGGTTCAAGGCATCCCCAGCGAAGAGCATCAGTCCGTCCGGCGTCCAGGCAAAGCTGCTCACGCGAGCCCCGGTAGTGATCTGCTGAGGTTGGCTGCTGCCCGGGTCCGATGCCGGCGCTACGAACAGATCGAAGTGACTTTGCCCCAGAACCGTGGCCAGCATGTGCCCGTCAGCGGAAAGGCTCAGGGAGCCGTAGTCACCGATGTCGTGGGTCACGGCTCGAACTTTACGATCTCGATAAGAGATTTCCACAATCTCGTTGCGGCTGAAAGTCGTCTCCGGGCCCAGATATAGCGCCAGCAAACCGCCGCCATCGGGCAGCCACACCGGGCTGAACAAGGGCCCGTCTTTGGATTCGAAGATGAGGTCTTGTTTACCCGTGACTGCGTCAACAGCCATCAATCCACTGATCGCATCCCTGATTGTATAAACCACACAGACGATGGACTTGCCGTCGGGCGACCATGCGGGAGCGTATAACGCTTGATTCATGCTGCCCGTGACCAGCGTCTTTCCATCCCCGGTTTCCAGCGAATACGTCACCAGCCGGAACTTGCCGAGCTCGGGATTGTTCATCACGGTATAGGCAAGATTGTGTCCATCAGGAGAGAACGTGATGTTCGTGTCGATGTCTGTGACCAGCTTCTGCGGAGTGCCGCCGAGCACCGGCGCCCGATAAAGATTCTTAAGCGCTTGTCCCGGCTCGCCGCGCACAAAATAAAGATAATTTCCGTCGGGAGAGAAGCGCACGCCCAGGTACTGTACCGCCTCTGGCGGCATCACCTGGGTGTTGCTGTTGGTTGGAACATTGCGCAGCCACAAGCTCTGCTGCCCTTTGTCCACGACCACGTTCAAAATGTATTTGCCATCGGGAGAGATGGCGACCAGCTTGGCCTTGCCAGTCTCGGTAACTTTGTCGACCGAGAAATTTTGAAACGGAACCGGCCGGGTGTGGAAAAATAAAGCGTACACGCCATACCCCGCAGCCGCCACCAGCAAAATGGCGATGACACTCGTAATGCCAACGCCCAATTTGTTCTGCCTCGCCACCGCTACTACGGCAGAACTGCTCGTCATCTGGGCAGGCTGCTGGGCAGGCGGGGTCACAACCGCCGAGCTTCCCGACTCCATGCTCACCGTCGGCACCTGGCGACTGGAATCCGTATCTCGCTTCAGGCGTTGCAGTTCCGCGCGCATCTCCGACGCATGCTGATACCGCAGATCGCGATCTTTCTCCAGCGCGCGGTTGATAATGCGTTCCAGTTCCGGCGGCACGTCGGGGTTCAGCCGCGCAGCCGACGTCGGCGCCCGGTTGAGCACCGCGTCAAAAATGATCCCCGAAGTATCTCCCCGGAACGGCAACACCCCCGTCACCATTTCATAGAGCACCGCTCCAAACGAGAACAGATCGGTCCGCGCATCCAGATCCTTGCCCCGCACTTGCTCCGGCGACATATACGCCACCGTCCCCAGCGCCGTTCCCGGACTGGTCAAATGCGGTTCGTCAGCCGTGCCCGTCATCGTATTGGCCGCGGCAATCTGGCTCGATGAGCCCGTCGCACTCGTGACCTTGGCCAGCCCAAAGTCCAGAACCTTCGCGTGTCCGCGCTTGGTGACAAAAATATTCGCCGGCTTAATGTCGCGATGAATAATGCCTTCCGCGTGCGCGGCATCGAGCGCGTCCGCTATCTCAATCGCCAGGCCCAGCACAACTTCCGTCTCCACGGGCTTTCCCGCAATCCGGTGCTTCAGCGTCACTCCATCCAGAAACTCCATGGCAATAAAAGTTTGCCCGTGCTGGTCATCGATCTCATGGATGGTGCAGATATTGGGATGGTTCAGCGCCGACGCCGCCTGCGCCTCCCGCTGGAAGCGGGCCAGCGCCTGTGCATCCTTGGAAATTTCGTCCGGCAGGAATTTCAACGCCACAAAACGATGCAGCTTCACATCCTCGGCCTTATACACCACGCCCATCCCCCCGCCGCCGAGCTTTTCGACGATCCGGTAGTGCGAGATGGTTTGGCCGATCACTGGCGCACAATCTTACGAGGGCGAAATATGCAAGTCAACGAAAGCGAGGGGGTTGTCCCTTCAAGAGAAATAGCTGCTGAAAAATATCGCCATGTCACTCATCGACAGGTCAATGCGCGCTATGGCCTGATTTCGTCAGTCAGAGGCAGCGAAAATCCGTGGGGCATGTAAAATGAAGCGCATCCGAGGATATGAAGCCTACCGGCCTAAAGCTGATCGTCTTGCTCCCTCTGTGGATGGCGAACTCTGCGCTCTCGCAGGTGACCACCTCCCAGTACGACAATGCCCGCACCGGCGCCACACTTTCCGAAAAAGTGCTGACACCGCAGAACGTCAATCCCGAGCACTTCGGCAAGCTCGGCGCGTTCCAAGTGGACGGCCCGGTTTACGCCCAGCCGCTCTACGTCCCCAACGTCGAAATTCCGGGAAAGGGCACGCACAACGTGCTCTACGTGGCCACCGAGCACGACAGCGTCTACGCCTTCGACGCCGATCATCCCGGCAGCCTTCCCTTATGGCAAGTCAGCTTTCTCGACAAAGCGCGGGGCACGGTTCCTCCGACAGAAGACATGGTGCAATGCCCATTTATTCGGCCGGAAGTTGGAATCACCTCTACGCCCGTCATTGACATCAAGACCGGAACGCTCTACGTGCTGGCGCGCACCGCCATACGCCGCGCGGTCGGCGACAACGAATACTTTCAGCATCTCCATGCGCTGGCCATTACTACGGGCGCCGAAAAATTCGGAGGGCCCAAGCTGATCGCGGCATCGGTGCCCGGCCGGGGTGCAGGCAGATCCAACCGCCAGGTCGACTTCGACCCTCTCCACGAAAATCCGCGCGCCGCGCTCACCCTCGCTAACAACAAGGTCTATCTGGCGTGGGCTTCCTCCTGCGATGTCGATCCCTACCACGGCTGGGTCATGGCTTACGATCCGCAAACGCTCGCGCAAAAAGCCGTGCTCAACGTCAATCCCGACGGAAGCGAAGCCGGAATCTGGCTTAGCGACACCGGGCCCGCCGTCGATTCCGACGGCAATCTTTACGTTCCCACCGGCAACGGCACCTTCGACGCCACCAGCGGAGGACGCGACTACGGCGATTCCGTTCTCAAGCTCGACGGCTCATCCCTCGCCGTCCGCGACTACTTCACCCCGTTCGATCAAGCCGACATTCTTGCGGGTGATTCCGACGTTGGCTCCAGCGGTCCCACGTTGCTCCCCGATCAACCTGGACCGCATCGTCATCTTCTGCTCCAACCCACCAAGCACTCCATCCTCTATGTGATTGATCGCGACCAAATGGGAAAATTTCACATCGACGCCGATGCTATCCCCCAGCGGATTCACATGTCCGGTGGGGGATTCGGCGCCATGGCTTACTGGAACAGCCACGTCTACTTCGCGGCGAGCGATGACATCCTGCGCGACTATGCCATCAAGAATGGTCAACTCACACTGAACGCGTCGTCCGCCATGAAGTTCGCGAATCCGGTCGCGACGCCGACCGTTTCTTCCGACGGCAACAAGAACGCGATCGTCTGGGCCATCGCAACCAAGATCTGGAACGGCCCTGAAACGACCCCCGCCGTCCTCTACGCCTTCGACGCCACCAAACTCGGCCGACCACTCTACACCTCCGAGCAGAACGCCGCCCGCGATCGCGCCGCCATGGCCGCCCGCTTCGTCATCCCCGTCGTCATCAGCGGACGCGTCTACTTCGGCACTCGCAGTCAGGTCGAGGTCTACGGCCTCCTGAAGTAGCCGGCAGGTTGCAGCAATGTTAGGAAATCGGCTGCCGTAAGCGTTCTGCCACGTCTTTAAAAGTGACAACTTCTACGGTACAAGCGTCCCGATACTTCACCAGTTCTGCCATCTGTCTGTCGAACTCGGCAATGGTGATCGGCTCCCACCCGTCGTGTTCATCTCCAATTCCGTGATACGTCAGTACATGCCAACAGTTAGGTCGTATCCATCCTCCGACATTTTCGTTCTTTGCGATCTGGCGACAGTCTACGTCGAACCAATCCGAAGGACTCTGCGGATAGTACGAGCCTCGCGGCCCACCACGCGCTTGCTTGTACCCCGCGTTGATTACGGCGTTCTTGATGGGCGAAGTGATGTAGTAAAACGGGTAGCAGTACGACGAAATTGGCTTGCCTATACGAGATTCGATCCATTCTCTGGAACCCTCGGCTTCAACTTTCGGATCAGCATCCAGAAAAGGATGCCTGTGGTGGACGCTGTGCGCGCCAATCTCGTGACCTCGCCCCACGAGGTCTCTGAGAAGCTGGTCGTCTTCCGCACTCCAGTTGATTTTTGGCCAGTCGGGGTGTGGAGTCCCATCGGTGTGGATCGGGTCGGTGTTGGCGACTAAGAAGAACGTAGCGGGGAAGCCGTGCTTGTCGAGAATAGGAAGAGCGTGCTGGAATTGGCATCGCAGCCCGTCGTCGAAGGTGAGAGAGATGATCGCTGGTCTTTCCATAATGTCTTAGCTCGAAGTGTGTTTGAGCACAGTATAAGCACGGCCTGTGAGCCTATGAAAAGAAGGTGGTGGCCAGGGACGGAGTTGAACAGCATTACACCTCCCTGATTACCCTACCCCTCACAGGCCTTCAACTGAATCCAAGCGGCTAGCTCGCGTTCCCCCAGAAGGACAACCAGAACCGCTCAGCTTTCAGGTTATGGCATTTTCAACACCTTAATGCATTTGACCCGGTTGTGAGTATCAACGCGATGTCTTAGCCCTTGAAGCGATCGCCGCAGCACCGGGGGTTCCGATAACTTCCGGCTTGCGGACCAACGGGGAATTATCACGTGGTTCCTCCAATCGAAACGCCGAATATTTTCGCTGCTGCGGTTTCCGGGCATGGATCAGGCATTGGGGGCTGATGTTCGTGGAGCCTGTTCTGGTGGCAAACAACTTGTGTGCGGGGAAGGAGACGAGGTACCATGCGCGAACCAGGGTCCAAATCGGAGAATCCGGCTGAATTTGGCAGGTGCCCCGGTGGGTCGTTTAGCGTCTCGACGTACCGCGCTTCGCACCCAACTGTGGCATAACCGGTCAAGTGCTCGGGGATAGAGGTAGCGTTGAACGAAGCGACAATTGCAGCTTTCAGAGGCAGTTTGCATGGTGGGTTGATCGAGCCAGGAGATCCGAATTACGACGCGGCTCGCAAGGTATACAACGGGATGATAGACCGGCGCCCACGACTGATTGCGCGCTGTGCCGACGTGGCCGACGTCATGACGGCGGTGAAGTTCGGACGCGAGCAGAAGTTGCTGGTGGCTATCCGCGGCGGCGGGCACAACGCGGGCGGGCTAGGAGTATGCGACGACGGGTTGGTGATCGATCTTTCGCGGATGAACTATGTTCGCGTGGACCCAAAGAAGAAGACCGTGCTGGCCGGCGGTGGTGCCCTCTGGCGCGATGTGGACCATGCGACGCACGCCTTCGGTTTCGCGGTCCCTTCGGGCATCATTTCGACTACCGGCGTGGCCGGACTGACTTTGGGCGGCGGGATCGGTTACTTGACGCGGCGCTATGGGCTGACGATCGACAATCTGCTGGCAGTTGAAATGGTGCTGGCCGACGGGCGATTTGTTACTGCCAGCGCCAAGGAAAATACCGACCTGTTCTGGGCGGTACGCGGCGGGGGTGGCAACTTCGGCGTCGTGACGTCGTTTCTGTTCGAGGCGCGACCCGTGCATACCGACTACGGCGGGCCGATGCTGTGGCCGATGGAAGACGCAGCGGAGATACTTCGCTGGTACCGCAGCTTCATCGCGAAGGCGCCCGATGACGTGTATGGATTCTTTGCATTCCTCACCGTGCCGCCGGCAGCTCCATTCCCCGAGCATCTGCACAACAAGAAGATGTGCGGTGTTGTGTGGTGCTATACGGGACCAATTAAGAAGGCGGAAAAAGTGTTCAAGCCGATCCGGAGCTTCAAGGCTCCGGCGCTCGATATGGTTGGCCCAATTCCACATCCAGTACTTCAAAGTATGCACGATGGTTTCTATCCGCCGGGGCTGCAGTGGTACTGGAAGGCGGACTTCGTGCGCACGCTCCCTGACGAAGCCATTGCGCTTCACGTGAAACATGGGGCCAACTTGCCGTCGATGCAGTCGACCATGCACCTGTACCCGGTCAACGGTGCCGCCGGACGAATCAAGAATAGCGCCACGCCGTGGGGTTACCGCGACGCGATGTGGAGTTCTGTGATTGTCGGCGTCGATCCGGACCCCGCTAACAAGGAGAAGATCTCCACATGGGCAAAGGAGTATTGGAGTGCGCTTCATCCCTATTCCGCCGGAGGCGCGTACGTCAACTTCATGATGGAAGAAGGCGAAGATCGAATCCGCGCGACATACGGGAAGAACTACGTCCGGCTGGCGAAGATCAAGAAGCGTTACGATCCGGCAAACCTGTTCTGCGTCAATCAGAACATCAAGCCGAAATGAAAACGGAATTTCTTTTCGCGGAACTTTGGGTGTCGTGAGCTTAGACCGTTCCTACTGCTTCCATTCGTTCTCAATCCGCGGCGGATGCTGCAAGGTTTGCATCACCACGCAATACTGCTCCGTTTTCGCCCGCAACGCGCTCAACTGCTCCGTTGTTGCCTTCGGCGCGCGGACATCGAAAGTGACTCGGATGTCTTGAAATCCGACCGGCACGTCTTTCGACAGGCCCAGCGTACCCTGCAGGTCCAGATCGCCCTCGACGCTGACGTTGATAGCCTCGGTAGGGATTCCCATCGCGGCAGCTACCATTTGGCAAGTGATCTGCGCACAGGCAGCCAGCGCACCCAGCAGCAGGTCTCCGGAACAAGCGCCCGTCCCTGCTCCGCCTACTCCTTTGTGAGCTTGAGCGTTATATATCGCACGCCCCAGGTCGATCGAGCAGGAGATGGGCGCCTCGGTCTGCTTGCCGTGCGCCGTCAGAGTAATCCGGGAACTCGCCGGGTCTTGGCGGTACTGGTCTTTTAGCGGCCGCTGCACCGATCGAATATCCATGAACTGCCTCCGAAGTGTGGGTTATTATAAACGCACTCCGGGGTTTCGGCCGCAGAGTCCGTTGCGACCGGAAAATCCAGAATTCAAAGATCATAGCGCGGCGGCGAGCCCTCAATTCTTGGCCGGCCGACCGTTGCGCCAGCGAGGTTCATGAACCTGCCGCTCATGCCGGATCCTGCGTCGTCCACCTTGTCGCCGGGCACGCGCTTTGGAAATTACGAGATCCTTCAGCAACTTGGCGCCGGGGGCATGGGCGAGGTGTATCGCGCCAAAGACACCCGCCTCGACCGTGAAGTCGCCATTAAGACGCTTTCGGCGGAACGTCTTGCTCAACCGGAAGCCCTGGCACGCTTTGAAAAGGAAGCCCGTTCCGCCAGCGCGCTGAATCATCCCAACATCGTTACGATCTATGAGCTGGGGCTCGTGAACAGCACACGTTACATTGCCATGGAACTGGTGGAAGGCGCGACGTTGCGACAGTTGCTCGCTTCTGGCCCGATTCCCTTTCGCAAATCGGTCGCCCTTGCGGCGCAGATTGCCGAAGCTCTCGCCAAAGCCCATGAAACTGGTGTCGTTCATCGCGATTTGAAGCCGGAGAACCTGATGGTTTGCGCCGCAGGAACGGCTAAGGTGCTGGACTTCGGCCTGGCGAAACTGGCTGCGGTGAACCGTGTCCAGGGCTCGGATGCATCCACTACGATTACGGAAGAGGGCACGGTGATGGGTACCGTCGGCTACATGTCTCCGGAACAGGCGATAGGTCGTGAAACTGATTTTCGTTCCGACCAGTTCTCGTTTGGCTCCGTCATGTTCGAGATGGTCACTGGCATTCCCGCGTTCCGGAAATCGAGCCACGCGGAGACCCTGGCCGCAATTCTTCGCGACGAGCCGGAGCGACTCGGGTCCCGGATGCCGCAAGCCCCCGCACCCTTCATCTGGATCGTGGAGCGCTGCCTGGCCAAGGATCCGAAAGATCGCTATGCTTCCACACGGGATTTGGCTCGCGACCTTGCCGCGGTGCGCGACCGGCTGGTCGAGTCGCCCGCGCGCCCTTCGGAGTCTCGCCCCAACAACCTGCCGCTGCAACGCACCGCATTTATCGGCCGCGAACATGAAGAGGCTGCACTCCGCCATCTTCTGGCCCGCGAGGACGCCCGCCTCGTCACTCTGACCGGTCCGGGAGGAATTGGGAAGACACGGCTTGCCTTGCAAGTCGCGGCGGAAGTCGCCAACCAGTTTCGCGCTGGTGTTTGCTTCGTCCCGCTGTCGTCGGTTAGCGACCCTAGTCTGATCGCTTTGACGATCGCGCAGGCGGCCGGAGTGCGCGAAACTGGGAATCAGTCGCCGCAGGAAAGCTTGAAAGAGTATGTGAGTGGACTGGGCCAACCGATGCTCCTGTTGCTCGACAACTTCGAGCATCTGGTCGCCGCTGCTCCGGTCATCGCGCAGTTGCTCACGATTGGCCCAAAACTCAAGGTCGTGGTCACCAGCCAGGCGCCGCTTCATGTCTACGGCGAACATGAGTTTCCTGTGCCACCGCTCGCGCTGCCTGACCCCAAGTCCATGCCGTCGCTCGAAATGCTTTCCGGTCTTCCGGCAATTGGGCTGTTCGTGGAACGGGCGCGGGCGGTGAAGCACGAATTCGCATTGACCAAGGAAAACGCCCCAGCTGTGGCGGCCATTTGCGCCCGCCTGGATGGTCTGCCCCTCGCTATTGAACTGGCCGCGGCGCGCATCAAACTGCTTTCGCCGTCCGCCATGCTGGCTCGTCTCGAAGGCCGTCTGAACCTGTTGACCGGCGGTGCTCGCGATCTGCCCAGCCGTCAACAAACTCTTCGCGGCACCGTCGACTGGAGCTACGGGCTGCTCAATGCGGCGGAGCAAACTCTGTTCCGGAGGCTCTCCATATTTGCCGGAGGATGCACGCTGGAAGCCGTGGAAGCCGTCTGCGACACCAAGGGTGACCTGGGCTTGGACGTACTCGACGGCATGGCTTCGATGGTCGACAAGAGCCTGGCGCAGCAGGTGGAGCAGCCCGATACCGAAACCCGGTTCCGCATGCTCTCGACCCTCCGGGAGTACGCTCTCGAACGCCTCGTCGCGAGCGCCGATGAATCCGCGACCCGTCGAGCACATGCTGCTTACTACCTCGTGCTTGCCGAAGAGGGCGCCGAGGACATAGCCGCTCACCCCGAATGGCTCGACCGTTTTGAAGTTGAGCACGACAACTTCCGCGTCGCGCTCGATTATCTGATCAAGACTGGGGATGCCGACTGGGGTCTTCGCATCGGAGCCGCCCTATTCCGCTTCTGGGAAACACGAGAACATCTTACGGAGGGGCGCGCCGCCATTGCGAGGATTCTGGCGTTGGAAGGAGTCGCGGCTCGTCCGAAGCTTCACGCACGCCTGCGGTTCGCTGCCGGAGTTCTGGCGAGCGAGCAGGGCGACTACGGCCCTGCTCAGCAGATGTTCGAAGACAGTTTGGAGACTTATCTTGAGCTGAACGACAATCGCGGCGTTGCCGTCGCACTGAATGCGTTGGCGGTCATTACTCGTGATCGTGGCGAAATCGCCGCTGCATCCTCACTCTCCGAGCGATGTGTCGCAATCTGGAGGGATCTTGGCGATCCCGCTGACATCGCCCGAGCCCTCAGCAATCTCGCCAGCGTGATGAAGCTTCAGGGCGAATATGAGCGCGCATCCTCGCTTTACGATGAATGTCTGGCGATGTTCCGACAGATCGGAGACGTTGCCGGTGCAGCCTGGACTTTGAACTACCAGGGCGACGTGGCTCGGGAAAAAGCGGACTTCGTGACCGCGCGTTCATTTTATGAACAGAGCCTGTCGGAGTTTCGCCAACTGCGTGACAGCTGGGGAATGGCGAGCACCTTGTCCGATTTAGCAAGTCTCAGCTGCGACCAGGGTAATAACGCCGAAGGGCATCGTCTGTATGGCGAAAGTATCAGGATGTTCCAGGAGTTGGGTCACAAACGCGGCATCGCGAGGGCGCTCGAGTATCTCGCCGTTAATGCCGCAGCCCAATCAAACGCCGAGCGATCGCTGCACTTGGCAGGAGCCGCGGCCGCGCTTCGCCAAAGATTGGGCGTTCCCCTCGCGCCCGCCGAGCAAACCAGGCTTGAGAGGGCGTGGGAATTTGCGCGCCGAACGCTTGGCAATGCTGCAGGAACGGCGTGGATGGAAGGTTGGGCGATGCCGATTGAGCAAGCCGTCCGCGAGGCGCTTAACTGCGACGCAGAATCTGGTCCTCGGACGCGAAACGCTGGTTAGGTCAATTTGCAGTGCTGGGATCGATCAGGCGCCGCACGGCCGAAATGCGATTCGCCGGAAGACCTCCGCGGCGTGCGTGTTCGCGAACCGTTTCCTCGTCCGGCGCCAAGTACACACAATAGACTTTATCGCCGGTGACGTAGGAGTGAAGCCATTTGATTTCCGGTCCCATATCTTTCAGCACGCCCACCGACTTTCTGGCGACTGCCTGCAATTCGGCATCCGATAAACTTCCTGCGCCTGGGATTTCTCTCTCGATCACGAATTGGGGCATAACCACCTCACCGAACGGTCATGGTAGCAGATTTTTCACGCGAAAGTGTATCCCACGCACCAATGCCCAAACGCCGCAAATGGGTTTAGATACGCCCCTTTGTCTCGGTCCACAGTAGGACCTTTCGGCACAAACTCGGGCTTTGGGATGCGGAGCATACATCTTTACCGGCAGGGCCGCTTCCGAGAACGGGGATCCCTTAGGCAGATAGATGAGCGCATCGCCGCTGTTCCCGCCGGGATAGCTGCGGATCCAGTCAGGCGACTGGATATCGTCGTCGTAGGGTGCCATGCCGTTGGAGATCCACTGATGACTGTCGGCGGACCGGCGGCTTGGGTCGTAGAGATTGTCGAAGAGCGGGAAAAGCTGCACCAGCGTGTGAACGTGCGGCGTGACCGGGGTGCCACCGGCTGCGCAGCCGTCGCCGAACACTGCCAACGAGGGGTCGCCATTGCCGGCGGCCACGTCACCCAGCACCGGCGGGCGGACGCAGACGGCCGATCCGCGATTTCCGCTCTTTACTCCTTATTCGAAAGTGGGCGACGAAAACGAATCCTTGCGACTCAGCTTCCAGATGGGCGGCTCCAGTGACGAGTCGATTCCCGATCAATGAGTGAAATGGAGATTTTACGTCAACGCGGTGAGCGGGTTCAGAACTGAGGGGAGCAATCCATCGTGACACTCGGGCTGTGTAAATTTACCTACCTTTAACAATCGCGTCACAAAGGCGTCACACAAGCCATCTAGTCTTGCTTGGCCTCGGCCGGCGCATTTCTTGAGAGCACCGTCACGGCTGGCCGCGGGACGGAGGAAAACGCATGTCGAACGCGATTCAAGCAAGCGCCAATCCCAGGAAGTTGATGGCCTTTCTGATGGCCTTGACGATTGCACTGGGACCAATTGCCGCACCAGCGTGGGCGGCCTCAAATTCATCGACGCCGATCAAGCATATAGTTGTGATCTTCCAGGAAAATATTTCCTTTGATCACTACTTCGGAACCTATCCCAACGCGCTGAACCCCGCCGGGGAACCGGCGTTCCACGCCCGTCCTGGAACTCCGACGGTGAATGGTCTCACCAACGCCCTGCTGAACAATAATCCCAACCTGAACCCGGCCAATGGCACAGGCGCCACCAATCCGTTTCGCCTGGATCGTACGCAGGCCGTGACCGCCGATCAAAACCACGACTATACGGCTGAACAGGAAGCCTCCGACATGGGGGCGATGGACCTATTTCCAGAATTCGCGGGTTCGGCCGGACCGCCGCCCACGGGTACGCCTGTGGTCAGCACGAATGGTCTGAACCTGGGGTACTACGACGGCAACACCGTCACCGCGTTCTGGAACTACGCCCAGCACTTTGCCATGAATGACAACTCCTTCAGCTCGACTTTTGGTCCCTCAACGCCTGGTGTGATTAACCTGGTGTCAGGGCAGACCAATGGGGCGATTGCCGGAAGTGGCGGCACAGTAAACGGCGGAAACGGATCACTGACCATAATCGGCGACCCCGATCCGCTCAACGATGTTTGCGCGGGCAACAGCCAGGCGCAACTGCAGGGAAAGAACATCGGCGATCTGCTGACTGCTGCTGGCGTGAGCTGGGGATCGTTTATGGGTGGATTTGACCTGAGTATCAAGAATTCCGACGGCTCGACGGGTTGCAATCGGGACTCGACGGGACTGGCCGGCACAACCAATGATTACGTCCCGCACCACTCTTTCTTCGGATACTGGGCTTCCACGGCGAATCCGACGCATGCCCGGCCGAATTCCATCGCCGAAATTGGGAACGCCGGTCCGGCGAACCACAACTACGACGTCCTGGATTTCTATGCTGCGGTTCAGCAGGGGAACTTCCCGGCGGTCAGCTTCATCAAGGCTCCGGCAATCCAGGATGGCCATGCCGGGTACTCCGACCCTCTGGATGAGCAGAATTTCGTGGTAACGCTCATCAACTTCCTGCAGCTGCAGCCGTCGTGGAAAGAAACTGCGGTTGTGATTCTTTATGATGACTCGGACGGCTGGTACGACCACCAGTTGGCGCCCCTCGTCAACCAGTCCACCGGCTCGGCGGATGCGCTTACCGGAACGAATGCTTGCGGGACCGGTGGACTGTCTCTGCCGGGCATCGACCCCGGCAATCCCCACGCACTGGGTCGTTGCGGCTACGGCATGCGGCAGCCGTTGCTGGTAATTTCACCCTGGGCGAAGGAAAACTTTGTCGATCACACAACCACCGACCAAACTTCAGTTATCCACTTCATCGAGGACAACTGGCTCGGCGGACAGCGCATTGGGCAAGGATCGTTTGACGGAATCGCGAGCTCCATTAGTCAGATGTTCGATTTCAAGGTGCACCGAACAGATGGCGATCTGCTTCTGGACCCGAAGACTGGAGAGCCGGTTCCCCTGGGACAACCCTGACAGACTTGGGCCGCCGATAAGCTCTAGCGGCGGTCCGACGACGTACTACTTGTACGGAACAGACCGGGTAAGATCAGGCCAGGTAAGATCAGGCCAGATAAGATCAGGCCCGTAAGACCAGACCAGGCATGCGAGGCTGCGAGCTCGCATGCCTGGTCTTCTTTGTGAGTGCGGTATGCTGGCGAATTGGGAGGGTTTGCGGAGTGGCGATCACCAGACGAAGGTTTTTGCAGCAGAGTGGAATGACCGGTGCAGCTCTCACGTTTCAACATCAAATGCGGAGGCAACCTGCCCCGGCGCTAAAGCCAGTGCTTGATCCGAATACCCTCGCAAAGTTTGTGGATCCGCTTCCCATCCCGGGAGTTATCCGGCCCAGTGAATTCCGGCCGAGTCCCGCTAATCCCAGGGTCAAAATTCCGTACTATCGCCTGCCTATGCGGGAAATCGAAAGCAAGGTTCACCGCGATATGAAGCCAACGCGGCTCTGGGGCTTCGGTTCATCCTCTCCGGGGCCTACTTTGGAAACGCAGAGAGGCCAGGGAATGCTGGTCGATTGGGCGAACGAGTTGCCGAAGGAACACTTCTTGCCCATCGACCATAGCCTGCACGGCGCGGAAGCCGACAAGCCGCAGGTTCGCACCGTGATTCATTTGCATGGTGCGAAAGTGCCGGCAGAAAGTGACGGATATCCTGAGAACTGGTACGTCCCGGGAAAGTCATCTCTCTATTACTACCCCAATGAACAGGATGCGGCCCTGCTTTGGTACCACGACCACGCCCTCGGAATTAACCGGCTGAATGTGTTTGCCGGGCTTCTGGGGCTTTGCATCGTCCGCGACCCGGTGGAGGATGCACTGAACCTGCCGCGGGGAAAATACGAAATCCCTCTCGTTCTTTATGACCGCATGTTCGACCAGGCGGGGCAGCTCTATTATCCGGTTGCGGCTCCACCGCGGTCGCCATGGGTGCCGGAATTCTTCGGGAATACGGTCCTGGCGAACGGAAAGATATTTCCCTTCCTGGAAGTGGAACCGCGCAAATATCGTTTTCGGATACTTAACGGGGCCAATAGCAGATTCCTTCGTCTGTCACTTTCGAACGGGCAGACATTTCACCAGATCGGAACCGACCAGGGCCTTCTGCCTGCACCGGTTGCGTTGCAGCTGGTTTTGCTGGCTCCCGCCGAGCGAGCGGATCTAGTTCTCGATTTCCGCGATCACGCCGGTGAGCAGGTCGTCCTCAACAACGGCGTCGTGCCGGTAATGCAGTTCAAGGTCGCGCGAGCCAAGTCGGCGGATACCAGTTCGCTGCCGCCGGCGCTGCGGCCGGTGCCCAGGATTGCTGCAACCGAAGCCGTCAAAACCCGCACGCTGACCCTCGGAGAACTCGACGACACGAAACAGGATCCAGTGAACATGCTCCTGAACAACAGTCACTGGAACATGCCCGTGACCGAGAACCCAGCTCTAAATTCGGTTGAGATCTGGAGCCTGATGAATCTGACCGAAGATTCGCACCCCATACATCTGCATCTGGTGCGGTTTCAGATTTTGGACCGTCGCCGCTTCGACGCCTTCGCTTATCAAAACCGCGGCATTCTCAGGTACCGCGGAGATCCGACTCCACCCGATCCCAATGAGGCGGGCTGGAAAGACACCGTGCGGGCCGATCCTGGGATGATTACCCGCATCATCGTGCGCTTCGAGGGTTATGTGGGCCGCTATGTGTGGCATTGCCACATTCTGGAGCACGAGGATAATGAGATGATGCGGCCGTATGACGTGATTGCGTCCCGGGAAAGGTAGGGACGGATATGCCCGCGCGCTATCGTACTTAGCTCGCACTTTCCAGTCCGATTCTGACATCCCCACACTTGAAAGCAAGCTAAGGCGAAGTCCGCGCCGTGCAGTAGCGGGAGCCCGAACGCACATTGACTCTCTCGGCTGCTGCGACTGGTCTTAGAGTCTCCGAGTGCCTCGGGTTACAGTGGCAGGACGTGGATTTTCTCAAACAGCAAATCTTCGTTCGTCGCACGTAGCTAGCAGGCAGGGCAGGTTTGCCGAAGAGTAAGGCGTCGAAGGCGACAGTTCCCATGCACCCTCTTCTTGCAGGGGTCATGCAGGACTGGAGCAACGAGACGCCTTATGGTCAGCCAACAGATTGGCTTTTCGCCAGTTCCCGGCTCAAAGGCAAGCAGCCTCGCAGCGCCAGCATCATGGTTGAGGATCACGTCAGGCCAGCAGCGGTCAGGGTCGGGATTCTCTCGGCTGACGACCGACGCAGATTTGGCTTCCACAACCTGAGGCACGCGCTGGCCTCTTTCCTTGTCAGTGTCGGCACAAACCCGAAAGTGGTTCAAGGGCTGCTCCGGCACAGCGACGTACACACGACGCTTCAACCTTATAGTCAGAGCGTAAGCGCAGATCGGCTAGCGGCTCAGGGAACAATGCTCGATGCGATGGGTGTCAGGCCGGAGTTGGTGAATTGAAGAACCGGGCTAGCGCCGGGCTACGGCCAAAGACAGGACTGGGGCGAAGCCCTTTAGAATGTGGTGGCCAGGGACGGAGTTGAACCGCCGACGCCAGCCTTTTCAGGGCTGTATTCTTTGAGCCTAAACCCTTTTTCATTCAACAACTTAATCCGTCAAGATGGCCGATTTATTGTGACCATTCTGTGACCAGCGCCGATGTTCGCCTAACTGTCGGCCGAAAGCACTAAACGAGAACACTTAAGAACACTTAAAAAGGATAAGCGAATCGAAGCTAACCCTTGAAATTCGTTCTCATCCTGAGTACAATTGTTCTCGGAATGAGTACACACAACGGTCTCGGGGACCTTCTGTTCGGACGCACGAGGGGCGCTATCCTCGCCCTGCTATATGGCAGGGCCGACCAATCATTCTATACACGCCAAATTGCACGCGAAGTAGATGCCAGCGTTGGTGCGGTTCAACGAGAGCTTGAAAATCTCTCAAGAGTGGGACTTATCGTTCGCAGTTCAGTGGGCAGTCAGGTTTTCTATCAAGCGAACCGAAATGCGCCCATATTTCGAGAGATGCAGGCCCTGGTGAACAAGACAATTGGCATCTTTAGCGTCTTGCGATCAGCATTACATCCTTTGGCGAAGCGAGTCCTTGTGGCATTTGTGTACGGATCTGTTGCACGCGAGGAAGAAACGGCACAGAGTGATGTTGATCTAATGGTTGTTGGCAAGGCCACACTTGACGAGATCCTTTCACGGCTCTCTACAGTGGAGAAAAACATCGGCCGGCCTATCAACCCGACCGTGTATTCTGTCGACGAATTCAAGTCAAAACTTGCGAGCGGGAATCATTTTTTGACCGCCGTGCTCAAGGGCCAAAAGGAATTCTTGCTGGGAGACGAGGATGAGCTTAGGAAAGTGGGTGGAGTACGGTTGGCTAAGGCCGGAGCCGACCAGCCCAGGTGAGATCAAGGATCTTCTGGGAATTGTGGATCGTAGCCTTGCGGATTCAAAGGTCGAAGCTGTTTCGACCGACCTTCGATTTATCGCTGCTTTCAACGCCGCGCTCTGCGTCGCGACGACAGCGCTCCGCGCCTCCGGTCTTCGCACCGTTACCCAGGCGGGTCACCACGTAAAAACAATCGGATCTCTGGAACTCACCATAAAAGCCAACCCGAAGGTCATTCAAAGATTCAAGACCTTCAACAATAAGAGGAACAAATCGGTTTACGACGTTGCAGGTGCCGTGTCAGATCAGGAATTGGAAGCGATGGTGAAACTCGCGGAGGAACTCAAGAACAACACCCTAGCTTGGCTGCGAAACCTCCATCCGGAGCTATTGCCGGCCGGGCCGAGTGGTCCGACCCGTGCGGGAGGAGATTAGAAAGTCACGCCGGAACCGAGGGAGCCTCCACGGCGACTTCCCAGAAATATGGCCCCTTTATTGTGACCACTCTGTGACGAGCGTCGATGCTCGCCTAAGAGTCGGTGTAGAAATGTTCGGGATCAGAAGACAAGAGAAAAAGGTAAGTGGGAATGCGGCCTCTGCCGAGACAGCGAAATCTTCACCCGTAACTAACTGAAAACACGCGGCACGGATGGCGCTCTAAAAACGTTTTAATGACCCTCGGAAACAGAGGTTGGACCCTTATTGGACCATGATTTCTGGTGTGCTTTCACGCGGCAGAGACCCGGCGAAAATGACGCCTGATCGGGCGCGAAATGCGTCGAGTTTGGAGTGCCCAGCCAGCCGTAGGCGGTGAGTGAGTCATCTGGCAGTGTTTGCGTAAAGCCTTCTCTTTGGAAGTTGTGGTGTGTGATGGAAGATGCAGCGTTCGTGATTGTCGTGGTGAAGTTTAGCGCAGTATGGAGCAACTCCCCCACGGAGTCGAAGAAATGTCTCAGCGGCGGCCAGCATGCCTAACGTCGGTGCGATGAAATAAATCCAGAGGGTGTGCCAATAACCTGCGTAAGCGGCGGGGCCAAAGGTTCGCGCGGGGTTCATGCTCATTCCGGAGAGAGGTGTTTCAAACGTGATGTTCACGGCGTAGAGCGAACCCACAACATAAGGCGTGTACCGCGCCAACCTTTCGTGGTTCGTCAAAAGCAGTACCGTAATCATCAAGATCAAAGAGATGACTAGCTCGGCTGCAAACGCGATGGCGGCACCATACACGCCAGGGGCGGTCACTGCATAACGAACCGTGCCATCCCCTGGAGCGCCTCTCAGTAAAAAGGTTGCGAGCGCAACGCCGCTCGTTGCGCCGGAGAACTGTGCGACCCCGTAAAACAGCGCATCCCAAGGGCGGAGTTTTCCCAGTCGGTAGAAAGCGAACGTCATGGCGGGATTGATATGCCCGCCGGATTGCTTGCCCCAGGGACTCATGATGAGCGCCATGACTGTAGCGCCGATGGCCAATCCCATCAGTGCACGGCGGACGATATCGCTGATGAAAAAATGCCTGACCGGAGAAGCGGGGTGCTGCAGCAGTGTGGCAAACGAGCAAGTGCAAAACATGAACAGACTCATTTCGCCCGCTTCCATCAGGTACTCGGGCCAGTGCAGACGCAAGCTGGCCGCGACGCCTAAGGTGTCGCTTACGGATGCCACGTGCGGCGTGCTCAGTGGGCCGGTGTTGTTTACTACCTCCTTCACCGAATTACCCCTCTGTGTTGTAAGACCTCGCGAGTACATTCACGCCCAAGTGCGATCAATCCCAGGATGCCTGCCACCCCAAGTGCTTGACCGCCGAAACTGAGATTAACGTTTGAACGTCGTTTCAGGTCGCGACCTCCAGCGCTCTGCGAGAAAAGCACTGCTCCAGCGAAGCCGGCCACTATGGCCAGGACGCCGATCTTAATTTTCATGAAACACCTTTCAAACGCACCGGACGTTAGCGCTCTACGCGAGTTGCTGACCACCGTCAATGTCGTAGGTTGCGCCGGTAAGGGCCGTGTTGGTCATCAAGTGGACGGCCAGAGCGGCGACGTCCTCCGGGCCGACCACGCGGCGGATCGGGAGCGTCGCGCGGAGTTGCTCGCGCCGGGCATCCAACTGATCGCCGAGCAGGGATGCTGAAAGCGAAGTATCAACGAAGCCGGCGGCGATGAGGTTCACGCGGACCGGGGCGAGCTCGAGTGCGAGGTTCCTGGTGAGGGCTGGAAGCGCGGCTGTGAGGGCCGAGACGAGAGCGAGCCCCGGCGCCGCGCGGCGGCCACCGGTTCCGCCCATGAAGAGCAGGGTGCCTCCCGGGCGAACCTTCTTTGCGGCGTAACGAGCGACCTGGAGGGGCAGCATGAGATGGGCTTCGACATCCCGGCGCGCCTTTTCGATTTCGAGTTCCGCCAGCGGCGCGTAGTAGGGACCGGGGCCGGTGACCAGCACGTGGTCAATCCGCGCCGGGAGGCCGTCGAAGAATTGTTTAAGTTGATCAAAATTGGTGGCGTCGAACGCCATGCTGCTTAGAGGGCCGAGGTCGCGCGACGCGTGTTCCAGGCGTTCCGGATTGCGCGCCGCGAGAATCAGCCTGGCGCCTTCAGCGCGCGCTCGCCGGGCGGTTTCGAGTCCGATGCCGGCGCTGCCGCCGATTACGACGACAGTTTGTCCGAGAAGTCCCGGTTCGGGCCGGATGAGAGAGTTGCCGGTTGCGATGCTCATGATTCCTCCGTTCAACAGTCTGAGATTGCATTTGCCTCAGGAAAACCGCGTGCCCGAAGGGCGGGGCTCATCACTGGCTCTCAGGACGGCACCTCCGCGTATGCAATGCCGGTGAGGTTTCCTTCCGCAAACAGCAGCGTCCTCCGGTTCGACCCATCGAGGTTGGCGCTGTAGACCGAGCCTCCTAAGTCGGTAATGAACATTCGACCGCCCTTCAGGTCCAAAGCCAGGCCGATGCCTTCCATCAAATGTGTGAATAGGATCTGAGGCGCCTTGCGATTTTCGCCCTCAGCATCCATGGGTGCGCGGTTCACCGTGTTGCCACGCGGCGGGTCCCCGCGGTCGGTCCAATACAGCGTCCGATGAACTGGATCGAGGTCCAGATCGATCGGCTCCGGAAGATTGTCATAAAGAAGCTCAATGTCCCTGCGGTTCTCGGGCGACTGACCTTGCGGAACTTGGATGTTGGCCCGAAAAATTCGGCCCAAACCCGCGTGGTGACCACCCTTCTGCGTCCAATAGAACTTGCCGCCCTCAGTGTCCACCGCAATGCCCACACACCATTTCGTCGGATCCGATCCCGGCCGCGAATCGCCCGAGCTCGTATCCACGAGAGTTTCGATTTCCGACCCGTCCAGGTTTGCCCGCATCACCCGCATGCCTTCCCGGTCCGACCAATAAAGCTTGCTGCTCCTCTTCTCCAGATGGAGCTGCTTCGGCGTGAACGTGCCGCCAGGCGGAACGATGGTGATCATGTTCTGGCCATTGAGTTCCGACCGCATGATCGAGCCATCATTCCTCTTGGGATCACCCATATTGGTCCAGTAGATGTGCCCAGCGGCGACATCGAGCACCAGGCCATCGGGCAACTTCCTGCCTTCGTTGATGATGGTTTTCAGATCGGAGCCATCAGGGTTTGCAGACAGTACGCGACCGCCGCTGAGGTCCAGAAAGAAGAGCCTGCCGGATGTGGATGCGTTTTTCGTCTCTGCGTCTATCGGTGTGGAAGCTATTGCGCTCATGGAACGAACCTCCTCGCTAACGTGTCTGAGTGCTCTCGATGACCTGCCGGATCGACAGCGCTGCGCCACCGCGCGCGTCGCGATCCATCGTCGGTGCCGAGTTCATAAATCCGGGGCGACGATCAGCTCGCCCGCGCCTCCGCGTCGTCGTCGTCCGCCTGCCCGAACGAAGGCAGGTACCTGCCGAAGTTCAATTCGAAGTCGCTCGGAACGCCGTAACTGACATTGCGGACCTTGGCACGGCGCGCCTGTGCACTGGGCAAGGCGAGCAATGGGAAGAACAAGTCGTTGCTTGACTTGAGCTCGGCAGCTGTCGGCGTCCCGAACCGATTGATCTGCGCCTTGGCTGCGGCTAGCGTTTCACGGTCGAATGAGGCCAGACGCCGCGCGAGCGCATCGACAAATGAGTCTAGGGCGTCATCGTCCAACGTGCGGTTTACCCAGCCATAGCGCTCGGCGATATCAGCGTCGAAGTCGTCACCGCTAAGCACGATCTCAAGTGCCCGCGAGCGGCCGACCAAACGCGGAAGCCATTCCAGCGCTCCGCCACCCGGGACCAGTCCGACGCCGACCTCGGGGTTGCCGAATAGGGCGTTTTGCCGGCTGGCGAAGCGCATGTCGCAGGCCAACACGAACTCGTTCCCAATGCCGCGCGTGCGACCGCGAATCTTCGCGATGCTCACGACCGGCGTGGACGAAAGGCGCAGAACAAAGTCGCGCCAAAGGCCCAGCGCCTCTGGCCGTTCAACTGCCTTGGCTACGTCGAGATGGGCGATAAAAAAATCGGGATTCGCCGACTGAAACACTACTACTCTCACCGACGGGTCCGCCTCGATGTCAGTCATTAGCACTCCCAATTCGGCGATCGTTGCGGGAACAAATATGTTGATCGGCGGGTTGCTGAAGGTGATCGTCCAGCGCCCCGGAAGGGTACGGTCGATGTTGAACTGCGAATGGTCAGGCATGGCTCTTTTCCTTTCTTCTTTTGTGAAAATCTCTTATGAGAAAAAAACTTACCGCAGCGATCTGAAGCCCGCGCGAAGCTCTTCTGAAAACAGTTGCGGCTGCTCCCAGGCCGCATAGTGTCCGCCCTTGTCTACTTGGTTGTAGTAGATGAGTTTGTGAAACGCCCGCTCGGTCCAACTCCGGGGGGCTTGATAGTTCTCGCCGGGAAAGACGCTCACCGCAGCTGGGATGGAAACATTGGCCGCGTTATAAAGATTGAGGTGAAGTTCCCAATAGAAACGAGCCGCGGAAACTGCCGTGTTCGTCAACCAGTAGAGTGTGAAGTCATCGAGTACATCGTCTCGTGTCAGGTCACCTGCGGAGTATCCATTCACCGTGCGCCCGAGCACTGCCGAGGTGATCGGCGCCGCCGGCTGGTTATAACCGTCACCATGGTCAAAGAGCCAGGCTGCCAGGCAGACGGGCGAATCCGCCAATCCGTACAGCGTTTGCGGGCGAGTTGCCATCATTTGTGCGTAGGCACGTTTCTTCGCAAATAGATTGGTCAGCTGCTCGTAAGCACGTCTTTCGTCGGCGGATAACCCGGATGGCGTGGGATCGCCACACTGGAGCGCCCTCGCAATGTCGGACGGAATGGTTCCAGGGAAATTGGTGTGAATCCCGAGCAATTCTGGAGCTGCGTGTTTGGCCATCATGGTGCAGACGCCCGCGCCCAAATCGCCGCCTTGCGCCACAAATTGTGCGTATCCAAGGCGCTTCATCAGCACTACCCAGGCACCTGCAGTGCGCTCGGGACCCCAGCCGGAAGTAATGGGTCTTGCTGAAAACCCGAACCCTGGTAGCGACGGAATGACCAGATGGAAGGCGTCCGATGCGCTGCCGCCATGTGCCGTAGGATTGGTAAGTGGATCGATAATCTTCAGCTGCTCGATGACTGAGCCGGGCCATCCGTGCGTGACGATCAGCGGCAACGCATTTTCATGTTTAGAACGAACGTGAATGAAATGAATGTCCAGCCCATCGATCTCGGTGATGAACTGCGGCAAGGCGTTCAGTTTCGCCTCGCACCTGCGCCAATCGTAATCCGTGCCCCAATGCCGAGTAAGCTCCTGAATTGTCGCCAGCGGCACGCCTTGCGATTCATCTGTGACCGTCTCCCGATCAGGCCACCTTGTCGAGTTGATGCGCCTGCGCAATTCGCTAAGTTCCGCTTCTGGAACATTCACCTGAAACGGACGAATAGCAGTCTTGTCATCTGCCTGTGTGGCACTGGTTCGGGTCATGGTGCCCTCCTTTCCGGCAATTCTGGAATCTGCAAATGCCTCGCCGATCGTTGCTGGTCTGAACGCGACTGCCAGGCCCAACATCGAGCTCGCCTTGAGAAAGCAACGGCGCGATTTGTGGTCCCGTTCTTTCATCGGGTGCTCCTTTCCAGTGAATTCGCGCGAGCGCCAAGCCGAGCACTTGCGCCCACCGTAGCCCGACGCCAATCTGGAAAGGATTCCCCAGACGGCCAATCCATACGCCCCAGTTCTTCGATCCAGTCCAGCGCCGATTGGCGCGCCTGCTCAGCGCCGAACAACTTATCTACCGCGCGAATGAAAGCCGATAGCTCTTTTTCAGCCAGGATGAGAAAGCCGCTAGCGAGTTGAGTGCAGCGGTCGGTATCCGCATCCATTAACATTTTTCGCTTTTCAAGCATGACAACCCTCGGACCAACCCATACCTCGCAGGGGCGGATCATTTATTAGTAGTTCTCGACAATCTCGGCCCCGGCCGTACTGTTGCCTTCTCGGGATCCTCTGCCCAGTTGGTTAGCAAAAAACGAACTCACAGATGCCGAATATTGGCTTCGATGCTATCCACCACCTCGTCAATATGACCGGAAAGAACCAGCTTTCCCATGGTCAGTCCGAAGCCAACAACTTGGTCGGCAGTGATGTGGGAGGGCAATGAAACCGCATTCGGATCGGTCACCACGTCAATGAGCGCCGGGCCCGAATGCTGAAGAGCTTTCTTCAGCCCCGAGGACAAGTCGGCTGGATTTTCGATCCTTACACCCATTATGCCGATCGCCTCCGCAAGCTTTGCGAAGTTTGGATTTTTCAGGTCGGTTTGGAAGTCGGGCAAACCCGCTACTTCCATCTCCAGTTTGACCATTCCAAGAACACTGTTGTTGAACAGGACGATCTTGATCGGGAGATCGTACTGTGTCAGGGTCAACAAGTCTCCCATGAGCATCGCAAGTCCACCGTCTCCCGCCATCGCGATTACCTGTCTTCCGGGATAAGCAAATTGGGCGCCAATGGCCTGAGGGAGCGCGTTTGCCATGGACCCGTGCGTGAAAGAGCCAATCAACCGCCGGGCCTTTGTCGATCGAATGTAGCGGGAAGACCAGACGTTACACATGCCAGTATCGGCAGTAAAGATGGCATCGTCGGCCGCAATCTCACTAAGCGCGGCCGCGACAGGTTCAGGGTGCATGGGTGTCCGTTTCCCAACGTGATCTACATAGACATTCAGCCGCCGCAGTGCCTCTTTGTGTTTGTCGAGCATCGCGTCCAAAAACGAAGGATCTGACTTAGCTTCTATCATCGGCAGTAGCGCGCGGATAGTTTCGCCCACATCGCCCCATAATCCGAGGTCAAGTTTGCTTCGCCGGCCCAAATTCTCGACCCTGATGTCAACCTGGACGATCTTGGGTTTGGTCGGCAGGAATTTGCTATAGGGAAAATCAGTGCCCAAAAGCAGCAGCAGATCACATTCGTGCATCGCCTGATAGGCAGCGCCGAATCCCAATAATCCGCTCATCCCCACGTCAAAGGGATTGCTGTATTCGATGAACGACTTCCCGCGGTACGAATGCCCAACGGGAGATTTCAACTTTTCGGCGAGAGCAACCACCTCATCATGGGCCTCAGCACATCCAATGCCGCAGAACAGTGCCACTTTCTTCGAGGAATTGATCAAATTCGACAGTCGCGTTAGTTCATTCTCACCGGGACGAACGGTCGGCCGGTGACCTGCCAAAGAGTGAGCGGAACTATCGACCGGTAGATCCATTCCAGCCACATCGCCTGGCAACACGACCACGCTTACCCCGCCTTTTCCGACGGCACTCTGCATCGCGCTGTGAAAAACACGCTCAAACTGCTCGGGATTCGAGATCAGCTCGCAATAGTGGCTGCATTCTTTGAAAAGGATCTCGGGATGTGTTTCCTGAAAATATCCGGTGCCTATCTGACTGGTCAGAATATGCGATGCGATTGCAATCACCGGGGCATTGCTCCGGTGAGCGTCGTAAAGGCCGTTGATAAGGTGGAGAGTCCCGGGGCCACAGGAACCCGCGCAGGCGGTAAGCTTCCCGGTGAGCTGAGCCTCGGCTCCCGCCGCAAACGCAGCGGTTTCTTCGTTACGCACATGGACCCATTTAAGCTTGCCGTTCAAGCGCAAAGCATCCGTAACTGGATTCAAGCTGTCGCCCACGACGCCGTACATTCTTTCGACACCAGCCTCAACAAGCCTGCTGACCAACTTATCCGCTACTCGATGTGACATCGCTTATATCTCCTATCATTTACTCGTCGAGACTGGCTTTTGAAGGTAAGACGTAGCGCACTCCGGCATAGACCATGCTGAGATGCGCATTCTTGGGCGAACCAGGAGCCACAAACCACGGAGCACGGCTTAGATAGGAATACTGACTATAGAATTGCAGAGCACCATATTTTGGATGTTTCCAGAACGTTTGGATCCAATCGAATGTCGGTTGCTGAATGATCCTATTGTTTGTGTTGGGGGAACCAGGCCCGCCATAACCGATAATCGTCCCGGGATTGGCGGTGTCCGTCGTGTCTATGAAGAAATTCCGCTGGAAATAGTCCGCCCCGTAGTAGAACGCGAGTGTAGTTTTTCGGCTCGCGTTCCATTCAAATCCGACAGAGCCTGCTCCGGCGTGAACCATGGAAGGAGCGATGTCAGTTCCTGCTGCGTTTGGCCGAATAACCAATTGCGGCCCGTCAGCCGCAAGGTAGCGGGCTCCACCGTCGCTCCAATACGCATTGATCAGGAAGATGAGGTTTCGGAACACTTGATAGTTGGCGGCGATCTGACCACCGCCTCCCACATCTGAGTGCGACGCGAAAGATGTTCCGCCGGCAGGTATGACGGCCGCCCTCGCGCCGGTAACCAAGCCGGTGGCGTCCAAGTGGAAATGTCTGCCTCTAAATTCATTGTCGTAGGAGATTTTGGTAAGGATATCTGGGAATAAGTTGGGTGTGCCTAACTGGGCTCCATTGTCGAACTGCGAGCCGACCGTGGATGCGAACGCGGACGGGAGGGCAACAAAATTGCCTATGTATTGGTTCGGATCCCCAATGCCTACCCCAAACGCCCAATGATCGTTGGGGTGATAGGCAACGCGGAATTCCGCAGCCCGGCCGAAGGTCAGACCAACCTGGATATTGACGTCTTCGTTGTAAGTGAGCGCCAGGTCGGAAGGCATCGGGCCTAGCCCGTTGCGGTTGGGGGTCAGCCAACTCCAGGTCTGGCCGCCAAGAATTTCCCACTTACCGCGTTTGAAGTCCATAAAACAAAGCCGCAGACGAAGGGTGTGGCCGTTCACAGTTTGATAAGCATTGACAGCATCATTGCCACTGAAGTCCGCCTCGCAGTAACCAGTCACATCGTTGGCGCCGAATTTGTTTCTGACAGTTATGTCGAAGCGGGAGTACTGCGCGGTCGTGCGGAACTCGGTGAGGTGCCCCTGCGCAGTGTTGCTGAACGGGATAGCGGCGAAGTTGGTGGCGATGTTGTTCTGAGTGTTGGTGGTGCGGAATATATTTTCTAAGTCCACAAACCCGCCGGGAGTGATTACCGCTGGGCCGACCTTGAATGAAAAGGGCGATTCGCTTTCTTGTCCCTCGGTCGCTGGCTCACTGGCAGAATAGCCGGCCGTGTAACTGTCCTTGGGCAGAAGTATGGGTGAACTTACGGTATGAATAGGGGTGTAGGTCGCGGGCAACGTCGTTTGCACATTGCTGACTGGGGCATCTTGATTGGTCTCCCTTCGCTCCCTCAGCGTTTCGATTTCCCGTTGTTGCAAGGCCACCTGCTTCTGGGTTTGCAAGAGAGCTTCACGAAGCGCCTTCACCTCAGCGGCAACATCCGAGTTGTCCCGCGAGGAATCTGAATAGGAAGAGCCAGTCTGTGCCTGCACCAAACTTGGTGCAAGCAGCAATAGACATAAGGCGTGAAACAGTTTCATATCCAGGACTCCTTTCTGCTCTTCGCCTTTCGGCAAAGCGCGGGCAGTTAACTCGTCGACTCCACATAGTCAGCCGGAACAGTTTCATCGGAACCGCGATCAACCCCAAATTCTCCGAGCAGGGTCGTCAGCCCCGCGGCCACAGCCAAATTGAGGATGAGCGCATCAATCGCCGCATAAGAAGCAAGCGTCGTCCCTCCGATGTGTAGCGGAAATATTGCGGATTTCAGATTCTGAGACCAAGCCATGGCGGTGCCGCAGAACATACCAGCAAACCAGCCAACGATCAGAGCTTTCGGATGGAACCATCGCGCAAATAGTCCGAAGACGACCGCGGG
>CAVVGM010000006.1:0-1621609 GCA_963747805.1 uncultured Acidobacteriaceae bacterium
CGATGTCGCCCGCTCCAGCCACGCAGCACTTGCCCATGCCGCGCGTCACCACTGCGGCGTGACTCGTCATGCCGCCGCGGGAGGTAAGAATACCCTTCGCCACTTCCATGCCATGAATGTCTTCCGGGGTCGTCTCGGCGCGAACCAGAATCACCGGTTTCTTCTCCGCGCCGTGACCTGCCATCTTGACCGCTTCATCCGCGGTGAACACGATCTGGCCCACGGCCGCACCGGGCGATGCCGGTAATCCCGTCGCCAGCACTTCCACTTTCGTGCTCTTCTCATCCAGCCGCGGCACCAGAAAGTCATAAAGCTGGTTTGGCTCGACTCGAAAAATCGCTTCTTCCTTCGTGATCAATCCTTCTTCCACCATCTGGATCGCAACCCGCACCGCCGCCAGCCCGGTGCGCTTGCCGTTGCGCGTCTGCAACATGTAGAGCTTGCCATCCTGAATGGTGAACTCGAAATCCTGCATGTCCTTGTAATGTTTTTCCAGCCGGGTCGTGGTGTCGCGCAGCTGGTTGTAAACATCGGGCATAATCTTGTGCAGTTCGAGGATAGGCACGGGCGTGCGCACACCCGAAACCACGTCTTCGCCCTGCGCGTTTAGAAGAAACTCGCCATAAAATTCCTTCGTCCCGATCGCGGGATTGCGCGTGAAACCCACGCCCGTGCCGCTCGTGTCACCGAGATTGCCGAAAACCATGGCCTGCACGTTAACGGCAGTGCCGAGCATGTCGTCAATGTTATTGATACGGCGATACGTTTTGGCGCGGTCGTTCTGCCATGAACGAAACACCGCGTCCCGAGCCATTACCAGCTGCTCGTGCGGATCCTGCGGAAAGTCGCGCTTGGCATGCTTCTTCACCACCTTCTTATATTCCGCGATCACTTCCTGCAGCGCCTTGGCATCGAGATCGGTATCGAGCTTCGCCTTTTTCTCCTTCTTCTTGTGATCGAACACTTCATCGAACGCCGATTTCTCAATGTCGAGCACGACGTTGCCGAACATCTGAATCAGCCGCCGGTAAGAATCCGCCGCGAAGCGCGGATTGTTGCTGAGCTTCGCCAGTGCCACCACGCTCTCGTCGTTCAGCCCGAGATTGAGAATCGTATCCATCATCCCCGGCATGGAGAATTTCGCGCCTGAGCGCACGCTCACGAGCAATGGATTCTCCCCCGCGCCCAGCTTCTGGCCTTGAAGCGCCTCCAACTTCGCCAGCGCATCTTCCATTTGCCGGTCAACATCTTTCGACACTCCACCGCTGCGCATGTACTCGCGACAAGCCTCCGTCTGAATCGTGAACCCCGGAGGCACCGGCAGCCCGGCATTAGTCATCTCGGCCAGACCAGCGCCCTTGCCGCCCAGCACGTCCTTCATTTTGCCGTCGCCATCGGCCTTGCCGCCGCCAAAAAAATAAACGTACTTGGTCGCGGACTTCTTTGTTTCTTGCTTGGTTTCCTGCTTGCCAGTCTGCACTGGAGTTTCTGGGAGAGTGATCGTCGCCATGACTATGAGTCCTTTGTCTCGAGATTTTGCAAATTCAGATTCAGATATCTTGCTCCGCGGCTTCCTAAAATGCGCTGCGCACAAAATGCCCTTCGCATGACCGTGGAAGAGCGGCCCTTTCAAGGCCGCGGAAAGCGTTCCACACAAAGCGGGCTTCAGCCCCGGGCGCCGTTCTAAGCCTTCCCTTCCGTCACGATCTCCGAAAAATCCGCAATCGTGGAAAACTCCTTCAGCAAAGTCCGCAGCAGCGCCAGCCGGTTCGCCCGCACGCGTTCGTCGTCTACCATCACCATCACTTTGTCGAAGAAAGCGTCAACAGGTCCCCGCGCCGTGGAAAGAAGCAGCAGCGCATCACCGTACTTCGATTCCTTCTGCAGCGCGCTGACTCTCGGCCCGTTGAACTCGACGTAGGCAGCTAGGTCTTTCTCTTCCTGAGCGGAATCAGGCAGAGGTTGGAACTTCGCTGCTATCGTGATCCCCTTTTCGTCCGCTTGCTTCAGAATGTTCCGCATCCGCTTGCACGCCGCTCCAATCGCCTGGAATTCCGGCATATGCAAAACCTGCTTGACCGCTTCCGCACGCGCCAGCACATCCACCACATCTTCCGCATCGGCACCCAGCACGGCTTTCACCACGTCATACGCATAGCCGCGCACATCTTTCAAATAAAATTCCAGCCGCTCGCGGAAAAACGCTCTCACCGACGCATCGAAAGCTGCCTCATCGACGAACTTCTTCTCCGCCTCGGACTTCGCATACCCGGTCCGCGCATCCCGCATCATCGCCGTCAAGCGCAGCGGCAGCTCCTTCTCCGCGATGACTTTCACGATGGCATTCGCCTGCCGCCGCAACGCAAACGGATCTTTCGAACCGCTCGGCACCAGCCCCAGCGCAAACATTCCGGCAATCGTATCGGCCTTGTCGCCGATAGAAAGCACGGCCCCTTCGATCGACCGCGGCACGTCATCTTCGGTCGATTCAGGTTTGTAGTGATCGTAAACCGCATCGGCAATGGCGAGACGCGTGGCCTCCGGCAAGCTCGGATCCAGTTGCTGCGCGCGCGCATACAACCCGCCTACAATGCCTTGCAGCTCCGTGAACTCTTTCACCAGCTCGGTGGTCAGGTCGGCCTTCGCCAGGCAAACCGCTTTGTGAATTACGCCCGGACGCACCGCCATCCCATTCTGCTTGAGAATCTCGCTCAGCCAACTGCACAGCCTTTGCACGCGCAACGTCTTGTCGTAGTAACTGCCGAGATCTTTCTGGAACGTCACATGCTTGAGCAACTCCAGCCGCTCCAGTAGCGATTTTTCCTGGTCGGTCTCCCAGAAAAACCGAGCGTCATTAAAGCGCGCCCGCAGTACGCGTTCGTTCCCGTGCCGGATCATCCCCTGCGGATCGCTGTCCGTATTGAGCACGGCAAGAAAATGTGGCAGCAGTTTGCCTTCGGCGTCTTCGATCGCAAAATATTTCTGGTGATCGCGCATCACTGTAACCAGCACTTCCGCCGGCAACGCCAGAAACTGCGGATCGAAGCTTCCCAGGATCACCGACGGAAATTCGGTCAGGTTCACGACGGTGTCCAGCAGTGTCTTGTCTTCCCGCCAGCGCGCACCAGAAACAGTTCGCGTCGCCGCGTCGAGCGCCTTGCGAATCTGATGCTCACGCTCTCCGCGTCCCAGAACCTTCGCCGCCCGTAGAGAATCAATGTAGGAAGATCCTGCCTGCGAAATTGTCACAGGACCGTCGGACAGAATCCTGTGCCCACGCGAAGTTTTCCCTGCCCGCACCCCGCCGAATTCAAGCGGAATCGTTTCCCCATCGAGCATCGCCACCAGCCAGCGCACCGGACGCACGAACCGTTCGTTCGGCTTGCGCCAGTACATATTTTTCGGCCAGTAAATGGTGGAAATTTCTTTCGGCAGATGTTCAGCGAGAATCTCGGCCGCGGTGCGACCCTTCTTCGTGATCTTGGCGGCCACATACTCGCCCTTGGGTGTGCTGATTTTTTCCAACTGCGCGACGTCCACTCCAGATTTCTTCGCGAAAGCGAGCGCCGCAGGCGTAGGCTGCCCATCCTTATATGACACGTTCACTGATGGTCCGGTGACGTGCTCCGTAACGTCAGCCTGCGCCGCCGAAATTCCGGATGCCAGCACAGCCAACCGCCGCGGCGAATCGAAATGCGTAATCTCCCCGGCGCTCAGCCGCTCGCGACGCAGCAACCCCTCAACGCGCTCGCTCAACTCTCGCGAGGCTGCGTCAATCATTCGCGCCGGAATCTCTTCGCACCCGATCTCGAGTAGAAAATCTGCCATGCTTTCGATCCACCAAGTTTCTCAGAACATCGCGCCCAATGATGTGATGACCGTCACGTTGTAGCGCCGGCGTCTCGCCCGCTGCCCGAAAGCGTCCTCGTTCTCGATGCGCAAGCGGGGACGGCCGCACTACAGCCGCCGCGAGGGCGGCGCTACGAGCCCACCGGCGTCAGCTTCTCGTTGTCTTTCTTCAGGCTCGTCGCACGGACAGGTTCAGGCTCGTCGGACTTCTCAGCCGCCGCTTCGCTCTTCTGCTGATCTACCCATGCTTTCGCGATTCCTACCGCCAGCGCCCGCACCCGCGCGATCACGCCCACGCGCTCGGTGACGGAAATCGCGCCGCGCGCATCAAGAATGTTGAACATGTGCGAGCACTTCAAACAAAGATCGTACGCACCGAGAAGAGGAAACCGCGCCTTCGCTCGCGCGATCCCGTCGCCCTCGGCGTGATCTTTCGTCAGCGCCGCATACTTCTCCAGCAGCCCCTTGCACTCCGCTTCGCACAGATCGAAATGCTTCCAGGCCTTCTCCACATCCGCCAGTTCAAAGTTGTAGACGGAAAACTGCAGCTCATCGGCCAGGCGCACGTCACCATACTTCACCACGGCGCCCGCGTCCGGATCGCGCGCCCACACGATGTCGTAAATCGAATCCACGTCCTGTAGAAACGCGCCGATGCGCTCCAGACCATACGTGAGCTCTGCGGAAATCGGAAACAAATCCACGCCGCCGCACTGCTGGAAATATGTGAACTGCGTGATCTCGAGTCCGTCGAGCATCACCTGCCAGCCCACGCCCCACGCGCTAAGCGTTGGAGCTTCCCAATTGTCTTCTTCGAACTTGATGTCGTGCTGGCGCAGGTCGATGCCAAGCGCGCCCAGCGACTCCAGGTACAACTCCTGCACATTTTCCGGCGGAGGCTTCAGGATCACCTGCAGCTGCATGTGTTTGAACAGCCGGTTGGGATTCTCGCCGTAACGCCCGTCCGCCGGGCGCCGCGAGGGCTGCACATAGGCCACCTTGTAGGGCTTGGGTCCCAGCACCCGAAGAAAAGTTTCCGGCGCCATCGTGCCCGCGCCCACTTCGACGTCGTACGGCTGCTGCAGCACGCATCCCCTCTCGGCCCAGAATGTTTGCAGCCGCAGGATGAGTTCCTGAAACGTCGGCGGATTGGCAGTGGATGGATGCACAGATTCAGCTCTTAGCTGTTAGCTCTTAGCTTGGAACCCCAAGACCGAACACCTGAGTTGCTTCACTGGCGGCGCGGATACGACGCACGGCATAGTCGCTTCCGACCTTACAGCGCCATTGGAATCCAGCGGGTAATTCATGATTGTAATGGAAACGGCGGGGAGTCGTCAGCTAGGGCTTGCGTTCTTGAGCGCGTATTTACAAAACGTTCCTGAAGGAACACTGTGGAAAACTTCGGAGAATTTCCCTCTAAGTCGTTGATAATTTCGACCGGCGATGAGGGGAAAGGAGTTAAGTTGTGGAAAAACGGTCTACTTTCGTGGACGTTTCAGTACACGAAAGTAGACTTGACGGGAGCGAGGTTCTTCATGACTGCCGACGCTAGAACCCGCCTTTTTCCAGCATGCTCGCCGTAACCAGCTTTTTCTCGATGTGGCGCTGCAAGGTTTGGATCAGGAATTTGCGCAGGTCGGCGGCTTGCGATTTTTGCCACGGCGTTCCGGCGAAACTCTCGACTGGGGCACGGAACATTTGTGACGCGAGCGCGCGCGAGTCACCTGAAATCTCGGAGGACGCCAGACGCTTGTCGTCGGGACACATGAGGCCGTCGGCCAGGGCGTGGAACCAGGCGCGGCTGCCGTTGAGGGTGCGGCCGCAGGCGATGCATTCCGTCAGCTCGGGAAGGAAGCCGACTAATCGCGTCAGCCATAATTCGAAATACGTGACCGGCATCCAGATGTCCGAGCCGTTTGTTGTGTGCGTGCGCGACCTCGCGTCCGAGATGCTCTTCGTGTCTGAGCTGGTGGTTACTACCGGGCCTGTCGTCATCTCAGAGCCTTCGTTCGCCGAACCTGTCGTTATGGTTGCGGCACCGATCTCAACATGCTGCAGGGCGTGCAGCACGGAGAGCGTCAGGCGGAAGATGGCGTCGTTGGCTTCGCGGTCGGGGAGAAGTTCGTCGAGCAACTCGGCCACGTGCGCCAGTGCGACCGCGCGCGCATAACTGACTTCGGTGGCCAGCGGAGACTCGATGACCTCGCAGGCGTCGAGGCGCGCCAGTTCCTGGCGCTCGCGGACGTCATAAAACGCGCGTACGTGAGTCATGGGCTCGAGCGCGCCGCCGAAGCGACGCTTCGATTTTTTTGCCGATCGCGCCACGCCGCGAACTTTGCCTTCCGCGCGCGTGAACAGTGTGACCAGCAGATCGGCCTCGCGCAGCGGATAGGTGCGCAACACGATCGCTTCCGACTCTATCAGGGCCATGGGAACTCGACTGCGTAGGGACGATTCTAGTGGACGCAGCTCTCAGCCGTCAGCTATCAGCACTCGGCTCTTTGCTATTAGCGCTCGGGAAAAATCGGGCGAAATACCAAGGTCAAGAACTGCGAACAAGAGTGTCCGCCCTGCACGGAGCAAAGCCAAAATCCCCACTTCTCGCAAAGGACGCGAGAAATGGGGCACCCAGCGCGTGTGGACACGCACCTCCGGTTTCGTGCGGCGGCGTCTTGATCAAAAAACAGAAAGGCGCGCGCCCGTGAGTGGACGCACGCCTCGAACTTCGTTCCGGACTCGACCCTGCTTGTTTTCCTAGCCTGACTTCCCCGCCCGCTGACGGCTGAAAACTAACCGCTGCTCTACCGTCCGTAATACGCGGCGTTTTTCGCGGTGAACTCGTTCCACTTCTCCGGCAGGTCGTCGAGCGCGAAAATGGCCGACACCGGACACACGGGCACGCAGGCGCCACAGTCGATGCATTCCACCGGGTCGATATACAGGAGCTCGGCGGTGGCATAGGCGGGCTCGTCTTTCTTGGGATGAATGCAATCCACGGGACACGCGTCGACGCAGGCGGTGTCCTTCGTGTTGATGCAAGGCTCGGCAATTACGTAGGCCATAAGGGTTCTGTCTCCTGAGATGTATACCAATATCTTACTACGACGGCGAGGGGCATTTTCGCCATCCCGCACGGAACCGCACATTCTAGCAAGAACGCGGGCCGCGGGTATAGGGCTTTGCGCTCGTTTTGTTGAGCTGAATTTTCGTCCTGCTGGCGCGGGCGAAGGCCGGGCAACCACCGAGGACATGAAGTGCTCATGAAGGTTTGGAGTCGGACCTGAAAAAAGCAACGCCGGCAAGAGTTGCTTGCCGGCCGCTGCTGCCGATCGCTATTGATCTGTGATCGATTTAGCGGTGTCCGCCGCCACCGTGTCCGCCGCCACCACCGTGGAAGCCCCCGCCTCCGCCATGGACCGCGCCGCCCCCGTGGAATCCGCCTCCGCCACGGACCGCGCCGCCCCCGTGGAATCCGCCGACCGCGCCACGTCCTGCGAAACCACGTCCTGCGAAACCGCGCCCGTAACCGTAGCCGCCCCGTCCGTAACCCCAGCCGCCGCGTCCATAGTAGCCACGGCCCCAGCCGCCCCCGCCCCAGTGATACCACGGGCCGGCGCCAATGAAGACTCCACCGGCAAACCAGCTAGGCCCGTAATATCCATACGGCGCGCACGCGTAAGGATAGTAGCCGTAGTAACCATAAGCACAGACCGGAGCCGCTCCGATATAGCCCGGGCCGACGCCCACGCCCACACTGACCTGCGCTTGAGAGTAAGCCAGTGGAACCATCAAAACCGCCAGTAACGCCACATACTTTAGATATCGCATTTTTGTTACCCCCTGCTCCAGATCCACCGTCTCTGTCTGGAAGCGCCTACCTATTTGAACTCAGCAGCGCCAAAAAAGTTGCAAAGTTCCGGGTGGCTGATTTCAGCCATCCTAGCTGAAATCAACCACTTACGAGCCGCCAACCGCTAAGGCCCCCTGAAACCGGACGAATCAGGCCGCTAAATCCAAGCCTCGGCGGTGACCTACGCCCCCACCAATTCCTCCTTCTCGCTGGGCTCGTACTCCACGATGTATCCGGCCACCGCGCTAGCGGCCACGGTGTAAGGCGAGGCCAGATACATTTGGCCCGGGCCGCTGCGGCCGGGGAAGTTGCGGTTCTGGGCGCTGATCACGATCTGATCGGGACGCGTGGAAACTCCCGGGCCGGCGTTGATGCAGGCGCCGCAACTGGGCTCGATCACGATTGCGCCGGCTTTGTGGAATACGTCGAGATAGCCCCGGCGCAGGCAGTATTCGCGGGTTTCCTGCGAGCCGAACTGAATGTAGAACTTCACTGAATCGGCGATGCGCTTGCCATGTTTGAGCGCATCGGCCAGCACGGCGGCGTACATGTCCATGTCTTCATTCTTGCCGGCGGTGCAGGTGCCGCCGTAGGCGATTTCGACCGGGACGGGAGTGTTCAGGTCACGAACGTATTTTCCGTTGCCCGGGTCGCCCGGCGTGGCCACCATCGGCGTGATCTCGGCGGCGTCGAGTTCGATCACGTGGGCATATTGCGCGTCGTGGTCGCTGTAGAGGCCTTCGATCATGGCTTCGGCTTTTTTGCGATCCATGTTGCGGCGCTCGACCAGGAAGTCGACAGCTTTTTTGTCGGGAGCGACGATGCCGGTGAAGCCGCCGATTTCGGCGGCCATGTTGGTCATGGTAGCGCGTTCGTCCACGCTGAGATCTTCGATGGCCTCGCCAGCGTACTCCATCACTTTGGCCAGAGCCTTGCCGCTGCGCACGTAGTCGAGGCTGAGAATTTTCAGGATGAAATCTTTGGCCGTGACGTTCTCGTGCTTGCGACCGCGGATGACGATCTTCACCGACTCCGGGACTTTTACGCGCACATCTTTTGTGATCCAGGAATTGAATACGTCGGTCGTGCCGATGCCGAAGGCAACGCAGCCGATCGCGCCTACATGCGGCGTGTGCGAGTCGGAGCCGATATTCAACTGGCCGGGCAGGGCGTAGCTTTCCAGCACGATCGAATGGCAAATGCCTTCCGAACCTTTGCGGTCTTTTAACTCGCCATGCAGCTTGATTCCCTGCTTCGCGGCGAAGTCCTGCTGCTTCAGTTTGAGCTGCGTGGCCAGATCGAGCAGGCCGAGTTTCTTTTTCTCTTCCGAGATTACCTCGTCTAGAAAGGTCAGGTGATCGCGAAAGAAAATGATGCTGGACGCGTCGTTCACCTTGGCATCTTTGCCGACGTAGCGTTCGAAAAAGATTGCCGCCATGGGTGTGACGTATTCGTGGCTAAAGCGTAGGTCTGCGCGGGCGAAGCCGGTGTCGCCGGGCTTGACGGCAGGGACACCGACCTTTCCTTTTTCGTTGATCATGTGGCGCGCGAAAATTTTCTCCGCCAACGTCATCGAATGCGTGCGACATAGGCGTGAGCCACTGCCCATCCCTACGAATTGGAATTTGTTCTCGATCGGCGGCAGAAAAACTTTCTTCTGCATCCTGGCCACGTTGAACGGAAACAGGCCGCCATACTCGATGACTTGGCGCGTGATCTCATCTTCGCCCGCCGTGAATTCACTAAGCGCGATTTCTTCTCCGGCGCGAATGCGGTCGATCAAAAAGAAATTTGTCGACGTCAGCAGGCCCAGGTTCTGGCAATTCTGCTTGTAGATGCGCTCAATGTTCTCGGCAATCACCACGCGAATGCCAGCGCACATTTCCGCGTAGGGCGACTGCTCACGGCTGGAGCCTTTGCCGCGACGCTTGCCGCTGACTGCGCAGATGAACCCGCCGCGCTTCACGTCACCGCGGCCAATCGGCGTTAGGTTGCCGCATTTCAGGCCGAGATAAGGAATCTCACCTAGGGTTTCGTCAAAATAGAAACAGTAATGTGCGGGAGTGATTTCGTCGGTTGAAATGTCATCGCGCAGTTTGGGATTATTCGCGGGATTCTTCGTGTCCCAAGGCAGGTCTTCGCCCGCCAACTGCTTTCGGATGAGTTCCGGATCTTCGGTAAGAAATAGAATGCGGCCTTGCAGCTTGACTTTGTCGGGGCGCTTTTCAATCTTACGTTCGAGGAGTGATTCGATCACGTTGAACCTGCGACGGTCAGAAATAGAGGGACAGCCTAAAACTTGGCGATCCCCATCCATTGTAACGCTGCTGGGAGGTGTGAACCCTGTGTTCCTCTGTGGCCTCTGTGGTGAAGAACTTGCTAACCACAGGGGTCACAGAGGAACACAGGGTACGGAAGAACGCGGGAATCTTATCTCTTGTAATCGCGGGGATCGGGCAGCGGATCGAGACCGCGGCCGGCGAAGATTTCCTGGAATTCCTGCACCAGCGCCTGATGGATCAGTCCGTTGGAGGCCAGCGTCTCGCGGCTGTCGATTTCAAATGGCGAGCCGTCGAAGCGGCTGACCTTGCCGCCCGCTTCCTCTATGATGAGCGCGCCGGCGGCCGTGTCCCAGGGGTTGAGATTGAATTCCCAGAATCCGTCGAAGCGGCCGCTCGCCACGTTGCACAGATCGAGCGCCGCCGATCCGGCGCGCCGCACACCGTGGGTGCGCAGCGTGATCTGGTGATAGAAATGAATGTTCGGATTCTTGTGCCGTTTGTGGCTGGGAAATCCGGTAGCTAAAAGACTCTCCTTCAACTGCGCCGCCTGCGAAACGTGAATGGCTGCGCCATTCAGATGCGCGCCTTTGCCCTGCTCGGCGGAAAAAAGTTCATCGCGCGTGGGGTCGTAAACCACGCCTGCGATGAGCTGCGCTTGCTGCCCCGATTCCCGCCGCTCCAACTCCCGGTGCTCCAGCGCCATCGACACGCAAAACACCGGGTACCCGTGCGCGAAATTGGTGGTTCCGTCGAGCGGATCGACATACCAGCGGTAGTCGCTGCCCTGGTCGTTCAGTCCCTGTTCTTCGCCCAGCACATCGTGACCGGGAAACTGCTGCTGGATCCGCTCACGAATCAGCGCTTCGGAAGCGCGGTCTGCCGCCGTGACGAGGTCGGCGTCGCCCTTGTATTCGATCTTGATGTGCTTCTGAAAATAATGCATCAGCAGCGCTCCCGCCTCGCGGGCAATGGCCGACATGGCAGGCAGGAAGTTATCGCGATGGGCTGGCATAATTGGGCTTCGGCTTTCGGGCTTCGGGCTTCAGCTAAACAACCTTAGCACCCTCGCGGAACTGTAGAGAAAATGCGTTCTCGACGCATCAGCGCTTGGGCGCAACGAGCGATATGCCCAGACTGTCGGAGTTTTAGCCGAAGCCCGAGAGCCAAAGCCCGAAGCCCGCTTCACTTCCGCTTCCCGCCGTCTTCGGCAATGTACATAATCTCGTGCTTGAAGATGAAGAGGTTGGGTGCGCCCTCGCGGGTAAGCCGCACCATATGCTTGTCGTAGTATTCAATCCACCCGCGGAATGTTTGCCCGTCCAGCAGCTTCACCGACACCGGCTTCTGTTTCTCCCCCAAAGACTTGAGAAAGGCTGCCTCTTCCAAAGTATCTTCCGGAGGCGGTGTACGTCCGCGATTGGCGGCGTTGGGATTGCCCGGCGGCGTGCGGAAAGCCATGACTGACATTGTACACAAGCGCGAAAACGCCGACGCCGTCACTCAACGAGCACACAGCCGGAGCAAAATGGCATGCGAAACGCTGGCTAGAAGCTGAATTTCAACGAGAACTCCATCACGCGCGGAGATCCCAGCGCGAAAACCCCCGAGCCCAGGCCCAGGCGATTGTTGCTCTGCTGGCCCGGACTGGGGCAGAGCGGCTGGGCCCCAAAACCGGTGCCGTTGAGCGAACCGCAAGTTCCGCTCAGGACTCCGCTCAACGGGTTTGCGGGTCCGTCAAAGTTGGCAAAGTTCATCACATTGAAAAACGAAACTCCGGGCTGCACGGTGACCTTGTCCTTGACCTTGTACAACCAGTTCAAACTAATGTCGAAGGCGCGCAGCCAGCCCATGCCGGCTTCGTCGTAGGGAGCAGGCGCGATGGGCTGTTGCACTCCCCCCAGGGTCTGCAGATTCGACAAGCTTTGTGTGGCGTTCACCCCGAACAAGTCGCTGTTGATCAGCACCTGACCCGCCGGCGTGGGCTGGGAGGCATCAAGATGGTTGTAGGTGTTGATGGCTTTGTTGATGTTGTTCTGGTTGATTCCATGCCCGAACGAACCGATGTTGGTTCCCGGCAGAACGTCGCCGAGGCCTCCGTTGGAGGCAAAGCTGCCGTCGCCAGTGCCGTCGCCGGTGACATCCGTGACGAAGATGCCGCCCGGGTTTCCGGTTGGACTCAAAGTAAGCGTCACGGGCAGCGGGCTGTAGAAATGTCCGATCATGCCCACGCGGAAGTGCAATGGCAGATCCACGCTACCGCCGAAAGATACCTGGTGCTTACGGTCGAGCCCGTTCGGCCCCAAATAGCGCTGCGGATTGTTGAAGTCAGTGGCGATCGTGATGAAGTCGTTATCCTGCGCCGCGGCGACGTAGCGTTGCAATTGATAAGACACCTGCAGGTCGAAGTTCGTAATACCTGGGAACGGATTCTTCAGGTGCTGCTTCAGCGACAACTGGACCGCGGTGTTTTTCGCGTAACCGATGGGGAACAGCATCTGGTTGGCGCCGACAAGTGGGTTGATGCCGGGGAAGGCGGCGCTGGGACAGGGTGCTCCACTACACAACGAATAGCCGGAATCGAGGCCATTAGAGGCAAAGTCCGCGATGGTGCCGGCGTAGGGATCCGTTCCGCCACCCTGCGGAGACGCTGGCGAATACATGTTGTTGAAATGGGCGAGGTAGCAGCTGACCATGGCCGGTCCTGCGTTCAGGGATGCGCAACCCGCATTTGCCGACCCCTGGTTATTCGCCACCGTCGCTTGTATGGCAGCGGTGACAACTCCGGTGAAGTTCATTGCCGGGAAGCGATAGTCGCCTACATGGTTGGTATCCACTGCGAGCAGCGTGTGCGTCTCAATGTTGCGCAGATAGTCCGCCGTGAAAACCATCCCTGGACGGATCTCATGCTGGATGCCGAGGTTCATTTGCAGGGAGCGCGGGCTGACGTAAGTTGGCGCCAGCAGATCCGTTCCCGTGGCGTCCAACCCGTCCGCCAGGGATGTCCCGATGAACGAGGGGTTGGCGGCCGGCCCGGCCGCCAGGGTTGCGGCTTGATACTGCGATTGCAGAGCGGAAATCTGGCTGGCTACGCTTCCGATCGGCTGGCCACAAAACGTGATGGGGACCGTCGTACCCGTCGGCAAGGTCAGGGCTTGGGGACTGCCGCTGGAGCAGACGGTTGTGTCCGCCAGGAACAATCCTTTCTGCAATCGCGCCGGCCGATCGAATTCAATGTTATTCCAGATCGAATTTTCATAGAAAAGGCCGATACCTCCGCGAATCACCGTTTTACCGTTACTCGAAGGATCATAGGCAATCCCTACTTGCGGCGCGAAGTTTAGATTGGGCTGATTCACTCGATTGCCCAGGCTCGAATAGAACTGATTGTTGAACTGATTCAGAGCCGAAATCGGTGCCAGGTCGCTGTCGGTGCGCCCGGAATCCCGAACGTAACGAATCCCGTAGGACAACGTCAGGTTGGGCTTGACCTTCCAGGCATCTCCGAAATATGCCGAGATGCGGTTGTCGGGGCCGCTGCCGCCAGCAGGAAAACCGAATGCTGGTATTTCCGAGTCATAACCCTGTCCGTTGCCGAGGGAGACGTTACTGACTGGATAATTCAGCGGATTCGCCGAGCCACCGGGGAAACAGGGAGGGTTGGGCGCGCAGCCGCTGTTTGCGAACGCTATGGTCGTGGTATTGAGCGGCGATCCGACCGCGGGGGCCAGCGCCAGGAAACTGGCAAAGCCGCCGCCGAAAATATGATTGAACCCGCCGCCGTAGCGAAAAATGTGCGCCCCAAGTGCTCTACTGCCGTCGTATTTGATCTGGTGGTCGGTCTGGTACGTCTGTTGCGGAGCCAGGAAATTTGGTCCCGAACAAAAAGCATCTGCCCCGGCGGTCAGGCAATCAGGATCACTGCCGATAGCCAGCTCGATTCCGGGCAATGGATTGAAGATGTTGGTCCCCGCGGTTGCGTCGACGATTCCGTTGCGGAATTTCATGTAACCGAAACGAATGCTGTGCGTGTAACTTCCGGTGCTGAAGTCCAGACCCATCGCATGGTCAGGCGTGTGATTCACGTTACCGAAGGGCTGGAAGCTGTTGGGGATGAAAGCCAGCACGCTGTGGTTCTGATCGTAGGAGAAACGATAGAAAAAATGGTACCTGGCGTTGATCTGCCAATCGATTTTCCCGAGGCCTTCCACCTCGCGGAAGGGCGAGCTGTAGCTTCCGGCGGCGCCGGCGAACACTCCGCTCGGCAGCACGGGGTTGATCAGGTCCTGCTTGGTCCGTTCGCCATCCAGGAAGAAAAATAGCTTGTCTTTCAGAATCGCGCCGCCAAAGCTGCCGCCAAACTGATTGCGCTGAAAGGGATTGTCGCTGCCGCCGGGCAGGGCGGCGTCCAGAGTTTGATCGCGAAAAAAGTAATAGCCTTCGCCGTGATAGGCATTGGTACCCGACCGGGTCGTGACGTTGACTGATCCCGAAGAAGTGAGTTCGGTGGAAAGATCGAGCGAGGACTGCTGAATCTGGAATTCCTGAATCGCGCCTTCGGGCACGTTCTGCGTGGTCGTGCCGACGGTTTCGTCGCTGATGTCCAGGCCGTCGACTTCGATGCGGGCGGTGCGTCCGAAACGCCCGCCGAACGAAATGGATGAGAAACCATTCTTGGTGGGGTCGAAATTTCCACCGTCCTGGATTTGCACTCCCGGCTCCAGTTGGGCCAGGTCGAGGAAATTTCGTCCATTGATTGGAAGGTTCTCGATCTGCTCCGTGGTTAGAACTCCCTGTACGGTGGCCTGCTCAGTGTTGACTGCGACTTCACTACTCTGCACTTCCACGACTTGCGTGGGCTGGCCAACGTGCAACTTGATGTTCCCGGTCGAAGTCACTCCGACCTGCACGATGACGGCAAGTTCCGATGTGCTGAATCCCGCCGCTTCCACTCGTAGCGTGTAATCTCCGGGAATCAGCGCGCCCGATGCGTAAGCGCCCGCGGAGGTGGTCGTGGTTGTGATCACGCGTCCCGTGGCCTTGTTGTTGATGGAAATCTTCGCCCCGCTCACCACCGCGCCCGTCGGATCGGTGACCACACCCTGAATGCTTCCCGTGGAAATCGTGGTTTGGGCCAGCATCAGCGCAGAGCAGGCCAGCACGCAGAGCATCACGGCAAGAGTTTTCAGGGTCGGTCCCGCGCAGGAGCGCCGCGCGTGAGAGCCTCGCGCGTGAGTGCGGGGAGATTTGGCATCGAACAACATGTTCACCTTCCTTTGCAAAACATTCATCCCTGATTTCTTCTGACGAATCATTTCTTCCGCGACTCATCGTGAAACGGAAGCCGAGAATCGCCAGGCCGGGTCAGACAAAATCTCAGCTTACTAACTCACAACCCGCCTCATAATCGGCAACCACGAACTCGATATTGTCTTCTCGCGATTGAATCTTCTCGCGATCCTGAATGATGCTTAGGCAGGAAAACAGCAATTCGCGAACCGGTTCTGCTCTGTAAAATCAGGTATTGCCAATATATCTGCATATCCGCCATCTGTGTCAACCGCCCGAGCCCCGCGCAACCCACGATCACACAGGATCTAACCAGTTAAGATCAGCCGGTTCAGAAGTCCGATTTCACAGTGTAATAGCCGGCGCGATTGCGGACGTGGTAATCCGAGGCTTCGGGCCGGCCCAGTACATTGACCTGGATGCGGCGAAAATCGGAAAAAGATGTCCGGTGAATCGGATAGTAGGCCAGCAAATATTGCGTGCGAAGTTCGTCGCTGATCTTCTGGAAGGCATCGTCAAGTTGAGTTATAGACGTCGCGTAATAATGTTTGCCGCCGGTATCTTCAGAGAGCTGGATCAATGCGTGCTCGCCCCCGATTTCGCGTCCGGCGCTGTTTTCGATGGGCACCACGATGATGCTGTAAACCGTGGCTTCCGCTTCCTGCGCCGCGCGCACGGCCTCCTTGTAATTTATTTTGCTGATCGTGTCGCCCCCGTCGGTGATCAGGACGATCACCTTGCGACCCTGGCGGCGGTCGAGGGCGCGCGAGACCACGTAGATAGCGTCATAGAGGGCAGTCGCGGCGCCCAGACGGATGTGATCGATGCCTTCGTCGATGCGCTTCAGGTCGGCGGTAAAGCTGGTCGACTCGCGTACGTACTCGCTGAATCCGTAGACCGAAAGCGCGTCTACGGGACGCAGGATGGCGTGTGCAAATCGTTTCGCTGAGGCCTGCTCGAGCGGCAGGTCGTGACGCGTGCTCAGGCTGGTATCGACCGCCAGAGCGATCGAGAGCGGAGCTGCCGACTGCTTCTCAAAAATCGAAATGCTCTGTTGCTGGCCGTCCTCCAGCAGGCTGAAGTTTTCTTTCGTGAGCCCGCCCACCGGAGCGCTGTGGGCGTCGGTGACGGTAACAAACACGTTGACCAGTTTGACGTCGACCTTCAGCGTCTCTGCAGAATCGGAATGGGCAGGCTGCTGCGCCAGCCCGGCGCAGGTCAACACCAGCACACTCAAAATCCATTGAGCCAGGAAGCAGGATTTGCTCATCGATTATGGAGACAATTGACGGAAATTATACCTTGCCCCAGTTTGCAGAAGCCCAATTGCGACGCCAACTTTGAAGCCCTGTTAGTTAGATGCGTCCTTGGTTGGCAGGGGTGTCTTAACCAGGGGGATTTGCGTGGGGAATTTCCGCGGGAAAAGGCTCGCCAGCGGCCCACACTGCGCCATCTTCGAAATACTCTTTCTTCCAGATGGGAACGGTGCGCTTGAGGGCATCGATGAGCCAGCGGCAGGCATCAAAGGCGGCGGCGCGGTGGGCGGACGCGACCACCACCAGCACACTGGTCTCACCGATCTCCAGCCGTCCCAGCCGGTGAACCAGGGCCACATCGCGAATCTGGAACTGTTTCAGTGACTGCTGGGCCAGCACCTCCATCTGCTGCAAGGCCATTTGTTCGTAGGCCTCGTAGTCGAGATAAAGCGTCTTGCGCCCGCGGGTCTGGTTGCGGACTATACCTTCGAAAACCACGGCCGCGCCGTCTTCTCCGCGCTTGAGGCTGGCCAGAACCTGCTGCGTGTCAATCTCTTCGCGGATGATTTCGGCATGAAGGATCGAAGCCGCGGCGTAGCGCCGGGGCGCGACCGGCTGCGCCGGGGGCGTCTCGTTCGCGTCCTTGCCTGATCCTCCGCTCACCGGCGGCAACAGGGCCACTTCATCGTCGAGCCTCAGCTTGGTCTCCGGGCCAGCGTACTGCTGATTCACCGCTACTGCCAGTGACGGAAGCGAATCCTTGAAGCGAGGTACATGCGACTGATAGTGCGCCAGCACATCCGCGACCGAAGCGGGCTCTGGCAACTCCAACAAGTCGCTGGACTTGCCGGCCAGATCCTTCAGCATGCCGAAGAAGAGAATGCGCACTCGCATGGGTGTAGCCAGTCGCCAGTGTATCGCGAGCGCCGTGATCCGGGAGAAATGTAACGAAACCGCACTCACCGTCACTATTCTTCGTGAGTTTTTGAGGAGGTATCTATGCCGGTCTCCGCGGATCGTGCGATCGGGCGCAGTATGACCGTTGGCGGGCCTCTGGCATCTTCGTCGTACGTTGTCTGGGTACCACTGATGGGCGGGCTCTGGGTGGTGATCAACGTGGCACTGGTTTACCTGGGGCTCCACGTTGCCTATTGTCTGCCCTGCTCCGTGCTGGCGGGCATTGTGAACGGCATGCTGCTTTCGGTGATCGCGGTCGCAAAAGCAAGCGAGAGATTTCAGGCGGGGGTGACCGGCCTGTTGAGCGGCTTCACTTTAAGCGGCCTGCGCCACGATGGAAGCGTGCTGTCGAAAGCCGCCGAGGGCATACACGCCTTTGTGGATCAGGCGTTGCACTCGTTTGGCGTTGAAGGCGCCGAACAACTTCACCAGCAGATCGAGATGGAAGCCCTCTACATCGTTTGGACGACCGTTCTTGTGGTGCTGGCTTCGCTGATCGCCGAGTGGGTGCGAACTTCGAGGGCAGAGAGCTAGCGGGAGTTCGTGGTGGCTCGAGTCAGGGGCATTTACCGCGAAGGACAAGAAGGCGCACGAAGGGAAGCCTTCGAAGAACAAGGCTGGTGATGACTCTGAGTACTTAAGAAAACGGCCGGCCTTCTCAAGGGGCCGGCCGTTGTTTGCGGAGTAAGCTTCCGGATTGCTTTATACGTGAACCGGCTGGGGTTCACTGACCGGCGGAACTGCTTTGCCCGGCGCCTTAGAGCCTTCGGGCGGTGTGGTCTGAGCCTCAGGTGTTCCCTCTTCCACTATCGGAATCAGAACATGCAGCGCTTCGTCGATGGTCTTCACGTAATGAATAGTGAGATTCTCGATCTGCTCAGGCGTGAGATCTTCCTGCACGTTCATCTTGTTTTCAGCGGGCATGATCACGTCGCGAACGCCTGCGCGTTTTGCGGCCAGGACTTTTTCCTTGATGCCGCCGACGGGAAGCACGTTTCCGCTAAGCGTGATTTCGCCGGTCATCGCGGTAAAGGGACGGATGCGGCGTCCGGAGAGCAGCGACACCAGCGCGGTCACAATCGTGACCCCGGCTGACGGGCCGTCCTTCGGAATGGCGCCGGCGGGCACGTGAATGTGGATGTCGTGGTTGGCGAAGAATTCTTCGTCCAACCCCAACCGCTCCGCATTGGAACGTACCCAGCTGTGCGCCGCCTGCATCGACTCGCGCATCACGTCCTGAATCTGGCCGGTGATGGTGAAGCCGCCTTTGCCGCGCATGCGGCTGGCTTCGACGAACAGCACGTCGCCGCCAGACGGAGTCCAGGCCAGGCCCACGGCCACGCCGGGCCGCTGCGTGCGTTCTTCGATTTCGCCCTCGGTGCGAATCTTGATGCCGCCGAGAAACTCCTGAATGATTTCTTTCGTGACTACCAGCTTCTCGGGCTTGCCTTCGGCCAAACGCCGCGCCTGTTTGCGGCAGATTGTGCCGATGGTGCGTTCCAGATTGCGCACGCCCGCTTCCCGCGTGTAGTGGCGGATGACGTAACGCACCGACTCTTCGGGAAATTCGATCTGCTCGGTCGTGATTCCGTTCTCGTCGATCTGGCGCGGAATCAGGTAGCGGAACGAAATGTGTACTTTTTCTTCTTCGCTGTAACCCTGCAGTTCGATGATCTCCATGCGGTCGCGCAGCGGCTCGGCGATCGGATCGAGCATGTTCGCGGTGGTGATGAACAGCACCTTCGACAAGTCGAACGTTACGTCGAGATAGTTGTCGCGGAAGCTGGAATTCTGCTCTGGATCGAGCGCCTCGAGCAAGGCTGAAGCGGGATCGCCGCGGAAGTCGCGCCCGACTTTATCGATTTCATCGAGCATGAAAACCGGATCTTTGGTTTCCGCCCGGCGAATTCCCTGGATGATCTGACCCGGCAAAGCGCCGATGTAGGTGCGGCGATGACCGCGGATTTCCGCTTCATCGTGCACGCCGCCGAGGGAGAGCCGCACGAACTTGCGTCCCAGGGCGCGCGCGATCGACTTGCCGAGCGAAGTTTTGCCCACGCCTGGAGGTCCAACGAAGCATAGAATCGGGCCTTTCATATTCGGCTTCAACCGGCGCACGGAGAGATAATCGAGAATCCGGTCTTTCACTTTTTCCAGGTCGTAGTGGTCGGCGTCGAGAATCTCCTTGGCCTTGGGGATTTCGATTTCTCCGCCCGAGGTCTTAGCCCAGGGCAGCACCGCCAGCCACTCGATGTAGTTGCGGGTCAGCGAATAGTCGGCGGCCATCGGAGACATACGGGAAAGACGGCCCAATTCTTTCAGGGCTTCTTTCTTCACGTCATCGGGCATGCCGGCCTCTTCGATTTTTTTCTTTAAGTCTTCAACGTCGCGCTGGCCTTCATCCTGCTCGCCCAGCTCTTTCTGGATGGCCTTCATCTGCTCGCGCAGGTAGTACTCGCGCTGGGTTTGCTGCACGCGGTCCTGCACTTCGCTCTGAATCTTGTTGCGCAGTTGCTGGACTTCCAGTTCCTTGGCCAGGTGCTGGTTGATTTTTTCGAGGCGGACCTGTAGGTCGGTGGTCTCGAGCGTGTCTTGCTTGTCGGGAGTAGAAAGTGACGGCAGCGAGGACGCGATGAAGTCCACCAGGCGGCCGGGCTCGTCGATGTTCATGGCCACGGTGGAAAGTTCGTCGGAAAGCGTGGGCGAACCCGCCACAATCTGCTGGAACAGGGTAAGCACGTTGCGCTGCAGGGCCTCGATCTCCGAGGTAACGACTGGAGGCGGCGGCTCGGGCACAGCCATAACCTTGGCCCGCATAAACGGCGTCAGCTGGGTAAATTCGCCGAGTTTCACGCGCTCCAGGCCTTCGGCGAACACGAACAGGCTCTGGTTGGGCATTTTTACGACTTTGTGGACTACGGCCGAGGTGCCGATTGTGTACAGATCGCTGGGCTGCGGCGAATCCACACGGGCTTCGCGCTGCGCCACGACGATGATGGTCTTATCTTCACCCAGCGAATTAATCAGCTGGACCGAGCTTTCCCGCCCCACGGTAAGGGGCAAAACCGCGTGGGGGAACAGAACCGTGTCCCGCACGGGAAGCACTGGCAGTGCTCGTTGGTCTTGCATTTCCTTGGTTTCCTTGGACTTAGGAGCGCGCTCGGATGGTGATTGCTGGCTCATATGTCTCCTTGAGTGTAACTCGCTCAAGTTTAGATGATACTCTCTCGGAAAAGGTTCAGCCCGCCGTCCGGCAAGTTCCCGTCAGGCTTGAATTGTAGTCCGGTTGCCGTGGGGTGGCATGATATCCGAGGTGCCGAGGCTAACGCGGATAATGGGTAGTTGCCAAGCGAAATCGACGGAAACGTGAACGGAAGTGCTGGCATTCCCGAATCCGGCGTCGAACTGCGGACGTCCGAGGTCCGACGTCCTCACTAGTCTCCCGGATAGATTCCCAGGACCTTCACGAAGTCGGCGACCTCGCCGAGGTGGCGGAGAGCGTTGCGGGCAGGCTCGTCGTCGCCGCGCAGGAAGTCGACGTAGAACACGTATTCCCAGGGACGTCCGCGCATGGGGCGGGATTCGATTTTGCTCAGGCTGATGTCGCGCAGGGCAAAGACGCTGAGGGATTTGAACAACGCGCCCGGCACGTTTTTCACTTTGAAGGCGATGGAAGTCTTGTTCGCGCCGCGGGGAATCAGTCCGCGAAAGCGCACAGATGGAGACGTGCTCGCTTGATTCACCTTTCGTTCTTTCGACCTCGCTCTCGACCCGCCGCTGGACCTGCGAATCAGGAAGAAGCGGGTGAAGTTGCTTTTATCGTCTTCGATGCCGGCCTGTAGGATTTTTCCAGCATATTCGCGCGCGGCGTGCCGCCCAGCAATGCCGGCGGCGTCTTTCAACTTACTTGCGAGGACGTGCTTGACGCTGCCCGCCGTATCGTAGAACGGGACCGCCTCGAGCTGCGGGTGCTTGCGAAAGAAATCGCGGCACTGATCGAGAGCCACGGGATGCGACAATGCCCGCCGCACTGCACTCAACTTCACGCCGGGAGCGGCAATCAGGTTGTGCACGATCCGCAGGCGGCATTCGCCCTGAATAAAGACGTCACGCGACACGAGCAGATCGGCGTGCTCGGCGACGGTCCCGGCCAGAGTGTTTTCGATTGGGATGACCGCGGCAGCAGCAGTTCCCCGAGCCACCCGGTCGAAAACTTCCGCCGAGCGACCGCACGGAACTACGGTGCAGCCCGGCAACATTTTCTCTGCTGCCTCGTGGCTGAAGGAACCACGTTCGCCTTGAATCGCAACTTTCATCGCAAGAACTTTAACGGCCCAACCTTCAGTGCACGTTGACCGTCACCGGAGGCGAAGCGATTCCGTTGGCCACAACCTGCAGATCGCTCAATCCAGTTTCCGCTCGCGCGGGCACATCGAAGTTCGTCGACGCTGTTCCGGTATAGGCAATCGCCATGGTGCTGTGATCGTGCGTGCGCGCGTAGTAGACGTTGCCCGTCTCGCGGTTTGTGAATCGTACCAACGGATAGTTGGTTGCGGCCTGGGTATCGTCGCCGTACGCCGCACCCTGGGAGAATCCGTTGAAATTGAATCCTGAGATCACGTAAGACTTTCCGCGACTGATATCAGAAGGCACTGAACTGATCTGCGGCGCCCATTCGGGGTTCGGATTGCCTCCATGGCGGTAGACCCAAACATCGCCGAAGTCAGTCCACAGAATGTCGCCGGTGGGCAGCACCAACATGTTGCCAATGTAGGAAGGAATGTTGGGCGCATCCGTGTTGCCTGCCGTCACGTTGGTTAGAGTGCTTCCATCCCACACGAAAAATTTGGATCCCACGCCGAAAATGCCCGGGCTGGTTTGCACCAGAACCTTGCCATCGGGGAGCAAAGCCGCAGGGCCGTCGGCTATATCCAGTCCATCGGGGAAATCGGGTCCGGCAGTCCAGGTCTTGGTCTGCGTGTCGTAGATCGCTGTGACGCCATTGGCCCCGGGAGCGCCGTTGGCTCCGGTTGCGAATACGGTTCCGTCGGGACGCAGGACCATGGGACCAACTTCGTCCGAAGCGTATTGCGCGTTGGGATATGAATCCCAAAGCTGAACCACGGTGCCGCTGGCCGGACCGCTTTTCCACCGTCCGGTTGCCGGGTTATAGATTTCGTAGTTCATGCCGTCGGCGCGGTACTTGAAGACGTAGGCGTCGACCGTCAGCACCGTCCCGTCGGGCAGCAGAGTCCATCCTTCTTCGTCATTGACGTCGAACTTTCCTTTTCCCGTCTCCTTCCACGTCAGGGTCTGCGCATCCAGCAATGCGGACTGTTTCGTGCAACAGTTGGCTTGCATGTAGGTTCCGTTGGGAAGAATTACGCTCTGGGCATCTCCGATGGTTTGCCAGCCGGCGGGAGGAGCCACCGACGTCCAGGTATTGGACTTGGGGTCATAGATGGCACCCTGATTCGTCCACACACCCTGACAGTTGCCGGGGGTGCTGGCGTTGTACTCTCCGCCTTCCACCATGACCCGGCCATCGGGCAACACTGCCGAGCCGAAGTAGAGCGGCGCGTATCCTGCGGGCAAGGACGCGATTCGCATCCACGTCCCATTGACGTAATCGCCATACTGATCGGGAGTCAGCCGCCACCAGGTCGATCCGCACGCTTCGTGTGCAATGACGGTGCCGTCGGTGAGCAAGAGCGGATTGCCCAGTCCGAGGTTGGGATTGGGTTGGTTTGCCAGAGGCACCCACGCCTGCGAGCTGGCCAAGGTGGCAGCGGCGATCAACAGGACAAGGCAAGCCACAACTGTTCGTAAACTCTTCATGGAAATTCTTCCTCCTACAGAATCTGTCTGATCAGCTGCGAGAGAGGCAGCCCGAAATCGGAGGGGTGGGCTTTCTTTGAACTTCGCAAGCAGCGGGCATTGTACAACGAAACGTAAACGAGAAGCGTGTGTTGGGCCCGAAGCAAGTTTGCGCGGCCCGCGACCGGTACGCGCGCCTGCATCGGGGTTCGCGGGCGGATTTCAGTCTTGGGCTAAGATCTTGGAATTAGGCGCGGGGCGCCAGATCTTTTTTCATCCTCAGCGCATCCACACCGTTCGAGTAGTAGCGCGGCACAGTCTCGATGATGCTGTATCCGCGTCGCTTGTAAAACGCCAGTGCAGAAAGATTATCCACCGCGGCTTCGAGGCTGACCGCTTTGCTACCGGCCGTCCGCAGACGATCCTCCGCTGCATGCAATAATTGCGATCCCACTCCTGAGCGCCGCGCGGCCGCAACGACGTCAATCGTAATAATGTGGCCGGTCCGGCCGGTCTGAGTCACGATGAAGCCCGCGATCTTGTGTTCGATACGCGCCGAGGCCGCTTTCTCTGGCACTGGTTCGGTCACTTTGTCCGCTTTTTCAGCTACCAGGGTGAAAGATCCTCGCCGGCGGATATAAAACTTCAATTCCGGACGGGAATAGGAAATCCCCGGCGAAAAGCATTCCTGGTCTATATGCCAGAGGGTTTCGAAATCGTCGAGCCGGAAATCGCGAATGGTGAAAAGCACGTCGACATTGTAGCGGCAGGGCAGTGTGCTATCCCGAAACCGCGCCAGAAGCCCACGGGAACGGCTAAGAAACGATTGTCTAGGCACGACCGAAGCTACGCCTTTTCGGTTTCCCACAGAAAAATCAAAATGGCACGTTTGGGCCTCTTGCCCTCACTGCAACCTTGGTCGTACCATCATCATCAGAGGAAGCGTTGTGGGACGCCTTCTGCTGATTGACGTTATCGCCGCGGTCGCCATCATGATGCTCTGGTTGGGGCTGTGGTCCCTGGCGTTTATCTTCTACAACCGGCACAAGGGCAAGGCAGCGCTGCGCTGGGTGCAGGCAGCGTGTGCGGGCAAGGGCCGCGTGGTCGACTCGCGATGGCTTGGCAGTTACCGCTTACATGCGCGGCTTCAGTTTCCCTCGCGCGGGTTTCAGGATGCCCGGGTCACCATGCAATTCCGCCGGCCCTTTCCAGCACACTGGATCCTCGACTTCTGGCACAAACAAAAAGAGACACTGACTTTCGAGGCTGACTTGGGCGGCTCACCCAGCTTTCATTTGGAAGTGGTGCGCCATCGCTGGTCGGCCCGCAGCCGCAGTGTGGGACGCCTGCGCGACCAACGCGAATGGGAAGTTCACCATCCCGGCCCGCTCATTCTCACCACCCGCACTCACTGGAAAGAAGATCCCACCTCCGAACTGAATGCACTGATGACGGTGCGGCAGCAAGACGTGCTGCAAGTACGCTTCCGCCCTGAGTCTCCGCAGTTTTCCGTCACCGTCAACCTGGATGCACTCGCCGATCCAGCCACGGCCGCCGGATTCCTCAGCACACTGCGCGAGCTGGCGGCGGGAGCCTCGGCTCACCGGTAGTGGCGCCGCTGTTGTCGCTGCAAGCAAAGTTTCAAACCTCGTCTCTGATTCGTTATTGGACGTGCCCGACGACGCGGGTTGGAATTATGAATTAAACTGCGCACATGCCGAGCCACCAAGGTTCGATCCGCCTGTTTCGCTTCGCTGGGGTTGACGTCTTTCTGCATTGGTCGTGGTTTCTGGTGGCGGTGTATGAAATCCAGAGCCGCAAGGGAAGTTACTCCTCTATCACCTGGAACGTGCTGGAGTATCTGGCGCTTTTCTTGATTGTGACGCTCCATGAGTTTGGGCACGCGCTGGCCTGCCGGCAAGTTGGAGGTAAGGCGAATCAAATCGTGCTGTGGCCGCTCGGCGGGGTGGCATATGTCGATCCGCCGGCTCGACCCGGCGCGACACTCTGGAGCATCGCGGCGGGACCGCTGGTCAACGTGGCGCTGCTGCCGGTTCTTTACGTAGTCGTCACGCTAGGCCGGTCATCGGGGTGGTCGGGGACGGCACCCGATCTCCTCAGACTTCTGCGATCGATTTTTTACATAAACGCGGGACTGCTGATCTTCAACATCCTGCCCATTTATCCACTGGATGGCGGCCAGATTCTTCGCGCGCTGCTCTGGTTTGTGCTGGGACGCGCCCGCAGCTTACTAGTGGCCACGATCCTAGGCTTGGTTGGCGTAGCCGGGTTCATCGGCCTCGCCCTCTGGGAGCAAGACCTCTGGTTGGGCGCCATCTCCGTGTTCGTGCTAATGAATTGCTGGGGCGGCCTACAGCACGCGCGGGCGCTGTTGCGTTTCGCCAAGCTGCCGCGCCGGGAGGGATTTGCCTGCCCGGCATGCAAGACCGCGCCGCCGCTGGGAGAATACTGGAAGTGTGGAAAGTGCGGACAGGCGTTTGACACATTCCAGACAGGGGCCGTCTGCCCCAATTGCAGAACTCAATTTGCCGCGACGAAGTGCCTGGACTGCGGGGCTGAGCATTCCATGAGTGAGTGGAGCGCTGCCGCTTTTGCACCGATTGGACCGTAACTGCGTGTGCATCGTCCACCGCCACGATGGTTGAGTCTGAATCCGCGCCCTAAGGTAAAATCCTCGCCGACCGAGTTGTAACTAGCTTTCGTTCAGGAGGACACATGCGTTCCTTCACGTATCTTGTGGCACTCTGTATATCAGGCAGCATGCTCTTCGCCCAGGATCAGCCGAAGCTGTCGCCTGACCAACAGGAGGTGCTCAAGGTCCGAAACGCGCTGAGGGAGACTGCGCTCCGGCGGGATATGGCGGCTTGGTCCCGTTACGTTGCGGATGATTGCATCTTCAGCACCGATGATGGAGAGCTTCACACAAAAACCCAATTCATCGAACACGTTGGGAAGTTGCCCCCCGGCTACGATCACTCGGTGAATCCTCGTGACTACGTCATCCACGTGTACGGCGATACCGCAGTGGTCAACTTCCGAATTACCCTACACGAGCAGTTTACCGATGCCGACATCATCAGCGAACAGCGTCAAACAGAGACTTACATTAAGCAAAACGGTTCGTGGCTGCTGGTAGCACGGCAATGGGACAATCTGCCAGTAAATTTTCACAAGCCGGTTGCCGTCGATACCAGTGTCTATAAAGATTACGTCGGACAATATCTGTGGCGTCCGGGTGATGCAGTGGAGACCGTCTCGTTGAAGGACGGGAAGCTATGGTCCGGTTCCGGAAAGGATGAAGATGAATACCTGCCCCTGGGTCGTGAAACGTTCTTCGTCAAAGATGATCTCGGAAGTGCCCAGTTTGTCCGCGATGCTCAGGGCCATGTGACCGGCTACACATATCACAGGAATGACGGGCAGGAAATCCATGTTAAGAAAATCAAGTGAGGTCCGCATGAACACCAGATCGCTTTCCATCGTTTTCGTGGCGCTGCTGTCATGTCTGCGCCTGTTCGCCCAGCAGAATCAATCTCAGGCTGCATGCCCTGCGACGGAACAAGCGATGCGCGAGGTCATCCACCAGACGTGGGCGGCTTTTCACAATCGAGATGCGGCAACGCTTGACAAATTAATCGACGACGATGCGATCACTACCGATGACGGCGGGACAGTCGTGGGAAAGAAGGAAACTCTGGCTGCGGTCAAGCGTCCCGAAGGCAACATACATAACGAAACAGATGAGGAGCCAAAAGATTCTCGTGTGGTCTTTACTAGCGGAGTTGCCATTGTGAATTACTCGAAACACTGGATGGACTACGAAAAGAAGGTGGGAATAAAGTGGGGTGCTACCAGCAGGGTTACAGTGGTTTTCACCTGCAAGAATGGCGAATGGAAGAGGATCGCTTTCCAGGAAACCGACATCCCCAACAAAGACCGGAAGCCTTCCGCGATCGCGAATCATGTCCTGGACGAGTACTGCGGCCATTATCGGCTCGGCGAAAACGGCGAAGTTTCCGTCGTGCGCAAAGGCGATACCCTGTCTGAATCCTGGGCAGGCGAGGAACCCACTGAACTTTTCCCCGGCCAGCACGACACGTTCTTCACCCGGGAAGATGGCTGGGTGGAGCGGTTCGTTCGGGATAAATCCGGCAGGGTCACCGGAATTCTCTACACGCTTGCTGACGGCGAGATCGAGGCGAAGAGAGTGCCCTAGTTAAGAGAGCTCCCCTGGCACAGCAATGGGGCTTTTTAGAACCGAAATGACGCCAGGAAATCCAGCCTGGGAAGATCCAGTGAGCAGTCGAGGGGCCACCCAGACTTGGCAGTCCTGCACGGTTCCGAATAAATCTCTTTTATCCCTCCCATCAGCTTTTTCGATTGGCAGGGGACTGCCCCGGGCATTATTCTTCCCTGCTGATCACCAGCCCACGCAACCCCTTGTATCCGTCACATTGTTACCGGTGAACTAATTTTAGGAGACTAAAACGACATCCATGTCCAACGAACTGCGGAATTTCCTGGCACTCACTTACGACGAACTGGAAGACCTCAACCTGAAGGCAAAAGAGCAACGCAAAAACCGCGTTGCCATGCACAAGATTCAGGAGGAGCGGCTCAAGTATTTGACCGATGAGAAGCGCATCAAGGCCGTGACCGTGCTATTCAGCGATCTCGAAGGCCGGTTGCATATGCTCGACTACGACAAGAAATTCCTCATCAAGAGCTGGGATAACCTCACGTTCGACGGTTCCTCCATTCGCGGCTTCACCGCGCAGCGCGAGAGCGATCTGCGCCTTGGCATTGACTGGGCCGCTTTCTACTGGGCGCCGTCCGATGTGTTCGGCTCCGGCAAAGTACTGGTATTCGGCGAAGTTATCGACAAGGGAGGAACTTCCTACTCGGCCGACATTCGCGGCGTGCTCAAAGGTTACGCCGAGAGCCTGTTCAAGAAGCACAGTTACACTCTCAACGCAGCCAATGAGATTGAAGGCTTCCTGTTCAAAACTCCGGACGCCGAGCGCCACTACTACGAAACCGGCAAGTTCGAATACGTGAACACCGGCGGATACTATCACTCGCTACCCGGTGATCTGCTGCGCACGTTTATCGACACGACGGCCGAAGTGCAGCGCGCCATGGGCTTCCAGAACGAGAAAGACCATCCTGAAGTGGCGCCCTCGCAGTTTGAAATCAATTACGGCTACGGCGAAGTGGTTGCCGCCGCCGACCAGATTCAACTCTACAAGCTCATCTGCCGCCAGGTCGCCACCAACATGGGACTGACGGCTTCGTTCCTGCCGAAGCCGGTCGTGGGCGTGAATGGCAGCGGCATGCACACCAACGTTTCCATCAGCGAAGACGGAAAGAATCTTTTCTGGGATCCAAAGGGCGAAGAAAAACTCAGCAAGATGGGCTGGGCGTTTCTGGATCGCATTCTCACCCACGGCAACGACATTTGCCTGCTGCTCAACGCCAGCGTGAATGCCTATCGCCGTCTCGATCCGCACTTCGAGGCACCGAACCAGATCAAGGCTTCGCCGGTGGATCGCGGCTCTATGATCCGAATTCCTATCGGCAATGAGAAGAGCATGCGCGTGGAGGTTCGCTCCGTGTCTCCCGACGCGAATCCGTACCTAGTGATGCTCGCGATCTTCAAGAGCGGCATTGACGGTGAAACTTCGAAGATCAAGAACCTGCGCCAGGCCGAGCGCTATCTGCCCGACAACATCTACACCGCGCTGGAGGATTTCCGCAACGCCGACTGGACCACAAAACTTCTGGGCGCAGACGTGAAAGGCCGCTACGCTGACCTGAAACAGGCCGCCGCCGACCGCTGTCCACGGTTGCTCGGCACGTTCGTAAAAGCGCCCGAGGTGCAGTACCATCACGACGTCTACAACCAGTTCTTGTGGAATATGTTCTAGGACGCACAGGGTACACCGGAAGAAAACAACGCCCCGGTTTAAGGCCGGGGCGTTTTAATTGCGGTCGCGCCGCGAACGTACCATGTCTGCCCTGGAACCTAATTCGGCAGAACTACCGCATCCACTACGTGAATCACGCCGTTTGACTGAAACACGTTCGGGATCGTCACGGTGGACATTCCGCCTTTTTCGTCCTTCAGCACAATCGAACTGCCCTGCAGCATTGCAATCAGCGTTCCACCGCTCACCGTCTTGAGCGTGGCCTGCCCGTTGCCCTCCCTGATCTGCTTCTTCAATTCCGCAGCGCTGATGCGGCCCGCAACCACGTGGTAGGTGAGGATCTTCGTCAGCATTTCTTTGTTCTCGGGCTTCAGCAGAGTCTCCACCGTGCCCGCCGGCAGCTTGGCGAATGCTTCGTTGGTCGGCGCGAACACGGTGAATGGGCCGGGGCCCTTCAGCGTGTCCACCAGGCCCGCCGCCTTCACCGCGGCCACCAGCGTGGTGTGATCTTTCGAGTTCACCGCGTTGTCGATGATGTCTTTGCTGGCATACATCGCCGCCCCACCCACCATCGGATCCTTGGAACCGGCGATCAGCATAGGCGCCGACATCGTCACAATAGCCAGACACAAAACCACAAACTTCGTCTTCATAATCTCTCCTGTTTGTTTTCGAACTGCTTTCAGGAGTAGTACGGGCAGGGCGGGAATTTGGATTGCGGCCTTCTGATGTGGCGAATTTGCCGTTTCGGCACCCCGCGAGCGGCTGGCCTACAATCGCTTCATGGAGCGCAAGGTCTTCTGGATGGTGTTCATGGTGCTGGGCCTAGCGGCAGACTTTCTGCTCCCGCTGTGGTGGGGCATCGCCGCTACCGTCCCGATCGTGTTTATCGCCTGGTGGGTCGCCTATCGCAGCGACTGGTTCTGACGGCACTAAGCTCGCGGGGCGAGTTGCGCTCGCCGGCCCCTTCGGCTTCCCTCAGGGCAGGCTCACAAGAGTGCCCGTCCCCACCCAGAGTTCTACGTCGTGGTGCAAGTCAGGCTGTTGGGGCACATGGTGAACGTGCCACCGGGAGACGTTATGCCGAGCGTGCAGCTTGAACTTCCCGACAGCGTCCAGGTGCCGGTAACGGAGTTCCAGGTGGTAGTCTGAGCGACGGTATTGGTCACGCCGGTCGCCGTCCCCGTGAGGGTGAGCAAGTTGCCGTTGCCGTTCACCGTGAAAGTAACGTTCGCTGTCGCCGTGGGGTCGCTTACCGCTGAGGTCACATCGAACGTCCCGCCCACCGTTTCTCCCAATCCCGTCACAGGAAAGCACGGCCCGGCCGTCAGGAAATTCAAGTTGGTGACAGTCAATGCCCCGGTGTCGCTAACCGTAAACGTGGTTATGAAGTTGAACAGTGTCTCGTTGGCGGGCGGGCCTTGAAAAGTTGCTGCCCAATTGCCGCCTGCAGCGGTCGTGGCGGTTCGGGTCGTGCCACATCCCGCCAGGAAGCATCCCAGCGCAAGTAATCCCACGATTACAACTCTCTTCATGAACGGTCCTTAGAAACGATAGTAGATTGGCAGTTCCTGGCGCAGCTCGTTTGCGGCGTCCCAGAGCCCCGGCTCGGAACCCGACCACCAGTATTGGAGAGATGCCACCCGCTGGTCAAGGGATGTAAGCACCCCGGACCAGGTCGTCAACTCAATTGAGTATCTTAGCATCGGGTAGGCTGCGGCTCACGGGGTCTTGGTGCGGCTCGCCACGTCGGGACCCAATCGCCGGAAGTGCTGCACGTTCCAAGTGTAAATCACCTCCGCGGCAGCCTTCCGCGCGCAGCGCGCCAGCAGAGCGTCGTAGAGCATCCCGCCGACAATGCCGCTTGTCGCGGCTTCCCGAATCGCAGAGTAATATTCCCGGCTGTCGAGCGCGATCACCGTGAGGTGCTCTTCGATGGCCTCCAGAAATAGTAAGACCTGTTCTCCGCTCAAGCGGTTCCCTGGCAGCCGCGTAAGGACGGAATAGAGTTCCGCCAGGCTGTGCGCTGCGCAGCAGGCCTGCTTCTTGTCAGCGGCAATAAAGGCCGTTAAGCTCGCCTCGTGGTGCTCGTGGTCTTCCATGAAAACCGGAATGAGCACCGAGGTATCGAAGAACCACTTCAACGGGGTTTTCCACGCTTGCGTTGGAGGGCGCTGATGTCAGACCCGCCGGCGTCAGGCACGCGCAGATTGTCACGGTCGCGCTCCCGCCGAACCTCTGCCATTGTCTCGTTCACCGTCTCCAGGGAAAGCGGTTGGCCTGTGCGGAATACCCACACTCCGCGCTTCTTGCGCAGGGGTCCGTTTCCCCGCACTGGCCGCAGAACAATCTGATCTTCCGAGCTCTCCAGCTCCAGTGAATCGCCGGGACTCAATTGCAGTTCGTCCCGCACCGGCTTGGGCAGTACAACGCGTCCCGCCCTATCCACTGTCAACAGGTTTGTCATAAGTGGCATTATATAATACCATTTGGCATCTGTAAATGGTATTTCGGCCATCTCCTATTGGGTTATTGGGACACGACGACGCATTTCATCGAAAGCCACATCAAGTACCCGGCAAGAACGAAGCTCAAGAGGGCGATCGTGATCGGCTCCCTTGACCAATTCCTCTCTGGTGCTATTCGCCAGTACTCGCGATAGAGGCCCCAGTCCTTTGGAGTGCGCCAGATACCAACCCGGTGTCCGAGCGAGCTCATCCGGTCGAGGACCAAGAACGCAAGGCCGTTGGCTAACCCACCAAGAAGCATGGCCGCGGCAGAGAAGGGCCACCGGACGCTCATCAGCATAATCCTGAACACGCTTTTCCCCTAAGCGCCGCGCTTGCCCTTCAACTCAGCCAGCAACTGCTCGATGCGGTCTTCTTTCTCCAGCGCGGCCAAGCGGTCGTTGATGTCGGACCCGGCGATCTCTGACTTCGCCTCGCTCACCGCTTCCGAGTGCGCCACCTTGCGCTTCATGCGGTCAAACGTCGCCGCCTTGGAACTGTCGCCCATGGCCATGCGCGCTTCGCTGGCCTTGGTCACGGCGCGGGCGCGGCGCTGTTGCGCCATCAGCACCTCGGCTTTGGCCTCGGCTTCGGTGAGCTTCTGATCCAGTTTGCGCAGCGCGGATTTCAGGTTCTCCACCTGCGCTTTCTGGTCGGCCACCTGCTGGGTAAAGTTCTCACTCAACTCGCGATAGCTTTCCACGCGCTGCAGCGACGCCCGTGCCAGGTCGTCTTCTTTCTTGTCGACGGCAAGTTCGGCCTTGCGCATCCACTCGGCGACTTTGTCTGCGTTTTCTTTCTGCTTTTTTTCCAGCAGATGCTGATCGGCGATGGCGATGGCCACCTGCGTCTTCACCTGCAGCAACTGGTTCTGCATGTCGAGAATAACCTGCTTGATCATCTTTTCTGGTTCTTCCGCCTTGTCGATCAGGTCGTTGAGGTTGGCCCGGACTAATGTGGATACGCGCTCTAGTAATGCCATGGTGGACTCCTTTTTTGGCTTCAGCTTCTAGCTACTAGCTCCTAGCTACTGCAATTTCCGAACTGTCATCCTGAGCGGAGTGGATGGTTCGCGAAGCGGACCAGCCGCGGAGACGAAGGATCCCTTTTTTCTCCACTGCTCAGATTCTCGTGCGTTTCCCTGCCACAACCTCGTTCGAGCCGAGTCAGCTTTCTAACTGCCTGGTTCTGACTTCATGTTTCTTGTGAATCGCGGCACACTCCGGACATTCACTATCCATCCGGCGGACCGACGCGCCGAGCACCATGCCAATCGCGACGCCAATACCCAGCCAGATCGCGACGTGCCCGGCCATCACTCCAGCGACCGCTCCCAGCGCGGCTCCGAGCGCGATGCCTAATCCGGTGTATTTCGGTTTGTTCATAAATCAGCTCCAAAGTCGGCTGCAATTTTCTGTGTGACTAAGGCCCAACTCGCGAATAACTTCCCTGCCTCGCTGCGCTCGGCGGGACAGCCGAGGCGGCTGTCCCTACGCGAGCATTGCTTACCTCTTCGGTGCATCTACCGGCTTCGCGTCCGGCTTCGGAGCCTTATCTCCGATCTGGCGCACTTTGCCCAGCAGTTCCGACATCGGCATGCCCGAGAGCGTTTCGAACAACGCCGGCACTTGCGCTGCCATTTTGGTGATGTCGCCGGTGATTTTGTTCATGCCGGAGGCATCGCCGTTTCCGGTCGACACGATGGTGATCTTGTCGACGTTAGCCAGCGGTGCGGCCAACGCCTTCACCACTTCAGGCATGATGGCGAACAGTTTGTCGATCACTGCCGCCTGGTTGTATTCCTGGAAAGCTTCGGCTTTTACGTTCATGGCCTTGGCTTCAGCTTCGCCTTTCTTGAAAATGATTTCGGATTCAGCCTCGCCCTGCGCACGAATCGACGACGCCTGGCCTTCCGCTTCCGCGATCAGGCGCTGCTTTTCGGCGGCAGCCAGAGTCTCAATCCGCTGACGCTCGATTTCCGCCGGCTTCAGCACAGTTGCGATCAGTTCGTTCTCGCGGCGGTTGATTTCGGCTTCCTGTACCTTCACCTGCTGTTCTTTCTCGATCTGCTGTACCTTCACCTGTTCGGCAATCACTTGCTGCTGCATGATGTTGGTCTGGATGTCGTACGCCTTGTCCGCCTGCGCCTGCTGCCGCTTCGTGACTTCCAGGTATTGCGCTTTCTTGATTTCCAAATCGCGCTGCGATTCCGCCTGCTTCGCCAGCGACAACGTTTCCGCCAGTACCCGCTCCTGATCAGCCTGCGCCTTGGCCACGGCCGATTCCCGCTGGGCGAGAGCCCGCCGGATCGCGGTATCGCGGTCGGCTTCGGCCGCAGCCACATCGGCGTCGCGCTTGATGCGCGCCACGTCGGGCTTGCCCATGTTGGTGATGTATTCGTTCTTGTCGCGCACTTCTTTGATGGTGAACGAAATCACCTCGAGGCCCATCTTGTTCATGTCTTCGGCGCACGTTCCGCGCATACGATCGGAAACCATTTCTGGCTGCTTCACAATTTCTTCCACCGTGAGTTGGCCGATGATGCCGCGCAGGTGGCCTTCCATCACCAACCGGATCAAGCCTTCGCGCTCCTGATCAGTCTTGGTAAGGAATTGCTCGGCCGCTGTCAGCACCGATTCCCGGTCGGACTTTACTTTGATCTGCGCCACAGCTTCCACGGTCACCGCGACGCCTTGTTTGGTGTAGAGATCCTGCTGCGGCGCCACGTCGAACGACATCAGTTCGAGCGACAGGTCGCGGCAAATCTGCACCATGGGAAATACCAGAGTGCCGCGCCCCTGAACCACCCGCGTTCCGCCCAGGCCGTACACGATGAGTGCTTCGTGCGGCCCCGCTTTGCGATATAGCCTGGCCATTCCGCTCATCAGGAACAGGATGACCATCACTCCCAGCCCGGCGAAAATCCAAATCGTCACTACCGTCGAAAGCCCGAACATAACGCCTCCTGTTACAAATGCAGTGCGAGAAACTTTTTTTCGCTCGGGTCGCGTCCCATCGGGGATTTTGCACCCATCAACTCAGAGTGGGATGGCGGCGGGTTCAGGTTCCACTCGACAATCGAGTTGTTTCCGAACCACAGAAAACCGAGCACCACATAAAAACCCACCAGCATCGGCCATGACGCAGCCGGCTTCAGAGCGCGCACGATCAAGCCTGCCACCGTGAACAGGATCAGGGTGACAACCATGATGCCGAGCCCCAGCATCAACGATCCCTCCCGCGAGGTATAGCCGTTCGGCCGCCAGTTGGCGTCGAAGTGCACCGCCATCCGCATGGGTAACTCGTCCCAGTTCCGCCAGTACTTGAACGCTGTGACCGGAAGCACCAGCCACATCAGCCAAACCGCCGGCTTGTACCAATCCCGATTCATAGAATCTCCAAACACAATGCAGCAGTGATTGATCTCTTACTCCCCAGACATTTCGCTCCACAGCTGGACGTAGGCAATCCCTTTTTCGTAGCGCGTGACCACCACTTCGGTTCCCTTGGCGATGGCGCTGCCATCTTCGCTGCGCGCGCCGCAAACCCGCCGGGTTCCAACCTGCGAATAAAGAATCTCTCCGGTCCCGCCTTCGCGGATGGGACTTGTTATCCTGCCGAGCACGCCCACCATTTCGTAATCCGCGGCATTCATGCACTGTTCGTCCGCCATCAGTACTTTGCTCAGGAACAGAAAAATGATTCCGCCGCCCAGCAAACCACTGAACACGGACAACATCAATCCCATGCCAACCCACAGCGTGGAATAACGGGTCAGCAAATATCCGGTCCCGCCAAACCAGGCCAGAAAGGCCGTCAGCGTAACGAAGTTAAAAGGCGACACACCGCTCCGGCCGCCTTGTGTCGCTGCGGTGTGAGTCGCGGCAGAATGCCCCACTGCGGTCGCGTGCGGCGCGCCAGCCGCCGGAGCATGACCCGCGGCAACGGGGGCAGAAGGCACATGCACTCCCCCCGCGTGACCGTGAAAATGCGGCAGGTGCAAGCGGCCAAAGCGCGAGCCACCGAAGACGAAAGAAAAAAAACTGAAGCAGAAGCCGACCGCGAAACAGATCAAATAGAAATCTGACCAGTCCATCTTGGCTGTAGTCATCGGGTTCGCCTCCCCTCGGCACCGGCACCGCGGTGGTTATGTTTCGCCATCAGTTCCGGACGCAAAGCCTCCAGCAAACGGTCCGCCAGTCCCGGCGTATCCAGAATCGCACCCAACAGCAACAGGCAACGCCGCGTATCTTTTTCGCGCGCGGCCTTGATCAGCACGTGACTAACCTCGGCGTCACTGGCGAACTTCTCCGAACCCTGCAGCAGCCAGACATCGAGCTGCCCTTCGGTGGTGCGCAAATCCGAAGTCAGTTCCGTGTGATAACCCTCGGGATCATCCACCAGAAAACCCGGATGCACCTTGAAAAACTTCGCCAGCAGCGCCCGCGAAGACTGCGTCATGTGCGGCCGCGCCCCGCTTTCGATCTGCGAGAGGTAAGACTGGCTGATTGTCTTTTTTGCCGCAGCATTTTTTGCCGGCCCGTTTTTCGTCAGCCCATTTTTCGTCAGCCCCCGGCCGCGTCCCAGTTCCTGACGAAGCGCGAGCACGATTTCCTGCTGCGTCATGGGACGCCCCAGGCCACGCAACGAACCTTCCACTTCGCGCAGGTAGCGGATTTTTTCACCCAGCTTCATATCTCACATCGCAATAACAGTATTGCAATTTGTAATGTATGTCAAGAACTCGATCCGGCGTGTTTTCAGCGGCTTGCGACCACGGCGGCCGCCCGGGCAAAGTCCAGAACGAAGGTTGGAGCGAAGGAAAGCGGCGCCCGTTCCCGGACAGCATCATTGCGACCGACGCGTTCTTACAGCCCCGCTTCGATGCGGGAACGGGGATCGAGATAGTCGCGCAATGCGTCGCCGATAAAATTAAACGACAACACGGCCAGCATCACCGCGAGCGCAGGAAACAGCACCAGATGCGGCGCGTCGAAAAGATGGGCACGGCCGTCGTTCAGCATAGCTCCCCAACTGGCCGTCGGCGGAGGCACGCCGAGCCCGAGAAAACTCATCGTAGCTTCAGCCAGGACTGCTCCGGCCATGCCGATTGCGGCCTGCACGATCACCGGCTGAATAATGTTAGGCAGAATATGGCGCACGATAATGCGCACGTCGCTGGCGCCAAGGGCGCGTGCGGCCTCGACAAATTCGCGTTCACGGGCGGCCAGCACTTGTCCACGGACCAACCGCGCATATCCGACCCATCCCCCAAGCGAGAGCGCGACCACGAGATTGAAAATTCCCGGACCGCGGAAGGCAACGAAGGCGATTGCCAGCAGAATTCCAGGAAATGATAGAAACGCGTTCATCAACACAATGTTGACGAAGCGGTCGACGCCCCCGCCGTAGTAGCCGGCGATCGAGCCGATGATGAGACCGAGCCCAAGCGACGTAAGCACCACGCAGCTGCCCACCAACATGGAGATGCGTGCGCCATAGATGGTGCGCGAGAGAATGTCGCGCCCGAGCTCGTCGGTGCCGAACCAGTGCGCGGGAGACGGAGTGTCGAGGCGCGTCGGAAGATCGATCGCAGCTGGGTCCCGTGGCGCGATCCACGGCGCGAACACGGCGAGGATCACGAAGATCACGACCAGCACCACACCCGCCGCCGCCAGCGGATTGTTCCGGGCATTTCCGGCGACCCAGCGACGCAACGAGATGGCGGAGGTAGCGATGCCGAATCTTACACGGCTCGATCCTCTTCAAGCCACTCCCGTTCGAGCACTCGACAGTTGCGTCGCGGGGGTTGTGGCTGAGATTATCGTTGCACTGCGAATCCACTTTTCAGCAGGAGGGTGTTCCTTATGCGCAGGAGATTTTGTTTTCTTGCCGCAGTGATCACTTTGTCAACCGTCGTTGTCGCTCAAAAACCTGCATGGGAGCCTGCGCCCGGTCACACGACGCTGAACCTCTGGCCACATGGCGCGCCGGGAGCTCAGCCCAATGCCAGCGCCGAGGCCGACATGACGACCGCCAAAGATAATCTGATCGCGGGCAAACCGTTGATTCGTCTAGGCAACGTTTCGGTGCCAACGCTCACGGTTTACTCTCCTGCTGGAAAGAACTCGGGAGCCGCCGTGGTCGTCTTCCCGGGCGGTTCCTATCACATTCTGGCGATCGACCTCGAAGGCACGGAAGTGTGCGATTGGCTCAACTCGGCAGGCATCACGTGCGTGCTGGTCAAATATCGCGTGCCCGACTCCGGGCCGTATCCCAAGTCATCCGCCGCGTTGCAGGACGCGCAGCGGGCGCTCGGAATTGTCCGCTCCCGCGCGGCGGAGTGGCACATTGATCCCAAGCGCATTGGCGTGCTCGGATTTTCTGCCGGGGCGCATCTTTCCGCGGCGCTCAGCACGCATTTCGAGCAGCGTCTGTACGATTCCGTCGATGACGCCGACAAAGTCAGTTGCAGGCCGGATTTCGCGGTGATCGTCTATCCCGGCTATTTAGCGATGGCGGAGCAGAACTTCGCACCCAACGCCGAGATTCACGTCACGGAAACGACTCCGCCGACTTTTCTGGTGCAAGCCGAGGATGATCCGGTGCACGTCGAGAACTCGACCGTGTATTTTCTCGCGCTGAAGAACGCCAAGGTTCCAGCGGAAATGCACCTCTACGCGAGCGGCGGCCACGGCTACGGCCTGCGCAGAACGGAGCTTCCGGTCACCGCGTGGCCGAAGCTGGTGGAGACGTGGCTGCAAACGATCAAGGTGCTGCCGACGACGTAAAGCTGTACTAAACAGCATGCGTACCTTTTATGGTACGCCTATACTGGAGGGTCAAATTGGGCAAGAGGAATCTGGGATCGAGCATTGACGATTTCCTGAAGAAGGAAGACATCTTCGAGGAAGCGCAAGCGCAGGCTGTCAAGGAGGTCGTGGCATGGCAACTGGCCAAAGCCATGAAGAAGAAAAAGATTTCCAAGGCGCGTATGGCCGTCTTGCTGAAGACGAGCCGCTCGCAGGTGGATCGTATTCTCGATCCGAAACGCGATATCACGTTGTCGAGTTTGCAGCGGGCGGCGGCTTTGGTGGGGCAGCGGGTTGTGATTGAGTTGGTGTGAAATTGTTCAAGCTCGAAACTTCACCACCTTCGCAAGGGAGCCCGAAGGATGCTCACGAAACGTGATTTTGGGCTTCTCGGCTTCGAAAGATGCAGCTCACGATATCCCTACCGTATGTGACTATTATGGCCAGTGCCCAGGCAAGATAAAACAAAGCGTAGAAAGTTCCGTCAAACCTCAAATATGCCGCAGTGAGAAAAGCAAAGAACGACCCTAATAACAGAAGGCCAGCGTCCGTCAGCACTCTTGTAAGGGTTCCAAACCGTGCCGTGGCTCTGCTCCGTCGCCGACCCGCTTCAATTTCGAGCCCGACGAAATACCAAACGAAAAGAATGCCCAAAAGGAACACCAGATTCTCAACTACCCAATCGATCCAAAAACAAGTCTTGGCACTTGCGTCGGAACAATGCAGATACACATGCTTGTCGAAACCTTTCTCGACAAGATATCGCATCATGTTAGCAGGAGCGTTGATTGAGTCCGCCAGGGCTATTTCCCACGGGACGGGCGCCCATGCGATTTTCGGTCGAGTGTAGCCGATGGCAAACAGGATCACTGCCACCGTAAGATTGATAGCTGGCAACATTAGCCTCGGCTTTCTGATTATCTTCATACTTTTCGTTCAGCGCGCCGCTACTGCCGAATCCTCGGGTTCGCCACCGAATACAGCACATCCGTCAGGAAGTTCACCGCGACATACGTTAATCCGATCGCCAGGATGCAGCCTTGCACCAGGTAGTAGTCGCGGCTGGAGATGGCGTCGATGGTGAGGCGGCCGATGCCGGGCCAGGAGAAAATCTTTTCGGTGACGATGGCGCCAGCGAGCAACGCGCCGAACTGCAGGCCCAGCACGGTGATGATCGGGATCATGGCGTTACGCAAAGCGTGGCGGTAGACGACGGTGCGCTCGGGCAATCCTTTGGCGCGGGCAGTGCGAATGTAGTCCTGGCTCAACTCTTCGAGCATCGAGGTGCGCACCATGCGCGTCAGGATCGCGGCCAGGGCGCTGCCCATGGTCACCGCGGGCAACACGAGATTCGCGAACGAGCCGGCGCCGGAGACGGGGAGCCATCCCAGCTTGATGGCAAAAAGAAGAATCAGGATAGGTCCGAGCGCGAAGTTGGGAAACGACAGGCCAAACAGGCTGACCACCGAGAGCAGGCGGTCGTCCCAGCGGTTGCGGCGCTGCGCGGACCGCACGCCGGCCGGAATGGAAAGAGTGATCGCGATGAACAGCGAAGCCAGCGTAAGTTTCAAGGTGTAGGGATAACGTTGCAGCACGAGCCGCGTCACGCTCTGGTTATAGCGGAACGAAGGACCGAGATCGCCGTGCAGCACGCCTTTCCAGTAGCGGATGTACTGGTCGCCGAGCGGGGCGTCGAGGCCGTAGGCGTGGCGCGTAGCCTCGATGTCGGCGGACGGCGCGCCTTCCCCAAGCATCTGCTGAACGGGATCTCCGGGCACGAGATGGATGAGCAGGAAGACGAGGCTTACCACCAGCCAGATTACCGGCAGCGTGTAGAGCACGCGTTGGAGGACGGTTCTCAGTTGGCGGTTCCCTTCAGCCTGTCATCCTGAGCGCAGTAACAGCTTCGCGAATACGAAGCTGTTGTGTAATCGAAGGACCCCTTGCACGCCGACTTCGTATCCGGACACATCAAGGAGTTCACTACCCGGGCCTCACGTATCACAAGCAAAGCATCGCGAGAATTCCCTGCGGCGGCTCAAACAACGTCATCAGTTCAGGGGTCCTTCGACTACACATGCTGACTCGCTTCGCTCGCCATCATGTTCCGCTCAGGATGACAAGCTTTGGAAGGTTTCATCAGTCTCCCGCGCTCTTAGCCGCTTCGGCCTCGCCTTCCACTTTGGCGGCCTTCTCGATTCTCACTTTCGCGATGCGGTGGCCTTCCAGTTCTTCCACGGTATAGCGCCAGCCCTCATATTCGAACGATTCCCGCAGGCTGGGGATTTTCTGCAGGCGGGCGAGGATGAATCCGGCCAGGGTTTCAAAACCGGCGTCCCGGGGCAGACTCAGGCCATGCTGCGTTTCCAAGTCGCGAATGTTGACCGAGCCCTCCAGCACGAGCACGGATTCGTCGTCCAGCGCCGGCTCGTTAGGCGAGACGTCGAACTCGTCTTCGATATTTCCCACCAGCTGCTCGAGGATGTCCTCGACCGTGATCACTCCCGCGGTTGAGCCATACTCGTCGACCACCACCGCGAGATGGCGGCGTCGATCTTTGAACTCGGCCAGCAACTCCGCGAGCACTTTAGTTTCAGGCACCACCAGCACGTCGTGGATGATCTGCCCGATCTGCATGCGGGAGATGCGGGTGGCCGTGGTCTGACCGAGATTGCTGAGGCGCAAGCGCATCCAGCGCATGAGGTCTTTGTAGTAAAGGACACCGACAATGTGTTCCGGGCCACGTTGCGGGTCGAAGACCGGGATGCGCGAATGCTGCCCTTCCACCACGCGGGCCAGCGCGTCGTCGAGCAGAAGATCAGAAGGCAGCGAGAAAATGTCGGGTCGCGCCACCATCACTTCTTTGACTGTGACGTTGTCGAGTTCGATTGCGTTGTGAATCATCTCTTCCTGAAACTCAGGAATCTGTCCGAACTGGCGGCTGGCAGTGACGATCAGCTTGAGCTCGTCAGGCGAGTGGATGGCGCCGCGCCGCCGCGTGTCCTGCGCGCCAAACAACCGCAGAACCAACCCTCCCGACCGGCGCATGACAAAAAGAATAGGCCGGGTGATCGTGAGAAAAGCCTCCATGGGCGCAGCCACAGCCAAGGCAATCTGCTCGGCGCGCTGCAGTGCCAGGGTCTTCGGCACGAGCTCGCCCAGGAGCACGTGCATATACGTAATCAGGCTGAAGGCGATGACGATGGCGATGGTGTGGGCATAAACCTCGGCGTGGGGCACGCGGTGGACAAACTCCATGCCTTCCACCAGGCGCGCGACCATAGGCTCGCCGATCCAGCCCAGAGTGAGGCTGACGATGGTGATTCCCAGCTGGACGCCGTTCACCACCTCATCCAGATGCTGGTGCAGGCGCTGCACGATGCGGGCGCCAATCCGTCCCGATTCAATGAGTTGCTGAATGCGGGTATCGCGCACGCTGACCAGCGAGAACTCGGCGGCCGCGAAGAAAGCATTGGCTGCGACCAGGAGCAGGATCAGAAAGACCCGGAGCAGCACAAAGGCGATCATGGAACGCTAATTCTAACATTTCAAAGCCAGTTGCTGAGGCAGTGGCTAGTTGCTAATTCCCCAGTGTTGGCAGTTGGGCAGGCTGCCGATGAATCGGAGTATGCGCAGGGATGGATGAGGGACCACAAATTCGGTTCTGTCGTACGCTATCCTTTCAGGACAACATCGGTCTAACTAGCAGGTGGCATTGGTCTTGGCCGTTGTCACCGACAGTCTTCGAGTCTTTCCGTAGAGCATTCTAATTTTCTGGAACAAAAACCAGTCTGGCCCCGTATTAAGGAGTGAGAGCGCCGTACGGCTCCTATCCAGCAGAAAGCATCGAATCACTGAACCATCAAGAGTGGAACCATCCCCTTAGGAGGCGTTGTGAACGGAAACGGAAATAATAAGAAGAAGCGCCGCAAGTTATTCATTTATGGCGGCATAGCCCTGGGAATTGTCCTGCTGATCACGGTGGGAGTGTTCGCGGCCACGCGCGGCGGCACCAAGATTGACCCCTCGAAGCTGGCGAAAGTGGAAAAGGGAGACTTGGCCAAGAGCGTAGTCGCTACAGGCAAAGTCACGCCGATCACCAAGGTGGAAGTGAAGTCGAAGGCCAGCGGCATCGTGAAGAAACTGCTAGTGGACTACGGCGATCACGTCAAGAAGGGCCAGCTGCTGGCGCAGCTCGACAAGCTGGAAATCGAGGCGCAGGTCGCGCAGTCAAGCGCCGCGCTGGAAGCGGCGCAGGCTAACCTGAAAAGTTCGCAGGCCGATTTCGAGCGTGCCAAAGTCGACGCGGAAGGTCCGGACGTGCCGCTGTTGAAGCGCGCCTATGATCGCTCCACGGGCATGGCCAAGGATGGAGTGGTTTCGGCCTCCGCGCTGGACGACGCCGAGAAGAATTACGAGATGGCGTTGAACAAACAGAACGTGTCCAAGGCGCAGGTGACGGTGCTGAAGGCAAAGATCGCACAGGCCCAGGCGCAAGTTGTGCAGGACCAGGCGAACCTCACGCAGCTCAACGAACAGCTCAGCTATACCGACATCATTTCGCCGATTGACGGCATCGTGCTCTCGCGCGATGTGGAGATGGGCGATGCGGTCAGCTCGATCTTGGTCTTGGGTTCGTCGGCGACTCTGGTGATGACGCTGGGTGATACGAGCGAAGTGTACGTGAAGGGCAAAGTGGACGAGAGCGATATCGGCAAGGTCTACCTCGGCCAGCCCGCCCGCATCAAGGTGGAGTCGTTCAAGGACAAGACCTTCGAAGGCAAAGTCACGAAGATTTCTCCCATGGGCGTGGAGAAGGATAACGTCACAACGTTCGAAGTGCGGGTTTCGATCCAGAATCCGGGTGGCGAGCTCAAAGCTGAAATGACCGCCAACGCGGAAATCATTCTGGAAGAACACAAGAACGTGCTGCAGATTCCCGAAGGGGCAATTCTCTACGACAAAGACAAGAAGGCCTCGGTCGAGATTCCCGATCCGAAGGGCAAAGAAGGCAAAGATAAAATCGCCGTCAACATCGGAATTTCCAACGGCGCCAAAACCGAAGTGCTCAGCGGGTTGAAGGAAGGCGATCAGGTAGTTCTGCAGTAGAGACGCCGGTTTTAGGTTTTAGCTCACATCGCCAGCCACGTTGTATGGCTTAGTGCTTATTCGCAAGAACGCACAGGGGAGAATGAGCCCATGAAGACGAAACAGAAACTTGCGCTGGTGTTGCTGGCTGGCGTCTTGATCGGCGTTGTTGGCGCCAGAGCGATTCATGCGCAGCAAGTCAAGACGCCACCCGGCTACGTCGTCGCAGAAGTTGAAATAACCGATCCCACTGCCCTGCAACCATATGGCGCAAAGGCGCCGCAAATCGTGGCGTCTTACGGTGGGCGCTATGTGGTTCGCGGCGGTGACGTGCAGCCTCTCGAGGGCGAAGCGCCCAAGGGCTACTTCGTAATCATTGGCTTCGACAGCGTGCAGAAAGCGCGCGAATGGTACGATTCGCCGGCCTATAAGGCAATCCGGGGAATCCGGCAAGGCGCCACCAAGAGCCGCTTATTTCTCGTTGAAGGTGAGGCCGTCCCGTGATGCGACACGCTCGTATGCCAGGCCCTAGAACGCCGATGTCTGGCCTCCGTTTTTCACGATTCTAGTGCCTGACGCTCCAAGCTTTGGCGGCCGCTTATGACTCTCTCCGAAATCCTGCGTCAGGCGTTCGCCACTTTCCGGGCTCACAAGATGCGGACCTTCCTCACGATGTTTGGCATCGTGTGGGGGATCGCGTCGGTGATTATCCTGGTGGGCCTCGGACGCGGCTTTAGCGTCGACCAGAAAAGGCACATGCAGACTCTGGGCAAGGATCTGGTCATTATGTGGGGCGGACGCACCAGTGCTCAGGTCGGCGGACGCGCTGCCGGGCGCGAGATTCAACTCAATGTGGACGACGCCGAGTTGATCCGCGCCGAGTGTTACCTAGTCAAGAACGTCAGCCCGGAGTTGCGGCGTACCATTCCCGAAGTCAGCCAATATAATTCTGCCAGCCGCGGCGTGGTGGGCATGTGGCCGTCGTACCAGGATTTCCGCTCGCTGCTGATCAGTGAGGGCCGCCTGATCACAGACGATGACGAGCGCGATGGCCGGCGCGTGGTGGTGCTGGGATCGAAAGCCTACCGGCAGTTGTTCCCTGGCCAACCCGCAATTGGCGCGGGCCTGCTCATCAAGAGCGTGCCTTATACCGTGGTCGGCGTCTTAAAAGAGAAAAATCAGAACTCGAATTACAGCGGCCCCGACAACGACTATCTTTTCGCTCCATATTCCGCCGTTTCGCGGGATTTCCCTCCTCCAGAGAAAAAGGGTGCCGGAATTGTGCGCGGCTACCTCGACGATATTGTTTTCGAGGTTGGTGACCCCGAGGACCATGAAGCGTCTGTCTTACAGGTGCGGCGAACGCTGGCCCGCGTGCACCATTTCGATCCGCTCGACAAAGATGCGCTGTTCATTTGGGACACCATGGAAGGCGCCAAGCTTCTGGACAAGATTTTCGGCGTGGTTACCATTTTCTTCGGCTGCGTCGCCATCGTCACACTGTGCCTGGGTGGCATTGGGGTAATGAACATCATGCTGGTTTCGGTGACGGAGCGCACTCGCGAGATCGGCACGCGCAAAGCCATGGGCGCAACCAAGCGCGATATCCTGCGGCAGTTTTTTGCGGAGTCAGCCATGCTGACCATCGTCAGCGGAGTCCTCGGGCTTTCTTTCGGCCTGGGATTATGCGCCGCGATGGAAGCGCTGCCTCTGCCCGACTTCGTTCCCCATCCCATTGTTTCGTGGATTTCAATCGTCGCGTCGATTCTGACGCTTTCTGTAATCACCGTGACCGCGGGCATGTATCCCGCCCAGCGCGCCGCGGAAATGACACCTGTGGAGTCACTCCGATATGAATAAACATCACAGCATTCGCATTCTGTCCTCTGCGCCGGCCCGCTTCGCAGGCCTGGCGATCGCTCTGGCCGTATGTTTCTCCACCACCGCCGTCTTCGCATCCACACCGCAGGGAACGTTCGAGCGCACGCTGAAGGTATCCGGCCCGGTCGACCTCGAGGTGCTCACCCATTCCGGCGATGTCACGGTTCGAAGTGGCCCTGCGGGATCGGTCTCAATTCGCGGCAAGATTTTCGTCAGCGACCGCTGGCTGCGTGGAGAACGCAAAACCGACGTCACCGCGATCGAGCAGAATCCTCCGGTGCGGCAGGAAGGCAACAGCATTCGAATCGACTACGTGGAAGCGCGTGACATTTCCGTGGACTACGAAATCACAGTGCCCGCAGACACGGCGCTGCGCGCCCACACCGGCTCAGGAGACCAAACCATCGAAGGCCTGCACGGCAACGCCGATCTGCAGAGCGGATCGGGTGACCTGAAATTGGCGCGGCTCACCGGCGACATTCACTTGCAGACCGGCTCCGGCGACGTGCGGGCGCACGAGATTTCCGGCCCCGTGCGCGGAGGCACAGGCAGCGGCGACGTGGTGGTGGAAGAGACCGGAGCGGGCGACATCGATTTGCACACCGGTTCCGGCAACATCACCGCGCGCGGCGTGCAGGGAGCGTTCCGCGCCGAAGCGGGCAGCGGCGACATTACCGCCGAAGGCACGCAGAGCGGATCGTGGGACATAAAAACCGGATCCGGCAATGTTCACGTTCGCCTGCCGAACAATGCGGCCTTCGAAGCCAGAATCTCCACCAGTTCGGGCACAGTAGACATCGACGCCCCGGTCGAGATGACGGTGCAGGGCCGCGTACAAGAAACCCGCAAGTCGATCAATGGCAAAGTTCGCGGCGGCGGTCCGCTGCTGGCCGTGCGCACGGGCTCGGGCGATATCCACGTTCAGTAAAGGCAGGGGCTAGGGATTAGGGGCAAGGAAAGCGAAAAAAATCTACCCCCTGATCCCTAAGCCCTGGTCCCTGATTTCTAACCCCTGATCTTCCATGTTTCTGAAAGAACTCATCTCGCAAGGCTGGCAGGCGCTGATGCGCGACCGCATGCGCTCCGGACTCACCATGCTGGGCATCGTATGGGGCCTGGCGTCCGTGGTGTTGCTGTTAGCTTATGGCCAGGGCCTGGGCGGCTGCGTCCTAAATGCGTTTCTGAACATGGGCAACAATGTGATCGTTCTCTGGCCGGGACAAACCAGTCTGCAGGCGGGAGGCCAGCGCGCCGGCAAGAAGGTGAATTACGAATACGAAGACGTCGAAGCCATCCGCGACGAGGTCCCGATTGTGCGCGCGGTGAGCGGCGAGATCGACCGCGACCTCGCCTTCAAGATCGGCACGCGCGTGGTTTCGCTGCAAGTGCGCGGCGTGGAAATGCCTTACGGACAAATGCGCAAGCTGATCCTCGATGACGGCCGCTATTTCAATGAAGGCGATTTCGCCGACCACCGGCGCGTGGTGATCCTGGGCTATAGCGCCGCCAAGAAGGTATTCCAGGGCGCGCCGGGCGTGGGCCAGCACGTGGAGATCGGCGGGCTCGATTTCGAAGTGATCGGGACCATGCGCAACAAGATTCAGGATTCCATGTACCAGGGTCCGGACAACGAAAACGGGTTCATTCCGTTCGGGCTGATGCGCGACTTGAAAAACATTCGCGATCCTGACGAAATCATCATCCAGCCCACAGCCGCCGAGTTGAACAAGAAGGCGTTGGCCGCGGTGCGCGAGGTGATCGCGCGCCGCCACCACTTCGATCCCAAGGACGACAAAGCCACGCCCGAGTGGGACACCATCGAGGATCGAGCGATGATCAATGCGTTTTCCATGGGCCTGCAGGCGGTGCTGGGACTGATCGGCGTGGTCACGCTGGCCGTGGGCGGCATCGGCGTGATGAACATCATGCTGGTGTCAGTGACGGAGCGGACACGGGAGATCGGCCTGCGCAAGGCCATTGGCGCGCGCCCGCGGCACATCCTGGTGCAGTTTCTGCTGGAAGCCCTGGTGCTGACTTTTATCGGCGGGCTGATCGGAATCGCCCTGGCCGAGGTGCTCACCTGGGCGATTCCTCCGATGCCGTTGTATGACGAGTTCTACAAAACCACCGACCATGAGGGCGCAATATTTCTGCATGCTTCCATGGGCGTGATGATGGTGTCGTTCGTTATTCTTTCGGCGGTCGGAATTATTTCAGGATTCTTCCCGGCGCTGAAAGCTTCGCGGATGAATCCCATTGAAGCGCTGCGCTATGAGTAGAAGCCGGCTTTTAGGGCATTGTGCGTTTGGCGCCCTGTCAAATGAGTGCTAAGGCCTGTTTATAGCAGTTGGCGTTCCTCTCGTTACGGGGTAGAGTACGGTTGCGATGGACAGCAAGATCGTCAGCCGAGAGTTGTGGAAAGTAGTTCGCCCTGTTCTCAGGGACGCAGGGTGGACTTCATTTTCGAGTCGCACAGCTAGAAGGTTTAGTCAGTCACGTATTGACGTGCTAAGTTTTCAATCATTCAACAGTTACTTAGCATCCGCGATTGGCAGCACGACCTACTCTTTCTCCATCCGGCTCGGTTGTTTTTTCACTGCCATACCGCACTCCGGTATCAAGATCAAAGATGGTTTGCTGATGCCCGAGGAGTATCACTGCCACCTGCGTTGCACGGTCCGCAAAAAGTTCTCCCAGCCTGAATGTCCGAGAACAGATGTGTTCTACGTCGATCCCAAGGGGGACTACCTCCCGACCGTCATCGAGGCGACGCGACGAGGGATCGCAACCGAAGGTTTTGCGTGGTTTCGACGGTTCAGTGAGATGCATGAGGTACTCCGTACTCTCATGGAAGAAGCTGAGACGAACGACGGCACTTGGGGCTTCGGAGCCAAGTCCAGCCCTGCCAGAAATCTATACACGGGTTACATAGCGCTATGTCTGGGCAAGACTCAGATTGCTACGGAACACCTGAAGCAAGCTGCCATTTCGCCCTACTACGCCCAATTTCGTGAGCAGATCGACGCACAACTTTCGAGCCTGAAATAGCGCACGCCCGGTCACTTTGTGGAAAATCCCCATAGCGCTCACAATCTGGTCGTGGACTGACTTCACCCATTACCTCTGTGCCTTGACGCACAGGCCCACCACAAATTAGCTTCAAACAAGGAAATATCCTGCCTTTTAACATCGATTCTGCGAGGGAAAGTGCCTTCACGTCCGACCGTAACTTTGACCACTGATTTCGGGACCAACGACCATTTCGTGGGCGCCATGAAGGGCGTCATTCTCGAAATTTCGCCTGACGCCCAGATCGTCGACATCTCGCACGCTGTGCAGCCGTTTGACGTGCTCGATGGCGCGTTGACGATTTCGCAAGCCTATTCCTACTTCCCTTCCGGAACCGTGCACCTGGTGGTGGTGGATCCGGGAGTGGGCACGGCGCGGCGGCCGATTATCGCGATCAGCGACAAGTACTATTTTGTGGCGCCCGATAACGGCGTGCTCTCCCTGGTTTACGCGCAGGAGGAGCGCATGCACGTGCGCCACATCAACTCCGACCATTATTTTCTGCAGCCGGTGAGCAACACCTTTCACGCGCGCGACATTTTCGCTCCCGTAGCGGCCTATCTTGCCAAGCAGGTCGATTCGCACAAGTTCGGCGACGAGATCGAGGACTTCACCCGCTTCGCGGCGCCCAAGCCCAAAATCGTGGACGCGAACCGTATGCGCGCCGTGATTCTGAAAGTGGACCGATTCGGCAACCTGATCACCAACATCACTCCCAAGGACGCCCCCATGCTGTTCGGAGCGGACCCAGCGCCTTTCAAGCTGGTCGTCGGCAGCAAAGAGATCACAGAAATCCGTACCCTCTACGCAGAGGGTGCCGCCGGAGAAGTGTTCGGCATCATGGGGAGCATGGGCTTCCTCGAAATCGCCGCCAACCGTGGCAACGCCGCACAGATTACCGGAGCCGGCAAGGGCAACGAAGTGAGCATTATTCTGGGCGAAGGCGCAGCGGCGGGAAAAAGCGCGTAGAGCTTGTCGGCGTCTCAGGCTACAAACTCTTAGGCCTGGGATGGGCATAGCGTTCCATCTCGCCGGTCCACTTCAGAAACCGCCACAGATGGGTCCGCTCGCGCCACACGAATTCCCAAAATTCCAGAAACCCGATCTGCGTCATCTTGACCCCGGTATACGTCTCAATGCGCCACAAAAGATAAGGACTCCGCCACGGAGCCAGGCGATGGTGTTTCGTCGCGTTCCAAAGAAAGCGCAGCGTATAGCGCACGGGATAGGTTTACCACAGCGAGGCATGGACGCGTAATGGGAAGTACCAGCAGCCGGGGCTGGCTCTCGACTATCAGCCGTCAGCTATCAGCTAAGAATTCCCAGTCCCAAAGACATGCCCCGCTTTCACTCGAGGTTTAGCTGAGAACTGAAAACTGATAGCTGACAGCTATAACTCGTACTTCTTCATCAAATGCCGGAATGACCGATAAGAAATTCCCAGCAGATCGGCGGCTTTTGTCTGCACGCCGTTGCTTTGGTCGAGCGCGTTCTGCAGCAGCGAGCGCTCAATTCCGGCCACGTAAACTTCCATGCCCACGCCCTCGGGCAAAACTGACCCCGCGGGGATATCCTGCAACCCCCCGGCGCCCCCGGCAGCAGCGGCAGCAGCGCGTGCTTTGGAACGTTCCACCGGAAGTTCCACGTGCAACTCGTCGGTGGTTTCGAGAGCGACGGCGCGCTCCACGGTATTTTCCAGCTGGCGCACGTTGCCCGGCCACTCATAGCCGCACAGCGTATTGAGCGAATCTTTATGAATGCGAAGAATGCTGCGCCCTGCCGCGGCCGCATATTTCTTGAGGAAATGGTTGACCAGCAGCGAAATATCTTCCGGACGCTCGCGCAGCGGAGGCACGCGGATGGGAATCACGTTCAGCCGGTAATAGAGATCTTCGCGAAAAAGATTTTCGGCGACGGCCTTATCGAGATCGCGGTTGGTGGCGGCGATGACGCGCACGTCAATCGAGATTTCGCTGGTGCCTCCGACCGGGCGCACCGTGCGCTCCTGCAGCACGCGCAGCAGTTTCACCTGCATGGCCAGGCTCATTTCGCTGATCTCGTCGAGGAAGATCGTTCCTCCGTCAGCCACTTCGAACAGTCCACGCTTGTTCTGATTCGCCCCGGTGAACGCACCTTTCACATAGCCGAACAGCTCGCTCTCCAGCAGCGTTTCCGGAAACGCGCCGCAATTCACCGACACGAACGAGTCCGTGACTCGAGGCGAGCAAACGTGCACAGCGCGCGCGACCAGTTCTTTACCAGTGCCACTTTCGCCGTGAATCAGCACGGTGCTGGCGGTCGACGCCACGGTGCGAACCGTCTGCTTTAATTTCTCCATAGCCCCGCTGGAGCCAATGATGTTGTCGAGCGAATTGCGCGTAGCCGCGTCGCGACGCAGCGCAAAATTCTGCTTGCTCAACACCAGCTTCTCGATCACGCGGTTGATGGCCAACTTGATTTCGTCGACCAGCCCGGGATTCTTGCGAATGTAGTCAGAGGCCCCACCCGCCTTCACGGCCTCGACCGCAGCTTCGTAGTCGTCAACCGCAGTGATCAGGATGACCGCCGAATCTGGCGAAACGCGATGCGCATGCCGCAGCACTTCGATGCCATCGATGCTCGGCATCTTGATGTCAGTGACGATCACGTCATAAAGAGCGCCATCAATTTTGTTCTTCGCCGCCTGCCCGGACTGCACCGTTTCCACGCGATGGCCTTCGCGGCGCAGCGCAATATCCAGCATTTCGCAGATGGAGCGTTCGTCGTCGCAAACCAGAATGTTAGCCACGCACCCCTCCTCCCGCCGTGACTGCGGCCTGGTGCGCGAGCACGGCGGCCGGAGTCTCGTTGGCGTTTGCGGAAGGTGCAGATGAGGAAACAGTCTTCTCCGCATCCAAACGCCGCAGTCTCAGGACGAAACGTCGCGCCCTGCCCCGGTTTCGAGCGCGCCCAGACTCTGCCTTCATGTGCCTGCACAATCTGATAAACAATGGCCAGCCCCAGGCCGGTGCCACCCTCGAAGTTTGATTGGAAGGGCTCGAAGATTTTTTCCGTCTGCTGCGGACTCATGCCCGCTCCGGTGTCGGTGAATCCCACCTGCCAGTCGTCGCCGAGCGGCTCGATGCTGACCGTGAGCTTCCCGCCGCCGCGCATAGCGCGAACCGCGTTTTCGCAGAAATTCCAAAAGACCTGCTTGATCTTGTCGCCGTCGGCGATCGTGAGCGCTTTGGTCACGGCAAACCGGCGCTCGATAGTGATCCCGGTTTTTTCCGCGGCCATGCGGTGGTCCATCAGCGTAAGCGTGTCTTCGACCAGCTGTACCAGATCTGCTCTGACGAAGTGATATTGCTTGGTGCGGGAGTAAGCCAGAAAATCGGTGATGATGCTGTTCAGCCGCTGCGACTCGCGGGTCACAATCCCCAGCAAGTGCCGGTGCTCGTCGTTCATTTCCGGAATGCCGGAGAGCATGCTCACCGACCCCGCGATCGAAGTCAGCGGATTCCGAATTTCATGCGCGATGGCGGCGGCCAGCCTGCCCACGGCGGCGAGCCGGTCCTGCATGCGCACTTCCCGCTCCAGGCGCCGGATCTCGGTCAAATCGTCAAACGCATAAACAAAACCCAGCACCCCGCGTTCCGGCACGCTCAGGGTCGCGACCCGCACGCGGAAGGTCTTGCGGAAATTATTGAACAGTTCAAAGCGAACCTCTGCATGCGGATGCGGCGATTCCGTGTTGGGCAGCGGATCCAGAAATAAATCCTTGACGGGTGTCCCCACCAACTCCGCCGCAGAACGCTCCAGCAGCTTTTGCGCGGCCGGGTTCACCAGCGTTATGCGTCCGTCCAGCCCGGTGGTGATCAGTCCGCTGCTGATGGAATGAATAATGTTCTCGTGCAGCGCCTGCAAATCTTCCAAAGCGCCGCTGGCATCTTTCAACTGCACTCGCGCCTGCCGCAGCTTGCCGGTGAGAAGTCCCGCCAGGTACGCCACCGCCAGAAACGCGAACAGGTTGACGAAGATAATGGCTTGCAGGGCTTTCAGTGCGGGATGCGTGGTGCAATACGAAGGCACAACCTCGTAATAATTCAGTTCGAGGACCGTACCGTAGAGCAGAAACGCCAGCGCCGCCACCAGGTGCGCCCACACCCGCGGCAGCAAGACCGCGGCCACGATGATAACCAGCGGATAGAGAAAATTGAAAGAACTGTCCCAGCCTCCGGTTTCGTGTACCACCAGGCTTACAAAAACCAGGTCGGTCAGCACCTGCAGCGACGCCTGGAGGCGATGCTCTCTCCAGAACGAAAGCAGAAAGATGTAAAACAGCGAAATCGTAAACCACACCAGCATGGTGCCAAGAAAGAGACGAACCGGCAGCGTGGTGGGCGTGAACTCCACGACAGCGAGCTGAATCCCGAGCAGAAAAGTCAGGATGAGAACGCGCACCTTGACCAGCCAGGCCAGCCAATTCCGCTCATCAAAGGTCGATTGCATTGCAATCCCGGTGGTCTTGAAAAACAGGTTTCAAATGTTTCAAGGTTTCATAGTTTCGAAGTCGTGAAGGCTTTAACCTTGCAACTTTGAAACCTTGTCACCTTGAAACCTTGTCCTTATCCAGCCAGTTTGGCGATCATGGCGAACAGCGGCATGTAGAGCGAGATCACGATGCCGCCGATCATGACGCCGAGCAAGCCGATGATGATGGGCTCGAGCATGGCCAACATGTCCTTGGTCGCCGCGTCCACTTCTTCCTCGTAGAAGTCGGCGATCTTCTGCAGCATCGAGTCCATGGCGCCTGTGGCTTCGCCCACGCCAATCATCTGCGTCACCATGTTGGGAAACACGCCGCATTCCTTCAGTGGATCAATAATGGTGCGCCCTTCTTCAATCGCCTTGCGCACTTTCATCAGCGCTTCTTCCAGAACCGCGTTGCCTGAGGTTTTCGCGGTGATGCTCAGACCCTCGAGAATCGGCACGCCGGAAGTGATCAGAGTTCCCAGCGTTCGGGTGAAGCGGCCCACCGCAATTTTGCGCAGCAACGATCCCAGCACCGGCAGATGGAGCATCATCTTGTCGAAGTAGTAGCGTCCCCGCCGGTTCTTCTTGATTTGCTTGATGCCAACCACTAAGCCCACGCCTCCGACCAGGAAGATCCACCAGAACCCTTGCACGAAAGAGCTCAGCCCCAGCACGATTCGCGTCGGGAGGGGCAGCGTCACGCCCAGGCCAGCGAACAGGTTGGCGAAAATGGGCACCACCCACTTCAACAGCGCGCCGACGATCAGGAACGCCATCGATACAACGGCGATCGGATAAATCAACGCCGACTTCACCGCAGCCCGCAGGCGTACTGCTTTTTCCACGTAGACCGCCAGGCGCTGCAAAATGATGTCGAGAATACCGCCGGTTTCACCGGCCTCGATCATGTTGGTGGTCAGGTCATCGAACACGACTGGAAACTGGCGCATGGCGTTGGCCAGGGTTGCGCCGCCTTCCACGGTAGTGCGCACGCCGTTCAGAGTCTTCTGAAACGCCGGGTTCTCCTGGTTCGACGCCAGAATTTCCAGACACTGCACCAGCGGCAAGCCAGCGTCGATCATGACCGAAAACTGCCGGAAAAAGATCGCAATGTCTTTGGTCCCGACTTTGCCGGAACCAAACGTCGGCATCACGAATTCCTTACCCTTTTCGCGGATGGCGCCTGGTGTAATGCGCTCGCGACGCAGTGCTGACGCCAGACTCTGCTTGTTCGGCGCTACTCGTTCTCCGGAAATTTTCTGCCCGGAGGCGTCCTTGCCTGAGAATGTAAAAACTGGCATGGTTTTAGCCTCTCCTCAATTCGTCCGTTGTTCCGTCTATACTCTGCTTCGAAAATCCTGCCGTTAGAACGCGATAACTTTCACTTACTCCCCAGCGAGAAATCCCTCGCTTTGGCCCGCGGAAGTTAATGCTTCGACGAAGCAGCTCCCTTGGCTGCCGCCGCGCCCGCAGCTCCCCGGTTCGTCAGGCTGGCTCCGCGGTTGATCATTTCCTGCAACTCATCCACGTTGCTGGAGCGCTGCAGCGCCACTTCCAGTGAAATCTGCTTCTGGAAATACGCCGTAGCCAGCGCCTGATTAAAGGTCTGCATCCCGAATTTTTCCTGCCCCGACTGCATCGATGAATAAACCTGGTGAATCTTGTCTTCGCGGATCAGGTTGCGAACCGCCGAATTCGGCACCAGAATCTCCATGATCATGGCGCGCCCTTTGCCGTCAATCTTGGGCAGCAAGCTTTGGCACATGATGCCTTCCAGCACCAGCGAAAGCTGGGCGCGAATCTGCGGCTGCTGGTGGGCCGGAAACACGTCGATGATACGGTTGATGGTGGAGGTCGCCGAGTTGGTGTGCAAGGTGCCGAAGGTCAAGTGGCCGGTTTCCGCAATTCGCAGCGCCGACTCAATGGTTTCCAGGTCTCGCATTTCGCCGATCAGCACCACATCCGGGTCTTCACGGAGTGCAGCGCGCAACGCGTCGGTAAAACTCTTGGTGTCGGCGTGCAGCTCGCGCTGGTTGACCAGGCAATTCTTGTTCATGTGCACGAATTCGATCGGATCCTCAATCGTAAGAATGTGGTCGTGCCGCTCGGTGTTGATCTTGTCGATCATCGCAGCCAGCGTGGTCGACTTGCCCGATCCAGTAGGTCCTGTCACCAGAATCAGGCCGCGCGGCTTGTCGCAGAACTTGCTCACCACCGGCGCCAGGTTCAGCTGATTGAACGATTTAATTTCAAACGGAATCACACGGAAGACGGCTGCCGTGGCGCCCCGCTGATTGAACACGTTGGCGCGGAAGCGAGCCAGCCCCTTCAAGCCGAACGAAAAGTCGAGCTCGAGGCTTTCTTCGAAGCGATGCTTCTGGGAATCGGTCATGACGCTGTAGGCCAGCTGCTTGGTTTCAGCCGGCGTCATCTGCGGCAGGTCGAGCGGCACCAGATGTCCATGCACGCGAATCTGCGGCGGCGAGTTCGTGGTGATGTGAAGATCGCTGCCGTTCATTTCCAGCATTCTCTTCAGCAGATCGCTAAGCGACAAACCCATAAGTGTTCCCCTTCGCTCCCAAACTAGTGAATTGTTTCGCGAGCCACTTCCTCAAGCGTGGTCATACCCGCGGCCACCTTGATCAGGCCGCTCCGCCGCAGAGTAATCATGCCGCGCTCAATTGCTTTCTTCTTCAGCTCCACGGCCGACGCGCCTACCAGCACCAGCTCCCGAATCTCGTCGTCCACTTCCATCACCTCGTACAAACCCGCGCGCCCTTTGTAGCCTGTGTTATTGCAAGTGCCACAGCCCTTGCCCTTCTGGACTTTGACTGTCTTGGCTTCTTCGGGACTGTAACCTTCGTCGATCAAGGTCTGCACCGGCACCTCGAATGGTTCGGAGCAGTCTTTGCAGATGCGGCGAATCAGACGCTGGGCAACGATCATGTGCACCGAAGTCGCCACCAGGAAGGGCTCAATACCCATGTTCATCAGACGAGTAATTGTTTCCGGCGCGCCGTTGGTGTGCAGCGTAGAAAGCACAAGGTGACCGGTAAGGGCCGCCTTGATCGCGATTTCCGCCGTTTCAAAGTCTCGGATTTCGCCCACCAGAATGATGTTCGGATCTTGCCGCAGGAACGATCGCAGGGCAGCCGCAAAGTTCAACCCGATCTGCTCCTTCATCTGCACCTGGTTGACGCCGCCCAACTGGAACTCGACTGGATCTTCCGCCGTCATAATGTTCGTATCGGGCTGGTTCAGCCGCGAAATCGCCGAATACAAAGTGTTGGTCTTGCCCGATCCCGTCGGCCCGGTTACCAGCACCATGCCGTAAGGCTTGAGAATCGCCTTTTCAAATTTCACCAGCGACTCAGCCTCGAAACCGAGCTTGGTCATATCGAGGCGCAGGTTTTCTTTGTCCAGCAACCGCAGCACGATTTTTTCGCCCCACAGAGTAGGCAACGTGCTCACGCGGAAATCGAGCTGCTTCTTGCGTCCGCCAAGCTGCATCTTCAGCATGATGCGGCCGTCTTGCGGCAACCGCTTCTCGCTGATGTCAAGCTTGGCCATAATCTTCAAGCGGGACGTGATCGCGTCTTTCAGCTTGACCGGCGGCGACATGATCGCCTGCAGCACGCCGTCAATACGGAAGCGCACGCGGAATTCTTTCTCGTAAGGTTCAATGTGAATATCGCTGGCGCCCCGCTTCACCGCATCCGTCAATACCAGGTTCACCAGCTTCACTACCGGAGCTTCGTCGGCTGCCTTCTCCAGATCGGCCAGGCCGATTTGCTCTTCTTCCGCCTGCACTTCTACATCGGCATCGTCCGTCATCGACTGCATTACAGTTTCCAGGTCATCTCCCTGGGTAGTCCCGTAAGCCTTCTCGATGCCGGACTGAATCGAACTTTCCGACGCCACCACCGGCTCAATATTGAAGCCGGTCATGAACTTGATATCGTCCATCGCGAACACGTTGGTGGGGTCGACCATAGCGATGGTCAACGACGCGCCCACGCGGCTCAGCGGCAGAATCTGGTAACGTTTCGCGGTTTCGAACGGAATCAGCTTGACCACCGCGGGGTCAATTTCAAAATACGAAAGATTGATGGCAGGAACGCCGTACTGACGGGAGAGAAAATTCGTGACGTCCTCGTCCGTAAGGAACCCGAGCTTCACCAGGGCGGACCCCAGGCGGCAGCTCTGCTCCTTCTGAACCTTATTCGCTTGTTCCAACTGCTCTGGGGTTATGATCTTCTCTTTGACGAGAAGGTCACCCAGCCGTTGAGACATACGGCGATCTCCTATCCAGGTAGTGAAACGACGCCTGACAATCCTGCAGGCTTTCACGCAATCCGCTGCCGTTCGCGGGGAGAGAAACGCAGCGCACTCGCGTTGACACAAATTGTCAACGCAACCGCGTTACCTTACCAGTAACTTTGGTACTTGGACCTCGCGAAGCACCGCGTCCACAACGGGTTGACTAGATTAAGACTCGCTGCACCCCACGCCAATTGATTGTTTTCCGTTGTGCCCGCAGGCTCCCGGGGCCGGGGTACATGCACTTCGGTAAGATCACCCCGAGTCTTCCGGCGCTCCAACCTGCCCCGATCCGGCTCGATTAGACTCGACAAATGAAACCTGCGAAGTTGCGTCACACCGTGGATCGAGTCGGAAACCGACCGTCGAATCGACCCAGCAATGACGCCCAGATTCGCGACTACTACCGCACGCTTCTTGCCGCCTGGGGACCGCAGCACTGGTGGCCGGCCCACACTCCGTTTGAAGTAATCGTGGGAGCTTTCCTAACCCAGAACACCGCGTGGACGAACGTGGAGCGGGCCTTAGGAAACCTCCGGGCTGCGAACCTTTTATCTCTCGAAGCGATCCGGTACGTCCCGTTGCCCGATCTCGAACTCCTGATTCGCCCCTCGGGCTATTTCCGCCAGAAAGCCCAGCGCCTCAAAGCCTTCATCGCTTTCCTGGATGGTCGATATGCCGGCTCGTTGGACAATCTCTTTGCCCAACCCACGAATCGCCTTCGCGAAGAACTGCTAGCCCTGAACGGCATCGGCCCCGAGACTGCCGATTCGATTCTCCTCTACGCCGCGAATCATCCCGTCTTCGTCGTGGACGCCTACACTCGCCGCATCCTCGAGCGCCACGAAATTCTTCCCCAGAAAACTGACTACGAAGAGATTCGTCAACTGTTCGAGCGTTCCCTGGCAACAGTGGCCAAGAACGAAAAGAAGGCAGGAACGCGGCCAAAACTGGCGTCAGAAACTCCGAGCACCGCTCACCAACCGTCTCCCATGAGCACCTCGCCACGGACTGCCACTGCACAGGTCTACAACGAGATGCACGGCCTGATCGTTGGCGTGGGCAAGCATTACTGCAAAAAAGCCAAAGCCGCGTGCGATAGCTGCCCGCTGAAACCGTTCCTGCCGCCGGGCACCCTCGCGTCAAACCGTTCGTAATCGGGAAACATCCCGTTGTGGACGGTAGTTCAACCTCTTTTGATTCTTTACCCGCCCTTCGTCCTGTCCTAGAATTCAGTCTTCCCCTCAAGGAGCTCAACCATGAAAATCCAAGGTATTGAGGGTATGTCGCCCGATCAGCTTCGATTCGAAATTCAACGCGGCGCCAAGCTGGTTTGCTACAACTACTGCGTCTCAGTCATCGTGATGACCTTCCGCCGATCTTCGCCGGTGTATTTCGTTCCGGCGGGAGAAAGCTCGCTCTCCAAGGGATTACCCTGGACCGCGCTCACGCTGGTGATGGGTTGGTGGGGATTTCCCTGGGGGCCGATCTTCAGCATTCAGTCGCTGGTCGTGAACCTCAAAGGCGGCAACGACGTGACGGCGGCAATCGCCGCGTCGCTGCCTCAGACCGCGCCACCCAAAGCCTTCGCGGCGAAAGCCTGAAGGCTTGAAACAGAAAGCCTGAAAATCAGCGCCCGAAAGAAAAGCGTGAAACAGAAGTGATGAAGTTCCAGAGCCGCCTTCGTTTCCTGCTGCTGGCTCCGGTGCTCGTCTTTTTTTCTCCGCCTCAGTCGCTGCGCCAGGCAGCCGACCGCGCGGGAATTTTAATTGGCACAGCCGTGCGCCCGTCATTGTTCTCGGAGACGAACTACGCTTCCACTCTGGCCCGCGAATTCAACATGATCGAACCGGAAGACGCCATGAAATGGCGGGTCATCCGCCGCAACCCCGACAGTTTCGATTTTCGCGAGGCCGACGAAGTCGTCGCCTTCGCCCTGGCGCACAAAATGAAAGTCCGCGGCCACTGCCTGGTCTGGGATCACAATCACCCGGATTGGCTGGCCAACGGCCACTTCACGCCGCCCCAACTATCTCAGCTGCTCCACGACCACATCGACCGCGTCATGAAGCGCTACGCCGGCCAGGTTTTCGCCTGGGACGTAGTCAACGAAGCGATGGACGGAAACGGCAGGATGCGCGACTCCATTTGGTACAACCAGCCCGGCATCGGCTTCGCCGGCCAGGGAACCGCCTATCTGGAACAAGTCTTCCGCTGGGCCCGCGAAGCCGATCCTCACGCACTCCTCTTCTACAACGAAGCCGAAGGCGAATTCCTGAATCACAAGTCCGATGCGATTTACGAAATGCTAAAAGACTTCAAACATCGCGGCGTCCCCATCGACGGCGTCGGCCTGCAGCTGCATCTTCCCGGCCCCGACCTGGATTCCACAGCTTTCGCCGCCAACATCGCCCGCCTCACCGCCCTCGGCCTGCAGGTCCACATCACCGAACTGGATGTTCCCCTGCTCGTTGACTCGGAAGGTCTACTGGTTCGCGCGGGAGATCCGCACGACAACGACCTGCTCCGCCAGGCGCAGACCTATCGCAGCGTAATCCACGCCTGCCTGCAGAACCCCGGCTGCACGGCAATCCAGACCTGGGGATTCACCGATAAATACTCCTGGGTCGGCTCCCACTCCCACGGCACCCGCGGCCGCGCCCTATGGTTCGACAAAACCTACCAGCCCAAGCCAGCCTACGACGCCGTCCTGCAGGAACTCGCCGCAAGCCGGAGTACAAAGTAAACACAAGCCTCTAGCTCTTAGCTCCTAGCTCTCTGCTCGTAGCCCACCCACCCCCGCCTTGTCATTCCGAACGCCGCGCCTTTCTTCGCGGCGGAGGAATCTCAATCTCCCCCGCCGCCGAGCGCCAGCTACGGTCGCGCTAAGGACGTCCCGCACATCAAAACATCTCCCACGCACCATCCATCTATAATGACTTGCAACGCCCGGACCAGGACGCCGAATCCCGTGCCCCAACCCGCTCCAACCCGCGCTCCCAAAAAGTCCAACCGCAAGCGAGCCATCATTCTGCTCGCAATCGCGGTCTCGCTCCTGCTCGCCATCCTGGTTTCGCAAAACGCCTTCGACCCAAATTTCCTCCGCCCCGGCAACAATGAAGAAATCCTGGTTTTCTGGGCCCTCACTTTTCTCATCTCTCTGTTGTTCGTAGCCCTGACCTTCGTCCTGTTCCGCAATCTGTTGAAGCTGTTTGCCGAACGCCGCATGGGAGTGCTCGGCTCCAAGTTCCGCACCCGCATGGTCGCCGGCGCGCTTCTGCTCTCCTTTGTCCCAGTCGTAGTGATGTACTGGTTCGCCTACGGCCTGATGAATCGCTCCATTGAACGCTGGTTCTCCACCCCCGCCGAAGAAGTTCGGTCCGATATTCATGCCATGGGTTCGATGCTGGCCAACTACGCAACCCAGAACGCCCGTTCCGAAGCTCAGGTCATCGCCGCATCCGCCGCGGCGCAACGCGCTTTCGCCGATCGCGAGTTCTCCGAATTAACCAGAGAGTTCCGCCTTCACGAGCCAACGCTGCAAGGCGGATTCGCTCTCGCCGTGCAAGAGGGAAACGAGACAGCAAGTTTCAACGCTCCGGGCCCATGGGCGCTGTTCCGCTCAAAGCTTCCGCTCGCCGACGCAGCCGCCGGACGCGTGTCACAATTCACCTGGAACAACACCGACTACACTCTCGGCACCGCGCCCGTCGGAAAATCCGGAATCATAATCATCGCCATTCCACTCCCCGCCGAACTCGCCCAAACCCTGAAACAAGTTGAAGCCAGCCAGCAGCGTTACTACGATCTGGCCCGCGAACGCCGCCGCGTGCGCAGCGTCTACATGGGTTACCTGCTGCTGCTCACCATGATCGTGCTGTTTGTCACCACATGGCTCGCACTTTTTCTCTCGAAGCTAGTCACGCGTCCGCTCGCCGCGCTCGCCGAAGCCACGCAGGAAATTTCTCGGGGACGCCTCGACTACCGCGTAGAAATCAGCGGCGCCGACGAAATCGGCGATCTCGTCCGCTCCTTCAATCGAATGGCCGAGGAGCTCGAAGCTAGCCGCTGCCAGATCGAAGCCTCCAGCCGCGACGCCACCGAAGCCAATGCCGAACTCGACCGCCGCCGCCGCCAGATGGAAACCATCCTCGAGAGCATCCCCACCGGAGTGCTTTCGCTCGACGCCGCGCGCCGCGTCACCCACGCCAATCAGGCCCTGCTCCGCATGTTTCACCCCGAGGCCCCGCACGACACCGCCCCGCAAATTATTCTCGGCTCTCCCCTCGCCGACGTTTTCCCCGCCGAAGTACTGGAAGATCTCGACCCCCTGCTGCGCCGCGCCGATCGCATGGGCATGGCCGCCGCCCAAATGGAAATGCCCGCCCAGCGTGCCTCCCTGAACGTAGCCGTCACCGTGGCCACGCTGCGCCATCAAGGCGAGAAGTCGGGCTACGTAATCGTGTTCGAGGATCTATCCGACCTGCTAAAGGCGCAAAAGCAAGCTGCGTGGCGTGAAGTCGCACGCCGGGTCGCGCACGAAATTAAGAATCCACTCACTCCCATCGCGCTTTCCGCCGAACGTATCCGCCGCCACCTCGAGCGCGCCACCCCCGCCGACCCCGCATCGCTCGACGTAGTTCGCTCCTGCGCCGAAACTATCGCCAGCGCCGCCGAAACTGTCCGCCGCCTGGTCGACGAATTCTCCACGCTCGCGCGCTTTCCCGCCTCCAAGCCGCAGCCCGCCGACATCAATGAAGTCATCGAGAACGCGCTTTCCATGTTCAACGGACGCCTCGACGGCATTCGTCTGCACAAATCCTTGACTCCGGATCTTCCCCGCGTCATGGCCGACGCCGAGTCCATCAAGCGCGCCGTCGCCAACCTCGTCGACAACGCCGCCGACGCCCTGCAGGATTCCCTGGTCCGCGAAATCGAAATCTCCACCACACTGGTCGCAAGCCGCGACGCCGTCGAAATTTCCGTGGCGGACACCGGTCACGGCGTCACTCACGAACTAAAAGAAAAACTTTTTCTCCCGTATTTTTCCACCAAGCGACGCGGCACCGGCCTGGGCCTCGCCATCGTGAGCCGCATCATCGAAGATCACCACGGCTCCATTCGCGTCGAAGAAAATCAACCGGTCGGGGCCCGCTTCGTGGTGGAGTTGCCCGTCGTCCCCGAATCCACCCCTGTAGCCGCCGCCATTCAGCATGCATAACATATTGATCGTTGACGATGAACGCGGCATTCGCGATTCCCTCTCCGGCGTCCTCGCTGATGAAGGCTACTCCGCGTCCGCCGCCGAGAGCGGCGAAACCGGCCTCGACCTGATTCGAAAGACCGCATTCGACGTTGTCCTGCTCGACATCTGGATGCCCGGCATCGACGGCCTCGACACTCTGCAGAAAATTCGCTCGCTCGAGAATCCTCCGGAAGTCATCATGATCTCCGGCCACGGCACCATCGAAACCGCCGTCCGCGCCACCAAGCTCGGCGCCTACGACTTCCTCGAAAAGCCGCTCTCCATCGAGCGTACGCTGCTCGTGGTAAAGAACGCGATCGAATCCAAGAAACTGCGCCGCGAAAACGTTGACCTGAAAAAACAGCTCCACTCGAAGACCGCCATCGTCGGCGACAGCATCCCCATGAAGGCCCTGCGCCAGCAGATCGGCCTGATGGCGCCCACCAACGGCCGCGTTCTAATTTACGGCGAGTCCGGCACCGGCAAGGAGCTGGTCGCCCACGCCATCCACGGCCAGAGCCTGCGCAAGGATGAAACTTTCGTCGAGGTCAACTGCGCCGCCATCCCCGAAGATCTCATCGAGAGCGAGCTCTTCGGTCACCACAAAGGATCGTTCCCCGGCGCGTCCACCGACAAAGAAGGAAAATTCCAGAAGGCCAGCGGAGGCACGCTCTTTCTCGACGAAGTCGGCGACATGAGCCTGAAAACACAGTCCAAAGTTTTGCGCACGCTCGAAGAGCAGCGCTTCGCTCCGGTCGGCGGCGAAGAGCTGACTACCGTCGACGTCCGCGTAATCGCCTCCACCAACAAAGATCTCGAAGAAGAAATCTCCCGCGGAAATTTTCGCGAAGATCTTTTCTACCGCCTCAACGTGATTCCTTTTTTCGTCCCGCCCCTGCGCGAGCGCAAAGAAGATATCCCGCTCTTCGCCCGGTATTTTCTGAAAGAACTTGCCTCCACCTACGGCCGCAAGCCACGCGAAATCACAGACGAAGCTATCGATGTGCTCATGCGCTATTCCTGGCCGGGCAACGTCCGCGAGTTGCGCAACGTGATCGAGCGCATCGTCATCATGAACCCCACCACCACCCGCTTCGAGCGCAAACACCTGCCGCCTCTGGTCTATCGCGACGGAAGTCGCCGCCCCGCCAAATCCGAATTCTCCACATTGCACCAGGCCCGCGACGCCTACGAGCGCGACTTCATCCTAAAAAAGCTCGACGAAAACCACGGCAACGTAACCCGCACCGCCGAAACCCTCGGCCTCGATCGCGGCCACCTCTACCGCAAAATGAAATCCCTGGGAATCGCCGCAAAGGAATAGAAATTAATTGAGGTTTGAGGTTGGAGGTTGGGGTCTGAAGTCTGAAGTCTGAGGTCTGAGGTCTGAGGTCCCAGACGCGGAGATCTGATTTGTTCCGTAAAACTGTGCGCCTTGTCATCCCGAGCGGAGCCGCTCTTCAGGCGAAGCGAGGGATCTCAGTCCCCACCGCTGCGGAGCGACAGCCAGCGACTAACGCGGAGCGTGAGCCGGCAACAAAACGATGCGCACTCGACAGCCCCTACTTCTTCACCATGTGAATCTCCGCGCCATTCTTGCGGAACTCCACCTTATCCATCAGCTGGTTGATCAGAAAAATCCCCCGCCCATGATTGGAGTAAACATTCTCCCCAACCGTGCAATTGGGAATCGCCCCCACATCGAACCCCGGCCCCGGATCGCGCACGATAATAATCAGCCCGCGATTTTCCTCACAGGCCACAATGCACTCCACGGTTTTCAAGGGATCTTCTTTCGCCCCGTGCACCACCGCATTCGCCAGCGCTTCCTGCAAAGCGAGCTCGATCGCGTCTTCCTTGCCATCCACACACTTCACCCGCCGGATGGTTTCCATTACTTCCGCAACCACCGGGTCCACCGACGCGCGATTAGCCGCCAGCGTGACCCTCACGCAAAGGCTAAGTTTTTCTGGATCGAAGTCACCCTGAAGAGAACTTTCCTCACCCGACATCCCAGATTCCATGGTTGACTCTTAATTCCTGTTCGCCGCAAGGAGCGGCACTTTCAATTCTATCGTCAACCCAGCCCCGCGGCAAACGGCTCCGCAGGTGTGGAACGGGCACTCATCCCCACTAACCGTGTCCACGACCACAACCCCAGCCGCCCGCCCACCTCGCGTGGAGGCGAGTGACTCGCCCGCGTACTGCGCCCTCTACCCGCCCTTTGTCATTCCGAACCGGCTCCAGCCGGTGAGGAATCTGCTTTCGCCTGCGGTTTGCCTGCCGCCGTCGGCAAAGCACAAGACTGCACCGCATCCTTAAGTGCATCTTCCAACCGCGCGCCCAGAACCGCAAGCTCCTGCCCGCTCATCAACTCCTGCGTCCTCTCAAAAAGCTGCCGCTCTTCTTTTCGAATGTGCTCAGAAAGCCCGCGAACAAACAAAGACAAATCCGCACTCGACAAGCTCTCCGCCCGTGAAAACCATTCCCTCAGCCGAGCGTGCTCGGCAATCAGTTCCTCCACCAGTGGAACCAATTCCGCGAACCCACGGGCTGCCGGAAAAACCACCAACTCCTCCGTCGCAAAATGAATCCGGATTTCCTGTTCGAACTGCTGCGCAATCTCCAACCGCCACGCCGCCAAATCGCCGTCCGCAATCGGCGACGCACGCTCAATCCGCACGCACAACGCCAGCGCATGCTGATGCTGCCGTGACAGCGGAATCAAACTCTTATCGCGCAGCATGCCGTGCTCTTACTCTTGCTCCCTTCTCAATTTGAGAAATTGGGGACTGTTTTCGCCTCTCGAGACCCCTGTTTTCGTGTGGCTTTTTTGCCACACTTGCTGCCGATATATCGGCACCACTCCCCGAACCGTCTGACTCAAAAGAGCTTACGCATCAATATCTTTTGGCTATTACGGGGAATACTTTCTTTGCAGCACGCGCGTGCAAATCGCAGAAGTGTTCCTTCAGGAACACTGTGGAAAACTTTAGCCCCTCAAACCACCCCTTCGGCAGCCGCCTCCCTAGCCACCGGACGGACCGTCAGCCAGTCCGTCCGCACCCGTTCCCACTCCTGGATCAGCATCCCGTTCGTTTCAAAGAAGCTGCGAATCCGCGACCGCTCCCACCCCGCCACCTCTTCCAAGATCGGCGCGAGCACCGCCAGCGCGCTCGTGCTCAACACCGTGCGCTTCGCGATCTGCGAGATGTCCGGCGATTCCGACACTGCAATGGTCAGCCCATCGCGCGCATTCACGTGCAGCATCACATGAATGTCAGAGCTGCCATCGCCACTGTAGATCACATGATCTGGCCCCACCACCTGTTCACTCAGCAACTGGTCGAGCACCGCAACTTTGCCGTAGCCGGCCGTCGCCCGCACGATGGTGTCGATCTCGCCCGAGGGCTTGTAAAGAAACTGTGTGCCGTAGATATGATCTTTGGGGACGATGCCCTCGAGCGCCGAGTAGATCACTTCCACGGGCGCGGCCGAGAGCACATAAAAATCAAAAAAGTGTCCGTCGATCCCAGCTTCGAGCAGCTGGTAGAGCAGCTGAATATTTTCCTTGAGCCGCACCCGCTTGCCTGCTTCGTGCAGATGCTCCTTGCGCACCTTGGCCTTGAACTCCGGATCGTGCAGCAGAAGATAAGCCAGCTCCGCGCCCTGCTGCACCAGGTTGATCTTCGCCATCCCCTTAGCCTTGCGCTCAAAGTCGTCTGTAGGAATTCCGACCAGCTCCGCCAACACGTAGCCGGAGTCGTTGAAGGTAAGCGTCTGATCGAAATCGCTCGCGAAAATATAGCGCTTCAAAACGTTTTCACTCATGGCTATTCGATTCGCAGGGCCACGCTCTGACCCATTAAAACAATTGATCGGCGCTATTCTGACACAAGATTCATGAGATGTTCATAATTCTTCTGAATTGTCCACGCGGCGCGTTCTCGCAGTTTCCTCTGTGTTCCTCCGTGGCCTCTGCGGTTAAAGGTTTTGGTTTGGACCGTTGGTCGCTTTACTAAATTCGCGAGCACGTCCAAAATAGAAGTTTCGGCCTTACAACAGGAGCTCTTATGCCAGCGACAGGTGAACTCATCCGTTCCATGAATTACGTAGACGACATTACCGCAACCTTGCGCCGCCTTTGCCTATACATTCCGAACATGAGTGCCGAAGAGCGGAAGCGGCTCGCGGAATATTTACGCACGGCGGGCGGCGCGCTCAACGCAGCGCTCGCGGACCTGGAGAAGGCGGGCTAGTCGGTGGCGCAGGTCCAGACCATCGCTGTGATCGGCGCCGGAACCATGGGCCGCGGCATCGCCCACGCCGCCGCGCTCGGGGGCTACCGCACCATCCTCGAGGACCTGCTGCCCGGAGCGCTGCGCAAAGCAGAGAACGAAATCCGCTCCAATCTGAACAAGGCAGTCGAGCTGGGCAAAGTTGCAGCGTCCGAAGCGGATGCGGCTTTCCGCCGCGTGGAATATGCAGGATCGGTGGACGAGGCGGCGCGTGAAGCCGATCTCGTGGTCGAAGCGGTTCCGGAGGAGATGGAATCGAAGATCGAAATCTTCACCCTGCTCGACAAGATCTGCCGTCCCGCCACGATTCTCGCTTCCAACACTTCATCGCTCAGCATCACCGAGATCGCCAGCGTTACCTACCGCGCCCAGAAAATCGTGGGTATGCACTTTTTCAATCCGGTGCACAAGATGAAGTTGCTCGAAGTGGTGCGCGCGCTCGAAACCGACGACGACACGCTGGCTTCCGCCGTGGAAGTGGGCAAGCGCATGGGCAAAGAAGTGGTCGTGATCAAAGAGTCGCCCGGGTTCATTACTAGCCGCATCAACGCCATGATCGGCAATGAAGCCTTCTTCATGCTGCAGGAAGGCATCGCCTCGGCGGCGGACATCGACAAAGCGGTGAAGCTGGGGCTGAACCATCCCATGGGTCCATTCGAGTTGGTCGATCTGGTGGGGCTCGACACGCGCCTGAGCATTCTGGAATATCTGCACAAAACGTTGGGAGAGAAATATCGTCCGGCTCCGTTGTTGGTGGAGTATGTGCACGCGGGACGGCTAGGACGTAAGTCTGGGCGCGGAGTGTATGAGTATCCGGAGGCAGTGGCCAAAGTGACGCAGAACTAGCGCCCCCCAACATGCACTTTGAATACGAAATCACGGTCGACGAATATGTTGCGTCTCAGCTTCTGTACCAGAACCTGAGCGATGGTCACAAAGGAATTCGCCGCGGGATTTCGTGGATTGTGGTTGGCTTGCTATTCATAGTCGTTGTTTGGAACGAAAGGGTTCTCGACTGGGGGCCATTCTTGCTGGGGGCAGTCGGAGCGTGGTGGGTTTATGCCGGAGTCGTGAGTCTTTTTCCCGCGCGGTATTTTCGCAATCAGTACCCGAAAGCCGGACTGGCCGGCAAGACGTTTAAAGCTGAAGTAAATGAGGAGGGCTTCGAGGTCACGGGGGACGAGTGTAGCTGGCGCGTCCGTTGGCCAGGGGTGCGGCTAAAAGGTGAAAACGAATCGGTCCTTGTACTTTACGGTGCGAACACTGTTTTCATCTTTGGGAAGAAATACCTAAGCCACGAACAGCAGCAGGAATTCCGCAAGCTTGCAGGACTGTGACTTCCCCATCCCACAAGGCATTCTGCTCGAAACATGGCCCTAAGTCTTCGCGGTGGTCCGGTGGCGTCCGAAACTTAGTCCGGCTAATGCGGCGACCTCCTCCTTCTCAACTCCCTTGCTTGCTACCAGCACGTGAAAGCTTTCTCCCATTCCGGCGGGGGTGACCAAGTGCTTGAGTTGCAGCGCGACTTTGGCGCGCTCTTGCGGCAGGCGGCAATCTTCGAAGGCGTCGGCAAATTGGGTGGCTTCGCCGATGCCCATCAGGAATTGGGATTGCGTAATCAGCTTTTGAGTTTGCATGCCATGTTGTTCGACGGCGGCGGCGAGCGCGGTGAAGTTTACGTCGGCGGTGATGTCCTGCTCGCCGGGGGCTTCGTAGGGATTGGCGCCGACGGAATGTTGACGTATAGCTTTAAGCGTACCGCGATGGCGTCCGGCGAGTTGCTCGGCGCGGATGTAGCCGTAGTCGATGGCGATGAGAAACCCGCGAGGGATCGTGGAGGCGATTTGGTGCATATAGTTCTGCGCGATCAGCGGGACTTCAACGCGTTCGCCGGGTTCGGGATGGATGGAGTGGTGGTCGAGGAATTCCAGTTCCTCGGGTGAGGGCGGGGCCCAGGTTTCGAGGAAGCGCCCCTCGCGCGTGTCGATTCGGAGAGAACCTTGCGGGCTGAGGATTTCGACGGAGAGGGCGTCGAAGAATTCGTTGGCGAAGACAATGGTAGGTGCCTCAGGGGCTAAAGCCTTGGCGTTGGCGGGCGAGCTGTTCGCAGCGCTGAAGCGCTGCGCCACCCAAAAGCTTGCGGCCAACGATCCGCTCCCTCCCGCGAAAAACTCAGGGGCGACCAATAACGCTCTTCCGCTTTCAATGTGTCGCGCAAGTGCCGACTCAATGCGCTGGCGCAAAGGCTGCGAGCTTTCCACCAGGAGGTAACGCAAAGCGCGGAGGAACTCAGGGAACTTTTTTTCGGACCAATCGAGAACGTCTTGCGCGAAGAGGCCGCGGCCGGGGCCGAGTTCGACTATGGCGATTTTCTCCGGCGAGCCGAGGGCTCGCCACATTTCTTCGAACTGGCGGGCCATGAGGCGTCCGAAGACGGCGTGCACGTCGCTTGAGGTGTAGAAGTCGCCGGACTTGCCGAACTGTTCGGCGTTGCGGGTGTAGTAGCCGTGGTCGGGATCGTAGAGGCAGAGTTCCATATAGCGAGAAAAAGGGATGGGGCCGCGGGAGTGGATTTCGTGCTCGATCTTTTTGCGGAGAGGATTCATCTAGGATTGATGTTAGATGAGAGCCCACGATTTTGTGACGAAGTGATTCTCAAAGCGCAGCGGATTTTAGCGCATCGGAGCTGCAAACATAGTGCCCCGATACACCCGGGCCACAGGACAGCCGAGGGCGGCTGTCCCCACATGGGTGTGGGTGCTGCGCGCAAAGCTACAAGCCCCTTTGGTGGCGGTCGGTGCGGTCTTGCGGGGTGCGGATGAACATTTCCATGAAGTAGTCGTGCAGGGCGTCGTAGAGCTGGCGCTGGAAGCTCCATTCGAATTGCGAGTCGTCGAGGTCGCGGGGGTGGAGATCGAAATAATAGGTGTGCACGGGGATGGATTCGTCTTTGAATTTAATGATGATCTCGACTCCGTCTCCCTTCGCGCGCGCGGAAAAGTTCAGCAGAGGATGCTCGTAGAGGCGAAGTTGGGTGAGGACGCGGTCGAGGCGCGGGTTCGGGGAATCGGGCACAGGTGAGATTTTAGTGGATAGAGAAAGAAGTCACCACCGAGAGCACGGAGGATGACCTATGGTCGAGACTCCTTTTCGGGCTTGTGGTGGCGCACGCGGGCACGGGGCCCTTCGACTGCGTAGCTGCTTCGCTTCGCGAAACAGCTACTTCGCTCAGGATGACAGCTCTGCAAAGATGACGTCACGAGAAGTTGGAATCTATTCGTAGCGGAGGGCTTCGATCGGATCGAGCCTTGCGGCTTTGATTGCGGGGAGCATGCCGCTGATGATGCCGACGAAACTTAGGATTGCTGTTGACCAGATTAGCGTTGCGGAATCGATGTAGAGGTGGATGTCGCCTTCGCTGGCGTTTTCTTCGAAGGCGCTCCACAGGGGCAGGCCGCCGACGGACCACGAAATCAGATAAGCGAGCACCACGCCCAAAAGGCCGCCCACGGCCGTAATCACGAGAGCTTCCGCAAGGAATTGGAACAGGATGTGCCAGCGGTGCGCGCCCAAAGCTTTTTCCACGCCGATTTCGCGAGTGCGCTGGGTGACTGAGACCAGCATGATATTCATGAGGCCGACGCCACCGATTCCCAGCGTGAGCAGGCCGATGAAGCCGAGCAGAATTTTGATTCCGGTGGAGATGACTTGCAAATCGAGCAGATCTGCGAAAACGTCGAACACAAAAATGGCGCGCTGGTCTTTGGGATCGAAGTTGTGGTGGAAGCCCATGGACTCGCGCACGGCTTTGACGACTTTGGCGTGGTCGCCTTCATATTCCATGACGACGGCGGTGAGGTAGTAGGTGTTAGCCAGGTCGCTCATGGCACTGTAAGGCACGTAAACGTGCTCGTTGATGTTGTCGTCGCCGTTTTGAATTTGATGTTTCATGACGCCGACGATCTGGTAGGAGATTCCGTCGAGGCGGAGAGCTTGTCCGATGGCGTTTTGGCCGGAGAAAAGTTTTTTCTTGGCGTCGGAGCCGATGACGGCGACGCGGGTATGGGTGAAGTCGTCGGCCTCGCTGAAAAAGGTGCCTTCGGCAATGTCGAGGCGGCGCATGTGAGCGTACGAAGCGTAGACTCCGCTGACGCCGTAAGTGGCGCTGCGCGTGCCGAAGGCGGCGAGACATTGCTTGGTCACTTCGGGAGAGACGCGCTTGAGCAGCGGGACTTCGGTGCGGATGTAATCGAGATCGTTCACGGTGAGGCGAACCTGAGTTCCGGCTTTGGTGCCTCCGGCCTGAAGTTCGGTGCGTCCGGGGAAAATGAAAACCAGGTTGGTGCCGAAGGAACGGAAGGCGGACCAGAGTCCGCGCTCAAAGCCGGTTCCGTAGGCGAGCAGCAGGACCACCGTGGCGATGCCCCAGGCCATGCCCAGCATGGTGAGCATAGTGCGGCTGCGATTGTGGCGCAGGGCGGTGTAGGCTTGTTTGGCTAGGTCGGTAATCATGAATCGGCTCTTAGCTATTAGCTGTTGGCTTTTGGCTTTGTCGTTTTACTGAATGCTGCGTTGGTGAATCCTCCAGCGTTACTTCTTGGAATGTTCCGCCTCGCTCCGCTTGGCGGGACAGCCGAGGCGGCTGTCTCCACATGGTTCGTCGTCACTCCTGCCTGAGGGCTTCTACCGGCGGCAACAGGGCGGCTTTGCGCGCGGGATAGAGGCCGGCGGCGATTCCGGCTACGGCCAGCGAAACGATCGCTGCCAGGGCCGACGCGGGGATGATTCTCGGCGTGTCGAAGCCTTCCGGTGATGGCAGCATTGCCAGCAGCGTGACGAAGGCCGTGGCGATGGCCAGGCCGATGCCTCCGCTGAAGGCCGTCAGGAATGCGCCTTCGATAAAAAATTGCGTGAGGATGGTGCGATACGTCGCGCCCAGAGCTTTGCGCAGGCCGATCTCTTTAGTGCGCTCGGTCACGGAGACCAGCATGATGTTGATGATTCCGATCGCTCCGAGGCCGAGCGTGACTACGCCGACTACGCCGAGAAACCAATCCATGCCGTCGAAGATGAGGCCGACGCGCTTCATGTTCTCGATGGTGTCCCAGTCTCCGAAGGCGTCCTGCAGTTTGGGATCGAAGCCGTGACGGCGGGCAATGATCTGGTGAATTTCGTCCTTGGCTTCGGTGTGGAGGTCCTTACGGAGGGGCTGGTAGTTGAGGAAGGAAATCGCGTCCTCGGAATTGGCTTTGGTCAGCGGGAAAAGACTGAGCATGGTTTCGACGGGAATAAAAATGCGTGCGTTGGTGCCGTTGTTGCCGTCGCGTCCGACTTTGGCGACCACGCCGATCACGTCGAAACTGACGCCGTTGAGAAGAATCGTGGAGCCGACGGCGGGTCGTCCGGGAAACATATTCTTTAGCAGCTCCCAACCGACGATGGCGACGCGGCGGTGCTCAGAGTTATCTTGCGCGTTGAACCAGCGGCCGGGCTCGATGGGAACGGTGCGAATGTGGTTGTAATCGGAGCCCACGCCGAAGACCTGGCCGTTGGTGGAACCGTAGTCGCTGACGGCGCGGATATCTTCGCGGTTCAACACCGGCGAGAGTGCGCCCACGAACTTGGCCTGGTCGCGGACCGCGAGGTAGTCCTTATAAGTGAAGTAATAAATCTGGCCGGACTGCGTGCTGCCTTCGACCGCGGGAATGCGGCCGGGAAACATGAACATAATATTTTGTCCGAGCGTGGCGAGTTCCCGTTCCTGGCCGCTGCGGAAGCCTTCGCCGAGCCCCACCAGAAGCAGGAGCGAGCCTACGCCCCATGCGATTCCAAACATGGTGAGGAAAGAGCGCAGCTTGTGCGCCCACAACGTGGACAGCGACTGCCGCACAATGTCGAGAAGCATGCGCATAAAAAGGAAAGAAAACATGCCCCCACACCTCCGGGGAGGAGCGTGGGGGCCCCGGGTAACGTTCAGGCGAGGGGTCTCAATCCCGCCCAACCATCTGATCAGAGATACGCAGCCGGGAGCTCAAAAGTTCCCAGGCGGCATAGTTGTTTAGACATGGGTGAGGGGAAAAAGGTTAGCTGGGGAGTTCTGCTTAAAAATCCGGCAAGGACGCGATCTAAACGCGCGACTACTGCTTGGCAAAGAGCTCGAGGCATCGGATTCGACGCCAGACTTGTTTGGCTGGCGCTCCACAACCGTGGAGGCTGAGATCCCGCCGCCGCGATGAAAAACGCGGACGTTCGGGATGACGAGGTTGGCGTGACGCCAGATAATCCGACCTATGGCTGCGGTTTTTCTTTCGGGCGCTCGTAGGCTTTCTGCATGTACTTGCGGCCTTCTTCGAGAGCGCCAAAGGTGTTGTCGTTGGTCTGGACGGCCTGACGGTATTCGTTGATGGCACGCTCGCGCTGGCCGGTGATGTCAAAAATCTTGCCCAGCTGGATGTGGCTCCAGACTTCGGTCCAGCGTGGCTCGCCATCGCCGTTGAGCGAGGACCGGTAGGAATTAGCAGCGGCCTGGTAGTTGCGTTGGAAAAAGAAAACCTCGGCCACGCGGTAGTGGGCCAGCGAACTGTTCTTGTTGAGGTCGAGAGCTTTGTTGAACTCGGTGAGCGCGGCGGCGAGGTCGCCCTGCTGCTGTAGCGCCTGCCCGCGCAGGACGGAAGCGTAGAGCTTCACGTCGGACGAGTTGGTGAGCACATGGTGGTCGGGGTCGATGGAAATGCGGCGCGGACGGCCAAAAGTTTCCACCGTGAGCGGCGAATCGGTGCCCACGACTTCAATGCGCTTGTCTTCCGTCTTACCGTCGGTATCGATGCGGAGGTCGACGGGCATACGGAAAAGGTCGAGGTCCTGGTTAATTTCTCCAGTCACGCGGAAGCCCTTGTCGGTGCCCAGGCGGTAGACGGTGTATTTCACTTTGAACTCGGGAGCTCCAGTGGAATCGAGCCACTGCGAAAAGAACCAGGTGAGCTGGTCGCCGTAATTTTTCTCGGCGACGGCGCGGAAATCGTCAGTGGTCGCGGATTTCCCGGCATATTGCGCGGCGAAATCGCGCATGGTCTTGAGATACTTATCCTCGCCCAACACCCAGCGCAGCATGTGCAGGATCATCGCGCCTTTATCGGTGACCAGAGACTGGAACTCGGTGGAGAAGAGGTCGAGTTTGTCGGCGCTCGAGAGCGGCACGGTGTCATAGGCGAGAGCGCCCACTGACATATCCTTTACGGCTTCTTCGAGGCCAGCCTGTCCGGCTGCACTTTCGACGTACATGGCTTCGGAGTAACGGGAAAAACCGTCACTCAGCCACCAATCGTCTTTCGTCGCGGGACTCACGGAGACGCCCCACCACTGGTGCGCGATGGCGTTGGCCAGCAGACGGTAGTTGGGCTTCTCGGTGATGGAGTGGCCGGCGATGGCGGCAATCTCCGGGGCCCACGCGTAAGGAACGGTGTCGCTGGGGAGTTCAACGACGTTGAGTCTCTGCGACGGCGCGATGCCGTAAAGAGTGATGAAGTAAGTAAACTCCTGCACCGCGGTTGTGGCGTAGGTGGCGGCCAGCGCCTGATGCGTGGGTTTAAAAAAAATGTGCAGGTCCATGCCGGCGTCGTCGCTTTTGTACTCCTGAAAAATTCCGGCGACGATGGTGCCGGGAAAACTGGGCTTGGCCGAGGTGAAAGTAAAAGTCTTGGTCGGCAATCCGTTGGAGCCGGGCTTGTTGGACGGGCCGTTGTCGGTGACCGTGGACTTTCCGCTGCCGATGACGAGCATGTGGGCCGGAAGGGTAATGCTGATGGTGGAAGTGAAGCGGTTCATGCCGTAGCCGCTGACCGGGAACCAGCGTCCGGAGTAGAGAAGATAGCTGGTGTCGTCGCCGATGTAGGCCAGGCTGAGGCCGGGGACGGGACTGTCGTCGGCGTTTTCGATGGTGCCTTCATATTCGAAGGTAAGCGTGGTGGAGGAATCTTTGGTCAAGCCATCGGCGAGCGGAACGCGGACAGTGAAATCCTGCGTGAGGCGCTCGGCGGAAAGCGGCTTGTTGTTGGCGTCAAGCACGCGGGTGACGCGCAGGGCGTTGTTGAGTTCGAAGACGGCGACGTTCAGATCCTGCAGGGCGGTGAACTTGACCTTGGCGCGGGCGGCGATTTGGTGAAGATGCGGCGAAAGTTCTGCCTCAATCTGGTAGTCGTCGACGCGCAGGCGGGCTCGTTCCGCGGCCCGGGCAGGGACGGTCGCGAAAAATAACACCAGAAGCAGAGCACCAGCGAGGACGCTTTGGGCGCGCCGGAGCGGAGTTAGCATTAAGAAGAGTCTCCCGGGGAACAGCCACCATTCCCTATGATGAAGATTCTTACGCAAAAGATGTGCGGAGCACAAGGTTTAGGGGCAGCTATTAGCTATTAGCTCCTAGCCTTTAGCTAAACCCGGCAGGGACAGAATCGCATCGGCGGCGCGATCCGCAGGGTGCTGTGGCGGTCCAGGGGCGGCGTTGGGGGCGCGCAGGCGGGCTTTAACGCGGGCCAGGCCTTCCAGCATGCGATCGCGGGCGGGACCGTCGGGGAGAATTTCGTTCAGGTGGGTGGCGATTTTCTGGGCGGTGAAGTCGTGTTGCACCAATTCGGGGACGATTTTTTCCCCGGCGATCAGGTTGACCATTGCGAAGTGCGGAACCTTCACACGGGGCTTGCCCAGCGCGTAGGTGAGTGGCGAGACGCGGTAGACCATCACGAAGGGCGTGCACATCATCGCGGCTTCGACCGTGGCGGTGCCGCTGGCTACGATTCCGGTGCGGGAGTGCCACAGGGCGGGCAGGGATTCGGAGACGAGTGTGATTTTCGGCGAGGAGGTTTTCTGACTAGCAGTAAGGTTGAGTAAGAATTTTCGATCGAGCGTGGGCGCGACGGGCAGCAGAAATTCGTAGCCGGGGCCGAGCTGTGCGGCCGCTTCCAGTATCGTGGGCAGGTTCATGCGCACTTCTTTGACGCGGCTGCCGGGCATGAGCGTGATCCACGGTTTAGCAGGGTCGAGATGCATTTGCGCGGCGTAGTCGTCGCGTTCGATTGCGGGGTGCGGGAGTTCGGCGAGAGGATGGCCGACGAAAGTGGCGTCCACGCCGCGGTCGCGGTAGAACTGCTCCTCGAAGGGAAAGATCACGAGAGCCTTGTCGATGTAGTCGCGGATGAGACGGACGCGTCCCTGGCGCCACGCCCAGAATTGCGGCGCAACGTAATAAACTGTAGGGACGCCGCGCTTTTTCATCTGCCGGGCAACGCGCCAGTTGAATGCGGGAGAATCGATGACGATGGCGAGGTCAGGCTTGCGTTTGTCGGCCTCGGCAATCAGATGGCGGTAGAGTGAGTAGATTTTCGGCAAGTGGCTGAGAATTTCGGTGATGCCGACTACAGAGAGATCCTTGGCATCGACCACGGTGTCGCAGCCGGCGGCGCGCATTCGGTCTCCGCCGACGCCGAAGAACTCGAGTTGAAAGGCCTGTGTGGGAGGCTCTGCTTGTGTGGGGACGGGCGCCTCGCCCGTCCGCGCGGAGCGCAGCTCCGCAGCAGTCTGCGCAGTGGCGCGGCGCAAGGCTTCTATAAGTTGAGCCCCATACATTTCGCCCGAAGCTTCGCCGGCTGAGATGAGAATGCGCAAGAGAGCATTGTAAAGCCGCTGGCCTGTGTGACGCGGGCGCGCGATCGTGGTGGGTGTAAAAAGCCGTGGGTGTAAAATCGATGATGCAGGCTTGCGTGAAGCGCGAAGTCGCGCTGAGCCTGCACAGTGCGACTGCCGGTGAATGGCCCCGTAGCTCAACTGGATAGAGCATCAGACTTCGGATCTGAGGGTTGGGGGTTCGACTCCCTCCGGGGTCACCATTTGCCAGGCGATGGAGGTGGGCCCGCGGATTTGTGAGTAAATGCTTTAGTCCGCCGGCTCGATTTTGGGTATCCGCTCATGAAGTTCGGCCTTGTCGTCCGGTTCGTCATCCTGCTCGTCGTCACTTTCGCGGGGATACCGGTTGCTCTGGCGCAGACTCCGCCTCCTCCCGCGTCGCCTGTCACCTCCCTTGACCCCTCCCCAAACCCTGTCCTCAGCGCACGCTCGAACCTGGTTCTTGTTCCAGCGCTGGTCAGGACAAAGTCGGGAGAACTCGTCTTCACGCTTACTGCCAAAGATTTCACGATTACGGATGATGGCGCCGAGGAGAAAGTTGCGCTGGAGGAGAACACCGACGGTGAGCCACTAGCTTTGGTCGTCGCGGTTGAGACGGGTGGTGCCGGAGCGCGCCAACTCGACAAATATATCCATCTTGCGACCACGATCGAGACCGTGGTGGGCAATGTTCCGCACAGGATCGCGGTGGTGGGCTTCGACAGCGCGCCGACGCTGCTGCAGGATTTCACTTCCGACCTCGATGTGGTAGACGGCGCGATTCGCGGACTGAGCCCGGGAAACGGCGGAGCCGCGATTCTCGATGGTCTGGGGTTTTCGATTGACTTGCTGAGAAAACAGCCACCTGAATATCGGCGCGCGATTCTGTTGCTCAGCGAGACTATCGACCATGGCAGCCACATGAAATTGGATGAAGCAGTGCGTGAGATCAGTGATACGAACACGGCCATCTACAGCCTGGGGTTTTCCAGTTCGAAGTCGGATTTCAAGAGTGAGACTTCGAAGCTGAACAACAATGAACCCGGGCCTCCGGGCGGATGCATGGCCAAGGATCCGAATGCAGATTCCGACACGAGCCGGGCGGCGCAAACCTGGGAGTGTCTCAGCGAGCTCGCGCCTCCTCTGCGAGCCGCAAAGATAGCAGTGCTGCTGACCATGAATGGATTGCGCCGGAATGTTCCGGAGAGCGTCGCGCACCTTACCGGTGGCGAATACTTTCGATTTAGCAATGCTCGCAGTTTGGAGAGCAGCTTACTCACGATCTCGAACCACGTGCCGAATCGATATGTTTTGAGCTTCCAGCCGCAGTCTCCGCACCCCGGTTTGCACGTGATCGAGTTGCGATTAAAAGAGCATCCCAGTCTTGTCGTGACTGCCCGGCGAAATTATTGGGCTGATATTGAGGGCACTCGCGACCCTGCCCAGCCTCACCCGTAGGCTTGGAGATTCTCGGTCGCCATTCTTAGTCGTCTCCGCGTGCGGCGACTTCCGGCTGTTTGAGGCCATCCGCGGGCGCGCGCCCCGCGCTGATTTCCTGATCTTTATATTGCAACTGGTAAAGCTTGAAGTAAATGCCGCGCTGCGCCAGGAGTTGCTGGTGCGTGCCCATTTCGCGAACCTGGCCTTTGTGCATGACGATGATCTTGTCGGCGCGCTGCACCGTTGAGAGCCGGTGGGCGATGATGAGCGAGGTGCGGCCTTCGACCATGCGGCTGAGGGCGTCGCGCACGCGGAATTCTGTTTCGGTGTCGACGCTCGAGGTGGCTTCGTCGAGAATCAAAATCTTTGGGTCGTGCGCCAGAGCGCGGGCGAAGGAAATGAGCTGCTTCTGGCCCGTCGAAAAAGTGGAACCGCGTTCGCGCACTTCCTGGTTGAGGCCGTTGGGCAAGGTGCGGATGAAGTCGGCCAGGTTCACGTCTTCGGCGGCCTGCGCAATGTCTGCGTCTTGAATCCGCTCGGTGCCCAGGCGAATATTTCCTGCGATGGTGCCGCTGAAGAGAAACGGATCCTGCAGGACTACGCCGAAACGACCGCGGAGATCGGCGAGGTCCATCTCTTTGACGTCGACGCCGTCGATACGCACCGCGCCTTTTTGGACGTCGTAGAAACGCAGCAGCAGAGAAATGAGTGTGGTCTTGCCGGCGCCGGTGTGGCCGACGATGGCTACTGTTTCTCCCGGCTCGATGGTGAAGGTGGCGTCGCGGAGCACCCAGTCGGGAGCAGAGTCTGTCGTGGTTTTGCTCGTAGCATTTTCTTCCGCTTCGCGGTAGGCGAACCAGACGTGGTCGAACTCGATGCGGCCGGGGCCCTGCGGGCGCTTGGTGGTTGTGGCCGAGACAACTTCCACGGGAGCGTCGAGCAGTTTGAAGATGCGTTCGCTGGCGGCCATGGCTGACTGCAGAATGTTGTACTTCTCGCTGAAGTCCATGATGGGGCGGAAAAAACGCTGCGCGTACTGCATGAACGCGACCAGCACGCCCAGCGAAGCGGCGGTGGCAACCAGGTGAACGGCGACCAGCGTGTGCGGATTGAATTCGATACTTACGGCTTTGGCAATGGTGCCGCGGATAATCTGGTTGCCGCCCCACCAGACCACCGAAGCAATGGCGATCGAAGATAACACTTCGATCACGGGATAGTAGACCGCGTAGGCCAGAATCGCGTCTTTGAACGCGTCCATGTGGCTGCGGTTGATTTCAGAAAAGCGATCGTAGGCTTTGCGCTCGCGATTGAAAAGTTGCACCACCACCACCCCGCTGACGTGCTCCTGAAGATAGGAATTGATACGCGCGATCGCGATGCGAATGCGGCGATAGGAGTCGCGCACCTTGTCGCGGAAAACTTTGGTCGCCACCACGATGAAGGGCAGCGTGGCGAAGGTGATGAGCGCCAGCTTCCAGTTCATGCACAGCATGATGCCGATGATGCCGGCGAGCACGAAGACGTCTTCAAAAATCGAGACCACGCCAGAGGTGAACATTTCGTTCAAGGCGTCCACGTCGGTAGTGACGCGGGTCACCAGGCGGCCGACCGGATTCTTGTCGTAGAACGCGACGTGCATGCGCTGCAGGTGGCGGAAAATCTGGCTGCGCAGGTCGAACATCACTTTCTGTCCGGTCCACTGCATGTAGTAGGTCTGCAGGAATTCGAGCAGGAAACTGAAGACCAGCAATCCCACGTAGATGCTGGCGATTTGCGCGATCCCGGTGAGCGGACGCGGGTTCAGCCAACTCCACAAGCCGGAAGTTACGCCTTTGGCGGGCGCCAGGTAGCGATCAATCGCCACTTTGGTGAGATATGGGCCCAGAACGTCGGCAAAAGATTTGAAGATAATCGACAGCAGCGCGATCGCCACCTGCCAGCGATAAGGACGCAGGTAGGTGAGCAGACGCCGCATGAGGCGGCTGTCATACGCTTTGCCTAATACCTCTTCTTCTTGGGCCATTTCCTGGGCTGCCGGTGTTCTTCTTTCGTTCTCCGGCGGGTGAAGCGCCGCTGCAGGCGCTGTTAAAAGGGTACCTCAGCCGGACACCCATGAGTAGATGCGGGAGACGCGGGGAAGATGGAAAAGGTTGGGGCACGAAAAAGGTAGGAATGGGATGAGTCTGAGGGTGGGATAATCAAGCAGTGGCGTTAGGCATTTACATCTCGGTACCGTTCTGCCGCACCAAGTGCAGCTACTGCAACTTTGCCTCGGACGTGTTTTCGCGCACGGCGTCCGACCGCTATGTGGAACGGGTGTGTGCTGACATTGGCAACGCCACGCAGATCGCGGAGGAGATGGGCGGGAAAATCGAACGCGACGTGGATTCGATTTATCTCGGCGGCGGAACGCCTACTGTGCTCGAAGCCTGCCAGCTGGAGCGGATCTTTGCCGCCGTACGGGCTGAATTTGACGTGCGGCCCGATGCGGAAGTCACGGTGGAGTGCGCGCCGGGCACGCTCGCGCCCGCGGTGATCGAGAGTTTGCTGCGCTGCGGCGTGAACCGCGTGAGCCTGGGAGTGCAGTCTTTTGTGGATGCCGAAGCTGCGGCCGTGGGACGACTGCACAAGCGCGCGACCGTGGTCGAAGAAATTGCCCGGCTGCGGGCGGCTGGAATTGCAAACATCAATATCGACCTGATCGCTGGATTGCCGCACCAGACCGCGGAAAGTTGGCAACTATCGCTGACGGAAACCGTTGCCACTGGCTCGCCGCATGTGAGCGTCTACATGCTGGAAGTGGACGAAGATTCGCGGCTGGGGCGCGAGCTGATCGCAGGCGGCACGCGCTACCACGCCCATTTTGTGCCTGACGAAGAAGCAGTCGTCGATTTTTATCTTGCGGCGTGCGAAAAACTGCAAGCTGCGGGCGTCGACCAATACGAGATTTCCAACTTCGCGCGCACCGCATCCAAATCGCGGCACAACCTGAAATATTGGACACGACGTCCCTATCTCGGCTTTGGCGTGGATGCTCATTCCATGCTGGTTTCTGCCGACGAGGGGGCCGACGCCGTGAGGTTCGCGACTTCGGACGTGCTGGAACAATATGTCGCCGGAGCGCCGCTGCAGCCGACCGTTGTGTCGCGCTCGTCGGCGTTAGAAGAGAGTTTTTTTCTGGGGTTGCGCCTTACCGGTGGTGTGAATTTAAGCGAGCTGTCCGCGGACTTCGGCAAGAAAGTGGTTGACGCCTTCAGGGACGCGATCGCGGAACTCGTGCGAGATGGATTGATGCAGCGAGACGGCGACTTCATCCGACTCACCGCGCAAGGCCGGCTCCTTTCCAACGAGGTGTTCGAGAGATTTCTTTCCCCTGAAGAAGCGTCGGCCGCTGCGGCACCACTGGTCGTGGAATAGCCATCCGTCCGGTCGGTAGGGTTGCCGGAGCTGAGCGACAGAATCGCCAATGATTACGCGGGCTTGCGCGTCTTGCCGTGGCCTCGCCTGAGGTAACTTTCTCCTACCCGTACGCTATGTTCTAATCACATTAAGCGCGAACAACCTATTCGGCGGCCCCGATTATCATAACCGGGGGCATGCCGCCGAAGTGCCGGAGGTATTTTGGATTTTCAACTCAACGACGAGCAACTGCACCTTAAGAAGACGGTGCGGGAGTTTGCCGAGCGCGAGATCAAGCCCAACGTCATGAAGTGGGACGAGGCGTCCGAATTCCCGCTTGCAACGATCAAGGAACTGGGCAAGCTCGGGTTGCTGGGCACGATTTTTCCCGCCGAGTACGGCGGCGCCGGCATGGGCTATGTGGAATATGTCACGGCGATCGAAGAACTCTCGCGTGTGGATGGTTCGGTCGGCATCATCGTGGCGGCGCACACATCGCTGTGTTCGAATCACATTTTTCTCGCTGGCAACGAGGTGCAGAAGAAGAAATACATCAGCAAATTGGCCACCGGCGAATTTATCGGGGCTTGGGGTCTGACCGAACCGTCGTCGGGTTCAGACGCGGGCAGCGCCCGCATGACGGCAGTCCGCCGCGGCGGCAACTGGGTGTTGAATGGCACCAAGACGTTCTGCACCAACGGGCACTATGCCGACGTGATCGTCGCGCTCGCGGTGACTGACCGGACGGCACACACTCACGGGCTTTCTGCGTTCATCGTGGAGAAAGGCAGCAAAGGATTTCGCGCCGGGAAAAAAGAGAACAAGCTGGGCCTGCGCGCCAGCGACACGGCTGAGTTGATTTTCGAGGATTGCGTGATCCCGGCCGAGAGTTTGCTGGGCGGCGAAGGTCACGGGTTCCCAGACGCGATGCGCGTACTCGACGGCGGGCGCATCTCGATTGCCGCGCTCTCGCTGGGCATGGCCGAGGGCGCCTACGATGCAGCTCTGAAATATTCCAAAGAACGACGGCAGTTCGGCAAGGCCATCAGCGACTTTCAGGCCATCCAGTGGAAGCTGGCCGACATGGCCACCGAGATCGACGCGGCCATGCTGCTGACTATGCGCGCCGCGTCGATGAAAGACGCGGGCATGAAGACTACGCAAGAATCTTCCATGGCCAAACTCTACGCCAGCGAAGTGGCAGTAAAATGTGCCAACGAAGGCGTACAGATTCACGGCGGCTACGGCTTCATCAAAGACTATCCTGCAGAAAAGTTTTACCGCGACGTGAAGCTCTGCACGATCGGTGAAGGTACCAGCGAGATTCAGCGACTGGTGATTGCGCGGCAGTTGCTGAAGGATTAGGGGCAAGCTCTTGGCTCTTGGCTTTTAGCTTTTCAGCCACAACTGCCACAGGAACAATCCCCAGTAGCTGCACGCCAGTGCTGCGAACAAGCATGTGAGCAGGATGTGACCCACCACGAACTGCTTTCCCTTGGGCCAATCTTCGTGCGAAAAGTAGAACGCGTCGACCAGGATGCGCGCCGTCCAGTAGGTTCCGATAAAACAGGCAAGCGCCAGTGCGGCGCGATCGCCGCGCAACAACTCCGCGTGCAGACTCAAAGTGAGCACGCCGAAGGCGATGATCGTCAGCACCGTGAAGCCACCCTGCACCCAAAGCAACTTCCGGTTGAAAGGCATGAGTTGCGCCAGGTCCTGCTTCCAGCGCAGGCGGGACGGGACCTGAGAGCTGGCAATCAGGATGACGAAGTGACCGGCGCCAGCGAGCCACAGGTCGAGATCGAAGAGTCGTTGCAGCAAAGAGTTTGTCATATTTGCTAAACCCCAACCAGCTAACGCCAAGCGCTGGTCAGACAAGTTCATCGCAAGAATTCGTTACAGGGCCCGAATCGCAAACATAAAAGGAATTATCACGCGCAACACAAAAGGAGGATGAAAAAGCCAGAAGACCGGCCCGGCAGCGATCGCGAACATAAAGAACCATCCAGCCATTCCCTTCTGCAAACCGAGATGCTGGCCGAACCCGGACCGCTCCAGGGTGACGCCGAGGCCCTGCAAAATGAAATAGCCGGTGGGCAGGCCGTATCCGCCGCGCGCCGGCAGCGAGATCACAAGATCGTGGATCACGCCGGACGCAAGAAACACCAGCAGACTCGCAGCAGCCACCCCAACGCGTTTGTGCAGAGGCCGGAAAATCAAATCGTAAGCGAGTTGGCGGAACCCGAGATTCCAGCGCTTGCCCCAGAATTCGCTGAGGGTCCTCGACACGATGGGCTTCGACATGATGGGTTGCGCCGCCACGCCACGTGCCTGCCAGAACAGTGCGATCAAGTGAAAGCTGCCGAAGTGCAACAGAAAAATCAAGCCGAAAAGGCCGATCCAACCTTGGACCAGCGACCCGCGAACCAGAGCGCGCGTTTCCGGAACTCTACGCGCAATCCCCCATAGCAGCAGGATTCCGAAGAATGTTTTCGCAGCCGCCCAGAGCCATTCCTTAAACTGCGGCGTCGGGACCGCTTTGCGGGAATCGAGAAAAGTTTCTGCATCCATGCCCGGCCACGCCGCCAGATAAGCCAACGAACGTCCCGCACTGTGGGGAACGTGATTGCGAGCTTGCCACCAGGTTTGCCATTTGAGCCCGAGGAAAATCGCGAACGACAGCGTCCACATGAAGACCCACGCCGGCATGTGATCACGCAGCAGAATGGTGACGGGGGGGAATGCGAGCAGCGGAAGCCAGCCCGGCCACGCGGCCGCATCGTTGCGGACGGCGGGTGCGAGTTGGGAAGTGGTTTCCAACGATCGAGTGGCTCTCGGCCTCGCGTTCAATCTACCTCGGAGTGGGTCGGCGGGCAATGTACATCGGCAATTTGTTCGTGCCGAAAATTTCAGCGGCGCCGATAGTTTCAGTTTGCCCGCAGCTGCTTTACACTGATCGCTTGAATCGCAATATCCAGCCCGATCTCCGAGTTTGGATCGAGCAGCTGCGTTCTGGCGACATCCGCGCCCTCGCGCGCGCGATTTCCGTGGTTGAGAATCATGCGCCCGGATGGTCCGATCTGCTGAAGGCGTTGTTTCCGCATAGTGGACACGCACGCATCATCGGGCTGACAGGATCCCCGGGCGCGGGCAAGAGCACGCTGGTCGATCAGCTAGCCCGGCTCTATCGCGCTGGTGGCAACGACGGAGACAAGAGCAATGAAGCCAAGCGCACGATCGGAATCATCGCCGTCGACCCGACCAGTCCATACTCGGGCGGCGCGATTCTGGGTGACCGCATCCGCATGCAGGAACACTTCGCCGACCCCGGCATTTACATTCGCAGCATGGCTACACGCGGATCGCTCGGCGGCCTTGCCCGCACCACCGCGGACGTAGCCACCGTGCTCGACGCCTCGGGGCGCGACCTGGTGCTGATCGAAACCGTTGGCGTGGGCCAGGACGAAATCGACATTGTGCGTTTGGCCGACGTCACGATTGTGATCCTCGTCCCTGGCATGGGTGACGACGTGCAGACCATCAAGGCCGGCATCATGGAGATCGCTGATATCTTCGTGATCAACAAGAGCGATCACGAGGGCGCCGAGCGCGTGGAGCGCGAGATTCGCGCTCTGCAGTCACTGTCGATTCGTCACGATGGCTGGACGCCACCCATTGTGAAGACTGTGGCCAGCGAAGGAACCGGCGTGAAAGAATTGGCCGCCGCGATCGCCGAATACGAAGCTTATCTCCAGAAAGGAAATCATGCTCTGACAAAGAGCGTCGAAAACTGGCAGGAACGTCTGGTCACGATGCTGCGCGATACCATGCTGGAGAAGGCGCGCGCGAGGTTCGGTGACGGAAACCTGGCGCGTCTGGCTGCGGAAGTGGCGGAACATAAACGTGATCCGTACACGCTGGTGGAAGAGATCGTGGCGGAAGCCGGGAAGAAGTGAAGGGCCAGCAGATTTCCTCGCAGCGCTCGGAATGACACAGACCTGAGCGGGAATAATAAGAAACTAGTTGGGTAGAAACGAAAATGGAATTTTCAATTGATCATCTCGGCATTGCGGTGAAGTCGCTGGCGGCGGCGAAGGTGATCTATGAAAAACTCGGCCTCAGCGTTTCGCCGGAAGAGACGGTCGAGCAGGAACAAGTACGACTTGTGATGGTGCCAATCGGCGAGAGCCGCCTCGAACTATTGGAGGCCACTTCCGAGAATTCCACGATCGCGAAATTCATTGCCAAGCGTGGCGAAGGGCTGCATCACGTATGTCTCAAGGTGCCGGACCTGCCTGCGGCCGTCGCGCGGCTGAAGAAAGACGGCGTGCGGCTGGTTTCCGACGAGATCAAGACCGGCGCGGGTGGGCACGGCTACGTGTTCGTGCATCCGTCGAGCTCGGGCGGAGTGCTGCTGGAGTTGGTGCAGAGGTAGGCAAGTAATTGGCCACGGATTTTCGTGAACCGCCACGCATAAACCAAGAAACTTCTCGACAACGGAAAGTCAGAAATGCTTCTTCTCGCGACCGACACTTCGGGCAGATCCGGCAGCATCGCGCTGGCGCGTGGCGCTGCGAACGGCCCCTGCGAGGTGATCGAGGTCGTTCCTCTGTCCGGCGGCACATTCTCCGCGCAACTGGTGCCGCAGATCGCCGCTTTGCTGACCAAGCACGGATTCGGCAAGCATGACGTCGGAGCCTTCGCCGTGGCTTCCGGCCCGGGATCGTTCACCGGATTGCGAATCGGTTTGGCAGCGATCAAAGGGCTGGCCGAGATTCTGGAGAAGCCGATTGCATCGGTTTCTCTGCTGGAGGCTGTTGCGGTCGGCGCTGGACTGCAAGGAAGCATCGTCGCCTTTCTCGATGCTGGCCGCGGCGAAGTCTACTGCGGGGACTACGACATTACCGGCAACTCGGCCCAGCGACGGACGGAGAGGCTTATCAAACGTGAAGATCTTTTCGCGGCGGTGCAACGAGGGCAACGGCCGAGCTCGCAAACCCAAATCGCGCTGACCGGCGAAACAACCCTCGCCACTTCCGACCAGTCGCTGGCCGAGGCCGTGCGCGCCGCAGGGGTTTCTGTTTCGCTGGTTGAGGAGATCGACGCAGGTGCGATCGCACGCCTGGGGTGGAGGAAGATCGAAGCAGGTGAAACAGTGTCGCCCGGACAGTTGGAAGCTAATTACATCCGGCGCACCGACGCGGAGATTTTGGCGAAAAGCAGAGACTAGCTCCTGGCAAAAGCAGTAACAGAAGACCGGAAAATCAAACTCGCTTGATTATTCGTCCTGCCACGGCCGCCGACCTTCCTTCTCTGCTCAACCTGGAGCGGCAATGCCCTACCGCCGCCCATTGGTCAGAGCAGCAATACAAAAAAATATTCCGAATCAATGAAAGCGAACCTGGCCGACTTGTTTTGGTTGTCGACGATCGCGCGGAGGAAGGAGCAGTCGAGCGCGGGTCCACGTCATCTCGCCTTTCCGCTTTCCTCATCGCCGGCCAAGTCGGCCCCGACTGGGAACTCGAAAACATCGTCGTAGCTCCGGCGTCGCGCCGAAAGGGTCTGGCCACACGGCTTTTCACCGCCCTCCTCACTCGCGCCCGCGAAACAAACAGTGAGCGAGTGTTTCTTGAAATGCGCGAATCCAACCAACCAGCGCGGGCGTTCTATCTCCGGCTCGGATTCGAAGAAATCGGACGCCGCAAGCTCTACTACTCCAACCCGCAGGAAGACGCCATCCTGTATCGCCTGGCCCTAAACTCGCTCTCGACAACCAAGCCCTCAACCTAATCGATCTGTCTACCGATTCTCATAATGAGACGTGCACCACTTTTGGGCATTGAACCGCTCATGGTGCTGTGCTACCTTGACCACATAATCCCGGTTTGGAGGTCTGCTGGATGACTCCTAGAGAGCTGCTGCTGACCAGTCACGAAGAGTTCCAACGATTGGCTCAGGAGCACACGCAGTATTCAAAACGCCTCGAATCACTCACTCAAAAAAGATACCTTAGCGAAGACGAAAAGCTGGAAGAAGTTCGTCTGAAGAAGCTCAAACTCCGCCTCAAGGACCAGATGGAGTCCATCGAGCGGCAGTATCGGCAACAGTACGGCGTACACGTAGCCTAAGACATCTGGCGTTCCCGGAGCGGTCGCGCCGCGAAGGGACAAACCTATCTCCAGCCTGCGCCTTTCTTATTTGCTCCCCAACGATCTTCCCTCGCCGTAGCTCCCAGGCAGATTCTTACAGGTTTGCCGAACTCTCGAAGCGCGCGCATCGTATACTACGGTGCCCTTCTCGCTGAAGGGAAATTCTGGGTCAAGAACGATGCGGCAGTGCTTAAGCCATGCTTGAAGTGAAAGGCGTTTCGAAGAGCTATGGACCGCTGGTGGCCGTCAGCGGCATTAGTTTCAGGGTCGACCACGGAGAGACCATCGGCCTGCTCGGGCCGAACGGTGCCGGCAAAACCACCACGGTCTCCATCATTGCGGGATTGCTCAGCGCAGATTCCGGCGAAGTCCTCATCGAAGGCAAGCCGGCGAAGAGTGACACTGACCCGGTCAAGCTGAAAATCGGTCTGGTTCCGCAGGACATGGCGCTCTACGACCAGCTCACAGCCCGCGACAACCTGACTTTTTTCGCAGCGCTTTATTCGCTCTCCGGCGCGAAAGCGAAGCAGTCCATCGACGACGTTCTGAACCTGGTGGCACTCTCGGATCGCGCCGGCCACAAAGTGGGAACGTTCAGCGGCGGCATGAAACGGCGCTTGAATCTGGCCGCGGCCCTGCTTCACGACCCGCAGATTCTGCTGCTGGATGAGCCCACAGTTGGCGTCGACCCACAAAGCCGCAACGCGATTTTTGAAAATCTCGAAGCCCTGAAGAAGCGCGGCAAAACCCTGATCTACACCACGCACTACATGGAAGAGGCGGAGCGCCTTTGCGACCGCATCGTGATCATCGATCATGGAAAAGTAATTGCCAACGACACGTTGCAGGCGCTGCACCAGCTCTTGCCGGTGACCAACATTGTTGCCGTCGAGCTCGACCATGTGGACGGTTTCAAACCAGAGCAAATGCTGGCCCTGCCAGGCGTGAAGTCCGCCGAGTTGAAACAGAGCACTCTCCGAGTTGGCGTGCACGACTTGTCCCGGGAAGCGTCCGGCGTTCTGCGCTGGCTGGCCGAGAACGGGCATTCCTTCCATCATGTATCGAGTGAGCAACCGGATCTTGAGACCGTTTTTCTAACCCTCACAGGAAGGAGCCTTCGAGATTCATAATGATTCCCTTCCTTGCTCTGGTGCGAAAAGATCTGCTCCTGTTCTTCGGCGACCGCAAGGCCGTGGTGGTCGGGATACTGGTTCCCATTGTGTTGGCTTCCTTTTTCGGCTACCTGTTCGGCGGGCAAAAAGGCAATGCGGAGATGAGCAAGGTCCCGCTGCTGGTGGTTGACCAGGACGGCAGTGATATCTCGCGAGCTCTGATCACACAGCTCGCCGACGATAAGAACCTCGGTGTGAAACCCTCCACCTTGGAGGCCGCGCGCGAGGCTGTTCGCAAGGGGCAAGCAACCGCCGCGATCGTGATCCCCAAAGATTTTGGCAAAAACGCGGGACGCGCTCTGTTTACCGCCGCGTCGAAACCCCAGCTTGACGTGCTCTACGACCCTTCCCACAACGTGGAACTCGGCATGGTGAAGGGCATCCTGGCCGGTGCAGTGATGCAGACCGTGAGCAAGGAAATGTTCACCGGCAGCAGCGGACGCGAGATTGTGAATGAGAGTCTCGCGCACGTGGAGGCGGATTCCCAACTCCCGGCGGAAGTCCGCAAGCCCCTGCGCGATTTGCTTAGCAGCGTTAAGGAATTAAACCAACGGCAAGATGAGCGGCGAACTGAAGGCGCGTCCGGACAATCAGAAGTATCCGGCGGCTTGACCATGCCGTACGAAACTCACGAAGAAGCCATCACGTCCGGGCAAGACGTGGAATACAACGGATACGCGCACGCGTTCGCGGGCATGGGCGTTCAGTTCATCCTCTTCATGGGACTCGATGTCGGAATCGCGCTGCTCACTCTCCGCCAGACCGGGCTCTGGCAGCGCCTGCGCGCCGCGCCGCTTTCCCGAACCATGCTGCTGGGCAGCCGCACGGTGAGCGCCTCGCTGATGGCAGGGTTCATTTTGGCCGTGCTCTTCAGCTTTGCGAGAGTGGTGTTTGGCGTCCGCATCCTGGGCAGCTTCGCGGGTTTCGTCGGTGTTTGCGCCGCTTTTGCGTTGATGACGGCCGCGTTCGGCCTCATGGTCGCCGCCCTCGGTGGGACGCCAGAAGCCACGCGTGGCTACTCTATTATGGCGACGCTCTTCATGGTGATGCTCGGCGGCGCATGGGTCCCGACGTTTATCTTTCCGGCATGGCTACAGAAACTTACCGTCGTCATTCCCACCCGGTGGGCGATGGATGGATTGGACAGCATGACCTGGCGCGGGTTGGGATTCTCTTCGGCGCTCATACCCATCTTGATCTTGCTGTTCTTCGCACTATTGTTCGGTGGCGTCGCGGTAGCGCGATTCCGGTGGAGGGTAGAGGGCTAACAAACTACAAGCCAGCAACGTATTGCTCCATAGCCACTACGCCGGCCATGGAAACTCAAGAAATAAAACTCAGAACTTGATCGAGCCACCAAATCGTCCCGACCCTGGGCAGCCTGCTCTATAATTGAAGGCTCTCATGGTTCGTGATGGTTACCTCTACGCCGCACCCCTAATCGCCGCCGCTTTCCTCATCGGCTGGCTGACCAATCCCGCGTGGGCGATTTTTCCGTTGGTGCTGGCGGCCTTCTTCCTGTGGTTCTTCCGCGATCCCGAGCGGATCATTCCTCAGGATGCGGGCGCTGTAGTCTCTCCGGGCGACGGAAAGGTTACAGACGTTTCGCCGGTGACGTCGGGGCCGGCGACGTCGGGAAACGATAAGCTCACCCGCATCAGCATCTTCCTCAGCGTTTTTAACGTCCACGTGAACCGCTCGCCGATCACGGGAACCATTCGCGAAATCCGCTACCAGCGCGGCAAGTACCTCAACGCCATGAATCGAGCTTCGGCCGAGGAAAACGAGCAGAACATCGTCACCGTGGAAGGCGACGGGCAGACCGTGGTATTCAAGCAGATCGCGGGCTTGCTGGCGCGGCGTATTGTTTTTCATCCCAAGGTCGGCGACCGCCTCGAACGCGGCCAGCGCGTGGGCCTCATCAAATTTGGTTCGCGCGTGGATGTGCTGCTCGACGCGAGCGCGACTTTGCAGGTGAAAGTTGGCGACCGGGTGAAGGGCGGCGTTTCGGTCCTGGCTCATCTTCAGCCCAAAGGCGAGTTGGCTGCCGCCGGCAACTCCCGCGGCAGCGAAAGGGCACGGTAATGGACCAACCCGTCCACAAGCCCCGGCAGCGCTTGAGCAAGGGAATGTACATTCTCCCGTCCCTGTTTACTTCCGCAAATCTGGCGGCGGGCTACTATGCCATCCTCCAAATCATGCAGGCGACCACCACTGAGTATTGGCATCTGGACTTTGCCGCCAAAGCGATTGGGTTTGCATTTCTGTTTGACGGCCTCGACGGCCGCATCGCGCGCATGACCGGTACCAGCAGCGACTTCGGCCGCGAACTCGATTCCCTGGCCGACGTCACCGCATTTGGCGTAGCTCCCGCCATGCTGGCGTGGACCTGGGGCTTTCGCATGATGCCGCAGGTCTCGCTGACCGAATGGCACATCAAGCTGGCCCAACTGGGCGCGATCGTCAGCTTTCTTTTTCTGATGGCCGGCGCCAGTCGGTTGGCTCGCTTCAATATCACTTCGAACGCACAGCCCTCGAACCCGGGGCGCCCGGGAAAAAAATATTTCGTCGGAATGCCAATTCCGGCGGGCGCAGGCGTGATTGCCGCCGTCGTGCATTTCGAGGGCGGGGAGCCGATCGCTTCCTGGTACATGGCACTCACCTGGCTCGCGATGATTGCGGTCGTGGGATACTTGATGGTCAGCACATGGCGTTTCTACAGCTTTAAAGATATTGATTTTGGCTCGCGCCGTCCCTTTCGCCTGATTATTTTTATCGCGGGGCTGATCGCCCTGATTTTTGTGTACTCGGGCCCGGCGCTTTTCGCATTAGCGCTGCTCTACACGTTCTCCGGAGTGTTCTGGCGATTGCAGTGGATGTTCCGCCCCAAGAGCACGCCGCCGCCACCGTCTTACCACGAGGCCTCGCAGGCCTCATGATCAAAAAGAATATGAGCAAGAAACAAATGGGAGCTCCGCGAAAATTGACCCCAACAAAAAAATGAGCACTCCGCCAAAACCCGTTCTGCCAGCCCACTCCGCGACCAATCGTGGTCCGCTTTACCGGGCGGCGATTGTGGGCGCCGCATCGCTGCGGGGCAAGGAAGTTGCCGAAATGTTGAACGAGCGCAACTTCCCGGCGGTGGACATCCGTTTGCTCGATGACGACGAGGCCCTGGGACAACTGGAGGCGATGGGTGACGAGATAACATTCATTCAGAGCGTGCGCGCCGAACAGTTCGAACATGTGGACTTTACTTTCTTTGCCTCCGATGCCGAATGCACGCGCAAAAACTGGAAGCGGGCGCGTGATGCGGGCAGCGCCATCATTGATCTTTCCGGCGCGCTCGAGAACGAACCTGGAGCATCAGTGCGATCGCCGTGGGTGGAGCGCGAGCGCGGGCAAGTGCTGCCTCTGGACCTGCAGCCCGGGCCGTGTGTGGCGGCGCATCCTGCTGCGGTGATCCTGGCGTTGCTGCTGCTGCGAGCGCAGAAGGCCGGTGCGATCGTCCGAGCCGTGACCACTGTATTTGAGCCTGCATCCGAGCGCGGACAGAAGGGCATGGACGAACTGCATCAGCAGGCCGTGAATTTGCTCTCGTTCCAGCCCTTGCCCAAGGACGTGTATGACGCGCAGGTCGCCTTCAACATGATCGCGCGGTACGGCCAGAAAGCGCCGACGCCGCTGGATTCGGTGGAAGCGCGCGTGCTGCGTCACTACCAGAAGATCGCGGGGACAGATGCGCCGAATCCTTCGCTGCTGCTCGTGCAGGCTCCCATTTTTCACGGCCATGCGCTGGCCCTGTTCCTGGAAGTAGCCGGAAAAGAGATCACCAAAGAAACCGAGCAGCAAGATTTTGGCCTGGCGTTGGCTGGCGATCACATTGTCGTCCCCGGCGCGGAGGACGATCCTGCCGGCAACGTAAGCGCTGCGGGGCAGGGAGACATTCTGCTTTCGGTAAAGAACGATCCCAGCCAACCGAATGGCATGTGGCTGTGGGCCGCGGCCGACAACGTTCGCATCGCGGCGCTGACTGCCGTGGAATGCGCGGAAAGCATGATTGCCACTCGCCCGGTGGGTAAGATTCAATGAAGCTGGGCCGGGTTCTTGGCCGCGCCAAGCTTCGCCGCGACGTCCTTTCTCGTCCAGTCACGCCTTCAGTTCTTGTCATTCCGAGCGGGCGAAAGCCCGCGAGGAATCTGCGTTTCTCTGCTTTGCTCTTGCTGCTCGCGACCGCCGGCTGCGGCTACCACACGGTCGGCCACTCGGTGCAGCTTCCCGCGAGCGTCAAGACTATCGCCATTCCCACCTTCAAGAACGAAACCAACACCTATCGCATCGAGCAGATGCTGACCAAGTCAGTGGTCCGCGAGTTCACGACGCGAACGCATTACCAAGTCCTGAACGACGCGAGCGATATTGCCGACGCCACGCTGCGCGGAACCGTGCTCTCTACTTCTGCCTCGCCGCTCACCTATAACTCGGCGACGGGACAGGCGGCGAGTGTGCTGATTGTGGTGAGCATGAAAGTTTCGTTGTCGGACCGGCAAGGGAAAGTGATTTACCAGAATCCGGCGTACCTGTTTCGCGAGCAATATGAAGTCTCGCAGGATCTTGCCAGTTTCTTTGAAGAAGACTCTCCCGCGTTCCGACGGCTGTCGCAGGATTTTGCCCGCACCCTGGTCTCCAACATTCTGGAGGACTACTAGTGCTAAAGTTTGATGAATCGTCGTTGGTCGTTGGTCCTTGGTCGTTGGCCAACGACGCACGACCAACGGCCAACGATGCAGCATTCTAATGCGAGCCTTTGCCAATGCCGAGCGTTTTGTCAGCGAGCTTGAGTCACGCAAGCTGCGTGCGGCGTACGTGTTCGTGGGCGATGAAGCATTTTTTCGCAAGCGTTTTCGCGATGCGATTCTGCAACATATGGTTCCCGCCGAACTGCGCGATTTCAGCATTTTCGAGTTCGACCTCGCGGAAAACGATCTGGCCGAAGTTCTCGACCGGGCCCGCACGCCTTCGCTGATGGCGCCGTTTCAGGTCTTCTTCGTGCGCGGGGTGAAGAATCTTTTCGGCCGCGGATCGAACGACGAGAAGCTCGCGGCCATCGAAGACTACTGCAAGAATCCGAATCCCGACGCGCTCATCGTTTTCGTCGCCGACCATATCAGCATTCCCGCCGACGTGCGCCGCATGGAGATGCAGGATAAAGAACGCTACCAGCGCATCCGCGAAACCCTGGGCCAGTATTGCGGCATCGTCGAGCTGGCGCGCGTGGAGGAGGGCGAAGCCGTGCGCTGGATCGCCGATTATTGCGCCAGCCGCAGCGTGCCGGTAAAGATCGATCCCGACGGCGCCCGCGAGCTGGTCGACGCTCTCGGCGGCGACATGATGATGATCTCCAATGAACTGGAGAAGCTGATGCTCTACGTTGGGGCGAAGAATCGCATCACGCTGGGCGACGTGGAAACCATGGTTCTCTCGGCCAAGCAGCGGTCGTTGTATGAGTTGACCGACGCGATTTCCTCCAAGGATCGAGTGCGCGCGCTCGAAGTTCTGGATGCGATTCTGTCTTCGGGCGACGGCGAAGAAGCCGCCATCGGCCACATCTACATGCTGGCGAAGACCTTCCGGCAGATGCTGGTGATCCTCGAACGCAACGTACGCGACCAGCGCATGCTGTGGGCGGCGTTGTGGCAGGGATTCCGCGTGCCTCCGTTCGCCGCTGACGACATCATTAAGCAGGCCCGCCGTTACAAATCGCGCCGCGAACTCACGCGGGCGATTCGCCTGGTGGCGAAGGCCGACCTGGCATTGCGCTCAAATCCCGTCAGCAAACGCATGGTGCTGGAACGGCTGGTGATGGATTTGACCGCCGAGGCGAAGCTGGAAGCGCCGGGATGGATGCAGGAACAGTTGCCGGTTTAGAGCCAGCTGTCAGCTATCAGCTTTCGGCTTTGCAAAGTTGCCGCGCGGGTACCCCCCTCCCCCTCCCCCTGAATCCCTGGAGTCACCAACTTAGGGGAAAATTCCTCGCAAAATCTAGATGTCAAAGAGCTTAGATACTAAAATCCTTGAAACAAAGGACTTAGGGCTGGACGAATCGCGCTTTGCGCGGCAGTCACGGCTTCGACCATCATTGCGCGATTGAAATCCTCGGTCAAGGTTGGATGTCACACAATGGGGCTGTGGAAAATGTAACGGGTACCGGTCAAAACCTCACGCGGGTGGACAGCTGACATCCCCGGCATTCGAAAACCGGGGAGGCCGGGGCAGCCTCAGTTAGTTACGGTGTCGATCAGAAGCGGGCCAGCCAACCCCTTCCCCCGAGTCGACAGAAGCAAAACCAGCTTCAACAGCGGCGGACAAGAGTGTCCGCCCTACACGGGCGAGCGTAACGAGTTCCTGACGAGAGCTGGGGCGCTGCAGGCAAACAGCGGATTCCTCACCGCTAAAGCGGTTCGGAATGACGAAGAAACTGGAGATGGAAGCTCCGAGGTGACGCTAAGAGCTAACAGCTAAGGGCCAAGAGCTGCACGCCCTACTTCATCGCGGTGACCCGCTTGCCCAGGCGGGACTTGTAGCGCGAGGCGGTGTTCTCGTGCAGGGTGCCTTTCTGGATCGCTTTGTCGAGCACGGAGACCGTGGTGCGATAGAGCTGCAGCGTGGCGGCTTTGTCGCCTTTTTCGATGCTTTCGCGGAGATCGCGCAGGGCGGTGCGGAGGCGGGAGGTGTTGGCGCGGTTGGTGGCGGTGCGCTTTTCGGTCTGGCGGGCGCGTTTGAGCGCCGAAAAATGATTTGCCATGTCTGCTTCGTTACCTTCGTGTGACAGAGGGATATTCGGGTGGGTCCGAATTACTTATTATAGGGGAGCCACTCTCGACTGGTCAAACAGATGGGTCGCGGAGTAATGGCTCAATTCGAGCCTCTTCGCGTACTTTGCGGCCTTTCTTCGGGTATAGCGGTTAAAGTCTCTTGATTCACACAGGGACAAGAGCCTTTAACCGCAGAGTTCGCAGAGGAAACCCGCGGAGTTCGCTGAGAAACGCTTGTTTGGAATGACAATCGAAATGCAGAGGGCGGGACCACTTACGGAAGACGCGTTGCAGCGGCTTAAGATCTTGATCGATTCCTCGACGCCCATTATTGCGATGGAGACGGTTGAGGAAGTGCGGGCGGTGCGCATGGTGCGGGCGGCTTGCGCGTCGCTCAATCTGGCCGTATTTGAATGGAGCATCGCCAGTGGGCTGATGCGCTCCGGCAGCACGGTGGGCGAAGTGGTGACGGGAGGCTATGATTTTTCCGAGCATTCTCTGCCCGGATCTCTGCCCGGACAGCCACTCCAAGGACGCTCACTGCCAGGACATGCGGGGATGGAGTCGATCGAGCAGAATGCCAAGGCGCTTTACAACAGCCGCGAGCCGGCGCAGATGCTGGGGAATCTGGAGGGGTTTCGATCGACGCGGCGTTTATCCTTAAGGATCTGCATCGGCACATGGATGATCCGGTTGTGGTGCGGCGGCTGCGCGATGTGGGGCAGAGATTCTCGGCCAACCGGAAGACGATTATTCTGACGGCTCCGAAGATCGAAATTCCTCCTGAGCTACACAGTCTGGTGGAAATTTTCGACCTGCCTTTGCCCGACCGGCAGCGGTTGCGGCAGATTATTGACGAAACTCTGGTTCGAATTTCGAAGACACATACGCTGCAGAGAAAGCTCGATGCCGCGGGTCTCGACACGATGGCAGAAAACCTGCGTGGGCTGACGGAAGAAGAGGCGGATCGGGCCATTTCGCAAGCGCTGGTGACGCGGTATGCGCTGTGTCCGGAAATTGTTACGGACGTTCTGGAGATGAAGAAGTCGCTGCTCAAGCGTTCGGAGATGCTGGATTTCGTGGAAGCTTCGGACAACATGGCCGACGTGGGCGGGCTGGAGAATCTGAAACGCTGGCTGGGACAGCGGCGCGGATCGTGGGACGATTCGGCGCGGGAATTTGGGCTGGAAGCGCCGAAGGGCGTGATCATTCTGGGTGTGCAGGGCTGCGGAAAGTCGCTGTGCGCGCGGGCGGTGGCGGGAGAGTGGAAGTTGCCGCTGGTGAAGTTCGATACGTCCGCGGTCTACGACAAATACATTGGCGAGACGGAGAAGCGAATTCGCAAGGTTTTTCAGGTTGCGGAAGAGCTTGCGCCGTGCGTGTTGTGGATCGACGAACTGGAGAAAGTTTTTGCGGGGAGCGGGGCGGATTCGGCGTCGGCCGATGCGGGAGTTTCGTCGCGGCTGCTGGCGGCGTTTTTGTCGTGGATGCAGGACCGCAAGGCGCCCGTGTTCGTTGCCGCGACGTGCAACAACGTGACTGTGCTGCCGCCGGAACTGATTCGTAAGGGACGGTTCGACGAACTCTTCTTCGTCGATCTGCCCAACCAGGCCGAGCGCAAACAGATTTATTCGCTTCAGCTGGCGAAGCGGAAAAGGAATCCGGCGGAGTTTGATCTGGATCGAGTTGCTTTGGGCGCGAAGGGATATTCTGGCGCGGAGATCGACGCGGCTGTGCAGACGGCGCTCTACGCAGCGTACTCCGAAAAGAAGGCGCTGAACACGCAGGCATTGCTGGATGCGTTGGCGCACACTGTGCCGCTTTCAACCACGCGCGCGGAGGAGATCGCGGCGCAACGCGAGTGGGCACGGACGCGGGCGGTGCCAGCGTCGGCGGGCGAGGCAACGAGCGCCAGCGTGTAGCGTTGGCGTGAGTCTGAAGTGAGTCTGGCGTCGCCCATTGACTCGCCCTTCGCCTGGCGGTAGGCTTCTAAGCAATGGTGGTCGCTCGCCCTCTGGGCACGAGTATTCCGGTTGGTCCCGTCTCTGAGCAAAATCCTGCTTTGACTGTGAATTTGGCTGAGGCATTTGTGTTTTTGGGCAAGAGTGGTGTCGCGCGCGCCTCGCTTTGCTCGGCGGGACAGCCGAGGCGGCTGTCCCTACGTAGTCATCTTTTTTCCTCATGGTTCGTCAGAGAGATGGTCATTAAAGAGACTGAATGAAGAAAAGTATTGGGATTAGTCCTAACATCGAGACGTTGTTTGGCACGCGCGACGAGAATGTGCGGGTGCTCGAAGACGGGCTCAACATTACGATCAACCTGCGGTCGAACGCGATTGAACTGGAAGGCGCGGCGCGCGATGTGGCTCGCGCGGAACAGGTGTTTGCCGACTACGAAGGGCTGCAGCGTTCGGGATACGCGTTTAACAACGGGGACCTGAACAGCATGCTGCGGGTGCTGACTGCGGACGCGACTGCGACCCTGCGCGGGCTGGCCGACGCGGGGCGGCAGCGTTCGTTTGGACGGCGCACGGTGCAGCCGAAGAGCATTAACCAACGGCGCTATCTGGAAGCCATTGAGAAGCACGACATGGTTTTCGGCATTGGTCCGGCGGGGACGGGCAAGACTTATCTGGCGGTGGCGATGGCGATTTCTGCGCTGCTGGCAAAGCGCGTGAATCGAATTATTCTGGCGCGACCCGCGGTGGAAGCGGGCGAGCGGCTGGGATTTTTGCCGGGGACGCTGCAGGACAAGATCGATCCCTATCTGCGCCCGCTGTATGACGCGCTTTACGACATGATGGATCCGGAGAAGGTGGATCGCTATCTGGAGAAGAATGTGATTGAGATCGCACCGATCGCATTTATGCGCGGGCGCACGCTCAACGATTCGTTCGTAATTCTGGATGAGGCGCAGAATACGACTTCTGAACAGATGAAGATGTTCGTTACGCGGCTGGGATTCAACTCGAAGGCGGTGATCACGGGCGACATCACGCAGATCGATTTGCCCAATGCGCGGCGCAGCGGGCTGCTGGAGGCTGCCGACGTGCTGAAACGGGTGGAGGGGTTGGCCTTCGTGCATTTCGATGAGGTCGATGTGGTGCGGCACCATCTGGTGCAGCGCATTATCCGCGCGTATGACGAGCATAAGAACCGCATCGCCGAACAGCAGGTGCTGTTATTGAGCGAAGGAAAGACGAGCGAAGGAAAAGCTGCCGACATCCGCGGCGCGGACGTGGTAACGAACGCCGAAGAGAGGTCGTCGGAACCTCCGGTTCGAGACGACCCCAAGACGGCGCGGTTCGAAGCAAGAGGATAGATTGCGGGAGATTGGGACGGGAGGGCGCGGGGCTGGCCCTCCCGTTCGATTTGGGGGCAGTGAACGTTGCCGGATGCGGTAACCGCAAAAGACATAACCGCAGAGAGCGCCGAGAAAATCCGCGGAGGACGCTGAGGCGAGTTGGTAATTTTGCAAAAACCGATTACAGGCTTGAGCGAAGCGGGGCTGGAACGATTTCTGCTTCGCGCGCGCCGAGCCGCCAGACTCAAGGGCACGGTCAATCTGCTTGTGACCAGTGGCGCGGAAGTGCGGTCCCTGAATCGGCAGTTTCGGGGGAAGAACAAAGAGACGGACGTCTTGTCGTTTCCGGCGGATTCTCAAGGGACGCTCGGAGGGTTGCGACTGGCGGGTGAGATTGCGATTTCCGCAGACGTGGCGAAACAAAGCGCGGCGCAGTTGGGACACTCGGCGGCGGATGAAGTAAAGATTCTGGCGCTGCATGGAATCCTGCATCTGGCGGGCTTCGACCACGAGCGCGATAATGGGCAGATGGAACGGCAGGAGCGCCGGCTGCGCGCAGCATTGCGGTTGCCCGCTGGATTGATCGAGCGCGTCTCAGGGCCTGAGACAAGCCGCGGGAGTTCCAGCGGACGACGGGCGCAGGCGCGGAGGAAATCATGACTGCCGGTGTGGCGCTGGCGCTGCTTTTGCTGCTGGGGCTGCTTACGCTGGTCTCGTACGTCGACCGGGTGTACCAGGAGATCGGCAAGTTTCTCTCCCGCGAGTTTCAGGACAACATCGACGTTTTCGAACAGAAAGTAGAACCCAGGCTGCGTGTGAGCCGCACCCGGGCAATGCTCTCGATGGCAGTCCTCACGCAGTTGACTATGGCGGCGATTGCGTTGCTGGTTGGGTTCACGATTTTCAGCGATCAGCGGTGGACCATCACCGAGATTCTGCAGGCCACGATCAGCCTGATTCTGATTGTGATTCTGTGCAACCGGTTTTTGCCGTTTGTGTTTTTCTCCCGCACGAGAGGAGCCTGGCTGATGCGGTGGACGCTGGTGCTGAGGCTGCTGATCTACCTGGTGTTTCCGGTGACGGTTGCGCTGGGATTTCTGCAGTCGGTGGCGGCGCTGACGCGGCAAAACACTAATGAGCAACCGGAAAGCGCGACAGAGGCAGTGGATGCGCTGATCGAAGCGGGACGCGAAGAAGGGATTATTCAGGAAGGCGACCGCGACTTGATTCAATCGGTGGTGGAGTTCAGCGGCAAGACGGTGCGCGAGGCGATGAAGCCGCGTCCGGCGATGTTTGCGGTTCCGGCCGATACGACCGTGGAGCGCTTCATCGACATGCTGCGGGTGAAGCATTACTCGCGCGTTCCGGTTTACGAAGGAAGCATTCACAACATCAAGGGGATCGTTTACGCCCAGGATGTGCTGCAGGTGCCAGACACCGAGGCGCACGTGCGGACGCTGGATTCACTGATGCGGCGCGACGTTTACTTCGTGCCCGAGAGTAAGTTGGGGAGCGATTTGCTGCGCGAGATGCAGAGGAAGAATATTCGTTTGGCCATTGTGGTGGATGAATACGGCGGCGTGGCAGGACTGGTGACGATTGAGGACCTGGTGGAGGAAATTGTTGGCGAGATCCGCGACGAACACGAGAAGCCGGAAATTGTCCGCGAAGGGGATCGCTCGTTTGTGGTTTCCGGAGGGATGGACGTGGACCGGCTGGGCGAACTTTTTGGTATCCGGCCGGAAGGAAAAGAATCCGCGACGGTTGCGGGGCTGGTGAGCGAAATGGCGGGGCGCATTCCAAAGAGTGGTGAAGTCATCGAGGAAGATGGCTTGCGCTTCGAAGTGGTGGAGGCCACGGACCGGAAAGTGGAACGAGTGAGGATTAGTGCGGTGCAGCCGCAGCAGTTGAAGCTGATGTAATCGGGCTTCGGGCTTCGGCTGTCGGGCTGCAGCCGCCCGAGTCCGGAGAGCCGGTGACAAGCAAGAATCCAACGAAACAACCGTCGCCGATCAGAGCTGAGGTCGGAAGGCCGACGCCCGAAGGCCGATAGTCGAAGCCCCTCTTATGCCATTTCGTTCTGGTTTTGTTTGTATTCTCGGACGGCCCAACGCGGGCAAGTCGACGCTGCTCAATGCACTGGTGGGGGAGAAGCTCGCGATCATTTCGCCGAAGCCGCAGACCACGCGCAATCGCATTCAGGGAATTCTTCACATACCCAAGAAAAATGGGCGCGATGGCGGACAGGTGGTTCTGATTGATACGCCGGGCGTGCACAAGCCAGACAGCTCTCTCGGACGAAAAATGATGGTGGAGGTGCGCGAGGCGCTGGAGGGCTGCGATCTGGTGCTGGTATTGATGGACGTGACGCGGAAGTTTGATCCGCGCGACGGTTACGCGATGGATTTATTGAAGCAGGCCGGGGCTCGGGCGTTTCTTGTGCTGAACAAAGTTGATCTGCTGCGCGATAAGGCGAAGCTGTTGCCGGTGATTGAGGAGTACCGCAAACTGTATGACTTCGCGGAGGTGTTTCCGATTTCTGCGCTTAAGCGCAACGGTTTGGACGAGATGTTGAAGAAGGTGATTGCGGCGTTGCCCGCAGGTCCTGCATATTTTCCGGAGGACCAGATTACCGACCAGCCGGCGCGCTTTATGGCGGCCGAGATTATCCGCGAGCAGATTCTGGTGGAAATGGAAGAAGAGATTCCCTACGCCACGACTGTGATCGTGGACAACTTCGAGGAAGGCGCGGGGCTGACGCGGATTGCGGCCACGATTTACTGCGAACGCGAAGGACAGAAAGGGATTCTGATCGGCAAGCGGGGCGGGATGCTGAAGAAAATCGGAACGTCGGCGCGGCTGCGGATCGAGCGGATGCTGGACACCAAGGTTTTTCTAGAACTCTACGTGAAGGTGCAACCGGGCTGGCGCGATGCTCGCGGATTTGTGGAGGAGCTGGACTGGCGACGGCAGCTGGAGCACGTTTCGAACCTTCCCGTGATGGATGCTGCAGTCAGCGACCGGCGCGCGGGGCGGAGTGGGGCGGGCGATGGGCAAAAGAAGCGCAGCAAGAGAAGCAACTGACCGGCAGAACTCCCTTTGAAGCCGCTGGTACTAAAGGCGTGCATGGGGTTTCTTCGCTTCGCTCAGGATGACAGACGTAAGAGAATTGGGGGTATTCGGAGTCTTACTAGAGTGTGTGAGGCTGCCGGAAGCGGGCTGCATCTTCCCGGCCCATGTAGCGTTCGAGCACAGCGGGCTCGGTTTGGCGCAGGTCGACGACGATGAGGCCGTCGAGCACGTTGGAGAATTTTCGGTCCAGGTTGAAACCCAGAAGTTTGCCGCCGATCTTGGCATATTGACGCAGAAGAACGGGCAGCCCTTTCCCGTCGGATTCGACGTCGGTGATGGGCTGGGAGAGTTCTTCCATGTGGCTTAGCGCGGCACACATGGCACTGCAATCCAAGGGCTGGAGGCGCGCGGGGCGAAACGGGCTGCGCGGCTTAATCAATCCAGCTAATTCGTCTTGCTGGATGCGCGATTCGAAAAAACGGTAGATCATTTCGCGAGAGGCAGCGTTGTAGTCGTTGCTGATGCTGACTGCTCCGAACAGGACTGAGATCTTCGAATGCGTCGCGAATGGATTTCTTGCTACCAGACGCGCGATTCCCTTCCATAACAAAAGCAGCGGAGCATACTGGCGCTGGTATTCGGCGCGAATGAAGGAACGGCCCAGTTCCAGCGCGGGTCCAAGCCGTTCGAACAGGCGTGCATCGTAATGAAAAAGAGTGCTGGTATAAAGTCCGTGGACGCCGTGTTGGGCCAGGATCTCGGCCGTGTTGCCTGCCCGGTAGGCTCCCACCAGCTCGCAGCGAGTCTTGTGCCACAGCAGCATGTGCCAGTAGTAGGGATCAAAACGGTCGAGGTCGCGGCTGTTGCCAGTACCCTCGCCGGCCTGGCGAAAGGTTACTTCGCGGAGGCGTCCCACTTCCTGCAGCAGGCGCGGCGCTTCATCGGCCGTAGCGAGGTAGACGCCGAACTCGGCATTCTGCGCGAGGCAACGATCGGCGGGAAGCGCGTCTAACTCCTGCTGAAGAAAATGCCTCTCGATCGGCGAAGCAACCGGCTTTGGGGGATGGAACGCCAGTCTGGATTGCGCGAGTTTAGAGCGGACAGCGGCAGGCCAGGAAGTTTCGGCTTTGCTGCGACGCCCTAGAAGATAAGTGCGCCAGCGCAGGTAGTCGGTAGCTTCGCGATCATCGCCGATGCGGGCAATCGCGTCGGCGGGAATCTCGCTACCCACGCGCACTTCCACCGGCTTGCCTTCCTGCTGCAGGAATTCCTGCAGTAGAAATCCGGTACGCAGCCGGGGATGAACCAGGCCCATGAGCTGGAAGCCGATGCTGTTGTGGCCGCAGAAGTACACGGGCAAAGCGGAGGCTCCGGTGCGGCGAATCAATCGCACGGCAGTCTTGCTCCATCCCGGGTCGACGATTTGTGCGGCCGGAAACTGCAGATGCGAAACTTCTCCGGCGGGGAAAATGGCTAGCATGCCTCCGCCTCGCACCCACGCAACTGCTTCGCGCAGAGCGCGACGGTTGGACTCGGCAGAGCGGCCGGTGTGGAAAGGGTCCACGAAAATGCAGTAGCGCTGGAGTTCGGGTACGTCACCCAGCAGAAAGTTCGTTATCACCTTGACGTCGGGACGGACGCGCGTGAGAAGAGCCGTGAGGACTGCGCCGTCGAGCATGCCGAAAGGATGGTTGGCGACCACTACCACGGGGCCGGTGGCGGGGATACGCGCGGTGTCAGCTGCATCGACGCGCAACTCCACGCGCATCTGAGCGAGAAGATTCTCCAGCTGAAAGCCGCTTGGAGACTGGCGCACCCGGCGATAGAGATCGCGGACTTTCGCCACTGGAAAGAGCTTTCCGGCGAGGCCGGGTAGCGGAGAAAATTCGCCCATGCGCGACAACACTTCTTCCTGCGTCGGGACGCCGTGCGCTTGGTCTATGGGCATGGTAAAGAAATAGCAGAGTGAGTTTCCGGAGGGATGAAAAACAAGTTAATGGTTGGTGAAATCTGCGAGGAGGAAGCACGAAAGTAACCGTTACGCCAGTTAAGTTTCGAGACGGAAGCGGGTCTCGGCCAAGGTGTAGAGTCTGCGCCAGAGCAGGCGATTCACGGTGACGACGGTGGCGGCCATCATGATGGTGGCAGCGAGCAGGAGATCGAAGTTGCCGCTGTCGGTAGCTTGCTGGATGGTGGCGCCGAGGCCAGTGGTGGTGTAGATCTGGCCTTTGAAGTGGAAATATTCGGCGACGATGCTGGCATTCCACGCGCCGCCAGAAGCCGTGACCATGCCGGTGATTAGGTAGGGGAAAATTCCCGGCAGGATCAGTTTCTTCCAACGCTCGATTCCTTTTAGCCGAAAGACGGCGCAACATTCCTTGAGATCGGTGGGGAGCGCCATGGCCCCGGCGATCACGTTGAACAGCACATACCACTGTGTGCCCAAGAGCAGCACCACGATGGAAGCGATGCCGAGTCCGCCGCCGAGGCGGATGAGCACCAGAAGGATGACCGGCAGCAGCGCTGTCGCGGGGATGGAAGCGGCGATCTGCGCGAGCGGCTGCGCGATGCGGGCGAGACGTGGATTGAGACCGATCGCCACGCCGGCAGGGATGGTCCACAACGCCCCCAACACCAGAGCTAGATTCACGCGCAGGAAAGTGGCGCCCAGGCCGATGCCGGCTTCCTGTAGTTCGGCTTTCTGCAGGCCGGTGAGAATCATCACCACGCGCACCACTGCATAGCCGATCGCGATGAGTAGCCCGAGCGCCAGGACGCGCAGCAGCCATACCTTCCACGGGCTGGGTGATTCTTCCTCCCGCACCGCTTGCGGGTGGGCGAAACGAAGCATCAACTTTTCGCCCACCGGAGTCAGCGTTTTCTTGCGAATCGCAGCGAGACCTCGCGAATGCTGAATGAAGGTGAACACCCAGGAGCGTGGAGCGTCGGTGTTCTCGACCTGCTCGATCTTGAACTTTTCCGCCCAGGCGATGACTGGACGCCAGATGAACTGGTCGAGCAGCACGATCACTGCAACCATGGTTAGCACTCCCCACAGCATGGAACGCGTGTCCCCGGCGCTGGCCGCGGTTTGCAGGTAGGAGCCGAGGCCGGGCAAGCGAAAATCGCGCGGGCCGAGCACGAACATTTCGCAGACCATCAGTGCGAACCAGCCTCCGGCCACCGACATCATTGAGTTCCAGACCAGACCGATGGCGGAGAAGGGCAACTCCATCTCGATGAAGCGTTGCCACCAACTGAAGCCGTAAATTTTTGCGGCCTCGCGCATTTCGTTGGGAATGCTTTTGAGCGAAGCGTAGAAGCTGAAGGCCATGTTCCACACCTGGCCGGTGAAGATTAGAAGGATGGCGCCCATCTCAACGCCGAGCTGGCGGGTGGGGAACAGCGCGACCATGGCCAGCATCACGGGAGGCAAGAAACTAAGCACCGGGATCGACTGCAGCACGTCGAGCAATGGAACCATGAAGCGCTCGGCCCGCGCGTTGCGGGCAGCGATGTAGCCATAAGTCAGCGCGAAGATCAGGCTTAGCACGTAAGCGATCGTGATGCGCAGTAGCGAATAGCCGGCATAAGCCGGCAGAGCGAGCAGGCTGCGGGAGATTTCCACTTCCGGGGTGAAGGGGCTGAACCAGTCGCGGCCAACTGTAACGACGCCAAAAAAAAGCGCGATGCCGGCGGCAAACATCACGAGATCGGGGAGATAGGAAACTCGCAGGAGCGGGAGTTGCGCCCACAGACGATAGGGTGAGAATCCGCTCAGGCTGGGCGATTTTTTCATGGCTCGTTTTCCGATCGTCTTCTAGAACATCGTCTTTCATTCCCCAAGCTCTCGCTCAGGATTTGGGCGCAGGTGTTGAGTTGGGGTTGTCGACCACTGCCGGGGCTGGCGGAGGCTCGGGCGAGGTCGGCTCGGTTTGGGTCAGACGTCCATTCGCGCGGTCGTAGTCGAAAATCTCAGCGTAGCGGCCCCAGTTGGTGGCGGTTTCGAACTGGCGCTGCACTTCTTCTTCGGCAAAGTGCTCGTCGAGAATGTCGTTGAAAAACTCGTCGGCCATGGCATGGTCGCTCTTGCGTTTCAGAATGCTGTCGATCTGCTTGAGGATGGTCACGTGTTCGAGCGCGGCCTGGCGAAACAGGACCTTGCGGGTTTGAATGTCGGCGTCGGCGAAAGCCTCGCCCGCTTTCGAGAGCTGGACATCGCCTTCTTTGAGCCAGGCAAAGCCGAGCAGCACGCAGGCTTCGAGAATGGGGAGCAGGTCTTCCACGTCCATGACTAGTTCTTCGCTGAGGCGGAACAGGTCTTCGCGGCCGCCACGATCGCGGAGCAACTCGATCAGGCCGGCGATGCCTCCGACGCGAGCATGTGGAAGCATTTGATATTTCGTGGTGCGGATGGGGGCGTCCTGTTTTTTGAAGCCGTGGGGCGGGATGACGATTTCGGCGGTGGTTTCGGCGTCGGGCGGAGTGTGCTCGATGTCGGGCTCGGTCATGACTTTGTAGATGTAATCGACGAGTTCGACGAAGCGGGCTGACTTGCGGTCGCGGGGATGCTTGAGACGCACGTTGAAATCGGAGCGGATGCGAGCTGGATTGCGACCGAGCACGAGGATGCGGTCGGCCAGCATGACGGCTTCTTCAATGTTATGAGTGACGATAAAGATGGCGCTGGTGGGCATCTTTTTGCTGAGCCAGAGTTCCAGAAGCTCGCTGCGGAGATTTTCGGCGGTGAGAACGTCGAGGGCGGAAAAAGGCTCGTCCATGAAGAGAACTTCCGGTTCCACCACCAGGGCGCGGGCGAAGCCGACGCGCTGCTTCATGCCGCCGGAAAGTTCCTTGGGATATGCCGTCTCGAAGCCGTCGAGACCGACTGTGTCGAGCGTGCGCAGCGCACGCTTGCGGCGCTCAACCGCAGGCACGCCGCGGGCTTCGAGCGGAGCTTCCACGTTCTCGAGCACGGTGAGCCAGGGAAAGAGCGCGAAACTCTGGAAGACGATTGCGACGTTGGGAAGTTCGCCTCCCAGCGGCTTGCCATGCCAGAAAAGGCCTCCTGCGGACGGTTCCGCGAGGCCCGTGAGAATCCGCAGCAGAGTGGACTTGCCGCATCCCGAGGGGCCAAGCAGAGCCACGATTTTTCCCGGCTCGATGCTGAGGTCGGTATGGCCAACGACCTGAATGCGAGTGCCATCCGCCTGAGGATAGGACTTCTCGATCGCAACGGCCTCGATGATGGATTCGCCCACGAAAAAAGCTCCTGTAAGTTCTATACACGATGTGAGGGAATGAGCAAAGTGGTTCGAGGATATTAGCTGATTCGCAAGGGGATTAGCGGGCCGACGCGGGAATTTCTGGCGCAGGATTTCTGTTGGAGGGACGGACTCAGGCAGCGAAGTCTTCGTCCGCGAGCACCGGAAAGGGCTGGGGCAGTCTGTCGGTCACTTCAACGAGCGCAGCCAGCTTGGTTGCGAGTTCGGCGGGGAGTTCCGCGGGGCAGCGCCACTTCCAGTTGCCGCCGTGCAGGCTGGGCGTGTTCATGCGGGCTTCGCTGCCCAGGCCCAGCACGTCCTGCAACGGGACGATGCTCAGGTTCGACGGCGAGCCTTGCGCGGCGCGGATGAATGCCCAGTGAATGCCGTCTTCCGAGTGGCCCACGTAGGCAAGCGCGTGGCGGCGTTCGGCTTCGGAAGCGCCGGAGTTCCACCACCCGGCCACTGTGTCATTGTCATGCGTGCCGGTGTACATGACTTTCGCAGCGGCGCGGTGCGGCAGGTAGATGTGCGCGCCTTCATCGCCGAAACCGAACTGCAAGACGGCCATGCCGGGAATCTGCAATCTTTCGCGCAGGGCGTGAACTTCGGGAGTGATGTAACCGAGGTCTTCCACGAAAAACGGCAAGCCGCCGAGCGCTTCGCGAAGTTTCTGGAACAAGTCGTCGCGTGGGCCATCCACCCAGCGGCCGTTGACGGCGGTGGGCTCGGCGGCGGGAATCTCCCAGAACTGGTCGAAGCCGCGGAAATGATCGAGCCGCACGTAGTCGCAATGTCGGGTGGCCCAGCGCAGGCGCTGGATCCACCAGGCGTAGCCGGAGGCTTTCATCGCGTCCCAGCGGTAGAGCGGATTGCCCCAGCGCTGTCCGGTCTTGCTGAAGAAGTCGGGAGGAACACCGGCCACGGCCTCTGATTCCAGATTTTCGTCCAGGCGAAAAAGATTGGGGTGGGTCCAGACGTCGGCGCTGTCGTAGTTCATGAAGATGGCAACATCGCCGGCAATGCGGATCGCGCGCTCTGAACAATAGCGGCGCAGAACCTGCCACTGTTCGTAAAAGGCGAACTGCAACGCGCTGCGAACTTCGAGTTCAATGGCCAGTTCCTTGCGGATTTTTTCGATAGCCGACGGCTCGCGATGCGCCAACTCGCGCGGCCAGTGATTCCAGCTTTCCAGTTTGTACTGTGCACGGAGCGCATCGAAGAGAACGAAATCATCGAGCCACCAGGAATTCTCCGCGCGGAACTGATTGAAGCGTTCGCGCTGCCGACCTGCGGCTGTGGTAGTGAAATTCTTCGCAGCCTCGAACAGCAGAGGCATCTTGCTGGCAAAAACCTGATCATACTCGACCGCGCCTGACTCCGCGGGCATAGAGCTCAGCTTCGGTGCGTCGATCCAGCCATGTTGAGCGAGGCGTTCGAGGCTGATTAACAGAGGGTTGCCAGCAAATGCCGAAGTCGAGGAATACGGAGAGTTGCCGTAGCCGAGCGGACCGAGCGGCAGGACCTGCCAAAAGCCCTGGCGGGCCGAAGCAAGGAAGTCGGCGAACCGAAACGCTGCCGGGCCGAAGTCACCAATGCCGCCGCGCGAAGGCAACGACGTGGGGTGCAACAGGATGCCTGAGGCGCGCGGAAAAGACATGCAGGCTGAATCTTCTCGCCTAGATTCCCTCTTCGCTGTTGCCCTTGGCCAACGTCTTTATCAATTCCTCGTTGACCTTGATCTTGCCGGACTTCTTCATCTCGTCTTTCAAGTTGGTAACGAAAAGCCCGAAGAGTTGCTGCTGCTTGTATTGGAGGAGCGAATCGCGAATCTCATCGCGCTTGGCGGCATAATCGGCGTCGGTCGGGGTCTGGACTTCGAGCAATTCCAGCACCACGCCGTTGTTCGCGCTATTAATCGGTCCGCTGATTTCTCCTGGCTTCATGTTGAAGGCGACGGCAGCCTGGCCGCTCATCGAGCCCACATCGGGCACCTGGCCATCCGGCAGGACGAAGTCGCTGGTCTTCACTTCTGCGCCCAGCTCTTTGGCGGCACGCTTCAAATCGTGCGCAGCCTTGGCCCGGTCGGAGAGTTCCTGTGTCTTCTGAGAGAGCAGAACGCTGGAGCGCTCATTCTTGAATTCCGTTTCCACGCGGCTACGAATCTCTTCGAAGGTCGGGGTCTCTGGCGGTTTTATGGCCAGCAATTGAAACACGGCGAATCCCTGCGACGTGGGCGCCATCTCCGGCGGAGATTTTTCTGCCGCGGTGAAAACGGCATCCATGAACTGCGCCGCCGGCCCCAGTCCTGGCAGCATATCCTTGCGGGCGAAGAAGTCCGAGTTGATTACCGGAATTTTTTCCGCTGCCGCGGCGGCATCCAGCCCCACCGCCTTGGCCTGAGTCAATAGCGCATCTGCCTCTTTTTGTGCGGCCTGTGCTGCCTTCTGCTGCTTCAGGATGGGCTCGATCTGATCTTTCACTTCGTCGAGTGTCTTCAGATGAGCTTCATGCTTGTCGTCCAACCGGATGATGTGAAAGCCGTCGCTGCTCTTCACCACATCGCTGGTCTGGCCCTTGGACAGGGCGTATGCGGCCTTTTCAAACTCCGGCGTAGTCTGGCCCTTTCCGATCCAACCCAGAGAACCACCCACGTTAGCGCTGCCTGGATCTTCGGAAGACTTCTTTGCGACGTCTTCAAACTTGGCGCCACCCTTGACCTGCTTCAGCAGATCTTCGGCGCGGTGTTGAGCATCGGCAAGGGCCTTTTCGTCGACTTTGCCGTCCGCATCGGGAAGCGGCGATTTGATCCAAATGTGGCTGACTTTGATCTGCTCGGGAACGCGGTACTGATCGCGGTGCTGATCATAGTAAGACTGCAAATCCTCGCGGCTCACCTGAACGGTGTCGCGCACTTTGCTTAGGTCGAGGACGGCATATTTGATCTTGCGTTTTTCCGGAATCGAGTTCGCGTAGGTCTTTTTGTGGCTCTCGTAGTAGGCCTGCAGTTCCGCGTCGGTGGGATGAAGCCCCTTGCGCAGATCGTCCTGTTTCAACACTGCGTAGTCGAACTTTACTTTGGTGTTCTCCTTGGCGAATTCCTTGCGCACCTCGGCATCGCTGACCGAGGCTCCGCCGGCGATCATGGCCTGGAGCTTGCCGATGAGGATGTCGGTTCCGACCGAATCCTCGAACAGGGCAGGCGTTAGATTCGCGCGCGACAGCTTGTCCTCATATTCAGTCTCGCCGATGAAGTTGCCGCCCGGAAAAAAAGTTGCCGCATAACGGCCATGCTGCAGCTCATCCTGAATTTCTTTGGGGGTAACTCGCAGCCCAAGATGCTGGGCCTGGACAAGCAGAACCTGGCGCGTGATGAGTTGATCGGCCGCCTGCTGAGTGGCCTGCTGCAAAAGAAATGGCATGATCATGGAGGCCTGAGCGCCATAGCGTTCGGCCTGTTGTTGCGCCATCTGGCGAGCCGTGTTCCGGACTTCAGCGGCGGTGATATCGCTGCCGTCCACCGTGGCGACCGACTGAGCGGTGGAACTCCCCGAGGTCGAGTTTCCGGTAGGAATCAGGTAGACCAGCATGGCGATGCAGATCACGATCAGCATCCCGCCGAGAACTACCTTCTTGATCGGGCCGGGGGTTTGCAGAAATCGAATCATCTTCTTGTCACTCCAGAGTTTAACGGTGAATTGCTTATTATAAACCAGACTCACTGGAACTGACGCTGACGGGCCGACGGGCAGCTGGAGTTCGTCCGGGGAAGATGTGCGCCTTCGCTGGACTTCGCCACGGCAGTCGGGGCACGCAAAACATCGCTATTGAAACGAATTAATAGAAGTGTTATCCATTCACCGGGGCAGTTTGCGGCTGGCCCCTCCGATCTGCAACGAAAAAATGCAAGGGAGCATCATGAACTCAGGCAAGCGGCTGGCAATCACGGTTTCTGTTCTCGCCCAATTCCTTCTGGCTTCATTTCTGATTCAAACGGTTCTGATTCAACCCTTGGTCTCGCAAGAAGCGAGGGCGCAAGAGGCAGCGAAACTGGCACTGCGCGAAGGCTGGTCGCTGCAATCTTCGTCGAAGGTTGAAGCCAAGGGAGAAGTCATCTCCACGCCGCACTTCGCGGCGACGGGCTGGCAGGAGGTGACCGTGCCTACCACGGTGGTGGCGGCACTGGTGAAAAGCCATGCCTTGCCCGATCCGTTCTTTGGCATGAATCTGCGGCAGTTTGCCGGCGTGACATATCCGATCGGCGGGAATTTTTCGAACATCCCCATGCAGACTGATAGCCCTTATGCGGTTTCGTGGTGGTACAGAAAGCAGTTCGCGGTGCCCGCTTCTTACAAGGGCAAGACGGTCTGGCTGAATTTTAAAGGCATCAATTACCGCGCCGCGATCTGGCTCAACGGAAAGCAGATCGCCAACTCCAATGACGTAGCCGGGGCGTGGCGCACGTATGAATTCAACGTGACGGACACGGTGAATGCCGGCGCGGACAACACGTTGACGGTGCAGGTGTGGGCTCCCACCGAGAATGACCTTGCCATCACGTTTGTCGACTGGAACCCCGCGCCGCCGGATAAGAACATGGGCTTATGGGGCGAGGTTTACTTAACCACCAGCGGTCCCGTGGCGCTACGTTATCCAACGGTAGTGTCGAAGCTGAACCTGCCCGCGGGCGATCGTGCGCAACTCACGGTTACAGCACAAGTAAAGAACGGCACTGGTCAGGCGGTGAAAGGCGAGCTCAAGGGCCAGATAGAAAACATCAGCTTCGAACAGGAAGTGGAGCTCGCGCCGCACGAAGCCAAGGATGTGACGTTCGCTCCGGAGCAGTTCCCGCAACTCGCGTTTTCCAATCCGCGGCTGTGGTGGCCGGCACAGATGGGGAAGCCCAATCTGTATCCGCTGACGGTTGAGTTTGTGGTGAATGGAGAAGCCAGCGACCGGTCTGAGAGCCGCTTCGGCATTCGTGAAATCACTTCCGACTTCAACTCGGTCGGCGGCCGCGTGTTTCACGTTAACGGCAAGAACATTCTGATTCGGGGCGGCGGCTGGACCACCGACATGATGCTCCGCGAAAACTCGCAGCGTCTCGAGGACGAATTCCGCTATGTCAGCGACATGGGACTGAACACCGTCCGTCTCGAAGGCAAGCTGGAAACTCCAGAGTTCTTTAACCTGGCGGATCGCAAGGGGATTCTGGTGATGGCAGGCTGGTGCTGCTGCGACTTCTGGGAGCGCTGGCCGCGTTGGAAACCTGCCGACTTTGAAATTGCGAAACAATCTTTGCGCGACCAGATCTACCGGCTGCGCAGCCATCCCAGCCTGGTGATGTGGCTGAACGGCAGCGATAATCCTCCGCCGCCGGATGTGGAGCAGATGTATCTCGACATTGAGAAGCAGTTGCTGTGGCCGAATCCGGTGGTCTCATCGGCGACGGGAAAAGAAACGAGCGTGACTGGCGAGAGTGGCGTGAAGATGACCGGGCCGTATGAATATGTCGCCCCGGCTTACTGGGAGGAGGACACACCGAAGGGAGCTGGAGGCCGGAAGAAGTGCAATCCCGGCGGCTGCGGCGGTGCTTACGGCTTCAACACCGAAACCAGCATGGGACCAGCGGTTCCGCCGATCGAGAGCATTGAGGCCATGGTGGGCAAGGATCATCTCTGGCCCATCGACGACGTGTGGAATTATCACACCGGCGGCGGTGAGTTCAAGACTATTCAAGTCTTCAGCGAAGCTCTCGCGAATCGCTACGGCAAGTCGAACAGCGCGGAGGATTTCGCCGCGAAATCGCAGATGCAAACCTTTGAGGGCGTGCGCGCCATGTATGAAGCGTATAGCCGCAACAAATACGAGTCGACCGGCGTGATCCAGTGGATGTTGAATAACGCATGGCCTTCGATGATCTGGCATTTGTACGATTACTATTTGCGTCCGGGGGGAGGCTATTTCGGCGCCAAGCGCGCCATGGAAGCGCTGCATCCGGTGTATGGCTACGACGATCATTCGATCTGGGTGGTAAGCAGCCAATACGAAGATGCCAAAGGATTGAAGCTCACCACCAAGATTTATAACCTCGACATGGCGGAAAAGTTCTCGCATGTGGACTCTCTCGATGCACCCGCCGACAGCACGAAAAAGATTTTCGCGTTGCCCGATGTTCCGGGCTTGAGCCCGACGTATTTTGTGGTGTTGCGTCTGCAGGACAGTGCGGGCAAGCTGGTAGGTTCGAATTTCTACTGGCTCTCCACCAAAGTCGAGACGTTGGACTGGAAAAAATCGAACTGGTGGATGACACCCACCGAGTCCTTCGCCGATTACACGGCGCTGTCGCAGCTTCCGAAAGTGAAGCTGAAGGTCAACGAACGTAGCGAGAAAAAAGGCGCGGAAGAAATCACGCGCGTGACGGTCGAGAATCCCAGCAAGAACCTGGCGTTCTTTGTTCGCCTGAAAGTGGAGAAAGGGGCGAAGGGCGAGGAGATTCTGCCAGTCGTGTGGGAAGACAATTACGTTTCTCTGCTGCCCGGCGAGAAGCGTGAGATCACAGCAACCTACCGAGCCAGCGAACTGGGCGCGGCCAAGCCGGTGGTCGAAGTTAGCGGATGGAACGTGGAGTGAGGGCTGGGGGAAGCTAGTGAGGTCCTTGCTCGTGGTTAGATTTCGCGGGCAAGAGTCCCTTCGACTTCGCTCAGGGCAGGTCCGCGCCACACAGGCAGTGAGATCACACGTGCTCGGAAACGGAAAGAATGTTTCCGTCGGGATCTTTGAACCACGCCACTTTGTCTCCCATGGGCGCGGTCCAGATTCCCAGTTCGTTCTGCTTGAAGAAACCGAAGATTTCGCAGCACACGCCGTTTTTCTGTAGGCCCTGCACGACCTTCTCGATGTCCTTCACCTGCCAGCCCAGAATGGTGAACTGCGCAGGCGTAAACTGCGGGACCTTGGCCACGCGAATCATGATTCCATTCGCGTCGAGCACCATCGCGAAGCCGTCATCCTTGACGAAACGCAGTCCCAGCACGCCCTCGTAGAAGGCCCGCGCTTTCTCGGAATCTTTGGTGGGAACAAAAGCAACGATGTTTGTAGATCCCAGCATGGAAGAGCTCCTGCCATCGCCTGGTTCGTCAATCCGACACCGATCGTCACTCTCCCTCGGGCGGGAGGTCGAAGTTCACCAGGTCGCCGCGGAATCCCTGCGTTTTCCAGGCTCCAAAAGCGATGCCGACAATCATCCAGATACCGCCGACGATCCAGGCTTTCCAACTCAAATTTTTCCAGAGAAAAAAGCAAATCGTAAACCCAGCCAACGGAGGCGCCCATACGGCGAGGATGGCCAATGCCGTTCCCGCGGCAGCTAACACGGTCCAATTCGAATTCGGCCAGAGGACCAGAGCAATTACCAGCGCCGTGAGCACCAGGGGCGGCCACGGATTGTTCTTGCGCTCGCGAACGTAATACCGAACAAACGCTGCCAAGTTTACCCCCATGAAGGCGATGAGCGCTCCAAAGTTGAGCATCTCGGCCCCCAGCCCGTAGCTGAATAGACCGAAGCTCACCAGCAACGCCCCAAACAGAGCGATGCCTCCGACGAAGAGAACATTATTGCGGGGAACGTGCCGCTTCGGATCAACCTTACCGAAGAACGACTGCGGCAATGCCTTGCTGCGTCCCATACCGTAGAGTAGTCGAGCCGCGCCAATCTGCGCCCCCATTCCTGAGCCGAAGTTGGCCACCAGCAAGGTGAAGCCCAGGATCGCGAACATAGGTTTCCAGGCGCGGCCTGCGACAAACGTAAAGGCTGTATCGGTGTTCGGAAAGGGTTGGCTGGCGGGCCAAATCAATTGCGCGGCGTAGACTTCGAGGGCGGAAAGTATCCCGATCACAAAACACGTGAGCACCGTGGCCAGCAGGATGTTGCGCCGTGGATTCTCCGCTTCTTCCGAGAGCGTAGAAATGCCATCGAATCCGATGTAGCTCAGCACCGCGATCGACGTTGCTCCCAAAACCGCTTTCGTGTTCCAAAGCTGCGGGTCGTAAAAGGGGCGAGTAAAAAACGAGGCGCCATCGTGGGCATGACCCGTGATGTAGCGGATGGCGACCATGAAGAAAATCGCTACCACTGCACCCATTCCTGCCGCAAGTAGAGTGTTGACTCGAGCCGAAGTCTTAATGCCCTGAAGATTCAGGAATGTGAAGACCGCTCCAAAAAACATCGCCCAACTCCAGTACGGAATCCCGGGCGCAAAAACAAAAGCCTGTTGGCTGCACCAGATGATGCAGATCATCGGGTTGAGGATGTAGTCCATCACCATGCTCCAACCGGTGACATAGCCGAGGGCTGGATTGATCTCTTGCCCCACGTAAGTAAACGCGGATCCGGCACTGGGGTATGCCCGCGCCATGCGACCGTAGCTGAACGCGGTAAACAACATGGCCACCATGGCGATGAGGAGCGTGGTGACGACGTGTCCGTGGCCGGTGTCGCTGAGCACACCAAACACCGACATGGGCGCCACGGGCTGAATCACAATGATGCCGTAGAGGATCAGATCCCAAAGTGTGAGCGTGCGGCGCAGACGTGGCGCGGAAGAGGAAGCTGCCGAGGAAGGGGTTTCCATGGGTCCGGCTATTGAATTATGGGGGCGCTAAATTGTCAATATTAAAACGATTCTATAAGGTCCACTCCGCGCGGATCACACATTGCTTGATCGCGGGATGAACCCGAGAATGACCAACCCAACAATGCTCAGGACAATCAGACCCAACTGACCAGAAGCAGCGCCGATTTCCGGAACCACCAAAACAAGATAAGCGGCCAACAGAACCCAAAGAATCGGGCCATAAAGGCACACGTTGCGCACGCCCGTCCTAACGGACCATGCCGCGATTGGCGTAAGCCCAATTGCAACCACCGTGCTAGTTATCAAAGCGACCGGAATGACACCGGGAAGTAGCAGAGTGCTCAGAGAGAAACTTCCAGATGCTCGGGCCGCAAAAAGCAATGCCAGCGTTGTGGAATATCCCCAGCTTATTGCAGCTCCCAGCAAAATTCTCTTCCACACCGTCATAGCTCGCCATCAAACCTCTTGCACGTTGCCTATTTCATCGCGCCGTAGTCGAACCAGTATCCGCGCTGCTCGTTGCCGGACATGTGACGGGTGTTGTATTCGAGAAGATAGTTCACGTGCGCGTCATCGAGCGGAAACGACTTTTTCGGCGCATAGGGATAATCGCCCATGCTGAGGAATGGGAGCGGCGCCACGTAGTTGCCTTCGGCGGCGTAGAAGTCCATATCCTTTTCGTAACCGTTCGCGGCGAAGAAATAATCACGGACCCAGCCCATGGGAAGCGCGGGCAACGTCGACGGATCGAAATCCAGGCTCACCTCGTCGCCTGAGCCGAAAACGGCGAGCTTGTCGTCGGCTGCAGTGAGCAAGGGCAGCACGTCGCCGTAGCGGGTGTAGGTTCCCGCGGGTCGAGTGTAGGGGCCGGTGGCGCTGACTTTTTCGTAGATGTATTGCACGTTGCCGGGGGGCGTGCCCTCGATCTTCAGCGGGTAGCCGTGATAGCTGAGATCGGCACGGACTAAGGGAATTGGCGTCAGGCGCGGACTTTGGGCTTGGTTCGGCTCATCCTGTTTCGTACGGTCGATCAAGATGCTGTCCCAATAAACCTGCAGGTTCGTGGTGATGCGAATCTTCCTTGTCCCGAGGGGCAGCTTGCCGGTGAGATCGGCGGTCATGGTGCGCGGGCCGCCGGCGGGGAATCCCATGTCGTCGATCACGCGCTTCCAGTTGCCGTTTGCGCCTCCTTCATCTCCAACCAGCGCTTCGACGTAGGGAGAAATTGCCTGCACCCCGGCCTGCGACGCCGCGTACATGCTGTTCGCCGAAAAATATTCCACTTCCCCGTGCAGCAGCAGCCATAGCGGGCCGCCATGGTAAGCCTCGCCCAGATCGAGCGTGAGGCTGTGCGGCTTGGCGAAGCCTTGAAATTGCGTAAGCGCAAAATCGCCGAAGTAACGATGCGCCTGCAGATCGGGAAGAACGTTGTGGCCATGTTCGTCCCACGCGCCCGCTGGAGGCTTGGCGTCACCGCTCACAACCACTTTGAACTCCGGATACGGCGGGTTCGACGCGAAATATTCGTTGGGATAAACCTCGACATCGGGCGGATGATCGACGGCCAGCAGCCGCACTTGATCGAGATAGACGGCTTCTTCGAGCGGCTCCATGAAGCGGAAGCTGAGAATCGTCGTTGGCCGTTGGTCTTTGGTCATGGGGTGCCCTATTCCTCCCTGGTTCTGGGAGAAGTGGGGATTTTGATTTTGATCTTCTCTCTCACGGATCATCCCGCGATCAATCTTGATCCACTCCACGGGGCGAGGAATGTCGCGCTGGTTGGGGCCAATCCAGTGGCCGACTACACCCGCGCCCAGCACATCGGCAACGAACTCGTAACGCTCGCCGTTCCAGACAAACAGCGTGGGGCAGGAACTGCCGCGGCGGTCGATCTCGAGGAAATTTTGTTGCTTGTCACCCGCAACCTGGATCTCGTCCTGCAAGACGCCGGTGGGCCAAGTCATGCGCACGATGTCAGCTTCTTTGGCATCGCCCAGACCGACCACGATGTCAGTGGAGTTCTGGCCGAGATATCCGTTCGATCCGTAGATCTCAAACTTTTGCCGGTTGCCGCCGGAGAAAACCTCCACTTTCGTGCCGATGGCAGACTTGTTGTCGTTCAGTCCCTTAAGCGAGAGGCGCAGCCAGTGATTCTGATTGCCGCCTTCGTTGCGCAGCAGCACGACCGGTCCATGATTCTGCGTGATGAGCAGGTCGGTGGCGCCATCGCCGTCATAATCGCCAGTGATGATCGCGCGTGGATCTTTGAGCTGAATCTTGTCGAGGCCAACGTCGGTAGTGACGTCTTTGAAGCCGTCAGGCCCTAGGTTGCGGAATAGGCGCACTTCGCCCTTGCCTTCTTTGGTTTCGCCGACCGCGACTAGGTCGACCCAACCGTCGTTGTCGTAGTCGAAGGCGGCCACGCCGTAGGCACGGACCCAATTGGTCTCCAGTCCCCCAACCTGCTCAAATGACTTACCGCGATAGTTTCGCCACAGAGTTAGCGCCGGCGTCCCCGTCCGGGTAAAAGCAACATCCATCCAGCCATCGTGGTCGAAATCAAACACAGCGGCTCCCGAGTCCAGCGACCCAAGCAACTGTTGTGGAATGAACTTACCTTCACGCGGATTCTTGTACAGGAGGGTTCTACCGGTTATGAGCAGGTCGACGGCGCGATCGTTATTATAGTCAGTTCCGACGGCGGCCATTGCGGGAGTCGTTCCTGCAAGGCCTAATTCACCCGTTTGTTCGGTGAATGTTCCGTTCCCATTGTTGCGCCACATCTGATTTGAAGCCAGCGCTTTCTCCTCAATAACCCCGCCCACGGATGCAACAGGTTGCTCCTCACCCATCCGTAGAACAAACAGATCGATATCCCCGTCGTGGTCGTAGTCAATAAACGTCAGGCCGTAGCTGTAGCCGTCACCCTTGATTCCGGACTCTTTTGTTACATCCTTAAAGCGACCGCTCTTCTCGTTGTGCAGGAGCATTACCTGCCCGTCGACCGTCACGACGAGATCGGCAAACCCATCGTTGTCGTAGTCTCCCGCAGCGCACCCGACACCGTGCATGCCGGGATCCAGGCCAGCCTGCTGAGTCACATCTTCGAACTTACCGTTCCCCAGATTGTGAAACAAAGAAATGCCGCCTTGCGCGCCATTATCTGGCAGGAAAAGATCGATCTTTCCGTCGTTGTCATAGTCGAGAAAACACGCACCCGGACCTCGCCCGCTGTACCTGTCAGGGTTCGAGACCGAAGGCGCCTCCGATAGAATCCCGGCTTCCTTCGTTACATCCGCAAACTGCACCTTGATCTGCGCGGGGGCTTTCAGCACCGCACTCGCCGACTCCACCGCGCGCGAGTACTGGCCCTGCTCGCCGTAGGCCAGGCTCATGGGGGCGCCGATTTTGTTTTGCGTGATGTACTGGAATTTCTTGAGATACTCGCGGGCGTGGTCGACGTCGCCGGATTGCTGGTAGGCGCGCGACAATCCGAATACGGCGGAGGCGTGCAGCGGGTTGAGTTGCAGCGCGTGCTCGAAGGCTTCAATGGCCTGGGGAAACTGTTTGGCCTGCACATAGGCCGTGCCCAGAAAATACCAGGTGTCGGGGTCAGTCGAGTCGATCTCGATGACGCGCTTGAAGGCGTCGATGGCGGCCGCCGCGTCGCCGGTATTTTTGGCCAGCATGCCGAGGTTGTACCAGGCATTGGGATTTTTGGGATCCTGCTTGAGCGCGGCTTCCAGGGCGGCTTTGGCTTCGTCCACCTTCTGCAGGTTCAGAAACGCGATGGCCTCATTCAGGCGTGCAATTGCGAGCTTGGGATCGAGTTCCGCCGCTTGCTGAAAGGACTTTAGGCCTTTCTCGAAAAGCTGCTGGTTCATGTAGGCGCAACCCAGATTATTCTGGCGTGCGGCTTCGATGGGATTCGCGGCCCTGGGTTGAGTCTGTGGGGCGCGCGCGAACAGGCTAAATGCGGCCAGCACTATGCCGGCGAGAGCGGCTGAAATTCGAGGAGTCATTCGACTAAGAGTTTAACCACAAAAGGCACTAAGGTGCACGAAGGAAACCGCCGGCGGCACAAATTGCTCTCGCCCACGGCGGTCGCGACTCAGCTCACACAATGGGCGGCGGTCTCCACGCGCAGCATTCTTTCTCCAGCACGGCGACGACTGCCAACACTTGTTCTTCTTCCCACGGTCGTCCGACAATCTGCACACCAATCGGTAAGCCTTCAGGCGACTGACCCACCGGAACCACCGCCGCCGGATTGCCGAGCAGGTTGAACCATTCGGTATAGCTCCAGGCGTCGAGGTAGTCTACCGTTTTGCCCTCGATCTGCCAGCTTCGCTCATCATGACGAAACGCGGGGAGGGCCGCGGCCGGACATATAACGATCGGATACTTTCGCATCTGTACGAGGAACTCGGCGCGGAGAGTGTCGCGACGAGTCCAGGCTTCGAGAAGTGTTTCTGCGGTGAGAGGCGGCTCCGCAGCGGACCATTCGAGAAATTGCTTCAGAATCGGACTGAGATCATCCTCCCTGTCTCGAAACATGGGGCGGATTAGCATTCCTCCAGCTACAACGAAGAATTTTTTCCACAGTTCGCGCGCTTCTTCGAGACCAGCGGGGCGAAATGGTTCCACCTGGAATCCTGCGCGCCGCAAGGCTTCCGCGGCTGTGCGCACAGCCGCGCGGGTCTCCGGCGTGACGGGGGTGCGGCCGTCGTCTTCGAAATAGCCGACTCTGAGCTTTCTTGCGTCTTCGTCGCTCGGCCAGCGCGGCGGCACGGGAGCGGCGCAGCTGTCGCCATCGTCCGGACCTTGCATCACTTCGAACAACAGCTTCGTGTCGGCGACGGTGCGCGCCATGGGACCGACCACGCCAATCAGCGCAAATGGGCCGCCGGACACGGGATAGTGCCCGGTGGCTGGAATTCTTCCGGGCGTGGGTTTCAGTCCGCAGATGCCGCAGAAATGTGCGGGCACCCGAATGGAGCCGCCGCCGTCGCTGCCTACACCTCCCGCCGACATTCCCGCGGCGATGGCGGCCGCTTCGCCCCCGCTCGACCCTCCGGGCGTGCGCTCGAGATCCCACGGGCTGTTGGTGCGGCCGTGGAGCAGATTATCCGTCTCCCACGCCATTAGGAGTTCGGGAGTGTTGGTAACGCCGAGGACAATTGCGCCGGCATTTTTAAGGCGGGCCACGAGCGGCGCATCTTGCGTGGGGACGAATTCGGCACGCGGGAGGGTTCCCGACTCACAGCGCAGACCGGCCACTTCCAGTGAACTCTTGATGCTGATGGGAACGCCGTGCAGCGGACCGAGCGTAGCGCCGGTCGTTTTTCGGTTCGACACTGCAGATTCCGCTGCCAGGGCTTCGCGTCGAACGCGTGCAGCATTCACATGAACGAAGGCGTTCAGCTTCGCGATTCAAGCGATTGATCTTCGCGAGATGAGCCTCGACGAGTTCGACTGGAGAGATCTTTCGCTTGCGGATCTGTTCTGCCATGGCTGCGGCAGAGAGAAATGTCAGTTCACTCATGAAACCCATCATTGCATGGCGCGATCGAGCATCTTCTTTTCATCGGTAGTCAACGGGCGATGATCGCCCTTCGCGAGTTTTCCTAACTGCAGTGGTCCGATTGCCACACGCACTAACCGGAGCACATCGATTCCGAGTGCCTGCAGCATGCGCCGAATCTGGCGATTCTTGCCTTCGGTGAGGATGATCTCGAGCCAGCAGTTTTTTTGACCGGAACGCAGCAGGCGGGCTTCACTCACCCGCAAGGTTTCGCCCTCGCCGGACTTCTCATCGGACTTCTCGCTGGAACGCGCGCCGGAATTCCCCGTGGCCTTCACGCCCGCGGTCAGCGTAGCAATTAATTCTTCATCCGCTATCCTCGCGATCTGCACATGATAAGTCTTCTGCAGGTGAGTCTCCGGGGCGGCCACGCGAGCGCCCCATTCAGAATCGTTGGTCAGCAGTAGCAGTCCTTCACTCGCTTTATCCAGGCGTCCGACGGGTGCGACCCATACCGGGTTGCCCCATGCGGAATCAACCGGCGTCGACGAGCCCCTCGAAGAATCCACGTCGTTCGCCGCGAAATCTGATTTCTTGAGAAGCGAATACACCGTCTCGCGGCCTTTCTCGTCGGCGGCGGTGGTGATCAGGCCGCGCGGCTTGTTCATCATGAGATAAATTTTCTCGCCGGCATCAATCGAACGATCATCCACTAAAATGCGGTCACGCGTAAGATGGACCGGCGTCTCCGGATCGAGCCGAACGCCTTCGTTCAGACGTACGCGTCCCGCGCGAATCAACTCTGCCGCCCGCGAGCGCGAGCAATAGCCCAGTTTGGAGAGGGCGCGAGCCAGGCCGATCCGCCGCTCTGCTTTCTTGCTTGGTACCACGGGAATCACCGGTTCATGCTAACTGAAGTTGGAACGACGAAGCACGCCGGACTGGACCTCGGCCCGCAGATTTCGGGTCTCTGCCCCTCGAACCCGCGGCGTTTCCCAGGGATCGAGGTTTCTCGTGCACAATCATTCGTGCACAATCGAGCAGCACTTGGTAGGATGTTCATCGCCGAATCGATTAAGGAGTGCTCGTGGCTCGCCAGCATCCTCCCCGCTTCTTGAAAATTGTGGACGACGCGAAGACGCGCGTGCGCGAAACCAACGTAGGCGAAGTGAAGGCCAGGATGGATCGCGGCGAAAAGTTTCTACTCGTCGATGTGCGCGAAGAGAGCGAGTTCGCCAAAGATCATCTGCCGGGCGCGATCCACTTGGGCAAAGGCATCATCGAGCGCGACATTGAGGCGCGCGTGCCGGCGCTGAATACAGAAATGGTGCTCTATTGCGGCGGGGGCTTCCGGTCAGCGCTGGCCGCAGACAATCTGCAGAAGATGGGCTATACGAACGTAATCTCCATGGACGGGGGCATCCGCGACTGGCGGGAGAAGGGATATCCGCTGACGAAGGAGTGAACCGGCTCTCAGTTTTCACTTATGAACGCTCGCATCTTTTTCTGGTCGCTCACGTCGGCGCTCGCCGGATTTCTTTTCGGTTTCGACACGGTCGTGATTTCCGGCGCCGAAAAAACAATTCAGACGCTTTGGGGACTGAGTCCGGGACTGCACGGCATTGTCATGGCCTCGGCGCTTTACGGGACCATAGTTGGTTCCCTGCTCGGGGGCTGGCCCGCTGACAAATTCGGACGCAAAGCCACGCTGCTATGGATCGGCGTTCTTTATTTTGTCGGTGCGGTCGGCTCGGGGCTGGCGCCAAACGTTGCTACCTTCATCGCAGCGCGCGTGATCGGCGGACTGGGCATCGGAGTCTCGACCGTGGTTGCTCCCATGTACATTTCCGAGATCGCGCCGCCGAAGTATCGCGGACGACTGGCTGGCATGTTCCAGTTCAACATTGTTTTCGGCATTCTGATCGCGTATGTCTCGAACTGGCTGCTCGGCGGCCTCGGTGAAAATGCGTGGCGCTGGATGCTGGGAGTAGCCGCATTTCCATCGTTGCTCTACGCTGTGTTCTGCTTCGGCCTTCCCGAAAGCCCGCGCTGGCTGCTAAGCCGGAAGGGCGACCGCGAGGCCGCTCTTCAGGTGCTGCAACGAATCGAACCTGACGTCTCGAAAACTGAAATTGCAGCCGAAGCGGACGCTATTATCGCTGCATCCACAGAGCAGGTATCGTCGGGACATTTCTGGACCAGGCGTCTTCAGAAACCAATCCTGCTCGCCATCCTGATTGCGTTTTTCAACCAACTCTCCGGCATCAATGCGATTCTGTACTTCGCACCGCGCATCTTCGAACTGACCGGCCTCGGTGCCAAAGCCGCGCTGCTGCAATCCATCGGGATCGGCGTCACCAATCTGGTTTTCACTTTCGTCGGCCTCTGGCTGATTGACCGACTGGGCCGCCGTACGCTCCTTTATATTGGCTCGTTTGGTTACATTGCGTCGCTCGGTCTGGTTGCGTGGGCATTTTTTACTGCTCATTTTTCGATCGTGCCGGTTTGCATTTTCGCGTTCATTGCCGCTCACGCCGTCGGCCAGGGCGCGGTCATTTGGGTTTTTATCTCCGAGATATTTCCCAATCGTCATCGCGCGGAAGGCCAAACCCTGGGCAGTTCTACGCACTGGATCTTCGCCGCCTTGCTCACCACTTTTTTCCCGAGGATGGTTACCGCCTTCCCTCCCGGCTACGTTTTTTCTTTTTTTGCCGGCATGATGGTTCTTCAGCTCATTTGGGTGAAGACGATGGTTCCGGAGACGAAGGGTGTGCCGTTGGAGCAAATTCAGAAGCAACTGGGGATCGAGTAGCGAGTTCCCCGTTTCGCGCGGCAAGATCCCACTTCTCGCAAAAAACGCGAAAAATGGGGAACCCGGCCTCAGGGTTGCGGCAACGGCGGCAGCGCCACTTTCTTCTGAATTCCCGCGCCCTCGACGATCGTGTAAATGAAATCGGCGGCTACGTCGCGCAGGACTTCGCTTTCGCCGTTAGGCCAGCGAATGCTCACTTCCTGCATCCTATCGTGCGCTGCCAGCCCAAAGTGCAGGCGCAGGTCGTTCTGCGAAAGATAGCTCGCGCCGCCGCGCACTTCGTCGAACTGCACCAGGGTCCCGGCTTTTACCGTCACACGCGTGCCGATCGCAGCTTTATTGCTCTTCGTTCCAATCAGCTTGAACAGAACGCGGTGATTCGAACTGCTATTGCGATTCATCAGCAGTGATGGCGGCTCGCCGACGTTGAGCACCACAATGTCCACATTCCCATCATTGTTGATGTCCCCGAAAGCCGCGCCCCGCCGCGCTTGTAGCGGCATCTGGGCGAATGCCGACGATACATCTTCAAACGTGCCGTCGCGATGGTTGCGAAACAAGATCATCGGCTGGCGATATTGCGTGCCGCCGGGGATGGTATCCACTTGCGGATAGACGTGGCCATTCGCCACGAAAAGATCGAGCCAGCCATCGTTGTCCATATCGAAGAACGACGTTCCCCAACTCACATACGGATAGGTCGGCTTCATCACCTTGGCCCGAACGCTGACATCCGCAAAACTGTCGTTTCCCAGATTGTGATAGAGCACGGAACCTTGCTCCACAAAATTTGTGACGAACATGGAGAGGCGGCCTTCGTGCAAATAATCTCCCCAGGTCACACCCATGGAGCCTTGCTGCATGCCGTCTCCGCTCAGGGCGACTCCCGAGAGCAATCCGATATCTTCGAAGGTGCCGTCGTGTTTATTTTTGTAGAGAAAGTTCGGCCCGGCGTCGTTGGCCACGTAGAGATCGGGCCAGCCGTCGTTGTCGTAGTCTCCCCAGGTCGCGCCTAGACCGTAGTAATGATGCGGATCGTCGACCCCGGCTTTCTTGGAAACTTCCTCGAAAGTCCCGTCGCCTTTGTTATGGAACAGTAAATCGGATTCGCCCGGCAGGCCCCACGGGCCGCATTGCACCAGCACGCCTTTAAATCGGCAGAAGCGCGGATCGTTGCCGAACTCCGGCAGTTTGTCGATTTCGACGTGCACGTAGCGCGAGACGAACAAGTCCACGTGCCCGTCGCGGTCGTAATCGGCCCAGGCGGCGCCGGTGCTGAAGCCGCCGCCGCGCACTCCGGCTTTTTCGGTTACGTCCTCAAACTTGCAGTTGCCCATGTTGTGATAGAGCACGTTGCCGCCAAATCCGGTGACGTAAATATCGTCGAGGCCGTCGTTATCGTAGTCGGCCACGGCGATGCCCATGCCCCAACCTTTTCGGGTTAGGCCCGCGGCTTTGGTGATGTCGGTGAACTTGGGGCCGCTACCGTCGGAGGTCGCATCCTGATGATAGAGCGTGACCATCAGATCGCCGCCCTGCTTGTAGCGCTCGACCGTGGATCCGTTGACGGTGAGGATGTCGAGCTTGCCGTCGTTATCGCAGTCGATGAGTCCGACCCCACCGCTCATGGATTCGACAATATATTTTTTGTCGGACGAAGAAATGTGCGGGACAGTGAGACCGGCCTTCTGTGCGATGTCCTCGAATTGTGGTACGGGAAATGACGCGGGAAGAGGGGGAGAACCATTCTGCGAAAGCGAAAAGGTCGCCAACAACAGCACTAACCAAAAGCACCACCGGGTTCGCGTAAAGAAGAAGATTTGTAGATTATAGCGGAGGTCAGAGGACAGTTTTAATAGATCGATCAACTGCAGAGATGACCTCGCCAGCACGATCGACCCTGCAAGGTTAAGATAGGAACCGATGAGCCCGGGTGTCTCGAACGATGTAGCGGAAAACAGCGGCAGCCCGTCTGCTTTCCGGAGCATCGCCGTGGTATGCGGAGGAGCGCTTCTTCTGGCTTGGCCAGCGCTCTTTAACCGCTATCCGTTGTTCTACCCGGATTCGATGACGTACCTGGGCGACGGACGCGTGGTCGCGCGGGCATTGTTTCTGCATCAACTTTCGGAATATTACGGCATGCGGTCGCTCATCTATAGCCTTGGCATTTTGCCGTGGCATTGGAACGTGACTCCGTGGCCCGTGGTCGTTTTCCAGTCATTGCTTACGGCTTATGTTCTCTGGCTCGTGGTTCGGTCCATCGTGCCGCGGCACACAGCGAATCGATATTTGATTCTGCTCGCGCTGCTGAGCCTGTTCACGAGTCTGAGTTGGTATTCCAGCCTGATCATGCCGGACATTCTCGGTCCGGTGCTTTATCTCTGCATTTATCTGCTCGTGTTTGCGCGGGACGAACTCACCCGCGCGAACCACGTGGCGGTATTTCTTATCGCCTGGTGGGCGGTCGCTTCGCATGCCACGCACCTGATGCTGGCGGCCGGGCTCTGCGTTCTATTGGTTTTGTTGCTGGTGCTTCGGCGCCCATTCATGCAGGCACGCTGGAAAGCTGTCGGTCAGGTTGCTCTCATCGTTGTGCTCGCAGCAGCCGCGCAATTGACGCTCAACGATTATTTATATGGCGAACCGTCGTTGAACGGCGATCGGCCGCCATTTTTGATGGCCCGCATTATTGCCGACGGCCCGGGACGATGGTACCTGGAACAGCATTGTCCGCAAGTGAAGTTCGCCATCTGCGACCACGTTCATGATCTTCCCAGTGATCCCGATGTTTTTCTTTGGGGAGCGAATGGGATCTGGCAGAACACCGACGATGAATCCGCGCAGCGCCTCAGCCAGGAAGAGATGCCATTCGTGCTGGCCACTCTGCGCGCCTATCCCCGGCAGCAACTCACCAAGTCAGCGATCGCATTCTGGCAACAGTTGGCGGTCTTTGGCTTGTACGACCTGGACGCGAGCGATGTGGTGCTCGACGAATACGATAGTGTTTTCCCGGGTGGGCGGCCGCATTACCTGCGCAGCCGGCAGGCACAGAACACGCTGCCGCTCGAGTTCTTCACGTCCGTCGGAAACTGGGCGGTGATTTTTTCGCTCGTAGTGATTTGCGCGTTCGCTCCGTTTCTGTGGCGCAAAAGGTCGGCGCGCCTTGTCGGCCTCAGCGTAGTGATCGTTTCCACGGTTGTGGCGAACGCGCTGGTCACCGGTCCGTTGTCCATGGTGGAGGACCGCTTCCAGAGCCGGGTGATCTGGTTATTGTCCTTCCTGGCGGGATTGTTCGTGATGGTTTGGCTGGATGGAAGGCGTGCACAGCGGGCCGCGGCATCTCCAGAGGAACAGCGGATCTCCACCGGACTGTGACAACTCGTTCCGAGCAAAGCGAGAATGCGTGTGGGCGCTGGCACTCCCTTCGACTTCGCTCAGGGCAGGCTAGCGTCACACACTCGCTCTCGTTTTGCTCGAGGTGAGGCTGCGGGAACGGCGTCTATTGGTGCGCGGGACGTTCGCCGCGCTCACCCTTTCTGGAAATCTATTCCACTTCAAAATCTGCCGAACGAACGTTGGTCGAGTTCCCCGCGGAATCCATGGCTTTCAGTTCTACTTGATAAGAGCCTGGAGCAAGAGAGGCGACGGGTATCCTCAGCGCGATCGGGATCAAAGGACTGCCCGGCTGCATCGCTGCCGCCATGTTGACCAGGCCCGTCGTCGACTTTTGTTCTTTGGTCTTGGGATCCACCACTTTGAGCTCAAGCCCAATCATGGGGGGAGTGGGGCCGACCAGCGACGGCGCGTAGATTTCCAAATAGACGCCGGCAGTGTCAGTCTTCTTGAAATGGTTCGTGGCAGAGGGCACAATCTGCATGCCTGAAGCCACCAGCGGTTTCTTGTCGTCGAGCAGGAGGCCGTCCATGCCCGTCGGTGGCGCATCGGCCATGCGATGGACTTCGCTAGTTAGAGCCAAACCGCTCAAGCTGAACTGTTTGCCGTCATAAGGATCAATCACCACAGGCATCTGCAGCTTCCCGAAACTCTGGCTGCCGGAGTTGAACACAACTTTCAAGTTGTACTGGCCTGAGGCGGCTTCGAACTGGTTCTCGTAGTGGAAGGGCCGCTTCTGGAATTCCTCCACTTCTTTCTTGCCGTCGAAATCGAGATTCACGGTATCGCTGAAGCGCGCGCCAATCGTGCCATCTGGCTTGTAAGCGATCCCCAGAACGTTGAGTGCGGAATGCTGCTTCCCCTTGACTTTCTCAAACTTAATCGCGTCGGCGGGAATATCAACGACCAGGTCGATCCGCGCTGTATTCGGAGAAGTGTAGAAGAACGGGGCTCGCATGGAAGCAGCAACGTTTCCAGCCAGCTCGCCGGCGGCGTGACTTTCAAGATCCTTCTCGATGGGATTTCCAGCCAGCAGGTCCTTGGGACGAACGTTGCAGTAGCCGCTGCGGGAACGGACATTGGTTCCCCCACGGTCTACTTTGACGCGCAACGTGTAGCAATTCCCTTCCTGCGATTCAGCCGGTTTGTAGCCGAGAACGTAGTATTGCGATTGGTCTTTGGCGATCTTCTCCAGGCCGCCAAGCAAGTCATTGGTGTTAATGATGACGAAGCCGCCGGTTCCATCCGCCAGCTGGTAGAGCACCTGCTGGTTGGTGGTTGCCGACTCAGGAAACTGCGGAACAATCTGTCGCGGCTGGTTGTACAGCGATGATGCTCCCAGCGCGCTGGTGCCGGTTCCACCCGTGCCCCCGGTGCCACCGTGTCCGCCACTTCCACCGGTGCCGGTGCCTCCGGTGCCCCCGGTACCACCGTGACCGCCGCTGCCCGTGCCACCGCCGCCGGTGCCGCCACTGCCCGTGCCGCCTCCGCCCGTGCCGCCTCCACCGTGTCCACCTCCGCCGCCACCACCGCCACCACCGCCGCCGTGCTGCGGCGGGTCAGCCAAGGCGGCCACAAACGGCGCAAACCGCAAGAACGGATAAGCCGGAGCCGGACTTCCGGTGTAACTCAGCGCGGCCGGGATAATCCGAGCGGACTCGGAAGAGGAATGCCGGAGCATGGAATGCGGCGCTGTCATCGCGGGGACCACTAATCCACGAACGTCAATCGGATACACCGCGACGTTCGCCTTGTTGCAGGTGTCAATTACTGCGGTCAGTTCCGATTGCCGGTCCGGCGTCAAGGGGAAACCGGAGGTCAGCATCACGAGAGTCTTGCGCCCGGGAATGCTGCTCAGATTCTTGGCCAAACTGCGTAGAGCGAGCATTACGGTGTGAGCGCCAAAATCCGCTTCCGGGTTGTTCGTCCCCAGCAGGGATGGCACGGGTGGCGCACCCAGGGAGGCAACTTCCACCGGGGCTGCATTGGGAGAAACGGACGATCCTTTCACGCCACTCACCACTTGTTTCAAACGCTCCGCATCGGCGGTGAAGTTTTGCGCGATGTGCACGCTGCCACCAAAGTCGATCACGGCCATCAGGCGGTTGGGTCCGGCGTTGGCGTCAATGAATTGCGCGGCGGCTTGCCGCGCTCGCACCTGGTCGCCCATATCCATGGTGGAGTTGTCGAAGAACAGCACCATGTAGCGCTTCTGGTTTTTCGCTGGCGAGGCGGAATCCTCCTCGAACGAAAATGTGGTGATGGCCTGCTCTTTGTTGTTTTCCCACACCTTGAAATCTTTGGCGGTGAGGTCGCGGACGTAGTCGCCCTTCCTGTCGGTGACCACCGTATCCACGAGCACCAGTTTCGTCTCTACGTGGATTACGCCCGCATCGCTGGCAGGCTGCTGTGGCGCCGGAGCCGCGGAAACACTCTCGGTCTGCTGCCACATCATCCACGCGCTGGCCAAACAGATCGCTGCGACCAGGAAAACCAGCCGTCGAACTCGCATACTCACCTCCACAGACTTTTCGGAATCTCGTTGTACCAAATCTCTTACGGAACTCAGTTTCGGAACTCAGGCGCGCTTACGGAATCTCGACTGCGCCGTTTTCAGCTGACATCAGCCGTCCTTCTGAATCCCGGACCACCAGACGCACCAGGTAGCTTCCCGGCTTCACATCAAAACTGGCCCTCATGGTGATTCCCGAGCCCAGCTTGTTTTGCAGTGTTTCATCTTTCAAACGCATCTCCAGGATTCTCTCGCTGCCCTGCAGAAAGGTTCCATTGCGATCGAACAGGGCGGAAACCACGGTCAGATCGTTCCAGTTTCTTCCTTCCGCTTTTCGAAAACGCAATTGTTTTACGTCGACGTGAGCCAACACCGTCAGTTTGGCATCGGCTTCGCTCGACTTGAAGAACTGAGTGTGCAGTCCCACCGGCAGATCGTGCAACTCCTCCTGCGAGAACAGAGCATCATCGATCTCTTCTTTGGCTTCTTGCGTGGGGTCCGGCACGTGCTTCGGAGCAAAATAGCCCCTCCGCGCCTGCAACGTTAGCTTTTCCGGACTCTTCACCGTGACCTTCAAGCCATGAAAGTTGCCGTCGAGTTTCAGGTTCTGCGGCGTGAAGCCCAGCACGTAGTAGTATTCCGGAGCGCTGCTGACTCGACGGAGGCCTTCGTCGAGATCGTTGTTGTTTTGGAAAAACGTCCCACCGGTTCCGTCCGCCAGCACGGCCATGATGTCAGATTCTGCCGAAGCGCTCGCGGTCTGGTACTGCACTTTGAGTCCCGCCATGGCGACATTACTGGATCCAGATCCGGCGCTGGAGGCGTCACCGCCAGGAATGATGGTATAGAGCCCGCGGGCGTCCAACGCATTGATAATGATTTGAGACCGGAGGGCGCGATCAATCAACTCGGTGTAGTCCGTCTCCAGTTGAGGCGTAAGGAACCCTGGAGAAACCAATACGACGCTCCGTTGGCCGGGCATGAGGGCGGTTCTGCGAATAATGTCCTTCAACACCCCGAGTGCGAGGCGGCTTTCGGTGTCGCCATTGATCACCGCCACGCTCGCCGCAGACTTCGCCATCATCTGCGCTTGCTGGATAAACTTTTGATCTCCGCCAAAAGCGCAATAGAGCGCGTCCTGCGTGGCCACGTTGAGGGCCTGGGCGTCGTGCTTGTTCTCTATCAGATCTCCCATGTAATAGCTGACATCGGGGCATCCCTGCTCGCCGCTGCCAGTAACGGGGCGCGGCTGCAGGCGCAGCAAGGTCGCGTGTAACTGTGCGCGATCGTCGGTGAAATCCAGCGTGGTCTGCCCCGAAGTCGAGAAGATGGCGACCCGATCGGTGGGCAGCAGCGTGGCCAGGTGACGGCCGGCAGCGGCGCGCACCTGCGCCAGATCGCCAAACTTCAAATGCACATCGTCAAAAACGAAGGCAATGAAGCGCTCGGGCACGTCGGGCGTCTTTTCTTTGGTCGTTGAAACTTCCGCCGGTGCTTCGCCGGGGATCGGCTCGCTGCTCTGGCTCGCCAGGGCCACCTGCGCCCCAGGCTGTTCCACGGAGAACTGGCTGATCACCTGGGGCTTGCCTTTGTCGAACAGCTGGAAGTCTTCCTTGTGCAGATTTCCGACCGCGTGTCCCTTGGCGTCGCGCGCCACCACCCGCACCAGGACGAGCCGGACATTCACCTTGAAAGTGGTGGGCTGGTCGCGGGAATTCATCTCCGCAGTGTTCGCTTGGGCGACGGGTTGAGTCGGGGACGTCGGAGAGCCGGCAGTGGAGGTTGGCGCGGGCTGCTGCACTGCAGGAGAGGGTGCGGACGCCGACGCGGGAGTCTGTTCCGCCGATTGTGCTTGAGCAAATCCACGGCAGCAGAGAGCACTCGGAACGAAAAGAACCAACATCAGAAGCGCCCTCGCGGACAGAGCGACCTTGATCCTGCGCATGCGCGAACCGCCGGGTAGCTGACGAATCTGAGATGAAGTCGACATGCGCGCCCAAAGAAGGCGTTGAAGAAAGTGAGCAACCTTGAAAGCCGGGCGGGGGCCCGCTTACGTTGTGCTGCACCGTATCCTACACTCTTAGCCTCCGAAGGGCTAGACGATATCCCCTGATGGCCGCCGCCCCAACGAAGCTGTCGACAGGATGGTTACACTCCTGCGCCTGGAGTAAGGCGCCGCCTTGCTGGCGTAAAGAGATCAATCCCTGCGCCAATGAATTTGAAGAGAGGCGGAAATTACCAATGATAAGATTAGCGGATGTAACCGCTGCGACCTGACTTGCCAAAGAGGTTGCCCTGATGACAACTGAATCGAATAATCCGACACCTCCAGCGGGACGGGAGCCTTCGTTCGGAATTGGAAAGTTGCTGTTCGCGGTCTTTCTAGTGGTCCTCTTCATCCTCCTCGGCCACAGCATGGTCCAACATCGTTTCTTTCGAGGTGGCCGTGTCCACAGGAATGGCTCCGTCGGACAATAGCAAGGATTGAACAAAGTGTTGGCCGCGGGCCGGTTTCCATAGAATATCGAACTGTCCATCCCTTCCTCGTATCCCGCCGTTCATCAGAAATTCACTAGTTTGTAACCGTCCTGTAACACGGCGCCGATAGAACCAGAACATCTACTCCAACGGGTATCGAGCCGGCATTTAGCGGAATTGTATTCGTCATCCGAACGTGACAGAGGTCCTCAAACCAGTAACCAGAGAAAAAAGGCAAAGCAACAGGTGTAGCCGGGTTCAGCAAACTGCATTTAGGCGATGCAAGTCTCGTCAACAAAATTAAGGAGAGTCTGATGAAATTCGCGTGGAAGTCATGCGTAATTCTGCTTCTGGCAACGTCGCTGCTGGCGCAAACCGATGCGACGTCCAAACCCAAGAAAACCAAGGCTGCCGCGGTGACCGTGGCAGACGTGCAGGCATTGAAGGACGCCATTGCCGCGCAACAGGCCGCCCTGGCGCGGCAGGAGCAAGAGATCCGCGAACTGCGGGAGCAACTGCACGGCAAAGATCAAGCGGTGCAGCAGGCTCAGACTGCGGCAGCCGACGCTTCCGGCAAGGCTGACGCAGCCCAGGCGCAGGCAGCGCAGCAGCAGCAGGCGTTTCTGGAAGTGAAGAGCGACGTTGCCGATCTCAAGACCAACGTCACCAATACTGCGCTCAGTCTGCAGGAAACGCAGAAGACCGTCAGCACAGCGCAGGACAGTCCCCTGGCGCTGCGCTATAAGGGGATCACGATCACTCCGGGCGGCTTCCTGGCGGGTGAATTCGTGCGGCGTTCGCGGGCGCTTGGAGCCGATATCAGCACCCCGTTTAATTCTGTGACAATGCCCGGCGCTTCCCAAAGCAACTTGTCCGAGTTCTTCGGAACCGGCCGCCAGTCGCGCATTTCCATGCTCGCCGAGGGTAAACTGGCGAGCGCCAAGCTTTCCGGCTACTACGAGGCTGATTTTCTTTCCGCCGGCATCAGCTCGAATAACAACCAGAGCAATAGCTACACGCTTCGGCAGCGGCAGGTATGGGCTCAGGCTGCATTTAACAGCGGGTGGAGCATCACCGGCGGCCAGATGTGGAGCCTGCTGACGGAAACCAAGCACGGCATGGACAACCGCACCGAAGCTACGCCCATGACCATCGACCCGCAGTATACCGTCGGCTTCAGTTGGGCGCGGCAGTACGGATTGCGCCTGGTGAAGAACTTCAACAACAAGGTTTGGTTCGGCGCGTCGATGGAGAACTCACAGGCCACCATCACCAGCCACAACAACGCCGCCAATTTCCTGGTCGGCTCGGCTGGCTCCGGCAGCGGCACCTACAACGGTGGGATCACCACCTGCAGCACCAGTGCCAGCGGCGTCACCACCTGTAGCCCCGCCGCCAGCTATGCCTTCAACCCGTCGCCTGACATCATTGCCAAGCTTGCCTTTGAGCCGGGCTTTGGACACTACGAAGTCTTCGGCGTATTCAGCAGTTTCCGTGACCGCGTGTTTCCCTGCGAAGACTTCACCGCTGGGTTCCCCTGCGGTTCGGCGACGGCAGTGGCCCCTAACGCATTGGGGGCTTTCAACTCCACCAAAGACGGCGGAGGCTTCGGAGCCAACGCCCGCTGGTCGTTTGCTGACAAGCACCTCGACTTTGGACTACATGGTTTCGGCGGCGCTGGAGAAGGCCGCTACGGCACCAGTGGTCTTCCCGATGCTTCGGTTAAGGCCGACGGATCGCTGTATCTGATCAGGAGCCTCCAGGGATTGGCAACGGTGGAGTGGCACGGACCGAAGCTTGATATCTATCTGAACGGCGGCGCGGAGTATGCCAGCCGGGCAGCGACTCTGGATCCGGTCACGCTCAAGTATGTGGGTTACGGATCGCCATTCTTCAGCAATTCCGGTTGCTATACCGAGACCGGTCCTGCGAATGGAGCCGGATTCCTGCCCGGCAGTCTGGGGAGCTGCACGGCGGACACCCGCTCTATTCTCGAAGGCACCGTCGGTTTGTGGTTCAAGCCTTACGACGGGTCGAGAGACAAAGTGAACCGTGGCCGCATCCAGTGGGGACCTCAGTTCTCCTACGTAAGCCGCTACGCGTGGTCCGGAACAGCTCCGGCGGGGGTCAGCAACTCTCCTCACGGGCTGGACTTCATGATCTTTACTTCGTTCCGTTATTACTTGCCGTAGTCAGCTTGGTCCAAAAAAAACGAAGCCGCATCCCCAGGATGCGGCTTTCGCTTTGAGCCATCCGGAACGCCTGCGCCCGAAACGGCGCGAGAATGTAAACACCGCCGGCCCGGAAAAGGAGAGTAGCCAAAACCGCGCCGGCGGCGATTCTGAAGGGAAGGCGCCCCTCAGAAGGTTGAGAATTGTCGAAGCCTGGGTGGTCCCGCGTCGAACACTGACGCGGGACCATTTTTCGGTTTTACGGGAGGTAGTAGCGGAACGAGGTGAACACCATCGAGTCCAAGCCGTGTGGCTCGCCGCCCGTACCCGACCACGTGTCCCGCGACACGTAGGAGTACTGTGTCCCGAACCGGAACCTGCCCTTGGGCCCGCTGTAGAAGGTGTACCAGAAGCCGCCAGTACCCTCCATGATTGCCCGCGTGTCGCCGGTGCACTTGGCGAGTGCTCCCGGGGCAAAGCCCGAGTTGGCTGTAGGAACGGTTTCAGTGTAGCAACCGGTATTGTTGAACGTGGGCGCACCGTAACCAACGGTCTCAGGCGATGACGCTACTGACCACACCCCCGTCGTCGCGTTCAGCGATACGAAATAAGGATCTTTGCTGTACGTCCGGTCGGCGTATTCCCCACCGCCATAGAGATAGACATCGAGCTTCTTGCCGTGCCACTCCAGCGTGCCCAAACCTTGGGAGCCTTTGATCAGATGAACCGTTCCGTTGCCATTGATCGAAAGGTCGGAAAGCTGTGCCGCTCCATAACGGCCCACTCCACTTCCGCCAAAGGCGTGCAAGCCAAAAACGATGTGCTTATTGGCAACCGTCCAGCGGGCGTTGGCGCCGACGCCGCCACCTTCTTTCGAGACGTTATAGGCGCCGATCACGCTGGGCGCGGTCAGACCGGCGGGGCAGCCCGGAGCATCGAAATCGTAGCAGGGGAATACACGGTCAGCGAACCGGTCTGCCAAACCGTAGACTTCGTAGTGCCCGAAGCCGGGATCGAAAGCGATCTTGGCGATGAGATCGGGCGAAGGATTGGCCGTGTAGTTGGAGGTAGTGTTATACGAGTTGCTGGCTCCGGCCTCGCCGAGCAGGAAGTTCGCCGCGTTATTGTGCGTGGTAAGCGTGCCTTGCGCGTTCTCCACGGCGAACGCCACCGACACTTTATCGCTGAAGTCCTTGGTCAGGCGAATCCCATACTGGCGCGCAAACGTAAACCCGACGTTGTAACCCGGATCGATGGTCATGGGCCGGGCATCGTTCACTCTGCCTATGTCGTCGCTGGGCGCAATTCCCGCCTTGCCTTCAGTCACCAGGCTCCACATCTGTCCGCCCAGGAATTTCCAGCCATTGTCAAACTTGGCCTGGGCCCACGCCTGGCGGAGACGGAGAGTATAGCTGTTGGTCTGCGTAGCGGTGGAGGTAACGCCGGCAGAAAGGAAGTCGGCCGATATGTAGCCCGAAAGCTCCACATTCTTCAAACGGCCCGTGACAAAGAGCGTAGGCCGCGACTGGCGGGCACTGCCGAAGAACTCCGGCAGATTGCTCTGCGAAGCGCCGGGCAGAGTGAGCGAATTGAACGGGGTCGTAATATCCGCTCCCAACTCTCGCGAACGCCGCACAAATTCGGCGGCGATAAAGCCGGTGGTGGAAATGCTGATTCCCTTGTAGTGAAGCGCCAGTGGATTCGAAAATGTCTCGTCCATGGTCTTCTGCGCCTCCTGTAGCGCCAGCGCCCCGGTGTTGACGGTGGTCTTGAGGTCGGCGACTTCGCTCTTCACCTCAGTCACCGCAGTCACCGCCTGAGTGACTGCCTGTTGCTGCTGCGCCGCCTGCGCCTGCGCGGCATCGGCTTTCCCGGAGGCATCGGTCGCGGCGGAAGTTGCTTGCTGCACCGCTTGATCCTTGCGATGCAGTTCCTCGCGCAGTTCCCGGATCTGCTGCTGCTGTGCGGCGAGAGCGTCCTTCAATTCCTGGACGTCAGCCGCGGTCACGCCTTGGGCCGGTTGCGTTGCTGCGGGTTTGTGCTTTTTCTTTGGAGGTGGTGCGGTTGAGTCCGAGGTTTGTGCCCAGCCGCCGGCTGAAAGTGCCGACAGCGTCAGGACTGTAATAAGCAGTTGCTTGATCGATTTCATAAAATCCAAATCCTCTCCTTTTGTAGTTTGGGACGAACAACAAAATCGCAGAAGCGCCACAGAAACCCTTCGCAATCGCAAGAACCGAGGTGGCCACTCTTCAGTCTTTCGCCGCGGTTCCCATGAACTGCGCGGGTGCTCCAATATACCCTACTATTACAATTAACTTACTTATATTGATGAAAATTTACCCGCGGTTCACAATCAAGAGGCTGCTAAATCGTCGAAACCCGAGGAAACATCGGAGGTCAGATTGCCGGAATCAGACCCTTCCTTGCGGCAAGTGCGTGCCAGGCAGACGGATCGCGCTCACGAAGTCCTTTGTTGACGAGATTTTCATGGCTCTGACGTTATGCAATAAAGCCTATTGTATTAATAGACTTTATCGACGTTTGTCAAGATGGCACGTACTGGTCCATCCCCGCTGCCGAAAAAACCTCCATTAAACCTTGTATTTTAAGCAACTTACAAAAACCGCCGCCTATGCGCTGCACAGGAAGGTGTGCACTGGCTTGCGGATTGAGGAAACAAAAATTCTCAGGCGCAGATTTTCTTGCACCCGAGCGCTCGTTTCACAGAAGCGATGGAATGCTGGCGAGAATTCAGTTGCAGCTGGCGCACACGATCATATTGAACAGATCTCGCGGTTCAGGAGCTTCAGCAGACGAGATCGGTAAAGTGATCTGCCGGAAGTCGATAAACGCAACGAACGCGGGATGAAGATGAAATGGAGCCGACGAGCGGACTTGAACCGCTGACCTGCCGATTACGAATCGGCTGCTCTACCAACTGAGCTACGTCGGCCTGTCTTCGATTTTAAATGGGAGTACGGAAAGCGTAAAGGGACGGCGGAAAACGGCGGTATCCTTATGCCGCGCGGGCTACAACCAAGGCATCGTATTCCTCTTCGGACTCGCGCGGCAGCAGGACCCACATGGTGTAGACGCCGACCGCTGTTCCGAGGGGAATGTTGATGAACATTACGACGAAAGCCAGCACCAGCGCCAGGATCCTGGCCCAGGGTTCGCGATGCAGCAGGCCCCAGCCCGCAAAAAATCCGAGCGCTGATCCGCTGAGGATAATCACCGCAATCGCACTCAGCAGCGGTCGCAGAAAAGGCGGCGCACCGGCTCCGCCGCCGGGCGCGAGCAGCGTATTGGCGAGAATGTAGAGAACCACACCGATCAGTGAATTGAACGCAGAGATCGCGAACCAGAAAATTCCCACCAGATGAATGTGGCGCTGCACCCGGTCTCGGCGAGGTTGCATCGCGACCACCGACCCTAGAATCTGCTTGCCGCAGTTGCTGCAAAATGGCTGACCGGGTTGCACCGCCGAACCACATCCGTCACAGAACATAATTACCTCCCACGCCCGGTGTGATCTGGCGCGAATTCCAAACCCATACGAGGTCAACAAGTGATACGCATGACACAAGAGATATGCACTAGATGATACGCATGCCGCGCCCGCGAGTTCATTCTATTAAACAAACGATTCAACGAACGATTGAGAAGATCCCCTGAACAATCCGCGCGTAGCTCAAGGTATCGATAGTCGACGTATCAACCACTCGACGACTCAAGATTCAACCATCATCGTCTCTTCCTCGATCTTTTGAGATTCTTCAGCGAATGCGGAGCACAACGCGATACACGCGCAAACAAAAAGGCCACCCGGCAACGATGGGCGGCCTTTTCTTCAAGGGAGAATAGTTCCAGCAGAGGCTAAATTCCGCCAAAACTTTCTGGCGAAATCTTATGAGCCGAAAAACCGAGGTGTCAAGTGATTTTTGGTATTTAAATGTCTTTAGTTTCAATCACTTACACAACCAATCAATATCCACCGTAAATGTACCAAAGTGAGACAAAACCCGCCCCTTTGCGGCCTAACCCGATATTTCTAAAGCCACTTACCAGACTTCAGGAGGATCTTTTCCGTCGCCGCACCCTCTCCGAAGAGTGCCCGGACTCGCCTTCGGAGACCGTTCCATCCAGGTGCAGCGAAATGAATTCCATCGCCTCCGGCCGGTCAAAAATCTTATCGGGGTACAAGCGCTTCATGAGGATGCGGAATCCGCCGAACGCAACGCCCGCCACAATCGAGAGCGCACCCAGAATTCCGCACAGGATCACGATATTAAGAATCAGTGAATAAAGATCGCGCACGTCGCGGTTGTCGGTTCTCTGGTTCCATGTAACGTTGGCCTCGTAGTTCACCTGGTCGAGCACGTATTTCGCGTCGCTCTCGGAGATTGGTCCAGAAGCGACGGCCACAATGAATCCGGTGCGCTTGTCAGAAAACTGACCGCCACTCTCCACCGTGGAAACTCCGGCCTGTGGCTGCGCCAGCTTGTGCGCGGCATCAATGCGGCGGAGATGCTCGGCCGCCAATTGCGGCGTGGGGTAATAAATAAGCATCAAGTTGGCCTGGCCGCTGGGCGTGGAATACTTGCCCATGACTACGTCGGGCTTCACTGCAAAATCCACCAGCTCCGCGCTGACGGCGGGCGTGAGAGCGTTAAGCGCTTCCGGCCCGATCACATATTTTTCGGTGTTCGGAACATAACCGCGGCGCGGCATAAAATCCAGAACCGTGGGCAGGTTGCCCGCGTTGCCCGGCGGACGCGGCAGCACTCCGGCCAACTCCCGCAACGCGGCTCCCGCCATGGGAGACTCTTTCGCGAACGAAGCGTCGACCAGCACGTGACCGCGATAAAACAAAACGCGCTGGCCGAGCGACGCGCCCTGATCTCCGATCGTCTCGCGCACCATCTCCGGCTGCAGATAAAGCGTGTAGGCGCCGAAAGCTCCGCTTGCATCGGCAAAGCGCGCGGCGCGGATCTTCAGGGTGCGGCCGTCATCGCGGATGTAAGTGGCGACAGCAACGTCGGTGAAGCCGTATTCCTTTAAGACCTCAGCGTTGGTGGGATCGGCAGCAGCCGCGTCCGCGCTGATCTGCGCCGAACCTTGCCTCTGCCAACCGGCAAACTGCTGCGGCAGAAGCGGCGGTCCCTGCGTTTGCCCGGGACCTGCTGCCGGGTTCGCCGCGAAACCCGCACCGGCCATATAAATCGCCACCGTCAGAGCGAAAAAAAATCGTGAAAAGCTCATGGCTGGACCTGGCTGTTTCGAGAAACTCCCTTGGTCATTAGACCACAGAGGACGAGGAAAAGTTTCAGCAGCCGGAGGGGCGGACGCCCTCGCCCGTCCAGACCGCACGACGAACTGGCCGCCAAGACCTTTCACTTTTCAAGTTTCGACAGTCACCATCCCCCAGGTTACTTCCGCATCCCCCTCGTCCGTGCCCCTTCCCACCCATCGGAGCCATTCCCCATTCGCCCACTTCGTAGCAAACTAGTCGTGGGTAAAACATGCCACCAACGAATCATCGCCGGCAGGATCGCAGGAAGGCAGTATTCCCCGTAAAAGTCCAGGGTAAGGACGTTGCGGGGGCCTCCTTTGAAGAAATGGCCCACACGCTGGACGTGACGCCCACCGGAGCGCGGCTAGGCTCGGTTCGGCGCGAACTGCAGGTGCTGGATCCGGTCACCGTTTGGTATCGCAAGCGGAAAATGGAGTTTCGCGTGGTTTGGATCAAGAAGCTCAAGGGATCATCGGAATATCACATCGGCTTGCAAGCCCTGACGCAGGAGAAGGAAGTTTGGGGACTGAATCCCGCAGACTTTCCGATCCACCAGGAAAAGCCGGCAACAGCTTCGGCGTCAGCATAGAAGCAGGAAATTTTTCAGCAGGAGAGAGAATTTATGAGCAGTCTCATTCAAAAGTTGTGGCGGGACGAACAAGGCCAGGACATTGCCGAATACGCGGTAATGCTGGCAGTCATTCTCGTCATTGTGGTCGGGACGGTGCGTCTGATCGGCGCCAACTCCAACAACGTGTTCTCGCAAGTCGGCAGCGCCCTGCAGTAAGTGGTCTGAGTTAGTACGCTCCCGGCGGCCGCGCCGGGATAGCATCGCCGGCTGATCGCTGTCCACTGACCCCTATCCCCTGATCCTTGCTTTTCACTGCCCCGCAGGCTTCTCCAGCTTGCTCGCCACTTTCACCCCGCTCAGCCCGCTCACGTAATTGGCAACTCCGCGATAAAGCGAATCGGCAATGCGCTGGCGGTATTCGGCGGTCTCCAGGCGATGCTCATCGGTAGGATTGCTGACGAAAGAAATCTCGGCCAGAATCGACGGCATGTTGGCACCGATCAGCACAATGAACGGAGCCTTCTTCACGCCCCGGTCGCGAATCGCCGGACTCTTGGCCGCCAGGCCGCTGTGCAGCGATTGCTGCACGTCTCCGGCAAACTCGCGCGACTCTTCGATCTTTTCCTTCAGCGCAATTTTCTTGACCAGATCGCGCAGCTCGTAAATCGACTTCTCGGAAACCGCGTTCTCGCGCGCCGCAACTTCCAGTGCCTCGGGCGATGAGGTGAAATTCAGATAATAAGTTTCGACGCCCCGGGCCGAGGGATCCTGGCTGGAGTTGGCGTGGATCGAGATGAACAGGTCGGCGCGCTCCTGGTTGGCGATGGCGGTGCGCGTCTCGAGCGGGATGAACGTGTCGTCCTTACGCGTGTAAACCACTTCGGCGCCCAGCCGCGTTTCCAGCATCTTGCCCAGCCGCTTTCCGACTTCGAGCACCAGATCTTTTTCTTCCAGGCCGTTAGGGCCAATGGTTCCAGTATCGTGCCCGCCGTGGCCTGGGTCGATTACGATCTTGCCGATCTTCAATCCCAGCGCGCGAATCAGCGAGCGGTCGCCGTGGGCGGTCGGCTTGGCCTCATGAATCTCCAGGTCGGCCCGCGTCTTGTTGTCTAGAGTTTTGCTGTCGAGAGACTTGCCGTCGAGCTTTTTGGGGTTTAGCCTGCTCTTCGTCGGGCGCTTACTCTTTGGCGCGGGAACCGGGCTAAGACCTTCGCTATCGTCGCTCGCAACGAGCGTGGAATCATCGCCGGCTTCGGAACCGGCATCGTCGCGTTTGGACGCACCTGAAGCGCCGCCTTTTGCCGAATGCGAGTTGGCGTGTGTTTTATCAGGCTTCGGCGCCGTCGCGCTGGCGGATTCGTTTGAGGTGGAGCTCTGAGCATCGTCGTCGTCGGAGTCATCCGCCTCGACGATTTTCTTTACCACTCCCGTCTGCTTCGATCCCGCCGTCTGATTCGGCTTTGCATCCCGTTTCTGATTTGACGAAATCTGATTTGATGAAACCACCGTCTGCTCAGATTTCGAACTCACAGTTGGGTCCGCCTCCACGTCGGGCGCGAGCGCGATTTCGTCGAAGTCCTTGGGCTGCTTGCCGCGGGCATTCTTCGCCGCAGCGTCCTTGACCTGAACGTCCTTGCCGTGAATATCCTTGCCGTGAATATCAATGATCAGCCGGTAAGGATTGGGCAACAAGAAAGCGTTGTAGCCGGAAAGGTCAGCAACCTCCAGCACCACACGGGTGCGGCCCGGCTGAAACTGCGCCACGCGAATCTTCTTCAAGAAGCCATCGTCCACGTCAAAGCTTTTGCCCACCAGCGTGGACGCCAGCTTGGTATTGCGCAGGTCAAAAAATATGCGGTCGGGATGCGCGATGCGCTGCGAAGAAAAATTCACCTCGTTTTCCAAATCGATGGCCACGCGCGTGTAATCGGGCGTAGACCAGTGCCGGATCCCGGTTACCCGCGGATAGCTGGCAGCCTGCCGTTCCGACTGAGGATTCGAAATCGGATGATCCGACGCCTGATAATCCGAAGTCTGAAGATCCGACGCCTGATGATCCAACGCCTGCCGCTCCGCAGACTGCGACGCCGAGGCTTGAAGGCTCGAACCCTGCCCGCCTGAAGATGCAATGCCCGAAGATGCCCCGCCCGACAATGGACCGCTCGCAGATCCGTCCGCCCCCTTAGTCGAAGCGCCGGAAGCGGCCTTCGAAATCGCGGAAGCGCTCTTGCCGGCCGCGTCTCCCTTGTCAGACTTGTCGGAATTCTTCAGCTCCGGCTTCTTCGCGGCCCGGGCCTGCTGAAACTGCGCCTGCTCAATCTCGGCGATAGCCTGCCGCGCGTCATCCACCAGCCGGTTGTGCGGATAGCGATGCAGAAAATCCTGAAAGGCAGCTCGCGCCTGGTCGGGCTCGCCCAGGTCGTCCTTGTAGATTTCGCCGATGGTGAACAACGCATCGCAGCGATACTTGCTGCCAGGATACTCGCGGCGCAAAAACTTGTACTCGCCGATCGCGCTGTTCAGTATCTTTGCGTCGTCGAAGCGGCGCCCCATCTCGACCAGCGTCTCCGCCACAGCCACCACGCTGGGATCGGCCTTGGTGGACGAAGGCGCGCCGTAATACACGCTGCGATAGGCGTTGATGACGTGCTGGTAATCCTTGCGGGTCAGGTCGGCGGGCGGACGTCCGTTCAGCGCCTCGCGCATGCGCTCGGCCGTGGCGAAGCGTTCGTGCGCCCACGATTCAGTGTGGTGAACGCGCGCGTGCGCCGGCAATCCGGAGAGCAATGCCAGAAGCAGCGCTCCCCAGCGCAAGCCGCGCTGGCTCGATAGGGTCTTCAAAATCTTCGGCCTATACCTGCTACGTTCCGCCGTAATTGCAACTGTTGTGGTTGAACCTGTTTATCTAAACCCGATTGGGAGGAACCTGTTGTGGTACCTGAGAAAGAAACTGCCAATACCGCCAAATGAATCAGTGTTCCCGATTAATCCGTGTTGCTGATATAAAGCACGCCCCGCGAATCCCGCATAACCCGAACCGGTTCGCGCGAAGGAGTGGCCGGACCAAAATCGAAACCTCCGTAGTAGAGGTTGGTAATTCTCCGCACGTAGTTCTGGGTCTCGGCATAGTGCGGAACTCCCGAGCTGCGCGCCACAGCGCCCGCGCCCGCGTTATAGGCGGCCAAAGTCAGGTTCACGTCTCCGCCATAGTTTTCCAAAAGTTGTTTCAAGTGCCGGACACCCGCATCCACGTTCTGCTCGGCATCGAACGGGTTCTTCAGGTTCAACTGCCGCGCCGTCCCCGGCATCAACTGCATCAGCCCCATCGCGCCCTTGCGCGATACCGCGTTAGGATTGAAATTCGATTCCACTTTCACCACCGCGCGCACCAGGTTGGGGTCCACGTTGTGCCGATTGGCCGCTTGGGCGATCGCCGCATCAATTTCGTCCGCAGTCGCAATGTGCCCGCTGAAGTTGGCATTCTGGATCTTCGCCCGGGCAGACTGGTTCGAGTCGCGCGCCAGATACTGGCTCACCTCGGCGGCTGCCGAACGCGCCGCCTTCATCGAAGCCGCATTGGGCCCCGGCACCGGCTTCCAGCGGTTCTCTTTCGCGCTCCAATACACCAGCGAGCGCCGAGGCGCTTCCGCAGATTGAGAGTGCGCCTGTTTCTTGGGCGCGTCGTCGTTCACGTACACCTTGTGCCCGTGCTCGTCGGTGGCTTTGATAGCTTGGGAGTCTTCGTCGGCCGCCCACACCTTGGGCGGAGTGAGAGAAAGGAAGGTCGCGATTGCCGTACTGGCCATCAGGGCGATTTGCAGGCGTTTACGCATGTCCGGGTGTTGTTTCACCTTCTCCTTTGGCCGGAGGACATACCTCGCCCCCGACTTCCCTACCCGGAACCTGACGGAGAATACCTACAACCAGAGTAAGTCAATTATAGGCTTGGGGGGGTGGGGCGGCAACCATTCCGAAGGGGCATAGAACCACCAGAGTAACTTTTGTAAGCTACTGAAAATAAGGTGGTTAGTTTTTCTCGAAGTTACCCGGAATAGCCCAGAACCGGTAGGACTTCAGGGGTTCGCCGCCGGCACGGTCTGACGATAGAGCGGCCAGTGCTGGGCCAGCTCCCGCACCACAGGACTACCGACCCGGTACGCGTTCTCGATCGCCTCCGCGTAGGCGGCATAGTTGCCCGTCGCCTCACTTTTCAGGAAATCCGCGGTCGAGGTGCCCTTGGGCGGCAAGCAGTAGTCGCTGCCGGTTCTGAGGTCAAGCACCCGCGCCAGATCGGCCCGGCCAGCATGGGCAAGGAACGTAAGCGCCTGCAGGTAGGCGGAATCTTCCTCGGCCGAGGTCGTGAAGCTGCCTTCGCCCTTGGTCCAGTAGGGCACCCATTTCTCCGCCCAGTCGGTCATCCTGGTGCCAATCCAGAACCGATCCGCGGTCAATGTATCGCCCGTCAGCACAAAAGGCGGCCGCTGCGCGTTGGGAAAGTCGGGATAGCCCGCCCGCGCTGCCTTGAGCTTGTCATTATCCCGCAGGGCGAGGTCGCGCGTCAGCCCGTAGGCCCAGCTCGCAAGCCCGCCGTTCAAATCATAGGCCTGAGTACCGTTGTCCGACACGACCGGGGGCGCTGGCTGCTCGAAAGGCTTAGCCCGGTCGTAGGCCACAATGCCGGTCGGCCAATCAGCCGGAATCTCGCGCCCATCGATTTCATAGGCCAGGTCACCATCGACGATGTGGCTCGCCCAGACCGCCGAGCCGACCGAGGCCCGGTTAGGATTGATGCCCGCGATCCCGGCCAGAATCCAGTAGGCCTTCGTGAGGTCCAAGCGCGGATCGAGCCCGAGCGCCATGATCGAGGCCGCCGCGCTGGCCTTGCCGGCGCCGGTCACGATGCCGAGCACATGATCCCTGGCGTTGTAACGCAGCGCCCGGTAGCCCTGCGGAAACGGCAGAATCTCCTTCAGCGGATAATGCTCCACCCAGTTCTGGAACTCCCCCGGCTCATCGCCAGTATCGTTCCCGACCTCGAACGTGGTCACCACCACAACGCGAATCTCAAGCGGCTTCGGTGCCGCGCTCACCATGCTGGGCAATACCACCCCTACGAGAGTCGCTCCTGCGCACCGCGCTAATCTCCAGTTCATCTGCGATCCTCGATGGTGCTGCCCTTCATTCTCAGTTCTCAAGACCTTCGAGCGAGGGTGCCCCATTTCTCGCGTACTTTGCGAGAAGTGGGGCTTTTGACTTTGCTTGTGTAGGGCGGATACTCTTGTCCGCCGCTTTTGACTTTGGTGTCGCGCGGATCGTCATAGTGATTGACAACTTGCCAGCCAATAGCTCCATCCTTCGCGTTCTTTGCGAAGAGTGGGGACTCTGACCGTGTCGCGCCTCGCCGCCCCTCAAGCCTTCTCCAGCGCCACCGCAAACGCATCGAGCGACAGCGACCGCAGCAGATTCCGCCGCATCCCGCGCTGTACGTCGGCGAGCCGATCGGAAGTCGCGGCAATCCAATCGAAGTCAACGGATTCGGCCAGCTTGCCCAGCTCGCCCAGAATGTCGCTGTTGCAGACCAGGTGCGGCGCCCCCGACCCGAGGAACATCAAGTCCCGCAGTAGCGAGTAAAGAGCGTGCAGCAGGTGCTCGGTCTTTTCCCGACCCTCAGCGCCTGGACGATAAGTTTCCGTAACCTTGAAAAGCTCGCCGTGCTCACCAGCGCGCACCGCGGAATTCAGAATGGTGAGCGCATCCGCCCGAGCCGCCACGTAGGCGGCGAGATCGAAGTTCCGGGCGCGCCCCAGCGCTCCCTCACTCAATCGCGCGACGAGCGCCCGTTGTGGAAGCTTCCACTCCGGGCGCCGTTTCGCCAGATCGCTCTCAATCTCTTCGACCGACAGCGCTCGCAGCGGAAATGTCATCGAACGCGAACGAATCGTCGGCAGCAACTCCCCAGGATTCTCCGAAAGCAGCAGAATCGTGGCAAACTCGGGCGGCTCTTCCAGTACTTTAAGCAGCGAGTTCGCCGCTTCTTTAATGAACGCCGAGTCGGTAAAGATGTAAACCCGCTCGCGCCCCTCCGCCGGACGGTAATAAATGCTGTCGATCACGCGCCGCACCTGGTCCACCTTAACCATCATCTGCGGAGGGTCAGGAGGAATGATGAGCACATCAGGATGAGTCTGGACAAAGATGCGCGCTTCCTTCTTGTCGGCCTCCCGCATATTGTCGCGAGCCTCGACCGCCTCAGCGAAGCGGGCGTCCAGGTCGGCGGCCTGCGCGATACGGGTGCAGTTCGCGCAACGCCCGCAGAAATCCGGCAGCCCATCGGTTTCAACCGGGGCCAGGCAGTTCATAGCCTGTGCCAGCATCAGCGCCAGTGTGTATTTCCCCGACCCGCTCGCGCCCGAAAGAATCACCGCGTGCGGAAAGCGCTCCCGCGCCAGCATGTCGCGCAGGCGATGAACAGTTTCGGTATTGCCATAAAAATCAGAGAAAGGCATGGGAGGTCAAATCAGAATCTACCACGGACCTTCGGCTTCGCTCAGGATGACAAAATTGATGGAGGGAAAGTACCACTCCTGATCTCACATCGTGTTGATCATCGCAGTCCTCCGTGTCTCAGTGCCTCCGTGGTGAAAATTCCAACCGCTGATTCACAATTCCCAAAATGCTCCGATGAGTTTGATCGGGCGTGCCCCGCGCGTCGATCACCGCCACGCGATGCGGCTCCCGCGCCGCGATCGCCAGATACCCTTCGTGGACGCGCCCAAAGAACGTCCGCGTTTCCTGCTCGAAACGATTCTCGTCGCCGTGGCTGCGCACTCCGCTCTTCCCGCCCCGTTTGTTGCGGCGGCGGGCCCTGCTCACACTCATAGTCGGGTTCGAGTCGAGCAGAAGCGTGAGATCGGGCTGCAGGTTTCCGCACAGCACCCGATGCAGTTCCAGCACCGCCGCGCTGCCCAACTTGCGGCCGCTGCCCTGGTAAGCCTCGGTGGAATCGGTGAAGCGGTCGCACAGCACAATGGTGCCGTGTTCCAGCGCGGGCGCGATCACTTCGGCAATATGCTGCGCCCGCGAGGCAAACATCAGCGCCATTTCGGCCAGAGGATCGAGCCCCGCAGTACGCGAATCGAGCAGCACCTTGCGAATTTTCTCCCCCGTCGCCGTTCCTCCCGGCTCGCGAGTTTCGACCACCTTGTGTCCCGACGCGCGCAGCGCCGCCGCCAGCTTGCGCATCTGCGTACTCTTGCCGGTTCCGTCGAGCCCTTCAAATGTGATAAATTTTCCGCGCCGTGACATCGTCGAGATGATAGCAGCGCGGGCGGCAGCGGGTCAGTTTCCGCATCAGCCGCCCAGCAGTCAGGCGTCCAGAAACGAACACTAATTTACAGAAGCGGACAGCCGACACCTGCGCCGAGGCGCGGCGCCCACGTCTATTTCAATGCTGGCGAGCGACTTAGTCGATTCGCAACCGACCAGCTTTCTGGCAGCTGAATTGCGCACTCTCTTAGTCCACGAGCAGCTCACGGAGGCTCCCATGGCGCATTTTGAACGGATTCGCGATGTGATTTCCGGCCCCTTCAGTCCCGAGGTCATCCAGCAGCGCACAGCCGCCGGATGGCAAATGGTTTCGATCGAATGGCGGCGCGAGCTCCCCGACTCCGAAGCTCCGAGCCAAGGCGCATTCAGCGAGGATATCCCCTACGGCCTGCGCATCTCCGACGACTGCCAGCGCCTGGAGATCGATCCCCTCGAGAATCGCACGCTCATGCTCATGATGGAATTGCTGGTGCAGGACTTCTCTTATTCCAGCATCGTGAGCGACCTGAATGAAAAAGGCCTGCGCATGCGCGACGGCAGACCCTGGACCCGCATCGCCGTCTTCAATATGACGCCGCGCCTCATCGAAGTGGGCCCGCGCATCTTCTCGACCGATGAGTGGCAGAAACTGCGGCAGAGGTTTTCGTCAAAGCAGCCAGAGGTTTTCTAGGCGGCTGGTCACTACCCGCAGCGATCACCGGCCTGCGCGCCGGTTCTTGCGGCTGATCCCTACACTCCCGTCACTCCGAGCCGCGCGGGCGAGGAATCTCGGATTCGCGATCGACGCGTCCGCACGATCACTCCCCCCGCAACCATCGCCAAGGGATCAGCGCACGACCATAGCATCCACAGACCATCCATACGCCCGTGAGAGGTCGCCCACACCAGGGCCGCCGCAATCAACGCGCAAAAAACCAGAGCCAGCGTCATGGTCGCAACCATTTCTCTTCCCTTCGCCGCCAGCGCGACCACGCATCCCACCAGCAACGCGGCCATCAGGTGTGCGATTCCCACTCCGTTCAGCACCCACAGGTACGCCTGAAAGTGGGCCGACCAGAACGTGAGGTATCTGTCGGTGACCGCCGATAAGAATTTGTCTGGCAGCCCAGAGACAAACCCGTGCAGCCAAAACCCTCCGATGACGACGGCGGCCAACAACCACGGCGCGCTGCGGAACTCGGCGCCAGCTAGATGTGCAATGGTTCTCGCGGTCTGCCGCCAATACCACCTCCGGGCGAAATCAACTCCAGATTTCGACGCGAGAAGCGAGAACTCTTCAAGCAAGTCCCCCGGAACGGCCTCAGCCTCGTTGTCAGACGTGAACAGACCGACGAGCCAGGCGGCCATGCGCGGCGGATGACATCCCGGTGATTGAGCGAACGACTCTTGCGACATCATGCGTAGCTCCTGACCAAATCGAGCCCCTCCGTCATGCTCTGAAGCGCGCGGTGGGTGCGGTTCACCGCCGCCACGCCCCTCGCCGTAACCTGAAAAAACCGCTTCGATCGCCCGCCACGCTCAGGCGTAGGATTGCCGAGCCGCGACTTGACGTAGCCTTTCGCTTCCAGACGATCGAGCGTGGCATACACGGCACCGATCGAAACCTCACGCTTCGTTCGAAATTCAATCTCCCGCCGCACCGTAACTCCATAGGCGCGATCTTGCAGCCGCAGAAGAGCCAGCATGATGACGTGTTCGAATTCCCCAAGGTAATCGCGCGCGTACATTATATATACAATATAGAGTAAATCAGCCAGGGTCAACCGATTTTCCGTGTCAGACTTGCGCGGAGCCGGCTCTCTTCGTCGAGAACTGTTTGCGCACGATGCTCAGAAAAGCTTCGACCGCGGGATTGTCCAGCTTCGGCTTCAACCCAATATCAACCGACGACCGAAAAGGAGAACGCAACTTCCTGTAGACAACTCCAGGCATCGCGAAACCCGCGACACAGGCAGGAGCCAGTGATATCCCGGACCCGGCGGCCACCAACCGCACGAGAGTGGGCCACTGGGGTGCTTCCTGCACAACATTTGGCCGGAACCCTTCCGCTTCGCAGCACGCCAGAGTCCGGTCGAAAGCAAGCGGTCCCATCCGCCGCGCGAACAATACAAACGGCTCGTCGCGAAGGTCTCTAGGATGAATCGTGACCCTGCCCGCAAGTTTGTGACGAGCCGGAAGCACCGCAATAAATTGCTCTCGCAGGATCGGTTCGATCACCAGCCCGTCCCGCGGTTCGCCGTCGCGAAGAAAACCCAGATCGAGTGTCCCATCCAGCAGAGAAGGTATTTGCTCAGCGGTGTACAGTTCTCGCAGCCGCAATTCCACTCGCGGATACAGCCGGCGATAGCGTTCGATCGCTCTCGGTAGCGTGGTGAGCATAACCGAGCCACTGAATCCGACCGTCAGCACGCCTTCCTGTCCACTTCCCAGCCGGCGCGCCATTTCCACATCATCCTGTATCTTCGTGACGATGTTTCGCGCACACTCCCTGAAATACTGGCCGACCTTGGTCAGCCGGACGCCGCGTGTCGTTCGTTCGAATAGCGGATAGCCCAGAATCCGCTCCAGGCTCCTGATCTGCTGGCTCAGCGGCGGTTGCGCCATCCCCAACTGCGTTGCCGCCTTGCTGAAATGGAGAGTTTCGGCAACCGCAAGAAAGTAACGCAAATGTCTGATCTCGATTTCCTGTTTCATATCGACTGAGTCTCAGTGAAGATGATTAAGATATTGGACATATCCACCGTTCAGATTCTATCGTCGAATGGTCCTTGTCCAACAATCAAGGAGGGGTTATGCCAATGACTCTTGCCAACGCACCGTCAACACCGGCCTCCGAAATCGGCATTCGCCAGTTTCAGCCGGGGGATGCGGCCGCTTTCCGCAGGCTCAACGAAGAATGGATCACCCGCTACTTCCGTATCGAGCCGAAGGAAGAGCTCGTCTTGGCCGATCCGCAGAAAGTTATTCTGGACCCGGGCGGCAGAATTTTCTTCGCGACGTCCGGAGAACGGTGCGTCGGCTGCTGCGGACTGATTCGTCTGAACGAAAAAGAATTCGAAGTGGCTAAGATGGCCGTCGAGCCCTCGTACCAGAAAGCCGGCATCGGCCGCAGGCTGCTTCAGGCGGTTATCGAGGAGGCGCGAAGCGCTGGCGCGCACAGACTTTATCTGGAAACCAACCACGTCCTCACGCCCGCGATTCGGCTCTATGAATCTCTGGGATTCAAGCACATCGATCCGAGCCGAATCATCCCCTCCGCATACGCGCGGGCCGATGTGTACATGGAGTTGATCCTGGCTTGAACGCGCCCCCCGGCTCATCCACCTCAAGTACTACTCGGAAATGTAGTGACCACCGCACGGTAAATTAAGAGCAGTCCTGCCCTCGCTCCCTGCTAAAATCTAAAATTCTGCAAAACGGCTGGAGTCAATCCACAGTTCGAGACAGCCGTTATCAAGACCGCCATAATCCGGAGCCATCTTATGAAACCCTCGCGAATCCTGGGCCTAGTCTGCGTTTTCTTCCTCTCGCTATCAAGTTGGTCCGCAACCACGCCAACCGTCATGCTCTTCGTGGACGCATCCACCGCGCCGCGCAAGATTTTCCACGCCACGCTGAAAATTCCCGCCAGCGCGGGCGACCTGACGCTTTACTACCCGAAATGGATTCCCGGCGAACACGCGCCCGACGGCCCTGTGATTGACCTGGCTGGCCTGAAGTTCAGCGCCGGCAGCAAGCCTCTCAAGTGGCGGCGCGATTTGCTCGATGGCTTCACCATTCACGTGGAAGTCCCAGCCGGCGCAAGCGAAATCACCGCCGAGCTCGATTTTCTTTCTCCCGCAACTTTCGAAGGCGGATTCTCTGCGGGTTCCTCCGCCACCGACAAGCTCGCCGTCATCAGCTGGAACCAGGTGTTGCTCTACCCCAAGGGATTCAAGTCCGACGACATCAACTACACCGCCAGCCTGAAACTTCCCGAAGGTTGGAAGTTCGGAACGCCACTGCCGATTTCAAAACAAAGCGGAAACGAAATTCACTTCACCACCGTGTCCCTGACCACGCTGGTGGATTCTCCCGTGATTACAGGCGAGTTCCTCAAAGTGGTGCCGCTGGCGCAGGATCCGCTCACGGAAATGGATATCGCCGCCGACAGCGCCGCCGCACTCGATGCGCCCCAGGAAGTTTGGGACCATTACAAAAATCTGGTGGAGCAGGCCAACAAACTTTTCGGCGCCCACCATTACCGCGATTATCACTTCCTCTACAGCATGAGCGATCACGTGGCGCACTTCGGGCTGGAGCATCACGAGTCCGACGACAGCCGCGTCGACGAGCGCGGCCTGGTGGATGAAACCGCGCGCAAGGCAGAAGCCAGCCTGTTGCCTCACGAGTATGTGCACTCGTGGAACGGAAAATACCGTCGTCCCGCCGACCTCGCGACACCGGACTATCAACAGCCCATGCAGGACGATTTGCTCTGGGTCTACGAAGGCCTCACTAACTATCTGGGCGAAGTGTTGACCGCTCGCAGCGGTCTGCTGACCGCGCCGCAACTTCGCGACGACCTGGCACGCACCGCAGCCGCGCTCGACCACACTCCGGGGCGCGAATGGCGCAACTTGCAGGACACCGCCGACGCCGCGCCCGAACTTTATTTCTCTCCGCGAGCGTGGCATTCGTGGCGGCGCAGCACGGATTTTTACGACGAAGACACGCTGAACTGGTTGTGGGCGGACGTAATCATCCGCCAGCAGAGCAAAGGCGCGAAGACGCTCGATGATTTCTGCAAGCTCTTTCACGGCGCGCCCAGCACCGGTCCGATGGTGAAGCCCTACACGTTCGATGACGTTGTGAATACGCTGAACCAGGTCGTACCCTACGACTGGCGCGGCTTCTGGACGGAACGGCTCACCAACCACGGACCCGGCGCTCCGCTGGGCGGCATCGAAGGCAGCGGGTGGAAAGTGGTCTACGACGAAACCCCGTCAGAAATGGAGCGCGGCGCCGCGAGCGCTTTTCATTTCGTGGATGCAGCCTACTCGCTTGGACTGGATCTGAATGACGAAGGTACCATCACCGACACGATTGAGGGTATGCTCGCGGCGAAAGCCGGAATCGGCCCAGGAATGAAACTCGTTGGAGTGAACGGCCGAAAGTTTTCCACCGACGTGTTGCGCGACGCTCTCAAAACAGGAAAGACCAGCAGCGAACCGCTGGAACTGCTCGTAGAAAATACCGACTACTACAAAACCTACAAGCTCGATTATCACGGCGGCGAGAAATATCCTCACCTGGTGCGCGACGAATCAAAGCCGGATCTGTTGACGGACATTCTCACAGCGAAGTAGAGGCAGAGGTAACAGGAAATGCTCATGCCGGGGGACACGGAATGCCACATGGGAATGAGATGCAGCGGAAATGAGATGCACATGTGGGGACGACCGCCCTCGGCTGTCCGTCGAGCGAAGCTCGAGGGCGTTTTTCTCCACGACCGCGGAACTTGGACACTAGACGATGCCTGCCCTGCCAGGCAGATCGCCGCATTCGAAAACCATCAACCAAAACCACTCCCGCCATGAACAGAATACGAAAGTCTGGAAAACCCCGCGTGCAAACCCCATCCTGACAAGCCCTTAGGTGTACATACAAAACGATCTGTACAAAATGTTCCCGCAGGAACATTTCTCAGTTTTTGCTCGCGTAATTAAAGACTAGCGATCGCGGCGGGCTCTTCGTCTTCCTGCATGAACCCGAACGCCTCCTGCGGCGCCGGATTCTGCCACACTGGTGCGAACGACTGGCGATGCAGCGCCGTGGGGCCGTGCTCGCGCAGGGCGGCCAGATGCCGTGGCGTGCTGTAGCCTTTGTGCGAAGCCAGGCCGTACTCGGGGTAGACCGGGTCCCACTCGCACATCATGCGATCGCGTTCGACTTTCGCCAGGATCGAAGCCGCGGCGATCGAAGCGGAGAGCGCGTCGCCGTGAATGATGGCATCCTGCCGCAGATCGCAGTCGAGGCGCATGGCGTCGACGAGCAGGTGGTCCGCCGCAGGGGTGAGGCGCATCACGGCCTCGCGCATGGCAAGCCGCGACGCCTGATAAATATTGATCTGGTCGATCTGTGCCGCGTCCACGGAAGCGACCGCCCAGGCCAGCACGTGCGCACGAATGCGCGGCGCTAGTTCCTCGCGCCGTTCCGGCAAAAGAAGTTTCGAATCTCGTAAGCCGCGAATGCGATAGGCGGGATCGAGAATCACCGCGGCCGCTACCACGGGACCGAACAACGATCCGCGCCCCACTTCATCCACACCCGCGACCATGCGCGCGCCGGAGGCCCATGCCCGCTTCTCGTAGCGCAAAGTACAGCGCAGCTTCTTCAAGAGACGCATCTTCGCGGCGGACGCCGAGATTGTCCGCGCCGGAGCGGGCTCGATCAGAGCAAGATCGATCGCGGAGGACGTCATCGTCGATGACTCGATCGTCGATGACTCGATCGTTGCTGACTTGATCGTTGCTGACTTGACCGTCGTTGACTTGATCGTTGAGAACTTGGTCACGATGACATGCTTTTTCTAAATGCGGGAGTCGTCCAACATCATCACTGACAAGCGGCGCTTCCTGCAAGAAGAGAATTTCCGCCGGGCGATTTTATTTCTTCAGTCGTCGGGGTCACAAAAATCAATCCCACTTCCGGGCCATGCCTGCGCCGAGTGGTAATGGCACCGGTAACCATTTCTTCGAGTACGGGCGTTCGTTGCCCGGCAGGGCATGTACTGCTATGTTGACGACAGCGTGGAATGATCTAGTTGGACGATCTAGCTGGAACGATCGGCGCGTTGGAACGATCCGCGCGAAATGATCTGAGGCAATTTTGGAGCGCAAAACCGACACTTCGCCGCAAGAAGGTCTGCTCAGCGGCAAGCTGGTGCATCTGGCCCTACCCGTTCGCTGGAGTCTGGTCGAGGAGCGTGGGCGCGGGCCGGTGGAAATGGCTTGCACTTACGACATTCATCCGCGCGGAGCGCGGCTGACCGGATCGCGCGAAATGAACGCCGGCGATCTGGTACTGGTGGAACGCGGGCGCAACAAGGCGATGTGCCAGGTGGTGTGGACTGGCGACCGCAATTCCGACCTACGCGGACAGTTTGCCGTGCAATGCGTCGAAGTTGGCAAGACGCCCTGGGACGACGAACTGCGGCAACTGGAAGAAGAATATCAGCCGGTAATTCTTGGCAACCTTAACCACCAGGCTCCGCGCACGTTCGGGAACATGCGCGCGGGCGAAGAGCACCGGCGCCGTCCGCGCTATGAGGTGCACGGCCGAGCGGAAATCGACGGCCGGCAAAACTTGTCGGGCGAAGTGGATCAGCTTTCGGAATTTGGGGCGCGCATATCAGCGAGCATTTCAGGGAATGAAAAATTGCGTCCGGGTACGGACTTCCGGCTGCTGCTGAGCGTGCTGGATGTAAACCTCGCGCTGAAGGCGCAAGTGAAATACATGGCCGGGAGCGATTCCATGGGGGTCGCGTTCCAGGAAATCCGGCGCGGAGACCGGCCCTTGCTCAGCTACGTGCTGAACAAACTCCGGGCCAAGAAACGCGCTATCAAAGAGTTCGTCGAAGTGGAAGTGGTGCACGAGCCGCTGCGGGTGTGAGGGCGGCTTCAGGCGTTCAAAAGCGGCTTCGGGCTTCGGCTTTCAGGCTTCGGCCAAGCCTTGGGCCTCGCCCTTGATTCCGCACTCCTCGGCCGCAAGCCCTGGCCTCAGGAACTATACTTTCGGCGTTAAGCTTCCCCGCACTGCTGAAGCCCGATGGCTGGAGCCCGAAGCCGGCTCTTGAGAGCTACTCCGCTCTTTCCACGTCGCGCAGGCGGGCGGCTTTGCCTTTGAGGCCGCGCAGGTAGTAGAGCTTGGCGCGGCGGACTTTGGAGGAGCGCAGCAAGTCGACTTTGTCGATTACTTTGGAATGGATGGGGAAGATGCGCTCCACGCCCTGACCAAAGCTGATTTTGCGTACGGTGAAGCTGGCCTGCGGGCCGTTGTCGCGCTTGATGACCACGCCTTCGAAGGCCTGCAGACGCTCCTTGTCGCCTTCCTTGATCTTCACGTGCACGCGGACGGTGTCGCCAGGGCGAAATTCTGGGAGGTCGGTGCGCCGGGTCTTGGCCAGTAGTTTTTCGATGATTAAGTTTGACATGTCGTTTTCCTTCTCTTTGCGTCGTTGGTCGTTCGTCGTTGGCCGTTCGGGCCTTCGATCATTCCTGCGTTTCTGATCGCGCCGCCGACTGTTTTCGAATCGCGGCGATCAGCTTGTTGTCTTCGTCACTCAGTCGCGCACCTTCCAGCAAATCCGGACGGTTGTGCAACGTTTTTTCCAGCGCCCGCTGATGGCGCCAGCGGCGAATTTCTTCGTGATTGCCAGAGAGCAGAACTTCCGGCACGTTCATCCCGCCAAACTCCGCTGGGCGCGTGTAGTGCGGGTAGTCGAGCAATCCACCCGAACCGCAGGTCGAATCCGCACCCTCCACTTTCTTCACCTCGGCCTGCGCCGTAAACGACTCCTGCCGCGCCGAGGCCTCGTTTCCCAGAGCGCCGGGCAACAGGCGCGTGATCGCTTCGATGACCACCGCGGCGGCCATTTCTCCACCGCTCAAGACATAGTCGCCGATCGAAAGCTCGCGGTCGGCTAGAAAATCGGCGACGCGCTCGTCCACGCCTTCGTAGCGGCCGCAAATCAGAACGATGCGGTCGAGCGCGGCCAACTCGGTCGCGATTTTCTGCGAGAAACGTTGACCCTGCGCGGAAAGCAGAATCACCGACTGCTTCGCGCGGCCGGCTAGGCGGTCGTTTACTCGTTCTTCGCGCGGAGCCAGGCCGAGCGACTCTAAACATTCAAAGAGCGGTTCCGGCTTGAGCACCATGCCCTCGCCGCCGCCGAAAGGGCGGTCATCCACGGTGCGGTGTTTGTCGTGCGTGAACTCCCGCAAATCGTGAACGCAAATCTCAGCCAGGCCCATTTCGCAGGCCCGGCGAGTAATGCCGTGATCCAGAGGCCCGCGAAAGAAGCCGGGGAAAATCGTGAGAATATCGGCTCTCATGCGCGGTCGAAACCTTTTCACCACAGAGGACACAGAGGAACACAGGGTAATGCTTTACTTTGGGAGCCTCTTTGTTCTCGGTGGCTAATGCTTTTTTCTCGGCGCTTGTTCGCGCTTCTCTTCTGCGGTCAGTGACGTATTGATCTCCAGCATGCCCTGCGGAAGATTCATGCGCACTTCGCGGCGGCTTACGTCGACGCTTTGCAAGTACGCCTCCGCGAAGGGCACATCGAACTTTCTTCCCGCGCTATCAGCCACTACCAGCAGCGGAGCTTCGCCGGCTCCGAACTGTACATCGGCGATTCGGCCAATCTCATGACCCTGGTCAAGAACCGTGCAGCCGACTAAATCGCTGACGTAATTCCATCCCGGGCCAAGCTCCGCGCGCTGAGTGCTCGGCACCTGCAATTCACAGCCGATCAGTGCTTCAGCGTCTGTGATCGAGTCGACGCCCTGGAACTTCAGCACCAGCCATTCTTTGTGCGGCCAGAGATCTTCCACCTGCAACTCACGCCGGTTTTCGTTTCCTGCGAGCAGTCCAGCTTTGCGCCCCTCTGTTCCGGCCGCGGAAGGCAAGGCGAAAAGCTTCAGGCCTTGCGCGAAGCGTCCGGGGACGTCGCTGTGCACTTCGACCGCAACTTCGCCCCTTCGCCCTTGCGTCTTCTTCACACGGGCCAGGGTAATGAACTCGCCGCTGGTTCCAGGAGTCAAACTTTTTCAGCCCAACGTTTTCAGCCCACGGCAGACTGGTTACTCCACAATCTCGAGCATGTAGCGTTTGTGGGCGCGTATTCCGGCGGCGTTCAACAGGGCGCGCATGGCGCGGACGGTGCGGCCCTGGCGTCCGATCACTTTGCCCACGTCGCTCTCGGCGACTTCCAGTTCGATGACGTCGCCGTCGAGTTGCTCCACGAAAACTTCGTCGGGAGCGTCCACGATCGACTTGGCGATGTACTCGAGAAGGACGCGCACGTCTCCAGCAGTTTCAGTCATAGTCAGCAGCTCTCAAATTCTCACTGTGAAATTGGAAGCATTGGCCACGAAAACCGCGGTGGCCAGGGAACAGTGGTCAGGGAGCAGTGGTCAAGCTCGCGGGCGCTAAGCGGCGGAACCGGCGCTGGCAGGCGCCGGCTTCGAGAACAGCTTGTGCACCCGGTCCGACATTTGCGCGCCCTTCGACACCCAATACTCGACGCGGTCGCGCTTGAGTTCGACGCTGGCGGGGTTGGTGCGGGGATTGTATGTCCCTACCACTTCCACCGGGCGGCCATTGCGCGCGCGTTCCTTCTCAATTACCACAATGCGATAGTGGGGTTGTTTGCGCGCACCCCGGCGCGCCAGACGAATCATTAACACGAGACGTATATCCTTATTCCGGAAGAGTCCGGCGAGATCAAGACAAACACTTATTATGCAGGAGGTTAGCCGGAATGGCAATAGCCTGCGAATCGTCGGGCCGCTCAACCTGGACGCAGATGTTTTACTCTCAATCAGCTTTGACCCAAGGTTGAACCAACCGGCAATGCATGCTTCAATACCTTTCGCGTGACTTCGCTTACACGTCTACAGCAACTTTACGACAGCAATCGCTTCCTCGACGCCTTCCAGCAGAGCTCGGAATACTGGAAACCGTCGACCTCGATCCAGAGTCTCTCAGTCGAGGAGCTGATTCTTGGTGGCAGGCTGGCCGTGCGGCTGGGAGGATGGAGGCTTTCACGCAGGCTATTTCGAGAGGCGCAGGCGCGCGATCCTGACGATCCGCGAGTGCGCTATTTCACACGAAATGCCAGCCGCCGCCGGTCGCGATTGCTGGACGAATTGCGCAGGTTCGATGCGAATCCTGATATTTGTGCTGCGGACCCGGAGATGCAGGCGTCATGGCTTGCTTCTCATGCTGTTACGTGGGCATTTCTCCGCGATTTCGGCAAGGCTCACCAATGCTTAGAGCGTGCCCACGGTTTGCCTTGCCACGATGGGTGGATCACGAGTTGTGAGTCTGATGTTCTTGGACTTGAAGACCGCTGGGACGAGGCGTTGAAGTGTGCTGAACTGGCATGGGAGATCAATCCCGGCACGCCGCACGCAGCGCGTAGTCTCTCAAGCAGTCTGCTCAACCTTGGCCGCGTGCAGGAATCTGCCCGGCGACTGGCGGCTGCGTCTGAGAACAGCCAGTCTTATGAAGTAGTACACCTGGCCTGCTGGTATCAGTGCGCTCTAGCCGAAACTCTTGATGGTGACGGCCGTCGTCGCGTGCTGGACGATGCCCGGGGATTTGCGGAGCGCTTGCCCACCTTGGCGCCGCTCGCCGACCGGAACCCGCGCCGGTTCTTTTCCCGCATCCGCCTTGATATTGCCGAGCTGGCGGATGATCACGCCGAGATGGAACGGTGGGCGGAGGAAGTGCGCATTCCCTTCTATCGCAGGATGCTGGCCAATCTTCGCAAGAATCCTAAGGGCCGCCGCACCCGCCTGCCATTTCCGCGAGCGATTCAGAAACACGAGGCGTGTCTTCCCACGAGCCTGGCTTCCGCTCTGGCCACTGTTGGAAAACACCTTGATCCGGATGTCATGGCCTCGGAGATTACGTTTGGTGGCACACCGGAGTGGGCGGCAGCCGAGTGGCTGGAGAAACAAGGGCTCACGGTGCGGTTCTTCGCGGTTACTCCGGATACGGCCACGCTACTCATCCAGAATGGGATCGGTTTCGTCCTGACTCTGGAACGCGATGACAATGCTCATGCGGTCGCCGTGGTGGGACTAGATGAGGCAGCGGGAACGTTGATTGTTCATGATCCCATGGTATACCGCACAGCCGAGTATCTTCTGGAAGGTTTTGCAAAAAACCACGAACCTCTGGGTATGAAGGGTATGGTTGCCGTTCCTCCGGAAAAGGCGGCACTGCTTGATCAACTGCTGCCCAAGAATGATGTTGTGATCATGACCGCGGCGCAGTTGTACCAGAAAGTTCTGATTCTGCAGGGGCCGAGCGCAGCTCGCGAGATTGTCCGTGATGTCGGCGAGAAACTCCCTTCGCATCCAGGAACGCGGTTCCTGCGCGCGATTCAGGCCAACGAGGATGGGCAGTCGGGCGAAGCGTTGCTCGGCTTTCAGCAGTTGCTGAGCGAGTTCCCTGCTTCCCCGTCGTTGCGGTCGCGATTGATAGGGGCCTGCCGGTCGCGAGGGAACACGGCCCTGATGCGAGAGACACTGGCGGGAGTGGTCGAGCGGGGCATTTTGCCCGGAGTTCAATCGCAACAGGACTGGCTCGTTCCGCCCGCCCGCTACGTCGCTGAATATGCCGACATGTTGCGCTTCTCCGCTGAGACCCGTCAGAACGCGAGTGCCCTCCTCTATGGACTAATCCGGCGCCAACCGCTGTCGGCGGACGGCTGGCATGTGCTTGGCGATCTTTGCTCGAAAGAGCGTGCTACCAAGGACGCGCTGCTGTGTTTTCGCATCGCCTCTTGCCAGGCCACCGGCAATGAGCACTACGCACTTGCGTATTGCGATGCCTTAATCCGAAACCATCAGGAAGACGAGGGGTTTTCCTGGCTGGAGAGTCGAGTACGGAAATTCGGTAGCTCGTCTCGAGCCGCTGGAACGTGGATTACCTGGATCAGATCGTTAGAAGAATGGGGGCGGCCGGATCGCGCTCTCTCCGTTTGCACTGAGGCGCTGGCGCAGCACGGCAGTTTGCCGCAGTTGCTGGGATTCGTCGTTCCGTTCCTGGCCCGCATGGGACGCTGGCAGGAAGCCGAAGAACATCTGGGACTTCTGGAAGCAACCGGGAACCAGCCACAATTCCGTGAAGCGGCGGTGGAATTCTATCGCCTGCGCGGTGATTTGCCACGATCCATCGAGCACGCCAAGAGTTGGGTGGACGAACTGCCGCGTCACATGCCGGCTCGCTACGCACTGGTCGATCTGATTCGGAAGCACGACGGTGCGCGGCGCGCGCTGGAGCAGGCCTCGCGCTGGTTGGCTGAGAATCCGGGTCACGACGAACTCGAACAGCTGTATTACCGTCAATTGGCCGGGGAATCGAGGCGCAAGAAATATTCCTTGCTGTTCCGGCGAGTGAAACGCAACCCAGAAGACGGGTGGGCTTGGCGGGAACTGGCCTTCGGTTGTACGGAAGACTACGAAGGAGCAAACGATCGGCGGCGCGGGAGACTCCGGACGCGCATCCTGGCGTGGCTCAAGGAATGCGACCGGACGGCCCCGGAAGATCCAGCGACCATGCGGGTTCATGCGAAATGGCGCCAGGCTTGTGGTGAGTGGAACGAGGCCGTCGCTGGCTGGCTCGATTCGGTCGATCGTGAGCCGATGGTCTCCTACGGTTACCAACGGATTTGGGAATGTTCAACCGGCTTCAAGGCTGAGCAGCGGAGAGAAATTTGGGAACGGATCGAACCGATTCTTCTGCGTTCTCCCGGGCATTTGGCGATTGCCCGCGAGATCGTGCCCCTGCTCGCCCAACGATTCGGCTCCACTGAAGCCGAGAAAGCAGTCTCGCGATGGAACCACCAGCGTCCGGACGATCCAGAGATCGCCGAGTCTTTCGCGGACCTTTTGCTGGACCAGGGCCAGGGCCGGACGGATGCAGCGCGGGCGCACACCATGCTTCTTCCCGCGGTCGACCATTTTCCGTATCACCTTGGTCTGCGCTTCTCGCTGGTGCGCGCCTGCCGCAAACTGGGCAAGCTCACCGAGGCGGAAGCTGGCTTGGGCGAGATCATTCGCCGTCACCCCGATAATTCGGCAGCTCGAATTCAGCTTGCGTGGGTCCATGAACTCCGCGGACAAGGAGACGAAGCTTGCAGGCTGCTGGAAGAGGCCGGAGCAAGCGACCCCCAGAACAGGCAGGTCTCCGACGTCCTGATCCAGGTTCTGATTCGCCACAACTCTTTCGATCGGGCAAAGCGCATGATCCGCGAGATCTCGGAACAAGCGCCTCGCGACATCAACTGGCGCGATCGTGCGATTCACTTATTGCTGGATTGCGGCGACGAAGAGGGAGCTGTGGAAACGGCTCGAACTGGTGTGAGCGTCTATCCACGCGGTGCGTACCTTTGGTTCCTGCTGGGCATGACTCTCAAAAGGCTGCATCGGTTTGCGCAGCCGGGCGAAATCGAATCATGCCTTCGACGCAGCCTGGCCCTCAACGCCGCATTTTTCGACGCCGCGGACCAGTTATCGATTCTGCTGGTGGAGCAGCGCCGCTACGGAGACTCTGAACAGGTGATGCAGAACATTCGGCCCCGGCTCGCCGACTCATCGCCGGCTCAGGGCCGGCTTGCCTGGATTCATCGTCAGCAAGACAAGAAGGAGGATGCGCGTAGGGAAATAAGCATCGCGGTCCAAGCCCACCCGTGGTACTTGTGGGGCTGGAGTTTGCTGGTCGACTGGCTGGTTGAGGACCAGGCTTGGCAGCAGGCTCGTGAATTGCTCGGCACAATCCCAGAGGAACTCCGCACCAATCCACAATTCCGAAAGCAGCGCCTGATCGTTCTTGAAAAGGCGGGACTCCCCGTAGGTGAACTGGATGCGGAATGGAGCGGCCTGCTCCGCGATTTCCCTGAGGAGACTCCCCTCCACTTGCATCGTTACGATTTGCTGCGAGCGGCAAAGCGGATTCCGGAGGCCCACGCCGTCCTGAATTCAGTCAACCCACCGGACCCGAGCAATCCTTACTATCTGGCCCGCGTGGTTGAGGTGCGCGCACAAGAAAAAAATCTCGATCAGGCAATTGCGGCCATGCAACGCATTTTCTATGCGGAAGTGGAAGTCTCCACCTGGCCGGCGGATTATGCCTGGGAACATCTTAAGAAGGCGCAGTTTGTGGACAGAGCTTATCAGGAGGCGCGTGGGTCACTCGAAAAACAACGCCGACCTGCACCCCGGGCATTCTTCATTCTGTGTTCGTATGCACTGGAGCATGCAAAAACCGAGAAGAAAATTCCGCAGTCGCAGTGGAGTACCTGGTTTCCTGACCGGGGAGTGAAGGAACTGTTGCGCCTGCTGGAGCTGGCCGATCGCAGTCCCTGGATTGATGGGTCTTATCGCGCCAAGGCTCTTGACCGGCTCAACGGCGTCGGACACTACCGGCTGGTAATCAAGTATTGGAGGGAACACCGGGCAGAAGTGGAAGCCGACGTTTCTACCTGGTCAGAAACCGGGCGTGCACTCGCTTCACTGCGGCGAACAAGCGAGGCGCGCAAGCTGTTGTCTTCATGGAGAAGTCGTCGCGGTGTAAGCATGTACGTGGTGGCCAACTATGTCGGCTGTTTTTCGGCGGTCTGGCCAAGCGATTTGAAACAGATTGTTGCGACCTGCGGGGATGCGCTTCGCGGCCTTCCCCACGATCACTGTGCTCGATATTTGGCGCACGTGAATGCCGAAGCCTGCGCGCTGCTGGGGGACAAGCGCGGGCTGCTCGAGACATGGAAGCAATATCGCAGCTACTTTGACTGCAAGGAGAATGCCAATGAGTGGTTCGAGCCACGGCGCCGGCCGCTGCTGACTGACATTCCAATGATGGTGCGCTTTCTCGAACAAAATCAGCCCAGCCTGTATCGCCAGACTGTATGGGGACTGCGATGGCGGCACATCTCGAGCTCCCTGGGTTGGCGGAGGAGGGTCATCAAGTCGTTGCCGATTCCATGGTGGGCATGGGCGATAATCATTTGGATTGTCGTACAACTATTTCGAAACTCATGAAACCACGACCGGCTGATGTAGAGGTCGTGAGCGCGACGGTCAGGTTCCAAGCAGGTTGATTTGTAGTTTCTCGTAGCCATGTTCGCGAGCCCATAGGTCCAAAGGTATGGTCGCAAGCTCGTCTACAACGGCCACTGCCAGCCCTGTTTTCGTTAAGTCGATACTCTTCAGATAGGTATGGCATGTGTCGCAGACGTCCACGCGGACGTGCGCGATTTCGGGCGCGGAATAATATGCCATCTGCGGTTCTCTTTCTTCTCCGCACGCGGGGCAATAAATTCGTCGAAAAGCCCACTCGTGGGCGCAGAGCATGCAGATCAGCGACTTTTTCGCGCCGTCGCCTTCGCTCCGCAATACGCCGACGGCGGGCTTGCCGCCGCAAAGTGGGCAGGTGGAGGGAGTTCCATCCACGATCGCGAATTCGCGGTGATCTGCCAGATATTCCGCGTACGGCTGGAGAAAAATCCACGCGAGCACGCGATCGGAATACGCTGCAGCGGGCTGATCGGGGGAGTGGACTTGTTCGGCGCCATCCGCGGCCGCAGTTAAATCTGAATCGCTGTACCAGAAGTCTTCAATCGCGTGCTGCCACGCCGCTGATCCCTTCGCCGCCAAAGCGGCGGCGGCCTGGGCTAGCGGTGCGGGCGCAATCTGCTGGATCAACGACAGAAATCCCGGAAACTTCGGGAGCAGGAGGAAAAAATCTAATTCATCTCGCAGAGGGCGATCCGAGGAAATCTTCGGCGAATTCGCGAGAGCTTTCTGGATTTCGCCGTAAACACCCTTCTGAAATGTTGCAATGCGGGCGTAGTAGCGCAGCCCTTCGGCGGAGAACGGGTAAGAGGACGCGAGTTCGTTGGCGCGACGGATACGCGCGTCCCACTTCCTGTCGTTCATTTTCTCGTGGTCGAGTCACGAAGCAGCTGCTGATACCACGTGTGGTGGTGATGGTCGGCCCAGGCACGCGACACGTCGCCGCGAATGACTGAGCCAAATGCACCGCGTTCCATCGCAGTACCCATGTAGACGTGGATGATAAAAAGCGCGATGGTGGCCAGCGCGCACACGGGATGTACGAACACGGCGACGAGGCGCAGGAAACGCAAGTTCCAGGGAATGTACTGCGGGAGCCACAGAATTAACCCGGTAAGCAGGAGCAGGATGCCGTTCCAGAAGAAGCCCCAAAACAGCAACTTCTGGCCGGGGTTGAAGCGGTCGGCGGACGGGACCTGACTGTCTTCGTTGCGAATGTAGTGTCCGATCGAAGCCCACCAGGCCTTGTCGGAAGGAGTTTCCTTCATCTGCTGGTGCCACATGCTGTACATCAGCGAGACCCCGACGATGAAGACGAGGCCGAACCAGGGATGCAACTCGCGCGAAATTGTTGCCCCGCCGAGGATGACGACGATCCAAAAAAGCCAGGGGCTCCAGAAGGCGAGGCCGGTCAGCAGGAGATATACGTAGGAGATGCCCGCCATCCAATGCACGAGCCGCTCGCGGAACGAATAGCGCAGGACGCGTCCGTTCGGCAAGAGATAAGGTTCGCGGCTCATTGGCTTCCTCCCTGAGACTCCCGCTCGTCTTCCTTGACGACCTTAGGGCCGAATCGCAAATAGTGAATAAAAACGCCGACGACCCCGAAGATGATCCCAAAGTTCCCAATCCATTTCAGCGGCGCTTTCCACATACGCACCGACCAGGGAATCCGCGGATCCCTCGGCAGTCCGCCGTATAACTCGGGATTCTTCGCATCGTGCAGGACGTAGATGACGTGGGTTCCGCCCACTCCGTCCGGATCGTAAACTCCGGCATCCTGGAATCCGGAATTTGTGCGCAGTTGCGCCGCGCGAGTTTCGGCCAGTTCCTTCATTTCCGGCTTCGTCCCGAAATGCAGGCAGCCCGTGGGGCAGGCTTTGATGCAGGCTGGTTCGAGTCCTACCGACACGCGGTCGTTGCACAGCGTGCACTTGAAAACTTTGCGCGATGGAGGATTGAATTTCGGAATGTTGAATGGGCATCCGGTCATGCAATACCCGCAACCGATGCAATTTGCCTCCTGGAAATCGACAATGCCGTTGGCATACTGGACGATAGCGGCGTCCGCAGGGCAGGCTACAAGGCACCCTGGATCGGCACAGTGCATGCACTGGTCTTTGCGCATCAGCAGCATCAGGGTGCCGTCGGCGCGCTCGTGTTCGTTGAACTTGATCAGGTTCCAGTAATTCCATGCCGTCTCCGGCATCGTCTGGTAAGTGTTATCAAAGGTGGTTTCACTGAACGTGTAACCGTTCCATTCCAGGCAGGCTACTTCGCACGCCTTGCAGCCGATGCACGTGGTCGTGTCCACGAGTTTGCAGACCTGGAATTCACGGTTCAACGCGGCGCCGGGGACGGCCCCGGCGTGGCCTGAAATCCGGATTATCTCTGTTGAGGCCTGGCTCATGGTCGCTGCCTACGCTTTCTCGACTTTCACTAAGAAGCCTTTGGACTCGGGCGTGTGTGCATTCGGGTCGCTGACTGTAGGCGTCAGCAGATTTGCCGGCGTCCGAGCATTCCTTCCTTCGTCCTCATCGATACCGCGGAAGCCCTGGTGAATGGGCAACCCGATCTGATAGACCTTCTTACCGTCGATCATCATCGGCTTCAGCCGGCGAGTGACAAAGGCTTTCGCGATATAAGTTCCGCGGGCGCTGATGACTTTGATTTTGTCGGTTCCACGAATTCCTTTTTCGTCGGCCAACTCCACGGGGATTTCCACGAACGGTTCCGGAATGAGCTGGACGTTCATCGGATTATTTTTCGTCCAGTAGTGATATTGCTCGGTGAGGCGGTAAGTGGTGCAGACGATGCTGTACTCCTCCGGCGATCCAAACTTGTCGAAAGGTGTCTTGAATTTTTTCACCAGCGGATTATTCGACTGGTCGGGATGAAACGGATTCTTGATCGGGCTTTCGATCGGTTCGTAATGTTCGGGGAACGGGCCGTCGGCCAGCACTCCGATTGGGGCGAATAATCGGCCGACACCTTCGGGATTCATGATGAAGGGGCCCATGTGATCTTTGGGATGGGAGTCGGGCTTGAAGTCCGGGACGTCGTTACCAACCCACTTTCCCGCCGCTTCGTTCCACCAGACCTGCTTGCGGTCAGGGTCCCACGGTTTTCCAGCCGGGTTGCAAGAAGCGCGGTTGTAAAGCACACGCCGGTTGGCGGGCCAGGACCACGCCCAGTTGGGAAAAACGCCCATCCCCGAGGGATCCTCCGTGCCGCGCCGCTGGATCTGCGATCCGGCCTCGGTCCACATGCCGGAATAGATCCAATTGCCGCACGTCGTCGTGCCGTCGTCCTTCAACCACGCAAATCCTGGCAACTGCTGGCCGGCTTTGATCACCTGTCCAGTTGCGTCGTCTTTCAGGTCGGCTAATGCCTTGCCGTTAAGCTCCATGGCTACCTGAGCAAGCGGAGGATGAGCCGCGTCCGCGTATGCCCAATTCAGATTCAGAATGGGGTCGGGGAATTTCCCACCGTCCTTCTTGTAGAGATCACGAACCCGGAGGAAAATCTGCGCGATGATGTCCTGGTCGAGCCGGGCCCGACCCGGAGGGGGAACCGCGGCATATTTCCACGTGACCCAGCGGGCGGAGTTGGTCATGCTGCCGTCTTTTTCGGCAAAGCCCGCGCAGGGCAAACGGTAAACCGTGGTCTTGATGTTCTTTTGTTCTTCGGTGGTGATTCCCGGTGCTTTCCAGAATTCGCTGGTTTCATCCTCGTAAATTTCGCCGACCACTAGCCAGTCAGCTTTCTTCAGCGCGTTGATGTTCTTGTTCGTGTCAGGGCCGATCATCACGCCGTTCATTCCGAAGGCGAACATGCCCTTGATCTTGTCGTTGTACATGTCGTCCCAGATATGGGTCCACGAGCAATCCTGTCCAGCCTTGGGCAAATAATCGAAGGCAAATCCGTTTTCTTTGGTAGCAGCGTCGCCGTAGAACGACTTGAGCAACGACACCATGAACTTCGGCGTGTTCGCGTAGTAGTTAAAAGAATCCCACGGCGATGGTTTGGACGACGTCGGGGTGGTGCGTTTCAGAAAAGTGGCCAAATCCTTGTCGTCGGGGATGGGTCCTTTGAGGTAGCCGGGCAGAGAGTCGTACAACCCGGCCATGTCGGTGGCGCCCTGAATATTCGAATGACCGCGAAGTGCATTCACGCCACCGCCCGCCCTGCCGACGTTGCCGAGCAGAAGTTGAATCATGGCGGCGGTGCGGATGATCTGCGTTCCGAAAGTATGCTGCGTCCAGCCCACCGCGTAAATGATGGTTGCGACCTTCTTCATGTCGCCGTCTTTGCGGACTGAGGTAAATAGATCGACTGCCTTCAGGTATTGGTCCTTGGGGATGCCCGTGATCCGTTCGACGACTTCGGGGGTGTACCGGGAATACTGCTGCTTCATCAATTGGAAGACGCAGCGCGGATGCTGGAGCGTAAGGTCGTAGGCGACATTCGGGGGCAACGCAGGCGGAGGTGCGGGCGTCGGCGGGTGAGTTGCATTGCCGGGCGCGGCGGATGCCGGCGGTGCGGTAGCGGCGTGCGCAGAAGGCGCAGGGGCATCCGTTTTGCCGCTGAAGTCGCCGCCCTCTTCGTAGTTCCAGGTCGTCTTGTCGTAGGTGCTCGAGGCCGCGTTAAATCCCGAGTACAAGCCGTCTTCGGGAAGTTTGAAACCCTCCTTGACGATGAAGGCGGCGTTGGTGTAGTTGACGAGATATTCTTTGGCGATCCGGTTGTTCTCGATGGCATAGCGGATCAAGCCGCCGAGGAACGCGATGTCGGTACCGGCGCGAATCTGCAAAAAGAGGTCGGCCGTGGCGGATGTGCGGGTGAATCGTGGATCGACGGAAATCAGCTTGGCGTTGCGGTTGCGCTTGGCCTCCATCGCCCATTTGAAACCGCAAGGATGGTTTTCGGCGGGATTGCCACCCATGATCAACATCATGTCTGTGTTCTTGATGTCGATCCAGCCATTCGTCATGGCCCCGCGTCCAAATGTTGGTCCCAAACTTGAGACCGTAGGGCCGTGTCAAACACGGGCCTGGTTTTCTAAATAAACCAAGCCCAACCCCCTCATGGCCTTGACGGCCAAAAAATTGAATTCATTCGTATCGGTGCAGCCGCCGATGAACGAGATGCCCTCGCACCGATTCACCGTCCGGCCGTTCGCGTCCTTTTCCACAAAGGAGCTGTCGCGCGTTTTCTTGGTCCATTGCGCAATCTCATTCAGAGCGTCGTCCCAGGAAATGTCCTGCCAGTCGGTCGCGCCCGGGCGCCGGACTTGCGGCTTCGTCAGTCGCCGCGGGTTGAGCATGTCCTGTTCGAGCGAAGAGCCCTTCGGGCAAAGCGTTCCACGGTTGGTGGGATGATCAGGATCGCCTTCGACGTGGATCACCTGCGGCGACACGTTTTTTGCACGATCGCCGATCGTGTAAATGAGGACGCCGCAACCTACCGCGCAATAGGGACACGTGGAGCGCGTCTCAGCAGCGCGTGCAATTTTTAGCTCCTTGAGTTGTGCGTAGGCGGGCTTGAGGTCGAACCCAAAAATGGTAGCGCCCACCGCGCCGACCGTTGCTGCCTTGAAGAAGTCTCTGCGGGTTGTCGGCATCGAAGAATCTCCGTGCCCGTTCGGGAATTGTGCGCCACTTATGGTTGAGGATTCTAGCGCATCTCCTTCGAATCCGGAAGTAGGGGTTACCTTTTTGAATCAATGAACCGGCTGTTCCAAAGAATACGATCGAGTCCGTCGTCGACTGGTGGTTCTTTCCTGGTCTTGCAACCTAGGGAATTCGCTGTATTGCCCCGGACAATTGCGTCGCTTACGATCGCCATTCGCCAATTCCACCTCAAGCGGTCATGAGTTTGCGTCAGGTTTCTGACTGGCATTCCGAGCCTCACCCAACTGCATCTTCACCCCGGCTGACGCTCTTCAAATGGTGATCCCCGATGTTCATTCTTCGCTTAATTTTCTGGACTCCGGCTATGGCATATACCGGATTCGTTCTGACAGACCAGGGGCTGCGAGCGTTCAATAGCCTTTCAGTTACCGAAGCGTCCCTCGGAGCCGTAGCAGGGTTTTTCCTTGCCATCATGTTCACGCTCCGAGAGCGGCGGCGAAAAAGATCTGCCTTCGTCGAGTATTCCATTGCACAAATCTTTCCGGACTGGGACACATCCCACGAAAAACCGAACTCACCTCAAAGCTAAAGCCTAGATCGCACTCAAGAAGGTGCGATTTTACGAAAAGCACATTCGTTGTTCTTAGAATTATTCACTCGGAATTGTTCCTGGTCTTCTCTGGCACCGGATTTCTTACTGTTGAAATTCGTGCAGGGCGAGCGACCGCAGCTCGCCCTGCACGATTTCAGTTGATCCACGCCGTCTGCTCCAGCGCACGGATGTATTCGATGACTGCTTCGCTCCAACCATCGATGTGCATCCACTTGCCGTAGCCGACACCGTTCTTGTGGCTGGCCACGTTGATCAGGTAACCCTTGCCGCTGGGCGCGGGCACCTTGTCGTGCGCCTGCTCGTCGGTGATCACGATCAGGCGGTCGCACTTCTCGTTGCGGTTTATCTTCTCAACCGCATTCCCAAGCTGGGTGCTGTTGTGGCGCTGGGAAACGTCAATGGCATCGCGCAGAGCGAAGCCACGACGCGCCGGCACCTCCACCAGATTGTCAGAGAAGCTGTACACCGCAACCTTCTCCGCGATCTCGCGCAGTAGCACGGCCAAACCGTAAGCCGCGTCAGTGCGCTGCATCTCAGAGCGGCGAGACAACGGCGCAGTCATTGAGCCGGAGACATCTACCAGGACGATAGTTTTGCCCGGCAGCTTTTCCGTTTCAGCAACGCACTTCAGCATGGCCTGCTCAAGCGCTTCCTCCCACTGCGGAGCGTACCGCGCCGCAGCCAGGAACCGGAACGGCAGAACGCGTGCCGTGCTCATCGAACCAAGCGCGGAGAGCACAAGCGACTCGTCCACTCCGGCCTCGCGCATGTTGCGAAGGTTGCGAAGCAGCGCAAGTGCGCCCAGCTTCTGTTCGCGAAGCAGACGCTCCCAGGCCTCGCGCTTCTCAGCGCCAGAGCTGAGGGCAACTTCCCACGTGTCTGGCGTCGTCAGGTTTCCCGAGACCAGCTTCTTCCACACATCGGCCTGCGCCTGGTCGCGCGGCTTGGCGTGGCAGAGGAAGAGCACGTCCCGCAGTTTGATCGGCTCGCCGCGGTCGTACTTGGCGAGCTGATACTCGTCAAACTTCGGGAACGCTGCCGCCAGACCCTTCTTCACCTGACCGGAAAGCGGCACACGCCCGTCCTTCCAGTAAATGGCGACGAACTCCGCGAGTTCGTCAGCACGCTGGATGATGCGGGCCAGCGTCTCCGACACAAGGGCGCGGTGCGTCTTGTGGCGAGCCATCTCGCGGGCAAGCAGAAGCGGCGTGTGACGCAGCTTCATCCGCTCGCGTCCTTCAACGGCCAGCGCAGCCACCTTCTCGGCCGCGACCTTGGGAACGAGTTCGGCAATGCGGCCGGCGATCTCGACTCCGTCCTCATAAAACTGGCTCTCCCACAGCAGGCACGCCAACACCGAACGGCGGAGCTGCAGCTCCGGGGAAACGTTTCGCGCGGGAGCGCCCTCGTGCGTGCGCGCTCCGAAGTTAAGGTTCAGTAGATTCAGTCGGGCCATGCGTGGCCTCCTTTCAACTTACAGCTTTTACCGACGTTCGGAGTCCGAAGGATCTTCACCACCGGCGAAGACTTATGCAAGGATCCCGTGACTTGCCGCCAATGGACCCGAGTGCCTGTCTCCCTGCTCCAACGCCAAGAGCAACCCCTGAAACTCGGCCATCGTTTCGGCGAAGTGTAACGCCACGAAGTCGCTGGCTTCGTGTGCCGAGGCCTCAGGAAAAAACCTGCGATAGAGTTCTATCTTCTGAACGCTCGTAGCCTTCCCGAGGAACAGCTTGTAATCGATGCGCCCTGGCCTAAGCAGCGCAGGATCGAGCGCCTCGATTTTGTTGGTCGTCATCACGAACAGAACATTTTCGGGTGCGTGAAAACCATCCAGGACGTTCAGCAGTCCTGAAAGGGTTACCCCGAAGCGGTCCACCGGATCTGTCTTCTCACTGACATTGTTCGTGATCGCTTCAGCTGTCCGGTCACCCGTCTCAGGCCTGCGATTGCCTGCTTTCATGCAATCGATGTCCTCAAACAGAATGATCGAATTAGCCGCCACACTGTTGATTGCAGTCTTCAGCGTTCGATCGTTCAGTTCGGTCAGGTTCACCGCGTAAATGGACATGCCGAACTTCGCCCCCAGGGCGGAGACCAGCGATGTCTTTCCAGTTCCAGGTGGCCCGTGCAGCAGATAACCCCGGTGGTACGGAACGCCGAGTCTGCGATAGCGCTCGCGAGATTCTCGAAAAGTTCGAATATCCTCTGCCAAGTGTTCTTTCTCGCCCGGCTTCAGAATGACCGAATCGAGCACGCGCGGCGTGTACGCCTGCACATACCTCCAAGCTTCGTTGTAGTGGTAGAGATACGACGCCAGCTTGATCTTTCGTTTGTGACAGGCCACGACTTCCTCTACAAACTTCTTAAGAAACCTTGGATCCCGTCCGATGGTTTGAAACGTAAGTGACTCCAAGCGACGCGGCGTCCAGCCTTGCGTCTCGTCGCGACGCGAGAACCAGACCCAGAATGGCCGCCCCGAGTACCAGAATCGATGATGGCCCGGTGCCGGAATCAGCGCAGCTTCATCACCTCGCAGACTGGTGTTCAGATCCAACCAGCGGACCCGCTTCAAGAAGTTCTGTTCCAAGAACCACTCTTTAATCCACTCGAATGCCGTGTCATCATCGGTGACGGTCAGCATCATCGTGGTCTGGTACGTCATCCATGACCAGAGACGCAGAGGCAGCGAGCGTAGGTAGACACCGATTGCGCCGACGATCATCAAGAGCAATCCGCCGGAGGCGAATTGGTTTTGGCCAGCCAGTATTCCTTTCGCGAGTTGGAAAACAGTTTTCATTGTTCTAGCCGGCTCGAGGCCGGAATTCCTGCATTTGCCCGATAAGTAGAGGCGAATCACCCAGATGTTTTTTGGCCGGGGAACAAGCGACAACGGAACGTTAAGGCGCTTTACCGTTTAGCTACGCGGGCACAATTCTCGCGGCAGGATTCGAACCTGCATCTCCCGCTCCTGAGGCGAAGTAACCGTAGTCTTCACCACCGGCCAAAACCCAACGTTTCAAGAACTCGCCGGGGAACCAACGAGAAGAGCCGACTCGGGGCACGATTTTTCCAGGTACCTTGTGTTTCGGGACTACGCCCCCGTCCCTGGAACTCTGATCCCCGGCAGGGCCGCCGCCCTGCGCGTCGTGATTGGCGCGAAGTATCTCTCCTCTTCACCACCGGCGAAACTAATTACCCGAGTTCAATCTACGGGCATTGGCCCGGTTGAGCAGCGCGGGCACGACTGGCCCGCGCTGCGCCAGCGTCGCAGCCAGGGAACTTGGATCACGGTTGAGGGCTCGAACCCCGGCCTTCATACCAGGCACGCCACGAAGTTGCCGTGAACTCACCACTGACTGAATTTTTCCCACGCGAGAAACTGCGTCCCGCGGCGAGGGAACTCATGGGTCAGGGAACATGCGGTTGCGGCAGGGCTTGCGCCCACGAGGAGTCGAACCTCACAGCCAAATGAACCAACTGCAGGTTGGCTGTCTTGACCAAGAAGTAGCCGTAGCCAATCACCACTGACCGTGTGAGTTATAACTGGGGGAATGAACGGCAGCGGTATTGTCGATTCACAGTCGAAGGAACCGCGGCCTGCGCCACCCAGTGATTTTGTTGTGCGGAAGAGCGCCTGGTATAACCGGTAGAAGACCGGTTAGCGCGACTGGAGCGACGCCCTATAGCAACTCAGCCAGGTCATCGGCTGATGTTGCCCGCTTAGCATTTTGTTTTGAAAATCTGCCAATTTTGGGCGTCCTTTCGTAAGAAGATGTTCGAAGATGCCATGATTCCAACTTTTTTGCAACAGGAAATTTGCAAATTTCCAACAAAATCTTGCGAGCCTTTGCATTGAACACAAATCCCACATTGGCGTGAACTACGGGGCTCGCGAGTGCCTCTTTACTGCACCGTCACGGTGAACGTCACCTTCGGATGTCCCAACCCATACGGACCCTCGGCGGTCACCTGCAACGCGCCCGCATTCGCTGGCAAGGTCAGCACTACTGCTGCATTTCCCGACGAATTCGTCGTCACCGTGCGGCTCGAAAGCGTTCCGGCCGACGCAGTGAACAGCACATCTGCCCCGGCAGCACTCCCGCCCGACGATCCCGGATTCAATGTCACCGACAAACTCACATTCGTTCCGGGTGCTCCCGTCTGGCCATCGCCTTGCTTCGTCAGCTTGGCCGGCGGATTCCCCACCACAATGTATCCACTCTGCTCTTGCGTCGCTCCTGAGCTATCCGTGCCCGGAACCGTGTAGCGATAGAAACCCGGCTTCGTTCCCGCTGTCACTGTGACCGCGCCATTCTGGCTTGATGTCACTGTTCCCTGTGTCACTGTCACCGTGATGCCCGTATCAAATGTCGGCGTCCCCAGCGTGACCGTCCCCGATCCGGACACAATCTTCGGCGCCAGTGTCACCGATCCGCCCGCCGCCACCATCGTCGTATCCGGATTCAAATCCCACTCCGCTTCGGGGATGTTCGCCATCGATCCAGTCACTACCAGCAATGTGGCGCTGTACGGCGCAAAGCTCATGGTCGATGACCATGCCTGCTGGGCCGACGCCACAATCGTCGTCGGATTCTTCTGCGATAGCGTGTAGGTCGTCACCTGCGCCGGAGTAAATCCGTTGATCGCAAACTGCCCCGCGTAAGTAGCCGCCGGAGCCTTGTTCAGCACCATCACCGTCATCGTCGTTCCCGTCGGATCGATCGCCGCATAGCTGCTGAACAGGCTTGGGTTCGCACTGTTCGTGTCCGCAATCGAAGTGCTCTCAAACGTATGATGTTGCCCGTCATAATTCCGATACAGCTTCAGCGCCTGATAGTTCGGGTTCGTGCTCAGCGGCGCCGTCCATCGCGACGCCAGATACATCCGCTCGCGCCCAAAAATTCCATAGGCATCCGCGTCTCCCAGCGCCGTCGAGAAATCCGATTCGCCCGCAATCGCCGCGTTCCACTCTGTAAAGCTCAGCGGCGTTCCGGGATAAATCATGTTCACAATGGCCCGCATTCGCGGAATGCGAAACGGAATCGTCTTTTTCGGCTGAATGAACGTCGTCCACTTCTGATCGATGTCGCTCCCCACGCTCACGTATGTCGGATCCCAATAATCCCTGAAGATCCGCAACGCCAGCGCCCGTTTCTGCGCCAGCGTGTAACTCGAAGTGTTCGGCGTGTCCGGATATGCATGCAGATCGAGCACATCCACCGATCTTGTTCCCGCAATCTGGTCCTGCCAGTAAACCTCGTTGATCCACCACGGCAGAAAATCGATCCCGGCATGCGCCGCCTTGTCGTTATTGTTTGCGCCGTTCCAGTAGAACCACCAGCAGCAGGTGATCGGCCCAAAGCGAATCGCCGCCGGATCCCATCCCTTCAGCGCCCTGCTCTCGGCGATAAATGTATCCCGCATCTCGTCATACGCCGTCGGCTGCGGATGCACATCCCGATGCGTCGATCCCCAGATTTCAATCTCGTTATCCATGTCGTAGAAATGTGGAGTGCTGCCGAAGGCAGTCGCCAGCGCCGCCGCCCACGTGTTGCGATACACGCAGTTTCCCGAAGCGCAGCTCTGGCTGTTGTCATCCAGCAGCGGGTAGTAAGCAGAGGTCTCCGCATTCGTGGTCACGGCTGTCGAGCAATCGGTCTGCAGCCCGTCTCCCGCGTCCGGGTTGTAGGGATCCGCGCTGCATTGCGGACCAAAGGTCCCGACTGAATAACTCCAGTGATAATTGTCCGTCCCTCCCTGGGTCGTCGACGTCTCCGGACTCTGCGCCACCCACGGCAGCATCACCATCGTCATCAGCGGATTCGCGCCTGCATTCTTCACATCCGTAATGAACTGGGTCGAACTGGCATCGCTCCCGTTGTTGAATCCTGAAGCGGCAAAATCCTCGAAATACCAGTCAGCTCCCGCGTTGTCGGTCTGCAACTGCCAGTTATAAGTGGAGGTCGAATCGCCGCCCCACCGCACTTCCGTCGCGCCCGTGTTGGTAATATCGGCTGCCGAATTCGGATACGCAAACCCGTACACATACGGACTGATCGTATGCCGGTTGCTCAGCGCATCGATTGAGATGGTAACCGCAGTCGAGGCTGCGGTGACTGGCGTCTTTGCTCCGGTGGTTGCCGTATTCGGTCCACTAACTGTTGTCGCACTCGGCTGTGCGTCTGGCGATCCTGTCGTAGAGACTCTGCCCGCCGCAACTCGCGCCGGCGGGGTTGCAATCGCATCCGGTGTTTGTGCCCGTCCTGCACCCGAAGCCCCGGAACCAACGAAGCCAAACAGAACGACTGAAATACAGGTGGTCATAAAGCCGCGACGGGCAAGGCTTTTCATGGGAGAGGCCCTCCAAGCGCCCATACTAGCCAACTCCGCAAAATCACGCAGCTATCAGAAGGACACTATTCGTTGCCACAAGGCCACGCGCGCGGTGGGACAAATGTCAGAAGCGCTCTACGACAGTTTCCTCGAGAACCACTGTCCGGAAGGACGACTGAATGAACGACGAGGCTTCTGCGGAATCTGGGCGCTCGACACGGCGTTCCGGCCGGTAGCCTGTGATCTGGGAACAACGATGGAAGGAAGGAGGAGAACGGGCGACAATTCAACGCTCCGGATTGTTCGCCAAAACAGCCCTGATCTGTAACGCAATGTCCAGAAGCTTCGGACTGTCTGTGTTCTCCAGCAGAACGATTAATTCTCTGTGCGCGGGGATTCGCTGGATCAGGGACTGGAACCCAAAAATCTGTCCACCGTGCATGGGAATGGATTCCCCCGCGTACGGCGAGCCCGGCTCCGGTATCAGGATTCCCCAACCGTAACCATAATTGTCCAGATTAGGTTTAAACAGAAGATCGCGAAGTCGTGCCGGAAGTAAGCGCTCACCATAGAGCGCTTGATCCCACAAAAAAAGGTCCTCGACCGTCGAGTACAGCGCCCCGGCCGCGAAAGGGATAGACATGTCGTAGTAGCGGGCATTCCGCAGGCCAGCCTCCGAGCGCTCGTACCCGGCGGCGCGATGAGGAAGTACCGTCTCGAAATGGGTGTATCCAGAATTCTTCATTCCGAGGGGGCCGAAGATGCGCTCCTGCAGGAGTTGCTCATACGACTCGCCGGATACCTGTTCGAGAATCGCGCCCAGGAGAAAATATCCGGAATTGCTGTACTCGAATTTTGTTCCCGGCTCGAAATGCGGGTCGCCACTGCAGTACTTGTTAACGAAGTCGCGCACGGCGTAGCTAGTCCGGCTGGCTGGACCCTCCAGAAACCCGGGGCTGCTTAGAAAGTTTGGGATACCGGACGTGTGAGAAAGCAACTCAGCCAGTGTTATGCGATGCCCGATCTCACTGCGATAGTACGGCAAATAATCTGAAATGTGTCCATCGAGGCGAACCTTGCCTTCGTTCACGAACTGCAAAATGAGAAGGGCGGTGAACTGCTTGGTCATGGATCCGATTTCAAACTTTGTTTGCAGATCGTTCGGTATTCGCCACTCCAGATTTGCGAGCCCAAAAGCGCGCTCGTAGAGTACTTCGCCTTGCCTGGCAACGAGCACTGTCCCATTGAAATCACCCGCAGCGGAGCGAGCCTGCATGATCTGATCAATTTCCGAGCCGGGGGATTTCTCTGCTCCATGGTGTGCTGAACTGAGCACCGATGCAGCAATTATGGAGATCAACGCGGCAATTCTGAAGGTTTTCATCACACCGCCTAACGCTTAACAGGATGATAGCCGATACGCCAGACCGCGCGCGGAATACCGACCGGTTCAGATGGTCGGTTAACCAGAAGTTATCCGGACTGCCTCAGGTTGGGCAATCGGTTCAACTGGTGAAAAATCAACATTTAACCCATTGACCTGCGGTCATAACGTGTCGCCGCCTGATAATAGTCCTCGCGCTTGGTCTATACTCACGTGCGGAATCAGCTGTCGGTTCCCCGTTTTTCGCGGTCAGGAGGGAGATTCGTGATGAAAGAGCCCGGATACTTGCACGTGATTTCTCTTTCTGCTCTTTTGCTGGTGTGGTGCCTGTGGCCACTTCATTCTCTATCCGAGGAACCTGCCAAGCTAGGAGGAGCTGGGGACGCATCCCATCCGCACATTCGTTTCAGTTCCAACCTGCTCAATGAAGACGGCAAGCCCCTGGCTGGGTTCCATCTCCTCACTTTTTACGTACACGATAGAGAAGACAGCCGCGCTGATCCTCTCTGGACCGAAACGCTTCCGGTGCAAACGGACGAGAACGCGCAATATACCGTGGACTTGATGACCTCTGCCCCCGATGTTGGCAAAATCTTTGATACCCATCCGCTACTTTACGTGAGCACCAGCATCCCGGCTTCTTCGTCGTTCTCCAACCCGCAGGTCATCACCTCGATTCCCCAAGCCATCTACCAGGATTGCAACCTGGACGGTGAAAGCTGCAGCGGCCCTGCCGGTGACACAGCCACCAGCCAGCTCGACAAAATCGCCGCCGCCAATTTTTATGTGGTCCTCAACTACAGTGTCTTCTGGGGGACCGAAGCGGAGCTCCTGGCCTACGCGGCGTATGCCAACTCCCACCATCTGAAAATCATGTGGGCGTTCAACGACCCGGATTTTGCAAAGTATTCCGGCAAGAGCGGCAAATACCTGATCAACGATTACGCCGAAATCTCCGCGACCTGCGGCTGCTCCACCAACAAGGGATTTCTCCAGTACCTCGTCAATCTCGTGAAGGATCTTCCGGCCACCTACGGGTACAGCATCGGTGATGAACCCGCACCCTACACCGCCTCGAACGTCGAGAATCTTTACCACATCCTTCGGGCAGCAGATCCCCATCATCCGCAGATGGTGAACGCCACCTGGGACAACGCAAATAATCCCAGCCTCCTTAATCTTCAGAAATATCTGGACCCGTTCCATTTCGCGCAAATTCTCGGCGGGGACTACTACCCCATCGGCACTGGCGCACCTGTCAGCGATACCGCCACGGCGGCCAGCGACGTTCATACCATCGCTGCAACCTACGGCAAAGCTGCGGAAATGGCGCTTCAGGCCTTCAACTGGGGCCAATATCCGGGTGACGGTGTTTGCTCTGGATCGCAGTGTACCTATCCAACTACCAGTCAACTCCGGACCATGCTGCGGGACGCCGCTACCGATGCCAAACCCAAGATCATTTTCTGGTACGACTACTGGGACACGGTGAATGCCGGACAGTGGTCCGATTTCGTCAGGGCCGTCAACCCACAGCGGCCTTGTAAGCGTTAGAAGAAGTCCGCGCGGCCTCTGCGCAGAGTTCCGCAAGGTAGAGCAGCCGCTACGCAAATTGTGGTCGATCAAGCCTTCCAAAATAAGCCGCCGTTGTCGTCAATCTCGATGATGATCGCCACTGCATTTGGACCGTGATGCCGTCCAGAATGCCTTTGACTGCGATCGCGGAGCGGCACGCATCGCGAGTTCGAAAATGAACTTGCCGTCGCCAATCGTACCGCCCGCGCAAACCTTCCTCTGGGGCTTTACTGTGAAGATTTCACGGTGGGAGCCTGGGACATCGATAAATTTTTTTGGGGTGGACCAATTTCCCGTCGAATTTCGCTTTAGCAGATGACAGGGCATTCACTGACCGAAGTTGGAGCCCATCGTCAACCGACAAACTAGCGCCCGCTGCTAAGGAGAGACTCCCATGCCAAGAAAGTCGATGATTTCACGAACGAATGAAAACCGTGAGGCGCTGTTCTCGCCCTCTGCTGTTTGCCAATCCTGCCCCGAGAAACTTGACCTCAGGCAATCTTCGAGACTCCTTGTCAGCATTCTTCTCTTTAAGGGGCTGCGCGTCTCAAGTTCTGCTCAAGGTAGTGGAGCGAGCTCCGAAAGGAAGAGGGGTGGTGCAATGAAATCCAAAGCCGGTTTGACGTTATCACTGTTGCTATGCACGATCTTCCTCTCCCTTTCTTTTCCCGCCCTGTCTGTATTTGCTCAAACGCTGACGCCGGCCACGCTGTCGTTTGGCCGCGAGGCGATTGCTCAAACCAGCGCGAGGACCGCGATCTTCAAGAATACCCAGGCAGGACCGTTAACGTTCAGCGGAATTTCGATCTCGGGTGGAAACGCCGCTGGGGATTACGCTCTGCCGACGGGGGGGACTTGTCCTGTCAGTCCAAACACGCTGGGCGCCGGCAAAACCTGCAAGATCCCGATTACATTGACGCCTTCGGCCCTGGGAAGCCGCACGGCCATGTTAATAGTCAGCGACAGCGTTTCCACAAGCTCAATCGCGCTCACCGGTACGGGGATTGCCCAGGTCACGCCCGCCCCGATTAGCCTGTCGTTTGCCAGCCAGTTCGTGGGCACGCCGAGCGCAGCCAAGACTGTCATCCTGACCAACCATCTCACCTCCGTCGTGTCCTTTTCATCGATTTCCGCTAGCGGAGATTTCGCCGTGGCGAGCGACGGCTGCATTCCCAGCGTCGGCGCAGGCCTCACTTGCGCGATCGGGGTAACGTTTACTCCGACAGCCATTGGTCACCGAACGGGCACCCTTACGATCGACGACAGTTCTTTGAGTCCAACTCTGGTCCCGCTCAGCGGCGCGGGCAACGATACCGGCCTGGCTTCCATTACTGTGACGCCCACTAATCCTTCCCTTGCCGTAGGAAGCACGCTGCCATTTACGGCTACCGGCAATTTAACCGGCGGCGGCACCGAAAATATCACGCCTTTTGTTACCTGGAAGTCATCGGCTACGGGAGTGGCGACGATCAGCTCCGGAGGTGTGGCGGCGGGAGTGGCGGCGGGTACGTCAACCATCAGCGCGAAGCTGGGCAGTATTACCGGCTCTACCGTGCTGACGGTAACCTCGGCTGCGCCGGTGCTCGTATCGATTGCGGTGACGCCGGCGAACGCCTCGATTCCATTGGGGGAGACGCTGCAGTACACGGCCACGGGAACTTACAACAACGGGACCACAGCGAATCTTACGAACACCGCGACCTGGAACGCCAGCGGAGCGGCGACGATCAGCACGGGCGGCCTCGCGAAAGGTGTGACCGAGGGCACGTCGACCATCAGCGCGAACGTGGGCACGGTCGCAGGCACGGCCATTCTGACTGTGACCGCGCCGGTGGTGACTTCGATTGTGGTGACGCCCGCGAATCCTTCTATTGCGGTGGGGGCTACCCAGCAGTTCACGGCCACTGCAAACTACAGCAATGGGTCATCCTCGAATGTTACCAACGTCGCGACGTGGAGCTCATTGGTTACGGGAGTGGCGCAAATTGGCGAGACCGGGATTGCAGATGCAATCGCGCAGGGGCAAACCACGATTCAGGCGGCCTACGCCGGGATCGATGGCTCGACCGGATTGACCGTAACCGCAGGTTTTGTTTCCACGGGCAGTCTGAACACCGCCCGCTACGGTCAAACGGCTACGATGCTGAACAGCGGCTTGGTGCTGGTTGTCGGCGGCGTAGACTCCACCGGAAATGCCTCGCTCACGGCGGAGCTGTACAATCCGGCGGACAAAAGTTTCAGCTCCACTGGCAACTTGAACACCGCTCGCTACGAGCACACCGCAACGCTGCTCAACAACGGCACTGTACTCATCGCGGGCGGCTTTAGCGCAGAAGGATATTTGGCCAGTGCGGAGTTGTATGATCCCGCGACCGGGACTTTCTCCGTTGCTAGCGGCAGTTTGAACACCGCACGCGACTACGACACGGCTACGCTGCTTAACAACGGCATGGTCCTAATCGCCGGGGGCTTGAACTCCACTGGCTTCTTGCTCAGTACCGAGCTGTACAATCCCGAGACCGAGACTTTCTCTTACGCTGGCAGCCTGAACACTGCGCGCTACGGTCACACGGCCACGCTGCTGCACAACGGAATGGTATTGATGGCAGGAGGCGATAGTTCCAGCGGCGAATTGTCAAGCGCGGAATTGTACAATCCCGCCACCGAAGCCTTCAGCTACACCACCGGCAGCTTGAATACCGCACGCGCCAGTCACACGGCAACGCTGCTCAATAACGGAATGGTGCTGATTGCGGGCGGATCCCCCGGGGAGGGGGGGACCCTAAGCAGCGCTGAACTATATAGCCCCGCGACCCAAACCTTCACCTACACTGCCAGCCTGAACACTGCACGCTTCTTTCACACGGCGACGCTATTGAATGACGGGATGGTGTTGATGGCGGGCGGCGATGACTCCAACGGTGGCACTTTAGCCAGCGCGGAGCTGTACGATCCCGTTGCCGTGACATTCACCTACACCGGCAGCCTGAACGTAGGGCGCTCCCAGCAAACCGCGACGTTGCTGAACAACGGAACGGTGCTGGTTGCAGGAGGATCCCCCTCAACGGCGGAACCTACAGCCAATGCGGAGCTGTACGAACCGGCCACGTTGACTCCGGTAAACCTCGTGTCGATTACCGTCACTCCTTCTACGTCAACGATATCCCCGGGGACCTCACAGCAGTTTGTTGCCACGGGCACATTCAGTGACAACAGCACGGAGCAGCTTGCGTCAGTGACGTGGAGCTCCTCGGGTGCGGCGGTGGCTGAGATCGGGAACGATGCAACTAACCCGGGGACGGCCCTCGCGATCGCGGCGGGAACCGCAACCATTACAGCAACGGACGGAACCATCAGCGGATCCGCAACGCTGACCGTGCGGCCAGCCGGGTTCGTTTTAACGGGCAGCCTGAATACCGGGCGTTATGAACACACGGCGACGATGCTGAACAACGGCATGGTGCTGATTGTGGGCGGCAAAGACTCCGGCAACAATGTGCAGGGCACTGCAGAACTGTACAATCCCGCGACCGGAATCTTCTCCTACACCGGCAGCTTGAAGACGGCGCGCTTCGGGCACACGGCGACGCTGCTGAGTAACGGAATGGTGCTGATTACCGGCGGCGGCACAAACTCGGTCGAGACAGTTGACACGACCACCGCGGAACTTTATAACCCCGCGACCGGAACATTCACCTACACCACGGGTAGTCTGAACACCGGACGCGATGGCCAAACAGCCACGCTGCTGAATAACGGAATGGTGTTGATTGCCGGCGGGTATAACAACAACGGCACTGCCTACTTGACCAGCGCCGAGCTGTACAATCCCGCGACGGAAACCTTCACCTACACCACCGGCAGCCTGAACACCGGCCGTGAACAGCAAACGGCAACGCTGCTGAACGACGGGACCGTGCTGATTGTGGGAGGCGTGCCATACCCGGGTGTAACGGCGACAGCGGAGCTGTACAACCCCGCATCTCAGACCTTCGTATACACCGCGGGCACCCTGAACACGGCGCGCCAAAATCAGACAGCGACGCTGCTGAACAACGGAATGGTACTGATTGCAGGCGGCTATGACTCCACCAACTTCGCCACCCTCAGTTCGGAGCTATACAATCCCGCAAACCAAACCTTTGCGGAGACAGGCAACATGAACACCGCGCGCGAGTTGCACACGGCGACGCTGCTCGATGACGGGTTGGTGCTGATTGCGGGAGGTCAAAACGGTGGCGCCTCAGGCGAGTCCGTTGGCGTTGCCATAGCCAATGCGGAGCTGTATGACCCGGCGAGCGGAGGTTTCACGGTCACCGGCAGTCTGAACACAGCTCGCGAACAGCAGACGGCGACGCTGATGAACAGTGGAACCGTGCTGGTGGTGGGGGGCTGTACTTCCAGCTTCGCTGCCATCGGGAGCGCGGAACTGTATTAGACGAGCGCGCATCACTAAGAGACGATAAGGAGGCCGGCAATCGTCGGCCTCCTGCGGCATCGGATGGTGGTGTGCAGTCAACTCACTGGCTTTCGTGCTGCACGCCACCCTCGGAGCGTGGTTTTCGCGTGCTTCCCGCTCAGGAATCTCCGCATAAATCTCGATTTCAATCATTGACCAGCGGTAAAAACGCGCTATGCTAGGCTGCGTTTCCAGCCATTCGGCCTTGAAGAATCTGGAGTAGCTTATTGCGCTCAGCGGTTGAGAGATGAGCATAGAAATACAGAGCCACTTTGTCGGAGTTGTTTCGGACCGTCAGGCGCGTGAACAACCCGGTGGCTTCAGGTGGGCTGGTTGATTGAAACAACTGCTCGACTTTTCGTGCTCTCCCGCCGTATCCCGCCACATCATTGGCGGCGTATCGCCGTTGGAGGAGTTCGATGAGATAGGAGTCCGAGAGTTGTGGGCGCTCTTCTCTGGAGGTTTGCGTATAGCGCGCATATACTTCCTCCCTCGAAGGGATGTCAGGATTTCGCATTTGCAACTCAGTGCGCGTCAACTTTCGTGCTGAAGCATCTCCGTTCCATAAGACGTTCTTCACGAAAACAAAGCGATAACCTTCTGTCTTCATTCCCATCTCGAACCAGTCTTCGACCATTTGCGCCTGGCCTTCGAAGCCCATATCATTCCAGGTTCCGTTTTCCACGTCGTACTTGTACAAGCGGTCCTCATACGGGACGTACTCTTTCTTCGGATCGTTTTTACTGTTGCCATACTTCGTGAACTCATCCTTGATCCACGCTGCTGCATGTGCTGCAAAGGCATGTCCTTTTGACAAGGTGTGGTTATGGTACTGCCAAACGTGAGTCATTTCGTGCACCAGGGTCGTCGGATCACTGACTGACAAATCAGTATTGAATAGGTAAGGACCAACATTAATCTCGTAGTCCGAATCGGTCCAAGCACCCCCGTTCGCATTCACACCATCGCCGATAGTGACGTCGTCAAGATCGGGAAGATTTGCTGTCTGGAAGACCTTGTGGATTAGGTTCCTTTCGGAAACCTTGAGGTTGCGATCATTGTCACCTTTGCCGCCAAAACGTCCAACCGGCATAGATTCCTCCGTTCTTCACATGCTCTGAATCGGATTTAATGGGGACGGTACAACAACAGCACAGCGAGCCCCAGCAGGATGCCAAGGAGGATCGGTATCCGCGCCGTCCACCGATCGGCAACGCCCTTATCCGAGGCCCGAGCCATAAAGTGCGTTCATGTCTATCTCCGCGATGCTGAATTCAAAACCGGAGCCGGCGCAGCAACCCTCCGAGAGCTTTGTAGTGCTGTGTAGAGGACACCTCGGGGGCTGGCCATTTTCCTGTCCCTAATTATGAAATCGGAAACGACATGCAAAAGGCGACACGTAGCGCAAAAAATGCTTCGCGGTCGCGGGTGGAGCTAGAAGCCGGTTGAAGCAGAAAAAGGAGTCAATTCGGCAGGCTGATGCACGATTGCGGGACCCGTCGCTAACCGTTGGGCGGGCTGCCATTAACCGTTGGGTTAGTGGGAGTGTGCGACTGCGGGCTTCTATCCGATCCGCCAAAATCCACATCGTTTCTTTTCAATCACTTCCGAAGCTCGAAGAATCCGGGTTCAGGCGGCAAAGGCGTGGCCTGTCGTTTGCATTACTCAAAAGCGAAAGGAAGACGCCATGAAAACCAAGACGAATGTGAAAGCTGGGCTGCGCATCTCGGTGTAACGAAGCCAGGCTAGCGCCACCAGACGGCTCGGCAGAGCGCCGAGCGGAAACTAAAGCGAGACAACCGAAATTTAGCGAAAGGAGAGCAGCCATGAAAACCAAGACCAATGTGAAGGCTGGATTACTAGTCCACTAACGCCACCAAGCAACTCATTCAAGCACGGAGGGGACTGCAGCGAAGCTACCAACTCTAAAGAGGAAGGAAGAGCAACCATGAAGACCAAGACGAACGTTAGGGCTGGCTACCGCATCCAGTTTTGAAGAACAACTTAGCGAATCTGAGAGAAGCCGCCCTGCAAGGCGGCTTTTCAAGTTACAGCAGCAATAAGAATCGATTTGCAAGATCCAGCCTGCGGAGCCTTTTCAGCGGTAAGATGTTGCGCGCCTGAAATCCCGGCCGTGGTCACAGCCAGGATCTGGCGATGTCGTTGCTGGCAGTTAGCGGTGGCGGAGATCAATTTATGCCGAGTCCTTTTTTTCGCTCAGAGCGTTTCCTGGAATCCGAAACATTTAAGCGCGGTGCATGGGGATTGCTGATCGCGGGCGTTCTGCTGGGTCTGTGGGTGGCATGGTTCTTCCGCGCCCGAGTTGCGGTTTATGCAGTGAGCGAGACGGCCGATCTGGAAGTGGATCGCGCGGCGCATCCGGTCGAGTCGCAATATAGTGGCCGCGTGGTGACGAGCACGCTGGCACTCGATCGCGAAGTGGAGGCTGGCGAAGTACTGATCGAGCTCGACGCCGACATGCAAAAACTGCACCTCACGGAAGAGCGCACGAAGCTGGGTGCGCTGGGGCCGCAAATTCAATCGCTCGAAGACCAGATTGCTGCCGAAGAGCGCGCCGCGGCCCAAGAGCAGCAGACTGCCTCCGTGGCGCTGGATGAAGCGCGGGCCCATTTCCGGGAAGCCGATGCCGCGGCGCATCTTGCCGAATCGGAAGCGCAGCGCCTGAGCCAGATGTACAGCAGCGGCGTGCTCGCGAAAGCGGACTTCGAACGGGCGCAGGCAAATGCCGCCGAGAGACGCGCCGCGGCCGACAGCCTCCGGCTTGCGGTGAACAAATTGGAACAGCAGCGGCTAACCGATGCAGAGGACCGGCGGGCTCATCTCGAAGGACTCAAGAGCGAAGTCAACCGCCTGCGCGGCGGCGAGGCGACGACCCAGGCTTCGATCAAGCGCCTGGAAGATGAAGTGGACCGGCGGCTCATCCGAGCCCCGATCAACGGCAGGCTGGGCGAAGTCGCCAATGTGCGGGTGGGCAGCGTGGTGCGGGAGGGCGAGAAACTCGCGGCCGTCGTGCCGACGGGGGAGTTGCGAATTGTCGCGAGTTTCCAACCCGCCGATGCACTGGGCCGCATTCAGCCGGGGCAGACCGCTCGTTTGCGACTGGACGGATTTCCCTGGACCGAATATGGCAGTATCAGCGCCACGGTCACCCACGTTGGCAGCGAAGTACGCGACGGACGAATTCGCGTTGAACTCGCGGTTAATCCTAATTCTGCCAATCGCATTCCCATGCAGCATGGCCTGCCGGGCATAGTGCAAGTGCAGGTCGAACGCATTTCTCCCGCATCGCTTGTCCTGCGGGTGGTTGGCAGAGGCTTCGGTGGTTCTAAGGAAGTAGCCACAATTCAGCAGGTGGATCTGCCATGAAACTCAACCACCGCCGCTGGCTGGTTCCCGAAGTTGTCCAGACCTCTGCCACGGATTGCGGACCGGCAGCTCTGAAGTGCCTGCTCGAAGGATTCGGGATTCCAGTCGGTTATGGCCGATTGCGCGAAGCCTGCCAGACCGATGTGGACGGAACCTCGATCGACACGATGGAGACGATCGCGGTGCAACTTGGACTCGAGGCGGAGCAGATTATGGTTCCCCCGGACTATCTTCTGCTCGAAGAGACCAAGGCCTTGCCGGCAATCGCTGTCGTTGAGCTGCCGACGGGAATGACACACTTCATTCTGGTATGGCGAAAGCATGGGCCACTGGTTCAAGCGATGGACCCAGCCGTCGGGAGGCGCTGGCTTAGGCGCGAGCGTTTGCTGTCGACTTTGCATGTGCATACTCAGCTCGCCCCTCTTGATGTCTGGAGGGAGTGGGCGACTTCGGAAAAATTCCTCAAGCCGCTTCGCCGGAAGCTGTCCGACTTGGGATGCTCAAACGGCCATGCATTGCGTCTGACGGAAAAAGCGGCGGCTGACAATGGGTGGCGTCCTTTAGCCACTCTGGAAGCTTCCGTTCGAACGGTCGAGGCACTTGTACTGTCGCGCAGTCTGAAGCGTGGCTCCGAAGCGAGCACACTTGTCGAAAAGCTATTCGAAGATTCTCAAGCCACCGATCGTGCGAAACCGGCAATCCCGTCACATTTCTGGTCTGTCGAAGAAGCGCCGTCCGCTGAGGATGGAACCGAGCAAATTTATTTCCGAGGCGCGGTGCTGGTGCATGCCAGCCGGCGTCGTCAAGAAGCAGCGCCGAAGGTTGTGACAGTACCGGCGCAAGACGAATCCAGTGCAGCGGTCTCTCCCGAAATCGCTGCCGCACTGCAGCAACCGCAAACGGAGCCGTACGTCGAGTTATTTCGAATGCTCAAGGTGGATGGCGTGCTGACTCCGGCTTGTATGACGACTGCCCTCATGGTTGCCAGTACCGGGGTCATGATCGAGGCTTTGCTCTTTCGTGGTTTGCTGGACCTTGCCCACAAACTCGGAGCACCGGTGCAGCGTATGGCGATGATCGGCGCTGTAGTTCTATTTGTTGCGGGAATGCTCACGGTTGAGTTCCCCATGGCCTCGGGGCTGCTTCATATCGGACGGAAGCTGGAGGCGCGCTTGCGGATCGCCTTCCAGGAGAAGATTCCACGTTTGGGCGATCGCTACTTTCACAGCCGGCTAAAGTCCGATATGGCTGAGCGATACCATCAAATTCACCACATCCGGCTTCTTCCAGAACTGGGCGGGCAGCTCTTGCGCTCAACGTTTGAGCTCTTCTTGACTGGCGCGGGCGTAATCTGGCTCGACGCGAGCGCCGCTCCGCTGGTCATCGTGTTGGTGCTTGTATCGGTTGGCCTCAACCTGGCCATGCAGCCAGCGCTCGCCGAGCGTGACATGCGGGTGCGGAATCATGAGGGTGCTCTCAGCTGCTATTTCCTGGATGCTTTCCTGGGATTGGTGCCATTGCGGGCACATCGTGCCGAGCATGCCTTTCGTCGGCGGCACGAAGCGCAGTTGGGCGAATGGGCGCGGGCCTCATTTTCCGTCGAACAGCTGGTCGTCTGGGTGGAGGCATTGCAGTTTTTTTCGGGCTTCGGACTGGCCGCCTGGATTCTGATCGATTACATCTCGCGCACGGGAAATTTTGCCAGCGTTTTGCTTCTCGCGTATTGGGCGCTCAATCTTCCCTTCATTGGTCAAGACATTGCGCAAGTCGCATGGCAATATCCAACGCTTCGTAACCGGACGCTCCGGTTGCTGGAGCCTCTAAGCGCACCGCAGGAAATGGAGAAAGAAGAAGACCACGCGGTAGCCGCTCTCGCGGCGATGATCCCAGCTCCGGAAGAAACGGCCTCAGCGGCAACTGTGGTGTTCGAAAACATCAGTGTTCGCGTCGCCGGTCACATGGTCCTGAAAGAGATTGATCTGGCTCTCTCACCAGGCTGTCACGTGGCCGTAGTGGGACCATCCGGCGCGGGCAAGTCCAGTTTGCTCGGTCTGTTGCTGGGCTGGTATCGGCCGGCATGCGGGCGCATCCTGGTTGACGGGTTTCCGCTGAACGGAGATGTCCTGAACCAACTTCGTTCGCAAACGGCTTGGGTGGATCCCGCGGTGCAGCTGTGGAATCTTACTCTGTTCGAGAATCTTATTTTCGGTGCGGGCCCTGGAACCGTTCCCGATCCGGAGCTCCTGGAATCCGCTGAGTTACATGGCCTTTTGAAAAAGCTGCCGTCTGGTCTGCAAACGGAATTGGGAGAGAACGGCAGTCTGGTCTCGGGCGGCGAAGGACAACGCGTACGGCTCGGGCGCGCTATGCACAAACGTGGCGTCCGGCTTGCGATTCTGGACGAACCATTCCGCGGCCTCGATCGCCAGCAACGCAGAGATCTCATGGGTCGCGTCCGCAAACACTGGCGCGATGCAACCCTGCTCTGTGTCACTCATGACGTCGGCGAAACCCTGTTATTCCCGCGCGTGCTGGTCGTGGACTCAGGTCGCATCGTCGAAGACGGCAGTCCCGAAGACCTTGTCAGACAGCCCGACTCGACCTACCGCAAATTGCTGCTTGCCGAGGAAGAGGTGCGCGAGGGACTTTGGTCCACCAGGAACTGGCAGCATCTGCATCTGCGCGATGGTCAATTGCGCCGGACAGAAAAGGTTGGCGCATGAGCACCGAAATTTTTGCTCTTACGTGGTCTGCTTCGCAGCTCGCAGGAGCGATTGAGGTTCTCGCCCGCTCGAATGATTGCGATGCTCGCCGTGCCCAAATTCCTTACGACTCTGGAAATGCTACCTTGCCGAACCACGCTCTCGAGAAGTGGGTTCAGGATACTGCGCAGTGGTATGGTCTCGAAGCCGAGCAAGTCGATGTAACGTACGACGCCGTGGATGAGATGTTGCGACAGACGGGTCCGGCTCTGCTCAAGCTCCCGGAAAACAGTGAAGAGAACGGCAAGCCGCAATTTCTTGTCCTGCTCGGTGACGGCAAACCTGTATCTGTACTCGCGCCCGATTTGAGTACCAGGAAGGTTTCTCCAGGCTGGGTTCGGTCGAGACTCGTGAAGTCGCTTGAGGAACCACTTTCGCGCGAAGTTCAACCACTGATCAATCTCGCTGGAATCCCACCGAAACGCCGTGACCGCGCCCGCGCCGCGCTGATCCGCGAGCGCCTGCGGAATAAATCGGTGACTTCTTTTTGGAAGCTGCGCATCCCGCCGGGAGCAAGTTTCGCCCGCCAGGTGCGCCAGGCGAAGATTCCTTCCCGGTTTGTCGGTTTGATTGGAGCATACGTTGGGGAATATGCGCTTTGGATTCTCTCTTGGTGGCTGATCGGAAAGGGAGCACTCGAAGGCACGTTCGACAGCGGCTGGCTGCTTGCATGGGCTTTGCTCCTGCTCACGATCGTTCCCTTCCGCTTGCTCAGCACCTGGTTGCAGGGTGTCGTTTCCATTGGCGTTGCAGCTTTACTGAAGCGCCGTCTTCTTTATGGTGCACTCCGGCTCACCCCGGAAGAAATCCGCACGCAGGGCGTAGGCCAATTTCTTGGCCGGGTTCTGGAATCCGAAGCGGTAGAAGCGATGGCGCTGAGCGGAGGCTTCTCTGCCTTGATTTCCGTCATCGAACTGCTGGCCGCGCTTTTCGTTCTGAGTTGGGGCAGCGCAGGAACCGTGCTGTGCCTGCTTCTTATCTCGTGGGTCCTGCTTATTTCCTATTTCGGTTATGAATTTTATGTGCGGCGCAAAATTTGGACCACCGCCCGCTTGCACATGACTCACGACTTGATCGAGCGCATGGTCGGCCATCGCACGCGCATGGCCCAGGAATCGCACGCCCACTGGCACGATGGCGAGGACGAAGAGCTTGAACATTATCTTCAGGTCTCGAAAAAAGTGGACCAATCCGAATTGCGCCTGATTGCACTTGCGCCTCGCGGATGGCTCATTGTGGCCCTGCTCGGTCTTGCGCCGGCATTCGCGCACGGCGTCAACTCCCCTGAACAATTGGCCATCGCCATCGGCGGAATTCTAATCGCTTTTCGTGCCTTTAAGCGGGTTGCGAATAGCCTTTGGCAGCTCGAAGATGCAGCTATTTCATGGAAGCAAGTCGCTCCTTTGTTCCATGCCGCCGCGCGATCTGAGCCCGTTGGCATCCCCTTGCTCCGCTCTGCCAGAGAGCCCCACAGCCAGCCGAAGACTGACGGCTTTAATCTGGTGGAAGCCCAGGACTTGACCTTCCGTTATCAGGACCGTGGCGAGCCGGTGTTGCGCAAATGCAGTTTCGCAATTCGTCCACAGGACCGGATCCTGCTCGAAGGTCACTCCGGCGATGGCAAATCAACTCTGGCTTCTCTTCTGATTGGCATGCGCACGCCGCAATCGGGACTTCTGCTATTGGATGGGCTCGACTGGCAAACCCTCGGGGTTGACGGCTGGCGGCGGCGCGTCGTCTCGGCTCCGCAGTTCCACGAAAACCACGTCCTGACCGAGACCTTCGCCTTCAATTTGCTCATGGGCCGCGGCTGGCCTCCGACACAGAAAGATATGGCTGAAGCTGAGGAGATCTGCCGCGAACTCGGCCTGGGAGACTTGCTCGACCGCATGCCCGCCGGGCTCCTGCAGATGGTCGGTGAAACCGGCTGGCAGCTTTCGCACGGAGAACGCAGCCGTCTCTACATCGCCCGCGCCCTGCTGCAGCGCGCCTCCATGATTATTCTCGACGAAAGCTTCGCCGCACTCGATCCCGAGACATTGCGCCGTTCTCTGCAGTGCGTCTTGAAACGGGCGCCTGCCCTGATGGTGATTGCTCACCCATAGAGGCTACTTGGGGCCGTCTGGCGGGCTCGATTCGCTAAGGTCTGATCGACGGATCCTAGTGTCTACGCCCGGAAAAAACGAAAGCCGCCTCTTTGGGGGCGGCTTCTCAGTCCGATTTTGTGGTTGGAAATCACTTGCCCAGGCGCTGGATACCAGCCTTCACATTGCTCTTCGTTTTCATGGCCTCCTCCTTGTCTTCGTCGTTAGGCTTCTTGCTGTTCTGCGTTGTGCGACATTGGTTTAGTGAATGATGACTCCAGCCTTCACGTTGGTCTTGGTTTTCATGGCCTCCTCCTTTCCTTTTTGATTGGACTCTTCACTGTGCTGCGTTGCGACATTAGAGCGAGCGGATGATGGTTCCAGCCTTCACATTGGTCTTGGTTTTCATGGCGTCCTCCTTTCGCTTTTGAGTAATGCAAGAGGCGGGCCAAAGCGTGTTCATGGCCGAAAGGGACTCTTTGAAGCGTGGAAGTGATTGAAAAGAAACGATGTTGTTCCGGCCAGGCTACCGGGGAGCGGGTCGGCAGCAGACTCCCGCTAACCCAACGGTTAATCGCAGCCCGCCCAAAGGTTAATTTTGAGGTCAGGGACAACCGGCCCGCTCTCGCCGGCGTCGAGGAAACTTGAGTCTCGCCTCAAAGATGCTATTGCGGCTTCGCGAACTCGGCCTTGGCTTGCTTAAGGATGGGGATGTCGGGATCGGCGTCTTTCCAGAGCGTGAAGAGGTCTTGGTACGCGGCGAGTGCCCGGACGCGGGCGCCATGGGCATCCGCGCCCTGCCTCTGTCCTTGAAAAGCTCTCGCGTGCAGGGCATTCGCCCGAGCCACGCCCAGATTCGCCGACGCTCCAGACCAGCAGTTCCAGACGATGCCGCTGTGGTCGATGATCTTCTGGAACTCGGCGGCGGCTTGCGGCGTCTCGTCGGTAACCATTGCGCTAACAACCATTAACCGTTGGGCTAGTGGGAATCCGCGACGGCGAGACTCCCTTCCAGCTGCCAAAACTCACATCGTTTCTTTTCAATCACTTGTGTGCTTCAAGGAATTGGCCTCGCGTTGGCAAAGGCTTGGTCTGTTGTTTGCATTACTCAAAAGTGAAAGGAGGACGCCATGAAAACAAAGACGAACGTGAAGGCGGGTCAGCGAATAGGGGCTCTGTAACGCGGCGAGGGAGACGGAAGCGAGACAACCAAATCAAAAAGGAAAGGAGGAAGCCATGAAAACCAAGACGAACGTGAAGGCGGGACTTGCCGTCCATACAGCTCGGTAAGGGGCCGAGGGGAAGACTGAAGCAAGACCACCAAATCAAAAAGGAAAGGAGATCAGCCATGAAAACCAAGACGAATGTGAAGGCTGGAACGCGCGTCGTTAACTTGTAACCTCACCAAACAGAAAGCGCCGGGGGAAGACCAAGCGAACTGCCAAATCCAAAAGAAAAGGAGAAGGCCATGAAAACCAAAACGAACGTGAAGGCCGGACTGCGCATCGCTACGTAGTAACGATAGCGCCTCCGAACAGCCCGGCAAAGAGCCGAGCGAGATCGAAGCGAGACCACCAACTTAGAAACGAAAGGAGAGCAGCCATGAAAACCAAGACCAACGTGAAGGCTGGCAGCCTGCGGATGGTGCAATAATGAGCCGACATGCCAACCGCGTCCGCGCCGAGCGAAAGCCAAACACCAGAGAACCCCAAAGCCGCCCTCGAAGGGCGGCTTGATCTTTTCCCGTCCTTCAGCGATGCCTGTTTCATTTGGGTTCCGACCCTCGTGGCTGCGGTTCTGGGTATGATCCTTTCAGGTTCAGATTGCGGATCAGACGTAGTAACGAATTGGGATGGATGCCAAGCACCTTCGCAGCCTCGATGTAGTTTCCGCCGCTCTGTTGCATTGCCTTCTGCACCACTTGCTTTTTCTGCTCCTTGACGACACTCTGAAAATTTGACGAGCTTGGTTCTCCCGAAGGAGATTCGAATATCTCGGCTGGAAGATCTTCTGGCAAAATCCTATCGCTCGATCCCAACACCAACGCCCGCTCCATGGCATGCTCCAGCTCGCGCACGTTTCCCGGCCAGTCGTAACTCAAGAGGCAGGCTTGCGCCTCCGGCGACATCGGCTTGGAGCGCAGGCGGCACTTGCGACTCGCTTTCGTGACGAAATAGTCGGCCAGAAGCGGAATATCCTCGGCGCGCTCCCGCAGTGCCGGCAACGTGATCGAGACCACATTCAGCCGATGATAGAGATCGCGGCGGAACGTCCCCGCCTCCACTGCCTGGAGCAAACCACGGTTCGTTGCGGCAACGAAGCGAACATCAATCTTCATCGGACGCATTCCGCCAACGCGTTCGAACTCCCGCTCCTGCAGAACGCGCAAAAGCTTCGCTTGCAGGGCTACGGCAAACTCTCCGATCTCGTCGAGGAAAAGCGTGCCTCCGTTGGCCAGTTCGACCTTGCCTTTCTTCTGCGCGATCGCTCCGGTGAATGCTCCTTTTTCGTGGCCGAACAGTTCGCTTTCCAGCAGCGTTTCCGTAATCGCCGCACAATTCACTGCGACAAAAGGCCCATCCGCTCTCGAACTGGAATTGTGAATCGCACGGGCGACAAGTTCTTTCCCCGTTCCACTTTCGCCCTGGATCAGAACGGTTGAGTCCGTTGCGGCTACGCGCCGAATCAATTCGTACACGGCGCGCATACGAGGACTGTCCCCTACTAATTCGTGATTGAGGTTGATTTCTTCATGAAGATACTTGTTCTCTTCTTGTAATTTCTGTAAATGCCGAACACGGTCCCAAGCCAGGCTGATCAGACCGGCGACCGCCGTGATTAACTGCAGATGATCGCTATCAAAAGGGTTCTCAGGGCTCCGAGTATCCAGGTAAATCACCCCGCTCACTCGATCGGCAAGCAGCAGTGGAACACAGAGTGCGGACTTCACTCCGGCAGATTGCAGGCTGTCGGCTTGTCCCAGGGAGCTTCGCTTGATGTTGTCCAACAGAAGGCCAGTTCGTTCGGCCGTGATTTTTTTCAGCAAGGTCCGGCTGACTCGCACGGGAACTTCTGGTCCGTGCACGCGATCCCAGGCCGCGCTTTTTGCAATCTCTCCTGCATCATCGAAAAACAGGATCGCGGCTCGTTGCGCGGGTATCACGTCGAACAACATTCCCAATAACTGCCACTGCAGACCTTCTTCGTCTCGAATCGCACCGATATGCGTGGCGATCTTAAGAACCGTACTCAAGTCTGCCGCTAAACGTTCCACCTTCGGTTGCCCTGATGCCCGCTCAGGATCAGGATGAAGATAGGCAGAGTCTTCGGGACGGAGGGCCACAACCACATCTTCTTCTACTGTTGTATCGTCCAATTCCAGCGGATTTCGCTCCGCAGTCGTCTCTTCATCACCTAAGAGGAAGACCAGTGTTGAACTACCGACGCTGATCTGATCCCGATGGCAGAGCTCGTGCTTGTCGATCTTTTCCCCGTTGACGCGTGTACCGTTCCGTCCGCCCAGGTCGCTCAGAAGAAAACGGCCGTCCTCTTGTTTAACGATCGCGCAATGCCGCCGCGACATCGCGGAGTCCGCCGCCCACAGCTTGTTGGACACTTCTCTCCCGACCGATATCTCGTCATCGGTGAGTGCCAAGGTCGTCCCATTGAGCGGTCCCGCAATACCCACAATTCGAGGATTCATCCCTCGCTCCGGTTGGAACTATTACCACATTGGAGCCCTCGATGCACGAACTTCCACGACATTGCGTCTTTGACCGCGATTACGGATAAGCCGTCGATGGGTTCAAGTGGGTGCTTCTGTACCGCGGTAGTGCGTGAGGGTGTCCTTTCGGTCCGCCTTGAATGATGGCCTTCGCATTCAAGCGGCCACGGCCGCGAATTCGATATCTGTTGCCGGCAACCCATGTCCATGCGGCCTCCCACGCTTCTGTCTTCAGGGCGCCCTCGGGGTCGTTGCCTGGCCTGGGCAACTGTTGCGGGTGAGTCAACTCGTGCCAGCGAACCAGTTCGATAGATGACTCCTCCGCTTTCAGATCAATCGATGTTCTCTCCCTCTTCGAAGTTCCCCTCCGCTATGGGAAGCATATCCCGCTCACCGGCGACCCACACATATAGGGTTGGGAGCAGAAAGATGCTCGTCACCAAGTCCGCGATTAATCCATCGCCGGCAAGCTAAGGAGGTGCGCAGCTTCGGCCTTCACGGACACGGCGCGTATGCCGGGCCGAACTGGTGGCGGAGCTTTTTCTTGGCTGGTTCCAGGTGCTCTTTCGCTCCAATTCTTATGCAAGAGCTCGCGCAGCCGCATTGAAAGGATGCCTGAAAAGGACGGGCGCGCCGATTGCAAACTGCGTGACAACCCGCTAGCATTGCGGTGTTTCGGTCAACCCCCGTCAAACATTCCGCGACGGTTTCAACCCCATCTCAACCTCCTATCACTTTTCTTTTCACATTGGGATGGAACGATCCGGCGTTGTGAGTGCATGGGCTTTGCACTTAGGGAGTTCACGCAGTTTCCCCAGGGAGGGAGTAATGAACGAACAGGACAGGGCAGCAAATTCAATTCGTAATTTTCGATGGCCATCTATCGTAATAATGGTCTTCGCAAGCAGTATGGCGTTATCGGCCGGAGTAAATGGCAAAGTCATTGCCGACAATACTCCGAGGTATGTCGCAACCGCGAAAAATCTCGGATCTGAAGATCCGACAAAAGTGATCGAAGTCAGCATTTGGCTGCAGCTTCATGACCAGAGCAAATTCGATGCGCTGACGGCATCGCTTTACGATTCCAGTTCAGCCAACTACCGTCATTTTCTGAAGCCGCAGGAGATTGCCGCTCGCTTCGGGCCGACAGCGGACGAAGCGAAGACGGTGCGGCAGTTTTTCGAAGACCACAACCTGACCGTGGTAAAGACGGGCGCCGACAATTTTTACGTGCGAGCGCGAGGCACGGTCGGCGACGTGGAAAAAGCTTTCCACGTGCAGCTCAACAACTACGAGGTTCGAGGAAAAACGATACGCGCCAATGTCGGCGATCCCTATGTCGAAGGCCCGGCGGGCGATTTGGTGAGGGCGGTGTCAGGTTTGGATAGCGGTGGATTCGAGCATCACGTGATCGTCCGGCAATCGGGCCTCAGCGGCAAGCCTTTGGCTTTAGCGAAACCGGCGGCGGTAGCGGACTCCGACTTCTTTTCTTCGCAGTGTTTCACCGGTACCGGGACGGAGACGATGGTGAATAATGGCAGCGGATTTCCCATCGGCACGTATAAAGGCAATCTGTTGAACCTGGGGAGCGCGACCGGCCTCGGCTGCGCCTATACCCCGCCCGTAATCCAGAACGCCTACAATTTGACCGCCTTATACGGCGAACACGGACAACCGCGGGGAGCCGACCAAACCATCGCCATCATCGACTGGTGTGGCTCGGCCACGATTTTGAACGACGTGAATGCATTTTCGGCGGAGTTCGGGCTGCCGCAGTTGATCCCGGCGGACCAATTTCAGCAGCCGTTTCTCGGCATCATCTACACCGCGCCGAGTTCTTGCATCAGCTGGAACGTGCCTGAAATCAACCTCGATGTGGAGTGGTCCCATGCCATTGCGCCCGACGCGAACATCAACCTCGTGGTTCCTCCGACCTCGGAGTTTCAGGATGTGAATCAGGCCGAGTTCGATGTCGTGAACCTGGTTCTGGGCACAGTGCTCTCGGGCAGCTATGGCGTGCCGGAACCGTTAGCTTCGACCTCGGAACTGGAAACCGAGAGTCTGCTTTCCGAAATAGGCGCTGCCGAGGGGATTTCAACGAATTTCTCCTCCGGCGATTACGGAGACTATACCTTCGAAGGCCCCCCGGCGACGGTGAACGCGCCCGCGGATTCTCCCTGGGCGACTGCCGTTGGCGGGGTAAGTCTGGCGCTCAATGCTGATAACTCGATTGCCTGGCAAGCCGGTTGGGGAACCAATGCGGAAATGCCGGTCTATGACGGAACCGTCGCGGTTCCACCCTATATTCTTGGGCTTGAGATTGGAACTCCGATTGGATTCCAGTATGGTTCGGGGGGCGGCCCGAGCGACTGCCTGTACGTAGATTCTCTCAACTTGACTTGCCTCGGTGGATTTCCCAAACCGTCGTACCAGGCCAATCTGCCCGGCAACTATCGCCAACTTCCGGATATTTCCTGGCTGGGGGATCCAAACACGGGAGCCGCGATCCTGATCAGCATTCCGGGCATCGATCCTCCGCAAGTGTGGGAGGTGATTGGTGGAACGAGCCTGGCCGCTCCCATGTTCTCGGGATTGTGGGTCATTGCCAATCAGGCAGCGACGTTCGCGGGTCATCCACCGCTGGGTCAGGCCGCACCTTATCTCTACTCGCTGCCGGCGGATACCATCCACGATATTGTTCCGGTCACATCGGGCCACAATGTGACCGCATCGATTGAAGACGCCACTGGCACGAATAAGTACAACGCGAGTGAAGTGTTCGGCGGCGCTGCACCGCCCAAGTTCGTCAGTGCAATGTGGGACGACGCGTACCTCAACGACACGCTGCTCGTACTCTCGTTCGGCACCGATTGTGCGGCTATAACGGATCCCATCCTTGATGATGACGGAACAGCCTGCAACTCTCCTCAGGCCCTGACCACGACGAAGGGTTGGGACAACGTAACCGGCGTAGGAACGCCGAACGCGAAAGCGTTCGTCGATTACTTCCGCAAGAAGTAACGCCTGCGAGCACCGGAAGGCGCCCTGCCATCTCCTGATGGCAGGGTTTTGTTCTGGAATCGCAAACCGCAGTTGGAGGCGGTTCCGCAATGATCGGGTCGAGGCGCGAAGACAACCGACACTGCCGGGACAGATCGACCGCAAAAGCTAGTTTTTAGCAAAATCTGAAAGCCGAGCCCCTTTCAAAACAGGGCAGACCCGCCCCCTACTCATAGCGGAGCGCGGTCATGGGATCTACTTTGAGTGCGCGGCGCGCGGGGGCGGAGCAAGCAAAGGCGGCAACCAGGCACAGAAGGAAGGTGACTGCCAGCAGCACCAGGGGATCGCGGGAACTGCCCTCAGCCCACTGCGCCAGCAGCTTATTCAGAGCCAGCGTCAATCCGATGCCGGCTGCGATTCCGCTGCCTACACTCAGAACGGTGGAGGCGAACACGATGCGCAACACGTGGGCGCGTTGTGCACCGAGGGCCATGCGGATGCCGAATTCGTTGGTCCGTTGCGCGACCGAATACGACACGACGCTGTAGAGACCGACCGCCGCCAGGGCCAGAGCAAGGAGGGCAAAGACGCCGAACAGCCAAGCCACCAGTTGTCCCTGCTCGTATTCCTGCTGGCCTTTGATCCAGTGTTCGAGGTCCTGGACGTCTCCGTTGACCTGCTGCTCGGGGTCGACCGACATTACCTGTACTCCAACGGCGTGCAGGAGCGACAGCGGCGGCACGTCGGAACGCACCAGAATTTGTGTCCACACGCGCATCGAAAGGGTGTAGGGCATGAAGATTTCGGGCAGGATGGGGTTTCTCAAACCGTCATCCCGTTTGTCGGCGACAACGCCCACGATCTGCATCCAGGAACCCTCCGAGTTGGGCGCGGTCGTGACGTAAGGCAGTGCCTCCTTCATCTCGGGAACTTTCAGGGAATGACCGATAGCATCGCCATCGGGGAAGTACAGCCGTGCCATGGTCTCGTTGATCACAGCCACGTGCGCGGCGTTGTGGTTCTCGGCTTCATCCCAGATTCGCCCGTGGGCCAGAGGAATGCGCAGAATCGGGAAATAGCCAGGGCTTACGAAATTAACGCGAATCCTTTGCTCGTCGCGCCGCGGCTTGCCGAGGATCTCCACGGCGGTTTGCCAGCCGTTTGAAGGTGGAGTGGCATTGCTGGAGATCGCGGTCATGGTGACGCCCGGAACGGTCGACGCTTTATTCTTAAGCTGTTCAAAGTAAGCCAATCGCGCCGGCCATGTCGGGTAGGCGCCGTCATGCACCGGGATTCCGACCGACATGACATTGTGCGGGTCGTAGCCGAGCGGGGTGTGCATAAGCCGTAGAAATCCTTCCATCGCAGCACCGGCTCCAGCAAGCATCACGAGCGTCAGTGAGACCTGAACCGCGGTCAGGACGCCATGGGTTGTGCGGCCGCGCATCGCGCCGGCAATCTTGCGAGTGTTGGACTGCATGACCTGGCTGACTTCCGGACGCGATAGCTGCAGCGCAGGCCACAGCCCGAACAGAATTCCGGTTAGCAGAGCGATTGCAACGCTGAAGCCGAGCACAGGCAAATTGATCTGAATCGCGGCCTCGTGAGGGAAGGAATATTTCGGCAGCAGATCGATCATCACTGCGAGCGCGCGATAGGCGAGCAGCACACCGAGCGCGGCGCCAGTCAGAGAAAGCAGCAACGACTCGGTCAGCAATTGCCGGATGATGCGGCCCCGGCTGGCGCCGATAGCGGTGCGAACCGCCATTTCATGCTGACGCGCCGTACCGCGCGCCAGCAGCAGAATGGACACGTTTCCGCAACCGATAGCCAGAAGCAGCGCCACGGCAGTGAACAGCAGATACAGAGTGCCACCGAGATCGTGAACAAATTGGTCGTTCAACCCAACCACATCGAAATGAAATTTATCGGAGGGAAAGTGCTTGGGTGTTTCCTTGGCGAACTGCTCGATCAACGGCTGCAAGGCGCCAACGGCGGCTTCGCGGTTGACTCCTGCCTTCAGCCGGGTTCCAACGTAAAAGGCTTTGACCGGATCCTGCGTAACTTTTAGCGGCAGGTAGACATCGCCATCGCCCCACGTGAAGCGCCGGGCGGCGACGCCCACGATGGTGTAATTCTTATGGACTAATTGCAGGTTCTGACCGAGGACGGCCGGATCTCCGTTGAAGTGGCGCTGCCAGAATTTATAGCCGAGCACGACGACCGGTTGCGGTTCCTGGCCGTCGATCGCGTCGAAGGGCATCAACCCGCGGCCCAACGCCGGCGGAACGCCCATGAAATCAAATCCATTGGAGCTGAGATACACTCCCTGCACGTCTTCCGGAAGATCGTGGCCGGTGACAGTGAGATTCCAATCATCTTCCATAAACGCGTCTTCGACGACCGGTGACTTGCGGATCTGCTGCCACTGCGAACCGGTGAGCCCGAAGCCCCGCAGTTGCTGGGTATTGTCCCGAAGCCGCATATGGACCATGCGGTCCGAGTTCGCGTAAGGATAGGGGTTCATCAGGATCGCATAGACCACGCTGAAGACGGCGGTCGTTGCCCCTATGCCAAGTGCGAGCGAGAGGACTGCGGTCAGGAAAAAGCCGGGATTCTTGAAAAGCTGGCGCAGGCTGTAGCGGAAGTCCTGAAGCAAGGTTCGCATGAGCAATACCCTCTCAGTGGATTGAAAACAAAGTGCACGCCAGCCGCCACTCCCGGGCGCTTGCAAGTCATTATATTTTCAGGAAAAAACAATTTGTGGAGAAGGGTTTGTTCGTTCGTTTTCGTGGAGACGTGTCCACGATCGGACAGGGGCTCTCCACAAAGCGGCGATGTTCCCTGGTTCGACGTTCTCGTGCGCCAGCATCCGAAAGGCCCGTTTATCGCGACCTGCGCGCCGAAACTTCCCAGAAGACGACTTCGGGAAAGCGTCAAAGTCGGCGATCAAGCGTCGCATCCGCTCCGCCTTGACTCAGGCTGAAGTGGCAATCGCAATCGCCACCTCTCCATCGGCAAACACCAGCCGACTTCTGGAGACTAATCACTGCGCCAGACCCCCGACGCACGCGCGTGCAGCACGTCGCGAGACTTGTGCGTTAAATGCGCCCAAGATCCGGCGGTCCTTCATGACGGCATTCTCGTAAATGTGATGGACGCAGGCGTAATCGAGTTCTTGCCGATAATGCGCTCGGGACGCCGGGCGCTTTCAGTACTGGGCCTACTTCGATTCCTTAATAATCGCGACCGCGGCGTTGCCAGCTACGACCCAGCTTGCTGACCCGGCCACGACGGCTTCATCCTCAAACCACAGGAATCCGAAGTCGTCGATGCACTCCGGAAAATCCGGCTTGATGATGATGTATCCCGGAATCACGGCGCCCGGGATGTAAGCATTGTCGGCGCGATTGTTGCTGTACGTCATCGTCTTCGAGACCGTACCGACGCCGGCTACATACGAAGTGCTAGATACCGGGTGCGTGCCGAGAATGTAATTGACGGCGCGAAGCGTGTATTCCGGGCCCACGAGATCCGGGAACGCCTTGTGCAAGAAATACATTCGGATCGCCATGTCGACCACGGCGCCCGATCCACCCCAGGTGCCCAGGCTCGGAGGCACGCCGAATGGCGTCTCGTCCAATCGCTTGTCCAAACCTGCCATGTATGTTTTCACCGCTTCGCGCATTTGATCTTTCGCGCTCGCGTCCAGGTAAGGCAATGCCCGGACTGCTGTCCAACCACGGAAGTCCATCTGCTGCGGGGTGATCATCTGAGGGAACAATTCCTGCAGGCGGGACTTGTAGGGCTCGGCACCATTTGTGGCGATGGTCAGTTCCAGAGCCGCGGACCAGTCCATGCCGACGAAAGATCGGCTCCGGCCGGAGCCAGCGGGCGGAACTTCCGGAGCGCCTGGCGCGCCAGAGTTTGTTGGCGTACCCGAACTGGTCTTTGGCTTATGACCTTGCGCGCCAGAGACCATACCCTGAGACGCAGCGAGCACACCACCTGCGGGAGCCTCTCGGTCGGGCCCGGCGCTTGTTGGATACAGCGTTGGATTTGCCGTCGTGTCCTTCCATGCTTTGATTGCGGTCTCTAGGCAGTCTTTCGCTAATGCGTCGTCCCAGCCTTTCAGCGTATCCGCCGCTGCAGCCAACGCTGCGATGGCGTTCCACTGGAAAAACGGGTTGTTCGTCGTGAAGATCCAGCGGTCGTCCGGCTTGCCCGAGTAGTCGCCCTTCGTCTCGTTCGGGCCGAGATTCGGGTCGTAAATGCGGCCGTCAGTTTTCGACGCCCCGTCGCCCACCTGTGTGTACTGGCGCAGATCTGGCTCGTGAGTGCCGCGGATGGCGTGGCCGATGTTGTGGAACTGCGCCAGGATGAGCAGTGCGCCGTGCTTCACTTGCTGCACCGTATCCGGCACGCCATCGGGACGGTGCATCTCAACCTCACGGGCGGTTTCATCCACCGTAAGCTCGTCGTACTTGAGATTGAATTCGCGATATGCCAAAGCCAGACTCTGAATCACGCTCAGTTGCGCAGGCTCCTCGAGGTCGAAGTCGCCGGCATCGTACCAGCCGCCCACGTTCATTCCAGGAATGTGATCGCCGCCTTTGTACTTCCCATCTGTTGCGGTGGCCTGATTCCAGCCGTCGAATTGCTCCCCAACCACGGGCGCCATGCGGCCATCGTCCAGGTGCGAAGCACCATGCCACAAACGGTAGCCTTCGCGAACCGAAACGTGATCCATTTGTTCCGCGAGGTGATGATCGAGGCTGTCTTGCCAGATGTTAGCGTAAGCGGTCTCTGAAATGGGGAAGGGGGCTGTGCGCTGGTCTGCGTATTCGATTACATAAAGACCGGGATCCTTCACAGGAGTGAAGGCGAATTTCGAGTAGACGTAGCGCAGCCATGGTGTTGAAGGCGTGATCGGGCCTTCGAACACCTGCTTGTAGGATCCGTCTTCCACCAGGCGCAGCACTCTGGCCGTCTTCGGGGCGTTGTACTTGGGGTCAAGTTCGAGCACCGCCACTTTTGAGAAGCCCGGCGCATACCCGACCTGGCTATGCGCGATCACCGGCGGCCGCGTCCAGTTCGGAATCACGTCCGGTCTGATGTGCCACACGATGGCCCCGGTGGTCTTGCCCGAAGGGATCAGCGAACGCAACACAAACCAGCCATTCTGCGCGCGGTCGCGTCCATCGAACAACATGAGGTCGGCCGTATCCGACTTAACGTTGACCCGGGCCAGCGCGTCGTCGACTCCCAGCGTGATGCTCTTGCCCTCGGCGAATGGCAGGGGCTGCGTGTATCCCTTGGCCTTATCCCAGTCCTCCAGGTAGTACGCTTTTTTCGGTTCATCGGGCAGGGGCAGCACCCTGACCATCGGATCGTTCGGCGTTCGCGGGAAGATGCCGGCCGTGGTTCCGTCCACTAGATAAGCCTTGCCCATGTAGATCGCGGGCAGAAATTCGAGATTGAAGCCGGCCCTCCCCGCGAGTTTCTGCGGTAGCGGCTTGTCGAGATTGATGCTGACTTTCACGCCGCCCGGTTCCGCTGCCACTTCCAATGTGTAACTGAAGTCGAACGTCGGGAACGCGAGGTCGGCGCTGAGCCGGTTGTTCGCCTTGTCGGTATGGCGATCTTTGAGAGTTGCCACCAGGTCCCACTGCTCGGGCGTCGGCATCAAGCGCACGTCGCCGTTAGTGGCGATGCGCTGGCCGTGGAGAATCATCTCCATGGCCGTGTTCTTTTGGTCCACAAAAACCGGATGGTACGTGCTGTCGTAAAGAAAAACGCTGAAACCTTGAGTATCGAGGTAATTCTTGTCGGTCACCTTCATGGCAAAATCGGCGCCGGACAAGCCCTGGGCCAAAACCAGGGTCAAGAGAAGACAAACTATCATTCGCGTGCACATAAATTGGGATTGATACTGCTCCTTTGCCGCAACATGATATGACATGCACACCGTCCGGGCGCCGTTCCCCAGGCGCAGGGATTTCTGTAGTCGATGCCGGTGCGACAGCAAGGGCCGCTCTCAAAACAGCACTGTAGTAGTTCCGAACGTGTCGTAGTCGCAGAGGCGTTCGACGGGCATCATGCATTGGCGAAATTTCACATTCACACGCCTTACCTCACAATGATGGACCTGGATGCGCTCAAGAGGGATGTGAAGCTGCGCGAGAGACGGCAGAGCAGGTCGGCCTAGGTTTCCACGTACCCGATGTGGAAACCAAAATTGCCAGTTGCACCCAGCGCACCGAAGTTGCACCCAGACGAATACGCCGCAAGTGCTTGAAAGAATTGGTCGGGGAGAGAGGATTTGAACCTCCGACCCCCTGGTCCCGAACCAGGTGCTCTACCAGGCTGAGCCACTCCCCGACGATGCCGGCGCGCTGAGGAAACATCGGGAGCGCGCGGGCTTTCAAACTTAGCTGAACTTCAAAATTATAACACTCGCGTCCGCGCTCGGACGGTCTACAGCGGGGCCGGCGTTGGCCTAGAGGTGCAAGTTTAGAACTTCGCCGAGTGGCCACCTCATCCAGAAATAGCCCAGCGTGTTGTTTGAAATCGGCGTTGCGAATACCATGGGAAACTCGCGGAATGTCGCCGGAGATTTAACCAGCGTCCGCGAGGATCACCCGAGCCGCCAAACCTCCGATATGAAAACTGTATTCGCCGCGCGTTCCCTGTATACGCCTCTGGAAGAGATTCGGAACCCGCTTGTGTTTGTGGAAGACGGAATCATCACCGACCTCTCCTCCCGCTCAGCGCGGGAGATTCCTTCCAGCACAGCTCTCGTCGACTTTGCGGACGCCGTAATCACACCCGGTTTCGTCGACGTTCACATGCACGGTGGGGCGGGGTTGGATGTGATGCAGGCGTCCGAGGCGGAGGTGCCGCGGTTAGGCAGATTTCTGGTGCAACATGGAGTGACTGGGTACTTCCCTACTACCGTAGCGGCGCCGATCGATGTAACTTGCGCCGCGCTGGAGCGCATCGCCAACGCGATTGAAGCGGGAGAGTCAAGCGCAAACGGAGATGGCGACAACGACGCTCCGCAGGCGCGGCCGCTGGGGATCCATCTGGAAGGGCCGTTTCTCAGCCATGCGCGCCGCGGCGTGCATGCGCCGGAGAACCTGGCGTTGCCGACCGTCGCACTTTTCGAACGTCTGTGGCAGGCTGCGCGCGGACACGTTCGCATGTTAACGATCGCTCCGGAACTTCCGGGGGCGATGGAAGTGATCGCTGAAGCGGCGCGGCGGCAGGTTTTGGTGAGCATTGGGCATTCGGACGCCGACTTGAATGCGGCGCAGGCCGGGGTGCGAGCGGGAGCGCGCCACGCGACTCACACCTTCAACGCAATGCGGCCGCTGGATCATCGCGAGCCGGGGATTCTCGCCGAGGTTCTCACCGATACCCACATCACCGCCGACATCATCGTGGACGGAATTCATGTTACTCCGTTGGTCGTGCAGATTTTTTTGAAGGCTAAAGGCATCGAGGGCTCAGTGCTGATCACCGATGCGACCGCCGCGGCTGGCATGCCCGAGGGCCGCTATCAACTTGGGACGATGATGGTGGACGTGAAAAATGGAATGTGCACGATCGACGGAAAGCTGGCCGGAAGCGTGCTCACGATGGATCGCGCCGTGCGCAACGTGATGGAGTTTGGGAGTTGGAGTCTGCAGGATGCGGTGCGTGCGGCAACTCTGAATCCGGCGCGCGCGGCCGGCTTAACCCGTCACTACGGATCTCTGGCTTCGGGGGCCGAGGCGAGCTTCGTCGTGCTCAGCCGGGCTGGTGACGTACGGAAAACGATTGTTCGGGGACGTGGCTTCTAAACTAACCAGCTTCGATCTGCAAAAGACGCTGCTTGCAACGTCTCGTGGTAGCTCGCCGGGGACGTAGCAAGCTAGTCCTCTACTTCTGTCTTCTAATTTGGTTTTCGCTGTTTGGACTCGGCCAGGTAGTGCAGCAACATGGCTTCGTCGGAGCGAGAGAGCTGGTCGAGAAAAGGTCTTTTTGTGGCGGGCTTCTCGTCGCTGGCCAGTTTTTGCGGGGCTCCCTGGCGCAACTTATCGCCGAGTTCCGGATCGTTTTCCATCACTTGCGAATAGAAAAAGAGAAAGTGGCGCATCTGGTCGAGCGCGGAGCGCAGAGTCGCGATGGGCTCGGTCTGGGACTGCGAGTTGAGAGACTCCATCAATTCCGGGTCGCTCGGAGCCTGCATGGCGGCACAGTTGAGCTCTCGCTGAATGGTGCGCAAGTCTTCGGTGACGCGCGCGATGCGGAGCTGCAGGTCGTCCATTTGGTCTTCCTTCGCCATGAGAATTTCGCCTGTCCAACATCTCATCGGCAGCAGCCAGCGAGTAGATGTCCCACGTGCATGCGCTTTGGTAATTCACTCTATTACTTTGGTCTAGACGAAAGTTTACCGTTTATTAGAGCGGTGAAAAGCCGCTACTGGCGCGGATTCCAAAGCATCTGGTGCTCGTCGCGACTGGAAGCCGCACTGCAGAACATGGTCGCTCGTTCCGGGAAATCCGCGATCTGTGATACAAAACCGCGATGACGGAACCCGCGCCAACCGGCACATCTGGACTCGTCCGCGCCATCGGCCGCTGGAGCCTGGTTGCGCTCACGGTCAACTCCATTATCGGCAGCGGGATCTTTGGGCTGCCCTCGGCGGTCGCAAACCTCATCGGGAACATGAGCCCGCTGGCGGTTCTCTTCGCCGGCGCTGGGATGGCCATCATCATGGGCTGCTATGCCGAGGTAGCCTCGTATTTTCACGAGGCAGGAGGGCCCTATCTTTACGCGCGCGCCGCCTTCGGCCGCATGATGGGGATACAAACCGCATGGATGCTGTGCCTGGGCCAGGTATCCGCTCCGGCGGCCAACGCCAATCTTTTTGTGATTTATCTGGGCGAATTCTGGCCGCATGCTAAGGATCCCGTGCCGCGCTTCGTGATTCTCACAGTTCTCGTGGGAGTGCTGGCTGTCATCAACTTTCGCGGCGTCCGCGGCGGCACACAGGTCAGCAACATTTTCACCGCGGCAAAGTTGATACCGCTGTTCGCCGTCATCGTCATGGGGGGAGCCGTGATGTTGGCACATCATCCCAATGTTTCGGCGGCGCCAGTGCACGCGAGCACGGGAGAGTGGCTCAAGGCCATGCTCTTGCTAGCATTTGCTTACGGTGGATTCGAAACTGCGGTCGCTCCGATGAGCGAGGCCAAAAATCCGCGGCGCGATGTGCCGTTTGCGTTGTTCTCCGCGGTGCTGGGTTGCACCGTGATTTACGCGCTCATTCAATGTGTGGTGGTCGGAACCTTGCCCAACGCGGCGCACAGCGATCGCCCGCTCGCCGATGTGGCGCGGCTGGCTCTCGGGCATTTTGGCGCAGGACTGGTTGCCATCGGCGCTCTCATTTCGGTCTACGGATATCTCAGCGCCAAAATCCTCAGCATGCCGCGCGTCACGTTCGCGCTGGCCGAACAGGGAGACTTCCCGCGCGCGTTCGCCGCCGTGCACCCGCGGTTCAAAACGCCGTACGTCTCGCTGTTGGTTTTCGCCGCGCTGATTTGGGGATTCGCCCTGATGGGCGAGTTCAAATGGAACGTGACGCTCTCTGCGATTGCCCGCCTGTTCTACTACGCGGTGGGCTGCGCGGCGTTGCCGGTGCTAAGACGCAAGCGGCCGGAGGGCGCCATGTTCCGCCTTCCAGGCGGAACGCTGTTTGCCGTTTTGGGGATCGCGATCTGCCTGGTGCTCATAAGCCAGGTCGACTTCGGCCAATCGCTGATCCTGATTGCCACCATCGCGATCGCGCTGGCGAACTGGGCGGCCGTGGCACGCGGAAAAGCCGCAAGATGATGAAACGGGACGCGTCCAAAATTACACTCCGCGCTGTTCCATCTCCAGCAGTGCCTTCTTGCGATCCATTCCCCAGCGATAGCCGCCCATGCTGCCGTCTTCGCGGACCACGCGATGGCATGGAATCGCGACTGCAACGGGATTCGTGGCGCAGGCGCGGGCCACGGCGCGGACGGCGCGGGGCTGCCCAATTCCCTTCGCCACCTGGCTGTAGGACTGGGTCGCTCCGAATGGAATCGTCTGCAGATAAGCCCAGACGCGGCGCTGGAATGCGGTCGCGCGGATATCGAGCGGCAAAGAGTCATCCAGTTTCTTGCCGTGCAAATGACGCAGAAGCGTTTTCGACCAGGACCGTAATTTCCCTTCGCCTGGTTTGCGACTGGCGAAGGGAAACTCGCGCTTCAATCCCTCCAGCAACTCTCCATCCGTGCCCGCGAACTGAATGGCGCAAATGCCGCGATCAGTGGCTGCGACCAGCATGCGCCCGAGTGGCGAATCGCCGCAGATGTAATGGATGACCGCCGCAACCGCGCCGCGCCGATATTTGTCCGGAGTCATCCCGAGTTGCGATGCGGTGCGCTCGTAGAGGCGGCTGCTGGAGCCGTATCCCGCGTCGTACATGGCTCGGGTGACTGAGTCTCCCGCTTGCAGACTGCGTTTCAGAGCGCGCAGGCGGCAGGAGTCCGCATATTCGCGCGGCGTGATCCCTAGAACCGCCTTGAAACGCCGTTGCAGGTGAAACGGGCTCTGCCGAAATTCTTTGCCTAATCGTTCAAGCGTGACCGGCTCATCGAGATGCTGCTCGATGAAGCGGCAGATCGCCTTGACGCTGTCCGGCTGCGCGTGAGCGCCGGCGGACTTCGGGCGGCAGCGCAGGCAGGCGCGATATCCGGCTTGCTCGGCCTGTTCGGGGCGCAAAAAGAATCGGACGTTCTCGCGCCGCGGGCGACGGGCCGGACATGATGGCCGGCAATATACTCCGGTTGAGGCTACGGCGAATACAAACCGTCCGTCCTGACTGGAATCGCGGGTGGAGAGCGCATTCCATCGGGCCTCGTCCGCGGCCAGGTTGGGTTGAGAGATTAGCATTTCATTCGAAGCTGCTGCTGCGAGTATCGCATTGCTGTTCATGGCAAGGAAAGCGTAATGCCCAGGCGGTTCAGCGGGCTATCCGAAACTTGCGGGCAAACTAAATTATGCTGGGGAACTTTCGCGCCGGCACGGATAGTGCCGTCCACTGGACGAGGTTTGCGTCTAAGTAGCAAAGAGTTTAGATTTCTCGTGTGTGATTTGATTTTTTTATCAAGGAGTTATGCATGAAAAGTTTACGATTCGGTTTTCTGGGAATTCTGGCAGCTGCGTTGCTGGGAGCGAGCTTCGCCCAGCAGGCAGCGCAACATTTGTTGAGCGCCGACGAAATCAAGAAGATGACGCCCACAGAATTTTTCTTTCGCGGCCAGAAGGCTCCGGTGCAGGTGCGGAACTCGACCGGAGTGCAACTGGCCAGCGGCGCTGTCGTGATGGCGGCGCTGGTGGATAGTTCCGGATACTCCACTGCGATCCAGCAAAAATATCAGGGACTCCTCATCACCGAGATCAAGCTGAACGTTGGCGGCACCGACCTGGCGCCGGGCCAGTACGGATTCGGATTCACGGCCGACAATAAATTTGTGGTGATGGACGTAGGTAACAACGACCTGCTGAGCACAGCTTATCAAATAGACCAGGCTTTGCCGCGGCCTGTGCCACTCAAACTGGTGGAAGCCGAGGGCTCCTATCGGCTCTACGCAGGAAAAAAGTGGGTTGCAGTAAAACCGCAATGAGTTTTGCAGAGCGGGTTTGTGACGGCGCCGGCGTGCGCCGTCACATTTTTTGTTGCTTCAAGACCGAGGAGATGGATGCGATTGCGGCGTTCTTCGTTTCTTACCACAATGGTGCTGGTGACAACGTGCCTAGCTTGCTGGGGTCAGCAAGCCGGTGCGGAGAAACGGAAGATCATCATTGACCAGGATGCGGCAGGCCCCGCGGGCACGGATCAGCAGTCGATTCTCTTGTTAATTCAGTCTCCGCAGACCGAAGTTCTCGGCATTACGGTCGTGACCGGCGACATGTGGCTCACCGAGGAAGTGGCGCACACTCTGCGCATGCTCGAATTGATTGGTCGCACGGACATTCCGGTAGTGCCGGGAGCGGAGTATCCGCTGCTCCGGCAAAAAGAAGAAACTGAGCAGTGGGAGCAGCGCTATGGTTCCGTGGCCTGGCTGGGTCCGTGGACTCCGGGGCTCTATCACCCACCGGCCGAATTAGGTCAAATGCCCGAAGGCAAGCCGACGACGAAGCCGGCCGACGAAGATGCGGCCCATTTCCTGGTGCGGCTGGTGCACAAGCATCCGCATGAGATCACGATTTACGAGGGCGGCCCGATGACAAACCTGGCGCTGGCCATCAGTATTGATCCTGAGTTTGCCGGACTGGCAAAAGGACTGGTGTTCATGGGCGGCAGCTTGAATCCGGAAACCACCGACCCGGAGTTCATCAATACGCCACGGCACGAATTCAATCTCTGGTTTGATCCGGAAGCGGCGCACATTGTACTGCGCGCTCCGTGGAAAAAGATTGTTTGCACGCCGGTGGATATTTCCGTGAAAACTAGGCTGACCTCCGAACTGATTGATCGAGTGAAGGCCGGCGATTCCCCGGCGGCGCGTTACGTCGGCACCTACGCCCGGCTGCGCGGACAATACAATTATTTGTGGGACGAATTGGCCGCGGCGGCGTGGCTCGATCCGAGCATGATCACGAAAAAAGAAATGCGCTACCTGGACGTGAATCTCGACCACGGCGCGGGCAACGGAGACACCTTGACCTGGACGAAACAGGAAAAGTCGACGCCCGGCGTTCAGCCCGCCGAAGTGCAGGTTGATCTGGATACGCAGAAGTTCTACAAACTGTTTGTGGATCTGCTGACCGCGTCAACCCCAAAAAGGAATTAGGGGCTCTACGGCTGTACTTCTTGCAATTCTTTCTGCGCCTGCGGGTGATCGGGATGCTGTTTCAGCAGTTCGAGCAGCACAGCGCGAGCCTTGTCCGGCGCACCTTCCAAGGCATAGACACGACTGAGATTCAAATAAGACTGGTCGAATGCCGGCGCTGCGCGAATGCATTCTTCAAAGGCCGCTACCGCCTGGTCGCGTCTCTGAGTTCGCAGATAGAGAATCCCAAGATTGTTTAGAGCCTCGGGATACGCGGGCCGGGATTTCAACGCCCTCTGCAAATATTCGTAGGCGCGCGCGGTGTCATCGGTCTGCGCAAAGACCATCCCCAGGCTGTAGTTAGACTCAGGATCGGAAGGGCTGACCGCAACGGCATGTTCCAGAACCTTGCGGGCCTGCTCCCATTGTTTCTGCTGGCGGTAAGCGTTGCCGAGATTTTCGAGAGCGATCAGGTGATCAGGATTTAACTTCAGTGCCTGCTGAAAATATCCAATCGCTTCGTCGGTGCGCCCTTCCCACGTGGAAAGAAGGCCGAGATTGTTCCACGCGTTGGGAAGAGTGTCGGGATAGCTAGGCGCAAGTTCCGTTGCGCGTTGGAAGCTCGCCCGCGCGTCCGCCGTCTTCCCCAGATTCAGGCAGGCGCTGCCCACACCATAGAAAGCTTCCGCGCTCGCTGGATCGTCGCGAAGAGCCTGGCGGAAAGATGACTCCGCCTGCTCAAAATACCCCCGCTGAAAAAATATCGAGCCATAAGAAAGATAGTTACGCGCAAACTCGAAAGTGTCGGAAACACCGAAAAACGGGAGCGCTTTCGCCAGCCTCTCAGCAGGAGTGCGAGGGATGTGCCGAAAGTCCTGTTCGACATCACCCGGGTTTATGGGTCCCTGGTAAACCTTGACGATCTCGCCCTGCTCGTCAATCAGAAATGAAGTTGGTAGGCCGAGGTCACGATGACGATCGAACAAATAACGATAAAGAATGTTGTAAATGGCAGCCACATCTTCAGAACCGCGAAGCGCCGGAAACGACAAACGCGAAGACGAGACACTGTGCTCGCCCGGCCGCGATTGAAAGGTGTCGGCGGCGACGGCTTCATCCAGGTTCACGGTGAGAAGTTGCAGGCCTTCGTTCGCCCAACTCTTATTGAGTCGATTGAAAGTCCTCAATTCTTCTTGGCAACTCCGCGATCGGTTCGTCCAAAAGTTGAGCAGGACCGGTTTGCCGCGCAGAGCAGCGAGCGTGCGAGTCTGGCCAGACAACTCTGGCAAAGAGAAGTCCGGCGCAGATATCGGAACGATCAGCCAAGTCTCAACCGAAGCTGGAGGCGGCTCGACTTCCTGCGGAGAGGGAGCAGAAAGTCCGACGTCTATCTCTTGCCCATTGAAGGGCTCTATGCGAAACCGTGCGGAGTCTTCCACGACCCAGATTCTGCGCCCGGGCTCGAGATCACGAAGTTCCTGCACCAGACCGCTGGGCCAGCGGATCGTTGCCCGCACCGGTCCTTTCGCGTCTCCGAGTCCGAAAAACAATTCCTTGCTCGATTGTGATAGAAAACCTGAGCCAGTTTGCAGAGTTCGAGTCTGGCGTCCGGTGGCAGTTTCAATCGTGATCACCGCGCCGATCGAGTCGCGGTTGCTTTTCGTGCCTTGCAGGCGGAAAGAAATTGCCGGCGGCAACTCCCGCATCACGTTCTTAAGAATTCGCAATTGAGGAGCGTTGCGGTTTTTCAGAAACACTTCCTGACGCCCGTCATGATCAAAATCGGCGACAGCAAAAGCGCGACCATCCTCGATAAAATCCAGACCGACCGCGCCGGAAATATCGGAAAACGTTCCGTCGCGATTGTTGGCGTAGAAAACATTGCGTTCGTACCCGCTCCAGGTGCCATCGGAACGAATAAGCTCGTTGATAGCGCTCCATCCCTGTTCGTAGTCGCGAGAAAGCGTGGCTTCCTCCGGCGAGTTGGCAACGACTTGCCGCCAGAAGAAACTGTTCAGATCTTCGCGCGAAGGTCCCGAGATCATGCCATTCGCGATGTAAAGATCGGGGAATCCGTCGTGATCAAAATCCCAGGTGTCGCTCGACCACGACCAGCGGCCCATTCCAACGCCAGCAGGAGCAGTTCTGTCCTGGAACGCACCTGCCGCCACGACAACACCCGCGCTACGGAGTGCGGCATTGTGGAACAAAGAATTGCCCATGGCATGTTTGCGATAGAGCGCGCGGACTTGGTTCGACGCATCGCGCTTAAAAATGTCTTGCGCCGAAATCCGCTCACCGGCCGCGGTCCACATGTCGGCAACATAGATATCATCAGTGCCGTCGTTGTCGTAGTCGAACCAGCAGACGCTCATTCCGGCGCCGACGTCTTCCACTCCCGCCTCGGCGGCGACGTCGGTGAACGTTCCGTCACCGCGATTGTGGTAAAGATTCTTGCGACCAAAATCGTTGACCACATAAAGATCGGGCCAGCCATCTCCGTTGTAATCGTTCCACGCGCAGCAAAAACTGTAGCGCGTGTTGTTTTCGTTTAGGCCTGACTCCTTCGTGACGTCGCGAAAAGTTCCGTCGTGGTTATTGCGCATCATGAAATTCGGCGGCCCGTTCTCCGCGGCGTAGTACGGGACAGGATATTTGTACTGATCCGTGCCCAGGTAATAAGTGTAGAGACAAAAATAGATGTCGAGCCAGCCGTCGCGGTCATAGTCGGCAACGGCGGCGCCGGTGAATGTTCCCTGCGGTGGCTGGGCGAACTGAAAAGCGTCAGGCTTGCGCTTGAACTTGCCATCACCCTGGTTAAAGAACAGCACCGGACCGCTAGCGCGCACGACGATCACATCCTGAAGGCCGTCGTTATCGAAATCTGCAAACAGTGCGCAGGCAGTATTGTCCAGAACGCCCAGCCCGGAGGATTCCGTAATGTCCTCGAAAGTTCCGTTCCCACGGTTGCGATAAAGCCGGTTGGGCAGCCCGGCGGGCTGGCAAATGTAGAGATCGTCGAACCCATCACCGTCGATATCCGCGACGGAAACCCCGTTGTGGCCATAAATGTCGATGCCGCAAGCGCCATCGAGCACCGTGCGCCAGTAGTCGACGCCGCGCAGCAACTGTCCGGAGTAAGAAGCATTGCCGCCCAGCGCCGGCGCGGTGATGTCGGCGAAGATTGGAGCATAGGAACGGCTGCGCGTTTCTCCGCTCGCATGCCAGCTGCGAATTCGGAATTCGCCAGAAGCAGACGATTCCCATTCGAGTTCCCAATTTCCGACTCGTTGTTCGCGGTGAAAATCTGTACCAGTTCCAACCAACTCATAACGCACGCTGGTCCGCAGACGCGTGGAGCCCTTGGGCACCGACAATGGCGCGGACGCTGCGCCTGTGTCGCTCGCCTCAATACTCGTAATCTGAAATTCTGCGGTCATGAGCTTTGAAAATGTGTCCATGAACGAACGCATTTCTCGCAGAAATGCGTCCGCGCTGAGATCTGACTGTTGGGAGAATTCAAGCTTCCGCGCTTCTAACGCAGCGCCGGAGCGCAGCACGCGCGATTTCACTGGATTCAGAGACGCACCGGAGAATTCCGGTCCAAGAAGCTTCTTTAGCGCTTTCACCGATTGTGGAGACCGCAACAGGCTGGAACTCCATTCCGCGAGACGAGCAGCAATCTGGTCATGATACTTTTCGGTTACGAAATCATCGAAGGCCGCCTTGGCCTTGAGAAGCGTGGCCTCGAGCGGCCGCTGCGCGCGATAGTTTGGATGCAAGTAGAATTCCGCATCGACCGCGCCGGGTTCTGATTCGTTTTGGTCTGCTGAGGTTAAAGCCAATCCGCGCCAGCGCGGAGAAATCAGGGCTGCACCAGCACCCTGACAGCACCGGATGAGAAAATCGCGCCGCTGCCGGTCCACTGAATCAGGAGTCTTTTCGCGCCGGCTCAGAGCAAAGCCCCCTGGGTGTCACGCACATTGGGGTCCACTGGTGGAATTGGAATCTAGCATCCGCATGGATGGGGGTCAAGTTCTTGCAGTCGTGGGTAGTGTCTCAGTTGAGACACTACCCAGTCGTGATCAGTGGCGCATATGAAAGGATGCTTATGTGGGAACAGCCGCCCTCGGCGGTTCGGTCCAGCGAAGCTCGAACGGCCTCTTCGTTCGCTGTCGAGAAACTTTACAATGTTTCGTAATCACAGCGCCCTGCCCGCCGCGGCGCCGGAAGCCCAGGCCCACTGAAAATTGAATCCGCCCAGCTGGCCGGTAACGTCTATAACTTCGCCGACAAGAAATAATCCTGGAATCTTTCGGCTTTCCATCGTTTTAGCCGAAAGTTCGTCAGTATCGACGCCGCCGGCCGTCACTTCGGCCTTCCCGTAGCCCTCCGTGTCGGCAGGCGTGATCGCCCACGTGTGAGTTCGCCGCTCCAATTCAGCAAGAGCGGAATTCGTCCAGGCATTCGTCCGCAAATTTTTTTGCTCAGGCGGCACGTGCAGATCAAGCCAGCGATCGGCCAGCCGGTTAGGCACAACGCGGCGGAGTTCTGCGCGCACAGCGCCCAGATTCCTCGGCTGTTTCAGATCGCGAAACGCAGCGGTCAGATGGCTCCCAGGCGCGAGATCAATCACGATTGGCTTCGGTACCTCCGCCCACGGCTTCCGCCAATACGACGAAATTTGTAAAATCGCCGGCCCGCTCAGTCCGCGATGCGTGATCAGCATTTTTTCCCGGAACTGCTGCCCGTCGCACGATGCAACCACCTCCGTCGAAACGCCAGCCAGGTCGCAGAAACGTGATTCGTCCTCGGTGTTAAAGAGCAGCGGCACAAGGCCGGGCCACGGCTCGCGAATCCTTAACCCGAACTGTTTCGCGAGGTCATAGCCAAACGAAGTCGCGCCCATCTTTGGAATCGAAAGTCCGCCGGTCGCGACCACCAGCACCGGAGCGCAAAACTCTGCGTCTGCGGCACGCACCACAAATGCATCGGGACGACTAACCTCTTGAATCTTAGTCCCCAGAAAAACCGTCACTCCAGCTGCCTTGCACTCTTCCTCCAGCATCCAAAGAATGTCGCGTGCCGAGCGGTCGCAAAATAGTTGCCCAAGAGTTTTCTCGTGGTAAGGAATGTGATGCCTCTCCACCAGCGCGATAAAATCCGCAGGCGTGTAACGGGCTAGGGCCGACTTCGCGAAGTGTGAATTCGCCGAAAGAAAGTTTTCGGGTTGACAATGCAGGTTGGTGAAGTTGCAGCGCCCGCCTCCGGAGATCAAGATTTTCTTGCCCAACCGGTCCGCGTGTTCCAGAACGGCAACGCGCCGGCCGCGCCGGCCCGCCTCTATGGCGCACATCAGGCCGGCCGCGCCTCCACCGAGAATCAACGCGTCAAAAGAATGGATCACCGGAAATCACATGTAGAACAAGCTGAGCCGCGGCAGCGCATATTTTTCCAGCAAACGCTTGTGCACATATTGCTTGTGCAATTGTTCAATCTGCGCTGACGGCATTTTGCGGCGGTAAGGGGCAAGGTCGTGGTCGGCTTCGACTCGAACATTCACGATCTCTTGGTCAGGAGTCGCAGCCAATAGTGCGGCAAATAGTTTTTCTTCCAGCACCGTGAGTCGTCGTTCCAGGTCTTCCAGGCGGAGCGCGGGTTTCTTGTTCTCTGCTTCGTCCGCCAGTTTCCGCAAAGTGCTCGCGGCTTCTGTGGCCGCCGTGTTCACGGAAACTCCGCCGCGATTCGGCAACTTTGCAGCCGCAAGAAGGTCCGCGTTCCGCCGCAGAAACTTTGCGATCGCGTCGGGATCAAGCCCTTGTCCAGCACGGGGTTTGGCGGGTGCTTCCTCTGGCGCGTTCTCTACGCCGACCGCTGCCTCTTTCATATTCTCCGCGGCTGCGAGCACTTCCTGTGCGCAGAATCCCAAGCCGTTCACCTTCCGCGTCTTTGAAGGACGTCGCTCATAATGCTCGAAAGTGACGTCAATCCCGCGCAGCACGGCCTCAAGCGGAATCCCTGCATCCTTCCATGTTTCGATGAGAACCCAATCGAGAGGAGACAGCCGCAGCACTCCTCCCCAATGGCGCTGGAAGTGCTCTTCAATTTCGGTGAAATAGTTGAAGTAGTTTTCCACGGCGAGTCAACGGGCAGAGCGGGCGCCATTTTTTTCCCCGCTGTTTTTCTGTTCCTTCTCCCGAGGCAGAGTTTCGGAGCTTTCTGACTTAGACGCGGATTTTGCACCTGCTTCCCGCCGCGTCGCGGCATTCCGCTCCCAGATGATACGCAGGCCTTCCAGGGTAAGAAACTCGTCGACGTGCTTGATGTACTTGGATCCCGTCCCAATCATCGACCCCAGCCCGCCAGTCGCGATCCCGAGTGTCCCCGGACCGAGTTCCTGCAGCAGAAGTTCAAGGATTCCATCCACCAGTCCCAGGTAACCGTAATAAAGCCCGGACTGCAGACTGCCCACGGTGTTCGAGCCAATCACGCGCGCGGGTTTGCGAATCTCCACTCGCGGCAGCCGTGCTGTGCGCTGAAAGAGCGCGTCCGCCGAAATGCCAATGCCCGGGCAAATCACGCCGCCCATGTATTCACCCTTGCCCGAAACGCAATCAAAAGTTGTAGCCGTGCCGAAATCCACAACCACGCAGGGGCCTCCGTATTTCTCGAAGGCCGCGACCCCATTCACAATGCGATCGGCGCCCACTTCCGCCGGGTTGTCGTAATGCACGGGCATGCCGGTCTTCACGCCCGGCTCAATAAACAGCGGCTTCAAATTGAAATAGCGTTCGCACACCTGGCGCAGCACCGGATCGAGCGGCGGCACCACCGATGAAATTACGATGCCGTGAATTCCCGTCGCTTCCAGGCCGGCCATGGAAAACAAATTCCGGAACAGCACACCATACTCATCCACGGTGCTCCGTTGCACTGTAGCCACACGCCAGTTGGCGAGCAGGTGCTCGTAGCGCGGCCCATCATCGGAATCGCCGCCAGGAGACGCCTTCGCAGCGTGCGCGAACACACCCAGTACCGTATTCGTGTTCCCTACATCGAGAACCAGAAGCATATCGTCTCAGAGAATCAGCAACCCGCATTCGACAATCAAGCGCTCATCTCTCTCGCACCGTGCCGCTCAAAACGGTGCGCATTCCCCGCGCGGTTTGGATGCGCAAAAACCCACGCTCGTCGAGCCCTTCCGTAATCCCCTCGCATGCGCCCTCGAAGTCCAAACCGCCGTCTTCGATGCGCACGGTTTTGCCAATCACCCACGACGAGCGCTCCGCAAACCGACGCAGAATGGACTTCTTCGCGTCCGGCTCTTCGAGAAACTGCCGGTACTCGCGGTGCAGCGATTTTAGCAAAACCGCTGCCAGTTCCACGCGCGACCACTCGCTGCCACTCTCGAGCCGCAGAGAAGTCGCGAGTCCGGCTAGCTCTTCCGGAAAACTCGCATGGTTCACATTGATGCCGATTCCGACCACGATGTAACGCACCTGCGTGATCTCCGAATTCATTTCAGTCAAAATGCCACAGACTTTTTTCCCGCCGATCAACACATCGTTGGGCCATTTCAGGTCGATCCGCACGCGCGAATCCATCTGCTGGATGGCCTCGCCGACCGCCAATCCCGCGGCCAGAGACAGCAGCAGCACTTCCGACGGTGGCAGCGCCGGACGCAGCACCACGGAACAGTAAATCCCCGCGGACCGTGCCGAGTGCCATTCGTTCGCACCTCGGCCGCGGCCTGCGGTCTGCTCCTCGGCCAGGAAAACGCTGCCTTCCGGAGCGCCATCCGCCGCGGCAGACATCGCCGTGACATTGGTCGAGCCGATTTTGTAATAGTGATGAAGACGACAATCGAAGATCGTGCCCCGGATCAGCCGCTCGAGAATCTCAGGAAGAAGCAGATCCGGAACCGAACGCAGTTGATACCCGGTTGCCGGATGCCCCGCCACATCCACACCAAGCCCGCGCAGTTGCTGTATCAGCCTCCATACCTCGGAGCGATTCGAGGAAATCTCCTGCGCGATTTTGGTTCCACTCACTACCACCGTCGCATTTTCCGTCAGCAGGCGCACGATGCGCCCCAGTCGAATATCCGTGGGCTCGTGGTGGGGTGCGGGCGCTCCCCTCGGCAAAGCTACAGCAGGGTCGCCGTGCCGAGACTCACGCGCGCGAACTGTGGCCTTCTTCTTGATGCGGGAATTATGCGGGACAAACGCAGAAACCACAAACTATATGCCGCCACCGGTGCCCCGAATATCGCCCAGCTTCCCGTGCCGCTTTGATGAAGGCGAATGGCTGACAGCTCGCTGTCTACGCCGGGATTACGCGCAGGCTCATGTCCACGGCCTGAGGTGAATGGGTCACCAGGCCCACAGAAATAAAGTCCACTCCAGTTTCGGCATATGCGCGCACGTTGTCCAGCCGGATTCCTCCCGAGCATTCCAGAGGAACGCGCCGTTCCAGTTTCGCACAGCGCTCCACGGCGCCCCGAACGTCCTCGGGCGACATGTTATCGAGCAGAATCGTCTCCGCGCCGTGTGTCAGGGCATCATCCAATTCTTCCAGCGTCCTGACTTCCACTTCAATCAATTGTGAGCCGCGCCGGTTGCGCACCGCGTGCTCCAGCGCAGGCGCAATGCCACCCGCCAGCGCGATGTGGTTGTTCTTGATCAGCACGCCATCAGAAAGATCGAGGCGATGATTCTGACCACCGCCGCAACGCACCGCATATTTATCGATTGCGCGCAGCCCCGGCGCCGTCTTGCGCGTGTCGAGGATCCTCGCCTTCGTGCCGTGCACCGCCTCCACAAACTTTCGCGTTAGCGTAGCGATGCCGCTCATACGCTGCAGAAAATTCAGGATCACACGTTCACAGGAAAGAATCACCCGCGCATTGTGCCGGATCACCGCAACCGACTGTCCCTTGTGCAGCCGTACTCCATCGAAGATTTCCGGATGCGTCGTCACTTCGTAATGCGCCGTGACGGCTCCGTCCAGCGCCGCATACACATCGAGAATCCGCGCCACGCAGCCGATCCCCGCGAGAATGCATTCCTGTTTAGCCAGCACCGTCGCCGACGCCCGCTGGTTCGGATCGATGCAGGCGTAGCTGGTCGCATCGCGCGTAGCCCGGTCTTCAACCAGCGCGTTCTCCAGAATCGCTGTAATGCGTCGTGAATTCCAATCCATAAAAACCAGTTGCTAGTTGTTAGTGGCAGCACGAAACATGTGGAGACAGCCGCCTCGGCTGTCCCGGCCGGTCGAAGACCGCCCGCCTCGCCACTGAACCACTTTCTCCACTCTCCCTCGCAGAATCCTAGCAACTATCCTCAACAACCTACGTGCACCCCAACTCAGCCAGCTTACTCTTGCACTTCTCGCGCAACACGCCCAGCTCCGCCGCCCGCTTGCGCAGCCCTTCCACTACCTGCGGGGGAGCTTTCGCCAGAAACTGTTCGTTCCCCATCTGCTTCTGATTATTGCCTAACTCTTTCTCGATTTTGTCGAGTTCCTTCTTCAGCCGCTCGCATTCCGCCGCAACATCGATTTTCCTTTCGTAAACCGCGTGCAGATCAAACCGTGACGTGCTCCGCGCCCCCGCCCGTTTGGCCAGCGACTCTTCCACGAACGTAATCTTCTCCACGCCCGCCAGCCGTTCAACCGCGCCCCGATTCTGCTCGATCATCGCGCGAATTTCCGCCTCGGGCGCGAACACCTCGATGGGAACCTTCACTTTAGGCTCAACCTTCAACTCTGCGCGCAGATTCCGTACGCTCACAATCAAGTCCTGCAGAATCGCCATTTCCGTTTCAGCTGCGAGATCGAACTGCCTCTCATCCGCCTGCGGATAAGGCGCCAGTGCGATCGACGGCAACGGCGGCTTCCCTTCGTATATCGCCTGCCAGATTTCCTCCGTGATAAACGGCATCACCGGATGCAGCAACCGCAGAGAAGCATCGAACAAATTGACCAGGCTCGCGCAAGCCATTCGCGCCGAACCCGTATCCGCGCCCTCTTCGTAAATCAGTCGCGGCTTGATCAGTTCCAGATACCAGTCGCAGAACTCTCCCCAGAAAAAATCGTAGATGCGATTCGCCGCTTCGTGAAACCGGAAAGTCTCCAGCGCCGCATTCACATCTGCCGCCACCCGATTAAACCGCGAAAGAATCCACCGGTCTTCGAGAGCGCTCGTGGAGGGACGGCCGCCTCGTAAGCCTGCCCTGAGCGAAGCCGAAGGGTCCCCGGGCCGCAGGCCCGGCTCCACTCTGTCCACATTCATGAACATGAACCGCGCCGCATTCCAAATCTTGTTCGCAAACGCCCGGTACCCATCCGTCCGACTCTCACTGAACGCAATATCCGTTCCCGGCGCGGCCATCGCCGCCAGAGTGAACCGCGTCGCGTCCGTGCCGAAGCGCTCGATAATCTCCAGCGGATCAATCACGTTCCCCTTGGTCTTCGACATCTTCTGCCGGTCGGCATCACGCACCAGTGCGTGAATGTAGACCTGCCGAAACGGTACGCTGTCATTTTTCTTGTCCGACCAACCACTGGCCTTCTTGATCGCATCGTCCTGCTGGTGCCCCTGCATGAAGTGGCAGCCGAACATGACCATGCGCGCCACCCAGAAAAATAAAATCTCGTATGCCGTAATCAACAAAGTCGTCGGATAGAACACTTCCTGATCGCGCGTTTTCTCCGGCCACCCCAGCGTGGTGAACGGCAACAACCCAGACGAAAACCAGGTGTCGAGCACGTCAGAAACCTGCTCCAGCTTCGCCCCGCCGCATTTCGTACACTTCGCCGGAGCTTCGCGCGCCACCATGACTTCCTTGCAACCTTCACACGTCCACGCCGGAATGCGATGCCCCCACCACAACTGCCGCGACACGCACCAGTCGTGGATGTTGTTCATCCAGTTCAAATAAATCTGGCGGTAGTTGTCGGGAACAATCGTGATCTCGCCGCTCTCCACCGCGTCAATCGCGCGGTCAGCCAGCGGTTTGATCTTGATGAACCACTGCTCCGACAATCGTGGCTCGACCACCGTCCCGCAGCGGTCGCACTTCCCGAGCGCCAGCGTGTAATCTTTTTCAGCGACCAGAAAACCCTGTTCCTGCAAATCCTTCAACACAAGCGCACGCGCCACGTACCGATCTAATCCCGCATACGACGGCCCCGCGTTCGCGGTCATGTGCGCGTGCTCGTCCATCACGTCGATCTGCGGCAGGTTGTGGCGCTTTCCCGCCTCGAAGTCGTTGGGATCGTGCGCCGGCGTCACCTTCACCGCGCCAGTGCCAAACTCCGGCTGCGCCAATTCGTCGGTAATAATCGGAATCTCTCGCTTCATCAGCGGCAGCAAAACTTTCTTGCCATGCAAATGCATGTAGCGGTCGTCTTTGGCGTTCACCGCAACCGCCGTATCGCCCAGCATCGTCTCCGGCCGCGTAGTGGCGACAGTAATGAACTCCGAACTCCCCACCACCGGATAGCGAATCTCCCACAGCTTCCCGGCGACGTCCTCGTGCTTCACCTCAAGATCGGAAATCGCGGTCTCGCATCGCGGACACCAGTTGACAATATATTTCCCGCGATAAATCAGTCCTTCCTCATACAGCCGGACGAACACCTCGCGCACCGCGTGCGAAAGTTTCTCGTCCATGGTGAAATACTCGCGGTCCCAGTCGACCGACGCGCCCAGCCGCTTCATCTGGTCGAGAATCGCGCCGCCATAGAGCTTCTTCCATTCCCACACCCGCTCAATAAATTTCTCGCGTCCCAGGTCACGCCGCTTCTTGCCTTCTTTCGCCAGATCGCGCTCGACCATCATCTGCGTGGCGATGCCGGCGTGATCCGTCCCCGGCAGCCACAGAGTGATGAAGCCGCGCATGCGATGCCACCGCACAATGATGTCCATCTGCGTCTGGTTGAGCATGTGCCCCATGTGCAGCCGCCCGGTCACGTTGGGCGGTGGCAGCAGCAGCGTGAACACCGGACGCGTCTCTCCCGGCGGGGGCGTCGGCACGGAAAACAGTTTTTCCTTGATCCAGTAGTCGGCCCAGCGCATCTCAATCGCGCCCGGCTCATAAGATTTTGGCAACTCGTGAGGCATTGGGAGATCAGCAGTTAGCAATCAGCAGCTAGCAATTAGCACTTAGCAGTTGGCTTCGAATGGTCGAGTAGGACGACCGGGAGCGGCCGTTGCCCACACGGGCTAAACGCCAAATGCTAAGTGCTATATGCTGATCTTACAGGCGCAAGAAAAGAAGGGTCAAACAGGACCAGGGGGTATTACGCACTGAGGGGATTATGCTACACCCCCTCCCACCACCACAGAACTGGTTTTGACCTTGACCCAGGGCCCCGCGCGCCACGCTCGCCGCGCAAGAGGGGCTCGCTGGATTGGGCGTGACATTCAGTTCCCGAACGTCTCCGTCGGGTAGCGTCCCGGAAGTCGCCCGGCGGCGACGCCTGACCTAGTCTTAGATTACCCGCAATATCGTTCAGGCAACCCATCACCGCTCATCTCGACTCCGGACCAATTGCGCCCCCATCCCAGCATCACCACGTCTCCCACTCACTGTTCAAGCACAAAGTCCCATCGCTGACAAGCGGAAGGTAAATTGTTCAGAACCCTTGTCGTCTTTTCCTCGCCATTTCCGATTACAAGACTAGAGACAGACTGTATGCAGTCTGGGGAAAAGATTCGAGAGGTCACCGTCGCCATGGATGCCGAGTTTCTTTTTGCTCGCCGATTATCAGATCACTGCGATGCCCAAACCAGGGCTGTAAAGATCCGCTTCGGACTCCGCGTTGACAGCTACCTCCAACCGATGGGTGCCATCGCTCAAGCGGTGGAGGATAACACGATCCTGGTGAGTTCAACTCTGTTGTCGATGCATCCATTCGATATCGAACTGGTTCTTTGGCATGAGCTGGCTCACCTGCAACAGTTGGCCAGGCCAGGCAACGACCCCGAGAATGCCCTGGAGACGGAAGCGTGGGAGGCCGCATGGACATGGGCTGCCGGCAACAGCTATCGGATTCGTGGCCGTGGCCGCGGGCGCTTGAATGCACTGGCCATCATTCAAGGCGGACCGAAAGGACACCCTCACGCACTGCCGTGGTACAGAACGAACCCGCTTGAGCCTATCGACGGTTCATCCGTAATCGCGGTCAAAGACGCAATGGTCACGGATGTGATGACTCTCGAGGCTATCTTGGACGCGATGCTCGCCAACCAAGACGCCACCGAGATCGTGATCGTTAGCCACGGCTCAGGAGTCGGTCTGGCAATTCCAGTCAGCCCCGGGGCGCGCTCGGGAGCCGAGGCTCAAATCATTCTGGCACTTGCTGCGGACCGATCACGAGAGGAGGTGGAATATGGAACCAAGATCAAGACGCCTATAAAATCCGTCAAAGACGTGGCCGACCTCACTATGCTCACGGAGGATAAGGTAAATATTTTGCGGACGAAAATGAATCAGGTTCAGAAAATGAATCTGAAGCATGTCGCGTTCCGGGCCTGCAATATGGGGGGCAATAAAGACACGATGGTCGCGTTTCGCAATTTCTTTGGCGCGGCCAGCGTCAGTGCCCCCAGGCTGTTCGACAGCTACGGTAAGTTTGCGCCAGCGATCGTTGGTGGCTTGGAGGACTGGGCAAAAGCAAAACGGAGAAAGGGCTATCACATCTCAATCGACAATGATGTCGCATTTGGCATCAAGAACACGCACAATTTCATCGTCTATACGATTGAGTCCGCTGCCACCAGCAAAGACGCGTTCAAAGATTGGGTGGCCGATCATATCGCAGATGGAGCTTGGGGTTCCGAGGGGGTTATCTATCACGGAATGGTGGCCGAGCACGCGGCTCCAACCGAGCCAATCGTATATTTTGTGCAGGACACCGAGTTCAAAAACCAACTCGTGAAGGTTTAAGGGAAAACGTTGCCGAGTTTTACGAATCGGTTCCCGTGGACTCTGGGACTCGGAAACGTGACAGCCGGCCTGATTACAACAGTTGCGTCGCGGGCTGGGTTGAGCTGAGGGCGAGGCTGAGCAGAGGATGACTGACCGAATCCCAGTCCGAGACTGGGTGTGTACACATGCACATCACATACACATATACCCGTCAAACAGGACGAGGGATAGAGGAAAGACGAACCGTGGGATCAACTCCATGGAGCCGCGCAAAATTATAAGATCTCGCGGCCCGTCGGCAGTTGCTGAGAGCCGACAGCTGTTCCCTACTTCTTCTTCAGCTTCTTCGAAATTTCTTCCGCAATCTTGGGCCGGAGATCGGCCAGCACTTTGTCGACAATATTGGCAATGGCCTCGGGATCGTCCGCGGAAGCCTCGGACGCCTCCTCAGCGCTCGGGGTCTTCTCCGCACCCGCGGCAGCCGCCATGGCAGCTCTGTCCGGAGGCAGTTCGGGATACTCTTCGTCATCATCGTCCTGCTGGTTCGCCTTCGCAGGACCCGTAGCCTTCGACTTATCGCCCGATTCGCGAATCTGCCGCCAGCTTGCCCAGGCAGCCGCGGTGGTCGCGGCTATGTCGCTCTCTCTCTTTTCCGCCATTTCCCCTCCTGCAATTTTTCCTTTAGCCTGTTCCGGAGCCTCGGACGCTGCGGCAACCGCTGCCTCTGAAGCCGACGACTCGGCAGCCGGGCCCGCGTCCTGCACCGCCAGTGCGGAGGCTGCCTCTGCCGCGGCTTGTGCGGCTGCGGCTTCGGCTTGTTCCCTGGCCGCCTGCTCCCGGGCTTCCACTTCCTTAGCTTCCCGTTCTCTGGCTTCCAGTTCCCTCGCTTCCCGTTCCTTAGCTTCCTGTTCCCTGGCCGCCTGTTCCTGAGCTTCCCGCTCCCGCGCTTCTATTTCTTTCGCTTCCCGTTCCCGAGCTTCTCGCTCTCGCGCTTCTATTTCTTTCGCTTCCCGTTCCCGGGCTTCCCGTTCTCTCGCTTCTACTTCTCTCGCTTCGCGTTCCCGAGCTTCCTGCTCTCTCGCTTCTATTTCTCTCGCTTCCCGTTCCCGAGCTTCCTGCGCTCTCGCTTCTATTTCTTTCGCTTCCCGTTCCCGGGCTTCCCGCTCTCTCGCTTCTATTTCTTTCGCTTCCCGTTCCCGGGCTTCCCGCTCTCTCGCTTCTGCTTCTTTCGCCTCGCGTTCCCGGGCTTCCCGCTCTCTCGCTTCTATTTCTCTCGCTTCCCGTTCCCTGGCTTCCTGCTCTCTCGCTTCTAATTCCTTGGCTTCCCGCTCCTTAGCTTCCAGTTCCCTCTTCGCCTCCAACTCCCTGGCCGCCGCCGCCACTATCTCACTGTGCGTTTCCCCAGCAGGAACCGCGGCAACTGGTTGCACCTGCGCTTCGGCGACCGCCTCCAGCTTCGCCATCGCCGAGTCGACCGCCTCCGACGACGCATTGGCCACATCGCGCAGGGTACGAGCAATCTCTTCCTCGTCCGGCACCGGGCCCGCGGGCGCCTCTACCATCGCCGCAGAAATCGAATTCTCAACCACCGGCGTCGCTGGCGGCGAAGGCACAAAGCCGGGTTGATTGGCTTCCGCCGCGGCAAACGCCGCATACGCCTTTTGCATCTCCCGTTCCAGCGAGACCGCAGCTTCTTCGGACGCGATCGCTACCGGCACAGCGGTCCAACGATGCGTCGTCGACCCGACGGAAACGTAACCCGCTCCCGCCGCCACTGCCATCGTAACCGGCACTGCCGTTTCGTCGGAGTGCTTCTCCTCAGCATTTTTCTTGTCAGTCTCCGCCTGCGTTCGTCCACTCCCGTTTCCCGAACCAGCGGCCGCCTGAAGGCTTGCGGCATCGTCGTTCTGCGCCGCCGGCGCGGCGATCACATCAAAGTCCCGCACACTCGCAGCGGGTTTGGATTCCTTCGTCGCAGCACTCACCGGAGCAACAGCCTCGTCGACGCTTTGCTGGGCGAATGTAGCGCCCGCCGTAACCTCGCCGGCTTCCGGCTTGCTCTCAGTTTTGCTTTCGATCTTTGTCTCGGTCTTCGCTTCGGCAACACTCTCACTCGGGGCCTCAATCTTCGCTTCAGAGACCTTCGCTTCAGGTTTTTCTTCCGCCCGGGTCGCCGTTTCGGAACCATCTTGCGGAGGCGCCGCCACCGGCTCCCTGCCGTCGACTGCCGCCTGCACCTGCGCTGCGGCCGCAGCCAAAGCAGCCAGTTCTTCCGGAGTCACGTCCTTGGGCAACCCCGCCGCCGCGGCCAGCGCGGCCACATCCAACCGGCCCTCTTCTCTGGGAGCCATCGTCCGTACCGTGGGACGATCCACCACCGTCCGCAAGTCGCGATTGCCGGGGTTGTAAATTTCAGACTCGTCCTGCTCTGGCTGTTTCTTCTTTTTCTTGGACGGGAACCCGATGCGGCTTTTCCATCCGTCATCGACAGAATCGTTCACTTCCCCCGTCTCGTCCCCGCGCCCTTCTTCCACCGCCGCAATCGCGCGCGCAAACCTTCCCGGCTTCGACGACTCCGCCCGCGGCACCACCCGGTCTTCCAGTTTGGAGAGCGCGCTCAGCAGTTCGCTGGCTTCAAACGGCTTGACGATATAGCCTTCCGCCCGCACCCGCTTGGCTTCCTCAGGCTTGAACGGCTCCAGTTTCCCCACCGTCAGCAGCACCGGAATCCGCGCCGTCTCTTTCACTTCCTTCAGCCGCTGGCACACTTCCAGCCCGCTATAGCCCGGCATGTAAACATCCAGGACAATCAGGTCCGGTTTCGTCTCGGCTATCTTTTTGAGTGCCGCAGAACCGTTGTTGACGGTTATTACCTCGTAGCCCGCATCCGCGAGGATTTTTCGCCCCATGTTCTGGGCGGTCACGCTGTCATCGGCAAGCAGAATCTTACGGGCCAAAGGTTTCCTCTTCTAGTGAGGGGAGATACCGCGAAGGTAACCTGCCCCACAACGTAAGTCAATGAGTAGAAGGGAGGTAACAGGTTACCAGTGGTCAGCACCTACCGCGTCCGCACGCGGTCTCTGCATCACGAAAATCAGCAAGGGTGCCCCATTTCTCGCGTCTTTTGCGAGAAGTGGGGATTTTGACTCGCAGTAGAGATTTCGACTCCAGCCTCAGAGAAGAACCATGTGGGGACAGCCGCCCCTTCGACTTCGCTCAGGGCAGGCTCTCGGCTGTCCAGTTGAGCAAAGCTCGACCGGCTCTCGTATCCACCTTCCCCAATCTCTGCCCCTACTTGCAAACCAACCGAACGCGCCGAGCCTTCCCACCAAAAAACCTCCAGCGTGTTAACACCTTGCCTGAAATCGCCGTCTAATTAGCCGAAAGCCAATCGCAGCTCAACCCAGAGCGCTCGCCATGCCCCCAACGACATCCCGCTTAGCCGTCTTGGCGATTCTCACCATCGCCTTATCGATCACTTTCGCCGCGCAAAACCTCACCCCCGAGCTCACGGCTCACGAGTGGGGCACCTTCACCTCGATCGCGGGCAGTGACGGCCAAGCCGTGAAATGGTCGCCCCTGAACGGATCGACCGACCTTCCAGACTTCGTGCAACATTTTAATTCCGGCACCTACAAGGTGGGGTTACGGGGCACAGTCCGTATGGAGACCCCGGTCCTCTACTTCTACTCCCCGCAGCAAGCCACGGTATCCGTAAAGGTAAAGTTCTCCAAAGGAGTCATTACGGAGTGGTACCCCAGCGCCAGCCACATCGAGCCCGATCCCGAATTCTTCCTGGCGCCTAAGACTTTGTTCCAGCGGCACATCAACGGCAGCATCGCGTGGAATTCCGTCACCGTGTCCCCGGACCTTGCCGCCAGTTTCCCGCATGACAAACACGGAAAACAATATTACGCGGCGCGTGAAACTTCCGCCGCGCCTTTGGTCGTGAAGACAGAAACAGGTGACCAGCAGGAGAAATTTCTCTTCTATCGCGGCGTCTCCGTCTTTCCGCCGCCCATCTCGGCGACCGTCGATCCCAATGGACAGCTCCACATCACCAACCTGGCCCCCGACGAGATCCCCTCCGTAATCCTCTTCGAACGCCGCGGAGACAAGCTCGGCTACCGTCTCGGCGGCGCATTGCCGGAAGAAATGTCGCTCGACCCTCCCGAGCTGACCTCGACCTTCGAATCCCTCAGCCGCGACCTCGAAGACATCCTCACCAGCCAGGGACTCTACCCCGACGAAGCCCGCGCCATGATCGCGACCTGGCGCGACTCCTGGTTTGAAGAAGGCAGCCGCCTGTTCTACATCGTTCCCACTGGCTTTGTGAATACGATTCTTCCCCTCACCATCAACCCGGCTCCTTCGGAAACCGTGCGCGTGTTCGTCGGCCGCCTCGAACTGGTCACGCCTGCAACCATGCAAGCGGTAGAAAAAATACTAGCCACTCACGACGCCGCAGCGCTCCAGAAATACAACCGATTCCTGGAACCAATTCTCGAGCAGATGAAGGCAGCGAATCCGGCCAAGGCCCGGCAGATCGAAAAAGATTTAGAACTAACCTACGCCGCAGCAATCCCGCAGCCCCCAAACTGAAGATCGGCAGGCCAGTGTGGGATGACGTTCTATGGGACCGGAAAGATTATGTGGGAGCGGTAAAGATGGTGTGGGACCGGGCACTCTTGCGAGCCTGCCCTGGCGAAGCCGAAGGGGTCGCCGGGCGCAGCCCGGCGGGTCTGGCGAAAAGTGGCGAAACGGCGGGCGTTTGGATGCTGCCGGCAAAAACCAGCCAAGCTGCGCTCGGCGGACCCTTCGGCTTCGCTCAGGGCAGGCTCGCAAGAGTGCCCGTCCCCACACAAACCGCAAGACCCCCAAACCCGGCACGACAAAGCTGAGAGCTGAAGGCTGATAGCTACCTAGAACGGAATCAGCTTCTTAATCCCTTTCTTTTTCTTCTTCCTGCTGCTGGAAATGTCCTTATCGCTGGCCGGCGCAGAACTCGAACTGGCATTCGCGTTCGGCGCGCCATCCGCTGATGCCGACTGGATCTCGTTCACCTGCGGTGGCGGCGGTAAAGGGGCTTCCCCGGTCTGCGGGTCAACTGCAGGCTTCAGTTCGTTCGGGTCCGGCTTCAGCTCGTTGTCCCCACCAGCTGCGGCGACGGGTTTCAGTTCATTCGAATCTGCCGTCGTAGTCGGCTGGGCAAACGGCGAGCCGTTCGTCGCAGGCGCATCCGAGCGGGGCGCCGCTTCGTTGGGCGGCGGCGTTCCCGTGCTCACCACCTCCACGCCCACATTCTTTCCTCCCGAGGAAGGAGCTCCGATTCCGGCCTGCAGACTACTACGCACCACCTCATTCGCCGAGATCGGCGTCGGGTCAACCAGCTGCGGTTCGCCCACCTTGGTTGCCTGACTCACATCAGGATGCTTCATGAACACCATCGAGAGTCGCCCATAAGGTCCCACATCCTTCCGGCTCTCTTCTTCCGCTTTCGCGCGCTCCACGTCCGCCTTGGTAGGCCGCGGAATCGGCTGGTTCAGTGCCGCCAGGCGCCTCTTCGCGTCGTCCACGCGATCCATGATCGGATAGCGCGTAATGATCTTGTCGTACTCGCTCGTGGCCTTCTTGGTGTATTCCGCGATCAGGTTCGCCTTGAAGGTTTCTCCGACGCAGCCCGGCGGCGTCCCTGCAGCGGTGCACGTCGGCGCCAGCCTTATGCGGGCGATTTGCCCTTCATAATTTTGCCCCAGCAGATACAGCGCCTCATCCGCCCGGCTGTACAGCGGATACTTATCCACCATCGATTGCAGGCGCGCGATCGACGCCGCATACGACATCTTCAAATAATAGAAGCGGCCAATATCGAACTCGCGTTCGGCCAGCACTTCCTGCACTTCCAGCAACCGCTGCTTGCCCTCCGCCACCAGCTTGGGATTATCCGGATACTGCATGATCAGGTTCCGGTATTCGTCCTCCGCGCGCTTGGCGTGGGTGTAATCGCGGTCGGCTTTTTCCATCTGCTGGTACTGGATGTTGGCAATCTTCAGCTGCGCCTCAGCCGCTTCCGGCATGTTGGGAAAAAACGTCTGGAAGTCGCGATACTCCTGCTCCGCCTGCGCCAGCGAAGCCGTCCCGCCTTCCGCGTACCAGGAATCGCCCACCGCCAGTTTGGCGCGCGCAATGTATTCCGAATCCGGATAGGTGTTGATCAGCGTCTGCAGCGTCATCCGCGCCACATCGAAGCGGTTGCGCTTCATGGCTTCCATGGCCTTGTCGAATAGCACCTTGTCCGGCTGCACTGACGAAACTTTGCTCAGCGGATTGACCGCCTTCTTGTTCGAGCAGCCGACCGTGACTACCAGCGCCAGCCCCACCACCACCGCGATCAATGAAATTCGACGTGACATTCACACCCCAATCTAAACTTTCAGCAGCGCCGCTTCCGTCGCCACCTTCAGCAACGCCTGCGCATTCTCCCTTGGATCACCATTCCCGAACACGGCGTTGCCCGCCACCAGAATTTCCGCGCCCGCCCTTACCACATCGGCTGCCGTCTCGAGCCCCACGCCGCCATCCACTTCAATGCGGTAATTCAGCCCGCGCTGACGGCGAATCTCCGCTAACTTCCGCATTTTGTGCAGCGTAGACGGAATGAACTTCTGCGCCCCAAACCCCGGATTCACCGACATCACCAGCACATAATCCACAATGTCGAGCACTTCCTCCAGCGTATCCACCGGAGTCGCCGGATTAATCACCACCCCCGCCAAACAATCGTGACTCTTGATCAGATGCAAAGTACGGTTCAAATGCCTGCAGGCTTCCTGATGCACCGAAATCCAGTTTGCTCCCGCCTCGGCAAACGCAGGAATAAAGTCGTCCGGATTCTCGATCATGAAGTGGCAATCAAGCGGCAACTCCGTCACCCGCCGCAACGACTTCACCACTGGAGGCCCCAGCGTCAGGTTGGGAACGAAGTGTCCATCCATGACATCCACATGGATCACACTCCCCCCGCCCTCCCCCGCAGCGCGCACCTGCTCGCCTAACCGGGCAAAGTCAGCCGAAAGAATCGACGGTGCCAGCTCAATCAATGCAGATCTCTCAGAAATGAATGCCCCCAAAATTCTAACACGCTGATAAGTGCCGGAGCAGCCAGCTTAATGCGATCACTGGCCCCAGACCCCTGATCCCTGACCCCTGCTCTCCATGCTACCCTCGACACTCATGCCGGCCGCCTCCCAATTCGCGCCCGCAGCCTGCAGCCTGGCCGCCGTTTTCATCTGGGGCACCAGCGACTTCACCGGAGGCTACGCCTCCCGCCGCGCCAACGCCTTCGTTTTCACCGCTTTCTCGCACCTTTGCGCGTTGATCCTTATGGTAGTCCTCGCGCTGGCGCAACACGCCTCATTCCCTTCGCGCGCGGGCATCCTGTGGGCGCTGCTCGCCGGCGGCATCGGCGGATTCTCGCTGGCAGTTTTTTATCGCGCCCTCGCCGAAGGCAAAATGGGACTCACCGCTCCCATCGCCGCCTTGCTCGGCGCCGCCATCCCCACCCTCGCCGATATCGCCATGGAAGGCGCGCCCCACGCCTGGACCTTTGCCGGCTTCGCCCTCGCCATCGTCGCAATCTGGCTGATCACCCGCGCCGAACCCGTGCGGAACTCAATACAGGATTCAGCCCCGCAATCCGAAGAAGAAAAAGACAAACAACTCGACGACGACCAAGTCGACGACGAAGAAAAAACCGGCGCAGTTCCCAAAGGCGTGGCCGTAGCAGCTCTCGCCGGAGTAGGCTTCGCCACCTTCTATCTCTGCATCCGCCAAGCCGGTGCCGGCTCTCCGTTGTGGATTGCGGCCGTATCGCGCGCCGCATCTTTCCTGGCAACCGCAATCGCGGTGATCGCCACCAAAGCCCCGCTTCGCCTCGACCTGCCCCGCGCCGCCATGGCCGCCGTCGCCGGATCATTCGACATCACCGGCAGCGCCCTGTTCATCTTCGCCAGCCAGCACGGACGCCTCGACGAAGCCGTCGTCATCTCGTCACTTTATCCCGCCGTCACGGTAATCCTGGCCCGCCTCATCCTGAAAGAACACTTCAGCCGCTGGCGCTTCATCGGTTTGCTGGCCGCCCTGGCCGCCGTGCCCATGATCGCCGCCGGCTAATGGGCTCGATATTCCATATTCCAGAATCAGGAATGCAATGATAGTAATAGCCGAAGAGATCAAGGACAGCCGATGCCGCTCCTCGAAATCCGCAACCTGACCAAGATTTATCCGCACACTGAAGTCCGTGCTGTCGACGATGTCTCCCTCGACATTCACGCCGGCGAAACTCTAGGACTGGTCGGCGAATCCGGCTCGGGCAAGAGCACCCTCGGTCGCCTCATCCTCCGCCTGATCGAGCCCACCGCCGGCAGCATCCGGTTCGACGGACGCGATCTGCTCTCCGCTAACCGCAACGAAATGCGCCGCCTGCGCCGCCACCTGCAAATCATTTTTCAGGATCCTTTCGCCTCCCTCGACCCCCGCTTCACCGTCGAGCAAATCATCGCCGAGCCCCTGATCATTCACAGGGAGATCATTCATGGCGTGGATGAGCGGAACAACCGGGAAGGGCACGACTTCAGTCGTGCCGCAGGCGACGCTTCTCCGCAATCGGCTTTAGCCGCTGAGAAGGAAACCACGACACCGCTCGGCGATCGCCCGAGGAGCAGGTCGGATGGAAATGCAACCGCTGCCCGCGTGGCCGAACTGCTCCGCGCCGTCGGCCTCGACGAATCCGCCCGACGCCGTTACCCGCACGAATTCTCCGGAGGACAGCGCCAGCGCATCGGCATCGCCCGCGCCCTGGCCCTGCGCCCAAAATTTATCGTCTGCGACGAACCCGTCTCCGCGCTCGACGTCAGCGTGGGCGCGCAAATCGTCAACCTGCTCGCCCAACTGCAGCGCGACTTCGGCCTGACCTATCTCTTCATCTCGCATTCCATGCCGGTGGTGCGTTATCTCTCCACCCGCATCGCCGTCATGTACCGCGGCCAGATCGTCGAAGTCGCCCCCACCGAACAAATCACTGAGCACCCCCAGCATCCCTACACAAAAAGCCTGCTCGAAGCCACCCCCGAAATCGCAGTCTAGAACCGCCGCCCTCGGCGAGGCTTGCGCTGAAAAGAGCCGCCTCCGAGACGAACCATGTGGCGACGGACGCCTCGTCCGTCCGCCGAAGCAAAGCGAGGCGCTTTCTTCCCTGCGGCCCGCATCTTGAGAATCGGCCTCCACCTTGCCTGGCGTAAAAGCCCGCCCAGCCGCCCGCAGCGATTGGCTCCATGCCATACTTTCCCCATGTCCCGCCCGCAGCCTGGCCGAACCCGCGATCTGGCAGAGCTGATTTTCGGCTACGGACTAATCGTCGCCATCCTCTGGACCCCCGAACCGTTGCAACGCATTCTCTCTCCCATCGCGCTGGTCGCAACCTTCCTGATCGTAATCGTGCGCCGCAGTCAAAACTCCCACAGCGCCCGCCGCAGCAAGCTTCCAAAAGCCGCGAGTCAAGAAAACGCCCTACAAAAAAACGCCTCACAAGAAAACGCCCCCCTCGGCTTCGGCTGGCGCGGCCTTGTCCCTTCGCTCTGGATTCTCCCCGCCGCCATCGCCCTCGCCGCGCTCAGCGTCTTCGTCGCCGCGAAAATCGGCACCCTGCACTCGCTCTACAAAGGCGACTTCCGCCACGTCGCCGGCTATCTCCTCTGGACCACCTACCAGCAATTCCTCCTGCAGGACTACTTCATGCCCCGCGCGCTCCGCCTGCTCTCAGGCGAAGTGGTCTCAATCAAACTGGTCCACAGCAAGGTAGTCTCGAGCGAAACCGCGGCCGTCGCCCTCACCGCCGTGCTCTTCTCCCTGGCCCACCTGCCGAATCTCGTGCTCACCGCAGCCACGCTCGTGTGGGGCGCAGTCTCGTGCCTATTGTTCCGCCGCTACCGCAATCTCTACGCGCTGGGCGTGGCGCAGTGCCTGCTCGGCCTCTGCTTCGCCGTCTGCGTCCCCGACTCGTTGAACCACCACCTGCGCGTCGGCCTGGGATATTTGCGTTATCACGCCACGCCGACAGGACGGTGAGACGGCACGGTAAACGTTTCAGCGCAGGGGTAGCCGGGCAAGTGCCATGTCCCGGTTACAACGGTTACCTCCCGGATTACACGTCATTTTGCAACAATCTAATCGACTGGTGGGCATCTGCACGGCGTGCTATACGGGCAGGGAACTGTGCCTCGGCATTTTCTGCGCATCGGTCCATCATTGTTCGGCGGGGAGGTCAGGGCATGAAGAAGACAGCGTTGTGGTTGCTGGTTGTAATCGCAGCAGGCTGCAGCGGCGCGAAAAGCAACAGCGGGCCACCGTTCCTTGAAGGGCTTGCTGTCAGCAAGGAGACGCCGATCGAACTAAAGTGTCGAGGCGACCTATCGGGAGGTTTTCAATTCTCGGACAAGGATCGATTCCGGGCGGCCTACGAGGGCATGAAGGATGCGCAGGCGAACGGCAAGGTCTACGCACCGGGCAATGGCCCCGCCTATGACTTCCGATACTTCCAGAGTTGCGAGGTGACGCAGAGTGGGCAGAGCTTCGAAACATGGGCTCGGCGATAGAGCCTCGCGGCGCAGACTCGGAGCGACACGCCGAACAATGCGTGACGAGAAATGCCCAAGCGTTGACCAGAGTCCCCCAGTACCCGTTTTGTCGGCGAACCGGAAATTGGGTTGCTGGCGATAAATCTCGATTTCACTCATCGACCCCTGCGAGGGCGTATTCACAGTACGTACATCCGAAGCATCCACCAGACCAGGAATATCGCGACGATCGCCCCAGCGATGTGAACGATCCAGTCGCCAGCTGTTTTCGGTTTCCCAAAGTTGAACATGGGGCAATCGTAGCAGGCCCCGCCCAGGCGGCGTAAAATCGCAGTCACCCCAGCAACAGCCGAGCCGGCGTCCGTGCGGGACGCGCGCAGTTTCTCCTGCTAAAACCACAAACTCCAAATCCAATCCACGCAGGTATGCGTGATGGCCGAGGCCGGCACGCGCCGCTGCTCCCGCCACGCGCGCCCGTAGAAAATCCCCGCGATGGTCGCCAGCAACACGTAACGCCAGTTGAAATGTGCGGACCGCTTGTTGAAATGTGATAACCCGAACACCACCGACGCGATCCCCAGCGCCGCTCGCCGCCCCACCCGTCGCTCCAGCAAATTCTGCACCCAGGCGCGAAAGAAGAGTTCTTCCGGCACCGCGGTAAAGAAAAATATCCCCACCCACCGCAGCGCCGCCCAGCCCACCCCCGCCAGATTGCCCGCCGGATTTCCGAACAACGAACTGCGATGCGGATGAATAAATCCCAGCGCCAGCCCCAGAATTAAAACCGGCGGCGTAAGAAACAACAACTCGCGCAGCCCGATCTTCCAGTCGTGAGAGGCCTTTGCACGGTCGGATGCGGGAAGGGCACGGCTTTCAGCCGTGCCGTCCGCGTGCTCGGCATTCGGGGCTTTTAGCCCCTGAGGTCCGCTCGTGTCATTCGCCCTCGAGTCGCCCGCCTCTCCGTCGTTCGCCCTCCCCCTCCAGCGCGGACAAAAATCAAACCCCGTTCCCTGCAGCCGCCGGATCGCCAGAAACCCGTAGAGTCCCACATCCACCAGCAGCAACTCGTTCAAAGCCCGCAGTCCCACCGGCCACGCCGATTCAAACCAGCGCAAATCCACAGCCAGCCCCAGTGCCAGCAAAATAATTCCATCGCGCCAGTTGCCGCGCTGCTCCGCGTCAGCCGCGGCCGCCCGATCCAGGAGCCACGCAACTACCACCGGCAGCCCGGCGTAAAGCGCGAACCACTTCCAAAGAAAAATCCCCTGCGTGCACGCCACCAGCACGTAGGGAAAAACGAACAGCGCTGGCAGGCCCACTCGAACCGGGACCGGCCAGCGCTGCACGCTGCGTGCGACGCGCTCCGCGGCAAAACCAAACACCACCGCGGGAATAAGTTCCAACCCCAGCGCCGCCATCGCCACAGGCGTCACGTTCTGCATGACGACTATATTAACTTCCTCGCCACGCAGCTCACCCCCTCAACGCTTGCGGGCAGGTTCTCCCGCCGCGTGTAGACGACGCCTGCTTCCCACAACTCACGGGAAACCACTCGTCTTCCCCACACCTACTTCCCCAGATGTTTACTTCCCCTGCGCTACCTTCTCGGTGTTACTTCGGCGATAACCATCTCTTTGCCGCTTTCCGCCAGCTCGCGCTCGGCGCGCGACCGAAACAGCGTCCTTCCGTTCGAATTGCCCGCGACCCACACCTCCGAAAGAAAATACGTGTCGCCGTAGCGGTGGAACACCAGTTTGCAGCTGTTGTCGTTCGGGGAGCGTTGTGTGCTCAGCGTCGGCACAAACGTGCCGCGGTTATTTGCGTCGTGAATGCCCACGGCATCTGCGTTCGCTGGCGAAACAATGTAGTGTCCCGCCGGCAGCGTCTGATGCGCCACGACGAAGGGAAACGGAATGTCGGCAGTCACGTCCCCTTGCTTAGTCTGCGCGAAGGCAGCGGATGCGGCCAGAAGCAGCGCCGCATACAAAACGGTTCGAAGCAGTTTCATACGATTTTCTCCTCACCTGGCTTACGCGAATTGGAATGGGCCCACTGCAGGAGGGGAGGATTCGTCGCCATCAGGTGAGGGGCAGCGCGCCACGTCGGGGCAGACGTTCCGAATGAACGTTGGGGCAAAATTTCCGGCGCAACTTCCGAGCGGGAATCCGAATTCTCCGGCGGCTCGAAGTCGAGCCGCGCGGGATACTGCAAACTCCATCCTGATAGTGCGGCCGGGGCGACCTCCGTTACAGGATTTCTCGTCGCGCTTGTCTCCGCGCCCGTGGCCGACTAGAATGCCAGCGACCCGGCAGAAGCCAGAAAAGACGAGGAAAGAATTATGGCCGCCGCTCCCGTCCCACCTTCACCTGTGCCCGATTCCGCGCCCGAGCCCTTGTCGCAGGGCGCGCGTCTCATCAACACCTTCATCGCACCCTCGAAAACCTTCACCGACCTGAACCGCAGCGCCAGCTGGTGGGCGCCCTGGATCGTGATCTCCATTTTCTCGCTGCTTTTCATTTACGCCATGGGCCGCCAGGTCGGCTTCGAGCAGATCAGCCGCAACCAGATCGCGCACTCCAAGCGCGCCGACCAGTTCGATAAGCTGCCCGCCGACCAGCAGGCCAGCCAGATCAAGCTCTCCAGCAACATCATTCGCTACGCCGCCTTCGGCAGCCCGCTGCTGGTGCTGTTCTATTTCCTGGTTGCCACCGTGGTGCTGTGGGCCACGTTTAATTTTGGAGCCGGCGCCAATGCGGGTTTCGGCAAGTCTTATGCCGTGTTTATGTATGGCAGCCTTCCCGGCGTTGTGGGAGCGATCCTGGGAATCATTTCGTTGTTCGCCGGGGTCAATCCCGAGGGCTTCGATATTAATAATCCGGTGGGCACCAACCTTGCCTACTATCTCGACCCGGAGGCGACCGGCAAATTCATTCACAGCATGGCGAGTTCGCTGGACGTGATTTCCATCTGGAGCATCGTGCTCATCGGCATCGGCTTCTCCTGCACCAGCAAGGTGAAGCGTTCCACGGCGATCACCATCGTGGCGGTATGGTTTCTGATTTACAAGCTCATCGGCGCGTCGATTGCGGCTGCGTTCTCATAAGCATCCGGTCTCTCGCCGAGTGCGCGGTCGGTTGCGAAGCGGATAATTCTTTTGCGCCGGCGGCTCGCGAATATAACCTGTGAACGTCTAACCCGCAGCCCCGGGATGTTCTCCCCGCGCGGCGGCCCGGGCTGGCTGACCTGCTCGTGGTTGGAGTTACTCTGATGGCCAAGTTTGTCGGGCTAAATTCGTCGAGCCAAATTCTTGAACGCTCAGGAGATTTCCCCGTGAAACGTATCTTCGCTCAATCTTTCGCAGTTTGTTTGGTTTTGTTTTGTGCATTCGCCGTGTGCCTGATCGGCGCCACACCCAGCTTCGCGCAGGCTTCATCCGCCGCCGCGCCCGTCAAGGATCCCGTCAGCACGTCGTTGCGCTTCATGCTGTCGGGGCGCGCGAAGAACACCCTCGCCGCCATCGAGGCCATGCCCGCCGACAAGTTCAGCTACAAGCCCACGCCCGACCAGATGAGTTTTGCGCATCTGGTGGTCCACATCACCGAGTTTAATAACGGTCTATGCGCCAAGGCGGCCGACGTGCCCGCCCCGAAAGTGGACGAACTTAAAGAGACGGACTCGAAAGATAAGCAGCTCGCCGCAGCCAAGGCGTCATTCGATTTCTGCACCGACGCGTTGGGCAAGATGGATGACTCGAAGCTGGCCGACAGCATCGAACTTTTTGGCGGACGCAAAGGTCCGCGTGCCATGGCGGCGCTGATCCTCGCCAGCGGCTGGTCCGATCACTACGCCGCGGCAGCCATGTATCTGCGCCTGAACGGAATCCTTCCACCCTCAGCGCAACCGAAGAAGTAAGGCTAGGACCTTAGGCTTCGGGCTTCGGGCTTCGGGCTTCGGACCGGAGGCCGGCTAAGTCAGGCCATGTGGAGATAGCCGCCTCGGCTGTCCAAGCCTGGGCGAAGCCCGGCGCCACAGGTCCGAGTACGGACCGCGGTTCGACGCCCAAAGGTCTGAGGTCCAAAGTCCACGGTCGCCCTTTGTTTTCAATGCGCAATTTGTAAGTGCTTGAAAACAGACAGGACGCTGCCTGGCCGCACCGTCTCTTTGTTTTCATGCACTTATCTCTAAGTTATTGATAATCCACAAAACGGTCTTCAGGCTGGACGAGAATTTCCCATTCAGATCGCCGCGCAGGATGGCTCTGGAACTCACAGACTTTCCGTGTGCGCGTCGTTAGCGGGTGGGAGCGGGGAAAACCTCAGCCGCCCGATTCGAGGCGCTGGAATCGCCTGCAAACCGGCCATTATCTCTAAGCTATTGAAAACTCAGCAGCACCCGAACAGACGGCGAACATCGGAAAGCACAATCCGCCATGGACACGGGAATGCACCCGCCGCGGCCTGCAACTGACTCATGTCAAAGGCAAAGCGCCGACCACGCTCTCTGCCACAACCGCAGCAACGATGTCATCCCGAACAGGGCCGAAGGCGCTGTGAGGGACCTTACGTCTGACCGCAGCATTCCTGTCGTAAACGGGAACACCCCCCACGCCGACGCCAGCTAAGTCCCCCGTACGCGTTCATGCCACCGCGAGCGCATCGTAAGGTCCCTCACCCGGCCTTCGGCCGCGTTCGGGATGACATCGATCGCGTGCGCAATCCGGCGGCGCTATTTGATTTGTACGAGTTCGCCCGCGGCCCCGGCGGGATTCTGCGGGGCGCGCCAGGAATCGAAGATTGATACCTGATGCACGCACGACACGGTGCAATGCGGCGCGCACGATTTCTCAGTGACGAACTCGCGGCGCAGGTCGTCGCGGGTGTAAGTCTCGAGCGGAACCCCAGGATAGCCGCGCTGTTGCGAGCAGTAGTGCACCAGCCCGTTTTCGCAGATGTAGAGATAGCGCGCGCCGGCGCGGCAGCGCCAGTCGTTACTTTGACCTTTCGCAATGTTGTCCTGAAAAGCATGGACGCGGGTGAAGCTGCTTTTTTCCAGCGACTGCATCTCGTGGTAGATGCGGCGCTCTTCTTCGCCCAGCGGCTGCAGCTGGCCGCTGCCATCGTGAATAATGCCGATGGTCGAAGTGAACCCGAGCGCGATGGCGCGCTTGCCGATCACCAGCGCATCCTGCGGATGCGAGATGCCGCTACCGACGACCGAATTAATATTCACGTGAAAGTCAGCGTGTTCGGCGAGCAGTTCGAGCTTGCGGTCGAGAACTTTCAGGCTCTTCTTCGAAACTTCGTCGGGATTCACGTTGTCGATGGAAATCTGCAGCCACTCGAGTCCGGCGCGGTTGAGGCGCTGAATGCGTTCCGCCACCAGGAGATAGCCGTTGGTGATGAGTCCGGCGATCATGCCATTGGCGCGGATGCGGCGGATCACGTCGTCGAGCTCGGGATGCATCAGCGGCTCGCCGCCGGAAATCGTCACAACCGCGGTGCCCAGCGCACCCAGCTTGTCGATGCGGCGATACATTTCTTCGATGGGCACGGGCTTCGAGAAATCATCGAACTCGTTGCAGTAGGTGCACGCCAGGTTGCAGCGGCGCATGGGAATGATGTGCGCCAGCAGCGGATGGTCGGTCGAGGCGAGAGCGCGCACAGCCATGCTCGCCCCGCGCAGGTTGCGGTGGAGGGCTTTGGCGCGTCGGCGCAGGGTGGTGAGGGTCGAGGGCATGATGACTAAACTTCTATTACAGCATAGACGCACCTTAAGTGCATGCGGGGTAGCAGCGTGCGGAAGGTTTCGAGGGGCGAACAGCGGCGTTTCAGCGGCGAAGGAAACTAGGAGATCAATTCGTGTCCAGCCTGACGCAAGAGTTCTACCACTCCGCCCATGTGCTCTTCCTGGATCAAGATGTAGTCGGTGTCGTAGGTGCAGACGGCGAAGATGGGGACGCCGTTGCCGGAAAGCGGCTGGATGAACGAGAGCAGGATTCCAGTCTGCGAAAACAGGAATGGGCCTTCGAGCTTCAGGCACGTCCAGCGCGAGGCGGCGGCGACATCTTTCGGAATGTTGCCGGCGGGGCAGACGATGGAGAGTTCGTCGGCGGTGCGGGTGATCGAGGTGAACTCGCGGCTCGTGGCCCAGGCGGGGATGGGCGCGTCCGGGGCGAGGCGGAGGATGGCGTAGGGGCCGCGAAGCCGGCGGAATTTGAGAGTCTGAGGCATCGCCTAGAGTGTAAACTCCGAGTCCATGTGGAAACCGAAACTCTCGCTTTTCGCGGGCTGTCTGTTGTTTATCGTGGGATTCTGCTGCTGCCTGTTTGGATCGCGTCTGCTGCGCGGCTCGTCGGGTCGCCATCCTGACCGCCACGAAGAGATTCGCGTAACCTCGCCGGATGGCCACTTTGATGCCGTGCTCGTGAGCGACTACTGGGGAGGCGCACTCGGCGGCATCGAATGGTATTTGTACGTGGTGCGAAAAGGGTACGCAGTTCCGGCTGACCCGGACAAGGCTCTGGTCTGGGGTGAGTCGATGCGCGGAGAGAGAATCCTCTGGCGACAGGCTCACCTGCTCGAGTTGCAATATGATCATGCGCGGATCGTGAAGTTTCGCAATCTGTGGGCGCTCCACGAGATTGAAGGGGTGGGCGTCGCCGGCGAAGGAGACTACTCTGTCGAGATCCGACTTGCGCCCACGTCTCCGGATTTTTCTCTGCTTCAACTGAGCGGGGAGTTTGCGCATTAGCTGACTGCTGCGCTCGGCTTGACAGCCGAGAGCCTGCCCTGAGCGAAGTCGAACGGGCGGCTGTCTCTACGTGGGCGTTGGTGCGTATGGGCTACCGGCGCGGTGGCGGGATTCGAATTCTTCGCGGGTACAGAGGGTTTTTATGTCGGTGATGCGGTCGACGGCTAGGATTCCGTCGAGGTGATCGATTTCGTGCTGCAGGAGTTCGGAGAGGTTGCGGTCGTCTCCGGCGCGCAATTCGTGGTGCGTGCCTTCTGTGTCTTGGTAGCTCACAGTGATTTCGCGGTGGCGCTCGACCTGCATGAAGATGGAGAGGAAGCTGAGGCAGGCGTCCCAGACTGTTATTTTTTCTTTGCTGCGTTCGATGATTTCCGGATTGATGAAGGGCCAGGGCTTTTGGCCGGGCAGTTGCAGGAAGATCACGCGCTTGAGGATGCCGAGTTGAGGGGCGGCGATGCCGCGTCCGTAGCCGGTGGTGGCGCGCCAGTGGGCCAGGGTGTCGGCGAGGTCCTGGATCAGGGCGGCGATTTCGGGGGCGGAGGGGTTTGCGACTGCGCGGGATTTTTTGCGCAGGATGGGATTGCCGAGTTGAAGGATGGGGCGGAGCGGCATGGAGGAGTTTCCGGTTCTCAGTTCTCAGTTCGCAGAAAAGGCTAGACCGACTCTCGGCGGTTTTGCAAATGGGGTTCGTGGTAGGCCGCCGGGCTTTGCCCGGCCGGACAGCCGAGGGCGGCTGTCCCCACATGGTCTCTACAGGACGCGAGCGGTCATCGGGCCGCGGCGGCGTCGAATAGGTTCAGGAATTCTAGTTTTTTTTCGGCGGGGAGGAATGAGGCTTCGAAGGAGTTGCGGGCTAGTTCGCGGAGGTGTTCGTCGGTGAAGGCGAAGGTGTCCTGGGCAAGCTGGTATTCGCGATTCAAAGTTGTGCCGAACAGGGCGGGGTCGTCGGTGTTGAGAGTGATCATCACGCCTTGATCGAAGTAACGCTTGGCGGGATGCTCGGCGATTGTGGGGCACACACCGGTGCGCACGTTGCTGGTGAGGCAGAGTTCGACGGGGATCTGGCGCTGGCCGAGTTCGTCGATCAGGTCGGCGTCCTGCGCGGCAGTGAGGGCGTGGCCGATGCGCTCGGCGCGGAGGTTGAGCGCTCCCCAGATGGATTCGGGCGGTCCGGTTTCGCCGGCGTGGGCGGTGGCGCGGAGACCGTGGTCGAGAGCATAGGCGTAGACGCTGCGGAAAAGTTCGGGCGGACCTTTCACTTCGTCGCCGCCAATGCCGATGCCGACCACGTTGCGCTCGCGGTAGAACACAGCGAGTTCGAAAACTCTCTGCGCCTGTTCGACGCCGAAGTGGCGGGTGGCATCGAAAATCCAGAGCAGCGAGACGCCGAAATCCCGGGCGCCGCGGATGCGTCCGCGCTCGAGGGCGTCGAAGATGGCGGGGAAATCCTGCTTGCGGCGCAGGCACACGCCGACCGCGACGTAAACTTCGGCGTGGAGAATGTTTTCCGCTTTCAGTTGCTGCATGAGGCGGTAGGTGATGAACTCGTAGTCGTCGGGACCGCGGAGATGCTCGCTGACGGCTTTGAACGCCATGAGGAAGCTGGGGAAATCAGTGTAGTTGTAAAGCTGGGTGGTTTCGGCGAGGGTGGTACGGTCGCCGTGGCGCTCGCGGAGTTCGAGCAGAGTGGAGGGTTCAACCGCGCCCTCGAGATGCAGGTGCAGTTCGGCCTTGGGGAGCTGGCGGATGAAACTGGAAGGTGGCCGGTCTGGCGCGGACGGCATGGATTGATTGTAGTGCGTGAGGCGGGGGAGGGAAAGCAGGGACCAGGGGTCAGGGACCAGGGGTTAGTAAGAGCAAGCTGAGATCTGAGGAGCATGAGAACGGGATTTCCGTTTACAATCGCGGGGCGTGCGAACACTTTCCGTGACGAAAGGACTGTTTGATATGCGCATCGTTCCTCGAATGTTCTTGCTGGCGATGGTGGCCGCAGTGATTATTACTGCTGCGTTTTCCGCACAGGCCCAGTTGGCGCTGCAGGTGAAGACGGCATCCGGAGTAGTCGAAGGAAAGGAAATGGGTACGGTGCATGCGTTTCTCGGCATCCCTTACGCAGCGGCGCCGGTGGGCGAACTACGGTGGAAGCCGCCGGTGCCGGTGGCGAAGTGGGACGGCGTGCGCAAGGCTACTGAATTTGGATCGCATTGCATGCAGACGAATGTTTACGGCGATATGGTATTCCCCGACCCGGGTCAGAGTGAAGATTGTTTGTCGCTGAACGTTTGGGTGCCGGCGAAGGCGCAGGGGAAACTTCCGGTGATGGTCTGGATTTATGGCGGAGGATTCGTCGCGGGCGGGACCTCGGAACCGCGGCAGCACGGAGAGATCCTCGCGCAGCAGGGTGTGATCGTGGTGAGCATGAATTACCGGTTGGGAATGTTTGGATTTTTTGTGCATCCGGAGCTGGCGAAAGAATCGGAGCACCATGCGGCGGGGAATTATGGGCTGCTCGATCAGACGGCGGCGCTGCGCTGGGTGCATGAAAATATTGCGGCGTTCGGAGGCGATCCCGGAAACGTGACGATTTTTGGCGAGAGCGCGGGATCATTTTCGGTGAGCGCGCAGATTGCGTCTCCGTTGGCGAAGGGATTGTTCCGGAAGGCGATTGGCGAAAGTGGAGCGGCGTTCTCGAATCGCGGGCTGAGGTTTGGTCCGCGGGCGGAGCGCGAAGAAAAAGATGCGAAGCTGGCAAGTGCGCAGCTGGGAGTCAGCACGTTGGCGGAGTTGCGGGCGATCCCGGCGCAGAAGTTGCTGGACGCGTTTTCGAAGCCGGGCGGGCCGGGAGCGTTCTCGTTCGGTCCGGATGTGGATGGATATTTTTTGCCGGAGTCGGTGCCCGCGATTTACGCCGCGGCGAAACAGAATGACGTGGCGCTGCTGGCGGGATGGAATCACGAAGAGGAGGGATTGCATCCGTTCCCGCCGGATAAGACGGCGATGGAAACTCTGAAAGCCACGGCAGACAAGGAGTTTGGCGCGAGGGCGGCGGAATTTCTGAAGCTGTATCCGGGTGAGAACGAAGAGCAGGCGCAGCGGTCGATGGCAGACTTCGCGGGGGATCGTTTTATTGCGTTCGGAACTTGGAAATGGCTGGAGGCGGAAGTAAAGACCGGGAGGCAGCCGGTGTACCGCTATCGGTTTGATTTGTCGCTGCCGCCCGACGATAAGGGGCAGCCGCGGGGAGCGTATCACTCGGCGGAGATTGAGTATGTGTTCGGGCAACTGGATTCCAAGAAGGATGTGACGTGGCGTCCGGAAGATCGCGCGCTGAGCGCCATGATGCAGAAATATTGGGCGAACTTTGCGCGCAGGGGAGATCCGAATGGTCCGGGGCTGGCGAAGTGGCAGGTGTACTCTCCGGCGGATGGGTGGCCGGTGATGCATTTGAGCGCGAAGCCGGAGGCGCAGAAGGATGAGTTGCGGGGGAGGTATTTGTTTTTGAGTGAAGGGGAGAAGTGAGGGGAGCATTTACCACGGAGACACGGATGCACGGAGAAAAAAGAAATAGCCACAAAGGGCACGAAGTTATACGAAGTTCCAGTGAAGCGCAGGCGGCGTGGAATGCAAGCGCCTGCCGGAATTTACTTCTTGGAGTTCTCTACCCAACCCAAGGCCTGGGTCTTGATATGCTCGTATTCGGGGATGCCCACGGGAACGGCGATACCACCCAGGAAGAGCGTTCCGACCGCGCCCCGCTCCGAGATGACCAACATCGGATTTCCGACGAAGTTGCCGCTCCGCTCGCGAACGTAGCGAATGCGCTCTTTTGAAACGGTCTGTTTGATGTGGCCATGTTGCACCACCCGCATCTGATCGCCATCGACCTCAAGATCGAAGGTGGAGGCGGCCCTATCGGACCAGAACATAAAGACGGCGAGGCAAACTGCGAAGGCTGCCAAATCTACAGGTTCAATCTGACGACGCAAAATGCGGTCAATTACGACAAAAGTTACAACTCCGATCGCCGTCAGGAGCAACGTCCGAGCGACCCGTCGGGCTGGGGAGTCCATCTGCGGGGTGATGTGGACGCTCGTCATTCCCTTCTCGAAAACATTATAACTCTGGAACCTGCGTTCATTACCTCGCTACCTTGCGGCGGCAACACACGATTGCAGGGATCCTTCGACTGCGCGGGTCGATTCGCTTCGCTCGTCGATCCGCTGCGCTCAGGATGACAAAGTTTATTTGGGGGCCCGGTCGAAAAGATGACAACGGCGGGTTTTGGCCAAGAGCTAATGGCTAAGAGCTCAAAGCTTATTTCTTCGCAAACTCGCTGCGGTGGCGGCTGTAGAAGATGTAGATCAGCAATCCCAGACCAAGCCAGATCACGAAGCGGAGCCAGGTGATCAGGGTGAGGCCTAACATCAGGCCGCCGCAGAGCACGACGGAAATCAGCGGGAACCACGGGACGAACGGGACGCGGAAGGCGCGCTTGCGATCGGGCTGGCGGCGGCGGAGCAGGATCACTCCCAGCGAAACCAGGACGAAGGCGAACAGCGTGCCGATGTTGGCGAGGTCGGCGGCGTCTCCGATGTCGACGAGGCCCGCGGGAATTCCTACGGCGAAACAGGCGATCCAGGTGGACCAGTAGGGCGTCTTGTACTTCGGGTGCACCGCGGAAAATAACTTCGGAAGCAAGCCGTCGCGGGACATGGCATACCAGATGCGCGCCTGGCCGTACTGAAACACGAGCAACGAAGAGATCATGCCGGTGAGCGCTCCGATCACGATGACCGAGCGGAAGAATGGGTGAACGCCAAGATATTTCATGGCGTAGGCCACAGGCGCTTCGGCGGCTGCGCCGGAGACGAAGGTAGTGTATTTCATCATGCCGAGCAGTACGACGGCGACGCCGACGTAGAGGAGCGTACAGACGATCAGCGACATGATGATGCCGAAGGGCAAATCTTTTTGCGGATTGCGGGACTCTTCGGCTGCGGTGGAGACGGAATCGAATCCGATGTAGGTAAAGAAAACGATGGCGCCGCCGGTGACGATTCCGGCGAAGCCAGAAGGTGCGAAGGGCACCCAGTTTGCGGGCTTCACCAACATTCCGCCGACGACCAGGAAGGTGAGGATGGCGCCGATTTTTACCGTCACCATGATGTTGTTGGTCTCGGCCGACTCCTTCACTCCGCGTACCAGCAGCAGCGTGAGAAGGAAAACGATGAGGAAGCCGGGGAGATTGAAATATGCGCCCGTCCACACTCCGCCGGCCCAGACCGGGCTCGCCCATTTGTCGGGCAAGTTGAGGCCGAACACTGCCAGCTGCGCCTTCGTGTATCCGGCAAAGCCGACGGCGACCGCGACGTTCGAGACTACGTATTCGAGGATCAGGTCCCAGCCGATGATCCAGGCGAAAATTTCGCCGAGCGTGGCATACGAGTAGGTGTAGGCGCTGCCGGCGATGGGGATCATCGAGGCCAGCTCGGCGTAGCAGAGTCCGGCGAAGCTGCAGGCGATCGCCACCAGGAAAAACGAAATCGCAATCGATGGTCCGGCGGGCGGGCGGCCGTGCATGAGCGCTCCCGCAGTGCTGCCGGTGCGCACGAAATTGATGATTACGTCGAGCGCCTGGGCGTGCAGGAGGGACGGAGCCTGGAAATATTCTCCGGCGGCCGCCGTGCCGGTGAGAATAAAAATGCCGGAACCAATGATGGCACCGATGCCGAGCGCGGTCAGCGACCAGGGGCCTAGCGATTTGCTGAGCCGGTTTTCCGGGTTCTCGGAATCCGAGATCAGCTTGTCGATGGACTTGCAGCAGAGAAGCTGGTTGTCGGAGGTGCGGATGGACGACCGGATGGTTGCGGCGGGCTCCGTCGGTGGTTGTGACAAGCGGTTGTGGTCTCCTGGAGCTCGGCTGTCAGCTATCAGCCTTCAGCTTAAAACCTGCGTCGCTTCGCGACGGAGCGGGCGAGGGCGCCCGCTCCTCCACGAATTATGGTGCGCTTACCGCTTCGCCTGGCCGCGGGCCAGCTTCTTGACTTTGGGCTTTTTCGATCCGCGGGCGTAGTCGCGGGGCTTGAGCGGCTTTTCCGCTTTGCGTTTCTTGCGGGAGGCGCGTTTGGATTTCTTGCGTTCTTCTTTGGTCAGCTTGGATGTGTTTGCCATGAATGCGGTTGATGTCCTCTTCTTCGTTTTTCTATTTCTTTTCTGTCTCTTCTTCTATCGTATGGTGTCTTGGGCGTTTATGTCTCGGGTGTTTCTTTCGCACCTCGTGTCGAGAAGTGCGCCGCCTCGCTTTGCTCGGCGAGACAGCCGAGAGCCTGCCCTGAGCGAAGTCGAACGGGCGGCTGTCGCTACGTGGTCTATGCTCGCTCCAGCTGGGCGTACTTCTCTACCAGCTTCTTCAAACCGAAGCGAGGGAATTGTACCGTAATCTTGGCTTCTTCGCCTTCTCCTTCGCGCTGGTAGACGGTGCCTTCGCCGTATTTGGGATGGCGAACCTTCTGCCCGGGGCGGAATCCGCGCTTGCCGGTGGGCTCTTCGACGGGAGTTTTCGGGACGGTGAATTTTTTGCCGCGGCTGGCGAAGAACTCGGCGATGTTCTCGATGGAGTTGTAGGGACGGGCGGGAGCCGTGGGCGAAGAGCTGCGGGGCTTCGCCCCGCTGGACAGCCGAGGGCGGCTGTCCCCACCCGGTCCTTGCTGCCAGGATGAGCTTTGGTCTTCGTCTTCGTAGGAATAGTGGGTAGAGGTGGCATCATCGAAGGCGGCGGGGCTGCGCCCCGCTGGACGGGCAAGAGTGCCCGTCCCCACACGATCCGAACCCACATAACCAGTTCCTGTGCGGGCGCTGCGTCTGCCAAGCTCTTCGATCAGGGGCGCCGGAACTTCCTCCAGGAATCTTGATGGGACGCTGGCTTCGGGGAGGTCGCTGCCGTACCGGCGGCGGTAGACGGCGCGGGTGAGGATGAGCTGATCCATGGCGCGGGTCATGCCGACGTAGGCGAGGCGGCGTTCTTCTTCGATGTCGTCGGGATTGAGCATAGTGCGGGAGTGCGGGAACAGGCCTTCTTCGAGGCCGCTTAAAAATACCAGCGGGAATTCCAGGCCTTTGGCGGCGTGCAGGCTCATCAGCGTGATTTGCGAGCGCTGGTCGTAGTCGTCGGTGTCGGCGATGAGGGCGGCGTGGTCGAGGAACTGGTCGAGAGTTTCGGCGCGGTCGCGGGAGTCGGCGGCGGCGTTGACCAGTTCGCGCAGATTTTCGATGCGGGAGTAGGCTTCGGGCGTGTCTTCGGCTTCGAGGAGTTTGATGTAGCCGGTGCGGTCGATGAGGAATTTGAGGAGGTCGGCGGTGCTTACTGTGGGGGTTGGAAACGAGTCGGCGGTCACGGACGATTCCGCAGGATCAGGTTGTGTGGCATCGGCATCTGGCAGGCTGTCGCCGAGGGAGGCCGGTTCCACTGCGTCATCCGCCTCCGGATCAGCGGCGCCGAAGTCGAAGGAGAAGTTAGTGAATTCGGTGGGATCGAAGGCGGTCGCGTCCGCGGTGATAGCGTCTGCTTCCGTGCTCTCGTTAGCTTCACCGGAGGATGGCGGGGCTTCGCCCCGCTGGACAGGCGAGGGCGGCTGTCCCCACATGGTCTGTAATGGTGCCAGGGCTTTCGATGACTCTCGTGCTGCTTCCTCTGGCAAAGATTCTTCCCGAATAGATTCTCCCAGTTGCTCGGCGAATGTTCCCGACTGCATTGCTCTCGCGTCTTCGATCAGCTGCCGGAAACTTCTTAGTGATGCCAGGGCGCGCTGCGGCAGGAGTTGGCGGCGAATAGCTTCGCCGATTGCTCCCCACAACGACAATCCGGTTTCGAGCGCCAGGTGTTCGAGCGTGTCAATGGTGCCTTTGCCGATGCCGCGGGTGGGAGTGTTGATTACGCGCAGCAGCGAGATGGAGTCGTCGGGATTCTGGATAACTTTGAGGTACGAGATTAGGTCTTTGATTTCGGAGCGCTCGTAGAAAGAGAATCCGCCGACTACTTTGTATTTGAGGCCATAGCGGCGCATGGCTTCTTCAAACAGCCGCGACTGCGAGTTAGTGCGATAGAGCACGGCGGCGCGCGGAGTCTCGCGGCCGTTTTCGTTATGTTGCCCAGCCTCGCGGAGATACTTGGCGATGTGGTCGGCGGCGAAGAGGGCTTCGTTTTCGCCGTCGGGGGCTTCGTAGTAGCCGATTTTGGTGCCGCCCTGGCGCGCGGTCCAGAGATTCTTGCCTTTGCGGCGGATGTTGTTTGCGACCACCGCGGACGCGGCCTGCAAAATGTTTTGCGTGGAGCGGTAATTCTCCTCGAGGCGGATGATCTTGGCTTCGGGAAAATCCTGCTCGAATTCCAGAATGTTGCGAATGTCGGCGCCGCGCCAGGAATAAATCGACTGATCTTCGTCGCCCACGGCGCACACGTTGTGGCGCTCACCGGCCAGCATACGCATGAGTTCGTATTGCGGGCGGTTGGTGTCCTGATATTCGTCGATGAGCAGGTATTGGAAACGGCGGTTGTAATATTCGCGGACGTGGGACGCGGACTTCAGCAGGCGCGTGGCTTCGAGCAACAAGTCGTCGAAGTCGAGGGCGTTGGCTTTAAGCAGTTCTTTGCGATATTCCTCGAACAGGTGCGCGATTTTTTCCGTCTTGGGATCGGCCGATTGCAGGTAGAGTTCCTGCGGATTGAGCATGTGATTTTTCGCCCACGAGATGCGGCCAAGCACGATGCGCGGGGTGAGTTGCTTGTCGTCGAGACCGAGGCGCTTCATGATGCCTTTGACCACGGCCTGCTGGTCGCTCTCGTCATAGATGACGAATTTTTTCGTGTGGCCGATCGGCGGTTTGCCCGGCACGGTCGAGGGAATCTGCAGGGCTTCAATGTCGCGACGCAGAACGCGCACGCAGAAAGAATGGAACGTGGAGATAACCGGCTTGGCGATGCTGAGTCCGCCGACAAGTTTTTCGACGCGCTCGCCCATTTCAGCGGCGGCCTTGTTGGTGAAGGTCATCGCCAGGATGGATTCCGGCATCACGCCCTTGTGCTCGATGAGGTAGGCGATGCGGTAGGTGATGACGCGCGTCTTGCCGCTGCCCGCACCGGCGAGGATCAGCACCGGGCCCTCGGTAGTTTCGACGGCCTCGCGCTGCTGCGGGTTGAGTTGATCGAGAAAAGACAATGCGGAAGTGGCTCCGGGAATGATGATTTAATTTTACAGGATGCCCGAGCCGCGAAGCGGCGGCATGGGAAAGCCCGGCACCCTTCGACTTCGCTCAGGGCAGGCTCAGTGCCGGGTTAAGGGCACATGAGGAACGGAGTCCCGTAGGGACGACACTTTTTATCCGAAGACGAATTGCGGATCGTAGGCGACGTTGCATTTTCTAGATAAAACCCTGGTGAGGGAGCCAAAAGTTGGCCAACGGAGAGCGGTTCTGTGCTATAAAACCCTGCCATAGGCAGTTGCTGCTTCTCTGGGCCGAGTCCGGGTTTTCCTTCGGGAGTGCGGTTTGACCTCGGCCTGCTATTAAGCCGATTTGCGGCCGTCGCCAGATTCGGGACCCCTAAGGAGAAATCGTGATCGCAGAGAATAAGGAACGTTCCCTTCGTCCGTCCACCTTCGATAGTTTGCTGCTCCCGCGGCTGTGCTTTGTGGCACTTTTGTCCTCGATGCTGGCGGCGATCGTTCTCCCAGCCCGCGCGGCCGATGGTCAATTCATCGCCCACAACACTCCCGCGTATGTGGCAACGGCAACCAACCTGCGTACGGAGGACCCTTCGCAGACCATCGAGGTGAGCATTTGGTTGAACCCACACAACCGGGCCGCGATGGATGCGCTGGCCAGCGATCTTTACAACCCGGACTCACCCAACTATCGCCACTGGCTGAAGAGTTCCGATATCGCCGCCCGGTTTGCGCCTACCGCAGCGGAAGCCGGAATCGTGCAGGACTTTTTCGCGTCGCACAACTTGAAGGTGGTCAAGGTCGGGCCCAACAATTTCTATGTTCGAGCGCGGGGCACGGTCGCCGATGTCGAGAAAGCTTTCCGCATCCAGCTCAACGATTACCAGGTGGGCAACAAAGTTCTGCGTGCGAACGCCAACGACCCCTACATCGAGGGACCGGCCGCTGCTCTGGCGCAGTCTGTTTCCGGACTCGATAATGGCGAGTTTGAACATCCTCTGGATCTTCGTCCCGCCGATCTGCGGCCCACCAGCCTGGGGGCGGCTTCTTCCACCAATCGGGCGGATCTGGCCCACGCGGCCGCCGCGCAGGACTCCAGCTTCTTTCAGACGGTTTGTTTCACGAGCCCGGGAACCGAGACCTTCGACTTCTCGGGCACGTATCCGAAGGCTACCTACACGGGCAACGGATACAACTCGGGTCCGCTGGGCTGCGCCTATTCGCCGGCGAATGTTTACGGCGCCTACAATTTGAACGGGCTGTATGCCGAGGGCTACAGCGGTAGCGGACAGACGATTGTCATTCTTGACTGGTGCGGTTCGCCGACGATCCTGGCGGATGCGAACGTGTTTTCGAAGAAATTCGGCTTGCCAAAGCTGAGTTCGTCGAACTTCAACATCATTGACATTCCCACCCCGTCGCAGTGTGCCGGGGTCGATCTGGAGATCAATCTCGATGTGGAGTGGGCGCACGCCATTGCTCCCGGCGCCAACCTTGACCTCGTGGTCCCGGCTACGGCTGCCTACGAGGACATCGACGATGCCTGGCTCTACGCCGTGAATTATGGCCTGGGAAATGTCATCTCGGGCAGCTTTGGCTCGCCGGAGTTCTTCGTCCCGGCCACCGAATTGGAGAAAGAGAATCTGATCGCGGAAATGTCTGCCATTTCCGGTATTTCGAGTAACTTCGCCTCTGGCGACGCAGCTGACTACCTGACGGAGCACATTCCGCTCACGGTCAGCATGCCGGCGAATCTTCCCTACGCTACCGGGGTAGGCGGCGTCAGCGTGGCGCTGAACGCGGATAACTCCATTCTGTTCCAAACCGGATGGGAGACCCATGAGTCCATCCTGATGCAGGGGGGAGTGATTAACGATCCTCCGCAAGCCTATAACTTCTATGGCTTTGCCGGCGGGTCTGGAGGTGGACCGAGCGCGTTCTTCGCGAAGCCGCCGTTTCAAAAGGGCGCCGTGCCGGGAAAGTTTCGCCAGGTGCCGGATGTTTCCTGGCTGGCGGACCCGTTCACCGGAGTCGTGGTTTTGATTAGCGAACCCACGCAGATTCCTGAGCAGGTCTGGTACGCCGTGGGCGGCACCAGCGTATCGACTCCTATGTTCTCGGCGTTGTGGGCAATCGCCAACCAGGAGGCCGGAGCGGCGCTCGGCCAGGCTGCTCCCTATTTGTATTCCATGCCGCCAACTACCATCACCGATATCGTCCCCTACACTCCCGGGAACAATGTCACTGCGGTGATCGAGGAGTCGAGCTCGGTGACCCATCGCTACAATGCGGGGGAAACATTGGAAGTTGTGGAGCCGCTGTTCGGTAATTTCTACAGCACGATCTGGAACTATCCCTTCGAGGAAGATACGGCCCTGGTGGTCTCTTTCGGCAAAACCTACTATATGACCACCAAGGTAGGTTGGGACGACATCACCGGAGTGGGAACGCCGAATGCGAAAGCCTTCGCCGATTGGTTCGCACCGGCTGCGGCAGCAAAAAAATAAATCCAGGTCGCAGGAAAGCCTCCGGGGTTCCCGCAACGAGGCTCCAGCCGCGAAGCGGCGACATGGGAAAGCCCGGCACGGCAGTGCCGGGTTAGGTGCGCCTGAGGAAACGAGTCCCGTAGGGACGTCACTTCATCATCCGAAGACGAATTGTGGATCGTAGGCCACATTGCATTTTCGCAGGAGCGAGACGAATTCATCCTCGAAGGAATGCCTTGCGTGATGCTCGGCTTGATGCTCGATGTAGTGCCTCACGACCTTCACGTTGGACGTGCTCACGCTGAATGCTCCGTAGCCCTCCTGCCAGGCGAAATCGAAGCCATGCTCGCCCAGCCAACGCGAGGAATTGGCTTTGAGAACCTGCACGGCCTTCGCGAGCGGCATGCTGGCAGGGAGTGCGATCAATAGGTGGGCGTGGTTGGCAGTGCCTCCCGCGCAGAGCACGGGAATGTCGTGATTCTTGCCAATCCCGACGAAATACATGCGGAGCTTTTCAAGGAGTTCATCAGGGATTAAATCGATCCGGTTCTTCGTGCTGAATACGCAATGGATTAGGACGTTGGGATATGTATGGGACATCGTGACGTCGCTCCGGGACTCGGTTGTCTTTCCCCCGCTACCCGGCACTGCCGTGCCGGGCTTTCACATTGCGTGCCTCCGGCACTAGAGACGTGATGGAGGACGGGAGCCGCGGTCAGGCTGATCTTCACAAACAACCAGTTGCAAGTCTGTGACGGATATCACAGGGAATCCACAGGAGCCTCGATTCGGGAACCAGGACTTCCCTACCTCTGCCTCACACCCACGCGCTCATCAGATGGCCGAGGCCGCCGCGGACGCAGAGGCCGTCGGCGCGATCTTTGAAGTATCGGGCGTTGATTTGCGCGCCTTGCAGGAATTCGGTGCGGTGGAAGCCCAGGGTTTTCAGTTCGTGCTGCAATTTTGCGGGGTCGAAGAAGAGTTGGAAGGGCTCTCCAGCGGCGGCTACGCGTTTGGAGAGCGCATCGAGCGCTTGTCTTTGGCCCGCATTGAGCAGCGCTGGGTCGATGGCGAAATCGAAGACTACGCCGCTGCCTGCGGGCATGCTCGCGATCACACGGAGAGTGGTCATGCAGGCTTCGCGGGTGAGATACGGCGTCACGCCCAGCCAGGAGAAAAATGCTGGAGCGCTTGTAGCCAGTCCGGAGCGGGCGAGCGCCTCGGCGAGGGTCTGGTGCTCGAAGTCGACAGGGACAAACGTCAAAGACGGGGGGATCGGAATGCCTGCTTCCTGAAGTTGCTCGCGCTTCCAGGCTTGCGTGGCGGGGTGGTCGATCTCGAATACGCGCAGGCCGGGATGTGGGTTGCGATAGGCGAAGGTATCGAGTCCGGCGCCGAGGATTACGTATTGCGTCACGCGTGGTTGCGGCACTCCACTTTCAGCAGCGCGGGCCAGTTCGTCTTCGGCAAAGCGGCTGCGCGCGGCCATGAAGGCGCGGAAGGCGCGGGAAAAAGCGTGATGCTCCTTCGGGTCGGAGCGAAGCGCGGCGGCGGCTTCGGCGCCGATGATCCGTAAGGCGAGAGGATCGTCGAGAACTTTGGGCTCGTCGAGAAGCTGGTGCGCGGCGCGGCGAATGGCCACACGCTGCGCGGTTCTGCTGAATTTGCCTTCTTGCATGGTTAGCGTTGTTCCACCTAAAAGCGTAGACCACAGAGGACACAGGGGGCACAGTGTACGGCTAACGCTTGAATCAGAATTTACTCGGGAAGCGGGTCCGGCGGGCAGGCTCAGGCATCAGACTTCGGCTCCCGCTCTGACCGCTTTGCATTCTTCGCAGGGGCAGACTTCGCGCAGAAATTTCCAGGAGTAGAGGCCGAGGTCGTGCTTGTCGTTCCAGTTGAATTTGATGGCGTATTTGCCGATGGCTTCCGCCGAGAGCGGCTTGGCGGCGGGCTTGAACATGGGCAGGGTTCCGGGAGCAAGTTTCGCGGGCTCGCCGTGTTTGCGGCCAGCCTGGGCGCGCTCGTCTTCGCATAGCGCACAGGGGCAGGCGTCGCGCAGGTAAACAAAGTTGTAGTGGGACACGTGGCCGTCTTTCCACTCGATATCCACGCCGGTGCCGGTGGAGAGATTCACCTTCACGGACTTAGGATCTGTGGCCGCGGAGGGCGCCTGGAGCGGGGACTGCATCGCTTCAGTATCGCACAGGGACAGAATCGAATCCGCGACTGGGGGAGCCGCGGACGCTTCCCGGTTAGTGCGCGCTGCTGGTGCTGCTGCTGCTGGATGCGGAGCGTCCGGTGACGATGCCGATCGCGAGGCCGCCCGCTGCTCCGGCGAGAATGCCCATCAGAGCCAGAACCAGTACATTTTCCATTAAGCTTTTTTTGCCGCTGTTCCGCATGACTTCCCCCTGTAGAGTTAGTATTTTACCCTGTCAGAGCGGGTTTTGGCAGCCGCGGAGTTTGGCGACCTTGGCCAAGAACCGCCTCGCTGCGCTGGGCGGGACAGCCGAGAGCCTGCCCTGAGCGGAGTCGAAGGGCGGCTGTCTCTACGGGAGTATCTCGGAGAATTTGTCAGACGGCCGTAAGTCCTGTAGAATAAGGGTTTACCCGACGACTTCTGAAAGGAATCTGTACCCGTTATGGCTCAACAGTGTGATATTTGCGGCAAGAAGCCGCAGGCGGGAAACCGCATCAGCCACGCCCACAACGTGACCAAGCGGCGCTGGAATGTGAATCTGCGTCCGGTGCATGCCCGTGTGGGCCCTACCGCGGCCAAGCGCATGCGCGTATGCACGTCCTGCTTGCGCAGCGGCAAAGTGGTCAAGGCGTAGTCCAGAACTAAATCCAACCAAGAGCGCGGGCGCCGCAGGAAACCTCGAGCTTCGCTCGACGGACAGCCGAGGCGGCTGTCCCCACATAAACATTTCGTCGTCATGCCGCCTGGGCGCCCTCAGCCGTTTTGATTTGCCTTTCTACTGCACCGCCAGTAACTGGATGTCGAAAATCAGCGTGGCGTTGGGGGGAATGGTGGGCGGGGAGCCGTCCGCGCCGTAGCCGAGTTCCGGGGGAATGCGCAACTGGCGCTTGCCTCCCACTCTCATTCCGGCGACACCTTCTTCCCATCCCTTGATGACCTCGCCATTCCCGATGGTGAAATCGAAGGGCTGTCCCCTATCGACGGAGCTGTCAAACTTTTTGCCCGTGGTGAGCCAGCCGCTATAGTGCACACGCGCACGGCTTCCCTCTTTGGCAACTTCCCCGGTGCCCACCCGGATCTCCCAGTATTGGAGGCCGGAATCGGTTTTCACTCCGTCGCCAGTCACCCTGGTGGGAGCGTTGGTGTTGGGACGGGCCGCAGGCGCTGGCTTCTTTGCCGCAGTCTGGGCGATGGCAAATGCGGCAGTGAGCGCGAGGATCGCGGCTCCTGCCAGCAAACGCTTGGTCATGGCTTCCTCCGAAAACATATTAACCACAGAGGGCGCAGAGTGCACAGGGGTTGCCTGCACAGCTCGCTGATTGCTTTTGTAGTCTCTCGGTGTGGTTGAGTTTTTCTATTCCAGCGCGATCACATCAATTTCCACCAGCACGTCCTTGGGCAGGCGCGCCACTTCCACCGTGGAGCGGGCGGGCGGAGCGGAACTGAAATATTTTCCATAAACCTGGTTCATGGCGGCGAACTCGCTCATGTTCTTGAGGAAGACGGTGGCCCGGACAACTTTGCCGAGTCCGCTGCCAGCCGCTTCCAGAATCTCTGACAGGTTGCGCAGGACGCGGTCGGTCTGCGCGGCCGCGTCTCCGGCGACCACCTGCTGAGTCGCGGGATCGATGGCCACCTGGCCCGAAACGAAAATGAATCCGTTGGCCTTGATGGCCTGCGAGTAAGGGCCGATGGCCTGGGGAGCGTCTTTGGTGGAAATGACTTCGCGCATAAGCAGTGTCGGTTGCCAGTCAGAAACCTATGTCCGAAAACGTGAGGCTTAGAAGATTCTAACTTAGACGGAACTGGGATGAAAACGCTTGGCTGAGCGCGGCGGGACAGCCGGGAGCCTGCCCTGAGCGAAGTCGAATGGGCGGCTGTCGCTACGAGAGCATTCCTGCTCAAGTTCTGCCGGGAACCTGCCGATAGCAAAGGTGGGAGGAGTCTCGTTCATAAGAGCCTCCCGCCGAACGGAAAAGGACGTGGAATGAATTCAACATCGCCATTAGCGAACGAGCGCGTGCTGGGCAATCCTGGAACGGTTACTGGAGGAGCCGCGGATTCCACATCGAAATTCAAGGCTGGTTTGTCCCGGATCAATCAGGAGCTGTGGCTGGTGCTGTCGCTGTTCGTGATTGCCGGGCTGTTCAACTGGCTGGTGGAGTCTCACCGCATGATTCTGGGGCTCTACACGCTGCCCACGATTTTTTCGGCGTACGTTTATGGCCGAAGACACGCCGTGCTGACGGCTACCGCCAGCATCTTCATGGTGTTGATACTCATGTGGAAAAATACGGGGCTCTTTTCGGGTACAGCTCCGTTTGCGTTGAGCTACGCGGAATGGTCGGAGCTTGTCACCTGGGCCTGCCTGCTGGAGATCACGGCTTATGCGATGGGAACGCTTTATGACAAGAAAGAACGTCATATGGTGGAACTGCGGCAAACCTACTTTGGCCTGTTGACGATTCTGCAGCAATTTATTTCGAACGACAAATACACGCACAACCACTCTTACCGGGTGGCGTTCTATGCGTCATCGATTGCGACGCAGATGGGATTCGACCAGGACCGGGTGGACGACGTGCGGGCGGCGGCTCTGCTGCATGACGTGGGCAAACTCGAAACCAGCCGCCAGCTTCTCTACAAGGCGGCCAGCCTCACGCCGGAGGAAATGCTGGAAATGCGCAGGCATGTGCAGAAGGGCGTGGCCTTGCTCGAGCCGGTCGGAGGATCGTTGCGGCGCGTGCTGCCCATCATTATTGCCCATCATGACAAGTTCGACGGGTCAGGATATGGTCCCGCCAAGGGCAACGAGATTCCGCTCGAAGCCCGCGTGCTGGCCGTGGCGGATGCGTTTGACACGCTGACCAGCGACCGGCCTTATCGCCGGGCGGTGACTCCGTTTGAGGCCAAGCAGGTGATCGTCTCCAGTGCCGGAACAAATTTCGATCCCACGGTAGTGGACGCATTTGTGCACGCTTTCGAACACGGCGAGATGGAAATACCCGAGGTTCTCGCCATATGAAGTTCCGCCTCGTCTATGCCACCATCACCGCGCCATTGAGGAAAGAGAGAAAAGAGACTTCGTGCCCGCCAAGAACCTAGGCGTCCGGGCCCTGCTGGTGAGCGCTGATATTCAGACCATCGACCTTCTTTGCTACTACATGGGCAAACTGGCGATGCACGTGGACGTGTGCTCGGACTTTGCCTCGGCTGCGCGCAAATTGTGCCATGCCAAGTACGAAGCGATCGTCGTGGACTTCAAAGATGCGACCGCGGCGCTGGACCTGCTCAAGGCGTCCCGTGAAATGACGTCGCACAAGGCGGCAGTGGTGATTGCCATTCTGAATGCCAATGACGAAATGCCCAGCGCGTTCCGCGCGGGGGCCAGTTTCGTGCTGGTGAAGCCGATACCTCCGGCGGTTCTGGTACGAACCCTCAAAGTGTCCTATCCGCTCATGGTGAGCGAAAGAAGGCGCTACTTTCGTTGCCCGGTGCGGATTCAGGTGCAGGTTTCGGGCGGCTCCCGCGCTGATTTTATGGCGACCTCGGTGAATATCAGCGAACTCGGCATTGCGCTCACCAGTTCGCCGGCGCTACGGGTAGGGGATCAAGTAGTCTTGCAGCTTGCCTTGCCGGGACCGCCGGTGAGCGCCAAGATTAGCGCGGAAGTGTGCTGGCGCGACAACGAGGGCAATGCGGGGCTGGAGTTCGTTCAGGTTCCCGCCGTGGTGAAGGAACAATTGAAATCGTGGCTGGGCGAGCGGTTGGAAGAGTCGCTGCACGCAGAGGCCGTGGGGAACGGTAATGGCTAGTGGCTATTCCGGGCTGTGCAACTTTGCCATTGACTTCGGATCCAGTCGCCGGCGGCTGACCACGATGGCTGGCGCGCCACGGCGGAGCAGACTGAGATTCCTCCGCCGCGATGAAAAACGCGGCGTTCGGAATGACAAGGCTTTCCTAGCAACTAGCCACTGCTTTTCAGATTTTCTGCAGTCTTTGCACTTCGTGCACTCCGGGAATTTTCCGCAGGCCGGCGATGATCTGCTCGAGATGTTTTAGGTCGGAGATGTCGAGCACGACTTCGACGCTGGCCTGGCTGTTGGCGGTGCGGGCAGAGATGTTGCGGATGTTGCTTTTGGCGTCGCCGATCACGCTGGTAATGTTCTTCAGCATTCCGAAACGATCGTCGCAGAAGACGGTGAGTTTGACGGGATAGGCGGTGGGAGTGCTCTCATCCCGTGCCCATCCCACTTCAATTTTTCGCTCGGGTTCGTAAAGAAGATTGGTGACATTCGAACAGTTGATGGAATGAACGGCAACGCCTTTGCCGCGGGTTATGTAGCCGATGATGCCTTCGCCGCGGATGGGGTTACAACAGCGCGCGCGGTAGACCAGCATATCGCCCTGGCCTTTGACGGTGATGGCGTCCTGATCGCCGCCGAAAACACGGCGCACAACGCTGGCAATGGTTCCGGTTTTGTCGCCCAGTTCATCGGAGGATTCGATTTCGCCTTCGATGGTGGGCGTGACGCCCGGAGGCAGCAGCCGGGCCAGCACCTGGCGCGCCGAATATTTTCCGTAGCCGATGCCGGCCATGAGGTCGTCGGCCTTTCCCAGGCCGTAACCGGAAGCGACTTTCAGCAGCGCTTCGTCTTTGATTTCCTTCAGCGCAATGCGGTATTTACGCGCCTCTTTCTCGATCAGCTTGCGGCCAATCTCGATGGCGCGTTCGCGCTGGTGCACGTTGAGCCAGTGCTTGATCTTGTTACGCGAGCGTGAGGACTTGACCAACGCCAGCCAATCGCGGCTGGGCTTGTGGCCAGGCTGAGTAAGAATTTCGACGATGTCGCCGGAGTGCAACTTGTGGCGCAACGGCACCATGCGTCCGTTGACCTTGGCGCCGACGCAGGTGTGGCCCACTTCGGTGTGAATGGTGTAAGCGAAATCGACGGGCGTGGCGTCGCGCGGCAGCACCACAACTTTTCCCTTGGGCGTGAAGGTGTAAACCTCTTCGGGATAGAGATCGACTTTCAGCGTGGAAAGAAATTCGTTGGGATCGCTGACGTCGCGTTGCCACTCGACCACTTGCCGCAGCCAGGCGAGGCGTTGTTCGTCCTGCGCGGAAACGGGGCCGTCTTTGTATTTCCAGTGGGCGGCGATTCCCTCCTCCGCCATCTTGTGCATTTCCTCGGTGCGAATCTGGATTTCGAATGGCGTGCCGTCTTCGGTGATCACCGAGGTGTGCAACGACTGGTAGAAATTCGGGCGGGGCATGGCGATGAAATCCTTGATGCGCCCCGGCACCGGCCGCCAAAGGTTGTGAATGATGCCGAGCACGGCGTAACAATCCGGCAGCGAGCGCGTGATCACGCGCATGGCGCACAGATCGTAAACCTGATCCACGGCGATGTGCTGGCGTTGCAGTTTTTTGTGGATGCTGTAGAGGCGCTTGATGCGGCTCTCGACGCGCGCCTGAATGCCGGCCTCTTTCAGCTTGTCGCCAATCACCTGCTGCATCTTTGCCAGGAAAGCTTCGCCTTCTTTGCGGCGCGCGTTGACCGATTTTTCTACCTGCTCAAAGCCCAACGGATCAAGGAAGCGGAACCCAAGGTCTTCGAGTTCACCGCGAATTTTTCCCATGCCCAGGCGGTGGGCAATGGGGGCGTAAATCTCGAGAGTCTCTTCGGCGATTTTGTGGCGGCGATCGGGCTGCAGGTGTTCAAGGGTGCGCATGTTGTGCAGGCGATCGGCCAGCTTGATGAGCACGACGCGGATGTCATCGACCATCGCGAGCATCATCTTGCGCAGGTTTTCGGCTTGCTGTTCTTCGCGCGTTGCGAAGTCGATTTTGCTGATCTTGGTGACGCCTTCGACAATGTGCGCGACCTGTTCGCCGAACTCTTTGCGGATATCGATGATGGTGACGGAAGTGTCTTCGACCGAATCGTGCAGCAGTCCGGCCGCGACCGCGACCGGGTCCATTTTCATTTCCGTGAGCACCAGCGCCACTTCCAGGGGATGGACAAGGTAAGGTTCGCCCGAGGCGCGCATCTGGCCATCGTGATGCTTCAGCGAGTAGTCGTAGGCTTTCTTGACGATCGAGAGATCGTCCTGCGGGCGGTTGGCCTGCATCTGCTTCATCAGTTCACGGAACTTCGTGAAAGTGAGAGCAGTGGTCGCGATCTGTTGGCGGAGACTCGCCATGTACGATTATAGCTTGCGGCGCCCGTTTCGACTTAGTGTGCGGAGGGGCGGCCGGGGACGTTCGAGGTTAGCTTTTTCATGAAAAATTCTTCGAAGACGCTGGCGGCAGCCGTGGAGCCAATTCCGATCAGACCATTTTCCAGAGTTAGTCCCGCCCCGTTACGATTTTGCGCCGGGTAGTAGAGGTTTGAAATGCCGCCGGCGGCGAGGTTTCCGAGAATGTTCGAGTAATTCGTCTGCCAGCGTCCGTTGTCGCCTTTGCAGATCACGGCGTTCGCGATGGCGTAAAAAAATCGCGAACGGGTGCTGCCCGTTCCTTTGTAGTAATAACGCGGGTCTTGCTTAAAGACGGCCGGCAATACGGCGCCTCCGAGGAAGGTGCCGATCGCGAGGTCGGCAAACGATGCGCCGTAGCGCTTGCCGTAGCCTTGCGCGCCCTGCCCGTATCCGCTGAAGGCGTTATCCGCCTGCTGAACTCCGGCGATGGCCCCAACCATGGCGAAGGTGAACGGATCAATTGTGGTCTTCCACGCCAGGTTATATTTTTGCCTCATGTTGAGGGGAAGCGGATGGGGATCGTAGGTGACATAAAAATTGGGGATGATGCCGAACACGCGCTGCTTCTCTTCGTCCTTGAGCTGTTCTTGCGCCACCTGGATGCGCGTGAGGTTGACCTGAACATCGGTGACGCTGGCGGCTACAACCAACGAGATCTGCGGCGACAGGTAGAACTCGCCCGCATGCAGGGTTCCAGAAGACGTTTGTGTCGCGAAACCCGCTGCTGTGATGGTGAGCTGGAAAGGTCCGGGAGCGACGCCGGCAAAAGAGAATTGCCCATCCTCGCCGGATAGGACTTCCTGTTTCGGAGATTGGGCGTCCGCAGATTGATTTTCGCCAGTCGTGGTAAGGCTCACGCGCGCCCCGGCCAGGACAGCTCCGGTTTGGTCAAGCACGGTTCCGCTGATGCTTCCGAAAGCTTTTTGATCGGGACCAGATGGTTCACCGCCGGGTTGTTGGGCAACAGGCGCGGGCGTTTCCTGGGCAGATTGTCCGATGCAGGGCGCCGACCAACACAACGTAAAAAATGCAAAAACTATGAGTCCGGACTTAAAGCGGAAATCCATAAATAAAGTTCTTTGTCCTCTCGTGCGGGTCACGCCTGGTTCATCGTCTCCGGCTCATCGTTGCAGAGGCTTCGGAATCGTCACACAGCGAGAATCCATGCTCAGAGATTACATCAGCCGTCCAAAAGAATCGTTACGATCCGAACTTTTATGAGACAGCCTATAGGACGTTCTCGCGTTTCGCCGGTTACGAAGGTTTCAAACGCTTCTGCAGTTTGGTGAGACGCGCCGCACACTGGTACAGTTGCATTCGGCGGGTCATGAATTCCAGAATCCTGGTCAGCGGAGTCTCGGGACCGATCGGCGCGGCGCTTCTTCCTTCGCTTCGTGCGGGCGGAAGTTCCGTGGTGCGGCTGGTGCGCGGAGCAGCCGCGGTTGGGGCTCAAGGTGGAGCGCGGGATAGAGCACAGAATGACGCGCAGATTGCGTGGGATCCCGTGCAGCCGATTTCTCCCGAATCAGTTTCGGGCTTCGATGCGGTGATTCACCTCGCAGGCGAGAGCATTATCGGGCGCTGGACGGCGGCGAAGAAGCAGAAGATTCGGGAGAGCCGCGTTGCCGGCACAAGCAATCTGGCACAAGCGCTGGCGAATGCGAACGTGAAACCGAGGGTGTTCATCAGCAGTTCCGCGATTGGGTATTACGGCGATCGCGGCGACGAGATTCTGAGAGAGGAAAGCGCGGCGGGGGCGGGTTTCCTGCCGGACGTTTGCCGTGAATGGGAAAAGGCGACGGATGCCGCGACGAAGGCAGGCATCCGCACCGTGCAGATTCGCACCGGGATCGTGCTGAGCACGGTCGGCGGCGCACTGGCCAAGATGCTGCCGCCGTTCAAACTGGGGCTCGGCGGCATCGTGGGCAGCGGACTGCAGTGGATGAGTTGGATTGACGTACAAGACATGGTAGGCGCCATTCAGCACATCGTGAAGAGCGAGCGACTGCAGGGTCCGGTCAACCTGGTTGCGCCGACTCCCGTGCGGAATGCGGAGTTCACCAAGACGCTGGCAGGCGTGCTCTCGCGTCCGGCAATTTTTCCGATGCCGGCGTTCGTGGTGAAACTGGTCTTTGGAGAGATGGGAGAGACTGTGCTGCTGGGGAGCCAGCGAGTGGAACCTGGGCAGTTAGTGGCGAGCGGATATCCGTTTCAGTTCCACGACTTGCAGGCGTCGCTGAAAGCTACGCTGGGCGGGTGATTCAACTCACTGCTTCCGCTCAGTCAGGGTCGGCTGGTCCCGCCTCGTCCTTGCTTTGCCCCATCTCCTGCTGCAGCTTTGCCAGGAGCTGCGCGCGCTGCTCGGTGCTCAACTCACGCTGCAATTCTTCCAGGGCCAGGGCCACGATGTGGTAGTGGTGGGCTCCGGCAAATTTCGAGTCAGCGGTAATGTTGAGCCAGAGTTTGTGCATGAGCTCCACGTCCTGCGGGCGCAGGCGCGGAGTGTGCGGGCCCAGCGCGAATTCGCGCACGGTGCCGTCCGGGGCGCACACTTCCAGCGTAAGGCGCGGACGCGGCTCGGGCATGCGCTCCCAGGCATCGCCGGTAAGTTTGGCCTGCTCGTCGGCGGTGAGTTTATTGGAGAGCCCGCAGATCACGCGGCTGGATTCCAGGCGCTGCGCCGTCACCATGATGGCTTCAAACACATCGGTCGCCGGAACGACGAGAAGCGAAATTGGCTTGCCTTCTTTTTCCGCGACCGCGACGGCCGCGGTAAACAGCTCCTGCTCGTAGTGGTCAAACACCTGGCTTGCTTCGAAAACCGTGCTGCCGCTGAAGCTGTGCTCGCGATGGTAAAGGCGGGCGCTCATCACCACCACATCCTGCTTCATGGTGTTAGTGTGGCCGAGGACGTGCCGCAGGTAGTAAAGATTTCTTGGGTCGCGCACCGCGACCAGGATGTTGCCCGGACGCACGCCCATGGCTCCACTGCCCAGTTCCTGATTGCCGTAGACGCGGAACTGGTCGAGTTGCTCCGGCTTGCCGTGACGTTCTTTTGCGACGTGATGTTCGGAGAGCGTGAAGATGGTGAAGAAGACCACGCTGAATATCACGCCGGCGATAGTCGCCTGATACTTTGTAAACAGGTTCACGATCGCGGTCATAAACAAAACCGCGGAGATGACGATCAGGCCGAGAGGGATTTCGGTTTTACCGATGTGCAGATTTCCCGGAACTTTCCACTGGCGATTCCCGGGCTCGGTAAAGCGCAACACCAGCACGGCCAGGGACTTCATGGTGAAACTCCAGATCACTCCGAAAGCGTAGAGCGCGGCCAACTGGTAAACATCGCCGCGACTAAGGATGATGGTGAGCAACTGCATCCCGACAATCAGATTGATGATGCGGTAGCTGGTTCCGTAGCGGTGGTGCGGCCGTTGGAACCAGCTGGTCAGCACTCCATCTTCGGCGACGCGGTTGAGAACTCCGTTGGCGCCCACGATCGAAGTATTCTGCGCGCCCGCCAGAATCAGCACCCCCACCAGAACGACGAAACCGTGGAACAGCAGCTTGATGCTCGTAGGCCCCACCAGGTACATGGCGATGCCGCCGATGAGGTTGGCAAAATAATCCGGCCGCACGCTGTCGGGAATAATCATCACCGCGAAAAACGAAACCAACGAAGTGAACAGCAGGCTGTAAATAAAAATCACTAGCCCGGTTTTTTCCAGATTCTTCAGCTTGGGATGCTCGATCTCGCGGTTGACCTGGGCCAGCGTCTCTTCGCCGCTCATGGCCAACACGGAGTGTCCGAAGCCAACGAAAAGAATGATGAAGGTGAGATGACTGAAAAATGTGCCGTTCAGCCAGCCCAGGGAATCCTTGTTCAGCGGAATGGCTCCAGCCCCGTGAAACGGGCTAGGCGGCAATTGCACCGGAGCGCGCAGCACCGTGACGGTGCACCACAGAATCAAAATCACCACCATCACCGTGGTGATCGCCATGATCTGCAAGGCTTTCTGGCTGGACTCGTGGATGCCCTGGGTATTTTTCCACCAGAAATAAATCACCACGATCACGGCAAGTCCCGCGGCGAAATGGTCGTCGGAAAAATTCAGTGGGCGGTGGAAATACAGGCCCATGTCTTTGATGAAGCCAGAGAGGTATTGCCCGGCGGAAACCGCGCTGATGGGGCCGGTAAGCACGTAATCGAAGAGCAGCGCCGAAACCGAAAACTTGGCCAGCGTTCCGCCCATGGCTTCCTTAACCACGCGGTAAACGCCGCCCCGCACAAACATGCTGCTGGACTCGATATAAAGCGCCCGCACGGCATAACTGAACAACATGACCGCCAGGATGAACCAGGGAGCGCTCTTACCGATGACTTTCTCGGCGTCGCCACCGGCGTAGTAGGCCGACGACGCCAGGTCGGATAGCACGATGGCGGACGCCCGCCAGAACGATATGAAGGTCAACATCACCGTGGTGGCGACGAAGACCTTTACTGCCGGCCGGGAACCAGAGGAAGTAGCCATTTAATGAGCGCGCGAACGGGGATTGGGTAAACGTTCAAGATAGCATAGGGCGGAAAGAACGGGCACGGCGGAACTTCTCAGAAATGGGCTGTCTCGATTTCTGGGCTCATGGAATCGGCTTTACGGGGTCCGAAAGTATGATGAGAAGGGTACAGAATGGTCCCAAGAACAAAGACACGATCCACCAATTTACTGGACTCCTGCCTTTGCCTTGCGCCAATGCCGCATTTATGAGCGAGAGAGTAAACCAGCCAACCGCATACTCACCCGTGCCTTGGATCACCATAGTTGACCTCCAAAACCGCGACGCCGCTTAATCGCCGGAACTTCGGAAGAGCCTACACCAAACTCACTCAGTCTTCTTCGGCGCGAGATAGGTGTGCGTGATGCGGTCGTGCCAGCAGAGCGAGTCTTCGTCGAGCAGGACCCAGAAGTATCCCATACCCAAAGAAACCGCGCCGAGGTACGACGCCAGAACGCGCCAGCGGCGCAGGCGGCGATTGGCCAAGGTTCCGTCGAAGCGAGCCACTTCGAGCCCGGCAAAGCGCAGACCCGGCGTGGTGCCGGCGTAAACCAGCAGCAGGTATTGGTAGGCGGCCCACAGAAGGCACGGCACTGCAGCGACCAAGCCGAGAATCTGCGATAGAGGCGGCCGTATGGCGCTCACCTTCCAGAAAATCGAGCCGAACAGCGCCGTAGCGAGAAGTATGACCAGGCCATCGATCGCCGCCGCGGCCATGCGGCGGGAGAGCGGCGCGGCCTGCAGCGGAACTTCGATTCCGGGCCGTCGCTGGACGCCTTTGGGCTCGGCAGCTTCAATGGTGATCCCGCCGAGCGCCGGAGGCGGCGGCACGATCTCTGGAGCCTCCAGGATGCGAGGCGGGGCCATCACCGGCCCGGCCAGTTCGTTGTAGGACGCGGGAGGCGCCAGATCAGATCTCAAGAACTCGGCCGGGAATTCAGACCGGAATTCAGGAGAGCGGGGAAACTCAATAATTCTTGCCCCGTGACTCGCTCTCGGGCTGGCGGGGCCGCGCGAGTTTCCGCGTTCTGCAGACTCGGCAGATGATGCGGAGGGCAACGCCTCGCATTCGGCGTCTGCGGGTGCGGGCAGTTCAGTCATCCCATCCAGCGCTAAAGCCTGGTGGGATAGGGTCTCGAAGCCGGCGAGTTCGGAGTTGGCGGGGGCGGAACTCGAAGATTCCGCCTCGAACCGCAAACGCAGCGAGGGATAGCGCGGCGGGCGAGGCTTCCGGCGGGCGCGATAGTTGCTCAGCTTCGCGGTCAGTTCGTCTCTCCAGGCCGAGGCGGCTTCGTCGGGCGTGTCGGCGGGTGCCCCATTTCTCGCGTCTTTTGCGAGAAGTGGGGCTTTTTCCGGCAGCATATTGAATTCCCACTTCTCGCCAAGAACGCGAGAAATGGGGCACCCGTCTTTTTCCTGCATGGCTGCTTCCCGCGGGGCAGTTTCCTGCAAGGCGAGTTGGGCCGCGGGCGGCAGACTCTCGTTCGCGTCGGACGCCAGCCGCGGCGTCGCAGCTGACGACGGTTCCAGATCGCAGCGGCAAACTTCACCGCATCGCAGACAATTCATGGGTCACAATTCGGACAACAATTTGGACGACAGTACTTTGGTTGAATCGAAAATTGGTTGAACCAAGCGTGGGGCCGGTCTCTTGCAAACAACCAGCCAATATACTTAGCGAATACCCCAGCCGCCGGCACCACCACGTACAACCGGGAGCTGGGAGACCGGAATCCTAACCTTTTCAGCTATTATCTCGGTGGCATCGCCGTGCTAAGTTCACGATACCGCCAATTCAGAGACACGAGTATTGCGCGCTCCCGATGATCCGCTCCCGATGACGCCTCGCAACAGATTCCTTATCACGGCGGCGTTTCTTTGTCACCTGCTTCTCGCTTCTCCGCTAGTAACCAGCCAGCTGCTTTTCGCCCAAAGCGCTGCGAACGCGCAAAATACCGGCGCCCAGAAGCCCGCCGCGGCCGACCTGAACACGCCGTGCGCGAAACAAGCCGAGAACCAGGAAAAAAATGTCCCGACCATTTGCGCCATCCAGCAGGAAATGATCGGGTCCATCTACAGGCTGCACGGCAACGGCGAAATTCACTACGGCACCTACATCCTGCGCGCGGACGAGGTCACCTACAACTCCGATACCGGCGAAGCCACCGCGGACGGACACTTCCGGCTTGACGGCGGCCCCAACGACGACCACATCCGGGCCAGCCACGGCACCTACAACCTGATCGCCGAAACCGGCCGCTTCTACGACGTCATCGGCACCACCGGAATACGCTTCACCGGCAACCGCGTGGTTCTGACTTCGCCCTCGCCCTTCAGCTTCACCGGCAAGGTCGTGGAAAAGACCACCCCCGAGAACTACCTGGTGTATGACGGCACCATCACCACCTGTGAACTGCCGCATCCCAAATGGAAATACGAAGCGCGCAAAGTAAGCGTCGACGTCGGCGGCAACGCCACCATCCACCACAGCACTTTTCTTTTGCACGGCCTGCCCGTGCTTTATTTTCCCTACGCCACGTATCCCGTCGATCGCGAGGCGCGCGAAACCGGCTTCCTCATCCCCACGATCGGCCGCTCCTCGACCCGGGGCAACATCATTGGCGACGCTTTTTACTGGGCCATCAACCGCAGCATGGACGGCATGATCGGCGCGGAATATCTTTCGAAGCGGGGATGGTCGCAGCGCGGCGAGTTTCGCGCCCGCCCCAGCGACACTTCGTACGTGGACCTGACCTACTACGGCGTGATCGACCGGGAACAACAGGGCGGTGAAGAAGTAAAGCTCAACTCGGACGGAAACTTTCACGGCTTCCGCGCGGTCTCGAACATCGACTACCTCAGCTCGTTCCTGTTCCGGCTGGCCTTCAACGATGTTTTCACCCAGGCCGTGTATTCCGAAGTAAAGTCGCAGGCGTTTCTGTCGCGGTCGTTTAGCGGCGTCTCGGTCAGCGGCATGGTGGAACGCTACCAGAACTATCAGAGCACCACGTCCGGCGATGTGATCACCATTTCCCACGCGCCCAGTTTTGATGCTTCCAGCGTGGACCAGCGCCTGGGGCGCTCGCCGTTCTACTGGTCGCTCGACACTTCGGAAGCGGGACTCGCTCGCAGCGAGCCGGGATTCCGCACTGGCAACCTGCTGGGGCGATTCGACTTCAACCCGCAAATTTCCTTGCCTCTGCTTTTGCGGGGATGGTCGGTGCGCTCCGAACTCGCGTTGCACGACACGCTTTACACGGAACAGCTGGTCCCCGGCGCGAATGGTGCCGTTGCGGTAAACGAGTCTCTCAACCGTCACGCTCTGGAAACCGCGGTGGAGTTGCGCCCTCCCGCGCTGGAGCGAATCTACGACAAGGAATTCCTGGACCGGAAGTGGAAGCATGTGGTCGAACCGTTCGCCACGTATCGCCTGGTTACGGGAGTGAATGATTTTGCGCACGTTCTGCGCTTCGACGAACGCGACATCCTCAGCAACACCCACGAGGTGGAATACGGCGTGGTCAACCGGCTCTACGCGAAGAGCAAGTCAACCAAAGTGGAAGACTGCAGCAACACCATGCAGGCTTTGCTGGTGGGCGGCGCCGCGCCGGAAGCAGCCATCCCCTGGCAGCACACTACCAGTCAGCAGCCTAAGTGCCTGCCCGAACCGCAGGTGCGGGAAATTGCGACCTGGGAGATTGCGCAGAAATATTTTCTCGACCCCACCTTCGGCGGCGCGCTGGTTCCGGGCCAGCGAAACGTGTTTACCACCACGGCCGATCTGACGGGCATCGCATTTCTCACCGAGCCGCGCCATTTATCGCCGATTATTTCGCGCCTGAAAGTGCAAACCAGCGACCGCACCGACACCGAGTGGGACTTGGACTACGACTTTCAGCTGGGCCGCATCAACGCCAGCACTTTTCTCGCGAACTACCACGCGGGACCGTTCACCATCGGCGGTGGGGACGCGTTTCTGCAGATTCCGCTCACCAGCACGGCGTCCCTCCCGACGCAAGCCGCAACCGAGGAATTTCAGCAATTCCGCGTCGCCCTGGGATACGGAAAGCTGAACAAACCAGGCTTCAGCGCCGCCACCAGTTTCGGCATCGACTCAAACACCGGCCTGCTGCAGTTCGCAACCGCACAAACCACCTACGACTGGGACTGTTGCGGCATGACCGTGGAATACCAGCGCTACGCCATCGCCAACGTGCGCAACGAGAACGTGTTCCGCTTCACCTTTACGCTGGCCAATATCGGATCGTTCGGCAACCTGCGGCGCCAAGAGCGGCTGTACTAAGCGACCGACTTCGAGAAAGCTCCAGCTCTCTTAACGCTTGTCATTGTCACTTGAGCTTGTCATTCCGAAGCGAAGCTGAGGAACCCCATGCAGACCGGCTCCGCCCCAGGCTTCTCAGGGAGTTCCCGCCACTGGGTTAGAGCTTCGCAGCACGGACGATTCCGATTTACAATCGTCCCATGCCCGAACCCGCGAGTCTCGCGTCCAAGCGCCAGCTTCTGGAAGAAACTCTTCGCGCATCTGGCCGCGTTCTCGTTGCGTATTCCGGCGGCGTGGACTCCGCGTATCTCGCCTGGGCGGCGCACCAGCAACTGGGTGGCAACATGCTGGCAATCATCGCTGATTCCCCCAGTCTGGCCCGCACCCAGCTTGCCGACGCCATTGCCTTCGCCCGCGAACAGAAGATTCCGCTCGAAGTCATCTCCACCTCTGAAATCGACCGTCCCGAATACGCCCGCAATGACGGGCAACGCTGCTTTCACTGCAAAGACGAACTCTTCGCCGTGATGGAGGATCTGCGCGCCGAGCGGGGTTTCGATGTGATTGCCTACGGCGTGAACCAGGACGATCAAGGTGACTTCCGCCCCGGTCAGCAAGCCGCGCAGCAACACAACGTCGCTGCGCCGTTGCTGCATGCCGGTCTCATTAAGGCGGAGATTCGTGAACTGGCCCGCGAGGCCGGGCTGCGCGTCTGGGACAAGCCCGCATCCGCCTGCTTATCCTCACGCATCGAGTACGGCCGCGAAGTTACGCGCGAGGCGCTCGCGGTCGTCGAAGCCGGCGAAGATGCGATTCGCGAGCTCGGCTTCCGCCAGTTTCGAGTGCGCCATCATGGCGACATCGTCCGCATTGAAATTGCCCGCGAAGAGATGGAAAGGGCTTTGAACCCCGAGGTAGCCGCAGAATTTGCCGCGATCTTCAAAACTCTGGGCTTCAAGTTCGTGACCCTGGATCTGGAAGGCTTCCGCTCCGGCTCCATGAACTCGCTGCTGCCCGCCGCAGAGTTGCTCCGCCGCACCGGCTGAGGCTTCGAGATGCTCACGTAGAGACAGCCGCCTCGGCTGTCCAGTCGAGGCAGACGACCTGCTGGTCGCGACAGCAGCTGCGCCATGGCCCCCGGCACTCCCCATCCCCTGTGAGATAATCAATAACGATTCGCAATGCTGAGGCGGCTTTTAGTGATTCTAATTCGACGGTCCTTTCTGGTTCTCATTCTCATCTGCTTGGGATGCGCGGCCCAGTCCACTCAGCCCGACGCGGCCCGAAAGCCCGGTCAGGCACAAGCATCCGCTCCAGCACCAGCGCCCGCTCTGGCGCAGGAAATCGAGCGGCAGGTGCGTTCCTATTACAGCATTCCGCCTGACGTGAGTGTGCAGGTGGGCGCGATCGTACCGAGCACAGACTGGCCCGGCTACGACATGGTGCCCGTCGCAATCGACAGCGGGGACAGCAAGAAAGACTATAAATTCCTGGTGTCGCAGGATCGCAAGACCATGCTGCGCCTGGTCAAGTTCGATCTGACGAAAGATCCCTTCGCCGAGGTGATGAGCAAGATCAATGTAAGCGGGCGGCCAGTGCGCGGAGCGAAAACCTCCAAGGTTCTGGTGGTGAATTACGACGATCTGGAATGCCCTTTCTGTTCCCGCATGCACCAGACAATGTTTCCCGAGCTGGTGAAGGAGTATGGTGACCGGGTCACTTTTGTCTACAAAGACTATCCACTCTTGGAGATTCATCCCTGGGCGATGCACGCCGCGGTAGATGCCAATTGCCTGGCCGCGCAGAATGGCGATGCCTATTGGGATTTTGCGGACTACATCCACGCGCATGAAGACGAGGTGAAAAGCGAAAAGACTCCCGGCGCGCGGCTGGCAGCGCTCGACCGCTTGACCCTGGACCAGGGACAGAAACACAATCTGGACAAGCCGAAACTCGAGGCCTGCGTCAGGGCGCAGGATGAATCAGCGGTAAAGGCGTCGATGAAAGAAGGAGACGACATTGGCGTGTCAGCCACTCCCACTTTGTTTGTGAACGGACAGAAAGTGGATGGCGTGATTCCGGTCGCCGAACTGCGCGCCATGCTGGACCGCGCGTTGCGAGACGCGGGACAACCCGTGCCCGATCACACGGCTGGGGCCCCGGTGCCCGCAAGCAAGTAAGCTCAGCGCGGACGGGGAACGGATCGGAGACGGCAGTTGGGTAAAGGATTTTGGGAAGGGCACGGCTTCAGGAGCCTGCCCTGAGCGAAGCCGAAGGGTGCCGCTAACGGCCAGGTAGAATGCGGGCTTTAGCCCCTGAGGTCCTGGCTCATTCCAGCCGTGACAATTATTGAGACCGGGATCATCCTTTAGTTCGCCGGTTGCGCATCAGAGCATGAGGGGAGATTTTTGAGAAAAGAATTTTCGAAAACGGAAGTTGCGAGAACCAGATCGCGCGTTGCCGGCATCATGGCCGCGGCAATTCTGCTGGCATCCCTTACCGCCTGCAAATCGCCGGTCGGAGGCGACGTTGTGGCCACGGTGGATGGCCGCAAGATCTTGCGCTCCGAGGTCGACAAGTATTACGAGAACCAGATTTCGTCCGCCCAGGAACAGCCGGCCGGCGAGCAGGCAACCTCGCTGCGCCTGAGCATTCTCCACCAGCTGATCGAAGATGAAATCGTGATGCAACGCGCCGAGAAACTTGGCCTGCTGGCCACCGATGAAGAGGTGGACCGCAAGTACACTGAGATTCGCTCCCCACTCTCCGAGGAAGAATTCGCGCAGCAACTCAAGGAAAGAAAGATCACTCTGGCCGATTTCAAGCGCGAGATCCGGCGCTCCATCACGGTCGAGAAGGTGATGAACAAGGAAGTCGCGTCCAAAATCAACGTCACCGACCAGGACGTCAACGACTATTACAACGCGCACAAGTCCGAATTCAATCTGATCGAGCCCACCTATCATCTGGCCCAGCTGTTTGTGACGCCGCAACCCAACCCGCAGGTGCACAACCAGAACAACAAAGCGCAGAACGAAGCCGAGGCGCGCAAGAAAATCCAGATGATCGCCAATCGCCTCGACAGCGGAGACGACTTCGCCAAGCTTGCGATGGACTATTCCGAAGACCCGCAAACCTCAGGCAGCGGCGGCGACCTGGGCACGGTTCTTGAGTCCGCGCTGCGCAATACCGATCCGGCTACCCGTGACGTGGTGCTGAAACTCAAGCCCGGCCAGTACACCCCGATCATTACCGTAATCAATCCAACCAACAAGCAACTGGTTGGCTTCCGCATCGTGAAGCTCATCGCGAAGGAGCCTGCGGGACAACGCCAGCTCTCGGACCCGAGAGTGCAACAAGCTGTCCGCTCGCAACTCCACGACCGTCGCGAACAGTTGCTGAAAGCCGCCTATTATGAAGTTCTGCGGGATTCGGCCAAAGTAGAAAATTACTACGCCAAGAAAGTTCTGGACAGCAACGGCATCGAGAAGTAGCAGCTACTCATTAGTTCTTAGGTCATCCCGCTCTCTCCGCGGCCGTTCTCCGCGCGCCCTCTGCGATTCAAGGTTTTACCCTGTGCCCCTCTGTGCCCTCGGTGGTTGTCGAATTTAAGCACCACACAGTCGAGAAAGACTCAACGGTCATTCCACGATCGCCAGCACATCTCCCGCATTCACCGCGACGCCTTCAGCCGCAAGCATCCTCTGGATGGTTCCCTTCTTCGGCGATTTGATTTCGTTTTGCATCTTCATCGCCTCTACCACGAGCACGCCCGCGCCCGCCTCCACTGCATCGCCTTCCCGCACCAGCACGCGCACCACTTTGCCGGGCATCGGCGCCGTCAACTTCCTGGGACCGTGATCGTCCGCCGCGCGGGCGCGACTGCGCAGCGAGCGCGGATCGCGCACCTCGCAGGCAAATCGCGCGCTGCCCACCCACACGTGCCAGTCATTCCCAACCCGTTCCGACTTGATCTCGTAAGCCTGGTTTCCGATGCGGAGGGAAAGCACGTCCGGCCGCGCCAGCACCGCGTCAATCTCCACCTCGCGCCCATCCAAACGGCACGACCAGCGCCCCTCGGCTCTCTCCAGTTCGAGCCGGTAGTTCTTGCCGTCGATGGTGACGTCGTAAAGCATAAGCAGTTGCCAGTTACTCGATCCTGCCTCAGCGCAGAGCCTCGCGGCGGCTGGCGCTCTTCCAGTTGGAAGCGGTCACCGCCTTTCCCGCGGAAGCGTCGTTGGCGCGCTCCCCAGCCGCCGCAGCGGAAACCCCGAGCACCGCGAAGATTCCAGCAGCGATCGCGGCGACTTGCACCGCCTGCGGATCAACCCGTTGATCATCCTTCCTTCGCAGCATCCGGTCGAGGAACCCCGTGTCCAACTTCGCGCCGCGAAAATCGGCGTCCGCCAGAATGCGGCGGAACAGTGAAATATTGGTCTTGATCCCACCCACAAAATATTCGCCCAGCGCGCGGGTGAGGCGCGCGATGGCCTGTTCCCGGTCACTGCCGTACCCGATCAGCTTGGCCAGCAGCGGATCGTAATCCATGGGCACGGACCAGCCTTCATACATGCCGCTGTCCCGCCGGATTCCCGGCCCCGACGGCGCCAGCAGCAACGTGATCTTGCCCGGGCTCGGGAAATAATTGTTGTCCGGATCTTCGGCGTAGATGCGGCACTCCATGGCATGCCCGCGAATGCTCACATCCTCCTGGCGAAGCTGCAGCTTCTCCCCAGCCGCAATCCGAATCTGCAGATGCACCAGATCGAGGCCCGTAACCAATTCCGTCACAGGATGCTCCACCTGCAACCGCGTATTCATCTCGAGGAAGTAAAAATTCTTCTGCTCATCCACCAGAAACTCAACCGTGCCCGCATTGGTGTAGTTCGCCGCCCGCGCCACGCGCACCGCAACCTCACCCATGCGCCCCCGCATCTCCGAATCCACAACCGGCGACGGAGCTTCTTCCAACACCTTCTGATGCCGCCGCTGCAGCGAACACTCGCGCTCCCCCAGGTAGAGCGTGTTGCCGTGTTCATCCGCCAGTATCTGCATCTCGATGTGGCGCGGGTTAACGATGGCCTTCTCGATGTAAACTTCGCTGTCGCCGAACGATCGCTCCGCCTCGCTGCGCGCCGCTTCCAGCGACGACTTCAGCTGATCCGGCACGTGCACTAGCCGCATGCCCTTGCCCCCGCCGCCCGCCGCCGCCTTCAGCATGACCGGATAGCCGATACGCGCCGCCACTTCCTCAGCTTCCTCGATCGATTCCAGCCCGCGAGACGTGCCCGGAACAAACGGCACTCCGGCGCGCTCCATCGCCTGCCGGGCTCGCGTCTTCGATCCCATCGCATTCATCGCGGCGGCCGTCGGGCCAATGAACTTTACACCGCCGTCCGCGCAAGCCTTGGCAAAGCGCGGGTTTTCAGAAAGAAATCCGTAGCCAGGATGGATCGCCTCCGCCCCCGATTGCCGTGCCACCTCTAAAATTTTCTCGATATTGAGATAAGACTCCGCCGCCGCTGCCGCGCCGATCGGATAAGCTTCGTCGGCTTTGCGCACGTGCAGCGCCGCGCGATCCACGTCGGAGTAGACCGCAACCGCGGCAATCCCCATTTCATGGCAGGCGCGAATCACGCGCACCGCGATCTCGCCACGATTAGCGATCAGAATTTTCTTGAACATACGAATCGCACGAGCGAACCCAAGATTCTACAGGAGAGAGCGCTGGTTGCCCCGCATGCTGCTCACGTCTCACGGGTCTGGGTGCCCCATTTCTCGCGGCTTTTGCGAGAAGTGGGGCCTTTCCAAATATCGCCACGTCTCTCTTCTGCGGGGAAGCCTGCCCTGCGCGAAGTCGAAGATACGAGGGTGGAATCTGTGCCCACCCAAGAGAAAAGCCCCACTTCTCGCACAGAACGCGAGAAATGGGGCACCCGCTTAGTCCCGGAAACTTCTGATCTATTTCGGCTGATCGATCGTGATGCCGCCCGCGCTCGCCGCAGCCTGTTTTTCGGCCTTCACCTTTTTGGCGGTAAGGGCTTTGTCCGTCCACTCGTCGGCGGTTTTCAGATCGGCGGCGCGCGCGGCCAGGTCGTCGCACTCTACATCCGCCTTTTCGCGGTACATCAGGTTCATGTACGCCATGGCGTCGTCGTAATCTTCACGCAGCTGAATCGCTTTTCCCAGGGTTTCGATGCCTTCCTGAATGGAAGGCATGTTCTTCGCCTTCAGTTCGTCGCAGGCTTTTTTCTGCTCTTTGTCCTTGGGGTTCAGATGCTCTTCCGGCTTCAATCCCAGCTTGGCGCGCTCTTCCATGCGGGGCTGGTAGCAGGCCGTCCAATCGATCACGCCCACGGAGTAGTAGGGCTCCGCATCGTTGGGGTCCACGTCCGACGCGATCCGGTAATACTTCTTGGCCTCGTCGAACTTTTTCATGTTCAAATCCAGATACGCAATGCCCTTGGCGCTATTGGCCTTCTGATCGCGCGCGGGATTATGGTCGATTACGTATTGGTATTGCTCAATCGCCTGTTCCGCGGCGCGGATGTTGTCCGGCGAATCAACGCCGGGAATGTATTGCGAGACAAAAGCCGTAGCCAGATACATGCGCGCGTTAATCAGCGCGGGATCAAGTTGAACACTCTGCTGAAAATGGTCGATGGCCTGCTCGTAATGGCTGTTCTTGTAGGCTTCGACGCCTTTGTTGAGCTGATCGCGGGCCTTCAGTTTGTTGCAGCCCACGGAGGAGGTTAGTGCCAGCGCAGCTGCGGCCAGCATAAGCAGTCTTAAGTTCTTATTCATTGCAGTATAGGTCTCCCTCGCCACAGCATCCTAGGCCTAGAGACGGCGCGTTGACAAGAGCTAAGCGCGGTTGAGAGATCCTGCGCGGGAGCGGCCGGCTCCCGCGCGGAACAAATTCTCGGCCGGGCATATCCTGTTTGCCGAATCCCGGTTGCCGAACTCTAGTTGCCCGCTTCGATCTTCGCGGTGATGAGGCCGACCTTGTCCACGCCGGCGGCATGGGCAATATCAATCACGTTGGCCACGTTGGCAAAGGGAATCGCATCGTCCCCCTTCACGAACATCACCTTCTCTGCGCGCTGTTTGTAGATGTCGGTCAGGCGCCCTTGCAGGTTGTCCCAGGTCGCGTCGTCCGTGTTGATTTTCAGGCCTGGTTCCTGCCCCGGTCCGCGGTCGAGCAGTTGCACCACGATGGTGCGGTCCGGAGTATTGTTTGGGGGCGAGTGGGGCGGAGGCGGCTGAGGCACCAGCGCATCCAGCCCTTTCGGGGTCACCGGCGAGATCACCATAAAGATGATCAGCAGCACCAGAAGCACGTCAATGAGCGGAGTGACGTTGATATTTGCGCTTTGGCCTCCGCCCGGGCCAACTGCCATTCCCATGGTCGTTCTCCTCTTATTCCGCTAGCTACTGCCCGGGCGCAGCCGGAGCTGGCGGGGCGTTTGGAGCTGTTGTTTTTCTTTGATCGGTCAGCAAGCCAAGATCATCCACTCCGGCAGCCCGCACCGCGTCCACAACCAGCACCACGCCGCCGAACCGGGCCCGCATATCGGCTTTCACATAGACCCGCTTGTCCTGATGGTTGGCGAGGCGATCCTTCACTTTCGTCGTCAGGTTGTCGATGGAGATCTCATCGGTGCCGAAGAAAACCTGCCCGTTATGCGTGATCGATACCAGCAGCGCGTCTTCTTTATCCGCGTCCGGCATCTGTTCTGGATTGTTCACCTGGGCCATGTCCACGCTGACGCCCTTCTGCAACATCGGCGTGACCACCATGAAGATGATCAGCAGCACCAGCATCACATCCACCATGGGCGTGACGTTGATTTCAGAGCTGACCTTGGCGCCTTCGTTTCGTTTCGCTAATGCCATAGCTCGATTTCTCCCGTACTTCCGCTGCGGTGCGCCTTCTCCGGTCGACTTTCCGCTGTAAGTTGGGAAAGCCCGGCGCCCGGAATACGGGCGCCGGACAGCAACTCAATGCAGACCGGTTACGTCCGGGCCAGTTAGGCCCGACTGCGGACGTCGCGCCGCTTCAGGAAGTAATCGATCAGTTCGCTCGAGGAATTGTCCATCTCCACGTCGAACGCTTCCACGCGGCCGGTCAGGTAGTTGAACATCATCACGGCCGGGATGGCGACGAGCAGCCCAATGGCCGTCGTAACCAGCGCTTCCGAGATGCCGCCGGCGACTGCCGCCAGACCGGTGGCTTTCGTGTTGGCGATGCCGGTGAACGCGTTCAGAATGCCCATCACCGTGCCGAACAGTCCCACGAAGGGAGCCGTCGATCCGATGGTGGCCAGGCCGCCCAGCCCGCGCTTCAGTTCCGCGTGGACAATGGCTTCCGTGCGTTCCAGCGCGCGCTTGGAGGCTTCAATGGTGTCGCCCGGAATCGCCCCGGGGCTATCCTGGTGAGCCTTGAACTCCATCAGGCCGGCAGTAACAACCTTGGCCAGATGGCTCTTCTTGTTGCGCTCGGCCACTTTGATGGCCTCGTCAATGCGCCCATCGCGTAGTGCTCCCGCCACTGCGGGGGCAAAGGCGCGCGATTGTTTGCGGGCGGCGTTGTAAGCCATAAAGCGGTCAATCATCACGCCGATCGACCACCCCGACATGATGAACAGAATGACCACTACGGTTCTGGCGACCCAACCCATAGCCTTCCATAGGCCGAGCGGATCGGTGGGCATGCCGCCGCCTTCCTGGATGATCCAGGTGGCCGCAGCCGGAATGTGACTGAGAATGCCTGCTGTGTGAGCTGCTAACATGAGTTGCTTTCCCTCCTCGGAACTTTCTGGACCAGTAATCTCTGGAACTCAAGAACTGTCTAAAAAAGAACTGCGTGAACAAGAGCTGTCCGCACTTAGATGCACTTTCCTGCCGGCCGTCAACGGAGAATCCTAATTAAGCTCCGCCCTACGGCATTGGAATAGCCCACCCGGCCTTAGCCGCGCGCTAACTTTAACATCGTTTAATGCATGTTAAGTATGGCGGCCGCGTCCGAGCGTTTTCGCGAGCCCGCTCCCGGCCACCACTCACGGTGGGAAAAGGGGAGGGCTCAACCCCAATCACGCTTCAATTGCACACTTCCACTGCAACCACGAAACTCTCGTCACGCTGCGCCGGGTCAAACCCTTCTGGTTTAACCCCCGGAGAGCGTGAAGTTCACCTGAACCGTGGTTTCCACCTCGACCGGCTCGCCGTTAAGCAGATACGGCTTGTACTTCCACTGCTTCACGGCTTCGATCGCGGCGGGCGCCAGCATGGGGTGTCCGCTGATCAGGTGCAGGTTCTGAATATCCCCGGTCTTGCTGATTTCGGCCTGCAAAACCACCGTTCCCGCGATGCGCGCTTGCCGAGCCAGCGGCGGATACGTCGGGTTCACCTTGCGCACCAGCAGTCCCGTAGACACACCTTGTGAAACGCGTACGCGCTGCGGTGTGGCAATGTGCGGAACCGCAACCGGCGTGGAGTTGATGATGCCGCCGATCACACCGCCCATCTGGCCTCCCGGTACGCCACCGGGTACGCCGCCCACGACGCCGGCCGCGCTCATCTGCGGCGGGGCTTCGTCTTCTTTCAGATTTTCCAGGACTTTCTTAGGAATCTTGGTGGGCTGGCGCAGCTGGCCATTCACCATATCGGTCTGAATCTGTCTCACCACATGCACGGCCGCTGCCGGCGGTGGTGGCGGTGGCGGCGGTGGCGGGGGTGCCATCAGGTAGCCAACCAGTTGCGCCTTGGGCAAGGCGTCGGTAAAGATCAGCGGAATCAGGACCATCACGATAATAATCCCGATCTGAAACAGAAACGCGATGAAGCTGGTTGCTCCGCGCTTGGTTTTCAGCTTGCCGCCAGACTCGATGAGGCTGTCTTCAAACATAGAGGTTTCTCCCTGCAACTAGAGCGTACAGAAGTTTAGACACCGCCCGCTTCCTGTTTGCTCCCACTTCCGACCCGCGCCCGTGAGCCACCCAAGCCCCCAGCCGCTTTTACTGCTGAATCACGCTAACCCCTTACAAAATAAGGGCGATAAAACCGACAGCTATAACAAAACAACGACTATCCAAAACGCACCAAAAACCGCCAGCCCGTCTTAACTGGCTTTCTTGCCCGGCATGGCCACCGGACGCTTGCCCTTTTCAATCCGCCAATCCTGGTAAGCCACAAGAATCGGTGCGGCAATCGCGATCGACGAATACGTCCCGATTAAGATGCCAATTACCAGCGCGAGGCTGAATCCGTGCAGCACCTCGCCGCCAAATAAATACAGAGCGAGTACGGTAAGGAAGGTAAGCCCTGCTGTCAAGATAGTTCTGCTCAAAGTCTGGTTGATACTGCGATTTACGATGTCCGCCAGCTTCTCGCGCCGCATCAGTTTAATGTTTTCCCGGATGCGGTCAAATACCACGATCGTGTCGTTATTAGAGTAACCAATCAGCGTCAGAATCGCGGCAATCACGGTCAGCGAGATATCCGTCCTGGTCAGCGAAAACGCTCCTACTGTGATGAGCGTGTCGTGAAACACCGTCACCACGGCGGCCACCCCATAGATCCACTCGAAGCGGAATCCCAGGTAAACCAGCATACCCGCCAGCGAGTAGATCGTCGCCAGGAACGCCTGCTTCCGCAACTGCCCACCCACCTGCGGACCGACGATCTCCACCTGATAAACACCGAAATCCGACAAGAAGAATTGGTCCGGAAGCGACGCGACCACCGCCGGGTCGACTGCCCCTTTCAGCTGATCAATCGAGCTGAGCACGCCGCCCATTGTCTTATCGCGGTAGTTCGCGATGTCGTGCGCGACCGCTGTGTATTTCTGATCAGCATCGGACCCCAGGTGCAGCGGATCTTTATCCATCAGGAACTTCTTTATTGTCAAAGAGCTGGCGTTGTTCAGGTCAATCTTGTCTGCCGGAGCATTTCGCTCCAGCGCGTTGATGATCTGGATCTTGCCCTTATCCAGTTCCTGCTCGCTGGTTTCCTGCACTGAGAGGTCAATTAGGAGCTCGTTACTCCCTTTGTCGCCCAGCGTTTGCAGACGAAAATTGTGCAGCCCCACCCGGTCCAGCGCCGATCGAACCGCGTTATCGTTGGGCGGGTGCGAAAACTTCACATAAACCAGCGTGCCGCCGCGAAAATCCACTCCCCACGGGATGCCATGCCAGAACAACATGGAAAACACTCCCGCCAGGCTGAATACCAGTGAAAAGGCGAGAAAATACCACTTTTTCCCGAGAAAATCTATATTAGGATTGCGAAAGAACTCCACCTGTTGTCTAGCCCCTTATCTATCTATGACTTAGCGCCCAAAACGGCGCCCGTTTAATTTTTCGATCCGACCGATCAGTCGGTTTTGATCTCGAGTCGCCGAACTCAGATCTCAAGCACTCGCAACTCGGTACTCGCGACCCCGGTACTAGATACTTAACGCTTCTCCGCGTTGATGCCGGCTCAGTACGTAATCAAAAATCACGCGTGACACGAAAACTGCCGTGAACAGATTCGCCAGCAGGCCGAACGTGAGAGTTGTGGCGAATCCGCGAACCGGGCCGGTGCCGAAGAGAAACAGGATCGCCGCCGAAACGATGGTGGTGACGTGCGTATCCACGATGGTGATCCAGGCATGGCTGAAACCCTGATCCACGGCCGAAGGCGGCGTCTTGCCGTTGCGCAACTCTTCCCGGATGCGTTCGAAGATCAGCACATTCGAATCCACGCCCATGCCCACCGTCAGGATCACTCCCGCAATTCCGGGCAGGGTCAGCACGGCGCCGAAGTAGCCCATGAATCCCAGCAGGATGATCAGATTCAGCAGCAGCGCGACATCGGCGTTGATGCCGGCGCCGCGGTAATAAATCAGCATGAAGACCAGAACTGCCAGCATGCCGATGACGGCCGCCATCACGCCGTGATTAATCGAATCTTGACCCAGGGATGGACCCACCACACTCTCGTTCAGATACTTGATGCCTGCCGGCAGCGCGCCCGAGCGCAGGATCATGGAAAGATCCTTGGCGGACTGCTCGCTCATGTGGCCGCCGCTGATTTCTCCGCGGTCGCGGATGGCTTCATGAATGTTGGCCACTTCCTGAACTTTACCGTCGAGCACCACCGCCAGGCCGTCGCCCACGTGCGCTGAAGTGAAGTTGTAGAAGCGCTGTCCGCCTTCGCCGGTCAGCGTGAAGCTGACGCTGGGCTGGCCACTCTGATCGCGGCTGGGCTGCGCGTCGCGAAGATCTTTGCCGCTCACCGCGGAGACTCGCGAAACCAGGTACCAGGCCTCGCCGCTGTCGGTTGTGGCGCCGGGCGCGGTGTGTCCGGGGAGAAGCATGGCATCCGGCGGAATCACTCCACCCTTATCTTGCAGCGCGGCTTGCTCGCTCGGATAAGGCCCGCCGAGCGCCTGCTTGATCTCAAGCATCGCCGTCGATTGCATTACATCTTTCACGCGCGCCGGATCATCGACGTCGGGTAGTTGCACCAGAATTTGATACTGGCCCAGTCCATGCGGCTGGATGGTGGGTTCGTTCACGCCCAGCTGATCGATGCGGTTGCGGATGGTTTCAATCGCCTGCGTCACCGCCTTGTCTTTCAGCTCGGTGAGCAGGCTGGGCTTCATGGTGAGGTTCCAGGTATTGTCGGCGCCGGAGTTGATGTCGTACTCCGGCAGATGATCCTGCACGATGCTCAACAGGTCCGTACGTGAACCCGGAGGCACACCCTTCAGCACAATGCGGTCGGGAGTATTCGTGGGATCAGGCTTGGTGATGTCCGCAAAATTGATCTTCTTTTTGTTGAGCTGCTGCTTGAGCACTTCAACGGCGTTATCGGAATCCACATTGACTGCGTCATTCACCTGCACTTGCAGGATGAGATGGGTGCCTCCGCTAAGATCCAGGCCGAGATGAATATTCTTGGTGATCGCGGCCAGCAGTCCCTTGCGCGAAAAGTTCTGCGGAATACCGAAGATCCCGAACACAAAGAAAAACAGGATCCCGATGATCGCCACCATTTTCCAGAGCTGATTCTTATTCATGAAAGCGCTTCTTTATGATTTCTTGAAATGATTCGTTGAAAACAATTTCCAGAAACATACCGCGAATGCTTTTGTTGCGTCTTTACTTGACTTTGGATTCTTCCTCGGGCGTGGTGACCTGCACCACCGAGGCCTTGGTTACTTCCACCCGCAGATTATCGGGAGGAACGCGCAGGTGCACGGCGTCGTCTTTCAAAGCGATGATCGTCCCGCGTAATCCGCCGCTGGTAGTCACCTTGTCGCCGGTTTTAAGAGCATCCAGCATGGTCTGCCATTTTTTTTGCCGGCGTTGCTGCGGCATGATCAGCAGAAAATAAAAAATTGCGAAAATGAAAAGCAGGGGCGCAATACCCAGCCACGACATCCCGCCCGGGCCCGTCTGCATCGCCAACAGTAGTGTCATGTTCATTTCGTCTGGACAGATGAACCCGCAAAAGGCCATCCGCGAACCATCATCCGCATGCGCATCCGCGAACTATCGCCCGCGCCCACTAACGCCGCGGAAAGTGCTATTTCACCACGTGAGTTCTGATCGACTTCGGCCGGGTTCCTTCGGCTTTCAGGCGAGAATCCGGGGACGTCTCCCTTGCTCAAGGTTTCGGTCGAGACCAGATGTCAGCAAGAAAACGGGACCCTTCCCCAAGTTGAATAGAATGCCGTACGCGCCGCATGGTGTCAAGGTAGAAACTGAGGTTGTGGACGGTATTCAGGACTTGCGCCAGCATCTCATTCGACGCATAAAGGTGCCGCAAGTAGGCGCGCGAATAGCGCTGGCACACGCGGCAGGCGCAATTGGGGTCGAGCGGAGCCTGATCTTGCGCATAACGGGCCTGCTTGATGGAGATTTTTCCCTCGGAAGTAAACAGCAATCCGTGGCGCGCGGCGCGCGTGGGCAGGACACAATCCATCATGTCAACGCCGAGACTGGCATACTCGACGATTTCTTCGGGCGTTCCCACACCCATGACGTAGCGAGGTTTGTCGGCAGGGAGATGCTCCAGCGTCGATTCGACCATGTCGCGCGTGAGTTCTCGCGGCTCGCCCACGCTGAGACCGCCGATGGCGTAGCCGGGGAATCCGATTTCAATGGTGCGGAGGGCGGATTCTTTGCGGAGATTGCGATCCATCCCGCCCTGGATGATGCCGAATAGGGACTGCGTCTTGTCCGCAAAGGTGGAGACAGCTGCCCCTAGTTCATTGGAGCCCCGGACGCCCTCGTCCGGGTGGCAGAGACGACGCGGCCGGGCTTCGCCCAGGCCGGACGGACGAGGCGTCCGTCGCTCCATCTTCTCGAGGGCTGCTGTCCCCACATGGTCTGTGGTGGCCCACGGCACCTCGTGCTTATGCTCCTCAAAATATTTCTTGCTGCGCTCCGCCCAGCGCAACGTCATCTCCATTGAGGCCTGCGTGCGAGCGCGGTCGGCCGGAAATTCCGTGCATTCGTCGAACGCCATGATGATGTCCGCGCCCAGGCCAATCTGAATTTCCATGGATTTTTCGGGGCTGAAGAAATGCGACGAACCATCCAGATGCGAGCGGAACATGACGCCTTCTTCGGAAACCTTGCGCAGTTCATTCAGGCTGAAAACCTGGAAGCCGCCGGAGTCGGTAAGAATGGCGCGCGGCCAGGCCATGAAGCGGTGCAGGCCGCCCAGCTTTCGCACCGTGTCTACTCCGGGCCGCAGGTAGAGGTGGTACGTGTTGCCCAGAAGAATCTGCACGCCCAGCTCTTCGAGAATGTCCTGCGAGATTCCCTTCACGGAGGCCACGGTGCCCACCGGCATAAATACGGGCGTTTCGATTTCACCGTGCGGCGTGAGCAGGCGTCCGGCGCGGGCAGCGCCGCTGGTCTTTTCTATTTGGAATTGCGTCGGCATCGATTGCGATTGTAGCAACGGAATCATGGTGGAGCGGTTGCGCAGGCACGGGTGAAAGCGACGAGCACCCCGGACGAGGGCGTCCGGGGCTCCACGATTCGTTGCACGAGGCGTCACACCCTTAGTGCGGCGATCTCAGAATCGATCTTCGCTCCGCTGAGCTTGATCCGCCCTACGCTTACCGGGAGTTTGAAGCGGCGTGGGCCGGCGCTGCCGGGATTGAAATACAGCACGCCGGCGCGCGTCTCCTGCTTCGGAACATGGCTATGGCCGGAGATCACTACGCGGAATCCAGCCGCTTCGGGTTTGAGGTCGAGCGCCGAGAGATCGTGCAACACGTAGATCGAAACGCCGTCGACCTCGAGCACTTCCGTTTCAGGCAGCTTGCGCGCCCACGCACTGGTGTCGATGTTGCCACGCACAGCGGTTACCGGTGCAATGGCGGCAAGCGTCTCCAGAATTTCGGGTGAACCGATATCGCCCGCGTGAATGATGCGGTCCGCGCCGCGCAGCGCCGCCAGCGCTTCCGGCCGAAGCAGTCCGTGAGTATCGGAGATGACGCCGATCAGGATGGGAGTTCTCAGTTCTCAGTTCTCGGGCGCGCGTGTGATCTTCATCAGCCGGCCATCAGTTTGTTCATTTCCGCATGCGGTGGCGCACCCTCTAACGACTGGTAGGTGCCTTTCGTCTTGAGTTCCTGGGCGAGACGGCGGAGCAGGCCGAGCGCGGCGCGCATTGGCCCTGACCCCAGGCTGATGCGTGCAACCCCCAGTTTGCACAACTCAGGCACGGAGAGCGAGCCGGGCCCGGCCAGAATATTTACGGGATGCTGAAGATCCGACACGATCCGTGCGATGGTGGGCGCGTCCGCCAAGCCGGGAACGAAGACGCAATCCGCGCCGGCATCGCGAAACGCGCGCAGGCGGCGGATGGCTTCGTCATAGCGCGTGCCAGGAGCGCCAACTTGCAGCAGATAGACATCGGTTCTCGCGTTGAGCACGAGCGGAACCTGCAAGCTCTCCGCGGTCTCACGCACGGCGCGGATCTTTTCCAGTTGCAGGGGCAACTCCACCAGCGGCTGGGCGGAGTCGCCGGTAGCATCTTCCAGGTTCATGCCCACCGCGCCTGCTTCAATCACCGCGCGCGCTGTGCGGGCCGCGTCTGCCGGCGTGGGTCCATAGCCCGCCTCTACATCAGCGCTGACCGGAACTTTCACCGAGCGGGCGATGCGCGCCACCGCCGCCAGCATCTCTTCACGCGGAATCTTTTCTCCATCAGGATAGCCCAGCGAGAATGCGACTCCGGCGCTGCTGGTGGCGATGGCCGGGAATTCGGCGTCCTCAATGATTCGGGCGCTGGCAACGTCCCACACGTTGGGCAGGATCAACGGATCGTCACTTGAGTGCAGGGCCAGGAACGTCTTGGCTATTTTCTTCTGGTCTTCTCGGCGTGCTGCTTTGTGAGCTTCTTTGTGATCAGGGTCGGGAATAGGCATACGCGGAATTGGATGCGCTCAACTGCCGGAGCTCTTCATCTTTTCGACGAAGCGACCAACACTCACCACGCTGCGTCCCACTGTCCCGCGGCCGATTTCCCGGGCATCATCCCGCGCGGTGACGCGCAGCGTGTAGAAACGGCCGTCGAACGCTTCCAGTACCGCCTCGGCCTGAATGCGGGCGCCAATGCCGCTGGCCGCGCGATGCTCGATGTGGATCGACGTCCCTACGGTGATCTCGTCGCCTTCGCAGTAAGGCTGCAAGGCATGAAACGCGGCCGTCTCCATCAGGCGAATCATGTCGGGAGTGGAATACACCGGCGGCAGTTCGGGATGCTGCGCCGTCAGGGTGTGCTTGAACTCCACGGTTTCCTGCGCCTCACCGCGCGCGCCGATCGGAATTGGCTTGGCCACGTTTGCTGGGTCTCCCTATAAAATAAATGAGCCAATGATTCTAACGAATCATTGGCTCGAACTTCAGCTCGGACTTCCGCCGCGCGAGCGCGATCTAAGCTGCCGTCGCCATTCGCCGCGCTTCAATCCCGTCCAGCGCGCTCCACAACGCCTTCGCCGCGTTCTCGGCCGCGTCTAGCGCCGCCGGAGCGGTTTCGGGGTGGTCATCCACTCTCTTTTCCAGCTGACTGCGCCAGATGCGCGAGTGGAAAACGTCGGCCGTGGCGTGGAGCGCGAAGTAGCCGCAGGTCTTGTCATCGGCGGCATACATGTCGCGCAGCCCGCGTTCTTTTTCCTGCGCAACGCGCGGCACCTGGGACTCGTACGCATAAAACGCCGCCAGCGCTTCTTCCGGCGTACCCTCACTGGCTACGCCATGAAAATGTTTGATCAGCTGACGAACCTCGGGCACCGGACTGTGCCAGCGCAGATCGCGGCTGGAGCCCATGCCTTCAGCGAAATCCAGCCAGAGCTCGGAGTGGGGCACAGAATCCTTGCCCGGCGCGCCTTCCACGCCCTTCTCATCGCACAGGTTGGCCAGCACCGCACGCCGCAGCTCGCCTTCGTCCAGGCGCAGGCCGAGCGCGGCCAGGTACGAAGGGAACGCCTCCACGTGATGATAATAGTCCTGGGCGTAGTGACGCAGATCCTCACGGGTCAAATCGCCCGCCGACCACGCTTTGTAAAAAGGATGGCAGAGCAGATCGTATTTGGCGATGCGCGCGTCGAGCTGAGAAAAAAATTCGGCGGTATACATAATGGCCTCCAACCAGCGCTCGTGTAACCGACTACTATACGGTCGGAGCGGCACCCGGGCAAGTGATGGGGATCACCGATGTACGGCATGTTGCTAGAATGAGAACGGGTTGGCGTGCACCGTGGAAGAGCGGCGCTTTCAGCGCCGCGTATGGCTTTCAATCGGATCCGGGCTTTAGCCCCGAGGAACGCGCAAGCCCCAAACATGCTCTTCACCGAACAATTCGACGTAGTCGTGGTCGGGGCCGGCCATGCCGGATGCGAGGCTGCGATGGCTGCCGCGCGCATGGGCCTGAAGACCGCTCTTTACACGCTCAACGTCGACCTGATCGCGCAAATGTCGTGCAATCCCGCGGTGGGCGGCATCGCCAAGGGACACCTTGTCCGCGAAGTGGACGCGCTCGGCGGCATCATGGGCGAGATCACCGACGCGGTCGGAATCCAGTTCCGCCTGCTGAACACTTCGCGCGGGCCGGCCGTGTGGTCACCACGCGCACAGTGCGACAAGCAGGCTTACCGCCTGAAGATGCGCGAAGTGCTGGAATCGCAGCCGAATCTGAAAATCAAGCAGGCGGAAGTGGCGGATCTGATTGTGGAGCGGGCTTCGGGCTTCGGGCCTCGGGCTTCGGCCAATCCCTTGGGCGACACTTCTATGCACGCCCGCCCGCAAGACGGAGCTGAAAACGGTGAAGTTGCCACTGAGAACTCCAGCTTGGCCGAAGCCCGACAGCTGAAGCCCGAAGCCCGCGTCCTCGGTATCAGGTTGCGCGACGGCCGCACCGTCGGCGCGCAGGCCGTCATCATTACGACCGGAACTTTTCTCAACGGACTCATCCATTGCGGCGAGCAGCAGTATCCCGCAGGACGTTCCGGCGAGCCGAATGCAGTGCTGCTAGGCGAGGCACTGAAGGAGCTGGGACTGCGTGGCTGCCGCCTCAAGACCGGCACGCCGCCTCGTCTCGACGGGCGCACCATCGACTGGACGCGCTTCCCCGCGCAACCCGGCGACGCCGACCCTACGCCTTTCAGCTTTCGCACCAAGCGCGTGGCGCATCACGATTCGCAGGTGCCGTGTTACATCGCGTGGACCACGCCCGAAACCCATCGCATCATCCGCGAGAATGTGCATCGCTCGCCGATGTACAGCGGACAGATTCAGTCCATCGGGCCGCGTTATTGCCCGTCGATTGAAGACAAGATCGTGAAGTTTCCCGACAAGGAAATGCACCAGCTTTTCCTCGAGCCCGAGGGACTGAACACGCATGAAATTTACGTCAACGGCATGAGCACCTCGTTGCCGGTGGATGTCCAGTTGGCCATTCTGAAGTCAATTCCCGGCCTCGAAAATGCGGATATGCTGCGGCCGGGCTACGCCATCGAATACGACTCGATCGATCCCACCGAACTCGAACGCACGCTCGAGACCAAAAAGTTCGCGAATCTTTTTCTCGCTGGCCAGATCAACGGAACTTCCGGTTACGAAGAAGCTGCCTGCCAAGGCCTCATGGCCGGCATCAACGCCGCGCTGAAAGTGAAGCGGCAGCCTCCGCTGATTCTCGACCGCACCGAAGCCTACACCGCGATCCTGATCGACGACCTCATCTCCAAGGGCACGAACGAGCCGTACCGCATGTTCACTTCGCGCGCCGAATTCCGCCTGCACCTGCGCATCGACAACGCTGATCGCCGCCTCACCCCGCACGGCCGCCGTGTGGGATTGATTGCAGACAATGCCTGGGAAGATTTTGAGGCCAAGCAGCAGCGCCTGGAAAATTTGAAGACGTTGCTGGAGCGCACGAAGCTTACCTCGGAAATGTTGGAGAAAATTGCGCTTTGTCATTCCGAGAAGCGGAGCGCAGAGGAATCCGCTGTCGCCGGCAGCGCGCCGGCTGTCGACTGGAATTCCGTAGCAGGCCAAAGCCTCGCCCAGCTGCTCAAGCGCCCCGAGATCGTCATCGAACAACTGGCGCCGATTCTCCGCGAGTTGAATCCCACTTTTTTCGAGAGACAAAAAGAAGAAGCTCTTATCAATCCGCGTGAATCCGTGGCCAAGCTTTCTTCCGAAGTCCGCAACGAACTCAAATCCGTCGAGACCGAAATCAAATATGAAGGCTACCTGCTGCAGCAGCAGCGCGCCATGGACCGCCTGAAAAAGTCTGAACAGCGCGCCATCCCCGACTGGTTCGACTACCGCTCGGTCAGCGGACTCTCGCGCGAGATGCAGGAAAAACTCGGCAAAGTGCAGCCGCGCACCCTCGGCCACGCCTCGCGCATCCCCGGAGTCACTCCCGCCGCGGTGTCGCTGGTCAACGTCTACATTGAGATTCAGGCCCGCCGCCGCGACCAGGCAGCCGCACTCTAAAGTCATCCCTTCGGCACTGCAGCCTTCCGCACGCCTTCCAACGAATCAAAAAAGAAATCAACAGCTGTTAACTCTTCCCGCAATTGTGTGACGGCGTTTACCGCGTTATGCTGCATCTTCAAGTCTCGGTTCCGGAGCCCATGGCCAATCTTTTCGAACTGCCCCGCTACATTGCAGTGGAAGGTCCGCTGCGAGTCGGCAAGAGCACGCTGGCGCGTATTCTCGCCGAACGCCTGAACGCGCAGCGGGTGATGGAACCGGAAAGCAACCCATTCCTCGCCGCTTTCTACGAAGGCGAGCGCGGCGCGGCGTTTCAAACCCAGTTCGCGTTTCTGGTGCGGCGCTTCGAACAGTTGCGGGCGCTCGATCTTGGTCCCCGCTCGCAAAGAACCGTGGTCGCTGATTTTATTTTCGAAAAAGATAAGCTCTTCGCCTGCCTCAACCTCACCGACCAGGAACTCGACACCTACAACCGCTTTTACAACCACTTCCGCGAGCAGGTGCCCACCCCCGACCTCGTGATTTATCTGCAGGCCACGCCCGACGTACTGAAGAAGCGGCTCAAGAAAAAAAATGCCCCCGGCGAGCGCGCCGTCAGCGACGAGTATCTCCAGGAAGTGGTCAAGGCCTACGAACATTTCTTTTTTCACTACACTTCGTCCGACCTGCTGATCGTCAACACTTCCGAGATCGACTTCGTCGACCGCAACGAAGACCTGCAGGAACTCCTGCGCAAAGTCTCAGCCCCGATCAAAGGCACGCAATACTTCCTGCCGCTCGGCGGGCAGGAAGCCGCCAGCGCGTAAACCGATGCCCTGACCTGCGCGAGGCCCTGCCTTAAACATTCTTTAAATATACCTTGACACGTATATACCCTATGGAGTATATACAGAGCATGGAGTCTGTATTCGAAATCATTGCGGAGCCGAACCGCCGCGCGATACTGACCCTTCTGGTCTCGTCACAACAGTCGGTGGGAGAGATCGAGCGTCAGCTTCGTATGACCCAGCCGACCGTGTCCAAGCACCTGCGCGTGCTGCGCGAGGCCGGTTTCGTGGAGTCGACCGTGGACGCACAGCGCCGTTTCTATCGACTGAAACCTGAACCATTTCAGCAGGTGGATGCCTGGCTGGCACAGTTTCGCCGGTTCTGGTCCGCTCACGTGGATGCTCTCGAACGCCACCTTGATCGCTTGGAGCAATCAACTCCAACGAAAAGCTCACCAACGGAAAAGAAGTCAAAAAACAAGACGACGCGGCCCAAACCGCGAACGTGATAAAGGAGAAACGAAATGAAAATCAAAGTGACCAGCATATTCGTGGACGACCAGGAGAAGGCCTTGCATTTCTATACGGAGGTACTGGGCTTTACCAAGAAGACCGACTTCAGTCAGGGCCCCTATCGCTGGCTGACCGTGGCCTCGCCGGAGGAGCCGGAGGGCACAGAGCTGCAGCTCGCGCTGAACAACAATCCCGCGGCCAAAACCTATCAGCAGGCGATTTTCCAACAGAGCCAGCCCGCGGCCATGTTCTTCACCGACGACATCAAGGGCGACTACGAACGGATCAAATCCCGCGGCGCCGTGTTCACCATGCCGCCCACTGACGTGACAGGCTCGACCATTGCGATGCTGAACGACACGTGCGGAAACATCATTCAACTCACCCAGCTCAAACGCTGGTAACGCTAAAGGAGCAGACGATGACCAACCTTCAGCAGTACGCACCGGGTCCGGCCAGTACCGTGCAGTTCTTCCGGTTGTGGTCCGCTCACGTGGATGGTCTCGAACGCCACCTCTCGGCCAACACGGGGGCTAAGGCAGCCGTCATCGTGGTGCTGATCGCGTATCCGATTGCACGGATCGCGATTCCCGCCATACTCCATGGCATTGTGCCCGATGTGGTCCGGACCGTGCTCCACTTGATCTGAATTCGACTTGGGCTTTGCGCGAAAAATCGCAGCACGTCGCAGTCGCTCGTGAGGATCGTCGCTGGAGAGGGTCGTGAGTTCAGCGCACCTGGTGGCAGGCTATTAAGACTGGGACTATTTAAGACTAGGAGAAGCAGATGACCGAACCTCAGATGTACGAGCCCGGTCCCGCCAATCTGGCGCGGGCAGTGAAAGATGGAGAGAAGATGTGGACGCTCATTCTCGTCCGAGAACTGCGCCACTCGCCGGAAAAAGTCTGGAAGGCGCTGATCGACCCGGCGCAACTGCGCGAGTGGGCTCCCTTTGTCACCGATGGGAGCCTGGGTGCGGTTGGAACGGTGCAGCTTACCTGGGTCGGAAACCCGACGCCGATCGAAACAAAAGTGACGCGAGTCGAAGCTCCCAAGGCGCTTGAGTATGGCGATACGCGTTGGGAACTCGAGGCTTCTGGCAGCGGCACGCGCCTGACGCTTTGGACCAGGATCGATCGCCGCTTCATCTCCATGGGTGCTGCGGGGTGGCACATTTCTTTCGATGTTCTGGATCACCTGCTCAGCGGAATTCCCATCGGCCGCATCGCTGGCGCCGATGCCATGAAGTTCGCCGGCTGGCAGCGTCTGAACACCGAATATGCCGAGCAGTTCGGCGTGAAAGCGCCGAACTGGCCGCCCAACGCGCCGAAACCTTCGAGCGCGGGATGAGCAGGATTCGTGGCCCAGAAAAAATGGGCCAGAAGATGGAGAAAACTATGTCTTACGCCAATTCAGTGACGACAACCGAGCAGAAAACGGCCTTCGTCGCGCCGAGGGCCGCCTTCAAAAACCGGACCATGAATATCGCACTTTGGATCTTGCAGGTGCTGTGGGGCGTCTTCTTTTGCTTCACTGGTTTCGGCAAAATCATGTGTTACAGGCCGGACGTGTGGAACCATACGCTCCATCAACCCGTGCCGTGGTTCTCCGCCGTGCCGCAAGGCCTGTTCGTCTTCATCGGTGTCTGTGAGTTTCTCGGCGGCGCTGGCCTGATCCTGCCGGCGATGACCGGAGTCAAACCGAGGCTCGTGCCATTTGCGGCTGTGGGCCTGACGCTGGTCATGATCTTCGCAGCTATATTCCACATCGTGCGGGGCGAGTACAGCTTTTTCTTGCCCCTCAATCTGGTGCTGGGAGGAGTCGCCGCATTCATCGCATATGGGCGGTTGATGGCTGTGCCTGGTGCCGCGCGGTCGATCAGCGCGTTCCGCCTGGTTACCGGGATCGCGGTTCTCGGGGCTCTGGTTCTCACCGGTTTTCTTCCGGTCTGGTACCAGGTGATGCACACTCACTAGCGGAATTCCCTACGTCTGCCTGAGGCGATTCAAGAATCGTAAATGAAAGGAATCAGAAACAGTATGCCCAAACCATTGAAGAGCAATAAGAAAGAGTTGACACGAGAACAGCGTGAACAATTACTCCCAGCGTTGAAAGCCCGTTTTGAAAAGAACATGGACCGCCATCAAGGTCTGGAATGGGCCAAAGTACAAGCGCGAGCTGGATGCGAGTGCTGAAAAACTGTGGTCGCTGAATGAAATGGAACGGACTGGCGGTGAACCGGACGTTGTTGGCCATGACGAAGAGACGGGCGAATACATTTTTTATGATTGTTCAGAGGAGAGTCCCAAAGGCCGCCGAAGTTTTTGCTACGACCGTGAAGCGCTGGATTCAAGAAAAGAAAATAAACCAAAAGACAACGCGGTCGATGCGGCAACAGCCATGGGCGTTGAGCTTTTGACGGAAGAACAATATCGAGAGCTGCAGAAACTTGGAAATTTCGATACGAAAACGTCGAGCTGGGTGAAGACACCTCCTGATATCAGAAAACTCGGCGGCGCCCTCTTTTGTGATCGCCGATTCAACACCGTTTTTGTGTATCACAACGGTGCGGAATCTTATTATGCGGCAAGGGCGTTCCGTGGCTCGCTGAGAGTCTAGATTTTTGCATTCCCGCAATCAAACGCACGACGCCAATCGCGGCATGGGTGGCCCACTCAAGCCCGATTTTGGCTTGAGTGGGGCAGTTCTACCGCTGGACGAAGTCTTCCTCCCGCTCGTTCGTTTTTCGTGCCCTCTATTCCGAGTCGATTTCTCGCGTCCCACAGCCGGGCAACCTCACAACCGCAGGTGCCCCCACTCCGCAGATCATCGCCTCGGCGATGATCTGTTCCGTTCGGGATGACAGAATTATTGAGGAGATCTGAACATCCCGACCCTAAATTTCGCAAAGAACGCGAAACTTAGAGTGGACCAAACGGACTCGTTTCCCTTGCCGAAGTTGCACCTTACGCAGCGACGCAGCTAAATTAAGTGCGAGAGTTGGAGATGCATATGAAAAAGCCCGTCCCGGTCGAATCTGCCTCGGCATTCATCGACGCGAAGATCAAGATACTCGCGGACTGGCGCGGGAAAACCCTCAGCCGAATGCGCAAGCTCATCAAGCAAGCAGACCCGCACGTCATCGAGGAGTGGAAGTGGATGGGAACTCCGGTTTGGTCGCACGACGGCATCATTTGCACTGGCGAATCCTACAAGAGTGTCGTGAAGCTCACCTTCGCCAAGGGCGCGTTTCTGGAGGATCCGGCCCGTCTTTTCAACTCGAGTCTCGACGGAAACGTACGCCGCGCGATCGACATCCACGAAGGAGAAGAAGTTGACGAGTCCGCCTTCAAGGCGCTGGTTCGCCAGGCGATCGCCCTCAACAGTTCCAGCAAGTCGAAGCGTTCGAAGAGGTCGAAGTCCTAACCGAGTCCGCCCCTGAGCCGGTCGGCGGTGGCACGAGAGTCGTTCCGCCGGTACTCAGGTTGGCGTGCCCAGCGTTGAAGACGGATTGAAACTCGCGGTTGAGGCGGCTCGATCGAACCTGTTTCTACCGTAGAATCATCTCTTGCTCCTTACAATTGAAAAACTCATCTACGGCGGCGACGGACTCGCACGCCTTCCGGCCACTTCACCGAGTGACGGCCGCGGACGCGGCAAGGCCGTGTTCATCCCGCTGGTTCTCGCCGGAGAAAAAATCGAAGCGGTGCTCACCGAAGAAAAACCCGGCTTCGCTCGCGCGCACGCGGAGTCAATCGTCGAAGCTTCTCCGCATCGCGTCCAGCCAGACTGCGAATATTTCGGCCGCTGCGGCGGATGCCACTACCAGCACGCCAGCTACGAACATCAACTCGAAATCAAAAAAGAAATCCTGCGCGAGAATCTGCGCCGCATCGCCAAGCTCGAACTGCAAAGCGAAATCGAGGTCCACCCTTCGCCGCCGTGGAATTATCGCAACCGCTCGCGTCTGCAACTGCAGACGAAGCCAACATTTGCTGCCGGCTATTTCAAGCTCGGCTCGCACGAACTCATGCCCGTCGAACAATGCCCGGTCAGTTCTCCGCTGATCAATCGCGGCATCGCCACGCTGTGGAAAATGGGGCAATCACAAAGAGCTGCCGACACAATCCCTGCCGGAATCCGCGAAGTCGAATTCTTTGCCAACTCCGACGACACACAGTTGCTGGTGGAGCTCTCCTGCTCAGCCGAGGCCCGCCGGGCCGAGGTGCGCGTGTTCGCCGAAGAGTTGCGCGCTGCCCTGCCCGAGATCGAAGGCGTGGTCGCGTTTCGCGGCTCCCAGCCCAGCGCGCGCCCGGACGCGTCCGCGCCAGCGCCACTGCTCATTCTCGGCGAGCGGTTCCTCACCTACCGCACCACGCGCGCCAGCTATCGCGTGAGTTCCGGCGCCTTCTTCCAGACCAACCGTCACTTGACCGACGAGCTAGTGAAAATCGTCACCCGGGGACGCTCCGGGGAACTCGCACTCGACCTCTATGCCGGAGTGGGACTGTTTTCCACAGCCTTAGCTGGTGATTTCCGTCACATCGTTTCTGTTGAGTCGTCACAGCTTTCCGCCGGCGACCTGCAATACAATCTGCCTTCAAATGGAAAGGCGATTCAGGCCGCGACGGGGGAGTACCTGAGCCGTTCTTGGGGCGACTCGCCACCGCGCCGTTCGGACAAGCCGGCACCCGCCGGGGAGGGCAGCGTAACGTCATCCTTCCCCGCTCCGGACCTGGTCGTGGTGGACCCTCCCCGCAGTGGCCTGGGAGAACCCGTGGCGCGCTCACTCACGAGTCTCGGCGCGCCGCGGGTTACCTATGTCTCGTGCGACCCGGCCACGCTGGCGCGCGACCTGAGTCCATTGTTAGCCGCCGGTTACCACGTCGAGCAGGCGCATCTGGTAGACCTTTTCCCGCAGACGTACCACCTGGAGAGTGTCCTGCACCTGGTGCGATGAGGATTTAGGGTGCGAATTTCGGGGCGTGATTTTCGGGTGACGATTCTGTGCGATGAATCTTTGGGTGGCGCCGCGCTTCAGCGCTGCGGTCGAGGCCCTGTACTGAATACCGCTTTAGCGGCTGAGATAGGCTTTGTACCGAAGGCCAGTTTTTTCGGTGCTGCGTGACACGCGATGGAAGTGACTCAGCCCGAAAGCCGAAGCCTGAAGCCCGATTCGTCCTCCGTCGGACCTCCGGTCTTCACCTTCCGACCGCAGCGCCAACCCATGTTCTGGGCCGCCGTTGCATATGCCCTTGGAGTCGTCTTCGGCCACTATCAGTCACGCCCCGCGTCCTGGTGGATCTTCGCTTGTGTGGCATTCGTGGCCGCCAGCGCTCACTTTGCCCACTGTCGAACTATGCCAGGGCGAGCTGGGGCCGGACGAATCTGGCTTGCGGGCTCACTCGCCCTGGGAGCGCTGTTTCTAGCCGGAGCGCTCCACATCCAGCTCCGCAAAACCTCCGCCCCACTTGACAACAGCATCCAGCCCTTCACCGGCGGAAACGAAGTCGAGATCATCGCCCACGTCACTCGCGACGGCCGCATGCAGCAAGGCAGCTTCGGAGACCTCAGGCAGACTGCCGACGTGGAAGCCGAATCGGTCACGACAGAAACCGGCGAGCCATCCCCAATTCATTCCGGAATCCGCCTGTCGATCTATACTCCTGCCTATAGCTCCAGGCATAGCGACACCCGCGGCACCGAAACCAACCCAGACGAAAACACCGCCGCGATCTCGCCAAAACCCAGCCCTATGCGCCTGCTGCATTACGGCGAGCGGATTCGCTTCTCCGCCCGCCTGAAGCCGCCGCGCAACTTCCGTAATCCGGGCGCTTTCGACTACCAGGGATATCTCGCCGCCAACGGAATCGCTGCACTGGGCTCAACCAAGGCTGAGAACATCGAGTTTCTCGCGGGCTTCGCCGGCAGCCGTGTGCAGTCCTGGCGCGCGCGCATCCACTCGAGCATCGTCGAAAAGGTGCACCAGTTGTGGCCCCCGCGTGAGGCCGCCCTGATCGACGCCATGGTCATCGGCGAGGGAACTTTCATCGACCGCGACACTCGCGCCGACTTCCAGCGCTCCGGCACTTATCACGTTCTCGTGGTCTCCGGTATGAACGTCAGCATTCTGGCGTTCGTTGTTTTTTGGACGCTCCGCCGTCTTCGCCTGGGCGAGATTTCCGCCACACTCGGCACCCTCGGTTTCTGCGTGGCTTATGCGTTCCTCACCGAGGTGGGGGCGCCCGTCTGGCGCGCCACGCTGATGTGCGCCATCTATCTCGCCACTCGGCTGCTTTACCGTGACCGAGCCATGGTCAACGCTCTAGGAGCCGCGGCCCTCGGCCTGCTGCTGTTCGATCCACGGCAGCTTTTCACCGCCAGTTTTCAAATGACGTTCGTCTGCGTTCTGATTGTCGCCGCCATTGGCCGGCCCATGCTCGAGCGCACTTCGCAACTCTACAACCTGGGGCTAGCTCATTGGGGTTCCGACAATTACGGTGAAACGCTGCCGCCGCGGGTCGCGCAGTTTCGCGTGGACTTGCGTTTCATTGCGTCGCGCCTCGCACCCTTCATTGGAGAAAAAGCGGCGCTCATTTTGGTGCGCTTCGCAGCGAAATTTTCCCTTCGCGTGTACGAACTGATGTTCATCTCCGCAGTCATGCAGATGGGCATCGCTTTGCCCATGGCTTTTTATTTTCACCGCGCCACCACGCTGGGGTTGCCCGCCAATCTCGCGGTGGTCCCACTAACCGGCATCATGATGCCCGCGGCAGTAATTTCGTTAGCTTTAGGTTATATCTCGCCGCTACTTGCGAAGATCCCGGCGCTCATCACGTCAGCCACTCTCGAAGCCATCGCGGGAACCGTCCACGGCCTCGGCGGACTCCGCCTCGCCGATCTTCGTGTGGCCACGCCCTCAATCGTAATGATGGTCGCCGCCGCCTCCGCTCTCGCGCTGGCCATGCTACTCGCGCGCCGACGCGCAGCCTTTGCCCTGGCCGGATTGTTGGCCGTCCTCGTCGCCGCTCTCGCCTTGGCTTTCATTCCACCCAGGCCGCAAGTTCGTCATGGCCTGCTCGAAGTCACCTCCATCGACGTGGGTCAGGGCGATTCCACGCTGCTGGTCATGCCCCAGGGAGCAACCCTGCTAGTCGACGCCGGCGGCCCCATCGGAGACGGCAGTTCGCAACTCGATTTCGGCGAAGATGTCGTCTCTCCTTACCTGTGGTCGCGCGGCATCTCTCGCCTTGATGCTGTCGCCATCACACATGGCCATTCCGATCACATCGGCGGCATGCCGGCCGTGCTCAAGAATTTTCGTCCGCGCGAACTCTGGGTCGGCCTCATCCCGCCCAGCACGGCTCTGGAAAATGTGATTGCCACCGCAGAAAAGCTAAACATCAAAGTGGTGCGCCACTGGGAGGGAGACAAATTTCTTATGGGCGGCGCAACCGTGAGCGTCCTGTTCCCACCGCGCGAGTGGCCCGTCGGCCCCAAGCCCAGCAACAACGATTCCATGGTTTTGCTGGTGAGTCTAAAGGAAGGGAATGTTTCAGAAGCAAGCATCCCGCAGGCCGGCGCTTCGCCACCCTTCCAGCGGGAAACCTCCGTACTGATCGAAGGCGATGCGCAACAGCCGGTGGAGCGGCGCGTAGCCGCGCTCCATCACCCCAAAGTAGACCTGCTGCGCGTGGGGCACCATGGCAGTTCCAATGCAACGACTCCCGAGCTGCTGGCCGCCGCGCAGCCCACCTTCGCCGTCATCTCTGTCGGATATCGCAATCCTTTTGGTTTGCCTCGGATGGACGTTCTCGAACGGCTGGAAAAATCAGGAGCCCGCGTCTACCGCACTGACGTCGACGGCGCGATGACCTTCTATCTCGACCAGCACGGCGTTACCCCTTCACCCGCGGTTCTCCAGTATTAATGTCGATCTCCGCGGTCTCGTCCTCCGCAGCCGACTCCGGCCGGCGGTAATCTTCAATCAGCTGCCTTGCTGCTGCGGCGTCTTCTTCCTTCACCAGGATCACGGTACCGCCCACGTCCGGAAATGCATATTGCGACAACGAAACCGGGCCCAGGCTGTTCTCAATGTTCGCCGAGTCCAGCAGCCCTTTCACCACCAGCGCCTCGGTTTCTGTTTCCGAGTCAAAAATCTTCACCAGCTTCTCATTCGGATTCGGACGCGACTGCGCCTCCGCCGCCGGGTCATCAAGCCCTGCCATAAGCATCTCCAATTCCGGAATCCCAAGGATTCGCAGGCCAGAAGCTGATTCTACTCTCGTTCCCCGCCGCCCGTACGCGGGGGCGATCAAGAACGCACGTAGTGACGGCCGCCTCGGCTGTCCCGGCGATAGCCTGCCTGAGCGAAGTCGGAGGGGCGCAGCCCGGCCAGTTCACCCCCACTTTCGTACGGTTGCTTTTCCTGCCAATTAATGCAGAATGCCCTTAAGCGGCCCCCGCAACGTCCGCGGCGGACGAGCCATCTAAATGTTGTGGATCGTTAGAAAGGAGCAACATGCAAACTCCGCACCACGCCGGCCGCTTCCGAGACTTCCCTCTAACCGACGAAGAACCCAGCGAGTCCGCTCACGAAGCCGTCCGCGAAACAGATGAAGAGTCCCGCAAAATCCGCCGCCTGCAGCTGATGATGAGCATGGTCCTGTCGGTCATCGGCCAGGACCCCAGCCTCACCGTCGAAGAAGCCTCCGAACTCGCCGCCGGAGCCAAGCGCGCCGCCCTCGCCATGTTCCCCGACAAAGAACTCGCCTTCGATCTCCTCTACAAACCCCGCCTGCAAAGGCTGATGCGGGAAAGATTCCGGCTGCAGTAACTGCCCCTATCGGAATTTCTCTAGTCCCAAGTTCCTCACCGTCTCGTTCTCCCAGGTTTCGAGCTGTCCTTGGGCTTTCTCAGGATCTTCGATCAGCATGGTCTTCAGCCGCCTGGAGAGATCCGCAATCGTGTGCTGCCACGCAACGCTCAGATCAAGATGAGTTAAGACCTGATCGAGCACGTCGATGGCCTGATTACCGCGGCCGGCACGTGCAAGTGCGAATCCTATCGCGTTTGGTGTATGGGGATTGCGCGACGAGAACGATGCTGCCAACTCGGCAAAGCTCACAAGATCCGTGGCACGGGAAAAGAACGGGAGGGCCTGCTGCTTCAAGGCGTCGCCCAGTTCCTCGACCAAACCAGGGTCTTCTCTGCTCCAGCGATCTCCCCCTTTCCTGTGACGGACCCGGTTGCCGAAGTTAAAGTACAAATGTTCCGTCGGCACGAACAGGGGCATTACAAAGAAATTTACGTAGAACGATGCCTTGTCGAAGCTCGACCCTTCGAAACTGATTCCACGGAGGAGCGTCCTTACGGGGGGTACGAAAATGAGAGATCCCTTGATAGCGAAGCCGGAAAGCGCCGGCAAGAGCTTCTTTTCGAGGGAAACAAATTCTGCTCTCGTCATGACCTCATCGAGCAAAAGGCACGTCTCAGAAGCCAAACAACCTACTCGTCCGCCACCACATTCCTCAGCGTCCCCACCCCCGCCACCGTCACTTCCATCACATCCCCGGCCACGACCGGACCCACTCCAGACGGCGTTCCCGTAGCGATCAAGTCGCCAGGAAACAAAGTCATGGCCTGCGCAATGTGCCGGATCACCACATCCAAGGCAAAGATAAAGTCGCGCGTATTCCCATTCTGCTTCACCGCGCCATTCACGCGGGTTTCCACGCCCACGCCCGCCCACGGATCGATTCCCTCCACCACCACCGGCCCCACCGGGCAAAACGTGTCGAACCCCTTGGCCCGCGACCACTGCCCATCTTTCGTCTGCAGGTCGCGCGCCGTCACATCGTTCACACACGTGTACCCAAGAATATATTTCCGCACGTCTTCATCGGCCGCCGGCTGGTGGCAAGTCCTGCCAATCACCACACCAAGTTCGCCTTCAAAATCCACGCGCTCGGAAATCTTCGGACGCCGCACCGTCCCCCCCGGCGCCAGCAGCGCCGAAGTCGCCTTGAGAAACAGCAGCGGCTCCGTCGGGACGTCATGCCCCAACTCCGCCGCATGCTCGCGATAGTTGCGCCCGATGCACACAATCTTCGACGGCCGCACCGCCGGCAGTAGCACCGCTTCTTCCAGCGTAATCTGTTCGATGCGCCGCGTGCGCACGCTCTCCAGGTCGCCCTCCGCCTCTTCCGGAGCCGTCAGCAAAACCCGCAAAATCGCGTCCCGCCCCGCCACCGGCTCAACCAGCCCGTAGTGCGCCTCACCATTCCATTGAAACCGACAATATTTCATCGCCACCTATCTAATCACGAGACCGCCAACTCGCGCCAACTTTTCGAACAGATGTTCTATTAGTGTTGTCATCCTGTAGTGTTGTCATCCTGAGCGAAGTTTTCGTTCGCGAAGCGAGCGAAACGCAGTCGAAGGACCCCTGCCTTCTTTGCGCTACCGTCAGCTCCGCAAGGCGTTTCCGTCACTGCGTTCCGGCCCGCAAGAACTTGTGCAGCGTTGAGCCGGAAAGCCTCAGCCGAAGCCCGCGCTCACGGCACCGTCTCCCCTGCCTCCTCCGACCGCGCACTTTCATTCCCCCGCACATCCACCGCCGACACCGCGTACAGATAACTTTTCCCCGCAACCACGCGCGCATCGCGATACGCCGGAGTCTTCAACAGCTCCGCATTCAGTTTCACCGCCGCGCCGCCCGCCTCGTGACGGTACACGTTGTACCCTGCCAGGTCCATATCCGTCACCGGCGCCCAAACCAAGTCGATTGCCGGCGACTGCCCCGGCCCCGAAAATACTGCCTGCAACTCCGCCGGCACCGCAGGCGGAAACACATCGTGCGCGAACACTTTTACTTCCGCCGAATCGTCGCCTTCGATTTCTATTTTCTTGTGATCGGCCGCGCCGTCCCCAGACAACACCGTTACCGCTACCACGTGGTAATAATAAGTCTGCTCCCACTCGATGCTCGCATCCGTCAGCGACAGACTCCTCTCGCCCAGCGCTGGCACCTCGCCCACAAGATTCGCCTTGCTCCCTTCGGTGCGACGATACACACGATAAACATAGCTCACCGCAGGCCGCGTGGGCGCGGGCGATCCTTCAGCTCCGCTCAGGACAGGCTCGCCCGCTCGGTTTTGGTGAGTCGCCAGCCATTGTGTGGGAACGGAGCCGTCCGGAGACGCCGTCCAACTCAGCACCACGCCCTGCCCGGTCACCTGAGCGCCGAAATCAGCCGGTGCCGGAAGTGTCCGCGCCAGCGGCACCCGCACCGAATTCGACAAGCCCGCCCCGCGTCCATTCGCATTCAACACCTCGACCGCGTAGCTGGCGAACCCCAACACTTCCGGCCGCACGCTTCCCGAAAACAAATTGTCGGTATAGCTCGCCGCCACTTTCTGTCCACCATTGGACTTCGATCCCGGACCATGTGGCAGCGGACGACTCGTCCGCTCGCTGGCGGAGACCGGGGCGGCAGATGCCACCGGCGAAGCTACCCCCACCGCAGTTCCGCACTCCTTCAAAACCGGCTCGCTCCCCCGGCAAATGCGAGTCGCTCCCAAACTGCGCACCGTCTGATGATCAGTGGTCAGCGTCGGGACCGTCCAGGTCAGCACCACCTTGCCGCCCTTGCGCGCAGCCCGCAAATCCGTGGGCGGCTTGGGCAATTTCAGTGACGGCGGTCGCGGTGGCCCCATCGCCGCGCACCCCGCCAACACCAGCGGCGTAATCCCCAGCAGCACCTTTCCCGTAGGAATTTTCATGCGGAAGAAAAAGATTAACAGATGGAGCCGTCGGAACCGCCGGGAGTCAAGGCTGCCGAGGTGGACCGGGCTGCTCGCGGGAACAACCAAAGCCTTGTCATTCCGAACGCCGCGTTTTTCATCGCGGCGGAGGAATCTTAGTATTCTCTGCAGTCGCGCGCCAGCGAATCGCCAGTCACTGACCGCTAGCCACTAGCCACTGCTATTTCCTTCACCGCCTCACGAAAAACCTTGGTATGCCGGTCCACATCCTCGGCCTCGGTCTGCGGCGACATCAGCGCCATATTGTGAAAGGGCGTCAGCAATATCCCGCGATTCATCGCATAAAGATGCATGAAGCGCTCCAGCCCAAAATCCATCGCATCATGAGCCTGCGCCCCATTCTTCGGCGCCTCCGCCGCAAACAAATATTCCGCGCGACATCCCAGCCGTGTCACGTGCCACGGCAATCCTGCTTCTGCGATGGACTTGGCCACGCCTGCCGTCCACCGCTCCGCCAGCGGGATCATGCGATCGAACGCTTCTTTGGTCAGCACCTTAGTCAAAGTAGCCCGCATCGCCGCCAGCGAAATCGCGTTCCCCGCCAGCGTTCCGCCAATGCCCCCCACGTCACAGTCTTCGAGATTCTGCTTGGCAACAATGCGGTCAGCAACTTCCTGCGAAAATCCGTACGCTGCACCCGGAATCCCCGCTCCGATCGCCTTACCAAAAACCAGCACATCGGGCTCAAGATTCTCCGCCCGCGTAAATCCTCCCGGCCCCGCGCAGATCGTATGCGTCTCATCGATGATCAGCAGCGTGCCATGCTGGCGCGTAAGTTCGCGCAACGCCGCGTGGTATCCCGGCTCCGGATGCACAATCCCCACATTCGTCATCGCCGGCTCGGCAAGAACGCAAGCCACGTCTCCCGGAGCCAGCGCCCGCTCCAGCGCGCCCAGATCGTTGAACTCCACAACCTTCGTAGTCACTGCCGGATTCACTGGAGGCCCGATATTTCCGCGCCGCGCGTCCGCCTTCCCGTTGCGATCCAGCGTGATAAATGTTTCGTCCACCGTCCCGTGGTAGCACCAGTTGAACACCAGAATCTTCGGCCGCCCCGTAATCTGCCGCGCCTGCCGAATTGAAAACCGGTTCGCATCCGTAGCCGTCAACGCAAACTGCCAGTAAGGCAGCTTGAATCGCTTCTGCAATTCCTCGGCGACAAAAATCGCATCTTCCCCCGGCAGCATCAGCGTAATGCCGCGCCGCGCCTGCTCTTCCGCCGCCTTCACCGTCGCAGAAGGCGAATGCCCGGTCATCGCTCCGGTGTCGCCGAGACAGAAGTCGGCATAGCGATGCCCGTCCACATCGAAAAAATGCGCCCCCTGCGCCTCCCGCACAAACGGCGGAAACGCCCCCGCCCACTTCATCATCCAGTTCATGGGCACGCCCGCCAGCAGCGATTTCTGCGCCCGCTCAAACAGCGCCTTCGACTTCGGCCTCTCGTCCACAAACCTCTTCTGCTCGCGCGCCATCAGCACAGCCAGCCGTGTCCGGTCAACAGTTTTCATAATTCGGTTTTCATGATTCAGATTTTCATTACTCAGAACATGAACGACAAAAGGCACAAGGTGACACGGAGGCCCCCTGCCAGGATTCCCTCTGTGTTCCCCTGCGCCCTCTGTGGTTCAGTCTTTAATTACAGAATGTATCTCGACAAATCCTGATCCTTCACAATATCGGTCAGCATCTTGCGCACATAATCCGCATCAATCGTCACATGCTCCCCTTTTTTCTCCGGAGCATCAAAGCTGAGCTCATCGAGCACGCGTTCCATGATCGTATGCAGCCGCCGCGCCCCAATATTCTCCGTGCTCTCATTCACGCGAAAGGCGAAGTGCGCAATTTCTTCCAGCGACTCGCGCGTGAACTCCAGCTTCACGCCCTCAGTTTCGAGCAAAGCCGTGTACTGCTTCACCAGCGAAGATTTCGGCTCTGTCAAGATGCGGATGAAATCTTCCATGGTCAGCGACTGCAGCTCCACGCGAATCGGAAACCGCCCCTGCAGCTCCGGGATCAGATCGCTCGGCTTCGAAACGTGAAACGCTCCCGCCGCAATAAACAAAATGTGATCGGTCCGCACCATGCCATAGCGAGTGTTGACGGTCGTCCCTTCCACGATCGGCAGAATATCCCGCTGCACGCCTTCCCGCGAAACGTCCGGCCCATGGCCGCCTTCGCGCCCCGCGATCTTGTCGATCTCATCCAGAAAAATAATTCCCGCGTTCTCCACGCGGTCAATCGCCATGCGCGTTACCTGATCCATGTCGATCAGCCGCTGCTCTTCTTCCTGAATCAGATATTCGAACGCCTCGTTCACCTTCATCTTCCGCTTCTTGGTGCGCTGGCCGAAGATGCTGGGCAACATGTCCTTGAGGTTGACGTCCATCTCCTCGACGCCCTGGTTCGTCATGATTTCAAACGACGGAAAATTCCGCTCGCGCACATCAATCTCTACCATGCGCTCGTCGAGTTTCCCTTCGCGCAGCTGCTGCCGCAATTTCTCGCGCGTCCGATTCGAAGATTCCGTCAGCGCAGTGTTCCCGTCAATTACCACTCCACCGGACGCCAATGGCGAAGCTGCCGACGAACCCGTTGACGAAGATGCCGCCTGCGCCGGCCCCGACGGCGGCAGCAGAATATCCAGCAACCGCTCCTCCGCGTTCAGTTCCGCTTTGTCCGCCACGTCTTCAAGTTTTTCTTCACGGACGTTATCAATCGCAATCTCCACCAGATCGCGCACCATCGACTCCACGTCCCGGCCCACGTACCCGACCTCGGTAAACTTGGAAGCCTCCACTTTCAGAAACGGAGAATTTGCCAGCTTGGCCAGCCGCCGCGCAATCTCCGTCTTCCCCACGCCCGTGGGCCCGATCATGATGATGTTCTTGGGGATAATTTCTTCGGCGAGTTCGGCGGAAAGTTTCTGCCGCCGCATGCGGTTCCGCAAAGCAATGGCCACTGCGCGTTTCGCGTCTTTCTGGCCAATCACATGTTTATCGAGCTCGACCACAATCTCACGCGGCGTGAGTTCGTCGAGCGCTAACTGCTCTTCTTCAGCGGAGGATGGAAGATAAATAGCCATAGAATTCGTTGGTCAGTTCCCCGCGCGGAGTTGCCGGAATCAGATTCTGGGCACTGTTCACTGGCCCCTGCTTACAGCTCCTCAATCGTTACCGCGTCATTCGTATAGATGCACATCTTGCCCGCAATCTTCATCGACTCTTCCGCGATCTGCCGCGCGCTCAGCTGCGTATGCAGAGACAACGCCTGAGCGGCCGCCTGAGCGTAAGGACCGCCGCTGCCGATCGCCGCTACCTCACCGTCGGGCTCGATCACGTCACCCTGCCCACTCAACAGAAACGTCGTTTCCTTGTCGCAAACCAGCAGCAGCGCTTCCAGATGACGCAGAAATTTATCGGTCCGCCAATCTTTGGCCAGCTCCACGGCGGCGCGTCCCAGGTTGCCGTGATACTGCTCCAGCTTGGCCTCGAAGCGGCTGAAAAGCGTAAATGCATCAGCGGTCGACCCGGCAAACCCCGCCAGAATCTTGTCGTTGTAAAGGCGGCGAATCTTCTTCGCGGTGTGCTTGATCACCGATTCGCCAAGCGTAACCTGGCCATCCCCGGCCAGAACCACTTTGCCATCGCGGCGCACGGACAGAACTGTAGTCGAGCGAATCAGTCGTTTCCTGGGCATGAGCGCAATCTCCGATTATAGCAGTGCAGAGCTACCAACCATTAGTCGTCAGGTGCTGCGATAAATTCACAACCACACAGCCCGCGGGAGACACGGACAAAGCCAGGATCGCAGGCGCGCAGCATGCTTCTTCGGACCAGATCTCGCAACGCGCGAAACGTGGGCTGTGCGGGCGCTTCCAGCCGCCTGTCAATCGAAGAATCTACTAACAACAAATGCTTCGGTAACCCGCCCCCTGATTACTGGTGTGACGTTTACCGCGCCCCCTTGCCGCCTTAGTTTCAGTGCATGTCCAGGTTCATGACGAGGTTCGCAGCTGTGTTCTGCAACCATGCCCCGTCGCTTCGCATTCTGAGGACCGCCCTCGACGAAGCCGGAATCGACTACCTGCCCTGCCGCTCCCAGCAACAAGTTCTCGAACTCACGCTGGGAGGAGAATGCTCACTCTTGATCGCGGACTTCGGATTGCCCGAAGCCGGAGAGCTGGTGCGACTGGTGTCGCTGCTGCCGCCTCCGCAAAAGCCGGTGGTCCTGGCCATGGCCGAAGAATATCCGGGAACCGGCGAAGCCTTTCAGTCGGGCGCCAACCGCATTCTCTACAGTCCACTGGCCAGCACCCAGGTGCGAGACGCACTGCAGGAAATTCTTCTCAACAGCCAGAGGCGCGCTCACCGTGACAGCCACAAGTCAGGTTCCGCGAGGTTGGCCAAGTTTTCGAGGTCAACAAAGGTTGCGAATTTAACAAAGCTTGCGAGTTTAAAAAGAAAAGACCGGCGCGCTGCTGCCCGCACCGGCATCAAGACCCTGGTCTATCTCGAACTCGAAACCGGGACACTGTCCGCCATCGGCATCGACCTCAGCGAGCAAGGCCTTGCAGTGCAAGCGCCCGACCCAATCCCCGCCCGCGCCCGAATGCGCTTCCGCTGCCTGCTGCCCGGAACCGGCCACACCCTGCGAGGCCACGCCGACATAATCTGGACCGACGCCCACGGACGCGCCGGAATGTTTTTCTCGCACCTTCCGCCATCGTCCCGAAAACTTCTCAAGCACTGGCTCGCCCGCGGCAGCGCCCACACCGCCGACGCAGTGCGCGTCCTCCTGCCTCCCGAAGGCGTCGCCCTGTTTTCGTAACCTTCTTTCGTGGAGGGTGGACGCCCTCGTCCGCGGCTCCAGGTCGAGTGACTACCGGATGACCACTTCTCGCCTCTTTGCGAGAAAGCCTGCCCTGAGCGAAGTCGAAGGGCGAGATTCCGTCGGCATTCCTCGCCCCTTGTTACCGTCGTCGCTCCCCTTCCGAACATTTTTCCCGCCTACCACGCATGCGATCCTCTGGAGAGGATTTCCATGCTGCCCTTCCCACCTACCATCGGATGCGAGGTCGCTGAAAAACTCACAAATGCGTGCACTACCGTGGAAGAGCGGCGCTTCCAGCGCCGCGTAAAGCCTCCAAAATCACCGCGGGCTTCAGCCCCCGGGTGGTTGCAATTTTGTGTTTACAGCGAGTTTTTTCGCAACCTCTTGCGGCCGTGCCGTGAAGCGCCAAGAAAGATGCGGACTTTAGCCTGTGGCTTTTCTCTCGTCCAGCGCTGAGGACTTATGAGATGGCTACTATCTGTCGTCGGTGGTGAAAGGCGAGGAGTCGCGCTCCCCGCGTTCGTGAAGTACCTGCTTGCGCGCATCTAACGCTCCGATCAGCTTATCAACCAACTCCGACAGACGTTGGGGATCGGACTCCACCGCTACCCGATCACAGAGCTGTCGCCATTCTTCTTCCTTTTTAGTTGTCATGGAAGAGTGTAAGGCAAGCTCATTGCCAAACTAGAAAGCGCGAGGCTGCCGCTGCACCGCTCCCCAAATCGCTCACACTGCAAGGCTTATGCGCGCACCCTGAGACGGCCGGAGGGACGCCCTGTACGAAGATATTTCACGAAAACACAAGGCCAAGCCGCCTCTCGAGATAGTTTCATCAGCGCCTGAATAACTGCGGTTTTTCCCTCGCCTCTATCAGGTATGTGGTGTATCGAACTGCGCGATCCCCCTCGGTAAAATATTGCGGTGCCCCCCTCAACCGAAGCTCGAATCGAAGAGCTCTGCTCGCGCATCCGCATTCTTTGCGCCCAGCCGTTCACTCCCCAGTCTGAAACGGAGCTTAGAAAACTAGCCAGAGAACTTCGCCTTACCATCCGGAAGCACGTGCGGATGGCGAAGTCTTTCCTGAGCGCAAAAAGGGCGGCCATCGCCAAACGCGACCCGGACTAAGAATAGCCTTCCGACATGCCTCGGATCCGTTCGATGGTGGTTACAACCGCCCCACGACCCTCGCAGCTGCAGACTTCGATTCGCCGCCCGGTGGCGCAGCGGCCCGTCTTCGACAAAAAAGATTTCTCTTGACGTGATTCGATAGTTACGTTACTATTTGCTCACGTAACTTGTTCACGTTACCAGAACCGCTCCCCAGAGCAGGAAAGAGAAAACCATGACAGTGGACGACCTTACCCTCGACCTTCAGCAGCACGTCGACATCAAAGCCACGCCAGAAAAGGCGTTTGCGGCAGTTTTGCATCGCCTCGGAAAAGGCAACACCCGGCCCGACGGCCAATCGCTCAACATGCAACTCGAGCCCAAACCCGGTGGCCGCTGGTACCGCGACCTCAACAACGGCATCGGCCACTTGTGGGGATTCGTGCAGGTGATCAAGGCGCCCACCTTACTGGAATTATCCGGGCCGATGTTCATGTCGTATCCCGCCATCAATCACGTGGAAGTAAAGATCGAACCCGCGGCCGGAGGCTGCAAGGTCGTGCTGCGGCATCGCGCCATTGGCATGATCGATCCGGAGCATCGCAAGAACGTCGTCGGCGGCTGGAGCCACATGCTCGCCCAAACAAAAAAGGACTGCGAGTAAGAGCGTGACTGAAATCGTGGCTCGTCCAGCGGACGAACTCGACCCGGTGTGGAAGGCGCTCTCCGACCCGACTCGGCGCGCGATTCTGGATTTTCTGCGCGAGCGTCCCCGCACCACCACAGAAATTGTGGATGCCTTTCCGCACCTCACGCGCTTCGGCGTGATGAAGCATCTCGAAGTGTTGCGCCAGGCGCATCTGGTGCAGACACGCGAAGCCGGAAGGCAGCGGGTGAACTCGCTGAACGTCGTCCCCATCCGCCAGATTTATGAACGATGGGTGGGCCCGTTCCAGGAGCTGTGGTCCAACGAGTTGCTTCGCATAAAAGACATCGCGGAAAAAGATAACCCGGACAGCAAGCAGGCAACTTCGCGCAAAAAGAAGAAACCGCGAAGTGTGAAAACGAATATTTAAGAACCGCGGGTGCCCCACTTCTCGCTTCCTTTGCGAGAAGTGGGTTCTCGCCAGAAAACAAAAAGGAGAAAGCCAATGACCACCCTAACCGCCAGCACCGAAATCAAAGAGCACGAAGTAGTCTCCCCACAACAATGGATCGCCAGCCGTAAAGAGCTGCTGCGCAAAGAAAAAGAGTTCACCAAACTCCGCGACGAGCTGAGCCGGCAACGCCGCGACCTTCCCTGGGAAAAAGTTGAAAAGCAATATGTCTTCGATGGTCCGAACGGCAAACAGACGCTCGCCGACCTCTTCGCCGGCCGCAGCCAGCTGATCATCTACCACTTCATGTTCGGTCCGGGATGGGAGCAGGGATGCCCCAGCTGCTCCTACCTGGCCGATCATTTCGGAGGCAGCCTGGTGCACCTCGCCAATCGCGACGTCACGCTAGCCGTGGTTTCGCGCGCTCCCATCGCCCAGATCGAAGCCTTCAAACAGCGGATGGGTTGGCAGTTCCGCTGGGTATCGTCTTTCGGCAGCGACTTCAACCGCGACTACCACGTGTCTTTCACCAAGGAGGAAATGGCGAAGGGCAAGGTGGACTACAACTACGAAATGGCCGAGTTCCCCGCCGAAGAAGCGCCCGGCGCCAGCGTCTTCTACAAAAACGACGCCGGCGAAATCTTCCACACCTACTCCACCTATGCGCGCGGTCTCGACATCCTGGTGGGCGCCTACAATTTTCTTGACCTCGCGCCTAAAGGCCGCGACGAAGATGGCCTGGCCTTCAGCATGGCGTGGGTTCGTCACCACGACCGCTACGCCGAAGGCTACTCTGTCGACCCCAAGGCGCAATACGTACCTCCCAAAGGCGCAGGATCGCAATGCTGCCACGAGGAGCACAAGCCGTGAACCCGCACAGTTGTTGCGCAATGAATGCCAAGCCCGTAATGTCCGGAGCGCGACGTCTTCTCGACGCCGCGCGCCGCTCCTCTGCATGCCGTTTCGCAGCATACCGTTTCGCAGTATGCCGTTTCGCAGCATGCCGTTTCGCAGCATGGATCGTTCCAAGCAGCATCCTCGCCTTGCTGCCCAAATGCCCGGCATGCCTGGCAGCTTATCTCGCGATCGGAACCGGGCTCGGCATCACCGTGTCCATCGCGACCTATCTTCGGCTGGCGCTGGTCACGCTCTCTGTAGCGTCCCTCTCGTACCTTGCCTTAACTCGAGGCCGCAGGTTGATCGCGCGCTTGGCCGCACCGCACGGATAGAGGCGTCCCAACCCGGGTGCCCCATTTCTCGCGTTTTTTGCGAGAAGTGGGGATTTCCTTGAAATCCTGCCAATAGCAAACCAGTAAACGTTCTACCCTAACTCGCTGAAAACGCTGACCAAATATTCCCAAAAACCGTGTTACATTCTCCTTCGCAAAGTGCCATACTAGATATAGAGAGTAAATTTCTGGAACGAGGCGCGGCCACCGGTCGCGCCTTTTCCATTTGGCCCTAAAAAATCGCGGATCAGGGGAGCAGGCAAGAATGACAACCACCAGGCACGAGGAGGAGCCCACTAATTACGAAGAGACGCCCAGACGCGGAAATAACTACCGCGAAATGGCGAAGCGCGAAACTTTCAAAAACTTCAAGGAACGTGGCGAGTGGGTGGAACTTCGCTTCATGACGCAAGCCATCGAGTACGGATTCAAAGTATCCAAACCCTGGGGAGACTGCTCCTCCTATGACGTCGGCGTCGAATCCAACTCCCGCGTGATTCGCGTGCAAGTAAAATCCACCAGCTGCCGCACCGGCAGCGGTTACCTGTGCCAGTTCAAACCCAACTATTTCACTGAGCCCTACCAACTCAGCCAGATCGACTTCTTCGCCGCCTACGTCATCCCACAGGATGTCTGGTACATAATCCCGGCGCGGATCCTCATCTCCGGCATCCGCAAGGAAGCCATCATGCTGCACCCCATGCGCCCGCTAAGAAAAAACCGCTACCGCTACGAACGCTTCCGCGAAGCCTGGAAACTCCTCCGCCCCCGCCTCCGCAAAAGCCCCAAACCAAAAGTGTAGGGCGGGTGGCCCATTCTAAATTTCGCGTCCTTTGCGAAATTTAGAGTGGGGATGCTGGAAGCCGGTCGATTATGCGGGCCGGGTGCCCCACGTCTCGATTTTGAGACGTGGGGGTTTTCTTAAAAAACCAAAAGCCCCACTTCTCGCAAAACCGCGAGAAATGGGGCACCCAAAATCGCTGAACTTACGCTCCCACTGCCTGCGGTTTCCCCGCCAGCAGCTGCCGCAGCACGTACGGCAGGATGCCGCCGTTGGCGTAGTAGAGCGCTTCCTGCGGAGTGTCGATGCGCACCAGAGCCTCGAACTCAATCGCTTTGTCGCGAGGTTTGCCTTTGGCGCGGACTTTGATCTGTTTTCCCGCGGCGAATTTCTCGATGATGTCGCGGATGCCGGTGATGTCGAAAGTTTCTTCGCCGGTCAGCTTGAGCGATTCTGCGGTCTGGCCCGCCAGGAATTGCAGCGGAAGAATTCCCATGCCGACCAGATTGGAGCGGTGAATGCGTTCGTAACTTTCGGCGATCACGGCGTGCACTCCCAGCAGCTTGGGACCTTTCGCCGCCCAGTCGCGCGAGGAACCGGAGCCGTACTCTTTGCCGGCGAGAATGACGAGAGGAATGCCTTCGGCCTGATATTTCTCAGACGCGTCGAAGATCGACATTTCGGTTTGCGTCGGCAGATGGCGGGTGAATCCGCCTTCGGTCGCGACCAGCTTGTTGCGCAGCCGGACGTTCGCGAAGGTGCCGCGCACCATCACTTCATGATTGCCGCGGCGCGAACCGTAGGAGTTGAAATCCGCGGGCTGCACGCCGTGCTCCTGCAAATATTTTCCCGCCGGGCTGTCTTTCTTGATGGAGCCGGCGGGGGAAATATGGTCGGTGGTAACGCTGTCGCCGACGACGGCCAGCGCGCGCGCTTTGCGAATGTCTTCGATCGGCGAGGGCTTGACTGCCATTTCGTCGAAGTAGGGAGCGCGGCGAATGTAGGTGGAATCTTTCTCCCAGGCATACGTCTGCCCCTTGGGAACGGGCAGGCCGCGCCAGCGTTCGTCGCCCAGGAAAACTTCCGCATAGCTCTTGGTAAACATGTCGGAAGAAATAGAATTTTGCAGGGCCTCTTCGATTTCGCGCTCCGTAGGCCAGATATCGGCGAGGTAGACGGGTTTGTTCTCGCGGTCCTTGCCGAGCGGGTCTTTGCGCAGGTCGAGATCGATGCGTCCGGCGAGCGCGAAGGCCACGACCAGCGGAGGCGACATCAGATAGTTGGCGCGAACTTCGGAATTGATGCGGCCTTCAAAATTGCGGTTGCCGGAAAGCACCGAGGCCACGACCAGATTGTTCTCGTCAATTGCTTGAGAAACTTCCGCCGGCAGCGGGCCGGAGTTGCCGATGCAGGTGGTGCATCCGTAGCCCACGGTATGAAATTTCAGCTTTTCGAGATAGGGCGTGAGGCCGGCTTTGTTTAGATAGTCTGTGACCACTTTGGAGCCGGGTGCGAGCGAAGTCTTGACCCAGGGAGGAACCGACAATCCTTTTTCGACGGCTTTCTTCGCCAGCAAGCCTGCGCCGATCAGAACATGAGGGTTGGAAGTGTTGGTGCACGAAGTGATGGCGGCGATGACCACGCTGCCATGTTTGAGCGAGTTCTTCACGTCGGCGGAAACGTGCTCGTGCACGTTGGGATCTTCCACGCCGATGGCGGTGGGACTGCCGCCTTCCTGCTCCCAGCGCCCCGAATTGCTGATGCCGCTTGCGGTTGCCGATGCCGCGGCCGCCTTCGCTCCCGATTTCGGTTTGATCAGCGAAGGCAAGGCTTTGTTGAACGACTCTCCGGCCTGCGAGAGCAGCACTCGGTCCTGCGGGCGCTTGGGACCCGCGAGGCTGGGCTCGACCGTGTCGAGGTCGAGGGTGAGCAGTTCGGAATATTCGGCTTCGGGAGTTTTTTCGTCGTGGAAGATGCCTTGCTCGCGAGCGTAGGCTTCGACCAGCGCGATCTGTTCTTCGCTGCGTCCGGTGAGGCGAAGGTAGCGCAAGCTTTCTTTGTCGATGGGAAAGATGCCGCAGGTGGCGCCATATTCCGGCGACATGTTAGCAATAGTGGCGCGGTCCGCCAGAGCAAGATCGCGCAGCCCCGGACCAAAATATTCGACAAACTTCCCAACCACGCCATGCTTGCGCAACATCTCGGTGATCGTCAACACCAGGTCGGTAGCGGTCGCGCCTTCGCGCAAGCGCCCCGTAAGCTTCACGCCGACGACCAGCGGAATCAGCATGGAGACAGGCTGCCCGAGCATCGCAGCCTCGGCTTCGATGCCACCCACCCCCCACCCAAGAACTCCCAACCCATTAATCATCGTCGTGTGACTGTCGGTGCCGACTAACGTGTCGGGATAGGCTACGCGCTTGCCGGGACTCTCCTGGACGAAAACTACGCGGGCAAGGTATTCGAGATTGACTTGATGGACGATGCCGGTGTCGGGAGGAACGATGGCGAGATTGCGGAATCCGGTTTGTCCCCAGCGGAGGAAGGCGTAACGCTCCTGGTTGCGGCCGAACTCTAGCAGGGCGTTCAGGTCGAGAGCGCCGGGCGTGCCGAATTCGTCGACCTGGACCGAATGGTCGATGACGAGTTCGACGGGTTGCAAAGGGTTGATCAAGGCGGGGTCACCGCCGAGTTGCTTCATGGCATCGCGCATGGCGGCGAGGTCGACTACGCACGGAACGCCGGTGAAATCCTGCAGCAGAACGCGGCTGGGGGTGAAGGCGATTTCCTTGTCTGGCTTCGAGTTCTTGTTCCAGCTGGTAAGAGCGAGGATTTCGTTCTTGGTGACGTTGCGGCCGTCTTCGGTGCGCAGCAGATTTTCCAGCAGGATGCGCAAGGAAAAGGGCAGGTGCTGAGTGGAGATCCCCTGCTTGTCGAGGGCGTCGAGGCGGTAGATTTCGTATTCTTTGTTGCCGACCTTGAGACTGGAGCGGCTGTTGAAACTATTCAACGACATGATGGCCTTCCTGAATAAATGGATGTTGCGCGCCTGATGGAGATGCAAGGAATACTGAAGTTGTTATTTTAGTCGTTCTGTCACGGATTGCGTAGAGCGGGAACGAAAACGAAAGGACTTTGGACTTTGGGATGCGGACTAGAAACCCTTTCACCACGAAGCACACTAGAGGTGCGCGAAGGAAAATCTGCTTCGAATATCGGGGGCGCTTAGTGTGCACCGGTCAGTATTTGATAGACAACGACGCCCAGCATGAAGACGAGGTAGATGCGGAGCGCCCAGAACAGGATGGTCTCGGCGCGGGTCAGCTTTCGGCGGGGACAGTGGTGGAGGACTTTGGCGGAGATCAGTTGGTCGGGTTCGAGGGAGGCAACGACTGCGGCGGAATCCTCGGGAGTGATTGAGTCGGCGGGGACGGGATTGAGTTCGCGGGTCATCTATTTGCCTCCGAATACGGCTAACGCTTGGGGAGCAACGACGCTAACGCCGAAAAGCAGGCCGGCTGCAACCAAAATGGTTACGACCGCGAGTGCAAGTACATTGGCCCACGCTGGACTGACCAGATCTCCCATGATTTCGCGGTCGTTGACCAGCATGTAGAGAAACAAGAGTGCGGGCGGCATGGCCAGCACAGCGATTACGTTCACAACCAGCACGATGTAAACCAGCGGGATTCCGGGGATCAGGACGAGTCCGGCGGCGGCGGCGGCTTCGAGCAGCAGCACCAGATAGAACGACTTGCCCTCCGCGAAAGGGAGATTCAAACTGTGCGGGCGGCGGGCGACCTCTCCGAAAGCGTAGGCCGAGGCGGTGGAAATGGTAACGGCGGCGACCATGCCGGCTTCGAACATGCCGAGCGCGAAGAGCGCGGAGCCCCAGTGTCCGACGAAAGGTTGCAGCGCCTGGGCAAATTCGGCGGCTTCGAAGTTGGCGGCGGTCATGCCGTGGGCGAACAGCGGAGCAGTCGCGATGATTGTGGCGAGCGCGGCCAGCGTGGCGAGCGTGGCGCCGAGGACGGTATCGATGCGGCCGAAGCGAATGTCGCGGATGGTGAGACCTTTGTCTGCGATGGCGCTTTGCTGGAAAAAAAGCATCCAGGGCGTGACCGTGGCGCCGATGTCAGCGAGCAGGATGAGCACGGTTTCCTGGTTGATGCCGCCCGGGAGCGGCTTCCAGGTGAACAGTGCGCGGCCGACTTCGCCCCAGTGCGGATGGCTCAGCAAGGCGACCGGAATAAATATCAGGTTGAACATGGCGGCGGCGAGGGTGATGCGCTCCCATGTCCAGTAGCGGTGGGTGAGCAGAGCCACGACCAGAACCAGCAAGGCGCTCAGGACGGCGACTGCCGGCGGGACGCCGAAGTATCCGAGGCCGGCACGGATGGCGATGAACTCGGTGACCAGCGTCAGAAAGTTACCGACCATGAGGTCGACCATGGAAAACCATCCCCAGAAGGGGCCGAAGCGGTCGAAGATGAGTTCGGCGTGTCCGCGATGAGTGGCGGCGCCGAGGCGGACGGTCATTTCCTGGACGACGCAGGCCATGACAAAGGTGAGGACTACGAAGGGGAGGAAGAATCCGATGCCGAAGCGGGCGCCGGTGGAGGCGTAGGACAGCATGCTGGGGCCGTCGTTTTCGCCGAGCATGACGAGGATGCCGGGACCGATGAGCAGCCACAGAAGCCGGGTTCGATGCCAGAGGCCGGGGCGGGCGCGCTCGGCGGAGACGCGCTCGCGGTCGTGCGCGCGGTCGATATCTTCGTGGGTGATGTGGAGGTCGGCGGGTTCGATCATTTTAGAGATGGTCGAGGTTGTAGATTAGAGCTTTCTTCACCACGGAGACACTGAGGCACGGGAAAAACCTTTTTGTTCCTCGAGGTGCCCGAGCCAGCCGTGCCACAACACACCTTATTAGCGGAAGTATACATTATTGCATAAACTATAGTTAACTGATTTATGGATGGGGAGGATTGGATTTGGGAGAGGCGGTCTGTCGACGCACTGAAATGAAAGGAAGCAGCGGCAAAGGCCCTTTAGACCGACGGTCGGGGCGCTCCTAGGGATCCTTCGACTGCGTTGCCGTTCGCTTCGCGGACGACAACTTCGCTCAGGATGACAAGATTATCTTGAGATAACAAGGATGATTAGAGACGACTAATAGCGTTTGATCAACGTTTCAGCGCTTGGGGCGCTGGTCGGGGGAGATTAACCAGACGCGTTCGGCGGCGGCGGGGCCCAGGGAGACGTTGCCGCTGGAAGTGGAGAGGGTTAGGGTTTGGTCGTAGTTGCGCTCGAGGAGGCGGACTTTGGCGCCGGGGCGAATGCCGCGGGCCTCGAGGAACTCGAGCAGGCGTCGGTCGCGTTCGTAGATGCCGCTGACGGTGTAGGTTTGCGCGGGTGCTGCATCAGCCAGCAGAACCAGGCCGCGGCGGCGGCGACTGGCGGGGCTTTCGAGCTCGCTGAGATTGCCATGAGGGCAGGCGCCGCCGCGTCCCAGGCGAGCCAGGAGTTTCGCTTCGAAATCGGGGGAGACGGCGTGTTCGAGGCGTTCGGCTTCGTCGTGAACTTTCCACCACTCCATGCCGAAAAGTTCGGAGAGCATGCGCTCGATCAGGTGATGGCGCAAGGCGAGCTTGCGGGCGATTTTGCGCCCGGCGGCGGTGAGTTGCACCAGGCCGTCACCCTGCACCCGGACCAGGCCGTCTTTCTTGAGGCGGCGCAACGCCATCGTGACGGCAGGCGGCGACACTTTGAGCAGATCGGCGAGGCGCGCGGAGATGACGTCTTCGCCTTCGCTCTCCGCCTGAAGGATCGACTTCAGGTAGTCTTCCTTGGAGACGGTAATCATCTGGAGAGATTATACGGCCAGTTAAGGGCGGTGGTTAAGTAAGGTTAACCCCGGACTCACCACGGAGACACTGAGGCACGGAGAAGATCAAGAACTTTTCACTTCTTTTTGCAAGGAACGGTAACGGGAAGTAACCTTTCTTCGTTCCCTGTTTTCTTTTTTCTCCGTGTCTCTGTGTCTCCGTGGTGAAACGTCCTTCGTTTGACAGCGTTCGGCGTCCGCCTCTACCCTGAATCCTCTGGCTATGAAAGTTCTGGTACTGGGTAGCGGCGGACGGGAGCACGCGCTGGTGTGGAAGCTGCGGCAGTCGGCGCGGGTTTCGCAGCTTTATTGCGCGCCGGGAAATGGCGGCATCGGCGATGAGGCGGAGTGTCTGCCTGTGGATTTGAAGAGCCTGGAGTCGATGACGGCGGTGGCGGCGAAGTTGCAGCCAGATCTCACCGTGGTCGGGCCGGAGTTGCCGTTGTCGCTGGGCGTGGTCGACGCGTTCGCCGCGCGCGGGTGGGCAGTGTTCGGCCCGACGAAGGCCGCGGCGCAGCTGGAAACCAGCAAGAGTTTTGCCAAGGAGTTTTTGCAGCGGCATCATATTCCTACGGCGCCTTATGCAATTTGCGAATCGGTGGAGCAGGTGCGGTCGGCGCTGGGACACTTTCATGCTCCGGTCGTGGTGAAGGCCGACGGATTGGCGGCGGGCAAGGGTGTGGTGATTGCAAGAAGTAAAGAAGAAGCCGCGAGCGTAGCAGCGGACATGCTGAGCGGAAGGATGCTGGGCCAGGCGGGGGCGCGAGTAGTGTTGGAAGAATGCCTGAAGGGAGACGAACTTTCGTTTCTCGTATTCAGCGATGGCGAGCGCGTGGTGCCACTGGTGGCGGCGCAGGATCACAAGCGAGTGGGCGATGGAGATACGGGGCCGAATACGGGAGGGATGGGAGCGTATTCAACTCCAGAGATTGTTGATGACAAGATGCGAGACTGGCTGGTGACGCACATTGCGCGTCCGGTGGTTGCGGGGATGAAGGAAGAAGGCGCGGAGTTCAAGGGCGTGCTTTATTGCGGGCTGATGATGACAGCGCGCGGGCCGATGGTGCTGGAGTTCAACTGCCGGTTTGGAGATCCGGAGACGCAGCCGATTCTGATGCGGATGGAGAGCGATCTGGTGGAGGCGCTGGAGGCTTCGATTGAGGGGCGGGTGAGCGACGGGGATTTCAAGTGGTCGCGGGAGGCGTCGGCGTGCGTGGTGATGGCGTCAGGAGGATATCCGGGGACGTTTGATGCGGGGAAGAGGATTACGGGGCTGGAGGAAGCTGCGGCGATTGAGGGCGTGAAAGTTTTTCACGCTGCGACTGCGAAACGAGGCGAAGGCTACTACACTTCGGGCGGGCGAGTGCTGGGCGTGACGGCGCGGGCTGGTTCGCTGGAAACGGCTGTGGGAAAGGCTTATGAGGCTTGCGGGAAGATTAGTTTCGAGGGGGCGCACTACCGGAAGGATATTGCGGGAAGGGCGCTGGGAAAATAATTCTGTGAGGACTGAACATCGATGAGCAATCCACTGGTTTCGATTGTGATGGGGAGCGATTCCGATCTCGAGATTATGCGCGAGGCGGGTAAGGCGCTGGACGAGTTCGGGATCGCGTATGAGATGGATGTAACTTCAGCGCACCGCTCGCCCGACCGCACGGGGGGGTTTGCGCGCGGGGCGCGCGAGCGCGGGATTCGCGTGATCATCGCAGGGGCGGGCGGGGCGGCGCATCTGGCGGGAGTGATCGCGGCGCATACCACGCTGCCGGTGATTGGAGTGCCGATTCCGTCGACTTCGCTGCAGGGGATGGATTCGTTGCTGGCGACCGTCCAGATGCCGGCGGGGATTCCGGTGGCGACGGTGGCGATCGGTAAGCCCGGGGCCACGAACGCCGGAATTCTTGCGGCGCAAATGATCGGGCTGAGCGATGATTCGACTGCAAAGAAGTTGTTGGCGCACAAGGAGAAGCTGGCGCGGGGAGTGGAAGAGAAATCCAAGAAGTTGAAGAGTTCTCTGGGCGGCTAGGTTTTTGTTTGAAGCGGACCGGATTGAACCGCGACCATGGGTTTCCTCGCCAAGGGTGCAAGGCTTCCAAGAAATCGCCGAATCTCGTCGAGATCCTGATCTGCAATCGCGGTGAATCTTAATCCGATCCCGAGACCCGGACTTCTGTGGGCAACTTCGGCTTCGGCCCAGGCCTTGGTTTGTCCTAACCAGATGCTAACTCTCATCTTCGTTCCAGGCTCCAGAGGGATGGGCATTTCAACGTAGCATCCGCCAAGGCCGAGGTCGGCGACTGTGCCCCAAAAAGATGCGCCCTGGTGAACATGAATCTCGATCGAGTTCTGGCAGCGGAAGCGGGGAGTCTTGCGGCGCTCAACATTTCCCGGCTGGAAATTATCGGGCGCGTCGGGATACAACAGCAGATCCCAAAGTGGTTTGTCCGGATTGATATTGAGCAAGCCGACGCGTCCGGCCTTCGGCGTGCCCGGTTTGCCGATCCACTTTACTCGAAAGTGAACGCGATAATTGCCATAGGTCAGACCAATAATTTCTTCGACGTTGAGTTCAGGACGAACGTCAGCTAGCTCTGCCCCGGTCTTGCTGATGTTGACGGTGAAGACTTTTTCAGAAAAGACCTGACCGTGGCAGTCGGTGCCGAAGATGCGTACCGGGACTTTAACTGGCTTGCGGGGCTGGCTGCGCTTCCCCATCAGAGATGCAATCCCTTCAAGTACTCGCGAAATTCTTCGCCCAGGCCCTCGCGTTTGAGAGCGAATTCCACTGTAGCTTTCAGGAAGCCGAGTTTGTCGCCGGCGTCGTGGCGGCGGCCTTCGTAGACGCAGGCGTACATTTTTTCTTTCTTCAGTAACTGGCGCAGGCCGTCGGTGAGTTGCAATTCTCCGCCGGCGCCGGGAGCGATGCTGGCCAGCGTTTCGAACACGGTAGGCGTGAGAACGTAGCGGCCAATCACGGCGAGATTGGATGGAGCATCTGCAAGTTTCGGTTTCTCTACTAGGTCCAGAACTTCGTGCAGCCGGCCGTGTGATCCCGCGACCGGTTTGGTTTTGATAACGCCGTAGGAAGAAATGGCTGCGCCTTCGATCACTTGCGTCGCGATCACCGAACATTGTTTCTCGTTGTAAACGTCGATTAGCTGCTTGAGGCAGGGGACCTCCGCGTCGATCACGTCGTCGGCCAGCAGGACGGCAAAGGCCTCATCGCCGACCAGTTCGCGCGCGGTGAGGATGGCGTGACCCAGGCCCAGCGCCTCTTTCTGGCGAATGTAGGCGACGTGAATCATATCGGAGATCGAGCGCACGATCTTGAGCAGTTCGGTTTTTCCGCGATCTTCGAGCATGCGCTCAAGTTCATAGCTGACGTCGAAATGATCTTCGATAGCCTGCTTGCCGCGCCCGGTGATGATGATGATCTGATCGCAGCCGGAGGCCATGGCCTCCTCCACGCCGTATTGAATGATGGGCTTGTCAACCAGCGGGAGCATTTCCTTGGGCTGAGCTTTGGTGGCGGGGAGAAAGCGCGTGCCCAGTCCGGCGGCGGGGAAAACGGCTTTGCGGACGATCCGCTTTTTGCGGCGGTCGCGATTCGTGCGGCGTTCCTGCGTCGGCTTCATGACGGAATCATTGTAAACCGCGAGCGTTTGTGGATTTGGCGGCTAGTCTCGTTTAGCCTTCAGTGGTTCATCCGCTACGCCAGGCGCAGCCGCGGGCGCGTCCGCGCTCGCTAATTGTTCCAGTACTGTGCGCAACGCGCGGAGGACGTCTTCCGCGGCCGTGGCTTTCAACGCGAACTTCAGCATTCCGTCCGGAGTGAACTGCGCGCCGCGCTGCGCGGAGACGAAGCGGGCCAGCCGCTCGGGATCGACGGCGGCGTTCTGGCGAAATTTGAAGGTGACCGTTTCGCGCTTACGGTCGATCGCGTTCACGCCTACTCGCATGCACAGCAATTTGAGCGAAGCGTAGTCGAGCAAATTGCGCACCGGGGGCGGCGGCGGGCCGTAGCGGTCTTCTAATTCTGCGCCGACGTCACTCAATTGCGATTCTGTCTCGACGCGGGCTACACGTTTGTACATCTGCAGCCGCTGATTCTCCTCGGGAACGTAGTCCCCCGGGATGCGGATGTTCAGGCCGAGATTGAGCTGGGTTTCGGCTTCGTCGGGCGCGGCTTCTCCTTTCATTTCGCGGACGGCGCGTTCCAGCATTTGCGTGTAGAGCTCGAAGCCGATGGCTTCGATGTGTCCGCTTTGCTCGCCTCCCAGAAGATTTCCTGCGCCGCGCAGTTCCAGATCGAGGGCGGCGATTTTGAATCCCGCGCCGAGGTCGGAGAATTCTTTCAACGCGGCTAATCGGCGGCGCGCGATCGGCGTCAGCTCGATTTCCGAAGGCAACAGTAAGTACGCGTAGGCGCGGCGGCTGGAACGACCGACGCGGCCGCGAAGCTGGTAGAGTTCGGACAATCCGAGGCGGTCGGCGCGGTTGATCAAAATCGTGTTGCATAGCGGGATGTCGAGGCCGTTTTCGATAATCGTGGTCGCGACCAGAATGTCGGCTTCGTGATGCATGAATTTGAGCATCACTTTTTCGAGCTCGCCTTCCGACATTTGGCCATGCCCGACGGCGACGCGCGCTTTCGGCACCATCGCCTGCAGCTTGGCGGCGATTTCCCAAATGCTCTCAACACGGTTGTGTACGAAATAAACCTGGCCGCCGCGTTCCAGTTCCTGTTCAATGGCTGATTGAATCAGCTTCTCGTCCCAGTTCGCGACGATGGTCTGTATCGCCATACGGTCTTTGGGCGGAGTCTCGATCACGCTCATGTCGCGCAGGCCGACCAGCGACATGTGCAGCGTGCGCGGAATGGGCGTGGCCGACATGGTGAGCACGTCGACCTGCTTGCGCATTTGCTTGATGCGTTCTTTGTGGCGGACCCCAAAGCGTTGTTCTTCGTCGACGATGAGCAGGCCGAGGTCGGAAAACTTGATGTCCTTGGAAAGAATGCGGTGCGTGCCGATCAGAATATCGATTTTGCCGGCTTCGGTTTTCTGCAGAATTTCTTTTTGCTGCTTGGGGTTGCGGAAGCGGCTGATCATTTCAATCGTGACGGGAAAAGCGGCGAAGCGTTGCTTGAACGTTTCGTAGTGCTGAAAGGCGAGCACAGTGGTCGGGGCCAGCAGCGCAACCTGGCGGTTATCGCCGACGGCCTTGAAAGCCGCGCGCATGGCCACTTCCGTCTTGCCATAGCCGACGTCGCCGCATAGCAGGCGGTCCATCGGCTGGGTCGATTCCATGTCGCGGGTTACATCTGCAATGGCTTGCGCCTGGTCTTCAGTTTCGTTGAACTCGAATGCATCTTCGAACTCGCGAACCCACTCGTTGCCCGGCGGAAAAGCGTGGCCCACCGCCGTTTTTCGTTCGGCATAGAGTTTGAGCAGTTCATCGGCCATATCTTTCATGGCTTTGCGCACGCGCGCTTTCGTCTTCGACCAGGCTGCCGTGCCCAGACTGCTGAGCGCGGGCTTCGCACCTTCGGACGAGCGATATTTCTGAATCAGGTCGAGGCGAGTTAGCGGAACGTAGAGCCGGGCCGCGTCAGCGTATTCGAGCAGCATGAATTCAGCATTCCCGTCGCCCTGATTGATTTCTTTCAGGCCCTGATACTGACCGATGCCGTGCTCGACGTGAACGACGTAGTCTCCGACTTGCAGATCGCGAAAATCGGAAAGGAACGCCGACACTTTGGATTTCTGCCGCTGCGGGCGTGATGCGACCGCGTCCGACTCGTCGAACAAATCGCGCGCGCCGAAGATGGCGAGATTCGCCTCGGGAAATACGACGCCGTCGGGGACATAGGCCTTGGCCAGCGTGGTGGTGAGAACGTCGCCGGCAAAGTAGCTGGTTTCGTCGGCGTAACTTTCGCCGCCGCGGGTACGCGTTCCGAGACGGAAGGAAACGTTGTACTCGGTGAAAATGTCGGCGAGGCGTTCGACTTCTCCGTTGTTGGGGACGGCCAAGAGAACCTGCAGGTTTTCCTGGCGAAGTTTCTGGACCTGCTGGAGCATGGCCGGAACCGCGCCGTGGAAGCGGGATGCAGGCTGAGAAAGAAATGTCACGGACTGCGTTTCGTCGTCTGGGCGGGCGATGCCGAGGTGTTCGACATCGGCGCCAGGAAGAGTTCCAACTTTCTTCCACCAGGGGTCGGGCGGCAAATACAAATCTTCGGGACGAACCAGATTTCCTACGCCGCTGCGCTCGTGCATTTCTTCGACGCGAGTCCAGAAGCGGTCGAGCTCCTGATGGAGTTGTTCTGGTTCGTCGAGGAGAACGGCGGCGCGGGGGAGGAGATCGAAGATGGTGCGGTCGGCTCCCGCGACGGGCGCGTAGAATTCCCAGCCGGGAAACACAGTGACTCCGCCGGCGCGGATGGCAGCTTCCACAATTTCCTGCGAGCCCGCCTCTCCCGAACCGACGATGCGCTTGCCGGAAAGTCGTGTGTGGATCGCTGCCAGCAAGTGATCGCTGACCGGAGTTTCGGTAAGAGGCAGAAGGAGCGCTTCGTCCACAGGATTGGAAGAACGTTGCGAAGCGGGGTCGAAGCGGCGGATCGAGTCGACTTCGTCGCCAAAGAATTCGATGCGCACGGGGCGCTCGGCTTCGGGAGAGTAGACGTCGAGGATGCCACCGCGCAGAGCGTACTGGCCGGGCATTTCGACGACGTCGGCGGGGTTGTAGCCGACCGTGTTCAGGTGCGCGAGCAGAGCGTCGGTGTCGAGCGATTCGCCGCGACGAATGGTGCGGGCGAGATCGGTATAAAACTCGGCCGCGCGCAGGAGGATGGCCGTAGCCGCGATGGGCGTCACCACGATCGACGCGGCACCCGTGGCAATCTTCCACAGGGCGGTGGCGCGCTCTTCCTGCAGTTCAGGGTGTGGGGAGAGATTCTGGAACGGCAGCACGTCACGGGCGGGCAGCGAGACGACGGCTTCCGGATCGCATGCCGAAGTGAGTTCGCAGAACCCGCGGAGGATAGGGACGAAACCTTCGACGGCGCGATTGTCGTTTACGACGACAATCAGCGGACGCTCGGCGCGGCGCTGCCAGAGCACGAGCAGCAGGGCTTTGGCGGTAGGCGTGAGGCCGGAGACACGTGTCCGCCCCGTGCCCTCCCGCAGGTGGGAGGCTACACGCGCGAAGGCGGAAAGTTTTTCTACGTCCGCGAAGAGTTCGCGGACGAAGGGAAGCAGCATGCAGCATTATTTTAACAGGAGTTTTGCGGAGAGGGTTTCGGCGGCGGCGATGGTTGTGGTTATGGAGAGTTCTGTGGAAGAAAAGCCGCCTCGCTGCGCTTGGCGGAACGGGCGAGGCGCCCGTTCCCACATGGTCGCTGCTTATCCGCGCAGCAGCGGGCGCGTCAGGCAGGTGGGGCCGCCGCTGCCGTTGATGCAGAGTTCGCTGGCGGGGAAGGTTTTGAGGTCGAAGCCGGCAGCGCGGAGACGAGCGTTGGTCTTGCGGTTCTCTTCGATGGCCAGCAGGCGCTTGCCGCCGAGAGCGAGGATGTTGCAGGCCAAGGTGTCGCGCTCGGAGGAGTCGATCTGAATGAAGCGATAGCCGCGCGACTTGAGCAGTTCGACGGTTTCGACTGCGAGCCAAGGCAAGTCGACAAGTGCGGTGTGTTCGTCGAGCAGGCTGATTAGCGACATCAGGTGCAGGCAGGCGGAGGGTCCGGGGCCATAGGGCAGCGGCGCGGAAAGGACTTCGATGCCTTTGGGCACGAGCAGATCGCGTAGCTGCTGAATGCCGGCGGCGTTGGTGCGGTAGCCGTGACCGACGAGCAGAGTGGTCGCGTCGAGCCAGACAATGTCTCCAGCTTCGGTGGCGCCGGGGGCGATGATCTTGGCCAGCGTGGGGACGGCGAAGCGTGAACAGAACGCGCCCTGGTGCTGACCCTCGAAGACGCGGTTTGGTTTGCCGGGACGCATGACAATCAGGCCGAAATCGGTGGGTAGAGAGGCATCGTGGGCGTAGACGGCGTCGAGAGAAAGTTCGGGCGCGGGCGCGAGTTCCATTACCTCCGCGCCGGAGGCGGCAAGTTCACGGCATAGCGCATCATGCTGCGCTTGCGCAGTTGCGAAGTCCGGCGCGTGGTGGAAACCGAGGTCGCGCCAGCGCGCGGCGTATTCGGGACGATTCCATCCGGCGGTGCGCGGGGAGCACACCAGCACGCGCTGGAGTGAGCCGACCATGGAGTGTCCGTTGAACTGCGCTGTCGTGATCGGGTCGGCTGGGATTACTTCCATCGCGCCTCCAGGATTTTGCAACCAGGATTGTGCAACCGTTGTCCCTGTTAGGAATCTAAACGGCCATCATGGCAAAAGCAATGTGGGAAGGCGCGGTGCTCGCCGAAAGCAGCCAGACAGTGGAAGTGGAAGGCAACCAATATTTTCCGCCGGATGCGATTCGCAGGGAATATTTCCGGTCCAGCGAAATGCATACGGTTTGCCCGTGGAAGGGGACGGCAAGTTACTACGATCTGGAGGTCAACGGAAAACGCAACGCGGGGGCGGCGTGGTATTACCCAGAACCCAAGGCGGCGGCGAAACAGATTACTGGGTATGTGGCGTTCTGGAAGGGCGTGAAGGTGGAGAAATAAGAGGCAATGGTGGAAATGCCTATGAGCGTTTGTGGAAATGTCGGCGGGCATGGGGTCCTTCGACTGCGCAACTGCTTCGCATTCGCGAAGCAGTTGCTCCGCTCAGGATGACAGATGCTTTCGACTCTTGAGTCTCAGAATTCCATATGCGCGCGGAAGGAGCCGACGAAGACGGGGCCGCGGTCGCGGTTGTAGCCGGGGTCGACGATGTATTGCGCGCCAGGTGCAACATAGAGACCGCGCCACACGTGCAGGGTGTAATAAGTTTCGAGAATGTTTTCGCGGCCGTAGTTCAGCTTGCCATCGCCCAGTAGAAAGCCGAGGCCGCCGTTGGCTAGATAGTTCTGGTGGTCTTTCTTGATTCCGTCGGTGAGGAAGGCAATGCCGGCGCGGTCCTGCTTGCGATGCCACTTTGCACCATTGGCTCCGATGCCCTCGACTACCGTGGAATCAATTTCCGTGTAGGCGAAGGATTCGGTTTTGCCGTTGTCCCATCCCCAGCGGGCGAAGGCGGTGAGGGTGGGCGTGAGGTTCTGTTCCAGATTCACGCCGAAACCATACTTGGCGGTGATGTGCCAGGGATGGTTCGTGATTTCCGGCACACTCTCGTTAAGCTGGCTATTTTCAAATTGAATGACGGCGTCGCGGTAAATTCCCATGTTGGCGTGGTTGACGTAGGACAAGAGGCGCACTACGCCGGCTTTCTTGGGGATGAGTCCGCGGCGCAACTCATATTCGAAGTTTTCGCCGCGGGCCTGCCAGGGGCGCCATACGAGATCGATGCCGTTGGCGACCTTGGGCATGAGGGCTTCGGAGACACGGAATCCCCAGTTGCGGTCTTCGAAATCAGCCACGGCGCCGACGGTGTAGCCGCGAGTGTCGGCGGCGTAGTCCCATGCGCCGTTGTTGTCAGTGGCCCAGTTGATGAACTGAAAATGAGTGTCGGAACCCACCGAGTTGACATCGAAAAAGTCGGGCAAGCCGAATTTGCCGAAGCGGATTTCCAGACGGCGGCGGGGAAGCTCGTCGAAGAGCGAAAGAAAGCTGCGCGTATTTTCGATTTTGTCTTTGCTCAGGGCGAAGACTTTGTGAATCATGCCGCGGCCGAGGTAGGGAGCTTTGCTGAGTAGCGGATTGCGCACGATGTCGAGATCCGTATTCCCGGCCAAGCCGAGACCCAGGCTGAGCGCGGAGCCGCCAGCTTCTTCGATGTCGACGAGGAATTCCGTCGAGTTATTGACGCGGACGCCGGTGTAGAGCGTGAGCACGCGGGAAGTTGCTTTCTGGTAGTTCCCGCTGAGGCTATTGGTGCCGCTGTAAGGGGAAGTGAAGTCAGGATGCGCCTGAAAAATAAAATTGGCCTGGCCGGAGAGCCAGAAGCGCGTGTTCTTGAAATGAGGGAACAAGGCTTCGGTCGTGTCGTCGTCGGACGAAGCGGCGGGCGGGTCGGCAGGGGTTTCGGCCGGCTTGGGTACGGTTGCGGACGCCTGAGGGGCGGGGGACGGCGCATCGGGCTGCTGGGCGAGGGCGGGAGTTGCGAGAGCGATCGCGACTACGGCACAGAAAATAAAGCACCTGCCGGGATGCTCGAGTTGGGTGCAATTTTTCATGAATTACTTCGCTATGTTCAGCGTCGAACCTGGCTGCGCTTCAGACGGCTCGAGACCTCGCGACTTGTATTCAAATCCCCAGCTGCAAAGAATTAACGTAAACATACGATAGGTAGTTAACTACGGTTAACTACGAATCATGGCGAACGCTTGCGAACCGTAAAGGTTTGTGGCGCATTTCGGGATCCGGGCCGTCGCCGCATTTGTCGATCTGGGCCGTTTTCCCGTTCACCGAGCCTACGCAAGGCTCATTAAAGGAACGTTAAAGGACGAACGATGGCAGGATCGCTCCCTCCGGCCGATTTTGGCGCGCTCATCCCCATGCGTTATTCTTTCTTGTACCATACTCCCCTATGGTATAGTCCAGAAAAAAGTTCGTAAAAACATTGGCAAAGGAAACGGCATGGCTCATACATTGCGGGAGAAGGAAAAGTTGAGGTTGCGGGTGCGGCGCATTCGGGGACAGATCGACGCGATCGAGCGGGCGCTCAGCGAGGAGAAGGATTGCGGAGACGTTTTGCAACTGATTACGGCCGCGCGGGGCGCGATGAACGGGCTGATGGCCGAATTGCTGGAGGATCACGTACGCTTTCACGTGCTCGATCCGGCGCGCAAGCCGACCTCAGAGCAGGCGATTGCCGCGGATGAACTGGTGGATATTGTGAGGTCGTATCTGAAGTGAGGTGAAGGCAAGTCTCGCCGCGAGTTCGCACCGCGAAGCCAGGTCGTTAATCCTGACGGTCTGACGTTGTAGCGGGAAAAGAAAAAGACGGCTCGGAGCCCCCGAAGCCGTCCTTCAAACCCTCCCGGTTAGAAGGGCATCTTGATGGACTTCAGAGTAGCGCCGCAATGTTGCAGAATGATGGACGGACGGTGAATATCTGATTAATTTGGGGAGCGGGGCGCTGCTATAGTAGTCGGTTGCGCGGAGCGGGTGGCAGTGAGGGCCCGACGCGCGTCGAGGAAGAAGCTCCGTCAGGAGCCACTCGTGGTGCAGAATTGCGGGGGTTCCCTTCGACTTCGCTCAGGACGGGCTTTCGCTTCGCTCGGAATGACAGGCGTTTTTAAGATGGCTGATCCGTCGAGGTTTCAGTCCTGATTCCTAGCACGTGTTTCCGCTGCCGGAGGAATTGATGCCGTCCACAACGTCGCGGAAGGTCGAGCAGTCGCAGCGACTGCAGAAGCGCGCCGAGAGCATGATTCCGGGCGGCGTGAATTCGCCGGTGCGGGCATTTCGCGCGGTGGGGTGCGATCCGGTGTTCATTGTGCGGGGCAAGGGATCGCACATCTGGGATGCGGACGAGAACGAGTACATCGACTACATCGGTTCGTGGGGGCCGCTGATTCTGGGGCATGCGGATCAGGATGTGCTGGACGCGATTCTGGGCGCGGCTTGCAACGGGACGAGTTTCGGAGCGTCGACGCCATCGGAGGCGGACCTGGCGGAATTGGTGATATCCGCGTTTCCGCAGATGCAGAAAGTTCGCTTCGTGAGTTCAGGGACGGAAGCGACCATGTCAGCCATCCGGCTGGCACGGGCTTATACGAAACGAAAATATATTGTGAAGTTTGAAGGGTGCTATCACGGGCACGCCGACGCGCTGCTGGTGAAGGCGGGCTCGGGAGTGGCGACGCTGGGAATTCCAGGATCGGCGGGCGTTCCGGAAGAGTTTATTCAATTCACCGTGGCGTTGCCCTTCAACAACATCCAGATGGTGGAACACGCGTTCCACAAATTCAAGCACCAGATTGCTTGTGTGATCGTAGAGCCGGTGGTGGGAAATATGGGGTGCGTGCCGGCGGCCGACGATTTTCTGGTGGCGCTGCGTTTGATTACCGAACGCGAACATTCAGTGCTGATCTTCGATGAAGTGATGACGGGATTCCGGTTGGCATTTGGCGGGGCGCAGGAGATTTACAATGTTCGACCGGATCTTACGACGATGGGAAAAATTATTGGAGGCGGCCTGCCGGTGGGTGCGTATGGCGGACCGGGCGAGATTATGGATCTGGTGGCGCCGCTGGGGCCGATGTACCAGGCGGGTACGCTTTCGGGAAATCCGCTGGCCATGGCCGCGGGATGCGCGACGCTGAAACATTTGCGCGATCACAAGCAGGAGATTTATCCACGGCTGGAGAAGTTGAGCGGCGTACTGGTTGAGGGCGTGGCCGCGGCGGCAAAGGAGGCTGGAGTTACTCTGTGCCACAACCGCGTGGGATCGATGTTTACCTGGTTCTTTACGAAGGGGCCGGTGAGGGATTGGGATAGCGCGTCGAAATCGAATACGGAAGCGTTTGGGAAATTCTTCCGGGGGATGCTGGACAACGGCGTGTATTTGCCGCCATCGCAGTATGAAGCGGCCTTCCTGGGCGCGGCGCATACCGAGCAGGATGTGCAGCAGACGATCGCGGCGGCGAAGCAGGCGTTGGCGAAGCCATGAATTCCCTGGGATAAGTTTTTATTTGTGCGAAGGCAATACGGTCCAGATCTCGGGATCTTCGTTGCCGAGCACCCACGAGCAGAAGCCCTGCAACTTGCGGTCGCGTGCTAAATTCCAGCGCTCCTGAAAACCGCGCTTGTCGGTGTAGAAAACCCACTCCCGAGTATCGTCTTTGTAAAAATAAAACCAGGCCACGCGATCGGACGCATCCCACTCGGGATGCGGATGATAGGCGGCGAGATATTCGTCGACTTCCTGTTGGCCGATGTATTCCGCAGTTGGGTTCGGTTTGTCGGCGTCGCCGGGATCGCCGGCGTACCAGTGATAGCCATAGACGGGGATGCCCAAGGACAACTTTTCCCGGGGAACGAATTGCAGGGCATATTCCAATTGCTGCACCGTCCAGAGGTAACCGGCGACGGGACCGGGCGCGGTATAGCGCGTGTTTTGATCGTAGGTCATCAGGCAAATCAAATCGACGGACTGGGACAGCGCCTTGAGATCGTAGGCGCCGCGCCAGTTGGCATACATCCAGCGAGAGAAACCGCTTTGTCCGGGAGTTCCAGGAGCGTTGGGGACCGTAGCAATAGTGAGTTGCAGTTTTTCTTTGTGCAGGGCGGCGGCAGTTTCGGAAACCAGGGCGGAGAGCAGATCGCGGTCGGTCCATTTCACATTTTCGAAGTCAATTTGAAAACCGGTGTAACCATTCTTTTTGCATTCGCCGAGAACGGAGTCGATGAAGGCCTGGCGCGCCGCGGGAGTGGTGAAGAGTTTGTGAAGGTCTGCCTGGACGGTGGTTGCGACGATGGGCATGACTGGCACGTGGTGAAGGGCGGCGGTTTGGAGAACCTGCGGATTCGGTCCGCCCCACATCAGTCCGTTGCCGTCGACGCCGTACCAGGCGGGCACGAGGATGTCGATTTTGTCAGCATGATCGACGAACGATTTCACAGAGTTCGGGTTGTCGGTCATGTAGAAGAGCGCCTTGGGCTGGGCTGCAGCGGCGATGGCGCTGACGAGAAGAAAGAGGAGGACGCGGTTCATGGGAGCTCCTGGCTGCGCTTCAGGTTCGATTATTTAGCGTGATTCTCCGCATGCTTATTTAACATGACTGCTCATCATGCGTGGAATTGTGACGAAGTCGTAGCCTTCGGCTCTATAGGTGGTGAGTAGCTGGTCGGTGGCGGCTACGGTCTGGGAACGGTTGGCGCCCATTTGTTTGTGGCCGCCATCGTGGAGCAGGATCACGTCTCCGCCGCGAATTTGTTTTGCAACTTTGTGTTCGATGACCGTGGCGGGCGGCGCCGTCCAGTCGTAGCCGGTCACGTTCCACATAACGGGTTCCAAGCCTAATTTGCGGGCGATGCGGAGGACGGCGGGGCGGCGTCCGCCAAAGGGCGGGCGAAAAAGATTGGTGTGCTGACCGACCGCATCGCTGAGGGCGGCGCGGCAGCCGGAGAGTTCACGGCGAATTTCGGCGTCGCTTTTGAAGGTCAGCAACGGATGCGTGAACGTGTGATTGCCGATGGCGTGGCCGGAGCGGGCGACTTCGCGGGCGATCTCAGGGCGTTGCTGGGCGTAGCGGCCGATCATGAAAAAAGTTGCCTTCACGCTGTGCTTGGCGAGAACTTCCAGCAGTTTCAGGGTGTGGGGATCGTTGGGCCCGTCGTCGTAGGTGAGAGCGATTTGCTTGGTGCCGCGGGCGAGACCGGTGAAAGTTTTTCCATACCACTGGCTGGTGGGGGCCATGGATTGATAAGTGGCCGTCGCGGCAGTCGCGGTGACGGCGCCGGTTATGGCAAGCGCAAGCATGACGGGATTGTAAATTGCCGGGCTTATCTTCAGTAATCGTCGTGGTAATTGTCCTGCGGCGTTGCGAAGGTGGCGGTGCGGTGAGAATATGACCGTCAATGTTTCGATACTGGAGGTCACGCAATGATCAACGGGGCGCATGTGGTTCTTTACACAAAGGATCCGGAGGCGGACCGGGCATTTTTTCGCGATGTGCTGCAGTTCCCTTTCGTGGATGCCGGCCACGGCTGGCTGATTTTTGCCATGCCGCGACTGGAAGTTGCGTTTCATGAATCGGAAAAACATGATTCGGGGAAACGTGCATCCGATAGCGGGGCGTCGGAGATCGACAAGCACGAACTCTTCCTGATGTGCGATGACATCGCGGCGACTTTGAAGGATCTCGGAGCGAAGAAGGTGAGGGTTTCGAGGGTGAGCGAACAACGGTGGGGGAAGCTTGCCAGCTTCACGCTACCGGGCGGAGGCAAGATAGGTATTTACGAGCCGAAGCATCCCAGTCCGTGGAAGAGTTAGACGAGAGGATGAGGCATGTGGCGGTGGGCGTCGACCTGGTTTGGAATGCGGTGTGGACAATATCGCCAGACTAGAGGGACACCAAAGCAATGGGAGCGATCACAGTCAAAAAACCCCACTTCTCGCAAAAGACGCGAGAAATGGGGCACCCGGTCTTGAGGCGGTACGACGACGATTCGCGCTAAAATGGATTCCCGCTTGGATATTTTCCTATGATTGGGCAGACCATCTCGCATTACCGCATTACGGGGCAGCTGGGGAGCGGAGGGATGGGGATTGTTTATGAGGCGCAAGATCTCGATCTGGGGCGGCGAGTTGCGCTGAAGTTTTTGCCGCCGAAGCTTTCGGGCGATCAGAATGCGCTGGACCGCTTCTTGCTGGAGGCGCGCACGGCTTCGGCGCTGAACCATCCCAACATCTGCACGATTTATGCGGTTGAGAGAGCGGGCGAGCAGTCATTTATCGCCATGGAGTTGCTGGAGGGCGAGACGCTGGATCGGCATTTGAATACGGGCGCGGCGCCCGTGGAGCGGTTGCTGGACTGGGGCATCCAGCTGGCGGACGCGCTCGATGCGGCGCACTCTAAAGGAATTATCCATCGCGACATCAAGCCGGCAAACATTTTTCTGACCAAACGTGGAGCGGTGAAGGTGCTCGATTTCGGGCTGGCCAAGCTGACGCGTGCCGATCTGGCAATGGAAACCCTCGGGCCTACGCAGGACGATCCCAGTCCCGCACACCTGACCAGCCCGGGCGCGACCGTGGGCACGATTGCTTACATGTCGCCGGAGCAGGCGCGCGGGCTGGAGTTGGATACGCGCACGGATTTGTTTTCGCTGGGAGTGGTGATCTACCAGCTGGCCACCGGGCGGCTGCCGTTTGCGGGCAATACGTCGGCGGTGATTTTCCACGCCATTCTCGAGCTGGACCCGGTTCCGGCGGCACAACTGAATCCGGCACTGCCTCCAAAGTTGCAGGAGGTTATTGAGAAGGCGCTGGAAAAAGACCGCGACCTGCGATACCAGTCGGCGGCCGACCTGCGCGGCGATCTGAAGCGTTTGAAGCGGGATTTGGAATCGGGACATAAGGCGGCGTCGCCATCTGTTTCTTCGAGCTCGCTTTCGGCGGGCTCGGGCTCGATACCGGCGGCGGAAACGGTTGGGACATCGGGCTCAGCGACAGCGGTGGTCACGGGGCGATCCTCGCAGAAATCAGCCGTGGTAGCAGCGGCGGGACGGCACAAGCTCGGAACGGGCGTGTTCACAGTTGTGGGCGTGGTGGTTTTGCTGGCGGCAGGTTATGGAGTCTACTCGCTGATCGCACGCAAACACGCGCGAGCCTTCGAGAATTTTTCAGTCAGCAAAGTGACCGAGAGCGGCGACGCGGTAGATGCGCAGCTCTCCCCGGATGGCAAGTACATCCTGAGCCTGGTCAGAGACAAGGCCAACAAAGGTCTAGCCAGCCTGTCACTGCGGAACGTCCCCACGAACAGCATGACCCAGGTCGAGCCTCCGGCTGAAGTCTGGTACAACGGTCTGCGATTCTCTCCCGACGGAAACTATTTTTACTTTGTGCGCAGCGATCCGGGAAATTCTTTTTTGAAGTATCTTTACCGCGCGCCGCTGCTGGGAGGCACGCCAGAAAAACTGGCAGCCGATGTGGATTCGAACGTGACGTTTTCTCCGGACGGCCGGAAGTTAGCCTTCATACGCGACGACAATCCGGAGCCGGGCAAATACCAGCTGATCGTACGCTCGGTCGACACGGGTGGCGAGACCGTGCTGGCCAGCGGCCCGACCAATCAGGAGCTCTACAACCCAGCGTGGTCCCCCGATGGCAAAATAATCATGTGTAATGTGGTTCAGCCCGGGGAGGCCGATTCCGGATTGATGGCGGTGGATGCCAGCACGGGCAAGCAGCGGCTGTTTCTGAGTTCGGATGACTTCCTGGCCTCGCCTGCGTGGATGCCGGACGGCAGCGGCCTGCTGGTTCTGGACAGCGACCAGGCTTCGAACTACGCGAGGAGCCAGATCGCCTTCGTCTCCTACCCGGAAGGAAAGTTGAATCCGATTACGCGTGATACCAACAACTATTTCGATCTGAGCGTGGCATCGAACGGCCAAGAGTTGGCTACGGTGCTCAGCGAGGAGCGATGGAATCTTTTCGTCATGCCCGCCGAGTCCCAGGGCAGCGACGCGCGAGTGGTACACTCCGCGAACCCCTTCACGAGCTTCACCTGGACGCACGATGGCCGGTTGATCTACGACAAGGACAGCACACTGAATTGGGTCAACCCGGAGTCGGGAGCCAAGGGCGTGGTGGCCCCGGAGTCGGACGCGACAACCGGCGATCCCTGGCAGTGCTCCAACGGCCGCTACACCGTGTTCGACCACCGTCTGCGATCCGGCAACGGCAGCCGGAAGGTTTGGCGCGCGGACGCCGATGGAGGAAATCTAAAGCAGCTCTCGAATGGGAAGAGGGACTTTTACCCGGTTTGCTCCCCGGATGGGCAATGGGTTTATTACGTCGATGGGAGCACAGAGCAGATCATGCGAGTTCCGATTGACGGGGGTTCCGCACAGAAAGTGGCCGACTTGCCTTTCGGGGAGAGCTTCGACATTTCGCCGGACGGCGGCACAATTGCATTTGCAAGCGTCGACCACGCCGCTGGGCACGAGGGAAAACTGGCGCTGGTGGCGACGGATACGGGTAAAGTTCGCCAGTCGCTTAAGTTCGAACGGGGGCCGGTAGGGGTACTCCGTTTCTCGCGCGATGGCAAAGCCATCGTTTACGCCATCCACGAAAATGGAGTTGAGAACTTGTGGCAGCAGCCGCTGGATGGTTCGCCGGGAAAACAGATCACTTCTTTTACCTCAGAACGTATCTTCGACTTCCACTGGTCGTTCGATGGCAGCAAACTGGCGATGGTGCGCGGACATGACGATTCCGACGTGGTGCTCATCCACGACAGGCAGCCTTAGCTCAAACCCGAATTGCCCTCCCTGCAAGAATTACTCCCTGCAAGCGGACTTCCTGCGGGTGTGAGCGGGATGAGAATCGGCAGCAACTGCGGGACTTCCACACTGCCGAAAAAAATAAAAGGCGGCCATTGCTGGCCGCCTTTTTCGGATTGTTTCGGTGAAGCGGTTTAGTTAGACACCCTTCACGTTCTCGGCCTGCCAGCCCTTGGGGCCTTTGACCACGTCGAACTGAACCTGTTGACCTTCCTGCAGGCTGCGAAAACCGCTCGCCTGGATGGCGGAGAAATGCACGAAGACATCCTCGCCGTTCTGGCGGCTGATAAAACCGTAGCCCTTGGCGTCGTTAAACCACTTCACTGTTCCTGTTTCCATGATGTTGCAATGTTCCTTTTCTTTGATGTGGCGCTGAAACTTTCAAGAATTCTTCTGCAGGCAGGTCACGCGCTGGGTTAAGCGGAGAAACTGGGTACTGCGAAGCAAGCTTAAAGATCAAACGCAGTTCTAGTATATACAGGATTGCACCGGAATGGCTACAAGATTTTTTTACAATCCCGGCTAAGTGGCTGATTGCGTGGGGATTAGCTCACAGTGGCGGGAAGGCCTGCCGGGACAGCGTCCTTGAGTTTGTGAGATTTTCTTCGCGTTCTTTGCGGGTGTTCTTCGCGGCCTTTGCGGTTCAAGGATTTGAATCGCGGGAGCGTTGAGTTGCCACCTTTTCGAAAAAGAATCATCATCTAGAGATGCGCTTTCGTGTGGTTCTGCTGTGGTTCAGTCTGGTTGCGTCGGCATGGGCGGGAATTGTCGACGACGTTCGGCAGACGCTCGCCCAGAATAATTTTCCGGCGGCCGAGTCGGAGTTGAATGCCTACCGCGGTCAGCAGGGCGTGACGCCGGAGTATCTCGAGGCTTATTCGTGGCTGGGGCGTGCCGCGCTTGACGCGAAGCAGTATGACCAGGCCGCGGCATACGCCAAGCAGACCAAGGCGCTGGCGGTCGAGCAATTGAAAGTGCGTGCGCTCGATGCGGAGCCGCATTTGCCGCTCGCGCTGGGCGCGGCGCTTGAGGTTCAGTCTCAGGTGCTGGCCGCTCGGGGGCAGAGAACCCAGTCGGTTGCGCTGCTGCAGACGGCTCTGCAGACTTACGGCAACACCTCGATTCGGGCGCGGCTGCAGAAGAATCTGAATCTGCTTTCGCTGGAAGGAAAACCGGCGCCGGTCTTGAAGGATGCTCAATTTCTCGGAGCGAAGCCTCCCGCGCTGGCTCAGCTCAAGGGGTCACCCGTGCTGCTATTTTTCTGGGCGCATTGGTGTGGCGACTGCAAGGCGGAGGCGCCGATCATCACGCAGCTGCGGTCGGAATTTGCGTCCAAGGGGTTGACGGTGATCGGGCCGACGCGGCTCTATGGATACACGGCGCAGGTGGAGCACGCTGCGCCGGCGGACGAACTTGCTTACATCGACGCGGTGCGGCATCGATTTTACGGCGGACTGCTGGACATGCCGGTTCCGATCAGCAAATACGATTTCGACACCTACGGAGCCTCAACCACGCCCACGCTAGTGCTGCTGGACCGGACGGGGAAAGTGGCGATGTACCATCCGGGGGCGCTGCCGTACGGGGAGTTGAAAGCGGAGATTGAAAAGGTGGTAGCCAGATAACCTCCGATCGCATTCAATGGCCGCAGCTGGGCCCGCCGCTCATCTGACGCTTGAGTACCTGCAGAGAACAAACGTGAGCAACAAGAGCTCGCTTCTAGATCAATGTCGAAAACCCGCTGGGTGGCTTGGGCGATTTCAACTGTGGAGTATGAATTCCCGGCACTCGAAAGTGACAGACTGGGGCCTGACGCACGTCTCCATAGGGCCGGCCTTCAGCATCCTTGATGTGGGATGCGGCGGCGGGAGAACGATCAGCAAGCTGGCGGCGATCGCAACCGAGGGAAAGGTCTATGGCATCGACCATTCCGAGGAGAGCGTCGCCGCGTCGAAGAGAACGAATGCAAATTGGGTAAGCAGAGGTCGTGCTGAGGTTCGGCAGGGCTCGGTGTCTCAGCTGCCGTTCCCAGCCGGCATGTTCGATCTCGTCACGGCGGTAGAAACACACTTTTTCTGGCCCAGCCTGCCCGGCGATATGCGTGAAATATTCCGAGTGATGAAGTCCGGAGGCACACTCATCCTTATTGCGGAAATCTACAAAGGAGCGACGACGAAGACCGCAAAGCTCGCGGAAAAGTATCTTCCACTGTCCGGTATGACTTTGCTAACTCCCGGCGAGCATCGCGACCTCTTCACCGGAGCCGGCTACTCGGATATCCAGGTGTCTGAGGAATCCGAGAGAGGATGGATTTGCTGCACGGGGAAAAAGCCTTGACGAAGGGATCGCGCGGCAGAGGTAGTTCAGGCAGTGAGTACCTCAGTCAGTTTTCCCGTTTTCACGTCGTAAACAAAGCCGCGCACCGGAATATGCTTCGGGATCCACGGGTGCGATTTCACGCGCTGCATCTGTTGGCGCACGTTCGCTTCGAGGTCGTCGAAGGCGTGGAAATGGGCGGGCTCGGCTGAGGTGGTTCCCATCTTTTCGGTCAGACGCGCTTTCAGCTCATCTTCGCGCACTTTCAGCAGGCCGCAATCGGTGTGGTTGATGATGATGAACTCCTGCGTGTCGAGCAGGTGATGGGAAACGATCAGCGAGCGCAGCGCGTCGTCTGTAGCGATGCCTCCGGCGTTGCGGATCATATGCGCATCGCCGGGATGCAGGCCCAGGCAGTGCTCGAACAGAATGCGGGAATCCATGCAGGCCAGCACGGCGACGTGGCGCTTGGGGCGGACGGCGAGATCTCCGAGAGTGAAATTGCGAGCGAAAGTTTCGTTGGCCTTTAATAGTTCGTCAGCTACGGACAAAGTGAATGCTCCTCGTCGGTTCGTCCTAAGGTTCGTTAACCGCTGCAATCCAAAAGACCCACTTCTCCCAACTGCAGGGAGAAGTGGGGCACCCAGTGAGAAATGGGCACCCGGCGTTGGTTCTGTTTAGTGTACCCGTTACAATCGGCGCGTGAACCTCGACGACACAATTGTCGCGATTGCTACCCCGGCGGGGCGCGGCGGGATCGGGGTGGTGCGCGTCGCGGGGGCGCAGGCGCGGGCGATCGTCGTGCCTATTTTGCGGCTAAAGCATGAGATGCAACCGGGGCGAGCAGTCATTGGGGAACTGATCGAGCCAGAATCTATCCCAATGGGCGCGAAGGAAGTCAAAGTCCCCACCCTCGTTCGCGAAGAACGCGAAAGAAGGATGGGGCACCCAGTTCACAGTAGCTCCCAGCGCATTGACGAAGTCGTGGTCACCTACTTCGCCAAGCCGCATTCTTACACGACCGACGACATTGTTGAGATTTCTGCGCATGGGTCGCCGGTGGTGCTGCGGCATATCGTCGAGTTGTGCGTTGCGGCTGGAGCGCGACTGGCGGAGCCGGGCGAGTTCACGATGCGCGCATTTCTCAACGGACGCATCGACCTGGCGCAGGCGGAGGCGGTGCGTGATCTGATCGAGTCGCAGACGCTCTATCAGGCGAAGGTGGCGGCGCAGCAACTGGAAGGCGCGTTATCGAAACGGTTGCAGCCGATCAAGCGGGCGCTGGTTGAGCTGATCGCGGTGCTGGAGGCTGGCATCGACTTTGCCGAAGATGACGTTTCGGTGCTGCCCGATGCCACGATTCTCGCCCGAATCGATGGCGTCGAGAAGCCGCTGGAACAACTTGCAGCCAGCTTTGCTTATGGCAAGATCGTGCACGAAGGGTTGACCCTGGCGATCGTGGGTCGGCCCAACGTGGGGAAGTCAAGCCTGTTCAATCGCTTAGTGGAGCGGGAGCGCGCGATTGTGACGGCCGCGCCAGGAACAACGCGCGATCTGGTAACGGAAACGGTTGCGATCGGCGGCATTCCGGTGAAGCTCGTCGATACGGCGGGAATTCGCCAGGCACTCGACGAGGCGGAATCGATCGGCATTCGCAAATCCAGGGAAGCGCTGGCCGATGCGGACCTGGTGCTGGCGGTGTTGGATGCTTCGCAGCCTCCATCTGCAGAAGATGGTGAGTTGCTGCGGCTTGCCGAGAGCCGGCCGACGATTGTCGTCGGGAACAAGTGGGATCTGAAGAGCATTAGTCAGGGATCAGTGGTCAGTGGCCAGGATTCGATTCATACCTCGGCTTTGACCGGCGAGGGCATTGCCGAGTTGCGCGGCGAGATTCTGCGACATGTAGGCGGCGAGGCTGGGACGCAGGTGGAGAGCGGGTTTCTCACGAATGTCCGGCACCAGGGGCTGGTGCGGGATTCACTGGCGGCGCTGGCGGCGGCGAAGAATGCGGTGAACGGCAAAGTGCCGCATGAGATGGTGCTGCTTGATCTTTATGGCGCGCTGCGTCCACTGGATGCGATCACGGGCGCGACTACCACCGACGACATACTGAACTTGATCTTCAGTACATTCTGCATCGGGAAATAGTCCGCCTTCAACTCTTGGGGCACCCCTTTCGTTATCGCACCTGCGGCGCGAGTTATTGAGCCTTCGGCTTTGCCTTCTTTCTGGCGGCCGGGCGGGCGGTTTTCTTGGTTCCTTCCTCTTGCAGCAGGGTCAGCGAATCCGCTGCGTTGAAGGGGTACTCGCGGACGGACTCCTGCGACGCCTGGCCCGTGTTGCTCAACGTGATGTCCACCCTGCGGTTGCTGGCCAGGATGATCGTCCTCATATTACTGAGTACTCTTTGCCGGTCTTCCGGGCTCAGCTCGGGATTCCGTTCGACTGCTTGCTTTACCTGGGTATCGGTGAGGTTTTCCTGCTCTCCGAAGGCCTTGGTCTGGATGCTAGCGGCGGGAACGCCCTGGTCGACCAGGAAGCGTTTAACGCGGTCGACACGCCGTTCGGAGAGTCCCTGGTTGTATTCCATCGAGCCGCGCGGATCGGCGTGGCCTTCCAGAATCAGGTGCGCATCCGGCTTGTTTTGGAGATAGATCAGGAAATCACTGGCCAGCGCCTTGAGCGTTTTTTCCTGGCTGGCGAGCAGCCCGGCATCGGGATTCTCGACGGAAGGTTTCGCCGTCGCAAAATAAACGCTATGCAGGGCAAGCCTCTTCTCGATGGCAACGAAATCGGGCAGGGGGGGCGGTGGCGGTGGGGTCTGCACGGTCACGCTGGTCATGGAAGACGCGGTAAGCGGTGGGTTGCGGTCATCGCCCACGTTGCAGGTTACGGTTATTGTCCCAGGCTGTGCTCCGCGCGTGTCCAGAGTCGCGGCGGCGGTGTTGCCCGCAATGTTTCCAGCGCTGGCGGTATAGCTGTAGGTCAGCCGGCGGCGATCGGGGCTGCTGGCGTTCGAACTGATGGTCGAGGTCGCGCCCATCGGCACGCTGGCCGGATCGGAGGAGCACGAAATCATCGGGGGACGCGCTTGTTTCACCGTGAAGCTGGCACTGCAGGACGCAACGCCCTCCTTGCTGCCATCGCTGAGGCTGGCTTTGACCTGGTAGGAACCGGATCCCAGGCCGGTAGTGTCAATCTGCGTGGAGGCAGCCGCCGCGCTCGGGGGCACGCCGGAACCACTCCATCGATACGCGACGGTGCGCTTGGGATTGAAATTTGATCCAGCCGCAGTCGCGGTCACCGGCTCGCCGGCAAAGACTTCGATGGGCTCGACTGAGCAGGCGGCCGCGGGTGGAGTTACAGCCCGCTTACCGCCCCACATCAATACCACGCCAGTCTGCAGTCTTACTCCTCTGACATCCGTGGCGGGAACCACGGACGACGGACCATACTGATGATTCGAGAACAGGTAATCGGCGCGGATCAGGCGCAAAGCGAAGTGTCGATTCAAATTCAGATCAAGACCGCCGCCAGCCATGAACCCGAAGTCGCGATCGCTACCGAAGACTTCCGAAGCCAGGCGATGCTCGCCCGCGAGAGCTTCGAGGAACGGGGAAAAATGGCGGCTGCGAAACGTTATTTTAGGCCCGGCGGAGAGGTTGAAGAATTCGGCGTCGTCAATTCGCATGGCCACGCCTTTTTCGCCGCTGCTCAAATCCCCGCTGATGTCGCCAGTTAATCCGAACCAGCGGTTGAAGTTGAAGGTAATGCTGGCGCCGGCCCCCCGCGGATTCGATTCCACGCGGCTGTTCACCGGAAGCACCGCTCCTGGAAGCAGGCCATGCACATCGGTGCCGGGATCGACAAAGGAGTACCCGCCGAAAAACTCCCATTTGGGAGCCGGCTGATCCTGCGCGGACGCGAGCGTAGCAACGCTGCACAGGATAGCGACCATTGCCAACCGCATCACTGCAACCCGGCCATACGTATTATGAGAATGAGATGACATGTGCCAATTCCTCCAAACTTCCTACGAACTCCGACAACTCGAAATCACGCGTTCCAACTGCCCGGAAGTGGATCAGCCTCACGCGGATCCACTGGCCGAATACTTATTCCGCCGGACATGGAGGTACATTCACCAGGTTCTCGTCCATCGAGACCGCGCCTGTCCGGGCCAGCGCGCTGCCATCCAGCGTGGCGCCAGTGGTCAGCGTGACCGACGCCTGAGCCATGATGATTCCCTGGAATATTGTGTTGGTTCCCAGCGTCGCTGAACTACCGACCTGCCAGAACACGTTTGCGGACTGGGCGCCGCCCGCCAGGATGACCTGGCTATTGCCGGCTGCCGTGTTCAGTGTCGACACGATCTGGAAGATGTAGGTGCCACTCCCGCTGAGGGTAAGGTTCCCGGTAATTCCCAGCGACGGCTGGGCGCTTGTCGTCTTATAAACGCCAGGAGCGAGGGTTTCCCCGCCTATATCTGCTGGGAGGACCGCCCCTCCCGGTGCTGCCGCCGCGTAGTTATACGCGGTGGTCAAGTCGCCCTGGGCCGTCTGGGCCACTGCGTCATCCGCGTATTCCGTCCCCGTGTATATTCCCGGCGGAAAGCCCGTGATCGAACTCCCTGGCCACACCCCGATATCCCCAGTAACGTCTGTCCCCTCATTGACGGTACTGCTGACTGTGGAGCCGCCCAGAACGCCGAAACTGCAGGCCGTTCCCAACGGGACGGTGGCATTACATGCCGTGGGAGATGTGGTGAAGGTCCATACAAAATTAGCTGCCAACGAATCGCCGGCGAGATCCTGAGCTCCCGTGGTAATGGTGGCGGTGTAGAGAGTGTTCAGTGCGAGAGGACTGGTGGGTGTGAATGTTGCCGCATAAATGGCTGGATTGTAGACAACTGCTCCGGTTACGGCCACGGGCGGAGTGCCCGGCGACGTCAAAGTAAAAGTTGTCGTATTGATCGTGGCAGGATTCATCGCCTGGTTGAAGGTGGCGACGATCAGAGTGTTGGGGCAGATGCCAACGGCGAGATTCGGTGGGGCTACAGAAACCACCGTCGGCGGAACGCACGCGATACTGGCGGTTGTGAAGGTCCATACAAAGTTATTCGCCAGCGCGATGCCGGATGAGTCCGTAGCACCGGTCGTTATCGTGGCGGTATAAAGAGTACTCACCGCCAGGGCGCTGGATGGCGTGAAGGTCGCGGTCGATCCCGCGTAGCTCACGACTCCTGGTACGGCCACGGGTGGAGTACCCGCGGTGAGCGTAAAGGTTGTGGCATTGATCGTTGCGGGATTCATCGCCTGGCTGAACGTGGCGGTCACTGCACTGCTGGGACAGACGACGACCGCACCCGCGAGAGGGGTCACGGAAATCACGGTGGGCGGAACACAGCTACCGGGTGTGAAGGTCCATACAAAGTTATTGGCCAGCGCAATGCCAAACGCGTCGACGGCGCCGGTCGTGATCGTGGCGGTATAGAGCGTACTCGCTACGAGAGCGGCGGATGGCGTAAAGGTCGCAGTGTCGCTCGACGCATCGTAGCTAACTGCGCCCGCCACGGGCATAGTGCCCGGCCCTGTCACGGTAAAGGTCGCGCTATTGATCGATGTGGAATTCATCGCCAGGCTGAAGGTGGCAGTCACGACCGGAGTGCAGAGTCCGGCGGCGCCGCTAACCGGCGTTTCGGAAATTACTGTCGGCGGGACCAGGCCTGGGTTCGTGCTTTTGTCATAGTCGCTGCATCCGGCGCCGAAAATGAGCAGTAGGAATGCCGTGAACCAGATATGGGGATGACTGTATCTACGCATGAGCTTTATCCTTCTTCCTCTCGCCTTCACCGAGCCGCACAGTTAGGAATCACACACAGTTATCGCAATTGCAGAACCTTTCAACCTTAAAAAAATCTAATCGGCCGCACGCAAATGGACGTGTTCAAAATTGCTCACTCGGCAAAAAGGAAAGTGCACAGGAGTCCATTTTGGAACTGCCGAAAGATTGCGCGCAGCCATACCATCGGCGTGCTGGAGCTCAACTGGACTGTTTTAGGCTGCTCCACTGGCGGGCGGAATCTTCCGGCTGGCTTGCGGAGCTGTGCCCTAACTCGGATCGGAGAGTAGCGCCTTCGCTACTTCGACAAGGCGGCGAGAGCGTCGCGAAACATGGCGTCGAAGGATGCGGCTTTCCCGTTTTTCGTTACGACGGCGAGAGCCTTCTCAGCGGCTGGCCGCTGATAGCCGAGGTTGACCAGGGCCGAGAGTACATCTTCTTCCGTGACGCTCATCGGTGGAGTTGCCGGCGCGGCGCTCGGTCCTGGCTCGGGCAGTTTGTCGCGCAGTTCGAGCACCATGCGCTCGGCGGTCTTCTTGCCGATGCCGGGAATGCGCGTGAGGCGCGTGATGTCGTTGCCCCGGATGGCGCGGACCATTTCGTCCGCCGCCATTCCGCTCAGGATGGTGATGGCCAGCTTGGGGCCGATTCCGCTCACCGTAATGAGTTTTTCGAACAACAATTTTTCCGGCGGGCGCAGAAATCCGTAGAGCGCGATCAAGTCTTCGCGCACATGCGTATGGATGTGGAGGGCGACTTCGGCCCCGAGCGCGGGGAGATCGGAGAATGTGGGTACGCTGATGGTGACGTCATACCCGACGCCGCCGGTTTCGACGATGGCCTGGTTCGGGTGCTTGGCGAGAAGTTTCCCGCGCAGATGGGCAATCATGTTCCCGTATTGTAACGGCAGCGGCGGTTGAGGGCACGGCGTCGCAGGTTTGGTGATGAAGTCCGACAAGGAAGCAATATCCCGCGGTCACAAACGTTTTAGATTATTCTATGTAGCTTGCGTTCGTGACTGAGGGGGGAAATGATCAGATCCTGGGTGGCGGTTCGTCGATTCGCGGTTGTATTGCTCTTCCTGCCGGTGGGCTCGCTCCACGCACAACAAATTCCCGAGAGCACCTATCAGGATCTGCATTGGCGGATGATCGGTCCGTTCCGCGGAGGCCGCACGCGCGCGGCCGCGGGCGTCCCGAGCCAGCCCAACGTTTTTTACGTGGGGCAAGTGAATGGCGGCGTCTGGAAGACGGACGATTCGGGGCGCACCTGGAATCCGATCTTCGACCACGAACCGACGCAATCGATTGGTGCGATCGCCGTTGCGCCCTCGGATGCAAACATCATTTACGTGGCCAGCGGCGAGGGATTGCATCGTCCCGATCTTTCAGTGGGCGACGGGATTTACAAATCCACCGACGCGGGGAAAAACTGGACTCACCTGGGATTGCGCGACGGGCAGCAGATTCCCGCGCTGGCGGTTGATCCGCGGGATCCGAACCGGGTGTTCGCGGCGGTGTTGGGGCATCCCTACGGGCCGAGTGACGAACGCGGGATCTACCGCTCCACCGACGGCGGGCAGAGCTGGCAGAAAGTGATTTCCAAGGACGAGAACACCGGCGGGTCCGACGTGGAGATTGATCCGTCGAACCCCGATGTGGTGTATGCCTCGATGTGGGAGGTGCGCGAAGGCCCGTGGGAAGACGGCAACGAGTTCAATGGCAGCAAGGGCGGCCTGTTCAAGTCGGTGGATGGAGGCGCGACGTGGCATCCACTCAGCAAAGGCTTGCCCGACGATCTTTCGCAAATCTATGTAGCCATCGCGCCCAGCGATGCGCGCCGACTCTACGCGACTTTGAGCACGAGCAGCGGCAAGCTTGCGGTTTATCGCTCGGATGACGCGGGGGAAAACTGGGCGCAGATCACCGACGATCCGCGGGCGTCGGGGAGAATTGGCGGTGGTGATCTGCCGATTCCGAAGGTCGACCCGAAGAATCCCGACATGGTGTACGTCGCGAGCACAGTGACGATGCGCTCGATCGACGGCGGGAAAACCTGGGCAGGATTCCGGGGCGCGCCGGGCGGTGACGACTACCAGAACCTGTGGATCAATCCCAACGACGGCAACAACATTCTGCTGGTGAGCGATCAGGGCGCGCTGGTGACCGTGAATGGGGGAGCGAGCTGGAGTTCCTGGTACAACCAGCCCACCGCGCAGATTTATCACGTGGCCGTCACGAATACATTTCCATATCGCGTTTGCGGAGGACAGCAGGAGAGCGGGTCGGTGTGCATCTCGAGCCGGGGCAACGATGGCGCGATCACTTACCGCGAATGGCATCCCGTGGGCGTGATCGAATATGGCTACGTGGCGCCTGATCCGCTCGATGCGGACATTATTTATGGAGGCGGGCGCAGTGTCGTTTCGCGGTTTCACTGGTCGACCGGGCAGGTGCAGGATGTGACTCCGATTCCGGTGCGCAGCGAAAAATACCGGGCGGACCGGACGGAGCCGACCATGTTTTCTCCGGTTGATCCGCACATTCTGTATTACGCGACCAATGTGCTTTTCAAGACCATCGACGGCGGAAATACGTGGCAAACCATCAGCGGCGATTTGACGCGGGAAAATCCCGGAGTGCCGGTGAGTGTGGGCAAGCTCGTGCGCAAGGGCGCGGAGAAGCAGCGCGGCGTGATCTATGCTCTCGCCCCGTCGTTCAAGAATGTGAACACATTGTGGGCGGGAACGGACGACGGGCTCATCTGGCTCACACGCGACGGTGGCAAGAACTGGGAAGGCATTACTCCAAAGGACCTCACGCCATGGAGCAAGGTAACGCAGATTGCGGCTTCGCACTTTGATGAAGAGACTGCTTATGCATCGGTCAGCCGCTTTCGCATCAACGATCAGCATCCGTATATCTATCGCACCCGCAACGGCGGCAAGAGCTGGAAGCTGATCACGGCCGGCCTTCCGGATTTTGGGCCGGTGGATACGGTGCGCGAGGATCCGGTGCGCAAGGGCTTGTTATTTGCCGGCACGGAGAATTCGGTGTGGGTCTCGTTCGATGACGGCGACCACTGGCAATCGCTGCAGTTGAATCTGCCGCACACTTCGATGCGCGATCTCTGGATTCACGACGACGATCTCATCGTGGGAACGCATGGCCGGTCCTTCTGGATTTTGGACGACATTACTCCGCTGCGCCAGGTTAGCGAAGCGGTTGCAAGTTCGGATGCGCATCTTTTCGCGCCGGCTGCGGCTTATCGAGTGCAGCGCGACAACTACACTGACACGCCGCTTCCGCCGGATGAACCGGCGGCGGCGAATCCGCCGGATGGCGCGGTGATTGACTACTACCTTGCGAGCGCGGCGTCTGGCCCCGTCAAGCTGGAGATTCTGGATGCTCGGGGGCAAGTCGTACGCAGTTTTTCGAGCACCGACCAGCCCGAGGCTTCAGAAGCTGACTTAAAGAAGCAGTTGATTCCGCTTTACTGGCTGCGCCCGTTCCGGGCGCTCTCGGCGGAGGCGGGCATGCACCGCTGGGTGTGGGACCTGCACTATCAGACTCCAAATTCGTTGCGGCACGAGTATCCGATTGCGGCGATTCCGGGAGACACGCCGCGCTTGCCGCTCGGGCCTACGGCGTTGCCCGGTCACTATACAGTGCGCTTGACTGCAAACGGCAAGAGCCAGACTGCAGCTCTGACCGTGAAGATGGACCCGCTGGTAAAAACTCCGGTGCTGGGACTGGAAAAGAAATTTGAGGCGGAGACGCAGCTGTCGTCCCTTGTGAGCCAGACTTCGCTCGCCGCTCAGCAGGGTAACTCGATTGACACACAACTCAAGAAACAGAGCGAGAAGTTGAAAGTGGCTGGAGAAGCAGTGCAGACTTTTCAAGAAAAACTTGCCGCCCTGCTGGGCAACGCCGCCGGCTTCGGAGCACCTGCGGAGGCCGCAGAGCCCACGCTGATGCAGGTGAACGGAACCGCGAGCACGCTCTACGGTCAGATTTGGCCGGTGGATGCGACGCCAACCTCCGCGCAGTTGGCAGCCGTCACGGCAGCTGAGCGCGACAGCGCGGCCGTGATGAAGCGTTGGTCCGCGTTCAAGAAAGACGAGTTGCCCGAACTCAATCGCAAACTGCACGAAGCGAATCTGCCGGAGATCGAGATTGAATCCAGCTTGCAGATGGAGGAACCGACGGCAGACGAAGAATAGTTCGAGACGAAGAATACTCCTTGCAGGTTGCTGAAAAGCCCCGCGTCGGGCTGATTTTGGGAAGGGCACGAGTTCACTCGTGCCGCAAAGTACTCCAATAGCAGCCGCGCTTCAGCGCCTGCGGATCGCTTTCGGCCACCGAAATGAGTTTTTCAGCAGCCCGCTAGAGAAGTTCCACGGCCTTTTGCAGCTCAGCGGCGATTTGCCCGGCATCGGTTCCCGGCTCGAATTTCATCGGCTGCCCGATATGTACGCGAATCTTCCACGGCGCGGCGGACATCTTCCCTGCCCGCTTCGCTTCGAACAGTCCCAGAATTCGCATGGGCAGAACCGGGATGCTGAGGTTGTTAGCCAGCAGTCCGATGCCCGCGCGAAAAGAATTTATGTTTCCATCCACGGTATGGCGGCCTTCGGGAAAAACCAGAATGCTGTAGCCCCGGTCGACGGCTTCTCCGGCGTAGGCAAAGCTTTGCCGAAATCCGGCCTCGCGCGGCAGCGGGAAGAGATTCAGAAGACAAACCCCGAGAGACCAAAGCACGCGGTCGTAGATGCCCGCAAAAAATCCGCGAGACGCCGCCGGCGTGCGCAAAGCTTCGAGATCCTCGCCGCGAGTCGCGGTGGCCAGGCGATGGCGGAAGCGCGCGGGAAGTGCGGTTTGCACGAACGCAAAATCCACGTCGGCGATGTGATTGCAGACCACAAGCAGCGGTCCGGTCACGCCGCGCAGGTTCTCACGGCCCTCGGTTCGAGGCCAGCCGAGCAGCAAAATCGACGGGCGCAGCAATAAGTAATGAGCCAGGAATCGCAGCCACGTCGCGGGCCAGCACAAGGTCCAGCGGGGATAGTGATAAGGAAGTTTCTGTAGCGATTCTCCGCGCAGCATTCCTTCGAGGTCGCCGACCGTGCGAACAGAGCCGAAGCGGGTTTCGCTGAGATCGACCTGGTAGCGGTCTTCCAGGGCACCCAGCAGTTCCACGCGGTCGAGCGAACTGAGGCCAAGGTCGGAGCCGAGGTTGGCGCCGGCGCCGAGGCTGGGAACGGGACGTCCGACGACGCGGGTGATGAGTTCAGCAAGCGGCGTCGACGATGCCCCGAGGGTTGGGCCGCTTCCGGATTTCGAGTCGGGTGCGAGGAAGTGGTTCTGGGCAACTTCCTGAATTAAGTTCTTGCGCGGCTTTTGCGTGCTGGTGCGCGGGAAGTCTTCTTGCGGCCACAAGAACCACATGCGCATGCGCTGATATTCAGCCAGGGATTGATTGGCGCGCTGGATGATCTCTTCGACCTCGCCCTCGAGGTTCGCGCCGAAATGTGAGCCGTGAGTGTCTTGGTCGTTTACTGCCGCGCGTAAAATCAGGACCGCGCAAGGTTCCGCATTTCCTCCTCGTTCGATCCCCACGACCACGCAATCTTTTATTTCGGACTGGCAGCGCAACGCGGCTTCCAGATCCTCCGGATAGATGTTGAGGCCAGCTGGGGTGACGATCACTTCTTTCTTGCGGCCCTTGAAATAGAGATTGCCGCTTTCATCGAGAGCGCCGACGTCGCCCGTGCGATACCAGCCCTGGTCGCCGGTGAGGTCGTGGCGGCCGGAGCCGTCCCAATAGCCGGCGGCGACGCCGCCACCGCGCACCAGAATCTCGCCGTCTTCGGCCAGCTTGAGTTCACGTCCGGGCAGCACTTTGCCGATCGAGCCCTTGCCCAGTTTGAAGGGATGATTCACGCTGATCAGCGATGTCGTTTCCGTCAGGCCGTATCCCTGGATGGCGGCGTAGCCGAGGCGTCCCCAAAACTCTTCGGTCTCGGGATCGAGCGCCGCCCCCCCGCAAATGAATGCCAGGAATTTCCAGCCAAACTGGCGACGGATGTTGCGGAAGATCCACCAGCGGCGCAGAAAGTGCTTGCCCTCGGCGGCGCGGAACCGCTGCTGAAAATGATTCATCTTTCCTTGATCTTCCGTGTCGCGCTCGATCTTCTGCTTGAGCGACTGCAAGACTCGGGGCACGCTCACCAGGACTGAGATTCGCTCCCGGTGGATCGTCCGAATGATTTCTGAAGGATTGAGTTCTTGCTGGAAGATGACCGTCCCGCCCAGCAGTGGCGGCAGGAACAGCCCCAGGAATTGCCCGAAGACGTGGCTCAGTGGCAGCAGATTCAGAAAGCGCACCGGGTGCACGAAGCGTTCATACTTCAGGTAACGCCGTATCTCCTGTTCGAGCGGGGCGATGTTGGCCAGGACGTTACCGTGCGTGATGATTACGCCCTTGGGTTCGGTGGTGGTGCCGGACGTGAAAACAATTTGCAGGATGTCATCGCGGCCGAGGGCGACGGTGGGGACTTCAACTGCAGAATGATCATCTAGCGCTTGCGGCAAATCTTCGAGAATCAGCGTGGGGACGGCGGTGAATTCGTTCGGCGCCTCTTGTGCGTGCGGGCGCGAACAGACCAGAAGTTTGGCTTCCACCTGGCGAAAAACGCGCGCGGCGAAATCGGCGGAGGCGCCGTTGTCCATGGGGACGACGACCGCACCGCGAAGCGCGCATCCGAAGAAAGCCGCAACCCATTCGGCACGGTTCTCCCCCCACATCATGACGCGGTCGCCCTTGCCGATCTGCCGAGCCTCTAGTTCACGGGCGAACCGGGAGGCCATTTCCAGCACCCGACCGTAGGTGAACCACTCCATGCGGTAGCCGCGACGCTGCCCGTAGGCGCGCTCGCGATCGTGTGCCGCAAAGTGCGTGGAGAAAAATTCTGCTAACGATTCGGCCATGAGCTGGCGACGAGACTCGAAGGTCAGCCTCGATCCAGCTCAAGTTTAGTAGAACTGGCCCGCGAAAGAGCGTCATCAGTACAGTTTTCAAACTGCACCATCCCCCTTTGTAGGGAATGTGGTTTAGTCGGCTTTCGCCCTGGCAAGAGATACCTTGGCCGTGCGGCTGTCGCCCACACTTTCGAGTTTCAGGTCTCCCTTCAACTCGCCCGGTCCGGTTTGTTTCAGGTCGTATGCAAATTTCCACTCCCCGGTCGTCAACTCGAATCTAATCTCCTCGCCGTCGATTCTGCCGTTCTCAATCGGGTATTGTTCGCCCGCGTTCGGGCCGCCGCTGCCGGTGAGCGTTTTGCCTTGCTGTTTCAACAGGAACAACTGCGGCACGTTGTGGTCTCCACCGTCAACCTTGAAGGCGCCAGACCACTTGCCAGTCAGATCGCCGGCCATCGCACTGACGGCCAACAGCAGGACCGCCGCCATCTGCTTCTTCATCGGCGCAATGCTCCTCGTTCCATCAGTTTAGGTTCGATCAGTTTGGGTCCGATCAGTTTAGGTTCGATCAGTTTGGGTCCGATCAATTTGGCCGCCCGATTCTCCGGCGTAGTAACCAGATGATAAGACCGCTCACAGCTTGTACAGGCAGAAGGATGCCTGCCAGAGCCGCGACGACCCTGCTCGGCGCGCCCAAGATTGTCCCCGTGTGAATCGCCTCATTCACGGCCATGAATCGGTCTCGAGTCGAAAGTCCGGCCGACAGGCTCGTCGAGATGATCTTGCCATTCCATGGATCGATAGAAATCGAGTTGCGATCACCCGCGATCCGGTTGTCCGAAAATGTCAAAGCTACGATATAGACGCCGCCGTACCGCGGCATCTGGACGCGATAGGGCACCGCGCCCGGCAACTGCGCACTCGCAATCGCGACCGCTTGATCCGGCGTTATCTGGATTGGACCGGGTTCAGGTTCGGAACGGGCAGAGGCCGGGATTACATGAACAGCGCCTGAACCGGCCAGTTTGTCCAGGAGCAGCGCAACGTGATCTTCAAAGCCAATGACGATTCCAGTACCCGAGAGCGCCAGCAAAGGCAGCAAGGAAACAATGCCGGTCGCGTTATGCAGATCAAACCAAAATCGTCCGCTCCACGCCGGACGCCGAATTCGTACTCGCTTGAGAGGCCACCAGAGATAAAGTCCAGAAGCTAAGGAGAACAGCATCGCAACGGCCGACCATCGAATGATATTTCTGCCCGCATCTCCGCTCGCCAGCCGGACGTGAAGTGCACGCACGAACCCCAGGAAGGTTTGCCCCCTCGTCCGTACACCCAGGATTTCTCCCGTATATTGGTTCGCCACGACGATTCCGCGCGGCATGATCACTTCCGTGGGCACGTTCGGCGATGCAGAGGGAAGGAACGCGACGATCGGTTCGCCGCCGTATGCCCGAGAGATGGCATCTCCAATTTCCGCGAGAGAAAGGACTCTGCCAGTCGGGGTCACGTACGCCAACCCGGGGTGAAGCAGGCGATCGAACTCCGGTTCAAACGCAATGATGCTTCCCGTCGCCCCGAGAAGCACCAGGAACACCCCTGCGATGAGGGCGATCACAAGATGAATCTTAAGAACCAGCCTGCGCACGTGAGCATCTTACGTGCGAATTAAGCCGACTTTCTACTCCCGCCCCACCCCCAGCGCATCGGCCACCCGGTTGATGTAGTTGAACCACGAGGCGATCAGCGTGATCTGCAGGATTCCGCGATCGTCGAATCCGGCCGCGCGCAGGCCTTCGATGTCATCCTTCCAAACCTTGGTTGCGTCCTTGGTGAGCTTGACCACGTAGTCCACCATCACCCGCTCCTGGGGCGTGATGGGGGCGGTGGTGTAATCCTTCTCCAGGGCCTCGACCAGCGACTTATCCAGCGTCACTCTACGCAGAAACTCTGCGTGTGACTCGATTCAATACACGCACCGGTTAGTGACCGAGACCATGGTCGCAATCATCTCGTGCTGGCGGCGCGAGAGTGGCAGGTCGGGCGACATCAGCGCGCCGAAAGTGCTGAACGCGTGATAGAGCGCATCGGGAATCAGCGTATGCGAGCCCACAATCGACGATGCGCCCGAGGCGTCGGGATGCACCGGGGTGGCGTATTCCTTGGGATACAGAAGCTTCTCGCCTTCAATTGCCTGGCGCAGTTTTTCGTCGGCCTCGGTCAGAGGTACAGTTCGAATCCAGGTCATAGTTTTCTTCCCCCCATTTCGGCGCTCTCACAATTTCAATTTCTGGAAAATACAACGGCGTGTCCCATTCCCAAATAGTAGGTTTGAACTACGCGTCTATCGACACTCGGCAGGAACAGCAATATGAGTTACGCTCAAGCCGGGTTTCGCGGTGACGGGAGTGGCTTGAGACAGGCAGTCCCGATACTCTGTTGGACGATTCGAATAACCGTAAAGTTGGATGTCATAGGACCACCCGGGCAGGCCGTAGGGAACAACGAACTTTTTTCCAGGCACCCACGGTTCCTCGGCGACGATGTCGTTCCCCGGTCTCAAAATCCGAATGTGCCACGAGAAACGCCCGGAATCGGCTGGCGGATCCAGTGCCACTGGGATCGGAACGATGGGTAGGGAGCCGGTATCGAAGTTGAACTCGGTGACAGACATGAGCTTGTGATTTGCAACCTTGAGCGGCGCGGCTTTCTTGCGGTCGCTCGTGCCGGGATAGTAGAAATCCCCCTTGGCACCGTGGATCGCAATATCCAGGGCAAGTAGGTATTTGCCATCGGGAACGTCGGTAAAGTAAAACCTGCCATCAGGGTGCAAATCGCCAGGGATTTCCCAATCACTCGCATCAATGTTGACGAGTTTCACAGTCACGTAGCCGCTGAGCCCGGGAGGTAGTCCCCCGGAGATCTCCAAGTCCTTAATCAGGGCCGAGGTCTCAACGCAGACTCCGCTCGCCACTACGACGTTGCCGCGCGCAAAGACTTGCTGATGGGCGCTGAATTGAGAGTCGAGGGTGTAGGTGCCAGCTGCCAGGTGTTGCAATTCAAAAATTCCATAGCGGTCACTTCGAGCCGAGTACGTTTTGCCGTCCTGATCCAGGAAGGTCAGCGAAACGTCCTGAGCGAAAGAGTTCTGATGAAAGTCATCTTTCCCCCGATACACATGCCCAATGATCGTGCCCCCCGGTTCGGCACAATGCGAGCCGTCCAGGGTGCGCATGTCCAGTTGTGCGGTTTCCAGCGGCTGAGTACGGCTGCAGAGAGCGACACCGAGAACCCCATAGCGTTCTGGCCTTCCTGACACTAAATAATCTTCTCCTTCCGCCATGGCGATGTCGCAAGGGTACGAACCATCCAGAATTACAACCTTTGGCCAGTACCAGGGCAGCCCCCAATAACGCTCTTTCACGACCGCGAGAACCAGGCTCGATTGCCGCTTCCCACCGAAGTTGTAGATTCTCCCCATCAACTGGACCACGTGAGCGGTAAACACAGCCCTTTCACGGTAACGCTCGGAAGTCTTCTGAATCGGGGTGCTGTTGGAGCAGGAACAACCGAAGGCCAAGCTTGAAGAGGAAACCAGCAGCAGCGCAACCAGCGTCGCACGAGATGCGGTCATGTTCCGGCCTCAGCCAGAGATTATAGACACCGCGCGAGCCTGTTCCGATTCCTCACCAGGCGCTGCCCCCAGGGCGAGGTGAAAGTTACTTCAGGTGTCTTTGCGCGCATAACTGGAACGAGGAAGGGAGCGATGGTGTCGAACGAGCAGTAGAATCGTTGTCGTCTATATGGAATCGGCTCACATCGAGAATCGGCCTCGGACAACCTTCATTCTGAAGGCGGGAACATTAGCCGCATTTCTTGCTACGGCGGTTTCAGCTTTGCTGATCGCCACCCTCGCCGCGCTTGGCCCCATTCAGGGTACGACGTCGCCCACTGTGCTCGATATTCTCAGGGCCGCTTTCTGGTTGACGCCGATCACGGCCGTGTCCTGCGGGTCTTTTGGCTTTCTAGCCGGCGTCGCTGGAAGCGCGTTGCTAGATTGGCGCAGGCAAGGCATTCGATCAACCCAGAGGCTCCTGATTGAGGCCGGGATCGTTGGATTCGTCTTCGGCTTCGGTTTCCTGTTCTTCGACGCAGTTGTAAATCCCCGGTCCCTCGGCGCCATGCAGGCTCTTCTGTCCGCTCCCGTCGGCATGTGCTGTGCACTGCTCTGTGCGCTGGTCTTTCGCCATCGCTTCGTCAAGGAATGAGCCGCATCCACCTTCTTCGCTGCCTTGTTTACAGGCTAGCTTCGGAATACACAGGTGAATTGCCAAAGATCGCCCATGGCCCGTTCGTACACTCCCTTTTGGTAACCTCCGGTAACCCATCGGTAACCATGCGGTACATGACGCCCGGAAGTACAATTGGCCTTGTCCGGAGGGTCCTCGTCGAATTGTACGATTGCCCTTCGCGACAGCCCGGCAGCGTTCGTCCGGGAGTAGTTCGGGTTTCGTGAAATCGGGTTTCACGCAATACGGTTTCACGCAATACGGTTTCGCGCAACACGATTTTACGCAGAACGTTTCTACGCAACACATTTCTACGTTAGACGTTTTTACGTAACACCAGGACTGGGGTCCGCACCGACTATGGCGCTGTTCGGGTTCAACAAGCAAAAGGTTCTCAGCAGCGCGGAGAAGTATGTCCAGCAGGGCAAGCTGCAGAATGCCATCGCTGAGTACGACAAAGTCCTCAAAAATGATCCCAAGGATCTGACCGTCGCCAACACCGTCGGCGACCTCTATTCCCGCATCGGGGAAAGCGACAAAGCCACCGAATGCTTCAAGACTGTCGGCGATGCCTATGCCAGCCAGGGATTCACGGTCAAGGCGATCGCGATGTACAAGAAGATCAGCAAGCTCAAGCCCTCGCTCGAGAGCGTGCTGAAGCTGGCGGAGCTTTACACCCAGCAAGGTCTTTTCAACGATGCCCGCGCCCAGTATCTGCAAGTCGCGGAAGAATTCCTGAAGTCCGGCGAACTCGATAATGCGGTGCGCATTTTCCAGAAGATCCTGGAAATGGATCCGGAAAATACCGCTATGCGGATCAAGCTGGCGGAAGTCTACGTTCGGCTGGGAAAGAAAACCGAAGCGTGGCAGATATTTTCCGCGGCCGCCGAGACCCTGCGATCGAAGGGCTCGCTCACCGGAGCCGACGAAATACTCACGCGCATGCTCACGCTCGACCCCGGCAATTCCCATGCCTTGCTGATGCAGGGGAAAAACATGCTGGAGTCGGGAGACGCCGAGGGCGCGATCACCGCGCTGACCAAGGTCGCCGACCTGGATTCGAATCCCGAAGGCCTAAAGGATTTGCTGAAGGCGTACCTGCAGGCAGGGCGGCTTTCCGATGCCGGAACCATCGCCGGCAAGCTGCTCACGGTACACAACGACCTCTCGGCGATTTCCGATTTCGCGGATGCACTCATGCAGTCCGGGCAATACGAGAGCGCTCTGCAGGTTTACGACGACAATGCGGAGCGGCTGCTGGCGGAGGACCCGGAAAAGATCCTCGACCATCTGCACGGCATCATCGGGCATGTACGCGATAATCCCGCATCGCTCGAGAAGCTGCTGGCCCTGTTCAATAAGGCGGGGGAGAACACGCACACCACCGAAGTGACCGAGCTATTGGCCCACGCCAGCGTGCAGGCGGGCGATTTCGTGCGGGCCCGCGACCTTTACCAGAGCCTGTCGCAACGGGAACCTGACAACACCATGCACCTGCAGAACTACGAGCAGATGCTGGCGCGGCTGGGCGGGACCACAGGCGGCACCAAGCTCATCACGCCGGAAGAAGCGGTCGTGATTGTGGATGAACTGGAGGCGACGGCTCCCTCGGTTCACCAGCATTACTCAGACGAAGTTTCGCTGGCGGTGCGCTCGGCGCTCACCGATGCCGAGCTTTTCATTTCCTACAACATGCCCGCCAAGGCGCTGGGACCGCTGGTGGCGGCATTGCCGCAGGCTCCGAATGATTTGCGATTGAACCAGCGTCTGGCTGCCTTGCACACCCGCGCCGGACGTTTCACTGAGGCTGGCGTCTGCTGCCGCACGCTGCAGACCCTCTATTCCGATGCAGGATATCCCGAGGAAGCCACGCGCTACGGCGAACTTGCGGACCGTTATGAGGAACGCACCGCCGGACCTGCCGCCGTTGCCGCAGGCGAAGAAGTTGAGATGTCGCACGGGGTGGCGGAAGAAGCCGTGGCCGAGGAAGCAGTCGCGGTCGCAGACGATGACGTTGCGCAGGAGTTCGCGGTTGAGGAAGCTCCCGGAGCGGGAATCGCCGAGGCCGAGGTGGCCGCGCCCTGGCCTACAGCGGAGCCGGCCCATGAAGCGGCCGCGGCTGGCGATGAGACCGCAGCGGCAGAGGCCGAAGAGATCACAGTACCTGCGGCGGAGGGTGAAGCTCAGACAGATGAGATCGATCTTTCGTCGGAATGGGAAGACTCGGTCACCGTTGAACCGGACTCACCGGAAGCACCAACGGCGGAAGACGAGATCGCCGAGCCTGCTGCGGCGGCGAACATCCCGAGCGACGAAAAGATCAACGAAACGGTTGACGAGATTCGCTTCTACTTTGCGCAAGGCTTGCCCGAGCAGGCCTGGGCCGCTTTGGCCAAGTTGCAGACGCTGGCGCCAGACGACGCCCGGGTCGACCAGGTGCGCGCCGAGCTCGAAGCCGCAACGCAGACCGCCACAGATGCCGAGACTGCCCACGCCGAGGAGTCGATCGAGGAAATCACCGTCGACGATATCCCACAGGCTGAGGTCGAAGAAGTCGAGGTTCCCGAAGCTGAGGTTTCCGCAGTCGAGGTTTCCGAAGTTGAGATTCCCGAAGTCGAGGTCGCCGAGGCAAAAATTCCGGAAGCCGAAATTTCGGAGCCGGAAGCCGCCATCGAAATCGAAGAACCCGCCCCGGTCCCGGAACAAGAGCCAGAACCTGAAGTTGTGCAAGCCGCCCCGGTGCAACCTAAAGCGGTGCAACCTAAAGTGGTGCAACCTAAGGTGGTGCAACCCAAGGTAGAGCCGCCGCCAGTGGTGAAAGCCGCGCCCGCGCCGCCGCCGAAGAAGAAGCCCGCACCTAAGCCTGCGCCGGCCCCCGAGCCCGAAGTGGAAGAACCTGCGCCAGCCGTTCTGCAGGAGTTTGTTTCGGATCTCGAGTCGTCGTTGGGCGACAACTTCATGTCGGGCCCAGTCGCTAAACCGGCCGAGTTGCCGCGCGCCGAGAAACCTGCTCGCGCCGCCGAACCCGAACTTGCTCCGGTCGCCCACACCGAATCAGTCGTGACCGGGCAGCAGGCTCCAGTTCTGGGCGAGTTCGTGGCTGACCTTGAAGAATCTTTGGGTGATGACTTCCTGACCGCGGCTCCGGTCGCTGCACCACCCACTCCGCAACCAGCTGCGAAGCTGACACCCGGCGTAGCGAGACCCGTATCCTCGCCACATGTCAGCGCTCCGGCGGCGAGTGCCGCGGCCGCAGCGCCTGCACTGGGACGCGTTACGCCCGCGGGGCCGCCGCCGAGTGTGCCTGCGGTTGCGGCACAGGCTCCGCAGGTCATCGAACCGCCCAAACCGCAACCGCCCGTGTCTGCCCCAGCGCCCCCGGCGCCACCCGCTGCGGCCGCCAAAGCGTCACCGTTCGGAGACGAACCCGGCGTCGACTTGGCCGAGATGTTCGGCGAGCTGAAACACGATCTCGAATCGGATGTCGCATCCGCCGATGAAGACCCCGAGACTCACTACAACCTGGGCATCGCGTTCCGCGAAATGGGACTGCTCGACGAAGCGATCGGAGAATTGCAGAAAGCCTGCCAGTCGGTCGACCGGGGACACGCATTCCCGCAGATCATGCAGACTTACACGTGGCTGGCGCAATGCTTCCTCGATAAAGGCGTGCCCGAGGCTGCGATCCGCTGGTATGAAAAGGCTCTGGGCGTGACTGGGATCGATCAGGAAACCCGCACCGCGCTGAATTACGAACTCGCTGCCGCCCACGAGACCGCCGGGGACAAGACCGCGGCGCTCAAGCACTTCATGGAAGTCTACGGCAGCAACATCGATTATCGCGACGTGGCCGAGCGCATCAAGGCCCTGAAGTCGTAGAATAGTCAGATGGGTTCTGCCCCCCATCACCTTCGTCGCGAAGATGCTGCCATTTGCGGAACCACGCGGGCCACTCTGTGCCTGGTTTCGCGGGGCTGCGCGTGAGCACCGATTCCAAGATGCCTTTATCCGGCGCCCCGTTATCTGGCGGCCCGTTGTCAGGCGGCGCCCCAGCCGTAGGCGGCAGCCCCGCTCCGGGAGCCCCGCAGGTTCGCGCCGCGGTGCTCGACTCCACCGATCCGTCGTCCTCCGATCTGCGGCCCGGTGATCCGTCGTCAATCGCGCCCGAACCGGGCTTGCTGCCAGGCCTGCAGCTTTGGCTGCACCGTGCGTCGGTCTTCCTTTTCGTTTTGATCAGCGCCGTGGCGGGTGTGCTGCTGATCATTCTTCCCTGGACGCCGGAATGGACGGATAACTACTTACTGCTTTCTTACCCCAGCCTGCGGACTCTGGTTTCGAGCGGCTTTTTCCGCGGCATCTGCACGGGTTTGGGCCTGCTCGATATCTGGATTGGCTTCTGGGAGGCGCTCCACTACCACGAGCACAGGTAGGGCTTCGCGGAACCGGGCAACCGATTAGCGGGGAACCGCGCAGAAGCTGGAAGGTCTGGGAAGGTGCAGCCATTTCAGAAGTCAGATTTCAGATTGCAGATTGACAATCTGAAATCATCAATCTGAAATCTGCAATGGGAATCGCCAGGACATTCACGCGCGGCCGCTCCGGTATGTTGTTGCGCTACGCCAGTGCGCTCTTATAGTTTGAGATAGTTTCAGAACGAGACTCTTCCATGACCGACCCGCTCAAGTCCGCGCCGCTGGCGTATCAGAACGAAACCTTCCTCAACAGTCCCGATGGGCGGATCCTGCGAATCCTGGCTGAGTATCAGGAGCCTCTGGCGCGCTTTCGCCGCGAGCAGATTCAGGACACGGTGGTCTTCTTCGGCTCGGCGCGCTTCGAAGGAAAGCACGCCGCGAAAAAAAACCTGACGGCGGTGGAGAAGAACGGCGCGAACGCGCCCCTAGCGCAACAGGAAGTGAACCTGAAGCGCGCCCAGGCCGGCGTGGATATGGCCCGCTATTACGAAGACGCGCGCCGCCTCGCTCACATGCTGACCAAATGGTCGATCCAGATTCCGGCGCGCCGGCACCGCTTCGTCGTCACCACCGGAGGAGGTCCCGGCATCATGGAGGCAGCCAATCTGGGTGCGCACGAAGCCGGCGGCAAGACCATTGGATTGAACATTGCGCTGCCTTTCGAACAGAATCCCAACACTTATGTCACGCCATCGCTGAACTTCCAGTTTCACTATTTTTTCATGCGGAAGTTCTGGTTCGCTTACCTGGCGAAGGGGCTGGTCATCTTCCCCGGCGGCTTCGGAACCATGGACGAACTGTTCGAGATTCTCACGCTCGCCCAGACCGACAAGCTGGCCAAGAAGATTTTGGTGGTCATCTACGGCAGCGAATACTGGAACCGCATCATCAACTTCCAGGCCTTTGTCGATGCCGGCACGGTGTCCCAGGGGGATCTCGATTTGTTGAAGGTTGTCGACTCGCCTGAAGACGCTTTCGAGTTCCTGCGCGATGGACTGACTAAACACCACCTTGGTGGCGCGCCGAAAAAAGAAGGCGAAGTCCTGCCCGAAATCGCGAAAACCCGAGGCTAAGACCCGAAGCTAAGACCCGAGGCTAGGCCGAAGCGTTGTTCCTCTACTACATCACTGACCGCACCGCGTTCGCCGGGGACGAGCCCGCCCGCCGCCGTCAGTTGCTCGAGAAGATTGCCGAAGCCACCCGCTGTGGCGTGGACTATATCCAACTTCGCGAAAAAGATCTTTCCCCCCGCGAGTTGGAGCGGTTGACGCCGGAGGCAATTGAAGCTCTCGGCAACGCGAAGCAATTGGCCACTCACAGCCGGCAACGGACGGCTCTTCTCATTAACTCCCGCGTCGACGTGGCCCTCGCCGCAGGGGCCGACGGTGTTCACTTGCGATCCGACGATGTGTCCGCGGGCGAAGTCCGAACGATCTGGCAGCGTAGTGCGATCACCTCTGGCTCGCGCAAATGTGGCACGGGCACCCATTCGGCAGGCTCAGGGCATGCTCTTGCCCGCGAAAACTCACCACGAAGTCCAGTGATCGCAGTCTCCTGTCACTCCCCAGCAGACGTGGCCCAGGCCGCCGCAAACGGCGCAGACTTCGCGGTGTTCGCGCCTGTCTTCGAAAAAAAAGACGCGCCCGGCGTTCGCTCGGCCGGCCTCGGCGCGCTCAAGGAAGCATGCGGCGCCGGAATTCCGGTGCTGGCCCTGGGAGGAATCACTCTGGAGAATGCTCAATCCTGCGTCGACGCGGGAGCATCCGGAATCGCCGGGATCCGGCTATTTCAGGAAAACGATATTGCGACGGTGGTGGAGAAGCTTCGCGGACTCTGTCGGGGCTGAGCGCTGACGGCTGGTTCCGGTTTCGCTTCCGGCTAAGTTGTTGAATCTGTGTGGAAGTGATTGATTCTTATGAGCGCGGCTTTCTGAGGCAGCAAAATGACGTCCGGCTGCCCGCGCAGAATGGCCCGTAATTGCGTTTGCAAGCTCGCAGGACGCGTTCGAGGGCCGCGGGCCAGCTGACTATCGTCCGACGATTAAACCTGCCTGAAATCGCTTCCGGCGATGAAATTAGCTTAAAGTTAACATCGCAGGCTCCACGTAGAATCAACACTTTACGTGTGATCCGCGCAGAATCAACAACTTAGAATTTACTCCTGGCAAACTTTCCGCCGTACGGTGGCGGAGGCGCTTCGCGGTCTTACCCCGTCCATTTCGCGTCGGTCGTCAGAACCTGCATGATCTTGGCGAGTCGCCGGGCGCGCGTTTCTTCCTGCTTGGCATCGCGAATAGTATTCGCCATTTCTTTTTTATGGGTAAACGAGAGTGTCTCCCATTTTTCTCGCGCCTTCTTGTTCCGGGCCAATTCTTTTTTCAGCTGTGGAGGCGCATCCACCGTGCGCTCTGCCTCGTCGCGCTCCATCACTACCTCCACGGTGTCGCCCGGCTTTACGCCCGCACCGTGGCACAGAATCCTATTCACGGGCATCATGTGGCGGCCTCCGCAGGGCATCAGTGACGAACGAAACGGGAATCCGTTGATCGTTCCACGGATGGGAACGCGCGCCCGCGTCCCGAACATCTCCGGCACATCCACCGGCGGAGTGATCGCAGCCACCACGCCTGCTTCTTTTCCCTCGATCTTCGCTTTGAATTGCAGTGCTTTGCATTGCAGTTTCCCGTTCGGCATGGCAACCCTCCAAGGCCCGCGCTGGTAAACTTTAAATGCGTTAGGCAAACACGGCAACCGGCTTTTCTGGGCCATGACACTCGCTTCAACTCGGACGGACATTTCGCCCCCGCCAGCCACGGAGCCAGCTCTGGTTCGCGTGCCTGAAGGCTGGTTCCTGATGGGGTCAGCCTCTGGACAGGACTGCGAACGTCCGGTGCACCGCGTATGGATTGACGCGTTCCTGCTGGCCGCGACCCAGGTCACCAACGCCGAGTATGAGCGTTTCTTACATGCCACTGCGGCTCAGCCACCGCCGTTTTGGAGCGATCCAAATTTCAGCCATGCTCAGCAGCCGGTTGCCGGCGTCTCCTGGTTTGAGGCAACCCGGTACTGCGAGTGGCTTTGCACGCAGACTGGTCGCAACTACCGTTTACCCACGGAGGCCGAATGGGAATGCGCAGCGCGCGGCGGCCTCGAACAGAAGAATTTCCCGTGGGGTGATGAACCGCCGCAGTCGCTTCCCGACTACGCGATGCGCTGGCCGACCGGCCCGGAGCAGGTCGCGCGCTACGCTGCCAACGCTTTTGGACTTTATGACATTTGTGACAACGTTCACGAGTGGTGCAGCGACTGGTACGATCCGAATTATTATGCGAGTTCGCCGGAGCGCAATCCGCGCGGCCCCGTAACGGGCCTACGCAAGGCTTCGCGCGGAGGATCGTGGCGGCATCACGTCAAGGTCGCGCGCTGCTCGGCCCGCTCCAGCATTCCGCCCGAATTCCAGTATGCGGATTACGGCTTTCGAGTAGCATGCGACCTATAGCGCAACGCTACTCCATCGCCACCTCGTATAGTCTGGAGGCTATCTCATAAATGCTCGCGGGCCGGACGCGAGCGAACCCTCAGAGGCTAGAGCCCGGGTCGCTAGTCACTGGGTGGCACGGCTGGAAGCCGTGCCCTTCCCGAAACCATTCATGAGATAGCTTCTACTCAATCCGAACCGGGCGGATGTCCGCCAAGGAATCTGTCAGTTGCCGGGATCGCATCACGATGCCGGAGGGAGCACACATGTTCCGCACCGATCTTCTTCTCAACAAGCGCATCCTCATCACTGGCGGCGGCACGGGCCTGGGCAAAGGCATGGCGCAGCGGTTTCTCGAACTTGGCGCGGAAGTTTACATATGCGGCCGCCGCGAAGAAGTTTTGAAAGCAACCGTGGCGGAACTGTCCGCGGCCAACGGCGGACGTATTCATGCTCTCGCGTGCGACGTCCGCGAACTCGACTCCGTTGAAGCCATGATCGATACGATCTGGAAGCATGGCCCGCTCGACATTCTGGTGAACAACGCTGCTGGAAATTTTATTGCCCGCACCGAAGAGCTCTCCCCGCGCGCGTTCCAGTCGGTAATTGGAATTGTGCTCATGGGGACGCTACACGCGACCATGGCTTGCGGACGCCGCTGGCTCAAAGCCAACCACAAAGGCACGGTGCTCAGCATCTCGGCGACTTATGCGCCTGTGGGCTCCGCTTACGTGGTGCCATCCGCCGTGTCCAAGGCTGGCGTCGAAGCTCTGATGCGCAGCCTCGCCGTGGAATGGGGCGACCGCGGCATTCGCATGAACGCCATTGCTCCCGGGCCAATCCCCACGCAGGGAGCATTCTCCCGCGTGTTGCCGCGTCCGGAATTTGAAACAGCGGCGCTCGAGCGCAACCCGCTGCATCGTTTCGGAACCGTCGAAGAACTGGTGAATCTGGCCGCGTTTCTGGTGAGCGATGGTTCTGCCTACATCAACGGCGAGGTCGTCCGGATGGATGGAGGAGAGTTTCTGCAAGGCGCAGGTGAATTCAGCAATCTGGGACGGATGCTCACGAATGAAGACTGGGAATCCCTCAAGCCCAAGAAGCCGCCGAAGTAGACGTGAAATGAAATCCGGAAACTACCCCACTCAAGCCAAAGGCGGGCTTGAGTGGGCCACCCGCCAGCCACTTGGTGGCACGGCTGGAAGCCGTGCCCTTCCCAAAACCATTTATGAGATGACTTCCACGGTTCGCCCCGCACGTAACACAAACCAATTATCCGTTCCGCGCATGCTCTTTTTTGCGGGCAAGCTGGGGCAAAATTTCTTGAAAGCCGCGAGTTGACGGTGGTATACGACTCGGATTCGTAATTTCTAACCCGGCTCACGGAATCAGTCGGCCGCGGCTAAGCAAATCTCGAACTGGGAGGCAATATGCTTCGTCGACGTTTCGCAGTCGCCGTTTTCATTTTGTCGTGCAGCCTGTCGTGCACCCTGAAGATGTTCGCTCAAGGCGGAGCCACTGGCGCTATCAGCGGCATCGTCCAGGACACTTCCGGAGCCGTCCTGGCTGGAGCGAAGGTCGAGGTTACGAACGAAGCGACGGGCGAACTGGTGCGCACCGTAACCGCGGACTCTTCGGGGCTGTTCTCCGTTCTGCTGCTTCCCGTCGGCACTTACAGCGTGCAGGTCACGGCCACGGGACTCGGCACCGTAAAGTTTAGCGGCATCGCGGTGAGCATCACCGAGACGACGAGAATGACCGCGGTCCTGAAACCCGCGGTGGTCAAGGAAGTCGTCGAGGTGAAGTCCGAAGTTGCGCAAGTGAACACGGCAGACGCGACGACGGGAGAATCGCTGGGTTCGACGACCATAACGTCCATGCCGCTGGCGACACGGAACTTCCAGCAGTTGCTGACGCTTTCGGCCGGAGCGTCATCGGACCTGAACAATGCTTCGCAGCTGGGACGCGGCCAGGTTTACATCCACGTCAACGGCGGCCGCGAGGACAACAATAACTATTTGATTGAAGGCATCAGCGCGTCCGACTACGCTTTCGGCGAGTTGACTTACACTCCGCTGCCCAGTCCAGATGCGATCCAGGAGTTCCGAGTTTCGACCAGTCTTTATGACGCGACCCAGGGACGGAACGGCGGCGGCAACATCAACGCCAGCCTGAAAACGGGAACTTCGAAATTCCACGGCGGCATGTTCGAATATTTCCGCAACACCAAACTCGACGCCAACGATTATTTTCTGAACGCCGCCGGGTTGCCACGGCCTGTGATTCAGCAGAACATTTTCGGCGGAGATTTTGGCGGGCCCCTCGGACCGAAAGCCAAACTCGGCTATTTTTATGTGAACTATCAGGGGACGCGGCAGCGCAGCGGCGACTCGCCGGGGACGTTCATTAATACGGCGATTCCCATCGTCCCGAGTGACCGCAGCGCGGCCAACCTCGAATCCGTTTTTAGCAGCCCGGCGGTTACCGGCTGTCCGGCATACAGCATCACTCCGATTGATACCGTGGCCCTCGCCCTGTTGAATGCGACAGGCACTCAGTTCGGCAGTGGAGGATTCCTCTATCCCACGGTCCCGGGAACGGCTGGAGTTACGCAGACCTTCAACGCCGCCACCAGTTCCTGCAGTTCAACGGTGAACTATGGTCCGTTCATTCTTTCGACGCCCGGAAAATTCACCGACAATCAATTCACGGAAACGTGGGATCGCGAATTCCGCAGCGGCAAGGACCATCTCTCGGAACGTTTCTTCTGGTCAGATTCGGATACGTATGAACCGTTCGGCGCGGATTCATTTCAAATCCAGGTCGGACTCCCGTCCACACCGAACAATATGAATTTCCCGATCGAGGTCCCGCTGCACAGCCGCTTCGGCAGCCTGACCGAAACTCACCTCTTCAGCACCAACCTGGTCAACGAATTCCGCTTCGGCATCAACATCATCGGCGACAAGCTGAACAATCAAGCACCGATTACGGGCGCACAGCTCGGCATCAATCTGCCCACAGCAACCGGACCCGAAGGCGATCCCAACATGTACCGATTGCAGTTCGGGAGCTGGGCGTTTGGGCCTTATCCGACGCAGCTGCAATATGCGCTGTCCGACAATTTTGTCTGGCTCGACACGGTCAGCTGGACCCACGGCAAGCATCAATTCCGATTTGGTGGAGAGGCCGACCGGGTTGCGCTGCGCCGAAATCTTCCCGTCGCGGACAATGGCCTTATTTTCTTCGCTGGTCCACAGGCTCCGACAGACTTTCAGGGTTTCCTGCAGGGGTCGCCGTTCTTCGGCGAGGCGGGCGGCGGTGCGAGCAATCACGATTACCGCATCCCCGCTTACTCCTGGTTTGCGCAGGACGACTTCCGCGTCACCAAATCTCTGACTTTGAATCTGGGCGTGCGCAACGAATTTCTGGGAGCTCCCTACGACAACCTTTGCCACATCGGCAACACCGATCCTTCGCTGGTTTCGGTTTCCGCGCAGCCTTTTACCACGCCAACCCAGCCGTTTGTCTATCCCACGTGCGTAAACAAATTCAATCTTCCAAATCTCACTGGAACGAAACCGCATTCCTCCCTCGACAATAACTGGGCAACGGTCTTTGAGCCGCGCATTGGATTTGCTTACGCTTTGGGAGGGCATAACACCACTTCCATCCGCGGCGGGTACGGCATCTACAGCGTGCGTGAGGATCTGGGCGCTGTTGATAATCTTTCCTTCTCGGCGCCGATCTTCCCCATCGGCATCAACTTCCTCCCCGGACCCTACGGCACTGCGTCCGGCGGCTTAGCGAACTTGTTCCAGCCGTCGGCTAACTTTCCTACAGGCATCCCGGGACTGGGGCCGGTAACTGCGGCCAACAATGCTTCATTCGTGCCGAGCCCGGCGGTTTTCTCGGGCTTCGCGCCACTCGGATCCGGTGGCTGTGAATTGGCCTTCGGGGCTCTCCCTGCAGCGCAGGCAATTCAACAATGTGGTCCGGGCTTTAGCGGGAACGTGAACAGCTTGATCGAACTCGCCGTGCCGCTGCACTGGGTCGCGCCCACCACGCAGCAATGGAATCTCACTATTCAACGAGAACTGGGCCGGGAGTGGTTCGCGGAATTGGGCTACGTGGGCACGAAAGGCAGTCGCTTGCGCTCCACCTACGATCCTGACCAGGCTACGCTTGCGACTCAACAGAGCCCGGTGAAAATTCCCTACGCCTGCACAGGTGGCGCGGGCAGTTGCACCATTGTCGACTCCACGGCAGAGAACGCGAGCGCCCGCGCGCCATTCCTGGGAATTGCTCCCGCAAACTTTGAAGAGTTCGCTCCCAATTCCGATTCCCACTACGCTGCGCTGCAGGCCAGCCTGGCCCATCACTTTGCCAAGGGCCTTTATTTCCAGGGCGCTTACACCTACTCCAAATCGATCGACGACGTTTCCACCGCGAGCGTCGCCTTCGATACGCGCTTCAACGACCAGAACAACCCGCGCGACTCTCGCGGCCTTTCGGATTTCGATCGCCGCCAGCGCTTCATCGCCAGCTCGGTGTATCAGTTGCCGTTTTTCTCCAGCGCCAGTGGCTTGGAGAAAGGTGCCCTCGGTGGATGGGAAGTTAGCGGCGTGGTCACTGTGCAATCAGGCACGCCGTTTACGGTGGTCGACCCGGCGGGCGGCAGCGCCTACGCACTCAGCAGCCCGAACCTGGCGACGGCTACGTTCACCTCGGGGTCCACCTGTGCGAATGCTCCCAGCTCGGGAAGCGTCACGTCAAGGCTGGGTAACTGGGTGAATGCGTCAGCGTATCAGCCGGATGCGGGTTTGACTCTGTCGACCGGAGGGCCTAGCGACGCCACGGTTTATGGCGACTCGCCGCGCAACTGCATCATCGGGCCGCCGCAGAAAAACGTGGACCTTACGTTCGGCAAGACATTCAAAATCACCGAGGGACAGAGTCTGCGTTTCCGCACGGATTTCTTCAACCTTTTCAATCATCCGTCGTTCGCCAACCCATCGGCGGCGGTAGTGGGGCCTGCGGGAGGTTCAGCGCCCATTACCACGGTCATCGGCACGCCACGGCTGATTCAGTTTTCGCTGAAGTATACGTTCTGAGTGCGTGTTGCGACAGGACTGCGAGGTTAAGTATTGCGTCGGTCGCTGGGCACTATTGGCAGAATGCGCTGGCGAGCGTTGCTCGCCGGGGCGGACGAGGGCGTCCGCCCCTCCACGAACCTGTGCTAGCGCCTGACGTCGGGCCCGGGACTCACCAGGGCTCTCAGCAGCATATTGACCAGGCTCAGCAGAATTGCGCCTATGAAGGCCGCAAGGAATCCGTGCACCTGAAAATTCGGCGCGAGGAGTGCCGCGGCAAGCTCAAGCATCAAAGCATTGATCACGAGCCAGAAGAGGCCCAGGGTGACGAGGGTTAATGGAAACGTAAGAATCTTCAAGAGCAAGCCGATCGTGGCATTGACGAAGCCGATGACCAAGGCTGCGATGAGCGCCGCGAACGGCCCGCTGACGTGAAATCCGGGAACTACCTGGGCGACAATCCAAACCGCTAGCCCGCTAAGAATCCAGTGTAGAAGCAGACGCATGAGTTGGCTCCTTGAATCGTCCGCGCAAAATATCGGTCTGACCGCCAGGTCCTGGCAAAATCAAGACCAAGATTTCAGATTGTCGATTGCAGATTTCAGATTGAAAATCTTAAATCTGCAATCTGCAATCTGCAATCTAAAATCGCCCGCGCCTAAAAACTAACTATATCAGGGCAGACCAGCAGGCATTTTCGCCGCGCAGAAGAATGTCCCGGGGTCACGCTTTCGAGAAAAATTAGTTTGCGGTTCATCGCCTGCGCTGCCGCCTGCGGTACACTACAAAACTCGACTCGATCCCCGACTCGATCTCAGGAGGAACACCGCATGCCCGACGCCGCTCTCAGCGGTTCCGAATTCAAGAAGCAACTGCGCGCAGGATCGCCCAAGATGGGCTTGTTCCTCAACGCTCACAGCCCCACCGTCGCCGAGCAACTCGCCCACAGCGGCTACGACTGGTTGCTGGTGGATACGCAACACGGCCCCATGGGCTATGAAAAACTTTCGGCGATGCTCAGCGGGATCGCGAACGGCGGCGCCAAGTCACTGGTTCGCGTCGGCGGATATGACGACCGCCCCGGCATCCAGCAGGCTCTCGACATGGGCGCCGACGGCGTGCTCGTCCCCTACATCAACACTGCCGAAGAAGCGCGGCAGGCCGTCAGCTGCGCCAAGTATCCGACGGTGGGCACGCGCTCGGTTTATTTTCCGCAGCGCAGCATGAACAAGAATGGACTGCTCGGCTACGCCGGCAACTGGAATAATGAAGGCATCGTCGCGCTGCAGGTGGAGACGGCTTCGTGCATCGAGAATATCGCCGAGATCGCGGCGGTTCCCGGCGTCGATATTCTTTTCCTTGGTCAGAACGATCTCTGCATGTCGATGGGGCTTTATAACAAATACGAGTTCCCGCACATGTACACCTCGCCGGAGCTCGATGCCGCCACGAAAAAACTGATCGAGCATGCGCGCAAGAACAATGTCATCCTCGGATTGTTTCTGTTTGGCACCTCGCGCGTCGGCGAGTTCCTGGAAAAAGGTTTCACATTTATCAGCATCGGCAACGACTTGCACCACGTGCTCACGCAGGCGGGAACCTACGTCGGCGATATGGAGAAGATTGCCCAGGAAAAAGGCAAGACCTGGAAGCGGCGGCCGACTGCGCTGTTTTAAACAGGTTCAGCATCGAGGTAGCGCCAGCATTTGGCGGGCAAGAGTGCCCGCCCCACACGATCTAAATCCCCACTTCTCGCGAAGAACGCGAGAAATGGGGCACCCTCGGACCTCGGGGGCCTTGACAGATGAGTCTTTTACTCACCGAAATCGAAACTCGCGTGCTTGGCGCGCTGATCGAAAAGGACATCACTACGCCTGACTACTACCCGTTGTCCCTCAACGCGCTGGTCAACGCCTGCAACCAGAAAAATAATCGTGAGCCGGTCATGACGCTGGATGAGGAAACCGTTCGCACCGCCCTGGCCACACTGCAGGAAAAGCGCCTCGCCGGGCCGGCCAGTGGCGCAGACAGCCGCGTTACGAAGTATGAACACCGGCTGCAGGAAGTGTTTAACTTCGACCGCCGCGAGATCGCGATTGTGTGCGTGCTTCTGCTGCGCGGGCCGCAAACTCCGGGCGAACTTCGCGGCCGCACGGAACGCATGTATCATTTCGAAGCGCTCGACGATGTGGTCTCGACCCTGGATCGCCTTGCCCAGCGCGAGCCGCCGCTGGCACGGGTTTTGCCGCGACAACCGGGGACGAAGGAATCGCGGTATACGCATCTTTTTGCGGGAGAGCCTGTCATTCCTGATTTGCCCGCCTCGACCGCGTCAGATTTCTCAACGCACTCCACATCGTCCGCCGCTGACCGCATCGCCCACCTAGAGGAAGAAGTCGCTGCTCTGCGCCGGGAGCTTTCTGAAGTTCAGCAACAGCTTGCCGCTTTCCGAAAACAGTTCGAGTGACGTTCTCGCTCTTGCTCCGTCCATTCCTTAGGAGAAGTTCGAGGGAGCGTACCGCTTCCTCCGCGATCTCCGCGGCCGTTCTCAGCGAACTCTGCGGTAACGCATTTTGGTTTCTTGGGTGTAATCTCTTACCAAGCGCCACCGACGTAGGAGGACTTATGCATCGCCGCGAATTCCTCATTCGCTCCGCTACCGGCGTGGGAGCCGCGTGGCTCTCGTCCAAAACCATCCTCGATGCCATCGCCGCCCAGTCCCTTCCCACGAAGTTCGCGGCTTCCGACACGGTCACGCTCGGCGGCACCGGAATCAAAACCAGCCGCCTGGCCATGGGCACGGGCACGGTCGGGTCCGGACACCACTCGCATCAGACCGCGCTCGGGGTGAAGGGTCTTTCCGATCTGCTGCTCAACGGCTACGATCACGGCCTGCGTTTTTTCGACGCGGCCGATTCCTACGGAAGCCATCCTCACGTCGCGGAAGCACTCAAGCATGTGCAGCGCGATAAAGTTACCGTGCTGACAAAGTCCTGGGCGCGCGACGCCGCCACCATGCGCGCCGATCTCGACCGCTTCCGCCGCGAGCTCGGCACCGACTATCTCGATGTCTGCCTGATGCATTGCGTCACCGAAGGCGACTGGACTGAGCGCTTCAAAGGCGCGATGGACGTGCTTTCCGAAGCTAAAGAAAAAGGAACTATCCGCGCCCACGGCTGCTCCTGCCACAGCATCGAAGCGCTGCGCGCGGCCGCGAAATCTCCGTGGGTGGAAATCGATTTGGCTCGGATCAATCCGGTGGGCGCCTTCATGGACGCCGATCCGCCTACGGTGGTTGGGGTGTTGAAGGAAATGAAAGCTGCGGGAAAAGCGGTGGTCGGCATGAAGATTCTCGGCCAGGGCGCGCTGCGCAATCGTCAGGACGAGGGCATCAAGTTCGCGCTATCACTGGGTTTGCTTGATGCCTTCACCATCGGCGCCGAAAGCAGGGCCGAACAGGAAGACCTGATCCGCCGCATCGCCGGCGCGTAGCCGTGTAGGGCGGACACTCCTGTCCGCCGCTTTTGATTTTGGTCTTGTTCGAGTGTGGCGCGGGTACTCCCTTCGGCTTCGCTCAGGGCAGGCTTGCCCGCGAAATGCCGGGAAACGGCACAAAGCTGCGTCGTACTGCTTCATCTCGCCTCGAGCGTGTCACGGCATCCACGGCGTGTCTCGCCCTCCACAACTTTCGCCGCGAACCATCGCGCTAACCCCAGCAAAATCAATGCTCTTCCGGTTGGCACACCTTATGCATGATCCCTTGCGCTGCTCAGCAGCAGGAGGTGACCAACCATGACCCGTATCAACTGTTTCAGTTCCGCAAGCAAGATCGCAGAGAGCAAGATCGCAGAGAATAGGATTTCCGAATCCCGCAAATCCATCACTTGGGGAAAGAACGCCGGCGCGCTACTGTTTGCCGCGCTCCTGATCGTTTGTTCGCTGACCGTCGGCTGCACCAAAGACGAGCCGAAGCCGGTGAGCTCAAACAACCAGATCCCCGTAACCCAGAACCCAACGCCCAACCCAACGCTCAGTTCCAACACGCCCGCTCCGACCGCCTTGCCCGCGAAGCCGGCTGCGAAGAAAGTAGTCAGGAAGCGTCCGGCGACCGTCACTTATGCGGATCAGACCTACGGCGTTACGTTTGAATACCCGCGTAAATACGGCCTCGAGACTGGCAATGCGGCGACCGAACTGGTAGCGTCCAGTCCGCTGCCCATGAACTTCGTCATGCCTGGCGGAGTCGCGTTGGCCGCGGTGGAGCTGCCTGAGACTGCGTTCGCCGATACGGATTTGTCCGCAGCCTACTTCAACGTGAGCGTCAACAAGGATGTCACGGCCGAGCAATGCGCCGAATTCGCGGTACCACAGCCTAAAGAAGTGGCGTCTTCTGATGTAACGCAAACGGCGGCGCAGCCTGCGACTGAGTCTGTGTCGTCCAAGCCTGTATCGCCCGAGGCTGCGTCAACACAGACTGCATCGGCCCAGACTACATCGACCCTGGCTGAGCCGACTCAGTCCGTGCCGACCCAGAACACTGCCGAGCAGAATGCGCCGGCCTCAACCACGGCTGTCGCCACTACCTCCGCTCCGGCTACGTCAGCCCCAGTTTCCTCAACCCCAACCGTCTCGGCTCCAGCAATATCTGCCACGGGAACATCGACTTCCAGGTTGATGCTGGGCGATCTGGAATTGCAGTCGGCAGAAGCGGTTGCGGGGGAAGGCAACCGGCAGAGCGACACCAAGTACTTCCACATCTTCCAGAATGGCGGTTGCTACGAGTTCGCGCTCAATGTAACCACCATGGCGCATGAAACGGAAGGTGCGATGAAGCACGTGGATCGGGATAAAGTCTTCAACCGCCTGGCCGCAATTATGGCCACGGTGAAGATCAATCCCATAGCTCCCGAGGTGACGGCCAGCGCACCCGCGGCGACTGCGACGCCAGCTGCTCCGGCGACACCGGCGCAGTAACGGCTCGTGATTGCTGAAGCAACCGGCGAGTGCAACTCGACTGACTTCAACTCGACTGACTTCACTCGACACCAGTGCCGGCCATCCCCAGATGGCCGGCGTTGCTTTTTGCGCAAGCGCATCGGTTCTGCTTGCACAAAGCTACCTGCAGCAGTAAATTGAGAGACCATTCCCCGGGGCGCCTTTGAAAAATGAGATGACATCGGCGCCCAGTGCTAGTTTGACGATCTGGTTAGACCACCCCGGTTCTGACCGGCTCGCGCGGCCAATCCCCAGGAAATAACGGGTGCTCCGAGCGCGTGCGGAGTTCCCGAGCGATCGAGTTGTTACGAGGGGGAGCTCCGGTCCGGCGCAGGATACCGTCACAAACTCAACGAAAGGAATGCACCATGCCCAGAAATGCCAAGACACCGCTCGTCGCGCCAGTCTTCGGGGAACCGGTTTTCAACGAAGGTGTCCCCACTCCCGACCCTACGCAGTTCAAAGTTCCGCATCCATCCGACACCAAGCTCTATAAGCAGATTCAGAATCTATTGACGAAAGATGTGGTCAGCTTCCCTGCTTCCACCGCCAAGCCTGGCGATCTCTTCGAACTCCAGGAAGCCTGGGGGCCGCACGGTACGGAGATTATTCAGAACATTCAGAACGCCAAGCAGATTTGCTTCCATGTGCTGGGCGATACGGGCGCGTCCACGGCTCAGAATTATCCCAACGCCATCCGCGTTTCCGACATGGTGACCACTGACTTCCACAGTTCGACGGCTGCCAACGTTCCTGCGTTTCTGTATCACCTGGGCGACGTGGTCTACGACTTCGGCGAGTCCGAGTATTACTACGATCAGTTTTACGAGCCTTACCGCAACTATCCGGCGCCAATTCTGGCGATTCCGGGCAACCATGATTCCTTTATCGTCCCCGGTACGGCCGTGGCCGCGCAGCCCCTGAAGATCTTTATGCGCAACTTCTGCTCGGCGGGCCCGGTCGTCACGACCGAGGCTGGCCCGCTGCACCGCACAGCTATGACGCAGCCCGGCGTTTACTTCACGCTCGATGCTCCTTTTGTGCGCATCATTGGCCTGTTCAGCAATGCTCTGGAAGATCCAGGATTGATTTCGAGCGAGTTGGGAAAATGGAGCGGCGTGCCCGACGTTCAGCTTGCATTTCTCACCGCGCAGCTGCAACGCATCAAAACCGACAACTTCCAGGGCGCGGTGTTGCTGGCGACGCACCATCCAGCATTCACTTACTCACCCCCACAGGGTGGCAAAGGCGGTGGTGGCATACATAGCAGCAGCAACCCCATGCTGCGGGATATCGACACCATCTGCAAAGCGCAGGGCGTTTATCCTCACGCGTTTCTCTCCGGACACGCCCACAATTACCAGCACTACACTCGCTCAGTAACCTTCAGCGGCAAAAAGTACGACGTGCCCTTCATCGTCTGCGGAGACAGCGGGCACAACGTAACTGCGCTGGTACAAGCCAAGAAAGGCCAGCCCGCGCAGGAACCTGCCCTGGGCGCCAACGTTACCTACCTCGATGCGAGCCCGGTGGTGCAGGCAACCGGCCTCACTCTGGAAAAATACGACGACAAGAACTACGGCTATCTGCGGATCACCGTCAACGCACAGCAACTTCGCATTGACTTCCATCCCGCGGTGGCCGGAGGCGGCGCCGCGACCGACACGGTCACCATCAATCTTGCGACGCATACCAAGGTGTAAATCAGCGCCGGAGTCTCCGTTACTTCCCGGAGACCCCGGTTTTCATTCGCACCCGGATTGAATCACCCGGGATCTATACTTTGCTGGAGGATTGACGAGAAAGCACAATGGAACAAGAGCGCCGAGGAAACCCGCGAATCAAGGTACGGGCACCCGTGGAACTGCACACCGAGGAGAGCACCTCGCCGATTCGTGGGGCCACCACCGACCTAAGCCTCGGCGGCTGTTATATTGATACGTTTTTTCCTTTTCCCGTGGGCACCACCATCGAGCTGAAGTTGCAGCTCGACGACACGCTGCTGGTGCTGGGCGCGGTGGTCACGTGTGATCCCCAGGTGGGTAACGGGATCAAGTTTACCCGCATGCTGCCCGAAGACATCGAGGCGCTGGAAGCATTTCTGAAATCCAAAGCGAAAGAACAGAGCGAGTGACCGCCCGCCAAAGCGCTAGCTTACTGATTGCGCGTCCTCTTTTTTCGCCGCTTGGAAAGATCTTCGAGCAGATATTTCAGCGACGCGCATTCCTGAATCACGCCCTCCAGTTTAGGGACCGTGGATCTCAGTTCACTTTCCTCCACGATGCCGTCGGCGAGAGTTTCCGCCACACTCTCCAGTGCTTCCCCAACTTCTCGAATCAGATTGGATACGGCGAGCAATTCCTTCTCCAGCGTCATCTTCGGGTCGGGGAGCTTGAAAGCCACGCGCCCAGCCTGGCTCTCGAGATAATCGAGGGCCTCGTAGTTGCCGAGGAGCGTACAAATTCGCGGCAATAGGTAGGCCGGCATGTTGCGCTCGCCGCGCAGCCAGTACATCAGCGAGCGATAGTTGGTTCCCAGTTGTTGGGCGAGCAGGCGGATGTCATAGTCCGCCTTGGTTTCGACAACCCGGCTCAAAATCGAAGGCAGAATCGAAGGAAGTTCGTCAGCAGCCACGTGGGTTCCATTCTCCAAACCGGCGTCCGTTCAAAAATGGTGGTCATTTTGAACGGCGAAAGTGCCCATTCTAGCTGAATTGATCAACTTCCACGCCTGCGATTAAATTGTTCTGGCTCCGGAAGACTCCGGAGGAGTTCCGGTGAGTGCAAGAGCGCGATGCCGGCAAACCATCGATGGCTCGGAACTAATTGAAAGAATTGACAAAGCGAGCACTGGGCATTACTTTTCAGGGTCACGATAGTCCGTGGTTTCTTCTAGACTAGCGTGAGCCAGTGTTTGGGCTACGATTGCTCGGCGAGCGGGAGGACCGAATGTCGAAGAAGTGGTACAACTACATCGTTTCCGTCGACGACGAGAACCCCGCTGCGCCCAGATCGCTCAATGCGCAAGCCGCTCCCGTAGCCGGCAAGAGTGCCGCCCAGAGCGTGGCTGAGATCGCATCCACCTTGGCCACGGAGCCGAAGTTCACGACGCCCGTTTCCGATCCTACTTCCTTCGAACAGATTTACCAGGCGGCGGAAATTCCTCCAGCGCCGCAGGGCTATTCCATCCTGAAGATTTCGCAGATGCTCGAAAGCGAGCACATTCGCAACCAGCCTTCCGACGTGAAGAAGTCCTCCGTGCTGGTCGCGCTTGATGCAGCCGGCGTGGACATCAAGGAAGTAATCCAGGATGCAGTGCGCCGCGATCGCGCCCTCGACACCTACGAGCGCGTGCAGCAGCGCGCCGTCGATGAACTGGAATCAAAGAAGACCAAAGAAAATACTGACATTCAGGCGCAGATCGACCAGTTCGTCACCGCACAGCGGGCCAAGATTCAGGCGAACAACGATGAAGTCACGCGGGAAAAAACGCGATTCACCGGATGGCGGCTGAAGAAGCAGCAGGAAGAAAAAAAGATTGCCGAAGCGGTGGGCTATTTTGTGAGCGAAAATCCGATTACGACCGGCGCTGCGCAAGCGGAGCCGTCACCAAAAACATCGCAACGTTCCTGATCAGGAGGAGTTTATGTGGCAACGTCTCTCGAGAGTATTTCGTTCGTTCTTCGGTTTCTTCATTTCGGTGGCCGAAGATCCGGAACTCATTTTGCAGCAGAACATCCGCGATATGAACGATCAGGTTCCGCGAATGAACGAGAGCATTGCCATGGTCAAGGCCAACGTGACGCTGTTGGAGCGGGAACAGGCCAAGTACCAGAGCGATATGGCCGCCCTGACTGCCAAGGTGAAAGCCGCGATTCAAGCCAATCGCGACGACATCGCCGGCACTTATGCCGCGCAACTGGAGCAAACCAAGGGCGCGCTGGCCAGAAATCAGGGCCAGCTCACGACCGCACGCGCGGCCTTCGATAAAGCGATGGCCGTGAAAACGGCTTTCATGCGCGAGAAAGACCGGAAGACGCAAGAGGCGCTGGGCGCAATCGCCGACTATCGCCGCTCGCAGTGGCAGAAAAAGGTCGCCGATGCCATGGAGCAATTCGAGGTCGCGGGAATCAGCCAGACGCACGATGAGATGGTGCGCAAGATTGAGGAGACCACGGCCGTCAACGAAGCGCGCATGGATATGGCCATGAGCAACGTCGACCAGCAGAAGATCAAGATCGATGACGAAGCGGAGAAGATGCAGGCCAGCGAACTGGTGAAACAGTTCAAGATCGAGATGGGCCTGGCTCCGCAAGCGGCAGCGTCCAGCGGCGCGGAGAAGACCATCGCATCCAAGGAACAACAACGAACTTCTTAAGTTTTGGGTAGGGCACGGCTTCCAGCCGTGCCGCAACGGGCCACGTGGATACTCGGCTTTAGCCCCTGAAGTGCGGCTCTGACATGAGCGATGTCAGGTTCAATAACGGATTAGAAAGTTGCGGAGGAGAACGTCATGGCGATGAAGATTGAGCGAGGCGGATGGGTTCTGATTTTCCTGATCGGCGCGGCATGTGTACTCTACAGCCTCAATCGATACGGCGTTATCGATTTCGGTAAGCTGACGGGCAAGAGCTCTTCGTCAGGGAGCGGCGAGACCGTCGATGCCTCGAAGCCCCTGTTGATCCCAGCATCGTCGAGCGACAGCGATGCGGAAGTCCGCGTCCGCGTGAACGTTTGGGTCGGTTGCGTGGGCGGCCTGGTGGCGAATGGCGGGCTGGACACGGTTCCCGACTCTATCTTCGGCAAGAAAGGCCTGAAGGTTTCGTTCAAGATCATCGACGACTGGACCGAGGGAGCGGCCGCGCTGGCCACCGATAACGTCGACGTCATGTTGACCACTGCCGACGTCTATGCCAAAGATTACGCGCAGTTCAAAGAAAAAGGATTCGGCTCGCACGCCTTTCTCATGGTCGACTGGTCGCGCGGCGCCGATGGCGTCATCGGCAAGCAGGGCATCAACAGCATTGAGGATCTCGCCGGCAAAACAGTAGCATTCGCTCCGTACACGCCCTCGCACTTCCTGCTTTACAACGGACTCAAGACCTCCGGTCTCGGCACCGAACAACGCCAGGAGATTTTTAACAAAGCGGTCCACACTAAAGACGGGATCGAACCGGCCACGCTTTTCGCGCAGGAAAAAGTGGATGCCGCCGTCGCCTGGGACCCGGATATGAGCGATGCGGTCGCCAAGCGGCCGGGATCGAAAAAAATCTACGACACAAGAATCGCAAATCATTTGATCGCCGACATTCTTGTGGTGAGTGACAGCTTTTCAGCCAAGCATCCGCAAACTCTGCTGAAGTTTTCCCAGGGCTGGCTCGAAGGCGTGGAGTTCATCAAGACCCAGCCGGAGCGGGCGTACAACCTAATCGGCACGGTCAAGGATTTCAATATTCCTTCCGACTTGGCGAAAACCATGCTCGGCGGCGTGAAGCTGGCGGATTACGCCGACAATCGATCGTTCATGGGCACCGCCGGATCGAACGCCGATTACGCCAACATCCTTGGCATGGCGCAGGATATGTACCGGGATTTGCGCGTCATCAAGCACACGTTCGATCCTGAGGAGAGCCTGGATCGCCGCTATGTCGAGAAATTGGCCGACAGCTTCTCCCTGGCGTCTACGGAAGCGCCCATTGAGTACAAGTCGCCGGCGCCCGGCGCAACGCCCATTGCAACGCAACACCGCTCGATCTACTTCGATCCCAATTCTTCAAGCATGAGTATGGATTCACGCGCGATCGTGGATGAACTCGCCGGCACCATGCGCGCCTACGAAAACACGGTCGTTGATATCGACGGCAATACTGATTCGACGGGATCACGCGCCTACAACATTCAGCTCTCGCACGCGCGCGCCGATGAAGTGAAGAAATACCTCATGGAAAAGTACGGCTTCCCTTCCGCACGGCTGCGCACGGCCGGCAACGGTCCGGACAAACCCATCGACAGCAACGCGACGCCGGAAGGCCGCGAGAAGAATCGCCGCACTGACATTAAGGTCTACGCGAACCCGGCAAGCTAGCGAAAAGTGAGCCGGCGCAAGAGCACGATGAAGGGCGCGACATGAGCGGACGACATGAGCAAGCACCATGAATGACTGGTTCACGATTCGCAAAGAAGCCGCGCCCTGGGTCCGATGGGCGGCCCCATTCATCACCTGGGGCACAATCATATTGCTCTGGATACTTGTGCCCTATTGGCAAGGGCCGCATGTTTCCTTGTTTCCCAGGCCCCTCGGCGTAATTCGCGCTTTCGGAATGCTCTGGTCGGATTACGACCTGCTCGGCAACGTGTTCATGAGCTGGTGGCGCATTGCCCAGGCGTTTTTCTGGTGCGCGGTGGTCGCCATTCCGCTCGGCATTTTGATGTCGAGCTACCGCTGGCTGTTTGAGCTCATCAACCCTATTGCCGCGCCCATGCGCGCCATGCCGCTCACCGCGTTTCTTCCCGCGTTCATCGCTCTGTTCGGCATCGACGAAACCGAGAAAATCGCCTTCCTCTGGTTCGGAATGTTTTTCTACCTGTTGGCCGTGGTCGTGGAAGAAGTCAATCGAGTCGACAACGCACTCCTCGAAACGGCTTACACGCTCGGAGCAAATCAGCGGCAAGTTTTGTGGCTCGTGTTTCGCGCGTCGTTCCCGGCGATTTTCTCGTCGTTCCGAATTCTCTATGACATCGGCTGGACCTATGTGATCCTCGCCGAGATGTTGAACGCCCGCAAGGGCGTGGGTTACATGGTGGAAGCCGCACGCAAAGTGCTGGATTTCGATCGCGTCTACGCGGGAATCATCGCCATCGGCATCGCCGCATTTTTATTTCGCTTCCTGCTGACGTTCCTCGAAAGCCGCCTCTTTCCCTGGCGCAAAGGCATGTCCCCATTTGCCGGCGGAGGCGCAGGCGTCCCCAGCGCCACCGCACACTTGAAGGCGGCCAAGCATGGAAGCTAAGAAATCGAAGATTACGGTGCGCAAGCTTAGCCGGTCGTTCGTCTCCCCGGACGGTTCCAAAGTCGATGCACTCGAGAACATTAACTTCGAAATTGAGGATGCCTACTCGCGTGAAGGGCGCGACATTGGCGAGTTCCGCGTGCTGCTCGGCCCTTCTGGCTGCGGCAAGTCAACTCTGCTACGCCTGATCGCCGGGCTCGATACGGCCGACACGGGAGAGGTCTTGGTGAATGAAAAACCCGTCCACGGTCCGGGAAAAGATCGCGGCATGGTTTTTCAGAAATACACTTCGTTTCCCTGGCTGACGGTCGCTGGTAACATAGCTTACGGTCTGAAGATTAACGGCGTCCCGGAAAAACAATGCAAAGAAACGGTGGCGCAGTTAGTCACAGACATCGGACTCAGCGGTTTTGAGAACGCGTACCCGGAAACGCTCTCCGGAGGAATGCAGCAGCGGGTTGCGATCGCGCGCACGCTGGCGCTTCGCCCGGCAGTGATTTTGATGGACGAGCCATTTGGCGCTCTGGACGCGCAAACCCGCAGCGAGATGCAGCAACTGTTGTTGAAAGTTTGGGATGAAACTGCCAGCACCATTTTGTTTGTCACGCACGATGTCGAGGAAGCGGTCTACCTGGCGGACAGGATTTTCATCATGAGCGCGCATCCCGGGACGATCATCGAAGATGTTCAAGTGCCGTTCGATCGTCCTCGCGAGCTGGCCCTGAAAGAGCGAAATGAATTTCACGAGTTGCAAAACTATGTTCTCGGCCGTTTGCGGCGCGCTCCTGGGAACGGACAGGTGCGGGTGAGTGTCTAAATGTCTCCCGCCGACTTTCAGGATCAATCATCTTCTCCTCCTGATCAGTCCCGCGACATCAACTTCGTAAAAGAAGCCTTCCATCTGCAATACAACTGGATAGCTCTGGCCGGCGCAGGCGTGTTTGCATTGCTCAGCGGCAGCCTGCTGCCCGCGATTCTAGCGGGTGGGCTCGAACTGATGTACCTGGCCATTGTCCCGCAGAACTGGCGATTTCAGCGGCTGGTGCGGTCCTGGAAGTTTTCCGAAGAACAACAAAAGCATCAGCAGAAACTCAACCAGATGCTGCGCAGCCTGCCTTCCGACATGCAGAGCCGCTACTGGAAGCTGGCCGAAGTGTGCAGCTCGATTCACAACAATTTCAACCAGCTCTCCACCACATCGCAGATTTTCTTGCAGCAAATGGACGGCCGGCTCAGCGGCCTGCTGAACGGCTATGCCCGGCTTCTGCTGGCGGCTGCGCAGCAACAGCAATATCTGCGCAGCACCGACCAGAATGAAATTAAACGCGAGGTCGCCACGCTACAGAAGTCGCTCAGCACCGACCCTCCACGAGTCCAGGAAATCAACAAGAAGCGCATCGAGATTCTCACCAAGCGCCTGGAGAAATACGACAAGCTCTGCGAAAACCGGAAGGTTGTAGATGCGCAGTGCTCAGCGGTAGAGGACGTGCTGCATCTTATTCGCGATCAGTCAGTCACCATGCGCGATCCGCAGCAGATCAGCGATCAGCTCGACAATCTGGTGAAGGATGTCGAAGAGACCGAGCAGACGGTGCAACAGGTGGAAGCGATTTTCAGCGATTTAACGCCGGACATGGAGGGAATCATGTCGATGGACGATACTTCCACTTCGACCTCCTCGGGCCCAAATCGCACCAGGATTCCAAGCTAGAATGGCCGCGAACTTATCGACGACCGGAAAGTATCTGGACGCGCTTCCTCCGTGGGCGCGGGAACTTTCGGAAAAATATTACTCGCGGTCGTATTCTCTTTTCGTCCTGTATGGAAACGTCCGCGACCTGGTATCGTTGCGCGGGCAGGACTCGACCACATTTGTAGCGCTCGACGAATTTCTCTTCAGCGCTCTGTTCGGCCAGCGCGACTTGATTCTGCACTATGACCGCGGCGGATTAAGCTTCGGCAACCCCGCCAGCCAATCCGACTTTCGCCGTGCCCTCGAAGGCTACGACAGCTTCCACGGCACCACCTACGCGCAAGGCGGAGTCCCGCGCAGTCCGGATGCGGTTCTGAATCTGCTCGACAACTACCTGCGCCTGCGCATCGCCGACGGTAAGAAAATCGGCCTGGTCATCGACTTCGCCGAAACCATCGCTCCAGCCGGAGATGTTTCCAGCATGTCGGCCGAGGATCGCAATTCGCTGGTGATTCTAAAACGGTGGGCGCGCAATGCAGCGTTTCTGAACGCGGACGTCACGATCTGCCTGGTCGCGGAAAATCAGATCGAACTCAATCAGGGCATCGTGCAGAATCCGGGAGTATCTTCCATCGAGATTCCCCTGCCGGATTACGCGGAGCGCCTGGATTTCATCCGCGGACAACTGAAAGATAAAGGACTGCCCGCCGGCTCCGAAGTGAGCGACGAGACACTGGCCACGCTGGGCGCGGGTTTGAAGCGGATGCAACTGCAGAGCCTCATCTCGCACGCCGTGCAGAACCAGCAGCCGCTTACACTGAAGTTTCTGTCGGAACGCAAGCGGGATCTGATCGAGTCAGAATCCGGCGGCCTGCTGGAATTCGTGCAGAGTCGTTTTGACCTGTCGTTCGTTGCCGGCAACGATCAGGCAAAACGAAAGCTGCAGGACGCCGCGGCTGCGATACGTGCAGGCAATACTGACGTTCTCCCCATGGGCTACGTTATTTGCGGTCCCGTAGGCACGGGGAAAACCTTCATCACGACCTGTTTCGCCGGTGAAGTCGGCATTCCAGCCGTGACGTTGAAAAATTTTCGCAGCATGTGGCAGGGCGTCACGGAAGGCAATCTGGAGCGGGTTTTGGGTTTGCTCAAAGCTATGAGCCCGATCGCCGTGATTGTCGACGAAGCCGATGCCCAACTCGGCGATCGGTCCAGTTCCGGCGACAGCGGCGTAGGCAACCGCGTGTTCGCGCAGATCGCGCAATTCATGGGCAACACTGAGTACCGTGGCAGAGTGATCTGGTTTCTGCTGACCTGCCGCCCCGATCTGTTGCCCGTGGATCTGAAGCGGCAAGGTCGAGCCGAAGAACACATCGCTCTGTTTTATCCCGACACGTCCGAAGAGCGTCTCGCGCTGCTGCGGGCCATGCAACGGAAGATCGGGATGAAGCCGTTCCCGCCCGATGTCGAAAAATCCTTCCTGGAGCGAGCCTTGAGCCTGTCGGGCGCGGACATTGAGGCGGTCCTGGTCCGCAGCCACATGCGAAGCAGCTTGCAGAAGAAATCAGCCGTGGACGCCGACGACCTGAAAGCCGCTCTCGACGACTTCATCCCCCCGTATTACCCCACCGAAATCGATTTGCAAAATATGGTTGCGGTGCTCGAGTGCACCAGCAAGAGCCTCCTGCCCAAGCAGTACCGGGACCTCGACCGCAGTGAAGTAATCCGCCGCACCAATGAATTGATGGCCTTGGCGCGGCAAAGCTCAGGAGGATGAGCGGAGCGGGCGTTCTCCCGCGCGTCCGTTCTCTCGAACAGGCGTTTCTCCGAACAGGCCGAGCTCGAACTAACTTCCTCTTAAATCACAATCCCATCCATCCGGAAGGCTCTTCTCGTGGGCGTGAACCGCGGGATGGGCTTCGGCTGAACCAGCGGCGCGTCGTCCCGCCAGAAAGTTTGCGGATCGCGCTTTTCACCGCTGCGATAAAAATGCAGCAGATACGCCCTATCGCACGCGCTGTAATTCGAGAACCACTGATCGGCATCCGTGATGCCGCATTCATGGAACAATGCCAGCCCGTAGCAGGCAGCCTCGCCCTCATATGCAACGATCGCGGGAATCAGCGCCTCTTCCACCGGAGGCTGATACCGCCGCCCTATCTCAAATGCCTCGGGGTTTACATCCCACTGCACGGTATGTCCGAAAAGATGTCCCAGCAAAAAAAACCGCAGCTCGGCCGTGACTGCATAGTCAATATGGATTTCCAATCCGTCAAGGTCGCCGGTAAGAGGATCGGGAATATCCCGCGTCACCACGCGAATCCCGTAAACCTGCTCCAGGTTCTGCTGCACCCGGGCCGCGTAGTCTGCAAACGGAATCGGCATGATGGTTATTCTATGCGGCTGGGCCGGCGGCAATTCACTCGCCGGTCTTGTCGGCCTTGCCACTCTCGCCGGGGTGTGAGCGCAGCGACCGGGCAATCAGCCCGAGCCCGCCGACAAATAAGATCAGCATCACCAGAGTTTCGAACAGGCTCGCCGGACGAAAATAAATATGCATGTTGGCGATCACACCCGCCAGGATGAAAAGAACTCCCGCAGCGGTTAAGAACCATCCGATTTTGCTGCTTCCGTTCCAGAACAAAATTGCCACACCGAAAAGTAGCGGCACCAACGTGATCCCAAAAGTGTTCGCGCCGTAAAAGCTCCAGTAGGAACCAACCACACTGACCTGATTGCTCAACAAGTATCCCCCGACGCAGGCCATCACGAAGCCGAGCAGAAACGGCCCCAGGCCGCCAGGTGTTCCTCCCACGTCGCTGAAAGAGCGGTTTTCCATGGCTGCGAGAATATCAGAGCGGTGCCCCAAACGTCTCAGCGAGGCCGGGACCCCCATTACCCTGAGCCATTGCACAACCCTGACACTAACGTAACCTCGCCCGGGGCGCGGTGAGCGCTACGATGAAGCCAGTATCCGCCCTCCCTCGGTGGAGTGCCGGAGGGAGGTTCCATCCCGTGCGATCAATCTGCAGAGTTTTCTTGTTAGTCTTCGCTGTTGCCAGCGCCTTGTTTTTTGCAGACCACGCCCAAGGTCAGGACGAACCGTCATTAGGCGACGTGGCTCGCCAGGCGCGCCAACAAAAACAGAAAGACGTCCCCGCGAAAGACGCGCAGCCCGGAAGCAGCCAAAATAAAGACGCCCAAAGTAAAGATGCCCCCAACAAAGACGGCCAAAGCACGAGCTCACAAAGCAAGACCGCACCCAGCAAAGACGCGCAGCTGCACCGTGCGTCCCACGTCATCACCGACGACGAACTGCCGCAACACCCCGTTGCCGGTGTGAAAACGCCCACCTCGCCGACAGGCAAGGGAGAATTCGCTCCTGACCCTGCCTTTGGCGGAAAAATGTCGCCCGACGTGATCCGATCTCAAATTCAGGATCAGAAAGACGGCATCAAAGCCCTGCAGGCCCAGATCACGGAGCTGAACGACTCAATCCATTTTGCCGGAGCAAACTGCGTCGCCAACTGCGTGCAGTGGAACGAGAGCCAGCAGCAGAAGCAGCGCCAGGTGGAAGACATGCGCAGCGAGCTGGAAAATGCAAAACAGGCGCTGGAACAGATGCAGGACTACGCCCGAAAAATGGGCTTCGGCAGCTCCGTGTCCGACCCGGAACAGTGAGCACCCGCGCCAAACATTACTTGGAGAATTCTTACTCCTTGGCGTCCGCCAGCGCCGCGTAAGGATTCTTGAACTTCAGCACATACGCCAGATTCTTTCCCCGAATAATATTGACGGAGTGGTAGAGCAGCCCCCACGAGTCAATCGTCGAGTTGTCGGGAAATATGCAAGCCTCCAGGACTTCGTCGATCGCGCCGAACTTCACCCATCCTCCGCCAAACGGATTAACCCCGCCGAACGAATCGGAGCCTCCCAATTGTGTGCAATAGAACGATGCCGGGTTGCCATTGCCTTGCCCGTTCCAGGGAACTTGCGCGTAATAGGCCAGCGCGGCCAGGCTCGGCTCCTTAGCGTTGAGCGAACTCAGAGAAATGTGGATGCGCGAACCATCCGACTTTTTCGTGTACTGGCAAAACGCTTCTGCACCCGCCAGCACAAGCCACTGGCTCGGGTCAGAATTGGTGTTGTAGTACGGTTTGCGGTACTCCACCACCCCGCCCGTTTTTGTGCAATACGCAGCCCGCTTGCTCTCGACATCGCTGGCATCGGCTTTTGTGGCGTTTGCGTTCGAGGCCTGCGCTGCGGAATTCTGCGACAGCGACAATCCGCAAAGCATCACTGCGGCCATCCCAACGGCGGTGTGAATTCTGACTCTCATGATTCCCCCGGGCATTCAACTTCGGATAATTTTCATTGCGAGCGGAAGTCTACCACGAAGCGCGCCGTCAACCGGCCGTGCAGTGTGGCCAGGCCATGAAGCGAAGCCTCAAAATGCTGTTCCCCGAAACCGCCCACTCATGCGAAATTAGTTCATGGCTCTGGTCGTCCGTCCCTCACCCATTCATTCCGCCGGTGTTTACACTACTCGTCCCATTCGCAAGGGAGCCCGCGTCGTGGAATACGCGGGCCCGCGCATCACGCCCGAAGAGGCCGACCGCCTCTACGATGGCGCGTCCCGCACATACTTATACGGCCTGGAGGATGGCAAGACCGTCATCGACGGCGAAGGGCTGGGCGCCTTCCTGAATCATTCCTGCGACCCGAATTGTGAAATCGATGAGATCAAAAACCGCGCCTGGATTTTTGCGATTCGAAACATCGCGGCGGGCGAAGAACTGCTGTGGGACTACAACCTCTACGATGATGAAGACCCCGCGCCCTGCCACTGCGGCTCGCCCAAATGCCGCGGCACCATGTATTCCCGGGAGTGGATGGCGAAGATGCGCCGCAAAGCCCGGAAGAAGGCGGAAAGAATAGCCGGGAAGAAAACAAACGGCCCGCGACCCTCGAAAACTAAGAGCGGAGCCAACGCCAAGTCCGCCGCCATCTAGATCGATGCGGATCCGGGAAGTGGCTGTGCCCCGCCCGGACCTACCGGAGGCGCCAGTTCCGGCGCGTGCGCCGATTCTTTTCCGCGCTCACGCCAGCCTTCGATAATCAAATACAGCACCGGAATAAAGAAAAGATTCAGCACTGTCGACATGATCATCCCGCCGAATACAGTGGTCCCCACGGAGTGGCGGCCGTTTTCACCCGCGCCAGTAGCTATTACCAGCGGCACCACACCAAGGATGAACGCCAACGAAGTCATCAGAATCGGCCGCAGACGAATGATCGCTCCTTGTATCGCCGCTTCCACCAGCGGCACTCCGCGGTGGCGAAGTTGTTCGGCGAACTCCACGATCAGAATCGCATTCTTGCTCGACAATCCCACCAGCATCACCAGTCCGACCTGGCAGAACACGTCATCCTGCAACCCGCGAAGCCATTGCGCTCCCAGCGCTCCCAGCAACGCCATTGGCACGGCGAGCAGCACAATAAACGGCAGCACAAAACTTTCATACTGCGCCGACAGCGTCAGATAAACAACCAGCGTGCCCAGCCCAAACAAAATCAGCGACGTTCCTCCCGCCGCCAATTCTTCCAGAGACAATCCCGTCCAACTGTAGGAGAATCCCTGCGGCATTTTCTTGGCCAGCTCATCCATCGCCGCAATCGCCTGCCCCGAGCTGTATCCTGGCGCCGGCGAGCCATCGATTTCCGCCGACCGGAACAAGTTGTAATGGCTGATCACCTGCGGCGTGGTCGTCTGCGTCACCGTGATCAGGTTGTCGAGCGGTACCATCGCCCCGCTATCGGAGCGCACATAAAACTGCTTAATCTCTTGCGCGGTTGCCCGGAATTGCTTGTCCGCCTGCACGTACACCCGGTACGACCGGTTGTTGAAATCGAAATCATTTACATACGACGACCCCATGTACACGCCCAGCGTGTCCGTGATCTGCGACAGCGGCACATGCAGGCTCTTCGCTTTCTCGCGGTCAATCGTCACCAGATACTGCGGGTCGTTTGCGGTAAATGACGTGAACAGCCGGGTCAAGTCTTTGCGCTGCGACCCTTGCTGTATCAGGCTTTGCGTCGTGCTGGCCAGTTCCTCGAGCTTATGTGCGCCCTGATCCTGCACCACGAACTGAAATCCGCCGAACTGGCTTAGACCCTGAATTGGCGGCGGCAGCGTGGGAAACACGATCGCGCCCGAAACTCCAAACATTCGCGGACGAATGCGGTTCAGAATCGCCGACGCCGTATGGGCATCGCCTTTGCGCTGCGAATACGGTTTCAACGGAACAAAAATGATTCCCTGATTCGCGGCCGATCCTGCGAAACTGAAACCAGCCACCGAGAAGGTCCCTTCCGACTCAGGCACATCGGCCAGCAGATCCGAAACCTGCTTGCCAATCGCCTTCGTGTATTCCAGCGATGCACCCGACGGTGCCTGGATCACAATGATGAAGTATCCCTGATCCTCGTCCGGCACGAACCCAGTCGGCACGCGCGTGAACACAAAATAAGTCAGCCCCAGGCCGGCGAAAAACAGCACTACCATCGCCAGTTTGAATCTCATTACGAAGTGCAGCAGGGCACGGTACCCGCGGGTCATGGCAACCACGCCTTCGTCAAACTTTTGCAGCGGCCACCACTTTTGCCGGTGCGGCCCGCTCAGAAAAATCGCCGCCAGCACCGGAGCCAGAGTCAGCGCGTTGAAGGCGGAAATAGCAATGGAAAATGCGATGGTCAGCGCAAACTGACGAAACAGAATGCCGGTCGTCCCGGGGAAAAACGCCACCGGCACAAACACAGCGCAGAGCACCAGTGATGTGGCGATAACTGCGCTCGTAATCTCGGCGGTGGCTGCGGCCGCCGCTTTGTGCGAGTCGTGTTCGCCCTCTTGAATATGGCGCTCAATGTTCTCAATCACCACGATTGCGTCGTCGACCACCAGTCCAGTGGCAAGCGTGATGCCGAACAACGTCAGCGTGTTGATGGAAAAGCCGAGCAACTTCACAAAGACAAACGTACCGATCAGTGAAACCGGAGTCGCGATAAAGTGAATCATCGTCGTCCGCCAGTCGCCGAGAAAAATAAAGATCACCAGGATGACCAGCAGGATTGCCGAACCTACCGTGAACACCACGTCGCGGATCGACTCACTCACCGCGTCGGTGGTATCGAACGCAACCTTGTAATGCATGCCGGGAGGAAAGCTCTTCGACAACCGGTCCAGTTCGGCAATGGCTTTGCGGTCCACATCGAGCGCGTTCGCAGTCGAGAGCTGCGTAACGCCAACTCCAATCGCATCCTGCCCGTTGAACTGCAGATCGTTGGCGTAACTCTCCGCGCCCAGCTCCGCATGCCCAACGTCTTTCAACCGGACAAGGGTGCCGTCGGAGTTTGTCTTGAGAATAATGTTGTCGAACTGTTCCGGCTCGCTCAACCGGCCCACCGCCCGGACGCTCACCTGGTACGACTGTCCCAGCATCGAGGGCTGCTGGCCGACTTGCCCGGCCGCGACTTCCACGTTCTGCTCCGAGAGAGCGCTCACTACGTCAGGCGCGGTCAGTCCGCGTCCCGCCATTCGCACCGGATCCAGCCACAGCCGCATCGAGTACTTGCGCTCGCCGAAGATGATCACATCGGCGACCCCCGGGATGCGCTTCAGCGAGTCCCGCACGTACACATCGAGATAGTTGCTCAGGAACAGCGTGGAATATTTCTGCTGATCCGCGTAAACAGCCGCGCCAAACACAAAGTTCTGCGAAGTCTTTGCCGTAGTGATACCGACGGCCTTCACCGCGCTCGGAAGCCGCCCTTGCGCCGTGTTCACGCGGTTCTGGATGTCGACCGTGGCCAGGTCCGGGTCGCGGTTCAGATCGAACGTGGCAACGACGCTGCTGGTTCCGTCGTTGCCGCTCGTGGAAGTGACGTACTTCATCCCCTCCGCGCCATTGATCTGCTGCTCAATGGGGATCGTGACCGCGCTTTCCACCGTCTGCGCGCTGGCCCCAATGTAGACGCTGGTAACGCCCACCTGCGGCGGCGCCAGATTCGGAAACTGCGAGATCGGCAACGTGGGAATCACCGCCGAGCCCGCCAGCACAATCAGCAGCGCGCAAACCGCGGCAAACACCGGACGCTGTATAAAGAATCGAACAAACATAGAAATTTAGGCTTCAGGAACCTGGGCTTCGGGCTTCAGCTTTCGGGCTTCAGCCAACCATTTGGTGGCGCGCAACGAAGCATTCAGTCGCGCGATTTCATTAGTGGCACTCCCTCAATCGACAAGTGCAATTCCGGATCGCCAGAGAATCCTGCAGAAAGACTACGACGCTCGGCTCGGAGCCTGGCCTTTAGCTGAAGCCCAAAAGCCGAAGCCCGAAGCCCAATTTTCAACTCAGCGGAATCACCGGCGCCCCATCTAGCAGGAACTGCGTTCCCGAGACAATCACTTTGTCGCCGGGCTTGATGCCGTCCTCAACTTCAAAATCGTTGCCCACAGTCTGCCCGATTTTCAACGGTTTCTGCCGCGCGACAAAGGCCCCATTCTGCTGCGGTTCAGCCACGAAAGCAAAGTATTGCCCCGCCAGCCGCGACACCGCCAGAATTGGAACCTCCGGATTGCTGTGCGTTCCCCACACCACCCGCGCGCGAATAAACTGCGACTGCCGCAGCGCGTCATTGCTGTTGGCAATCAGAGCCTTCACCAGCACGGTTTGCGTCGCGTTATCCACCTGCGGAGAAATAAAGCTCACCCGCGAATTGGCCAGCACCTTGCCGTCGCTGTCCAGCACCTGCACCGGAAGATTCATCTTCAGCTGGCCCGAGTGCTCGATCGGCACATACACATAAATCTCCAGGCTGCCGGGCTTATCCACGGTCGTAAGTTGGGTCGTCGTGGTCACACGATCGCCCACGCGCACCGGAATATCGCCCACAATACCGCTGCGCGGCGCAACCACCTTGTAGTAGTGCAACTGCACTTCCTGCTCTCGCACCTGCGAAGCCAGCGAATCCATCTGCGCCTGGGCCGCGTCCAGCGTCGACTTCGCCTGGTCCAGATCCTGCTTGCTCACCACTCCCGCGGCGGAAAGCCCCTGCGTGCGCTCATACTGCTTTTTCGCCCAGATCAGGTTCGCTTCCTGCGCCGCCCGTGCGCTCTCCTGGCTCTTCACCGTGGCCTGCTGCTTCAACGGGTCAATCTCCATCATCGGACTGCCCGCTTGCACGCGGTCGCCGGAGTGCACAAATATCTGCGTAATCTGCCCTTCCACCTGCGGCATGATCACGGCTGAATCCCGCGACTTCACCGTCGCCACATACTCGCTTGAATCGGCCACGGGCACGGCCGTTGCCTCCAGCACCTTCACCGGCATTCCTTGCGGCCCGCCGGCGTGCGCGCTCTGTGCCGCATGACTGGTGCAGCCGACCGTGAACCCCGCCGCCAGCGCCAGCGCGAGCAACCATCCCAACGCCGCGTCTCTTCGACCACACTTTCGAATATTGTTCGCCATGGATTTCTTAGCTTACACCGCGATTTCCGGTTCTGCAATCAGACTTCTGCAACCCGAGCCAGCCTAACTTTAAAAGCTGCTCATCCCCTGTTGGACGCGGCTCGCACGCCTAAGTTAACCGTGCACATAAAGATTCGCCAGACCCTTCCACGGACGCAAAATTTAATTAGGACCGTAGACCAGTCGCCATTCCCGCACCCTCGGCACTGCCGGCTCGAGCCGGTGCCCCCCGTGTCCCCTGTGGCAAACGAATTTAGGTAACACACCACGTTTCCCCGTAATCCCATCCCACCGCGCCCCGCTCTGCTACATTAGTTTTTCCTATGCCACCAGCCCCCAAACTGATCACCCGCAATTTCGCCAGCGACAACAACGCCGGCGTCCATCCAGAAATCATCGAAGCCATCACCCGCGCCAACCAGGGACACGTCGTCGCCTACGGTGACGACCCCTACACCCGTTCCGCGATCGCCAAATTCGAGGAACATTTCGGCCCCGGCATCGACGTCTTTTTCACCTTCAACGGCACCGGAGCGAATGTGCTCGGCCTACAGTCCCTGAATCGCCCGTACCACGCGGTTCTCTGCAGCGACTACGCCCACATCTACACCGACGAATGCGGCGCCCCCGAGAAGCACACCGGCTGCAAGCTGATCCCCCTGCCTCATCACGATGGCAAAATCACCGTCGAGTCCGTCCGCCACGCTTACCATGGCATCGGCGACCAGCACCACGTGCAGCCCCGCGTCATTTCGATCACGCAATCCACCGAGATGGGAACCGTTTACCAGCCCGAAGAGATTCAAGCCCTGGCTCGCTTCGCTCATGAGCAGAAAGACCATGAAATGTTCCTGCACATGGACGGCGCCCGCCTCGCCAACGCCGCCGCCAGTCTCGGACAATCTCTGCGTCAAGCCACGCGCGACCTCGGCGTAGACGTGCTCTCCTTCGGCGGCACCAAGAACGGCATGATGGGCGGCGAAGCCGTTATCTTTTTCAATCAAGGCGTCAGCAACTCCGGCGCAAGCAACCCCGGCCTGAGCCGCGACTTCCTCTACCTGCGCAAACAAGGCATGCAGCTGGCCTCAAAAATGCGCTTCATCGCCGTGCAATTCGAAGCCCTGCTCACGGACAACCTCTGGCGCTGCAGTGCCGAGCACGCCAACCGCATGGCGCGCCTGCTGGAAAAAGAAATCCGCCGCATTCCCGGCGTCAAAGTAGTCTGGCCCGTCGAGGCCAACGGAGTATTCGTCCAAATCCCCCGCCACGCCGTCGAAAAAATCAAGGCCCGCTACTTCTTCTACATGTGGATCGAAGAAGAATGCATCGTCCGCTGGATGTGCTCCTTCGATACCACCGAAGAAGACGTCCGGGATTTCGCCGCCGTGGTCGCCGAAGCCGTCAAAGGGTGAGCGCTTCCAAACTGTATGCGAAGCCGGGTCCAAGTGGCGCATCGAACCCGTTTTGGTCGCCTCCCTTGATATTGCTTTTCCCTTCGCCATTGATTAGATTTGCCCCAGCCCCAGCTGCGCGTGTTTCGCTGGCGCTTGGTCCCAGGAGTGTTCATGAAAGCGAAGTGGCTCGGCATCTTTGCCCTCATATTCGCCGCAATTTCGCTGCTCAGTGTTTCCAGCTGCGGAGACCCGCAGACGTTGCAGTCGATCACCATTCAGCCAACAACGGAAACTTTCGGAGCGTCGAATATTCCGGTCGGCGCTGACGCGGGGTTACAGGTGCAGCTCACAGCACTCGGAAGCTATCTCCACCCACCGGCGACGAAGGATATTACGAGCCAGGTAACCTGGGCTTCAAGTTCCCCTCAAATGTTTACTATTTCTTCGACCGGTTTGCTGACTGCAACCGGCCAGGAATGCGGAGGCACGCTGGTGTCCGCAACGGTGCAGACCAACACTGATGGGTCGGGCGTGTCGTCATCCGGGGCCATCGTGACCGGCAATATGACGGCGAACGTGGTTTGCTTTACAGGTAATGGCGGCGATGGCGGAGGGGAGCCAACTCTAACCATTAACTTTCTTGGCAGCGGTACAGGAACTATAACCAGCTCAACCGGGGGCTTCGGTTGCGCAAGCCAGGACGTGAGCTGTATTGATAGTTTTCCGAGCGGAGCGACCGTTACGCTCACGGCTACCCCAGTTCCTCCCTCAACATTCGGAGGCTGGTCTGGCGGTGCCTGCACCGGCACGTCAACTTGCGTCCTACTCCTGCAGACCGACACAATCGTAACGGCCACTTTCAATTGATTGCTGAACACTGATTGCTGAGCGACGATTCCTGAGCGACGATTGCTAAGCAACGATTGCCGAACGACGGCGCGACGGCCGCCGGTCTATTACTCGGTCTCGCCCAGCATCTTCCCCAGCGTAGGCTTGTGTTTCTCCGGCTTCTTCTTTTTCTCCTGCACCACTTGCCCGGACGGAGGCGCACCCACACGCTCCCGCGCCAACTCCTTCACCGCCGTGACCGCACTAAACCGCTTCGCCTTTTTCTTCCTGGCCATCTTCTCCCCGCCATCGCTTCCATGTTGCCATAGCATGTTGCCATAGCTTGTAGCTCACAAACCTGCAATAATCGTCTTTCGCGGTTGGAGCGCCGTGGCTGCGGAAGGAATATTTAGGCCAACGACGACCGACCAACGACGACCTTTATGGAAGAACGTGAATTTTTCGACGAGCGTCAGGAAAAGAAGCCGGCGAATCTGAATTGTCCCCACTGCCATCAAGCCGCGGAGTACGAAGTCACCTGGCTGGTCCGCACCAAGAAACGCCAACTCGCCGGCCGCGCCGACGAACGCGACCGCGCCCGCTTCGCCAAGGCCCGAAACTACATGGTCCGCAAAGACGACGTAATGGCCTGCAAGAACCTGCGCTGCCGCAAACGCTTCGACATCACCGGCCAGTCCGTGGTGATCACGGAGTAATCAGCACTCAGCCATTCGCCACGATGCTCATGTGGGGACAGCCGCCCTCGGCTGTCCAGTCGAGCAAAGCTCGACAGCCCCTCCGCCGCAGCCGGCAAGGAGACAGACTGGCTCGATTTAACTGAGCAGGACTTTTCCACCAGCTAAATGCCAAGTGCCAAATGCCAGCGGCTCATTTATACTAAAGAGTTTCCCTCGGCTCCCGGAAGCCGCTGAGTAAGGAGTCATATCTTGAAAATCCTGGTCTGCATGAAGCAGGTGCCGCAGAAAGACGCCCCCCTCAAACTCAACGAAACCGGCACCTGGATCCGCGACGAAGTCCCCTACGAAGTCAACGAGCCCGATGCCTTCGCCCTGGAAGAAGCTCTGCGCCAGCGCGAAAAGCACACCGGCGAAGTGGTCGTAATTACCAGCGGCCCCGCCCGCGCCCAGCAAGTGTTGCGCGAGGCCTTAGCCAAGGGCGCGGACCGCGCCATCCATCTCGAAGACAACGCCTTCGTCGGCCTCGACGCCTTCAACACCGCCAAAGCTTTCGCCGCCGCCATCAAAAACGAAAAATTCGACCTGATCTTCACCGGCCTGCAATCCGACGACTACGGCTACGCGCAAACCGGAGTCATCCTCGCCGAATTGCTGGGCTGGCCGCACGCCACCATCATCATGGCGATCGAAAAAACGCCCGGCGGAATCAAGGTAAAGCGCGAGCTCGAAGCCGGATTTTTCCAGTTCGTCGACATGCCGCTGCCCTCGGTCCTGACCATCCAGTCCGGCATCAACAAACTGCGCTACGCGACTTTAATCGGCATCAAGCAAGCCAAAAACAAACCAATGAGAAAAGTGCCGCTAGCCGAAGTGCAATCCGCCATCGGCGAAAATCTACAAAAAATCGAGCGCCTCTACATCCCCCAAAAAACAAAAAAAACCGAAGTGATCGAAGGTGCGCCCGCCGAAATCGCAAAGAAGCTGGTAGACAAACTGCGAAATGAACTACGCGTCCTGTAAGCGCCCGTGTGGAAAATGCTTGTGTGGCGACGGGCACTCTTGCCCGTCCGCCGAGCGAAAGCTCGGCAGGTTTTGACTTAGGTTTTGACTCAAGCTAAACGCTAAAAGCCAAAAGCTAAGAGCTAAGAGCTGACTTATGCCTGATTCAATCCTCGTCATCGTCGAACAACGCGAATCCAAACTCAACCGCGTCTCCTGGGAAACCATCACCGCCGGCCAAGCCATCGCCGCCGCCACCGGATGGTCCCTCGAAGCCGCCGTAGTCGGCGCCAGCGTCAACACGCTGGCTGCGGAAGTAGCCGCGAAAAAAGTTGCGAAAGTCTACGCGGTCGAGTCCCCCAAGCTCGAGCCCTACACTCCCGATGCCTTCGCCGCCGCGCTGAAACAATTCCTCGCGACGAAACAGCCCAAGCTGGTGCTGATGCCGCACACCTATCAGGTCCGCGACTTCGTCCCCAAGCTCGCCACCGCCATGGGACGCACCGTGATCAGCGACTGCATCGGCTTCAAGCTCGAAAACGCCAAGCTCACCTTCACCCGCCAGATGTTTCAAGGCAAGCTCGCCGCCGACGTCAGCTTCACCAGCGACGCCCCGTGGTTCGCCACGTTCCAGAACGGCTCCTTCCGCGGCGACAAAGCCGAATCCGGCGCAGCCGCTGCCCCGGTCGAAGCAGTAAGCATCACGATCGCCGACGGCGTAATCCGCAACCAGCCGCAGGAAGTTTTCAAAGAAGTCAAACAGGCGGTCGACCTCACGCAAGCCGAAATCATCGTCTCTGTCGGCCGCGGTATCAAAGAGCAGAAAAACATCGAGATGGCGAAGCAACTCGCCGACGCCCTGGGCGGTGAACTCGCCGCCTCCCGCCCCATCTGCGATTCCGGCTGGCTCCCCATGGACCGCCAGGTCGGCTCCTCCGGCCAAACCGTAGCGCCAAAACTTTACCTCGCACTCGGAATCAGCGGCGCTATCCAGCACATCGTCGGCATGAAAGGCTCACGCGCGATCATCGCCATCAACAAAGATTCCGAAGCCCCCATCTTCGAAATCGCCGATTACGCTGTAGTCGGAAACCTGTTCGACATCGTCCCGTCGCTGATCGAAGAAGTGAAGAAAACCAAAGCAGGAGCGTGAAGTGAATGCCTGGCGCAGCCGGATCGCTCTCGGCGCTTTGGTTTTCGCACTACAGCTCGGCATAGCGAGTTGTAGAAAAACGCCGAACCCCGCGGAAGCGCATAATCTGCTCACCGGCGAGTGGCGACTCGTGGTTAGGAGTGACTGCGCTCATTGGGGTATCGACAGCGATACCCTCATACTCCGCGCCGACGGGACGATGGAGCAACACCTCAAGCTCCGGAACGGCAAGAAATACGATTCGGTCCAGGAGCATTGGGAATACCTGCCCGACCACAGCATCTCTCTTGACCGGAGATTGACGGTGACGGACCCGCAGAATGCGGGCACACCTCAGCTCGAGGTATTGATTGTGGAGTTTAGCCAGCCCCCGGTGATTCTGCTGAACCCGCATCAGAACTGCTTCTATGAGCGCTGAGCCGCCATTTTCCATTGACCATTATATTGATCATTGGTTAAAATAGTGGTCATGAAGGATATTCCTATCTCTAAGTTCAAAGCCCAGTGTCTCGGGCTTATCGAACAGGTTCACAAAACGCGCCAGCCCCTGCGCATTACGCGCCATGGCCTTCCGGTGGCTGAAGTAGTTCCGGCGGGCCCCGACCGCAAGCGCAAGTTTGTAGGCGACATGGTAGGGACCGCCGAGATCGTTGGCGATATAGTTTCCCCCATCATCGATCTGGATGACATCGAGGCCTACCGCGATTGAATCTGCTTCTGGATACGCACATCTGGATTTGGAGCAAACTTGAGCCGGCACGCCTAGGTAGGCGCGTGCGTGCGGAATTGTCGGAGTCCGATAACGAGCTCTGGCTGTCCCCGGTGAGCGTGTGGGAAGCTCTGACGCTCATGCAGAAGGGCCGCGTTCGCGTGGAAAATCCTTACGCCTGGGTCGAACGCGCGGCGGAACAGTTGCGGGAAGCTCCGCTGACCCAAGAGATTGTGCGTATCGGCATGGCGCTGCCTCTATCGCAGGCAGATCCCGCCGACCGATTCCTCGCCGCCACTGCCAAAGTGCTGAAGCTAACGCTGGTGACCGCGGACCAAAGACTGCTAGGCCTTGGGGAAATTGCGACTCTAGCCAACCGCTAAGCAAAGCCAACCGCTGTGCCCCGTTGATCCGCAAATCCGTGGCAAGAATTCGGGCTACACACTCTTCTCCTTCCCAATTGCCGCCGCCGCAATCTGCGCCACATCCAGCAACTCCGGCGGCGTAGCCGAAGCCGCTGCCAGCCCATCCCTCAACATCGAGTTGCAGAACGGACACGCCGCCGCCACCACGCTCGCCCCCGTCGCCACCAATTCCTGCGCGCGCTCCAGGTTCACGCGCTTGCCGGTTTCTTCTCCCAGAAACATCAGCCCGCCCCCGCCCCCGCAGCAGAAGCCGCGTTCCCGCGCCCGCGGCGGATCCACGACTTTGCCATACCGCGCAATCACATCGCGCGGCTCGTCATAAACGCCGCGATAGCGCCCCAGATAACACGCGTCATGAAACACCGTCTTCTTCTGTTCGTCATTGCTGCCGCCCAAAGGCAGCTTGTCCCGATACCGGTCCATCAATTCTGTGTGATGTTCGATCTGGACGTTCCCGCCGTGTTCCTTCCAGTCCTCGCCAATCGTTCGCACGCAATGCGGACAAATCGAAACCATCTTCTTCACGCCGCCCGCGCGAATATTTTCCAGATTCCCCTGTGCCAGCTCCCCAAACAGATAGTCGTTGCCCAGCCGCCGCACCGGATCACCGCTGCATTTTTCCTGCCGCAACACTCCGAAAGTAATCCCCACATGCCGCATCACTTCCACCAGCGCCAGCAGAATCTTCCGCCCATTTGGATCAAACGATCCCAGGCAGCCCATCCATAGGCAATATTCCTGCGTGCCATCGAAATACGGCAGCCCGTTTTTCTCGATAAACTTTTCCCGGTCCGACGGCGGAAATCCCAGCGCGTTCCCCTGCCGCTCCAGCGTGACAAACATTTCGCCGCCGTGCGAGTTGTCCCATTTCCCGGTATTCACCGCGCCGCGCCGCAGCCCAATAATCATTGGCAAATGTTGAATCCCCACCGGACACTGAAATTCGCAAGCCCCGCACGTGGTGCACTGAAACGCCGCCTCCATCGAAAGATATTTTCCCAGCAGCGGCTCGCTGCTCTTCGGTCCAAACTCGTCCAGGTAATGTCGCTCGCCCAGAATAATTTCCTTGGGATTCAGAATCTTCCCCGTAGTGTTCGCCGGACAATGCTCCGTGCACCGACCGCACTCCACGCAGGAATAAGCCTGCAACGCCGCGATCTGCGTAAGATCCTTGCCCTCGACCAGCCCAAAATCTTCATCTCCCACTAGCGGCGGAATTTTGCTGAACCCGTCGCGCTCCAGAAAAATCGTCACCGGACTCAGCACCAGGTGCATATGCTTGGTGCTAGGAATCAGCGGCAAAAACACCAGCAACACCGCCGTGTGCGCCCACCACCAGGCCCAGCCGGCCGTGGTCCCCTCCGGCACCCAGAACGTAGCCAGATATGTAACCATCAACGCAAAAATCAAAAAGGCAATCAGCCCCGACTCCGGCGACAGTGGCTCCAACCACTTCGGACGAATTACAAATCTTCGAAACGCCAGCCCCGCAATCGAAATCGCAACCGCCACCGCAAATACGCCAGCGACCAGAAAATAACCACGCCCCCAAAAGCTATCCCGCGATAGAAATGGAAAACCGAAGCCCGTAGCAAAGTGATTCAGCGTAACCAGCGCAAACACGCAAAATCCCCAGAACACGAACGCATGCGCCAGCCCCGGCAGCGGCCTCTGCGCAATCACCTGCCCCTGCGCCGCCACTTCCCACAGGACTTTGCGAATGCGCGGCCCGATCGGCCGCAGCTTGAAATCCGCGTCCGGCTTCGCCGCCAGAATAATCCGCAGCGCCCGCCCAAACTTCCGCGAGAACAGGAACAAAGAAACGAAAATGGCAATAAGTAGAACGATTCTTCCCGGCCAATTCATAGGAATGATGCCTCCGAGAACCTGACAGTCTACTCCTGACTCGGCGAGTGTGGAGACGGAGGCATTGTGTGGGCGCGGAAGGCTTGTGTGGGAACGGGCGCCTCGCCGTTCAGCCAAGCGCAGCGACGCGCATGCGTAAGGTGGCAATGCTTCATTTCGCCCAAAGGCACTCATTCTGATTCTCGCCCAGGGTACGCCTCCGCTCGCATGGGTAAGGCGGCAATGCCCTCGCGGCACGGCAAACTTGCCGCGCTCCCGCTGGATCAACCCCCGTGATAGCATTCCCGCCATGCGATCCCGCACCATGATTTTCGCCGTCCCAGCTCTGCTTGCACTCAGCGCCCTGGCTCAGCAGCCCCTGCCGACGATCCCCACCACCGCCTCCCCCAGCCTGGACCAATACCGCGCCTCGCGCCTCGCCATCTACACCGACGACTTCGGAGAACTCAAGCGCTACCGCGACGCCGACGCCGCCCTCAAGCCTCCCGCGGCCGCGGAGAATCGAGTCGTGTTCCTCGGCGACTCCATCACCGATTACTGGAAGCTGGAAGACTATTTCCCCGGCAAGCCCTACCTCAACCGCGGCATCGACGGCCAGACCACTCCCCAAATGCTGGTCCGCTTCCGCCAGGATGTGATCAACCTGCAGCCCAAAGTCCTGGTCGTGCTGGCCGGAACCAACGACGTTGCCGGTGTCACCGGCCCTACCCGCAACGAGGACATCGAAGCCAACTACGCATCCATGGCCGAGTTGGCGCGCCTGCATCACATTCGAATCGTCTTTTCCTCTCTGCTTCCGGTGAACAACTACACCGACGATGCGAAGGAGTCCTTCGCCCTGCGTCCGCGCGAACGAATCCTGGCTCTGAACACCTGGCTCAAGGATTACTGCGCGAAGAATGGATTCGTCTATCTCGACTACTTCTCAGCCGTTGTCGACGACAAAGGCATGCTGCAGCGCAATCTCAGCGACGAAGGACTGCATCCGAACGCCGCCGGATACAAAGTCATGGCGCCGCTAGCAGAGAAGGCGATCGCGCAGGCGAGTGTCGGCAAGCCGTGATTGGTCTTACTGGAACGATCTTAACGAAACGACTTTTCAGCGCCATCGTAAAACAGTTTTCAACGTTTTCGTGATTACGCCAAGGACAACCACATGAAATCATCTCGCAACTTCCAGGCGGTCGCGTTAGTTCTCTTCCTCGCCGTTTCCGCCGTAGCCCAACAACCGGCTCAGCCCGCCCCGCCCGCCATCCCCACCACCGGTTTCGCCGGCCTCGACCAGTACCGCGCCCGGCGCATCGCCGTCTTCACGGACGATTTCGGACAGCTCGCCCGCTACCGCGAAGCCAACGCCGCCCTCAAGCCCCCCGCGCCGGGCGAGAACCGCGTCGTATTCTTCGGAGACTCCATAACCGACATCTGGCATCTCGACGAATATTTCCCCGGCAAACCCTACATCAACCGCGGCATCGGAGGCCAGACCACCCCGCAAATGCTGGTCCGCTTCCGCCAGGACGTAATCGATCTGCAACCCAAAGTCGTCGTAATCCTAGCCGGCACCAACGACATCGCCGGCAACACCGGCCCCATGCGCTTAGAAGATATCGAGTCCGACTACGCGTCTCTAGCCGAGCTCGCCCGCGTCAATCACATCGGTGTCGTGTTCTCGTCAGTGCTGCCGATTCATAACTACACCGATCGCTCGAAAGATTTCTTCGCCCAACGCTCCCCAGAAAAAATCCTCGCCCTCAACAAATGGCTGAAGGAATATGTAGCCGCGCACCCCGACTGCCTCTACCTCGACTACTTCACTGCCCTGGTCGACGACAAAGGCCTCCTGAAAAAAGATTTAGCCGACGACGGCCTGCACCCCAACCCCGCAGGATTCAAGATCATGGCCCCGCTCGCGGAGGCCGCGGTTGAGAAGGCGCTTGGGACCGTCGTATCAAAGTGAGCTATTTTTCAGTTCGTGCGTGAGAGATCGATGGCAGAGACCAGATTTTTAATCGGCAATAGCTCGATTGCGCCGCCTGACGGATGGCATGTCGTCTCTCAGGAAGACGACAAACTCGCCTTTCGTACGGACAGGCAGCAAGCAACAATAGGACTCCTACGGTTTGAGAAAGAGTTGACCCCCGAGCAGTTCAAAACGCTGTGCGAAATTCGCGTCAGCGCCGAGAAGAAAGGTCTTAAAGACGGGTATGTCGAATTGGAACCACAGTTCAGAGACCGCGGCATTCTTGGCGCTTTTTTTTACGGAGCCGATACGAGCAGTGGCCGAGTGTTCTTCGGTTACCTATGCTCTGCGCGGAACGAGGTCATCACTGTCTATGTCGAAGGAATTGGTGTCGACTCGGTCGCTCACGGAGAGGATTTCCGGGCATTCGTAAAAACGCTCAGAGCTTGACTCTGTTGCATGAAGCCACGACGCGTCTCCTCCCGACTATAATCAACTTGTGGGTTTCCGACCGCAACGAGCGCCTTGGAAAGGAAACAGCCCGCCGGATGGTCCCACGGTCTGTGCGTTTTCCGAATCCGCTCTTAGCTCAACCAGAGCAAGGCCCCAACGCCGTAGGGTGTAGCTAAGAGCTAGAAGCTAGAAACTAAGAGCTAGAAGCTAAGAGCCAAAAGCCAAGAGCCAAAAGCCAAGAGCCAAAAGCCGTGCACCTCGTCGACAAATTCGGACGCCGCATCACCGACCTGCGGATCTCCATCACCGACCGCTGCAACTACAAGTGTGTCTACTGCCGCACCGGCAACGAAGGTGCGCTCTACGGCGACCTGGCGTTCGACGATTACCTCCGCATGGCCCGCGTCCTGGTTGGGATGGGGATCACGAAAGTCCGCCTCACCGGCGGCGAGCCACTCCTGCGCAAAGGCGTCGTGGATTTTGTCCGCGACCTCGCCCGACTCCGCCAGCCCAACGGAAACGCCTCCGACCCCCTCGACATCGCGCTCACCACCAACGGCCACCTTCTCGCCGATCTCGCCCAACCGCTGAAAGCCGCCGGCCTCACCCGCGTCACCGTCTCCATGGACGCCGTCGACCCCGACCGCTTCGCCCGCATCACCCGCGTCCCCAACGGATACGACCACGTCCTAGCCGGCATCCGCGCCGCCCGCCGCGCCGGACTCTGGCCGCTGAAAGTGAATTGCGTGCTCATGCGTGGCTTCAACGAAGACCAAATCATCCCCTTCGGCATGTTCGCCCGCGAAGAAGGCGTCACCGTCCGCTTCATCGAATTCATGCCACTCGAAGAAGGCCGCACCTGGTCGCCGACCACGGTAGTCACGCTCGACGAAATCCTGGCTCGCATGGCCGAATACCGCCCGCTGGTCGAAATCCCCCACGCGCGCTCCGAAACCGCACGCCGCTACCGCTTCGACGACGGCGTCGGCGAAATCGGCATCATCGCCCCCGTCTCTCATCCCTTCTGCGGACACTGCAGCCGCATCCGCATCACCAGCGACGGCAAAATCCGCACCTGCTTATTTTCTGTGTGGGACCACGACCTCCACGCCCAAATGCGCCGCGGCGCCAGCGACGAAGACTTAGCCGAATTCATCCATGGAGTAATCCAGAAAAAAGAAGAGCGCCACCACATCGGCGAGCCCGATTTCGTCCCCGCCTCAAGAACCATGGTGCACATCGGGGGGTGACGACGGCGTCGTAGAGACGTAGCTTGCTACGTCTCCTGCCGGAAGCGCCGGTCCCGATGCAAAGCGAGCAAGAATCGGGAAGGGCACGAGTTCCACTCGTGCCGCCTAAACCACGCTTGAATCCGCGGCTTTAGCCGCTGAGGTCCGCTCGTTTAAGATGAAATCGATGAACCCGAATCGCCTCGCCGCGTCGTTGATTTTTCTGTGCGTCACGCTGCAAGCGCAAACCTCCTACCTCGGCTTCGACCGCAACGCCTACCCCGGCGACGCCAACCTCAAGGCCCTGCACGAAACTTTCTCTTACACCGGCTACTGGCTCAACCATCCCCCCGGCGAAAAAACCAACTCCTGGACTGGCCACCGCGCCGCCGTCGCCTCCGCCGGCTTCGGATTCCTAGTGCTCTTCAACGGACGCCTCTATGCCGAACTCAAACCCATCGCCAAAGCCGCCCGTCTCGGCCAGTCCGACGCGCAAGCCGCCGCCGCTGCCGCCCACCGCGAAGGTTTCCCCCCCCAAACCATCATCTTCCTCGATCAGGAGCAAGGCGGACGCATGCTCCCCGAACAGAAAGCCTACATCTACGCCTGGGTCGACGGCGTCATCACCGCCGGATTTCGCGCCGGCATCTACTGCTCGGGCGTTCCCGCCGCGGATGACGACAACATCGTCACCGCCGAAGACATTCGTGCCAACGCCGCCGGCCGCCACATCGTCTACTGGGTCACTAACGACGCCTGCCCGCCCGCGCCCGGATGTTCGTTTCCTGCAAATCCGCCCACGCGCCCGCCGAGCCCCCCCGAGAGCGGTATCCCCTTCGCCGAAGTCTGGCAGTTCGCGCAATCCCCCCGCACCGCCACCGCCGCACACTGCACCAACTACAACCCCGACGGAGATTGCATCGCCCCAAAAATCCTCGCCGCCGAGCGTTTGCACATCGACGTCAACACCGCAACCACCGCAGACCCCTCGCAAGGCCGCTAAAACCGGCTTCAGGCTTCAGCTTTCGGGCTTCAGCTCTCAAGCCCTGCAAGACTCATGTGCTGACAGCCTCGGCACAAGCCATGTGGAGACAGCCGCCTCGGCTGTCAGAGCCTGGGCGACGCCCGGCGCTCCCGTCTAACAAGCCGAAGCCTGATAGCCGGAGCCCGGAGCCCCCTCCTGCTACACTGTACAAACTCAAAACAAATCCACACCAGGGAGCATTTATGCCGCGCACCCGATTCGCACTCGTCATCGCACTCTTCCTCATCCCAGCCGCGACGCTGATCGCACAAGACACCTGGCAAATCGATCCCATGCACTCATCGGCGCAATTCACCGTGCGCCATCTCGGAATCTCCACCGTCCGCGGCGCCTTCACCAAAGTCAGCGGCACCATCGTCGTCGACGAAGCCAATCCCGCCAAAGACCAGATCACAGCCAGCATCGACGCCGCTTCGGTCGATACCCGCGTCGAGATGCGCGACAACGATCTGCGCAGCCCCAACTTTTTCGATGTGCAGAAATACCCCACCATCACTTTCAAATCGAAAAGAATCGAACCCGCCGGAGCCGGCAAGCTGAAAGTCGCCGGCGATCTCACCATTCACGGCGTCACCAAAGAAGTCGTCCTCGACGTCGACGGCCCATCCCCCGCGATTAAAGATCCTTGGGGCAACCCCCGCCGCGGCGCCTCCGCCTCCACCAAAGTCATCCGCCAGGACTTCAGCGTCAACGGCGCCCCCGGCGTAGTCGGCGACGAAATCACCATCAACCTCGACGTAGAATTCATCAAGCCTCCGGCGAAATAGGGATCAGGGGCTAGGGGCTAGGGATTAGCCCTCGACTGCGACTGCGGTGTAACCAGCGAGAGGATTAGAAGAGTTAGGAAAAGGCAAAAAGAAAAAAAACAATCAGTGGTAACCAACAGTAGTGGGGCAGCGCCTCCAGCCCTTAACACTTGCCCCTAACCCCTGACCCCTAACCCCTGTTCCCCAAATGCGGTAAAATAGACGCAGCCCAAGCCCGCCCCAATGCCCGATCGCACCTTCACTCTCGACGAAGCCCAGTCGCTGCTCTCCGTGCTCGAGTCGCTTCTGCGCGGCGCCATCGCCGGAAAACAAATCATGGACGAAGTCGAGTCCGAGATGCAGGCCACCAATCACCGCATCTTTCTCAACGGCGGCACTTTCGTCGACATCGTTCCCATCGCCCGCCGCAAAGCCGAGCGCGCCAAGGCCGAGCAGCGCGTGCGCGACGCTCTCGCCGAAATCGATTCCATCGGCGTGCAAGTCAAAGATCTCAGCATTGGCCTGCTCGATTTCCCCTGCGATGTCGAAGGCCAGATCATTCTTCTCTGCTGGAAGCTCGGCGAAAAATCCATCACTCACTGGCACGGCACCAACGAAGGCTTCGCCGGCCGCAAGCCCATCGACGCCCGCATCGCCAAAGGCAAAAAAGCAAACTAATCTCTGTAGTCAGCCCGCGCCGGGTGCCCCATTTCTCGCGTCTTTTGCGAGAAGTGGGGATTTTGACTCTTGTACCCTTTTGACCTCTGCCTCCGGAGCCCACCCCAAACCCACACATTCCAAACCCCTTCCCGCCCACAACATCCGCCCCACTCCGGGGTTTACACCAACTGAGAGCAATTTAAAGGACACCTCCTACCAAGACACCTTTGGCTACATGGCCATCGGCGATTCTTGGTAATCTGGTGTCAAACGCACTTCGCCGGAAAACCGTGACCGGCGCGGGTCAAAAAGAATTTAAAGAAAAAACGAAAGAGGAACATTCCATGAACCGCAAACACCCTGTTGTTTACGCTTTGCTATTCGCAGTCTTACTCTCGCTTTCAACCGCGTCCTTCGCGCAGATTTCGGTCGGCATCAGCTTCAACGTCCGCATCGCCCCGCCCGCTCTGCCAGTGTACGAACAGCCCATCTGCCCCAGCCCCGGCTATCTGTGGACTCCCGGTTTCTGGGCCTGGAATGACGATGCTGGCTACTACTGGGTGCCCGGCACCTGGGTGGAAGCCCCCACGCCAGGCCTGCTCTGGACGCCCGGCTACTGGGGATGGAACAACGGATTCTACGGCTGGAACGAAGGCTACTGGGGTCCGCATGTCGGATTCTACGGTGGCGTGAACTACGGCTTCGGCTACGGCGGCGTCGGCTTCGGCGGCGGCGAGTGGCGTGGCGGAGCGTTCTTCTACAACACCGCCGTGATGCACGTCGACACCGTTCACATCACCAACGTCTACGTCAACCGCACAGTCATCGTCAACAACGACTCGCACGTCGCGTTCAACGGCGGCGAAGGCGGACTCACCGTGCGCGCCAGTGCGCAGGAAGAGGCCTACGCCCGCGAACCGCACACGCCGCCCGTGGCCGCACAGACCCAACACGTGCAGATGGCTAGCCAGAACCGGGCAAATTTCGCGTCTGAAAATCATGGACGTCCGGCGATCGCAGCCACTGCCCGCCCCGGCGAATTCAGCGGAAAGGGTGTAGTCGCCGCCAAGTCCGCAGGTGGGGAATATCATGCCCCGGCCATGTCGCCCAAAGAAGCCCGTGGACCGGCCCCGGCGGTGAACCGCAACACCGCCGAGCCCCGTAGCAACCTGGCGCGTCCCGTCACTCCGCCCGTGAGAAACAACGAGGCAATGCGACAGAGCACTCCGCAGAGCGAAGCTCGCCCACAGGCTGAGTCTCGTCCGCAGACCGAAGCTCGCCCTCAACCCAAGAGCCAGCCCAAGTCCCAGGCCAAGCCAGCGGCCAAGCCCAAGCCCGCTCCCAAGGAAGAGAAAGAGAAAAAATAACTCGCTTCCGCAGCACATAGCCGTCAAACGCCAGACCTCAGACCTCGGCAAACCAAGCCGAAGTCTGAGGTCTAGACGTTTTGAACTGGAAGCGGGAAGTTTAAGGCGAGAAGTCGAAAGCCGGAAGCCAACAGCCCGAAGCCACCACGATCCATGTAGAGACAGCCGCCTCGGCTGTCCAAGCCAGAGCCTGCCCTGAGCGAAGTCGAAGGGGCGAAGCCCGGCGCCAAGGTCCAAAAACTCCCCAGCGATACAGAAGCGGCCGTCCGCCCTTAATTCGTTACGACTACGTTGATTGTGGCCGCGTTCGTCGTGCCGTAGGTCACGGTAACAGGATATGTACCCGCCGTCGTATTTTCGGTCACCTGGCAGGTCTCTGGAGAGACGTTGCTATTCGTGCACTGAATCCCGGCTGCACTCCCCACCACCGTCCACGTGGACGCAGTCGTAAAGTCATATGTGGTGCCGCCGGAGACGCCCTGTGCGACGAAGGTCTGAGTCGGGGTGCCCGAAGCGTCCGCATTCCAAATCAGCGGGCTGGAACCGTCGGAACAAGAAGTTGTGGCGCCAAATGTACCCATGCACACTTCGAAACTGGTGAGCGTGCCCAGATACACCGTCGCAGAAGCCGTCCCGCTCAGACCCTGCGCAGAGGCTGTGACTGTGGCGCTGCCTCCCGTGCCCTGGCCCGTGGCCACACCTGTGGACGGGTTGATCGTCAGCACCGTGTTATCGCTGCTGGTCCACACCACACCGCTGGTAATCTGGCTCGTCCCGGTGTTGTTCGCATAAGTTCCCCAGGCCTGTAAAGTCTGGGGCGTACCCACTTCGATCTGCGGGGTCGGAGGCTGGATCGTAACCGCCGTGAGACTGTTCTTCGGGAAAAACCCCGTGCAGCTGACCCCAAAGGCCAGTGCAACCAGAACCGCGAAAGCCAGCGTCAATCCCAGTTTTCGTCCAACCAACATAAATGATCGCCTCAGATATCCATAGATTTTAGCAGAATGCCCGGACGTTGCTCGACCTCCGATAGTGCATGCTGCCGCCGCATCTGCGCCCGCCCAGCCTGCCGCCCGTCCAGTCCATTCCCAACTATTAAGTATAAAGAACGAGACTCGACCCGGAGCTTGCGCAGATTTTTAAGTCAGCCGGGTGACCCACCCCCGGCCCGGGTGCCCCATTTCTCCCGCACTTTGCGAGAAGTGGGGATTTTCTCCGTCGATTCCTAACTTCAGGAAAACCACAGAAAAACGCGCCCACAATGTTCATCCGGCACAGACCTCTGTGCTTTCGAACCCATACCGTTTCCTCAGGCCCTGGGGTTTGAAACGCTAGTACGGGGATGGTGGCCTGCACTTCATCACCTGGAGCTGTCACCATCGCCAGCCTCGGCTCGGCACTCCGGCGCGTCGTGATCTGTTCCTTACCGTCCTCGAGCAAATGCGCGCAAGATACCGCTTCGCCGTGATCGGTTACGTCGTCATGCCCGAACACGTACACCTGATGATTTCCGAACCCTCGGTCGTGAGCGTTCATGCGACCAAGTCAAAATCCCCACTTCTCGCAAAAGCGCGAGAAATGGGGCACCCTGAATCTAGCCGCTGCCTTTCTTCCGCACATAAAATCTCTGCACCTTCGCACGATTCCCGCAGCGCGTCATGTCGCACCAGCGGCGATGGTGGTTTTTGCTGGCATCCAGAAAAAACCATTCGCAGTTTTTCGACGAGCACGCCCGCACATACGCCAACTGATCCGACACCAGCAGATCGGCCGCCGCGCGAGCGATCGGCCAGAGCAGGCTGTCGAAGTCTCCGAAGTCATCGAATCTCCACTCGAACCCGCCGCCCTTCGCCGGCACCAGATGCATGTGCCCAGCCGCGGCCTGCGCAGCGGCATTCAGTCGGGCGAGAGCACCCGGCGGCGCGGGACGCTTATTCATGATCGCCCAGAAAACATCGTGAATGGCTTCGCGCAATTCGCGTGCGTGATTAAGCGCACGCTCCGCGAGCTCCGGCTCGATATAGCTGCGCTCGAAGAGCCGGTCCACCTGCGGCAATGAGAGCAGGCCGGCATCTTCGCCGAAACGGACGAGATCGAGGTAAGTCTCCAGCAACTCCTTGGGCTTGATGTGGCGGTCGTCGAGCGTGTTGACGAAGTCGAGGCTGACGTCGCCCGCAATCAGTTCGAAACGCGGCGGACGCCGTCGCGTGACCCTCATTGCTTCTTTCGTATCCGCCAGGAGATCCCTCCTTTTCCGGCCTATTTCCTATTATCTAACCATCAAAACGCTCTTGACAAGTTAGGTGCAGGACCCCTACAGTATACCTAACCTGCAAAACATATTTTGGAGGTTAGTTCATGTTCCTTGCTCAGCCCGCCCAGCTCCTCGCCAGAATTCGCGGCTCCGCCTCGCCGGGAGACAGATTCCCGAATATCAGATTTCCCCAAACCAGATTTCCCAAAGTAAAGATGACTATCATAGGAGGCAGACCCGTGATCGTTCCCAACCCCAAACCCGCCAGCCCGCGCGATCGCGCCGACACCATCAAGACGGCGCTGGCCTTCGCCGCCATTTATATCGTCTGGGGGTCGACGTATCTTGCGATTCGTTACGCCGTCGCGACGATCCCACCGCTGGTGACGGCGGGAATCCGGCACGCCACCGCAGGCAGCGTGCTGCTGGCTTGGGCCTGGGCGCGCGGGTTTCGGCCGACGCGCGAGCACTGGATTTCAGGCTGCGTTCTGGGCGCTCTGTTCTTTCTGATTGGTCACGGCTCGCTGCACTGGGCAGAGCAATATGTAGGCTCGGGCCTGGCCGCGTTACTGATCGCGACTGAGCCCATGTTCATCGTCGTGTTGGCGTGGCTCGCGGGGCAACAGAAGATCAGCCGCATCAGCGCACTGGGCCTGGGTTTGGGAGTGGCCGGAGTCGCCATCCTCACCGGCTTTGAACTTCACCTCAAAGGCTCCAGCCTGCTGGGATTGCTGGCAGTACTCCTGGGTTCGCTCTCGTGGTCCGCGGGAGTGGTGATCACTCCGCGGCTCAAGCTGCCCACCGACGCGCTCGGCCGCACCGCGCTGCCCACGCTTTGCGGCGCGGCTATGCTGCTGATCGCCGCCGTAGTTACGGGAGAGTTCCACGCCACACACTGGTCGGCGATTTCGTTGCAGTCAATCTTCGGGCTGGGTTATCTGATCACTTTCGGATCAATCGTTGCGTTTACGGCTTACACCTGGCTCCTGCAACGCTGCCCGCCGGCGCTGGTGGCCACGCACACGTATGCGAATCCCATCGTGGCCGTGTTCCTGGGATGGCTGCTCGCATCGGAGCCCCTGACGTTGCGCGTGGTGCTGGCGTCGATCGCAATTCTCGGCGCGATCGTTCTGATTCGCCGCGGTGAACGGACGGTCGCAGTGAAGGGCGTGGAGCCGGTGACGCTCGCGACAAAGATCGCCAGCGCAGAGGAGTGCGCTTAGATTTCTGCAGGTATTCGAAACGTGATGTCATCGACAACTCCAAAGCGCGATGTCATCCCGAACCCGCCGAAGGCGGGTGAGGGACCTTAGGGCTGATCGCAGCGCATTCGCGGTAAGCGGGAACGCATTCGCTGCGGACACTGTAACTGCGCCTCGCTGTCCGCATCGTAACTGCGCCCGTTGGCGATCATGCCGCTTCTTGCGCATCGTGAGGTCCCTCACCGGGCCTTCGGCCCGGTTCGGGATGACATTACGGTAGTTTCCGTGCGCGGTGGTTTCAGGGCGAGGGTTATTGCTCGCGTAGCACGTTTGCCGGGTCGACGCGCAGGGCGCGGCGCACGGGGCCGGCGACTGAGAGTGTCCCGGTGATCAGCAGCGTGAGTACAACGGCCATGAGCACGAACGGATCCTGCGCCGACGCCTGGTAGACGATGGCGGAGAGCACGCGGCTGGCGGCGACTCCGAGAAGCATGCCGACTGCTGACCCGCAGGCCAGCAGGAGCAGCATGCGTCCCAGCGCGGCCGCGAGAATCTGCTTGGCCTGTGCGCCGAGCGCGACGCGAATGCTCAGCTCGCGCAGCCGCTTGCTGACTGTATAGGAAGCCAAGCCGAAGGTGCCGGCCACCGAGAGCAGCAATCCGAATGCGCCGAAGATTCCGAGGGCTACCGTCGCGACCTGCGAAACAAAGAACGTCAGCCCCAGCTGGTTTTTCCACGGGCTGGATTCGCGAATCGGAATGGCGGGGTCGAGGTCGCGGATTAATTTGCGAACGGTAGCTGCCATCTCGAGCGTGGCCACGTCTGAAGAGTCCGGCCCCAGCCGGACGAGGAACGATGTATGCGGGGTTGGACGCTGCGAGATCGGAAAGAACTCCGCGGCTTCCGGATTCTCCGTGAGTGAAAAATACTTTCCATCGGCCACAATGCCCACGATCTCGATCGACTGGCCGGAACTGTTCTTGAAAGAGCGGCCCACGGCGTCGCCGAAGTGGGCATCGTCCAAGTGAAAGAGTCGCCGCGCGAAATGCCGATTCACAACCGCGACCGGCGGGGTCTTTGATGTGTCGGTGAAGCTTACGTCACGTCCCGCGAGCAGTGGGGTTTGAGCGGCGGCAAAATATCCGGGCGAAACCCAGTAGTCGTAGGTATCAAATGCCCGGTTGGAGGGCCTGAGGTCCGTGGTCTGTTCGGAGAAGACATCAGACTCGTCGGTATCCTGGGAAAGGGGCGTGGTAGTTCCGTAGGCCGCCGCCTCCACCCCCGGGAGATGCGAGAGCTTTTCCAGCAGCTGACGTTGAAAATGATCGGAGGCCTCGTTGGAATAGGCCGCCTGTTCGAGTTCGAATTTCGCCAGCACCGCATGCTTCGGGTTGAAGCCCATATCCACGGTCATGGCTCTGCCCAGACCGCGCAGCGAGACAAAGGCAGCGGTGACAGTGACGCAGCAGAGCGCGACCTGTGCCGCGAGGAGCACGTCGCGAAGGGCCCAGCGGCGTCCTGCGGAGGATTGGCTTCCGCCAGTCTTGATGGCGTCATTGGGATCGGTCTTGAAGATCTGCCGCAGCGGCATCACGCCGAACAATACTCCGGCCAGCACTGAGATCAGCAATCCGATCAGGATCAAGGAGGGCCGCGGCATTACAGCGAAGAACCGGAGCGGGTATTCGGTAGGTGGATGCCAGTTGGCCAGGCCGGTGAGCGCCATCCACGCGAGAACGCAGGCGCACGCCCCCCCGAAGATGGAAATGACAACCGCTTCGGAAAGAATCTGGCGAACGATGCGCCAGCGGCTGGATCCAACGGCCATGCGGATGGCAATTTCGCGGGTGCGGTCGGCGGTGCGCGCCGCGAACAGGCTGCCCAGGTTGGCGCAAGCGGCGAGCAGCACAATGCCGGCCAGGCCCAGCACGCCCGCCAGAAAGGCGCGCGCGGGCGCGCCGAAGAAGTCGCCCGCCAGGCCCGGGCGGACCAGTTTGAACGATAACTTTTCTTCTTCTTTCGGAAACTGGTGCGTGATGCGGGCAGCGATGGTGTCTAACTCAGCCTGCACCTGCGGCAAGGTGACGCCGTCCTTGATGCGCACGATCGACCAGACCCTTTGCTGATTCGTCCGCGACTCCAGCCACTCGGTCCCCTCCGTCGCCATGGGAATGAACATTTCAGGCTGGAAAATTTTCTCTGTCCCGTAGAAGCCTTCCGGGGTAACACCGACAATCGTGTAGGAACGCTTGTTCACGCGGATGGTCTTGCCCACGATGTCAGGATCGGCGTTGAATTCGCTCTTCCAGGAGGCGAAAGAAAGCACGGCGGCCTCCGCGGCTCCGGGATGCTCGTCATCGGAGCGCTGCAGCAGACGTCCGAGGAACGGCTTGACGGCTACGACTTCGAAATATTGCCCGCTCACTTCGTAGGCCCAGACCGGGCGGGTGACGCCGTTGGCTTCCAGGCCAAAATTCTGAATGGCCTGCGCCGCGACTGCGGAAAATACCGTGTTGCCGTCGCGCACGTCGCGCACTTCCGGATAGGAAAAAATCGGATAGTCCTGATTCTTGCGCGCCAGCGTCATTACCCGGTCGGGATGAGGGACGTCAATGGAGCGCAGAATCACGGCCTGCAGCACGCCGAAGACAATGACGTTCGCGGCGATGCCGAGCGCCAGCGTAAGAATCGCTGTGAGGGCGAAGCCGGGAGAGCGGCGCATCTGGCGCAGGGCGAATCGCAGGTCGTGCAGCAGGGTGCTCATGGTTTTCTCCCGCCAGACCGCGTCGGGCTCTGCGTGACGATGTGGCCAGGCTACGTGTAGAGAAGGGCAATTCCAGAGCCAAAGTATCGTGCGGGCAACTTTGTGAGGATAAAGCGGGTTGCGGGAGTTCGCAGGGAAGTGGGAACGGGAGGGTGTCCGGTTTCAGCGGGGAGTGTCCATGAATGAACAGGTCAAAAAAACCCATTTCTCACCAAGGAGGCGAGAAATGGGGCGCCCGGTTTTGATACTCAATCGATGTCGAAGCTTTTACGGTTTTCCGTCGCGGCGGCGCAGGTAGTCGATGAACATCTGCTCGACGGGCTTGTCGTAGGCCATGAGCACGTGGCGGACGGTGCGTCCGCTGACGAAGTGGCAGACTTCTTCGGCCAGATTCTTGGCGTGATCGCCGGCGCGCTCGAGCGACTGGGTCATGAAGATGACCTGCAGGCTCGCTTGCCGGTGAACGTCTTCGGGGTTTTCGATGTGGCGCAGAAAAATCAGGTTGCGCAGGCGATCCATCTCAGCATCGGCGCGGAGCACGTCCACGGCCTTGCCCACATCGCGGCCGGAAAAAGACTCGCCCACGTCGGTGAGCATTTTTTCGAGGATGGTCGCCATCTGCGTGAGGTCGCGCGTGTCTTCCGGATCGAGCCGTCCGCCCGCCGCCTGGGCGCTGTTGGCAAAACTCAACAACAGGTCTCCGATGCGCTCGAGACCGATCATGAATTTCATGCAGGCCAGCAGTTCGCGTGCCTCGGCGGGGCCGACTTCGGTGATTGCCGTGGTCACGCCGGCGTCGATTTCCATGTCGAGCGTGTCGAGTTCGCGCTCGCGCTGGCGCAGCGAGTTCAACAGCGGGCTGGAGCCGGTGGCGATTCCCTCGGCCGCGGCGCCGGCCGCTTCCTTGGCCAGGCGGCAGGCCTCTACTGTGCGCCGCACGAGATATTGGTGAGCGGGCTCTGGGCTGGCACTCTCGACTCTGGCGGTACTCATGAGGACTTCCCTTCGGCGCAAAGCTGAGCGGCGCGAGCGGCGCTTCGGCTTCAGGCCTGGATCCTGCAGATCATCTTGCCAATTCTTGGGTTGGATGTCCAACGGCTAAGCATAGGTTTTATTTCTCAAGGGATGGTTACAAGCCTGTGAATTTTCGTGGAATTCGAGCGCTGTTATCTAGGGGATGTCATCAAGGGGATGTCATCCTGAACCGAGCCGAAGGATCGGTGAGGGACCTTGAGTCTGACGACCCTGTCGCTGGCGCGGACGGGAACGCCTTCGCCGCACGCACCGTGACAGCACCCGACCCCGTCCATGCCGATTGATTCGGATCGTAAGGTCCCTTACCGGGCCTTCGGCCCGGTAAGGGATGACATCGCGGTCGTGGAGAAGCTCGTCTAAGCCGTCGGCAGCGTGAACAAAAACCGGGAGCCGTGGTTCAGTTCGCTCTCGGCGCGGATCGACCCGCCGTGCGCCAGCATGATGTGTTTGGCGATGGCTAAGCCGAGGCCGGTGCCTCCCGATTCGCGCGAGCGCGCTTTGTCCACGCGATAGAAGCGTTCGAAAAGGCGGGGCAAGTGCTCAGAGGGAATGCCGGCGCCGAAATCCTGGACGTAGAATTCAACTCCACGCGGCCCGGGGCGCGCTCCCAGCACCACCTTGCCGCCGGTGCGGCCATATTTCATGGCGTTGTCGATGAGGTTGGAAAAAACCTGGTGAATGGCTTCGCGGTCAGCAAGCACTCGCGGCAAGGATTCCGCCGCCGTGTGCGATTTCGCTGAGCTTGACTCTGACGAGCCATTTCCGCCCGATGTTTCCTGAATCTGCAGTTCCACGCCGTACCCCTTGGCAATCTCGCGAAAACTTTCTTCGGCGTCGTGCAGCAATTCGAGGGGCGGGACGGGCTCAGCATCGAAACGGGTTTCGCCCGATTCCACGCGCGCCAGGGTCAGCAGATCTTCCGTGAGCCGCGACATGCGGGCGGCGTTCTTGCGGATGATATCGAGGAACTCGCGCGTGGGCGCGCCATTTTCCGGCGTGGCGTCGAGCAGCGTTTCCGAATAGCCCTGAATCGAAGTGAGCGGCGTGCGCAGCTCGTGAGAAACGTTGGCGATAAAATCGCGCCGGGTTTTTTCCACGCGCTCGGTCTCGGTAAGATCGCGCAGCACGGCGACGGCGCCGCCACCGGGGAGGGGAGCGGCGGTTACATCGAACGCACGACCCGGAACAATGGAGGTAGCGCGCGCAGTCTTCACTTCCTTGTCCGTGGTTGCGGCGTTGACGGTGGCGAGAAAATCCGGATCGCGAATGGTCTCGACCACCGGAGCGTTCAAGCGCACGTGCTGCGAAACCAGGCGATCCATGGGCTGGTTGGCCCACTGCACCAGGCCGTCGGCGCTCACGGCGATGACCGCGTCCTGCATGCTATTGAGCAGGGTTTCGAGCTGGCGCTGGCTGGAACGCACGGCGGCAAAACTGCGCTCGACCTGGCGCGCCGTCTGGTCGAGAGCTCCGCCGAGGCGGCCGATTTCGTCGAGCCCGCGATCCTGCACGCGCGCCTTCAAATCACCCTCGGCAATGTGCGCCGCCACTTCAACAATGTGTTCCAGCCGCCGGGCGGTTGAAGTGGAAGCGACGGCCGCGACTAGTAGCGCAATGGTGAGCGCCAGCGCCGATCCCCAGGCCAAGCGCCGATGCACCGCGGCCTGCACCGCTTCTACATCGCTGAGCGGATAACCCAGGCGCACCGCCCCGCCAGAAATCGGCACCGCGACATAGAGAAAAGGAATGCCAAGCGAGGAACTGGGACGCTCGCTACTTCCAGTTTTGCCGGCGAGAGCCGCGGCGAATTCTTCGCGCGTGGCTTGACTGTCGAGATTCGCAGGATCCGATTCGGAATCGGCCAGCACTTTTCCGGAAGCGTCGATGATGGTGGCGCGCGCGCCCGCCGCCTGACCTTCCTGCGCGGCGATATCGGCGAGCGAGTGACTGCGGTCGCTTTCTACGCGATGCGCGAACATCACCGTCTTCTGCGTGAGGCCGCGGTCAATCTCCGCGCGCAGCGAAGCTTCCCAGGCCCGGCCCAGCGTGAAGTCGAGGATCACGGCGCTGGCGGCGATCACGACGAGAAACGCGGCCAGCAGCTTGAAAAAAATCCGGTTCTTCACTGGTTCTTCACTTTGGAGCTTCGAAGCGGTAGCCCGCGCCCCGCACGGTCTTCAAGTAGCGCGGGTTCTCCGGGTCCGGTTCGATTTTCTCCCGGATGCGGCGCACGTAAACGTCCACCGATCGCGGGGTGACATAAGAAGTATCGCGCCAGACGCTGTCGAGCAAATGATCGCGAGTAAAAACGCGCCCCGCATGCCGCGCAAAATAATCCAGCAGGCGGAACTCGGTTGCGGTGGTGGCCACCAGCTTGCCGGCCACTGTCAACGTCATCGCCGAAGGATCGATTTCGATCTCGCCCACCTTCAGCGGGCTCGGCGGCAGCGGCCGCTCAAACCGCCGCAGCACAGCTTTCACACGCGCTACCAGCTCGCGCGGACTGAAGGGCTTGCCGATGTAATCATCCGCGCCGAGCTCGAGACCGAGCACGCGGTCCGCTTCGCTGCTTTTCGCAGTGAGAAAAATTACTGGCACCGCGGCCAGGCCCGGAGTCTGCCGCACCGTGCGGCACAGCTCCAGACCGTCTTTACCCGGAACCATAATGTCCAGCACGAACAAAGCCGGGCGCTGCCGCTCCGCGTCGCCGAGAACCGTTGCGCCTGTGGGATACACGCGCACGTTGAAGCCTTCGTTCTCCAGGTGATGCCGCACCAGGCGCGAAATATCCGGATCGTCCTCCACCACAAAGATGCTTGGTTTCACGGGAGTATTGTAGCCGCAAGCGGTGGCGAGTACCCAGCACTGAGTGGGTATTGCGAGGCGCGGGGCGTGATTTTCATCAGATTGTAATAATCAGGTTGCCGGGGCGGTCGAGGTGAAGCCGAGATGACTATCCGGTTACGAATTGACTCCGAGATGACAAAGTGATTTGATGGCCGAGGGGAATAACCAACATGTCGTTCGAAGAAGCTTTGGCGGCAGCCTCGCGGGATGAAGGTTTCAAGGCCACGGTATACGCGATGAACACGCTGCTGATCCATAAAGGCATTTATACGCAAGCGGAATTTCAGACGCTCTTCGTCGAATGGGTGGAGAAAGAACAGAGGCGGAAGACGACTTCGCCCCGACACGCTGCAACGTCTAGTGTGTTCTCCGCGTAGTTCGGTAAGGTGGATGTTCGCAGTCCGGCTTCTTCCCGCAGTGAATTCCTTTATCGCAAGCCCAGCACTCGCAGCGGCAGGGTGGCGCGGGCTTGATCTTTGTAGGCCTCTTAGTTCTTGGCGGCATTCCTGAAACCTCTGTTTTCCTCTTGGAACGATCGGCTTCTTGCGTTTTTCCTTCGCTCGTCCCGATGGTTCGCTTTATGTGGCGCATACTAGCAGAATTTTTTTGGCGCGCGGAAATCTTGCTCTGAAACCCTCGTCGGATCTCTCAAATGCCCTCGTTTGCGAGCAGGAGCGCGGTTCCAAACGCCCATCTGAGAAGCCCGGGCTCCACAGGCCGTGCACAGGCTCGCCTAGGCGACCACCAAATTTCCCACGAGGTCGAGGTGGAAGCGCTTGCCCGGCGGGATGACTGTGGTGGCGCTGTATTCAGTGATGATGGCGGGGCCGGAATATTTCTTGCCGGGTTGGAGAGCGTCGCGGGAGTAGATTTTCGTTTTGAGTTTCTTGCCGTCGAATAGGACTGGAGCGCTGAGCGTGAAAAGCGAGCCGAGCGTTGCTCGGCCTGGACGGGCAAGAGTGCCCGTCCCCACATGGTCCGCTCTCAGCCGCGGTGTCTTCACCACCGCGCGCAGGCGCAGCGTGACCAGTTCAACTTCGCGATTGGGATGGATGTAGCCATAGCGGCGCTGGTGCTCGCGCTCGAATTCTTTCAGGAGATTCTTGCTGAGCCGGATGCTGAGTTCGTACCCCTGGCCGCGGTAGCGGGCGTCCACACTTTTTTCATAGCGCGCTTTTCCCTGCCACCCTTCTTGCTTGAAAACTTTTGCAGCGAGTCTTTCCAGCTTTGCGAATTCCTGCTTCAACCGTGCATGCGGAATCTCGCCCGCAACTCGCCACAGCACGGTGCGGGAATAATCTTTGACCACGTCGCTGGCCAAAATCCCGAGAGCCGAAAGAGCGCCCGGCAACGCCGGAACGATCACCTGCGGAAGGCCGAGAGCTTCGGCGAGCGCGCAAGCGTGCAATCCTCCGGCGCCGCCGAAGGCCACCAGCGCGTAATCCCGGGGATCGCGGCCGCGCTCCACCGAAACCACGCGGATCGCTTTCTCCATGGTGGCATTCACCACGCGAATCACGCCGTCGGCGAATTGCTCGAGGGTGAGCCGCGACTTTTGTCCCTTCAGCCATGCCTGCGTAATCTTTCGCGTTCGCTCCAAGTCGAGCGTGAACTCGCCGCCCAGGAAATGCTCCGCCTGAAGACGCCCCAGCAGCAGGTTCGCGTCCGTGACGGTGGGCTGCACGCCGCGCCCGTAACAGATCGGACCGGGATCGGCGCCCGCGGATTCCGGGCCCACACGCAACACGCCTCCGGCATCGAAGCGCGCCAGCGAACCTCCGCCAGCGCCTACCGTATGTATGTCGAGCATGGGCACGCCCACCGGCAGCCCCGCGACTTGCGCGTCGTTTGTCGTCGAAATCACCGCCGTCGCGATCGCGCCGTCGACCAGCGAAACGTCGGTAGAAGTTCCTCCCATGTCGAACGCGATGATGCGTTCAAAGCCGCTGGCGCGCGCGGTGGCGGCCGCTCCCACGACTCCCCCAGCCGGGCCTGAGAGCACCGTACGCACCGGCTCGCGCGCGGCCGCGGCCAACGCCGCGATTCCTCCGTTCGACTGCATGACGAAGATTCGCGGCTGAGTGTCCTGAGTTCCGACCGTGGAAGAGCGGCGCTTTAGCGCCGCGACAGCCCGCTGACCAATTGGAGCTTCAGCCCCCGTCGCCTCGGTTTTCGCTTGACTCGCTGCAAGCTCATTCGCCCGAAGCTGGAGGTTTTCCAGATATCCCTTCATCACGGGCTGCAGATACGCGTTCACCACCACGGTTGAGGTTCGCTCATACTCACGAAATTCCGGCAAAATCTCGTGCGAGATGGAAAGCGGGACTCCCAGCGACTGCAGAGCTTCGGCGACAGCGAGTTCATTTTTCGGATTGGCAAACGAAAACAGCAGCGAGATCGCGACCGCCTGCGGATGAGTTGCCGCTACGCACGACGCCAGAGATTTCAAATTCTCCGGCGAGGGTTCTGTCAGGATTTCTCCATCGCGCGCCGTGCGTTCCTCCACGCCGAAGCGCAGATCACGCGGCACCAGCGGCTCGACACGATCAAAGAAGAAATCGTAGAGCTTCGGCCGCGCCTGCCGCCCAATCTCAATCGCGTCTTCGAATCCGGCGGTGGTCACCAGCGCGGTGCACGCGCCTTTGCGTTCGAGCAGCGTGTTGGTGCCCACGGTGGTGCCGTGGAGGAGGACGAGGTCGCCTTGATGCGCGATTTTTCGGAGAGCCTCAACAATCGCTTGCGACGGATCTTGCGGCGTGGAAAACACTTTCAGCATCCGCAGGCGGCCGCTTTCACCATCTATCCACACGCAGTCGGTGAAGGTTCCGCCGGTGTCGACGGCAATGCGCAGAGTTGGGGCGCCGCGTTGCATGGAGAAGGAAGGTTACACCATCGGCTTTTCATGCCGTTGAGTTTGGCCTCAAAAGCACACCTCAGCGGCTTGAAGCCGCTTTCCCCGTTGGCCGCTTGCGGCACGAGTGAAACTCGTGCCCTTCCCGATCTGATGTCGGAGGCTGCGGTTAGCCGTGAGTCGCAGCACAGGACTCGCAGCGCACTCGGAACTCGGGACTCGCAACTATCCCCGCGTAAACGCCAGCGTGATCAGCGTCTTCTGTTCCACTTCGTGCGCCTTGGCGCTGCCCGTCGACGGACTCGCGCTTGCCGAGCGCTTCACCGACAGCACCGGACGCTCGCCTGCAATTCGCCGCAGACGCGTCAGCATGTTGAAGAGCGGGCCCATGTTGGCCGGCTCTTCCTGCACCCAGACGATATCTCCCGTGCTGCCGTGGCGTTCGAGTTCCGCGACCAGCTCTTTTTCTGGAAAGGGATACAGCTGTTCCAGAAATACGATTGCCGTGGAATTATCTTTTCGCTTTTTGCGCTCAGCCTGCAGTTCGTGGCCGATTTTTCCGGAGCAGATCAGGATGCGGTCGGCCTCGCCCACTTCCGCGTCGGGAATCACGTTCAGGAAATTCTTGTGGGTGAAATCTTCGATTGGCGACGACGCATCGGGATGCCGCAGCATGCTCTTCGGCGTGAACACGACGAGCGGCTTGCGCCAGTGGCGCAGCGCCTGCCGCCGCAAGAGATGAAAATATTGTGCGGCGTTCGAAGGCTGCGCGATTTGAATATTGTGCTGCGCGGCGAGTTGTAGAAAACGTTCGATACGCGCGCTGGAGTGCTCCGGTCCCTGGCCTTCGTAGCCGTGCGGCAGCAGCATGACCACGCCGGAAAGCAGATTCCATTTCGCTTCGCCCGCGCTGATGAACTGGTCGACAATGGCCTGCGCCACGTTGGCAAAATCGCCAAACTGCGCTTCCCACAAAACCAGCGACTCGGGATAATCGCGGCTGTAGCCATATTCGAAGCCGAGCACTCCCGCTTCCGAAAGCGTGGAGTTGTAAATCTCGCAGCGCCCCTGCTTCTCGGCGATATTCTCCAGCGGCACATATTCATTTTCGTTTTCGATATCGATCAGAACGGAGTGCCGCTGGTTGAAAGTTCCCCGGCGCGAGTCTTGTCCCGACATCCTGACTGGAATTCCGCCTTTCACCAGGCTCGCGAATGCCAGCGCTTCGGCCATGCCGTAATCCACGGCGCGTTTGCCCGTGCCCATTTCGGCGCGCTGCTCCAGCAACTTCTTCACCTTGGGATGGATGTGAAAACCTTCAGGATACGTAGTCAGCTTCCCGGTCAACTCCGCGAGTTCCTCGGCGGGCAATCCAGTTTCCACTTCGAATTCCGGCTGGTGACGTCCGCCGTAATATTGATCCCAATATTTCGGCAGCTCGCGCATAGTCGGCTTCTGTTTCAGCGTGCCGGCTTTTTTCTGCGCGGCCTCGAACTCGGCCTTGATATTCGCCGCGCGCTCGGCGGCGTCGGTCGCGCCAATGTCGTCGGCATAAATTTCCCACAGCGGCGGATGTTCTTTGATCCGCTTGTAGAGCAGCGGCTGGGTGATGGTGGGGTCGTCGACTTCGCTGTGACCATGGCGGCGATAGCCGATCAGGTCGATGACCACGTCGGTGCCGAACTTGTAGCGGTATTCCACCGCCATGCGTCCCACGCGCACCACCGCATCCACGTCTTCGCCGTTGACGTGAAAAATTGGAATCGACTGCCGCCGCGCGATGCACGCTGCAAATCGCGTGGAATGTTCTTCAAAGTAGTTGGTGGTGAATCCCAGCAGATTGTTCGCGACGATGTGAATCGTGCCGCCCACAGTGTAGCCCTTCAGGTCGGCGTAGTTCATGGTCTCGGCGAGAATTCCTTGCCCGGCAAAGGCCGCGTCGCCGTGCACCAGCAGCGGCAAATAGGCTTCGCGTCCACCATCGCCGGTGCGATCCTGCTTCGCGCGCGTACGCCCGACCGTTACTGGATCCACCGCTTCGAGATGGCTGGGATTTGAAACCAAGTGAATGTGAACCTTCCCGCCGCTGCGCGTGATGTATTGCCCGGTCGCGCCCATGTGATATTTCACGTCGCCCGACCCCAGCACGCTGCGCGGGTCTACGTCTTCAAAGCCGGCGAAAATTTCCTCGGGCGCGCGTTTGGCCACGTGCGCAATCACATTGAGCCGTCCGCGATGGCTCATGCCCATCACCAGTTCAATCGCACCGCGTTGCGCACCCGCGTCGAGAATTTCGTCCACCAGCGGCAGTAGCGCCGTCACGCCTTCCAGCGAAAACCGTTTGCTGCCCAGGTAACGCTGCTGCACCACCTGCTCGAAAATATCCGCGCGGATCAGCAGATCGAGAATCCGCTGCTGGTCTTCTGGTTCGGCCTCGGCTTCCATGCGCTCGTAAATCCACTGCCGCCGCTCGGGCGCGTAGATGTGATTGATCTCGACGCCGATGGTGCTGGAATAAATCGCGCGCGCTTCTGCCGCATACGGGCTTTCCCTGTGCAAGTCGGGCACCACGCGCGGCCGCAAAAACCCCAACGGGTCGAGATCGCCCTCCAGGTATCCCCACTCCCGGAACGCTTCAAACACACGCTCGCGCTCCGGATTCGATCCGTTGCCCCCCGCGCTTGCCACAAGAACACCACCGCCAGAAGTTTTCGTTTTCAAAGTAGTCATAAATGGGTAATGAGTGCACTACTAGCATAAAGGATGCGGCAGCGGAAGCGATAGATTCGCACGCGAATCAAGAGTCATCCTAAGTGCATGATCTTCATAACATGATCTGCGGCGTATAGAATGGCGGTGCCTGAGTCGCGATGGGTCGAGTCGCCATGGGTCGGAACGCCATTGAACGCCAACTTGCGCTACACGTTTAAGGTTCTTCTGCTGTGGATCGCTTGTTTCTCCCCGCGCGCGTTGGCGCAGGCGGATTCCGGCACAATCGTCGTCATCAATTTCGCGAAAGATGAGGTAGTGGTTGCCGCCGACAGCCGTGCCATCCGTCAGGACACAGGCGTGCCCGACAACTCTTACTGCAAGGTTGCGGTCTTTCGCCACCAGTTCATTTTCGCGAGCGTCGGAGCGTCACGCTTTCTCGATCGCGCGACCGGGAAAACGCTCTGGGACAACAACGATCTGGCCCGCGAAGCCGTGCGCGCTTCATCAAGCCATAATCGGCAGGTGAGTGATCTCTATGCGGCCGCGGTCGATTGGGCACAGGCCGTCAAGAGTCACTGGGATGAGCACAGAGAGGATGCAAAAAAGAGTCCCGGGCCGCGCGGAGGGCAGATCACGGCCGGCGAATTTATGGACAAGACCCTGGCGATCGAAATTGGCGAGATTCGGTTCGACGCTAAAAACGAGTTCGACCCGATCCGAGAGAACATCGGCCTGCCGCCGAACGACCGTTGCTGGCCATGCTCAGCCAACGGCCAAACCAGCCGGATTTGCGTGGCCGGGAAACACGCCGACGTCGCGAAAAAATTCTGCGCACAAGAAAAACGCGAAGGCAAGACTCGAGACAAGATTTCTGTTCGCACGCCACTTAAGGCACCGACGCAGGCCGCGGAGCTTGCAACCAAAATCGTGGAGCTCACGCTAGACGCTTACGAGAAAACTGCCGGTGATGTCGGCGGCCTGGTAGACGTCGTCTCGATTTCGAGGGACGGCACTGTCACTTGGCACGCCCGTAAATCCAACTGTCCTGAGAATCAGGACTGAAGCGGAGCTGTGCCTCGTCGAGTTCCCCTACACTCTTCGCGGCTTTGCCTCTTCGCCTCCCGGGGTCTAAAATTCCTCCTGCATCGAAATCCCTCGACCGGACATCAGAGATACCTGGAGGATCAATCATGGCTCACGAACTACCCCCCCTGCCTTATGCCTACGACGCCCTCGAACCCATCATCGATAAGCAAACGATGACCATTCACCACGACCTGCACCACGGTGCGTACGTCAAGAATCTCAACGCCGCTCTGGAGAAGCATCCCGAACTCTCTAGTAAGAGCGCCGAAGATCTCATCCGCGACCTCAACGCGATCCCGGAAGACATTCGCGGCGCTGTCCGCAACAACGCCGGCGGCCACGTCAACCACACCATGTTCTGGAAGATCATGAAGCCCAAAGGCGGAGGCGATCCGACCGGCCCGATCGCGGACGCGATCACAAAAACTTTCGGCAACTTCAAAGATTTCCAAACCAAATTCAACGACGCCGGAGTCAAGCAATTCGGCAGCGGATGGGTCTGGCTCGCCGGCAAGCCCGGCGGTGAAGTGCACATCATGTCTACGCCGAATCAGGATAGTCCCATCAGCCAGGGCCACTATCCCATCTTCGGGAACGACGTCTGGGAGCACGCCTATTATTTGAAGTACAACAATCGCCGCCCCGAATATTTGGCCGCATGGTGGGGCACGGTGAACTGGGACGAGATCAACAAGCGCTTCGCGGCCTTCAAGGCCGGCAAAGAGGCGCACGAGCCGGCGCTGGCTCACCGGTAGAAATTGACGCTGTTTGGAAGGTCATCGTGCGGGGCGGGCAGTTTTGCCCGCCCCGCTTTTGATTTGTATGCCCGCATTGAAATCCTGAGAGGGACGGGCTCATGGAATCCCACTTCTCGCGAAGTACGCGAGAAATGGGGCACCCGGCCTTCATGGGAGCCGCCCGGCCTTGTTCCGAGCGTCATTCCGGGGAACCGCACTCTGCTGCTTCTCGTATCATCTTCTAAGCCGGAATGCCGCTCACCCGCCGATCCCGACGCCTGATTCTCGCCGTCGTTCTCTATCTCACATTCTGCTGCGTCGCTGGAATCTGGGTCGCCGACGGCACACTGCACCCTCCTCGCCGTCCGCTTACGCCGGAAGATGAATCCGCCATGATCGACTCCGCCCACGCAGTCGACGCCGATCTGCAGGACGTTTCCATCACCACGCCCGATGCTGTCACGCTCCGCGCCTGGACCATCATTCCCCACCACCCCAACGGCGACGCCGTCATCCTCCTTCACGGCCTCGGCGATAACCGCGTGGGCATGACCGGATACGCGCAACTGCTGCTCGCTCACGGCTATAGCGTTCTCCTGCCCGACGCCCGCGCGCAGGGCGCCAGTGGCGGCTCGCTCGCTACTTACGGACTGCTCGAGCGCAACGACATTCGCCAGTGGTTCGACTTTCTGGCTGCGCAAGACCATCCCCGCTGCATCTTCGGCCTGGGAGAATCCATGGGCGCCGCGCAACTTCTGCAGTCGCTCGAAGCCGGCACGCACTTCTGCGCCGTCATTGCCGAATCCTCATTTTCGAATTTTCACGAAATCGCCTACGACCGCATGGGACAACCCTTTCATCTCGGCCCTTCTGTGGGACCGTGGTTCGGGCGCACGTTTTTTCGTCCACTCGTCGAAGCCGCTTTTTTGCGCGCCCGCTGGAAATACGGACTCAACCTGCAGCAAGTCTCTCCCGCAGACGCGGTCGCGGCCACGCAAGTCCCCGTCTTCCTGATTCACGGGCAGATCGACAGCAACATTCCCGTTCGCCACTCGCGCCTCATTCACCAGCGAAATTCCAAAACCGTGCTCTGGGAAGTTCCGGAAGCCGACCACTGCGGAGCGATGAGCACTGCGCCCCAGGAATTTGAACGGCGCGTGCTCGCCTGGTTCGCGGATCACTCCACGCCAACGAACTAAGAGGTGTTGTGCGCCTCCTGAAATCCCAAGAGGGACGGGTCCGTGGAATCCCACTTCTCGCAAACTACGCGAGAAATGGGGCACCCGGCCGCAACTCCTTTTCTGCATTTCCTGTGCACGACCTGTGGACAATCCCATCCCCGCGCACTCCTGATTTCTTCCGCCACTCCACTCTTCTGACAAAAGCGCCACTGTCGAGCGCTCCAACTGGACTCACGTCAGCTTTTCTCGCTTCTCCGTTCCTGCGCGAAATCTGCCGCGAAGGTTTTCCTCAGTTGCACCAAAAATACTGAATTGACCGCGCGCGCTTTCACTCGTACATTTTCTTTCGCCTCATCGGCACGCGCAGCGCCGCCGGCAAGTTATCCCACATGCAAGATCACAATGACTTCGACGTTCAACTGGCAAACCTCCTCCCCCCAAGGTTGGCGAGAATGAAAGCAACGCAGACGAAAGCAGCAGAGACCAAAACTTCCCCATGGAAGACCTATCGCACCAGATTCCTGGTCAAAGCCAAACAGCTCAGTTGTAGCCTCGTGTTCACCGACTCACTGGGCCGCCAGCATTCCGGCCGTAAGGGAGACTATCTGGTGGAGTCTTCGGACGGTGTGCTGAGCATCGCGCCGCGGCAGATTTTCGAAGACGTCTACGTCACCATGCCCCGCGCGGAAGCGGATTCTGACCAGAATGGGAACGGTCTCGCCCAGGACGAACCCGCGCGGGTCCGCCGCAAGCTTCCCCAGCCTTGTAGCGCGCCTCGACCTGCTGCTCGCCTGGGCCTGATGTAGGGGCTGGTGTGGAGCGGGCGCTCTCATCGCCTCTAAACTGTTAACTCTTAATCCTTTAGCTCTCACTCAGCTCTCGGCCTGAAGCGCGGCAAGGGGCGGGATGCCGTCCCGGAACTTGGGGGAACAGGGTGGAGTCTTCGACAGGTGTGGAAAACAAGGACCTAACTGGGACCACCCCCCGCATCTGGGCCGTCATTATTGGGGATACAACCTATGGTATTTCCCTATTGACAGACCCCATAAGCGGGAGTAACTTTGCAATCCCAAGCACACAAATTCACCCCGCGGGAACGGGGCGAATTTTTGCAGTAAGCGGTGAAGAGAGTGTAGTCAGGAAACAACGCGGCGTGGCGCCAAGCCAGAGGTGACTTGGCGCCGCCCGCGAGCAGAAGGGCTCAGATCCAAGGGCGTTCGGCCTCGCGTGAAATTGGTCCAGCACCCGGAAGTCTGAGTCGGCAAGCAAGGTAGGACCGGTTTTAGCTGAGGCCCGAAAGCCGAAGCCCGAAGCCCGGTTTTTTGTGCGGTGGCCGTCGCCCCGAACCTCCTCCCGGGGCCACGACAACTCATTGCAAGGATTGTATTTGTACCTGCCCGGCGGGATTGGGGAACTCCTTTTCTCCGCTGCGGCAGCCGAGGACCCAGGAGCCCGCAATATGGAAGGTTTAACCCGCCTCGTCGCCGAATCGTTGGCCCGGCATGGCTTCGATCGCCCCGTCGACTACCGCCGCCTGCACTGGTCGCGGTGGTTCCACTGCGAGTCTCCCCATAGCCTGCTTTGTGTCCCCAGCAAGCCCGGAGTCTTCGCCCTAGCCGAGGAAGTGATCGCGCCTGGCGTCGCCTCGTCAGGGGCCACGAATCGGGAAGGGCACGACTTCAGTCGTGCCGCTAAGACCTCGTCCACGGACCCGGCTTCAGCCGCTGAGGTAAGCCCTGGCGGCCTGCAGGGCAAGCGCATGCTGGCGGTCGTCCAGTTCGGCGAAGACGAAGACATGGCGTTCGTGCTCGACCGCATGTTCGCACTGCAGAATCCCATGCGCGCGCGGCTAGCGTCCGGGCGCTGTTTCGTGCGCTTCGTGGTCATCGAAGACGCAGCCCACCGCCGCAGCATCGCCGGAGCGCTGAACCAGTGGATGATCTCCTCCGGCGAGAAAGCTTCTGGAATCGGGGCGCATTTCGCGTCGTCGCTGGAGCTGACCCCGGCTGCCGCGACAAACCGTGCAGACACCACGACTGGTGCGGAAGCGGGCGACTCGCCCGCGAATGCCGATGCCCGTGTAGGACGGACACTCCCTTCGACTCCGCTCAGAGCCCGCCCTGAGCCTGCCGAAGGGGCAGGCTTGTCCGTCAGCGCCAGCAGCGCCGCGCAGCTGGCCCAGGCTGATTCGCCCGAAACCGCGGAGGATTGCCGTCCTGCGTCCGAAAATGCGTCGGCTCCGCAGCTCGATTCCGGAGCGGCCACCAACATTCACTGTCCTCAGCCCTTGCCCTCCGGCTTCTGACCGGGACGGGCCGAAGGGTTGGGTGGCGCAGCGCTTCAGCGGTGCGAGAAAGCAGCATCACGGACGCGTGGAGCACCGTGGAAGAGCGGCGCTTCAGCGCCGCGTTAGAAGTCAGAGGACCCAGGGGCTTTAGCCCCCGGCACCAGAAGCCGCGATAGCGGCGCAAGACAGTTCTTTACGAGAAAATGCACCACCCCGGACCAAGCCGTCCGGGCAGGTCTCAACTCCCGCGTTCACCCCCGGACGCCCGAATCGAGCCACGATGGATAGAATCTAATAACTGGAGAGCCCGATGCCTGAAACTAAGATCACTTCCCCTGATTCCCCTCAGGTGACTACCGTTTCCCCCACCCTGTCGACCGTCACGAACGCCGCCTCGACCGCCGTCGCGAATACGAGTTTCACAAAAAAGACCGCGCCCGGCCTGGCTTTCCGCCGCTTCTTCACCAAACCAGGCGTCTCTCCCTACAACGAAGTCGAGTGGGAACTGCGCACGGCTCAGATCACTGACGCCCAGGGCGGCGTGATCTTTGAGCAGAAAGACGTCGAAGTCCCCAAAGACTGGTCGATGACCGCGACCAACATCGTCGCCAGCAAGTATCTGCACGGCACGCTCGGCACCGCCGAGCGCGAAACCGGAGTGCGCCAACTGGTGGGCCGCGTCGCCGAAACCATCCGCGACTGGGGATTGGCGCAGGGCTATTTCAAGACGCCCGAAGACGGCACAACTTTTCACGATGAACTCGTGCACATTCTCGTCCGCCAATATGCGGCGTTCAATTCGCCGGTCTGGTTCAACGTGGGCTGCGACCGCATCGAACCCAATTCCGACGGCCGCAACTGGCACTGGAACCAGCAGACCCAGCAAGTGGAATTCGGCGTTACCGGATACTCCAAGCCGCAGTGCTCGGCCTGCTTCATCAACTCGGTGAAGGATTCGCTGGATTCGATTCTCACGCTGGCCAAGACCGAAGGCATGCTGTTCAAGTGGGGCAGCGGCACGGGCACGAATCTCTCGTCGCTGCGGTCGTCGACCGAAGGCCTCAGTGGCGGAGGGACGGCCAGCGGCCCGCTCAGCTTCATGAAAGGCTTCGACGCTTTCGCGGGCGTCATCAAGTCCGGAGGCAAGACCCGCCGCGCCGCGAAGATGGTGATCCTCAACGTCGACCATCCTGACATCATCGACTTCGTCGAGTGCAAGCAGAAAGAAGAAGCCAAAGCTCACGCGCTGGTCGCTCAGGGCTACGACGGGTCGTCTCCCGACTCGGATGCCTACTCGTCCATCTTCTTCCAGAACGCCAACAACAGTGTCCGCGTCACCGACGACTTCATGTATGCCGTGGTCCGCGACACCGATTTCTCCACCAAGGCGGTGCGCGACGGCGCCGTGATGAAGACTTACAAAGCCAAAGACCTGCTGAAGAAAATTTCTGAGGCGACGTGGCATTGCGGCGATCCCGGCATGCAGTACGACACGACCGTGAACCGCTGGCATACTTCGAAGAACACGGCGCGCATCAACGCCTCGAATCCCTGCAGCGAATACATGTTCCTCGACGACTCGGCCTGCAACCTGGCCAGCCTGAACCTGCTGAAGTTCGCTCCCAACGGCACGTTTGACGTGGAAGCTTACCGCCACGCCGTGGATGTACTGATCACCGCGCAGGAAATCATCGTCGACAACGCCGGCTATCCCACGGAACAGATCATGCGCAACTCGCATGACTATCGTCCGCTGGGCCTAGGCTATGCGAATCTAGGCGCGCTGCTGATGGCCGCCGGACTGCCCTACGACTCCGACGCCGGCCGCGACTACGCCGCCTGCGTGACAGCCATCATGTGCGGCGAAGCCTATTTGCAGAGTTCACGAATCGCCGAGCAATGCCCGCCGCTGACGCCCGCGACCGAAGCCACAAAAAAGAATCTTTCGGAAACAAATTTAGGTGCAGGCATTACCACAGGCCATGTGGCGACGGGCGCCTCGCCCGTCCCGCCGAAGCGCAGCGAGGCGGAACCCATCCCGACCGTCGGCACCATGCCCGGCGGAGCCTGCCCCGGCTGGTACATCAACCGCGAGCCGTTCCTCGACGTAATCCGCATGCACCGCGCGTCGGTGAACAACATCAGCAAAAATAACGTCCCAGCCAACATCTACGAATCCAGCAAACAATGCTGGGACGAAGCCCTCGCCCACGGCGAAAAACACGGCTACAGAAACAGCCAAGTCACGGTCCTAGCCCCCACAGGAACCATCGGCTTCATGATGGACTGCGATACTACGGGTGTGGAGCCGGATTTGGCGTTGGTGAAATATAAGAAACTTGTCGGCGGGGGGATGATCAAGATTGTGAATCAGACCGTGCCTACGGCGCTGTTCAAGCTGGGATACAACCACGACCAGGCGGACGCGATTGTCAGCTACATTGACGCGACGGGGACGATTGAGGGTGCGCCGCATATTAAAGACGAGCATCTGGCGGTGTTCGATTGCTCGTTCAAGCCGTCGAAGGGGACGCGGTCGATCGCTTACATGGGGCATCTGCGGATGATGGCGGCGACGCAGCCATTTATTTCCGGAGCTATATCGAAGACCGTCAATCTTCCGAACAACGCCACGGTGGAAGACATTATGGAGTCTTACATCCAGGCGTGGAAGCTGGGTATTAAGGCCGTGGCCATTTATCGCGACGGCTGCAAGCAGTCGCAACCGCTCTCGGCGGCGGGGACGAAGACGGCGAATTCCAGCAAAGATGACGCACGAGTGGCCGCGCCGCTGGTGGAAGAGCAAAACCTGAACGCGCCGCCGCGCGCGGTGCGGCACAAGCTAAAGGAAGAGCGCGCCTCGATCACGCACAAGTTCAAGGTGGGCGACCATGAGGGCTACATCACCGTGGGACTCTATCCCGATGGCCAACCCGGCGAACTTTTCATCACCATGGCGAAAGAAGGGTCGACGGTCTCCGGCCTGATGGACAGCTTCGCGCTGGCGGTCTCGATCGCGCTGCAGCACGGCGTTGAGCTGAAACTGTTCTGCGAAAAATTCGCGCACACGCGCTTCGAGCCCAGCGGATGGAGCGGCAATCCCGAGATCGGCTACGCCAAATCGATCATGGACTACATCTTCCGCTGGCTGCAGATGCGCTTCCTCACCGGGCAGCAGCAACTGCTGTTCGAAAGCTTCCGGCCGCGCACAGCGGAGCCCGGACCTCAGACTTCGGGAACTGGAAGCCAGGACGCGGCGCCTAGCGTGCGGCGTCCGGAGGCGGGGACGCGGGAGCCGGGAGCCGGCTCCATTCACGCCGCCGACGCGCTCTCAAGCATTGTCGACATGGGCGACGCGCCCAGCTGCAGCTTCTGCGGCAGCATCATGACGAGGAACGGGAGCTGCTATCGCTGCATGAGCTGCGGCAGCACGAGCGGGTGCTCGTAAGACTCAAGCGTTGTCGTCCCCGAGCGAGTGGGTCGGGTAAAAGCATAAGCTGCAGCTTGCGGGGAGGGACATCGATTTGCGCCCTCTCCACTTCGCCGTTTGCGCGACCGTGGAAGAGCGGCCCTTCCAGGGCCGCGTTCGGAGACGGGCGCGGACGCGGACTTTAGCCCGCGTGGTCGTATTCTTGGATGGTTCCGGGAACCGTTCACGTGGGCTAAAGCCCATAACTCCCAAAAGACGCTTGACGCGGCGCTAGAAGCGCCGCTCTTTCACGTTACTTCACGCGTTCGTAACGATTCTCAGGGGGGCTTTTCGGGACTTTCGAAAGGTGGGTGCCACGGACCTCGCCGAAGCGGATTCCCCGGAAGATGAACCGTGTTCGGGGTGCCCACAATTCGAAAAGCGAGAAGGGTGGAGCAGGCTCGCTTGTTTTCCTTTCGTGATCCGCCGGCTGACATGTGCCGTCTCTTCGGGACTCGGTTCCATCTCTTGGGCGGGTGACGCGGCGCTGGAAGCGCCGCTCTTCCACGTGACTGCATGAGTTCGTTGGGGTGCCTCCTTCATGCGGGGAGAGACGTCGATTTACCCTCTCTGCTACGCCGGTTGTGCGACCGTGGAAGAGCGGCCCTTCCAGGGCCGCGTTAGGAGACAGGCACGGACCCGGGCTTTAGCCCCTGTGGTCGTCTTCCCGTACGGCTCCGAGAACGGTTCACGGGGGCTAAAGCCCATAAAGCCGGGCGACGGCTGGCGCGGCGCTGGAAGCGCCGCTCTTCCACGGTGCTGCATGCGCTCGTGACGGGTTTCAGCAGCGTCCGCTCTTTCATGGTACTGCATGCACTCGTGACAGATGCCATCAGCGCGGCATTACTGCTGACGCTTGGGAGATCGCCGAAGACACCATCTCTGCCGCAGCGCGTCGAAAGACGTCGTGCTTCATTCCCATTCTGAGATTGCATTTTTCTGTCGTGTGACGGAGATCACAACCGATTCGCTCCTCATAACGCTACGATCCCGACGATGTATTCGCAACGCACGTTCTTTATCACGACCGTCGCCTGGGGACGCGTGCCAATCTTTCGGGTCGAAGCTCGGGCGCGGCTTCTAGTCGATGTGCTGCTCGACTATCGCGGACAGGGGAAGTTTTTGCTGCATGAGTTTGTCGTGATGCCGGACCACATTCATGTGCTGCTCACGCCTGCTCCTGAAATATCGCTGGAGCGGGTGTTGCAATTCATCAAGGGCGGATTTTCTTATCGGCTGGGGAAGATGGAGAAAATCCGGGTATGGCAAGAGAGTTTTACGAATCATCGGATTCGCGATTCGGAGGATTATTGGAGACATTGCGAATACATTCGAATGAATCCGGTGCGCGCGAAATTGGTGCGGGCGGCGATGGAGTATTCGTATTCGTCGGCGAATCCTGCGTTCGGAGAGATTGACGCGCCGGCGGGGGCTGAAGCCCGGGATCAAAGAATCCAACTGACGCGGCCCTGAAAGGGCCGCTCTTCCACGTCACTGCAGGGACTCGTCGTCACTGCTGGAACTCATGGCTATTTCGCCTGCCACCCCTACGCGTTCTGCCTTCCTCTTTGCCTTTCCTCTTTCTTGAGTTTTCCACAGAATCTTGGAGTTTTCCTCAGGGGAAGTGTGTGACGGATGAACTTTACTGAGGGTTTCAGAACGGGAATAGTGGGGATGGGGGCGATTGGTAGCGAGTTCGGGGCGAACGGCGGGGACAACGAAAATCTACCGGGAAAGGTGAGGGCTCGGGAGGGTCCTAATGTTCTTTGGGCGGGGCAGGGGAAAGTCAGAATCCCCACTTCTCGCAAACGACGCGAGAAATGGGGCACCCGACGAGCAGATTCCTTCCTCGCTTCGGAATGCAAAGCGTTTGAGAGCTATGGGGAAAAACAAAAAGACGGAGTGGATTAAGGGATGCAAGGAACGGGGGGAGTGGGCGGAACTTTGTTTTATGGCGCGGGCCAAGGGATTGGGGATGGGGGTGCTGACGCCTTATGGGGAGTCCGGGACTTACGACGTGGCGGTGGAAAGTGGGGGGCCGATTTCGCGGGTGCAGGTGAAGTCGACGATTTATTGCCGGCGCGGGGGAGAGTACAGCTTGAACGTGATGGGGCCGGGGAGGAAGAGGTATCGGCGGGGGACGGTGGATTTTTTTGCGGTGTGGGTGATTCCGATTGGGGAGTGGTACATCATTCCGTATGAGGCGATGGGGAAACGGCTGACGATGCATTTCACGCCGGGGAGCAAGCGGTCGAAGTGGACGAAGTATCGGGAGGCTTGGGATCTGTTGCGGGTGATTGAGATTCGGGCTTGTGTGGATCCGCGGTTTGTGGAGGAGCGGGTCGTGGGGCTGCTTGAATGAGATCAGGATTGAGGGCGATGAGTGCTGCTTATGTCTTCGCGGCTACTTCCAAACGCGATACGGCGCGCTGCAGGGAATCGAGCGCGCGCTCTACGTCGACGGTGGAATCGCCGCCGGCCAGCCGCTGTTCGGCGCGGTCTTTGGCTTTGCGCGCGCGGTCCACGTCAATCTCGGAAGGACGTTCGGCGCTTTCGGCCAGAATCGTTACTTTGCCCGGCAGCACTTCGGCAAATCCCCAGGCCACGGCCAGCTGCTGCTCGGTGGCGCCTTCGCGGAAACTTATCGTTCCGACTCCAAGCTCCGTGATGAGCGGGGCGTGGCCGGGCAGAACTCCCAGATATCCGTCCTTGCCGGGAATCTGAACTTCCTCCGCGGGAGTGTCGACTACCTTCTTCTCCGGCGTAACAATCTCGAGTTGGAAAGTGTCTGCCATAAAGCTGGCTTCTGGCTTCGGCTATCGGGCTTCAGCAAAACAAACTTAAAAACTTTTGGCTTCGGGAAAGCTGCGTCAGCGATCGAGCTTCCTCGGTTTGCCGAAGCCCGACAGCTGAAGCCCGAAGCCCGCCTTACGCTGCCGCCTTCATCTTCTCTGCCGCTTCCAGCACTTCCTCGATCGGGCCTTTCATGTAAAACGCCTGCTCGGGGATATCGTCGTATTTGCCTTCCACGATTGCCTTGAAGCCTTTCACGGTGTCGGCGATCTTGACGTAGCGTCCCGCGGCGCCGGTAAACTGCTCGGCCACGTGGAACGGCTGCGACAGGAAACGCTGAATTTTGCGCGCGCGCGCCACGCTCAGCTTTTGATCTTCGCTGAGTTCGTCGATGCCGAGAATCGCGATGATGTCCTGCAGATCTTTGTAAGTCTGCAGCGTCTTCTTCACCATCTGCGCGACGTCGTAGTGCTCCTGGCCCACAATCCGCGGATCGAGAATGCGCGAAGTCGAAGCCAGCGGATCGACTGCCGGATAAATTCCGATCTCAGTCAACGCGCGAGATAGCACGGTGGTCGCGTCCAGGTGAGCGAACGTTGTTGCCGGCGCTGGATCGGTCAAATCGTCGGCGGGAACGTAAATCGCCTGCACCGATGTGACGGAACCTTTTTTCGTGGAGGTGATGCGCTCCTGCAGTTCGCCCATTTCCGTTGCCAGGTTCGGCTGGTAGCCGACGGCGCTGGGCATGCGGCCTAGCAGCGCAGACACTTCCGAGCCCGCCTGCGTGAAACGGAAAATATTATCGATGAAAAGCAGCGTGTCCGCGCCCTCGGCATCGCGGAAATATTCCGCAACCGTCAGCCCGGTCAGCGCCACGCGCAAGCGAGCGCCAGGAGGCTCCGTCATCTGCCCGTAGATCAGCGCGGCTTTCGAATGTGCCGGATCGCCTGGCTTGATCACGCCCGACTCCGACATTTCCAGCCACAAGTCGTTGCCTTCGCGCGTGCGCTCGCCTACGCCCGCGAACACGGAGTAGCCGCCGTGATTTTTGGCGACGTTATTGATTAGCTCCATGATAACCACGGTCTTGCCCACGCCCGCGCCGCCGAACAATCCAATCTTGCCGCCCTTCAGGAACGGCTGGATGAGATCGATGACCTTCACGCCGGTTTCAAACATCTCGGCGGTGGTGGCTTGTTCGTCGAAAGCTGGAGCCAGGCGATGTATCGGCATTCTCTTCGTGTATTCGACCGGCCCCAGTTGGTCCACCGGCTCGCCGATCACGTTCATCACGCGCCCCAGCGTGCCGCGGCCCACAGGCACGGAGATGGGGCCGCCCTGGTCGATGGCCTTCATGCCGCGCACCATCCCGTCGGTGGCCGACATGGCAATGCAGCGTACGCGGGCCTCGCCCAGATGCTGCTGCACCTCGAGAATCACATTGATGGGACTCGGCACCGTGAAGCCATCGCTTACCACTCTGATGGCCTCATAAATCGGCGGCAGCTTTCCTTCGGAAAATTGCACGTCTACTGCTGGTCCCGAGATCTGAATGACATGTCCTACGTTTTCTGGCATAAAAACTCAAACCCCGCTATTAGCTTTTAGCTGTTGGCTCTTAGCTTCCGATCACACTTCAAAAACGCGCTCTCGTAAATTACTTACCTCCGCCACAAACTGCGAGGTCAACCAAGTCCGCAGCAATCGTCTGGACAAAGCTAAAGGCCAAGAGCTAATAGCTAAAAGCTTCTTCTCACATTGCCGCCGCGCCGCTGACGATCTCGATAATTTCTTTCGTGATCTTCGCCTGCCGCGCCCGGTTCATCGCCAGCGTCAGCGAATCGATCATATCCGTGGCGTTGCTGGTGGCGGAATCCATCGCGGTCATGCGCGCCGCATGTTCCGCCGCTACAGACTCCATCAGCGCGCGGAAAATCTGGATGCCCACATACTTCGGCAGCAGCGCCCGGAACAATTCTTCCGGCGGCTGCTCGTAGATGTAGTCCACCGGCGCGGTGCCAAACTCCGACGCGGCTTCGGGCCCCGCTCCGTCGGTGCTGTGCATGCCCACGCCTGCGCTGATCGCGGCTTCCTTCGCCTTTTTCTTTTCTTCTTCCGTCATCTCTTCGGCGAGCCGCACAGCCGGCGCGCCAATTTGCTCAATCGGGAGAATTTGTTCCACGATCAGACGCTGCGCAATCACCGACTTGAATTCGTTGAACACCACGTAGACTGCATCGATTTCTTCTTTGCAGTAACGCCCAATCACGTTTTCCGCCAGCGCGCGCGCCTGCGCAAACGCCACTTTGCCGAGAACTCCAACATGCTCGCCCGTGATCTGCGTTGGCCCCGCGCGCTCCACAGCGTCCGCATCGGGGCTGGTCTCGATCGACTCGTCAAGTTCGGCCAGACTACGCGTCTGCACCTTCGCGGCGGGATAACGCCTCCGCAAAAAGTCGCGGCCCTTGCGGCCAATGGCCTCAATGTCAACATTTTTCCCGACCTTTGACTCGAGAAACCGGCTGGCTGCCTTGGTGATGTTGGCACTGAACGCGCCCGCCAGCCCTTTATCTCCCGTGACCACGATCAGCAGAATATTTTTCTCGGCGCGCTGGGCCAACAACGGATGCTTTCGCTTCACCCGTTTCCGGATCGTAAATTTCCGCCCGCGCCACCAGTGACTTCAGAACATTCGTCAGCATCTGCGCATAAGGACGCGCCGCCAGCGCCCGTTCCTGCGCCCGGCGCAACTTCGCCGCCGAGACCATCTTCATGGCCTTGGTGATCTGCCGCGTGTTGATCACGCTGCGGATGCGCCGCCGAATGTCGAGAATATTAGGCATAAAACCGCTCTTGGCTGTTGGCTCTTGGCCTTTAGCTTGGGCTTCTCGATCTAAGCCAAGACTGGCACTATTTCGCTACTGCTTCCCGCGCCGCAACAAACTGCTGCTTCGCTTCCTTGATTACGTTCTGCACCTGCGCCTTCAGCGTGTCATCGAGAACCTTTTTCTCCATGATCGTGCGCAGGACGGCGGGATGGGCCGCATCCACGTACTTGTAAAGCTCCGCTTCGAATTCGCGCACCTGATTCACGGGAGATCGTCCAGGAACCCGCCCGTGCCCGCCATGATGATCAGAATCTGCTTCGAGAAAGGCAGCGGCGAAAACTGGTTCTGCTTCAACAGTTCCACCAGCCGTTGTCCGCGGCTCAGCTGTTGCTGCGTGGCTTTGTCGAGGTCGCTGCCGAACTGCGCAAACGCCGCCAGTTCGCGATACTGCGCCAATTCCAATTTCAGCGAGCCGGCAACCTGCCGCATCGCTTTGATCTGCGCGCTGCCGCCGACGCGGCTCACCGACAGTCCCACGTTCACCGCCGGGCGCACGCCCTGGTTGAACAGATCGGTCTCCAGATAAATCTGGCCGTCGGTAATCGAAATCACGTTGGTCGGGATGTAGGCGGAAACGTCGCCGGCTTGCGTTTCGATAATCGGCAACGCTGTCAGCGACCCGCCGCCATTCTTGTCGCTCAACTTTGCCGAGCGTTCCAGCAATCGCGAGTGAAGATAGAACACATCTCCGGGATATGCTTCGCGCCCCGGCGGCCTCCGCAGCAGCAACGAAATCTCGCGATAAGACGCCGCGTGCTTCGAAAGATCGTCGTAAATGACCAGCGCATGCCGCTTGCTGTCGCGGAAGAATTCACCGATGGCCGTCGCCGCGTACGGCGAAATGTACTGCATGGGCGCGGGTTCCGAAGCCGACGCCGCCACCACGATGGTGTACTCCATCGCGCCGGCGTCTTCCAGAATCTTCACGACCTGCGCAATCGACGACCGCTTCTGCCCGATCGCGTTGTAAATGCAAATCAGGTCGTTGCCCTTGCTGTTGATGATGGTATCGAGCGCGACCGCGGTTTTTCCCGTTTGGCGGTCGCCGATGATCAATTCGCGTTGTCCGCGCCCAATCGGAATCATGCTGTCAATGGCCTTGAGTCCGGTGGCCATCGGCTCACGCACCGGCTGCCGGTCGATAACGCCCGGCGCCAGCCGTTCCAGCGCGATGAACTTATCGCTGGCAATGGGCCCCTTGTCGTCGATGGGCCGGCCCAGCGAATCGACCACACGGCCGATCATGTTGTCGCCCACCGGCACGCTCATGATGCGGCCGGTGCGCTTCACCTCGTCGCCTTCCTTGATCTCGGTGTATTCGCCGAGCAGCACCACGCCTACCTGATCTTCTTCCAGGTTCATGGCGATGCCGGCCACGTCGTGCGGGAAAGCAAGCAGTTCGCCGGCCATGACCTTGTCCAGACCATACACGCGCGCGATGCCGTCGCCCAGCGTGATGACCGTGCCTGTCTCGTCCACGGAAATCTTGGTTTCGTAATTCTCGATCTGCTCGCGGATCAGTTTCGTGATTTCGTCTGCCTTGATTTGTGCCATAGAATCAGCTTTTAGCCTTTAGCTCTTAGCTACCCCAACTCTGCTATCTTTACAGCCTCGAACATCTGTCTTTCTAAACATTCCGAACATCCCACCATCAGTCATGCTGAGCGTCGCTGGTTCAAGCTAAAAGCCAAGAGCTGAGGGCTAATAGCCAGAAGCTATTCGTTAATCGCTTCCCGAATTTTCTCCAGCTGCCCCTTCACCGAACCGTCGTAAATGGTGCTGCCGATGCGGACTACTACCCCGCCCAGCAGAGACGATTCCTGCCCAAACTTCGCTCGCACCTTTTTTCCCGTCAGCTTTCCGATCTGGGATTCCAGGCCACGCTTTTCCGGGTCGCCCAGTTCGCGGACGCTCGTGATCTGCGCCTCGGCGAATCCCAGCCGCGCATCCAGTTCTTTTTCCAGTTGCTGGATCACCGCGTCCAGATATTTCACGCGCCGGTGATCGATCAGCACTGCAACCAGATTGCGGACTACTTTCTCGGTTCCGTCCCGCTTTGCGATCGCATCCAGCAACCCACGCTTCTGTTCCGCGGGAATCGCAGGATTGTCCCACACCCGCCGCAAATCCGAACTCTCAGCCAGCAGCGCGGCGATCCCACGCAATTCGCCGGTCGCACGCTGCGCGTCGAGCTTCTCGCTCAAAACCACGTCCGCGAAAGCCCGAGCATAGGTGCTGACAACGGAAGCCATATTTAGCTGCCTTCCTTATCAACGCGGGCATTGTCCGCGCCCGGCCCGCGCGGGGCCGCGTCCATCTGTCCGGCAAATCCGCGTACCAGCGCCTGATCGGTGGCAGCATCTACGTGGATTTGCTTTTGCGCCAGGCCCACCGCCAGATCGGCCGCATACGCGGTCAACTGCCGCCTCGCCGCTTTCGCTGCCGCGGCAATTTCCTGCTCCGCCGAGGCCACAATCTTTCGTGCGTCTTCTTCGGCAGCGTGCTTGATGCGCTCAGCTTCCGCGAATCCTTCTTTCTCCGCCGCGTCGCGTATCGTGCCAATCTCGGCGTCCAGCTTCATCAGCCGCGACTCAATGTCGGCCAGCTTACGCCGCGCTTCTTCGCTGGCTTGCTGCGCTTCCTGCATCGCCTTCTGGATGGCCGCGGTGCGGTCGCGAAATATACCCGGCAGAAACTTGCGGCCCGCCCAGACAAGTACGCACGCGATCACAACAAAATTCGATACCACGCTCAACCAGTAGGCCCGCCGCAAATCCAGTCCCGTCCACTTCGCGATCAAGCGGACCGAGCCTGACTGTTTGAATTCCCCCATCTCATCTTTTTCTTCGCCGGCCGCCTCGCGGGTCTCATGCGCCAACTGGTGCCCGGGGCCGCCCTTCTGGCGAGCCGAGTCCTTCTCCGGTTGGCGAGCTACGGTGGGCTCCTGGGCACGCAGCGATGCCAGGGCTCCGCCAAGACTCAACAGGAAAACCAGCAGGCAGCCGCGCACCATCGCCCTGGTGAACGTGGCTCCACGGAACGTCATGTGCCGGAGTGTCATCGTCCCGCTCCCGCCGGCTGCAGCACCCGCCGCACAATTTCCTGCGCCAATTCCGCGGCCTCGCCGTGCAACCCTTTTTCCGCTGCGGCGCGGTCCTTCTCGATGTCCGTTTTGGCTGCCTGCACCTGCGCCTGCCCCCGGCTGCGCGCCTCGGCAACGGCGTTTGCCCGCGCCTGCAGGGCTGCCTGCCGCTTGGCTTCCTGCGCACGAAATACCGCGGCGCGCGCCTCCCGCAACTTCTGCTCGTATTCCGCAGTGCGCGCGTCGGCGGCAGCAATGTCAGCGCGAGACTTCTCCACCGCGCCTTCTGTCTTGCTGCGCCGCTCGTCGAGCACGCGCTGCAGGGGCTTATGCACGATGCTGGTATAGAGCGCGTACAGCAGCGCCAGCAGAATCACTGTGGGGACCGCCCCGAGCAGTAATTCCCCTAATTGATGAAGCGTCTGATCCATGCTGTGCGTGATGCTGTGCTGATATAGACCGGAAAAATGAGGGCTATGAAAACTGTTAAGTCTAGCGTCCCCGTCAGTTTATGTCAACGCGGAGAAGACGCCACTCAGCTGGGCTCCACGGCGATCGCCGAGCGGCGCCAAGCCGGTTTTGGGACAACGTGAGTTCCAAAAATTCCTCTCTCGGAGAAATGAGCGCACTGCTCTAACCTGCTAATAATGCAGGCTTTAGTGCCGCTTTCCGCGTAGCTCTATAAATTCCCAAGGCTGCACTTTTCTGACCTGTCCGATAAACTATGCACAAATCTGCAACTAGCCCTTGACTTCCCCGTAAACAGGACTAGCATGGAGATATCACCTCCGATCCAATTCAGGATCGAATGGGCCGATAGCCAAGGAATGTCACCGCTTCTTGGTTGCCGGCCCATTTAAATTCCGCGAAACCGGTTTGCTTGTCGTCGCCCCTGTCATCCCGAGCGCCGCGTTTTTCATCGCGGCGGAGGGATCTCCGTCTCTACGGCTGTGGAGCGCCAGCCATAGAGGTCTGCGCGGGGCCCGCGTGATTCGCGCCACCTCCCCGATGTATACTCCCACCGAGTTTCCGCCGAACCTTGTTTCTGCCAAACTCTGGGTTTCCGCCAAACTCTGGATAGGCTCTCACCAACGGCTTTGTCCGCCGTCCAACATTCTTACTGAGGAGTAACTCATGCGCGCGTTTCGTCTTCTGTTGATTTCTGCCTTCGCTCTCTGCGCGTTGGCGCAGGCCCAGAACATTGAGATCCCATACCAGAAAATCGTGCTCGACAACGGACTCACCCTGCTCGTTCATGAGGACCACAAGGCTCCCATCGTGGCGGTCGACCTCTGGTATCACGTCGGCTCCAAGAATGAGAAGCCGGGCAAGACGGGGTTCGCGCATCTTTTCGAGCATCTGATGTTCGGCGGAAGCCAGCACGCCAAGGACAGTTACATTAAAGCTCTCGAGTCGGTGGGCGCTACCGACCTGAACGGCACGACCGCATGGGACCGCACCAATTATTTCGAGAATGTCCCCACCTCCGCGCTCGACTTCACGCTGTGGATGGAAGCCGACCGCATGGGTTTTCTCGACCTGAGCCAGAAAACTCTCGACCTGCAGCGCGGCGTGGTACAAAACGAAAAACGCCAGGGCGAAAACGAGCCTTACCGCCTGGCCGAAGAATACATCCCCGAGAACACTTATCCCGCTGGACATCCGTATTCCTGGGACGTGATTGGCGAAATGTCCGACCTCGACGCCGCTTCGTTCAAAGACGTCCAGGAATGGTTCAAGACCTACTACGGCCCGTCGAACGTCGTGATCGTGCTCGCCGGTGATATCGACGCGAAGACCGCAAAAGAGAAAGTCGAGAAATATTTTGGCGACATCCCTCCCGGTCCGCCTGTCACCCACCAGCAAACCTGGATCGCGAAGATGTCGGGGACTCACCGCTCCGTCACCCAGGACCGCGTGCCGCTCCCGCGTGTCTACATGGTCTGGAATGTGCCGCAGTTCGGCAGCGCCGACGCGAACTACCTGCAACTGGTCAGCGCCTGCCTCGGCGAAGGCAAGACTTCGCGCCTCTACAAGCGCCTCGTCTACGACGACCAGATCGCCAGCGACGTCAGCGTCGATCTGGATGCCCGCGAGATCGGCGGCCAATTTTACATTCAGGCGACCGCGCGCCCCGGCCACAATCTTGATGAGATCGAAAAAGAAATCGACGAAGAACTCGCCCGCTTTCTCAAGGATGGTCCCACGCCGGAAGAATTGCAGCGGGTGCAGACGCAATATCTGGCTAACTTTCTTCGCGGCATAGAGCGCATCGGCGGCTTCGGAGGAAAAGCCGACCGGCTCGCGCAATACGCTACCTTCACCGGCAACCCCGACGGCTACAAAATCAGCCTGCAACGAATCCGCGAAGCCACGGCGGACGATTTGAAATCGGTGGCGAACCGCTGGCTCAGCGATGGCGTCTACATCGTGCAGGTTCTGCCGTTCCCCGACTACAAGCCGGCTAAGGCGGAAGTCGATCACACCAAGACGCCGGCTCTGGGTGCGCCGCCGGAACTCAGGCTTCCTAAGCTGCAGCGCGCGACGCTCTCGAACGGCCTCAAAGTCATACTCGCCGAACGCCATGAGGTCCCGCTGGTCGAGTTCTGGATGGCCGCCGACGCTGGCTATGCTGCCGACCAGTTCGCCAAACCGGGTACCGCCAAACTCACCGGCGCGCTGCTCACCGACGGCACCAAGACCCGGAACGCGCTGCAGATCAACGATCAGGCCGCTATGCTGGGAGCTAACCTCAGCGCGCGCTCCAATCTCGACTTCAGTTTCGTGAGTATCTCGGCGCTGAAGGCGAAGCTCGACCCATCGCTCGAACTGTTCGCCGACGTGATTCTCAACCCGTCGTTCCCGGAAGCCGATTTCAAACGCGAGCAGAAACTGCAGTTGGATTCCATCGAGGAGGAGCAGAAAGATACGTTCCAGATGGCGCTTCGCGTTCTCCCCGGCCTCCTTTACGGCTCGGGTCACGCTTGCGGAAATCCTCTGACCGGATCAGGCACCACGGCGAGCACGCAGGCCATCACGCGCGAAGATCTCATTAAATTCCACGACGTCTGGTTCCGGCCGAACAACGCCACGCTGGTCGTCGTTGGCGACACCACGCTCGGCGAGGTTACGCCGAAACTCGAAAAACTCTTTGCCGGCTGGAAGGCTGGGCAGGTCCCGGCCAAGAACCTTTCCACGGTCAAGCTCGGCGCCGAACCCGTCGTCTATATTGTGGACAAGCCCGGCGCTGGCCAATCTTTGATCGTCGTGGGTCACGTGTCCGTCCCCGCCAACACTCCTCAGGAGATTGCCATCCAGGCCATGAACGACGATCTTGGTGGGGCGTTCAGCTCCCGCCTGAACATGAACCTGCGCGAGGACAAACATTGGTCCTACGGCGCCGGCAGCTTCTTCTGGAACGCGCGCGCGCAGCGCCCGTTGTTCATCTATGCGCCCGTGCAGACCGACAAAACCAAAGAGTCGCTGGTCGAAATGACCAAGGAAATTAATGGCCTTCTCAAAGACCGGCCCGTAACCGCGGAAGAACTTGCGCGCATTCAGGCCAACGAAACCCTGAGTCTGCCGGGATCGCGGGAAACGATCGGGTCGGTGGGATTCTCCATTCTCGACATTCTGCAATACGGCTGGCCCGACAATTATTACGACACCATGGCCGGAAAAATCCGCGCCCTGAAAACCACAGATCTCGACGACGCCGCCAAACAGGTAATCCACCCCGAAAGCCTGGTGTGGGTGGTAGTAGGTGACCGGGCCAAGATCGAACAGGGAATCAAAGACTTAGGGATAGGAAAAATCCACTTCATCGACGCCGACGGCCACCCCATCTAGACGAGGCTGGCCGAGTCGACTAGGACGAGGTGAGTCAAGACGACCTGGGTGCCCCATTTCTCGCGTCTTTTGCGAGAAGTGGGGTTTTTTCTTTCGACGAACGAAACCCAATCTCTCTTCACGTTCCCATTTGATTTCCGAATCGCTCCCACCAAAATTCCCGCATAACGTTGTTTCCTCCGCATGCTACCGTTTCAACGTTTGCTCACCGACCTTCCGCGAAAGGACTTCTCCTTTGGCCGTTCATTCTCTGGAACCTCTATCCGTGCTCGAACAGGATCGCTCGTCTGCCCTTCACCCTCTGGAGCCTTTGTCCGCAGCCGAAGTGGAAGCCACTGTTCAACTCCTCAAGAAACTGCCGCAGTTCAACGCAACCACCCGCGTGATCAGCATCATGCTCAAAGAACCCGCCAAGGATCTTGTGTATCACTGGCCCGAGGGCCCATCGCCCGATCGGGAGGCCACGGCTGTCTGCTTCGACAACTCGGCAAATCAGGCGTACACCATCGAGTTGAATCTTTCCACCGGCTCCAGCCGAGTGGAGCCGGCGCCAAAGGGTTCCCAGCCGACCATGTCGGTGGATGAGCAAATCGAGTGCGAGCAAGCGGTGCTGAACAGCAAAGAATTTCAGGAAGCGATCCGCAAGCACCACGGAATCACCGACCCGTCTCTGGTAATGGTCGATATCTGGAGCGCAGGGAATTACGGCTCCGAGGAAGATTCCGGACGTCGCCTGGCGCGTCCCCTGTGCTTCCTACGCAGCGATCCCACCGATAACGGCTACGCGCGGCCCATTGAGGGGATCAGGCCCGTTGTCGACCTGAATCTGATGCAGGTCATCCGCGTCGAGGAGTTCGGCACGTGGCCGCTTCCTCCGAAAGCGGGGAACTATGCAGCTACGCGTGTGCCAGAGCAAAGAAAAGACATCAAGCCACTCGCGATCACGCAGCCTGAGGGGCCGAGCTTTACTCTGCAGGGCCGTCAACTAAGCTGGCAGAATTGGAATTTTGTCGTTGGCTTCAATGCGCGCGAAGGTCTCACCATTCATCATCTGCGTTATACGGATAAAGGCCGCAAGCGCCCCATTCTGTATCGCGGATCGCTCACCGAGATGGTTGTTCCCTACGGCGACCCCACGCCCACGCAGGCGCGCAAGAACGCCTTCGACGTGGGCGAGTACGGAATGGGCATGTGTGCCAACAGTCTTCGCCTGGGATGTGACTGCGTGGGGCACATCGAATACCTTGATGCCGATCTTTGCGACAGCCGCGGCCGAAAGCTGACGATTCCGAACGCGATCTGCATTCACGAAGAAGACTACGGCATCCTGTGGAAACACACCGACCGCCGCCTGCCCGATGCTCCGGAAGTCCGCCGATCGCGTCGGCTGGTGGTCTCTTCTATTTCCACCGTCGAGAATTACGAATACGGATTCTTCTGGTACTTCTACCAGGACGGCAACATTCAATTCGAAATCAAGCTGACCGGCATTCTTTCGCTGGGCACGCTGCGCGAGGGCGAAAAAGCGAAGCATGGCACGTTAATCGCGCCCCTGCTTTACGCACCGAATCATCAGCACTTTTTCAATGTGCGGCTGGATTTCGATCTGGACGGAGTGGCGAATACGATTCAGCAGATTGATATGGTCGCCGACGACCTCGACGAAGCCAATCCGTTCGAGAACGCCTTCCGCGTGCGCGCGACGAACTTGCTCACTGAGAAGCAAGCGGCGGCGAACCTGAATCTGGAAACGATGCGAACCTGGAAAGTTGTAAGCTCCTCGGCGAAGAACGCGGTCGGCGAACCCACCGGCTATAAATTCTTTCCGGGAGACAACGCGTTCCCGCTGGCGTCGCGCCAAGCCTGGTGGCGCAAGCGCGCGGGCTTCGTGAATCACCACGTCTGGGTCACGCCTTATAACGCCGAAGAAAAATATGCGGCCGGTGATTTCCCCAATCAGAGTCAGGGCGGTGACGGCCTCGAGAAATGGATCAAGGCTGACCGCCCGATCGCGGACACCGATGTCGTCCTCTGGTACACCTTCGGCCACACTCACATCCCGCGGCCGGAGGATTACCCCGTGATGCCAACCGCGTACATCGGCTTCCTGCTAAAGCCTAACGGGTTCTTTGACCAGAACCCCGCCAATGACGTTCCGCCGTCGAAGCAGTCAGGCGAGGGGAAGAGTTGTTGCCATGGCTAGATCTGAACACGCTTAGATCTGAACACGCACAGACCTGAATAAGATCGATGCGCGGGTGCCCCATTTCTCGCGTCCTTTGCGAGAAGTGGGGATTTTCATTGAAGGGACTACTCAAGCCGGATGCTTAACCGCCCACTCCCTAACCCGCCGCACCACCGACTCCGGCGCCTCAACGTCCAGCAGCACTGCCCCGTCCTTATACGCCCGCGAGTAAATCCGCGCCTTAGCTTCCAGCATGGCCAGAATCTTTCCTTCCTTCTGCGGCACGCGCAGGTGGACCCGGCTCACCTGGTCTTCTTCGATCATTGCGTCGATGCGAGCCAGCAGCCGCTCCAGTCCCGTACCTTCCGCGGCCGAAACGTAAACCGTATTTGAGCCGTCGCGCAGCGCGTCTCTCATTAAGCCAGCGGCCACTTCCACATCCAGCAGATCGACTTTATTCATCACTCGCAGGCGCGGCTTCTTTTCTACTTCCAGTTCTTTCAGCACAATCTCCACCTGCGCGTCCTGCTCGGCCGAGAGCCGGTTGCTGGCGTCGGACACATGCAGAATCAGCGACGCCCGCTGCACTTCCTCAAGCGTGGCGCGAAACGCCGACACCAGCGTATGCGGCAAGCTGCGAATAAATCCCACCGTGTCAGAAAGCAGAACCTTTCGTTTCGACGGCAAATCCACCCCGCGAATCGTCGGGTCCAAAGTCGCGAACATGCGCGGCGAGGCCAGCACTGCCGCCTTGGTCAGTGCGTTGAACAGCGTTGACTTCCCTGCGTTCGTATATCCCACCAGCGCCACCGTGGCCACCGGAGCCGATTCCCGCCGCTGCCGCTGCTGCGCGCGAATGCGCCGCACGTTTTCCAGTTGCTGCTCCACGTGCCGCACGCGCCGAGCAATTTTTCGCCGGTCGGTTTCCAGCTTCGTTTCGCCGGGACCTCGCGTCCCAATGCCACCGCCCAGCTGCGACATTTCCGCGCCGTGTCCCTTCAGCCGCGGCATCATGTATTGCAGCTGCGCCAACTCCACCTGCAGCTGGCCTTCCCGCGTGCGCGCGTGTCGGGCAAAAATGTCGAGGATCAGCTGGGTGCGGTCGATCACCCGCCGCTGAACAATTTTTTCAATATTGCGCTGCTGTGAAGGACTGAGATCGTGATCAAACAGAAGAACATCGGCATTCACCGACGCGGCCGCGCCGGCAATTTCTTCGAGTTTCCCCGCGCCGATTAAAGTTGCAGGATCAGGACGATCCCGCCGCTGCAGTATCTCGCCAACAACCTGCGCGCCCGCGCTGCCGGCCAGTGTGCGCAGCTCGGCCAGCGATTCATCCGCATCGAACTCCGGAATGCTGGGCTTCTTGCCGTTCGAAGAGATGCTCGACTTGCCCGCCGCTCCGGCCGCAACCCCGCTTGCCGCTCCGCCCGCGGCTGAAGCCTCACCCTCGTCTGGCCCCGCCGCGGCATCCCGCGCCGCCTGCGCCTGAGCCGTGACCGCGCCTCGGGCCCGCCGCGACCGCACTTCCAGCCCCACCAGAAACGCGCGCTCCTGGCCGGTTCGTTCAGGCTCGGGCTGCGATTCCAGAGGCACGCGTCCGCGCGCACGCGTCACCCCGCGGGAATTCTTGGACTGTGAACTGCGCAAGCGGAAACGCCTTTATCCTTCCGTGCCCGAGGCGCTCGCCGCCACCACGCTGGAAGGCGACGTCGTCCCGGCTCCGACCGCTGGCTTGGTCTCCGAATGCGTCAGGTGTGCACCGTGCGCCGTCCGTCCCATCACCACGGTGGAGATGGCGTGTTTGAAAATCAGCTGCTCTTGCCCGCTGGCTTCGAGTACCACCGAATACTTGTCGAAGGAGCGGATGCGGCCCGTTAATTTCACCCCGCTCAAGAGATAAATGGTGATGTTGGTTCTCTCCTTGCGGGCTGTGTTCAGGAAGGAATCCTGAATATTCTGCGCCGGCTTGTTGCTTTCCATTGCCGATCTCCTTACTTATCAGACTACTTATCGCACTTTGGACCGTAAACCTCGGACCAAAACACCAACCCATTTCCGTCGGCTGGGCCGACGGGTTGGGCCCAAAACAACAGCATGTTCCCGTGGGCATTCCCGCCCGGCCAGAAACAAGGGGGGACATCCGCTGGGCCGCGCCGCAACTACAATCCGCAAGCGCCGTCGCCAGAAGTCAGCTTAAAGTACGATACGGCGTCCTCTGAAGGTTTTCAACCGCGAACTGTGGAGAATCTTCGCGCCCGTCCCCCTCCCGCCCATCCTGGCATTATGCGGTGATCCTCCGCGTCCTCCGTGGTCAGGAATTCAGGATGTCACCGCATCACCTAAATGGTTGACATCAGCCCACCCAGAGTGCAGACTGGCCTCGTTTCGGCGTCACCATCTGTTGCGCTGAATCGTCGCCGGTTGCTGCGGCCCGCTTCGTCTCGGGCTGACAATGGTTTCGGGCTCACACGCACTGAAAATCTCGCAAGAATTTAACCTCGCAAGGAGAACTGGATGCACCACTTCACCGCACTGGCCGCCTCGTTCGTACCGCCGCAACACAGCGGCGCAGAAGTCACTCAGCTGTTTCTGCGCTGGGTCCACTTTATCGCCGGCATCACCTGGGTCGGCCTGCTCTACTTTTTCAACCTGGTCAACGTCCCCTTCATGAAGCAGGTGGACGCTCCCATGAAGCCGAAAGTCTTCCAGTACCTGACCTTGCCCGCGCTGAACCTGTTCCGCTGGAGCGCCTTGCTTACCGTCTTTGTCGGATTCTGGTATTGGGGGCAGTTCTTCGTGGGACCCGATGCCAAGCGTCAGGGCGTGAGCCCGCTGAGCACGATCGGCCTGTTCCTGCTGTTGTGGATCGCCGTGTGGGCAATTCTGTTTTTCATCATCAAGAAAGCTCCCAGCGGTTATGTTCTTGGGGCCGTCACGGCGGTCCTGTGCATCGCCGCCGCCTGGGCATTCGTGAACTACACGCCCGTCGGCCAGGACGATAACCACGTCCTCTCCATCGGCATCGGCGGAGGCTTCGGCGTCGTCATGCTGTTCAACGTGTGGGGCATCATCTGGCCCAACAATAAAAAGATCATCAGAGGAACGCTCGCCGGAACGCCTCCCGCGAACGCTGCCGCGCTGGCGCGCCAAGCCTTTCTGGCCTCGCGCACCAATTTTTTCCTGTCCGTCCCGTTACTGTTTTTCATGGCCACCAGCTCGCACTTCGTATTCTTCGGCCATTGAGGAACGAGTAACGCTGAAAATCTATACGCCCTGTCATCCTGAGCGGAGCGGGAAGTGCGCCTCGCGCACTTCCCACGGAGTGGAAGGACCTCTGTAAGCCTCACGGTTGACAAATGCAGTCCCAATCCGCTTCTTCCTCCACAAAATCAGGTGTACAATCCCGCTCATAGCCTGCTGCCTGCAGGAGGTGCGTATGCCCGCTCGCCTCGCTGGTCTGCTTCTAGTTCTTATTGTGGTCCCTGCCCTCAGCCAACAAGCAAACATCCAGTCACGAATCGAGAAAAAGATCGATTGGCACAACGAGATGGCGGAGAGCACTGTCCCTCCCGAGGATTTGGACGCTGCAGCGGCCCGGCGGCAGACCATTCATCAAGACGCCGAGGAACTATCAGCGTTGAGTGTGTCCCTGTACCCCGACTTGCAGCAACTGCGCAAAGGACTCCTTTCGAAAGACCTCGACGAAAAACTGAAAAAGATGGAAAAACTTTCCAAGAAGCTGCACCGCGATCTGCAGCCTTAGCGGACTTTTCCCGCCTTCTTCCCACTTGTCATCCTGAGCGAAGCATGTGCTTTCGCAAAGCGAAAGCACATGCGCAGTCGAAGGATCTCTAGCAGCTTAACTGAGGCCGCCAGCGCCGCGCTGGAGTGTTCGCTCTACACCATCCGAGTCAGCGTCAAGCCGTGCGCCTTCCCAGGCAATAAAAAAGCGGTCCCGGAATTCCGGGACCGCTTAACCGAAAGTTCAATCTAGAACACGATCTTGGCCTGAACCTGACCGACGCGACCAGCCGGCAGACCGTTGAAGAACGAGCCGTAAGGCCCGGTCGGCGGTGCTGCCTGTCCGGAGATCTGTCCGCAGGATCCTCCCAAGGGTTCGCCCGTGGAACAGGTGGAGCCTACCCAAGTGCTGTTCGGTGGCTGGAAGTTCGGGTGGTTGAAAATGTTGTAGATGCTCGCCCCGAGTGTAAGCCTGATCCGCTCCGTCATATGGAAGTTCTTCCCGAAGGTGAAGTCCGAGTTGAAGAATCCAGGCCCGCGGAACTGGTTGCGCCGTTGCGTCGGGAACAGTCCCAGATTATTGGCGCTCAAAAAGTCTGCAGAGTTGAAACACTGGCTGTGTCCGTTCACGCAGCTTTGCTGTGCATTCAGGGAGGTCAGCTGTGCCGGTGTGTTGACGACGTCGGTGGCGCCGGATGCGTTCGCAAGCGCGGTCGTTCCGTCCGTCACCGTGAAGGGCAAGCCGCTGCGGGTGATGAAGTTCTCGGAGAATATCCAGCCTCCTAGAATTCCATTCGCCGCCCGGTTGTTGAAGTGGTAAGGCTCGGTCCAGACCCAATTTGCGTTAAATTGGTTCCGGATATCGTAGTCGGCGTTGCCGTAATTGTTCGCTCTCAAGCTCAGTGGGTTGATTTGCCCTAGAATGTTGCCCTGAGCAGCGAGGTTCAGGAGCCCGCCGTTTGAGATTTCGTCAATCGCATGCGCCCATGTGTAATTGGCGTTCACCACGAAACCAGCCGTCATGCGGCGAGTATAGGTGGCGGTCATTTCGTTGTTATTCGATACCGCGCCCGAATTCCACTCGGTAAAGGAGCCGAACCGGGGATCGGGTGTGGTGGTTGGGTAACCGGTAATGGCAGAGCCGAACCCAGCACCGTACGCCGAGGGGCCAGTGCTCGCGTTCAAGATGCCGTTCGGGTAACCCTCATGATAGCCGTGGTGACCGACGTAGGCGATCGTGATCCTGCTCTTGCTGTCAATCGCCTGTTGCACCTGGAAGTTCCATTCCTGGTATTGCGGAGTGCGCAGCTTGGTCGGGAACCCGGTGACGCTGGGCGGTGCCCCTCCTGCAGCCAGCAGTTGCTTGAGCGTCAAGCCGTTGGCGAGGGAAGGAATCCCCAGCGCGGCGTTTCCGTTGCGGATGGTGTTCGCGGTCGTGAGAACCGTAGCCGCAGCGCCTGCCGGATCAGCCCAGTGAACAGCAGAGCCGCCGAGGTCCGGTCCGAACAATTCGACCGGAACCAGGTAGGGCAGATTCACAAACTGGTCAGTGATGTACGCCGGGAAGGCGTCATAGAAAATTCCGAACCCGCCGCTGACCACGGTCTTGTCGTTGCTGCGCGGCGACCAGGTAAAGCCGAAGCGTGGAGCCAGATTGACGCTGTCGATCGAGCCGAACGCATCCTTTCGTCCCGTTTGCAGCGCCTGGTTGTAGGGGGTGTCTACGCCCTGCAACTTGAGTTGCGAGAACGGAGCGGTGGGTAAGGTGAAGCAGTTGATATCGCAGGTTGGATTAAAGTTATGCTCCGCCCGCAGCGCAAAAGTCAGCTTCAATCGCGGCAGCACAGACCACTCATCCTGAGCATAAAGGCCGAAACCACCCGTGTTCATCGGTTCCCTCGGGTGAAGCGGATTGTTCTGCTCGTAAATCGATGTGTTGCCGCTCATATAATCATTGAGACCGGCGATGACAAAGGGCGTGACGAGCTCGGACTGGTCGTAGTTGGTGATGTCGTAACGCCGGAAGTTGACTCCGAACTTCAGGCTGTGCCGCCCGAGGGTCTTGGCAACGTCGTCGATAAGCTGCCACTGGGTTACGTTCCGGCCCTGCGGGAACGCAAAGTTGAGGGAATTCAAACGGTCAATCGGAGCATCTTGCTCCAGCAGCAGTGTGTAGGGAAACGGTGACGTGGCCCCGTTTGTCTGCTCTGTGAAAATTGCGCGATAGTAGCTGATCGCCGCCACGAAGTTGTTCGACGTTGTCCCGTTAAAGACGTGCGACCAGTTCAGGCTGTTGTTGTATTCCGGCTGGTAGCTGGCAGCCGAAAAAGCAGCGGGATCGATCGGGTCCGCGTAGGTGGCCTGCGTGCCGGTGTCAATATCAAAACGGAAAAACAGCCGGTCCTTGGTTCCGAAGTTCTGGTCGAAGCGGCCAATCAGCAGCCACTCTTTCGCGGGCAGCGCCGGGCTTGCCTGGTAGGATTGGATGCAGCCCGCGCTCAAGGTTGCTGGACTTAGTCCTGCAGGTTCCGTTCCAGTAAATGCGTCGAAGCAACTGCCCGGTGCAGCTGTAGTTCCCGCAGGAATGGGCACTCCGCTCGCGAACCCCGGAGCAGCTTCCCAGATCGAGGCCGCCTTAGCGTAGGTTGTAGCCGTAGGGCTCCCCGAGGCAAATCCGGCCGTCGTCAGGCTAGCGCCGACGTCAGTCAGGAAACTCGCCGTGGGTGTGTAGACAGTCTGGGTCGCCGGCACGATGTAGCGAATGCCCTCGGTGTCGAGGAAGAAGAATGTCTTGTCCTTCTTAATCGGTCCGCCAAAAGAAGCCGCCCACTGATTGTTGTTGGAGAAGGGACGAGGCACATTCGGGCTTACCGCGGTGTTGAACCAGTCGTTTGCGTTCAGGATGTCCCCGTTCCACTGGTACTGCACGTTGCCGTGGTAATTGTTGGTACCGCCCTTGCTCACCAAAGATACCTGGGCTCCCGCCTGCTGTCCGTACTGGCCTGAGTAGGCATTCGTGACGACGTTGGCTTCATCAATGCTGTTCTTGCCCAGCATCAGGTTGGTCGGGCCCGAGTTGTTCAGGTTGAGGAACGGGTCCATCTGATTTTCGCCGTCCACCGTAAACACGTTCGAGGTCGCTGGCAGGCCGTTGGTGTTGAAGTTGCCGTAACCGCCGCCAGTATTCATGTTGATCCCAGGCGCGGTATAAGCCACGGCCGTCAGGTCGTTGCCGCCGTTAGGCAGATTCTCGACCAGGTTGCGGTCGAAGTTCGTGGACATCTCGGCAGCCTCGGTATCGAGCAGAGGCGCAGCAGCGGAGACTTCAACTGTGGTTCCGGCCGCGCCCACTTCCAGCTTCGCGTTCACCGTGGACACCTGGCCGTTGTTCACGCCGACCTTGGCCGCAAACTGTTTGAAGCCGCTGGCGGCGATGACAAGCTCATAGTTGCCCGGATCGGCCAGTTCGAACTGGTAAACGCCCTGCGCGTTGGTGGTGGTTTGGCTGGTGCCACCTTTATCCAGGTTCCGCAACGTGACGGTGGTGCCGGAGAGAACCGCGTTTGACGCGTCCGTAACCGTTCCGCTCACGGCGCCTTTGGTGGCGCTCTGCGCGAACAACATGCCCGGAACTAACAATAGGGCGCTCACTGCCAGCAGAAGAAAACTCGCCCCCGCTTTTGTAAATCGCATAGTACTGACCTCCTGGGAATTTTTCATAGCGCAAATACGAACCGACGGCCTTGGCTTCCTGGCAGCCGTGGCGCGATCCGATCGATCTGAGAACCTAAATTTGTGATTGCGTAAACTTTTGATTCCGTGCTGGATCTGGGAAAATGTCCTGCGAAACCCGGCCTCTCAAAGCTTTGTCGAAATTCGCTCTATCGAATTCCGCCCTGTCAAAACTCGCTCTGTCGAAACCCGAAACCCGGTGCAACCTGGTCGCCCGTCTATCGCGGACGTACCTACTGAGCGCAGTGCCGCAAGCTCAGTCAACACTTACACTGCAACTGACAATCCAAAACACTCTGGTACAAAACACTTTGTTTTCAATCAGTTGTTGTCCCGTACGCGTAGTGTTATATCGAAATCAGTAGTATGTGTCCAGAGAAATATGTAATTTAGAATACAATTCCTGTCACCCCACCCCCTCGAGGAGCCTTTTCGCGTCAAGCCCGTGCTCCTAGTCTGCTCCGCAGCCACTCTTTACGGGGCTCCGCGGCCTGTTACAATCTCCCTTTCCGTGAGCGCTCCGATCACAAAGCCTTCGTCGCAACCCGGCGAGACCACTCCTCGCTCAGCCGCGGCGAACTCTCCAGGCACTTTGCCTCTGGAAGCCGTTCCCATGCTCGATCTGCAGCGCCAGTATGAGCAGGTTCGCGCGGAAATTCTGCAGGCTGTGGGGAGGGTGTGCGCCTCGCAGCACTACGTGCTGGGTCCTGAGGTGGAGCAGTTCGAGCGCGAAATGGCAGATTTCTGCGGTGCGCGCGAGGCTATAGGATGTTCCTCCGGGACCGACGCGGTCTGGCTGGCCTTGGCCGCTGCAGGAGTGCAGCCCGGAGATCGCGTTCTCACCTCGCCTTTCAGCTTTTTCGCGTCGGCCAGCGCCATCGTGCGCGCCGGGGCCCGGCCCGTCTTCGCCGATATTGAGCCCGCCACTTTCAATCTTGACTCCGTGAAAGTCAGCGAATGCCTGCGCGGTGGCGGCGAAGCCAAGCTCCGCACCCTGCTGCCGGTTCATCTTTACGGCCAGTGCGCCGCGATGGATTCATTCCAGCAACTGGCCGAGGAATTCCATCTCGCCGTCGTCGAAGACGCCGCGCAAGCCATCGGCGCAAACTTCAACGGACGCCGCGCCGGCAGCCTGGGGGTGACTGCCGCGTTCAGTTTCTATCCCACAAAAAATCTTAGCGCCTACGGTGAAGCTGGACTGGTCACCACCAGCGATTCCGAAGTGGCCGCGCACCTGCGCCGCCTGCGCAACCACGGCAGCTCGCGCCGCTACGTCCACGAAGAAATGGGATGGAACTGCCGCCTCGACGCCATGCAGGCCGCCATCCTGCGCGTGAAGTTGAAATATGTAGAAGGATGGAACCAGGCCCGCCGTGTCCGCGCCACTATATACGACCAGTTGCTGGCAGAATCTGGACTGGCGCGCGCGGCCACGCCACAACCGACAATCGCGCCGGACGATAGCCCCATCCATCTGCCATACACGATCCCCGGTGCACAACACGTCTACCACCAGTACGTAATCCGCGCCTACCGCCGCGACGAACTCCGCGAGTTCCTCACAGCGCGCAAGATCGGAACGGAAATCTATTACCCCATCCCGCTGCACCTGCAGCCCTGTTTCGCATATCTGGGATATCGCGAAGGCGACTTTCCCGAAGCCGAGCGCGCCGCGAAAGAAGTCCTCGCTCTCCCCATGTTCCCCGAACTCACCGAAGAAGAACAGCGCTGGGTAGTCGAAAGCATCGCCGATTTCTACTGCTGATTTTCCTCGATGTGCCCTTGTGGGGACGGCTCGTGTGGGGACGGGCACTCTTGCCCGTCCGCCGAGCGTAGCTCGGCTGCTCTTCATCCGGCCCGTGCAGAACTCCAGCCTCTCGAAACTCCCGGCAAAGGGCGAGTTGCGCTCACCCGGACGGGCAAGAGTCCCCGTCCCCACACAGGCCGACCCCACACGAGACCCGTCCCACGCTACCTAGTTTCGCCGATGCCTGGTTGCCGGCCGCGGCGCCTGTTTCTGCTCTCCCGGGGCCAGCACTCTTCTCACGATGGGAGTATTCAGCTTGTACTTGCGTTCGCTGATGTTGCCCGCTTCGTCTTTCACGCGCACCACGAACACCGGCAGGTTGCCTTCCTTGTCGAAATCTTCGTGAGTCACCGTCACGGGGAGAACTCCGTTCAGGCCGTGTTCGCGGTATGCGGTTTCGTAGCGATGTTTCCTGGCGTTCCAGGTGAAGACGCGCAACTGATCGAAGTCATAAGGCAGGCCGTCGTGGGGGTCGGTAAGAATGCACAAATACTGGCCCACTTTTTTCTGCACGCCTTTGTCTGTGTCGTCTACCTCATTCAGCTCGAAGAACGCGACAATGCGCTGGCCCTCGGCATATTGCGCAATATCGAGCGGAGCATCCACGTCGACCATGCGGGACAGCACCCAGCCCACGCGCCCCTGGCTGTCGCGCACCAGCCACCAGTCTTCGAGCGCCGGCCCGGAAGGCGCATTGGCGCGGGGCTTCGCGGTTTTTGCCGGCATCGCATTGGCCGACGCCGCTCCCACTTGTTTCTCCGCCGTGCCGCGCTTCAGGATGGAAACTTTCGCTCCCGAGGCCAGCTGATAAAGATGTTCGGCCTCGCGTCCGGGAGTGACGTGCAGATTCGTGTCATTGCGCAGAATGCCCGGGGCCTGCACCGGGTCCGCCTGATTGTCCTGCGTGAGCTTCTGGATGGCGTCGTAAGTTTTCTGGTCGACCAGGTAACGCTGTTCGATCCAGCCTTCGAGGCCGGCGGCGGTGCGCACGCGGGAAAAATGCTTCTCGTGATCGATCACCTCCAAACGCTCGCCGTTCTTCACTGTGCCCACGCGGTTGTAAGCCGCAGCCACCTGATCGCGCAGCGAAGCCTGAGGCGCGGAGACGTAAGCCACTTCGAGCACGCGGCGTCCGTGGCGGTTGCATGCCGGGAGCGCCACGAAGGCAGCGGCCAGCAAGAGTGCCAGAATGACGCGGTAAGTATGTGCGGGAGGAAGAGGTTTCACGATAGCGGCAGCGCCCGCATTCACTATAACCCGTCCCCGCAATGGTTTCCGCATACAAAGGTTTACGCAGAATGCACCTAAGGCTCGCGGCGTCAAACTCAGAGCTCAGGCTGTAGCGCTGGGCTTCGCCCAGGCTTGGACGGCCGAGGCGGCCATCGCCACATGATTCGAGGCGGACTTCAAAAGCTTGAGGTCTAAAGCCTGGAGGCCGTCCAGCTCATGTGGAGACAGCCGCCTCGGCTGTCCAAGCCTGGGCAAACCCGGCGCCCATCGTCCAAGCCCGAAGCCATCTCTTCCTCAGGTATACTGGCGCACCAATATCCTGACGAATCCGTACCCTCAGTCGCCCACATCCTTCCATGATGCCCGCTATGCACTCCGACTCCCCGGCCTCCGGTCTTTCCCGCGATGCTGCCGGAGCGAGCGCCGACGCGCGCGGGCTCAGGATTCTCTGCGCACTCCTCACAACCGGACTCCTGCTGGCGGGCCTCGCTTCGCTCGCGGTCTCGCTTGTTCCGTTCAGCGTGTTGCTGGCCCGGGTGCGCGGCGTGTCCGACAGCGGGCAGGGCGCATTTTTCAGTCCCGAGTTTTACCGCGCGATGCAAACGCGGCTCCGCTTCATCGGACTCGCAAACGTTGCTGCCGGAGTAAATTTGCTCTGGCTCTGCCAGCCAATGTATAAATGGGCCCACCGCGTTTTCACGGACGCACTGATTCTCGCCCGAGATTTCTGCCTGGCCGCGCGCTCGCTTTCAACGATCGATCGGCTGGCGCTCGCCGGTCTTACGTTTTTCGCCGCCGCCCTGCGTATTCCACTTCTATCGCAGCCCATGCGTTACGACGAGGCCATCACATTCGTCGAGTACGCCTCGCGTCCGTTCTACGTCGCACTGTCGTTTTACAACACGCCGAACAATCATGTGTTCCACACGCTGCTGGTGCGGCTGGCATATCTGGCGCTGGGAAATCATCCGTGGGCACTGCGTTTGCCCGTGCTGCTGGCTGGACTGCTTCTTGTGCCCGCCACCTATGCCGCGGCGCGCAGCTTGTACCAGGCCGGTCGCTGCGACAACAGCGGAGCCTTGCTGGCGGCGGCGCTCGTAGCCTCATCGTCGATATTGATGGAGTATTCCACCAACGCTCGCGGCTACGAAATGGTTTGCCTTTTATTCATGATCATGATCCCGGTCGGCGCGTATGCGCTGCGTTGCGGGAACTGGGCTGCGTGGTTGCTGCTGGCAGTCGTTTCTGCTCTGGGCTTTTACACCATCCCGATCATGCTTTATCCCTTCGGAGGTTTGGTGGTGTGGCTGTTGTTCTCGATCGCCGGGGGAGAGGCGCATGCAGATGCGCAAGCAGAAGAAGACGCGCAAGAAAACGTTCACTCGGCTGCCCGCAGCGCTCTGGTTGGACTTTCCGTTGCGATTTTATTGACCCTACTGCTGGCCGGGGAACTCTACAGTCCAGTGCTGGCGGTCTCGGGACCGAAGGCGCTGTTTGCCAACAAGTGGGTGTCGGCCAGTCCGCTTCCCGTATTTCTCTGTCAACTTCCTGCGTCGCTGGTCTCCGCCTGGAGAGGCTGGAACCGCGATTTGCCAACGTGGCTGGCTGCGGTGCTGGCCGTGGGTTTCCTGATCTCGTTGCTATGGCACCGGCGAATCAGTGCGCAGCGTGTGCCGCTTGCACTCGCGTTGCTGCTGTTCGTGGGGCCGTTGGTGTTGCTGCAGCGCGTGATTCCTTTTGAGCGAGTCTGGCTCTTCGCGCTGCCACTGTATTTCATTTGCGCCGCGGCGGGGTTGGCTGTGGTGCTCGAGCCAGTTTTTCACCGGCTGCATCTGCGCCATGCCATGGCGCCGCTCGCACTCGTGGTCGCGCTGCTGGCGGGACTGCGCGTGGAACGCAGCGGTTCCGTTTACTTGAGCAACGAAAGCCGTGGCATGCCCGCCCTCGCGGCGTGGCTCAAGGGACAGTTGCATTCCGGAGACGCAATCGTTGCCGTGCCTCCCTCCGACGGCCCGCTGCGTTATTACCTGCAGCGCGACGGCGTGCCAACGTCATATGTCACGTCGTCGATGATCGGCCGTCAAGCCGCGGGTTCGCACCGCAGGTTTCTAGTGGTGAACGACGTTGCAGGAGACACAGTCGCACAAGTCTGCGAAACGGCAAGGCAACCGCATCAGCAGAGTTCGGACGCGAGGCTCGTCGTGCAGTTCGAGTCGCAAAGGTTGTACAGCGTTCCGTTCGCACCAGAAGATCATTGAGACTTGTCGAGACCCCGCCACGGCCCATGGAGAGACAGCCGCCTCGGCTGTCCAAGCCTGGGCGAAGCCCGGCGCCAGTCTTCTAGGATCTAAAACCCGAAGTACCTCGCCGCCACCCCTGACATCGCCGACCCGCTTCGGTTACCATAAAAAACATATGTCCAGAAAAGTTTCAGACAACCTACTCCAGAACCGGTGGCCGCTGCTGCTGGCAGCCTGGTTCCTGTTCGCGGGCGTCGCCTGCGCCGCAGCGCAGGACCAGGAACCAGTCAATCCGGCTCTGCGCCCGCCCAAGGGCGCGCAGGTGGCGATTGTAGTGTTTGAGGACCTGCAATGTCCCGATTGCCGCCGCGCCGCGCCGCTGGTGAAAGAAGCTGGGAGGACTTACAAGATTCCCGTGATCCGGCATGATTTCCCGCTGCCGTTTCACAGCTGGTCTTACGAAGCGGCGGTGATGGCGCGCTTTTTCGATACTCATTCGAAAGCCCTGGGCGACGAATTCCGGGATTACATTTTCTCAAATCAGCTGGAAGTGACTCCGCAGAACCTGCGCAGCTTTGCGGATAAGTTCGGCGCCGAACACAAAGTGCCATTGCCCTTCGTGGTTGATCCCGAGGGCAAGTTCGCCGCGTTGGTCAACGCCGATAAAGATCTGGGCAAGGCCATCAACATCCAGCACACCCCCACGCTCTACGTGGTCAGCAACAAGCGCAACGGCAAGCCGTTCGTCGAGGTTGTGGATCGCAGCCAGCTGTATGCGCTGATTGATGCCATGCTGAAGGAGTAGGCCGTCAGCTGACGGTTGCCAATCGGTCTAAACCTAGTCTTTTCGAGGCGGGTCGAGTGTCCAGGGTGGGACGACGCCGATCGAGCGCGCATAGGCGATCTGCTGACCGAGGTGCTGTGCGATGTGCTGAACGATATAGAGCAAGACGCCCCGTTCGGTAATCTTTCCGCCGTTCCAAGCAAGAGTCTTTTCCAGGTCCGCGTCGGGCATGGAGCGGATGGCACCCTTGGCGTGGGCGTAAGAAGCCTTGAGCGTCGCTATGACTTTTGCCTTGTCGGTGGTGGACTGTTCCAGGGTTTTCGTGTCGATCCCGGACGGGGTGGAAGTCCCAACGAGTCTATAGAGATTGTAGTTCGCAGCGCTGGCGTGCAGAAAAACTTCGGCGATGGTGCGCACATCCGGAGACGGCCGCCATGTGTATTTATCGGCAGGGATGGCCTCGGCCAAGCGGACGAACTCGCTTTCCTGGATCATGACTTCGGCCATCACCTCCGAGCGGTATCCGGTCACGCCGGGAGTTCCGTCGCGGTATGGATAGACTTGCGCTGAGACGCGTGCTGCGCTCGCCGTCATCACGATTAAACAAAGAACAGAGAGGGGACGGAGCATGACTGTCTCCATTGCTGCATAAGCAACAGCCGGAATCTCCGAGATTATAACCATTCGCCGCGATCGAGACTGGCGTGACATCGCCATAGCACTAATCGGCCCGGTTCGCCCGAACGTCAATGAGCGCTATGGCCTGGTTGCGTCAGCCATTGATTACACAGCCCTTGACGAGGTGTTCCCCGTCGTCAAGCCGTGAATCTCCTACTGCGCCGAACTCAGACTTGCTTGCACACATCCTAGCGACTTAACATTCTGTGTCACGATTTTGTGGCAGCCGAGGTTCCCTCGATGTGCTGGACGCCTTTCCGCAAAGGCTGTTTTACTGGTTTACTGCTCGCTTCCTTGTGTCTGTTCGTCTGCCCCGGAGAATCCCAGGACGCATCCGCAACGGTCCCAAGGAATCCGTGGCGTGACCCGCATGTGAGCGAAAGGTACAAAAAGTGGCTGAAAGAAGACGTTGTTTATATCGCGACGGATCAAGAACGGAAAGAATTCCGGAATCTTGCCTCCGACCGGCAACGCGATGAATACATCGCAGCTTTCTGGGAACGCCGCAACCCGACGCCCGGTTCAACCCACAATTCGTTCAAAGAGGAACATTACCGTCGTATCGGTTATGCCAACGAGCATTTTTCCGCCGCCCTTACCGGGTGGATCACCGACCGTGGCCGCATCTACGTCATTTACGGACCTCCAGATTCCGTCGAGCTCCACCCTGGGGTCTCGCTGCCTGTTGAGATCTGGCGTTATGCCCTCCTCGAAGGATGTCCGAACGCTGTGCTCACCTTTATTGATAAAACCGGCGGCGGCGACTATATTCTGAACGATGCAGACTTGGACTGGCTCCGCCAAATGCGTGCGGCGGGCAAAGAGACTACTTTCGGCAGGCTCCCTGGTTGGCGAAAAATCTCTGTTTACACATCAGCCCATTAACCGCGACGGCAAAATACTCTCCATTGGCTCACTTCTGTAGTCGCCCCGGCAACGATGTCGATTCCGAACACTTGGGCTTGGCTCTAAATGTGTAGTTGAATAAAGCAGCCCGGAGCGATTCTCACTGGCCTTTGCTGCCTTCAGTTTTGCTCACTGCGCCGCGTGCTCCGTTCGCAATTGCGATGATCTGTTGGCGAATGGCGTCATAAGGGGGCTGACCATCGAAAAACCCGTAGGTCATATGGGTGCCTTTCACGGTGCCATCCGGCATTTTTTCCTGCGGGCCGTATCCATCGAGCGAGAAGCGACGCGCACCAGCGGCCGCAAGGTCGGGATGTTCTTTGGCGAACTGCGGCTGGTCGAAGTCTGCGCTCTCGAGCGCGATGCGAAGAACCTGCTCGCCGGCCGTGTTGTACACGCGACAAAAAAGATATGTCTTATAAGAACCCCAAGGCTCCAGCGAGTACCACACTCGGATGAAGCCGCTGGGGATGGAAATGCGCTCGACCAGAAGCTGCTTCATCTGCGCGATCTGCGACGAGACCGCTCGTTTGTGCAGATCGACAAGGTGTGCAAGCTGAGCATCACGGCCTGGCTTGTCCCCGGTTTCGGCGTATAAGCGGGCAAGCATGGCCGCAGCCTGCCAATCGTTGGTATCTGCTTCTGCGACGGGCACCAGCGTGCTTTTAGCAAACGAGTATTCTCCGACATTGAGAGCTGCTTCGGACGCATATCTTGAGACGACCAGGTGTGTCGGTCCTGGTGGAAGTTGTGCGAGCAAGGTCTTGAAGGCGGCGAAGGCGTCGGCGTAGCGCTCGGCCGAAAACTGTCGCGCCGCTGCGTCATAGACCTGTCGCTGATCGGAGCTGAGCTGAGAAAGTGGATCACCTGCAGCCGCGGAGTCCGTTTCCGATTTCTGGGCCTTGTCAACTCCGCTCTGTTGCGCCTTTGCGAAAGGCGACAACGGAAGAAGCCAAACAACTACCAGTAGCGTCGCCGGCATTCGTTTCATATTCCCCCTCCTGGACGATCAGTCTGAGCCAATAGGATGCAGGGCTTTCACGCGATGCTGCCTAACCGCTGCAACATCGCGATATCATTCATTGACCCGACGTCCAGTAACCCGTGCGGTCACTCTACAGGTTCGAAGTGGGGGGATTGAGCGCCGAGCGCGGTGAGCGCTTCGTCGACGGTGCGCACGACGTGCAGCAAAGGTCGTGACGACTCTCCCGCGATCTGGAACATGCGCATCAATCCGTATCCAGCCGTCACCGGGACTACGATAAAGCGGGGATGGTCGGTCAAGCCCGGCGTGATGGGTTTGCGCTTGGCCAGGCTGCGCAGGAAATCGGCGGCAACCGCGAAGTCGGCGACGCCGGAAAGGTCCCAGATGCCGGCGCGGGCGTCGGTCGCCCTCCAATTCTTGCCCAGCGCGTCGTGGTATTGCTCCGCAGATTCGTTCGTGAGTTGACCCTCGAACCGAGCCAGCAGAATCCTGTTGACCGGGTCGAACTCGAATCGGTATGCCATGCGAGCAATAATTCTACCCGGTTCGCGCGGTGAGTTGTGCACGCAGGATGGCGATTAAACCCGTTGACCCTGTGACCGGTGGTTTTGAGTGTAATGGCCTGATTTCGTCATTTATCGGTTCATTGGCTAAACTTAGGACTGCGCCGATCCTCCTTCGAACTCCTCCGCAACTCGTGGCCGGTTAAAGAACATGAGAAGCCAGACGCTGATTCCGACGTAAGAGACGGGCACTCCGACGTAATAGGCAATACCCCACATACCGATGTTTAGCAAAGGGTTCCGTTTTGCCACTGCCAGCATAAGGATCATGCCGAAACCAAAAGTGATTCCTATAAAAGCAATGGTAAGGGCCGCAAAAACGATGATGGAATACCGTGCCCACCGTTTCACGGCCAGCAAACCGATACCGGTAGCGAGGCCCCAAATTCCAGGGATCATCGTCATCACAACCACTGAAACGATTTCGAATCCCGAGTAGAAGATGGCGGGATTCCGTCCCCGGTGAGGGGCGATGCCGAAAAGGTCCAAGAATGCAAGCACCCCGACGCCAAGGGGCGGGAGAGATTCTAGAATGGTTGCAATCGCCGCCCAAGTCACCGATTTTGAACGACTCATAGGATTGAATACTCTTTCACCAATCGGATAGCTGTGAATGGTAGGTGATCTCTGAGCAGAATCCAAGTGTCGCAACTCTTTTGTTAGCGATACACGGGATATAAGCTCCACTTTCAGCGAACTCATCTGCCTGATGTCAATGCTGATGGAGGTAGCTGAGACGAGGACGATTGTTGAGCTCGGAGATGAAGGGAACTCTGCCGTCGAGTTTCGCTCCCTCGCTGTACATCTGAAGTCTCATGCGGGTGGGAGCGAAAGAACGCGCGTTGAAGGAATGCAAGACGACCGGATCGACTAAGCTGGCCTACGCGGCAAGTGTTGGAGAGCATAGGGGTGCGCACCTTAGAACGGGGGCGCGTATCTGACGGATCAGAACCTGATGAACATGGTCATGAATGTTGCATCCGATCGGATGGCGCGGGCGCAACCGTCTACGCAGCACGTCATCGCGCCGAGTGGCTGGCCAAGATCGCCGAACCAGGAGTTCGGGTTCGCGCCGAACGGCTCTATCAGCAACTGGATCTGTTGCAACCGGTGCGCCTCGAAGCACGACGGGAGTTGCTGGCGGAAAGCCACAAGCATGCGGCCGGGAAGTTACTTCGCCAGATTCCTTCCATCGGTCCGATTCGCTCGGCATTGCTGGTGGCCTTGCTGCAGACCCCGCACCGTTTTCGTACCAAGCGACAGCTCTGGGCCTACAGCGGTTTCGCGGTCGAGACTCACGACAGTGGCGAGTACCGCTCGGTGCGCGGCAAACTGCAACGCAACCGCGAGCGCATGACGGTACGCGGTCTGAATGACAACCACAATCGAGATCTGAAGAATCTCTTCAAAAGTGCTGCCGTCTCGGCCAGCACACGGCCTGGTCCCCTGCGCGACTTTTATGTGGCTCGGGTGGAGAAAGGGATGCGGCCGACGATGGCCCGTCTCACCTTGGCACGGAAGATAGCCGCGATCAGTTTAACCATCTGGAAGAAAGGAGTGGAGTTCGACGCCCAACAATTGCAACGACAAACAGGTTGAGCATCTCTGAAGAACAGGCTTTCCATCTCGCGGTTTTCTCCGGTGGTGGGTGGTCGGGTTCTGCAGATGCTCGGTTCGAGGGTGAGTATCAGTCAATGAGATCGGCCCCGAGTGCTTCGGCACCGAGTCACCCATTACACGCTATGCCCCCTCGGATAACCAGAAATAGCGATAGGCCACGAGCCTCGGATAGAACCATGGTTAACATCGTCCTGCTTGCCGCGTCTTGCCAACTTGATCGTTGCCACCAGCAGCAGAGAAAGCTTACGAGAATGGACCACAAGCCGAACATCTTCAGAGTGCCAAACACAGTGGGCTGGATCTCGAGAAACAATCTCACTCCTCCGGTCGAGGCGGAGCTTTTTTGTTGAAAAATCGCGATTTATACACTCATTGACCGGGATTCCCCGTTCCCACGGGAGAGGCTGACTGGCTGAGCTGACGGCTTATTCGCGCTTCGCTTCCGGCTAACTCATTGAGCCTGGGTGGAAGTGATTGATTCTTATGAACGCGGCTTTCTGAAGCTGCAAAACTGCATGCGGCAGCCCGCGCAGAATGCCCCGTAATTGCGTTTGCAGGCCCGCTGGACTCGTTCGAGCGGCAGGGGTAAGTTGGCCATCACCCAACTAGTGAACCTGTCTGAAATCGCTTCTGGCGAATAAGTTAGCTTTAAGCTAATATAACTAACCCTACATGGAATCAATGACTTACGTGTGAATTCGAGCAGAATCAATGACTTAGAATTTACTCTTGGCAAACTAAGTCGAAAGGCGACTCTTAACCGGGAAAACACCCTGTGGGTATTCGTGTGGGGACGGGCACTTTTGCATGCCTGCCCTGAGCGTAACCCTAGGGTCCGGGCGAGCAAGGCTCGGCCGCTGCCGACAGTCCGCGCGGGCTGTGGAGAGCGGCCGAGCTGCGCTCGGCGGACGGGCAAGAGTGCCCGTCCCGACGCGAGAAGATTGACACCACCACGCGGCTGTCGTATCGTTTTGCCCTGCTCGGGAGCCGCAGCCGGACGTCTGGGCTTGCTAATTTCGAAGAAAAGAGCCAAGGGAGGACCTATGAGCTTCGATCCTGAGAGCTTCGATCCGAACAATGACGACGTGGAGATCGACGTCGCGAACGGCAACAACGTGAAGATCGACGACTCCCGGAAGGACCTGTTTTCGCGGCGTGGATTTCTGGGCGTAGGATCGGCGGCGCTGGCGGCCGGCGTGCTTTCGGCGGCGAATGCCGCGGGCCAGAACTCGCAGCAGGAATCGAAGCCCCCGTACCCGATCAAGGGCGATAAGAGCTCCAGCGCGCCCGGCCCGGGCAATCCCGCGATTGATGCGCAGAATCCTGACTCGTTCCTGCCGCCGCAGACCGACGCGGGCGGCGTGCAGACATTCAAGTATCCGTTCGGAATTTCGCACAAACGCATGCAGGAAGGTGGATGGTCGCGCGAGGTCACGGTGCGCGAGTTGCAGGTTTCGAAATCGATTGCCGGTGTCGACATGCGGCTGACTGCTGGAGGCGTGCGCGAACTGCACTGGCATACGGCTGCGGAGTGGGCCTTCATGCTCTACGGAAGCGCGCGCATCACGGGCCTCGATGCCGACGGCAAGAGTTTCGTGGGAGACGTGGGCGAAGGCGACCTTTGGTATTTTCCGCCAGGGATTCCGCATTCCATTCAGGGGCTGAATCCGGACGGGGCCGAGTTTCTGCTGGTGTTCGATGACGGCAACTTCTCGGAATACGAGACCGTCCTGCTTACCGACTGGATGGCGCATACGCCGCATGATGTGCTCTCGAAAAACTTTGGCGTCAGTGAACAGACCATGGAAAAAATGCCGCGGCGCGAGAAATTTATTTTTCAGGCCGCGGTTCCCGGTCCGCTGGCCGACGACCTGAAGGCGACCAGCGGTTCGCTGGGATTATCTACGCAGGATTTTGCTTTTCGAACTACGCAGCAGGCGGTTACGAAGCGCACCAAGGGCGGCGAAGTGCGCATTGTGGATTCCAGCAAGTTCAAAGTCTCTACAACGATTGCCGCGGCGATCGTCACCGTGCATCCGGGAGGGATTCGCGAGCTGCACTGGCATCCCAACGCCGACGAATGGCAATACTACATTGCGGGACAGGGAAGAATGACCGTGTTCGCCACCGGAGGCCGCGCCCGCACCATGGACTTTCAGGCGGGAGACGTAGGCTACGTGCTGAAGACGCTGCCGCACTACGTGCAGAATACCGGCGACACCGACCTGAAATTTCTGGAGATGTTCAAGAGCAACGCCTACCAGGATCTGGCGCTCTCGGAATGGCTCACGCATACGCCGCCGGAACTGGTGCTGGCTCATCTGGGGATTGATAAGTCCACGCTTGAAGCTATGCCGAAGGATGAAGTTGTGGTGATGCCGAAATAGGCATCGTTAGAAGTCAAAAGTCAAAATCAAAGTCAAAATCAAAGTCAGAAATCAAAGTCAGAAATCAAAGTCAGAAATCAAAGTCAGAAATCAAAGTCAGAAATCAAAGTCAGAAATCAAAGTCAGAAATCAAAGTCAGAAATCAAAGTCAGAAATCAAAGTCAGAAATCAAAGTCAGAAATCAAAGTCAGAAATCAAAGTCAGAAGTCGAAAGCCCCACTTCTCGCAAAGGACGCGAGAAATGGGGCACCCGGGCCGGAAATGGGCACCCGCGTCCGACATGGAAATCGGATTAGTCTGGAATGCGGATGCTTCCGTCTGCGGCTATCGGGAAGGATGGATTCCAGGCGACTTCCCAGAGAAAGCCGTCGGGATCGGAGAAGTAGCCGGAATAGCCGCCCCAGAAGGCTTCCTGGGCGGGCTTGACGAGTTTTGCGCCGGCGGCTTCGGCCTCGTGGAGCACGGAGTCGACTTCGGCGCGAGTGCGGGCGTTGTAGGCCAGCGAGATTCCGCTGAAGCCGTCGCCGTGGGCAGAAATGTTCGCATCCCTGGCGAGTTCTTGCCGCGGATAGAGCGCGAGGGCCATGCCGCCGGTCTGGAAAAATACGACGCCTTCCGTGTTGGCCATGGAACGGCGCCATCCGAGGCGCTCGTAGAATTCACGGCTACGCTGCAAATCTGTCACGCCCAGAGTAATCAGGCTCACGCGCTGTTCCATTGGCCACTCCTCGGTCGACGGGCGTAAAAACTGTCGACTCGAAACAAACTTAAATCGCTTAACCAACCACCGCCGGATCTGGACCCGCTGATGGCTTTGGCTTTGCGCCCATGGTCAAAAGCCAGAACATGAATAACAGTTCCGCAAAACTGAGGGGCTTCATCCATCGGGAGACGATGTTTTCGTACTGGGGCAAGAGTAAGGACGTAAAACTATTTACTGGAAAGGTGAAGCCATTCAGCATCAGCAGGACTCCCAGAAGGCGGGGAATAAAGCCCGACCGGTACACCAGCAGTCCGAGGGGAAAGAGCCAAAGCCCCCAAAAGATGGCGGTGATATCAAATCCGTAACTACGCAGATTGAGGAACAGCATCGCCAGAGAATCCCGCTGAGGCTTTTCAAAGACTGATAGGAAATCAGCTCCGCGCACGAGGATGAGAGCAGCGATGGCGTTCAGCTCATTCAGCAGCACGATCGGCACCGGGACCACAATCAATGTCAACATGAGCGCGGCTTGCCGCCGGTTGACGCCCTTCAGCAAATCGTACAGCGCCAGCGCCACCCACATAAAAAGGATCTGGGAGATGAGGTTGGCCGCGATGCCGAGGCGAAAGAGCGTCTCGTGGGCCGCGATGTTGCTGGCCGTCGCGGTTGCGTTTCCGTGGACGATCAGCTTGCTGGGAACATAGATAAGAGCGAAGACGCCAGGTATTGAGATAAGTACATAGAGCAACCCGGCGAATCTGCCTAAGTTCCTGGTGGAATTCATGGGTCCTCGCTTGCGAGAGTTTAGCCTGAGATACGGCGGAGACTGTTGAAAAGTTTCGTCGCGTCCAGACTCATGTTCTTCGACGACCTGCGAGTCTTAGCCTGCAGCTATTCGTGGCGCAGGGCTTCGATGGGATCGAGGCGCGAGGCGCGGAAGGCTGGGATCATGCCGCTGACCAATCCTACAAAACCAAGAATCAGCGTGGAAGCGATCAGGGTTCCGGGAGCGATGATGAGTCGGATGTCGCCGGCTTCTCCGTTTTTGGCGAAGGCGCTATACAAGGTGAGCCGGCCTACGGAGAGCGCGACCACGTAGGCGAGGATCACGCCCAGCACGCCGCCGAGGAAAGTGATGGTGAGCGCTTCGGCGAGAAACTGCATCAGGATGTAGCGGCGGGGCGCGCCCAGCGCCTTCTGCACACCAATCTCGCGGGTGCGCTGCGTCACCGAAACCAGCATGATGTTCATCAGGCCGACGCCGCCGATGCCGAGGGTGAGCGTGCCAATGAAACCCATCAGGATTTTCAGCCCGATCGTAATGATTTCGAACTGATGGACCTGGGTCATCAGGTTGAACACTTCCACGGCCTGGCGGTCGGTCTGGTTGAACTTGTGTTCGGTCGCCATGATGGTGCGGACCGATTGTTCCAGCGCTTCGTACTCGGGAGTCTGATACGTGAACCAGATGGAATCGAGGTAATGAGTATTCTTCAAATCGCCCATGGTAGTGAAGGGGACGTAGAGTACGCGATTGATATCGTCGTTGCCTTCCTGCATTTTGGGTTTGAGGATGCCGATGACTTCGAAGCTGATGCCGTCGATGCGGACGTGTTCGCCCAGAGCGTTGCGCCCGGAGAAGAGTTTTTCTTTGGCCTCCGAACCGAGGACGGCCACGCGGGCGCGCTGCATCTGGTCTTCCATATTGTAGAAGCGGCCTTGCCCGAGCTTGAGGGAGCGGACATCCAGCACGTCGGGATAGTTGCCAGTCACTCCCCAGGTGAAAACCCGGGTGTCGTACTGGACACTGGCCTGCTTGTCGACCTCGGGAGTGATGCGGCTGATTTGCGGAAGATTGGTGGTGAGCGTGTCGACATCTTCATCGGTAAAGCGGACGAGGACTCCAGCTTTTTGTCCACCGGCCTGCATCGAAGTGCGGCCTGGGACCACGATGACAAGCTTGGTGCCGAAGTTGGCAAAGATGTTGGCGCAGGCCTGGCCAAACCCATCGCCGTAGGCGAGCAGCATTACAACCGTAGCAATGCCCCAGGCCATGCCCAGCATGGTGAGCGCGGTGCGGCGGCGATTGTGCCGCATGGCGCCGTAGGCTTCCTGGAGGAGATCACGAAACATATTGGGTGAGTGTTAGCTGGAATCCTTTCATTTCTGATTATGAATGCAATTCGCTATTCGTAATGCAACGCCACCATCGGGTCTACTTTGGTCGCGCGGCGCGCCGGAATATAACAAGCGAGCAGAGCCACCGCAATCAGCAATAGCGTGACGCCCACGAAGGTGAATGGATCGGTGGCGGTCACGCCGAACAACAACGATGACACGGTCTGGGTCAGTGCGAACGAGCCCACGATTCCGATCGCCACGCCGATCAGGATGGTGCGCATGCCTTGTCCCAGAACCATACGCAGCACGTTGCGCGGAGTGGCGCCCAGGGCGACGCGCACGCCGAACTCGCGGGTGCGGCGGCTCACCGAATACGCCATCACGCCAAACACTCCGGCGCTGGCCAGCAGCAGCGCGGTGATGCCGAAGAATCCGATCAGGATCACGTTGAATTTTCGCGAACCCAGCGATGCGGAATAGACTTGCTGAAATGTCCGGAAGCTCGGCGGGATTTGGGGATCGAGATCGTGCAGGATTGCGCGGGCCGAGGCGCTTACCAGGCGCGTATCGGCATCGCTCAACATGGTGATCGTCATTTCCGCGCGCGGACGCTGGAACAAATTCACATAGACGGTGGGCCGGGGCGGCTCGTCAAGACCGTATTCACGCGTGTCGCCCACGATTCCTACAATCGTCAGCAAGCGCATATCGCCATCCATGTTTCCAAATTCGATGGTGTGGCCGATCGGGTCCTGGTGCGGCCAGCGGTCGTGCGCGAGCGACTCGCTGATCAGGGCCACGTGGGGGGCGTCGCCGGCGTCGCGCTGGTCGAACATTCGTCCGCGGAGCAGCGGAATGCCCAGCACCTGGAAATATCCGTTGGTCGCGACACAGAAATCCGCCTCGCCGGTGCGTTCTTTTTGATTGAACAACACGTCAAAGGAGTCCGGCGTTTTGGGAACTTCGTTCTGCGTCATCAGTACGAAACTTCCGTCGGGAAGTCCGCCGGTCAGGGGCAGAGCGCTGGCCGCTCCTACGCTGCGCACGCCGGGAATTTGTTTGAGCCGGCCGATCAGGTTGGAAAAGAAAATGCCCTGGGCTGACTTCGCGTTGGGATCGTCCGGCCGAGGCTGCGACATATTCTCCCAGGGCAGCGAGATGTCCATGGCTACGATTTTGTCCACGCGGAATCCTGGGTCGACCTCGAGGACTTTCATCAAGCTGCGTCCCAGCAAGCCCGCGCCAATCACCAGAATTAACGTGATGGCGATCTGCGCCGCCACCAGCGCGCGGCCGATGCGCTGGCTGCCTTGCGATCCGGCCTGGCTGCGTCCGCCCTCAGCCAGGCCACTCCGCACATCGCCACGCGTGGCTCGTGCGGCGGTGAACGCGCCGAGGCCGACAGCCACTGCGGTGCAGAGCAGGAAAGCAAAGAGCAGTACCGGGACGCTAATGGAAACGCTTTCGAGCCGGGGCAAATCGGCTGGAGCCAGAGCCACCAACGCCGCGACACCCCACAGCGCGGCGAGCACTCCAAGAACTCCGCCGATCAGCGAAAGCAAAAACGCTTCGGTCAAAAATTGGCGCACCAGGCGGCCGCGGGCTGCGCCGAGGGCGCTGCGAATGGCAAGCTCGCGCTCGCGCACCGAGGCTTGCGCCAGCAGCAGGTTTGCGACGTTGGCGCAGGCTACGAGCAGTAAGAATGCCACCGCGCCCAGCAGAATCAGCAGCGGCGACCGCACCTCGCCGGTGATGGACTCCTGCAGCGGAACTACTCGGGCATCGCGAAGCAGATAATCATTCTTCTCACTCGACGTCTGGTAGATTCGTCGTGCGATTGTGCTGATATCCTGGCGTGCTTGATCGACACTTACGCCATCTTTCAACCGACCCGCGGCAGAATAGTTGTGCGAGGTGCGGCTTAGATTCTCACCACCGGTATCGGCGGCAAGCCAGACTTCGGCGTCGTCGGGAAATCGGAAACCCGCAGGCAGCACGCCGATCACGGAAAAAATCGCGTTGTTAATTTTCAGATGCGATTGCGAAAGATCCTGCGCAGAGCCGAGATATTGCCGCCAGTAACCGTAGCTGACGAGGGCGACGGGGGCCGCGCCTTTCTGGTTATCGCTTGGGGCGAAATCCCGGCCGATGATCGGCTCGACACGGAATACTGTGAGAAAATCCGGCGTTACCGCGGCCACGGTGGTCCGCGTCGGCTGCGACCCTCCGGCCACGGAAATAGGATAGGCCGAGTACTTGGCGATGGATTGAAAGCTGTGGCTTTGATCGCGGAAGTCGTCAAAGTTCGGATCCGCGAGGCGCGAGGGCCGGCCATTGGAGTTCACCTCAGCGATCGCCATGATGCGGTCGGCGCTGGAATAGGGCAAGGGGCGGAGTAAAACTCCGTAGACGACGCTGAAGATCGCGGTGGTCGCGCCGATGGCCAGCGCGAGGGTGAACACCATGATGGCAGTGACGCCGGGATTTTTGCCGAGCACTCGCGCCGCGTAGCGGAGGTCCTGCCAAAATCTGCTCATGTTTGCCTCAATGTTAAAACTTAGTCAGATAGCGTCCGCTTGCTTCTGGAAGCCACGCGATCTCATAAACCCTCTGCGGGTGGCCACGAGCGAAACCTCAGAGGCTAAAGCCCGATTTCTGAGCAGTTGGGCGGCACGACTGAAGTCGTGCCCTTCCCCAACCGCTTTACGGCAGTCGTGCCCTTCCCGAATCCATTTATGATCAATTCTAGTATCGCTCTCCCTCATCACTCCTGCCGGAGCGCTTCCACGGGCTGCAGCATGGCCGCTTTACGCGCGGGATAGAGACCGGCGACCACTCCGGCTAGCGTGAGGCTGCCTATCGCCAGCACGGCGGACATGGGCACGAGTTTTGGCGGATCGAATCCACCCGGCCCCTGCACCGTTCCCATCATCGCCATCAGGCCGGCCGCCATGCCCATGCCGATCAGGCCGCTGGTCAGAGTGAGTAGCATGCCTTCCAGAAAAAAATGAAACAGAATGCTGCGGTTGGTGGCGCCCAGGGCCTTGCGCAATCCGATTTCATGCGTGCGTTCGCTGACTGCGACCAGCATGATGTTGATGACGCCGATGGCGCCCAGCGCCAGCGTGACCATGCCCACCGCGCCCAGGAACAGGTTCATGACGTCGAAAATCGTTCCCACCATTTTTGAGGACTGGATGGAATCCCACTCGTCAAAGGCGTTCTCGTCGCTGGCGTCGAATCCGTGATTGCGCGCGACGATCTTGTTGACCTCTTCCTGGGCCAGCAGGTGGTCCGCGGTGACGCGCGGCTGATATTCGATAAAAGAAATGGAGCCCTGGTGGTTTTCTCCCTTGATCGGAAAGTTCGTGGCCATCACGGGGAAAGGGATATAGCCACGCATGTTCAGCCAGGTGTTGTTGCCGCGGCCGAGGTGCGGCATGCTGCCGATGACTTCGAACCGGAGGCCGTTCAGCAGCACGAATGCGCCCACCGCGGGTCGCCCGGGGAACAGGGTCTTCAGCAGTTCGTTACCGAGGACGATCACATTGCGCCTCTGCGCTATGTCCATTTCATTGAGCCAGCGTCCTTCCTTGAGAGGAAGATAACTGATCTCATTGAGTTGAGGCTCCGCGCCCAGAATTTCGACGCCCGCGCTGGCGAATTCGCTGACTTCATGCAGATCGGTGCGAGAGAGCAACGGGCAGGCATTGCGGACATGGGGAGCTTGCTTGCGGATGTCCTGATAATCCTGGTAGGTGAGTAAATAGGAGCGGGCGGAATTCATGCTGCCTGCGACCGCAGGCGCGCGGCCGGGAAAGATAAACATGATGTCCCGGCCGAACTCAGCCATTTCGCGCTTGTTGCCGGAGCGGAAGCCTTCCCCCACGCCCACCAGCAGCAGTAACGATCCCACACCCCAGGCAATGCCGAACATGGTGAGGAACGAGCGCAGCTTATGGGCCCACAGGTTGCGGAAGATTTGCGCGAAGATGTCGAAAACCGTGCGCATACTTGGGATATCAGATTATGAACTATCAGATATATGTTACATCTCCGAGGGTTGCATGATGCGCACCTCAAGTTGGCAGAGGCCTGATGCGATCGAAGCCCTCCGAGAGCGCCAGCGCGGCCCGTTACTTGGCTGCTGCGTGGTGGTCGTAACTGATGACGCGGGTAATTTTCCAAGCGCCGTCTTTGTACTGCCACAGATGGATAAACTTGCCTTCGCCGACTCCTTCTGTGTCGTCATGCCCGGGGTGGTGAAAGCGGTGAACGCCGATCTCCACGGCCCCGTATCCCTTCATGGGGTACACCTCGAGGGTTCCTGGAACCAGTTCGCGGGTCACTTTGCCGCAGATATTCTTTTTGACGGCGTCGGTCAACGCGACTTTGCCGAGAGTGACTCCGCCCTGATCGTGATAAAACTCCACGTCGTTGACGAAGAATGAGGCGAACTTTTCCAGGTCGCAGCGGTTATAGGAGTCGAACAGGGAGGCATCGAGCGTGGCGATGGCCTTGTCGAGTTCCGCCTGGGATTGAATGCTTTCGAGCGACGGGACGGCCTGAGCGTTGGCTCGGATGCCGCATAACGTGAGTAATGGGAACAGCAATAACACTCTGGCCGCGGCGAAGATGTGTTTCATAAAACGGACCCCTCCTGGCGTGTCCCGCACATCAGGTTATACGTCGCAAAGCGAAAGAATGTTCCGTAGCCGAGCGTCCTTAATCTGCCGCGACGACTCGACGCGGACGGCTTGGTACACGTGATACACTCGTTCGCGTTTTGTTGGGCTCCCAGAGGTTTGGAGATACCGGAGCGGGGAGTCGAATTATGGTTGGGATTGATAAGGTAGGAACGCCGACTGGGCCAGGCGACGGCGGTTTCATGGTTACCGACCAGGATGTTCCGAGCAAGGTCGTATTTGAGTTCATCCTGTTCAACTACAACATCGACGGGAATCTGATGAAAGACGAGCATAAGGACCTGCTCGACGAGCACATCGTGCCCTTCCTCAAGGCGAACCGCGTCCATGCCGAACTGACGGGCACGGCGAGCCGGACGGGCACTGCCGCTTATGATCGCCAGCTCTCGCTGGAGCGGGTTGAGCGCGTCCACCAGTACCTGCTGCAGAAGGGCGTCGACGCTTCCAAAGTTCCGGCATCCGACATCAAAGCCGTGGGCAAAGATCAGTCCACGTCCAAGTTGGAAGAGGACGAACTCGAGCGTTCCGTGCGCATCCGCATCGCGGTCGGCGTCCGAATCGTGCACGTGCTGCCGCACGTCAAGGTTCCTCAGGTCGTGACCCCGCAGGCGCCCGCCCCGGTGCAGGTTCTGCCCGAAGTGATTATTTCGGTTGACACGCGGGTGCCGTGGGCGATCACAGAACTCAGCGGGTTCAATGTCGGCGCGTCGTTCGGCGCAAGTGCATATTTCATCGGCGCCGGTATTCAAGCAGGATCAGTCGAGTACCACTTCCTCCTGGTCAACCTCAGAACCCGGGAAATGTCGCAGTGCCGGTACTTCGGCGGAGCAGTTGGTGTCAGCGGCGGGACAGCCCCCAGAAAGCCCGGGATCGGCCCCGGCGGTGGCATGTCGTTCACCCAGGCCAGCCACACCTGGGACAGGTTCTACACCAAAGCCGGAACCAGCTTCGACGATTTTGCCGGCTTCGCTCGCTGGACCGAACCGGGCGGAGTGGGCCTGGGAAGCAGCGTCTCATTCAAGAGTACGCTGACCTTTGGCGGCCTCGGCGCCAGTGCTGAGGTTACCACCGGACGCACCATCGGCACGCCAGGGTCGCTTCTCAGCGCCGGCAACTTCCACCTCAAGCCGCCGGTCCAACTACAGTCATGAGCGGAAAGAAGCCCTTCTAGACGACGTCGGAATGGAGCACGACCACGCCAGCTTGTGAAAAAATGCCGTGACAATCAAACTGCACGCGCCACATTAAAGCTTGCCGTTTGTGCCCGCTTTCGCCCAAAAGTACACGATGGAACGCCGGACACCGACTTGCATAGTCTGGTGCCAGACCTGTGGATGCAACGAGTTGCGGCGCGCCGGCGCGGAAGGCCAGCTAAGTGCACCAGTCATGCCGAGTGAGCGAGCATTCGCCTCCTCTTTCAGGTTTCCTGAAACTAAGTCAGCTCATCTGAAGTTCTCCCCGTCTTAGCGACCATTACCTTTTGGAGGTTTCTCTATGTATGCACGCAATGTCACTTTTAATCTGAAATCGAATTCGCATTCTGACTATACCCGCACGTTTGAGAACGAAATTCTGCCGTTGCTCCGCAAGCAGAAGGGCTTCAAGGAAGAAATCACGTTGTCGAACCCGAACAGCCAGGAGACCATCGCGATTAGTCTCTGGGAAAACAAGGCCAACGCCGATGCTTACAACACCAACACCTATCCGGAAGTGTTGCGCACGTTTGCCAAGATGATCGACGGAACGCCGAAAGTCCAGACGTTTGACACGGTCGTCTCGACGTCGCATAACGTCCTGCAAGCTGTGTAAGTACGCACCGTCTCCATGGGCGGCCCTGCGAAGGGGCCGCCATTTTTTATGGCGCGCAGTTTGGCATGGACGGTAGTGCGTACAAATGGAGTGTGAGGGAGATTGCTTGAGTTGAATGCGTGACGGGTTGTTACGGCCGGGCTGGCTCCGCGGGCGCGGAGGGTTATCCGGTGCGGCGTCGTTGCGATCGTTTGGCTAACTTGCGTTGCGCCTTCTGATATTTCTTCATTTGTTTCTGCTGCTTGCGGGCGGATTTCTGTGACGATTTGTGATACCGCTTGGCGGCCCTGCGGGCCTCCTGGCCATTTTCTCCGATGCTTCTGTTTTCGTGCTTGGTCGACATCGCCCAGGCGGGGCTTAATGCTACCAGCAGTAGGAAAGCTGCGATTCGTTTCATGGCTCCGTCCGACCCTGCGGACATCTTACAACAATGATCGCTGGCGATTCGATTTCTTGCAACTATGAGAAACAGCCATGACTCGAAGCCGCGTGCCTTCAGTTCTCCGGTGGCAAGAGGTCTCCAGGCCACGTCTCGACGGACGGCGGGACTTTCCCCCGAAGCAGGGCGGCAAAGGCGGTGAGGGTTTTGCGGGCATCGCCGATCGGGTAATAAAACGCTTCCCAGTGATCGCTATCCTCGCCGTCGTGATTCGGAATCACGTATTGAAAGTTCCAGGCTTGTTGCAGTTCGCGGCAGGCACTGGAAGCACGAGTTTCTATGTCTGCCAAATCCTTGCCCGACAAGGTTTCGTTTTGACGGCTGGTGCGGCGCAGCAGCTTGCGGCGCATGACGTCGGTGAGGAACTCCTGAAGCGACACATTGCGCTCCGGAGCTTTTAAGTAAACGATCTCTTCCTGCGAGAGAGGCGAAACAAAAATGCTCAGGCGATCCACGCCGGTGAGGCGAGGATGGGTCTGCAGCGCCCGCGCCACATAGGGATTCCCCTCGAAGAAGACATCGCCGCGTCGTAGCAAAGACTCGAGCTCGGGAACGTCCAATGCCTGCAGGTCAGCCCGCGCCTCCAGCACCGCGTAGCGAGCGTCCGCCCGCAGCGCTTCGATCTGAGCGCGGGTGCGGAAGTGGTAGTCCACGCCGTCGCGTTCGCCGGGACGTGGAGCCCGGCTATTCACCAGCACCAGCTTGTGAAAACGGGCGTGCAGCTCGGGATAGAACTTGCCCAGCGCTTTGTAAAGCGGACTTTTCCCGACGCAGGAAGGCCCGCTGAGAATTACCAGACGTCCGGTCTCGACAGAGCTCAAGGCTTATGACCTCGCCGCTAGGCAGCAGCCTCGCGCCGGGGATAGCGGCCGGTAATCTTGCGGACAAAGCCGTGCACGCGATGAATGCCGCCAGCCTTCGGCAAGAACATGAACGGACACTGCCCCGGAATCACCTGAATCCCGCGCTCGCGGCAGAATTCGACGGCCTCCGCGCTGACGGCGCCCTGGCCCGCGGCGCGATACATCCAGACCCGGCGAATGTTCGCCTCGGCGCAGTCGCGCACCAATTTTTCCGTAGCTTCCGGAGAAGTCATGAGCAGCGCGCCGGCGACCGGAGGCTGAATATCCTGCACGCGACTGAAGCAGTGGTGTCCCTGCACTTCGTTTGCGTACGGATTCACCGGAACAACATCATACCCGCAGCGGCAGAGTTCTTTGAACAACGCTACGCTGAAGCTGGCAGGGTCACGCGAGACTCCAGCCATGGCGATGCGTTTCTGCGCCAGAAAATCTTCGATGGTTTCGAGTGACGTTTTCTGAGTCGGCATAGGCCCTCCTTGCTGAAGGAGACGAGTTTTCAGAACGCTTCTTTTTACCTGGTTGCCGACGTGCGTGTCAGTGATCGGGAACACAGGGGCATGGGGTTCGCGCGGCGCTGTGGAGGGGCGCTGGGCTTCGCTCCTTCGACTTCGGTCTGCTTCGGGACGGGGCGCGGGGCTTCGCCCGAGCTTGGACGGCCGAGGCGGCCGTCGCCACATCGGCTGCGCTGGAGCCTGAAAGCTGAAGCCCGAAGCCTGCTTCCTTCAGTCGCCGAAGCCGATGCCGATGGCTCTTGCGGTGCGGACTACTTCGCCATTCGGATTCACGGATTTCAGGTGGCCGATGGCGTGGGCAATGTCGACGGAGACCACGGAATCGCCGTGCACGGCGACCATCATGCCGAAGCCTCCGGCGGCGATCAGGTCGACGGCGGCGACGCCGAAGCGGGTGGCCAGGATGCGGTCGAAGGGCGAGGGCGTGCCTCCGCGCTGAATGTGGCCGAGCACGCTGATGCGGACTTCCTTGTCGCAGCCACGAGCGATGGCGTTGCCGATCAGGTTGGCGACGGAATCGGTGCGGCGGTTTTCTTTCAACTCGGGTGGAAGCTTCACGCCCTCGGCGACAACGACAATCGTGAAGTACTTGCCTTGTTTCTCGCGGGCGGCAATGAGCTTGCAGACATGCGCGATGGTAAAAGGAATTTCGGGAATCAGAATGACGTGCGCGCCGCCGGCAATACCAGCTTCGAGGGCGATCCATCCGCAGTCGCGTCCCATGACTTCGACCACCATCACGCGATGATGCGAGGCGGCGGTGGTGTGGATCTTGTCGAGTGCGTCGGTCACGGTGTGCAGCGCGGTGTCGAACCCGAACGTGACCTCGGTGGCGGAAAGATCGTTGTCGATGGTCTTGGGCACGCCGACAACCTTCAGTCCTTTCTGGAAAAGCTCGTACGCGATCTTCTGCGAACCGTCGCCGCCGATGCTGATGATGGCGTCGATGCCCAGCTTGTGCGCGTGGGCGATGACTTGTCCGGAAATGTCGCGGGTGACCTGGTGGCCGTGGACCACGCTCTTGTAGTGAAACGGGTCGCCGCGGTTAGTGGTGCCGAGGATGGTGCCTCCGCGGGGCAGAATGCCGGAAACTTTCTCGAGCGTGAGTTCGAAAGCCTTTTCCGGCCAGATGAGGCCGTCGAAGCCGTCGGGGATGCCGATGACTTTCCAGCCGTGGCTCAGGATGGCGGCTTTGGTAGCGGCGCGGATGACGGCGTTGAGACCGGGAGCGTCCCCGCCTCCGGTGGCGATGCCAATGCATTTGATGTCAGACATGAATTCGTTGGTGGTCTTTGCTTAGCGATCTTTCTTAGTTGGTTTTTCGTGAGGCCGACGGGGGTGTCACTACGATCATACCGTCGGGGTAGGTGGGGAGAGCAACGTTACTACCGGGCATGGCGGGTAGAGTGGAGGGCGTTTCGGGGCGGAAATCAAAATCCCCACTTCTCGCAAAAGACGCGAGAAATGGGGCACCCGGTCGTGGATCGGAATACGTGGATCAGGATAAATGTCACGCGGAGTGGCGCTCTTTGAACTCCTCAATCTTGACCTTGGCTTTTTCTTTCGTGTCGTCCACGGACTGGCTCACCTTCGCCCGGCTCTGGGAGGCCTTTTCGGAAGCGGCTTGCTTGTGCGATTCGTGGATCTGCTTGGCGGCGTCCTTGGCATTGCCCCAGGTTTCTTTTGCCGCGCCTTTGACTTGTTTGACCACGCCTTTGTTCGCCAGCTTGTCGTTACCAACAGTCTCGCCGACACTCTGCTCCACTTTGCCCACCGCCTGATCGATCTTGCCGCTCACCTGATCCTTATTCATGAGTTCCTCCTGATTTTTGGTCTAAATTTGTATCGTTTGCGGAGTTTTTTGTTTGACCCGATCACTCCTAAATCGTACGCGCCTATCTGGCGTAAGCCATCGGGAGAACAGAGGAGAAGGCCTGAATTTGCACCGTAGCCTCGTTCCTGTATTTGTTGCTGTGCTTGCAACAAGTACATCCGAGTCAAGCCCGTTTGCGGGTTTTCGTTGCCTTCCTTCCCGCGGTGCGTGGCTTCTTGGGAGCGACCAAGGCGATGCTTCTCGTTTTTGTTTTTTTGTTTGTCTTTTTGCTTGCGGCTTTCTTTTTGCTCTCTGTTTTCTTTTTGGTTGCCGCTTTGAAGGGAGGCACTAATTCCAGTTCCGGCTTCGACTGCTTTGAATTGCGATGGTGGCCATGCTGCAGAGGCTCGATCCGCGCGGCTTCTTTTTCCGTGCGTAGTTGAGTGTCCGCAGTTTTTTGGCGTTCTTCCTCAAGGTATTCCGGAATCGTTTGAGTCGTCATGGCACCCAGTGTGGCAGAACCGGCTGCGAACAATCTGTTCCATTTTGGCCACTCACTGAGTGCTAAGGCCAGAGCGCTCAAACCACGACCTCGGACTCAATAACTGCATTCGCGATCATCCACTTATCGAGGTTCGGTCCCCAATGCGGCGTTCGACTCATTCATCGTTTTTTCATCGTCTGTTAACGTGGCGTTGAGGCGGCCTTCTTATAATTTCGGGCTCTTGGGGCGCATACCTTAGGAGGTCATGAAAACATGAAGAAACGCCTTTCGATAGTCTTTGCCGCAACTCTGGCGGCAGCAGTTGCACTGGGAGCATTCCCGGTCAACGCGAATGCGCAGGAACACGATCGCGATCACGATTTCCACGGTTTTGTACCCGGCAGCATCGTTTTGAGCGGCACAGTCTATGTTGGAAATGCCGACACCGTTACTCCCGGCGAAGTATTGCCTTACGGCTGTCTGAACACCGGCCCGGTCACGAACCCTAACCCTGCCACTGTCAATGTGCCGCTGCTCCTGCCGACCAAACGTCGTCGACCACCACAACGGCCGTGACGGTGACCTGCGGCTATGCGAGCGATAACGGCGAAGCTCCGAATCTCAAGGATAATCACAACGTTTGGAACAACGCCAACACCGATCGGCAACTTTGGCGTCTCCTCGCCCATCGTTCTCTGGGACCTCAGCACGGATCGGTGGCTTGCTGGGTGCGCTGCACGTTCCCGAGTAACGAGATCGTGACCAGCTTCAGCTCCAAATCCGAGCTCGCTCTGAATCGCTCGGCGGATGGCAGGAGCCTGACCTTCATGGGCTACCGCGGCGGTCCCGGCTGCCCGACTCTCACCCTGGACCCGACGACCAACATCCTCACGCAGGGCACGAACGTGGGTCCGGTCGTCGCCGACTGCGCCGAACCTGATCGACGTTTCGGCCTCCAGTACGCCGGGCCTCTGTGACCCGACCAATCCCGCGGTCGCGAGCTATGCCGGCGCAACCAATCCGACTGCTTACTACCGCTCCATCGCGGAAGTGGACGCCTGGGGCCACATCTCACTACACCGATGGCGACGCCTACAGCGGCGACAACTCCCGCGCTGTGATCAAGGCGGACAATTGGCTGTATTACTCGGTCGGAAACGACAACAACGGTGGGCTGTCGAAGAAGCAGGTGCCGATAACGACGCTCGGCTTCAATCTCTCCCACTCGACGGGCGCCGAACTGTTCGTTCCCGGCGCCGCGCCGCTCGTCCCGCCGGACAACAACATGATCTCCTATTTCGTATTCTCCGGAGACAAGCCCGGTAAGGACACGAACTTCCGCGGCATGACGATCTTTAACGATACGCTGTATGTCGCAAAGGGCAGCGGCGGTAACGGCATCAATACCGTCTATCAGCTCGGCACGCCGGGCGTTCTGCCCACTACATCGAACGCGCCTTCGGGCGGCCTGGTCAACGAAGCCTACACGATCCTTCCTGGATTCCCCAACACCAGTGCCAGCACGAATAGCCCGGGTGGGGACTATCCTTTTGGGATCTGGTTCGCGAATGCCACTACTTTGTACGTTTGTGACGAGGGCGACCTGATCTACACGCCGAATCAGGTGATCAACGGACAGGTGAACGTTGCGGACGCCGGTACGCTGGCGACCGCCGGCCTGCAAAAGTGGGTCCTCACGACACCGGCGGGCGGTAGCCCAACCTGGGTGCGCGAGTACGTCATCCAGAATGGACTTAACCTCGGCGTGCCTTATAGCGTGCCGAACTATCCCACATCGATCGAGCCCGCGACCGGCGGATGCCGCAACATTATCGGCGTCGTCAACCACGACGGCACCGCCACGATTTACGCCATCACGTCCACGATCAGCCAAAACGGCGACAACGGCGCCGATCCCAACAAGCTGGTGAAAGTCACCGATCTCATCAGCGCCACCCAGCCGGCAACGAACGGTTACCTCGACAAGTTCGTCACGATTCGCTCGGCCGCGCGCCGGCGAAGCGTTCCGCGGCGTCGCCCTGGCCCCGGAGGAACATGGCAGATAGAGGTTAACGATAGAAATTAACGATAGAAACTAACAACAGAGTTGAACCAACCAAGGCTCCCCGTGCGAACTCAGCTCGGGGAGCCTTGTTCCTTGTTCGCATCAGCCGCCCCTCGCCTGTAATGCACCTTTCGATGCCGGCAGTGGTGCTAGCTTGCAGGGATTCTTCGCTTCGCTCAGAATGACAGACTCAAGAAATTTGAGAAGGTTCCCGGAGGCTACTGTGATTGCTCGCGCGCTTGCTGTTCTCTTGCTGGTGGGTTCGCTGGTAGGTTCGCTGCTGAGTTCGCTGACAGGTTCGGCGCTGGCTCAGAGTGTGGCGGGTCAGAGTGTGGTCCACTACACGACCACCGTCGACAACGTGAAATATCTTTTTGCTACGGCGGAGCCGGTGGCGCGGTTGAAGTCGGGCGACATTCTGGATACCAACACGCTCGACTGTTTCGGCAACACCATCCGGAAGCCGGGCGACACGTTGAGCATGGCGACGGGGGACAATCCGCTGGCGGGGCCGTTTTATGTGGAGGGAGCCGAGCCGGGCGACACGCTGGCGGTGAAGATTCTTGACTTGCAAGTGGATGGCGACACCGGGGTGGGCGCGTTTGCGCCGGGATTTGGCGCGATCAACGAAACCAATTACACGCCCATGCTGCATCCGCCGCTGCCGGAGAAGATCTGGTATTACCACATCGATCACGCGGCGAACACGGCGACGTTCAAGGCGCTGGATTCGGATTTTTCGGTGAAGATTCCGATGCATCCGTTTTTCGGATGCATCGGCGTGGCTCCGGCCAAGGGCGAGGCGCGCAGTTCGGTGGTGCCGGCGGAGTTTGGCGGCAACATGGATTCTCCGGAAGCGAGCGTGGGCAACACCGTGTATTTTCCGGTGAACGTGAAGGGCGGCCTGCTTTACATCGGAGACGGGCACGCGGCCATGGGCGATGGCGAAATTGCCGGCACGGCGATTGAGGTTCCGTTGAAAGCGCGGCTGCAGCTCAGCGTGATCAAGGGACGCACCATCAGCTGGCCGCAGTTTGAGAATGACGACGCGATCATGACGGTGGGAGCATATCGTCCGGTGGACGACGCGCTGCGCATCGCCTTCACCGAGCTGGTGTACTGGATTCACAAGGATTACGGATTGTCGGAACTCGATGCGTATGAATTGCTCTCGAAGGTCGGGAGAATTCATCTGAACGAGATGGTGGATCCGAATTACGTGGTGGTGGCGTCGGTGGAGAAGAAATATTTGCCGAAGAAGAAGTGAAGGGGAAATTCAAAATCCCCACTTCTCGCAAAAGGGGCGAGAAATGGGGCCCCCGGCTGTCTCAGAACGGGGACTGAGGAGCCGTTGGATTGAATATCCGTTCCTTCCTGCCCAGTCCCGTGCGGCTTCGTTCAATTTCAAATTATGGCTGCTCAAAAAGGATTCGGCCATTTCCTTGTCGCCGAACTGATTGAGGGCCGCTATCAATGCATCTTCTGGAGCATTGCCTTGTCCGATCATGGCGCCGTAGACCTCACGAAAAGCTTTACCATGCGTCTTCAATTCCGCCAGAAGGGAATCTGCTGCCCGTTGGCCCTTGAGCTTGCATAAGCCGAGAGCAGCACATCCCCGGACCCGCGATTCGTTGTCCTCCAATTCAGCTACTAGCGGCTCGACTGCGCGGGAGTCTCCAATTTCACCCAACGCGCATACAGCGCTGCTTCGAGGGGCAGGATCGGCGTCCTTCACTTCGGCTATCAGGGGTTCGACCGCGAGGGGATCTTTGATGTTGCCCAGATCCCTAGCCGCTCTCTCCCGATTGCCTGGGTCCGTATCTCTCAGTTCAGAAATCAGAGCTTCGACCGCACGGGGCTCTGCCTTATTGAACGGCCAATCGCCTGGCTCCAAGGAATACATAGCGTGCAGTCGTTGCTTTGGATCTGGGTGCTTGAGTTTGCTGATTGCTTCGCCAACGCGATCGGTCCCTAGCCGGGACAGCAAAAGCCAGAGCGGGCCAATGAGTATCACCACAACCAAGAGCTTGCCGATGACTTCCCATCGCTTGTTGTGCGCAAAGCCGCGGGCTTTCAAGGGGACCATGAAACACCTTCAAATGGGGAACGGGGAAACGATACCAGAGCCATGCGAGGCACAACATTCACACTAAGACTGCGGAAATCCTGTTCTCGAAGATTGGGAATTGTGTGATTCTCAAGAGGGGCTGGCCCACCCTTTCCTCGTTCTTGCCGACACAATACTAACTGAGGCTGCCCCGGTCTTCGCGGGGTTCGAAGGCTGGGATTTCTGCTGCATGAGTTGTGGGTGAACTCTGGACTACTTTCGCGGAGTCGGCAGTGATCGAGTCGCCGGCGCCTACCGCGATCTCAAAAGCAGAAATAAAATCATATAGTTTCAGCGGCCGGCCAACTATCGCAATCATGGCTCCGTCGTTGGCTTATATTCAGCAGATGCAGGAGATCGAAACCAAGGCAAGGGGAAACACCGCCATGGGCATTTTCTTGTTCTTCGGTGCCGTCATGGCCACTCTTGCCGCAACCACTTTATTTTGGCCAGGCACGGCTCTTGATCGTGTGTGGGCTCTTAATCCGATGGCGTACAAGCAGCTCGCGCCAATGGGCGTTTTGGTTGGGATTCTCTTCCTGTTGCTCGGTGCGGCTCTCATCACAGCAGGAATTGGCTGGTTCCGACGCCGCCTTTGGGGATGGAGACTTGCAGTCGCAATCATTGCGATACAGGTTCTAGGGGATGTCGTGAACTGCGTCAGAGGCGACTGGCTGCGCGGCGGAGCGGGCATTATTATCGCGGGCGGGCTGTTGCTGTTTCTTTTGCAACGGAGAATCAAAGCCACGTTCGCCTAGAATTTCCTTCGAAGGAATTCAACGAGGACATAACCGATGAGCGCAGCGATCATGGCAAGTTCCAAATTAGCAACGGTGAAAACATCTTCAATGGCCCAAACTACGCCTCTCTTCTGCCCCATGCCTGAGCGCTCAAACTCTCCCATCAAGAGATTGGAATAAAACAGGAAGATGATAAAGCCTACTTCGATCACTGCTCTCCAGATATTCTTCTTCATGGCACGATACCGACTCCTGTAGGTGAAAGGGGCCTGGCCCACCATTCCTCGTTCTTGCCGACACCATACTAACTGAGGCTGCCCCGGTCTTCGCGGGGTTCGAAGAGCTTGCCCTGAGCTGAGCCGAAGAGCCGGGGGATTTTTGCTGCATAAGTTGTGGTTGGACTTTGGACTGCTTTCGCGGAGCCGGCAGTGATCGAGTCGCCGGCGCTTACCGCGGGCTCAAAAGCAACAACAAAATCATATGGTTTCAGCGGCCGGAATCCCCGCCCTCCGAAAACCGCGGAGGGCGGGGCGTCCTCAGTCGGGGTGGTTTTCCACGAGTACGGCAAAAAACGCAGCCCGCCCGGCTTAGGGCTTCCTCAATTTTTTCAGTTCGACGTAGCGCCCGAGGTAGTAGCCAGCAAAGAACGGGGCGACGAACATCATCGCGGTCATGAAGAGGATTATCAGCAGGTGGAACGGTTGAAAGAATCCTTCGAACATTTGCGTCTCCAATGTTCACGCCAAGAATGACGCGGAATCTGGCTCAAGTCAAGCTGGAGGCAGGCCTAACTTCCTCGTTCTTGCCGACACCATGCTAACTGAGGCTGCCCCGGTCTTCGCGGGGTCCGAAGAGCCTGCCCTGAGCTGAGCCGAAGGGCCGGAGATTTCTGCTGCATAAGTTGTGGGTGAACTTTGGACTGCTTTCGCGGAGCCGGCAGTGATCGAGTCGCCGGCGGTTGCCGCGACGTCAGAAGCAGAAACAAAATCATACGGTTTCAGCGGCCGGAATCCGCGCCCTCCGAAAACCGCGGAGAGCGGGGCATCCTCAGTCGGGGTAGTTTTTCACAAGTGCAGGAGAGACTGGGCCAGCCCGCCAAGGCTTCAAAGTCAAAATCCCCACTCTAAACGTCGCAAAAAGCGCGACGTTTAGAATGGGGCACCCTCGGCGTTTCTTTCTAAACCAACCCGCACTCTAGCGGTGGCCCCCGCCATGCCCACCACCCCGATATCCGGGGAGGGCGTGTTCAGCCTTCGGTTCGTGGCCAGCGTTGCCGACGTTGCCGCGCCCGTCCCGCGCTTCGTTTCCCTGGAAGTGGTTGAAGCGTTCGGCGCCGCGCTCGGGCAACGGTCCAACGTAGCCGTGATGAGGATCAAAGCGGTTGTCGACGTGGCCGAAAAAGCCGTGCGGGCCGTGGAACCAAGGGCCGGCTCCAATAAACAGTCCGCGAACAAACCAATCGGGCCCATAGTAGCCGTACGGAGCACAGTCATATGGGGCATAGTCGAAGTATCCGTAAGGACACACGGGAGCCACGCCGATGTCCACGCCGACGGCAACCTGGGCTTGCGCCCCGGGTGTAAAGAATAAGAGGGCAACGGTGAGAGCAGCGAAAGCAAGCACATTGACTTTGAACATGATCGCTCCTTGATTCGTTCAGAGTTTTAACTAAGACAACCGAGGGCCAGCATAATCCCCGGGATCAGTACCGGCAAGTCCATCTGCACCCTCGGGTTTCTTGTGGTTCTCGTCAGTAGAGGGTGTGGTTGGGTTGTGTGCTTTCGATCTTTCCTGTTACTACGGACAACGTGTACGGCGTTCCTGATCCGCTGGTCCATTTATCTAGGTCGAAAGTTCCGCCGGATTGGACTCGGATTACTTCTATGTTGCGGAAGGTTAGGGGCTCGTCTTTTTTGCATACCTCTGGAGCGAGCGTGGGGCGCAGGAAGTAGGCGCCTTTGCCGGTGCCGACTACTTTGGCTTTGCCGTCAGCTTCGACTAACACTGCGGATTTTTCGTCGATGGCGATTTCGCGCGGTGAAGTCGACCATCCGTCTTGCATGATTCTCGCCAGGAATCCCAGCGAGCGGCCCAGGCGGTCGCGCTTGGCGAAGTGGGAGTCGGTGATGAGATTTTCGAGGTGGGGAATTTTCAGGAAATTTCTCACCAGGGTGACGCGGTCGAAATAGGGGTTGGGGAGAACGTCGGTGGAAGCGAGATCTTTGTCGTCGGGCTTGTCTTTGAGGCAGGCATAGACGAATTCGCCTTCGACGGCGAGTCCGGCACTGGTGCCGCCGATGGGCTTGCCGGAAGCTATGGCGGCGTTGATGGCGGTTTCCACGGGAGTGTCTTGCCATCCGCGGATGTAGTTGGACTGGTCGCCGCCGGCGATGAAGACGGCCTCGGCCTGGGAAATGATCGTCGCGACGGCGGGATCGTTCGCGGCTTCGCGGTTGGGAATGATCAGCGTGGCGACGGAGTTGAGATGGCAGAGTTTGGCAACCCAGGGGTTGTAGTCGTCGCTGCCGGTGGCGCGGAGAATGAGGAAGTCTCCGCCGTTGGCTTTCTGGCAGAGCCAGCGGAAAGCTTCGTCAAGGTCGGTGCCACCGCCCATCATGGCCGTGCCGGGAGCGGGTTTGGTTTGGACGTCGGCGGGGTTGCCGATGCGGAAGTATTTGTACGAGGAGGCGTGGGCGGTGGTGGCTAGCAGCAGCGTGATGATGAGGAGGCGCATGCTGGGACACTATACAGGTGCGCGTGAGCGTGATGTCCCCTCATAAGCTCTGTCATCCCGAGCGAAGCGAGGGAACCCTATAGCCACCACGGTCGCTGCAGGCGGTAGAGGTCCCTCGCTTCGCTCGGGATGACAAATCTACTAGAGAGTGGATCAGAGTGGTAAGCCTAGAAAAATTCGGGGCCGGATTCAGGCGGGAAAAAATTGAAAGGGCCGTGACATTGGTTATGCTCTAGCTGCCGCCTCCTGCGAGGGAGCCAACAGCGTGGACGCATGCACCGTCACAGCCCCTTGATGCGATCACTGCTTTCACAGTCCCAAACCCCAACTGCACCTCGCAGCGCCGTCGGTTTTTTCAGGTTTGGCTGCCCCTCGGGTTACCCCGCTTGGCTGATCACTCAGTCTACTTCGGGTCAGCAATTTTATTCGCTGTCCCTTTCGACCGTCGACGGGAGCAACCTTAACAGACCATTCATAAATGTCAACGCAAACTATTGGTGCAATAGCTTGGCGCAAACCTGTGCATAACTCAAAGTGCAAGCTATTGGAAAACTGACGCTTACAAATTTGAAAAATCAATTCGTCCCGGTTTTGCACAGAAGGTTGCACAGAGACAAAAATCGGGAAAAAGTAACGTGCGAACCAAGAATCACCTTGACGCCAAAAATATATGGGCGCATGGTGAATCTTACAGTCACAAATCACGCAGTCACAAATCACGCAGTCACGAATCACGCGGGCACGATCACGGGGCGAGGGCTGATGTCAGAACTGGTGGCGTATGTGGATGGTGGGTCCCGGGGCAATCCGGGGCCCTCGGGCATTGGAGTCGTCATTGCTGGCTGCGAAAGCGGGCCCATCCGCATTGCGAAGTGGATTGGACACCAGGATAACAACGTTGCGGAATACGCGGCGCTGCTGGAAGCGCTACAGTGGGCGCTTAAGCTGAAGGCGAAGGCGCTACACGTTTATTCGGATTCGCAAGTGGTAGTGCGGCAGATGCTTGGCGAATATACCTGCTGCAGTCCACGCCTGTATTCCCTGCACTGGACCTGCCGCAAGCTGGCGCGGGGCCTGAATTTTTCCATTTCCCACGTTCCCCGCGAAGATAATGCCGAAGCCAACGGACTGGCGCAAGCCGCGGTAAGAGAGCGAACGGTTTAAGGTTTTTCTTCTCATTCTCAGCCCCGACGTGCCGGCGCTGACGTGGAAGAGCGACGCTTCAGCGCCGCGATCGCATCGTCATAAAGATCGGCTTTAGCCGTGGTGGCGTCTTTGCCGACGTTGCACGGGATGACAACCCAGGGGCTAAAGCCCAACTCCCTCCGCCCTAACGCGGCCCCTTCGGCAAGCTCAGGGCAGGCTCTGGAAGGGCCGCCCTTTCACGACGCTCTTCCCCATCTCTTAACCGGAGCTGCCGTTTCGGTACTTTTGACTACCGTTCCGGTACGGGAAGGGCTGGAAGTCCTTGACACTGCACGGGCTCCGAGGGAGACTCGAATTAACGCATCCTGATAATGCTGGCGGGTTCGTGGGCCGGATTGCGCATCCGGATCGCCCGGACTTCGTCCTGTCGGTGTGGATGGGTGCATGCGCGCGCCGCTTCTTCGATGGAACATTATTCGATTATCGATCATTCTGTGATCGATCGCTCAGCGGATCAACCCTCGCCTCAGCCTGGCACAGAGCCAGAGCTGGAGGCGGGTGAGTTGGAGTCTGAGCTGGAGCTTGAAGTGGCGCATGGCGGTGCAGGTCGGTTGAATCCGAGTGTTGCGAGTCCGAGCGTTTCGGCAGGAATTGCCGCAGCGAACGCGCTGGCGGCTGCCGGGGCCGCTGGGGTTGCCGGGGAAGCGGGCTGGCATGTGGGTCCGCGACTTCCCGGGGACGATGGCGGGCACTCGATGGCGGAGATGGCGCAACGCGATCTGGATGCGGCGCTGCAGTTGCTGGCGGACCGGGCGCAGTACATCACCGGGGCGGGCGGAGCGGCGATTGCGCTGCGTCGCGACGAGCGCAACGAGATGCTCTGCCGGGCCAGCTCGGGGGCAAAGGCTCCGCAGCTGGGGGCGCTGCTTTCGACGGAATCGGGGCTGTCGGGTGAGAGCGTGCGCACCCGCATGCCGCTGCGCTGCGACAATGCCGAGCACGATCCGCGGGTGAATCAGGAAAGCTGCCGCGATCTGGGGATTGCCTCGGTCATGATTGTTCCGATCATGGGCGAAGACCGCCTGGGTCACGGGCAGGTGCTGGGCGTGTTTGAACTTTTCTCGGGCCAGGCGGACGCCTTCGCCGAACGCGATTTGTCGGCGCTGCAACGGCTGGGCGAGATGGTGGAAACCGCGGTGAAACTGGCGCGGGCAGCCGAGGGCGCGCCGCCGGAGATGATGGCGACGGAGATGGTTGCGCCGGATATGGCGATCGACGCGGCAGACCTGATTCTGCCGGGTCAAGTTCCGTCCGACATTAGCACCGAGATCGCCACCGAGGTCACAGTGGTCCCCAGGGGGACCGCGGGGGTTCTTGAGTCTGCGGGCTTTGCGGACGAAGGGCCGGTGCTGGAAGTGGAGATGGACGAACCGGCTGCTCAGCTTCCGAGTGAAGCAGCGCTTGCAGAAGCTGGTGCGGAGGCAGTTTGCGCCGCAGCGCCAGCTGTTGAGTCGGCCGTTCCGGTTCACCCGCCAACGGCCATTCCAGCTGACATTCCTGCGATCGTTGTTGCTACGCCTGCGGCTATCCCACCTGCCGCTATCTCTGCGACCGCTCTCCCTCCGAGCATCGTCCCTGCGAGCGTTGTCCCTGCGAACGTTGTCGTGGCGATGGAACCGCCGACGAAGCGTCCGCTGATGTGGTCGGCAGCGGCGGTGCCTGCCAGTCCGGACGCGCCGAAGTCCCCGGAAGCGGACCAGAGCCACGTGCCTCCGATGCTGCGAAGTTTGCGGAAATGCAAGGCTTGCGGGTTTCCGGTGTCGGAAGGGCGCACGCTGTGCGTGGAATGTGACGAAAAGCAGTGGCGCGGGCAGCCTTTGCCGGCCGCGGCGGCCAAAGGGCCGGCAGCAGGTCCGGCGGTCGATTTCCGGCAAGGAGGTGCGGCGCGAGGGAGTACGGCGCAAGGGAGTACGGCGCAGGGAAGCTCGGCGAGTTCGCCTGGAGCGAGCGGTGTGCAGCCGAAGGCGGCTCCATTGGGCGGGGTTCGCCACTCGGCTTCGTCTTCCGCTGCTTCAGCGGTAACTCCTTTAGTTTCTTCATCTTCATTCCCAAACGGACCCCCTTCCGGCCCCGCGGGCTCGCCCGTGATCAGAGTTGCGCCGCAGAACCTGGCTGCGGCCTTGGCCGAACTGAACGAACAGGAAAAGCGGATAGAAGCGACACGGCGGGGTGTGACTCTTGACGTGCCGGTGGCTGCGCCGCCGGAGGCAGTCGAGCCGTCATCCCGGGAGGCTGCGGCGGTTTCGGTTCCTGTCCCTGCCCCGTCGGGGGAGATATCCAGTCACGCTTCAGCCCGGCCCGTTGAGGTCCTCGAAGCCAAGGCTGTGGTTGAGCCGGTCGTTGAGCCGGTTCGGGAAATCCCGCAAAACCCTGCATCCTTGAACTTTAGCGGGGGACTTGGGACGTCGGAATCGTGGCTGGGAGCGAACAAGTACATCCTGGGAGCGATTCTGGTGATTGCGGCGGTGGTGGCAGGGATCGTCTGGCTGCGGTAGTCGTGGACCGATCATTGGCAGCGCGGCGGCCCAACCCAGGCACCTCCGGTTGCCCGGAAACCCTTGACAACACTGGCAACTCTGCTAAAGTGCGAAGAATGCTCGACGAGGAATAAATCTACGAAACCCAACCCAGGTGCCCTGCATATGAAGAACGTTTATGAGGTGTTGCGGCAGAAAGAGATGGAATTGACCCGACTGGAGAAGGAAGTGGAAGCTCTGCGGCTGGTGGCTCCTCTGCTGTCGGAAGAAAAGGAAGCCATGCTGGACATGGGGAAGCCATCTTTGGCCACCGCCGTGAACGGGCCGCAGCCGACGGCGCGGATTCCGGTGCAGACGGCGCCTGCGATGCCGTCGATTCCCGTGACGCCGCAACCGATGCGCGCGGCCGGGTGGGAAGATACCGCGAAGCGCTGGCCGTAGTCTGATGTCGAGCTTGGCGGGCGGGCTATGTTTTTACTGCTCGCGAAGGGGTTGTTTTTTGAGTTTGTTTTATAGTCGATTGCTGGAGACCAGCCCGGGACGCGTCCCGGGCTGAACTGTATGGGAACGAAGTTGCGGTTGCGCTCTTGCGCACGTTCAAAAACTCTGATTCGGCGATCCGAAGAAAGCCTGAGCAAAAGAGGACGCAGGGGTCACAGAGTAGTGCTTGAGTACGGATCAGAGTTTTCTTTGCCGTGGAGAAAACTGCGAGTGCTGAAAAGACGAACTGACCAGGAGAAGATTATGAGGAAGATATTTCTGCCGCTGGCTGTAGTGGTCGTGAGCTTGGTCCTGGGGGTGAGTGCGGCGTCGGCCAAAGACAAGGAGATGACCGGAACGATCGTGTCGGAAAATTCGGTTCCCTGCGGCTCGGAGGCGAAGAACAAGAAACAATCGGTGCCGCTGATGTGCCAGGAATATGTGATCCGCACCGACGCGACCGACTACCATGTGCGGCAGGAAAAAGAAGAGCACAAAGCGCTGCTGCCGGTGAACGCTCCGGTGGAGCTGACGCTCAGCAAAGACAAAATGAAGTTCAAGGTGAATGGCAAGGGATACGAGATGCTGGTGGTGTCGGAGTCAGCGGCCCCGGTGGGGGCGCCGGCAGCGGCGCCTGCACCGAGGCCGTAGCGTGGGGGAATGTCCCTCGCCTTCGGGCAACCCTCCACGGGGGCTGAAGCCCGCATTGTCTTGTTCGCTTCACGCGGCGCTGAAAGCGCCGCTCTTCCACGGTGGTGCACGTGGTCACTCTCTTAGCAACGTTGGGACGCTGCCGGCAAATTGCATAGGTCCCTTCGACTTCGCTCAGGGCGGGCTCTTCGCTTCGCTCAGGATGACAGCGTTAATTATGCTTTGAAGCGCTCGTGGACACGACGCTACGTTCCTACAATCTCGCGCAGCGCGGTTAGCAGGCGATCTACTTCTTCGTGCGTGTTGTAATGGACCAGGCCGATGCGCAAGAAGCCGCCGGATTTTTCTACGTCTAATTGTTCGGTGAGGTTGAGGGCGTAGTAGTTGCCGTCCCAGGTGAAGAAGCCGCGCTCGCCGAGTTGGGTGGCGAGCTGGAGCGGCGTGAAATTTTCGATGCGGATGGCCAGCGTGGCGCAACGTTCGTCGAAGCGCGCGGAATCCGTGATGCCGTAGATCTTCAGGTGAGGAATCTTCGCGAGGCCGGTCATCATTCGTTCGAGCAATCCGCGCTCGTGTTCGTGGATGGACTGGTAGGCGGCTTCGATCGCGGCACGTCTTTCTGTTATCCCATTTACCCCACTTGTGCCGGCAGCATTGTTCCCACCCTTCGAAAACCGCGAAGGGTGGGGCACCTTCATTCTTGTTGTCCCATCCGATGCCCCATTCGTGGATTCATTTGCTGAAGGTCGGCCTACGTCGGCAAGATAGTCCACGCAGGCCGCGATTCCGGCGATGCATTCGTGGTTGAGCGTGCCCCACTCCCAGCAATTGGGAATGGCATTCGTATTCGGACGAACTTTGTACGGGCGCAGGCGCTGCAGGTGCTCGCGCTTGCCGAAGAGCACTCCCATGTGCGGACCGAAAAATTTGTAAGTGGAACACACCAGAAAATCGCAATCGAGCGCGGCCACGTCGATGAGGCCGTGCGGGCTGTAGTGGACGGCGTCAATGTAGGCGAGCGCTCCGGCGGCGTGGGCCAGGCGGACGATTTCTTTTACGGGATTAATGGTGCCGACGGCGTTGGAAGCGTATCCGGCGGCGACCAGTTTCGTTTTTGAATTGATTTTCGCGGCGAGGTCAGCTAGGTCGAGCGTGCAGTCTTCTTCGCGGATCTCGGCCCAGCGAACGGTCAGGCCGCAGTCACCTGCCATTTGCAGCCACGGCGAGACGTTGGCATCGTGATCGAGGCGCGTCACTACGATTTCGTCGCCGGGGCCGAGCTCGCCGTCGCTTATTGCGCGGCCGATCGCGCGTGAGATGGCGTAGGTGAGCGTGGTCATGTTGGGGCCGAAGACAACTTCGTCGCCGCCGCAGTGCAGGAAGTCGGCCATGGCGGCGCGGGCCTCGGCGATCATGGCGTCGGTGTGGCGGCTGGTGGCGTAGGCGCCGCCGGTGTTGGCGTTGTCGCGGCGCAGGTAGTTGGAGATGGCGTCGATCACGCGCTGCGGCACTTGCGTCCCGCCGGGACCGTCGAGGAACGTGGCAGGGTGGCCGTTCACGGTTTGAGCGAGCGAGGGGAATTGGGCGCGGATGTAGGTTAGGTCGAGGACGGTCTTCTCAGCAGTTACCATGAGTCATTTCTATCATGGGCGTCGAGGGAGTCTATGATCCGGCGTCAGTTGGACTTTCTCAGGTGGCTTGGTGATTTCGAAGCTCACCGTTTCGAACATTATGTCTGTCGTGCTGCCGGGTCCATAAGCGTATCCTTCAAGGCAATCCGCATAGCCTTGCGCAAGCCACAGAATAAAACCCATTCCGTACTTGAGTCCGTCGACTTTGGCGGCGGGCCCATCTCTTAGGCGCCCGCCTCCGATTGGCGCGCCGGAGTTGTGATCCACGGCAAAGTGAGTGAAAAATCCACATCCGGTGTTCTCACGGCTCCGCAGGGTCGCCGTTGACAGCTGCGCCTTAAGTGCACTTCGATCCTCCGGATACGCCTGGCAGATGGCGTCGAGCACGGCTTGTTCGAGCGGTGTAAAGGTTGTTTGTTGCAAGGACATGGTCCGGATGTTTCCTTCGGAAGACCTATGGGGCTAAAGCCGGCATCATTATAGGATAGGGCGCCACAGGGCGCTTACGGCACGGCTGAAACCGTCCCTAGCCGTCCTTGCTTACAGGCTAGTCTCGCACGGCTCTCACGAAATCCGCGAGCATGCCATAGGCCGTCGCGTACAGGCCGGGATTTTCTTCGGTGATGGCCAGGCCGGGGAAGATGTCGGTTTCGAAGTAGATGTAGGACGACGTGCCGGCGATCTTTGCCAAGGGAGTGCTGCTTAATACTTTTTCTGGCTTTACGCTGGCTGTTATTTTGGCGTGCGCGCCGTTGCCCTCGCGTTTCGCGCGGCAGACCAGCTTGTAGGGCCAGCCGTCGCGGCGGGCGTTGCGCACGCCTTCGGGAGTGAGGTCGCGGATGCCTTCACGCTCGATTTCTTCCAGGCGGATTGGCGCGGCATTTTCGTCCGAACCCATCAGGACCGTGATCAGAGCCGCGGTTTTCACGGCGGCGTCCCAGCCGTCGAGGTCGTGGGTGGCGTCGGTTTCGGCGATGCCGAGGTCTTGCGCTTTTTTCAAGGCGGCGTCAAGGGTGAGGCCTTTTTCCATTTCGCTGAGGATTACGTTGGTGGTGGAATTCAGAATGCCGTGGAAACCCTGCAGGTGGATGGCGGGGAGTTGATCGAAGAGGGAAAAAATCGGGACGCCATCCATGACCGTGGATTCGAAGAGGAAGCGTTTGCCTTTAGCTTTTGCGAGATCGCGGAGTTCGCGGTAGGCGTGGACGATGGGGCCTTTGTTGGCGGTGATGGCGTGGGCTCCGTGCTGAAGCGCCGCGTGAATGTGGTCGACCGCAGGCTGTCCGGTTTCAACGTTCAGGGAAGTGGCTTCGAAAAGGACGTCGGCGCGGGCGGCGGCGAGCCAGTCGTTTACGTTTGCAGGCTGCGGATTAGCTTTCCGGCTTTTCGGTGGCAAAACTGGCTGCTCTGCGCTTGCTTCCCGTCCGTCAGCGGGCAAGAGTGCCCGCTCGACACAGGCATTCGGATCCAGGCCCTGTGGGTCCGCAATCCAGCCCAGGCGGCGGGAGGCGATTCCGGTGATGCGGTAGGAGGTGTCGTAGCGATCGCGCAATTCGACCGCGCGGTCGTGCAGCAGGCGGATTAGCGTGCGGTTGACGTTGCCGAAGCCGAGGAAGCAGAGGTTGTGGGTTTGAATCGCGGTTCCTCACGAGGGCTGAAGCCCGTTTAGTTAGTGGCCGCGAGCGTGGCGCTGAAGCGCCGCTCTTCCACGGCGGCGTACACGCCTGTCTACCAGCGCAGTCCGGTGGGCACTGTCGGCGTTGGCGGACAGAGCCTGCCCTGAGCCTGCCGAAGGGAGTGTCCGCCCTACACGAACCCTATCCCATTACCGTGGTGTGCTCGGGTTTGATTTTGTAGAGCACGCGGACTTCGCCGGGCTGGGCGTAAGGATATTTGTCGACGCCGAGATATTTCTTGGCCATCTTGTCGATGTGGGCGGCGGCGCCGTCTTCGGTGATTTCGACCACGCGGCCGCGGATTTCCATGAAGCGGTAGGGATTTTCGGGATCGATCAGGGCCAGTGAGACGCGGGGATCGCGGCGCACGTTGCGGTCTTTCTGGCGTCCCTTGGCGGAGTTGAAGATGACGTTTTCGCCGTCGAAATCGACCCATACGGGAGTGACTTGCGGCCGGCCGTCGGGCATGAGCGTGCCGAGGCTGGCGAAGGCGCGCTTGGAAAATAAATCGCGATATTTTTCCGGGATCACTGCGGACATAAAGACCTCCAGAGTTTGAACTCGAGCAATTATAGTAGACTTCAAAAATTCTTTAGCGGAGGAATGAGACGGCATGATGAGTCAACGAGATGAGAACAGAAATTTCCAGCGGCCTTTGATGCCGGCCGCGATCAGGGTTTTGCTGGTGATCTTGCTCGCGCTGGCGCTGGCCGCGGCGGCCGCGGGGCAGACCGCGGAAAAATATCCGCCGACGATTGTGTTTATGACGGATTTTGGGGTGGTGGACGATTCGGTGGCCCTGTGCCGCGGCGTGATGTATTCCATTATGCCGGACGTGCGGATTGTCGACTTGACGCACCAGGTAACGCCGTTTTCGATTACCGATGGGGCGCGCTTTCTGTTTGGAACTACACCGTATTTTCCGGCGGGGACGGTGTTTGTGGTCGTAATCGATCCTACGGTGGGGAGCACGCGCAAGGCGATCATTGCGAAGTCGCAACGCGGACAATATTTTGTGCTGCCGGATAACGGGCTGCTGACGCTGGTGGAGCGGCGCGACGGGATCGCGGGGGTGCACGAGATCACCAATCCGGAGTGGATGATCGGGGCGAAGCTGTCGTCCACGTTCCACGGGCGTGACATTTTTTCGCCCGCTGGCGCGCATGTGGCGCGGGGCGACGACTGGACGCAGGCGGGGCCAGAGATTCCGGTGAAGGATTTGGTGCGTCTTGATTTGAAAGCAGCGAAGTTTGAAGGCGGCACTTTGATTGGAGAAGTGATTGCGACGGATGGTCCGTTTGGGAATCTGGTGACGAATGTGAGCGCAGAGGATTTTCTGAAGCTGGGCTACGAGCGCGGGCAGGAAGTTCCAGTGAAGGTAGGCGGCAAGATGATGAAGATCAAATTTGTGCGCACGTTCAGCGATGTGGGGCTGAAGCAGCCGCTGCTGTATATAGATTCGCGCGGGCGGTTCAGTTTGGCGGTGAACCAGGGCAGCTTTGCCGAGGTTTATAAGATTGAGCCGCCGGTGGAGTTGGTGATTGCGCCGAAGGGGAAGTGAGTCGGACGGCCCCTAGCGGGACGATTGCCGCGCGGGGTGAAGTGTAAAAGATTGGGCCTGCCTCGCGTTCCGCCGGGCTTCGCCACGGCGGGACGGACGAGGCGTCCGTCGCCACATGGTTCGTCTCAGTCACCAACATCTTGCGCGATTCTTGGCAGGACCGCTTGCAGCAGCGACTCGAACGTGGTCTTCACGCGCTCGCCGGTTTCCATGACTTCCGCGTGCGACAGCGGTTGGTCGAGAATTCCAGCGGCCATGTTGGTGACGCAGGAAATCGCGAGCACTTTGATTCCCATGTGGCGGGCCGCGATCACTTCCGCCACGGTTGACATGCCTACCAGGTCGGCGCCGATGCGGCGCAAGTATTCAATCTCCGCCGGAGTTTCGTAGCTGGGGCCGAGCAGTCCGGCGTAGACGCCCTCGTGCAGCGTGATCTTCAACTTGGCCCCTTCTTCACGTGTGATCGCGCGATATTCTTTGGCGTAGGCGTGCGTCATGTCTGGAAAGCGCAGTCCGAAACGGTCGTCGTTGGGACCGACCAGCGGATTCGCTCCCTGAAGATTAATGTGATCGCGAATCAGCACCAGCGCGCCTTGCGAGTAGCCGAGATTAATTCCTCCGGCGGCGTTGGTGAGGATCACGGCTTTGATTCCCATGCGGCCGAACACGCGGATCGGAAACGTGACTTGCTGCGCCGAGTAGCCTTCGTAGAGATGGACGCGGCCCTGCATCGCGGCGACGGGGACGCCGCCGGCTTTGCCGATCACCATTTGCCCGGCGTGCCCGATCGCTGTCGACTGCGGGAATGCAGGGATTTCTGCATAGGCGATGCGCGCGGCGTCGGTGAGCGAATCGGCGAAGCCACCCAGGCCGGAGCCGAGAACGAGCGCGACGCGCGGACGGAGAGGCGTTTTCGCGAGCAGAAGTTGAGCGGCGGATTCGGCGGCGGTGAAGGGGTCGGTCATTTAATGAAGAATCGTCCGCCGTCGGCGGTTACAAATCGCCGTCGGCCAGGAACCGGCCGTGGCCGTTATGTTCCAGCCAATCATACAGAAATGTCTGGTAGAGATAAGACGCCACGATTTCCTCGCCGAGTTCGTGCGTTTCGGTGCAGATGAAGGGCAGGCGCAGGCCGGCGAGCACGGCGATGAGCGATTGCGTGATGCGGTTTGGATTCGCGCCGCGGTAAGGGTACTCGGTCTTGATCTCGCTGAGCGGCGCGGTAACGACGAGCAGGCTGTGCGGCAGACGGCTCATGCGCCGCAGGCGGTTGATGAAGACTGGCCGGTTGGTGGTGAACGATTGAATCAGGTCGGCGAGGTCTTTGCGCTCGACCACGCAGGAGCCTTCCATACCCAAGACAGAATAATCGCCCAGCGGCAGGGCGCGGTGCTCGATGCGGGCGAACCATCCCTTGAAGCGGCGGAAGGAAAGCGGATTCTGCTCGCGGGTGTCAACGATGGCGACCGGTAAGGGCGTGCGCAGTTGCGTTCCGCCACGATCGGCAATCACCGGCAGCGCGGGATGCGGAACCGGCATGGCCTGCATGGACCACGCGAGCGGCGAGGCGATCAGTGTGCGTTTTCGGGGCATGGATTTTTGTCGGCTGAGCTAAACCTTCCGGAGGTTCAGTACTTCTTTTCGAACTTCGCGAACTCTGTTTCTAACTTCGATTGCTCGCGCGCTTTCTCGTTCTCGGCTAGAAATTCTCCGCAGGCGTGCGAGATGTTTCCTGCGGCGTCGATTGCGCACAGCTGCACAGCTCGAAAGTCAGGCTTGGTTTGCGACCACAGGCTCTGTCCCGGCAGGAAGCTGTGCTCCAAACTTTGGCGCGCCATGCGCTTCAGGTCGGCGTAGCTGAGGCTGTAGCCTTCGACGGCGCGGAGATATTCGTGGGTCATGTCGGAGCGGTTCACGCCTTCGTCATCGGTGGAGAGCGCAACCGGGACTCCGTACTTCATATAGACGGGTAGCGGATGCTCTTCGCCGCTGACCCCGAGGATCACATCATTCGAGGTCAGGCTGATTTCGACCAACACGTTGCGCTCGGCCATTTCTTTCAGCAGGCCGATGGGATCTTTTTCGTCCATCACGGAAACGCCGTGGCCGATACGCTCGGCGTGGCCGCGCTCGACCGATGCCCGAATATGGAACGCGAGAGCTTCGGGCTCGACGAGTCCTATGGCAAGTTCGCCAGCGTGCAGCGTGATATGAACCTTGGGATAGACGCTGTGCAGATAATCGAGCATGGCCATGTGCTCGTTGAAGTCGTGAATGGGGACGTACCAGTCTTCGGCCATTACCAGGTTGAGGCCGACGAAATGAGAATCGGACGAAGCGAGCTCGAAGCCAAGCAGAATCTGGGCGAAAACCATTTCATGGGGCAGGCCGCGCAGCACCTGGTATAGATAGCGGACCGTAACGCCGCAGCCGGGTTCGGCGGCGGGCGTGCCGCATTTCAGTTCGGTGCGTGCGCGGGCCTCGTCCTCGGCGAGTTTCTTACTGGTCCCCGCGGCGATATCTTTCAATCCGGCGTCCAGCAGTTTTTTGCGGAAAGCGGCGTAATCGGAGTCGTACCCGACTTTTGCGCCCAGTTGCGCGGCGGCGAGTCCGTCGGCGGTGTGCATGAGCTCGATATATTGCAGGTGGTCGTGTCCGGCGCGGTTGAGCGACGTGGCCACGGCTTCGGCGGCGTGCAGATGCGAGGCCAGGCCGAACTTGTCGAACGTCGCGAAGAAGTGGTCGTGACCCGACTCGTCGCCGGGTTTCCAGTTGCGCATCGACCAGGCGTCGATGATCTGGTTGTAGAGCACCTGGTCGCCATACGAGCAACGGACCGCGGGCTTGTTTGTATATTTTTCGCAGGAGTCGTCGCAGGGCGGAGCCAACAGACGCGACGAAGTACGCTCGACGCAAAGATTGTCGGAGACGGCGAAGTCGATGAGATCCTCGGCGTAGATGGCACCGTCGAGGTGGTTGTGCAGGTCGCCGCCCTTGGGCATTTCGCGCAGGAAGGCCAACAGCAACGGCGGCTGCTTGCGGATGGTATCGAAGTAGCGGGCCGTTTTCTGCTCGGGCGTTTGCGCGGCGGCCAGAGCGGACAGAAGGATGAGCAGAGAGGGCAGACAGAAAAGGCGAAGGGCGCGGCGCGTGGTCGAGTGCAAAGGCAGCCTCCGGAAGCTGGAAATGCATTGTAGTTCGGGAGGCAGGTGGCGGGAAAGCTGGCAATATTTCTTGGAAGCAATTCACCCGAAGTTACAGGGACATAGGCACGGAGAGATTAAAGAACAAAAAGATCGGAATCCCACGTTCCGGCAGAGCCCGCGGACCCGATTGATGCAAAGAAGCTTGATGCAGCAAGGTTTGATGCGGCGCCATGGACCTCCGGCGTCGACTGCAGTGCATTTGGTGCCATCGAAGGGACTCGAACCCCCACACCCTTGCGAGTACATGGACCTGAACCATGCGCGTCTGCCAATTCCGCCACGATGGCAAGTGACCCTACATAGCAGCGGCGACCACTTCGGTCGCCGTGTCAGGAAGACCTACATTTCTATTCTACAGACGGGAAGCCTCGTGTCAAACCTCACGCTCGAGCGGGCAGTCAAACCTCCTTCGTCTTGGCACGCTCGGTGAGGCGATTCAGTTCGGCCGTCAGGTCCTTAAGCCTAGACATGTCCGATTCCGGGAGAAGTCCCTCTGTCCTCGAAACGACATCAGACAGATAGTCGGCTTCAGACTTTATGTGTCGAGCCTCCTCCGGCGAGGCTAGGTCAATCGGCCGAACCCGTGTTTGCAGCCCCAAGGGGCGAAGCCATTTCCTCAATTGTCCAAGCATGGTCGCCCCGTCCTGGCTCATGGTCCTAGCATGACTGAAAAACCGCCCTTACCCCAGCTTCGCGGTCATCGAAATTTTCGCGTTCAGCACCTTCGACACGGGACACCCTTTCTCCGCCGCTTCCGCATATTTCTGGAAAGTCGCCGCATCTGCCCCTGGAACTTTCCCGACAACGTCAATATGGCTCGCCGTGATCGTCCATCCCGAATCGAGTTTCTCCATCGTCAGCGTCACGTTCGTGCTGATGCTCTCCGGAGTCAGGTTGGCCCCACCCAGCTGCGCCGACAGCGCCATGGAAAAACACGCCGCGTGCGCCGCCGCAATCAACTCCTCGGGATTGGTCCCCGGCCCATTTTCGAATCGCGACGTAAACGAATATTGCGTATTGTTCAGCACTCCGCCCGGCGCCGAAATGCTTCCCTTTCCATCTTTGAGTCCGCCCTTCCAAACCGCGCTGGCCTTGCGTTCCATGATCGTCTCCTGTGTATAAGTTCTTTGAATTGTCTACGGTGCCGCTGTCAATTGTAGACGGAAGCTAGCGGAACTGTCAGGACTTGAACTAATACGAGGCGTTGCATCGAAGCAGGACTAGGTGTGCGTGATGGCTCAGAGCTGGCAGCTGGTCTAGTAAAAATCCGAGCAACTCAAATAGAACCCGCACCGCGGACAACTCATCTTGCACCGGCTCTCCTTCAGGCGCGCCGAGCAATTCGGACAATAACTCGTCGCGCTCGCTGCAGTCGAGCCCAGCCTCCCATCGCTTTCAACCTGCGCCACATTCTCACTTCGCGCAGCTTCCACCTTTTGTTCACTCATGTCCCCTGACATTAATTCCTCCACTCGCCACGGACAAGTGCAAATTCCGGTTCAACCGCAGCTCTAGCCGCGCAGATCATTCCGCAAAATAAAATTGGGAGCCCTTCAGGAAGAAATCACGCAGCCTTCGACATCGCCGGCATATTACTGTTCCAGCAGTCGGCCACAATCATCCACGCGCCCAGCCGCCGCCACACTTTCACATACTTTCCGCGATCCGCAATCGTGGTTCCGTCGGCCTGCCGCACCGCCACCGTGTAGCGCCCTATTTCCATCGCCATGTCGCCGGAGTGTTCCACCCGCATCGTCTCCGCCCGCAGGTTCTCATACCCCGCATCGCTCATCTGCCGCACCAACCGCTCCACCGCCCTGGAACCGTAGGCCGGCTCCTGCTGCGGCGCCATGATCACGCCCTCGGGCGCAAACATCGTGCCGATCTGGTCAAAATTTCCAGTGTTGAACGAAGTGACGTAGTCCTGCGTCAGTCCGCGGATCAGAGACTCCACGTCCATGAACAGACGTGGGTCCGCGAGGGAGCCCGAATACGGCCGGTACATCTACTACCTCCTGGGAGAGGGCAATCGGCCTAACCCGTGCGCGCCAGGCACCGGGCCAGCCGAAAAAACGCTCGCACATTCTAGCGCAAAACGAACACCAGGAATGTGAAAATTCTTCCTCAGTGCTCCGCCCCGTTCCGCCGAGCGGCTCACTGCTCGAACTTCATCTTTCAAAAATCATGTTTCAAAAATGATCGTTCGAATTATCTTTCAAAAATGGAAGATCGGCTGGGCGCGGGCGTTCGCATCCGGCCGGAAATCAGCACCGCCATGGGAGGTTTCGGCGCCGTAACCGGCTCTTTCCCGTGCTCTTGCAGTTGTCGTTTCACTCGTTCCATGAGCACGATCAGCTTCTTCGATTCGTGATCGCGCTCCGCCTGTTTGCACATCTTCTGGAAATCCTGGGGTGCGTGTGCTGCGCGTTGAGTCATTCAGGGGGTCCTCAGTCTCAAGGGAGTTTCACGAAAATCTCAGGACAACTTGTTGCCGGGAAAATCTGATCTGACCATCGACTGACGATCTACTGAAAACGATCTACTGACAATCCTCATCTTGAACTGCCAGTCCCGAAATCCAGTCTTGCGGGACCTTGATTGCGACCCATAGCCTACCCCATCCCCCAAGAAATTGCGAGTCCTATTCCCACCCCTATTTGTTGATCCCCCGTGAAGGTGTGGAAGCGGATGATCCTTCGGATTCGCTCAGGGCCCGCCGCCCGCTCTTCCCCGAGGAAACCTCCCGAATCCCGTGGAACGCCAAAAGCAGACACGGATATGTCACAATAACGAAGACATGAAGAAACAAGCCTCCGACCAGCAATTCCACGATCGCCGCCACCAGGAGCGCAAACGCGCCGAAGCCGCAAAAAAGCCTCCCCAGAAAAAGTCCCCAACCGCCGCTCCAAGTTCCAGTCCCGCCGCCCCGGATCCCGCCCCCAATCCGAAAGCCTGACGTCCGAGCTCGCGCTCAGCGACGACTACACTACAGAGCCCACCGGTACGTTCGTGCGTGCGTCTTGCCTTAACGGCCTCTCTCGCGGTCGAGCCGACGTGACCGGCTTTTTCTTTGCTCTTATGCTTCCCGAGCGCCGCGCCTCCTTCAAAATCTGAACCCTTTCAAGAATCTCATTCAAAAATTGACGAACCCACCCTTGCCTAACGAACCGCACAAGCCTTACAATTAAAGAGTACTAAATCAGTACGGTTTACAAGTTTGCAAGACTTGCTAAAAGGTCCGAATGATTCGCCTCAGCAAACTCACCGATTACGGATTGGTTCTGATGAGCCAGATTGCCCGCGGCCCACAGACGGAATTGCATACGGCCCGCGATCTGGCGCAGCAGTGCCAGTTGCCGATGCCGACCGTAAGCAAGCTTTTGAAAACCTTGTTGCAGAATGGACTGCTGGCGTCGCATCGCGGCATCAAGGGTGGCTACAGCCTGGCGCGCGAGCCGCACCTCATCTCGCTTGCCGAGATCATCTCGGCATTCGAGGGTCGGCTGGCCCTGACGGAATGCAGCAGCGACGTTTCCGGACTTTGCGATCTGGAATCTTCCTGCCGCATCAAGAATAACCAGCGGGTCATCAATCAAGTGGTGCGCGGAGCTCTGGAGGGTGTGACTCTGGCCGATTTGATCCGGCCCATGCGGCTGACTGCCGTGCGCGACAACCGTGGAAATATGGTGCCGACCATCATCGGCGCATCCGGGAGAATGCAATGAGCACGAACCTCGATACTATCCGCAGTCTTGCCGAACGCGATTACAAGTGGGGCTTCGTCACCGACATCGAAGACGACCGCATCCCCAAGGGACTGAATGAAGGGATCGTCCGCATCATTTCGGCGAAAAAGAACGAGCCGGAATTCATGCTGGAATGGAGGCTCAAGGCCTACCGGCACTGGGCTTCGCTGGAGCAGGCGCAGGCCGAGCCCACTTGGGCGAACGTAAAGTACGCGCCTATTGATTATCAAAACATCATTTATTACTCGGCGCCCAAGCAGAAGCCGGGCTTGAAGAGTCTGGATGAGCTTGATCCGGAAATTTTGCGCACTTACGAAAAGCTGGGCATCCCACTGGCGGAACAGAAGATGTTGGCGGGCGTTGCCGTGGATGCGGTTTTCGATAGCGTCTCGGTAGCTACCACTTTCAAGGCGAAGCTGAGCGAAGTTGGCGTAATCTTCTGCTCGTTCTCAGAAGCGGTGCAGAAGCATCCCGAGCTGGTGAAGAAATATCTCGGCTCCGTGGTTCCGCATACCGACAACTTTTTTGCGGCGTTGAATGCCGCGGTTTTTACCGACGGCTCGTTCGTGTATGTGCCGAAAGGCGTGCGCTGTCCCATGGAGCTTTCCACCTACTTCCGCATCAATGCAGCAGAGACGGGACAGTTCGAACGCACCTTGATCGTGGCCGACGAAGGCGCGTCCGTGAGCTATCTCGAAGGCTGCACGGCGCCGATCCGCGATGAGAACCAATTGCACGCGGCCGTGGTGGAACTGGTGGCGCTCGACAATGCGCAAATCAAGTATTCGACCGTGCAGAACTGGTATCCCGGCGACAAGAACGGAAAAGGCGGAATCTACAATTTCGTCACCAAGCGCGGCAAGTGCGCGGGCGTCAATTCCAAGATTTCCTGGACGCAGGTGGAAACCGGGTCCGCGATCACATGGAAATATCCCAGCTGTATTCTGCAAGGTGACAATTCGGTGGGCGAGTTTTATTCCGTGGCTCTCACCAACAATTACCAGCAGGCGGACACCGGCACCAAAATGATCCACCTGGGGAAGAACACGAGCAGCACGATTGTTTCAAAGGGCATTTCGGCCGGACATGGCCAGAACACGTATCGCGGCATGGTGAAGATCATGAAGGGCGCGACCGGCGCGCGCAATTACACGCAATGCGATTCCCTGCTGATCGGCGACCAGTGCGGCGCGCACACGTTCCCCTACATCGAGGTGAAGAACTCTACGGCTCGGATGGAGCATGAAGCCTCGACTTCGAAAATTGGCGAGGACCAGCTTTTTTATCTGCAGCAGCGCGGTTTGAAAGCTGAAGATGCGGTCTCGATGATCGTGAACGGCTTCTGCAAGCAGGTGTTCCGCGAGTTGCCGATGGAGTTTGCCGTGGAAGCGCAGAAACTGCTGAGCGTGAGCCTGGAAGGCAGCGTAGGCTAAGTCGCGGTTGCTGATTCCGTATTTGATTTGGGGCCAAGAGGCGTCGAAGTAGAACGAAAGAGATCACGAGGGAAACAAAATAAATGAGCTTGCTAGAAATCAAGAATCTGCACGCGACGGTCGCGGGACACGAGATCCTCAAAGGCATTGACCTCACCATCAACGCGGGAGAGGTCCATTCCATCATGGGCCCGAATGGTTCGGGCAAAAGCACCCTGGCCCAGGTGTTGTCGCGACGCGCAACCTATGAGGTAACCGCCGGCGAAGTTTTGTTCAAGGGTAAGGATTTGCTGGCGATGAAGCCCGAGGAAGCGGCCTGCGAAGGCGTCTTTCTGGCTTTCCAGTATCCCGTGGAGATTCCCGGGATCGGCAACGCGTATTTTCTCCGCTCGGCGCTGAACGCCATGCGCAAGTATCGTGGCGAAGATGAAGTGGATGCCATGGATTTTCTCCCCATGTATCGCGAGAAGCTGAAGTTGCTGGAAATGGACGAGAAGCTCATGAGTCGCTCCGTCAATGAAGGTTTCTCCGGCGGCGAAAAGAAGCGGAATGAAATTCTACAGATGGCGGTGCTGGAGCCGAAGCTGGCGATTCTGGATGAAACCGATTCCGGACTCGACATTGACGCGCTGCGCATTGTGGCCAAGGGCGTGAACGCCATGCGCAGTCCGGAGCGCGCCATGCTTGTGGTTACCCACTACCAGCGCCTGCTGAACTATATCGCCACGGATTTTGTGCACGTGCTGGTCGATGGCCGCATCGTGCGCTCGGGCGGTCCTGAATTGGCGCTCGAACTGGAAGAAAAAGGCTATGGCTGGATTGAAGCTGAGGCGCGACAGACTGCGCCCGCTTCGGTGTAGCGGCAATCTCTAGCGAGCATCCTCTAGCGGACATTCTCTGAGTGGAGCAAGCGTGATTACTGCAACTGACAACCTCGACATGTATCTGGAAAGTTTTACCGCGTTCGCCAAGCGGTCCTCAGGGCACAATCAGCCCTGGCTGCGAAAGCTGCGCGAAGATGCATTCGCGCGTTTCTGCGAGACTGGATTCCCGACAACGCACGATGAAGACTGGCGCTTCACCAGCGTTTCGGCGATCGCTCGTACCGCGTTTTCGTTCGCGCCACCGGCCGCGCATCTTTCGGAATCCGATTTGAAGCCGTGGCGCCTGGAAGACGCGGCTGTGCAGTTGGTGTTCGTCGATGGAGCGTTCGTTCGTGGCTTGTCGCGATTCGGAACTCTACCAGCAGGCATCACGGTCTCGGGCCTTAAAGAAGAGATCGAGAAGCGAACGCCCGCGCTCGAAGCTCACCTCGGCCGTTATCTGAATGTTCAGCGCGATGCGTTTTGTGCCCTGAACACGGCCTTTGCTGAAGATGGAGCGTTCGTGCACGTTGGCCGCGGCCTCTCGTTGGACGCGCCGATTCATTTGCTGTTTATGTCCACCGCGGCCGACGCGCCGCGCATAATTCATCCGCGGAACCTTCTGATTTTCGAGCAGGAGAGCGAGGCCACGGTCATCGAAGACTATGTCTCCCTGGGCGGCGGAACGGTCCTCTGCAACAGCGCGACTGAACTGCTCGCTGGTCCGAACTCGACGATTGCGCATTACATGGTCGAGCGCGAGAGCCTGGATGCGTTCAACATTTCTACGCTGCGCATGCAGCAGGAACGCAGCGCGAATGTTGCTTCCCATTCGCTTCTGCTGGGCGGCGGCTTGGTTCGCAACAACGTTCATCCGGTGCTGGGTGGCGAAGGTGGGGAGTGCCTGATCAACGGCCTGTTCGTCGGCGACGGCCACCAGCATCTGGACAATTACATGCACGTAGAGCACGCCAGCCCGCACTGCGGCAGTCGCCAGTTCTACAACGGAATTCTGGACGGCCACGCGCACGGCGTTTTCCACGGCCGCATCGTCGTGCACAAAGACGCGCAGAAAACCGACGCCAAGCAGACGAACCGCAACCTGCTGCTTTCCGACGACGCGCAGATCGACACCAAGCCGCAACTAGAGATCTACGCCGACGATGTGAAGTGCACCCATGGTGCCACCATCGGCCAGATCGAAGAAAACGCTTTGTTCTACCTGCGGTCGCGAGGCATCGACGAAATTTCCGCGCGCAAGTTGCTGCTGCAAGCCTTCGCCAGCGAGTGCCTGGAGCGAATGAAACCGGGAGTGGCGCGCACCCATGCGGAGCGCCTGATCCACGAGCATCTGCTATCCATTGCGAATCATTTTTCCGCTCCGCGGCCCAGTCCAGCTACTGGGCCAAGGCAGCGCGCGTAACCAGATTCAAGAAAGCCGGGAGGACGCTGGATGACAACTATTGCAAGATCGCCATTGGACTCCGGCCGGACTGCGGTGCACGAAGCTCACGAGGTCGCGCCCGGTTTCGATGTGGAGCGGGTGCGCGGTGATTTCCCGATTCTTCAGGAAAAGGCCCGCGGTCACCAACTGGTTTATCTGGACAACGCGGCCACGTCGCAAAAACCCAAGGCGGTGATGGACGCGATCGTCCGCTACTACGAGCACGACAACGCCAACATCCATCGCGGCGTGCACTATCTTTCCGAGCGGGCTACCGAAGAATTTGAAGAAGCGCGCAAGTCGGTGCAGACCTTCCTTCATTCCGCTCGGCCCAGCGAGATTATTTTTGTGCGCGGCGCGACCGAGGGGATCAATCTGGTCGCGCAGACTTATGGCCGGGTGCATGTGGGCGCAGGCGACGAAGTGCTCATCACGACGATGGAGCACCATTCCAACATTGTTCCCTGGCAAATGCTGTGCGAAGAGAAGCAGGCGACACTGCGAGTTGCGCCGATCAACGACAAGGGCGAACTGATCCTCGAAGAATTCGAAAAGCTGCTCAGCCCCAAGACGAAGATCGTCTCGATTGGCCACGTTTCGAACGCGCTCGGCACGGTGAATCCGCTTGCAGAAATAATAAGAATGGCCCACGCCAGAAATATTCCCGTGCTGGTGGATGGCGCTCAGGCCGTGCCTCGCGTGCCCGTGAATGTTCAGGAATTGGATTGCGATTTCTATGTGTTCTCAGGGCACAAAACCTATGGGCCCACGGGAATCGGCATTCTGTATGGCAAGTCGGCGCAACTCGAGGCGATGCCCCCTTACCAGGGCGGCGGCGACATGATCAGCTCGGTGACTTTCGAGAAAACAATTTACAACAAGGTGCCGCACAAATTTGAAGCCGGGACTCCAGATATGTCCGGCGCGGTCGGATTGCGCGCAGCGCTCGAATATCTCGACGGGCTAGGCATGGAAAACATCGCCGCGTACGAACACGAGCTGCTGGCCTATGCGACGGAACTGGTTTCGGCGATTCCGGGAGTTCGCCTGATTGGAACGGCGAAAGAGAAAGCGGGTGTGCTTTCTTTCATTATCGAGGGCATTCATCCCCACGATATAGGAACGATCCTCGATCAGGAAGGCATAGCCATCCGCACCGGGCACCACTGTGCGCAGCCCGTGATGGCCCGCTTTGGTGTGGATGCAACCGCGCGCGCTTCGTTCGGTTTGTATAACACGAAAGAAGAAATCGACGCGCTGGTGCGGGGCATCAAAAAGGTACAGGAGGTTTTCGCCTGATGGGCGACCTACGCGACCTGTACCAGGAAGTGATTCTCGAACACAGCAAAGCTCCGCGGAATTATCGCGAGTTGAAGAATCCCGACCGCAAGGCCGAGGGCTTCAATCCGCTCTGCGGCGATCACTTCACGGTGTATTTGCAGATGCAAGGCGACACAATTCAGGATGTCGTGTTTCAAGGCTCGGGATGCGCCATCTCCAAAGCGTCGGCATCGATGATGACCCAGGCCTTGAAAGGCAAGACTCGGCAGGACGCGGACGCACTGTTCGAGCGTTTTCACAACGTCGTTACCGGTCACGGCGCGGCCAATGGCAGCGATGCCGAACTCGGCAAGCTCACGGTATTCTCAGGAGTCTCCGAATTTCCCACGCGAGTGAAATGCGCGACTCTGGCATGGCATACCCTGCAAGCTGCCCTCGCAGGCACACAGGAAGCCGTTTCCACCGAATAACGGAACCGCAGGGAGCGAAATCATGTACGAACAAATTGACCTGAAGCGCGAATGTGAAGCGATCGAGATTCCGAGCGGCATACGTCGCGTGCTTTCCGCAAGCAGCAGAGTGCGGATCTCACAATTTCTCGGCACCAGCTACACCGTCGTCGGCGATATGGGCTGCATGTTTCGCATCGACGCCAAAGATGCCGACGCGCTGGGCCTGACCCCGCCAGCTGCCGACGACTCGAAAACTTCCGACGGCATCTTCGCGGAGCCCATGGTCTGGGCTCAACTCAAAACGGTTTACGATCCAGAAATTCCGGTCAACATCGTCGACCTGGGCCTGATCTATTCCTGCGAGATCACGTCCTGCGAGAATACGGCGCCAGAGCAGGGCGGCAAGAAAATCGATGTGAAGATGTCGATGACCGCTCCCGGCTGCGGCATGGGAAACGTACTTAAAGCCGACGTGGAGGGCAAACTCGCGCGCCTTCCTGAAGTGAAGGAAGTGCATGTAGAAGTTGTATTCGATCCGCCCTGGTCCCCCGCTCGGATGTCGGAAGCCGCCAAACTCCAGCTGGGATTTGACCTTGACTACGGCAAGAGTTCCGTCACTGGCATCTCCCGCTAAATCTTCTTCGCTGGTCGAGAGTGTGACCCTCGAAGCTTGAAACGGTCGCACGCCGTTTGCCCGTTTGAACCCAAACGTTTCCTTGCCTCATCTATTACACTCGACTCTTCAGTTGCATCTGACAGGAAGAATCCATGTCCACTTGGCCCGCACCCAGCGCGCTCGATGCGAGCACGCAAGCCTTTCCGGTGTTGACTGCCGCGCAGATCGGCCGGGTTCGTCCCGGGGGCAAGCTGCGAAAAGTTGAACCCGGAGAGATCCTGTTTCAGCCCGACGATACGGGTGTGCCTTTTTTCGTGCTGCTCTCCGGAGGCATGGAAATCGTGCAGCCGAGCCTTACGGGCGAGCGCCTGATCGTGAAACACGGTCCCGGCGAATTCACCGGTGAAATTTTCATGATCTCCGGTCAGCGCTGCTTCGTGCGCGGCCGCGTTACTGAGGCCGGCGAGTTTATCGAAGTTAGTGGCGACGGCCTGCGCTCCATCGTCGCGCGGGACGCCGAACTCAGCGAGATCTTCATGCGAGCATTCATCCTGCGGCGGCTTGCTCTGATCAGTCAGGGCTTTGGCAACGTCGTCCTGATGGGTTCGCGCCACTCCGCAAATACGTTGCATCTGCGCGAGTTCCTCACCCGGAATGCGTATCCTTACGTCTACATCGATCTCGACACTGACAAAGCTTCGCAGGAACTTCTTGACCGGTTTGAAGTGAAAATGTCGGAGATTCCAGTCCTCGTCTGCAACGGCCGCACCGTGTTGCGGAATCCTACGACTCAACAACTTGCAGATTGCCTGGGTCTGAACGCCAGCATTGATCAATCGCAGGTGCGCGACGTAATCATTGTGGGAGCTGGACCCTCAGGGCTGGCGGCCGCGGTTTACGCCGCTTCCGAAGGCCTGGATGCCTTGGTGATTGAAGCGGACGCACCCGGCGGGCAGGCCGGATCGAGCTCCAAAATAGAAAACTATCTCGGCTTCCCGACTGGAATTTCCGGACAGGAACTGTCGAGCCGCTCGATTGCGCAGGCGCAGAAATTTGGCGCTAAGATGATGATCGGGCACAGCGTGGTGCGTCTGGGCTGCACGCACCGGCCGTATGAGGTAGTGCTCGACAACGACAGCGTCATCGCCGGACGCTCCATCATTATTTCGACCGGCGCCCAGTACAACAAACCGAAAATCGAGAACCTGAAGAAGTTTGAAGGCCAGGGAATTTATTACGGCGCGACCTTTATCGAGGCGCAACTGTGCGAGGACGAAGAAGTCATCGTGGTGGGCGGCGGAAATTCAGCCGGACAGGCCGCCGTGTACCTCGCGCAGACTGCGCGTAAGGTTCACATCCTGGTGCGCTCCAGGGCTTTGTCGGAGACGATGTCACGCTACCTGATTCAGCGCATCACAGAAAATCCGGGCATCGAGTTGCATTGCAAAACGGAAATCATTGCCTTGGAGGGTGATACGCAACTGGAACGCGTCACCTGGCTCAATAAAGCGACCGGAGAAACTTCCACTCGCGACATCCGCCACGTTTTCATCATGGCTGGCGCTTCGCCAAGAACCGCGTGGCTGCAAGGCTGCGTCGCTCTCGACGATAAAGGTTTCATCCTTACCGGACGCGATTTGGACGATCCAGCCGGGATTGCCCCACCTACGGCCTGGCCGCTTAGCCGCGCTCCGCAGATGCTGGAGACCAGCCTGCCCGCCGTATTCGCAGTCGGCGACGTTCGCTCGGGCAACGTGAAGCGCGTGGCATCGGCTGTGGGTGAAGGGTCCATCGCCGTGCATCTTGTTCACCGCGCGCTGGAAGATCCGTAACAGGGTCCTAGGTTCCTGTAAAACGGGAGCGGCAAGAAAAAAGGGCGCAAGCAGAATTCGACTCCGCCGCGCCCCAGATTTCGTCTGTCTAACTGTTCACGATCTAGCTGTTCACGATCTAGCCGCTCACGATCTTCTTCGCCCCGCCATCCCACACGGCAATCTTCTTGTTGAAGTAGGAATAGTTTGCCAAATGGCAGCCGATGGCCGCGTGGTTGCCGAACACTTCATTCTCCACGGTTGGAACGCGAGTCCTGACCGCGTTGAAGAAGTGGGCTTGATGATCGGCGACATCGTTGTAGCCCGGAGGCGGAGCGAATGTCTCCGAATCCTCGTCAATCTTCACATCCAGCGGTGGAGTCCGCGGATGGTCGGCCTCCCACTTCTCCAAATACGCTTCGCGCTCCGTCTTCGGCCAGCCCACCGTCGAGTAGCCCTCCGGCTCGGGTCGCGTGTCTTGCGGCTTAAACGATAACGTCGAATCCTTGATGATCATCGTGCCCTTGTTGCCGTAGAACCCGATGAACTCCCCGCCGTCGTTCATCAAATTGCAGCGAATGGTCACACGAAGATTCGGATAGTCGTACGAAGTCTGGATCAGGTCCGGAAAATCGCGGCCGTCCTTGAAATGGAACAGTCCGCCGGTTGAGATCGCTCTTTCTGCGACGGTGTTCGTGCTGGTGATGAAGTGGATCCCGGAGATCAAGTGCACGAACAGGTCCCCGGCTAGGCCCTCGCCGTAGTCGCTGAAACAGCGCCAGCGGAAAAAGCGCACCGGATCGAACGGCCGTTGCGGTGCTGACCCCAGAAAAGTTTTCCAGTCAATGGTCTGTTCGCTCGCGTCCGGCGGAATTGGATAAACCCACGCGCCGCTGGGCGAGTTGCGATCCCAGTAAGCCTCGATGAAGAAGACGTCGCCGAGTTTGCCGGAATCCCAAATCTCCTTGGCCTTGGCATAGAGGATCGAACTCACGCGCTGGCTGCCCGCCTGCACAATGCGCTTGTTCTTCTGCGCGGCATCGACGATGGCAAAACCGTCTTCCACCGTGTGCGACAGCGGCTTCTCGCAATAGACGTCTTTCCCCGCAGCGCAGGCATCTTCGACAATCCGCCGGTGCTGGTGGTCGGTGACGGCCACAATCACGGCATCCACGTCTTTGCGGTCAAGAATCTCTTTGTAACGGCGAGTCACGGGAACTTCTTTCTTCACCGCCTCCCGGCCTGCCTGGTGCCGGCCATCGTAAAGATCGCAGATGCCCACGCATTCCACGCCCGGAACCTGCAGCGTGGACCTCAGTAATTCGCAGCCTCGCACTCCCGTGCCAATGGAAGCGAAGCGGATGGTGTCGCTCGGCGGAACTGGCCTGGAGAAGGCAGAAAGCATTCTCGGTTCCAGAAGCGTGACTCTTGCGGCAGCGCCCGCGGCCGCCGCTCCCGTGCCCACGCGCATAAACTGACGACGAGTCCAGGAATTCTTACCCATTACACTCTCTCCTTCGCTGAGACCTCAGCCTTTTCGTAAATAGCAGGTTGCGCTAACTCAAGTGGCGCACCAGTTTCTCACAAGTGACACCCCGGTAGCGATTGGTTGTGGAAATGTCTGTGCAGGTGATTGTGCCACACCTCTTCAGATCGGAAAAGCCCAAATCTGCCCATGAAAATCGTTTTTCTTGGAAACGCGAAACTCCCGAAGGATAGTCTTCCTCGTGACTTGTCCCGAGGCGCTAATCACGGAAATTCTTGCGAGTTTCCATTATCGGCGGCATCACCACCAGGGCAACGTCTGCCTTTTTTTCTGAATCTATGTCGGCAGTTTGATAGTTTTCGGGCCATTCAACCGGACCGGAAAGCTCGGGTGATCGGTTCGGATCAGAACCAATCCCATGGTTAATCTACAAATAGCCAGCCACAGAGATGGACTACAATGGTACGATCCCGCCGAGGTTAAACGAACGGTCCCCGACGAGGATGCGAGCCGGTGAACAATGGAGAAAAATATGAAAACGCAGACTGTCAACCAACACGCTGATGGAATCGAGTTTCAGCCTGCGACAAGCAGCTCTGTCTTGTCGTTCCGCGGACTTCGCGCCGTTTACCGGATCGCGCGACCAGCCGCCATTTTGCTGCTGGCCATTTCCACGTGCGCCGCGACGAACGCGGGAGCACAAGCCGCAGCGCCTTCGTCGCAGAGTCCAGCTGCCGGTCAGAAAGTAACTCAGATTCTCATTCCGGCATCTCTCACGTCATCCGTCGATGCGAAAAAGAAGAAGCCGGGTGAGGAAGTGGTCGTCAAGACCGCGGGAAACGTGCGCCTGGCGGATGGAACCGTAATTTCGCGCGGAGCAAAAGTTGTCGGTCACGTGACCGAATCGAAGACGCGGTCCGGAAGCGATTCGCAATCGTCGCTGGGAATTGTGTTTGACAAAATCGAGCTTTCGGGCGGGAAGACGCTGGCGATTACCGGAGTTATTCAGGCCTTCGCGCCAAACCCCAATCCCGACCAGGGCGAGGGCGTCAACTACGGCGGGATGAACCAGACGCTCCAGCATTCAACACCAACGGCGGGTGGCACCTCGCCGGTGGTCCCGATCCTGAGCGAGGACTCCGTCGGAATCCAGGGGATCAAGAACCTTCAACTCGGATCCGATGGGGTGTTCAAGTCAGACCAAAAAACGGTTAAGCTGGATTACGGATCGCAAGTCGTTCTTCGCGCACAGTTGGCCAGCGGGAGCTAACCCGCGTCGATACCCGGCGCAGGAGTGTAGCGAGCAAGGCCACTCACTCCTGCGAATGGTTCGGCGAAGAATCCTGGCTTTGTACCGGGCCGTGTTCACTCGCCAGATGGAATCTCAAGACCAATGGCAGCACGGAAGACCAGTATTTCCAGGTGTGCCCGCCCGGTCCAGTTGACCATTCATGCGGGATGCCGAGTTCCGTCAGCTTTTCATGCAGGCCACGCATACCAGAGAAAAAGCGGTCATTCGATCCGCAAGCGAGGAAGAGTCGCGGAACAGGCCCAGGTACCACGATTGTGTGTTTGCCGCGGCCCCGGGAATCCAGCGGACCGGGCGGCGGTGGTTGGGATGGCCAGAAACTCCACTCTTCATCCACGAGTCCACTGATCACGCTGACGCTGCCGAACCGGCCCGGATAGCGCCGTCCCACATCCATCGACAGATATCCGCCAAAGGAGAATCCTCCGATCCCCCAACGCTCGCGTTCGAACGGGATGGCATAGTGTTGTGACACCGTCCCCGCGATCTCCTCGGCCACAAGAGTCAAATAGTTGTGGTATGGGATGCGGTCGGAGAACTCCTGGTAAAAGCTGCGGAAGCGAACGTCGGGCAGCACCACGATCGCAGGCCGCACTTCGCCCCGGCCCAACATCTGGTCGTAGACCTGATCCACCTCGAGAACTTTCAGCAGGTCTTCGGGCCGGTCCCACCAACCGTGGTTCAGGATGAATACTTCAGAGGGAGCAACCTTCGTCTTGGGTACCAGGGCCAGGAAAAAGCGAGGCTCGTTCATCTCCTTGGACCAGAAACGAATCCGTTCCACGGCGAGGTTGGTACGTTCCGAGAGGCGCACCACCTCGATCTGGCCGGGAGAGAGTGGCGCCTTTTCAAACGCCTCTTTGTGCTGGCACGCGGACAGAAACAACATTGCCGTCAGCGCCAGCCCGCATAGTCTCCAACGGTTCCACACCACGACACCTCATCAAGTTTGCTGTCCGCTGCCTGCGGCGCCAGTTTCCTGGCTAGCCAGTTTCTTCCGAATCAGTTCGTCGATCTGCTCCAGCGTATTCAGGCTATGCACATCGATTTCTCGGGGCACGAATTCGACCTTGAAGCGCGTCTCAAGAAAATTCACGAGGCCGATCATCCCGATCGAGTCGATCAGCCCGCCGGTGACGAGGGGCGTGGTGTCCTCGATGGTGGTCTGATGAATCCCGAGCAGAACGTTTTCAGCGATGAACTGCCGGACTGCGGTCTTGATCTCCGTCGTTGGGTGCATGGTTCGTTGACATTTGTTTCGGTACAGCTGGGTTCGGTGCAGTGTTGTTCGTCACAGCTTGGTCGAGTCTTTCTGCGACTTTGCTTAAAGCTATGTAATCGATCTTTCCCCGGCTTCCCTTGGGGATCGCGTCCAGAAACACGATGTGGTCGGGAACCATATACAGCGGCAGCGTCCGCGCACAGTGAGCCTTGGCTTCGATCAGCGTGACAGCGCCGGCGGAACGGCTGCGGACAAAAGCAACGATGGCGGTCCCCATCTTCCCGTCATCGACGGCCACCACCGCCGCCTCCAGTATATCCTCGCGTCCCGCCAGAACAGTCTCGATCTCTCCCAACTCAATGCGGAAGCCGCGGCGCTTCACTTGCCGGTCGAGCCGTCCGAGAAAAAGATAGTTCCCGTCCGCAGCACGCGACACACGGTCTCCGGTGCGGTAATACCGCTTGCCCTCCACGTTGACGAACGCGCGTTGCGAATCTTCGGGACGATTCCAGTATCCACTCATCAGCGACTCGCCCCCCGCGAGCAATTCGCCACTGGCCGGATCCGTCGTCACTGTGGCGTAAGGGCAAGGCTGGCCGATCGGCAGTGGCTGCGATCCGTCGAAGCCGTGCGGCACGCGGCACCACGTAACCACATTGGTTTCAGTGGGGCCGTAGAGGTTGGCACAAACCGCCCGTGGAACCGCCCCCTGCAACCGCGTTACATCCGCGCCACGAAACACTTCCCCAGCGAAGAGGATGACGCGCAGCCCCGGATAATCATGCTGCGCCATGCGCCCCTCCTCCAACATGCCGGCCAGAATCGACGGCACCGAATACCAGCATGTAATGCGGGCCTCGCGCACGAACTGCACCAGAAAGCGCGGCATCCACACGATTTGGCCGGGCACCAGCACGCAAGTCGCTCCGCACAATGCCATATTGAAAATGTCGAAGGTGGAAAGATCGAAACTAAGAGGCGACGGACAAGCGATGCGATCCGTTGGCCCGATCCGAAACTCGCGCGCCGACCATTTCACGAAAGCACCGACCGCGCGGTGGGAAATGACCACGCCTTTCGGCCGACCGGTAGATCCCGAAGTAAACAAAATAAGTGCCGGGTCGCCGACGTCTGCTCGGGGCAGCGAGTCCACGCCTGAGATGCGGGGACGCATATCCGGCGCGTGCCACGAGATGCTCTCGCCTGTCTCACGATCCGTGATTTGCGGCGGCGAACCCTCGCCCTCGATCACCAGCCGCGCCGCGCAGTCCGTCAAGGTGGCTTCGATCCGTTCCTTCGGCCACTGCGGGTGGATCGGAACATAGACAGCTCCGGCAAGCAGCGACGCAAAAACCGAGACGATGCCATCGGTCGACTTCGGCAGCACCAGCGCAATGCGATCCTGCTTCTGAACGCCGTGTTCGACGAACCGCAACGCCAGCGACGCAGCCTGCTCCAACAACTCGCGAAAAGACGTAACTCGATCTTCTCCGGTCCGATCTTGCTCGACGATCGCCGGAGCATCCGGCAGAGCCGCCGCCGTGCGCCGCAGCCAGTCCGATAACAGATCACACTCTACTTCGTCGCTTGTGGGCTCGGGGCATTCACGCTCGGGCAAGTGTCACCCCCCAAGTGAACCCGATCCCCGCCGAAGCAAATAACAACAATTGCCCCGGACGAATTCCGCCCTCGCGCCGCATATGCACATAATTGATCGCAAGATCGCTCGCAAAAGTGTGACCGTACTCCGCCATGGGAGTTGCCGGAAGGCCGCCCTCGGGCAGTCCCACCATTCTGCGGAAACCATCGCGGTCCCGCTGGCTGATGTTCGAATAGACGAAATGGTCAATATTGTTCAAGCTCAGCGAAGACGCCGCCAGCACTTTTTGCACCAGCCAGAACAAATTCAGATAGTAGACCGGCATCACCTCGTTTTCCATGCACGCCGCATCCACTTTAATTTCGAGGTGCCCGTTGGTTTTAATCAAGGCAATGGCATCGTGCAGATGGCCGAGCGTCATGGCTTCAACGCCCAGCAGCAAAGGGCCTTCCGTGCCTTCGCGCCGCAAAATCACCGCACTCGCGGCATCGCCCTGCACCGTAATCGGAAGCAGCGACCGGCTTCCGTGAGGCGCGGTGTCACCCGTCACCAGCAACGCGGTCCGGATGTTTTCGTCGGTACTCATCCAACCCAGTGCTGTCTTGATTGCGAGGTGAAGCGCAGCGCAACCGCCGGATTTGAAACTCAAGTTCAGAGAAGTCTCCGCCCCAAGGTCGTCGCTGAGTTTGTGAGCGAAAGAAAGATACTGCGAATTCTCTCCTGGAAAGGTGCTGTAATCCAAAATCAGATTGATGTCCGGTCCCGCAATCCCAGCTTCCGCGATTGCCGTGGAAACGGCTTCCAGAACCAGGTCGTAAGGTTGCTTACCGCCGCAGACCCGCACGCGGCTCAGTCCGAGACCTTCCGCGGCCTTTTGTCTCGCCTTCGGGCTCAGCGGCGCGAGCGTCGCCTCCACGCGATCGCGTTCCCGCTCCAGGACTGCTTCCACGGATTCACCGTCGGGCGGAACGGCGTACGCCACGGCTGCGATTCGCACATTCATGTTCAAGGCAACTCCAGCAGAAGCGCCGCAAAACCGCCGTCGCCTGACGTTCCCAACAACAAGGCCTGTCCGCTGCGAGGTGGGCTGCTCAAGGCCAAAATCAAGTGAAGAAAAGCCCCAGCATCAGCAAGCCCCGCAGCAACAGCCTGCGCGGGAACGATGGCCGCGCTCGACCCGCTAATCTCCCGAGCCAAGGCAAATGTCGAACTGGTCGCGCATGGCGCGCCATTCCCGGCACAAACGGTCAGGCTCGGGACCGCACGACCGAGCATCGCGCCGATAATCTCCACCGCGTTCCCGCCCGCTACGCAACGGCCCGAACTAAAGTGCGCATAGGAACGCGCCTCCTTGCGGCCCGCCGGCTCCAAAACCAATGCCACAACTCCTTCGCTGGGCACGAAGCCGCCACCTTCCGGAAGACGTTCCGCGTTAGAGCAGGCTGGCGACAACAGACCTGCAGCTTCATACCATTCGTAGACGGCGCGCGTGAGCGTATCACCCGCCAACACAATCGCCAAGTCCGCCTGCCCGTGGCTGAGCAGCGAAGCCGCCTGAATCAACGCGCTCTCGCCCGCAAAACCTGTGCTGCCAATCGTAATGTTAGGCCCTCGCAGGCCATGCCACAAAGCCACATGACTGGCCGGAGCGTTGGCGAGGCCCTCCGGAAACGGACTGGGGTCCGTCCCGGACCAGCCATTCGTGGCAGCGCTTTGAAAAAAAGCCTCGGTGAGTTCAGCGCATCCGAAGCCAGTGCCAAACACCACCGCAACTCGCGTACGGTCCACCTTGCTCAAGTCGATCCCGGCATCCCGAATGGCCAGAGACGATGCCACCATCGCCCACGCCGACAAGCGATCCAGACGCCTCGTCTTCAGGCCCGGCACCACATCGGCAGGGCGAAACGGCTTCACCAGAAATGCTCGCCGCGATCCATTGGTTGCCCATGCGGTGATGGATTCGGGTTCCACTGCGCGCTGCGGGATTAATCCGGCGATTGGACCATACGGACTCACCGACCCGATCCCCGTAATCGCTGCCAAATTCGCAGTCATGAGCGACCGTTTCCGAACTCACCGTTCCCGAACCCTCCGCTACCAAATATAAGCGCCGTGTTGCTACCGCCAAATCCAGCCGAAACCGACATCGCCAGCGGCAGAGCCTCGCGTCGCACTTCTCCCCGCAACCACTCCACGTTCGGGCTCTCGATGGGGTCGGTTAACCGCAGCGTCGGCAACAGAGCCCCACAACGAACCGCCGTTATCGTGATCGCCGCCTCCAACGCTCCAGCCGCGCCGAGGCAGTGTCCAAAATAAGATTTTGTCGAAGAGACGGGGACGGGACGGCTGCGCTCATGGAAGACAGCCTCGTACGCGTTGCCCTCGGCAACATCGTTCAGCGGCGTGCCCGTGCCGTGGGCATTCACATAGCCAATCTCGTCACCGCCGACCTCCGCCATTTCCATGCTAAGTCGCATGCAATCCGCCAGACCGTTGCCCTGAGTCTGCGGCGCGGTGGAATGAAATGCATCGTTCGTCATCGCCCATCCCCGCAGCACTGCGAGCACCTCGGCATTCCGCGCTTCGGCGGCGGCGAGCGTTTCGAGCACCAGCACCGCGGCTCCTTCACCCAGATTCAACCCCTTGCGATTCTGGTCAAAAGGTCGGCAAGGCTCCGGGTCCAGCGCCTGCAGCGAACTGAAGCCGCTCAGCGTGAACGGACACAATGCATCACTGCCTCCCGCCAACATCATCGGCGCGGCGCCGTCGAGCAGCATGTTAGCGGCGAGCGCGATCGCCATGGCGCTCGAAGCACATGCCGCCGAAACCGCACAGAGTGGTCCGCGAATCCCCAAATGCTCACCCACGGCGTCAGCCACGTGCGCCGGAGGATAAGAAGCGGCCCGCGCGAGACCGCCGCCCCGCCGGTACCAGGCAGCCGGATCCTCGGCAATTCCAGGATCAATCTCGCTCAACCCCGCGACCGTGCTGGCCATAAATACGCCGCTCTCGCGGAAGTTATCGTTCTCGCAATCGAGATTCGCGACTGCATCTCGAGCCGCCACGATCGCCATCCGATCGCTGCGGGAATATTTTGGCCTGTCGCCGTCCGCCGGGAGCGGCAATCCGCAAACCGCCGCCGTCGTTCCTTCGAAGCCGGGATACACATCCTTTGTATGCGCCAGACAGCACTTGCCCGCTAAGATGCCCGCCTGCAGGCAGTCCAGCCCGATGCCATAGGGGCTGACCACGCCAACACCAGTAACCACGATGGTTTCCCGGGGGTCATTAATTCGGGGTGCGCTAATTCGAAGGTCACTCACGGGAGGCGACCGGCCAGAACTCAAAAAAATTCATCCACTGATCGTAATGGCTCGTCAACGTTTTTTCCAGAAACCGCACGGCCTGTCCCAAAGCGTCCTGCAGGCCGGCATCGCGATTGTCGTCGCTGGAACTGAGCTGGGATGAGACCTTGGATGCGACGTGAGACGTGACCTGAGAAGCCACCTGAGACGGAACCGCCGGGATCGGATCCCCCATCATGGCGCGGTAGCGCAGCCAACCCTGGCGAATCACGAAGCCCGGCAACACCGGGGCCCCCGAGACCTGAGAAAGCAGAAAAGGGCCAAGCGGAAAGCTGGTGGGTTGTGAAAAAAAAGGCACTTCGGCACTGTGACGCTGGTAAACCCGGTCCCCCTGCATCGCCACAATCTCGTTTCGACGCAGGGCCTGCAAGAGTTCGATCGTGGCCGGCACTCCCCCGCTGAGATCCACAATTTTGAGCCGCTCGCTGGCCATCAAATTCCGCAGCGTGATCTCCGCCGGCTTATCCTCCACCACCCGCGCGACGTTGACGGGCCGCCCATGCATTTCCAGCAGGCGCGAGGCAAATTCCCAATTCCCCACATGCGCGGTCCACACGATCACCCCATTGCCCGCGGCCAGGCATTGGTCGATTTTGTCGCCGCCGCGCTCCGGGTCCACCAGCATGCCAAGCAGTTGGGAATGTGTGGCCTGCGGGACAAAGCAATAGGAAACCATCAGATCGCAAAACGAATAGAAGACCCAATAAACCTTCCATTGCAATGCCAACCCGCGCTTGCCTGAGACCTGCCGCAAGTTCCCGGTTACCGCCCGGCGTTCCTGCTTCAGCATGAAAAAGAAGATCAGCGCCGTGACCACAGCAACAGGAGGATGGAGGAAACGCGGCAGCCTCGGCATGATGACAAATATCGTCCGCAGTGCCGGGGCGTTATGAAACCGGTGCTCGTACCAGCGCGTCACCTTCCGCCCGCCGTCATGTCGTCACCCGCACTATCGGTCGATCTACTCTTCGACACCGGACACTGGGGTTCGAACTGGACGCTGTACATATCTGCCTGAGAACGTGGGGGCTGCCTGCAGGGGATTGGAGGTATCAGGTCTTGGCTTCCGCCACTTTGGCTTCCGCGACTTTCGATTCGATGATCGCCGCCAGAACGTTAACACTTTCCAGGTGTTTCTGGTCGAATTTGGCCTGTACCAGCTTGATCCCAAAATGCCGCTCAATCTCAAGAACGAGTTGAAGAATATCGATGGAATCGATGTCGAGCTCGCCCCCGAGCAGCGGCTGGTCGTCGCGCAGATCCTCCGGGGTCAGGTCGGTAATCCGCAAGCTCTTCAATATAATGGGCTTAAGTTGTTCTTTAACGCTCGCCATATTGTTCATTTGCAGCACCAGAGGATACCACAAACCTCACCACTAGAAATTAGCAGGAGGGAGTGTCCAAACGGGCCTCTGAGTGCTTTCCTTTGTGAGACTTAGTACCCCTAGAGGTTGCTGAACTTTTTGTCCCTCCTCGAATTGATCCAAACTACAGCAGTCCCCCATCCACTGCGATGACCTGTCCGGTAATGTAGCTCGCCTCCTCGGATCCCAAGAACACCACCAGCGGCGCTACTTCTTCAGGCGTGCCAAAGCGCGCCAGAGGAATTTCTGAGAGCAGGCGTTTCTCCTCTGTTTTTATTAACTTAGCGGACATGGGGCTGGGAATCACGCCCGGGCAGACTGCGTTCACACGGATGTGGAATTGCCCCACCTCGCGAGACAGCGCCCTGGTGAATGCGATGACGCCGCCCTTGGAGGCCGAGTAATTGCACTGGCCAGCCTGGCCGCGAACCCCACTGGGCGAAACGATATTGCAGATGGCGCCACTGCACCGGCGCATCATGCCGGGCAAAGCCAGCCGCGAGCACAAATACGTGCCGCGGAGGTTGGTGTCGATCACTTCGTCCCACTGCTCGTCCGACATAAAGGCCAACAGGACGTCGCGGTTGATGCCTGCGTTATTTACGAGGTAATCGACCGGACCGAATTGACTCTCGATGCGCTCGAACATGGGCGTCACACTCTGCTGCTGGGAGAGGTCGGCTTCCACGGCCAACGCCTCTCCGCCGGTGGCGACGATGCGCTTGACCACCTCCTCCGCGGCTTCTTTCCCGTGACGAAAATGCACGGCTACGCGGAACCCCGCGCTTCCCAGCGCCTGCGCGATGGCGCCGCCGATAATTCCCGAACCGCCCGTCACCAGGGCCGTCTTCCGGTCGGTCTTCAGATCTTTAGTCCGATCATACAGCCGTGTCTCAGCCATATCCTCAAGTCTAGTGCAACGGCTTGAAGATCAAGATATAAGCAGCCCAACGGGAGTTGTAACGCGCTATGTTCCCGTCGAGCGCGTAGGAAACCGTGCCCTGCACCAGCGTACCCAGCGGACCTGGAGTGTTGAAGTTCACCTCCAGACCGTCAAACTTGCGGAATTGCAGCGACTCCTCCTGGTTGCGCGCGCGCGCGTAGGCGTACATGCCATCGATCTTCATGAACTCCAGCAGGTGGAACCCGTAGTGCACATTCGCCGCAGCGATCGCGTCAAAAGAATCCGTGCCGGGAGGAATCCCGTGCAGGCGCGGCGACGAAAGAAACGACGGGAAATAACGCGAGAAGCGGTCCAGCTGATTCCCGCCCCAGTAGGAAAGATCCCATCCGCCCTTGGTGAACTTTCCGATGTAGTAATCCTTGTTCAAGTCGGCGTTGTAGAGCGTGAACGCGTTTTGCGGACGCTGCACCAGCAACGTGTTTTGCGGCGGCGCGGTCGACGATGAAGACCCGCATCCAGCCGGAGGCAGAGCCAGCGAAGCGCATCCAAACGGCCTCCAGTTGATGCGCAGACCCCGCGTCCCCTGCGCGTCGAACACATAACCCTTGCGGTTATATTTTATTTCCAACCCCGGAAGCACGTTCAGTCCGTTGCGCGGCAGTTCGTATACCTCGGCCGCACTGCTGGTCCGGAGAAAGTTGTCATACGCCAGGTAGGTGTTTGCGGTGACGCTGAGATGCGTGCTGGGTTGCCAGGAAGCACGCAGCCCGGTGGTTTGCTCCCAAGTCCATACCTCCCCTTGCAGCAATTCCGTGTTGCTGCTGTAGATGCGGTTCTCGCCGGGCAATCCGGATAGCGCCAGATCCAGCGCCAGGCGGAACTTGGGCTGGTACTGCTTCGAAAGGTCGGAAACCAGGATGGGCCCCGCAAAGAAAGTCGAAAGCTGAGCGCCGGTGTGGTGAAAATCGAAATCCGCAATGCTGATGCCGAGAAACGGAATCGGAAAGTTGAATGTGCCTCCGTACATTGCGCCCGCAATCAGCGACTCGATGCGCTTCACACTCTTGTCCACTAAAACGCGCTCGCCGCCTTTCTTTTGCAGCGACCGCAGACCCTGGTCGGTGTCGCGGAACATGGGGTCGTCGGAACTGTGCTCATCCGCGAGGGCGCCACTGAATTCCGGGCTATTGATCCTGTAATTCGAAAACTGCACTTTCCTCTGCACCACAAAATCGCGCCCCGCCGCATTCAGCAATTGCTGCGCGGAGATGGATCGCAGCAGGTTGAACTGATGACCATTGGGATCAGAAACCAACTCGAAATTCTGCGTCTCGGTATTCACCAGCACGTTGCTCTTGGCACCGCGCTGACTGAGGTACTGTTTCACTTCGCGAAAAGTAGTGCCGTCAATCCAGATTTTGCCGCTGTAAAGCGCCTCGTCCTGCAACTTGTCCCGCGACTTATCCCGCACTCTGGGCTCGACTCCGATCACATAACACATGGCTCCGTTGACTTGTTCGGTGCCCAATAGCTTGTAGTCATAGCGCTCGTTGAGCTTCAGCTCGAGAGGCTGGGTCAGCACTTTTTCCGGCTCGATCTGCGGCAGCGGGAACTCGTGATTCTTCCCGAACTTCACGCCGTTAACGTAAAACTCTTTCTGCGCAACCTCCATCTGGCCGTCGCGGCTGAAAAACTGCTCGAGTTGCATGGACACGTCGAACCCCGGCCCCAGGTTGGTGCTTTCAAAGTGCAGACTCATGAAACTCGAAGCCAGGTAGTTCGCCAGCCTCTGTTTCTGCGCTTCGCGGTTCTGCTGCCAGCGGGCAATGATTTCCTCGATCTTGAGCTCGACTCCGCCCTTAACCTCTACGGTGTTATACAGCGTCTGATCGGCCTCACTTTGTGTGTGGATGGAAATCAGCGCGTACTCACTGCCGCATTCGCAGGTCTGCGCGAAGCCCTTGTCCGTCTTCGTCACTTGGCCGGCCGGGAGTTGAGCCCCGGTCGCGGGGTCATACCACTTGATCTCGAATGGTCCCGGCTTGACGCCCTGGAGCCTGACCGTTTTCGAGTGGCCGGGGGTCGCACCCACCCGCGCCACAATCACCACATCCGACGGCCCGCCGCTGAACCAGCGGTGCTGATTGTTCCCTACGCCCTCCACCGCAACACTGAACGGCGAATCTGCGGAATCCGTGGGGAACATGTTGCTGGTGATGGAACGCGTCATCGAGCTGTTCACCGCGCACACGGCGGCTGCGGCCTTGGCGTCCGGCGGCTGTGACCAGACGATCTCAACCGAGGTGCCGCTGGCCGCGACCATCGCGGTCAAGAGCGTTGAGGCTGCTGCGGATGCTGCGGCGTCCAATTTAAGCGGGTCTAACTTTAGGATAAGCGGTTTATTCAACGCGTGTTCAGCAATCCACGCGGCATCCTCGCGCCAGCCTTCGTAATAAGTGGTTCCCAGCAGATCGGAATAGGTAGCCAGCCGCTTTACGATATCGCCGTTTTGGCCGACAAATCCGGGCTGAAAAACAAATGCCAGCCGCAAGCTCGAGTTGCCGCCCTTGGCCGCTAAAGCCAAGCGCACCAGCCCGAACGCGAACAGATCCGGAGCCGTCAACGGTTCCCTTATCTCGACAATAAGCCCGCGCACGGCGGCCGCCGCGAGCGGCATCGATTTCACAAACGCGTCAACCCGTTCGGTAATCTGTTTCTCTGATTCGTTGCCGACAAGCGAGCCAGCCCCGACCGCCACATGCAGCCAGACCTCGGACCCCTCAGGCACGCTCTGCAGGGCTTGTGCTTGCTCGTCGAAAACGGTGGCGGGGTTTCGTTCGCCGGCGAAATTGAAAGCCAGCGGGGGCAGCACGATCAATTTGTTTGCGACGTCACACTGTTCAGCGGCCTTCAATCCCGTGGCCAGGTTCTGGTCCGCCGGAATCGAAACTGCCACCCGCGGCAAACCGGCTTCCGCTGTCAGCGGTAAAAACAGAAAACCCGACAACAGCAAAACCGGGATAATTCTCCCCACACCTGCCACTCGGGAGAAGAACCCGGAGAACGACGCGGAGAAGAGCAGCGTGGCCGAGCGGAGCGACGATTTCATGAAAATTAATTCCGCCAACTTGGGATTAGGAACTGATCGACGATCAGGGATAGAGATCAGTCTTGCGCCCGGGGTATTGTGACGAGATCGTGTCGATGACGGGTTCGCGAAAGTGCTGCCTCAACTATAAATTTTCATCAATAAAGGCTTGGATGTTTGGAGTATATACGAAACATTTGCAGGTCGACCTGCACCATAAGGCAGTGTGCAAAATTGAACACTACCTGTTCGCATCCCTTGCCCCGTCCGTTGCCGCGCGGCGTTGTTCCCCCAGCAGAATGACGGCGGGAATCAACAACAGCCCACCGGCCAGTGCCAGCATGACCCCTAACGAAGTCACCAGACCCATTTCGGCCAGCGGCGCAAAACTTGAAGCCATCAGCGCCCCGAATCCAACGATCGTGGTCAGGTTCGATTGAATGATAGCCGCGCCCGAAGCCTTCGCGATCACGAGAATCCCGTTGCTGTCGTTTTCCAGGTAACGGCCCTCCACGTGACTGCTCTCCAGGTAACGGCGCACGAGATGAATGCCATTATCGATCCCGATTCCGATGATGAGCGGAATCGCCGTGACGGACATGAAACTGAAACGGTGCCCCACCAGCAGCAACAATCCGAACGTTACAACGATGCCGAATATGATTGGGATCAGCACGATGAGCGACACACGCAGGTTACGAAAACTGAGGTAGACGATCAACAGGATGCCGGCCGCGGTCCACGCCAGCGCCCGGCGGCTGTCACGAAGCACCTGGTTCTGCATGTCGCGGTTCATCTTGTCGAAAGAAAACTCCACGAACGGACCAAACTGATTTCGCCAGGAGGAGATCACACTCTCCGGAACCACTTCGACGGCGTCGGAATCGGTGCCATAAAAAGCGATGGCCACCACGTAGCTGCCGTCTGCCATCTTGCGAATGCTGTTGTCGAGAAGGCCCGGCGGGAGGTATTTTGCGGCCGTTTCCAGGGTGATCGGGGCGTTGTCTTCTTCCAGCTTTCGTAGCCGATCGATAAAGGGCTGGAGCGGCTCGGTGCGAAAACCATTTTCGCGCAGCGAATCTTCCAGCGCGCGGGCGGAAGCTGCAAGGTTAACCCCTGCCAGAGATCTCGCGCGCTCGCTCTGCGTTTGAGCAGAAGGAAGCAGGGCGGTCGGAGAGAAGATCGACTTGATGACGCCGCGCTGCTGATACGCTTCCAGCCCGGCGGTCAATTTTTCTGCTCTGCCCAGCACTTCCTGCTCGCCGCCGGAGATCAAGAGTATGTTTGGGCTGCCTTCAATGCCGAACCTTGCGGAAAGCCGGTTCTGCGCGGCCACGGCGGGATTATCGGCACCAGCAATCTCGAAGTGCCCGCCGAGCTTGATGGCCGGCAGAAATGCTAGCGACAGCAGAAACATTGCTGATCCCACGCCGACAACCATGCGCGGATGCCGGCCCACAAAGTCGACGGTTTTCCGCGCGATCCAGGGGAGGATGCGGAACGTAATGGTCTGCGGCGCGCGCGGCTTCGAGACTCGCCACCACAGCCCCATCAGCGCGGGAACAGTCAGCAACGTGTGGAACATCATCATGAACATTCCAACCGTCAGGATGAACCCGAACTCCGCCAACGCCTTGAAACTCGACGTAGCCAGCGCGGCAGTAGCCGTGGCTGCCGTCACGATGCAGAAGACAACGCTGAGCCCGGTGGTTTCGAACGTAAGCAGCACAGCATCGTTCAGCGTCGCAGCATTCAGCACCCCGGCCTTGGCCCATTCCTGCGGAACGCGGTTGAAAAAATGTACGACCTGGTCGTCTCCCAGTCCCGCCAGGATCGCGATAAACGACAGGCTGATCAGGTTTACTTCTCCCGGATAGAAACTTGCGATGCCTGTGGTCCACAGAATGCCCAGGCCGGCGGGCAGCAGCGACAAAAGCAGTAGCGGAATCCTCGGATAGATCAACAGGCACAACAGCAGATTGCCGATGATCGAAATCAGGGAAATCCGGCGAATATTGGTTTCGATGAACCGGTGCTCCTGCTCGGCATAAACGTAGGCGCCAGCGGGGAGAGCATGCACTCCGGATTCGCGGAAATCCGGCTCGGCGGTGGTTGAGCGGATGTGATCCCGCGTCCAATGCACGACTTGCTCGGCGAACTTGTAATCCATTGCCGACTGGCGAGGCTCGGCGATGATGAGCAGCGCCTTGTGATCTTTACTGAAGAACCGGTTGCCGGATCCCCAGTTGAGGTCGAAATTGGCGAACTGCGAAAACCCGCGGCCGTTGCGCGCCTCCACTTCCATCAGGCCCAGAGGATCGGCGACGAAGTAGTTTGTTCCCAAGGACGAGAACGGCGTAACTAGTTCGGTCGCGGCGCGGCGCACGGTTTGATGAATCTGTTTTGGATCGAGCCGCCGCTTCAGATCTTCCGTTTGCCCGGGCTGCACAAATGAAGGAAAGTTCCAGGTAAAGAACCGCACCATGTTGAGCAGTTCTTCGTCCTGCAAGCCGCAGCGCGCATGCAGGAAGAGCCCGCTGGTCAGCATGTCGGCGGTGAGACGGTCGGCGAATTCTTCCATCTCGCCGGTGGAGTCGGTTCCCGTCGCGGGCCGTCCTTCCGCGGCTTCCGGTGCCTCGATCAACACGAAGAGCTGATTGCCATAGCCCAGTTCTTTACCGATCTGGCTGGCGGCTCGCCATTGCGGGTCGCGATTTCCGAACAGTTCTGTCAGGTCGGTGCCGGTTCGCAGGTTGTGGATGTTCGCGTACAGCAACAAGGTCCCGGCCAGACTGAAGGCGGTTATCAACCCGGGATGGCGTACTACCAAGCCGCCTACCCAGCGCATGCAGCGGGCCATCATGCCATGGCCTCCACTGTAGCCTCCGCCGCGTCCTCCGTGGTGACCGCCGCCGACGGTTTTCTCGCGATGAATAAGATGTGCGCCAGGGGTAGACGATTTCGAAACCGGCGCTCTTCTACCTCGCATGCCGGCGCTCGCTAGAACACTCAGATATTGCGCGGCTGGAAGTGTCACGGGCTGCACCCCAACGCGTCCGCAAGCGAATACTAATCGGTCAAAAGCCATGGTGATAACAGACCACAGGCCGCGTTCGCGATCATGGACCCGGAAGACCAGTATTCCATTTGGCGCGAGCGCTGCACAGCATCGTCTCAGCAAGGTCAGTTGCTCCTCGGCGCCCAGATACTGCAAGACATCCAGAATCAGAATCAAACCGGCCGGCGGAAGGTCGAGACCGCGGACGTCGGCAACGCTCAGTTCCGCGTTCAGCGCGGTGAGCGCCTGACGAGCGACCGCGATGCGATGCGCATTCAGGTCGCAACCAACCAACCGCCGGCTGCCGCTGCCGAAGGCCGCAAAGCTCAAAGCCATGCCGTAGCCGCAGCCTAGATCCACGACTGTTCCCGATCCTAGGTCTTCGGCGGCCAGCAACCCGGCCAGCAATCCAAAGATGCGATCCAGCCGCAACTTCCACCGAACGAACCCGCGGTCAGCCCATGCGCATGGGGCAAAGAGGTCTTTCACGAAGCGAATGCGGCTCCGCAAACCTGGATCATTGGGCGCCTTGACCTGGACCACCACCGCCGTAATCGCTGCTCCAGCCCCGCCCACGAGCACGCCCAGCACCACGCTGCCCAGCACAAAGGCCAGGATCTCTTCCTTCATGTGAGCGCCCGTCAGGGCGGAGAGATGAAACGGCCGGAATGAGCCGCTGCGCAGAAGATAACCGAGTTCCACCGCGGACACGATAATCAGCGGCCGGAGCAGCGCATTATTGATGAAAGTGCTGGCCACCGTCAGCGGCTTGTTAAGTTTGAACAACAATGCCACACCCACCGCAGTAAGCAGTTGAAATCCGTAGATGGGCACGATGCCGATGAACAGACCCAGGAACACGGCGGCGGCGGCCCGGCCGGGCGTAAGATCCTCCTTCAGCAAGGCGGTTACGAACTGCCGCGCGCGAGCCTGAAAACTCCCAATCACCCGGTGGCGTTCGCCATTGTCCGCGTGGTTCTTGGCTCGCTCATTCTTGGCTTGCACATCAGGTTCACCCATCAGGCCGATACCACCGACAACTCGCCGCTCGCTACCATCTCCCCGTCCACCAACACCGTGCCGCCGATGTAGGCCATGCGCCCGGCCTCGGTCATTTTCCTGGTTTCGATGCGCAGTTCCTGCCCCGGAGTCACAGGCTTGAGAAACTTGAACCGGTTTACCGCGGCGAGCAGAGCCACTCCTTTGTTAGGTTTATCAGACGCCTGCGGAGCAGCCGATCCCAGCATTACTCCCGCGGTTTGGGCCATCGCCTCGATCAGAAGAACGCCCGGCAGGATGGGCTTGGCAGGAAAATGTCCGGCAAAAATCGGGTTCGCGGGATCGACAAACTTCACCGCGACACAACGAACTCCCGGCTCCAGTTCTTCCACCCGGTCGATCCACAAAAACGGAGCGCGATGCGGAATCATCTTTTCGATTTCACTTCGCTCCATCACGCTTCGCTCGATCACGGCTTGTACACCTCAAACGTTTCCGCCGGAATCTTCGGGTTCAGCGAATTGACGTCGATCACGAATACGCTGTTCACGCCGCTCTTGCCATCCACCTCCAGCGACCGCAGCAGGAATTTCTCTTTGTCCAGCTTCACAACCAGATAATTCAGCCTGCGACGAAAGTTGTCCGTCCGCGGAACCAGCTTCATTTCATAATCCCCGCTGTTCTCTTTCACTGTAATGGTGAAGTTTTTTTTCAGGTTCCCGATGGAGCTCTCCCGGCTGAAATAAGACTGGGCGCGGCGAACGTGGCTTCCGACATCCATCACTTCGGTGTTGCCGCCGGTCGTAATGTTGAGGTAGTTGTCGTTGTAGCGAATGCGCACGCTGGCGGGTTCGAAATACTCGAGTGCGAATCGGGTCGTGCCCTCGGCGCAAAATTTGCCGTGAAGCACCATCGGCTTCGCCAGCAGTTTGGAAGTTCGGGTTTCGGTAATGGTTCCGCAAGTGCTCGTGAATTTTTTCTGCGCTTGCTGAACTCCCTCCCAAATCCGGTTCAGCAGATCGGCGGAGTGCCGATCGTCGGACTGCGCAACCAGCACTCCGGGAAAAATCAGGACCCCCAGCACAGCACATCGCAGTCTGATCCGCGGGATCACGTCACGCTCCCAGAAAACGAAACGCCAGCGACCACAGGCAGACCCGCACCGTGTCTCGCACCGGCTTCATCTTGGAACGCGCATGGCCATCGTGGTAGACAGTCTGCACCGGCGCGTGCGCGATAACGCAACCCGACCGCGCCATCTTGATCAGCACTTCCATCTCGAATTCGTAGAACCGGCTCCGCAGTTTGGTCCCCTGAAGTTTATCCAGCCGAAACAGCCGGAACCCGCTCTGGCTGTCGCGGATCTCCCGCCCCACCAGCGACGAGGCGATCCGGCTGCCAATCGTGTTGGAATAATAACGGGAGCGCGGCATCGACGCGCGATCGAACGAGCGCGCCCCAATCACCAGGTCCGCGCCTGTCTCCTGCGCCACGCGAAGCATGCCGGGAATGTCTTCCGGCAAATGCTGGCCATCGCCATCCAGAGTGAGCACATGGGTAAAGTTCCCGGCTCGCGCGAATTCAATGCCGATGCGCAGGGCCGAGGCCTTCCCGCAATTCTTTGGTGATCGCAGGCAAGTAGCGCCTGCGTCCCGGGCAACTTGCCCTGTTCCGTCGCCGGAGCCATCGTCAATCACGACGACTTTTTCAACATGTTGTTGAGCGCCCTTCACCACATCGGCGATGTAAGGGACTTCGTTGAAGGCCGGAATGAGCGCGCAGGTTCGCATGCCGCAGCTTCCAGCGTCGGCGGAGATGCGCGGGAGAAGAACGCTGGATTTTTTGAGTGTATCACGCGTCCGGCGTCGCCCAGAAACGCCGTGCCACTCCCTTTCGTGTGGGAGATGCTCATGTGGGAACAGACGCCCTCGGCTGTTCCGTCGAGCGCAGCTCGACGTTTTCCCCGTCACCCGGAAACTGAAACGCTGTCGACGCTAGGGTGAGTCTTAAGTACCGTGTTGCGGCCCCAATCCACATGGCTGCTCCCTCAAGAATTGAGGACATCATGTACGAGAAAGCCCCGATCTCCTTCGCTGAGGCTGACAAACGAGCACAGGCCGAAGCGGAAGCTGCGGCCGGCGAAAACGATTGATCTTGGAATTAAAGGTAAAGCGCAATGCGCTGAGCATTTAAGACACCACCCCCAATTCTGTATTGCAATCCCTCCCTCAAGTAAAGTAACCTGTCGCGTTCAAAACGCAACGATTCATCCATCGGGGGTTGTTGAATTGACACGCGCTGAAGTCGGGCCGAACTGGTGCCAGGAGGGTAGCCGGTGCGAATCCTGCTGCTAAGGCCTTACCCGGAGACCGCTCAGTTCGGGTTGGCTCCTTTTTTTCAGACCGAACCCTTGGGCCTGATGTATCTGGCTGCGGCACTGCGGCTGGCGGGACATTCCGTCCAGTTGGCGGACATGCGCTTCGAGAGCCGTGGGATCGGCAGAATTCTGCGCGAGTGGCCGCCTGATTTAGTCGCCATCTCCTGCCTGCATATCCTCGAGGCTCCCGAGGCACTCCGGCAGGCCGACCAGATCAAAGCGCATAACCCGAAGATTTTTGTCGCCATTGGTGGGCACGCGATCTCGGCTTACCCGAAGGCCGTCGACCTCAACCTGTCCGTGGACGCAATCTGCGTCGGCGAAGGGGAGGCGTTGTTGCCGGCGCTGTGCGAAGCCGTGGCCAACCGCCGCCCGCTGGATACGATTCCTTCCCTGCTGCTTCCAAAAGGAGACGGCCGGTTTCAGGCCACTTCCGCCCAGCCCGGCCGCTTTCTGGATTTGGCTCAGATGCCCCTCCCCGACCGCTCCGTCGTGGCCCGCTACCAGAAACGCTACTGTTGTCTGAATTACATGCCCATGTGGACCATGGAAACTGCCCGCGGTTGCTCCTACCGGTGCAACTTCTGTTCGGTATGGCAACTCTACAAGCGCACCTATCGCTGCCATGCGCCCGACCGGGTCCGTGCCGACTTCGAGGCTACCGGGCGCAACCTGTTCATGGTCGACGATTTATTCTGGGCCGACCGGCAGCGCAGCGAAGAATTAGGCCGCACCCTGCTCCGGTCGAAGGAACGCAAGAACCTGCTGCTGGTGCAAACCCGCGCCGACCTGGTCACGGAAAATGCCGACCTGTTGAAGCTCTGGCGCCCGCTAGCGAAAACTTTCGACATTTTCTTCGGCTTGGAATCAGCCACCAGCCCCGGCCTCAACTCGCTGGTCAAGGACGCCGACATTAACAAGACCGTCGAGGCCGTCCGCATTGCCCGCGAACTCGGATTCGGGGTGACAGGAAATTTCATTATCGATCCGGATTTTACCGAGGAAGATTTTCAACGCCTGTGGGATTTCATTGACGAGCACCAACTGTATCGTGTGGGATTTACCATTCTCACGCCCTTGCCGGGCACTTACTACTTCGAAAAAAGCAAGAAGAAGATCGACGTTTTCGACTGGAGCCACTACGACTTGCATCACCTGCTTTGGCAGCCGCGCCTGCCGGTAGAACGCTTCTGGGAGCTTTATTGCGAATCGTGGCGGCGCAGCGTTCTCAACATCGCGGGAAAGAAGAAGTGGTGGCAGTGGCTCAGCCAGGTTCGGGTACGCGATATTCCCCGCCTGGCACAGATTCTGGCGCGCACCCAGACGTTGATGGATCCCCAGGCCTATTTGAAAGAGACAAATCTCCTGCGCCCGAGGGTCGAGGACCCGGGAGGCCTGACGCCGGTTTCCGAATCGCCCGTCGAAACCGCGTCGATGCGCGGCGCGTGATTCGATTTCGAATAGAGGCTTCTACCGTGGGAGAGGTTACAGCCGTGAAAGGGCGGCGCTTCAGCGCCGCGTAAAGGCGCAAAATTCGATGCGGGCTTTAGCCCCTGAGACGCCACAACCGCACTCGCGTCTCAACTAATCTCCGCAGCCGCCCACGGCTTCCGGTTCGGCTTCCGAAGGAGCCATTGTGGTTCCGAGCCCGATCTGCACAAGGTTCGGAAGTGGCCGTTCTTTCAAGACGAACTCGCGGTAAAGTTTAGCCATGCGTAAGTTTTCTTCTTCCTGCTTAAACCGGTCCGCTCGCGCCCGCAGCTTCTCCTCGCGAGCGTTTTTCGCGATGCCGAGCTGCTCGAGATCATGCTGCGCCTCGCTCGTGACGATCTCATCCTTCAACACCAGATGATGTTCCGTACTGCTGAGCTTCACGCTCTTGCCGCCGGCAAAAATCTCATGCCGGCCGTGCTCTTCGTACCACTTGGTCAGCGTGGCGGTCATGTGCATCTTCTCAATGATGTTCCGCCAACCCATCCCGGTGTTGTAGGCACAAAAAGAAATCTCCCCCTCTTGCGTGGCATAGGGGATGATGCACTGCTCGGTCCTGCGAAAATCGTAGTTGAACAAATCCTGGAACCACATGCCCGCCACAAACAGCAAATTCCAGCGGTCGCGCCGCCTCCGGAAAATGTCATCCATCGTCCGCTTGCCCGAGACGTCGCCATAGTCGCGTCCCGAAGCCCCCAGCCCCTTGTCGAGCTTCCGCAACATGTCGATAGCGCGGAAATGCTTCGGCGCACGAAATGCATCGTAATTCCGCACCAGCGCCAGCGCCATCCCCGCAACGGACAACCATTTGCTGCGCCCCCAATCGTTGACCCGCGCAACGTCCTTGGCGAACTGGTCGGCATCCAGGAACGCGGTCACCGGAACCGCCTCCCGCGTTTCCTTATCCACCATAACCGCCATCCCCACCCCACAGTTCGGGTGACAACCGCAGGCGACTTGGCCCCAGGCGGCGTTCGGGCCGTGCACGAGGTCGGCCCAGTCGGAAAAGGTGCTCAGGAACGAGAGGGGAAACCAGTCGCGGACGGGTTCGCCGATGTTTAACTGATCTTTTACGTCGTGAGCTAGGTGCGAGAGTGTGTAGCGCTGCGCTTTGCGGCGTTCGTCGGTGACGGCTTCGTCGCGGCCGGTGAAGGAGACGGGCTGGAACGACACCAGGGCTATTTTGTCCGGGTTGTCGAGTGCGAATTGCACCACGCGGCCCACCTGCTCGTTGTTGATGCCGTTGACTACAGTTGTGACCAACACGATTTCGACGCCGTTGGAGTGCAGGTTTTCAATGGCCCGCAGCTTCACGTCGAACAGGTTCCCGACGTTGCGATGAGAATTGGCCGGGTTGCCGATGCCGTCGAACTGGAGATAAGCGTAGCGCAGGCCTGCTTCCGCGGCCTGCCGCGCGAACTCCGGACTCTTCGCGAACTCGATGCCGTTGGTCGCTGCCTGCACACTGTCGTAGCCCAGTTCACGGGCGTAGCGAATGGCGTCCAAAAAATACGGGGACATGGTGGGCTCGCCGCCGGAGAACTGCACGGACATCTGGCGGCGCGGCTTGATGGAAAATGCATTGTCGAGCAGCGTCTTGATGTCGTCCCAGGCAAGCTCGTGTACGAAGCCAACCTGGTTAGCGTCCATGAAACAGGGATCGCACATCATGTTGCAGCGGTTGGTCAGGTCGACGGTGAGAACCGACCCTCGCCCGTGCTTGATGGTGCTGCTGCCGTGGTTGTGGAGCTTTTCGTCGTTGTGGGCACGGATGTCCCGGCCGGGAAATGTCTCCTCCAGATGCCGGAAGAATTGCGGATCGATGGATATGACGTCTTCAAAATGTCCGTGGACGGGACAATCCTTGACCATCAGGATTTTCCCGTCGCGCTCGATGATCTGCGCTTTGATTTCGCCGGGCCTCTCGTTCAACAGGACGCGGTAATCCTGCTTGCCGTCGACGATTTGCTGGCGGATTTCCGGCACACAACGGGGGCACAAGGAATCAGTCTGCCGCGGCCAGCCCAGGGGAGGCTTCGACTTTTCACGCGACTTGAGCAGCGGCTTATCTGACCACTTGGGCGTGAAAGAAGGATTTTCGGGGACGAGGTTATTACTCCAGCAAAAAACCTGCCACGCCCCGTTCGCGGCAATCGACATCGCTCCTTCAAGGTATTTGATGGGCTTATGCATTTGCCTTCACGGTCGGCGCCTTGGCACTCGGCGTTGAGCCGGCCACAATTTCGTCCACATGCCGGAACGAACGATTTTGAAGAACGCTGTACATATCCACCAGATCGACCTCGGTGTATCCGTTTTCCTTTAGAACCTCGAGGGACCGGCGCAGATGCTGCTGGTTGCGCATGCCAAATTGCGTATGATAGTCGATCAGGTGTTTCATCATCTCGCTCTTCGGAAACGTGTCAGTTCCCCGGGGCATGTCGTGGTAGGAGAGCGCGCCATCCGCCAGGAACGCGCTAGTATCCCAGCCGGCTTCCGCGGCCTGGTCGACGATTTCGCATCCTTCGTATCCCCGCAGACAAAAATGGTAGGGAAGAAGCGACGGCATGTGCAACCCAGCCAGGTAGTCTAGCGTAAGTTGCGCGTCGGCTCCGGTCTCGGTGGGAAAACCGTACATCGTGTTCACGTTGACGACCATGCCGCGGTCCTGGGAGTAGTTAATGATCTCCCTAGCCTGCTCCAGGCGCATGTTTTTCTTGACCAGCTTTTGAATGCGCGGACTTCCGGATTCGACCGCGTAGGTAACCCAGACCGTTCCAGCATCGGCCATCAGGTCCACGAGCTCACGCGTCATAATGTCGGCGCGCAACCCGTTCACGAAATAGAGGCGCCAATTCTTGCCGAGGCCGATGATCATGCGAAACACGGCCTCAGTGCGCTTGCGGTCCATATTGAAGATGTCGTCGACCACGTAGAAGTCCTCGATGGCATGGTCGCGCCACATCATTTCCATCTCGGAGACGACGTTCTCCGCGGAACGGAGCCGGGCCGTCTTGCCGGCGAAGGTATTGCAATAGGTACACAGGAACGGACAACCCCGGCTGGTGAGCAGGACCCCTTGCCGCCGGTGGTTATAGGCATAACTCAAGTGCTGTTCGTAACGGCTCAGATCGACCAAGCTGTAGTCCGGGAAGGGCAGTTCGTCCAGATTGTCGAGAACATCTCCGTCACCCAGGTCGACGATCTCGTCGCCTTGCCGTAACACCATGCCGTTGGTTGCGGTGCCGGAGAGCAAACGCGAAAACGTCAACTCCCCCTCGCCCACGACCAGGAGATCGATTGCAGGGATGGCTTTTAAAAGCGGTCCGCGGCGGGCGGTGGCGATCGGGCCACCGGCCACGATGGGAATGTCCAGAACGCTCCTGGCCAACTCGGCAACCCGCTTCAGTTCATCCTCGAACAGGCTGATGCTGCGGATTCCAACGACATCGGGGCGATAGTCCAGCAACTTCGCCACCAGTTCTTCGTCGGACCGGGCGTCCAGCGAAGTTTCAAGAATTTCAATGTGTACGTCGGGATTGTGCAGACGGGCGCTGCTGGCAACGTACATGAGCCCGACTGGAGGGATGTGAACCTCGGGCGTAACCAGGCCACCGACCCAGCGCCGCATATCGTTAGCCTCGATCAGCAGAACCCGGCGGCACTTCGATAACCGCGCCAGCACGTCGTTTTGTGGTTTTTGCGCTGACGAATCGATGGAATACAGCACGCCCCATCCCCCTTGGGTTTCGCAGGTTTCCCCACGCCGAGACCCACGCCCAGCCCACACCCAGTGGTCGAAGACTATCAGATCGCATTCTTCTGCGACAACTTCTTCTTGCTGGGTGTGACCGATGAATTACACTTGCGGGACTTCCCTATTCGGAACGCGATGAGACGACGGTCAGCCTGGAAAATTGAAAACTACACCTACCGCGAGTGTGCGCAGCCGGAGCGCGAATTCGGTTACGCGGTTTCCCTCCACAACCACTCCTGTCACTCGGTGGAGAAGCTGGCGGCATTGAACCAAGTCGTCAAGCTGGGGTTTATGCGGCCTTTGAGCGGCGTTCTGCGAAGCTCGTTCGGCCTTGGGAGTGTTCCCGATCTGAATTACGCCGAGATCACGTTTAATCCTCCCTATGCTCCCGAAGACGTGTATCAGATCGAAGCCGCCGCCGCTGCTCATTGGGGCTTTAACGGGGTTCACCTGGCCATAACCGATCACGATGAATTCGCCGGCAGCCTGGCCCTGCTGCGTGGTCGGCCCGACCTGAACGGCCGCATCGCACTCAGTGAAGAGCTCTCACTGTGGTACCAGGGGCACCTGTTTCACCTGGGAGTGAGCGGCATGCCGGAGAGTGCAGTCGACGAGACGCACAGCCGAATTCAAGCGGCCGCGCTGGGGGGGCGCTACGACGAATTGTTTGAGACCCTCGCCGCCAGCGGCTGCCTCGTCGTCTTGAACCATCCCCTCATCTTTTGGGGACGAGGGCCGGAGACCATTCCGATCACGGATCTGCTCACGCGTTATGGCTGGGCGATTCATGCTTTGGAAGTAAACGGCATGCGGCGGCGCGAGGAAAACGATCGCGTTCTCGAGCTTGCCCGGCAGTGGCGCAAACCAGTGGTGGGCGGAGGCGACAGCCATCTGCTGGTCGCGAGTTCTGTCATCTCTCTGTCGCGGGCCGCGACCTTCAAGGACTTTATCGCCGAAGTCAAGGACGGGCATGCGGTGCCGTTCGTGACGCCCGATTATTTTGCGCCACTCAAGTGGAAACTTTTCCTGCGGGTGTTGTTTTTCATGTCGCGCTACCGGCAGATTGCCAGCTATAAGGGACAGCCGGTGGCCGCCATGCTGGAACGCCGCAGAGTTTTGCTCGACCCGGTGGGAGCCGCGAGTCGCGCATTTCTGGCTGTGGTCTCGGCACTGGGACTAGCTCGGTGACCCAGTCTCTTTTTTTTCTAGTGACGGAATCACAGATACGGAAATCGGGTAGGGTTGCAGTTCTCCTGAATACGGCTTGTCATCCTGAGCGAAGCGAAGGACCTGTGCAATTTGCCGGCAGCGCCTCAGCGGCAGCAAGTTGCATAGGTCCCTTCGACAAGCTCAGGGCAGGATCTTCGGCCCGCAAAAGGCGCGGGCCTCAGGATGACAAGACGGCTGGAGTGAGGTCGGTACCGACAGTCGCAAGCGGCGCAATTGCTTTTCCGGAAGCTGCACCACTACCTAAATCGCGAATGTCAGAATCGCGAAGGCGAGAATCAGTGCGCGGATTCGAAGGCCGCGGGTTCCGGCATCGCGACGCCGGCATCCACACGGGGGCCAGCCAGTACGAATTCGAAGCCGCGTTGCCTGAGCTCGTCGATGATCCGAGGCAGGGCTTCCAGCATGACCTCCGTTCCACCCGGCAGATGATCGTGCAACAGAATGATGTCTCCGCCCGCCGCTTCTTTCAGGATGCGCTGGGTCAGAACGCCGGAGTCCTTGGCGAACGTGTCGCGGGTGCGAATTGTCCAGGAAATGTACTCTAATCCCGCGTCTTTAAGATAAGGCCCCAGAAGCGGGTGACGCAGACCGACCGGCGAGCGAAACAATCGCGGGCGAAAACCACAAATGCGGCGCACGCTTTCTGTGCCGCGCTCGATTTCGGCCCGCAGGCGCGAGGGCGTGAGAAAACAAAATAGATAACGATGCGACCAGGTGTGGTTGGCGATCAGGTGGCCTTCCGCCCAGGCGCGGCGCACGACTTCGGGATGCTGGTCGGCGCGGTTGCCCACGACAAAGAAGGTTGCCTTCACATTTTTCTCGCGGAGTAGGTCGAGTAGTTTGGGAGTGTCAACGGGATCGGGGCCGTCGTCGAAAGTCAGGGCCACGCTGCGCTCGCCCTCCACGCGCGAGCGGTTCGTGACCAGCCACTGGTTGCGTGGGTGAAACAACAGGTAGAGCATGATCAGGGTGCCAGCCCCGTAAATCGAAGCGGTGAGCAGGAATCGCGAGAGGGTGAATGGATACAGAAGGAGCAGGGAGGCGTGGGTCGCAAGAAACAGCGCGAAAAAAGTCGCGGACCTCGCCATATCGGTTCTTTCCCCGGTAGATGCTACCTCGCGTCGGTATTCTTCCGCTCGCGAATCCGGCGTCTACTTCTTCTTTTTCCCCGGCGTCTCGCCCGTAACTTCCACTTGTACCTTCGTGCCCACTTCGTCCAGGGCGGCTTTCAGGAATTCCGATACGCCCGAACCGTCCCCGTAATAGGGCCTCACTGGAATGGATCCAATTTCGGACTTGGTCTTCGGGTCGATGAAATGTATGGAAAGAATCAGGTGATAGTTATCGTAGTCGATCCGGACGTCTGAAAACCTGATGTAGAGGTCGCTCCCCGTGGCATTCTCGTCCGCCTTGTCCTTAGCTGCGGTAATAGTTCGACCGGGCAAATACCGAGATTGGCAACTCCGCTGGAACAGAGAATTCAAGCTACTTATCGTGTCAGTCCACTCCGTTTTAGAGAACGGGATATCACCACTAAAGATAGAACCCTCATGCCGGTAGAGCACCCACTCGTCGGGATTAAAATCTACCCACCCGAGGAAAATGTGGTTCATGTTACTCATGTCAACCGCCGATTCCTTATTCAGGTAGCGCGGTACTCTGTGGCGCGCCTCGAGAGAAGCTGGGAAAGAAATGCAGAGCAACAACAACGTCGCTGCGATCGCCGTTCGCCTCATTCGGATTCTCCTTCGCGACTTTTCGAAAAACATAGCGTGCGGGTCACGGGTGCGACCCGGCTCGAAGCTTCCGGTTACTTCTTGCCCGGTGTCTCGCCTGTGACTTCCACTTGCAGCTTTTTGGCTACTTCGTCCAGCGCGGCTTTCAGGTAACTCTTGATGCCCGAGGCGTTCCCGTAGTAGGGCCTCACTGGAATCGAGGCAATTTCGGAGTTGGTCTTCAGGTCGATGAAGTGTATGGAAAGAATCAGGTGATCGTTTTCATAGTCGACCCGAACATCCGAAAACTTGATATAGAGGTCGCTGGCCGCCACGATTTCATTCTCGCTGTCCTTGGCTGCGGTAATGGTTCGTCTGGGCAAGTAGGTCGTTTGCACACTGCGTGCGAAACCGGCATTCAGAGCAGCAATTGTGTCAGCCCAGTCGGCTTCGGAGGTAAAGCCGTAAAGTGCCCACGCGTCTGGTTCCAGATCGACCCAGCCAAGAAAGATGCGGTTCATGCGACTCATGTCGATGCTCGACTCCTTGCTGAGGTAGCGCGGCACCTTGTGGCTCGCCTCCAGAGAAGCCGGAAAACACATGCACAGCAATAGCAATGTCGCCGTGATCGCCATTCGTTTCATCGGAGATTTTTCCCTTTCTACTTCGCGCCCGGCGGGGAGGCCTACGGCTTTATCAGGTGCATGGGTCTGGTTTTCTTCTTCTCATCCATGAAGCCCTTGGCGTAAGACCCGGTTATGCTCTTGTCGCTTTCCCACGTCAATTGGGCGGTATAAGCAACGGTGCCTTTTTGGGAGAAGAGCAGGAAGACCTGCTTGCCACTGACAACGCCAGTGATAGACCAGCCATCGCCGTCTCCGGTGACGTCTCTGCTGCCCTCGGCCTGAAGCAGGACGACCGTGCCCCAATCCTTTTCGTGCCAGCTGCCGTTCACATTGACGGCCGCCGGTTCGCTATGGGCGTCAAGCCAGGCTTTGCCCTTGGTTTCGAGATCCTTCGCACTCAGGCCTACGTTAAGGATAAGAACCACGGCGACAGACAACAACAGAGAACAATACTTTTTCATCTTCGACTCCTTGTTTGCACAGAAGATCGCAGCGGCAAAAGACCGCACCACCAAAGACCGTGGCACGTGGACGTTACCAGCATTTCTTGGAATTTGTGTCACACGCGCCGAACGTATCACTTTAGCAAAGCTCCGCTCGTCTGCAAAAGGCGGCGGAGCCTTACTGATCAGGCGCTCGGACCCCAGGTTAAAACTCTGGGCGGAATGCGTTCGACGTCAAATCGCCTAGCAGGTTGTGCCAGGGATGGGTCTCGTTCTGCTCGACGTCGGCAACCATGGTGCGCATCTTCTGCAGCACCGGCGGTGCGGCATCGTCGTAAACGTCCCCCTGCAGCAATTTCAGCACGTCCAGACGGCACGTTGGATCGTTGATGAAGTAGGTGAACAGCACGTTCAGACGGTAATACACGGTGATGAAGTCGTACCAGTTCTTTGTGCCGATGCGGAGCGTGTTCTCGAAAGTGGAAAAACTTTGCCGCGAAAAATCGTTCTTCTCCAGAGCAGTCAGGATATCTTTGTGCGCGAAGCGCGAGCTGTTGAGCGCGATGCTGACGCCCGTGGAAAAGATAGGGTCGACGAAGCGGCCGGCATCGCCGACCAGAACGAACCGGTCGCCGCAAAGCTGCTTCATGGCGTAACTGTAGTCGCCCTCGTCCTTGAAGGGGCGGACGCGGTCTGCCTTGCGCAGAGTTTCTTCCAGCATGGGCCGCGAGGCAACCGATTCCCAGAAGAATTTTTCCCGATCGCTTTTGGATTTCGCAAAGTTCTTCTTCTGCGTGACCACGCCCAGGCTGGTGACGGAATCAGTAATCGGAATCTGCCAGATCCAGGTATTGGAAATGGGCAGAAAGTGGATGAAGATATAGTCGCGGTGGTCGTCTTTCCGGGAGAATGCTTTGCGATCGTAGTGATCGAACCAGCTGTGGATGGCGTATTGGTCGAACACGGCGTCCTGCACCTTGAGCTTGAGCTGGTTTCCGAGAAAGGTGTTGCGGCCACTGGCGTCCACGACCATTTTCGCACTGACCGCCATCCCTTTCCCGTTCCGCCCCATGGTGAATCGCACCAATGGCTCCCGGGGGCCGAAATCAACTGCGCCTACCTTAACGCCCTCGTAGACATCCGCGCCCAATTTGTTGGCGTGTTGCAAGAGCATCAGGTCGAACTTGCCGCGGTCCACGTGATAGGTGTAATTGCGGTCAACGCCTGCCTGTTCGCGCTCGTCAAAGCGAATGTCGGCGTGGCAGTCGGCAGCCAGACCCTCCCATCCCAGCTGGTAGGGAACTTTTTGCTTGTCATCCGCAGTCCAGACCGCGCCGAACTTGTGGGGAAACTTTGCCTCTTCCATCTGGGGAAGAAAATCGAGGTCTTTGAACACACGCGTCGAAGCAGGGACCAGCGACTCGCCGACATGGGGGCGCGGAAACAGCTCCCGCTCAAACACGACGCAACTCACGCCAGCTTTGGCCAGGTACGCGCCCATCGATGATCCAGCCGGCCCCCCGCCGATAATCGCGACATCGAAATCTGGCTTGGTAAGAACCAATGCTTCGTCCTCGCTTCGCTTCTTTGAATGATTTTATGCCATTACGCCGGCAATCCCCTATGGTGTGGCGTGACTAATTGTCGGCAAGCGCAGGGAACCGATTCGCGCACTTAATGCACACCTGCTTGGGATGACCGGATGACCTCTTCTGTCGGCTTGCCGCAAAATCCACTCGTACGAGAATCTCGGCCGTGGGATGCTCCTGACTTCTCCGCACCTCGTTACCTTCGACTGGAAACTCGCAGGTCCTAGCAGGCTAGTACATCATTCACCTTCCCGTAACTCCTACAAACACCCAAAGATCGAAAACCGCCATGCTGGCGGCCGCAAGGATCACGAAGGCCAAGTCCGCATCAAGAATGCCAATCGACTTTCGCTTGCTCGCCATCCGCCCTTTATGCCGTTTTTTCATGATCGTCAGACTCACCAACCCTCACAATGTTGAGTTCGTCACTTGCCAACGGCCGGCCGCACTCGCATTCGCGATTGGGTTAACTCCTTAACGTCGAGCTCACCGTTATGGTTGGTGTCCAATCGATCGAACTCTTGCTCCATAAACTTCATCCACTCTGCCTTTGAAATCTTGCCGTTCTTGTCCGTGTCCATCGCCAACAAGAGTTGCTTAGCTGTCTCCGTGGCGGCAGCCAATTTTTTCTCTCGTTCAGCCGCTTCGGCCGCCGAAGTGGGAGCAACTACGCCGGTCGATTTCTCGGTTTGTGCTTCGATGTTATTCACGACCATAGCTCCGACAAACAGCACCGCAGCGATGATGGCAAACGCAATCAGCCAGGGCCTGAACATGATTCCACCTCCAGTGGCAATTGCCTGAACTTGCGAACGGCTTCCCGCCAGGAATCAGGCGCTCAACGCTAGAACTACACCAATGCTAGAACTGAACCATGCTAGAACTTGACCATGATGTCGATATCGATCAGATTTTCGGCCCGGCGCAGATCGGGAGTCCACAGGCTGCTGCCCTGGGCTGCGCAGGCGGTTTGCGCGAGCGCTTCGTTTGCGGCCATGGTCAGCGCCGAGTTATTCCCAAAGCCGGTGTTGCCGCCGTTCATGCAAGCATAAAATTGCGGAGATCCGTTGTTGGTATAGGGCACTCCACCCGAACCCGGCGGCGTAACTCCTCCCTTGCCCGACCAGTACGGCACGCTGGCGTGGCGAAAATCGTATTCCCAGCGGAAGGTGAGCCACTGTTTTGGCATGTAATCGTAGGTGATCGAAGTATCCCATGCTTTGAATGGGTCTCCAGGATTCCCCGTGAAGTAGGGTGCATTGATAGCCGCCGAGGAGGCTGTCTCGCCATTGATGGGAGGCAGGAGAACCAAATAGCGCCCAGGATTGTTGATCTGGCCGCCACCGATGGTCAATCCGTATTTGTCCTTCTTGAACCACGTGCGGTTGTAAAGCATATAACCGATGAAGCTCTGTTTGGGATCGATTCCCCCATTTGGGAAGTTCGCACTGACGGGACCAAGCGGGTCCCTCTTGTTCCCGTGGCAGCTCACACCGGCTAACGTGGCTGTGCTGGGGCCAAATTCGCAGCCCATATCGCCGGTGAAGGAGAACGCCATCTTGTCGAGAAACCTCTCCGGATGATCGTAGTATTTGATCTCGATGCTGTCGTCGGTGTGGATGCGGCCGCGGTTCTGGATGTAGAGGTCATCGTGACCGAGGCCGTAATTGTTGGAGATGACGTTCACCCAGGGTCTTGGCGTCCACTTGATCTGCCCGCCCAGGCCTTTCCTGGAATTGGACGAGCCATAGGATTGCCATCCGTTGATGATCCAAGGTTCAATCTTCAAGTGAGGGGTGGGGAAAACCTGTATCCGAATGCCCTGGAAAAACCACGGCGTGTTGGAGGAAACGTAGGAAGGCTGGTAGGCCCAGTTGTCGAAGTTGTAATAGCTGAACAGGCCGATGTAGGACATGAAAATTCCTGCATCGATGTTGATGCCGTTCAGTACGTTGAGATGATAACCGCCGTATGCTTCCGCCAGGTAGCGGTCGGCATCGGCGATGTTCCACTGCCCCTTGGCGTAGCTGGGGTCATTGCGGATGGTGGCCGTGGAATACATGCCAAACTGAGTCATGAAGCGGGCGCGAACGTTGTCAAAGTGGAAGTCCCCGCCGAGGCCGAGCTGCTCGAGCTGGATTTCGTTGGAGCGAAACAACTCGCTCGATCCGCCCATGGAGTTATCCACCGGTTTGTTGAAGTCGTAGGTGTAGGTAACGTCGGCGCGGATTTCCGGCGTGAAGAACTTTGTATCGAAAGCGGTGTCTTTGTTGCGCGGATTGCCGTTCAGCCAGGTCCAGTCCCAGTCGGAGAAGGGCGCGATCTTTTCCTTTTTTGCGGGCGGCGCGGCCGAATCGCCCGGCGTTTGCACAGCCGCTAACGTCGGACTCGCAGTTATTGGAGCCGGGAGTGCGTCCGACTTTGCTGGAGCCACTACCGCGGAAACCGTCGGCTGCGCTGACTCAGGCTGCGCAGGTGCTACCGCGGAAACCGCTGGCTGAGCAGGTGCCGTGGTCGCGGCACGACTCTTCAATTCCGCTTCCAGTTGTTCGATGCGTGCCTTCATAGCCGCGAGTTCCCTCGCAATGTCCACGTTGGGGTCCGGATCGGGCTTGGCCGCTGGTGGGGCGACTGCGGGCGCCGTGCTGGTCGTCGTGCTGCTATCGCTGAGCACCGGTTCGTGCAGTGCAGCCACGTTCGTGTGATCATTCGGTTGAGTTTGAGTCTGTGCGTAACAGCGCGCACCCTGACCCACACAGAGACTCAAGACCAGCATCGGCCACAAAGTTGATACCGCCACGGGCTTACGCAATACGGCTCTCATGATCTTCAAGTTCGAGTCCTTTCCGGTTGCCACTCAATCCATCATCACATTCGAAAACTCATAAAGGGCGGATAAAAAGTTTATAAAGAACGCATAAACTTGGTTCCCTATCGAAGAGCTTTGAGCAGCGGCCTTCCGACTTTTGGAGGCACCACGGCTGTCATCTCGTGCCTCGATGACAGGAGCCACAAACTATTTACCGTTTCGCGAAACACCTGCTGAGACTGCCCCCGAGCGGAAATCAATGGTTCAACGCCCCGAATGTGCTGAGAAGAATAGACGGGATGGCATGAAGAAACCGTGAAGATTGGACATTAATAATTCGACTAACCTAGATAAGTTCTTTGATTTACGGGGCCGAAATATGGCACTGAGCATCGCGTTTTCTGATGTCTCTATCTTGCCGATTCCCAAGAGAACGAGGTCGCTTTATACCCAAAACTCCGATAACCCCATTGCGATAGAAACGATCACTGTGTCAGCAATCTCCGTGATTTGTAATTAGGGATCCAGTGATCGCAGACAGTAAAGGCACACATAAACTCAGTCCAATTCATATTTCTTATTGCGCCTATCAGGCTCTGCAATACCGCGGTTTCGTGATTTACCCGATGCCTGAGCCCAGCGGTTCAGAGATGGTGAGGGTACCAACCACACCGAACCAGCACGAGGCCAACGAGAGTGCGGCCTAACTCTTGCGGTTGCAATGAAGGAGTGGTGAGCGCGGTAGGAATCGAACCTACAACCTGAGCGCGGAAGGAATCGAACCTTCAACCTACTGATTAAGAGTCAGTTGCTCTGCCAATTGAGCTACGCGCCCGTGCTTTTATTTTGAACTACTTGCAGACAATCGCTTGCGCTTATTCGGCGAAACTGTCACTGATCTGACACTTGAGAGTTCGAGTCTGCGCATTGCTTCCGTCACGTCATCCGTCGAGACGATGTTGTACCTTCTGAAGACTTCCGCCGTTGCGTGTCCGCTTATCTTCATGATGACCGTCTCGTCGTTGCCAGCTATTCTCAAGTTTCTCACAGCGCTGCGCCGTAAGTCATGCACCAGCAGTCCTTTATATTTGTACCACACGAAGCCGCCCTCTTCCCTTGGTTCCATCTTCGTTCTCTTGCCAAGTCCGCAGGCATCGCATGCCTTCTCCCACTCCACGCGGAGATTCGTGTCAGAGAAAACCTTTCCGGTCTTCGGCTTCATTTCGCGCAGCATCATGACAAGCTCGGACGGCAGCGGAATGCCGAAGCATCAGCCGCGAGTCTCTACCTTCCGTTGGCGCTGACAGAAAACACAACAGTCGATGTTGGTATCGAAGACTTGTATTTTTCGGCGACTTCCGGACAGGTGCTTATTGAAGCAGTTGGATACTTTTTCGGCGCTGCTCTCGGAGTCGACGGCTTCGGCGTAAGTATCCAGCCACTCGACGCGGCTACCCGTTGTATTCCTCGGCTGTTCGCACTAGTAGGGGAAGGCGCCAAACGTCATCTACCTTTCGCGTATCCAGTTTCAGATAAATGATGTCGCCGTTCTCATCGCGGGCGTTCATGCTCTTCCCGCCGATCTTAGCCTGCTTCTTCTTCAGCGCCATCTTGTCGCGTTTCTCATACTGTGGATGGAACACCCACTCCCCGCCCTTGGAATACACGAGCAAGGTGTCGTGCTTGGACTCAAACACACTTCCCCCGCTCGGGAGTCGGTTGTAGTAATGCCAGATGACTTCATTTCGGAATCGGCGCTCCCCAAAGACCTCATCCATCAGCACCTTGATGTAGTGGACTTTCTTCCAGTCAAGGTGAACGTAAACCGTTCCGTTGTCGCTGAGCAGTTCGCGCATGAAGATGAGTCTTCTGCGTATGAACTCAACGAATCGCGCCCCCATCAGCTTGTCAAGATAGGCAGCTTGCTCCTGGCTGCCTCGGAACTCCTGCTTCGTAGCGAAGGGTGGATCAATGTAGATGAGCCGCGCCCCGGGTGTGCCGTCCGCATTGCAAAGTTGCCCGCGCTCCTTCATCTGGAGCAGGGTCTTCATAGTCTGGAGGTTGTCTCCAAACAGAAGCATGTTTGACCAGCCGTGCCCGTTCTTCCCATACGTTCGCACTGGCTGCAACGGCACTGCCATCGTGTCAGCAAGAACGTCCTCTTCGCGCGCCTTGTCGTAGTACACCAGTTCGTATTCACGCTTTTCGGGTGGAAAAAGTTCCCGCGCCCACTCAGCAGGCAGTTCTTCGCCCTTTCGGAGCGTTTCGATGACCCTCCGTCTGAACTCGTCATTCATCGGAACTCAGCCTTTGGAAATGGAGTAGGGGGAAACGAATAAGTATGCCATGCCGAGGGCTGTCAGCGGTAAACGAATGGCGCGGTCAGGTGTTTCTCGCACGACGGTAATCTTGGCTGCTCAGGCGCCGCTCTCGTATCGTGAAGGCGGAAAGATCGCTCATCAGATCCTATGAAACCCACCCCTGAGGAACACGCTCGAAGGTCCGCTGCGGCAAAAGCTATGTGGGCAAACCCCGACTATCGCGCACGAATGAAAGCGAAAAGAAAGGCATCGAAATCAGTGGCAGAAGCACAAGCACGACAATCAGCAGCCGTGAAGAAATATTACGAAGATACCAAAGCGCGTGAACAGCACTCGGCGCGGATGAAGGACCACTACAAAGATCCTGAAGCCCGCGCCCGCTTGGCGGCAGCAAGAGCTCGACCGGAAGCCCGCGCGCAGGCGGCAGCAATGCAGAAGGAGCTTTGTGAAGATCCAGCAGAAAGAGAACGTCGCAGCGATGTCTTCTGGAGTAAAGACCACGAGACGCGAGCAAGGATGCTAGCAGCAATGTGCGCGAAAGGGCGCCAGAAGGTGAAGAGCGCGAAGGCTGGGAAGTGAGCAACTGATTTTGGCGCCGTTGCTCTGGCGCCGCAAATTCACTCGGAAAGCTGTCACTTATCTATCACTGAAGAGGGTAAAAAGAGCAGCATTGGGCAGCACGACACAGCATTTAAGTCGTTGAAAAATAACAGAACTGGCGCATGCAGGGGTGATTAAGAGTCAGTTGCTCTGCCAATTGAGCTACGCGCCCTCGGTGGGAATGTCGGCGGAAGGACGAAACCAAAATTATAACATCCACTCGCCGTGGCAGCCACCAGATCGGCGCGATGGTGATGTCTTAAATTTGTTAATCACATAGGGCACGAGGACACATGGCGAATGGAGAAGCGGAGAACGCCCGCGGAACAACGTATTCGATGTGCGGGCCGAGTTTGATGCGCGGGCAACTACGGTTGTTGCTGCGCTTCCGCTGGAATACCGCGTGAGCCTTCACTGGTCACCGGTCGACGAGGCGGTAACGGCGCGGCTCCTATCGCGGGACGCCGCTCCACGGTTCCGATCACCGGAGCCTCTTCCATGCCGTCACCGGAATACGCCATCGACTCAAATGGCTGCTCCGAACACAACTGGTCCACCATGCGCTGTTGACGTCCGCTCAGCACCGCGTGCGGGAGAATTGGAAAATTGCGAAACATCCACAACAGTTGCATTCGCTGAAAAAATGATGGCATCACATACCGGGGGCCGATGGGAGTCTGCACTCGCACCACGCCGCCGGCCAATTTTTCGATCCACATACTTGGGCCCGCCTGTTACCTGAGATTGGCCAGAGCAATTCTAGGGCCGCCATTATTGCACCGAAGGCGATGCAATGGGAAGTTTTTTTTCACAGATCGACTCTAGACCGATGTGACGACCGAACATTTCGGTCCGTGGCCAGTTCAACTTTGGGAACTTAGATGCAGAAGTGAGCGGTTCGACTGCTCCACAACTCGGACCCAGGAGCGCGATCAAATGGCGGCCTCGGGCAGTATGTCCATTCGCTTTATTTTCGCTGCTACGCCGAACTCGCTGCCTACTTGTTCGGCGCGCACAATCGTGGCCTGGCAGCATACCCAGCATTTCTGGCCGTCGGTAAGTTCGGGCGGAAGGATCAGCACCAGCTCGACTTCTGCGCCGGTTTCCATCTTCGACTTGCTGTAGAGAAAGACGCCGTTGCTGCTCACGTCGCGGGTTTGCGCCGAATGCTCGACTCCGTGTGCGGTTCGCACCCGCGCAGCAACGTTGGTAGGTATTCTTTTCCGGGAGCGGCGCTCAGCTTGAGATGTCATAACAACTCGCAGGTGTCCACCAAATCTACACTAAACCCGCGAGTTTGCTGAGAGTTTCTGGGCTTGGCCGCTTGATGAATCTGGTTAGGGAAGCCCGTTAAATAATCGGACGGCTCGATCGCATCGCCGGAACCACCAGGGCCTGCTCCATGGTAGGCAAATTTGTGCCACGCAGCTTCCCTTCGATTTCGTGCAATTTGTCAGTCATGCCGGTTTCGTAATAGGCCTGCACCAGCAGCTCCATGGTGAAAGGATTGTCCTGGTCCTCTTCGAGGTGCGCGATGGCATCTTCGAATTTCTTCTGATCCATCAGCAGCGTTCCCGCCCCGCCGTTATAAGAGCACAGGATCACCCGGTTGCGGCTGCCCGTAGCCATGGTTTGCAATTGCTGCAGAGATTTGTCGGCCAGAGCCTGATCGCCCGCCCGCGCCGCCCGTACCACCCGGTTGCGCAGGACGTGAGAGAGTTCTTCGTCCTTGTCCGACCTTACTATGTCGCGATGGCTCAGCGCCTCCTCAGCCTGCTTCAGGTATTTCAAAGCAACGCTATCGTCGGCCTGGTACTCCGCCATGTGCCGGAACGCCTGCGCTTCCTGCAAGTCCTGATCCTTGGCGTGCGCGGTCGCCGCGATCTCCGCAAAGGCCTTGTCGGCTTCCGAGAACTTGCCGTCGCGCACCCAGGTCATCGCACTTTGCATGCTGTAAGTCAGGCGATCGGCCTCATTGTGCGCGTAGCGCACGGCGCGCTCGTATTCAATCCGCGCCTGCTCCTGGTTGCCCATCAAAGCGTAGGTGTCTCCCAGCCCAAGCTGCGAAGTCACAAAGTCCGGGTCAAGCTTCAGGGCCGCGCGATAATGCAGCAGAGATTGTTCGAAGCGCCCAGCCATCCGGAGCAGCTCGCCGTAAGAATCCTGCGGATTCGGCTCCTTGGGCAGCAACGCCACGTAGCGATCCATGTTGGCAAATGCCTTATCAAACTGCCGGTTGCGCGCGTAGAGGTAAGCCAAATCGTTCAGCGCCGCGGGAAAGTTCTTATCCACTGCCAGCGCCTTTTCCATGATCCTCTGCGCTTGCTCGTTGCCCTCTTCAAGCATCAGCCAGTTCCCGGCGAGGTAGAGCAGGTGCTTGTCGCGCGGATACATCTCCAGCAAGTCGTTCATCAGTGAGATGCCCTCGATGTAGTCGCCTTCCTGCACCTTGATGATCCATCCCACCATCAACTGCTCTCCCGCGGTCAGCTTGGGCACCAGCGCCTTCGCCTTGGTTCGCGCCTCGTTCACTTCCTGCGGATTGCCACTATTCAGCGCAATTGAAATCCAGGCTACCGCCAGATTCGGGTCTTCTTTCACGGCCGCGCGCCAATCCTCATTGCAGCGTTCGAGGTAGAGGTTTTCGTAATCGGCCACGCCATCTTCGTAGAGCGCCCGTGCCCGCGCCGAAGAAGTCGTCACTGGCAGAGTGATCGACTCACCCTTCTTCACGTGATGTGCCGAGAGCGGCGCGGCCAGAAACAGCACAAGCGCCGAAACCGCAATCGCAGTCATGGGCCGGACGGTCTTACGCTCAATCGTCTTACGCTCGACCCTGTCGGGAAAGATCGTCTCAGAACAGATAGCAGTAGGGCAGACGGCAATAGGCAGATCGCGACGCATCAGGAATCTCCGGAACGGATGCTTTTGTACAGATACTTTGAACAGACGTTCAGATGACTTGCGGGGAGGGATCAAACAAGAGCAGGGTAACATCGCCGAAACGGGGGAGTTAGTGACCAAAGACGTAGTCCGGTCGCGCTCGGCTCCCATGAAGGCGCAGCCCATCGGTGCGCTATCGAATCATGGCTCTCTCCGCGCTCCAGACAAGGCGCGTATCGGGAGAAGGCGCACGTCCGGGACCAAGCACAAAAAAAGCCCCCGCCGCAAGCGGCAGGGGCCGAGGAGTGAGACGACGCTTAGAAAATGATCTTCAGCCCAAGATTCAGATTGAAAGCTTCGCCAGGACCAATACCGGGCGCGCCGTTGAAGTCGCCGATCGTGTCGCTGACCACTCCGAAACCGCTGGCCGTCGTACATTGCAGCGGGTTGGGGTTAGTCGGGGCATTGCCGCAACTGGTCCCTTCCGATCCAGGTCCGGAGGCAAGGTTGATGCGGTTAAAGAGGTTGAAGAACTCCATCCGGAACTGCGCCTTGACGCGCTCCGTGATGGGAATGTTCTTGAATACCGACAGATCGACATCCGAGAAACCGGGGCCGTAGACCTGGTTACGCCGTAAGTCGCCAAAGCCGGAGGCAGGCTCCGCGAATGCAGCCGGATTCACCCACTGGATGCCGGACTTGCTGAAGCTGCGAGAGACACCAGCATAGGGATCGCCGATCAGGTCGAGCCCCAGCCGTACCTCATCCGTTGGTTGTCCGCCGTGGAAAGTCATCAAGCTGTTGACCTGCCAGCCATGCGTAACCCACTTCGGACCGTGCGACGAACCCGGGATATCCCACGTGAAAGTGCCCGAGAGATTTTGCCGGGTGTCGAAATCTCCGTTTCCGTATTCGGCTTTCAGATTCGTGCTATCCAGCGGGATGGCACCCCGGTACTCGCTGATTTCATCCAACTCGTGTGCCCAAGTGTAGGCAAAGGATGCGCTCAGCCCGTGCCACGCTCGCAGACGCAACGTGCTCTGCAACGCGTTGTAGTTAGATGTGCCAATGCTGTTGAGCTGGTTGACACCGCCGTAATTCGGGAACTGCGGGGTTAACTGGCCAAATTGGTTGATATTCAACATGATCGACGACTTGCGGCCTTCGTTCCCCACGTAGCCCACCTGCCAGACCGCAAAGCCGTTGCCAAAGCTCTTCTGAACATCCATGTGATAGCTGATCAGATAGGGCGTGCGAAAATTCTGGTTGACGGAGTACACGTCGAAAACAGAAGTGCCGCAGTTCGGGTCGGTCGCAACATTGCCGGTCACGCAAGTTGAAACACCCGGGAAAAGGGCCACATTCGGCTGCCATGTCGTGGCCCCTAAGCTGTAAGTAGAAACCGGGCTCGGCCCGGCCGGATTATCCTCCAGACCGTCAGCGTTGTTCGGGGGACGGAAGTCAAGGAACGGGTTCATGTTGATCTGGTCGAAATAGATGCCAACACCACCGCGGACCACAAGATCTTCCCGGCTCGTTGGCTGATAGGCGAAGCCAAAACGGGGAGCAAAGTTGTGCTTATCCGGCGGGAAGATGCTGCTTATGCCGTTACCCTGAATCTTGATGCCGCCGTCGGAAGGGATGAATACCGCAAGGTCCTTGGTTCCGTTGTGCAGCGGGCCGAAATACTCCCAGCGCAGGCCCCAGTTCACATTGAGTCTGCGAGTGACCTGGAAGGCATCCTCGGCGAAGAAATCGATACCGTTGGCCACCACTTTGCGCTCGGCGTTACCAACCGCGATCTCACCCGATGTGATGTCTCCCGCCAGAAAGTCGGCGAGGGCAAAGATAGCTGGATCCGCGTTGTTCAGAGCATTCGTGCAGCCGGTAGCGGCAGGATTCAAGTTGCAATACGCCTTCCACGGTCCCTGCGAACCGCTAAATGTGAATTCTCCGAGGGAGTGTCGGAAATAGAACTCATCCACATGTCCCTGACGGAACTCGCCACCGAACCGGAACTGGTGCTTGCCTATTGTGTAAGACACAATGTCCGCCAGCATGCCCGTGATGTCGTTGCGGCCTTCGGGCGCCGTGATGCCAACCTGCTCGAAACCGCTAATCTGGATATTAGGTGCGCCAAGAATCGGCTTGCCGTCAATCAGGGCATCCGGACTGAGATTGAGGCCATAAGAAGCCGTATCGAAGCTGTGATTGGCGTCATTGAACACCTGGTTGAAGTAGTTCACGCCGAACAGAAGCTGGTTACTCAAACGCGGAGTCAGAGCGGAATTCAACGTGGCTGCGTAATTGTAAACGTGAATCGGCGCCTTTTCGAAATAGTAGGAAAGGTTGGAACTCGCTGTCGCCAGAGCCGCACTTCCACCCAGCGGGGCCGTCTGGGAACCCTGCCCACCAAACCAGCGGATCGAGAAGTGGTTCTTCTCATTGAAGTTGTGGTCCAGCTTGATCACGCCGTTATAGCTGTACCCAGTCGAAGGATTCGTGGCAAAATAATTTCCCGGCTGTGCTGGCAGATTGTTGATATAGCTCGGCCAGAAGTTGGCTGCCATCTGAGCAGAGATCGTGCTTTCTGGAATGTTGTTGGCCGCGAGCAGAGCCAGCGCGTCATTCTGGTAGGCCTGCGACGGCTCTGTATTCAAACCCGACAAACCAATCGTGTACTTCTGCCGCTCAAAGGCGACAAACCAAAACGTTTTGTCCTTGATGATCGGCCCGCCGACGGAAAAACCATAGTTCTCGTTGCGCAGTGGAGGCTTGCTGTCAGGCAATCCTGCCGCGGCCAGCGCGCTCGCATTGAAGAAAGGGCTGGCATCTCCGTAAGCAGTATTTCGGTTGAAGTAGTAAAGCGAACCGTGAAGCTGGTTCGACCCCGACTTCAGCACGATGTTCACGATGCCGCCGGCGTTGCGTCCGCCTTCCGCCGCGGACTGGGTCTGCGCGCCAAATTCATCGATGGCATCGAGCGGCATAACGACGCCAGCAATACCCGATACGCCGCCCTGATTGACCGCGGGAATGTTGTGCCAGAAGTCATTGTTGTCGACGCCGTCAATCTGCCAGTTCATCTGGTTGGCGCGTGTGCCGTTCAGCGACCCGAAGCCGCCCACAGAGTATCCGCCGTAGCCCGGCTGCACCGCGACGAACTGCGTGAAATCGCGACCGTTCATGGGCACATCCGCGACCGCCTCGGCGGGAATGATGTTGTCCTGCGTGGCCGTGGTGGTGTCGAGTGTGAGCGCCGCGGCGGAGACTTCCACCACGGTCGTGCCCGCCGACCCGGCAGCAAGTTTCACAGGCAGGGTATAGACTCCTCCGGCCGTCACCGAAATGCTGTCGAAAGCGGTCGGACGAAACCCGGACGCCGTTACCTCCACCTTGTATGATCCCAGCGGCAGATCCTGGAAAGCGAACTCGCCGCCGCTGGTGGTGGTCGCGGTGATCGCAACCGCCGTCGCCACGTTGGTCGCTTTTACGCTGGCGCCCGCCACTACGGCTCCGGACGGATCTGTCACGGTACCATTAATGGCTCCGCGAAATGTCTGCGCGTATCCGGTTGCCCCAAGCAGCACGAGTACGATGAACCGACTCACTAGACCTCTCATGTACGTCTCTCCTTCACCCGGCTTTCAAAAGCCCGTTGGTGACTTCTCAATTAGCTAAATTGCAATGGTTAGCAGTAATGAAGCAGGTTGCCCACCACAACGAGCAATCCTGTTATCTTGCTTATTGGCAATGACTTACAAAAGACTTTCGAACAGAAAATATGTTCATTGGTAATTCTGCTCCCGGCAATATGGAAACCAGGAAGCGAGAGCCCCCACGCAAATCGCGGTCTCTTAGGCCCCGCGCCGGGAAGAAACGACGGAGGACGGGCAACAACAATCACGCGTCAAAATCATCGCAATCCGCTTCTCTTCTACTTCCACACAGCAATACTCTTGCAAGGCGCCAACTTTAGCGAAGCCCAGACCCAATCGTCAATCTCGGATTTCTTGAGAGCGCGGGGTCTGACCGGAGCTCGTCTGAGACCGAACCACGCGAGTCAGCAGAATCAGGCACTTAGAAGAGGGTCTGATTCGTTTTCCCGATTCAGGAGTGCAATTCTTTGAGGCGCGGATTCCTCTGGGTGCCCCATTTCTCGCGTCTTTTGCGAGAACTGGGGATTTTGACTCTGCCCGTGTAGAACGGACACTCTTGTCCCTCGCCTTTTATCTTGCTGATCTCTCTTGTTCGTCTTTAAGGTCGGGCGAGTCTGCTAGAAGTTGAAAGCAAGTCCGCCGCGAATCGAGCGCGCGGCCTGCACCAGGTAAACCGTCTGGCCGTCCTGCCCCATCACCGGCACGTAGCCTTGCGCCAGCAGGTTGCGCACTTCAATCAGCGCTTCCATGTGGCCGGTCAGGAAACCCATGCTGGGAATCGGCTGACGAATGAAGCAACTCAGGTAAGGATCGCTCTGGCCCGGCGAGGCGTTAAACATGTCCACGGGAGTGAGCGCCTGGCCATTGACCCAGCGGTAGGATGCAATCCAGCGGGTGTGAAGCCGCGGCAGCGTGCCATTGAATTTGGCTGCCAACGCGTGGCGTCGCACCGTGCTGATCCATGGTTGCGCATCCTGCAACGAAAGCGGTTGAGGCACATCAGGCTGTGACAGGTTGAGCGTCCCGCCCCATGCGTAGTCGAGCGTAGCGGTTAGGTCGCTGGAGAACTTGTGTTGCACCACGGCCCGCAGCCCGGGAGTGTTGAGATTTCCGCCTTCGTAACTGAAGGTGCCGGAATACACATCGGGCAAAACGAATCCGCCCGCAGCTGTAACTTCACCCGCGCCGGTGAGAGCAGTATCGCCGACGCGATCGGAAAACACGGCAAACTGCACATTGGTCTTGCCCATGCGCCGTGACAGGCTCAACTCCTGATGATGAGCCCGTTCAATCTTCGAAGCGAAGTTCTGCAGGCTGACACGCGGGTCCGATTCGCTCAAATCTGCGGGAGCTGAATCAAAGCCTTTTTCAGTCCGGGCATCGGGCAGCGAACTCGCGTAGGAATATTCCACAACCGTGTTGGGCGAGAGGTGTAAATCGGCGGTGCCGTAGGGACGAAACGCACTCACGCGCCCCAGGAACTGAATGGTCTGAAGTTCGCTGCCAAACTTCAACTCCAGCACGTCTCCAACTGAAAACGAATCGCCCATGGCCAGAGCCAAGGCTTGCAGCGCGGCGTTGTGCAGGTTCGGGTCGGATGGCGCGAAACGCCGCACGGTGACCGCCACGGAAGGCTCCGATCCATCCGGTAATACGCGAGAATACGTGGTGCGGAATACCGCGTCGGGCGTACCGTCGCCATAACCCACGTTCCCGCTCATGCCCACGCGGCCCGTGGAGAAGATCGAGCGCTCCAGGGTAAACCCGGTATTCATGTCCGATCCGCTGCCGTAGCCATCACTGGTGGAACCAGCGAGGAACGAAAGCGAACCACTCAGTTCATGATCCTGTTTTTCCGCAGTCTGCTGCGGGTCGTCGAATACACGCAGAATGGGCCGGTTGGCGACTGAACGAAGAGTCCATTTCCAATCGTCATCGTCGGGAACGGCGCGAATCCGCCCCACATCCAGCGCACCCAGAAGCGTGTTCAGGGTGACGTTTACTTTCAGGTGTGCGCCCGGAACCAGTCCGATGCGCTCCAGCACAGTGGGCAGAAAAGAGGGAGCCGAAACTTTTACGGAATAAACGCCGGGCAGCAATCCGGCAGCAGAATAGAAACCCAGGCCGTCAGTAAACGTGGTAAGCGAGCGCGACGCCGAACTAATCTCGGAACCAAGGATCTCCACCACCGCCCCCATCTGCGGGGCTCCCGAGGCATTGCGAACGTATCCTGAGATCGCGCCCGGCTGCTCACTGGCATACACGGGAAGCGCTAATCCGAGGACCACTACCCAAGTTCCGAGCTTGTATATCAAGCCCTACCCACCCCCGGGGGGAATCAAGCAGGCCGCTACTCTACCGCAAATACGGCTGACGGATCAATGGTCTGCTTGGAGATGTTATCGTTCACTTTGATATCGATCTTGTAAGTGCCAGGCTGCAGGTTAGCCACAACAATCGATTTCTGCAGGGTCACTTGATCGCCGAGATTACCCATCGATTCCGTAGATTCAGTCTTCTGGATCACGGCTTTGTTCGTCGCCATATTGACGATGTCATACTCGAACGTGGCCGAGGGCTTGTGAGTTTTCTCGTCGATGCTCAGATTGTAGACCTGCATCCAGAAATTCAGCTTCGGGTCACGATCTTTCTTGAACAACGCCGGCTTGCCGTCCACGCCCGCCACGCGCGGCCGTACCTTCATGGTGCCGATCACGAAATTGCCCGCGCCAATCGTCTTGGTGGGCACCGGCTCCATCTGGTCGGCGACGATCAGGGTCGAAGTCGCCAGCTTATCGTCGGAAAAGTCGGGAACGATGATGCCCCGGCTCCATACGCCTCTGCGGTCGCCGTTCACGTCTTTCACGGCGATCTCTAACTTGTAGCGTCCGGGCCGCAAGGGAATCGATTTCCAGTACACCGACGAATTCTCCGCGGTGCGCGGAAGCAACTCTTCCGGAACGTCCACTTGCACTGGATCTTCAAACGTCTGCACGACCTTGCCCGTCAGCGTAGTGAAGCGGGCAAAAATGTTCACTGTGCCGCGCTGAATCCCGTCTTTGTTGACGAAGGTGATGTCGCGGTTCTTCATCTGGATAGTAACCGGCACCAGCACCGTGTCGCTGGTCACCTTCACAAAATCCGTCCGTACGTCGAAAGGCATCGGGTTCAGGACGATCTTGCTGTTGACGATTTCTTCCAGATCTTTGTACTTGACCGGCGGCGGCGCCTGCAGCTTGGCGAATTGCTCAAGCCGGTCGAATTCTTTTCCATTTTGGCTGGCGCTATCCGGGCCCAGGCCTAGCCTCTCCAGGCCATTGCCACCGGAGAATCGCTGGGTCTTGCTGGCCATGCCCATCTGCTCCCACATGGTCAATCCTGCATTGGGCGTGTAGAGCAGGGCGTCTTTCTCGGAGCGATCCATGGTCATGTGATACTCGCCGCACATGCAAGTGTCGACGAACTCGATGATGACCTCTTGCCCGATCCCTTCCAGGTAGCGGTATCGCCAATCTTCAAACGGGAACGTGGAAGTTTCGCCGCCACCTTCGGACATTGGCCGCTCATAACTTCCACCGGAAGGATGCGACTCAACCTCATCCGCCTTGCCGTACATGATGTAGATGCGGCCCCGGTCAGACTTCCAGCCCGGGATGCCGGCGGCGAAATGCTCGTTCGCGTAGGCGATTCGCTGGTAGTGCTCTTCTTTGTATTCGTTCTCTTCCGTGTCAGGAGTGGGATCGCGACGCTGCCAGAAAGCCTCGATGAACGAATCGCGCTCTTCGTCGTTGCTAAGCTGCTTAAAGGCCGCCTTCTCTTCGTCGGTGATGATCCAGACCACGTCCTCGTCGAGCCACTTCTTGTAGGTCCCTTTGATTTCTTTCCTGTAATCTTTTTCCTGCTGTTTCTTTTTCTTGGGGTCGATGGGCTTCTTGAGGGGATCGACCTCTTGGGCGGACTGGGCCGGCTGCGCGGCTGCGGCCGCGTCTCCAGCCGATTTGTCAGCCGGTTTGGGATTTGGATCCTGGGCCAGGGCACTGGGAACAGCTATGCCCATAAGTGCCAGAAAAGAAGCGAGAAGATATCGGTGCACGCAAACCCGGAACATGAGAGGGACTCCTGCCAGACGAACCCTTGTCGCCCTATTTTAGGCCGTTATCTGTGTCAAAGCAAGGCTAACTCGCGTCCTGAGAACGGATGGAAATCGAACATCCCCTACTTTGTTAGAAGCACCCTGGCAAGCTCGGAGTTGCCCGAGGGCACCGAATCTTGAGCGGGTGGGCAGTAAGTAAAAAGGGGAACCCGCGGACGATTGTCGGTGTCTAGCAGCGGAAGGAGTACCGCAACGGTTCGCGGTCATTGATTCGTGGTCATGGATTCGTAGTCATGGATTCGTAAGTCATGGAAAGGAAGGCTACAGGAGTGAGCCGAGACTCTTTACTACCCCGAAGGGGCCACTCGCTCGGGGCCGAGTATCCGATCAGGCGTGGTCTTCTTGCGAGCGTGAGTTTGATTCTCTTGACGATCATTTCGCCGGGGCCAGCCACCGCGCAGGGCGCAGCGCCGCCGCCGGCCAAAGTCTCCGAGCTTACCCCCTACCTCAAGCCCCAGCTGGTAGTCCCGATTGCTGAAGGGCGCACGATCAACCTCGTCTGCCTCGGGCAGCGGTCGCCGACCGTCGTCCTGACCGCGGGATTGGGGGGCTGGTCGTGGGTGTGGTACCGAATCCAAAGCCAACTTTCACGCAAAACCCGCGTTTGTTCGTGGGACCCCGCCGGACTCGGCTTCAGCAGTCCGAGCCCCGAACCGCAGGACGCCGTTCACGAAACCGAAGATCTCGAAGAGGCATTGAAGCTAGCGCACATAGACGGCCCCTATGTGATGGTCGCACACTCTGCCGGGGCCTACGTTGCCATAAGGTTCGCCGACCAGCATGCAGAGAACGTTGTCGGAATGCTCTTGGTGGACCCCGCGATCCCCGACCAGGACGCGGTTCGGGAACGTGTCGCACCGAAGTTCGCGGCGTTCGGCAGCGGGGCGCCGAGGGCGGAATCCACGCGACTGCGCCAGTGCGCCGGCGAGCTTCGCAGCGGCGACCTGAAACGCGGCGCGCCAAGGTATGAGGAGTGTACCGCTCCGTCCCTCCTACCCTCCGCCTCAGCGCTGACGGAGGCTCTTGCTCAACTCAATGCCGACCCAGCGAGGCTCCTGACGCAGGCTTCGGCGATTGAAAATGTCTCCCAGAGCGGACGCGAGGTAATCAATCCCCAGCGCCGCTACGGTGAGATGCCGCTCATCGTGCTGACCTCCGGAAGTCACCCTATGCCGACGGATGTGCCCGCCGACGTGCGTGAGCAGGCGGCAGCGTTTTTCCGGGAGCTCGCGTCTGGGCATGACGCCTACGCTGCGCTATCCACGCGCGGTCACAACCAGCTCGTTCCGGATGCCGGGCACTTTATCCAGGTCGACGATCCCAAAGTGGTTTTCGCGGCGATCAATGGCGTCCTGACAGCGATCGCATCGCAACCGCCCAAACAATCGACGGTCCACTGATATCGCACTGCCAGCAAGTTGCATGGCACCTTCGCCTCGATAAGGATGACAAGCCCCTATCTGATAAAGCTGTATGTGATGGCAAGCTGTATCAGGATGACAAGCGGCATCCAGGGAACCGCACCGCGAGTACCGAATCTTGAGTTTTGGCCGGGCGGGGCGGCAAGCTATAATTACTTTGATCTCGCTCGGGGCAGCTCATACTGGCTTCCTATTCGTGTCCTGGGTCTCGGCCACTCGTTCTTCCTGATTGGGCTTCCTGATTGGGAACTTTCCCGCCGCTGGGATCGTATTACCGGATGTGTGTCCGTTACTCTCACCGGCTGAGCCAGTATGGTGTTCTTTGCCCGACGGTCTCGTGCGAACGAACTTGTGCATGAAACCCGGGCATGAGCCCAGGGCGTGAACCTGAAATCCTCCGGACTTGTGACGGCAATATGAAACCTTGGAAAAAAATTGCAATTGGCGCAGGCGCAGCCCTTCTACTGGTGGGCATCGTGAGTTTCACGGTGCACCAGAGTGCCAAGAATGTTGTGACGGTGCAAACCGGCAAGGTGCAGCGTGAAGACCTGGCGACGATAGTGAGCGCTTCGGGCGAAATCAAGCCCAAGACCTACGTCAACATCGGCGCGAACGCTTTTGGAAAAATCACCCACCTGTACGTGAAGGAAGGCGACCAGGTGAAGAAGGGTCAATTGCTGGCGCAACTGGAGAACGTGCAATCCACGGCGGATGTGGGCGCGAATGAAGCGTCGCTGCAGGCCGCGGAAACGGATGCGCTGGCGGCGGACGCGGGCCTTAAGACGTCGCAGGCCGATCTGATCCGGGCGCAGGCCGACTATGACCGCAACAAGCTGGACTGGGAGCGCGCGCAAAGCCTGTTCAAAGACGGCCTGATTGCGAAGTCCGATTTCGACAGCCGCAAGAACGCGTGGGCCACGGCGGATGCGGGGCTGGTGCAGGCGCAATCGCGGGTTGCCCAGGCCAAGGCGCAGAACGATTCCGCCGCCAAGCACGTGGAGCAGGCGCGGGCCACGCTGACCCACTACACCGACCTGCTGCAGAAGACTACCTACAACGCGCCTTTCGATGGCGTAATCAGCAATTTGCCGGTGCGCGAAGGGGAGACGGTGGTGGTGGGCATTCAGAACGCGCAGGGCAGCACTTTGATGACGATCGCGGCCATGGGCATCATCACCGCGGAAGTAAAAGTGGATGAAACCGACATTGTGAACGTGAAGATCGGCCAGCCTGCCGAGGTCACGATTGACGCGATCCCGAAGAAAATATTTCACGGGACGGTCTCGGAAATCGGTGATAACGCCATTGTCCGCTCCAGCGGCGTGTCCACATCGCAGTCGACCAGCACCAGCGAAGAGGCCAAAGATTTCAAGGTTGTGGTGACGTTGACGGACCCGCCGTCCGATCTGCGGCCTGGACTTTCGACAACCGCCAAGATCACGACCGCGACGCGATCCTCAGCCCTGGCGATTCCCATTCAGGCACTCACGATCCGCACGAAAGAGCAACTGGAGAAACAGACTTCCGGTCCCGGCGCGGTGCATGCGGCAGCGCCGTCAACCGCAGAAACGGCATCCAAGGGTCCAAAGAAGAATGCCGATATCCAGGGCGTGTTCGTAATCCGGAATCACAAGGCCGAGTTTGTGCCGGTGACGACGGGAATTACGGGGATGACGGATATTGAAGTGCTCGATGGCTTGAAAGAAAGCGATGAGGTCATCACCGGCAGTTACAAGGTGTTGCGCACGCTGCGGCCGGGGAGCAGCGTAAAGATCGACAATTCGACGCCGAAGAAGGAAGAAGACGAAACATCCTAACGTTATGACGTTACGTTATAACGTTCGGCGGGCTGGAACGTCCAAAGGGAAAGCCAGATTCGTGAGTAACGCAGTCAGTAAGCAGGACACGTCAGGCTAGGGCAGGCGCAACCGGGAGCAGTTCAAAAACGGATCCGAACTCGAAGTCATTCAGAGCAGTCGTTCACGGGCAGTCGTTCACGGGCAGTCGTTCACGGGCAGTCGTTCACGGGCAGTCATGCACGGCCAAGACTTAACGCCAGGACTTAAACACCAAACGATCGGAGAAGTCAGTGGCATCGGACGACGTTAAGGAACACCAGGAGAAACAAATGGCAACCGCCGAAGTGATCAATATGCCGACCTCCGCAGTTCTGGCGCCGCCGGAATCCTGCATGATCGCGGCTGAGGACCTGTGGAAGACCTATGACATGGGCTCGGAGCAGCAGGTGCACGCGCTGCGGGGCGTGAATCTGCGCATCCAGCGCAACGAATACGTTGCCATCATGGGGCCTTCGGGGTCGGGCAAATCGACGCTGATGAACCTGATCGGCTGCCTGGACACTCCCAGCAAAGGAAAGTACTGGCTGAACAGCCAACTGGTGAGCGAACTGGACGACGACGAACTGGCCCGCATCCGCAACAAAGAGATCGGCTTCGTTTTTCAGACGTTCAATCTGCTGGCGCGCGCCACCGCCCTGCACAATGTAGAGCTGCCCCTGATCTATGCCGGCATTCCTACGGATGAACGCATGGAACGCGCCAAGGGAGCGCTGGCGGCCGTGGGTATGGAAGCCCGCATGACCCACAAGCCGAACGAGCTTTCCGGCGGGCAACGGCAGCGCGTGGCCATCGCGCGGGCGCTGGTGAACAAGCCTTCCATCATTCTGGCGGACGAACCCACCGGCAACCTGGATTCGCAAACCGGCATTGAAATCATGGCGTTGTTCGACCGTCTGCAGGCGGAAGGCAACACCATCATCCTGGTCACCCACGAAGGCGATATCGCTGAGTACGCTCACCGGGTCATCCACATCAAGGACGGCGTAATCGCCAGCGACGAGAGCAAGGGCCGGGGGCAGCGCAACTAGAGGTCAGGAACTTTGAGTTTGAAACAGCGCCCAGCCGGCAGGCTGGGCGTTGGTGTTTGTGGCGCGAGCACACCGTAACACCGGCGGCGGTGTGGCGGAGACTCCTTTACAAGCCGCTGGTGGTGCCCGGCTTACAAGGGGTTCCTCGCTTCGCTCGGAATGACAAACATAAGAGGATTACGACAGCGATTTACGACTTGGGCGGATCTCCAGCAACCGCGGCGGCGGCCATTTCTGTGGTGGCTAGCGGTTCTGCGACCATCACCTGGTCGCGGCCGGCGCGCTTGGCACAGTAGAGGGCGGCATCGGCGGCGGCGAGCAGTTCTCCCGCGGAGGTGCCGTTCGCCGGCAGTTCAGCCACGCCGACGGACACCGTGATTTTACCCATCGAGAGTCCCTGGTGAAGAACTGTCAATTCGCGCAGCTTTGAGCGTATGCGCTCGGCGCGCGAGCGGGAGGCTTCGGCGCTGGCCGTGGGCAGGACTATCACGAATTCTTCGCCTCCGAAGCGGCAGACCGTGTCTTCCACGCGAATGCTCTTGATCAGAAACGCGCCCACTTCGCGCAGAATCGTGTCGCCCGCCTCGTGTCCGTAGGTGTCGTTGAATTTTTTGAAATGGTCGAGATCAAGCATGAGAATTCCCAGGGGCTGCTCGGCACGCGCGGCGCGCCGGATCTCGCGCTCCAGCATTTCCTGCAGGTAGCGCCGGTTGTAGAGGCCGGTGAGAGGATCCTTGACCGACTGTGCCCGCAGCGCCTCGCGCAGGCGGATGTTGGCAATGGAGAGTCCCACCTGCTCGGCGAAGGTGGTCTTGAACGAGAGCTCGGAGTCGGCGAGCTGGGGCGACTCATCCGTCGCCTGAAAATGCACGATGCCCAAGGCCTCGCCCTGCGCGAGGATGGGAACACACAGGTAAGTATTCTTCACGCCTTCGGCGTGGCTACAAGGCGCGGTGGAGTCACCCGCGATCACGAGATGCGGATGGCCAGTGCGGAGCGCCCAGCAGGCGATCGGCTCAAAGGCGGCAACCGGAAGTTGGCACTCCGCCCACCAGCCAATGATCTCCGCCAGGTCTCGCGCCGGATTCAGGAGCGCAACCGCGCCGCGGCCCAGAGAAAAAATACGGGGCGCGAAGCCCAGCGCCGCGGCAAACACTTCCTCGCGGGTAACGCAACTCTGCAGGAGTTCGCCCATCTTCGCCAGCATGGTGGCGCGTTGGGAACGCTCGGTGACCTCACGCAGCATTCTCGCATTTTGCAGGTCGAGCTCGCGGCGGGCGGAGTCTCTCTCCCACATTTCCTCCTGCAGCCGGGTATTGGCGTCGGCCAATTCCTCGGTTCGTTCTTTGATTTCCTGCTCGAGGATCTGCTGATTGTGTTTTTGATCTTCGATGTCGGTGCAGGTGCCGAACCACTTGATGATTTCACCCTTCGCGTCGCGGATGGGATTGGCTCGTCCCAGGAACCAGCGGTAGACGCCGTCGGCGGCGCGGAGAAAGCGGTACTCCACGTCATAGGGTTCTCCGGTGCGGAGAGCGGTCTTCCATTTTTCCAGGCAGGGAGCCAGGTCGTCCGGGTGGATGGCCACGGTCCATCCGCTACCTACGCTTTGCGCCGTGGTCAAGCCTGTGTACTCCAGCCATTTCCGGCTGAAGAAGTCGTCGCTGCCATTAGGGTCGGCAGTCCAGATCATCTCGGGGAGCGCTTCGGCAACCGAGCGGAAATACAATTGATCTTTTCGGGACGCCTCGGCCGCCGCGCGCTGCGTAGCCAGAAAGCGGTCCAGAAAAGACGTGGTAATCGCGCCTGCGAGAACCGCAAAGCTCATGGCGCTGATCGCGGCAATTCCGAGTGAGGAAATACCTACGGCGTTGGTCAGGTCTGGTGCGACGGCGGAAGAGCGGAACGTCACCGCCCACATTCCCGTGTAATGCATCAACGGAATCGCGGCTCCCATTACCATAGCGCCGACTACTTTTCTCGTGCTTGTCCGCTGGTCTGACATTTCGCAGGAACCGAGGACCAGTGCAGTCAGAGAAATGCCAATGGCAAGAACTACCGAAAGCACGACCAGACTCCGGCTGTACTCCATAGTGGCCGGCAGCCGCATGGCCGCCATGCCGATGTAGTGCATGGCCGCGATTCCCCCGCCCATCATGACGGCGCCCACGATTTCCTGGATCACTCCCAGGGGCTCGCGGCTCACGGTAAACAACGCCACCGCAGACGCCGCAATCGCCGCCAGCAGAGATAGGACGACCGTGGGGTAGTGATAGAGAACGGGCACGGGCAGGATCAGAGCCAGCATCCCGATGTAATGCATGGTCCAGATTCCCAGGCCCATCGCCGCAGCGCCGCCAGTTAGCCAGAGCGCCTTCACCCACCCGCCCGTCGCCGTCACTCTGCCTGCAAGATCGATTGCGGCATAGGCGGCCAGCAAAGCGAAAGCGATGGAGAGCACGACCAACCGGTAGTCGTAACTGGCTGTCATCATCGGTGCAGGAACGTGCACGCGGCCCTCCTCAGTGTTTCTATCGGCAGCGATGCGCGAGGAGTTCAGCATTAGAAAATATTAAGAACCAGTAATCCTGCCTTTCCTTGCGATCGCTGCGGCCTTTCTTCGCGTCCTTTGCGGTTAAGGGTTTTTCTTCGGCACGTAGAAAAGCTTTTAACCGCAAAGGTCGCAAGGAAGAAGCCGCAGAGGACGCAAAGAAGGAAGAACAGAAAAGGCCTCTCTTGCGAGAGGCCGCCTGGATTCGGAAATTGGTTGTGCGCTACGGAGTGTTGTTTACGGGACGAATCGCAGCCGTGTCGCCTGGCTGGCTCGGTCCGGCGATGAAGAAGTTGTGGTCGTAGAGATTGCGGTACATGCGTCCGGCAATTTCTGCAGCCTTGGGACCGAAGGTTGGACGCCCGCCCTGCAGGAAGATCACGACCACGATGCGTCCCACGCTGGTGTTGGCGTAGGAAGCGAACCAGCCAAAACGGGTGCCGGCGTGCGAACAGGTTCCGGTCTTGCCCAGGATTTCTTCTTCGTTGAAGTTGAGGCGCAGGCTGCGGGCCGTGCCGTATTGCACCGCGCCGGCCATGCCGTCAGAAATTTCCGGAATCAGCGGAGCAATATCGAGCGTGCGCTTGATCCGAGGCTGGAAGTTCGCGATTTCTTCCGGAGACGTGGGATGCTGCAGATAGTAAAGCGTTCCGCCGTTGGCGATGGCCGAAACCATTGCGCCCAGCTGCAGAGGCGTCATGGAAACGCTCTCGCCGTAGGAACACATTTTGCCGACGCCGCCGAGCTTGTCGGGAAGAACTTCGTCGGGATAGCTGCCCAGCTGCTCGCCAGGAATATCGTAACCGGCTAGCTCGCCGAGCCCGTATTCATGCGCGTAGTAAGCGACTTTTTCAAAGCCCAGCTTGCGTCCCAGAGTTTCGAAATAGAGATTGTTGGAGTGCGCCAGCGCCTCGGTAAGATTGAGGCGGCTGCGGCCTCCGAGTGCGACCTCGGTATCTTTTGAAACCAGCCCTTCGTTCAGCGCGGCGAGCGCGACGGAGAGCTTGATGGTGGAGCAGGGTTGCGCACCACTGGAAAGCGCGAGCTTCTGATTCACCATGGCCAGCACGCGGCCGCTGGTAGGTTCGATCGCGACTACCGTGCCATTCATGTTGCCCAGCGCGTCAAGCGCGGCCTGGCGAACCACTGTATCTTCGCCGGCAGTCGCATCGCCTTCGGTAATGTCCTCGGCGAACGAACTCATGTGGAAACGTTCCTGGTAGCGGCGGCGATGAGCCGCGGTTGCGGTGGCGGAAAGATGCGCACCGGAGAGACGCGCGCCGGAAGCCGGCGTTGCCTTGCGGGCGCTCGCCAGGTGATGCAGGCGGCGCTTGGTCCGCTGCGTTTCGTTGATCTTCTGAGACTTGGATTTTGCCGTGTTGGTGGTAGGCGTGTTGACGTGCGCAGCCCAGCTCGCAACGCTGAACGGCAAGCAGATCAGGAAGGCAAAAATCCCCCGAAAAAAGCGCATTCCCCGCTTTGACATCTTTCCCTTTTTCCCCACTTCAGAAGTTCTGGATACTACGGTGCACGCACGGTGCCAGCCGGAAGTAACTTCGCCCCATGGACTTAACAACCGTCCAATTCTCGGATAATACGGGACTTAACCCATTTCAGGCAATGATAAAGTTTAGATTGGCGAAAACATTAATTTCGATTTAACCCATTCTGGAACAACAACATGCGTTGCTAGTTACCTGGGTGCCATCGCCTTCAGTAACGTGTTACTGGTTACTGGAACGATACTACCCCGAAGGAAAAGCTTTTCCTATCTCAAAGGCAGTGGCTAGGGGTTAGTGGCTAGGGGTTAGCAAAGCCCGCCGCGCTACATCACGTCGCTGCGCTTGCGCAGGAAGGCGGGAACGTCGAGATCGTCTTGTTCAAAATTAGTGCGCTCGAAGTTTGTGACGCTGGCGTGCATCGGGTCCACCGGAATGGGCTGGGTGGGGTGCGAACTATAGGCCAGCGCGCTGGCTGGCGCGCCGGAGGCAAACGACTCGTCGAACGAACGGTTGTCAAACGAGCCAGCGTCAGAAGTGCCGGCGGAGACTTCGGAGTGCGATGTATCTGCGCTCGACATAATGTGCCCGGACGCGGGCTGATCCGCAGGCTCGCGCGACGGAAAATCCATGGCATCGTCGTTGCGGGCGGCAAACGAGGTACGTGTCTCCTGTTGGCGGTGCCGCGTAGGCGCGGTGCGGAAGCCGGTGGCAATCACGGTGATCTTCACCGCGTCTTTCATTTTCTCGTCCATCACGGCGCCGAAAATAATGTTGGCATCTTCGTGCGCGGCGCTCTGGATGATGGTGCAGGCCTGCTGCACTTCGGCGAGCTTCAGCGAGGCCGAGCCGGTAATGTTGATCAGGATACCGCGAGCGCCGTCGATCGCGCCGGCCTCGAGTAATGGTGAGGCAATCGCCCGCTGCGCCGCTTCCATGGTGCGATTCGGGCCGCTGGCCGTGGCCGTGCCCATCACCGCGTAACCCATGCCGGCCATAATGGTTTTCACGTCGGCGAAATCGCGGTTGATGATGCCGGGAATGGTGATGATGTCGGAAATTCCCTGTACGCCTTGCCGCAGAATATCGTCGGCGATGCGGAAGGATTCGAAGAAGCCGGCATTCTCCGCGACTGCCAGAAGTTTTTCGTTGGGAATCACGATGGTGGTGTCGACCGATTCCATCAGCTCGGCGATGCCGCGCTCGGCCTGTGCCATGCGGCGTTTGCCTTCGAACGAAAACGGCTTGGTGACGACCGCAACCGTCAACGCTCCCATTTCAACTGCCAGCGAGGCGATGATGGGCGCCGCGCCCGTGCCCGTGCCGCCGCCCAGGCCGGTAGTGACGAAAACCATGTCCGCACCTTCGAGTGCTTCGATGATTTTGTCGGAATCTTCGAGCGCGGCCTTGCGGCCGACTTCGGGATTCGCGCCCGCACCCAGCCCATTGGTGAGCTTGACGCCGAGTTGCAGCTTGACCGGCGCGTGGGACATGCGCAGCGCCTGCAGGTCGGTGTTGGCGGCGATGAATTCGATGCCGTCGACGCCAGCGTCGATCATGCGATTGACGGCGTTGCCGCCGCCGCCGCCCACGCCGATCACTTTGATCTTGGCGTCGTTGCGGGCTTCTTCGTTAAAGCTGATGCGAATGCTGGAATCGGTTTTCATTTTTTTTCACCTAATTAAATTTCTCTTCTCTTCTTCTCTTCCTTGCGATCTTCTTTGCGTCCTTCGCGGCATTTGGCTTGGCTGTGTTTCACGCACCTTTACCTACCAGCAGCGCCTTCAGTCTTGTGCCCCAGCGATCTTCCTGCAAACCTCTGGCGACTCGCGCGCGCTGTCCATAATTCACCATGCCAAGCACTGTGGCGAATTCAGGTTCGGCCAGCGTGGCCGGCATCTTGGCTAGGGGCATGGGCCAGGAAAGGCGTACGGCGCGGCGCAGTACGGACTCGGCCACGTCGAAGATGCCGGGCAAGCGCGAGGCTCCTCCGCTCAGCACGATTCCCGCCACGCAGACGTCGAACATGCCGCTATGGCGCAGGCTCTCGCGCATCATCTCGAATAATTCGCGCGCGCGTGGCTCCAGAATTTCCGCTACCAGCCGCTGCCGCAGCAGTCGCGACGGGCGGTCGCCGACGGATGGCACTTCCACTTCGTTGCCTTCGGGAATCAGCGTGACGATCGCGTTGCCGTAGGCCTTCTTGATTTTTTCGGCTTCCGCCAATGGCGTACACAGGCCCACGGATAAGTCGCTGGTGAAGTGGTCGCCACCGATTGGAATCACTCCAGCAAAAGCCACCGCGCCTTGATTGAAAATAATCATCTCTGTCGACCCGGCGCCGATATCGGCCAGGCAGACGCCAAGTTCGCGCTCGTCGGCGCGCAGCACGGAATCGGCCGCCGCCAGCGGTTCATACACGGTATCGTCCACGTGCACGCCGGCTTTGTTGACCGCGGTGATCACGTTTTGCGTGGCGCTGGTCGCGGCGGTCACCATGTGAACGTGTACTTCCAGGCGCGCCGCCATCATTCCGAGCGGATCGTGCACCCCGGCCTGATCGTCCAAGATAAATTCCTGCGGCAGCAGATGCAGAATCTCGCGATCGGCGGGCAAAGGAATCGCGCGCGCCCGGTCGACTGCCTGCTTGATTTCGTCGCGGCCGATTTCCCGCGGACGTGTTCCCAGGCTGATGCCACCGTGGCTGTTCAGGCCGCGCACGTGGGCTCCGCCGATGCCGACGATGGCGTGCTCCACGGGCGCTCCGGCAGTGTCTTCGGCGGCTTCCACCGCCTTCTGGATCGCGGCCACCGCTTTGTCGAGTTCCACGATCACGCCCTTGCGCGATCCGCGAGACTCGGCCACGCCGTGCCCGCGATAGCGCAGGCCGGTCTCGGTGACCTCCGCCATCAGCGCGCAAGTCTTGGCACTGCCTACATCGATTGCGGTAAGAAAACTTCCCTGCTGGTTCGCCATGCTTTTATGAATTCCCGATCGTCATTAAATTGAAATGCGTTTGACAAATTGCTTTTAATTTGGCGTCTGACTCTCTTGCTGCTTCGCGATTGCCGGGCTCGGCTTCGGCAAGGCAGGGTTCGCGGCAGGCCGTGTCACGCCCGCGTGCAACGATTTTCCCGCCACTGGTTTTTGTGACGCGGTCTTACTTTCACTTTGACGGTGACTCTGGGCCTGACTCTGAGCAGTCCCCGGACTCGTTTTCTTCGCAGCAGCGGGGTTCGCTGGTTTGTTCTGTGCCGCCGCCTTCTTGGGGACTGCGGCGGCTTTGCTCCTCGCAACCGGCTTCTTAGCGTTAGCGTTGGCCTTCGCCGGCGGTTTCTTTGCCGTCGTTTTCGCACCGGCGGTTTTCGCGCCGGCAGTGTTTGAATTGAGCTTCTGCTCCGTCATTTCAAAGGCGGGCTTGGGCACCGGCTTGTCGTGCGGACCTGCGTGCGCCGGCATCTTCGTCACTAGCGCCGCCGGCTTCACCGGCGCGGGCGTGGGCGTTCTCACCGCCGCGAAAGTCACCGCCGCCGGCTTGGCCGCTTTCGCTGTTTTCGGAATATCCGGATTGACTACAATCTGGTTGTCGTAGCGCAAATCCACCGACTCCAGATCGCGAAACTGCTGCCGCCACTCCTGCACGTGGCTGGCGTAAGTTTTGTAGCGCCGCAAGTAATCCGACGACCCGAGATGCACCAGCACATCTCCGGCCGGATCATTTACCCGCACCTTCACGTCTTCCAGGTCGATGAGATTCACCTCGCTCAAATCCTGCGAATAATGCGCGCCGCCAGAATCGAGGTCGCGAATGAGGTCCATATAAACTTTCATGCGCGGAGCTCGCGTCGAAAGCGGCTCGCCGGGATTCATTCCTAAAATCACGGGGAAGGAATATTTGTGCTTCGGCGGCAACTCCATCAACGTGCCGCCGGCGTCGATCAGCGCGATGCGCGGCCCCACGCGCGCGAACGCCACCGGCGTGCGCTCGACAATTTCCACCTTCAGGCGGTTCGGCACGAATCGCATCACGCTGGCCGACTCCACCCAGGGAATCTGCTCCAGTTGCGACTTCTGCTGCGCCAGCGGAATGAAAAAAATGTTGCGTCCAATATCGCCGCCCATCACTTCCATGATTTGCGTTTTGGTCACGTTCTGCATGCCGGTGACTTCGATGTTGTCGCTGGATTCCACGCGGAAACGCCAGGAATGCTGGCCATATTCATACAGCGCGCCCGCAGCGATTCCGGCGACGCACAACCCCGCGGCAGCCACAGCCACCCACAGCAGCCAGTTGACGGTCTTTCTTGGGAGGGTACTGCGGCGGGCGGGGATCCGCTTTTGCCCGCGTAGAAATGGAGACTCCTCGTCCACATCCAGGTCAACGAGCCGCGCATCGTCCAGATCGTCGCTATTGTGGCGCGCGGGTTCGACGCTGTGTGGGTACAACTCCTCCTGCACGATGGTGGAACCGCTTTTTCGCGCCATCAGTTCAGGTCAGTTGTCGAGGAAATCGCTGAGCCTTCAAACTATAACTTCATTTTGCGATTTGAGATAGACAAAATGTTGGTTCGTTTTGCACAGATGGGCAACGGCGAGGCCGTCATCCAAGAAAACACAGGACAGATGGCGCGGATGGCGAGCGGCCGGGGCTCCGCCCAGGCCGGACAGCCGAGGCGGCTGTCACCACATGAGCCTTGGCGCTCTCGGGCCCACTTGAATGAAACGTCGTCGTGTTCTCCAATAAAAATGGGCACGGCTGTTTTTCCGTACCCTTTCCCAGGAGACAACCAGACCATACGCAGAGAACTAATCGACGAGAGGTTAAATCGGACCCGTGTCCGACTCAGCCCCGGAAATAGCCGGAGCCGGAATCCTGATCACAGGCATCCGCGGAATGTTCACCACGGGGACCCTCACCGCCGGAACATTCACCCGCAACCGCGGACAGACAACTCGAATCTTTACCGGATCGATCACAATTCGATCAAACGCTGCCGGCGCAAAGTGCATACGGGCCATCTGCTCCTCGACTCGCGCCTCCACCTGGGCAGCCCGCGCTTCAGCCCGTGCCTGAATGGCCTCCGACCGCGCCGCCTGAGCCTCTTCCCGGGCTGTCATCCGGTCAAAGCTGGCGATTTTGGCCTGCGCGAATCTGGTCTGATCCTGCGCGAATCCGGTCCGAGTCATTGTGCTCTGGAACTCGGCCAGAGCCGTCGACAAAGGGCAGGACGCCGTTTCGTTGCGCACGGCAGCCGTACGAACTTCCGCCACGAACTGGTCTGCACGCTCCGAAACGTGCTGGACCACAAAATCCGACCGGTCCGAGATGCGCTCGGCAATCCGGTGCGCCCATTCCGCGCCGCCGTCGTGATAAAACCCGTTCAACCCTAGCGCCACCACTCCGGCCGTCAGCCATGCCCACGCCTGTGTTTTCATTGCCTTGCTCTCCGTCTGGGAGATAGACGGACCCCGTCGGAATCCGTTAGCGAAGGAAGATACATGCTAGAGGGTGGATTAGTTCCCCCGGGGGGCTGGCAATGAGTGCACTGGCGATGTTTTGCCAATCATCGCAACAAAACTTTGATTCTTACCACGAAGCCATACGAGAATCCCACGGCACCACACAGCAGCAGTGAGCCGAAGCACTTGACGGCCCACGTAGGTAAGCGGCTCCAAGGTTCGCTTGTTCGCTTCAGGAATGATTCGGGATTGCGCAATAGTCCGACTCCCCACCAGACATAAGCCACGGCGCAAACAAGAAAGAACAAAGGGCTAAACACCGGGGCCAAGAAGTTGAGCTTGCTCCCGAAGGGAAGAACCATGATGGCAATAGTGCAGACAGAAAAAACTATCCAACCTGTCAACGAAAGTGCCTTGAACTTGCCGGAGAACGCCCTGCGCTGATATTCCGCTAGAAAATAACGAGCATAGGTTTCAGGCCGTAACGCTGCGAACAATCCCATGCAGCCAACCAATGCGAAAATAAGCAGTCCAGCGAGCATGTATTCAGTTTAACCAGTGTGTTGAGTAGAAGCCATGCAAGACAACTGCTGTAACCAGGCCGTTTCACTCACTGACCGGTTGTGGCCAAGCTGCGAGACGGCGACCTGGTCATTCTCACTCCAGGCGCCGGCGCGACAGCAGGGCGGCAGTTTCCCATTGCGCTTCCAGGCGCGTAATGCGGCGGTCGTGGTCGCGTATCTGCTCGGTGAGATCTTTAAGCGTGTCGCTGGCGCGGCGTACGTCGTCGGCGAGTCTCATCGCATCCTTGATCGCCTCTACGGCTTGAGCGAGAAGGCTCATGCATGCTCCGCCGATCTGCGGCGCTCCCGCTGCGTTCTCAATTCCTCGAGCATTGCGTTGGCTTCCGCCAGGCTGCTTCTCAAAGACGACTGTGCTTTGCGCACCTCCTTGCGAAGTTGCGCGGCCAGTTCGGCAACTACCTGTTCCTCTTCCCTGGACTTACGACTCGAAGACGCAGCATCCCAGGACGCTCCGGCCGAAGAAGCCCCTTCGCAACGTGTGCGCACCAACTCTGCCACGCTAACGCCCGCTTTTTTCGCCTCTCTCCGAAGCCGGTCCCGAAACGCGGGGGTGGTCAGCACTTGCAGCCGTGCGGTTTTCATTGCTGCCTCCAATCTGCACATGAGCATACACATGCTCATGTGCGATTTTAACACTTCGCATTGCCCTTAGGTGGAGATTCGGTGAAACCTGAAAGGACACAGGTTGGAATCTGGTTCCTAATTCCTGGCTTCCCGCTCCTTCAGCTTTTCCAGAATCAGCGGCCCCAGCTGTGAGACGCTGCCTGCGCCCAGGGTCAGGATCATGTCTCCATCCTGCGCTGCCGCCGCGGCGGAACTCACCGCGTCGGCGAAGGAACTCGCGTACTGCACGCTCAATCCACCACTCCCGGCGGTCGAGCCGCCATGCGAGATGCCAGCCGAGAGAATGGTGCGCGCCAGCGCCTCTGCGGTAATGCCCTCGATCGGCTTCTCGCTTGCCGCATAAATGTCGAGCACGAACAGCGAATCCGCGTCGCCGAACGCGGCACTGAATTCTTCGATCAGGTCGCGGGTGCGGGTGTAGCGATGCGGCTGGAATATGACATGAATCTTGCGGAAGCCGCAGGTCTTGGCCGCAGCCAGCGTGGCTTTGATCTCCGTGGGATGGTGGCCGTAATCGTCGATCACACTCACGCCCGCTGCCCGCCCGCGCAGTTGGAAGCGCCGGTCCACGCCGCGGAACTGATCGAGTGCCGCGCGGATTGCCTCGACACCAACATCGAGGCCCACGCCCACCGCAATCGCAGCGGTGGCATTCAAAATGTTATGCACGCCGGGCACGTGCAGCGTGAATTCGCCGAGATCTTGTTTCCGATAGCTCACGCGAAACCGGCTCAGCGGACGCGCCTGGACCGCGGCTTCTGCTGACGCTCCACCCGCATCCAGCTTGATCCAAAAATCCGATCCGCGTTTCGTGCCATACGTCACGGTGCGCCGCTGCACCTCGGGCAACAGACGCCGCAGCATCGGATCGTCATTGCAAGCCACGATCATTCCGTAGAACGGAACTCGGTCCATGAACTCGAGAAAGGTTTTCTTCACGTCGCGCATGTTGCGATAGCAATCCATGTGCTCGCGGTCGATATTGGTGACGACAGAAAGAATCGGGGACAGCTTCAAAAACGACCGGTCACTCTCATCCGCCTCGGCCACGAGATACTGAGATTTTCCGAGCCGCGCGTTCGACCCCATCGCGTCCACGCGTCCGCCGACCACCACCGTCGGATCGAGTCCGCCCGCGGCCAGCACCGCAGCAACCATAGAAGTAGTTGTGGTCTTGCCGTGCATGCCGGCGATCGCGATGCCATACTTCAGCCGCATCAGTTCGGCCAGCATCTCGGCCCGCTGAATTACGGGGACGTGCAGCTTGTGGGCCTCAGCCACCTCGGGATTCTCCACGGAGATCGCCGAACTGGTCACTACCACTTCCGCGCCTGAAACATTTTCCGCGCGATGCCCCTCGAACACCGTTGCTCCCAGGCCTGCCAGCCGCTGCGTTACCGCAGAACTTTTCAAATCTGACCCGGAAACCTTGTAGCCGAGATTCAGCAACACCTCGGCAATCCCGCTCATGCCGATGCCGCCAATCCCCACGAAATGAATCTGCTGAATCTTGGCAAACATAAATCGAAATCTTTCGCCGCGGATTTACACGGAGTCAGGCAGATAAAAATCTTTTTCCAATCTCAAATACATCCTCGATTCTTGTCATCCTGAGCGAACTAAGTGCTCCGCGAACGCGGAGCACTTTTGTAGTCGAAGGACCCCTGGCAGCTATCTAGCGCCATCGACTCATAGGAATTCTCTCCTCAACTTCCGTCACCACGAAAACCCATACTTAAGATCTGCGCTCATCGGCGCGTTCTTCGATCCCCGCCACGCGCGCCGCCATCGCCGCAATGTCCTGCGCCGCATTGGGATGCGCCAAACTCCGCGCCGCCGCGCTCATCATTTGCAATCGCGATGAATCCTGAAGCAGCGCCGCAATCGTTTCCGCCAGCCAGACACCCTCCAGCTTCGACTCTTCCACCACCACGGCGGCGCCGGCCCGCTCCAGCGCCTCGGCGTTAACCCGCTGATGATCGTCCGCCGCTCGCGGGAACGGGACAAAAACCGCCGGCTTCCCGGCCGCCGCAATTTCCGCAACGGTGCTCGCGCCCGAGCGGCACACCACCAGGTCCGCGCGGGCAAACGCCGCCGGCATGTCTTCAATAAACTTGAAAACTTCGAACGTGAAACTCCCCGGCCCACTCGCTGTATCCTGCAACCCGCGATACGCCGCCAGCGCGTCATTATAGTCACGCTCGCCCGTCTGATGGATGATTTGAATCCCCGGCGCTTCCTGTCGTAACACGGGCAGGCAGCGGATCATCGCCTCGTTGATCGCATGTGCGCCCTGGCTTCCGCCGAAAACGAGAAGGGTTGGAGTTCCAGCGTGTTTGGGAGGAATCTCAAAGAACGCCTGCCGTACCGGCACGCCGGTTACTTCCGCGTGACGAAAATATTTCGCCGTCTCCTGAAAGTGCACCGCGGCCGCCGATACAAATCGCGCCACCATGCGATTGGCAAACCCCGGCACCACGTTCGGCTCAAACGCCAGCGTGGGGATATGCTTCACCAGCGCGGCCAGCATCGCCGGTCCGGACGCATATCCGCCCACCCCAATCACCACGTCGGGCGCGAACTCGTTCAGCATGCGCCCCGCATCCCAGACCGCCCGCGGCAAATCAAACGCAGTCTTCAGCCGCGTCACCAGGCTCACATTTTTCAGCGCGCCGACCCGCACTAACTGCAGTGGATATCCGGACGCCGGCACCAGACGGTTCTCGATTCCGCGCGCCGTCCCAATGAACAGGACCTCGGCCCCATAACTTTTCTTGAGTTGATTGGCGATGGCCAGCGCCGGGATCACGTGCCCACCCGTCCCGCCGCCCGCCAAAATGGCCCGCATGAGGTGACTATAAATGACGGCTTGACGAGGGCTCACGGGACGTACTAACATTTGTTAGTACATAGTGAGGTTTCATGGTTTCGCTTAAGTTGATGCGAATCGGCAATTCGGTCGGGTTTGTGCTGCCCAAGGAGGCCGCGGAGCGGCTGAAAGTCGAAAAGGGTGATGCTGTGTTTCTCACCGAATCTCCTGATGGCTACCGCCTGAGTCGTTACGACCCAGACTTCGAGAAGCAGATGCGGGCCGCCGAACGCATTATGAAGAAACGGCGCCACGTGCTGCGCGCCCTAGCCAAGTAGATTCATGGAATGGATTTGGATCGGGGACAGCGTTGTGCTGGCCATCCATGAGGCGCAGCTGGCCGAACATGGCGGCATGGTCGGCGTACGGGACGAAGGCCTGCTCGCTTCGGCCTTGGCGCGTCCCCGTAACGTGCAGGCTTATGGCGAGAATCCGGACGCGGCATCACTCGCCGCCGCTTACGGCTTTGGCCTTTCCCGCAACCATCCCTTCCTCGACGGGAACAAGCGCACGGCCTTTGTGGTGATGGAATTGTTTTTGGATCTCAATGGATGGACGCTCGATGCCGACGACGCCGTTTGCACCTCTATGATGCTGACACTCGCCGCCGGCAAACTTAGCGAAGAGATGCTCGCGAAGTGGCTGCGCGGTCATCTCTCAAAAAGATAGGCATTGCTTCAAATTCCAAGTCCTTCACTCCGCCTGCTTCGTAATATTCAGCAGCACGCCCACGCACGCCAGCGTCACAAACAGTGACGATCCGCCGTAGGACACCAGCGGCAGCGGAATCCCTTTGGTCGGCATCATGCCCAGCACTACGCTGATGTTGATGAACGCCTGCAGCACCACCATACCGGTGATTCCGACCGCCAGGTATCGTCCGAAGACATCTTCCGTGCGCCACGACGCCCGCATCCCGCGCCACAAGAAGATAGCAAACAGCGTGACGACGAACATCGCGCCCACCAAGCCCAACTCCTCCGCGGTTACGGCGAAAATAAAATCGGTGTGCGGCTCCGGGAGATAAAAAAGTTTCTGCTTGCCTTCCATAAGGCCAGTGCCCGTGATCCCGCCCGTGCTCACCGCGATCAGCGATTGAATCAAATGGAACCCGGCCTTCTGCCGCTCGGCATAAGGATTCAGAAACGCCAGAATGCGGTCACGCCGGAAAGCAACGTGAAAAATCAGAAAATAAAGCGGCACCAGCGAGGCGCCGAAGGCATATGCGAAATAGCGCAGCCGCATCCCCGCAACATAAAGAATGCAAGCGGCAATTCCGGCGCAGGCAATTGCTGTGCCCAGGTCGGGCTGCAGCACAATCAATCCCAAAAGCACCAGCACGGGGGCGGCCGCGGGCAGCAGTGTGTTGCGCACGTCGTCCATGTCGTTGTCTTTGGTGCGGCCGGCGAGAAAATATGCCAGAAACAGAATAAGCACCGGCTTGGCCAGTTCCGAAGGCTGGAAAGAAAATGCGCCCACCCGGAACCAGCGATGCGTGTTGTGCGAGCGGTCCAGAAAAAACACCGAGATCAGCAGCAGCGTGGTCACTCCCAGCAGGGGAAACACCAGCGCGGGATGCTTGTAGCGGCAGTAATCCACCTGCATCGCCACTACCATGGCCGCGATGCCCGCCGCCGCCCACATAAGTTGCTTCGACAGGAACGCATACTCCGACCCGAAGCGTTCCCGCGCCATCACCGCCGACGCCGAAAACACCATTACCAGTCCCACAAACACCAGAAGCATGGTCACGGTAAACAACCAGCGGTCAACACTCACGCGCTTTGCCATGGGAGTTTCATTTCAACACGCCGGCGGAGACGCACACAGAAAGAATTGCTGATTGCTGATTGCTGATTGTTGATTGTCTTGGTTCCGGCAGAACCAGACGGACGATGCCGAAGCAAAGTCCAGGGATCGCTGGCACCTCAAACCAATCGCGCCTACAATGCCATCGAGATTTTCTATGAACCCTTCTCTGCAGACTGATCCGAAGACGTCCATAGCTCCCATGCTCTCAGTTCGGCGAGGCGCCAGCGCCATCGAGTTCTACAAGGCGGCGTTCGGAGCGGGCGAGTTGTACCGCATAGACGCGCCGGATGGAGCGGTGGTCGTTCGCCTGTCGGTAGGTGCAGCAGAATTCTGGGTCGCAGACGAGTCTCCCGAAAACCTCAACTTCAGCCCCGAATCTCTCGGCGGCGGCACGGTGCGGATGGTGATGATCGTGGAAGATCCGGACACGGCTTTTGCCCGGGCCGTTGCGGCAGGAGCCACAGTGGTCTGGCCCGTCGGCAACCAGTATGGCTGGCGCCTGGGCCGAATCGTCGACCCATTTGGCCACCACTGGGAAATCGGGAAACCGTTGCCGGAAGGCTCCTGACGTTTATCCCGCAGTCACCAGAGGGGTGCGCTTCTCCATGGAGACGAACTCGCGCACCTCGTGTCCCACATAGACCTGCCGCGGGCGCGCGATCTTTTGCTCGGGATCGTTGATCAGTTCCTGCCATTGCGCGAGCCATCCCACGGTGCGCGGAATTGCGAACAGCACGGTGAACATCTCCGGTTTGAAACCCACCGCCTGGTAGATGATCCCGGAATAAAAGTCGACGTTGGGATACAGCTTGCGCTTGATGAAGTAGTCGTCCTCGAGCGCGATGCGCTCCAACTCCAGTGCGATCTCCAGCTTAGGATTGTGTCCCGTAACTTCGAATACCTGCTGCGCCGTCCACTTGATGATCTTGGCCCGCGGATCGTAATTCTTGTAGACGCGATGCCCGAAGCCCATCAGCCGCCCGTGCCCTTCTTTCACCCGCTTTACATACGCCGGAACATTCTCCTTGGAGCCGATTTCGTCGAGCATGCGGATCACTTCTTCGTTCGCGCCGCCATGCAGCGGTCCGGAAAGCGCCGCCGCGGCCGCGGCCGTCGACAGAAACGGATCAGCCTGCGAGCTACCCACCGAGCGCATGGCGTTGGTGCTGCAGTTCTGCTCGTGGTCGGCATGCAGGATGAAAAGAATGTCGAGCGCTTTCGCCAGCGCCTGGTTGGCGCTGTATTTGGGCTCCACCTTCTTCCACAGCATGTTCATGAAATTTTCGCTGTAGCTGAGATCGTTGTCCGGGTAAACGTAGGGCAGGCCGGCGTTGTGGCGATAGGACATCGCCGCGATCGAGGGCATCTTTCCGATCAGCCGCTTGATCTGCAGCATACGGTTGCTGGCATCGTGAATCTCGCGTGCCTCCGGATAGATCGTGGAAAGCGCTGCCACCGTGCTCACCAGCATCGCCATGGGGTGAGCATCGTAACGAAAACCTTCCATGAATTTCTTGGTGTTCTCGTGCAGCATGGTGTGATGCGTGATCTCGAGCACCCAGCTCTTCAGTTCGCTCTCGGTGGGCAGTTCGCCAAAGAGGAGCAGGAAGGCAACTTCCAGAAAGCTGCAGTGCTCGGCCAGCACTTCGATGGGGTAGCCGCGATAACGCAGAATTCCTCGGTCGCCGTCGATGAACGTGATGGTGCTGCGGCACGACGCCGTGTTCATGAAGGCAGGATCGTAGGTCATCAGCCCGAAATCTTCCGGGTCGGTTTTGATTTGCCGCAAATCCATGGCGCGGATTGTCCCGTTGTCAATGGGGACTCTATAGTTGCGGCCGGTGCGGCTGTCTGTGATGGCGAGATTATCTTGGTCTTGTCCCACGACGGGCTCCTTGCGCAGAACTCTGCTGCAGTCGCTTCCCTGATCCGATTGTCCCAGACTTGACCGGGACCTTCTTATTGTCCCACGATCCCAGGCAGACGCAGTGATTCTAATCACATTCCCGCGAAAACGCATTCCGGAGACGGACCTGGGCTAAAGGCAGACGGGATGCGGGATTTCAAATCACACCGGCTGAAACCGCAGCCGTCAGGTCGTGCTGACCTTGGCGTCAGCGGCGAGGGCTCGCACAATCTCTTTAAAAGCCTGCCCGCGGTGCTCGTAATTCTTGAACTGGTCGAAGCTGGCGCAGGCCGGAGCCAGCAGCACCACGTCGCCGGGCTGCGCCGCAGCATGAGCTTTGCGGAGGGCGTGCTCGAGCGTCTCCGCATGCACAATTTCAGGCGCCGCGCTTTTTCCGTGGGCTCCGGAAGACGAGACAATTTGCGATTCGATCTTCGCCGCGGCTGCACCGATCGTATAAACCCGCTTCACGCGCTGGCGGAGCAGATCGTTGAGCACCGTATAATCGCTGCCTTTATCTTTGCCGCCGAGGATCAGGTGAATGTTGGCGGGAAAAGATTCCAGCGCTTTGATGGTCGCGTCCACGTTGGTGGCCTTGGAGTCGTTGTAGTAGTCCACGCCGCCGATGGTGGCGACAAACTCCAGCCGGTGTTCCACCGCCTTGAACTCGCGCACCGCCTGCCGGATCTTTTCCGGAGCGCAGCCCATTAGCACACCGGCACATGCCGCAGCCAGCACGTTCTCCAGGTTATGCGCGCCTTTCAGCGGAATCTCGCTGGCGAGCATGATGGTCTGCCGTTCGCTCGGTCCAATGAACACGCTGTCTTGTGCGAAAGACGGCGCGGGCCTCACTTCCTTCTGCGTACCGCGGAAAACAATCGCCCCATCCTGAACCCAGGCGCCTTGCGTCACTTCCTTCTGCCGGCTGAACCAGAAAACCTGCGCCCGCGTGCGCGCAGCCATGGCCACACACGTTGGATCGTCGGCGTTCAACACCGCGAAGTCGCTCGGCTGCTGGTTCTCGAAAATGCGCGCCTTTGCATCGGTGTAGGCTTCAAACGTGCGATGGCGATCCAGATGATCGGGCGTGACGTTGAGCACAACGGCAACCTTGGGTCGAAATGTCTGAATGGTTTCCAACTGAAAACTCGAAACCTCCAGCACGATCACGGTTTCCGGCTTCGCGCGCTCGGCCAGTGAAATCGCCGGAGTACCGATGTTGCCGCCCACCAACGCGGAGAAACCGGCGGCGGTCATGATCTCGCCCGCGAGCGTCGTGGTTGTGGTCTTGCCGTTCGACCCGGTGATGGCCACAATCGGTCCCGGCAAAAACTGCGCGGCCAGTTCGATCTCGCCAATCACGCTCACGCCCTGCGCCTTGGCCTGCAGCAGCGGCGGTGCGTCCACCGGGACGCCGGGACTGACCACAATCAAATCCTGCCCGCGAAACGTGCGGTCCCCGTGGCCGCCGGTTTCGACCGTGATGCCGTGATCGAGCAGCACGGGAATCTCGTTCCGCAGTTCGTCGCCGCTTTTGGTGTCAGACACGGTAACGCGCGCCCCGTGCGCCTTCAAGAACAGCGCCGACGCCACCCCGGACTTGCCCAGGCCGACCACCAGCACGCGTTTGTCTTTGAGATCCATCAAAGTCATTTCACCACGGAGGCACGGTGACACGGAGAAAACCTAATTCTTGATTTTGTTTTTCTCCGTGTCTCCGTGCCTCCGTGGTGAATTCTCTCTTATCGCAGCTTCAACGTCGTCAGCGCAAACAGGGCGAACACCAGCGACGCAATCCAGAAGCGCACAATAATTTTCGACTCCGACCAGCCCACCAGTTCGAAATGATGATGCAGCGGAGCCATCTTGAAAATCCGCTTCTTGCGGAGCTTGTACGAGCCCACTTGCAGGATGACCGAGAGTGCCTCAAGCACAAACACACCGCCGATAAACGGCAGCAGCAGTTCCTGCTTGATCATGACTGCGACCGTTCCGATGGCGCCGCCGAGCGCCAGCGAGCCCACATCGCCCATAAATACTTCGGCAGGATGCGCGTTGTACCACAGGAATCCGATAGACGAACCCACCATCGCCCCGCAAAAAATTGTCAGTTCCGCAACCTGGGGCATGCGCTGCAATTCGAGATAGGTTGCGAAGGTTGCGTGACCGCTAACATACGTAAGCACGGCTAATGCGCCGGCTGCGATCACGGTGCAGCCGATGGCGAGTCCGTCGAGTCCGTCGGTAAGGTTGACGGCGTTGCTCGAAAACACAATCACTAACGCTACGAAAATAATAAACGGAAGAAACGCCAGCGGCCACAGATGGGGATTTCGCACGAGCGTTCCAATTACCAGGTCGGGATGAAACTGCTTGAAGAACGGTACAAACAGACTCGTGGAATACATGCCGTAGGTCTGCATGGCGATCAATGCAACCGCGATCAAAATGCCGGTGGCAAACTGCAGCCCAAGTTTCTGCCGCGCCGTGAGGCCCAGGTTGCGGCGATGCGCAACTTTGGTGTAGTCGTCGGCGAAACCAATCGCCGCGTAAGCGCAGGTGGCGAACACCGCGATCCAGACAAAGCGATTGCCCAGGTCGGCCCAGAGCAGCGTGGGCACGACAATCGCGATCACGATCAGCAGGCCGCCCATGGTCGGCGTGCCCGCTTTTTTCTGATGAGCCTTGGGACCCTCTTCGCGGATGTACTGTCCGATCTGGAATTCGCGCAACCGGTTGATGACCAGCGGACCCACGATCAGCGCGGTGAACAGCGCCGTGAGACTGGCAAACGCGGTGCGGAACGTCACGTAGCGAAAAATGCGGAACGGCGGAAAGTAATGCTGCAGTTTCGTGAACAACAGCCAATAGAGCAATCAGCCTCCGAATTAAAGCTGTCAGCTTTCAGCCGTCAGCCTTCAGCTACGGGGAACTCGGGAAGGGCACGGGTTGAGCCGTGCCGTTTATCCGGCAATCCCGCGGGCTTCAGCCCCTAAGTGCCGTCTTCCACGTCTCCAAAGCTTTCTCCAGTTTCACGCCGCGGGACGCCTTCAACAGAACTACATCTCCGTCTCGCGCCTCGCGTGCCAGCCACTCGCCCGCGGCCTCGGGTGTGGCCACGAACTCTGCGCGCACGCCAGCCTCACGCGCGCTCTCGACCATGGCTTGTGCCAGACCGCGCACACCGATCAGCGCGTCAATTTTTTTCTCCGCCATGTGGCGTCCGGACTGCCGGTGCAAGTCTTCGCCAGCCGCTCCCAGTTCCAGCATTTCACCAGCTATCACAATGCGTCGTCGCGCGGGCATCGCGGCCAAAGCGTCGACCATGGCGTCGAGCGCCTTCGGATTGGAATTGTAGCAATCGTTGACGACGGTGATGTTACCCAGTTGGACAATTTGTCCGCGCTTGTCGGCCGGGACGAGCGCGGCCAGTGCCTCCGCCGCGTCAGAGAGCTTCAAGCCGCGCTCTAGTCCCACGGCGACCGCGGCCAGCGCGTTGAGCACGTTGTGCGAGCCGACCAGCGGCAACCGGACGCGAGCGCGCGAGGTGCCGATCACGACATCAAACTCCGAGCCCTCAGTTCCTTTCCGCTGAATATTTTCGGCGCGCACGGTGGCGGCGGGCTGGGTTCCATAGAGGACGGCTTTACCGCGGAAGTCGCGGCCGAACTGCGAAACATATTCGTCGTCTGCGTTGAGAACGGCAGTCCCGTTCGCCGGCAAGGATTCGATCAATTCGTATTTCGCACGCGCAATACCCGCGATGGAATCGAAGAACTCCAGATGCACCGGGGCGACGTTCGTGACCACGCCGATTTCCGGCTGCGCAATTTTCGCGAGCGCGCGAATCTCTCCCGCGTGCGACATGCCCATTTCGATGACGGCTGCGTCATGCTCCGGCTCGAGTTTGAGCAGCATCAGCGGCAGGCCGAAATGATTATTGAAGTTGCCTTCCGATTTCAGCACGCGAAAACGCGTAGCGAGCACGTGGGCGATCGCTTCTTTGGTGGTGGTCTTTCCTGCCGAGCCAGTCACGCCGACCAGTGGCTTGCCCCAGAGTTTGCGCACAGCGGTCGCGAGCGTTTGCAAAGCAACCAGTGTATCTTCCACGGCCAGCAATTGCGCGTGCGACGCGTAGCGATGCAGTTGGTCTTTTCGCACTACGGCAGCGACCGCGCCTTTTTCAAGTGCTGAGGCCAGATAGTCGTGTCCGTCCAACCGCTCGCCCTTCACGGCGAAGAAAAGCTGGCCGGGGCCAATGGTGCGCGAGTCGATCGAGTAGGCTTGCGCAACCTGTTCGCGCAAGCCGCGCGGCAGATCTGAGGCGGCGACGAACTCGGCGATCTTGGAGAGGGGGAGAATCATTTAGCGTTTATCGTGGGGCGGTGCGTTGGTCGCGCCGCCGTTTGTTGCTTCCGGCGAAGGCCCATCACACTTAAATCCGGCGGCTCGCAGCGCTTCACGCGCAACTTCCACGTCGTCGAAAGGGCACGAGCCCTCGCGCGTGATCTGAACTTTCTCGTGGCCCTTCCCGGCGAGGAGCACAATGTCGCCTGGGCGAGCCTCGGCAATGGCAAGCGCGATCGCCTTGCGGCGGTCGGGCTCGACACTGTATTTCGTGCCGGTTCGCTGCAGGCCGACCAGTGCGTCGTTGATAATGGCCAGCGGATCCTCGCTCCGCGGATTGTCGGAAGTCAGCACCACGAAATCGCTGCCGCGCCCTGCGGCCTCGCCCATCAGCGGACGCTTGGCGCGATCGCGATCTCCGCCGCAGCCGAACAGGGTGAGCACTCGCGCGTTCATTCCTCCGCGCGTCACAAATTCGCGGGCCAGCGCGGTCAGGTTGCGCAGCGCATCGTCAGTGTGCGCGTAGTCGACCACCACGGAAAAAGGCTGGCCGCAATCCACTCGCTGAAACCTTCCCGGAACATGCGTCAACTGCTCGACCCCGCGCGCGATCGCAGACGCATTGCAGTTGCGCGCGTAACACGCCGCGGCCGCCGCGAGAATGTTATACACATTCACGCGCCCGATCAGCGGCGAAAACAAAGGAACGGTTTCCTCCGGCGTAACCAGATCGAAGCGTGTGCCCCGCGGAGTGATGTCGACACGCGCCGTGTGAAAGTCTCCGTGCTCCCAGCCATAACGAAGCACCAGCGAACTGCGCTTGCGGCTGAACTCGGCCAGCTTCGCGCCGTATTCGTCGTCGAGGTTGGTGACCGCGGCGCGCGGCGCATCGGTGCCGCATCCCTCGAAGAGCACACGTTTGGCAGCGAAATATTGCTCCATGGTCGCGTGATAGTCGAGGTGGTCGCGCGTGAGATTGGTAAACACGGCCACGTCAAAGGGCACGCCGTACACGCGCTCCTGGGCCAGGGCGTGCGACGAAACTTCCATGACCGCATCGGTCGCGCCCTGCGCCATAGCTTCATGAAGAATGCGATTCAACTCCAACGCCTCGGGAGTGGTATGCGGCGCAGGCAAAATTTTCCCGGCCACGTGATATTCAATGGTTCCGATCAGAGCGCTCTTGCGCCCGGCCGCACCCAGAATCGATTCCACCAAAAACGCGGTCGTACTCTTTCCATTCGTTCCCGTGATGCCTGTGACCGCAATGCGCTCGGCCGGCTTCTTGTAGAAGTTCGCGCTGATCCGCGCAAGCGCCCGCCGCCCGTGCGGCACGAGCGCCCAGGCCACACCTTCGCGAGGTTTTTCCGCGGCCGAATCGGTGACCACGGCAACTGCTCCCGACTGAATGGCGCTATCGATGAAGCGATTTCCATCGGAGGTTTCGCCGCGCATGGCCACGAACAGACATCCCGGCGTTACCCGCCGCGAGTCGTATTCCACACTGCTCACGTCCGGGTTCCCGCTCTGCGCGAGGATTTCCGCTCCATCAAGAAGCTGCTGGAAGGTCATTGCTCAGAATTATATGGCACAGGAGTTCAGCAGCGATTCAGCGGGGACCGAGAAGATGGCGTGCGGCCCGGATCGCTGGCGCGGCAGATTACTGCGGCAGATTACTAAGGTGATGTTCCCGCGCTGCTTTCCGGGCGCTACAGTAGACCCATCGGGGTGCACCATGTCCACCGGAACCAGTACCGGAAAATACCGTTGCGCGCAGTGCGAAAGATCAGAGAATGATTGCGAGTGCGAAAAGTACTGCTGCCTGTGCCAGACCACACTCGATGACATCCGCCTCTGCCAGGACGGCCTCATGTATTGTGAACCGTGCCGCAAGGCCTGCGATTACAAAACGTCGAGCTAAATGTCGCGCTCGCTTCGTTCTAAAACCTCTTCCTAAATCACTACCGCTTCCTTGTACTCGCCGAATACCTTGCGCATAGCGTCGGAAATTTCGCCGACCGTCGCGTAAGCCTCCACCGCCGTCAGAATCCGCGGCATCACATTCGCTCCGGAACGCGCGGCATCTTCCACGCTTTGCAGCGCCACCTTCCATGGTCCCGGGTCGCGGCGGGCGCGCAACGCGCGGGTCCGCTCCACTTGTTTCGACTCCAGCGCGGGATCGATGCGCTGAATCGGGATCGGCTTTTCTTCCTCCACCTCGAAGCGATTCACTCCCACCACGATCGCCTCTTCCTGATCGACGGCCTGTTGATATTCGTACGCCGCATTCTGAATTTCCTGCTGCACGAAGCCGCGCTCAATCGCCTTCAACATTCCGCCAAGAACTTCAATTTTCCCCAGATACTCAGCTGCGCGTTTCTCGATTTCATTGGTCAGCGCCTCCACGTAATACGACCCAGCCAGCGGATCGATAGTCTGAGCGGCACCCGATTCATAGGCAATCACCTGCTGCGTGCGCAGCGCGATGCGCGCCGCTTGCTCAGTAGGTAGAGCCAGAGCTTCGTCGTAACCGTTGGTGTGCAGAGACTGCGTTCCGCCGAGCACCGCCGCCAGAGCCTGAATCGCCGTGCGCACAATATTATTTTCCGGCTGTTGCGCCGTCAGCGTCGAGCCTGCGGTCTGCGTATGAAAGCGCAGCATCCACGACCGCGGATTCTTCGCCTTGAAATGTTCCCGCATGATGCGCGCCCACATCCTGCGCGCGGCGCGAAACTTCGCGACCTCTTCCAGAAAATTGCTGTGCGCATTGAAGAAAAAAGAAACCCGCGGCGCGAACTGGTCCACGTTGAGCCCGGCCTTGATCGCCGCCTCCACGTAGGCCATCCCGTTGCCCAGCGTGAATGCCACTTCCTGCACCGCCGTGGAGCCGGCCTCGCGCATGTGATAACCGGAAATCGAAATCGTATTCCATTCCGGCACGTTCTCGTTCGCCCAGGCAAACATGTCGGTGACGATCCGCATCGCCTGATGGGGCGGATAGATATAGGTCCCGCGGGCAATGTATTCCTTGAGCACATCATTCTGCACCGTGCCCGAAAGCTTACGAATGTCCGCGCCCTGCCGCCGCGCCACAGCCACGTACAAAGCCAGCAGGATCGATGCGGTTGCATTGATGGTCATCGATGTTGAGATTTTCGTCAGCTCGATGCCGTCGAAAAGGCGCTGCATATCCTCGATCGAATCAATGGCCACGCCCACCTTGCCCACTTCGCCCGCGGCCAGCGCATGGTCCGAATCCATTCCAATCTGCGTGGGCAAGTCGAACGCCACAGAAAGCCCGGTGGTCCCGTTGGCCAGCAGATATTTGTAGCGCTTGTTCGATTCCTCGGCGTCGCCCATGCCGGCGTATTGCCGCATGGTCCACAGCCGGCCGCGGTACATGGTGGCTTGCACCCCGCGCGTAAAGGGATATTCGCCGGGATACCCAATCTCGCTCTCGTAGTCGGAACCTTTGAGATCAGGTGGCCCGTAGAGAGGTTTCACCGCAATGTGCGAGGAAGTTTCAACCGGGAGTTCTCGTGCGTCGACCTTGTCGGCTGAAACGTTTATCTTGTTGGCCATTTTGCAAAACCGCCGTTAGCTGAACCGCCCCGCAGCTAGGATTCTGCTCTGAAGGAAATCGTGCGCACAGAAGAGAACTGCGTTAGAAAACGCTCATTCGCGTAGCCTGGCCTTCTTCCTCACCCTCCAGAACGAGCTCACCCCAAACCACGCAAACGCCAGCGTGAAGCCGACTGCAATCAGCACGCGCCCTGCGGTAGCGTGTCCCGCCTGGTACTTCGTATACTCGCGCGCCAGCGCGAATCCGCCGAATACTGCCATGAACAGGAAAACCGTGCCGGTCACCTCCAGCCACAAAACGTGGGCCACTTGCCCGAACGACCGCGCCGTGGCGCGCGCCCCCTGCAGCACCGCACCCCAGGCGCGGCTCCGCACCGCCTGCTCACTAAAGAGTTGCCCCGCCACCCGCGTGGCAGCCCCTAACTTCCGTGCGGCAGAAATGTGGCTCACGGCCTCGATTTTAACAGCCTCCGGCGCTACAATGGCGCAACTGAGCCGGGGCAGCGAACCGTTCCCCCGCCCGGGGCATCCAAGGAGTGTGGCCGTGGCCCGGCCAGGGGGACCTAGTGGATCAGCAACTGAAACAACTCATGAAGGAACTCGGCGAAGCCATCAACGAATCGCTTTCCGACTCGGAAGAAATTGCCGAGGTCGTTTCCCGCATCAAAGAGGGCGGGTACGATATTTTCCTGGTCCTCGAAGCCACCATCGGCGTCAGCAAGCAGGGCGAAAAAGCTTCCGACAAAGCTTCTCTGGTCACCACCATCAACACCAACCCCGAGTTAAAGGTCAACGATCAGGACCTGAAGTTCCTGAAGTCGCTCCGCATCAAGATCGAGGAAACGTAGGTAGCGGATTCGACATGGGTGTCTTTGCGAGATGCTCATGTGGGGACAGCCGCCCTCGGCTCTCCGGTCGAGCGAAGCTCGACGGGGCTATGAGCCCATTCAGACCGGGCACTCCAAACCAAGTAAAATCGCCCAAATGGAACTCAAGGTGGTGTTCAGTGAAGATCCTGCATTCGTTTTGAGCAAAGCTGGAGTTTTTCTTTCCACGCAACCGGTTCTCCACAATCTGGTTCTCTCTATCCTGCATGCGCGCGTTGCGCAAGGCGATCCGGGCCGCTATTGGATAGCAATTCAACGGGAAGACGTTGTTGGCGTCGTGCTGCAGTCGCCCCTGACATTTCCGGCGACGTTGACACCGATGGAACCGCCGGTAGCGGCGGCAATGGCCGACGCGATTGCGGACGCGGGTATCTCTCTGCCAGGAGTCAACGGCGAGGCGCGGACAGCGGCGATTTTCTCCGGCCAATGGAGCGAGCGTTCCAAATCCGCAGCCACGCCTTTCCAGGGGAACCGCCTTTATGAACTTCTGGAGGTCAGAGAAGTTCCCGATATCGCAGGCACCTTGCGGCAGGCAGGTGCGAAAGACCGCAGCTTGATGATTCTCTGGACCCGCGCTTTCCAGCAAGAAATCGGTGAGTCGGCTGACGATACCGAACTTCGTGTGGATCGAGCGTTGGCGGCCGGACAACTGTGGTTGTGGGATCGAAACGCAGAAACGGTCTCTATGGCTGTTGCCCGCGACCCGGTCGATGGAGTAGTCCGCCTGTCCGGCGTCTACACGCCCCCCGAAAAGCGGAAACATGGGTACGCGGCGGCGTTCGTTCACGCACTTTCGAAACGGCTGCGTGACGCTGGACATCGCTGCATCCTCTACACGGACCTGGCGAATCCCACATCTAATTCGATCTACCGGCGAATTGGATATCGAGCCGTCGCAGAAGCTCTCCGCTATCGCTTTGAGTGAAGTGCAGGCGGAACGCATCGCAGCTAAGCTGCTGCATCGTCGGCAGGCAGGAAGTTATCCGAGTTGCGACGGGTAGGTCACCGCCTCAATTGGCGTAACATCTGTCATCAACCTCATCGGAGGAGTTTGAGCGTGATGTAGAGTGTTAGGATTTCGGTTGGTATGTTCCCATCGTATTGGCCCTCGGGGGCGGCGCTTCTTTTACTCCCATCAGTGCTAACCATGCTCAGCGGGAGTCTGACCAGCCCCCAAGCCCCGGGCCTCTCTTGGTGGCCTGTGTGATCTGTCTATTTCCACGTGTCAGGCTTTAGCCTCCATACATCGGTCGGAAAACTGGCGCAGCGGGGCCGAGGGTCGACCTTCACGCGCACACGCCCCCGCTCAATAATATGACCCCGTAGATCGTTTTTGCACCACTCCAATTCCTTTGTGAAACCCTGGCACGATCCCAGATTGAAGGCATCCCGCAAAGCTATGAGCAATTCGTCAGTCGCTCCGGCATGACAGCCAAACAGAATCATGGTCGGCACAGTGTTATCCGTGCGCTTGAACCGGTTTCGCAGGGGCTGGATAATGTTGTGCTTGATCGCCCATTCGAGATTCGCCTTATGGATTTTTTGCCCCTCAGTCGCATTGATTACCCCGCCGCCCACATGCATCGTGCCACCAAGTGCGAGCACCCCGGGGTCCGCATGGCCGATCACTCCTAACGAGTCAATGGAGTTGAAGGTCGCTGCTTCGATGGCTTTTAGGAATGCAACGAAACCATCTACGCCGGTTCCGCCGCCGGAATTGCTAGCTGTCTGGCTGAAGTCGAGACTGCTTGGCCGCCACGCCGCGTCCGCAAGCTCAGCTTGATCGTCCGGGTACGGCCGCACGAAAGCGGAACCAAAGAGGAGCAGTGACATGGGTTCTGGGATCCCCAACTGGAACGCAGGGATTCTACTGCGACTGACACCCCATGTCACGAGCTTGTGACGAGACGCCTGTGGACGGTTAGACGCATTCGCTCATAACTGCAAAATCATAACGACGCTGCCCACTTCTTCGCAATGTGCAGTTCGGTAGTTGGCGAAAAATCTCTATTACGCTCGTCGAGGCACCGGGCGGACATTTATGAGATGGGTCGGCTTTAGCGGCTAGCCGCTTTCTCTCTTCCTGCACGTAGAGTCTCTGCACCTTCGCCCGGTTTCCGCCGCCCCTCCGCTCAATCCTTCAACACCTGATCCAGCACCTGCTCCACCGCGCGATTCCCCTCGATAATCGACGATTTGTGATCGGGCATCCCGGAGAGATCCACGTTGGCGAAGGCGATTCTTCCAAACGGAGCTGCCCGAAGAACATCCCCCGGCGCTGGCTTGCCATCTTTGCCGAAGTAAAATCCGGGAGCCGGACTCGCGTAGGCGTGCCCCCAACGGTTCAGAATGATCCCGGCGATGTCGCGGGAAGCATCGAAGCCCGAGCGCGCAAACATCTCGGTAAGTTGCTGCCGGATCTGCCGCTCGTACTCGCGGAATGGTGTAGAAATCATTTCCGCGCGACCCATGTGGCCTTGCTCTTCAGCGGAGTGCCCCGGGTGCGAGTACAAAACTTTGATCGTGAGCACCACCGGAGAATCCGGTCCAAAGGTCGGCGAATCGCCGCCACAAAGCGCCAGTTTGCGGATTTGCAGATAAGTTCCGAGGCCCTCGAACCATTGGCAGCCGGAAATCCCCATCTTGTAAAGAAACCGCCAGTTGCGGACCGCGACGTTGGCCAGCATGCAGGGAGAGCGATGGAACTGGGCATACGCCTCTTTGCGATCGTCCGGAAGATCGCGAACAATGTGTTTCGTGGTCCAGCTGCCGCCGGCCATAATTACGGACCGGGCCTTCACCCGGTAAGTTTTTCCGCCACGTGTGTAGACGACCGTGACCGACTCCGCTTTCTCCGGCTCGCCGTCGTGCTTCAGCCAGACGGCAGTCGAGTCCTGGCGAATTCGCGCGGACGCTCCGGCTCGGTCGAGCGCAGCAAAATTCACGTTGTTGCGGCACACGTCTTCCAGCGTGCGATCGCCGGCAATCGATTCCGGAATCATCGTCTTCACGATCAGGCGGGCGATGCCGCTGTTGCCGTCAGGAAACATCTGCGGCTCCTCGTCGGCCAATTTGCCGAGGGCATCGAAGGCATAAGCGGTGTAGCCGGAAAGGGCGTCGGCCCCCAGGCCGAAAGCTCCGCCCTCGTCGGTCGAGAGAAATGTTCGGACGGTTTCGCGGCTGATGCCGCGACTCTGCATGATGTGGTCTTCGAGAGTCATCGTGTCGAGCCGGCGCGAGATGGCGTCGCCCCGGTAGCGCGGCGCCTGCGCGGAGCCCGGCGATTGAGACTTCAGCAACTCTTCCCGCGCCGTCGCGGAAATCGGAGCTCCTTCCAACTTCTTGCCCCACGGATCGGTCAGCCACACCCCTTGCGGCTGCCCGAATTTCGCTCCGAAATACAGGCCGTAGGGAGCTGAAGCAAGATACGGTGTAGTGGTAAGCGGAATCTCGGGGTCGGGTCCGGCCCACTTCTGATATTCAAGTCGCGGTTTCTCCAGCCCGATGGATTCATAGAAGCGCATGATAAAACTGTGAGGGTAATTCACCTGAAACAGTGCTGACCCTTGATGCGCAGTCAGCCGGTGACCATCCACCAGAAACTCGTTGCGCTTGGCCTCGCCGCCAAAGATGGGATGATTGTCGAGCACCAGGCAAGTCTTGCCCATGCCCGCCTGCCGCTGAAAAATCAGAGCCGCAGCCAGCCCGCTGATTCCCCCGCCGACCACGACCAGATCATAAGTTTCGCCAGTCTCAATCACGCCCGCGGCCGGGCTCTCAAACAACCCATCGCGAATCTGATGCCCCGCTTCCAGCACGGCGCGGGTGTTGCCGTTTGAATTCGCGTAGTCGCCGACGCCGCCGTACCCCGTCCAACTGTCGTCGGAAGATTTTTCCTGCCCAGCATTCTGAGCAGCCATCAACTCCGCCGGAGATGCAGAACCCATCAGCAGCCCGCCCGAAGCCAGCAGCGTAGCGTTCAGAAAATCGCGCCGCGTAATCCCGCAGTCCATCCCCAGACCACGGTCGCCGCGCTCAATTCCCGCATTCCCGCCAGTCTCGCGCTTTTTCATCTTCCCAGCCATTGTTACCCTCCGCCGCGCCGCTGGCATTATACGAACCTTTACACGACGACCGCACAGCAACCTATGACAGCTGTGCTACCATCTACTGTTTTTCAACGGTGCTTCCGATGTCGATGAAAGACACTCTCGGAGTTCTACTCGCGGGCGGCGCCGGAGAGCGCCTCTATCCTCTCACTCGCGACCGGGCCAAGCCTGCCGTCACCTTCGGCGGCATTTACCGCATCATCGACATCACGCTCTCCAACTGCCTGAACTCCGACCTGCGCCGCGTCTACATCCTCACCCAGTACAAAGCCCTCTCGCTGAACCGCCACATCCGCGAAGGCTGGAACATCCTCGGCCGCGAAGTCGGAGAATTCGTCGAAGTCCTCCCCCCCATGAAGCGCGTGAGCGACCAGTGGTATCAAGGCACCGCCGACGCCGTTTACCAGAATATTTATTCCATCGGCTCCGAACAGCCCAAGCACGTTCTGATCCTGTCCGGCGACCACATCTACAAAATGGATTACGGCAAGATGATGCGCCAGCACAAGGATTCCGCCGCCGACATCACTATGGCCACCATCCAGATCGCCCCCGAAGAAACTTTCCGCTTCGGCGTGGTCGATATCGACAAGGACGGACGCGTCAATGGCTTCGAAGAAAAGCCCAAAACCACGCAACTGCGTTCCACTCTAAATCCGGCCAAAGTCTCCGCATCGATGGGCGTCTATCTATTCAATGCCGACGTGCTGATCCCCGTGCTCCTCAAGGACGCCGAAGACACCACCTCCAGCCACGATTTCGGCAAAGACATTCTGCCCAAAATGGTCGCCGACTATCGCGTCTTCGCCTACGACTTCGTCGACGAAAACAAAAAAGAAGCTCACTACTGGCGCGACGTAGGCACGCTCGAGGCTTATTACGAAGCCAACATGGACATCGTCTCCGTCTCCCCCATCTTCAATCTCTACGACGAAGAGTGGCCCATCCGCACCCACCAGCGCCAGTATCCGCCGGCGAAATTCGTCTTCGCCGAAACCGGACGCACCGGCTCTGCAGTCGATTCCATCGTCTCCCACGGCTGCATCGTTTCCGGCGGCTCCGTAAAAAATTCCATTCTCTCTCCCGACGTGCGCGTGAATTCCTACTCCGAAGTCGACGACTCCATCCTCTTTTCCCACGTCAGCGTCGGACGCCGCTGCCGCATCCGCCGCGCCATTCTCGACCGCGACGTCCACGTCCCCGAAGGCACCACGATCGGCTTCGACGCCGAAGCCGACCGCCAGCGCTACTTCGTCACCGAAAGCGGCATCACCGTGGTCACCCGCGATTACTCGCTCTTCGAAAATCCCGTCACGGTGGATTATTTCACCAGCGAGTAGTTGGATGAATGTGGACGCTCTTCCTCGAACCAGTCTGTTAGGCTAAAGTTAAATCCGCCGTCACCACGAAAAGCCTGGTCCAAGATGACAAATCAATCTGGCCGCAATCTCGCTGGATGCATCTTAGCTATCGCGCTTCTTGCTCCAGCGCATGCCTGGGCAGCCACCCCGCCGACAGAAAAACCCGACGCCCTGCTCTCCACCATGCAACAGGAATTGCAGCGCGCCCAATCCAGCCTCGGCAAGCTCGACCCCGCCCCCTACTACATGAGCTATTCCGTATACGACCAGAGCGTTTCGGTCGCCATGGGCATTCAGGGCGGCCTGATTAATTTCACCCAGACCCGCCGCCGTGCGGCTGACGTCACCATGCGCATAGGATCTCCCGTACTCGACAACAGTCACGAGCAGAGCCGCACCTCCGCCATCACTTCCGGAACGCTGGTGCTCGACGATGACCGCGACGCCCTCGCTCACGAACTCTGGCGCCTCACCTACGAGGAATACCGCAAGGCTTCCAAAGCCTATTTAAACGTCAAGACCGGCAAGCAGGTTCATGCCGAGGAAGAAGACACCTCGCCGGATTTCTCCGAAGAGAAAGCCCCAAGCCACGCCGACTACCAGGATCTCGTTGCCCCGCCCGATCGCGCCGCCATGGAGAAAATGGCGCGCGAATATTCTGCGTACTTTCGCCAGTACCCGTACATTTATTCCTCCGCCGTGGTGATCATCGCGCAGGAAACGCGGCTGCGGTTCGCCTCCACCGAAGGCCGCCACGTGGTAACGCCCGGCGCTACCATTCGCATGTCCATCGAAGCGGGCACGCTCGCACCCGACGGCATGGAGTTGATGCGGGTAGAAACTTTTCAGGCAGAAAGCCTCAACCACCTGCCGCCGGAATCCGAAATCGCCGCTCGCGTGGAAAAGATGGCTTCCGATCTCAAAGCCCTGCGCGACGCCCCCGCAGCCGAGCCGTTCGACGGACCCGCCCTGCTTTCCGGCCGCGCTGCCGCGGTCTTCTTCCACGAAGTGCTCGGCCACCGTCTCGAAGGTCATCGCCAGCGCGGCGAAAAAGAAGGTCAGACTTTCACCAAGAAAGTAAATCAGTTGGTGCTGCCGGAATTCCTCAGCGTAGTCGACGATCCCACCCTGCGCACTCTGAACGGAATGGATCTCGGAGGCTACTACGAGTTCGACAACGAAGGGATGCCGGCCGTGCGGGTCGAGGTGATCAAAGACGGCGTCCTGAAAGATTTCCTCATGTCGCGCATGCCCATCAAGAATTTCGCCAACTCCAACGGACACGGCCGCTCGCAGCCTGGCCTGATGCCCACGGGGAGGCAAGGCAACCTGATCGTCTCTTCCACGCACACCGTCAAAGATTCCGAATTGCGCCAGAAGCTGATCGACGAAGTGAAGAAACAGGGCAAACCCTACGGCCTCTATTTCGAAGATATTCAAGGCGGCTTCACCCTTACGCAAAGGGCGATGCCGCAGGCCTTCCAGGTTTTGCCCGTGATGGTGTGGCGCGTCTACGCCGATGGCCGTCCTGACCAGCTTGTCCGCGGAGTCGATATTGTTGGCACTCCCTTGGCCGCGCTGAATCGCATTCTTGTCACTGGCGATAAAACCGACGTCTTCAACGGCATGTGTGGCGCCGAATCCGGCCAGATTCCAGTCGCAGCTGCCGCACCCGCCATGCTGTTCTCGGAAATCGAAGTGCAAAAGCGCGCCCATGCCCTCAACCGGGCTCCCATCCTGCCCAGCCCGTCCGAGGCTTCCGCGGACGAGAAAGGTCGGGGGCAGCAATGATGACAACAGTGACGATCACGCGAATGGAAACAGCCCGTAAGCCGTCGAAGCTCGCTGCTGTGCCGTTTATTCTTCTGAGTCTGTGCATCCCTCCGGCGTTTGCGCGATCCCCCCTGTTCCCTGACCCCTATCCCCTGACCCCTGTTTCTCAAACCCCTGTTTCTCAAACCCCTGTTTCTCAAACAAAAGACTGGCAGGCCGCCGCCGGCGCCGATCCCGTCCTCCAGGCCATGCGCGCCGAACTGGATCGCTCCAAGTCGAAATTGAAGCTGGAAGATGTTGCCGCGCCTTATTACATCGAGTATCGCGTCATCGATTTCGATGACTATTCCGCCGAAGCCGCGTTCGGCGCATTGCGCACCGATCTTCGCACCCGTTTCCGCTTCTTGCGTGTAGTCGTCCGCATCGGCGATTACAAACAGGACAGCTATTTCGGGCAGGGCGAGGGTACCGTAAATTTCCTGCCCGTCGATGGTGACGTGCTCGCCCTGCGCAACCAGCTCTGGCTGGCCACCGACACCGCTTACAAACAGGCCGCCCAATCCCTCACCGCCAAACAGGCGCAACTCAAGCAACTCACCATCGATCAGCCGGTAGATGACTTTGCCCACGCCACGCCAGTGCAATCCGTGGGCCCGCTGGTAAAGCTCGAGTTCGATCCCCACCCCTGGACCAGGATGCTCGTAGACGCGTCCGCGCTCTACAAAACCGACCCGCAGATCGAGACCTTCGAGTCTTCGCTGAAATTTGAGGCCGTCAACCGCTACTTCGTCACTTCCGAAGGCACGGTAGTGCGCAGCGGACAGAATTACTACGAAATGAATTTCTCGGCTCGCACCCAGGCGGCGGACGGCATGAGACTGGAGCGCGATAAAGATTTCTCCGTGGACAGCGTGACCGCGCTGCCCTCGGCTGAGACGTTCGTGGCCGAAGCAAGAAAATTGGCCGGAACCTTGAAAGATCTCCGCGAGGCGCCGGTCGTCGAAGAGGAATACCGCGGTCCGGTGCTTTTCTCGCCCACCGCCAGTGTCGTAATCTTTGGCGACCTGGTGGGCGATAACGTTCTGGGCTACAAGCCTGAACTGGGCAAGAATGGCCGCACCACGAAAGAGTTCGCCAACAGCTACAAGAGCCGTGTCCTGCCCGATTTTCTTTCCGTGGTCGACGATCCCACGATCTCGTCGTACAAAAACCAACCCCTGCTCGGCCACTATGAAATCGATGACGAAGGCGTTCCCGCCCAGCGCGTCTCCGTCATTGAAAACGGCACGCTGGTAAATTATCTGATCGGCCGCCAGCCCATTCGCGACTTTCCCGCCTCCAACGGCCACGGGCGCGCCCGCGTACCGTCATATCCTACTGAGCCGCATACCGCGAACCTGATCGTGAGTTCCTCGCAGCCCGTTCCTCACGACGACATGAAGAAAAAGTTGCTTGACCTGTGCAAGCAGCGCGACCTCCCCTACGGCTACTTCGTAGACACTTTCGGCGGCAAACTCGCGCCTCGCCTGATTTACAAAGTCTGGGTGAAAGACGGGCACGAAGAACTGGTTCGTGGCGCCGTCTTCGGCGATCTCGATACGCGCTCCCTGCGCAGCGGCCTGGTGGCCGCCGGCGACGATTTCTACATCCGCAGCCACCTGCTGAACATTCCGCACAGCGTAGTAGCCCCGTCGATCCTCTTCGACGAGTTGGAAGTAAAGCGCACCAACGTCAACAAAGAAACGCTGCCAGAATATCCCGCGCCCGCACTAGCGCCATCGAAATAACCCATGTAAATGAACCATGGAGCGACGGGCGCCTCGCCCGTCCCGGTCCGAGCGAAGCTCGACCGGCATCTTCCCGAACGCCGGCACCCAAAACGCCGCCGTTCCCCTGTCATCCCGACGTCCGCGTTTTTCATCGCGGCGGAGAGATCTCAGTCGCCACAGGTGCGTGGCGCCAGCCAATTCAGCTTGCCCTGAGCCCGCTCGAACGCGGAGAATCGCGTCAGCGATTCTCCGCGCTGCTACAATTCCGTTGTTTTACATAAACTTGCGAGCGAGAACTTTGGCGTCCACATCAGCGTATTGTCTTGTGGGGACGATTTTGCGTTCGCGGCCCACACGGCTTAAGTCTCTCAGGGTCAATGGTTTCAGGACTGAAGCGTGCGGCTCAGGGGTTTCGAAATCACGTTCGGCGTGATTTTCGACGTCATTTTTGACGTTTTTTCGGTTTTTTTGACGCTCACATTTTGACCGCGTGTCGCAAAGTCTCACGCTTTTTGTCATCCAGCAGTTCCGGGGAGTAACGGGGTGGAAGACGTCCAGGTCGTTGCGATGCTGGTTCGCCGTTGTATCGCCGGCGATGCCGTGGCCTGGGAGGAAATCGTGCGCACTTATAACCGCCGTATCTATAACATCTGCTATCGTTTCGCGGGATCGGGCGACGACGCCGAAGACCTCACACAGGAAGTCTTCATCAAGATGTACCGCACACTCACCACTTACGACCACACCAAAGGCGCATTTGCCACCTGGGTGACGACGATTACGCGCAATTTGCTGGTCGATCACTTCCGCAAAGGCAAGCAGCAGCGCCTAACTGATTCGATCGACGCCACTTCCGAGCACGAGGACGCGGTGCCGCTCAGTGAGCAAATTCAGGACCAATCCGCCCCTCCGGACGCCCACGTGCGCAGCCGGGAGGTGGGGGAGACCGTGCATGCGGCTTTGGGGAAGCTCTCCCCGGAACTGCGGGAAGCGGTGATTCTAAGGGACTTACAGGATATGGACTATCGCGAAATTGCAACCGTTTTGAAGGTTCCGGAGGGTACCGTGAAATCAAGAATAAATAGAGGGCGAGCGGAACTTGCGCGCCTCTTACAACGTACCTATAAGCAGGTGATGTGATGCCAGATCACAAAGAAGAAAAGACCAGTAACGGAATGATTTGCAACGAGTTCGACGCTCTGCTCGCGGACATGATGGATGGTGTCCTGAGTGGCGCCAAGCTCGAAGGCTTCCGTGCGCACGCGAAGGTTTGTTCTAACTGCGGAGCGCTGTTTGTGGAAGCCGAAGCAGGCCGAAACTGGCTGAAGTCTCTCACGGAGGTGGAGCCTCCAGCCGGATTGGTCGAAAATGTTCTGGCGTCAACTACGGGGATTGCAAGCGATCGCCTGGGCTCTGCTGTGCTCACAACCCAGCCGCGGGTTTCGTGGCTGGAGCGGGTGCAGGCATGGGCTTTAGGCGTAGGCGAGCCGGTGTGGGGAACCATCCGGCAACCCAGATTCGCCATGTCGTTTGGCATGGCGTTCTTCGCGCTGTCGGTGGGACTGACCGTTCTCGGGGTCAAGCCGGCGGACGTGCGGCAGATCAGCTTGCGGCCCACGGCTCTACGTCACAGTTACAACATGACGCAGGCTCGCGTAGTGCGGTATTACGAGAACATCCGGTTCGTCTATGAAATCGAATCGCGGGTGCGCGAATTCAAGCGCAGCGTGACTCCAGCCGAGCCGGGTCCGGCGAAAACGAAAGACCATAAGAACGACACTAGCAAGGAGCCCGAACAGAAACAGGAGCGCAATTACAGCGAGACGGAAAACCATCTGATTCTCGCGAGCGCTCCGCTCTCACCCTCTGTCCAACTTCTCGAAGGCAACGATCTGCCTGTAGTGCCGGTGACCACGTACAGGAGGTTCGTATGAACTGCGCCAACCACGACGCTGCAGCAGTGGCGTTTTGCCGCACTTGCGGCAAGCCACTTTGCGGCACATGTACCCGCGATGTCCGCGGAGTGATTTACTGCGAGCCTTGTCTCGCAGCACGGCTTGACGGCACAACTCCGGCAGCGGGATTCACACCAGTAGTACCGCCGCCTGCACAAACTGGCTACCAGCAGTTCATGGATCAGGGCCCGGGATTAAAAGTTCCGCCGGGGCCAACCTCGGGGCCCAATCCGACGGTAGCCGGCATTCTGGCTGGATTTTTCCCGTTCGGCGTGGGAGCTGTCTACTGCTCGCAATACGCCAAGGGACTCTCCCACCTGGTGATTTTCGTGCTGATGATCGTTGGCCTGAGCGCGGACCTGCCCTGGTATGTGGATATGGTGCTGGGCATCTCGCTGGGATTTTTCTACTTCTACCAGATCATCGACGCGGTGCGGACGGCTAGAGCATTGCAACTGGGCCAACCGGTTCCTGATCCTTTTGGCTTGGCGCAAAACTTCGGCATCGGCGGTTCCGGAGAGAAGATTGACGCCGCCAAGGTCCCGACCGGCGCCGTGATCCTGATTGGCCTGGGTGTGCTTTTCCTGCTGCACACGGTGGGTCTGTTCGAGTTTGGCCTGCATCGTTTCTGGCCACTGATCCTGATCGCGCTGGGGTGTTGGATCTTTGCCAAGAACTGGGGATTGATCGAGTCCAACCGCCACACGTGTCTCTGCGAGCGTTGCCGCACACGCAAACTGATGGGGCCGGCGATCCTGGTCACAGTTGGCGTGCTTTTCCTGCTCGACAACGCCGGGCATATTGGATTCGACCGTACCTGGCCGGCGATTCTGCTGGTGATCGGTATTGTGAAACTGATGCAGAGCAATGCTTCGTCGGAAGGACACATCGGTCCGCTGCCCCCGGTGGCGGGCATTCCACCGACAGGATTTCCTCCGACACCCCCGACCGGCTTTCCACCGACGCCTCCGGCGGGAGCGCCACCGGACACGACTCCGTCCGGGGCTGCGCCGGAGTCGGAACAACCGCCTGCTTCTGGGGAGGTGAATCATGTCTAACTTTGGAACGCCTAACCCGATCGTGCCGAACCAATTCACGCCAAGCCCCATCATGCCGAACCCGGGGCTTCCGCCGCGACGCCGCCGCTCGTTTGCCGGTCCGGTGGTGCTGATTCTCGTAGGGGTCGTGTTCCTGCTGGGCAACCTGCATCTGCTGTCGTGGTCGAGTCTGGGAATCTGGTTCGCGCATTACTGGCCGTTGCTGCTGATTCTTTGGGGAGTGATCAAGCTGGCCGAGCATATGCAGGCGCAAAGAACCGGGCAGCGCGCTCCCGGGATCGGCGCCGGCGGAGTTCTGCTGGTGGTGCTGATCGTGATCAGCGGGCTGACGGCGACACAGGCGGTGCGGTTGCGCGAGCACTGGCCCAATATTCGGGACCAATTCAATATTGACGACGAAGACTTCAACAACATTTTCGGCGACAACTATAGCTTCGACGACCATCTGGAACAGGACTTCCCTGCGGGAGCGAGCCTGAAAGTGATCGACAGCGACGGCGCGGTGAGCGTGCATACTTCCGACGACAACAAGATCACGGTGGTGGTGCGCAAGCGTGTGGGCGCGGATAGCCAGAGCGACGCCGACAAATACAATTCTGAAACCAAGCCGACAATTACCGTGTCTGGCGGCATGGTTACACTCGACGCGAAGACTCAGGCGGCGGGCGAACACTCGATCAAGAGCGATCTTGATATAACTTTGCCGCGCAAGGCGTCGGTATCGATTGTGTCGCGGCGCGGGGACGTGAACGTGATCGGCCGCGATGGCAATCTGGACCTGGCTGTGCAGCATGGCGACGTTGAAGTGGAAGATGTTACGGGCAATGTGAAGATGAGTCTGGAAAAAGGCTCGGCGAAGATCGAGCAGATCACGGGCGACGTGCGTGTGGACGGGCGGCTGAACGAAACTTCGGTGTCGGACGTGAAAGGCGCGGTGCAATTGGAGGGCGAGTTCGATGAGAGCGTAAAGCTGGCTCATCTCGGAAAGAGCGTAACTTTCAAGTCTTCGCGCACCGACATGGAGTTTTCGAAGATCGACGGCAATTTGAGCCTGGATTCCGACGATCTGCACGCTGAGGAGATTTCGGGGCCGCTGCACCTGCTGACGCGGTCGAAGAATATCCGGCTGGAAGATGTTTCGGGCGACGTGCGGCTACAGGACGACAACGGCGGCGTCGACGTGGAAATGCGGTCGATGGGCAACGTGCAGATTGATAACCGCGAGGGCGACATTCATTTGGGGATACCGGAGAAGGCTGGCTTCCGCCTGGATGCCCGCACTCGCGATGGGGAGATTCAGTCTGACTTTTCGGAATTGAAAGTGGACAACGGCGACGACAAAGGCAATGCGAGCGGTACGGTGGGCAACGCCACGGCGCATGTGGTGCTCAACAACGAGCACGGCGGGATCGAGATTCGGAGGGCTGCGGTGCGGGGTGGGCCGAAGGAAGGCATCTCTGGCGGAGTTTCGGGCGGAGTGCCCGGGGCGAAACACGATAAGCCGGCGAAGTCGCTGCCGGCGCCGAAGGATAAAGTGGAGCCGACGGAGAATTGAAGGGCAGTGGTCAGGGGTTAGGGGCCAGGGGTTAGGGGCCAGGGTCGGACTTTAGCGGTCAGCAGTCGGATGGGTTCCGCGGGGCTTCGCCTCCGCGGGACGGACGGGGCGTCCGTCGCCACACGGATTGGACACCGCCAGCAGGGTCAGGGGGCAGGGGTTAGTTTTTTCTCGGCTAGGGTTTCGATTTTTTCCAGGACTTCGTCTTCGGTTAATTTTGTTGAGTCGATTACTACGGCGTCGGGGGCTGCGATTAGCGGGGATACGGACCGGGTGCGATCGCGGTGATCGCGCTCGCGCAGGTCGGCGGCGGTGCTGGCGGCTACTTCACCTCTGATTTTTTGCTGCTCCATGCGGCGCTGCTCGCGGACCACGGGGTCGGCGTCGAGAAAAATCTTCAAATCCGCGTCGGGAAAAACTTTGGTTCCGATGTCGCGGCCTTCCATCACTACGCCACCGCCCGCACCCATCTCGCGCTGGTGACTGACCATCCATGCGCGGACTTGCGGATGTACCGAGACGCGCGACGCGGCTTCGGTGACATCGCGCTCGCGGATGCGCGAGGAAACATCATGGCCGTCGAGTAACGTGCGGTTGCCTCCGATTGTGGGCTCGAGCTGGATGCGGGACGACTCGGCCAGCTTGGTCAGCGCGGTTTCATCGTCAAAAGAAATATCGTGGTCGATGGCTTTGAGCGCGAGGGCGCGGTACATGGCTCCACTCTCGAGGTTCACGTAGCCGAGCTTGCGAGCCAGGCGCGAGGCGATGGTGCTTTTGCCGGCGCCCGCGGGGCCGTCGATGGCGATGATGAGTTTGCGCGAGGTGGGGGTGGTGGAAGGTTGGTTGGGATCGTCTGTCATTGCGGAGCTAACGATTGTACACGGGCTAAAGCCCAACACTCGCACCGGCTGTTGGGATGGGTTCCGCGGGGCTTCGCCGCCGCGGGACCCTTCGGCTTCGCTCAGGGCAGGCTCACGGGGCGTCCGTCGCCACATGAGTTGGGGTGGTCCTCGCATAGGTTGGGCGGTCACTGCCTGAGTCGAACCTGTTCTGGGGTCCATCCTGATTCGCGCAGGTGCCGGATACTTAGAGCGTCGTGGCGTTTGGCTAGACGGACGCCGGCTTCGTCGCGGATTAGGTCGCAGTGATAGTAGGCGGGGATGGGAAGGCCCAGAGCGCGGAATAAGAGGATCTGGCGCGCGGTGGACTTCAGGAGGTCGGCGCCGCGGACGACTTCGGTGATTTGCATGGCTGCGTCGTCGACGACTACGGCGAGTTGATAGGCGGGGATGTTGTCGCGACGCCAGACGATGAAGTCTCCGAAATCGCGGCCGGCGATGAAGAGTTGGGGGCCGAGGTGGAGGTCGGTGAAGTGGATGGGTTCGTTGTCGGGGACGCGGAAGCGCCAGTTTGCGGCTTTGGGGTGGGTGGGTGTGGGGTCGAGATTTGTGGAGATGGGATCTAGCGCTCGGCTGTTGGGATGGGTTCCGCGGGGCTTCGCCTCCGCGGGACGGACGAGGCGTCCGTCGCCACATGAGGCGAGGTAGTCTCCACTTGGGTCGGGGTTGCGTCCGGGTGTGGCGGGGCGGCAGTGGCCGGGGTAGATGGGTTCGTCGTCGGAGTCATTTTCGTTGGGGGCGCTGGCGGATTGGGCTACGTCTTTGCGGGAGCAGACGCAGGGGTAGATTAGTCCGCTGGCGCGCAGAGTTTTCCAGGCGGCGAGATAGTGTGGGCGGCGTTCGCTTTGCGAGTACGGTGCGAAGGGGCCGCCGCGGTCGGGGCCTTCGGTCCATTCGATGCCTAGCCAGTGGAGGTCTTCATACATAGCGTTCACGAATTCGGGCTTGCAGCGTTGCGGGTCGAGGTCTTCGTTGCGGAGGATTAGCTGGCCGTGGTGTTCGGCGGCGCGCTGGGCGGCGGTCCAGAAGGTGCGGGCGTGGCCGAGATGCAGCAGGCCGGTGGGCGAGGGAGCGAGGCGGCCGCGGTAGGGGGCGTTGGCGTCGGCGGGCGCAGGCATGTCGGCCTTATCGTCTGAGAACAATCGTCATGGCTGGCGGCGTTTGGGGCCGGTGGGCTTGCCACCTCGAGGGCCTTCGTTTCGAGGACCGGGGCTGAACTTGTTGAAGGGACGTCTGGCGCGTGGGGCGGATGGCCGCGGCTTCGAGTTCGCTCGGGGCGGGCTGCCGGCAGGGACGGCGGCGGTGCTGCTCGCAAGTCTCTCTTTTCTTTCTTGTCTTTCTTCTCTGGCGGTTTGTCTGGCGGCGGCTTGTGCGGCGGGGTCGAACGCGACTTTCGCCGGGGTGATCTGCAGCATGGAGCGGCCGGCGACTTGCGTGAAGCTTAGCTCGCGGGCGGCCAGCAGGGCGTTGACGGCATCGCGGACTTTGGAGCGGGCTACGAAATTGCCGAAGAAAATTTCCAGTTCGGATTGCTCGACTGCGACCGCGGCTTCCAGATATTTCGAGAGCAGGCCCGAGAGCGCCTCGGCCACGGAAAGGCTGATGCCTTCGCGAATGGCGTCGGGGGCCCAGCGGTAGAGCACGTCCCAGAAAGAGCCTTCGCTGCGGTTGTAGTCGACGCGAGTGATGCGGAGGTTCGACCAGAGCTCGCCGAGAGCTTTATCCAGCGCGGGAAATGAGACGCTGCCGCCGAGGGCTTCCTGCATTTTTTGTTTCGAGACGGGACCGCTGCGCTGGATCAGGTCGAAGGCATCACAGGCCAGCGGGGAATAGGGCGAGCGAGCACCGGACTTCGGGGGCTGTTTGGGATTGCGTTCGCCGACCAGCGCGTAGAAATATGGAAACGCCGAGGCTGCTACCAGGAAGGCGTTGTTCTCGCCGAACAGATTGGCTTCGTAGGCAGTGCGCTCCCGCAGCAGGCGAACCATGAGCTCCGTCGCATCGGCGGCGCGGGGATCGGCGAAGGCGTGCTGCCAGTCGGGCAAGCGATCGTCGGAGCCGACGAAAGCGCCGATGAAGGTGGGAAGCGGCACGGCTGGGCGCATGGGATACATCAGCGCGAAGCCTACGCTCTCGATGAAGGCGCGAGCGTTTTCGATGGTGCGGATGGGATTGCCATCGAGACGCCATTTCTCGCGGCGCGCGGTTTTGAGTTCCTGGTCGGTCATAAGCACGCTCTCAGCTATCAGCTATCAGCTCTCAGCTAAGCGGCAGCTACCAACACGAGCGGCGATCTCTGCGCAACAAGTGGTCTACTCCTGTCGCTCTTGCCCCTGGCTGAAAGCTGAGAGCTGATAGCTGACGGCTTTCGGCTAGATCCTCTTGAATGCCTTTTGAATGTCCTTTACAGAATACCGCAGGACGACCGGTCTGCCGTGGGGGCAGGCGTAGGGATGGTCGGTTTTGGCGAGTTCGGCGAGTAGCCACTCCATTTTGTGGGGCTCCAGGGGCATGTTCACTTTGATGGCGGCGTGGCAGGCGATGGAGGCGGCGATGCGGGCGCGAATCTTTTCCATATTCAGCGACTGTTCTTCACGGGTGAACTGTTCGAGGAGCTCATGCAGCAGATGCTCGACTGCAGAGGCTTCAACTCCCGCGGGCGCGACCTTTACGGCGACGCTGCGGGCGCCGAAGGGCTCGGCTTCGAAACCGTTGTGCTGGAGTTCGTCGGAAATTTCGGCGAAGACTGCCTGTTGCGCGGGGGAAAGCTCCAGCACGATCGGCATCAGCAGGCGCTGGCTTTCTACTTTCTGAACGGCGCGCTGTTTCAAGATGCGCTCGAACAAGACGCGCTCGTGAGCTACATGCTGGTCGACGATCCAGAGTCCAGATTCGTTCACGGCCAGGATGAACGAATTGCGAATTTGTCCCAGCGGCTTGAGCGAGGCGAGCGAGGCCAGAGTTGACTCTTCTTCTTCGCGGGCTTGTTCTCGCGCATCTATCTCCGGGGCGCATCCGTTGTCGGGAATCGGGCCCCAGGCTTTCGATTCCAATCCACGAGCTGCGGGGATGGCAGCATTCGCCTCGACTGCGATTCCGCCATCGAACTGAAGGCGTCCGGAGATTGGCGGAACGGTTGGAGCATGCAGGGCGAAACCGCGTCCCGTCGCGGGATCATAAGTTGTCTGCCGAACGGCTGGCGCTCCGGGCACAAGGACTGGACCGAGCGCATGTTCGGACGATTGTTCGGGCTGTCTCTCGGATAATCTTTCGGGCACTCTCTCGGACGATCGTTCCCAGTCAAGTTGCGCTCCGGGAGTGAGGCTTGGGCTGGTAAGGCCGGGACCCGCCGTGGCGTGAGCGCGAATCTCGGTGACGAACTGGGGGACGGGGCGGGCTTTCATCAGAGCAGCGCGCACCGAGTCGCGAACGAAATCGTGCATCACGCTCCCCTGGCGGAAGCGGACTTCGGTTTTCGAAGGGTGAACGTTGACGTCGACTTCTCCCGATGGCATTTCCAGGAAGAGCAAAACCACCGGATAAACCGTGGGCGGAATAATGTTGCGATAGGCCTCGGTGAGGGCGTGTTGCACGAGGCGGTCGCGGATGAGGCGTCCATTCACGAATACAAAAATTGAGTTGCGGTTAAGCTTCTGGATCTCCGGTTTGGAAACGAAGCCGTGCAGGCGCATGGCTCCGGGACTTTTCGATGACGCTGTTTTCCCACCCTCGTTTTCGTTTTCATCTTCCTCAATTTCTATTTCCTTACGGCGCCAGGGCGGAGGCTGCGGCAGGCCGACATGTTCGAGCGGTTGCAGCGCGGCCACGGGAATGAGCTGATCCAAAGTTTCTTTGCCGAATACCTGATAGACGCGCTCGCTTGAACCGGCGACAGGAGGAGCGACCAGCATGGCGTTGGTGGCGGAGTGCAGCTCGAAATGCTTGTCGGGATGCGCGAGCGCGTAGTGTGTGACCAGCGAAGCGATGTGGGAAAGCTCGGTGGACTCGGCCTTCAGAAATTTCTTGCGCGCGGGCGTGTTGAAGAACAGGTCGCGGACCGTGATCGACGTGCCGGCGGGCAGTCCGGCTTCTTCGACGCGGGCGATTTTGCCGCCGTTGATTTCGAGGACGGTCCCGGCGGCGTCTTCCGGGGCGCGGGTTTCCAGGCGCAGGCGGGAGACTGACGCGATCGAAGGCAGGGCCTCGCCGCGAAAACCCAGCGTGGCGATAGTCAGCAGGTCTTCAGCATCCTTGATTTTCGACGTCGCGTGGCGTTCGAAGGCCAGCATGGCGTCGTCGCGGACCATGCCGCATCCGTTGTCGGTGATCTGGATCAGTTTTTTTCCGCCGGCTTCGACGGTGATCTTGATGCGGGTTGCGCCGGCGTCGAGGGAGTTTTCGAGTAGCTCTTTTACTACCGAGGCGGGACGTTCGACTACCTCGCCGGCGGCGATTTTGTTGGCGACGTTTTCGGAGAGGACGTGAATGCGGCCCATGTGGAAATCAGTGGCTAGTGGCCAGTTTCGCAGACATGGGCGGAAAAGCAAAGGAGGGGAGCTCCGTCAAGTCTCGTCTGGGAGATTGGGAATCGCAAATCGGGAATGGCTCTGCCACTAACAACGAGAATCCCCACGGCACGCGCGGTCGATTCGCTTTCGAACCTCAGGAACACGGTCAAAAGCGGCGGACAAGAGTGTCCGCCCTACACGGGCTATTTGGCGTCTTGCACTTGTTCGCGGGACTCGTTGTAGACGCCGAATTTTTTGGCTACTGGCTTCAGGGTGGGATAGAACTGCACGAAAGTATGCTCGACTGCGGCGTGGTTCTCGTGGCATTGCCAGCAGGGGTTTCCCTTCGGCATAGCTTCGGAGGTTTTGTTGGTGCCGCCGTAAGTGAAGTATGCCCATTTGTCGGGGAAGCGGGCGGAATCTTTTACTTCGACGGCTATGCCCATCCAATCGGTTTGAAACTGGCCGTGCTGGTTGATGGAACCTTTGCTCTCGGCTCCGCGATCTTCGACGACCCACATGGTCTGCTCCGGCCACTTGCCGGAGTCCAGAAATTCCTGGTAGGCCCAGCGCGGCACGAACACATTGGTAAACATGTCGTGACTGCCGGGCGTGGGGCTGTAGTTCATGCCATAACCGGAGGAGAGGAACATCCACTCGCGATAGTCGGCGGGGCGGACGAGGTTGCCCTTTTCGTCATATTGCGGCTTGGGAGTTTTTGCGTCGGGAGATGCGGAAAGCAGCAGGATACAGAACGCGGCCAAGAGGCTGGCGCCCAAAGTTTTTTTCATGTGAGGCTCTTTTCTCCGACGTCGAGATGTAGTAACCGATTGTAGTGCACTTTTCATCACCCCCGGCGTTTCAGCTGCCTTGAAACAAGCGAAGCCTGGGTTTGGATACGATGGCCGGGGCGACTTAGTTCCGGCAGCGCAGAGGAAAGGCGCTCCGGGGGACGGAGCGCCTGGTGCCGCTGTTTACCGGATTATTAGTGACCTACTGGACCACGAGCGTAACTGTGACTGAAGCGCTAACGGGGTTCACGCCTCCTGTGGTGGCATTGACGGTCACGGGATACGACCCCGCGGGCGTTCCTGGGTTCTTGGTGGAACTGCTGTTACTGCTGCACGAAGCGAGCCATAAGGTAGAGAAGCCCAGCACCACAATCAGGCTCAGGAAGCGCAGGCTGCGAGCGGCGCGCTTGCGCGAACCGGCAGTGAACACGATCCCGAGCACGCCGGGCAGCAAGGCTGCGTAGAATATGCCGCGGCCCGTTCCCAGAGGCGGATGCAGTTGCGCTGTCGGGGCGATGGTAGTGATGTTCAGGCTAACTGGGCCTGCGGTCGGGGTTGCGGGAGTGACCGTACATACCGAACCCGACGCTGACAAGATCGGCGCCGTCGTCTCGCTGCAGGTAAACGTAAGCAGAGTGTTGAAACCATTTGTCGGTTGAGTGACGGCAATGGTGGCGGTCCCCGTCTGCCCCGGATTCACCTGCAGCGTTGCGGAGCCTGATTGCGTCAGCTGGAAGGTCTGGTCGGTGGCTGAAATAGTGAGGTTGACGGTGGTGGTCTCCGTGACGCCGCCGCCGGTGGCCGACACGGTTATCGGGACTGCTCCGGTCTGCATGGAAGCGGCAGTCGCGATGGTCAACGTCACTGGGCTCAGGGTAGCGGTGGACGGGGTAAAGGCGCACGTGGTTCCTGCGACTGCTCCCGCAGAACAACTATAGGTGACCGGGGTATTGAAAGGAGGCGTCACGGAAGGCGTCAGTGTGATGACGGTGGAGGGGCTAGTGTGACCGGCGGTGACAGTGAGGGAGGCGGGGTTGGGGCTAAGGGTGAAGCTGCCTAGGCTGGCTTGCCAGGCGTCAAAGAGAACGTTGGCATCGACCGATCCGAGGCCGGTGACCAGGTTGTAACCGGTGGTGGCGTCGGCGTTTGAGGCATTCCAGCCGAAGATTTCCGTGCTGCCCGTGGTCCCAGGGCACAGGTACGCGGTGGATATTTCGTAGCTGGGATTGGGCGTATCACCCGAGCAGTAAACCATGTTTTCGCCGGTGACGACGTGATGGAAGGCGCCATTCGACGGCGTTGCTGCCAACTGGTAGAGCTTGGGGTTGATGTTTCCCAAACCCGGCGAGGACGCACCGTTCAAAAACTGATTCAGCATGGTCACAAGACCGGCGAAAATCGGGGAGGACGCTGAGGTGCCGCCCACGACGGAGGGTTCGACCTCATATGTACTACCACTGACAACGCCGTTGACAGCGGAGGCTAAACCGTTGGCGCAACTGCTGGTGGGATCAGTGGCATCGGTGCTGCCGGTGGCAAGCTCCTCAAGGGGAGTGCAGTAGACGTAGCCGGGGAAGTTCGGCGACGCTAGAAGAGAAACGTCGGGATTGTAGCGGCCCGTGGTAGGCGGCGCGGTGGGAAATGACAAGGTCGACTGCCACGTAGGCACGGGGAAGCCGGAAACACAGGCGGAAACGTTGTCATTCCGCAAGGCGCAATTGCTAACGCCGCCGCCGCTTTGCACAATGGCATAGGTCTCCTGCCAAGAAAGCGCCGTGCCACCGTAACCGGCAAGCGGGAGCTCGACATCGTCGTTCCACGCAGTTTCGGGCAGCGGTGGATTTTGGGCCGTGCCGCCGTCGTTGGCAGTGTTGTCCGTATTCCAGTACGTGCTGCTGAAACCGGTGGGGTAAACGATGGCAGTGCCGCCTACGGCAGTCACCTCCGGGCTGCTGGCGGGATAGCTGACGGCCAGCCCACCTGTTGACAGGCCAGAGCCGCCGTCGCACTCCGCGGCGCCGCTGTCGCCGCTGGAGTTCATGATGGTGATGCCGGACGAGTTCGCCTGCATCATGCCGAGTTCGAGCCCTCCGGGTCCACTGGAGGTCAGAATGTTCCCGTAAAGAGCCGCCTCGCAGTTGCCGTAGCTTATGCTGATAACGGGAGCGAGAATTGGGTCGTTGTCAATCGCGTCGAGCAGCGACGTAAAAACATTAGTCGAATTGTAGAAGATGATTTGTGCGCCGCGCGCCGTGGCTGCTGACCACTCCAGATCCAGGTCGGCTTCAGATAGGTCATCGCCCACGCTGGGGGGAACGACCCCAGGGTCTCCCCCTCCATTCGGATCCAGTATGTACTGAAAGTTGGCGGTGCTGCTGGTCGTGCAGGAGGTGAGCACTCCGCTAGTGTTCGCGGTGCAGCCGCTATAAATGGCGGGCAGCACGAAATCCGAACGGAAGTTGACGAGATCGGCAAGGTAAACGTCGGTCTGGCCCACGATCAACAGATTCTCTCCGGTGCCATCAAATCCGGCCGTGTACAGAGGGCCTAGGTCGTAGATGGTGGCAATGTCGTTAGGAGCGATGAAATCTCCAAGGCCCGTGCTGGCGTCGTAGTAGGCGGGGCGAGCCTTCCGTTCCCGAGGCGCGGCTTTCTTAATCATTGGCTTCGGGCGGAAGTCATCCAGCCCGAGGAAGCCGTTGGCGATACCCGACAGCGCAGCCGGGATCGATGGCGGCGTAGAGTTGGCGAAGTGCATCTCGCCGTTCACGTTGTAGCGATGAATTTCGGTGTGGAAGGCGCTTTCAATCTGGGAGGCGGTGCCACTGAAGTTGATCCAAGCGCGGCCGTTAGCGACTTTACCGACGGTAAGACCCTGCGACTTCAGCCAAGCCATGGTCTTCTGGACGTCATTGTGGCTCAGACCGAAGCGATCGGCAAACTGCTGAGGCGTGAGCCACTTGTGGAAGTTGCGAGACTTGGGATCCTGCTGCTCTTCCAGGAGTTGCTTTAAGGCCTTTACCTGGGTAGGCGACGGTACGATGAAGAGCTTGACATTGTTGAGCTGGAACGAGCCGTCCACGGGGCCCTGGTCGTATTGCGGCTGGGCGCGGCGCTGAATCTGGCTCTTCAGGACGACCATCTTGCTGGAATCAATGGCACCTGTGATGCGGTCGGGAGCTTCGGCGAAGCTGAGCGTTGCGGCGCAGATCGTGGTTACGCAGATCGCGGTTAAGAGGGTTGAGGCAACGCTGCTGCACAGCGACGAACGAAGATTTCGCATACACGCTCCGTGACGGGATCCAGACTGACTTGGCCCAGGCAGAATTTCTTTGAACAGCTTACACTCGGTTTCGTGAATAGCCTACAACCAAGGATTGCCTGTTTGATCAAGTTTGTTCCATTCTAGGTTGTATTGAGGGAAAATTTTACAAGGGCGAGTTAAAAGAGTAACCGTGGTAATCGGAGGCTGCTCGCCGCATCCCGCGCCGGACTGCCGTATACTTCACATGCCGTTTCTGCCGGCCGCTTCTGCCCCGGCCGCCGCTGTAGCGACCGCGTCCTGCGGCTGGAGATGGCCGCGCGGCCGCTACTCTCGTCACGCCGGCAAGCGGCTCGCCCAGCATTTGCGCTGACCATGCCAGCACCGGAATCGGGTCCATCCCGCCTCGCTTATATCGACTGGATGCGCGGACTGGCTTGCGTGCTGATGTTCCAGACTCATTGCTACGATTCATGGCTCTCGGCCGGAGCGCGGCAGAGCCGGTTTTTCATGTATTCGCAGCTGGGTGGGACTTTTCCGGCGCCGCTCTTTCTCTTTCTGGCTGGAATTTCGTTTGCACTGGTTACGGAAAAACTGTGGGAGAAAAATCTTTCTCCGGCACAGATTGCCCGCCGGACGATTCGCCGGGGCGCGGAGATTTTTGCCTTTGGCCTGCTCTTCCGGCTGCAGGAGTTCGTTATCGCGATGGGGTGGTCGCCATGGACGGACCTGCTGCGGGTGGACATCCTGAACACGATTGGCGTTTCCATGATGCTGATGGGCGGCTTGTGTTGGCTGGTGTTATCGGCGGCGGGCAGGCCTGAGGGCGGGTGGAGGATGCGGCTGGCGCTGGTGGCGGCTTCGTCGCTCGCGGCGGTGCTGATTTCGCTGTTGACGCCGCAGCTCTGGACCACGTGGCGTCCGCAGTGGCTGCCCTGGCCGATCGAGTCCTATATCGACGGGGTGCACAATCTGGGCACGCCGCAGTCGTGGCTGTTTCCGGTTTTTCCCTGGAGCGCGTTCGCTTTCGCCGGGCTGGCCGTGGGATTCGTGCTGCAGAGTCCGTGGGTGCGCGGGCGCGAGGCGCGCATCTTTTTTGCAGTTGGGGCTGGTGGGATTGCGCTGGTGGAGGCGGCGCGGTGGGTCAATGCGCGACCGTGGCATGTTTATGCGGTCTACGATTTCTGGCACACCAGCCCGGCGTTTTTTCTGATCCGGCTGGGCATGCTGATGGCGATTCTTTCCGCGAGCTACGCGTGGTGCCGCTGGGGCGCGGGGCAGTGGGGATTCAGTCCGCTCATTCAGTTGGGGCAAGCTTCGCTGCTGGTTTACTGGGTGCACATGGAATTCGTCTACGGGCGGCTTTCGATTCTGCACAAGCATGGGGTCGGGATTGGTACAGCGACGGTGGGGCTCGTGGTGATTTGCGTGGGGATGGTGGCGCTGGCGGTTCTCCGTACACGGATGAAGGGACGCGGAGCAGAAGTGATGGTCCGCCTGCGGCTGCGTCCGGCGGGCGCTTAGCGCCGGACTTCTGCGGACAACCGATAGGACTTCGGCGCTACCGAAACCTTTGTGCGAATTCCACCGCCGTGCGTTCGGCCCAGCGGCCGTCGTCCTGGGCGTGACCGTTGCGTTCGGCGAGAAAGGAGCAGTGTCCGCCGTCGCTGGTTTCGATAAAAATGAGGTTGGGATTGGCGGCGATCCGCTGGCGGGTTTCGGCGCGGAGCCGGATAAAAGGATCGTTCGCGGCGTGGACGATCAAACCCGGCACGGCGATGCGATCGACCACATTCGAGGCCGCGGCGCGGGCGTAGTAGTCATCGGCGCCGGTAAACCCGCAATAAAAGGCAGTGATGCGGTCATCAAATTCGCGCAGGCTGGAAATTCCCTTCAGGCGCGCGGCATCGAAATCCGCGGGAAACAATTTGGCTTTGCGGCGAAAGCGCTGGAACAGCTGCAGCATAAAATAATATTCGTAGAGCCGGTTCGCGGGTTCGTGCAGCGCGTCGGCGGAGGCTGCCAGATCCATTGCTGGACACACGGCAACCACGGCTCGGAACTGCGATGGCGATTGGTTGCCCCACTCCCCCGCGAGCTTCAATACCAGGTTGCCGCCCATGGAAAATCCGATCAGGACGAACCGGGAAACCCCGTCGTTTTCAACGACGTTCCACGCCACGGCGGCCACATCGCCCGACAGGCTTGAGTTGTAGAGCGTGGGCGCAGCGGCATCCATACCCCCGCAATTGCGCTGGTTCACGAGCACAACGTTCATGCCCGCGTCGAGTCCGTCGCGGGCGACTCCCCGCATGTATTGCGAATCGGTTGAGCCTTCGAGGCCGTGCACCACGATCAGAGTGAGCGCGGCGCGGCGGTCAGGTTGCCAATGGCACAGGCAACGCAGCTTGATGGGCGGAGAGGCGACGGCCGGAGCGACATCGATCAAGCGCTCCTCAGCTTTCGGCAACTGGATTCGGCGCGGCAGCAGAAAACTGGCCACGGTCTGCACGTGTCCACCGCGTAACCACGGGCGCGGATGGAATGGCGGAATCTCGGATTTCGCGGCGGACTTTACGAGAGTGATCGGATGTTCGGCCGGTTCGTGCGCAAAACGGCGCGTTGGATTTTTCTGCCCGCCAGCCTTCCCCTCGGAATCAGTTTGCGAAGTTGGCACGAATTGATTCTAATGGAACCAGCACTGCGAAAGGCCGGGAGACGCTCATATGCCTATTTTTGAATACATCTGTCAGGAATGCCATCACCATTTCGAAGCCCTCGTCTTCGGCAAACAGCGGGCGAAATGCCCGAAGTGCGACGCGACCAAGCTGGACCCTCAGCTCTCCGTTTTTGCGGTTTCGGCGAAAGGCACGTCCAGCGGCGCGGTATCCTCAGGCGGCGCGTGCGGTTCGTGCGGCGATCCGCGCGGCGCTGGCGCCTGCTCGCTGGGCGATATGGATTGAGGCACCGGACGGAACAGAATTGATGAGCTGGATAGATTCATCGTCTTGATAAAGACGAGCCGGACGGTTCCGCGCGCCCGCCGTTGTAAACTCGCAGAATGCGCGTGAAGATTTTGGGTTCGGCCGCCGGTGGTGGATTTCCGCAGTGGAATTGTGCCTGCGCGAATTGCCGCGGGGTGCGCGCCGGGACCTTCCAGGGAAAAACGCGCACTCAGACTCAGGTTGCGATCACGCAAGATGGGCAGGGCTGGTTCCTGCTGGGTGCGTCTCCTGATTTGCGGGCGCAAATTGAGGCCACGCCGGAGCTTCATCCTCGGGCGCAGCCTGGCGGAGAGCCCCCGCGCCATTCGCCAATCGCGGGAGCGGTTCTTACCAACGCCGATCTCGACCACGTGTTCGGCTTGTTGTTGCTGCGCGAGTTGCAGCCGCTGCGGGTTTATGCGACGGCTTCTGTGCGCCGCATTCTGCGCGAGGACAACACCATGTTCGGCATGCTGGAACGCGTGGCTAATCAGGTTTCGTGGGAGGACTTCACGCCGGGAGAATCGTTTTCGCTGCTAACCCCCGCGGAAGAAGATTCTGGCTTGCGAGGCCGCGCGGTGTCGCTGGGAACACATTTCCCCGCCTATGTTTCCGGCGCACGCCGGGCTGAACTCGCGCCGCGGGAATCTTCTCTGGGATTACTGATTGATTCCGCGTCGGGCAAGCGATTGGCTTATACGCCGGCGGTTCCGGAGATTGATGATGCGCTGCTCCGCGAGTTCGAGTCCGCCGATCTTCTTTTTTTCGACGGAACATTCTGGAGCGACGATGAACTTATTCGCACACAAGGCAGCGGGAACACGGCGCGGCAGATGGGGCACGTCCCGGTGTCGTCGCCGGAAGGCAGCTTGAAGAAGTTGGCCGGACTGCGGCGACCACGTAAAATCTATTTGCACATCAACAACACCAACCCCATGCTGGATGAGAGCGGTTCCGAGTATCGGCAGGTGCGCGAAGCAGGTTGGGAGATCGCGGAGGATGGATGGCAGTTCGACCTGTAGAAACGTCCGACGCGGCTGGGCGAAACGATGGTCCATGCGAAGACGCGCGGCTGCTCTCGCTGGACGAATTGCGCGCCCAGCTCCGCAGCGTGGGCGAGGAGCGCTATCACCATCAGCATCCGTTTCATTTGATGATGCACGAAGGCCGGCTTACTCGCGGCCAACTGCAGGCCTGGGCTTTGAACCGGTACTACTATCAGAGCATCATCCCGATCAAGGACTCGATCATTCTCTCGCGCGGGCCTGATCCAGGTTTTCGCCGCGCCTGGCGGAAGCGGGTGATTGATCACGATGGCGACACCACCAGTAACGGCATTACCAATAATGCAACGAGTAATAATGAAACACATAGTAATGAAGGTGGCATTAAGCGCTGGCTGAAGCTCGCCGAAGCCACGGGTCTGAACCCTGACGACGTGCGCGCGGGGAAAGGAATTCTTCCAGCGACTCGATTCGCGGTGAACGAATATCTGAACATCGTGCGCAGCCGGACCCTGCTGGAAGCCGTGGCGTCGTCGCTCACCGAGATGTTTTCCCGCGATTTGATCACACTGCGCATGGAGAAACTGCGGCAGCATTATCCGTGGCTTTCGGGAGGTCTTGACTATTTCGAGGCGCGGTTGACGCAGGCTCCGGAAGACGCAGCATTTGCAGTGAACTACGTTTACCAAAACGCCAAGACGCGGGCGGAGCAGGAACTCGCTATCCAGGCACTGCGCGACAAATGCGACATTCTCTGGGCGCAGCTCGACGCACTCCACTTCGCGTACGTTCAGCCAGGCTGGCCGCCGCCCGGAGCGTTTCGCATCGAGAAGGTGGGAGCCTGATGGCCGCTCCTCTCGATTCGAGCCAGCCACGACTGGCCGCAGGTTGCCGCTGGGGGGGAAGCGACGCCGATCGCGTCATCCTTTTTCCCGAAGGAGCGATCAAGCTGCAAGGCACCGGACGGCAGGTGCTGGAGCGCTGCGACGGTCAGCGCACGTTCGGTGAGATCATCGCGGAGTTGCAAAAGCAGTTCGGCGATGCGGACCCCGACAAGATTCGCACGGACATCACCGTGTTTCTTGAGCAACTGCAAAGGAAGCGAATCGTCGATTACTAATTTTTGATATCGCCGCATCTATTAACCGAAACCGTAACAGACTCGTTTCAACCGCGCATGGTTTCCAATCCTCTCGCCCTCATTGCCGAAGTGACGCATCGTTGCCCGCTGCACTGCGTCTACTGTTCGAATCCTCTGCAGTTGGCGGGAACAGAATCGGAACTCTCGACCGAGCAGTGGACGAGTGTCTTGCAGCAAGCGGGCACGCTCGGCATGTTACATGCGCACTTTACCGGCGGCGAGCCACTAGCGCGGCAGGACTTGACTGAACTCATCGCGGCCGCGCGCACGGCGGGACTTTACACCAATCTGATTACCTCGGGAATCGGTCTCGGTGAGCAGCGACTGGCGGCGCTGATTGCGGCTGGGCTCGATCACATACAAATCAGTCTTCAGGATTCACGCGAGGGACCCGCCAACTGGATTGCGGGCGCCAAAGCGCACGTACATAAGATCGAACTTTCCCGCGTGATTCGCCGACACAAGATTGCGTTCACGGTGAACCTCGTGGTCCACCGCCAGAATCTTGACCATCTCGAAGAGATGATTGCCTTCATTGAGCAGCTGAATCCCGACCGCGTAGAGATTGCCCACACGCAGTATTACGGCTGGGCGCTGGCCAACCGGGCCGCGCTCATGCCGACCCGCGCGCAGATTGAAACGGCAGTAAAGATTGTCGCGGCGGCGGAGAAACGGCTGGCCGGACGCGTGCGCATCGATTCGGTGGTCCCTGACTACTACGCCAAATATCCAAAAGCATGCATGGGAGGATGGGGGCGAAGATTGATGCTCATCAATCCAGCGGGAAAAGTGCTTCCCTGCCATGCTGCGGAAGTGATTCCGGGCATGACGTTCGAGAATGTGCGGGAAAAGCCGCTGGAGTGGATCTGGCGGGAGTCGGCGTCATTCTGCCGTTTTCGCGGGGAGGACTGGATGCCAGAGCCTTGCCGCAGCTGTGATCGCCGGGCGGAAGATTTCGGCGGCTGCCGCTGCCAGGCTTTTCTGCTCGCGGCGGACGCCACCGTCACTGATCCAGCGTGCTCGCTCGCACCTACGCACGGCATTGTTGAGGCCGCAGTCCGCCAGGCCAATTCAGATATGGGCGTCACGCAGGCGAAGACTGCGTCGTCGTTCGAGCAGTTGCAGCGAGAAACCAGCAGCCTCTGGAATTACCGGACAAATCCGGAATAGTCTTTCATCACCGCCGGCATTTCGCGGGCAGGAGTTCCTTCGGCCTCGCTCAGGACAGGTCCGCGCCACACGAGCAAAGACTGGGCAAGGAACACTTACCATCGCACGCCAAGGGTAAGCGTGCGCGCGTCGGTGGTGTTGCCGTTGTGGCTGCCGTGGAGGGCGCGATACTCAGCGTAGAGGTCGATCTTATCGGTCACCTTGCGGGCGATGCCTCCGCCGAAGTTGAAGCCGAATTGATTCTGACTTTCCTTTAGAAAAGTGCCCAGCGGAAGGCTGCCATTGAGACACGTACCCCACCAATCCCAGAACGGGTTACAGCTCCCGCCGGGAACCGCGGTCGATGAATCGATTTTTCCTGACCGATGGTAGAAGCCAGGGCCGACCAAGGCGTATCCGCTATAGACGCTAGTAACCGGGATATACACGATGGGATCGAAGGTGAGCCCGTACACGTGGTTGCTTCCGCTCGGCGCCTGCGCCAGTTGCAGAGCGGAGGTGCGCAAAGGAAGATCGGTCCAGGAGAGATCCATCCGGAATCCAAAATATTTGCTGAAGTTGCGCGCCGCGCCGGCGTCAGCTGCGGGTCCGCCTCCCCTCACAAACTGCTCGGTCGTGCCGTTCGGCAGATTCGCTCCCCCACCCGCGTTGAACAGCCATGGCCTGTAATTGCGAGGTTTCACTTTCCGAGTGGGCGTTTCCACTTCCGTATTTTCCTGGGTCCCGGCGGGAGTAGCGGCGGGCTTGGGGGCTTCGGGGGCTTGCTGAGCCTGGGCAACCCCGGTCGTCAAAAGCCAGAGCATTATCGAGCAGAGCACTAGAACGTAAATCGAGACTGCATTTCCAACAACCTTCACGAACCTTTCAAACATTCATTCTCCTCCCGCTACCGGGCTTGGTTTGCGGACCATAGCGCTCGGTATCGAAAGGCGCTGGTCAAAGAGCGTATCCACGAATCTCCCGCGGCGCGAGTGAATCGCTGGCGGCACGAAGCTCCCATATTACCAAGTTTGATGCCAACTCGGCGCGCCAAGCCGCCCGGCGGAGTGCGATCCTCCGCCGGAAGCATGCGAGCCTCTGACCGAAATTTTAACTTCCCGTAAGCCGACTTCGGCCGGAGTAACTTCTGGTCAGCCACTCAACCCGGACAGGGGCGATCTACCTGAGCCTAAGTCAAATATCGGCGATGCAGGAATGTACAATCGGCGCGTTCTAGATTTGACGGGCGGGAGGGCATATGCGCGTTCTTCTGGCGGGACCGGACTTTGAGGAGAATCTTTCCATCCGATATTTAGCATCTTCGCTGCAGGCGAAGCAACATGAACCATCATTGGCAGTGTTCAATTCGGCAGATGATGTGGAGGCGGTCGCCGAACAGGCAGGCGACGCGGAGATCGTCGGACTGTCGGTTTGTTTTCAATCGCGCGCTCAGGAATTTCTCACCTTGGCGCGCCGGATCAAACAACTCCACCCTGAAAAACTGATTGTGGCGGGCGGACACTACGCCTCGTGCGCAGCACAGGCGCTGCTGGAGCACCATTCCGAACTCGACATCATCGTGATTCACGAGGGAGAGCAAACGCTGGTAGAGATACTTGCAGCCGCAGCGAATCTGAAGGATGACTTGCCGAAGATTCCTGGAATCGCGTACCGGGAAGATGGCGAAGTTCGATTCACGCCCAAACGCCGGACGCTCGACGACCTGGACACTTTGCCGTTCCCCGTGCGAGCCGGGAGGATCCACAGCATCGCCGGAGTGCCCACGAGCTTTCTGATGGGGAGCCGCGGATGCTACGAGAACTGTGCGTACTGCTGCATCACAACACTGCACAATCTGGCGCCGGGCAAGAAATTTCGCCAACGCAGCGTGGAATTGATCGCCGACGAGATGGTGGAGCTTTATCGCGAGCGGGGGACGCGGCAGTTCGTATTTCACGACGACAACTTCCTGGTGCCGTCGGTGGCGCACAACCAGGCGCGAATCGAGGGATTCGACAAGGCGTTCAAAAGCCGCGGCATGGACGATATCGCGCTACTGATCAAGTGCCGCCCGGCGGATGCGAATCGCGACGTACTGGGCAGATTGAAGGAAATGGGACTGGTGCGCATTTTCATGGGGATCGAATCGGCCACGGAGGCGGGGCTTCTCACATTGGATCGGCATCAGACAGTGGGGCAATCGATCCGCGCCCTCGATATCTGCGGGGAGCTGGACGTATCGGCCCAGTTCACCATCATGACATTCAATCCCGACGCGAACTTGAACACGTTACGGACCGACCTTGCCTTCATGCGAAGGTTTGCGGGGAATCCACTGAACTTTTGCCGTGCCGAAATCTATGAAGGGACGCCGCTGGAGAAGCGGATGGTCGCGCTGGGACGTGCGCGGGGCGACTATCGCGCGCGGGAATACAGCATGGAAGACCCGGTAGCGGACCTCGCCTGCACCATCTCGATCGATCTGTTCTACGACCGCTGCTGGGGCGACGGCAGCCTGATGCAGAAAACGATTGGACTCGATCACATGATCGCAGTGCGGAAACGGTTTCACGGCCGTGACGACTTGTGCGAGCGGGCGCATGCGTGGGTGCGGGCCGTGAATCTCGACACGCTTAACCTTCTGGAGGAAGTGATCGAATTGAGCGCGTCGGGGATGGGAAAGATGGATGCCGACGCCCTGCGAACAGTCCGTGCGCTAAGGGAGCGGGAGTTGCGCGCGCGGAATCAGTTTCTATTGCAGGGGCTGCGAATAAAAACCGAGCTGGACGAATTCCGTTTGCCAAGTCGAACCATTTCCGCAGGAAGCGCGTCGCGATCCCGATTGGGGCGCCAGGTTGCGGCAGCCGTGCTGGCGATCGGAGTGCAAGCCACCTTGTCGACCGGCCAGGGGATGGCGGAGCCAACCCCTGCCCCGATGCAGCAGGCAGGAAGCGATCAGGAAAAATGTTGCACGCTCGGCGGGACCGTGACCGACGCGTCCGGGGCTGTCGTGCCAAACGCGTCGATTACCATTACAAACGTTGCCACGAGGCGGGCCATCCTGCTGACGACCGATAAGGTTGGGCAATTCACAGCGAAAGATCTGGAAAGCGGCAACTACGACGTCGCGGCATCGGCGAACGGGTTCAAGACGACCATTATGAAGGGTGTCGAGGTCACTGCGGGCAAGGCAGCGCGGGCAGACATCCGCCTCGAAATGGGCAACTGGGGTGGATGCTGCGAATATGCCGCGGCTCCAATGAAAACACTCCCGCCTGTAAGACTAGACGACTACGTTCTCAGAAGTAAGCCTTTCACCTATAGCGTCGGCGAAGCCAAGGACGGCGGCACGCTGAGAGGAGGCGCAGATCTGGTGTATGGCGATAAGAAGATGTGGATACAGATCTATGCGGCCAATCGGGGTATGGTGAACGCCCCGAATGCGCTTGCGCAAGGAATGTTGCTCACCATTCCGGAGTCAGCGCAGCGAGTGCCGAAGCTGGAAACGAAGGTTCTTCCGCCCTATCCTCCGGAGGCTGCCAGCCAGCATGTGCATGGCGAAGTGGCGATGGATGTGACGCTCAACGACGACGGTACCGTGCAGGAGGTGAAGGTCATTGAGGGCAATCCGTTGCTCAATAGCGCAGCGACCGATGCCATGAAGCGATGGAAGTACCGGCCGCTTACGGTGCACGGCACGCTAGTGAATAGGGTTGTTGTCGTGCTCACGTTCGACAAGAACGGGAAAGTGCATTGAGTTCGGGTCAAAGCCAATTAAGTCCGCGAGCTTGGGAGTTCCCGAGAAGCGTGTGCTCCAAGTATTATGAGGAGCGCGCTGTTTGCGCGGAACACACTTTTGCCTAAACAGAAACCACCGAAGAAGCCGGCGAAAGCTATCGCCGCCGCGCATCGCGAGCCGATCGGCGCGCGCACTGTCGCCCATCCCAAAACCGCATGCCGCGTGGCCCTGATCGGATTTGGCACTGTGGGTCGCGCGGTCACCAAGATTCTCTGCGAAACGGTTCTAGGCGAAAACGGCGACGGTTCGCTGCGGCTGACTCACATCTGCAACCGGAACGTGGAACGCAAGATGCAGGCCTGGGTTCCGCAGGTCCGGGTTCCGAACGATGTGATCTGGACTAGCGACTTTCACGAGGTTCTCAATTCTGACGCCGACATTGTCATCGAGCTGATCGGCGGTCTCTCTCCTGCTGGGGAAATCGTGCGTGGCGCGCTGCAGGCCGGCAAGTCGGTGATCACGGCCAACAAGCAGCTCATCGCGCGCCATGGTCCCGAGCTGCTGCAACTGGCGAGCGCGAAGGGAATGCGGCTGGAGTTCGGCGCGTCGGTGGCGGGTGGAGTTCCGGTGCTGCCGGCGCTGCGGACCGGACTGTGCGGAGACCGGCTGCACGGCATTGCGGGAATTCTGAATGGCACCTGCAACTACATTCTCAGCCGCATTGAGAGTGCCCGCATTCCATTCAGCGAGGCCCTCGAAGAAGCCCAAGCCCGAGGCTTTGCCGAGGCCGACGCTTCGGAAGATCTCGACGGCGGTGACGCGCGGGCCAAGCTCGCAATTCTTGTGCTCGCGGGACTGCAAGCTCACGTCGCACCCGAATCCATTCGCGCCCGCAGCATTCGTACGGTGGAAGCCGTCGACTTCGATTATGCGAGCGAGTTGGGGTGCACCATACGGCAGATCTCGCGGGCGGATTTAAAGCTCGATACGCAATCGGGGACGGTGCCCCCGGGCTCCGCCAGGGCGGGACAGCCGAGGCGGCTGTCACCACATGATTTGGGGCCGGAGACGCTGTTTGCCGAGGTTGGGCCGAGCCTGGTGGCAGTGTCATCGCCGTTCGGGCGGGTACAAAGCAATCAGAATTTGGTGCTGACTTCGGGCAAGTATGGCGGGGACATGGCGTTTCTCGGGGCGGGCGCGGGCGGAGATCCTACCGCAGTGGCTGTGATTTCTGATTTGAAGCTGGTGGCTCAGAGCCTTGCTGGGGCAAACGGGCGCAAGGGCGGAGGAGAAGTTGCCGCTGCCGCTCTGCTGTCTCCGGAAACGAGTTGCGACTTCGAGACTCCGTGGTACCTGCGGTTTCTGGTACGGGACCGGCCCGGCATTGTGGCGCGGCTGGCGCAGATTCTCTCCGCGCATCAGTTGAATATTGATGCCGTGCTGCAGAACCCCGGTTTCGACAAAGCTGCGCTTCCGTTTGTGATTACGCTCGAGCCTTGCAGGGATTCGCAACTGCGGCCGGCGCTGGAGGAAATGGCGACTCTGGATTTTGCGATACGACCGTGTTTGTGGCTGCCTATTTTGCCGTAGAGGACTGTTTTGATTGGTCCGGCACAAAAAGTTTTGCGCCGCCCGCCGGCTTCATGGCGGCGAGGCGGCGCAATCCAGCAACTTGGAATTAATTCCAGAAGGGGTTTTTCAGCCCGGCGGGCGCCAGAGCTTTGTCTGCGGTTGATTCTGTGTCGAACTCGTCCGAGATTTTCTCGTCCATAAAACGAGACTCCGGCGGTGCCATTGCCTTATCTTTTCTCTCCGGGAAACCGAGGGGAGAGGGACATTCTGATTTCATTGCGAACCTCCTGTGCTGCTCATGATCGATTGCCGCTAGTGATCCGTTACTGCTAGTGACCTAGGTTTATTCAACCACCCTGCAGGCAACTGTGGGACTGCAAAATTTGAATGGTTCGCATCGAAAAAGCCGCAGGTTCTTTCCCTTGCAAAACCGCTCACGCCCGAGCTGGTAGGATGGTCAACGCAAGTCGCATTTGCCACCAAACGCGAACCTCCTTTTCAAGGATGCAATCATGCAATATCGCAAGCTGGGGCGTACTGGTTTTGAAGTGAGCGGGATCGGCCATGGGCTCTGGGGAATGAGCGGCTGGAGTGGGTCCAGCGACCAGGAATCCCTTGCCGCTCTACAACTTGCAGCCGACCTGGGCTGCAACTTTTTCGATACGGCCTGGGCTTACGGCGAGGGCAAAAGCGACGGCCTGCTGGGCGAAATCATGGCGCGTAATCCGAAGAAGAAGCTTTACGCGGCGTCCAAGATTCCGCCGGCAAACGACCGCTGGCCGGCGCTGCCGGAATACAAATACCAGGACGTTTTCTCGCCGAAACATGTATTCAAATACGCGGATAAGATTCGCCAGCAGCTGCGGACCGACACGATCGACCTTTTGCAGTTTCACGTGTGGGACGACAGTTGGACCAACGAGCCAGATTTTCGCTCGACGGTGGAGAAACTGAAGCACGACGGCTGGATTCGCTATTTCGGACTCAGCATCAACCGCTGGCAGGCGGAAAACGGCATCAAGGCTTTGCGCACGGGCCTGGTGGACGCGGTGCAGGTGATTTACAACATTTTCGATCAGTCGCCGGAAGACGAGCTTTTTCCGGTTTGCCAGGAACTCAATGTCGGCGTGATTGCCCGCGTGCCGTTCGATGAAGGCAGCCTGGGTGGCAAAATGACGATCGAAACCTGCTTCCCCAAAGACGACTGGCGCTCCGGCTATTTCGGTCCGGAGAATCTGGCGAAGACGATTAAGCGAGTCGACAAGCTGAAAGAAATCCTGCCCGCGGGAATGACTTTGCCCGAGATGGCGTTGCGCTTTATCTTGTCTCATCCGGCGGTAGGTACGACGATCGCCGGGATGCGCAAGCTCGAACACGTGCGTCAGAACATCGCCGCCGGAGACGCTGGCCCGCTCGACAAAGCTTTGCTGGCAGAGCTGAAAAAGCACCGCTGGGACCGCACTCCGCAGCGCTGGTCGGATTGAAGCCGGATGATTTGGCGCGAGGGTCCGAGTGACCCAGTCTCCAGAATTCGCGCTTCTTGATTTTTCTTTTCTTCCCTCCGCGCCGTGTGTTTCAGATCGCTTACTACCATTGCTGGTAGTAGATCGCCTCCTCCAATAAGCTCCGGTGGTCGGACCCCAAGTCCCCGCCGACAAAGATCCGAGCCCTAACACCCCCAAACCAAAGCGAGGAAGAATCTTGCTCAGAAGAGCGATGATTGCCAGAGTGTTGATTGCTGCAGCATCCGCGGTGTTGCTGGCCAGCCTGACGCAAGCGCAGAATCCCAGAGGATCGTTGCGCGGCACGGTTCAGGACTTTACCGGAGCGCGCGTTGCCGCCGCCAAGATCGTGGTGCAGGCGGTCGAATCTTCTCTGCGGCGGGAGGTTGCAAGCGAAGATCGCGGGGAGTTCCGTCTCGACGATCTTCTCCCGGGCGCTTACAGCATTACAGTGAGCGCTGCTGGCTTCGCCCCGGCGGAAGCGAATGTCGTTATCGCCGTCGCGACGGTTCGCGATGTGACCGTTACGATGACGCCGTCTGCCGTGCAGCAATCGGTGAATGTCCAGGCTGAAACATCCTCTATCACCGCCGAAACCATCGATTTGGCCAGCGCGGTTCATCAGGGCGTGGTCGGCAGCCATGACCTGGAAGCGCTTCCGCTCCCGGCCCGCAGCTTTGCCAACATTGCTTATCTGGTGCCCGGTACCGAGCCGGTCGAGCCTTCCGACCCCACCAAGGCGCGCATTACGGCGGTCTCCACTGGTGGAAGCTCAGGCTTGAACAACGAGCTATCGGTGGACGGCGCCGATAACTCCGACGACTGGATTGGCGGCTTTCTGCAGAACTTTTCCCCCGATGGCATTCAGGAATTTGCCGTGCGCACCTCGAATGAGGACGCCGACACCGGAGGCACCACCGCTGGTTCCGTCGTGATCACCACCAAGCGCGGCACCAACGATTGGCACGGCGACGGCGCTTTTTATGAGCGCGCGGCAGCGCTCAATGCGCGTTTTCCCATTGAGAATCCCGCACAGACTTGTACCGGCGGAACCTGCGTCAACAATCCAAAGCAGCCGTTCTCCCGGCAGAACTATGTAGGCACGATCGGCGGCCCACTGGCCCGGAATAAAGTTTGGGTGTTCACCTCGTTTGAGAATGTTCATGAAGATGCCAGCATTGCGTACAGTCCAGCCAGCATTGCCCAATTCGACGCGCTGGCGCAGCTGGCTGGTGAAGATTTAATTACTGGCATTTCTTCTATTAATGTTCCTGTTACTGTTCCTATCCCTTTCCGCGACTACCTTGGGTCGGTGCGTTTTGACTGGGCGCAGTCTTCGAAGTCGCAATGGTTTCTGCGCACTTCCGAAGACAGTTACCTCACGCATAACGCTCTGGTGCAGCAGGCGACGCTGCCCTCGACCGGACTGATCACCCACAACAATTACTGGAACGCCGTGATCAGCAACACTTACACGTTCAGCCCGACGTGGCTCGGAACGCTCGTGCTCGATGCCAGCTTGCTGCACCTTACCCAGACTCGCAATTCGAATCTAGGTTTCGCTCTGCAATTTCCTTTCAGCGTGACGGCTCTGACGGTGTCGGGTTTCGAAACTTTCGGGGACAACCAGTTCGCAACGCCCATTACTCTTTTCCCGGATCTGCGCAATCAGGACAAATATCAAATTCGCTACGACTTAAGTCATGTTCAGCGCGACCACGCGCTTAAGTTCGGAATCAACTTCATTCATGAACCAGTGCTCAGCGGCGCGTTCGCGGCCACGGCGGAGCAGTTCACTACATATCCCTCCAACCCCGACTGCTACATCAATCCGCCGGGCGCCGACTGCGGAGGCATCACCAGTCCCTTGCCGTTTTATTACACTCCGCCGGCCGACCAGTGCAATCCTGCGCCCGATCCGGCTTCCGGCATCGGCTGCACGTTCACTCCCGCGGGGGATGGCACCTTCACTCAAAACGTCCAGCGGCTCGCGCTCTACGCCGAGGACTCCTGGCGCGCCTCGCATCATCTCACCATCAATTACGGCCTGCGCTATCAAACTACTTTCGGGCTATTCGAGGGATCGGGCCGCACGCAGGCTGAGAACAATGCGTTTGTGACGTTGCAGGCGCTGCAGATTCCGCTGGCGCCGAGCGTGCCCACCGACTACCGCAAGCAGATTGCGCCTCGCCTCGGAATCGCGTACTCGCCCGGCATCAGCGGAAACACCGTGATTCGCGCCGGACTCGGCATGTTCTACGACGATTTGGCGCAGAACGGATGGGCGACTGCATTTCAGGGACTCAACAATACGAATGCAACCACGGGAACGTGCAGCCTTACCGGGGGCACGGGCAGTTACGCGCTCGCGGGCACCGGATGCCTCACGGGCGGCTCCGGCAGCACTGGGAACCTCATCGGCTCCAACTATAAGACGCCTTACGCGATTCACATTACGGGCGGAGTGCAACACTCTTTCAACCCGCACTGGCTCATGAGCGCCGACTACACGCACGAACAAGGCAATCATGGTTACCGTGCGTTCCCTTATAGCAGTAGCTGCGTGCCCCCACTTGCCATAACCTCTCCACTGGGTAGCTGCGTGATCCCTCCGACCGTAACCTCTCCGCTGATTCCAGCCTCTGACCCAAGCTATTACTACGACCAAGCGAACGTGGTGCCGAACGTGAATGTGTTCGAGTCGGATAACCGTTCCAGCTACAACGCGCTGATGCTGCATCTGCAAGGCAACACGCGCCGCTTCAACCTGACTGCGAACTACCAGTTCTCCAAGGCACAGACTTGGGGATGCCTACTCGGCGAACTCTTTGACTATGTGGACGGCGTTTGCAAACTGCAGAGTGGACCGCAGGCTGGGCAGTTGGACGCGTTCGGACCAGGAGACTACGGGCCTTCAGGCGAGGACGTGCGGCATCGCTTTGTGCTGGCCGGCACGTTGCACATCCCCGGAGGCTTCGAGGTAAGCACCATCGCCCAGTTCGAAAGCGCCCGGCCCATCACCATCACCAATGAAGACAATACCGGCCGCATCTGGGTGAACGGTGTTTATACCAGCCTTGATGAATTCCGCGGCACGCCTTACATACAGACCGACTTGCGCGTAACCCGCCCATTCAAAATTGGGGAGCACACGCAGATCAACCCGTTTGCGGAGTTTTTCAACCTCTTCAACCGCAACAATCCGGGAGCGAACTTCGCGGTCAACGTGGCACAGCTCCCGATTCCGGCGGCGCAGATGATGCCGAATGCGCAAGACATCACTAATGTCACCAGCATTTGCACGGCGGCAGACTGCTCGCAAACGGCTCCCGTCACCAGCCTGAAGCAACTGGAAATTCCCGAAGGCGCGCTGGGAGACTTTTTCGGTCCCGGAACGACGGTGGGCATTCCCTTCGCCGCGCAGCTGGGAGTGCGGGTGACGTTCTAGAACGCCGGCTTCGATCTAATATCCCGCCGGGACCACCGCATCCTCGGGATAGCCCGGCACGCCGAACTCGGGAACATCGAGACCTTCTTCTTCCGCCTCGGGCGAAACTCGCATGCTCTTCACTTTGTTCACGCACCAAAAGACAACGAAGGTCGCGCCGAAAGCCCACACGGCATACAACGTCGCGCCCAGGAGCTGTATTACAAACTGGCGAGTATCGCCGTGAAGCAGCCCAGTCACGCCCAGGCCCGCGCGTCCCAGGTAGGTCGTTGCGCCTACGCCGTTCCATCCCGCGCCATAGGCGCCGTCCGCAAAAATACCGACGCTCACAGCGCCAAGCCAGCCGCAATAGCCGTGTACGGAGATCGCACCGCAGGGATCGTCAATCTTGAGCGTCCGCTCGTTGAACAGAACACCGGCGCAAACCAGCAGCCCCGCGAGGATGCCAATCACCGTCGCCGACGTCGGCGACACAAACGCACATGGCGCAGTTATTGCGACCAGGCCTGCCAGCATTCCGTTGCATGCCATGGTGACGTCGGGTTTGCCGAACAGGAAATACCACAGCAACATCGCAGCCGCCGAGCCCGCAACCGCCGCCAGATTGGTGTTCACGGCGACTACGGAGATGCGAAGATCCGTGGCCCCGAGCGTGGAGCCGGGATTAAATCCCATCCAGCCGAAGAGCAGGATGAACGTCCCTGTAACCACATACACAATGTTGTGAGCCGGGAATGCTCGTATCTTTCCCCCGGGGCCATACTTGCCCAGGCGCGGCCCCAGAATTATTGCGAGAGCCATGGCGCAGAAACCGCCAACCGCATGCACCACCGTGGACCCGGCGAAGTCGACGTAGCCGTGCCCCATGTTCATGGTCGATCCCAACTGCGAAAGCCAGCCGCCACCCCAGGTCCAGCAGCCGGAGATGGGATAAAGGATTGCGCCGATAAAAAGTTCGCAAAGCAGAAACGCCCAGAAGGTGATGCGCTCGCAGATGGCGCCGACAATGATGTATCCGGCGGTCTCCATGAACACGACTTCGAACAGCGTGAGGCAGTTGCTGCCGCTGTCATAGGCCGGGCCGGTGAGAAAAAAACCTTTGCCGCCGACGAATCCCCACTGACCGCTGCCGATCAGAAAATGGTTGAGCGTAGGGATGCCGCCCAGGTTCGAGGGCGCGGCATTGATGGTGACTGCGCCGAACTGGAAGGCGTATCCCACGGCGTAGTAGGCCAGAAAAGCGAACACATAGGCTGCGAAGTTCAGCATCATCAGGTGGCCGGCATTTTTCTTTCGCACCAGTCCGCAGGTAAGCAGGGCGAACCCGGCTTGCATGAACAGAACCAGATAACCGGTGTTAAGTGTCCACGCGAAATTGGTGGCGACGCGGACGTGGCCCACACTGTCCGCCAACTTCACGGCGAGCGGCTCTTTTGCCACTTGCGCCTGATAGTCGTCGAACGCCTTCTTGTTGGCGGCGTAGTCGGGAGCCGTTTTGTCCGTGGGTTCGGCAACCACAAATGAATTGCCGGCGGCGTCGACCGCGGTGTTTTTGTCTCCCGTGGCGGTTCCGGAGGGATCGGGCTTGGGTTCGTCGGCGAATGCGCGCGTCGATAGCCCGGCGAACATCGCCATCGCCATCGCCGATGCCAGCAGGATCATGGCTCCGCGCCGCAGCGAAAAGTGCTTGAATGGCGGATGCGCGATGAATGGCGAAGGGGCTCGTTTTTCAGCGCAACCTTGAGCACGACTTTCAGCACAACGTTCCAAACGACATTCAGCTCGATGAGTCATAAGTTTTTTGACGGCTCCTGTACCAGAGGAATGAAGAACTCGCGGAGAGGGATCCGCGGGAGGGCACCAGCACCAGCGGCGAAAAACTCGGATTTTAACTCTGTCGGTTTCGCAAGCGGTGCATGTTGGCCCGGTGAATAGACCCTGAGTGGCGTGGCAGACACACAAACCCCATGCCAGCCGCCATCGAAACAGCCGCGCCGCACAGCAGCAAACCTTTCAGATAACACGCTTCCGGCGATACATCCTCTCCCGAACGGGTTCTTTCAAATCTGCAGAAAAACCAGCCTTAATCACGGAATTTCAAGGGTGGTCCCGCAGTTTGTCGGCACACAGTAAACGCTGTGATCTATCGAGTCCAACAGATAATTCTTATTGCGGTTATCAAAAATGGCGCAGGGGGGTTGCCGGTCGGGAGGCATAAGCCAGGGCTACTGAACGAGACCCTTGGAGCGGGAGGGCAAAAGCGAGAAGTATCAACCAGAACGAGAAATAAAGACTGGAAACAAGAAACAAACGGAGAGCAAGGCGGCCCTCTACCGCACCAGCCATTCCGTGGCGGAATGCACGCGCACCAGGAGTGCGCTGTAGGTCACGGCAAATCCCGCGACCATCGCCAGCGCAGCGCCTGCGACGCACCAGAGAGAGTATCCGCTGCGGGTCGGGACCCGGCGTTCCTCGTTCCACGCAATCAGCCGCTCGACGCGCACATTCATCACGGCCGCGGGGCTATGCACCAACGCAGCCGTCAAATCAACTTCCACCTCAGATGGAGCCAACCGCGACAGCTTGATCAGCGCTGCGGCCAGGTCCAGCGCCTCGCCCGCGTTGAATACCGCCGCATCGTCAGCCGCGAGTTCGGTGGCTTCGAGCCAGGCTGCTTCGAGTCCCGCCATTCCCGGAAATCCCACCAGCCGCAACAGCAACTTTTTCAGGTTGTCGCGACGCCGAACGTGCGCCAGTTCATGCCGCACCGCAGTTTGCAGCTCTTTCTCAGTCAGCAGAAACTCCGCCGCGCCTGACATCAAGATCCGCGGCTTCAGAATACCGGCCGCTGTGAGTGCCGGAACGACTTGCGAAATTCGCACCACCGGAACTTTGCCGCGCGATTCCACCAGCTTCGCTTCGCTCATCCATGAGGTGATCGCGCGCGAGGCAGTCTTCAACGCCCGGGCGGCGTTCCATACTCCAAACGCGGCGAGCATCAGTCCGCAAAGGCCCAGCAACAATGGAGCGATTCCGATCGGCTCTTCGATGGCGCGTGGCTCCAGCAGTACGAACGAAGGCACCGTGAAGGCCAGGGTCACGGCTGCAGCCGCCAACAACGGAAACATTCTCAGCCCAAACAGAAGGTCTGCACTACGGCGCACCGGATATTTCCGGCTGTAAAGCCAGAACTTCCGCCACCCGCAACTCACTGCCAGCGACAGCCCGCTGTATACCAGCACAAACGCCGAGAAGGAGACTGCGACCAGCCGCGCCGCAAACATTTAGTCTTGCTCCTTCTTGCGGGTATCGTGACCCGACAACTGGCGCCGCTTAGTCTCCACCAGGTTCTGCAGATCGTCCAGCAAGTGCGCATCGCGTTCGGTAAGAATCTCCACCAGGTACGACAGCGGGAGCGACGATTCCGGACTCGCATCCAGCATCTGGCGGAATACACTGCCGGCCACTTCCCGTTGCAATTCCTCGCGCGTGAACCGTGGCGCGTAACGGAATGCCCTGCCTTCCGCTACCCTGGTCAGCAGATTCTTTTTGAAAAGACGGTCCAGCGTGGTCATCAGGGTGGTGTAGGCGAGGTCCTCGTGGCCTTCTTCCAGCAACTCGCGGACAGTCGCCGTTCCCTTCGCCCAGAGCGACTCCAGCAGGCGCTGCTCGAGCGGTCCTAACTGAGAGGAAGCGGTACGAAGATGGAAGATTCGGTTCATCCTGCCCCAGAAATGCAGCCGCAGTTTACCTTACCGCCCCCTGCGGCGCCAGCCGAAATATGCGACAGAAATGTTAGGTTTCGCCTCTGAAACTGACAGGAATCCGTGGTCAGGGACATAGCGGACCGAGTGGTTCGGGAGCGTCTGTGCTCGTGTGGGAACAGACGCCCTCGTCCGTTCCGCGGGCGCAAGCCCGCGGCGTCGCAGGAAAGCGGGAGGACGTTTGGGGTGGGAAACGGGAATCGAACCCGCAACCGTCGGAGCCACAGTCCGGTGCTCTGCCAGTTGAGCTATTCCCACCACCATTGTGATTATAGCAACTGTGATTCGCAGCTGTCAGACCTTAACGTGGCTTTCAGGATGGCAACCAGAGACTAGGGGAAGACCAGGTGCGAGGGGTGGGGGAGGGCTGCACCTTGGCTACAGATCAAAGACGACAAATCAAAATGCCGAGACAGATCAACCGGAGACGAGTATTCGCAGCGCCTAATGCCCGTGCGCTAACCGCGCCCTACGCCGACGTACTCAAACCCTAAAGCCCGCAGCCGCACGGAATCGAGCAGGTTCTTGGTATCCACGATGAGCGGCTTTTTCAAAAGGTTCTTGATGCGGTCGAAATCGAGCGCGCGGAATTCCGGCCAGCCCGTGCCCACCACCAGCGCGTCTACGCCTTCCGCCGCCGCATACGCGGAGTCGCAATACTTGACCGAACCGTTGAGCCTTATCTTGGCTTCGGGGATGGCCACCGGATCATAAGCCCGCACGCGCGCGCCTTTCGAGACCAGCGTTTCCGCCAGCCGCACCGAAGACGATCCGGCCACGGAATTTGTGTTGGGCTTGAACGACAGGCCCAGAATGCCGACATCTTTGTTTTCCACTGAATTCAGCGCGAGTGCGATCTTCTCGACCAGCCGATCCGCCAGCGTTAGATTCACATCGCGGGCTGCGCTCAACACTTTCAGCGGAACCCCTTTGGATTGCGCCAGCTCGGCGAGAGAATCCATGTCCGACTCTGCAAACACACCGCCCATCCCGGCTCCGGGCTGCAGGCAGCGCGGCGCGATTTTCTTGTCCAGCCCCAGGGCAAGGGCCAGGCTGACTGCATCGGCGTTCACGCGCTCGCATAACGTCGCCACTTCATTGATGAACGAAATCTTCGTGGCCACGAACGCCGTCGCGGCTTCCCGCACCAGTTCCGCGGTCGCCTGGTTGGTCACAATCACAGGCACGCCCCGCATCACCAGGGGATGGTAAATCTGTTTCAAAACCTGCACTGCTTCGTTGGAGCTCGAGCCAAGAATCAGCCGGTCGGGCCAGTTAAAATCTTCCACGGCGCAACCGTCAGTGAAAAACATAGGCTGGGAAACAATGGTCGCGTGCACCCCGGCTTCTTTCAGAGTATTTTCCAGCGCCGCCGCTGTGCCCACAGGCACCGGCGTAACCACGGTCAAAATTGGAGGCTTCTGCGCCAGCCGGGCGATGCGCAACACTACATCGCTGAGGTTGTCAGCGTTATCTTCGGCCAGAAAAATCAGCTGCGTTTTGCGGGCGAACGATTCAATGTCCGTTGAGTAAACCAGGCGGCCGGCGCGCACGTTCCGCCGGATAATCTCTTTCAGATTTTTCTCGAAGAAGGGGATGTTGCCCTGGGCCATCTCGACCATGCGGGTCCGGTCGGGATGACAGCAGGAAACTGGAGTGCCAAAATCCGCCAGACAAGCCGAAATTACCGTTCCCAGGTACCCCGATCCGTAGACCCCGATCTGCATGCTTCCTCTCTGGTTCCCTCCGGAAGACCCCGCCGGAATTGGCTCTGCGCGGGCGTTCCGGACCAATGCCTACTCTTTTATCTATAGCGTCAGCACCACTTTGGCAACGCACGGGAGGGAAATGTACTTAGGGCCATGATCGTTTGGCAGGAGTAACTGTGGTCAGGGCATAGTAACCGCCAACCGGACAGTTGCCGCGAGACACGTCGCGATACTTATCTTGATACCAGCGTTCGTCCCAGCAGCACTGGGGCCAGGTCGACCCAGCAATTCTGCCCGTCTTCGCGGACAAAGCTCAATCGTTCCAATAAGATACGCCGGCTCCCGGTATAGCTGGCCCAGCGTTCGCGGGCGATCTGGAAGGCATTCTGCACAAGCTGCCCCGCAGCCATTTTCACGATTGTCATGTGTGGTGTATAGGGCCATTCTTCGCGGCATTCGAGCGCCTGCGTGTTCAGCTGGCCATGCAGCTCGCACATGCGTTCAGCCCCCTGACCCACCCGGATATAAACCGTAGGAGTGGCCGGGGTGAAGGTTTCCACGTCGCCTAAGGCGACCTCGAAAGGCTGGGCTTCGCCGCAGATTCGCTCCAGCAACTGCAAAGCCGAGGTTTCAGTGTCACGCAAGAACCGCGGCGGCAACAGCGTCAAGTGCGCCGCAAGATGGGGCAGATCGGGATGCAGCTCTCGCCGGAGGTTCTCCACGAACTCCCCTGCCGGCCCCTTGACGTAGCCCACCAACGCGTAACGCGGGTTCTCCATATGCGACCGGCGATTATAACCCGCCCAGGCCGGTACCGGCAGCGATCTGAGTTGGGATCTGGGGTTGAATCTCTGTTGAACCTCGATTCGACTGCTTTTTTGGGTCGGGCGGCGTGGCTGATCTCTGACCCTGCGCGTTCCCACGCCGCGAAGCCCTCGTTCTCCTGCTCACTCGTTCGTCTCATTTATAATCGAATCATGTCGGGGCGTAGCGCAGCCTGGTAGCGCACCTGCCTTGGGCGCAGGGGGTCCGCGGTTCAAATCCGCGCGCCCCGACCAACTGTTTGACACGAACTACGATCAGGCTCGCACTACACCTTCCGCGGTGGGAAGCGCGGACTGGGAGACGGTGGGCAGTTGCAAAGAAAACCTCGATCCCTTGTCGGGTGCGCTCTCGACGGTGATGGAACCGCCGTGCCGCTCGACGATCCAGCGGGCAATCGCCAAACCTAGGCCTGCTCCGCCTACGGCGCGTCCGCGCGCCTTATCGACGCGGTAAAAGCGCTCGAAGATCTTCGACTGTTCGTCGGCGGGGATTCCGATTCCGCTGTCGCTCACGCTCACAACCGCTCGCCGGTCGCGGTCATCCTGGTTCACATCCTGGTTCACCTCGAGGCTCACATCCAGGGTCACCTCGATGCGTCCGGAAGCGGGCGTATATTTGACGGCGTTATCCAGCAGGATGGACAAGACTCTTCGCAGCGCCGATTCATCCGCCACTGCCCAGACGTGGCCGGCGTCGCCCGAACGGAAGGCGAGTTCATGGCCGGCTCGGGCGGCGAGAGGTCGCCAGTCCTCCACGCAGTCCCGCAGCAACTCCCTAAGTTCAACCGGTTGCCGCTTAAGGGATTCGCTGCCAGAATCGGCGCGAGCCAATGCGAGTAAGTCTTCGATCAAGACGGAAGTCTTTTTAGTTTCGTTCAGAATGTGCTGTAGCGCTTCCCGATAGGCGTGGGAATCTCGGGCTCTGCGTAATGCTACTTCCGCCTCGGTCCGCATCAGCGAGATCGGGGTGCGCAACTCGTGCGAGGCATCGGCTGTGAACTGGGTGATGCGCAGGAACACTTTCTCAATACGGTCGAGCATCTCGTTCAACGTATCGGAGAGACGCTGGAGTTCGTCGCCGGTGTGCAGTTTCTCCAGCCGGCTGCTGAGATTGTGGCCGCTGATATTGCGCGCAGTGCGGGTCAGGGCGTCAACCGGGGCCAGCGCGCGGTGACTTAGCCATAGGCCGCCTATGGCTGAGATCATCAATATCAGCGGAGCCAATAACAAAAGATAGTTTCGAAGGGCACCGAGAGTTTCCCGCACCTCCTTCATTGGCGCGCCCGTCGCGATGAGAAACGTAAGGCCGTGGGTATTTATGCTCGATTCAAGGAAGCGAAGATGCCGCTCTCCGACCTCTCGATTTTCGAACGAATCTTTGGACGGCGGACCGCTGCCGGAAGTCGAAACCAAAGACTTGAAAGAATTCTTTCTGAGAAAGTCAGACACATACACGGGCTCGCCGTCGGATGTGTAAATCGCCAGATATTCGCCGGCATGTTCCTCGGCGTAAGTCTCAGCAACTTCTTCCCGGAACTTAGGTAGATCAGCATTTTTCTTTTGCGCGACCAGGAAGCCTCGCACGTCCGCGGCCTGGTCTTGCAAGTTCTTGTCTACTAGACTGACGAGGTGATGGCGCAACACCAACCACATGCCGGCTCCGAAGGCGAACTGGCCCAATGCGAAAATCGCCAGATACCAGAGCGTAAGGCGCCAGCCGATGGAGAGCCTGGTCATGGTTGCGAGGCCTCGCGGATTACATATCCGACGCCGCGAACGGTGTGAATGAGCTTGGCGCGGCCGGGGGAATCGATCTTGTTGCGCAGCAGGTGCATGAACGCATCCAGGGTATTTTCTTCTATCTCGCGGTCAAAACCCCATACCGCTTCGATCAGCGCCCGGCGGGCAACCACCTTGCCCGTACGGAAGACTAGCCGCTCCAGCAAATTGTATTCCGTGCGGGTAAGGGAAATGCGGGCGTGGCCACGTGAAACCTCGCGACTGGAAGGCTCCAGCACCAGGTCGGCCACGCGCAGGCTGGAATCGGCGGCCGCCATGGCGCGGCGCTGGACGGCTCGTAGCCGGGCCAGGAGTTCTTCAAAAGAGAAGGGCTTGGTCATGTAGTCGTCAGCGCCGAGGTCGAGCCCGCGGACGATGTCAGGGACAGAGTCTTTGGCTGTAAGCATGAGGAGCGGCGTGCGGATTTTCTCGGACCGTAGCCGCTTCGCCATCTCAAAGCCGCTGAGCTTGGGCAACATGATGTCGAGAATGATCACGTCGAACTCGAAGCCCTTGGCCAGCGCGAGCCCTTCGGCGCCGTCGAAGGCGCAGACCGCGGAGTGTCCTTCTTCCGTGAGCCCCTTGCGGAGAAGCTCAGCCATGCGGGCTTCGTCTTCAACGATGAGCAGCTTCATTGGCAACCCTGAGGAGCTGTGATCTGTGATCACGAGATCCCGCGCACAATAGATCCTGTGCATAAGCTGAGTCTAGAACGAGAGACAGTCGGCATTTCACGATAATCGAACAACCTTGAACTCACCTGAAGAAAATTCAACCTGAAGAAATATTAACCTTCCTTTCATCACCTCGTCACAAGGGCTCCTTAGGATTTTCGAACATCTCGACGCGCTAAGAACGGTGCGATGGGGTCACGGCCTCCATTAAGACTCGCCTTGCCCACGTCGGCTGCGAGATTCCCTCGGTCCGACAGTTTAGTTCTGACAGCTGTAGGCGTAGTGCAGTGGTCGCGGTTCTGATAAGGAGCTGAAGTCATGAAACCCGAACCCTCCTCCAAGAGTTCTTTCCTCAGTTTGCAGTTCGCAGCGACTTTCTTTCTCGCGGCATTCTTCGCAGCGTTGTTCGCAGCTTCTGCCTTCGCCCAGGCCGGAAAAGGCACTATCGTCGGCCGTGCGGCCGACAGCCAAGCCGCAGTGCTGCCGGGCGCGAAGGTGGTAGTCGAACCGGGGAATGTTTCCGTCGTAACGGACCGGCAGGGGGAATTCACGGTTATCGACCTCGCGCCAGGCGACTACAAAATCACGGTTTCCTATGTTGGCTTTCTCCCCTACAGCGCGGACGTGAAGGTAGTTGCCGGCCAATCCACTCGTGTGGATGCCATGCTTAATGTCCAAGCCAAAGGGGAGTCGGTAACGGTGGTTGCGGACTCGCTCGGCGAGGCCGAAGCTATCAACATCCAGCGCACTTCCGACAATATTCTTGATGTGATGTCGGAGGGGGTCATTCAGAGCCTGCCGAACGAAAACATCGCCGACGTCGTGGGCCGGATGCCAGGCGTGAGCCTGGAGCGCGACGAGGGCGAAGGCAAGTACGTGCAGATTCGTGGAACCGAGCCACGCCTGAACAACACGACGGTCGATGGAGTTGAGCTCCCTGCGCCTGAAGACAACGTGCGTCAGTTCAAGCTGGACACCATTCCTTCCGACATTGTTGAGTCGGTCGAGGTGAACAAGACCCTGGCCGCCAATCAGGACGCCGACGCCATCGGTGGAACTGTGAACCTAGTGACCAAGAAAGCTGGGGACGCGCCGACTCTGAAGCTGGAGGGAATCGGCGGGTTCACTCCTATCGTGAATACCCGTTACATCGGCCTGGTGACCGGCACGGTAGGCAAGCGCTTTGGACACGACAAGCGCTTCGGCGCTCTGTTTTCCGGCAGCTACGATTACAACGGCCGCGGAATCGACGACATCGAGCCCCAACCAGACCTGGGTCAGGCCGTTCCCTATTACGACAGCATGGATGTCCGCGAATACCGTTACCAGCGCAAGCGTTATGGTTTTGGAGGCTCGCTCGATTACAAACTGAAAGACCCAGCCTCGGGGCTGTTCCTGCACTACTTCGATTCCGATTTCAAAGATTATGGGAACAAGTGGGTCTACACATTGAATGATGCAGGCCCACCGCAGTTTTCAACCTCTTCCCGCGTGCCAGACTACGGGGCCATCAGTGTGGCAATCGGCGGTAAACATGTGTTCAGCGGTTCCTGGTTAAGCTGGGAGCTTTCGGGGGCGCGTTCACGCGAATTGGGCGCGGCCGGGAATCCGGGAGCAACATTCTCTTTCAATCCTAACAACCCTTTTGTCTGCAATTACGATCAGGCTGCGACCCTCAATTTCCACTTGCCGCAATTCAATGCCGCCTGCCTTGCTCCCGGTTCGCCCACCTTTGACCCGACCCAATATCAGTTGACCGAGTATGACGGCACCAGCGGAATCACCTCGCAGGTGAACCTGCAAGGCGCGCTGTCGATGGCCAAGAACTACCATCTGGGTTCACACTTCTCCACCTTTGAGTTCGGAATCAAGGAACGCAACGCGCATAAAGGGCAGGACGCCTATTCTCCGACCTACGATCAGTCATTCATCCTGAACCCGGCGAATCCTCCTGTCTCCCCGATGTCGTTGTATTTGAGCGGGTTCACCAATCCGCACTACTACTTCGGGGCTTACCCCCCGTACGGACCGGTCACCAACTACAACACGATCGTCGAGAACCTGCCCAGCGTCCTCAACCAGCAAGTGCTCGCGCTCGATCAGCCGGCGACGGCCTTCGGCTCCGATGCCAGCAACTTCGACTTAACCGAACGCGTTTCGGCTGCCTACGCCATGAACACGATCGAGTTCGGACGCTTCCGGCTGCAGACTGGCTTGCGTATCGAAGCAACGCAGTTGGACATTCTCGGCTTCCTGGTTGTCAACAACGCCACCAGCACACAGGCGACCGTTACTCCGCAACAGGCAAACAACTGGTATTGGGACCCGTTGCCGAGTGTGCAACTCCGCTACCGGATCACCGATGACTCGGACATTCGCGCCGTCTACGCACGCGCGATTTCCCGCCCGAACCCGTACGACATGGTGCCCTACGTATCGCTGGATAACAGCTCGAATCCGCTTTCGGTCGCGATCGGAAACCCGAATCTGAAGCCGGAGCACGCCAACGACTTTGATTTGCTCTACGAGCATTATCTGAAGCCCTATGGCGAGATCCAGGCAGGGTTCTTCTATAAACAGTTGAGCCAGCCTATTTATTACCTTGCCGATCCCAACTACGAGGGGACGCAATATCCGCAGTATCACGGCGACATTTTCGACTACATTTCGAACGGCGTGAACGCCAAGCTCTATGGCGTGGAGCTTGCTTACATCCAGCGTTTCGGATTCCTGCCCGGCGCATGGAGCGGCTTCGGCCTCACGGCAAACTTTAGCAAGACTGGTTCGAGCGCTGGCACCCTCCCGCTCCGAACGGACAATCCCGCCTTGCAACGCCAGACCCCGACGATGTGGAATCTCGGTCCGAGCTATGACCGGGGCCGTTTCTCGGCACGGCTGGGCGCCACGTACAACAGCACGAGTATTTACCAGTATCAGTGGGAGCAATGCACTGCGGCCGCGGCCGCAGGCGGTGGATGCGAAGATCCCAGCAGTCTCGGCACCAAGGGACCGGCTGGAGACAACTACCTCTATGCGCACCTGCAGGTGGATGCGCAGGCCAGCGTCCGCGTGCAGCGGACTCTGACAGTGCTATGGCAGGGCCTGAACCTCACCGACCAGGCTTTCGGTTTCTACAACGGCAGCCCCTGGTACGTCACGCAGCGCGAATACTACCGGCCGACTTATTCCTTCGGCATACGCTGGGAGCCGCGCAGGGAATATTGAGAGCACGTGAACTGCGATCCAACTGGACAATCGTGGTTGACAAACGCGGTTCAGGAAGGTTTCAGGTTCTCCGTGTAGCATGCAATAACGCTGGTGAGCCAAACGAACTGCCGGCGACACAGACCTCGACCGATAGGAGATTCCATGACCGTGATTTCGGGGCGAACGCTTGCCCGCGCCACTTTTTGTCTGCTCATAACCTTCTTGATGTCGCTTCTCCTGATGGGCACAGGCTCGCCGTCGCTCGGTGGCTACAGCGTGACGAAGAAAATTCCCATCTCTGGCCAGGGCAGTTTTGACTATCTGACGGTTGACGAGGCCGGACGCCGTTTGTATGTGTCGCATGGCACGCAGGTGGAAGTGCTTAATGTCGATTCGGGCACTGTGGTGGGCAACATCCCCAACACCCTGGGCGTGCACGGAATCGCCATCGCGGCCGAGTTCGGCCGCGGTTTCGTGAGCAACGGACAATCGTCGACGGTCACGATCTTCGATCTGAAGACGCTGAAGGCGATCTCGGACGTGCCCACGGGCAAAAAGCCGGATGCGATTATCTACGACCCGGCCACGAAGCGGGTTTTCGCCTTCAACGGCGGCAGCGACAGCGCCACGGCCATCGACGCGGCGACGGGCAAGATCGCCGGCACTGTTGATCTCAAAGGGGGTCCCGAGTTTGCTGCGGCAGACGGCCAGGGTTTTGTCTACAACAACCTGGAAGACGAAAACCTGGTGTTGAAGATTGATGCCAACAAACTCACCGTGGAACAACGTTGGCCGACGGCGCCGTGCGCTTCCCCTAGCAGCATGGCCATTGACCGGAACAACCACCGCCTGTTCCTCGGCTGCCGCAGCAAAGTGATGGCCGTCATGAACGCCGATACTGGGCAGGTCATTACGACGCTGCCCATCGGCGATCATGTGGACGCCACGGCTTTCGATCCCGAGACCAAGCTCATCTTCAACTCAAACGGCGAAGGCAGCGTGACGGTGATTCACCAGGACGGTGCGGATAAGTATTCCGCGGTGGAGACCGTGAAAACGTTGCCGCGTGCCAAGACCATGGCGTTGGACCCGAAGACGCATCAACTCTTTCTGTCGACGGCAGAGTCGGGTCAGTTCGAAGTGCTGGTCGTTGGAAAATAGAAATAGAAAGTAGAAATGGAGTTTGGCAGCTCCACATCTTGGCTGCTTCAATCGAGGCCTACTCCATATCAAGGGATCATGAAACTCTCCTCCGTCTTACTGCTGTGGCTGTTGCTGATGACGACATTTGTCGTTGGCCAAAGCTCTTCGGGCACAACCTCAGCAGCCAAGAACAACGCCGCGTCGAGTGCATCAGTCGCGGTGCTGGTAGGAGCGGGGGACATCGCAAGTTGCGATGACCTGAAAGGAGCGGAAGCCACTGCCAAACTGCTCGACAACATTCCGGGCACGGTGTTCGCTGCCGGGGATCTGGCGTATCCCGATGGTTCCGACGAGCAGTTTGCAAAATGCTACGGCCCGACCTGGGGACGCTTCAAAGATCGCACCCGCCCGGCGCCGGGAAACCACGAGTACCATAGCGACGGCGCGTCTGGCTATGTGCGCTACTTTGGCGCCGCAGCAGGCGATCCGAAAAAGGGCTACTACAGCTACGACCTGGCCGCCTGGCATGTCATTGTCCTGAACAGCGAGTGTGACGCCGTGGGGGGATGCGAAGCCGGCTCGGCACAGGAGCAATGGCTGCGGCAAGACCTCAAAGCACATCGGGCGAGATGTACGTTGGCTTATTGGCACAAGCCTCTGTTCAGTTCGGGCGCTGCGCACGGCAACGATCCGGAAATCAAGCCCCTGTGGGACGCGCTCTATTCTGCCGACGCCGACGTCGTAATCAACGGTCATGATCACGACTACGAGCGTTTCGCTCCGCAGGACCCAGCGGGAAAGGCTGACCCTCAGCGGGGCATACGGGAATTTGTCGTCGGCACCGGGGGCAAGAACTCACACCGCAAGTTGTCAAGTGCCAAACCCAACAGCGAAGTGCGGCAAGCGGATACGTTCGGAGTTCTCAAGCTCACTCTTTGGGCCACGAGCTACGACTGGGAATTTGTCCCAGAGGCTGGCAAAACGTTCACCGACTCAGGCAGCGGCACTTGCCACTAGCTTCTCCCCGGTTAGTCAAACGCCGGCACGCGGCCGCGGTTCTCGCGGCGCCCTTCGACGATTGTTTCAGTGGCTCTGGCCAGGCCTTACAATCCTCCTGAGGCGAGCGTGACAAAAGTCGTCCTATCGTGGAGCAGTGGCAAAGACAGCGCCTGGACGCTGCACCTCCTCCGGCGGCAACCGAATATCCAGGTCGCCGCTCTACTCACCACTTTTAACTCTTCTGCGAATCGCGTGGCGATGCATGCGGTGCGGCGCGCGTTGGTGGAAGCGCAGGCCGAGCGAACCGGGATTCCGCTCTGGGCTGTGGACCTGCCATGGCCCTGCTCCAATCAGGAATACGAGGATCGCATGCGCTCAGCGTGCCAACGGGCAACGGCCGAGGGCATCACAGCGGTGGCATTCGGCGATCTTTTCTTGCAGGATGTTCGGGATTACCGGATTCGGCAATTGCAAGGGAGCGGTCTCGAGCCGCTGTTTCCCGTCTGGCAAATTCCTACGCGGGAACTGTCTCGCGAAATGATCGCTGCGGGCGTAAAGGCAAAGATTACGTGCGTGGACCCGGCGAAGCTCGCGAAGTCTTTTGCGGGGCAGGAATACGATTCGCGTTTGCTGGAGGCTCTGCCTGCCGGAATCGATCCCTGCGGCGAGAACGGGGAGTTTCACACGTTCGTGTATGACGCCCCGGTGTTTTCCCGCCCCATCGCAGTGCGGACGGGAGAAGTGGTCGAGCGCGATGGATTTGTTTTTGCCGACGTGACTCCCGAGTGATCCTTCTTTAGCAAGCAGATGGTTCGCTAGGTCAGGGTGGCGCCCGATCGAGAAGCGCACTTGGTGGATTACTCCGTTCGCAGCGCCTCCATGGGTTCTACCGAAGCGGCGCGACGGGCGGGAATGACGGAGGCTGCGAGTGCGAGCAGAAGAATCGATACGATGGCGAGCACCAGCACGATCGGGTCCAGCGCATCGACTTGAAAGAGGAGCGAGCGCAACAGCCGAGCGGCAAACACGGCAGCGATAGCGCCGATAGCGCAGCCTGCCAGGCCAAGTTTCGCGCCGGAGACGAGAATCATCCGCAGGATGCTGGAGCGCTGCGAACCGAGCGCCAGGCGGATAGCCATCTCCTGGGTACGCAACGCAGTGGAAAAGGCGATGACGCTATAAATGCCGAGCAGCGCCAGCAGGATGGCCGCACCGGCGAACGCGGAGATCAACGCGGTGTTGAAGCGGCGCGGCGCCTGGCCTTCGGAGACCACGCGATCCATGGATTCGACCTGGGTGAGCGGGAGCTGCGGATCGAGGGAGTGGACGACGGCGAGCAGGGAGTTCGCCATCTGCTCGGGCGGCAATTGGCCACGCACCACGATGGAACCGCCCCGGCCCGTGAGCATGCCGGGAGGCGCGAACGATCCGGCATCGGCCTTGGCCTGGCTGGCGGGGATGTAGATCTGCTCTTCAGTAGGCACGTCGGCCGCAAGTTCTTTGACGTCGCCGATTTCTCCCACCACGGTGAGCCAGGGTATATCGGCTTCCTTGGGGCCACGGTGCAGGCGCTTGCCGATGGGGTCCTGCCCCGGCCAGTAATGCTCAGCCAGAGTGCGGTTGACGATGACGACCAGCGGAGCATCTTCGCGGTCGGCCGGAGTGAAGTCGCGGCCGCGGATGATCGGAATTCCCTGCGCCTGGAAGTAATTGCCCATCACCTGCGGTATCCATGCCAGATTCAAACCAGCTCCCTTAGGCGGAACGTAGCCCTCGGGAGTGAATGTGCCGCGAAACTCCACGTCAGCCGCAGGCAGCATGCTGGTGACACCGACGGCTTCCACGCCCGGCAACTGCTCCAGCCTGGTGCGCATCGCTAAGTTGAACCCGTCGATCGCGGCCTGAGTGGAGTATTGCTGCCGCGGCAGGTTATACGCGGCAGTCAGCGTGTGATCGGTGCGGAAGCCGAGGCCGACGGCGCGCATCTTCTCGAAGCTGCGCAGCAGCAAGCCCGAGGCTATGAGCAGCACCAGAGCGACTGCCAGTTCCGCAACCACCAGGCCCGAGCGTAACCGCGCATGGCCACCGCCAGCGGTGCCGGTGCGTCCACCTTCTTTCAGCGCTTCATTCACTCTGGTGCGCGCGGCGGCAAAGGCAGGAATCAGGCCGCAGAGCAGGCCGGTGAGCACAGCCAATCCCAACGCGAAGGCTACGACCTGCCAGTTAAGGGAGATGGAGCTGACGCGGGGCAGAGTTTCCGGGAGGAAGCTGACGCCGACACGGAGGGCGAGTGTCGCCGACGCTAGCCCGAGCAATCCACCGGAGATGCTGAGCAGCAGGGCTTCGACCAGGGATTGGCGCAGAACCGCCGCTCCGCTGGCGCCCAGCGCGAGGCGCACGGAAATCTCGCGCCTGCGACGGATGACGCGAACCAGCAACAGACCGGCAAGATTGGCGCAAGCAATAAACAGAACCACGGTCACCGCAAAGAAGAGCGTGCGCACCAATGGCCGAGCTTGTGCCACGGTGGTCTCATCGAGCGGCTGCACCGCAGGATGAATGCGACGGCTGGAGAGTGCCGGCGGAAAGTTGCGCATGATCTCCCGGGCTGCGTCGCCGGCATCCTGCTGCGCCTGTGCCGGAGTCACGCCGGGCTTCAGCCGCCCGAGCATGTTGTAGCCCCAGTTTCCCGCACCCTGCACCAGTTCAGCCTGCGTGAAGCTCATGGGCACCCAGAGTTCACTGCGGTTCAACTGTCCGGGCACCAGAGGAAACTCGAATTCGCGCGGCATGACGCCGATAATTTCGTAAGGCTTGCGGTCGAGAAGAATCTTCCTCCCCAGGATCTGAGAATCGCCGTGGAACCGGCTGCGCCAGGTCTGGTAGCTCAGCAGAGCGACCTGCTCACTCTGGTCATCTTCCTGCTGGGTAAAGCTGCGGCCCATCAAGGGCGAGACGCCGAGCACGGGAAACATACTTGCCGTCAGCCGCGCGGCATTGATCTGTGCCGGCTCCCCCAAGCCGGAGAGTTCGTAAGTAGACGACTGGTAACCACCCAGGCTGGAGAAGGCGCGGGTGTCGCGCATATAAATACGAATGCCGGGTGCGGTGACACCCGGCGCATCGGCGCCGTATTTCACGCCCTCCAGGACGTCGCCGAGCACGACCAGCCGGGCCTGATCGGGAAAGGGCAACGGTCGCAGCAGCACTCCCTCGACGATGGAAAAGATGGCAGTGGTGGCGCCGATGCCGAAGGCCAGCGTCAGCACCGCGGTTAGCGTGAATCCGGGCGACTTGAGCAATTGACGTAGCGCATAGCGCATATCCTGCAATAAAGATTCCATCGAGATCTCCGCACACCACCCCAAACGCTTTCAGCGCTGGAGGTTTTCCCTAACATCATCTCAAACCTGAGCGGCTTGCTCACGATTGACCTGAGCAACGAACCTTACTCTAGCGCGCTTCAAGACCGAAAATCATTCCTCTCAAATCAGGTTCTCCCAACAAAATCCCCCCTCTTGCGAACTGTTATCCCGTGAACCGGCTTTAGCCTTTTGGGAATCAACCCCTTACCTTCGTAACTATCCAAACCCGCAAGCGCATCCATAGAATCACACGTTATAGACAACCAATCTTGATATTTTCGATTGCAAAAAAAACTGAAAACTCGCGCAGCTGAGATAAACGCTGAGATCAACCTCATCTGCGCATCAGATGCACGTCTGCGCCTTCCGCGCGTACAACCAAGCTGTTCACCGCTCGGCGACAAACTGCGACGTCATCCGCTAGCAAGGCAGTAACCCTCCGCACATTTAGAGGGTAGGCCCCGTTGTGCAAATCATCCTGTTAAAGAGGAACACATGCGCTCGTTAATAACGTCTTTTTTGCTTCTGGCCGGTTTCCTGGCGGCAGGCTCGCTCGCACACGCTCAAAACGCGGAACCAGCGAGCACAACCGGCGGATCGACTTCCGCGAGCGCCACGAAGGAAGAGGTCAACGAGTTGCGCAGTGAGCTTGCTGTACAGCGCCAGACCATTGAAGAACTGAAGGCCTTAGTCGAGAGGCTGGCGCAGGAAAAGACTCGCGCAGCGGAGAGCTCGGCACACGTCCCCGGAATCACTCCCGTGGCCGATGCTTCGCTGAGTAATGCTTCAACAGTTAATGTAACTACGATTAATAACGCAGCGGTGATGACTCCGAATATGAATAGTCCTCGGCTGATGAATGCGGTTCTCGTGCAGCCTGTCTCTGCGCCGGAGGCGGTGGTTGTGGATCAGCCTCAGCCAGCGGCGGCTCCGAAGAAAGATACTCCGCTCACGGCAGGATGGAACGGGGAGCACTTCTTTATTCAGAGCCCCGACGGACAGTTCACGATCAGTCCTTACGGCTACGTGAACACCGATTACCGCGCCTACAAAGGCGACGGAGCGCCGGCCGACACGTTTCTGTTGCGCCAGGCCCGTTTCGGATTTCAAGGCAGCTATGGTTCGCACTTTGATTTTGCGCTGCTCACCGACGCCGCCACCACCTCCGGTTCGGCGGTGCGCGACGTTTACCTCAATGTGAGATGGAGGCCCGAACTGCAATTCCAGGCCGGCCAGTTCAAGGCTCCATTCGCGCAGGAAACGGGAATCGGTGATACCAGCCTGGATTTTATCGAACGCGGATTTCAGTCCATGCTCTATCCGTCGGCAGCTTCGGCTTACCGCAGTCCCGGCGTTGCGCTGCATGGTGACATTTCGGGCGGCATTTTGCAGTACTGGGTGGGCGCGTTTAACGGCAAGGGATACGCACTTGCCAATACCACCAACCAACCGGAGATCATCGGCCGGTTGCGGTTCTATCCGTGGCGCAAATCCAACAGCACATGGTTCAAGCAACTTGCCTTTGGCGGATCTATTGATCGTGCGCGCTCGCGGGGATTGTCCGGCGATCAGAGCTTCAGCGGAGCGCTGCCCAATGGCGCCTACACCTTTTTCCCGCAGTTTGCCATTAACGGACCCATCGAGCGCTACAACGGTGAGTTCACCTACATCAAGTCGCGGTTCGCTTTGCGCGGCGAATACGATCAGCTGAATCAGTTCCGGCAGAACGTCGGCTCCGAGCAATCGGGTGGGCTCGGCTTCTTTAGCCTGCCGGGAATCACTGCCAAGGCCTGGGACCTCAGCACAACCTATCTGCTCACCGGAGAAAAGCGGCCGGAGAACGGCACTCCGCGCGTGAAGCGCCCGCTGTTTGGCCCCGACACTCCCGGCGGACAGGGACGAGGATGGGGAGCCTGGGAACTGGCCTTCCGGTTCACGGGCATTCAAGCCAAAGAACCGGCCGCCAGCTTCGGGAGCTATTACACGCCGGGTTATGTGCCTCCGTTCGACGACCACACTTTCGAATACACCGTGGGACTCAACTGGTATCCGAATTACTGGGTCAAGTACGTGGTCAATGTTGGCATTGACCAGTTGAAGGATCCCAGCGTCACCGGCGCGGAGCCGCAAAACTATTACGTGGTTCTGCAGAGATTGCAATTCAGATTCTAGATTCCTGAAGATGCTCCGCCCGGATGTCCGTGCGGAGTGAATGCTCAACAAGTTCGGCAGATGCCGGAGCTGGCGACCAGCTCCGAAGGAAATCGCAGGAGGAAATTTTGATGAGACCGCGGATTCTTCTTCTTATTCTTTGTACCGCGCTATTCGTAATCCTGAGCGGCTGTGGAAGCACGCCCAACTGCCCGGTTTGCGGCACCACCACGAATGGCAGTTACGCAGTCATCGATGTCATTACCGTACCGGAACACAATCCCACCGGCGCGCCGGGCGGTCCATTCAATTCCTTCGACATCAGCTGGATTGATCCCGTCCGCCACCTGGACTATGTATCCGACCGTATCGGCCTGGCGGTCGATGTATTCGACACCACCCAAAACATCGCGGTGAACGCCATCCAGGGTTCCAATGCCGTCGCGGACGCTGGCAACGGGGCCAGTCCGTGCATCCAAACCGCAACGAACCCGCCGATGGACATTATTCCGCCGATCGTGGATGTGTTTGGCAATTTCACGCGGTATGGATGCAGAACGGATATGACCGGTCTTGGAGGGGCGACCGCGCCCACGTTCCATCTCATCTCGGGCTTTGGCGCAAACCATAACTTCGGCGGATTTCCGGGCGCGCAGTGCTGCGCGGCGCGCGGCAACGGCGTCAATCCCATGTCCGGCCCGGATGGTCTGCAGGTATCGCCCGACGGCAACTTTTTATTTACCGGAAACGGCAGCGCTCATTTGGTCGTCTTCGATCTGACGACGATGAATCTGAGCGTGAATCCACCCACCGCACCTACCGTGCTGGCCACCATTCCTACGGGCGTCTCGGCCGATTACGACGGTCCGCTCGGCATCGCTCCCTGCATCGCCTCCTGGAGCGGCGAAGCCGGCTCCGCCGCCGATTGCGGAGACGACCGGGCCGACGAATTAGCCTACAATCCCGCGGTCACGGCTGCCGATGGAAGCATCCACCAGGTTGTCGCCATCATCAACGGCGATCCGGGATTGCCGTTCGTCACGTTTATCGACGTGACCAATGTCGTTGGTAAAACGGGAACGCTGCAGCAGCAGCATTGCTTGCCCATCGACCAGACGTCCGCCTACGGGCCTTATCCGGCAGGAGCCACTCCGGCCACCTATCCGTACCAGGGATCGGCAGAAACCTGGGTAGCACCGGCTGCAGGGGCATCGTTCAATCCGCCCAGCTGCATCATTGGACAAATTTATTATGACGGCGCGGGAGGACTCGCCTCCGGTGGGTCAGGAGCCGGATTCGGACTCAGTCCGGGCGTTCCGGTCGACAACGTTGCGGGCACGTTCCCATGCCCCGATCCGTCGAATCCCCAAACCTTCGGAGGTGTTTCCGGATCGGCGGCAGCCTCGATGATTCCGGGGATCGGCGTAACTCCGAGCGGCACCGCTTACACGATTCCGTGCCATCACGGGCCCATCGTCGACCAAACCCAGGGGACTTTCTGCAATCAAACCGCTCCCGGTACAACTTGCTCGGGAGCAATATCGCCGGCAGGGATTGGAGCCATGGCCTGGAATCCAAATACTGGCCACCTGCTCCTGCCGAATTCGAATTCCATCCCTATCACGAACATCGGCAGCGTCGATGAGATCGATCCCAGGGTTGGGAACAATACCTGCGGCGGCCCTTGTGGGCCGATCGTGGTCAACAGCTTCGTCATGCCGGATTGCATGCCGACCAGCATCGTGCAGGGCCCCGGCAATAACTTTCTCGTCGGTTGCGCGGACCACGACGGCGAGGCATTTCCCCCCAATGAATATGTGATCGATGGGACCTCGGGGGCCATCCTGGCCACGATTTGGAACGTGGGTGGCGTGGACGAGATTTGGTATAACCCTGGTGATAACCGCTACTACGTGGCGGCAAGAGATATGCCCACTGGTCCGGTGATGGGCGTGATCGACGCCGGAAGCAACCTCTGGCTGCAAAACGTCACCACCAACAGCAATTCACATAGCATAGCCGTCGATCCCGGCAACAATCACGCTTTTGTTCCCATGCAGGCTGGCGGGATCTGCACCACGCAGAGCGCGAACGGTTGCGTGGGAGTCATGGCGCAGCAGTGAGACAACGCGAGGAAGTCGCAGCTCTCAGGAGATCTACTAACGAGCGCGCAGGTGCTATAGTTCGCCTGCGGCCAGGCGAATTTGGTTCGCATATCGGAGAAGTTTCTATGTCCACTATGTCCGCATTTAGAAAGTCCGCTGCGCTTGGGTGCGCCCTGGTGCTCTCGCTGCTTTGTTTGCTCACCGCACTGGCCGGCGCCAGTGAGCGACCAACGCGAAAGCCTACCGACGTTCCTGCCACCGTGATCGCGCATTTGCCGTTGCCGCAGGCCACCGGAAGTCAGATGCTGCTGCAGGCGGAAAACGCAAAGCGCTACCTGTACGTACAGCAGTCTGCGAAGCAAGGCTTCATGATTGTGGACGTCAGCAAGCCAGAGGAGCCGGTACTCTTGAAGCGCACGGCGGAATCGAACCAGGCGACCTCCGGGAACCTGCAGATCGTGAGTCCGGATGTGGCCATTGCGGAAGCTCCGGAAAAAACGCTGGCCACTTTAACCAGCAGCAACCACACTACCGAAACCATTCGCGTGCTTGACTTGACTGACCCGCGCAATCCCAAGACGCTGGAAACTTTTGACAAAGTCACCAGCCTTCTTCCGGACGGCCGCCACGGCCTGATCTACCTTACCAACAACGAAGGCCTGTGGATTCTTCGCTACAATCGTCCGGCCCTACTGGAGCCCGCCAAGAAGAAGCCGCCATGTGATTCGAATTCAGAAATCATGGCGATGCCGCCCGACTGCGACTAAGAGCTAACGGTTCTGGGATCATCGCGCCGGACATTCCTTCTCGATGGTCTTGATCGAGGTGATGGTTAACGTCACCGAGGCCGGAGAACCCATCCTGGCCATCGCGTCGGAGCTCGTGCTCATCGAAGGCGATTCCGTCGCCGTTACTTCCACTTGCCGCCCCAGGTACCGGTGAAGTTTTATTTTGCCCGTAGCCTGAAGTTCGTACGTCATGCCGGGATCCTGCTTGATCAGTACGTAATCGCCGCTGGATCGCGTGACGCAGCCTTGTACGGTTAGCTGCCCTTTAGAATCTTTCGAGTTGCGCGGGCTGGTTTTGCTCGGACTGCTGTCCTGCGCCAGGAGAGAACCAAGCGAAAACAGCAGCACCATGCACCACTGTCGCTTACGCATAGAAGCCTCTGTTCAATGGGATGGCGGCGCGAGGACTCCGGTTGCAACGAATCTCAAGCGAGGGCAAGGCTACTTGACGTGAGTTTCCTGATAATGCAGTTCTTTCCACTGCCCGCCGCGCTTCACCCATAGCTCAGTGATATACACACGTGACAAGCGGACTTGCGACTTGGGCGGGAACTGCATGGTGCTTTCGTAGATGACGAACGCGGCATCCGGACCCAGTGGAATCAACTTGAAACCCCAGAGCGTATAGGTGAAGACGTTTGTTTCCGCCAGTTCGCTGAGCGCCTGAATCTTGTTCCGCTCGCCCTTGCCGTCCACTTCAACGCCCTGATAGTCGTCCGCCAACAGTTCGGCATAGCCATTCTTGTCTTTATTTTTCAGCGCTTCCCACTCCGATTTGATCTTCGCTTCGAACATCTGTTTCAGGCCTGAGTCCGCGGAGACCGCACCGAATTGCGCATCTTCGACGCTCTTAGCGGGCGCAGTGGCTTGTTGCGCCAGGGCAACACACGACAGACAGGCAAGGCAGGCGAAGACGAGGTAGGTTCGCATGAGTCCTCCAAAACGAAACGCAGCGAATCTTATCAGTTCTTTCGTAGCTCCTCTTTGAACGTGCACTGATAGTCAGCGACGTGAATACTGCTGTTTCTACGCGGAAGGTTCAGACTGGCAGGATGTGACTGGCGGGGTCACCCTGATATGTTCAGAGCGGCCTCGGCGATCTCCTCCAACGGCACAACCACATTCACGGCGCCCCGGGAAATCGCTTCCCTGGGCATTCCAAACACCACACAGCTGGCTTCGTCCTGCGCGATGGTGGCTGCGCCAGCGGCCTTCATCTCACACAGGCCCTGAGCGCCATCGTCGCCCATGCCGGTCATGATCACGCCCACCGCTTTAGCGCCAACCGAAGCGGCCACCGAACGAAACAGCACATCCACGCTTGGACGGTGGCGCGAGACCTGCGGCCCGTCGACCACCTGCACCACCAGTTCGTCACCACTACGATTCACCAGCATATGCCGGTTGCCGGGAGCAATCAGTGCGTGCCCGGTTCGCAGCCGGTCGCCATCGCACGCCTCCTGCACCGCTATTCTGCAGTCCTGATTCAATCGTTCCGCAAACGCCCGGGTAAACACTTCGGGCATATGCTGCACAATCACTACCGGCGGACAGTTGGTAGGCAGCGCGGTAAGAAAAACGCGCAACGCCTCGGTTCCACCGGTGGAAGCGCCCACCGCAATCACCTTGCTCAGCGGACCTGCGCCATTGAGCTTTCCGTTGCGAGGCATAGCGGGATCGGCCACGATCCGAGGAACCGGCGCCACCACCAGCCGCGGCCGCGGTCTGATCTGCGCCTGCGCCGCGCTCCAAACGGCATCCAACAGGGTCACAGCCGATTCGTGCAGGAAGTCACGCACACCCACCTTCGGCTTGGTGATCACCTCAACCGCGCCCTCTTCGAGTGCGCGCAAAGCGAGTTCCGTGCCGCGCGCAGCCAGACCAGAACACACCACGACCGGCGTCGGCATTTCTGCCATGATTTTTCGAATAAAAGTTAGTCCGTCCATGCGCGGCATTTCCAGGTCTGTGATGACTACGTCGACAGACTCCTTCTGCATCTTTCCCCACGCAATCAGCGGGTCGGCCGCTGCCCGCACGTTGATCCTGCGGTCGGTGCCCAAAATCGCCTGCATCACCTGGCGCACCATCGCCGAGTCATCCACGACAAGGACTTGCAGATCGTTTCCGTTCGAGTGTGGCAAACTCTTTGCTCTCCTGATGGACTGAGGTCGCAGAAGAATGCGGCTTCTGCGCTGTCTTTACCGATTTGCGTTGTTCCCTATCACGTAGATACTCGGCTCCAGGCTGCGCAGCTCGGGCGAGACGCTGTTCAGATTCTCTGCGTGGCCGACGAACAAGAAGCCGCTGGCCATGAGGTGGCGCACCAGGCTCGCGACCACTCTGCGCTTGGACGCAACGTCAAAATAAATCAGAACATTGCGGCAAAAGATAGCGTCGAACGGGCCTTCGCTGAGATCAGACTCCTGGTCCAGGTTCAACCTTCGAAAGTCGATCATCTGCTGCAGTTCGATTTTCACTTTCATCTCACCGTGCCGCTCCGCCATTCCTCGCAGCATAAAACTGTGCAGTAAATCCTGCGGCAATTCGCCCGATCTCGCGATGGGATAAATTCCCTTCCGCGCCTTTTCCAGCACACGGTTCGAAATGTCCGTGGCTAGAATCCGCGTGTCCCAGCCTTCCGCCGATGGAAGATGCCGTTCCAGCAACATGGACAGCGTGTAGGGCTCTTCCCCGGAAGAGCATCCGGCACTCCAGATGCGCACCCTCTTGGACCGCGACCCCTGTTCGGCGTTGGCTCGCCACCGCGGAAACACTTTCTGCGTCAAAAACTCGAACTGCCGGGGCTCGCGAAAAAAGCGTGTTTCGTTGGTCGTGATGGCGTCGATCATCCGCGCGCGTTCGTCGTGCTGCTCCGGCGGGGCAACGCGGTCGTAATAGTTCTCCAGGGAAGTGATGCCGAGCTCGCGAAGCCTTCGAAAAAGTCGTCCGCACAAAAGAGCGGTTTTAGAGCTGCCTAGCCAAATGCCAGTTTCGGTGTAAATCAGCTTCTGGAATTTTTGGAATACAGCGGGGCTTACCGAGAGCTGAGGAGGCAGTTCAGTACCTGCGCCGTCAGACGACGAGTCGACCTCGCCCGCGAGACGGGATCGCTCAGCCGGGTGGAACGAGCCTGAATCCTTGCCTGCAGCCGTTCCAGCGAGCAAAGCTACGCTCCAGTCTCGAAGTGCAACTCTTTGGCGGGTGGATCCATACCGGCTTCGTCCGCGGAATTTCCTTCAGCGGCTGATTCCGTCACGGCGAGTATTTCGTCGGCGGAGAGCACTTTGTCGATATCGAGAATCAGGCAAAACTTTTTGCCGAGTGTTCCCATGCCGAGCAGGAATTCAGTCTTCACACGCGTACCGAACGGCGGAGTCTGTTCGATTTCATCCGCGGAAAGTTCAATCACCTGACTCACGGAATCGGCCAATACGCCCATGGTCAGGTTCTCGCCCTCGAACATCACTTCGGTGATGATGATGCAGGAAAACTTCGAGATGCCGCTGGCTGGCAACCCGAACTTCACCGCAAGGTCCACCACCGGGACCACCCTGCCTCGCAGGTTGGTCACGCCGCGGATCCACAGCGGAGTGTTGGGCACGGTGGTGACCGCTTCGTACTCAACGATCTCCGTCACCTTCACAATGCTGATCGCGTATTCCTCACCCGCCGTAATGAAGGTGAGGTACTGCACCGCGCTCATGGGAAGTTGGATTTTTCCTGAGCTCGAAGCTGGGCTCGAAGCTGGGCTCGAAGCTTGGTGCGACGCTCCCATAGTTTCTTTCCTCACAATTCTGCCGTTCTGCATCGTCAAGTATCCTTGCTGATGCCGTGGTCAAGCTGCTACGTCCCACAGCGCCGGAAAGCTCCGCTTAGAACGGAGCGAAGTTCTTCTCTTCCTGTGCCTTACCGCTGGATTGCTGAACGAGGCCGCGCTGTGCTGGTGCGCTCCTGAACGTTGGCTTTATGGGCATGGCAACGTGTTGTTTGCCGTCGCCGTTGCGATTGGCGGGCTGCTCTCCCGCCACCCGGAAGAAAGTCATCAATTGCTGCAGTTGCTCCGACTGTGCCGCCAATTCTTCCGCGGTGCTTGAAAGTTCTTCCGCCGACGACGCGTTGCGCTGCGTAACCGTGTCCACCTGGGCCATCGCCTGGTTGATCTGCGTCACGCCGCTGGATTGTTCCGTCGATGCCGCGGCCACGTCCTGCACAAGTTCGGCCGTCTTCTTGATGGACGGCACCAGGTCAGAGAGCAACTGCCCGGACCGTTCCGCCACACTGACGCTCTTGCCGGCCAGTCCTCCGATCTCCTGCGCTGCCAACTGGCTTCGCTCGGCCAACTTTCGAACCTCGACTGCGACCACCGCAAAGCCACGGCCCTGGTCTCCGGCGCGAGCCGCTTCGATCGCGGCGTTCAGCGCGAGCAGGTTGGTCTGGTAAGCGATCTCTTCGATCACCGAAGTCTTGGCGGCAATCTGCTTCATGGCTTCGACTGTCTCTTTGACCGCGCCGCCGCTCTCTTCTGCCGAGAGCGCACCCTTAGCAGCCGCCTGCTCTACTTGGCGACTATTGTCGGCGTTTTCGGTAATGGACGCGTTCATCTCCTCGAGGCTGGAACTCATCTCTTCTACCGAAGCTGCTTGTTCGCTCGTGCCCTGCGAGAGACTCTGCGAGGAAGCCGAAACCTGCTGAGCGGCAGAAGCAACCGCTGCGGACCCTTCGCGAACGTCCCGAATAATGCTCGAGAGCCGGCTGCTCATTTCCTGCATGGCCTGCTGCAATTGGCCAGTTTCGGAACGGTTGGTGACAGTTATTTCTTTGGTCAAATCACCGGCGGCAATACGCTCCGCCTGCTCGACCGCCTGCTGGATCGGTACGGTAATGCTTCTCGTAACGCTGATCGCTGCGAGCGTGGCCAAAATCAGAATAACGGCCAGCAGGAACAACGCGACCCTGCGTCCCAGCGCGTAAGCGTCCTGGCTCTCCTTCATGGTCTGTGTCATCGCCGCAGTCTGCAGGTCAATAAACCTCTGCCACGAAGCCCGGTACCGATCGAGCGAAGGAATCACGTCTCCGCTCAACGCCGCCAGCGCCTCGTCGCGCTTCTTGTCCAGCAATAGCTTTTTGGCTTTTTGCCGGGCCAGCTTGTAGGCGTCCCGGTCCTGGTTGACGACTTCAAACAGCTCCCGCTCCCGGGAAGAGCTCAGACCCTTTTCGATTTCCGCAACCTGACCGCTGATTTCCTGGCTGATCGCGTCGTTCTGCTGGTTCAGCTTCTTTTCTTCTTCGGGGTTGGTGGTCTCGAACAATTGAAAAGTGATGCGAGCGTTGGTGATTGAGTTCTCGATGGTCTGGTGGGTCAACTCAACCGTGCTGTAGCGCTTCTGCATCGAGACAGACATGTTGGAGTTGAGGCGGCCGAGCCAGCTCAGTCCGAATCCGCCAACCGCAATCACGCACAGCAGAATGGCTCCGAACACAACGCCCAGTCGCGTGCCTATTTTCCGATCTTGCCAAGTCTTCATTGTTTCTCCGCCTTTTCTGATGATTGCTTTGTAACTAAGCTTGCGCCTGCAGGCTCGACTGCATCACTCCACGCATAAGACTGGGAACGTCGATGATCAAACCGACCCGTCCGTCCCCCAGAACCGTAGACCCGGCGATTCCCGATACCCCTCGAAACGCCCTGCCCAGCGGCTTCACCACGGCCTGCATGCCGCCCAGCAATTCGTCTACCGCGATTCCCGCGTGGAACTCATTGATCTTCACCACCACAATGTTCTCCCGCTTCGGAGCCTCGCCAGATACACTGAACAGCCGCCGCAATCGCACGTAGGGAAGCGGACTACCGCGTAAACTAAGAATTCCGCTGGCTTCCGGGCTGCGCTGTTCCGCTGGCAGCTCCGTGCACTCGGTCACATGCTCCAGTGGGACAACGAACGTTTCAGTTCCCACCCGCACTGAGAAGCCTTCGATAATGGCAAGAGTCAACGGCAAGCGTATCGTGATCGTGCTGCCTTTGCCGGCCGTACTCGAAATCTCCACCGTCCCGCGCAGAATGTCGATGTTGCGCCGGACCACATCGAGACCAACCCCCCGGCCCGAAAGATCAGTAACCGCTTCCGCAGTGGTAAATCCCGCCTGAAACACCAGGCCGTAAATGTCCGAATCACGAAGCTCGTCTGAGGAGGACACAAGTCCAAGACGTTTTGCTTTCTCCAGGATGCGTGCGCGATCGAACCCCGCTCCATCGTCCTGCAGCCTTACGATGATGTTTCCACCGCTGTGAGCAGCCGTGAGCCGGATCAGTCCACACGCATTCTTGCCCTGCTTCTCGCGCACCGCCGGAGTCTCAAGACCATGGTCCACCGCATTCCGCACCAGATGCAGCAAGGGATCTTTCAGGTGCTCGAGCACAGTCGTATCAACCTCAACATCCCCTCCCACCACTTCAAGACGTGCTAATTTTCCATGGCTCTTGGCCAGATCTCTCACAGAACGCACAAACTGCCGGAACAGCGGGCCGACCGGGACCATGCGGATGCTCATCACTTCGCTCTGCAAATCCATGTACAGACGCTCCGCATCGCGATGCATTTCCAGGATGGCGCGTCCCTGCTCGGTGCCGAGCTGCTCGATCATCTGGCGCAGGCGACCTTGAGCAATCACAATTTCGCCGGTCAGATTCAACATGTGGTCCAGCTTGTCAACATCCGCGCGCAGCGTGCGATGACCAGCGCCCGGCAGCATATCCACTGTCGCCGCCGAACCGGATTCCCCAGCCCCGCCCCTGGCGCTCACCACTCTCTTGGACCGCTTTTCGACCTCCTGCGCGATTTCTTTTCGAATCTTCTGTTGCCCCTTCGTCAGCTCCCGTGGCCCAGCCTGCGCGGTTGCGACCATGGCGCGAAGTTCGTCCACCGCCTTCAGCAGCAACGAAATCAAGTCCGCACTGGGCAACGCCTGCTGCTCGCGAAACACGTCCAACAGGTCTTCCACAACGTGGGCAAACCCTGCCAGGTCAGCAAATTGCAACGAAGTCGCGTTTCCCTTGATGCTGTGAGCCACGCGGAAAATGGTGTGCAGCAGTTCGGGATCAGACGGGCTCGATTCCATCTGCACCAGCGCCTGTTCCATCACGTCCAGGCCCTCTTCCGACTCGACGAGGAACGACGCCAGGACTGCTTCACGATCAAAATCCGCTAAATCCATCGTTCCTCCTCTCTGGGGTGATTAGTGAGGTGATTCGTAGGTTCACGCCCATCGCGACCTGGTCTTTTCACTACCGCTACACTTGATCGAAATTCCTGATTGTCGTTACGCCATCGGCGATCTGAAATACCAACCTGCGGCCACGCTTCCCCGAGACGTCTCTTTCCAACACCGGAATGCCCACGGAGCGAAGAAAATCTTCCGCGAGCTGCACATTCCTTGATCCCAGCGACTTCGACGGATCGGCGCCGAATGCGCTGGACCCGCCGAAAATCTTGGCCTGCAAATTTCTGACTTCGCATCCCAACGCCAGCACCTGCTTCAGCAATTCAGGATTCGCACAATTGCCGTAGCGCAGCCGGTTCGCGTTGTCACTCTGACCATCCGGCAGGAGATAGTGGTTCATTCCTCCCGCCTTCTTGTGCCGGTCCCAGAGACACACGGCCGCGCACGATCCGAGTATGGTTGAGATGACGATCGGTTCGCGGCTTACAAACACTTGCCCGGGATAGAGAAAATGCCGGTCCTCTTTCTTGGACTTGGCGTCGGCCTTGGCATCCACACGTTCGTAACCTTCCATGACTTCGGCGGGCAGGACCGCTGGATTAAATTTCGGGGGATTCTCTCTCATGCTCTAATTCCTGGTCCCTCGGTCACTGGCTGCGAATCTGCGCCCGCATCACATGCACCCGACCCGAACAAAGGCTTGGCGGCCTCGTTGGAAAGAAGTTTGAACAATTCCATGTCGGCGCCGTCAAAGGCGAGCTTCTGCGGAAGCAAACGCAATATCGCCAGTATCGCTACCGTCTGGTTTCCCACGCGGATCGGAACAAACGCTCGCGCCCTGCCCATCTCACCGGCGTGGTCGCCAGCCGCGAGTTCCACATGGCACTCGCCGCGCATCACGCGCTCGAGGCCAGGGTGGCCTAAAGCGCGCAGCAGGTCATACTCCTCAAGATCGATGCCGAAAGACCAAAACACATGAAAGGCACCGTTTCCTCGATCCACTCGGAACAAGCCAAGTTCTTCCGAGCCCAGGAAGTTGGCTACGATCTCGCGCACGCCGTCAATCGCATCCTCTTGCCCTCTGCTTTCGGCCAGCCTCTTCCGCGCCGCGCTCAGCCGCAGATCGTCCCTCGCGTCGGCTTCGGTGGACCCAGATGCTTTGTGCTTGTCACGGTTCATGAAAGTCTCTGTCGCTTTGTTTCACCCAAGCGCGCGACCCAGGGTGCAGCGCTCTACTCGCCCAGGTAGCTCTGCAGCAGCGCGATCAGTTCCGCGCTATCAATCGGCTTGGTAATGTAGTCGTTGCATCCACTCTGGAATCCGGCCTCCATGTAAGCCTCCTCGCCGCGAGTGGTGACCAGCACAATCGGAATCTCGCGTGTGCTGGCTTGCTGGCGCATCATCTTGCAGGCCTCAAATCCATTCATGTTGGGCATCACTACATCCATCAGCACCAGGTCGGGGCGCTCTTGTTGTGCCTTCTCTACCGCTTCCCGGCCATCGCTCGCGGTCACACACTGGTAGGTCGTGCGCCGTTCCAGAATTTCGCGTTCCATCATCAAGGCAGTCTTCGAGTCATCCACTACCAGGATCTTCTTTGTCATTAGTTTTCCTCGAACGGCAGTGCCAAGGTTGTTGGCAAGCGCTGGCGGAAGAATCGAATTTCGGGCCGGTGCTGGAGAGCCAAGTTCGCCCGCCCCTCAATTGGCAGCGTCAAACGCTATTCGCCCTGTTCCGCACTTCCGAGACGGACGCTTTCTACCGCGCCTATCGCCCTTTCGAACCCGATCCTGGAAGATCACGCTTAGCGTGCGGGTCGCACTAACCTTGCCGACCAGCAACCATAAGTGATTTTTAACATAGCGGATTGGTGCGTCAGTAATTACCTTGGTAATTCAGGTTGCAGTCGCGCAATGAGGTTCCGCTGTTGAGGAGTTTGTTGGTCGCTGGCACAGGCTTCAGTCTCCGGGCCGACCCTTAGGCGGACGTTTCAGAGGATGTTCATCCAGAAGACACTGAGAACGAGACCTGAGAGCTGAGAACTCTGGCGTTGCCGAAGCCCGACAGCTGAAGCCCGAAGCCTGCTCTTCGTTAACCGATCTTCATTGAGCGTCGCCATTTTGCATGGAGCCAGACCAGAATCCCCAATGCACAAACCTCCACCGGACCGGGAGGCATGATTTGCGTGTGCCAAAGACTGGCGTAATCGTTGGTCGCAACGTAGGTCGCCCATATAGTGCCGGCGGCGGCAAGCAAGCTTCCGAGGAGTTCTTCCGTGCGAATGCGCAGGAGGTATCGTCGTTCCTTGGCCTTGCTGGCAGGCCTAGGGCCGGGCACGTAACCGTCGCGCCCCTGGTTCCAATCGATAAAGTCGTTACGCTTGTCCACTACTTCCACAGTGCCACGCAAAGCACCGCGGAGGCACATTACGGGCGTAACTTCGAGTTCCGGGCGGGATTCGTAACCCGCTCCGGCGTGTTAGCGCGACTAGGTCTCCGTATGCCACGCCAAAGCAAGGGTCAGGCCTCTACCGGCGACAACTCTATTTTTCATGCGAGGTAGTCGAGGAGTTTTTCCCGGGGCCGAACCTGACTCGGAACCCTGAAGCCCAAGCTCGAAGGGACGCTCGAATGCAATCGCCACGGCGAAATTCCCGGAAGTTTCCGGCTGCACGCGAAGAACCTTGCCGCGAGCGCTGAGTTGCACGCCATGGTCGGGCAGGTTCGCAACTCCCACCGCCACCTCCACCATGGAACCCTGCGGAATCAGGGAAGCGCTGGACAGCAAAATGCCGCGAAGGCTGATGTTCTCCGAACGAGCTTGCATTTTCTTGTGGGCCAGCTTGAGTATGACCGGCATGTGCAGAGGGTAGCGAACATCCCGCCGTTCGTGCCGCCGGTCCTGCAACTGAGGAGAGTTCATGAAAGTCATGGCTGTTCGGAGGCTACGCCCGAACGTGGTGTCGCTTACAGATATCGGAAGGCTGACTGCGCAGCCGCAAAGGGACAACGATCGGGACAGTAATCTGTTACAGCACCGTACGGGAATTTGGACGAGCCGGCGCCGAACGCTATATGCCGCTGCTGTGTCCCGCGGCGGCGGAGAAGACCTCGGTGCGGTTTCGTCCGTTGTTCTTGGCCCTATAGAGTGCGACATCGGCCTGTTGGAGAATGTCGCCGCTAGTGAGATCAGGACCGAAGGCCGTCACGGTGACACCCATGCTGACGGTGGCGGATACCGGTCCGGAAGGCGTGTGGACCGGCTCATTCGCTATCTGATTACGAATCTGCTCCGCACGACGCACACCGTTGGGCAGATCGCAGCCGGGGAGGATGATCAGGAATTCTTCGCCGCCGTAGCGGCCCACCACGTCATAGGGTCGCAGATCAGACTTCATCCGGCGCGCCACTTCTTTCAGCACCTCGTCACCGGCGGCGTGGCCAAGGCTGTCGTTCACGCGCTTGAAATGATCGATGTCAGCCAGGATGACCGTGGCCGACTTCCCCTCACGCCCGCTGCGGGAAAATTCTCGCTGCAAAGCTGCCAGTATTTCCGAACGGTTGAGCAGGCCGGTGAGAAAATCGTGCGTGGCGGCGAATCGCAGAGACTGCTGCAGTTCCAGGATGCGCTTCCCTGCCATGACGCGGGCCCGTAACTCCGAGGGATCGACGGGCTTGGAGAGATAGTCGTCCGCTCCGGCTTCCATGGCCATCAGCAGATCCTGCTTGCGGTTCTTGGAGGTCAGCATCACGGTGTAAATGTAACTTCCATTGCCGAGCTTCCGGATGCGCCGGCAGATATCGATTCCGTCCAGGCCGGGCAGAAGCCAGTCCAGCAGTACCATGGTGGGCGGCTCGGCGGACTCCAGCAACTTGACCGCTTCCGTGCCGCTTCCGACCGCGACATGGTCGAGCCCCCAGTCGGTCAAATACCCGCCGACCTTGTGCCGGTCGATATAGGAATCTTCCACCAGAAGAATCTTCATGAAACACGCCCGTCTGGAGCTTGGCAGTGCCACCGGGCATTCGCAAGATGACGAGCGGAAAACCAAAGGCCATGAACTCCCAGCCGGGAGATGGCAAACAGAAAATACCAAGCAGAAAATGACAAAAAGAAAATGGGATCAGGCCGGAAGGGTCGCGGGCGCATGGATCGCCGTGGCCAGATCGTCGAGGAACATCGCCGCGCGAGCGCCATCGGCGACACGATGATCGCAGGATAGCGTCAGAGTCATCATCGGCCGGACAGCTGGCTTACCGTCCACGACCACGACGCGATCCGCGATCGCGCCCACTGCCAGAATCGCAACCTGCGGAGGCGTAATGATCGCGCTGAACGCGTCCACGTGGTACATACCCAAATTGCTGATGGTGAACGTAGCGTCGGCAATGTCGGCAGGGCGCAACTTCCCCGCGCGCGCCCGCTCGGCGATGTCGCGACGCTGCCGGGCAATTTCCGCCAGGCTCGCCGTGTGAGCATCAGGAATGACGGCGGCGACTACGCCGTCACTCACTGCGATGGCCACGGCCATATTCACGTGCGCATGCAGACGGATTCCCTGAGCGCCCCAGCTGGCGTTCAGCCGAGGATGTTTCCGCAACACGCGCGCCACGAGAGCAACCAAGAGATCGGTATGTGTAATCCGCACGCCGTTCGTTTTCTCGATCTCTGCGACGATGCGGCTGCGGTGATCGTTAAGCACGCCGGCTTCAATCTCGCGGCTCACGAAGAAGTGAGGCACGGTCGTCCAACTCTGCGTGGTGCGCTCCGCCATCAGCCGGCCGATCGCGGTTGGAGCTTCGATGCCGGACGCTTCTTTTTGCGGAGCTGCGACGCTCGATGCAGGCGCGGCCGCCGCTGCTTGCACGTCGGAAGCGAGAATCTCCCCGCCCGGTCCTGATCCCTGCAAGCTTGAAACTTCCACGCCTAATTCCTTCGCGAGACGGCGAGCTTTCGGAGAAACTCTCGCGCTCGCTGCTACTGCGGCTGCGTACGCCGGAGCCGCGGTGACGCCCGCGCCGGCTGGCTCGCTCTTGCTTTGCGATCCCGCGCGCGCGCCGGGCGCCGAGGTGGAGGGCTCACCCGCCGGCGGCTTTTCTCCAGGGGCCACGATCCACGCAATCGTCTGCCCCACGGGAATGTCCGCTCCAGCCGACGCTGTGATTCCAGCGAGAACCCCGTCAGCCGGAGCTTCCACTTCCACCACGGCTTTGTCGGTTTCTATTTCGAGGAGCGGCTCGCCCTTGGTGACGCGGTCACCCTCCTGCTTGCGCCAGGCAATGAGCTTGCCGGTTTCCTGCGCCATCTCGAGGGCGGGCATCACAACGCTGAAGGCCATAATTTTTGCGGGAGGGCCGCGAGGCCTTCAGTCCGTGACTCCTACGCGCTCGGTCTTGGCGCTGGATTCGATCATCTCGATCACGCGCGCGCTGGCAGTCGCTTCGGTTTCGCGCACCGTGGGCAGCGGACCATTCACGGTGAAGTAGTGCGCGCCGGCTACGAGAAGTTCTTCCGCCGGGAACCGAGTGATCACTTCATGTCCCGTCGGCGTCACTACAATTTCTTCCTCGATGCGAGCCGCGCTCCAGCCGTCGGTCGACGGCCAGAAGGTTTCGAGCGCAAATACCATCCCCGGCTTGATCTCGACCGGATGCTCGAACGAAACCAGGCGGCTGATCACCGGCTTTTCCCAAATCGCGAGTCCGATTCCATGGCCGTATTGCAGCGCGAAACTGGCTTCTTCGTTCGGGAAGCCGAATTCTTCCGCCTTCGGCCAGACTGCGGCGATTTCTGCGGTAGTGCGTCCGGGGCGCACCAGTTCGATCGCGGCGTCGAGATATTCGCGGCAACGTTTGTAGGCATCCACCATCGCGTGCGAAGCATAGCCCACCGTGAAGCAGCGGTAATAGCACGTGCGGTAGCCCATGTAAGAATGCAGAATGTCGTAATAGACGGGATCGCCCGGTCGCAGCACGCGATCGGAAAATACATGCGGATGCGGATTGCAGCGTTCGCCGGAAATCGCATTCACCGCTTCGACGTACTCTGAGCCGAGATCGTAGAGAACCTTGCTGACGAGGCCCACCGCTTCGTTTTCGCGCAGTCCCGGCTTCATGGCGCGATAAAGCTCGTCGTAGGCGGCGTCAACCATCATGGCCGATGTGTTGAGCAGAGAGATTTCATCCTGCGTCTTGATCACGCGCGCTTCGGACATGAGCTGCTGTCCGTCGATCACTTTGATGCCCTCGCGCTGCAACGCAAACAGAACCGGCAGTTCGATGATGTCGATGCCAACCGGTTCTTTATGCAGCCCGCGCATTTCAAGTTCAATACGAATTTTTTTCGCAACGTCTTCGGCGCGCCCCATCTCCGGCGTCATCGCGCCCCGCAACATCGAAATTCCCGGCCGCGAGCGGCCATCCAGCCATGGGCAATTCAGCTGATGATGTTTCGCTGCAGATCCGAAATCCCAGAGTATGGGCTCGTCATTCTGCGGAAGCAGCGTGAAGCGATTGGCCTTGTCCTGCGCCCAGGTGCCAATATGCGTCGAGGTCAGGTAGCGCACGTTGTTCATGTCGAAGCAGAGCAGCGCTCCCATCTCCGACTTGGCGAGCAGGTCTTTCGCTTTCTGCAGACGTTCGCGACGGAGACGATCGAAGTCGATGCGATTCTCCCAATCGACCGCCATGGTTCCGTGAGTTTTGAGTCCCATAAAAACCTCCAGCTCTTAGCTCTTTGCTTCTAGCTAAGACCGACTGCACATTGCCTTCGCAGCTTCGAATACGGTTTGCTCGGTCGGCACGGTCGCGTCTTCCAGCGGCGGAGAAAACGGAATCGGTACATGCATCGCGCCCATACGTTTCACCGGAGCATCCAGATCGTAGAACGCGCCCTCGGCGATCACCGCCGCAATCTCCGAAGCTACCCCGTAGCGGCCGTAGCCTTCATCCAGCACAATCACGCGAGATGTCTTCTTAGCCGAATCAATCAGCGTCTTTTCATCGAGCGGCCACGTGGTGCGGGGATCAACCACTTCCACGCTGATCCCTTCTTTTTCCAGTTCATTCGCCGCACCCAGCGCCACCTGCACCATGCTGCTGGTCGCGACCAGGGTGATGTCGTCGCCGATGCGCTTCACGTCGGCCACGCCCAGCGGAATCGTATAGTCCTCTTCCGGCACCGGCCCCTTCAGCTTGTACATCATCTTGTCTTCGAAAAAGACCACGGGATTCTCATCGCGAATCGCGGTCTTCAGCAGGCCTTTCGCGTCGTAGGGCGTCGAAGGCAAAACAACTTTCAATCCCGGCACGTGACTGAACCACGCGTGCAGCGACTGCGAATGCTGCGCCGCCGATCGCCGCGTCGCGCCCAGCGTAGTGCGCATCACCATGGGAACTTTCCAGTGTCCGCCCGACATGTAGTGAGCCTTCGCGGCCTGATTCACCATCTGGTCCATCGTCAGCGTGATGAAGTCGCCAAACATGATGTCGACCACCGGCCTCAGCCCGGTCATAGCCGCGCCGACTGCCACGCCCGTAAAACCGGCTTCGGAAATCGGAGTATCCACCACCCGCTTCGCTCCGAATTCCTCCACCAGCCCGGAAAGAACTTTGAACGGCGTCCCAGCCTCAGCGACATCTTCGCCAAAAATGCATACGCGCGAGTCGCGGCGCATTTCTTCGGCCAGCGCTTCCCGCACCGCTTGCGCAAATGTGAGTTCGCGTTCAGGCATACACGTCCTGATCGACTTGTTCGACGCCAGGATACGGCGCTGCAATGGCGAACCTTACCGCCGCCTCCATCTGCGCTCGCACTTCCGACGAAATTTCTTCCAGCGTGCCGGCATCAGCGTGGCCCTGAGCGATCAACCAGTGCGCGTGCAGCTTGATGGGATCGCGGTCGCTCTTCCACTGCTGCTCTTCCTGCTTGGTGCGGTAATACTCGCGATTGATGTCGCCAACGTGATGACCGCTGTAGCGATAGGTATCGCATTGCAAGAACGCCGGTCCGCCCCCGGCACGTGCTCGTTTCACCAGCCGCGACGCGACTTCATAGACCGCGCGCACATCCTGCCCATCCACGCTCGCTCCTTCAATACCGAACGCGGCGGCGCGGCCGAGAATGGTTCCCGCCGTCGTTTCCGTGTAGTGCGTGTACTCGTTGTAGAGATTGTTTTCGCAAACGTAGATCACCGGCAGCTTCCACAACTGCGCCAGGTTCATCACTTCGTACAGCGATCCCTGCCCCAGCGCGCCTTCGCCGAAAAAGCACACCGCCACGCGATCGGTCCCCAGATGCTTCGCCGTGAACGCCGCACCGGTGGCGATTCCAACGCTGCCGCCCACAATTGCATTCGCGCCCAGGTTGCCGGTCGCGGGATCGGCGATGTGCATCGACCCGCCTTTGCCTCGGCAATAGCCAGGTTCCTTGCCCAGCAACTCGGCGAACATGCGATCGGGCGCGGCGCCCTTGGCCAGGCAGTGTCCGTGGCCACGGTGAGTGCTGGTGATGTAGTCATCGATGCGCAGCGTTTCGCAGATGCCCACCGCCACGGCTTCTTCGCCGCTGTAAAGGTGCGCCAGTCCAGGCATGAGAGCCCGCGTGTAGAGCTCGTTCACCTGCTCTTCAAATAGGCGAATGCTCACCATCTGCCGGTAAACGCGCAACCATTTGTCTTTCTCCGTCTCCGTCGCTGATTTGCGGCTCGCCGCCGGCTTGGAGGTTGCAGTCGTCACTTCTTTTTTCCTCCGGCAGTCACGGGCGTTGACACTCCGGACATCGCCGCCAGCACGTCGAACATGCAGGCAAAGTCGTACTTCGCAAACCCCATACCGCGTGCGGCCGTGAGAAGCTCGTTACTCACCGCGGTCGTCGGCAGCGGAACGTTCAGCTGCCGGCCCAGCTCCAACGCCAGCAGCATATCTTTTTGCATCATGTTCACGTCGAACCAGGCTTCTTCCGGCTGCTGCAAAACAAATGGCCCACGATACTGAATCATCGGCGACGCCACCGCGCTGTGGGTGAGGACGTCCACCGCGGTCTCCCGCGCAATCCCACTCTTCTCGGCCAGCAGCACGCCTTCCGAAAACGCCTGCATCTGCACCGCAAGACTCAGATTGACGGCAATTTTCATGGCCAGCGCCAGACCGTTATCGCCGACGTGAGTCACCTTCGGCCCAATGTCGAGCAACAGCGGCTTCACTTTTTCGAAGGTCTCGCGGCGCCCCCCCACCATCACCGACAACTTGCCTTCCTGTAGCGTGATCACGCTGCCGCTGACTGGGGAATCCACCATGTCGGCGCCGCGCTCGCGCACTTTGACCGCCAGCGCGCGGCTCACCGCCGGGCTGATCGTGCTCATGTCGATGAAAAATTTTCCCGCGCTCAGGCCGGCCAGCAGTCCGTCGGGACCTTCCGTGATGGCCGCGGTCGCCGCCGCGTTGGTCACCATCGCAAATGTATAGTCGGAAGCGTTCGCCACCGCGCGTGGCGAGTCGGCCCACTGCATGCCTTTTTCCACCAGCCACTGCGCCTTGGCGCGGGTGCGGTTGTAGCCGGTCACCGTATGGCCTTTGCTCAGCAGCCGGTTGACCATCTGGCTGCCCATCACGCCCAGGCCGATGAATCCTACTTTCGCCATTCCGCTCCTGCCTCCCAACTTCTGCAACGAACTGCTTCCCTCACGAAAACCCTTATTCGCGCGAACTCACTCCTGCGTCAACTGCTTTGCCGGTACGCGTTTAGCGGCTGGAGCCTGGCTATCCTCGCGCACCTGTTCCAGATGGACCTTCATGGCTCCGCGCGCCATTTTTGCGTCTCGCTTTTCGATGGCCTCAAGGATTCGCTTGTGATGAACCTGGCCGCGCTCCGGACCGCCCTCCACTCGGAAGATCCGCAACCGCTGCTCCCGCAACAATCCGACGATGGAATCGATCAAAGAGAGAATCAGCGGATTCGCTGCGGCCTCCGCCAGCGCCAGATGAAAATCCAGATCCGCCTCGATGTAGGCGTCCGCATCCTTCAACGCCCGGTCCATGACTGCAACCGCTTCGCGCAGCGTGGCCCGGTCGGCCTCCGAGGCGCGTTCAGCGGCGAGCGCCGCGATTTCCGGCTCCAGAATGCTGCGCACTTCGGCAAGATCGGTCGAGCCTTCGGGCTGGCCGATCTTCACCATCAAGTCAAAAGACTGCCGCACTGCCTGCGACGTTCCATCAGTGATGAAGGTGCCTCGCCCGGAGTAGGCTTCCACCAGACCTTTTTCACGCAGCGCTTTCACGGCCTCGCGCACCGCGGTGCGGCTGACCCCGAAACGCTGCGCCAGATCGCGCTCCGCCGGAAGCTGGTCGCCGGCCTTCAGTGTGCCCTTGAGAATGGACTCTTCTATCTGCTGAACGATCTGCTCGTAGAGCCGAGACGTCCGAACCAGCTTGTACACTGCATTGCCCCCAGCATTGCGTAGCGCAAGACCAACCGGGCGGCTGGTCGTGGTCTGGTTACTATACCGCATATCCACAGCTAGCTGTCGGGTTTGTTCAGTGAGGGCGATGATGCACCTGCTCCAAAATGGTATTAAGGTATGGTGGTACAACCATAGACATAGTACCACAGCTGCAACTTGAGCAATGCTCCAGCCCGGGAATAACGTATATTCCTGCAGCCTACGCGCCCGCCTCTGAGGTAGAAATCCTGGCGGAGGGGTAAGGGGAGCCATTGCGTGCGGAGAAGGCCTGGAGAGAGGTTCTCAATTCTCCTTGACACTGTTTCCCATGAAGTGGTATGGCTGTCGGACCACAGAGTCCACGGAGGAAGTCCCATGCCATCCCGTAACAGTGGGGCCGCAGTTGGCGGCCGGTACCATGTCGTACCGATTCAGTTGCTGGCCGCCTTGTTGAGCCTGCTGCTCCTGGCCTTGCCGGCAGCAGCTCAGTCTACCGCCGGTCGCATTCTCGGCACGGTCACCGATCAAAGCGGCGCTGCGGTCAGCGGCGCGACCGTTGTCGTCACCGACGTGCAACGTGGCGCTTCCCGCACTCTAACCACAGACGATTCAGGAGATTACGTCGCCCCCGATCTTCAACCCGGAACCTACAAGATTCGCGTCGAATCCAAGGGCTTCAAGACTGGGGAGCGGCCCAATGTGGTGATCGAAGTCGCGACCGACGTGCGTGCCGACTTCTCCTTGCAGACTGGCGCAGTTTCAGAAACCGTGGTGGTCCAGGAAGAAATTCCACTATTGAACACCACTTCCTCGACGCTGGGAGGCACGCTCAGCAACGAGGAGATCAACGATCTTCCCCTAAGTGGCCGTAACTACGAGAATCTGCTGCAGTTGCGTCCCGGCGTCATGCGTTATCCGGGCGGCGGTTTCTCTACCACCAGCGCCAACGGCCTGCGCGCCGAAGACAACGCGTATTACATCGAGGGCCTGTTCAACAGCGAGCCCTACTCGGGCCAGGCCATTGTGAACGGAGCAGGCATCGCAGGAGACTCGGCGACGATTCTTCCGATTGACGCGATCCAGGAATTCAACCTGCAGCAGAATCCGCCGGCGGAATATGGGTGGAAGCCGGGGGCAGTCGTGAATGTGGGCCTGAAGTCCGGCACCAACCACATGCACGGCAGCGCATTCATGTTTGGACGTGACGGAGCCCTGGACGCACGCAACTATTTCAACGCCGATCCCAATCCAAAACTGACCCGAACGCTGGAGCAGTTCGGGGGCAGCTTCGGCGGCGCCCTGGTCAAGGACAAAGCGTTTTTCTTCGGCGCGTATGAAGGTCAGCGTTACAACGTGGGCAACTCGTACGGGGGCGTGACCAGCCCGTCGATGGTGCATTTGGCGCCGACGACGCCAAACAATTGCCCGTTCGGCTTTGCCGGTGATTGTGCCAACAGTATTCCGGATGCGGTAAACGACATACTGATGGCGCCCGGCAGTGTGGGCGCGATCATCAGTCCCGCGAGCTTACTGATTTCGGGTTGCACGGTTGCAGGAACCGCTCCAAACGCGACCGTAAATTGCACGGGCGCGGGTTTCCCCACGAACAATCAAACGAACGTTGGCACCAGCATCCCCGGCAGCCAGGAAATCAACATCACCAACGGATTCAACAACGTCGTTCACGTCAACAACTTCGTCGGCAAAGTGGATTTCCGGGTCAACGAGCGAAACAGCATCAGTGGAACCTACTTTTTTGGAAACAATTCCGGAAATGTGGAAGACTTCCCCGAGTTACAACAGAAATGGCTCACGACGATTCACACCCGCGCGCAAGTGGTGGGCGGCAACTGGATTTGGACTCCGGGCGCCCGCTGGGTGAACGAGGCCCGCGTCGGATACAACCGGCTGTACCAGCCCACGCTGCCCGACGATCTCAACACCCCGGCCTCCTCCTATGGTCTTGATACAGGAATAAGCGGACCTTATACCGGGGGCCTGCCGCGCATCGGCTTTGGCGGCTATTTTTTCCCCGGCCTGGGCGGTTTCAAGTGGCCGAAGTTTCAGGGACCGGATTCGATCACGCAGTTTGTGGATCACATTTCCTACACTGCGGGCAAGCACGCCCTGAAATTCGGCGGCGATCTCCACTACAACCACGTGACGAACGCGGCTTATGGCAACGCCCGAGGCAGCATCACCTTTCTGGGTGGCGTTGTAAGCCCCGGCCCCCCTCCTGCCAACGCCCCTCCGGCTTCGAGCCAGCTTGAAGACTTCATGGCGGGCGCGCCGTTCAAGTCGTCGGTCGAGGTGGGAAATCCGACCTTGCAGCTGCACAACTGGGCGTATGGGGGGTTTTTCCAGGATGACTTCAGAGCCACCAAGAATCTGACCATCAACTTCGGGGTACGCTACGAATTCAGCAGCGTTCCACAGGAAGCGCACAATCTGCTGGGAAATTTTGATCCCAACGTGGGACTGGTACAAGTGGGCCATCAAATCAGCAGCCTCTACGACCCGGATCACAAGAACTTTGGTCCTCGCGCGGGTTTTGCGTGGGATATCGGCGGCAACGGGCGAACCGTGCTGCGCGGTGGCGGCGGGTTGATCTATGAAACCGTGAACTGGCAGTCGTTCGTCGCCTTCAACAACGCTTTCGGTCCGGGCAGTGTTCCAACGGGAGCCCCAATCGACGCTGCTGGCGACACCTCTGGCGGCACCATCATCACCGGAAACCAGACCAAGAAGAATTTCCTGGCCTATCCCGGCACTTGGGACTCGGTGCCGCTCTATTCCCCCACGGTCAATTGCGCTCCAGTCCTGGCAAGTGGCAATCCGGGCAGCCCGTGCCCCATCATGACGGTGGACCGCAATCTCACGACGCCATACGTGTGGAACTGGACTTTGAACCTGCAACATGCCTTGACTCCGAATGTGTCGGTCGAGGCCGCATATGTGGGCAATCGTGGGACGAACCTGACGGGGATTCGGGATATTAACCAGCCGCCAGTGGGATCGGGCTGGGGAACCGGCCCCGGTGGTGAGCTTACTCTGTGTCTGGCCAGCGCCCCCGCCTACAACAACTGCGTCGTCAACAACAACGGTGGCGAGACGACGAATCAACCGTTCAACGCAAAGTTTCCTTTCCTGGCCAATATCTTCCAGATGGGAAACGTCTACCGGTCGAACTACAACGGTTTGCAAGTCACGTTGAACGCGCGCGACTATCATGGGCTGAGTATGGTAGCGGGCTATACCTATGCGCACGCCTCCGATGATGTGGGCGCGAACTGGGATTTCGGCTACGGTTCCGGCTTGCCGCAGAACGCTCATGACGTCGCAGCCGAGTATGGCAACAGCGACTTCGACATCCGGCAGCGGCTGACAATTTCGCTCACCTACGCAATTCCCGGACGGAAGGGCTTCGGACAGATGCGCGAGGGCTGGGAGATCAACACCATCACGACGCTGGAGAGCCCGCAGTACTGGGGGCCAATGGATGAGGGGACGGACGCGGCTGGCGTTGGGCCTTTGCCGGTGAGCCCGCCGGCCAACAGCCCGATACGCTGGAGCTTCTATGGTAAGACTTCCGACTTCAAGTCTCAAAAAGGGGTTGGCATTCCGTACTTCTCGAACACCACAACGCCAATTCCTGCCTCCTGTCTCGCGAAGGCGTTAGCGGTAGATGGAGGCGCCGCCGGAGCTTCGACAGCCTCTCTGAATCTGTTTGGCTGCTACGCGAACGGCGACTCCGTCATGATTCCGCCGCCACTGGGCCAGTTCGGGAACATGGGCCGGAACATGTTCGAAGATACTGGCTTTAAGAATTTCGATTTCTCGCTCGCCAAGAATTTCCACTTTGGGGAAAGCAAGCGGCTGCAATTCCGGGCTGAGTTCTTCAACATTTTCAATCATCCGAACTTCGCCAATCCGTATGGCGGGCAGAATGGGTTTGGTCTGAACGATCCGTCGGTGCGTCCGTTCGGCTGCGGTTGCGCTACGCCGGACATCGCGGCGGCCAATCCCGCTGTGGGCTCGGGCGGACCGCGGTCGATTCAACTCGGGGCGAAGTTCGTTTTCTAGATCGAGACATAGTTGCAATTACCAAGGCCGGACCAATTCAGCCCGGCCTTTTCTTATCGGCTCTGGTGGCCTGCACGGGGAGCCAGACGCATCGGGGCGATGAATCATGACGAAGAAAACTTTATTCGCTATCTTCATTCTGTGCCTGGCAGGAGCGATGCACGGTGCAAAAGCATACAGCCAGGAACGTCGCGAGCGCACCATCGACGAAATCAAGGTGGAAGCTGTCCGGCGCGCCGAGGTCGGCCAGTACCCGCTGATCGGGCTCGATCCCGCCGACGTGAAAGAAGCCTTCACCAGCATCCACACCAGCGACAAAGACGAATGGGCCGCGGGGTTCATGCATGTCGCGGACCGCTATTTCGACGAAGCGAAGACGCTCGGAAAATCGACGGATAAAACCGATCTGGTCAAAGCCAATGCCGATTACATCCGCGCCTGGCGGCTCTATTCTTTCGGACGCTGGCCGATTCCCGCTTCTCCGGGCAAGCAGCGCTCGTACGAAAAAGCCATTGAGGCGTTCCTGGCACACGCGAAGTTTTTCGATCCTCCGCTTGAAGTCGTGCACATTCCCTTCGAGGGCAAAGAGATTATCGGCTATCTGCGCCTGCCGAAAAATGCGACGGGGCCGGTGCCGCTGGTGATCGCGGTGAATGGACTCGACAGCCGCAAGGAAGATCTCACCGAAAGTTTCGGAGCGATCCTGCCTTTCGGCATCGGATTCCTCGCCGTCGACGGACCTGGCACTGGCCAGAATCCGATCAAAGTGAGCGAAACGGCGGACCGGATGCTCTCTCGCGTGATCGACTACGCGCAGTCCCGCCCGGAGATCGACAAGAACCGAATCGCGCTGCACGGTGTGAGTTGGGGAGCCTACTGGGCCACGAAAATGGCGATTGTCGAACGCGCCCGCCTGCGCGGCTGCAGTGCGCAGTCGCCTCCAGTCGATCGATTTTTCCAGAAAGATTTCCTGATGAACTCGCTGCTGGGCAACCGCGAATATCTTTTCGATCAAGTCCCGGCGCTCATGAACATTCTCGAAGGCGTGCACACGCTCGACGAAATGGGCGAAGTCCTACCGAAACTGTCGCTGGTCCACCAGGGACTGCTCGGCAAACCGATGGCGCCCATGCTGATCCTGGCAGGAGTTCTCGACACGCAAGTACCCATTGACGATGAATATCTGCTCCTGAGTAAAGGCGACGTGCCGAAAGAAGCCTGGATCAACCCACACGGCGGACATCTCGGCCGTCAGGTGGGAGTGTGGCCCGACCCCCGAATTTTCAAAGAAGTGATCATTCCGTGGCTGGTAAAGACGCTGGAGGCACCGGCGAATTAGCAATGCTCGTGTGGGGACGGACGCATTCGTCCGTCCCCCGAAGGAGAAGCCGAGCGGAGATCGCCCGCTGGTTTGCAGCACACGACGGCGCGGTAACGACCGTCGGACTCCGGGTCATTTCTTGTGACTTGGAAGGGAGGCGCGGGAGGGGATAGAGTGAAGTCATTCATGCCCCTGCCGTTCAAGTCTGGCCTTGTTGTCTTTAGTCTGGTCACTGTGGGCTGGGCATCGTCCAGCTTGGGACAGACCCCTTCGCAAGCGGCGCCGGCTCCGGAAAATAGCTCACAGAGTAGCCCGGAACCGCGTGGGACCGAGGCAACCGGCGCGCCACTACCCGGCCAGCAAAAGACCGGCAGCCTCAGCGGAACGGTGGTCGATCAAAGTGGAGCAGTCGTCGCCGGAGCCCGAGTGAGCCTTACGCGCGATCTTACGCGCGATAAGTCCCCAAGCGATCACTCCCCAAGCCAGGAAGCGCTGTCGGGCGCAGATGGTCAATTCTCTTTGGCCGGCGTCGCCCCCGGGCCTTTTCAGCTCACCATTACCTCGGCCGGATTCGCGACGCAAACCATCTCTGGAGTCTTGCATGCCGGGGAAAACTACGTTGTTCCGGTTGCAGCGCTAGCCGTCGCCGCCGCCGTCACGAGCGTCGACGTCGGACTCTCGCGGGCCGAAATAGCAGAAGTAGCGGAAGAGCAGCTTAAGGTGGAAGAGAAGCAGCGGATGCTCGGCGTCATCCCTAATTTCTATGTCAGCTACATCCCCGATGCGGCCCCGCTGAACCCGAAGCAGAAATTCAAGTTGGCCTGGAAGTCGGTGGTGGATCCAGTGACGATAGTACTCGTGGGAGGCACGGCGGGAGTGGAACAGGCGCAGAATCACTTCCAGGAATACGGACAAGGAGCGCAAGGCTATGGAAAACGTTTCGGCGCGAACTATGCCGACACGGTCATCGGAACGTTCATCGGCGGCGCGATTCTGCCATCGCTTCTGAAACAGGATCCGCGTTATTTCTACAAAGGAACCGGCAGCAAAGCATTTCGGGCTCTGTATGCGATCGCGAATGCGGTGATCTGTAAGGGCGACAATAAACGCTGGCAGGCAAATTACTCGGGTATCGTCGGAAGCCTGGCCGCGGGCGGCATTTCAAATCTCTACTATCCGGAGCAGGATCGCAACGGTGCGGGATTGACTTTCGAAAACGCAGCCATCGGGATCGGCGAAACCGCCATCACCAATCTGTTTCAGGAATTCGTCATCCGGAAGTTCACTCCGAAACTTCCTAACAACGCCCCGCCCAAACCCTAGACGCACCCTCAATCCCCACTTTCTCAATCTGGTGGGTAGGACCCGGAACGCAGAGTACCCTAACCTGCTAGACTCTCGCGCATGTCGACGTTCGTCCTTGTGCACGGCGCATGGCAGTCGAACGGCACCTGGGACTTGCTGGTCCCGCTGCTGGAAAAGCCAGGCCATCGCGTGCTGGCTCCGATCCTCAGTGGGCTCGGCACGGACCAAAGCCGTCTGTCTCCTGACATTACTCTGGGGCAACACGTGGAGGATGTTTCGCGCCAGTTGGCAAACCTGCCGGACCCAGTGATTCTGGTAGGGCACAGTTACGCAGGCATGATCATCAGCGGTGTGGCAGAGACAAATCCAACGCGGATTAAGCGATTAGTTTTTGTGGATGCCTTCATTCCGGAAAATGGGCAAAGCGTGCTGGACTTGCTTCCCCCCGAGATGGGCGCCCGATTTCTCAACATTGCGCGCGAGCATGGAGACGGCTGGCGGCTACCCGGCGGCGAAGGACAGCTTGATCTGTGGGGACTGAAGCCGGGCGAGGCGCGGGATTTCGTGCGCGCGAGACTGTGCGATTTTAGTCTGCGTTGCTTTGAGGAGCCGCTTCGCCTTCCGGCTAACCGGAAGGCCGGCATTCCCACGACTTATGTCAGCTGCGTGGCAGAAGGATATCCGGCAAAGCCGTTCTTCGCGCCGTTTGCCGCAAAAGCTCGCGCTTCCGGCTGGGAGGTCGCCGAAGTGAAGACTGGCCACGACTGCCATGTCGAGCGTCCTGGCGAGGTGGCGACCATTTTTCTTTCGGCCACGGCGCCAAACTGAGTGACGATCGCATTCCCGAATCGGGAGGTAATCCTTTCGTAACCATCCCCACTGCACAATTTTTGCTGCACATTCACACTGCTGCAATATTGTGCAGTTAGCATCTAACCTGGGGAGGGCGCTCCATGGGTTCACCACGAATTTCGAAATCGTTGCCGCTGCAGGTGGCCGCCGTCTGCTATCGCCGGCGCGGTCCTGAAGTGGAGTTCCTGCTGGTCAATACCAACGGCGGGAACAAGTGGACTTTCCCCAAAGGGTCTCCTGATGCGCGTCTTTCGCACAGCCAAGCCGCCGAGCGAGAAGCCGTTGAAGAAGCCGGCGCCACCGGTACAATTGAGCCGCGCCACTTTCACCTTTACATTCATTCCAAGGGCGTGTTCTGGCAGGCCGGCGGCGTGCAGGAATTCGTGGTCAAGGCATTTCTGATGGAAGTGCAGCAGATGCGACGGCCCGATGAGGCGATGCGCCATCCCACCTGGTTCGGAGCGGAGGAAGCCAAGCGCCGTCTGGCCAAAGGCCGCGAAGTAAAGTACGCTCACGAACTGGAGGCTGCGATTGACCGCGCCCTGGAGCGGATTCAGTTCCATGGCGCTCTGTGGGGAACGTATCCTGGGAACCGCAACACCCGCCCTGTTGTCCAGTCATAAGTCTTCACCCCTCACTCGTCACCTTTCGCGCCAGACTCAGGACTCGGCACTCATTCTATGAGACGATAATTCCAGCCCATGATTCAGCTTTCCGCCGCCGGAAAACGTTTCGGCCACAAGCTGCTGTTCGAAAATGCCGACTGGCTGATCACGTCTCACGACCGGGTCGGACTGGTCGGCGCAAACGGTACCGGCAAGACCACGCTGATGAAGGTACTGGCCGGGATCGACACGCTCGACTACGGCGCACTCACCATCGCCAAAGGCACGACGGCTGGATATCTTCCGCAGGATGGGCTTTCGCTTTCTGGCCGAACCGTCTTCGCCGAGTGCATGTCGGTATTTGACGAGCTACGCAACATGGAGCGCGAGCTCGAAACCCTCACCCACAGCATTGCCGAGCTTGACCACACCAGCACTGCCTATGCCGATGTAGCCGATCGCTACCACCGCCTCGAGCACGAGTTCCAGACCCGCGGCGGCTATTCGATAGAAGCCGAAGTCGGAAGAGTGCTGATGGGGTTGGGTTTTCGAAAGGAAGATTGGGAACGCCAGACGGACGAATTCTCTGGCGGATGGCAGATGCGTCTGGCGCTGGCCAAGCTGCTGCTGCAGAAGCCGAACCTGCTGCTGCTCGACGAGCCCACCAACCATCTTGATCTGGAGGCCCGCAACTGGCTGGAAGAATACCTGCACGACTATCCGCATTCTTTCGTGCTCATTTCCCACGACCGTTATTTTCTCGACGTCACGGTCAACAAGATCACCGAAATCTGGAACAAGCGCTTCTGGTTCTATACCGGCAACTACGACAAATTCCTGGCGCAAAAAACCCAGCGTAACGAGCAACTGCAGGCCGCCTACCGCAACCAGCGCGACCGCATCGAGCAGCTCGAAGTATTCATCAATCGCTTCCGCTACCAGGCCACCAAGGCCAAGCAGGTGCAGAGCCGCATCAAGGAACTGGAGAAGATAGAGCGGATCGAAGTTCCGCCGGAAGAGAAAACTATCCATTTTTCGTTTACTCAGCCCAAGCAAAGCGGCCGAATCGTGGCGGAATTCGAGGGCGTGGCCAAGAGCTATCCGGGAAAAGATGGCGCGGAGAAAAAAGTTTTCAGCAACGTCAGCTTTATGATCGAGCGCGGCGACCGAATCGCGCTGGTCGGCGTCAACGGAGCGGGCAAGTCCACGCTGATCAAGTTGCTCGCGGGAAGCGAGCCGCTCACTCGCGGCGAATTCCGCCTCGGCCACAACGTCGATCCGGACTACTTTGCGCAGGATCAGTACAAGGAACTCAACCCCGACGCCCGCATTCTTGACGACCTCGGAAACCTCTCACCCAGCTCCACGCAGACCGAACTGCGCGGCCTGCTGGGCTGCTTTCTCTTCTCCGAAGATGACGTCTTTAAGAAACTCGGCGTACTTTCTGGCGGCGAGCGCGGCCGCTATGCGCTGCTAAGGCTGCTCCTGCATCCCGCGAATTTCCTGCTGCTCGACGAGCCCACCAACCACCTCGACCTCCGCGCTAAAGATGTCCTGCTCGGCGCGCTCATGGAATACACCGGAACCGTCGTGTTCGTCTCCCACGACCGTTATTTCATCGACAACCTGGCCACGCGGGTGTTCGAAATCGGCGACGGCAAAGTTGAGATATTTCCCGGCAATTACGAAGACTACCTCTGGCGCAAGCAGGGTGGGGACAAAACAGCGCCGACGCTCGACGACGTTCCGGGGAGGAAGGCTACGAAATCATCGGGGGCTCCGCTTCCCGCCGTTGCGGGAAGTGGATCTCAGATGGCGGCAACACCGCAGCCGACAAACGGGAGCAAGAGCGCCGAATACGAGGCGCCGAAGAAGCGCGTGAATCCCATCAAGCGCAAGCAAATGGAAGACCGCATCCACGATCTAGAAGAGGAAATCGAACAGGCCGAGGCCGCCATCGCCAGCATTGAAACTGCGATGCAGAACTTCGTCAGTGCCGAAGAAAGCCAGCGCCAGTCTCAGGAGCTGCACCAGCACAAAACCAGCCACGCCGCCCGGCTCGCGGAGTGGGAAGAGTTGTCCGGGGAGTTGCAGGAATCCGACTGACCCTGTGGAGCAGGCACGCCCCGGTCCCGCCCCTAGTGGACACGTTCTTCCGTAATCTCGGTAATCCGCTTACCTGTGTGCGATAGTCAGATTGGCCGAACGGGCAGCAACTCCCGCCAGCCACAAATTTCAGACCAACCGCATGGAGCGGGCCCAGCCAGCGAGGCGCCGCGCGGGAACCCAAGGAAGGTCGCAATGCTTCAGTCGTCAGAGAATTCTTTCCTGAAGTCGAACACACCGGCTTCCAACCCCAACTCGTTCAACCCAATCAAAACCGTTACTGCTCCCGTGGACCAGGCCACCATCGGCCGCACGCTGGTCATCAAGGGTGAAATTACCGGCTCGGAAGCGCTCTACATCGATGGCCGCATCGAAGGCAAAATCACCATGCCCGAGAGCCGCGTCACCATCGGACGCAACGGCAAGGTCGATGCCAGCATCTCTGCCCGCGAAGTGGTTGTGATGGGCAAGGTGAACGGCAACATCGAATGCAGCGACCGCGTCGATATTCGCAGTGAGGGCTCCGTCACCGGCGATGTCTCCACCGCGCGCATCAGCGTGGAAGATGGCGCAGTGCTGAAGGGCGGCATCCAGGTGCGCAGCTCCGACACCAAGAACCAGCAGTCGAAGCCCGCGGATTCGGCGAAAGCTCCGGAAATTCAGAAGTCATTGTCCGCGACCGCCAGCGCGTAAGCATTTGAAAAGATCTGCCGCAGCATGAAACAAGGGCACGCTCGCGCGTGCCCTTGCTTTTTTCCTGCCAGGCCTCTCCCAGCGTCCTCCGCGGGCGTTCCTCCGCGGCCTCGGCGATTAAGCCTTGCTCTTTTCCGGCTTAAAATCGAGCGCCGCCGAATTCATGCAATACCGCAGCCCGGTGGGCGCCGGACCGTCCTCGAAAACATGCCCCAGATGCGCGTCGCAAGTGGCGCAACGTACCTCCGTCCGCACCATGCCGTAAGCAGTATCCTTGTGCTCGACCACGCCGCTGCCTTCGGCCGGCTTGTAAAAGCTGGGCCAGCCCGTGCCCGAATCAAACTTCGTCTTCGAATCAAACAGCGGAGCCCCGCAGCACACGCAGTGGTATACCCCCGGCTCCTTCGTCTTCCAGTACGCGCCGGTGAATGCACACTCTGTCCCCGCCTCGCGGGTCACGTGATACTGCTCGGGCGTGAGTTTCTGCTTCCACTCCGCCTCGGGTTTCACAATTTTCTCGGCAATTTTCTCAGCCATGAATATCTCCATTCTTATGATCTCTCTCTTATAACCATTGGATGTTCGAGCACGCTGAAAGTGGCACAAGCTGGTCCCCGAACGGATCGGCCGGGCTCACCCTCCCACTCCCCCGCCCATCCCCCAGTAGTTCCCCCGGAAAAACAATAGCGGCTCGCCAGCCCGCACCACCACGTCCTCGACCTCCGCGATGAAGACGGTATGGTCGCCGGCCTTCTGCGAAGAATGCAGACGGCACTCCAGGTATGCCAGCGCGCCATGCAGCATCGGAGTGCCGTGCCCAGTGCGATCAAACCTCGCTCCGGCCTCGGTTTCCGCATGTTCATGGGTACGGTCTGCGCGCGCATAGTATTCCGAAATCGCCCGTTGATCTTCGCGCAGCACGTTGATGCCAAATCGCTTCCTGGCGTGCAAGTGCGCGTGGGTGCGGGTGTTGTGGTCGACGCAAACCAGCACCAGCAGCGGATCGAGCGACACTGAGGCGAACGCGTTGGCGGTCATGCCATGGACTTCACCGTCCAAGTCCACGGTGATGATGGTCACCCCCGTGGCGAAGGATCCCATCGCTTTGCGGAATTCAGAAGAATTCAGGCTCATGGCCGTTTCGCGACCGCACGAAGTATCGTAGAGACGTTGCTTGCAACTTCTCTCAAACCACCATTTCTCTAATCAACCATTTGCGAAGCCGCAGGCAGAGACGTAGGAAGCTACGTCTCTACGAACGATTCCACGCGCAACCGGCTACATTACCACGGCTCGCCATTGATGTATGATTCGGTTCATCTGACGCCGTGTCGCTGACCGCAATCACGCCCGCCGCACCCATCTCTCGGGACGCCGCTCTGCGCCTCATCCGCTGCCCCGACGGCGATCTTCCCGAACTTCTCGCCGCCGCCCGCGCCGCCAAGGAACGATTCAAGCCAGACATCGTCACCTACTCGCGCAAGGTCTTTCTGCCGCTGACCAATCTCTGCCGCGATTATTGCGGGTACTGCACCTTCCGCCGCGATCCCGGAGACCCCGGCGCGCACACCATGACTCCCGACGAGGTTCTTGCCGTCGCCCGCGCGGGAGAAAAACTTGGCTGTACCGAAGCTCTTTTCAGCCTGGGCGACAAGCCGGAACTACTTTTCTCCGAGATGCGCGAAACTCTCCGTTATCTCGGCTACAAATCCACGCTGCACTATCTCGAGGCCATGTGCGAACTGGTGCTGCGCGAAACCAGTCTGCTGCCGCACCCCAACCCCGGCCTGCTCAGCGCCGAATGGATCGCGCGTCTGGCGGCCGTTTCTCCCAGCATGGGCCTGATGCTCGAAACCACGAACGCAAGCCTGCTCGCTCCGGGAGCGGCTCACGACAACGCCCCCGACAAAGTTCCAGCCAAGCGGCTGCGCACCATCGAAGATGCGGGCCGGCAAAATGTTCCCTTCACCACGGGCTTGCTCATCGGCATCGGCGAATCCGTCGAGGATCGCGTCGACACCCTGCTCGCCATCCGCGATCTGCACCAGCGTTACGGTCACATCCAGGAAGTGATCGTACAGAATTTCCGCGTGAAGCCCGCGATCCCCATGGCTGGTTGGCCCGAACCCAGCCTTGGCGAAATGCTGCGCACCGTGGCCGTAGCTCGCTTGTTACTCCCTGAAGTGAATATTCAAGCGCCGCCCAATCTCTCCGCACCTTACTATGACTATGAGGAGTTGCTGGACGCCGGCATCAACGACTGGGGAGGAATCTCGCCTTTGACCCCCGACTACATCAACCCGGAAAAGCCCTGGCCTCATCTGGAGCAACTTCGCTTGCGGACCGAGGCTAAAGGGTTTGAGTTGCGGCAGCGTCTGCCGGTGTATCCCGAATTTCTTCCCGCTGCGATGGCCAAGCCGGGGCTGCTTTCCGAAAAGCTCGCAGCCTCCACCGATCCATCAGGACTCGCACGGAGGGCGGCATGATCTGCGTTCTCACCGGAGGCACCGGCGGCGCCAAGTTTGTCGACGGCCTGCGCCAGGTGATGCCTGCGGAAGAGATCACGCTCATCGTCAACACCGGCGACGATCTTCTCTGGTGGGGACTCTACGTTTCGCCCGACATCGATTCCATCACCTACGTTCTCTCCGGCATGCTGAGCCGCGAACGCGGATGGGGAGTAAAAGGCGATACTTTTCTTTGCCTGCAGGCCATGGGACAGCTCGGCGAGCCCACCTGGTTCCACACCGGCGACCGTGACCTGGCCGTGCATCTGCTGCGCTCGCGTCACCTGGCGGAAGGCAAGACGCTTTCCGAAGCGACCGCGCTCGTCTGCGAAAAACTTGGCGTGAAAGCTCGCATCTTGCCCATGAGCGATTCGCGCGTGGAAACGCGAGTCGACACTCCCGTGGGCGAATTGAGCTTCGAAGAATATTTCGTGCAACGCTGGTATCAGGATCCGGTGAACTCCGTGCGTTTCGCGGGAGCTTCCGACGCCGAGCCCGCGCCCGGCGTGATTGAAGCCATCGAAACCGCCGATGCCATTCTGATCGCGCCGAGCAATCCCGTCACCAGCATTGGCCCCATCCTCGCTGTGCCCGGCATTCGCGAAGCCCTGTGCCGCGCCAAGGGCAAAATCGGCGCGATCAGCCCCATTATCAGCGGCGCCCCGGTGAACGGACCGGCAGGAATTCTCATGGTCGCGCAGGGTCTGCCCAGCACCATTGCTGGCGTGGCGCAAGCCTATGAGGATTTTCTCGATATCCTGATCTGCGACACGCGCGACGCCCGTCCCGCCGAAGTCTTGCGCAAGACCGGCATGCGCGTGCAGTGCGCGCAAACCATCATGCGTACTCCGGAAGACAAAGCCGAACTCGCGCGCAAGGCGTTGGCGCTGGTCTCTGCGCCGGTTTCCGAGCAGGGCACTGCGGTGCAAACTTCTTCGGGTCATACTTCTTCCGGCCAAGCTTCTTCGGATCAAGCTTCTTCAGGCCAGGCTTCGTCCGACAAAGCTGCCCCCGACGAAGTTGCCTCCGATGAAGCCGCCTCCGAACAAACTCCGGTTGAACAAGCTCCGGCCGAACAAGCTCCCGCCGGCCGGAGTTTCATTCGCTTCCGCCCGGTGGACGATCCATCGTGATCCTGGTTCCGGTCAAGAATCTTTCTGGCGCGAAACAGCGCCTCGCCTCGCTGCTCGATCAGAAATTGCGCACGGAACTGGCGCAAGCCATGCTTCACGACGTGCTCTCCGCTCTCGCCGCGTGGAACGACAACATCAAAGACAGAGCCCGCCCTGATGTCGCCGTCGTAAGCAGCGACCCCTTCGCTGTGGAATTAGCCCGCGAATATGACTTCGAAATTATTCCCGACCCCGCGAACCCCGGCGAGACCGGCGCCATCGAGATGGCCACACAAATCTGTGTGGAGCGCGGCGTCGCGAGCACGTTGGTGATCCCCGCCGATATTCCACTGATGCAGTCGTGGGAACTCGCAGAAATTCTGAAGCAGGCCCCCGCAGAGGGCAGCGTGCTAGTCCCCGCCGCCGACGGACGCGGCACCAACGCCGCCTACCGCAGCCCCGCGGCTCTGTTTCCGCTGCGCTTCGGCAACGACAGCTTCAAGCCGCATCACGCCGCCGCCCAGGCTACAAATAAACCTTGCGTGGTGCTGCATTTACCCGGCATTGCGGTTGATGTCGACAGTCCCGACGACTTGCAGCATCTTGTCTCGCTCCCCGGCGAAACCCGCGCCCAGCAACTAGCCAGAAAATGGAGCGCCCTGGCTCGTGTGGGGACGGGCGCCGCGACCGTCCAGCCGGGCAGCGGCGATTTATGAAAGCCGGCCTGAGCAACGAAATCCGCCTTATCCCGATCCCCGTCTCGGAAGAAATCCAACCCGGCGACAATATTCCGGAAACACTTCTAAACGCGCTCTGTCGCCGGCGCCAGCCATTCCGCCGCGGCGACATCCTCATCATCAAACACAAAATCGTTTCCAAAGCCGAAGGACGCCTCATAGATCTGGCCACAATCAAACCCTCAGCCAGTTCCACTGTCTGGGCAAAAAAATACAAACTCGACGCCCGCGTTATAGAGCTAGCCTTGCAAGAAAGCCGCACCGTAATCCGCCGCAAAAACGGCGTGCTCATCACCGAGACCCATCACGGCTTCCTGTGCGCCAACAGCGGGATCGACGTCTCGAATGTCAACGGCGGACGCCACGCCCTGCTGCTCCCCAAAAATCCCGACCGCTCGGCCCGCGAACTCCATCGTGAACTTAAGAAGTGCACGGGCCTCGCCATTCCGGTCATCATCACTGACAGTTTTGGACGTCCCTGGCGCGAAGGCCTGGTGGACCACTGCATCGGCATTGCGGGCATGAAGCCACTGCGCGACGATCGCGGACACCGCGATCCCCACGGCTACCAGCTGCGCGCAAGCGTCGAAGCGGTCGCCGACGAGCTGGCAGCGGCTGCGGGTCTAGTCTGCGGCAAGCTCAACCGCACTCCGGCGTGCATCGTTCGCGGATTCTGCTACGAACCCGGCCGCGCCAAAACGCGCGACCTGCTTCGTCCTGCAGAGACCGACTTGTTCCGGTAGACTTCCCCTGTGGCGACGTTGTTTGCAAAATCTTGCCGCCCACGGCACGCCTGCGTGTGGCGGGAGGAGACGTAGCCAGCTACGTCTTACGGAGAGTCTCATGTCCCGCGAACTCACGGTTTCCGAACTCGAAAATTTTCCTGCGCTTGACTGGCCCGAAATCGCGCCACGCCTCACTCCTGCCACGCGCGCTTCGCTCGAGAAAATTCTAGAAACGCAAAACGGCGCCGCGCTTTCCCTGGAAGAATCCTTCGCGCTCTCCCACTCCGACGGCGACGATCTCCTCGGGCTTCTTGTAGCCGCCAATCTCCTACGCTCCGAACTCGCCGGCAATCTCGTCACTTACGTGGTCAACCGCAACATCAATTTCACCAACATCTGTTTTGTGGGATGCAAGTTCTGCGCCTTCAGCCGCGGCCCGCGCGAGTCTGACACTTACTTCCTCGAGCCGGAGCAGGTCGCGCAAAAAGCGGTGGAAGCCTGGCAACTCGGCGCCACCGAGGTCTGCATTCAAGGCGGTCTGCCGCACGGCCTGCCTCCGTTTTACTATCGCGACATTCTCCGTGCTGTGAAGGGCGCCGTCCCGGGCATGCACATCCATGCATTCTCGCCCATGGAAATCGTCTACGGCGTCGAGCTCACCGGCATGCCGCTCGCCGATTATCTCGCTATGCTGCGCGACAACGGCCTGGGCACGCTCCCCGGCACCGCAGCTGAAATTCTTGATGACGAGATTCGCCACATCCTCTCTGCCAATAAGTTGTCGACGGCGCGGTGGATCGAAGTCATCCGCACCGCGCACCGAGCGGGCATCCGCACGACCTCGACCATGATGTACGGCCACACGGAAACTCCCGACCACTGGGTGCGCCAGATGCTGCTGCTGCGCGACATCCAGCGCGAAACCGGCGGCTTCACCGAATTCGTCCCGCTGGGCTTCGTGCACCAGAACACGCTGCTCTTCCATCAGGGGCTCGCGCGCAGTGGTCCCACCCTGGCCGAGCACCTGAAGGTTCACGCGCTGTCGCGCGTTCTGCTCGCCGGTTCGATCAACAATATTCAGGTTTCGTGGGTAAAGTTGAACCGCCGCCTCTCGCAGCTTTGCCTGCACGCGGGCGCCAACGATTATGGCGGCACGCTCATGGAAGAAAACATTTCGCGCGAAGCCGGAGCCACCGCCGGCCAGTACACCAGCCCGGAAGATTTTCAAGCGCTGATTCTTGAGATGGGCCGCATTCCCGCGGAGCGCAACACCACTTATTCGCGCATTCAGATCAAGCTGCCGCTGAATGAAGCCGAATTCACTGCGGAGCAAGCTTTCGAAGCGGAGTTCGCATGACAACTGGACCGGCGCCCCCTGCGCCCGCAGTTCCCGCACGTCCCATCGCAATTCTCGGCGGCACCGGCCCCGCCGGCACTGGACTGGCGCTACGCTGGGCCCGCGCCCAGGAAACCATCATCATCGGCTCGCGCGATGCGCAGCGCGCCCGCGATGTCGCCGCCTTCGTTCGAGGCAAGGTTGGCTTCGGAGCGCTCGTCTCCGGCATGGAAAACAGCGCCGCCTGCGCCGCCGCCGACATTCTGATGCTCACTGTCCCCTTCGATGGCCAGGCTGAGTTGCTCAAGCAACTCAAACCCGCGATTACCGAAGGCAGCATCCTCATTGACGCCACTGTCCCGCTCGCTGCAACGGTCGGCGGACGCGCTTCCCGCACTCTCGGCGTCTGGCAGGGCTCCGCCGCGCAGCAAGCCGCCGAACTCGTGCCCAAGGGAGTGAGTGTGGTCGCGGCCTTCCACAACATTTCCGCTGAACTTCTGAACGGCGACCTTCCACTCGACTGCGACATCATCGTCTGTAGCGACGATCCCGACGCCGCTCAACTCACGCGCGAGTTAGCCGCCAAGATTCCCGGAGTCCGCGCCATCGACGGCGGCAAACTGGAAAATGCCCGCACGGTAGAGCAGATCACCGCCCTGCTCATCGGCCTCAACATCCGCCACAAAGGCCACGCCGGCATCCGCATCACCGGCTTGCCGCCCGAAGCCTATCTCTAGGCTCCCATCTCTGCAGGGCATCCGACCACAGCCGTTCGCTCGGAGTGCTAGTCTTCCGCTACCGGCCCTGTCATCTCCTCCGCCGGTTCGCCGCCGGCCATGGCTTGGGCCACAATAAGCCGGCGCGCTTCCACGCGGATTTTAGGTAACTGCAGGCCAAACCACCACGCTCCCGCTACCGCCGCCAATCCGCCAATCGCCACGGTTATGGGGGCCCCGAGGCGGTCTGAAAGTGCGCCGCCCAGCAATGCGCCAATCGGCGCCATTCCCATGAACATCATGGAATACACCGCCATCACGCGCCCGCGCAGCGCATCCGGCACCATGGCTTGAATCAGCGTGTTCGATGCCGCCATCTGCAGCATGATGAAATATCCCACCGGCATGAGCAGCGCCACCGACAGCCAGAATAATTTCGAAGCCGCGAACAGCATCAGGCTGACGCCAAATCCGGCGCAGCACACCGTAACCCATCGTCCTAAACCTTTCACTCCAGAGCGCATGGCCAGAGTGAGTGCGCCAAGCAGCGCGCCTACTCCAGCCGCGCCCATCAGAATGCCGAGCCGTACGGCTCCCAGGTCGTGAGCGCCAATCAGCGATGCAAGGTGCTGGCCGCCGCCGTGCAAAACGCGGTCGGCAAAAATCGGCATCAGCACCACGTAGGGCATGCCCGTGACGCTGACCACACCCAGCAGAAGCAGCAGGGTACGAATCGGCGCCGTGCGCTCCACGAACTGGAAGCCTTCCACAATATGTTCATATGGCGAAGCCTTGCTCGGTACTCTCGCAACTGCCCGCACTCGCATCAGCAACAATCCAACGATCACTGCGATATAGCTCGCTCCATTCGCGAAGAAGCACCAGCCCTCACCGAGCCTCGCCACCAGCACGCCAGCCACGGCTGGCCCAATCACGCGTGCTCCGTTGAACATTGAGGAGTTCAGCGCGATCGCGTTCATCAAATCTTCCTTGCCCACCATATCCACCAGGAACGATTGCCGCCCGGGAATGTCGAACGCGTTCACGACACCAAGCAGCGCGGCGAGCACGAAAATGAGCCATACCCGGTGATCAATCGCGTGGGTGAGGGTGAGCGCGGCCAGCACGAACGCCAGCAGCATTGAGACGGTCTGCGTGGCGATGACAACCCGCTGCCGGTTCACACGGTCGGCAGTGATTCCCCCGATCGGCGCAAACAGGAAAACCGGAATCTGGCTGGAGAATCCGACCGCCCCTAACAAGAGTCCCGATTTTGTCAGCCGATAAACCAGCCACGACTGGGCCACCGTCTGCATCCAGGTCCCGATCAGAGAAATCAGTTGTCCGCCAAAGAACAGCTGGAAGTTGCGATGGCGCAAGGCGCGCCCCGCCGCCTGCCACCGCAGACCAGGCTCGGAAGCCGTTTGGGCCGGCGTTGCGAGCTCATTTTCTGAAATGGAAGTTTTCGATTCAGCCACGTTCGTTTCTTGGATGTTGCCGAGCCCGCGCAGGCATCACTATATCGCGAAGCTCTTCTGGAATTCAGCCCTCGACGGCCGTCAGCAGCCCGTGACTGACTTAATAACTGTTCAACAGGCCTGACATGCGGTAGAGTTCTCTTGCCCCTTACCCTCCCCCCCGGCGAGGCGACAGGAAGGAAGTTTGCCACCATGAATCCTCCTCCAGTCCGAGTCGAACGCCGCGCCGGACAGCGCTTTCCGTTTCTTCTTCCGGTTTTCGTTCGCGACATTTCCAGCGGAGTCGAGGCTCGGGGCTTTACCCAGGACATCAGCTCGCGCGGCGTCTTCTTCTTCACCGACGCAACCTTCGCCGAGGGCGCGGCGATCGAGCTTACCCTCAACATGCCTTCCGAGATCACGCTGGGCGATGACATGCGAGTCCGTTGCCGCGGCTCTGTTCTGCGCGTAGCCTTGCCTCCGGATGTATCGCAGCCGGATACCTCGCAACCGGTTCAACCGCATAACGTTCAATCGCAACACGTTCGATCGCAACACAACGCATCGCAGCCAGCTGCAACTCTAGCCAATCCCCGCGCCGAAACCAAGATCGGGGTTGCGGTACGCCTCCACGGCTACGAGTATCTTCCCGAGAGTGCGGATTCTTCCTCTTCCTCATTTCAGCGCGTTTCCGCTCTCCACGAACACCGCCATGAACCGGAAGAGGACCAACCCGCTGTGGCTGCTGCAGGCCTGATCTCGCGCTAGACCGGACGCTGAGCAGCACGGAAAACCGGCCAACCGGCAGGAATGAATTCGACAAAACGGAGAAGTGTTCCTTCAGGAACGTTTTGTCCTGCCTATTCTGTACATACACTTGGAGACGCCGCTGATTCCACGGCACTTACGGCGCGAGGGAAGTTAAGACTCACTCCCGGCGTGCTTTCTTGACTCAGCACGGGGCATCCGTCGTTATCTGGCACGATCGTTTGCACCGCTGGCACTTTTGGGCCTTTTCAACTCCGCAGCCTTGGCTTACAATCGTCATCACTGGACCGAATCTCCTCGAAGTTCTTCCGCAGCCAGCAATTTTCGTTGGGATTCTTTGTGTCGCAACGTTCAGGGGCGGAATTTTCGCGCAAAGGGTACATTCGTCCCGGTATGCGCTATTACCTAAGTCACTTGGCGGGGTGTGCGTTCTCTTTCTAACATGCAAACACCGAGAGAAATCAGCGAGAACCGCACAATGCATGGGATCGCCGTCGCCCTCCTGACCGAGGACCGGGAACACTTATCTGCGCTGCAGGAGCGTCTGGACGCGACACGCCTGGGCCGGGCCGTGTTCAGCCAGGTCGGCTTTCCTGTAGGACCTACCGATTCCATTCTCCGCCAGATTCAGGACTCACGCGCCGAAGTTGTGATCGTGGATATCCCCACGCTGGATTCGCAGCGCGCCATTCACGCGGTCGAACTGATTCACTCCACCACGCAGCAGATTGCGATTTTCGCCAATGGGGAGATGACGCAACCTCCGAACATTGTGGCCAGCATGCGCGCCGGAGCTTGCGAATATCTCGACAATTCCGCCGGGGCAGAGCCTTGGCTTGAAGCGCTTACGCGCTACAGTTCCACCCGTACGCGGGTTCGTGGAGGCGCTGGCAAGGCCCCCATTTTCACTTTCCTCAGCGCCAAAGGAGGCGCTGGAGCCACCACCGCCGCTGTCAACACCGCGATGGCTTTGCAACTGGCTCACGGCGATGTGGTGCTGGTGGATTTCGCTCCCATCGGCCACGCGGCCCTGCATCTGAATTTGCGACCGCAGTTCGGCGTGCTCGACGCGTTGCAGAATCTTCACCGCCTTGATGTTTCCCTGCTCGACGGCCTGATGACCACCACCAAAGAGGGATTGCACCTGCTCGCGGGCCCGCAGCAGCCGTACCCCACGATGGCGACCCCGGCTGAACTGGCGCGCCTTTTCGATCTCCTCGTCAATCACTACCGTTACGTCATCATCGACGGGTCCAGCCGGCTGGATGCCACGACCCACTTGCTCTCCGACCTTTCCAATGCCGTGCTGGTGGTCGCCCAGACCGATGTAGTTTCGCTGTGGAGCGCCGGCCGCATTCATTCTTTCCTCGGCGAAGGAACCGGGCGCGATCACATGCGCATGGTGCTGAACCGCTACAAGAAAATTCCTGGATTTACCGACGAAGACGTGGAGCAGGCCACGCACTGCAAGGTCTGGTGGAAGGTTCCAAACGCGTTTCACGCGGTTTCGCCCGCCATCGATCACGGCACGCCCGTGGTTCTGCAGGAAAGCCCGGACATCAGCCGCTCGTACCGCGCTCTGGCCAAGGCTTTGACCGAGGCCAGCAGTAATTCCGGTGGCGGCCCCGATCTGGCATATGATCGCGAGACGGCCGACGCCAAGAGCAAAGGCTTTGCCCGTCCCAGCCTTTCGCCCGTCCGCGCCGGCCAGTAGCCGCCGGCCAATAGCAAAGTCCGCCGGTGCCTGATTTCAAAACTCTCCACTCTTGAGTCTCAGTTCTTTGCCGCTGGCGCCGAATCCGCTTCCTGCGGAAACATTTTGAACGTCACATCCTGATGCCGCGAAGTCACTTTCTTGTCGGGGCCGGTTGTATTCTGTGTGAGAGTTCCCTTCAACACGTAATACGCTTCTTCACCGGGGTTCTGGCCTTCGCCGCGCTGCGCCGTCCCGTTGAATTCAAACCACACATCGTTCGATGGTTTGGTCGTAAAACTTAATTTGTTGTCATCGAGTTTGCCACTCTTGAAGAACTGGTCGACGAACGTACCCTTTTCGCTCCCACCCTCGTCGTATCGTGAAATGAAGCCCGTCACCTGCCCGGCATCTTCCACAGTGAGCTGGACGTATTCGCCTTCTTTCAGGAATGTGTACATGCCCGAGTATTGCTTTCCATCATTTGAATCCTTCGCCGACGCCGCGGGCGACGAGGAAGCTGATTTCGACGCCGACGCGTCGCCAGGTTTCGGCGCCGGCTTGGCCTCCTGCTGCGCCGCGAACGATGGCAGCGATAACGACAGCGAGACGGCGAAAAAGGTGGCGGCGACGATAATTTTGCACAGTTCTTTTTTGCGGAGTTCTTTCATGATCTTTTTCCTGCAGCTTCCATCCTACTCTCGCGACTGAAAAGCGCGCCGCGCGGACGCGACTTAGTCCGGCAACTCCTTTCGCATGTCCTCCCGGCTTCCCCGAAACGCGCGGGCGCGGCTAACATAGTTGATGATGGGATCAATGATTGACATCGAAGTCCAGCCAGCCGCCGCAAGCCCGCAATCTGTGCCGGTTCCAGGTTTTCTGGTGGAGCTTGATTCCTGGCATCGCGTTTTCTTCGGCAATCTTTGGGACCTGATTTTTCGCCGGCGGCTCTCGCTCCGTCTCGATTCCGCTCCGGGAGCATTCTGGTCTGACGTTTTTGTACAGCGCCGGTTGCCCTGGCGGCGTTTCCTCGAGTCGCTGGGATATCACGCTCTCGCACTGGCGGCACTGGTCTCGTTTTCGCGCCTCTCACTGCTGCATCCTCTGCCCCAGCCTCGCACTGCTTTCGACCACACGCAGGTCATATCTTATGAGCCGGTCGAGTACCTGCCTCCGGTCGACACCCGCCGTCCGGAAGCGACGCGCCCGCGAATAGCAGATCCTGAGCTTTCCCGCCAGCCGATCATTTCGCTGCCTCCGGAGGCTGACAACCGCTTTCAAACTATCGTCGCCCCGCCAAACGTCAAGCTGAAGGGCGATGTTGCTTTGCCGAACCTCGTTTCCTGGTCTGACCAGGATTCGTCGCGGCGGCCGCAGCTTGCCATCGCGCCGCCCCCGGTGGTTTTGGCTTCGAGCATCACTCGCATTGCGCCGAAGGTCACGAACTCGGTGGTAGCGCCACCACCCGATCTCCGCGCGGCCTTGAGGAGCGCGACTCCGCAGGGACCGCAGCCCGCCATCATCGAGCCGCCGCCCGAAGTCGAACGATCTTCCGTGCGCACCCTCGGCGCAATTAACATCGGCCACGCCGCCGTCATCGCTCCCGCGCCGCAGCTTTCCGTCAGAGAGCAGCGCGCGTTCTCGGGAGCTGCCGCCGCTGGCGCTGCCGCGCAGGTGGTGCCACCTCCACCCGCATGGGCGGCATCGGGATACTCCGCTGCAGGCTCGCGCGTGATCGCGCTCAGTCTCCATCCTGCCGTGGGTGCGCCGCCCGCTGCGCCCGCCGGCAACCGCCGCGGATCTTTCGCTGCCACTCCGGAAGGGCATCGTGGAGCGTCCGGGAGTCCCGGCAGTTCCGAAAATGCCAATGGTGCCGGAAATGGAAATAAGGAAAGCAGCAAGAGCGATCTACCCGCGGGCCTTTATGTTGGGAAAGCAACGAATGCAAAAGCGTCATCCATGGCGGGAGATCCCGCTGGAAAAAATTCTTCCCCGACAAACTCCGTGAACCCTCGCCTGTTGGCGAGTCTCTCTCCGCCGAGTGCGAACGTTCCGGCGCACCCCCTTCAACCCGAACGCGCGAAGCTTTCACAAGAGGAGCGCGCCGTTTTCGGCGACCGCAAGTTTTATTCGCTCACGCTCAATATGCCGAACCTGAACTCCGCCGGAGGCAGCTGGGTCATCCGCTTTGCGGAGCTCAAGCAGGATGCGAGCACCGATGCTGCCGGCCTGTCTGCACCCACAGCCACGCGCAAGGTGGACCCGGCGTATCCTCTGCAGCTGATGCGCGACAACGTCGAGGGCACGGTAATTGTCTATGCGGTCATTCACGCCGACGGCAGTGTGGGCGCCGTCCGCGTCCTGCGCGGCATCGACGACCGCATCGACCCGTTCGCTCGCCAGGCAATTGCGCAGTGGCAGTTCCGGCCCGCGACCAGAAACGGCGCACCCGTAGACGTCGAAGCAACTTTTCAGATTCCGTTTCGGTCGGGGACGAAGCCAGCGTTCTGACACCAGACCCTCAGGCGCGCGATTTCGACGTGCATCGCAATTTGCTGTCCAGCAAAGCTCGCAGTTTCTCTTCAGCTCGCGGCTGCAGAGCTTTCTTGGGAATCATCGAGAAACGAATGCGCTGCGGGGAAAACAAGAAGAAGTTTTGCGTTTCCTGATACGAAGAAAACCGACGCCAGGGGTAGGTAGAAGCGCGGCCGTCGAGCGTAACTTCCACGTCCAAATTGCTGAACCTGACTCGGCGCTCGTGGTCGAGCCGGTTCAGAGCATTCAATCCCGGGCTGCCCATCGCTGCATAGAGATTGCATGCGCCGATCAACAAGAGCCAGGCGGCGAACCCAGGCTCATTTCTGAATATCTGTATCCATGAAGTTCCGACGTGAGCCGGAAGCCACAAGATCAACAGCACGCAGCCCGTGCAGGCCGCGCGCACCAGTAACTTGCCGGTCTTGGTGCCTATCCGCGGGTGACGAGCCACAGTCGCTTCGGCTAGCTCTGCTTGCGTCAGAACAAAGTGGCAGTCGATGGAATCGCCAAACACTGGTTTCCTTTGCAGCAACTCGCGAAGGCTACGCTCCTGATCGAGCGAAAAAGCGCGCTTGGGAATCGCGAGCCTGCCGTTCTCTGGCGTTCGCAGCAAGAAAAATTTTTCGTTTTCCTTGAAGCCCTGCTCCGGGAACCACCGCAGTTGTTGCGTCTTTCCCCCGCTCGAATAAACCAGCTTGCCGTCCAGGAAAGATACTTGCTGCGGTGCGGTGGGATCGGAAAGCCGCTGAAGAAGCCATCGCAGCCCTGGCCAATCCAGCGCCACCCATAACAAGAAGACGCCAAAACCCGCGATCACCAGATTTCCAAACCAATGTTTTGTGGGGAAGAAAAATAAGGCTTGCCAGACCACAATCAACCCGAGTCCCCCGAGAAGGCCCCTTACCGGTGCACCGAGAATCCGGCGAAACCACCCGCCTCGGGCTTCCGCGTCGAGATCAGCGAGATCCTCCGGAGTCAGGCTGTAACTGACCGTGAGCATGGGCAGTCACTCAGACCTTCGCGCCTTTTTTCTTTTCCAGCGCTGCGTAGATCGCGGGATCGGTGCACACTTCGTAGTAAGAGCGCTCTGTCCATCCCTGCACCGAGAAGTCGCGCGGATCGATGCGCGGGACGCGGCTCTCGCGGACCACAATTTTGCGGAAGATATCGCGATCGACTGGCACCATGCCGCTAGACAGTTTGTATTCGCCCTTGTCGGACGAGGCCATAGATGCCGGCAATTTAACGTTAAGCGGCTGCAGGGAAATTTCCTGCTGCAACTTGCGGAACGCGGCTTCGTTCATGCGGATGCCACCCAGATTGAAGCTGAGAATGGTGTCTTCACTGTTTCCGCCGGCTTCCGGCTCGGCAGACTGAAATGCGTACACGTGGAACGGACCGGCCTGCGATTCCATCACTTTGCGCGCCTGCTTGTTGCAGGAAGAAAGGCGGTCACTTTCGTTTAGCGCTTCTGAAATCATGATCTGGTGCTCGCCGTCCATCAGATAGAGCGGCGCCGATTCCTGCAGCGTGATGCCCACGCCCAGTTCCAGGCCGGGCATTCCGGAGCGCTGCACCAGTTGGTTGTAGCCTCGCACAATTTCGATAATCTCCCGCGCCAGCACGCACATTCGGCTCACCGCGAGCCCCGGTTCGCCTTCGCGTTCCAGAATCGCAAGAATGATCGCGTCGCCTTCCAGAAAGACTTTCTGTGCGCCGTATTTGGCAAGAAGTTTGTTGACCGGATCGTAGAAATTCAGGCTGAAATAGGAAGCGGGATTCAGTCCCTGGTCCATCAACGTTCGCGTCAGCCGCGTGGAATCCCGCACGTCGGCCTTGAGCACGACGTGGCGAGTCACCTTGTCTTCGTCGGGTTGGGCTTGCTCTTCCGGCAGCAGGAATTCGTAGAGCGTGCCGTTGACTCGCGACAGCTCGCGCATGCGATCGTTCGCGACCAGGTTCACAGTATCCAGCGCGGAATTCAGCGTCTCGAGCCGGCGCAGGTCGCGGTGATAGTGAAAGAAATCCTGCAGGAAGCGAGCCGCCACTTTTGCGCGTTCCGCTCCCCGGCAACTGGCTACCTTCGCCACCGCCGCATACAGGCTGTTGGGAGAAAGTTTGCCGTGCTCCTGAATCATCCGCTCGACGCGGTCGCACTCCGTGCGGTCGGTGAGCGCGGTCTTGAGCTGCTGCGGATTGATGCGCGGCGCATACTCGCCGAGCAGCGGCATCACGCAGTAGGAAGCGATGACGTGCTCCATGATGCCTTCGTCTTCGAGCAATCGCACCCAGGCTGCCAGCCGCTCTTCCTGAGCCTCACCTTCGTCCGTGGATTCGTCAGGCGTTCCACTTCCCACCAGCGCTCGCGCATTTTCGCGAACATTCATCCAGGAGTCGATGGTTTCTCCCGTAGTCTCCTGGCCATACAGAGATCGCAGAAACGTCGAGACCACTTCGCGCAACCGTCCGTAGCGGTCGGGGTCGCGGTCCCAGTTGCCCATCATGACGTAGTGTTCGGCGCACAAGAAGTCGTCGCGCCCGTCTTCGGAGAATGCCAGCCGGTTCACGAATAAAACGTAGCTCTCGGCGTCCTGGCCGAACAGCGAGCGTCGGGTGCGGGCGAGGGTTCCTTTTTCCACTTCGCGCACCGTCTCGAACAATTCCTGCCCGGTCTTGCGGAGAATGATTTTCTTGCGAACCTGGAATCCGTTCACACGCTCGCGGTATTCCATCGCCTTTTGTTGCCGCATCCCGTCGTAGTTTTTCAGCAGGACGCGGCAGCGTTCCAGCACTTGCGCGAACTGCAGGTTCATTTCCGTGCGCAGAAATTTCGTTACGGCGAGGCGGGCCAGCAAGTCGACCGGAATCTTGCCTTCTTTTTTCGCGCGATTCAAAGCCGCGACGTGCAACTCCGCCAGGATCGCTTTCCATTCGCCGGATTCCGTTTTCGCGCGAGTCTCGCCGACGCGCACCTGGCTGCGCAACCACGAAGGTCCCTGGGCCGATTGCGCCGCCTCGGCTGAAAGCAGTCCCTCGACCTCACCGTGCCGGGCGATCTGGCGCGCGATCTGGGCGCGAGTGGCGTCCGCGAACTTGGTGCTCAACACGACATCGTGCCGCAGGTTGTCTACGCCAACGGCAAGGCCCTCGAGCGAGACCGTAGGCACAGATGTGGCCAGTGCAGGCAGCTCCGGCTTGTCCGGCGCAGCGCCTAGGCGAAAGAATGGAATTCTTGGCATCGCTCCCTGGTGGGTTCTGTTCGGAAGTTGCTGATTACACAACTACATACCGAGGCTACCACGCCTCCAGCGGCGGGCTAAAGTTACCTAGGTTACGGGGTTAACCCACGGGTTTTATTGGGCTTAGCAGGTGGGGACTGATCGGAGGAACAGGAGTCGGCTCGAATTAATCCGGCACTCCGACTCGCGACTCGGGACTCGCAGCGCGCGACTCGGGACCTGTTACTGACTTTTCGCCCGCGCCGCCTCGAACTCGTCGCCCTTCTGCCATCCGATCAACTGATTGAAGTTTGCGGCCTCCCAGCCTAACGCGAAACCGAAGCGCGCCATCGCGCCGTCGGCGACAAAGTCCATTTCTGGATGGTACTCATCGCTCGGCTGGTGATAGTGCTTCTCGTTGAACTCGCGGGCCTGCTGCAGTCCCCAGGCCTCATCGTGGCCTTTGAACTTCATGCCTTCATTGATGGAAAAGGCCGGAATCCCCACGCGCGCCAGGCTGAAATGATCGGAGCGGTAATAATGCCCCGCTTCGGGCCGGGAATCGGGACGAATTGCCAGGCGAAACTCTTTCGCCATCGCCTCTACCCAGGGATAAAACGTGGTCCGCTCCGCCCCGGAAACTTCCACTTCCTGCGGGGCGCCCAGCGGCGGCACGTCGTCATAATTCAAGTCGAGCGCAATCTTTCCCGCTGGCACCGGCGGATGCTTGCCCAAGTACTCCGACCCAAGCAGTCCCTGCTCTTCGGCCGTGACGGCGGCAAACAGGATCGAACGGCGCGGCCGCTGCGTAGAGAGACTGTAAGCGCGCGCCACTTCCAGCAGAATCCCGCATCCGGTGGCATTGTCGTTCGCTCCGTTGTAGATGTTGTCCCCTGCCATCTCCGGACGAATGCCGAGATGGTCGTAATGCGCGGTGTAGAGCACCGCTTCGCTCTTCAACTTGCTGTCCGACCCCGGCAACATGGCCAGCACGTTGTTCGATTCGAAGCTGCGCACCTTGCTGACCAGGTGCGCCTTCAACTTCGCGCCCAGATTCACCGGACGAAAATCCCGCGCCCGCGCATCCAGCAACATCTGATCGAAATTCATTCCTGATGCCGACGCCAACCTCTTCGCCACGTCGGACTGCACCCACGAAGCAACTTTCAGAGCCGGGCCCTCGAGCCTCAAGTAAGACTTTTCCCCCGAATTCGAGTTCCGCACTACCTCCCACGGATAGCTCGCCATCTCTTCCACATGAATCAGAATCACGCCCACAGCGCCTTTGCGCGCGGCTTCCTCATACTTATAAGTCCAGCGCCCGTAATAAGTGAGAGCCTTGCCCTTGAAAAATTTAGGATCGTCCGAGGGCGGCTCGTTCACCAGCATCAACAGCACTTTGCCCTTCACGTCGACATCCTTGTAGTCGTTCCAGTTATATTCGGGCGCTTCGATGCCGTAGCCCACGTAAATGATGTCGGCATCCACATCCGATTGCGGCTGCTGCGTCTGGTCGTAAGCGACATAGTCATCGAGGAACTTCAAATCCATGGGCTCACCGCGCTTCGGGACCAGAGAAAACTTGGTCTCGGGCAAGGTGGTGATGCCGATCAACGGCACTTTCTGCAGGTAGCTTGCGTTGTCGCCGGCCGGCTTCAGCCCGTACTCGGCGAACTGCGTGGCCATGTATTCCGCGGCGATATCGCCGCCGCGCTGGCCCGTGCCCCGGCCTTCGAGCAGGTCGTGCGAAAGAAAACGCACGTGCCAACGAATGTGCTCTGGATTGATCGTTTCCAGCGCATTGAACGCCGTTCCCGGCAGCTTCACCGAGGCAGCCTCGCGCGCCCCCGCGGGCGCCACCGCAGCTGGGTTAGCGCCGCCCTCGGCCCACGCCAGCAGGCTGAGCGTGGCAATCGCTACGGCAAGTGCACTTCTTTCGAAAATGGCTCGCATAGGTCGGCTTTCTCCCCACCAAGCGCGGGGCGCATGGGAAAGCACGGAATCCTGGAAATTATGGTGAAGACTGAGGGAATTGTAATGGAGAGAAGTAAATTTGATGACCAGGGAAACCGACTAATCACCCACACGAGAGTGCAAGCACTCCCGCGGCTACGGAAGGAAGGTCCTCCTGGAGCCTGGCAGGCTGCGGAGAAAATGGTTGTGAGCGCAGAATGCGCCCACCGGGGCTGAAGCCCGCGCCGATTCTGGATGCCTTACGCGGCGCTGGAAGCGCCGCTCTTTCACGGCATTTGTACGCATTCGTTAGTCCTTCCGCACGCCTTGCCTACTAATCTGCGAAATCTGCGGCCCGCACCCGGCGGGGTCAGTTCTTCGACCCTCAACCGGCGCGGAAGTCGCGCACATCCTCGCCCGGCTTAAACATCGCGGCGGGGCCTGTCTTTCCGGCTTCGGCCATCCTGCGGTTGATCTCTTCGAACTCCGCCTTTACCCAGCCAACGCTGGAAACTTCAATCTCGCCATCTTGTGCGATCCAGAAAATCGTGGGAACGTTGGTGAGGCCGTAAGCGTTCGACACGGGATACTTTTCAGTATCGTCGAGCAGAATCGGAAACGTCGCCCCGAACTCTTTGGTGAACGCGGCTGTGTCTTTGGCGTTGTTCTGCGAAACACCCAGTAGTTTCACGCCCTTCTGTCCGTAGGCCTTGTGCAGCCGCTCCAGAAACGGAAACGCATACTGGCAGGTGGGGCAGGAAACCTTGAAAAACGCGAGAACGACTGGCCCGGACCCGAGAGCTTCCTGCAGCGAGAACCGCGGCCCATCCATCGCCTTCAACTCAAAATCTGGAGCCTTCGTCCCCACGGTTAATGCCGCCATCGGTCGTCCTCCCGTACGTCTTTTCAGGATTTTCCGCAGCCAGCGCATACGCCTTCCTGCCTTTGGCCTGCTTTCATTTTAGATGATGAGGGGCGCGGGGGAATACTTGCTTCACAGTAATTCTGCTTTCCGCAGAATCTTGCGCGCCAGTCCAGTAAGCGCGACTCGCCCCAGGCGTGTCGCAGGAATCCATTTTCCTCCAACGCACTCCGGCGCGGCGGCGCGCCAGACTAGTACTGTGTAGTCCGTCACGGTGATCGAATGCCTGAGGGTGAACGACGGCTTGGAGGCGCCATGCTCGTTAGCCATCTCCGGTAACTCCCACATTCGCGCCATCAGCGACGCATCTTTTGCACGCTGCACCAGGAACACTTCACCACCACTGCCGCCGCCATCTCCGTTTCCATTCCGATAATCCAAATTTCGACGATCTAGATTTCGACAATCCAGCGCGTAGTGAATTTCACGCTTCTTCTGTCGTGCCGCCTTCACTCCCGCAACAAGCTCGCCCCGCGTCGCGCACAGTTTGACCACCGGACAGACCAAACACGCCGGCGCCCGCGGACTGCACACCGTAGCGCCCAGTTCCATCATGGCCTGATTGAAGTCCCCCGGCTGCGTGCGATCGAGCAAGTCTTCGGCGGCCTGCCATAACTCTTCGCCCGCGAGTCGGCGTCCCGAAAACCGCTGCAACACGCGTTCCACGTTGCCATCGACTACTGCCACCGGCTCGCCGAGTGCAATGCTTGCAATCGCCGCCGCCGTGTAGCGGCCAATCCCGGGCAATGCTCGCCATTTTTCGCTGGTGGCTGGAAATTTCCCGCCCAACTCTCGTATCACCACTTTAGCCGCTGCATGCAACATGCGGGCGCGGCGGTAGTATCCCAGACCGCTCCAGGCCGCGAGCACGCTCGGCTCGCGGGCTGCGGCCAGCTTCTCGACCGTCGGGAAGCGGCGCAGAAATTCCTCATAGTGCCCGATCACCGCCGCCACCCTTGTCTGCTGCAGCATGATTTCCGACAGCCACACCCGGTAGGGATCACGGCTCTCACGCCACGGCAACGTGCGCGCATGATCGCCATACCAAGCCAGCAGCCGGCGCTGAAAGTTCGCCCTCTGATTACGTGGCAGAGCGCGCAGCGACTTCTTCTCTGGGCTCATGACTTCGAAGAACCGCATTCTATCGTGACACCTGCCTCGGCGCGGCACGCTGGCTTAAAATCTCCGCTGCTGGTTTGGCGGAACCTGCGAGAACCAGCAAAATCAGCGCCGGCCATTGACCCAGGCTTCCAGCCACGAAATAATAGCGGTGCCTGGCATCCGCAACATTTGCGTGAGTTGGCTCACGCCTCATTACGAGGAGCACCATGAACGACTTCAACCGCAAGGTGGAAGACGCGTCGGCGCGCGTTGGCAAGACCATCAACGAGGCCGCCGAACGTCTGGAGCAGGAAATCCCGGAATTCATCAAGTACCTGAACGACGAGGTCGTGCCGGCGGTTCGCACGCACTCGACCAAGGCTCTGCGCGTGGCCTCGGAGAAGCTCACCGCGTTCGCCGACTACATGGAAAAGCACCCCGGAACCACAGCCAAGTAGCTCTCACGGGCGCGGTTGCCCGCGGGGCGGGGTCGCGGCCGGCGCGCTTTGCTGCTGCAGGCTTCGCGGTTGCGCGCGTTGTCGCTGCGAACTTTCTCGCTGCGAACTTGGTCGTTGCGAGCCGGGACGTGCGCTTCGTGCTTCGTCGCTTCGTGATCCGTCGCTTCGGAGTTCGTCGCGCAGTTCACTCAAGCATGACTGTCGTTCTCCTGATCACGCTTCTTCTGCTCGCCGCTTGTGGACATCCCAGGCAGGCGCGGGTTCAAGTGCCGCCGCCTCCTCCACCCGCGTCGGGCGGCGCGGCCACTACCCGGGAACCGTCGTCAATGTCCCCGCCATCGACATCTCTGCCCCCTAGGACTACCCGGCCGCGACCGAACGACAGCGCTGCAGACGCAGGCGGCGCCGCTGCCGACCCCGACCTCGCTGAGCCCTCAATCCCCGTTGGCACCTCTCCGATCGCCACTGAAACCGGGATGGCCAGCTGGTATGGACCCCCTTACCACAACCGCCGCGGATCGAACGGCGAAGTCTATAACATGCACGCCATGACCGCCGCGCACCGCACTTTGCCGCTCGGTTCCGTCGTGCGCGTGACCAACCTCAAGACCGAGCACTCTGCGCTGGTTCGCATCACCGACCGCGGACCCTTCATCCCCGGCCGCGTTCTCGATCTGTCTCTCGCCGCCGCCCGCAAACTCGACGTGTATCAACCGGGCACGGCTGAGGTGAAGGTGGAGGTGATGGAGACGCCCGCCCCGCTCGATTCCGGCGGAAAGTGGGCGGTGCAAATCGGCGGCTTCCCTGACGAAGGGGTTGCCACCGAGTTCGCCGATCACCTCACCCGCCGCTACCGCACCGCCAAGGTACTGCGCTTCGCCAGTCCCGCGGGGGGTTGGTGGATTCGCATCCGAGTCCTCGACGACGACCACGACCGCGCCCAAAAGATGGTCGCGGAAACCCGCACGCGCGAGGGTGCGGTGTTTCTGGTTCGGCTGGATTGAAGGAGACGGATCTCGGACCAAAGAGGAACGAATGACTGATTCCAATTGTCTTTTCTGCCGCATCATCCGCGGAGAGATTCCCGGCAAGAAGGTTTACGAAGATGACCATGTCTTCGCTTTTGAAGACATCAGCCCGAAAGCACCGACGCACGTTCTCATCATTCCCAAGAAACATTTTGCCGGGCTGAAAGAAGCCGAGGCAGCCGACGCCGAGCTCATTGGACGCTGCCACCTGGCCGCCGCGCAAATCGCCCGCGAGCGCAAGATCGAGAACGGATATCGCACGGTGCTCAACGTCGGTCCCGGGGCGGGGCAGTCCGTGTTTCACCTGCATGTGCATCTGCTCGGAGGACGGCCACTGGCGTGGCCTCCGGGGTAAGAGCCGGGCTTCGGCAATCGGGCTTCGGCTTTGAGCAACGCACGCATCTCCGCGCGGACTGCGCGGACCAAGACAAAAACGCTGGAGTAGTCTCGAAGAAAAGGGGAGCTGCCGCCCAAGGAGATAACGACCGAGGAGTCCGAAGTGCAGAAGAGAAGTACGGAAGTAGCCCGCAACAGTTCGCCACCCAATCAAAAAAAGCCTAAGCCCGAAAGCTGAAGCCCGAAGCCCGACCTACTGCACGGTGGGGCTTTCTTCTTCCGGAGCGCCGTGACGGCGCAGCAACTGCGGCAGGTTTTGCGAAAACGCCGAGCGCGGCAACACCATGTCGCAACCCACTTCGTGCGCCTTCTGCTTGAGGTCTCCCTGCACGTGCGAGAGGAAACCGATGATCGACGTGCCCTTCTTCAGTTTGGTCTTGAGTTTGGGAATCAGCGCGAGCGGCTTCACGCTGTTGTGATTCAGATCGAAGATGATCAGCGAAGGTTTCTCCTCGCCGTTCTGCTCCATGCGATCCATCAGATCTTTGTCGGTCTTCACGAACTCGACCTTGACGTTCATCTTGCGGGCGGTCTCCTGGATCTTGGCCGCGAAAAACAAATCGTCGACGAAGGCAAAAATGCGCGAGTTCGCGTCCTCGCGCATCGGTAAAGGCTCGGGCTCGACCACCGGATACGTCGACCCGAAACCCGGCCGCTGCCGCGGCTTTTGCCCGTTGTTGCCGCCGGCCTGGGCCGCCCGATAACTGTGATCCATGGGCGCGGTATAGATTCCGTCAGGGTTCTGGCCGCGAGCCTGGCCCTGTCCCGGCCGCTGTCCCCGTTGATTGTTTGGACGGCGTCCGCGCCGCCTTCTGCTTCTCCCTCCGCCACCGGAGGGCTTGCCCGGTCCTGCGTTCATATTCCTCTCATGTGCTACAGCGTGATTCGAATTTCCGGACTTCTACCGTCGAAAAGTTTTGCAACCGCCTGCGGCCGCTAGCACCGAACCGTGGAACTGCGCCACTCAAGTTCGCGCCGAAACGCGGATTCACGGGCTCTGCGCAGGCCTTCTGTGCACCGCCGAGCTTCGGCTAGACGCGCTTGCGGAATAAAGTTCAAGCCTTGAAAACGAATACTTGTTCGCAACGAAAACCTAAGTTTTATGCGTCGGTTTTTGCCGTTTCGGATCCGTCGCGCCGGTTCGGAATTTCTGGGCGCGGAAGGCCTGCGCGGGAACGAGGCCAAATGAGAACACAACCATGTTACTCGCCTCCGCCGCGTCGCGCAAGGGGGCCCGGCGCCATCTTTTGCACAGGAGGACATGACTCGCCGTTCGGCTAGTGTTCCGGGTTGATCATCCCAGGTTGATCAGGACGTCTTACTCACGACACCGCGTGTCACCCGGTTTCCTCAGGGTCTGAACTCAAGAAAAACCGCAATTGCGCCGATGAAACAACTTGCATTCCTTTATCAGGCCTGCCGTGGGCAGATCGCCTTGGGCAGGGGCTGGAGGGCCATGAGACACCTCGGACTAAACGCGAAGTTGGCGGCGGGCTTCGGCGCACTGGTGGCCATGATCATTCTCACCGGCGCCGTAGGCTACTACTCAACCGGACGGCTGGTTAGCGCGTCGACCGATGTCACGTTCTCCCTGAAACAGAAGGGAGCAGCCACTTCTATTGAGATTGGGATCCGGAAGCAAATCAGGGGCGCGGTGGACTACGTATTCAACGGCAAAGAGGCGTCGGTGCAGCAATACCAACTGGACAAGCAGGAAGTCTCGCGGCGACTGGAAGAACTGGGCAAAGTCCTCGGCGACGAAAGAGACAAAACGCTACTCGCCAAGATCCGCGGCAGTACCGATCGAATCAGCGTGCTCACCGACAAGCAGATTTCTCTGCGCCGCCAGAGCAGAAGCTATGAAGCCAATGACATGGCCTTCGGGGCCGCCATGACGGAAGCTGTGAGGAACGTGGTCGCCGACTGCAATGAACTCGAGGTGCGGGAAGACGGCCTGGTAAAGGAGAGGATCAATGCGGAATACCAGACCGAATCTCAGGCAAACAGGATCACCCTATTGCTGGTGGCCGCCGGCGTGTTTCTTGGAATCTTCACGTCGGTGCTTATCGTCCGGTCGATCAGCCGCGGCGTTGCGGGCATGCTCAGAATGATCCAGGAGGTTTCCGCTAGGAATCTCGCGGTGGAAGACGTGGAAGTCGAGTCCGAAGATGAGCTCGGCGAAGCTGGAAAGGCGCTTAACGGCATGCGGGACTCGCTGCGCGAGATGGTGCGCGGCATTGCGGCCACGGCCGAGAATCTGGCCGCCGCCAGCGAACAAATCTCTTTAGGTGCCGGACAATCTGCGGAAAGCGCCAGGTTACAGGCGGATCAAACGCGGCAGGTGGCCACAGCCATGACAGAGATGTCCGCCACGGTCGAGCAGGTTTCCGAGAACTCGCAGACGGCTTCCGATTCTTCCGGCAAAGCCGCCCAAGCCGCGCACCAGGGCGGACAGGTGGTGAAGGAAGCGCTGGACACCATGCACCGTATTGCAGATTCTTCCCGCACCGTCAGCGCGCGCATCACGAAACTCGGCAGCAGCTCAGAGCAGATTGGAAAGATAGTGGCCGTCATCGACGAAATCGCCGATCAGACGAACTTGCTGGCCCTGAATGCCGCAATTGAAGCAGCCCGCGCCGGCGAACAAGGCCGGGGCTTTGCCGTGGTAGCGGATGAAGTGCGGAAGCTCGCCGAACGCACCAGCCGGGCAACCAAAGAAATCGCCATCATGATCGAGTCGATTCAGGCGGAAGCCAAGAGCGCGGTCGAGGCTATCGAATCAGGAACTCACGATGTCGGAATTGGAGTCGAAAAGACGACCGCCTCGGGAGCGGCTCTGCAGGAAATCATTCGCATGTCGGAGCAGGTGGGAGACATGATTTCGCACATCGCGACTGCGGCCACCGAGCAGTCCAGCGCTACCGTGGAAATCAATTCCAGCATCGGCCAGATCTCCAACCTCACCGACGACTCGTCCCTTGCAGCAGAACAGACCGCGAAATCCTGTGCGACACTCTCGAAAATGGCGCTCGACCTGCAAACCCTGGTGAGCCAGTTCCGCCTGGACAGCCGCTCCGTCCCAGCTGCGCGAAATTCTCGGCACTCTCGAGGAGACGTTCCTCGCAGACCGAAGGAGGGGAACAACGATCCCGGGAATGATCGAGGAGAATTCGGGACGCTAGCGGCCGGCGCCGCTGCTGGGCGCTAGCCTCAAGAAAACTGCGCGATTTATTACTTACGACGACGCCCTGATGGCGCGCCGCTGGTCCTCAAGCTCCGGTCGAGACTTCGCGCGCCCACTGCTGTGCCTGCCAATACAGGGCGGCAACTTCCTCGGCGTTGAGGTGGAGGCTGTCGCTCACCTGCGTCGCGGCTGCCCACTCCCCGCTCTCGTGCGCCAGCATTAACTGGTAGATGGGCCGCAACACACTGGGCTTGCCCAGCAGCACGGCCTTGGTCTCCTGGTCGAGTGGAATCTGTTCCAGCACTTCCGCGATCGGAATTTCAAGCATGGCATCGATCAAAGAGAGCAGCCCCAACAGAAAAAGATCCGACTCTCCATGCGGCACTTTGGGCGATAGCAATTCCCCGAATCGAGCTCGCACCAGCGCCGACAGGACCAGATCGCTGGCCTTGTCCTGTCCCGCGCCCACGGCCGCGACCAGCCGCACCCATCGTCGGACCTCCCGCTCTCCAAGGATGGACAGGGCGTGGCGAACCGAGTGAATCTCGCTCTTGAAGCCGAATACGGCCGAGTTCATGTAGCGTAGTAGCCGGTAACAAATCGACGCTTCGCCCTTGATTAGGCGCTCGATCGCCGGCACGTCCAGATCGGGACGCGACACTGCTTGCAACATGCGTATGTAATTGATTTGGTTCGTCGGCAGATCGCGCGTGGCCAGCATTTCCGGTTTGCGAAAAAAATATCCCTGAAAATAAACGAAGCCTTGGTTTTGGGACGCGGCGAACTCTTCTTGTGTCTCCACCTTTTCTGCCAGCATGCGGCAGCGACCCCGTCCGTAGCGTTTCATCAAGCCCGCACGCTGTTCCACCGTGGTAAGCCTCAGATCGACTTTGATGATGTCCGCCATTTCGGTCAGCGGTTCGCGGGGATCGTCGACCACGAAGTCGTCGAGCGCGATCAGATATCCGGCTTCCTTCAAGCGCTGGCAGGCGCTCATCACGTCCGGGTCTGGCGGAACATTCTCAAGAATCTCAACCACTGTGGACTGCGCGGGCAGCAAGGTGACCAGGCCTTTGATGAGCGTGTCTTTGGTGCAGTTCACGAACGCGCGCTTGCCATCGCAGAGCACGTCCAGCCCCATCAACAGAGAACTGTCGAGCGTAGCCCGTGACGCGGTATCCGCGGCGTCCGCGTCAGCTGAGAAGAACGAATTTTCCAGTCCGTTGCGAAACAGCAACTCGTAGCCGAAAACCTTCTCCTCGCGGTCGAAGATTGGCTGCCGGGCTACAAACCGCAGGTGCCTGGAGTCGGCAAAATCCTTGGGACCTTTGGGAACAGGACGGACGCGAGCAGGCTTAGCGGCGTGAGGTGGCACTTACAGATTATCGGCAGCGGAAAAAAAAACTGGAGCGGTCGTTCCTGACGCTATTTCGAAACTGGCTCAACCCGGCTCCGCAAGCGGCAACATTGGACGACGTTAACGAAGCGAGCCGAGGCCTGAAGCCCGACAGCCGAGCCCGGTGCTACGCTCGCTGCGTTCCGCCCAGCCCTTGCAGCGCCGCCACAATCTTCGCTGACCACTGCGCTACTTCTTCCTCGCGCAAGGTCCGTTCGCCCGATTGAAATTTCGCGCGCAACAGGATTGAATAGTTTCCGACGCCAATCGACGCGCTGCGAAACATCTCGACCGGCTTGAACTCGCGCAGCTCGTTGACCTGAGCAGCGGCCACGGCCTTCCGCATCTCTTCGAACAAAACCGCATCCGAGAAGATGAACGAAAAGTCTCTCTCCACCGCCGGATACTTCGGCAGCGGCGCGGATAGTGGTTGCCGCAGTCCGCTGCGGTAAAGATTTTCCAGATCAAGCTCGGCCAGGAAAACGTCCTGCCGCAATTTGCGTGCCGCGGCCACGTCGGGATGAATCTGCCCAAACTGCGCCACCGGCGCGCCATCCAGCAATGCCCGCGCCGACCGGCCGGGATGAAAATATTCCGCGGTTCGGCGATCGAAACTCAAATTCTTGCCGGCAAATGGCGCCAGCAGATTTTCCACATCTCCCTTGAACGCGCGAAACGCCTCGGTCGCCGCTGCGTGCTCGCTTTTGCTTGCATCCTTGCTCAAATCCAGAATCGCCCCCGCCGGCGTCGATCCCTTCACCGCGGCGAGAGTCGCGCCCAGACACGCCCGCCTCGGCTCCGCACGCGCGCCATCCACGAGTTCGTAGACCTGGGCCATTTCGAACAGCCGAACGTCTTCCGAGTCCCGGTTCAGATTCCACGCCAGCATATCGAGCATTCCCGGCACCAGCGAGGTGCGCATGACCGATGCTTCCTCGCTTTGTGGATTCTCCAGCTCCAGCACCTTTGCTCCCGCGGCCGAAATGCAAAACTTTTCCGCGTCCGCGTGCGAGATAAAAGTCAGCGAGATCGCTTCGTTGTAGCCCAGTGCCAGCGCCCGTTTCCGCACGGCGGCATCGGCAGCCGCATGCGGCAATTCCACGACCGCTCCGCTGTAAGCCGGCAGTGTGTTTTCAAATTTGTCGTAGCCGTGCAGGCGGGCGATCTCTTCAATCAGGTCGATCTCGCGCTCTACATCGAGCCGCCAGCTGGGCACCTTCACGTCGAACTGGCCGCCCGTCAATCCCGCGGGAACGCATTCAAAGCCCAGCCTTTTCAGAATGCGGAGCATCTCCGCCTCTTGCAGCTTGCTCCCCAGAATCCTCCAAACCTCAGCGACGCGCAGCACGATCAGCGCCTGATCCATTTTTCTTGCGACCACGTCCACCAGGCTGCCCTGGAGTTCGCCGCCGCCCGATTCGAGAATCATCTCGGCCACCAGATCGCACGACAACACCGTCGACTCGAAATCCGCTCCCCGTTCGAAACGATGCGAAGCGTCGGTATGCAGGCCGTGGCGCCGCGACATTTTCCGCACGGTCACGGGATCCCACCACGCCGACTCGATCACAATATTCCGCGTCTTGTCGGTAATCATCGTGTCGTACCCACCCATTACGCCGCCCAGACCTACAGGCTTTTTGGCGTCGGCGACAACGAGATCTTCGGAAGTCAGCTTGCGTTCGATACCATCCAGAGTCTTGAGCGTCTCGCCGTCCCGAGCCATGCGCACAATCAGCCGCCGGCCTTCGAGCAGATCCAAATCGTAAACGTGCGTCGGCTTGCCGATTTCCCAGAGTACGTAGTTAGTAGCGTCAACGGCGTTCGAGATGGGCCGCTGGTCGAGCATTTGCAACCGGTGGGCAATTTTATCCGGCGAAGGCTGGGTGCGCGTCCCGCGAATCACCCGCGCCGTAAACCGCGGACAAAGCTCGGGCTCTTCCAAAGTGATGGGGAAGGGCACGACCTCGGTCGTGCCGTTGGAGCCGCCAGGAGACGTGGTTTTAGCCGCTGAGGTGTGCTCGTTAGCTGATAGCTGACGGCTGAGAGCTGAGAGCTGTTTGAGCGACACCTCGTAGATTGCGGCCGCCTCTCGCGCCACTCCGTAATGATTCATCGCATCGGGACGGTTGGTGCCAATCTCCATTTCGAACACAGTGTCGGCACCCGATCCACTGATTCCTTCGGCCGCAATGCCGACAGAAGTCAGATCCTCGGCCAGCCGATGATCATCGACAGCGAGATCCACGAATTCGCGAATCCATTGTGTTGAGAGTTTCATGACTCACAGTACCGTGTCATCCTGAGCGAAGCGAAGGACCCCTGCACCTCGTCCTCTGCTGTGCCGTATCAGGGAATTCTCACGATGCGCTCGTTGTCTTGAGTGATACGCAAATAGCTACCCAAACTGTTGCAAAAACCTGACGTCTCCCTGGAAGAACACCTGCAGATCATCCACTCCATACTTCAGCAGCGCGATGCGGTCTGCGCCCATACCAAACGCGAATCCAGAAATCTTTTTCGGATCGTATCCGTTGTCCTTCACGAACTCGAACACGTTGGGATCGACCATGCCGCAGCCGAGAATCTCAATCCACCCAGACTGCTTGCAGGGACGGCAAGGGTCCGCCCCGCGACGGCCGCTGCCGCCGCAAATGAAGCACGAGACAAACATCTCCGCACTCGGCTCGGTGAACGGAAAGAACGACGGCCGGAAACTCGTCTTCACGCTCGAGCCGAAAAATTCCTTCATGGCATGATCGAGCGTTCCCTTCAAATCGCCGAACGTGATGTTGGTATCGACCGCCAAACCCTCAATCTGATGGAACATGGGCGAGTGGCTCGCGTCGGGCGGATCGTTGCGGTGCACGGTTCCGGGAATCACGATGCGAATCGGCGGCCGCATCTTTTCCATGGTGCGAATCTGCACTGGAGAGGTATGCGTGCGCAGCAGCAGGCGCTCACGCAGCGGCTTGGCCTGCTGTCCGGCGATGAACAGCGTGTCCTGCGTGTCGCGCGCCGGATGATTCGGAGGAAAATTCAGCGCCTCGAAATTGTAGTAGTCGGTCTCAATCACCGGCCCATCCGCGACCGAGTAGCCCAGCTTCTGAAAAACCGCGACCATCTCGCGGGAAGTGCGCATCACGGGATGCTCGGCCCCGATGGGCCGGCGGATGCCGGGAAGTGTGATGTCAACCGATTGCAATGTAACAACGATGTCCTGCGCAGCTGCGGTCCAGTGGTCGAGTTCGAAATGCTCCTCAACGTATTTTCTCAGTTTGTTAACGGCCTGCCCCGCCTCACGCTTGGCATCCTTAGGAGCGGACTTCAACCAAAGATCGTTGATCTGTGTGAGTATCCCGCTCTTACGCGCCAGCCAGCGGTCACGAAGAGACTTGAATGATGGATCATCTTTGATTGCCGAGTACTCTTTGTCGAAGGCATCCTTGGCTTCCATCTCGGCTCGGATCAACGTCGAGGAGCTGTGGTCGGCGAGTTGTTGAACGATGTAAGCCATTGTCACCTTGCAAGTGCTGTCATCCTGAGCGCGCCTTTTGCGCGAAGGACCTATGCAGCTCCCAGCAGGCGGCAGAGATTCTTGGCTTCGCTCAGAATGACAAGATATTTAAGTTAGAGAGTTGGGCGGCACGGCTGAAGCCGTGCCCTTCCCGAGTCGCCGCGTGACTGCCGCAATCCAGAGGCTGAGAGCTAGGCCTTGGCTTCCGCTGCCCCACTCTTGATCGCGTCCTTGGCTTGTTGCGCCAGGCTCGCAAATCCGCCCGGATCTTTCACCGCCAAGTCGGCAAGAATCTTGCGATCGAGCTCAACGGCCGCCAACTTCAAGCCGTGGATGAACTGGTTGTAGCTCATCCCGTTCAGCTTGGCAGCGGCGCCGATGCGCACGATCCACAGCGAACGGTATTGCCGCTTGCGCTGCTTGCGCCCGGAATATGCGAACTTCAGGCCGCGCTCGACGGCTTCTTTTGCCGAGCGGTAGAGTTTTGATTTAGTGAGGAAGTATCCGCTGGCGCGGTCTAATATCTTTTTGCGTTTCGCGCGGCGTTTGGTTCCGCGTTTTACACGAGGCATGGAATTCTCCTTTTTATTTTCTAGTTACTGGCGGCTGGAGGTAAGGAAGATTCGCCCTGTGGCGATCTCTGACCTCTTCACACGCCTGAAGCAATTGTTGATTTCTGATTGTTGATTGAAAAGCACGAGGTAATGGGCTTTTCAATCAACAATCATGAAATCAACAATCAGCAATGGTTCTCACTGGTACGGGATCATGCGCAACACTTTGGCCAGATCTCCGTCACTCACCAAGGCACCGTGACGCAGCTTGCGCTTGTGCTTGGTTTCTTTGGAAGTCAGGATGTGACGCAATTTCGCGTGTCCCCGCTTCACTTTCCCGGTTGCAGTTTTCTTGAAGCGCTTGGCGGCGCCTTTGTGGGTTTTCAATTTCGGCATAAGTCCTCAAGATCAGCTGTCAGCTCTCAGCCATCAGCTCTCAGAAATTCAAAAACTCAAAATTCAAAATCTGAAATTCACAATCTGGAGTATCGCGAAAAGCGGCGCGTCCGGCTTACGCCTGCGGAGTGGGATTGGGAGCCACCGCCGCGGCTGCGGCCGGCGCCGGCTGTTTCTCTTTCTCCTGCTGCAGTTGCTTCTCCTGCTTCGCCTTTTGCTTGGCTTCTTTCTCTCGTTCTTTCTCCCGTTCGACTGCCGTCTTTTTCGGCGCCAGAATCGCGTGCAGCGTATTGCCTTCTTGCCGCGGACGGAATTCCACAATACTGTGCGGTTCGACGTCCTTGATCAGCCGCTCCAGAATCTGCCGTCCCAGGCCGGTGCGCGTCATCTCACGGCCGCGGAAAAAGATCGTCGCCTTTACTTTGTCGCCTTCATCCAGAAAACGGAGCACGTGATTCTTCTTGGTCTCGTAATCGTGGTCGTCCACATTGATGCGGAACTTGACCTCTTTCACCGTGATCGTCTTCTGGTGCTTCTTGGCCTCGCGCTCTTTCTTTTCCTGCTGATACAGATACTTCCCGTAGTCCATGATCCGGCACACGGGAGGCTGCGCGGTGGGGGAAATCTCAACCAGGTCCAGATTCTTGGCTCGGGCCATCTTGAGCGCTTCGAAGGGCGGCAAGATTCCGATCTGCGCCCCTTCGTCGTCAATCACGCGGATTTCGCGCGCCCGGATGCGATCGTTGGTGCGGATAAAACGCTTATCGATACAGCCCTCCTGCTAAACAACAGAGAATAAAAGATTATAACATGGCAAAATGGGGACAGGGGTCAGCCCGCCAGCGCTGTCCACGGCTCGATTAGGCATTGCCTGAAACGGGGCGTGACCTAAAGCAGCTACGAGGCCTTGGAACTCTTCCACGCCGCCTCCGCAGCGGCCGGCGCGACCCGGAACCCCTTCACCGCGAAAATTCCCAGCACAATGAAGATCGCCAGCACGATGAGTTGAACAATCAAGAATGGCGGCTCTTTTTGCGTCGGCGCCAGCGCGTGCACCGCAGGTATCTTCAGGAACGACTGCACCACCAGAACGAACACGTTCAGGTAGAGCGCAACGACGGCGGAGACCACGTAGATCCAACGCCACGATCCTGCGAGATGAAGCGGGTACCGCGCCACGATCGCAACCGCCAGCAACACCAGCGAAATAGTGCCGACGATATGCGAGGGCAGCAGATGCGTAAAAGGAAACAGGAACCCGGTCAGGCTAGTTAACACTGTAGTCGCCAGGAAGATTGCAGTCGCGCCGTCGAACCGTTTCCCTTTGATCAGCCCGTAGAGAACGAGCAATCCGGAGGCGATCCCCACCAGGCTTATCACTACGTGAACCAGCGTGAAGGTCGCTAGACTCATCCCTAAGACCATATGCACCGTCCTTTCAGGGAGACGATTGTACGTTCGCCCAGTAGAAAATACTATGCGGATCGAGCAATCGAAGCGAACCAAGAAACTGATCGAAGCCCACTCCCAGGCTTCCAGCCAAATCGTGACGCGCTTTGGCTGGCAGCTAGTAGCTAGAAGCTGTTTCTTCCTCCTGCTAGACTCGAAGGTTTGGAGGCATGACTTTGCAAGCTGTCTATATTCTCTCCGCGGTGCGCACGCCCATCGGCAAGTTTGGCGGATCGTTGGCGTCGCTCACTGCCGCTGACATGGGCGTGGTTGCGGCGAGGGCCGCGATCGAGCGCGCCGGAGTGCAGCCCGAGCAGGTTGAGGAAAGCATCTTCGGCAACGCCCGCCAGGCCGGCGGCGGCCCGAATCCCGCGCGCCAGATTTCCGTACGCAGCAGCATCCGGCAGGAAGCGCCCGCGTTCACCGTGAATAAAGCATGCGCCTCGGGGATGAAGTCAATCGCGTTGGCCTATCAGGCCATACTGCTCGGCGACGCCGGCTGCATTCTCGCTGGCGGCACGGAATCCATGTCGCGGGTTCCTTATTACCTCGAAGCGCGCTGGGGATATCGCCTGGGCAATCAGGAACTGGTCGACGGCATGTATCGCGACGGATTCTTCTGTCCTTTAGCGAAAATGGTGATGGGCGAAACTGCCGAAGTTCTGGCCGAGCAATATGAAATTTCACGCGACGAGCAGGATGAATACGCTCTCCTGTCGCAAACCCGCGCCGCTCGCGCCCTTGCCGCCGGACGGTTCAATGAAGAACTCGCCCCCGTAACCATCGAAGGCAAGAAAGGCGCGACCACCTTCACCCGCGACGAGCATCCGTTCCCCGACGCAAGCCTGGAAAAACTCGGAAAGCTCGCTCCGGTATTTTCGAAGACCGGCACGATCACGGCGGGCAATTCTTCCGGCATCACCGACGGCGCGGCCGCCGTGGTCGTCGCCAGCGAAAACTTCGTGAAGCGCAACAACCTGAAGCCGCTGGCGCGAATCTCAGCCATCGCTTCGGTCGGTGTGGATCCGCGCATCATGGGCATCGGCCCCGTCCCCGCGCTCCGCAAGCTGGAAGAAAAGCACAACCTCAAGCTGCACGATTTCGGTCTGATCGAACTCAACGAAGCCTTCGCCGCGCAGGTTCTGGCCTGCGACCGCGAACTAAATTTCAATCGCGACAAGCTCAACGTCAACGGCGGAGCCATCGCCCTCGGCCATCCCATCGGCTGCACCGGAACGCGCATCACGGTCACCTTGTTGCACGAAATGCTCAAGAGGAACACAAAACGCGGCGTCGCTACCCTCTGCGTCAGCGGAGGCCTGGGCATGGCGCTGGCATTAGAGAACGTCGCGTGAGCACCGACCCTTCGTTCCGTGTGGCGACGGAATCCGATGCTGACACTCTGCTTCCATTCATGCGCGATTATTACGCCTTCGATGGCCACGCCTTCGACGAGCAGAAAGCACGCGCTGCCTTGATCACGCTGTTGCGCGATCCTAATCTCGGTCGTGTTTGGCTCATCCTTACCAACACAAATGGCGCGGAGAAAGAAATAGAGCGCAAACTGCCCGTCGGCTACATCGTTCTCTGCTTCGGTTACAGCCTGGAGTGGCTGGGCCGCGACGCCTTCGTCGACGAATTCTATCTCCGCCCTGACTATCGCGGCCGCGGCTGGGGACGCAACACCATGGCCTTCCTCGAAGACGCCGCCCGCTCGCTGAACGTAACTGCGCTGCACCTGAAAGTGATGCATCAGAATACGAGCGCACTAGAGCTTTACCGGAAGCTCGGATTCGAAGGACACAAGAGCTCTTTTCTCTCGAAGTGGATCGCGACGGATTTCTCCAAACCCAAGAGACCAACCGCATCCTGATCGTTTAGCCCTCGCATCGATGATGACGATGATGCTGATGATCTCCGTTGAGAGTTTGGTTCCTCTCCCGCGTTTAGGGCGAAAATTCTGCTATGCTTCCTCCGCTGTTCCGGCGCAGCCTACCGATTCCGGGAGTGAGGAAAATCGTCATGCTCCGATCCATGATTCGTATGACAGTTCGCATCTCTAGTTTCTTCGCGGTCATGCTTGCCGCGAGCCTCGTACTGGCGCAGGCCGAGTTTTCTGCCGAGGTTGTCGATCTGCAAAAGCCGGGCGCGCCAACCACCGCCAAACTCTACTTCGCAAAAGACAAAATGCGCATCGAACCCCTGGCCAGCGGCCCTCGCAGCGGTGGAGCGGTCATTGTGAATTTTGCCGCTCAGACCTCGACCGTCCTGATGCCCCAGCAGCGCATGTATATGGAAATGTCCGTTCAGACGCAGGCCCAGCGCCAGACGTATTCCTTCTTTGCGGCCGGGGACGTGCAAGATGCATGCGGCGACTGGCAGAAAATATCGCATATTCAGGCGGGCACCTGCCACAAGGTGGGTACTGATACCGTGAACGGCCGCAGCACAGTTGAGTACGAGGCCACCAACTCGAGCGGTGATGTCACGCGCATTTGGCTCGACGCCAAGGTGCGCTTTCCGTTGAAATGGCAGGGCAAAAACAACGGCGGAGAACTGCGCAATCTTCAAGAAGGCTCGCAACCTGCCAGCCTGTTCGAAGCCCCGGCCGGTTACACCAAGATGGACATGGGCGCCATGATGCAGCAGCACCAGCAGCAATAAACCGCCAAGCGCTGCGCTCGAAGCAGGCTCCGTGGCTCGCCCGCCCTGGCCCGGGCAAACGCAGTATACTTGTGTAAGTAGTCCTTCTGGCCAGCGGGAGTTGGAATGCCCTTATCCGCCGTAATCGTGGACGACGAACAGCTCGCCCGCGACGAACTCGCCTACCTGCTCAAAAATGCCGGCGACGTCGACGTGGTCGCGCAGGGCAAGAACGGCCTGGAGGCTGTGAGCCTCATTAAAGAGCACAATCCCGACCTGGTTTTCCTCGACGTGCAAATGCCCGGCCTCGACGGCTTCGGCGTCATCAAGAAGTTGCTGGACAAGAAAGTCCCGCTGCCTAAAATCGTTTTCGCCACCGCGTTCGACCAGTATGCCGTCAAGGCTTTTGAAGTGAACGCCGTCGATTACCTGCTGAAACCGTTCGACAAGAAGCGGGTCGCTCAATCCGTACAACGGGCGCGCGCCAAGCAGGAGTCCGGCACTCTCCCCGCCGAAAAAATCGACAATCTAGTCCGCATGCTGGAAATGCAGAAACCGCAGCTTTCGAAGATTCTTCTCAAATCCGTTGGCCGCATGCTCCTGGTGGATCAGAGAGAAATCTGCTACGCCTCCATCGAAGACGGCGTTATCACCGTCGTCACCGCGGGCATGTCGGGCTTCGAAGGCCATTCGAATTGCCGGACTCTGGAAGAATTGCTCGATAGTCTCGACCCTAACCTTTTCTGGCGCGCGCACCGTTCTTTCCTGGTGAATATCAACCGCATTCGCGAAGTGGTGCCCTGGTTCAAGAGTTCCTACCAGCTGCGCATGGACGACAAGAAGCAAACCGAAGTGCCCGTCAGCCGGGCACAGACCAAGCGCCTGCGCGAACTGTTCGGACTCTGAGTTCGCAAGGACTTTTTCGGAACAGACCTGCAGGAAAGTCGACTCCAATCAATAAAAAAGAGAGGGCCAAGACTCCGGCCCTCTCCAGGCACAGGGGGGACTCAGACTGCTAAAGTCTCAAGCGCAATCCGGCTGCGGATCACCAGCGTGGGACCATCCAGCCGAATCAGTTGTTTGCGCTTCAATTCAGTCAACAATCGGGTGACAGTTTCGCGCGAGGAACCGATGCGCTGGGCCATTTCTTCATGCGTCATCACCGACCTGAGATGGAGTTCATCGGAACCTGTTTGTTTGGGAGAAAACGACAGCAGAAGCCGCGCCAGCTTTCCCTCCGAAGAACGCGCCATCACCAGATCGCGAATATCGCGATACGCGGACTGAAAATCGCTGCTCAGGCTGTGCGCGGCGTGCACTCCCACTTCGCTGTGCGCATGGAGCATCTCCAGCAGATCTTTGCGGCCGATAAAGTTAAGCTGGCACGGCGTAGCCGTTTCCGCGGTCATTTCATAGCTCGACCCGGAAACCGCGGCGCTCAGCCCCAGCACTTCCCCAGCTTCAACCGTCTTCAGAATCAGCACCTTACCTTCCCGCGAAGCGGTCGAGAGCTTCACTTTGCCCGAACAAAGTATGAAGATCCCGCGAGAAACCTGTCCCTCCACAAACAGGATCGCCCCGGCCGGCATGGTGCTGTGGTGGCTGACCTGGTCGAGCGATTCCACAACGCCGGAAGACATGGCACAGAAGAATCCGGCTTTCCGGCAGAAGCACTGGGAGCAGTTTTCGATGATTTCGAGTCCGTAAGGGGTCTTCATGTTCGCCTCCACCGTCCGATATCGCCGCGGTTTGAAAACCTGAAGTCCGGCGACCGCCGCGCTGCTGCCCTCCAGGTGCCGTGAACTCGCAAGCAGCTGCCTTGCGTTGGCCCGCGTGTCTTCGTGCGGGCTTTCTGCCGCCGAAATCAGTTCCCAGGCTGAACTGGTGTCCGAACGCCGCTCCCATTCCGCCCGGCAAGCAAACAGGTAGAGCGGATCAATCTCCTGCGGACGGCGCTGGCTCGCCACTTCCGGGCCACGTGGGCTTACCTCCGCGATCGGGTGATTGGCGCCGAGGGCCTGGTCGCCGAATCCTTCTTCGCCGGACCGTTCCTCGCCAAAGCCGGGGTTCCGTCGCGGCAACAGTGGGACTTGCGTCAGCCCTTCCCGGCGAATTGGCCGCAAAATCGCGGGTGCGTTCAACGAAACTTGAACGGCTACACTCGACTTCACGGGTTGAAACCTAGTGGGAGCAAACACTGGTTCCACTCCACGGCTGAGCCGGATTTCAGATTTTGTAAGGGAGGCTGGGCCGATCTCGACTCTGAGGCAAACCTTTAAGAAGTGGCTGTCCCAAGCGCGACGTAAGTACTCAAGCAATTCACGTTCCGGAACGGGTCTGAGTTTCGGAACGGTACAACTTCCCTGTTTGGAATAAGTTCCGCAAAAGACCCCACACGACCCAAACCAGGAAATTGCCGACCTGTCGGCGGGTTGCCGATTAGTCGGCAGGCTTAGACCTAACGATGCGGGGCTGGGGTGGGTAGCTTCTAGCTTCGAGCCGTGCTTGTCTACGGTCTTCAGGTTTCTTGGGGAACAGCGGAGTGAAAACTCTCGGGTTGGGCTTCACGCTAGAAGCTAGCAGCTAGCAGCCAAAGAGCCTCCACCTCAGCTCTGCTTTGGCCCAAGGTAGTCTTCACGGGTGATGCGCAGGCGCTGCATTTTCGATTGCAGAGTGGTTCGCTTCAGCCCGAGCCTGTGGGCTGCGCCAGTGGGGCCGGAGAGCAGGCCGCCGGTTTCCCGCAATACTCCGAGAATATGCTGACGCTCGGCGGTGTCGAGGGTGTAGTCGGAGGAACCGCCTTCCCGCATCTCGATTTCTAGTTCGGCCAGAGGAGCGCGCAACACCGTGTCGTCGCTGAGAATCACCGATCTCTCGATAAAATTTTCCAGTTCGCGCACGTTCCCCGGCCAGTGCCAGTTAGTGAGTGCGTTCATGGTTTCAGCGGGAATTGTCTCAATGTGGCGGTCCATGCGGAGCGCATAGTGGCGCACAAAGTGACGCACCAGCATCGGGATATCCTGACGTCTTTCCCGCAAGCTGGGCACATGGATGGGAAAAACGTTGAGGCGGTAGAAAAGATCACTGCGGAACTGATGTTCGGCGACATCCTTTGCCAGATCACAATTGGTGGCGGCGACCAGACGCAGGTCCACTTTGATGGTTCGCGTGCCACCCAGCCGCTCGAACTCGTGATCCTGCAACACTCGCAACAGCTTGGGCTGCAGCTCCAGCGAAATCTCTCCGACTTCATCCAGGAACAACGTGCCATGGTCGGCCAGTTCCATTCGTCCGATCTTCTGGCTGACCGCGCCGGTGAACGCACCCTTTTCGTGGCCGAAGAGTTCGCTTTCGAGTAGTCCAGTCGGAATGGCGGCACAATTCACCTTAATGAAATTCCGCTCCTTGCGCCGGCTCATACGGTGGATGGCGCGGGCTACCAGCTCTTTTCCGGTTCCTGTTTCTCCCAGAATCAAGACGGTGGCATCGCTGTCGGCAACGATCGGGACGGGATCCAGAGCTTTTTTCAGCGCCGGGCTGTCGCCGATGATTTCGTGGAAATTCAGTTCCGTCCGGATTTCGCCCTCGAGGTATTGCTTTTCCGCAGCCAGGCGGTTCTTGAGCTGCTCGATCTCCCGGTAGGCCCGTTCGTTCTCGAGAGCGCCCGCGACCTGGGCTGCGATCTGACCGAACAGCTCCAAGTCTTCCGTCTGGAAGGCGTTCGGCCGGGTACTTCCGAAGTTCAGCGTCCCCAAAGTGTCCTTGGAAGTGGTCAAGGGGATACAGCACAAACTCTGCAGACCCTCGTCAAGGATCAGAGTCGAGAGTTCGGTGCCCAAGGCGGCGATCTCGTCCCGGGAAAAGATCAGCGGCGCGCCGAGTTCCATGGCTCGCCCGGCAGGACTGTCCATGGGTACGGTGAAGTCCGTGGGCAGAATCCTTTTTGCCATGGGAAAATCAACGGCGTGTCGCCGCAGCACGCCGTGCTCGTCGTCACGCAGGATCAGGCTGGCGAATTCATGCTGTTTGACGTGGCGTACGTGCGCCGAAATCGAAGGGAAGACCTGGCGGATATCCAGACTCGAGGCCAGGCTGGCACCCGTCTTCAGCAACACCCGCAGCCGTTCTTCTTCCATCCGCAAGGCTTTGTGCGCCAACGCATTTCCCAGCGAGTGCGCCAGGGCCGCTGCCACCTGTTCGAGAAAGCCCACGTCTTCCGCGTCGAAAGCTTGGTCGCTGTGGCTCGATAGGGTCAACACTCCCAAAGGACCTTTCGCCGTGAGCAAGGGAATGAAGCAGGAGGAGCGCACGCCCAGTTCGAGAGCCTTTTGTGTGACCAGGAACGGCACGTGAACCAGGTCGGCATGTTCCAAAACCTTCGTCTTACCTTCGACAAACGTCTGCCCCGTAAGCGTGTCATCCAGCCCCAGGAATCCGTTCTCTGGAAGGATTTTTCGCTTAAGGTCCGAGGTGTTGGCATGGCTGCGCAAAGCGTTCGCGCTCGGGTCATAGAGGCAGACAGCAACGTGGTCGTGAGGAAGCGTCTTCCGCAGGAATGCGGAAACCGCCGGAAGTAGCTCCTGGATCTCCAGACTGGACAGCAGGGTGGTGTCGATTTCCTGGAGAACTCGCAGCCTCTCCTTTTCCCGGACCAGAGCGCTCCGGATGGTATTGCCTTCCACTGCCAGCGCCATCTCCGAGGCCACCCGTTTCAGGAAATCGAGGTCTTGCGGGGCAAAGGCAACATCCTCCTTGCGAGCCAGAAACAGGAATCCGACCGTCCCCCGCGGGGTTATCAGGGGAACAAAGCACATGCAGAGAACCCCTTGTCTCAGCAATTCCTTCACCCTGGGCGAGCTTTGCGCGTATTTCTCCAACTGGCTCTGGTTCAGGTTGCCGGGCTCCTGTTGCCCGAGGAGTTGGCCCGATATAGCGTTCTCGATTGGGACGTTTGCGCTACGTTCGTATCCCGTCCCTTGCGGCGCACCACCCAAGGCCCGCATTTGTACCGTCCGAGCGCCCTGATCCAGCAAGCTAAGGAACGCCGAGTCGTGCTTTACCGCTTTCTGCAGAATCGTGAAAATAGCGGGAAACGCCAGCTCGAAATCGGCTTTCGACTCGGTCAGGGCGGCGCTGACTTCGAGGACCGCCTGCAGGCGCGCTTTCTCCTGTTGCAGCTTGTCGCCAAGAGTCGTGATGGCCTGCTCCAGCCGCCTTCGTCCGGTGTTGCCGACCACCATCACGCCAATTTGCTTGACCTGGCCGGTGCCGTCCTGGATCGGAAAGTAATGGCCAAGCTGGTGCTCGACGTCGGGCCTTGTGGGCAGCACTCCACTGACCTCCAGGTTCAAGACTGGCTTGCCGGTATTCAGCACGCGCTGTAGCTCGGGCTCGATCTTGTCGGCGAGTTCTCCCACGACTTCACGCAAGGTTTTGCCGAGGTGGGCTGCTGCCGGCCTGCCGTTCATGTCGGCCAGGGCATGGTTGACCGCCACGTAGCTCAGATCTTTGTCCAGGATGTAGAAACCCACGTTGGAGGCGCTGAAAAAGGCAGCAAGCAGCTGTTCGGGCTCGCTGAAGGCATCAGGAGTAGTGTAGGCGAGAACGCGGTTGATCAGGGCTTCCGCGTGGGCGCTCATGACCTCAACTCCTCGGTCAAGATTGCGGCAATAGTTGCGGAATGAAGGCAGACACGCGAGACCAACAACCTGAGCGAAACCAGGAAGCGGACAGGGAAAGCACACTCAATGTAGAGCCTCGCCAGCTCGCGCAAGCAAGGGTGCAAGTCGACTTGTGCCTGCGGCGGGGCGTAACACCGCAGGGCTCTCCAGCGTGGCGCGCTCAAGAAATGCACAAAACCCGAGCCTTTGGCGGTGGCTGCGCCCCCTCAAGAGCAGCCCGCCTTTTTCCAACGTAATTATGGAGTTAACATAACTTGTTCGAGGGCGGTTGTATGTTCAGAATTGAACACGACCGCGGAAATCTTGGCCATGGATCTTCACGGATACACACGGACGATCCTTTTTTGGATTTTGTCTCGGCCCACCCCCGGACGAGGGCGTCCGGGGCTCCACGATTTCGACCGAGAAGTCTAGTCGTGCAGGACTACGCTCAACAGTGAACTGTGGACCAATATCTCGCCGTTGTACTCGATCAAGCCAAGCTTTCGGAAGCGGTTCATGAAGAAGTTGACTCGGGAGCGGGTGGTGCCAATCATTTCAGCCAGAGTTTCCTGACTTATGTTGGGGATGACTTTCTCCGACTTGTCTTTCCCGAAGTTGGCCAGTAAAAACAGAGCTCGCGCCAGCCGCCTCTCGCTGGAGTTGGACAGCTGATCGACCAGGTCTTCCTGGGTGCGGCTGTTGCGCATAATCAGGTACGCCACAAAAGCATCGGAGAACTCGTGCTGCGCGTGCAGGGTACGCAGCATCTGCTTCTTTTCGATCTGAAGGATGGAACACGGGGACGAGGCCGTGGCAGTGGCCATGCGAAGGGGCTGATCTGAGGCGATGCAGCCTTCGCCCAGAAAGTCGCCGGGACCAAATAGTCCGAGGGTGGCTTCCTTTCCTTGTTTGGAAACGACGCTGAGCCTCACTCTGCCTTTCTGAATGTAAAAGACAGAGTCGGCTTTTTCTCCCTGGGAAAAGATGACCGCCTTCGGGGCATATTGACGAATGGTTTTGCCCATGCCGGCATTCGCGAGAAATGTCGCAGGATCAAAACGCGCAGACGTTTTCTTGGCACGGAACCGGCGTGCCGGCACTTGACGAAAGGAACTCATAAGAATTCGGATCGGGGTCACCCGTACCTAACCCCTATGGTCGCGCAAATTATACCCGCATGCGTCAAGGGCAGAACGACTTTCTCTGGCGCGTTACGATTTCGTAACGCAAATCGCAAGAACCTGAGGACTGGTTTGCTCGTTGGCATAAGAAAAGCCGATGCGAGCATGTGACATTTCAGGGTCGGGACGTTTGAGAGCCAGGGACTGGCTTGAAGTGTGGAGCTTCGCGGCTCGCTTCGCTTGCCGGACAGCCGAGGCGGCTGTCGCTACGTGGGCATTGCGGGGCTCACGCGCGCGGCTCCTAGATTTCCTTTACCAGATGCGCACGCGGTCGGGCGGGGCTAGGTAGAGTTTCTCTCCCGGCTGGACATTGAAGGCTGCGTACCAGGCGTCGATGTTGCGGACAGTGGCTGCGCGGAACTGGTCGGGGGAGTGCGAGTCGGTCATCACTTCCTCGCGGAGGGCGGCTTCACGTTCCTTTGATCCCCAGTTCTGTCCGAACGCGATGAAGAACTGCTGGTCGCCGGAGAAGCCGTCCTCGGCGGGAGCGGGCTTGCCCGCGAGGGAGGCGTGGTAACCGTCGTAGGCGGCGGAGATGCCCGCGACGTCGGCGATGTTTTCCGCCAGCGTCTGCTTGCCGTTCAGGGCAAGATCGGGAAAGGGTTTGTAGGCGTCGTACTGCGCGGCGAGGCGCGCGGTGGCCGCATTGAAGTGCGCCAGGTCGGCGGGTTTCCACCAGTCGCGGACTCGGCCTTTGGAATCGAACGCGCTGCCCTCGGTGTCGAAAGTATGGCTGATTTCATGTCCGATGATAGACCCGATAGCGCCGTAGTTCGTCGCGGCGGGAGCCTGCGGATCGAAGAACGGCGGTTGCAGAATTGCAGCTGGGAAGCTCAGCGCGTTTTGCAGCGGCAGGTTGACGGCATTCACGGTCTGCGGCTCCATGGTCCATTCTTTGCGATCAACCGGGAGACCGAGACGGGCGAGGTCGCGGTGATAGTAAAACAGCCGGCCGCGCGAGATGTTGCCTAAAATGTCATCTGCCTTGATTTCGTAGGCGGAGTAGTCCCGCCAGGTTTCCGGGTAACCGATTCCCACATAGAGAGTGGTGAGCTTGGCTTGGGCTTCGGCTTTCGTGGTGGGATCCATCCAGGGAAGGGCCTCAATACGGTGCCGGAAAGCGGTGATCAGGTTTGCCACCATCGCGTCGGCTTGGGCCTTGGCTTCGGGTGAGAAAAAGCGTTGGGCGTAGATTTGCCCGACCGCGTCTCCCAACAAGCCGTTGACCACGGCCACGCCACGCTGCCAGCGCGGACGCTGTTCCGGAGTGCCCGAGAGAGTCTTGCCGAAGAAAGAGAAGCTTTCGTCGGCGAACGCTTTGGGCAGGACGCCGGCGTAAGAATCAACCAGGTGAAAAGCCAGCCAGTCTTTCCAGGTGTCGAGTGCGGTGGACGCGACGAGAGCGGACTCTCCCGTAAAAGCTGTGGGTTGCCAGACGATGAAGCTGGCCTGGCTGCTGAGACCGGCCGCGCGAAAGTACTCTGTCCAGTCGAGGCCGGGAGCGTTGGCGGCAAAGTCGGATTGCGTCCAGGTGTTGTTCGCCTTATGGATGTCTTGTTCATCCGCCAGGCTAAGGTGCTTTTCGGCGATGGCGTGTTCCAGTTCGATGATGTGCTGGGCGCGGAGATCAGGGTTGGTAAACCCGGCAAGTTTAAGCAGGGCGGAAACGTACGCCTGATATTTGGTGCGGATGTCGCGCATGCTCTGGCTATCGGCGAGATAGTATTCGCGGTCGGGCAGATCCAGGCCGCCTTGCATCAGGTAAGCGGCGTAGTGTTCGGAGTCGTTAAAGCCGGGGGCGACCCAGAGACCGAAAATGTTGGCGGTATGAAAGTTAGTGTTGTTCAGGGCATCGACATCCGCGCGGAGGGTCTCACCTAAAGCCCGGGCGAGTTCGTGCTTGTCGTGGATGGCAGCAATGGCGTCGAGCTGTGGGTGTAACGGAGCCAGGCCCTTGGCTTCGATGGCGGCCTCGTCCATGTAAGAGTTGTAGAGATCGGCAATCTTGCGGGTATTCGAACCCTCCGAGGCATTGGCCTTGGCTGCTTCTTCAATCAGGCCGGCGGTACGCTTGCGGCTCAGGTCTTCCAGGGTGTCCCAGGTGCCGACGTAACTGCGGTCGGCGGGAATTTCGGTACGCTTGATCCAGTCACCGTTAGCGTAGTGGAAGAAATCGTCACCGGGCTTGACTGCGCGGTCCATGTTGGCGACGACGATGCCGTGGGTACGCGGCGCGGGCGCGTTCTGCGAATAAGTGGCTAGCGGGGCGAGGGTTATGAGAGCGTATAGGGCAGAATTCCGGGGAAAGAATCGAAGTTTGAATCTCATAATTGGTGCTCCATATTAGTGCTCCACGGGGACGCGCCAAACTAGGTCGCGCGGAGCGTCGCCAGCCGGGATTAGACGGCGGCCAGGCAAAGAGGGTAGCACGGCCCGGGACGCCGAGTGCTTTAGGCGGGATCGCCCGTGGGGGAAGAGCAGTCCCAGGGAATTATAATTACACTATGGCGCGAGGCTGGGAAAGCAAATCGGTTGAGGATCAACAGGCGGACGCTGCCGAAAAGCGGGACCCGCATCGCGTCGCGATGACGCCACCGGAAGCTGCGCGGCAGCGCGAACTTGAGAGCCTGCGCCTTTCCCGGCAGAACATTCTGCAGCAACTCGAACGTGCTCGCGATCCCCGGCATCGCAGGATGCTCGAGGAAGCGTTGGCCGCACTGCTGCACCGAATGGACAGCGCCAAACGGGCGATTTGAAACCGATCCGGTCTCGGAAGCGCCAGTTCTCTGACGTATAATTGAGAGCCTGAATTGATTCAGACAATGAAAGCCTACGTTTACGTCTCGCTGAAGAAGAGTGTCCTCGATCCGCAGGGCAAAACCATCCAGGGAGCGCTGAAGAAGATGGGCTACAAGGGGCTCGAAGAAGTGCGCCAGGGCAAGTATTTTGAGCTGACGCTCGACGGCGGACTCTCCCGCGAGGCGGCGCAGGCCGAGGTGGAGCGCATTGCGCGCGAAGTTTTGACCAACCCGGTTATCGAAGAGTTCCGTTTCTCTTTCGCAGACTAGAACCCGCAGACTAGAAGCAGATCAGTAGAGATTGGGGCGCCGGTCATGTGTGGAATTGTCGGTTATGTCGGTAAGAAATCTGTCGTTCCTGTAATTCTGGATGGCTTGCGGCGGTTGGAATACCGGGGCTACGATTCCGCCGGAATCGCCGTGGCCGGCGACGGCGCGGGCCTGCAGATCCGCCGCGCCGAAGGCAAGTTGCGTAATCTGGAAGAAGCCATCCGATTGCATCCGCTGGATGGAACCTACGGCATCGGGCACACGCGCTGGGCCACGCACGGACGCCCCACTGAAGAAAATGCCCATCCGCACCGCGACTGCACCGGCAAGATTGTGGTGGTGCACAACGGCATTGTCGAAAATTATCTGAGCCTGAAAAAGAAGTTGATTGAAGAAGGCCACACGTTTACCACGGAGACGGATACCGAGATCATCGCGCATCTCGTGGAAAAACATTTGTACAAAACGGGGAACGGCCGCCGTCCCTCGCTGGAGGAAGCTGTCCGCCGGTCGGTGAAGGAGTTGACCGGGGTTTTTGCACTGGCGGTGATCTGCACCGACGATCCCAACAAGATTGTGGCCGCGCGCAATGGGCCTCCCGCGGTGATTGGGCTGGGCAATGACGAATATTTCGTGGCGTCGGATGTGCCCGCGATTCTTTCTCACACGCGCGACATTCTGTTTCTTGGCGACGGCGACCTGGCCGTGGTCACTTCCCAAGGTGTGGAGTTGACCGATTTCGACGGCAAGCCGATTCAGCGCAAAGTGCAGCACATTACCTGGGACCCGATCATGGCGGAAAAGGGCGGCTTCAAGCATTTCATGCTCAAGGAGATTTATGAGCAGCCGCGCACCGTCCGCGACACCACGCTGGGGCGCGTTTCGCAGGATACCGGCCACGTGTTTCTCGACGAAATGGAGATCAGCGAGGCAGAGTTTCGCGCCGCGAGGAAAATTAACATCATCGCGTGCGGAACCAGTTGGCATGCCGGTCAGGCCGGAAAGTTCATGATCGAGACCCTGGCGCGGATTCCAGTGGAAGTGGATTACGCCAGCGAATGGCGGTATCGCGATCCTATCGTGGCGCCGGACACGATCACGCTGGTGATTTCGCAGTCCGGCGAGACGGCTGACACGATTGCCGCGCAACGTGAGGCCAAGACCCGGGGCTCCAAGACTTTGGCTATCTGCAACGTGGTCGGCTCCATGATTACGCGTGAGGCGGCGGGCACCGTCTACACGCATGCGGGTCCTGAGATCGGCGTGGCCTCGACCAAAGCATTTACGGGGCAACTCACCGCACTTTATCTCTTTGCTTTGTATCTCGCGCAGGTGCGCGGCGCGATGGCGACTGAGCAATCCATCGCGGCGGTGCAGGCGCTCACGCATATTCCCGCGAAGCTCGAACATCTTCTCACTCACGACAAACACGTCGAGGAGTTGGCCAAACAATACCAGCGGGCGCAGGATTTTCTTTTTCTCGGCCGGGGCATTCACTATCCCATCGCGCTCGAAGGTGCGCTCAAGCTGAAAGAAATTTCCTACATTCATGCGGAGGGCTATCCTGCGGGCGAGATGAAGCACGGCCCGAACGCGCTCATCGACGAGAATCTGCCGGTCGTCATCATCGCCACTCGGGATCTGAACAATCCCGGCTCGCTGACGCGCTACGAAAAAACCAGTTCGAACCTAAAAGAGGTGAAGGCGCGATCGGGAGTGGTGATCGCGCTAGCGACCGAAGGGGACGAGGAAATCAAAGAAGCCGCCGACCACGTCATCTACATTCCGCCCGCGCCGGAAGAACTTTCGCCGATTCTGGAGATCGTCCCGCTGCAGTTGTTGGCTTATCACATCGCAGTCAGACGCGGCTGCGACGTGGATCAACCAAGGAACCTGGCCAAGTCCGTCACCGTGGAATAAAACTCCGAGCCTAACACCTTATGTGAGCGGGGCGCTGCCTCGCTGCGCTCGGCGTGGAACAGCCGAGGCGGCTGTCCCCACATGCAGCCTCTGTAAACACATACTCGACGAATCCGGTGATCGGGCTCTTCCCAACGCTGCTTCACTGCATGGGCGGCTGGGTGCGGGGAAGCATGACTCTGGCCTGGCAGCCGCTTTGGTCAGTGCGGTTCAGGAGTTCGATGGAGCCGCCGTGGGCTTCGGCGATTTGGCGCGAGAGCACCAGGCCGATTCCGCTGCCGGAAGGCTTGGTGGTGTAGAAGGGGACAAACACGTTCGAGGGATTGCCCAGTCCGGGGCCGTTGTCTTCGATCGTGAGCACCAGATCCTTGTCAGTCAATTCCCAGCGTACATCGACCACGGGTTTGCGCGGCGGCGCGTTCGCGGCTCCGTTGTGAGCGGGGGCCAGGTGCTGGGGTTCCATCGCCGCCTCCACGGCGTTGCGCATCAGGTTGATCAACATTTGCTCGAGCAGATCAGGATCAACCATCAACTCTATCGGCGGACTGGGAAGTACCTGCACTGGCAGAGCGGCCTCGAGGGCGGCGACACGTTGAACAATGGGAGCAAGCTCGGTCTTACGAGCGATGGGCGGTGGCATCTGCGCGAGCTGGCGATAGGCCTGGAGGAAACGATTGAGGGAGTGAGCGCGGGATTCGATGATCGAGAGGCCGCGCTCGAAGTCTTCGCGCTGATCGGAGTCGAGCGCCTTATTCGAAATTTGCGCTCGCAGGGTTCCGGCAATTGATTTGATGGGAGTGAGCGAGTTGTTCAGCTCGTGGCCGAGCACGCGAATCAGGCGCTGCCATGCACCGCGTTCTTCTTCGCGCAGGGCGCGACTCACATCGGACAAAACGATGAGAGTATGAGGCACACCTTTCTGGCGAAACGAACTGCGCCGCACTTGCCAGCGCGCGTTCGGGCCCTGGAAGTGCAGCGGGACCACGGTTTCACTCTCCGCGCTCATGCAGGCGGCCAAGCCGATTTCCTTTGCGGTGCGGCCGAGGAGCCTCACGGCTGGCTGCTGCAGCAGGCGCTCTCCGGCGGAGTTCACCAGGCGCAGAATCTGGCCGGGGTCGAAGGTGAACAGGGGGACTTCAATTTCTTCGACCACGCGGCGCAAGAGCGCGGTGGCTTCGATAGCGCGAATCCGCTGGTCGGAAAGCAGATCGGCCAGGGCGTTCACTTCGATGGAGAGTTCGCCGAGGGCGTCGTCGGTGGCCGCGCCACGCGCGCGGAATGAGTAGTCTTCTTCGCGCAAGGCGGAGATCACATTGGCTAGCGTCTGCAAAGGGCGCGTGGTTTGTTCCTGCAGCGCCATCGCTAGTAGCCACCACACGAATAATTCGGCGAACAGCAGCGCCAGTTTGGATTCAAGGGTCCAGGATTGCAGCCAGATGAAAATGCCGCTGCCGAGCAGGCTGGGAAGCGCGACCAGCAGGGCGAACAGACTTACACGCCGCTCATAGAGGAGGCGAACGCGTCTTGGTGGAGGCTTGCGCCCGCGGGGATTGGGGGTCCCATGCGGGCTAGAGGCCATATTTTTCCATTCGACGGTAAAGCGCGCCGCGGCTTAGGCCAAGAGTTTCGGCGGCCTGGCTCACATTTCCCTGGGAGCGCTGCAATGCCTTGCGGATGAGAATGGCTTCCACGGATTCGAGGCTGAGCTCTTCGAGATTCTGGCTTTGCGGACGAAGCATGTCGAGGCCCAAGTCGGCGCGCTGAATCTCGCCGCCACGGCACATCAGGACTGCGCGCTCAAGCGTGTGTTCCAGTTCGCGCACGTTGCCGGGCCATGCGTATTGCAGAAGTAATTGCAGGGCGGAAACCTCGAAACCTTTAATTGGACGGCGGTAACGCGAGGCGTAGCGCGAGAGAAAATGTCCAGCGAGGGCGGGGATATCCTCGCGGCGCTCGCGCAATGCGGGCACGTGAATCTCGACCGTATTCAGGCGGAAGAGCAAGTCCTCGCGAAACTGGCCGGAAGCGCAGGCAGCGCGGAGATCGGCGTTGGTCGCGGAGACTACTCGCACATCAACCCGCAGAGCACGGGAAGAGCCGACGCGCTCGAGTTCGCCGGCTTCGAGCACACGCAGCAGCTTGGCTTGCTGACGAAGGGGAACGTTTCCAATTTCGTCGAGGAAAATTGTGCCGCCGTCGGCGAGTTCAAAGCGTCCGATGCGGTCAAAGCGGGCGTCAGTAAACGCGCCCTTTACGTGGCCGAAGAGTTCACTTTCAAATAAGGCTTCGGGCACGGCGCCGGTGTTTACGGAGACCATGAGGCGAGAGGCGCGGGCAGAGACGGCGTGCAGGGTCCGCGCCACAACTTCTTTTCCCGTGCCATGCTCACCTGTGATCAGAACGTTGGCGTCGGAAGGTCCGACGCGGGCAATGGCGTCGAGAACCGGCTGCATGAGTGGAGCGGTGGCGATGAACTCAGGACGCCCCTCGGCCTGCAACAGGCGATTCTGGGCAGCCAGGCGTTCGGCGCGTTGCAGGGCGCGGCGAAGGTCGACCTGGGAGCGGATGATTGTGAGCAGGCGCTCGTTCTCCCAGGGCTTCTGGATGAAATCGCGGGCGCCGCGGCGCATGGCCTCGACCGCAAGTTCAAGGTTGGCCCAGGCGGTCATCACGATGACGGGAATTGTGTTGTCCAGGCACACAATTTCGGAAAGCAGGTCGAGGCCTTCCTGTCCGGAAGTGGTGTCCCGGGTGTAGTTCAAGTCGATGAGTAGGGCATCGTAGAAGCCGGTGGCCAGGGCATCGCGAACCAGCGCGGGCGATCTCGCGGTCTCCACTTCGTATCCCTGCGGACGCAAGAGGAGTTCGAGAGCTTCGAGAACGTGTTGCTGATCGTCGGCGGCCAGGATGCGAGGCCGCTCGAAGCTGGGCTTCTCTGGCTCTACAGTGGCTGAGGTGACCGAGGCCGGGCTCGCGGCGGAGAGTTCTCCTGGTTTGGCAGAAGTTTGCATGGCGGTTTATGGGTTCACGGGGCTGATGTTATCACCCACCGTGCCGGTCACTGCATTTTGAAGCTGAATGCCATTATGTTCCAAAGTGGCGCCGGTTGCGCGATCAAGTTCGACTTTTGCTTTTTCAAAGATGGTCATCGCGGTGACCAGATCGAGTTCCGCCAGCGAAAGATCACGCTGGGCAGAGAGGGTTTGATAGCTTGATCCTGCGCCCAGGTCTTGCTCTTTCTTGGTGATGTCGAAGGTGCGCTGCGCGAGGTCGCGGGCCTTGCGGGCGGCCTGAACACGAGCGCCAGTTTGTTCGACGGCATATTGCGCGTTCCGGACTTCGATGCGAACTTGCTTTTTCAGCTGCTCCAGGCGCAATTCTGCCTGACGGTATTCGAGTTCGGAGCGGTACTGATCGGCTTTTGCGACACGATTGCGGAGCGGGATATTCAGGTTCAGTCCAACGTAGTAATCAGGGGAAGAATTGTTGAACGCATTGGTGAGGGCTCCGCCGAAGTCGACTGGCACATTGGCGGTGCAGCCTTCCGTGCAAATGGGATTCAGCGGGCCCGCCAAGCCCGCACCAGAATAGAAACCCACCAGCGAAAGTGTCGGCAGCAAGGCATTGCGCGCCGCGCGACGGCTGATCTGGCGGTTCACCAGATCGACGTCGGACTCCGCCAGTTCGGTGCGGTCGTGTAGCGCTTCAGAAATCAAATCCTGGATCGACTGGGTGGTTTGAGGCTGCACACCTTCCATTCGGTCTGTCGGCACAACCGGCATCGCCTCCAGCACGGGGTCGTCCAGACTTTTGGTAATGGCATTCTTCATCAGCGTCTCCTGGAGTTCGAGACTGGTGCGGGCCACCGTTAAATCCTGGTCACGCTTAGAAACCTCCGCCTCCGCTCGCAGCACGTCCATCTCCGGAATGCTTTGCAGTTGCAACTGTTTCCGCGCATTGTCCAAGGTTTGCTTGGCGAAAGCGGAAGATTGCTCGTTCACTTGCGTCTGTTCATAAGCGCTCACCAGATCCCAGTACATATTTTCAATCTGGGTGACAGTGGCGATTACCTGGTCCTTGAAAGCGATGTCGGAGATTTTCTTATTGTTCTTGGCGATTCGCAAATAGCGCAGGTTGGGCCCGAGCCCAAATCCCGCGAGCAGTTCCTGCTGTATCGTGAAACGATACGCCGAGGTAAGAGTCGGAGACAGCGTGAAGAAAGGGCTATTGGTCGTCTGGCGCGCGTTGTTGAACGAGAAGTTGATGCTGGTTCCGGTGGCAAAGGCCTGAGAGTAATTGATGTTGAATTGACCGGTGTTCAGTTGCAGAGACTGAACTCCGTAGACGGCCTGGTTGACCACGGGCGAAGTTTGATGCTCGTCGCCGATGTTGGCGAGGATGAGGGGATCGTAGGAAGAAACCGCCGTTCCGGTGCCGAGCGTGGATTGCACTAGCCCGGATGCGCCGGCTCCGGCGCCGCCCGCGCCACTGGTTGTGCCTCCAGCGCCAGCGCCCGGAGCGCCTGTGCCGAAGCCTCCGACGCCGCCGCCGGGGGTACCTTGGACTACTCCGGTATTCACGCCGCGAAAAAATCCTCCCGCCTGAGTGCGGAGAATATCAGTGTTCGCGATGGGAAGATTGTAACGGGCGATGGCTAAATCCAAATTGTTTTCGAGGGCGAGATTAATGCAGTCTTTCAACGCGAGATAGAGCTTGCCCTCGCGGATAAGCCGGTCCAGACGCGGCGAGTTCGCCAGCACCGGCTCGGGAACGTAGTCCGGCAGATAGGCATTGAGCGGATTGCGCGATTTCGGCATGTCGAAGCGAGCAGGAAGGCTGGCCTGCGTCGCGGTGAGCGCCGGCGTGGCCGCTGTCTGAGCCAGCATGGTCGACGCCAGCGTGGCATAAACACAAATGATTGCGACCAAGCGTTTCAAGAAAATCGAGCGCTTCAAGAAATTAGGACCCGGAACTGTCACGATGCACTGACCTCCGCCGATTGGTTAAGAGTGGGATTGGCCGTGTCGCCTACCAGCCACCCGTCGCGCAGTTGAATGGTGCGACTCCCGTAAGCGGCATTCGCCTCGGAGTGGGTGACCTGCACAATGGTCGTTCCTTGCTGGTTCAGCCCGCGGAAGAGTTCCATGATTTCCCGGGCCTGGCCGGAGTGCAGGTTGCCGGTGGGCTCGTCGGCGAGCAGCAACGGAGGCCTGTGGATCACGGCCCGGGCGATTCCTACGAGTTGCTGTTGTCCGCCCGAGAGCTGATTGGGATACAGATCTTTCTTCGCGACGATCTGGAAGCGATCAAGAGTGTCGGCAACCAGGCTCTGACGCTGACCGCGAGGAATGTCTTTGTACGAAAGCGGGAGGTCAATGTTTTCCTGCACGGTGAGGTCGTCGAGCAAATGGTAGCTTTGGAAAACCATTCCGACATTCTTCTTCGCAAGTTCGCTGCGCTGCTTGCGTTTGAGATCGTGAACCGCTTGCTCACGGAACCAATACTCGCCTTCCCACTGGTCATCGAGAAGCGCGAGCACGTTGAGCAGCGAGGATTTCCCAGCTCCGGAGGGTCCCATCACCGTCATGAACTCCCCTTCGCGGATTTCGAGGTTGACGCGGCGGAGAACCCAGGTTCGTCCAGCACCGGTTTTGTAGCTGCGGTCGACATTTTTCAGTTGGATCATTTCACTCTCGATTCATAGATTTCGAAATTCCTATTCGTAGCGCAGCGCCACCATGGGATCGACCTTGGTAGCCCGATAGGCTGGCGCAATGCTGGCGACGAATGCGACGGCGACCAGGATCGCCGCAACCGCCAGGAACGTAATAGGATCCGACGGCCGCACGCCAAAGATGAGGTTCGACAAAACGCGCCCTAGCGCGAGAGCTCCAGCCGTTCCTATTGCAACGCCGAGCAAAGTTGGTTTCATGGCTTCGAACACGACCATGCGCAGCACTTCTCGCACAGGAGCGCCCAGAGCCAGGCGGATTCCAATTTCGCGCACGCTGCGTTTCACGCTGTAGGAGAGCACGCTGTAAATGCCCACCGCGGCCAGCAACAAAGCAAGTCCCGCGAAGGCACCCAGCAGCAGCATGTTGAAACGCTGCTGGGATAAAGAGTTCGCGACCAGGTCGTCCATGGTGGAAATGTCGGCCAGAGGAATGTCGCGGTCGACTTCGTGCACGGCATTCGATACAGCGGAGACCAGTTCGCCGGAACCGGAGTGGGAGCGCACCACCAGCGTCATGGGAAACGAGGTCCATCCGCCACTCGCGGGTACGGAAACCTGATCGAGCGGAAAATACAGAGTGGGGCTGGGCTGCGTCTGGTCGAGGCCGTCGAGTTTTACGTCGCCCACAATTCCAACCACTTCACGGACTGCGCCGGGGAAAAATGTGAGTGTAAGGCGCTTGCCGATGGGATCTTCGCCCGGCCAAAACTGCCGAGCCATGGACTCGCTGACCAGGACCACTGCGACCCTTCCGGCAACGTCGGTTTCGTTAAGGTCACGGCCACGCAGCGTCGGAATGTGCATGGCACTCATATACCCCGGGCTGACGAGGCGCACATCAACCTCTGGCTGTTCCGACATGGGCACAACAGGGCGGCCCGCAACGGCAATGGGCTGATGCGACCCGCCGGTCAAAGGAATGTTGTCGATGGCGGCCGCGGACTCCACTCCGGGTAGCGACCGCACACGCTGCAGCACACGGTCGAAGAAACGGATCGCCTGGTCCGGCGAAGGAAATTTCGCCCGGGAGACCATCGCGGTCATGGTCAAGACCTGACGGGAATCGAAGCCTGGATCCACGCTTTCGAGTTTTTGAAAGCTCCGAATCATCAGCCCTGCGCCGACCAGCAGCATGAGTGAAAGGGCGACCTCCGACACAACCAGGACGCTGCGGGTGCGATGACCGCCCGAATCCGCGTCGGTTCTACCCAGACCCTGCTTGAGCGCCTGATTGACGTCACGCCGTGTCAGCCGCAACGCCGGCAGAACACCCGCAATAATGCCCGTGACCACGGAAATGACCGCAGTGAAGATAAGAACCTTTGAATCCAACCCCACCTCAGTCGATTGCGGCAACCTGTCAGCGAGAAAAGCCACAATCAGGCGAACAGCAAAATGAGCGAAGGCCAGTCCGAGTGCTCCTCCCGAGAGTGCGAGCAGAACAGTCTCCGTGAGAATTTGGCGAAGCACACGGGCCGGAGTCGCACCCAGCGCGGTTCGGATTGCGATTTCTTTCTGGCGACTGAAAGTCTTCGCCAGCGCCAGGTTGGCGACGTTGACACAAGCGATAAGAAGGACGAAAGCCACGGCTCCCAGCAAAACCAGCAGCGCTGGCCGCACGTCGGAGACCATGTCATCATGCAAGGGCACAACCACCGCGCCCCATCCCTTGTCATCGTCGGGGTACTGTCGCTGCAGCCGGTCGGAAATTGTGTTCATTTCGGCCTGCGCCTGCTTCAGTTCAATTCCGGGCTTGAGACGCGCGATGACGATGGAGTGATGCTCTCCTCGCACCGCACGTTCCTGGTCGGTCCAGGCCATCGGGGTCCACATCTGGGCGAAGTCGGGAAAGCGGAAGTTCGACGGCATGACCCCGGCCACGAGATAAGGTTGACCGTCCAGATTGATGTCGCGGCCCACGATGTCGGGATTCGCGCCGAAATGCTCTTGCCACAAACGGTGGCTGAGAACCACAACGTGGGAGCGTCCCGGCTGATCCTCGTTCGGAGAAAGGGCGCGGCCGAGTATGGGCCGAACTCCCAACGTTGCGAAGAAGCCAGAGGACACCGCGCCGGCGGCAAGTTGTTCAGGCTTGTCGCTTCCAGTCACGGTAAACCCGTGGTAGGTATAAATTGCCATGTGGTCGAACACCCGGTTCTGTCGCTCCCAATCCAGGAAGTTCGCAGCAGAGACCGGAAACGTGGTCATGCCGGGAAAACTCTTTGGGGGTGGAACATGCCAGATCCGCACCAACCGGCCGGCATTCGCGAACGCCAACGGACGAAGCAGCACGGCATTTACCACGCTGAAAATAGCCGTGTTGAAGCCAATCCCCAGCGCCAGCGTGATGACCGCAACCGCGGCGAAGCCGGGACTCTTGCGGAACTGGCGCAGTGCGTAACGGAAATCCTGAATGAATCCATTCATAATTCGCCTCATCATTCGTAGCGCAGAGCCACCATGGGATCGACCTTCGCCGCCCTGCGGGCCGGGATGTAGGCCGCCAGCGTTGCCACCGATGCAAGCGCGAACGTCAGCAGGGTGGTGGTAGCCAGGTCGAACTGAACCACTCCAAAGAGCGCGCTCGAAACTGCACGAGTCAACAACAGAGCGAGCACCAGGCCGATGCCCAAACCAATCGTCGCCGTCTTCAGCGCTCCGCCCACGACGAGCCTTAGCACGTCAAAACGCCGCGCACCCAGCGCCACCCGCACTCCGATTTCGTGAGTGCGCTGGGTCACCGAGTACGCCGTGACCGCGAAAATTCCGGCTGCCGCGAGCAGCAGGGCGCAGGCCGCGAAGACGAGCATCATTTGCGAGGCCAGATCTATACCGCTGAGCCCATCGAAAATGACCTGGTCCAGACTCCGGAGGTCATAAGCGGGCTGGGCCGGATCCAAGCTGAGTATTTGTTTGCTGACGAGGCTAGAGGAATTCAGAGGATCACCGGAGGTTCGCACTACGAACGCGGAAGCGGATTCGGGCTGCTGTGCCAGAGGCACGTACGCCGTCGGAGAGGGATCGTGGTCCATGGCGTTTGGTTTCACGTCGCCAACAATTCCGACGACCGTCCGGAAAGGAAGTCCGGCGTCCGGATTGCCCATCTGAATGTGTTTTCCCAGCGGATTCTGGCCGGGCCAGGCTTGGCGTGCCATCGACTCGCTGATCACAGCTACGGGAGGAGCGCTGGCAGTGTCCTGATCGGAAAGCAGACGCCCGCGTTGCAGAGGAATGCGCAACGCGGAGAAAAATTCCGGAGTCACGATTTGCGAAATAGCCGACGGCTGGTCTCCGGGAGCCGCCGGTGGCGCGCCCTCGGCGGCAAACGGCATCCAGTTCCAAGTCCATCCTGAAGGCACGCTGGTCAGACATGCCGCGGACTCCACCCCGGGCAATGCCTGAATGTTCCTCAGGGCCTGCTCGTAGTAGCCGCGGATGCGATCCTTATCGCGATACTTCTCCGTGCTTAACACCGTATGAAATGTGAGGACGTGGCTGCGATCAAATCCCATGTCATGGGTGATGAGCGCACGGAATCCCTTGACCATCAGACCTGAGCCCACGAGCAGAACCAGCGAAAGAGCGATTTCACAAGTGACGAGCAGAGCGCGGAAACGCTTGCGGCTGGTGGTGGAAGTGCTGCTGCGCGCGCCTTCCTTCAATGTGTCATTCACGTTCGGCCGAGAAAAATGCCATACAGGCACAACACCCGCGACAACGCCGGTGGCCACGGCCACGAGAAGCGTAAAGAGAAACACTCGCGAATCAATTTGCAGGTGTTGGAGTCCGGCAATGTGCTCCAGAATAAATGGGGGAATGCCGCGACTCATCAGATTGTTTCCCCATGCCGACAAAAGGAGCGCGCCAGCGCTGCCGAGGAGTGCGAGCAACACGCTTTCTACCAGCAACTGTCGTGCAACCTGCCAGTGGCTGGCGCCGAGCGCAGTCCGAAGAGCGATCTCTTTCTGACGCCCCGAGCTGCGAGCCAGCTGAAGGTTCGCCACATTGGCGCACGCCAGAATCAGAACAAAAATGGCTGCGCCCGTTAACAGAAGAAGAAACTGCCGCGAATCGGAAGTGAGATCGTCTACCGTGCTTCTGACATTGACCCCATGGCCGGTGTTGCTCTTGGGAAAGCGTTGGCCGAGGCTCGCGGCGATCGTGTCAAGGTTGGCCTGAGCCTTTGATATGGACACGCCACTCTTCAGCCGTCCGAATACTGTCAGATTGTGATTGTCGCGGTCGACTTTCGCGGTGCCAGTCAGGTCGAGCGGAGTCCAGATCTTGGATCCAGTTGGAAAGTCAAGATCGGCTGCCGCGATTCCGATCACGGTGAACGTCTGGCCATTCAGGAGTAATTGCTTGCCGACGAGACTGGGATCGGAGCCGAGGAATTGCTGCCAGAATCCGTGGCTGACGACCACGACAGGCGCAACGCCTCCCCGGAAGTCGGCTGGGCCGAGGTATCGGCCTGACTGCGTCGGCATGCCAAGCAGCGAGAAGAAGTCCGCGGTTACCTGGGAACCTTCGACATGCTCGGCCAGATTGGAGGCCGTCATATTGGCGTCAAAGCCGCGGACAGCCGCAAGCTTTTCGAATTGTGTGCTTTGTTCGCTCCAGTCGAGAAAGTTCGCGGGAGCCGGACTCTCGTGATTGTACTGAGGCACTGTTTCCCAGATCGTCACAATGCGATCCAGGTGGGGGAAAGGGAACGGGCGCAGCAGCATGGCGTTCACCGTGCTGAAGACGGTTGTGTTGGCGCCGATGCCCAGCGCCAGCGTGATCACGGCCACAGTCGTGAAGCCGGCGTTCTTGCGGAGTTGCCGAAAGGCGTAGCGAAGGTCTTGAAGTAGTCCAGTCATCCTTCCGTCTCCTTCTTACTCGTATCTCAATGCGACCATGGGATCGACCTTCGCCGCTCGTCGCGCTGGGAGGTAGCTGGCGAGCAGGCCTACGCAAGTGAGCAAGAGCGAAACCGAGGCGAGCACAATCGGGCTCGACGGTTTCACGTCATAGAGCAACGTGCCCAGCAGGCGGGTCAGGCCTAGGGATCCCGCGATGCCGACGCCAACTCCCACGGCAACCCACGTCATGGTTCCGCTCACCATCAGCTTCAGCACGTCGACGGCGCGTGCTCCTAGTGCCATGCGAATGCCAACTTCATGAGTACGTTGCGCTACCGAATAACTGACCACTCCGACGATGCCCACAGCCGCCAGGACCAGCGCCAGCAAGGCGAACGCGGAGAGTAAGAGAGTAGGAAAACGTCTTGACCCAAGCGAATCCTGCACGATGCTCTGCATGGTTTCGATATCGGAAACCGGACGGTCCGGCTCAACCTCGCTGAGGGCCTTCTTGATCGCCGGCATATACGACATGGGAGCTGCTGTTGTTCGCACAACGACACTCATCACGGGCCAGGCCGCCTGGGTGTAAGGCCGGAAGAATTGTGGCTCGTTCGCGCTATCCAAACCCCAGTGGCGCACATCGCCAACCACGCCCACCACGGTGAGCCAGGAGTCATCTTCCAGAATGCGTCTGCCTACGGGACTTTCTTTGGGCCAATACTTTTGCGCCATACTCTGATTGATAATCACGACGCCAGGCGCAGCGACGGTGTCCTGATGAGTGAATTCGCGTCCAGCAAGTAGAGGCACGCCCAGCGCTTTGAAATAGTTAGGACAGGCCACGCTGTAGTGCGCGCTTGGGCGGTGTCCGCGTCCTGGGTCAGGCTGTCCTTCGACGGCGAAACTTCTGCCGGCATCTCCTTCCATCGGTAGTTGAGCGACGGCGCCTACGGCGGTTACGCCTGCGATGGCGCTCACGTGCTCGTCCAAGTCCTGGCAAAAGTGGGCGTGCCCGGGAGGTCCGTTGTAGAGGTCCTCCTGGGGCAGAGACATTTGCATCGTGAGGACATTCTTGGGCTTAAATCCGGGATCAACGCCGAGCAGGCGCGACATGCTTTGAATCATGAGTCCGGCGCCGGCGAGAACGACCAAGGCCAGAGCCACCTCCGATGCGACCAGGGCATGGCGCAAACGGCTGCTGCGACCTGCGGTAAAACCGCGGCCGCCTTCTTTGAGAGGTTTCGAGACATCACCGCGCAACCCGCTGACCGCCGGCACCAGGCCAAATAGAATTCCGGTGACGCAGGAAGCCAGAAGCGTGAAGCCCAGCACCCAGCGATCGACAGGGATGGTTTCGATCTGGCGAAGCGGAAGGTTCAAACCGCCTTCGGGAAACATTGCAGCCAGCAGACTGGTACCCCAAACCGCCAGCACCAGACCGCACATGCCGCCGAGCAGAGCCAACAACAAGCTCTCCGTGAACAACTGCCTTGCGATGCGTGCGCCGGCGGCGCCGAGCGCCCGCCGGAGAGCGAACTCTTTTTGCCGCGTGGCGCCGCGAGCCAATAAAAGATTGGCGATATTCACGCAGGCGATCAGGAGCACGAAACCAACTGCCCCGAAGAGTGCCCACAGCATTTTTCGAAGCCATTCAAGACCGAAATCGCCCATGGGCACCACGGTGGCGCTCATGTCGGGGTCGTCGCTCGGATACTGTTGTGAGAGCCGGGTTCCGATGCCTTGCATCTCGGCCCGCGCCTGCGCAACGGTTACACCCGGTTTGAGGCGTGCGAAAGAAATGAAACTCTGCGACGACCGATATTTATCACCTTCGGCGTATCCCACCGGAACCCAGAGTTGACGGTGCCCGCTCCAGAACTCCCAGTGAAACTCGCGCGGCATCACGCCCACTACAGTGAAGTCCTCGCCATCGATTTTGATAGTCTTGCCGACCAGCGAACGATCCGCGCCATAGCGGCGCTGCCAGAGTCCGTAGTTCAAAATCACTTCGTGATCTTTTCCTTGGATTTCTTCCTCGGGCAGAAAAGTGCGTCCGAGAAAGGGCCGCACGCCGAGCACGCTGAAAAAGTTTGCCGAAACCCGCACCCCGGAAACCTGCTCTGGGTCACGGTTGCTTCCGCTGGCGGATAGGTTGTAGCCTCGGCCCCCGGAATCGCACAGCGCCATGCCCTCAAAAACATGATTCTGACGCTCGAAATCCCAAAAGTTGGGCGCAGAAACAATGCTGTAGTGGTCGGGCTGCTTGCCGTTGGTTTGCCACACCAGGACCAGCCGGTCGGGATCGGGGAACGACAGCTTCTTCAGGAGGGTCGCATTCATCACGCTGAATATGGTTGTGTTTGCGCCGATGCCCAACGCCAACGTCAGCACCGCGACCAGGGTGAATCCCGGGTTTCGGCGAAGCTGGCGAAGCCCGTAACGAAGATCCTGGAGCAAGGCTGTCATAAGGTTTCCCTTTTACTCGTAGCGCAGCGCAACCATAGGGTCAACTTTCGCGGCGCGGAATGCCGGAACGTAGGCCGCGGCCAGTCCAGCGACTGCGACCGCCGCGCAAACCAGCATCAGCACAACCGGATTGCGCGCTCCGACGCCATACAACATATCCCGCAAGACGGACGCCGAAAGCAACGCGGCCCCGATCCCAATCACGATGCCTACTCCGAGCAGGATGGCTGCATCGCGCAATATCATGGTGAGCACCGCGCCCCGCTGCGCTCCCAGGGCCATGCGAACGCCGATCTCGCGCGTGCGCCGCGAGACTGAATAGGTCATCACACCGTAAAGGCCAACGATGGTAAGAGCCATTGCTAGCCCGGCAAACGTGCTCAGCAGGACCGTTGCGAATCGCGGCTGTGAAAGCTGGGTCAACATCAGCTCGTTCATGGTTCGCACCTGGGTGACGGGAATGTCCTTGTCCATCGCTGAGACGATGTGCTGAACACTTGCCCCCACGCTCGTTCGATCGAGCGACGTGCGCACCACGGAATACAGGCAACACCATTGGGGCAGTTGGCTGGACGGCAAGTACATGGCCGGGCTCACTTCGCGATCCGTGGCTCCCAATCTGATATTCCCGACCACACCGATGATCTCTCGCCAGGGTGGTCCGCCCGGGGTTCCGTTGCCAGCACCGGGCTTCAGTTTCTTGCCGAGCACATTTTCGCCGGGGAAAAATTTGTCGGCGAAGGCGCGATTTACGATAATCACCTGCTCGGCCTTCATATCGTCGCGGTCAGAAAAGTCACGGCCCTCGAGGATGGGGATCTGCATCGTGCTGAAATATTGCGGGGTGATGGGTGCGAGATCTGCGCTGGGACGCTGTCCCTCGGAGGTGGGGTGCTCGGGATCTTCGAAGCTGATCACGATTCCGTCGCTAGTCATCGGCAGAACCATGACTCCGGCGGCAGACTGCACGCCCGGCAGCGCGCGGAGTCTTTCGAAGTAATCGCGATAGAACTGCGGGCGCGTGTCTTTGTATTGCGCGTCCGGAGTTTCGAAGCGCAACGTGGTCAGGTGGTCAGGATTAAATCCCTTGTCGGTGTGGAGAAGCCTCGAAAAGCTGGTGATGAGCAGGCCAGCTCCTGCAGTCAACACCAAACCCAAGGCCACCTGTCCGACAATCAGCGAAGAGCGCAGCCAGTCGCGTCCAAGGATTTCGCTTCTGCCGCCTTCCTTTAGAGTTGAAACAAGGTCCGTTCGCGAACCGGCAATCGCGGGGACCACGCCGAAGATGATTCCCGCCACGAATGACAGCGCAATCGCGAATGCGAGCACGCGCAGATCGACGCCGGCGTCAGCCGCGCGCGGAACACTGTCGCCGATCAGGGAAAGAATCACGGGCGTGCAGAAAAAAGCCAGGGCGCATCCGGCGACTCCGCCGCACGCGCTCAAGACCGTGCTCTCGGCAAGCAACTGCCGCACGATGCGGCGTTTCCCCGCGCCCAGAGCCGCGCGCAGAGCGATCTCGCGCTGCCGCTCGCGCATGCGCGCCAGCAGCAGATTGGCGATATTGCCGCACGCGATCAACAACACCAGCGCGACCGAGCCGAGCACAACCAGAAGAGAGGTTCTCGTATCACCGATGAGCGCATCGATTTCGTTAATTGCGCGGGCCGAATCATGTCTAGTGTTCGAATTGGGGTATTCCTTTGCAAGATTCAGTGCAATCGCTCGCAGATCTTGATTCGCTTCCATGACCGTGGTTCCGGGCTTCATCCGTCCGAACACGCTCAGGAAGTGCATGCCACGATTGCTGGTACTTGGATTCTTATCATTCGGATCGTTGTCCACCGCCAGCGTGGTCCAAATGCCAATCGCCGGCTCGCTGATCGGAAAGCGGAAGGATCTGGGCATGACACCGACGACGGTAAAAAGATCGCCGCTGAGGTGAACCGCACGTCCGAGGATCGACTTGTCGGCGCCGAATTGTGACTCCCACAGCGCGTGACTGATCAAAATCACTCGCGTTCCAGCTTTCTCTTCATCCGGAGTAAATCCGCGGCCGAGTTCCGGACGGATTCCGAGCGCCGAAACAAAATCCCAGGAGACCACCTGCGCATCCACGTGCAGCGGCCGCTGCAGTCCGGTCAGAACGAATGAGTGGTCATGATAGGAGACCAGATGTTCGAGCGCGTGGTTCTGGGAACGCCAGTCAAAGAAATCAGGATAGCTCACGTCGCTGGACTGAGGATTGTGAGATTCAAACGATTGCGCCTCAATCAGCCGATCGGGCTGATAGTACGGCAGAGGTCGCAACATCACTGCGTCGACCACGCTGAAAACTGCAGTATTGGCGCCGATCCCCAGCGCCAGCGTAATTACGGCAACCGCCGCGAAGCCGGGATTCTTCCGCAATTGCCGCAGAGCGTATCGGAGATCCTGCATCAGGTTGGTGAACATTCCTTCCGTCCTCCTCATTCGTACCGGAGCGCCACCATGGGGTCGACCCGCGCCGCCCGACGTGCGGGAATCCACGTACCAAACAGCGCCACGGCCAGAAGCAGCAATGCGGCTTCGGCTAGTGTCTCCGGATCGTTCGCGCGTATTCCGAAGAGCAATGCACCGATCCAGCGCCCAGCAACTAGCGACCCGAAAACCCCCGCGACGGCGCCCATACCAATCCACAGGGATGTTTGCCAAACTACTGTTCCGATCACATCCCTTGGGGTTGCTCCCAGCGCCATCCGGATGCCGATCTCTTGCGTGCGTTGATTCACCAGCAGCGAGACGACGCCATAGGTGCCTACCGCTGTTAGCAGAAGGCCAATGACGGCAAACAACGAAAGCAAGGCTGCGCTGAAGCGCGGGCGCTCCGCCAGTTGAGCGACCGTCTGGCCCACCGTACCCACGTCAACCGGCAATGTCGGGTCCAGCGCCGTAATCGTGTTCCGCAATTCCTGAGCTATGGTCGCCTGTCCCACTGCGCTTCGCAGCAGCATGCTGATGTGCTGCGATTCGGGATTGCGAAAGATCGGGTCGTCCTCGCGATGGCGGCGCACCAGGTAATATTCGGGACCGACCCGGCCCCCAAGCCCTTGATTCTGAGTGTTGCCGGCCACGCCGATTACGGTAAATGCGGCTTCAGCTATGCCTTCCCCTTGCGGAAGGTTAACAATCCGGCCCAGCGGGTCATCGCCGGGGAAAAGACGCTGCGCCAGTACTTGATTGAGGATGACCGCGCTCGCACCCGGCTTCCGGTCGGCCTCATCGAAGGCGCGCCCGCGCAGCAGGGGAATATTCAGAACCGAAAAATAACCCGGTGTAACCGCTCTCCATCCCACAACGCCGCCTATGCCCTGCTCTGGGGGAAGCGGCGGGCGTCCCTCGGCCTCGACCGCTACAAATGGCACAGTGCTAGCCGTCGCACCTGGCGGAAGGGAGTCGCTCAGGGCTATGCCGCTTACGCCGGGAAGGTCTTTCAGTTTCCGCTCGAGTTCTTCAAAGAACGCAATCCGCTCCGGAGGACCAGGATATTTTGACTGCCCCAATGTGATTTCCGCGGTCACGATGTTTTCCGTGTTCATACCCAGAGATTCGTTTTGCAGCGAGAGCAAGCTCCGCACGAACAGCAGCGCGCTGGCCAGCAGAACAACCGCCATCCACACTTGCGCAGCCATGAGGAGTTGCCGCAGTCGGCTGCGGCGCACCTCCGGCGTGGCAGTGACCACCAGCATTTGGCGCGTCGGCTTTTCCAGCGAGGGCACGGTTCCGAAAACAATTCCTGAAGCGAACGACACAATGACTGAGAACAGCAACGCTCGTACGTCCACCGTGGCCTGCGACAGACGGGGAATCCCCACTGGCGCGAGGGCAGCAAAGGTATGAACGACGGCGTAGGCGAATACTGTGCCGGCGGCGCCACCCAGCAAGGCGAGCAGTATGCTCTCTGTGAGCCTCTGCTGAAACAGACGTGCGCGTCCCGCTCCGATCGCCGCGCGTACCGCCAACTCGTGTCGCCTTCCCGCATTGCGGGCGAGCACCAGGTTCGCAGCGTTGGCGCAGGCAATCAGAAGTACCGCCAGCGCCGACACCAACAGAAACCAGGCCGCCCGTCGAGAGTCGTGGATCTGCAGGTCGCGAATTGGACGAACCTCGAGTTGCAACACCTTGCGAAAGGGCGGCGGCGCAGACTCGACAAAGGACTGAAAGAGCGGCTGTAGCTGCGCCCGGGCCTGCTCGATGCTGCTTCCCGGCTTCATTCGCCCGAATACCCGGACTACCGGGCCCATTATGTTGCGTTGCACAATAGATTCGTCCAGCGCTTCCGGCACCAGAATGCTAGTGTGGGCAAGGGTGGGGAACTCGAAGTCGCGCGGCAGTACTCCCAGAATTTGAGTTGGCTGGCCGTCCAGCGAAATAACCCGGCCCACTACGCTGGGCTCTCCGCCGAACCGGTCCTGCCAGAGTCCATAGGCCAGCAGTGCCACTTTGGGGGTGTTGGGACGGTCCTCCTCAGGCGTGAAATTTCGGCCCAACACGGGCTGGACGCCAAACGTCGGCAGAAAAGTCGAGGCTACCGCGGCACATGCCACGCGCACGGGATGCTCGTCGGTCAGATCGCAATCATTCACGCTGGTGGACGACGTAAAGCCGACGAACGGAGTCTGGTGCTCTCGCCATCCGAGATAATTCGCCGCAAAGAGAAACTCGCCGTCAATGATGGGAGCGACGACCCCGACCGAAACGAGTTCATTGTCATGCGGGTAAGGCAGGCTACGAAACAGGATGCGGTCCACCAAACTGAACATCGCGGTGGTTGCTCCAATGCCCAGTGCCAGCGTGAGTATAGCCACCGTGGCGTACGCCGGATTCTTGCGTAGCTGGCGGAGAGCGTAGCGCAGGTCTTGGATTAGTCCCGTCATCTCTTTTTTCTTTTCCGTTTCTTCTTCACTCGTATCTCAGTGCCACCATGGGATCGAATCTGGTCGCGCGGCGCGCCGGGATATAACACGCAGCAGCAGCCGTCACGAGAAGCAAGAGCGCGACACTGGCAAAGGTAAGCGGATCGGTTGAGGTCACTCCGAACAGCACGCCAGCCATAGCTCTCGCGGCCGCAAGCGCAAGAATCGCGCCCACTATGATTCCGGTGAGTGCCTGCCACAATCCTTCTCTCATGACCAGGATCAGGACATCCTGGCGACGTCCCCCGAGCGCGATGCGCACGCCGAATTCTCTAGTTCGCTGGCTCACCGAATACGCGATCGCGCCGTAAAGTCCGAGCGCCGACAACACCAAGGCCAATGTTGCAAACGCCGCCATCAACAGAAGACTCAGGCGCCTGGTCGCAAGTGTTTGAAGCGTGATGCTATTCATCGTGCTTATCTCATTGATCGGCTGGTCCGGCTTGACGGCATGGACCCGTGCCCGCAATGATGGCGCCAGGCTGAGAGGGTCTGCGGCGCTTCGTACGAAAAGATGCATACCAGCAAAGACGTGGTGAGTTGCGTCCTGCAGGAAGGGCATGTAAAGCGCCGGCTCAGCCGAAATGTCCAACCCTCGCTGTTTCACGTTTGCTACCACTCCGACGATTTCGCGAAACCGAGGAGCCGCAACGCGGTCACGGCCGGGTCCGACATAATTGACCGCGATGCGTTTCCCGATTGGATCCTGACCAGGCCAGTAGGTCTGGGCCAACGCTCGATTCACGATCACAACCGCCGGCGCAGCCTCGTCATCGTGTTGCGAAAACACCCGGCCCCTGAAGAGCGGCGTTCCGGCCGCGCGAAAGAACTCGCTGCTGATCCAACAGGCGTCGGTTGTAGGGACTTTCAGGGGATCATTAGGGCGATCATCAAAAGTTAGGTTCGCGGTTGGGGTCCAATTCGCGGGCACGCAGTCGCTGACCGCGGCGGCCTCTACTCCTGGTAGAGATGAAACCGACTCCAGGACTTGCTTGTAAAAGGGCGCGCCCTCTGTCCCGTAGAAATTCGTGCGCAAATAGGTCTCGAGCAATTGCGCGGGCTGGAATCCGGGGTCAGACTGTTCCGCCAGCCAGAAGCTGCGAAATAGCAGTCCTGCGCTGACGAGAAGTACCAAGGCAAGAGAAATCTCGGAAGCGATTAATAGCTGAAAACCCCGCCGGCTCGATTTCCCGATCTGCGCCCGCCCCGTTCTGAGAGCTGAAGTCACATCAAGCCGCGAAAAGATCGCAGATGGTCCCCAGGCCAGCAGCAAACTGGTAAGCAACGTGAGTAGCAGCGCAATTCCGAGGACCGAGGCGTTCACGTGAATTGATTGGCTTCGCGGCAAGTTGCCAAAATTCAAGCTGGTCGTCAGCCTCACCCCCCAAAACGCCAGGCCCACTCCCAAAGCTCCGCCAGATAAGCTCAGCAGCAGATTCTCAACCACAAACTGCTGCAGAATGCGGCGCCGACTGGCACCCAGCCCGAGCCTCACTGCGATTTCCGATTGCCGTTTTGCAGCACGGGCCAGTAAAAGACCAACGACGTTTACGCAGGCGATGAGTAGAACCAAACCGACGGCGGCAGCAATAATGTTGAGCTCCGCGCGCGCCTGGCCAACTACTTCGTTCTTGAGCGGCACAAGTTTGACGGCAGCAGCGGAGGAGGTTCCCGGCGCTCGCCTCAGAATTGCCGTCAGTTCCTGCTCCGCTCGAGACCTGGTGATTCCAGGCTTTGTGCGTCCGATCACGGTGAGAAATTTGTTTCCTCGCAATCGCATCCACGCGAAGTCAGGAATCACTTTTGCCCAGACATCGGTATCCGGGAAAAGATCCGGAAGCGTTGGCATGACTCCGATAACGGTTGCATCATCTCCACCAAGGTTCAGGATACGTCCCAAAACGTGCGAATCACCGCCGAGCTGTCGCTTCCAGAAGCGTTCGGAGATGACGACCTGGACTCCATCCGTGTGGTACTCCTCCGAGGTATAAAGTCTGCCGAGCAGCGGCTGTACTCCCAGCATCGGAAAGAAGTCGTAGGAAATGCCGGTGCAGATCACGGTCCGTGGCTCACCCTGGCCGACTAAGGTGTAGGTAAAGTGCGGCAGCAACTCGGCGAGGTTCTCAAAAGAGTGGCTTTGTACTTTGTAATCCTCAAAGTCAGGGCCGGACGCGCCCGTCTTGATCGATTTATCTTCCGGCGACTCTGCCCACACTGCGAAGAGATGGTCGGGATCGTGGAACGGCAAAGGCCGAAAAAGCACGCCCTGGATTACGCTGGAAATAGCCGTGTTCGCGCCAATGCCCAGAGCCAGGGTAAGGATGGCTACGGTGGCGAAACCCGGGCTCTTGCGCAGCTGCCGCAGGGCGTAGCGCAGGTCTTGGACCAACCCGCTCATGCATGCACATCCGCCATCAGTTTCTTCAGTTCTTCTTCCGCCACAACCTTGCCGTCAAACAAATGCACTTCGCGCTGGGCGTGCTTGGCGAAGCGCGGATCGTGCGTCACCATGCAAATCGTCGCCCCCTCGCGATGCAGATTCTGCAGCAGTTCCATCACGGCCTCGCCGTTGCGTGAATCCAGATTTCCAGTGGGCTCGTCCGCCAGCAGGATGGAAGGTTTGCCTCCCAAAGCGCGCGCCACCGCGACACGCTGCTGCTGACCACCTGAAAGTTGCGATGGGTAATGGCGTACGCGGTGCGCCATGCCTACACGCTCCAGAGCTTCCATGACGCGCTTCTTTCTTTCAGGCGCGACCATCCTTTGGCGGTAGGTGAGGGGCAGTTCGACGTTTTCATACACCGTTAGGTCGCCGATCAGATTGAAACTTTGAAAGATGAACCCGATTTCCTGGTTGCGGATGCGCGAGCGTTCGGCAAAATCCAGGTTCTCCACCGACTTGCCGTTCAGCGAGTAGCTGCCCGCAGTCGGCGTATCAAGCAGACCGATAATCGAAAGCAACGTGGACTTCCCGCAACCCGACGGTCCCGACATGGCCACGTACTCACCTTTGGCAATAGAGAGGTGAACGCCGGAAAGGGCGTGAGTTTCAATCTCGTCGGTGTAGAAAACCTTCGTCATTTCCTGAATCTGGATTAACGGCTGTCCGGCTTCTGTCATGGCTTCTGCCTCGTTTTTCTTGATTTCGTTGCGCTTGATCTTGTCGAACTCGATTCTGTCGTACCTGATTTCTTTCTTCATTCCAAACGGATGCGGTCTGTCTTATCCCAGCGGGACATGTCAGAAAGAATCACGGTGTCACCCTCGCGAAGGCCGTCAAACACCTGAATCGAATTCACGGATTCGCGTCCAACTTTTACGGGCACGCGACTCGCTTCCTTGCCATCTGCATCCAGCTTGAACAGGCTGATGGTGCTGTTCTCCTGTCCGAATGCCGGACGCCCCACATAAAGAATGTTGTCCAGTCGCTCCAGGTCGATCGTGCCGTCCACGCTCAAGTCCGGACGAGCGCCCATGGGGAGTTCGCCTGTGAGTTTGACGTCCACAGTTACCGTTCCGTTTTGTACCGCGGGGTCGACGCGCATCACGGTTCCGCTGATGATCCCGTTATGCGTATCGATTGCCGCCGGTTCGCCATCCTGCACGTCCCGGGCCTGGGTTTCCGCGATCTTCAACGTCGCCATCAGATGATTGGGCTCGACCACCTTTGCCAGCATCGCTCCCGGCTGAACATGCTGCCCGACCTGGAGTGGCAGATCCACCAGCACTCCGTCGATTCCCGCACGGACTTTCAGGGCGTCGAGTTGCTTTTGCTTCAACTCGGCCAGAGTCCGCGCCTGGTCAACCTTGTCCTGTTCCTGAGCCATTTGAGTGTCGATGGCCTTCTTGTTGATCACCAGCCGCTGCTCTTCCAGATCGTTTCTGGTCGTGAGTTCGTCGGCTTTTCCTTTGGACGCCTTATAAGCCAGGCCGGAGATCACGCCGAGATCGTAGAGCGCCTTGTCCGTATCTGCCTGCCGTTGCGCCTGACTGTAGTCTGCAGTGACGGTAGCAGCGCCCGCTTTCTGAGTCATCAGATCGCTTTCGAGCTTTACTCGCAAACTCTGGTATTCCGCTTCGGCCGCCTTTAATTGCAGCTGTGCGTCGACGGCCGCCTGCTCCACCTGGGGGTTGCTCATTTCCAGGAGAATATCGCTCGCTTTCACTTGCGAGCCCGGCAGCATGCGAATGCGGACGACGGTAGCTTCGGTTTCGGCGGGAATCTGGCGAACCGCTTCCTGTGCGGGAACGAGTGATCCTGGCCCGCGCACTTGCCGCAGCATGGACCCATGCTTCACCGTGTCGGTCCACACGGTTCCTCGCTCGACGGAGGGCGCGGCCGGCCTCAGTCGCATGACTCCGACCGTCGCTGCCGCGATGACCACGACGCCGATTACTCCAAACACAATCTGGCGGCGGAGTTTCTGACGCTTGAATTCTGGGCGGGCGATGTCCATCGGGCTTCTCTATGGCAACTCGACCGCCACATCTCACGCGCCTCTAAATAGCTGTAACGATGTAAGATATGCCCTCGTGGCGGTTCGATGGTAGGGCAACGGTGTCCACTGTCGGAACCGACTGTCCATTACCGGACAACACAGCACAGATGGGCCGGAGCGCACGAGGGCGAAGATTATTTATGGCCGGTGAAGGATTCGGAAATCTACGGGTGCTCTCGCTGGAGAGCCGGCGTTCGCGGGAAATGGGTGTGCTGATCGCGAACCATGGTGGGCAGGCCACCGTGGTGGCTTCCACGCGAGAAGTCCCGTCCGGGCCGAATGCCGAGGAATCCGTCTTCGCGCAAGGCCTGCTCCAAGGCCAATTTCAGATCGTGATTTTCATGACTGGAGTGGGGACCCGCGCGCTGGCGCAGGCGATTGAGCCGTCATGCCCGCGTGAGCAATTTGTCGCGGCCTTGAGTAAGGTAACCGTGGTAGCGCGAGGGCCCAAGCCGGTTGCGATTCTGCGGGAGCTCGGCGTACCCGTAACGCTCACGGTGCCGGAACCCAATACCTGGCGTGAGATTTTGCACACTCTCGATCAGAATGCGGAAACAATACCTCTGAAAGGAGTCCGCGTGGCGGTGCAGGAACATGGCGTGCCCAGCCGCGAACTTTATGCGGGACTTGCAGAACGCGGAGCGCATGCGTTTCCCGTGCCGGTGTATAAGTGGGCTCCGCCGGAGGATGCGGAGCCGCTGCGCCGAGCGATTGGCGATCTCGCCCACGGAAACTTCGAGGTCGTAATCTTTACCTCGTCCGTCCAGTTGCATCATTTGTTCCGTTTCGCGGATGAGATGGGGCAACATCAGGACGTCGCCGACGGACTGCGCCGTGCCGTGGTCGGGTCGATCGGCCCGGTCACCTCGGAAACTCTGCGCGAATACGGAATCACTCCTGACCTGGAACCCTCCCATCCAAAGATGGGTTTCCTGGTGAAGGAGTTGGCTGAGCGCAGCGCGGAACTCCTGCAGCGCAAGAAGTGAGTTAAGCGGCCGTTGTTCGCATTTCGTAACAAGTCCACGCCGTTCTTTACAACTGCGAAGCCGCGGCGTACACTCCCGCCATTCCCCCCGAGAATGGTGTGATGGTCGGCATCCCTCCGCGCCTAGATTGCTTCTGTGACGAACATAAACGGCAAAGCGTATGCGATGAACGCCATCACGCCGATGAAGCCGTGGAAGACGCCTATCCTGCGGGTGCTCTTCTTCGTTCTGGGTGCGATCAAGCCGCTGCAGTCGGGTCTGAAGAATCTTTCTTTTATTCACTTCGCGCGTTGGGTGATCGTGGATCGCAGCCAGTTTCCGCACCTCGGGCCAAAGCAGCCTCGCGAAAACCTGCGCTACGACTACCTGATCTTCTTCAGCAACTTTAACGGAACGTGGAACCAATACATCGACGCCTTTTCCGCAGTCCTTTCCACGGGGCTGAATGCGATTTGGAGGTGGAGCGAAAAGTTTCCCGGTTCCGTGCCGGTGACGCCTTTCAAAGGCTACATAAACCAGGTTCAGTTCGACACGGACTACTACTACAACGCCTATCCGAGGGCCGCGACGAACGACGTGAAGGCGGCGCTTCGTGTGCAAGATGCCCTCGATGATTTTGCCAAAACCAGCCAGACTCTTTCCCCAGCCGAATTCGAGAAAGCGTATCTGGAATTCCTTGTCCGCGTGCAGGTGGACCTTGGCTCCACGGGCATGGCTCCGGTAGGAACGTAATGGCAAACCAGAGCGGACAAATATACGGGCTGACCATCCTATCGCCCATTCTTGAAGGCGATACTCTAGACATCGCTCACGCCACGGCATTGCGCTGGTATCTTGCGAGTTTGCCGAGAGACCATACCAGCCCGTTCGCGCAAGTTTCCAGCACACACTTTGCGCGCCTGGTGGTCATGGACGACGTGGTCTTCGTCGGTTCGCCCGCGATCGAGGAACACCTGAAGACCCGCTATCTGGTCTTCGAAACAAATTTCGACGGCGATCTCAACACCTATCTCACCCGCATGGCGCAGGAAATTCCAGACTTCGTGGATTCCGTCTGGAAACATTGCGTCGGCTATCCGGGAGTGGCCGATCTAGCCGCATTCGCTGCCTACATGGAGAAGTGCCAGATCAAAACCACATTTTTCTTCGCCGACGTAAATAACAAGACCGTGCAGCAGAACCTGAAGGCCCTGCAGGTTCAGTCGGCTCTCTCGCGCTTCATTGAGCAAAACCAGGGCAAGCCCCCGGCCGAAATACAGAAATCGTTCGGCATGCTGTTGGAACGCCTGGCGAATGCACCTGCGCCTCTGCCCGGAGGAAAGGACTCCGAGAAAACTGCCGCGGAGGATCGCCCGTATGACCGCTAGCACGAAAATTGACGTCTCCGATATCCAGGGCTTCGCGCTGAAGGGCTACAACTTTCCCTTCGCGCGTTATCTATTGCTGGAACTTTCCCACGTCAAAGGGGCTCGAGACTTCATCGGCAAGATCGTGCAATACCTCACCACTGGCAAGCGTTGGGATAAGAAGCCGGCTTCTACCGTGAACGTCGCATTCACCTTTCATGGACTCGCAAAACTTGAACTCCCCGAGCCAACATTGTTGAGCTTCCCGGTTGAGTTTCAGCAAGGCATGAAGGCGCGAGGAGAGATTCTCTACGACACGGGCAAGAACGGTCCCGAGCATTGGGAGCCGGTTTGGCGAGACAACCGCGTGCATGTCTGGCTGGCCGTGAACGCGCAGACACCGGCAGCGCTCGAAGAGCAATGCGCGCTTCTGCTGCAGATCGCAAGCCAGACCGGCGGAGCCGCATTGCTGCAAGCGCAGGACGCACACGCGATTTTCATCGACGGCAAACCGACCACGAAGGAACACTTCGGCTATACAGACGGATTCGGCAACCCGGACTTCAAAGGCGCGGAACGGGACTGCGTCCCAGGACAAGGCAAGCTCACAGCCGACGGAAAATGGGATGCCCTGGCTACCGGCGAATTCTTGCTGGGATATGCGGATGAATCCGGCGAACTGCCGGTTGCCCCCATCCCTCATCTGCTGGCGCGCAACGGCACGTTCATGGTTTACCGCAAAATGCATCAGAACGTAGCGACTTTCCGTACGTTTCTCGATAAGCAAGGCGCGCTGTACCCCGGCGGGAAAGAGAAGTTGGCTTCGAAGTTTGTCGGCCGCTGGCGCGACGGAACTCCTGTGGAGCTTTCACCGGACCGTGAAGACCCTGCCCTGGTGGCGGACAACAATCGCAACACGAATTTCACTTACGGCAAAGATTTGAACGGCCTCCGCTGTCCGGTCGGCGCCCACATCCGGCGCGGGAATCCGCGGGACGCATTCGGATTCAACGGCGAGCTGGTCAATCGCCGGCGCATCATGCGCCGCGGGCTTACCTACGGAACTTACGTGCCGGAGGGTCAGCCGGTTCGCGATGAGGACGAACACGGCATCATTTTTATGGCCTTGAACGCCAGCCTGTTCCGCCAGTTCGAATTCGTTCAACAGCAGTGGATTGAATACGGAAATGATTTGCACCAAGGCAACGACAAGGATCTGGTGATCGGAAATCACGGAGGCAGAGGCAAGAGCGTTTTGCAGGGAACAGAAGATCCGCAGAATCCGCCGTTCATCTGTGCCAACCTGCCGAACTTCGTCGAACTGCGAGGCGGCGACTATTTTTTCATGCCCAGCCTGACCGCGATGCAGATGATCGCGAGCGGAACGGTCGACCCCAGATAAAATCCCGAGATAAGACGCGAGATACGAAGTGCAATAAGTAAGAAGCGCAGCAAGTGGAGATGCTGATGTTCGAAAATCTCAAAAGCGTTCTTGGCAAGATTGATGCGGAATGTGTTGATCTTACCCGCGAGGTCATGGAATCCGTCGATCGCGAACTTGCCAAGGTGAAAGGCGAGGTGACGTCCTTTCTCGACGGCATCAAAGCGCACCTGACCCAGTATCCGGAGCCGATCTTCGCCATCCTCCGCCGAATCAAGCCCATTCTGCTTTTCGAAAACTACGCCCTCGTCACGCGGTTTGAAGATGTGCAGGAAGTGCTGGCGCGCGACGACGTTTTTCCGGTGATCTATGGCAAGAAGATGAGGGTGGTCACCGGCGGAGAAGATTTTTTCCTCGGCATGCAGAATTCCCCAGAGTACACGCGCGATATCTCCCACATGCGCAGCGTGGTTCGCCGTGAAGATATCCCCGGCAGAATCGCTCCTTTCGTGCAGAAAACATCAGGCGATCTGGTGGCCGCGGCCGGTGGCCAACTGGACGTCGTGCAGTTGAGCAAGACTGTGCCGGCCCGCTGGATCGCCGACTACTTCGGCTGTCCCCCGTTGTCAGATCAACAGGTCGAGGCCTGGGGAAGTGTGCTCTTCCAATATCTTTTCCTGGATGTAGAAAATGATCCAAAGTTGGCGCAAACAGCGACCACAACCGCGGCGCAAGTACGGAACTGGCTGGACGAAACCATCGCCGCGCGAAAAGCAAGCCGAGTTTCCAAGGATGATGTGCTCGGCCGCTGCTTGCTCCTCCAGAGTGCTGGCCTGCCGGCCATGGACGATGTCAGCATTCGAAATAACATCCTTGGCCTGCTGGTGGGCGCGATTCCAACCACTTCGAAGTGCTGCGCTCAGGTGCTCGATCAATTATTCCAGCGCCCCAAACAGCTGAAGGGAGCGCAAGCTGCGGCTCTCGCCAATGACGATGCCCTGCTGGCGAAGTATGTATTCGAAGCGCTCCGCTTCAACCCCAACAACGCTGGCGTCTATCGCCTGGCTGCCGAAGATTATCCTCTGGCTAAAACCTCATTCCACGGAACCACAATTCCGAAAGGAACCTCGGTGATTGCGGCGACGCAATCGGCAATGTTCGACGATCGCTTTGTGGATCAGCCCAACGAGTTTCGCATCGACCGTCCTGAATATTTGAGTATGCATTTCGGATACGGTCTTCACACTTGTTTTGGGCAATACATCAATCGTGTGCAAATACCCGGAATACTGAAGCCGCTTCTAAAGCGTCCCGGCTTACGGCGAGACGGGGACTTGCAATACGCAGGGCCATTTCCGTCGAGCTTACTGGTGCGTTTCGACTGACCGATTGCGGCTGACTGAAAATCTCAACTGAGGTTCGAACGGAAGGATCGAATCCGTAGTGGAGAAAGGGCACACCCATGATTCCTGTCTTGATCACATTTCCACCCAGCCTCGACAGCGAAACCAGCCGCTTTCTGGTTGAGCACTACGGAATCGAAAGCATCGAGAAACGACAAGCGCTCATCTTTTCGTTCTTCGTGACGCTCTGGCACGGTTTCACTCCCATATTTCCCTTGCTCTACAGCGACTCATTCAGGCTCATCGGCCCGCGCCCAATCGTCGACCATTTCGACTCCCGGTCTTCGCCGGATTTGAAGCTGTTGCCTACGGACCCGAATAATTTGAATCAGGTCAATTCGGACTGGACTCTCTTCAATTCGACCTTGGCATTCGCGACCGCCAAGTTTGCCTACTATTATCTGCTTCCCCATCGCGACATCATGATCCGCCCGCTGAGCGAAGGAACTCCGGCTTTCGAGCAGAAAACCGTCGAGCGCGCGTATCCAATATTCGCCGGATTGCTGAAGTTGCTCCTGCAACTGAGCCTGAGTACGGCGCAGCAGTCCCTCACCACCATCAGGACCACATTCGATTCCGTAGACGCGCGCCTCGCTGATGGACGAAAATTTCTGGTGGGTGGATGCTTCACACTCTCCGACCTTGCCTTTGCCGTCGCCGCAGCGCCCGTCGTCCTTCCGGCAGGATACGGTGGCCCCATCCCGTCGTTTGAACAAATGCCTCCCGAAGTGCAGGCCGTGGTCACCGAAATGCGCGCCCATCCCGCGGGAGTTTTTGCCTTAAGGATTTACCAGGAACAAAGATATCGACTCCCCGAAGCGCGAGCTATCGCAGGATAACCCCTAGCGGGATACACGAAGATGTGCTCTGCGAAGAAATAGCCCGATGCCCTGTCGCGACTTTCTCAGGTCAATGAAGCTTCAGGATGCCTTCGTTTTTTCCGCTTCGAGCCGCCCAATCGTTGCTCGCAGCCATGCGCCGAGCGATTCCTCGATCTCCTGCTGGGTCCCCGTGCGGTATAAAGATTCCAGCGTTTCTCCGCTCGGCGACAACGGGATATGAATGCAAGGAGTCTGTTCCGTCCGCGCATTCTCCGGGACGAATTGCATCAGAAGGCATTCGTCGCACGGTTCGCGGTCCTTGGAGTTAAAGTTCATGCAGGTCGGGGAATCCTCAAAAACAAAACGTGCCCGCCAGGATTCGCGCGGCAATCGCCCGTATCCCCCTTGCTCAAGAAACTGCAGTTCGAACTTCAGCACATCCAACAGGTTGCGATTGTCCTTCGGCATAGACTCATCCTCACCATTGAGTGTGATCTTCGGCCTCAGGTGGCGCCGTGACCTCCATCACACCTGCCCGTGCCGGGAATCACGAATGTTCGCGGCGGATCGGGACCTCGGGGATGCTCACCGGTCTTTGTGTTACCACCACCTGTGACGGGGATCACAGAACGACCACCCGGCGGGGGTGTTCAATAGTGCACAGTTTACAGTAATATTCCCGCTTTAAAGTTGGGCCAACTAAACTCGCATCGAACCAAAACTCGTACAGAACTTTAAAGATCAAACGGAGCTTAAAGATGAAGAAAATTAACGTAAGAGTGGCTACAATTGCAACCGTATTCGCTGTTCTTCTCAGCGTTCCCTTGTCGGCGCGTGCGCAAGACGCGGCAACCATCTTCAAATCTAAATGTGTGGGCTGCCACGCAGCGGATGGCACCGGTTCCGCAATGGGCAAGAAAATGGGCGCCCACGACTTTACCACCGCCGAAGTCCAGGGCATGTCCGACGCTCAACTTACCGACATTATTACCAATGGCAAGAACAAGATGCCCAAGTATGGCTCTCTGAAGCCCGAAGACATTAAGGGCCTGGTGGCTTATATCCGCACGCTGAAAAAGTAGTTCTGCCGGTTGCTGCGATCGAGATTGGGTTGGGGGATCGTTTCCGGAAATGGTGCAGAGCCGCGGACGTCCGCGTCGTCGGCTGGAGTGTGCCTGCGCTGCGGTGCGTGCGATTAACATCAAGAAGTGAGCAATACAATAAGGAGCGGCAGGTTCTTAATGAGCGTACGACAACGCATCCGAGACTGGACTCAGCCCATCTATTTCCTGGGGCAGAATCCCACTACCCTGACGGGCGCGGTTATCACGACCAGCACAGCCCTCACCACCATTGCCTTCTGGTTCTATGACATCTTCCTTCCCGGGCCACCGCATCCTTACATCGGCCTCCTGGTTTTTCTGATTCTTCCGGGAATCTTTGTACTCGGCCTGCTGTTGATTCCGATCGGCATTGGGTTCAGGAGACGAAGTCTGCGCGTAAGCGGGAAGCTACCGGGAGTTTTCCCCGCCGTCGACCTGCACCTGCCCGTGGTGCGGCACACCTTGGAGTGGGTGGCTTTCGCGACGATCGTCAACCTCTTGATCATTGGCACCGCATCTTACCGCGGCGTCGAGTACATGGATTCCACGAGCTTCTGCGGGACGACTTGTCATACCGTGATGGCCCCGGAATATTCCGCCTATCAGAATTCTCCGCACTCGCGCGTGGCTTGTGTGGATTGCCATATCGGCCCTGGAGCAGGGTGGTTTGTGCGCTCCAAGGTTTCCGGTCTGCGGCAGGTTTTTGCGGTCACATTCCATACTTATTCGCGCCCCATTCCTTCCCCGGTAAAATACCTCCGCCCCGCGCGTGAAACCTGTGAGCAGTGTCACTGGCCGCAGCGCTTTACCGGCGACAAGTTCCTGGTGAACACCAGTTACAAGGACGACGAAAGAAACACGCCGCAGACCGACGTGTTACTGCTAAAAGTGGGCGGACGCACCTGGCAGGGTTCGGTCGGTATCCATGGCCACCACCTCGCCGATAACGCACGCATCCGCTACATTTCGACCGACTTCGAGCGCCAGACCATCCCCGTCGTCTATTACACCGACGATCAAGGAAAAACCACCGAATTCATTTCCACCGACGCCAAGCCCACTCAACAGCAATTGGACAAGGGAGAACATCGCACCATGGATTGCGTGGATTGCCACAACCGGCCCACGCATGCATTCGACTTGCCCGAAAACGCTGTGGACAAGCAGATGTCGCTCGGCCACATCAGCCCGGCGCTGCCATTCATCAAGAAGAAGGCAGTCGAGGTTCTAAAAGTGAATTACGCGACCCGGGACACGGCCAGGCAGAGCATCACCGCCGAAATCAGCAAGTTTTATCAGACGAATTATTCGCAGATCTATCAAACGCAGCGCGCCGCAGTCGAGCAGTCCGGCCAGGAGATAGCCAACATTTACTTGCGCAACATCTTCCCCGACATGCGTGTGACATGGGGCGTCCATCCGAACAATCTTGGCCATAACGATTCCCCCGGTTGCTTCCGCTGCCACGACGGCAGCCACACCAGCGCAGACGGCCAGACCATCACCAACGACTGCAGCGCCTGCCACCAGGTACTGGCCGCCGGTGAAGAAAATCCCAAGATCCTGACGGACCTGGGAATGAAGTAGCCTGTAGCATTGTAAGCAGTGCGGACCGAAAAGACTCGCGGTTGCCCATCCGCGCCATGCGAGCGCGTGCCCATTTTCGCGCCCTGTGAGAACTGGGCCGCCGCAAGGTGCCGCGGTGTCTAAACCCTCAGCGCACGCGATGGCCAATTTTCTGCAGGTTTTGCTGGCAGTGGTGTTAGGCAATGTGGCGTATGTCGTGCTGGCTCCCTCTTTCCCAGTCGTGGCCCGGCACCGTCCCTTTCATTTCGATCTGGGGATGGCCATCGACTTCTGGTTCTGTCTTGTAGCCTACGGTCTGATCCGCACCGCGCGCAGATGGAAGTAAAGGGAGAACTGCCGAGCGGGCCTTTTTCACGCTCTGCGTGGGAGGACTCGCCCTGGGCGCAGTCGAACGAGCGGGATTAGCATCCTCCCCGAGGTCAGTTACTTTAGGCACCTCGGGGCCCCACTACCTTCCACGATAGAATCCGCACAGAATGCAGAAAACCGCAGTCCTATACGATGCTGGCCAGGCCGTGCTTTCCACCTTTGATCCAGATGAGGTGTTGCAGCGGATTCTGGCCATTGCGCGCGACTATTTCCATCTGCAGAATGCGGCCATCCTTCTGCTCGATGAGGAAACGCAGCAGCTGTGTGTGCGCTCACAGATCGGCTGGGACGAAGGACAGGACCAGATTCGGCTGGGATTGGGTGAAGGACTTACCGGCGCCGCTGCGCTGAAGAAACAACCTATTTACGCACCCGATGTCAGGAAAGATTCCCGTTACGTCTGCGCCGCGAAGTCGACCCGTTCGGAACTCGCCCTGCCGCTCATGGTGCGCGACGGAGTGGTGGGAGTGCTTGATTGCCAAAGCACCCGGCTCAATCATTTCGATAAAGAAACCATCGACCTTCTGATTTTGTTTTCGACGCAGGCTTCGATGGCCCTGCAGAACGCCCGCCTGTATACGCTGGAGCGGCAACGGGCGCGGCAACTGGAGGCCATCAACGCCATCGCGCAGCAAAGCACGGCGGTTCTCGATCTCGGAGAACTGCTGGGCAAGGTGTGCGTGCTGATTCAACAGGCGTTCCAGGTGCCGCACGTTTCTTTGTTTCTCCGCGAAGAGAGCGAACTGGTATTGCGGGCGCACCACGGAAGCCTTACCGCGCGGATTCCCGAAGGCGGCCGCTTCCCGGCCGATCGCGAGCCCTGGTCGCATATTCTCTCGACCAGCGGCACGCTCATTGAAAAAGATCTGGCCACCAAGCCCGAGTGCATGCGGTTTTTTGTCGAGTCCGCTGCCCGCATGAGCATCCCGCTGGTTTCTTTCGGGCAAATCCTGGGAGTGCTGGCGCTCGAAAGCGCGAATCGCAACGCCTTCCGCGAGAGTGAGCTGCAATGTCTGGAATCCGTGGCCGACATTTGCGCGACCGCCATCCAGAATGCGCATTACGTGGAGCGGGTAAAGCAGTTGGCCTATCTCGATGGCCTGACCGGAATCTTCAACCGGCGTTTCTTTGAGTTGCGCATTCTCGAGGAGATCGAGCGCTCGCGCCGCTACGGCACTGGCATGGCCGTCATCATGGCCGACATTGACCAGTTCAAGCGGCTCAACGACGAGTTCGGACATTTGCTGGGAGACGAGGTCCTGCGGCAGGTTTCATCGCTGTTCCACCAGCAGTTGCGCAAGATTGACGTGGTCTGCCGCTATGGAGGCGAGGAGTTCGGGATCGTGCTGACGCAAACCAATGCTTCGCACGCGGTGAGCGTTGCCGAAAAGCTCAGAAGGATGGTGGAGCAGTGGCAGTTCCCCGGTGTGCCCCAAACAGTCACGATCAGCGCCGGAGTCGCAGCTTTTCCCGACCACGGCACCACTCGCGATGAGTTAGTGCGAGCCGCCGACAATGGCCTCTATGCCGCGAAACAAGCGGGCCGGAACCGCATTGCCCTCGCCACCCTGGTTCGAGCCAGCGCCGCCGGCAACTAGGAGAGCTTCTGGCTTCTAGCTCGTACCCCTGTCATCCTGAGGGAAGCGAAAGCCTGCCCTGAGCGAAGTCGAAGGGGACCCCTGCAACATTGCGCCACCACGGGCCTCAACGAGCTCTTAAATATCGAAGCCGCCACTCCGCCTTACGCGGAGCATCCGCTCCATATCGTTTCGGAGCTTCTCCTGCTGCTGCTTCATCAACTTCTGCTCGCGATTCATCTTCTCCAGCATCTGCGGCTGCAGTGCCTTTGGCTGCGCCTGGCGCATCTGGTCGAGCGCGGATTTGAGCGCTTCACTCTGCGCCTCAGTTCTCTCTTCAAGCTTCTGCATTTGCTCCGCTCGTTGCTGGGCGCAACTGCCCTGGCGGAGCGCATCCACCGCCTGCTCCGCGTTTTCACTCTCATCCGAAATCAGGTTCATGTCGGGCTGGACTTCTGCGAGCTGATCCTGCAGTTCGCTCAATTCCATTTCAGTTTCAGCATTGAAAACGGGCTCGTCTAAGCTTTCTTCCTCAATCAACGCACCGGAATCCCCGTGCGGCGGCAGCTCGAGATTCAAGTTCTGTTCCTTCTTGTCCCGGATCACCCCGACGCTCACTGTCCCGCTGTCTCGCGAGTGCATCACGTCGGTGAAGTCGCCCGTGTCGTGGACCGGCTTGTCGTTGATCTTCACGATGATGTCACCGGCGCGGAAGCCGGCCTTCTCCCCGCGGCTCCCCTTTTCCACGGCGCGGACCAGGACTCCATTTCCGTCTTTGACGCCGAAAAATTCGCCCAGCTGCGGCGTAATGTTTTCCACCATCAGGCCGCTACGGGCGGAGGACCGCACTACCATGACGTTGATCTGCGGTATCTCAATGTCGGGATTGATGGAAATGGACGGGATTTCCACGTGGAAATCCTTCATCTTCGGGCCAACCCAGGCATACTGCTGACGGCGGTCGGCAAGTTGCACCTTAATGGTCATTGGCTGCCCGTCGCGGCTGATCCCAAACGTCACGACCCGTCCCGGTGGCGTCTCCCGGATCATGCGTTTCAGTTGCACGTGGCTTTCGATCGACGTGCCGTTCATGCTGAGAATGACATCGTGCTCCTTGATGCCCGCCTTGCCCGCCGGAGCATCCTGGTCCACCATGGTGACCTCAACGCCTTTTTCCTCTTTCAACTTCAGCGCCGAAAGCCGCTCTGTGCTCACATCGCTGATGTCCACCCCCAGATACGATCCGGTGCTGGAATCCTCGCTGGGAATGCCGTAGGGCGCCGGAGGATCCACCGACCAGTTTTGCGCAGCGTGAGAAAAACTAAGCAGCAGAGGCAGCACCGTGAGAGACGTCAGAATATATTTCCGCATGGCCATCGCCCTCAGAATAGTTTTGCAAGCGTACCGCGGAAGCTCGCCAGAAAAACGCGGCGATCTTCAGAGATTTCTCAGGTAGTTCCGATCGGTCGTCCCGATCAATGCTCCGCCCGCTTGATGCAAATGTCGCCCGTAGTCGTACGCACCTTCAACACCGGACCACCGCCGTTCAACTTGCCTTCAGCCGTAAGCGTCTTCGGTCCGCCCCAGTCACCGCCGCCCTCGCTGCTGACGTGAATGTCGGAAAAGTCCGAAGTGATGCGGTGTCCGTTTCCCAGCTCTACGCTGGCACGCACCGAAATCGCCACATCCCGCGCGATGTAGACGGTAATATCGCCGGCCGAGGTCTCGAGCATCGAATCGTTGCGCTCGGCGCCCGTGTTCACGAGCTTCACGATGATGCTGCCCGCACCGGTTTCCGCACGCGCCGAAGGCACACCGTAAAGTTCGATGCCGCCGCCACCGGTTTGCGCCCGTACTGCACCCTTTGCGGAACTAAGATGAATCGTCCCGCCGCCCGTCTCGATCTCAACCGGGCCGTTGATATCTCCCAGGTCAATGCTGCCGCCACCGGTCGAGACCTTTAGCTTCCCGTTGCACTGCTTCACTTCGACGCTCCCGCCGCCGGTTTCGATCACCGCACCCTGCGCGCCCGACTGAATTTTCACGGCGCCGCCGCCCGTCTCCGCGACCACCTTGCCGTTGGCTTGACGCACCTCAATCGTGCCGCCGCCGGTATGCAACCCAAGATCGCCGCCCACCGTGCCCACGTCGATTGAACCGCCGCCCGTCTCCGCGTTAGCGCCTCCGCCGATGTCATCGAGATGCATGCTGCCGCCGCCGCTCTCCGCTTCCACTCGGCCGGTAACCCCCGTGGCATCCACGTTGCCGCCTTCTGTTTCAAGCTTAACTAGCAACATTTCGCGTGGAACGTTGATCGAGACCTCGCCGGAAAAATGTCGTGGCCGGCGTCCTCCCTGCCAGTCGCCCACGACCCAGGCGGTGTCGCCCTTTACGTATGCGGTTACTTTGTATTGCTCGAACTGGCGGCGCGCGTCCTGCTCAGAGGAGGTCTTGAAGTTCGTATGAACGACATAATTAATGCCTTGCTGCTGTCCTCCGCGCACTACCACCGAGCCCATATCCACTTTCACTCGCAGGTTCTTCACCGATGCCAGCGAGCCTGTGACCTGCTGCCCCCAGGTGTCGCCTTCGCGGGATATGTGGGTTTCCTGCGCCCAGCCCCGCGGAACAAGAGCGAGAGGCGCAAGCAGGACCAGCGCTCCGGCCAGCCCAACGATTTGTGACCAACGTTTCAATTCATCTGCCTCTTTCTGCTTTCGCTTTCTTAGTCAATCTCCGGCAGCTGGGCCAGCATAGTGCGAGCCTGCGACCGGATGTAAGTACTCTGATCTTTCGCCGCCAGCGTCAGCAGCACGCCGCGCACGCTGCCATCTGCCTTGACCGGCTCGATCAGTCGCAGCGCTTCGGTGCGCACGCCCTGATTCGCATCGTTCACCAGCGCCGTCAACACCGCATCGCGCACCCGCTGATCGCTCTTCACATACGCGCCCAGTGCGCCGAGCGACTTCAACCGCGCTCCCGGATTCGAGTCGTACTGCAGCACGTAGAGCAGAGCTTCCTGCACCTGCGCGTCATTCGGTTTCTGCGTCAGGAGATTGACGGAATCCATGCTGAGCCCGGAGTTGTAGTTATTGCGGGCTGCGTACAAAAGCAGTTGCTGAATTTTCTGGTCGTTCAGCGAGCCCTGTGCATCCTGCGTCGCGACAGTGTCGTACTTGATGTCGATCTGACTCGAGCCCGGAGTCTGCGTGATGGAACGAATGCCGGCGATCGCGGCCTCGGTGGGGGCTACTACTGGTGTGCGAGCCGTCGTGTCGGTCGGAGCCTTGGAACCAGGAAACATCCTGTACGCCGTTCCAACTCCGCCCGCAAAACCGAAAATCAGAATCGCAGAAGCCAGCGCCGGCGAGAACTTCACCTGTCGCAGCCAGCTTGCGGGATCAAACGCAAACTTGTGCCAGAAAGCCCCCTGCTGGGCGGTCTCCAAAGCTTCCTGCAAGCGCATGCGCGACGCCGCCACCAGGTTGGGCGTCGGCTCAAGTGCCGGGGCGTTCGCCAGCAGCACGTGGAATTCCTGCTCCGCCTTCAGTTCCGCCGCGCAGTCCGCGCAGCGCGCCACATGCTGTTCCAGTTCATGACGAGCGTCATCCGCCAGCTCCCCATAAACCTGCAGCACAATATTTTCTCGAACCCATTCACATTTCATAATCGCACCTCGTCGCCACCGACAACATAGAGACAGCCACCACGAACCAGGTGGAGACAGCCGCCTCGGCTGTCCGGCCCTGGCGAAGCCGGGCCGCACCCGTCCCTACTACCAGTTCATCTCATATCCGCCAGCGCCCCGCGCAACTTCTGCGTGGCCCGAAACAAAGTATTCTTAGCCGTCTCTTCCGTGGTATGCAAAATCTCCCCCACAGTTCGCAGCTTCAACCCGTGGTAATGCTTCAGCTCAAACACCATGCGCTCCCGCGGAGTCAGTTTCTCGAGCGCCCCGGAAATCCGCGCTCCCAGTTGACGCCGCATCAAATCGCGTTCCGGATTCGCTCCCGCCCGCCCATCCGGCACCTGATCGAGCAAGTCATACTCGCCGCCCGACGCATCTTTCGCGACCGGAGCATCCTCCTTGCGCACGTTTTTCTTGCGCAGGTGATCGAGACACAAATTGGTCACGATCCTATAAATCCATGTGTAAAAGGAACACTCGAACCGGAAGCTGCCGATGTTCTTGTAAGCCTTCAGGAAGGCGTCCTGGTAGACGTCCTGAGCGTCCTGCTCGGTCCCGGTGAGATGAAGCGCCAGTCGCAGAACGGACTGGTCGTAGTGACGCACGAGCTCCTCGAACGCGCCGCGGTTACCCTGCTGCGCCTCGCGAATCAGCATCGTGTCGTCGATGCGGCGGTCTTGAGTTTGCCGATCTAGCCCAGCCATGCGGCCCCTCGCGGGGTCCTGATTCTCCGTAAGCTGGTTCTCACTTCTTCCACCGCCGACTTTTTCCGCTCTCTCGCTTCGTCCCGAGTGGGCCCGTTGGCTAACCGCAAACGGCACTACCCATGCTTCGGCCGGCATTCTGTCGTGTCCTCTGCAAGTCGCGGGTCAACGCTATATGGTTCAGCACTGAATCCGGGCCTGCACAGGAATAGACGGGTGGTCCATGGAACCGTGAGCAGAAATTATAGCTGTCGGGATGATTTTTGTGGGCCGTAGGTCGTTCTGGGACAAAGATTTACGGCGAAACAGAACAGTGGAACACAACCATTCGTCCCAGCGTGGCAGCGAAATTGCCCTAGCCCTGATGCAACCGGGGCCAGGGATGTCACTTCCATTAAGATCACCGCTCCGCTCTGCCCGGATTCAGCTTAGGCGCGCCCTGGAGCTTTAGTGCGCCGTCCGCATCAAAGCAGCCCCAATCAGTATCGTAAGTCCGCAAACAATGTTTACGGCGGACCAGAAGGCGCGTTTCGCCTGCATGCCGCGAAGCGCATCCGCCGGTAGAGCAAGTAGAAACGTGATGGAGAATAAGCCGACCGCGCCCATCATCTTGATCAGGAAGTAGATGAGGTAAAGCTGCTGGTTGCGCACATGAGGATAAATCTGCAGCCACTGGATGACGCCCGTAACGGCGACCACCGTGACGCCCGTCCATTTGATGTAAGCGAATCTTCGGATCACTTGGCCCAGAAACACCCCGCGCTCTGGCTCATCCAGCACTTGCAACGAGGGCAACAGCACCATCCTGGCATAGAACAAGCCTCCCAGCGAGGTGCACGTCGCAGCAATGTGCAGTACGCGATTGATCAAAAGCAGATTGGTGGGCAGCGGATTCATAGCGTCTCACGACCGGCTAAGCCTGCGTCTCGCGCCTGGCCAGGCTTCGTCCGCGCAGGAACGTACTCAAGTAAGTAAGAAACCCGGCGATGGCGCCCAGCAGCCAGTAATGCCCCCAGAATTCGCCGGCAAACTGGCGAAACAGCAAGCTGCTTAGAGCGCCCAGCAGCGACCCTACGGCAAGAATCAAAATCAACATCACCGCGGAGCCTTTCCAGCGATCAGGAGAAAAGTGGCTCGAGCCTGCGGCGAAGACCCCAACAAATGCGCCCACCACGAAAACGTAAAACCCAAGGCCCGGCGAGCGCGGCAGAAAAGCAATCAGATAGGCGACGGCTCCAAAAGCAAACGGTTCCAGCCAGTGCGCGTCGCGCCCGTACTGTGCGGACGTTCCCTGTTGCTGAGCCGCCTGCTCGATCCCCCGGTCGTCGCGATAGAAGTAAGAAAGAAAAGCTCCCACGGCCAATCCAATGTAGACGCCGTTTGCCAGCCACAGCAGCGCCCGCGCCCGGAGCAACGGAAATACCCATTCTCCGATCCAGATCAGCAGGGCGCCTGTTACCCCACCCCAAACCGCGCCGATCCACAGCCCGCGATCCAGGCGCAGAAGAAAGAAGGCCGACCGCAAGATCAATACCTGCGCAATGGCCATCACGACCGCGATCCCCAGCAATGGCCACGGCTGCCCCGAGTAGCCTGCGGCCAGCGGGACCATAATTGAGAAGCTGATCCAACCCACCAGGCTGGTGACAAAACTGGAGGGCCAGGAACTCCGCCGTCCGAGCGCGCTGGGCATCATGTTGTCCATTTGCCGCCTGGAAACGTGAGCGTAAAGGCGTGCCCAGATCATTCAGCACTGCGCCGACGTTTACCAGTACCAGGATTGATTCTGATGTCGACTCATCACCCTCGACGTCACCGTGCCGAAGACGTCGGAAATCGTCGTGACTCCGCCCCCGTGGATGTATACTCCCACCCGTTCGAGTACGTCTGACTTGTTCCGGAGGAGAAAGCGTGAAAAGGCGAACAGCAGGCGCCGGTTGGGTTCACTGCTCAATCGTCGTGGGAGTTCTACTCTGCCAGCCTGGTCAAGTTGCCGGGCAGACCTCGTTGAATTCGCTCCCGAGTTCATTCACTGAGCAGCAAGTTCGGGACAAAGCCAGAGGCCTGCTCCGGCAGATGACGCTCGACGAAAAAATTGCCCAGCTATCGCAGCTTCCCGGTTTCCCCGCTCCCGAATTTACCGAAAACGTGAAACAGCCGATGGAAGAGATCCTGAAGCAATTCGGCGCGGGCTCAATTCTGTGGGTATCTGATCCGAAGGAGATCAACCGACTGCAGCATGTGGCGGTGGAACAATCGCGGCTGCACATTCCGGTCCTGTTCGGACTGGATGTGATTCATGGCTACCACACGATTTTCCCGGCGCCGATCGCGATGGCATCTTCCTGGGATACGAAGATGGTCGAAGATGCGCAAGCGGTGGCGGCTGAGGAGGCTCGCGCTGCCGGAATCCAGTGGACGTTCGCACCCATGGTGGACATTGCAAGAGATGCGCGATGGGGCCGGATGGTAGAAGGGGCCGGCGAAGATCCTTTCCTCGGTGCGGCAATGGCGCGTGCCCAGGTACTGGGATTTCAGGGCAAAGAACCGGGGGGCCAGGATCGCCTGCTGGCATGCGTGAAGCATTTCGCCGGGTATGGAGCCGCCGACGGAGGACGCGACTACGATTCTTCCTACATCCCGGAAGAAGAGCTCTGGAATATTTACCTCCCGCCGTTCAAGGCCGCTCTGGATGCGGGTGCCGGCAGCGTGATGAGCGCTTATATGGATTTAAACGATGTGCCGGCTAGCGGCAATCCGTGGCTGCTGCGCGAAGTCCTGCGCGACTCCTGGGACTTCCAGGGATTTGTGGTCAGTGACGCCTTCGCGGTCAGGAGCCTGGTTACACACGGTTACGCCCGCGACCCGCAAGACGCCGCACATAAGGCCTTCGCCGCCGGATTGAACATGGACATGGCCAGCGGCACCTATCTCAAGTACTTGCCCATGGAAATTCAGCAGCGACGAATTTCGATGCAGCAGATTGACGATGCCGTTCTGCCGATTCTCGAAACCAAATTCCGCATGGGATTGTTCGAGCACCCCTACATCGACGAATCGCAAATCGAGCAGTCGCTGAACGCTCCCGCTCACCAGCAGTTGGCCCGCCGCGCGGTGCAGCGCTCGACCATATTGCTGCGCAACGAAGGCGCATTGCTTCCTCTGGATAAAACTGGTAAGAGCGGCAAGACCATCCATTCCATCGCGGTCATCGGCCCGTTGGGAGATGCCGAAGACGACCTGTTGTCGATGTGGGGCGCCATGACCAAGCCCGGTTCAACCGTCAGTATCGTGCAGGGCATCCGGGAAAAAGTTGGTTCGGCAATGAACGTTGCCTACGCCCACGGCCCCAACCTGACGCGGAAATTTCCGTCGCCGTTTGAGGGTGTCCCGATTGTCCCCCTCAAGGAACAACCTGCACAGACTCAGCAGGAAGCGAAGCAAGCGATACAGGACGCCGTCGCGCTGGCCCGTCGCAGCGATGTCGCAGTCCTGGTGCTGGGTGAGATTGACTTGATGAGTGCGGAGTATGCTTCTCGATCCTCACTGAAACTCTCTAACGGCCAGGAAGAATTGCTGGAGGCGGTGGCGGGCACTGGTAAGCCCGTCGTTCTGGTGCTGATCAACGGGCGTCCGCTCGACATAACCTGGGCTTCCGAGCATGTTCCTGCCATTCTCGAAGCGTGGTACCCGGGCAACGAGGGCGGCCATGGCATCGCTGACATACTTTTTGGCGATGCGAATCCTGCAGGGCACTTGCCCGTGAGTTGGCCTCGCAGCGCCGGGCAGCTTCCCCTCTACTACAACCACAACCTCACACAGAATCCGGAAACGCAGCCCGATTTCAAGTCGCGTTATTGGGATATTCTCAGCACGCCGCTGTATCCCTTCGGCCATGGCCTAAGTTACACGACGTTTTCGTTCGATAACCTGAAGGTAACTCCGATGGCGCGAGCCGGAGACGTCATCGATGTGTCAACCGACGTCGCCAATACCGGACGCCGCGCAGGCGACGCCGTGGTCCAGCTTTATATTCATCAGCGCGCGGGCAGCGCCTCGCGCCCGGTGCGACAATTGAAGGGTTTCGAGCGGGTTACGCTGGAGCCGGGCGCGAAATGCACCGTGCATTTCGCGATAGGAAAAGACGAACTCCAATTCTGGAGTCCGGCCGGGAAGAAATGGGTCGTGGAACCGGAACAGTTCGACGTGTGGGTCGGCGAAAACTCCAACGCCACGCTGCACGGGGAGTTCCGCCTGACCGAATAACGAAATGACCAGGTGACGAGATAAACAAGCGGTGGGCAGGAAAGTTCTACTTCTGCTCCGCGACCGCTTCCTTCTCGATGACCACCTTCAAATGCGCCGTCACATCCTTGTGCAGCTTGACCGGGATCGTGAACTCGCCCACAGTCTTCAGCGGCTCATGCAGCTGAATCTTGCGCCGGTCGATGTTGAATCCCTTCTTGGTCAGCGCCTCGCCGATGTCGCTCGACGTGACCGACCCGAAGAGTTGATCGCCCTCGCCCGCCTTGCGCTGGAACGATACCGAGACGCCCTCGAACTGCTTGGCGAGTTCCTCGGCCTGCGTTTTCTCCTTAGCGGAACGGCGCACCGACGCGGCCTTCATCTGCACGATGACGGCCTTGTTCCCGTCGTTAGCCTCAATGGCCAGCTTGCGCGGCAAAAGGTAATTGCGCCCATATCCTTCGGCAACTTTCACCACGTCGCCGCGCGCGCCCAGCTTCACTACATCTTCTTTGAGAATGACTTCCATGGTATGACTCCGATTTTTGAGCTGTCAGCTCTCAGCTATCAGCTTTCAGCCAAATCAAAACCCCCAGCACCAGCAGGAATAAGCTGAGAGCTGACGGCTGATAGCTGACAGCTGTGTTCCTACGATGCCCGCCCGGCAAACGGCAGCAGAGCAATGTTCCGCGCCTGCTTGATCGCGGCCGACAGCCGATGCTGGTGCGGCGAACACACGCCGGTCAGCCGCCGCGGCACAATCTTGCCGCTTTCGGCCACGAACTGTCCGAGCATGCGGTAATCCTTGTAGTTGATGCTTTCGATTTTCTCGACGCAGAACTTGCACACTTTCTTGCGCCGGAAAAATTTGCGTCCGCCTTCGCGCGGAGGCCCGCCCGGACCCCGTCCGCCACCCCCGCCGCCGAAACGCGGCCGGTCGCCGCCGGGACGATCTCCACTCGGACGATCTCCGAAAGATCGCGGGGCATGTGCCTCGCGCGGTGCAGGTGCATCGCCGGCTGCTCGTTCCGCCGCTGGCGCTGGTGCTTTCGTTTCTTCTGCCATGGTGCTCCTTAAAAATCGTGCTCACTTAGAATCAGTCGTTGGTGCTCAGTGATTAGTCAAATGTCGGTATAAGCGCCGGCAGAACCGTCGCCCGAAGCCCGCGGTCCGCGCCCCTCTTACTGGCCACCGATCACTCGCCACTAGCCACTGCTTTTTACGCAGAAGCCGGAGCTTCCGCCGCCGGCACCGCCGCAGCCTCTTCCGCGGGCGCAGCCGCCGCCGGTTGCGCACTTACTTTCTTGCGCGCGTCGCGGATGGCTTTGATCTTATCGAGGCGCTTCTGTTCCTCGTCGATGCGCACGGTCAGGAACTTGATGACCGGCTCCGTCACCCGCAGCCGGCGCTCCAGTTCGTGCATCACCCCGCCTCCGCCTTCCACGGTCAGCAGCACATAAACTCCTTCGTGGAATTTGCGCACGGTATACGCCAGCCGCCGCTTGCCCATTTTTTCCACACTCTTCACGGTTCCATTCGAAGACGTCACCGCCGTCCCCAGCGTGGAAACCAGTTTGTCCAAATCCTCGTCCGTCATGTCAGGCCGGACGATAAACATCAACTCATAAGTACGATTCATTCGCTGTCTCCAAATCTTTAAGCAGAGGTCACGGGCTAGGGGCAAGGGGTTAGTAAAACCGGTGTTGGGTCTTCTAACCCCTGTCCCCTAATCCCTAGTCCCTTCTTCTTTCCGGTTAAAGCGGTTCATCGCCGCCGCCGGACCATCTTTCAAAATCACCTTGACCGCCTCCGCCGCAGTGTCGAGAACTCCGTCCACCACTTTGAGGTCGGCCTTGCGCATCGGCGCCAGCAAATAGCGCTGGCCATCTTCCACCTTATGCTCCGGCGCCACGCCAATCCGGATGCGCAGGAAATCATTGCTCCCCAGCGCGTCGATGATCGACTCAATGCCGTTGTGCCCCGCCGAGCTGCGCCGCGTGTGAATGCGCAACGTGCCCAGCGGAAAATCCAGTTCGTCCTGAATCACAATCAGGTCGGTTTCCACGACCACTTCGTGCTTCTCGACCAGCTCCCGAACCGATAAACCGCTCAAGTTCATGTAAGTCTCGGGCTTGGCCAGCAGCGCCGGAACGCCCTCAATCACAACGCGCGCCGTCAAAGCCCGGCAGAGCCGGTTCCTGACTTCAACTTTCAAATCCCCGGCAATGCGATCCACCGCCAGAAAGCCCAGGTTATGCGGCGAAAACTGGTATTCGATACCCGGATTGCCGAGACCGACGATCAGTTTCACGCCACCATCCCGAACTTACCTCGCTCATGGAGCGGCGGACGCCCCTCGTCCGCCGGGGGCAGCGCTACGAATGCCAAATGCCTCACCCAGCGCCCCTGCATTACCCCAAGCCGAGCCTTTCGCTCGGCCGGACGGGCGATGACGCCCGTCTCTCCACGCCGCTACTTCTTCTCCTTCTTCTCGGCCTTCTCCGGCTTCTTCTCGGCCTTTTCCGCACCCTCGGCGCCTTCCTCGTCGGTCTCCTGCTTGCCCTTCTTGATAACCTCGGGCTCGGCCGGAACCGCTCCCGCTTCCGCCGCCACTGCTTCCGGCGCAGCCACAACTTCTTCCTTCACCGTGGTGACGTGCGCCACCGGCTGATGCGGATCCGTAAGCACCTTCAGCTTTTCACCGAGCGCCAAATCCGACACGCGCAGCACTTTGCCGAACACCAGATGGCTCACGTCGGCATCGACGTGGCTGGGAATATCCGCCGGCAGGCACTCGACTTCCACCTCGCGCAGCATTTGCTCGAGGATTCCGCCTTCCTGCTTCACGCCCGCCGCTTCGCCTCGCAGGAAAATCGGCACGCTCACCTTCAGCGCCTTATCCATGGCGATCCGCTTTAAGTCGATGTGCAGCAGTTTGCCCTTGATGGGCTCGTACTGCCAATCGACGATCATGGCTTTGGTTTGCTCGCCGCCATTCAGCGCAAGATCGAAGATCGTGTTGTGCCCAGTCTTCGAGTTCAGGATGCGCGTCACCTGCCGCGGGTCCACGCTCACCGAAAGTGAGTTCTTGCCCGCGCCATAAAGCACGCCCGGAATTTTCCCGCCCATGCGGACTCGCCGGGCCATGTTCTTGTTGCCCGATTCCCGCGGATGCGCTTCGAGTACGTTGGTTTCAATTGCAGTCGCCATAGAATTCAATTCCCTTTACAGTATTGTCATTCCGACCGGAGCCGGAGCATAGCGACGGCGCAGTGGAGGAACCTGCTTCTCGCCGGCGCCTGCAAAAATTCTTGCTACCCTACACAAACAACTTGCTCACCGAAGTCTCTTCGTGATTCGCCTGAATCGCGCGCCCAATCAATCCCGCAATCGAGAGCACCGTAATCTTCCCGCCCTTTTCGGTACGCGCCGCATCGGCTTCGGCGTTCAGCGGGATGGTATTCGTCACTACCAGTTCCTGGATCACTGAATTCTTGATGTTCTCCACCGCCGGCCCCGAAAGCACCGCGTGCGAAGCGCAGGCATAAACCACCGTCGCTCCGTTTTCCTTCAGCGCCGCCGCCGTTTTCACCAGCGTGCCCGCCGTATCGATCAAATCGTCGATAATCAGACAAGTCCTTCCGTTCACATCGCCGATCACGTGCATCACTTCGGCCACGTTCATTTCCACGCGGCGTTTATCCACGATCGCCAGGGCTGCGTCTACCTTCTTCGCAAAAAACCGCGCCCGCTCCACGCCGCCCGCGTCCGGCGAAACCACCGTCAAATTCGGCAGGTTCAGCTTGCGGAAGTGATCCACCAGCACCGGCGAAGCGAACAGATGATCCACCGGAATATTGAAAAATCCCTGCAACTGCGGCGTGTGCAAATCCACAATCAGCGCCCGGTGTGCGCCCGCCGTAGTCAGCAAATCCGCCACCAGCTTCGACGAGATCGGACTGCGCGGCTTGTCCTTGCGGTCCTGCCGCGCATAACCAAAATACGGAATCACCGCCGTAATGCGCCGCGCCGACGCGCGCTTCAGCGCGTCAATCATCAGCAGCAACTCCATCAAATGCCCGTCCACCGGACGGCACGTGGGCTGCATCACGAACACATCCGCGCCGCGCACGTTCTCCTGAATCTGCACGTACGCCTCGCCGTCGGCAAAGCGCGTTACCTGCGCCTGTCCCCGCTGCATGCCCAGAAACTGGCATACCTCATCGGCCAACTGCGGGTTGGCCGTGCCGCAAAAAATCTTAAACTTCTCATCCACCCGCGGACGCGGCTTCCGCTCCAGCTTCTCGTCAGTCACAGGTGGACTCTTCTTTTCAACCTTCTCAGCCTTGTCAGTCGGCGTGACTAAAGTAGCCATAGGTTAGCTCTCAGCCGTCAGCTCTCAGCCATCAGCAAAAACCCCGCCGCCGCCAGTTCTCCGTTCAAGCTGAGAGCTGTTGGCTGAGAGCTGATAGCTGCTTTTTCTGGCTGGGCCGCTAGGATTCGAACCTAGACAAAGTGCTCCAAAGGCACTTGACCTACCATTAGTCGACGGCCCAGTAAGCCATTGTTGATTGCCGGATTGTTGATTGCTGATCGAAAAATCAGCCGACCTCATTGTCAATCAACAATCAAAAATCAACAATCAAAAATTCAGGCCCGACTCGCACGCCCCGTCCGAGCCAAGAACCGTGTGGCGACGGGCGCATCGCCCGTCCAAGCGAAGCCGAAGGCGAGCGCACCGAGCACAAGCCTAGCCCGCAACCATCCGCCGCCAGTAAGCCCGCCGAGTCAGCGTAGCCGTAGCTTGCGCAGCCCAACCCTCTCTCCGGAGCCTGTCAGCGGCTTTAGCCGCGTCCACCCGCGACCCAAACAACCCATATAGCGCCGACCCGGAACCCGACAAGGACGCATACACCGCCCCAGCGCGTTCCAGCGCACTCTTACCTTCACTCAACTCGGGATACTCAGGAAAGACGACTTGTTCAAAGTCGTTTTCGATCCCGGTCCGGACAAGCTCAAGAAGCGGATTCTCGGCCCGGCCCCTTCTAAAAGGAGCACCGGAGTAAATCTCGCTCAGCCACGCCGACATCTCACGGCCAAGCTCAACCATTCTATCGGATGGTCCCCGTACCGTCAATTCAGCGCTTGTGCGGGACGTGGCTGTGTGGGGACGGTTTGTGTTGGGTGGGGCACTCTTGCGAGCCTGCCCTGAGCGAAGTCGAAGGGGCCGGGCCGAGCGCAGCTCGGCAATCTTTTCTGCGCGTCTGGAAACAGCGGCCGCCATCACCGCCCCCCCAGCTCCCTGCGTCCTCCGATCCCACTGCGCAAAAGCATTCGGAGTCGAAACCCCAACCTCCGGGGTCACCACCACACACGCCATCGCCGGCAAATCCTGCAGCGGATAAACCTGTTCCCCGCGCCCCACTCCCAGCACCGTCCCACCCACCAGAAACAGAGGCAAATCCGATCCCACCTCCGCCGCGATCCGCAACCTCTCCTGTGCCGGCAACGACTTTTTCAGCGCCCGTTCCAACCCCAGCAGTACAGCCACCGCATTCGCCGACGCCCCGCCCAACCCGCCCTGCACCGGTAGCCGTTTCTCAATCTCGATGAGCACACGGCCCTTCGCCTGCAAAACTCGCAGAGCCTTCTCCACGATGCAGAAGCAAGTATTCGACTCATCCCGAGGCACGCGCGGATCGGCGCAACGGATCTCAATCCCCGCGCCCCGCCCCACACTCACCCGAACATCGTCATGCAGCCCAATCGTCTGATAGATCGTGAGCAGCTCATGAAACCCATCCTGCCGCGCCGCCCCAATGCGCAGTCCAAGGTTAATCTTCGCGAATGATCGCACAGTGACAAGCATGGGCAATGATTGTAAAGTCTCAACCGCCCTCGTGGCGACAGCCGCCTCGGCTGTCCAATCTAAGCCGAAGGCGAGCGCCCCCGTCCATGTGAAGACGGGCACCCTTGGCCGCCCGTGCGAAGACGGGCACTCAGGCCCCGTCCAGCCCCAAAAGCGCCCTCGCCGATGACTTCAGTAATCTCGACTACGTACCATTTCGGGCGCACCCTAAAAAGGATTCCGCTCACCTGCCGTTTCTCGAAACGGTTCCTCCACGCCGGAATCGCAAGAAACGCAACCACAATTTGCTGTACCGGAGAACCCCGGCCGTGTTACAGCCTTTTCCCGAAAGTAGGGACGTAAGCCCGTGGGAGCGCGCAAGATGTAACGCCAATTCTTATGCGTGGTGGGGCGCCAGGACGCGCCGATCGCCAGGCATTCGGAGGAAACGATGCGCCGGGCATTTCAAAGTGTTTTTTTTCTGACCCTCTATTTCGCCGCCACAGCTGCGGCCTTCGCCCAAAACTATCAAGTCATCCAGGTCACGGACGGCGGCACCATCTCCGGCACCGTCAGATGGGCCGGCCCGTTGCCGCATAACCTGGACTTCCCCATCACCAAAGATCCGCAAGTCTGCGACCCCGATTCCCGCAAGACCACCGACCTCGAACGCCTCATCGTAGGCCCCCAAGGCGGCGTCGCCAACACTATCGTCTATCTGAAAAACATTTCCAGCGGCAAGGCCATGGACTTGCCCGAGCAGCGCCGTCATCTTGACCAAAAGCAATGCCGTTACGTTCCGCACATTCTTCTGGTCCCGCAGAATGCCGCGCTGGCCATGCAAAGCTCCGACGCCACTCTCCACACCATCCACATGGAGGGAGCCGCCAGCTTCAACCTGCCGTTTCCTTTCCAGAACCAGCCCACCTCGCGCACCATGTCCACTCCGGGATTGGTTCACCTGCACTGCAATGGCGGCCACGTCTGGATGAATGCCGAGATGATGGTGGTGACGCATCCTTACTATGCCGTCACCGACGACAGCGGACAGTTCGAGTTCACCAACGTCCCGCCCGGAACCTATCAGATTGTGGCCTGGCACGAAGGCTGGGGAATCCTGGGACGGCAACAGACCTACGACGTCTTAACCGAAAAAAAAGTTGACCGCCCTCTTTTTTCCGAACCAAAAACCTGGGAAAAATCCGTAACCGTCACTCCCAACCAGCCCACCACCGTGAACTTCATAATCAGCAGCAAGTGAGTGTAGGACGGACACTCTTGTCCGTCGCCTTTGACTCTAGCTTTTGGCTCTGACTCCCCCAACTCATGTGGCGACGGGCGCCCCGCCCGTCCAAGCGAAGCCGATGGCGAGCGTCCCCCGTCCAAGCCCGCGCCCCGTGTAGGACAACCGCTCCTGGCCGTAGACTATAGTCTTCGGTCTTAACCTCCGACTCCCGCTCTCGCTCCCCGTCCCAACCAGATAGAATCCTCCCCGAACCCCGAGGTCCCGAACCGTGCCACGATTCAAAGCGCCAATGCTCCTGCTAGCCCCCGCCGTCGTAATCGCCATCATCGCCCCACTGTTGCCTCCCATCCCCCAGCCCCTGTCCTACCACCAGTTCGCCGACCAGCGCCCGTGGCTCGGCATTCCCAACTTCGGAGACGTCGTCTCCAACCTTCCCTTCGCGATCGTAGGCATCTGGGGCCTGATCTTCCTCCTACAGCCGTCAGCGCAAAATCGTTTCGCAGACTCGCGCGAATGCTGGATTTACAGACTGATGTTCGCCGGCCTGCTTCTCACCGCCTTCGGTTCGGCCTACTATCACCTCGCCCCCGGCAATGCCCGCCTGGTCTGGGATCGTCTCCCCATCATGATCGTCTTCATGACGCTGGTGGACGCTGTGATCGCCGAGCGCGTCAGCGTTAACCTCGGCCTGTGGCTTCTCCCCGCGCTCCTCGCCATCGGCGTAGGCAGCGTTCTCCAGTGGCGGGCCAGCGAACTGCACGCGCACGGCGACCTCCGTTTCTACGCCGCCGTGCAGGTCTACTCCATCGTGGTACTTCTGCTGGCGCTTCTGCTTCCGCCGAAGTACACGCGTGGCTCGGACTTCGCCGTAGTAGTCGGCCTTTATGTTCTAGCTAAGATTCTGGAAACCGCCGACCGCCAGATTTTCGCAGTCGGCCACATCGTCAGCGGTCACACCCTAAAACACCTGGCCGCCGCCACCGCCAGCTATTGGATTCTAAGAATGCTGCAGAAAAGAGAAGTAGTTTCGCGCTGATCCCAACTCATGTGGCGACGGGCGCCCCCCCGTCCAAACCGAAGCGCGCCCCCTGTAGCACGGACACTCCTGTCCGTCGCCTTTGCCTCTAGTTTTTGACCCGGGTGACCGTCGGATTCTACGTATGCTTCAGAAGACAGAGCAGCAGAAAACAGAATCAATTCGCCTCAATCCGCGCGCGCCGCGAAAATCTGCGGCGAAAGCAGTTGACCTGCCTCTACCCGTGCCGCCTATACAGCACCGCAAACTCAAACCCCGCATTCGCCGGAAACAACTCCGCCACTTTCTTCAACCGCTCGGCCAGAGCTGAAGGCGCCAGCAACGGATAATCCCGCTCCCGCAGATCCCGGTAATCCACATCCAGATACAGCGACAGCAAATAAATCGAAATCGTATCGGCGAACGTAGCCTCAAAATACTCGTTCTTGTAACGCTCCGCATCCGGCCCGCCGGCCGTAGCCAGCTTTCGCGCGTCAAACGCATCCAGAGATGTCTCGCCCCGAACCCCAGCTTCCACCTGACTCCACGCCAGTTCGCTGAATTCGTGCGACACTCCCGCCCGCTCCACCAGCGCGTGCCCCACGTTGATATAAAACTCAAACGCTACCGAAAACTTGTCGTCCATCAGCCGCGTCGAAATAAAAACGCACTGCGAATCGCCCAGATTCAAATTGCGATGGCAAACCGCGTTGTCGCTGAGCGCCACATCATAGCGGTCGGCGATCACCGTCTCCTCGCCCTGGCTCACCGCCAGCGGCACAAAGTAATAAGCCTTGCGCTCCAGCGCCGACGCCACTTTCCCCGGCACCGCCGCAATCATGCGCTCCAGGTCAAACGAATTCACCGCCGTCTCGCCCGCCACGGCATAGCAGATCCCGTTCGCCGCCTGCGAAACCGGCGTCACCCGCACCACTTCCGCCGGACTCCGCGTAATCGCTGGCGCTGCTTGTGACATTCTTACTATCTTATCCTGTACCCCCGCCCGGACCAAGTTTCGCCCTTGTCCGTCGCTCTTGATTCATGTGAAGACACCCCCTCAACTCATGTGGCGACGGCCGCCTCGGCCGTCCAGCGGAGCGAAGCGAGCGCCCATTCTTCCCAACCGTCGCCCGCTTGTCTCAACCCAAAGCTCATATCGCGAACCCATATCGCGAATTTTCGCCACACGATCCTAGTAGAATTCCCTGGTACCCATGCCGCCCCCACGCTCTCCACACTGGTATGCCATCCCCGTCCGCGTGCTTCTCGCGACGCTGATCGGCACTCTACTCTGCTTCGCCGTGACCCTGCTGTTCGCCATTCTCGGCACGGTGATCACGGCCAGGCTGCGCGGCATCCATCCCGACATGCGCATCGCCTACCGCTACATTGCCCTGCCCGTGGCCGCAGTAGCAGGCGGCATAATCTTCGTTCTCTCGCTAGTCATGGAAATCCGCCACTACCGCCAAACAAAAGTCCTGGCCACCATCGAGCGCATCAGCTAAATCGGAACATGTGGCGACGGCCGCCTCGGCTGTCCAAGCAAGCGAAGCGAGCGCCCATCTTCCCTGAACCCGCCCGCGCCCCGGTCCCACCCACACAAGGACGCTACAATACCTCCCATGCCACCCCGCATCGCCATTCCCCTGCCGCACTCCTTCGACCGCGAATACGCCGAGCGCGCCATCCCGCAATACGAACTAGCCATCACGCAAGCCGGCGGCGACCCAATCCGCATCCCGCTAGACGAAACTCCCGAAAAAATAAAAAGCCTAATCGCAACCTGTGACGCCATCCTGCTCCCCGGCAGCAAAGCCGACGTCGACCCCGCAAAGTTCCAAGCCCCACGCTCTCCGCAAACCGCCCCCGCAGACGTCCCTCGCCAGAACGTCGACGAACTCCTCCTGGCAGACGCCTACCTCCACCGCAAGCCCATCCTCGGCATCTGCTACGGCCTGCAGAGCCTCAATGTTTTCCGTACAGGATCGCTGATCCAACACATCCCGGATTTTCTCCCCGAAAAATTGCGCACGAGCGTAGACCACGCAGCAGGAAAAAAGGTAGCCATCGCACACAATGTCAAAATCGAGGCCAACTCCAAGCTGGCAGAAATCATCCGCAGAGACACCGCCGCATCTCAGGTGGCAAAAGACACCACAGCCCATGTGGCGACAGCCGCCTCGGCTGTCCAGCGAAGCGAAGCGAGCGCCAATTCTTCCCAACCGTCGCCCCCTCATCCCGTCCCATCACCAGAGCAGGAAGACGCCCTTGCCGGATCCCCAATCCTGCTCCCCGTAAACTCCTCCCACCATCAATCCGCCGATGCCGTCGGTAACGGCCTCCGCATCGCTGCCCGCTGCCCCGCCGATGGCATCATCGAAGCCCTCGAAGGCACCGCTCCAGATCATTTTGTTCTCGCAGTTCAGTGGCACCCCGAACGCTCCACAGAAAAAGATGAATCCTCGCGATCCATTTTTCGAGCGTTGGTAAAAGCGGCAGCAGACCGGCACAAGCACCTCAGCGCCGAGTCCGAAAAAGCAAAGTGAAAATCTTCCACGCGGGGAGGAAGAATCAAAGAGAAAAATGAAGAGAAGGGGAAGAAAAGAAGAAAACAATAAATGAGAAGGAGAAAATGAAGAGAAGAAAAAGAACAAGCCGCGCAAATCCGCGGCGAAATGATTTTGATTCTCCTACCTCTTCTTCCGCCGCTGCGGCACCTTCTCCAGCAGCACCACTACATGCGCCAGGGCGGCATTCTCCAGATTCAACCCCTCTGGAGTCTTCGCCTTCAGACCCACGCAATCGCCGCGCACTCCCAGCAACTCCGCCACGCGTGCCCGAATCCCGGCCGCATGCGGACCAATCTTCGGCGCAGCCAGAATCAGACTGGCATCCACATTCGCCACCCCATAACCCGCGTCCCGCACCCGTTTCAGAGCCTCGCGCAAAAAGATAACCGAGTCCGCGCCCTTCCACTTCGCATCCGAAGGCGGAAACAGCGCCCCAATATCCGGAGCCGCAATCGCCCCCAGCAACGCATCTGTAATCGCATGCAGCAGCACGTCGCCATCCGAGTGACCGCCCAAGCCGCGATCATGCGCCAACTCCACTCCGCCAATCTTCAGCGGAATCCCGGGGCGAAATTCATGCGAGTCAAACCCATACCCGATGCGGGTGGTGGGCCTTGTGGCCGTAGGCCTTCGGTCGTTGGTCTTTGGCATGAATGTCAGCGGCGACCTAAATAAAACTCCGCAAGCTCCATATCCGCTGGATTGGTGATCTTGATATTTCTAGGTGAGCCCATGACAACGGCGACTTCGTGACCGCTGCGCTCAACCAGGGAGGCTTCGTCGGTTCCAGTGAAACCGTCGGCGGCGGCTTCATCGAACGCCTTCTTGATCACGCCATAGCGAAAGCCCTGCGGCGTCTGCGCCAGAACCACCCCAGCCCGCGGAATCGTCGCCTTGATCACCGCGCCCTCAGCCGTCCGCTCCACCTGTTTCACCGTATCCACCGCCGGCAGCCCGGCAATCGCCGCTCCATATTTCTTCGCCGCCTCGATCACTGCGCCAATAATCTCCGCCGTCACAAAGGGACGCACCGCGTCATGCACCAGCACAATGTCATCCGGCGCCGCCGAAACCGCATTCAGCGCATGCTCCACCGACTGCTGCCGGTGCTCGCCGCCCACCACCAACTCCACTTTTTTCTTCAGAATATCTTTCGCTTCGTTTTCCAGCCGCGCCCGGAATCCCGCAATCTCATTCTCGCGTAGCGCAATCCATGTCTCGCTCACCGCGTCCACCGCCGCAAACTTGCGCAGCGTGTGAATCAGAATTGGCGTCCCGCCCAGTTCAGTGAATTGCTTGGAGAGAACCGGCTGCGTCGCCTTACTCCTGGCGCCCGGCATGGGACCCATGCGCGTCCCCAGCCCCGCCGCTGGAATAATCACAATTACCTTCATAGCGGCCTGCAAGTATACGAGGCCAAAGCAGGGAGTTCAAACCCAACCCGTCATTAGGGACGGGAACTCTTGCCCGTCAGCCGACAGCGCGCATAAAAAAATCCCCACTTCTCGTAAAAGACGCGAGAAATGGGGCACCCGCGGTTTCTTGGTCCGCCATCTTCCAGGATGGTCTAGCTGCTGCCAAGCCCGCTTACTTCGGTTGCGCGACGATTCGAATATACGGCTTCGGCGACTTCCAACCTTCCGGATATTTCTTCTGCGCATCTTCATTCGATACGGATGGCAGGATGATGACGTCGTCGCCCTGCTTCCAGTTCACCGGGGTTGCGACTTTGTGCTTCGCCGTGAGCTGGATGGAATCGATCACCCGCAAGATCTCGTCGAAGTTGCGGCCGGTGCTCATGGGATAGCTGAGCTGCAGCTTAATTTTCTTGTCGGGACCAACCACAAAAACTGTGCGCACGGTGGCATTGTCGGCGGCAGTGCGGCCTTCGGAGGTGTGTCCGCTCTCGGCGGGCAGCATGCCGTAGAGCTTGGCGATCTTCAGTTCCGGATCGCCGATCATCGGGTAATTTACTTTGTGTCCTTGGGTTTCTTCAATGTCGGCGGCCCACTTGCCATGGCTGCTGACCGGGTCCACGCTCAGGCCGATGATCTTGGTGTTGCGCTTGGCGAATTCGGGCTGCAGCCCGGCCATGTAGCCTAGTTCGGTCGTGCACACGGGCGTAAAGTCTTTGGGGTGTGAAAATAAGACGGCCCAGCCGTTGCCGATCCAATCGTGGAAGTGAATGGTGCCTTGCGTAGTTTCGGCGGTAAAGTCAGGAGCCGTGTCGTTAATCCGGGGTATGCTGGCAGTTGCAGTTGCGGTCTCGGTAGGCATGTTTTTTCTTCTCCTCGTGAATTCAATTTTTGTTGCGAAAGCTGGTCCGCAGCAGCTTTCAAATCCGGGCGATCTCAGCTAAAAACCAAAACCCACCCGGTTTGCCGCGGGTGGGTTGATAGGAACTCTCGCTGACCCTGTTACCCGCACGCCGGCGCGTACACACAACAATTGCGCATACAACAACAGAGTCGGCCGCTGAAGGCAGGGTTAAGCACGTATTTAGGATAAAAGGGTGGTTCGTCCGGTGTCAAACGCCTGCTGACTGGAGAAAAATCGCCATAGAACCCCTTGAGCTCAAAATGTAGAATGCGGCGATGAAACCACTCGTGTTCCTGGTGTCGATATTGGTGGCAACGGCCGCAACAGCGCAACAGCCACCGGTCAATTCCCCTGTGCTCGACCGTCTTGCCGGCAAATGGCTGCTGCAGGGGACCGTGGGCAAGCAACCCGTCATGCATGACTTCGATGCTGAATGGGTACTCCAGCATCACTACCTGCGTTTCCGCGAAGTCTCGCGGGACAAGAACGACAAAGGCGAGCCGCAATACGAAGCAACCGTATTCGTAGCCTGGAATGAGAAGACCCGGCAATATGCCTGCGTGTGGTTGGATGTGTACGGCGGTGCAACCTCGGAGTCCATCGGGGTGGCCACCCCCAAAGAAAATGAGCTGGCTTTCGTTTTTACCGATGAACACGGCGAGACCAGCTTCACCAATACTTTCTTCTACGACCCGAAAACCAACACCTGGGAGAACCGGCTCGACAATGTAGTCAAGGGCGAAGCCAAGCCATTCGCCCGATTCAAGCTGACGAGGCAATGAGTGCCACCCCGCGCCGGTATGCAAATTTCTGAATTGCAAATCCCAAGGCACAAAGCGCGATCACTGCTGATGTACCGGCCACTGATCTCTGGCCACTGACCACTGCTCTTCAACAACCGCCGTCTCAAAACAATCCACCTCGAGAGCCGGTTTTTACTGTGGCTATTTCGCCACACGCGCTGCCGATATATCGGCACTTGCCCATAAGCTACTCGCCGTAAATGACTTACTCCCGATCGGTTTTTTAGGGCTTTTCCACAGGTGTTCCTGCAGGAACACTTTTACAAATCGCAGTTGTGTTCCTTCAGGAACATTTTGTCAGTCCCGGCCGTTCCGTTCGCATCAATAACTCCTGGCCTTAAGCACGATTCTGGGGAGCAATCTTGTGAGCGGACAGGTACGACGAGTGGCAATGGCACAGTGGGACGTTTTTTCCTCGCGGCCTCTCGAGGGCAACTCGCTGGCAGTGTTTTTCGATGGGCGCGGGTTAAGCGACGCGGAGATGCAATCGATCGCCAAGGAGATGAATCTTTCGGAGACTACTTTCATTCTGCCCAGGGACCGCGATGCGGCCGCGGGCGACACAGAAATGGAGCGCGAGCGCGGCGTCCGCGTCCGAATCTTCACGGTGCAGGAAGAACTGCCGTTTGCCGGCCATCCCACGCTGGGCACGGCGTTCGCGTTGCGTGGCCAGACCGGCGCGCGCGAAGTTAGACTGAACCTGAATGTGGGTACAGTGCCGGTTCGGTTTGAGGACGACGTTAAAGAAGATGGTGCCGAGAGAGATTCCAGACAAGCCTCTGGGCAATCGGCATTCGCAGAGATGACACAGGTGGACCCAGTCTTCGGGGCCGCGCACTCTCGCGACGCAGTGGCCCAGGCAACCGGACTGCGCATCGAGGACTTCGACGACTCTGTGCCCATCCAGACTGTTTCAACGGGACTGCCTTACACAGTGACGCCGCTGAAGTCGCTCGAGGTCATTCGAAATCTACGCATCGACATGAACCGCGCGGCAGAGTTTCTCGCAAAGACTGACGCGAAGTTTTTTTATTTTGTGTCCCGCGAAACCGTGGACCGCGCCGCCCGGCTGCATGCGCGCATGCTTTTCTATAACGGCGAGGATCCCGCAACCGGCTCCGCCGCCGGCTGCGCTGCGGCCTGGATGGTGGCGCATAGCGTGGCCAAGCCTGACGAGCAGGTCCTGATTGAGCAGGGCCTGGAGATGAAGCGGCCCAGCCGGATTTTTGTTCGGGCATCCCGCAGCAATAACCGGGTAGTTAACGTCCGGGTCGGCGGCAACGCGGTAGAGGTTTTGCGGGGCGAAGTTTTTCTGTGAGCAACATCGTGCAAACAGCGGAAAATGGTGCCGCCCACGAGCGCGAGAAAAGATCAATAGCCAGAAAGTTCCATTGGCATCGGCGGCACTTTACAGCCGCGCGCCGCAACCGTTAGCATGCAGGTCGCTCTTACATTCTTCATATAGAGAAAACCATCCGCCGGCGCGCGATTTCTTTTGGCAGCGCGGCGGATTGCTAAAGGATTGATGAAGCCAAAGCGCACTATCCTGTGTGTCGACGACAACGAACAATCGCTCTCCCATCGCAAGATCATGCTGGAAACGCGCGGCTACCGCGTGGTGAGTTTCTCGCGCGGGGAAGATGCGCTGGAGCGGTTCCGGCAGGGAGGTATTGACCTGGTCGTGACCGACATGGCGATGCCCGGCCTCGACGGGCCACAGTTGATCGCAGCCATCAAGAACCTGTCGCCGCAAACACCTGCCGTGCTGATCTCGAGCAAAGTGCGAATCTACAGCCACGAATCGCAAGCGGATGTGTTCCTCACCAAAGGCATGTACGCGCCGGCGGACTTGCTGGAGCGCATTCGCATCCTGCTGGTGCGAAAGCGCGGCCCGAGACGCATGCAGCAGCGGCCCATGCAGGCGTCATCGCAAGCCGGCGCGGCCTGAAACCGGATTCCTTTTCAGCCCACGTTCAGTCGAGCACCGAGCCCTCCGGCGGCCCGCTTCGTGTAAGATCATGCGTGGGCATGGCCGGCGCATTTATCGAAGCGAAAGAACTGCGTAAGACCTACCACATCGGAAAGATCGAGGTTGAGGCTCTCCGAGGCATCTCCTTCAGCGTGCAAAAGGGGGAGTTTGTCAGCGTGGTAGGGCCTTCGGGCAGCGGCAAGTCCACGCTGTTCTACCTGCTCGGCGGACTCACCCGCGCCGACTCCGGCAGCGTGGTGCTCGATGGAGACGACTTCGCGGCGCTCTCCGACAGCGAGCGCACCCGCATGCGCAAGCGCAAGATCGGGTTTGTATTCCAGAAATTCAACCTGCTGCCTACCCTCGACGCGCGATCTAATATCGCGATTGCGCAGGAGATTTCGGGCAACGGCTCGGCTGATCCGGCGCATTTCAATCGCATCACCGATCTGCTTGGGCTCAGCAAGCGGTTAATACACAGGCCAGCGGAGCTTTCTGGTGGAGAGCAGCAGCGCGTGGCTTTAGCGCGAGCGCTGATCAACAGGCCGGCAGTGGTGCTGGCCGACGAACCCACCGGCAACCTGGATTCCAAGAACTCGGAGATCGTGCTGAAAATGTTGCGGCAATCGAATCAGGAATTAGGGCAGACGGTCCTGATGATCACGCATAATCCGGAGGCGGCGAAGTATGGAGACCGGATCATCCACATGCGCGACGGGCAGATCGTGAGCCCTGAGGAGGACCCGCAGTGGGCACCGCATTAAGAGCGCCGCACTAAGTGGTTGGCGCCAGTGACTCACGGCGCGGTCTTACCCTCGCGGTCTTGCCTCGCGGTCTTAACCGACGTCGTGCTCTGCGTGCGCTTGCTTCAAGTGCGCGTCGAACTGCTGTTGCAGCGACTTTGCATATTCCTCCCGGTCGGGGCGATGACTTCCGGCGATTGCTTTGAACTTAACGGCACATGCGGTGCATGCGCCTTCGACCGGAATGTTGCCGAGCCACTTGGTGCCGCGGAGAAACGGTTTCTTGGTTGGCATGGTTTGCAACAAAAAGAATACACCGCTAGTGCGCTGGACCTTCGGCAGGAGTGGGTAGCGTTGCTCCTCCGGAACGCGTCATTTATAATTGCAAATGCGAGCGGGAGTAACTCAGTGGTAGAGTGCGACCTTGCCAAGGTCGAAGTCGCGGGTTCAAATCCCGTCTCCCGCTCCAGATTCCTTAATCTCCTCCCGATGGACTTTTTCCGCCCGGAAAGCTAACGTAGGGACGAGGGGCGCGGTACCCAAGTGGTAAGGGAGAGGTCTGCAAAACCTTTATGCGTCGGTTCGATTCCGACCCGCGCCTCCAATTCTTTTTCCTTTCAACCAGATGCTTGCACGGAGAATCCTCCAGTGTGGAGCGAGCGTGAGACTCTGCGCTTTCCCGGGCACTGATCCAATAGACCATCTGGTGCCCATCCGCCGCATTTTTCGACCAGTCGCCTGCCCGGCGTAATTTGCTGGAACATCTCGTCCACGCTGAGATTCTGCATTTGAAGCATCTGGCGCTTGACTTGACCTTTTTCGTGCGTAGAATTATCGGGCTCATCTCGCAGGAAAGGGGCACACCCTGTGGCCCACTTTGGCAAATACGCAAATCTCAGTAGACAGGGATGGACCGAAAGCACCCGCACCCAAGTCATCACAGTCGGCCAAAACGCGCACGTCGGACTATGGGGTGGGGGACCTTCGGGCGAGGATTTAACGATCGACGTAGATGATGAGTCCATCTGCGTCGTTCATGAGGAGCCTTTCAATCCGGCGTATCGCCACTGGCGCCACTTCCTGATTACGGCCCTGCGAAAAGGGCAAACCACGATTTCTGCAGAAGTTTCCAGTGGTGGCGTATGGTCCACGGTGACAGTCCACGTGGTCGGGCACTCGGGAGTTCGCCTGGTCTTTTTCCCGGGCGAAAGGACAGTTGTCCATTCAAACGGAGAAATCGTCACACAGGGCACGATCTACGTGATAGGAGGCGGAGGCGAAAAAATGATAGCGGCCGGAGGCGAGCCCGCCCCCCGCGACGATAGGGGCGGGCACACGGTCGAGCCCACGCCGCCTGGCCATTATGTGTTGGGTCCGCGCATTCACGTAGTAACGCCCAGTTGGCCCATGTCGGCGATTCCGTGGGGCGCCGCCCTGCGCATTAATGCTGACGACGAAGTCGAGTACGAGGCAGCTCCGGGAACCTGGCGGTTGGCGACCGGTCCCAGAGGCGTGGTTGTGCAGGCGCAAAATAGCTTTAACCAAAGGGACAAAAAGACAGTGAAGCTCGCCGATGTGATCGCGAGCATGCGACTGCAGTTCATTGATCCTGCAACCAATCGGCTGTGGAGCACGACGTGGGAAAAAAATGACTTCGGGCGGTGGGGCTGGAATCTTCTGCTCAATGGACACCCCACGGCCTACTATGTCCACACGACGCCAGACGATGAGCAGGCGACCGCGCAGGGAAAAGCCTTTTTTCTGGCAAACTCCCATGGCTGCATTCACCTGGTGCCCACGGAGCGCGACCGGCTGATGAGCGCCGGGTATTTGAAGCAGGGGATTCCGTTCGAGGTGCGCCCCTACACGGAAGTTGGACCGCCGTGAAAAATGTCATCTTGTTTTTTTGCTTTCTGGCGGCGGCTGTGGCGCAGGAAAACAAGTGCGCCAGCCTGGAATTTCGCGTAGAAGCGGAAGTTCAGCGAGTACCCGTGGCTGCCGATGATGTGAGCGTTTTTCGTACGATTGGTGATGAGGCCCTTACTGCATTAGGGAATTGTCCAGACTCCGCGCGGCTGTGGTATTTGGCGGCGCGGTCGGCCGAAGTTGTCGAAAACCCAGGGGATGGCCAAGTCTTCGGCGCTCACGGCGGATTGAAAGCCATTGTTGCGGACGCGCTTTCTCATAGCCCTTCCTCAGCTCCAGTCGTTACGGTCGCCGCCAGGGTGCAGGAGAGCTCTTCGTTAGCTCGCAAGGCTTTCGAACTTGATCCTAACTATCAACCGGCGCGCCGGGCTCTGGCGGAGTTGCTGGCGCAGGAAGGATCCGTTGATGAGGCGTTGCGGCTCACGGCCGAACCGCATTCTGGACCGATGCACCTCGCGCGAGCCCGCGTGCTCCTGGCAGCGAAGCGGCCGGAAGAAGCAGTTGCCGAAGCGCGAAAAGTCGTGACACCGGGCACGCCCGATGAAATCGCTCCCAGGGCTGAGATGTACCGCAACACTCAAGAGGTGCTCGGCTTCGCCCTACTCGACCTCCACAAAAATGTGCCTGCACAGAAAGCTCTGCGGGCTGCCGCAGCGGCCGGTTCTGTGCCCGCGCAGAAATACCTCGCGAAGCAATCGGTCACTCGCAAGTGAACAGGAGCTTGTCTGTGACCTCGCCGTGCGTCAATGAGCTGCGACTCGAGTCAGCTGGCCGATGAAAACTCCGTAGGGTTCCAGGGAAACCTCGTCGCCCTTGGCGGAAGACTTGCCGGTCGCTACCAGGGTTTTCGCCGATGAGAAGCCGTTGTGCTTGAGTTCGAAATTCACTTTCTTCGGCGATCCTGACATGTTCAGAGCCACCAGCACGACATCATCCTTATAGGCGCGCAGATAGGACAGAACATCCTGGTCGCCCTCATTCAGGGCCGCGTAGCTGCCATCGAGAAGAGCCTTGCTGGTGTGGCGCAACTTGAGCACGCTCTTGTAGAACTCGAGCACTGAGTTCGGATCTTTGGACTCGTCTGCCACGTTGTGGGTTTTGTAGGTCGGCGGGACGGGCAGCCACGGGGCGGCAATGGAAAAGCCTGCGTTCGCGCTTTCGTCCCACTGCATGGGCGTGCGTTCGCCGTCGCGGCCTTTTTCCTCGGGCCAGCCGATTCGCCCGATGGGATCCTTCACGTCCTCTTTGCGAGTGGGCGGCGTGGTCTTCATGCCGATCTCTTCGCCGTAGTAGATGATAGGAGTTCCACGCAGTGTGAGGTAAAGGGCAGCCATCAGTTTTGCGATCTGGTCGTTGTGTTTGCCGTCGCCGTAGCGGTCGTAGGAACGCACGATGTCGTGGTTGCTGATCACAAACGTTGGCCAACCGGAAGCGGCATCCACGGCGGCGATCTGCTTGCGAAATTCGGCGGGCGAGAGTTTGTTGACGGTGGTGAAAAGAAAATCCATGGGCAACTGCAGTTCGTCTTTGCCCTGGCCATAGTAGCGGTTGAGCTCGGCAATGTCGGCGGTCCAGGTTTCGCCGATCAGGACTGCATTGTTTTCGTCCGCGACTTTGCGCAGGCCGCGGAGCACATCATGCACTTCGGGGAGCTTGGTGTTGTATTGGTCTTTTTCAAAGGGATCGCCGAAGTGATTCTTGCCGGGCTTCACGATGGGGTTATCGCGCAGGTTGGGATCTTCGAATAAAGTGTCGACCGCATCCAGACGAAAACCGGCGACGCCGCGGTTGTACCACCAGCGCGTCACGTCGAACATTGCGTCTTTCACGGCGGGATTGCGCCAGTTCAAATCCGGCTGCTCGGCGTAGAAATAATGGTAATAATACTGGCTGGTCGTGGGATCGAACTTCCAGGCCGAGCCGCCGAAAGTCGAGAGCCAATTGTTGGGAGGCTCGCCGGGCCCCTTGCCATCGCGCCAGATGTACCAATCGCGGTGTGCTGAGGTGCGGGAGGATTTGGAGTCGAGGAACCACTTGTGCTGGTCGGAGGTGTGATTCACGACGAAGTCGAGGATGATGCGGATGCCGTGTTTCTTCGCTTCGCTGGCGAGAACGTCGAAGTCGGCCAGAGTGCCGTACATGGGGTCGATGTCTTCGTAATCGGAAACGTCGTAACCGAAATCTACTTGCGGCGACGGGAAGCACGGGGAAATCCAGATGGCGTCTACGCCCAGGTCTCTGAGGTAATCCAGCTTTGAGGTGATGCCCTTCAGGTCGCCGACGCCGTCGTTGTTGCTGTCGGCAAAGCTGCGGGGATAAATTTCGTAGAAAACGGCATGCTGCCACCATTGATGACCTTCGGCGTCCACAGCGTTGGGCGCGGTTTGAGCGGTGGCGGTGAACGAAAAGAGACAGAAACAAGCCAACCACAACGGCAACCACTTCATTATCTTCGTCATCTTTTCTGTATTCATAAAAATGCCTCCATCCAAAAACGAGTGCGTTGGCCCCTGTTCCCTTGCGTCATTTCTACGGCTTGGCAAAATGAAAGACGATGGTGCGGTGCTGATAGTCTTCGCTCGTTGCTCCGCTAGGGCCGTCACCCGCTCCCGGAAACTCGATGTGTATTTTTCCCTGGCCGAGTGTCGCGCCGTCAATCGAACTGATTTGTGACGGATTCCAGGCTGCAAGTTCGTACTGCATTCCAGGCAGCCCTGAGACCTCAACCGTGAGCTGGGTTCGAGCCGGGTTCCACGATTCGGAGAGGACGCGCAGTTCGCGGCTGGTGCTGCCGAGGGGCGGAAGTTCGTTCGACTGCGCCAATCCGAAATCGTTCTTCACGCGGATCACCACGCGATTGGAGCCGACATGCGCGGGGAAACGCATGGACACATGCTGGTCATCGTTCTGAACTTCAGCTTCAGCCTTGCCTTCGCTCGCGCCTCCACCGTTCGATTGCAACTTGAAGGGCAAGGGACGGCCGTTCATTTCGACGCCGACTACGCGCGCGCGCGGGCTGAGAGCTGGGGAGAAATTTACCCAGCAATCTCCCACGCCGGTGGACTTGGTCTCGAGCACGATGCTGTCGGGCGTTTTGTGATATTGAAAATCCACCGCGACTGGTCCCGCGTGAACGTTATGAATGGCGAATGAAGTCCAGTCCGCGGGCACGTGCGGAGTCAGCGAGATCGTGTGGTTCGCCGCATCCGTTTGCAATCCGAACAGGCCGCGAAGAATGGGGCTGATGACCATGGCCGCGGACCAGATCTGGTGCGGCGAACTGGTGGAGAAAGACTGGTAATAATCGCCGGAAAGAACTTCCGTGAAATGGCCGAGCGAGCCGTCGAGGGCCAGCAGGGCGTTTGCGCGCAGATTGAAGTACGCGGGCAGCGAGCGGTGATATTTGTACTCTCCCACGGAGGCCCAGCCGGTGAACAGCGGCCAGACGGAACCGAAATGATAGCCCGATCCGTCGTAGGATTTGGACCGATCGGAGATGATGCGCATGCCCCAATCGGTTTCGTGTTCGGCCTCGGAGAGTTGCGTGATCATCTGATCGGCGTGGCCGGGATCGGGCAAGCCAAACCACATGGGCACGGTGGCCAGCACGCTGGCTTCGTCCGATCGTTGGTTGTTTTGCGTCAGCCCGAATGCATAAATCTTTTTTTCCGGAGACCAAAAACTTTTATCGAGCAGCGCCCGCTTTTGGTCGAACTCCGCGGCGAGTTGTTTTTTTAGATCATCTTTGCCGGCGAATCCGGCCAGGCTGGAAAGCGCGCGCAGGGCCTCAACTCCTAGCCCAGCCTGATAGAACTCGTTCTTGACCGGCAGGAGCGGACCTCCCTCAACCCAGCCGTGGCCTACGCCGGCATTTTGCGCGAGGCCCTGCGCATCGTAAGTCGAATGCAGGAATTGGTATGCCCTCCAGGCGTTGTCCCAGTGCTCGCGAAGGAAAGCGAGATCGCCGCTCTGCGCCACATAGTCATTCATTGCGATGACGAGAAGCGGCGTGGCATCGGCGGACACGTAGGGGTAGGGATAATCTTTGAACCAGGGCACCAGAGTTGCGCTCTGCGAAATCTCGTGCGGAACCTTGCCATCCTCGCGTTGATATTTGCTGATAAATTCAAGGGCAGTGCGGGTGGTGGCGTAGTCTCCTTCAGCGTTTAGGGCGAATGAGGTCCACAAGGAATCGCGGCCGAAGAACCAGGCGAATCCCGGACGCTGGCTGGTTCCCGAAGTTCTGTAACCTGCAACCAGGCCGGTGCCGAGGTACGGATTGTTCACCAGCCCCTGGATGGTGCTGATGCGCGCCCAGTCGTAGGCCTGCTGCAAGGTTGTGTCCGGAAGTTCAAGGCTGACGGTTTGCGCGAGTTGTCTTCGGTAGTAGTCGGCGGAATCGCGCAGCAGGTCTGCGTAGGAAGACGACAGGCGCTGATAAGTCTTAGTCGCATCTTCCATTCCTGCGACCGATCCTGCGATCACCAGCAGCCGAGTTTCGTGCCCCTTCGGCGTCACGCCCAGGCGAAACGAGTTCTCATTCGACGACGAATAATTTGTTTCGTAGGACTCGTGTGCATCCTGCCCGGTTGGAGAGCCTACGATCGCGGCAAACTTTCTGGTTTCCTCGCCGAAGACGAAGGCGCGCCGGTTCGCGTCCCAATCGACATCGGTTCCGCCGATGGCCGCGGGCCATTCCAGGGCGAAGTCCGCGACGAAGCCTGCCTCGATTTCCAGCGGTTGTTCGGTTTCTATGTCGAACAGAATTACTGCTCCTTGTTCGCGCACCGGGACAAAAAGTGTTTCACGCACGCGAAACGAATCGCACGCGTAGAGCAAAGTCGCTGATTCGGGACGCACCACCAGAGTGCGCGACAGACTTTCCGCGGGCAAGGCACGGTCGCCGGAGTGGAAGGTCAGATGTAAGTCGCGAAAAATCTTCAGCGGATAGACCCAGGCTTCCATGCGTCCAGACTCGTCACCAAACAAGGCTGCGCGGGTACCGACGACGGGAAGAAACTCCCAGGTGCGAACGGTTCGCGACAACTGCAGAGTCGGCTCCTTCTGCTGCGCAGGTAGAGAGGCGGGAAACACAAGAAGTAAGGAGCATAGAAACGCGAGGTGTACAAGACCGAATCGGGCAGGGCGCGACGAGCGGCAGAAATTTCTGACGGCGTTGAACTGAACGGTTGCGGCGGGTGAATGGAACCGTCGCAGGCTGGCGCCGGAGCTTGCTGAATGAAGGCTCACGACAAGAATGAGAAGCAGCGGCGAATTCTAGCACGACCTGCGCAACAGATACGGTGATCGCGCCGATTTAAATTCGAAACACGACTCGGTTGGTGTGTGGTCATTGAATCGAAGGCGCTTCTGCTACACCTACGTAGGTGTCGGCTCCGCCATAGTAGAAAAGTTCGCGGCCTCGAAAAAGCGCGTTGCCTTCTACAAAAACAACGTTGGGAACTTGTCCAACCTTTTCCCATTCTTTTTCGGGAGAGAACACCGGCTTGTCAGTGCGCCAGATCAGTCGTCCAGGATCGTTGCGGTCGAAGACGGCAATGCCGGTGCGGTATGTGAGCTTGTCATCGGCGCCGTTGTAGATGAGATAAATCCCGTGTGGGGTTACGATGGGAGACGGTCCCGGTTCCGCGACCCGCGAATCAAATTGACCTTCCCGCACCGGCAGCACAGGAGAAGTTGTGGCCTCGGCCCAGTGGATAAGGTCGGTGGAATAGGCCAGCCCTGTTTGGTCTTTGTTGTCGGCGGTCGTGCCGAGGAAATACATCCAGTATTTCCCGTCGATCTTTTCCGGTATGATCGCGCCCGACTTGGTCCAACGGACGTTCCAGTTTCCTCGGTATGCGGGAAGGATGACGCCTTGGCGCTGCCAGTGAATCAGATCTCGCGATGTTGCGAGACAGAGCTGTGCGTCTTTCTTGTTATACGCGGTGTAGGTGAGGTAATAGACATCGCCGAACTGGGCATCGCTGAACTGGGCATCTTTGAACTGAACCAGGCGCGGGTCTTCGACGCCGCCGTCTTTTTCGTAAGGCTCTGTGGGCGAAAAGACGGGCTGGGGTCGCCGCGTGAAGTGCAGGCCGTCGCTGCTCTCGGCGTAGCCGAGTCGCGAAGTGCCGTGCTTGTCCTGAGCGCGGTAGAGCATGATGACCTTGCCTGCGCGCACGACGACTGCGGGATTGAACGTGCCGGCCGATTCCCAGCCGTCGCCTTTTGGCGAGGTGAGCGGCGAGATGACGGGAGTCTCGCGCACGCGATGCCAGGCTTCCGACGGCTGACTTGCGCTATGCTGAAGATTCAGCGTCAGGAGCAGCGCCAGGAAACTGGTCCAGCTGGCGTGATGATTGGAACGGATCATTTGCGAACCAACCTGGTGCGATGGCCCGATTTGCTCACGATGTTAACTGAGGCGCGCTGTGAAGACCGGCGCCGTATTGGGCGCAGTCCAGCGCCGTATCAAGTTCAGATGAGTGCTCTCCGATTCTCGCGCGCCCTGATAGTTCTGGCAACGATTTTGGGCACATTCTTTATTGTGCATTCTTTCGTGCAAGCCGCTCCGCTCGCCGCCCAAACGAAATCTGCCGGAAGCGCCGCTGCGTCGGCGTATGAGGCGGGTCGCGCTGCCTGGGAGCGTGGCGACATGGCGGCTGCTCACGAGGCTTTTGAAAAAGCTGTGCGGCTCAATCCGCGCAGCGCCGACGCGCAGAACATGCTCGGCCAGGTTCTGTTGCGGCAGGGACAAGTCGATGACGCGATCGCGCATTTTCGGGCTGTGGTGAAGCTTCGTCCGACGCTGGCCGTCGCGCACGCCTACCTGGGTCAGGCTCTTCAGGCTCAGGTTTTTCAAACCCAGGCTCTTCAAACCCCGGAATCGCTGGACGAAGCTGTGACCGAATTTCGTCTCGCCGTGCAGTTGGCGCCGAAAACTCCACAGGCCCACGAGGCGCTGGGACGCGCGCTGAGCCTGCAGCAGAAGACCGACGAGGCCGCTGCGGAAATCGAGGAAGCGGTGCGGCTGGCGCCCGGGCGGGCGGAGTATCACGATGAACTGGGCGCGCTCTGGGCGCAACAACGAAAATTCGCGGATGCGGAAAAAGAATTCCGCGAAGCATTGCGGCTCGATCCGAAGTATGAGCCGGCTTATTTACATCTGGGGGCGGCGCTCGCGAGTGAGGGCGAAACGAAGCAGGCGCAGGATTCGCTCGATCAGGCCATCAAGCTGGATCCCAACGACGCCATCGCCTGGTACCAGCGCGGACTTCTGGAGCAGGCAGCCAATCCCGACGAGGCTCTCCGCTCTTTTGAACGCGCGGCCGTGTTGAAGCCTGATCTCGCGGCCCTGCAGACGAGTTTCGGCCTGTTGCTGCAACGGCGAGGCGATGTGGAACGGGCGGTGACTGCGTTTTCCAAGGTTGTGGAACTTTCGCCGTCCGACCCGGAAGCGCACAACAATCTTGCTCTTGCGCTGGTGCAACAGGGCGGAGCGGATGCGGCGATCAAGGAATTTCAGCGAGCTCTCCAGTTGCGTCCTGAGGACGCAGGATTTCTACAAAATCTGGGCACCGCCTATTTGCAGAAAACGGATTTTGATGCGGCAGCGGGCCAGTTTCGCGCAGCATTGATTCTTGATCCGGAGCGCGCCAGCTTGCACTACGATCTGGCGCTGGCGCTCAAACTCAAAGATGACTTGCCCGCCGCGATCGCCGAGTGGAAAGAGGCCATTCGCCTGGATCCCAAGCTGGTGGATGCGCATTACAGTTTGGGAATTACTTTGTGGCAGTCGGGAGATTTTCCGGCAGCGGTGGAGCAAATGCGGCAAGCGATTCAGATTCAGCCCGATTACGCCGAAGCTTATTACATGTTGGGAACGATTTTGAAGCAGATGGGCAAGTTGCCTGAGGCCGCTGATGCGCTGCGGGAGGCAACGCGGCTGCAGCCGGACTTCGGAGGCGCGCACACCACGCTGGCGTCGATCCTGCGTCAGCTCGGGGATTCCGCTGGAGCCGCTGCGGAAAGCAAGCTGGGCGCGGAAATTACCAAGGAGAAAAACAATCTGCAAGCGGCTACCTTTGCCACGAATTCGGGTCGCCGCTTGCTGAATACGGGCGACCTCGACGGCGCGATTTCGCAATTCCGTTCCGCCATTGATGCCATGCCCACCTACGCTGCGGCCCATTATCAGCTGGGGTTGGCGCTGCGGCAAAAAGGGGATGCCGACGGGGCCAAGCAGGAGCTTCAAAAAGCTGCCGAGTTAGGTGCGCATGCTACGGCGCCGTCGAATTAATACAGGAGCGTTTAAGGCTTGTACCGGTTGCCGAAAGTCGCGCGCATAGCCTGTTCGCTTCTCACGCTGGCGAGCCTCGCATCTGAAAAGTATCCGGCACAGATTCAATTGGCGAAATCTGTTGCGGCCTCTGGCGAAGGCGGATACGTCGGAAACGCGGCCTGCGCGCGCTGCCACTCGGCAATCTTCGAATCCTACCAGCGGACGGCCATGGCCCACGCCAGCGGCCCGGCGATTGATGCTGTGGCGAGCGATGCTGTGACTCCCACGGAGTTCGATCACAAGCCTTCCGGTGTTCAATACCGTATTTACCGCGAGGGAGAACGCGCCTGGCTCAGCTACGACCGCCCTGGCCACGGCCGCCCGGGTGATGCTTCGCTTCACGGGAAAAAGGAACTGCTCTATTACATTGGTTCAGGACGGCGCGGCCGCAGCTATCTTTTCGAGACGGACGGTTTCCTCTTCGAGTCCCCGGTGAACTGGTACGCGAATAAACAGACTTGGGATATGGCGCCCGCGTATCAGTCGGCGCGGGAGATTCCGTTGAATCTTCCGGCCTATACGAGTTGCCTGCACTGCCACGTGAGTGGAATGCAAGCTCCGCTGAGGGGAACCGCGAACCGCTATCCGACTCCCGCTTTCACGCACAACGGGGTGTCTTGCGAACGCTGTCACGGGCCCGGTGCTACACATGCAAACGCAGGCTCGAACGGAAACGGTGGCACGATTGTGAATCCCGCGAAGTTGAGCGCGGCACGGCGAGACGAGGTATGCATGCAATGCCATCTCGAAGGCAAGGTTGCCATCGAGCGCGCGGGGCGCCACGTCTACGAATTTCGTCCGGGAGCGACGCTCGCGGACTACATCCGCTATTTTGTGCTGGTCGGTGGGCGGGGCGCAGGACAAAACGCGGGACTGGGCGCGGTCAGCCAGGTCGAGGCACTGGTGCAGAGTGGCTGCAAGAAAAAAGCTGGTGACGCCATGTCGTGCATCAGTTGTCACGATCCACACCAGTCTCCTGCGCCAGAAGAGCGGGTCGCGTACTATCGGGGAAAATGTCTGGCATGTCATGGAGAATCTTTCGCTGCCAAGCATCACGCTGATCATCCGGATTGCACGGCATGCCACATGCCTTCTTCGCCCAGCACCGACGTGGCGCACACGCAGGTCACGGACCATCGCATTCCGAGGCGGCCGCAGGTTTCGGCGCAGTTTTTGCAGGATGCGGACGAGCATGGCTCGGCGCCAAAATTAGTTCCGTTCCCGGAGTCGCAGGAGGTTGATCCCCGGGACCTCGCGCTGGCGTGGGAATCGCTGGTAGAGAGCGGGATGACTGCGGCTGAACCGCAGACGCAAAAACTGCTGGCGACCGCGCTTAAGGGGGCTCCGAACGATCCTGCGCTTCTGGCCGCTCTGGGATACATCGAGCAGAAGCACGGCGCAACGGAGAATGCGCGGGAACTGTACCAGCAGGCGCTTCGCGCCGATCCTGATTTGATTGACGCCGCAACCAACCTTGGCGTGATCGAGGCGCAGAAAGGACACCTGCAGGATGCGGTCAAGCTCTGGCAGGATGCGTTTCAGCGAGCTCCCGATCGCAGCAGCATCGGTATGAATATCGCCCGTGTTTATTGCCAGGCGGAGAAATACGACGAGGCGAGAAAGACGGTGGTTCGAGTGCTGGAGTTCAATCCGGATCTGGACTCGGCGAAGAAAATGTTGCAGGGGCTCGGTGGTACGCCAGCGAGTTGCCGTCCTTGAAGGCCTCCGGGGAACCAGTGTGGTCGCGCCGGATCGGCGCGCGGCTCCAAAGCAGAGATAGACATCACTTCATCGGCACTCGTAGAATTTAGCCGGCGCTACGCTTGCGGCGTTTTTATGTGTGATCGCAGCTTCGATTCATCCACGGGTCGCTGCTTACGCTGGGCGCTAACTGCTGTGTGCCTCTCCTCAGTCGCGCTGGCGCAACAGGGAGCCGTCGATCTCGACGGCAAAACGGTTGATCCTTTCGCCGCGTCGTCGGGCAGAATTGTGGTTCTGGTGTTTCTTCGCACAGACTGCCCCGTCTCCAGCCGCTATGCGCCGGCCATACAGCAAATCAGCGCGCAGTATGGGCACGATGCCAGTTTTTGGCTGGTGTATCCCGACAAGACGGAGTCTGGACAATCCATTCGGCAGTACCTTTCAGATTACGGGTACCGGCTTCCTGCTCTGCGAGATCCGGACCATGCACTGGTGAAACGGGCGCGTGTGCAGATCACGCCGGAGGTTGCGGTGTTTGATCGCAAACACCAACTCATTTATGACGGACGAATTGACGACTGGTATGTGGAGCCTGGGAAGTCACGTCCGGCGCCGACGACGCACGAGTTGATTGACGCGATCTCGGCTGCACTGGACGGTAAATCGGTGGCGAAAAGTGAAGTCAGGGGAGTGGGATGTTACATCTCGGACCTCGAGTGAATCGCGGGACACGAGGGCTGGCTTGGTCTCTCGCCTCATGGTTGCTCAGTTCGCGGTTGCTTACCTCGTGGCCGTCGTGGTCACTTACTCTGCTGACGATTCTCGGCGTGGCCGCGGCGCTGTTTGGATGGCCTGCAGCACGCGCCGCGTCCGACCAAAAACCCGACGCGCGCGAAGTCACTTTCAATCGTGACATTGCGCCGATTGTGTTTCGCTCCTGCGCCACGTGTCACCAACCGGGTGAGGCCGCGCCGTTTTCCTTGCTGACTTATTCTGATGTCAAGAAGCATGCGCGGCAGATTGCCGAAGTAACCGAAGCGCGGACTATGCCTCCGTGGCTCCCCGAACCGCAGAAGTTGAAATTTGCCGATGACCTGCGTTTATCGGAGGCGCAGATCAAGCTTTTCCGCGAATGGTTCGATCAGGGAGCGATCGAGGGTGACTCTCGCGATCTGCCGCCACTGCCGAAAATTGCGGAGGGTTGGAGGCTGGGCCCTCCCGACCTGATTCTTACGGCGCAGAAGGCCCTGACTCTGCCGCCGCAGGGAACGGACACTTACTGGAACTTTATTTTTCAGCTCCCCATCCAGCAGACACGCTGGGCGAAGGCGATCGAGATCCGTCCGGGAGACAAGCGCTACGTGCACCACGCCAACATTCTCGTGGATCGCGCGGGGTCGCTGCGTTCGCGGGAGGCCGCACCGGGAGCCGGATTTGGGGGAATGGAGATTCAGATTGAGTCGCAGACGTTCGATCCCGACAGCCACTTGCTTTTCTGGAAGCCGGGGACCATTCCTTACGTGGAACCTGAGGGAATGGCGCTGCGCCTGGACAAGGGCACGGACCTGGTTTTGAATACGCACTTGCAGCCGTCGGGAAAAACGGAGGTGATCCAGCCCAGCATTGGCATTTACTTCACGGACCATCCCGCGACGAAGTTGCCCATGCTTCTGCAGTTGGAGAATGACGCCAAGCTCGACATTCCAGCGGGGCAAAAGGATTTTCTGGTAAGCGATGAGTTCAAGGTGCCCATCGATGTCGAGTTGCTGGCGATCTATCCGCATGCGCACTATCTGGGAAAAGACATCCGGGCGTATGCCACTTTGCCGGACGGAAGGAAGGAAACGCTCATTCATATCCCGCGATGGAATTTGAATTGGCAGGCGGTATACCGCTATCAGGAGCCGGTTTTGCTGCCCAAAGGCACGACGGTGAGTCTGCGATACGCGTATGACAATTCGGAAGAGAATCCTTTGAACCCGAACCGTCCTCCGGCGCGCGTGATGGGCGGTAACCGTTCGAGCGATGAGATGTGCCACCTGTGGCTGCAGGTTCTGCCGGTGCATTACGATCCGGCGGGTGGTGATCCGCGCATGGTGTTGCAGGAGGCGCTGGCCCGACACAATTTGGAGAAAAATCCTGCCGACTTTGAGGCGCATTACAACCTCGCGGCGATGATGCAAGCCAAAGGCCGGCTCGCCGATGCGACGGGAGAATACGAAACCGCGCTGCGTCTTCGGCCGGATGACGCAGCCGCGAACAATGCCATGGGGGCGGCGTTGCTGGCCGCCGGAAAACCCGATAAGGCAGTACAGTATCTCTCGCGAGCGCTGCAAATTCGCCCGGATTACTTTGACGCTCATTACAATCTTGGGCAGGCGCTGGCATCGCAAAATGACTTTGAGGATGCAGCGAAGCAGTTTCGTCAGGCTTTGCAGGCGCAGCCCGACGACGCGAACGCAGAGGCGAATTTGGGATCGGCTCTGGCTGAGATGGGACAATTCGCTGAAGCGAAATCACATTTTGAGCGCGCACTGCAGATCGACCCGCATCATTCGCTGGCAAAAGAGAATTTGGAGGAACTGCTGCGAGTCACGAACCAGCATTAGATTCGCTCGGTCGAGGAATTTGCGTCGACGACTGGAGTTCTTTCTCAGCAAGGCAGAATCGTCATGAAATCAACGCGTCACGGATTAGACGGAGACCGATCGGCTCGATGGCTGTGGCTCACAATGTTCCTCTGGGTTTGCGCGTCAACTGGAATCGCTCAACAGGCGGGCCAGGCCGATAAATCGCCGAGCGCCCCAGCGGCGGCGCCCGATCAAGTTGCTCCTGAGATCGTTCCGGCTCGCAAACTCACGGAGCAAGGCAAGTTTGATGAAGCGATTGCTATTTTGGAAGCGATTGAAACCAGCGCTCCCAACACGAAAGGATTGGACCTGGAACTTGGAACGGCTTATTACAAGAAGGGTGATTTTCCTAAAGCGATCGAACATCTGAAAAAAGCATCGACCGCTGATCCGACGAATGGCGAGGCGGCGCAACTTCTCGGGCTTTCCTACTACCTGGGTGGTCATCCGGCGGACGCGATCCCTTTGCTCGAGAAGGTTCAGGGATGGTTTCCGCGGGCCAATGTGGACGCGGCCTACATACTTGGGATGTGTTACATCCAAACCAAGGACTATCCGCAAGCTCGCAAAGCCTTCGCCAGAATGTTTGAAGTGCCGCCCGACTCTGCTGCCAGCTATTTGTTTACGGCGCGCATGCTGTTCCGCCAGGAATTTGATCCAGTGGCTGAAGAGTACGCGCTGAAGGCCTCGGCTCTCGATCCCAAGCTTCCGCTCGCTCATTTTCTGCTGGGCGAGTTGTATCTCTACAAGTCGCGAGTGCCCGAGGCGATCGCGGAATTTGAAGAGGAAATTGCGATCAATCCCGGACATGCTCCCGCATATTACAAACTGGCTGACGCTTATTCGCGAATCCAGAAATTTGAAGACGCCGAGCGGCTTTTGCAGCGCTCGATCTGGCTGGACGCAACTTCGACTGGGCCGTACATCCTGATGGGCAAAGTTCTGGAGAAAAAAGGCGAATTCGAGCTAGCGATCCGCGCGCTGCAGCGGGCGGCAAACATGGACCCCAACAACCCGACGACTCATCATCTCCTCGGACAAGCCTACCGGGACATGGGCAAGAAAGGCGAAGCTGAGAGCGAGCTGAAACTGGCGGAGGAGTTACAGATGCGGCAGAACTCGCATCCGTAGTGTCATTCGGTCCGGCTTGCGTTCAGCTGGCCGGTGCGGCTTGCCCCTCATCCCGAGAAATCAGCGAGTTCGGCTTCGCAGTGCAATCAGATCTTCCTTCACCGGAACTCCGTGAGCTACTTTCACTCGCAAGAGAGCTTCGAAGGGCTTCAGATCGCCGGGTTTCGAGACGCCGAGACGCTGTAACAACTCGGCCAGAGAATCTTCCCGGCAAACGTACTCCACGGCCGCCTGGGTGCCAAAGGTGGAATTCCCCGCCAGGATCAAGATGGATCGCTCCGGGTCGAGTCCGGGAAGCAGTCCAATCACAGCATAATCTTCCGTGGTCGCCTGGTTCGCAGGGGTAGCGAAATACATTGTCGACTCGCCGGATTGAGGGTGAACGTTGAGCACGCCGAGATCGCCTTTGCGGGGACCGGAGTCCACGCGGCGGAACACGAACTCTCGCGTTCCCGGAACATCCAACAGCGTGAGGTTCTCCGAGGGAGACCCTACAAAAATGAGGTCGTTATTTTTCGCATCATCCAATGAGAACAGGGCTCCGCGTTTCACGCGAACCTGTCGGTTGAGGACACCGAAGACGCGGTCAAGTTGATGAACCGCCAGTACTTCCCCCACGCCTGTGTAGTGGTCGAGGACAAAGGCGCGAGAGTCCGAGGACGCGTTGAAGTACCGCATGCCGGTCTCGGGCCGGCCGACGAAGCTCCCGTTGCTGAAGATCACCCAAGGCTGTTGCGGACCGCTGACGAAGTTGTTCCAGAAAACCTGGTAGGCCGCAGGGGCGGACTGCCTGGCTCCGGCTTGAGTCCGCGATCGCGTGGCCAACAACACTCCCACCGCCGCCAGCGAAACCAGCAACAACACTGCCAGCGCAACAACGGCGATCACCCAAGGCCGCTTAGATGTTTCTTCGTCGCTTGCTGCCTGTCTCGCGAATCGCAGGCTGACTCCGGGCAGCGTTTCGGTAGAAGCGGGAGGAGTCCGCACATGGAAGGTTAGAGCATACGAGCCTTTCGGCAGCTCTACCGCGATGGGATCGTCGGGGCCTTCATGGGAGTAATACTCCGCCAGTTTGACGCGCAACCGCCCCGCCTGCACGCGGACTGTCGAATCGCTTTGCGGATCGAAGCCAGGAGACCGTCCCAGGACCTCGGTGGCGATCTGGTACTCCTTCAGAGCGACGCCGGGCTGGTCAAGGGAGTGTTCAGCGAGGTAGCGAAGCAGCTTGCACAGCGACTCAGATCCCCGGAGGCTATGACTATTAATAAGTTTATCTATTTGCTGGAAGCATTGCTCCCGCCCAGCCGCGTAGGTACGTGTCAAAGCCATTTAACAACCACGTAACAGAGGTCTGTATCTTGCTGTGACGCTAGCACTTTACACCTGTAACCGTTAAAAACCTAGTGAAACTTAATTCAATAGTGGTTTTGTACTACCACTTGCAGGCCTCTCGTAACAAGGGTCTCCTTGCAAGTCTCGGGCAATTGAATCTGGGGAAATCGGATCTGGGTAATTCGGAATCTGGGGCAATCGAACTTTGTTTCAGCAACGGCGGTTCTAGGAGGACTTCCATGAAGAAGTCAGTTCTGGCGGCGGTGGTGACGTTCGTATTTCTCTGCGGCTTCTGTGTGCCGGGAGCATTCGGCCAAGCGGTTTTCGGCAGCATCCTGGGCACAGTGACTGATCCGTCCGGAGCAGCTGTTGCCAACGCCAAAGTTACGGTTATCGACCAAGGCAAAGGCACCATCGATCAGACCACGACCAACGAAAGCGGGAACTACACCGTTACGCACCTTATCCCCGACGCTTACACCGTTCGGGTCGAAGGTACAGGCTTCAAGAAGTTGGAGTTCAAGGACATCCAAGTGTCTGCCGACACTGGGGCTCGCGTCGACGGCCAATTCCAGGTCGGCTCGACCAGCGAACAGGTAGAGGTGACCGCGGAAGCACCGCAGTTGAAGACCGACCGCGCCGATGTCGCGATCGAGTTCAACGAGAAATATGTGGAAGACCTGCCAGTCCTGAACCGAAACTTCACGAGCTTCGAACTGCTCTCGCCGGGTACGCAAAAGTTAGTCGGATGGAGTCATGCCGCAACGGAAAACCCGCAAGGCGGCCAGCAGATATTCGTCAACGGCCAACACTTCAGCGGCACCGCCTTCGAGCTGGATGGCACCGACAATCAGGACCCAATCCTAGGGATTATCGTGGTGAACCCGAACCTGGATGCGATTCAGGAAGCCAAGGTGACGTTAGGGAACTACGATGCCGAGTTCGGGAAAGCCGTCGGTGGCGTGGTAACCGTGCAAACCAAGTCTGGCAGCAATGACGTACATGGCTACGCAGACTGGTTCCGGCGCACGGATGCAACTGCCGCCCGCGATCCGTTCTCGCAATACGCTACGGCCGGGTCCACAGGACCGTTGATTCCGCACTCCCGGTGGCAAGAGTTCGCCGGAGGGGTTGGCGGCCCCATCATCAAGAACAAGCTGTTCTTCTTTGCCGACTACCAAGCTCAGCGCCAGAAAAGCGGTATCACGAACGAGGAAACCATCCCGACCGCTCTGCTAAGCAGCAGCTGTCTGAACACCCCATACTGCAACTTCAGCGATTACGCGGCGCAAATCGCGAATCACGGGGGCGGCGCTAACCTCTTTGACCCGAACTCGAACCTGGGAACACAGACTTCGTCGGGAGGAAACCGATTGGCCTTCTGCGGACCGCTGGGGGACCAGCCGGCCTCCACCTGCTCCGGAACTACTGGCGGATATTCCAACGCGTTCCTGATTCCGAAGGTCGACCCGATCTCCGGAGCTACCATCATCTCACCGGCCGCTCTGAAGCTCCTGGCGGCGTTTCCCAGCCCCACCACCGCCGGGACGTGCGCTGCAGCTGGCTCCACGGGCTGCCTGAACAACTTCCTGGGATCCGGCGCCGGACCCTACAATCAGAACAGCTTCGATACGCGAATCGACTACGCGATGAGGCCGTCGATCAACATATTCGGGCGATTCAGCCTCGACTATTTCAGCCTGTCTGGCACCCCCAGCCTGGGCGCGGTGGGCGGGGTCGGTGACGGTCCCGGAGGTTTGTCGGGAAGTTCGAACGTTCATAACTACAGCCTGGCGACTGGGGTCACCAAGACGTTCAGTGCGACCTTGCTGGGTGATTTCCGCTTCGGCTATTTCCAATACAATCCGCTGACGCAGAAGCCGGACGCCGGCGTGGCGGCAATGACAAATTTCGGCATTCCCGGCGCGAATAATCCTGCGCAGGCACAGGAGACCTCGGGCTTGGGCGAATTCGACCTGGATGGCACTGGTTCCAACTTCGGAGATGGCTTGGGCGTAGGCCGCTGCAACTGCCCCTTGATCGAGCGCGAGCGCTCGTATCAGTGGGTAGCAAACATAACGAAAATTCACGGTAACCACCAGTTCAAGTTTGGCGCGGATCTTCGCTATGCCCAAAACCTGCGGGTGCCGAGCGACTCCAACCGGGCTGGAGTTTACGCCTTCAACCACGGCGCCACGTCCGACTCTGGTACTGGCGGACTTGACTTCGCCACTTTCCTGCTGGGCGACGTCACCAACCTGGGCCGTTACTACAGCAACACCCTTGACGCTGCGGAACGTCAGCATCGCATGTTCTACTACGCGCAAGACATCTGGCGCGCAACCCCCAAGCTGACCGTGAATTACGGATTGCGCTGGGAAGTCTATTTCCCGGAATACGTTAACGGTACTGAGAACGGCGGATTTGCCAACATCACTCAAGGCCAGATCCGGGTCGCCGGCGTAGGCGGGATTGGACTGAACGGCAATATCGACAACAAATGGAGCTATCTGGCACCGCGGCTTGGTATTGCCTACCAAGTCAGTCCCCGGACGGTCGTACGCATGGGCTATGGCCGCAGCTACGACATGGGCGTGTTCGGTTCCAACTTCGGTCACGCCGTTACTCAAACTCTGCCGGTGTTAGGCGACCAAAGCGCACAGGCCATCAACGGCCAAAACTTTCCGGCGTGGTCGCCCACGGCCCCGGCCGCAACCCCCTTGGACAGCGGACCTCCCGCGTTTAGTCTCCCATCGGTTCCTTCGAACGGGATCCTCCCCCTTAACGGGCCGGCCTGCTATCAATCCGGTACTATGGTGGTCGGTGGGGTCACCGTGTCGTCCGGCCAGGAGTGCGCACAAGCCCACATCCGTCCGACTTTCGTCCGCTTGCCGACTTTGGATGCGTGGAATGTGACCGTCCAGCGGCAACTGACCAGCACCACATCGCTTGAAGTGGCTTACATCGGCAACAAAGGAACCCACATCTTTGCCGGTGACAGCGATACCTACAATGTCAATCAGCCCTACATCGGAGCGGGCACGGCGGTCGTAACGGCCTGCACGCCGGTACCTCCAGCAACCACCTGCACACCCTCAGCCCCCAGCTTCTCGCCGACCATTCCGCAGGTACAACGTCGGCCGTACTACAACGCGTTCACCTATTCCGGCTTTACTGATCCAACGACAGGCGCGGCGCTGCAATGCTGCTCTACCGACGAGGGGAATTACCACGGCAACGACGCAAGCAGCATCTACAATGCATTGGAGGTCAAGGTAGAAAAGCGGTTCTCCAAGGGTCTGCAGTTGCTGTCCCACTACACGTTCGCCCACGCGGACAAATACGACAGCACCTACTATCCAAACAGCCACGCCTACTCCTATGGACCGGACCAGGAAGTGCGGAATCACGTGTGGGTAAACAATGTGGTATACGAGCTGCCCTTCGGCAAAGGCAAGAGCTTTGCCGGAAATGCAAGCAGAGGCGAGAATGCGATTGTCGGCGGCTGGCAGATCACAGGCACCACCAACTGGAGCGGCGGACTACCCTGGACGCCCAGCTTTTCGAATTGCAGTCAGGTCAACGATCTGGGCTTGTGCCGTCCCGACAAAGACGGCAGCTTCCGCGTGGGGGCGGGATCGCTGCAACATCCGGCAGGCGCCAACCCTTACGTCCAATATTTCACGCCGATTCCGACGATGGCCTACCCCGCCGCCTCGATTAATCCCGGGGTTGACACTTGCACCCTGGCCAGGCCCAGTGGTCCAGGATTCGCCGTACCCGCTTGCGGAACGCTCGGCAATGTGGGCTTTGATAGTTTCCGCGGACCACACTCGTTCCAAACGGATGCCTCGATCTTCAAGAACTTCTCCATCACCGAACGCGTGAAGGCTCAGTTCCGCATGAATGCCTTCAACCTGTTCAATCACCCCGTGCTTGGCTTCCTTGCCAACCAGACCGGTACGGGAACCTGTATTGATTGCGCCGGCAACGGTCGGATTACTGACATCGAAGCCGATGCCACGCCGGGTTCCACTACCGGCATGCGGCAGTTGGAATTCGCTTTGAAGTTCACGTTCTAAACGGATGACGCGCCTCTTTCTCACAGGGAGTCCTACGGGACTCCCTCTTGTTTTGCGTTTTGGCGCCGCTCTGATTGATAGTTTGATTGATTGAACTATTCGGGATCCACGCGGGTGTGCGCCGTCGTCATAACCTAAGCCGGTTACGATTTGCAGGGATCATGAAGAAAACTGTGGTTGGCCTCGGCGAGATTCTGTGGGACCTCTTGCCGGATGCGACGCACCTGGGAGGCGCGCCCTCCAACTTCGCCTACATCACCAGCCTGATGGGGGATCGCGGCGTCGTGGCCAGCCGCGTAGGAGCAGATGCGCGAGGCCAGGAAGCTCGACGCCGCATGGAGGCGCTCGGCTTGCCGGTGACTTTCCTGCAAACCGATACTGACAAAGATCATCCCACCGGCACGGCGCAGGCGCGCGTCGACGGCAAGGGACAGGCCAGCTTTGTGATTGCGCAGCCGGCTGCGTGGGACTTTATGGAGTGGACTCCGCAATGGCAACGGCTGGCCAGAGAAGCCGATGCCGTTTGTTTTGGATCGCTGGCGCAGCGCTCGCCCCAGAGCCGCGAAACTATCGGGAACTTTCTCCGCGCAACTTCACCGGACGCACTGCGCATCTTCGACGTCAACCTCAGAGGCGATTTCTATTCCCGCGAACTGCTCGAAGACTCCATGAGCCTCGCCAATATCGTCAAGCTCAACGACGAAGAACTCCCCAGGGTCATGAAACTCGGCGGCCTCGTCCACAGCGCCGGCGAGGAATCGTCAGCCGAAAAGCTGCTCCGCCTCTACAAACTGGAACTGGTCTGCATCACGCGGGGCAACCGCGGCAGTTTGTTGGTCAGCAAGTCGGGGTCGAGCGAGCACGCCGGGTTTTGCGTGCAGGTGGCGGATACCATCGGCGCCGGCGACGCCTTCACTGCCGGCCTGACTCATGAGTACCTGCACGGCGCATCGCTCGACGGCATGAACGAAGTTGCGAATCTGGTGGGAGCCTGGGTAGCGAGCCAGCCGGGGGCGACTCCAGCGCCGAAGCAAGGCGCACTGGAGAACTCGCTGGCTGAGATTTCCTGAGCGAATTTCTTGGCCGAATTTCCTGACGAATTCCTTCGCCAAGATGTGCGCTTACTGGGACGTGGAAACCGGATCCTGCTGCGACTTCTCCAGCCGGTCGGTCATTTCCTTCGGCAGTTCATGCAGCAGCTCGAGAACCGCGGCATTGGTCCAGCCGAATCCCACCACATTCATGTGGTAGCCAAGTTCCACGCTGGATTCCGACGAGCGCGACACCACGTTGTACTTTTCGCGAATGTTCCCGTCGCGCCGGAAATTCTCGGCAACCATGGCAACAAATTCGTAAGAAACGCGATCTGCCTCGGCATTGAAGCCGTAACGTCGAAGGCCGCCAATCGCCAGCATCTCAATGTTGCCCCAGCCATAGGGTAAATCCCACTGGGCGCCGGTTTCATAAGGGCTCATCGCCAGGCCGCCAGGCCGCTCGAAGACTTTAATATTCCCCGCCACGGCCTTGGCCTGCTCCGGAGCCGCCAGCCCCGCCCACAACGGATAAAAAGTGGAAGCGTAGCGGTAGGACGACTGCTTGCCGGTGTCGACATTGAAATCGAAAAACAGCCCCTGCTCCTGATCCCAGAGATAGCGAACGATGAGTTTCTGGCGCGCCTCCGCGCGCCGGTTCCACTTATCAGCATCAGCGTTGTGTCCCAACCAGCGGCTGATCTGCTCCATGTCTTTTTCGGTCTTGTACAGCAAGCTATTCAGGCAGACGGGCGCATAGTGATGCGTGGCCGCGCCGAACGGGCCGAAGCGGAAGCTAACGTCAAATCCCGACTCACGCATCGAACGGTCGCCCCTGTAATAGTCGGCGCTCAACCTGAATTCCTGCGACTTCTCGCAATCCGGACGGGCCATGGTCAACGGCGCGTCACATACCTGCAGCGTGTAAGGCGGTCCCGCTACAGCCGTCGCGGCTCCACTCTCCACCAGATAATGATCTGCCTCAGCGGGACGAAAAAAGAAATAGGTCGCCACCTTGCGATAGAACCCGGTCTCATCCTGAACTGCTTCGGCTGGCGGACCATCGCCAAAGTCGTAGTAGCGCGAAAGTCCGGTCTGGCCCGCCAGATGCGGATCACGCGTCCACATGTCGTAATCCTTTTCAATGTCCGCGTATCCTTTCGCCAGCCACGCGCGGTCGCCGTGCCCGTCTTTCTCCATGGTCCCGTAGACATCCACGAACATAGAACTCAAGAAAGGAGGTTGCGACCGGCTCAGATAGTACGTGCGATTAGCGTTGAGCATGGCGCCGTAATGCTCAATCTCAAAAAAGAAGTTGTCGACCATGCCGCGCGCCAGTTCGATGCGCCCGGAACGCAGCAGCCCGCGGATAATAAAGTAGCTGTCCCAACCGTACATCTCGTTGAAGCGGCCGCCCGGCACCACATATTTATTCTCCAGATAGAGCAGCCCAGGCGGCTGAATCTTGCTGGTATCGACCTCCCCGAGCCGGTGGATTTCCGCAGGCAGGTGTTCAATACGGACATGGCAATCGGCCGCCAATTTGTGCACGGACGCCGGTTCTGCGAAATCAGCCGGCAGATACAGCACCGGAGCAACTTTCATTTTCGGATCGACCAGGCTCTGGCAATCGGTCATGGAACGCGTAAGCGTGTCCCAACCCGAGGCGATGTAATCGAGGATCGGTTTGAGCCCCGGCCCCGGCGTCGGAACTGGCTGTTGCGCGTGCGCCGGAAGGACTCCCGCGGACGCTGCCAGAATCAGCAGAACCAACGCCCAGCGCGGGTGGAGCAGCTTCCCCGATGGAGTCATGGGTTGAGAAACCAGAGGTGCGACTCATCTTAAATCTTGGTGGGGGTTCGTGCAAAAGAATAACGATATTGGAGAGCCTTCAGAAAGATTTCCTGGCCAGCGAACTTCGTCAGCCCGAAGACCTCTCGCGGTAAAGCGACTGCTCCACTTGCCGGGCCATAGCATCCACGTCCAGATCAAGCCCCAGGAAGGCCTTAATTTTCGTAGCCTCGGCGTGAGCGTCCCGCACCACGGCGCCATACTCCACGTAGAGCACCGCGATGTTCGGTTGCGCGGCGAGCCATCCGCGTATTTGCTGGATGTGCTGCTCGAACGCTCCTTTTACGGATTCCGACGGCGCCGGCGGGACCACCCGGCCCAGCCTCTGCATCATCCGGTCCTGCGATGCCAAAACCTCATCGAGCGGGCGGCACATGAAGATCACGCGGTAGTCGTGGCGATTCGGCAGAAACGTCAGCAGCGAGGAAATCACTTTCACCGCCTTGCCTTCCCCTTCGGCGATAGCATCCGGGTTGCGGGCCAGAGTTTTTACCGACTCCAACTCGTAATACCCGCGAGGATTGTTCGCGTCAGCGTTGCGCTGGCTGTCAGTGAGCACGGCCATTCCTCCCGCCGCGATCATTTGCATCATAAGAGAAGTGCCCGACCTTGGTATTCCGGATACGATCGTGATCATTCTGGCCCTGGCTGATTCGCAGCACGCTGGTTCGTCCCTGGATGATTTGGACCCCGGTTCGTCCCTGGCTAGCGCAGCCATCCTTCCTTGTTTGGAGAGAGCTTTCCCCTCGCCGTATTTGCCACCACAACTATGAAACTGAAAGCTCAGCGCGCTCCCAATGGAGCCCGGGACGAAAAAATCCGGAAAAAGAAGTCAGATTCTTACTGGGGGGCTGTCGCAGACAGCTCGGAGTTTTTCAGCCCCGTCCTCCACTGCTTAACTGCGACGTTGGAGTCACTATACAACAATTTGAAAGCGAAGAATTGAAAGCGACGAATTAGACTACAGATTCCTTTTTTGTGGAGAACACACCATGCCCTCACGACGCGCGTTCGCTCCGGCAATATCTTTCTTACTCGCGGCTTCCACGTTACTCCCGGCTCCGGTCAATGCTCAGAATTCCTCCGCCACTCCGGATTCTGTCGGCGACTACGTCCGCGGCGAAATGCAGAAACAGCGCATTCCGGGCTTGTCGCTGCTGGTATCGAAGGGCGGGCAAATCGTGCGCGCCGAGGGCTTCGGTCTGGCCAATGTGGAACTCCAGGTTCCGGTGAAACCGGAAACCGTATTTCAGTCGGGATCTGTCGGCAAGCAGTTCACCGCAACCGCCGTGATGATGCTGGTGGAAGAAGGCAAAGTGGCGCTGGACGATCCACTCACAAAATATTTTCCCGATGCTCCTGCTGCCTGGAAGGAAGTCACGGTGCGCGAGTTGCTGAGCCACACCGCCGGCTTCACGGACTATCCCGAAAAGTTTGATTTTCGCAAAGACTGGACCGAGGACGAACTGATCAAAGTGGTTGAGGGCATTCCGCTTGCCTACCCTCCGGGAACGAAGTGGGACTACAGCAACCTCGGGTACTTGACGCTGGGCATTCTGATTCACCGCGTGACCGGAGAATTCTATGGCGATTTCCTGCAGCAGCGTATCTTCCAGCCGCTGGGAATGCAGACCACGCGCATCATCAGCGAGGCCGACATCGTCCCCAATCGATCCGCCGGTTACCGGTTGGTGAAGGGCGAACTGAAAAACCAGGAATGGGTCGCGCCCATGGTGAACACCACTGCAGACGGCAGTTTATATTTTTCCGTTCTCGACCTCGCGAAATGGGACACCGCCCTCTACGGAGAAAAACTGCTCAAGCGCTCGAGCCTCGACTTGATGTGGACACCCGTCAAGCTGAAAGACGGCAGCCCGAATAAAGATGGCTACGGCTTTGGATGGTTTATCGAAAATCGGCGAGGTCACCGCGTGGTCAGCCACGACGGCGCATGGCAGGGATTCCAAACCACGATTGCCCGTTACGTGGACGATCGCCTGACAGTCGTGGTGCTGACAAATCTGGCGGACGGCAAGCCCTGGGAAATCGCGGAACAGGTCGCAGACCTGTACCTGTCAGGGAAAAACTAAGCCAGGGATCTCGCTTCAATCTGCATCTTCATCCCATACTTCGAGCGCAGGGTGATCAGCGGTTGCGGCTCGACGCGCTGACCGGGAACCAGTCGCAATTTCCATTTCTGCATGAACGTGGCTAGCACGAGCACTCCTTCCATCCAGGCGAACGATTCGCCGATGCACTGGCGCACTCCCGCTCCAAAAGGAAAATAAGTAAACTTCGCGCGCTTCGACTTCGCTTCCGCGGTGAAGCGCTCGGGATCGAATCGCAGGGGGTCGGGAAAATAGCGCGGATCGCGGTGCGTGACGAACTGGCTGATCAGCACGGTGGTCCGCGCCGGCAGCCGAAAATCTCCGAGCTGAAAATCCTCGCGCGCGTAGCGGCCCATCGCCCACGCCGGTGGATAAAGCCGCATCGATTCCGCCATCACCATTTCCACGTAGCGCAGGCGCGGAACATCTTCGGCGGTGGGCAGGCGGCCTTGCAGCACGGAATCTACTTCTTCATGGCATCGGCGTTCACAGTCAGGATTCTGGGAAAGCAGATACCACGTCCAGATGAGGGCGTTGGCAACAGTTTCGTAACCTGCCAGGAAAATCGTAATGACCTGATCGCGCAGCGCTTGCTGCTCCTCAGCGCCGTCGTTGCCTGGGCCTTCGTAAGGAGATGCAGCCAGCATCAAGTCAAGCAAGCTGCCACCGTTGCCGCCGCGCCGTCGATGCGCGTCAATCATGCGATACACCACAGCGTCGATGCGTTTGCGCGCCTTTACAAACGCGGCCAGGCCCGGCGGCCGCAAGTGCACCAGCCACTCCGCCGCCGGCAGCATCACCAGAAAATTGTAGAGCCCCATGATGCGGTTGATGGCGTCCGCCAGTTCCAATACTTCGTTCTGCAGGTCGGCGGCAAACAGAGTGCGCGCCACGATCTTGAGAGTCAGGTGCATCATGTCGGTGGCAACATTCTTCTGCTCGCCATCTCTCCATGACTCGCGCGCCTGCGCCGCCTCGTCGACAATCGCGGCCGCGTATTCCTGGATGCGCTGGCGGTGAAACGCCGGCTGCGCCACCTGCCGCTGCGCCCGGTGTTGCGTGTCTTCGCTGGTGATCATGCCCTCACCCAGCAGCATCTTGGTGCGCTGCACCGTGCGTTCTTTGATGAAGTTGTCGTTCTGCACCACCAGCACTTCGCGAAAGTATTCCGGATGATTCAGGAATACGATGTGATGCCGGCCGATCTTGTAGTGCGCGATGTCGCCGTACTTTTCGGCCAGGTGCTGAAACAAAAGGATCGGGTTGCCCGGACGAAACTTGCGAAAGGCAAACCACAGCAGGTTCCGCTGAAACCCCGGCGGGAAGCGGTATCCCGCGGATTCACGAATTTCGGGGCGGTTGGCTACGGTGGCCATGGTTTGAGTTTAACGCGCCAAGATGCAAGATGGGTGCTTAACGGAAGAGTTCACATTTCTACTTTCTACTTCTGCAAACGGTCCAGGTCGGCGAGAACCTCGTCGCTGTGATGCGCCGGGTTCACACCGCTGTAGACCTTCGCCACTTTTCCGTCCGGGTTGATGATAAAAGTATTCCGAGATGCCATCTGCACCACGCCCAGGTTCATCAGTGAGCCGTAAGCTTTGGTGACGCTGTGGCCGGTATCAGCCAGCAGCTTGAAGTTCAACCCTTCCTTGGCGCAAAACTTCTTGTGGGACTCCACGCTATCCAGGCTCACGCCCAGCACCACCGCATTTCGCTCGATAAATTTCGCCTGGTCCGCCTGAAAATTGTGCGCTTCCCGCGTGCACCCCGGAGTCTGATCCTTGGGATAAAAATAGAGCACCACCCATTTGCCTCGATAGTCCTTCAGGCTCGCGGTCGAACCCTCCTGCGTGGGCAACGTGAAATCAGGAGCGGCGCTTCCCACCTCCGGCATCGTGCCGTGTGAGAGCAGCCGCGGAACCAGAAGAACCATCCCGATCACGACCAGCAGCAGTAACACGATCTTCAGCATAAAGACCTCCGGCTCCGGACCGCCGAACGGATTCTAAATCAGAAATAACGCGAACCGAGATGTTTCCGCCAGCAAAAATCCTCGCGATTGCATATGATTAAGTATTGCGCCTTACACACCGGAGAAACCAGACGTGGCTCAGACTGAAACTGATGGCTTAGAGGTATTAGAAACGCGGGAGTGGGTCGATTCGCTCGATTATGTTCTGTCCCGAGGAGGCCCCAACCGCGCCGGCAGATTGCTGCAGCAGTTGGCTTTGCACGTCCGGCGGGAAGCCGGAATCAATCTCCCATTCTCGGCGACCACGCCTTATCAGAACACGATCCCGAGCAGCCAGCAGCCGCCTTTCCCCGGCAGCCAGGAGATGGAGCGCCGCATCAAGAGCTTGGTGCGCTGGAACGCCCTGGCCATGGTGGTTCGCGCCAACAAAATTCAGGAAGGCATCGGCGGCCACATTTCCACCTACGCCTCCGCGGCCACGCTGTATGAAGTCGCCTTCAACCATTTCTTCCGCGCCCAGACCGAAAGCGGGGATCGCGACGTGGTCTATTTCCAGGGTCACGCCGCGCCCGGGATGTACTCTCGCGCTTACCTCGAGGGCCGCATTCCCAAAGAAAAATTGCAGAATTTTCGCCGCGAATTGAAACCCGGCGGCGGTCTTAGTTCTTATCCTCACCCCTGGCTCATGCCCGAATTCTGGGAGTTTCCCACAGTCTCCATGGGGTTAGGACCGATCCAGTCGATCTACCACGCGCGCTTTATCAAATATTTGGAGAACCGCGGCCTGAAGCAGACGACCGGCGGAAAAGTTTGGGCGTTCCTCGGCGACGGTGAAATGGATGAGCCCGAGTCGCTCGGCTCCATCAGTCTGGCCTCGCGCGAAAAGCTCGACAATCTGATTTTCGTGGTGAACTGCAACCTGCAGCGCCTCGACGGCCCGGTGCGCGGCAACGGCAAGATCATCCAGGAACTGGAAGCGATTTTCCGCGGCGCTGGCTGGAATGTCATCAAGGTAATCTGGGGCACGGACTGGGACAGCCTCATCCAGAATGACCGCGATGGCTTGCTGGTAAAGCGTCTCGGCGAAGTGAGCGATGGTCAGTATCAAAAGTATTTCGTGGAGAGCGGAGCCTATTTCCGCCAGAATTTATTCGGCTCTGACCCTCGGCTGCTCAAGATGGTCGAGCACTTGTCAGATGATCAACTGGCGCGCATGCGGCTGGGCGGGCACGACCCCATCAAAGTCCATGCCGCCTACAAAGCCGCCGTGGAGCACACTGGCGCACCAACCATCATCCTCGCGAAAACCATCAAGGGCTACGGCCTCGGCGAAGCGGGCGAAGGCAAGAACATCACCCACCAGCAGAAAAAATTGAACGAGGACGAGTTGCAGATGTTCCGCTCGCGTTTCGGAATTCCGATTCCCGACGACGAACTGCACGAAGCGCCTTTTTATCGTCCTCACGACGACAGCCCGGAAATCAAGTACATGCAGGCCCGCCGCCAGCAGCTGGGCGGGTACATGCCGCAGCGCAAGGTCCGTGCCACGCCGCTCAAGCCGGTTGCCGATTCTTTCTTCGATGAGTTCCACAAAGGTACAGAAGGCCGTGACGTCTCCACCACTATGGTGTTCGTACGGTTGCTGGCGAAACTGCTGCGCGATCCGGAGATCGGCAAGCTCATCGTGCCCATCGTTCCTGATGAAGCGCGAACGTTTGGCATGGAAGCGCTGTTCCGCCAAGTCGGAATCTATTCCAGCGTCGGCCAGAACTACGAGCCCGTCGACATGGACACGCTTCTCTACTACAAGGAAGCGAAGAACGGGCAGATCCTCGAAGAAGGAATCACCGAAGCTGGGTCCATGTGCTCGTTTATTGCCGCGGGCACGGCGTATGCGAATCACGGCATCAATACGATTCCGTTTTTCATTTACTACTCGATGTTCGGGTTCCAGCGTATCGGCGACCTGATCTGGGCAGCCGCGGACCTGCGCTGCCGCGGATTCCTCGTCGGAGGCACCGCTGGCCGCACCACGCTGGCCGGCGAAGGCCTGCAGCATCAGGACGGACACAGCCACGTGCTCGCGCTGCCCGTGCCGAACCTGATGGCCTACGATCCGGCGTTTGCCTACGAGATCGCCATCATTATTCAGGACGGCATCAAGCGCATGTACGTGGACCAGGAGTCGATTTTCTATTACCTCACGGTCACCAACGAACCTCTGCCGATGCCGCACATGCCTGAGGGCGCGAACATCCGCGAGGGTGTGCTGAAAGGTCTCTATCGCTTCAAGACCTCCGCCAAGACCGACGCGACAGCGCGTGTGCAACTCCTCGGCAGCGGCACGATCATGTATGAAGTGCTAAAAGCGCAGCAGATTCTGGAAGAAAAATACAACGTTGCTGCCGATGTCTGGAGCGTCACCAGCTACAAGGAACTTTACCGCGATGCGAACGACAGCGAGCGCTGGAACATGCTGCATCCCGGCGAAGTGGCCAAGGTTCCCTACGTGACGCAAATGCTCAAGGATGCACCGGGTCCATTCATCGCGGCTTCGGACTACATGAAGGTGCTGCCGGAGAGCCTGTCGAAATGGGTGCCTGGAGAATTAGTTTCGCTCGGAACCGATGGTTTCGGCCGCAGCGAAAGCCGCGTCGCGCTGCGCGACTTCTTCGAAGTCGATGCCAAGCATATCGTGCTGGCCACGCTGGGAGCTCTGGCGCGAGAAAAAAATCGGCGCTGACGTGGTAAAGCAATCGATTCAGGACTTAGGCATCAATCCGGAAAAGGCGAATCCGGCGAATACTTAAGCAACTGCGATGCCTGTTCCGGCGATCGATTCGGCGTGCCGGACGCTGGAAATCGAAAACCGGAACTACGTAATCTAAGCTGGGTTAGAAAAGCTGCATAAAAAAGGAATCAGAAGAAGTGATCGAATTTAAACTTCCGGAGTTGGGTGAAAACATCGAGCAAGGCGACCTCGTGCGCCTCATGATCGCACCCGGAGCCAAGATCAACGCAGGCGAGTCGGTGATGGAACTTGAAACCGACAAAGCTGTTTTGGAAGTGCCTTCCTCGGTCAGCGGCACCGTGCAGGAAATTCGCGTGAAAGAAGGCGACAAGATTAAAGTCGGCCAGGTTATTTTCACCGTAGACAACGGAGTTGCGGCCAAGCCGGCGGCCGCGCAGGCTCAGCCATCTGCCGCACAAAGTCAGCCGGCTCCGCCAGTGGCACCGGCGGCCGCTCCCGTTGCACAGTCGGGGCCCGCGCCGAGCGTTCCCGCAACTTCTTCGCGTGCAGCAGCGCCGGCGCGGCCAGCCAGCGGCGATCGGCGAGCGCCTGTTCAGCCTCCAGACAAACCCGGCGCCAGCGAGTTCACCTTGCCCGAGCTTGGCGAAAATATATCGCAAGGCGATCTAGTGCGGTTGATGATTGCGCCGGGAACAAAAGTTTCCGAAGGCCAGCCCGTGATGGAATTGGAAACCGACAAAGCCGTCGTGGAAGTTCCCTCCTCGGTGAGCGGTGTGGTCAAAGATGTAAAAGTAAAAGAAGGCGAAAAAATCAAAGTCGGCCAGGTGATCTTTACCCTGGAAGGCGGCGCAGCCGCACCAGAACCGGCGAAGAAGCAGAGTGGCCCGGTGGAGCACGTTTCCGGCCAGCACGGAGCGCGCCTCGCATTCCAGGCCGCGATTCGCGCCGAAGGTAAAACCGAAGAACAAGCTTTGCCTCCCGACCAGCCGCAGCTTTCTCCCTCGGCGTTTTCTATGCCCCTGCAGTTGGGCAAAGTTGCCGGTACCGAATATCGCCAACCGGTTCCAGCCGCGCCAAGTATCCGGCGACTGGCGCGGGAACTGGGCATCGACATCTACGAAGTCAAAGGCTCGGGCCCCGGCGGACGGCTCAGCGAAGACGACGTCAAGGCCCACGCTAAAGTTCTGCTCTCAGCTGCCATCTCGGTAGCCCAGGCGCCCCCAATCGCTGGACATTTCGCCGCTCCCAAGCTCCCCGATTTTTCCAAGTGGGGCAAGACCGAGCGCGTCTCCATGCGCGGAGTTCGCCGCAAAACCGCCGAGCACCTCGCCGAATCCTGGAACACGATTCCTCACGTCACCCAGCAAGATCGCGCGGACATCACCGAACTCGAGCACCTGCGTGCACGTTTCGCTCCCAAGGCCGCGGAAGCCGGCGGCAAAATGACCGTGACCGCCATCGCCTTGAAAGTTTGCGCTGCGGCTCTCAAGGTTTTCCCGCAGTTCAACGCCAGCATCGATATTGAGAAGGAAGAAATTGTCTACAAGCAATACATCCACATCGGCGTCGCCGCGGACACAGATCGCGGCTTGCTGGTTCCCGTGATTCGCGATGTGGACAAAAAGAATATTGTCGAACTCGCCGTGGAGCTTTCGCAGCTCTCAAAAAAAGCTCGCGACAAAAAGCTAACCCCGGCTGAGATGGAAGGCGGAACTTTCACGATCACTAACCTGGGCGGAATCGGCGGAATCGGTTTCACTCCCATCGTGAATCATCCGGAAGTGGCCATCCTCGGGCTATCCCGCTCCCGCATCGAGCCGGAGTGGATCCAAGAAAAAGATGGGGGAAAGTTCGAACCCCGGCTGATTCTGCCGCTTTCGCTCTCCTACGATCATCGCCTGATTGACGGCGCAGACGCGGCACGCTTCCTGCGCTGGATTGCCGAAGCGTTCGAGCAGCCGTTTCTGCTCTCGGTGCAAGGATGATTTGCCATCGTAGAGACGTAGCTTGCTACGTCTCTGCGGGCCGCACCGATAAATTCTGTGTACCAGTACAAGTTATGCGGCGCTGCCTGCGGAGATGTTGCAAGCCACGTCTCTACGAATCAATATCATGTCTGACACGCAATCTCTAAACATCGCAGTAGTCGGCGGCGGCCCCGGAGGTTACGCCGCCGCATTTCTCGCCGCCGATCTTGGCATGACCGTGACCCTGATCGATCCCGAGCTCAACCCCGGAGGCGTCTGCCTCTACCGCGGCTGCATCCCTTCGAAAGCCTTGCTGCACGTGGCTAAGCTGCTCGAAGAATCGCATCAGGCCAAAGACTGGGGCATTGAATTCTCCGCGCCAAGAATTGATCTTGCGCGCTTGCGTTCCTGGAAAGAAGGCGTGGTCAAGAAATTAACTGGAGGCCTCGGCATTCTCTCGAAGCAGCGGAAAGTCACTTACATCCAGGGCCGTGCCGCATTCGAAAACTCCACCACGCTCCGCATCACCAAGTCCGACGGCTCCGAAGAAACTCTCACCTTCGACCGCATCATCCTCGCCACCGGCTCGCGCCCCGCGATCGTTCCGTCGCTGAACATCGATTCGCCGCGCATGATGGATTCCACAGGCGCGCTCAATCTCGAAGACATCCCCGGCAGCCTGCTGGTGGTTGGCGGAGGCTACATCGGCCTCGAGCTCGGCTCGGTCTATGCCGCTTTGGGCACGCGCGTCACCGTTGTCGAAATGCTCCCCGGCCTGCTCCCCGGAGCCGACCGCGATCTTGTTCTTCCCCTGCACAAGCGCCTGGAAAAAATGTTCGAAGCTATCCTGCTCAACACCACGGTCGCCGCCGTCAAAGACGAAGGCACCGGCATCCGCGCCGCTTTCGAAGGCCCGGAAGTAAAAGAGCGCGAAAAAGTTTTCGATCGCGTTCTGGTTTCAGTTGGCCGCAAGCCCAACTCAGAAATTCCCGGCCTGGAAAAAACTCAAGTAAAGCTCGGAGCCAGAGGATTCGTCCAGGTAAACAAGCAACTCCAAACGGACGACCCTTCCATCTACGCCATCGGCGACGTTGTCGGCGAGCCCATGTTGGCGCACAAAGCGTCGCACGAAGGCCGCACCGCCGTTGAAGCCATCGCCGGACACAAAGTCGCGTTCGAGCCCGCTGCAATCCCCGCGGTCGTTTTCACCGATCCCGAAGTTGCGTGGTGCGGCTTGACAGAAACCCAGGCGCAAAAAGAAAACCGCGAGATCAAAGTGGCGAAGTTTCCCTGGGCAGCCTCAGGCCGCGCCATCACCCTCGACCGTCCCGAAGGCATGACCAAGCTCCTCATCGATCCGCAAACCGAGCGCGTGCTGGGAGTCGGTATCGTCGGCATCGGCGCCGGAGAGCTGATTGCCGAAGGCGTCGTCGCCATCGAAATGGCAGCGCTCGCCAAAGATGTCGCCCTCAGCATTCATCCCCATCCCACGCTCTCGGAAACTTTAATGGAAGCAGCAGAAGTCTTCTTTGGCACCAGCACGGACATCTACCGCCCCAAGCGACCTTGATGCGCGGAGCTAAAACGCGCGGAGCTAAGATGCCCGGAGCCGAACTCGCTCCGCTCTAACATCTCGAATTCGTTCCGATACAATTAAGTTTCGCGCGCCCTTCACGCATTCATCTCAACATGCCCTTGTAAGTCGGGCGCGGGAGAAGACCATGTCCCCCTTCCTTAAGAAACCCGTCATCGCAAGAACCGTCATCTTCGTTGTTTTGTTTTTCTTGGCCTGTCTGCCCGCAACCGCGCAATCCCCACTCACCCAAATCCTGCAGCCCTCAACCTCAGGAGCAACTGCAACCTCCGCCGCGCCCGCCGACCCCCTGGGCCGTACAACCCCCTCCGGATCCGTCCTCGCTTTTCTGCAAGCCGCGCAGCAGGGTAACTACAGCATCGCCGCGCAATACCTGCAGATGAGCGCTGCCCGCCGCCAGGCGGAAGGCGAACAACTGGCGGCCCAGCTCAAGAGTGTGATGGACGGCACTGCCTTCAGCGGACGAGTGGGCAACTTCAACCAGCCCGAAGGAATTCCTCAAGAAGGTGTACCGCTCGGGCGCCAAAGAATCGGCACCATGGCCTCCGGCGATGTGGAGGTCGACCTCGACCTCGTGCGCATCTCCGATCCCACCGCGGGCAAAATCTGGCTGGTCTCCTCCGATACGCTTGCCAAGATTCCCGAACTTTACGACCAGGTCGAAGCGCGCCAGGTGGAGCACAAACTCCCGAGCGTGCTCGTGAAGCACCAGTTCGCTGGAATGCCGTTGTGGCAGTGGCTCGCTCTCCTGCTGTTGGTGCCTGTTGCTGCCGCAATCAGCTGGCTGGTTCTCGTACTGCTGGAGATTCCACTACGCTGGTGGGCGCGGTGGCGAGGCCACGCTGATATCGCGAACTGGCGATCAGTTTCAGGCCCGGCCTGGCTGCTGGCAGGCACTTTGGTGCATGAATTTTTCGTTCGCTATCTGGGAATCGCGCTCCTGCCACGCCACTACTATTTTCAGGCCGCTTCGATCTCCCTGATCGTTGGCTTCGCCTGGATTGCCTGGCGAGCCATCCGTTGGTTTCTGCTCCGCGTGCGCACTCGGGCCTTGTCCCACGGCCACGCCGGTACCGGATCGCTCATGCTCCTGGGCGAACGCATTATCAAAGCGGTCATATTTGTTACGGGCATATTCGCCGTGCTCTCCACCCTGGGTTTCAACATGACCACCGCTCTCGCCGGCCTCGGCATCGGAGGCCTGGCCATCGGCTTCGGCGCGCAGCAGACAATTGCGAATCTTTTCGGCGGAGTTTCCGTGCTGGGTGACGAAGTCATCCGCGTCGGTGACACTTGCCGCTTCGGCGACCGCACCGGCACTGTCGAAGATATCGGCCTGCGCTCCACTCGTGTTCGCACCGACGATCGCACTCTCCTGGCGATTCCCAACGGCACCGTCGCCGCTATCAATGTGGAAAACCTCAGCCGCCGCGACAAGATTCTGTTCAAGACCAATCTCGGCTTTCGCCCCGAGACCAAAGCGGACCATCTCCGCTATGTGCTCTCTGAAATCCGCCGCCTGCTCTACAGTCACCCCAAAATCGAAACCAAAACAGTTCGCGTGCGCCTCACTGACATCGCCGCTGGTTCCCTCAGCGTCGAAGTTTTCTCCTACGTCCTCACCGTCGACTTCAACGAATTCGCCGCGGTCCGCGAAGACCTGCTGCTGCGCATGATGGATGTCGTCGACGACGCCGGCACCAGCGTCGCCATGCCGTCGCAAACGCTATATCTCAGCCGCGACTCCGGCCTGGAGAAAGAGAAAGCGGAAAATGCCACGAAGAAAATCACCGACTTGCGCGATAACAAAAAATTACCATTCCCCGATTTTCACCAGCAAGATATTTCGTCCTTCCAGGGAACCATCGACTACCCCCAGCCCGATTCGGCCGTGCGCAACCCAAAACCGAATCCTGGACCATAACGCTGGTGTGTGTGGTCAGAGGCGCAGGCAGTGCGCCCGTGTGGCTGAAGGCGCATACGAACACCTGTAAAGCCGTGGGAGAGCGAGCGCTCAGTGCCGTGGAAGAGCGGCGCTTCAGCGCCGCGTAGACCGTGCAAGATCAGTGCGGGCTTCAGCCCCCACTGCCCCGCCGCTTCCACCGCCGACTCAACCAAGCCAGCAGCCGGTGCGTAGGCAAATAAACCACCAGCGGCACCGCCACCAGATACGCCATCAGATAAACCGCCCCCGGCACCACATGCTGATCCCGAAAAAATAATCCCCGAGCCCAGTTCACATCGTATTCCGGACGCCAGAAATAATTGATCGGCACTACAATCCAGCACGTAACTGTCTGCCACTTCCAACCCCGCGGGTCGTAGCCCAGCCGCCAGATCGCCCACACCAGCAGCGGCGGCGTCACCACATGAAACAGGCTGAGCAGTCGCATGTAGAGCGGCAGCTCCGGACTGAACATATACTCCGTGCCGCCAATCACGTGGCGGCTGCCGAGCAACGCCCCGACGAGGTCAATGGTATAAAGCGTTTGAAAAACCTGCAGACTGCACGCCTGCCACGAAAATATCAGCGGGCTTTCCATCCACAATCCGATCCCAATCAGAACGTTGCCAATGTCACAGAAAAAAAGAAAATTCTGCAGGCCGTAGTGGCTCCAATAAATTGGAGCCCACGCGATCAGCCAAATAGTCCAGGCAATTTTCAGCCACAGCGGCACCCGCATGACCGCCATTCTACGCGGAGAGCTGGCACGAAATGCAGTCGCGATCACTTCATGTTTCGCGATTACAGCCGGCAGTTGAAAATACTTGTCATCCCGAACGTCCGCGTTGTTCATCGCGGCGGAGGGATCTCAGTCTCTACCGACGTGGAGCGCCAGCCAGCGCAGCCTGCCCTGCCGGAAGCCTTCTCGACAGTCCACCACCTTACTTTCGTCCATGTACCTGCGGCGATCGCAATCCCGATTCCCCCGCACTCCTCAAACACTCATCCCATCGCCCATAGTCAATGGCCCATGAATTACTGCCGTAACTTGCCGCCTCTTACCGCTGTACCTACGATCACCTTGGTATGGGTTACCGAGCTCTTCTCTTCTGTCCCGACGAAAAAATTGCCCGCACAGTGACGCAAGTCCTGAGCGAGCTGGAGTTTGCCGTCGAAGCGTGCGTCGAGCCTTTCGCCGCCGTCAAGAAATTGATGGCCGAGCATTTCGACGCCGTCGTTGTCGACTGCGACAACGACCAGAACGCGGCCTTGCTGTTCAAGAGCGCGCGCAGTTCCGCGATCAATCAGGCGTCTCTCGCGGTCGCCGTGGTTGAGGGACAGCCCGGAGTCGCCAAGGCATTCCGCATCGGCGCCAATCTTGTTCTGACAAAACCCATCAACGTGGAACAGGCGAAAGGAACCCTGCGCGTAGCCCGTGGACTTCTGCGCAAAGGCGAAGCGGCCAAGCCCCCGGCGACCGCAGCTGCTCCCATACCCACAACGCCAGTTCCACCTAAGCTCACCAGCACCGTACCAGCCGCGCCCGCAAGGCCCGCGACGTTATCCGCGGCGACAGCAGCCAAGCCGCGCCCGGCCGCACCGCCAATCTCGAAGCCTGCCGCCAGCGCTCCTGCAAAGCCTCAAATCCAAACCACAGCTGCAGCAGCCGCAAGCTCGGCGAACACAGCGTCCGCGAAGGCCGCAATTGAAAGTGCCGGAACACAACCAACCGTAAAATCCGCGCTCCCGGCCGAGTCTTCGATAAAGCCGCCGTCAACACAAAACACGGCAATCCACTCTACGTTGCCCGGGCCCGGCAGTGGAGCCGCAAGCGCCCCGGCCCCGGCCCGCGAAGCCGCACCGCCTACCGTGGAAGTCGCTGCGCCTAGCCATAGCAAGCCAGCCGCCTCGCCCGACAAAATCTCGTCCGACAAAATCGCCGCAGAAAAGATCGCCGTAGAAAAACCCGCGGACGCGAGCCCGGCAAGTGCGAATAACGCTGACTCGAAGCCAGCCGAAACGACCACCGCAGCCGCACCCACTTTCACATTTGGCGGAGCCAATCTCCCGGAAAAATCCGAGAACGCCGGAAGCAAGAAAATATTTCTCGGAATCGCCGCGGCCGTATTCCTGGTCGTCGCAATCTATTTCGGCTGGACCCAGTTGCACGACAAACTGAGCGCTCCCGCTGCTGCTCCGAATTTAACGTCGACGGCGTCCACCAAGGTTCCTGCTCCCACGCAACCCGCCCCGCTTCAGCCTTCGGCGGCCTCCGCCACGTCATCATCTTCGCCTGGGGCGGCGACGTCGCTGCCCCAATCGCAAACTCCAGATATCACGTTATCCACTACTAACTCTGCGACCGACAACCCCGAGAACGACGATGCGGCCGTCACGGCAGCCAATTCCAAGCCTTCCGCCTCCGCGCCCGCAACTAAGGCTGCCCCTTCGGCCACAACGTCGGCCACAACGAAGACCGCTCCGTCTTCTAATTCCGCTTCTCCGGCAAACGCTCAGCCGGCTGCCGCGGAAACCTCTGCTCCGCCGATCATTCTGAAGAACGGCTCCACAAAATCTTCCGCCAAACCACCCGTGCCCGACGCGGCCGCTCCCAGCATGGTCGGCCTTGCTGCCGGCGGTTCCGACGGGTCGTTATCCAATATCACCGCGGGCAACGACGATGCCAAACCCATCCTTCAAACCCTCACCATCTCGCAGGGAGTTTCTCAGGGTCTTCTGTTGAAGAAAGTTCAGCCCGCGTATCCTCCTACCGCTCTCCGCATGCGCATCGAAGGACCCGTCAAGCTAATGGCGACTGTCGGCAAGACGGGAAATGTCACCGAAGTAAAAGTCGTCAGCGGCGACCAGCTCCTGACCCAGTCCGCCGTAGACGCCGTGAAGCAATGGAAATACAAACCGTATTTGCTGAACGGCGACCCCGTCGAGATCCAGACCGAAATCAGCATCAACTTCAAGTTACCCCACTAGAAACCAGTTGCGGGTTTCGAGTTTCCGCTTGCGCGCCCCATCTCTGCTTTCCGGTTGTGTCATCCCGAGCGAAGCGAGGGACCCCATGTAAGCCGGCATTCCCACCGGCCCTGCAGGGAATTTCCTCCACCACCCTGTGACCGCCAATCCCTCTGCGCTGAAATAGATCTGCCTTGAAATAGATCCGTTAGTCTTGTCATCCTGAGCGAAGCGAAAGCCTGCCCTGAGCGAGTCGAAGGGGACCCGTGCAACTGTGGCCACCACAGGCCTCGACAAGCGCCCCCGCCCGCGCTGTGTTGAAATGTACACGTGCAGCTGAAGCCGTCCCTCACCTCCGCCATCTCCCGCCTCACCGCGGACCACGTCCCATCGCCGCGCCTGAACGCCGAACTCCTCCTCATGTTCGCCCTCAACTGCGACCGCGCTTATCTCCACGCTCACCCCGAGCGCGAACTCACCACCGACGAGCAAACCCGCTACGAAGCCGCTCTCGCCGAGCGCGCCCGCGGTGTTCCCGCGCAATACATCACCGGACATCAGGAACTCTGGGGCATGGACCTCATCGTCACTCCCGCCGTCCTCATCCCCCGCCCCGAAACCGAACACGCCATCGAAACCGTCGTCGAACTAGCCAGCCAGGCAGCAAATGTGGAATCGGCAAATGTAGGGCGGGCACTCCTGCCCGCCAACTCTATCCACGTCCACACCGCCAACTCCACCCCACTCAACGCGACCAACTCCATCCACATCGCCGACGTCGGCACCGGCTCCGGCTGCATTGCCCTCGCCCTGGCCAAAGAACTCCCGCTAGCAGAAATTCATGCCACCGACATTTCTCCTGCCGCGCTCGAAATCGCCCGCGCCAACGCCGCCCGCCATCAACTCGAATCCCGCGTCCACTTCCACGAAACCGATCTCCTCACCGGCCTGCGCCCGGAAACTTTCGACTTCGTCGTCTCCAATCCTCCCTACGTCGGCGAATCCGAAGAAGATCAAGTCCAGCTCGAGGTCCGCAAGTTCGAGCCACGCAACGCCGTCTTCGCCGGACCCACCGGCCTTGAAGTCGTCGCCCGCCTCATTCCCCAGGCTCACGCCGCCCTTCGTCCCGGCGGATGGCTCGTCCTCGAGATCAGCGGCACCATCGCGACACAAGTGCAGCATCTCCTGCAAAACTGGAACGACATTCTCCTCATCCCTGATCTGCAATCCATTCCGCGCATCGCCCGCGCCCGCAAGCCTTTCCGCTGACTTCCCATCCTTCACCGCGCGAAAATCTTCAACCCACTTCGTGCACTCTCTGTGCAACTTTCTGCACACTCAATCGATTATCTGATTTTTATTCGCTTCCGCGCTTGACGAGACTCACATAACAGTGGCTTACTACTAGCCCTATGTTGTTGTGCTGTGCGGATGGATCACAGAATTACCGCGATCTCAGCTTTTCGCGTCCCGATTCTCGCAGCCCTCTCCTCGCAGTCCAGCAGCAACGTTGCATCCAGCAATCGCAGTTGTTGATCGAGGCTGCCCTTTTCCCTTGCAAGGGGCAATTATTGCGCCTGTGCCGTAGGTCGCAGACGATCGCAGCACATCATCGCAGATCGCAGCAGCATGATGGCGGCTGTCTCCACGGTGCGGGCGACGTTTTTCAGAAAAACTCACTCTCAGGGAGGAAGTAAATGTATCAAGAGAAAACAGCGTTGAACTCCTCAGCTCACATCGGCCGCGCGCGGACGATTTGGCTGAGCCTCGTTGTGCTCAGCTTTGTCGTGCTGACCCTCACCGCAGGCGCGGCTCTACCCGCGTATGCGGCGGCCGGACAACTCGTTGCGCATAACACACCCACCTTCGTCTCTACCGCCAAAAATCTCGGCGCCGAAGATCCAGCCAAGACCATCGAAGTTAGCGTCTGGCTGAATCTGCACGATCGCGCCGCTCTCGATACGCTTGCCCGACAGCTTTATGACCGCACCTCGCCCAACTACCGCCACTGGCTCAAGAACTCCGATCTCGCTCGCTTCGCTCCCACCGCGCAGGAAGCGGCCACCGTGCGCGAATTTTTCCAGTCCCACAATCTCAAAGTCGTCAGCGTCGGCCCCAACAATATGTTCGTCAGGGCGCGCGGCACGGTCAGCGACGTGCAAACGGCTTTCCACGTGACTCTCAACAAATATCAGGTACATGGCCAGGTGGTTCGCTCCAATGATCGCGATCCTTACGTCGACGGCGCCGCCGCTCCTCTGGTGCGCTCGGTCGCCGGACTCGATACCGGAACATTTGTGCATCCCGCCATGTCTCGCACCGCAACTCTTCCTGCCGTCAAGACCTCAGTCAGCAGCGCGACTGCCGCCCCTAAGCCGGCGAACGTCACTCCCGCCGATTTCTACAACACCAACTGCTTCGACGGCGTGGAAAGCGAATCGTTCTCCACTCCGCCACCAGACGGCGGCCCGCTGCCCACCGTCTCCATCAAGGGCAATCACCTCAATCTTCAGAGCCTGACCAGCGCGGGTTGCGCCTATACCCCGCCGCCCATCCAGGCTGCCTACAATCTCACTGGCCTCTATAACGAGGGCTACACCGGAGCCGGACAAACCATAGCCATCATCGACTGGTGCGGTTCGCCCACCATTCTGGGCGATGCCAACGCCTTCTCGGCGCAGTTCGGCTTGCCCGCTCTCACTTCGGGAACGAATTTCAACATCTACAACATCCCCTCGCCCAGCTATTGCGAGGGTCCCGATCAAGTCGAAATTAACATCGACGTCGAGTGGTCCCATGCCGTTGCACCCGGCGCCAACATCAACCTCATCGTTCCGCCCGACGCCACGTTCCTCAACATCGACGAGGCGGAATATCTCACCATCTACAACGGCCTGGGCACCGTCATCTCAGGCAGCTACGGCGCTCCCGAAGCCTTCGTTTCCACCGCGGAACTGGAGACCGGGAACTTACTCTCCGAACTCGCTGCGGTCTACGGCATCTCCGCCGACTTCTCTTCCGGCGACGATGGCGACTTCAGCGCCTTTTACGGGGTCACAACCGTCAGCTATCCCGCGGATGCTCCCTGGTCCACTGCCGTCGGCGGCGTAACTCTCGCGCTGAACTCCGACAACTCCATCGCCTGGCAAGCAGGCTGGGGAAACAATGAAACTCTGTTCGCCGAAGAGGGCTTCATTGAAGATCCCGTCTACTATGGCGATTCCGGATTCATTGGCGGCTCCGGCGGCGGTCCCAGCATCTTCGCCAAGCCGGCATTCCAGAATCACCTGCCCGGCAAGTTCCGTTTGCTTCCCGATATCTCCTGGCTGGCCGACCCCTACACCGGAGTCGCAATCGCGATTTCCATCCCCGGTCAGCTTCCCGAACTCGTGTGGCAAGTCTGGGGCGGCACCAGCGTCGCTTGCCCCATGTTCTCCGGACTCTGGGCGATTGCTAACCAGGAATCCGAAGCCAACGGTGGTCCGGCCCTCGGCCAGGCCGCTTCCCACGTGTATTCACTGCCCGCAGGAGCCATTTTCGATGTCGTTCCCGTCAGCTCCAAAACTAACGTGACCGCGACGATCGTGGATGCTTCTGGCACAACCGCCTACACCGCTGCCGAAGTCCTCGGTGGCCCCACCCCAAATCCGCCGGCTAAGTTCGTCAGCGCGATTTGGGACTATCCCTCCATCCCAGGCACAGCGCTGGCCATTTCCTTCGGAACCGACTGCGCTGTTCCGTCGCCGAGCTTCTTCTTCGACGGCACAACCTGCAACTCTTCCACTTCCCTGCACACCAAAGTGGGTTGGGACAACGTAACCGGAGTAGGCACGCCAAACGCCCAAGCCTTCGCCGACTCCTTCAACCCCGCCAACGCCGCGGTCGCCAAGTAACCTCGCGACCAAAGACGCCGGCAAAATCAAAGCCTCCGCAGCCCACAAGGCCCGCGGAGGCTTTTTTTGCGCGCGTGTGGGGCTTTTGTGTAAGGCCTGTGTGGAGGTTTGTGTGTGAGGCTTGTGTGGGGCGGGCACTCTTGCCCGCCACGGCCTTGTCTTCCACCACAATGTGAAGCTCGTCATCCAGAGCGAAGCGAAGGATCCCTCTAGCCTCCCACCCCTCCGAAAGCTAGAGCAGTTCCCACCGCCGAAGCGCCGCCGGAGCATCGGGCCGCCCCAAAATAAACATCTCAGTGCAGTATTTTGAGAAGAGAAGAAGAGAAAAAAAAGAAAAGAAAAAAAGATCCGTACAAATCCGTGGCAAAAGAGAAGTGGACCCTACCGCCGCACCGCCGCCGGTTGAATCTCTTCCACGTCCACAATGTTGGTAGGATAGCTCCCCGTATAACAAGCCGAGCAATAAGAAATCTGCGGCCCTTCGCCGCAAGCCCGCTTCAGCCCCTCCAGAGAAAGATAAGCCAGAGAATCCGCCCCAATGTACTCGCGAATCTCCTCCACAGACTTGTTAGCCGCGATCAACTGATTTTTCGAAGGCGTGTCCACCCCGTAATAACAAGGCGAAATCGTCGGCGGACAGGAAATCCGCATGTGCACTTCCTTCGCTCCCGCCCCGCGAATCAACCGCACAATCTTCCGGCTGGTGGTTCCGCGCACGATCGAATCGTCAATCAGCACCACCCGCTTGCCTTCCAGCAGCGACCGCACCGGATTCAACTTCAGCTTCACGCCAAAATCGCGCACGCTCTGGCTGGGCTCAATAAACGTCCGCCCCACATAATGATTCCGAATCAACCCAAAACGAAACGGAATCCCGCTCTCCGCCGCGTAGCCCACCGCCGCCGTCACTCCTGAATCCGGCACCGGAACTACCACATCCGCTTCCACCGGTGATTCCCGCGCCATCTCGCGCCCCAACTCTTCACGGCTGGTCTGTACCGCCCGTCCAAACACCGTGCTGTCGGGCCGCGAAAAATACACATGCTCGAAAATGCAGCTCGATTGCGGCGCCGCCTTCGCATAAAACTGTGACGTAATCCCTTCCGGCCCCACCACTACCAGCTCGCCCGGTTTCACGTCGCGCACATAATCGGCCCCAATCAAATCAAATGCGCAAGTCTCGGAAGCAAACACGACGGTGTCGCGCTTCTGCCCCTCCAACGCCGGAATCCGCCCCATCGCCAGCGGCCGAAACCCGCGCGGATCGCGCACCGCAAACACCCGGTCCGTACTCATCATCACCAGCGAAAACGCCCCTTCCACCTGCCGCAGCGCATCCGCCATCGCCTCCGGCAGCGTGTGCTCTTTCGAAAGCGCGATCAAATGCACAATCACTTCCGTATCGCTGTTGGTCTGAAAAATCGACCCTTGCCGCTCCAGCCGCCCGCGCACTTCCACCGCATTCACCAGGTTGCCGTTATGCGCCACCGCAATCGCGCCCTTGTTCGATTGCACCACAATCGGCTGCGCATTCAGCAACGCAGAATCTCCCGCCGTCGAATACCGCGTATGCCCCAGCGCCAAACTCCCGCGCAGCCGCGACAGCACATCCTCGGTAAAAATATCGGCAACCAGCCCCATCGCCTTATGCTGATGCAAATTCAACCCGTCGGAACTGACAATCCCCGCCGACTCCTGCCCCCGATGCTGCAGCGCATGCAGCCCCAGATAAGCAAGCTTCTCCGCCTCGGGATGCGCAAACACCGCCACCACCCCGCACTCATCCCGAAATTTGTCCGAAGTAATCAGCTTCTAGCTCCTAGCCCAACCCCAACGCGCCGGGTGCCCCATTTCTCGCGTCCTATGCGAGAAGTGGGGCTTTTGCCACCACCACCGTCGCCGAAGTCCACCACGACCCATGTGGGGACAGCCGCCCTCGGCTGTCCTAACCACTGCCCCCGTGTTAAGTTTTAAGCCTGCGCCGCGACCGGCTCAGCCCGCAAAGCCGCTTCCAGCGCCCCTTCATAATCCCCACTCAAGTCCGCAACCGCCACAGAGACAACCACGTCACCATCCACCAAAATCTCGACCCGATCCGAACCAGTCTCCCCAATCACTTCAGCCACAACCCCCAACTTCCCCGCAACCTCTTGGATTCCCCCCACCTTCCCCGCGTCGCAAGAAACCAGAATCCGGCTCGCATCTTCTCCAAACAACACAAACTCTCGAGGAAGTTCACCACCAATAAGATTGACCCGCGCCCCAATGCCCTTGGCAAAAGTTTTCTCAGCAAGCGCAACCGCGACGCCGCCATCCGAGCAATCATGCACCGACTCCACCAACCCCAACTGAATCAGTTCGATCACGGCTTTCTGCAGCGCCGCCTCGCGCTCCAGATCAAGCTCCGGCGGATATCCCCACAAAGCGCCCAGAATCTCTTTCGCGTATTCCGACGACCCGAACTCACTCTCTACGTCGGTAATATCGCCAGCTTCGCCCGCGCGCAATAGCACAATCGTGCGTCCCGCTTCGCCTGGAGAAGACGCGAAATGCATTTTCGCGGTCTTGCTCACATCTTCAAGAATCCCCACAACTCCAAGCACTGGCGTGGGATAGATGCCCTCACCCAGCGTCTCGTTATAAAAACTAACGTTGCCACCCGTGATCGGAATCTCGAGCTCTTCGCAAGCTTTCGTAATTCCATCGATCGTCTGCGAGAACTGCCACATGATGTGCGGCTTCTCCGGATTGCCAAAGTTGAGGCAATTGGTTGCCGCGACAGGAGTTGCCCCCGAACACGCCACCTTGCGCGCCGCCTCCGCGACAGCATGCATCGCCCCCAGCCGCGGATCGAGATAACACCACCGCCCGTTCCCATCCAAAGCCATCGCCAGCCCGCGCTGCGGCGCATCCTGTGATGAGTCCGGATTTAAGTTCTTGATGCGAATCACCCCCGCATCGCCCGCCCCCGGCGCTTCCACCGTGTTGGTCTGCACCATGTGATCGTATTGCTGCCAAACCCACCGCTTCCCGCAAATGTTCGGACTAGCCAGCAACTGCTTCAGGTTTTGTGTGAAGTCAGCCGGGTGCCCCATTTCTCGCGCGCCCTTTGCGCGAGAAGTGGGGATTTTCCCCGAAAGCTGAACGCTCTCCGGCATCTCCCGCGGCACCGGAGGCTCCCACCGCGCCAGCGGACGCTTATACACCGGCGCATCGTCCGTCAACGCCTGATTGGGAATTTCCGCAACGATTTCCCCATGGTGCAGCACGCGCAACTTGTTGTCGGTCGTAACCTTGCCAACCTCGACCGCATCGAGTCCCCACTTTTCAAAGACCCGGAAAACTTCGCCCTCGCGTCCCTTTTGCGCCACCAGCAGCATGCGCTCCTGCGATTCGCTCAGCATGATTTCGTAGGGACTCATGCCGGTTTCGCGTTGCGGCACGCGGTCGAGTTCGATCTCGATCCCCACGTTTCCGCGCCCGCCCATCTCGCACGTGGAACACGTAAGTCCCGCCGCGCCCATATCTTGAATGCCGACGATGGCTCCCGTTCGCATGGCTTCAAGACAAGCCTCAAGCAGCAGCTTCTCCAAAAACGGATCGCCGACCTGCACATTCGGACGCTTCGCCTCCGAAGCCTCGCTGAATTCTTCGCTGGCCATGGTTGCGCCGTGGATTCCGTCGCGTCCGGTCTTCGCGCCGACGTAGATCACCGGATTGCCTTCGCCGGCTGCGCGGGCGTAGAAAATTTCGTCTTTGCGCACCAGCCCGAGCGCGAACGCATTGACCAGTGGATTGCCGGAGTAGCACGGTTCGAACTTCGTTTCGCCGCCTAGGTTCGGCACGCCGAAGCAGTTGCCGTAAGAGGCCACGCCGCTGACCACACCTTCGAGAATGGAATGGTTTTTATGAATTTCAGCAGTTGCCTGTGTAGGACGGACAATCTTGTCCGTCGCTTTTGACTTTGACTCGTCGCCCAAACCAAACCCGGCCGCTGGCGCGGCCGTGGCGGGCAAGAGTGCCCGCCCTACACGATTCGTGATCGGGCCAAATCTCAACGAGTCCATTACCGCTACCGGCCTTGCGCCCATGGTGAAGATGTCGCGCAGAATTCCGCCGACGCCGGTGGTTGCGCCCTGGAACGGCTCGATGAAGCTGGGGTGGTTGTGCGACTCGATTTTGAAGGCGCAGGCCCAGCCGTCGCCGATGTCGATGATGCCGGCGTTCTCGCCCGGTCCCTGCACCACCAGCTTGCTGCGCGTGGGCAGGCGCTTCAGGTGCACGCGCGACGATTTGTAGGAACAGTGCTCGCTCCACATCACGCTGAAGATGCCGAGTTCGGTCAGCGTGGGCTCGCGGTTGCCCAGAAGCTGCTTGATTTTTTCGTACTCGTCAGGCGTAAGGCCGTGCTGCCGGAGGATTTCCGGTGTGGGCGCAGAAGTCAGGGCAGTGGGCATGAGGAACTTCTATTGTCGCATTTTGAGGCGCGGGTGGGTAGGAAAACCCTGCTCCGCTACGGCGCGTGCAAGTAGATGTCATCCCGAACGGGGCCGAAGGCCCGGTGAGGGACCTTACGATGCATGTGAAGTGGCATGGACTCGGGTGGGGGCTGTCACGATACGTACGGCGGGGATGGTCCTCGTCTGCTGCGGTTACGGAGGAGGCCGTCGTAGGGTCCCTCACCCGCCTTCGGCGCGTTCGGGATGACAGGCCTTCGAAAATGGCGCAGGCGTCTCATTACGCCATAACTTCGTATTCGCTCTTCACCAGGCCGCTGGGATAGTGCTGCGTGGCAATGTGGCGGAGGCGCAGATCGCGCGGCAACGCGCCGAACAGAGGAATGCCTTCGCCGATGAGCACGGGCACGCGGGTAATGGTGAGACGCTGAATGAGGCCGGCGCGCAGGAATCGTTGAATGGTGACGCCTCCGTCGACATAGGCGTGCCGGACGCCGCTGGCGTCGAGCTTCGCAACGATCTCGGCGGGAGTTCCGGACATTTGCTCGACGCGACCACTGCGCACGGTAGAGAAGTCGACGGGACGGCTGCTCAGGACCACCACGCGCTTGTCGCCGTAGGGCCATTGCGGAAACGCCAGAACGGTTTCGAAAGTTTTGCGGCCGATCACCAGCGCGTCGACGGTGGCGATGAACTCGTTGTAGCCGTGAGGCTCGCCGCCGCCCTCCGGCAAAAAATCGAGGTCGCCGTTAAGGCGGGCAATGAAGCCGTCGACGCTGGTTCCGATAAAGACGGATGCTTTCATCCTGAAGTCCTCGTTATGGGGAGATTAGAGTTTGGGTGAAGTGGGCGCAAGTTGTGCAGAGGCAAGCTTCGAAGGGAAAGAGAGGGGATGTCATCCTGAACGGGGCCGAAGGCCCGGTGAGGGACCATACGATGCGTGTGAAGGGGCGTGGACTCCGGCGGGTGCCGTGAAAGTGCGGGCGGCGGAGGCGGTCCTCTCAGCTGCAGTGATGGCGGAGATCCCTCACCCGCCTTCGGCTCGTTCGGGATGACATCGAGGGGGGAGTCTTTCGTTTCAATGACTTATCTGTAAGCTATTGAAAACAGGTGCGAGTCAAATGCGGTCATCGTTTCCGGGTTGCGAGATGTTCTTTGTTTTCATTGTGGAAATCTCTAAGTTGATGAAAACAGGTGCGGGCGGTGAGGAGTTTTCTCGCTTCGATAACGGGCGAGTGCGCGCGCACGATGGCTCTGGGGCGCACAGAATCGGGCTGTGAACGCGTTTGGCTGGCTGGGTCGACCGGCAAGGGTCTCCGCGACGCGGGCGGGGCTTAAATCGACTCCTGACGCGAAATCGGTGTAAGTGATTGAAAAAGTTTGTAACTCGTTGCAATTATCTGGAAGCTATTGGAAACATTGGCGGGGGTCATCCCGATCGGTGGTGCTGCCCGCTAAAGGCCGGCCGCTCGCGCGGCCGTGGCGGGCAAGAGTGCCCGCCCTACACTTGTCTCTTCCGGTAAGATTCTGAGTGATGAAATCCATCATTGTGGGGACGGCGGGGCATATTGATCACGGGAAGACGGCGCTGGTGAAGGCGCTGACCGGGATTGATGCGGACCGGCTGGAAGAAGAGAAGCGGCGGGGGATCACGATTGATCTGGGGTTTGCGCATATGGATCTGGAGGCGGCAGGCGATTTTGCGGCGAGCATTCCTGGGAAAAGCGATGCTAAGGGAAATGATGCTGCGAAAAAAAGCGAGACGCTGCGGATTGGATTTGTCGATGTGCCGGGGCATGAGCGGTTTGTGCGCAACATGCTGGCGGGGGTGGGAGGAATCGATCTGGTGCTGCTGGTGATTGCGGCGGATGAGGGAGTCAAGCCGCAGACGCGGGAACATTTCGACATTCTGCAGTTGCTGGGAGTGCGGCGGGGGATCACGGTGCTGACGAAGTCGGATACGGTGGATGCGGAGACGCTGGAAGTGGTGCGGATCGAGGTGCAGGATTTCTTGCGCGGGACTTTTTTGGATAACCCAACATCGGAGAGCTCCGGAGCATTGGATAGGCCGGGAGCGGGCGACGAAAAGTCCATTGTAGCGGTGAGTTCGTTGACGGGTGCGGGGCTGGATGAGTTGAAGCGGGCGCTGGTGGCGGTTGCGGACGAGGTGACGGCGCGGGATTCTGAAGCGCTGGTCCGGTTGCCGATTGATCGTGTGTTCACCATGAAGGGATTTGGGACGGTGGTGACGGGGACGCTGGTGGCCGGGACGATTCGTCCAGAGGACGAGCTGGAAGTTTTTCCGACGGCGCGGCGGGTGCGGGTGCGCGGGGTGCAGGTGCACGGGCAGGCTGCGGACGCGGCGGTCGCGGGACAGCGCACGGCGCTGAATTTGGCGGGTGCGAGTACGGAGGATTTGGCGCGCGGGATGACGCTGGCTGCTCCGGAGACTTTGAAGGCCACGCGCGTGGTGGACGTGAAGATGCGGCTGTTGGCGTCGGCTCCGCGGGCGTTGAAGGATGGGGCGCGGGTGCATTTTCATTCGTACACGATGGAGACAGTGGGGGAAGTGTTGCTGTATGAGTCGAGGGAAGTAAATCTGTCGGCCCATGATTCCAGAGTCAAAACCCCCACTTCTCGCGCAAAGGACGCGCGAGAAATGGGGCGCCCGGCGAGTCGTGATTCCAAAATCAACCTCCCCACTCTAGCCGCAAAGAGGGCGGCTAGAATGGGGCACCCTCATCCATCCCAGCGCCCGCAACTTTTTCCGGGAGGGGAAACGTTTGCGCAGATCCGGTTGGCGGAGGCGGCGCTGTTGCTGCCGGGGGATCGATTTATTTTGAGACAGTTTTCGCCGGTGGTGACGATTGGCGGAGGGGTAGTGCTGGATGCGGCGCCGATGTTTGCGCCGAAAGAAGTGAGGAAGATGGAGCGCGCGGCCGGGGCGGAGATTCCGGTGTTCGCGCTGTCGATGGAAATTCTGGAGGAGTTCGAGCGGCATGGGGCGATCCTCACGCTGCGAGTGACGCGGCGGGGCAAGCGCGGGCTGACGCTGGCCGAGGCGGCGGCGGAAACGGGATGGGGGCGCGACGAGGTTAAGAAGGTCGCTGGAGAACTGACCGGGTCGGGAATGCTGGTGCGATTTCAGGAGCGGCTGTTCGCGGAAGGCGAATTTGAATTAGCGCAGGCGAGCGTGCTGGATGCGGTCACGCGGTTTCATGAGAAGGATCCGCTTAAGGCCGGGATGGCGAAGGGCGAGATGCTGGAGGAATTGGTGGGGGCTTGGGAAATGGCGCCGGAGTTGTTCGAGGCGGCGCTGGCGAATCTGGCCAGAGCGAAGAAACTTGAACTCGCGAACGAACTGGTGCGATTGCCGGGACGCGGCGTGGTGATGAAAGACGAAGAAGTGGAATCGAAAAAGAAAATCGAGCAGGCGTTTGCCACGGCGGGGCTGAAGGTTCCGGCGCTGCAGGAAGTAATGGCGGGGCTGAAGATCGACAAAGCGCGGGCGCAGAAGATTGTGACTTTGTTGCTGCGGGAGCGCGTGCTGGTGAAGGTTTCGGACGAGTTGGTGTTTCATCGCGGGGCGCTGGAGCAGTTGCGGCGGGATTTGGCAGGGTACAAGACCAAGTCGGCGAAGATTGATGTGGCGAAGTTTAAGGAGTTGACGGGGGTGACACGGAAGTATGCGATTCCGCTGCTGGAGTATTTGGATCGCGAGCGGGTGACGCGAAGAGTGGGGGATGTGAGGGAAATACTTTGACAACTTCTCCACGGATTTACGCGGATCAACGCGGATGGGGCGGAGCTTTTTCTTAGTCTGTGGTTCTCCACTTCGCTCTGAATGACAGACCGTACACCGTGGTGGAAACTCCTTTTGAAGCCGGTGGCGGTGTGGAGGCTATAGGGGTCCTTCGACTTCGGATGTGCTCCACTTCGTGGAGCACATCCTGCGCTCAGGATGACAGACTGAAAAAGACTGCTCGGATCGCCGGGATTATATACGACATCTTCAAATTTTTTCTTCGGGGAATTCCAGTTCCAGGCCGAGCGGGTCGGTGAAGCGGTTGGTGAGGTTGGCCAGGCCGGCGAGCAGGTGCAGGTCTACGATTTCGGGGTCGGAGAATTCTTTTTTCAGAGGGGCGAAGTCGGAGTCGGTAATGTCGTGGGGCGTGCGGGTTAGTTTCTCGACGTAGATGAGTGCGGCTTTTTCTTTTGCGGTGTATCTGGAGTAGTCTCCGGCGCGGAGTGCGGCCCAGTCTTCGGCGGTGAGGCCAACGCGTTTTGAACTGGCTACGTGATGCTGGGTGCAGTAATAGCAGCCGTTGATAAGCGAGACGCGGAGGTAGATGAGTTCGTAGAGCTTGCGGTCGAGGGAACGGCCTACGCTGGCGTAGAAGGGGAGAAAGTTCTTGAGCATTTCCGGACGGTGGGCCAAGGCTTTCTGGGCGTTGCCGGGTTTGCCGCGCAGGGCTTTTTCGTAAATCTCGTTGACTTCGGGTGAAGCTGATTCGGGGGCAATCAGGGTGATGCGGGCCATGGGATCCTCCGGGATAAGGAGCGGGGCTTGCTCGTTTCGGGCTTGCTCCGCATTTCATCATCGCAGATTGGCTGACTTTGTGCAGGAGACCGGGCACTCAAGGAAGAGCAGCCGCTGGCCGATAGAGATTAAGAGGTTCCGGCGATGAGAACGTGGAGGCTGGTCACGCGGAAGCGGCTTTTTATTGTTCCATTGCTGTTCGCTCGGTCACTCTTGGTTCTGTCACTCCTGATTCGGTCACTCATGGTTCTGTCACTTCTGGCGGCGGTTCGAACCAACGCTCAGACGATGGAGCAGACTGCTCCCGAGGAAGCCAGAATTCTGACGCTGGAAAATGCGTGGAACCAGGCGGTGCAACAGAAGGACGCGCAGGGGCTGAAGATGCTGCTGGCGCCGGAGCTCATTTACGTGGAGTACGATGGCACACTGATGAATAAGGCGGAATACCTGGCCAGCGTAGAGTCGCCGTCGATGCATCCCGTGCGGATTGTGAATGAAGCCATGACAGTGCATCTTTACGGCATGGTCGCGGTGGTCAACGGGGTGTGCCGTGAAAGCGGCGTAAAAAAAGGGAAGTCCTACGAGCTGCGGGATCGCTTTACGGACACGTGGGTACGGCGAGGCGATAAATGGGAGTGCGTGGCCAGCGAATCGACCTTGATGCCGCGCTGAGCCGCTCATTCCGCGACGTGGCGAGCCCAGTCCTTCAAATCTGCTACTGATGTATTCTTCCTGCTGATGCTCCTGATTCGTGCGGCAAACATTGACGATTGCGGGCTGCTACGGACGATGATCCGCGAACTGGCGGAGTTTGAACACCTGCTGGAATTCGTGACGATCCGAGAAGAGGATCTGGCGCGGGACGGGTTTGCGGAGAATCCGAGATTTCGTGCGCTGATCGCGGAGTGGGATGGGCAGGCTGCTGGGTACGCGGTTTTCTTTGGCTACTTTTCTACCTGGGCGGGGCGCGCGTTGTATCTGGAAGATTTGTTTGTGCGGGAAAAGTTTCGCGGTAAGGGCATTGGGAAGGAGCTGCTGGCGGTGGTAGCGCGCGCTGCTCTGGAAGATCGCTGCTACGGCATACACTGGGAAGTGCTCGACTGGAACCAGAAAGCAATCGAGCTGTACACGGCGCTGGGCGCGGAGTTTCCCGATCAGTGGCGCCGGGTGATGCTGAGCGGCGAGGCGCTGCAGAAGCTGGCGGAGAGTGGATCGTGAAAGCGAAGAGCGACAAGGCGAATGCGGCGCCGGTGCGATTGTTTGCGCATCCCGCGGCGTGGGATGCGTGGCTGGAGAAGAATCATCGCAAGCATGAGGGCTTGTGGTTGCGGCTGGCGAAGAAAGGGTCGGGCGTGAGGTCCGTGACATATGGGGAGGCTCTGGAGGTGGCGCTGGCTTACGGATGGATTGATGGGCAGAAGAGGCCCGAGAGCGAACAGGCGTGGCTGCAGAGGTTTGTGCCGCGAGGGGCGCGGAGTATCTGGTCGAAGATCAACCGGGAGAAGGCACTGGCGCTGATTGCGAGCGGGCGGATGAAGGCGGCGGGGCTGGAAGCTGTGGAGCTTGCCCGGAAAAGCGGGAGGTGGGAGTCGGCTTACGATTCTCCGAAGGGGGCGGTTGTGCCCGCAGATTTTCAGGCGGCTCTGGATGCGAGTCCGCGGGCTGCGGAATTCTTTCAAGGGCTTGATCGGGCGAACCGGTATGCGGTGCTGTTTCGGATTCAGACGGTGAAGAAGGCGGAGACTCGGGCGCGGAAGATTCGGGAATTCGTTGGCATGCTGGAGAGGGGTGAGAGGGTTCATGAGCCACGGAATGCGAAGCGCGCGGCGAAGTGGGCTGGAAAGTTATATGCCAACTGAGGCGTGATGCCATTTTTCTTTATTGTTCCCTTGTGGATACTTTGCCTCGTGGTGGGCGGCGCAATGTTCTGTTCTGCGCGGCTACGCTGCCTCTCGTTGTATTTGTTGTTTGCATCCACCGGGTTTACCGTGTTTTCTTTTGTTTGCTCGACCCTGGTGCTCCTCGCCGCGGGAAAGTGGCCGGGGCTGTTTTGGGATTCGGGGTTGGTGGCGTTAGGCGGATACGTTGGAGCATTGTTGGCGGGAGGCGCAGTGGGCGCCGCCGGAGGGTTGGCGCTCGCTTACAAACTCAATCGGCGGCGATAGGTGGTATCGGCGCGCGGCAGGCATTCATTCCAGGCGTTCATTCGATGGGAAGCAAGGTTCGCATTATCGGGGCGGGGCTGGCGGGGACGGAGGCGGCGTGGCAGTGTGCGCGGCGCGGGGTCGAAGTGGAGTTGTTCGAGATGCGGCCGGTGCGGACTACGCCGGCGCATCAGACTGGGGACTTTGCGGAGCTGGTGTGTTCGAACTCGCTGAAGTCGGATAGCGAGAATACGGCTCCGTGGCTGCTGAAGGAAGAAATGCGGCGGGCGGGATCGCTGGTGCTGGAGATTGCGCGGGGGTGCGCGGTTCCGGCGGGACATGCGCTGGCGGTGGATCGAGTGACGTTTGCGGCTAGAGTGACTGAGAGGATTTCGCGCGAGGCGCGGATCGTGGTGCGGCGGGAGGAAGTGACGGCGATTGACGAGAGGGACATTACGATTGTGGCGAGTGGGCCGCTGACTTCGGAGGCGCTGGCGGGGGAGATTGCGCGGTTGAGCTCGGAACTGGAAGAGTCACAACCTGAACGGGCGAGTCACCCGCTTCCACACGAGCTTGCCAGCTCTGAGCCTGCTCTACACGTGCATGCTCCGGTTGCGACCGCGGAACATACGCCACATCTTTACTTTTATGATTCGATCAGCCCGATTGTGGAGGCGGAATCGATTGATATGTCGCGGGTCTATATGGCGGCGCGGTATAACAAGGGGTCGGCGGATTATATTAATTGCCCGATGACGGCGGAAGAATACGACACGTTTTACAGTGCGCTGGTGGCGGCGCAAGCGGTGGAAGAGCGGGATTGGGAGAAGCTGAATTATTTTGAAAGCTGTTTGCCGATCGAGGAGATTGCGCGGCGGGGACGTGACACGCTGCGGTTTGGTCCGATGAAGCCGGTGGGGTTGAAGGATCCGCGAACCGGGCGGATGCCGTATGCGGTGGTGCAGTTGCGGCAGGAGAATTTGCGGGCGGATTCCTACAACCTGGTGGGGTTTCAGAATCATTTGAAATTTGGCGAGCAGGCACGGGTGTTGCGACTGATTCCCGGCCTCGAGAATGCGCGGTTTCTGCGGTACGGGCAGATTCACAGAAATACTTATATCAATGCGCCGACGCTCCTGCGGGAGACTCTGCAGATGAAGGCGCATCCGCGGGTTTTGTTTGCGGGACAGATTTGTGGGGTGGAAGGGTATGTGGAATCGATTGCCACGGGGCTGCTGGCAGGGATTCATGCCGCGGGGCTGGCGCGCGGCGAAGAGTTGATGGCGCCTCCGCGGGCTTCTGCGTTTGGATCGCTGACGCATTATGTGACGCATGCGGATGCCCGGAATTTTCAGCCGGCGAACATTACTTTTGATTTGCTGCCGGGGCTGGAGAAGAAAGTTCGCGATCGCAAGGAACGGCGCCGGTTGCAATGCGAGCTGGCACTGCAGGAATTTGATGCGTGGTGGGACCGGGCGGCAGCTTCGGCTCTGCCTACAGAAGTCAAAGGCTAGCCTCGCTGTGCTCGGCCGGACGGGCGAGGCGCTCGTCCCCACACAAGCCGTCCCTACGTGTTTCCTACTGAATTGATTTGCTCCGCGGGGTAATTCTTAGTAACTTGCTGGGAAGCGATTTAGAGTGAGGTGCGCGCTTGCCTATTTCTGCCGTGGACGCAATTTCTCCCGCCCTGCTGCATACCAAGAAACAGTTGTTTCAGCCTTTTCGATTTGGGCAGTGGACCAAACTGGCCGTGGTGGGATTGCTGGCCGGAGAACTGGGCTCGGGCGGCGGCTGCAACCGCAGCTTCATGCAGATTCCGGTTCCGCGCGGCGACAGCGGCCGCCATTTTCTGGAGCAGGGCTGGGCGTCGCAGAACTGGTCGATGCCTGATCTCGCAATCTATGCAGGGTTGATTGCAGCGCTGGTGGCTTCCGCGTTTGTGCTGGGAATCATTCTGATGTACGTGAGCAGCGTGATGCGCTTCATCCTGTTTGACAGTGTGCTGGTTGGGAATTGCCGGGTGGGCGAGGGTTGGAGCCGCAGGCAGGGACCGGGGCTCCGGTATTTTGTGTGGAAGCTGCTCTACCTTCTTGCCTCGATCGCGTTTTTCGGGGTGGTGATTGGAATTCCTGCTGCTTTTGCGGTTGCAGGGGGTTGGTTTAAGCAGCCCAGCGAGCACGTGGGGCCGCTGATTCTGGCAGGGATTCTTCTGTTTCTTTTGGTGGTAATTTTCGCGGTGGTGGCGGCGGTGGTTTTTGTGCTCACCAAAGACTTTGTGGTGCCGCAAATGGCGCTGGAAGGGGTTGGTGCGTTTGAGGGGTGGCGGCGCCTGTGGGCGATGATGCAAGCGGAAAAGGGCGACTATGCGATTTACATCGTGATGAAGATCGTGATGGCGATTGTGGCGGCGGTGGTGATCGCAATCGTGACTGCCATAGTGGCCTTGTTCTTTGTGGTCCCAACCCTCGTTTTCGGCGCGGTGGGAGTGCTGGCGGGCAAATCGGCGGGGCTGACCTGGAATGCGGGGACCATCACGCTGGCCGTGGTGGTGGGATGCATTCTGATTTTTTTCTTTCTGTATCTGGTGTCGCTGGTTTCGGTGCCGGCGATTGTGTTCTTCCCGGCGTATTCGATTTACTTTTTCGCGGGCCGCTATCCGGCGCTGAGCAAGGCGCTTTATCCCGCAGCGCCGGTGCCGGTGCCTTCGATCGTTACTACTCCGCAGGGGCAGCCGCCGCCTTTGCCTGCACTCTGATTTTTCTCTCGATCTCTTCATTCTGGGTTCGTCATTCTGAGTTTTTCATGCTGACCTTTTCATTCTGACTTTCTGCGAACTGGCGGCGAAGAAGCCATCAGGGCCGTGGAACTCTGCGCCTGAGCGAGGTGTCTGATGTTGCAGACACGCGCGTGCCTGAGAGGAGCGAGTTTCTATGGGATTCTCGATGGCAGGCGGAGGTCCGTCCGGACCGCAGATTAACGTTACGCCGCTGGTTGATGTGCTGTTGACGCTGATCGTGATGTTCATGCTGGTGGTGGCGATGGATCAGGAACAGGGAGAGACGGCGCAGATTCCGCAGCCGGATCAGAAGCAGACGGCGGAGGACAAGGAATCGCGCACGGTCGTGATCGAGGTGATGTGGACTACGAAAGACGCGCCGCCGACGCTCAAGATTAACAAAGAGGACGTGCGGTGGGAGGATTTGGACGCGCGGCTGGCGCGGATTTATTTGGCGCGGGGGGAGAAAGTGGCGTTCGTGCGCGGCGATGCGGATGTGGATTTCCAGTATGTGGCGGAGGTGATCGACGCGGCGCATCACGCGGGCGTCGAGAGAGTGGGGTTGCTGACGCAGGGGCGGGAGGTGGCGGGGGAGTGAGCGCCTCGCTGCGCTTGGCTGGACAGCCGAGGCGGCTGTCCCTACGTAAATTCTTGCTTACGTATTTCTCGCTCGGTTTTTTATCCAGATTGGCGTGCCTATGAAGCCGAAGGACTCGCGGATTTGGTTTTCCAGGAAGCGCTGGTAGGAGAAGTGCAATTTAACGGCGCGGTTGGTGAAGAGGACGAACGTGGGCGGGGCGACCGAGGCTTGCGTCATGTAGAGAATTTTTACGCGCTGGCGCATGGGGACGGAGGCACGTTCGAAGTCGACGTGCTCGATGAAGCGATTCATTTGCGAGGTGGTGATGCGCTTGCGGCGTTCGCTGGCGACCTTTTCGAGCAGCGGGAAAATTCTTTCGACGCCTTTGCCGGTGCTGGCGGAGATGAAAACCACGGGCGCGTAGTTTAGAAATTTGAGGTCGTAGCGCAGGCGTTCTTCATAGGCTTCGCGGTCGCCGGGTCGCTTGCTTTCGCGCATGCGAGTCGCCTTCGACGGCCTGCCTGGTTTCAGCGCGCCGCTGCTGACCAAGTCCCATTTGTTCACCACGATAATCATAGAGCGTCCGCTTTCGTGGGCGTAGCCGGCGATGGCGGCATCGAGCTGGCTGACGCCTTCGGTGGCGTCGATGACGAGCAAGGCGACGTCGGCGGCTTCCAGATGCTTGCGCGCCATGACGACCGAAAGTTTCTCGGCCATGAGATGGGTCTTGCCTTTGCGGCGGATTCCGGCGGTGTCGATGAAGCGGAAGCGGCGTCCGTTGTGCTCGAGGATTTCGTCGACGGCGTCGCGCGTGGTGCCGGGGATGGGCGAGACGATGGCGCGGTCGGACGCGGTGAGGGCATTCAAGAGCGTGGACTTGCCGACGTTGGGATGACCGATGATGGCGACTTTGGTTTCGTGGGGAGAATCGTCATTGGTCGGTGGTCGTTCGTCGTTGGCCGTTTCGGATTCGTCCGGGAACGGGGGCGTTGAATCCAAGTGCTTTCGGCTGCGAGGACGCGGCGGCTTCTCGCCTGTGGGCGGGGCAGCGGTGCTGCCTTCTTCGCGCGAGTCTGGTCCTGGTGATGGCGCTGGAGGGAGGACTTTTAGGATTGCGTCGAGGAGATCGTCGACGCCGCGGCCGTGCTCGGCGGAGACGGGAAACATCTCGCGAATTCCCAGGCGATGGAAATTGTCGAGCAGCGAGGACTGCTTCTCACCGTCGACTTTGTTCACGGCCAGGAACAGCGGGCGTCCGGCTTTGCGCAGGAGGCGGACGAGTTCAAGGTCGGGGCCGGCGAGTTCGGTGCGTCCGTCGACCACCATGACGATGGCGGCGGCTTCATCGAGGGCGACTCGGGCCTGGCGGAAAATTTCTGACGGGATGAAATCTTTTTCTTCAGGAAGAATGCCGCCGGTGTCGACGATGCGCAGCTGGCGTCCGTGCCATTCGGCATCTCCGTAGAGGCGGTCCCGGGTGATGCCGGGCTCATCACCGACGATGGCGCGACGCGAACCTACGATGCGGTTGAACAGCGTGGACTTGCCTACGTTGGGTCGGCCCACGATGGCGAGCGTGGGAACGCCGGCTGCGGTGGTGGCGAGGGTGCTGGTCGAATTGTAGGTGGGTTGCGTCAAAATATGCTTGTCGAGGTCGGTTGTCCTCGGCGTTGAAATCCCAAGTTCTTCTTCACTGTGATAGCGCAGCCGCCTCTTCGAGTCGGCCAGACAGCCGAGGGCGGCTGTCCCCACATGAACCGTGCTGATGCATGGGGCCGGAACTAGCTATTATAGAGACTTCTTGGCTTCGCCACCTTCAACTCGGTCGGCACCCAGCGGCAAGGATGCGTCGCTTTACCAATTCTTCGCTCCGGGGGGAGTGCTGTCGCGGACGCATCCGGCGTATGAATTTCGGCGCGGGCAGATGCAAATGGCGCAGGCGGTTGAGCAGGCGCTGGAAGAAAAGCGACATCTGATTGTGGAAGCCGGCACGGGCACGGGGAAGACGCTAGCTTATCTCATGCCGGTGATTCGGTCGGGCAAGCGCGTGATCATCTCGACGGGAACGAAAAATCTGCAGGAACAACTTTTCTATAAGGACGTGCCGTTTTTGGAGCAGGCGGTGTATGGCGGGCCTCCGGCTTCGGGCGCCAGGCTTTCGGTTTGCTACATGAAGGGGCGCAACAATTACTTGTGCCGCAAGAAGCTTTATGACCTCACGGATCAGCCGGTGCTGAGCGGGCTGGACGAGATTGAGCAATATCGCGCGATGGCGGCGTGGGAAAAAACCACGCAGACGGGCGACCGCGCGGAGCTGGCCGAACTCCCTGAAGCGAGCATGCTATGGCACAAGCTGGACGCGCGCGCCGACGCTTGCCTGGGGCAGAAGTGCAGCCAGTGGGAGCGTTGCTTCATCACCGAGATGCGGCGCAAGGCGATGGAAAGCGACATTATCATCGTGAATCATCATCTGTTTTTTGCCGATCTTGCCATCAAGCTGCAGGCCGAGGGTGCGGCCGACGCGGGGATTCTTCCGGAAGCGGCGGCGGTGATTTTCGATGAGGCGCATGAGATTGAGGACGTGGCGGGAAATTATTTTGGGATTTCGGTGAGCAACCTGCGCGTGGAGGACTTGGCGCGGGATGTGGAAGCTTCACTGCAGCACAACCGCATGCTTTCGGTGGGACTATCGAGTGCGCTGGGAAGTTTGCGGGAGCGATCGCAATTCTTCTTTTCGCTGCTGCCTCCGGGAGAGGGACGATTTTCCTTCGAGACGCGGCGTGAGTTTCTGGAGGAAAATGGCGACGAGTTTCTGGCGCTGAATCAGGCGTTGACGCGGCTGGCGGGAGAGTTGGAGGGTTTGCCGCAGAAGCCGGAGGAAGTTTTCAACTTTGTACGGCGGGCGCAGGAGATCCAGGTGCAGCTTGGGTATGCAATGGAATCCGAGGATCGCAATACGGTGTTTTGGATCGAGCGGCGCGGTGGACGCGGAAGAGCGAATTCATCACAGAAACAGCGAGACATCGGGAAAACAAAAGAGGGTTCTCAAGGCCTGCGCAATGAGGGCGGCCGGCAGAATGTTTTCTTGCAGGCCACGCCGATCGACGTGGGGCCGATTCTGCGCGAGTGTTTGTGGTCGAAACTGGAATGCGCAGTGCTCACTTCGGCAACTCTTGCGGTGGGCGGAGGGTTTGAATACATCCGGCAGCGGCTGGGGCTGGAGCACGCGCGCGAGTCGGTGCTGCCTTCGCATTTCGATTATGAGAGCCAGGCGCTGTTGTATGTGCCGCCGGACTTGCCGGATCCGCGGACGCCGCAGTTCGGGATGGCCGCGGCGGAGCGGATTCGCAGGCTGCTCGAAATTACGCGCGGGCGCGCGTTTGTGCTTTTTACCAGCTACGCGCAGATGAATGATATTTACCAGCGACTGCTGGGCGTGGTCGAATTCCCTATGCTGCGCCAGGGAGACGCGCCGAAGAGCGCGCTGCTCGAGGAGTTTCGGCTGACGCCGAACGCGGTGCTGTTTGCGACTTCGTCCTTCTGGCAGGGCGTGGACGTGCAGGGTGAGCAACTGAGTTGCGTGATCATTGACCGGTTGCCGTTTGCTGTGCCCAGCGATCCGGTGGTGGCCGCGAGAGTGAAAGCGATTGACGCTGACGGCGGGAATGCGTTCTTTCAGTATCAGGTACCGGCTGCGGTGATCACGCTTAAGCAAGGCTTTGGGCGGCTGATCCGGTCGCTGCACGACCGGGGACTGCTTTGTTTGCTCGACAACCGCATCTTGAAAAAGCAGTACGGACGCGTGTTCGTGGAGAGCTTGCCGAAATATAAGAAGACTACGGAGATGCGGGTGGTGGAGGAGTTCTTTGGAATAACGAGGTAAGAAATCGTGCCGGTTCTCAGTGTAACAAGCGCATACCAGCCCCGGCTGCCGCCTTCAGGTCGAAGGTCAAGGTATGTTTGCATTGGGCTGCATGGCCACATCTCTCGATCAGGCAATCGGTAAAATCCGCGCTGCCGGCCCTGAACTTCCTCAGCGCCTGCAGCACAATCTCTGCTCGCTCAATGACTAGTTCCTCGCTTCGCAATAAACTGTCCAGCACGTGTTCGATTTCATTCTTTCTGAAATCGTAAGAAATCTTCAATACCCAAACCAGTTCTGCCAGCACGACTAGAGTAATAAATCCAGGTGAATCGGAGGAAAGCGAATTCATCACCCGCTTCGCCGACGCTGTCTGTTTGGGGTCGTCATGAGTCAAATAGCGGACAACTATGTTCGTATCGAGGCCGATCATCGGGATCTCGACGCGCCTTCCGCGATGGCTGCGTCCATCTCTTCAATCGACACCGGCTTCCGTCCCTTGCGATGAAATAGGCCGTTCAGTTCCTTCACGGAGCGAGTGGCAGCAACAATATTGAATTCCCCTTTCCCCACTTCGACGAATTCAATGCGATCTCCGGCGTCAACCCCCAGCGCAGCGCGGACCTGTGCCGGTATGGTGATCTGCCCTTTGGACGTTATGGTGGCGGCCGCCATGTCTTAGCCTTTCCAGCAATCCTATTCCTTACATTGTAGTAAGGACCAAGGTTCGAGTCAATTGCTCACTTGAGCGTCTCCGCGATTCCGGGGGGCGGCAAGACGCCCACCACAATGCCCGACGGCTCTGCTTTTGTATGGTAGACGCGCTCGGTGGCTTTTACGAAGTCGGAGGGTTTGGCGTCGGGAATATTTACGAAGGTTTGCGGGTTGCGGTCGGTGAGCGGGAACCAGGAGCTCTGAACCTGCACCATGATGCGATGGCCGCGGCGGAAGGTGTGGTTTATGTCCGGGAATGTGGCGTTGATCTCTTCGACTTTTCCGGGCGCGAAAGGTTCGGGCTTTTCGAAACTGTGGCGGAACTTGCCGCGGAAGGGCTCGCCGCGTACCAGTTGCTGATATCCGCCCATGATGAAGGATGGGGGAGGGACATCGGTGCGCGGCTTGGCGCTGTCTTCGGGGCGGGGCGTGTCCAGGTTACTGTCGGGGAAGTCGGGCGGGTAGACGTCGATCAGCTTCACGTCGAAATCGGAATCTGTTGCGCTGGTCGAAACGAAAAGTCGCGGCGAAATCGGGCCGGCGATGGTGACATCTTCCCGCAGAACCGGCGTTTGATAGACGAGCACGTCGGTGCGACTGGAAGCGAAACGCTGATCGGAAAGCATATATTCCTGCGGCACTTCCTCGTCAATGTAGTTTACAAAAGGTACCGGCTTGGCGGGATCACTGACGTATTCATCGAACGCGGGCGAGTCGGCTGGGGGCGGCTCGAATGAAAGTCCGCCATTAGCGCGGAAATAGAGAGTTTTCGGTTCGGTATTTTTTGGAGGCCAGGATGGGTATTGCCTCCATACATTGGTGCCGGTTTCGAAAACGTAGGCCTTGGGCAGCTTCGCATCGCCATTACCTTTAAGATATTGCTCGAAAAACGGGAAAAGAATTCTGCTGCGGTAATACTCGCCGGTGTTGGCGGCGAACTCCACTCGTCCCAGATGCTCGCCGTCGTAGCGGGCCCATCCGCCGTGCACCCAGGGACCGACGACCAGGGCGTTGAAAATTCCCGGATTATTTTTGTCGATGGCGTGGAAGGTGGAGAAAGGACCTTGCAAGTCTTCGGCATCGAACCACCCGCCAACGGTGAGCACGGCGCAGTGAATGTTCTTCATGTGGGGCGCCAGGTTGCGAGCCTTCCAATAATCGTCGTAGGTGTTGTGGTGGAGTTGGTCGTCGAACAGTTCGCTCTTGCCTGCCAAATATTTTGAAAGATTTCCGATGGGTCCGACGTTGAGATAAAACTCGTAGCCGTCTTTGGTGCCGAAGTCGAAGGGCACAAAAGTCTTCGGCGGGAGCTGCGGATTTTCCTGTGGCTTGAACGAACTATAGAAACCGAAGTTCGCTGCCAGCATGAACGCGCCCCCGTGGTAGGCGTCGTCGCCCATGAAGAGATCAGTCATGGGAGCCTGCGGAGACGCCGCTTTGAGCGCGGGATGCGAGTCGATGATGCTGGCGGAGGTGAAGAAGCCGGGATAGGAAATTCCCCAGATGCCGGCATTCCCGTTGTTGTTGGGCACGTTCTTGAGCAGCCAGTCGATGGTGTCGTAGAGATCGCTGGCGTCGTCCACGTCCTGGTTTGATTTCTTAGTGTCGAGGTGCGGACGCATCTCGATGAACGTGCCCTCCGACATGTAGCGGCCACGCACGTCCTGAAAAACGAAGATGTATCCCGCTTTGTCGAAATCGGGTGCGGGTCCCAGGGTGCGGCGATATTGATCTACGCCGTAAGGTCGGACGCTGTAGGGCGTGCGGTCGATCAGGAACGGGAAAGTTTTCGAGCTATCTTTGGGGACGTAGATCGAGGTGAACAGGTGGACGCCGTCGCGCATGGGGATTCGGTATTCATACTTGGTGTAGTGCTCTTTGATGCTGAACTCCGGGGGCGCGTCGGGGCGGTTCTGGGCGGCGGCGTTGAAAGAAATGAGGTTGGGCAGAAGCAGGTTCGTGAGAAGAACAAAAAGAACTGAAGGAAGCAGAACCGAATTGCGACGTTGCATGCGCGCTCCTGGTTGCGGGGTGGAAGCCGAATAGGCAAGCTACCTGCCGTGCTCGGCGGGAGTCAAGTCAGGGTTCGTGGTGTCCTGAGTTCTTCAACCGCCCGGGGAACCGAGAGAAAGGCCGGCGCGGTTCCACACTGCGTTGGCGCGGTACAATAATGTGTTTGGCCGAAGATTGCGGTTGGGCCTGTATTTGCACGGGGCCGCTGAGGAATGCATGTTTGAAGTTACGGTGGAAGACACGTTTGCCGCGGGACACTATCTGCGCAATTACAAGGGCAAGTGCGAGAATCCGCACGGGCACAACTACAAAATCCGCGTCACGTTGGCCGGAGCAGAACTAGACAAGGCCGGGCTGTTGCTCGATTTCAAGGACGTGCGCGAAGTGATGAAGCAGGTGATCGAGCGGCTGGATCATCAGATGATCAACGATATCGAGCCGTTCACCGTCATCAACCCCTCGGCGGAGAATTTGGCCAAGTACTTCTATCACGAGTCCGACACCCGGCTGCAACGCGTGACTGGCGGGCGCGTGCGCGTGAAGGATGTAACCGTGTTTGAGACGGACACGACTACGGCGAAGTACAGCGAGTAGCGGTGCGAGAAGCAGTGGCTAGGGGCCAGTAATCCGTGGCCTGTCATCTCGGTGCAGTCATCCGTGCAGATTACTGAGATTTACAAATCGCTTCAGGGAGAGTCCACCTACGCAGGGTTGCCATGTGTGTTTGTCCGGCTGACGGGCTGCAATTTGAGATGCTCGTGGTGCGACAGCGAATATACGTTCACCGGCGGGCGAAAAATGGCGATTGAAGAGGTGCTCGGTGAAGTGAGCCGCCTCAACCCGGATGGCGGCCTGGTCGAGATCACCGGCGGCGAGCCGCTACTGCAGGAGCGCGAGGTGGTTCTACTCATGGAGCGACTATTGCGGGATGGCTACGGCGTGCTTCTTGAAACCAGCGGAGAGCGGCCGCTGCAGCGGGTTCCCGCAGGGGTGGTCAAGATTGTCGATGTGAAGTGCCCTGACTCCGGCGAGCCGAACACTTTTTGTGTGGGCAATCTGGGAGCGCTGACATTGCACGACGAGGTTAAGTTCGTGCTCAGCAGCCGCGCAGACTACGAGTTTGCGCGTGACTTCGCGCAGGAGCACGGTTTGGCGCAACGGGTGAATGCCGTTTTGTTCTCGCCCGCGTTTCGTAAGGATGCCACCGGGACACGCGACAGTTCGCACTGCTTGCTTGATCCCCAGGAGCTTGCGGAATGGATGCTCGCCGATAATGTCCCGGCCCGGCTGGGGATGCAGTTGCATAAGTTCATCTGGGATCCCGCGGTGAAGGGAGTTTGACGGATTACTGACGGTTGATTAAGAAGCTGGCGTTTTGACAACTGATGGCTGACTCAACAAAATCCCGCGCGGTGGTGCTGCTCAGTGGCGGGATGGATTCCGCCGTGTGCGCGACACTGGCGGTGCGCGACTTTGGCGCGGCGGCGGCGGTCCATATCAGTTACGGCCAGCGCACCGAGGAGCGGGAGCGGCAGTCGTTTCTTGCGATTTGCCGGCGGCTCAACATTCTTGACCGGCTCATGGTTCGCAATGATGCGTTGTCCGCCATCGGGGGTTCGGCGCTCACCGATGAGGGCATCGCCGTCCCGGATTCCGATGCAGCAGGGCCCGGGCTTCCGGGGCATGGGATTCCGGGAGGTGGAGTTCCCGTTACCTATGTACCTTTTCGCAATGCGCATTTTTTGGCGGTGGCGGTGAGCTGGGCTGAGGTGCTGGGCGCCGAGAAGGTGTATATCGGCGCTGTGGAACAAGACAGTTCGGGTTATCCTGATTGCCGTCCCGCCTATTATCAGGCGTTCAACCAGGTCGTGCGTACGGGGACGAGAGAGGGGCGGATTGAGATTGTCACACCCTTGATTGCGATGCGTAAATCTCAGATAGTGCAGCTTGGCCTTGAATTGGGCGCGCCCTTCGATTTAACTTGGTCATGCTACCGGCGCGACGATCTGGCCTGCGGTACGTGTGATAGTTGCGTTTTGCGCATGCGCGCGTTTCAGTCTGCTGGAGCGCAGGATCCGATTTCGTATGTGGAAGCGGCAAGGTAGATGGGGTTTCGGCCGGGAGGCCAAAATGAAAAAACATTTCGCAATTTTTGCATTTGCTGTTCTGGCGGCCGCTTTGTGCGTGCCTTCAGTTTTCGCTCAGGCTTCGGGGTCGGTCAAAGGCGTCTGCAAGGACGCGCAGGGCAACCCTTTCGCGGACGCTGTGGTGGTCTGGGTGAATACGGATAACGGCCAAAAGTACACCCTCAAGACCAACAAGAAAGGAGAATATTTTTCGTTGGGGATTGCCCCCGGCACGTACACGGTGACTCTTTACAAGAGTGCCGATGATCTGAAGGCGAGCAAAGAGACGGATCACGTCAAAGGATTTCACGTTCAGATCGACGAGAACACCGTGGATTTTGACGTAAAGAAGGAGCAGGAAAATCAGGCCAAAGGCGTAGGTCTGACTCCGGAGCAGTTGAAGCAGATGCAGGAGGCTCAGGCTAAGCAATCCAAGGAAGTGAACACCGTCAAGGCCCTGAACGAGAAGCTGCTGGCGGCCAAGGCGGCTTCCGATGCGGGTGATTTTGACGGCGCGATCGCGATTCTCACCGAGGCCAACCAGGTGGACGCGACTCGCGACCTGGTCTGGTTCAAGCTCGGCGATGCCTACCGCTTGTCGGCTCCCAAGCAGACTGATACCGCCGAGAAGCAGAAGCGCTTCGGAGAAGCGGCGGACTCATACCAGAAAGCTATTGAGCTCAAGCAAGACGCCATCAAGACGGGGAAGGACAAGGATCCCAACGCCACCAGGAATCTCGCGGCCTACTACAACAACATGGCGGACGCCTACAACAGGGCAGGCAGAATTGATGATGCGGTGAAGACGTATGAACTGGCCGCGCAGGCCGATCCAAGCTCCGTGGCGCAGTCGTATTTCAACATCGGCGCGGTTCTCACCAACGCGGGCAAGGTAGACGATGCTGTTGTCGCCTTCGACAAGTGCATTGCTGCAGATCCCACGCGGGCCGAAGCTTACTACCAGAAGGGAGTAAATCTTCTGGGGAAAGCCACTCTGCAGGGCGACAAGATGGTGGCTGCCCCCGGCACTGCCGAGGCCTTCCAGAAGTATCTGGAATTGCAGCCCACGGGAGGTCACTCCGAGGAAGCCAAGGCCATGCTGGCCTCGATTGGAGCTCCGGTGCAAACCAGCTTCGGCACAAAGAAGAAACCTACGAACAAATAGCGAAAACCAGAGAAGCGTGGTATGCCTGACGCGAGGGCGGCCTTACTGGCCGCCCTTTTTATTTGGCGAAAACCCGGCGAGGTTACGAAGGGAGATGTACTTGCTGCCCTTAGCGTTAGGCGGCGCGGCGCGGTACAGTTAAGACAGTTCACATCGTTTTCCCTCTCTGTGGTGCGTGCGATTCCGCAAGTGCGAGGAGCGAATGGCATCACCGGGCATTGCCCCAATCTCTGTTGTTCTTGAAGGCTTTTCGGGAAAAGGCAGGGTAGCTACGCCTGCCTTGCTGAGCGCCATGCTGGGCGCCGCCGAGAAAATAAGCGACCTCATTTTCTCGCCGGGGCGCCCGCCGCAGGTGCAGGTGTACGGCCAGTTGATCCCGGTGCAGGTTCCCGGGATGACCGTGCTGAACGCTGACGACACGCGGCACATTGCCGTGGATTTGATTGGCGACAACAAGCAGGCCATCACTACGTTGCGTGAGCACGGCGCCTGCGACATTTCTTATGGATTGCCCGGCCTGGCGCGTTTCCGGGTCAACATTTTTATTCAGCGCGGCAGCTGCGCCGTGGTGATGCGCGTGATTCCCACCGCCATTCCTGATTTCGCTACGCTGCGGTTGCCCGAGCAATTAGCGGATGTGTCGAAGTTACGCGATGGCATTGTTCTGGTCACGGGTCCGGCGGGGTCGGGTAAGTCGTCCACTCTGGCCGTGTTGCTGGACTGCATCAATCGCGAAAAGTATTACCACATCATCACTATCGAAGATCCCATCGAGTTTCTGCACAATCACAAGAGCTCGACGATTCATCAGCGTGAGTTGCACAGCGACACTCCGAGCTTTGCCCACGCGTTGCGCTCGGCCCTGCGCCAGGCGCCAAAGGTAATTCTGGTGGGTGAGATGCGCGACCGCGAGACTATCGAGATTGTTCTGGAAGCGGCTGAGACTGGACATCTGGTCCTTTCCAGCCTCAATACTATGGACGCTTCAAAAACCGTGGAGCGCATCATCACTTCGTTCGCTCCCAACGAGCAGCAGTCGGTGCGGGAACGGTTCGCCAAATCGTTCCGCTACATTATTTGCCAGCGACTCCTGCCCAAGACCGGGCGCAACGGCCGAGTGCCGGTGATCGAAATTCTCAAAGCCAATGCCCGCACCCGTGAATGCGTCGAAAAGGGCGAACGTGAAGACAAGACTCTGCTCGACGCCATGAAGGCCGGGTCTGACGAAGGTATGCAGTATTTCGACGGCGAGATCGCGAAACTGGTTCACGACCGCGTTGTGGATCTCGAAGTTGGAATCTCGTTCGCCAGCAATCCCGCGGTGCTCGGCCAGGAACTGGCAAGATAAGCTGGCAGTTCTTGTGTGATCGCGAAGAAGACTCTGCAAGAAATCAGATGGAACGCGCGTGCGTGCTTGGTCTTATTATGGGGGCATGACCCCGCAGGCCGATTCTCCGTCCATCGTCAGCTTCGAAGACGCCCGCCGCATCGTTCAAGAACAAGCGAGCACGATCAGACTCCATACAACGGAAGCCGCGGGCGCGACGGAAGCTGTGGATCTGCTTGCCGCCGCCGGCCGTGTGCTTGCTGACCCTGTTGTGGCCGACCGCGATATCCCACCGTTCCCACGCTCTACTCGAGATGGCTATGCCGTGCGCTCCGAAGACTTGTCTCAGCTTCCCGCGACCCTGGAAGTGATCGGGGAGATCCGGGCTGGAGAGACTGCGCATTCACTTCCCGCTCACGTATATCCGGGCCAAGCCGTTTCCATCATGACCGGAGCGCCCGTGCCCGGCGAGACGGACGCAGTGGTGATGATCGAATATACTTCGCGGCTGAAGCAGCGGGTTGAGGTCACGAGAACGGCGGCAACTGGAGAAAACATTGTTGCCCGCGGCGCCGAGGCTCGACAGGGCGGACTCCTTGTGGATCGCGGCCTACGGCTCAATGACGCCGCGATTGCGCTCGCCGCTGCCGTGGGCAAATCGCGGGTGGAAGTCTATAAGCGCCCGCGAATCGCAGTGCTCACCACCGGCGACGAGATCGTTGGTGTCGACGCCACGCCCGGTCGCACGCAAATTCGCAACTCCAACAGTTATTCGCTCGCCGCGCAGATTCTCGCTGCCGGCGGAGTTCCTGTGCTCTTGCCGATCGCTCCGGACGAGACTGAAAAGCTTGGGAGATTGATTGAGCTGGGACTGCGATCGGATCTGCTGCTGCTGACCGGCGGTGTTTCCATGGGACGTTACGATCTGGTTGAGGAGGTACTGGCGGAACTGGGCGCAGAATTCTTCTTCACCGGTGCGAAAATCCAGCCGGGACGTCCGGTCGTGTTCGGGCGAGTCCGGTCGGCAGAGCACAAATACTTCTTCGGCCTCCCCGGCAACCCGGTATCGACGATGGTCACGTTCGAACTATTTGCTCGGCCCATGGTTGAGGCCTTGGCTGGCATGTCACCGCGCAGGCTGACGTTTCTGCATGCCCGGTTGGCATCGGAAGTCCGCGTCAAGACCGGGCTGCGGCGGTTTCTCCCCGCGACTCTTTCGGGAGAATTGGAAGACTCGCAGGTCCATTTAGTGGCATGGCAAGGCTCAGGAGACATCGCGGCCACCGCGCGCGCAAATTGCTACGTCGTTGTGCCGCCCGACCGCGGACTCATCGCAGCGGGGGAGTGGGTCGCCGTGATGACGCGTTAAGACGGTGGCTCCCGCCTTAGAGTCGAGATCGGCCTTTTTCCAGCATGTGAAATAATGATTACGAACCAATGACAAAGCTCTCCCACTACGACCACGCCGGCAGTGCCCGCATGGTTGACGTTTCCGGTAAGAAGTCGGGCAGGCGCGAAGCCGAGGCCAGCGCCTTTGTCGCCATAAAGCCGGCGGTGCTGGCGGCGCTGCCGAAGAATCCCAAGGGCGATCCTCTGGAAGTGGCTCGCATCGCGGGCATCATGGCGGCCAAGCGCACCGCGGAATTGATCCCAATGTGCCATCCTCTGCCTCTGGCGCGCGTTGATGTCGAGATGCGCCTGTGCGAGAATGGCGTCGCAATCGTCTCCAAAGTCGCAACCACAGCTCAAACGGGAGTTGAGATGGAAGCGCTGGTTGCCGTGACGGTTTCGGCACTGACCGTTTACGACATGACCAAGGGAATGGATAAAGGAATCGAAATTCGCGAGATCGTGCTGGAGCGGAAGACGGGCGGAAAAAGCGGCGATTACCAGCGTCCACGGCGCCCGGAAGAAAAGCGATCGAAAAGGTAGTACTCGAAGAGTTCGGCGAAGCTCGCAGAAGTAAAGCTGGAAGAAGTAGAGAGTGACTAGTTAACTCGATTCATGGCCAACGACGTTAAGCTGCTGCTGGTGGAAGACAATCCGATGGTATTGGGCATGCTGCAGCAAGCCCTGTCACCGCTTGCGAACGTGACAGCTGCGTCGGAATCCGCCGACGCGCTGCTCAAAGCTGTGGACGATCCTCCGGATCTGGTGGTGTGCGACTACCGCCTGCCCGGAATGGATGGGCGGCAGCTGATCGAGAAATTGAAGAGCCGCCCCAAAACCGCCAACTTTTCAGCGGTGCTGATGGCCAACAAGGCTGACATCGCGGAACGCTTATCCCCACAAGATGCTGCGGACGACTATCTGGAGAAGCCATTTTTTTTGCGAGAAGCGATAAAGCGCATCAAGCGCATGATCGACCGCATCGCGCTGGAAAAGATGGCGAAGACCGCACCCTCTGATGGCGTGGTGCGCGGCAATCTGGCGCAGATGAACGTCATCGACCTGATGCAGTCGCTGGAGATGGGCCGCAAAAGCTGCCAGCTCACGCTGACCAAAGACGGCGACAAGTGCGAAGTGTTTTTCGTCGAGGGTCAGGTCAAGCACGCGACCTATGGCGCGCTGGTGGGCGACGAAGCGGTCTTCAAAGTTCTACGCTGGACGGGCGGCAGTTTCGAACTCGACTTCGAGGGCAAGACTGACAAGGAGACCACACAGCTGAACACGCAGGGCTTGCTGATGGAAGGTCTGCGGTTACTCGACGAATCGGCCCGTGATGGCGGTGCCGACGGCGGCGAAAGTGCGGTTGCGAGTGGCGATCCGGCTGCAGCGGCGATGGCTACGCCCGCAGCGACCAACTCGGGCAGCGGCCGAAGGGAAGAGGAGGAAGATGTCCTCCTCGACAGCTGACGTGGAAACACCCGAGTCTTTCCTCGCCGCTGTGGTAACGATCAGCGATTCCTGCGCCCGCGGCGAACGGAAAGATTTGTCAGGTCCGGCCGTGGCGCAAGTTCTGGAAAAACTTAGTTTTCAGATCGTGGCGCACGAAATTGTGCCGGACGATTCCATGCAGATTCAGAATCTGCTGATGCGGCTGGCGCTGGACGTGCAGTTGATCGTGACCACTGGCGGGACTGGAATTGCCCCGCGCGACGTCACACCGGAAGCGACGCTAGCGATCTGCGACCGGATGCTGGACGGGGTGGCAGAACAGATGCGCGGCGCAGGCGTAAAGAGGACTCCGTTTGCCGCGCTAAGCCGGGGCGTATGCGGAGTGCGCGATAAGACTCTAATCCTGAATGTGCCGGGTAGCCCGGCTGGCGCGGTGCAATCGCTCGAAGCGGTGGTCGAACTGATTCCCCACGCCCTGAAGCTGCTGCAGGGGCATACGAAACATTTTTAGTGCCTGCACTCAGATATGACGCGGCCGGGCTTCGCCCAGGCCGGGACAGCCGAGGCGGCTGTCCCTACGTTAACCTTTCGCCTTTCACGTAAACTGAATTCCTGTTGAAAACCATCGGACACATCCTGGCGCGCTATACTGCGTGGATATTCCGGTTGCTCGTTCCGCTGGGAATCTGGGGCCCGTTTGTGGTCGCCTTCGCGGATTCGGCGTTGCTGGGGATGCCCGTGGACGCGGTAGTCGCCGCCTATGTGTACAACGACCGCAAACATTTTCTTTTGTATGTGATCCTGGCGTCACTGGGTTCGGTGATCGGGAGCATTCCGCTCTACATCGTGGGATATCTGGGCGGCGAGAAGGTGCTGCGCAAAAGAATTTCGGAAGAGCGCTTTCTGAAAATCCATTCATCGTTCGAGCGCCATGAATTCTGGGCGCTGATGTTTCCCGGGACGCTGCCTCCGCCCACTCCGTTCAAGGTGTTTGTGCTGGGAGCGGCGGTTTTTGAAATGCGATTTCGCGATTTTCTGGCCGCGATTTTTGCCGGAAGATTCGTGCGCTTCATGGTGCTCTCTCTGCTGACGCTATGGTTCGGTCCGCAGATTGTGGATCTTACGGGCAAGTTGTTTCGGCAGCATTTCTATTGGGTTTTGGGAGCGGCAGTAGCAGGAGTTGCGGTTTGGCTGCTTCTGCGGCGACGCGGGAAAGCCGGGAAACGCGCGGTTGATGGAGAGAGTGGAGTCTAGGTTCGCCCAGACTGGAGTGTGTGGTTCGCGGCATCTCGCGGGCGAGTCGCCCGCGACCACACGTGCACATCTAGAACCCCGGCCGTGAAGCTCTATCGCAACTCCTAAGCTGCGGCGATATGGTCGTCGGCGGAGCCACGCGCCCAGCGGGAAAGCGCGTGCAAGAATACAGGCACTCCGAAAAACGCGGCCGAAAAGAATAGGTCACTGGTCACAGTTCCGCGGAGGAATGGGAGACCCATGGCGTAAGACGTCATGAGGCCGCCAAAGGTGTGGGGATACATTCCTGACCAAGCCCAGACGGCGAAATTGCTCAGCAGAAAGAACGAAGCGGAACAGGTCAGCGCGGCGCCGACTACGCGAACCGGGCCGGACTTTTCGCGCAGATTCGATCCCAGCCACAGAATGGCCGCGTACCAGGCCCAGACGACAAGCTGGTCCCAGGCAAACGGAAACGCGTAAACGTACTTGGTGAGGATGACGTCGGTGATGGCAAGCAGCACCACGGGTACCCACATCTGGCGGCGCGAGCCGCGCGCCCCGAAGAATAAGAGCGAAGCTCCGATCGGAGTGAAGTGCCACGCATGCGGCAGAACGTTGAGCGGGCCCGCGAAGGGCAGAAAACGTACGGCGATCGCCAGGAGCACGAATAGATAAGCCAGCATGAGCAGCCTCGAATACTAACTATGGATACGAACTACTATTCTGGTCTACGGGCGGGAGCGCGTCAAGCCTGAAGCCGGAATATCGAAGCCCCAACTTCGACGGCGACTAGCCGGCGAGCTCTTCCATCTGCTTTTCGTCGATCACGGCCACGCCCAGTTCCCGGGCCTTGTCAAGCTTGGAGCCAGCGTCGGATCCGGCGACCACGTAGTCGGTTTTCTTGCTGACCGAACCGGCTACTTTTCCACCGGCATCTTCAATCATCTTCTTGGCTTCATCGCGCGTGAAACGCGGCAGCGTCCCAGTCAGCACAAATGTTTTGCCGGCGAGCTTGGTTCCGCGCTGCTTCTTCTCGCCAGTGAGCGTCAGCTTCGCTTCGCGCAGGCGCTCCACCAGCTTGCGATTGGCGGGGATGCTGAAAAATTCGGCGATGCTTTCCGCGATGCGCGGGCCTACTTCTTCGACATTCTGCAATTCTCCCGCACTGGCCTGTTCCAAAGCTTCCATCGAGCCAAAATGCTCGGCAAGGAATTGCGCCGTACGCTCGCCGACGAAACGGATACCAAGGCCGTAGATGACCCGATCGAGCGACAGCTTTTTCGACCCCTCGATCTCATCGAGAATGTTCTGCGCGGACTTGTCTCCCATGCGCTCGAGGCTGAGCAAATCGGCTTTAGTCAGTTTGTAAATATCGGCGACGTTCTTGACCAGACCGCGTTCGGTAAGTTGGGCGACCAGGGCTTCGCCCATCCCGTCAATATTCATTACGCCGCGCGAAGCGAAGTGCAGGACAGTACCCAGCAGCTTCGCGGGACAGTTGGCGTTGACGCAACGGTAATCGACCTCACCTTCCGTGCGCACCACTCTTGTGCCGCAGACGGGGCACTTATCCGGCACGTCGATGTGGACCTTACCGCGAGGATGATCTTTGTACACCTCCACCACTTTGGGGATTACGTCGCCGCCGCGTTCGACTCGCACCCAATCGCCAATCTTTACCCCCAGGCGTTCGATTTCGTCCATGTTGTGCAGCGTCGCGTTGCGGACCGTCGTCCCGCCAATCGCAACTGGAACCAATTCGGCGACCGGAGTAAGTTTTCCTGTTCGGCCGACCTGCCAACGCACATTCTCAAGCTTTGTGACTCCGCCGCGCGCGGCATATTTGTAGGCGATAGCCCAGCGCGGAGCTTTTCCGGTGAAGCCGAGCTCGTCCTGCAGCGCAGTGCGATCCACTTTAACGACGATGCCGTCGATCTCGTAAGGCAGAGAGTCGCGCTTGGCTTCCCACTGCTGAATGAACTCCCAGACTTCGTCCATCGACGAAACCAGCTTGCGGTGTTGATTCACTTTGAATCCGGCAGCGTCGAGCGCCCCCAGCGTTTTCCAATGACGATCAAAATACGTGCGGCCGTTTCGCAACAGCATGTAGGGGAAATAATCGAGCCGGCGCTGCGCCGTGATATTCGAATCAAGCTGCCGCACGGTACCGGCGGTGAAATTACGAGGATTCGCAAATGTTGGCAGCCCTTCCCGTTCGCGTTCTTCATTGATCTTCTTAAAGGACGCTGTGGGCATGAGCAACTCGCCGCGCACTTCGAAGTCCCGGGGAATCCCCGCCTTCTTCAACTTCTCAGCCGGAATTAGCAGCGGAATGGAGCGCACGGTGCGCACGTTCAGTGTGACGTCCTCTCCAACCGATCCGTCGCCGCGAGTCACGCCTCGCACCAGCTTGCCGTCTTCATAGACGAGCGCTAGCGACATGCCGTCGAGCTTGAGTTCGCATACGTAATCAACTTCACTGCGGCCGCTGAGTTCGTGCACACGACGTTCCCAGTCGCGCAGCTCCTCCTCACTGTAAGTGTTGTCAAGGGACAACATGGGCGAGGAATGCGCGACCTTGATGAATCCCTCGCGCGGCTTGCCGCCGACGCGCTGCGTAGGGGAATCCGGCGTGATCAGCTTCGGATGCTCGGCCTCCAGGTCTTTGAGTTGCCGCATCAGCTTGTCGAATTCGGCGTCGCTGACCTCGGGTTGGTCGAGGACGTAATAGAGATATTCGTGGTGGCGAATTTTCTCGCGGAGAGATTCGATCTTTTTTTCGAGGTCTTTGGCAGCAGCAGGCATCGCAGAAGATTATAGGCGGAAGAAAACTGGTAGGGACAGCCGCCTCGGCTGTCCACCGAGCGCAGCGAGGCGGCCATCCCTATGTGAGCACCCTAGTTATCGTTACACCAGGTCATCGAGCTTCAACACGTGCGCCCCGCCCTTCCACGACGCTTCAAACTCCCTCTGAATAAATCCCGCGTCGTACTCGCGTTTCTGCTGCAGCAGGGCTTGACGCAGTCCCCACAAGGAGCGTGGATTCCGCGGGTTACGGTCTAGGTCGGCGCGGAAGACTTGCTCCGCACCCGCCGCGTCACCAGTCAACAGCAGCGCACCTCCCAGGGATTCGCGCACCGGATAGAACCAGTCGGGCGGCTCGCCGTATTTCAGCGTGTCCTGGATCGCGACTGCTTCGCGCAGCATGGCGATCGCTCGAGCGCTATCTTTCTTGGCCATCGCGAGCTTCGCGCCGAGAACATCTTTCGCGATTTCGAGGATGTCCTTGGCCTTGTTGTTGATTGGCATCTGGAAGATAACGTCGGGAGGCGTGACCTCCTCGGCGTCGGAAACAATCTTGTACTCGGCTTCTGCGTCCGTCGTTTTGCCCGTGCCGGCCAGAGCGAGCCCACGTGCGAAATGCCAGAACACCGTGGCCGTCTTCATGGCGGCGTCGGGCTGCGGCATTTTCAGAATCTCATTCCAATGATGGAAGCGTATCTCCACCGCCACCGGAATCGTCATGAAACCTTCGAGCGGCGGCATGTCCTTCACGTGGGGGCCGACGTTCTCGGTGAGCAGATCGGCATTTTTCCTCGACTCTACGTAATTGCCGTTCATGGCCGCGCACATCGCGATGAAGTGCAAATTGTGGCTGTAATACATCATCGGGTAAATGCCCTGCACTCCCGTCGCCTTGATGTAGGCGCGGTCCACTTCTGCAGCCTTTTCGTTGGTCTTTACCGCCGCGTCGTAGTCGCCAGTGCGAATGTAAACATGCGCAGGCATGTGCACGATGTGCCCCGCTCCGGGCGCGAGCGCGGCCAGTCTGTTGGCTCCGGCCAGGGCCCGCTCCGGATTGTTGGAAGCCTCTACCGCATGGATGTAGTAGTGAATCGCTCCCAGATGGTTGGGATCGCGCTTCATTACGGACTCAAGAGTTAATACGATTTCTTCAGTTCCGGCCTCAGGCGTGCCATCGACATGCCACAGACCCCAGGGATGCAGGTTCATGCTCGCCTCTGCGAATAGCGTCGCCGCATCCAGATCATCGGGAAACTCGCTCACCAGCTGGCGCATGGTGTCGCGATAGTCCTCCGCAGCTTTCTTCAGATCGGAAGCCGGATCTGCCGGGAAACGCTTGGCCAGCGCCTGGATATACGCCTGTTCGCTGGACGAGGCCGAGGCGGAAAGGTCGACAGCCTTCTGGACCGCCTCGTGCGCCCGCCTATAGCGATCCGGATCAGCGGGATCGTTGTAGTTCGGTCCCACAGCTTCGGCAACGCCCCAATACGCCATGGCCAGCTTGGGATCGAGTTCCGCAGCACGCTGGAAGGAACGTGCCGCCTCGTCGTGGTTGAAGGCGTAGATGAAGCGCAGTCCCTGGTCAAAGAACTGCTGTGCCTGCGGATTGTGCGTGGAAACAGGATGATGGAGATCGCCCAGCCCGGTCACCAGGGTCACCGGACGGGTTTTGGCGTGGGGTGTTGCGTGGGAGGTGTGATCCTGCGCTGCCACGGCCAAACAGAAAAATGCTGCGCACATAACGGTAGCCAGAGTTTTCATCTGGTGATCCTCCTGAATTTCGTTTTGGTACAAATCGCCCCGGAGCGTCGGAAAAAAGAGACTGTGGAAAAGACGCCCCTTGCAAGTGGCGACAGCTTATGCCAAATTGAGGGTTCTGCCAAGAAGTTGAGCGCGGGCGCTAGCGAACCATGCCGGAAGCTCGATCAGTGACGGATTCGCCTACCCGAGGCAAGGTGTTCGCCGCCGAGCTCCCGATCGCCCTGCTGAACGCATTCAACACCAACAATCGCATCAACCAATATCTGATCGACCACATTCCTTCCGGGGCCTGGAAGGCAAAGATTCCCAACGGCAAAGGCCGCACCATCCCGGCGATCATCGCCCACATGCACAACGTTCGCGTGATGTGGCTGAAGGTTTCGGCCAAGGGCAGCAAGATCCCCGCGCAACTTGATCGCACGAAAGTGACGCCCGCTCAGGCGTTGCACGCCCTGGAGCGCAGCCGTCACGCTCTGAGCGTCGTGATGATTGCTGCTCTGCAAAACGACGGGCGCATCCGCGGTTTTCGCCCGGACGTGGCCGGCTTCGCCTCCTACCTCATCGCACACGATGCGCACCACCGGGGTCAAATCGCGATGCTGGCACGCCAATTCGGGCATCCCCTGCCGCAGAAAGCGATGTTCGGCATGTGGGAATGGGGCAGGCGCTGAGCCGGCCCTGACCAGCGATCTGCGACTCATGATGCGCAAAGCAGCTCTGCTCTACAATCCTGACTCCGGAGGCCGTCGCCTGCGACGGCAGGCAGACCTGGAATCTGTTCTGCACCTGTTGCGCGCCGCCGGCGTCGAAGCCGGGCTGGTGCTCCCGCAATCGCGCGCCGATGCCGTCGAGCATACGCGGCAAGCCATCGCTTCCGGTTGCGACACCATTTTTGCTTGTGGAGGCGACGGCACGGTCCACAACATTATCCAGGCGCTGGCATTGTCCCCCGTGGCGCTGGCGATAGTCCCGATGGGCACCGCCAACGCGCTGGCCCATGATCTGAAGCTTCCATTCGATGTCATGGCAGCAGCGAAGGCCGCTCTCCACGCGTCTCCACGTCGCGTGGCTTTAGGACACATTCGATATTTGGATTTCGAGGGCAAGCCGGGCACGCGCTATTTCACTGTGACAGCGGGCATCGGCGCGGATGCTCACCTCTTCTACAAGCTGCACGCCGACAGCAAGCGGCAATTGGGCATGGCCGCCTACTACGCCAAGGCCTGGAGGCTCTGGCTCACTTATCGCATGCGGCACTTCTCGGCGGACTATATTGTGGCGGGCACGGACGAACCCCGAAGCGCGCAGGTGACGGAATTGATGGCAGTCCGCATCCGCAATTTCGGCGGAGTTCTGCAGGAATTTGCCCCCGGCGCCTCGCTGGATCGCGATGACCTGCGCCTGATCGTATGTCGCACAGCGGGCCGCCCGGCGTATCTCGCCTACGTGACCCGCGCCGTGCTGCGCCAGAAGTGGTCCATCCCGGGCATCGACCTGGTGTATAGCAGCAAAGTTTCCTGCCAATATCTTCCCGCGCCCGCCAACGCCGCCTCGCACCAGAAAATCTACGCCGAAGCCGACGGCGAATTGCTAGGCACCCTGCCAGTAGAAATGACAATCGTGCCTAACGCCCTGACCTTGCTAGCGTAGGCGCTCGCTAAGAACTCGCGTCGCGACAGCCGCTGTCCGGCAAAGCGAAGCGAGTCCGCGAACCGTCCCGGAAATGAGCTACGATGCGCCACACTTCAAACCGGTTCTCCCAGTCAAGGCAGTTTTCCCAGCTCCCAAGCGCATCCACACCCCGCCATGTCACAATATCCCGGACCCGCTTGGAACCTGTCACCCACTTCCTGACCGGCGCGTGCATGGGTCGCGCCGGATTGAACCGCAAGACAGCCCTGGCCACGCTGACGCTCACGCTCGCGGCCGAGGCCCCCGATCTGGATGTGCTCAGCCGTTTCGGGGGCCCCGCATTCGGCTTCTCCCATCATCGCGGGTTTACCCACTCTTTTCTGGGCGTTCCCATCGATGCTGTCGCGGTGGTTGCCTTCGTCTACCTGATCTGGCGCCTCCGCGGACGCAAGCTGAAAGATCCCAACCTGCCGCCGCGCTGGGGACTGCTCTACCTCTACGCCTGCCTCGCAGGGCTCAGCCACATCCTGCTGGATTTCACCAACAATTACGGTGTGCGTCCCTTCTGGCCCTTTTACGAAAAATGGTACTCGTGGGACATCGTGTTCATCGTTGAGCCAGTGATGTTGGCTTTCCTGTTCCTGGGGCTGATCGTTCCGGAACTCTTCTCCCTGATTGATCGCGAGATCGGCGCGCGGCAGAGTCGGCCGAGAGGCCGTGTGGCCGCGACTCTGGCTCTGGCAGGAGTAGTGTTGATGTGGGGAGTGCGCGACTACGAACATCGCCGCGCGCTCAATGCGCTCTCCGCCCGCTCCTATGAAAACGCCGATCCGTTGCGGGTTTCCGCCTATCCCGCGATGACCGATCCGTTTCACTGGTACGGCGTGGTGGAAATATCAAGCTTCTTCGCGCTCGCGCCAGTGAACTCACTGGAGCCCGAGGTGGATCCCGAAGGCCGCCTCGATATCCGCTACAAGCCAGAGGAAACACCGGTGACGCTGGCGGCAAAAAATTCGTATCTGGGCCGCGTCTACCTCTCGTGGGCGCAATACCCCATTACGGAAACCGAAGCTCTGCCCGACGGAGGCTACATCGTCTATTTTCAGGATCTGCGATATGGCCAGATGCCAAGCGCATTCAGTCGCGGGGCCCGTCCGCGTCGCGGCCCGCTGGGCGCCGGCGTGCGCCTGGACAAAGATCTAAAAGTTGTAGGCGACGTCTACGGCTCCGGAAAAAATGAAGTCACCGTCCCGGAACCAGGCCAAGGCAAGAAGTGACCCCTTAAATGTCATTCTGAGCGAAGCGAAGAACCCATGCAACAGTGAGCCACCAGCCGCCCTTGAAGGACTTCCGCCACTACCCTAGCTTGGCCCTCGTGCCCTTTCCGGACGTAAGCAAAGCCCCCTAAACAGGTTTCGCCAGCGCGTCCCGAATCCGTTTCCACGTCACATCCAGCATCTCCGGCAAAATGCGAGTCTCTCCCACGACCGAGAGAAAATTCGCATCCGCCACCCAGCGCGGCAGCACGTGCATATGAATGTGTCCTGCGATGCCCGCTCCCGCGGCTTTGCCGATGTTCATCCCCAGGTTAATTCCGTCCGGGTGGTAGAGCTCGCGCAGCACCGTCTCCATGCGCCGCGAGAGGTCCATCATTTCGTGAGCCGCTTCCACCGGCAGCTTCTGCAACTCGTCCAGGTGCGCATAAGGAACCACCATCACGTGCCCCGGGGTATAAGGATACGCATTCAAAATGACAAAGCAATGCTCGCCGCGATAAACAATGTGCGCCTTGGAATCGTCTTCCTCCTTAACCGCGTCGCAGAAGACACACTCCGAAGTTTTCCCCGATGAGGAAACGTAGGCATAGCGCCACGGCGTCCAGAGGTAATCCATAGCGGCAGGTTAGCAGATGCGAACCGCTTGCGGGGAATTCGCAGCCACCGTCGGTAGTGTGTAAGTTTGAGAAAAGCTCATGTGGGGACAGCCGCCCTCGGCTGTCCGGTCGAGCGAAGCTCGACTGTTCTTGGTGGCAGCTGGAACCTAACCGACCGCCGCATCCTGCTGCCACACTCTCAGTAGATGCAACCTTCCTGTAACATGCCCGAGATTTGCGTTTGACACTGTTTGTAAGCCGTTGCTATAGTCGAGGTGTTCCCTTTGGACGCGGGTTTCTGTAAAACGTCCGACAGCTGGTTTTGTCAGCTCACTCGCCAGGGTGAGCCCACTACAACCAAACGACGCACTCCAGCAGTCCGTCAGGCAGGCCCCGCATCCCGTTCATCAGAGAGGCATGACCTTGCTCGACGAGACTACCGCCCCCAACTCCGATTCCAACACCGCCCTTGCGACTGAACCCGAGCCCACCGCGACTGCGGCTCGTCCCCACGCCAGCGAGAGCGCCGCTCCCGCCGAGTCCGAGGATGAGCCTCGCTTCGCCGCGCAGGATGCGACCGCACATGACACGACTGCGCAGGAAATAGCCGATCACGAGGCCGCACAGGACGACAAACCCGGGGTCGAAGACTTTGCCTCCGCCCTCGAGACTTTCACCACCGAGTCCGAGGAAGCCGCCGCCGGCGCCGACCGCGTCATCAAAGGCACCGTCCTCAAGCTCACCAGCACGCATGTGGTGGTCGACATCGGCGCCAAGTCCGAAGGCATGCTCCCGCTCGCCGAAGTGCTCGATCACGAAGGCAAGCCGAAGGTAAAGCCCGGCGACGAAATCGATGTGATGCGCGACAAGGGCCAGACCGAGGAAGGCTACATCAACCTTTCTCACCAGAAGGCCCAGCGCATTCACGCATGGGACGAGATTGAAAAGGCCTATCACGACAAGAAGCCGATCAAAGCCGTCGTGATCGAACGCATCAAAGGCGGCCTCACCGTCGACATTCTCGGCGCGCGCGCCTTCCTACCCGGTTCTCAGGTGGATGTGCGTCCCGTCCGGAACCTGGACGGCATGAAGGGTCAGACCATCGAAGTCGCCATCATTAAGCTCAACAAGAAGCGCGGCAACATCGTCGCTTCGCGCAAGGAACTGCTCGAAGGCGAGCAACTCGAAAAGCGCTCGAAAACTCTGGAGCACCTCGAAGAAGGCGGCGTTCTTACCGGAGTCGTAAAAAATCTCACCGAATACGGCGCATTCGTCGACCTCGGGGGCCTCGACGGCCTGCTCCACATCACCGACATGTCCTGGGGACGCCTCACCCATCCCCGCGACCTGGTCAACGTCGGCGATCAGATTCAGGTAAAGGTTCTCAAGTACGACAAAGAAAAGCAGCGCGTCTCCCTGGGATTCAAACAGCTCACGCCTGATCCCTGGCTCGACGCAGAGCATCGCTATCCCGTCGGCGCTCACGTTTCGGGCCGCGTCATCAGTGTCACCGACTACGGCGCGTTCGTGGAACTCGAGCAAGGCATCGAAGGTCTGGTCCACGTCAGCGAGATGACATGGTCGAAGCGCATGAAGCATCCCTCGAAGCTGGTCAACGTCGGCGATCAAGTCGATTGCGTGGTGCTCAATGTAAATCCGACCGAACGCCGCATTTCTCTCGGCATGCGCCAACTCGCAGCCAATCCCTGGGATTCCCTGCACGAAAAATTCCCCGTCGGCATGACGGTGGAAGGCCGCGTACGCAACCTAACCGACTTCGGCGCGTTCCTAGAAATCGAGGACGGCATCGACGGTCTAGTCCACGTCAGCAATCTCAGCTGGACCAAGCGCGTAAAACATCCGTCAGAGGTTCTCAAAAAAGGCGACCGAGTAAAAGCGATCGTGCTCGCCATCGAGCCAGACAAGCGCCGCCTCTCACTCGGAGTCAAGCAACTGCAGCCCGACATCTGGGAATCGTTCTTCGAGACTCACCACATCGGTGACGTCGTCCACGGCAAAGTGCTGCGCGTAGCGGCATTCGGAGCATTCGTCGAAATCGCTGAAGGCGTCGAAGGCCTGTGCCACAAGTCAGAAGCAGTCGACGGAAACGGCCAGCCCATGACCCTCGAGCCCGGCTTCGAACACGATTTCAAAATCATCAAGATGAGTCCCGAAGAAAAGAAAGTTGGACTCAGCATCCGTGCCGTCGGTGAAGAAGCCTCCCGCATGGAAGTGGAAGCCTACAAGCAGCCCGTCTCCAGCACCAGCTCCACCATCGGCGAACTGATCAACTGGAAGCGCGCCAGCAACGAAAGCAACTAAACTCACCAGCGCTCTGTCATCCTGAGCGAAGCGAGATGATGCGCGAAGCGCATCGTCTCGCGCAGTCGAAGGACCCCTATAGGCTTCTCCGCCCATCGTTCCCCGCGCGGTTTACCCTGTGTCCCTCCGTGTCCTCTGTGGTTGATGAACTTAGTATGCTGCCTCCCAGTTTGGCCCCTCCCCGCGCCCTGTTCTAGAATCATTAGTCCATCCAATCTCATCTCTTCTTACTGAGGACTATGCCCGAAACTCTCTACGACGTCGCCATCATCGGCAGCGGCCCCGCCGGCTACACCGCCGCCATCCGCGCCGGCCAATGGGGCCTGAAAACCGCGCTCATCGAAAAAGACGGATTCCTCGGCGGCACCTGCCTGCACGTCGGTTGCATTCCAACCAAAGCATTACTCTTCAACGCCGAACTCTGGGACCACCTGAAAGACGCCAAAGAATTCGGCATCGAAGGCTTGGACGCCCGCAAGCTAAACTGGGCCGCCATCCAGGACCGCAAAAGTAAAATCGTCGCCAAGCACGCCAAAGGCCTCGAATTCCTGATGAAGAAAAACAAAGTTGATACGGTCAAGGGTTATGGAAAACTGACCGGCTCTGCCCAAAACGGCGTGTTCACCATTGAGATCGTGAACGACAACAAAGCCAGCCATCTGAAAGCGAAGAATGTGATTCTCGCCACCGGCTCCGAAGCCCGCATGCTGCCCGGCCTCGAAGCCAACGACCGCGTTCTCACCAACATCGAAATCCTCAGCCTGAAAGACCTTCCGAAATCCTTGGTCATAGTCGGCGCCGGAGCAGTGGGAGTAGAGTTCGCCTCGATCTACCGCTCGTTCGACTGCGAAGTTACGATCATCGAAATGCTGCCGCGCCTGGTTCCCGTCGAAGACGAAGATGTCTCCAAAGAACTCGCTCGCGTCTACCGCAAGCGCGGCATCAACTTCCACACCTGCGCGAAAGTCGACAAAGTAGAAAAAACGAAAGCGGGAGTCGCCGTCACCATCACCGTCGACGGCAAGCAGCAAAAAATCGAGGCCGAAAAAATCCTGATCGCCGTCGGCCGCAAGCCGCGCACCGAAAACATCGGCCTCGAACGCACCAAAATCAAACCCGACCGCGGTTTCATCAAAACCGATTCCTGGATGCAGACCTCCGACCCGGGCATCTACGCCGTCGGCGACATCGTGCTCGGCAGTCCGCAACTCGCCCACGTCGGCGCCATGGAAGCCATCGTCGCCGTCGCGAAAATCGCAGGCAAGCCCGGCAAGCCAATCAATCCCGAACACATCCCCGGCGCAACGTATTGCCATCCGGAAATCGGCAGCGTCGGCCTCACCGAAACCCGCGCCCGCGAAGCCGGATACAACGTAAAGATCGGCAAGTTCCCCTTCACCGCCAACTCGCGCGCCTCTATCGTCGGCCAGCACGAAGGCTTCATCAAAATCGTCAGCGACGCCGACTACGGCGAAATCCTCGGCGTCCACATCATCGGGCCGCAAGCCACGGAATTAATCGCCGAAGCAGTCGTAGCTATGGAACTCGAAGCCACAGTAGAAGACTTAATGTGGACCATCCACGCGCACCCAACTCTAGCCGAAGCGATGCTGGACGCCGCAAACAGCGTCTACGGAATCCCAATCAACGCATAAAATTCACAGCCACGGATCACACGGATGAAAACGGATAAGATCACGATAAAAAATATGCCTTGTCATCCTGAGCGCGTATTTTGCGCGGAGGATCCCTGCAATTTGCCCGTGTCTTCCGTGGTTGGGCCTTCGTGTCTAATGCGCGAAAATTTGTCCAAACGCGCGGCGAAAAGCCTTTGATCTCCGTCCTCCAACTCGGCATCATCGACTACGCCACCGGCCTCCGCCTGCAACAGCAGCTGGTCACCCTGCGCAAAGAAGAAAAGATCGGCGACGTCCTTCTCCTGCTCGAACACAAACCAGTCATTACGCTGGGCCGCAACGCCAACGCCGCGAATGTAATTGCCTCCCCCGAACTCCTCGCCCAGCGCGGCGTCGAGCTGTACGAATGCGACCGCGGCGGCGACGTCACCTTCCACGGCCTCGGCCAACTAGTCGGCTACCCCATCTTCGATCTCCGCGGCCATGCAAGTGGAGCGGCGGACGCCCTCGTCCGCCGGAGCGAGTCGCAGACTCGTACTGAGCCTGCGCGCAAGCATCTGGGCGCAGTAGATTTCGTCCGCCGCCTCGAAGAAGTCCTAATCCGCACCTGCGCCGACTTCACCCTCGAAACCAAACGCATCCCCGGCCTAACCGGCGTCTGGACCGATCCCCACTCTCTGTCATCCCGAGCGGAAGAGAACGATTCGAAGAATCGTTCTCTGGAGTCGAGGGACCTTTGGTTTTCCGACACCGCCGCAAACCGCGTAGCGACAGCCGCCTCGGCTGTCCGACCAAGCGAAGCGAGGCCGAACGTTCCAGAACCGAGCCTCCCCGCACCCGACTCCAAAATCGCCGCCATCGGCATCCACATCTCCCGCTCTGTCACCTCCCACGGCTTCGCCCTGAACGTAAACCCCGACCTCACCTACTTCAACCTCATCATCCCCTGCGGCATCACTGCCAAGCCCGTCACCTCCATGCAACAAGAACTCGGAAGAGAACTCGACATGACCGCCGTCTCCGGATCCATCTCCCGCAACTTCAGCAAAGTATTCTCCACTGAAATCCTCTGGGTCGAAACCATCGACGCCCTCCTAGGCCGCACAGTCGGCGTACCGATGAAACCGCCCGCCGAACTCCGCCAGCTCCACGAAGAGGACAAGTTTTGGAGCTGATTCCTCCAGGACTGTCGAACTACGGTCAAATGGTAGAAGACCGTGGATTTGCGGTCATACCGCCGCTCTTCGAAGAAGAGCGAGTCGCGCGGTTGGCAGAGAATTTAGCAAATGCTAACGTGCGTCGCAGCCGCGCCGGAGTGCGGCATGCCTTAGGAGTTGCTTCGGTGGCTTCATTGGCAAACGATCCCCGGGTACTCGAACTTGCACACTGCATTTTAGGGGCAAGCGCCCATCCGTTCCGGGCAACAGTGTTTGAAAAAACAACTAATGCCAACTGGCTTGTGGTCTGGCATCAAGACACAGCTCTCCCACTCCGGCGTCGAACGGAGACGCCGGGTTGGGGTCCGTGGTCCGTTAAAGAAGGCGTGATTTACGCTCATGCCCCGGCCAGCGCCCTTGCTCAAGTGCTTGCCCTGCGCGTTCATCTTGACGACTCCACGTCGTGGAACGGTCCGTTGCGTGTATTGCCGGCAACTCACATGCTGGGCGTGCTCAGCGACGAAACGATCCGTCAATTAGCGCAAGACATTGTCCCGGTAGAATGCTGCGTCCCGCGAGGGGGTATCGTGGCCATGAAGCCATTGGTAGTTCATTCTTCGTCCAAATCGCAGTCGGATGGTGCCAGGCGGGTCCTGCACATTGAATATGCAGCCAGCACAGCCATTGCGGGCGGCCTTGAGCTAGCTGTCGCTTGACTGTTCGGTCGGAGCGGGCTGTTCGAACTCAAGTGAGCATCGGTCGGAACGCCGCACTAGCTCTTTCCTTTCACTCTGCGATAGCATTGAAAGCTGCGCTCGCATTCGGTTTTGACCATGGCAATCAAGAAAAAGAATTCTAAGCACAACTCCAACGGCAACCGCCCACGCAACGGCTCGCGCGCCACCACCGCCCATGGAGGGACGGACGCCCTCGTCCGTCCCGAGCAAAGCTCGACCGGCTCTCCTAACCAAAATCTCCGCGCCTACAGCATCCCCGACACGCGTCTCGAGCGCCCCGACCTCTCCGTCCGCCAAGTCGTAGTTAGGGAGAACGAAAAACACAAAGACGCCCCCGACCACGTCCGCTACGAAGTCACCGGCGATCTCGACGCCCCCGTCCCGCCTATCCGCGACTCGAAATATCTGACCAAACAGCAGTGCATCGAAATTTACCGCTTCATGCTGCTCAACCGCAAAATGGAAGTCGCGCTCGAAAATCTCTACAAGCAAGGCAAAGTCGTTGGCGGAGTCTACTTCGGACTCGGCCAGGAAGCCTGCTCCTGCGCCTCCGCCTACGCGCTCGACAAGGACGACTGGTTCGCCCCCATGATCCGCAACCAGGGCTCGCTCCTCGTCCGCGGATTCGCCGCCCGCGACACCATGATGCAATACATGGCCAAAGCCGACTCGCCCACCCACGGCCGCGACGGCACCAGCCACTTCGGCGACATCGAAAAGCGCAACATGGTCTCGCCCATCTCCATGCTCGGCGATTTAATCCCCGTGCTCTCCGGCGTCGCACTCGGCGCGCGCCTGCAAGGCCGCAACGTTGCCGTCATGACCTACATCGGCGACGGAGGCCAATCCACCGGCGTCACCTACGAAGGCATCAACTTCGCCGCCGTGCAAAATCTCGGCTTAGTGCTCTTCATCGAGAGCAATCTCTGGGCCTACTCCACGCCCTCAGAAATGCAATACCGCTGCCAGGACCTCGCCGAACGCGCCATCGGATACGGCATCCCCGGCATCATCGTCGACGGCACCGACGCCTGCCAGGTCTACGACGCCGCCCGCGAAGCCGTCGACCACGCCCACCGCGGCGAAGGCCCAACATTGATCGAAGCCAAAATGATGCGCATGAAAGGCCACGCCATCCACGATGCCGCCGCCTACGTCCCGAAGCCAATGTTCGACTTCTGGAAAAAACGCGACCCCATCGCCCGCTTCGAAAATTATTTAGTGAAAGAAAAAAAGTGGCTGAGCAGTAAAGAAAACGCAGAACTCATCTCAGAAGTGGAAAAAGTAATCGAAGCAGAGCGCGAGATAGCCGTGAACTCCCCCATGCCGACGCCAGAATCCGCCGAAGGCGGCGTCTACTGCGAAAACGGCTGCCACGAGATCAAACCAAAATACGGCATCCCAAAAGTGAGAAAAGGCAGCAGCGGTTACAAAGCAACCGAAGCCGCCGTGCACTTGAAGTAACGCGGCCTGTGGATTTCATGTTCACGCGTCACAGACGGTCTTCCTAACGCTGTGAAATGCTTCTCCCCATTGTCATCCCGAGCGAAGCAAAATGATTCGCGCAGCGAATTCATTTTGCGCAGTCGAGGGACCTTGTGTTCCGCCGGGAGTCAGCAAATGCGCGACGAATTCATCTATTACGTCTACATGATGCAAAGCGCCTCGCGCCGGGCACTATACATCGGCATGACGAGTAATCTCCGTAAGCGTGTATGGCAGCATAAGAACCACGCCCACGAAGGTTTCACCGACGATTACAATTGCACCCGTCTCGTATACTGGGAGAGCTTCGATGATGTAGCAAACGCCATCGATCGCGAGAAGCAACTGAAACGCTGGCGCCGCGAAAAGAAACTACGGCTGATCGCCCAGAAAAATCCGCGCTGGCAGGATTTGGCAGCCGACTGGTACGAAACACAAGGTCCCTCGACTGCGGTGCTCGTTCACTCCGTGAACGATCATCCTCGCTCGGGATGACAACATTTTGACGCCGTCGAAGACTCGGGAATCACTACTCCCAATTTGTCATCCCGAGCGAAGCAAAACGATCCGCGGAGCGGATACGTTTTGCGCAGTCGAGGGACCTTGCGTTCTCGCCCTGCGCGCATAAAATAGTAAGGATTTGAAACTCTGAACCCTATGCTCCTCACCTACCTCGAAGCCATCCGCCAGGGAATCTGGGAAGAAATGGACCGCGACCCCACCGTCTTCTGCCTCGGCGAAGACATCGGCATCTACGGCGGCGCTTTCAAAGTCACCGACGGATTCATCGACCGCTTCGGTTCCGAGCGCGTCATCGACACCCCCATCGCCGAGTCGGCCATAGTAGGCGCGGCCTTCGGAGCCTCGCTCACCGGCATGCGCCCCGTCGCAGAATTCCAGTTCATGGACTTCATTCCCTGCGCCATGAACCAGATCAGCAACATGGTCGCGAAAACGCATTACCTTTGGGGCGCGCCCGCTCCACTCGTTCTCCGCGGCCCCAGCGGCGGATACGTCCACGGCGGTCCCTTCCACTCGCAGAATCCCGAGATGTGGTTTGTCCACAATCCAGGCCTCAAAGTAATCTGCCCCGCCACGCCCTACGACGCCAAAGGCCTCATCAAAGCCGCCATCCGCGACAACAACCCCTGCATCTTCTTCGAGCACAAATATCTCTACCGCCGCATCAAAGGTGAAGTCCCCGCCGAAGACTACGTAGTCCCCATCGGCAAAGCAAACATTGTCCGCGAAGGCCGCGACCTTAGCATCATCACCTACGCCGCGATGGTTCACTCAGCTCTAGAAGCTGCCGACATCCTAAGCAAAGAAGGAATCGAGATCGAAATCCTCGACCTCCGCACCGTCTCCCCCCTCGACCGCGAAGCGATCGCATCAACTGTAAAGAAGACAAACAAAGTCATCATCCTCCACGAGCACTCCCGCACCGGAGGCCTCGCCGGCGAAATCGCCGCCATCATCAACGAAGAAGCCTTCGACGATCTCGACGGCCCCATCGTCCGCATCGCCGGCCTGGACTCGGCGATCCCGTTTTCCCCGCCACAAGAAGAACACTACCTCCCAAAAGTAGAAGACGTAGTCCGCGAATCCCGCCGCCTGAAAGCGTATTGAATGTCGACGCCCCAATTGTCACGGAGCGCGAAGGAACGTCTGACTCGCGCGATCCATTCCTTGCACGGCCTAAGTTGTGGCGACGCGTTCGGCGAGCGATTCTTTCTTCCTCCGAAGGTAGCGCAATCATTAATCGCACAGCGCGCCGTCCCTTCTCCACCCTGGCGCTACACCGACGACACGGCCATGGCGATTGCCATTACCGAAGTCCTCGAAGAGCACGGCGAAATTCGGCAGGAATCCTTAGCGGAAAGTTTCGGGAAAAACTTCTTGGCTGATCCTCGGCGCGGCTACGGAGCCGCTATGCACACCCTGCTTCCGGAACTCGCGAACGCCCCATCTACTTGGAAAACAATAGCGCCGGCCCTGTTCGGAGGCGTAGGTTCGTTCGGTAACGGTGCCGCAATGCGGATCGCTCCTCTGGGCGCTTACTTCGCCGATGATCTTGCCCAATTGACGAAGCAAGCTGAACTCTCTGCTGTGATCACTCATAGCCATCCCGAGGGCGTTGCCGGCGCCATCGCCGTCGCGCTCGCAGCCGGTTTGGCATGGCGATACCAAGACTCGCGAACAGGATCACGAGAATTCTTGAGTGAGATTTGCGATCACGTGCCGGAGAGCGAAGTTCGTCGGGGCGTCGTCACTGCGCTCGCCCTTCCGTCGAATGCCACGGTCGAATCAGCCGTGGGGGCCTTGGGGAATGGCTCAAACATTAGTGCGCAAGACACAGTTCCCTTTGCTCTCTGGGCCGCTGCATCTCACCTTCATAACTATGAGGACGCCTTGTGGACGACTGTCTCCGGCTTGGGAGATCGCGACACCACTTGCGCCATTGTCGGAGGTATCGTCGCGATGTCATCCGGCGTCGAAAGTATTCCGGCGTCCTGGATTCAAGCGCGTGAACCGATTCCGGCTTGGTTCCTCTACCCCAAGCCCGGCCTCAACTAGCGCCCCACCCGCTCCATCTGCCACAATAGCCATTCCGGAGGCTCCATGGGCAAGCTTCTTCTCGGCGTCATCATCACTCTTCTCGTACTCATCCTCGGCGGACTCGGCATCGCCATGCTCGGTTTCATTCCCACCACCGCCAACGTCGCCCCATCGCACCTGGAGCAGCATCTGGCCAACACCGCAATGGACGCCTCCATGGAACGCCATGCTCCCCACGTCGCCAACCCGCTCACCCCCAGCGACCAGAATCTGATCGACGGCATGAAGCTCTACACCATGAACTGCGCCCTCTGCCACGGCACCCTCGACCGCAAGCCCGCCGCCCTCGCTAAGAATTTCTACCCGCCAGCTCCCAATCTCATTTCCGATCCGCCCGACGATCCCGAGTGGCACATCTTCTTCACCATCCGCACTGGCTCCCGTCTCACCGCCATGCCCGCCTGGGAAGGCGTCCTCTCCGAACCGGACATGTGGAAGCTAACCTCATTCCTCTCCCACATGGACAAACTCCCCCCCGCCGTCCAGGACTACTGGAAAAACAGCTTCAACGCGGCGCCAGCAGCGGCGGCGGACGAAAAGAAAGAAGACGAGAAGAAAGAAGGCCATAAACACTAGAAGCCTGTGAAGTTTCAACGATCCTCAGGTGGGGACAGCCGCCTTCGGCTGTCCGTCGAGCGAAGCTCGATGGGTTTTTCTGTCATGGACCCAAAGCCCACGTGCGTTTCCATCACCAATCCCTCACCCGCTATAATATGAAGTTTGCGTCCGGCCCCACATCTGCAACCGTGGGGCCTATGGAAGGAAATCATGCCGACTGACATCATCATGCCCCAGATGGGCGAGTCCATCGTGGAGGGCACTATTACTAAGTGGTTGAAAAAGCCCGGCGACAAAGTGCAGCGCGACGAGCCGCTGTTCGAAATCTCCACTGACAAAGTGGACGCGGAAATTCCCGCCCCTGCGTCCGGCATCCTGCGCGAAATCAAAGTTGCCGAAGGCACCACGGTCGGCGTGAACACAGTCGTCGGCACCATCGCCGCAGATGGCGAAGCCGCCGCAGCCGCGCCCGCTAAAACAGAGCCCGCCGCGCCCGAGAAAAAACCAGAAGAGAAAAAAGAAGAAAAGAAAACCGCTCCAGACCCACCGCCCGCCGCCGCGCCCGCGACAACCTCATCCCGCAGAGAGGAAGACGACGAAGCCCGCTCCTCCCCGCTCGTCCGCAAAATCGCCCGCGAGCACGGCGTCAGCCTCTCACAAATCACCGGCTCCGGACTCGGCGGCCGCATCACCAAGCAAGACATCATGGCGTTCATCGAGCGCCCGGGATCGCAACCGGCTTCTGTGGGGACGGACGCATTCGTCCGCCCCGCCGAGCGCAGCGAGGCACCACCCTCAGCAGGACCGACTCAGCCAGCCGCGACTCGTCCCGCAACTCCCGCGCCCGCCCCATACCCCGGTGACCTCGTCCCGATGACGAACATGCGCAAGATCATCGCGCAGCGCATGATCGAGTCCCGCCGCACCAGCGCTCACGTCCACTGCATGTACGAAGTGGACTTCACCCGCATTGTGAGCCTGCGCGCAAAGAACAAGACCGGATTCGAGCAGCGCCATGGCGTCCGCCTCACCTTCATGCCGTTCTTCGTGCGCACCGCCATCATCGCCCTGCAGCAGTGGCCCATCATCAACGCCTCGCTCGAAGGCGACAACATCCGCTACCACCGCGGCATCAATGTGGGCATCGCCGTCGCTCTCGACTGGGGCCTCATCGTCCCCGTCCTCAAAAACGCCGGAGACCTCAACTTCCTCGGCCTGCAGCGCGGCATCACCGATCTCGGCGAGCGCGCCCGCAACAAAAAGCTCAAGCCCGAAGATATCGAAGGCTCCACCTTCACCGTCACCAACCCCGGCCAGTTCGGCGCAGTTTTCGGTCTGCCCATCATCAACCAGCCCAACTCCGCCATCATGGGCGTCGGCGGCATCACCAAGCAACCGCTGGTCGTCACCGATCCCGACGGCAACGATTCCATCGCCATCCGCTCCGTCGTCCATCTCACGCTAGGCTACGACCACCGCCTCATCGACGGCGCCGTCGCCGACCAGTTCATGGCCTTCGTAAAGAAAACGATGGAAAATTGGAACGAAGAAATCGGCTAGAAGCTGAAAGAACAAGATTGTGAAGAACGCAATCGGTGTGGGATTTTGATCTTGGGTGCCCCATTTCTCGTGCGTCCTTTGCACGCGAAGTGGGCTTCCTCATTCGCCGCAGACCTTCACGGCTGAGGGCTGACCCCTGAGGGCTGAGGACCTGTCTTCCTCCACGCCGAAGCATTCAAACATTGCACCACTCCATCAATAATCTGCGAGATTCCATTCTTGAATTGCTCGGGATTCACGATCTCCCGCGCCGCTACCGCATCGGACATCGCGAGAGCATTTTCCAAAAATAACATCGCAGCATCTTTTTTCTCCGAGCCAGATTTCCCCCCGAACAAGCCTTCAATTCCGCTCACCAGGGCTGGAATAAACCCAATCCCCCGCAATAACTGCTGCAAGAAGTCCATAAATATTTCCCCCCTAACCATTTTTCTCGAGCGCCCAGCAGCCGAGCTTCTACTTGAACCAATACTTATGCAGCGCGATCACCAATCCGATCGCCGCGCTGATCGCCGCATTCACCACGCGGTTGTGCAGGCTGTTGCGCATTTCGGATTTCTCCAGGGCCTCGATCTTGTTCTCTGAAGTTTTCACGCGCCCCATCTGCCCATTGCCCACCAGCGTGTCCATCTTGGTTTCGAGCCGCGCCAGCTTGTCCAGCACTTCGCGCTGAAAGACCTCGTCAACCATCCGCATCGCCAGTAGTTCTTTCCCCGTGAATTCCATAACCGAGTCTCCTGATTTTCCAAAACCCTAAAGCGGATAATCCACATGCAGCGCCGCTGAGTACCGTGAATACCGCGGTGGCGAAGAACTGTCATACAACCGCAAAAAATAATTCTGAGTTCGCGCCAGCCGGGGCAAGCTGAAAGTTTCCGCGCTGAACCTGCCCAGCAGATTCCGGTCATTCGATTCGCCCCACCCGTAATCGTGAGCCCTCACCTCCGAGTTATAAATCTTGATATCGCCGGGCCCCGGTGTGCTCTCATTCACATAAAATCCCAGCGGCTGCGCTCCCTGCGGAATCATCGAGTCCGCTTCCATGTTCGCGAACACCAGATGATCGCTCGTCCCCTGCACATACACGCCTTCATCGTCGAACCAGTTCACCAGGAAGTGCTGAAACGTCAGCCAGGTTTTCCCGTTGATGTTGATCACCGGCACGTTGCTCAACGCCATCGGCACGATCGGCGCGTCGTAGTGAGTCGCAGGATTTCCTACCGAAAAAACATAGATGTACCCATTCGCCAGGTAAAAATCCCACTGCGCTGTCAGATTCGACGACACCGCCGAAACTTCTTTGCCCCCACACCGACCCAAACAAACAAAAGTTCACCGTCGAGTAAGTCGACGGCACCGGAGCCTTCCACGCATTCCCCGTCACGTTGATCCAGGCCGAAGTCGGCACCGCGTAGTATCCCGTCAAGTTCGGCGCCGGCCCGTTGCCATAGGCGTCAAACGCAATCGGATTTCCCGAAGTCCCCGAAGAAGGCGGCACCAGACTTTCATTCCAAACATCTCCTCGCCGGAACAGAATCGAATCTCCCGGCTGAAACGTCTGCGCATTCACATGCGCAATCGTCTGCCACGCCGCCGTCGACGCAGTCCCACTGTTGCTGTCACTCCCCGTGCTCGAGCTGACGTAGTAAGTCGTCGCCGACGACGACCCGCCTCCACAAGAGGGCCAGCACCAGAATGACGAATATCTCCGTATCATGACCTCTCTGTCCTCTGTGGTTAGATTTCTTCACCGCCCCACCACAATCTGCTCGCACCCGTTCCGGTACCTAACCCGCGCACTCTTGCACCGCGGCGGATTCAGCCGCCCATCACAATGCAGCACCGTGATCTCCGACGCTCACCCCACCGGAATCACGATATTCGGCAACGAATCCCGCGCCGATCTACGCTCGCAACCCGCTCCAGCCAGCGCCAAAGCCACCGCCAGAAAAATGAAGTCGCGCACACCGCACCGCCAATCCCCAATAAAAAAAGCCACCGGCTCCAGCCGATGGCCCCACTTCCCGTCACTGCCCACTAACCACTACGCCACTGCCCACTGCTTCAATACTGCAGCCCGGCATCCGGCGAAACCGCCGGACCCTCCGGCGTCATCCTCACTTCCGTCATCACCGGCGCGGGCAACTGCCCGCCTTCCGCGTCCGTCCCACCCCAGTTCACCACCGTCGGATTCCGGTCGCTCTGATTAAACGATTGAATCGTTGTCGGCTGCTGTGCTTCGGGATTAATCTCGCTGCTCATAAGGTTCTCTCCTTGAATAAAGATTCCTAAAACTACCTCTGCGCGGGTGCCCCAGGTCTCGCTGGTTTTGCAAGACCTGGGTGTTTTGACTTCCCCGCGTCGCCCACAAATCCACATTGAGAGTTCGCCGTTCCCTAATTCACCAGCCACGCCGGAATCAGCGCCGCCACCTGCACCGAGTCAGTCGGACACGTAGCCGTGGCCGGAAGCGTGCCGCCGCTCGTGATCGACACGTTGCCCACATTGGACGTTCCCGTTCCTCCCGCAAACGTCACCCCCGCGCTGTCCCCATACAAAACCGCAGTGCTCGAAGTTGCAGACGCCGTCAGCGCCAGGTAATAGCGTCCCGGCTGCAGCGTCACGCTGCCTCCAGTCCAACTCACCGTATGCGCGCCGGTCGTCATGGCCGTGCTGCCCGCGATCGCCCCGGTGTGCGCCTGCAGTGTGCAGGTTCCAGCCGAAGTGCCAGAGTAAATTCCCAGGTCATACGTCGTCGACGACGTATCAGCCGTCGCCACGTAGTAACTCACCTGCGACGTCGTTTTCTGAAAACCCAGCATCACCCCAAAGAACGCCGCCTTGTTGGCCGTGGTAGAAAAAACAGTTCCCGAGCTGCTGGCATGTGGCACCGGGATCCACACCGTCGCACTGCTGTCCGGTGGCACCACTCCGTGAGCAAACGCATCCGTCGCGACCTTTGTGCTGTTGTCTGTCGCCGTTTGCGTAGTCGCCACGCTGCCGCTGGGCAACGTCAGCCCATGCGCGAACGAATACCCGGTCGACGTATTCGTCGTTCCGTCCGGCTCCGTCACTGTCCCGGTAAACGTTGGACTGGCCAACGGAGCCGCGCCCGTAACCTGACTCACCGTGTAATCGCCGCTCCCCGCGACGACTGTGCCCGTCCGTCCAAACACTGAACTAACCGCCCCGCTCCCACTCGATGAACCCGGCATGTCGAAAAACATCTGAGCCGTCGTACCGCCCGCTGTCGCTTGCAATACGCGCCCCAAAACCTGCACTCCGGTGGGCTGCGTTGACCCCGCATCGTGACACAGCGGATAAAATCCGCTCGCCGCCGGATTCTGCGTCGACGATGCCACCACATAATCCCCCACCACGGTGGCCGTCGCATCAAAACTGCAATACGCCGATCCCGTCCGCGCCAGCGTCACCGTCCCACTCACTCCCGCATTCGCAATGACCACTCCGATTACGCCGGCCGTCGCCGCGCTCGTCGGCTTCACCGCGCATCCCGCCGTCGTCAGTACCGCCACTCCGTTCAGCACCGTCCCGTTCGTCGTGTCGTTGCACAACTCATAACTATTGTTGGCAAACTTGCCCAGCTCGAATCCGCTGTCGCTGCTCGTGCTTCCCGCCACATACACCGTCCCGGGACGCAATCCCACCCCGGTCGATGCGGTGAACGTTCCAATGTTGTATGCCTCGTCGGCCCACGGCTTCAGGTTGCCCGTGGTATCAATCACCCACTTCAGTCCATTGTTCAGCCAAAAACCCAGCCCCAGAGCGCTTCCCGAGGGATCACTCTCGCTGCGCAACACCGCATAGTTATCCGCCGTGTCAAACCCCAGCGAAGCCCGCGTCCACGTCGTACTGTTGGTGTAGCTCAAATAGACGTGCAAATTCTGCGCAGTCGTTCCGTTGTACTCGCCCAGGTCATTCGCATCTTCCTGAAACAAATTCGAAAAGTACGAACTCGTCGCGGCCGTCGCTACTTTCTGCGGTGTCCCTGAGTTCGCCGAGATATAAAAATTTCCGTCATTCGAAATTCCCAGCGACGAGGTCCCTGTCGCCGCCGCTCCCATCGCGCTCCCCGGAACTGGAGAGTCCACCATCCACGGTCCCGCCACCATCAGCTGCCCGTTCACCGTCACGTTCCCGCTGAAGGTTCCCGCCGCCGCTGAAATCCCGCCACTCCCCGCGTAGTTCAGCGTGGTTCCGCTGTCACTCAGTGCGCTGTCTCCGCTCACCGCAGCTCCGTTGCCCGGGTAAACTGCCACCTGCGATGCAGTGCCGCTGTTCACCGTCCCCGATCCCGTCCCGCCTCCGCCGCAGCCCGTGCACACTCCCGTCACCGTCAGGTTTCCGTTCACGGTCACCGGCACGTTGATCGTATGCCCCGATGCTGAAAGTTCCTCCGTCCAGTTGTTACTGGTACCGCCTGGATTATTCGGCAACCCTCCCACATACCAATCAAAGACGCCGGTCCCCGGAACCCGGTTGTACAGCCCCGTCCCCGCATTCTCCACTCCAGTCGCAACGTCTCCCACATCCCATTGCGGACGATTCACCGATCCATACACGCTGCCCGCCACTCCACTGCCATACTCCAATTTGCTTGCCAGCGTCTTCGCTGGATTCGAATCCACCCACGTGAACGCATCTCTCGGATACGTCCCGCCCCCAATCAGATTGATTCGTCCTTTCAGATTCGTCCAGTTCCCGCCATCCGCCGTCTTGTTCCGGTCCGGCAGCAGCAGTCCCCACTGCGTATACCCTCCTCCGTTGTTGCTGAACGAGGTCAGAGCCAAGTTATACGACCCCCCGGAAGGCAAACACCCCGCGGGCGCAATCTCATTGTCGAAAACCGACGCGAACGTATTCAGCCATCCTCCCATCACCACCAGGCACGCCGGTTCGCCCTGATACGTCGCGCTGCTGTCCAGCACGATCCCTCCCGGGCTGAAGCTGTTGGTCGGGAAATATCCCGTCCCCGCCCCGTCAATTCCTGTGTAGGGTGTCACCGCGGTTGGCGTCTGCACATTATCGGTAAACGTGCACGCCCCATGTATGTCGCAAACTGTCGCGGGAGAAATGTTCGTCGCCACCAGGCAGGTGGAGTCGCCATTTACTCCGTCGCAGACGTTCGAGTTCGGAACAATCCCTGGAGTCCCAGCCAGCAGCGCCACTCGATATAGCTCGAAGTTGATCGTCTTCCCGCTGAGTGCATCCGCCGTCACCCACTTCACCGTAACGTTGTTCGCATTCGGGTTGGCAACGTTCGCGGTTCCCAGCGGGATCGGAACCGTCTTCGTCCCATCCGTCACATCCATGATCGAAAGGTAGTATCCCTGCAACTGTCCTCCCGGAGTGCCCGCCACGGCGAAGCCTGGAAACTCGTTAACTCCATCTCCATTTCCGTCCGCGGTCACGCTGTAGCCCTGTACGATCATGTCCGCCGCACCCAGGCTCACGCCCAGCGAGTTGCTCAATCCTCCGCGTTCCCGGTGCACCGTGTGCAGCACGGCATGCTGCAGACTCCCGCCGCGCTTGGTCGACATGAAAATCGCGTAGTTCTGGAAGCCCTGGCATACCGTCGGCCCGATCGAAAGGTCGTTCCCGTCATACCACTCCGCGCACGCCTGGTTCGTGCCACCGGAAAAAGTCGTAATCCCCGCGTTGAACGTATTCGGGCCCGGGCCAAACAACGTCGCTCCACAAAAATCGTTGTCACACCGCGTCCCGCCCAGCATGTTGACGTTCGTCACCGTCTCGGCCTGGTTATTGTCGTTCTGCACCACGAACCCGTAGCCCACGTTTCCCGTCCATCCGTTGGTCATGATGTTCGAGATCACCGAGTTTTCCGAATTGTCTTCGATGTAAGACGTCGCCCCATTGGATAGCGTGTATCCAGTTCCGTGCGCCGCGAACGCGCTGAGCCCCGGCGTAGCCGGCACAATAATGATCGTTCCATTCGTCGCTCCCGGCGTACACGTCCCTCCGGTCACCTGAACGAATTCTCCCGGACCCGGCGCCCCGGCCTCATACGCCGTGGCCACCAGCCCTCCGCTGGTTCCATTCAGCCAGAGAATCTGATTCGGAATCTTCGGCCAGAAGCCTGCCGGACACGTCGGAATCTGCAGCGTCACGCTCGTGCTCCCCGCTGTAATCGTCGACGGTGTTGACGGCGCCACATCCCAAAAAACCATGCTCGCGCTCGGCCGCAGCCAGAACCCATCCATCACGTTGTTGAAATACAAATTCGTATTTCCACTGGCCCATCCCAGAGAGTTCGTGTCGCCGACGTTGATGCATGACATGTTCACCATGCACTCAATCAGGCTCGATCCCGAGAGCCGCCCCATGCTCGTCTGCCAGTAGAGCGGAGCCTTCATCGTCGTCACCTGGTTCGGCGTCAACTCCACCCACGTGTTATTGCCGCGCACCGTGTCGTAGCGCACCTGGTTCGCGTCCACGATGGCTTCCTTGATTCCGCCCGTTCCGCTCTCCAGCGCATACCCTGCCGCGTGCGCGTACGCCACCGAAAACGTGATCGTCCCGGAAGCCGTGCCCGCCGCGCAATTTTCTCCCGTGATCAGCACCGGCTCTCCCGGCTGTTGCGCGTCTCCCGTCGCCGAATCCACATAGATCCAGTGATTCGAGTTCGATCCGTTGACCGTATTCAGAAATCCCTGCGGACATGGCGAGAGTGTCACCGTCACCGCCCCCGGCGTCAGCGCCGCCGGAGTGGTCGGACTCTGTTTCCAGTAGAACTGATCCGCCATGCGCTTCTGCCCGATGCGGTTCGCCGTGAATACCGCGCCCGCGGGTTCCGCGATGGCCTGCGTCGCGCTGGGCGTCGTGCTCACATTTCCGCATGCGCCCCAGGTCTGGTTGCCGTACAAACACACACCCGGGCTCGTCGTGCCCGTCCCCAACTCGCTCGTCGGCACTTTTCCTGACACCAGATCCGCCTTCGTCGCCAGCCCCGTATCCACATATTGTTTCGGAGCTGCCTGCAGTGCCGCCACCGGACTTCCACTCAAAGTCAGCGGCCCCGTCATCGCTCCCCCGGCCACCGGCACGTAGTTGCCCGCTCCCACATTGCTCACCGCGTTGTCTACGTATCCCTTGTTCGCAACATCGCCGGGGTTCGCCGGAGTCGGCACATTCGGTACCGCCGAAAATGTCTTCGTGCCCGTGATCGTCTCCGCCGCGGCCAGGTGCACCACCGCGTTGTCGTTCGCCTTCCCGGCAATCGCTGTGTTCACGTACTGCATCGAGACCGGCTGCGCCGCCGTGCCCGATCCCGGCGTCGTCCGCACCGTCGCCAGGTTCGCCGGAGAAGTCGTCGGAACCACCCAGTACTCTGTTCGCGTCGTGCCATCGTTCAGTTGGTAGACCACCGTGTAATACATACCCGCCGGTGTTACCCCCACATTCGGAACCAGCGTCGTGGTCAGCTGGCCGCCTGTTCCCAGCGTGACGTTGTTCACCCCCGCGGCGATCGGCGTCCCGTTCGCCAACAGAAACGCGGGCCACGTAATCACCAGCGTCCCCTGCGCGGGCGTCCCGTCCGCACGGTAGACCGTGTCGCTCACCGTGGTCACCGCCGGTCCACTCTGGGGCGCCGGCGCGGCCGCGGCGCGCAAAGCCAGAATCCCGCACACCAGCGCCACTCCGCCAGCCAACCGCCAAAGCGGACGCCCCGCGCCCATCTTCCTCGTCTGGCCCGCGCCCATCTCGCCCGCGTCACACATGATCTCCTCCAATTTCTGCTCCCTTAAGTCTGTCATCCCGAGCGAAAGCGCTTTCCGCACGGTCTGTCATCCCCGATGCGAAATGCTCCCATCACGGTTTGTCATCCCGAGCGAAGCGAGGGACCCCATACCACACGACATGACCACCAGCCTCAAAGGGAGTTTCCACCACAGTCTCGCTCCTGACCTGCGGCGCGTCCAGCTTCCGCGGACGCACCACCGCGCCCCACGCTCCGCAGAAGCATGCTCTCTCACCTCTCAAACTTTTCCAAGAGAATCCGGAGCGCGCCGATTTTCCGCGCCCTCGTCAGTCAGGAACTGCGAATCTTCTGCCAATCAAAAAGTCGAAAATCGAGAACCCTGCGGCGTCAGCCCTTCTAAAAAATCTTCCACGCTGCGCACATACACTTCCGCAAAATCCGCCACCGGACGCCGCTTCTCGATCAACGCCATCGCATCTTGCAGCGTCCAACCCATCGACCCCAGCAGCGCCAGCGCCATCATCGGAGCCCGGTGCACTCCCGCCGCGCAATGGATGAACAGCTTCGCCGTGGGTTCTTCCAGCGCGATCCTGGCAAAATCCACTCCCCGCTGAAACAGCTCCCGCGGCTTGTGATCAAAGTCGTCGTCCGTCGGATTCCACAACACTTCGATCCCAGCTTCTTCCCCCAGCGGTGTGTCATCGAACTCGATCTGCATGTCGATGATGTGCGTCACTCCCTCCCGCGCCACCTTCCGCATGTTGTCCGACGTCCAGATACCGCCTCCGACCGCGATCCGGTCGGTCAACCACGTAATGTCCATTCCCGTCCTGTGCCCCGCAGTCAATGCGGCGCGAATGTTACGAGGAACCTTGCAGCTTCTCCCCGACCTCTGTCATCCCGAGCGAAGCGAGGGACCCCATGCAAGCTGGCGCTTCCACCGGCCTCGAAGGGAGTTCCCATACCGCTTCGGCCCCTGCGCACCCGCCGTCGTCTCATTCTACGATACTGCCCTCACCCGCTTCGCCAGTCTCCCCTTGTTCTCCAGCAGAACGTTTCCCGTCAGCGCTGGTTCCCGAATCGGCGTCACCCTGTTGCTTCGTCAGCCCATCTCCCGCAGCCGCCGGGTTGAGGTTGACGGAATCCGCATCCTCGTCGTCCTCATTGTCGTCCTCATTGACGATCGGGCTCTCCGGTAACTTCAAGTTGCGCATCAGCGTGTGCGCCAGTGACTCCTTGTCCGGCTTGGTCTCGCTGCATTCCGTCGCGGGATACAGCCCCATCGCTTCGAACAAATACTTTACCGGCGCCAGTTGCCCCTTCAGGCCTTCCCCCATCACCGCTCTGGTAAGAGCGGCGGCATTCGTTCCCACGATGCTGCTGATCTCTTTCCTCACCTCAGCCAGGTCGACCGGCTGTTTGTCCTTGGGTGATGATGACGAGGACGATGTCGACGAAGTTGTGGTCGTCGTCGTGGTTGTCGTTGTCGTCGCTTTTTTCCCCGCCCGATTGCTCTTTCCGCTTGGCTTCGCTTTTTCCTTTGCCTTTTTCTTTGTGCTCGACACCCGGACCCCCATGGTAGCCACGGTGGTTCCGGCAAGAATGCTCTCTGCCAATATCTCTTGCCGCAAAACGCAGAGGGCGCGCCCGCGGGCGCGCCCTCGACCAGAGAGTTCTTTTTTCTCACTCTCTATATTCAGAATATCAAATTGCAAAGGTGGATGTAACATGGTTTTCAACTTTTTATTTCCCATCTTCACAATCACTTAGCAAAAAATCAGTGGCCTCACCCCCTTGACAAGTTTTTTCCACAGGCGTCGATTGTGCGTCGCAAGGTTGATTTTCCGAAGGAGGCGCGGCTACCGGAAGCGCTTCCAGCAATCCCACTCCGAGAAGAATATCGGCCATCCGGTCGAGCGCCTCCGTCAGATTGCGATGAATGGTCATCCGGGTACAGCCGAACAGGCGCGCCGCTTCGTCGTGGTCATGGCCCTGCAGCACCACGCGCGCCAGAATCTGCCGTGACAATTCGTCCAGCCGGTTCAGGCACTTCTCCATGTCGTGCACAAAGATGGCCCGGTCTTCGAACGTGGTGACGCTGTAGGACGTAACCCGGCTGCGAAAGAACTCGCCGCCCAGGATCGACGGGATCCGTCCTGTTTCCAGCGCGTAACGCATGTAGCGCTGGAGCATAGCCGCAGTCCGTCCGCGGTAGACGCGCCGCCGCCGCTGCTGCTCGAAGACGTCGGCCTCGCGAGCAGTTTCTTTGAAAAGCGGATCGTTGGCCCAGTCCGCGCCCGCATTGCTGGTGCCGGCACCTGCTTCGCGAGCCTCCGCGGTCGTTTCCGCAGACCCCGGAAACTGATGAAGCGGAAGATCTTGCGGCGGATTTTGTGGAACATGTTGCGATGGTTCCTGCGTGGAATATTGAACAGGCGAAAGATCCGCGCCGTCAGGACCTTTCGCTTTTTCCCTGGCGGTCCGTCTAGCGTTCCGCCCAGTGGAAGGCGCGCGGGTGGTTCTCGCCCGTCGGACTCGGCCGCGATCCAGGAAATGATTTCGCTCATGCCGCACCGCCCGCCGCCGCGATCCGCATGGCGAAGCGCGTCGCGGCCGCAGCCATCGCATCCAGGTCTTCGGAATCCGAGAGGTCCGAATCTGGCTCGTTAGGATCTGGCTTGCTAGAATCTGGCTTGCTCGGAGCGGTGCAGTCGCTGAGCGTGCTGCGCCTTCCGACGGGTAGGATCGGGCGACGCGACGGAGTCTTTGAAACCGGGAGCTCCGCCATCTTGCGCAGACAATCGTTGCAGTAGACCTGGCCGCCGCCACACTCCCGGACTCCCAGGCCGCCGCAGCCTTCGCAATACTTCAGTTCCACGCGCTGTTCGTTTTTCGGCTTATTGGTGCGATCGTTTTTCATAATTCCTCTTTTCGTGATGCATCGGTCGTGATGCATCGGTCGTGATGCGTCAGTGGTTTTCGGTTGCGAACGACAAAAAAGCCCTGCGCCGATCTCCGCGCGGAGCGGAAATCGAACGCAGGGCTCGTTTCGATTACGATGACCTGCCTGGGCTATTTAGTTTTCAAGGCCGCGGAAACCGCGGCCTCGTGCTACTGGACCGTCCCCCCCGATTCTTGTCTTCTTGTCTTTCTTGTCTTTCTTGTCTTTCTTATCGGGGGGACCTTTGCTGCCAAGTCCTCCTATTCTCTAGAGCTTCGAGCCCATCTCGCCGTCAGCGCCATGGGCGTCATAGCGCTGGCGGAAATAGCCTTCCTCGTAGCCCGACTTGAGAACGCGTCCGTTTTGCACAACCACGCTCACGCGTCCGGTAAACTGCAGCGACAGCAGCAGCCGCTCCATGGCCGCGGAGAGCACTTCGGCTTCCCGCACCTTGCGGCGGAATTCGACGAAGCCCTTCTCCTCATTGACGATATCTCCGTTGCTCATCACTTCTTCATCCCTGAACCGGAAATGTGTTTGATGCTGCGCGATGGTATAGCTGGTAATTTCCTCAGTCAAGGTTGAGCTGCCAAACGGCCTGTGGAAAACGCTCTAGATGGGCGTCTGCTCTGGACACCGGTGCTATACTCCAAAGCTATGAAATTCCGCGTCTTGCAAGAAAATCTCCGCAAGATTCTGTGGGATCGCATCGAGGCCAACGAATTAACCGGCCTGCGACTCGCGCAACAAACCGGATTCAAGCAGGCGCACATTTCCAACTTCCTCAACCGGAAGCGCGGATTGAGCCTGGAAGGAATGGACAAAGTCATTGCGGTACAACATCTTTCGGTGCTGGACCTGCTGGATCCCGCCGAAGTGAACAAGCGCGCCTCGATCCTGCCGCCCAGCGGCGACGAGTTCGAAAACATCCTGCAAGTCGACGGAAAGGTGGCTGCGACCCAGCCTCTGATCACCAGCATGAACGTGAAAGAGATCCTGAAATTCAAGAAAACATTTCTGCGCAAGCTGCGGGCGGAGAGCGAAGGCGGCCGCGGGAGCTGGGAGCGGTTCGTATTGATCAAAGCCGACAGCCACGACGGCGTGAGCATGTACCCGCGCCTGGCGCCGGGAGCGACCCTGCTGCTCGACCGGCATTACAACTCACTCAAGCCCTACCGCAAGGGCGAGTTCAATCTCTACGCCGTGCGCAAGGACGGAACCTGCACGGTGAGGTACGTGGAAGCCGCGGGCAACCAGCTGATCCTGCGCCCGCACAGCCAGACTCATCCCATTGAGGTGATCACAATGGACGAGGGCAAGAGCGCCGGCGATTATCTGGTGGGGCGCGTTTGCTACGTCGGGCTTGAAGCTTGAGCTCGGCGGCTAAAGCCGCAGGCGAGGCGGTACCGGGATCGCAGCGCTGAAGTCTGCCACATCCATGGACAAAAGCCGCGAATAATCGAACCGCAAAAGTCAAAAGAAAAAAAATCAAAACATAAAGGCAAGAGCCGAGCTGCGCTCGCGGACCCTTCGACTTCGCTCAGGGCGGGCTTGCAAGAGTGCCCGTCCCCACATAATCCGTCCCCACAGGGATTGAGCTTCGGGAACAGATTTTCTGCAGCAGACCGCGCCGCTGGCGACTCGCGTCGCCAGCGGCAGAGAGAAGGGGGGAGGGAGAGACAATCCTAGAACGAAAAGCGATAGAGTGGCGCACGCGCGGGGAAATTGTTACGAAAAACGAACAGAGAGAAGGCGGGACTCCCTCAGGCGCTGAAGCGCGGATCGATTGGGCCGGCTGACGGCACGAGTGAACTCGTGCCCTTCCCGTTCGCTCCGGGCGTTTGTGGTTCGGGTGGGAGTAGCCCGGGCGTAACCTCGAGACGCCGGCGGCTGCCGCTATAATCGCGAAAGTGGCAACCACTGCAGAAACTCTGAGCCGCGTGGCGACGCGCCCCACCTGGGCCGAAGTATCTCTCGCCGCCTTGCGGGAAAATTTTCGCGTCGTGCAGAAGCATGTGGGCGCGGGCGTGACGGTGTGCGCGGTGGTGAAGGCCGACGCATACGGACACGGCGCGGTGGAATGCTCGCGGGCGCTCGAAGCCGAAGGCGCGAGCTGGCTGGGGGTGACTTCGCTCGACGAAGCGGTTCCGCTGCGCGAGGCCGGCATTCGAGCGAACATTCTATTGATGACCGGTTTCTGGCGCGGGGAGGAAAGTGAGATCGTGCGGCTGCGCCTGACTCCAACGGTTTGGGAGCCCTGGCATATCGAGGTGATGGAAAAGGCAGCTGCGGCTTTGGGTGGGGCGCGTCACCCGGTGCATTTGAAAGTGGATACCGGCATGGGGCGACTGGGCGTTGAGGTGGCAGAACTTCCTGCATTGCTCGCGACGTTGCAGGCAGCGAAGCATCTTGAGCTGGGAGGATTATCGACTCACCTGGCATCGTCCGAAATTCTGGACGCGCCTTCGGTGGCCGACCAGCTACACAAGTTCGAAGAAGCGCGGCGCATGGTGCGCGATGCTGGAATGACTCCGACGTTTGTGCACATGGCGAATACTGGCGCAGTGATCTCGCGCCGCGAAGCGTCGGCCAGCAAGAACAGCATGGTGCGGCCGGGAATTGCGCTCTACGGTTATTACTTGCCGTTTCAGCGCGCGGGGCGAGAAGTGAGCGGCGGCACGTTGCGTTTGCCCGTGAAACCGATTCTCACCTGGAAGACGCGGATTCTTTCTTTGCGGAGTTTTCCGGGCGACCAGGCTCTCGGTTACGGCGCGACCTATGTCACCAAGGCACCGGCGCACGTGGCCGTGCTACCGGTGGGCTACGCGGACGGGTATAACCGCCAGCTATCCAACCGCGGGCGCGTGATTGTGCGCGACCACTATGCGCCGATCGTGGGCCGCATTTCGATGGACCTGACTTTGGCGGACGTGACCGGGATCCCGGGAATTGCGGTGGGAGATGAAGTGATCCTGCTTGGTTCCGGCGACGGGCTCAGCGTCGATGCGCTGGAACACGCTGCTTTGGCTAACAGCTCTCCTTACGAAATTCTTTGCAATATTTCGAAGCGGGTGCCAAGGAAGTACGGGAGTTAGAAGAGCAGGGGTCAGAGGTCAGTGGCCAGTGGTCAGAAGGCAGAGGTAAAACTCTTCTCCTTAACTCCGTATATTGGCTGGCTCAGCCACTCAACGGCTAAATGCCAAGTGCTAACTGCTAATTGCTGCCGTTGAATGTTTCGCGGCCAACGGCGCGCGCTGCGCTTGTTAGACTAGAAGGTTGACTATGCCTTCTCGTTACGCACATTCTCGCCACGCCCCTTCTCGGTACGCACAATGGATGTATGACTGGGAGCACCGGCTTACATCGGTGGACAACAACCGCGTGGTGCGTCCGCTGGATTGGGGCGTGGAGTGGGCGCGGGACTGGCCTTGCCGCAACGGGACGCGTCCGGGGCACGCGGTGGACGATCCGGCGAAATTTTTTGTCGATTTCAACCGGCGCATCGTGGCGGCGAGCGATGAATTTTATTCCTACACGCCGCCGACTGACTTCAGGCTGGAGAAGCGCGAAGTGAAAGTTTTTTCGACGCGCGAAGTTCCTGATCCGAAGCTTGAAGAGAAGGTGAAGGGGACGTTTGCGGAGTTTTTGCGGTTCACCGCGCCGGTGAAGACGCCTTATCCGGAAAATAATCTGGTGAATGCGCGCTGGTTTCCGGCACGGGGGCGGCGGGCAATTGTTCTTTTGCCGCATTGGAACGCGGATGCGATCGCTTACGTGAGCTTGTGCAAAGTGCTCAACATGCTGGGCATTTCTGTGCTGCGGCTTAGCATGCCTTATCACGACATCCGCATGCCCGCGGAGATCAGCCGCGCGGATTATGCCGTCTCTGCGAACATTGGACGCACGCTGGATGCGGTGCGGCAGGGCGTGGTCGATATTCGGTGCTGTCTCGATTGGCTGGAGCAGCAGGGCTACAGCCGGCTCGGGATTTTGGGCACGAGCCTGGGGTCGTGTTATGCATTTATCGCGGCGGCGCATGATCCGCGGATTCGCGTGGCTGCGTTTAATCATGCGTCCACTTACGTTGCGGACGTGGTGTGGCATGGGCAGTCGACGCGGCACATCCGGCAGGGGATTGAGTCGAAGATTACGCTCGAAACGTTGCGGCAATCGTGGCTGGCGGTTAGTCCGATGGCATATTTCAATCAGTTCTCGCGCTGGCCGCGAAAGTCGCTGATCGTTTATGCGAAGTATGATCTGACTTTTTTGCCGGAGCTTTCGCGCGACGTGGTGACAGAATTTGAGCGGCATGGGCTGGATCATAAAGTGGTGGTGCTGCCTTGTGGGCATTACACGATGGGCGAGGCGCCTTATAACTATATGGATGGGTGGCAGCTGGCGTCGTTTTTGCGGACGGCGTTTGATTGAGGCAGAAAGGGTGAATATCATCTCCAAGTCGACCACAATCTTTGCCCGCCTCTGGCTTGGTCTCTCGATCGCGCTCGCCTTCCCAGCCCACGCGCAATCGGCACCGCCCGTTCCGGAAACCGAGAAGATCATTATCGATACGGACATTGGCGACGACGTGGATGATGCGTTCGCCGTGGTGCTGGCGTTACGCAGTCCGGAGCTGGAGATTCTCGGGATCACCACAACGTTCGGCGATACGGAGACTCGCGCCAAGCTGGTGGACCGGATGCTCGGCGAAGTGAATCGGCTGGATATTCCGGTTGCCGTCGGTGCCCCGACTGCCACTCCTGCCAACGATCGCTTTACGCAGCGGCGCTATGCTGAGGGCGCACACTTCGCGCGAGTGTCGCATCCCAAGGCGGTGGATTTTATTCTGGAGCAGATTCGGCGGTATCCGGGACAGATTACTCTGGTCGCGATCGGGCCGCTGATGAACGTGGGGGCGGTGATCGACAAGGAGCCGGAAACTTTTCGCAAGCTGCGGCGAGTGGTGCTGATGGGTGGATCGATTTATCGCGGGTACGGCGACATGGGATATTTTCCGCCGCATGGGCCGGAGGCGGAATGGAATATTGTGAACGATATTCCTTCGGCGCAGAAACTTTTTGCCTCGGGTGTGCCGCTTTACGTGATGCCGCTCGACTCGACACAATTGAAGCTGGATGAGGTGCGGCGGGCGATTTTGTTTCAATCGGGTACTCCGCTTACCGACGCGTTGACGCTGCTGTACCACGAATGGGGACAGGAGACGCCGACGCTGTTCGACGTGATGACGGTGGCTTACATCTTGAATCCGAAGCTTTGTCCGGTGCAGGCGATGCACATTCGCGTGGATGACAAGGGTTTTACGCGGCCGGAGAACGGAGCTCCCAATGCGCAGGTTTGCCTCGACTCGGATGCGGAGGGATTTTTCCGCCTTTATATCTCGCGTGTGGGCGCACCGTAGCGGGTTAAAATGTGGGTGTGGAATCTACGGGTGTCAATAACGCTGCGGCTGAAATTGTCGAGTACCGGCGCGGCGAATTTGTGATCAGCACCGATCCTGGGCGACTTGATCTGGATTTGATTCACAATTTCCTGACGAATTGTTATTGGGCTCAAGGCGTTCCGCGCGAGGTTGTGGCGAGGTCGATCGAGCACGCGCTGTGCTTTGGTGTTTATGATGGAGGAGGCGGCGCGCAAGTGGGCTTTGCCCGCGTGATCAGCGACTTTGCGACCGTCGCGTACGTGGGCGACGTGTTTGTGCTCGAATCGCATCGCGGGCGCGGGCTGGGTAAATGGCTGATGCAGTGCATCGCGCAGCATCCCGCGTTGCAGAATTTGCGGCGCTGGATTCTTACGACCCGGGATGCTCACGGACTCTACGCGGAGGTTGGTTTCACGGCTGTGAAGTTTCCGGAGCGATACATGGAACGGCATAATCCGAAAGTTTACGAGAGGTAGGAAATCGACATGATGAATCCTCCTACGCGAATGTATTTGTCGCTGTACGAAAACGATCCGCAGATCGCGGCGGCCATTGAAAACGAGGAACGGCGCCAGCATGAGGGGCTCGAGCTGATTGCGTCTGAGAACTTCGTCAGCGAAGCCGTGCTGGAAGCGGCGGGGTCGGTGTTCACCAACAAGTATGCGGAGGGATATCCGGGCAAGCGCTATTACGGTGGGTGCGAGTATGCCGATGTGGTGGAGAATTTGGCGCGCGACCGCGCGAAGCAGCTGTTCGGGGCTGAGCACGCCAACGTGCAGTCGCACGCGGGATCGCAGGCGAACATGGAGGCTTACGCTTCGGTGCTGCAGCCGGGCGACATTATTCTTGGCTTGAACCTGGCGCATGGCGGACATTTGACGCACGGGCATCACCTGAATTTTTCGGGGAAGACGTACAAGATTATTCCTTACGGCGTGACTAAAGAGACGGAGACGATTGATTACGACTCGCTGGAGAAACTTGCCGAGCAAGAGCGCCCGAAGCTGATTATCGGCGGGGGCAGCGCTTATCCGCGGACTATTGATTTTGCGCGCATGCGGCGCATTGCGGACAAAGTGGGCGCGCTTTTTCTGGTTGACATGGCGCACTTTGCGGGGCTGGTGGCTGGGGGCGCGCATCCTTCGCCGGTGCCGCACGCGCATATTGTGACTTCTACCACTCACAAGACGCTGCGCGGGCCGCGCTCGGGCATGATCCTTTCGAAGGCAGAGTTTGGTGCGGCGATCGACAAGGTGGTGTTTCCTGGGATGCAGGGCGGCCCGCTGGTGCACATCATGGCAGCCAAGGCGGTTTGTTTCCTCGAAGCTCTGCAACCGGAATTCCGTGAGTACGCGGCGCAAGTTGTCGCGAATGCTAAAGTGTTGGCGCAGACGCTGGCCGAGGAAGGGTTCCGGATCATTTCCGGCGGAACGGACACGCACCTGATGCTGGTGGACGTTTTTTCGAAAGGGATGCTGGGAAGCGAGGCCGAGAAGGCTCTGGGTGATGCGGGGATCACGGTGAACAAGAACGCGATTCCCTTCGATACGAATCCGCCGATGAAGCCGAGCGGGGTGCGGATTGGCACTCCGGCGCTGACTACGCGGGGCATGAAGGAAGGCGAGATGCGCCAGGTAGGGCGCTGGATCGCCGAAGTGTTGCTGCAGCGGGCGGACGCGAGCGTTGCGAGCAAAGTGCGTGGGCAGGTGCTGGAACTTTGCGAAGCGTTTCCGTTGTACGCGGAGCGCAGGGCGAAGGCGCAGGCGGAAGTTCGAGCGTAGGGCTTCGCCGGGGCTTCCTTGCCACTGCATTGTTCCTGCAGGAACAATTGGAAGGAAGAACGACAAGCGCGTCCGAGCGGTGGTTCAAACTCCCGCCGAGGGCGCTGGTAGTGCAAGGTTGCATGGATCCTTCGACTGCGTGGTCGTTCGCTTTGCTAACGACCACCTCGCTCAGGATGACAAGCTTTTCTGGGTTTTCCTAGCTCCCGCCTCCCAACCCGGATTATTCATTCGCTATTCATTTTGTGTTTCTGCGCGTCTTCTGTGGTTAAATTCCTTCCGTGAAGATTGCCATTGATGTCCGGCGGATGACGGAATTTGGCGTGGGGACTTACATTCGCAACGTGGTGCGAACGCTGGGGCGTCTGGACCATGAGAATAAATATCTGCTGATCGGGCCTTCCGCGAAGGTAGAGGAAATCGGATCGCTGCCGCCTAATTTTCAGGCTGTCCCGCTTCACCAAGCAGAGCGTTCGCTGAAAGGGTGGTGGGAGTTCCGCGCGGTCCTGCAGCGGCTCGACTGCGATCTGCTGCATGTGCCTAATGTTTTTTCGGTGCCGCGCGCCCTGCCCTGCCCTTATGTGATGACGGTGCATGACATGCTGGAACACATGTCGCTGGGGCGAAAGCGAAACGACCTTTGGCGATCGGTTCACTTTCAGCTAACCAGGAGGGTGCTGAGGGGCGCGGCGCGGATTTTCGCGGTTTCGAATTTCACCAAAACGGAAATGGAAAAGCTGTTTGGAATTCCGCCGGAGCGCATCGAAGTGGTCTACAACGCTATTGATGAGCGCTTTCTGCATGGACACGCCAGCGCGGCCGACCGGGAGTTGATTGCCAAGCGGTATCAGGTGACGTATCCCTTTTTGCTATACGCGGGCCGGGTAAGCGCGCACAAAAATGTGGTGCGCATGATTGAAGCGTTTTCGGCGTTGAAAGGAGAACTGGAAAAAGAAGGAGCGTTCCCCGACCTGAAGCTGATCATTATCGGGGACGATCTTTCCGGCAATCCCGATCTTCGGCGCACGGTGGTGCGCAGCGGGGTGCAGAATGATGTGCGCTTTTTGGGATTTGTGCCCATCGAGGTGCTGAGAATTTTCTATGACTCGGCGAAGATATTTGTATTTCCGTCGCTGTATGAAGGATTCGGACTGCCTCCGCTGGAGGCGATGGCGCACGGGACGCCGGTGGTGACGTCGAATGTGTCGTCGTTGCCGGAGGTGGTGGGCAACGCCGCGGTGCTGGTCAATCCGGAGAACGTGTTTGAAATCATGCGGGCGTTACTCCGCGTGCTGCTTGACCAGGGGTTGCGGGAGCGGATGAAAGAACGCAGCTATCTGCAGGCGGGAAAGTTTTCGTGGGAAAAATCGGTGCGGAGGATTCTGGAGGTCTACCAGCAGGTCGGCGGCGCGGCGAGAGGCGGGGAACAGCCGAGCCCGAAATCTTCTTCAAGCGAAGCGAAGAAACTTAGTAGTGGTGTGGCCTAGCCGCCGCTTTCGAAGGAATTCTACCCGTCCGTGGCGGCGGCGACAGGGACCTTTTAACCGCAAAGGTCGCTGAGAAAAGCCGCGGAGGACGCGAAGGAAATCAAGCCGACGCGGCCCGGGTACGGCGATTGTTGTTCTACTTGAGCAGCGGCTGGCCGGGAGAACCGACGGCGAGTTTGTGCAGCTTGGCGGTGTAGCGATCGCGATCGGCGTCGGTCTTGGCGGCGGCGAGGCGCTTGCGCAGATGGACGATTTTTTCGTTGCGGGTACGGCGCCGGCGAATCTCCGGACGACGGCTGGGTGCGGACATGGGCGAACTCCTGAACTGGATTTTTAGTTTCTGGAAATTTCGTGGCAGGCGGACGGCAGGCAGACAGTAGAAATGCCGGGTCGCTGCCCTACAATTCACATACCAGAAGATAACGATCCATGATATCAAGTCTGAGCGGGCCGCGCTTGGGCTCTGGCTCCCTGGCCTAATTCATCCACCACAGGGAACACGGGGGACCACAGGGTAAATCGGGAATCGCGCGGACGCAATTGTCAATGAACATTCTTGATCTCGTAGTTGGAAAACCCATCTCGACCAGCGACGAACGCGCCGAGCAGATCGGTCCGACGCAGGGCATTCCGATTTTTGGCCTCGACGCTCTGAGTTCGGCCGCGTATGGGCCGGAAGCGGCGCTCAGTCTTCTGATTCCCCTGGGATTGCTGGGCATTCACTATATCGTGCCGATCAGCGCGGCCATCATTACGTTGCTAGTGATCGTGTACTTTTCCTACCGGCAAACAATCGCTGCCTATCCCTCGGGAGGCGGCTCCTACACCGTGGCGCGGTTCAACCTGGGCGCGCCGGCGGGATTGCTGGCGGCGGCAGCGCTGCTGGCTGATTACATCCTGACGGCGGCGGTGGGTATTTCCGCGGGGGTGGGAGCGTTGATTTCCGCGGTTCCGTCTTTGCTGCCGCACACTGTTTCGCTGTGCGTGGGGATTCTGATCGTAATCACGATTCTCAACCTGCGTGGAGTGCGCGAGGCGGGGACGGCATTTGCAATTCCTACTTATCTTTTTGTGGGCACGCTGCTCATTACGATTGTCGGCGGGATTGTGCGGGTGCTGCTGAGCGGCGGGCATCCGACGCCGGCCGTGGCGCTGCCGGTTCCGCCGCCAGTAACGGCGGCCGTGAGCTACTGGCTGCTGCTCAAGGTTTTCGCCAGCGGGTGCACGGCGTTGACGGGAGTGGAAGCGGTGAGCAACGGGGTGAAAGCTTTCAAAGAACCAACGGTGAAGAATGCGCAACGTACGCTGACTGTGATTATCTTTCTGCTGGCAGTGATGCTGGCGGGAATTTCTTATCTCGTCAGAGTGTACGGAATCGCAGCCACTGATCCGGGCGCGCCCGGCTACCAGAGCGTGCTCTCGCTGCTTACGAGCGCGGTGTTCGGCAAAGGCATTTTTTATTATCTGACCATGGGATCGATTCTTGTGGTTCTGTCTTTGTCGGCGAACACGGCCTTCGCCGATTTTCCCCGCCTGTGCCGTGCCATCGCGCAGAACAATTATCTGCCGCATGTTTTTGGATACCGCGGAAGGCGGCTAGTTTACACCTACGGCATCGTGATTCTCGCGGTGCTTTGCGGCGGCGTTCTCATTCTTTTCGGCGGGATCACCGATCGCCTCATCCCGCTCTATGCGGTCGGCGCGTTTCTGGCCTTCACGCTTTCACAGTCGGGAATGGTAATGCACTGGTGGAGGCGTCGCGGTGCGCATTGGCTGAAGAGCACGCTGGTAAATGGGCTAGGCGCACTGGTTACCGGAGTGACTACCTGCGTCGTGTTGGTTGCGAAGTTTGTGGAAGGTGCGTGGATTACGCTGCTTTTCATTCCGGTGACGATTATTTTTTTTACCGTGGTCCGACGTCATTATCACTCTGTGAAAATGATGACCAGTTGCAGGGTCCCGGTCGACGCTGCTGGTCTGAGCCAGCCTCCGATTGCGGTGATTGCAATTGATCGCTGGAGTAACATCTCGCGGCTGGGAATTGAATTTGCGGCGCGGCTCTCGCCGGAGGTGATTGCCTTGCACGTTGACCCCAGCGAGCATTCTGAGTTGCTGCAGGAAGACTGGGATCATTACGTGGAGCAACCTTTTCGCGCGGCGGGCAAGGAGCCGCCTAAGCTGCATATTTTGCCGTCGCCGTATCGCTTCGTCATTATTCCGATTGTGCAATTTGTTCTTGACGTTTCGAAACAGAATCCTGCGCGCAGCATTGTGGTGGTGATTCCGGAACTGGTGGAAGACCGGTGGTATGAATATTTCCTTCATAATCAGCGGGGGCGTCTTCTGGAATGGGTGCTGCTGGCGCGGGGGAATGAGCGGATCTTTACGGTGAGTGCGCCGTGGTATGTGGGGCGGCAACATCAGGAACGGCTCGACGTGAACCAAAACCTCAGGGGCTAAAGCCCGTACCTTTCGAGGCGTTAGACGGCACGACTGAAGTCGTGCCCTTCCCAAACCCATTTATGATGCGCGGCATCATTTCACGTACTCGCCGTTGTGCACTTCGTATTCAACGCGAAATGGCTTTTCTGCGGTGCGGTCTTGCCAGCCGTTTTGCGCGATGAGTTGATTGGCTTGCGCGATGCGTTCAGAGGGCATGGGGTGGGAACGGAAGTAGCCTTCCAGACTTTGCATCGCGAGTTCCGAGATTTCCTGCTCGGGGCTGTGCGCGTGAATCACATATTCTTCATGCAGCCTGGCGCACTTTTCAAGTAAGGTGACCGCGCCGTAGGGCGAGTAGCCGGAGAGAACCGCGAGGCGGAGGCCTTCGCGATCGGCTTCGAGTTCTTCGTCCTTGGTGTAGCCAGCTTCCCAGACCTGAAGCGGGATTTGCACGAGAGCGCCGACAACTTCCAGTTGCAGATTCTTGAGGTGCGCTTGCACCTGCACGCGCTCGGCGCAGTGATAGTGATCGATGTGTTCAACTTCGTGACTGAGGATGAATGCGAGCTGATCTTCGCTGGTCATCAGATTGAGCAGGCCCTCTCCTACGTAGACGTGTCCGCCGGGCAGGGAGAAGGCGTTCATCAGATTGCGGTCGGGCAGAAGATGAAAGGAATACGGCAGACGGCGATGCGCGCGCTGCCCGAGCGCGAAACCTACTCGCTGAATATAGCGCTCGTAGGCGCGCTCTTCGGCGGTGAGTTGCACGGTAACGGCGTAATGCTGGGTGAGTTCGTTGCCAATGGCGATTTCTTCGTCGTCGGAGAGACGGGTGAACCGCATGGTGGCGCGGGTGAGGTCGTGTTGCGCGTCGGCCACCATGTCGACGACGGCGTTGGCGGAAACCGCGATGGGGCGCTGATGGCGCTGGGTGTAGTAAAGCGCCGCGAGGGCTGCGAGCAATACCACGAGGAACGCGGCGGAACGTTTCATAGAAACTTCCGGATGGTCTCGCTGTATTTCGTGTAAAGGAAATGCGCGACCATGAGCGCCGCACCCACGCTTACGAGTGTTAAGATCCGGTCGGCAGTGTTTAGCTTCCACATATCGATGAGAACGATCTTGACGAAGCAGGCCAGCAGAAGGATGAGTCCGGTCAGACGGAAGCTGCGTTCGTTGATGGCGAATGCGCCGAGCAGAATCACGAAACCTTCGATGCCCCAACCTACGGTGACCATGCCGGCGCGCAGCTGCAGGGCGAGCAGGATTGTGAGCAACACGACCGGCGCGAAGAAAAGGATTTGCTCGGGATGCCGGACGATAGGGCTAATCCAGCCGGAGGGCGGCTTTTCACGATAGCGATCGCGCAGGAGAAACGCGAAAGGCAAGCTCGCGAACAGCATGGCCACGGCCGAGCCGAGGACGGCGTAGCGGCCGGTCCAGTTGCCGGCGGTGAAATAGCTGGCGCCGAATAGATTATGGACGATGCCGCGGGCGCAGGCGCCGAGGGCGAGAAGCAGGCCCTGATAGAGAAATATGGGACGGTATGGTTTGCGGCGCGACACTTTATGGCTAATCGCTTTCGACCCATCGATTGTCGAGCCATTTAGTTTTGGATCCATCTTTGGTTGTTCCAGCCACAGAGAAACGCCCAGAAGAATGAACACCACCACGGCCCACGCGGTCACGACCCAGACATGAGTGAACTCGAAATAGAGCAGCGCGACGATGCTGCCGGTTCCGAGGCAGGCGAGGAGTTCGTCGAAGTGCAGGCGCTGGTCGTCTTGCGCGCCTTTTTCATCCGTTTCCAGTTGCGAGTAGACGAAGAATATGATGAGCGCGATGGGGAGAACGGTGTAGGTGCGATCGCTCCAGAAGTTTCCGGGATCGCCGGCCGTGAGATTCACGAAGAAGATGCGGGCGAAGGCGGCGCTAAGCGCGACGTAAGATTGGAAACGGAACTGGCGCACCTGGCGCACCAGTCCGTATTCGAATAGCAGCAAACCGAACACGGCCCAGCCGACGGCTACGCTGAGCGCGGGCAATTCATACCACACCAGGAGCGAAACCAGCGCGGAGGCGGCCCAGGAATAAATGTGATGGAACTCGCGCTGGCGCCACTCCTGTGGCATACGGATCAGGTACGAGAGTGCGTAAAAAATCACGGCGACGATGGAGAGCGACAGAAGGCGCACGCTCATACCGTGCCAAGTGTCGGTGACGTAAAGATTCACCGTGACGCTCTGCAGCATGGTGAGCGCCGCGAGCGCGTGAGTCTGCCAGCCCAGTTCGTCGAGCTCGAAGCGGCGATCGACAAGCGCGAGAACGAGAGCGAATGCGGCCCACACCGCGGCGAGCCATCCGGCGGGGGATTCATACCACGCTAGCAGCGCGAGCAGGGCCGTGGCGGCGGCGCTGATGAGGAACGGAGAGATTCGGGCGTACGATTCGTTGAGCTTGATGGGCTTGCGTGAGATGGAGTAGAGGCCGGCGGCCACGATGATGACCGTCAGGAGACGCACCGAAATGTGCGGCCAAAACTCGATATCGAACGCGTAGTTGTAGGTGTAGGTGCGCGCGATGGCGAGAAGCGCGACGGCGTCGGCTTGCCAGGCGAGATGGCGGTAGCGAATCCAGCGGGTGGCATGGGCCAGTGCGACGGCGAAAATAATCCAGCCGACCGCGACCCAGGCTGCGGATAGAGCTTCATTTAGGCCCCACACGACCAGGCCCCCTGCAACCCAGGTATAGGCGATGGCGGCTACGTGAACCTGCTGCCAGTCGTCATTGCGCAAATCTTTACTGCTCGGAAAGACCATGCGCATGCGCTCTGCGATCCAATAGGCGCCGACCACGACGGGCAGAGCAGCGAACGCGTGAACCGGAATGGTGCCCCAGCGATGCGCGGCCAGAGGATCGGCGGTGACGGCAAAGAACACCGCGAGCGCGGCGACGGCGTGCGTGTGCCAGGTCAACGGGCGATATTGCAGGCGATGCCCAGCTTCCAGAAGCAGGACTGCGAATGCGATAGCGGCGAGAGGCTGCCAGAGGGCGGGGACTTCGAAATAAATCAGCGCTGCGATGAGAAAAGTTCCCGCGGCGGAGAATAATCCGCGGAGAACACTCAGATCAACGTCGCCGCTGCTGTTTTCGCTTCGATCGTTCAGGTACGCAGTCAGGTAGAACGCCGCGGCGAGAAGAGGCAGAGTCAGCAGACGCAGGCTGACGTGCGCGGGCAGCAGGATCTCGGTGTGGAGGTTGACCGCAAATACGCGAAACATGGTGAGCGGCGCGATCACGCCGGCGTATTGCACGACCAGGTGCAGGTTTCGAAGCTTGCGCTGGAACGCGGCGAGCGTCAGCATGATGGCGGCGAAGCCGAGAGCGGTCCAATCGTTCGAGCAGAAGGCCCAGACCGAGCTGACAGCAGCAAATCCGCCGATGTAGGAGTGGAGCGCGAGGAGTGGAGCGTCGGGAGAATCCTGAAAAAACTTTGGCCAGCGGCGCCCGATCAGCAGGGCGTTGGTGTAGAAGACGACGGCGCAGAGGCCGAACATCACGCCTGCATCTAGCAATAGATTTTCGCTCAGGCGGCGGGCTGCCATGAGTTGCATGAAATCGTAGGCCGCCAGACGACACGCGACCAGCAAGCCGATAATCAGGCCGAGGCGGCGGAAGACCACTTCGCTCGCGACGGCTCCCGCGATCAGGAACACTTCAGCGCCGATCAGCCAGAGGATGGCGACGTCATTGCCCGAGTAGTGGAAGGGAACGGCTGCAACCATGAGCGCCGCACCCAGCACGGTCAAGACGACGAACGCCTCGCGACGACGCTTGACCATGGGCAGCTGGCCGAAACTGAATTCCATTGCGCCGACAACCAGGAGAGCGATCCACGCCAGTTCGGGCTGCACCGACTGAAACTTCAACACGCCGAGCAGGAGCAGCGTGTTGAGCAGCGCGCCTGCGGTCGAAACGTGTTCTTCAAATGGATTCTTCGGCTTGCGGACGACGTAGGAGATGCGATAGGTCAGCCAGTAGAAAAAGAGCAGAAGAGTGCTGACGTGATAATCCGGGAAGGCTTGATGCTGCGCGCCTTCCGGACCGAGCAGACGATAGAGCCAATAAAAATGATTGAGAAAGCTGGAGAGGATGCCGAAGATTTCGAGCTCGTACCATCCCATGCGGATGACGACGGTGACCAGCCCGATGGCCAGAATCAAGCCCGCAGACAGGCTGTAGACCTTGTCCTGGCTTAGGGTGACGGTGAAGTAGCCGAGCAGAAACGCGAGGCCGGTCACCAACTGCGAACGATAACGCAGGGTGTTCACGACCATGACCGCGGCCACGGCAAGCATCAGGACGAGGTCGAGCACTTCCGATTGCACAACCTTCATCGCGGCTACGTGATTCAACGCGTAGGTGGTGAAGTAGAGCGTTGCCCATCCGCCGCCGATCAGGGTGTAGCCGAGCACGCGGTAGCGATCGCGCTTCTCGACGAAAACTCCTCCACCCAGGAATGCGAAAGAGACGGAGTAGAGCAGGACATCTTTGAGCTGGGGCCCCAACTGGCGGAACTCGTAGATCCCGAACGAGGCTATACCGACTACCAACAGGACGATACCGATTTTGTTCAGCCAATTGCGGCCGAGGGCATCTTCGATTGCGGACGCCGACTGGATGCGATGCTGCGCGGTTGACTGCGCGGCCGCCGATCGAAGTGGCGCAACCTGTTGCGGGGCCGCGACTCGCGCGGCGGGCGGTGTAATCGGAGGTGTAGGCGGGACCTTTGGAACATCGACATAGCGGGGCGGTCGCGGCGGAATTACTGGTGGTTGCGGCGGCGCGGGCGTCGGTGGCGGAGCGAGGGGCGCGGGTGGTTCCGGTTCAACGGGAGGCTTTGCGGTTACGGGCGCGGTCGGCGTTGACGCGGGGGGTGTCTGCTCGACGGGCGGCGCGGGAACTGCGGCGGGAGTTTTTGGCAATTCACCAGGAGAGGTGACATTTGTAGCAGCTGAAACCGGAGCGGTAGTCGTGGGCACTGGGACGGGCGCGACTGGTATCGGCGCCGTTGGCGCGGCCGGCTTCAGGACCACCGCCGGCTGCGGGGCTGGCTGCTCCGGTTGGGGAGTAATCGCCGTAATGCGCAACGGTGGTTCGGCGGGCGGTTCGGCGGGCGGCGCCGCGACGCGTGGCAACGCGGATAATTGACGCTTGAGATCGAGCAGTTCACGATGCAGCGCATCGTTCTGTTTCGCGGCGAGCGCGGTCAGCTCCGCCAATCGCTCGCGAAGCTGGCGCTGCCGCCAGAGAGCGTAAATAGCCAGAGGCGCTGCGCCCAACATTAACACTACTAACAAAACTAACGGTACGACTAGGAGCTCCACCCGTGGCACTCTCCCGTATGTACGCGGTTCTGTTGGCCCCAATGCTAGCGGCCATATTAGAACGTCCAGAGACGAGAGTCTTGCTCTATATTTTCCGCCATAACCCCGCGCCCGCAAACTTCCCCGCAAAACCGGAGGTAACCAGCGTTCTGACGGTTGCGATAGGAAAACCATAAAGTCCGTGACAGAATGTGCGTGAAGTCGAGGATTCGCAATGGCTTAGTGACCTTTCTCTTTTTCTTTGTCTATTTTTTTCTTTGTCTATCTATGTTTGCCTATCTATGAGCGAAACGAGCGTTGCCGGCGCGGTCGAGCGCCCAACATCCACAGCCGCAGAAAACCATCCCGCCGTCGCCGGGCCCTGGCGCCGCGGCTTTTGGTCGCTGGTCGCGACGCAGTTTCTCGGGGCGTTTAACGATAACGGCCTCAAGCAGCTGGTTATCTACACCATCCTCGGGCTGGGGATTGAACGGGCAAGTCGCGACAAGCTGGTGCTCGCTGTTGGCGCTTTGTTTTCGCTGCCGTTCATTCTCTTCTCCATGACCGGCGGATTTTTTGCCGACCGTTTCAGCAAAAGGACCGTCACAATCTGGACCAAGTTTTTCGAAATTGCAGTGATGGCGTTGGCCATCGCCGGGTTGGGCTGGCAGAACCTGAAGCTGGAAATGGTGGCAGTATTTCTGGCGAGCACGCAAGGTGCGCTCTTTGGGCCTTCGAAATATGGCTTGCTACCGGAGTTGTTGCCGGAATCGCGGCTGTCCTGGGGCAATGGCGTGCTCGAGCTGGGAACTTTTCTGGCGGTGATTGCCGGAGGATTTTCGGGAGGTTGGCTGGCGGATGTTTTTCACGGGCGGCAGGAGTGGTCGGGACTGATTTTTCTGAGCCTGGCGGTTCTCGGGCTAATCTTCAGCGTGGGCATCGCCAGAGTACCGGCGGCGGACCCGGGCAAGAAATTCCGCGCCAACCCAATCGGCGATCTTTGGGTGCACGCACAGTTGATCCGGAAGGATCGCGTTCTCTTTCTCGCGGTTCTTGGCAATACGTATTTCTGGTTTCTGGGAGCGGTGCTCACTGCCAACATTGTTTTCTACGGGAGCGATGTGCTGCATATCACTCCGACGCACTCTGGGATTCTTCAGGCTGCGGTAGCAATCGGTATTGGGCTGGGCAGTCTGGCCGCGGGATATGTTTCGAGCGGCAAGGTGGAGTACGGGCTGATTCCGCTGGGTTCGGTCGGCATGACCGTGTTCGGTATTCTGCTTTCGGGGCCGGGCCTTTCATTCAATCATGTTCTGGCGCTGCTGACTGCGCTGGGGTTTTCGGCAGGATTTTTTGCGGTTCCAGTCAATGCGCTGATTCAGCACCGTCCCGACGAGAAAGACAAAGGCGGGGTCATCGCCGCGGCCAACCTGCTTTCTTTCGTTGGCATTGGCGGAGCAGCCGGGATTTACTACATCTTTCAGCACTACTGGCATTTCGGTCCGTCCACCATTTTCTTTTCGGTTTCGCTGGTTACGGTGGCGGCAACGATTTATGTGCTCTATCTGCTGCCCGACGCGCTGCTGCGGCTGCTGTTGTGGATCGCGACGCATTCTTTGTACCGGATTCATCTGGAAGGCCGGGAAAATGTTCCCGCGAAAGGCGGCGCGCTGCTAGTCCCGAACCATGTCTCCATGGTGGACGCGGTTTTGCTGATTGCTTCCATTGACCGCCCAATTCGATTCCTGATGTTCAAGGGATCGTACGATCATCCGCTGGTGAAGCCGTTCGCGAAAATCATGAAGGTGATTCCGATTTCGGCGGAGCTTCGCCCGCGCGAGATGATCACGTCGCTGCGCACGGCGACACAGGCTCTGAAGGATGGGGAAGTCGTCTGCATTTTTCCAGAAGGGCAGATGACGCGGATTGGGCAGATGCTGCCGTTCCGGAGAGGCATGGAGCGGATCATGAAGGGCGTGGATGCGCCCGTCATTCCGGTGAATCTGGGCGGCGTGTGGGGCTCGATTTTCAGTTTCGAACGCGGAAGATTTTTGTGGAAGCTGCCGCGGAGAATTCCGTATCCGGTTTCGGTCACGTTTGGCAAACCGATGCCATCGACCACCGGGCCGCAGCAGGCGCGGCAGGCAGTGCAGGAGCTCGGGGCCCAGGCTTACACGGCGCGCAAGCGTTATATGCGGCCTCTGCATCGTTCGTTCGTGCAGACGGCGCGGCGGCATCCGTTCCGCTTCGCGATGGCTGACGGCCGCACTCCCAAGCTGAGTTTTGGGGGAGCGTTGACGCGCACGATTTTCCTGGCGCGACGTCTGCGCTCCGTGTGGCGCGATCAACCGATGGTCGGGATTCTGCTCCCGCCTTCGGTGCCGGGAGCGCTGGTGAACATGGCGGCGCTGCTGATGGGAAAAGTTCCGGTCAATCTCAACTACACGGCTTCCAATGAAATTCTGGCTTCGTGCGCGAAGCAATGCGAGTTGAAGACGGTGATCACGTCGAAGGCTTTTCTGGAAAGAGTTCCGGTGCGGCCGTCCGGGGAAGTGGTTTTGCTGGAAGATCTGGCGCAGAATCCCGGCCCTCTGGAGCGGCTGGCTGCGGCGCTGATCTCGTGGTTATTGCCGGCGCGGCTGATTGAGAAGTCTGTGGGAGCGAGACGCAAGATCGCGCTCGATGACATCGCGACGATTATTTTTTCGAGCGGCAGCACCGGCGACCCCAAAGGCGTGATGCTTACGCACTACAACGTGGCTTCGAATGTGGACCAGTTGAACCAGGTATTCATGCTGAATCGCAACGACAAGATTCTCGGCATTCTACCGTTCTTTCATTCCTTCGGTTTCACCGGGACGCTGTGTTTGCCCACGGCAATCGGCATGGGGGTCGTGTACCATCCCAGCCCGCTGGACTCGCGCGCGATCGGCGCGCTGGTCAGCCAATATGCCGTTACGTTTCTTTTGGCAACGCCGACTTTTCTCCAGACTTACATGCGGCGCTGCACCCCGGAAGAATTTGGCAGCCTGCAATATGTAATGGCGGGAGCCGAGAAATTGCCGGAGCGGATCGCTGTGGCGTTTGAAGATCATTTCGGAATTCGCCCGCTCGAAGGCTACGGGTGCACCGAATGCGCGCCCGTGGTTACGGTAAACACGCGCGATTTCCGCGCGGCGCAGTTTCGCCAGGTGGGCGCGAAGCGCTCCAGCATCGGGCATCCTCTGCCCGGTATAAGCGTGCGGATTGTGAATCCAGAAAGCTTCGAGCCGGTTCCTCAGGGCGAAACGGGATTGCTGTTGGTGCACGGCCCCAACGTGATGCTGGGATACTTAGGTCGTCCGGAGAAAACGGCCGAAGTTCTGCGCCACGGCTGGTACAACACTGGCGATATTGCCGCGATGGATGAAGATGGATTCGTGCGGATCACGGACCGCATGAGCCGGTTCAGCAAAATCGGCGGGGAAATGGTTCCGCATATCAAGATCGAAGACAAGCTTCACGAAATCGTGGGCGCTGCGGAGCAGACTTTTGCCGTGACGTCGGTACCGGACGAGAAAAAAGGCGAGCGCCTGATTGTGCTGCACACTTTGCCCGAGGACAAATTGGAGGCCTGCCTGGAGCAGCTCGGCAAATCGGATCTGCCGGCGCTGTGGAAGCCCCGAGGAGATCAGTTCGTTCGCGTGGAGATTCTTCCTTATCTGGGCACGGGAAAGCTCGACCTGCGCCGCATGAAGGAGATCGCGGTGGAATCCGCAGTGAGCGAGGTAAAGTCAGCGAAGTAAAGTGAGCGACGCGGAGGCGACCCGGCGTTTTCAGGGGCGGACAGCAGTTGGTGCGGAGTTCGGGTCCCGGTTCTGACGCGGTTGTTGCTATGGTGCTGGGGTTTTTCCCATGAGATATTGATCGAACCAGGCGATGGTGCGCCGGATGGAGTCGATCTGGTTCTCGCGTTTCACGAAGCCGTGACCTTCATTCGGGTAGTAGTGAACATCCACGACGCGGCCTTCTTTTTTCAGGATATCGACAACCTGTTGCGCCTCCTCCTTCGGCACGCGCGGATCATTGTCGCCCTGCAGCACGAGTAAAGGAGCCTTCTCACTGCGAATGTAAGTGATCGGCGAGTCCTCTTCATAGACCTTGCGGTTCGTTTCAGGGTCACCCAAAAGCGCCTTCAGGTACTCATTCAACGAGGGGTCGGAGCTCTTCAGCATAGTGGACCAGCTGATGATTCCGTATTCGTCTACGGCGCCCGCCCAGATATCGGGTGTCTTACCGATGGCCATCAACGTCATGAAGCCGCCGTAAGAGCCGCCGTAGATGCCGATTTTCTTGGGATCGACGTAACCTGTAGCTTTGAGGAAGTCTACGCCGGCAATCTCGTCTTTGAGATCGCCGCCGCCTAGATCCTGAAAGTTAGCCTTTTGAAAATCCAGCCCATAACCCGTGGAGCCGCGCGGGTTAGGAGCGATGCAGATGTATCCGCGTGAGGCCAGCGCTGCCACATCCGTGTTCCAGTAATCGACCATTTGGCCCGTGGGTCCGCCGTGCGGCAGTACGATCGCGGGATTGCTGCCATCGCGCTTCAGATTGAACGGCACCCAGAGCAACGCCGTGATGATTTTTCCGTCGAAACTTTTGTAGTGGACAATCTGGGACGGCGGAAGCGGGGTGGCGCGCAAACTGGCAACCGTCGAAAAAGTCAGTTGGTCAGCGTGTCGGCTGCCGAGATTGTAGACCCAAAGATCGCCGGGCTGATTGGAGGCTTCGTGAGAAATGGTCAGGCGGTCGCTCTGGGGCGCGAACTCGCTGGAACTGCCGGAGAAGTAATTCAGGCCGTGCGGCAGGTCGATCTTCTTCGCTTCGCTGGTGGTGCGATCGACTATATAGGCGTCGATTATGCCGTCCGCATTGATGGTGTAGGTGAAATGTTTGCCGTCGGGCGAAAAATTGGCGGAGCCGGCTTCCCATTTCGTATCGGTGACCCAGGTCATTTTCTTGGTGGCGACGTCGAGCAGGGCGACGTTCATGTATCCGCCCTTGGCATCGGAAGTCAGCAAAAGCGTCGCACCGTCGGGCGAGAGGGATGAGGCGAGATGGCGAACCGTGCCCTGGTGGGCGGTGAGGTTTTCTGTTTTCCCAGTCGCGACATCAACGCGGTAGATGTCGGCGTCCGTGAAAGGAGGGTTGACGCGGCCGGCGTAGATGGTTTTATCGTCGCGGCTCCAGGCCACCACGCTCCAGAAGTAACCGGGTTGCCGCTCGTGAGTGAGTTTCTGGACTTTGTGGGTGCTCCAGTCAAGCAGCGCGATGTCGTACTGCGAGTCAGCCTTGGGTTTGTACGAGAAAGCGATGGTGCGGCCATCGTGGGACCAGTGCGGATCCTGTTCGCGAATGTCGGGAGTCTTGGTCAGGTTGATGATTTCGCCGCCTTCGCTGGGAAGAGCGTAGAGATCCCAGAGTTCATCGCCGGCGTGGTCCTGCTCGTAGACGATCCATTTGCCGTCGGGGGACCAGACGGGGCTGTATTGGCGATCGTCGGACTGGGTGAGTTGGATGGGCCATCCGCCGGAGGCGCTCACTTTCCACAGATTGAAGCGTCCGGCAATGTCACTGACGAATACGATTTGCTGGCCGTCGGGCGACCAGGCGGGCGCGAATACGCTTCGTGTGTAGTAGAGGTCGTCGATGGGAGCAGGCCGGGCGGCTGAGTTTGACGACGAGACCACCGACTTGGGATCGGTGAGGGGGCGGTCATCGGGTCCGCTGGAGGCGGCCAAGATCGTGCACAGGCTGCAACAAAAAACGGCCAACAGCGCCAACGATTCGCCTCTTCGCATATTCACCTCTTTCCAACGATATCCTGATCCTGCTCGCTGGGGATTTGGTTCGCCACGTCGCGCACCATCAAGTTCTCGGCGCTTATTCGAGCCATTGATATATCACGGATTTTCCGATCTTGAAAGGCCCTGGGTGCGACGCGAGTTGTCTAATCGCATTGCGGTGCCGGGATTGCGCGCGAAACGCGGCACCGCGAAAAACAACTAGACCACAACTAATCTGACGATGACACGTATCGAAAAAAAGTGCTTGACAACGTCGGCTCACGATCCCTAACCTTCCCTGATTCTAGTAAGGTTGAACACCTCGTGCCGGGTGTATTGAACTCTGCTGAGGGCGCGTAAAGCGCAAGGCGGCCGCCTCCGTGAGTTACGAATCCGAGTTTCAAAGCCTTTCAAAGCTGGGCCAAGGTTTGCCGGCCGGTTCTGCTCTTCCTTCTGCTCTCCCGCTTGTGCCACATCTCGGTCTCCTTTCTGTAATCCTGCATTCGTCCAAACCAGACATTTCCAGGAGGTCCCGATTGCCATGTTTTCCACGACTGGTCGTTCGTGTCTCTCGTCCGGTGTGCGGTGGTTCTCGCTTGCCTTGATTCTTGGTGGTTCGTTTGGGGTTTCGGTTTTCGCTCAGAACACGAACGGCCGGGTGATCGGCATGGTGACCGACGCGCAGGGCGCAGCCATCGCCGATGCAAAAGTTACGGTGACCAACACGGGCACGAACGTCCGCTGGAATGCCGCGACCGACAATGCGGGAGCCTACCAAGTCCTGGACGTTCCGATCGGCAGGTACTCGGTTACAGTCGAAGCCACGGGCTTCAAGAAAGCTGTCACCGAGGCGCAGGAACTCAGCATCAACCAGTCCTTGCGCATTGACGTAAGTCTGAAAGTTGGAGCGATCAGCGAAACCGTCCAGGTGCAATCGGAAGCGGCTCAGGTGGAAACCGTGAACCCCACGGTTGGCGGCACCGTCGCCGGTGCGCCCATCCAGGATCTGCCGCTAAATGGCCGCGAGGTGTTGGACTTGGCGTTTACTCAGCCGGGCGTGCTTCCAGCGCCCTCGACGGGCTACGGTTCAGAAAAGTCCGGCGCGTTTCCTGAGGGCTTTACGGTCGCGGGAGGCCGGCCAGATGCAGTGACTTACCTGCTGGATGGCGGCCTTAACAACTCAGTCACCAGCAACAACGTGGTATTTGATCCGAATCCCGACATGGTCGCCGAGTTCCGCATCCTGACCAACAATTACACTGCGGAATACGGCCGCAACGGAGGCGGCACGGTCACGGTAGTGATGAAATCCGGCGCCAACCAGTTGCACGGAAGTTTGTTTGACTACCTGCGAAACGATGCCTTCAACGCCAACGATTACATCGACAACGAGATTGGCCAGCCGCGCCCGGTACTGAAGCGCAACCAATTCGGAGGTACGTTCGGCGGACCCATTATAAAAGATCGCCTTTTCTACTTTTTTGGATATCAGGGCCAACGGCAAACATCAATCACCCACGGAACGGAGATTACCACTTACACTCCCGCCGAACTTAACGGCGATTTCTCCCAGGCCGTAAATGGCGGCCCCGATCCTAATGTGGCTGCCTTCCTCTCAACCCATCCCTATTACGTGCCCGCAGGCGGGAACCCGGCGAACGCCATCATCAATCCCGCGACTATCGATCCCGTTGCCCAGGCGTTCATCAAGGCGAACTTGGTTCCAACATCTCCGAGCGGGCAGTTGTTTCCGGAAGGGACCGCCACCGACAATGTGAACCAATACTCCGGCAGGCTGGATTTCTACGCCACGAACAACGATCGCTTCTCGCTCAGTATTGGCTCCAATCAGGAGCCCACCCTAAATCCGTTGGTGGGCGCCACGGTCATCGGCTTTCCCGAAAATACTTCGACGACCAATCAATTCATAAATCTGGGTTACACCAAAACGTTTTCGTCCGCGTTGCTCAACGAAGCTCATATCACCGCGCAGCGCTTTTACCAGACTGCCTCGGCGGGATCGCATCCTCCCAATCCCTCGCAGTTAGGAATCACCATCAACTCCGACCTCGCGTTTGCCCCTCCCATCATCACCATGTACAGCAGTAATCTGGTTCTGGGATTCGATCCTAATTTGCCGCGCACGAAGGCAGATAACACTTATGCAGTGTCGGACACGCTTACCTGGACTCATGGACGGCACACTCTCAAGACGGGTGGCAGGTTCGCTGCGATGCAGGAAAACTCGATCTACGCTTACGCCACTAACGGATGGTTTTTCTTTTATGGCGCTGGAACCTTTGTCGGTTCTGGAACCGATCTGGCCGACTTCCTATTTGGCGCACCCGACGAATATCAGCAATATCCTAGAGCCAATAACAACGAGCACCAAAAGCAATATGCGTTGTTCGGGCAAGATGAATGGAGGGTGACGCCGCGGCTCGTCCTAACTTTCGGGCTGCGCTGGGAATACACCAGCCCAGAGACCGACGTTCACGGGCACACTTTCGACATTATTCCGGGGCTGCAGTCGACCAGATTCCAGAACGCACCGCCGGGGCTGGTGGTGCCTGGAGATCCGGGAGCGCCCAAGGGTTGGTATTTTCCTGACCACAAGAATATTGCTCCGCGCTTCGGATTTGCCTGGGATCCGTTCGGCAATGGCAAGACCAGCGTCCGCGGCGGCGGCGGATTGTTCTATGACACTTTGAACGGTTGGATGTCGGATTGGAATAATGGCGTGCTTCCCTGGTGGCCGTCGACAGATCTCTTTTTCCCTCCCGCTCCCAACGCACAGAATTCCAGCCTTGCGCTGCCTTACCAGAGTGCTTGCGTATTCGACGCCAATGGCAACTGCGTCAGTACCGGCCAACCCGACCCATTTCCCTCCACCCCGCCTCCTTCGAATCTCAACTTCGCCAAAGCCGGTTATTTGCCATTTGGCTACGGAGATCTGTTTGTCGATGCGCACCTGAAGACGCCTTATATCTATCAATACAACCTGAGCGTACAACGACAATTGGGAAGCAGCCTGATGGCGGAGGTTAGCTACGTGGGAAGTTCTTCCCACAAGTTGCTCACCTGGATCGACATCAATCCGGTTGTTCCTTCCACCTGTGCGCAGGCTTCTGGCTGTAACCGGCTTTTGAACGTGGATCTGGGACTGACGCCGGTCAACGGCTATGCCCCTCTGCAGGACACCTTCGAAGGTAGGAATAACGCGAATTACAACGGCCTGCTCGCCAGCCTCATGAAACGAACCGGAAACTGGCACAACCTTGGCGAGACGTACTTCACTCTTTCATATACCTGGTCACACAACCTCGACAACGGATCCGGATTCAACCAGCGCAGCGCGCAGATTCCCTACTTCAGCCCGCAGCAGTTCTATGGCAACTCTGATTTCGATATGAGAAACAGAATTGAACTGAGCGCCGGCTGGGATTTACCCTTCAGCCGTCTTTGGTCGAATGGCCCTAAACGCCTGACCAGCGGCTGGAGTCTCTATCCCATTGCTTACTATCAATCGGGCATTCCTCTCGATCTCTACGCCGACCCTGTGAATCCCAGCGAAAGTCTTGCGGGTCCCTCCGGCTATGGCGATCCGCAGTTGATACGGCCGGACCAGCTCACTTCGTCGGTGCAGAAGTTTAATCCGCGGACAGTTCAAACAATTACTAACGCCTCGACCGGCGAATCGACGACAGGAAACTTCTATTTCAATCCCAATGACTTTGCCGCAGATCCATGCATCGGCGACGGCAATTGTCCCGTGGGTTTCTACGGAACATTCCGGCGCAATTCCCTGATCGGGCCCAACCGGGTAAATTTTGATTTGGCGCTGGAGAAGGCCACTGACCTGGTAGGCGAGCGGTTGAAGATGATGTTCCGGGTTGAAGCGTTCAACATCCTGAACCATACGCAGTTCCAAAATCCGGGCAGCACGCAAGTGAGCGATCCCAACTTAGGATTGGTTTCAACCACGTTCGATCCTCGCATTCTGCAGCTTGCTTTACGATTCACGTTCTGAGGCCGGAAAAGCGCAGCGAGTTGTGGCTGCGCGCTAAGTTGCTGTACCTGATTTGCGCGAAATCCATGTTCAATACCTCTAGACGCGACTTTTTCCTGACTCTGGGCGCATTTGCGTTTTTTCCTTTTGAGCGCACGGAACCCGATCTGATTCTCTACAACGGAAATTTCTGGACGGTCGATTCCCGCAACCCGCGGGCCCAGGCCGTCGCAATCGGCAATGGCCGTTTCGTTGCGGTCGGCTCCAACGAGGAAGTTCTGAACCTTGCCGCGGGACGCAGCCGCAAAGTTGACCTGGGCCAGAAAACGGTTCTTCCCGGTTTCATCGACGCGCACACTCACCCTGCCGAATCGGGGCGGCTTCATCTGCGCCAGGTAGATTGTGACCTCCGCTCGATCGGCGCGATCCAGGCGGCACTCCGCGAACGCGCGGCGAAAACGCCTTCAGGTCAGTGGGTGTTGGGCTTCAAGTATGACGACACCAAAACTTCCGAGGAACGGCGGCTCACCATACAAGACCTGGATGCCGCGGTCCCTGATCATCCCGTGCTCGTCACCCATCGCGGTGGTCACGAGGCGTTCGCGAACTCGCTGGCTTTGAAGCTGGCCAAGGTCGACGAGAAAACGCCTGACCCCAACGGCGGACAATTCGAACATGATCCTGCCGGACACCTCACAGGCCGCATCAACGAGCGCGCCGTCGAGTCTTTCAATCGTGTGATCCCGTCCAGCTACTCGCGCGATGACTACCGCGAAGGCGTAAAGCTCATCGCTAAAATGATGACCAGGACCGGCATTACCTCGGTCGGTGATGCGCTCGGGGGCCCCGAAGACCTGCAGGCCTACCAGGATGCAAGGGATAGCGGAGATTTATTGTTCCGCGTGTACTGCTTCATTCACTCCTCTTCGATTGATCGCATGATCGCCGCCGGTGTTCGCACAGGGTTCGGCGACGAGCGGGTGCGGGTGGGCGGCATGAAGCAAATCGCGGATGGCGCAATCTCAGGTCGCACGGCTCGCCTGTCCCAGCCGTATATAGGCCATCCGAATGACTACGGAACCTTTTCCGCGACTGAGGAAGAACTCTACGAGTACGGCCGCAAAGCCCATGCGGCAGGCTGGCAACTCGGCACGCATGCCAACGGCGATGCGGCGATCGAGAGAGTGTTGAACGTCTACGAACGCATCAATCGCGAAATGCCGAGAAAAGATCCGCGATTCCGGATCGAGCACTGCACCGTGATCAACGACTCGATTATCCAGCGCATGCGCGCGTTGAACGTGATCCCGACCCCGTTTTCCACCTATGTTTATTACCATGGCGAAAAAATGCAGTATTACGGCGAGGAGCGTCTCAAGCACATGTTCGCCTTGCGCACTTTCCTGGACGCCGGCCTGCGTCCCACTCAAGCGTCGGATTACCCACCTGGAGAGTTTCCTCCCGTGATGGCGTTGCAGTCGGAAGTTACGCGGACCGATATGAAAGGCCACGTGTGGGGTGGCAACCAGCGCATCAGCGTCGAGGAAGCAATCTACGTCGGCACCATGAACGGCGCTTATGCCTCATACGAAGAGAATCTGAAAGGCTCGATCGAGCTCGGCAAACTGGCGGACCTGGTTGTGCTCGGCCGCGATCCCTTCAAAGAGGATCCGTCTACGCTGGTTACGATTCCGATTGAGCGCACCATGATGGGCGGCAAGTGGGTTTACGAATCCTGATCGCCGCAACGGTACGAGGACACAATGAGCCACAAAAAGGAAGATCGTGAACTGGGCATGCAGGAGAAAATCACGCGACGCGATTTTCTGAATGGAGTGCGCGTGGCCGTGGGGGCGTCGCTGCTGGCCACCAATCCGTTGTGGTTGGAGGCATTCGGCGTTCCGCAATCCCCGTTTGCCCCGGAGAAAGATCCTGCCTACTATCCCCCGGCCAAGACCGGAATGCGCGGGAGTCATGACGGCTCATGGGAAGTTGCCCACGCCCTGCGCGACGGCACAGAATGGCCTGAACCCGTTGCCGACGACGAATCCTACGACCTGATCGTGGTCGGCGCTGGCATCAGTGGTTTGGCGGCAGCGTACTTTTACCGCAAATCCGCCGGCAATAACGCTCGAATCCTGCTCCTCGACAATCACGACGATTTCGGCGGACACGCCAAGCGCAACGAATTTCACTCTGGCAACCGGTTGTTGCTGGGCTACGGGGGGACCCAGTCCATCGAGGCCCCCGCTAATTACAGCAAGGAGGCGATCGGCCTTCTCAAAGAACTGGGAATCGACGTGCAGCGCTTCTACAAGTATTACGACCAGAAGCTCTACGACTCGATGAAACTGGTGGAACACACGTTCTTCGACAAAGAAACGTTTGGTGTGGATCGTCTCGTGCCGGAAGCTGGCCTGCACTACGAGGGACCAGCCTTCACGGCGGAGACCGCACCTCAATTACCGATTGCGGAAGCGGCACAGCACGACATCATTCGCCTGCAGGAAACCGCGGTCGACTATTTTCCCGACCTCAACCCAGAGCAGAAGCGAGCCAAGCTGATCAAAATCAGCTACAAAGATTTCCTGCTGCAATATGTCAAAGTGCATCCCGATGTGGTGAAGGTTTTCCAGACCGCGCCCCACGATTTGTACGCCGTTGGAGTCGACGCGGTCTCGGCCTATGACTGCGCCAGATACGGCTATCCTGGCTTCAAGGGAATCACTCTTCCCAAGCGCCATCGTGAGGACGATCAAGAAGAGGAAGAGCCTTATATCTTCCATTTCCCCGATGGCAACGCCTCAATCGCAAGAATGCTGGTGCGCTCGCTGGTACCGGGTGTGCTTCCCGGCAACACGATGGAAGACATCGTCACCGCACGCGCGAACTATGCGCGGCTCGATGATGCGGCTTCACCAGTTCGTGTCCGCTTGAACAGCACCGCCGTGCGCGCGAAACATATTGGCGATCCGGCAACCGCCAAGGAGGTTGAAGTCACTTATGTTCGAGGCGGACAAGCGCGCAAGGTCCGTGCTGCCAACTGCGTACTCGCGTGTTACAACATGGTCATTCCCTATCTGTGTCCCGAGATGCCGGAGAAACAGAAGGCCGGTCTCGCCTACTGCGTAAAAATTCCGCTGGTTTATACCAACGTTCAAATCAGCAATTGGAAATCCTTCCAGAAACTCGGCATCGACGGAATCTACGCGCCCGGAGCGTACTTCAGTAACGTCACATTGGACTTTCCAGTGTCCATGGGGGACTATCGGTTCCCCAGTTCACCCGATGAATCTTGCATTTTGCATCTGCTCCGAACTCCCTGTAAACCGGGGCTGACGTGCAAGGAGCAATATCGAGCCGGGCGCTATGAACTGCTCAGCACACCGTTCGAAACCTTTGAACGCAATGTTCGCGATCAGCTTGGCCGGATGCTTTCAGCGGGTGGCTTCGATCCCGTCCGCGACGTTCAAGCCATCACCGTGAACCGCTGGCCTCACGGATACGCTTATGAGTACAACTCGCTTTTCGAGCCCATCGACCGGCCCAGCTCCGAGCGCCCGTGCGTCATTGGTCGGCAGCCGTTCGGCCGCATCCACATTGCCAATTCCGATGCCGACGGCCACGCCTATACCAACATCGCGATCGATCAAGGCTATCGGGCGGTTGCCGAAATAGTAGCGGCCCGGAAAAAAGAATCTTCAAAGGCCTAGAACTCCATGACCAACGACGAAGCCAACCGCGCCCGCGATCGGGAACTGGGCATGCACCGCGCCATCACGCGCAGGGATTTTCTGAATGGAATTGCGGTGGGAGCCGGCAGTGCACTCGCCAGCGCCTGGGTGCCAGGCCTCGCACTTGCGGCCGAGAACGCCCACTTTGCACAAGAGGCACCCGGATACAATCCGGCCGCTCTCACCGGCATGCGCGGAAGTCATCCCGGATCGTTTGAGGTTGCGCATGCGCTGCGTGACGGCACGTTCTGGGAGACCGCAGGCAAACCTCTCGACACTCACGAAACCTACGACCTCATCGTGGTCGGCGCGGGCATGAGCGGACTGGCAGCCGCATATTTCTACCGAAAGCAGGCTGGTTCCAAAGCCCGCATCCTCATCCTTGATAATCACGACGACTTTGGCGGCCACGCCAAGCGCAATGAATTTCGTCCGGGCGGCCGTCTGCTTCTCGCCAACGGCGGGACCGTCGCTATCGAATCTCCTTTTCCTTACAGCCACGAAGCGCGCGGCCTGCTCACCGAACTTGGTATCGATCCCCCCGCGCTGGAAAAACAGTGCGTGGACCACGACGTTTATCGTGGGCTCGGATCCGGTTATTTCTTTGACAAGGAAACCTTCGGCGTCGACCGCCTGGTCACCGGCGTTCCCGGGGGTGCCTACGGCTCGCAAGCTTCTGCCGGCGGCCCAGCGTGGTCCGAATTCCTCGCCAAGACTCCGTTGTCGCCCGAAGCCCAGCGCGATATCGCTCGCCTTCAGGAAGAGAACATTGATTACATGCCGGGTGTGCCGCAAGCGGAAAAGAAAGCCCGTCTCTCGCGCATGAGCTACAAGAACTTTCTTCTGAACGTGGTCAAGGTGCATCCGGATGTGATCCCGTTCTACCAGACGCGCACGCACGGCCTTTACGGCATCGGAATCGACGCCGTGCCCGCTTTCGATTGCTGGGCAATAAATTTCCCTGGACTCCAGGGCCTGGACCTCGATCGCGTCCCGTCAAAGGGCCTCACGTTCACAGCGCTAGGTGAAGTTACGCCGCAGGAGCGTTATCACTTTCATTTTCCGGATGGCAATGCCTCTATCGCGCGCATGCTGGTGCGGTCTTTATTCCCAGGCTCGATTCCAGGCAGCACCGCCGAAGACATCGTCACAGCTAAGGTCGATTATGCCCGTCTCGACAGCGGTAGCTCGCCCATCCGCATGCGTCTCAGCAGTACCGTTGTTGGAGTAAAGCACATCGGCGATCCTGCGTCAGCTCAGGAGGTGGAGGTGACGTACGGTCGCGAGGGCAAGGCGTACACGGTGCGAGGCAAAGGCGTTGTCCTCGCCTGCTGGAACATGGTGATTCCTTCCCTGTGCGAGGAGCTGCCGGCAAAACAGAAAGAATCGTTGCACTACGGTGTGAAGGTGCCGCTGGTTTACACAGTCGTCGCTATCAAGAACTGGACTTCCTTCCATAAACTAGGCATTCGCGGCGCATCTTGTCCCGGCATGTACCACTCCTCGGTGAACCTCGATCAGCCGGTGAATATAGGAGACTATAAGTGTTCGCATTCGCCGGAAGAGCCGATCCTGGTGCGCATGTTACGCACTCCCTGCCAGCCCGGGTTATCCGCTCGCGAGCAGCAGCGAGCCGGACACTATGAGCTGCTGGCTACTCCTTTTGAAACCTTCGAGCGTAATATCCGCGACCAGCTGGAACGTGTGCTCGGAGGTGGTGGATTCAATTCCGCGCGCGACATCGAGGCCATTACTGTCAACCGCTGGCCGCACGGCTATGCCTACGAGTACAACCCGCTGTGGGACCCGGATTGGCCGGATGGTCAGCGCCCGTGTGATATCGCGCGCCAACGTCACGGAAGAATTACGATTGCCAATTCCGACGCGGCCGCGGCCGCTTACACCGATCAAGCCATCGATCAGGGCTTTCGGGCAGTGCAGGAATTGTTGTCGATGAGCTGATGGGCGAACTGATGATTGTTCCTGATTCCGCAACTGAGCGCCACATGGTACCATTCCCGCGTGAGCGAGACCGCTTGCGTCCCAATTATCGCCTCAGCCGTCCCAACCGCGGCGGTTCCTTTGCGGCACTCTGCGCTCGTCCGCGTCACTCACTGGATCACCACCCTGTGCTTTTTTGCCCTGCTCGTCAGCGGAGCTGAAATCGTCGTCTCTCACCCTCGCTTCTATTGGGGTGAAACGGGCAACGACTTAACTCCAACGCTGTTCAAACTGCCGATCCCTGCCTCAAGGGCATTGGCGCCGACCGGCTACGGGTATGTGCTGCCGGACCAGAACGGCTGGAGCCGCTATCTCCATTTTCAAGCTGCCTGGCTGGCGGTGTTGACTGGTTTGCTGTATGCAATCTCCATCTTGTTGAATGGGCACTTGCGGAGAGACTTGCTCCCGGGCAAAGCCGATCTGTCGTGGAAAACGTTCTCGACGGCAATCGCGAGCCATTTGCGCTTCGAGCGGCCGAGCGAAGCGGAAGCCTGGTCGTATAATTTGCTTCAGCGGCTGGCCTACCTGTTTGTGATCTTCGTTCTGTTCCCCTTGGTCATCTGGACGGGCTTGGCGATGTCTCCCGCTTTTGTTTCGGCGGTTCCGGCCACCGTTAATGTGCTGGGCGGCCAGCAATCGGCGCGCACGCTTCACTTTTTCGTTTCTCTGGCTCTCGTGTTGTTTCTGCTGGTCCACGTCGGGATGGTCTGGATTGCCGGGTTCAGAAGCCGCATGCGAGCCATGATTACAGGGACCATGATCACGGGCGCCGCTGGTACACCTCGCGCACGTACAACAATGGAGCGCACATGAGCAAACTATCGCGCCGCAAACTGATCACAACCGGACTCGCGGCCACCGGTGGCGTATTGGGCCTGGGCGTGGCCGCGCGACTAGCGCAAAACTATGGCCTGATCCCGCCCGATCACGGTGGAATTTACGGCCTCGGCGAAACCCTGACCTACGCTTCCCAGCGTCTGTTGACGAGGCACTCGTTAGCCCGTGAGTTCTCTCGAAGCCAGATTTCGAAGCCTCCGTTCGTGAACGAACTCCCGCCCTTCAATCAGGCGTTCAAGAATTTTCAGGCTGGAGGATTCGTTGATTGGCGGCTCTCCGTGGACGGCATGGTCGCCCTGCCAGCGTCGTTTTCGCTTGCCCAGCTCAAGAGCTACCCGTCTCACAGCCAGATCACGATGGTGCAGTGCGAAGAGGGCTGGTCTTATATCGCCGAGTGGATCGGCGTGCCACTCTCCCAAATCCTGCAAGCCGTGGAAGTCCACCCGCAAGCCAGATACGTTGTCTACTACTCGATCGATCCCGACTGGTGGGAAAGCATCGACATGGCCGATGCGTTGCATCCGCAGACTTTTCTCACCTATGGGATGAATGGCGGCGAACTCCCAGTGGGCAATGGCGGGCCGCTTCGCCTGCGGGTTCCGCGCCAACTCGGCTACAAGAGCGTCAAATACATCACCCACATGACGGTCACGGATAACCTCAAAGGTTTCGGCAAGGGCCTCGGCTCAGCGTCTCCCGAGGGAGGCTATGCCTGGTACGCCGGCATCTGACAGGTTCCTCGCGGCGATTTCACGTCCAATTTCCACATCTCGAATTTCAACAAAGGCTATTCCTATTTTCTTTGGTAGCACCCGATATCTATTTGCCCCGACTTGACTCGCGGCAAGCCGTCAAGATCCAGTTCTCCCACCGGCACTCTTTCAGTTGTGCCCGCAGAGATTGCGGGAGAAGCCGATCGAAGATGAAAATCCTTGGAGGCGTCAACGAAGAGAGGATCCAGAAAGCGGGAATGATGGTCGTTTCCCGTTGACTGAACGTAGTTGTCGAATCCGGTCACGATTCCAGAAGCGGCTCCCCATGTGCTCGCATTTGAGCCAGACGCACAGTAATACAGGTTGTGGTCGATAGCGACGGGCAGCTGGTTTTTATCAACCTGCGACTTATTCACCGCGATAAGACAGCGGCGCCCCGCGTAGACGATGTTGTTCGCGAAAATATTGTCGGTCATATTCCACTGCATCTGGAACTCTCCCGACCCGGTTCCCGACGTATCGTTGTCGTAGAGCGTGTTGTTGACCACGGTGCAGTGCTCGGTGTGTCCCCGCTCGGGCGCATAACCCCCGATGGAAACGCCCGCGGTATGGCCGTGATAGATAAGGTTATTTCGTGCAGTGATGTAACTGGTGGCGCGGTCCTTGTGCTCGCTGGCCAGCTCGATTCCGAAGTCCACATCGTGAATCACGTTCTGTTCGATCAGGATCCGGGTGCCACCGTCCACGTAAATGCCATCAGAATTTTCGTCATTGCCGTATGCCGGATTGCCGCGCGACGTAATGTTGTAAACCAAATTGCCGCTTACCACCCCGTCGCGAGCCTGGTCGACGGCAGGGTCGGGTGCAGTGCGCTCGAAGCCGATGACATCGATACCGATGTTGTTGTTGTCGTGGACAACATTGTGAGTGATGCGGAAGTTCGTGACGTTCCCGTTCACCACCAGCGACTCGCTCGAGCCGGTCTTGAGATGGTGCACCTCATTGCCGTCAATCACCAGTTCGCTGATAGGAGTCTTGGCGTCGGTACCGTAGACCGCAATGCCAAAGCCGTTGCCCCCGCTTCCGGGGGCATCACGGCCCGGAAAAGTCTGCTCAATATGATGGACGTTGTTCTTCAGCAGTTCTATATGGGAACCGGCCCCCATCACACTTATGCCCAACGGGGTGAGCCGATGTTCGGCGGTGTGGAAGTTGCGAATCTCAAAGCCTTCGACCCTGACGTAGCTCTTGTTATGAATGGTCAGTATGGCACTTCGGCTGTCCGGAGTGAAATGCTCTGCGTCGAGGATCGCCGTCTCGCCCGGGGAGCTTCGAAAAATAATGTATCCATCGGTCGCGTTGCCTGATGTCTTGATGGTCACGAGTTCTTCGTAGACCCCGCCCCGCACATTTACGGTAGCGCCCGCACGCACGGTGTCGGCGGCATGTTGAATGGTGCGCCAAGGTGCCGTTTGGGTGCCGGGATTCGAATCATCCCCGGTCGTCGACACATAGAACGAGGAGCCGGTCTGGCCAAACGCCCCGGAGATGCACATCAATAACAGACCTAAAGACAAAACTTTCACGATCGTCCTCCCAGAAAAACACCGTGCCTGCCTGTTAACACTGTCCGTCGTGGCCGCACTTCGACAAGCAGATTTCCACAGAACTTCGACCCGCTGGGCGCGAATCGGCGCGTGCTCAATGGTCTGCAGATCGTCCTGCTTACAAACCAGACGGCTTACAAGCCAGAAGTGTACGGCATGTCGATGCAGTTCCGATACGGCTCTACTCGGAATTTGGCACACCTAGGAGGAACATGATCGCTGGGTCAAAGTTCTCTATGATCACTCGGATCGATGATGCGTCGCATCAACTCGCGAATCACGGCGCAGGAGTCACCCTTGAAGGTTTTGACCCGAACGGATTCGTGAATTGAGCGTTAGGGAGAACGGTACAAGGTTTTTCAGCGGACCGGGCTAAGGTATAATCGAGCAATCAGTAGGCGCGTAGCTCAGTTGGTTAGAGCGCTACCTTGACACGGTAGAGGTCAGGAGTTCGAGTCTCCTCGTGCCTACCATATTTTCAATCACTTCCGGCGCTGATACATCCGTCCCCACCTGATTTGTGTCGTGGTTTGTGTCGTAACCCTCGCTTTTGCCCCCCTTGAGCCTGCTCCCCATCGGTTTTGCCGAAAGTGCCATCACCGCTTGCCGCCGCGCTTCCGAGCGCACATGCGAGTAGCGGGAGAGCATCTTTTGGCTGACGTGGCCAGCAATCGCCATGATGGTTTGATCGGAAACCCGCGATTCGGCCAGTTCGGTAATGGCGTGATGCCGGAGGTCATGGAAGCGCAGTCCGGAGAGTCCAGCTAGAGGTTGGACACACCCTTGAGATACTTATTGGTTTCGTTATCCAGGAATTAGCAAGTTTCGGGAAGTTTTTCGTATGAGGTCTGGACTCAATCAGCACAAAACAACAAGTGACTCTATCAGGCGATTTCACTGGCCCCTCAGCCCGGTCAATGGTGTGATGGGATGTTTCAACAGTTAGATGGAGGCAAGAAACTCCTCAAAGGACATGATTCGATCGGCCTGTGAGGATACCCGGGTCCTGGTCGAGAGATCGGGATCGCCACTCACAACTGCGAATCTGTCAAAGGCCAAATATCGGAGCTGGAACTGATCGAAAACATCAGAGTGATGTTTTTCGAGCGAATAGTCGCGGATCAAGAACTCGCGCGCAACAAAGATCGTGAACTCAAGGACGGCATCGAGTCTAGTGCGGATTTCAGCGATTACCTCGGCTCCGGTGCTTGCACCCAACCATTCGAGCAAGACTTTGACGAAACCAGGGCCTCGTTCCTGCCAGGCCGACCTTGGTTCCAGTGATTGCCGCATCTCCAAAGGCAACCGTCTCCCCGTCTCCTGGAAAAGCTGGCGCCAAGTCGAGTAGTTCTCGGTTGCCAACTCTTCAACCTGAGCGGCCCACGCTCTTTTGGGTCCAGCCATAAGATCCGCAAGGACGGAGGTGGAATTGAGTCCCGCAAATCTGCCCCTGTAAGGCACGCGCCCGCTGAGGAGTTGTACCAGCGTTGCAGCGCGCCGCACAATGTCCATGTATTTCGAGATTACCGGAGCCGCAGGTGCTAGTTGGTCAGACGGAAATGGGATGCGAAGCACCTCTTCGCAGAGGATAAATCGCGGATCATTGAGGACTCGTCCGTTCGAGAGTGCGTATGCAAGTTCGATTCGCTGCCTCACACTGGGAAAGACTTCAGGGCGCGCGTAATGGACACCCACTAGAAGTTCCAGCGCGGTGACCTGGCTTAAAGGCCAGCCTCGGCCAGGACGGTGACGAAGAAGATATTTCCAATCTGCCTGCGAGATCATCGCCCGCTGAACGTCGCCGAAGACGTTTGTATCGAAGATCGGTGTCGGTGTCGTAGTTGTAGGGTAACCGATTTGCAGGTCTCGACGCGCTTCCCGATCATGGTAATCTTCGCGGTGCGAAGAGCGGAGGAGTGGCCGCGCCGTGGCCGCGTGCTCGCGTCAAGACTTCTCCGGATCCTCTTTGATGCCAGCGCGTTCTCTGAGAACGTTGAGACTCTGCAGTGAGGCTGTTTTCGGTACGAAACCTCCGGGCGTGCTGGCGGCTTTAGTGTCCCAGATGTAGTTAACGCCATACGGGTTTGGTTCGACCGTGGCTTGGAGTCGGTCGATACGCGCAGCGAGGTCGCTAATGAATTCGGACGGATTCGAGTGGAGTCTAGCTACTCCTTGCACTGCTTCCTTGAGTAGCATCGTTTCTTGAGAATCTGCGTTCGAACGGCTCATTATATTTGCAAGCTTGACAGGGGTTTCTCCCCATTTTCCCTTCAGCCTGTTCGGTTTGTTTCTTCAGCTGCTCGACTGCGCTCTCTATGCTGTCGGGGTCGGTTAGGTCGAATTCGATGGTTCGGAAGCCAGCGATGTCGAAAGGGATCTTCGATAGCTTCGGCTCGATCGCGTGGATCACTGGCTTCTCTATCGCATGGCGCACTGCGAGTTCGTAGAGGACGTTCGGGTTGTGCCCCGTGAGGTCGGCGATGACGAGTGGTGATTCTTGCACAGCACGCAGCACCTGTGAGGTGATCATTCCGGGCTCGTCGATCTCGTCGCCGCGCATGACTTCGTATTTCTCCGCTAGGGCCTTCTGGAAGATGTGCTTCAGGACCTTGTCGGATCGCTTTCTGATATCACTATCCTTTGGCCCGATCGGCGCGATTATGAAGCAGGTTGGCTTTTGCGCGCTAGACATACGTGGCTCCTTCAATGTCCAAATGTAGCGGTGTCGTGGGGTTTGTTCTAGTCAACTCGAATGGCTAGCCACCCCCAGAGTCAATGAGTGTTATCGCGATGTTACGTCAACTTATCGTCATATCTTCCGGTTTGACGGCTATCCGCTCAGTTCTACTTCTGTCCTTCGCTCTCGGCCTCCCGCTTTAGCAAGTCCAGTTGACTCAGCGCTTTCAATGCACTCCCCTTTTCCTGGGGTGATGATGAATTCGAGAGCATCCGCACCCGCTCGTAGACCTCCCGGTTAAAACCGACCCTCCACATTGAAGCGGTTGCCTTATTCCAGAGGTTGGAGTAGATAAAAGACAGAGCGTCATCTCGGACCCTTGCGTCGGAGCTTGCGAGTAGACGCACGAGGGAGCGATAGAAGTCAGGACTGTTCCCAGAACGAGCAATCCTCAGCAAAACATCCGGATCTGTTTCTAGCGGCGCATGTTCAGCGATGGCGAGCCGACCCTCCGGGTAGAACCAGAGCTTATCAACGGCACACTGCCGAAATCCGGAATCTGGGTCCGACAACATTTTTATAAGTTTCGGCACCAATGGTTGCCAGGCGTCTTTGTATTCCGTCCGCGTCTCGAAGCTTAGAACGGCCCATAAGCGAACATTGTGAATTGGACTGTCGAGCGCCTTGCCAACCGTAGCGACATCCCAGCAAGCCCAAACGGCCCGAGCCGCGTCTCCTTCCATCTTGAATATTTCGGGGTCAGGGTCGCCGCCGATCATTGACCCTTCATACAGACGCGGTCCCGCCATTCGAATCAGCTCATGGACTCCTTCGAGTCGCGTGTTCTCATTCTTGGTCCGTGCGATGGCGGCGTCCAGTTGCGTGCGCGTGAACTTCACAATGACGCCATCGTCGTCCACGATTTGTGCACTCACGGCTATCGCCCATAAGAGCAGAAGCCCCAAGGCCGATTTCGCTATTGGTTTGCAAACGTATCCAGCACGAGCGCTCTGAAACATAGCTTGAGTCACGAGGCTATTAGACACCACCTCAGGACCTTCCGTTCTGAAAACGATGCGCAGAAGAAAGTGACAGCCGGGTCGGCCCGGCAAATCACAGGTGTGCAGGCGGGCTACTGGGAAAAAATTGTTGTAACCAGGCCATAGCGCTCAAAACCACTGCAGCCCGTCCGATGAGTGTACTCGAGATGTTTCGCCAGCTGAGTCTGACCGCAAGGATAACGAAGGCGAGGTCTGGCAGAGTCTCGCAGCTCTATTGGAACGTGATGACGACTTTTGCTCGGGCGTGCCCTTCTTCTACGTAAGCGATGGCACCGGCGGTGTCAGCCGGCAGATAGCGTCTGTCGATCACTGGGGTTAGCTTCCCGGCCTGGATTAGTCCGCAAAGGGTCGTCAGGTCGTCTTTATTTATTTTCGCAACAAAGAATTTGAACTTCGGCCGTGCGAATGCTTTGAGCAGTCGGGCAAATACCGCCCACAGTTGCTTAGGCGCTCCCGCCATGACACACTTCCCACTCGGACTCAGAACGCGGCTCATCGCCGACAATGTGCGGTTTCCCACGTTATCGAGAAGCAGGTCGTAACGTTCGCTGTCCTGAGTGAAGTCATCGCGTGTATAGTCGATGACCCGGTCCGCGCCGAGGGAGCGCACCAATTCAACATTCCGCGTGCTGCATACACCAGTTACGTTAGCCCCAAATGACTTCGCGATCTGCACGGCAAACGTGCCGATCCCTCCTGCCGCGCCGTTAATCAGGACCCTCTGCCCCGCTCGAAGGTGTCCTTTGTCGCGAAGCCCCTGTAACGCAGTAAGCCCAGCAATTGGCACAGCAGCCGCTTGGTCGAAGCTCACGCTTTCCGGCTTTCGGATTAGCTTGGTTTCGGAAGCGCAGGCGTATTCGGCGAAGGCCCCTTTGCAGGCGCCGAACACCGCATCGCCTGGCTTGAATTGCGTCACCGTTCCTCCGACCGCTGCTACCTCGCCAGCGACATCTACGCCGGGTCGTTGGCTCTTCATGCGCCAGTCCAGCGGATTGACGGAAGCGGCGCGAACCCTTATGACGACTTCGTTGTCCTTCGGAACGGGCTGTTCGAGGTCCTTCATTTCGAGGACCTTTCCTAATCCAGCCTTGGCATAAACGGCGGCTTTCATGTGGGCTGAGATGGTAGCTCCGATCTGGCCGACACGATGTGACGAAGATCACATAATCGATAACTGAGTGCGATCGAGATGTTACGTCAGTCATCTAGGAGCAGACCTTTTCACCACTTCTTCACCACTTCGTCCGGCAGAGAAACTACAATTTTCCATGATGAAACCCGAAGGTGACGAGGGGCTGCGCAGGTGGCCAAGATGGGAGTGGATTGTTGGGGCGCTCAGCGTCCTCTCGCTGGCTTCGTCTTCGCGTCTGGGGCATCACCTGCCAATGATCGCGCAGGATGGTGCGTTTCTGTTCCTTGTGGGCCTGCCTTTTATTTTGGTGACAATGTCCTGGGTGGGATTCAAAACTGTGCAACGGGATGAAAACGTAGCTCGTTGGCGGGTCGGCACATCTTTTTGCGGATGCGTTGCGCTGTCTTTGGCGCTTATGATCCCATTCCTCGTTGCGTTCTTCACTCTTGACTATACCCGATGGGCAGTTTGGATCTTCGGGTCAGGCGTAGTTTCGTTGCTTGCTGGTATCTTGGCGCCGAAAGCGATTCGATTCTCGTTGCTTTTCGGTGGTTTGATTATGAGCAGCTTCGTCGTCCTGATTCCCGTGGGCATTTTGTAACGCTCGTCGCCGGGAACTGTCGAGAACACGCCATAACGCTCATTGAGAATCCGGGCTGCCTCCGTCCGGGTCAATGAGTGAAATGGCGATATTACGCCAACTGAGGAAGGTCATTACCTAGGGTGCTCAAACGACTCTGCTGGCGTCCAATTCGGGACATAATGGCAATCAGTGTTTCACGTGGTACCCGGACAAGGAGCATATGAGCAAGTTTGCGTTCATTTTGGTCAGTATCCTCGCCCTCTCGGCCTCAGTCTGAGCGCGCAAGTCAGCGTGCCGACACCATCGTCTATTCGCGTGCATCATTTCGTCGAAAAAGAAGGCAAGACAGCGACAAAAATCCTAGATGAACTGTCAAAAAAGTATCGCCTTGTAATCGGCGTTTATGGAAGTGGCGACTTCAGATTCGTCGAAATGCCGATAGGAATCGATGTCGAAATCAAGGATGGAACACCCGCAGATGTTTTCGACGCCATCGCTGACGAAACCCCAACACAGCGTGAGTGCTCATCAAACCATTGGCTCCGTCACGGATCAGCAGTTTAAGTGGCACCAAGACAGCAACGGCGCCGTACACTTCGTGCTGCGGGGAGCACCTCTTCCGTTGATGGATGTCACGGTGCATTTATTCGACTACGAGAATCCGCAATGGCCGGAGGTTACCGTTCGTCTGAGGGCTATTCCCGAGATCGGTGGCTGGCTGAAGGACCATGAATGCCCGATGCCCGGTGAGGACATCCTTTGAGCAGGCAAGCCTCCTGGTCCTTGGAGTCACTTCTCAATTCACGCCAAAGATCTCCCCTTCTACGAAATTCTGGACCAGATTGCGGCCGACTCGGGAACATATTACTGGCGCGCGGCTCAGATCACGGGACCTTCCTGCTACGTGAGCATCCAGTGGTGGCTCTGAGGGTTGATTGTCAATGGACGAAATCAGGATTACACTCAAAACCCCCTGGCAGGGGTCAATGAGTGTAATCGCGATTTTGCAACAGTTGTGGCTCTCGGCGGTCAACACAAATCAAGATGTGACTTACGTCACTGACAGGATGCGCTCATTCGTGTGAGGTATTGGAGCATCCCGCTTCACCGAAGAGCAGGTCCCTCCACGGTGTGCACACCCCCTGAGGCGAGAGCTTTAAGCGTCGGTCCTCTAGCAATTGTGTTGTCGGTGGCGATTCGCATTTTGGGCCGGGCAGATCGAGGCCGGAAGTCTCGCAGCTGAATGATCGGAACCGCAAACAAAGGGGTGGCGACTATGGCTAATTCCGAGTGGATAATGAACTTTGCACGCATCGGTGCATTACTCGGTGGTGTTGCCGGGTTCTTCTACGCAACCTACAGTGTGGCGACAAGTCACGCTCTCAGCTGGGCAGGTGTATCAGACGCGATCGAGTCCGTTGTCGTTGTGCTTGTAACCGCGGTCATGATCGGTAGCGTTTGTATTGCAATTGGTTGGCTGGCCGGGCTGTTCTTAGGCACCGTTGCGTCCCCGCTTCGCTCACGCATTGAGAAACGCTAGAATCCTCGGCTTCCAGTCAACCGGCGTACTGCTCACTGTGCCTTCAACTAGGGACCACAAATACCACTGAGAAAGGGGTGACCACTATCACAGCCTCCTGTGACTTCGATCATCGCGCCCGGGAAGAGTCTCGGGTATCAAAGAGCATTGCGGAATTTCGGGCGTAGATCGCGCCTGGCAGGATCGCACAAGGAACGCGACCTTGTTGAAAGATATCGAACACCTCATTCGTCTGGCCGCCGTCATAGCAATCGCTCTGGTGGCCTTCGTAATCCTGCGGGCTGCGGTTGTACCTCGCAGCTTCGGGGAGTATGGCCACTATCGAGGGGCGGCGGTCGGCGAGATCGCGTCGCGGCCGATTGCGTTTGCCGGACACGAGACCTGCGAAAGCTGCCACACCGACGTCGTTGATCAGAAAAAACTTGGCAAGCATGTAGTGGTCGCTTGCGAGGCTTGCCACGGGGCGCAAGCCAAGCATGCAGATGATCCTGGTTCGGTGCAACCCGCAAAGCTGGATACAGCCGTTGTATGTGCCCGTTGTCACGAGGCCAACGCTGCCAAGCCGAAGAACTTTCCGCAGGTCGCGACGGCGGACCACTCGGGAGGGATCGCATGCGACACCTGTCATCAGCCGCACCGACCAAGGATTGAAGCAGCAAAAACTGAGACGGGAAAGTCTGCGACAGTGAAGATTCCGACGGAGAGGAAGAAATAATGGAAATCACCCGCCGTCGATTGCTGATGCTGTTGCCCGCGGCTGCCGTGGCGTGGAAGTTCGTTCTCGCCGGAACCCCGGAGGCCTCTCCTAACTACAGGCTGACCGAGCACTGGTGGAGCATGCTGATCGACATCCCCAAGTGCATCGGTTGTGGCAGTTGCGTGCGGGCCTGCGCCGAGGAAAACGATGTTCCGGAGAGCTACTACCGCACTTGGATTGAGCGCTACCACGTAACGGACTGGCACATTGAAAAGCCAGAGGTGGAATCGCCCGATGGAGGCAAGCAGGGGTATCCGCCCCATGCCGATGACGACGGCAAGAATTTCTTCGTGCCCAAGCTTTGCAACCACTGTGCGGACTCCCCATGTACGCAGGTTTGTCCGGTAGGCGCGACCTTTATTTCGCCGGACGGAGTTGTGCTGGTGGACAAGAGCTACTGCCTCGGCTGCCGCTATTGCATTCAGGCGTGTCCCTACGGGTGCCGCTTTCTCAATCCCAAGACGAACACGGCAGAGAAGTGCACACTGTGCTATCACCGGATCACCAAAGGACTGACCACGGCCTGTTGCGAGGTTTGCCCCACCGGGGCGCGACAGTTGGCCGACTTGAAGAATCCGAAAGATCCGATTCATGAATTCTTGAAGACGCACGCGGTTCAGGTCCTGAAACCCCACATGGCGACTGGAGCAAAGGTTTTTTATAACGGCATAGATGGTTCAGTCCGATAAAGTTCAGTGCGACAAGCCGGGTGCCCTAAGGAGGCTCGTGCAGATACCGGTGCAAGGCTTCATGTATCCCAACGAAGTGGAGCTCCAATGGAGCATCCTGATCGTTCTTTACCCGTTCATCACGGGACTGGTGGCAGGCGCGTTTATTCTGGCATCGCTCGAGCGTGTGTTTCAGGTGGAAGCGGTGAAACCAACGTACCGGCTGGCCCTGCTCACCGCACTTGCTTTCTTGTTGGTTGCGCCCCTCCCGCTGCAACTGCACTTGGGACATCCCGAGCGCTCGCTGGAAATGTATCTGACGCCGCATCGTTCCTCCGCCATGGCGATGTTCGGCTTTGTCTATCTCTGGTACTTGATGGGCGTGCTGCTGCTGGAGATCTGGCTCGATTATCGGCGTGAAATTGTGCTGCTCTCCCAGACTACGAGTGGTTGGAGGCGCGTGGCCTATCGTGTGCTGACTCTCGGCTCCGACAACATCAGTGAGCGTTCGCTGCGCATCGATGAGAGACTCGGGTATTTCGTTACGCTGATTGGGATTCCCTCCGCGTTTCTTTTGCACGGGTATGTTGGCTTCATTTTCGGATCGATAAAAGCAAATCCCTGGTGGTCGTCGCCGCTGATGCCCATCGTATTTGTTTTCTCGGCGATGGTATCGGGAATTGCCGCCGTCATGCTGCTTTACATGCTTACGACGCGGCTGCGCGGGCAGCCAATCGATATGCGTTGCCTGGATAAGATCGGGCAGTATCTGATGTATACGTTCATCATCGATTTCAGCCTGGAGATGTTGGATTTACTGCAGCGAATATACGAAGCCGACGAATCATTCCGCAGCCTGGATTTCATGGTGCATACGCGCCTCTGGACATCGCAGGTGATCATTCAAATCCTGCTGGGTACGGTCACGCCGATTGCGCTGTTGGGCTTGATGCAGGTTCTCAAACTTACGGACACGGCGCGCAAACGGATCTACGCCCTGGCCGGATGCTTGACCGTAATCGGTATTTTTGCCATGCGCTGGAATGTGGTGATCGGCGGCCAACTTTTCTCCAAGAGTTTCCTTGGGTACACCACCTACAAGATAGCCTTCGCCACGCGGGAAGGGTTGTTAACTGCGATCGCGCTCATGATTCTTCCTTTCTTCATTCTGTGGTTCCTGGTGAAACTCCTGCCACCCTGGCCGGAGTCAGCCTCATTGCCGGTCTCTAGAGCCGCTCCGGCGCACGGAACCACCTAGGCCCCGCCTCATTTTCATTGGGGTAGATACGGAGAAGCGAATGGCACGAGCTTTTGACGGAATCGCAGCGGATGTGGAGCAACTCAGCGAACGGCTGCGGGACCTGGAACGCCGCGTTTCCGCATTGGAGAGCCAGCCAGAGAATGCGACTCCTGTCTCTGCCGTATCTGAGCCGGTTGCCCGGCCCGAATCATGGCCGCAAGAGCTGGCTAAGGCCTTCCCGGCATCGAACCCGGTTGCCGGGGTGCTGCCCGTGTTCGGCAAGGCAGTTCTGGGTATTGCTGGGGCATATCTTATGCGCGCAGTCGCCGAGTCGGGAACTCTCCCGCGGTTGCCCGTGCTGGTGGTCGCCGTTGTCTACGCGGGCATGTGGCTGGTGTGGGCGGTCAGAACTCATGTCAACAATCCCTTTGCTAGCGTCACCTACGCAGTCACAGCAGTGCTGATTCTCTCGCCTCTGTTGTGGGAATCTACGGTAAGTTTTCAGATCGTGCGGCCGACGTTCACGGCGGCGGTGCTGGTTGCGTTTGTTGTGCTTGCCCTGGCACTGGCGTGGCGCCAGAACCTGCAGGAGATCCCGTGGGTGGCGACTGCGGCGGCTGTGGCCACTGCCCTCGCACTCATGGTTGCGACGCGCGAACTCGCGCCGTTTACGGTTGGATTGTTGGTCATGGCCCTGGCCACCGAAGTGGTGGTTTGCTTGGGACACAGACTTAGTGTGCGAACGGTTCCGGCGATTGCGGCGGATTTCTCGCTTTGGCTGCTCGTTTACCTGATGACCTCTCCCGAAGGCGCTCCATCGGAATATCGCCCCATAGGAGCTACGACGATTACGGCGTTATGTCTGGCGCTGCTTGCGATCTACGGCGGAAGCATTGGCCTGCGCAGCTTAGGGCTTCGCCATCGGCTGACGATCTTTGAAATCGGGCAGGGAGTCGTGGCATTTGTGCTGGCGACTTTTGGTACGCTGCGCGTAAGTCCTGGGTCTGCCGCAGCACTCGGCGGCTTCTTCCTGCTGGTTGCCGCAGTATGTTACTGGGGCGCGCTGTCGGGGTTCAGAGTCGATGTACACAATCGTAATCGTCGCGTGTGCGCAACCTTTGCGGTCGCACTTCTGCTGGCCGGGAACTTGCTGCTTTTTCCCGTGAGCTTTCAGGCACCATTCCTGAGTCTGGCTGCGGTGGCGGCGGCTTTCTTGTACGTGCGAACAAACAAGCTCACCCTTGGCATTCATGTGTCCATCTATTTGTTGGCGGCGGCGATCCTCTCCGGCCTCCCAAATCTCGCGGGCAACGCTTTGGCCGGAAGCGTGCCGCCCGGCTTGGATGCAGGCACATGGGTGGTCGCAGCGTCGGCCGCCCTCTGCTATGCAATCGGATGGCGCGTTTCGACCGATCAATGGAAACCGCGGCTGATTTGGATCGTCCCTTGCGTGCTGGTGGCTGGTGTGGCGGGGGCTCTAGCCGTGATGGTTGGTGTAAGGCTAGGATCGGGGAGCGGAATGTTGAACGCTTCCCGTCTTTCGGTTGTCAGGACATTGGTGACTTGCTCAGTCGCTCTCATCCTCGGCTTCAGCGGCTCGCGTTTGAAACGCGCGGAATTACTGTGGGCCGCTTATCTAGCCATCGCATTTGGGACACTCAAACTTCTGTTCGAGGATCTTCGTTTCGGCAATGCCACGTCGCTTGTAGCCTCGCTTTTGATCTACGGTCTGATTTTGATCCTGATCCCGTCGCTGACACGATCTGGTCGCGATCGGCTCTGATCTCAGTTCTGCTGCTCCGAAAGCTTCAGGGAAGATGCTCTGCGTGTGTAGGCCGTATGGGGCGTGCCGTGCTTTCCCGATCTTGGGCATGCTAACCGGGCTCGGTTGCGCCCACCCCCTTCGCCACCTTGGTTTTTGCTGCGATCTGCCTGTTCTTTGGGTCAGCGCGCTTTTTGTACGAGTGACTCGGGTTATCGACCAGCCATCGGCAAGTCTCGCGATTTACGACTGGAATGACAAGCAATCCGGAAGTAACTGTTGATAACAGGCGATTACACTCATTGACCCGAGACCGGGCGCATTTCACCTGCTGTCGTGGCGCAATGTACCAGCGAAAAACCACCCCTGGATTTATGGACGCTTGCAAATTCAAACTCGCCCAGATACCGATTTGCGAAGGGGAGTGCTTGCCTTTTGATGTTGAGGTGTCCACGAAAAGTGTCCGGCATCAAAATTGGCCGCGCATTCTTGTGTCGTGAGTTGTGTCGTAACCCTCGCATCCCTACCCGTCTCGGGTAGTGTCGGGCACTGTCACTCGGTTACAAGTGAGGGGCAGCGAATATGCGCCAGGCCCGTATGAACACTGCTCCTAACTATCATTCGCGCTTCTTCGGTGTCGCGTCATCTCGGACGGGTTCGAGATTTGACACGGTAGAGGTCAGGAGTTCGAGTCTCCTCGTGCCTACCATTTATCTTAAAGGGCCTGTCGGCTCTTTCCTCCAAAGTGCCTAACTTACAACTCAGCCGTCATCTCACGGAACACTCTTCGACTCGAAGGTTGAGTGCTTCAAGACACCTGTCCCCGTTTTCTGGAAACTAATGTTTTGAAAGACGCTGAAAAACAAGCGTTTGCGCTTGCCCTTCAGAATGGCTGGGAAGGGTGATCTCGATGCCGGTTGCTGTTGCGGAGCGTGATTTCCCTCGGTCAGCCCATGATTTTGGGGCGCCTTTTGGCGCGTCAATCCAGCGGTCCCCAATTGGCTATGGCCCGGATCGGGTACCTGGAGATTACTCGAGTAACCTTGTTTGGAGGAGTTTCACACCTGCAAAATGGAAGAGGGGCGGGGGATACAGGCAATCGACGTCGGTCACACTGGCGATAGGCAGATTTAGCCCTGATGCGCGTCTCTGACAACCGCCTCCGACAGCCATGGGGAGTTGAAATGAAGGGTATTTTTGCAGGTATTCTGCTGGCGTTGACTGCCTCGGTGCTCGTGGCCCAGACCGTGCCGAGCGCTCGTCCGCAAATTCCCCTGCAGTCCTCCCCGCAAAATTCCGCGCATGTTCGGCTGGGAATCGCTTCAGATTGGACGCATCATCATGTCCTCTACCCGGATTCGAAAGATGAGTCCGTGATGGCCCGGGCCCGAAGAGATCCGCGCTGGATGCAGAACTGGTATATCCGGCATCCGGAATTCTGGTGGCCAGGTCCCTTTCGCGGGCGTCGTGGACGCAGCCGCAGAGACTGGAGCGTGCCCTTGACGGCGTCCCCGTTGACGTCTGCTTTTGAGCCGCTGTTTGACTTCGCCTTTACCAATGGTATTGACATGGGGAGCGGCAGCCTCAACACCACCGACAATGGCAACGGTCAATTTCTCGCGACCGCCGGCACCCTCAACGTGACTGCCGGCCAGGACGTTGGCTCCTACCCACTGTATCCAGGCGGACCAGCGACAACGCCAAGCCCAAGCGGATACTTCACGTACAACAATGTTCTCTACCCCTCAGTCGACCCCGGAATCGATCTGGAAGGGCTTCTCTTCATCGGTAGCGGTCTGGAGATCAACATCTTCAGCAATGGCCCCGATGATTATGAGTTTTACGACAACACTGGCTATAACAATGTGGGAGATTCATTCCTACTGACCGCCGCTCCTGGCGGGGGCCAGACCTTCCCCGCGAAATATGTCTTTGACGTGACTGCGTCGCCAAGCTGCACGAACGATTATGTCGTAATTGGTGTGCCAGCGAACCCTGCGTCGGGCGGACAAGCCAACATCGTTGGATTCAACAATCTCTATAGCGGCACATCCACTCCAACTCCATACTGCGGCATGAGCGAGCCGACGGTGATGTTCGCCTACTCTTCGGGCAGCGGGCAGGTGCCGGCTTCCGTGGTCCTCTCACAAGACGGGACCCAGATTGCCTACGTCGAGAATCGCATTGGCAGTTCCTACTTCCACGTCCTGACCCTTGGCACCACCGGGACGAACGGGACCGGCCCGACAGCGGCGGTGGTGCCGGGAAGCGCCGGTGGAAACAACGCTGTGGACCAGAGTGTGCTGCTTTCGCCGGACGGTGGCACTACGAACCAAGGTTCCACAAATGCGGCTTACGTCGTTTACACCCATAACGATGCCAACGATGTGGCCTACGTCACCACCTACGGTACGGCCGGGAGCGGTTCCGGCTACCTGTACAAGATCGGCAACGTATTCAACGGCGCAACTCCTACACTGGTTTGGAGCGTCGCCATCGACGCGGTTCCGTCGACTCCGGTGTACGATTCGGTATCGAATAAAGTCTTCTTTACGGACGGCAGCGGCCGCATCGATTATGTGGAGGACTCTGGCGCGTCCCCATCGGTTGTCTACGGCGCAGTCCTGGCGAGCGGCAACACGGCCGAGAACGCCGTAGTCGTCGATAGCACCGATCAGATGGTCTACGCTTCCTTCAACTCCAACGGGACGAATGCTTTGATCGTGCAAGCCCCCACAAGCCTGACAAGCAGCGTCTCCGTACCCGTGGGCACGGCAAGCACGATCTACACAGGACCCTACGAGCCGGCATTTAACAATGCCTGGTACACCGGAACGGGTACACCACTGCTCTACATCGCGGGAACCGGCACTGGGACGCTTCCGACCCTTTACAGCGTCGGGTTCAACGGCAGTGGCGTGTTGAACAGCAGCGCCGACGCTACGACGGCGGCTCTGGCTACCGGCACTGCGGATTCGTCACCGGTTACGGAGTTTTACAACGCAACGCTCGCGAAGGATTATCTCTTCGTAGGGGTCACGAACAATTGCTTCGCTTCTGCCGGCGGCGGAAATGCCGGTTGCGTGATGAGCCTGGATATCACCAGCGGTTTTCCAACCGTCAGTGGGAGCAGCACGGCGCTGGCTGCGCCCGGTGGCACAAGCGGCATCATCGTGGACAACGACAGCAGTCTGAACGAAGCTTCCAGCATCTACTACGCGACCAAGACCGGAGCGAACCTGGTCAAAGCCACTCAGTCCGGACTGAACTGATGCCACTGAACTGATGCCACGGCGCGGGCTGACGGCCAATCCCCGCCTGGCAGAAATCTTGCCGTTAATCTGTAGCGACCTTGGCAAGCTACTAAAGTGGTGACAGTTCGTCTTCTCTTCCCTCGTCCTTTTTTCCAAAGGCGAATCTCTTCTCCAGAAATTGCTGTGCCAGATCCTTGCCGCCCGTGCCGAATGCGATTGCCAGGCCAAGCATTACAGCTCCAAAAGCGGTTCCGAAAGCGACCAGCACGGTCTGTTCTGCGATTCCCAACTCCTCAAAGACCATGGACAAGACAAAAACAATGATGATGGTGCGAACGGAAACACTCAGGAGCCGGGGCGACGGAAGGTTGGCATTCACGGCGGCCAACAGCGCCGCGCGGGAAAAAAAGCTGGCGGCCAGCAGACCGAAAAAAAGAATGAACAGCGCCACAAATAGCCGGGGCAGGAAAAGAAAAAACTTGGCGATTTCGTCCTGTAAACCAAGAATCCCTAGCACGCTTACACCCAGCAGAATGAATCCCAGCCAGGCGACCCAGAAGGCAAACCGGCTCAGCAGTTCCGTCGCAGAAGGCAACGCGGCTCTCGTGAGCAGTTGGGACGCGCCCGCATTTTCCGAGAGCTTGTCGAACTTGATGAGGCGCAGAATGCTGCGCAAGAACATTTTTAGGAGGTACGCGATCACCCACCCTGCAAATGCGATGATCACCAATACGATGATCCGCGGGAGGATGTGGGCGAAACCTCTGGTAAGCTCCTGCATGGCCTGAGTCAATTCGTCGATTATCATTTGCCGCATGATGACCTCACTCGCTATTGTTTCCAAATCTCCAGCAGATACGGTTTTGTTCGTTCGAATTCAAGGCACAAGCTTTCGATGTTGTTTTCGACGTCGGCGGCGGACCCGTTGATGTTCTCCGCGATAAACGTGAACGCTCTGCCGCGAAAAAGTGGCGCCAGCGCCTGGATGATGTGGTCCCTGCTGATCACCGATTTGTGATATGCCCCCGCAAACTCGTAAACCGTCTTGACCCATAATTCCGCGGAATAGCGAAATGGAACGTCTTCCGTACGGGCGATGCGTTGGAGCTCCACCAGTGTCGGGGGAGAAAGAATGGACAGAAATACTGATTCCAGCTCGGCGACTCCCCTGGAAAACATTTCTCGCAGCCGCTTCCTGTTTATTCGCAGCGGATCCAGAGTGAACTCCCGCTCGGCGCCGGCGGTAGTGATTGGCTGGGACCCGGTCCGGGCATTCCACGACGAAAAATTTGGGTCCAACGAAGAAAACAAAGCTCCGACGGTTTGTCGCATCGCTGGAACCAGGTCGGCGGAATGCCGCTCCACATGCTCCTTGGTTCCCAGAAAAGATTGGCAAATACGATACTCTCCCGCGATCGCAGCCAGCGTGAGTTGCGTTTCGGAACCGGACTGGGCAGTTTCGTCGTGCCACGGATTCTGGGCAAGGAATTGGCCTCCGAGGCGACCAGAGAATGCGAAGTCCAATGCGTAGGGCTCGCGGATTCTCAATCCATAAAGGGCGCGCGTCATGGGATAGAGCAGATTGGTCAGGAGAATTCCGTCGAACCTGTGCCGGCTATAGGTGGGTAACACGAGATCGAATTCTTCTGTGTAAACAGGACGCAGCAGAGTGCTGAGCCAATCAGTTGTGATTTGAGCGGAGTCGGGAGAAATTACCGCGCAGGCCTTGGCTCGCAACAGTTCCGCCGCGGCCATGATCGTCCGCAGCGCTGTCCCTCGCGCGGGGCTGCTCGCATACTGCGTGCTGATGGAGTGGAAAGTTCTAAGCGCGTATAGCTTGGAGTTAGGCCGCGTATCGTGGATGGCGGCGTTCGCGATCAGTTTGGGCGTCCCATCCCGCGAACCTCCGTCGGCGTTGATGATCGCCGCTCTCTCGCGGGGAAAAAATGTGAGGATGCCGGCCTGGATCGTTTCGACGATCGGGCCGATGGTCTTGGCATTATTGTGCGTAGGCACGCCCACCAGGATGTCGACCTCACCGACATTGATGAGCTGGCGAAGTAAATCGTCCGTGAGAACACTCTCTTCCGCCAACTTAACCTCAGCCATGAGACGTCGTTCCCCAATCAGCGATAACTTTAGATTCGTCGCAACCGAAACCAGTAAAACTGGTAAGGACCAAAGGTCAGCAAATACGGCAAATCGCCAACCCGCGGAAAAATGTTCCTGCCGAACATCTCGATGAGAATGTTTCCTTTGTAACGGCGCAAGTCCAGTTCGACCGCCTGCGCAGCATTCGAAAGATTATTCACGACCAGGATCGTCTCATTCTCCAACTGGCGCACATAGGCCAATATTCTGTGATTGGCAGGATAGAGAAACTCAATCGACCCGCTGCCAAACACGTTGGTGGTTTTTCGAACTGCAATGATGCGCCCCATCCAGTTGAGCAGAGAATGTTCAGTCTTCTTTTGTGAAACCACATTGACGGCTGGGTAACCATAGACTGGATCCTGGATCAACGGCGCATAGAGTTTTTCTGCTTCTGCGGCGGAGAAGCCTCCGTTCCAGCCTCCGCTCCACTGCATGGGAGTTCTCACTCCATTGCGGTCGCCCAGCTTGGTGTTGTCACCCATTCCGATTTCGTCACCGTAATAAATATTGGGAGTGCCCGGTAACGACATCAGAATCCCGTGCATTAACTCGATGCGCCTCCGGTCGTTGTCGAGCAAAGGAGCGAGTCGGCGCCGGATTCCAAGGTTCAGCCGCATTTCCTTGTCTTTGGCATACGAGTCGTTCATATAGTCTCGCTCGACATTCGTAAGCATTTCGAGGGTCAGCTCGTCATGATTGCGCAGGAACAAACACCATTGGCAGGAAGCCGGAATCTCCGGCGTTTGCTGCAGAATCTCAGTGATGGGCTTGCGGTCCTCTAATTTCACCCCCATGAACATTCTTGGCATCAGCGGAAAATGAAATGCCATGTGGAATTCGTCTCCGTCGGCGAAGTAGGGCCGGAGATCCGCAGGCCACTGATTGGCCTCGGCCAGAAGCATCTTGCCGGGAAATTGTTCATCCAGCCTTCGCCGCAACTCTTTAAGGATCGCGTGGGTCTCGGGCAGATTCTCACAAGTCGTGCCCTCGCGTTCCACCAGGTACGGGACCGCATCCAGCCGGAAGCCGTCAACCCCGATTTCCAGCCAGAACTTCATCACGTTCCACATCTCTTCCCGGACAGCAGGATTGTCATAATTGAGGTCGGGCTGGTGGCTGAAGAAACGATGCCAATAATAGGATTTGGAAATTGGATCCCATGCCCAGTTGGACAGCTCAGTATCGACAAAATTGATCCGAGCTTCGGGATACCCCGTGTCCGTATCACTCCAGACATACCAATCCCGGAGGGGATTTTCCCGGGAGCTGCGGGACTGTTGAAACCACGGGTGCTGATCCGAAGTGTGATTCGCCACCAGTTCGATGATCACCCGTATCTGGCGCGCGTGGGCCGATTTCAGGAACGCTCTGAAATCCTCCAAAGTCCCGTAGTTGGAATGGACAGCGTAGTAGTCAGATATATCGTAGCCGTCGTCGCGCAGAGGTGAGGGAAAGAACGGCATCAACCAGATTGTGTTGATCCCTAATTCCTGCAGGTAGTCCAGCTTCTGATCAAGCCCCTGGAAGTCGCCGATACCATCGCCATTGCTGTCGTAGAAAGTACGAACGTGAGCCTGGTAGATAATCGCGAGTTTGTACCAGGGCACATCCTGCTTTAAAGGCAAGCGGCTTCCTCCTCGTGTAATGCAGCAGTCATCGAAGCCCCACGCCCCATGCTCTATCTTCGCATTCATTTAACCCGGCGGACAGTCCCCACTAGTCCAACCACGGCGAACTCCTGCCCGTTCAGGATAACGGGCACGAAGTGCGATGCTGATGTTTCGACAGTTTAGATGGTCCACGGCTAGAATCATTCGGAGCTTCTCCGGAGAGTGATTTCGCCCAGTTCAAATTCCTGCGTTCGCTGAGATGACCCGATGATTGTCAATTTCGCAGAACGGGCACACAACCACAACTGGGCACTCGACCCGGTGACCCGATCGCTGCTCGATACCGATTTCTACAAGTTGCTGATGCTGCAGTTCATCTGGAAGCACTATCCCAGGACGCGGGTATCGTTCTCGCTCTTCAACCGCAGCACTTCAGTGCGTCTCGCCGATCTGCTCACGACAGAGGAATTTACCCAGCAACTGGAGCATGTGAGGAAACTTCGGTTCCGAAAATCGGAACTGGTCTGGCTGGCTGGCAACACGTTCTATGGCCGCCGCGGAATCTTCGAGCCGGGGTTCCTGGAATGGCTGGAGCGCGATTTCCGGTTGTCGGACTACGAACTGAAAATTAACGGCGACCAGTTTCATCTCACTTTCGACGGTCTCTGGACCGAAACCACAATGTGGGAGTTGTATTCGCTTTCCATCCTCGATGAGCTGAAAACCCGCGCTCATCTGAAAAAGCTCGGCGAGTTCGGCCTCGACATCTTGTACGCCCGTGCAAAAACCAAGCTGTGGAGCAAGATCGAGCGACTGCGCGGCGTGCCCGATCTCAGGCTTGCCGATTTTGGCACAAGACGCCGTCACAGCTTTTTGTGGCAGGAGTATGTGGTCGAAGCCATGGCTTCGAATCTCGGGCAAAATTTTATCGGCACCTCGAATGCGTTCCTCGCCCACAAACACGATCTGGAAGCGATTGGAACCAACGCGCACGAGATTCCGATGGTCGTTGCCGCGCTGGCCCCGGACGACGAATCGCTGAAGGCTTCCCAATACCAAGTGCTCGATATGTGGCAGCGAACCTACGAAGGCGAATTGCGCATCATGCTGCCCGACACCTTTGGTACCACACAGTTCCTGCAAGGCGCGCCGGAATGGGCGGCAGATTGGACCGGCCAACGCATCGACAGTAAGAATCCCTTTGCCGCCGGGGACGAGTACATCGCATGGCTGAAGGCCCGTGGCCGCGATCCAGCGAGCAAGCTCATCATTGCTTCCGATGCGCTCGACGTCGACGATATACTCGGCCTGCATGCGTACTTCGGCGGCGTAATGGCGAAAGGCGCAACTGCTGCCGATTTCCGCGCCGCGGCTGATTTCCTGGATCGCCGCAAGTGGACTCCGGGACGCCGCATTCGATTCAGCGCCGGTTGGGGCACACTGCTGACAAATGATTTCCGTGGCTGCGATCCTCAGGGGGGCAGTGGATACGACCCTATCAGCCTGATCTGCAAGGTGTCGAGCGCGGAGGGCCGCCCGGCCGTGAAGCTCTCCGATAACTACGCCAAGGCGCTCGGCCCGCCCTCCGAAGTGGAGCGCTATCGGCGAGTTTTCGGCGCCGCTGGAATGAGCAATGTCCCCGTTGTGACGTAACGGATTGGCCGAGGGCAGAAGAGCAGTGTGACGCGCCTGTTGAGCATGAGGGCATTATCACTTTTCGCACGCGCGCTCTTCCGCGCATTCCGCGGTCAATGGCATTGCGTGCGTGCGTCCAGACCACGACGAGCGATGTGAACCTCGGTTGCAAACCTTGCCGAGTGCGGCGACAATCAAGGCGTGGTGAAAAAAGTCCCGTCTGCTCGCCGTGAGGTTTCGTCCGCCGTCGAGCGCGCCCCTTTTTCGCCGGGCGCTGTGGTGGTGGTGACCCTAAGCAATCCCAGAGACAAATTCTGGGGAATGATTCTGGCGCTAGCCCCGGAAGGCCTGAGTGTCAGCGGTATTGAGCTCGCGTCGGTTGATGATCTGGCCGCAATGGTCAAAGACGGCGAGGTATTCACGCCGTCCGTGGTTTTTTTCCCCATGCACCGCATTCATCGCATCGAACTCGACCTGCCAGATGGAGACATTCCCTCGCTATCCCAACGATTTCAGGCTAAGACGGGCCAGGAGCCTTCCGCTTTGCTGGGCTCCACGGTCGAGGGTTCTAGGAAAAAAGAAGCGATTCATGCAGAGTCCCGGCCTGATTCCGAGCGGGGGCATGCGTGAAGCTTTCTCAGATTTTCACGGCGCCGAACCAACTCACTCTATTGCGGATGATTTTTGTTCCGTTCATCGTGATTCACCTGGTGGAAGGCCGCTATCTCTGGGCGCTGGTGGTTTTCGTGATCGCGGGTTTCAGCGACGGCCTCGACGGATTGTTGGCCCGCACCCTTCATCAACAAACGTTGCTTGGGCAGTACCTTGATCCTATTGCCGATAAACTCCTGCTGAGCACGATGTTTCTGGTGCTCTCCATCCTGCACAAGATTCCGTGGAAGTACACGGTAGTAGTGTTCAGCCGCGATATTTCGATTCTGGCCGCCAGCGCCGTGTTGTTTGCGATTGCCGGATTGCGGGATTTCCGGCCCAGCATTTTCGGCAAGGCAAATACCTTCTCCCAAATCGCCGCTGTATTTTTCGTCCTGATGTTCGAAGTGCGGCCCCTGTGGTGGGTCTGGATCGCGCGCAAGGTCTGCTTGCGCGCCACGTTTATTTTCACCATCGTTTCTGCATTGCACTACGTCTTTCTAGTACAAAGCCGGTTGCGGGCACACACGCACGCTCTGCCGGAACCGGCCTCGTCCTCCGGAACTCCCATTTGACCGCATTTCTGGTGTCACCCTAGAATCATAAGTTCTTCGCTGCTCCTGAAAGTTGCTATGGCGCTCCGCCTTTACAACACTATGTCCGCGCGGGTTGAGGAATTCCGCCCGCTCGTTGACAACGAAGTCCGCATGTACGCCTGCGGGCCTACCGTGTATGACTACGGGCATATCGGCAACTTTCGCACATTTGTCGCCGTCGACCTTCTGCAGCGCTTTCTTCGCGAGAGCGGATACAAGGTCCGTTACGTGATGAACATCACCGACGTCGACGACAAGATCATTCGCAATGCGGCGCGCGATGGCGTGAGCGTCCAGAAATATACTGCAAAATACGAGAAGGCATTTCGCGAAGATGCCGCGATGATTGGCATTGAGGAGCCCGTACTCGTACACGCCACTGAATTTATTCCCCAGATGGCGGAGTTCGTCGCGAGGCTGGTCGAAAAAGGCATCGCATACCGCGCCGAGGATGGTTCGTACTATTTCCGGATTGCAAAGTTTCCGCAGTACGGCAAGCTTTCAAAAAAAGATTTCGGCGGGATGCTCGATGGCGCCCGCGTCGACGTTGACGAATACGACAAGGACAGTGCCCGCGACTTCGCTTTGTGGAAAGCTCCGAAACCCGAAGAAGCCTCGTGGGACACGGTGATTGGACCGGGGCGCCCAGGCTGGCATCTGGAGTGTTCCGTGATGTCGATGCAGAAGCTTGGTGAGAGTTTTGACTTGCACGCCGGCGGCGAGGATCTGATTTTCCCGCATCACGAAAATGAGATCGCCCAGTCGGAATCGCTCACGGGAAAGCCCTTCGCGCACTTCTGGTTCCACGCCCGCTTTCTGCTGGTGGAAGGTGAGAAGATGTCGAAGAGTCTGGGAAATTTCTTCACCCTCCGGGATCTGGTTCTGAAAGGGCACAAGCCGTCTTCCATTCGTTATCTGCTGGCGTCGGTCCCTTACCGCAACCAGTTGAACTTCACTTTCGACGGGCTGAAGCAAGCCTCGGTCTCGGTCGAACGTTTGCGGAATTTCAGTCTGCGATTGACCGCAGGAAATTTCCCGGCTGGCGCCAATCCGGAAATGCAGACGTTGGCGAGCGAGACTGTCGACCGCATGCGAGCCGCTCTCGAGGACGACCTCAACACCGCGCAGGCACAGGGCGCGATCTTCGAAATGGTGCGTCGCGCCAACGGCGCCTTCGACACCGGCGAAGTCAAGAAAGACGACGTTGCACCGCTGCTGGCGGCGCTCAGCAAATTCGACGCAATTTTTGCCGTCCTCAACGATGATGATGGCCCCAAGATGAAACAGGTCTTCGATTGGGCACAGACGGAAGGCCGCGACAAGGATGTCAGCGAAAACCTCCGCGACACGATTCAAACCGGCCAACTCTCGGACGCAGACATCGAAAAAAAGATCGACGCAATGAAAGCGGCCCGCAACGCCCGCGACTTCAAAGCGTCAGACATGATCCGTGCTGAGCTGACAGCCGCTGGCATCATTATCGAACAAACCAAAGACGGCATCCGCTGGAGAAGGAAGTAAATCGCCATTTGCAGGCGCCGGACGCGTCGGCTGCTCGGTGTTGGCTGAAAGCTGATCGCTTATAGCTGACAGCTGCTTTTATGAAATCCCTCGACGAATATCTTCGCGACGCGGAGCAGGCCCATGGACACCTTTGCGCCGGCCAAGTTCTTGGCGTGCGCCTGGCAATGCTCGGCCTGCAGAAGCTCGAAATCGACGACCCGCGCGGGAAGGACCGCAAGCGGTTGGTCACGTTCGTGGAAATCGACCGTTGCGCCACCGACGCGGTCGCCGTGGTCACGGGATGCCGGCTGGGCAAGCGCGCGCTAAAGTTTCGTGACTGGGGAAAAGTCGCAGCTACATTCGTCGACGTCAGCAACGGCAAGGCCATCCGCATCGCAGCCAAGGAATCTTCCAAGTCTCTCGCTCGCCAGATGCATCCTGAAATTGAAGATAAGAATCAACAGCAGATGCTGGCTTACCGCGAGATTTCCGATCACGATCTTTTTGCGCTGCAGTGGGTGAAGGTCGATCTGCCGCCCGAAGAGTTCCCCGGATACAAAGGCGAGCGCGTAGCGTGTGAGGCGTGCGGTGAAGGCATCAACTTCCGCCGGGAAGTCCGCCGCGACGGGAAAGTGCTATGTCGCGCGTGCGCCGGGGAACGCTACTACTCAGCACTCTGAGACAGCTCCGTCGCCAAATTTGCCGCGCCTATCTCTGCGCCTGCTCAAACGCGTGTCCCACGCGCAGAATCGTGGCCTCATCAAAATGCTTCCCGAGAATCTGCAGACCAATCGGCAGCTTCTCTTTCGTCTCGCCGCATGGAATCGAAATCCCTGGAATGCCGGCCAGGTCGGCAGTCACGGTGTAAATGTCGGCCAGATACATGGCCAGCGGATCGTTAGACTTTTCTCCCAGCCGAAACGCAGCCGTCGGACTGGTCGGAGTGACGATCGCGTCGACTTTGCGAAAAGCTTCTTCGAAATCGCGAGTCAATAATGTGCGAACCTTCTGCGCTTTCAGATAATAGGCATCGTAGTAGCCGGCGCTCAGCGCGTAGGTGCCGAGCATGATGCGCCGTTTCACTTCCGCTCCGAAGCCTTCGTCGCGGCTGCGGCGGTACATTGCGGAAAGCGTCTTCACGCCGTTCGCCCGCTTGCCGTAACGCACGCCGTCGTAACGCGCCAGGTTCGAGGATGCCTCCGCCGTTGCCACCAAATAATACGTCGGGATTGCGTACGGCGTGTGCGGCAGAGAGACGGGAACAATCTCGCAGCCCAGTCCCTTCAACTTGTCGATGGCCGCTTCCACTGCCTGCCGGACTTCTTCATCGAGGCCCTCGCCGAAATATTCTTTCGCGACGCCCAGCTTCAAACGGTGCACTGGTTTGTCGAGTTCGGCAACGTAGTCAGGCACGGGCACATCCGCTGACGTCGAATCCATGGCATCGCGCCCGGCAATCGTACGCAACACAATCGCCGCATCCTTCACGGTCTTGGCCAGCGGTCCAATGTGATCGAGTGACGACGCGAACGCGATCAGCCCGTAGCGCGAGACGCGCCCGTAGGTGGGCATCAGGCCAACCACACCGCAAAATGAAGCGGGCTGGCGAATCGATCCGCCGGTATCCGATCCCAGTGCGACCACCGCCATGTCGGACGCCACTGCGGCGGCCGATCCGCCAGAGGAGCCCCCCGGAACGCGGTTCAGATCGCGCGGGTTGCGCACGGGATGGAACCCGGAGTTCTCATTCGACGAGCCCATCGCGAACTCGTCGCAATTCGTCTTGCCGAGCACCACCGCTCCTGCGGCTTCCAGGCGCGCGACCGCAGTGCAATCGTAAGGCGGAATATACTTGCGGAGAATTTTCGATCCCGCAGTCGTGCGCACCCCGCGCGTGCTCATCACATCTTTAATCGCGACCGGCACTCCGCCGAGCGGCGGCAACGTCTCACCCGTAGCGGCCATGCGGTCCATGCGGTCCGCCTGCTCCAGCGCGCGCTCTTTCGACAGCGTAAGGAACGCTCCGATCTGGCTGTCTTCTTTCTGGATGTGAGCGTAGTAAGCCTCCGCCAGCGCGAACGCGCTCGTCTTGCGCTCCTGCACGGCAGAGCGGGCGGCGTCGATGGTGAGGGAAGCCAGGTCCACAGAAAAAATCCAAGAAGGCAGACGTCAAAAGTGAAAACTTCAGAAGTGAACTCCTACCAAACTTCTGCATTCCGACTGCTGCACTCTGCATTTATCTTTCAATGACTTTCGGCACTCTGAAAAAAGTCCCATCCGAATCTGGAGCATTCTCAAGCGCGACTTTCTGCGGCAACGATTTGCGCAACCCTTCGAGCACATCCTCTCGGATGGCATAGGCAAAACGTTCACTGCCCTGCTTCGATTCGTCGACGCCATAGTGATCAGAAATCTGCGCCATCGGAGGGACATCCGAAGTGTCCAGTTCGTTGAGCATGTCGATGTAATCCAGAATCGAATTCAGATCGCGCACCATGCCCGCCCGCTCTTCGGCGGTCAGTTCCAGATTGGCCAGGTCAGCCACGTAGGCAACGTCTTTTTCGGTAACTTTCATTTTCAGTGACTTTTCATTTTCAGTGACCAACGTCGTAGAAATCTCGACGACAGATTCTGCTCATGGCACAGGCTCGCTCACTTTGACGACGAAGCAATCACAAACTCAATCCTCTGAACGCTCTCGATCGCATAACGATTGATCGTCGCCAAGTAGCGGGGAGCCAGAACCTGCAGTTCGCGTTTCCATCCAGCATCAGCCACCTCGACTCGCAACACTCCGCCCGTGAAATCCAATGCGCGTGTGCGCTCCGCAACCGCCGACCCGCACACCAACGGCCATGCCGTTAAAGTCGCTTCGTCCGCCGGCATTCGCCGCAGAGAATCGGCGACCACCTTCTCCAACCCTGCTCCAGCCTGTTCCAATTAGGACTCCAGTTCCGATCGGTGTTCGGCTTGTTATGAACGTTGAGCTTTCGATTCTAGCATTCCGTCACGCCGATCGACGCCGCGCGAATTCCACTACGCGGGAAACTCGCGTCTCACGAATTCCAACGCCGACTCCTTCGAGGCCAGGCGGCCTTCAAGTTGCGCATCTTCCACGGCTTCCAGAATTTCGCGGAACTTGGGTCCGGGCACATGTCCCGCGGCGATCAAATCATCGCCGCTGACCAGAGGTACAGGCCTCATCGTCTCCGGCGGAATCGCAGCCAGTTTTTCTGTCACAAATTCATAAGTGCTGAGTTTGCCGTGGCTGGCCAGAGAATCGGCGCGATGCAGCGCCAGGTGCTGGTCGAAATGCGGCATGCGCAGAAACTTCTTCAGCGTGGATTCGCTCATGCGCGTGGCCTGGCCAAACCGCATGTGATTATCCACCAGCGCCAGTACCTGCTCAGCCTCATCGCCGGAAAACCGCAGCCGCTTGCAGATTTCCTCCGCCATCTTCACGCCGACTTCGACGTGCCCATCAAACCGGATGCGGTCGGGCGCCACGCGAAACGTCGGCGGCTTGCCGACATCGTGCAGCAACGCACCCCAGGCCAGCGCCGCCGGGCATGCGTGTGGGAGGTTCTCCAACAGCAACAGCGTGTGCACGAACACGTCGCCTTCGGGATGAAACTGAGGCGGCTGTTGCACGCCCTTCATCGCAGAAATTTCCGGTAGAACTTCCTGCAGCAAACCACTTTCGTCGAGCAGGAGGAACGCGCGGCGGGAGTGGCCTTCGATAAGCATGCGCGTGAGTTCATCGCGCACCCGCTCCCGCGAGACAACGCCAATCTGGCCAGCCAGTTTCTTGATCGCAGCAGACGTGCCTGGCTCGATCGTATATTCGAAGCGCGCGGCAAAGCGCACCGCCCGCAGCATGCGCAGCTTGTCTTCGGCAAAACGATGTTCGGGATCGCCAATAGCGCGGACGATGCCGGCCTTAAGATCTCTATGTCCACCGACAAAGTCGAGCACTTCCCCGTTCACGGGATCGAGCAGCATGCCGTTGATCGTAAAGTCGCGCCGAGCCACGTCTTCCCGCGGATCCTGAGAGAAGCGCACTTCATCGGGATGGCGGCCGTCCGAGTATCCAATGTCACTGCGGAAAGTAGCGACCTCAACGGCGTGAGCGTGAGTGGAAAAATTAAGATCCACGCGATCAGCGTGCTCCGCAGAGACGTTGCTTGCGATGTCTCTCTCCCGCGGCGCCTCTGGCACCGGCACAAGCACCACGCCAAACTGCGCTCCCACCGCGTAGGTCTCCGGAAAGATTGTCATCACCTGCGCAGGCGTAGCATTCGTGGCCACGTCGTAGTCTTTCGGTTCCCGCCCCAGCAGCAAATCGCGCACACATCCGCCAACCAGAAATGCCTGATACCCCCGCTGCCGCAGGGTTTGCACGATCGTGGTCGAGAATCCAGCGGAGGGAGGTTCCGATTCCGCGAGATGTTTGAGAAAGTCGGTCATGATGTTTCAACGATGAGATTTCTAATAATATAGTTTCATGCCCTCTGCCTACATCCTCGGGATCGAGAGTTCCTGCGACGAGACCGCCGCGGCCGTGGTGCGATCCGGCGAGCAGGTAGTCTCGAATGTGGTGGCTTCGCAGATCGCGATGCACCAGCCCTATGGCGGAGTCGTCCCCGAGTTGGCGTCGCGCGAGCATCTGCGGGCCATCGTCCCCGTCGTGCGGCAAGCGCTCGCGGAAGCGAAGCATACTTATTCTTCCGTCGACGCCATCGCCGTCACCCAGGGACCCGGCCTCGCCGGCGCACTCATGGTCGGGATCAGCTACGCCAAGGCTTTGGCTTTCGCGCTCGATAAGCCTTTGATCGCGGTCAACCATCTCGAAGGCCACATCCATGCGGTCCTGTTGGAAGAGCGGCAGAAGGGCAACCACGAGTTGCAGTTTCCAGTGCTGGCTCTGGTCGTATCCGGTGGCCACACCCACCTGTATCTTGCAGAACAAAAAAACGACAGCTGGACTTACGAAAATGTCGGCCACACTCGCGACGACGCTGCGGGCGAGGCCTTCGACAAAGTTGCCAAACTGCTCGGCCTGGGTTATCCCGGCGGTCCCATCATCGACCGCCTCGCTCCCCATGGCGATCCGCGAGCCGTAAAGTTTCCTCCGGCTCAAATCAAACATCGCGACCGTCGCGCCGGACCTCTCAGCAGCGCAGAAGACAACGCGGGTCGTCCGGGAGAAGATCGCCCTCGCTTCGATTTTTCTTACAGCGGCATCAAGACGGCCGTGCTGCGCTATGTCGAGTCCCACAACATGCAGGCCGCCATCGAACTCCGCCGCAAGGCCGTGGCAAGCATCCCCAAGCCCAAGTTCGAGGACTACCTCGCCCACTGCGACAAACAAACCCTCGACCTGGTAGCGTCCTTCCAGCGCGCCATCGTGGAAGACCTGGTGGGGAGAACTTTGGCGGCGGCGCGGGCTTACGACGTGGTCACGCTCTTCGTCACTGGTGGAGTGGCCGCCAACAGCGAATTGCGTCGTACCTTTGAACGCGATGCCGCCGCGGAGGGCCTGCCCGTATATTTCCCGTCGCTCCGGCTCTCTACCGACAACGCGGCCATGATCGCCGCCGCTGCCTATCCCAAATTCCTGTCAAAGGATTTTGCGCCCGCTGATTTTTCTGCGGAGGCTGGAATGCGACTTTAGTGGTGGACCCTCGTTTTGCGGGGCAACGCGGATGCATGCCGGGCAAATTGCTATTTCGTCGCAGAATGCTTTTTCGCGGCCGTCTTGCCTCGCAGCGCCTTCAACGCCTTGTTCAACTGGTCTTCAATGTCGATATCCTTGTACACGAAGAAGTTGGCGAGTTTCTCAGCTTCTTTGGAACCGCTGGTTCGGCTGGCGATAATGATAATAGGAATCTGCGCTGTTTCCGGCTTGCTCCTGACGGCGGCAATTAGTTCCTGACCTGACATTTTTGACATCTGCAGGTCGGTCACAATCAGGTCCGGTTGCATACGATTCAGGATTTCGAGCGCCTCAACGCCGTTCCCCGCCGATTCCACCGTGAATCCGTATTCCTCCAGAAGACGGCTCACCGTATAGCGGATCAGCATGGAATCGTCGACAACGAGGGCGACGGCAGGCATATTGAAATAGAGATGGAGGCGTGCAGACACACGCGCACGGCCCCATGGCCGGACGATAGCAGCCTTCACGTGCGGCAACAACAGGGAAAAGCGTGTCGATGGTACCTTGGTCACCTTCTTCTGACCGGGAGTCAGATGTCGCTGCTCTGGGCTCGTTCCTCGATGCTCATGTCCTTGAGTTCGCTGTAGTCGAAGATTTCGCCGCATTCCAGGCATTCTACGAATTCAGCTTCTTCGTCGCGGCTCACAATTTGCACGCGTGGATGCTTGCAAGGCGGTTTCTTGTCTACGCTTTGAGGGGGAGTGGGCGACTTGGAGGTCATAAATCCGGAAGAGTCCTCAATGCAAAAGGCGGAGGCAGTCGATGCGCCGGAATTTCCGGTATTTTAGACTGGCTTCGCGGCTTGTCAAGCCCTTTACGAGGATTGGCGATGAATTTTCCGCAATTGGGCTTGGGAAGTCGAGCACCGCAGTCAGGGCGCGCTCATTTCTAACCGCCGAGGCGTCTCATGCAAGCCCTTCAGTCTTCAATAGTTACCGCTCGCTGCGGGCTTCTCGATATGGCTGGAAGCCATTGCCGGGCATCCAGCGCGGCTGTAGACTCATACGTTAAGAGCCACGGGCGACGGCAATCGCTGGAACTTGCGCAGGAGAGTTATTCATGACCACGAATGCGAAGACCCCCGAGGCGCTCTCCCCAACGCAGACTTCTCAGCATTCCGTACCGCCTGGGGTGAAGCTCCCCATCTACATGGACAACCACGCCACCACTCCCATGGATCCGCGGGTGCTGGAAGAGATGCTGCCCTATTTCGTCGAGAAGTTCGGCAACGTCGCCAGCCGCAACCATTCCTTCGGCTGGGCGGCCGAAGAAGCCGTCGAGACCGCGCGGGAGCGTATCGCGAAACTAATTGGCGCCACCGCCAAAGAAATCATCTTTACCTCGGGCGCCACCGAGAGCGACAACCTCGCGATCAAGGGGGCGGTCGAAATGTACCGCGAAGAGGGTGACCACATCATCACCGCAGTCACCGAACACAAAGCAGTCCTCGACACCTGCAAGCATCTGGAAAAAGACGGATTCCGCGTCACTTACCTCCCCGTGCAGAAAGACGGACTGATCGACCTCGACCACCTGAAACGTGCCCTCGATGGCAAGGCGATCGATGACAAAACCAGGGACAAGACCATCGATGGCAAGACCATCGATGGCAAAACCATCCTAGTCACGATCATGTCCGCCAACAACGAAATCGGCGTGCTGCAGCCCATCGAGGAAATCGGCAGACTGTGCCGCGAGCGCGGAGTGATTTTTCACACCGACGCGGCGCAGTCCATCGGCAAGATGCCCATCCACGTCGACAAGCAGAACATTGACCTGATGTCGATCGCGGGCCACAAACTCTACGGCCCCAAAGGCGTAGGCGCTTTGTATGTGCGCAACAAGAATCCCCGCCTGCGGCTTTCCGCGCTCTTTGATGGCGGCGGCCACGAACGCGGCATGCGCTCAGGCACCCTGAATGTCCCCGGCATCGTTGGCCTGGGCAAGGCTTGCGCCATCGCGCAGGAAGAGATGCTGAAAGAATCCTGCCACCTCGCCGGCAAGCGCAACCGCCTGCGCGACCGCATCGTGAGCCGCCTCGACGAGGTCACCATCAACGGGTCCATGGAGCACCGCCTGCCCGGCAACCTCAACCTCAGCTTCGCGCACGTAGATGGCGAGGCGCTGCTGATGGCCCTCAACGACATCGCAGTTTCCAGCGGCTCGGCGTGCACCACCGCAGCGATCGAGCCTTCTCACGTGCTCCGGGCCATCGGCATCAGCGACGACCTGGCGCACAGTTCCATCCGCTTCGGCATCGGCCGCTTCAACACGGAAGCCGAGATTGACTACGTGGCCGACCGCATCGTAGAAACCGTCACCCACCTGCGCGAGTTGAATTCCAGCAATTAGCAATTAGCAGTCGGCAACTACCTTTCCCTTTCGAACGCGCGCCGGAAACCAGCTCCGCCCGGCCAATCCCAAAAAAATTTGGACCTTTTTGCGTGACTTCTTCGCGTTACCTACATAGAGGCCAGTTCTGGCTCGTCTGGACGCCAGCCAGCAAGCTGACGGTTCGCGAGTTCTCCGCGCTCCAGAAAAACTGACCGGGACTAAGGAGCATTTCCATGAAGCACACATTGCAATTCCAGAATTGGATCTCGAACGTGCGCCGGGCCGTGGCAACTGCCACACTTGCCTTCGCGGCCATGCTCGCATCGGCGGTCGTAACAGCCCAACCAGCGCAAGCGCAGACTTTCACGATACTGCACAACTTCGACGGGACCGACGGTGGCGACGTCGTAGCCCCTCTGGTGCAGGCCACCAATGGAAACCTATACGGAACAACCCGTGAAGGCGGGTCCCAGGCCGCAGGCAATGTCTTTGAAATGACGTCGAGCGGCACGCTGACCTCGATTTACAGTTTTTGCCTGGAGGGCACTCCCCCTAGCGCGTGCCCGGATGGCAACTATCCCGTGGCGGGATTGGTTCAGGGCAAGACTGGAGACTTCTACGGGACAACGCCGAGCGGTGGGGCCTACCACTCAGGGTCGATTTTCAAGGTCACCTCAAGCGGTACACTAACCACCCTCTACAGTTTCTGCGCTGTAGCCGGCTGCCCGGACGGCGAACTCCCCGTAGCGGCGCTCATGCAGGCCACCAACGGAGACCTGTACGGGACTACCAATTTCGACGGGGTCAACAGCGGTTGGGGCACACTCTTCAAGATCACCCCGGCCGGTACGCTGACCACGCTTTACACATTCCTCTATACTCCGGGCGGAAACATGCCAGTTGCGGCTTTGATCCAGGCCACCAACGGGGATCTCTACGGGACAACCCCCACCGGCGGGGGAAACGGCGGATGCACCTATGACTGCGGAACCGTCTTCAGGGTTACCCAGAGCGGCACCGTGACCTGGCTGCACAACTTTTGCGCCCTCAGCGGCTGCTCCGATGGTGGAAGTCCCGAAGCTGCGCTAGTCCAGGCCAGCAATGGCAACTTCTACGGAACCACCTCCGTGGGCGGAGCCAACGGCCATGGCACCGTCTTCGAAATCACCCCAGCTGGCAAGCTGACTACTCTATACAACTTTTGTTCGGAAAGCGCCTGCGCGGACGGCTCTAGTCCCCAGGCGCCACTGATCCAGGCCAACGATGGGAGCTTTTATGGCATAACCACCAACGGCGGGAACGTCTATGGCGGGGGTACTGGCTCTTGCCCGGCCTCCTATGGCTGCGGGACGATCTTCCAGATCACCCCAGCCGGCAAACTGACCACCCTTTATAGCTTTTGCTCGCAAAGCGGCTGCGCCGATGGCTATTTCCCCGTGGCGGGACTGACCCAGGACACGAATGGAACCTTCTACGGAACCACGAATGGCGGGGTCGACAACTGCCCCGCGCAAGGTGGAGGATGTGGCATCGTCTACAGCCTGTCCACAGGCCTTGGCCCGTTTGTCGAAACATTTGTCGCGTCCGGAACCGGAACGCCAGCCATCTCCGGCAAAGAGGGCACCAAGATCGGAATTCTGGGGCAGGGATTCAGCAGTTCGTCCGCGGTGAAGTTCGGGGGCACGCCAGCAACAACGGTTACGCTGAGCGGCACCACCTACCTCACCGCCACAGTGCCAGCTGATGCGCTGACTGGATCCGTGACGGTCACAACCGGCGCGAGCACGTTGACCAGCACACAGACGTTCAAGGTGCTGCCAACCATCACCAGCATTCCTGCAAGCGGATCGGTGGGAAATCCGGTAATGATTGAGGGCACGGGATTGACGCAGACCACGACCGTGAAGTTTGACGGGGTGAAGGCGACGAGCTTCACCGTGAATTCCGACACGCAAGTGACTGTTGACGTGCCCACGGGAGCGAAAACCGGGAAGATCGCGGTCACCACCGCTGGAGGCAGCGCCACCAGCAAGACCAACTTCACGGTCGACTAACCAGCCAACGCGGTGCCGTAGTCAGGAGTCTCAGCCTCTGGGTATTTCTCCACGTCGCCACGTCGGATGGGTGGCCCGTCCTTGCGCATTTTGCAAGGGCGGGTCACGATGCTGCTTGCGCGGGCGAGCGTGGCAAAGACAGTTCAGCGAGCGCGCAAGTTGACGCCAGCAATTAGCCCTCAATTTCTACTCGACATCTATTTTTCAGCACCAGCCAACTCCTTATAAAACTTCTGCAGCACATAGAACGCCTGCTTCCGCTGTCCGCGATTTGAGATCAGGCCCTTGCGGTTGTGATAGTCCTGGATGCCGGGAAGCAGGCGGGTGGGCGAACGGAAATCCATCAACACCCACGGCGTTATCCCGGCCAGATTTGGCATGCGTTGAATCATGGCCAGCTGATGCTGGTACAGGTTGGCCTGAAATTCCTCGGTCCACACCTCATCGATGTCGCCGTGGCGGCCATACTGCGCGCCGCCGCCGAATTCGCTCACGATCAGCGGCTTGTCCCACTTCGACTTCCACTGCATCTTGTCGAGATCTTCCATCTTCGACTCATACCACCCCATATACTCGTTGAGCCCGAGCACATCGAGCACCTCGCCCAGCGGGTCGGTAATCGAGCGCACGTCGGGACCAGATTTGTCCGTTCTGTTTAATGCGGAAGTAATCAGACGCGTGGAATCAAGCTCGCGCGCGTCCTGTACCAACTGCTTCAAGAACGTCACGCGCTCCGGCTTCACGGGAGTTTCGTTCGAGAGCGACCACAAAATCACCGCGGCTCGGTTGCGGTCGCGCGCGATCATGTCGCGCAATTGTGCCTGTGCACTGGCCAGGGTCGCTGGATTCTGCCAGTCGATGTCCCAGTAGACGGGAATCTCCGACCAGAGCAGCAAGCCCATACGGTCGGCCAGACGAATTTCGTTTTCGTTGTGCGGATAGTGGGTGAGGCGGACGAAATTGCAGCCCAGGTCTTTGGCCCAGCCCAGCAGAGTCTGCGCGTCCTCGGGACTGAAGGCGCGGCCGTCACGAAACGGCGCTTCCTCGTGCATGGAAATCCCGCGCAGAAAGATTGGCTTGCCGTTCAGCAGAATCTTGCCCGCCTGCACTTCGATGGTTCGAAAACCAATTTGATCGTGAATCGTATCGGCGCCGCTGCTGACGACCACGTCGTAAAGTTTGGGATGCTCGGGCGACCACAGTTCCGGTTTTGCTGAAACTCGGAAGCTCGCGCGCCCCGTGGCGTCGGTGGTCACGGCTTCGTGAACACCGGCTTCGGGAATCTCCAGCGTGACCTTTTGCGCCGACTGCTCGCCGTTTAGCTGCACCCAGCCCGCAATCTCGCCGGGTGAGTTTTTCGCCAGCTGAACAAAATAATCCTGAATAAACGTCTCCGGCACTTCCACCAGCGATACGCTGCGCGTAATCCCGCCATAATTCCACCAATCAAATTTCAGGGCCGGGACGCCGTCGGCGCGGCGCATGTTGTTCACCTCGACGATCAGGAAATTCTCTCCGTCGCGCAGAAGATTGGTCACCTCGAAGTTGAACGGCGTGAACCCGCCTTCATGATCGCCAAGTTTTTCGCCATTCAGAAAAACTGACGACCGATAATTGACTGCCCCAAAGTAGACAAAGACGCGAGTGTTCGCCCGCTTGTGATAGTTGAAGACGCGCCGGTACCAGACCGGGCCTTCGTAGAAAAGCAGTTGCTCGCGCTGCGTGTTCCAGTCTCCGGGAACGTTGAGCACCGGCGACGCATCGAAGCTGTACTCCACTCTCTCGGTCTTGTCCTTGGGGATCTGATTGCGGTAGAAAGCGCCGGACGTGCCGTTTTCGAACGGGTCCACGATCGCTCGCCAGGCGCCGTCAAGGCTGATGGTGGTCCGGCCGGGAAGGTTCGCGATCAGAGTGGACGGCGCGGGAGCAGCATAGGTCGGAGCGGCACCGCCGAACCCGGCAAGCAGAAGCAGTAGCAGAAAACGTTTCATGACGTCCTCGGTGCGGGCGGCTTTGGATCCTGCGTCCGACGCAATTTTACATTTTCGTGACAAATGCCTCACGCCGTCATCTTAGCCTTTTGTGGTCAGACATCCTCACGAGCCCATCGTGAGAATGCGTGATCTTGGCCTCTCTCTCTCCGGCCAACTAAAAGGGGCTCGGCCGTAAGCCGCGCCCCAATTTTTGCCGTATTGCGTTCATCGCCGAAGTAAATCTTGCTCAGCCTTCGTCTCCATCAGCCATGTCACTCGAACTCTGTTCGATGTGACTTCGTTCTTGTACCCCTTGACTGTCACTTTTGCAAATATCTGATACGCCCCGCTGGCCTCAATCGATTTCAGACGACGGGACGGGAGGATTTCATCGATTAATCTGGCCCACAAGAGAGTAGATAGGTCGATCGAGAACCTCTTCTCTTGACCGCCCGCAATCCGCACGGCTAACGGAGGATAGGACCATGAACTCCGCCGGCCCTGCTTAGCGTACAGGGGTCCCGCTGCCTTTAGGTCTACAGGCGCGTTGAATGTCACTCCTCAACTCACGCTCCCCGTTCTGCGCGCTTGAAATGCACGTAGAGAGGAACAGAAGCGGGACGATCATACTAGCGGCGCCACGAAGAATCATTTTCCTGAACATCCGAAGGGACGGAAGTGGCGAGGCAAGTTTAGCTTCAGCCGACGCGAACCACCGCCGGTTCCTCGACATTCGCTTCCCGCAGGAATTTCGCAGCTTCCTCAGGCGGCGTGGGATTGATGTAGAAACCCGTTCCCCATTCAAACCCTGCCGTTTTGGTGAGCTTCGGCATGAACTCAATATGCCAGTGGTAGTAGTCGTTGGTGGGGTCTTGCACTGGCGAAGTGTGGATCACCAGATTGTAAGGAGGATTATCGAGCACGCGGTCGGCTTTGGTCAGCAGGGTCTTCACCGCCCTCGCCAGATTCTCGAACATGTGCGACGACGAGTTCTCGAACGCCGACTCATGCTGCTTGGGCAGGATCCAGGTCTCGAATGGAAAACGCGGAGCATAGGGCGCCAGCGTGAGGAAGTCTTCGTTTTCCGCCACCACCCGGACGGCGCTATCCAACTCCTGCCGGATGATGTCGCAGAACACGCACCGTTCCTTGTAGAGAAAATACTGTTTCCCGCCTTCCAGTTCCTGAGTCACGTTGATCGGTAGAATCGGCAGCGCGATCAGTTGCGAGTGGGAATGCTCCAGCGACGCCCCGGCAGCTTCTCCGTGATTCTTGAACAGCAGGATGTATTTGAAGCGCCGGTCTTTCTTCAGGTCGAGAATACGGTCACGGAAAGTCCACAAAATATCTTCAATGCGTTTGGGTGGCAGCGTGGCCAGGCTCGCCGCATGGTCGGGTGTTTCGATGATCACTTCGTGCGCGCCGACCCCGTTCATCCGGTCGAACATGCCTTCGGCCTGGCGGTTCAGCGTGCCTTCGATGCCGAGAGCGGGAAACTTGTTGGGTACGACCCGGACGGTCCATCCCGGAGTATCGCGCTGCGGCGCCGGCCCGCCATTTTGATTGGGGCGGTAGGCCTGGATCTCAGGCGGAGTCTTGCCCTCGTTTCCGTAGCAAAAGGGGCAAAAGCCCCCTTTGATCTGCATGTTTTCCCGAACGAAGTCGGTGGGGCGCTTAGCCCGGTCGGTCGAAATAATCACCCAGCGGCCGACAATAGGATCTTTTCTCAGCTCAGGCACTACTGAATCCTTTCACTTATCTTTAATCTGTTAACAAAACCGATATTCTACGCCGAGAGGGAGGCATTGCGAAACACTTCGATTTGCGGCTGGCTGGTCGACGACTGCGCATAGTATACGCTTACTATATCGAACCTCCACTGGCACGACGGTGGCTGGCGGCGCAGGTACTCTCGTGCTACTGCCGCCACTTCGCGGCGTTTGTGGCGATCCACGGCTGCCTCGGGAGTTTTTACGTCACGCGATGTGCGCGTCTTAACCTCAACAAAACAAAGCACATCGGCATCCCAGCCGATCAGGTCGATTTCTCCCGGCTGCCGCGGCGTGCGGTAGTTTCGGGCCACAATCACATAACCCAGGCGGCGGAGATGGAAGCAGGCATCGTCCTCCCCGCGCCGGCCGGTACGCTGGTGCGCAGGCCTCTTGTCAGGCGGCAAGGTATGCCGCGCCAACCAGTCGAGGCTGCGGATAGCGGCGTGGGTGAGGCGGCCGGAGAACAGGATTGGGGCTCCTGCGATGCTCGTATCGGATGCAGCAGCTCAGGAAAATCTACTCGCAGGCGGCGAGAAACGGCTGTGACGGATGTCACAACTGCGTTTGATTGCAATAATTTGGGGTTCCCTTTCGGGAAACTACTCGGAGACCACATCGCCGACGTGGATGGTGCCTTTGCTAAGGATTTGCGCGCGCAGGCCCCCGCGATGCAGTAGTCCCTTGATTACAGAGACTCCCGTGACCCGCTGCAGGTGATCGCAGGGCTCGCACAGGCGAATGCCGCGGATTTTCACGTCACCCACGCGAAACTCGCGGCCTACAAGATGATTCAACGGCACGCCGCGGGTCACAATGTTGCGGCGGGCGTCGCCGGGGGCCAGCGCCACTTCATAATCGCGACGCAGGGCCTCCACCGCTTCGGATTCGATCAGCGTGAGTTCGTAATCAGGCTCGGGCTTGTAGAAGGTGCCCAGCTTGGATGCATACCGGTCGCCATCCAGCCCGGCGCCCGGAATGGCGTCTGCCTGCTCCACGGCCTGCATGGGTCCGGCAGGGGCAGAAGCCACATGGATTGACTCGACGGTTCCAGTCCACATCACGCACCTCCTAGTTCGCGAACGGCCTTCACGAAGGGCGATTCACGAGCAGCGCTGCTTTTTCGCGAGCCTACTTCACGAGCGCCTTCGCAAACAGACGCTACGCGTCTTTGCCCACGATCCTGATGCACTCTTCCAGCACATCCACGGCTACGTCGGCTTCTTCCCTGGTCACGACTAGCGCGGGACAGATGCGGACGGTGCTCGGTCCGCAGCCCAGAAACAAAACGCCGCGCTCGAAGGCCAGCTCGACGATACGATCGCGGTCGGCAGCGCCGTACTCTTTCGTGACTTTGTCCTTCACAATTTCGACCCCGATCATCAGGCCGCGGCCGCGCACATCGCCCACCAGCTTCAGCTTTGACGGCCAGTCCGCCATGCGTTTGCGCATGTGGTCGCCGACGGCGGTCGAGTTTGCGAGCAGGCGCTCGTTCTCGATCACATCGAGTGTCGCCAGAGCGGAGGCAATACAGACAGGATTGCCGCCAAAGGTAGACGCGTGCGATCCCGGGACCCAGTCCATGACATCGGCGCGCGACATGGTGATGCCCAGCGGCATGCCGGAGGCAACTCCCTTGGCCATGCAAACGATATCAGGATGCACGCCGGTGTGTTCCACCGCAAACCATTTTCCGGTACGGCCGATCCCGCTCTGTACTTCGTCCACTACCAGCAGAATTCCGTGACGGTCGCAGATGCGGCGGAGTTCCTGCATGAAGATGGTCGGCGCGACCACATATCCGCCCTCGCCTTGCACCGGTTCGACGAAGATCGCTGCCACTTCCTCTGGCGGCAGCGTGGTCTTGAAAAGTTTTTCCTCGATGAAGCGCGCGCAGCCCAGGGCGAACTCGTCGGCTTCCTGCGCGCCGCCTGAAGTGTGGCGGTACACATCGGGATAGCGCACGTGGGTCACGCCCGGCATGAGCGGGCCGAAACGGCGGCGCTGCTGCGGTTTCGAGGCAGTCAGCGAAACCGCGCCCATGGTGCGTCCGTGGAACGCGCCAAAGAAAGCGATGATGTTCTGGCGCTTGGTGTGGTAACGGGCCAACTTGAGCGCGCATTCGATCGCCTCCGCCCCGGAGTTGCCGTAGTAGATGCTATGCGGCCCCGGCATGGGCGCGATCTTCGACAGGCGCTCCGCCAGTGTCACCATGCTTTCGTAGTAAAAGTCGGTGCCCGACATGTGGATCAATTCGGCGGCCTGTTTCTGAATGGCAGCGACCACATGGGGATGGCAGTGTCCGGTGGAAGTCACGGCGATGCCAGCGGAAAAATCGAAGAACTCGTTGCCGTCCACGTCAGTAACGACGATACCGCGGCCGCTCTTGGCCACCAGCGGATAAGAACGGGTATAGGACGGCGAAATATACTGCTTGTCGCCCTCGAGCACGCGCTTGGCGTTGGGCCCGGGCAGGGCGGTCTTGAGTTTGGGTCCGAGAGTCATTGTCTTGGTAGTCATGGAATCCTCCGAAGCAAACTGTCAGTTGTCAGTCGCTGGTTGTAGATCAATGCAACCCCAGAACGCACCGCTCCGGTTCAGGCAATGCAAAGCTGAGGCGATTCAGGCGGAGGACGGAACTAGTCGCTACCGAAGAGGCTGGGACGCAAACGCGAAGGCAGATTCGCCCGATACCGCCGCGGGCACACCAGGCAGTGCAGCCAGCACTCGGATAGATCTGCATAAACCGGATGCAAACTGGGACGACGCGAATTGGAATGGTTGCGCAGCATAGCAGACGGCGGACATCACTAACTCATTATAGCCGTCGGCGAGGTGCAGCGTAACCCCCTATAAGTAACCAATAGTCATATCGTCACATGCCAGGGCTTCTTCGTCGCCTGGAAGGATGCTGATCCCACGCTCCCGCTGGCTGTAAGCGTCCTTTCCATCATCCGCCACGTGATCGTCAGTGAGTGGTATGACTCCGTTGACTTGAGTAACCTTGTGTCCTGTCTCGCGTCCTCACATACTCGGGTCGAGTAGAAGACTCATTCCGCCAGGAAGGATGGACAATGATCCGCGCATATCGGGCGATAGCGGCAGTCGGGTGCCTACTAGCTTCGCTGTGTGCGGGAGCACAAGCTGGCAGCAGTACGCGCAAGGTAGTTTTGCCGAATCCCCAATTGGTTCATTGCCACTCGGCGGATTGCTCGCAGTTGTGGAAACAGGACTCCAGTGATGGTGGCATTGTCTATCCCGCACAGGTCCTAACGGATTTTGTGAATGGTGAGGTCGTCGGACTCACCGCGATTTACGACAAATCAGTATCGAGAGAGGAACTCCGGACAGCCATCGACGCGCTCTACGCGAAGTCGGCACTTCAAGGCCTCACCGATATGTGGCGAGTTGAACCGGAGCAACTTGTCATTTCGATTATCGACGGGTGTAACGGGGCAAAAGAAGTAATCTACTTGAAAATTGGGACTTATGCCTCCCTCGTACCTTCGGCACATCTGGAATGCCCAGGCAAACCGTTCAAGAAACCGTTCTTCCTCCCCTGACACCCTCCGCAATTTTAGAATCCAATCCCACTCCGCATCGTCTGATATGTTTTAGTTTCCCCTTTTCTTCACTTCCCATGCACTCCGCAAAGCCCAGCCCGTGGATGGTGATTCTTGCTTTCGGACTCGTGTATCTGTTCTGGGGGTCGACGTATCTGGCCATCGACATTGCGGTGCAGACGATCCCTCCGGCGCTGATGTGCGCCACGCGATTCTCCATCGCTGGAGTGGTGATGCTGGCGGTGTGCGCGCTGAGTGGACACAAAGTTTTGTACTCGCCACGCCAGATCGCTCTGGCGGCCGTGGTCGGAGTGCTTTTGCTGATGGGCGGCAACCTGACACTTTCGTATGCGGAGTTGACTGTGTCTTCCGGCCTGGCCGCGCTGATTATTGCGATCACGCCTCTCTGGTTTCTGGTGCTCGATTCGCTGCTGCTCGGCGACCATCACATTTCCAGGCGCGGCAAGGCAGGGCTGGCGCTGGGGATTCTCGGGCTTTTCGTTCTTTTTTACCCGGAGCTCACTTCGCGAACCACGCTGGGACGCCGCGAGCTGTGGGCATCGGTAAGCCTGATTGGCGGGTCATTCTCATGGGCATTGGGATCGGTGCTCTCGAAGCGCTGGCAGTCGGGCATGGACGTGTTCAGTTCCACCGGATGGCAAGTGCTGGCCGCCGGGGTGGCGAACTTTCTCTTCGCATTGCTTGCCGGAGACTTCTCGCGCGTTGTCTGGACCCCGCGAGGCGTCGGCGCCGTGATGTATCTGGTAGTGTGCGGCTCCTGGATCGGATACACGGCTTACATCTGGCTGCTGGAACATGTGCCCACGTCAAAAGTATCGACTTACGCTTATGTGAACCCCGTCGTGGCCGTGTTTCTGGGCTGGCTGATCCTGCACGAGCACGTGGACCGCTTCATCCTGCTGGGCAGCGCGATCGTCGTGCTCTCCGTGGTGCTGGTCACCAGCGCGAAGGTCAAACAGAAGACTGTGGCTGAGGAATTGCCGGCAGTCGAAGCCGCCGGGGATTAGAATAGGCGAACTGTCTACTTCGACGCCTCCTCATCCTCATCCGCATCACTCACCAAATCCACGGCGCGCCCGCGAATCGCGAACGTTTGCTTTGTGTCGCTGGCAGGCTCGAAGCTGACCCGCACCGGACCTCGCTGCCAGGTCGGCGCCGGGCACGCGGAATCCGGAAGCGCATCGTCCGCGATGCTCCCGGCCAGAGCCTTTTTGAGCACCGGCTTGCGGCGGCTGAGTTGTGCGACCACTGCCGAAATCTTCTTGCCGTCGTCAGACACGCCGCAATACGCCACATAATCCCGGTACCAGCTGGCGGCGGAATAGGTGCTGTCGAACTCCGCGAGATTGATGGCGGAGACGTGGCCAGTCGCGCGGTCGATCAGCAGCCAGCCTCCGCGCTGCCACTGCCAGCGCGGCGTGCCCATATCTTCGGGCAGGCTGTCGTTCAGTCGAAACGCGCGCTGCACCACGAACAGCCGCTCCGTTACTTCGTGCGTGGACCCGAGCGTGTATTCCTTGATGCGTCCGTCCACCAGCAGCGGACGCACTTTCAAGATTCGGGTTTGAGTCTCGTCGTTGGCACTGAACCATTTCACCGGCATGGTTTTCCCGAAGGTGATCACATGACTCTTCGCGGCGGCAGCATGGGCCGTAGTTGGGAGAAAGATGGTTGAGAGAAGAATAGTCGAGAGAAAGATCGTTGAGAGAAGGATAGTTGAGAGCGACAAAGTCGACAGCGCTAACACCATCATGTTGCTCGCGAAGCGGAGCAGCTTACAGCGCATGTGTCAAGATTAGGCACGACGCCTGTCCTCGCGCAAGGAAAGCCGTCACAAACTGAGCGCCGCAGTTCCGAATCGGGACCCTCCAACGTCCACTTGTACAAAGATTGTTACGATATCCGGTCTCCACCCCGCGCAAATTCCACATTTGAAGTACTATAGCGATACGATCTGCAATCATGAGTTTCTTTCCCCCCTCGCGTAGTCCGTTGCGGCAAGATTCCAGGACAACTTCGGAGAAGGAACTCGCTTCTTATCCAGAAGTGGGTGACCTGTTGTTTCGCCGGCGTGTGCCGCATATTCTAGTGGTCGACGACCAGCCCGCCATCGCCGGACTGATGAGCCAGTTGCTGACGCTACGCGGCTATGAAGTGGTGACTGCGGCCAGCGCGGAAGAGGCTGAGGCCGAGATTCGCCGCCAGCTCCCCGATCTGATTCTGTCCGATGTGATGATGCCCGGCAAGTCTGGGTACGACCTGTGCCGCGAGCTCAAGGAAAACCCGGCAACGCGCCTCATTCCCTTCGTCCTGATCACTGGGCTGAGCGACAGCGGTGATAAAGTTCGTGGCATTGACGCCGGAGCCGACGACTTCCTGAACAAACCGGTGCTGGCCGAGGAGTTGATTGCCCGCGTGAAGTCGCTGTTGCGCCTGAAAGATTTTACCGACGAACTCGAGACTGCCGATTCCGTTCTCTGCACGCTTGGTAAGATCGTGGAAGGCCGCGATCCCTACACTGAAGGTCATTGCGAGAGGTTGGCTCTGCATGCCCCGGAACTGGGCCGCCAATTGGGCCTTGACGAAGATTCACTTCGCGCCCTGAAGCGCGGTGGATACCTGCATGATCTCGGCAAGATCGCCGTCCCCGACGAGATTCTGAAAAAAGGCAGCGACCTGGCGCCAGAGGAATGGGCCATCATGAAACTGCATCCCATTACCGGCGAGAATATCTGCAAGCCGCTGAAGTCGCTGCGGCTGGTGTTGCCTATCATCCGCCATCATCACGAACATTCTGACGGCTCGGGCTATCCCGACGGGTTGCGGGCCGCGGAGATTCCGCTTCTGCCGCGGATTCTGCAAGTGGTGGACGTCTACGATGCGCTGCGCACCGCTCGCCCCTACAAGCCCGCACTTTCGCATGACCAGGCGGCATCAGACCATGCACGAAGAAGCCAGCCGCGGCCTCTGGGACGCCGATCTCGTCGCCGAATATTTCTCCATGCTGGAACGCCAGCGAAACGCGGCAGGTGCCCTGAGCTTCCTCACCGAACCAGGGAATTCATAGATGTTTCCGCAAGTCGCGTGCCAACGTACAATGGCGTGGCCGCTGTCACATTCGCGGCCCGGATCAGCAATCGCTACGTCCGGGCTGGAAAACCGAGAACTGAGAACTCGTTTTGGACCGCCACCTACAGCATCGTCGTCCCCGCCTACAACGAGAGTGCCCGCCTGGGCGCGACCCTGGAAAAAATCCTGTCGTTACGTCGCGCAGCAGAAATGGCCCGCCGAAGTCATTGTTGTCAACGACGGATCGCGTGACGACACCGCCGAAATCGTGCGCGGTTTCGCAAAAAGCATCCTGGATTTCGGCTGGTGGAAAATCCCGGCAACCGCGGCAAAGGTTACAGCGTGCGCAATGGCATGTTGCAGGCGCATGGCGGGGTAGTGGTTTTCAGCGATGCCGACCTGTCTTCGCCGATCGAAGAACTTCCCAAACTTCTCAGAGGCACTGAAGACGGCGCCGATATCGCCATCGGCTCGCGCTGGCTGCAGTCCGAAACTCAAACCCAGCGGCAACCCTTTCACCGTCAGCTCTTCGGCCGCGTTTTCAATCTGTCTGCTGCGAATTACTCTCGGCTTGCAGTTCAAGGATACACAGTGCGGATTCAAGGCATTCAAACAGCCGAGCAGTGCAGAAGATTTTCCCGCTGCAGAAAATCGAGCGCTGGGGATTCGATCCCGGAAATTCTTTTCCTGGCCCGCAAATTCGGATTCCGTGTGCAGGAAGTCCCGTGCATGGGCACATAGCGGCGGGACGCGGATCATCCCTCTAACCGACGGTTCGCGCATGTTCAGGAAATGTCTGCGAATCCGTTTGAATGACTTGACGGGAAAGTACCGACGGTGCTTCGCCGGGCGCAGCGGAACCCGCAAAGACTCTGCCGGAAAATTCCGAGCAGAACTCCAATTCCCTCTAGTCTGTCATTCTGAGCGAAGCGAAGAACCTCTGTAACGGCTGCCACTGGCGACATTTCGGGGACTCTCCGCCACGGCTTTGGCTTCGATTGGCGTAGCGCCCCGGATGTCGCCGACCAACATTTCAAGCAGATTTTTCTTTTTTCGCCGAAATTGAAATCGCGGAAGACTTCACCGCATCCACGACTCGCCGCCCCATCTCAGCCGTGGAAATTGCGGTCTGAGTTTTCGTGGCAAGGTCGGCGGTGCGGCAACCCTCCGTCAGGACTGAGCCAACTGCATCTTCAACGCACGCGGCCTCGCGTTCCAGCTGAAACGAATGCCGCAACATCATCGCCACCGAAAGAATCGCGCCCAGCGGATTCGCGATTCCCTTACCGGCAATATCCGGAGCCGATCCGTGCACCGGCTCATACAGACCGACCGCGCCTCCAATGCTTGCCGAGGCCAGCAAGCCGAGCGAGCCGACCACCCCACCAGCCTGGTCGGAAAGAATGTCTCCGAACATATTCTCCGTGAGGATCACGTCGAAATCTTTCGGACGCTGCACCAGCAGCATGGCCGCGGAGTCGACATACTGATGTGCGAGCTTTACTTCCGGATAGCCATGCGCAACCCGCGTCACCACTTCCCGCCACAGCCGCGAGCACTCCAGAACATTCGCCTTATCCACCGATAAAACCTTGCGCCGGCGCTTCATCGCCAGATCAAACGCGACGCGCGCGATGCGCTCGATTTCCGGCTCGCTGTAGCGCATGGTGTTGATCGCGACTCTTGAACCCGCTCTCCTTCAATCGACCGCGGCTGCCCAAAATAGAGGCCGCCCAGCAACTCGCGCACAATCAGCATGTCGGTTCCGCGCACGACCTCAGCCCGCAGCGGAGAGCAATCTTCGAGCGCCGGAAACAGCACCGCTGGACGCAAATTGGCAAACGCCCCCAACTCCCGCCGCAGCCGCAACAGCCCAGCCTCGGGACGCAGATGATTGGGATAGTGATCGAACCCCGGGCTTCCCACCGCGCCCAACAACACGGCAGCGGAGGACAGACAAGCCTGGATGGTTTCCGCGGGCAGCGGATCGTTCACGGCAGTCAGCGCCGCGCCGCCAATCAGTTTGTGCTGGAGTTCGAGCCGATGGCCGAACCCATCGGCCACGGCTTGCAGCACGAGCACAGCTTGTTCCGTAACTTCCGGGCCAATCCCGTCGCCGGGAAGAGATAGTGAGTTTTAGAATCATGCGGGAATTAGTGTAGCGCCGAGAAATCCTGCGAACCACTACACGCCCCAGAGGTAGTCTTCCTGCTCGGGGTGATGCTCCTGGGCAACCGGAACGGACATTCCGAAAGCATTGGTGGGCGCCGTGTTCGGAAACGCTTTCGGGCGATTCCTGCGCCGCAGTGTTCGCCGACGCCACAACCGCTCCCTGCAGCGGCTCGATCAGCGGAGTCGCCGACCCCGCCGGCTTGTGCGTGTCGCGGATCAACTCCAGCAGATGATGATCTTCCACGTGCTTGATCTTGTCGGCAAGGCGGACGAAGCGGCGGTAGATGTCGTCGAGCGCGCGCCGGTCGAACTGGTAGCCCAGCTGTTCGCAGCGCATGTTGAGCGCGTGGCGTCCGGAGTGCTTGCCTAGCACCAGCCGCGAATCGGGAACACCCACCGATTTCGGCGTCATGATCTCGTAAGTCAGCGGGTTCTTCAGCACGCCATCCTGGTGGATGCCGGCCTCGTGTGCAAAGGCGTTGCGCCCCGTGATGGCCTTGTTCGGTTGCACCGGAACACCCGTGATCTCGCTGAGCAACTGGCTAGCGGGAAACAGTTGCTCGCCCACCACTCCGGTTTCGAACGGGTACCGGTCGGGACGAACTCGCATCGCCATCACAATTTCTTCCAGCGACGCATTGCCCGCGCGTTCGCCGATGCCATTGATGGTGCACTCCACTTGCCGCGCTCCGGCCGCGATTGCCGCCAGCGCATTGGCTACAGCCAGTCCCAGATCGTTGTGGCAGTGGGCAGAAATCGTCACATTCTCCAGGCCCGTAACTCGCGCGCGAATCGCAGAAATCAACTCGCCGAATTCCGACGGCATGCTGTAGCCCACGGTGTCCGGAATATTCAGCGTGGTGGCGCCGGCATCGACTACAGTCTGCAACACGCGGCAAAGAAACTCAGGGTCGGTGCGGGTCGCGTCCTCGGGAGAAAACTCCACGTCGCTGCACAGCGACTTGGCGAATCGAACGGATTCCCGCGCCTGTGCCAGACACTCGTCGCGAGTAATCCGCAGCTTGTATTGCAGGTGAATGTCGGAAGTCGCCAGAAACACGTGAATGCGTGGACGCTCAGCCTCTCGCAACGCTTCCCACGCCCGCTCAATGTCAGGCTTGCAGGCCCGCGCCAAAGCAGCGATCACAGGCCGGCGGATCACCTCGGAAACCGCCTTCACCGCCTCAAAATCGCCGTCCGAAGCAATGGGGAACCCGGCCTCGATCACGTCGACGCCCAGCCGGTCAAGCTGGTGCGCCAGACGCAGCTTTTCCTGGTGGTTCATGCTGCAGCCGGGTGATTGTTCGCCGTCGCGCAACGTGGTATCGAAAACGGTGATGCGGGCTCGGTCGGTCATGGTTTGTCTCAGAGACGAATAGTTTATGGTACGTTGCTCACAGACAGAAGAAAAACTTATAATTATTTACTGTAGATTAGTATAACTTATATAATAAGCATTGCTAATGGGTTCTGCACTAACCATAAAGGGCCGGGCATTGGAGGAGTAAGTACTTGGAACTGGCGCAGCTCGAGGTCTTTCTGATGGTGGCGCGCGAGCACCGGTTTTCGCGCGCCGCGGAAAAACTCTTCCGCACGCAGTCGGCGGTCAGCCAGACCATCCGCAAGCTCGAAGTCGAGCTGGACGAGGCTCTGTTTGACCGCTCCTCGCGCGAGGGAGTTCTCACCGACGCCGGCAAGGTCCTTGTGGAATACGCGGAGAAGTTGCTGAACCTGCGCAGCGAGGCCGCGGAATCGCTGGTCGAATTGCGGGAATTGCAGAAAGGCAAGCTGGTCATCGCGGCCAACGAGTTCACCGCGCTCTATCTGCTGCCGATTCTGGCCGAGTTTCGCCGCCTGCATCCCATGATCAAAATCACGGTGCAGCGCGCGCTGGGCAGCCACATTCCCGACGACGTTTTGCGCTACCGCGCAGAGTTCGGCGTACTCTCCTATGAGCCGCAGGAACCCAGCGTGCACTCCGTCGTGGTTTATCTGGACGAACTTGTGTTTGTGGTTCCGCCCAAGCATCCGCTCGCTTCGGCGAAGCAAGTCAGCATCCGGCAACTGGGCGCGGAATCTTTCGTGGCTCACATCGTGTCCTCGCCTTACCGCGACAAAGTGTTGCAGCTGTTCAAGACCCACAAAACCCCGCTGCACATGGACCTGGAACTCCCGACTTTACAGGCCATCAAGCAGTTTGTGGCCCTTGGAAACGGCGTGGCGTTCCTTCCCGAAATCAGTGTAGAAACCGAACTGGCGCGGGGAGAACTGGTACGCATCCCGGTTCGCGAACTGCAGTTGAAACGGAAGCTGCGCCTCATCTACCGCAAAGACGCTAATCTTTCCCACGCCGCGCGCGCTCTCCTCAAAGTTGTGGAAGCGGTGGCGCGAGAGCGCAAAGGCCGCTACCGCTTCCAGCGCGAGAGTTAACCCTAAGGACCAAAAATGCTCGTGTGGGGACGGACGCCCTCGCCCGTCCGGTCGAGCGAAGCTCGACTCGCTCTCAGCGGGAGGCGGCAAATATCGCCAAGCAGATTCAAGTCCGCAAAGAAAAAAGAAAAATGAGGAAGCAGAGTGCTGCTTCCTCATGCGAACTTCCTCTTCAATTTCAGTCGAAATTTCGGCCGGCTACGATTCAGCAGTCGGCGCAAACTCTGTCTTCGTGAAACGCTTCGAGCGCGTCATTCACAGATGAATGAATCTGCAGCACAGAGTCGAGCCTGGTGAGGTCGAGCAGAGTGCGCACCAGATTGTTGGGCCCGGCGACTTTGAAGTCCACATTTTCTTTTTGCGCCCAGGTGTATAAAAGCGCCAGTTCGCCAATGCCCGCGCTATCCAGGGAGCTCACGCCGCTAAGATCTAGCACGATTTTGCGCGCCTGCGACATCACGTCACCCACCACGCGCGCGAGTGCAGCAGCTTCATCGCGATAAACGATGCGCCCCTGACAGTGCACAATAATCACGTCCGCCTGATATCGAGTTTCCAGACTCAACTTCAACGTCGACTCCTTACCTACTGCGAAAGCGGCCCCAGTTTGTGGCCGCGCTTGCCAATTTGTGCTCATAAATTGCATCCTAGTCGATTAGACGACCTGGAACAGGTTTTGGCATCATTAAAACCGGGTGAATTTCTCGCCCATGGTCGGGAACGGGAACGTCCCGGTGGGAAACATTTTGTTAACCGGGACATCTGATCCGTCCGGTACACTGCATCTAAAGGATTTTTCGTTATTACTTAGAGCGCTTTTTGCCGGCGCCGGGCGCCGGGGAGGATTTTTCGTGTCGAAAATTGCAGCCACTGTGCTGGCACTGGTGTGTTCGGCGCTGTTCGCGATCCCGATGTCCGCGCAATTGATTCCGCATGGCAATGCCTACGTCGGCGGATCTTACGGCCGTTCAGAATTTGTGATTCCCACGAATGTGTACCACCTGAAGGGCTGGGAGGGTTCGGGCGAGGTCATGCCCCTGGCCCGCGCTCCTCACCTGGGATTCGTGCTCGACGGCAGCGGCATCTATGGCCACGGCATCACCCAATACACCTTCGTGGCTGGTCCGCGCCTTTCCGTCACCTACGGAAAGTGGCGGCCTTTTGTTCACGGCATGGCCGGCCTGCAGATGATCCAGTCCGGAGGAAACACTTACAATCCTCTGGCAATCGATGTTGGCGGCGGCGTGGACTACAAACTCTTCTTCAAGAAATTTTCCTGGCGGGTTCAGGGCGACTACGTCCGAACACGCTATTTGAGCGCCCAGCAGAGCGACTACCGCGGTTCCACTGGACTCGTCTGGCGCTTTTGACCCCGTGAGCGGCGCAGATCAGAAATTAGCAATTAGCATTCGGACCTTGCTGCCATCGGCAAAGGACGAACCGCCAAATTGCTAATTGCTCTTTTGCATTTTCCTCATCTCCGCTTTTTTCCCGCCTGCATCCAACAACTTTCGAATGCGTCATGTGTTATTTGATCCGAAAGGGAGGAAATATTTGCATGCGGAAAGTCACACTGGTCGCCTTTACTCTGATTCTGTTCGCGGGTTTGGCGAGCGCGCAGGTGCCGTCTGGAAATATTTTTATCGGCTATTCCTTTTACAGCGCGAGCCCTTCCACGCTTGATCTCGCAAGCGTAGGCCGTCCCAACATGAATGGATGGGAAGCATCCCTCGAAGGCAGGATGCTGCCGTGGGTGGGGATCGTTGCGGACCTCAGCGGCCACTACGGCCAGCAAAGCTACGTGGAACTCACTCCAGTGGGCGGACCGGTTCAGTCGACCGTTACCGGGCATGAAACGGACGTGATGTTTGGTCCGCGGTTGTCCTTTCCCGTTGGCAAGTTCCGGCCATTCGGAGAAGCCATGTTCGGCGTCGGCCATGTGAACACCGGACAAGGGATCTCCACCAGCGACACATCCATTGCGACTGCACTCGGCGGCGGCTTGGACTACAAGATCATCCGCATCGTGGCCGTGCGCGTCGAAGCAGACTACGTGCAGACGCGCTTCTTCAGCACGACCCAGAACGACTTCCGATTGTCGACCGGTATTGTCTTTCGCTTTTGAACGCGAACGAAGAACTAATCTGCAAAACAAGCTACGCAAAAACAGGATCCAGCCGGTTAGCTGGATCCTGTTTTCTATGGCCACGCAGAAAAATCATCCGGAGGCTCGCAAGCCGGGTTCCATAACCCCGAGTTCGCGAAACAAAAACTACGCCTGCCAATACTTGTGATCGCGCAGAAAATAGTCGTGATTCCAGTAGTTCATGAAGGTCTTCAGAAAAAGCCATCCCACCCGGAGGTGCCCCATTTTCTGGAACCGCCGGTTCGTGGTGTAGACGCCGCCGCGCACGATGCCGAACCGGCTGCGTTCCACTTGCAGGGTGAGCTGGTAATCTTCGGCGTAAAGCACCCGCTCGTTAAATCCGCCGAGCTCCCAGAATTTCTTACGGTCGAACAGCATGAACATTCCGGTCGCAAAAGGATGGTGCACCTGCGACGCGTACTGGAAGAAATTGTTGACCCCGTAAACCGCCGTGTCGATCCAGCTCCCGCCGCGGCAAAGAATATTGGTGGTCACGCAATGCAGTTGCTTGCGCTGCGCCAGTTCCACGGCGCGCCGCACCACGGAAACATGCGCCGGCTCGATGTCGGCGTCGAGAAAAAGCACGTAATCGCTTTCCGCCCGCGCCGCGCCCAGGTTGCGTCCCACCGAAGGCATCCCGCCGCGGATGACGCTCACGTTCAGCCGATCGCGAAAGCTCATGACAATGTCGGGCGTGCCGTCGGTCGAATTAGCGTCCGCGACCAACACCCTCGCACTCGACATCTTCGAGTAGTCCTGCATCGTCAGCGAAGTCAGCAGCCGCGGAATCAGCTTCGCCTCGTTCTTCGCCGGAATCACGATCGTCAGCTCGCTCGTCGTCGTCGGGCTCGCGGGATGCAGATTCGGCGCGGAGTTCTCGATCGCCATGCTCTCGGTCGTCATGTTCTCGATGGTCATGCTCGCTATAGTCATGGATGCGTACCCCCTCTTCGTCGATCGTCAAATAAGTAAGCCGGGAATCAACCCACCCGCCGGAGTTGTAATATTGGATGCCGTCTTTCTCCACTTGGACGGCCTCGTGCGTATGCCCGCAAAAAATGCGGTCCGCGCCGTGATGATGGGCATAAGCCAGCGCGCCGCCGGCCACTTTCGACGACATGCGCAGCCAGCGCGTGTTCAGCCGGTCAATCAGCCGCGCTACCGGCTTGCGCTTGAAATCGAGTTTCTGCAGCAGCAAATACAGTGACGTCCCCAGCCGGCTGAGCCGCAGCCGGTTCACCTGAAAGCCATCAAACTGATGCCCATGGATGGCCACGTGCCGCAGCCCCTGGTACTCCCAGCGGTAGTCCTGATAAACCCGCACGCCCACCAGATGCGACATGATGTCGGTAAGCCCGTGATCGTGGTTGCCCTCGACCCAGACGATTTCGACATTGCGTTTGGGGTTCGAAAGCTTGCGGATGTAGCCGAGAAACTTCCAGTGCTCTTTGGTCAGCCGGGCAAAGTTGAGATCGGCGAAGATGTCGCCCAGCAGAATCAGCCGCTGGAAGCGGTTCTGCTTGAGCACGCGAGTGGCTTCGCGCGCGTGGCTGGTCTCTGCACCCAGGTGCAGGTCAGAGAGGATCAGCGTGTTGTAGCCATGCAGATCCATGCTTCGGTTGTATCAAAGCAATGTTAAGGGGTGATGAAATATGCATCAAAATTGGTGCATAGGTAACTACCGAAGTAACCTGGCCCCTGAGGTCTCCACAGCTTGCGTAGAGACAGCCGCCTCGGCTGTCCGTCGAGCGAAGCTCGACGGCGCGGTCAAGGGTGTAATGAAGCACGAGCGTCGAAAAACAACTCGCGCGCAAGAAGAGCCCAGCGCGGCGCAAAACAAAAACCCAGTGGGTTCCATCTAGATCAGCAGGTGGGAAAATCTACTTCGGCGGCGGCACGTACTCCTTCGGCAACGTCGATCCTTCCCCGAAAAAGAACTGATCCAACTGCCGGACGATCACTTCCTGATCCTCGCGGCGCGCCGGATTCAGGCGGTATTCGTTCATCAGCATCTTGCAGTGCTCCGCCCACATCTGCCAGGCCTGCTTCGAGACATTGTCGTAGATCTTGCGTCCCAGGTCGTTGTCGAACGGAGGCTCATCCAGCCCCGGCAATTCTTTTTTCAGTTTCACACAGAAAACGTCGTGCGCCATAACCTTCCCCAAGGAATCGAAATAGAAAATCAGAATCAAGAATACGAAAGTTTATCTTACACGGAAGGCGCTAGCGCGAATTCTATTGGAACCCCGGACGCCCTCGTCCGGCGAGCAGCGCCACAGGAACCGTAGGAAAACGGTGTTGACACGCGGCGCTGCCTGGGCGGACGAGGGCGTCCGCCCCTCCACACGCGAAGAAGGGAAGGCGGCAGATCGAAGAAGGGATTGCCCCGCGAATCGACGATGGGGACGGCCAAAGACCTCTATCGCTGAGCAGCGCCGGCAAGATATTCAGCCAGGATTTTCTGTGTCTTAGCATCCGTGGCCACCACCGCACCGTCTGCGCCCGCCGAGGCGGCGAGTTTGCCCTTTACCCCGATATAGACCGCGTCGTAGGGCGTGTCGCCCAGATTTTCTACTCGATGCTTAAAAGGCGCATACCACCGCGACTCGCCGGCTTTGGAATAGACCTCGCGCACTTTTCCGTTTTCGTCGGTGAAGCGAAGATGCGCATCCGTGAGGCTTACCACCACACCCCCGGGATGATCGTGCAGAACCGACTTCTCGTGCGGCCCGTAGTGAACCGACACTACCTGCACCCGCTCATTTTCGAAGTCCAGCTTGTAATGCTTGGGCTCAACTTTGGTGGGGTCTTGCGCTCGCGCCGCACTAACCGCCAGGCACACCACTACGCTCGCCAGCAACAGCTTGGACGCCATGAATCGCCTCCCGATCAGGGTTTGGGTGGGCAAAGCGATACGCTACTATCCGTTCCGGGCCAGTGTCAACGTAACTAAGGAAACCGGACCAAACTGATGACCCGTCTATTGCCGCAGCCCCATCCAGGTTTCCGACACGACCAGCGAGTTGCCGGGATTCTGCGGATCGTATTTCACCGAAGTCGGCAGGCCCAGCCGGCAGGAGTGCAGATTCACCCAATGCCGCAGATAGGTGACGTCCTGCGAGCATTCATAGGAAACGCCCGCCACGTCGTATTTGTAGATCAGCATGGTGGCCGGCCGCGGGCTGCTCTCCAAATCGAGTTCCTGAACGTCAATCACGGTGCCGTCGGTAATGCGGCCCACGCCGTTGAGCCACGTCCGGCGCTCGCGTTCAATATCGTCCGCCGTCTTCGACTTGCGTCGCAACAGCGCATACGCCCCACTCAGCAGCGCAACTCCCGCCGCAACCAGCCCATAAATTCGCAGTGAATCCATAACTGAAACTGAAACCTCTAGTGGTCTGCGCTTTCGATTTGTACGCCGATGCCTTTGGGCACCCACTTGCAATAGCTGGAACCGCCGACGACACAGCTTTCGACAGGATTGGTTCCGATGGCCCTTGTCAGTTCGTCCAATGCGCCGAAAGTAGGCGCCCCCACAATGGCCATATCGTGATCCGCTCCACTGACCCGAACGAGGTATAGCAGGCGGACAAACCGAGCTGTCTCTGGCAGATCAAATAATTGCAACGCGGGCTGCCGCTGCTGGGTCGTCTTCCCATCTCTAGTGAGCAACACGGATGTGAGTTCGATCTTCACCGCCTGTCCCATCGCCGGGGGGTCTTTCACGCTCAGATCTTCTCGCCGCTTCACGCTGTAGTAGGAAGTCTCGTACCCAACGAGGTCCGCCGGCGTTGAAAGCCTGACGCTGCCGCCTGATTGCCCTTCGTCAACCAAGGCGGGCAGATATCCCCCGGACTTCAGAACAGGAGTAAAAGCTTTTATGCGCCATCCCGGTTGCAGATCGATAAATCCTCGAGCAACTGCGGCATCGAGCACATCGCGCGAAGGCCCCCGGCGAACAGCGCAGCCCGCAAGCATAAACGTCAACAGCAATGCGGCAAGCGAACGCAGGCCCAGCCTAACCACAGGTTTCATCCTTAACTCGATGCAGGAAAACTTCGCCGCAGTTGCAGCCGATGTCTAAATTCAGAATAAGCGGAAATTGAAGTGTGAGGAAGTGGTTCTGCGGTTACTGAGGTGTCATGCTTGTGGAAATCCGAAAAAGGCTCGTGGGGGGGACTCTTGCCCGTCCATCGCCCGCGAGGGCGATTTCTTTGCCGCCGATCTCACCGAATGCCGCGGCCTACTTCACTTCTGTCCGCAAACGTACTTACTGGCCATCTCGCCGAATCCGCCCTCGGGCCCCCCCCCGAAGTGGTCGTCGCGATTGGCCTTCTTGCTGACCACAAACCTGCCGCTATGATCGCGCGAATAAAACCATTCCGCGGTAGAAACCTCGCCACCGCTTCCGCAGTTGAAGCGTACGCGCGCTCGCATCTCGACGAACGGACCACCCTGCGGAAGTTCGACCGGTTCCTTGTACTCCACACGCACCCAGGCCGTCCGCAGATTCTTCCGCACCCGCAGCGAACTCACCGACACCCGGTCTCCTGCCCCGGTCTCGCCAATCGGATGCCAATCGCCCGCGGCAAACGCCACCACGCTCACCAGCACCACTGGCGCCAGCACGACCGCAATCAGGATGAAGACGGCTTTTTTCAAATTCAATTAGCCCCAAAGCGATGGACGCGAACACTCTGGAGCAAAAACCCCTTCGTGTCAACTTTCGTATAAGCCAAAACCGCGTCAAGCATGATTGCAAGGCATGATATTGTGATCTGGCGAGCCGGGAAAGTGGCGCCGAGACTTCTGGTGGATTCTATGGAAACGCTTCATTCCATGACAGTTACGTCTTCCGTGGGCCCGCTTTTTCTGGCGGCGTCCCATAAAGGGTTGGTGGCCTTGGAATTTGACGCGCGCCAGCCCGGGCAGCAGTCGATCCGGCCAAATCCCCGCGATCTCCGCCACGAAGCGACCCGGCGGGCCGAGCGCGCAAAGTTCGCGTTCGAAGAAGCTCCCGACCTCCTCCACCCCTACGCCAAGCAACTGGACGAATACTTTTCCGGCCAGCGCCGCGAGTTTACGTTTCCGCTCGATCTCCGCGGCACCGATTTTCAACTCGCCTGCTGGCGCGCTCTGCTGGCGATCCCCTATGGCGAAACGCGCTCCTACGCCGACATCGCCCGCGCCGTGGACAAGCCCAACGCATTTCGAGCCGTAGGCATGGCCAACAATCGCAATCCGGTGGCGATTGTGGTTCCCTGCCATCGCGTAATCGCCTCGGACGGAACGCTCTGCGGCTACGGCGGCGGGCTTGACGTCAAGCGAAAGCTGCTCGAACTGGAAGGCGCGCTGACCGGGACGCTCGCGGCGTAAGGCATCGCTGATTCTTGATTGCTGATTGAACCACAGCGATTTCAGATTTCAGATTGAAACGACGCCCTAAGTTTTTCGATCTGAAATCTGCAATCTAAAATCTGAAATCTGCCCTTTGACGACTCCAGCCAAATCCTCCGCCCTCCGCAAGGCCAGCCTCTTCTACCTCGTCTTCGTGATGTTTTCCTACACCACCGGCGGCCCGTTCGGGCTCGAAGATATGGTCACCACCTCAGGCCCCGGCCTCACGCTGCTCTATTTGCTGGTGCTGCCGTTTTTCTGGTGCATTCCCGTGTCGCTGGTTTCCGCAGAACTCACGACCGCCATGCCGGTCGAGGGCGGCTTCTACCGCTGGACCCGCGCCGCGTTCGGCGACCTCTGGGGATTCCTCGCCGGCTGGTGGAACTGGTCCGCCTCGTTCCTGCTGGGCGGAGTTTATGCCGTTCTGTTCAGCGATTATCTGGTTTACTACTTCCCGTCGCTAACGGGCTGGAAGCATTACCTGGTCTCGCTGGTATTGATCGCCGTCATCACCTGGATCAACGTGCGCGGCATCCAGATGGTCGGCCAGGTCGCCACCGCGCTCGAGATTTTTATTTTTCTGCCGGTGATGGCGATGGTAGTGATCGGCCTCGCCCACTGGCGGCACAATCCGTTTGTCCCATTCGTGCCGCCGCACCAGCCGCCCTTCAAAGTCTTCGGCGTGGGACTGGCACTGGGCCTGTGGCTCTACTCCGGCTACGAACAACTCTCCACCGTCGCCGAGGAGGTGGACAACCCGCAGCGCAGCTATCCGCGCGCCCTGGCGCTGGTTGTGCCGCTCTCGATTGCCACATATTTTCTGCCCACGCTGGTAGGCCTGGCCGCAGGCGGCGATTGGCAGAAATGGCATACCGGATATTTTTCCGACGCCGCCCAGCACATCGGCGGATTGCTCGGCCACGGATGGCTCGGCGCGACATGGCTGGGCACCTGGATGACGCTCGCCGCCATGGTCGGCAACGTGGCGCTGCTCAACAGCACGGTCCTCACCACCACGCGCATGCCCTTCGCCATGGCCGAAGACGGATACCTTCCTGCCGCCCTCACCCGTAGACATTCGCGTTACGGCACGCCCTGGCTGGCGATCGTAATCTCGGCCGTCATCTACGGTGTGCTCGCGCAACACAAGCTGACGCAGCTGATCTCCGTCTATATCTGGCTGCGCTCGGCCACCACGGTGCTGACCGTGCTCTCGGCGTGGAAGCTGCGCCGCACACGTCCCGAAATGCCGCGGGGATTCGTGATCCCCGGCGGGCGCCTGGGATTGCTCTATGTAGTGGCCGCGCCGGTGGTGATGGCGGCTGTGGCGCTATTAGGCAGCGACCGCTTCGGCATGATCGGCGGCGCAGTGGCCATCGTCCTGGGGCCCGTGGTGTACGCAGTTATTGCCTTTCGCAGGCACTAGATATACAATTATGCATGTATATCTTTACGAAGAAAACGGAGGAGCCTATGCAGGTCTCGAAATGGGGAAATAGCCTGGCCATTCGTCTGCCCGCCGCGGTCGTCGAAGCGCTTGAACTGAAGGAAGGCGACGATATCGAGATTCGCGTCGCGGGCAACCGCGAGTTCGAAGTAAGCCGCGACCAGAGTCGTCGGCGCGCGCTGGAGAACTTGCGCAAGCTCCGGCGTCCCTTCCCTCCCGGCTTCGTCTTCGACCGCGAAGAAGCGCATGAGCGCTAGGCCGTTCTTCGATAGCAACGTCTTCGTCTATGCCGTAGTTCAAGATGATCCACGCTCCCAGCAGGCAGAGGATTTGATTGCCGAAGGCGGGACGGTCAGCGTGCAGGTCCTAAACGAGTTTGCAGCAGTTTCACGACGGAAGGCAAAAATGTCTTGGCACGAGGTGCGGTTCGCAATCGAGAACATCAAGACTCTTTGCCCCGACCCGCTCCCAATCACACTTGATACGCACGGAGATGCGTTAGCGATCGCAGAAAGATATGGCTTTGAAATTTACGATGCTCTCATCGTCGCCTCTGCCCTGGAAGGGAAATGCACGATCCTGTACTCGGAAGATATGCAGGACGGTCAGATCATTGATCATCGGCTGACAATTCGAAATCCATTCAAGCGATCCGAGCCGCCATCGGACGCTCGCCAGTAATCGAGCGCCTCAGTCGGCGAGAGCGGCCCAAGTCCTGTCTTCACCTTTTCAAGCGACCGGGAACGGCATATGCTTCCACCCAGCAACCCAGAATCACCGCCCGGAGGTTTCCCATGCCGTGGCCATTCGCGAGAGAGTTGTCGGCAGTTTTCGCCTCAGGCCCCGCCGAGGTCTCATCCTCGCCGAGCACGCGTTTCGCCTTCAAACTTTTTCAGCAGCTGGCAACTGCGGAGGCCTCCAACGTCTTCTTCTCGCCGTCGAGCGTGATGTTCTGTCTTGCGATGGTGCAGGAATTGGCCTCGGGAGAAACTCGCCAGGCCATGGCCAAGGCGCTTGAAATTGCGGACCTCAATCCCGCCGATGCCCAACTCGCCGTTACCGCGCTGAAAGCCGCGTTCCGCCCGCGTCCCGATGTGACGGTGAGGGCTGCGAATTCTCTCTGGTACAGCGATCACGCGCAGGTTCGCCCCGAACTCGCCGCCAAACTTCACGACATTTATGACGCGGAACTGACCCATCTCGATTTTGCAGCCTCCGATGCCGTTCCGCGCATCAACGCCTGGGTCAGCGACAAGACCAACGGCATGATCAGCCACATCCTCAACAAAATTTCCCCGCTGGCCGTTCTGGTCGCCATCAACGCGGTTTATTTCAAGGGACGCTGGACCAAACCCTTCTTGCGCGCCCTGACTCGCGATGGAGAGTTCACCACGGCAACTGAACGAAAAAAGCAGCTTCCGATGATGGGGCAGAGCGGTCAGTACAACTACTACGAAGACGGACAACTGCAGGCGGTGGCCCTCCGCTACCTGGGCGGCATAGCGATGTATGTTGTCCTGCCCGCGGAGCGAACCGACCTGCAGCAGTTTCAGCGCAGCTTGACTTCAGGCTTGTGGGAATCGTGGCTGGCGAAACTCGAGGCTATGCCGGGGACGATCCGCTTGCCCCGGTTCAAACTGGACTACTTCGCACAATTGGTACCGGCGTTGAAGGCCTTGGGCATGGAGCGCGCCTTCGATCGCGACCGCGCGGAGTTCGACGGGATTCAGGCGGGCGAGCCTGTGTGGATCGATCAGGTCGTGCATCGTGCGGTAGCCGAAGTGAACGAAGAAGGCACGGAGGCCGCGGCGGCGACAGCGGTATTCATGCCGATGATGTCACGAGTGCCCGCGCGCCCGCCCCATCAGTTCGAGATGATCGTGAATCGCCCGTTCTTCGTTGTGATCCGCGACGAAAACACCGGCACGATCCTGTTCATGGGATGGATCGGGGACCCGCAATAAATTCAGATCGACTAATCCCGATTCTCGATAAACGGCAGAAGCCCTGTAGTACTCTCCGCCCTGTCATCCTGAGGCCCGCGTTTTTTGCGGGCAGAAGGATCTGTGCAACTTGCCTGCGCTGAGGCGCTGCCGGCAGGTCGCATGGGTCCTTCGCTTCGCTCAGGATGACAAGCCGCGCCGGTGCGGTATGCTGATGGCTGGTCGCTGACGGCTGAAAGCTGATAGCTGAGAGCGGTCGTTTTCCACATGCTTTCTGATTCCAACATTCTTAAACATATTGCGCGGCAGCCCAAGCGGTCTGCGGGATTCAAGCAGCTGGTGCGCGAGCTGGGGGTGCGCGGCGAGGCCCGCGGTGAACTCAACAACCTTCTGAAAAAACTTACCAGCAGCGGACGACTGATTCTAATGGACTCCGACCGCTACGCTCTGCCCGCGGCCGCGGCTGACAAGAATCTGGTGGCGGGGCGGCTCACCATGCATCGCGACGGGTTTGGGTTTGTGATTCCCGACGCGAGCGCGCTCAGCCCGCAGATGAAGGCGCGGATTACCGGCGACATTTTTGTGCCGCCGCATCTGATTGGCGATTCCATGCATGGGGATCGGGTGCTGGTCGACATCAGCAACGTGCGTCCGGATGGGCGGGCGGAGGGGCGTATTGTGCGGTCGGTGACGCGGGCGCATACCACGGTGGTGGGAATTTTTCACTACGGCAGCCGGCACAATTATGTGAAGGCCATCGACAGTAAGATTACGCAGGAGATTGTGATTCCGGCGGGGATGGAATACCCGGAAACCAAAGCCGTAGCGGATGCCGAAGCAAGAAAGAAAACAGGCAAGAAGTCTGTGGATCGCGTGCTCGGCGCCGAAGTTGTGCGGCGGACGGAGTGGGATGATTTTGAGGGCGTCGCCGTCGATGTCGAGATTACGGACTGGCCGACCGCCACGCAGAATCCGCGCGGACGGGTCATTGAAATTCTCGGACGCGAAGATGATTTCGGCGTGGATGTGGAGATCGTCATTCGCAAGTTTCATTTGCCGCATCATTTTCCGGCCGAGACGTTGCAGGAGGCGCAGGATACTTCCGCGATCATTCCGGAAGCGGAGGTGTGGAGGCGGCGCGATTTTCGCGCACTGCCTATCGTTACCATTGACGGCGAAACTGCGCGCGACTTCGACGATGCAGTCACGGTGCGCATGCTCGCGAACGGCAACTTCGAGTTGCAGGTGCACATTGCCGACGTGGCGCACTATGTGACGCCGGGCTCGGCGCTCGACCAGGAAGCGCGGCTGCGCGGGACCAGCGTTTATTTTCCGGACCGCGCTGTGCCCATGTTGCCGCTCGAGCTCTCGACCGACATTTGCAGCTTGCGGCCGCAAGTGGAGCGGCTGGTGCTTTCGTGCGTGATGGAGATGGACCATCGCGGCGAGATTGTTGGCTATGACTTGTGCGAGGGCGTGATCCGCTCGGCGGAACGCATGACTTATACCGCTGTGAATGCCGTGATTGAAGGCGATGCGGCCACGCGCGAACGCTATGCTCCGCTGGTGCCGACGTTTGAGTTGATGCGCGATTTGGCCTTGATTCTCAAGGGCAAGCGCGAGCGCCGTGGATCGATTGATTTCGATTTGCCCGAGCCGGTGATCGAGTTCGACGAAAACGGATTGATGAAGAGCATTACGCGCTCGGAGCGGAACATTGCCCATCGCCTGATCGAGGAATTCATGCTCTCGGCGAATGAATGCGTGGCGCAGTATCTGGAATCGAAGCGCATTGCGTCGCTGTATCGCATCCACGAAAAGCCTGATGCCAAGCGGGTTTACGACTTTGAAGTGATTGCCGCGACGTTTGGATATTCGTTGGGGGTAGGTGCGTTGCCGATTCATCGCGTGCAATTGAAGACCGATCGCCGGGCGGCATATGGCACGGGAAAGCGCGTACACGAGATTGAGATTCCGAAAGAAGTGCACATCACGCCGCGCATGTATCAGAAGCTGACCGAGAAAATTGCGGGCAAGCCGGAAGAACGCATCTTGAGTTACCTGATGCTGCGCTCGCTGAAGCAGGCGCGATATTCGGAAGAAAACCACGGACATTTTGCGCTGGCGGCGGCGAGTTATACGCATTTCACTTCGCCGATCCGGCGGTATCCGGATTTGATTGTGCATCGGATTTTGAAGAGCGTGTTAGGTCAAAACTCCCACTTCTCGCAAAAAACGCGAGAAATGGGGCACCCGCAGTCTGGTGACGACCGGCCTTCGCCGTGGTCGAAGCGGCGCGATCATGCCGCGCATCACGAGGCGCTGGAGCCACTCGGTGGGCCAATTTCGATTGACGAGTTGCATGACATTGCCGAGGAGTCGAGCCAGGACGAGCGCCGCGCCGACGATGCCGAGCGCGATTTGATGGAATGGAAAAAAGTTAAGTTCATGCAGGACCGCGTGGGCGATGACTTCGACGGCTTGATCACCAGCGTCACCAAGTTTGGATTTTTTGTGGAGCTGACCGATCTGTTCGTAGAAGGGCTGGTGCCGCTGAACACGCTGGTCGACGACCGCTATGTGTATCACGAAAGCACGCGCGAAATCATCGGGCAGCGGTCGCGCAAGACTTATAGCCTGGGACAGAGGATTCACGTACTGGTGGACCGCATCGATTCGGTGGAGAAGAAGATTCAGTTTGCCGTATTCGAAGAGGCCAAGCCATTACCGCCGTTGTCGCGGAGTTCGGCGAAGCCCCGGCGCAAGTCGAAGCGCAAGGGGAGATAAATACTGGTACGTGTGACGTTGGGTGGAAGACTGACTTCGGACCGGGCGTGCCGGGCGGCTGTCTCTACATGAGTTGGGCAGGTAGTGTAAAATCCTTGAGTCAACCCTATCCGCTGATTTTGGACGTAGCGGATTCCTTCCTAGTCGGGACGTGGCTCAGCCTGGTAGAGCACTCGCTTGGGGTGCGAGGGGTCGGCAGTTCAAATCTGCCCGTCCCGACCATTAAGCCCGCTGTCAGCTCTCAGGCGTCGGCTCTCAGCTACGACTGCGTCACTCGCGAACCAAGAAGAGTACTTCTGACCAGCGGCGTCAATCCCTGACAATCGTGGAAAGTTTCTTTGCGCCACGCCGGGTGCGCGCCACCTCGTCGAAATTTTTTTCAAGATGCGGTTGAGGGAAGGTTCACACTCGGGGGAAATATTATGTCGGGACAAGTCATTCTGTATTTTGAGGATCAGACGGACGCGTTGCGCTTTGCCCTGGCCGCGGGCTCAGTCATGGCGGGAGACGGCCCCGACGCGACGGACACGCTGCTGCAGGAGACGGCGCGTGTCACTAGAATCCGCCTGGACGCCGCCAATGCGGGGAAGGCTGTGAAGTCGGGTCCGCCGGAACGCGCTGCCTAGGCGAAGCCCGGCGCCAATATTTCCGCTCACGCTATTGGCTCGACTGGTATTTATTCTCGCGGTATACGCGGCTGAACAAAATTGCGACTAGCCCCAACGCGATCGGCGTAAACACGCTCGCCTCCGGCCCAACGCTGCCACCCGTGAGCCAGGTCGCCCCGCTGAAGGCGCAGTTGAACAGGTTGTGATAGGTGGGCATGCCACTATCAGGTACGCCATAGAAAAAAGTCTGCCCCCAGTCCCATCCCGCATGAAAGCCTACAGCCCACCACAGATTGCCGGTGCGGCGCAGGAAAAAACAGAAAAGCAATCCGAACAGCACCACCGAGAAAAGACCTAACTTGGTCTCGCCCGGATTGCCCGCGTGCGCCAGTCCGAAGAGCAACGACAACAAAATCGCCGACGGCCAGAATCCCATTCCGGTGGTGAGCGTGTACTGAAGATATCCGCGAAAAGAAAATTCTTCGGCGAGACCGACGAGCACGAAAGTGGCGCTCCAGGCGGCCGTCGCAGCGAGCAGCGTGCTGCCGTGCGTGGCGACCCCTGTCAGGTGAAACCCGTGCAGCGCAAAAATTCCCAGCAGGGCGGCGCTGATCGCCAGAAAACCCACGACCAGTCCAATCCAGAAATCTTTGCGGAACGCGAACCTCGCCGGCAGGCCATACTGGCCAAACTTGCGGCGTTCGATGCGCGCCATGATCAGAGCGGCCAGCGCAGTGAAAAAGAGAAGCGTTCCCTCAGAAATGCCCAGGCCGAGAGGAGTGAGCCCAGAGACGGCGAAACCAACTCCAACGCTCCCGGGATTACCGCTCAGACGCGCCCTGATCGCGAAAGGAAGGGAGACGACGAACACCAGCGCGGCCAGAACCAGGAAGAACATCAGCACTCGCCAGCCCGCGCGAATGCCGTTGGGTCCGCGGAAAGCATTGTGAACGGGAGGTTGCGGAGCGACAGTCTCCGGTGGAAGGACGACACCTTGGTCAGACATGGTTTCTTAGTTTATCTGAAAACGGAATTTAGGCTTCGGCCCGGATCCATGCAGCCTCGGGCCTTTGGGAAGGCAGCGCCGGGCTTCGCCCAGGCTTGGACAGCCGAGGCGGCTGTCGCCACATGGGTCCGGAAGCCCGAAGCCCGATCCCTTACCAGTTAATCTTCATCGCAAACTGGAACTGCCGCGGATCGTAGGCCGACGTCGCCTGCCCGGCATTGGTGAACAGCGGGCTGACCGCCGATGTATTGTTCTTGTTGGCAATGTTGAACATGTCGGCAATCAACTCCAGATTGTAGCGTTCGCCAAAATAAATTCGACGGGCCACGCGCAGATCGTTGAACACATTCCACGGCGAGATACCGGCGTTGCGGCCCAGGTTGCCGTCGAGTTGCTGCAGGCTGGGCGCAATGCCTTCGACAATGTACTGTTGCAGGCAGGGTTCCTGGAACATTCCGGTGGGTGAATACTTCGATGCCACCGGCGTGTAGCCAGCCGCCGTGCAGATGGGATTGACCGTGGTATTGGGCCGGCCGGTCAGAGAGGATAGCTGCAGGTTGTCGTCGTTGCCGGTGATGATGTTGAATGGCCGGCCGGAAGCGATTTCAATCAGCGGAGCGAGCGTCCAATTACTGAAGAACTTGCTGGCGAAGCCATTTCCGCTGAGGTTTTCGCTCTGATAAACCCCGCTGAACACGAGGCGATTGCGCTGGTCGAAAAGCGAAGTGGAACGATCCTCAGCCGGAAAGTAACTGTCTTGCGGGGTGAGCGTGGATTGCAGATCGGTGGAGTCGTCAATGGCATGCGACCAGGTGTAAGAGGCGAGAAACTCGTAGTGACGGTTGAAGCGCTTGCGCAGGTTGGCGCTGAACCCGTGGTAAATCGAACTGCCGTTGGAATAGTTGGCGTCCATGTCGCCGAAGGGAACGCAACCGGCGAACGTAGCCGGGTTGCAGTTCACGTTGAATCCCGGGATGGTGGCAGCCAGGGCTGCGGCCTGAGCAATACAACCCAGCGGATCGCCGATCGAGCCGTATGCGCCGATGATCGACGGATTCAATCCGCCAGGGCGGAAAAAGTTCATCAGTGAAGCGTCCACAAATGGCTTCGGACCAAATGGACCGCCGGCGGGATTGCACTCGCCCGCCACGGTAAAGGGACTGGTGAACGTCTGGCCATCTACGAGCGCCGCTTCGAAGTTCGCAGTCATCAGGTCGCCGCGAATGGTGTTGGCGTTGATGGGGCGGTTGAGATGCCGTCCGCCATTGAAGTTGTAGGCCAGGCTGAGCGCGAAGCCGCGGCCCAGGTCGCGCTCCATCGTAAGGTTTGCCTGTTGCGCGTAGGCGTACACGAAGTTCTTAGCCTGCGGATAACCAAACGGCTGAAACGCCAAAGGCAGAAAGGTCGTCGGATTGAGATAGTTCTGGTTCAGGAAGATCGATTGACTGGTCGAGGCCACGCCGCAGTTAGCTCCGGACGTGGTGCACGAGAAAAGCTGCTGGTTCGGAGAATAATTCAGCAGGTTGAGCACCCCTGCGCCGATCGGACCCGCAGTGGGCGAGCAAGGGGACGCGGCGGAGCCAGACGCCGACGGCACCAGGCCCTGGAAAATCTCAACTGCGTTCAGGTTGCCTGGGCTCCCTGCTCCCTGGCAGGCCGAGCCTGGCCCAAAGGCGAGCTGCCCGCTGCTGGAACCATCCGAAGCATCGCCGAGGAAATAAAGCCCGAGCAGCGGGTGATCGTAGAAGATGCCATAAGAGGCGCGGATGACAGTCTTGCCGTTCCCGGCGGGATCCAACGCTATGCCGATGCGCGGCTGGAAATTGTGCGTTGCCGTTTGAATTCCTTTTTGCAGATTGAGCAGGTTGTAGGCGGCTTGCGCCAGCGTTGAGTTGATAGGTTTGAGCGTAGGCGGTTTTTCGATGTCGTAGCGCAGGCCGTAGTTAACGGTAAGTTTCGGACTCACCCTCCACGAATCCTGCCAAAAGGCTCCGACCGCAAGGTTGTGGAACGAGTCGCTGGGACTGCCCAGGCCTTGGATGACGTCGGCTGGAATTCCGGCTCCGTACGCCTGCACTGGAGACAGGCCGGGGCCAAAGTTCAGCCCCAGGTCGGAGGCGGACACAGAGGCGATATCCACGACACCGCCGTAGTTCACCGTGAAAATGGCGTTGATCGGAATGTAGTTGAAGTCCACGCCAAACTTGGTGTCGTGACGGCCGATGGTCCAGGAAAAGTTGTTGGTGAACTGATAGCGCTGTTCGGTCCGCTGAATGTAGGAATAAGGCTCGCGGCCGAAGTAGGCATAGCCCGGAATATTGACGGCCGGGTCCGATCCCTGCGGAGTGTGCGTGTTGTAGAAATACGCCAGACCGCGGCGCGCATACTGGAAGCGAAATTCATTTACTTTATTGTTGCCAATCGTCCAGGTATCTTGCGCCGTGCCGGCAACATCGCGGAAAGTCTGCTCCGATGTGCGGGAGTAAGCGTTCTGGCCGAAGGGCTGGTCCTGGCCGCCGACTTCGATGCCGGTAATCGTGGAAGGGCTGACGTTGGCCCGCAGCATCAGCCGGTTATTGCTGCTCACGTTGTGATCAATTCGCAGTGAGTAGACGCTGGTGCCTTCGAACACGGGATAGTTGCCCATCTGCGACGCCAGAGTTTGGTAAGACCCAGGAACGAAACAAGGCCCGGGAGGACCGCAGGTATCGGCGAACCCGGCGAAGCTCGTGGTCGCGCCGAGCGTCAATGCTCCCACCATTTGCGCAGGCCATGCGCCCTGCACCGCCTGGCCGGAAGAGGCGCCCACCAGCACTATGTAGTGTTCAAGATTGGTGAGCCCGATGGTCCCGATCTCAGTGGGAGTCAAACTCTGGAAGAATCCCACTTGCGCAGGACTGGCCTGGATCGTGCCGAAGGGTAAACCCAGCGAGGTGGTATCGAAAGGCACCAGTCCAAAACAAGACTGACCGCCGCTGGTCAGGCAGTCTTGTCCAATGGACGAAAATCCCGTCTCATGCCGCCGTGTGATCTCATAAGAAAAATAAAAAAACGTTTTATCTTTCTTGATCGCCCCGCCGAAGGCCGTTCCGCCCTGCACCCGCGTGTACGCCGGATTCGGAACCGTGCTGAACGGATTCACCGCCTGAAAATTCCGGTTGCGCAGGTAGCCGAAAACATCTCCATGAAAATCATTCGACCCCGAGCGCGTAATAATGTTCACCACACCGCCGGCGGCGCGCCCATACTCCGCCGCATAGCTGTTCGAAATAATCTGAAATTCCTGCACCGCCTCCTGCGACACCGTGGAGCGCACGCCGTTCACCGAGTTGTCGGTGGCGTCGGCACCGTCCACATTCACCAGGTTCGAGCGCGCACGCTGGCCGCTCATGTTCAGGCCGGAAGTGGGCGCAGCTCCAGTGTTGGGTGCGTTGTCGCGCACCACCTGCGAGTCGGTCAAAGTAAAGTTGATGTAGTTGCGTCCATTAATTGGCAGATTATCGATGCGGCGCTGGCCGATCGTATCGGTGGTCGAACTGCGCGAGGTCTCGATCAAGTCCGCCTGCGAAGTCACCTCCACCACTTCCTTGCCGGTCGCCACGGATAGTGTCACCGGAAGCTCAACCAGCCCGCCGACGGTGATCCCGACCCCTGTGCTCAAAATCCCGCTGAAGCCGGGCGCATCGATCGTAACCGAGTACGTGCCCGGCGGCAGCAGGCGAACGCTGTAACCGCCCTGCCCGTCGCCGTTGCCGGAGCGCTCCAGCCCCCTGGCCGCATCCCGCACCGTGACCACCGCATTCGCAACCAGGCCTCCCTTTGGATCCTTCACCGTCACGTGCAGATCGCCCGTGGCCACGCCGCCCTGGCCCAGCGCAAGAGCAGAAACCAATGAGAAGAATATTGATACGGAAATCAACCTGAGGATGCGAATCATAGAATTCTCCCTGGCGCTCGCGGACGCGAGCCGGCGGTGGAACCAGACTTTGCGGCAGCATGCCGAAGTGGATGCGAAAGACAATTTGAGGGCGGCCCGATTACCGCTGGTTTTTATAACAGAACGTAGCTCGAAAACAAGCAAAAAGGGGGTAATGCAGGAGTTACCCCCGCGGCTCTGTTCGATCGAAGAAAATCGTTTAAGAAATCAACAGGTAGCTCGTCACCTACATCGGAGGCGGGTGCCCATCTCTCGCGTCCTTTGCGAGAAGTGGGAGTTTCAGCTGCCGGAAGTGAGGATCTCGACTCTGATCGTGTAGAGGGGACACCCTTGCCCGCTAGCCTTTGACTTTAGCTCCGGCCAGCCCAGTCCCCGCCTCACCCCGCCGTAACCCGCACCGGAACTGCGGGATTGCGCAACCTCCCGAGCAGCATCGCCGAGTCGCTCAAACGCTCGTAGCGGTCAAGAATGCCGGCGGCGGCTGCGCTGCGATTGGGCCAGGCCATGTCGGCATAAATCCGCAGCAACGCGAACCCGGCGTTGCGGCGGAGCAGCAGAGCGTCGTTGACCAGCCGCAGCGCAGCTTCGCGCACGTCGTTGGCAGTGCTGGCGTTACTCGTGGCCAGAGCGGTCTGCCCCATGCGAATCAGCACCGCGGCGTTTCTTCCCGCCACGCGCACATAGGCGGCGCGGGCTCGCAGGCGCGCTCGCTGCGTCACGCGGAATTGCACCGCTGAAAGATGCCGCCTCAGATATTCGTCCTCCGCCGGATCGATTAGGTTGCGAAACGCCGCCACGTCGATCGGCTCGAGCTGCGACTCCAGGTCTGCCTTTGAAGCAGGCCGCAGCGCCCGCGAGACCACAAACTCAGTAGTCAGGGCCAGCGTCACAACCGCAGCGACGATCAGAATGACGAGAATCATCGTTTCAGAAGTCGCTCCAGTTCGCGATTCCAAACCACCAGATCGTGTTGCAGCTCGTCTTCTCCGCTCAGATCGTGTCCACCTGAATCAGGTCCGCCTGAATCATGCCCGCCTGAATCATGATCGTCATCGCGGCCGTCATCCTCGCTCAGCTTGTCCATGCGCGTTGCTTTCGTGGTCAGGACATAATAGAACCAGATCAGCACGCTGAGCTGGTAAACGCCCATGTTCACAAAATCCAGCAGATTGCGCTGTTGGAAAGAAACCGCAAGATTCGACCAGACGGCCCACGTCCCCAGCTGCACCGAACCCGCCAAGCCCAGACCCAAAGCGATTCCAGAGGCCAAGCGCCCCCAGGCCAGATGAAAGTATGCGGCAAACAATAAAATGCACAGCAGCATGCCGCACTGCATCACGTAGTCGGCCAAGTCCAAACGAAGGGAGTTTGCTACGACTGGGGCAAATTCACTTGTTCGAGACAAGGCTACTATCCAGGTGGCGGTCAGCACCAGCGCTGGGCCCACCACTCGAATCATTAGTTTTCCCAATTTGGAAAGAGCCGGAAACGGCCTTAACAGTTGTGAGAAAATCTCTCCGATCAGAGCAAATTTCAGCGCCACCTCAATCAGCAAGTGGACAAAATTTGCCTGCCACCAAAGCACGCCCGAAATAAGCGGCGGCCTGAAGCGCCAATACGCGAGGCCCATCAGGTAGAGAGCTAATCCCGCTACCCCTTGGACAACGGCAAAAATGAGGAAAACCGGAAACTCCCGATGAAGTGAGCGCCGGTAGATGATCACCGCGAGGAGAAGGAGAAGAACGTTGGGCGCGGCCCAGAGGTAATGCCAGAGCAATGAATGAGACTGAAACATCGTGGCTGCTGGCACTATACCGCCGATGCCAGCAGCCAGCCAAACTCTCTGGATTTGTTCGGTTTTCGTAACTCCGCCAGCGGGCTACGGGGGGCAGATCTGATTTGTGGGACAATTCGGATTCTGCGGACCGTCGGCGTGCGCCACCGTCGGAATTGCGAGCACGTTGAGTAGGATCAAAGCTGCGGCAAGGGTAAGTACCAAGCGTTGCATAAGGTTCTCCTTTTTTGGGAAATTGCGGGGAGATACTGGCATGGCCTGACGCTTGGAAAAGCAATCGTGCGTTCGCGCACAGATGTCCGGAATCCGTAACAAATGACTCTGAAATCTGCCTTGCAGGATGTTCGGGAAACTACGCTGGCCGCAGTCTCGGGCCTGTTGGGGAAACTCTCATACCTGGCTTCCTTACGCCGGAGAGACGGCGCCTATCAGCACTGGGGAATGGCACGGGTGCATGGGACGGAGTCCGCGGAGCGGGCGCTGAAAACAGCGCACGGGGAAGTGCTGGCCGGAGTGCTGCGAGCACCCTTGGCTTCTCTTACCGAGGATCTGGAAGAAACCAGCCGGAGCCAGGGCCAACTGCCACAAACCTGTGTCGAGGAAATGCGCGGCAAATTCGACGATTTGCTATTGGAAGAGCGCAAGGATTCGCCCAAGGCGACCCATCTCAGTTCAGTGCTGACGGCGCTTTCGTACCTGGAACAAGCGGCCCTGGAGCAGGCTCCATCGCGCGCCACTCCGTCAGCTTCATAGCCACCCCCACCACCTGCCCGAGCACTTCCGCTTCCTGGGGATGCCGCAAAATCCGGATCGCTACCGGCGACAAAGGATGCGGCTGCAGAACCAGCTCGTCCTTGCGCATGCTGCACCAGCAGCAGGTATATCCGTCCCGGGTTTCGACGAAATAAATCGGCCGCTCATATTCCGACCGCCATGCGCCCTCGACTACCTTGTTCCGCGCCTCATCCACCTGGATGAAACTGCCCGGCGGCAGGATGGGATACATCGTGAAATCCTCATGACCAATGTAGCCATAGGTAAAGTCGCTGTTGGCAAATTGCGCCAGGTAAGCGGCTGGCACCAGGCCCCACTGCTCCACCATTCGTCCCAGGTGCACAGTGCGCCGTTCATCGAACGCCGGGTCCATGCGCAGCGGGACCTGCGCCGCTGTGAGCCCGGCCAGTGCATCGCAGAGGTGCGATTTCGGAGGCGCTACCAGACCCAGATCCGCCGCCGTGTTGTTCACATCGATCCCATACCAGGAAAGCAGGTCCCGCAGGTCGCGGCGGTAGATGACCGAAAGCGTGTACAGCCGGTGAATGCTCGGCAGAAGCCCTTTGGTTTCAATGTCGGAGAGCCGGCTCGGGGGGAGCGCGTACTCTTCGTTGTGATACTTCTCGGCAATGCGCGCGCTGGAGTTTTCCACATCGCGCATCGTCAGCCCCAGCTTCTCACGCAGAGTCCGCAGGCTCTTCCCAGCTCGAAGCATGGAGCACCCCCCCGGTTCAGATGCGGGCCATAATACCAAACCACTGCCAGCGTTGCAGAAAGTTGTGAAAAACCAGTTTGGTCCCGCCCTTGTTACGAATTTCGAAAATCCCGCTCGGCCTTGCCCACAGAGTAACTACTCCTAAAGAATAGTAAATCAGATCGAGCAAATTCCCCGAAATCCCCGCTGTGGATTTCCTGTGCCTGTTCGTAATTCGTAAGTGTGAAGCGGGACTCTTGCCCGCCAGCGTTTTCCTTAGCTCTTGAAGTCGGTTAGGTGGAGGGCACACTCCAAAAAGGGGTCGCGAATCACTGAACACTAGCCCCTGGCCACTGCCTTAGTATCGAAACCCTTCGCTGTTCAAAGCAGACTCGAGGAAGGAAACTACCCGAGAACACGTGCCGCCCCAAAACTATACCGCCCGCTCCACCCCAGCCTCTTGCTTCTTCACCGTCTTGTAAGCCCAGGCCATGCGCGGCGTGTTGTGGGCAATGCCGATGTGGCCTGCAGGGTCGAGCACAATAATCCCGCCGTGCCCGTTGACGCGCTGCTTCAAATAATTCATTGCTTCCAGCGCCGACCACTCCGGCATGTTTCCCGCGGAGATGCGGTCGGCAGTCCACTTCGCAAGCACCAGCTTCATGATGGGCTCGCCCCATCCCGTAGTCGAAACCGCCGCGCTCTGGTTGTCGGCATAGCACCCGCACCCAATCAACGATGAATCGCCCAACCGCCCCGGAGCCTTATTCAACGTGCCTCCAGTCGAAGTAGCCGCGGCGATGTTGCCGTCACGGTCGAGAGCGACCGCGCCGACAGTGTCGTGCGAGATCGCGGCATCGTCATCCGCAGGAGCAAACATCTCACTCCCCGTCGGTTGCGCGGCAGGGTGCCCCATTTCAGGCGCGTTCTTTGCGCCAGAAGTGGGGATTTTTGCCTGAGGCTCACACAACCGCGCTTGATACTCGCGCAACCGCTCCACCTCGCGCGGGATGATCAGGTCTTCATTCCTGCATAGCGGGATGCCGTGCTCCGCCGCAAACTTCTCCGCGCCTTCGCCGACAAAATAAACGTGCGGGCTCTCACTCAGAATTTTTCGCGCCGCGCGCACCGGATTGCGCAGCCTTTCCACACACCCCACGCCTCCGGCGCGAAGCGTCGAGCCCTCCATGATGAGTGCGTCGAGCTGCACTTTGCCGTCGCGGTTCAGAAAGCTGCCGCGCCCCGCGTCGAAAGTCTCGTCGTCTTCCATGATGACGACCGCTTCCTCGACCGCGTCCAGCGCCGGCCCGCCACGCTCCAGAACGCGCCATCCCGCTGCCAGGGCATTGTTCACGCCGCGGATGTGCGCCTCGACCATGTCGTCCGGCATAGCCCACGCGCCGCCATGCACCACGAGAACGGGATCAGTAGCCATGTGTTTTCGTCAGCGAGTGCGAAGTGAAACGACTGGACAGTTTATCAGGAGCGGCTGGGTGTAGCTGTGGGCTGTGGCCGGACCAAACCAGAGAAGTGTTCCTTCAGGAACGTTGTGGATAACTCAAGGAACGGTGGAAAACGTCCAAAGTGAGGCTGCAAGTGTAACGGGCGGTGAGGCTTGGCGGAGTGCGGTCAAACCGGCGAAAAATGTGGGGGAAATGCTACAAATCGCCTCTCTAGTGTCAGTTACTTAGAGAGCCGGCGATTGCTATCGGACCGTCAGCAGGATGGCGGGTACCACTGATTCCTCTTTTCGATGGGAACGACAAGAACTGTGCGGGCGGCGTTGTTTTCGGGTATCGGCGTTTGACGGTCGGGAGCGTTCGTCCTACACGAGTTTCGCGCGGAAACACGAAAGCCCCGGTAATCAGCCGGGGCTTTTCGTCGTGAATACTGGAACGCCGTCCGCGAAACACTTCTATGATAACGCTGGCGACGGCTAAGTCAAGCGGAACTGATTATGTCGAGTGACTACAGAGGGTGAGGGAGTCGAACCCTAATGGCTGATAAGCCACTCGACGGTTTCGCGGACCGCGTCCAGTACCCACTGGCATCACCCTCTAAACGCCGTCCGCAGAAGAAATTGTAGGCCTCGCGTAACTAATACAAGAGGGGCGGGGTCAAATTAAGTTGGGATTGAGTTCTGAAACGGGAAGCAGGCGGTGTCGGTTGGGTTGGTGTCGGCGGGCGCGAGCGTACGGCTTTAATTTAGCCTGGGCGCTCGCCTTCGGCTTCGCTTGGACGGGCGAGGCGCCCGTCGCCCCATGAGCATGTTTGTCGCTACGTAAGTCGCTTATGCGGCTTGGCCGGCTTTTGTGGCGCTTACGGGCGGGTCTTGGGTTCTGGTCCAAGTGTAGCGCATGCGGTGGATGACTGTGATTGTGCTGAGGACGGCGATGATCCAGAGGACGGGGGCCATGCGGTTGAAGAGGGCTCCGAGGATTACCAGGACCAGGCGTTCGGGGCGTTCCATGAAGCCGACGCGGCATTTGCCGATCAGGCTTTCGGCGCGGGCGCGGGTGTAGCTGACCATGATGGCGCTGACCATGACGTAGGCGCTGAGCACGACGTAGAAGAAACGGTCGCCGCGGGCGTAGAAGACCAGCAGTCCGAGGAATTGGGACGCGTCACTGTAGCGGTCGACGACGGAATCGAAGAAGGCTCCGAAGCGGGTGACGCGGTTGGTGGCGCGGGCGACTTCGCCATCGACGAGATCGAAGAAGCCGGAGAAGAAAATTACCAGGCCGGCGTAGAAGAAAAGGCGTTTCTCGTTGGCGGCGTTGGCGCTGCCGAAATAGTATGCGGCCCAGGTGTTCACCACCAGTCCCATGAAGGTGAGCACGTTGGGATTGATGCGCGACAGGGCGAGCCAGCGGACGATCGTCTTGAGCAACACTCCGCAGGCGCGGCCGAAGGCGCTGGTCCAGCTTCGCCATCCGGTGGATTTTGACGGAGGCGCGGCGGATACGGACGACGCCACGGACGCGGTGGGGACAGGCGTGTTCGATGCCGAGGACGTCGCCATCAGGCTTTCGCCTCTTTCGGCTCGCCGTTTTCTTCGAGGTCGTGGATGGTGTAGAGGTGGAGAATCTCCAGCTCGCGCTTGCCGTTGGGGCTGATGACGACCACGGTGTCGCCGACTTTTTTGTTGAGCAGGCAGCGACCGATGGGCGAGGTGGTGGAAATTTTTCCGGCGGCTACGTCGGATTCTTCGCTGGTGACGAGTTTGTATTCGATCTCTTCGTTTTTGGTGCTGTCGTAGACCTTGATGGTCGATCCCAGGCCAACTTTATCCTTGGGGATGTTGTTCATGTTGACCATGGAGAGATCGGCGAGGCGTTTGCCGAGCTCACGGACGCGCGCCTTGACGAACTCCTGGCGCTGTTTCGCCATGTGGTATTCGGCGTTCTCGCTGAGGTCGCCGAGCGCGGCGGCCTTTTTGATCTCTTTGGGAAGCTCGTGGATCAACTCGTGCTCGAGCGCGTTGATCTCGTCGGTTAATTTTCGCTTGATTTGATCCGTCATGATTACGACACAGCTCAAGGGATTATAAACCCGCGGGGAGTGGGAACGTGTAGGGCGGACACTCTTGTCCGCCGCCTTTGACGTTGGTGCTGGTGTGGGCGTTGCCGTGAGGTTGGCGCCAGAATCAACGGCAACCGCAACACCAAGGTCAAAAGCGGCGGACAAGAGTGTCCGCCCTACAGGGGCAACGGCAACAACAAGGTCAAAAGCAAGCGGGCAAGAGTGCCCGCTCCACACAATCACACTTCAATAGTTATTTCAGGCCTTCGACCAGATACAAATCCGACAGCGTGCGGACGTAGCTGTAGACGTAGGACTTGGTGTCGCGGGAGAGGTTGACGCGGCCGATGGTGTCGATGCCGGCGGAGTCGGCGGGTTCCATGGACTTCCAGAGCTCGCGCTTTCCGGTCGCGACGTCTACGCGAAAGACTCGGGCTGGAACCTCGCCTCTCTGAATGACGAATAGTTCGCGGCCATCGGCGGACCAGCCGGTGGGGACTTCCAAACTCTCCGCGCCGGGGACGAGGCGTGGGTCTCCTCCTGCGATCGGATAGAGATAGATCTTGCGGTCGGGGCCGAGGTCAGCGACTACGTCGCCTTTGGGAGAGAGAATGGTGCTGGCGCCGACTCCTTCGCCGCTGATTGCTTTGGGCTTGCCGTCGGTTAGCGATTCCACGTAGAGGCGCATGCCGTGTCCGGATTCGATGCCCGAAAAAACGATGTGCTCGCCATCCGGCAGCCAGGCTGCGCCGGTGTGGTTGAGGCCATCGTCTTTTACGGGCTTCATTTCGCCCACGCCGGTGGGCAACAGGACGAAGGGAGCCGGCGTTTGATTGAGCCGAGCCAAGGCCCATTTGCCATCGGGCGAGAGCGCGATGCCGCTGCCTTCGCCGAGGCGGATGGCGGGCGAGCCATCGGTCTTGCGGATGTAGACGGCGTATTTTGGGCCGCCGCCTTCGCCGGCTTCCTGGAAAAGAATTTGGCTTCCGTCGGGGGAAAGACTGGCAGGGACCGACCAGTCGAGCCAAGACAAGTCGCGCTCTTTGGTCTCGCCGGGGGCGAGGCCGATCATGCCGGCGCGATCGTTGCCGCGAGTCAGAAGAACGGTGCCGTCGCGGCTTACATCGAGCAGAGTTAGTTCGCCGGGGACGCGGGCCAGCAGGCGGACATTGCCCGAGAGGTTCACGGCAAACAGGGAGCGGTCGCCTCCGGTGCGCGTGGCGCTGAACCAGACTTCGTCGCCTTTCGGCGACCAGGCGAGGCCTTGAATACTGTCCCAACCTTCGGAAAGAGTTTTCTTTTTTCCGGCGAGATCGACGATGGCGACCGAGCCGCCGTCGTCGCGGGGCTGAGGGTGGTCGATGAATGCGAGCAGGTCGCCTTTCGGAGCGACGCGGAGGTTGCCGATCCAGCCATCGGCTTCGTAGATGACTTTGCCCAGCGGGAATTCGAGGCGCTTGCGTCCGTCAACTTCGTGGACTACCGCTAGCGTTGTTCCGTCGGGCGACCAGTCGGCCCATTCCACGTTGTCGAGAATTTCTCTGGGCGCGCCGCCGACCAGCGGGACGCGGGCCAGCGTTCCGGAATAGAGGAACGCGTCGCGGGGACGGCTGCCCAGGGCCAACAACATTTCTCCGGACGAGGAGATGGCTAAAACCTCTGCGCCTTTCGGCAACATTTCCTGCGACTGCGGGCTTTCGGGGCGGGTGGTGAAAAGATCGAGCGGCTTGCCTTCCCAGGCGGCGCTGTAGATCACGGTCTTGCCGTCGGGAGCAAAGCGCGCGGAGAGCACGATGCCGCGGCGGAAGGTGAGCGGTTTGTAAACCGGGAATGACGGTTGCGGAGTGCGCTGGAGCAGGAACATTCCGGCGGCCAGACCTGCGACCAGCGTGATCGCGGCCAGGGCCAGCGTGGGAAGCAAACTGCGTTTCGGCGCGGGAACCGCTGGTGACGCCTGCGCTCCGGTGATTCCCGACGACTCAGAAATTCCTGATGATGAAATCTGCTGCGCGCTGCCGGATTGAGATCGTGAGCGCGAGGTGTCGAGATCGCGCTTGATGCGTTTGAGATCGCCGCGCAACTCGGCGGCGGTCTGGTAGCGCAGGTCGCGATCTTTTTCGAGCGACTTGGTGATGAGTTCATCGAGCTTGGCGGGGATCGCGGGATTCAATGTGGAAACCGGCGCGGGCATGCGGTTGAGGATGGCTTCGAAGATGACACCGCTGCTGCTGCCTTCGAACGCCATTTTTCCGGTGCCCATTTCATAGAGCACTGCGCCGAAGGCGAACAGATCGGTGCGGGCGTCGAGTTCCTGCGCGCGCACCTGCTCGGGAGACATGTAGGCCACGGTTCCCATGGTCGAGCCCGGGCTGGTCATCAGAGCATTCGGTGTGGCTTCCGTGGCGGTGTGTTCGCTGGCGGCCTGCGCCACTTTCGCCAGGCCGAAGTCGAGCAGCTTGGCTTGTCCGCGCTTGGTCACGAAAATGTTTGCCGGCTTGATGTCGCGATGGACGATTCCCTTGCTGTGGGCGGCATCGAGCGCGTCGGCAATTTCGATGCTCAGGCCGATCATGGTTTCGGTGTCGAGCGGACGGCCCATGATGCGATGTTTGAGGGTTTGTCCGTCGAGGAATTCCATGGCGATGAAGGCCTGACCGTTCTCTTCATCGATTTCGTAAATGGTGCAGATGTTGGGATGGTTCAGGGCCGAGGCGGACTGCGCTTCGCGTTGAAAACGGCTGAGCGCCTGCTGGTCTTTGGCGACGTCATCGGGGAGGAACTTGAGGGCGACGAAGCGGCGGAGCTTGAGGTCTTCGGCTTTGTAGACGACTCCCATGCCACCACCGCCGAGCTTTTCGAGAATGCGATAGTGGGAGATCGTTTGGCCGAGCATCGTAGCAGTCGGCTTATCTTAGGGATGAGGAGGAGCTAAGTCAAAGGGGAAGCTCTGAGGTGCTGCTAAGAATTTTCTTTACCACCGAGGGCACAGAGGGACACGGGGTAACGCCAAGGTCGCGGAGGGGGCGGAGGGAAATTTGGGATTGGAAAACGATCAGGCCTGGAATTCGCTGGCTTCGGGGAAACGCAGTTTGCATTTGGCGAGGGCGGTGGTGAGGATTTCTTCGATTTTGGTTTCTTCGACGTTGCGGGCCATGGCCAGTTCGCTGACCAGAAGGTAGCGGGCGCGCTCCAGCATCTTTTTCTCGCGGAAGGAGAGCGGCTTGGCGGCGTGCAGGGCGATCAGGCTTTTTAAAACTCCGGCGACTTCGATCAGGGAGCCGGTGCGCATGCGCTCGGAATTTTCTTTGAAGCGATCTTTCCAGTCGCCGTTGCTGCCGCTGTCGCTAACGGAAAGAATATCAAGGACTTTCTGGATCTCGCCGTCGCGGACAACGCGTCGCAGGCCGACGCTGCCCACGTTTTGGCAAGGGACCATGACTTTCAGGCTGCTGGCTTTGATGTTGAGCAGGTAGAACTTTTCCACAGTCGCGCCCACCGAGCGGCTGCTGATCTGTTCAATAACACCCACACCGTGGTTGGGATAGACGACCTTGTCGCCGATGTGGAAATTCAAGTCGTTACTACTCATATGTCAGGCACCCAAGGATGGCAGGCTTTTGCGGGGAAGTCCGAAGTCGATGCTAACAAATAGGTTACTCCCACCGGGAGCCGAAAGCAAGGCATGAAAAGAGGCTTCGGCGACGGCTGGCGGGTTGGCTAAGTGCTTATTATGGTTGCATTTATGCTGGGGCTGGTACCTGGCTGAGTAATCCCTGGTGAGCTGAGCCTTGCCAGCAGGAGGCGGCGGCATCGATAATCGCGCGATGGATCCCGGCGACGAAGATTCCCGATTCGGGCAGAAGGCTGGCGGCACGCCTGAACATTCCTCTGAGCGTTCCTCTGACGATGCTCGGGGACCTCGCGCGGCGGATGAACGGCGAACGGCGGGGAGAATTCTGGGGCTGGACGTGGGGGCGAGGCGCATTGGAATGGCGGTGTCTGACCCGTTGGGGATTACCGCGCAGGGGATTGAGACTTTACAACGCCGCAACAAGCGGGCGGATTTCGAACGGTTGCGGGGTGTGATCCGGGAATATCACGTGAAGGAGATTGTGGTGGGGTTGCCGTTGCGCATGAGCGGGGCGGAAGGGATACAGTCGGACAAGATGCGTGTGTTTGCCGAGGAACTTCGCAAGCGATTCAAGCTGCCGGTACATCTTTGGGACGAGCGACTGACTTCTGCCGAGGCGAACCGGCTGCTGCGCGAGACGGAGTTGTCGATTGAGAAGCGCGGGAAGGCTGTGGACCGGATGGCGGCGGTTTTGATTCTGCAGGGGTGGATGGAAGTCAGGGGTCAGGGGCCAGGGATCAGGGGTCAGTGAACAGTGATCGCTGGTCACTTCAGCGGTTGCGCATGGCTTTTCGATAGGCGGCTACATTCTCGTTGTGCTCTTCAATGCTGTGGGCGAAGCGATGGTGGCCCTCGGCATCGGCGACGAAATAATAATAGTCGGATTGCGCGGGCTGCATAGCGGCTTCGAGAGAGCTGCGGCCGGGGTTGCCGATGGGGCCGGGAGGCAGTCCGGGATTGCGGTAGGTGTTGTAGGGAGATTGAAACTGCATGTCGGCGTGGTGCAGTGCGCCGGTGTAGGTTCCGGCCAGGAGTTCAGCGTAGATGATGCTGGGGTCGGCGTCGAGCGCGATGTTCTGGCCCAGGCGGTTGTAGTAGACGCTGGCCACCAACGGGCGCTCATCCGGGACTCGGGTTTCTTTTTCTACGATCGAGGCCATGATGACGGTGCGCTCGAGAGGTGTGAGATCTTCCGATGCACTCAGGGTAACCTCACTTGGAGAGCAGCCGTTGGAGGTCTTCGGCTCGCTGGGCTGGCCAATCACCAGGACCGCCCTGCGGTCTAAACCAATTCGCTCCGCTTCCCGCCGAAAATTGCACACCATCACGCCGGCCATCTGCCTCATCGTCATCATCCGTGTGAAATCATAAGTGTCGGGGAAAAGATAGCCCTCTAACGATTTTGCGTGCGGCGCCATGTCGGCGATCATGTCCGTATCAGACTGCGCCACCTTCAGGAAATCCTGCGCCGGGCCGAGGCCCGCGGCTTCAATGGCGCGGGCGATGTCGAACATGGTGAATCCCTCGGGGACGACGACGGTGTGGAAGTAGACGTCGCCGCGGCGGAGGCGTTTCTGGATGCCGATAATATTGTCGGACTTTTCGAAGAGATATTCGCCGGCTTTGAGGGAACGATGGCGGTGCACGTAGTGCCAGAGGATGAAGGCTTCCTCGCTGCGGATTACGCCCGCAGACTTGAGTTCCGCTGCGATGCGGCGGCTGGAGTAGCCGGGATGCAGCAGGACGAAGGTTTGCCCCGCGGGTTCCGTGGGAGTGGAGATCGCCCACGCGAACCAGCCCGCGGCCGCCAGCAGAGCTACGAAGATGAGCCAGAATAACTTGCGCACAATGGGTTCAGTTTAGATGATGGTGGAGCGGGGAGCGTTGGTTTTGCGGTGGGGGCGCTGACTTTAGTAAGGGGAGGGGAATGCAGGGGTCAAAGGCCAGTGGCCAGAGTGCGGAAGGCAGAGGCCGGAATACGCTTTGCGGGCTAGTCGAATCAATTCAATGCTTTGCATCCTTCTTGGTCGCGGTATACTCAAATACTTCAGGAGATCATCTTAATATTTTGATAAGACGTACCCTGCTTCTCCAGGCCCTGATTTTGCTGCTCGCGGTGATGCCGGCGATCGGCTGTGGTGTCTTTTTGCGGACCCGGCCCGTGGAAGAGACCTATTCCAAGGCTCCGCTTCTCACGGCGACGCAGCAGGAACTGATCGACTCCGTCAACCAACAGGCGGCGAAGATAGGGTCTCTGCAGGCCACTGTGGATATTGACACCTCCGCCGGGGGGATCAAAAAGGGCGAGGTTACCGACTACAAGGAAATTCGCGGCTATGTGCTGGCGCGGACGCCTGCGATGCTGCACATGGTCGGGCTGTTGCCGATCGTTCGCACCACCGCGTTCGACATGGTTAGCAATGGGCAGGACTTCAAATTGTGGATTCCTCCCAAGAACCGCTTTGTGATGGGGCGGAATGAAGTGCAGACCACCAACACCTCCCAGCCTCTGGAGAATATCCGCCCGCAGAATATTTATGACGCGCTGCTGATTCGTCCGATCGTGCCGCCCGAGCGGGCGCTGGTGGAGAACAGCTACGAGATTCTGCACGATGCCAAGGGGCATCCCATTCTGCAGGAGGACTACGAGCTGGTGGTGATCCGCATGGTGGGCGATAATGATCTGGTGCTGTCGCGCAAAATTATTTTCAGCCGCACGGATCTGAAGCCGCACGCGCAATACATCTACGACGATAAGGGCAACCTGAGCACGGACGCGCGCTACGCAAACTACAAGGACTACGACGGAGTGAACTTCGCCTCGCGCATCGAGATCAGACGGCCGCAGGAGGAGTACGACATCACGCTGAACATGTTGAAGCTGGAAATCAACAAGCCGCTGAAAGATGAGCAGTTCGTGCTGGAACAACCGGCGGGAGCAGATGTGGTGCATCTGGATGGGCCACAGTCGAGTTCCGTGAAGGTGCCGTCGGCGGATCGGGAGCGGTAGGGGCTGGGCGTCCCGCAGGGGCTGAAGCCCGACTCTTCAAATTGGTGGCGAGCGGCACGGCTGAAGCCGTGCCCTTCCCAAAGCAAGTCAATCTTGAACAAGCCATCGAACCAGTCATGATGAATAAAATGGTGGTCGCCAATCTGGTGCACCGGCCGATCCGGTCGCTGATCAGCGTTGTGGCCATTGCGCTCGAAGTCACGCTGATCCTGCTGATCGTGGGCTTGTGCTACGGCCTCATGAACGACAACAAGAACCGGCAGGCGGGGATTGGTTTTGATGTGATCGTGCAGCCGCCGGGGTCTTCGTTTTTTGCGGCCATCAGCGGGGCGCCGGTTTCGTTGAAGGTTGCCGATGTGCTGCGCGGCATGCCGCACGTGAAGGTGGTAAGCCCGGTGGTCTGGCAGATCGCCACCAGCGGCGGAGTGGAAGTGATTGACGGGATTGATATCACCAGCTTCGAGGCTTTGAGTATGCCGTTCACTTACCTCAAGGGCGGGCCTTTTCAGGGACCGGACGACGTGCTGGTGGATGACTTTATCGCGCGGCAACGGCATGTGAAGATCGGTGACACGATGAATATTTTGAACCATTCGTTTCGGGTTTGCGGCATCGTGGAGAACGGACGAGGGGCGCGGAAATTTGTGCCCATGACAACGATGCAGGATTTGATTGGAGCGCAAGACAAGGCCTCCGTGTTTTATTTGAAGCTCGATGAACCCGCGAACGCCGACGCGGTGGTGGCCGAGGTGAAGCAGCAGCCTGGGATGGAGAATTACACCGTGCGTTCCATGCAGGAATACCTGAGCATGATGACGCCCAGCAATCTTCCGGGGTTTCGTCCATTTATTGGCGTGGTGATTGGAGTGAGCCTGATTATCGGATTTCTGGTGATTTTCCAGGCCATGTATACAGCCGTGATGGAGCGCACGCGGGAGATCGGAATTCTGAAATCGATGGGCGCGTCGAAGGCCTACATCGTGAACGTGATTTTGCGCGAGACGATTCTGCTGGCGCTGGCGGGGATTGCGGTGGGGATTGCGGTGAGCCTGTTGGCGCGTCTGGGAATTGAGCATCGCTGGCCGCTGGTGCATATCGACAAAAGCAATGAATGGATGCTGCGGGCAACGCTGATCGCGCTGGTGGGGGCGACTTTGGGTGCGCTGTATCCGGCGTATAAGGCGGCGCAGAAGGATCCGATTGACGCGCTGGCGTATGAGTAGGGTGGCTTTATCACTTTGTCATCCTGAGGTGCCCGCCGAAGGACCTTTGCAATTCGCCTGAAGCACGGGCGCCGCAGAAGAAGTGCATGGGTCCTTCGCTTCGCTCAGGATGACAACGCAATATTTTGGACCCCGGGGTCGACAGCGATCTGATTCAGCTCACCCAATCCAAGAATTTGTACCATGCGCCCGCGAATGGCAGGAACCACGGCCTGCCGTTGTACAGCCCGAGCGGGGCGCCCGGGAACGGGATGCCCACAAATGGATTCTCCGGCTTATCGCCGGCCATCGCGTGTGCGGCGGTCCTTTCCCCTGCGATCATCTCCGCCATCTTCTGGCCTTGATACGTGGCCATGGCGACCCCGTGTCCGGCATAGCCGACGGCGTAATACATGCCATCCATCTGCCCCGCGTGGGGCATGATGTCGAAGGCGAAATCGAGCGTGCCTCCCCAGACATATTCCACTTTGGCGTCGCTGAGCTGGGGATACACATCGATCATGCCGCGGCGCAGAATCTCGGCGCTGCGCCGCACCGTCTGGTCGTTCTCCGGGAAAAACGCGGCGCGACCGCCGAACAGCATGCGGCAGTCGGGCGTGAGCCGGTAGTAGTAGAGGTAATTCTTCGAATCGTAGATCATGCGATTGCGCGGGCTCAGTTCGCGCGCAAGTTTTTCCGGCACGATTTCGGTCGTGATGATGAACGAGCCGATCGGAATGATTTTTTTCTGCAGCGCCGGAGTCGCGCGCCCCGTGTATCCGCTGGTGCCAACGAACACATCGTGCGCCCAGGTCACACCCCGCGACGTGGTCAGCTTCCATCCCGTTTCGCCTTGCCGTGATTCGCGCTCCAGGGTCTCGAGGCGGGCATGTTCGAAAATCTCCGCGCCGGCCTTGATGGCAGCGTGTGCCAACCCCGCAACATAGCGTGCGGGATTCAATCCCGCGCTCACTTCATCCACCATGCCGCCGAAATAAATGTTCGATCCAATCTCCGCGCTCAGGTCCTGCCGCTGCACCACGCGCAATTCGTGATTGAATTCCCGCGCGATCACTTCCGCCTGCCGCGCGTAGTCGTCGAAATGCTTTTGCTTGCAGGCGACTTCGAGATGCCCGCTGCGCGAGAAGTCGCACTCGATTCCCTCTTCGCGCACGATCTGTTCGACGCAATCAATCGTCGCCAGCGACGCCGCATACATGCGCTGCGTCAGTTCGCGGCCATACATGGAAATCAATTTGTTCACGCCCAGCTTCATCCCGGTCAGCACCATGCCGCCGTTGCGCGAACTGGCACCCCAGCCGATGGTTTCCGACTCCAGCACCGCCACTTTCGCCCCGCGCTTCGCCAGCGTGCGCGCCGCCGAGAGCCCGGTGAAACCAGCCCCAATCACCGCAACGTCCACGCTCTCCGGCAGAGGTAAAGTCTCAGGCCGCGGCATCTCCACGGTCGTCAGCCAATAGTTGTGTTCCTGCATTCCCATGATTGATCGTCCAATCGACCGAGCATTCTAGCGCACCCGAAGGGTTAGGTCCGAGGTTCGGCGTGTGGGGCTTCGGGGCTTCGGCTTTCGCGAATGCTGCAGGAGACGGTTGTTTGCCGGCGCCCACTGATGAACGAGCCGTTTTGCTGAAGCCCGAAAGCTGAAGCCCGAAGCCGAGATTGCGACGCCCCGGACCCAACCAAGTGCCCCGAGGTACATGTACATCCGGAGTCGCCGCCCGGATGGGTAATCCACCACGGTAATCTTGCTGTAAGTTACTGCCCCTCCTAATCTTGAGAGGTATGCCCCTTCGTTGCCTCCTGTTTTCCCCGGATGAGGAAACTCTCCGGACGATCGGCCAGGTCTTGACCGAACTCGAGATCGAAGGAGAATCCTGCATTCAAGCCGTTGAAGCCGTGGAGAAAGTTTCGGCCCGGCCATTTCAGATTGTCATTATCGACTGGAGCAGCCAGCCGGAAGCCGGTTTCCTGCTCAACACCGCCCGCGAGCGCAAACCCGCCGACCGCCCTTTAACGCTGGCGATTGTGAGCGATGACGCCAGCGTGCCCACCGCGCTGCAGGCGGGCGCCAACTCAGTGCTGCGCAAGCCGCTGATCGTCAACCAGGTGAAGGACACGCTGGCCACCGCGCGCGATCTTCTGCGCTCCAAGCTCGAAGCTCCGGCGCAAGCCGCCGCTGCCGCCGCGGCGGCCAGTTCCGCAGCTGCGAACGCGATGCTCCCCATGGAGGTGCAAAGCACTCTGCACCACGGCGAATTTCTGCAGCCCTCGGGATCGCTCCCCGGCGCACAATTCGACACGGAGTCTTCCGACGTACAGAAATCACTGGACCAGGCAGCCGCGGCACAAATCGATCCGCTCAAAGATCTGGAGCTTATTTCCGGACCCGTATCGCAATCCACACGGCCAGCGCAGTTCGCGGCAGCGGCGCCAGCGCCTGCCCCCACGCCGGATCTCCCGGACGACGAGCCTCGCGGTTTAGCCTGGTATCTGAAATCGCGCGCCAAATCGATGCCCGCCGAGGAAGAGGCGCAGCCGGAACCAGCGCCGCCGCCAGAGAAAGCTCAACTGCTCGGTTACGACCAGCCGGCATCTTTCCGGCCGGTTGCGCACGCTCAGGACAATCCGGATACGCAGGGCGAAGCGCGGGAATCCGCCGAGGCACGCTTTCGTTCTCTTAACTCTAATTCCCCGGACCCCAATTCTCCGAACCCCGACCCGCCGCGACCCGATTCGCAACAGCGCGAAGAAGCTGTGCTGTTCGCCTACATCACGGGAGAAAAAACCGACTCCGAAAAAGAGCCCACCCAGCCGCGCCCTTGGCTCAAGAAACTGGCGATCGCCGCGGCCGTTATTGTTGCTGCCGCGGTTGCATATTTCACCGTGCCCCAGGCCGTGCTTGAAAGAGACGTGAAGCTCGCGGTAGGCAAGGCCGCCCGCGCGGGACACAACTGGCTGAACCCGCAGCCGGCCCCTACCGCGCCGTCACCCCAGGCTCATGAAAGTTTCGGGCGCGCCGGCGATGAATACAAGCTCCCGGTCGCGGAGAATATCCCCGACGCCAACACCGACCCTTCGCAGATTCGCGTGTTGCCCGTAGTCGACCCCACAATAAAACCGTCAGCGAACGGGACCGCCAATGCTGACCCGTCTGCGGCTCAAGCCAGCGCCACCTCGGCCAGCGGCGCACCGGCGCAGTCGGATCCAAACCAGGTCCCCGCCGGTCAGATTCCGGCGGGTCAAGTCGCGTCCGGTCAGACACCCGACGGTCAAGCTGTGCAGAATCCAGTTGTGCAGAATCCGGCGCAGCAGAATCCAGGCGTACAAAATCCAGCGATCCAGGGTCAGACTTCAGCCAGTTCCATGCAGAATGCGACGTCGCAACCGGCGACGCCCGCGCCAGGTCCGGCGCAGGGTTCGACGACGCTGGCAGTTGCCAGTGCGCCAACGGATCCATTCCGCCCCAATTCATCGGTGGCGTCAACGGCCGCTTCAATTCCGACGCCAGCGGTTCAGACAACCCAATCCGCTCCGGTCTTTCAGCCAGTGAACAATGTTTCTGCTGCGGCGGGTTCGAGTTCGAATGCTTCCACTCCGAACCTCTCGGGAATTCCTTCCAGCCTGAAATCTGGAATGGCGACGATGTCTCCCGAAGCCAGCGGCAACAAGCCGCCCGAAGCTGCTCTGCCCTCGATTGAGCCAGTAAACCTGCCCGAGGCCACCGCGCGCGGTCTGCTCATCCAACAAGCGACGCCTGTGTATCCTCCGTCGGCTCGCGGACAGGCTGGCACCGTAACTCTTCAAGTTCTGATCGGCCGTGACGGCACCGTGCAGGATGCTAAGTTTATTCAAGGCTCGCTGGCCTTCGCCCGCACCGCCATCGATGCCGTAAAGCAATGGCGCTTCAAGCCTTACCTGATGAATGGACGCGCCGCCTCCACCCAAACCCTGCTCACTTTGAGCTTTAAGCCCAGTTCGTAGGTCTCCGGAAACGAGTGCGGGTGCCCCATTTCTCGCGTTGTTTGCGAGAAGTGGGACTTCGAAGTTTGCTCCCACGATGAACAAAATGAGCGAATGGAAAATAAACCTGCAGGAGGACAACGATCATTCGTTGGGGTTGTGGCTCGGGACGCCGAAAATCCCCACTTCTCGCAAAGAACGCGAGAAATGGGGCACCCGACGGATAACCGTTCCAATCTTGGGTCGTCTGATCAAAAGCAGCGGGCGAGAGTGCCGATTGCACGCTACCGTCCAGGACGGTTCCTAAGTTACTGAAGACACAAGGCGGGCACCCTGGGGGTCGCAATCGGCATCTAAAGATATATAATGCTTGAAGTTCCTCCGAAGTCGATTCCTGCCAGGAAACGAAAAATCTGATGTCCATGAAAACGAAGGCCGCGGTACTGGTTACATCCTTTGCGGTATTGCTGTTTGTGGTTGTCGGTTCGCTGGGCGGAGTGCACGCCTCGTCGAACGACGGCGCTTACCGCCAGTTGCAGGTCTACAGCGAAGTTCTGTCGCGCGTGCATAGCGAGTACGTCGAGGAACCGAACATTCCCAAGGTGACCGACGGCGCCCTGCACGGCCTGCTGGAATCGCTCGACCCCAACTCCAGCTACATGACGCCTGAAGCCTACAAGGCGTACAAGGCGCACAAGGCCGAGGCCAAGGGAGAGATCGGCGCGACCATCTCCAAACGTTTTGGCTATGCTGCCGTGGTCTCCGTGCTGCCGGGCTCGCCCGCGGAGAAGGCCGGCATTGAGCCGACCGACATTTTTGAATCGATCGAAGGCCAGAGCACGCGCGAAATGTCGCTGCCGGAAATTCGCAGCGTACTGGCCGGAGTACCGGGATCCACGGTGAACGTGTCGGTAGTGCGCGCCCGCCGCGCTGAGCCGCAGAAGGTTGTGATCACGCGCGACATCGTCGCGGTTCCGCCGATCACCGACAAGATCATGCCGGACGAAATCGGCTACATCAAAGTCGACGCGCTGACCAAGGGCAAGGCTCAGGAAATCTCGTCGAAGATCAAGTCGCTGGAAAAATCCGGCGCAAAGAAACTGCTCATTGACCTGCGCTACACCTCTGCCGGGGATGAGAGCGAAGGCATCGCGGTCGCCAATCTTTTTCTGAATCACGGCACCATCACTTACCTGCAGGGGCAAAAAGTTCCGCGGCAGGCCTATAACGCCGATGCGGCCAAAGCGATCACCACGCTTCCTGTCGTCGTTCTGGTCAATCGAGGTACTGCCGGAGCGGCTGAGATCGTGGCTTCCGCGATTCTCGAGAACGCCCGCGGCGATGTTGTCGGCGAAAAAACTTTCGGCGATGGCTCGGTGCCGAAAACTTTCGATCTGCCCGATGGCGGGGCGCTGATTCTTTCCGTAGCCAAGTATTACTCGCCCAGCGGCAAGGCGATTCAAGACACCGCCGTCACACCAAACGTTGTGGTCGCCGATGACGAAGAAAACGTCGGCCCCGACGATGAAGACTCGCAGCCCGACACCACCGAGCAGGAAAAGCCCAAGAAAACCCAGGACGACCAGTTGAACAAAGCCGTCGAAGTATTGAAGGCCCGCAGCAGCTAGTTGGGAAATTAGATCTCGGTGAAATGAATCGCGCGCCGCAAGGCGCGCGATTGTGTTTTGATTGGGCCCATGCCAGCCGGGGATTTGCCGAAGGCTGCGCTCCACAATGCTATCCTGACTTCATCCGCACCGACTCGAGCGAATCATGAAATCCCTCTACGAGGAACTTCCGACGGTAGAGATTGCCGGACGCAAGTTCGTGGGGCGGGTGCTGTTCAGCCTGCTCGTGCTCATCTCCGCGCTGGTCGGCGCTACTGCGGGACTGCTGCTGGTTTACACCACTGATCTGCCACAAGTGGACGCGCTCGAAAACTACCGGCCCAGTTCGATCACCGAACTCTATGACGACCACGGCCGCGTCATTGGTTCGTTTGCGCTGCAGCGCCGCGTGGTCGCCACATACGAAGACTTTCCGCCGGTGCTGCGCGACGCGCTGGTTTCCATCGAAGATAAAGATTTCTACACTCATTCTGGAATCAATTTCTGGCGCATCGTCGGCGCCGCTTATCGCGACGTGGAATCCGGCGGGCGAGTGCAGGGCGCGTCCACGCTTACGATGCAGCTGGCGCGCAATCTTTTTCTTTCGCCCGACCGCTCGTTCCATCGCAAGGTGCAGGAGACGATGCTCGCGATCCAGATCGAGCGCCGGTTTACTAAGCCGCAAATCTTTACGCTCTACGCCAACCAGATTTTTCTTGGCCACGGCGTTTACGGTTTCGAAGCCGCATCTGAGTATTACTTCAGCAAGCCGGCGCGCCAGCTCACGCTCGACGAGGCCGCGCTGCTCGCCGGCTTGCCCAAGAGCGCGATTGTCTATTCTCCGATCAACCATGCCGACCGCGCGCAGAAGCGCCGCAACCTGGTCATCAACGCCATGCTCGAAGATGGCAAAATCACCGCCGCGCAGGCCGCCGACGCCCGTTCCGCTCCTATCGTTTTACATTTGGCCCATGACCCTAACTCCCTCGCGCCTTATTTTGTCGAGGAAATCCGCCGCTACCTCGAATCGAAATATGGAACCGATCAGGTTCACGAAGGCGGGCTCAAGGTTTACACCTCGCTCGATGTCGATCTTCAGAAAGCCGCGAACCAGGCTGTGCTCGACGGCCTCGCCGCCTACGAACGCCGTCACGGCTGGAAGGGTCATCTCGATAACGTTCTCGCCGCGGGCCTGACCATCGAGAAATACGCACACGCCGATTGGGACGACGAACCTGAAGTCAACGGCTACATTCATGCTCTCGTCACAGCGGCCGGACCCGGCATCGCCACGCTGAAATTCGGCCGCTACACCGCCGCGCTCAGCCAGCCTGACGTGGCCTGGACCACCGCCAAGCTGCAGAACATTCTCAAGGCCGGCGATATTTGCTACGTCAAGATTCTCTCGCTGGGCGCGAACGGCGCCGCAAAAGTGAGCCTCGAACAGGATTCCGGCGCGCAAGGCGCGCTGCTCGCTCTCGACAACGCTACCGGCGGCGTGCTCGCCATGGTCGGTGGCCGCGACTTCAACGATTCCAAATTCGACCGCGTCACCCAAGCCCGGCGACAGGTCGGCTCGTCCTTCAAGCCTTACGTTTATACCGCGGTGATCGACGAAGGTGGCAGTCCCGACGACACCATTCTCGACGAGCCCATCAGCTTTCCCACTTCCAACGGACCTTATTCTCCGCACAACTACGACGAGAGATATGAAGGCATCATCACGCTGCGCCGCGCTCTCGCCCAGTCGCGCAACATTCCTGCGCTGAAGCTCGCCGACAAAATCGGAATGCCCGCCGTCATCAGCTACGCGCGCCGCTTCGGCATTACCGCGCCGTTGCAACCGTATCTTTCCGTGGCACTCGGTTCCGACGAAATCAGCCTGTACGAGCAAACTTCCGCTTACAGCGTGTTCCCCAATGACGGCGTGCGCATCACGCCGCGCTATATTACCCGCGTTACCGATTACGAAGGCCGATTGCTGGAAGAAGATTTTCCCGACGTGAAAGACGCCATCAGCCAGCGCACCGCTCGCATCATGACGTCGATGCTGCGCGAGGTGGTGTTGCACGGCACTGGCGTTGCGGCCGCGAAGCTGCCGTTTCCGGTCGCCGGAAAAACCGGCACCACCAACGACTTCACCGACGCCTGGTTCGTCGGCTTCTCTCCGGCGATGACTTGCGGCGTGTGGGTGGGCTTCGACGAAAAGAGAACGCTGGGCGCCAAAGAAACCGGAGCCCGCGCCGCGCTCCCAATCTGGCTGAACTTCATGACGGCTGCCACGTCGGGCAAGGATGTTGGAGACTTCGAGCTCCCGCCCGCCCTGCCTCACACTTTTCAAAGGGTTGACACGCCTGATACCGCCCCGGCTGCAGAAGAAGCGCACTGAACGTTCTTGCGGGGATGAGTTCGCGGGGCTACACCCCGGACGAGGCCGTCCGGGGCTCCACGTGCGCGGTTCTCATCTGCTACCGCCTGGGCGGACGAGGAAGCGTTTGCCCCTCCATGTTTCTTTGTTTTTGGGAAGGTTTTTCTTCGAGACTTTCGCTCGGGGGCGTGATTTTGGACAGGGCCGTCGCGAGTTTCTCGCTCGCCCACCCCATGTACCAAAGACCCTTTGCGCTCGGGCGGAAACTTTGCCAGACTTAGAGTCAAGAGTACTTCGCAACTGGTCGCCCGCTTCGCCGGCTTCTTTGCTCAGTGTTCACTGTTCCGCCACCAATCAGGAACTTTTTGCGAATGGCGCAACTGGATTCTAACGATGAGCATCTTATCGGCGCTTTTCCGAACGCGCATTGCCACCGCCGTGCACCAGGCTTTTCACAGTATCGGGAGACGAACCTAATGGGATTCCTTACACACTCCGCTTTCCTCCGCCGTTCCTCAAGCTCCATCGCGCTGTTGGCCTGCTTCCTGTGTCTCGCTCCGGCGCTGTCCCATTCCCAGCAGGACGTTCTCACCTACCACAACAACAACTCCCGCAACGGGCTCAACTCGAAAGAAACCATTCTCACGCTGGCCAACGTGAACTCCGCTACGTTCGGCAAATTGTTTACCGTCACGGTTGACGGGCGGGTCGACGCTCAGCCTCTCTACCTGCATGCTGTCTCCACTGCCAACGGCACGCAAAACCTGCTCATCGTGGTCAGCGAACACGACAGTGCCTACGCCTTCAATGCCGATACTGGCGCGCTCGTCTGGCAGGCGACTGCACTCAAGACTGGCGAGACGCCCTCCGACGACCGCGGCTGCGGCCAGGTCAGTCCCGAGATCGGCATCACCTCCACGCCGGTTATCGACCGGCCCAAGAATTCGAATGGCGTCATCTATCTCGTGGCCATGTCCAAGGACAGTTCCGGAAACTACCACCAGCGCCTGCACGCGCTGGACGCCGCCACCGGCAACGAGCTGCACAATGGTCCGGTCGACATCTCGGCCACGTACCCTGGCACTGGCGACAACAGTTCCGGCGGCGTTGTGATCTTCGACCCGGCGCAATACAAAGAGCGCTCCGGCTTGCTCCTCATCGACGACACGGTTTACCTGGCCTGGGCCTCGCACTGTGACGACCGTCCCTACACCGGCTGGATCATGGGATACAAGGCCTCCACCCTCGCGCAGACCACCGTGCTCAACGTAACCCCGAACGGCAACGAAGGCGCAATCTGGGGCGCTGGCGCCGGCTTGACCGCGGACGCGGATAACAACATTTATTTCCTCGACGCCAACGGCTACTTTGACAGCACGCTCAACGCCGGCGGATTTCCCAGCGAGGGCGACTACGGCAACGCATTCCTCAAACTCTCCACCAAGGGCGGCCTCGCCGTCACCGATTACTTTGAGATGTTCAACCAGGAAAGCGAAAACGGTTCCGACACCGACCTCGGCTCCGGCGGAGCTCTGCTCTTGCCTGCGATGAAAGACGCTCAGGGCAATCTCTGGGATCTCGCGGTGGGCGCGGGCAAGGATTCCAATCTCTACGTGGTGAACCGCAACGGCATGGGTGGGTTCAATTCCACCAACAAAATGTACCAGGAACTCGCCGGAGCCTTGCCCGGCGGAATCTGGTCCATGCCCGCTTACTTCGACAGCAGGCTCTATTACGGCCCGGTAGGCCAGCCGATTCTGGAGTTCGCATTCAAGAGCGCCAAGCTGTTACCTAGCCCGGTCGCCCAAACTGTGAAAGCTTTTGCCTATCCCGGCGCTACGCCCAGCATCTCGGCCAACGGCGACGCCGACGCCATCGTCTGGGCTTCGGAGAACAGCAACCCCGCGGTGCTGCACGCCTTCAACGCTAAAACGTTAGTCGAGCTTTACAATAGCAACCAGGCCTCCGGCGGCCGCGATCAATTCGGAGCCGGTAACAAATTCATTATCCCCACGATCGCTAACGGCAAAGTCTACGTCGGCACGACCACCGGCGTCGGCGCCTTCGGCCTGCTGCCGTAGGAAAAAGAACCACGTAGGGACAGCCGCTTCGGCTGTCCAAGCTTGGGCGAAGCCCGACGCCAACGCTCCCAAAGCGCTGGCGTTCGGGCGGCTAAAGTCAGAAGCGGCCGGCCCGAGTGCCCGCCCCCACACGGCCTACGCCGAAACTGCATCCTTCTTCCCATCCTGCTCGCGCCGCAGCCGCGCGACCACCAGCCGGATCTCATCGAACGTAATCTCCGGCGGCAACGCATCTTTCAGCGGGCGCAGCCGTTCCAATCCCAACTGCCCGCAGGCCGCTTCAATCACGGATTCCCGGGTCGGATCAATCCACGCCTGCTGAAATTCCAGCAACCCGCTCTCCACCAGATTCGCCACCGCGTTCACCACCGTCGTAACCTGGCGTCCGCGAATCTGCGCAATCTCTTCGAAATTTTTCCCGGCAGCGAGAAGGCTTAGCGTCTCCAACGCGGGGGCCGTTTTTTTCGGCGGCGGCGCGGCCGCGCGTGCTCCCTTGCTGAAGCGCAACAGCGCATCGAGAATCTGCTGTCCGAACGCCGCCGCTTTGCGCTCCCCAATCCCTGTGATTTGCAGAAGCTCCGCGAGAACCTTCGGCCGCATTCGGCAAATTTCTTCGAGCGAAGAATCGTGCAACACCACGTAGGCGGGAACACCCTGCTCCTTCGCCGTGGTGCGTCGCCACTCGCGAAGATACTCGCGCAGTGCCTCTTCCTCGGCGCTGATGGGAGCCTCCGCCTCGGGTAACGACGACGTTAGAGACGATGACTGCTCTGAACTTCCAGCCGCGCGCGGGGCGCGTGCAGTCGCCGGCGCCGCCGCGCCAAACCGCTGCCGCTTCCGCGGATCCGGCGCAAACACCTTCGCCAGCCAAGCCGGCGAGGTCCCGCACACATCGCAGGCGCCACAAGATTCCCACTTGGGAGTCTCGCCGAAATGCGTGCAAATCTGCCGGTGCCGGCAGCGGTTCGATTCCACAAACGCGCGGATCACGTGATATCGCTGCCACGCCCGGTCGCGCTCCGCCGAATCGAGAATCTGGTTGGCAAAAAATCCCAGTAACCCCGCGTCCGCTTTCTGCCAGAGCATCACGCAATCAGCGGGCTTGCCGTCGCGCCCGGCGCGTCCCGCCTCCTGGTAATACTGCTCAATCGATTTCGGCAAGGCTAAATGGATCACGGCCCGCACTGTCGCCTTGTTAATCCCCAGCCCGAATGCGATCGTCCCCACCAGCACCCGTACTTCGTCCGACATCCAGCGCTCTTGATTGCGCTTGCGTGAAGTCGAGTCCATTTTGCCGTGGTATGCCGCGGCCGGCAGCCCTTGGTCTTCCAGGAAGTCGACCGTCTCCTCCACCTTGTTGACGGTCGGCGCGTACACTATGACGCTGCCATCAGTGTAGGTGTGGAGAGCATTCACCAGCATCGCCGGCTGTTCGACAGCATTACATTCGCGGACGATGTAGCACAGGTTCGCGCGGTGAAAGCTGGCAATATATTTATCCGGAGCGCGCAGCTGAAGTTGCGCCAGAATGTCATGCCGCACATGCTGCGTCGCGCTGGCCGTAAACGCAGCGATGGGGTGATCGGGAAAATGCCCGCGCAGCCGGTTCAGCTGCCGGTATTCGGGACGGAATTCGTGTCCCCACTCGGAAATGCAGTGAGCTTCGTCAATGGCGAAGAATGCAATGGGAACTGTCTGCAACCATCCGATGGTGTCGCCGCGCGCCAGCCTCTCCGGAGAAAGATAGAGCAGCCGGTATGCGCCCTCGCGGGCTTGCTTAATCACGCTTGACTGCTGCTGGTCGCTGAGAGTGCTGTTGAGCACCGCTGCTGGAATTCCCATCTGTGCCAGTTGCGCCGCCTGATCCTGCATCAACGCGATCAGCGGAGAAACCACCACTGCGGTGCGCCCCGAAACCACCGCCGGCAACTGGTAGCAAAGTGACTTGCCTCCGCCGGTGGGCATCACGACGCAAGTGTCGCGCCCGGCCAGCAGGCTGCGCACGATGCGTTCCTGTAAAGGCCGGAACGAGCTGTATCCCCAGTAGCTGCGCAGCGGCGCGAGCAGATCAGGCTCGATCAGATCAGTGTCCGGGGTCATGCAAGCAGTATAGGCTGAGGCGAAGATTAGGAGAAGAAGAAGGCCAGTTCATTGCGAGCAGAATCCCAAACCGGGAAGCGGCAGCCAGCACCCTCAAAGAAAGTTTGTCCAAAGAAAGTTTGCCATTTCTCTTCTTGATTTGTCATTCCGAGGAGCGCAGCGACGAGGAACCTTCCGTCGCCTGCAGCGGCACAGACGCGCGCGCTGGAGATGCTGCCGGATACATCCGCCCGAACGCTACCCACACCACCGCCATCACTACGAAACACATCACGCTTCCCTCTGGCCCCACCGAGCCTCCGGTTAGCCAAGTCGCGCCGTGGAACGACGAGCTCAACAGATGCCCCGGCGAAACGCTCCCGCTGTCCGGCACGGAATAAAAAAAACTCTCTCCCCAATCCCACGCCGCATGAAACCCCACGGCAAACCACAGGGACCCGGTGCGCCGCAACGTGAGGCAGAAAAAAAATCCAATTACCGCCGCCGCCAGCACGCCGCGCCAGTCTTCGCCTCCGTTGCCCAGATGGATCAGCCCAAATGTCACTGAAAGCGCCGCTGCCGCCCACCAGAAGCCAATGCCGCGCGCCAGCGTGAACAGCGAGTAGCCACGAAACAGGAACTCTTCATAAAAACCCACCAGAAGAAACGTCCCCGCCCAGAACGCCGCGAACTTTGCCAAGCGCGCGCCATGCAGCACGATATGGCCAAAATCAAAAACGTGCAGCCCATGCAAGGCTACGAGCAGCAGCGTTATCCCGGCGAAGCCCCACGCCGCGCCCACCCAGAAGAGTTTCCCGAACGCCTGCCCCAGCGGCAATCCGTAGACGCCCCAGCGGCGATGCTCAATCCGCGCCAGCACCAACGCAGGAATTGCCGCCGCCACAAAGAAGGCGAACTCCAGCGCCGTCGCCGCCCGCAGCGCGCCCAGATTCCAAGCCCCGACCAGATCGCCCGCAACCCTCTGCAACAGATAGAACGTCAACGCGTAGAACGCGAATCCCCAGCCGGCCCGCAGGCCGTCGCGGTCGCCGTTGCCTCCACCGTCGCGGGAAAAGAAAAGCGAGTGTGCGTAGGAGGGTTGCGTCGCCGCGGCGAAGCTCGGCACAGCGGCGCCGTCAGTGGCCGCGTGGCCGCGGGGTTCTCCGGCTGATACTCTAGCTGGTTCGCCGGATGAGTCCCGTGCGACCTCGGCCTTCGTTACTGTGATGTCGTCCGCCAAAGAAGTTTCCCCGCAGAGGGGCTGGGTCATGGTAAAACACTCGGTTTCCTTGTGAGCGGATATTTCACACGCGAGCGTTTCGGACGTCCCCAGTTCCTGGCCGGGCTGCTGCTGCTGGCGTTTCTCGCCCAGGCCGGTTGGCTGGTCAGGTCGCAGTGGCGCATGCAGTGGAACTCGCAATCACAAATAAGGCATGGCGCGGAAGAATCCGAGGGCGAGCGCATCGCCGCTGGATGGTCGCAGTGGCATGGCCACGGGATCGCTGGCGCGCCGTATCGCGACGCGTTGGAGGCGCCGGCCACGCAGCTGTCAGACGTCTCCAACAGTAAAGACGACTACGACACCGAGCGTTCGCCGCTGCTGCCGCTCGTGTCGGCCGCGCCACTGCTGGCGATGCCGGAGCGCTGGTGGAGTTCAGACTCGTTCGCCTATTGGGGATGGTTGACCCGCCTGCCGTTTCTGGCGTGCGGCGTGCTGCTGGGCGCGTCGTTGTGGTACGTAGCACGGCGGCTCTGCGGGAACCATGGCGGGTTCGTCGCGCTGGCGCTCTACTGCTTCTCGCCGGCCATGATTCAGGCCAGCGCGGTGTGGCATACGGAGCCCGAAATCGCGGCTGCGTGGGGAGCCTTTGGGGCCATCTTCACCGCGATCGCGGTCGCGCACACGCTCTATGCGCCGCGCGAAGTGGTGCTGTGGAACTGGCGGCGCATCGTGCTGCTGGGAGTGTCGCTGGCCATCGCCACCGGCGCGCAGTTTTCCATGATCGTGGTGGTGCCGCTGGCGCTGGCATTTCTGCTCTACGTGGCGCCGGTGCGGCGGCAGGCGGGAGTGGTCATCTGGCTAGCGGCGTGCACGGTTGGTTTCGTCCTGCTGTTTGCCGCGTATTTTTTTCATCTACACGCATTCGCCGAAAGCATGCGCCACGCCGGGTTCTGGGGAGCGACCTGGCGAGCTTTTGCGATCCCGGAAGTCTACCGCCAAGTGGCAGTGAAGTTGGGGCGCGCGTGTCCGGCATTTGTGCTGGCCGTGCCGGTCGCGCTAGGGACCTATGCCGCGTGGCCGCGCACGCGCTACTTTGGCAACACCGCGCCGCTCTTGGTGTCGCTGCTCTTCCTCGTACTGGGGATGGCGCATCCGCACGTGGGCGGCGCAGGATTTCTTCTAGCCGCTGTGCCGTTTCTGTTTCTCTTCGTGGCCGGAGTTCTCGCTGATTTCATGGAGACACGCTTCCGTCCTTGGGTGACTGCCGGCGTCATCGGACTGCTGGCCGCGAACACGGTTTGGAGCCTGATCGCCCTGGGGCGCGTCGGGCAGGGTTGACCCCCAGAGCTCACTCTACGGAAACTCATCTTGAAAGTGCTTCGGAAAAAGGGTCGAGTGACCTTGCAGTAATTATGCTTGTCTTGGTTGCGAAAGAGGAGAGCACGCCAATGAACGAGGATTTCCTGGAAGATTTGTTCGACGAATTATTTCCTATCTGCCGGAGCATCACCGGGGAAGGATTCCGTCGCAGCCTGGCAATATTTCAACGGCATATGCCGTTAGAGATCGAGACCGTGCCCACGGATACAGAGGTTTTCGATTGGACGGTGCCCCCTTCGTGGAGTATCCGCAGCGCCAAGCTCAGTGATCCCGAAGGTCGAGTGATCGCGGATCTGGCGGAGAGCACGCTCTCCGTAGTCAATTTCTCGCAGCCGATCAACCACCGCCTCAGTTTGGCCGAGTTAAGGCCCCACCTGCATAGTGTGCCCGCATATCCAGACGCAATCCCTTACGTAACCAGCTATTACAAACGGACCTGGGGCTTTTGCCTGCCCGACCGCCTGCTGCGTTCGCTGCCGGACGGAGAGTACCACGCTCAGATCGACAGCGACTTTCACTATGACGGTGGCGTTCAGTTCGGCCACTGCGTGCTCGCAGGTGACTCTTCCAGCGAAATTCTGCTGACCTCCTACCTCTGCCACCCCTCGCTGGCGAACAACGAACTCAGCGGCCCCCTGGTGCTGCTGGGGCTATTTGACCGCATCAGCAAGTGGCCTCGCCGGCGATTCACCTACCGGTTTCTGTTGAATCCCGAGACGATTGGAGCGCTCTGCTACCTGTATCGATACGCCGATCATCTCCGCGACAAGCTGGTATCTGGAATCGTCCTCACTTGTTTGGGTGGTCCCTCGAAAAAGCTCAGTTACAAAATGAGTCGACGCGGGAACAGCCTGGCGGACCGCGTGGTTCAATACCTCAAGAACGACGAAGAGTATCCCATCGAGATTCGGCCGTTTGATCCGGCTGGCGGATCGGATGAGCGGCAATATTGCTCCCCGGGTTCAATCTGCCCTTCGGCCAGTTGGCGCGCACCGTTTATGGCCAGTACGCCGGATACCACAACTCACTGGACACCAAGGAGTTCATGGGGATACCGAGCCTCATCAATAGCATCGATGGGGTGGAAGAAATCCTGCAGACGATGGAAACCGGCAGCCGCTATGTCAATTTGAAACCGTATGGAGAGCCGCAACTGGGCCCTCGAGGACTTTACCCGAACGTGAATAGCGCGATGACGTGGACGAATTCCGACGACGCGCTCGTAGACGCCAGGCAATTCCTCAACCGGCTTCTGATGGTGCTCAGCTACTCCGACGGCGACCACGATATGATGGAGATCGCCAAGCAATGCGGCTGCAAACTGCAAGGACTCTCTCAGGTGGTTAGCAAACTTGAGGCGGCCGGACTATTGGCGCACAGAGGAGCTTAGAAGCGGCTTGGGAATCCTGTTCATCACCGGCGACCATCCGAGACACAGTTACATTGCCCGTTGCATCGCCGCGAGCAATCTGCTGCGTGGCATTATCATCGAGCGCCGCGAAGCCTTTATACCTGAGCCGCTGGCAGACCTCCGCGAACCTATCCGGAACTTATTTGTGCGGCACTTCGACAGCCGCGCCCGTGCGGAAGCGCGGTTCTTCCCCGGGCCCGAGTTGCCCTCTGGAGTGGAAACTCTCGTTGTTAATCGTAGCGAACTGAACACTTCCAAGGTCTGGGACTTCGTTGACCACATTTCTCCAGATCTGCTCATGTCGTATGGGGTCCATAAGCTTAGCGATGAAACCCTGGCTCACGGCAGGGGCCGGCGCTGGAATATACACGGGGGGCTCTCGCCGTGGTATCGCGGCACCATTACCCATTTCTGGCCCAGCTACTTTCTGGAGCCGCAGATGACTGGCATGACGGTTCATACGTTGACCCAGGCGATCGACGGAGGAGAAATCGTCCATCAAGTGGCGGCAGAGTTGGTTCGCGGTGACGGAGTTCACGACCTGGCTTGCCGTGCCGTTCTTGCATTAGGCCAGGAATTGCCTGAACTGGTCGCAGGCGGAGTTCACGGAACATTCAAGCCGCCCGCTGTGCAGACCACCACGGGCCGAATCTGGCGCAGCGCCGACTGGCGCCCCGAACACCTCCGCTTGATCTATGAGGTTTACGGCGACCGCGTCGTGGATGCCTACCTCGACGGTGAATTCAAGAAACGCGACCCCAAATTGATTCGCGGATTGCCGTAATTCCTACGGTCTTCGTACTATCTTGCGGTCGTTTTCGGGCAGGATTGCAATTAAAATTTCGGTTCGATTCGCTCCCAAGCTTCGTCATGATGGCAACTTCATTCCCGGTGACTACATTCTCCGGTTGAATAAGTGGACGGACCTCCTCTAAACCTCGGGACGACATCTCTCAATAAGAACGGCGGTGCGGTACACTGCGCTTAATGTCTTCACTCACTGATCAGATGGGGTTCAGCTTTCGGCCGCCGGAGCGGCGGGTTTGGGCGGTGCGCGATCTGGTCGCCGCGGTGCGGACGCATCTGGAGCGGGAGTATTCGGATGCGTGGGTGGAAGGGGAAATTTCGAATTTCCGAGCGCCGGATTCGGGGCATCTCTATTTCACGCTGAAAGATGGGAGCGCCCAGATTCGCGTAGTGATGTTCCGGTCGTCGGCGAAGTTGCTGAGATTTCGTCCGGCGGACGGAATGCAGGTGGTGGTGCGCGGGCGGGTGACGGTGTATGAAGACCGCGGCGAGCTGCAGATTTCGGCGGAGTATGTCGAACCCAAGGGCGCGGGGGCTCTGCAGATCGCATTCGAGCAACTGAAGGCCAAGCTCGAAGCCGAAGGGCTGTTCGCAGCGGAGCGAAAGAAGGCGGTGCCGGCGCTTCCGGCGCGGGTGGGGATTGTGACGTCCCCGCAGGCGGCGGCGCTGCGCGACATTCTCAACATTTTGCAGCGGCGGCATCACACGGTGAATGTGGTGATTTATCCGGCGCAGGTGCAGGGCGAGGTGGCGGCCGCGGAGGTTGCGGCGGGGGTGCGGCACTTCAATCGCGAGAGAAGCGTTGAGGTGATTGTGGTGGCGCGCGGCGGAGGGTCGGCGGAAGATTTGGCGGCGTTCAATGATGAGGGGCTGGCGCGCGCGGTGGCGGCTTCGGAGATTCCGGTGATTTCGGCGGTGGGGCACGAGACCGATTTCACAATTGTGGATTTCGTCGCTGACCTGCGGGCGCCGACGCCTTCGGCGGCGGCGGAATTGGTGATTCGGTCGCGGCAGGGAGTGGAAGATCAGGCCGCGGCACTGCATGAGCGGCTGGAGCGCGCGGTGCGTTACCGGTTGCTGATGGGTCGACAGGCGCTGACGGAACTGGCGCAGCACGGGGCGTTCGGTGGGATCATGGGGGCGATCCGGCAGCGGCAGCAGAAGTTGGACGATCTCACGTATCGCCTGGAACGTGGGGAACGGTGGCTGCTGGAGCAGATGCGGCGGCAGTGGGAAATAGTTGCGGGGGCGGTGCGGCATTACGATTTGGCGTCGATCCTGTCGAGCATGCGGGTGGGGCTGGGCGCGGGCGTGGCGGCGCTGGCAGGGGCGATGCGCAATGCGTTGCTGCTGCACCGGACACGAGTGGAGCGTTTGACGACGGGGCTGGAGTCGCTTTCCCCGCTGGCCGTTCTGGAGCGCGGGTATGCGCTGGTGTTTGATGCTTCGGGCAAGTTGCTGAAGGATGCTGACGGAACGGAAGTTGGGCAGGAAATTTCGGCGCGGCTGCTGCGGGGAGAGATTGCGGCGAGGGTCACGAAGAAAGGGTGACGAAAGAGCGAAAATATCTCGCTGCATTACAATTAGTGTTTCAGGCCCACATTTTCATCAGGAGAAGCGAACCGGGTGACGCAATTTCTGACCTCGTGGTCGAGAGTGTCGGTGGCGCTCGACATTCTGCTGGTGGCGATCATCATCTACCAGGTGCTGGTGTTGATCCGCGGGACGCGGGCTGCGCCCATGCTGGCGGGCGTGGCGGTGGTTGCGATCACGTTTTACCTGGCGCGGATTGGTGAGCTGACCACGCTGAACTGGCTGGTGAGCCGGCTATTGCCGTATGTGATTTTCGCGCTGATTGTGGTGTTCCAATCGGAGATCCGGCACGTGCTGGCCGATCTGGGGCGGCGGCTGAGTTTTCGGGGATCGTCGGCGGATGGCGACTCCTATGACGACATTGTTCTGGCAGCGAATTTATTTTCGCAGCACCAGACGGGCGCTCTGATTGTGATTGAACGCGAGATTGGATTGCGCACCCACGTGGAGAGCGGCGTGCCGCTGGATGCGCGGCTTTCCTACGATCTGCTGGCGACGATCTTCCGGCCCAGCGCTCCGCTGCATGATGGCGCCGTCATCGTACAAAAAGACCGCATTGCGGCGGCGGCGTGTTTCCTGCCGCTATCCATGAATCCCATGCTCTCCACGCAGATGGGGACGCGGCACCGCGCCGGGATCGGCATCACGGAAGAGACCGATGCGATTGCGGTAATCGTTTCCGAGGAGACGGGGGCGATCAGCCTGGCGATTGGCGGCAAGATCGAGCGCGACCTCACGGTGGACCAGCTGCGCGAACGGCTGGGCGGCGAGCTGCGAAGGTATATGTCTCCAGTGACGCTGCCGACGGTGATTGCACGGGAAGAAGAATCGGACGCGGCGCTGGACTCGCCTTTGCAGGCGGCGGGGACCAAGTCGGAGAAGGAATCGCTTTCGGAAACGGAGCCTGAGCCTTGATCAGTTTTTTCAAGCGTTACGTGCTGCACAATCTCGGGCTGAAAGTGCTGTCGCTGCTGCTGGCGACCGGGTTGTGGCTGGCGATTGCGCGCGATCCGGTGGCGGAAGTGTCGATCCGTGTGCCCATTGAGTTTCTGCATGTGGGAGACAATATCGAGATTAGCTCTGAGCTAATTCCAGAAGCGCAGATTCGAGTGCGGGGGCCGGGGCGATTTATCCGGCAGCTGCGAGCGACCGACGTGCACGCAGAACTCGATCTGCGCGATGCCAAGCCCGGAGAACGAACGTTTGATCTGACCGCGCAGGAGATTCGCCGCCCGCAGGATGTGGAAGTGGTGCAAGTGGTGCCCAGCCAGGTGCATCTGGCATTCGACACGCGGCTCACGCGCGAGGTCGAGATTCATCCGCGGGTGACGGGGACGTTCATAGCCGGCCTGCAAATCGCCAAAGTGGAAGTGGATCCGGAGCGGATCACGGTCACTGGGCCCCGGCATCACGTGGAGCGGGTGGAATCGGCCACGACCGATCCCGTGGATGCTTCCGGCACCAGGAGCCGTCAGACTTTTACGACAAATGTGTACGTGGCCGATCCGCTGGTCCAGGTAGTGCAGCCAACTTCGATTCACGTGACGGTGGTGATGGAAACGGCCGGTTCTCCGGCGCATTAGCTCGCGGAGCGACTTCTCGGACCCGCGTAATTGTTCTCCCGTAATCCCACTCGTTTGTCGCCCACGGTATATCATCCAGTGTCGGCGATCGTTTTATGATGCGAGGTTAATTTCCTCTTAAAATTCTATGGGCCAGCCAACGCGGCAACTATTTGGGACAGACGGGATTCGGGGAGTAGCGGGGGAATTTCCGCTGACCCTGGAAAGCACTTATCTGATTGGGCGCGCGCTGGGGCACGATCTGGTTCGCAACACGCGCAAGGCGCAAGCCGTGATCGGGCAGGACACGCGCGAATCGAGCGGATGGATTGCCGACCGCGTCGCCGAAGGCCTGGGCGCCGTGGGCGTGGACGTGCATAGCGCGGGAGTGATCACGACTCCGGGAATTGCTTACCTGGCGCGCTCGCGCGGATTTGCCGCGGGCGTGGTGATTTCGGCGTCGCACAATCCGTGGACGGACAACGGGATCAAAGTTTTTTCCGGCGACGGTTTCAAGCTTACTGATGAGCGCGAACTGGCAATCGAGAAGGAAATTTTTGGGCTGTTGCAGAATCCAAGCGTGGCAGACGAAACGGCGCAGAAGGTTCCTGGGCCATGTCTGCCGGGCGAAGCGGAGCTGCGGCATGCCTATGTGGGATCGCTGGTGGGGGACGTAGCGTCGGATTTGAGCGATCTCCGACTTCTGGTGGATTGCGCCAATGGGGCGGCCACGGCGGAGGCTCCGGAATTGTTTCGCAGAATCGGGATTCAGGCGACGTTTATTCATGTTGCGCCCAACGGCAGAAATATTAATGAAGAGTGCGGCGCGCTGCATCCGGAGACTTTGGGGAAAACGGTGGCGGGGGCTGCGGGGAAATTTGACCTGGGCGTGACGTTCGATGGCGACGCTGACCGGGCGCTTTTCTGCGACGCAAGCGGACGCATCGTGAATGGAGATGGCGTGATTCTGGCCGCTGCGCGCGATTTGCACGCTCGCGGCAAATTGACTGGCGAACTGGTGGTTGCGACCACCATGTCGAACATGGGCCTCGAGATTGCACTAAAGCGATCGGGCATTCGCATGTTGCGGGCGAATGTCGGCGACAAATATGTGCTGGAAGAAATGCTGAAGACGGGAGCGGTGCTGGGCGGAGAGCAGTCAGGGCACATTATTTTTCGCGACGGCGCGGCCACCACCGGCGATGGTTTGCTGACCGCGCTGCGGCTGGCCGACATTATTGTGCGGAGCGGAAGATCGTTGGCGGATTTGGTGGGCGACCTGAAAGTGTTTCCGCAGAAAATCCAGAATGTGCGGGTGCGGGAGAAGATTCCGTTTGCGCAGGTTCCGGCAGTGCAGAAGGCGATTGAAGCTGCCGAGAAAGAGTTGGACGGGAACGGGCGCGTGGTAGTGCGGTATTCAGGGACCGAGGCGCTGGCGCGGGTAATGGTGGAAGCGGAGTCGGAGGAAAAGATGCGGGCGCTAGCGGCGGGGATTGCGGCGGAGATACAGAAGGCCCTGGGGATTTAGGCGCTGCAAGAAACCGGTCGAGATTCGCTCGACTGGACAGCCGAGGGCGGCTGTCCCCACATAGACTCTGGTACCACCGGCAGTGCGCGGGCAAGCCTGCCCTGAGCGAAGCCGAAGGGAGTGCCCGCGCCACACGAGCCGCGGCTAATGAGCCTCGAGCAAAAAGTTTACCGTGATCTGCGTCTCCACTTCGACGGGTTCGCTGTTCAGGATGTATGGACGGTAGCGCCATTTGCTGACGGCTTCGACTGCGGAGCTAACCAGCATGGGACGTCCCGTGACCACGCGAAGATTTTCGATGGTACCGTCTTTGCTGATGAGCGCGGCGAGGACGACCGGTCCTTCGACGCGCGCGGCTCTGGCAAGCGGAGGATACACGGGCTGCACCTGGTAGATGAGACTGCCCGGGTCCATGTGCGAGACGCGGATGGGATGCGGAGGAGCCGGCGGCGTGGCAAGGACGGGCCTGGTTCCAGTGCCGTCGAGGGAGGAGATTCCGTTGAGAACGCCCGGTCCGGCGCCTGGTTGGGTTCCTGTGCCGAGGGCGCTAAACGGCTGCGGGGGATTATCTTCGGCGATCTGCGTGACGCCGATTGGAATTCGCGTTGGCTCCAGCACACGATTATTCAGCACATTGCTGGGCGAGGGCGTTGCCGACCCAGTGCGCGGGCGCATCGGCGGCGCATCAGGCACGGGCTCACCGAGACTGACGGGCGTGGTCAGCCGGTGCAGCAGCGGGATGCGATCGGGCCGCACAAGCGGCAGGAGCAGCAGCAGGCCCATGGCGAGGGCTTGCAGACCGAATGAACTTAATGTGGTCCAACTGCGGCGCAAGCGTTGATCTGCGGAAGCTTGCAGCAGGCTTCCGGCAAACATCTTTGCGTTGAGCGTTTCTCCGCCGAAACCAATTTCCCCAGACATGCCGTTGTCAAACATAGTGTCCTCCCAAAGTGTCCTTTTGGATTGCGCTTGCTTCTATGGACACCGAGGGAACGGTGGTCGGGCAGGGTTCGAGAAAAGAAAAAGGCCGCGTGGCACGCGGCCTTCTGGAACATTTTCGACACCAGAGGTGTCGCTCGAAAGACTAATTCGAAGGGTTGGCAGGCTTGGGAGCTGGCGCCCTCGGAGTAGTGGCGGCTCCAGCGGGCTTGGCCGGCGGCTTTGCCGCGGTCGCGGGTGGAGGCACGGTCGATTGCGCGTTGTATGCGTCCACAACGGGCTTGGTGACGTCGATCTTCTCGCCGTCGTACCACAGGACCGGGCTTTGCGGCCAGGGCTTCGACGTATCCACGATCATGCCGAAAGCATTGTCCTGCGCGTATTTCACGATCATGGGAGCCATCTTCTGCAGGATGCGCTGGGCAATGTCATTCTGCTGGTTGCCCACATCTTCCTGGTAGTCCTGGCCCGCGCGCTCCAGCGATTTCTGTTTGGTCTCGATTTGCTTGCGCAGGGTCTCCAACGCCTCTGGACTGAGCTTGTCGCCCTGGGTGGTGAGCTGCTTCTTCAGGGCTTCGAGTTCGTCGTTCTGGCTGGTCAGCTGGGTGCGCTTGGGTTCGAGCTTTTTGGCGAGATCGTCAAAATCGCGGCGGCCTTCGTTGGTAGCGACGATGGCTTGCTCGATATTAATGGTTCCGATCTTGGTGCCCGTGCCGGTAGCCACGGGCGACGCGGCTGCGGGCGTGGATGCGCCCATGGGGGCGGCGGTGCTGGTTTGGGCGATTGCAGAAATCACGAAGAGAGCCGCAACTGCCAGGAATGGGCGCAGAAACTTGCTTGTCATTGGATCGCTTGAACTCCTTGGAACCTGACTCCCTGGAATCTGCCTGCATTAAACATGGCTCAGGGGAGCATAGCTCCGGAAATGAACTCCATATTTTTCTCAGTGATATTTCACTTACGCAAACGCTGGGCCGCACTGAAAAGAGGTCTCCGCTGCTGTAACGGCCGCCGTCGCAAAAGGCGCACTAGATTGCCAAGCGTCACACGCCGAAGCTGCGGGCGTGACGTCCACCCGAACGAGTCTGCTATGACGTGAACCAAGATCATTATAGTGACCGGAGTTGTACGACGTCAAACCAACCCTAAATAGGCGTGCAGTTGCTTGACGAGCAAATGCGCCGCCTGGCATTATCCTTATCGCCTCGGACCAACCTTCTTGTCATCCTGAGGCCCGCGGCTTTTGCGGTCCGAAGAGCCTGCCCTGAGCGAAGTCGAAGGGACCTTTGCAACTTCCCGCCATTGAGGCGCTGCCGGCAGGTTGCACAGGTCCTTCGCTTCGCTCAGGATGACAAACTGTATTTAGAGGACAAGCCGTATTTAGGGGAACTACGCCACTGTCCCACAAACCCCATCAGAACGTGGTCGCCACAGTGAAGCGGAATGTTTTGCGCGGCTCCCGCAGCAGGAAGTTGGGAGAATAGGTGAACTTGGCCTGCTGGTAGGTGTAGTCCCCGGCTGCGCCGGGCGGAAACATGCCGCGCGTAATCGGAATGGGTGAGTTGGCCTGGTCATCGAGCCGCACCGGGTTATACGCCCAGTAGAAGCGGAAGGGGGCGTTGACCACAGGCATGAACACCTGTAGTTCGAGGCCGGTAGACATTCTGGGCCGCCAGACGGTCGAGTGCAAGACCTCCAGGTCCCGGGACGGCGCCGGGTTCAGGATCGCCTGTCCGGTGCAGTTGTAGCCGGCATCCAGTTGAGGGCATCCGAACGGCGTGCTGATCACGGCTGAGTACTGCTGGGATGCAATCTGCAGTTGGGAGCGCCGGATGATGGGGTCCATGCCGGTGTCGACGAATGGAGCAATCGCCACCGGACCCGCGATGGTGATGCGGTACTCCAGATTGCTCACCAGGCTGAGATCGCCGCCGGGGAAAACAATCTGGTCCACGGGAATCGGGACAGTCCAGCAGTTAGTGGGCACGCCGAGCGTTGCATTACCGGGCACGCAAGGATAGTTAGGATTGGCAGGTTGGGGCACATTCGACCGGTCACGCAGAATGATCGAGTTGGCGCTGGGCAGGAAAGCCACCGGCGAGACGGAGCGGATGTCGAAGCCGCGAATGTCGTTTTCACCGCCCATGTAGAAGCGCTGGAAGGGCGGTGGAACCAGGCCGCCGAAGCCGCTGATAAACGAGCCCTGCACGCGGAAGCCGATGGTGTTGCGGCGTTTCTGCACTGGCGTCCAGTGCGTGTATTGGATGATAGGACGCACCGAGCGCACGGTGCCGCCGATGCCCGCGATCTCCGCGCCCACGGTCATCTGTTGGCCTCTGTGCGGGAACAGGCCGCTGTCCAGCGAATTGATCGAGAAGTTGGGGAAGATCTTGCTGGTAATGATTCCCGACAAGGCATTAGGGCCGGAAATGCCTCGGAACGCAATGTACTCGAACAAGCTCTTCGATGCCGTGCTCAACGCCAGCAGGGTCGAGCGGTCGAGCGAATAAGTAATCCCCAGCCGTTTGAACGAACGGCTGTGCAGCGGATAGCTCAGTGACGTTGTGAGCCCCGCGCTGGATTGCGAATAGTTCTGCAGGTTCTGCAGAACGGCGTTGGGCAGGTTCAGGTTCTGCCCGCTGAAGATCGAAATTTGCCGGGCCTGGTTGAAGCTGGTCTTATTGGCGAACACGCTCACGCCCAACTGCAGCGGACGGTCAAACATGTAAGGCTGAGTGAAGCCAAACAGCGCGCTGCGCGCCAGGTTCCCGAGGCTGACCTGTATCTGCACGGTTTCGCCGAGGCCGAGAAAATTATTCGTGGCGTAGTTCAGCCCCACGAAAGCGCCTTCCAGTCCGCTGACGCCGCCATTTAAGCCGATGCTGTTCTTGCCTTTTTCATGCACCTTCAACGTCAGGTCGACCAGTCCGTTCTTTTCGTCCAGGCGCTTGTCGGTGATGTTGGGGTCTTCCGGCTTCAACTGGTCGAAATAGGAAAGCTGGTTCAGGCGCTGCAGGCTGAGTTCCCACAGGCGCGAGTTGTAGACGCCACCTTCTTCGAGCACCATTTCGCGCCGGATCACCTTGTCGCGCGTGGTGGTGTTGCCCTGGAACTCGATGCGGCGAACGTAAAACTGCTTGCCTTCATCGACGTCAATCTCCAGAGAAATCAGCATCTTCTCGTCGTCAAAAGTTTGCCCCGGTATCGACGTGAAGTTGATGTAGCCGGCCGTGCCGTAAGCCTTACGCAGGTTTTCCAGGCCCTTGGCGATTTTCTCGCGGCTGAAGATGTCGCCGTCCTTGATGGGGAACTGGGCTCGAAGAATATTCACGTTGGTGATGGCTTTATTGTTCTTGAACGTGATTTTGCCCAGCCGGTATTTATCGCCTTCCTCGATCGGCATGGTCAGGTCAACCGCTTTGCCCGGCCCCGATTGCAGCAAAGGAATGTGAAACCCTTTGTGGCCGGTATCGTGCATTTGCGTTTTTGGCTCGTTGACGATGACCTTGAAATAGCCGCGATTCTGGTACTCGGCGCGCACCCGCTCCGTGTCTTCTTCCAGCTTGGTAGCGTCGTAAGTCTTGGAGAAAATATTCTCTAGGAAGATGGAGTGCGGAATCCCGATCGGCTTCAGGTTCTTCATGGCCGCGCGCAGGATTCGCGACTTGACGTTCTTATTGCCTACGAACGTAATCTTGCCGACCTTAACCTTCGGGCCTTCTTTGATTACAAAAGTGAGACCCACGGCGGCCGGAGGAATCTGGCGCACTTCGCTGCGGATCGTGGAGAATTGCCGCCCGTGTTCCGAAAGCAGGTTCTTGATGGAAACTTCCGCCTTCTTGATGCGCGTGGGATCGTACTGACTTTCCACCGAGAGCCCGACTTTGTCCTGCTTGAACCGGTCGAGAACGTCGCTTTGCGAAACCGAGCTCAGGCCCAGGTAGGTGATCTCGCGGATGGTCGGCTTTTCCTTTACCTGCACGATGATGCGCCAGCCCTTGGGGGTCTGTTCGCGCAGGAACTTGATGTCCTCGAAGTATCCCGTGTTCCACAGGGAGTTGAAGTCCCGCTCCAGGCTGGCGGCGTCGTAAATGTCTCCGGGCTTGGTAAAGATGCGAGCTTTAATGGTTTCTGCGGGGATACGGCGGTTGCCCTGGGGAATGATCTCGGAGATCACGTCGGTTTGCGCCCAGGTCAGGGATGCCGACAGGAGCAGGGTGAGCAGCGCCAGCGCGACCGTCGATCTCGCAGTCCACCGGATGGCCGTACTCAGGCTCAAACCGAGCCAACATCGTGGAAATGAAGGAGATGTCGCCGCAACGGCGCATCGTGTGCGCCCCTCTCTGGGCACAAAAGAACTCTCCGAATGAATGCGAAGCTGAATCGCTACGACCTCAGACCGTGGGATGTAGGAAAACTGCCATTATACGGTAGCGCACTGACAACCGTCCAAGCCGCAACTCTTTATTGTCTTTATGGTCCGACCTTTATGGGTCGAACTTCATGGATCGAACCTAAGGTCCAACTTCCGGGTCAAGCCCGCGGTTGCTCTATGAGGATGGCCTGGATCACTCTACTTCAACCAAGACGGAATAAACCGTGGCCGAGTTGCCCACGTCGGCAAGTTTTTCTGAGGTCAGGGCATTGATGCTCTGGAAACCGGGGTATGCTTCGCCCAGTTGAGCCGAGCCGAGACCACTCCGGGCTGCGCGGCTCCATCGACCCGGGCTTTTACAACGATTTCGCCCCGATGGTTGAAGACCTTTACTTTATCACCGTTCCAGGTTCCTCGCGCCCGTGCGTCTGAGGGCTCCGAATGAATCTTCAGTACTTTCCCGTCCTCGACCGTAATCAACAGCCTAGCAGCACCGGTGCAGTCGTTCGGGCAAGCGGGGCGGAGCCCCCGTTTCGTGCGCCATCCAAATTATACGGTGCTTTTCCCGGCGGGACGTCTGCAGACGGAATCCTTTCGCACCAGCCGATCGTGCTAACCGACCGAAGGGGCGCGGACCAGGACAATTTTTTCGATAAGGATGAGCCGATTCGATCCAGGAATCCGGTTTAGATAGTGAGCAGGTCATGGCATACGTTCCGAGGGTCGCTCGGACAAACAAATACTGGAGCCAATAAAATGAATCACCAATATCTTTACAGCAGCCTCCACTCAGCCGCTTTGGTTGCGATGGTCAGTATCGCCACGCTCCTCCAGGCACCTGCCGCCAGCGCGCAAGTGCCCGTTTCCCTGCAAGAGCAACTCAACGCGCAATACAAGCCCGCAAAGATGAAATCAGGTTTCGGCGGAGCGACCGTAGTGGAAGCGGGCACGGTGCTCGCCGTTCAAAAGGGCGGAGTATTGAGCGTGCCGGCGACCGCGCTGACGACGTGTTCGGCAAAATTCCAGGACAACAAGCTGCATCCCTCGGTCGGCTTTTGCGCGGCGATGTTTAAGAACGTTTCCAGCTACTTTCAAACGGGGAGCAAGGTCTATCCCCTGAAGCTCGACGTCAATCTGGAAAAGGAAAAGATTTCCTTCGAGGTAGTGGCCTGTGATTCCTGCAACGGAGGCGGCTCCGGGAGTTCCATGAAGGGCGGAGTCGTATTCCAGTTTCCGAAGGGCTATCTCGAGACAGCCAATGCCGCGGCGGTCGAAGACACGATCGGGCAGGTGTTCTCCATCAGCAGCGATGACCAGAACGGCGACCAGAACAGTGGCCAGAACAACGAGCAGAACCAGGGCTCACAGCCGGCGCAGAGCGGGCCGCAGGGAGTCCAGACCGCAGCGCAACAGCAAGCCGAGCCTCAAACCATCCAACTCGGCCAAAGCACCGACCAGGTGCTGGCCGCTCTGGACAAGCCAGAGAAGATTGTGAACCTCGGCCCGAAACAGATCTTCGTCTACAAGGACCTGAAAGTGACGTTCATGGACGGCAAGGTTTCCGATGTGCAGTGATTGCAGTGATGTGCAGTGAGATGGCAGTGAGGCGCGCCACGGCATCGCGTGCCTGAGCGATGATGAGCTTAGCGATGATTTGCTGACAAGAAAATTGCGGGCGGCCTCGCGGCCGCCCGATTCTTCAGTCTGACTTCCCAACCTACTGCGCCTGCGGTGGGTCTGCCACCAGGCCGGCGTAGAACTCAGGATTGCCGCTGATGGGGTCTTTCAGGAACAGACCGCGCGCAACGATCGGCACGGCAGTGGTGTCAGCCGCCAGCGCGCTGAGGCCATTCAGGTCATAGAAGTAAGTGAGGTTGCCGGTGTTGACCGTGACCGGGCCATTGGCAGAGTAGCCCAGCAAGCCGTTGTTCGAGAGCTCGAAGCTCCCGCCGTTGGGGGCATTGGCTACCGCGACGGTTCCCGTGACGAGCATGCCGTAAGCACCCTGGCGGCGCAGGGAAATCATCTGCGGAGTGAACGTAGGATTCACGAAACTTCCGCCGATGAAAATTCTCTGCCCGATTTCGAGCGTCGTATTGTTGAACAGCGCGTTAGTGAGCGGGCCATCGAGGAAGCAGATCTCGTAATCCGTGACCGCGCTCACGTCGAAGGTCTGGATAGTGTCCACGTCGCTGACCATGTCCGCACCCGTCTCACCTACCCACATCGTGACCTGCTGCACCTGGTTCGATCCGTTGACAGTGAAGGCGAGCAGACGCCCGGAGATGAAAGACTGTGCCGTCGTGATCACTTCCACTCCGCTGGCCGTCAGGCTGCCGTCTGCCTGAAATGCGCCCTGCACTCCGACAATCGCCGGGGCCGCGAGGTTGGTGATGCTCCAGCCGCTGTTGAACGTCGTGCTGTTGTTGACATAGACCGTCAGCTGGCGCCCGTAGGGACCCTGGATCACAAACGAGTTGCTGGCAGTAGCCACGGAAACCAGTCCACCCGTCAGATCCGTGATTTGCCCGTCAGGATCGCTGGCATGCGTCGCTTTCACGAAGATCACCGGATTCACCGCGCCGGTGACTTGTCCGCTGCCGTTCACAGGCAGAGACTGCCGGATGTCGAAGTCCATCTTCAATCCCGCCAGTCCGTTGCTTCCGACCACCATGGGTGTTGGAAAATTCACTGTCAGCGAATACGTCGGAGAAGCAGGCAGCGTTCCGGTGATCGTGCTCAGCGCCGGCGGATTCTGGGTCAGGTCCACAAACGAAATAACCGGATTCGTCAGCACAAAAGTCGCACTGCTGTAAGTATCGGCCGGAACGGAGTTGAACGCGAGTGGCGAGCGCAGGCCCACAAGACGTGCAAAGTCCACCGTGGTCGGGGTCGAAACCACCACCGGCGAATTGCTCTCGCCGTTCAGAGTGACGGAGTTGATGGTGACGTCAAAACCCACAACCGAGGGCAGGGGCGCGTCTTCGCCGGTAACGAACACGTTACCAGGCTGCGCTCCCGTCGTAACAGTGTTCGGGCTGCTTGAGCAACCAATCATGATGGCCGCGAGCAGCACAGCAACGGTCAAAGCAAGAAATCTTTTCATGGCAAGCTCCGGGTACTGGATTATTTTGGGGGAGCAAACTATTCGTCTCACGCATATCGAAACACGCCCCCGTGCAAAATGTCGCGTAACCCTCGGACGGGTTACCCGCGGGAATCCGGCCTGCACTTCCGGCCTATTGCCTGGTTTTTGAATGAGTTAGGACGGCCGCTGGGGAGTAAAGGCTTTTGGGGCATGAACTTCCGGGGGGCCGGAAAAGCCTTACCGGCGCCCGTTTCAGCCGCAGTGAAGATGAAATTTCCAGCTAGCCCGGCGTGTTTTGACTGAGGGCTGAGGGCTGATAGCTGACGGCTTTACTTCAGTTCCAGAACTTCTTTTTCCTTGGCCTTGCTCATGTCTTCCATCTTCTTGATTTCGCCGTCGGTGAGTTTCTGGATCTCATCGAGGGAACGCTTCTCTTCGTCCTCGCTGATCTTCTTGTCCTTCAGCGCCTTCTTGATAGCCTCATTGCCGTCGCGCCGGATGTTGCGCACTGCGGTGCGATGCTCTTCCAGCACCCGGTGCAAATGCTTCACCATTTCCTGGCGCCGCTCTGCCGTCAGCGCCGGCACCGGCACACGGATCAATTTACCGTCGTTCATCGGGTTAAGCCCCAGCTCGGCGGAGCGGATCGCTTTCTCGATCGCCCCCATCTGCGACTGATCGAACGGCTGCACCGTAATCATCTGCGGCTCCGGTGCGTGTACCTGCGCGATTTGGTTCAAAGGCATCTGCGAGCCGTAGTAGTCCACGCTCACGCTGTCCAGCATGTGCACCGAGGCGCGCCCGGTCCGCGTGGCCGCCATCGCCTTGCGAAAATCTTCCACCGCTTTGTCCATGCGGGTCTTCAACTGCACGTACGTTTCTTTGAGGCCGGGGATCGCGGCCATTGTGGCAGGGGCCATGGGGTCAACTCCGTAAGACGTCAATCATCGAAACGCTGCATTATAAACCGGCAAATGGCGGAATGCAGAAGGAAGAAGTCAGATTGCAGAAGTGAAACCGGCTCCGACCCGCCTTCAATTCTGCACTCTGACTTCCTACTTCTGCATTCCTCTACGCACTAACCACGGATCCAATCTTCTCTCCGGTCACGACCCGTCGAATATTTCCGTGATCGTTCAAACTGAAGATGAAGATGGGCAGATTATTGTCCTTGCACAGACTGATGGCAGTCGAGTCCATCACTTTCAGTCCCTTCTGCAGGACGTCCATATAAGTGATGGTCGTGAACTTTTTTGCGTCTTTCACCAGCATAGGGTCGGCATCGTAAATGCCGTCGACTTTGGTGGCTTTGAGAATCGCGTCAGCCTTAATTTCCATGGCGCGGAGCGAGGCGGCCGTGTCGGTCGAAAAATAAGGGTTGCCAGTTCCCCCTGCAAAAATTACGACCCGCCCTTTTTCGAGGTGGCGAATCGCTCGCCGCCGGATGAACGGCTCCGCCACCTGATTCATCTCGATGGCGGTCTGCACCCGCGTGTAGACCTTCTGCTTCTCCAGCGCGTCCTGCAGCGCCAGCGCGTTGATCACCGTCGCCAGCATGCCCATGTGATCGGCGGAAACGCGATCCATGTCTTTGGCCTGCTCTGCCACGCCGCGGAAAAAATTGCCGCCGCCAACCACAATCGCGATCTGGATGCCCAGCTTATGAACATCGGCCAGCTCCGCGGCGATCTCATGAATGCGTTTCGTATCCACGCCAAAGCCCTGGTCCGCGGCCAGCGCCTCACCAGAGAGTTTCAATAGGATTCGTTTGAAGACAGGCTTTGTCATTCGGTAGTCCGGGGCACAAAAAAGGCGCCCCGCAGGGCGCCCTTAGTTTACTCGCCTTTCGGCTCTGTCGGTTTCGTGACCGCGACGGTCTCACCCGCGTCGCCCACCTTGAAGCGCGCGAAGCGCCGTACCGCGATGTTCTCGCCCAGCTTGCCGATCTTCGCTGCAATCAGCTGCGAGATCGAGATGGTCTGGTCCTTGATGAAGGGCTGCTCCAGCAGGCAGACTTCTTCGTAGAACTTCTCCATCTTGCCCGCCACCATCTTCTCCGCAATGTTAGGCGGCTTGCCGGAAGCCACAGCCTGCGCCAGAAAAATTTCCTTCTCGCGCGCGAACGCTTCAGGCGTTACGTCTTCCTTGCGAACATACCGCGGATCGCTGGCCGCAATGTGCATGGCAATGTCGTGCACGAGCTCTTTAAAATCTTCCGTGCGCGCCACAAAGTCGCTCTCGCAATTGACCTCGACGAGCACACCAATCTTGCCGCCGGCGTGAATGTAGCTGGTCACCGAGCCTTCGCTGGTCACGCGCGTCGCCTTCTTCGCCGCCACCGAAACGCCCTTTTTGCGGAGAACCACAACCGCCTGCTCCATATCGCCCTTGGCCTCGGTCAAGGCCTGCTTGCAATCCATCATGGGAGCCCCGGTCTTCTCCCGAAGTTCTTTCACTTGTGCCGCAGAAATATTCGTCATAGTAGTGCTCATTGCTTTGAAACCTGCTCTCTATAAACTTCGACCCGCGCCAGACGACCCGCGCGGGTCAGAATTTCAAACGCCCCGGTTTTCACTGACCACTGGCCCCTAACCCCTGGCCACTGCCCTTCAAACCGTCTGGCTCTCCACCTTCGGCAGCTCGGCTTCTTCCGCCACCACCGGCTTCTTATGCGTTCCCGCCCCCAGCACTTCTTCCATGCTGATTTCTTCCCCGGCATCCACCGCGGCAGCTTCTCGCTCGCGGGCTTCTCCGCGGGCTGTTTCCGCCGCCTGGGCCGCGTCGCTTGCCGCCTGCATGTCGGCCACCTGCTTGTCGGTCATCAACTGCGCGCCCTCGGCAATCGATTCCGAAATCTTCGATGTAAACAGCCGAATCGCCCGCAGCGCGTCGTCGTTGCCGGGAATCACGTAATCCACTTCGCTGGGATCGCAATTCGTATCCACCACCGCGACCACCGGAATCCCCAGCTTGCGCGCTTCTCGCACCGCGATCTGTTCTTTGTTCGAATCGATGACAAAGATCGCGTCCGGCAACCGGCTCATGTTCTTGATGCCCGCCAGGTTGGCCTGCAAATGCTTGCGCTCGCGTTCCAGCTTGATGACTTCTTTCTTGGGCAGCAACTCGTAGCGGCCATCGGTGGCCATCTCATCGAGTTCCTTCAACCGCTTAACCGACTTCTGCACCGTAACCCAGTTGGTGAGCAGCCCGCCCAGCCAGCGCTGGTTGATGTAAAACATCCCGCAGCGCTGTGCTTCTTCAGAGATCGCGTCTTGCGCCTGGCGCTTGGTGCCCACGAACAGCACAATGCGGCCGTCGGAAGCCAGGTCCTGCACAAACTTCGACGCTTCCTTGAACATCTTCAGCGTCTTCTGCAGGTCAATGATGTAGATCCCATTGCGCTCTCCAAAGATGTATTCCTTCATCTTAGGATTCCAGCGCTTGGTCTGGTGCCCGAAGTGGACTCCCGCTTCGAGCAGCTCCTTCATGGTAATAGTAGCCAATGAACCTCCTCGTTAAGTCTGCATCCTTCGCGCAGCAGAGCCGCTCCGGATTGCCATTCCCGTCCCCGCGCCGCGAGGCTCGGGAAGAATTGAACACCTGAAAACAAGCTATAAGCTTCTAGCTCTTAGCTTTTAGCCAAACAAAAACCTTGTCATTCCGAGCGAGGTCGAGGAATCCCTACCTGACCTCTGCACTCGCCACGCGCACTTACCGCTTGCTGAACTGGAAGCGCTTCCGAGCGCCCTTCTGCCCGTACTTCTTGCGCTCTTTCCCGCGCGAGTCCCTGCTGACCATGCCCTCGGCCTTCAGCTTCTTGCGCAGTTCGGCATTGAACTCCATCAACGCGCGGGCGATGCCCAACTTCACCGCATCAGCCTGGCCGCGCACGCCGCCGCCTAGCACATTAGCGATCACATTGAACGTAGCCGCCGAATCCGTCGAAGCCAGCGGAGCCTTCGCCGCCGAGCGCTGCGCCGGAGTCACAAAATATTCCTCGAACGCGCGCCCGTTCACCTTGAACTCTCCGCTGCCCGGACGCAAATACACGCGCGCAATCGCCCGCTTGCGTCGTCCCGTTCCGTAATACTGAACCAATTCAGCCATTTAGCTTTTAGCTCCTAATCTTGTCATCCTGAGGCGACGTCTTTTGTCGCCGAAGGATCTCGGACTCAACGTAAGCCGCTCTACGAAACCGCAACCTTCCGCGGCTTGTACTCGCGCACTTCCAGCTTCAAATCCTGCGGCTTCTGCGCCTGATGCGGATGCTTGTCGCCCTTGTACACGTTCAGCTTCGAAAGCATATGCGCCGCCAGCTTGTTCTTCGGCAGCATGCGCTTCACCGCCGCTTCAATAATCGCTTCCGGCTTGCGCACCATGCGCTTTTTATATTCTTCCGTCCGCAATCCGCCGGGATACCCGGTGTAATGCTGGTACACCTTCGACTCGGCCTTGAAGCCGGTCGTGCGGATCTTCTCCGCATTGATCACGATCACGTGATCGCCAGTATCGAGAAACGGCGTGTACTGCGGATTCTCTTTGCCCATGAGGACGCGCGCCACCTGCGAGGCCAAACGCCCCAGCGTCTGCCCATCCGCATCCACGACGAACCACTTGCGCACAATTTCCCCCTCTTTGGGGAAATAGGTTGACATCGGAAATCTCCCAGAATGAAAAGACTGCGATAAGAAGACCGCTCGTTGATTCCCCGGCGAGGACGCCAGGCCATCAGGCGGGCAACCACACAACTACCAAGCATCTAAGATACCGGACCCCGCAACCGATTGTCAACGCTGAGTTAACCAAGGTAATGTTCGCATGGGTGCCCGATGACCATTCCACGCACTTGTCTTCCTGAGCGAAGTGAAGGACCCATGCAACTCCCAGCAAGTTGATAGGTCTTTCGGCCCGCAAAGGGCGCGGGCCTCAGGATGACAAGAGAGAGGAGGCAGCGCCAGGTCTGCTTTCGTTGGCGCCCCTACCACGTATCCCCGCCGCCCCGCGGCGGCCATGCTCCCAGCACACGCCGGATCATCGCGATCTGTCCGGTGTGATAACTGTTGTGTGCCACCATCTGCCACAACACGGCCTCCAGCGTCCCCGCAACTTTCGTATCACCCTCGTGCACCGTTTCGATCACACGGTCGAGTTCCTGCCGTGACGATTTTGCGAGCGCCGTGAATTCATTCAACAATCCGGCAAAGCGCTTTCGCAGACGATCCCACTCCGAATCATCAACAGGTGACGGCGCCGCCGGAAAGCTCTGCGCGGAATGTTCCGGATAGCGCGGCCTCTCGCCGCAAATGCGACGCAGTTCGTAGTCCATCCAGTAATTCATGTGAAACACCAACTGCCCCACCGAATGAGGAAATCCTGCAACCCGCCGCGCCGCTAAGTCCGCAGACAAATCCTCCACACACGCGACGGGGTCCGCGTGCGCGCCTTTCCCATGCAGCAATTCGATTAGTGCGCGTTCAGACATTCCAGGAGGTGCCGCCTGCTCGGCGGAGGAGGCGTCCGCCGCTCCAGTTGGTTTCTCAATCAGCAATCAGAAATCAAACAATTCGCAATGACACACTACCGCCCGAAATACTTCTCCAGCAGAATCCTCCGGTGATGCACTTCATGCCCCGCAATGGTGTAAGCAAGTGCACGCACCGTGACCTCATTCTTATTCGCCACACCACGCCGCGACCACGCCGCTTCCTCCAGACTCCGCAGCAGCGAGATCGTGGCCCGCCGGACCGCAATGTAATCTTCAATCACCTCGGCAATCGCATGCCGCGCAAACGGACCATTCTTCACATAGTCGTCCTGCTCAAATCCCTCCATCGGCGTGGCATCGCCGCGCGCAATCCGCAGCGCCCGGTAAGCAAAAACGCGCTCCGTATCGCACACGTGTCCGAGCACCTGCTTCGCGCTCCATTTATCCGGCGCGTAGCGAAAATCGCCTTGCTCCTCGCTGAGCCCGGAAAGCAGCAGCACCATCTCCCGCCGCTGCCGGTCGAGCGTGGCCAGAATGTCGTTCTCCTGAATCAACGAAATGTAGCGTTCGTAGTAAGTCGCATACTCGCCCGCCTGGGGCCGGGCGATCACGAGGGTCGGCTGGACGGCAACTTCTTCAAGCATAAGTTCACTCCAGATTCAGTTGATTTCAACCGGGTCATTTCATGTCCGGTCGCTTCATACCGCGTCACTTCATTGGACGGCTGAAACCGATCTTCGATTAATCTTCGTCCAATAGCATAACGCCCAATCGCGGTGGAAAGTTCCAGCCGTCCGCAATTTTTTCCGGCAACCTTTACACGATCCTGCCCAACCAACCTCTCCAAGCCTTAAAAATACTCCGTCAGGACATGCCCTAAAAGCCGTATCTGACTAGGAACTCCCGTTGAAAATAAAGGACTTTTCCACAGCGCTCATTTTGAGACTGGGAGTACAATCGGGTTTGGTCACGGAAGTGCGGCGAGTGACCCCTAATCCCCAAAAGGAAAGGACTTTTTACCCCATGTGGAAGCCGACGAATCAGCCTCAGACCCCGGGCCGGCCAGCCGAGCCGGAGCGCCCTACTACGTCAACCCCAAGCACGCCTGCCATGGCGGCCAGTGAGCCCGCTGCTGTCCCGCGCCCCCTTACTGCAACCACCACGGCCGACCAGGCCACCATCGGCAAGTCGCTGGTCATCAAGGGTGAGGTCACCGGCTCCGAGTCCCTTTACATTGACGGACGGGTCGAAGGCTCCATCAATCTCGCGGGCAACCGCGTCACCATCGGCCGCAACGGTATAGTTGCGGCCAACATCAATGCCCGCGAAATCGTGGTTTTGGGAAAGGTGCGCGGCAACCTCACCGCCAGCGACCGCGTGGATATCCGCAGTGACGGCTCGCTCACCGGCGACGTAGTCGCCGCCCGCATTTCCATTGAAGACGGCGCCTTCTTCAAAGGCGGCATCGACATTCGCAAAGGCGGCACAACTGGCCAGCAAAAGGCCAACGGCGAAGACAAGAGCGCGTCCACGCCCGAGCCCGCAGCCGTCGGCGCCAGGGCGTAGCCCCCGGCCCGGACGTAGCTTCGTTGGCAGCTTCCCAACTCGGTGTGCCCCATTTCTCGCTTTTTTGCGAGAAGTGGGGCTTTCTGCCAATGCCTCATTCAACCCTTGCCCACTTTATCGTTTGCCCATCAGCCGCGATTTCCTCGCAACGCTCAGCCAGACTCACGCATCCATTTCTTATATAGAGCATTTGTTACGTAGAGTCCTAACTCAAACGGAGCGAGCGAATGCAGCCTTTCCCAAGAAACAAATTCATCGCAAGCCTTCTCGCCGCATCACTCTTCATCGCATGGTCAGCCTCGGCTCTGGCTCAGCAACCGGATCAAGCTCCACCCCCGGATCAGGCTTCCGACCAGGCCCCGCCGCCTTCCTATACGCCCGACCAGTTAGACAAGCTGGTCTCCCGCATCGCGCTCTATCCCGACCCGCTCCTGGCGCAGGTTCTCGCCGCCGCAACGTATTCTGACCAGATTCCCGACGCCGCCAAATGGTCCGACAACCACCATTACCTCACCGGCGACGATCTCGCTAAGGCCATCACCGCCGACCAGCTCTCCTACGACCCCAGCGTGCAAGCGCTGCTTCCGTTCCCGTCCGTCCTCGACACCATGGCATCCGATATGGACTGGACCAGAAATCTCGGCGACGCTTTTCTCGCGCAGCGTCAAGACGTAATGGACGCAGTCCAGCGTATGCGCCAAAAAGCGAAGGACTTCGGCTACCTGAAGAGCAACGATCAAATCGCCGTGAACGCCGACGGACCCTACATTGATATCGAACCGGTGAATCCCGGCTTCATCTGCGTCCCGGCCTACGATCCGCTGGTAGTTTTCTGGCCGCCGCGCCCGGGATTTTTCGTGGGCGGCGCCATCGGATTTGGCTTCGGCATTAACATAGGCGTGGCCTTCCGTCCCTGGGGATGGGGCTTCGCCCGCTTCGACTGGCGCAGCCACGGAGTATTCATCAACAATGCGCCCTGGGGACGCACCTGGGCCAACCGCCGCTTCTACGTGCATCCCTACGCCGGAGTGCACCGCTATGAGCCCGCGCGCCGTGCCGAAGGTCACCGCTTGATCGGACGCAGCGAAGAAGAACGCCGCGCCCCCCGCGAAGGCCGCGCGCGCCCCGCGGAACGTCACCACCGGTAGAAGCGGCTTCGGGATTTTGGCTTCGGGCTTAGGCGAGGCACACGTAAAATTCACCGAAGCCTGAAGCCCGAAAGCCGAAGCCCGCCTCGCCCTGATCACTGACCCCTGACCCCTGGTTCCTACTCCCTGCGCTCGCACCGCACTGGCAAGAGATCGGCGGGAACTTCCTCAGGCCGCACGCGGAGCCACTCCACATCGAAGGAACCGTGGTACCCGAACAACGGCCCCCACACCCGATTCACCACGTTCACCTCAATGTGAAAACGGTGGTCTTTCTCTTCAAACCACTCGCACACGTCCGCCACTCCGGAGAAGAGCAAGGGAAAACTGAATCCAATCCATCCTTCATAGAAGCGCTGCTCTCCCGATCGCAGCCGAAGCCCGCCCCTTTCATCCACGGACAATTCAATGTCCACCGCCAGATGCTGATGCGTCCCCAGATAATCCACAATGCGTCCGCGCTGCTGGCTGAAGATCATGTAAGCATCGAAGCGGCGCGGCGTGGGCGTAGCAAAGTTTCGAATCCAGGTCACCGTCTCGCGTCCGTACTCATCGACATACGCATAATTCCGGATGGTGAACGGCACCGCCCGTCCCCGCTCCGGAAACATGATGCGTCGCCAGCTCCCCACGTACAAAAACGGCAGCGTGTAAAGCGGCCCGTGCCAAATTTCGTCCATTACGCCAGTGCCGATGCAGGCGCGTTGGTCGCTGCTGCAGAAGCCGAAGCGTTCCTGAATGCGCGGATGCAACAGTTCGAATTTTTCTCCCAGCGCCTGCTGGTAGATCGATTTCATCGCGAACCTTCCGGCGGCTTCCGGCGGCACTTCCTCGCCGACGGTAAATCCTCCGCCACCAGCAAGCCGCAACCCGCAAGGGCCGCAACCGCCAGATTCAGAGAGAGGGGATTGAACGCGTTATGAAAATAATCGGGCGAGTAGATCCCCACCCCGACCGTAGCCGCACACATGGCCGCGATCGTCATCCACAGCGGCCAGCGCGCCCTCCAGAAAATCAGCATTGTCAACGCGATCCCAACCTCCAGCCATCCGAACGCCAGCGTGCCATTCACCACATAAGATCCCGGCACGCCCGTATCGCGCAGCATCCGCAGTTCGTCCGCGCTGCGATAAATCAGCTTGGGAACGATCCCGTGATAGAACCAGATAAACGCCAGCGTCAACCGCGTCAGCCCATAAATCAACGCCCGGCTGCGCGACACTTCCGGCGGGATACCTCGTTCCATCCACAACCGGAGCCGGTCAAAACTCCACGCCGTCGCCCACCCGATCAGCGGCCGGAATGCCAGCTTGTCCGCGATCCTGCCCAGCGCGCCAAATCGCGTCCGGTAATCGTACGAAGTGAGAAACCGAATGCCCCCGTCACCCGGAACATATTGCCAGTACCCCGATCCAAACTCGATCAAGGATTTCGGATCCTTCGACCAGAACTTGAGCGCAGAAGTTCGCCGTCCCGATACATCGTCGCGTTCCCCGGTGCTTTCGCCCTCGCCCTCGATCCGCAGCCCCGCGCCAATGCGCGTCGAATACAGGAATTTTTGCGGTTCACCTTCCTGCCGCGGAAGATATTCAATCTGCGAAAAGCGCAAATCCCAGCGCTGATGCACCTGCGGCTCCTGGGTCTTAGCCCAGAGATCCTCCATGCTCCCGAAAATAAAAATTTCCACGTAAATGCTCATGAATGAAAAAGCAAACTCAGAGAATCCGGCTGGCCCCTGATCACTGACCACTTATCACTGATCACTGAAGTAAATCCGACCCTACGGCTGCGTCCCCGCTCCCAGTATTTCCTTGCTCTGCCCCTCCGCCACGCCGGGATAGGCCGTAACTTTCCGCCGCCGCAAATCCCCGGGCAACTCCGACCGCAGCAACCACAATCCGGCCGCCACCGCCGCAGCCCACGTGAGCGTGATGATCCCCAGCCGCAGCAGATCCGCCACGCGGCTTCCACTTCCGGATGTCGCCAGCGGCACCACCTTCGCCACTTCGAAACTGACAGCTCCCGCAATCACCGCCGTCACCACCGCCTTGCCCAGTTCCATCCAACGCATTTCGCTCAAGAGAATCAGCTTGCGATAGTGCAGCAGCCAGGCCAGCGCCAACAGGTTCATCCCAATCCCAATGTCGGACGCCCACGCCAGCCCGATCACTCCGAACGTGTGAAACAGAAAAGAATAAATCGGCAACGACACCACCGTGATCACGCTCACCGCCGTCATCGGAGTCAGCGTATCCCCGGCCGCGTAAAATGCCCGCGCATAAAGTCCCTGTGCCGACCACAGTACCAGCGAAAGCGAAAACCAGAAAAAATAAACCGCCGTAGTCTCCGCGTCCGAAAAAAGAAATCGCCCGCGCCGGTAGACCAGGTCGATCAGCGGCAACGCCGCCGCCATCATCCATCCCGTAGCCAGAAACGCCGCCGCAGAAATCCGGTACACCGAATCGCTCACCGTCGCGGAAAATTCTTTCAGCCGTTTCTCGTTGAACAACCGCGCAAAAAATGGCAATGACGCCTGCCCCGTTGCCTGCCCCAACACCGCAATCGGCACCGAAAACAGCCGCTTCGCATAGTTCAACAGCGAAATCGCACCCACCACGCCCGACGCATAGTGCCGCAGAATCCAATCGTCCGCCGTCACCAGCGACACCCCGAGCATCAGCGGAATCGAAAGCCGCACCCATTCCCGAAACGCCGGATTGCTAACGTCAAACGACGGCCGGTACCCCGTGCCAATGCGCGCCGCCCCAATCACGCTCGCCAGAAATGGACCAAGGACGCTCCCGATCAGCGCCCCGTACGCCAGTGACGCGATCCCGAAACGATGTCCGCCCACCACTCCGCCCACAATGATGAACAGGTTGTAAATCAGCGGCCCGAACGCCGGCAGCAGAAACAGCCGGTGCGAAAGCAAAACCGCCGAAACCACTCCGCCCACATAAAAGAAAATCTGCGCCGGCAACAAAATCCGCGTCAGGTGGGCGCACAGTTCGATCTGGTCCGGCTTGAAATCTTTCACGAACCAGCGCACAAATTCCGGCGCGAAAATCTCCGTCAGGATCGTTCCCACAATCATCACCGTGGTCATCACAGTGATCACGATGGAAAAAGTCTTCTGCGCGTCGGCATCGCGCTTCTCCGCCAGAAAACGCGTATAGATCGAGATGAATGTAATCGAAGCCGCGCCCCCGGCCAGAATGTAATTCAGAAAGTCAGGCAGCGTAAACGCCGCCACATACGCGTCCGTCCGCGCCCCCGCGCCAAAAGCATACGCAATGTAGGCCTCGCGCGCATACCCGATCACGCGCGACAGCATCACCGCTCCCATCATCAGCAGCGTCGCCGAAAACGCCGTGTGCTGGTGCGATGGCCGAAAGAATCGAAGCAGTTTCCCCATGCCTGCTCAGATTACGCGACAACGCCAGCCTCTGCCGAGTGGCTGATGTGGAGCAGCCTGTGTGGACGGGGCACGTTCGAGGGTGCCACGATGGCCCGCAGGCCCTCAATGAGCGTGACCGCCTGGTTTCGACAGTTTGAACTCCCGTTCTGATGGAGCGTACATTGGGCCTATGAAACGTGTGATGCTTGGAACTGTGCTGTTGGCAGTATTCACTTTGACTGCTCTAGAATCGCCCTCACAGTCCACGGCAACGGTTAGCGTCCCTGATGCCGCAACTGCACTGAAGGTCGCCGAGCCCGCTCTAATCAAGACGTATGGGAAGCGGCAGATCGATCATGAAAGACCGCTGACCGCAAAACTGGAAGACGGCGTCTGGAGCGTCGACGGAACGTTGTGCTGCCCTGATCGAGACGGGAACCGCACCTGCGAAGTGGGTAAATGTGTAGGTGGAGTGGCAGTCTTGAAGCTACGCCAAAGTGACGGCAAGATTCTGTCAGTCACGCACTACAAGTAGTAACGGCGAAAAATCGCGACAGCACTCATTGGGGGTTCGCGCTTCTCTTCCCCACTCATTGACGGGCCATTCACTAAGGAGTTCGAACTATGACGGAGACCGCAACCCAGACCGCCGCCAACGTCAAACAAGCCGTCCCGTTCTTCATGGTGTCAAACATCGAAGCCTCCCTCCGCTACTACATCGACGGCCTCGGTTTCCGCATGACGAATAAATGGATCGACCAAGGCAAACTCCGCTGGTGCTGGCTCGAACTTGGCGGCGCAGCCCTGATGCTGCAGGAATACGGCAAAGACCGTGTGCCCGCCGAGACGCGCGGCGTGGGAATATCCGTCTGCTTCCAATGCGCGGATGCTCTAAAGATTTATCGTGAAGCCACATCGCGCGGAATTCACGCGAAAAGGCCCTTCGTCGGAAACGCCATGTGGGTCACGATCCTCACCGACCCCGACGGCTACAAGCTAGATTTCGAAAGCCCCACCGACGCCCCCGAAGAATCCGAACTCCCCGAGTAGGAGGCCTGTGTGGAGCGGGCACTCCTGCCCGCTGGTTTTGACCTTGCTTGTGTGGGAACCACCACGTTCGAGGGTGCCCCATCCTAGTCGCGTTTTTTGCGACTAGGGTGGGAACCACTGCCGCCTCCAGCTTCTTGGTTCTCCACAGCGCTTCGCCCCCGGCCGCGAACCGACAAAAGAAGTCTGCGAGCCGCGCTTCTAGCCTAAAATCAACTCACACGCGGACCCCTCATGCGCCTGAAGCCCTTTCTCCTCGATGCCTGGATGGACACGTACGAACACGGCATTGAATTCAATCTTGCCGCCAGCACTGGCCCCGCCTGGACTGCCAACGAACTCCTCAACCTGGGCGGCGAAGAATTTCGCCAGCGTTACCTGAATCACAAAGTGGAGTTCAGCCGTCCCGCGGGCGCCGACAGTTTGCGCCAGGCCATCGCCGAGATGCAGGGCGTCAGCGTCGACCACGTGCAGGTGTTCACCGGCGCCTCGGAAGCCCTGCTCGTTGTCATGTGGCTGGCCGCCGAGCCCGGAGCCAACGTCATCGTGCCCCTCCCCGGCTTGGCAAACTTCTCCGCGCTTCCCGAGTCGCTCGGCCTCGAGCTGCGCCATTACCGCGTGCGTCGTGAAAACAACTTCCGCATCGATGTCGACGAGATCAAGCGCCTCGCCGATTCGGAAACCAAGCTGATCCTGGTAAACAGCCCGCACAACCCGACCGGCGCCGTCCTCAGCGACACCGACATGGAGGCCCTGCACCAGTTCACCTCCCAGCAAGGCATCCAACTGGTTTGCGACGAAGTCTTCCATCCCATCTATCACGCACGCGAATCCATTTCCGCCGCCCGCCTCCCCAATGCCACCGTAGTCAACGATCTGTCAAAAGCCTTTCCGCTAGCAGGCACGCGCACTGGATGGATCATCGAGCGCGACGCAAAGCGGCGCGAGCACTACCTGACCGCCCGCTCCTATTTCACCGCCTGCAACAGCACCCCCGGAGAAATCCTCGCCGAGATCGCAATCCGCCACCGCTCCACCGTTCTCGCCAGAACGCAGAAAACTGCCAGCCAGAATCTGCAGCAACTGGATCGCTTCATGGCCTCGCACGGCAACGTCCTCGGCTGGATCCGCCCCCAGGGCGGAATGACGGCCTTCCCCTGGCTCTTAACCGGCGAGAACGCGCGCCCCTTCTGCCAGGCCGCAGCCGCCCGCGGAATTCTGCTGGCGCCCGGAGATTGCTTCGACGTCCCCTCGCATTTCCGCCTGGGCTTCGCCGCGTCCGCCGAAAACTTTGCCCCAGCCCTCGCCCGCCTGGAAGAGTTCGTAATGAACTGGTCCGCAAAGATAATTACCGCGCGCTAACAATAAAAAAGCCCTCTCCCACCCGGGAGAGGGCCGTTGTTAAACGGTTTGTGTTTTAGTCGTCGTCGTCAGCTTTCGCGGGTGCCGCTCGGTTGAACTCACTCGCGGGGCGAACAGTCTTCTCTCCCGGGTAGGGCCGAGCAAAGCCGGTTGATTCGTACCAGTTGAGGTGGTTAACGGTGTCTGAGTCCTCGGAGTCTGGAATGTGATACTTGCCGGCGAAGACTTCGGCCTTCTTCTTCATCCAGCCAGCCCTGAGAGCCTTAACCGCTGGGCTCTCCGGCCGGACGGACTGAGACTTGACAGACCGAGCCTTGACCGCAGGAGTCGAAGGGCACGCTGGGATTGCGGTCTGAGTCGCAGTCTGCGTAACACCCGTGTTCAGCGGGAACCCCGCAGGCACGTAGTTCCACGGCAGGAAGTTATTCGGCGGAGGGTTATTGACGAAGAGCGTCTGCATCGGCGAGGCCACCAGGTCGAACTGGTTCATGGGCTTCAGACCGAGAATCTGCTCGATTGTGCGGGTCATGTTGACCTGCGTGTAGAAGGTGCTGTCTTCGGTGACCCCGGCGCCGGTGCCATCGGGGTTCACCTGCTGCTTGACGTAGGGGCTGATGACATAGCCCGGGCTACGGTGGCCGTCCACGTGGTCCACGCCAGTCTGCGCGTCGTCTTCCTCGACGAAGATCGCCGATGAGGACCAAATAGGACTGCTGCTGATGGCCGCGACAAAGCGGCCAAGGGCCAGGTCGTTATCGGCCTGCATGACTTGCGCCGGCGGCGGGCCGCCGGTGTGATCGGAGCTGATCCACATGAACTCCAACTGCGGTACCGTACCGTTGGCAACGTCGTTCTGGAAATCCTCATTCCAGATGTCGAAGCGGAACTGGTCGGGGATCCCCAGGTCGAACTGCGGGTAGTTCTGGACCGTGTGGTTAATCAGGTTAGGGAGCGGGGAGTGCGAGGCCACCGTGCTGTAGTTGTAGAGCTGCGGCTCGGCGCCACACTCGTAAGCCGTTATGTCGTTGAAGAAGTCGATCCACAGTGGCTCGGTGGTCGACCCGCCCGGCTGCAGGAACGAGTTGTACTCGATGTACTCGCCATAGTTCTTAAACGAAACGCCAGCCTTGGCAGCCACGTCCCACAGGTGGCCGACCTTCTGGTAGGCAAGGGCCTCGCCACCGTTGGAGGGGTAGTCGCGGAGCCAGTCCGGCGACTGGACGTCGTCGGAGTAGGGAGCCATGGCCTGCGTGATCCAGTTGTGACCGTCCGCCGACTGCCGGCTCGGGTCGTAGAAGTTATCCAGGAGCGGGAAGCGCTGTACGATCGCGTGCGCGTTTGGCGAAACCGGTGCCAGACCGTAGCTGGACGCTGCGGTGCCGTCGCCGAACGTTGCCAGCGTGGGGTCGCCGTTGCCGCCGACTACGTCGCCCAGCATCTGATCGTAGGTGCGGTTTTCGCGGATGATCACGAACACGTGCTTGATCAGCGACGGACTGCCGATCTTCGCCGGGATGGCGACCGGCGTCGCATTCGGGCTCCCACCGGAGGCGGCCACGATATTTTCCGCCAGATCCCAATGGTTGTTGTCGTACACCTGCGTCGTCATCACCCCGAGAGCCACGCTGTTCGGAATGGGAACGAGGCTCACGGTGCCGAGGTCCTGGTGGGTGTTCAAGTCGATTGCGCTGAATTCTGTGGCGTACGAATTTTCGGTCGTATTCGTCGGAGGCGGCAGCACCCCGAAGCCCGTGGTGCCGATGCCCTTGTCGTTGGCAACCAGCAGCTCACCGTCCGCCGCGTCCAGCACCACCGAGCTCGGCGCATAGCCGACCGGAATCAGGCCCTGCACCAGGTTGGAGGTGAGGTTCACCACGGCAACCGCGTTGGCGTTGTAGAGCGCTACGTAGGCGATGCCGTTCACCGCATCGACGGCGATCGAGTTCGGCCCCGCACCAACCAGGTTTCCGTCGGGCAATTTGATCGGCAGCTCCAGTTTGATGGTCGACGCCACGGTGTTGGAGGTCGTGTCGATCACCGTGATGCTGTCGCTATAGGCGTCGGCAACCAGCAGGTTGGTTCCGTAAAACGCCATGCCCGTTGGGTGCAGACCCGTCGAGATGCTCTTGGTGACCTTGAACGTCGCCAGATTCACCACCGAAACAGTGCCGGTGGATGTGGCGCCAGTCGGATTGTCGACCACGACCGGGGTGCCGTTCGAGTATCCCTGGAAGTCCTTCGCGGTGGCGATTCGTCCGCCTTCGTTCGAGACATAGGCGGTGCTACCATCCGGCGAGATCACGACACTGTGCGGGACGTTCCCGACGCGGAGCTCTGGACCCTCCTTCGGCGACCCCTGCGTCAGGTCGATCTTGGTCAGCGTGTCGTTGTTGTCCAGCACCACATAAGCAGTCTTGCCATCCGGCGAGAGTGCGATGCCGGTCGGATAGGCTGTGGATGCACCGTCCGACACCACCGAGACGGTCTGGCCACAGGGGATTTCAAGGCTGCCGGTGGTCCCCGGAGGGCTGCCCGAAGGCGGCGTTGTCGTCGCGTTGTACGGATAGCAGGTAACGGTGGTCAGATAGCCGCCGTCGTTGATGTCCAGCGAAACGCCGACCTGGGCCTGGTTTGAGAGCGTACCCAAAACCGGATCGACGCTGGCGATGGCAACGTAAGACGGCCCGTAGTAGCCGTCCTGGCTGAACAGCAGGTGCAAGCCATCCGCCGTATAAGTGATGCCTACGGAGCTGCCGCTCTTGTTGCCGAGCGGTGGTGAGAAGTTCTGCACGACAGCGCCGGTCTGCGTGTTGAAAACCGTAACCGATTGTTGCTCGCCCATCTGCAGGACGGCGGCGGTGTGCGTGCTGCTATTCGGATTTAGCGCAATCGCCTTGGCTCGGGTCCTGATGCCCAGGTAGACCTGGGTCCCGGCGGGGGTCAGGATCGTGCCATCACTGACCACCCACGGGGTGGTAAAAGTTGAAGGGTAGTCCGGGCCCTGCGACCCGTTCTGGTTCGCGCCCACTGTGTACGTCGGAAACGGTACGGACTGCGCCAGCGCCGAAACGCTCAGCGCCGCCGCCACCACGCCAACCGACAGAGGCAGACGCCACATCCGAGACTTATTGCCAGACTTTCGCAACATTGTGCTCCTCCTCAGTTCTATGCTCTTTGCCGAGCATGCCATCGTCGCTGCGCCGGGCTGACGCAACCATGACGCCGGGATTACATCTTCGTAATCTTCGAGAAGAGGGACGGGCAGACGGCTTATCTCCACTGAAGCGGAGAGTCATAACAAGGACGACTCCTGCGGGATGACCCTGCGGGGTCCGCTGAGGTCCGCCGGATCAGCACACCTTGTCCCGGTGAGATGTCTTGGGTTAAGCGCTGGCTTAAGGCTTCACCGTTTCTGAGCCGCCGTTACTCGATCGAAATCCAAGTCAGCGCAGTTGTCGCACCATCACTAACGGTGCTCCTCGTCGAATATGACGATGCTTTTATCCAGCGGCAACTCGTGTGTGTGGAGCTCCGCGGGCCCGTCGCTGGTGGTCTTGCTGCTGTACCGGTCGATGAGATAGGGCACGCCTTCACCAGCCAAAAGCTTCGGCGAAGTAGTCACTTCAAAATGCAGATGCGGTTCTCGGGCATCTCCGGAAGCGCCGACGCGCGCCAACAGCTGTCCACGCCGCACCCGATCCCCTGCTTTCGCGCGCAAACTTCCAGGTTGCAAATGCATGTAATAAGCGAACTGTCCGCCACCCAGGTCGAGCGTGATGGTATTGCCCGCCACCGTTTCCAACGTAATTGGCACGGCGGGGTGGAACGCGTCGCCGTGTCCGGGGATGTTCTCGGGAAGTCCGTCTCTGGCGGTCACAACAAGGCCGTCCGCAACGGCAAGCACTTCTTTTCCGTAGGAGTAATAGGAGTGCACGTCCCGCGCGTCGCCAGAGAATGCCGCACCATCCTTGACCCGTTTCCAGTCGATGGCAAATCGGCGAGAGTCGACCGGCTGCCCATCGAGAATCACGACTCCACGCCGGTGATGATTGTCCTGATCGTTGCTGGGCCCATCTTCCGCGACCCAGTCAGCTCCTTCTACCGGCGGCCCGAGCACATGCAACTCAGTGTGATGTGTGGAAATGACCGCGCCTTCTTCTGGAGCGTAAGTCGTAGTCACCCGATGGAGCACTCTGTCGGGAATATGTGAGTCGCGGTTGAACACAACGGACATAAAGGCGATCGCACTCTGGCCATCCGCAATAACGAGCCTGTCTTTAGGGTCAGATAGCGCCCTGCCGCCCAGAGGCTGCAACATGGTTTCCAGCTGCACCGCTTCAAACGTCGCAATCGGTTGGGCAGTTCCCGCGTCCGCGTCGAGCACCTCAATGCGACTCAGCGAAACCGGCATGGGCATGAAGTTGGTCAAATGCAACTCGTACATCAGATACACATGCGGTCCGCTCGGAAATGCCGTGGGCTCGAACGGCACGCGCATTTCGAGCTGCAGTGGCCACGGAGGCCGCTTGGCCGCCGCTGTTGTGCCAGACGGCTGATTTTGAGTTTGAGCGATAGCAGGATATGAGCAAAGGCACGCGGCTGCGAGGAGGATGTAGTGTCGCATGCTCGCGGTACGCGTTTCGCAATCAAGAAGTTCTCTATTTCTTGCCGGCTGTCAGTCCCGTGAGGAATTCTGCTCAAGCGAGCGCCTATGCTTCCTCGCCTCCAAACACCCACCCATCACTCACCACAAAATTCACCAGCGAGCAGACCGCAATCGCAATCCCATTCGCCACCAGGTAGTTCATGTGCGCTCGTCCCACCATCACCCGCATCATCCCCAGGTTGCCGCCGATCGAAACCAACCCGTTCGTAAAATTAAATCGCAGAAATCGCGCCAGCGATTTTTTCCACGACAGCCGCACCCGCTCAGCCTGGGTTCGATCAGCCCACGTGTACCGTTCATGCCAAAAGAAGTTGTGCACCACCGCAGCCTCAACCGCCAGCGCGGTCGCGGCAAGATAATGAAAGTGCACCACGCTTTTCAGAAGAAACAACACTCCAAACTGCACCAGAATCCCAACCGCGCCCACCAAATTAAACCTCCACCAGCGCACCAGCGTGGAGGTGCGCGTCGAATTCTTCTCGATTTCCGCCGCTTTTTCGCCGCCTATGCGCGACCCGAATCCGCACAAGCTATTGGCAGTCAGCAGTTTGCAAGAAAGCGAATTCGCCGTGCGCGCCCCGGAAGCCTGCATGTCATTGCCGGCGCAGGGGTTACGGAAACCTGCCCCGACAAAAGTATGCTCATTTGCCGACTTCCCGTCGGATCGATGCAGCGCAACTCGTTCCCCTTCAGCCGCTTGCCATGATTTTGCCTCCCGCGCGCACTCCGGCATTCCGCGCAACGCATTCGCTCCGCAAGAGTTAGCGCCGATGTTCGCCGTGATCTTCGCCTCCGTCGCGCTCATTGCGTGATTCTTTCTTCGCGATACAGCCGCACCGTGTTCTCAATCGTAAAAACCACCAGCATCAGCCCCATTCCCGCCAGACCAATCGCCCCGCCCACATCGAACAGACGATATTCGCCTCCGAAAAAGTAAATCGCCGGTTTCCAAAACAGCGCTAAGTTCCCTGCCGCCAGCAGGATGCGCAGCTCCGTCGGCCCAAACCTCCAGAACGACAAGCGAAACTCGCCCAGCGTATAAGCCGCCAGATACGTCTGGATCGAAAGCATCAGAAACGCAACCAGCAACCCCATCGCGATCCACGGATGCATGTATCCCGACAAAGCCAAACCACCCATAAGTGCAAGAGCGCCAACGGTATCCACCATGTGGTCCACATAGAATCCGTAGCGCGGACGCAGCCGTTGCCGCACTCGCGCCAACGTCCCATCGAGTGAGTCACCCAGCCAGTTGAGGGCGAGGCACGCGATCACTCCTAACAGCCAATAGCGATTCCGTGACTGATTTAAATTCGAGGCCAGCGCGTAGCACGCGCCCGCGCCGATCTGAGCGACTAAACCCAATGCTGTCAGGTGGTCCGGGCTGATGCCGGACGGCGTGCGCGCGGCCATCCACACGAGCACCCGCTTTTCTGCGGCAGCCGACCAACTGTCTTGCACGCGGCGCATCTCCGTCTGGGTTTCATTCGGCTTTTCAGTGAGAGGGCAGGCGAGCCTCATCTCTAACAAAATGCGTGGGTTCACCTGTTCGCAGAATTCAGTCATTGCCTTGGAACCAGCGGTTGCCATGTTGCCTCCTCGAATTGTTCGTCGCCCGATAAATTTGGTCGGGCGTGTTTTGCGGACGCATAGCACTTTGACGCGAAATGGTTGGGCCGGCAATGCACTGGGGCTCATGCGGGAGTCAAATGGAGGTCATTCAGTAAGTGCTTGAGAAATAGTTGAGTTACGAGCGGAGGTCAGCTGCGGCGATGCGCTTCAGGAATGCTGTTGGGGCAAGTGCTGTTGGGCGGTGTCAGTGGCGGCGCCGGCAGAAAGCAGATTCCTCACGCCTGGCGGCGCTCGGAATGACAAAGCCTGATAAGCGGGTGAATGACTGGCGAGACTCCTTCGACGGGCGCGCTGAAGGCGGGATACTAACGCAGAGAAGAGGTGGCTTCGTCTATTGCGGCGCGGAGTTGATTGACGGACCAGGTGATTTCTTCTTTGGTGATTACGGCGGGCGGGGCTAGCAGGAGGTGATCGCCGGAGACGCCGTCGGCGCAGCCTTGCATGGGATAGACGAGGAGGCCGCGCTTCATGGCGGCGGAGGCGACGAGTCCGGCGAAGTTTAGTTCGGGGGGGAAGGGGCGTTTGCTTTTCTGGTCGGCTACGAACTCGACGGCCCACAGGAGGCCGAGGCCGCGGACGTCGCCGATCACGCTGGAGGCATGGCTGCTGCGACGAGCAGCGCTGCGACGATCGGCGCTGCGCGGATCGTTATCGCGCGGATCGTTGTCGCGCGGATCCTTGTCGCGCGGATCCTTGTCGCGAAAATCGGGATCGCGAAGAGACTCAAGCGCTTGCTTGAGATGGGCGGCTGCGGTGCCGGCGACGCTGGAGTCTGCGGCTGCGATCAGATTGCTCGATTGCAGGTGCGCGAGTACCGCTCGGCCGGCGGCCAGCGAGATGGGATGCGCGTTGTAGGTGAAGCCGTGGAGGAAGGCGCCGGAACCGGAGGCGATGGCGTCGATCACTTTCTTGCTGGCGATGACTGCGCCTAGCGGGGCGTATCCGCTGGAGAGTCCTTTGGCGGTTACGAGAATGTCGGGGAAGAGAGACGAATTCTCGGCGGGCGGATTTTTTTTCTTTCCGTTTTTCGTGTTCTCGTTTTTTTTCGTCTTGTTTTTCTCGTTCCTGTTTCTTTCGTTCCTACTTTTCTCGTTTTCTTTTTGCCCGTTGTTGTTTTTACCGTTCCCGCTTTGTCCCAGCCAGTGCTCGACGGCGAAGTTGCGGCCGGTGCGGCCCATGCCGGTCATGACTTCGTCGGCGATGAGGAGGACGCCGTGACGGCGGCAGATTTCGGCGACGGATTGCAGATATCCGGGTGGAGGGACGACTGCTCCCAGCGTGGCTCCGCTTAATGGTTCGAAGATGAAGGCGGCAGCTTCGCCGCTGGTCGCATCGATAGCGCTTTCGAGTTCGGCGGCGTATTGCTGGCCGCAGTTACGGCAACTGTCGGTGCAGTCGAAGGCGCAGCGATAACAATAGGGCATGCCTACGTGCGCGAACTCGCGGATCATCGGGAGATAAATCTCGCGGCGGCGCTTATTGCCGGAGACGGATAATGCGCCCAGGGTGGAGCCGTGATAGCTCTGCTTGCGGCTGAGGATTTGGTAGCGGCGCAACTGGCCGATTTCGACTTGATATTGGCGGGCGAGCTTGAGCGCGGTCTCGATTGATTCGGAGCCGCCGCTGGTGAAGTAGACGGCTCCGCCACGGAAGTTTTCTCCAGCGAAGTCGAGAAGTTCTTCCGCGTAGGCTTCGGCGACTGGGGTGGTGAACTGGCTGGTGTGAACGAATTCGAGCTTAGCGGCCTGCTCGGCCATGGCGGCGGAGATTTTCTGGACGCCGTGGCCGATGAAGTTAACCGCTGCGGAGCCGGAGAAGTCGAGATACTTTTTGTTGTGGGAGTCCCAGAGGTAGATGCCTTCTCCGCGGACGGCTGCGGGGAAATCTTTCTTGAAGGAGCGGCGGAGGACGGGGGAACGGGCTGCTGTGGTGGCGTCGGGCACGTTGGAATTATCGCACTCGGTCGAGGAAGCAACCCCACTTCTCGCGCAAAGGACGCGCGAGAAATGGGGCACCCGGCCAGCCCACCTGCTTAGCGAACCGCAACGGGATTCGTCCAAGGATAGAACTGCCCCACTCAAGCCAAAAGACGGCTTGAATGGGCCACCCGTCCGACTAGGATGGGGCACCCTCGAACGTGATTGCTCATACAGCGACACTATGCGATTTGCAGGATTACTTTGCCGTAGTTTTTGCCGGACTCGAGGAGTTTGTAGGCTTCCTTGGCTTCGGCCAGGGGGAAGACGTGGCCGATTTGGGGAGTTAGTTTTTTTTGTTCGATCCAAGTGGAGAGTTGCTGCCAGGCGGGCTGCATGATTTCGAGTTTTTGCGATAGGTAGGTGAGCCAGAGGCCTTGTACGGCGGCGGATTTGGCGTACATGGCGCGGATGTCAAGTTGCGGCTGCTTGCCGGTGGCGGTGCCGTATTGAATGACGCGGCCGAAATCGCGGAGGCAGCGCAGACTTTTGGCGGTGTGCTCTCCGCCGAGCATTTCGAAAACGGCGTCGACGCCTTCGCCGTGGGTGAGATTTTTTACGACTTCTTCGTAGTCGTGTTTTTTATAGTTGATGGGGTGCTGCAGGCCGAGGGGTTTTACACGGGATAACTTTTCGTCTGAGGATGAGGTGCCGTACATTTCGACGCCGAGGAGGTGGCCGATCTGGACGGCGGCGGTGCCGACGCCTCCGGCTACGGCGTGGATGAGGACTCGGGGGGTGCGGGGGATTTGCTGGGCTGACGGGAAATCCCCACTTCTCGCAAAGGACGCGAGAAATGGGGCACCCGGATTTGACTGCGAAGCTGCGCTTTGCTCGGACGGGCGAGGCGCCCGTCCCCCCGTGATCATTCCTGCCTGCCAGTAGGCCAGGTAGGCGGTGAAGTAGTTGACGGGGAAGGCGGCGGCTTGTTCATTCGACCAGTGGTCGGGGACGGGCCAGAGCATGTTGGGGTAGGCGGCGGTTTTTTCGGCGAAGGCGGCCCATTGAGCGTAGCCCATCACGCGGCGTCCGGTATTTTCGTTGGTTGCTCCGAGCTGGCTTCCTTCGAGAACGACGCCGGCGAATTCGCGTCCGGCGATGAGTGGAGGTGGAGGGGTGCCGGGGTAGCCGCCTTTGGCGGTCATGAAGTCGGCGAAGTTGAGGCCTCCGGCGGCGACTTTGATCAGGGTTTGGCCGGGCTTGAGGACGGGGTCGGGGACGGTTTGGATGGCAAGGGAGTCGGGGCCGGTTAGGGCGGTGATGACCAGGGCCTGCATTTGAGGAGAGTTTAGCAGGTGAGGAGGGCAGGGGTCAGGGGCTAGGGGTCAGACGTCAGGAGTCAGGGGTCAGGGGTCAGGGGCCAGGGGTCAGGAAAGTCTGAGAGCTTCGGGCCCCCGGGTTCGACTGCGAAGCTGCGCTTCGCTCGGACGGGCGAGGGCGCCCGTCCCCACACAGGCTTTGGCGGGTATATACTCTTGGCGTTGGAATTGCTGTTGTGGATCTACTGAAATCCTGGCTAGCCCTTACGGGCCGGGACGGGGCGCAGGTTCATTCATCTATTCATGCGCGCCCTGCATGCGAAATGCTTGTTCCCGGGTGGGGCTTCGGGAGCACGGCACGGACGGATTAAGTACAGCTGCGGGTGGGCTGGGTTGCGTCCGGGGAGGTCTATATGCAGTGGGTTTTGATTCGCCTTCTTTTTGTCATTGTAGTGGCTGCTACCTGCTACGTGATTGGTCCGTTCCGCCTGACGCAGATACAGGATGCTGGAGTGGGCGCGGCGGTGGGCGCGGCGATTGTCCTGTTCGAATGGCAGCTGCGGCGGGTCAGCCTGAAGCGGCTGATCGGGGCGGCCATTGGGAGCCTGCTCGGGATCTGCGGGGCTTACCTGTTTTCGCTGGTGATCCGCAGTAGTGTACCGGCGGGGAACACGCAGAGCTTCCTGCAGATTCTGGTGATGCTGCTGATGGCCTATGTGGGGCTGGCGGTGGGCGCGACCAAGGGTGATCTGCTGAACCTGGCTGCGCTGGGCGGGATCTTCGGCGGGGAAAAACAATCCAAGAAGAGCTACAAGATTCTTGATACCAGCGTCATCATTGACGGGCGCATCGCCGATATTGCGGAGACTGGGTTTCTGGACGGGATTATTGTGACTCCGCAGTTTGTGCTGCGCGAGTTGCAGCTGGTGGCGGATTCGGCGGATTCGCTGAAGCGGAACCGGGGACGGCGCGGGCTGGACATTTTGCAGCGGCTGCAGAAGATTGCGACGCTGCAGATTCAGATTGTGGAGAATGATTTTCCGGCGGTGCGGGAAGTGGATTTGAAGCTGATTGAACTTGCCAAGGTGTATGAAGGCAAGATCATCACGAACGACTTCAATCTGAATAAGGTGGCGCAGTTGCAAGGGGTTGAGGTGTTGAACATCAACGAGCTGGCGAATTCGCTGAAGCCGATTGTGCTGCCGGGTGAGACCATGCGCGTGTTCATTTTGAAAGAAGGCAAGGAATATAACCAGGGCGTGGCTTATCTCGATGATGGGACGATGGTGGTGGTGGACAACGCGCGGAAGATGATCGGGAAAACGATTGATGTGTCGGTAACGTCGGTGCTGCAGACGACAGCGGGGAAAATGATTTTCGGGAAGTGGGACGAGCGGACGGCGTATTCGAGGCAGTCCGCGGCGGTTCCGGTTGTGCCGGCGGCGGTGGTGGGGGTACCGGTGGTGGCGCCTGGGGCGGGGGTGGTGATTCCGGGGCCGGTGGTGGAGAAGCCGGGGCAGTCGTAGGGTTTTGCTGCCGGCGGAATCAAATTGCCGCGGCGGCGGATGAAATTGTGATTGTGTTTCCACTCATGACGCCGACAATTGTGGCACGCTGGCCGGCCAGTTTTTTCAGCGGAGCTACGTCGCCATTCAGCAGATAAGTTCTCTCCCCTTCGACGAGTGCGAATTGCGCGCCGCTGCGGACGCAGGTGCGAGTGCAGTCTGCCGCGGTTTTGGCGGAAGCGGCGGGATGCCGGGCATCGCATTGGGAGCAGGTGACCATTCCAGTGTAAGTGTGCTGCGGAGGCTGGTGACTCTGCTGTTGAGCTTCTTGATTTTGGGGCTGACCTTCTTGAATCGGCTGCGATGAGGGCTGCGGCGGTTTGTGTCCGCTGGCCACGGCGGCGACGGCTCCCAGACATGCGAGCACGATCTCGATCCAGAAACGCCTCGAGTAGTTGCGTGTCGTTTTCATGCGCTTCGGTTTCATGGTCTCCGCCCGACGGTGACTGGGCGCTCGCCTGATGGGGCACATGGCTTCGACTGCGAAGCTGCGCTTCGCGCGGACGGGCGAGGCGCCCGTGCCCACACAGGCTCGCCCGTCCTCATACAGGCTTCTTACCTCCGGCGTCTGAGAAATGCTTGTGAGAAGAGCTGCAACTGGGATGCCAGTTGCAGCCGCAAAACGCGAAACTCCTCTAAGTTTGTGATAAGGAATGCGAAGACGGCGCGAGCTAGCGGCGGCCGGGTGGGGCGAGGCATGAAAAAACTTCCGGGTGGGGGCGAATCGGGGGGTTGCCAAGGTGGTGTCTTGAATTCACGTAACCGTGGAGGGCCAATGGGCGATCGTAGACGGTTGTGTTTGACAGCGCATTCGCTGACGGTCAATTATTGACCGGGGAAAGCTGACAAACAACATGCAGAGAAAAGAATCCGTTGGCCCAGGGCGCTGCTTCGACGAGCGGGAGAACTCCGCGAGCGGGCGCTTATGATCGACAGTGTGTTGCGGCCCGAATCGACTGGCGATTTGCTGACGGCACGGTTCCGCGAGATGTTCGGGACGGGGATGCGGATTTTTCGCGCACCCGGGCGCGTCAATCTTATTGGCGAGCACACGGACTACAACGACGGTTTCGTGATGCCGGCGGCGATTGGGTATTACACCTGGATCGCTGCGGCCAAGCGTGAAGATCGGATTCTGGAAGCGTACTCCGACCGCTTCGACGAAAAGATTACATTTTCTCTCGACGCGCTGGATGGTCCGCCGCGAAAGCATTGGAGTGACTTCATTCGCGGGGTCGCGGCCAAGTTGCAGGGCGCGGGACACAGACTCTCCGGGGCCAATCTTGTAATTCATGGGGAGGTTCCGCTGGGGGCGGGGCTCAGTTCTTCGGCTTCGCTGGAAGTGGCGACTGCCTTGGCTTTGACGGTGTCCTCGGGGATCACCGTGCCTCGCCTCGAGTTGGCGAAACTTTGCCAGGCGGCGGAACATGAATACGTGGGCACGCGCTGCGGAATCATGGACCAGTTTATTGCGGCCTTTGGAGTCGCCGGAGACGCGCTGATGCTGGACTGCCGTTCGCTTGAGTATCAGCTGATCCCCGTCCCACGGGATCTTCGGCTGGTGGTATGCAACAGCATGGTTCGGCACGAACACGCGTCGGGAGAGTACAACCAGCGCCGCGCCGACTGCGAGACTGGAGTCAAACTTCTGGCGCAGCATCTTCCGGGAATTCGAGCGCTGCGCGACGTTGGGATCGCAGAGCTCGAGAAATACAAATATGCGTTGCCGGAGACGATCTATCGACGTTGCCGCCACGTGGTCACGGAGAATCAACGGGTGCTGGACGCGGCGAAGACATTGCAGTCGGGCGATGCGGGCGGGGTTGGCCGTTTAATGTACGCGTCGCACGCGAGCTTGCGGGATGACTACGAGGTGAGTTGCAAGGAACTGGATTTGCTGGTCGAGTTGGCGGCTGCGAGTCCGGGCGTGTATGGCGCGCGGATGACGGGCGGAGGATTTGGCGGATGCACGGTGAATCTGGTGCGGGAAGAGTACGCAACAACGTTCGGGATGCAGGTGGCACGGGCTTACCAGCAAGCAACGGGCATTGCGCCTGATATTTATGTCTGCGAGCCCGCACAAGGTGCAGAGGCCTGGCCTGCGGAGAGGAGCTCGCGAAGTTGAAATTCCTGCATGCCGAAAGCAGCGGACGGGAATTGCGTTTTGCGCTGCGAGCGATCGGCAGTTGGGGCGGGCTGGCGTTGCTCCTGGCTTCTTTTATGAGCTCGCCCTTGTCGCCGGCGCTGGGGCAGGATTCTACTCCGCAACAGGAAGCGCAGGTCGAGGGCACGGTTCGGGATTCGGCGGGGAAGGCGGTTGCCGGGGCTTCCGTTGTGCTTCAGCGGGAAGATCAGTCAAAAGCTGCTGCGACCAAGACGGACTCGGGCGGGACTTTTATGTTTGTCGCGGTTCGCGCCGGCAAGTACACGGTGAAGGTCGAGAAATTCGGGACACACGACGCGATTGAGAGTTCTGTAAATCTAGTTCCTGCGGAGAAGAAGCATTGTGATCTTGTGTTCCGAGGGGCGGGAGAAGCTTCTGCGCGTCCGGCTTCGACCGCATCGGCTTCAACCGCATCGTCCACAATCGAGCTTGACGACCGGCCTAACTTCGTCGTAGCCGGCATTACCGATTCGACCGGCTCTGGCGGTCATGGTTCAGAAACTCGGATGCGAACTGGTGAGGTGCTGGCCAAAGAGACTTTGAATCTCGAGGCCGGTGAATCGAAGGGAGTTTCATCCGCGGCTGGGGGATCGGCTAGTCGCGAATCACTTGCTTCTGAAAGTGCGCTACGCGCCGCTTTGCTGCGGAGTCCGCGGAGCTTTGAAGCCAATCATGGCCTCGGCGAATTTTACTTCCACTCGGAAAAATATCGTGAGGCAATTCCTCTGCTGCAGACCGCTTATCAGGCGAATCCCGAAGATCATGCCAACGCGTTTGAACTGACGCTGGCCTTTAAGGCTTGCGGAGAGTTTGCCCAGGCGCGCGAGCAGGTGAACCGAATGCTCGCGAACGAAAAAGAATTGAGGAAGCAGGACGAAGCGGATTTGCGACGTGTGCTGGGGGATCTTGACGAGAAGCTGGAGGATCCGCTGGAAGCGGTGCGCGAGTATGAGCGCGCGGCTGGACTGGATGCGAGTGAGCAAAATTATTTTGCGTGGGGAGCGGAACTGCTTCTGCACCGGGCGGTCGCACCGGCTCTGGAGGTGTTTGGCCGAGGAGTGCGTCTGCATCCGGATTCGGCGCGCATGCTGGCTGGGCTGGGTGCGGCGCTGTATACGAGCGGTTCCGTTGAGGAAGCGGCGCAGCGTTTGTGCGCGGCTTCCGATCTTTCTCCCTCAGACTCTGCTCCGTATCTTTTTCTTGGCGAGATGCAGGAAGCTACTTCCACGCCCCTGCCCTGCATCGAGCAGAAGCTGGCGCGTTTTGCTCGCGATCAACCGGAAAATGCTTTCGCGAACTATTACTATGCGCTGGCTCTGTGGAAGCGCGACCGGGGGTCTGAGAATCCCGACGCACTGCGGCAGGTTGAGGCTTTGCTGCGAAAATCTTCAGCGATCGATCCGAGGCTCGATTTGGCCTATTTGCAACTTGGCAATTTAAACTTTGCGCGTGGAGCTTTTCAGGAGGCGGTTGCCGCTTATCGGAAGGCTGTGGCGGCGAACCCCGCTGGCGGCGAGGCTCACTACCGGCTCGGCTTGACCTACAAGCGGATCGGGGAGGGAGTAGAGGCGCAGCGCGAATTCGAGGAGTACAAACAGCTCGATAAGACGGAAACTGCCGCGATCGAGCGACAGCGGCGGGAGTTGCGGCAATTTATCTTCGTTTTGAAGGGCCAGAGTTTGAAAGACCCGCCGAGGTCTCATGAGGCTTCAGATCCGCTCCCAGAGTCTGTTTCAAAATAGTGGCGTGCAGCGCCGGGAGTTGCGATCTGCCGCCCGTTCACGCGGTGGTGACAAAAAACCATCGAGCTTCGCTCGACGGACAGCCGAGGGCGGCTGTCCCCACATGAGTATTCTTCCAAATTGAGATTCTGCTGCGTGCGGCAATATTTGTATTGCTGCCGTGGCGGCGAGTAAGATTCTTTTCCCGTACGAACAAACTCTTCCGCTTTGAAAGGTGACTCCGATGAAGACACTTGCTGCTCTGCTGCTATCACTCCTGTTCGCCGCTGTCTTCATTGAAGATGGAGCCGCGCAATCCAGCTACGACCTGCGCTCGCCGGACGGACGAATCGAAATCAGAATCCGCACGGAAGGGCAGATCCATTACGACGTTGTTCTGAAGGGTCGCGCCGTGCTTGAGGATTGCACGCTGTCCCTCGACGTGGAGCACAAGAAACTTGGCGTGCAGCCGAAGTTGGTGGACGCGAAGGAGCGGTCTTACGATCAGGTGGTGGAACCGGTGGTTCGCCAGAAGTTCGCGAAAATTCGCGACCACTACAACGAACTGAAACTGAACTTTGAAGGTGGATACGCGGTGGTGTTCCGCGCTTACAACGAAGGCGCGGCTTATCGCTTTGAAACTTCGATACCGCAGGCGCAGGTGAAGATCTATGGGGAGGAATCGGCGTTTAATTTTTCTGCAAACGACATTGTCTATTATCCGCAGGAGGATAGTTTTTTTTCGCACAACGAACGCAAATATCTTCCTCAGCATTTGAATGAAATTGCTCCGGCGTTTCTCGCGACGCTGCCGGCGGTGGTGGACGTGGGGGAAGGCGCGAAAGTCGCGATCGCGGAATCGGATTTGGAGTCTTATCCGGGCCTGTGGTTGCGGGGAACTGGCGGGAACGGACTGGCAGCGACGTTTCCTCCTTACCCGCTGAAGGAAAGTTTGACGCGAGATCGCGATTACAGAGTCGTGGAGAGCGCCGACTACATTGCGGTGACTGCGGGGACACGCACGTTTCCGTGGCGCGTGATTGGCATTGCGGACCGGGATGGCGATTTGCTTACCAACCAGATTGTCTATCTTCTGGAAAGGCCTTCTCTGGTTGCGGACACGTCGTGGATCAAGCCGGGGAAAGTGGCGTGGGACTGGTGGAACGACAACAATGTTTACGGCGTGGACTTCAAGGCGGGGATCAACACGGCGACATACAAGTATTACATCGACTTTGCGGCGAAATACGGGATCCCTTACATCATTCTCGATGAAGGCTGGTACAAGCTGGGAAACGTGCTGGAGGTGGTTCCGGAAATTAACATGAACGAGCTGACTGCTTATGCGCGGCAGAAAAATGTTGGGATCATTTTGTGGGTGGTGTGGAAGACATTGGACGACCAACTGATTCCGGCGCTCGATCAGTACGCGAAGTGGGGCGTGAAAGGAATCAAAGTTGATTTCATGCAGCGCAGCGATCAGATCCTGATTGATTATTACTATCGAGTGAGCCGGGAATGCGCCAAGCGGAAAATGCTGGTCGACTTTCACGGCGACCAGAAACCCGCGACGATGACGCGCACCTGGCCGAATTTGATCAGCACGGAAGGCGTGCGGGGGATGGAGTGGAGCAAATGGAGCGCGGACTCGGAGCCGAAACACAATGTGACGCTGCCATTTACGCGAATGTTTCTGGGCCCGATGGACTATACGCCGGGTGCGATGCGGAACGCGACTCGAACGACCTTCGCGGCGATTCATGGCCAGCCGATGGCGCTGGGAACGCGCTGCCATCAACTTGCGATGTATGTGGTTTTTGAAAGTCCGCTACAGATGTTGTCTGACAGCCCGTCGAATTATTTGCGGGAGCCGGAAGCGATGGAGTTTCTCGGTCCGGTGCCCACTGAGTGGGACGAAACGAAAGTGTTGGATGCGCGCATCGCGGACTACGTGGTTGTCGCAAGAAGAAACGGCAAGGACTGGTACGTGGCGGCGATGACTGACTGGACGGCTCGCAATCTTGAAATTGATTTGTCGTTCCTGCCTGAAGGAACGTTTACGATGGATGCTTATCAGGACGGCGTGAATGCGGACCGGTACGCGAGCGATTATAAGAAGACGACGATTCAGGTGAACCGAACGACGAAGGTGAAGCTTCCGCTGGCGAGCGGCGGGGGGTGGGCGGCGAGGATTCATCAGTAGGCGACGGGGCTGAGGAAGTCAGCGAGATTTCGGTAGCGCGCGGGCTGCGCCGGTGGAGATTCCCCCGTCGACCAGGAGAGTTTGTCCGGTTATGTAACGGCTCGATTCGGCTGCGAGGAAAACGACAGCTGAGTCCAGATCGTGAGCGTCGCCCGGGCGCTTGAGCGGAATGCGGTCGCAAAGATATTCCACCCATTCTTTGTCTTCGTAGAGAATCTTGTTCTGTTCGGTGCGGAACCAGCCGGGGGCTAGACAGTTGACGGTGATTCCGTGTTGTCCCCAGTCGTCCGCCAAACTCATGGTGAGCTGGCGAATGCCGCCGCGGCTTGCTCCATAAGGAGCGAGGCCCGCGTAACCGGCGACGCTTGTGACGGAGCCGATATTGATGATGCGTCCGTAACGGCGGGGAATCATGCGGCGGGCAACGGCTTGCGCGACAAAAAAACTTCCCCGCAGGTTGGTGTCGAGGATCAGGTTCCAGTCGTCCCAAGTTACGTCGAGCGCGGGCTTGCGGACATTGCATCCTGCATTGTTTACGAGAATATCGAGATGGCCGAAGGCGGCTTCGGCTGCTGAAGCCATGCGGTCGATGCTTTTTGCGTCGCGGACGTCGAGCTCGAACGAGATCGCACGGCGGCCGAGGGCTTTGATCTCCGCCTCAAATGTTGATAGCGAATCGCGATTTCGGCTGGTGAGAATAAGATCGGCGCCAGCTTTCGCGAGAGCGCGCGCGAAGACCTGGCCGAGTCCGCGGCTGGTGCCGGTGACGATGGCGACTTTGCCGCTGAGATCGAACAGATCGTTGATCTTGAGATCGGTGATCTTGAGATCGGTGCTAACGGGATCGTTGCTCACGAAATTTTTCCTGGCGCCAAGACTACTTTCATCAGATTCGGTTCGCGCGAGTAAAGACGCTCGAACCAGCGGGGACCTTCTTCGAGCGGAGCGATTGCAGTGATGAGCGGCTTGACGCGGATGGATTCGCTGCTCATGAGTTCCATGGCGCGAGGATATTCGCCCGCGGAAGCGCATGAGCCCTGCAAACGGATCTGGCGAGTGACGACTTTTTGCAGAGGCAGCGTGACCTCCGGCGAAACATTGCCGACGAGGACTACGTTGCCACCTTTGCGCACGCTGTCAATCGCGGCCTTTACGGTTGCGTCGATGCCGACAGCTTCGATCACCAGATCCATGCCGACTCCCTCAGTCACCGCCATGACCTGAGAGAGGAGCCCGGGCCCAGCCGGCAATGTCGTCGCTACTCCCAGCTCTTGGGCTAAATTCAGACGGGTCTGATCGAGGTCGGAAACGTATATATGCGAGCAGCCGGCTGCGTGAAGCGCCTGCAAAATCAAGAGTCCAATCATGCCCGCACCCACGACCAAAGCCTTGTCCTGAGGATGAACAGGAATCAGCGATACGGCATGAAGCGCGACCGACACGGCTTCGAGCATGGCGGCTTCTTCGAACGGAAGGATTTCCGGGAGGCGATAAACAATGCGCGCGGGGACAGCGACAAACTCGGCAAAGGCGCCGGCGCGGTTGTAATCTGCACAGGACACGCCCACCACCTGACGGTTATCGCAGAGATTGATGTCTCCGCGGATGCAGTTGGCGCACGATCCGCAATAGATGGTCGAGTCGAAGGTCACGCGATCGCCTTCGGAAAACTTCTTCACGTCCGCGCCAAGGGCGACGATTGTTCCGGCGGCTTCGTGTCCCATCACGATCGGCGGAATGCGGCGTCCGGAAGAGCCATCGTAGCCGTGGACATCACTGCCGCAAATTCCGCAGGCCGCAACGCGGATCAGGACCTCGTCTCGCCCGAGCTCGGGCACGGGGAGATCGGTTAGTTCGAGGTGACGATACTGCGATAGCAGCAGAGCTTTCATGGTCTAAGCTTCATCGAAACTTCATCGGAGCTTCATTGGCAAAGCTTCATTTTGGCGCCTTTGTTTGCGAAGGGGAGGGTTCGACAATTCCACTGCCTTCGCGGATGGTGAGGATCTGGTTCGCCCTCACCTGCGTGAATCGTTCGAGTTTTTGCGTCGTCGGCCATTTTACTTCGATCAGGTCGACGGTTTGCGCTTTGCCCAAGCCGAAGTGCAGACGCAAGTCACTTTGTGACATGACGCTTGATCCGCTGCGGACTTCGTCCATCTGGGTATGCTTGTCGGTAATTACACGCACGCGAGCGCCGATCGCGGTGCGATTGCATTTGGTTCCAATCAACTTAATCTTGATCCAGTTCTGCTTGTTGCCGCCATCGTTGCGCAGCAGCGACGGTACATCGTTCATGTTCAAAATCAATGCGTCGATATCGCCGTCGTTATCGTAATCGCCAAAGGCAGCGCCGCGGCTGGAAAAACGCTCGGTGATGCCGGGGCCCATCGTGGATGACACATCTTTGAATTGGCCATTGCCCATATTGCGGTACACGAGCCTTGGATTCTTGTAAGTCTGACCAATTTCGTGGCCACCGATCTCGGGATAGACGTGACCGTTGACCTGGATGATGTCGGACCAACCGTCGTTGTCATAGTCGACAAATCCACAGCCCCACGCGACGTATTGGTTATTGATTCCGATTCCGGAAGCGAAGGTCACATCGCTGAAGGTGCCGTCTCCGTTGTTGTGATAGAGATTGCAAGTGTCGTCGGCAAAATTTGTTTTGAAAATATCGAGCCAGCCGTCGCAATCGTAATCGGCGACACCAACTCCCATGCCGGCCTGCTCGTGGCCATTCTCGCTGTAGGCGCAACCCGCCATCACCGCGATGTCTGTGAAAGTGCCATCGTGATTGTTGTGGAACAAAATGCTGGGCTCGGAATCGACGGCCACATAAATGTCGGGCCAGCCATCGTTATCGAAATCGGCGGCGACGGCGGTGATGGAGTATCGCGGGCCGGGTTTGAGGATGCCGGACTTCGCGGAGACATCGGTGAAAGTGCCGTCGCCATTGTTGTGATACAGGGCATTGGTGTCGCCGGTAAGGCCGCGCGGGCCGCACATCACCGGGATGCCTTTCCACTGACAAGCAGCGGGATCGCCAACGGCGGGGGTCTTCGCGGGGTCGAGCTGGATGTAATTGCAGACGAAAAGATCGAGGTGGCCGTCGCGGTCGTAGTCGAGAAATGTGCAGCCCGCAGCCCAGCGAATGCGTTCGTCATAGAGTCCGGATTTGCGAGTGACATCGGTGAACGTGCCGTCGCCGTTGTTGTGAAAGAGAATGTTGTGTCCCCAGAAGCAGCAGAAAAGGTCGTCCCATCCGTCGTTGTCATAGTCGCCGACGCACACGCCGGTTTGCCAGCCGGTGCGCGCGAGGCCGGATTTTTCGGTGACGTCGGTGAAGGTTCCGTCGCGGTTGTTTTTGTAGAGATGCGAAGTGGGCGTCTGTCCGGCGGGCCATTGTTCGCCAAAGCGCGTGCCGTTGGTCATGTAAATGTCGAGCCAGCCGTCGTGATCGTAATCGAAGAAGGCAATGCCGCTGCCCTTGGCTTCGATGATGTAGCGCTTGTGGTCGACGCCGCCCCAGACGTTGGGAATGGTGAGCCCGGCTTCGCGGGCTACGTCGACGAATTGCACGGGCGAAGGTGAGGTTATCGCGGGCGACGACTGAATAATCGCGCTGCGGGTCCATTTCCATAGCGGTGTGGTGAGCGCATCGAGCAGCGTGCTGCCGAGAACCACTAAAGAGGACCCAAGAAAACGTCGCCGGGGAAAAGTCATTTCGGACTCGGGAACTTTGGAAACTGGCGCGGGATAATGCCGACGCCTTCCTTCACTGCGATGATCTGGTCGATGGCGAGGTTTGTCAATCGATCGACTTGACCGCTGGGCCAGGTAATTTCCAGCGATTCGATTTTGGTGCGCTTCCCCAGACCAAAATGAATTCGAGGATCGCTGGCCGACATGTAGCTCATGCCGCCCTTGGCCTGTTCGACGTGTACGAAGCCTTCCGAAATCAGTTTGAGGGAAGCGCCGATGCCGTCGCGATTCGATTTGGTTCCAATCAGCAAAACAGTGAGCCAGTGGTTGGCATTCCCTCCGTCGTTGCGCAGAAGCGATGGATAGTCGCCGCGATTGTTGGTGACGATGTCGAGATCGCCATCGTTATCGTAGTCGGCCGTGGCCAGGCCGCGGCCGGCGACGGGGCGCATGAAAGTCGGAGCCGAGCGATTCGGATACTTTGTCGAACTGGCCCTTGCCGAGATTGCGAAACATGAGCAAGGGCTCTTTGTACGACACTTCGTCGTGATACAGCGAGACATTGTCGAGCATGGCGCCGTTGAGCTGCAGAATATCGTTCCAGCCGTCGTTATCGTAATCCAGAAATTTCATGGCTACGCCACTCAGCAAAACCGCTTTGTTTCCGATGCGCGAACTATACGTGCTATCCGTAAACGTGCCGTCGTGGTTGTTGTGGTAGAGACGATTCAACTCGAAGTCGAGGTGAGTGATGTAGATGTCCTGCCATCCGTCGCCGTCCACGTCGGCAGCGTCGATGCCCATGCCGGCCTCGTAGCGTCCATCTTCGCTGGCGGCAATTCCGGAAAACAGCGAAACGTCTTCAAAAGTTCCGTTGTGCTTGTTGATGAATAAAAAGTTTGGCCACGTGTCGTTGGCGATCGCGATATCGGGCCAGCCATCATTGTTGAAATCTGCCAGAACCACGCCCATGCCCTTGGCTTCGGGCTTGCCAACTCCGGATGCGTCGCTCACGTCGGTGAAAGTTCCGTCGTGATTGTTGTGGTAGAGCTTGATGTGCTGGCCTTTGTAGTTGCCGGGATGGCAGTAGGAGCGGTAGCCGGGCCGGCGCTCGCCGCACCAGATATTATTTTTTGGAGTCCAGTCGATGTAGTTGGTGACGACCAGATCGAGCCAGCCGTCTTTGTCGTAATCGAACCATCCCGCGCTGGTGGACCATCCGCCTTCGTCAGCGACACCGGCTTTTGCGGTGACGTCGGTAAAAGTGCCGTTGCCGTTGTTGTGATAAAGAATGGCGCGGCCATAGCCGGTCACGTACAGATCAGGATAGCCGTCGTTGTCGAAGTCGCCGACGGCAACGCCCTGGCCGTAGTGGCCTTCGCCGCCTACGCCGGCTTTTTCAGTGACGTCGGTGAAGGTGCCATCGCCGTTGTTGTGGTAGAGCGCGCAACGCAAAGGATGCGGTGGTTTGTATATGTCGGTGGCGGCGGACTGGACGAAGAATAGATCCATGAGACCGTCCTGGTCGTAGTCGATCCATCCGACACCGGTGCCCATGGTTTCGAGATAATATTTTTCGTCGGTTTGCGTGGAGTCTTGCTGGAAAGTGATTTTGGCGGCTTCGCGAACATCGGTGTAGCGAACGGGAATGGGGGATTCCGGTGTGGTTGAAGACTGAGCGGCGAGGACGTTGAGATGGACAGGCGGGCTGATCGACATGCCGAACGCCAGCATCGCGAGGGTCAAGATCGCACCGCACCTCATTGCCGGAGCAAGACGCTTTTTGCTTCTTGCCGTTTTATTTTCCATCTCGAATTTAGTGTAGCCCGAACGGGGCTTCGACTTGTTACAAACTGCGATCCGCGATCATCAGGGCTAGCTGCAACAGTTGTTGGCGGGCGACCATCGGGATGGGTTGGCCTGCCATGGAAGGGTTGGCTGGAGCTTTGGAGAGAGTCTCTTCGATCCGGCCGACATCCAACCCCCCGGCGTTGCTTCCCTTGAAACGGTTGAGAACCTCGCGGGCTTTTTCGATTTGGCCAGTCTGATAATAGAAAACACCCAGGGTGGAATAGCTACCGGCCCACTCCGGAAGCAAGTCCACTGCCCGCTCCAAGCGCTCGGCAGCCTGCGCACTGTTGCCGCGCAGCACGGAAACGAGGCCGAGACCCCACGCAATTTTCCCTGAGCCAGGAATTCGGACGACACCTTTCTGCAGAGTCTGCTCGGCGCTGTTGAGATCGTTTTCGCGGAGCTGGACCAGGGCCAGCGAGAGATAGTACTGGTCGTTGTCGGGATTGCGGGTGATGGCGCTGCGAAAAATTTCTATCGCTTTGGCGGTTTCACCGGCGTGAGCTTCGATATCTCCGAGCAAGGACAGGAAAGCATCGTCCTGCTGCCCTGCGGACGAAACTTTCTGGGCTGCGTCGAGCGCATCTGGATAAAGACCCTTCCGAAAATACGCGTCGGCGAGGTCGAATTTTACGTCGTCGGAATCGGGATTGGCGTGCAGCGCGGTTTGGAAATGCTGAATCGCGTCGTCGTACAAACGATAACGCGCAAGCAACACACCGGTGCCCGTCTGGGTGCGATAGTCGTCCGCGCTGATTTGATCAAGTTGCGCGATGGTTTCCCGGGCGGCGTCCAGCTTGCCGAGCTTCAGATAAGTTTCGGCGAGCAAATACAAATCCCGGGGCTGGCCGGGATGTTTCTGGATTTGCTCATTCAGTTCGTCGACATCCTGTTGAGTACGTGCCTGCAAGGAGAGCTTCGAACGATTGTCGAGGTAGTCGAAAAGGTGTTGATAGGGATAAGGCCCAGTTGCCGCATTCTTCGAGAGCGTCTGGAAAACATTTAGATCCCTCTGCGCGGCGGCGGTCTGATGGAGACTACGCTCGGCCATTGCCAGTTTGTAGTAGCCGTCAGCGGGATCGCGACTTACTTTCACGAACCTGCGAAGTAGATCAACAGCCTCGGCGAATTTCTTATCTTTGACGCGGAGATTCGCCAACTCCAGAAGCGCTTCGGGAAAATCCGGACTCGCATGGAGAGTCTGCTGGAACAAGTCTTCTGCGCGCGCATAGTTCCCTTGCCGCTCTTCGATATAGCCGATGTTGAACAGGCACGAGGTGTTGCGCGGATCTTGCTTTAGTCCCAGCTCGAAATATTTCAGGGCCTCCTCGAAGCGTCCCAGATGGCGGTAAGAAAGGCCCATGAAAGCGTAGGACCGCGCGGACGGTTCTAACTCGATGAGCTTCTGGAATTCCTCAATCGCTTTTTCGGTTTTGCCCGCCATGAAGTAACTTTCGCCCAGGGCGGCGTGCAGGTCGGTTCGTTGCGGCGCAAGTTTGATGCCGGATTCGAGCAGAGGAATCGCGTCTTCAAAATAATTTTGAGTCATGCTGACGCGGGCCATCAAGAAGATCACGTCGATATTCTGCGGTGCCAGATTATGGGCGCGCACCAGGAGATCGAGAGCATCCACCGGTCTTGACTGCTCGGAATAAACCTGTGCCAGCAGATAAAGGGTCTCCGCAGAATCGGGCTTTAGCTTCAGGGCGCGGTTGAGGGCGACTTCGGCTTTCGCGTATTCGTGTCCTCGAAGATAGGCCTGCCCGAGGTTGTGGAGAATCTCGAATGTTTCCGGCTGCAAGGCATTGGCTTGCTCGAGTTCAAGTTGCGCGGATTGGTACTGCTTCGCGGTCGCGAGCAGCAGGCCGAGAGTGAAGTGCAACTGCACATCCTGCTTGTGCGCGGCCGAAAGATCGCGAGCTGTGTTCAACGCCTCGGTCGTTTTTCCTGCCTGAAAGTAAGCGCGGACGACGTTGAATCGAGTTTCGACGGTTGCAGGATGAACGCGCTGAAAGTGTTGAATCGCCGCGAGTGGTTTTCCCTTCGCCATCAAAAGGAGACCCAGGTTGTAGTTTGCATCGCGGTTTGTGGGAGACAGGCTTAGGACTTTCGTGAATTCTTTTTCGGCGAGGTCAACCTTCTGCTGGGCGACATATAGATTGGCCAGATTGTTGTGGGTCTTTGTAGAGTTGGGAGCCAGCGTCAAAGCGTGCTGGAAGGCATCGGAGGCGTGATCGTAGTCTTTTTCGTTGGTGCAGACGATTCCCAGCAAGTTGTAAGCGTCTACGCTGGGGTTCCGCTCGATCTGCTCGTTAATTATTTTTCTTGCCTGGTCGAAAAGACCTTGCCGAATCAGTTCCTCGGCTTGCTGAAGAGGAGCATTCGCTGCGGCCGTTTGGCTGGGTTCGTGGTGATTGGGAGAGGCTTGCTGAGTGGCCCGCCCCAAGGCTGGCAGCGTGAGCACCGCGAGTGCGAGAATTCCGAGCAATCCAGGATTGTGATTAGCTTTCTGGACTTGAATTCGGGCACGATCAAACATCTCCAGATGCTTCTCCAGATATGCCTCTTCAAAAGCCTCAATATAGCAGTTGAAGCATCTGCTGAGCCATCTTGTGTTGCGGCTGTTTTTGCAACAGCGCCTGCAGAACGCTTCGCGCCTTCTCTTTATCTTTCAAGACCAGGTAGAGACGAGCAAGATTAAGATAGCCCTGGTCAAAATCCGGAGCGGCTTGAATGCATGTTTTGAATTTCTCTTCTGCTTCGGGGTAACGCTGTTGCTGAACAAACACTACGCCCAAGTTGTTAAGCGCGTCGGCGTAGTCCGGGCGCAGGGTTATCGCACTTTCCAGATACTCGACGGCGCGGTCCGTTTGATCACGGCGGGCGTAGAGCATTCCCAAGCCATAGTTGACTTCAGGATTCCTCGGCTCGCTATCGAAGGCGCGTTTCAGGAGTGTTTCCGCTTCATCGAAAATGCCCTGCCGCCGGTAAACGTTCCCGAGATTCAGAAGCGCGGTTGCGTAGGAAGGACGCAACTGCAGCGACTGCTGGAAGTTTCGAATTGCTTCGTCGGAATTACCTTGCTGCGCGGCGATCATTCCCAGATTGTTCCAAGCTTCCGGATAGTTCGGGCGCAACTTCACCGTCTGCTCCAGATACTGCTGCGCCTCTTGCAGAGAGTTGCGCCGGAGGTAGAGCGTTCCAAGATTGTAATAAGCGTCGGCATCATCGGGTCTCGTTGCGATGACTTGCCGGAACGACTGTGCGGCTTGGTCGAGAAAGCCATGCTGGAAAAAAGCCACACCATACGTGAATGCGTTGCGTTGAAATGCGCCCTGATGGAGAGTCCCCGGGAAGGGGAGCGCTTTGCTGATGCGATCGGCCGGCGTTTTGGGAACGGATGAGAGATCTTGCGTCAACTGCTGAGGGGATAGCGTTCCCTGATATACCTTGACGATGTTTCCGGCTTCATCGATCAGGAAAGACGTAGGAAATGAGAGATCACGGTGACGGTCGAACAAATATCGATAGACGATGTTGTAAATGCCCGCCACATCCTGCGTGGCAAGTAGGATCGGGAACGACAGAACTTCTTTCGTAGCTTTAGTAATGAATTCCTTTACGGTGTCGGGGTCGGAGGAATCATCGACAAGCAGGGCAACGCTGCGAAGACCGCGGGAGTCTGGGGTTGATTGAAATTTGCGGAGACGCTGCAACAGATCCTGGCAGGCGGGTGAGGCAGCCGCGCAGAGAGTCAGCAGCAGGTAATTGCCCCGAAACGAGCGAAGATCGTGGAGGTTACCGGTGAGGTCAGGCAGAGAGAAATCCGGGGCGCTCACGGCCTCGATCAGCCAGGTTCCCACAGAGAACGGCAGAATCTCGCGACCTCCACCTGGAAAATCTGCAACTCGAAGATCGAGTTGAACCCATGCCTGTGGAGAAGCGGCGAACGGCTTGGCTCGGAAGTCCGGCGAACCTTCCTCGATTTCGACGCGGCGGTTGATGGGTAAACCGTTGAAGGTCTGCGTGAGGCCGCTGGGCCAGCGCACGGTCGCCGTGACCGCGCCCTGATATTTTCCGAGGCCGAATAAGAGCTCCTTGGTGTGTTGCGACAAAAATCCGGAGCCAGCCTGCAGATATTTCGTCTGGCGAAGGGTTCCTGCCTCGACGGTGACTGCGGCTCCGATCGCGTCGCGGTTGCTTTTGTGTCCGCGCAAACGAAAAGCGATGGAATTGCCGATGCTCTCCATCGTGAGACGCAAGATGCGGATCTGGGGCGCATTGCGATTCTTGAGTACGATTTCCAGCCGGCCGTCGCCATCAAAATCGGCAAGCGCGAAAGCCCGGCTGTCGTCGCGAAAATCCAACCCAACCACGCCGGAGACATCGGAAAAGGTGCCGTCGCGATTGTTCGCGAAGAAGACGTTCCTCTCGTGGCCATTCCAGGTCGCGTCGGAACGAATGAGTTCATTGATGGCGCTCCATCCCAGTTCGTAACTGGGCGAGGGACTGGAATCCTGCGGTGATTTCGCGACGACCTGGCGCCAGAAAAAGCTCGAGACATCCCGCTCACTGATTCCGGAAAGATACCCATTCGCGACATACATATCCACGTAGCCATCATGGTCAAAGTCCCAAGCATCGGCAGACCACGACCAGCGGCCCATTTCAACTCCAGCGTGCGGAGCAACATTTTGGAAAGTGCCGTCGGCCTGATTCCGGTACAGAGAATTGCCAGTCATGTGCCGGCGATAAAGGGAGCGAATGTTTTCCGGCTCTCCACCGTGAAAATGTGAGTCCTCAAACACTCGCATACCCGCCGCGACCCACATGCCTGCGGCGTAGATATCCTGCTTGCCGTCGTTGTCGAAATCAAGCCAGCACGCGCTCATACCGGCTCCGGCCTCGTCTACTTTGGATTCGTGGGACACGGCGGCAAACGTTCCATTGCCATTGTTCCGGTATAGATTGTTCCGGCCAAAGTCATTCACGACGTACAAGTCCGGCCAGCCGTCTGCGTTGGAGTCACCCCAGGAACAGGCGAAACTGTAACGGTCATTCTCGATACTCAGGCCGGCGGCTTCGGTGCGGTCTTCGAACACCCCGTTGCCTTCGTTGTGGAACAGGTAGTTGGGAGGGCCGTTCCGCGCGTCGAAATAGGGAACTGGATAGCGATACTGATCCAGTCCCAGGTAGTAACTGTAGAGGCAAAAATAGATATCGAGGCGCCCATCGTGATCGTAATCCGCGGCGGCGGCGTGGGTGAATGCTCCCTGCGGCGGTCGTGCGAAGCGGAACGCGTCCGGCTTGAGAGAAAATTTCCCGTTGCCATCGTTCCTGAAAAGCAGCGGTCCAGTTGCGGCGACCACCAGCAAGTCCTGAAATCCCCGGTTGTCGAAATCCGCGAACAGCGCGCAGGCGGTGAAATCGAGGACGCCGACGCCGGACTTTTCCGTGACATCTTCGAATGTTCCGTTGCCGCGATTGCGATAGAGCCGGTTGGGAAGTCCGGCCGGTTGGCAGACGTACAGGTCATCGAGACCGTCGTTGTCGAAATCGCCGGCCGCCACGCCGTTGTTGCCGTACACGTCGACGCCGACGGCCCCGTCGAGAACCGTCCGCCAATGGTCTGCTCCTCGCAGCAGTTGCTCCTTGTAGGAGGCTGTCTGCCCGAGGGCTTGGGAAGTAACGTCGACAAAGATTCGCCCGGTGGCACGGCTGAGGGTTTCCTCGGATGCGATCCACTTCATGACTCGCCACGTGCCCGAGTCATCGCGCGACCACCGCGTGCGCCACGAACCGATACGCTCCTCCCGCACCTGCTCGTTTCGATTCTGGTCGTTGCGCGTGCCGACAAAGTCGTACCGAATTTTGGCTTCGAGCGTCAGGGGTGAATCGGCCGCATGAGTGCACTCGTAGATCTCGAAGTCAGCAGTTTCCACTTGCTTCATTGGAGCCAGATAGCTTTTGATCTCTTGAAGAAATCTGTCACGGCCGGGAAGCAACTCGGACGAAAATTCTCGCCGCGACACTTCGATACGATCGCCGGGGCGCAGCGGCGATTCGCGAATTGGGGTGAGTGCAGTCGATTGGATCGAGGAGTCAACGAACTTGCCTAGGATTGCGGTTGCTGGTGGATCCAGTTTCAGATGCTGACTCCACTCGTGAAGCAGCGCCATGAGTTCAAATGCATATCCTTCGGTGATGTATTCATCGGTGCCGGGAGTGGCCAGGCGAAGAATGGCGTCCAGAGGCGAGCTCGCGGGGTAGTGCGGCGTATAGCGAATATCTGCGTGAATATCAGCGAAAGGAAAATGCGAAGGTCGAGCAGTCGCCATTCGCTGGAGTCCAGAATGAAGGAAAGGGTTCATAACCGGCGCGGGAAGAAAAAGCACCGGCGCCCACCGCATCTGCTTCAGGAAAATTCGACGTGAAATAGCTCGGTCGTCGTTTCGTTGATCTTCTGGGTGGCTATCGTGTCGATGCGGCATGGGCGCGCGTTCCATTGGTGCAGGCTCCGCCAGTCTACCAATTGGAGCGCCTGCTCAATGGGCTGCTGGGCCGGACGAGCCCCCTAAGATGAGTTCGGCGCCGATCAGATACTCGCGACCTTGAGGGTCGGCTGAACTCGATAGTTCGTGCAAGGCGTCTGCTGCCATGTGGCCGAGCGTCTCACGATGAACGTCGACTGTGGTAATGGAAGGGTTGCTGTATTCGGCTAAACGGGTTTTGTCGAAACCTGTGACGGAAATATCCTGCGGAACACGGAGGCCGGAATTCAATAATCCCTTGACCACGCCAACGGCCGTGAGATCGTTCACGGCCACCACGGCAGTGGGGCGTGAAGCAAGCTTGCCGATGCTCATGCCCGCAGCCAGGCCACCTTCAAAGCGCAGATCGCCGGGCAACACGGGACCGGGTTCGAGCCCCAAATCTTGCATGCACTTTTCATAAGCTTCCAGCCGCACTACATTCGACTTGAGCCCGGGCCTGCCGGCGACGAAAGCAATTTTGCGATGTCCCTGTGCGTGCAGGTGCTGCACGATCTGCGTCACGCCGGAGGAATAGTCGATGCGCAGATGGCTCATATATTTTCGAACGGGAACGAGATCAAGAAAAGTGACTGCGATTCGTCTTCTGGCGAGTTGATGGATGAGCTTGACACTGATCTCGGAAGTCATGACCGCGACTCCACGGACTTTGTGTTCCATCATGCGCTCGGCGGCCTCGCGTGTCCGGCGCGGGTCGTAGTTGGTATCACTGAGTATTACGTCGTAACCGAGTTGTCTCGCGCGTGTCTCGAAGCCCTTGACCACCTCAGGGAAAAAAGGGTTTTCAATATCGGAGATGATGATGCCGAGCGTGCGGTGATCGCGCGAAGCAAGATGACGCGCATGAACATCCGGAATATATCCCATGCGCCGAACCGCTCCCAGCACGAGTTGACGAGTGCTACGGCCCACTTTGCCGGTCTTGTTCAGGACGTTCGAGACGGTGGCGGTGGAGACGCCTGTTGCCTTCGCCACATCACGAATGGTGACTGTCATGGTTCGCGGCACCGGCCCGGCGTAAAGCGCCGAGCATCCTCGTAGGGCAGGAATCAGTGCCCCGTGAGCAGGAATAGCGCGGAGTGTAAATCAAAAAAAAATTCTTGACAATGCGGCGCGCACCGTGTTATTCCGAACGCCACTAGTATTTTTAGGTTAAGCGGTTAATCAGGGTGTGCTCGACAGTTGGCGCTTAAGTAAGCGGTGAAGCGCTCGGCGAGTTTGACCGCGGCAGCAGTTGAGAATTTGGTGGCGCGAGGCTTGCCCGGACGCAAGCCAGCGAAGCTCAAAGGAGAGCTCATGAATCGGAACGCATTTGCCTGGATCCTGCGCGGCCTGTTGGCGGTTGCAATTTTCACGACACTCAACGTCAGGCCGCTCCAAGCGCAGGTGGACACCGGCTCGATCACCGGTACGGTCACGGATACGTCGGGAGCCGTCGTCAGTGGTGCCAAGGTTACGCTCACCAACGAAGGTACGGGTACCAATCTCTCAACTACAACCGGGGCGGATGGCGTATACGAGTTTAGCCCGGTGAGAATTGGGAGTTACAAGCTTGATGCTTCCGCGCAAGGCTTCAAGAAAGAACTCCAAATCCACGTCGTCGTCGACGTGAGCGCCAGGGTTCTGGTCAATTTCAAGCTCCAACCTGGAGCTGTGAGCGAAACCGTAGAGGTTACCTCGACCGCTCCAGTGCTTCAAAGCCAGGATGCGTCAGTTGGCCAAGTGGTCGACCAGCGCAGTGTCAATAATCTTCCCCTGAACGGCAGGAACTTCACTTTCCTGGCCCAGCTTGCCGCCGGCGTGAACACGCCCCAGGCAGATACGCGCGGGAACGCGGCGTCCGGCGCGTTTGCGGCCAATGGCAACCGGCCGGCGCAGAACAATTACATGCTCGATGGCATTGACAATAATTCCGATACCGTAGACTTCCTCAACGGCACGAACTTTGTCGTCCTTCCTCCCGTTGACGCGATTCAGGAATTCAAGGTCCAGACGTCGGACTTCAGCGCAGAATACGGCCGCTCGGGCGCCGCTGTGCTCAATGCGACGATTAAATCCGGCACAAATCAGTTTCACGGCGCGGGGTGGGAGTTTTTCCGCAACGACAAGCTGGATGCTGCGGATTATTTTGAAGACGCCGATCAGGTGCCAAAGGGCGAACTTCGCCAGAATCAGTTCGGAGCTATGCTCGGTGGTCCGGTGATCAAGAACAAGGTTTTCTTCTTTGGCGACTATGAAGGATTCCGGCGGGTGCAGGGAACGATTCTGACAGGATCGGTGCCCACCGCGGCGGAGCGGGCCAGCGGCTATACAGATCTGTCGGACCTGATCACCGGGCAAACTGGCACGCTAACTGACCTGTTGGGGCGAACGATGCCCTATGGCACCGTTCTGGACCCCGCAACCACGCGGACGGTTCTCTGTGGTGTGGCCGACCTGAGCGGGGTAACGGTTCCGTGTACGGGTAGTCAGACGGCCGGGACGCAGGTGGGCTATGCGCGCGATCCCTTCGGTACCTGTGGCCCTGCAACGACCGCCTTTACCCTTGCCGGGTGCGGCCTCAATCAAATTCCTGCTGGGCGCCTGGACGCGAATGCTGTCGCGCTGTTGAATCTCTATCCTACGCCGACCAGTTCCTCGCTTTTCTCCAATTTCGGGAATTCTCCAAAACTGTTTGAGCACAGCAATGCCTTTGACACGCGGCTCGACCTCAACTTCAGCGACAAGGACCAGTTGTTCTACCGCTTCAGCTACAAGGATGATCCCCAGTTCATTCCCGGCATCTTCGGAGGCGTGGCCGATGGCGGCGCTTTCCAACAAGGCCCACAGACTGCGATTGCGCAACAGAGCGCTCTCGCTTACACGCATGTCTTTTCTCCAACTTTGGTGAACGTTGCCCGTGCGGGATTCAATTACCTGAACACTACGCGCGAAAGTCCCGAGGCCGGTAACCTCGGTCTTCCTGCCAAGTATGGTATTCAGGATATTCCTCAGGTGGCCAAGAATGGTGGCCTTCCTGCCTTTGGAATTAACGGACTGTCCACTTTGGGCAGCAACTCATTCCTGCCTTCGGACGAGGTCAGTTCCACGTTCCAGCTAACGGACGACCTCACCAAGATTTACGGGAAACATACGTTCAAGATGGGATTCGAGTGGCAGCACGTGAAGTTCTCTACCCTGCAACCATCGTGGTCCCACGGAGAATTCGATTACAACGGCAATTTCACGGAAATACCGAGCGGGGTACCCAGTGGCGACCAGGGCAGCACGGGACGGGCCGCGTTCCTGTTGACGCCCACCGCGTCGACTGTGGCAGGCGGGGTGCCCTTTGATGTGGGTGGATCGACGAACATATACGCCTCCAACATCTACCTCACGGACAACGGGAAAAACTATTACGGCACGTACTTCAACGACGACTGGAAGATTAATCCCAAGCTGACCGTCAACCTGGGTCTGCGTTGGGATTTCTTTACGCTGGTGTATGAGCACCACGGGGCGCAGGCCAACTTCGTTCCCAGCGGAGCCCCTACCGGTGGTCCCATGTACATACTGCCGGGGGGAACGAGCCCCGCATCACTGTCCTCAAGTTTCACGAATTTGCTGGCTGCGGACGGAATCGCGCTGGACATCACGAACAAGTACGGGAAGGGGCTGGGCAATTCGCAGAAGGCAAATTTTGCTCCTCGGGTTGGTTTCGCCTACCAAGTCTCTCCCAAGCTGGTGGCTCGAGGCGGGTTTGGTTTGTTCTACAACGGCTTTGAAAACCGCGGCTATTCACCGAATTTGGGCGAAAGCTATCCCTTCCAGTTCGATTTCAACTATACGCCTCCGAATGACGGGACCCCGCATACCTATCCCGGTTGCGCCACAGCAGGTCCCGGCGGAACTGCCACCTTTGAGTCAGGGTTCTCCTGTATTCCACTCGATCCAACCGCCGTGCTTGCCAACGGTTTGCAATTGCGTGGAATCCAGTTTAACTACCAGACTCCCTACACCATGAGTGGGAACTTCACCCTGCAATACCAACTGACGCCCACGTTGAGCGTGCAGGCAGGCTACGTGACTTCATTGGCGCGTCACTTAGAAACCTTCCCCAATTCCAACAACCCCACAGCAATTTTGCCTACCGGCACGCCGCTCACAAATACTGCCGGAGCAAATGGTGCCCCTGGCACCGGCGCCTGGCCTGCTGCCGAAGGTGGGATTCCATTTCCTGATTTCGGCAATGGCGGCAGTTACGCCGTCACGAACGGCAACAGCTACTACAATGGGCTCCAGACCAAGGTAGAAAAGCGGTTTGGTGGCGGCTTGAACTTCCTGGCCACATACACCTGGTCTCAGACGCGTACCGACGCGGGTGACTTGCTTAACGGCGGAAGCAACGCAGGCTTCCGCGCTCCCGACGTTCCAGGGCTAGGGATCCATTACGACTACGGCTTGGGTGATTTTGATATTCGAAACGTATTTCACCTGAGCGGCGGCTACGAGCTTCCTTTTGGCAAAGGTAAGCGCTTCCTGGGCGACTCCGGGATCGCCAGCAAGGTGTTCGGGGGCTGGAGCATTAACACGAGCGTCGTGCTTCAGGGGGGCCAACCGATTACCTTGAGTTGCCCTTCGGGCACGAGTTCCGGGAGCGGGTGTTATGACTTCATCGTCTCGGGGCAACCCTTGGGCAGAGGCGTCCACATCGACGGCAACGGTAAAGTAAGCTTCTTCAGTAACCAAAACGCATTCAGCCAACCAGCGCCTTGTACGGCCTTGCCTTGCCCTGTATCCACCTTAGGAGGTCCCCCGGACCAGGTTGCTGGACCAACGTTCAAACGGATGGATTTCTCGACCTTCAAGGAGATCCCGTTGAACGAGCGCTTCCGTCTGGAGTTCCGGGCCGAGTTCTTTAACCTCTTCAACCACCCGAACTTCAACGCCCCGAATTTCGGCGGCAATGGTGTAGTGGCAGTCTCTGGATCGGGCAATTTCACCAGTAACACTTTCGGCGAGATCGGATCCACGCGCGATGCTCCTTACGATCCGCGACAGATCCAGTTTGCTTTGAAATTGTACTTCTAGGTTCGAAGGTAATCAGCGGAGGGCGTCGTCCAAGGCGTCCTCCACTTGTTTCTATCGCGCCCTCCCGCCCGCTCGCGGCAGGGTGGTACCATTGCGTACATTGTGAGCCCGAACCGCCGGTCGATTTCTGTTCGCGTGACGATCTTGGCTCTCGTGATGCTAGCGTGCCTACCGGCCGCCGGCCAGGAGCAAGAGCGAGCACAGAACCAAAAGTTCGACCGCGTGTTCCAGGCGGCGGTGGCGCAATATGACGCGGGCCATTTTCCGGAAGCTGCCGCACAACTGGAAAATCTTCTGCGTGACGTTCCGGAAAGCTTCGAAGTGCATGAACTCCTGGGATTGGTCTATACCGAGGAATCGAAGGACGCCCTGGCTAGTCCTCACCTTGAAAAAGCTGTGCGCTTAAAGCCGGCCTCGTCTGCCGCCAGAACCAACCTGGCTACCAACCTCCTCCGCATGGGAAAGCTGGAAAGTGCGCAAGAACAATTCAAGAAAGCGGTCGCGCTCGAGCCCGGGAACTATGATGCCAACCATGATCTGGGTGAGCTCTACGTCCGCATGGGAAAGCTTCCGGACGCTGTGCCATTTCTGAAGGAGGCGCAGCAAATCAATCCTGCCTCTTACGACAATGGCTACGATCTGGCGCTCGCTTATCTGCTCACCGGGGGACCGGCGCAGGCGCGGGAGCTGGTCCACGCCCTGCTGCAAAAGAAAGACACTGCGGAACTGCATAACCTGTTGGGACAGATCGAGGAAAAAGACGGGAAGTTTGTCGCTGCCTCCAATGAATTTGAAATCGCAGCCCACCAGGACCCAAGCGAGAGCAATCTTTTTGACTGGGCCAGCGAACTTCTTATGCATCGAACTCTCGAGCCGGCGATTGAGGTCTTCCGGCAGTCGACCGAGCGCTACCCAAATTCATCTCGACTGGCGATCGGCCTTGGCATCGCACTCTACTCGCGCGGCAATTATGACGAGGCGGTGAAATCGCTGATCCGGGCGGCGGATTTAAGTCCCGCCGACTCGCGTTGTTATTTCTTTTTGTCCAAGGCCTACGACAGCGCGCCGAGCCAGGCGGATGAAGTCATCCGGCGGTTCGCCCGATTTTCAGAGTTGCAGCCAAGCGATGCCCGGGCCTCCTATTACTATGCGATGAGCTTGTGGAAAGGGAAAAGAGCGCAGGATCCCGACCTGGATCTTCATCAGATCGAATCGTTGCTCAAGAAGGCGGTCACGCTCGACCCCAAATTTGCCGAGGCTCACTTGCAACTGGGAAATCTTTATTCGGACCGGAGCCAATTTGCCGAGGCCATTCCTGAATATGTGAGAGCGCTGGAAACCAACTCCGAGCTGGCCGATGCTCACTACAGATTGGGGCAGGCTTACGTGCATACTGGCAAGAAAGACAGCGCGCAGGAGCAATTCGATATTTATCAGCGGCTGCGCGCTCAACAAACGGCCGATCGCGACAAACAGAGAGCGGAGGTTCGTCAGTTCGTTTACTCAGAGAAAAATCAGGCGCCGGGGCAACCGTGATCGATGTCGCAGTTGCGTTCAGCATTGTAATGGACACTCTGGCAATGGATTCGTGATGACAGTTTCACCGGAGAATCGAGGAGGCCGTGCACCGCTGGTTGCGCGGAATGCGACTAGCCAGGATGTGAGCCGCCATCTTGCCCGCACACGTCGTGATTTCTTGCGCGCCGCAGCGGGCGTGACGGTGGGGAGCACTGTGATGCGCTCCTCATGGGCCCGAGCCGCCACTGCCTCGTCGAAGAGAAAAATCGTGGTCGTCACCTTTGGGGGCGGAGCCCGCGACCAGGAAACATTTGCGCCGGAAGGTCAGGAGAACATTCCCCACCTCATGCGCGAACTCATCCCGCAAGCCAGTTTTTTTACGCAAGTGGTGAATCGCGGAATTCTGGGCCACTACGTGGCGACTGCGAGTCTCGCCACCGGCGTGTATGAAACGTTCAACAATTTTGCTGCGGTCGCGCCCCAATCGCCAACAGTATTCGAATACTTTCGCAAAGACCTGAAGCGTCCGCCCTCGGATGCCTGGGTTGTGGCTCCCAGCAACGGGTTCAACCGGATCGGGGAAAGCAGTCATCGATCTTACGGCGCCGGGTTGGGTGCACAGGTAATTCTGCCGAAGCATCTGTTGACGGCCGCCACCTCCGGCCGCAGCAACGACTACCAGCATCTGCTGCGCGATAACTACGAAACTCCTTTTTACGCGCCGGAATTGGCGGGCAGCGAATTCGAATTGCAACAACTCGATCGGATCCTGAAGCTTTCGGTCGACGATTTCAGAGACCACGCGCAGACGTTGTCGAGCCCCGATGAGCTTTCCGTTTACATTGCGCGCCGGTTGATGCGGCAGGTGGCGCCCAGCCTGTTGTGGATCACCATGCATGACATCGACATTGCGCATGCGGGGGCGTATTCGCTCTATGTGGAGGGAATCCGCCGCACCGACCGGCTTTGCTCCGATCTATGGAAGACGATCCAGAGCGAGCCGGAATACGCGGGTAAGACAACTCTCTTTATCCTCCCCGACTTCGGCCGCGATTCCGACGATGATGCGGGAGGGAACGGATTCCAGCATCATCGCACCGGCGATGCGCTCTCCCGCACAACCTGGATGCTGGTCGCTGGTCCGGGCATTCGCGAGGGCGTGGTGTTCGACCGGGCTGTCGATTCGACCGATCTGGTTCCGACGCTGGGATCGATGATGGGATTTTCACCGTCGCTTGCTCAAGGCAAACCTATCGGAGAGCTGTTGTAGCTGACATGCTTCCAAGCGATCTCAAACCGGAGCAGTTCACAGGTTATCCGCCGGAGGCGCGCAAGCTGGTCGCCAGCTACTTGGGAACTCTACAGCAATTGCCGCTGAGTTTTGTGCCGAGCTTGCTGCGAGAACTCATCGACTACGATTTCAAGTTTCCGGCCGAGCGCAGAGCGCGTGAAAAAGAATTGGCGAATCTTCGTTCATTTTCGCCGGACCAACTAAAGGAACTGCTTCAGGCATTCGCCCAAATCCGTCTTTCACCGGAACTCGAAGCGTTCGACTGGGCCAAGTCGCCGGGTCAGTTTGTGGAACGGTTGTCTGCTTATCTCTGGAGCACCCACCAACTTGACGCATTTCGCAAGGCGTCGATGGACTATGCCGATCATTTGCGGTCAGCCGTGCCGCCAGATCTTCCGGCGATTCCGAGGCTGGGGATTACGGTCATCGGGCAGGGAGTGGCTTCGTACGACGAGCCTCTGTTCCGAAAGTTGCGACCGCATGGCGCATATTTCAGCCGCGTGAAGCCTGAGGGCGGATTGCAGCGACTGCTGGAGGCGGTCGCTGCGCGAGCGAAGTCACATCCTGCTCCCTACGGCCATTGGTACATCGATGGCGGTGAAGAAGCCGATCACGCTTCTACGCTTACTTGCGTCTCTTACAAGGCTCTCGAACCGGCGCGCACCGCATTGTTGCGCAGAATGCAACCGGAACTCGATCGGCCAGGCATGGGACCTGAAGCGCTTCGCACACTTTTGGCCCAGTTGCACCCGGCCGATCTCGGTATGGGCCGAGCGGGCGACGACAATGCCCTAGACGAAGTAATGCAGCGCTTCGAGGTTAGCCTGCTCACTGAGGGATCGGGGACTCAAATTTTTAGTACGAGTTTTGCGCAGTGGGCCGCGCGCGAAGCTCTGCGACGGGCTCAGCCACTCACGCTGATGGTACGATTTGCTCCGCGGCAACGCCAGAAGCCGATGAATGAACTGCTCTCCGCGGTCGCAGCGCGTCCCGAATTTGATTTCGTCGGCTCCCTGGTCGATGCCGACTTCGGTGCATATTACAACTGGCTGAATCAGCAGCGCCTTCCGGGGGCTGAGCAGTCTTCGTTCTTGGTCTGGTTTGAAGGACACAGTCAGGCGCTGGTAATTGGTCCGTCCATGCCGCGTGGAACTGAATCCACTTCAGCGGCCGATCTGGAGCAATTGCTGGCCTGGGCAGTGTAAAGAGCCTGAGGGAGCTTTCCAGGTTCGCAGTCCTACTGCGGCTGTGGTGCGGCAATCGACTAAAGAGAGAGAGAATAGACAAATGGATCGACGCAAGTTTCTGCAACAAACGGGCACGTTTATCGCGGGAGCCACTCTCGCACCTTACGCTCTCACGGAAGATCTCCTTCCGGAAGCCGGCTCGCAAGCTAGCGCCGCAACGCCCGCCGGACGCCTCATTCTCCCCATGAATCGCAAATGGCGTTACAGTCGAACCGTCGTCGAAGCCGGCCACGCCAAGGATTTCGACGACTCGGGATTTGACCGAGTCGTGATTCCACACACGAATATCCGGCTTCCGTGGCACGGCTTTGATGAGAAAACCTACGAATTTGTATCTCTTTACCGCCGCCGCTTCAAAGTTCCGCCTGAAGCGCGGGGGAAGCGGGTTTTTGTTGACTTTGAGGGGGTGATGACGGCCTCTACCGTGTGGATCAACGGCACTAAACTCGGTGAATACAAAGGCGGTTACACGCCATTCTCGTTTGAGCTGACTCCGCACCTGGATTTTGACGGCGAAAATCTGCTGGCCGTCGATGTTGACTCCAGCGAACGTCCCGATATTCCGCCTTTTGGGTACGAAATTGACTATCTCACCTTCGGCGGCATCTATCGCGAGGTCTCTTTGCGTATTGTGCCCGCGACGTTTATCGAGAACATCTTTGTGCGGCCCAAGAACGTGCTCACGGGGACTCCGGGGCTCGATGTGGATTGTTTTGTTCAACATCTGGAACCGTCACATGATTCTCTGACACTCGAAATGGAATTGCTCGACGGCGAGCGCGTTGTAGCAAAAGCCTCCCAGTCATTGCCGTCCTCAGGCGCGGCGAGCGAACCGGTCGCGCACACGCTTCATCTTGAAGGACTTAGCGGAATCAGATTGTGGAGCATGGAAGGGCGGAACCTTTACTCCGCACGTGTGCGATTGCGTCGCGGGACGCAAGTGCTGGACGAAGACTCGCGGCGTTTCGGCTTTCGCGAGGCGCAGTTTACCGATCACGGCTTTGAGCTCAACGGTAAGGTTATCAAGCTGCGCGGGCTCGACCGCCATCAGACGTTTCCCTTTGTGGGACAGGCGATGCCGGGCCGTGCGCAGCGCCGCGATGCTCAGATCCTCCGCTACAAGCTCAAGTGCAACATCGTGCGCACGTCGCATTATCCGCAGTCGCGTCATTTTCTTGATGCCTGCGACGAAATCGGCCTGCTGGTTCTGGAAGAGATTCCGGGCTGGCAGCACATTGGAGACGAGGCCTGGCAGCAAATCTCTGTCGACAATGTCCGGCGCATGATTCGCCGCGACTGGAACCATCCCTCGATCATCCTGTGGGGCGTGCGCATCAACGAATCTCGTGACAACCACGACTTTTATACGAAGACAAACGCGCTGGCCCACCAGCTCGATCCGACGCGGCAGACCGGCGGCATTCGTTACTTCCAGGAATCTGAATTTCTGGAAGACGTTTTCACCATGAACGATTTCGGCTTCCCGCTGAAGCCGCCGAACCATCCGCGGTATTTGAATACGGAATTTGTTGGGCACACCTATCCTACGAAGACGATTGACCAGGTGGAACGTCTCACCGAGCATACGCTGCGGCACGCTCGCATCCACGACCAGCTTGCATCCAATCCGCAGTACGCCGGTGGCATCGGTTGGTGCGCCTTCGATTACAACACACACGGTAATTTCGGGTCGGGTGACCGCATTTGTTATCACGGCGTCACCGATATATTCCGCGAACCCAAGCCGGCCGCTGGATTCTACAAATCGCAGTGTGACCCTGCGGAGGAGATTGTGCTGGAGCCGGCGTTTCACTGGGCGCGAGGCGACGCATCGGTCGGATTTTCGAAAGCCGTGGTGTGCTCCAATTGCGACCACATCAAGTTCTACATTGACGACAAGCTGGTCGCGGAGGTCGACCCAGACCGCAAAGAGTTTGCTCATCTCAGCTATGCACCCTTCATTCTTGAGATGTCGGAGCTATTCCACAAGTGGGGAGACCTGCGCCTCGACGGCTATATCCAGGGGAAGCAGGTAATATCAAAGCGGCTCTCGGGAACGGGCGTAGATACGAAATTCCTCCTTCTGCCCGACGATGCCGAGTTGATTGCAGATGGCGCAGACTCCACTCGGGTCGTTCTCCGGGTCACCGATGAATTCGGCGCGGTCCGGCCATTTGCCAACGACGCGATCAAGGTGGCAGTGGAAGGCCCAGCCGAGATTATTGGTGATAATCCGTTTTCGCTAATCGGTGGAACCGGGGCAGTTTGGATTCGAGCCCAGGAAGAACCTGGAAACGTGCGGCTCAAAGCCATCCATCCGTCGTTAGGACCGCAGCAGGTGGAAATCCAGATTGTCGCGAGCCCTGACGAGTCCGTCTAGGTGATACGCTTCGCGAAGCCCAGGGGCCAGGAATCTGAGAGGATTGACAAAGGGGATCAGGATGCTGGGACGCCGCGAATTTCTTCGTCGAACACTTGCCGGCGCTGGGGTTGCTCTTGCCGGCAAAGTTTGGTCGCCGTTCAGCGGGGCGGAATCCGGTGCGGACTCGCGGATTGAAGTGCTTATCGATGAACCTCTGGGGACCATTTCACCCAACCTGTATGGCCATTTCGCCGAGAACCTGAGCGGCGTGACCTACGACGGAATCTGGGTGGGGCCGAATTCCAAAGTCCCGAATGTTGACGGCATTCGGAAGGATCTGATCGATGAGATGCGGAAAATCAAAGCGCCGGTGGTGCGCTTTCCCGGAGGCTGCTTCGCGGATAGTTACGACTGGCGCGACGGCATTGGCCCGAGCGAGAAGCGGCCGCGGCGCACCAACTTCTGGGCGGGGATCGAGAGCAACTCGTCGCCGGCGAATCATCGCTACGATCCCAACGAATTCGGCACCAACGAGTTCGTTCACTTCTGCAAGTTGATCGGGAGCGAACCGTATCTTGCGGCGAACCTGCGCAGCCTGCCTGCGGAAGAATTTTATCGCTGGGTAGAATATTGCAATTCTCCGGCGGGCAGCACCACGCTGGCCGATACGCGGGCGAGCAGCGGATTCAAAGATCCGTTCAACGTTCGCTTTTGGGGCATTGGCAATGAATCGTGGGGGTGTGGCGGCAACTTCACGGCGCAGGAGTATGCGGTGGAGTTCCGGCGATTCACGGCGTGGGTGCCGGGTTATGGTCAGAAGTTATCGTTCATCGCATCAGGGCCAAACGGGGATGACTGGGCCTGGAGCCGCGGGTTTTTCGAAGAGATCGTGCGCAAAGGCCGCGAGCAATTACGCGACATCTTTGGCTTGGCGCTTCATAACTACGCCTGGAACCTGAGCCGCGGTCGAACCCAGGACTGGGATCAAGGGAAGGGCGACGCGCTGAAGTTCGACGCCGTCGACTGGTATGAGTTGCTGCGCGAGGGTGATCGCATGGAAGGGCTCATCACCGGGCAATGGCAGGTGATGAGTGAAGAAGATCCGGAACATTCCGTGAAGCTGGTTGTGGACGAGTGGGGTCCGTGGTACAAGCCGGGGAGCGAAGCGACTCCGGGAGATCAACTGGAGCAGATGCCCACCCTGCGCGACGCGGTGTTCAGTGGCATGACACTCGACATCTTTAACCGGCATCCGGAAAAGATCGCCATGGCCAACTGTGCGCAGTTGATCAACTGCTTGAATAGTCTGTACCTGGCGCATGGAGACAAATTCGTGGTGACTCCGGTCGGTCACGTGTTTGCCATGTACGCGGCGCATCAGGGCGGGCAGGGCTTGCGAACGATTTTTTCTTCTCCTGCAGTGAATTACGATCGCGATGGCAAGCCAGCGACATTCTGGGGACTGAAGGGATCGAGTTCTCTACAGGGGAAACAGTTAGTGCTCACGGTGGTGAATCCTGACGTTCGTGAAGAGAGGCCGACTGAGATTGGTGTTCGAGGTGGCAGCATCAAGTCCGTATCCATCTCGACTCTGAAGAGTTCGGATATTCATGCGCACAATACGTTTGATCGGCCGAATGCTGTTGTTCCTCAGACCATAGAGTTGCAGTTGAGTGGAAAGGTAGCCAACAACGTTTTTCCGCCCGCGTCGGTTACCAAGCTGACAATCTTGTTGGAATGAACGCGGACCCGATAGTGATGTCGAGGCGCGCGCAAAATTCGGGCCTACGATGACGTGACGGCGAACTCCCTCACCACTCCCGCAGCACCTTTTTCCCGGGCGAGATACTGGTCGTAGATCCAGGCGTAGGTTTTTTCCAGACCAATTTGCAGCGGGAGGCTGGGCTCCCAGTGGAGCAGCTTCTTGATCAAAGTGTTGTCGCTGTTGCGTCCATTCACTCCCTGCGGCGCGGAGAGATCGTACTTTCGCTCGAGGCGGATGCCGGCAATTCCTTCCACGAGATCGACCAACTGGTTGATGCTGACGGCTTCGTTTGATCCCAGGTTGATGGGTTCGAGGATTTCCGAATTCATAATCTTCTGAATGCCGGCCAAGCAATCATCGATATACATGAAACTGCGGGTCTGATGTCCGGTGCCCCAGATTTCGATTTCGTGCTTCCCGGCCAGCTTTGCTTCGATCACCTTCCGGCAAATCGCAGCGGGAGCTTTCTCGCGGCCTCCGAACCAGGTGCCCCAGGGGCCATACACGTTATGGAAGCGCGCTACTCGGGTGTAGAGACCATAATCTTCGCGGAAATGGCGGCACATCCGCTCGGAAAACAGTTTTTCCCAGCCGTAGCCGTCTTCGGCCAGCGCTGGGTAGGCATCTTCTTCCTTCAGCAGCGGCGCTTCGAAGCTTTTTTGTTTGTCACCGTTGTACACGCACGCTGAGGACGCATAGAAGTAGCGAGTGACGCCATGCTTCACCGCCGCCTGCAACATGTGCGTGTTGATCAGCACCGAGAGCATGCACAGGGCCTTGTTCTTCTCGATGAATCCCATGCCGCCCATGTTCGCGGCGAGGTTGTAGATTTCGTGCGCACCGCAGGCCGCGACTTCGCAATTCTGTTTTTCGTTTAGATCTAAAGACAGATTCTCAACATCATCAAAGTGCTGGTACCAGTGTTCGAAGGGCTTGATATCCACGGCGCGAATGCGCTTGTGGCCTTGCTTCCGCAGCGACGCCACCAGGGCTCCGCCAATAAAACCACCGGCTCCCGTTATTACCGTTAAATCGTGAATATTAGGCATGGAGTAAGAATATCTCTCGAGTTACCTTACGCACTACTGTAACGATATTCGTTAACGCAGTCAAAATGACCATCCCGCCTGCTCGGCGCCATTTTCTTGACGATTTCGCGTTCTGAAACTTACTTCGAGGCACCTGCATCGCGAGCCGGCGAGAGGCGGTAGAGTAGGCTGCCATGCGGCGGCAATGTCGCCGTCAACGCGCCTGTTACACCGATATCCTTGCGCTCCCAGAGGTCGCGAAGCTTATATGTTTTTCCGGAGAGCCCCAGATCCTTCCATTCGTAACGCACCATGGCTGCGGATTCGCTGCGATTGAAGACTGCCAAATAGTGTGCGTTTTCTGAGGTCGACTGCGCCAGCCAGACCACGGTCTTGTCCGTGTTGAGCTTACCCGTGTTGAGCACCGGATGATTTCCGCTCGAATGCTGATCCACCGCGATGACCTCGGAATTGGTTAGCAAAGACAATGTCCACGCGTCTGCCGCGGTTAGATCTCCTCCGACCATCAGAGGAGACGGAAAAATGACCCAAAGCGTCATCAGCATTCGCTGTTCGTCATGACTAAGCCGAGTATCGCGCGGCTCGCCCCATCCCGGAGCGGGCCCCAGACGCCCGAACGGAAGCATGTCGGCGTCGGGCCAATGTCCCGGTTCAGACTTGCCCGCCCATTTGGTGACGTTCTCGAACTGGTCGCCGAGCCCCTTCGGATACGTGGCATCGTTGTGCCAGATATCCCAAATGTCGTCGGAGATCCGCCACATCTGCGCGTACTTGCGCATCTCATCCAGCTTTTCTGTGGGCGCCGGGCCGGGAGAGAGGCTGAGCACGATAGGTCGCCCCGCCTTGTCCAGGGCTCGACGGATCATGCGAATGTCGTCGCCGTTGTAAGGGTGGCTGCTGATGCAATCCACTTTGATCAGGTCAACGCCCCAACTCGCATACATCTTCGCGATGGAGTCGTAATAGGCTTGAGCTGCCGGCTGTGCCGGGTTCGTGCCGAAGTTATCGAAATTCCAGGGGCAGGTATCAGAAGAATCCGCGCCGTCCGCAGCTGAATAGGATGAATCGGCGATCGGAAGTTTATTCACCACCGCTCGTTTGGGAATGCCGCGCAAAATGTGGATCCCAAATTTCAAGCCGAGCGAATGAACGTAGTCTGCCAAAGGCTTGAAGCCGGCTCCGTTCGCAGCCGACGGAAACCGGTTGACGGCAGGTGTGTAGCGGCCGTTCTGATCGAGGGAGTACTGAAAAGTTTTGGAATTTCCTTCGGCCGTGGGGTTCGAGACAAACCACTCCATGTCGACGGTGACGTATTGCCAACCGAAGGCCTTCAGATGCTCGGCCATCCATTGTGCGTTGGCTTTGACCTGGGCCTCGTTGATCGTGGTGCCGTAACCATCCCAACTGTTCCAACCCATCGGAGGAGTCAGCGTTAATGTGTCCTGTGAGACGAGGTTCTGCCAACACAAGAAGATCGAGCAGATAAGAAGCAGAATGCGCCATCGCATGATTTCCTACTCCCGGTAAACCTAGTGACTCGGCACAATCGGCAAAACCAAGACCGAGGAATGCTCTACGTCGTGGTAGATCGTGTTGGTGGCCGGTGCGTAGTGCTCTCCCGCGCCTGGCGCCTCTCCGGTATTCAAGTTGCGGTCGAACCGGGGGAAGTTGCTGCTGGAAACTTCCAGCCGCAACACATGCCCCTTGAGGAACACGTTGCTGGTCGACCACAGATCGATGGTGAACTTGTAAACCTGTCCGGGGTTCATCAGCGTGGGCTTTTCCTGGGAGTCGCGATAGCGCGCTCGGATAATTCCTTCCGTCAGGTTTTGCGCGAAACCATCCGGCGCCACATCGACCAGTTTGGCGGTGAAATCCGTATCCACCGCGGTGGACTTTGCGAAGAGTTCCACGCTGACCGGTCCGGTGATTTCCGTGTCCTGCACAAAAGCAGGGGTGGAGTAGATTAGGACGTCGTCGCGAGCTTCAGCCGGTCGTTGATCGCGCGGCCCCGGCGGTAAGTGCCAACTATCGCAACACAGAGGACCACCAATGGTCGGAACGGGATTCGCAGGATCGTACACATAATGATCGGGCGATTCCTTCAGTGGAAGCGCTGCCGAAAGATTGCCGGTGCCGCGAAGAGAATTTGCACTCCCATCCGAATGCAGAAAATACCTGGTGCTTTGCGCTCGCGCCAGGGGCCAGTTGTCTTCTTCCCGCCATTCGTTTCGTCCCATCACGAAAAGTTTGACTGGCTTTTCCTTTGCGAAATTATTCTGGATTCCCTTGAGAAGGTATTCATACCAATTCAACGTGACGTCATCTTCAACGAACTGGGCTGCGGCCGGACCGAAATCGACGTCGCCAATCTTCCGGCCGTCGCCGGCGTGGCCGCCGATCGCCACGAGTAGACGCTGGCCGGATCGCGCCATGTCGCCGCCGTGCGCCCGGATCCCAGCGTAGTTGCGCAAAGACCCTCCCTGAAAAATGTCATACCAGGCAGCCACGGTGAGAACCGGAACATTAATCTCGGCGTAATGTTCTTCGATCGACCAGCGCTTCCAATAGTCGTCGTAGTTTGGGTGTGCCAGCCAGTCGAGGAAGTAGGGCGCAAGCTCACGGGTCGAGTAACTCTCCGCTGAAGAGTCAGAAAAGTTAAACAGAGGATAGCTGGTCAGCGGCAGCTTCAACATTCCCTGCAGTGCGTTGGTGTTGTGCGCGACGGTCCGGTCGAAAGTGTCCTGCGCCAGGCCAGACGTCCACGATTCGTTGAACCACTGTTCGAAGGCGCCGCCCTGGTAAGTCCATCCATCGTGATAGTTGCTGGCGGTGACCACCGGGCAAATGCCTGCCAGGTGCGGCGGATGCGCGATCGCCGCCAGCATCTGCGTCGCACCGACATAAGAACCGCCAAACATTCCCACCTTCCCATTGGAATAGGGCAGAGCCGCGGCCCACTCCACCGAGTCATAGCCGTCATCGGATTCGTGCTTGAACGTGTACCACTCGCCTTCCGAAGAATAGCGGCCGCGAACATCCTGAAAGATCACGACAAATCCGTGCGCCGCAGCCCGAACTCCGAAGATCACTCCGTTGCTCTTGTTGTAAGGCGTGCGCTGCAGCAGGACGGGAAACTTTCCCTCGGCCTTGGGCCGATAAATGTCAGCTCGCAGCACAACGCCATCGCGCATCTTGGCGGTTACGCCCCTCTCGACGGTGACCTCAAACGATTCGGACGCGTGAACGATGCTCGCGCTCAAGGCCAACGTAAACGCTGTCGCGTACAACAGAATTTTCTTGCGGTTTGTAGTTCGAAGATCAGTGCGGATCATTTTGTTTGAGTCCCGAAAATTCCGTTTTTAAGGTTAACCGACAATCCAGGCGTTGGAACGTAGTTGCGCGAGAACATGGTCAAGGTTTCTTGCGGTGCGCGTCGAACCAGTTGAGGGTGTAGACGACCTTGGCGATTTGATGGCTCGGGTGGCGGCTGAGGCCGTGAGGCTCGCCAGGGAAGCGCACGAGCGCGGATTCCACCTTCAGGAGTTTGAGGGCCGCGTAGTATTGCTCAGCTTCGGATATGGGAGTGCGGAAGTCTTCCTCGCCGGTCATCAGCAATGTAGGCGTTTTCACATTTTTCACCAGAGAAATTACCGAGCGCTTCATGTACTCGTCGGTGTAATCCCAGGGATTGCCGGAGAACCAGTATTGTGTACCGAATGCTGGCAGATCGGAGGTCAGGACCCAGCTATACCAGTTGATGACGGGATAGAGACTGGCGGCAGCGCGGAAACGATCGGTGTGGTCGATCATCCAGCAGGTGAGAACACCCCCGCCAGAGCCGCCGGTGACGAACAGATTGTCCTTGTCGATGTAGCCCTTCGTGAGCATCGAGTCGACTCCGGAATCAAGGTCCTGGAAATCGTTGCCGGGATAGGCGTGGTGGATGAGATTGGCAAATTCTTCGCCGTAACTGGTGCTGCCCCGCGGGTTGGTGTAAAGGATGACGTAATCCTTGGCAGCCAGAATTTGCGCGTTGAGATCGAACCGATCGCCGTAGTTCGAGAAGGGACCGCCGTGAATTTGCAGGATCAGGGGATATTTCTTGGCAGGATCAAAGCCAGGCGGCTTGATGATCCAGCCTTCGATTTTGCGTTGATCGAAGGAAGAGTCGTAAGTGAGTTCTTCGACGGCGCCGAGTTTCTTAGCGGCGAAGAGTTCGCGATTGAGAGATGTGAGGACATTTCGTTTGGGATTGGCAAGAGAAGCGACCGCGACGTCACCTGGATCGGAGGGCGTGTCGTATTGGACAGCGAAGGAATTATTTTTGGCGATGCTGAAACTACCGCCCGCGTTGAGATGCTCGGCGAGAACCTTGGGAGAACCGTCAAGGGGCAAGTAGGCGAGCTTGGTGTCGCCCTGATCGGCGTACGCGAAGAAGATGCCTCTGCCGTCGGCGGCCCAGCGAGGATCAGACGCATCGCGATCGAGCTTGGAGGTGACCGGGTGGGGATTGCTGCCATCGCGGTTGGCGACATACAGGTACGTGGTCTGATGGCCCTGGTAGCGGTCATCGAAGCCGATGTAGGCGATGAGTTTGCCGTCGGGGGAAATGTCCGGAGACTCGTTGGGACCATTGCGATGGGTGAGTTGCGTGAGGGAGCCGTCCGTGACGCGAATTTCGAAGAGTTCAGTGTGAAGAGGTTCGTACTCGTAGTTCGCGGTGCCATTCATGGAAAAGATGAGCGATTTTCCATCGGGAGCCCAGGAGGCGTAGGAACCGGCAACATCGCCAACACTCGGGCCATGGGGGAAATTGCCGGTGGTTAATTGGCGCGGTGCACCGCCGTCGGCGGCAACGACGAAGAGCTGGGAATAGCCGGGTTTCAGGTATCCGGGGCCATTGAAGCGGTAGATGAGGTCCTCATAGACCTTCGGTGCGTCGGCCCACTTGGCGCCCTCGGGTGCGCTGGGAAGGGTGGCGATTTTTGGAGGAGTGGCGGAGACGACCGAGGTAAAGGCGATTTGCTTTCCATCGGGAGCCCAGGAAATTCCGGAAGGAGCATTTTCGAGGTCTGTGAGTTTGGCGGTTTGGCCGGAATCCATCCAGCGAACATAGAGTTGGGGCTTGCCATCGCGGTCAGAAACGAAGGCGAGTCGAGTGCCATCGGGCGACCAGCGCGGGGAATTGTCACCGTAGGTGCCGGTGGTCAGGGGACGATGCTCGGTGCCATCGAAATTGACGATCCAAAGGTTGGAGACACGGCGATCGGAAGCGATGTCGGCTGACTGGCGGACGTAGACGATGCGCTTGCCGTCGGGAGAGATTTGCGGATCAGAAGCAACCTGCACCGAGAAAATATCCGTGGGCGCCAGACGATCGGCATTTTCCTGGGCGACGCTGGCATGGAGGGAAAGCAGAAGAAAAATGACGACGGCGGCCGTGAGTGAGCGAAATCGTTGAGGCACGGTAGGCTCCTTTCGCGCAGGCATGTTACCACCAAATGCGATGGCGGTTTTCTTTCATCGTCGGCTTTGGCTTCGCAGGAGAATCCTTCCTGCCCAGCGGGCAGATGACGGGCTACCCTTCCATAAATCCGGTACGGTAAGGTTTGCCGAGCATCCGGGAGTCGCCGCGCGGTGAAGGCTCGGTTCCTGCGCGGTTGGCGACTGCGTGCCTCACTCCTCGACCTATAATCAAGAGTTTGGAAGCGAGCGTCAGCCGGTGCTGGCCCCGGTCTTCAAAACCGGCGGGAGGCAGGTTTTCCTGTCACCGATGGGTTCGACCCCCATTCGCTTCCGCCACTTTCAACAATCTGCGGACGCTCGTAGGAACCTTCCCTCCGTCGTGCGGGTCTATGCAGTATCCTTCCGGCATGGCTTCCCGGCGATTACCGGCTGGCGACCGGAAACTGATCCAGATTGTCGATGCTGCTCTGGCGGATGCTTCGCGGCGTGCCGGCGAATGGCTCGCTTGTCGTCCGGGATGCACGCAGTGCTGCGTAGGAGTGTTTGCCATCCATCAACTGGACGCGGTGCGGTTGCAGCAGGGGATGGCCGACCTGGAAAAAGCGGAGCCGCAACGAGCGCGCCGCATTCGAGAGCGGGCGTTGGCTTCGGTGAGGCGGTTGTCGGCGGAGTTTCCCGGGAACGCGAAAACTGGTCTACTCGATGAAGGTCCTGAGGCAGAGCAGCGTTTTGAGGAATTCGCCAACGACGAGCCCTGTCCCGTGCTTGACCCGGAAACCGGATTGTGTGATCTCTACGAGGCTCGCCCCATGACTTGCCGTACGTTTGGTCCTCCGGTGCAATCGGATGGAGGGTTGGGAGTCTGCGAACTGTGTTTTCACGGTGCGAGCGATGACGAGATTGCCGCTTGCGAGATGGTTGCCGATCAGGAAGATCTGGAATCGGAGTTGCTGCGGAAGTTGGAGAAGGCTAGAAGCCAGCGCGGGCGGACGGTGATTGCGTTTTGCGTGAAATGAGGAGCGCGGTTAGCTTCAGAGGAATTCTTTAGAAGCTCTCGTTCAGAAGCTCAAGGAAATTTCGTTTCGATCGTCGGGAATGCGTAGATCAATTCCGCGCTCGTGATTGGCGTTGAGGGTTGCGCCAAGGTCGAGCATGGACAGAGGCACGGTGCGCTGCTGACGATCGACGCTGAATGACAAAACGCTCGTGGAGAGCAAAAAACGCCGGGCTTCTAGTCGCTCCCCGCTGGCCAAAATGAATACAGCCGGCGGCGGCATTTTGGGAGCGGGTACATTCGCAGCGCTCGGAATCTCGATGAACTGCGATTTGGGGAGAGGAGCCGGTGTCCGCTGAATCATCGGCGGGGACGGCGGGGTGTACGCAGCTGCCTCTGCATCGGATTGTTCATAGCCATCGTTGCCGAGCGAATCGCTGTACGGGAGAAAATAGGATCCCGAGGTGTTGGAGTGGCGAAGACGCGAGGAAGCTAATCCGGATCGAGACGAGACTCGGGAGCCGCGCTGCCTTACGAAACCCGGGCGAACATGCGGCCCGGCAGCAGTGCCGTGAAATCCCCCTCCGTCTCGTTGCGCTTGCAGAGCCCCGCTCAGGACGGAAGCGACCAGCAGCGTAATTAGGGCTGCTCTCGGCATGCCTCGGATTATACTCGCTTTCGCGCTTGCGCCGAGGAGATGGCATGCCTAGACAGAAACTTGCAACCGATTTCGTTTTCTCACTTCTGCTTTTGCTCACGCTCATTTCGTTGGCGCTGCTTGGCATAGCAGCTACTCCGACTTCCAGCGAACACGACCAGACCGACAGGAGTTTGACCGGTCAGGATTGGACCAATTACGTGCGCATCGGGGCCTATGGCCTTTCACGCAACAGCGCCGACCAGATCGTGCAGAACGCGCAGGAGGGCGGCGTGTTCGGGATCGAAGTGGACAACGATATCCCGGGGCGCTACGAAAGCTTCGTGGATCCCGAGGAGAAGCTGCGCGCGATTCGCGCGGTTGCAGAAAAAGCGCATGCGGCGGGGAACCGCGCATTCGTCTACATTGCCGGAACGGAATGCATCACAGCTCACGGCGATCAGACGCCGCACACGCTCGCCAAAGAACATCCCGATTGGCTGCAGCGCAAGATTACAGGCGAGGCCGCAATCTTCGGCGGCGGCACGGCATTCTGGATCAGAAAAGGCGATGAAGATGTTTGGGTCTCACCCTACGCTAGCGAGTGGCGGAAAACCTACATGGCACGCGTGCGGCAAATCGCCGCGACCGGAATTGACGGCATCTACGTAGACATCCCCTATTGGATGACCCACTTTGACGGATGGGAAGACACGTGGGCCAGCTTCGACGACTACACGGTTGCAGCTTTCAAAAAGCAGACTGGGCTCGAGGCCAAGAAAGATCTTAAGCTCGGCGATTTTTCCGATCCGAACTTTCGCAAGTGGGTGGAGTTTCGCATCCAGACCTTTACCGACTTCATGCACGAGATTGACCAGAATGCGAAGTCTGTCAGTCCGCAGATCAAGACCATTCCTGAAATTTATCCTGGCATCGAAGAAGAATCCGTTCGTGTGGGTGCCGACGTTTACAGTCTCTACCCGGTCGTGGATGCCATCGCGCACGAGTACGAGTTCGGCAACAGCGGCCATATGGCTTCCGAGCGCAATCCGCTCGACTGGTTCCGCTATCAGGTAGGGATGCACACCTTTCGCGCGTTTGCGCAGGGCAAAGCGACATGGATCCTCAACTACTCCTGGGACGGTGACCAGAAAGTGGACAAACGCGAGGCCATGATGAACCTCGCCATGTCGGAAGTGATGGCGGGTGCGAATTTCTGGGACGCTCCCGGACATTCGATGGCAGGGTCGAACGATTCCGCCACCCGCGTGAAAATCTTTTCGTGGATCAAACAACATGAAGATACTTTCTATGCTCCCCGGGAGCCGATTGATCCCATCGGAGTTTATTTTTCCCCGCAGACGCGGAACTTCTACTCCGACGAATTCATCCGTTCCTATCGCGGGATTCTGATTCTGCTGATGCAGGCGCATCGGGAATTTCAAGTGGTGACTCCGCGAACGCTCGCGGAATTTCATGGGCGGACGCTGATTCTTCCTGATGTGCGCGAGTGGAGCGAAACCGAGAAAGACGGGCTCCAGCAATTCCTGAAGCAGGGAAACAAGCTGATCGTCACCGGGGAAGATCCGTTGCGTCTAAGTGGCCGGGCCAACGTTGCGCGATTTCCCGAGTGTCCCGGGAAAATCTATAACGCACTCCTGGAGAAGAACTTTGACCTGGCGATTCCGGAAACGCAGCGGGCGTTTCTGGAGAGCCTGCCGCAGGCCAGCCGTGGGGTTGAGGTCATTGCCTCGCCATCGGTGGCAACCTCGGTGGCGCAGGTGAAGGGGGGGACTCAGGTCTTCCTGGCGAATTTTGCTGGACTCGTCGCTGGCGCCAACCCGATCCAAACTCCGCAGACTAACGTGAGGGTCAGCTTGCCGGCCGTACCGGGAAACGCCGGATATTTTCTGCCGTTCCTCGGCGACGTGCAGCGATTGCGGGGCACGCAGAAAGATGGGCGGGAAACGTTCATGCTTCCCTCGATTTCTAAGGGCGGGGTGTTCTGGTACGCAAAATAGGAAATTGGCGACCCGCAGGCCTAAGAAACCCGCCGAAAAAACACCCTTGGACGCCCTCTTGGCACCGGCTTGGACGTGCGTCCTGACCTGCGCCCAGGACGCCAAAACAAGGGACTTAGGAGGCCTGTTGAGCGCTTCCCTTGTGCCCCAGATTGCCCTTGACAACGGGTGGTTTACGTAAGTATAAGATCGCAATCGAAATAAATCGTAAGCTGGCTGTACACACGCCGTCGACACCGTAAGTGCACACACAAAGTGCGGAGGTCCCATGCGACTGGCCACGCCAGTTCTTCCTTGCTTTTTGGTAGCGTTCCTGCTGGTTAGCTCGACCCTGGTTTTGGCTCAGGGCAGCTACCGCTCACAACTCCGAGGTGTGGTTTCTGACGCTGGCGGCGCAGTGTTGCCGAGTGCCACCGTAACGATCACCGACAGCGGCACCAACATTGCCACGCACACCGTCACCGACGGCAAGGGTGAATACTTTTTCACCGGACTGCGGCCGTCGACCTATTCGGTGAAAGCGGAAGCCAAGGGCTTCCGCACGTCGGAGCGCACGAATGTGGTTCTTGCCGTGGACCAGGAAACCACGCTCAACTTCACAGTATCGCCGGCGCGGGTTAATGAATCGATCGAGGTAACCACCACGGCGCCGCTGCTGGACACGGAGAGTGCGACCCTGGGCACGAACATTACCAATGAGTACATAAGAGAGATCCCTTTGATGGGCCGCGACTTCTTCGGCCTGACGTTTCTGGCGGCGGGCGTCACCGAGGTGGCGGGGTCGGGCACGTCGGATAACTATCCGTCAGGAACAAACTTCACTTCCAACGGACAGCGCAACGCGACCGCCGAGATACGGATGGACGGTGCCCTGATCAGCGCGCCGGAGCAGGGCGAGGGAGGGAATTCCAACGTCTATTACGAGCCCCTGGTCGAGGGCATGCAGGAAATGAAAATTCAGAACAACAGCTTCTCGGCCGAATTCGGCAACAACGGCGGCACCGTAGTCAACATGGTGATGAAGAGCGGAACCGACCAATTCCATGGCTCTGGATGGTATTTCCTGCAGCGTCCGGGGATTGACGCCCGCGATTTCTTCAATCCTGAGCCCAACCCCAAGCCAGACAGCCGGCGCGACCAGGGTGGCTTCTCGCTCGGCGGGCCGATCAAGAAGAATAAAACGTTCTTTTTTGTTGACTTCGAGAAGGTGAGAAGCTCAAGCGCATCCAGCGGAGTCGTCACCGTACCCACCATGGCGGAACGGCTGGGCAACTTCTCGGGACTTACCAATAACATTTACGACCCGAATGTGAATTGCGGGACCCCGACTAACGTCATCAGGCCGCAGGTTGGATACAACTGTAGCGGCCAGGCAATCGGCACTCCCAATCAAATTCCAGCAGCCGAAATAAACCCTATCGGACTCGCCGTGCTCAACCTCTACCCGAAGCCCAGCAACTCGAACGAATTCGATAACTATAACTACACCACGGTAGCGAGTGCGCCGGATTACCAGTTCGACATCAAAATCGATCACCAGATCAACGACAGGAACCACATCAGCGGCCGCTACAGCCGAGGCTGGAGCAACTTCACCACTCCGCTCACCCTCGGGGACGGCTTCGATAATGACGGAATCGCGAGCGGTGTGACCGTGGCGCAAAACGCCTCGCTCGAATACTCCTGGACCGTAAACCCGCGGATCGTGTGGACCAGCCATGTGGGAGTCGACCGAGTGCATGAACTGTCGCTACCGGGTATCCCCACGATATCGAGTTTCAACGCCTCACTGCCGGCTGGCGCTCAACCATTGTCGCCCTTTTTCGAGCAGGCCAATGGGCTCGACCAGATGCCGACGTTCATGATGCAGGGGAACCTGCCGTGGAATAACCTCTACGATCAGTGCTGCATCTACACTGCCTTTGGCCACACGCTGGTGAGCTATTCGTCGCAGTTGGTGATTTCCCGGGGACCGCACCTGATCAAGATCGGCGGGGAACAGAGAATTTTCTATAACAATTTCTGGCAGCCGAACAATCCGACCGGCCTTCTGACTTTTACGGATGACGTCACATCTCCGAATCCGAACAGCGACTTTGATGCGGCTGGGAATACGACGGGCAACCCACTTGCCAGCCTGGCCTTTGGTTACGCCGACAACGTCAACGCCACGACTCAGTTGCTCGTGACTCCCTCGGTGGCCAACCGGTCGTTGGAGACGGGGTTTTACATCCAGGATGACTGGAAGGTAAATTCGAAACTCACGGTGAATCTCGGCCTGCGCTACGAGTGGAGTTCGCCCTACACCGATCGCGACAACCATCTCGAATTCAGCAATTTCACGGCGGATTCAGGCGTAGGCATCAATTTCGCCAGTCTTCCTGCCACGGCGCCAGCGGGCACAATGAGCGCCCAGGGGGCTATGCAGAGTATCCCCGGGCTGAATCTTCCGACGACGCAGGAGTTGTACGGCACCACACAGTTCGCCACTCCCAGCATGAGGACGGTTCCGACGTACCGCAAAGATATTGGACCGAGGCTGGGCTTTGCCTATGCGTTCGATGCGAAGACGGTAGTACGCGGGGGGGCTGGCATTTATTTTGGTATGAGCCCAGCCACAAACTTCCAGTATCCAGGTTCCGCGTTCCGCAAGACGGCCAACCTGTTTTTTACCAACAACAATTTTGCGTGTGGCAACGGCAGCTGTCCCGGCACTGCGACTCTGGCAGACCCGTTTCCCGGCGGCTTTACCGGTCCGCAGGGCACGCAGTACGGCCAGTTTGCGAACTGGGGCTATCAAAATCCGAACGATCTGGGCACGACCGTGGCGCGGGACGCCGACATTTACCAGTGGAATCTAGGAATTCAGCGGGAGCTGCCCAGCCAGATCGTGGTTGGCATCGACTATGTTGCCAACCGCAGCACCCATCTGCCCTGGTCTGGAACAAACAACCGGGCTTTTATTCCATCCTCTTTGCTGGCGCAGGTTGCGACGGCTGTAACTCCCACCGACTCGGCCTGCCAGACGGATAGCTGCGTCAGCAACTTTCTTCAGACCCAAGTCGGCAACCCGTTTTACGCGATGTTCAATACCCCGTGCACATCGACCCCTTCCAATCCTTGTTTCAATGAACCCAATTCCAACTATGGCGAATCGACTCTGCCCTTGTCGTATATGTTGAATAAGTACCCGCAATTCGCGGGCGACTTCGAAGCCCTGTTGCTAGAGAGCGCGAATTCCTGGTACAACGCGATGCAGATTCGCTTCCAGAAGCGCACCACGCACAACGTTAGCTTCGAGGGTAACTACACGGTATCGAAGGAAACCGACTATTCTTCGGCAGGCCGCAACAACTGGGTGGGAGCGCTCGGTGCCGGTCTTCCGCAACAACTGGACCGGCTGTCTGCGGAGCACAGTGTCGGTGCCAGCGACGCGCCACAGCGGCTCGCGGGCGCCGTGGTTGTGGACCTGCCCATCGGCCGCAAGCATTGGATTGGCGGCGATATGAACCGGGCGGTGGATGCGGTCGTCGGAGGCTGGTCGATCGCGACCCTGGTCACCGAACAAGCGGGGCAACCCATCTCCCTTAGCATGGCCAACGCGCGTCTCGCCAACGGCAGCCAGCGGCCCCAGGTTTTCTGCCCGCAACTCAAGAGCGGTTGGAGCATGCACGACGTGGCCTTGCAATGGGCAAACGTAGGTGGGGGGGCGGCAACGCCTTCCTATTTCAACGCGATCTGCTTCGGAGATCCTGGCGATCAAATTCCGGGCAACGCGCCTCGCTATTTTTCCGGCCTGCGGGTCGATGGCATCCACAACGCGGATCTGAACCTTTACAAGTCGTTCGTGCCCAAGGAAGGCATGCGGCTGGAAGTGCGAGCAGAGATGTTCAACTTCACCAATCACCCACGCTTTGGGCCGCCGAATCCGGCGGTTGGAAGTGGGCCTGAGGGATTTTCGACTTCGACAAATCCGTTTTTCGGAACGATTACCGGCGACGCCACGGGGGAGACACCGCGCTTCTTCCAGTTCGGGTTACGGTTTGAGTTCTAAGCTTGAGGTCTAGGGTTCGAGTTCTAAGATTTGAGTTCTGAGTTGTAACGCCGTACCTCGCGGACTTCGCCTTGAGCTGCCGTTGAGGGGGAAACATGAACAAGAGGACGGCGGTGAAGTTTGCCCTGCTCGCGCCAAGCTTGCTGCTGTTCTCCGCAATCGCCCTGGCTCAAGATACAGCATCCCTTACCGGAACGGTCCGCGACGGAACTGGCGCTGTGCTTGCCGGCGCTCAGGTCACTCTGAAAAACATCGCGAACGGAATGACCCGCCAGCTCAAGACCAACTCCTCCGGCGAATACGTGGCTGCGGGCTTGCCGCCTGGGCAATATGACGTTTCCGCAAGTGCCGCTGGTTTTCGTAAGTACCAGGCCACCGGCGTGGTTCTGCGTGTGGCTCAGAACGCCCGCATCGACGTGACTCTGCAGGTGGGGAACATCCACGACGAAATCACGGTCCGCGGAGAGGGTCTGGCACAAGTGAACACTGAGTCGTCCGAGTTGGGCGGGACGATCACGGGCAAGGAGGTGCTTCAACTCCAACTCAACGGACGCAACTTTACCCAGCTCATCACCCTTGTGCCTGGCGTGAGCAACCAAACGGGTCAGGACGAAGGCGTAGTGGGAGCGCAGGGAAACGTGCAGTACAGCGTGAACGGTGGCCGCACCGAGTACAACAACTGGGAAGTGGATGGCGGCGACATGATGGACAACGGCAGCAATTTCTCGCTCAATGTCTATCCCAGCGTCGAGTCGATTGAGGAGGTCCAGGTGTTGACCTCCAACTATGGTGCGCAATACGGGCGCAACGGTTCGGGGACGGTCGAAGTAGAAACTAAGTCGGGCACAAACAAATTTCACGGTTCGGTTTGGGAGTTCGCGCGGAACGAGGCTTTCAACGCACACAATTATTTCGACATTCCCGGAACGCCCAAGGCCGGATATCACAAACACGACTTCGGCTACAGCGTAGGCGGACCGGTCTGGAAGAACCACACGTTTTTTTTCTGGCTGCAGAACTGGCGGCGCGAAGTGGTTCCATACAACTTTGACAACATTGTTCCGTCGGCTGCAAATCGCCAGGGGAATTTCAGCGACCAGTGTGCGCCGATAGACCCAACCCCAACCGACTGCCCAATCGATCCAAACACAGGAAATTCATTTCCAAACAACACACTTCCGTCCGTCGATCCAAACGCCCAACTCCTGCTGCCCATGATTCCCGAGGCCAACATCGGCTCGGGCGCGCAGTCGGTCTTTGCGGCGGCCGTCCCGGAGCCCACGCGCTGGCGTGAAGACCTGGTCCGCATCGACCACGACTTCAATTCCAAGTTACGCGCCACGTTCCGAGCCATCCACGATTCTTGGGATACAACGAATGCCACCGTCACCTGGGGTAGTGCCAGCTTCCCAACCATTGGCACTCACTTCATCGGGCCCGGCGTGGAAATGGTGGGAAGGCTGACCGCAACAACCTCTCCCACGCTGCTCAACGAGTTCGTCGCGAGCTACACCACCGACCACATTCAGCAGATCAACACGAATCCCGCGGTCTGGACGCGCCCCAGCAACTTCACGATGACTGGGCTGTTTCCAAACTTTGGGGGAAAGTTGCCCGATTTCTGCCTAAGCACGTCGGGGGCGTACGGCGGCGGATTCTGTGAGGGCCCCACGGCCTTCCCGTGGCAAAACTCGAATCCGACTTTCACCTATCGTGACAATGTCACGAAGAGCCTGGGAAAACACAAAATAGAATTTGGCGGCTACTTTGTGAATGCCGAAAAGAACGAACTGGCGTATACCGATCTCAGCGGCGACCTGGTATTCGACAGTACGGTTCCGGTTTCCACCGGCAACGCATTCGCCGACATGTTGCTGGGAAACATCGCCAGCTATACGCAGGCCAACGCACAGCCGAAGTATCACATCAACTACAAGATGTTCGAACCCTACATTCAGGATGACTTTCACGTCTCCAAGCGTGTGACCCTGAATCTGGGCCTGCGCCTCAGCCTCTACGGCACATTCTGGGAGAGGAATCATCTGGTCTCGAACTGGGATCCGGCGGCCTACAACCCCAGCACTGCCGCCCAGATTGATGTAGACGGCAGCGTGACCGGCCAGGTGGGCGCGCTCATCCCCGGAACCGGAACTCCGTTCGACGGAATCGCGCAATGCGGGATCGGAAATGTGCCGCGCGGCTGCCTGAAGGGACACCTCTTCAATCCCGCGCCGCGCCTCGGATTTGCCTGGGATCCCTTCGGGAATGGAAAAATGGCGGTCCGCGCGGGCTATGGAATTTTCTTCGAGCACACCAACGGCATGGAAGGCAATGCCGAGAACCTCGAAGGAACTCCTCCCCTGGTGCAGCAGCCCACGCAATACAACGTGGCGGGCTACACCAATGTTGGAGGACAGGGATTGCTGTTCCCGCTGTCTAACGTTTCTATTCCTGATCGCGCGCAATGGCCCTACGTCCAGCAATGGCATTTGGATGTGCAGCGTGATCTGCCCAGCCACGCTGTCGCCACGTTGGCTTATGTGGGCGCCAAGGGGACACATCTCACATTGCAGCGTGAACTGAACGCATTACATCCAACCCCGGCATCGCTGAACCCATTCCTTCCCGGCCAGCCCCTCACGGGTGACGTCTGCAACACGCAAAATGGAACAGTGCTCGCGCCCACGTTCGTGGTGAACGGCAGCACGATAACGGGACAACCCGCCGTCAATCTGGACGTCGCATGCGGAAACGATCCTGACCCGTTTCGTCCCTATTACAGTGTCGGCGATATCCAGCGCGTGGAACCTGAAGCCAACTCCAACTACAACGCGTTGCAATTCTCGCTGAGAAAGACCAGCGGCGCGCTTACCCTCGACGTGGCTTACACGTACAGCCATTCCCTCGACGACTCCTCCGACAATGTCGACGGCAATTTCGTAAATTCCTACGACATCCCCGCCAACTATTCCAGTTCCAACTACGACCAGCGGCATATCCTTACTGCCAGCTGGATCTACGAAGTGCCATTCTCCGGCAAGGGACTCGCGCGCAGCTTCTTCGGTGGATGGCAGTTTGCGGGCATCATGACGTCGCAGAGCGGTTCTCCCTTTTCCGTAGTCGATGGCATCTTCGGTGATAACGCTGGCGTCGCCGACGGTGTTTCGGGAAACGGCTCCTATGCCGACATAATTGGCGACCCCCATGCCACTCCCTGCTCGGTCCCTTATCCCGGCACGCCTGGCCCCCAGCTTTACAATTCCTGCGCTTACGAACAACCCCAGGGTCTGACCTTCGGTGACTCCGGAAGAAACAGCTTAGTCCAGCCCCACCGCACCAATTTCGACATGTCGGTCTACAAAGTTTTCAAGCCCACCGAAAAAGTTAACGTGCAATTTCGGGCCGAAGCGTTCAATATCTTTAATCACACGCAATGGCGCGGAGTGAACAACTACGTAGGTACCGCCAATTTTATGTTCCCGGCCTACGCTCACATGCCGCGCGTCCTGCAGTTTGCGATTCGTATAACATTCTGAACGGGGCCTCATAGATCGCGCTGATAGGGTTTTGGGAAGGGCACGGCCTTAAGCCGTGCCTTTACGAGCTCCTACGAGCGCTGGCTTTAGCCACTGGAGGAACTGTTCGCAGCTCAAGATCAGGCCACGGGACCAATCAATGACCATCGGCGCGGTTGACATCGGGGGAACAAAAATTGCCGTGGGGATGGTGGATGCGAACGGACGGGTCTTGTCCAAAATGGAGTCGCCCACCGATCCCGATCACTATGCGGACGGCCTCGATCGGATCGCCGCCATGCTCCGCGATACTGCCAGGAATGCCGGTGTAGAAATCTCAGGCATCGGGATTGGTTCCACAGGCCCGGTCGACCCCATCGCCGGCGAGTTTGGCGACGTCGATTTTCTTCCCGGCTGGCGACAGAAAAAACCGGTAGCCGACCTGCAAAGCATTTTCAATGTCCGCGCCGCCCTGGAAAACGACGCGGATGCTGCCGCGCTGGCCGAGGCGAGTTGGGGCGCCGGCAAGCACAAGTCGCGGCTGATCTACGTGACGGTTGGCACCGGCATCGGTGGCGGGGTTGTGCTCGATGGCGAACTCTACCGCGGCGTTGATGGGGCACATCCCGAACTTGGGCATCACGTGGTCGACCCTTCCGGCCCGCCGTGTTCCTGCGGTTTTCGGGGCTGCTGGGAATCGCTGGCTGCCGGGCCCGCCATGGCTGCATGGTTCAAGAGCCAGGCCCCGGGGGATTATCCGCACCTGGAAAGTGTGAGCGCCCGCGAGATTTGCCAACTGGCGCAGCAGGGCGATGAACTCGCGCGCCGTGCGGTCGAACGCGAAGCTTATTATCTTGGTCTGGGCCTTGCCAATTTGATTAACCTGTTTACACCTGACGCGATCGTACTCAGTGGCAGCGTCTTGAAGAGTTCGCTTCTGTTCCTCGACGGCATCCGCTCGGTCATCAGCCGGGGATGCCGGTTCGTTCCCTTCGAGAAGGCCGAGTTGACCATGGCGTCGTTAGGAGAAGACGCGAATCTGATTGGCGCTGCTCGAGTGTGGCATCATCGCTTCGAGCCGGGGACAGCTTAGAATCGGAAAGGATTGTCATGACTACTCCAATTTCGCGTCGTGAACTCTTGGCCAAGATGGGCGGCACGGCCGCGGCCGCGCTGGTTCTGAATTCTCCGCTTGCCGAAGCGCGATCTCATCCAGCATCGCCGTTCCGGGTCAGCGTCATCAACGACGAGATTTCCCAGGACTTTGGCCGCTCCTGCGAAGTAGCCGCCGGCGAGTTCGGCATGGAGTGGATCGAACTGCGCGGCATGTGGAACAAGAACATCGTGAACCTCGATGCCACGGAGGTTGCGGAAGCGCAGCGCATTCTTAAGAAATACGAGCTGCGCGTCACCGACATTGCGAGCCCGCTTTTTAAAGTGGACTGGGCCGGAGCTCCGCGGTCGAAGTACAGCGAACCGAACGACTTCAAAGCAAGTTTCACCTTCACCCAGCAGGATGAAGTGTTGGAACGCGCACTCGAAATGGCCAAAGCCTTCGGCACGAAACGCCTGCGCTGCTTCGATTTCTGGCGACTGGACGATCCTGCTCCTTATCGCTCCGCAATCAACGAGAAGCTGCTGGACGCGGCCACCAAGACAGGGAAGAAAGGAATTACCCTACTACTCGAAAATGATTCCGGACTCAATACGGCCACCGGCGCCGAAGCTGCAAAAGTGCTCAGCGCCGTGCAATCCCCGCACTTTATGCTGAACTGGGATCCCGGCAACGCGGCGGCCAGCGGCGAAAAGCCTTTTCCCGACGGCTACAACTTGCTGCCCAAAGAACGAATCGGCCATTGCCATTGCAAGGACGCCGTGAGGAAAGGCGCCGGCTACGGCTGGGCGCCGATGGGCGGCGGGATCGTGGATTGGCTGGGACAATTCCAGGCGTTGAAACGCGACGGCTATCATTTCGCGGTGAGCCTGGAAACTCATTGGCGGGGCGCCGGCACTCCGGAAGAATCTTCGCGGCAAAGCTGGGCGGGGATGAAAGGCTTGTTGCAGAAGGCGCAAGCGTGGTGATCCTGGCGCACTCCTCAGCGTGATCGGTGTGACGACAGTCTGAAACCGAGGATTCCTATGGCCAAGAACAGCGAAGAAATCTCCAGCGCGTCCACGCGACGCGAATTCCTGAAGCTCTCTGCTTTAGGATTGGCAGCCACCACCGCCGCTCCTGTCTCCGCGCTTGCAGGCCATCCCTCGTCCGCGGTTCCCACCGGCGAGATCGAGGTTTGGGTTACAGCTGCCGAGAAACGTTGCGCTCGTTCCAAGCCTGTTTCATGGCGACCAGCTTCGGAAGCATCTTACCCACAAACCATCAGGCTCGATTCCGAAAAAAAATTCCAGGATATTCTCGGCTTCGGCGCAGCCTTCACCGACGCGTCCTGCTACACCTTCAACCGGCTCGCCCCCGAAGTGCGGGAGGAGTCGTTCCACGAACTGTTCCACCCATCACAGATGGGGCTGAACGTGTGCCGCGTTTGCATGGGAGCGAGCGATTACTCGACCAGCCTCTACAGCTACGACGACGGTGCCCCCGATCCCGATTTGCAGCGCTTCTCCATCGATCACGATCGCGCCTACATCCTTCCCATGCTGCGCCAGGCGCGGCAAATGCAGCCTGACCTGTTTCTTTTTGCCTCGCCCTGGAGTCCTCCAGGATGGATGAAGGCCGGCGGCTCCATGCTGGGCGGCTCCATGCGCCAGAAATATCTGCCCAACTACGCAGAATATTTTCTGAAGTTTCTGCAAGCCTACGCCGCTGAAAATGTTCCAGTGCAAGGAGTAACTCCGCAAAACGAAGTCGATACCGACCAGGATGGCAGAATGCCGGCCTGCCTGTGGGCGCAGGAATACGAAATCGCTTTCGTGCGCGATCATCTGGGCCCGTTGCTCCGCAAGAACAACCTGGACACGAAAATCTGGATTCTTGATCACAACTACAACCTGTGGGGCCGTGCCATCTGCGAACTCGATGATCCGGGGCTGCGCGAGTATTGCAACGCGGTTGCGTGGCACGGGTATGTAGGTGGGGTCGAGATGATCGACAAAGTTCATGACGCGCATCCCGACGCGAGCATGCACTGGACCGAAGGTGGCCCCGATTACACCAGCCCCAACTATCAAACCGACTGGACGAATTGGGGAGCGACCTTCAGTAGAAATCTGCGCCACTGGTGCCGCTCGATTACCGCGTGGAATTTTGCGCTCGACGAGCGCGGAAAGCCCAACATTGGCCCGTTTCCCTGCGCGGGAGTGGTCACGGTCGATTCGACTACGCGAGCCGTAACACACGGCGGCCAGTTCTGGGGGTTGGCGCATTTCAGCCGATTCGTTCGCAGGGGCGCGCGTCGATTCGATTCCCAAAGCACAGCGCTCGATTTGCACCACGTCGCGCTCGAAAACCCCGGCGGATCAGGCGTCTTGGTAGTCACCAATCCCGGAGTTGCGCAAACTGTAGTTCTGCAGATGAATGGGGCGCAGGCAGAGGTATCTCTGGATCGCGACTCGCTGACAACGCTGATTTGGAAATGACGCCGCAGTGCGAATGCGGGGCGCTCTCGAAGACCGAGTCCGAACATTCAGTTTGCCAGCCCCGCCACCTTACCGCGCAGCACAGTGATGGAAGCTTTCGGGAGCGTGAACGTTGTTTGCGACCCAGCCTCCAGCGTGAAAGCCACCGGGGGATGGTCCGGATCGGCATGGCTGTTGGGCCCATCGTCGATCCACACATATTGCTCGCTGCCGAACGTCACAAAGGTAACCGGCCCCGAAAAGTGCGCCTCCTGCTTATTGCGCCCGTCCTCAAACAGCACGCGCACCGCGTGCGGATTAGTTTCGTCGCGGTTGACCAGCATCACCGACCAGTTCCCGTCGGGCCGGCGCACCGCATAAGTAGTAACCAGCGCATTACCCTCCGCATCTTTAATCTCCACAAAAGATGGATACATGTAGTGCACCCCCGCGCGATGCTGCACCCATTCCAGATTAATCATGTGCGCGGCAAAATAAGGCGACGTGTATCCCTTAATCTCATAGCGCTCGTTGGAAACAAAATTCGACCAGGACGCCCAGCCCAGACAAGAATTCTGCACGCCCTGCGGTTGAATCGGGGAGTGGTAAAACGCCGCGCCTCCGCCCTCAAAAAAAGATCCCACATTATCGGCCAGCCACAGCGCCGCAAAAATCGTAGTCATCGGCCCGGTAAGCCCCGCCGCCAAATGGTTTTCCGTCACCATCAGCGGCACGTCCTTGGGCACGCCATCGTCTCTCCACACTTGCAGAATGTGCTTCATGAGCCGCGGCTCGCTATACAAAGTCTTCCAGGTAATGTCGCAGGGTTCGAAGGGATAGTGCTCGAATGAAACGAACGCAAGGTCGGCGATGCGGCCATGGAATTTGAGGTAATCAATGAAGCGGCCCATCCACGAAGTCCGGCCCTGCGCATCAGGCCACACGTGGATGTCTTCGTTCACGCCCTCAAAAACCGGCCCGCCCAATTTAAGTTTGGGATCAACCTGATGAATGGCGGTCGCCCACTGCAGGTAAAGAGCAGCATAGTCCTCGGGCATGGCGTGCTTGCCATCCGGCTCCTCACCCATTTCAACGTACCCGATGCGGTAGCCTCGCCGTTCGATGTATGCGATCTGCGCCGCGGCATCGTCAGGCGTGCCGTAAAGCAGCGTCACCGGAATCATCGCGGGCAGGTTGTTGGTAAGGCCGCTGCTAAAGAAAATATCGAAGCCGCTGTGCTGGTTGCCTCCGCCGTCATTGACGTCGCCAGCGGAATGCCACGGATCGATTGACGAAACGCAGAATGTCGTCAGCCTCTCGCGGGGCTCCTTCGTGACCTCGACGAACGCTCCGCTGCCGTCAATGGTGCCCGCCGCAATGTGCTGGATAGCATAGCCCACGCAGTTGCGGACGTCGCTCGATCCGTGCTCATCGCAAGTGTTCGAAGACTCCGTCATGAGAATGCGCAGAAATCGTGTGGAGACCGGTACGTCGGCGAGTTTGAGAGTCACCGTACCGCCTTGCGCGTACTTGAACGCGCCGGCCGGGAACACTTTCCATTCGCCTTTTGGCCCCGCGTCGAAATCGAGTGCATCCGCGCCCGTCCAATACTCCACCTGATACGTGATGGCGTAGGGGCTCGCCCAGACAATGCGCAAAGAGCTCACTTGCTTTTCCGCTCTCAGGTCAACCACCACCCACTGCGGATGCAGCGCGTCGCTTTCGCCGGTGAATTTGCTGGTGAGGTATGGATTGCTTTTCCAGTACGTCAGGTTCGGACCCTGTACCGGCCGATCGCCGCTGGTGGCAAAGCCGCGGTGCGGCAGCGCATAAGCGAGTATGTAGCGTGTTTGATCTTTAAGTTCCGTGCTGCCCGTGAAGTATCCGCTGCGATGGGCTGCGTCGCTCCACGTGCCGTTTTCATTCCAGTGCCAGGCGGCCATGCGCAGCTCGGTATTGTTCCGGTAAGTAATCGGTCCCCAGCCCGCTGAGAGCGACTCCTGAATAATGTGCGGCGTGTAAACCCTGTCGATGTCCATGCGAGAAAGCACATCGATCGAACTGCCGAGCGCGCTGTCGGGATCGAACGAATTAATGATGTGGCTCGCCGTTGCGTCCACGTGAACGATTGCCGGAGCGGATTGCGCCGATGCTGAAACAGTTCCCACGATGAAGCTCAGAAGAATGACGCTCATAAAGGTGAGAGCAAGAAATGCGCGGGCCCACAATGCGACCGCGCCCGAAAGCCTGTCCCGTCGAACCCGGGAAAAAGCTGGATGAAACTTCCGCTTATCTTCTGCAGGAAAACTCGCCGGCATATAGATTGCTTCCCCTTGTGCTTGACACACCATGTCGGCAGGAATCATAGCATCGGCTCGCAAGCCCTCGCCTCGTTGGATTCTGCTGGGTTCATCCGGATGCACGCAAGCCGGGTAACCAACAACTGGTGACCAGGCTGGTTACTATTTAGTTACATATGAGCCGTTGTGAGTTAACGCGTTTACAACTAGTCTCTTTACAGGCGGCTCATCATTCCTCATCCCCAAGCTCTCGATCATCAGCTGCTCCATCGCCCAATTCCCGCTAACAAGTTAACAGCCCACCCGAAGCGGCAAGCACACCCTCGCCCGCGAGTAAAGTCGGTCGTGATTTCCATCATCGGCATATGGATGACCCTGCACACGTTCATCACGATTGCAGCAGCGAAAGAACTTCCCGACGCCCCGAGCAGCAGCGCAATTGCCGCGAAAAGCTCAGCGGTCTCGGCCTCAGCGCTGGTCGCTGCCCCGAGGCCGATCGAGACCGGGCCAGTCGACATAAAGTTCATCAGCCTAACCATAATCTCGACCGGCAGCGCGTTCGCGGATTCTTATACCACACTCTTCGCGCGCCAAAATTGGATCGCTGGGAAGAAGGGCGTCTGCAACATCGAAGTTGAGTCTGCCTATCTCTACGGAACGCACCCAACGGTTGCGCGGTCCTACGCCGTCGCCTCCTTGAAGAGCGTCACCGCCGTCGCGGCGGCCTGGTATCTTCGCAAACACCACCGCAAGCTGTGGAGTTTTCCGCTCGCCGCCAACGCCGTGATCAGTCTGCAGGGCGTCACGCAGAACATGATCACCTGCAACTAGCAAACCGACAACAACGTCCCTCGCCTTCTGGGTTTCCACAAACCCTCCATTACCTCAGTAATTAAGCAATTCCAACTGCATCCGTCACAATTTGTTCTATCTGAACTCAGGTAGGGAGATCGCCGCCTTCGTGTCGAAGCCTAATTCCATGTCGTCTACGTGTGCCTCGCCGCTGCTTCGCGTTTGCGGCCTGACCGTGGACTACGACCCGCGCAGTCAGCAGCCCTTTGCCGCTTTGCGTCAGGTCGACTTGGATATCGCTCCGGGAGAGATCGTCGGCATCTTGGGAGAATCCGGATCAGGAAAAAGCACGCTCGCTCTCTCCATTCTTGGTCTGCTGCCGGAAAGTGCGCACGTTAAAGGCTCAATTTTTCTCGAGGGAGAAGACTTGTCCAATGCGGCCGAATCACGCTGGGCAGAAGTTCGCGGCGCAAGGGTCGCGATGATCTTTCAGGAACCTGGACTCTCACTAAGCCCCGTGATGCGTGCTGGAGATCAGATTAGCGAGGTTATCCGCGCGCATCGCAGCGCGAGAACCAAGCCGCGCAAACAGGAAGTCGAGGCCGCGCTCAAAGATGCCGGAATTCCCGATGTGAATCGAATCAGCCGGGCATATCCGCATCAACTCAGCGGAGGAGAACTTCATCGCGTTGCAATCGCGCAAGCCCTGGTCTGTCGACCCGCTCTGGTAATCGCGGACGAACCCACGCGATCTCTCGATGTCACCTTGCAAGCCGAGATTCAGAACGCTCTGCGGGACATCAATCGCAAATACGGGTCGGCGCTGATTTTCATTACGCATAATCCAGCCTTGCTGCCCGGCTTCGCAGATCGCGTCGCCGTGATGTACGCCGGCCGCATCGTCGAGGCCGGCACGGTTGCGAAGGTGTATCGCACGCCGCTTCACCCTTACACAAAAGGTTTGCTGCAGTTGGTTCCCAGGCCAGCGCAAAATTCCGGTCATATCTCAGGTTTCGCGCGGCGGGAACGTCTTCCTGCAATTCCGGGAAGTCTAACCAGGTTCGATCAGCCCGGCCGAGGTTGCGCCTTTGAGCCGCGATGTTCCGCACGAACCCCGAATTGCCAGGTCGAGTCGCCAGAGGAAGTCGCGCCGGAACCTGACCGGCGAGTGAGTTGTTTCAACTATGGGAACTGAAACTGCAGCCGCGTGTGCGCTTCAGCCCGCTGTGATGAGAACAAGCGGGTTGAGCAAGAGATACATGCAACGCACGCCGTTCTCGCGAGACAAATTCGCAATCGACGCGCTCGTTGACGTCAATTTCGAAATCGCTCCCGGCTGCCTGACCGCGCTGGTCGGCGAATCCGGCTCCGGAAAATCTACGCTGGCAAGTTGTTTGGCGATGATGGAAAAGCCCGACTCCGGCGAGATCTGGTTTGAGGGAAACGAAATATCGCACTCGAACAACCGAAACCTTGCGCCACTGCGCCCCAAAATTCAAATGGTGTTCCAGGATTCCGCGGGAGCGCTCGATCCGAGCTTCTCCGCTGCTCAGATCATCGAAGAGCCGTTGGAGATCCAGCATCGCGAAAGCGGGCGCAAGTTGCGTACGCGCGCCTGCGAACTTATGGAAGAAGTCGGCTTGTCGCCGGATTGGGCAAACCGCTCGCCATTGCAATTGAGCGGCGGACAGCGCCAGCGCCTGGCAATCGCGAGGGCAATTGCGCTGAAACCAGCTGTATTGATCCTCGATGAATCGCTTTCCGGCTTGGATCTGTCCACCCAAGCCCAAATCCTGAATCTTCTACTTGATCTTGAAGCAGCCCGCGCCTTCACATGCCTGCTAATTTCCCACGACCTAAGTCTTGTGGGCCAAGTCGCCGATTTCGTCGCCGTCATGCATCAGGCCAGAATTGTCGAATCCGGATCGACCGCGCAAGTGTTGGCGAGTCCCCAACATCCGCAGACTAAAAAATTGCTGGCATCCGTTCAGGTTCTGGAATCAGCTTTTCGGACCGCCCGGGCCGGAGGCCAAGCATGAAGCCGAGCACGGGCTCCAAAATGTCGTCGAGCAAGATGTGGTCGAACATAAGGTATCTCGAGCGGCGCGTGATTCATGCAGTCCTGCTGCTGCTTGGCGCTTCCGTTCTGTCCTTCCTGTTCAGCAGCCTCGCCCCTGGCAGTTTCTTCGATGAGATGAAATTGAATCCTCAAATTTCTCCAGAAACCGTCGCCGCCTTGCGATCGCAGTACGGACTCGATCAACCATTGCCGGTAAAATACTTTCGCTGGGTCAAATCAGTTCTCCGCGGAGAATGGGGCTATTCGTTCGCCTACAATCAGCCAGTCCGAAGTTTACTAATCGTGCGGGCGCGGAACACTCTACTTCTCACCAGTTTGGCCATGACCTTGGCGTGGCTGATTGCGGTCCCCGTTGGAGTCTGGGTCGCCAGCCGCCGCAGCCATTGGGAAGATCAGCTCACCTCAGCGAGCACGTCCTTACTACTTTCAGTGCCGGAACTCGTTCTCGCGCTCGGCCTCCTTTATTTCGTCATCCGGACACATGCGTTGCCCGTCGGCGGAATGGTTTCCAGCGGATTCGACCGTCTCGGCTCATGGGGACGAATCCGTGATTTGGCGGCGCACCTGATCGTCCCCGTTACCACGCTGGTGCTGGCGAGTCTCCCGATTCTCATCCGGCACGTACGCGCGAGCATGATTGAAGTGCTGCAGGCGCCGTTCATCCAGGCCGCCCGCGGACACGGAATCGGCCGAGCCAGGCTGCTCTTCCGTTACGCGCTGCCTGCCGCCGCCAACCCACTGATCTCTCTATTCGGGCTGTCCGTCGCAGGATTGCTGAGCGGGTCATTATTGGTCGAAGTCATCACCGGCTGGCCCGGGCTGGGCCCACTCCTGCTTGAGGCCTGCTTCTCCCGAGACATGTACGTCGTGATTGGCGTAGTGATGGCGTCAACCTTATTCATGGTCTTCGGCAGTCTGCTGGCCGACGTGATGCTGGTGGCCGCGGATCCGCGCGTCCGAACGGATCACGCATGAAGACCATCAAAAAGAAGAGCAAGAAAAAACTCGTTGCCGCTGCAATCTTTCTTCTGGCGCTGCATGTGGCAATATTGCTGGCGGGATTCGTTGCACCCTATCAACCCGCCGAGCAAAATCGAGATTTCCCCTACGTCCCGCCAACTCGCCTCCATTTTGTGGGTGCTCGCGGACATCTGCATATCCGTCCTTTTATTTATCAATCGGTACCTCGTCCCGACAGTCTCTACGAATACACCGAGGCGCGCAACCAGGAATATCCCGTGCACTTTTTCGTCCCCGCATCGGAATATAAAATTGCCGGCTGGCTGCCATCCCACACGCACTTGTTCGGGGTCGACGCTCCCGCGCATATCTTTCTCGTCGGCACCGACAACTACGGGCGCGACCAGTTTTCAAGAATCCTTTATGGTGGTCAAATTTCTCTTGCTGCCGGCCTGCTCGCCACAACAGTTTCGTTACTCCTCGGCTTGTGCGTCGGCTGTGTTTCCGGCTTCTACGCCGGTTGGATCGACGAATCTGCTATGCGCGTGGCGGAACTGTTTCTCGTCCTGCCGTGGCTTTATGTACTGCTGGCCGTCCGCGCATTCCTGCCGCTGCACATCAACCCATCACAAACGTTTCTCTTGCTGGTCGCGGTGATAGGCACCATCGGATGGGCGCGTCCAGCGCGCCTGGTGCGAGGAATCGTGCTCAGCGCCCGGTCTCGAAAATATGTCATCGCCAGCCGCGGCTTCGGCGCGTCCGACGCCTACATTCTCCGCCGCCACGTTTTACCGCACACTTATGGAACTCTGCTCACCCAGGCCGCCCTCTTGGTCCCTCAATATGTGATCGCGGAAGTCACTTTGTCTTTCTTCGGCTTGGGCCTCAGCGAGCCCATGCCCAGCTGGGGAAACCTGCTGGCGAACTTGCAACAATACAATGTGCTGGTGTCTTACTGGTGGATGTTCGCTCCCGCACTCGCTCTGGTACTTGTCTCTCTTGGTTACCTCACAGTGGCGAATGCTTTTCACCAGCATTTACAATCTGGCTCAATCGAATAACAGGCCCGCGGATCCCACATATGCCCCGTTTGGGTGTTCTCGCACTTCTCTTGCTCGCCGCTGTTCATTCCTGGGCGTTTTCCGCGCCGCCGCAACCTCCCCAGCCCGGCGAGGAACTACAAATCACCGACAATGAAGTTGGCCACTACGGAGGTGTTCTGTCGGTGGGTCAGCGCAGTGAGCCCAAGACGTTGAATCCGGCAACCGCCGCAGACGCGCCTTCGCGTGAAGTGATCGGCCGCCTGACGGCAGACCTGATCCACATCAACCGCGCCTCGCAGCTGACTGAGCCTGCCTTGGCCAAATCGTGGACCGTCTCCAAGGATGGCCGAGTGTTCACCGTAAACCTGCGCCATGGCCTCCGTTTTTCCGATGGTCAAGCCTTCGACGCCGACGACGTAGTGTTTTCTTTCGATGTGTATCTCGACGAAAAACTGCATTCACCGCAGCGCGATCTTCTGGTCGTCGGCGGAAAGCCGATCACGGTGCAGAAGATCAATCAGTACACCGTTCGCTTCACTCTCGCGGAACCCTACGCAGCCGCCGAGCGCATCTTCGACAGCTTGGCCATGATGCCGCGTCACCTCCTGGGGAGAACCTATGAGGATGGAAAATTCGCGCAAGCGTGGACTCTCAGCACTCCTCCTGCGGAAATCGCAGGCATGGGGCCGTTTCGCCTGAAAGAATATGTTCCGGGCCAGAAACTCGTGCTCGAGCGAAATCCATATTTTTGGAAAGCCGACCGCAACAAGAATCGTCTTCCCTATCTCGACGAGCTGGTGTTCCTGTTCGTCGGAAATGAAGATGCGCAAGTGCTGCGCTTCCAGGCCGGCGATACCGACATCATCAGCCGCCTCAGCGCCGAAAACTACTCTGTGTTGTCCAAAGACGCGCCGAACCGCGGGATTGAGCTTTTCGATCTGGGCCCAAGCCTCGAATACAACTTTCTGGTTTTCAATCTCGATGATCTCGCATCAAAAAACCTGAATGAGATTGCCACCAGGCAGCCGTGGTTCAGGGATCTCAAATTCCGCCAAGCGATCTCGTCCGCTATCGACCGCGACGGGATCGTCAAACTTGTGTATGCGGGGCGCGGCACCGCCTTGTGGGGAAATGTGAGCCCGTCGAACAAACTTTGGGTGGACCAGGCCCTGCCTCATCCCTCCCGCTCAATCGATCACGCGCGCGACTTGTTGAAATCCGCCGGCTTCTCTTGGAAGGGCGATAACCAGCTCGTCGATGCTGAGGGCCGCCCGGTGGAATTCTCCATCATCACCAGCACCTCCAACGCGCAGCGCGCGAAAATGGCCACAATCATTCAGGATGACTTGAGCAAGCTGGGAATGAATGTTCACATCGTCCCGCTGGAGTTTCGCGCCGTCATCGACCGCGTTTTTCAAACCTACGACTACGAAGCCAGCATCATGGCTTTGGGCGGCGGCGACGCTGATCCGAATCCCGAGATGAATGTGTGGTTGTCGAGCGGCGGCACGCACCTCTGGCACCTCGGCGAAGACAAACCCGCAACAGAATGGGAAGCGCAAATCGATCAATTGATGCAGAAGCAGATGGTGCAGCTCAATTACAAAGAACGAAAAAAGATTTACGACCAGGTGCAGGAGATCATCGCGGCGAACCTCCCTTATGTTTTTCTCGCCACGCCCAACATCCTGGTTGGCGCGAAAAAGAATCTGGCGAATTTCAAACCGGCAATTCTCGAGCCGACCATGCTCTGGAACGTTGAACAACTTTACTTCCTGAGCGGAAACGCCTCTGCATCCGGTGCAAAGCAGTGAAAGCAGCCCCCGCGGCGCGCGAGCAAGCGTGGTCTGATGAGCGACTGGTTCGCGAATGTCGCAAGGGTAACCAGGCCGCATGGTCGGCGCTGATCGAGAAATACAAGAACTTGATTTTTTCCATTCCCATCAAGTTCGGCCTGCCACGGGAAGACGCAGCCGATATTTTTCAGGCCGTTTGCGTCGACCTGCTTTCCAGTCTGCCAAAGTTGCGCGAGCCCAAGGCCATCGCCAAGTGGCTGATGCAGACCAGCTTTCACAAGTGCCTGCGCTGGAAAAAAGACCGGCTCAATCTGGTGAACGACCTGGAAGTTCTCGACAACGAGCGCAACGCCAGCGTCAATGACCTTCCGGAGGAAATGCTCCATCAAGTGCAGCGCGAACAAAGTGTTCGCGAAGCCATGGCAGCCCTACCGCCTCGATGCGGCCGCATGGTAAGCATGCTCTTCTTCGATGACCCGCCGCGTCCTTACGAGCAAGTCGCGAAAGAGCTCGGCCTGGCCTCGGGATCCATCGGCTTCATTCGCGGCCGGTGCCTGAAGAAAATGCGGCAACTGCTGAAAGAAAAGGGATTCCAGTGACTCCAGCCCGACGCAAGACTCGAAGCAAGGCTCGGAGCAAGCCCAATCGCGAGCAACTGCTGCAGGAACTGGCCGGTCTCGGCAACGATGCCCGCAGGCAAAAGTTTCTCCAACAACACAGCTCTCTGCTGCAACCCGAAGTCGTCTCGGAACTCGCGGAAAAAGTACGAGAACAAGTTCGAGTGGATGTTGCCCGGGCCCTCCACCTCGCCGATGCTGCCGTCGCCATTTCGCAGAAACTAAAAAGCAAAGAATCCAAGGCCACCGCTCTGCGGGCAAAAGCCAATGTCCTATACGTAAAGGGCGAGCACGCCGCTGCCGCCGACCATCATCAACAAGCCGCCGCGCTTTTCGAAGCCGCCGGAGAAACCAACCAGGTCGCGCGAACCCTGAGCAGCTCCATGCAACCACTGCTCCTCATGGGGGAATACAATCGCGCCTTCGCCGCCGCCGAGCGCGCCCGTAAAATTTTCGCCGCCGAGGGCGATTCCTGGCGCCTGGCTCGCCTCGACATTAACCTCGGGAATGTCTATTACCGGCAAGATCGTTTCGAGGAGGCTCTCGCTTCCTATGAGCGCGCCTACCAGGAACTACCGGCAGAAAAGGACCCCGAGGGAATTGCCGCCGTCCTCAGCAACATGGCCACCTGCTACATCAGTCTGAACCAGTTTCCCAAGGCTCTGGATTCCTACGCGCGAGCCCGCCAGTTCTGCGAAGAGCACGGCATGCCTCTGCTGGTGACGCAGGCCGATTACAACATCGCCTATCTTCATTACCTGCGCGGCGAATATAGCCGGGCTATCGAAATGCTCCGGGCAACGCGGGTCAATGCTAAGAAAATCGGCGATGCCTATCACCAGGCCTTGTGCAATCTGGACCTCTCCGAACTTTATCTGGAATTGAATCTGAGCGCGGAAGCAGCGGAATTGTCACAGCAAGGATACGAGGGATTCCGCGAGCTTGGCATGGGATACGAAACCGCGAAGTGTCTGGCATTTTCGGCGATGGCCGCCAGCTCAGCAGGGGCACGCCTTTGAAGGGCTCAAGCTCTACTCCGAATCGCGCGAAATCTTCGTCAAGGAAAAGAACCGGGCATGGCCGTCTTTGATCGATTTGTATCGAGCACTTGCGTACTTCGAGGAGGGAAGACACTTCGAGGCGAGGCGCTTTTGCGCGCAGGCCCTGAAATCGTTCCTCGACCTAAATTGGAAGAGTAAGGCTGTGATGGCTCAGCTCTTGCTGGCAAGGATTGCAATGCGGACGGGCGAGACCGATCAAGCCTTCCAGCAGGCTAAGGCCGCTCTCGATAGCGTTCCGGAGCTGGAGTCGCCGGTCCTTACGTATGAGACACATCTCCTGCTGGGAAATCTCTACTCGACGAAGGGCGATCCCGAACAGGCCTACGCGTCCTACCAAAGCGCGCGCCGATCACTGGAGACGCTTCGCGGAAACTTACGCGGCGAAGAACTGAAGGTCGCCTTCATCAAGAATCGGCTGGAGGTCTACGAAAATCTGGTCGAACTCTGCCTGTCTCGCCAGAATGGCCCGAACTTAGCCGAAGAAGCATTCACCTATGTGGAACAGGCAAAGTCGCGCAGCCTCATGGACCTCTTCGCCAGGCCGGCGCCGGCCTTCACCGAAAAAACGCCCGGGCAAAGCGACCTGGTGCGTTCGATTCAGGATCTGCGGGAGGAACTCAACTGGTATTACAACCTGATTGAACGTGAGCAACTTCAACCGGAGAAGCAGTCCCCGGATCGCATCGCCGCCCTCGAAAAAAAAGCGCAACGTCACGAAAAAGAATTGGTGCGCATCCTGCACGACGCCACCGACGCCGACGCTGCCCAGGCTGGCCTGCAAATGCCCAGCCACGTCCCCATCGCAACCATTCGCGCGGCAATCCCCGACGACACTTTGCTGGTCGAGTACTTTCAGGTCCGCGACCGCATCCTCCTGTGTTTACTGGGACGGGAAACTCTCGAGATTGTTCCGGTGACTCTGCAAACCAGAATCGCTGGCTTGCTGCGACTCCTTCAGTTCCAACTCTCAAAATTCCGGCTGGGTCCGCAATATCTCGAAACCGTTCACGACTCCTTGCTCCAGAGCACGCAAGCGCATCTCAAAGAACTTTACGACGAGCTGATCGCTCCCGTCGCGTCAAAGCTAAAAGCCAAACACCTGATTTTCGTCCCGCACGGCCTGCTCCACTATGTTCCTTTCCACGCCCTCTTCGATGGCTCGCAACATTTGATCGACCGCCATACCGTCTCTTATTCGCCCAGCGCCAGCATCTACGCGCTCTGCCAGACCCGGACCGCCAACTCCTCCGGACCGTCGCTGGTATTCGGCATTCCCGACCCGCAGGCGCCTGCAATTCTCGACGAAGTCCAGGCGATTACCGGCGTGCTCGACCGCGCGGAATTGTTCGTCGGCGAGAACGCAACCGTAAATGTCCTGCGCGAAAAAGGTCCCGCAAGTCGCCTCATTCACATAGCCACCCACGGCCGCTTCCGCCAGGACAATCCTATGTTTTCCGCAATCCGCCTGGGAGATTCGTTCCTCAGCATGTTCGACCTCTACCAGCTTCGCCTTCCCGTGGAGCTGATCACGCTCAGCGGATGCTCCACCGGCCTCAACGTGGTTGCCGCCGGCGACGAACTAATCGGCCTCGCGCGAGGTCTTCTCCATGCCGGGGCACAGTCTTTAATCCTTAGCCTCTGGGACGTCCATGACACAAGCACGGCGGAGTTCATGAGCGCTTTCTATCGCCGGTTAGGCACCGGGGAGTCGAAGGCCGAAGCCTTGCGGTCGGCTATGCTACAGCTGCGGACAAGCTATCCCCATTGTTATCAATGGGCTCCGTTCATTCTGGTGGGCAGGGCCTGACTCCCCGGAATTATTTCGTCACCCCTATATTTTTTCACCCCCACACTGCCCTTATTCCACAGAGCCAAGATAAAAGCTCAAGAGTGTAGAGAAAGGCTGGAGTGACCAAGCAGTCTGGTCCGCTCCCCCCGGCGGAGGCTCCGATGAAGCACTTCAGTGAAGCAACCTGGTCAGATTTTGCGAGGAACCTGGTGGCGCCGGGCACGAAAATGACGATGCAACAACATATCGACGACGGATGCACGAAGTGCGCCAACATATTGAATACATGGCAGATCGTCCACTCCGTTGCCCAGAAAGAGAGTGCTCTGACGCCACCCTCCGACGTAGTTCGCGTCGTCAAGAGCCAGTTCGTGGCGGTCGCGCCCGAAAAAAGCCTCGGTTTCCGCCTGTTGTTCGATTCCGCCCTCGCGCCTGTTCCCGCGGGAATGCGCGGCTCGGTCGCAGCACGGCAATTTCTCTACGAGACCGACGAATACTACATTGATCTGCGTGTAGAGGCTCTTCGCGTAGAACCGCACCGCGAGGTCCATCAGGCCGCCCTGGTGGGCCAAGTCCTGAACCGCAGGGGCAAGCGTGCGGCGCAAGGCCTGGCCGTGCTCTTGCAGGATGGCAAGCGCCCGATTGCAGAGACCTCCACCAACCAGTTTGGTGAATTTCAGTTCGAATTTGACGCTACAAACAGCCTCTCCATCTCGGTTAAACGAGACAAGTCTGAAGCCATTGTTCTCCCCCTGTACGGAATCCAAGGCACGCCAACTGACAGAAAACACTTGGATTAGGTGGATCCTTTCAGGCCGGATGGCCTGAAAGTAACCCCGAAAAGTAACCCGTACGAATTACGCGTGTAAGTTTTGAAGTTTCTAACTTTTACGTAGACTCGAGCAGAGCAGAAACCTGGCCCGGCCGAGTCAAAAGGGGAACCCGTGAGAACCATGCAAACCAGCCAATTTGCGAAACATCATTTTCGGCAATCGAATTTCTTCCGAACCTGTCTGGCCCTTCTGCTGTGCCTGGCTTTCGGAGCGCAAACTCTCGGCGCGCAAACAGCGTCGGCTCAGTCGGTTCCGCAAACTCGCCTGGTAGTCAGCGACAGCCTCGGACTGAACGGCATTCTCAATCTCTGCGCCCTGCTCGGCTGCTCGACCGTTGAAAGCCTGGGCGATCCGCAAGGGCAGCTTTTCATGATCGAGATTCCCTCGGCGCTCGCGCCTCTTACGTCCCTACTCAACCTGAACCTGCTGGGGCTGGTCTCGGTCGAAACCGACCAGTTCGTCCAGACCCAGGGAGCCTCCGCCGGAGCTGCGCCAACGTATTTGAGCGATGAAGCTCCGTACACTTATTACGGAACCACCGTGTGGCACGGCTATGTCTACCAGCCGGCAAACACGCTCATCCGAACCGCGACGACGCAATCCACCTTCGATACTGCGGGCTCCGGAGTGATCGTCGCCGATATCGACACCGGAGTTGATCCCAACCATCCCGTCCTGAAGAATGTTCTGTTGACCGGCTACGACTTCACTCGCAACCAAAGCGGCGGCTCTGAAATGAGCGACGTCAGCCAGTCCACCGTTGCCGTTCTGGATGGCGACAACGTTCAGACCGCGCAGGTCAGCCAGTCCACGGTCGCCGTGCTGGACCAATCCACCGTCGCCGTGCTCGACGGAAACCCCAACTACGCCGCCTTCGGCCACGGCACCATGACTGCCGGCATCATTCACCTGGTAGCTCCGCAGGCCCAGATTCTTCCGTTAAAAGCTTTCCAGGCGGACGGAACCGGTTATAACTCCGACATTCTGCGCGCCATTTACTATGCAGTGGCTCACGGCGCCAAAGTAATCAACATGAGCTTCAACTACACCACCTCCTCGCAGCAGCTGGCGAACGCAGTGAATTACGCGACCGCGAGTGGTGTGATCTGCGTGGCGGCCGCGGGCAACAGTGGCGAGCAGGCTACCGTTTACCCAGCCGCGCTCAAGGGGGTGATCGACGTGGCCTCCACCAGCAACGAAGACACTCAATCGACTTTCTCCAACTACGGAGCACCGCCAGTCTGGCTGGCTGCCCCCGGCGAAGGCGTGATGACCACTTATCCCTACGGAACCTACGCGGCAGGATGGGGAACTTCGTTCTCGACTCCGCTGGTCACGGGAACCACCGCATTGATGGTTTCGCAATACAACACGCAATCCAGCTCTGGAGGCGGCGGACTCTCATTAAGTCTGCTCGGCATTTCAATTTCGCTGGGCGGCGCCAACCTTCCTAGCTGGGAACCTCAAGTTGCCAAGGCCTTGGCGCACGCAGATAACATTTCCGACCCACAGCTCGGAAACGGGCGCCTGGACACATATCAAGCCGTGCAGGCCTGGCGGACCAACCTGGGGCTGAAATAATTCATGGGGACAACGACGCAAAGTTCCATCCGCGAATTCGCGGCGAATCCGTCGACGAGCGCTGACTGCTTGCGAATCAAGGAACTCGAAGAGCAGCAGCGCTCGCTGATGAATTCGGTAATCTGTGGCTTCAACCAGTTGCTCGACCTGCGCGACCTGGGCACCGGGGTTCACAGCACTCGTCTTGCGGAATGGGCAGTCCGCGTCGGGCGAAAGTTAGGCATCGAGGAAACCGACCTGCATCAGCTGGAAGTCGCGGCTCTTCTCCACGACATCGGAAAAATCGGTGTGCCTGACTCAATCCTGAAAAAAGAAGGCAAGCTCACCGACGAAGAGCGTGCGTTGATGAACAAGCATCCGGAATACAGCTGGTCGATTCTCCGCCTGTTTCCGAACCTGGACAAAGCCAGTCTCTACGCTCTTCACCACCACGAAAGCTACAACGGACGAGGCTATCCCGGCGGTTTGAAAGCCGGCGAGATCCCCATCGGTTCGCGAATCGTTGCGGTGATTGATGCCTACGACGCGATGATTTCGAATCGCTGTTACCGCAAGGGCTTTCCTCACGAAGAAGCGGTGCGCCGGCTCATGGCCGACTCAGGCGCTCAATTCGATCCAATCGTAGTCCAGGCCTTCGTAGAAATCGCCGGCCAGGAAGTAGCCGACGTATTCCTGGCGACCGGAGCGAGTTCCTCCGCCGTAATCTGATCTCCATCCACCCGATTCGGATTCAAGTGTTACAGTTCCCTAAACATAAGGCTTGTCATCCTGAGCGAAGCGAAGGACCTATGCAATTTGCCCGGCAGCGTCTCAACGGCGGCAAGTTGCACAGGTCCTTCGGCTCGCAAAAAGCGCGAGCCTCAGGATGACAGAACGGGTGGTGCCGGAGATCGCAAAAAAGAACAAACGCAAGTCGACTGATCAGTCGCTGCTTTTCGGAGAGATACAACAGAGGGGACCGCACGGCAACCGCAAAACTTCTACTTCTACTTCTTCGCAGCCACCATGATCACTAGAACCACCGGCAGATACAACACCGAGGCATGCAGCAGGCGTCCCGCCAAAACCTTCGAACTCGAGGCCGCCAGCTTGCCCACGTAATAAAGCAGAAACGCTCCGGCCACGCCCATGCCAACTCCGTACCACCAGCCAGCGCGATACACCAGCGGCAACATCGTAGCCAGCACCAGAAGCAGCGAAAAGCCGACAATCTCCACGCGAGTAAAACGTGCCTCCCGGTCGAACGCCGGCAGCATGTGATATCCGGCTCGGCTGTAGTCCTCGCGATACATCAGCGCGATGGCCAGGAAATGGGGAAACTGCCACAGGAAAAGAATGGCAAACAGAAACCAGGCCTGCCCATCAATGTGCCCCGACCCACCTGCCCAGCCAATCAGCGTCGGCATGGCGCCGGGGAAAGCCCCCAGCAGCGTGCACAGCGGCGTCTTGCGCTTGAGCGGCGTATAGACGAGCAGATAAGAAAGTAAAGTGGAAACCGCCAGCAGCGCCGCCAGAAGATTCACTGCCAGCAGCAGGTAGAGCCCTCCCGCGACGCTGAGCAAAATCCCGAACACCAGCGCCTCGCGGCTGCTTAGCCTGCCAGAAGGCAGCGGCCGGGAAGCCGTTCGCCGCATCTGCCCATCCCACACTCGCTCCATCCACTGATTCAGGGTTGCCGTGCCGCTGGCCACCAGCAACGTTCCCACCAGCGTGTTCAGCAAGCCGACGACTCGCATCGGGCCCCGCGAGGCCAGGTAATAGCCGGCTGACGTCGTCATCAGAATCAGCAGGTTCACCTCCGGCTTGGTGAGGGTGTAATAGTCCCGGAGTTTCGACCGCAGCGTTTCGAGAGGCGCTTCGAGAGATGTGCTGTTGGCTATCACGTTTGGGATTGCGATTCTACCAGTCTTTCAGCTTTTGCTCCATTCGTCGCCCGGCTCTGAGTTCCACTCGTCACCGGACTCCGTCCCGCGAACCTGATTCCGCTTGCGATACATAACACAAATCACGCCAATCGTTCCCAGCGTAGGAGGAACAATCAGGATCAAAATTCCGCTGCGCAACGCCTGAATCATCCGCGCTCCCGAGGACGCGGCCTGCGTGTAGCAAAGCGCGCAGCTCTGGGCAAAAGCCGGCACCGACGACAGCAGCAGGATCAGTCCAGCGAGCGCAATCCCCAGTATCCCGATTTTTCTCGAAAACTTCATGACTGCTACTTCGCCCACGGTACGCCGTTCGAAAGCCGGAAGCTGTCGGTCCAACCGTACTGCATCCCCAGAATCACGGCAACTGTGAAAATTATCACAAACCACTTCAGCCCGCGATTCTCCCACAAGTGCATGAAGAATAGAAGGGCTACGCCGGCCTCGATAATCGCCACGATCAGCATGCGCACAAACATTTGCGACGCGGTAATGTCCTGATACGCAATGAAGAACTGTATCGCTGCCAGGACCACCAGGCACGCGTACACGGCGATATCTCGGCCCGCACTGCTGTTCTGCGCTCCAGCGGTAGTCATAGTTAGTTGCTCCGGTTAGTTCGCTCCTGCTTCTTTTTCGACTCAGTGAGCCAGGTTCAACAGATAGACCAGCGGCACCACGAACATCCAAACCAAATCCACAAAGTGCCAGTAGAGTCCCGTGATTTCCAGGTCGTCGGCGTTGTAACGCCCGCCCCGGTAGCGCAATCCCACTGCGATCAGCGCCACCACCCCGCCGGTTACGTGCAGCAAGTGAAGCCCGGTAATGCTGAAAAACAGCGAACTGAACAACGGCGTGCCCCACGGATTATGGAACAGGGTGGCGCCTTCGCCGATCATTCCAAACCATTCCCGAAGATGCAGCGCGGCAAACATGATGCCGCAAACCGCCGTAATCAGCGTCCAGCGGAAGGCTTTCGCTTTGTCGCCCGAGTCCGCATGCCGGATCGCAAACATCATGGTCAGGCTGCTGGTCAGCAGGATCGCCGTCATCAGCGCGACGTTGGTGATGCCGTGGAACGGCCGGGGCCAATTGGGAGTGGCGTTGCGGATAAATCCGTACGCCACCAGACAGCCCGCAAACGTCGCGCTGTCAGCGATGATGAACAGCCACATCGCCATTTTCTTTGCGGGAACCGAAAAGGTCGGAGCAGTCATTACCTCCGTCGCCTCGGACCGCGACACTTGCGCGTGAATCGAAAGATCGGCTTGGCTCACGTCTCCTCCCACCTTTGACTGGGTTCGAGCGTCGTTTTTCAGAGCTTAGTTCAGAGCATCGTTCAGACTTCGTTCAGAGCTTCATCCACAGCAGCAAAAGCAGATACACCCACAGCACACCCATGAAATGCCAGTACCGCGAAGTCGCGTCCAGCGTGCTTCTCCTCAGCGTGGCGTTCTGCAATTTCCCGATCACGCGCGCCATACCGCCCAGCCCTCCCAGCAGATGCAGGGCGTGCATTACTGTCAGCACGTAGAAGAACGAGTAGCTGATGTTAGTGGCGAGTCCGAATCCCTGGGCTCTCAGTCGCACCCACGCGAAAGTCTGCCCCGCAACAAAGAGCAGTCCCAGCGCCAGAGTTACGTATAGCCAAAGCGCCGGCTTCGCAGCTTGGTCTTTCTTACCGCCCATGAACGCCGCAATCCGGCGCCGCGCAATTTCGAGCGTCACGCTGCTGGCGATGATCACCAGAGTGTTCAGGTAAAGCACCGGAGGCAGCGTGATGTGCTGCAACGGCGCCGTCCCCTGCCGCACAACCAAGGCACTGGTGAAGGCCGCAAAGCTCATGGTGATGGACGCCATGATCACCCAGATGCCTGTACTTGCGGGCGGAGGAGAGTAGGACTTAACCCTTCGCAGGTCCCCGTCGGCGGGCACCAGATTCCGCCAGCCTCCGTTGCCGGACCCCTGGCTCGGTAAGCGTTCGGGCTCGATTTTCGGCGGTTCGTGGACCGTAGTCGCCATACTGCTGACTCTCCGTTTCAAAACACTTGCGCTTACTCGAAGTGCTCGGTCGAAGACTAACTCGCTTCGATCTTTTCTTCGGCCACCGGACTACTTCTCGTCATTCCCGCTCTTGAGTTGCTCCGGCGAGGTCTGCATCACATAGTCGGCGCTCGCACCCTCCACGCTGTACTGATACGGATCGTGGTACACCACCGGCATTTTGTCGCCAAAGTTGTTGTGCGGCGGCGGCGTGGCCGTGCTCCATTCGAGCGATGTGCCTTCCCACGGATTGTCGTTCGGCGGAATCGCGCCCTTGAACCGGCTGTGGATCAGGTTGTACAGAAAAATCAGCTGGGCAAAACCCGTGAACAAGGCGGCAACCGTGATGAACTTGTGCACCGGGATCAGCGGGATCAGGTAATCGTCCGTAAACGCCTGGTAGCGCCGCACATTCCCGGCGATGCCCAGATAGTGGAACGGCATAAAGATGCAGTAGGCGCCCACGAAGCTCATCCAGAAATGAACCTTGCCTAAAGTCTCGTTCATCATGCGTCCGGCCATCTTGGGGAACCAGAAATAAGTTCCCGCGAATATACCGAACATGGCCGCGACGCCCATCACGAGATGAAAGTGCCCGACCACAAAATAAGTGGCGTGCAGCATGATATCGATCGAGGGCTGCGCCAGGAAAAATCCGCTGACGCCGCCGCTGATGAACATCGAAATAAAGCCCAGCGCGAACAACGACGCCGCGTTGATCCGCAACTTGGCGCCATACAAACTGCCCAGCCACATCAGCACCACGATCGTGGATGGAATCGTAATCACCAGCGTGGGAAACGAAAACGCCAGCGACGAGACCGGATTCATCCCGCTGACGAACATATGGTGCCCGTAAACCATATAGCTGAGCACGGCCAGCGCTCCCATCGAGTAAATGAGCACCCGGTGGCTCAGCATCGGCTTGCGCATGTTGGTGATCAGCACATGAGAAACAATGCCCATCCCAGGCACGATTGCGATATAAACCTCGGGATGTCCGAAGAACCAGAACAGGTGCTGCCACAAAAGCGTCGATCCGCCAGTGTGCGGCAGGATCTGGTCATTGATCACCGAATTGGAAGGCACAAAGAAACTGGTTCCCGCAACGTGATCAAGAATCAGCAGAATGCACGCCGGCATCAACACCGCGAATGCCGTCAGGCCCATGATCGAGGTGATGAACCATCCCCATGCGGTGAGCGGCATCCGCATCAGCGACATGCCCTTGGTCCGCATGTCGAGCGTGGTGGTAATGAAGTTCAACGAACCCAGCAACTGGCCCACGCAGAAAATCGCAATCGAACTCGCCCACAGGACCACGCCCAGACCCTCGCCCGGGCCGCCAACAGAACCAATTGCGCTCAACGGCGCATACTGCGTCCATCCACCCAGAGTCGGCCCGTCGCCTACAAAGAACGACGTCACCAGAACCAGGAAGCCCACGAACGTCACCCAGAACGACATCATGTTGAAATGCGGAAACGGCATGTCCTCCGCGCCCACCTGAATCGGCAGAAAGAAATTGCCGAACGCGGCGAACGGCGCGGTGGTCAGCACAAAGAAGACCATGATGGTTCCATGCATGGTCATCAATTGCAGGTAGTACTCCGGCGTCATCACGTCGCCGGGCGCTCCGGTCTTCGAGAGCAGATGCAATCCGGGAATTGCAAAACTGCCCCAACCCAGATGGATGCGCATCAGCCAGGAAAGAAACATTCCGACCAGTGCGGCGAGCAAGGCCAGCGCGTAATACTGCTTGCCGATGACTTTGTGATCAAGGCTGAAAACATGCTTCCGAATAAAGCTGGTCGGAGCTCCGTGCACCGCATGTGCGGTATCGTGCATTGTGCACCTCTAGAGATGTTCGAGTCGCAAATCAAAATGCCTATGTGAGGACGGCCGCCTCGGCTGTCCGGCAAGCGCAGCGAGCCGCAGGGCCACTGCCGCTGGCCGCCGCTACTGCAGCGCCGCCTGCTGCTTAATCCACTTGTCGTAATCGTCCTGCGACATCACTTCCAGATACGCCTTCATGTTGTAATGCCCCAGCCCGCAAAGCTGCGTACAGACAATTTCGTACTTGCCGATTTTCGTGGCCGTGAAGTGAATCGACACATCCAGTCCGGGAACAAAGTCCTGCTGCACGCGCAATTCCGGCACGTAGAAGGAATGGCCCACGTCCTCGGCATGCATCAGCAAATGAATTTCGCGGTTCACCGGAATCGCCATCTCCGCGGTTACGATATCGTCTTTGGAATCCTGATCGTGCGCGGTATCAAGACCGAAGAAGTTCGCGTTGGCCTGGCTGATCTGCTCGGGGTGCAGCGGACCGAACTTTCCATCCGGGCCGGGGTAGCGGAAATAAAACGCAAACTGCCCGGCCTGCACCTGAACCGGCATTGCGTCCGCCGCCGGAGGCGTTAAATACACGCTGGCCCACGCCTTCACGCCAAACACGCCCAGCGCCAGGCACTCTGTTCCCACCAGCAGAAAAGCTGCGATCACCAATCCTGCGGCGCCTCCGGGAAAATTCTTAATCTTCGCGCCCGGCTCGGGATTGGAGAACTTCCAGATGAAGAACCCCAGCAGGAACTGCGAAGCCAGAAACGAAATGCCGGCCTCCCACATGGTGTCGGTATACTGCTCGTCGATCAGGTGCCCGTGCGTGGAAATGTCCTGTGGCATGGGCCATATGTGCATCACAATGGGAATCGCCGATGCAATTGCGATTACAATGATCGTCACCGCGAATAGCTTCGCCATGTCGTCCCGCCTTTAGCCAGAGCCAGTCCGGCTTTTTTCAGTGATTCGACAGAAAATGACTCGACAGATATTGATTCGACAAATCGTGCTGCAACCCGAGCTTTACCGCGTGATCGCGTCGCTTCTTAATTTCATCTCCCCTGACGCCACTTCACTTCGCTTTAAAAGTGAAATCAGCAGTCGCTGCCGCCCCCGCAGCCACTGTCACCTTCTGCACCGTCGTCCCGTAAGTTTCCTGCCAGGCTGTCACCGTGTAGGTTCCCGGCGGCACACCATTGATGGTGTAGGAGCCGTTGCTGTCCGTGGTCGCGTAAGGACCCTTCACCACCACGAACCAGCCGTGCATCCAGGGATGGATGTTGCACTGCACCGGAATCATCTCCGGCGCCTTCCAGCTCTTCTCGACCGGCGCTGCACCGGGAGGCTGCGATTGATTCCACGGGATATTGCCGGTCATCGGGTTTGGCAGAGGGTGAATGTTGTGAGTCGTCGGATCGCTGGTCACCACCTTGAATGTCTGGCCCACATCCATCGCCAGCACGTGTGGCGTGTACATGCAATTCTTCTGATCGAATACCGGTATCGTCGTCGACACCGTAGCGGGTCCGCTCCAGTCGGAGATGTAGAGAACCACATTCTCCAATCCTCCGTTGGCGCCAGTCACTACCGTTTCCAGGTGGCCGGGATCATTCGCGTGGGCCTTGACGCAGAAGTTGTCCTTCGACATGTCAATGCCCTTCATGTGCGGAGCCACGCCGTCGAGTTTCACCGTCCCGGTGATCTTGCCCTCACCAGCCGCTTTCACGTTTTGACTCAAAATTAATGCCCCGCAGCCCACGAGCACTACAGCCAGTAGTAGAGCAACCGAGTTGTGTCGATTCATATGAGGTCTCCTTAAAGTCTGAATCTCTTGTTTACCCGAAAAATGCACCGAGCGGCTTGCCCCGCCATCACGATGCAACTAGATCGTTGCAGCACTCACCTCGTTATTAGCAACGGAACGCGCGGAATCATAGCCCAAGCGCAGGTGGAAGCAATCGAAATCGTGCTTGGATGAACAAATTGTCATCTTCCGGAAAGCGTGCGGTAATGTTCCGGAGATGCCGCAAATCGCCTCCCCGCGCGTTGCGGCATCGCCGGACCTGTTCGTAGCTCTCATTCTCTATTGCGTCGGAGCTGGAGCATTGGGATCCACCGGCTTCAGCCCGAGCTGTTTCGCCAGTTCCTTTTCCTTGCTCTTCTCATGCATGAACGTCCGCAGATAGAAGACCAGGTCCCACGCCTCTTCCGGCTTAATGTTGTCAGCAAACGACGGCATCGGCGTGCCATCCAAGCCGGTCATGAAGATCCGATATATATCCCGATCCGTGTCGCCACATTTTGGCCGCGCCCCTTCGGTAAAGTTGAAGGCCGCAATGGGCCGGCCGAGATCATCGGTGAGAGTCGCGGCGGACGGTCCGTTGGCCATACCCTGAACCCCGTGGCACTTCCAGCACTGCACCCTGGCAAACACATCCCGCCCGGCCTTGATACGCTCGGCCGTGACTTCTGGCTCGGGAGGAATCACAATCGGCGTTCCCGGTTTTTCGTTCGCCCAGCGCGGCGAGAAGTGCTTCACCCACGCCACCAGGTCGGCGCGCTCCTGCTTGCTCAACGTGTTCCATTGCGGCATGTTCGAGCGGTCAAAGCCGCGAGTGATGGCGTCGAAAAGATCCTGGTCGGTGGGCAAGGTTCCGGTCGGAGTGGAGCGGCACTTGAACACGCCCAATTGGAAGTCGCGTGGCTGTTGGTACATGGGGGGCTGCATGTATGGGGCGTTTTCGCCATTTCCATCGCCCAGCGGGCCATGGCAGCCGACGCAGTATCGGCGATAAGGAGCCGCGGCATCCTTGGCGTGACCGGTAGTATTTCCGATATGACTCTCCGCGGTCAGACGCGCATTCAAGTCGTACTGCGTCAACTGCGCCCACAAAGACATCGGGAGCGCCAAAACCGCGGTCGCGCCCAGTACAAGCGACCACCTCTGCAATCTTGTCCGCATGTCTATCCCTTTCTAGAAATCGAAGTCGAGTCCCATCAGCACTTCGCTTGTGTTGATATTGGCGTAGGGCAAGCCAATCGCCGGGCCTGTGCCATCCTGGTGCAGCCAGTTGTATTCGTTATGCCAGGCTAAGCCCGCCCGGCTGGTCATGAACGGGTTGTAACGGAAGCCGACGGTGTAGCTCGTGATATTGCCTAAATTGGAGGCTGACTGCCCCCCACCCAATCCACCCGTGCACACCGTGCACGCCGCCCCGTTGGCCTGTTGCGACATCTTTTCTAACTCGTACCGACCGATAAAGATCAGCTGCGGACTGTACACGTAGTGTCCTTCGAAGGTGGCGCCGTTCCAGGTAGGCGTCTGTGCTCCCGCCGGAAGAACCGTTCCCGGCACATTGTTCAACGGGCAAAGGGGAGTGGGACTCGAGCAGGTTGCAGTCGTGCCTCCATTCCCATCGGTGAGAATTGCATTGCCATAACCCTGTCCAAACCACGGGTTATCCGAGCCATGCTGCGTCACCACCGTAAGATCCACATGCGGGCCGAAGTAGAACTGGCCGACGAACCCCTCGCGGCTAAACCCCTTGTTCGCCACTCCAGAACCACCCAGCGGAACACCGCCCTGCGTCAGATAGTAAGTCGCTGCCTCTCCGACCATGGCGTAGAACCCGATCCGCTGCACTCCCAGCTTTCCCGTGTCGAAAGCCTGGCTGCCGGCAAAGAAGCCAGTGTAGGAGTTGGCGCCGGTACTCAGGTTCACGTTTCCATCACTCGAACTCACCAGGGAAGCGGAAATGCGCGTCCGGTCGTTCGCCGAATGTCCCATGTACTCCAGGCCGAGTTGGTTATCGCCGATCTGCCCGAAGATGTTTCCATCCCCGACCGGGATGAAGTGATAGGTCTGGTAAATCCCGCCGTTCCCGGTCAACGTCAAAATGCGCTTCTCGGAAAGCAGGTTGTCCAGCTCGAACCTGCCCAGCTTGATGTTGAACCAGGAGCTGTGAAAAATGTTATCCAGGCGCACAAACACCTGCTCAAAATGAAAAGCGCCGGTCGGGTCGGAAGACGGAAGCAGATAGAAGGAGATGTTCTTCTCGAGCGTTCCGCCGGTGTGGAAGTCTAGCCCGCTGAGGTCGAAGCCGGAGCTCGTGACCCGCTGGACTGTCGAGCCCGTTGGGTTCCCGTCCGCGTAGGTGTCAACTTCCACCTTGCCCGCGCTCACCCGGTGCCAGATCGGCGTGATGCGGAACGTGACCGGCCAATAACCCGGATTCTGCCAGATCGGGGCGTCGCGGTCATTCATCAGCTGATAGCCGTTGTCTTTGAATTTCTGGCCGAAGAAGTTCAGCATCGGCCACGATTCATGGCAGGCCGAGCAGCGCAGCCCATACTTCCGGGCGAAGGCTGGCAGGGCGTTCGCCTGCTGGCTGACGCTGAGAACCAGAAACACCAGAACCAGAGCGGCGGTTAGGAAGGGAGTCAAAAACGACGAGCGACTAAAACGAAACCGCGTCAACGTGGACATGACGGCTCCTCAAGCAGATTGTTATTTCTTCGCGAACACGTGCCCGTAACTAACAACCCGTAACTAGCAAAGACGAGAGGCGGAAAGCCGAATCGTACAAAAAATAGAGGGCACGCACCCCTTTATTCGAGGTCCGAACCGAAGCCCTCAACTTTTTCGTGTGGTCATACCACTTTACCGCAGGCGGGATACTACAATGCCCCGTCAACCGACTGCAAGAAGAAAAACGTAAACTTTTGCAAAGAATTTACAATGTCAACACACCAACATGACCCTCGGTTAGAACCTTTGGTCCCAGATTTCCACAAGAATGCCGACAAAAATGCTCATGGAGAGAAAGCAACGCTCATGGAGCGACGCCCATGTGGCGACGGACGCCTCGTGAGCCTGCCCTGAGCGAAGCCGGAGGGTCCCGGTCCGAGCGCAGCTCGACCGGCGTCTTCCCAAATGCCGGCAGCGAAACGCAGCCGCATCCAAACTTATTTCAGCAGGATTGCCCGAAACGTGAAGTGTGCCGCAGGAAGATACCGCCCGCTAGCAGTAAGCCCCTCAAGCGCCACAGAATAGTTGCCCCGGCCCAGCAAGTGGGAAGGCAGCGTAATAGCGATCGCGTCCGAAGCCGGCGATGGGATGTTGTCAGCAGACCAGACCACGTGCCCGGCGCCATCGCTCAACCGCGCGCGATAGCTGCGGAACGCAGGATCTTTTTCGAACTCCAGCGAAAGCGCAATAAGCGCCGCCACCGGAGAAACCGTTACCTGGTTCGCAGGCGCCGAACCTTCATCCGCCCCCCGCGTGACATTCAGAAAGAACAGAGGAGCCGGCTGCAAACTCGCCATCAACGGGCCTTGCTCTCCGCCTTGCTTCCCGGCGGTGTCGGCAGCCTGCGCCTGTTGACTTTGCAGGTTCTCCCGAGCCTGTCGCTCCTCGGCGTAGCGGCGTTCCCAGTCATCCGAAGTTCGGCGCGCCTCAGCTACTTCGGAGCGTCGGTATCGGGCGTCCACAAAAAAAATCGCAGCCAGCCCGACAACGAGCACCATGGCGTAGGCCAGAAGCGCAGGTTGTTTCCAGGAGCCAGCCCAATGCGCAGGTGCAAGCTGCGGGGCAACACCAAGCCTGGCGACGTCAGGCCCGGCAACAGCCGACCGGACCGCTTCCTCTTTCGCCACCCGCCGCAGCCCTTCGCGAAGCTCCGCCGTGACCTCAATCTGCTCGAGGCACTGCCGGCATCCCACGAAGTGTTCCTCGAACCCAGCGCGCTCTTCGGGCAAAAGCTTTCCCGCCACGTAGAGCGATACCACGCCGTGCTCGTTGATGTACTCGTGATCCATATTTGTCAGAGCATATTTGTCAGAGCATGTTTGTCAGAGCATGTTTGTCAGAGCATGATGACAGTATCCACATGGGAAGTGCAGTTCAGCTCTCAACTATCCCACCTGGTGGCTAAGATGAAGCTTAGACTCGATAGATGCCAGAAATGCTCATGTGGCGACGGACGCCTCGTCCGTCCCGGTCCGAGCAAAGTTCGACCGGAATCTTCCCCACAGCCGGCGACCGAGACCCTCGCCCGATCCAGCCGAACCCAAAGGAACCTTGTCATTCCGACCGCCGCGCTTTTCATCGCGGCGGAGGAATCTCAGTCTTAACGACTGTGGAGCACCAGCCTTAGCAATCACCTGGAGCCACTCACGATTCCACCCGCCGGTACAACTCCCGATACCGCTCCCGCGCCCGATGCAGCACCCGATTAAAATGCAGACTGCTCAATCCAAGGTCAGCGCAAATCTGGTCCTTATCTTCCTCCTCAATATAAAAGCGCCGCAGAATCTCGCGATCTCTCTCCGAGAGTTCCCTCAACAGTTGCCTCACCCGCCTCGATTTCTCCGCTTGCAACACGCGATCCAGTTGGCTGGGCGCGGTGGCCGCAATCATCTCCACCGCTTCAGGATCGTCCACCTGCTCCGATCTTCGCGAGCGCCGGTAATGATCCGTCGCCAGGTTCCGCGCCAGACTGCAAATAAAGCCTGAAAGTTTTTCGGGCTCGCGTACTTCTCCGCCCCGAATCTTTTCGAGGGTCAGCTGAAATGTTTCCTGGGAAAGATCTTCAGACACCGACTGGTCCCCGGTGGCGCGATGGAGAATAATCAGCACGCCCCGGCTGTAGCGTTGCACCAGCTCGCTCTCGGCAGCCTTCTCCCCCGACAGGATGCGTGCCACCAACTCACCGGACTGGCCTGCTTCCACCATGACCCCCGGGGCTACTTCCATTCTCCCTGCAGCGTAAATCCGGCCCAGTAGTAAGGCGCGCTCCGCCGTGGTTCTTTCCACATGGAATACTGCGCCGCGCGCAGCGCGGCGGCCGGCTCGAGCCCCTGCTGCAGGATTCCGCGATAGAACTTCTGCATCAGTTCGGTCGTCGCCTGGTCTGGCACTTTCCACAAGCTCGCGACCACTCGCGGCACGCCGGCGTACATGAAGGCGCGAGTCAGCCCCACTAGCCCTTCTCCGCGAATCTCCTTGCCCAGCGCCGTCTGGCACGCGCTCAGCACCACCAGATCAGCTCCCAGTTTCAGGTTGTAGATGTCCTGCGCTTCCAGAAATCCGTTCTGCGGCTTTCCTTGCCGGTCGACCAAAGAAAACACCAGCCCGGAGAGTTCCGGATTACGGCTGTTCAACAGTCCATGAGTCGCAATATGAATGATGCGGTATTGGCCGAGCGCATCGCTGGTCGCAGTTTCGCGGCTGGAATCGAAGTCCAGTTCCTCGACGGCATTATTCTTTCCCGCCAACTCGACGATCGTCTCCGCTTCGCGCCGGCTGGCGCGAAGCCGATCGAAAACCGGCAGCCCGGATTCTTTCGCCGACCGCTCAGAAAGCTCAGCCCGCTCGAGTTCATCCGAATTCGAAGCCGAGCCGGAGGCAGAGTTGGAGGCAGAGTTGGAAGCAGAAGCTCGTCCAGAAGGTTCCGCAGCTGAACTTCTCTGGTTCGGATTTTTGGAAACTTCACCGCCACCAGACTGCCCCACGCGAGGATCATCCTTGCTGAACACAGGATCAGCCAGGACCATAGCGAGTTTCACCGCAGGCGCGCGCCCCTCAGTTTCACGCCGCAGCAACGCCACAGTTGAAGCTGAAGGAAGACTTACGATCTCGTGATCCGCAACCAAAGGCACGCCGGGACCGGCAGGGGAGTTCCTATGAGCGGCGCTCGCAGGCGTAGGGAGCGCGGCAAACGGAATGTACTGCAAAGCCCCTTCCGCGACCACCACCAGCCGCTTTTTCCCCAAATCAGCAGCCACCGGGCCCAACAGCGTGCGGCTGAGCGCCAGCGCAGCCCCCTGCTCCGTCTCGCCGGAGGCCTGGCTGGCACTCATTTGCGCGTAGGCCAGTCGCGCAGCGGATTCCAGCTTCTTCCGCACCGGCAATTCATAGGTATGAAAGGAGTTAGAAGTAACCGCCCACAGAAAACTGCGGTCTTCCCCCAGCGAATACTCCAGCAGCAGCGTATCCGGATCAAGAATCTGCTTCTGAATCTCATCCAAAGTCAGAGGTTGCGGCTGAGTCAGCGCCGCGTAGCGCGGGCTGCGGGTTCGAATTTGCGCCTCCACCTCTCGATATTGAACCGTAAGTCCTTCAATATCTTTATCTAACGCCGCATTCTGGCTGCGAATCCGTTGCTCCGATTTCAGCCGCAGATCGGTTTCGAGCGATTGCTCCTGCGCCAGCAGCGCAGAATCCACTCCTTGCCGGATATCCGCGTGGCTTTCGCTCAATAATTCCAGCAGGCTGCGCGCACGGGCCCGCTCACTCGCCTCAAAGGCTTGCGAATCATGATGTTGCAGCATCAGCAATTCAATCTGCAGCTGGTAACGGTCACGCACCGTGGAAGAATAAGAAGCGCGCAGATCCGCTCCAACCCACGCTGTGCGCAGGCTCTCGGTCATGGCGAGAGCGGAATCGAGCGAGGCTTGTGCTTCATCCAGCTTGCCCTCTGCGATATGCGCCCGCGCCATTCCCGTAAGCACGCTGGCTTCGAGGATGCGGTCTCCGCTGGCATGCGCCAGCGGCAACGCTTCGCCCCAATTTTCAAGGGCTTGGCCAGTCTGGCCAAGCAGAAGGCTCGCCTCACCGGTGTCGGCAAAGTCCTGCGCGATCGCCCGCTTGTTGCCGCGCGCCTGGTAGAGCTTCAGCGCTTGCTGGTAATAATCGATCGCCTTTTGAGATTCTCCTTTGTCGCGATACACGTGGCCGATGTTTTGCAGTGCGGTCGCCTCATTCGGAAGGCCCACATCATGCAGAATCGGAAGGGCTTCCTCGTGGCACTTCAGGGCGGAATCGAGGTCGCCAAGGCCGCGGTAAGTGGTCCCCATATTGTTGAGGATCATGGCTTCGAAGGTGCGATTTCCAGACTTTTTGGTCAATTCCACGGCGCTTTTCTGGTTTTCCAGGGCGTGATCCCAATCGCCCAGCTGCCAATATAAAGACGCGATTGAGGTTAGGGTCGCAGCCTGCCCGTCCAGGTCGCCGGCAGCTAATGCTAACTGCAGGGCCTGGCGCGAGTAATCGAGCGCTTTTTGAGGCTGGCCCAGCGCGGAATAAGCGATTCCCATGTTGCCGAGAGTGGCTCCTTCGGCGGACGGGCTGCCCAATCCGTGCTGCAGCGGCAGCGCCTGGTCATAGTATTCGAGCGCCTTTCGGACTTGCCCGAGCCCGAAGTACGTGTTTCCGATGCTGGAAAGCGCAGTCCCCTCGCTGACCTTGTCGCCGGCGGCTCGCAGCTTTTCGACTGATTGGCTGAAGTATTCGAGCGCCTTCTGACGGTCGCCGAGGCGACTGTAAACTGAGGCAATGCTACCCAGGACGTTGCCTTCGTCGTCGGGATGTCCCAAGGCCTGGCGCACCGTCAGCTCGCGGTTCCAGAACTCCAACGCCTTGTTCATGTCTCCTAAGTCGTAGTAGGTACGGCCGATACCCGAAAGCGTGTCGGCTTGCCGGGGCTGGTCTGCCAGATCAGTCCACAACGTCAGCGCGGCTTCGTACTGGGTGACTGCCTCATGCCGCGACGGTCCCGTGCCCTCGGCGCGCAGTTTGTCGCCCGCACTGTCGGCGTGCTCCGCAGTGATGCGCTTCTGGTCGTCTTTATGATCATCCGGCTCGGAGGGGCGGAGCCGATCTACTTTGATCGTATAGGTCTTGATTTGGGTGTTCCTGGCAACCTCTACCTTTACCTTCCCAGAATGCTTCTCATCCGGCCCGATCGGCTGCCGAATCTCGACGCGGTACGTGCCGCTGGCCGGGGCCACGAAGGACAAAGGGATCGAAGAATTCTCCACCAGATTCTCCCTCCGTTCCAGTTCTGTGCCTTCTGGCGAGAGCAACCGGACGGTGAGGTCGATCCGTTCCATTTCTACTTCCAGGTGGAGGTATTGGCCCGCAGACAGGTCGATGGCGTAGGCATGGGACTGACCGGGAGCGATCGTGCCTTGAAACGACTCCCCGCTTTTCAATAGTTCGGGTAACGACCCAGACTCAGAGTGAGAAGGTGCCGGCGACTGAAAAGCCGCTCCCGAATGAGCAAAAACGAATGAACCCAGGCAGACGATCACCGCAAGCAGAACGGAACGGAGTACGAAACGACGCCACAGAACCCGCATGCGGAACACCCTGGATTTTGCCTCTACCCCGCGATCAAATCCTCGGCCTGCTGGATCTCGACTCAGTTGATCGCGCGCCATGATAACAAAAAAAATCGCGATGAAGGTGAGATAACAACGGTCGGTTGCACACTTCCATGTTGCGTGACATGTTGCTTTACTCGTTGCGCAAACCCGGGAGCCGGATCAAGCACTGCAGCACCAGCATCTGGCTCGAGGGCGGGGATTGTTCTCAGAACAGCGGTTGCACACCGTTTAGTCGTCCCTTGGGGGGGAGGGCTTATATGGTTGGCATTCTGAGCAGGAAGGGGATTCGCCGGGGGGGCGGATCCCCTTTAAATTTTGGTGAACGCTTCGTCACAACTTGCGACAGACTTTTCGGAAAACGTGCACGCTCGATTTTTTTCCTCGCGTCGGCTCTCCCAAACCGGCAGTTTTTGTTTCACAATCTCACGTTGGCGGCCCGTCGCCTGATTTCATCATTTCGAACATCGAATGGCTGAACTTCTCATGCGGAAATTCACGCAGAACTCTCCAACCGTGACTTTGATAGAACTCGACGGCCCGAGTGTTCGACTTGACCACTCGAAGGCGAAGTGTGTCATGTCCCCGGCTGCGTATTTCACGCTCGGCATGCGCCAGCAACTCCCCACCGATGCCAATGCTGCGGCTGTCGCGGCGAACCCACAAATCGCTGACCCATTCATCCCGCGTCATGGTTACACCCACAATCTCTTCTCCCCGAAGTGCCACCCAAGCCGCCAGCCAGTTGGCCTCTCCGATCGGAACTTGAGAAGGCGCGAACAGGTACGCAAAAGTCTCATCGGCGATGGCCTGCACAAGCGCGTGCACCGAGTCGTTCTCACCCGGCTGGGCGCGGCGTATGACGATCCCTGCCGACATGCTGGCCACTATACAGCCCCGGCGCGGCGCATCCGCAATAACGAAATCTCTGCGACAGGTCATTCGTTCCGCTGCACGCGCCAGACCTAATCACTCCTAGACCAAGGGCCTTTGGCGCACGGTTCTCCAAGCTCACCTGGCTGGCGCCCGGCGGCGGGCGGTTAGCTGCTGGCTGATGCTGGATCTCATTCACGGCTGATGGCTGAGGGCAGCTGCCGTGGGTCACACACGACCTCCTTGCCTGTGTTGATCCAAACGTAACCTGCGACTACTGAAGAAGAACGGCGGGTTGCCGAAGGTGACCGTAGAGGGCGTGCGCGCCCGGCTGGGGACCTAGGCCTGTGCAGGCGACGGTCTCGGGAGGCTGCATGAGTGGCGGGGCGGTCTGGGATGGATTTCTTGCTGGTCCTTCTGGGGCTGGAGCTGCGGCGCGGCTGCCTGTCCCCGCATGTACCAGGTTAATCCTGCTCTGTTTTCTTCTATTGGCACAACTATTCGCTCTGCCCGCAGGCGCTCAGGACGGACCCAAAAACGGGGCCCCGGACCAAACCGGAACGAAAGATCTGGGGGATGCCAGTCTGGAAGAACTACAACACATTCAGGTTTACGGCGCCTCGAAACGATTGCAGAGCACCAGCGACGCGCCTGCCTCGGTGACCGTGATTACAGCCGACGAGATCCAGAAATATGGCTACCGCACGCTGGCCGAGATTCTGGAGAGTGTGCGCGGCTTCTACATCACCTACGATCGCGATTACACCTTCGTTGGCGTGCGCGGCTTCGGGCGCCTGGGAGACTGGAATAACCGGGTTCTGGTCCTGGTGGACGGCCACCGCATTAACGATAACGTTCTCGGCCTGGCCATGATTGGTCCCGAGTTTCTGGTGGATGTGGATCTGATCGACCGGGTGGAAATTATCCGCGGACCCAGTTCTTCGCTCTACGGCGCGCAGGCGTTTCTTGCCGTGATCAACGTGATTACCACCAAGGCGCCGCGACTGAAAGGCGTGGAAGTGTCGTTTGCGCCCGCCAGCTATGGCACTTACCAGGGACGGGCCAGTTATGGCGGCGAGTACAAAGGGATCGACATGCTGCTCTCTGGCACGTTCTACAACAGCCAGGGACAGACTCTGTTTTTTCCTCAGTTCGACAGCCCAGCCACTAATTACGGGGTTACGCGAAACACGGATTACGAAAACTTCCAACACATACTGGCCACGATCAGTTTTGCTGGATTTACGCTGCAGGGATTGTTCAGCGCGCGCGACCGGGGAGTGCCCACGGGATATTTCGGCTCCGTGTTCAACGATCCTCGCACTCGGAACCTTGACTACCATCAATACCTCGATCTGAGTTACCGGCATTCCATCACCGAGAAGTGGGAGCTGACAGCGCGGACTTCCTATGACCAGGACCGCCTGCAGGGGCCGGTTGTGTACGCCACCGGCATACCCGACGACCCGACCGCAGTGGACACATTTTCGTTCCGCGGGAACTGGTGGGATGGCGAGGCGAGATTGAGTGGAACGCTGCTCGACAAACACAAAATCGCAGTGGGCACGGAGATCACAAATAACCTGCGGCAGGACCAGGGAAACTACTTTGAGAACGTCTTTACGGCGGACCCCGCAAACTCATTGATCTGGGCCTTCTATGGACAGGACGAGTTCGCCATCCGGCACGACCTGACCCTGAGTGCCGGGGTGCGCTACGATCACTACTCGAATTTTGGCGGGACCACGAATCCGCGATTGGGGCTGATCTACCATCTTTTCCGCCCAACCACTCTGAAGTTGCTTTACGGCACAGCCTTCCAGGCTCCCGAACCCTACGAGATCGCACCGGATTACGGGTCGTTCTACAACGACAACCTGCAACTGGGGCCGGAGAAAATCCGCAGCATCGAAGGCGTGGTGGAGCAAGGGCTGGGGCAGCATTTCACGCTATCGGGGAGTGTTTTCCGCAACTCGATCAGCGATCTGATCTCGCCGGTGACCTTGAGCGACGGCCAACTGCAGTATCAAAACGCCGGGCAAGCGGTTGCCGACGGCGTGGAACTTGAGTTGGACGGCCAACTGGCAGACGGGATCAAAGGCCGGGCCAGCTACAGTTTCGTCGATGCGGAGGAGCCCAACACCCAAAAACTTCTCAGCAACTCTCCGCGGCACCTGGGCAAGCTGGACGTGAGCATTCCTGTAGTGCGGCGGCAAGGACAGCAACGGCTGATCGCCAGCGTGGATGCGCAGTACACCAGCTCGGCGCAGACTTTGGCGGGAAACACGGTGAGCGGATTTTCCGTGCTCAATTTCACGATGCTGGGACACGCGCTGGGCAGGCACCTGGACCTCTCGGGCAGCGTCTACAACGTTTTCAACAAAAAATATTTTGACCCGGGCCGTCCCGAGGACCCAGAAGATGCCATTCAACAGAACGGAAGAAACTTCCGGATCAAACTTACAGGCAGGTTCTAAAACTTGAGGATGCATTTTTCGGGCAAAGACGGGAGGTTGGTCCGGCGCTCTGCGTGTCGGGAGATTGGTCTTGCTTTGTTGGCGCTGCAACTTCTGGCATTTCACACACCAGCGGCGGGGCAGCAACAGAGTGCGCCGGAAGACCAGGTGAAAGCGGCATACCTGCTGAATTTCGCAAAACTGGGGGAGTGGCCGCGCTTCGCTTTGCCGGAGGGGCCGTCGGCGCTGGTGATTGGAGTCAGCGGCGGGGAAGAAGAGTTCGTCAACCTATTGAAGGCCACGGTCGCCGGAAAATCGGCTGGCACTCATCTGGTGGTGGTCAGAACGGTAAGCTCCGATGCGGAGATGAAGTCCTGTCACTTGGTTTTCTTTCGCGCCTCGGAGCGGAAGCGTACGCAGGCGACGATTGCGGGTCTGGCGCAGGTGGGCATGCTTTCGGTGGGGGAGGATGAGTCGTTTCTGCGCGAAGGCGGCATGATCAATCTGGTAAGGGAACACGGCAGCGTCCGCTTTGAAGTGAATGCCGACGCCCTGGACCGTTCGCAGATCCATTTCAGCGCGAAGATTCTCGCGCTGGCCAAGAGTGGCTACGGGGCTCCACAGGCGACAGCGGCGAATTCGCCGGGCGCGGGTTCGGCGGGAGACGATGCGCGGCAGGTGCAGCGCAGAGTTGCCCCGGAATATCCTGAAATCGCGGCGCGCATGAACCTGAGGGGAACCGCGCAGGTGGAAGCGAGGGTAAGGCCGGATGGAACAGTGAAGGAAGTGAGAGTGCTCGGCGGGCACCCCGTGCTCGCAGAAGCCCTGGCCAACGCGGTCAGGCTCTGGAAATACCAGCCCGCGTCCAAAGAAACAGTAGAAGTGGTGAAGTTCAGTTTTGGCCCGCAGTGAAGTTTGCAACGGCACGCAGGCGGGCCAGCGTCCAAACCAGCGCTGCGATTCCCGCGAGCCATACCGCAAACGCGACTCGCACCACCCAGGCCGGCGCCACTCCCACACGCTTCAGCAGAAACGGCAGAAAATTCCACGTGGTGATGTGGACGTAATCCCACTGGTCCCACGTCATCGAGTCCGTGTTTAGTCCCCACGCGTCCATTTTTCCCAGCGCGAACGCGGCAATGTTTTTGAAGCGCAGCGCGATCACGAACGTGGGATGGCCGAACTCCTCCATCTGATAAATCTCCAGCGGAAGCCAGAACGCCAGCGATGCGATTTGAACGACGAGGCTGGCTGCGATCAGCGCCACTCCCGCGCGCCACATCCATTTACTGAGGTATTCGTGGTAACGCAACAGCAGCGGCACCGCCAGCAGCGCGGCCAGCTCCACCGTGGTCGATACATAGCGGTCGCCCCAGGCGAAGTCTCCCGCCCAGGCAAAATACCGCGCGTAGAAACTGATGTAGGCGATCAGCAAAACTATCGTTGCGACGGCATAGGCGCGAACCCCCGGCGCCAGCCGCTTCCACAGCAGAACCAGCATCACGATCGCAAGCAGCAGCAGCGGGTCAAACAGAAAGATCGACTTCTCCGGCTTGAACAGCGGCCCTAGAAATCCCTCACGAAACGGCGTGGTCCAGGGATAATTCGGCGGCAGCGTGGGATCCTGCTGCCGCTGTGCAGCCGCGGCCAGCGAAACGTAAGTGTTGGTGAACGATCCGAAGCGATAGAACTGATAAACCCGATCGATCAGCACGAAAAAAGCGTAGACCGGCGTCGCGACCTTGCCGTAATCAAACAGACGCCGCCACAACTCGCGCCCGCGTACTTGCTCGAACCACAAAACAAGAAGCACGAACGCACCGCACGCCATCAGATCGAGGCCGGTGGTCAGTCGCGTCAACAGGTTCAGCCCCAGCGCGGCTGAGCCCACCGCCAGCGCGCGCGTGCTGCCCGTTTGCAGCCATTCGTACTGAAATGAAAATCCCACCAGCGTCAGCAGCATGATGTAGTTGTTCTCCATCATGTTCTGCGTGTAGTGGAGATGCGTGGTGCAGAACAGCAAGGCCAGCACGCCGGCGACCGCTTCTTTTCTGGTAAACCCCAACTGCACAAGCAACCTGAGAACGATCAGCGCGGTCAGCACATTCACCAGAATGCTGGTGCAGTAAGTCACCACGATGCTGCGCACGCCGGGATCGTCCCCGTAATCGGAGAAAATTTGCCAGCGCGCAATCCACGTTCCCACCACGTCGGCGGGCAGCATGAGCAGAGACTGACCAATGCCGTACCAGCTATAGAGCCGGCCTCCGCGACCGCGAATCCCGAACTCGGAAAACTCCTGCGGAAAAACCTGCGGCTCGGATGTCCAGATCCAGTGCGTGGTTTGCAGCCGATGCGTAGTGTCGGCCGTGCCCAGTTCGCCAGATTGCACCACAAACGCGAGCAGTCCCGCGGCCAGGCACAAAAGAAAAACCGGATCGCGGAGCCAGCGGGCGAGGCGTGAGGTCATCGATGGGATGGTAATACAAAACCGCCGGCCAGCTTCCGGCGCCCACCGCCCGGCTGGAGCGAATGGCCAAAAACTTTCTGGCTGAAATCCGAGGGCCGGCCTCCCGGCGTCTGGGTTAGACTGTAGCGGGAAAAACCATGGCTTTCTGCGCCACCTGCGGCTCTGCCGTGCCCAGCACAGGGCGCTTCTGTTCTTCGTGCGGAGCACCGGTACCGAGCAGCGACCAACTGGCGACCATCGACGTGGGCGCGGCGAACGTGACTGCGGCGAACATGGCTGCGGCAAACCTGGCTGCGGCAAACCTGGCTGCGGCGAATCTGCCCACGATCGATCTGGCCCCGCCAACTCCGCGACGGCCACCGTCATCCGGAACTTCCAGGCCGCCGAGTTCCGCCGACTATCGTTCGAACGATGGCCGTTTTCTGCCGGGACGCCTGCTGGCCAGCCGCTACCGGATTGTGGCTCTGCTGGGCAAAGGCGGCATGGGCGAAGTCTACCGCGCCGACGACCTGACGCTGGGCCAGGCCGTGGCTCTGAAATTTCTGCCCGATGAAGCGGCGCGCGACGAAGGCTTGCTGGAACGCTTCCGCAATGAGGTGCGCATAGCGCGCCGCGTTTCGCATCCCAACGTTTGCCGCGTCTACGACGTGGGCGACGTCGACGGCCACACTTTCTTCACCATGGAATATGTCGACGGTGAAGATCTGGCGTCTTTGTTGCGACGCATCGGACGCCTCCCGGGAGATAAAGCCCTCGACATTGCGCGCCAGCTTTGCGCCGGATTAGCCGCGGCTCACGGCAAAGGTGTTCTGCACCGCGACCTGAAACCCGCCAACATCATGCTCGATGGACGCGGGCAGGTCGTCATCACCGATTTTGGTTTGGCCGGCGTGGCCGACGATATACGCGGCAACGAAATCCGCAGCGGAACTCCTGCCTACATGGCGCCCGAGCAACTGGCGGGCAAGGAAGTGAGCACGCGCAGCGATATTTATGCGCTGGGGCTGGTGCTGTATGAAGTTTTCACGGGCAAGCGGGCATTTGCCGACAAGCTCGTTGGAGTTGCGGCCGCGTCCGGCGATCGCACCCCCAGCCGGCCGTCGTCCGTGGTGAAGGACCTGGATCCGATTGTGGAGAAAGTGATTCTGCGCTGCCTGGAAGTGGAACCGGGCGCGCGTCCGGCAACGGCGCTGGCAGTGGCCGCAGCCATGCCCGGCGGCGATCCGCTGGCCGCCGCGCTGGCCGCGGGCGAAACGCCTTCGCCGCAAATGGTGGCGGCGGCGGGAGAATCGGTGGGCTTGCGTCCGCGAACCGCCGTGATCTGCCTGGCCGCGGTGCTGCTGGGCTTGTCGCTCGTCGCTTATTTCAGCATCCACTACAGCGCCCTCGAGAAGATGGGGCTAGAGCAGACTCCGGAAGTTCTCACCCAAAAGTCCCGCGAAATTATCGCCCGCCTGGGTTACGAGGGCCGGCCAGCTGACAGCGCGTTCGGCCTTCGCGATGATGACGCCTTCGAGAATTACGTGGAGAAAAACGACAAGCCTCCGCACTGGGATGCGGTGCTCGCCGCGCGGCCTTCCCTGCTGCAATACTGGTACCGGCAAAGTCCCGATGCGTTGGTGCCTACCGATTTCCGCGGCGGCGATTTGATGACGCCGGGGATCGTCACCCGAAGCGATCCGCCCACCGTGCTCTCTGGCATGATCAATCTGGAACTCGATCCGCAGGGACGGTTGACGTATTTCCAGGCGATCCCGTTGCAAAAACAGGGAGAGAAAAAAGAAGCTGTGGCGCCCGCGGCCCCTTCGTCAGCAGCATTTGATTGGAACATACTCTTCGCGACAGCCGGTCTGGATGCTTCAAAATTGCAGCCAGCGCAGCCCATCTGGACTTCGCTCGCGGCTTCCGACACACGCATGGCGTGGACTGGAAGCTGGCCGGGGACGACGCGTCCGCTGCGCGTGGAAGCGGCGTCGTTTCGAGGCAAGCCCGTTTTCTTTTCTCTCATCGGCGACTGGACCAAGCCCGAGCGTGACAAGAGCACGGAGAAAAAATCGATTGGAGAACAGGCCGGCAGAATTCTCGGAGGGCTTGTGGTCGCATCGGTACTGCTGGGGTCTGCCTTGCTGGCGCGCAAAAACTACCGCCAGGGTCGCGGCGACCGCGCGGGAGCGCTCCGCCTAGCGACGGTCATGTTCCTGCTGGAGATCGCGCTGTTTCTGTGCCGTGCCCATTTCGCAACCTTCGGCGACTCCATCGGCCTTCTTTTCCTGCAAATCAGTACAGCGCTGTTTGTTTCGGGCATAACCTGGATGCTCTACCTGGCGGTGGAACCGTGGGTGAGGCGGCACTGGCCGAAGACCATTATTTCCTGGAGCCGCCTGCTGTCCGCGGGAGCACGCGATCCGCTCGTGGGCCGGGATATTCTTTTCGGCGTGCTTCTGGGCGTGGTCTGGATCCTCATTTTCCAGATTCGCTACATTCCCATGATGCGCATGGGAGCCGCGCCTTCCACGTTTTCGAGCGAAATGTTGATGGGAGGCCGCAATGCCCTGGGGGCATGGTTGCAACAATGGCCACTGTCGATCCAAACCACGCTGGTGTTTTTCTTTCTGCTGTTTGGGCTGAAGGTTCTGCTGCGCAAGGAATGGATCGCGGCCATCGTGCTGGTCGCGATCTTCGCTCTGCCGCGCGGGCTGAGCAGCACTTACATGGCGGTGGAGATCCCGGCGCAGATTCTGGTCTATGCCATTGCCGTGATCATCGTCCTGCGCTTCGGATTCGTGCCGCTGGCGTGTGCGGTGTTCACCATCAACCTGGCGGCCAACGTTCCTTTGTCCGCCGACCTCTCGGCGTGGTACATGCCCACGTCGATCCTGGCGCTGTTGAGCGTGGTGGCGCTGGCCGGGTGGGGCTTCTACCACTCACTGGGCGGAGAGCCGTTGTGGAGAGTGGAGTTGGAGTAGGGCTGGCTCAGAGAGCCTGCTCCCTACACGTTGCAGCTCCCCAGTACGCTCAAAATCAACGCAACTTCCCTTCCTTCCCACGCATCTAAACCTTGACAACGATCCACTCAGGTCTTAGCATGGTCCTGAGCGCAATCATAATCACACTGATTATAAAGCACTTATCTAAGTTCAGGAGGAGCATTTTATGGGGAAGATTATTGGAATTGACCTGGGGACCACGAATTCCTGCGTTGCGGTGATGGAGGGCGGCGAGCCCAAAGTTATCCCTAACGAAGAAGGAGGGCGGACCACGCCTTCCGTGGTGGGTTTTACCAAGACCGGAGAACGGCTGGTGGGGCAGGTGGCGAAACGGCAGGCTATCACCAATCCGGAGAACACGATTTATTCGATCAAGCGCTTTATGGGTCGGCGCTACGACGAAGTGCAGGAAGAGATCAAGATGGTGCCCTATAAGGTCGTGAAGTCGGGCGACCATGTGGCGGTGCTGGCGCAGGGGAAAGAGTACACGCCTCCGCAGGTTTCGGCGCTGATTCTGCAGAAGCTGAAGAAGGCGGCGGAAGACTATCTCGGCGAGAAAGTGACCGAGGCGGTTATCACCGTGCCCGCGTATTTCAACGACGCACAGCGGCAGGCCACCAAAGATGCCGGGCAGATTGCGGGGCTCGAAGTGAAGCGCATCATCAATGAGCCGACCGCGGCCGCGCTGGCTTACGGGCTCGACAAGAGCAAGGACGAGACCATCGCCGTGTACGACTTCGGCGGCGGCACGTTCGATATCTCGATTCTGGAAGTGGGCGAGGGCGTGATTGAAGTGAAGGCCACCAACGGCGACACGCACCTGGGCGGCGACAATCTCGACCAGCGGCTGGTCGACTGGCTCATCGACGAATTCAAGAAAGACGAAGGCCTCGATCTGCGCGGCAAGGGCAACGAAATGGCATTGCAACGTCTGCGGGACGCGGCCGAGCGGGCGAAGATTGAGCTTTCGACCACGATGGAGACGGAGATCAATCTGCCGTTCATCACCGCAGACGCGAGCGGGCCGAAGCATCTGGTGAAGAAGCTGACGCGGGCCAAGCTCGAAGGGATGGTGGAAGACATCATTCAGCGGTCGGTGGGTCCGTGCAAGCAGTGCATGAAAGATGCGGGCGTGGATGCCTCGAAGATCAACGAAGTGGTGCTGGTCGGCGGGCAGACGCGCATGCCGCGGATTCAGGCGCTGGTGAAAGAGCTGTTTGGGAAGGAAGGCCACAAGGGAGTGAATCCCGACGAAGTGGTGGCGATTGGTGCGGCCATCCAGGGCGGCGTTCTGGGCGGCGAAGTGAAAGACCTGCTGCTGCTGGATGTGACTCCGCTGACGCTGGCGATTGAGACTCTGGGCGGGGTGGCGACGCCGATGATTCCGCGCAACACGACCATTCCGACCAAGAAGACGGAGACGTTCTCGACTGCGGCTGATAGTCAGACCTCGGTTGAGGTGCATGTGCTGCAGGGCGAGCGTCCCATGGCGGCGCAGAACCGGACACTGGGCAAGTTCCACTTGACCGGGATTCCGCCGGCTCCGCGGGGCGTGCCGCAGATTGAAGTGACGTTCGACATTGACGCTAACGGCATCCTGAACGTGACCGCGAAAGATACGGCCACGCAGAAGGACCAGAAGATTACGATCACGTCGTCTTCCGGGCTGTCGAAGGACGAAGTCGAGCGCATGGCGAAAGAGGCCGACGCGCACTCCGCCGAGGACAAGGCGGCGCGCGAGTCGATCGAAAGCAAGAACCACCTCGACAGCATGCTCTACAACGTGGAGAAAATGCTGCGCGAGCACGGGGACAAGATCTCGGGCTCGGAGCGTGGAGACGTGGAAAACGCCGTGGCCGACGCCAAGAAGGCGCTGGAGTCGAACGAGAAGGCGCAGATGGATAAGGCGCTCGAGAAGCTGACTGCATCGTCGCACAAGCTGGCCGAGCAGATGTACAAGGCCGCGCAGCCGACGCCGGGAGCTGGGCCGGGCGGTCCGACGCCGGGCGGTACTGCTGGCGGCGACCCGAGCGGCAACGGTCAGGCCAAGAAGGATGAAGGCGTGATCGATGCTGAGTACGTGGACGTGGAAGACAAGAAGTAAGCAGCTGTCAGCTCTCAGCCGTCAGCTTTCGGCTTGAACCGGGTGGCGCGGGCAGGGTTGCCCGCGCCATCACGTTTGCAGATTGTGATCGCTGTTTGCGATTTTATTTGCTATTTATTGGCCTGTCATCCTGAGCGGAGTGGATGGTTCGCGAAGCGAAGCATCCGCGGAGTCGAAGGACCCCTTACCCGCACGCGGTGAGATGGACCTGGCAAGGAGTTCTCAGGGAACGCTGTACATCGGAGTGACGAACAGCATCTACCGGCGCGCGTTGGAGCACAAGCGCGGCGAGGTCGAAGGCTTTGCCAGCAAATATCACTGCAACCGGCTCGTATACTACGAGAGCTTTGACGATGTACACAAAGCGATTGGACGTGAGAAACAACTGAAAGGCTGGTCGCGGGCGAATAAGGTTGCGCTGGTTGAATCGCGGAACCCGCGGTGGCAGGGTCTGGCTGAGACGTGGGGAGCACAGATGGCGTTTGCGGGGGAAGCTATCAATGGCCGATGAGAGAACTCCCTGCCAGGCTCGCGGTTGTACGCGCAGGCATGGGGTCTTTCGACTGCGTTGCCGTTCGCTTCGCGAATGGCAACTTCGCTCAAGATGACAGATTTATTCGCGCTCGGAGAATGAGAGAACGAAATGGACTTCGAAGTCAACGGCGAGACTTATTTTGTGAACCTGGGAGAGAGTCACGGGTGGGAGGTTTTCGTCTCAACTCCGACCGGGGCGCGGACGATCCCGGTGTATGACGACGCGCCTGACGCCGAGGATGTAACCTTCGTCGTCGAGGACGAGAGGAAAAGACGAATTCCGAATTAAGCGTAGTCGAATCGCAAGCGCCCCATGGCAAACACTCCCAAGAAAGATTATTACGAGATTCTCGGCGTGAAGAAGTCGGCCTCTGCCGAGGAGATTCGCAAGGCGTTTCGCAAGCTAGCGCGGAAATACCATCCTGACGTGAATCCTGGGGACAAGTCTGCCGAGGAGAAGTTCAAGACGCTCTCCGAGGCCAACGACGTTCTCAGTGATCCCAAGAAACGCAAAATTTACGACCAGGTCGGGTTCTACTCCGACAACATTGACGCGGCTACGGCCGAGGCTTATGCGCGGGGTGGCGGCGCGCCGGGGGATGGTGGTTTTCAAGGCGGATTCCCTGGCGGCGGACCGGAGCAGGCTGGTGGCGGGCAAGGAGTTCATTTCGATTTTGGCGGCTTCGATTTTTCCGACCTTGCCGACAGCCCTGGCCGCAGCCGCAAGAGCGGCGGCGGAGGCAGCAGCTTTCGCGACATCTTCGGCGGTATGTTTGGCGGAGGTCGCGGCGCGGCAGCGCCGGCCGAAGAAGGTCCGGAGCCGGGCACCGATCTGGAGTATCAGGTCAACGTGCCGTTCTGGACGGCGATCCGCGGCGGCGTAATGCGGCTGAATATTTCGCGCCACGACACCTGCGGAAATTGCCACGGGCAGGGGTTTCTGGAAGCGCCGGGAAAATGTCCGCAGTGCGGTGGGTCGGGACAGATTACGCAGACCAGCGGGCGCATGAAGTTCAACGTGCAGTGTCCGCGATGCCATGGGACGGGCAAGAACTTGACGACGTGTCCGGTGTGCCACGGCGCGGGCGTGGTCGAAAAAACCGAACCGTTCGAAGTGCGCATCAAGCCCGGAACGCGCGACGGGCAGCGGATCCGCATCCCGGGCAAAGGCAACGCCGGAGCCCACGGGGGCGCGGCGGGCGACCTTTACGCGATTATCCGGACCGAGGCGCATCCTGTTTTCCGCCGAGACGGCGACGACATCTACCTGACGGTTCCCGTCAATGCTACCGAGGCCGCGCTGGGCGCCAAAATCGAAGTACCGACGATTGACGGGCGGGCTCTGCTGAAAATTCCTCCGGGGACGCAGTCGGGGCAGAAACTGCGGCTGCGTGAGAAGGGCGTCCCCTCGGCTACGAAAGACGGCGTGCGCGGCGACGAGATCGTGGAGATCACGTTAACCATCCCGCTGCCCCGCGATGAGCGAACGAAAGAACTGCTGCGGGAACTGGCGAAGCTGAACCCGGAAGATCCGCGGGAAGCGTTGTGGAAGAACGTCTGACTGCCTGCCTAAGATTTCAAATCGGGAACGGCTGAAAATCTTTACCACAGAGGGCACGGGGGATCACAGGGTAAACCTCGATTGGTGTGATATTTAGTTGGAATGATTGCTTCGTCGCCATCTTTCCAAACGATTCGGGTCAACCAGGTTTCGGGAGCTGTTGTATCTTCCGCGATGCACGTTCACGCAGTGCTCGGTCCCGGACTTCTGGAAAGCGCCTACCAGGCTTGCCTTGCCCATGAACTTAGAAAACGCGGACTTGCAGTCGCCAGCCAGGTCGGTCTGCCGGTGATTTTCGACGGTGAAAGAATCGAACTGGGATACCGGATCGATCTCATCATTGAAAGGCTCGTGATCGTCGAAGTGAAGTGCGTCGAGGCGATACACCCAGTTCACCAGGCGCAGCTTTTGTCGTACATGCGACTAAGCGGCATCGGGGTCGGCTTGCTGATCAATTTCCACGTCGCCCACCTGCGGGACGGAATCAAGCGTATGGTCGACGGGAATACCTGGGAAAAATAATCCCCGCTCTACCTTGTGTTCCTCTGTGTTCCCTGTGGTAACGACTTCGCCCGCGTTACCTCCGTACCTGACCTGCTCGACAAAATTTTGGCAAAAAGCGCAAAAATATCTTGCATCTGTGGAAAATTCCCGTAATCTCACACTTGCGAACTAACTCCACCGGAATGCCCGGGAATCGCAGTTACCCGGGAGCCGCGAGAAACGCGTCCTGATGTCGGATTGACGTCAAAGACCAAGGGAGACGCGGTGGTGAGAGTGAGTCGCTTGAGGAGGAAGACATAGAAATTGGCAACAGCTAGCGCCCCACGTCAACAAATAGAGAATCCCCAACCTCTCGCCGCCGTTCCTAATAGGGCTCCCAACCGGAAAAAATTCGCCCGCCTCACCCTGTGGCCACTGGTCGCCGCCACCTTCTTTATGGTGTCGGGCGGAACCTATGGCACGGAAGACATCGTGCACGGGGCCGGATACGGACGCGCGATTCTGATTCTGCTGCTCACGCCGCTGCTTTGGAGCCTGCCCACGGCCTTCATGATCGGCGAGCTTTCGAGCGCGCTGCCCTTCGAGGGCGGCTACTATGCCTGGGTGCGCCGCGCCATGGGCAACTTCTGGGGATTTCAGGAAGCGTGGCTCTCGCTGATTGCCTCGATTTTCGACATGGCGATTTATCCCACGCTGTTTGTGGCTTACCTCACTCGCATGTTCCCGTGGTTCCAACAGGGAAATCGCGGATGGTGGGTCGCGCTGGCAGTGGTGATTGCCTGCGCCGCGCTCAACATCGCCGGCGTGAAAGTGGTTTCGCTGACGTCGCTGTGGCTTTTCTTCGCGCTCTCGGCGCCGTTCGTCATCATGGTTTGCATGGCGCCGTTCAAGGTGGGGGCGCTGGTGAATGCGGTGACCAAGCCTACGACTTCTACCGTGGATATTCTCGGCGGCCTGCTGATCTGCATGTGGAATTACATGGGCTGGGACAATGCCTCCACCATCGCCACCGAAGTGGAGCGTCCGCAGCGGACCTATCCGCGAGCGATGCTGGTGGCGGTGTGCATCGTGGCCGTGAGCTACGTTGTTCCGTTCGCCGCGATGTGGATGACGGGCCTCACTTCCACGGCATGGGAAACTGGTTCGTGGGCTGACATTGCCGGACTGCTCGGCGGACCGCTGCTGCGCATCGGCGTGGTTCTCGGCGGCATGATCAGCGCCTTCGGCATGTTCAACTGCCTGGTGATGAGCTACTCCCGCCTGCCTTTGGCGATGGCGCAGGATGGCATGCTGCCCAGCGTGTTTGGCAAGCTGCAGAAAAAGTCGCGCGCGCCCTGGGTTGCGATCATCGTGTTGGCCATGGGATGGGCCATGTGCCTGGGCCTTGGCTTTGCTCGGCTAGTGACGATTGACATTCTTCTCTATGGCGCCAGCCTGGTGCTGGAGTTCGTAGCCCTGGCGGTGTTGCGCTTCCGGGAGCCGGAACTGCCGCGTCCGTTCAAGGTTCCGGGGGGCTTGTTCGGCGCGATCGCGATTGGCATCCCGCCGGCGCTTCTGCTTGTCTTCGCGGTGGCGCGTGCCGATCACGAGTCGATCCTGGGCATGAGCTCTTTTGCCTTCGGAATGATTCTGATCGGCGCGGGAGTTGTCGCCTACGCCATCAATCATTTGTTGAAGCCGGCGGGATGGTCCACTCCGGCAGAGAAGCCGCAGCCGGCAGCCTGATTGCGGTTCGGTCAGGAAATAATCAAGAAACAAAAAAGGACCGGGGAACCCCGGTCCTTTTTTCTTGCCGTAGGAAACTACGCGGCGGCCGCACTGTCGCGCAAGGTCTTAACGTGGTCATGCGCGCGCTGAACGCTGGTGGCCTGACGGCGGATAATCTCCATCAGATTTACCGGCAACGTCCCGCTCAGCGCCTTCTGGTAGCTCTCTTTGGCGCTGTCTTCGCCTGCCTCCACCGATTCCAGGATCGTCTTATCGCCGCCGCCCAGACTGACTTTGGTATCGATCCAGGCGCGGCGCAGCGTTCCTCCCACGGAACCGGAAACTTTCTTGTCCGGCTTGCCGAACCGGATCAGTTCCGCTTCGAGTTCTCCCGCAAAGCGGGCCCGTTCTAGGCTCTGCTCGTTGAAATACGTTTTCAAGTCGCTCCGCTTCACGTGCGAAGCGGCGTCCTGGTAGCCCTTTTGTCCGTCTTTGCAGGTTTCAATGAGACCTTCCACTACACTGACAGCATTATTTTCGTCCATAATAACCTCCGGAATTTGGATGCGCGCACGCGGTCAAGGTTTGGCGTGATTCTGCAATCGTGAACTGGATCGTAAATTAGGCAGAAAAGAGGTCGTATTCTAAAATGGGCTCTAGAATCAGCTCTAGAATCAATTGAGCGATTATGACCAAACGTAAATCCAAGGGCGCGTACATGATCTCGGCCGTGGCTGAGATGTATGGCATTCATCCTCAGACCCTGCGGCTTTATGAACGCGAAGGACTGCTCAAGCCTTCGCGAACGGAAGGCAACACCCGTCTCTACACCGAAGAAGATTTGCAGCGGCTGGAGTTCATCCTAACCCTGGCCCGTGATCTGGCGGTGAACATTTCTGGGATGGCGATCATCCTGCAAATGCGCGAGCGCATGGAAGAAATGCAGCGCCAGATGCAGGAGTTCGTGCAGTTTATCCAGCAGGAAGTGCTCACCCGCGCCACCGCCGCCGCCGATCCGGCGAAGGGAGCGATTGTGCCGGTGAGAAGGCCGTTGGTAGTGCCAGCAATTCCGCACGCAAAAAAGCGCTAGTCCGCCTGGCCTTTTGGCTTGTCAACCTGAATCGAGTTGTCATCCTGAGCGGAGCAAGACGCGGCGCGAAGCGCGGCGCCTCGCGCAGTCGAAGGATCCCTACCCGCATCTGTGAAGTTGGTCCCGTAAGGCGTTCCATGGCCGCCGATGGAATCCCAGTGAGAAAAATCCTCAAGCTTCGCACTTTTTGTGAGCTGGTAGGGATGCTTCGACTCCGTGCGACGGTTTTTTTCGCGACCATCTCACTCCGCTCAGCATGACAAACCGCCTAGGGGACTCCATGACTTGAGTCAGTACGCAGTATCATAGGGACGCAAACATGCTTCCCTTCAAGCTCATCTACAGCAACGGCTACTATCTCCCCATCGGACAGCATGTCTTCCCGGCCGAGAAGTACCGACGCATTCACGATCGCTTGCTGGAGACGGGGATCGCGCAGGCCAGCGATTTTCTGGATCCCCAACCCGCCACGGATCAAGACATTCTGCTGGTCCACAAGCCCGAGTATGTAAACAAGCTGAAGACCGGCACGCTGAGCCCGCGCGAAGAAATGGAGCTGGAAGTTCCCTTTTCTCCGGAACTGGTGAAAGCATTCTGGCTATCCGCCGGTGGATCGATTCTGGCCGCACGGCACGCGCTGAGCGATCGCGTCGCGATCAACATTGGCGGAGGCTTTCATCACGCCTTTCCCGACCACGGCGAGGGATTCTGCATGATTCACGATGTAGCCGTGGCCATCCGCAGGCTGCAGCGCGACGACAAGATTCGCACTGCGATGACCGTGGATTGCGACGTCCATCACGGCAACGGCACGGCAGCAATCTTCGCCGGCACAAGGACGGCCAGCGAGCCACTGCCGTCGTCGGGGCCGTCGACGCCGGGCCCGTCGTCTCGAAGCCCGTCGTCTCAAAATTCCGCGCCCCCAGGCAAGATGCGCGGCGCACACGCGGGAGACGTTTTCACCATCTCGCTGCACCAGCACAACAACTATCCCGTGTACAAACCGCCCTCGTCGATCGACGTCGACTTGCCCGACGGCACCGGCGACGATGACTACCTGGCCTGGCTCGACAATGCACTCAGTTCAGGGCTGCGGCAGTTTGAACCCGATCTTCTGTGCTACATCGCCGGTGCCGACCCTTACCGCGAAGATCAACTGGGCGGCCTTTCCCTGACGATCGAAGGATTGAAAAAGCGCGACGAACTCGTCTTCCGCGTAGCTCGTGCGCAGGACATCCCCGTGATGGTGAGCTATGCCGGTGGCTACGCACGCAACGTGGAAGACACCGTGACCATCCACAGCAATACGGTGATCGCAGCGAAGGAAGTGTTCGGTGCAAAGAACTGAGGCGCGTCGAACGACATACTCCCGGACGATATACTCAATAGCATGATCGTCAGCCCCTCCGAGCTTCCGTACAGCGATTTTTACAACATCCTGATCAGCAGTGTGGTGCCGCGCCCCATTGCGTGGGTATCCACGATGAACGCGGCGGGACAGCCCAACCTCGCACCCTTCTCTTTCTTCAATGCGGTCTGCGCCGATCCACCACTGCTGGCGTTTGCGCCTGGACTTCGCCGGCCCAAGAAAGCGGAGGTCAACCACGGCGAACCAAAAGACACGTTGCGAAATGTTCGTGAGACCAAAGAATTTGTGGTCAACATGGTCACGCACGAACTGGCCGAGGCGATGAACCTGACCAGCGGCGAGTACGACGCATCGGTAAACGAATTCGAGCTGGCCAAACTGACTCCGCAACCTTCGAAGATTGTGCGCCCGCCCAGGGTCGCCGAATCTCCGGTCAGCTTTGAGTGCGAGCTGCATCAGATTCTCGACTTCTCTCAGGCGCCGACCAGTGGCAGCCTCGTGATCGGCAAAATCATCTCGATTCATATTGACGACGCGCATCTCAAGGAAGGCAAATTGGATCGCGACTCGCTGGACCTCATCGGCCGCATGGGCGGAATGCAATACACGAGAACGACGCAGCGATTTGAAATGGCGCGGCCGAAAGTTGGGTAGTGCCACGGCGATGCCCGAGCCCCGGCGTTCAGTTTGACGAAATCCTGGTGTAGCCTCGCGGCTGATAAAATACTTGCTTACCCTTATGTTTGAGAATCTTCAGGAAAAACTTCAGCGCGCGTTCAAGAGCCTTCGCGGACAGGCGAAGCTGTCGGAAGAAAATATCGCAGAGGCGCTGCGCGAAATCCGCCTGGCGCTGCTCGAAGCCGATGTCAATTTCAAAGTAGTGAAGGAACTGATCGACCGCATCCAGGCCAAAGCCGTCGGCCAGGAAGTGCTAACCGCGCTGTCTCCCGGCGAGCAGGTCATCAAGATCGTCCGCGACGAACTGGTCGAGATTCTCGGCAAGGACACTGCTCGCGTGAAGTTCGCCTCGCAGCCGCCCACAGTCGTGCTGATGGCCGGCCTCCAGGGTTCCGGCAAAACCACAACTTCCGGCAAGCTCGCCCATTGGTTCAAGGTGGGTGGCCATCGTCCGCTGCTGGTTTCGGTGGACGTGTATCGTCCCGCGGCGCGCGAGCAGTTGAAAATTGTGGCCCAAGCGGTGAAGGCGCAGATTTACGAAGGCTCGGTGGGCGAGGCGACCACGCCCGCGCAGCTCACCCAAGCTGTGGAGCGGTTGGTGAAAGAAGCGCGCCGCGAGGCTATTGTCTCCGGCTGCGACGTGCTGATCGTCGACACCGCCGGCCGTCTCCATATCGACGATGAACTCATGAACGAGATGCAGTCGCTGAAGAAGCTGCTGAATCCGTCAGAGATCTTATTCGTCGCCGACGCCATGACCGGGCAGGACGCGGTCAACTCCGCCGACGAATTCCACAAGAAGCTCTCACTCACCGGCGTCATCCTCACCAAGATGGACGGCGACGCCCGCGGTGGCGCGGCGCTTTCCATCCGCCAAGTTACGGGACAGCCCATCAAGTTCATCGGCGTGGGCGAAAAATACGATGCGCTCGAACCATTTCATCCCGATCGAATCGTATCGCGCATTCTGGGCATGGGCGACATCCTCTCTTTGATCGAGCGCGCCGAATCGCAGATCGACAAAAAGAAAGCCCAGGAGATGGCCACCAAGGCCCTCACCGGCGACGGCTTTTCGTTGGAAGACTTTCGTGATCAATTGCGCCAGGTAAAAAAGATGGGCTCCATCAAGAACCTGATTGGCATGATGCCGTCAATCGGACCATTTTCCGGACTGCAGAAAGCTGCCGATAACGTCGACGAAAAGCAAATCAACCGCGTCGAGGCGATCATCAACTCGATGACCAACCACGAGCGCAATCATCACGAAGTAATCAACGGCAGCCGCCGCAAGCGCATCGCCCGCGGATCAGGCACCAGCGTGCAGGAAGTCAACAACCTGCTCCGCCAGTACGCGCAGATGAAAAAAATGTTCAAGCAGATGGGCAAGCCCAGCTTTGCGCGCCGCCTCGCGGGAATGAAGATGCCAGGGATGTAGGAAAACAGTTGTCAGTCGAAGGCTTGATTTTCTGGCAACCGATCACTGGCAACTGACCGCTGCTTTTATGAAATGGCGCTCTCTAGAAGAATCGAATGCGATTGACACTCGCCCACTGCACGAAATCTTTGCCGAACGCAAAGAACTGATCGCGAAATACGTTCGGCCGGAGACGCAAGCCATTCATGCCCGTGCGGTCGCCGAACTCAAAGAGAACCATCTCGCCGCGGACATTCTCTCTGTTGGCGCGAAAGCGCCGCAATTCGAACTTTCGGATCACGATGGGAAGATCGTTTCCTCGGCTGGGCTGCTCGCTCAAAAGCGTCTCGTGCTCAGCTTCATTCGCGGCCGGTGGTGCCCGTTCTGCGTCGGCCAGATGGAGGCTATGAATTTGATCCTGCCGGAAATCGAACTGGCGGGAGCGGCGTTGATTGCGATCTCTCCGCAGACGGTGAAGCAATCGTTCTTCATGCACGACCAGCACAAGCTGCGTTTTCCGTTGCTCTCCGACGCAGGCAACCTGGTGGCCCGCAAGTTCGGTCTAATCTACCGCGTGCCGGAGTTTCAGGCGGAGGTTTACCGCCGCGCGTTCGTGAATCTGCCGTTTACGAACGGGGATGAAAGCTGGGAGCTGCCGATCCCGGCGACCTACATTCTGGATCGCGATGCAACTGTGCTCTACGCGTCTGCGGACGAGGACTACACCGAGCGTCCCGAGCCGAGCGAGATCGTCAACGCACTTCACACCTTGATCTAAAGCCGCGCCTTGTCATCCTGAGCAAAGCGAAGGACCTGGGTAACTTGCTTGCGGGCGCTTTCAGAATTTCAGTTCCATGCTCAAAATGAAAGACGGTTCCACGCGATACACTAATACCTCATGCACTACATCTACGGCATCAATGCGGTCACCGAGGCGCTGAAGGCTCGCCAACGGGCTTTCGAGTGGGTGGGCATGGCGAAGGAACGACATGACATCCGCCTGCAACGGCTCATCGAAGACTGCCGGCGCGCCAGCGTGCCGGTACGTTTTCTGCTGCGGACCGAACTTGATCGCATGGCGGGCACGGCAGCGCATCAGGGAGTGGTCGCGGTTACTTCGGCGAAACAATATAGCGATCTGGACGACGTAGTCGGAGCCAAGCGCGGCCAGTACTCACTGGTGGTGGTGCTCGATGGGGTCGAAGATCCGCATAACCTGGGGGCGATTCTCCGCACAGCCGACGCCGCAGGCGCTGACGGAGTGGTCATTCCGGAACGCCGCGCCGCGGCCGTGACTGGAACCGTGACCAAGGCCTCTGCGGGCGCGAGCGAGCATTTGCCAATCGCGAAAGTGACGAATATTTCTCGTACGGTAGAAGAATTGAAAGAGCGCAATGTGTGGACGGTTGGGCTCGACGAACACGGCAAGCAAACCTACGACGCGCTCGACTACAACATGGATTGCGCCCTGGTGCTGGGCGCCGAAGGCAAAGGGCTGCACGATCTGGTCAAGAGGAAGTGCGATTTTCTGGTCTCGATCCCTATGCTGGGGAAGGTTCCGTCGTTGAATGTCTCGGTCGCGGCGGCAGTCGTGCTTTATGAAATCGTGCGGCAACGCCGCGCCCGCGAGGCCTCTCTCAGTTCCAGGCCGGATGCCACGCCCCGCGCAAAACCGAGTGCGAAATGAAGTGGCTCGTCCGGAGCATTTATTTTCTCGGTGTCCTCTGTGCCTCCGTGGTGAATTGCTTTTCTCTCGACCGGGAAGCTTTCACTTTTACCAACTACGACCTGAGCGTTCGCATCGAGCCCGAGCAGCAGCGGCTCGGCGTGCGCGGCAAAATCACGCTTCGAAATGATTCGGCGTCGCCGCAGAAAATCGCGGTGCTGCAGATTTCGTCCTCGCTCGACTGGCGTTCCATTCGCGCCGGCGATCGGGCTGTGCAGTTCGTAACGCAAACCTACACGTCAGATATCGATCACACGGGCGCGCTCTCCGAGGCCATCGTGACCCTGCCGCAGTCGGTCGCGCCCAAGGCAACGGTCGAATTGGAGATCGCATACGAAGGCGTAATCCTGCTCGATGCCACGCGTCTCACCCGCATCGGCACTCCCGAGGCCGCGGCCAAGAGTTCTGACTGGGACCGGATCACCGCGAAGTTTACGGCGGTGCGCGGCGCGGGAAACGTTGCGTGGTATCCGATTGCAACGGATGTGGCGGATTTATCGGAAGGTGACGGCCTGTCCGAAGTCCTGGGCCGATGGAAGGCACGAGAAGCCGATTCGAAGATGGAGGTTCGATTCGATTCGCCAACCGTCGCGGGCGATGCGAGTCCGCCCATCACGCTGTGTGGCGGCACCGAACTGCATGCAGTGACGCGTGGCGGAAGCCCCAGGTCTCCCTGGTCGCAATGCTCGTATCAGCCGCTTGGCCTGTCTGTCCCGGCGTTTGTCGTGGCCAGCTACGGAATCGTCGATCGGCCAGCAATCACGGTCTACAATCTCCCCGAACACGCGGTTGCGGCTGAGGCATACGCCGAAGCGGCGGGAAAGACCGCACCGCTCATTACCGAGTGGTTTGGACCGTCGCGACGAAAGGCCGAAACCGCGGACCTCGTGGACCCTGATGCCGCGCCCTTCGAGAGTGGCTCTCTCCTGCTGACGCCGCTGACGGTCGCGGATACGAAGCTCGCGGGCCTGGTCGCAGCGCACCAGCTGGCTCATGCTTCGTTTTACTCGTCTCGTCCCTGGATTGATGAAGGCCTCGCCCACTTTGCGCAGGCTCTTTATCTCGAACAGCAGCGAGGACGCCAAACCGCGGTCGACTACATGGGACTGCATCGCGCCGCGTTCAGCCAGGCCGAGAAGCAGATTGCAGCGTCCTCGCCCGACGACGAGGCGAACCGGTCGCTAGTCAGAACGACCAATGAAGAGCTTTACCGAAGCAAGGCAATGTACGTCTGGTGGATGCTGAACGACATGGTGGGCGAGCAGGCACTGAAGAAGGCGTTCGCCGCCTATCGTCCGGAGCAGGATAAAGAACCTTCCTACATGCCTCATTTGATTCAGGCGCAAACACAGCGTGATCTGGAATGGTTTTTCGACGACTGGGTCTATCGCGATCGCGGCCTGCCTGACTTCAAAGTGGAATCTGCGTTCTCGCGGAAGACTGCGAACGACGCTTACGTGCTCACTATCACCATTGACAATCTTGGCAGCGCCGGCGCAGAGGTTCCGCTCACAGTGAGATTTGCCGGAGGCGAGATCGGGAGGCGGCTTGAGGTGCGCGCGAAGAGCAGAGCGGTGATTCGGGTGGAGACTTCCGCCGAACCGCACGAGATTGTGGTGAATGACGGCAGCGTACCCGAGAGCGACTTCGGCAACAATACGTTCAAGATCGAAGCCGCACAAAAATAGGATTCATGACACAGGCGCAGGAGCACCAAGCAAACAACTTCAGCGACTGGAACTCGTGAACGCTACGAGCGCAGCAAGCTTTCTGGCCGCTTCTCCATGGTCGATGGATTTCGCAGCGATCGGCAGCGCCTCCGCCAGATGATCAGCACGGCCCGCGGCCACGAGCGCGGCGGCAGAATTCAGCAAGACGACGTCGCGATGCGGCGACTTTTTTCCCTGCAGAACGTCACGAATGATGGCCGCGTTTTCGGTGGCGTTGCCGCCCGAGATATCCGCGAGGGTTGCGCGCGTCATGCCGAATTCTTCGGGAGTCATCTCGTAGCTCTTCACGGTACCGTCGCGGACTTCGGCCACTCGCGTGGGACCAGTGATGGTGACTTCATCGAGACCGTCCAGCCCGTGAACGACCAGGGCGCGATGCAGGCCGAGCATGCTCAGTGCTTCCGCCAGTTTCTCCACCAACTCCAGCGCATAGACTCCAACTACCTGTCCCGAAGCGCGCGCGGGATTGGTCAACGGGCCGAGCAGGTTGAACATGGTGCGCATGCGCAGTTCGCGGCGCACTCCCTGGACCTGCTTCATTGCGGGATGCAAGTTCGGCGCGTAGAGGAAACAGATTCCGACTTCGCGCAGGCACTGGGCGGCGCGCTCGGGCGAGAGCTGGATGTTCACGCCTAACGCTTCCATCACGTCGGCGGAGCCGCACTTCGAACTGATGCTGCGGTTGCCGTGCTTGGCAACGCGCACGCCTGCTCCAGCCGTAACGAAAGCGGTTGCGGTAGAAACGTTGAAAGTTCCGCTGGCATCGCCGCCGGTGCCGCTGGTATCGACCAGCGGCGATTCCGCGCGCGACGAATCCGACGAGTCAGTGGACGAAGAGTCCGATTCCGCCAGAGCGTCGCGGCCGGTGCCGCTGAGGTCGAGCGCTGCCAACGGCGCATCGCCCTTGGCCGCGACACGCTCGGTCGGCCCGCGTTCGATGGGTAGGAGTGCGGCCGCGGCGCGGATGGCTTCGGCGAAGCCGACGATTTCTTCGACCGTCTCACCCTTCATCCGCAGGGCCACGAGCAGCGCGGCGATCTGCGCGTCCGTGCATTTTCCGGCGAGCACTTCGGCCATAACCTCGCGGGATTCCGCGCGGGTAAGGGATTGGCCGTGATTGGAGAGGCGATGGAGAAAGTCGAGAATCATGGCTGCGATGTTCAGCGGAACACCACAGGGATTCTACCGGAGGCGTTCGGGTTCGGGGGCAGGGGCAGGGGCCGGGGTTCAGGGGTCAGACTTATGGCTTGGGAGCGGTTCTCGCTGTCTTTCCCTTAAGCTGTGAATTCTGAGGCGGGGTACCCCCTCCCCCTCCCCCCAAATCTTTGGAATCATCCGGTTAACGGGAAATTCCCCGCAAAATCTAGATGTCAAAGAGCTTAGAGGTCAAAATCTAGAGAACAAAGGACTTAGGAGCGAGCCAATCGGGCCCTCCACAGCACGTCCGCTTCTGCCATGATCGCGCGATTGGCATGTAGAGGCAAGGTTACACGTCACATCGGGCTGTGGAAAACGCGATTGGCGCGGACTGCGAGTTCTTGGGCGGTTGTCCCCACGTGAACATCTTTGGAACTGCAGGTTGATCTGGTTCGGCGGTTTGCTCTAATTCGTTTCTCTTCTATAAAATCAATAGTTTGCTGCCATCGTGCGAAGCCGCAAGCAGTTTGCAGGTTCCTTCCGATTTCGCTGACGAGAATCACCTATTATGAAAATCCATGAGTATCAGGCAAAAGCAATTCTCAAGAAATATGGCGTGAGTGTGCCGCGCGGCGCGATGGCCGCGACTCGCGACGAAGCGGAGACGATCGCCAAGAATCTTTTTGACGATGGCGCGAGCGGAGTGGTGGTGAAGGCGCAAATCCATGCGGGGGGGCGCGGCAAGGGCGGGGGCGTGAAGATTGGCAAGTCAGTGGACGAGGCTGGCGACCTCGCAGGAAAAATTCTGGGCATGAAGCTGGTGACGCACCAGACTGGACCGGAAGGCCGCATTGTGCGGCGTCTGCTGATTGAAGAGACGTTGCCGATTGAAAAAGAGCTTTACCTTGGAATTCTGGTGGACCGCGGGGAAGGCAAGCCGGTTTTCATGGCTTCTGCCGCGGGCGGCATGGAGATTGAGCAGGTGGCGGCGGAAAATCCGGATGCGATTCTGAAGCAATACATCGATCCCGGCATGGGGCTGGAGGCGTTTCAGGCGCGGAAGATTGCGTTTCAGCTGGGATTGAAACCGCAGCAGATTAATCCTGCGGTGAAGTTTTTGACTGGGCTCTACCGGGCTTTTCTGGATACGGATTCCTCCTTGCTCGAGATCAATCCATTTATCACGACCACCGACGGGCGGCTGTTTGCGCTCGATGCCAAAGTTACTTTCGACGACAACGCGCTGTTCCGGCATCCCGACTTGCGCGAACTGCGCGACATTACGGAGGAAGATCCGCTGGAAGTGGAGGCCTCGAAATACAGCTTGAATTACATCAAGCTTGAGGGCAGCGTGGGCTGCATGGTGAACGGCGCGGGGCTGGCGATGGCGACGATGGACATCATCAAATATGCGGGGGGAATGCCGGCGAATTTTCTGGATGTGGGCGGGGGAGCGAGTTCGGAGCAGGTGGCGCACGCGTTTGAAATTTTGCTCAGCGATAAGAGCGTGAAGGCCGTGCTGATCAACATTTTTGGCGGCATCTTGCGAGTGGATACGCTGGCGACGGGCGTCGTTGAAGCAGCGAAGAAAACGAATATCAAACTCCCGATCGTGTTGCGGCTGGAAGGGACCAACGTGAACGAGGGGAAGCAGATTCTGATGAATTCGGGATTGAATTTTGTGGTGACGGACACGATGAAGGACGCGGCGGATAAGGTTGTGGCAGCGGCTCGAGGAACTCTTGGCGTGACGGAGTGGCGGTAGAAGCGATAGGAATCGCGAGGAAGTTTATTTATGGCAATCCTGGTGGATAAGAGTACGCGCGTGGTGGTGCAAGGCTTGACCGGGCGCGAAGGGACGTTTCACGCGAAGGCCAGCGCGGCCTATGGCACGCAGATTGTTGGCGGAGTCACTCCGGGCAAGGGCGGGACCACGCATGAAGGCTGGCCCATTTTCAACACGGTGCGCGAGGCGGCGGACAAGACCGGGGCCAACGCCTCCGTGATTTTTGTGCCGCCGCCGTTTGCCGCGGACGCGATCATGGAAGCGGCCGACGCGGAACTCGACTTGATCGTTTGCATCACGGAGGGGATTCCGACGCTCGATATGGTGAAGGCTTGGGAATTTCTGCAGAACCGGCGCTCGCGGCTGATTGGGCCGAATTGTCCGGGAATTATTTCTCCGGGCAAATGTAAGATTGGCATTATGCCGGCCTCAATTCACAAGGAAGGCTGGGTGGGAATTGTTTCGCGGTCGGGAACGCTGACTTACGAGGCGGTGCATCAACTTACGCAACGCGGGATTGGGCAATCCACCGCGATTGGGATTGGCGGTGATCCTATCATCGGGACGAATTTTGTGGATGCGCTGGACTTGTTCAATCGCGATCCTGAGACCGAGGCCGTGATCATGATTGGCGAAATCGGGGGCAACGCCGAAGAAACCGCCGCGCAGTTCGTGAAGACTCACATGAAGAAGCCGGTGGTGGGATTCATCGCGGGGCAGACGGCGCCTCCGGGACGGCGCATGGGGCATGCGGGAGCGATCATTTCTGGCGGCAAGGGGACGGCGGCGGAGAAAATCGCCGCTTTGGAAGCGGCCGGGATTCGGGTGGCGAAGTCCCCGGCGGCGATTGGGGAAACTCTGGCTGCGGCGCTGGGCGTGAAAGTTTAGGAGCAGTGGCCAGGGGCCAGTTGTCAGTGGCTAGAGTGGATTTAGTACTCGACTGCTGTCGCTCCGATACTGTAACGACGAATCAGTTACAACTAAGGAATAACGACCGAACTTATGAAAACACTGCAACGCACTCTTACTATCGTGAAACCGGACGCCGTCCGCAGCAATGGGGTCGGCGATATTATTGAACAATTCGAGAAGAACGGCTTCCGCATTCTTGCTATGAAGATGCTCGAAATCTCCAAGCATCAGGCGGAGCAGTTTTATGCGGTGCATGCGAGCCGTCCGTTTTACAACTCGCTGACTGATTTCATGTCGAGTGGGCCGGTAGTGGCATTGGCTCTGGAGAAAGAAAACGCCATCGCTGATCTGCGCAAGCTAATGGGAGCGACGAATCCGGCCAACGCGGAAGAAGGCACGATCCGCAAAAAATGGGCGACCAGCATTGAGCATAATGCGATTCACGGGTCGGACGCCGAGGATACGGCACGGTTTGAGTTGAGCTTTTTCTTTGCGGGGTATGAGTTGGCGAAATAGGCCACGGTTTTTCGCGGATAAAGCGGTCGACAACTGGTGTGCTTATGCCGATGGTTCAAATCACGATGCTGGCCGGGCGCACAGCCGACCAGAAGCGGAAGATCGCGAAGCGGATTACAGACGCTTTGGTGGAAGAGGCTGGGGCGCGGCGAGAAGGGATTATCGTGGCCTTCAACGAAGTTTCGAAGGAGAGCTACGCGTCGGGCGGCGAGTTGATGATCGACAAGGGAAAGTAACCGCCGAGTGCGGCCGTTTTGCGGCTTCGAGGGAGCGAGCAAGACTGCCCGCTTCGTACAACCTTTCCGCACAATTCACTTCAGAACAAGCTAACCCAGCGGCTCGAAGAGATGGCCTTCTACGCGGTCGGCGATCTTGGGGAGATCTTTGCGGGCGAATTGTAGAAAATGTGGAGCGTTGCGGTGGGCTTCCAGCGCGGCGTCGTCTTTGTATTGCTCGTAGATGAAGAAGCGGCGCGGTTCGGTCTTGTGCCGGTGCACCTGGTACATCGCGCAGCCAGGTTCCTGGCGCGATTGTTCGGTGAGCTTTTGAAACAGTGCGGCCACTTCGGTCTCATGCCCTACTTTCGCCATCCAGGTGACTGCCAGAACCACCATCTTTCGCTCCTTACCTCTTTTTGCTTTGCCCCAGGGATGTTCGGGGAGGTAATTCTAGGCTTTCTGGGCGGCGTTCTTCAACTCCAGTGCGAAGGCGTCCACAATGATGGTGTGGTCACGGTCGGGGCCGGTTGAGATCATCCCGACGGCGGCTCCGGTTTCTTTCTCGACGAACGCCATGTAGTCGCGGGCAGGCTGAGGCAGCTTTTCGAACTCGGTGATGCCCGCAGTCGAAGTCTTCCAGCCGGGGAGATTCTGGTAGATGCACTCGATTTTTTCGTAGCCACCGGTGGCCTGGGCCGGAGCTTCGTCCGTTCTCTTGCCGTTGATTTTGTAGCCGACGCAAACCGGAATCTCAGCCAGTTCGTCGAGAATATCGAGTTTGGTGATAACCAGCCACGAGATGCCGTTGATCATGCCGGCGTAGCGCAGGAGCGGCAAATCGAGCCAGCCGGTGCGGCGGGGACGCCCGGTGACCGCGCCATATTCGTTGCCGCGCTTGCGCAAAAGCTCGCCGGCTTCTCCTTTTTCTTCGGTCGGGAAGGGACCTTCGCCGACGCGGGTGCAATAAGCTTTGGTGAGCCCGATCACGGAGTCGATGGCGTTGGGCGCGACGCCGGTTCCGATCACGGCGCCACCGGAGGTCGCGCTGGAAGAGGTGACGAAGGGGTAGGTGCCGTGATCGATATCGAGCATGGTGCCTTGCGCGCCTTCGAATAGGACGGAATGACCCTCCTTCAGCGCGTGGTTGAGGAGGACGGCGGTGTCGGCCACGAATGGGGCGATTTTTTCTGCCGCCTGCGCGTATTCCGTGTACATCTTGTCGGCATCCAGCGGCTCGGTGTTGAAGAGCGCGTGGGCGATCATGTTTTTTTCGCGGACTGCATTTTCGATGTGTTTTTTGAGGAGATGCGAATCGAAAAGGTCGGCTACTCGCAGGCCGCGGCGGCCCATTTTATCTTCGTATGCTGGACCGATGCCGCGCGAGGTGGTGCCGATCTTTACGCGGCCGGGCGCATTTTCCGCGGCCAACTCGATCATGCGGTGATAGGGCAGGATTACGTGGGCGCGATTCGAGACGAAAAGACTTCCATCCACCTTGACGCCAAGCTGACGCAGAGCGTCCACTTCTTTCAGGAAGGCCAGCGGATCGAGTACTACGCCGTTGCCGATCACACTGCGGCAGCCGGGGCGCAGCACGCCGCACGGAACCAGTTGCAGCACAAACTTTTTGCCGTTGATGATTACGGTGTGGCCGGCGTTGTGTCCGCCGGCGTAACGGGCTACTACCGAGAACCTTTCTGACAACACGTCGACGATCTTTCCTTTGCCCTCATCGCCCCACTGGGCGCCGACGATGACCGCGGTTCTGCCTCTTTTCACAGCCAGCTCCGTCACAGGAATCCGATCACATGCATGGCCTGGCCACGCCCCGGGGTTCGCACACTCCTTGCCCGAAGGGGTCTTTACTGAAGATTACTGGGAAAAAAGCCGGGAAGATGTGTACGTGTTATCTTAGCGCGGTCTTGCGCTGAATAGCAACGTGACGGTGGGCGAGCATTTCATCAGGTCAGATTGCAGGAGGAACCATCTCGTGCGACGATATGTTCATGAAGAAGGTTTTTCATTTCGACGCTCCGCGGGAAAAATATCACTGCGACGTCGCCATACTCTGGTGCTTCGACAACCGTTTTGAGCTGGGATTTCGCAAGTTCCTGAAGCGCATCGGCGTGATCAATTCCGATCCGATCAAGGTGGCTGGAGGCGCCAAGTGCCTGGCGTCGCCGGAGCATGAGAGTGATCGTGAGTTCGTGCTGGATCAGATTCGCAAGTCCATACGGCTGCACGGCACCAGGCGCGTCATACTTATGGTGCACTCTGATTGCGGCGCCTATGGTGGATTGGCCGGCGCCTTTAGCGGCGATACTCAAGCAGAGGCCACGCATCACGAAGGCGAACTGCGGCGGGCAGCGGCGAGTTTGCTGCGGGCGATTCCGGGAATCGACGTGCAAGGTTATTTCGTGGACTTCGAGGGGATTTGGGACGCGGAAATCGAAACTGTGGCGGAGGCTGAACAATCCGTAGCGTGATGCTGGGTGCGAGGGGATGGGTGACTCCGGCCGGCGCCGCGCAGGAAAGCAAAACCGCAGAGCAGTGGTGGAAATGCCTTTACAAGACGCTGGTGCCGCGGGCTTGCAAGGGGTCCTTCGCTTCGCTCAGGATGACAGACCTACGAGAAGCTAGTTTCGATGGCTAAGTTCGAACATCACATATTTGTTTGCGGGAACCAGCGACCGGCGGGGCATCCGCGGGGGTGTTGCGATCCCATGGGGCAGGCCAAACTCCAGAAGCTGTTCAAGCTCAAGCTGGCGGAGCGCGGACTGAAGGGGACTGTGCGGGCCAACCAGTCTGGTTGTCTTGACCAATGCGAGCACGGACCGAATATCGTGGTCTACCCTGACGGCGTCTGGTACGGGGGCGTGACCGAGGCGGACGTTGACGAAATTATCGACTCGCACATTGTGGGCGGTAAGCCGGTGGACCGGCTGGTGCTGGCTCCCGGCTGCCTCAATACGCCGACTTGCGAACATCGCACGCGAAGAGAGTAGGGAGCCGCGGACCGCCACCGCAAAAAGCCCTATGCGATACTTAAGACGGCGCTCCGAACGCCAGAACGCATAGCGATGGTGACTGTCACCGGAACCGTCGCCAGCGCGAAACGTCATCTAGATGGGCGCGTAGCTCAAACGGATAGAGCATCGGATTTCTAATCCGACGGTTGCAGGTTCGAATCCTGCCGCGCCTACCATTTCAAATCAACTAGTTAGGAAGCAGCGCATGCGGAGGCGCGGCTTCGGGATGGTCAGAATCACCGGTTTTTGTTGAAATCATGCCCGAACTCTGCCCAAACGGAATTTCGAGCAGAGCATTGGACTTCCGCTTCTCGTTCAACTTCCGACCGGCTTCCATGATGTCCCGCTCGTCGACGATGTTGTAGTGCTGGAATACGGAAGCGGTCTTGTGCCCCGAAATTGACATCGCTACCTTTTGCTGCACGCCGACGCGGATCAGGTTCCGTACACCGCTTCGGCGCAGATCGTGAAAGAGCAAGCCCACATACTTGAGTTGCTGACGTCTCCACTTTTTGGCGGCCACCCAGCGAGCGCTCAAGGAGTTCGAGCGTCCTGGAAATGCAGAACAATTTCCAGGCACAAATTGAAGCGGGCCTGGGCACGCTGCGAAACAATCAGGGTCGCAACGGGTTGCCAAGCGCGCCCCCGGATGCAGTAGCAGCACCGCCGCGTCCTGTGACTGGTCTGGCGCCGTTTTCCGCGGCAGACTCGGCGGTCGCACTCGATCAACAGAGAGAGCTGGCGGATCAGGCTGAGAAGCAGGCTGCGTCTGGTTCCCTCTGGCTCTATTGGAACGTGATGACGACTTTTGCTCGGGCGTGCCCTTCTTCTACGTAAGCGATGGCACCGGCGGTGTCAGCCGGCAGATAGCGTCTGTCGATCACTGGGGTTAGCTTCCCGGCCTGGATTAGTCCGCAAAGGGTCGTCAGGTCGTCTTTATTTATTTTCGCAACAAAGAATTTGAACTTCGGCCGCGCGAATGCTTTGAGCAGTCGGGCAAATACCGCCCACAGTTGCTTAGGCGCTCCCGCCATGACACACTTCCCACTCGGACTCAGAACGCGGCTCATCGCCGACAATGTGCGGTTTCCCACGTTATCGAGAAGCAGGTCGTAACGTTCGCTGTCCTGAGTGAAGTCATCGCGTGTATAGTCGATGACCCGGTCTGCGCCGAGGGAGCGCACCAATTCAACATTCCGCGTGCTGCATACACCAGTTACGTTAGCCCCAAATGACTTCGCGATCTGCACGGCAAAGGTGCCGATCCCTCCTGCCGCGCCGTTAATCAGGACCCTCTGCCCCGCCCGAAGGTGTCCTTTGTCGCGAAGCCCCTGTAACGCAGTAAGCCCAGCAATTGGCACAGCAGCCGCTTGGTCGAAGCTCACGCTTTCCGGCTTCCGGATTAGCTTGGTTTCGGAAGCACAGGCGTATTCGGCGAAGGCCCCTTTGCAGGCGCCGAACACCGCATCGCCTGGCTTGAATTGCGTCACCGTTCCTCCGACCGCTGCTACCTCGCCAGCGACATCTACGCCGGGTCGTTGGCTCTTCATGCGCCAGTCCAGCGGATTGACGGAAGCGGCGCGAACCCGTATGACGACTTCGTTGTCCTTCGGAACGGGCTGTTCGAGGTCCTTCATTTCGAGGACCTTTCCTAATCCAGCCTTGGTATAAACGGCGGCTTTCATGTGGGCTGAGATGGTAGCTCCGATCTGGCCGACACGATGTGACGAAGATCACATAATCGATAACTGAGTGCGATCGAGATGTTACGCCAACTACGAAGAGAGTCGCGCCCCCCCACCAGCTGTAAGGCTAATTCTCGCGGTAGCTTGCGGATACAAGAAGTGAAAGCAGAACATTGCCACGCATAGCACCAGCATCGAGAACACGCTGGCTTCTGGGCCTACTTTTCCGCCGGTCAACCACGCTGGCCCATGGAATGACGAGTTAAGAAAAGTCCCTGATGCTGCGTATCCGCTGTCGCGAACTGAGAATAGAAAAGTCTCGGCGTAATCACCGGCCGCATGAAAACCGATGGCGAACCATAGAGCACCGGTTCGACGCAGAGTCAGACAGGCAAACATCGCGAACAGAAAAACCTCCAAGGCACCGACCAGATTCTCGCCGGGGTTTGTCAAGTGCAGGGCTGCAAAGACAAGGGACCAAACGATCGCGGACGGCCAAAATCCAATGGCTTCCGCGAGTGTGAACTGAACGTAACCGCGATAAAGAAATTCTTCTACAAATCCCACGAACAGAAAGGCAATCGCCCAAAGGCTTGCGTACCTCAAAAGAGCGAGCCCGTGAAGTGCAAGACCTCCGAACGAAAAGCCGTGCAGAGCGGCGATGAGCGCAATGACCACGGAGAACGTGCAGAATCCCCAGAACAGTCCCCACAAGAAGTGCCCGCCAGCTCCCCGACGAAGCGACAGCCCGTAGTCGCCCAGGCCTCGCTTCTCGATTCGCGCCATGACCAGGCTACACGCCACCAGGCAGACCGCGGCTGGAATCTCAGTCAGATACTCGAGGCCGGGTGAAAGAAAACCCTGATTGATGATGCGAGCGGCGGCGGGTATGCGCAGGATTCCAATCTCAAACAAGCCTAGACCGCTCGCCGCGAAAACCAAGAGGAATATCACCAGACGCCAGCCGAGGCGAATGCCTCGACCGCCTAAGAAAATCTTGCGCCGGGACGATGGAGAGTCAGCATTTTCGCCAGCACTGCCCTTTGGAGTGATTCCACCAGACATCCAATTCGTCTCCTCCACAGGACTGTCTCATGGAGATGACGACGGAATATAGAACGCAGTTTACGGCTTGGAACGGGATTAGCAAGGGCGCCGTTGCGCCAGCCTGAACTGACGGGGCGTCATGCCGGTTGTCGATCGAAAGACACGCCCCAGATGGCTCTGGTCCGAGAACCCTGCGCGCGCAGCAATGTCCGATAGAGCCTCCTCACCCGTCAGCGCATTCATTGCATAGTCCACCCGGAGCCTGCGCACATATTGGCCCACAGTCATGCGGTGGCACCGCCGGAAGGCGCGAGCCAAATGAACTGGATGTGCTCCGACGCGCTGGGCAATGGCCGTCAAGCTGAATGGCCGACGGAATTCGGCGTGCAAGATCTCTCGGACGTCCTTCAACCAACGCGGAGTGCCAGACTCAGCCTGTGCCGAATGCTCCCAAGGAAGCTGATAGAGCAACTCGATGGCTGTGGCCTCGAGCAGCAAAGTGGATCGCTGATCCGATTCGGTGAAAGCTTGGTACCCCCGCGACTTCAACCACGAGGTTAGGCGATGGGGAAGCGCGAGCGATTCCTCGGCTTGCAGTTCGTATTCCCGCAACGTGGACATCCAGCGGGGTTCGAGTTCTATGCTGAATATTGCGCCACCTCGGTTACCAAACTGATCGCTGTGAGCTTCCCCTGCGGGATGGTATAAGACCTTTTCCGAGTCACAATGGCGTACCCGTTTCGGGGAGCAGTGCTCCTCATAAGAACCACTTAGAACTAGGGAGAAATATGCCAGCTCGTGGCAGTGGCGACGAATAACAGCGCGCTCGCCATAAAGGTATTCGGTAAAGATAAACCCGCTAACCGAGCGGGTCTTGACCGGAACACCTAAAAACCTTCCAGGGCTTAGCTTCAAAGCTCGCTCTCCGACTTGGATTGGTTCGAGTCATTATGGCAGAAACGGGTTGTTCGGTGACGACGGCGATGGCTATCTCCTGAGGCAGGAAATGCAGATTCAGGCGGGCATGGAACCATTTGGCGCACACCATCATTCTACGCAACCTCTGGGCTCTCGCTTTGTTGGCTGGAGAAAACAGGCGATTACACTCATCGAGAATTATGACCGGGCGGTCAATGAGTTCTATAAAAAGGGATGTCAAGAAAAAAGCTCCGCCTCGACCGGAGGAGTGAGATTGTTTCTCGAGATCCAGCCCACTGTGTTTGGCACTCTGAAGATGTTCGGCTTGTGGTCCATTCTCGTAAGCTTTCTCTGCTGCTGGTGGCAACGATCAAGTTGGCAAGACGCGGCAAGCAGGACGATGTTAACCATGGTTCTATCCGAGGCTCGTGGCCTATCGCTATTTCTGGTTATCCGAGGGGGCATAGCGTGTAATGGGTGACTCGGTGCCGAAGCACTCGGGGCCGATCTCATTGACTGATACTCACCCTCGAACCGAGCATCTGCAGAACCCGACCACCCACCACCGGAGAAAACCGCGAGATGGAAAGCCTGTTCTTCAGAGATGCTCAACCTGTTTGTCGTTGCAATTGTTGGGCGTCGAACTCCACTCCTTTCTTCCAGATGGTTAAACTGATCGCGGCTATCTTCCGTGCCAAGGTGAGACGGGCCATCGTCGGCCGCATCCCTTTCTCCACCCGAGCCACATAAAAGTCGCGCAGGGGACCAGGCCGTGTGCTGGCCGAGACGGCAGCACTTTTGAAGAGATTCTTCAGATCTCGATTGTGGTTGTCATTCAGACCGCGTACCGTCATGCGCTCGCGGTTGCGTTGCAGTTTGCCGCGCACCGAGCGGTACTCGCCACTGTCGTGAGTCTCGACCGCGAAACCGCTGTAGGCCCAGAGCTGTCGCTTGGTACGAAAACGGTGCGGGGTCTGCAGCAAGGCCACCAGCAATGCCGAGCGAATCGGACCGATGGAAGGAATCTGGCGAAGTAACTTCCCGGCCGCATGCTTGTGGCTTTCCGCCAGCAACTCCCGTCGTGCTTCGAGGCGCACCGGTTGCAACAGATCCAGTTGCTGATAGAGCCGTTCGGCGCGAACCCGAACTCCTGGTTCGGCGATCTTGGCCAGCCACTCGGCGCGATGACGTGCTGCGTAGACGGTTGCGCCCGCGCACGGAATCGCCCAGCTGCGATACAGCGCTTTGATGCGATTCATGACGCGGGTGACATCCTGGGTGATGGTCAGATAGCTGCGCCCCAGTTCTTTCAAGGTGCGCACCCCATGCTCTCCGTGGAACACGGGATGGAGTTGGTTGCCGCGTAACAACTCGGCCAGCTTGCGCGCGTCGATCCGGTCGCTCTTGTTGCCATCCTTCAACAGCGCGTTCTTTCGCGGATCGCAAACCACCAGCCGGCTCACATGAGGCTTCAGAAGATCGTGTAACCAGGCCGCGGACGTGCCTTCCTCGAAGGTCAGCGACAGAGTTCCCTGCAATCCTCCGATGAACTCAACAATCGTGGCCGCCTTGGTCTCCAGCAAGCACTCCATGATCAGCTTACCTTGAGCATCCATCACGGCCACCGAGATGGTGGCTTGGTGCACGTCCATGCCGATATACTTTTCCTGATTCATAAAGGCGCTCCTTTCGCTAGGTTGGTGATCCGAACAATTTCAACCTACCGCAAAAGTGGACGCCTTTTTATATTGCGTGTAATCGCGATTTATCAACAGTAATCAGGAAAGGGGGGCGATCGCGGTAAACAAAGTGTTCCTGCGATGCAATCCCGGAGAGGCAATGCTTTTTGACTGTCGAAACCTCATACTAGCACTATTAATACGTTTCAATAGACGCACTCGTGTTCGGATTCCCCGAGAGTGTTGATCCTGTGCGTACTCGAGCCAGCATTGGGAGGCTCCGAACGAAGACGAACGAGTGAGCTGCCGCACGGCGGATGGAGACATTTGGTGTTTCCTATTAATTGATGCGGGCGTCCAGCACGGCAGCGCGCTGTTCAAAATTTGAAATATCCGAAACGGAGGATGAGGGATGAATTCCGGGACGAACTCAAGGTGTCTCTTTACCGCAAGCGCACTCGCGCTACTCTGCGTGGTTTTTAATCGTCGTCATCGGAATCGCAGCATTCGGCCAGGCCGGAAGAGGCGGCATCAGCGGAACGGTCACCGACCCCTGTGGTGGCTCAGCCTGAAATGGAGAAGCGACGTTCTCCGTTAGCGTAGAGTCCGGCCCGGCGGGGCGGGGATTTTAAAGGCATAGGGGTCTATCGTCCGATGACTTTTCTGGTTGTCAGTGTGCAGCGCCAGAGGATTGGCTCGCGCGCTGCTAAACATCGGCTCGATGAGCCCGCCAGGTTATCCCTCAGCATGGTTGCATCCCTGCAGAGCCTGCCTCCGTTTCACCCGGCAGTTCATTTTAGCTCCGCGGTTCTCAACTTCCAGTTTGCTCGGCTTGCGGGCGGGACGATACCGTTCATCCGCAGGTACTCGACCATCTGACCGTAGTGATCCTTCGGATGGAAAGCGCCGACAATGGCGATTGCGAGACGCGTTGAGAGGAATGGGGATACGGGCTTGGGCAGCGGCGTGACCTCGTTTTCGGAGGTGACCCCGGAAATGGCCCGATGGCCGAGCGCGAAGGAATCTTTAAGATACTGGACAATTTCGGCCTTGGTTTTCAGCGCCGCGGGGCCGTTCAAATTTTCTTCGATGGAGTTAGCGTCGATCGTCTCGCCCATGAGCGGGCCAAAATAAAGGTGATTGGCGAAGCCGATGTGTTTCACCTGTTCAGCGAAAGTGCGCACGCCTTTAAACTCGCCATTGGTAGGCGCGAAGGAATACTTGTCTTCGGGCATAGCTTCAGCAGCGGAAACGACTTCCTGCTCGACAACACCATAGAGCATGTTGAGGACAGAAGTGACGGTGGGCGGATGTTGCTGGGCCGTTGAGACGACCATCAGACGCTCCTGGTTTTATGAAGTAAACGCCAAAATCTTATGCTTCTGTGGCCAGAGAAGTCATCCGCAAGTTTTTACTGGGCGCTCGCTGCAGCAGCTGCTCCACCAATTATGCTAGCGACATCCCGGCAGCTAGCGCTTCGTTCTTCACGCAGCTTGCTGGCGGCGACTCTTACGTAGCAGTCTGGCGGCTTCCAGTTTGCGGTCGCGCTCAGCATGGATCTTTGCCTGTCGGCCCGCGAGCATGTCGTTCGGTGTCACGTAGCCAATCGCGCTGTGCAATCGCACGTTGTTATAGCGATCCACATACTGTTGGATCAGGCGTTTCGCGTCTCCCAGTGACAGCGGCGTTCCCGGTCGAATGCATTCGCTTTCCAGCGATTTGTGCCAGCGTGTCGGTTAACGGCTGGTGGCCACGGCCACGATCCCAGGCCCGCTTGCGTATGAGAGTGCCACTTGCGATTGCTCGGTTAACGTGCCGCTGCTGTCAATCTTCCAGGAGCCGACGGCGTCGGGACAGAAAGGACCACCGTAAGCGGTGCATTGGCTGGTGAGTTGCCTCAAGAACCCGAAGGTGCGGGCGGCTTCGTGGATCTTCTAGACCGCGACAATCACGAGCTTCACTCACAACTGGTCGAGGCGCAAAGAAAAGGCTACCCGGACGAAGGCGACAACGAAGGGTTCGCTGAATACTACGGCGAGATTCTGGACATCGTCCATTCGTTTGCTGATTGGAACGATCCGCGACAAGCCTGCATTCTGGTGAACGCAAACTCCAGCGACGATTCATCATTCGCTGCAGAAGTTGCCGATCATGCAAAAGCGACCATCCCATGCCTTATACAAAGGTCAAAGAGCGCGGTAAGTATGAGTCGCGCGGTGGCGGTTCCGGTGCTGGTTCAGGCCTTACAGAGGTAGTTGTCGAAAAATATCTATTACGCTCATCGACCAGGCAATGCGGTTGCGCGATCCTTCGGCACGTTTCCAAGAAATCACCCCTGTACAGTTCCACGGCACGCGCAATCTCAACGTCTTTCTCCTTTAAGCGCGTATGAAGCCCAGAGTTCACCAGCACCACCAGACATCGCTGTCTTCATCTTTGTGGTGTTATCGCGGGACTAGCGGCCGTTCTCTTCTTAATTGCAGCGATGGCCTCGGCGGCCGACTTCCTGACTGATTGCCCCTGAAACTCTGGGATGGATCTGTCTCCGCAACCTTTCCTAGCGCTGGAATCATTTCCTCTGAGCCATAACGGCTCAACGCAGCCACAGTAAAGGCCTTGACGGCTTCGTCTGTATCACTGAGAGCGTCTAAGACGGTCTGTCTCGCCGTCTGAACCGTTCCGGGATTGAGGGTGTCTTTCGCTTTTGCTTAACCGACAGATGAAAGAAGCTGGCCGAACAGGTCATAGGCGATGTGGTCGCCTAGCTCCCAAGGCTTGTGTGAATTGAGGATTGACGATACGCCTCAGTCCATCACGGCTTGGGATGGTCGGCGGTATAAGGATGGCAGCATGGCTTCTGCACGGGCGTGAACTCCATGATTTCGACGCGTGTGCCGTCCGGATCGTAGGCATCCAGGCTGTCTTTGCCGTCGCGCCCAACCTCTGGCCCATCGAATGTTGAGTACCCTCTTATTCGAAGCTCTGCGGCGGCAGCGTGCACATCTTTCACGCCGAAGGAAAAATGATTCTGCACACCAAGTTCTTTGTGGTCGGCATTGACAGAAATGTTGAGCATGTATTCGATCCAGTCGGGGCCGTCAGGTACCTGTAGTTCGTACCAGTCCGTGCCGTCGTCTTTGAACCCGCCCTGCCAGTAAAGGCGAAACCCCAGAAGGTCCACGTAAAAACGATTCTCGACACCCAAATCTTTGACGACAAAACCCGCATGGATCACTTGCGAACCGATCTGCTTGGCTGCGGGCGCGTATCCGCTCTTAGAAGGCGGCCGATGAACGAAGGCAATGGGGTTTCCCTCGGCATCCCGCACGCGAAAGGATTCATCGCCATCGGAATCCTTCTGAATTGGCCCCGGCTGGAACCCATGGGCTAGCAGGTATTGTCGCGCATTCGAAACGTCGTCGGTTGCGAATGCGATTTCCGCAAGCCAGCTCTTATGGGCATCGATTTTTATCTCCGTCGACACCTGTTTCAATAGAATCCGCTGGTCTGACGGACGCACCAGAAAACAGGTCTCTGACCGGGAGTACTGCGGACACCCGACGGTCAATCCGAGAATATCGGAATAAAAACTTCGCGATTTCTCGACGTCGCTGACATAGATAGTCACATGATCGATTCCGGTAATCCGCGGCCGCCCGGCTTGCCCCGGCGAGTCCGACGCCAACGTCACGCACGACAGCACGAAGCAGAGCATGAGCAAATCCAGGACAGAAATCAAGGCTGGGAAGGCTCTGGGCAAGCGCCGCATGCCTGCAAATTGTATCGCAGGTCACTCAGTGCAATCGCGATTTATCGTCTGTTGTCCATGCGAGGTCCACCTGGGTCGGCTCTCATGTAGAACTTGTGCTGATCTTCGTGGGTGATCTGAAATCCGCGCTTCTCGTAAAAATAGCGAGCGGAATTTATCTTTACAACCGCCAGCGTCATGGCTTTTGATTGATCAGCGGCCCGCGCCAAAAGTATGTTCAGAACTTTCGTCCCGATACCGCGCCCTTGCATCGCGGGCATGACGTAGAAAGAGCCGAGGTTGATCGTCATGTTTTCGACTTGCTCTTGAATCCAACCCACATCCCGGTCGTCGGCGGTTATGATCCTGACTTCGTCAACTTTGAAGAACGCAGCAAAGTTCCTCTCCTCCCGCGCCTGATCCCAGCCGAAAAGGTGTTCTATCATTCCACGCATGGTCTCGAAATAGAGGTCGCGGGCGAAGACAGAGTCTTGACTGCACGCTGTTCGAAGCCCAATCTTCACTTTTCGCTGCCCCTCTGGGATTTTGCACTTTGGAAAGGTGCCGTGCAAGGTCATTGAGTGAAGTCGCGATGTTTCAACAGCACGCCGGGTCTGGCCGTAGAGATTCGTACGCAGGATTCGTCCTAAGGGCGCGATGCTGTCAGTCTCGGACAGGGCTTCTCGAATTCGGTCACAAACCGCATTCCAGGCAATCTCCTCCTTAGGGTAATACTTTGGCCGGGCAGGAGCACTACTTCTTGGCTGTTAGACTTGATGGCCGTCCTGCCCATAGCAGTCTCTAAGGCTACTGGAATGTAAAGCGGCACACGGTGAAATGAATTTGCGCAGTTTTTGAATGGATGAACCAAGCATCCTCATTTGACCGCCAAATTTTGCGCGCGATAAAAAAGCGGAAAGCGTCTGCTGCGACGGATCAACCCGGCGAGCGGAACTGGAGATAGCCCAATGTCACAGAAGAAGATTCGGATTGCTCGTGTACCGATCATCGCGACCCTCGGGTTGGCGGTAGTCTCAGCTCTAGCTAGTTTCTCATCCACCCAAGCACAGACATCTTCCGCGCTGGGCGCCAGCCAGCCGACAGTGCTGTACGGTGCCGCCTACTATAACGAGTACATGCCCGCCGATCTCCAACCAGGACGCCTGGATAAAGATGTCGCTCTCATGAAAGAGGCTGGAATCACGGTGGTGCGCATGGGGGAATCCACGTGGAGTTTATGGGAACCCTCCGACGGGCGCTTTGAGTACGCGTGGATGGATCGCGTCGTCAACGCCATGGGAAAGGCCGGTATCAAGGTCATCATGGGGACGCCCACATACTCCATCCCAACCTGGATGGCGCATGCGCATCCCGAAATTCTCGCCCGGCCGCTCGGAGGCGCATCGGTTGGCTACGGCATGCGGCAGAACATGAATTACGACAATCCGACGTTCCGCGTTTATGCGGAACGGGTGATCGTCAATCTCGTCAGCCACTACAAGGACAATCCCGCCGTCATCGGCTGGCAAATTGACAATGAAACCTCACCATATGGCGCCTCCAACCCTGACGTTTTCTCCGGCTTCGTGAATCACCTCGAGCAGAAGTTCGGAACCACGGATGCCCTTAACAAAGCATGGTTTCTGAATTACTGGGGACAGGACGTCAACGACTGGGCGGATATGCCCACACGCGACAATGCCACTAGCACCAGCTACAAACTGGAGTGGACCCGTTGGCAGCAGATGCGAGTCACGAACTTCCTAGCTTGGCAAGCCGCATTGGTCCGTAAACACCGGCGTCCGGACCAGTTTGTTACTCATGACTTTGGCGGCATGATGCGGGCCGACGTCAATGAGCCGGAGGTCGCCGCGAGTCTTGACGTGGTCGCCAACAATCCCTATCACGGTACTCAGGATCACTTCGACGGCGCCTGGCAAGCGCTTCAGGGTGACATGGCCCGCTCTCTCAAGCACACGAATTTTCTGGTCACCGAAACCAACGCGCAAACTCTCGGCTGGGACTCCGCCGGGCAGTTTCCACCCTACGACGGCCAGCTACGTCTGGACGTGTACACCGATGTTTCCAGCGGCGCCAACATGGTCGAGTACTGGCATTGGCACTCCATCCATGCTGGACAAGAGACTTACTGGAAGGGAGTGCTCAGCCACGACCTCGAGCCAAACCGCGCCTATGCCGAGGTCACTCGCGTTGCGCATGAGCTTAATAAGGTTGGCCCGAAACTGGTCAACATGAAAATTCGGAACCGGGTGGCGATCTTATATAGCGTGGATTCGGCCAATGGCATCACCTTCATGCCCATCGAGCGGCGGCAGAGCCTGGGCTGGGAGCCCGGCAAAGCCTCCGGGAGTTATGACATCCTTCTTTCGCAGCTCCACCGCTCTCTTTACATGGCGAACGTCGGCGCTGACTTTGTCTTCCCCACTGTGAGCGCAGCCGAGCTTTCGCAATACAAGCTGCTCATCGTGCCCGCTCTCTATGTAGCCGATGACGCTCTTTTGAAGAAGATCTCCGACTTCGCGCGAAACGGAGGCCACGTGTTGATGACCTTCAAGAGCGGTTTCACCAATGAGAATTCGGCGGTCCGTTGGGAACGTGCTCCCGGTCCACTGCGTCAGGCTGCGGGGTTCACCTATCAGGAGTTTTCGAATCTGGAGCATCCGCTTGCTTTGAAAGGCGATCCCTTTCACGCGGGGGACGAGAACCAGGTGAGCACTTGGGCGGAGTTTCTTCAGCTCGAAACAGCCAAGCCGCTTGCCTTTTACGACCATCCGTTCTTCGGACAATGGCCCGCTATCACGTCGAATCAATTCGGTTCCGGAACCCTCACCTATGAAGGCACGGCGCTCTCGGACAAGCTCCAGCAGGCGGTCGTACTGGAAGCGCTCCGTGATGCCGGTCTCACCAGCCCCGATCAACAACTTCCGCCCAACGTCCGCGTGAAGCACGGGATCAGCAACGAAGGCCGGAACCTTCACTACTACCTTAACTATTCGAGCGCGGCCAGTCACTTCACCTACAGCTACGCTTCTGGCAGCGATTTGCTTACGGGCAACACAATTAACAAAGATACCGAGCTAACGCTGAAACCATGGGACCTCGTGATTGTGGAGGAAGCGCAAGCGACGAATTGACGTCGCTTGTGCCATGCCGCCAAAAGAAAGGCTGTACTTAAAGGAGATTTCGTGATCAATCGACGCGATTTGCCGGCAGGAACATGCGTCGCTCTTGCAGAATGCTAACCAAGAATCTCTCCAAAGGACAAAAGTATAGGTGACGAAACCACGCGATTTCACTCATTGAGGATTTGGCCTCACCCTGGCCGGGTCAATGAGTGATATCGAGATTTTTCACCAGCCCACCTTCTGGGACAGTGCCAGACTGCCCGTCCTTCATTGACGTGTCTCAGATCTGTTTGGACGTGCCGAAGCGGATCGTCGCCCCTCCTGTCAATGAGCGGGGGAGGTTCATGCGATTTGGTTGCGCCACATGGCAGTTGATGCCTCCTCAATCCATCGGGGTTATGTACGAACGTAATGTGAAAACCGGAACTCCCGATTTTAGGATGAAGGCGTTTACCTCGGGGGCATTATGTCGAAATGCGTTGCGCGCCGGTGTGTCTTCGCTCTGGTCGTTCTTCCTATTCTTCTTCCTTTCCCTCTTTCCTCTAGAGCTGTTGCCCAGACGGCGACGAAGGCCCTGCGGGCCAGCGAAGTCATGGCGCTCGAGGCGGGTGGCGCCTTGGAGGCCAATATTGTGCATGACATCGCGGTGCGGGGGATTAACTTTCATCCGGACGGCGATTTTCTGGCATTGATGACCAAGGCCGGGGCCGATGCCGGCGTGATTGCGGCATTGAAGACGGCGCACGTGACCGAGGGACCGGCAGCGCCGGACAAGCAGCTGCTGCAGCAGCTTTGCGATGCGGCCGTGATGATGCAGAACAAGCAGTATGACGATGCGGCGGAAAAGCTGAGCGCTGCGTTGAATGCCAGCTTCGCGCGCGAGGAGACCGGCTTTGTGATGGCCCAAGTGATGCGTCTAGAAAATAAGTTTGACAAGGCAGCCGCTATCTACGCGGAGATCCTGGAATCGAAACCGGATTTTCCTGAAGTGCACGACAAAGCGAGCTATGTCCTCTACCGGTTGTTCGACGACACAAACGCGCTGAATGAGGCGAAGGCGGCTTTGGCGGTGTATCCCGATGACGCCGAGGCGCACTTGAATGCCGGTCTGGCGTTGAGCGATGCGCACCAGTTCGATGCCGCGATTCTGGAATTTAAGGCAGCGTTGCGGCTCAAGCCAGATTATGCACCGCCGCACTCCGGACTGGGGCAGCTGCACGCGCGCATGCGTGAGTACGACAAAGCGATTGCGGAATACAAGAAGGCCATCTCGCTCGATCCCGAGTACGCAAACGCGCACAACAATCTGGGCCTGGCTTATATGGGGATGGAGAATCCCGCGGGGGCGGTTCCGGAGTTTCGCGAGGCGAAGCGATTGAATCCGTATGATCCCTCGTTCCGGCAGAACCTGGCGTCGGCGCTGATGAAGCAGTCTCCGGCGGCGGCGGTGGTTGAATTGAGGGAGCTGGAAGCGAAGTTCCCGAATTTCGAAGTGTGCCACGTTTGCCTGGGGAACGCCCTGGCGTGGCAAGGTGACACGAAGGGGGCGGAGCAGGAGTATCAGACCGCATCCAGGTTGGACCCGTCGGATGCGGACCCGGTGGTCGGGCTGGGCGGCCTGTTGGAGAAAGAAAAGAACTACGACGGAGCGCTGGAGCAATACCGCAAGGCGGAGCAGATTGCACCCGACAATCCCTCGGGATTCAAGAGCGCAGGCCGCGTCTTGATGGCGAAAAAGGATTTCGCCGGCGCCGTGGCGGAGCTGAAACAGGCTGAGACGTTCGCCCAGAGTGATTGGGAAGTGCATGAACTGTACGGCCAGGCGCTGCAGGGAAGCGGGCAGCTGGAACTGGCGGTTGGAGAGGTGAAAGAAGCGGTGGCGCTCAATCCAACGCGGGCGCTGCTGATGACGGAATTGGGCGCAGCTCTGGAGAAAAAAGGCGACTGGGTGGCGGCGCTGGAGCAATACCGCAAGGCGGTGCTGACGGATGCGGGAGTGACAGCGCATGCCGTTCCCGGCCGCGGTTATGAGGTTTGCGGAGAGGAGTGCAACAAGCAGTTCACGGCAGCGAAAGCGCGTTTCTCCGATTATGTGAGGTCGCTGCAGGCTGCCGGAAAGAGCGCCCAGGCCGCGGAGTTAGAGCAGAAAGTTTCTGCGCTCGATAGCAGCGCTGGCTCGAAGGAAAAAGCCGAACTGGCGATGAAGGCGGGCGACCGGGCCTTCCAGGAGAGGAAGATCGAGGAAGCGGCGAAACAGTATAAGGAGGCGGTGCGGCTCTCGCAGAGTTTGCCGCCGGGAGATGACACGCGGATTGGGGCTTTGGGACGGCTGGGCAACGCCTACGGCATGCAGCAGGATTTTACAGACGCCTCGGCGATGTTCCATCAGCAGCTGGAGCTGGTGGAGAAGGCCTACGGGCCGGAATCAGAAAAATCGGTGCAGCCGCTGCAGTTTCTGGGACAGCTTGCGGCCTGGCAGAAGAATTACAAAGAAGCGCAGAGCTATTTGGAGCGGGCGCTGGCGATTACCACAAAAGCGAACGGAGATAACGATCCGCGCGCGGTCGATAGCCTGAGAAACATTGCGGGACTGTATATGGCGCAGAGTGATTGGCCGAAGGCCGAGACGTATCTGCTGCGAGCGGTGAAAGGCGCGGAGGTGGCAGCGCCACAGATGGAGCTGATTCCGCTGTGGGGATTGTGCGACATGTACGACAAGGCGGGGAATCCGGAAAAGTCGCAAGGCTGCTGGCATCGGGCCACAGATTTGATGGCGCAGCGGATGGGACAGACCAGTCCGCAGCTGGCGCAGTCGATGACCAATGAAGCGACGGCGCTGCGGAAGCTAGGAAGGACCGACGAGGCACAGAAGCTCGAGCAGCGCGTGGCCGGGCTGCAGAGTGCGGCGTCGACGCACTAGGGGACGATGGTGATTCCTGCGGGCCTATCGCAAGACATCGAATATCAGTTGAACCAGCAGCATGGCAATGAGTAGAAGCCAAAGGCGCTTTCGATTAGCCTTCGGGGTAGCCGACTTTGCGGTCAATAGGAACACGCCAGAAATCAATGAACCGAGAACAAATTCCCCTAAAGAAATCTTGCGGCCAACCGACAGCGGATGTCCCGACCAACGAAACCACGCGATTGCTGAAGCGGCTAAGAAGAAGGCAACAGGGAGCATACTCCCCGCGCCTGCAGTGATTACGCGGCACTCCTCATAAAGACATTGGCGGGGTTCGCTGCCTTCGGCATCACTGGTGCTCTGCCCCAATGAGACCTGTGTATTGCAAAGCGACAAAATCCGCGAAGGCAATGATCACAAGACGCGGAGTGTACATTTGGAAGGTCCCTACCACATCAAGATCCCGTAGTATTCTCCCGTTGAGCAGATAGAATTTTCTTGAAGGCTCAAATACTTTTACAGAAATTTACACACAGTTTACGTAGCGATGCCCTCGTGGTTGCAGCCCGCGCCGGTTGAACGGCATCCAACGGGCTAAGACACTCAAATGTCTAAGTTGGCGGTCTCACATTGCAAGCGTGAGACATTGCGGCTTAATTTTTCGCAGGAGGTTTTTCGCATCATGAAGAAACTTATGACGCAACTAAAGTACGCTGCACTTTTATCGACGCTCGCCTTGTTGTCTCCGGTGGGCGCTCTGGCGCGGGACAAGAACCAGCACTCTGTACAGATCCCGGAATCCGTGCAAGTTGGCAGCGCGCAACTGGAGCCCGGCAAGTACAAAGTCGAGTGGCAAGGAACCGGTCCGGCGGTGCAGGTGAATTTCATGCGCGATGGGAAGACGGTTGCGACCGTACCCGGAACATTGAATACGAAGGACAACAACGTGGTTCAGGACGCCATTGTCACGGACACGGCGAGCAGCGCGAACACACTCAAGGAGATCGACTTCGGCCGCGACAAGGAGTCGGTGATCTTTGGGCAGAGTGGCATGTAGCGAGGCTACGATCAGCAGCTAGTTTCAAAAAGCTAGAAAAAGAAACGCCCTGCCCCGAGTCGAAGGGCAGGGCGTTTCTTTTGGCCAACTCTGCTTCCGGAACAGAAGGTAATTAGAACAGCAGCCGTAGCGACATCTGGATCTGGCGCGGGCTGCCGATGGTTTTGTTGGTGATGCCCAGGCCGCTCAGGGTCGGGCAGACATACAGAGCTGTGTAGGTGGTGTCGCAAGGAGGAATCGTCGACGGCTGGCCGACGTAGGGAAATCCCTGGAAGTTGATGTTCTGGCTCACATCGTCGATCGGGATATCGAAGCTCGCAGTATTCGTGAGGTTGAAGACATCGAAGGTGAACTTCAGGGTAGAACGCTCGGTGATCTGCATGGTCTTGATCAGCGAGATGTCCGCGCGCCTCTGCCAGGTCTGCCGGAAAATATTGCGCTGGCCGTTGGCGATAAAGTTTGTCTCGTAGGGATCATTGGCAGGAATGCCGCCGTTTAAGTCGCCGGGATTCAGCAACGGGAGCCCGAAACATGAGGCCTTAAGCGCAGGAAAGCCGGGAGTTGCGCCCGAGTCCCCGGTGAGCGCCTGCTTGGGAGAACAGCCGGAAAGGGGAACGATTGGATTGGTGATGCCATCGTTCACGCCGTAGAAGATGCTGCCGACTGCTCCGGAATAATCAACGATGCTGTAGGGCTGACCGCTCTGGATGACGGTGAGGCCGGAAAGTGCCCATCCATCGGCGATCCGCCCCTTGATTGAAGTTGCCGAGAAAAACGTCGGCAATTGGTACATGTAGGTGAAGTTCAACACATGTTTGCGGTCGAAGTCGGATAAGCCGTAACCGGAGCGCAAATTCAGAGGATTGTTGCCGTTGTAAAACAGGCCCATCGCGCTTTGCTCATCGGTGGAGTGAGAGTAAGTGTAGGAGGCGCCGACCTGCAGGCCGTGGCTCATTCGCTTTTCAAGATGAGCTTGAAGCGCATTGTAAGCGGAGATGCCGGCTGCGGTATAGGACTCCGATTCCGCGGAGTAGCCGATGTAGGGGACGCGCAGGTCGACGTTTCCTCCTTCGAAAGTTTGCTGATACGGCTGGCCGTTGGGCAGCAGAATCGATGGATACGGGAAGACAGTATTCTCCGTGACGATCGAATAGCCGTAGGTGTAGTCCTGCTCTATCGGTGTGCCCCCCCGTATGGGGTTGGTGGGCGAGGCAATCCGCGCCTGGTTAAAGGGGAGCGGGACGATTTCATGGCGACCGAAATTGCCCACATAGCCGATGTCGATGGCGAGGTCGTGACGGGGCTGCCATTGAATGTCGAGAGTCTGGTTGAGGGTGTAGGGCAGCTTGTTGGAGCGGTTGTAATCGCCGAACGAGAATAGTGGCTGGCCACTCTCGATGGCCGCCGCATTGGGCAGACTGAGATCGGCGGGATTGCCCGACGGAGGCGGAGCGAGCGCGGTGCCCCAAGGGGCTTCAAAGGTGCTGCAATTCGAGTATCCGTAGACGCTGCAAGACGTCTGATTCACCCATGGTGGAGTCTGATTCACGCCGAATGGACCACCCGCTATCACTCCGGATGCAAACCCCGGAGAAAGATACGTGAAGAGTTCGCCGCGATCGTAGTACATGCCCCAGCCGGCGCGAACCACGACCTTGTCGCTAAATATCTTCGGACTCCAGGCTACGCCGACGCGCGGCCCCAAACCCCATTGACGTCCGGTGAGAGTGGAATCGCTGACACCCTTGGTCGGAAAGAGTGGATTGTTTCCCGCAACGATGAAACCGTTGGAAGTGATGGTGTCGCTGGCGGCGTCGTAGCTGTAGGCTGACGGATCGAAATTGAAAATGCGTCCGTTTTTTTCCGTCAGACCTCCATGATAGTCGAAGCGGAGACCGGCGCTTATGCTGAGGTTGGGACGGACTTGGAATTTATCCTGGAGAAATCCGCCCGTTTCGTTCGAGCGGTAGTAGCGGTTGGCGTCGCCTTGCAGGAAGGTCGTGGTAATAAAATCGTCGGCCGTGTAGGTAATAGGTGAGCCGATGAGGAACTGCTCGAAATTTGTAAAGCCGATCATACCCGTGTTGGTTCTTTCATCGCGGGCATTGAGCTGGGTGTAGGAGAAACTTCCGCCGAAGGTGAGCGTGTGTTTGCCGTGGCTCCAGATGGCGTTGGCGGAGGGCATCCAGCGATTCTGAAAAATGCCGGTAAAGGCGCCCTGGGAAGCGGCCGTAGATCCAATATTCGTGCCTGCGTTGAACACGAAGTTACTGTTTAGCGGGGATTCGTTTCCCAAATCGTCCACGATTGTAATTCCCGGAAAAACAGAGGATCCAAACGTACCTGTGATGCCGATCGATTGGGGAGTGAAGGGCTGGGCGATGGTGCTGAAAACCTTTTCGCGGATGAAACCGAACACCTCGGTAACGCTCAAGTTCGGCCTGAGCGTTTGTGTGTTCGTGATCGAGGCAACCTGACTCCCTGCATCCAAATGCTGGGTGAAGCCTTCGACCGAGGAATAACCGAAAGGCGCCGTGGTGGGATCGTGCTGGTAGTAATACTTCAACGACAGCGTGTCTTTCGTGGTCGCAAGGTAATCAAGGTCGGCGACGGCCTGGTCGGAAATGAAGTAGGCCGGCTGTGTGAGGAAGACATTTTCCGGGAAGTTCAGGGTCGGCGTGTAGTTGGGATTCGCCGAGGGGAACAGGTATTGGCCGCTCGGCAATTTGGCGTTCAACAACTGGAGCGCCACCGGATCGACATCGCCGGCGGTCAATGAGGTTCCCCAATTCGTGTTGGCGACCTGCGCCAAGGTCGCTGCGCTGCGATCGTCGGTAAGGTTGGAGGGTACGGCGGTGCGCGAGGTTCCAATCTCCGTATCGGAAACGTGAATGTGCTGATAACTGGCGAATGCGAAGAGCTTGTCTTTGATGAGAGGGCCGCCGATGGTTCCTCCGCCGGTGTAACGGTGCAACTCTGGCACCTTTTCGTTGGCAGGGATGTTGGCGTCCTGATTGTAGAAATAGGGGGCAGCGTTCAGCCAATCGGTTCCGCGGTGAATGTAAGCCTGGCCGTGAATGGTGTTGGTGCCGGAGGAGGTGCTCATGTCGATGTGGGCGCCGCTGGTGGATCCCTGTTGCGCGTCGTACATGGAAGTGTTGACGCGAAATTCCTGAACGGTTTCCGGGGCGGGCGTGGGGAGAGCCTGGCCGATAGCGAGGTAAGGTGAAGCCGTGCTTTGGATGATTTCCGCGGTGGTGCTGCCGGCTCCGGCGATTCCGGTGTTGTTCACGATGCGCGCTGAGGCTACCTGGCTGGTGCTCTTGCCGTTGAAGAGATTGCTGGCATCGACGCCGTTCAAGAGAAACGTGTTGCTGGTGTCGCGCTGGCCGTTGGCCCAGATGGGCTGATTTCCTAATCCGGCGTTAGCGCCGGTTCCGTTTGGCAACTCTGCATTTACTCCGGGCGAGAGGATTGCCAGGCCGGTGAAACTTCCGGTGGGCAGCGGGACGGAATCAATCTGTTCTTTCTCCAGAATGTAGCCGTTGGTGGTGTCGACGGCGTTCATGAGGGGATCGGCCTGCACTTCGACGACTGAACTCACCTGGCCGACCGGCAGGACGGCGTTGACGGTCGCGCTACGATCCGCCTGCACCGTGATGGAGGGAATTTTCTGCGTCTGGAAGCCCTCATGGGTGAAGGTGAGGGTGTAGGTGCCGATGGGCAGGTCCACGAAGTCGTAGCCGCCATTCGTGTTGGACTTCTGAGTGCGAGTGAGTTTGGTCTGGTCACCTACGATTGTCACCGTGGTGTCGGGCAAGACGCCGCCCGTTTTGTCGGTGACGGTGCCGACGATACCGCCGAGCGTTTGCGCCTGCGCACAGGGAGCGAAGGCCGCCGGAATCCAGAGCGAAGCAGCGACGAAAAAGAACACAAACCTGGTTTTGTTGAGCAGCGTTTTGTTTAACATCGGTGACCTCGTAGAAATCTGTAGATACACTCGTACGCTGACTGCTATCCAGCCGTCGAACCCACTTGCCAATGTTGAACGGTTGCTCCAGCAGAGATAGCGTGCCCGCTCCGGTTTCCGCAAACTTGCCTGCCGCAAAAGATGATGGAGAAATGTACGCGAGTTTGACCCCGAGCGGAAGCGGGAAAGTTAGTGATATTTTCTTTGCCGCTGATTAGATATTTTTATGGCAGCGCTAGCGCCCAACTAGTGGTGCATCTTTGCTGCGACCGCGAATTACGAACCATAGCAATCCTGCCGAGAGGTATGCGAGAAAGATGTAAGGCAGCTTGCCGTAAGGTCCTTCGGGGACCGGGTAGAAGTTCCCGACTAGCGCGAGCAGCATGGCGGCCCCAGCCAGCCAGGGGATGATCTGGGCTCCGGGGCGGAAGACGGCATGGTGGCGCAAATAACTCGGGAGGGCGACGCAAACCAGAGCATAGGCCACGATAAATCCGTAGGTCGCGAGGGAGCCGAGCCAGCCGTAGACGTCCAGTCCGCTGGCTCCGCGGGCGGCCAGCACGGCGACGGGCAACAGAGCGGCTACTCCGGTGATGATAATCGCGCGGCCGGGGGTTTGATGCTGGGCGTGAGTCGCGCTCAGAGAACCATGTGCGAGGCCGTTGTGCGCCATGAGCAGCAAGACGCGTGCGGCGGCTGTGATGCATGCCAGGGTTCCGGCGAAAAGGCTCACGAGCGCGCCGATGTCAATGAGTAACCCGAGCACGGGGACGCCCCCGACTTTTGCCAATACATACATCGGCGCCTGGCTCGCGCCCAAATCCTGACCCGCGGTGTGGAAGCCCAGAACCTCCGCGTAGGCGCAGATAGTGAAGAATGCTCCGGCGAGAACGGCGCTTTGAATCACCGCGCGTGGGATCGTCTTGAGAGGATTGCGCGCTTCTGAGCCCAGAGTAGTTGCACTTTCGAAACCTACGAAGCTGAAAAGCGCGAGCACGAGTCCCAAGCGCAATCCGCTGCCGGTCATACCATGGAGGTGGAGCTGATCCGGATCCAAATGCCAGCCGTGGCGCACCAGCAACAACGCAACCAGGACGACAATCACGGTGACCGATGCGGCTTCGACCCACAGCATGAGGCGGGCGGAGATTTTCACATCGCGCCAGGCAATCCAGATCGAAACGCCGGTGACCAGCGTGGCCAGCAATACCGCCGAGAAGAGATGTCCGGTGGCGTCGCGCAGCAGCAGGTTGGCATAGTGGTAGAAGCCGCCGATGACGCTCGATCCCGTGGCCACATAAGCCAGTAGAAGACTCCACGCGACGGTCGCGGCAAGCCATGGAGGCAACGTCAGCGAAGCATAGGTGTAGAGCGAACCGGGTGAGGCGGAAAGACGCGCGTAGCGGGCGATGCAGAGCCCGACCAGCAGCACGGCCACAGTCGCCAGCACATACGCCAGCCAGGTGCCATTGCCGGCGAGCGCGCACACCAAAGGGATAGTGGCCGCAGGCGTGGTCGTGGGAGCCATGGTCGACACCGACTGGGCCAGCGTTTCCATCGGAGAGAGAATCTCACGGCGCAAACCGTAGTCTGTTGTCTGGGAAATCTCAGGCGCAGTTTGCGTCATGCGGGGGAAGTCCTTCCTCGTTTCGATTGGGGTGGGATTGTACAACAGCCGTGAAAGCGAGCAACCGAGGGCCGCGATGTTAAGGCGAGCGCGTGGCGGCTACCTGACAAAAACCATCGAGCTTCGCTCGACAGACAGCCGAGGGCGGCTGTCCCCACATGAGCATCTCTTTAGCTCAAAACGCTCCTGATTAAGAGGACTCCGATTGACCGATCTGCACAATGCACGATAAAATGGTTGAGTTTGGCTGTACTCGCCGACCCGTTCTGGGGACGCCTGCTCTGGCTGTTTAAGCGCCGGAGCGGAAAACACAGCAAGCAGGAAAGTCAGCGGGCCCCTTGGTAGCGCTCGTGTGCGCTTTGGGCTTGTGCTCGGTCCGATCGAGTGGGCTGAGTTCCAAGATATTTTGACGGAGGCAGAGGCATGTACGCGGTCATTCGCGCCGGTGGAAAGCAGTACCGGGTGGCGCCCGGCGATGTGATCCGAGTGGAAAGTCTGGGCACCGGCACCGACGGCCAGGTGGAGTTTCCCGAAGTGCTGGCGGTATCCGCCGCAGAAGGCCAGGTCGGCAAACCGCAGGCGGAAGCGCGCGTGGTGGGCCAGGTAGTGGAAGAAGGCCGCGGCGCCAAGATTCTGGTGTTCCATTACAAGCGCAAGAAGCAATACAAGAAGCTGCGCGGACACCGGCAAGCCTACACCGCGGTGCGCATCACCGAGATTGCTTTCGATGGGCAGAGCTTTAAGGCTCCGGAGCTCCCAAAGAAGGAACCGAAGCCGGTAAAGGCGAAGGCGGCTGACGTGGAAACGCCAGAGGCCGAAGCGAAGGCGACGAAGAGTTCGGCGAAGAAGAAGGCTGCGCCCAAGAAGGCGGCAGCGAAGAAGTCGGCTGGGAAGAAGAAGTAGAGGAAGTCAAGAGCGGCCCGGCAGGGCCCGGCGGACAGCCGAGAGCTTGCCCTGAGCGAAGTCGAAGGGGCGGCTGTCCCCACATTTTCTGAATCAAGATTTTACTGACAACTAGTCAACTGATGATTGGGATCCTATGGCACATAAAAAAGGGCAGGGCACTTCACGAAACGGGCGCGATTCCAATGCGCAGCGGCTTGGGTTTAAGGCGTTTGGCGGGCAGATTGTTCCGGGTGGGACGATCATCGTTCGGCAACGCGGCACGCCGGTGAAGCCGGGGCTGAACGTGGGCCGCGGCAAAGACGATACTCTCTTCGCCAAGATCACGGGCCGCATCAAGTTCCAGAACAAGGGACAGATGGGCAAGTTCGTGATGGTTGAGCCGGTGGAAGTGGAGTAGTTCGGCTTGAACTGAAGCGTTTTTAGCGGCCGCGGCGAGCTGTCAGAGCGCGGCTTCAGCCTCGCCTTCGGGACGAGGCTTTTGTTTTTGGCGGCCGCTTGATTCCTTCGTGGTGATTCCTTCAAAAAAAAATAACCACAGAGGACACAGGGGAACACAGAGGATTTGCTGCGGGCTGACTCGCTAGCTCCAACAATTGAATCATGTTTATCGATGAAGCGAAAATCCGGGTGAAGGCGGGCGACGGCGGGAACGGGTGTATGGCGTTCCGGCGAGAGAAGTTTGTGCCGCGGGGCGGGCCATCGGGCGGGGATGGCGGCAAGGGCGGCGACGTGATCATGGAGTCCAGCGAGCGGCATAACACGCTGGTGCATTTCCGATTCAATCCTGAATACAACGCGCAACGCGGACGTCACGGGGAAGGCTCGAATAAAACCGGGCGCGACGGCGGCGACGTAATGTTGAAAGTCCCGGTGGGAACGATTGTGTACGACGACGATACGGGAGAAAAGGTGTACGACTTCTCGGGGCCCGACCAGCGGATCGTGATCGCGCGCGGCGGACGCGGTGGGCGAGGAAATGCGCGGTTTGCTACGTCAGTGCATCAGGCTCCGCGCGAGCATGAGGAAGGCCGGCCTGGGGAAGAACATCACTACCGGCTCGAGCTTAAGTTATTGGCGGATGTGGGGCTGGTGGGATTTCCGAACGTGGGGAAGTCGACTTTGATTTCGCGCATTTCGGCGGCGCGGCCGAAGATTGCGGATTATCCGTTTACTACGCTGCAACCGAATCTCGGCGTTGTGGCGGTGGGCGATGCCAAGAGTGAAGTGAGTTTTGTGGTGGCTGACATTCCTGGATTGATTGAGGGAGCGCACACGGGCGCGGGATTGGGCACGCAGTTTCTGCGACACATTGAGCGCACGCGCTTGCTCGTGCATCTTGTGGATGTTTCTGATGCGAGCGGGCGTCCTGATGTGGTGAAAGATGTTGAAGTGATAATGGGGGAACTGGTCAGCTTCGGAGCGCATCTGGAAGAGAAGCCGATGATCATGGTGGCGTCGAAGATGGACGCGGCGAATAAGGACCGGGTTGCGACGCTGAAGCGCTACTGCAAGAAGCATAAGTTGAAGCTTTATGAGATTTCGGCGGTCACCGGCAAAGGGATTGAAGAATTGAAGTACGCGATGGCGGAGGCGGTGCAGGAGCTGAGAGAGAAGGAAATGGCCGCCACTGCCGATGGCGGCACTTCGGCGACCGACTAGGGTAATGGGAAGCCCCCTTGATAACGACGGTCATGCAGCTGATAGGGATCCTTCGCTTCGCTCTGGATGACAAATTCTTAAAGAGTTGCGAAGAGGAGAAATAGCAAGAAATGGAAAGGCGGCCCTCGGGCCGCCTTTTATTGCATCATCCACCACAGAACAGTCGTGCTGGGCTTACGCTCGTGGAAGGTGCGCTCCGTGCTGGAAGTGGTATTGCAGAATCCTGGCGGCGAGTGCGGGGTTCAGGGTTGAGCCATTCGGCTCGACGCTGCGCACCACCTCACCGCGGCAAACCACTTCCGTAGCTGACAGGCCGGCGATCTCCGCCGGGAGCACCAGGTTGATTTCCAGTTGGGCGCTGGGTTGTACCATCTCTTCCGCCTGGAAGAGCATGCCCGAGCGGCTGATATTTTCGGTCTTGCCTTCGTGCCAGTTCTGCTCGCCGAGTTGGCGATAACGCAGAGGCAGGTGGAGTTGGAATCGTTGAGCGCGGGCGGGGATGGGCTGATCCCAACCCTGCGCCGCATGGCGTTTCACAGCTTGAGCGGACATGGCAACCTCCGGGGGAATTGGGCCTGCGTCGAGCACTTCGCGCACTTTGTCTTTCAGGTCGCGAAGGTTAAAGGGCTTCTGAAGCAGGCGTACGCCGGCGTCCAGCATGCCGTTGGTTCCGATCACATTTTCCGTGTAACCGGACATGTAGAGGATCTTCACGTTTGGGCGAATTTCTGAAATGCGCTGCGCTAACTCGCGGCCATTCATGCCGGGCATGATGACGTCGGTGAGCAGCAGGTGGATGGTGCCTTCGTGGGCGACTGCGATCTGCATAGCCACCGCGCCATCTGCCGCCTCGATCACTTTGTAGCCTTGCTTTTCGAGGAACAGGCGGGCTAGATAGCGCAGGTTGGCTTCGTCCTCGACTACCAGAATGGTTTCTGTCCCCGGTTCCGTCTTGTGGGCTTTCTCAGTTACGGCGATGGGAGTTACGTGTTCGCCGGCCGACGCGACTCGGGGCAGATAGATTTTGAAGGTAGTTCCTCGGCGCAACTCGCTGAAGACCCAGATATAGCCGCCGCTCTGTTTGATGATTCCGTAGACGGTGGAAAGTCCGAGCCCGGTGCCTTTTGTGCCTTTGGTGGTGAAGAAAGGTTCGAAGATGTGGGACTGAGTTTCTACGTCCATGCCCATACCGGTGTCGCTGATGGCGAGCATCACGTATTCGCCCGCCTGAAGGGGCGCGTGGACGCGGGCGTATTCATCGTCGAGGGTGACGTTGGAGGTCTCGATGGTGAGCTTTCCGCCGGCGGGCATGGCATCGCGTGCGTTGACGGCGAGGTTCATGATGACCTGCTCGATCTGGCCGGCATCGGCGCGGACTGAACCTAGACTTGCTCCGGGCATCATCACAAGATCGATGTCTTCGCCGATCATTCTGTTGAGCATTTTCAAATTTTCTGTGACAACGCTGTTGAGATCGAGTATGCGGGGAGCCAGCATCTGCTTGCGGCTGAAGGCGAGCAGTTGGCGGGTAAGCGTGGAGGCTCGTCCGGCGGCGCTGGCAATCTCCTGCGCCGGATTTCGCATCTCGGGGTCGGGGCCCAGACGATCCAGTAAGAATTCGGAGTAGCCGGAAATCACCATCAGCAGATTGTTGAAGTCGTGAGCGATGCCTCCAGCCAGGCGGCCGACGGCTTCCATTTTTTGCGACTGGCGAAGCTGCTGTTCCAGGGTGCGGCGTTCGGTGACGTCTTCGGCAAAGAGCTCGAACACGGTGCTGTCGTCGCCGTCCGACACCGAACGTCCCGAAACTCGGACGACGGTGGTAGTGCCGTCTTTCTTCTTCCATTCCGCGATCAGGCCGTTGAAATGCGAAGCCGAGCGGAGATAATCGGCGAGATCGAACCAGCGCTGGCCGTCGGCGTAGAGCCCGCCGAGGTGCAGGCCCGTGAGCTCCGAAGCGGCGCTATAACCGAGCATGTTCAGCAATGCCGGATTTGCGTCCAGCAGTTTGCCGGAGGCGTCACAGCGGCAGATGCCGTAGGGAGCGTTGGTGACCAGCGAGCGGAAGTTCAGTTCGGAGCGGCGCAGACCCTCCTGAGCGGCGCGCAGCGCGGCATTGAACCAGCAGATGAGCAGGGCGACAAAGAAAAACAGGCCCAGACGGAAAATCGCGGTGTGCAACTGCGCTGGGGTCCGTTCTCCGGTGAGCGCGAAATATGAGCTCACGGTCATGGCGAAGGCGGTAGCTGCCAAACCGGGCTTCCAGCCGCCATACCAGGCGCTCACCATGACTGCAACGCCGAACAGAGCCAGACGGCTTTCGGCGACATCGGCTAACAGAAGTGAGGGAATCAGGGCGAGGACGGTGCTGAGCAGGGCGACCCCGTAGCGCAGGATGGTGGCGCGAGTGGGCGGCATGCGGAGTAGGGGGAGGCTTACTCGCATAGAACGCCATGCTAGGCCCGAATCGGGAAATACGCGAGTTACAGGAGTTCATCCGGGTACCGGGGATATACCTAGCCTGACTTCGCAAATGGCATAAGGGCGATGGCCTAACGGACATAGCTGGTCTGACTCCGCTGGTTTGACTCGGCCGTCTCACTCTGAGAAGACTGCAAAGTCCCGAAAAGTATTGGACTTGCATCGGGCAGCCCAAATCGAGACACTACCGGAACCATGAACATAGGGCTGCTGGGCGGGACTTTCGATCCGATCCATCGCGGACACATCGCCCTGGCGCGCGCGGCGATGGAGAAGTGCAAACTCTCGCGGATTTATTTTGTGACGGCGCACGTGCCTCCACATAAGCAGCTTCAGCCGCTGTCGCCATTTCTTCATCGCTATGCGATGGTCGCGCTGGCCACTGCGCCGGAGAAGGCATTTATTCCGTCGTTGCTTGAGGCACCGGAGGAATTTTCAGGCGGCGAGTCGACCGCAAACCCGGGCAAAGGCAAAGACCGCACGCCGAAACCGAATTACACCATTGATACCGTGCGGCGGCTCAAGCAGTCTTTCAAGGCGGGCGACAAGCTCTTTCTGTTGATCGGGATCGATGCTTTCGCTGACATCGCCAAGTGGCACCAAGCCGAGTATCTGTTTCGGGAGAGCGCATTCGTCGTGGCCAGCCGTCCCGGATATTCGCTGGCTGACGTGGCCAATGCGCTGCCCGAGCGGTTGCGGCCGAAACCGGCGGTGACGCGTCCTTTTCAAAAGCAGGCGGCCACGGGAGATCTGGTTCTGACTGGGGCGACGGTTCATCTGCTGGAAAAAGTGCACCAGCCGGTTTCGGCGACAGCGATCCGGGACGCTGCGGCTGCGGGGAAACCACTGGGACGGTTCGTGGACGCGGGCGTGGCTGATTACATCAAGAAAGAGGGACTGTATAAATAGGCTTCGGCTTTCGGGCTTCGGCAAAGCCCACTCGGTACAAGCTCGGAGCGATCCGCCTTTGGACAGCAAACCCTACGCGGCGCTGAGGAAAACGTGGCCGCTCGGATGTCGGTTACAATGGTGATCCAAGTCTACGATCGAAAGACAACGACTGAATCCTGAATGAAGAAGAACGCGACCAAAGCTCAAGTCTCCGCAGCGATACAAGCCTGCCTCGAAAAGAAAGCCGAAGAACTTACCATCCTGGAAATGGAAAAGGGATCGGGCGCATTTACCGATTACTTTGTGCTGTGCAGCGGGACCAATCCGCGGCAGGTGCAGGCCATCGCCGATGAGGTGGAACTACGCCTCAAGGCCGCGGGGCTGCGACCCACGCACGTGGAAGGCTACAACCAGGCGGAGTGGGTGCTGGTGGATTACGTCGACTTCGTCGTGCACGTGTTTTCCGAGAAGGCGCGAAAGTTTTATGATCTGGAACGACTGTGGAAGACGGCGACGCGGCTGGAGCCGGCGCAGTTACAATCCGCTCCCAAGAAGCGAAAGGCGGTGAGCGCTCCCATGGCGCGGAAGCGGAAAAAAGCGTAGCCGGCGTTTTCATCAGGTTTTCTGAAATCTAGTTTCTTGCGGTGTCTTGTCTTCTGCACTGAGTCCCGTCCGCATATGGCATCCACTCCTCACTCCGAACCGAATTCCGAACCAAGCTGGGGAACCCAGTACCGCCTGGTCGCCAGCGAGAGATGGAGAGCCAAATCTGGGGCTATGGGGCAGGCGGTGACGGATGCGCTGGTGGAATATGCTCGGCCGATGCTGGGAATGCGAGTGCTCGATGTGGGCAGCGGTACGGGCGAGCCGGCAATCAGCCTGGCGGCCAGAGTTGCAACTCAAGGGCATGTCACCGCGCTCGATCTTAGTGCGGAGCTGCTTGCGATCGCCCAGGAGCGGGCGCAGGCACGGGGCCTGACCAACTTCTCCACGCAGCAGGCTGATGCTCAGAGTTTGCCGTTTCCCGACGGCAGCTTCGATCTTGCGACCTCGCGTTTTGGCGTGATGTTCTTCCGCGACCCGGAGCTGGCATTTCGGGAGTTGCACCGGGTTCTGCGGCCGGGCGCGCGGGCCTGTTTTCTGGTTTGGGGAACCGTCGAGCAACCGTACTGGCAGAGCATGATGGGCGTGGTGCACGGGCACGTGGGTGGGCCGCTTTTGCCGCCGGGCGGGCCCAATCCATTTCGCTATGCGGAGGCGGGAAGCCTGGCGGCGGTTTTGCGGAGCGCGGGGTTTGGCGACATCGAAGAAGAAACGAAAACGCTCCCTTGGACCTGGCCCGGAACGGCTGAGGAAGTGTGGGAGCAGGCACAAGCGGTTACAGTGCCGTTTCGTCCGCTGTTGGAGCGGGTGCCCGCGGATAAGTGGCCTGAGATCAATGCCGAAGTTATGGCTGCAGTCGGAAAGTATTCGGACGGCGGGAAGATCGCGTTCGGCGCCACTGTAGTGCTGGTATCTGGAAGGAAGTGAGTCGAGGTGCGCGAAGTTCGGGCGTTCGAAGTTCCGGCGTTCGATCCTGCATTCATCTTTTATTCAGCTGAAGCCCGACCTTGAAGATCAAGATTGCGTGGATTGGGAAAACGAAAGAACCGGCGCTGCAGGCGCTGACCGAGGAGTATCTCCAGCGCATCTCGCGGTATGTGCCGGTCGAGGGAATCGCGCTGCGGGACGAAGTGGCTTTGCTGGAAATTTGCGGACGCGCGCCGTCAGCGAGTTCATCCGCGAAATCATTGGCGGGAACTTCGGCGAAGCACAGGAAGTCCGCGGGAGGCGTGAAGTCCACGCTGGTCCTGATGGATTCGAGGGGCCGGGAATTTTCTTCCGAGCAGTTTGCGCAATTCGTGGGAGATTATCGGGACCGTAATCCATTGCCGCTGGTATTCGCGGTGGGCGCCGCGGACGGTTTCAGCGAAGAGACCCGGGCCGCAGCGCAGTTCACGATTTCACTCGGCAAGATGACATTCGCCCACGAACTGGCACGGGTGGTGCTGTTGGAACAGGTCTACCGAGCTTTCACTATTATGACGGGTCACCCGTATCATTGCGGGCATTGATTCGCATCTTCATGCGAGAGCAAGAGCTTTTAACCGCAAAGATCGCAAAGAAAAGCCGCGGAGGACGCGAAGAAAATGCTTTTATTTTTTCTTTTCGTCGGGCGGCTTGCCTAAAACGATTTTCAGGATCTGTTTGCACAGCTCATTCGCGGACACGCCTTCCATGTTGGCGAGTACCACTACACCTGCGAGCCGGTCAGGGGCGAGCAGGAAATCGGTGCTTGTGCCCTGCTGGCCGCCGCTATGGCCAACGAAGCGTACCCCGTCTTCAGTAAAAGACCCAAAACCAAGTCCGTAGCTATCTTCGGAGCCGTCGGAGGGCTTCAGGGGAGTCAATGCCAAGTCACGGGTGGCGCGGCGGATTAATTTGTCATTCAGAAGGGCAACTTCGAAGTGTGCCATGTCTTCCGCGGACGAGAGCCAGCCTCCGCCGGGAATCTTGTAGCTGGAGTCGAGGAAGTCGGCGTTGAGCACGGCGCCGGTTTCAGTTTTCTGATAGAAGCGAGTGCGGTAGGGGATGATGGCAAAGCGGTCGTCGACCTGCGTTTGCTCCATGCCGGCGGGGATGATCACGTTCTGGCGCATGAAATCGGTATACTTCGCGCCGGAAGCGCCTTCCATCACGCAACCGACCAGCGTGTATCCCTGGGTGGAATAATGGAAGTGAGTGCCGGGCGGTGACACCAGGGCGTCATTTTCGAAGAAACTCAGGCCGGCCTGAATGGGGTTGTCGAAGTGCTTCGTGTTGCCGATTTCCGGGTCTTCCTGCGAGCCGGATTTGTAGTGGCGGATGCCGGCGAGATGTGCCAGCGCTTCGCGCGTCGTGATGGTCGTGTCTTTCCTGGGGAAGGCCGGGCAGTATTTCTGAACTGGCGCATCGAGATCGAGTTGCCCGCGCTCCCATAGCTGCATGGCGCCAGTGGCGGTCAGCGGTTTCGAGATGGACCCGAGGCGGTAGAGAGTGTGCTCGCTGGCGGGGACATTGTTCTCGAGATCGGCGACGCCGAAACCGGAAGCCCACTCGTACTGGCCATTCTCCACCACGGCGACGGAGACTCCGGGAACGTGGGTAGAACTCATGAACTTCGCGACGGCGGCTTCAATCTGTGTGCGCTTGTCGGCTGAGAGCTGAGCTTGTTGCGCGGCACATATACTGGAAGTACAGATCGAGAGGGCGAGAACGAAGACCAGCAATACGGTTTCGCGTTTTCGAAAGAGCAAGTTTCGAAGTGATGAAACATCGAGCATGATTTTTGCCTTTGTGAGAAAGTGACGCTCCATTGTAGGCCAAACCTCAGCGGCTAAAGCCCCGAGGGCCCACTGGCTCCGGACGGCACCGCTGACGCCGTGCCCTTCCCGAATGCATTCTTGAGATGGCGGGATGGTTTACTGAGTTACGGTGGCCTGGTAGCTTACGGTTTGCCAGTGGCCATTGCGTTTGACCCAGATTCTCGTGTAGCGATAGGGACCGCTGAAATCTTCGCCGAGTTGGTGGCCCTTCACGTCGGCGCGGGCGGTGACCACCGCCGTTTCACCGTAGACGCGAACCACCATGTCAGTGACGTCGATGGCTTCGTAACGGAGTTGCCCGCTTTTGCGAGCGCGGACCGTGTCCTGCTTGGTGGTCACCTGGCCTAGGGGGGTAATCGCTACATAGTCGTCGGCAAGGGTGCGCTGGGAGAAGTCCGCGTCACGTTGCAGGCTGGCTTCTTTCGACTGGCGTTCGAGATCAACGATCTCGCGGATCGCATCCTGCTCACCGGCCGGAAAAGGCGGTCTGGGATGCACCGCAACATGCTGGGCCGCGAACACGGGCAAGGCCATAAACGCCAAGATCAAAAACAGCAGACACTTGTTGATCACGATTGAGACCTCCGCAAAACGCCGCGAGGGGACAGAGATCCGCCTAGCCGAGCTACGCGAAATTGGATGCAACAGTTCCGTGAAAAATTCCTGTTATTGTCAGATTATTTGCATGATGTGTTTGGTGCGGCGATCGGAGACAGTGTCACAATAAGAAGACGTCCGCGGGAGCCGGTTTATTTCAATTTTTTTCGTCCGGAGTGTCCGCAATGTCCGTAAATGGACACTGGCGCTCTGGGGCGTCATAGACATCAGGAGCTGTAGGCCATTCTCTATGGATACGAGCACGTCTGAGATTCTGAGAAAGTTCGTACTGCTGTCGGGGATAGGGCTGACTGCCGGATTGATTTTGGGCAACGGCGCGTGGCAGACGCGTCCTGCGGGGATGGATCAGGTGACAGGCAGGGGATCGAGGCCAACCTTCTACCGAGACGTTCTTCCGATCCTGCAGAGCCATTGCCAGAATTGTCACCGGCCCGGCGAGGTCGCGCCTATGCCGCTGGTCACATATGCGCAGACTCGGCCGTGGGCCAAAAGGATGGCGGCTGAGGTTGCGATGAAGATGATGCCGCCGTGGTTTGCCGATCCGCGATTCGGACATTTTGCCAACGACTCGTCATTGTCGGAGGAGCAGATTGCAATCTTCTCGGCATGGGCCGAGGCGGGCGCACCGGCGGGCGACGACCACGATGCGCCTCCGCCACGAAAGTGGGCGGAGGGATGGAATATTCCGCCGCCGGACCGGATCGTGACGATGCCGAAGGCGGTGGAGCTCCCGCCGCAGGGCGAGGTGGAATATACCTACGAGATTGTCCCTACCCATTTTGCGGAAGACCGGTGGGTGCAAATGTCGGAGTTGCGGCCGGGGAGTGCGGCACATGTGCATCATGCGGTGGTCTACATTCGTCCGCCGGATTCGCCGTGGCTGCGGCATGCTCCGGTGGGCGAGCCATTCACGGCCTCGACGCTGACCGATCCCGCGGAACGGCGGCAGGCGCATGAGAGTACCAGTGACTTGCTGATCGTGTATGCGCCCGGGAGTTCGCCCGATGAGTGGGAGCCGGGCATGGCCAAGTTTGTGCCGGCGGGGTCCGATCTGGTTTTTCAGATGCATTACACGACCAATGGCTCGGCGGATCAGGACCAGACCAGCATCGGGCTGGTGTTTGCGAAGTCGCCGCCGAAGCAGCGCGTGATTACGCTACAGTTGAATAATCACGCGCTCGTGATTCCGCCGGGCGCGGACGATTTTCGCGTGGAGGTGCAGGGAACGCTGCCGAACGACGCGACCTTGCTGAGTTTGTTTCCGCACATGCATTTGCGCGGGAAGCGGTTTGAGTACGACATTGTGCATGACGACGGAACGGTGGAGACGCTGCTGCGAGTGAATTATCACTTTCACTGGCAATTGAGTTACCGGCTCGCCGAGCCTCGGCCGCTGAAGGCGGGAACGCGGCTGCGGGCCATCGCTTGGTATGACAATTCGAAGAATAATCCGCACAATCCCGATCCTGAGAAGACGGTGACCTGGGGCGACCAGACATCGGACGAAATGATGGTGGGATTTTTTGATGTGGCTGTGCCAGGGGGGATGGATAAGTGTCAGTATTTTATGCGGCACGGCGTGGGGATGGGAAGTAAGGAGCAGCGATAGACAGCGAAGTAAGGGCCGCGTTAGGCACGGAAGTTTCCGGAAGCAATTTGCAACCTCGAACTCGAACTGAAGACGTTTGTTACACTTGCAGGACTCCAATCGAGGCAATTTGAAGATGAACGGAAAACGAAATTTATTTCTGGCTGCGGTGGCCTGCATCGTAGCTTGCGGAATCGTAGCGGGCGGGCTCAAGGCGCAATCCGCACCTGTACCCGGAACAGCCGCACAGAGCGCCACCGCGGCGGGGCCGAAGCTGGCGGAGGAACAGTTTAAGAACATCAAGGTATTGAAAGGAGTTCCCGCCGATCAGGTGTTTCCGGCGATGCAGTTCATCACAATCTCGCTCGGAGTGGAGTGCGAGTTCTGCCATGTGCAGGGCGCGGGTGGCAGGCTGGAATTTGATAAGGACGACAAGAAGAACAAACAAACTGCGCGCAAAATGATGGAGATGATGTTCGCCATCAACAAAGACAATTTCGATGGACACCGTGAGGTGACGTGCTTCTCGTGCCACCGCGGCAGCGCAGACCCGATGGGGACGCCGCCGATCCTGAGCGAGGAACCAAAGTTGGAGGCGAAGGCGGCTCCGGCGGAGGCCGAGAATGGCGAAGCTGGGGAGTCTAAGAAAACAACCGGGCCTTCTGCTGATCAATTGCTCGACAAGTATGTGCAGGCGCTGGGTGGCGCTGCTGCCGTCGATAAGATCACAAGCCGCGTGGCGAAAGGAACCATCGAGGTTGGAGATAAATCGTTCCCCATCGACTTATATTCCAAAGATCCGGAAAAACGCATTTCGTTCACGCATATGCCGGAGGGAGATAGCGTGACTGGGTTTAATGGGCAGGAAGGCTGGCTGGGAACGGTCGGCCGCCCGATGCGCGAGATGCATGGTTCCGATCTTGACGGAGCCGCGATCGACGCCGATCTTCACCTGGCAACTCACTTGCGGAGAATCTTCAGCAAACTGAGCACGCGCGGAACAGAAAAAATCGGGGACCATGATGTTTACGTCGTCATCGGAGAACGCGAGGCCAAGCCTCCGCTGCGTCTCTATTTTGACCAGCAATCGGGATTGCTGGTGCGGTTGGTACGTTTTGGCGAAACTCCGCTGGGGCGTTTGCCCACGCAGATTGACTACGCCGATTACCGCGTTGCTGACGGTGTGAAGGTGCCGTTCCGCTGGACTCTGGCGAGGCCGAACGGACGGTTCACGATTCAAGTAACCGAATTGAAGCAGAATGTTCCCGTGGACGACGCGAAGTTTGCCAAACCGCCAGCGCCTCCGCCGCCGGTGCCTGGAGCACCTCAGGGATTGAGCGCTCAGCCGCACTAGTCGTCCGCGGTTCTCTTGTTTTCCTGAGCGGAACGTGGGCACGGCTCTGAAAAGCGCGCCCGTTTTGCAACGCCCTCCTTGCGAAGACGCCGGCCAGTTTCTGCGGTCTTTCAATAACAAAACCTGATAGGGCCGATAAATAGATTGAATTTCCGGGAACGCGCTGCGAACGATAGAGTGAGCGCGTCCAGGGCTGGAGGCGGGCGGGCAAGGATATTGCGCGTCGGCAGCCGAGATTTCGTCGTGCAGACGTCGGAACGTGGAACTGCGAATTCTGGGTGGCAAATCGTAGACGTGGAAATCTTGGAGGCACAAGTCGCGGCGCGATCAATCACTCAACAGCAAAAGGTGTCGAGCCGGTATCTCTTCTCGAAGGCGGAAGAGGAATACTATGGGGAGAAGCTGGCGTGAAATCTGCCGGCGGGAATTTGCGGTGACCTGGCGCGGCGAGGGCGTTAAGGACGCAGAACAGGACTCAAAAAACAAAACATGACTAAGGTCGAGGCGATTATTCAGAATTCTAAATTGGACGCAGTGAAAACCGCGCTCCACGAAGTTGGTGTCGAAGGCATGACGGTGCTTGAGGTTCGAGGCCACGGGCGGCAGAAAGGACACACCGAGGTCTACCGTGGACGGGAATACAGCGTGGACCTGATTCCAAAAACAAAACTGGAGATGGTGCTGGCCGACGCGATCGTGGAAAAAGCCGTGCAGGCCATTCTAGGGGCAGCTCGCACAGGAAAAATTGGCGATGGCAAAATTTTTCTTACCCGCGTGGATGAAGCAATTCGTATTCGCAATGACGAGCGCGGCGAAGGTGCGTTGTAAGAAAGCAGCACTTGTAAAACGACGACGAGGCCTCTACGGGACGCAAGCGGAAAGCAATTGAACGGCGGCTGTGACGGCAGCCCTCCCCACATGTGGCCTGCGCAGGGGAGTACAAGTTCACTTTCATGACGGCAGCGTCCTCATTAATCAGCGAGTTGCGCGGTTCCCTCAGCGACGAATCGGCGCGGATTCAGCGGGAGTTCGCCGCGAGCGGCGACGGCCGCACAGCCGTGGCGCAACGCACCGGGCTGATCGAAGGCATCCTGCAGCGTCTGTGGTTGGATTTGATTTCGCCTGAGGTGGACAAGCCGCGGAACTTTGCGCTCGTCGCCACGGGAGGGTTCGGGCGGGGATGGTTGTTCCCCTATTCTGATATCGACCTGCTTTTTCTGTTCGCTGATCGCGGCAACGAGCAGGCTTTCAAAGATCCGGTTCGGCGCTTTTCGCAGGAGCTGTGGGATCTCCGTTTAAAGTTGAGCCCCGCGACGCGCACTTTGGCCGAGTGCGAGCGTTACGACCCCAACAATACTGAGTTCACGATTTCGCTGCTCGATTGCCGGTACCTGGCGGGCGACCGCGATCTTTTTGCCCGGCTTCACGACAAGGTGATTCCGAAGCTGGTGGAGCGGGAGGCCGGGCCGCTTCTGCAGGGGCTGGCGGAAGTCACGCGCGAGCGGCATGGCAAGTTCGGCCAGACGGTTTACCACCTCGAACCGAATCTGAAGGAAACTCCGGGCGGTCTGCGCGATTACAACGTAGCCTGCTGGCTGGCACTGATTTCGGCGATGGACAAGCTCCACGACTGGCCCGATGCCAGTTCGCTGCGGGCTCCGGTGCGCCGGCAACTGGATGCGGCGCTGGAGTTTCTGATGTCGGCGCGCTGCTTTCTGCATTTTCGCCACGGACGCGACGATAACGCGCTCAGCTGGGAGGCGCAGGACGAAGCGGCCGCGCGCAGGATCGGCGTCACGGATTCTTCCGAGCTTTCGGCGGCGGACTGGATGCGGATTTATTTTGGCCACGCCCGCGCTGTGCAGCGCACCGTGGAGCAACTGCTCGAGGAAATCCCGGAGGCGTGGTCTTCGCTTTATCGTCAATTTCAGAGCTGGCGCTCGCGGCTTTCGACACCCGATTTTTCCGTGGTCGACGGATTGATTTTTCTGCAGCAACCTTCCGCGATGCAGGATCCGGAAATCTTGCTGCGCCTTTTTCACTTCATGGCCCACCACGGCCTGAAGTTGAGCACGACCACGGAATACCGTATCGAGCAGGCATTACCGGCGCTCGCGTCGCATCCGCCCCGTGGGGCAGAACTCTGGCTTTATCTGCAGGAAACCTTGCTGCAGCCTCACGCCGCCGATGCGTTGCGGGCGATGCACTCGCTGCGCTTGCTAACTTTGCTTCTGCCGGAACTGAAAGCCATCGATTCGCTGGTGGTGCGCGATTATTATCATCGCTTCACGGTTGATGAACATTCATTTCTCGCGATCGAAAGCCTGCACCGCCTGCGGGAGTCGCAGTCGGAGTGGGACAAACGCTACGCCGAACTGTTGGGCGAACTGGAAGATCCGGAATTGCTCTACCTCGCGCTGCTCTTGCATGACACGGGGAAAGGCGTGCCCGGTGGCAATCATGTGGAGGCCAGTCTCGACATAGCTGGACGTTGCCTGGACCGTCTTGACGCCGATCCGAGCGAGCGGGCCGCGGTGCTCTTCCTGATCGGCAATCATCTGGAGCTGTCGGGCGCTCTTCGGCGGGATATTTTCAATCCGGAAACAGTGGCGGCGTTTGCGGAAAAAGTGGGCACGCCGGAGCGCCTCAAAATGTTGTGCCTGATGACCTATGCGGATATCAAGGCGGTGAACCCCGAAGCGCTGACTCCCTGGAAGGCTGAGAATGTTTGGCAGCTCTACATTTCCGCGGCGAATTACCTGAACCGAAGTGCCGACCAGCGCGTGCACGCCGATGTGCACGACGACAAATTTGCGCGCTTTCGTTCGCTGGCTTCGGTGACCAGCAACAAGTTCAGAAGTTTTGTGGAAGGCTTTCCGCAGCGCTATTTGCGCGTGCATTCGGCGGAAGAAGTGATGCAGCATCTGGAAATGGCCGACCGGGTTGCCGATGATCCGGTGCAGATTGATTTGAAGCGGGGGCGTCATTGGTACGATTTGACGCTGGTCACACGCGACCGTCCGTTTCTTTTTGCGACGCTGACGGGAGTGCTCGCGGCCTGGGGCATGAACATTGTCAAGGCTAATGCATTTTCGAACGAGGCGGGAACGGTGGTCGATACGATTCACTTTACTGACCGCTTTCGCACGCTGGAGCTGAACCTTTCCGAGTGGGCGCGTTTCAAGCGCAGCATCACGGAAGTTTTGCTGGGCGAGGCCGATCTCGACCGCATGCTGCGCGACCGGCAGCGCTCGGAAAAAAGTATTGCGACGAAAGTGAAGGTGGAAACCAGAATTGAGTTTGATGATGCGTGTTCTTCGTCGAGCACGCTGGTGCAGGTGATCGCCCAGGATCGCCCGCGGCTTCTGCACCGGATTGCTTCGTGCCTCTCCGATCAGGAATGCAATATCGAGATTGCTCTGATCGACACTGAAGGGCAGATGGCGATTGACACGTTCTACCTCACGTCGAAGGGTGCGAAGCTCACTCCGCAGCATTGCAAGCAGGTGGAGAAGGCGCTGCTGGAGGAGTTACGGGGGGAGTGACCGGGGCCAAGGTTAGCAGTGCGACCGAAGAAACTGACCGGAAAACTCGCTATAGACACAAATGCGACCACGGGGGCTGAAGCTCGCGCGGATTTTGGGCTTTACGCGGCGCTGAAGCGCCGCTCTTCCACGGTACTGCACACAGCCGTCAGTTGTTTCCGCAACCTCTGAAGTCGTGCCTTTCCCACAACCCCCGATCAGCCAAGTTCGACGCTAGTTCGCTACTTTGCCGAGAACTTGAACACCGTCTTCTCGTGAAACGTCTGGCCAGGCTTCAAAATCGTCGAGGGAAAGGCCGGATGATTGGGTGAATCGGGGTAGTGCTGCGTCTCCAGGCAGAAGGCGTTGCGGCGCTTGTAGACGTGGCCATGTTTCCCAGTCACGGTCCCATCCAGAAAATTGCCGGTGTAGAACTGGACTGCGGGCTGCGTGGTAAACACTTCGAGAGCTCGCCCGCTGCCAGGTTCAAACGCGCGCGCAGCTAGTTCCAGGCCGTCATCTTTGCGGTTGATGATGAAGTTGTGGTCGTAGCCATGGCCGAGCACGAGCTGCTCGTAATTGTCCTCGATGCGGGCGCCAATTTTTGTCGACTTCGTGAAGTCGAATGGCGTTCCTTTCACCGGACGGAGTTCTCCAGTAGGAATCAGATTCTTGTCGACTGGCGTGAAGCGGTCGGCGTTGAGCATGAGTTCAGTGTTAAGAATGTCGCCCGAGCCCTCGCCCGCGAGGTTGAAATAACTGTGCTGGCTGAGGTTGATGGGTGTGGCTTTGTCGGTCGTGGCCTCATAGTCGATCACGAGTTCGTTGTCGTCAGTCAAGGTGTAAGTCACCTTGGCCGTCAGATTGCCGGGGAATCCTTCCTCGCCGTCCTTGCTGAGATAAGTGAACGTCACGCCCGGCTTGTCGCCTTTGAGAGGCGCATCGTCCCAAACCACTTTGTCGAACGTTCGGGTAACGCCGCCGTGCAGGGTGTTGGGGCCGTCGTTCTTGGGCAAGGTGTAGGTTTTGCCGTCGAGTGTGAAGGTGCCGTTGGCGATGCGGTTGGCGTAGCGCCCGACCACGGCCCCGAGGTAGGGAGGGTTCGGGATGTAGCCCTCGAGAGTTTCGTGGCCGAGGACGATATCGGCGAACTGGCCTTTGCGGTCGGGGACACGAATGGAAAGAATGATGCCGCCGTAGTTCATCGCACGAACTTCAACGCCATGGGAATTCGTGAGCGTATACAAGTTGATGGGCCTCCCTTCCCGCGTGCCGAAGGATTGTTTCTGCACTCCACGTGTAGGCTTAGAAGAACTATCCTGCGCCGGAAGCTGAACGCAAGTGAAAACAACAAGAGCTAATGAAACAAAGACAATGCGTCGGGGCATCATGGCGAGAAGTGTACTACGGAATCGGCGCGCGGTTTGAGGCAGGCACGAAATCGGCTTCTCGTTGGCCGCTAGTCGGGAATAGCTTCTCGCGCCGGGGTGCACGAGAAGGAGCGAAAGATCCAACTCCCCAGGACCACGGCGCAGGTCAGCATTAGGACACGCAGATACTGCGCGGCCGGCAACTCCACGTCTCCAAACAATGTACGCAGAAGACCAAAGCTTGCGCTGCTGGCGCAGAAAGCGAAATAGGTCCGTTCGGCTGTGCATCGGGAAATGACCACAAGCCAGGCCAGCGCGGACGCTACGATGAGGTAGATGAGCAGGAGCGATACGCCGGTGAGGGCAGCGGCTCCGTGCAGCGAGATGGCGGTTCTGGGAGATGCGAAACCATGCAATGCGATCCCGAAGAATACTATCGAATGCGCCAGCGCAATCAGCGCGCGTTTGCGGTTCGTGAGAATGGCGAAGCGGTTCATGGCCCTTACGAAGCTTCGCATTTTCGTCCATTTACCGAGGTGACAGGCCGCATGCTCCGATGTGATTTGAATCACAATGCTTACAAAACATGGCACATTGCGCGGGACTTCTGGCACCCTCCTGATTCAAGGTGGTACCATCGCGTCCGACAAATCTATGACGAAACTTCGTTGCATTTTGTGCTTCGCCCTGTTGCTGCCACTTTCAGGCCTAATTTCGTATGCCGCTGGTCAGTCCCAACCTGACGCTGTGCACGCAGTCGTATTGCGTGCGGCGCGGCTGCTGGACGTAAAGAACGGGCGCATCGTGAAGCCGGGCGAGGTCCTGGTGCAGAGTGATCGAATCGTCGAAGTAGGGACTGCGGTCAAGCGTCCCGCCGGAGCCGAAGTGATCGATGTGGGTGACCGCACGCTGATGCCCGGCCTGATTGATGCCCACATCCATCTCTTTCTTCATCCGGGCGCGGAGGATCTGCAGACCGTTCAGGAATCAGTGCCGCAGCGCACGATCACAGCTACGCTCGCGGCTCGCGACGATCTGATGGCGGGCTTCACTGCGGAACGCGATATGGGCACCGAAGGCGCGGGCTCGGCGGATACGGCGGTTCGCAACGCGATTAACGAAGGACTCATTCCGGGCCCGCGGCTGCGCATCAGCGGCAATGCGGTGAACATCATGGGCGGACACGAGGACGCAATCGGTTATAACCCGGAGCAGCATGTGCTGCCGAATGCAGATTATGCGAACAACGCGGACGAACTGGTCGCGGTGATGCGGCGGCAGTTCAAGGAAGGCGCGGATTTCATCAAGATTTACGAGACCGGGCCCGACTCGGTGGTGGACGGAAAGTTTCACACGATTTACCAATACACCGAAGCGGAGCTTGAAGCCGCCGTGCATGAGGCGGCGCGGCTGGGTCGAAAAGTCGCGGTGCACGCGACTGGAGAACCGGGAACGCTTTACGCCGCGCAGGCGGGAGTGGCCTCGATCGACCACGCTAACCAACTTAGTGACGAGACCATGCGGTTGATGCGCGAGAAACAAATCTTCGCGGTTCCGACTTTTACCATCTTCGAATATTTTGCCGAGCATGCGGCGACGCCGGCGCAAGCTGCCCGGGAACATCAGATGCTCGACTTGAAGGTGCAGGACTTCAAGAAGCAGGTAGCCGCTGGCGTTCCCATGGCGGTAGGTTCGGACGTTGGTCCATTCCCACACGGGACGCAGGCCCGCGAACTGGTGCTGATGGTGAAGCATGGAATGTCGCCACTGGCGGTGCTGCAGGCGGACCTGTTGAACGGAGCCAAGTTGCTCGGGTGGGAGGGACATATTGGGGCACTCGAATCCGGCTATCTGGCCGATATAGTTGCCGTGCCGGGCGATCCGCTGCAGGACATCAGCGCGGTGCAGAATGTGGAATTTGTAATGAAGGGCGGCGTGGTTTACAAGAAGTAGAGATCGACGCTCAATCGCAAATCACCGCAAACGCCTGCCGTCTCCCCGCAATCAGTGCCGGGGCGGACGAGAGTCATGCCGCCTTGAGCGCTTTTGTTCGCTGCTTTCGCCAGGTGCGTCGCCGGTTTCGGTCTTCAATCGCCGTTGCTAGTGACTGCCTCGATCGCCGGCTTATTTTGCTTTCTCAGAATCTCCCCCAGGAGAAATAGATCGGTGAGGAGCGCTCGCAGGTGGATGGAAGCGTTCAGGTTGTCAATCAATTGGGAACTGATCGCCGGTTGAGCGAGAACCACTTCAATGGCAGCAAGAGAGTCGCGAGAATCGCGATCGAGCACCGCGACGAACGCCAGGTATTTGCCTGCGGGCTCAAGGCCTTCCTGTTTGACTGCCACCGCACAAGCTTCCGGCAGCCCCGTCAAAGCTTCCACGGCACGTTGCAGGAACTCACGGACTTGTGCACCCGATTTGCTGCCCTGGTCACTCGGTAAGCCCTGGGCTGCGTATGCCAGCAGGAACTCGTAGCATTCTTCCACAGAGTCGCAACGATCGCGGATCTCAGCCGGCATCGGTTAGTCCTCGACCTTCGATGCGGTTCGATGTTGGTGACGAAGAAACAGTCCCGACTTTCCATCGATCGGGATCGTGCTCTTCCAGATAGAAGTCGCGGTCCATCCAGCCGAAGATCATCGATTTCGTGATCGCGCGTTTCTCCGGGCGGAGGCCCATGTAAACGTGCATCATGACTAGCGCAATTAGTCCCACGCCCGCCAATCCGTGCAGCACGTACATCAGGCCCCAGGTCATGTCGCCGAATAGATACGGATTCCGCGGGAAAAAGATCGTGCGCACGCGAGACATCATGAAAACGCCAGTGAGGATTACCGACAGGCCGCACAAGATAATGACGCCGTGGAAGAGCTTGTTTTCCAGGGGATACTTGGCAAACTTTCGGGGCGGTGGCGCGGGCATTCCGAGAAAGCGGCGAACCCTTTTCCAGGCATCGTCCAGATCGATTCGGTCGGGCCAAATCGACCAGAAATCCAGCCAGAAGGACGCATGAATGATGTGAAAAACGATAGAAGCCGTTAACACGGTGCCGGCGATCCAATGATAGGTCACCCAATTAAACTGGACGCCCACCTTCGGGAGAAACGCGGTGAACAGCAGCGTGAACATGGAGGCCGCCATGATCCAGTGAAACATCCGCGCAACCAGCGAGTGCCGGGGAACACGTTTGGGTATCTGCGCTACGATTTGCGGAGAAGCATCGCCGGCGAACTCTCTTGCCTTGGCGAAATACATCACGTAGATGGCGTGAACGATCAGGAAGAGCAACCCTGCGATCAGCGCCACCCAGATCAGGAACCAGGCAATATGGATGGGAACGCTCTGGCCCCACGGACTCGTGGCCCACTCTAAGACGCCCATGTGGCCTCCTCGACTCCACTGATCGCGCGTTTCACCAGATTTCTCATCAGCGGGATCTTGTAGGCATTGAACTGCAACGGAACCGCTCCTTGCACGGAAAGCTTTCCCGCCATCTCGCCAGTGCCCGCATTCCGCGGCTGGCCACGAACAGCATCTTCGACTGCCTTCAGCCTTAACGGTCTGGCGGCGGCGCCGTTCACCGAGATCCGCATGCGCTCGATCGTCCCGCCGGATAGGACCATGGCCGAGGCAACGTTCAAGAGCGGGAAGTCCCAAACGTTGCGGTCCCGCACTTTTTCAAAATAGAATTGGGCGCCCGCCCAGGTGGATGGAATGCGAATGGCAGTAAGCAGATCGCCGGGCTGCAAGATGTGCAGCCGCGTAATATCGATCTCAGGACCGATGAAGTAATCCTCGGCATCCAGCACGCGCTCACCCTTAGGGGTGCGCAGGACGAACTTGGCGTCCAACGCAATCAGGGCCGGGGCGGTGTCGGAAGGATTCACTGCCACGCAGCGGTCCGCGTGCAGAATGGCATGCTCACGGTTGCGGCCCTCCGGCGTATCGGCGTAGCAAATGTTGCCGCCAGCGCGATAGCACGGCCAACCGCCGCGGTAATACCAGCAGCGCGTGTCTTGTGAAACATTGCCACCGAGCGTCCCCTGATTGCGGATTTGCGGCGATGCCACCAGTTCTGCAGCCTGCGCCAGCAGACCATACTTTTGCTTGATCATGGGATGGTTCACCACGTCAGTGAGCGTGGTCATCGCGCCGATCTCGATACCATCGCCGGTCATGCGAACTCCCCGCAGTTCGTCGACTCCACTCAGGTCGACCACCACCTTGGGCTTCTTGATTCGATCTTTGAGCCAGTCGAAGCTGTCCAGCCCTCCGGCCAGCACCCACGCGTCCGGTGCATGCTGCTCGAGAAGCTTCTGCGCATCGGCCACGGAACTCGGCTGATACATCTCGAAGGCGGGCATTACGTCTCGAATGACAGCCATAACTTCTCCTCAAAACCTCGATCAAATACGAGCCGTCAAATATGGGCAGCCAAGGGATGCTGCATCGGGCGGCCTGCTTCGAGCGAGGTCAGAATCGTGTCGGCGTTCACTGGTGCGCGCTGGAAAATCTCATCTCCGAGCGCATCGGAAAGAGCGTTCAATATCGACGCGCACCCACCTGCAACGGGCGGCTCGCCAACCCCGCGCGCGCCCACCGGCGTCTCCGGGTCGGGAATGTCTAACGCGGTCCATTGCATGTCGACGGGTACATCCAGAATCGTCGGCGGTTTGTTGTGATGGAACCGCTTGGAAAGCATTTCGCCGTAGTGCGGGTCGAACACCCACTTCTGACCAATCGCATGGCCGATGCCCAAGACCGAACGACCGAGTACCTGCCCGCCCAGCGCCCGGGGATGGATCACCGTGCCAACATCCGCAGAGGCGAGAAAATCGACGATGTAGTACTTGCCGGTTTCGAGGTCGACTTCAACTTCTGCAAAGCTGGCGACATAGGAAAATGTCGAGCCGTCGCGTGGGTAATTGTCCTTGGCGGCCGCCACCAGGCCTTGACCCGCAAGCGCTGCCACGGACGCCTTCGTCAGTTTGTGCACATCGGCAGGAGCTTCGTGGCCATCGTAGGCGCCGCCCAGTTGAATCGCGTATTTTGCCGCCTGCGCCAATGTCATGCCGGCGCCGCCCTTGCGGAAAACACGTTCGTTGGCGACCTCATATTGCTCCGGTTTGCCTCCGAGCTTCTTGGCCGCGATTTCCTGGAGCTTGTTCTTGGCGTCCATCGCCGCCGCATATGCGGCCCGTGTCATCGCATGAGTCGTCTGGCTGCCGCCGGAGACGCAGGTGAAAGGAAGATTCTTTGTCGTGTTCCCCCACACAACGTCGCATTTTTCCCACGGCACACCAAGAACTTCTGCGCCCGCGCGATGCACGTCAATCACCGACTCCGTTCCGAGATTGCCGATTCCAGACTGGAAGTTGATTCGCCCGTCCGGTTTGATGACTAAAAGTCCGTCGAACCCGATCGTGCCGCCAACATAGCAACTCAGCGACACGCCGACGCCGCGGACTTTTGTGCCCATCCTTTTTGGAGTGCGCGCCACCCGCTCGCTCCACTTGAATTGCTCCGCGCCGCGGTCGAGCGCTTCCTTGAGGAATGCGCTCGTGGCATACGGCCGTTTTCCTTGCACTGCTGGTCCGAACGGGGCCTTACCTTCCGGGCAGTTGACGCGGCGAATTGCCACCTGGTCAACTCCGAGCTTGCGCGCAGCTTTTGCGATGATGGGCTCGATGATGACAATCCCCTGAAGGCCGCCCGGGGAACTCTGCGCACTACGGGGCGGCGTATTCGTCAGCACGGTCACGCCACGCCAGCGCATGGCTTGCGGCTGGTACAACAGAGAGACGATGCGGCCCGATGAAGGAGCATCACCCACAGCATCGTATGGACCGTTGTCGCAGATCACGAACATGTCGAGAGCTGTGATCCGCCCCTCTTTGGAGAAACCAACTTTCATCCTGCCCTGAAAACTCGGCCGGGCGCGTCCGATGAAGGTCTCCTCCTCGCGGCTGATGCGCATCATGACCGGTGCATTGGTTTTCTTGGAGAGCAGAGCAGGGATGATCATCGACACGCCGCCGGTAATTTTGCTGCCGAAGCCGCCTCCGGTGTACTCGCTGATGAAGACAACGTTGTCTGGGCTAATGTTCAACCAGCGCGCGATCGCGGGCAGCGTTTGTGCCGTGCTTTGGGTACCCGTGTAAATGTAGACCTTGCCGTTCTGCCAGTAAGCCATCGCACTGCGGGTCTCGAGAGTCTGATGGCTGGTGTCGGGCGTGACGAAGGTCTCGTCGAGAACCAGCGCCGCACTCTTAAAATTGGAATCGAGATCGCCGTACGACCAGGTATCGGGCGCCTTGCCCATGGGAAGACGGCCTTTGTCCAGTTCCGCGAAGTCAGCCTTCGTCCATTTGAGCTCTGTAACCACCGGTGGCCCAGGATTTTGTCCCGCAGGCCGAGTCCAGACATTGCCATCCGTTCGGGGATTAGGACCACCCGGTCGCAAAGTGTCGAGTGGATCAATCACGAAAGGAAGCAGTTCAAAATCGATATGAATTTTCTCGATGGCTTCGGCGGCAGTAAGTTCGTCGACCGCCGCGACCGCAAGAATCGGTTCCCCCTGATAAACCGGCTCATTGGTAAGGCCGCGTTCGCCCCACTTGCTGGCCTTGATTACAGTTCCATTGTCGGTGAGGGTATCGGCCGGAGCGGGAAGATCGCTCGCAGTGAGAATCGCTTTGACTCCCGGCATTGCCAGCGCCGTCTTTGCATCAATGCGCTTGACCCGAGCATGGGGCATGGGGCTAAGCAGCAGTTTGCAAAACAGCATACCTTCCGCTCGGAAATCTTCGGCATATTTTGCCTGGCCCGTAACTTTCGCATATAGATCTGGAGTCTGGTAGTTCTTACCGATCAGCTTGTACCCGGCTCCGTACTGGCGCTCGGTGGGTTCAGCAGTCGAAGCGATCTTTTTGTTATCCAAGCTTCGCCCTCCGCAAGTTCTCGGCGCCGCGCATCATCGCGGTGAGAATCTTGTCATAGTCCTGGCAGCGGCATAGGTTCCCCGAGATACCCTGCGCCAATTCCTGGCGGGTCGGGTTGGGATTGGTTTTCAGGTATCCCACCGTAGTCATAATGAAGCCGGGCATGCAGAACGCGCACTGAAAGCCTTGTTCGTCGATGACGCCCTGTTGTACCGGGTGCAAAGTCCCGTCAGCGCTGGCCAGGCCTTCGATGGTCACAATTTTTCGGGCGCGCACGGTATGGGTGAGTACCGAACATGAATAATACGGAATATCGTCGATAAGCACGGTGCAAGATCCGCACTCCGCGCGGTCGCATCCCAGCTTGGTGCCGGTGAGACCGAGCTTGTAACGCAGGGTCGACGCCAGGGTCTCCTGCTTCATCGCGTCGACGCGCCGCTGCTGACCGTTGACGTTGAGCGTAATCAGGCGCTCGCCTACGCCGGCAGGCAACTGCTGGCCGTGCAGAAGAGAGGAGCCACGAAACAGATAGCCCGCCGAAGAGACCGCCACCCCGCTGGTGATAACGCCTTTGATGAAGTTGCGCCTGGAGACGGCTTTAGAAACGTCTTCTGGAGGCAGGTCTCGGAGCGCCTTGGAACTTGCCTTCTCGGTCATACCGGGTCACCTCCTACCGCGTGAAGCCGCCGTAGTCTTGCGAGAAGAAAGGCATGTAAAGTTTCACATTTTAACAGTTGGATTAGCAGGAATAGTGCCCGGATTCGGGAATTAACGAATTCTCCCACGCCAGCTCGACGATCTAAGGCGGACAGATACATCGCCTGCGCTCTACATCGTTCTCTTCGTGTACTTAAGTAATCTAGTGTATTGACATCCGTCTAGTACATATTGTAGGCAGTTCCACCCAATCCATAATCTCAAAAAGGATCGAATCCGCGGAGTTGGAATTCTCCTTGGGTTCTTTGCCACGCCTCGTCGTGAGCGCTACGGCGGCCATTGCGAGGAGAGGCAGCGAGGTAGTTTACCGAATGAGGACATGCAGATGCGCTCTTATCTTTGGACTCCTAGCGGTAGCAGCAGGTTGGCCGCTGGCACCCAGTGCTTTCGGCCAGATTCAAGCCACGACCAGTTGTCCGGCAGGGCACCGCTACTGGGATGTGCTGAGTGTGATGATGATGGACCCGGGACTCGCCGCTAACTATCACATGGAAGGCATTACCGATGGCCTGCCCTCGGCGTACGTCTACACGATATGGGATCAAAATCAGTCCAAGATCTATTACGTGAAGAATCCGCAGGGTAATCCCTGGGACATCAATCTTTACGACTCAAATTACATTTACCAATGGGTCACGGAATTGGGCGTCTGGAATGGCGTCAACCACTGGAACGATCCGAAGAGCTGCAAGAAATTCAACAACGGCGGTCAGAATAGCGCTTCTGACCTCTCCATGCGCTGGGCCGCCCGGTGCGCGGCTCCGGGAGGAGAGAACAGTTCATTCTGGAATCCTCCGCCCACTACCCAACCTAACAATACGAACTACTACACCTACGTAGACCAGGACCTGCAGAGTCCCGATCAGAATCTTGACTATTCCCGGCTGGAGTTGCTTGACACGAGAACGATCGCAATCACCGACCACCGCGCAAATCCACCGCGGCCGTTTTCTATAACGTCACTGCCGCTGCAATATACCTACAGCTGCAGCGTCGTTCAGAATACCGACTCATGTAAGTTTCGCGAGATCTTTGAGTATGGAGTGGACGAGGACGTCAATCCAGTCGACCGAGTCAAGCACAGCTACGGATGGATACGCTGGCGCTACTACACTAATTCGACGGGGGGCGACCCACATGTTCCCGCTAAATGGAAACTGTCGAATATGTCGACCTCCGACCAGTTGATGCCAGGACAGGTCAGCATCAACTTCCAGTGTTTTTAGACACCGAATAGCTCCGTTCAAATCGGAGTTGCGTCCAAGACCCGGTCTCCTAATCCAGAGACCGGTTTTTTATGCCGGCCCGTGTGCACGCAGTGGCAGTCGCAACCCGCCTCCGGCGCGTGCCACAACTCTCGGGCTTGATCCAGCAACTAATCTCAGCGTATGGACTGGCCATCTCTATGTCCAGAGACGAGGTTGCAATGAAAAAAACGATTCAGAGGGCCGCAAAGTGGATTGGCGGGCAAATCTGCCTGACGTGTATGGCAGTTTCCTTACTGGCCGGAGCTTGCTTCTCGCAAACGGAAGTCTCTACCAACTGGAGGCAGTTTCATTTCCTCGCCAACGGCACTCGCCTGAACCCCTATGAGACAGCGCTGAATCCGGAAACCGTCGCTGGGCTCGAACTGAAGTGGCATTACAAAACGGGCAGCTTCATTTTTTCTTCGCCCGCCGTCGTCGACGGGGTGGTTTACATCGGCTCGGGGGACCATTACGTTTACGCTCTGAAGGCCAGCACGGGCGCAAAGATATGGAAATTCCACACCGGCGGGTACGTGAATTACTCCTCTCCGGCAGTCGCCGACGGACTCGTTTACGTCGGGTCATGGGACGATAATGTCTACGCGCTGAAAGCCGCCATCGGCACTAAAGTAGCTAGCTTCACTACGGGCTATTACATCGATTCCTCACCAGCGGTAACGGATGGGGTGGTTTACATCGGTTCAGCGGACGGGAATCTGTACGCTCTGAACGCTACGAATTTATCCAAGATCTGGAGTTTTGACGCTGCTCCCGGCGAAGTAACCGACAATCCGACCGTGGTGGGAGGAGTGGTGTATATATCGAGCGGGTACAACGTGTATGCGGTGAACGCAAAAACCGGCGACCAACTCTGGGATGTCGCCACGGATGCGATTGTGACTTCCTCCCCTACAGTTGCAGACGGAGTGGTTTACGTGGGTTGGTACGATACCGTGTATGCATTGGATGCAAAGACTGGCGCACAGAAGTGGAGCTACCCGACGGGCGGCTATATTGGCCAGTCATCGCCCGCTGTCGCGAAGGGCTTGGTATACGTGGGTTCACATGACAATAACGTTTATGCGCTGGACGCGAAAACCGGCAATAAGCTCTGGAGTTACACCACTAACGGAATTGTGGGGTCTTCGCCCGCCGTCGCGGATGGCGTAGTCTACGTGGGCTCCGAGGACAACAATATTTACGCTCTTAATGCAGAGACGGGTGCGCTCTTGTGGAGCTACACGACCGGCGACCCTATCGATTCCTCACCTGCAGTGGTAAACGGCGTGCTTTATGTCGGATCCGAAGACGCCAACGTCTATGCCTTCGCGCTGCCTGCTGGTTCGGAGGAGAAGGAGAAGTAGAAACTCAGCAGAATCGGCTGCTCGGCGATCACGGAGAAATTCTACTGAAACGCCTGGAGTGCCTCGCTAATCTGGATTCATTTCGATCTGCCGGGGAGGCAAGGCCGGCATATCGGGATGCTGCGGATCTCGCCAGATCACGGTAAAACACTCGCCCTCGCTTTGGGGGTGCCAGCTGGTTCCATCTTCATATTTCACCGAATATGGGAAGAAGACCCAACCCAGGACGGACTGGGCGCTGGCAGCACGAATTCCAGGCTTTTCAAGAGTTTGCTCCTGGCCGGGCAAAATTGGCTTGTCCGAAGACCACTCGGAGTTGAAGGGACGGCGCAAATCCTGAGGTGCTAGTAACATTTCGGATGTGAGCGTCAGGCTGGCAATTGGTTTGTGGCTGGTGTTCTTGATGGTCAGGGTAAAGTTTTCCGGATGCTTCCAGAAATCTCCGGCTGTGAAAGCAAGCGGGCAGGCGCGCTCGGGCGGCGCGTAGATGGTGTAAACCGCCATCATGCCGGCCTCCATGTGATCTTCCACGTGGCAGTGAAACATCCAGGTTCCGGGATTGTCGGCGAGCATGTCAACGGTCGCCATGCTTCCGGGAAGAAGTTCGATCACGTCAGTGTTTCGCCCGCCGTCGGTAACGGTTTCGCCGTGCCAGTGAGGACTGTGCAAGTCAATTTCATTTCCCATTCCCAGCAAATACCAGCGTACTTTGTCTCCCTGTTTCATCGTCAGGCCGGGAAGATTGCCGAAGATGAAACCGTTGATGGCATAAAACTGGCCTTCGGGCTTTGCTCCCAGCTCATTGAAGATCATGAACGAGGCAACAAATTCGCGGTCCACGTCCTTGGGAGATCCGTCGGGCTTGGCTTTGCCTTTCGCCGTAACAATGATCGGTCCCAGCAACCCCGCATTGATCTCAACCCCTGCTTCGACGTGAGCGTGATACCACCACACGATAGAACTGGGCTGGCCCGGACCGGGGCCGCTGCTGGGTTTGGCAAACCAGTGATATGTATAGCGGGCGCCGGGAGCCACGAAAGCCCCTTTGGAAACGGGTAGATAAAGAGAGCCTTCGTTGCTTTTGTCATAACGCAAGCCGTGGGGATGCAGATCGTGGCCCCGGTGTCCACGATTCAGGAAGTCGATCACGATCTCGTCTCCAACTTCGGCGCGAATGATCGGGCCGAGAATTCCCAGCCACTCGGGCTGCCGCTTCGGAGTCGTGAAGGTATCGTCTGTGTATTCGATAAAACGGCTTTTATCCCATTCCAGCTTTCGCGACCACGGCTGCGGAACGAGATTGCCATTCAGCAGGTTGTGACCGCTGGGAGCGTAGTTCCAGGTGACATCTTCGGCGGCTATGTAGTAATGCCGGGTTGCGGCCAAGCAGGAGGAGGAGGCAAACACGACAAGCAACAAGCCTAGCCGAACCGATCGCTGAATTCTCACTGGATCATTATCCCATTGGGAGGGTTATTCTGGGATCATTCCGAGCCTCGGAGCAATAACTTCCGGCCCAGGTTGGGCATGGTCTTAATCAGGGAGTCGGAGCGGCCAGACTGCACTGGCCCGACGTGAGCTGAGCCGGCGCTGACGGAGGCGTGGCCCAGGGCTCATTCACAAAATCAAAAAAATCTGTGCTCATGTCGGCCTGGGCAGCGTCACGCTTCGTGAGCGCCGGCACGCCAAAGCGGGTTTCAATGAGCTTCAGGATAGCTGTGTAATCGTAAACCGTGTGGGAAACGTAGTTCTTCTTTGCGAAAGGCGAGATCACGATCAGTGGCACGCGATAGCCGGTATAGGTGAAGTCACAGGTCCCGGTTCCGATCTGTCCGGGGGCGTCGCAGATGTCGTTGGGCGTCAAATCGACCGGCTGGATACCATCGGGACTTGGCATGGGCTGCGGCGAAACGTGATCGTAGAAACCTCCGAATTCATCGTAGGTGAAGATCATCGCGGAACTTTTCCAGCTCGGGCTAGCCATAAAAGTATTGATCAAGCCTGAGACGTAGCTGGCGCCGGCCTGGATATCATTCGGGGATTCAGTATCGACATCGTTGGGGTGCTCATCGAGCGCCGCGGGCGAGGCTGGTTCGATCAGAGCGACCTGAGGCAAGGTCCCATTTTGCGTATCGGTCGTAAATTGCGAGATGGGAACAATATTTTGCAGCAAAGTCGGAGTGTTCAGTATGGTCTGTTCGTAAGCGAACATGCTGATATAGGAGTTGCCGATGAGGCATGAGGAATCAGTAGGCGTGCAGTTTGTACCTTCGGGATTGACGTAGATCTTCCAGGTAATGCCGGCGTTTTGCAGCGCCTCAAAAATAGTGGTATTGGTGTACCCGGTGTAGGGATACACGTGTCCAGCGGAAGTGGCGGACAAAAGATATGCGCGGTTGAGCTGGGTGCGGCTCATGACGGGGGTAAACCACCGGTCGGAGGTGGCGAAACTGGAAGCCATGAAATAGTAGTAATTCAAGTCGCCACCGTCAAAATAACCCATAGCGCGCAGGCCGTCTGTATCGTTCAAAGCCGGAACTACTTGACGCGCGTCATCGGCAGCCGTGACTACGAATCCATTCAGAGCGGCTGGATTAAGCCCTATGGGATCGTTCAAGTCCCAATCGACATGAGCTTCATTCCAAAAGGGGCTGGGCTCTTCCGTGCACATGGATGCCATATGAAACGATGTGACTAAAACACTGGTGTCCGGGATACAGGTGGTATTCTGCGCCGGCGTACTGCCGCTGGGCGGTATAAACGGATCGGCGGGATTGCAGCCCGTGATTGCGGGAGCAGGGCCTTGCAGAGGAGCGATCCCGCTGACCGGGTTGAACTGCGGTAAACCATCGAAGGACTGATCGGGGATGCCATTCTGAGCCCAGTATCCGCGCAACGCGCCGAAATAGTGATCGAAAGAACGATTCTCCTGGGCGAAGACAACAATGTGGTTGATGCTTTGCAGGGTGGCAGCGAAGGTCGCGGTCACGGACTCGGCTGCGCTTAGAGTGACGCTGCAAGCTGCATTGCCCGTGCACGCGCCGCTCCAAGCGGAAAAGGCATCGCTCGTCGCCGGAGTTTCGCTAAGGGTAACCTGGCTATTCTGCGGAAAACTCGCAGAGCACGTTGTCGGACAATTAATCCCCGCAGGAGTGCTGGTAACGGTTCCCGTCCCCGTTCCCGCCACGGTCACAGACATGGTCACAGACGTGATCACCGCGGCGGCGAAGGTCGCGGTCACGGAGTTGGCTGAGCTAAGGGTCACGCTGCAGGCTGCATTGCCCGTGCACGCGCCGCTCCAACCGGAAAAGGTGTTGCTAGTTCCCGGAGTTTCGATAAGCGTAACCTGGCTATTCTGCGGAAAACTCGCAGAGCACGTTGTCGGACAATTAATCCCCGCAGGAGTGCTGGTAACGGTTCCCGTCCCCGTTCCCGCCAAGGTTACTGACATGGTCACCGCGGCAGTGGGAGGCGGACCTGCAACGACTCCTCGGCAACCGGCCAGAACAATGGTCAACAGGACGGATAACATCGACCAAAACTCGTACCGAGATTTCATTGTCGCGCTGCTCCTAAATAGAGTCCGACGTTGGATGAAACTCTGTACAAGGTGGTTGGCTATTACCGCTGCGTCGTGACGACTCTGCACTCGCAATCGCATGGGCAGACCGAGCCGTTAGCTACTCTAGCGACATGAGGATCGTCGCTGTATCCAGTGGACGCTGTATGCGGAAGTCCGGCTTCGGGTAGAGAGAAAATATTCGCCGCACTCGATGATGAGGTCTCGGCAGCGACGTCGCGTTCTGGTTTTGCGCTGACGCGAGCTACCAAATCCCCTTGTCGTCTCCCGTAAGCCGTAGATTGACAAATGCAGCGGCAGCCAGCGCAGGCAATAGAGACAGGCGAGCCGCGGCGCGAAACCGGCACGCTGCTCCTGTTCCGATGAGTTGCTGCAGAAACAATTGCGAACCCTGTGGCAGCATGGGCACACGTAGGAATTGTTCTCCGACAAACGTGACCTCAGCTCCGAAACGCGCCGAGCCCACGACAAAATCCGGGAGCGGGAGCGGAGCAGCTCCTACGCGCCTGTTGTAGTCCGACGTGATCTTCAGCAGCGTAGCCACGCCCGGCCAGATCGACCAGCGTTGGGAGGAATTGCGCAGCCGCATAAAATCCAAACAGCCTGCCCGCACCAGCGCCGTCAGGTTCACCAGGTCGGTGAGGCGAATGTAGAAATGGCGATACATTCTTTGCAGAGTCGCGAGCGTCACTTGTTCTTCTGGGGCGGGGACGCGAAAGCGAAAAAAGCCTGCATCGCGAATCATGCTGGTTTCTTCCAGGTGGGCAGGGAGGGCCTCCTGCTCACCGGTCTGTCCGAGGCAGCCCACGTGGATTTCCACTAATCGCGTCAGTCCGGGAATCCGAAAGTTCCATTTGTGCGCCAAGCGATCGCCCCAACTCTGGGGCTGCGGCTCGGCTCTCAGTTCGCTCTGCATCACGCGCACCGTATCGGCTTCGGTGGCTGCGATAAAGAGATCGAGATCGCTGCCGATATCGGGCCAGTGATCGAGAGTCTTGATCACGATGGGAGAATGCCCCGTCAGCTCCAGTGCGCACACAACCTTGTATAAGGCCGCGAGAGCATGTCCGACCTGCTGTTGCTCGATTTGCACCAGTTCCTGAAGATCGAAAGGTAGCGGCCCGACTGCATTCGCCACATTCCATTTCTCCAGGAGCTGCAATGTGCGAAGGTATACGCGCTGCAGCTCCGCGAAGCTCAGAAAATCGGACCACTCCGCTTTCGACATGCGTTGCAATCCCGAAAGAACTCGGTCGATCTGCGGGCTGGTTTCGCCTCGCTGCCCCTGCGGCGTGAGTGCATGGAGATGTAACACTGCCAGCGTCTCAAACATCGCAGCCGCGCGTTCTCTTGCCTTCTTCATGGACGTCCTCCGTGCGCGGTGTCCGCTTTCGATTCACTGCAATGCGGCAAGCCGGGTTCGATCGCGGTCCCTTCTTCGTAGTCGTTCCAGGTAGCGATCAGGACAAACGGAATAGGATGTGAAGAGTCGTTGTTCTCCTCGAACAGGCGCAAGGTGTCTTCGAACGTTTTTCCGCACCGCGTATCGATGTGCCGGTTCAAGCTCCAGGAAGCCTTGGCATCATTGAAGCCCGGCCAGATTCCGCCCACTGTCACCTCGTCCGGATGTTTCCGCATCTTCGCGTAGAAGTCGCTCAAGTAATCTTCGCCCCACGCCTGGCCGTCCGGGTTCCAGCCTTTACGCCCGGGATTCACCCACGCGTACTCGCCGTCGAAGGCTTTGGCGAACTGCGCTGGCGGGTCGTCCCCATAAATCAGTATGGGCGGCGATTCCCACTGATTCACCTGCTGGCGCACCTGGTCCCAATCCGTATGGCCGCGCTTTGGAAACACAAAAATGACGGGGCGTCCGTGGTACAGCAGATACGCATCGCGTCCCGCAGCGCCGGGTCCAATGTATTTCTGGTAAGCCAGTTCCATCGCCTCCATGGCGTCGTCGGTCGCGTGTCCGTTATCGTCCTGAGTTTCGTCGTACATCAGGGCGATGTGAAAGTGCTGCTCGCTAGCAATTCGCTGCAGGAGCGCCGTACATCGATCGAGGAAGGGACGCCGTGCACCATACCAGTCCACCGCGAATGCATAGATACCCATCTTCCGAGCATTCTCAATCTGTTTGCGCAGAACATTTGGGTCCTGGCTGTTATAGCCGACGTCGATGTGTTCCGGATCGCCGAACCAGGGCTGGTAGTCCGCAAGAATCTTGGGATTGCCCGGCGACTCAGGGATGTCTTTTAGCGTGAAATTCTTGGAATTCGCGTGAGTACACGCGCCGGGAATGGAGTTCACGAGCACGAGATACCCCAAGAGGGCACACTGGTAAAGTTTCATCGGCACTTTCCTGCTCTGTTTACGATGAGATGGTGCGGCCAACAGTTGGCGCGAAACTACGCGTCCCGTAGCGAGCGCTCACAAGGGGTTGGCAGGGACTTCCTCTAGATCGCGAACGTACCAACGGTCGGCGCCGGGGGTCATCAGAACCATGTATTCCCGAGGCGCATTTTGTGTGTCGATTAACTTGTTTCCGTCGAAGGTCTGGATCTCCAACTGTGCCTGGTCTAAAAGCTGCATCGCGGATCCATCCGTCGAATAAAAGACTGCCTTCAGTTGGTGGCCGTGATCCACAATCCGAACATGTACACCCAACTGATTTTGTTCACCGATTCTTCGGACAAGTCGATCCCTTGCGAATCCGGTGAACTCTTCGCTCAGGCCTTCGGTACGATCGGATTCCAAGGCCCCCGCCATATCACGCCATGCCAATGAGTAATGGCGAGCTATCGTTGTACCTGTGAGCTCTTCGATGGGACGCGGGCCGAGTCCACTAGCATCCAGGTGGACCTGAGGCAATGATTGGGCGGTCGCCAGAACGCAAGCAGCAACAGCGAAAGCTGCCACGTTGAGGAGTCGCGGCGAGAATTTCCTGAATGCCAGCGTCAGATGGGCAATGCTGTTCATAGTTTTCCGTTGAGGGCCACTTCATTGCCCAGCACCACGCCGCAGGCGACGCCGATCTGTGCCGGCCCATGAATGCTGAACTGCACTCGCGCTACACCTTTCTTGATCGGCGTGTCCACGGTGCTCTTACCCTCCCGATCCACCTTAGTGAATGAAACGACGGTGCCATCGGGAAGAGCATTGCCGCTGCAATCGCGTACCGGATCAGTTTCGAGGGTCACCACATCTCCGCTGGGGATAGCCTTCGTCCGCAATCCGCAAGCCTCGGCCGCGACCTGTTGAATCACCCGCGCTTCTTCCACGTTGCCTAAAACTGCCGTCACTTCAACCCGGCCCTCATGTTGCGTCGAATCCATCCGCATCCACGCCACGCCTCGTCGCGTGGAACTTTGACGCGAGAAACTGGCACCGCTCGCGGGGGTGATGCGGAAATCCACCGTGGCTGGAGTCAGAACGAGATTGAAGTATTGGTCAAACACAAACGCAGTGGCGTCAATCGACTGAGGAGTGGAGACAGGCACGCGCGAAGGACGCAGAAAAAAGCTCAGATGCGCCGGCTTCGCGGCTTCTACCTGGAAGGCCGCGGAAGTGCATGATGATGAGCCACATAGGATTGCCTGATAGTGGCCCGCGGCGCGCACATCGCTGGATTGAATCGCCATATCGATTCCAAGAGTCACGATGCGTTTCATAACATGGTCAGGGCCCACGAGATAAAAAGTGGCCGGCCCGGACCCCGCGGTGGGAATCGAGAAGCTTTGCCCTGCCTCCACGGTTGCAGGTACGCGCAGCTCGGCAGCCCCTGCCCGACCAGACAAGAACGCGCAGAGCACGGCCAATCCTGCCAGGCAGTTGCGCAATGCGAAATAACTATGCTTAGTGCGCTCCATGCTAGCTGCTCGATCGCGAGTAGTGATTCACGATGACGCGATAATTGTGTAACCGTGCCGCGATGTCATCCGGAATATCGACGGCAAACGGTACCGGCACCTGCGGCATGAGAGCCTGATCAACGTAGCCATCCGACACCCAGATTACTTTTCCAGAGTTGTCATAGTAAGCTGCCAGAACCTGCGCGATGTTGACGGGGCGGCCGCTTTCGTTCACCAATTCACCCTTCAACACGTTTCGGTCCAATCCGTCTTTGCTTATTGCCTGGTCGCTGACCGCAATTACTGGATCAGCGCTGGCCGGAACCAGGAGAGCACGCGCATCCATGCGCACACTCTTTACCGCGTCCATGCGAACGCCTGGAAAGTCGATGCGATAGGGCGAAACCTGCTTGGGAAGCAGCACGTGCGAGATCAGATCGAAACTGCCTTCTTCCTCAATGGGAGAACCGTCAGCTTTCAGCAGCGTCGCATTCACGTTCAGATATGCGGGGACGGTGTCTTCGTTCTCCACTTCTCCGAGAATCACCACTCGGCCGGGGCGCGAGATCGCATTCATCGACGTGATACGAACTTTCGGCGAGTCTACGTCTTGCGCACCCCAGTTTTGCGACGAGTTGCGGCCGATGACCTCCCAGCGCAAGTAATTCACTGACACCACCTGCAGAGGCACGGTCGAAGACGCCGGTTTGGGCCACACCACACGCCAGACCGAACCGTCGCGGCGTACGTGCAAATCCCGAACGTCATCGAGCGAGCCCAGCGCGCTCGACCAATTCATCCTGACGCGCACCAAAGCCTGGTCAGCATCGGAGTGCAACGGAGAAACTTCCGCGGTTTGCAGTGAGGAGTAGGTGCGCAAACTGCCGTCGCTTCCAGCCAGCTCACGACTGAAGGACGCCAGATCCGTATCGCTGCCACGATCGAGCGAGGCATATGCCTGCTGGTAGTTGTGCGCCTGAATCTGGCTCATGAGAGCCTGTACCGCTTCTTCGGGCGTCACCGCGGAAAACATCTCGTGCTGCTTTAGCCCTCCGGACTGCAGCCAGGCAAGAGCAACGAGAAACGCGGTAGAGATGGTGAGAAATGCAACCAGTCCCCACTTCATGAGCGCACCCCGTTTGCGTAGATACCTTCCGATGATTCCGTGGGAAGCGTGATCACTTGCTGCACACGGCGCGGCTCGGCCAGCAACCACACGAACAAAATCGCCAGAATGCTGCTGCCGATGGGCAGGATGCCCCAAATCAATCCCTCCCACGGGGCAGGTACGGCGTCTGACGGAATCACCCGCGCAGGAACCGCGTCATCTTTGGACCAGACGGTGATCGTACCGGAATTGTAGCTCTCGATCTGGCGCCATCCACCGAAGACCAAGAGAGGTTCATAGAATGGATCGTGCACGAAAATGAATTTCAAACCGTAGTGGTTGGCGTGCTGGAGCATGGCGCGCAGCGAATCCATGCCCGCGGCGCCGAAGAACTTGGCGCTGGTCAATTGTGCTGCGCCGTAACGCGTCATCTCCGGTAGCAGCCGGGCTGAGTTGTACTCGCCATCTATACTGTTCGCATTGGCATAAGTCGAAACTTTGGAAAGAGCGTTGCCGAATCCGAGCGTGAGATAGCGGTACTGATCGTGACCATCGCGATTCAGAAACCCGACCACCGAATCCACATTCAGCGAACTAACCGTTTTAAACGGGCTCCATGTCAGCCAACCCATCGCGAGCGCCAGGCTGGCAACCGCGGCAGTGCTAACGCTGATCGCGCCCCAGCGCGGAAAGCGGTCGATCACTTGCTCCACCAACAATCCAACGATCGGCAATGCCAGCACCGTTGCCCAAAGCGTGAAGCGCTCGTAGGTGAGAATTTCGAAAGCTCGACCGAAGATCCAGCGTGGAACCGGCGTTGTACCGCCCAGCGCAATCAGGAAGGTGACCCAGAACGCCAGCAGCAGCACTCGCAAACGAGGATTCGATGCACCCTTGATCACAATGAACGGCAACGCGAGGATCAAAGCACCATACGGCACGATGAAGTAATTCATGCCGTTGGCCCAGTTCATTAAGAAGTTCGAACGGCTGGCATGCGGAATGGGCAACTGCTCGATGGGATGCCGGATGATCGCAATCCAGTAGGGCAACAGAACGACCCCAACACCTACAGCAGCAATCGCAGCGAATACCAGACCGCGCCCAATGATGGGGGCACCCGATTGCTCCTTCTCGCGACCGTCATACCACGCCAGCCACAAGACCGGCACCGCAAAGAGGACCGAGCCGAAGATGAGCGTGACGTGATGAGCCGATGCAGCGGCCAGCGTGAGAGCAATGCCCTTCAACAGTGATCGCCAACTGGCCGATATACACCACGAATAGAAATAAGGAAGAGCTAGAAGATACAAGGGCGCTGACAAGGTCGTGGGCAGCTGTCCTGCCGAATAGACGAGAAACGCGATGCTACCGGCGAACACGGCCAACACGCCGGCATAGCTGGCCGCTCGGTCATCCACCCAAAGCTGCGCGAACCGGTATGCGCCCACCGCAAGTAGGACAACAGCAGCCAACTGCACCAGCATGAAGGCCTCGGTGAGCCCGACGACATATGAAAGCAGCGCGATCCATTGGTGAGTTAGAGGAGGGTAGGTAGTTTGAGAAAAGCCGCCAAACCACTTTTCATTCCAGGGATCGAACCAGTGATGCGCATAGTGCGACGCAAAAAAGATGTGCAGGTTCGCATCATAGGATGTCGTAGCCGGCAACTGCATTACGAGCAAAGGTCCGTGAATGGCGAGCGCCAGCAAGATGATGGCAGCAACTGGAATCGGACGTTGCCAAACGCTGGCCTTAATCGGGAGCGCGAACATTTCCTGGCGGTCTCTCATTTGAGCGACGGTTTGATTACCGGAATGCGGAGAAAGGTTGGCAGCGATTTTTTGGCAAGGATGCGTGCACTGTCATTCAAAAGTGCACAACCGAAACAAGACGTTGTTGCATCAGAGCGACGACGGAAGGGCAGGCGTGTATTCCCTTCGTCGGCAGTCAGACGTCAGGAGGTCGGGAAGAGGAATGGTGCATTCAGCGTTCAGGAGATCGCTGGGCTTTGCAGTCCTGATGGTAGCCACCGTCAGTACTGCCCAAACCTTTGACATAAACGGCCAAACTTCCTCCACTTCGCAAGCGCCTTCGAAGAAGCATGCCGCACCGTCCTCAAGCATATCCAGTAATAGTAATAACGAGACCGGCATGGGATGGGGCGCGAGCATTGAGGTTGCACGCGAGGCACGAGCCGCGCAGACGGCGTTGCAACACGGAGACGCGACAGGCGCCACGGCGCATGCCCAGCGCGCGGTGAACGCCGCTCCGCAGAATTCCGATCTTTGGTTCACGCTGGCGTACGCAGCCCGATTGAGCGGACAGTATTCGCTCTCAGCCGATGCTTATCGTCGTGGTCTCGCGTTGAAGCCATCGTCGATTGAAGGACTATCTGGTCTGGCACAAACCTACGCCCGAATGGGCCGCGGTGCGGACGCCCAGCAAGCAGTCGAACAGGTGTTGGCTGCGAATCCCAGAAGCGAGTTGGATCTTCAGCTCGCGGGCGAACTGTTGCTGCCCAGCGATCCGAAAGGAGCGCTGGACTATCTGAAACGCTCGGAGGCCGTAAAGCCGTCGCCACGAACCGAACTTCTGCTGGCGCGTGCCTATGAGCGAATCGGGGACGGTGAATCGGCGCACAAAATGCTCGAGAACGCGCGCCACGCCGCTCCTACCAATCCCGAGGTGGTGCGGGCGGTTGCGTCCTATTACCGCGATACCGGTCATTATGACGAGGCCATCCGCGCTCTCGAGGGCTTGAGCACAAAAGACGCGGGCACGCTCGCGGAGTTGGGATACTCCTACGCGCTGGCCGGCAATACCCACGCGGCTGCCCGCAGTTATAGCGTGGCCGCAAGCCGGGCACCGCGGGATATTGAGATCCAACTCAACGCCGCGCAAGCCATGCTGAATGCCGGCGAGGTCGACAAAGCTACGGCTCTTCTGGATCATGCCGCAACACTGAATCCCGAGCACTACCGCGTGTTCGCCTTGCGGGGACGGCTCGACGCGGTCCAGCACCGGAACGATGATGCGATCCGCGAATATGAGGCGGCGTTGCAGCACCTGCCCGTAGGCGTGCCGGAGGGTGTTCTGTACCCCATCTCGCTGCGCGTCGATCTTGCCCAGCTTTATCGCGACGCCGGAGACACCACCAACGCCGATCGCGTAACGAAAGATGCAACGAACGCAATCAATGCGATCAACGTGACCGACTCCGGCCGGCCAGAATTCTTGCGACTGCGGGCAGCGACCGAACTGGGTGCAGGTAACGCTGACTCCGCCGAAAAAGATTTTAAAGAGGCCCTGCAAATCGAGCCGCACAACCCGGTTCTGCTTCTTAACTACGCGAATCTACTCTGGAAGATGGATAGAAAAAAAGAGGCCCAAAAGACCTACCGTGAGGCGCTGGCAATCGATTCGTCGAGTGCGGGCGCGTTGGGCTCACTCGGATTCCTTTCCCGCGAGATGGGCGACGACGAGGCCGCCCGCGGTTATTTCCTGGAATTGGCAAAAAAAAATCCCGACGACTATGTGCCTTTCCTCGCTTTGGGTGATTTGTACAGCGCAGACCGTCAATTTCCGGAAGCGCAAGAGAGCTACCAGCAGGCGTTCCAGCGGTCGTCAAGCAATCCGTTGATTGTGGCCGGTGCAATCAATGCGGCCCTCGAAGCGCACCACCTCGATCAGGCCAAGGAGTGGCTCGGGCGCGCCTCGGAGACGATACGGCAAAATCCGCAAGTTATGCGGGAGCATGAGCGCTACTTGACGATAACCGGAAATTACGCGGAGTCGGCGGACCTCGGCTATCAGGTCATCGAAAAACTGCCGAACGACCGCGAGGCGGTCGACTATCTTGCCTATGATCTTCTATTTCTCAAGCGCCTCGATGAGGCGATGAAAATCGTGGACCGCTATGAATCTGTGCTCAGCGGTGATCGCGATCTGCCGCTGATCGCGGGGTACGTGCACGCCGATCACAACGAACATGAGGCTGCGGTTCGCGATTTCACGCGCGCCCTGGAGATTGATCCCAAGATAGCGGTCGGTTACATGAACCGGGGCTACGTTTATAACGACATGCGCCTGGCCACCAAAGCGGAGCAGGACTTCCGTAAGGCTTTGTCGCTGAATCCACAGTATGGTGAAGCCCACCTGGGGCTGGCCTATGCGCTGCTCCAGTTGCGGCGTTCCACGGCAGCTCTGAAAGAAGCTGAAATTGCGGCCCGTTTACTTCCCGACTCCGAGAGTCTGCATCTGGTCAAGGCCGAGGGCTACCGGCAGCGAGCGATGTTGGCTTCCGCAGAAAACGAATTTCGCAAGGCTATCAAACTGAATCCGAACACTCCGAATTCCTACATCGCCCTGGCGGATGTTCAGTACCGGGCCCACAAATATGCGGCCTCGGTGGACACTTTGCACGGCGCTCTCGCGGTGGCGCCAGATGATCCGATGATTTCCGCGCAGATGGGAAGATCCTATGCGCAGCTCAAACGGTCGTCCGAGGCTCTGCAGGCAATCGATTCCGCGGAACGTGCTGGTGGCGGGAAGGACTACAAAGTCCTGCTCGTGATCGCGGACACCTTGCGCATCATGGGCCATCGCGACCAGGCGATGGCCTGGTATGCGCGGGCTCTGGAAGGTTCCGATCAAGATCGTCTTGAGGTTCGCCTTGCCCTGGGTCGGCTGTTTGCGGATGAAGGCAAGACATCCGATGCACAACAGCAGGTCGCTCTGGGCTTTGCCGAAGCCAGAGTCGCGCCCACCGACGTAACCTCCCCAGACGACTACCTGAACGCGGCAGAGATCCTGGGGAGCATCCATGAGTATCCACTGGCGCAGCGCATGTATGGGCGCGCACAGGCGCTGGGCGCCGACGACACATCGGTGGCGGTGGGTATGGCAAACGCTTCGCTGGCGCTGGGCGACACGCGTAGCGCGGAATTGCAATTAGCCAGCCTGCCTGACGATCCAGATCGTAACAGCAACTATAACTTTCTGGTATCTCAGGGAAATGCTTATCGCCAGCGCGGCGAGTATGATCGGGCCCTCGCATCCTTCGTCCAGGCCAACCAGTTGGATCCGCAGGACCCGGCGACCCGCACGGCGGAAATAGAACTGGCCGAAGAAGAAGGCCGTCCCATTACCGATCGCCTTGGCATGGCTTCAGACGCCCGAGTAGATGCGGTGTTTGAAGATGTGAACATCTATCAAATGGACGCTCGCCTGCTCGGCGTGCAAAATAATGCCGCGTTGTTGCCGCCCCCGCGGCGTTCGGTTGAGACCTTCGCCGATTCGCGCTTTCAATTCAGGCCAGACTCGTTTCCTCAAATTCAAGGTTTTGTCGGCGAGCGCAATGCTGAGGGAAGCATCTCTTTCCCGAGTGAACTTCTGATTCAAGATCGCAATACCTTCGATACCATCTTCAATATTTCCGTGGCGCCGGTTGTGCAGCTTGGCAGTGTGAAGCTGAATATTTTGCCCGGACTGCAGTACACCGTCCGTCGCGACACGCTTGCTCCGGTACCCATGAATCAGAATCTGTTTCGCCAGTTCGTTTATGTGGCCAGCAGCCCGATTGGCGATTGGTTTTCGTTTTCCGGCAACCTGATTCGGGAAGCGGGTCCGTTCACGGAGCAGAATCTGCACTCGCGTGATTTTTCGGGCACGATCGATTTTCGCGTAGGCAGGCCCTGGGGCAAGACCGCGCTGCTGACCGGGTACACCGCCCGCGACCTGCTGTTCGGACCGTCGATCCATGAGTACTACCAGACAATTTCCTACGCGGGTCTGCAGCGTGCATTAGGTTCCCACATCCGGGTTTTGGCGGCGGCGGAATTTCTCCGGGCCTGGCGAGTTGAAGGCAGCCAGTACGCGATCGCGCAAGCTCTCCGTCCGCGCTTCGGTGTAGACGCCGTGCTTAGTCAACACTGGACGCTCTCCGCCTCGGGTGCATGGTCTTCAGGACGAAGCTTTCACGCTTACGACAGTGTGACTTCGAGTTTCCTGCTCTCGTACACACGCGAACGAGGTTTCGGCAAAGCCATATCGTCGGAGACAGCGTCACTCGCCTATCCCTTGAGATTCTCTTTCGGCCTGCAGCAGCAGAGCTTTTACGACTTTCCCGGACAAGGGCGCACCCAGGTCGTTCCGGCGGCGCAGGTCACTTTTTGACGCACCCGGATTTGTCTGCACCAAATGTGTAAGGACCGCAACTTTGTTATGACGACACTCCCGGAAGCACAAGCCACCATAGAGTCGGGACATGTAGAAATCCTGCGCGGGCATGTGGTGCGGGGCAGTGCCATCCTTTTGCTCAGCACTGGACTGGTGGCCGCAACCAACCTGCTTTACAACATTCTGATCGCCCGTATGTTAGGCGCTTCTGGTTTCGGCCACGCCTCGGCGTTATACACGCTGCTGATGCTGGTGGCAGCCATCCCGTTGTCGTTCCAGATCGTAACTTCCAAATTTGTCGCCCGGAATCCTGAGACCATTGTCCGCGCGCAAATCTATGCCACCATGCTGCGCCGTGCCTGGCAGGTAGGCCTGGGGATCGCCATTCTGCTCGCTGCTGGCAGCGCTTACCTCAAGTCGTATTTCAACCTGCCAGCACAACATGATCTGGTATTGCTGGCAATCGCGGCCGGGGTGTATATGCCACTGGGAGTGCGCCGCGGCAGGATGCAGGGCTGCTACGATTTTCGCGGCCTGGCCATCAGCGTTGTGGTGGAGGTGGCAGTTAAGTTCGCCTGCGCTCTGCTCTTTCTACACTTCGGAATGGGAGTGACCGGTGTGATGACGGCGGTGCTGCTTTCCATCGTCGCCGCGTACATCGCCGGTGAGCCGGGGCCTCAAGCTCGGGCGAAACCGGGGCTGATCAAGATTGCGCCTTTTGGCGAAGGCATGCAGGCCATCCTCTACTTCATTGGGCAGGTGATTCTCAGTAATCTCGATATCCTGCTGGTGAAGCATTTCTTTCCGCCGGCGCAAGCGGGAATCTATGCGGCCGTAGCTCTGGTTGGCCGCGTGGTATTCATGTTGTCGTGGTCGGTCGTGAGCAGCATGTTTCCGATAACCGCGAGTCACACGAATCGCGAGGGCGGCCGTTCGGTGTTGTACACCGGATTGTTCATCGTGGGAGCAGTCACGTCCGCATTCATAGTGGCGGTGGCGCTCACGCCGGCGGCTGTGTGGGCGATGCTGCTCGGGAAGCCGTTCCTGCTGAGTGCGACAGGTTCGTTCTCGGCCCTCTTAAACCAGTATGCGATCATGACCGGCATCTATGGCATTGCCGTGGTTTTCATGATGTACGAGATCTCGCGCCGCACCGGCAGCGTGGCTTGGGTACAGTTGGGCGCGAGCGTTTTGCTGGGTGCAGCAATCTGGCGCTATCACGCCTCCTTGTCCCAGGTGATCGTGGCGCAGGTATTCGTGATGTGCGGATTGCTCGCGGTCATCACGATCCCGCTCTTACGAGAGCAGGACGAATCGGTGGATGCCGTTCCTGCGACTTCGCAATCCTTCCTACGCCTGCGGCCCGTTCCGGAAGAAGAGATCATCGCGGAATTCCTGCGCAGCGAGTTCTATCATCCCGACTTTGATCCATACCGCGAGGATTTCAAGCATCTGGTGGAGCATGCCGATCTTGAACATCCTCATGAAAACGCCATTCGGCGAGCATTGCTGTTCCGGCGTCGAGGCGGTCTGTGGCGTGAACTGCCTGCAGGGACGGAGTGGTGGGAGATCGAACTGACCCGGCGCGACTTGGCGCGCCTCCGGTCATTCCCCCGCAATGAGTGGCGGCGTTTTACCGGAGGCGGGTTTTATTTGACGGAAATGGTTCGCCGCGCCGAAGCGGGGCTGGCTCGCGGTCAACGGAGTCAATTCCTGGAAAAACTCAGGGAGATCGCGAGTGATCTCCGCAGCAGTCATGTGCCCGACGTCGTGCTGCTGATCGGCATCGACGAGCATCACCCCCTGACGATTCTTGAGGGAAATCACCGCATGGCAGCGGCCATGATGACCATGCCCGAATCGGCGCACCGCCGCTTCCGTTTCTATTGCGGTTTGTCTCCGAACATGGACACTTGCTGTTGGCACGAGACCAACCTGCGAAGCCTGACGCGCTATGCTCGACACACTGTCCGCTACATGTTCCGCGATGGCGATTTCTTCGTCGCGCGGATACTGCGGGAAAAGCTAGCCGAAATTGAAACCTCTTGAGCTGTTGCGGGAATGCATCTGCGACCGGTGGCGAATACTACTGAGGGCGCGGCACGATGGTGACAGTGCGGGCCTCGTAGCGGTCTCCATCGAACTCGGCCTGAATATTAACGTCGGTGCCTTCTCGCAACAGAGCGAGGCTGTTCGCATCCAGCGAGCCTATAGCAAGCTCACGTACGCTTTGATCGGTATGGTTGGATAGGGACAGAACACGCGAGCGCAGGTCTACAGCGATAATTCGACCCTCAAAGGTAAAGGAATTTCCCCGTGCGGCGAGAATCTCAACTTTATTCGCAGCATTTTGTGCTGGAGAGAACCACACCCGCACCAGCGTTCCCGGGGATAAAGCCTGCGGCGAAGCCGGCTGGCCCTGGTTCACAACCATCGTGTTCGAAGTAATGCGTAGCGAAACACCTTCCGGACTTATGGGATCACGCAGGGTGAGGCGAGATTTCGCCGAGTTATAACCCACGACTTGCCCGCTCAACTGAGCCGCGTCGGAAGGGCCGGTTCGCACCGCGCGCGCAAACAGCTTTCCACCGTCGATAACCGTGTCGACCGACACGACAGACCCCGCCGGAACACTGGTAAAACGCGTGCGCGTGTTTTCGGAAACAAGCCGAGTCCGCCCGTCGAACGCGATCCGCAGGTCACCGCCGCCGAAGGCATGAATTAAAAGCTGGTCGTGGATCGGATCGAGCCGCTTGACGACGCCGCGTACCAGCCCCACTTTGCGGCCGGGGATAGGCTCCGAGGACGCGTCTGCAACCGCAACCGATCGCTGTGAGCCGCCATCGTTGCCTGAGGCGGCGATGGAAGTGGCTGGCGCGGCGGTCTGCGCTTGTACACAGCAGGCCGATACGATTATGGCAAGGAAGAGTCTTGGCATCGCTGCTTGGATGCGAAGTTCGGCCATTTTGGATGGGGGTGTCGAGCTAGGGTGTTTGCTGTAGTCAACCGTACGGTGCTTTCGCACATCATAACCTCGGCACCGAGATGAACCTGAACAAAGCAGGTCGATTCTTCGCGATTCCGGGTTTGCTGGCGATGCAACTTTTCGCCGGGGCAGTTCCCGCGCCCGCGAGCGATTTGCATGTCCCCATTCCGGGCCGAAGCATATCCACGCCCAGCCAGAAGCTCAATCGCGCGGGCGTCGCGGAACTGAAGCATGGGCATCAGAAAAAGGCCACGCAACTCTTCTATCGGGCCTACCTGCTGGATCCGGACGACCCGTTCACTTTGAATAATCTTGGCTACGTTGCCGAGTTGGAAGGGGACGCCGAGCGAGCCTTGCGCTACTACGCGCTTGCGGCGCGCGAACGTACCGATGCGATCATCGACCAGTCCAACGTAGCGGCCCTCAAGGGCAAGCCACTGGACGAGGCGTTTCGGCAGGTGCAGGATTCTGATCAGGAAGTCAGCAGGATTAACGAGCAGGCGATTGTGCTGCTTCAACAAGGGCACGTGTTTGCGGCCAGGAACGTCCTGCAATCAGCCCTGCCGCGCCATCCCCAGGATCCGTTCCTACTCAACAACCTCGGCTATGCGATGGAAGCTGTTGGAGATCTCCAGGGCGCGCTGCGATGTTACTCCACAGCGGCCAGCATGCATTCCAAACAGCGGGTCGTCGTGACTCCGCGGTTGAAGTGGCGCGGCCGTCCCATCAGCGAGGTAGCCGCAGCAAACGCGGCGGCCATCAGCGAGCAAATCGCGCGAGGCGAAGGCTTCGAGGCAGCAACGGCTCGTCTCAATCTGCGTGGAGTGGCCGCCCTCAACGATAACAACCCGTCCGCTGCACGAGAGTTTTTCCTGCAGGCATATCGTCTTGATTCGCAGAATGCGTTCACCCTGAATAATCTGGGCTACGTCGCTGAGCTGGCAGGTGATCGGGAGAGCGCAGAAATGTATTACGAAGCGGCGCGCTCTGGGCGAGACGCGCATGCGAAGGTAAGCTACGCTACACGTCGTGATGCCGAGGGACGGAAGGTCGACACTCTCGCCGACGACAACCGCGCGGATGTGGACGCCACATTGAGAGCGATTCAAGAAACGAAGCGCCGCGCAGGCAGGCCCATCGAACTGAAGCGTCGTGACGGAACCCCCGTGAGTAGTGAGCAGGACGCAACGCCTGTACCTTCGATTGGGGTGCAAGCCCCGGCACTTCCGGCCCTGCCACCGCCCGGTTCTGAACAAGACCAGAAGGCGGTGCCAAGCTCGCAACCGGCAGATTCTTCCCCGGCACAAAACTCTCAGCCTCAGAATCCGAATCAGAAATAAGTAATTACTGTTGCGGACGCCGGCCAAGTGCCGTGGAAGACTGGCGCTTCAGCGCCGCGTTGAGTTCCGAACATCAGCGCGGGCTTCAGCCCCTGTGTCGCCTTTTAGCCTGCAGCGAGGCTTCCGCGCCCTCTTACGCAGTGGGACTTGCGATCTCGTCTTCGTCTTGCCACTTTTGAATTTTCTCGCCCACTGTGCGAGCAAGCCTCTCTTCCCTTTGGAATCGACCCGCGCGACGCAACCCAGCCGCTATTTGTAGGGTCTTGACGCGCTCGTGCTGGCGGAAAGACCGGATGTATTCTCGCACCACCTGCGGCATGCTCATCGCCACGCCTGCTGCATAACTCCGCCAAGCCATCTCCTTCAGTTGATCCGGAGAATCTAAAGCCAGGAGCAGCTGCTCCACCAGGCTATCCGCATCGCCGGGCGTGAAGAATCGCATGGCAATCCCTTCATGTTCCGCGAGATCCCGAAAGTCGCGGATACCGGACGCAATAACCGGGACCCCGTACTGCGCCGCGAGGTGCGCCACACCGCTCGATCCAGCGGACGACGTATAGGGCATCACCGCCAGGCTCGCCTCGCGAAACAGGTCGGCAATCGCATCCTCGGGCACATAGCCCAGAAAGTGAACGCGATGGTTCGCGTGTCGCTGCGCCATCGATTGCACATAGCCTGGCATTTTTGGATGATCGCCGCCACCGATTACCAGCTCTACGTCCGGGAACCTCATCGCCACCCGATTGAACGCTTCGATCAGCAACTCGAGGCGTTTATAAGTACCCCACTTTCCAAACGCAAGAATGCGATGGATTGGATTTCCCCGGCGAGTAAAGTCTGGTGGGTCCGGCCGTCCGGCAAAAATGCCATGCGATTTCACGCTGACCCTGCCACGCCTATACTTCTCGTCGAGCGTTCGACGATAAGCGGGCATCAGTACGGAGAGCGAGTTCGCGCTTAAGAGCAGATGCGTTGCCAGCCATCCTCCCGCGCGATACAGCCGAGGCGACGAAACCGCAGCATCTTCCAGGTCGACCGTCTCGAACAATTGGTGCAGCGTAACGTGCGAGTACACTCCGTTTAGCCGTGCCGCGGCCGGCGCTAAAAGGCCCAGCACAGCCGCAACAGGACGGTCTCCGAAACTCGCGAAACCCAGATTGAACCAGGCCACGTCAGGCTTCACCTGTCGAATGGCGCGCACTAGCGTGGCGATGCTGGCGGACTTTCCAAAACCCCAGCAGCGAACGACCCTAAAACCCGGCAGTTCATCAGCGGCTGTGGGAAGATAATCTCCCAACACCGTCAGATCAACGCACCGCTCCTGGCGAAGCTGCTCCGCCACATGGAAGCCATATTCATTCAGCCCCTGGCGACTCGGCGGAAATGCTGTGATGAGGGCGATCTTCATTGCTCGCTCGAACGCAACACCAGATCGCGCGAGAGCCGCCCCAGAAGATGCAAATAGTGAAAGGCCACGCTTGCGCTGGCCTTGCTTCTGCCTGCGCGCCGAAGACCGAACTGGTAAGGAACTTCCCGAGCTGTCCCGATACGGCCGCGAACGAGAATTTCAAGCAGGAGTTTGAAGCCCGTCGTCTGGAAAGCCAGTCCCTCGATGCAGCGGCGGCGGATTACGAAAAAGCCCGACATCGGATCGGTGACTTGAAGATGCTTCCTAATTAACGGTGATGCAGCGAGCGTGCTTAGCCGGGACACGGCGGCACGCAGAGGGTTCCAACCCTTCGTCCCCTGATTCCGCGCATACCGGCTGGCGATGGCGATATCCGCATGTTCGGTTTGCTTCAACAGCTCCGGCAACAGCTCAGGGGGATGTTGCAGGTCAGCGTCAATCACGCCGAGCAGGTTCGCCCGAGATTGACTCCAGCCATACAACACCGCCCCTGCCAAACCTCGTTCTCCAGTACGTGAGAAGAGGCGAACGCGCGCATCCCGTTTGGTCCAGTCACGAACCTGTTCCATCGTTCCGTCGGTGCTTCCATCGTCGACTACCACGATTTCATATTCGTATGGAGTCTCTCGCAGTGCATCCGTCAGTGCAGTGAGTAGTTTGTCGATATTCCCCGCTTCGTTGAGCGTCGGCACGACCAGGGAAAAATGATTCTCGGAGACTCCAGCTTCCATTCAAGGCCTCGCTTTCGAAATAACGCGCAAGCCTTGGATGGCAACTTAAATGATTGCTGTTGGGTCGTTTCGTACGCTACAGCTACTCTGTTGCTGTACTACTGCGTTGTCCGCGAGAACTTCAGGTTTTCCCTCGGTCGAAACGCGCTCTGCGAGCCGCGAGCGGCTGATATGAAAAACAATTTCACTTCTCACATCTTCCGGCCTCGCATCGGAAATAACGATCAGCTTCGGAAGAATTTCTTTCAGCTGCAGAAAAGCACGGCGATTTCGGTGCACGAATTCCAGAGGGTATTCCGGCTTTCTCGCGAAAGCCGCGTCAGGCGACGCGTCGAGAATGAATGCCAGGTCGGGAACGGGAGTTTGCTTCAAAAGCATCTTGATGTAGCTGCGAGTTGCAAATGACGGTGAATCGATGTTTGCGATCTGGTCATAGACATAACGATCGAAGATTACAACGTCAAAGTTGCTTATCTGCTCACTGGCAAGCAGGCGGTGCAATCGGATAACGTCCAGCATGTAGAAGCCGGCTCGTGCTGCGCTCAAATACCACTTCCGAATGTGCTTGTTGTTTCTTGGGGAGAATGAACCTTCACCCTTCCGGTCCGCGTGGCTGGAGTTCAATGCCCGGCCGCCGATTCCTGTGCGCATCTTCGACCAGACCGCGACGTCGTCCCAGAAGCTAAGCTGTAAGACACGAAGGCCCTGCTCCTTCAGAAACACCGAACAGTACTCGATCTGCGTAGTCTTCCCGGCTCCATCGATTCCCGAGAAGCTGATCAGGAACGGGCGAGGGACCGTGGTCGTCACATCAGCTTTATCGGAAACCATTTCTCAGAGCACTCCTGGTTCGGGCATTAAGGTTCAGGGATGAAGGCCTAGGGATGTACGGCGGGCGAAGCCCCGGGCGGCCGCGCTGGACTTCTCTCCGACAATGCCGCCACTGCACCGACACCTATTGCCGCTCCTGCGATCACGCCCACCTTGATCAGAAGCGAGCGGTGACCGCGTTGACGGACGGGTGCCACCGCGGCGCCGGCGGGCTGAGCAGCGGGAGCTCCTTTCACATTGGCCGCCTTCGCTCCAGCAGCTCCCGAGGGCGCTGGGGCAGACTGCTGGCCCGATTGTGTCTGTATCGTCAGAGTCTGAGCGCTTTGGGCTGGCGGGGCATCGGGAAACGAATCGTCCGGCTTCTGGGCGGCAGTGCTGGATTGGCTAGACTGCTGAGGACTTGCCAAAAGAGGTATTTCGCTCGAAATCAAGCATCCACCCACCAACGTGGCGACTAAAAAGCATTTTGAACATGCGCGACCTGTCTGATTCATTTACGCACTCCAAAGTGTTTGAGATTGGTTCGCACCTTGATGATTTTTCGCACGATCTTCAGAATCGCGTTCTGTTGCCGCCAGCGGATGAGCAAAAACTTCTTCAATGGAATTGAATACCGGCGCGAGCGAAGAAATGCGGGTCACCTCGAGCAGTACCCGGGTCGCGCTGGAGCCTGCAACGAACACCACCTGCGTATCTCGACCTGCCACTAGCGCCAGGCCCTCCAGGAGCAAGTCAATGTCTTCAAAACTCAACGAGCGACAATCCGAGAAATCCAAAATCACCGGAGATTCGGAAACACGCAGAGTGTTGAGCAGATCTTTCCGCTGCGCCCGTCGGCTCGCAGTACTCGACGCCGAAGGAAATGGAAGGACCCTCCACTCTGCCCCGTTCATGGCCCTATCTTTCATTGATTGAACCTTTCATGATTGAACTTTTCATGCCCGAACTTTTCATCGTTGCCGCTTTTCACAGCTGTACCTGCAGCCATGGCTGCGATTCCGTGGAAGACAATGCGAATTGCGGCGCCATGGCGTTGTCGCCTCGCGAGCAGGCGTCAGTCGTGGCTGGACTGAACGGCTGTTTCCGCGAACCACGCCGCGGAATCCTGCTTCCCAAACCTGCCAACTCCAGATCTGCGACTGCTCCCCAGCCCAGATGTTCCAAACGTCTCCCATCCACCAGGCCGTTTCGAATAAGCAGGCCCGGCGCCAGGTAGGTATCCGGCAGGACTGTGGATCGCTCCACCGTGGTTCCGCAATCCACCACGCAGTCGCGCTCTACTGACGCAAATCGACCGATGGTGGCGCCAGCCCGGACGATTGTGTGCGCTCCGATATAGGTTGGGCCGATGACCCGGGCAGAAGTCGCAACTTTCACTCCCTCCCCGATCCACACTTGCTCGCGAATCTGGGTTCCCAACGGGCGCATTGCGCATGCTCCCGTTAGGCCATCTCCAACTAACTCCTGTCTTTCTCTGGCTGACAGAATACGTTTGGCATATCCGCTAAATTGATAGGGACTTCGCATGCTCTCAGACGGAGGGCAGCAAGATTCGTGTTTGTCCCCGGTTACACGCAGCGCGGGACGGTCCAGCAGCCGCACTCCCAGCTGACCCCCGGCATCGTGGGCCTCGGTCACCGGGTTTCGGCGTTCGCAATGAAAGCGCAGTAAATCGGCTAGATCCAACTCCGCATACGACGTGAGCTCAATTACAAGCAGGCGCTCGATTCCCTGGCGGGCGAACTCAGCCAGAGCGTTGGTCGCGGCGCCCACTCCCGCGCCGGAAGCAAGCCACAGACTTTGCACTCCCAACTTGCGGACGCGATCCATCCATGACTGCAAGACGTCATTGCCCAGTATCGGCGTCCGCGAGGAATACGGCGCTCGCGGATTTTCGAAGACTGCTAGGCCATGGGGTTGAGCCTCACGCTTCCCTGTGAAGTCGTCCCCGCCCGGAACCATCACGAATGCTCCCAGTTCCACGTACTACTTCCTTTCCGAAATCGCCCTACCCCGGAATGGTGAAGGCGTCTCCCCGACGTTTCATCGGGATCGATCGCCCGGTACAAATCGAGGTATGCATGAGATGGGAGGATACGTCCCGAAGATGTCAGGAAAACAGAAGATGCAGTATCGCGGTGCGATATATCGGTGAAAGCCCCTAGGCCAAGCAAACTTTAGTGATCGTTAGTGATCGCTGATTTCGACAGTCGGTCCTAGAACTTCTGATTTCTTTCCGGCACCAATCTTTCTTGCATGCAGTGGAGGGGCTACATAGAATCACTTACAACCCATCCCACAAAACTGTAGGTACTGCTACGCCGTACTCTACGACCGGAGTTCGCTTATGAGAAGGTTTGTCCTCGTTTTTCTTGCACTGTGTTCTGGAACCCTCGCCTTTGCCGATGTCACTGGCAGTGTCACAGTCTCGGCGCCCGCCAACGGAAGCACGGTGAGCACCACGGTTCAATACGTCGCGAGCGCCAGCACCGACTGCGCCGCGGGAGTCTCCGCAATAGGAATCTATACCGCACCTAACGTTCTCGCCTACAGCACCTCAGGAAGCAGCCTCAACACCGAGCTGTCACTGAGCCCGGGCAGCTACGACACCGTAGTGCAGTCTTGGGATAATTGCGGTGGCGGCAGCAAGACGCCGGTCACGATTAAGGTTTCTGCGGGTTCGGCCCAGGTGCAAGTCACAGCGCCTACCAATAACTCGAGCGTGTCCACGCAAGTTCAATATGCCGCAACTGCGACCACCGCCTGCGCCAAGGGCGTGTCCGCCATGGGCATCTACACATCTGCGGGTGTGCTGGCGTACACATCACAGGGCGCGAGTCTGAATACAACTCTCACGTTAAACCCCGGCACCTATCACACCGTCGTACAGGAGTGGGATGGCTGCGGAGGCAGCGCCTCCACCCCGGTCACCATCCAGGTTGCAGGTGCTAACAGCGGTGGGCAAGTCACCGTGACTGCTCCTCAAACCAACACCACGGTCAGCCCCACGGTGCAGTATGTGGCCTCGGCTACTTCTTCTTGCTCAGGCGGGGTCGCGTCTATGGGAATTTACACCGCGCCCAATGTGCTCGCCTATCAAACGCAAGGCTCTCAGCTCAATACACTACTTACTCTTGCCTCGGGCACATACCATACCGTCGTGGAGGAGTGGGATAAGTGTGGTGGGGCTTCGGTAACTCCCATCACGATCACCGTCGGTGGCAGCTCGACTTCCGGCACGTTTACCAATCTGCATCAAGAGTCGGGCTGGACCGGCTATGGCCTGCTCCCGCCGTCCTATAACATCTGCACTTCCTGCACGCCCTCCGGCCCGCAGGTCACCTGGTCGATGACCCACAACATTTCGTCTCCATCGCTCAGCGGCAACGCAACCCTCATGGATATTGGCGGCGACACCGATTACTCAGACGCGCTCTGGAACAACCACCTGATCGGGGACTTTTCCTCGCAGGGTATGCCCGACACCAATCACACGATCGTCCCCGCCCTCCACAACTTCACCTATGACGTCTATTTCTATGTCAAAGATCTCGGCGTCTCGCAGGCACTGGAATTCGATATTAACCAGTTTGTTGGCGGCTATTCTTTCATTTGGGGCCATGAATGCCGCGTCGCCGGGGGCAATGAATGGGACATCTGGGACAATCCCGGCCAGAAATGGCACCCAACTGGTGTTGCCTGCAATCCCGTTGCAAACGCCTGGAACCATCTTGTTCTTCAGGTCCAACGCACCTCAGATAATCAGATCCTGTTCGAATCGATCACGCTCAATGGCAACACCGCCACTCTCAACTACTACGAAAACCCCACGACAACCACCTGGTATGGCGTAACCATCAACTACCAGCAGGATGGGGATTACCAGCAGACGGCTTACTCGGTCTGGCTCGACAAACTGAACTTCAGCTATTGGTGACGGCATAGGATCACAATTACTGCCAACCCTCTGTCTCTGAAATTCATCTAGTCCCTCGGAATCCAAAAGGGGGCTGCGCCGTGCTTTGCACAACGCATAGACGAATGGAGAGAAGCGCGGGTCACTGCGGCGGAACCGTTAGTCGAATCTCAGGGGGGGTCTCACGGGTTCTGATCTGGCGACTTCTGGTGTGCCTTCTGGCTTTCGCGTGCGTTAGTTCGGCGCAAAGTTCGGCGCAGAACCCGGGCCCTCCCGCAGCAGCGCCGCCAAGCACCTCCTCGACGGTAACCGATAGCATTGCACCCCAGGATGCAGTCCCTTCCCAGGATGATGACAACGGTTTTGTCTTTAAAAAAGAGATCGAAGAAGTTATCTTGCACGCCACTGTGGTCGATGAACAGAATCATTTGATCACCGGCTTGGCCCGTAACAACTTTACAGTGTATGAAGATGGCAAACTGCAGGAAGTAACTTCCTTCCGCCAGGAGCGCGTTCCCGTGGCTTTGGGAATTTTGATTGATAACTCGGGATCAATGTTGCCTAAGCGGGCGAAGGTTAACGACGCAGCCCTGCGTTTGGTGGACGCGAGCCAGCGGGAGGATCGTGTGTTCGTCGTCAACTTCGGCGAAGATGCCTTTCTCGATCAGGACTATACACAGGACGTCGGCAAACTTAGAGCGGCTCTCCAGCGGGTGGAGACCCGAGGCAGTACTGCCCTTTACGATGCTCTCATTGGAGCCGCCGATCACCTTCACAAAACTTCCCCACTCCAAAAGCAAGTTCTTTTAGTCGTCACCGACGGGCGGGACAACGCGAGCCAGGCTACCTTCCGGGAAGCTCTCCACAAGCTGCAATCTAAGAACGGGCCCGTCCTCTACGCCATCGCGCTCGAGCAGACGGGGCGGCCAGACAACGGTCTTCAACAATCTCTGCGCACTCTCTGCGAGCAAACTGGAGGCACGGCGTTTTTTCCATCCAGTCTCGACCAGGTGGAATCCATCGCGAGTGCGATTGCGCGCGACATCCGGAATCAATACGTAATCGGCTATCGCTCCTCGAATCCGCACACGCCGGGCGTTTACCACTCGATTCGTGTCCAGGCTCTCGACGGCTCCACTCCCTTGCGCGTCGCAACCCGGGCTGGGTATTACTCGGGAAACAATGGAGCTTCTGAATCGCACTAACGTGAGCCGCATCCGGCCATTACCGTAGCGCTTTACAAAACACTCCCTAACCACAAATTTCATATGCGCCGGAAGTTTCTGCACTACCACAGCTCAATCGCGAGTTTCAGAAAAGCGATTTCAATTGATAGACCGCGCGATTGGAGGCCGCCAAGAATTTGGCAGCAGGCTTGCAGTTGCTTCGTGCGACGGTTTGATCGCACAAACCTGAGCTATCAAATTCACACTTGGGAGAATGACGGATGAAACGAATGTTCACAGTGATTGCGATGCTGGGCTTGACTAGCTTCGGACTCAACTTGGCGGCGCAACAGACGGCTTCGCCGCAAAGCCAACCCGACGCCACTCAGCAGCAACCGGCCGATGCCCAGAGCCAGTCTGCGCAGAGCTTCGAAGGCAAGATCACCAAGGCAGGCGACAAGCTCGTTCTGCAGGATTCGTCAAGCAATGCCGCTTACCAGCTGGATGACCAGGACAAGGCCAAACAGTTCAAAGGACAAAACGTAAAAGTTACGGCCACCATGGACCCGAATACCAATACTCTCCATATCGTCGACATCGCTCCTTTGGAGAGCAAATAACCTTTGCGACACGAGCAGTCAAATGAAAGCCCGCCGCGTCCGCGGCGGGCTTTTTGTTTTTCTCAAAGGTTCCTTTCTCAGCCAATGCTTAGAAGTCGCCGAGTTAGTACCTATAATCCTAATCCGAATCGCATCAGCAGCCTAGGTCTTAAGGACAGAGATCGCTGATATTTTCTTTCCGTTAAGAACACCCTTAATCCTGACGCGCTGCCCCGCTGCCGCTTTCAGCATCAGCGGATCACCCTCGATCACGTAAAGAGCATCACCATCGACGAGCGCAAACTGCTCGCCTCCGTGCACGCATGCCCGCGTACAATCAGCGGGGGCCTTGCCGATCGCGGCAGCATGTCTGGCGCCGCACTGCGTATCCGTGATCAAGCCCTCGAACGTTTGCAGACGAACGGCGGATGGTGATGCGTACTGACCTGATTCCGGCTCTCCGGCAGCCGCCCCCGCAACCGCTCCCAGCGCAGCAAACAGCACTGCCAGCATGCAAGCGATGCCGCACACCAATGCTATGGTTTCGATCCAGAAGCACGCTCTTCTCGAAGCAACTCCTATAGTGGACTGTGCCAGGACGATCCGCATTTTCTCACCTTCCGTTTGGGTTTGTGTAATCGTTTCTTCAATGGTTACGGGAGAAGCTTAATATCGATCACGTGGAGGCTCCTGCCATTCGCATCGAGCGTGCCGCCGATGATTACCTGCTTTCCGTCGTACGACTTTGACTTCTCCTGGTCATCAAGCGGATATGCGTTATTGCTCGAAAATTTCAACGAATACACACCGCTATTGTTCACGATCGTACCTGTGAACTTTTGCGCAGTCGGTTGCTGTTGCCGTTCTGGCAGGTTGTCCGCGGGACTCGGTTGCTCGGACTGCTGGTCCGGAATGGGACGTTCAGCTGCCGGCAGTGGTTGCGGAACCGGCCGCGGCTTCTGCGTTTGCGACCACACGATCAATTGAGGTCCCAGAATGTCAGATGGCAGCGCCGGGCTTGGTTGGTTCCGCGGATCTTGCGTGAACATCAGCGGGACGGTCACAAGTAAAAACGCCACTGCCGATAAGAGGCCAGTCTCTCGCTTCATAACACACCTCCGAAAGACAAAGTAGCCCACGGTACGTTCGCAATTGGCTTGCCATCGCAGCTCGTTGATTCCGTGATGTACGTCGTGCAGGTGCAGGAACGTAAGTGAAAATCCTGCTCCTTTGCCCTGTGCCTTTTTACATAACTGTGAATCGGTCGGCTATACATCGTTCTATGTAAAAACGCTTTAGGCCGCCTTCTTTGGAATAAGCTTGTTTGCCACGAGGACTGCAATTTGTAGCGAGAAGTGGGAACTTCCTTACCCGAATACACGATTTACTGTATGGGCCCAGTGTCCGCCTTCCGTTACTGTTTGCTTTTACTCACACCCCCGTCGAGCAGGTGCCGGTTTGCGAGAGGACCGGCGCCTGCTCCTTTTTGTCAGATCGTAGCTCCCGGTACTTACAGCGCGTGGAGTCACAAAGTACAGAGTGAAAGGGATTTGCCCGCTCGTGCTTCGCCGCTAATGTTGTCGTGAACGCAATCCGTTCGAAGGAGGCATCATGCTTTATTGGACGCTACTGTTTCTGGTGTTCGCGCTGATCGCCGGAGTTTTAGGCTTTACTGGCGTCGCAATCGCTGCTGCAGGCGTTGCGAAGCTGCTGTTTGTGATTTTTCTGGTGTTCTTTCTGATTTCGCTTTTGACCCACCTATCGCGCCGAGGTAGCGGCGTCTAGGGGAGGAATCTTTGGCGCGGCGTTAACGTGATGCCGGCTGGGAGTCGTGGCGGTCAATACACGACCAAGGCAGCCGAGTCGATGCAGACCGATTCAACGCAGATTGATAAGGAGACAACATAATGAAACTCACCCGAATCGTCAGGATATTGCTTCTGATTTCCTTCCTTGGCGGAAGCGCGCTGATATACGCGCAAGACCAGCGTGATGACGCCAAGCTTCCTGAGGAACCTCGTCCCGAAGCCACCAAGCCGGCGGGCAATGATGTCAAGATTCCGCGCCAGGATGAGACGAAACCCTCGAAACAGGATGAGGCCAAGCCTCCAAAACAGGATGACGTCAAGCCTCCCCGGGAAGAGGGCAAGCCCGCAAATCAGGAACCTAAGCAGGCAGACCGCTCTGAACACTCGTCGCCGCATGCTCAGCAGAGCGGCCGCATTCCTGACGACAAGTTTCGGGCTCACTTCGGACGGCAGCATACTCTTGTCATCAAGCAACCAACCATAGTCGAAGGCCAGCCCCGTTTCCAGTACTCCGGCTACTGGTTCACGATCGTCGATCCATGGCCCGTGGGCTGGGCTTACACAGATCAGTGCTACATCGACTACGTAGATGGCGAATATTTTCTGTTTGATCTGCTTCACCCGGGCGTTCGCATTGCACTGACAGTTGTACTGTGAACGCAGTTAAGTTTTAGCGCGGTGACATGGGCCCAATCGGCTCTCCATCCTTTGGATCAACCAGTCCACAAGGTGGGGGGCCGCTCCTAAGACTTCACTTGCGCCGAGCGAATGAACGATTACGGCAACGATTCCATCCCAACCTTTGCATCCTCTGGCAGCAACTAACTCCTGTAAAGCGATAAATCTCGAAGGCGTGGGAAGGCCCGCGCTTTCCCAGGAGGGCAATTCATGGCAGACGATATGGAGAGGAAAGGTCAGCAGGGTAACCAGTCCGGACAAGGCCAACAAGGCGGTCAGCCCGGGCAGCGCGGTCAGCAGGGTAACCAGTCCGGAGAGGGCCAAGGCCAACATAGCGGTCAGTCGGGCCAGTACCAGCCGAAAAAGGGCGGGCAAACCGACACTGACAACGAAGAAAACCAGGACCGCGACCGTCAGCGCCGCGCTTCGTAAGTATTCATTTTTCTTTTGCTGCAATGAATGATGATTTGGAAGTCCCGGCCTTTCAAGACCGGGACTTCTTTTTATAAAGCATAGGGAATGCAGTCGACCCGCAAATTACTCCACAACTTTGTGAGGTATATCTATGGCACCTAAGAAGCACACAGTAATGCAGGAACCTCTTCTAAGTGCGGTCGCCCGGAAACTGGGGCATGCGGCTGGCACGCTGACCAAAGTGACCCAGGATTTCGCGGACCAGGTCTCGGCGGTACCTGAGACCGTCGCTGCCAGGGTGCGCGAGGCTGCCCAAGCCACAGCGATCGGCAAATCCTCGGCGAGCGCGCGGGGTCGTATTCGGCACGCCAGAAAAAAGCTTTCCCGCGTCGTGCGGCCACGCAGAACTGGAACAGGCGCGGGCAGTGCAGGCACAAAGAAACGATCGTCACGGCGGAAGCCGCTTCCGCGCAAAGCAGGAGCCAGCAAGCTGAAGAAATAGCACCCCGAACCGATCCGTGCTTTTCCCGCCGAGAAGCGGATCGGCGCGCCGCTCAATTTGTTCGAGAGATGTGTAGTGTACGGAGTTCGAGGTATTGTCCCTGTTTGTTTCCAGGCCTATCTTTCTAATAGTCACCGTAAATGAAAGATTCCGCCGAACTGGTGGGCATCGGCACGGCGAATTGAATTTCAGGAGAAAACACCAATGAAAAAGGACTCATTGCGGGAGTTATATATCGATGAACTTCGAGACCTTTACAACGCGGAAACGCAGCTGGTAAAGGCTCTGCCGAAGATGGCCAAGGCGTCCGGCAACGACCAACTGCGGAAAGCATTCGAAGAACACCTGCGCCAAACCTCGGATCAGGTCTCGCGCCTGGAGCGAATCTTCGGGCAGTTAGAGCAAAAACCATCCGGTAAAAAGTGCCTAGGGATGGTGGGCCTGGTCAAAGAAGGCGCTGAAACAATGAAAGAAGACTATGCCGCAGACCTGATGGACGCCGCGATTATTAGTGCTGCGCAGAGGGTCGAGCATTACGAGATAGCCGGTTATGGAACGGTCCGCGCGCTTGCCGAGCTGCTTGACGAAAATGAGCATGTCGCTTTGCTGAACCAGACGCTGGAGGAAGAAAAACAGGCGGACAAGAAACTAACGGAGCTGGCGCAGGAGATTAACCCGAAGACGGCTAACGATGCAGCGTCCACTTCAGAAAGTTCTCATCAAGATCACGGCGGCTCAAAATCCACGAGGGCGGCGTAGAACGGGAAGATAGAGATGGAAGGGGCAGTGAAGCCCTTCCATTATTTCTCTCTGTATTCGGTGTAATCCGCACGAAATCCACAGACGGCCAACGCTGCCTCAAATACGGTATTGACTGTATAGCCTTCTACAGGATGCAGACCTACTGTGATACCAGATAGTCGAGTGTCCCCTTTGAACTGAGGTGCTTATGACGACCGTGGCGCAACCCGTATTTCAGACCTGGCGAGAACTCTACTGCGCTGCTTTGTTCGAGAGGGATACGGATAGGATTCCCTTGCGCATCAAGGAGGCCGAGAAGGCGATCGTGGCGCGGGGGCGGGAGCTCTTTGGCGCCGATGCGGACACAATTGAAGAGGACCAGGCGCTGGACGATGCTTTGTATGCCTTGCGGGCGCTCCAGGGTTGCCTGAAGTTTCGCGCGGCCGCTTAAGATTTCCGCGCCCTTCCTGCGCCATCCTTAACTGGAAGTTTTCCACAGTGTTCCTGAAGGAACACTATTGCGGTTTGTAAACGGAACTGCAAATTACGAGCACTCGCAAATGGCCTGCAGATATTGTCCGGCAAGTGCCTCGAATTAAAGGCGGTTTTCAGGTGCTGCCGATATACCGGCAGGGAGTGTGGCAAATCGGACACATGAAAATAGGCCTCTCGAGAGCCGGAAAATGCCTCCGAAGTTCTCAGATTGAGAAAACGACTTACGACCAGTCTCGACGACTCGAGGGACGACACTAGCGTGTCGTAGAACCCTTACGCCTGGCTCCTATGACAACTAGGGAAGCTATTGCGGATCAACCGGGGCTGCACAGTATGGCGACAGAGTAGGGATAGTCTTACAGTGCGGAGAGTGCAGCAAGAAAGTTGAGTTCTCTCCCCAATGGCATACAAGAGTGCGGTACACCATATTGGAGCACGCCCTATTCAACCCCATGATATTCAAGCGCAACGCTCTCCCTCGCCGGAAGATCTGCGGCGCGAGTTTGAGAAGGCCATGATCGAGATTCATCAAGCGCAGCTTCCTGCTGATAAGAAGGTGCGATATCGGAGTCCGATCGTGCAGCGCGCTAAGCGATTGGGGATGTCGCAGGCGCGAGCTGAGGAGTGCGCCATTTCCGACGCCGCACGGGCTCTCGCTCTGTTGTGGAAGATTTGAGGGCGTCCGGCTGACGCTCCTGATGCGAGGAGCCGTCGAGCCTCGGTCGACCGGCTCCTTCGGCTTCGCCCAGGGCAGGCTGTTGCACATGAACATCTCCGAAAACTGACGGAGCTGACCTCTGGGCGGCGGGTGGGGTCTGAAGGGTAGTGGCCAGGGGGGCAGTGGCCAGGGGTCGGTATTCGATTCACACCTCGGCTTTGACAGGCCAAGGCATTGCCGAGTCTCGCGGCGAGAATTTGCGCGCGACACAAACGGCGTACCTCCCTGGAATTGTGTTCGGTACCTCTACAAAGCGGCGGTGGGTGCTGGCACCCAAGGCCACAGAATCATCTTTTGTTTCGGTTGGTGACCTCCCGAGTTACCGGCCAAGTAAACCGGTCGAGCTACGCTCGACCGGACGGGCGAGGGTGCCCGTCCCCTAAGCATCTGTCAGCCGACCATCCTAGGTGTGCTTTCACTCAGAGCGCTGGGCTTCGGCCTTGGATCAGGCGGATCAGAATTGCGATTATTGCCAACACCAACAGAATATGGATGAATCCACCCAGTGTGTAGGAGCTGATCATTCCCAAGAACCAGAGGATCAACAACAGCATGGCGATAGTCCAGAGCATTGGCTTTCCTTTCCGGAAGCGGTGTAGATACTAACGAACTGCTCTGGAGTCTATGTGGGGCTAAGGCGTTGAGGTATCCAGTAAAGTCCCTAGCGGGGCGTCTATCCGGCTCTATTTTCTAAACGGATGCGCGAAGCCCCAGAGGCTAAAGCCCGCATCTCTACAGGCTCTTTGCGGCACGGCTGGAAGCCCTGCCCTTCCCGAAACCATTTATGAGATGGCTTCCATCCGAATTCAATAGATCTGGACGATTCCATTGCGCACGGCGTAGAGAGTGATATCCGCGACGGAATGCAGGTTGAGCTTGCGCATCAGGTTGGTGCGGTGAGTTTCCGCCGTCTTGACGCTGAGCCCCAAGGCTGAGGCGACTTCCTTGGTGGTTTTTCCTTCGGCGACTAGCTGAATCACTTCCCGTTCGCGGGGCGTCAAGGTGCAGTGTGTCGGAGCGTCGCTCTCTTCGTGGGGGCGCAGGTAGCCGTCGAGCATCATCTGCGCCACTTTGGGAGTGAAATATGTTCGCCGGTGCTGCAACGCCTCTACTGCCACCAACAGGTCGCGGCCAGCATCGGACTTCAACAGGAATCCGCGAGCTCCAGCGGCGAGCACTTCGCGCACTACTTGTTCCGAATCGTGTACGGTCAGGATCAAAATACGAGCTTCGGGCATCATTGCCAGAATTTGCCGCGTGGCGTCGAGACCGTTTAAGTTCGGCATTCCGATATCGAGCAACAAAACGTCCGGCTTTAATCTGCCGGCAAGCTCGACGGCTTCGCGGCCGTCCGTGGCCTCGCCACAAACTTCCCACCCCGCGTGGCTTTCGAGCACACAGCGAATGCCTCTCCTCGCCACCTCGTGATCGTCCGCAATAAGGATTCGAAGCGCGCTCAAGCTTCACCTCCTGAAACCCAACGACAACAAGAGTGTCTGGCGGCGGTTTTCTCTGGAGCCAATGCCGCATAGAGAATAGTTGCGCTCACGACGGGTGTGGTTGCTGATTAGTACAAATAGACGACTGGCGCGCGATGAAAACGCGGTCGTTCCGAATGACAGGACTGAAGGGGCGTGAAAGACAAAGTCGTTCGCGATGACAAGGCGGCACGAGGTCGCGAGACGCGACCTTCAACTGGCGCGGATTGGCGTTAGGCTATAGTCGTGTCCGCAGTGCTGCGGAGTTGCGGCGGCATCTGGATCTGGATGATGTTGTTCTTGATGGCGTAGACTACCAGGTCGCGAATGGAATGCAGGCTGAGCTTGCGCATGATATTGCTGCGATGCGTTTCCACGGTCTTGGTGCTCAAATTCAGGAGTACGGCCACCTCCTTCGAACTCTTGCCTTCGGCGAGAAGCTGCGTAACTTCGCGTTCGCGCGCGGTGAGCGTCGGTAAATCCGGCGGCTCAGTCCGGGATATGGCATGCCCCTTCTCGAGGAAGCCCGCCAGCACCAAGTCGTTTACGCGCGGAGTGAAGAACATTCTCTTGCTCTGCAAGGCTTCGACCGCGGCCACGAGATCGCGCGCGGCGTCGGACTTTAGCACAAAGCCGCGGGCGCCGGCATCGAGGGCTTCGCGAATCACCTGATCGGAGTCGGTGATAGTCAGAACTATAACTTTGAAGTTAGGGTCAAGCTGCAGCAACTGGCGCGTGGTGTCGAGGCCATTGAGGTATGGCATTCCGATGTCTACTATGATGACATCGGGCTTCAATTGCCTGGCCATCTCAAGCGCCTCGCGGCCGTCGGATGCCTCGCCGCACACTTCCCATCCCTCGCGCTTCTGAAGAAGCGAACATAGCCCGCGGCGCACAATTTCGTGATCGTCAGCTAACAAGATACGCAGTTTCATGGCATCCTCCTGGGTTATGGTGATTAAAAATAGAGACACTCGGGCGCATTCATGAATCTGAACTCAACACGACGCGTGTGGACTTCGCGCGAGCGCGGTAAACACGCGATGTTGACTCACCGCCTCAACAGCCTCCAACAGATCGCGGGCGGCATTTGATTTCACAACGTACCCTTTTGCTCCTGCATCCAGGGCCTCACGCATCATCTGCGGAGAATCATGCTGGGTGACGAACAAAACTTCGAGACTTGTCTTCCGCTTCTGCTGAATGAGCCGGCACGCTTCCAGACCATTCATACGAGGCATGGTGACATCCAGCACCACAACGTCGGGTTGCAAAACCTCGACTTTATCCAGAGCCTCGATTCCGTCCGAGCCTTCACCGACGACTTCCCAGCCAGGCCGACCTTCCAGCAAAGTGCGCAGTCCTTGCCTCACGATGGGATGATCATCCACCAGCAGGATGCGGACCGCCATAAGGTTTGCTCCCTGAGGCAGCCCCGTGCAGCCCCTCGCTACGGTTCACGGCTGGCTCTGTTTTCAACTTTACCCCGTTCTTGCCGCAGGACTCTATTGGCACCAGGCGGAAAGGCAACTCTCAGGTGATGAACTCACAGTGAAAATAGCATGATACTATCCGGGGCCGAATACAGGGAATCCTGTATTCTGGCGTGCCGATTGCACTTCTAGTTGCCGTTTGGACTCATCGGTGGGAAATAGGTCTCAGCATGTAAGAGCGCATCGACTGCCTGGACGATGGAGCCAACATCGGATTTCGCGCAGGCTCCCCGAATGCCAACCCTGCGGGCCTCCTCAGCCAGCTGTTTGGACAGATGAATGGTGACCATCAGGATTGGGATTTCAGGGAACAGCTTTGTAATTTGCCGGGCTACGTCAAGTCCATTTAAGTCGGGCATCTGGAAATCCAGCAGAATCATGTCCGGGGGATTTCTTTTCACGCGCTGAAGGGCTTCTCCGCCGGTTCGAGCCTCGTCGCATACTTGCCAGGTGCTTTGCTGCTCGAGCAGCGCCCGTAGATAATGCCGGACCGCCGGGTTGTCGTCTACCACCAGAATTCGAACCAAGCGGTACTTCCTTCTTAGAGTTGGGGCCCAAAGCCTTAAGGCGGTTCCAGTTCACCATCGGACGAGGCCACCATGCTGGACGCTAGTTGGACACTCGGTTGTTCGGCTAATGTCCCTTGCTGTGACCTTCTTCCTTATGTTTCTTCATCACGGTTCGCGCGGCGACTTCCTTGGCGCGGTCTCCGTAGCGCCCAGAGCGCTGCGCGCTTTCCTTGATATGCTCGTACTCTCTCTGTTCTTTTGCGCTCACGCCACGAAGATGTTTTTTTCCAGGCATCAGTTCCTCTTTCTTCTTACCGATTACTCCGTTCAGTTTTTTCTTCTCTCACCATAGGAGTGCAGTCGCCCACCCGCAATACCGTAAACTCCTGAGCGTCGTAAGAACTACAATCAGGCTTTGCGTTGGCTTTTTGCGCGTTGGCGATGTTCTGCCCCCGCGAGCAGCCTCACTTGCTGACCGCGCCATACGACGGTAAGAGTTGGGGCCGGCCGTTGTTTGCGCCGGCCGCTCTCGGTCCGCCGTCATGGTTCGCTGGGCGTCGCCGCAGCACTCTCCGCTTCGGAAACAGCAGGTCGCGCATCTTCATCTTTGCTTTGTGCAGTTGCGATTTTGAATTGCCGACCGAGCAGTCGAGCATTTCCGCGATCTCATGATGCTGGTAGCCTTCGACCTCGTGCAGCGCGAAGATCTGGCGGCATCCCTCGGATAGTTCGCTCATGGCGCGGCGCAACGCAATACGGTCGACGGTGCCGGAGAGGCGCGGATCCGATTTGCCGATGTCGCGCTTGAGAGATGGAGAGTCCGGGGACGCAGGCTCATCGAGAGACAACACCGGCGGCGACTTGCGAGAGCGCAACTTCATCAGCACCGTATTCACCGCAACCCGATAAAGCCAGGTGGAGAACGCCGAATCTCCGCGGAAGGAGTTGACGCTGCGAAACACTTGCAGGAACGCTTCCTGAGTCAGATCTTCTGCGTCAGCCACGTCCTTGGTCATTTGCAGGCAAACGGAGTACACGCGCTTCTTATGCAAGTGGAAAAGCGTGGCAAAGGCCTGCTCGTCACCGCTCTGCGCGCGCTGAACCAGACTGCGTTCAACCAGACTGCGTTCGGATTCGTTTCGGTCGGCTGCATCCCGCACTGGGATCAGATTGGTTGATGTCGTGGAAATTGCGCAAGTCGCCACGGTAGTCTCCTTCGATCAAAAAGGTGCTGTCTTTTGCTCTCCACGATTCAGGGAGCATTCAGTTTCAAGAAGAGACTAGCGACACCGTGGCATCCATCCCATCAGGATGCTCCTGTAATTGACTGCGAGACTTGCTGTACCGCAGTCCGTAGTAAATGCTGGGGTCCGGAGCAAGTGCAGAGTGAGTTTTCGTCGTTTTATTTTTAGGGAGGCGAAACTGTTTTCAACGAAGAAGGTTGCTGAGCGAGAAGCGTTGCGGAGCACAAAACGTTGCGGAGAATGCCCGGCGCATCTCCGCACCCAGAGCGCCAACGCGTGACCTTTGTTGCGGCGGCCACGACGATGTTCAGTCGACGATTGATTCAGTCGACAATCAATAGAGATGAAAACCCACCTCCACGCTGATCAGTACACTCACCGGGCGCCCGTCTTTCATCGCGGGTTGAAAACGCCATTGCTTGACAGCATCAATCGCCCTGGCGTCGAGTCCAAATCCCAGTCCGCGGACGACGCGAATATCTCGCGGATGTCCCTGGTCATCGACAATCAGGCGCAACACGCACATTCCCTGGGTTTTGGCGTTGCGCGCTTCCTCGGTATATTCAGGATCAGGTGTTGAGAGAGCCTGTGGAGCGGAAATTCCTCCACCGACTTTATATACGCCCCCACCGATGCCACCTCCGCTACCTGTGCCGACGCCTGGTCCGCTCCCTACACCGACACCGCCACCCGATCCGGAACCGATTCCGCCACCCGATCCGGTTCCGTTTGAAGGAGGAGCGGAAGGAATCACGGGCGCCGACGGATTGCCCAGATTTGGCAGATGATTTTCAGCCACCCGCACTTGAGGAGGAACCACCACCGACGGCGCGACAGCGAGCTTAGGGTGTTCGTTACGAACAATAATCGCGGGGGGAGCGATCTGTTGCAGCGCAGGTTTTGGCAGGATTCCCTTCGGCGCACGAATCCGGTCGTGGTCGCCGCCGCCACCACCGCCGCTGACGATCTTCCTGGCGACCGGCAGAGTGTAAGTTTCAGGCGAGGGTGCGATCAACATTACAGTTTCATGCAGCTTGATCTGTTGCACAGCCTGATGACTGAAGGTCGCAACCCCCAGGATAAAACCAAGAATAATGATGTGCGCCACTACGGATCCGGCAAGACCATTCGACCGATAGTTATTGAACTGACCCCAGATTGCTTCCGGCGCGAGCGTTTCTGGCGCTCGCCGGGGGATGACGTTCTCTGGCCGCGCGCCTCTTCCACGGCTTGCATGACGGGTGGCATAAAGAGTGTCGAGAACTGCCGACGAAGATGAAGACGATGGGAATAACCCATGGGCGGCGAGGCGAGGGCTTTGAGTGTTCGACATTTGGCGCTCCTAAATAGCACTACAGCCAGCAATAACAATCCGTAGCCAGATATCACGAATCAAGAGGAACGATGGTGAGACGCGGACGTTCTCACCATCCCTCGAGTACGGAGGCAACGGCTTCCAAAAAGTAGCCGGAGCCACACAGTTCAGACTCGCCCAGCCAGGAGCAAGACGAGCAGAATCACGACCACCAGGCCTAGACCGCCACTTGGGTAGTAGCCCCACGATCGGCTGTAGGGCCAGGTGGGCAGAGCTCCGAGCAGTAACACCACTAGCACGATAAGTAGAATCAGTGACATGAACCCTCCGAATGATTACTGCTGTTGGCTGTCGTTGTGCGTTTGAAACCTGGGCCCGACTTGCAAAGCAAAACCGGGCCTAGGCCTCAGAGAAAGCTGTCGTCACCAGTCGGCTCAACGGCTCGCAGCGACTGTCTTCCCTGGTGACGGTTTCAGTTCGCCGTGTTCTCTAGCCTGCACGGAATATCTTTTGACCGCAGTGAGAAACGGCTGACTCGCGCCTGCAGGCTGCACTTTTCCGCTCAAGATATCGCCGAACGGCACGAAGCTGCCGTAGAGGAGCCGGGTTTCGTCTTTGTCCTGGGTGACGGCGGCACCGTTCAGATCGATTCCTGCAAAAATGCCACGAGCTCGAGAATAGGTGAGGACTTCCGCTCTCATCTTCCAATCTGTGTCAGCGCCCGCGTCACGCCCGACTGGGCCCGCGGCTGCCGACGCTTCGGCACCCAACTTAAAATGGCTCGAGATCAGATGCTGCATGCCGTCTTCATTGGTCACGATCATCACGACATCCACGGCCTGGCCACCGAGCTGGAGGCCCCAGCTGCCACCTGTCATCGTGATCGGTGCGGGCGCGCTCCACCTGCCGCTTTCAGTTCGGCACGTAGCGACGCCTTTACCATGACTGCCACCGAAGCCAACGGCGATTTTCACCATCGAGGGAATGACCGCGACGCACTTCGCATCGCGCATCACTTTGTCGGGGATTGCTTTGTCGGGAGTGGCCATGATTTCGTCCAGAACTTTGGTGGATGCATCGAGGCGTTTGTCGATATCGGAACGGTCTTTGTCATCCGCGGACCACGCCATGGTGGCGCAGAGTAGAACGCTGGCACCGAGCACCAGGAGACATCTTGGCAGTGCGGAATTACTTTTCGTCATAAGCGAACCTCATCTGTGCTCGAAGCGAGCAACGTTTTAGATTTCCCTACGCACTCAACGCTAGCTCGCCGCCGGCATTCGTTCCATCCGGTTCACGCTGTAAGTGGATCGAGTGGTGGGCGGAGCAGTAGGGGAAGATCCGCGGCGATATTCAGACTTCTAAGGTGGGTAATCTCGGCTGGTACAGTGCTGCCAGTATTGATTGATGAGAGCCGACGATGCGTCAAACGGCAATCAGAGTAGTAGCGATGCCAGAGAATTCAAGCGCATCCATCCAAGACGACAGCTGGCACTCGCAACACCGAACTGCACGGAATCAAGAGTTCGACGAGGGTTCCAGGTTGGGCATTTGTGAGTCTCAACTCTCCACCAAATTCTTTGGCGCGTTGCTTCATGCCTCCGATGCCCACTCCAACGCTGTCCGGTTGCAGCTCGGCAATTCTCCGGTCGATTCCTTTGCCATCATCGCGCACGGCCACCACGATGAGACCATCTTTTTGGGTTAACGTAATCCACACCTTAGTTGCTTCTGAATGCCGGAAGACATTGGTGAGCGCTTCCTGAACGATTCGGAAAACTGCAGTCTCCACTTCTGCGGCAAGCCGTGGGAAGTCGGCGGGGCGAACATCAAGAGAGGTTTCAATGCCGCTGCGCTTGGTGAGCCCGTCAACGTACCACGATAGCGCCGACAATAAGCCCACTTCATCGAGCAAAGGCGGATGCAAAAGGTGAGACATCGTGCGCACCTGCTGAATCGCGCGATCAATTATGCTGCTGGCCTGGGTCCACGCTTCCTCCGGGGGATCTGCGGGCTTTTCGAGGATCATTCTGTCCAGCACCATCTTGGCCACGGCAAGCTCTTGCCCCAACCCGTCGTGCAGGTCGCGCGCGAGCCGACGGCGCTCTTCATCCTGCATTGTCATGAGGCGGATGGAAAGACGCCGCAATTCGTCTGTTCTTCTATCGACCATCTTTTCCAGTTCGGTGGCGCTGTCGCGAATCGATTGTTCCAGGACTTTGCTGTCGTGAATGTCGGAACAGGTTCCGTACCACTTGATGATTTGTCCGTCGTTTCGAATCGGGACCGCGCGAGCCCGGAACCAGCGATAATTGCCGTCTTTGGCCTGCATGCGATACTCCGCTTCGTAGTTTGCCCCCGATTCGACACAGAGCAACCAGTCGGCCATGGCCTTTTGCTTATCCTCGGGGTGCACATAGTCGAGCCAGCCGAAACCATTCGCCGAACCTGGGGCAGCGCCGGTAAATTCATAAAATCGGTCGCTGATATAATCCCTGGACCCGTCGGCTTTACGACTGAAGATGATATCGGGAGCGGTGTGGACGATGGCGTCGAGTTCCTGATTTTTTCCACCAGCTCCACGTTAAGCTGCAGCAGCAGTTCTGCCTTGAGAGCCAACTCTTCAGTACGTTCCAGAACGCGCTGCTCGAGTTCGCGATTCAGAGTTTCGAGCTGCCGTGTTTTGCGATGCAATTCCGCAAATACCCTTACCTTGGCGCGTAAGAGTTCGGGAACCACGGGAACAGAAATGTAATCGACCGCACCGTGCTCGTATCCTTTGAGTTGATCCAGATCGGTCAGGTGCACCGCTGAAACAAAAATGATTGCAGTCCTCTGAAAGCGGGGGTGCTGTCGAATCATGGCGGCCAACTGAAAACCGTCGAGCTCGGGCATGCTCACGTCCATCAGCACGACCGCCACGTCGGTCTTGAGTAGAACTTCGAGAGCCTCCTTTGCGGACTTCGCTTTGATCAGGTTCTCGCGAAGTTCGCCGAGCATCACCTCATAGCTGAGCAGCTTCGCCGGCTGATCATCCACCATGAGGATATTAACTTTCTCGTTTGCGCCCATGAGTTGTACTACCTCTCTGTCAGATCTCGATTGTCCATGCTATGCCGCTAATCGCTACCGGTGAAGCCACATACGAAGCGATGAGAGCAGTTGCTCGGTATTGACCGGTTTCGCCAGGTATTCGGACGCTCCGGCTTCAAGACATTTTTCCCGGTCCCCTTTCATCGCTTTTGCGGTTAGGGCAATGATCGGCAAGCGGCGGAACGAAGAGTTCTGCCGAATCACCTGCATCGTTTCGTAGCCATCCATCTCGGGCATCATGATATCCATCAGCACGATCGCAATGTCCGGCGTGGTTTCGAGCTTGGCGATGGCTTCGCGGCCGGTTCCAGCAGTGATTACCGTCATGCCACGACGCTCGATCACGCTGCTGAGGGCGAAGATATTACGGACGTCATCGTCTACTACCAGCACTTTTTTCCCAACGAGAGCATCGTCAGAATGATGCAAGCGGTCGAGCAGTCGCTGTTTTTCGACTGGAAGATCGGCGACCACGCGATGCAGGAACAAAGCAGTCTCATCCAGCAGGCGTTCCGGCGATTCCACTCCTTTTACTACGACACTGCGCGCCAGCAAATGCAGCCGGGCATCTTCGTCGGGGGAAAGCTCTTTTCCGGTGAAGACTACAACGGGCAGGTCGGCCAGTGACGGATTATCGCGGAAGCGCTCCAACACGTCGAAGCCCGATATATCGGGCAGACGCAGGTCAAGAACGACGCAGTCGAAGGCTTGGTCGTTAACGGTCTGGATCGCCTCGGTGCCCGTATCGACAACCTTCACGTCGATGTCGTCGTAACCCAGCAGTTCCTTGATACTGAGCTGTTCGGCCGGGTTATCTTCCACCACCAGCAATCGCTTTCGCCGGGGAGCGGAATATTCCTTGATGCGGGCCAATGCCGTGTCCAGCCCCTCCGGCGTGGTGGGCTTTGTAACGAACGCGAACGCGCCCCGAGCCAGGCCGTGGTGGCGATCTTCGTCCAGAGTCAGCATCTGCACGGGGATGTGGCGAGTTGCTGGATCTTGCTTCAAGTGGTTCAGGACGGTCCAGCCGAGCATGTCGGGCAGGAAAACGTCCAGAGAAACAGCGGTTGGATGGTATTCCTGGGCAAGCGCAAGCGCCTCTGCACCCCGGCTGGCCACAAGAACTTTGAAGCCTTTGTCGCGAGCGAGGTCACATAGTATGCGCGCATAGTGCGCGTCGTCCTCAACAAGCAGCAAGATTGCATCGCCGGGTTGCAGATTATCGCGGTCGTCGGGAATTTTATCGACGGAATGCTCCGTAACTCCTGCTACCGGAAATTGCGCCGGCAAAACAGATGATCGGGATCTTCCCTCTGACGCGGTAGCAATCGAAGTGGATGGTCCTACGTAAGTTTGCGGCAAGTAGAGCGTGAACGTGCTGCCCTTGCCCGGAGCGCTCCGCAACTGGATTTCTCCGCCGAGCAGACTGGCCAATTCGCGGCTGATCGCCAGCCCCAGGCCCGTTCCGCCGTATTTGCGGCTGGTGCCGGCATCCGCTTGTTGGAACGCCTCGAAGATGATGCGCTGTTTTTCAGAAGGGATGCCAATGCCAGTGTCAGTAACCTCAAAAGCGACGACCGAGGCCGCCTTACTCAAAATCGGATGCGCCTCGGTCCAACCACTCCTGGCCAGCGACACGGAGAGGCGGACGCCCCCAACTTCGGTGAACTTAAAGGCATTCGACAGCAGGTTCTTCAAAACTTGCTGCAGTCGCTTCGAGTCGGTGACCACGCTGCGGGCAAGATGCGGATCGGTTTGCACTTCGAAATTGAGGCGCCGATTTTCCGCTTCGTGACGGAACGGACGTTGCACGGCGTCCAGCATGCTGGCAAAGAAAACTTCCTCGGCTTCGACTGAAACCGTGCCGGATTCGATCTTGGACAGATCGAGAATGTCCGTGATCAGGTTCAGCAAGTCAGTGCCGGCGCCATGGATCGTGCGGGAGAACTCAACCTGCTTTGGAGTCAGGTTGCCGTCCGGGTTATCGCTGAGCTGCTGGCCGAGCACCAGAATGCTGTTGAGCGGCGTGCGTAGCTCATGCGACATGTTGGCCAGGAATTCTGATTTGTACTTCGAAGTGAGGGCCAGTTCTTTGGCTTTCTCTTCCAGGGCTCGCCGAGCTTGCTCGATTTCCTGGTTCTTGCGTTCGACTTCTACGTTTTGTTCAGCAAGCTGCTGCGCTTTCTGCGCGAGCTGCTCGTTCGTCTGTTGCAACTCTTTTTGCTGCATCTGGAGCTCGGTGGCCAACTGCTGGGATTGCTTCAACAATCCTTCCGTCTGCATGGTGGCCTCAATGCTGTTGAGCACGATGCCGATGCTGGCCGTCAGTTGTTCAAGGAACGCCAACTGGGATGTTGTGAAGCTGCTCAGCGAGGCCAACTCGATCACGGCTTTGACGCGATCCTCAAACAACACGGGCAATACGATAACGTTCCGGGGAACCGCCTCGAATAAACCAGAACGAATGGAAATCGTATTCGGTGGTAATTCGGAGATTAGCATCCGGCGCTTCTCCGTCGCGCACTGGCCCACGAGCCCTTCGCCGAGTTTCAACCGCCGCAGATGTCCATCCTCGCCATCGCCGGCAAAGGCGGAGAGGAGCACCATTTCCGCTGACTCCTCGGACCCCATCTGGTAGATCACGCCTTGCTGGGCATTTACCAGAGGCGTCAATTCCGAGAGGAGCATGCGTCCTACCGTGGTCAGATCACGTTGACCCTGCAACATGCCGGTGAATCGGGCCAGGTTCGTCTTGAGCCAATCTTGCTCCGTATTCCGGTCGGTGGTGAGACGAAGATTGCCGATCATCGTGTTGAGATTGTCTTTTAGATCGGCGACCTCGCCGCTTGCTTCGACCTGAATGGAGCGTGTGAGGTCGCCCTTGGTTACGGCGGTCGCAACCTCGGCGATGGCCCGGACTTGGTTGGTCAAGTTGTCTGCCAGCAGGTTTACGTTGCCCGTGAGATCTTTCCACGTGCCTGCGGCGCCGGGAACGTTGGCCTGGCCGCCGAGGCGGCCTTCCACACCCACTTCGCGCGCGACCGTTGTAACCTGATCGGCAAACGTGGCGAGCGTATTGGTCATGTTGTTGATGGTTTCCGCCAGTGCGGCGATTTCCCCCTTGGCATTCACGGTCAGTTTCTGCGTGAGATCGCCGTTCGCGACGGCCGTAACGACCTTCACGATGCCGCGCACTTGTTCTGTCAGGTTAACTGCCATGACGTTGAAACTGTCGGTAAGATCCTTCCAGGTTCCACCGACGCCCGGCACCTGGGCCTGACCACCGAGCTTGCCGTCGGTGCCGACTTCGCGCGCCACGCGCGTGACTTCAGCGGCGAATGCATTGAGCTGGTCCACCATGGTATTGATGGTGTTCTTCAGTTCAAGAATTTCACCTTTCACGTCGACCGTGATCTTGCGCGATAAATCGCCGCGGGCCACAGCCGTTGTTACCTCAGCAATGTTTCGCACCTGCCCCGTCAGGTTGCCGGCCATCGCGTTCACGGAGTCAGTGAGATCTTTCCACGTGCCGGCCACGCCGGGCACGTTCGCTTGTCCACCTAACCGGCCTTCGCTGCCCACTTCGCGAGCCACGCGCGTCACTTCTGCCGCGAATGAGCGCAGTTGCTCGACCATCGTGTTCAGAGTTTCCTTGAGCTGCAAGATCTCGCCGCGTACGTCTACCGTGATTTTCTTCGAGAGATCGCCGTTCGCAATCGCAGTCGCGACCTCGGCAATATTACGTACCTGGCCGGTGAGGTTGCTGGCCATGAAGTTAACGTTGTCCGTGAGATCCTTCCAGGTGCCGGCGACGCCCGGCACTTGCGCCTGGCCGCCAAGTTTGCCGTCGGTGCCGACTTCGCGCGCCACGCGAGTCACTTCGCCGGCGAATGCGTTGAGCTGATCCACCATGGTGTTGATGGTGTTCTTCAGTTCCAGGATTTCACCTTTCACGTCGACCGTGATTTTGCGCGACAAATCGCCGCGAGCCACGGCAGTCGTGACCTCGGCAATGTTACGTACCTGGCCGGTGAGGTTCCCGGCCATGGAGTTGACGGAATCGGTGAGATCTTTCCACGTGCCGGCTACGCCGGGAACATTGGCCTGTCCTCCTAAACGCCCTTCGGTGCCGACTTCGCGGGCCACGCGAGTCACTTCACCGGCGAAGGCATTGAGCTGGTCGACCATCGTATTGATGGTTTCCTTGAGCAGCAGAATCTCGCCGCTGACATTTACCGTGATCTTCTTCGAAAGATCGCCGCTCGCGATGGCCGTTGCGACCTCGGCGATGTTGCGCACCTGGCCGGTCAGGTTGCTGGCCATTGAATTCACGGAGTCGGTAAGGTCCTTCCACGTGCCGCCAACTCCGGGTACCTGCGCCTGGCCGCCGAGTTTGCCGTCGGTACCGACTTCGCGGGCTACTCGGGTCACTTCGGATGCGAACGAGCGCAACTGGTCCACCATCGTGTTAATGGTGTCTTTGAGCTCGAGAATTTCGCCTCTCACGTCTACCGTGATTTTGCGGGATAAGTCGCCGCGGGCCACGGCCGTAGCCACTTCAGCGATATTACGAACCTGACCGGTAAGGTTGCTGGCCATGAAGTTCACGTTGTCCGTAAGATCCTTCCAGGTACCGGCCACGCCGGGCACCTGCGCCTGGCCGCCCAGCTTGCCTTCCGTGCCCACTTCACGGGCCACGCGCGTCACTTCGCCGGCGAACGCGTTAAGCTGGTCCACCATGGTGTTGATGGTGTTCTTGAGTTCGAGGATTTCGCCCTTTACGTCGACCGTGATCTTGCGCGACAAGTCGCCCCGAGCCACAGCGGTTGTGACTTCAGCGATGTTACGGACTTGACCGGTGAGGTTTCCGGCCATCGAGTTCACGGAATCCGTGAGATCTTTCCACGTGCCGGCGACACCTGGGACGTTGGCTTGTCCTCCCAGACGCCCTTCAGTGCCGACTTCGCGGGCCACGCGCGTCACTTCACCAGCGAAGCGGTTCAGTTGGTCGACCATCGTGTTCAGGGTTTCTTTGAGCTGCAGGATTTCGCCGCGGACATCGACCGTGATTTTGCGCGACAAATCACCGGTTGCAATTGCGGTTGCAACTTCGGCGATGTTTCGTACCTGGCCGGTGAGGTTGCTGGCCATGAAGTTCACGTTATCCGTGAGATCTTTCCAGGTACCTCCAACGCCGGGTACTTGCGCTTGTCCGCCCAGCTTGCCTTCCGTACCAACTTCGCGAGCCACACGTGTGACTTCACCCGCGAATGCGTTGAGTTGATCCACCATGGTATTGATGGTGTCTTTAAGTTCGAGAATTTCGCCCTTCACGTCGACCGTGATTTTGCGCGACAAATCGCCACGAGCAACGGCTGTGGTTACTTCGGCGATGTTCCGCACCTGAGCCGTCAGGTTTCCGGCCATCGCGTTGACGGAGTCCGTAAGATCTTTCCAGGTACCAGCCACGCCCACCACCACGGCCTGCCCGCCCAGCTTGCCGTCCGTGCCCACTTCGCGCGCTACGCGCGTTACTTCTGAGGCGAAAGAGCGCAGCTGATCCACCATGGTGTTGATAGCTTCTTTAAGCTGGAGAATTTCGCCGCGCACGTCGACGGTGATTTTGCGGGAGAGATCGCCGCTGGCAACTGCAGTGGCCACTTCGGCGATGTTGCGAACCTGGCCGGTGAGGTTACTGGCCATGGAGTTGACAGAATCTGTGAGATCTTTCCAGGTGCCAGCCACGCCCGGCACCTGCGCCTGACCACCGAGTTTGCCGTCTGTGCCAACTTCGCGAGCCACGCGCGTCACTTCCGCGGTGAAGACGCTAAGCTGCTGAATCATGGTGTTGACGATGTTGGCGGAGCGCAGGAACTCGCCTTCGAGCGGCCGGCCATCCACGTCCAGGCGAACCGTTTGCGTGAGGTTTCCCTGGGCAACGGCCGCGATGGCACGGGTCACGCCCTCAGTTGGCCGAAGCAGATCCTCAACGAGTGTGTTGATCGACACTTCCATTTCGCCCCAGGCCCCTCGGGATTCATGAAAGCGCGTACGCTCACGCGTTCTTCCTTCCTTTCCCACTACTTGCCCAACACGCTTCAGTTCTCCCGCCATCTGTTGGTTGGCAGCAACAATAGAATTGAAAGTGTCGGCAATTTTCCCGGCCAGGCCTGTCCAGGAACCTGGAAGCCGTACGGAAAAATCGCCATCCCGCATGGTTTGCAGGCTGGAAAGGATCACGCTAAGATCGCCGGAAGCTGGGTCCACAACCGGCGCGGAATTCCCGTTGCGCTTACTCTTCTGACCTTCTTCGGCTGCACCATTGGCCACGGCGATTGCCGGATCTTGACTATTTCTCTTCATGATCTCTCCTGCCCCGGGGGAATAGCTGGTGTTGTGACAAGGCTTTTCCTCGCATGGTTCTCCATACCGCGGAGACTCGGAACGGAACCGAACGCGAACGATTCAATGGTCGTGGCACAAGCAGTGATCACGCAACTGCCGTCGGAAACCAGCGAACGACCGAAATCAGAAATAGCCCGAATCATCTTCTGTGAAAATGAAAAACTGAGGGAATTTAACAACTAGGACATAGATTGGAACACGGTAAATGCAGGGTTGACTCTAGGGTCTTTACTGTATGGGGGATGAAAAATCAGGATGGCGCCGCGGAACGGCGCCGCGGCCAGGCCAATTCATTCTTCATTATTCTGGTTCCGGTCGGGTGGACGCTGTGGAGGTGAGATAACTCACGGCCGAAGAGCGATTGATCCTCGCGCGCCGACATCGGTAGGGGATGCGACCGAAAAGCACGCCAAGTTATCTACTTCGAGTTTGCGTTCCAGACGTAGAATTTTTCATTGTCAGCGACTGTCTCAATGTTCAAATTATTGGAAGCCGCTGCGCGATGTACCGCGGAACGAAGGTTAGCCAAACCAATGCCGCCCACATCGGCAAGTGGAATCTCAAGAGCGGAACCCGGCTTCAGCATCATCAACTCATCGACAATTCCCTTCACCAGGTCATGGTGCTTGCCATGTCTGCCAGTCTTCAAACCAGCGATGTCAACCTGCCGATACTTCGCCTGCGGCCGTTGATTCTTGGCTTTCTGTTCGTTCGCCACGGTCAAGTCCTCCATAAATCTTTAATCTCTAAAATCTCTAATCCTTGAATCTCTGCACGAGAAGATACCAAAGCGAAATATCTAGGTCAAGTATATTTTTGCGATTGACTACGGAACGTTTTCTTGCTCAGTATATTACTAATAGTTCTATTTTACGCTATGACTACGATTACGATACGATCTGCAAGGAGTGGCCTAATTCACGCCGCGCTATGCGTTCGTCGCAGCTACGAAAGACGAAATTAGATAGTCCACCTATTTTTAGTGGCGAGGGTATGCTCAGAAAGTCAGGAGGTTCCCAGTGACAACAAACGTTTCGTGGGAAGAGTTGTACGCCGCGGCGATCGTGGAACTCGACCGCGCCAGTTTGCTCGGCAGGATTGAAACCGCACAAGCCGCAATACGGCGTGCCATGGAAGAACTGGCTCGGAACCCCAAGCCTGGAACTGCGGGAGAAGTGCAGATTTTAGCCGACGCGCTGCGCAATCTCCAGACCCTTCGATCAGTGGAATTCAACATGTCCACTCCCGCCGTCAGCCAAGGGCCCGTACTGACAGGGGGAGAGATACGATGAAACGCTTATGCCACGAGATGATGACGCAAACATGGCGTAGACGACAGTTGGCCGTCACGGACTTGCTTCGTCACGCCAAGATCGTAACTGATCCCATGACCTTGGAGTACCTAAACGCCCAGGTTGCACTGCGTAGAGCCAGAGCCGACGGTGACCACCCGCGGGCGCGGTATCAGCCGGCGTTGTAAGCTGGTCCGCTCTTGTCCCAACGATTTGTCCTAGCGATTTGGATTCGATAAGACTGTGCAAGGCAGGTCAGAGATGCAGATCGATCGTCTTTTGGAAGCGAGCAACGACAAGGATGATTCCCTGCGCCGGTACTTGCTTGCCGGAGCGGCCGCGATCTTCGCTCTCTGGTTTCGCCAACTCCTCTTTCCTCTCATGGGAGGGGACAATCCGTATCACACCGCATGGGCAGCCGTAGTCTTCTCCGCGTGGTACTGCGGGGTTGGCCCTTCTATTGTCACCACCTTGCTCTCGTTGCTGGGCGTCTGGTATTGGTTCGTGCCGCCGTTCGGGTCCTTTGGGATCCAGGACCCCAAAACCGCAATTTCCGGAATGGTGGGGTTCCTGGCCTTCTCGGGCGTGATCATCGCTCTGGGTGAAGCAAACCGCCGCGCTCTTGTGGCAAGCAAGTCGATGGAAAGGCAGTTGGAGGAAACACATGAGCAGCTCGAACAGAAGGTTCTCGAACGAACCGCCGCCCTGAACGCCGCGAACGCTAACCTAGGAGAACTCTCGGGCCGGCTGCAGCAGATAAGGGATGAAGAGCGCCGGCAGATTGCGCGCGAGTTGCACGACAGCATCGGGCAACTGCTTGCCGCGCTTGCCATGAACATGGCCGTCGTGCAACGTCAGGCTGACGGTCTCGATTCAGCGGGAGCCCGAGCGGTTTCTGAGAGTGCCGCGATGATCGAGCAGATCAGCAGGGAGACGCGCACTATTTCGCATCTGTTGCATCCTCCTCTTCTTGATGCGGCTGGTCTTGCGTCCGCGCTTCGCTGGTATGTGGATGGATTCTCGGAACGCAGCCAGATAAAAGTCGATCTGCGAATCCCTGAGCCGTTTCGCCGCCTCTCAGACGAGATGGAAATTGCGATTTTCCGTATGGTCCAGGAATGCCTCACGAATATTCATCGTCATTCGGGAGGAACTTCGGCCGCAATACGCGTGCACGAGGAAGATCACCGAATTGTGGTTGAAGTTCAAGACGGCGGCAAAGGTATACCTCTGGAAAAACAACTTGAGCTCAGCTCATCAGGTCGAACCGGAGTTGGGTTCCGCGGGATGCGCGAGCGTCTCAGGCAGCTGGGCGGAACTCTGGAAATTCGGTCCGACAGTGCGGGCACTGCGGTGACCGCGACTCTGCCGCTCGCGGACTCGACATCTGCCAGGGGCGAGAAATCAGAAGTTGCCTGAAGTCGTTCTATTTGTTCTTTGCGTCACGAGCTCAAAAGCCAGATCAGAAACGAAACCTGCCAGCCTGATCCCCAAAACAGTCGTGGAAACACTTCACACATATCTGAGCCCATCTTGAATGGCTTATTCGTCACGGGTTTTACAAACACTACATTGATTCCGGTAGGTTCGGGCGCAGCCGTGCTCGATAAGCTTGGAGCTGTATCGTCCGGGAATGCCTATGCGTCCGTTGAGCGTCCGGCTCATTGTTTCTCTGATTTTCGGTATCACGGTCGTCCTTGCAGAGGTGGAGGCCGAAGCGGAACGAATCAATTGGCGGTTCCAAACCAGCAAGTGGAAGCCCATCGTGTTTCTAAAGCGGCACCATAACCATGAAGAGATCGAGCGCTACTATTGCGCTGCCGACCTTTGCCTGGTGACTGCGTTGCCCGGCGGAATGAACCTGGTTGCGAAGGAATTACTCGCAGCCCGGCGTGACGAGCGCGGCGTGTTGATATTGAGTCAGTTTGCTGGTGCCGCGCGCGGACTGCGAGAAGCACTGCTCGTAAACCCATACGACATCGACCAGACCGCTGAGGCAGTCCGCGTCGTGCTGACGATGGAACGGAGGAGAAGCAAATGCGCGTGCACCGCATGCGCAATGTAATAAAAGAGCAGAACATTTACCGCTGGGAGGGAAGTCTGATTACTCAACTCTGCGAACTACGGCTGGATATGACGGACCACGCTCCAGAGAAACTTCGCGGGAGTGTACCCGCAGCGTGACCAGTGTTCCACTAAGGACGCCACCTTAATAACCGGTTCGTGCGCGTTTTCGCCTTCAAACTGAGGCGCAAGCTACGGTCTTACCTCTCGGCCGTTCCCGTCAGTTTCCTTCCCGCCGCTCTTTGTTGTGTCGTCTGGCTCCGCTTCGATAGTGACTTCTATCTCAGCACCCTGCTTGAGGCGGACCTTGTCTCCGTTCTCATCCGTCAGAGTGTTCTCGATGCGAAGCTCTCGGTAGAGATGATCGGCCCCTTCCACGGCGATTTGAGCCTTTTCAGGTTCACTCGGGTATATCGGTTTGATGATTTTTTGGACGACTGCCGGCATAGTGGCACTTGGTTTTTCGCTCATCGCTGGCTCCTAACCTCAAAGGTCTTATCGGAAATCGAAAGAGTGTACGTTGCGCCATGTTGCTGGAAACTCGGACTAACCTCCCAACCTTCCAAACTTAGTCGCGTTTTCGCGCGGTATCGCTGTTCTTCCCGACGTTCGCAGGCTCATCTTTGTGGCCGAAATCCAAGCCAAAATGTGGTGCCGACTCCGTGCCTGTGATTTTGATCGGAACTTCCGTGCCCGCTCCCTGCTTGCTGAAAAATGGATCGACCGGCTTCAGAAGAATCGACTTCCAGCCTGTGGTCATTTGGGAAACCTTCGCATCCAGCCACGCCTTCCCGCGAAAGTCGAACGTCTGTCCATCCAAGCTATAGGCGCCCGTCATATCCACGTGTGTTCCGGGGATAAGAAAATGAAGGTACGAAAAGGACAGCGATCCGTCTCTTAGAGTAAACGCGCCTTGCAAATCTACCGGCACATTTTCGACGTCGTGCTCCTGTGCCTGCTTGACCTTCCCCTGGCTGCGCAGACTTAAGGAGTCAAGCCGGCCCTGCACTTTCTCGTTCGTAAAGTACGCACGCGGCACATGAAAGGTGCCCACTAACTTCAGCCGGTCGGCCACACTCGCATCACCAGGCGCAAGACTCAGTCGCGTCTTCATTTCGACCGGACCCTTCATGATCGGCGGTTCAGTGCGCACGCCCAGCTTCAGTAGGTCTTCAATCTGCGCGTGATCCAGAACGACGTCGAGTTCTATATCGTGGCCCTTTGGAACGCTCATGCGGAGCACGGATCCGCTGGCCGTGAAGGAAGATTTAAGAAATGTTGCATTCACCTGCCGCAGATATGTGTCCCCGCTTGTTCCGTCAACAATGGCGTGAAACTCCGTGTGCAGCGGCACCGCGTGCCCACTTGTTGCAATCTGAAAATCCGGCGTATCGGTTTTTCCATGCACAACGATATCGCTCAAAGTTCCCGAGTATTCGCCGGCCGACGAGAGCGTACCTCCAATTCCTTTGATCGTGCTGAGATCGGCGTCGGTGAACGAATAGTCTCCTTGCACCGGCGTGTCCCGGGGACTGTCTTTCTGCCATGGTCCGAAGAGACCAGTTGAATGTATGTTTCCCACCGGCTTCGGATTGACCAGAGTGGCATTGAACCGGAGCGGCTCGCCACGACCAATGTCCTTCATTTTCAGGTCACTGATCGCAAATTCCAGCGGCGCTTTGCCGGGTGTTGAAGTGTTGATGATCAGCCTGGTATTTTCGCAAGCGAAGTTGTCGACGGTGATCTTCATCTTCCCCGTTTTTGACCCCATCGCCGTCATTTCGCGTCGATCTCCCTTGGGCGGGATATTCAACTCCAGGCCTCTTACATATACCGTATCGATGTGCATCGGAGAACGAAACAGGCTTCGCAGCAACGTGTGAAAGCGAAATTCCTGCACTCCGATCAAGGCTTGAACTCCAGCCTCGTACGGGTTGGGATCCGTCGCACCAAAAATCTTCAATCCAGCCCCGGACACTTCAATTCCATTCATTATGGAAACATCGAAATTCGCCAGCTCAACTTTGCCGTCGAATCGATCTGATAGAGTCTCAATCACGCGAGCTCGCAGAATGGGTTCAGCGCGATCAATCACCAATCGCGCGCCGATTGTTCCGCTGGCTAGCAGGATCAGAGCGACGAGGCCCAACCACTTCCATGGCAGTGTGCGGCCGGCTTTCTTCGGAGTTTGAGGCGCAGCTCGCACAATCGCCATTTGAACATTAGAGGGGGCATCGTGGATAGTCGTCCATACAGCGCTTCCATCAGATTGCGCGCGACACGCCAACAAACTCGAAGCGAAGCCGGACGGACAGGTTTGTTGGAAAAAATGCGGATCCGGCGGACCGGACCCGCTGGAGTAGAGGACCAAGACGTTCTGGAATTGTTTATGCGCAAAAAGCGAATACAAAAATCCGTGGGATGCCCTACGCGGTTGCAAACAATCTGGTAGAAACCGCCCGGCATGCAAGAACGGCCGCCCGACCGGCCGGCTCAGGCCGAGACTGCTACACTCATGCTCTCGTCCAGCGTGGCGGCTTCCTGTGCTCCGGTGTGACGCAGCACTTCTCGTGCCCAGTACGTTTTTGCGACGTCTGCACAGGAGATATATACAAGCACTCCAAGCCGATCAAGCCGACCCTCGTACCTTTCCGCTTCTTCCACCGTAAAACCGAGGCCCGCCAGCGTTCTGGCATTCCCGCAAAGTGCAGGAGCATCCCGTGCGACCATTAGAGCGTGAAAGAAAGCTTGCGACCGGATGAAGAAACCGACGGTCGGAATCATTACCGCTCCGAATTCGGAAAGCCAGCCAATCAGCTTGGTGGTCATTGCATTGGATTCCCCTTCGGCATTAAAAAGGTTCGCGTCCCGGATGATCGAGGCAATGGGATGGCCGGGAGACAGCAACATGCAGATGCTCTCGTTGTCAAACCCGGCCTGATTTAGATTGCGCACAATGTCGGCCAAGGCGACGTCCTGGGAATAAATTCCGTAAGCGGCTGCTGTGGTCATTGCCATGTCGAATGCTCCATGTAGCTGATGTGCGTCAACGTCGGCGATTTTCAGGGCTGCAGAGTTTTATCTGGTGAAGACTCGAGACGAGCTGAAGTGCTCGGCCCGCAATTTGCGTCTAGACACAAAGTACAGAATCGGACGGCCGCACGTTCTCCCTATACTTCGGACAATACGCGTCTTCGCAGTGCATGGAACTCGGGTAAATCCTGTAGAGTGCCAAGTTATTTTTCCCGGGGGATAGTGCATGGGCAGGTCCCTCGGATCGTAAAGCTTGCAGTAAGGGCTGGCCTTTGCAAGCCAGCCCTGCTGTGCGATCTTTGCCACGCGTTCAAAGAAAACAACTATTCGACGGTGATCGATACCGGCGTTTTATACACGTTTCCGCAGTTATCCCAGGCTTGTACGACGGTATTGTAATTTCCATTCGCCATACTCAAGTAGGTGTCGATGGAACTGCCCTTGACGGTGTAAGCCGCCACGCCCGGCGCAGTGTAGATACGCATCGAGGCGATGCCAGCACCACAATTCGGCGAGGTGGCACTGGCCACGAAGTGCACCGGCGAGGTGGGCGCGCCACCATTCGTAGGAGACACCACGGTGGGATTTTGTGAATTTGTAGCTGGCCCTTGGACCATGATACTAGGCACGTCGAAACTGAAAGACTTGCCGCAGTTGTCGTAAACCACGATCACCGGGTTGTAGTAATAAAGGTTTTGGTCTGGGGCGGGAAACGCAATGTTGGCGTCGAGAGTTGCCCCGTTGGTGGTGTAAGCGACAACGCCCGGCGACGTGTACACCCGCATTGCCGCTACGCCAGCGGAACATTGCGGACTTCGTCCCGTGGCCTGGAACAATACTGGCGACCCGTACGGAAACGGTTGCTCGAACCAGGGAGACGTCATGTTCACGCCGCCGAAACCGGGCTTGGATAAATTGTATTTTCCAAACCACAGATAATAGCCGTCTCCCGAAGTCTGGTTTGGCGGGCTTTTCTGAAATGCGTGTCCGGAGGTTTGGCCGTTGGAACCCAGGCCGTACAAATTGTTGTGGTCGTCGAGATAAAGCTGCGGCCAATCGAAGAACCCGACGCCGGCGAATAGGTCCACCGTCTGGTTATTGTTTCCGTTGATAGGCGTACATCCGGAGTACACCAGCGAATCCGCCCCGGAAGCTTGCGTGTTGATAGTCGCGACAAAGGAACAGTTGGCTTGTTCGTAGGTCCGATCAGTAACCGGAAATGTCAGGTCGCCCGTGCGATCACCAACGAGGGTCACGCTGTTCGGTGAGACGAGTTGAGGCTGTGTAAATTCATATTGATCAGAGTTGCCGGCTAAGTACGAAGAGTAGACCAGGTTGCCCGCAGGATCGATCTCGGTCAGGAAACCGAGGTGAACGTTCGAGGCCGTGGATGGAAAAGTCTTCTGGAACGCGTTGGCGGTCACCGGCAGGTTCGTCCCGGCGGAGCCCCCGGCATAATAGTAGCCCGCCGTGTCGCGCTTCACGTTGATGTTCAACACGTTGTTCAGGACCGTCGAGTAAAGTAGGCCGGTTCCGGTGGGGTTCAGGGTCGTAATGAACCCGCCTTCGCTGGTTTGCCTTAGGCCGTTCGGCGTGATCGGATAGTTGGGAGAGTAGGTAGAGCCATCGATGGTGGCATCCCCGTCGGAATCCACAAGAATCTGATATGCCGCGTCGTCATACTTACCGCCCACTAGAGTGGCATAGTCCAACGCGGTGCCCGTCGAATTGAACTTCATAACGAACGCATCTTCATCTCCTGCATAAGTCGACTGGTAGGCGCCGGGCGTGGCTGGAAATGGGGTCGAGCCGTTGGTATTGCTGTAATACCCAGTCACGTACGCATTGTTCGCGGCATCGACGGCAACTGCGTACGGAATGATGTTGGGCACGGTGCTCAGGAACGTCGAATAGTCTAGAGCGCTGCCCGTGCTGTTCAGCTTCACCACAAAGTAGCGCCAGTTGGCAACTTCCGCAGTGTTGTAGGCGCCCGCAGTCACAGGAAACGTGGATGTGTACCAAGTGTAGGTTCCATTTCCATTATCATTGGGTTCGAAGTCGCCGGATGAACCGACGATGTAGACGTTTCCGGAAGCATCCATCGTGAAGCCATTAGCCCATGATGCGTTGTTAGGACCCGTACCTCCGATAAAAGTCGACCACACCAGGCCTGTGCCGTTCTGGTTTAACTTGGTTACGAAGGCGTAGCCGCTGAAATTCTGAGTCGAGTATGTTGTCTGATAGGCGCCGGGCGTCGTGGGAAAGTTAGAGGATCCGGTTTCACCGACGATATACGCATAACCTGCCGAGTCTACCAAGAAACTGTTGAACCGCTCGAAGCCACTTCCGTCGAGAAAGGTGCCGTAGTCCAGGATCGGATCGATGACCAGCGACTTACTGTGGTCGTAAGCGCCAAGTTTGAAGCCAATCTGATTGCCTTCGACGCGATATGTGGCGCTGATCACCTGGCGGCCCGTCTCCGACTGCTCATATACCAACGGCTTACGCCAGGTCACGTCTCCGGCGGCGGTCTTCAGCACAAGAGAGCCGTTCTTGTTCGTGGTAATTTTATCGGCGCCCTCGACGGTCAAGGCAATCATTGCTGGATCGGCTTGCGGCGCGACGTCGTAGTCATATTCGAGCTGCCGGCCCCGGCTGTAATACTTAAGATCGATTCCTGGATACACTCCCTCGTACTTTACGGCAGCAAAGTTCGCTACGCCAGTCTTCCAGTTGTTGCGGGATCCGAGCAAATAGTTCGTTTTGCCGGCTTGTTCATCTACACCGGCGACGCGAGCGTTTTCGTTAGCATTTCGCAGAGTGGTCCGGAGCACGGCATCACGTTCCTTACCGGCGACTTTCAGCACTGCTGCGTTTTGCGTTAAGTAGATTTGGTATCGCCCGGCTCGCGCCAGGTACCGCACTTGGGAATCAGTCTGTCCCACGTTTTGCTCGAAGAGCAACGGAACACGCGCGTCGTGAGACGCGGCTTGCTCGGAAAACGATTGACCTAAGCTAAGTTGGGAATTGAACGCGAAGCAGAGGACCACGAAGACAGCGGGCCACAGCCTGGCTGAATGATCGGCGCTTTTCATCGGAGGCTCCTGAAATGTGTCAGTGCGGTCGGAAACGGAACGTTCGATGAAGAACTAAAAACCGAAAGTTGCCTTCTAGTGTTTCATTGTCGTATTCCTACTCTCAATGCCGTAGTTAGCCGCGCGGGAGAGCAGCACTCTCGCGGGCATTGACGGGCTTGGCGGGTTTCGCGGATTGATTGAGAACTATAACTTCACTGCTTGGCTGAGGTGGTCCACCGACGGCGATGTGGGGACGACACGGGCGGAGTTTTGTCGGGAGCAGTGGCGTGTCCGCACTTCGTTCAGACCCTAGGTGCTAGGGTTTGTCCAACTGTGCCTGCTTGTCTTTGGACAGGCCTTGCTTGACGACTTCCAGCTTCTGAAATCCATCCTTAAGCACGGTCTGTTTCGCGTTTTCCTCAGTGACACCGATCGGCGTCAGCAGGATGGCTTTTGTGGTCAGCGTCCCGTTCGGCACTTCCGCCACGTTCTCCACGCCTTCGCGCCGCGCGAGTTTCATCGCGGCTTCGGCCGCGGTTCGCGCCTCGTTTCCGACCGGCTTATACACGGTCATCAGTTGAGAACCATCGAAGATTCGCTCGAGGGCGGCGAGATCTGCGTCCTGACCCGAGACCAGCACGCGTCCAGACCAGCCTTTGTCTTCGAGTGCCTGGATCGCGCCACCGGCAATCGCGTCGTTCGACGCAACAATCGCCGTCGGAGCAGCCTTGAGTTTGTTCAGTTCTTTCGTCACCATGACGTAAGCCTCGGTGGCGCTCCACTCCGGCACCCAGACATCAGCGAAGATGTGAATGTCGCCGCGATCGATGAAGGGCTGCAGCACTTTCATCTGTCCAGAGCGAACGACTTTCGAGTTAGCATCGAGCGGGGAGCCTCCCAACAACAGGTAATTGCCTTTAGGCGCGCGATCGACCAGGCTTTGCGCCTGCTCAAGTCCGACCGAAAAGAGGTCGAATCCGACGTAGAGATCAACCGCCGCGCTGGCCAGGCGGTCATAGCTGATCACCGGGACGTGTTTCGCGTGCGCTGCTTCCACAATGCGCTCTGCCTTGCTCGTATCGTGTGGCAGAAACACGAGAACATCGATGCCGCCATCCAGCAGTTCTTTGATCTGGCGAAACTGCAGGTCATCGTCGCCATTGGCAGAGCGGGTGACGACGGCACCTCCAAGCTTATGGACGCGCTGCTGAAATTCGTCGAGGTCCGTCTGCCAACGCTCGCCCTTGACGTCCTCGAGGGAAAATCCGATCGTGATTTCCTTGTTCTGAGCCTGTGCGACACCGAGTGTCAGGACAATGAGAACAAAAGAAATTCCGGTGAACAAACGAGGCGAAACCTGCATGAAAATATCTCCCGAGGCGCTAACTCTCCGCACGACCGAACTCGCAGCACGATCAGGGGATGATGGCACTGGCGGTAACCAGGGTCAATTTACCTTCGTAACGAGGACCTCGAGACTTAGTCGCCCTTTCCGCCGAGATAGAGCAGATGGAGCAGACCGCTTCCGCACCTATGTCCCGGATTTGTTCGATTCTGCGAGTATGGCCTTCGCCGTGTCGGGCAATTTGTCGGCATGCGCCAGCAGCAACGATACCTGCCACATCTCCGTTGTGGAAAGATTCTGAGTGAAGCCCGGCATGCCAGTGAGCCGGATGCCGTTTGCGACCTTCCAATACGTCTCGCCCGGCTCGTCGTCGGTCACGCCCTTCCCTTTAAAAAGATGCGGTGGGCGCGGAAACTCGCCTTTCGCGATCGCAGTCTGCTCTTTTCCCGGAATGCCATGGCAAACGGCACAATGCTCCATGTAGACGTGTGCGCCCGCAAGCAGATTCACTTCGTCTGCTGGCACGGGCACTTGGGCAGGCATCTCCTTTTCCAATCGAGCATGCAGGGCCATCCGAGCGAATGCCTTCTCGAACGGCATTGGCGCAGCCGAGGTTGCAACCGGCGCGATACCGGTTGCGAAGTAGACGTAGACAACGGCGGCAACCCCCAGAATCGCAACGGCGACTCCGAACACAAATCCCTTCATCCTTCCCTCCGATAACTCAGAACCATAATTACGATCGCATAAACTCCGAAAGTTTGCTTAAGACTTGAAAAAAGCCGGCAGAAAGGCAGGCTATGCATTTGCGCGAAAAACGCACATCAGAATGCGTAACGGAGAGACTCGGTCAGCGCGTTGGCGTGAAAATAGCGGGGTGCGGTCGGGCCTACGAATGAACCTTCACCGTACTGGTAGTAATTCCAGCCCGTGTTGTAGGCCAGCTTATGGCCAATATCGATGCTCAGGTTCGCCACCGGCTGCTGGTACTTGTACTGCAACGAGCCCAGGGGCTGAAGAACGTTGAACTGCGGCGCGTTTCCATCAACGCTGGTGATGCTGTAGCCTACGTTGAGCGTCGCTCGCTTTGTCGGCTTGAACCGGATGGTGGTCATTCCGAAATTGGTGTGGTTGGTGTAGTAGGAGTTGGCCATCAGGTTATTGGCGGTATCGTTCCCTGCGCAACCGTTGTTAATGGCGTTGGCCACGAAGGGAAGAATCACTCCCACAGGCGGCGTGTCGTTGAAGCAAATCAGGGCATTCTGGATCACACTGTTGAAGTCGTACGCCAGGTCCATCCCGAAGCGTTCGCGCGGCGCGAGCGACGCGGTCAACCCGTAGTTTTGGTTGTGGGCCACCAATTGGGTCTCCACGTCGCCGTTCGATTGTTGCAGGATGTTGACGGATCCGCCCAGGGTCGCCCACGGACGCGGTGAGTAGGTAGTCTGGAAGCGGTAGCGCCCTTCCTTGCGTGGCGACAGGCGGACGAACACGCTGTTGTAGTTCGTGTGCTCCAGGTCGAAATTCAATCGCAAGCCACGGATAGGCCGCGCCCAGAGCCCGAAGAGCGCCGTTTTCTCCAGGCCCACGAAATGATCTTCGTCGCCGGGCAGAAAGTCGTTGAAGTGGTTGAAGTCCCGGTCGCCATAGCGGTAGCCGATGCGCGCCCCGGCTCTCTTCGAAAAGTCCCAGGCCAGCTCAGTCTGATTTCTCGTCCAGGTCTGGTTGAAGGAGGCCTGTTGCACCGTGGGCACAGTCGTAGGCGTAGTGGCGCTCAGAGGAGTCAGCAGGTTGCACGGTGTGGGTGGTGTAGTGGCTGGACAATCACTGTCAACTTCGTTGAAACCGCCATTCTGTGGAATGCGGTAGGCCCAGAAATAGAATTTTTCGATCAGGCGCAGATGCTGGGTGAAATGCCATGTCGCCTCGAAATCGACCACATCGGAAATGCGGTTTGCGACGGCGGTTCCATTGCCGGTGAACGCGCGTGTGCTGGTGCGCGTGATCAGCCCGCTGAAAGATTCGTTCAACGGCGTGCTGGAAGTGGCGGAACTATAGGAAACAGCACCGAGCACATCTAACTTCCGGAAGTAGCCGCTGCGCAGGCTGACGCGCTCGGTGGGCGTCGAAGTGCGGATCCTCTGGTTGCGCAAGTAGCTAGAATATGCGCTGCATGTGAAATTGGTCAGGGCCCCGTTCACAATCAGACTGGTTGCCGGCGGCACTACGGCGCAGGGTTCTCGATTCGCAGTGTCAATGGACAAGCCCAACGAAACCGAACTTACCGGCGTTGTGGGCACGAGCGCAGGGTTGATGGGATCCAGTTGGTAGTCCGTGTCTCCCTTGTAGTAATCGAGGAACTGGTCGTAGCTGAGAACCGTCCGCGGCGCGATTCGCAAGTCCACTCCCAGGCGATAGGAGTTCATGGTCGTGTTCCAGCCCTGCAGCAGCAGCGCTTCCGTGCCCTCGTGAAAGCTGCTGTACGAAGGCCCGGTCATGTTGTTGTGCGTGTACCCGAGCCGAAAGCTCACCGCAGACTGCGGCAGGAGCGTGAAGTCAACGTCACTCATGCGCCGCGTGGTATCAAATTCGTGGGGCGAGGTGAGCACAGGAATCGACGGCGTGGACCCTCCCGGAGCAGGCGGAGGCGGTGGATTCAGCGGATTTGCCAGCAAGTCGTAATCGAAAAAACTTTGATCGCGGCGGAAACTGCTGTGCAGGTTGTACCACTTGTTCTTGTCCGCCCGCAGCCGCAACGCATTATTCGGATCGCCTCCCCATCCGAAGCTGTTGAGGTAAAGATCATCGAATAGCAAGCCCCGGTGATCGACCGACTGCATCGAAAGCGTCTGGTCCAAAAGTCGCGGGCCGGACTGCAGATTCACCAGCGTGTCGAACATATCGCCGCTGCCGGTTAGGTCGTTGACGCGGTAGCCAATCTCGGCTGACGAATGAATTGCGTACCCGCCGTGAATCACGCCATCGGGTTCGGCAGCCGGGGCAGGTGCCGGTGCGGGAGTGGGCGTCGGCGTTGCAGTGGGAGTTTGGGCGAAGAGTGTTTCTGGCAGCGACACGATCGTTGTGATGGCGCACAAAAGCATCGCCAGGACCATCGCGATTCGAAGCTTGCGGCGAAGGTCTCTCTCCACCTGGAAGAATTGCACGGCGAATTTGTTGGGCGGCTCCATCGCTTCTCCCTACTTGAAAAACACATCGCTGAAGTTAGAGCCGTGAATCTGGGTGTGACACATGGTGCAGGCCTGGTACTTCGCCGACTGATTGTGAGCAGGACCGATGGGCCCGCCCGCCGTCAACGTAGTCGAGAAAGTGTGGCACTGCAGGCAGAGCATGTTCACCGGCGTCACCTTCAGCAGCCGGGGATTGGTGGAACCGTGGGGCGTGTGGCAACTGCTGCAGCCCTCCGTCTTCACCGGCACATGCTCGTAGATGAACGGACCCTGCTTGTCGACATGGCACTTGTAGCAAATGGCGTCGCCGCTGGGCAGGCTCCGCAGCTGCCGCACGGTGGCTGTTCCGTGCGGGTTGTGGCAATCAACACATTGCACCAGACCCTCGTTCACTCGGTGGTGATAGGGTTTTGCGAAGTCTGCCTTGGCAGCGGTGTGGCAGCTGTAACACAACTGTGGTTGCTCCTGAACCAGCAGGAACTCTTTTCCTTTGGCGTGGTGAGGAGAGTGGCAATCGAGACACCCCACATCGCTGCTGGCGTGGGCAGATTCGGCGAAATGCGATTGCTCGTGAGCTTCGCCGTGGCAGCTTAAGCAGCGAGCGCTGGTCTCCTGCCGCGACTTCCCTTCGAACACAAATATTTTGGTTTTGTCGCCGCCACCCGCCACGTGGTCGGCTCCCGGACCGTGACAACCCTCACAACCTTGCTTCGAGGGCCCGCCCTTGGTGTTCAGCGTGGTCTTCCAGTGCGGCGTTTTCTCCCACGCGTTATAAATCTCTTCGTGACAGGTTTTGCAGGTCTCGGCTCCAACGTACTTGGAAACATCCGGGGAGGGCGTAGTGGCCACGGCTGCTGTGGCCGGTGGAACACTTTTACCTGAGGCCGGTGGATTCGTTTGGCCAGCAGCAAAAGCGACGACCACAAAAAGAAATAAGATCCACGGAAGCAACCAATCGTGCCGTGGACGCTTGTGTCGAAAGCGGGGGTTCGCGGCAGTCATTTCGCGGCTGTCATTGAAATGAGATCCGAACTCTGGCTGAAAAATGAAAAAATACTGTGGTTCACGATGCCGCGCTGCTCAATATTGCACACTTTGAAAACTTTAAGGCAGAAAGCGCGTTACGCGATCAATATCCAGCGGGTTCAACGTCCCAAATGGGAACTCTCGAATTTGGGGCTGGCAACGCGGAAGGCGAGTGCAGAAAAAAGGCCGAACCTGTAAGTCCAGCCCTGAAACGTGCACGTCTGAGTATGAATAGACTACAGTTACACGGTCGTGAGGGTCCAAACGTCGGCTTCCCGACACTAACCCATGACCCCCTGTGCAGCTCTCTAGCTTGATACCACACTACCTTGTTGGCGGCTTCCACTACTGATCAATTCGGTACATCTCCCGAAATAGAACTGAGCCATACTTGTCTTAGCAAATTCTCATCATTCCCGATTCTTGCGTTCTTTTAAAAAAAGGCGGCACTGCATGGCTTCAACCGAACAGCCCGTTTTTCCCCGAGTCCTGCTCGTCGATGACGATGATGGCGTTCGTGCCATGATGAATGCGATGCTGGAACGCAAAGGATTTGAGGTCGTCGCCGCCGCCAGCGTCACCGGAGCTCTCAGGCATATCGCAACCGAGAGCTTCGACGTGCTCATCACCGACCTGCACATGCCGGACCCGGGGGATGGTTTTACCGTGGTTACGGCGATGCGCCATTCTCAACCGAACGCTCTTACGCTGCTGGTCAGCGGCTACCCCGATGTGCAGAGCGCCATGGCCGCCATCCTCATGGAAGCGGACGAAATCATCGTGAAACCATTCGACGTCGGAAAACTCGCCGAACTCGTGCGCACCAAGTTGGCCACTCGCAAGCCTGCGGCCCGCGCAGACAAGCAGAGAGTTGGCGTTATCCTGCAGCGCTGCCTTCCCGGCATCGTCGAAGGCTGGCTGGTGACCGCGAAACAGAGTAAGGAGTTAAGCTGGCTTCCGCTTAGCGACAACGAGCGCACAGGACACCTCCCGAAGCTAGTGGAAGATCTGGCTCTTCGCCTGAGCAAGGTCCCGGCCTCCACCGCCCGGGAAATGGTGGCCAGCGATTCCCCGTCTGCCACGGCCCACGGTGAGTTGCGCTATCTCCAGGGCTACACTCCCGCCATGCTGGTGCACGAATCGCGAATACTTCAGGTAACCATCTTTGGGACTCTGCAGAACAATATGAACCACCTGGATTTCAGCCTGCTGCTGCCCGACGTGATGACCATCGCAGACGAAGTGGATTCTCAGTTGACCCAGTCGATGGACAGCTACATGAAAGTCATGCGCCAGACAGCTGCGTAGTTTGAGAATTAATTAATAATCAACACCAATACCCACTGGGAACGAGGTTATGCGTACAACAAACAGACGCGATCGCGACGAACTCGGATCGACTTCGGCAGGGCAGTCTGGCGACATTCAGCAACTGCCAGATGAGGCTTATGCGGATTCCGAGAGTGTGACGGAATTGCTGGAAGAGGGAAATGCCTTCGAGGCCGGGGCCGTAGCGGGTGTGGAGAACGCTAAGGATCCCGACGTGGCTGAGGTAACTACGCACCAGGTTCCGCAGGACGACGTCCCTGAGGAGTACTTAGACAATGATAACGATTAACGCACAATCACGGTACCGATGAGGGTTGCTACAAATTTCAAGCCTCGTCGCAACTCAAATCCACGCAAAGGAGAACCACATGTCAAAGACTTGGGAACATTACCATCACGCTGCTCGTGATCACGAGAAGGCGGCCTACCATTTCAACGAGGCGGCCAAGTACAACCAGGCCGAGGAGCGCGAAAAAGCTGCGCACCAGGCATATCTGGCGCACGGACACAGTCAACAGGCAATTCATCACGCAGCCGAAGCCGCAAAACTTCACGCTGCGCAGTGTGACTGCCACGCGGCCACCGCTGCCGAGCCGGGAACAAAGAAAAAGAGCGCCGCTTCACTCCGGGATGAAACATTCGCCAAGACGGCAGAAAGAAGCTGACAAAATGGACCTCATAAGATATCGCTACGCTGTCCCACTTCTATTGCTGGCCGCGCTGACAGCCTGCACCCAACAACAAAGCTCGCCGGACCTGAAGGAACAAACCGCGCAAGCCACAGCGGAGGTGAAGCGCGATGCCCAGGAGGTGGTTGCCGGGATACGCGAGGGCTGGAGCCAGGATAAGCCGCTAGATTTGAACGTTGCGACAAAAGAGCAGTTGCTCAGCCTGCCAGGCGTGACCGTGGCGCAAGCCAGCCGGGTGATTGCCGGGCGTCCTTATAACGAACCCCGTGAAATGGTGTCGCGGCATATCATGCCGAAAACTGAGTATGACAAAATTTCGGACCGGGTCACCGCCAAGAAGTAGCGTCCGCTCGTGCCCCGCACCAATGGCGGGGCACAGCTCATGTGGCGACGGACGCCTCGTCCGTCCCGGTCCGAGCGCAGCTCGACCGGCACCTTCCCAAAAGCTGGCATGCGTTATCGAAGTTCCGGTCGGAGCTGGACTGATTTGCTGAACACTTTTTTCAATCTGCCCGGTATTTTCGCAACTTCGCCGGTTTTCCTGAGCGAGGGCTGATGCACCCTCACACAACCGTCATCATCCCATTTCACTTCCGCGTCATCCTCGTTCGATCGCTGAACCGTGCCGAATTCTGCATTCGGCTTGCCGAAGTCGCCTAACCCTTCCACCCGATCTCCTCGAGTCAATTCTTGGTCACTGGCGGGGAGTTGCGCGAGCGCAGGCCTCCTCGCTCGATCCGAATCGGGAGTCGCTCCGCGATGCGATAACGGCGGTTGAGAAACCTTAGGCAGCGTGTGCATCGATCTGCGTGCGATACGGGACATATTCCACTGTTTCTTTCTGGGGGCCAAACATGAGGCGCCTGCGGGGGAGCCCTAAGCATGCTCCTGGCCGCGACGGTTCATTTCTTCGATACATCCAGCATACCGCTTCGAAACAATGCTCGACTGCTCCATACTGCTCAGTTCCGGGAATTAACTTGCCTGATCGGCCAAGTCTGTGGCTTGGCGGCCGGACAAGCACAGCTGAGCAAGGCAACCCGCGCTCCCCCATTCTCATCGAAACCCCGCCTCATAGACCAAAGTCGTAGAACGAATACCTCGCAATCGAAAGTGGTCGAGAAGCGGTCATAGACCAGTCATAGCGCAGTCAAAGAGTAGTCAAAGAATGTGCGGTCCAATGTTTAAACGCTATACCGTGGTTTGCTGTCTAAGTGTGATTTGCCTTGTTCTTTCCAGTTGTGGCGGAACCGCGAGCAGCCCCCCACCGCCGGGTTCCTTTCAACTCAGCGTCCAGTCCACCGGTGCTGGCGGGGGAACGATCAGCAGCAATCCTGCAGGCATCACGTGCGGTCAATCCTGCAGCGCCAGCTTCGCCAGCGGAACCCAGGTAACTCTCACTGAGGCGGCCGCCGCGAACTCATCTTTCGCCGGATGGTCCGGAGCCTGCAGCGGCAGCAACTCAACCTGCAACGTGACGCTCAGCGCGAGCCAGCAGGTCACCGCAAACTTTAGTGCAATCCAAAACGCAGTTGTGCTCACCGTCACCCTGGCGGGAACCGGCACGGGCACGGTCGGAAGCACTCCTTCTGGAATTGCTTGTGCTCCAACGTGCAGCGCCAGCTTTACTCCCGGAACTTCAGTAACACTCACCGAAACTGCCGCAGCGAACTCATCTTTCGCCGGATGGTCGGGAGGCAGCTGCAGCGGCAGCAACCCAACCTGCAGCGTGACGCTCAGCGCGAGCCAGCAGGTAACTGCAACCTTCACCGCGATCCCAAATCCAGTCGTACTAACCGTAGTCCTCGCGGGAACCGGCACGGGTACTGTCGCAAGCATCCCTTCCGGAATTGCTTGTGCCCCAACCTGCAGCGCCAGTTTTAGTGCAGGAGCTTCTGTCACGCTCACGGAGACTCCCGCCGCGAACGCAACTTTCGCGGGTTGGGCCGGGGGCGTCTGCAGCGGAAGCAGTTCAACTTGTGGGCTCACATTGAGCACGAGTCAGCAGGTGACTGCAACCTTCAACACCAACCCAAACATCACCGCGCTCACTCACATCATCTTCCTGGCTCAGGAGAATCGCTCGTTCGATCACTACTTTGGCGCAATGCGGTCCTACTGGGCCCAGAACGGCTATCCCGACCAATCGTTCGACGGCCTGCCCCAGTTCAATCCCGTCTCCGGCGCAGCGCCGCTAGTGGGGCCGGCCCCAGCCATCCCAGGTTGCGATCCCACCGCCCCTCCGCCCAGTGATTGCAGCTTTGATACCAATAACCTGATTACTTCGTATCACCTGATTACTCAGTGCATTGAAAATCCGAGCCCTTCATGGAATGAGAGTCATGTGGATTGGAATTTTAACGACCAGGTTGGTCAGTACCCCCCCGCCACTCTGAACGGCTTCGTCTGGACTGCCGCGCACGACGCCCGGTTCGACGTGCCGGCGTTCAACGACGTCGATGGTATTCGCGCGATGGGTTACTACGATGGCAGCGACCTTAACTACTACTATTTCATGGCCTCGAATTTCGCTACCTCAGACCGCTGGTTCAACCCTGTGATGGCGCGAACCCAACCGAATCGCGCGGAACTTATCGCAGGTACGACCCAGGGATATGCTTACCCGATTGGCACCGACTCCGCAGACACACCGCTGATGACGGCGCCAACCATCTTTCAAGAGCTTCAAGCCGCGGGTATCAGCTGGAAGATTTATGTTGACCCCGTGGGAAGCCCTTGTACCGGCCCCCCGTTTGATCCTGCCTGCCTTCTCGGCCTGAGCTATGTGCAGAATTTTGCGTGGGGCCAGACGATCCCGACTGCGTATCCTCAGAATATCGCTCCCATATCTCAGTACTTCACCGACCTGGCCAACGGAACTTTGCCGCAAGTCGCTCAGATCGAGCCGGCAACGGACGCAGGTTTCGACGAGCATCCCTCCAACAGCGATGCCGAGCCGAACGATATCCAGCGGGGCGCCACATATGTCTCGTCACTCATCAATGGGCTGATGACGAGTTCCTCCTGGACGAGCTCGGCCTTCATTTTCACCTTCGACGAATTCGGAGGGCTCTACGACCACGTTTCACCGCAGCCGGCCGTCAGTCCCGACGGCATCGCGCCCGTAGATTTGCTTCCCCAGGATGTTTGCACGGGAGTGACCGGGCCGACTTGCAACTTCGTCTACACCGGCTACCGCATACCCCTAATCGTTATCTCGCCGTATGCCAAGAAAAACTACGTTTCGCACGACGTGGCCGATACCACTGCAATTCTGAAGTTCATCGAAACTCGCTTCAACGTGCCGGCTCTAACCGCGCGGGACGCCGCCCAAATCGACATGACCGAGTTCTTTGATTTCACCAACCCGGTTTGGATGACTCCACCAACCCCGCCCGTCCAGGCGACGAACGGCGCGTGTTACATCAATCAGTTGCCTTAACGGACGCAACCGTTCTACGTGACAGGTCAATGCAACATCGACCAACGCAATACCGGTGAACGCAAATACAGATCGACGAAATACAGATCGACAGAATAAAGATCGACGAAATAAAGATCGACGAAATAAAGACCAACATGAAGATCAACCACAACGCTCACAGCCACGAACAACAGTTTCCCACCCCCTCCAGTGCGTTCCAGCGTTGGCGCCGCAGCATCCTGCCGGTTGCCGTATGCTGCCTCCTCGCTCTGGTAACCGCCGAAGTCGAAGCCCAAACCGCGTCGTCACTCCCCACTTCTTCAGACGCGGCCAGCCTCGCGCAACCGGCCCCAGCATCTAATGCCACGCCTGACCCTCAGGCCACTGGCGGGCCCGCATCGGACCAACCGGCCGACCAACCGCCTCCGGATGACAGCGCTCTCTTCGTTTTTAAAAAGCAAGTCCAGGAAGTGGTCTTGCACGCCATCGTCGTCGACGATCAGCGCCGCCTGGTGACCAATCTCGACCGCCCGGCATTCACTGCATTCGAGGACGGAGTACCCCAGGCTACCACCGCATTTCACCGCGACGACGTTCCGGTGGCGCTGGGCATCGTCATCGACAACTCCGGCTCCATGCGCGAAAAGCGCGACAAGGTAAATCAGGCCGTCCTCAATCTAATTCGAGCCAGCAGTCCCCGGGACGAAACCTTCGTAGTCAATTTCAGTCAGGATTCCTACCTCGACCAGGACTTCACCTCCAACGTCGGCCTGCTTCAGCAAGCTTTGCAGAAAGTCTCCACCAAGGGCAGCACCGCGCTCTATGACGCCATCGTTGCGTCCGCAATCCACTTGAAGAATGACAACCGCGTGGAGAGAAAAATCTTGCTGGTCATCACCGATGGCCGCGACAACGCCAGCCAGCAAACCTTAGCCGAGGCAGCACGCCACTTGCAGGGCGAGAACGGTCCCACGCTCTACGCCATCGGCCTGCTCGGCGACGAACTTCACCAGTCCGACAGCGGAGCCCTGAAGAGTCTCGCGGAAGTCACGGGCGGCGTTGCCTATTTCCCCAAAAGCCTCGACGAAGTCGACGAAATCGCCCGCACCGTGGCCCGCGACATTCACAGCCAGTACACCATCGCCTACAAGCCCACCAACCACAGCCGCAACGCCAAATACCGCGTCATCGAAGTAAAAGCCCAGGCCCGCGGCTACCACAACCTAACCGTCCGCACCAGAACCGGCTACTACCCCGGCCAGGCCGTCCGCTAAGCTGTTGTAGGAAGAAGTAATCCGTGTGGTGACTTTGCAAAGGGTGACTTTGCGAATGTGGAGCGGGCACTCTTGCCCGCTGCCTTTGACCCTGACTTTAGGTGTAATAGCGTCACCGTCCCGCAGTTCAAGGCTATTTATGCCTGCAACAAACCAGGAAACCTGGAGGGATACCGGAAACGGGAAAAGCCGGGACAGGTCAACAGTTGTCCTGTGCAATATTGAACAGACAAGCTTGATGAGGTCCCCTACCGTTTTCACTAATGAAACTAGGAACGCCTCTCAAGGCGGAGGGAGTAGTGGCAGTATGCCTAGAGTCTTACTGGCCGAAGACGATGACGCTGTCCGCGCGATGTTACAGGAAACATTGGAACGCGATGGCTTTGAGGTGGTTGCCGCGCCGAATGTTCGCGACGCTCTCCACTATATTGCAACCGAAAAGTTTGACGCGGTTCTTTCTGATCTTCACATGCCTCAGGCCGGTGATGGCTTCACCGTCGTGAGCGCGATGCGCCGAACCCACCCCCATGCAGCTACGCTGGTGCTCACCGGTTACCCGGCGATCGATGAGGCATTGTCGGCCATTCGTTTCCAGGTTGACGCAGTTCTGATGAAGCCGATCCAGCCAGCGTCTCTTCGAAAGGCCATCCACAACCAGCTCACCAATCCGGTAGCTCACAAGCCGGCGCCGGTGGAGAGCGTGGCGTCAATTTTGGAGCGTGATCTGACTGCCACGATTCAGCACTGGATGGCCCTCGTGGAGAAGGATGAAGAGTTGTCCTCCGTCCCGCTGAGCTTTGAGGACCGCACCGCTTATCTTCCCAGTCTCATCACCGAGTTGATATTTCGCCTACGCCGCCCTCCATCGGCGAAAGCCGACACTTCCGCTTCCGCACGCCAACATGGGGATCTACGACGTAGACAAGGCTATACTGCGGCAATGCTGGTCGAGGAGTCGCGCGTCCTGCAGGTAAGCATCTTCAACACATTACAAAACAATCTCTCTAACGTGGACTACAGCAAGCTACTCCCGGACGTGATCACTCTAGCTGACGAAGTAGATTCACAATTGAAGCAGGCCATATTGAGTTACTCCGCTCCTGTTACCCCACCAACCTGGTCCACGCAGCAAAGAGCGATGAACGCCTGACCCACTAAACACCCCGCAGACAGACGGGACATAGGGTGGCCCATCCTTTGCGTTCTGTGCAAAGGGTGGGATTCCCGACGGCAAGTGGTGTGGGATTTTGACTTAGTCACTGTATGGGTGCCCCAGAGCCGGCCCTGAGCGGGGTCGAAGGGTCTCGGCGCTTTTGCGAGACCTGGGAGTCGCCGCCACGACGCTCCCGCGCCAGCCTTCCACTTCCTCGCGGACTAACACCAAGATTTTTCAACCTACCAGATCCCCTTATCGCTCCCCGTAATCTTCTGTCCCACCGCCGCCGCGGTAGCCAGACAAGGTAACAAGCTAAGCCGCACACTGTTCCTCAACTCCCGATTGAGCAACAAAGTAGTCAGTTGCGAGCCGTAGAGCTTGGCCGATTGCGGCATGATCGGGATTCGCAGGAAACCTCGGTGGAAGTGAATCTCGCTGCCGCCGAATCTCGCTGCAATAGTCACGAATGCTGGCAGTTCGAGACCTTTGTCGCGGTAGCATTTCACGTAGTCCGAAACAATCGCGAGATAAGTGCTCACGCCTTTCCAGATGCCGGCGGATTTCGCGGAGAAGCGCAGGTCTTCGTAGTCGATGGCACCGGTCGCCGCCAGCGTGGACGTGTCGACAATGTCGCATAGCCGGAAATAGAAATGCCGGTACATCCGTTGCAGGGAAGAGATCATCAGTCGGTCCGCGGCAACCGGCACACGAAACGTGTGGCTTCCGAAATGCGCAACCTGCGAACGTCCAGCCAGAGAGCTCGCGATCGCCACCTGCTCTCCGGTTTGCCCCAATCGGCCCATGTGAATCTCGACGGACTCGGGTAATCCGGGAATCGCGAAGTTCCACTTGCGGGCGAGGCGATCTCCCCAACTGCGCGACGAAATCTGTGCGTCGAAATTTTCCTTCATCAGGCGGAGCACATCCGCCGAGGGTGCGTTCGTGTAGAGATCCAGATCGCTGCCCAGATCCGGCCAGTGATCCAGCGATTTGATCACTGCAATGTTCAATCCCTTCGCTTCGAAGGCAGCACAAACTGCGGTCAGGAACGTCATCGCGTTTTCGATGCGCGCGTGCTCCGCCGCAAGCGCGGTTGCCGCCCACTCTGTGCGGGTCTCGTCTTTAGCCTGAAACATGACCTGGAGAAAAACTTTCAACCCGCGCATCACCACGTGATGGGAGCTGGCCAATGCCAGCATCTCGTCAAATTCTTCCCGGCTGATTTCAGCGATGCCCAGTTCCGCAGGTGTGGGCAGAATTGGTGCGCCGCTTGGGCTCGGCGGCAACAGAAGTCGGGAAAGGAGAATCAGGGATTTGCTTGAACCGAAGGGGGAAACGGTTAGAGGAGAAGCAGCCTTAGTGTTGATCGATGTGTTCATAGATGAGTTCGTTGACCGGCAAGAATTGATCGACAGCAAATTGAGTGAAAAGAATTCATAGTTGCTATTGTGGCGGCTGCGACCCTGTTGTTTGAGAGCTGGTTGATGGGTCTGCGGTTAATGGGTCGACAGTTGACGCAACACTCGGCGGAGCAATCGCCGGTACAGACGACTGCGGCTCGTCCGGCGACGCCGTCGGTTCCACCACCGGCGTGTCGTCGCGGTGTTTCAGTTCGATCGGACCTCCATGCCGCCGTCTCGCCTGGTTCTCCTGGATAATCCTGCTATCCACTTTCTGGTCGCTATCAGTGGCTACTGCAAGCAGGTGCTTGCCTTCGGCGGAACTCCGGCTCGCAAGCCCAACCCGGACCTTGGCGTCCTCAGCCTTCTCGGCTCTTGCATAGAAGAACTCCGCAGTCTCGAGGTCGCCATCCATTTCCGAGAGATAACCGATGTTGTTGAGCGAAAACGCGCTATATGGATCAAGCGAGTAAGACTTGAGAAAGTCTTTCCGCGCAGTCGGCCAATCATTGCGATTCGTCGCCGAAACCCCGCGCACCGCGAGCAACGCAGCCTGTGCCTGGGCGGAAGCCGCTTTCTGCATGCGTTCTCTCAGCTTTTTCGCGCTATCGGCGGCCATGATACTGACCGGTTTGCCTCTCCACGCGCGGTTCAGTGTGACAATGACTGGTTCTGCGGAATGCGCATCGGCGGCCGACATATAATAGGTGAGGGCCTCGTCGTAATCTCCGCGCGCCTCTTTGGCGACGCCTATGTTGTTCAAGGTAAAGATGTTGCGCGGATCCAGAGCCAGCGCTTTCTGCAGCAGAAGATCAGCTTCCGCGGCTCGTCCCGCGGATAAAAGCCGTACCGCCTCCACATTCATGTGGTTTACCTGCATCGGCTTGTCCTGCAGCGTGCCGAAAGCATCCCGCATCGGCTTTCCTTTCAATCGCTTAGCGGTGGCGCGATCTATCACGGCGTCGGTAGCTTGCTCCGACGACAGCGCGTAGAACTTTTGCGCCCGCTCCAACTGCCCCTGCAGCTCAGAGATGTAGCCCAAGTTGTTCAAAGTAAAGGGATCGCCGGGATCGAACAGGTATGCCTTGTAAAACAGCGTCTCGGCCTTTTCGTATTGTTGCTTGCCGATCGCATCGACGCCTTCACGGTTGAGACGCTGCACCAGCGTGAGCTGGCTGTGCTTGGGGAGGATAAGCTTGAGATCTCCCGCCCGTGCATTCGGAGGTCCGAAGCACGCTATGACGGCAATTATTGCCAGCAAAATCAGCGGTTTACGAAACATACTGCGGTTCCCCATTAGCTTGGTCTTGGATGCGCTGAGCGGGAATGCGTTGCCTGTCGTCTAAATGCGATCCGGGTGCAACATTTTTGCCTTGGGAAGGCGCTCCGGACCACTGCGGGGCACTTTTCACCATCCAATATGCGGCGAAAATCCAGTAACAGGTAAAGGTGTCTTAAATGTGTCGTTTCTTAGCTTTAGCTATCCTTGGCAGCGTGGCATTTGCGCAGTTATCGTCTTCCGGGTCGAAATCAGCGCAGGATCAGGGCGCGGCTCCATCCGCATCACTGGTAGGGGCTTCGGCTGGTGCGTCCAGCCTACCCCCTACGCCAAAGGGAAAGAGCACCGTGATTGGGGGCTCAATTCGTGGCGTGGACGGCGTTCGGGACCAGCTCACACTGGATGTGTTCGGCGGACGGTCGCTGAAGGTTCTTTTTGACGAACGCACTCAGATCTATCGGGACGGAGTGAAGGTCTCGATGCACGATCTGCGCGCCGGCGACCGCGTCTCGGTTGAGACTGTTCTGGACGGGACGACCGTGTTTGCGCGCAGCATCCACATGTTGTCGGAATTGCCGAGAGGCGACTGCCAAGGCCAGGTTACCGACTACAATTTCGACGATCACGAATTAACCGTGCGTGACGCGCAATCCCGCCAACTCGTAAAGTTCCGGGTGCCTGACGGCACGACTTTTGTGCGCCAGGGTCAGGCTGCGTCCTCCGCTGTGGAGCCGGGGCCCGGGGATATGGTCACGGGAACGCTGATCTCCGTTAAATTCCAATCCGATAATAAAGGTCACGGTGTGGCCAGCGAGGTCTCCATTCTGGCGACTCCGGGAACTGCGTTTGTGTTTGTTGGAAATGTCGCGTCTCTGGACTTGCACTCGGGGCTGTTGGTGGTGGTCGATCCCCGGGATGACAAACGTTATGACGTGTTCTTTGATTCTGCTCGATTCCCGGTGAGCCGCGATCTCCACGAAGGGGTGGATGTGATGGTGACCGCGGACTTCGACGGGGCTCGTTATGTGGCAAGTGCGATTACGGTCAGGCCGACGGTCGTAGTTCCAGAGAGGTAGATTAAAAGGCAGTGGCCAGGGGGCAGGGGCCATTCAGGCCGACACCCGCGGTGTCCCACCCTTTCGCAAAAAACGCGAAAGGATGGGCCACCCGCCACGGCTTACTTCGCGCCGTAGACGTCTAGTTCGCCTTGCGGGTTCGTCACTGTTGATAGATCGTGTGCAGTTCCGATGTAGACCTTTCCATTGGCTACGATTGGGGAGGTGAACTTGATTCCGTATCCTGGGGCATCTCCGGTATTGATTCCACTGTTGTAGAGCTCGTTGTTCAGGTTGTTGGGATCGTAGGCGCGCAGGGTTGCGGTGGTCGGGGCTGTGGCGGGGTCGGTTGGGGCCTGGTTCTGGATCGGATATCCGTGGTCGACAATCCACAGGACTCCGTCCGCGGTGCCATTGGCTGAAATGAAAGTCGTGGTGCCGTTGCTGCCCATCTGCATGGCGGGTGAACTCACCAGGGCCGGCGTCAGGAAGGTTGTTGTTGAATATTCAAACTGTACGATTCCGACGGGGATGGTGGTTGCCGTCGGAGTGATTCCGACATATACCGATCCGTTGAAGTAGGATGCCGTCGAGAAGAACTCGTAGGAATTGACGTCCGTGGTCCATGTTCCCGCTCCAGGGTATCCGGCGACATCGGTGCAACTTTGGGCATAGGGAAGGAAACTCTGATCGATTAAGACGCCGGGTACGGTTTGCGTCGCGCCCGCATCATTGGCCTGCTCGTGGCCAAGATTCGTCGTGTTCACCAGATAGAGTTTTCCGGTTTTTCCTGCCGCCAGGGCTTCCGTGCTTCCTGGAATCAGCAATAAACCGCCCGAAGCCAAGTCCGCGTCGTTGCAATTCATGTAGCGATAATCGTCGGGGGTGAAGTAGTCGAGAGGTTCACCTGATGCCCCTGGTATCGCCGGCGTCCCTAGTGTCCCGTCGTTCGGGAACTTCAGCACTGAATCACCCCAGGCCAACGACCCGTCCCACGGCCCGTTCCCGGTCGTGATGTATATATTGCCGTTCGCGTCGGCAGCCGGGCCGCCGCCACCCATCCAGACCCCTCCGGCACTGGCATAGGTATGCTCGCCGTTCAGGTTGGGACTCGCGTTGAAGACGCCAGTCTGGGCCAGGGACTGCGCACCATAAGCCAGCAGCCATCCACTATGACAACCGCCGAAACCGATGTAGACCGTGGCGTTGGCCAGAAGCAGAGCCGCCCGCTGCACACATTTTGTGGTCAGAGAGTCCACACCATTCACCGAATCTGAATTCGTCCCCGGCACCGAAGCCTGAATGGTTACCGGTCCGCCAAACTTCTGAGCTCCGGTGGTGATATCGAGAGCATTGAGGCGGAAAGTTGAGGTGCTGGCTGCAGTCTGCGCCTGCGTCGAAATCACATACATGGTATTCGACGTCAGATCGATCACCGGCGTGGATGTGGTGCCCTGAAACGGCTGGATCGGGCCATCGATCATCGGCGTTTCGCCCGATTGCAGCAGCGAAATCTGCCACAAGGGCGTGCCCGCGCCATAATTGTCGGAATCAAAAGCGTAGACACTGTCTTTTTCGGTGGCCGCGAACACCACGTTGTGCTTGCTACTGGCGATCGTCAGTTGCGACACGAGCAGCGGCTGCCCGTACTCGTACCCATCCAGCAGGTAAGAGAAGAGCTTGCCAAAAGTTGCGGGAGCGACGGTGGCCGGCGTCAACGATGCCTCGGTCGGGTTCAATCCGGTACGTTGAGCGTCGAAGTGCCACATTACGACATTCGTTCCTGCCATTACGGTAAGCGACGCATTGCCGCTGATCCCGCTTAACGAAGCGGTGATCATCGTGGAATTTGGAGTTGCTCCGGTGGCCAGGCCGGTCGAATTTATCGTCGCTACGGCTGGCGTCGTGGCGGCCCAAGTGGCGGTGGAACTTACATTGGCCGTCGTGCCATCGCCGTAGGTCGCTGTGGCGGTGAACTGCTGCGTGGTGCCCACCACAACGCTTGCGGTGGCTGGCAATACCGAGATCGAGGTCAAAGGCGCGGTGGTCGCGGTTACGGTCAGTGACTCAGACCCGCTGATGCCGCTGAGGGACGCAGTCACCATGGTTGAGCCCACAGCAACTCCGGTGGCCAGGCCGCTCGCATTTATGGTCGCGAACGCTTGCGTCGCTACCGTCCAGGTGGCCGTAGAAGTTATGTTGGCCGTCGAGGCATCGCTGTAGGTCGCCGTGGCGGTGAACTGCCGCGTAGCGCCCACTACAACGCTGGGAGTGGACGAGGTAACCGAGACCGACGTGAGTGTTTTGGGCGGCGGCACGGTGCTCGCGCCCCCTCCGCATCCCGTGTTTGCGATCACCAGCGGGAGAGAACAAAGGCAAGCAAGGATGGAAATCAGCGGACGACGACGAATGGCCACGTGTATGAATCTCCCCATATTAATTCCCGAGAAATGCGAGTTAGCGAAGAACGAGTAGGCGAAGAACGCGCGATAGCGTCCAGAATCGTCGCGAAAGAACAGGGCACCACGAGATCTCCACCCGACGTGCTGCCCGCGCGGAGACGTGCTTTAGTTGCAAGATCTTAATCGGGGGTTGCCCCGAACCTGCAGATGATCTTCCGACATGGGCGGCCCGAATCCTGGTGAAAAGGACTATGCACTTCCGATTGATTCTTAAGGCGTTTACCGTTGACCGTACCGGGAACCCTGTATTACTGTTTGGGCAACATTAGTGAAATCTAGTGAAATTTTAGAATCCGAACGTCACTGATCGGTGAGTTCGATCAGGATCGATCGGATCGAGCAAGTTCAGCAAGGCCACAGGGGCAACGTCCCGTTCGCGTCGGGGCTAGTCCATTTGTTTAGGTAGTGCCACACCTTGTGATTCCACAAGGACGCGTTCCATACCAGATTTGGGAGACCTGTGAATGAAAACGTTCTACTGCTTCATCGCTGTGTTTTTAATGACGGCGACGTCGGCGCTCGCGACTGTCACCGTGAGCAGCCCCAGTAACGGGGCTACCGTTGGCTCGCCGGTGGCTTACGTGGCGACCGCGACGACGACCACTTGTTCCTCGGGCGTCGCCTCCATGGGGATTTATGTGGATGGCGACCTGGTCTACGTCGTGAATGGAGCGAGCATGAACACAACCTGGCCCCTCGCTGCTGGTAGTTACAGCACTGTCGTGGAAGAGTGGGACAAATGCGGCGGAGCAACCTACACGACTCTTGGGATTACGGTTGCGGACGGAACTGGCGTGTGGGTGACCTCGCCCGCGAACAACAGCGACGTGGCCTCGCCGGTGAGTTATGTGGCGACAGCGACAACCACTACCTGTTCGAAGGGCGTGGCATCCACTGGAATTTATGTTGACGGCACGCTGACCTACGTCGCGCAGGGAGCGAGCGTGAACACCCAGCTTTCCATGAGCACGGGCTCCCACAAGACCGTCGTGGAAGAATGGGACAAGTGTGGTGGAGCGGCTTACACCAACGTGGACGTTACGGTGGCGAGCGGCGCCGCTAAACTCTCGAATCTTCAAGCCAATAAAGGATGGGACAGCTGGGGCCAGCTTCCGCCCGCCTATGTTGATTGTTCACCCTGTTCAGGACTTGGATGGTCGACGGACTACGGAATCACATCGCCGTCAGAGAGCGGAAATGCAACCCAATTCAATACCTGGGGAACAACTGCCTGGGGAGTTGTGCTGTGGTACAACCCGGTGATTGGCCAATTCTCGACGCAGGGGCTGCCCGACACGGGGCATACACTTCTGCCGACTCTGCACAACTTTATCTACGATACCGACGTGTACGTGACGAACCCTTCTGTGACTCAGGCATTGGAATTTGATGTCAGCATGTATATGAATTCCATCGGAATGTTCTGGGGCACCCAGTGCAACCATTTAGGCGACGGGGACTGGGATTACCTGAACAACGTGACACAGAAATGGGTTTCGAGCGGCGTTGCATGCAACCTCGTCAAGGGCTGGAACCACCTTACCCTTCAGGTGCAACGGGAATCGGGCGATTCGCTTCTGTATCAGTCGATCACGTTCAACGGTTCGACGGCCACGATCAACGCGACGTCCTCACCTTTCACGGTGCCCTCCAGCTGGTATGGGATTACGGTTAATTACCAGATGGACGGAAACTCCAAGCAGGCGTCAAACACCACGTACGTGGATAATTTGAGTCTCACTTATTGGTAGAGGGAGCAAGGCGAAGAGGTGGATCCGGCGAGCGTTCGGCGATTCGGCCAGTTGTTCTCAAGACAGTCGTTTTCGGCCAATCGCCTCAGGAGCCGGAGATCATGGTGCGTCGCCAACGGCGAGACTTTCTGCTGGCGCGGCTTGCAGGGCGTTCGGAGCGGGAGATAGTTTCTTCATTACTTGTTGCAGTATTTGCTGCGCGACGATTTGGACGGGTTGCGGAGCGATAATCGTCATCCCCGCGAGTTCGCTCAGTGCCAGATAAGACGCGCGGCTGCTGTGGAGAAAATCGAGCGGGTACTCGGGCTTGCGCGCGCGAGCCTGAACCGGATCCGCGTCCAGCAGAAAGCTGATATCTGGTCGCGGGGCGAGCCGCAGCAGCAGCCGAACATAAGCCCGGGTGATGGGATTGCGCACCGACAGGTTCGCGACTTCATCGTAAACATAGCGATCGAAAATCACGACCTCGGCATCAGACCTGAGCGTTTTTGCTACCACCCGGCGCAGCGAGACGGCATCTACGAAATAAAGGCCGAATCGCAGTGGCGTCATGTACCAGGACTGGACGTTTTTGTCTTGCCGGTTTACGGGCCGGTCTGGAGTTCCAACCCCTTTGTCTCCCTGGAACAGGGTGTGGCCGGTCACTTCTCGGATGCGCGTGAGCCGGGCAACATCATTCCAGAAAGTAACCAGCAAAACGCGAAGGCCAGCTTCGTTCAGGCGCGCCTGAAGAGATTCGATCTGGGTACTTTTTCCGGCGCCGTCGATGCCGGAGAAACTTACTAACGTGGGGGTTCGGGTTGCTGTGGGTTTATGACTCATGCCGGGGAATGTCTTTCTGGTATTTTCTGCGGCCGGCTAATGGCTGCCCACTGGGCGGCTGGGACTGGCAGCGGATAGGGCCACCACTGCTCCAACGGCAACACCAGCGCCCGCGATGGCAGCAACTTTGATCAGGATGGAACGCGCCCGTCTCTGTTTTGCCGGCGCAATGGCCGATCCGGCTGGCTTGGAAGCTGCCACGCCTGTGGTCTTTATGAACTCTGCTGCGGCCGTGCCTACGGGCTCCTGTGGGACATCTTGCTGTTGGTTTGGGGAGGGCCGTGAAGCAGCCGAGAGTTGGTTGCCGTCGGCGGTCTGCGAACGAACCGTGTCTGGACTGTCGGGGAGGGCCTGAGGCTGGAATGGTTCATAGTTGGACTTCCGGGCGCCGCTATCCGAGTCTTGAGAATGAGTCTGGGATTGGGCGGCGGAGACGTCCGTCTGCCGGCTGGAACTTGTTTCCTGCTGCGGTGCGGCCGCAGCCGCAAGTGGCGCAATCAGTAAAAGTAAAAGCACAAGGCAGCCAGCGATGTGCCGCGTCAACCAACGCGCCGGAGTCTTGATCGTTTCTACCGAGCGTGGAGGATTTGCGTGCGAGTCGGACTCAGTGTCTGCAAAGCTGTGATTCCGCACTCTGGGCGCCAGAGGCGACGTCGTGTGCCCAAACGCATGCGGGACTGGCAATATCGAAAACGTTTGGAAACTGTTCACCGCGTCCGCGGTGTTGTCGAAAGTTTCAAAAAGACGGCTAACCCTGGTGAGTTCCAAAATCGCCGCAGCGCCCGGAGGAATGGAAGCCAACTTGACGTCGCCATTCCGCTTCATGGCCTCTTCCAGAACTCGTAACAATACATGGATTCCAGCGCTGTCGAGTTGCCGTACTTTGGAACAGTCGAGCACGACTCGAGGGCGGTCGGACTGCAAGTGAGGCTCGACTTCGCGAAAGAAACTCCGGCCTTGCTTAACGCTCAACTTCTCCGGCAACTGCTTTACCGACACATGTCTTGCAATGGTCATAATTCAGGAGCTCCCGTTCAGGAGCCCGGGCTCCAACAACCTTTTTGCTGCCGACCTGGTGATAAAAAATGACTTAATCCGACAAATTCAGGCTTATTTAACAATCTAAATTGACGACGGTGCGGGGTCTATCCTGTCTTGTCGGTAGAACGCAGAAGGGTTTGCGCTAGGGGCTCTCTCATAAATCTCCGCTCGGCAGAGCGAAGAGACAAGATGCGACCACAGGGGCTGAAGCCCGCTCTGAAGTTGGGGCTTACGCGGCGCTGAAGCGCCGCTCTTCCACGGTACTACAAGCATTTGTGAGTTTTTCTGCTTCCTCTGGAAGCCGTGCCCTTCTCGAAACGAATTTATGAGATAACTTCTGGAGGTGCGAGTTTCGCTCATGCGGTCACTAGGAGCTTTGCAGAAGGCGCGCCAAATCAGCCTCGGGATCGTGCACCACGTGGGTCAACCGGTTGGTGCCGTAGCGGAAGAGTGTCGCCACATTCGTTCGGTACCAGCAGCACTCCGTCATCCTCGGAGATAGTCCGCAGAAGAAGCGGAGCCTGGGCAGAGTTTGCGGGGAGGTCAGGATTGCCGCGACCAGCCGGTGATTTCCGTCAAGGATCGTAAGGGGCTGACGTTCATCAAGACCGATCAGCAGTACAGCGCCCGGGTCGGTGTCGTGGCGGAACGAACCACCCATGTCGGCAACCTTCGAGAGAAATGTCTTTTCGCCGGAGTTGCGACCGCGGAAGGTACGCAAGCGTTCGACGATGGCCGTGACGGTAAAATTGCCGCGCGCGAGCTTGCGCCATAGTGCCCGCGGGAACACTCGAATCTGGGTCAGGTTTGCCGGCCGGACTTCGACTTCAAACCATTCCGTTGCGTCGGGCAGCTCTCTCCACAAATCGGAGTGCCGGATAAACAGCAGGGCCCGGCGCTTGGCGTTTTCCCGGGCATCTTCGAGGTTTGGAGCTCTCACAACGCTGTGGAGAGCCTGCTGGTAGTCGTCGAATGCAGAATTATTGAAATCGCTCTTCAGGAATTCGGCGATCACCTCGTCCTCTGAGACCGGCCGGATTACCCTCAGCGCGGGCGAGACCACCACTTCTTTCGCAGGCTTCGCTCCGGCCAGCGCGTTGAGAAGGAATGGCACCGCGACGACGATGAGCAGAACCAGCATCAGCACAAGTTGCACCCAAATTACTTGCTGCAGAGATGAATGGTAGCGGCAAATGCCGACAACGACCGCGCCACTGAAGGCCAACTGCACCCAGCTGGTGTTGGCGATCTTGTAGGACATTTCGTAGGCAATGATCACCACGCTCAGGCAGTAGACGACGGTGGTGACTGCGTACAGGGCCAGCAGATAGGGAAGGCCTTGTTTGCCGGCGATTTCGAACTGAGGGCCGAAGAATGTTGTCCAAATGCCGGCAGGGGCCAGGCGCAAGCCGAGAGCTAATGCGGAACCGATTCCTAACACGAGGAGAAGAGAAGTGAGAAGGACTTTGTGATCCTTTCTTTCCTCGGCGCGAGTGCCGGCGACAATCGGAAACATGCTATTCACGACTGCGGAAGAGAAAGCAAAAATCACTCGACCCACCAATGCGATGGCAGCGTAGAGGCCTGCTACTATCGGCGGAAAGAAGTGCTTAACCAAGACGATGTCACAGTTGTTGATGAGCACCTGGCCGGCAAAGAAGATGATTGCCTGCAGCGCCTCGCGAAACGCATCTGGAACGTGTAGTTCGTGAACTCCGGCTGCGAGCTTCGGCGCGGCGGCAAGATAGGCGACCGCGACGGCCGCGGCGTTGGCGGCAATGACTCCTGGGACGCCCAAACCCAGGGCGATGGCGAGGAGAGATCCGCCGAGGCGAACCAGTCCCTCGAGAACAAGATTGCTGCCGAGACGGTGGAAACCGTAGGCGCCCTGGATATAGCCTCGGCGCGTTCCGAGGGGAACGTAGAAAGCTACTCCAATGGCGAGCAAGACGACGAGAAACGGAGTGGGTAACTTGAGGTAGTCCGCAATTGCCTTCTGAAACAGCAGCAACAACATCGCCACGAAAATGCCGCAAGCCCATGCGCTCTTGTGGAAACCTCGATAAACTGCGCTTTTTCCCTCCAGAGAGGTCTGCTGCGCGACGACTTTTGCGGAAACGATTTGGAACGAAAGCGTAACCGCCGATATCAAAATGAGCACGGTGTAAACAGCTGTGGCGTGGCCAAAGGCGGTAGGGCCGAGGAATCGGGCGACGGCAATGTTGTACGCGAAGTTGATCGCAGTTGCGAGCCCGGAAGCCGAAAGCAATACGAAGCTTCCCGACAAAACGCGGGCCTGGAGAGTTTTCGATTCCGGATTCGGACGATTCACAGCGTTCAGAGGGCTCCAGTCACTAACCGGCGCAAAGAGAAAAACGAATCTCGCTTTGAAACTTTGGGCGTTCTAATGCGAAAGGACGGATTCTGCTCGCGAGGCAGCACTTCTGATGCGGAAATCGAGGATGAGGCTGCTTGTAACTCGAGGTATATGCCCTGAATTGTTGGACTTGCTACAACCCAAAGGGTTGGCATCGACTCTAAGACCTGAATCTTCATAACCATAGGACCTTGATGATCAATCGTTACTGGGTAATCTCCGCATTGGTGTTTCTCGCGCTGCCGCAAGCGTGCGCGCATCCTGGATTGCGGCAGGAACTACGGCAGAATGTGCCGACTGCGGCGAATGGGGAAACTGCGCCACAAATTCTGGCGGTGTATGAGCCATGGTTTGGGCATCCCAGGCATATTTCCGTGGGCTATTCCTCGCATGATCCGGTTGTGATCCGCAAACAGATTGATCAGGCCAAGGCGCTGGGGATTTCCGGGTTCGTAGTCGACTGGTACGGGGATCGCGAGCCTTTTAACGATCGCAGTTATGCCCTGATTCAGACCATCGCTGCCGAAAAACACTTTCAGATTTCGATGATGTACGACGAAACTGACGATGAGGAGGCCGAGGCGACGGACGACGCTTTTGCGGCCTTTAACAAGTTCAACGAAACTTATCTTTCCCCGAATGCGGCTGGACGCGCGGCCTATCTCACGTATGAGGAACGGCCGGTGATCTTTATTTTCCCAAAAGGCGGGCACACCAACTGGAATCGAGTGCGGGCCGCCACCGACAAATGGGCTCACCCTCCGTTGCTCATCTATGAAGATCGTTCAAGCTCGTTCACGGCCGACTTCGACGGTTTTTATGCGTGGATCAACCCCGGGAAAAAAGGGTGGGCGAAAGATGGCAGCAATTGGGGAGAAGATTACCTGGGCGATTTCTATCGCAAGATGCAGTCGAAATATCCTGACAAGATTGCCGTTGGAGCAGCCTGGACCGGCTTCGATGACAGCAAAGCTTCGTGGGGGCTTGACCGGCACATTTCTCAGCGCTGCGGGGAAACTTTTGCAGACACGATGAAGCTGTGGCGGCAGTACTACTCGGCGGATCGTCCGCTGCCCTTCGTGCTGGTTGAAACCTGGAACGACTACGAAGAGGGCACGGCAATTGAGCGTGGGCTGGCTAAGTGCGGTCCCGGCTCGCAACCGCGAGCCGGGCAGTAACCGCTAGGCAATCCGAAATGGTTTTCTGCGGTCTCCGGTTCGGCGGTTCATAGTTACTTCACCGGAGATCAGCCGCGGAGGGCCGTAAACCTTGTTGATGATAGAAAGCGGCCGGCTGCGCACTTCGTCGTAGACGCGCCCGAGATACTCGCCGAGCACGCCCACGCACAGAAGCAGGAAACCTCCCACCAGAAAAATTGCGGCGGCCACGCCGTATCCCAAGGGATTCACTGCGCTTCTTGAAAAGACGGTGCACAGCGCGAGAATGACAGCCACCGAAATAGCAAATCCCGCTAACGCAAAACTTAGGCGGAGAGGCTTGTAACTGAAACTCGTAATCGCATCCATGGCGTACTTGATCCGGCTCATGAACGTGAGTTTGCCTTCGCCACCTGCACGATCCTGACGGTCGTAGAGCACGACGCCCGTCTTGTAGCCCACCCAGGCGCGCAATCCAGGCAGATAACGGCTGCCCTCCCGCAACGAGTTAATTGAATCCACCGCTTGGCGATCGAGAAGGCCGAAAATTCCGGCATTCAGCGGGATGGGAAAGTCGGAGAGCGCTCCCAGCACGCGATAGAAGATCGGAAACAGCTTGGCGAGAATCTTGCGCCGTTCTTGGCGGCTTCTGCGCACAGCGGTTACCACCTGCGCCCCGCCACGCCAGGCGGCCACTAGTTCCGGCACAACTTCTGGTGGATCCTGGAAATCGCCGTCCATCAGGACGACCGCATCGCCGTGCGCCGTTTGCAGGCCGGCGGAAATCGCACCCATATGTCCCCAGTTGCGCGACAGGTCTACCACCACTACATGCGCGTCTTTTGATTGCAGTTCTGTCAGCAGTTTCAGGGACGAATCTCTGGAGCCGTCGTTTATGTAGACAACTTCCCAGGGTTCGCCAATATCCTTCATGGAGTCGACAAGAGCGGTATGAAACTGATTCACGATTTCTTCTTCATTAAAAATTGGTACTACGACTGAGATCATTTATGAGGCTCCTTGGATGTGCCTAAAAACAAAAGTGTTTGGTGCTCTTGCTCGGCGTCTTTGCGCCGTTCTTACTGTGTCCAGTCTTATTGTGTCCAGTCTCACCGTGTCCAGGTTGGTGCCGTACGAGTTGGTGATATGCACGTCATTCGGGTTCCGCCTGGAACACGCGCACCTTCCACCGCACCTCGGTGGGCGTCAATACTGCGACGTAGCGTGCGCGAACGTGCTGCGTGGTCAGAACTTTTTCGTGATCAAGGATTTGCACGTCATATTCGACGGTGTCGACCAGCTGAAGGGACAGCCCTTCCGGCGAATAAAAAGCTAATTGAATGTCGTGGGCGTCGTCTCGATAACGAGTCTGAATCCCGAGCTTCGCTTGCTCGCGAATTGTGTCTTCCAGCTTTTCTCTGGCCACGCCGACGAAATCCGCATCGAGAATGTCTGCCCGGTTCTGCTCGAACGCGTGGCTGAAACTGCCCCAGGCTTGCAGATAATCACGAACCACGGCGGCCTTGGTCTGATCTTCCAGGGTGCGCGGCCCTAGCGAATCCGTGGGTTGCACACGCACTGCAGGCTGGTCCGAAGCGAAGACAAATATCGCGGCGAAGATTGAACAGGCGATGAGGATGGGGTGTTTCATTATTCTCTTCCCCAACGAATTTCATTTCCTAAGACCACTCCGGTTGCGACGGAGATTTTTGCGCCGTTGTAGGCGGGCATTTCCGCGCGCGCCACTCCCTGTTTGAGAGGCGCGTCAACTGTGGATTCGCCGCCGTTGTAAGTTTCTGTGAAGGTGACAATGGTCCCATCGGGCACGACGTTGCCGCTACAATCACGCACTGGGTCGGTTTGCACCGCGAGCCTCTGACCTGACGGCTTCGCGCTCATCCTCAGGCCGCAGGGCTCGCCGGGAACTTGCTGAATTACTCGTGTGCCGGTTGCACTCCCGGCCTGAGCTACAAATTGGCCGGAGCCTTCCTTGGCTGCGGAATTCATCTTTGTCCAGGCGACGCCGTTGTGGGTCAGTACCTTCCGCGTCTGCGCGGCTCCAGCGACGGCTGACAGTTGAAACGAGACTTGTGTGGGCGCCAAGACCAGGTTCTGAAAAGTGTCGAACACGTAGACCACGCCGCTGATTCCATCGCGCGAGTCAACTGCAACGCGCGAAGGCTTCGCGAGAAAGCTCAATGTCGAGGGCTGCTGCGCGGGAGTGACGTCGAACGCGCCATTTTCCGTGGAGGAACCTGACACAAGGACCGCTAGGTAATGGCCGGCATTGTGGAGATCGCCGGGAGCAAAGAGCTCGGGCTCTCCTACTCGCACGTTGCGTCTGAGTACCTGCCCGGGCCCCACGATGTAAAGTACTGCCGCGCCGGTGCCAGAGGTTTGAATCGAGAATGCGCTGCCCGCTTCGACCGTTTTAGGGAAGCCCAGTACGCCGGTTTGCGCCAGCGCCGTCGGCATCGCGGCCCAGACCAGTGCACCCAGAAAAAATGTAAATCGGCGTTTCATTGAAACCGGCCCGAACTGTAGGTTGCGGTGATGGCGCGCTCACTGCTGACTTTGCCGGCGATATCCGCTGGAATCGACATCGCAAAAGAAACCGGGATCTCAGGCAACACTGCGCGGTCGACGTATTGATCCGCGACCCAAACCAGTTGGCCGTTCTTGTCGTAGAAAGTGCCAAGCACGTGGGCCACGTTGACGACCTGTCCGCTTTGATTGATGAGCTTTCCGGTGAATGAGGCTCCGGGGGCGGGATTCAGGCGCTGATCTTCGATCTCGATCACAGGGTCCGCCGACGCTGCAATCAGCGTTGCTGATGGGTCCATGTGAACGCTGTCTACCTGGGACAAGGCGACATCGTGAAACGCGATGAGAAATGGCGTGATTTGCTTCGGCAAGAGAACATGAGAAATCTTGTCGAAGCTGTCTTCGCTCGCGATCGCCGATCCGTCTTTCGCCAATAACGTCGCTTTGACCGTTACAAAGGCGGGGACCACATCTTCGTTGAGAAGTTCGCCCATGATGACCACACCTTCAGCGCGGTCGACGGGATGCATGTCTACGATGCGGACGTGCGGCGCTTCCACGTCTTGAGCTCCCCAGTCATCGGCTGGGCCGCGATAAATCACATCCCAACGCAGATAGTTCACCGGGATCACTTGCGGCGGCACACGAGGTTCTTTCACGAGGGGCCACGACACGACCCAACGGTCGTCAGTTCGAACCACTTGCAGAGTACGTGTGTCCAGGAACGTTCCGACCACGGTCGACCAGCGCAACTTGAGCTGAATTTGTGCTTCGTCGGCAGACGCGTGAAGCGGGCGCAGATCAGAGTTGTCGAGCGTGGCGTAAGTGCGAAGGCTGGGATAATTTCCGGTCAAGTCGCGGACGAACTCGGGTTCCGTGAATTCGCTTTTGTTGGCGAGACTGGAATACGCCTTCTCCCACTCCTGCCGGCCGATTTCGCCTGCCAGAGTCTCGACCGCCGCTTGCGGCGACGAAGAGGAAGATAAAAGACTGGCTCCGGAACCGGCCATCGCGACTGCGGATTGAACAGGCCAGAGAGTGGCTACTGCGATGAGCGCCACTGTGGCAACTGCAATGAGTGCGGCAAGGATTCGTCCGGTGGTCACGAGATCAGCCTCCCGAGAACGAGATTTTCATGCGCGGGCGCGGGTTCGACGATGCGCCGGGCGTGCCATCGCTTCTCTGGAATTAGAACAAGGAACATCGCCAGAATGCTGCTGCCGATGGGAAGAATGCCCCACATCAACCCTTGCCAGCGCGGCGGAATCTGTGGCGCGTTGACGGGAACCGCGGGCGGCACGTCCTCTTTGCTCCACACAGTGATGGTCTTATCTTCAAGATCATCCACTTTTCGCCAGCCGCCGAAAACCAGGAGCGGCTCGTAGTAGGGGTCGCGCAGGAATACCCATTTCAAGCCGTAGCGGTCGGCGTGGTGGAGAATTGCGGTCAGCGCGTCGAGGCCGGGCTTGCCAAAATACTTGGAACTGGTGAGGGCGCCGGCGCCGTGCTCGGTCAATTCCGGCAGCATGCGGCCGGAATTCCATTCGCCATCGACACTGCTGGCGTCGGTGAGAACGGCGAGACGCGCGATCTTGTTGCCGAATCCCAGAGTGACGTAGCGATAACGATCGTGACCGTCACGATTGAGCCACGAGGCGACGGCATCCACCTTAAAATCCGCGGCATCTGCGGGCCGGTAAGTTGCCCACGCCACTGCCAAGCCACAACTCAGAGCCGCTGCCACGGTCAAGCCGGCGACGGCTCGCATTTGAAAGCGGTCGATAAGTTCGGTGGCCAGCAGCCCTACGAACGGCAGTGCCAGCAAAGTTGCCCAATAGCTGAAGCGCTCCATGGTGATCACGTCGAACGCGCGGCCCAGCAGCAGTCGGCCTACGGGAGTGGTGCCTCCCAGTCCTACCAGGAATGCCAGCCAGAAACCCAGGAGCAGCGGGCGAAGCCGGACGATCGAACAACCTCGCAACACGATGAATGGCAGGGCCAGAATTAGAGCTCCGTAAGGAACGATGAAATAGTTCAAGCCCCACTGCGGACTCAGCAGGTAATTCGCGCGACTGGGATGTGGGATGGGCGTTTGCGTAACGGGATAGTGAATCAGCGCAATCCAGAACGGCAGAAGTACGAGCGCAACGGCGGCACCGACGACCAGGATAATGCTCCCGGTGCGAAGCAAGAACGCAGGAGCTGAGATTCGTTCGCCATCTTTTCCATCCCAATCTTGCCGGTCCGTCTCTTGTCGATCGGTTTTTTTTCGATCAAACACTACTAACGCCAGCACGGGCACTGCAAAGAAAAAAGATCCAAAGAGCAGCGTGGCGTGATGGGCAGCAGCGGCGGCGACGAAGAGCGCTCCGCCTTTAAGAAATGATCTCCACTTGCCGTGCCGGACCCACTCGAAGAGGTAAGGTAGCGCGTTCAAATAAAGAGGCGCGGCAAACGTAGTGGATAACTGTCCCGCGGAATAAATTAGAAAGCTCTCAGAGCCAAGAAAAACGCTGGCCAGCGCCGCGAACGCGGCCGACCGCCGGTCGACCCAAAGTAACGAAAATCGATAAACACCCAATGCAAGAAGCAGAATGGCAACGAACTGGACCGCCATATAAGCCATGTCTAGTCCGATGAGCCGCGAGGCTATTGCCAGCCACTGTTGCGGCAATGGAGGATAAGTCGTCTGCGAAAACCCCGCATACCACTTCGGGTTCCAGGGATCGAACCAGTCGTGCAGGTAGTGCGACGCGAAAAAAATGTGGAAGTTCGCGTCATACGACTTCAGCGGCAACTTCATGAGCAGTAACGGCAAATGAACCACAAGAGCCGCCAGAAAGATCATGCTCAACGGGATTGACCGTGATGTAGGCGCGACGGATTCAGTTCTCTGCACAGGTCCCTCTCTGTTGGTTGGGCTTGGATTCGAGGCTGTCATTTCGGGTTGTATCGCCGCGCGTCCTCTTTCTGCCCTATGAGGACTTAAAGTCCGCGACCGTCCAGCCAACGCGGAAGGCCTTTCTCGAATCGAAGAGCCTTGCAATTAACTGACTCGGTGGTAACACTTTGAGTTTCGCGCTGGTACGCCGGAAGACCGTACATGTGTCTCTGCTTATTGTCGCGTTTGCCTGCTCGCTCGCAGCGCAGACGTATAAGGTGGGGTCTGGCTCGTCAGAAACGCCTCAAGCCGATCCCGAGAAAACTTCATCGGCTCAAACATCGTCTGCGAGCAAATCGCTGGGCTGGGGATCGAACATTCAAAACGCGCGTCTTGCCCGGGCCGCTGAATCGGCGCTCAAAGACGGAAATTATGCGATGGCGGTTGACTACGCGCAGCGTGCTGCGAAGGCCGCACCCAACGATGCTCAGCTATGGTTCCTGCTCGGCTATGCCGCGCGGCTCGCCAAAAAGTCGCAGCTGTCCGCGGATTCCTATAGTCGAGGTCTTCGCGTGAACCCGTCGTCGCTCGACGGGATTTCCGGACTCGCGCAGACCTACAGCGTTATGGGACGCACTGACGAGGCCATTCAGCTGCTGAACCGGGTGCTTGCAGCCGATCCAAAGAGAATCGGCGATTCGATTTTACTGGGCGAACTTCTGATGCGGTCTGGAGAATACGACGCGGCGCTCACGGTGCTGATGCGAGCGGAGCAAATTCAGCCGGGGGCGCGCTCGGAATTGCTGATGGCGCTGGCGTATGAACATCAGAAACAGCCCGATCAGGCCAGCCGTTACCTCGAGCTGGCCAAGCGGCATGACCCGGACAATCCCGACGTTCAGCGATCGATGGCCGGCTACTACCGCGAGTCGGGAAACTATGCGGCAGCCATTGCCGCTCTCAAGTCAATCCAAAGCCCGAAGCCCGACCTGACGGCCGAACTCGCCTACACCTACCAGCTGAATGGCCAGCCCGACGAGGGCGCAAAGCTCTACGCGCAGGCCGCCAACGCGCTGCCGGGTGACTTGGGCTTACAGCTTTCCGCGGCGCAGGCCGACGTCGCTCTAGGTTCCGTTGAAGCGGCCGAGCCTTTTCTAAAACGTGCGGCCGTTCTCGATGCGGAACATTACCGACTGCATGCCATCCGCGGGGAGATTGCTCGACTCCAGGAGCGCACGGAAGACGCGGTTGTGGAATATAAAGCCGCTTTGTCTTATCTGCCCCAAAGCCCGGCCGAGGGACCGCTTTACGGCATTCAGCTGCACATGGATCTCGCGGAACTGTACGAAGGACTCGGAGACGCGAGTGCTGCGCACCGCCATCTCGAAATTGCGCAAACACAGATCGGCGCGCTGGACGACCACGGACCGGGACGGCCGCAATTTCTGCGCCTCAGAGCTGTGATCAAAATGAACGGCGGCAATCTCGATGGCGCGAGCAATGACATCAAGGAGTCCCTGGCGATCAACGCGCAGGATCTCAACAGTCAGCAGCTGGATGGAGATCTGCTCCTGAAACTCGGGCACACCGAGGAAGCGTCTAACGTGTACGCGAAGATCCTCGCGAACGATCCAGTGAACCGATCTGCGCTTATATCTCTGGGCTATATCTCCCGCAATGCCGGGCACGATCAGGATGCAGAGAAATATTTTCAGCGGCTGTTGGCAGCCTATCCCGCGTTATACATACCCTATCTTGCGCTGGGCGACATGTACGCGGCGCGGCGGGATTTTCCGAAAGCTGAAGCCGCTTATCGTAAAGGTTACGACCTAGCGCCGCACAACAGTCTGATCGTGGCCGGAGGCATGAATGCCGCGATCGAGGGGCAGCACCTGCCCTTGGCAGCAGTGTGGTTGAGCCGCGCCACGAACGAAATGCAGCAGGAGCCTCACCTCATGCGAGAAAAGGAGAGGCTCCTGAGCTTCAAGGGCGAGTATCAGAAATCTGCCGATGTGGGCCGCGAAGCGATCAAGAAACTTCCTGCGGACAGGGATGTGGTGGTCTATCTCGCGTATGACTTGCTCTACCTTGAGCGTTACGACGAGCTGCTGCAGTTAACTTCTCAGTACGACACCGTGCTGCCCAAAGAACCCGATATTCCGCTGCTGGCCGGTTATGTACACAAACGCGCGGGGCTGCTGGATCAGGCGCAAACAAACTTCAGCCAAGCTCTGGAGCGGGATCCCAACATCGTTACGGCGTACGTGAACCGAGGCTACGTGTTGCATGATCTTCACCAGCCGGAGGCCGCCGCCGCAGATTTCGAATCCGCGCTAAAGCGCGAACCCAAGAATGGCGAAGCGCATCTGGGACTAGCTTATGCCAATCTCGATCTGCACCGCCCGCGAGCGGCCTTGCAACAAGTGCTGCTTGCGCAGGAAGAAATGGGCGATTCCCTGCCTACCCACCTAATTCGGGCAACAGCCTATGGGCAAAACGGGATGCTAACAAAAGCGGCCGCTGAGTATCGCGCTGCGCTGAAGCTCGCGCCCAACGACGGAGGCCTTCATCTCGCACTAGGTGAAACGTTCTATGGGCAGCGGCTCTATCACGAAGCGATTGACGAATTGCAGGTTGCGCAGAAGCTTTCTCCCGACAACAGCGACATCTACGCGCAGCTCGCACGTGCCTACGCCCAGCTGCATGATCGCGAGCAGACTCTGCGTTATGTGCAACGGGCGGAGCAGTCCGCCCAACCGACGGAACCTACCGGAACGGATCAGAAAAACGAAAGTCGAGTCCTGGTTTCCACGGGACAAGCTTTGGGCCTGCTCGGAGACCAGAAGGGCGCCATGGAGCGCTTCGAAAGAGCGCTCGACATGCCAGGCAGCGACCGCATCCGCGTCCGTCTGGCAATTGCGCAGGTGACGGCAAGCGAAGGTCATCTGGAGGATGCGCAGCGGCAGATTGCATTAGCTCTGATGGAGGGTCAAACGGAAGAGGCGTTACCGGCTACCGGCGAACAGTTGATGGAAGCCGCGGACGTATTCCTCAGCATGCATGATTATCAACTGGCGCAGACCTACTTACAGCGCGCGCTGGCGGCGGGCGCGCCCGAGAGTTCGGTTCGGATCGGTATGGCCAACACTTATCTGGCCCTGGGGGACACGGCCAGGGCGCAAAACGAGCTCACACAGATCGGCAATTCAGCCGATAGCGAGCCTGGCTACCAATATCTCCTGGCTAAGGCAAACGTGCTGCGCCAGGAACATCAGAATGCCCCGGCGCTTACTGCTTTTGCTCAGGCTGCCAACTCCGCGGGCGAACATCAAACGGCGGAGCAGGACCTGCTGCAGGCAGGAGCGAACGAAGGCCTGAGGGTGAACCCTACAGTAAGTTTTCTTTCGGATTTCTCCGTGGCGCCCATCTTCGAAGACACCACGGTTTATGTTCTGGACGCCAAGCTGGACGTTCCAAATCCAGTGCTAAGCAGTCATGGGCTGCTTCCGCCTCCACGCTCGTCCCTCGAGACCGAATGGACCGGAGCTTACCATCTCCATCTCGGCGATTTGCCCGAAGCCAGCGGATTCTTTCAGGTGCGGAATGCTCGCGGACAAATTTCTTTGCCCAGTGAGGAATTGATCATCAATCGCGATACCACCGATTACTCGTTTAACTTTGGACTGACTCCCACTTTGCATCTGGGTACCAATGTGTTGAACTTCAACGCAGGTATTCAGGAAACGGTTCGCCGGGATTCCCTGTCTCCGGTTGAAATGAATCAAAATCTTTTTCGACAGTTTCTCTATATGTCGACCAGTTCATTTTTCAACATAGTCTCGGTGAGCGGTTATGCCATTCGTGAAGCGGGACCCTTTACCGAAAGCGCGCAGCATTCGCGAGATTTAGCGGGTGCGCTCAATTTCCGCGTCGGACGTCCCTGGGGAAAGACTGCCCTGCTAACCGGATGGGGAGCGCGCGACGACCGCTTCACTCCGGTGATCAGCGAGGATTACTACACTTCTGCTTACCTGGGCGTCGAACGGCGAGTCTCCGAACGGATCAACTTCACAGTTGTCGCAGAGGACTTGCGGGCGTGGCGAGTGCAGGGACCCAACTTTGCGATTGCGCAGGCTCTCCGCCCAGCCGGCAGTGTTCACTTTGCCCCGACGCGCAACTGGAGCGTGCAGGCGTCGGTCGCATACTCACGGAACATGGGTTTTCACTTCTACGATGCCGTGCAGAGCGGCTTCGCCATTTCTTACGCAATGCCGTTTCACCGCACGTTCAAGGAGGCAGGCCGGGACGTTGAACTCAAGTATCCGATTCGCTTTTCGGCAGGCATGCAACAGGAGACTTTCTTTAATTTCACGGGTGGGCAGAATCAACAATTCAGGCCATATCTGCGCATCACTTTGTTCTGAGAACGGGATCCGATGAAAATCTGCTTAGTTGCGACTTTTCCTCCCAGCGCGCGCCAGCTGAACGAGTACGCGTTTTACATCGCGCGGGAACTACAGCGCAATCCAGACATTAGTCTGACTATTCTCGCCGACGAGCTAACCGACTATGAATTCGCGACCGACGAGAACGGAAAACCGCTGAACACTCAGCAACAAACGGAGCTGCCAGGGTTCGACGTGATCCGCTGCTGGAAGTTCAACAGCCTGAAAACTCCGGTGCGCTTGCTGAACACCATCCGTAAGTTGAAGCCAGATGTGGTGTGGTTCAACCTTGTGTTCTCGAGCTTTGGAACTCCGGAATACCCAATCGCGGCTTTTGCCGGACTGTCTGTACCGGCCATGACTCGAGCTCTCGGCTTTTATACTCACATCACCCTTCACCACATCCTCGAGCACGTCGATTTTGCCACTGCTGGAGTCCGTCAGAAACGATTATTCAGCCTCGGCGGTAATGTCGCCACGAGAGCTTTACTAAAGGCAAATTCGGTATCAGTGTTGCTCTCCGGATACCGGCGCACTCTGGTGGAGAAATACTCCGCTGATAATGTCTTGTTAGGTACACACGGGACGTTCGCACCTTCCCCCTGTCTTCCGGACTTCACGATACGTGGTAACCCCGAACATCGCATTCTTGCGATCGGGCACTGGGGAACCTACAAGCGGCTGGAGACTCTTATCGAAGCTTTTCCTGCTGTCTTGAAAAAAGTGCCGAATGCCAGGCTGATCATCGGAGGAGCCAACCACCACACGAAACCGAAATATTGGGAATCGATACGCGAGTCCCTCGGCCCTGGCTCCGGCATCGAGTTTCGCGGCTACATTCCGGAAGAAGACATCCCCGATCTTTTCCGGACATCCACGGTGGTGGTGATGCCCTATGACTCCGCGACCGGGTCGAGTGGACCGGCCCACCAGGCTTGCGAGTTTGGAGTTCCGATTGTGTGCGCCGACCTCGCTGATTTTCGTGATATGGCGGCGGACGAAGACATGGCAATCAGTTTCTACCAGGTCGGCAATGCGGCGGATCTTGCTGACAAACTGGTTGCGATATTGGAATCTCCGGAGCAACAACGACAAATGGCGGAGCACAATTTTTCAGCCGCAATGCAGATGACCATGAGCAGCGTGGTTCGCAACTATCTTCGCTGGTTTGAGCTCAAGAGGGTCAAGAAGGCCATAGGTCCCGCGCCGTTGTTTCCAGGTTTGCGCGCCTTTTGGCAGCGCCACGTATTTCCGAACCCAGGTGCGTCTTCCCGAGGCTGGTCATTGCGCTCAGAGTTCCTGTCCGCGGGAGGGCGCAAGAATGGCGGCAAAGGCCTCGATTCGGCAGAAGCGAGATCGCGCTCCATCGTGCTGGCGGATGCGGGCGACTGGCAAAGATCGGAGACTATGGACAATCAGCCGGAACTTGCGGACGATCGTGAGTAGGAGCGCGCCGCTGTCAGGCTATCGAACGTCGTGCGTTAGCCCCAAGCTGCAAACGACCGGGAGCGAATTTGGAGTGGACTTTTCAGGCTAACGGGCTCGCACCCACTCACGGGGCAGGCCCTGACTAGGCAACCAGCGGCGCCGGCGGCATAACCACGTTGGGGCCAAGCGGCAGATTCCAGTTCACACGTTCCTTCGTGACGCGCTTCTTGGCGCAGGGTTTCGCATTTTGCACAGCCAACTGCGCTGCGGGCGAAGGGGCCAGAAGTTCGCGAAATCGCAGTTTCGCTTTGTAGAGCTGGGATTTCGAATTGCCCACGGAGCAACTGAGCATCTCCGCGATTTCCTGATGCTCATAGCCTTCAACTTCGTGCAGCAGGAAGATCGTCCGATATCCGGGAGGAAGGTCTTTCATGGCGCGAGCCAACGCAACTCGATCGACACAACCTGCCAGACCCTTATCTCGAGTTCCGTATTCGCGCCGTATCTTGGAACCTTCGCTGTCGCTGTAAGGCTCGTCCAGCGAAATCTGGGATAGGGAATTCTTGCGAAAATGCATTAATACTGTGTTGACCGCGATGCGGTGCAGCCAGGTGGAAAACGCTGAGTCTCCGCGAAATTTCGCAATCTTGCGAAACGCCTGCAAGAACGCATCCTGCGTGAGATCTTCCGCTTCAGCAGCATTGCTGGTCATGCGCAAACATACCGAGTAGATGCGCGACCGGTGCGCCTCAAACAAAGCGCCAAACGCACTGGAATCGCCTTCCTGCGCGCGTTTGACTAACTCAGGGCCCAGAGGAACCGTGCCCGTACTCGCCGAGTCGCTGTTCATCTGTGACCCCCTGGTTAAACTTGTCTGGTTCAACTTGTCTGGTTCAACTCGTGCTGTCATGTGTGAAGGGCGAAACGAAGTGAGTTACGCCTTCACTTACCTTTTCAGAGTAGAGTCAGAACCCAGAATGGTCTATCCTGTGCAGTCGGTAAGGCTTTCTAATTGTTTCTGTACCCAGTTCGGGCCGACATAAGTCGAAAATGAGTAGTTTTTACTGAAATATTTCTTCCGCTCGTGTCAACAAAGTATGCACCGCTGGACACGCGCGATGACAGTCGAGATGGCGGCCGCGCTCGTGAAAACGTAACGGAACTCTTCCCGACAAATACCCACTGGGCACGATAGACCGCGGTAGGTCGACTCATTTATTCCTTAACTTAGCCCCAACGCGAGGGGCGGGAAGGCAGGCGTTGGCTCGAACCTCCCCGTTTGTCACCAGCGCTTTGCCTCCTTTCGCAATTTGGTCGCCGGGTTTGCCGTGCTGTCCCCCACGTCGCGACGTCTGACGATTAGGATCTCCGCACCACTGGCTCCGCTTTAGTCTGTAGGACGTCCGACACAGTTTTTCTGCCATTCTCGCCTCGCGACGACAGAGGCGGAACGTGAGCTATTGTGCTCAGACGGCAAGCCATGGACCTTGGTAACGTAGCAAGAGTACGGGGAGGTTCTTATGAGTTCATTTCGTATCCTGGTAGTCGACGATCACCCGATATTCCGCTTCGGTTTGTCCGCGCTGCTTCGGTCTCACGAAGGCTGGGAAGTCTGTGGGGAAGCCGCTGATGGGCGCGATGGGGTAGAAAAGTGCAAGCAATCGAAGCCCGATCTGGTGATTTTGGATATTTGCCTGCCGAAGCTCAATGGTGTGGACGCCGCACGGCAGATCCTGAAACACAACCCTGCCCAGGCCATACTTATCCTTACCGCGGTGGACTCTGAGCAAGTGATTCGAGAGTGTTTGGAAGCGGGCGTTCGCGGATGGGTCTTCAAATCCGACGAAACGATGGACTTGGTGACAGCAGTAGAAGCGCTGCAGCGGCGCAAGACCATCTTCAGTTCGCGGGTGTCCGATCTAATTATGGACGGCTACAAGCAGCATCGCATTGGCCCGGCCGTGACTAAAGTCGCAAAACTGTCGCCACGGGAACGCGAGGTCGTGCAGCTGGTGAGCGAAGGTAAGGCTTCCAAGGAAGTGGCCACGATCTTATCGATGACAGTGGCAACGGCAGAAACCCATCGCAGCAACATCTTACGCAAGCTCAAGCTTCATTCCATCGCCGAGCTGGTGCTGTATGCAGTAAGAAACGAAATTGTGCACGTGCAATCTCCAACTGTGCTGCGCTTCCCCAACCCGGGAGAAGAGCGCGCTCGTCCGCAATCAACTTCTGCCTACGCCGCGCTTCCCAAAGCCGCCAATGGCCGAGGTGAAGTTGTACCCCAGGACGCCAACTGAGAACTGCGTTTACCTCGCCAACTTATTCACGCCTTGGGAGGGCCCGCCTCCAGCGTGCTTCCCGGAGCAACAGCTAGTCCCCGTCGACTAGTCCTCGTTCATCTCGATTTGTAACAGTTGCAGGGGCACGGCCGCCACGCCAAATCGATGCGAGGTATGCACCGAATACCAAGCCCATGATCCTATTTAGCGATGTGTGCAATATTGCACAGACCCGCTCTCATTCAGCCGATATTTTGGTTTCGCCGGCAGCGGATCAAAGTTTGACAGGCTAATGTTACTTGGAAGCCCTTATTTCTCGTATGTGAGAGCGCTTAGTGGAGTCCTGGAGCGTAGCCTTAGGGAGCATTTGCTGCCCGGAGATCAAAGATGAAAATTCTTGTACCTGCGCTCGTCGTGTCAGTAGGTTTGCTGTCCCTTCTGTACCGGGCGCTTTGCTCCTGGGCGCAGAACAATATGCGCAAGGCGATGCACAGAGAAGGACAAGTGCCTGGCAACACGCCTGTGACTCGTTCGGACGCTACCGGCCGTCCGCCCAACACTCTGCAAAACAATGACAATTGACCTCAGCCCGCCTCGTGAATCGACCCTTCTTTAATCGGACTTGGCTAATCGGCCCTTGGTCCAGCCGCGACCGGACGCAATTCTGATTTCTCAATCTGAGCAATCTTGCTCAGACCTGCCGCTCCGCGTCTGTCATTCTTATAACTGCTGAATGTGCCGAGCCGGGCCCCAGCTATGTTCGTGGCTGTCGGCGCGGACTGTCGCTGAACTCCGAGAAATCGAGGGAGAGTCGACTGCGTTTCGGCATGATAGTTCGACCCGGATCGCGACGGACTGTCGATGCACCGAGTCGAAGATTTGAGGACATCTGGCTGTTTCAGTTGAGAGATCACGGTTGCGAACCAATACACCATTTACGGGAGAAGTCTGGGGAAAGTTTAACAACTACCGGACCGACGGCCTGGTGGGCTCAGTTGCCGTCCACGTCGTACTGATAGCTCTTATTCTTGCGGGTGCGGCTTTTGGGCATCACGTCGTGGTGCAAGCCAAGCAGCGCGAGATCGTAACCCTCATCGCGCCTTCTCCCGACACATACATTCTCCGAGCCGCGAGAACAGTTGTTAGTGGAGGCGGTGGCGGAGGAGATCATGATCCCCTGCCTGCACCCAAGGGAAGACTGCCGAAGTTTGCGATGGTGCAGATCACGCCGCCGCAGATTGTAGTTCGCAACCAGCATCCGAAGCTCACGGCAGAACCTACGGTGGTCGCGCCGCCGGTGCAGGTTGCGGAGAATCACATGCCAAACCTGGGGCTTCCGACAGCTCCGGCTATGCCGGCAGCGCCGCCTTCCAACGGAATCGGCTCTGGCGGCGGCATTGGGTCCGGTTCTGACGGTGGTGCAGGGGTGGGGCACGGGCCGGGGACTGGTCTCGGAAGCGGTGGCGGCATCGGTGGAGGAGTATACAAGGTCGGAGGCGGAATTTCGTCGCCGCAGGAACTTTCGACGCCCGATCCTGAGTACACCGAGGAAGCCCGCAGAGCGAAAACACAAGGCACTTGCACTCTATGGCTGATTGTCGACGCGACCGGACATCCGCGCGACATTCGAGTGATCCACGGACTTGGCTTCGGCCTGGATGCCAAGGCAATGGAGGCCGTGAAACAGTGGCGCTTCGATCCTGCCTTGAAAGACGGCCGACCAGTAAGTGTGCAAATTAGTGTCGAAGTCGAGTTTCGACTCTACTGACCTGGCAAGCAGAACCTGAGTCGGCGCATACGTCCGACGAATCGTCGTGAGTCAAAAATCTGGCGATTAGATTGGCGTCTTCTAATTATGTGAGCCGTATTGAACAGATATTCCCGCACATCCCCAATAACATTTCTCTTGTACCACTCTGGATGCTCCAGGTTTCTTCGGCCGAAAACTCGACCCGTGCACACATGCGAGTTCTGTCTTAGTGGCCGACTTACAAGGTCATAAGTGCGCATCCTAACTCTTCGCCTCACTATCTCGCTGATCGTTGGGATCACTCTGATCTCACTGCTTTCGTCCTACTATGAGGTCCGCTTTCAAAAGCGCGGCCTGCGCCGGGATCTGGAGCACCGAGCAGAGGTATTAGGAGAAAGCCTCGCCGACAAAGTCGAGCCTTATCTCAATCTCAAGAGGAACTCACGCAAAGAGCTACAGCTCACCGTTGACCGGTTCGCCGCTCGGGAACATCTCTCGGGAGTTGCCGTCTACAACACTCAAGGGGAATCCCTCGCCATTACTCCCCAGCTTGCGCCGCGACTAAAAGGCGAACCTGAGATGGTGCAGCAGGCGGCTAAACAGGGCCTGAGCGCCGGGGTTTTCATCCGGCTCGGGGACGTCCCCGTCTATATTTACGCGGTCCCTCTTCATGAGGGGGACGCGGTTGTCGGGGGACTGGCGATCGTTGACGATGCCAGCTATATCAACGTCCAAGGCCGACGGATTTGGCGCGAGACATTTCTGCGCGTGCTCGTACTGGTTTTCCTGATCACGCTCACCACTCTTCTGATTGTGCGCTGGAGCATCACGGGCCCAATCGCCCGTGCAGCGCAGTGGATGCGGGCTTTGCGCACGGGCAAGCCTTCCTCCCGTCCGGCCGAGCCAGATCTGGATATGTTCCGCCCACTCGCCCACGAAATGGCAAACTTCGCCGCAAGTCTCAAAGCCGCTCGCTCCGCAGCCGAGCAGGAGGCCCAGTTGCGTCAGGCTGCGGACGCTTTCTGGACTGCCGAGCGGCTCTCGGTCCACGTGCGCGGCAGGCTGGGGGAAAGCCGCCTGTTTGTCGTAGCGAACCGCGAGCCCTACATTCATAGGCGTCAGGGCAGGGGTGTGGAGGCAATCGTTCCAGCCAGCGGACTGGTCACAGCGCTTGAGCCCGTGTTGCGCGCCTGTGATGGAACCTGGGTTGCGCACGGAAGCGGAGACGCGGACCGCGAGACTGTAGACAAGCACGACCGCTTGCGTGTTCCTCCCGACGATCCCCGCTACACGCTGCGCCGGGTCTGGCTGACCAAGGAAGAAGAGGAAGGCTACTATTACGGTTTTGCCAACGAGGGCCTCTGGCCGCTGTGCCACATTGCTCACGCCCGTCCTGTGTTTCGTGTTTCCGACTGGGAGCACTATGAACGCGTCAACCGCCGCTTCGCAGACGCGGTCCTGAAAGAAATGGAAGGCATGCACCGTCCGGTGCTTCTAGCGCAGGATTACCACTTCGCGCTTCTGCCCCGGATGATTAAAAAAGCGCGCCCGGATGCGCGCGTCGCGATCTTCTGGCATATCCCGTGGCCGAACCCGGAAGCGTTCGGCATTTGTCCGTGGCAGCGAGAACTCGTCAGCGGATTGCTGGGCGCGGACTTGATTGGCTTCCACATTCAAGCCCATTGCACCAATTTCCTGCAAACGGTAGATCGCACTTTGGAGTCGCGCATCGACTGGGAACATTTCACCGTCAATCGCGAAGAGCACCGCACTGTAGTGAAGCCGTTCCCCATCAGCGTGGAGTTTCCAGAGAACCCCGATCCTAACGAGGCTGCCGAGTCTACTTACATGGAGCGGGTCGCATTGCTGCGGGAACTGGGAAGTGAAGCCGTATTCCTCGGCGTGGGCGTAGATCGCGTGGATTATACAAAAGGAATTCCAGAACGCTTCCTCGCCATCGAACGCCTGTTAGAGAAATATCCAAGCTATCGTGAGAAATTCACTTTTGTGCAAATCGGAGCGCCGAGCCGCACTCACATCAAGCGGTATCACGACCTGCTGGTGGAGGTAGAAGCCGAAGCGGAGCGCATTAACTGGCGCTTCCAGACAAGCAAGTGGAAACCCATCGTCTTCATGAAACGACAGCACAGCCACCAGGAAATCCAGCGCTTTTACCGGACCGCGGATCTTTGCCTGGTCACTTCTCTGCACGATGGCATGAATCTGGTGGCCAAGGAATTCGTAGCCGCGCGCCAGGATGAACAAGGGGTGCTCATCCTGAGCCGTTTCACCGGCGCTGCCCGCGAATTGCCGGACGCGCTACTGATTAATCCCTACGACATCGAGCAGATGGCCGAGGCCATCCGTTCCGCCCTAGAGATGGACGTCGAGGAACGGAAGACCAGGATGCAGCACATGCGCCGGGTGGTCAGAGAGCACAACATCTATCGCTGGGCTAGCAGCTTGATCGCTGAATTATGCGAAGTGCGGCTCGACGAGCCCGCAAACCGGTTGGACTCGCAGCTGGGACGTTCCTCGGGTGGACAATCAGCAGAGGTTATCCTTATCGATCAATCGCTGGATGACCTCCAGCACTCCCGCCCCGTAACTTCCGCCGGTGACGACATCGGCACGCTGCTTGAGCCCAGGTATGGCGTTGGCAACGGCGACTGAGCAACCGCAAAGACCCAACAAATCGTGATCGTTCTCCGCGTCGCCGATGCCCACGACGCTCCCGCTCGAAATCGCCAACTCCGACAAGACCGCGGAAAGGCCCGTGCTCTTGTTCGTCCCGCGCGGCAGGACCATTGCCGACTCGTTGTTGAAAATCACTTGCAGGCCAAGGTTGAGCTCGCGGATCGCACGAAGCACCGCGACATCATGAGGCTTCACCGTGGCCAATATGCACTTTCCCACAGATAGCGGCACGCCCTGCTTGCTGAGATCGGCGACAAGTTCTCCGGAGACGGGCGGGCACAAGAGTCGCTCTTCCCCTGTTCCGGGGTTGTGAATCAGAGCGCCATTCTCCGCGACAATCCAGTCAAATAGATCCACGCTCGAAAACACAGAGCGCAAGCTGGGAAGTTCGCGACCCGTGACCAGAATCAGCTTTCTTCCCGATTCCCGCGCTCGTTCTAGTCCGGCCAGCGTGTCGCGGTCGACCCGCCCGTCCTGCGCCAGGGTCCCATCGTAGTCCGAGGCTATCGCACGAAATCGCATCGTTTCTCCCGCTCGCTCTATCGTAATAGATAACTGCAAACAGGACTCTCACCTCGGACCACAGTTGGACTGGAAGTCATCGTCATCGCATAAATGTTCGGGAAGGGCACGGCTTCCAGGGGTCGCAGAAAAACTCAAATCGACGCGGGTGGGGGAAGGGCACGAGTTTTACTCGTGCCGGCAAGTCGTCAACAATATGTCCGTGCTTCAGCGCCTGAGGTGAGCATTCTCTCGCGCGACTAGTTTTTCCGCATCCTCTTCCAGCCGTGCCGTGAAGTGCCAATCATCGCTCGAAGAACAGAACCAGCAACAACAGCGAAATCGAAATCTGCCTGCCCCGTTGAGGCCCTGAGAACCCTGCAGCCCGTTTGAAAATGTTCATATTCCTGAGCCTCCATTGCAAAACCCTACGGCGCCCGGCGTAAACATCGCGCGCTTCACGTATTCATCTTCATCCGCCAACCACAGGGTTCACTCGAGCATCGCGGAATATGCCAAAGGCAGGACGAACCGGCAGATTGGGAAATCGTTGCTGGAGCGGGCCACGTCTACCGCGTTGCGACGGTCCAACTCGCGAGGGCGCAAGTTGTGAGGGACCCAAGGCCTGAGGAAGGTTGTCGATGCACAACAGGGTGGGGAGGGCGAGGGGGAGGGCAAGTCCATGGCCAAATCTTCTCTGGAGGGAGCAAGTTGGCTTTGGCCCGGCGTGGAGCCACCCTGCTGACGCGAAGACAGTGCAAACCCAGTCATCACCGGACAGCCGGCTTGAGCTGAAGCAGCACTCCGCGCTACTACGGCCATATCAATAACGCTAATGGACCACAGAACACATGTCTGTTCAAAATTGACCACTTCCCGAAAAAGTCCACGGCAAGAGCTTTTATTTGCCCGGCGCGCTTTCTTATTCAGACCGTTTGTACTGATTTGCAGTGTGGACATCCCAAGCAAGCCACCCAGCCGAACAGAGAGTGCTATCCTCCGCTTCTCGCTAAGCTCGATTTGCGAGCTTGTTCTATGAATCGACGTGAAGTCATGTGTGGGCTCGGGGCCCTGTCTATCCGCGCGGTAATCCGAAGCGGAGAGGAACACCCCATGGTTTCGGATAACGGGGGAAAACCTGCAAAGGCACAGGCAGGGCTTGCGGCATTGCCATCGTCCGTAGCCGGCATTCGCCTGGTGGATTCGGAGATCGCCAGATTGGCAACCGAATTGAGCCGCAGTGTGTCTCCCCCGTATCTTTTCAACCATGCGATGCGGACGTTCCTGTTCGGCTCATTGGTCGGTCGGGCGCTGGGACAGAAGTTTGACGACGAAGTCCTCTACCTTGCGTCCATTCTGCACGATTTGGGACTGACAGAACGATTCGAAGGGGATTCGCCTTTTGAAATTCAAGGGGCAGAGGCCGCCAGGCATTTCCTGGAAGAGCACGCTTACGCAAAGGAAAGAATCGGAATCGTTTGGGACGGAATCGCGATGCATGCTTCCGCCATCGGACAATACAAGCAGCCGGAGATCGCTCTGGTCGGCGAGGGAGCCGGAGCTGACGTAATCGAGCCTGACTTCTCACAAATCAAGAGAAGTGATGTCGACGAGGTCGTGAGCGCATTTCCCAGATTGAAGTTCAAGGATGCGTTTGTAAAGACCTGCGCGGACGTCGTGCGTAAACATCCCCGGGGCGGATCCAGTTCCTTCATGCGGGATGTTCGCGAACGCTACGTGCCGGAGTTTCATCCAGTCAATTTTTGCGATCGCATTGCGAAGGCTCCATTTTCGGAATAGACAGGCGAATCGAAACTTTTGGCAACGGAACTTACTATCAAGGGCCCAAGTCGTCCGGGGGACACCATGTGCAGAGTGTTTTCGATTGCGATTCTTCTCGGAGCAAGTCTGGTCTCCGTCGCGCAAACAGAAAACTCAAAACCCGTGAGCATGCCAGAATCCGTGGAAGGCGCCAGCGCCGCGGCGCTCGCGCAGCTTCGTGACTTGGCCGGTGAGTGGGAAGGTTCGTTCGAATGGACCGGGGCACGCACGGCTAGAGGTAAAGTGAACGCCACGTATGCCGAGACCGCTAATGGCTCGGCCGTCATCGAGAATTTGGCCATGAATGGCGTGCCGTCGATGACAAGCGTGTATCACCTGGATGGCGCGGACTTGCGGATGACCCATTACTGCGCTGCGCAGAATCAACCCCGGCTAAAGGCCCGCCAGATCGCCCTTGCCAAAGGCGTGCTGGATTTCGACTTTGTGGACGCAACCAATCTCCGTTCGCCAGACGCTCCTCACGTCTACGGGCTTGAGATGCGACTGCTCAATGTCGATCACATTACGCTAGCTTTCTTGTTTGAAGGGAGCGGCAAGCGCAGCAAAGAACTCATTGACCTGAAGCGTGTAGGCCAGAAGCCTCCCGCTCACTAACTGCGAGTCTGGTTGTTGCGCAAACGACGGGGCGACGAATCAAGGCTCAATCAAGGCTCTGTCTCAGGCAAGGTTGCTCAAGAACTCTTCTCCACAATTCCTTGTAGAGCTGCCCGGTAACCGCGGCTGCAAGAAAGTTCTCTCCCGCTTTTCAGCACTACTACATATTCGCCGCTGTTGACCGGGATCAGTTCCTTGATCTTTCGAACATTCACGATTGTTGAACGATGGATGCGGACAAAGTGATTTGCATCCAACCGTTCGGAAATCCGGCTGATCGTCTCACGGAAAAGATACGATTCCTTGCCTACGTTCAAGCGCACATAGTTGGCTGCCGCTTCTACCCACTCGATGTTGTCCAGATCAAGGAACACGACCCGGCCGTTGGCCTTGATCACGAGACGGCTGTCCAGCTCGGGGGCCGCGGGGGGCGTAACTGACCTGACTTGCGACAACAGGTTCAGAATCCGGTGCGTGATCTCGTGGTCGCGCTGCTTGCGCAGTTCGGTCCGCGCCCTCTCCACAGCGTGGTGCAGACGCTCCTGATCGAACGGCTTCAACAGATAGTCAAGAGCGTTGGCCTCAAATGCGCGAATCGCGTACTGATCGTAAGCCGAGGTAAAAATAACCACCGGCATCTCTTCTGCAGAAATTTCGTTCAACACCTGAAAGCCATCCAGGTCTGGCATCTGGATGTCGAGCAGCAGCAGGTCAGGCCGGAAACTGCGAATCGCTGACACAGCCTGCCGGCCATCCTGGCATTCCGCCACCACTTTGACCTGTGGTTCGGATTCCAGCAGGATGAGCAGTTTCTGGCGCGCCAGCCGCTCATCGTCGGCGATAACAGTACGCACAACCGTGTCTATCGGCTGATGTTGCGGCAACGAGACAACTGAATCCGGGATCATTGGTCACTCCCATTTGTCGAACTGTTGAATAGACGTGACAGCATGAGAATGGTTGTTGAAAGTGGTTATCTTAAAGTTGTCAATTTATCCCGTGGAGATGACTCGCAGTCCCAGGGCGAACTTGTCTTATCCCGCAGAGAGGTGTCATAGTCCCTCGCTGTCATAAATGTGAGATTTTGTTGGTCCGGCTGATCAATGGATTCGTGTTATGTTTGGCGCCGGCTTTGCGGGAATGGTTTTGTTGATCAGTTATCTTAAATGCGCGGACGTGGATCTCCAAAAGCGCAAGCCAGCTCCCGCGTCAATCTCTTCCGCCTCGCCGTATATAACAAGACGTCTTAACATCATTTGTATGATTGTCGTCGGGTACCGATGATGCGTCACAAGAGTGGGAAAACGTTCGTGGATTCGCGCTGAGATTTGCTTCAGAGTTTGGGGCTCGGAAGTTTGTCTCAACAACTCACGGCAAGCATCGGTGAGTCCGCGGTTGCGGCGGCGTTTGACTGGCTCTACTCGAAGCAAACCCTGTAGTTCCTCCCCAACCACCCCGGGGCCAAAGACTTCTGCCAGCCCCGCGATCGTGTTCTTGATTAATCCGATTCTTTTCGCGATTGCTACTTGCTCTGACCTGAGAGTCTGCAACTCACGCTGAATCCGTCCGACGACCTGCTCTACGTCCTCAAACGCGCCGCCAAAGGCCTGCGAGGCAGGCGCATGTTGTGGGGCGTTGGAAGATCCTGTGGATACACTTTGTGTGCCCATAGTTAGTGACAAAGGTCGAACAATCAATTGTTACCACGACTTAGCTGTAGAAGAGGTGAGGGCGGGACGAGCACTCGGAAAACTCTAACAACCAGCTACTGGCAGGGGACAGGAGAGTAAGGCGAGCCTGCGGAGAAATACGCCGTTTTGCGCACATTTCGCTCAAAGAAAGCTGCTGGAGGATGTGCCTTACCAAAACGATGTATGAGATTACTTCGCCGGATAACCAAGAGTTATGCAGCCGCGTCAAATAGGTAACAAGACGTTATGCCATCCGTGCGCTCTAAGTTATCGTCCAGTTCTACTGAAAGCTCCGTCGCAGAGACTGTGAGGAGAGTGAACGCGCAAGCCCTTGCCCTGTTAACGCGGCGCGCGGAGATCAATCGACGCATCCGGTCTCTTCACCGTGTAGTCCACGGATTGCGGGATCTTGCGACCAACGCGGCATCCGACACTTGCACTGCCGCGTTCACCGCGCCGGAACGTGCCACGCCGGCTCCAGATGCGGAGCCGACTCAAAGGGAACGAGAAGGCCACGATCGCAACTCATCGCCTGAACATACAATCGGACGAATACAGTCTCCACTGCCGGCCCAGTCAAAACACGAACTGGCTGCATTGAGCCGTGCTTGCCGCATCGCGCTCATGGAGGCAGCAAACCCCGCGTCCCTGGATGAGATTCGCTCGCGCATCGATCGCAGGGGGTCCTTCGCGTTCCCCGATTCTGAATCCGCGAACGCGAGGATGGCTCAAACACTGAAGACAATGAGAGACAGCGGCGAAGTTCAGTGTGTCTCTCAATCGCTCTGGCAACGGATTGCTCCCGCGGCCGAAATCGACAGCTCGCGTTAGGTCTCAGCCATGAGAATTGCGTTCACCGGCCCACCGCGCTGATTTCTGCGAGAGTATCTGGGACTACCTGTCTTCTTATAGGGATTGATTGCGCTTTATTAGGGACTAAAAATCGATCGGCTCCCATGCATCGATCTTTGATTGCTCTCGGGCGCCAGTTGGTCCATCATGTAAGTCGCATCGCCAATGATAATGATGATTTGGACGGATTGTAGAGGCATGAACGTACGCGGGCTGGTCGAGGGACGAATATTGCGAAGCACTTCGCTGAGGGAACTCCTGACATGAAGACCAATTGCGAAGCTTGCGGTCTCGCTTTGCCGGCTGAGCGCACGGCATACGTATGCTCGTACGAATGTACGTTCTGCCCAGTCTGCACCTCGAACATGCATGGGATTTGTCTACATTGCGGAGGCGAACTGGTGCGCCGGCCACGGCGCCATGTGCCGACTAGAGTTGAGGAGATAACCAACGGCGGCACTCCTAGCGCTATTCGTCCCTGGGTCATCTGGGCACTGAGCTTTGGCGTCTGGACGTTTGTTGCTTTGGCCTACGGCCTTACGGTTTTCGAGTTGTATCGTTCGACGCGTCAGAGTATGCCGTTCTTAACGGTGCTGGGCATGCAATCCAGCCAAGTGCTGACCTACATTCCGCTGACTCCCTTCGTTTTCGCGCTGGCGAGTCGTTACCAGTTGCAACGCAGCAACTGGGCGAGGAATTCCTTGATCCTGCTGGCGGGTGGATTGGTTTTTACGGTTGCGCAAGTGGCGATGCGGGGCATGACTCCGTACGCATATTGGGATCCCCGCGTCCACCACTGGGTTTCCGCTGTCTGGGACTCGCAAGCCCACGCATTCCGAATCCAGTGGTTCATGTTTCGGAGTCTGTTTCTCGGGACTGTGGTCGACGATGTTGTTACCACTTATCTTCCGATTGTGCTGATTGCGCACGTGGCGTGTTACTACCAGAGGTTCCGCGAGCGGGAATTGCGCACGTCGCAACTGCAGGGACAGCTGGAGAAAGCCCGGCTGCAATCGCTAAAGAGCCAATTGCAGCCGCATTTTCTTTTTAACACGCTGAACTCCATTTCCGCATTGATGTTGACCAACGTCGAAGCCGCCGATCGAATGATTACGCGGTTGGGTGACCTGCTCAGGATCAGCCTGGAAACTGCCGGCACTCAAATGACCACTCTGAGCCGCGAACTGGAATTCGTGAGTTGCTACATCGAGATTGAAAAAGTGCGATTCGAAGAAAGGCTCAAGGTGAGTATCGATGTGGCTCCGGAGACACTAGATGCCAGTGTTCCGCATTTGTTATTGCAGCCTCTGGTCGACAACGCCATCAAGCACGGAATTTCAAGGTTGGTGTCGGGAGGAGAGATTCACATTTCCGTTACGCAGGATGATGCGGATCTCCACATCGAGGTACGAGACAACGGGCCGGGATTTCGAGAGCCAGCCCACTCTTCTTCGGGCGGCGTGGGCCTGAGAATCACGCGCGAGCGGTTGGAGACAATTTACGGCCAGGACCAAAGTGTAGAGGTGCTAAGCTTGCCCCAAGGCGGAGTCGCGGCACGGGTATGTATTCCGCTTCGCATGACCGCGGCGGGAAATGAACAGCATCCGCTCGCGGAAGCATCAGTCACTCCAACCTAGCAACTGGCGCTCAAAATCAAAACTGATGCGTTTTGGCCGAAGGCAGGATAGGCCCATCAGCCCATCCAGGTCGTTGGCAAAATCCTGCTGACTTTTCACCACGGACGCTGGCTGCGGTCCAACCTCGAGTGCTCCGATTTTGGCCTGAGGAAGAACGACCGCGCCAAAGCGAACGTTACCCGAAGCATTGTGTCCGGTCCCAACGACGCTGGTCTGCACATAATCCACACCACGCAGGCGGCTCTCAAAGAGCACTAACTGCGGAGTTCCGGTATCCACAAGCAGATGCAACTGCCGGCCACCGCTTTTCACGTTCACTGTGATGAACTGTTCACCCGAAGTAAACGGCACGGTGTGATGTTCTGCCGATGCAGTTCCAAACAAGATGCGGCGTCTTGCGTAATCTACGGTGAAGTTGGTTGCGCCAAGTACGTCCAGCCCGATCACGGCGTCAATGCGAACTCCCAATCCGCGACTGATTGCGGAAAAATCCGCGACCATCACCGATAGATTCCGCCGCCGCAGGGGACCGCATTGAAGATCGGGAAGAGTCACGTTCTCTGATGACACACTTTTATTGAAGAGCGAAAGATCTCTCGAGGCGCCCTGCAGTCCCAGCTTTTCGGAAACGCTCCGGTCGATCATGCTCGGGTTCGAGCCAGTATCAAGCAGCAAGTTTTGGTGTTCCAGGTTGCCGATTCGCCCGTCCACGACGATTAAGTAGTCCTGGTAGGCCTTGAAGGGAATCTCTACGACTGGTCGCGGGGGGCTGGTGGTTCGCACCGTGAGATCACCAGCGACGCTGATCTCGCATAGGCTGCATAGGGCGGCCAGCAGCGTAAGTCGCGCAAGCGTTCGACCAGCGGGATAGAGCCTGCGCCAGCATATTCCTTTGGTGGGTGCAGACTGGGCGCGCGGGCATTCACGTCTCTCCGGGCCCACGCTGCCGATACCGCCCACACGCCGTGCCATGTGGGACAGACTTCGGGGCACCAGTCAGGTATGTGAGTCTTGGGATGTGTCGCCGAGTTACCGGGATGAAGACCCAGAAAACAGCAGGCCTGGCGATAGGGGCGGGCACGAGCAAACGCTCAGAGGCTAAAGCCCTCGTCTTTATTGGCGCTTTACGGCACGGCTAAAGCCGTGCCCTTCCCGGAATCCATTTGATGAGATGACTTAGAAGGCTTGATGACTTCTAGCCAGAACCAGAATCTTCGGAATCGGGTGCGCTCGGTCTGCCTTCGCGATCCGCCGCCCACAGCCAGGCGCGTTGTCCGCGATCTCCAGACACTACTGTCGCTTCGCCGTACTCCACGAGCCGGCTCAAGATCGTATTGATGGTTGCCATCGGATCCTTGTGGCGGGCCAACAAAGCGGGCACCGTTTTTTGAATCTCATCGCAAACCGCGCGTGCACTCATGGGCCGCTCCGCTTCCATCAGTACCCGGCGGCACGCCCGGGTGATGCCGGGCTGGCGGGAACTGCTCTTGCGATCGACCAGGTCTAAAAGAGCGGCATCCAAAATGCCATTGCCGAAAAGATTCGCCAATCCGACGATCGTTTGCTTCACGGTGCCAATGCGCTTAGTGACCTCCGAGCGCTCCTCGATCAACTGCCGCAACTCGTTTTCCGCCCGCCGTATCACATCCTGCACGTGCCGGTTTGCGCCCTGTGCACCCGCTGCCGCCTTGTCCGTCGTTGGTCCGTGATCCATCGCAGCTTACATAACACTCTTGTTATCCCGCGAGGCAGGTGCGGGGATTGACACCACGTCAAGCGGGACCACCAAACATGCATGGTCCACGAAACCCGCTGAAAGCAGACGTGCTTTCTCCGGGCGCTGCCTCGGGAACGTAGGTCTTCTCCGAGCTTCGCAACAAGCGTCGGGAGTGCGAATTCCTCAGAATGAGCCTGACCGGCGACTCTAGTGCTTCAAGGGAAGACGGTGAAACTAATTTACGGCGACTAGTCCCGACGCGGAATGTATTAGTCCCGAAAGCCGCCAGCGATGTGGCGAAGCACCCCGTCTCTGCAGCAAGATGGTCGGCACAAATGCGCGTCTCTGTAGCTCCAGCCGGTGAGGGCTCCGGGCCGCGGCCCACGTTTTCTGTAAGTCGTGGCTTCTGTAGATCGAGCTTTCCGGTAAATCAAAGTCGGGTAAGAGGAGCTCCCCATGCGGTTCGGCGTATGTGCGGTCTTCACGGCGATGTTGTTGTTTGCGTTCCACACTCTGGTTTCAGCCCAGTCGACCACGACCTCCCTCCACGGCACCGTCTACGACTCCAAAGGCGCGCTCGTGTCTGGTGCTGCTTTGTCCCTCACCAATGTCGCTACCGGCTTCTCGCGCGCTGCGAAGAGCGATGACCACGGGACTTACCAGTTTCTGGAATTGCCGCCGGCAACGTATCAGCTGACCGTGAATGCCACAGGCTTCGCAGCGGTGAAGGAGACCGGCATCGAACTGCTCGTAGGTACCCCCGGCACTGTGAACGTTACCATGCAGGTATCGGGAGGAACCGTAACGCTTGAAGTGACGGGCTCCGCCCCCATGGTCGACACCGAGGACGCTGCCATGGGGCACGCGTTCAATTCTGACCAGATTTCGAATCTGCCCTTCGAAGGCCGCGACCCCACGGGAATTCTGAGCCTGCAGCCGGGCGTGGTGTTTACCGGCAACAGCAGCCGAATCGCCAGCGCGTCCGATAGCCGCAGCGGATCGGTAAACGGAGCGCGCAGCGACCAAACCAACGTTACGCTCGACGGGGTCGACAATAACGACCAGTTGCTGGGCACCGCATTTCAAGGAGCCGTTCGGGTTCCCCTGGATTCTCTCGAAGAGTTCAAAGTTACAACGAGCAACTCGGATGCCGGCACCGGACGCTCCTCCGGTGGACAAGTGTCACTGGTGACCAAGAGCGGCACCAATAGCATCCACGGTTCACTCTACGAATATTACCGGCCGACGTTCACCACCGGAAACGACTGGTTCAACAAGGCATCCGAGATTCAGTCGAATGAGCCGAACACGGCGCCTTTCCTGCTGCGCAACACTTTCGGCGCGAACGTCGGCGGCCCGATTGTCAAAGATCGTTTGTTTTTCTTTGCGGCGTACGAAGGGCAGCGCAAGCGCGAAGATCTGCAAGCGACGCGCGTGGTGCCTAGCGCCAATCTTCGCGACGGGATCATCAGTTATCCCTGCACGGAAGACCCGGCCTGCCCAACCAGCGGAGTGGAAACCTTGACAGCTGCGCAAATCGCCGGCATGGACCCGAACTGTTCGAGCTTGGGTAGTTGTCCACTAGGACCGGGAGCGAATCCGCTGCTGGCGAATATCAGCGGCGCGAATCCGGCAGCGTTATTCAACCAATACCCATTGCCGAACACTGACACGGTGGGCGACGGCCTCGACCTCCGCGGATTTACCTTCGCATCGCCGGTGCCCTCGAAGCAGGATGCCTACGTGACCAAACTGGATTACAACCTGACCGCGAACGGAAATCATCGCCTATTTGTGCGCGGCGTGTTGAACAACGATAACGAAGCGGAGCGCTCTCTTCCCCTCGGCACCTACGGAACCGGCACCATCTCCCAGGATGGGGGAGCGCAATTCCCCGGGCAGCCTGCAGCCCAGATCCTGCACACCAATAGCAAAAGCCTGACTGCTGGCTACACCGCTACGTTCAGCAGCACGCTGATCAACAATTTCCGCTTCGGCTATACCCGCCAAGGGCTCGATCAGTCCGGCCTGCAGACTCAACACTTCATACAATTTCGGGGGATGGATAATCTGACTGGCGAGACGGCCACCATTAACACCGACGTCCCGGTCCAGAACTGGGCTGACGACATCACCAAAGTGAAGGGCAACCACACCTTGCAGTTCGGAGGAAACCTGCGCCAGATCGACAATGAGCGCGCGTCCAACGCCCAGTCATTCTTTGGCGCGATTACCAACGCGTACTGGCTGTCTACTTCCGCAATCGCAGGCAAAGGAATCAGTCTCGATCCTGGGGCCTTCGGCTTCCCGCAGGTTGATTCTTACTTTGGTGCGAGCTACGACTTCGCCATGGTTGCCCTCGCGGGTCTGATCACCCAAATCGGCTCCAACTATCAGCTCACCAAGGACCTCTCTGTAGTCCCTGAAGGCAGCCTGGTTTCGCGCCACTTTCGCGCGCATGAGGTTGAGTTCTATGGCCAGGATCAATGGCATGTTAAGCCGAACCTGACCTTTACATACGGTTTGCGCTATACCCTGCTGCAACCTCCTTACGAAACCACGGGCACGCAGGTCGCACCGACGGTGAGCCTGAACAATTGGTTTCGCCAACGCGCGCTGTCGATGGTGAACGGCCAGGTATACGATCCCGTGATTAGCTTCGCGCTTTCGGGACAGGCGAACGGTAAGCAACCGTACTGGGCATGGGACCATAAAGATATTGCTCCCCGTGTGGCATTCGCCTATTCACCTTCCAGCGACAGCGGCTGGGCGAAGCGGCTTCTGGGCGGCGCCGGCAAGACTTCAATCCGCGCCGGCTATGGACTTTACTTCGATCATTTCGGCGAAGGTATCACCAATACCTTCGACCGCAACGGATCTTTCGGTCTGACTACCGCCATTACCAATGCCGCGGGCGTCCAGACGGTGGACGGTTCGGCGCGCTACTCCGGACTGAATATCATCCCCACTATCAGTCAGTCTCCTACTGGCGGCTGCGCGAAAAACTGCCCGGTCGTTGAGCAGCCACCCAGTGGCCCATTTCCAGTTACGCCTCCTCTGGGCGTGGCCGACGGCGGGTTCGCAATCTACTACGGCCTCGATGACAAACTCAAAACGCCATATTCGCACGTGATCGACTTCTCGATCACCCGCGAATTGCCCCACAGCTTTGTTCTCGAGGCATCCTACGTTGGCCGCTTCGCGCACCGCTTGTTGCAGGAAGAAGATCTCGCCGAACCGACCAATATCTTTGACCCCAAGAGCAGGACCAGCTATTTCCAGGCGGCGCAGGCGCTGGCCAGGCAATACTATGCAGGCGTCCCCATTCAGAATGTGCAGGCAATTCCTTATTGGGAGAATATGTACCCGGGCGCTGCAGGTCCTTCCTCGACGCAGATTGGAGGATCCACCGTTGGCTTTGGTACGCCTTGCCTCGGGACGGCTCCCGCGCATGTAACGGCTACACAAGCCATGTACGACTTGTTCTGCGAAAATGCCGGGAACGAAACGACTGCTCTCGAGCAGGCCGACGTGCCGGGCGTTGTGGCTGGTTGGCCCGCGTCGAATTGCTATCCCTCTTGCGCCACTATCAACGGCACAGTAACTCCGTACGCTTTTTATACTCCACAGTTCTCTTCACTTTACGCGTGGAGGAGCACCGGCAACAGCGCCTACAACTCGGGGCAGTTTAGCTTGCGGCATCGTGCCAACGGGCTCGAGTTCGATTTGAACTACACCTATTCGAAATCCATTGATCTCGGCTCTAACGCGGAGCGCATCAGTCTTGATGAGGGAATCGGCTTCGGCAGCAGCCAGGTGATCAATTCGTGGGCGCCCAATCAGAATCGCGCGGTTTCAGATTTCGACGCCACTCACCAGCTCAACGCCAACTGGGTGTATGAGTTCCCCATCGGGCACGGAAAGCGGTTCGGATCTGGCATGGGTCATTTCGCAAATGCGATGCTTGGCGGCTGGACAATTTCCGGACTGTGGCGCTGGTCGACTGGATATCCCTTCACCGAATTCAGTCCGGCGTGGGCCACGAATTTTGACCTTGAGTCTCCTGTGGTTCCCCTGAGTTCAACGAAACCGCAAACCGGCAGCTTCATCGTGGCCCAGGCTAGTGGAGGCACGGGACCCAACGTTTTCAAGGACCCCGGAATTACCGATCCCACGAATCCGAATGCCGCTATCAAATTGGTGCGGCCTGCGTACCCGGGAGAAGGCGGCTCACGCAACTGGCTGCGTGGACCAGGCACCTTCAACCTTGACTCCGGCCTCGCCAAGAACTGGCAAATCGGCGAGCGCCAGTCCGTACGATTCACCTGGGAAGTGTTCAACGTCACCAACACGCCACGCTTCGACGTGGGCACCATGCAGATCAACGGCAACACCGCACTATATTCCTCCACCAGCTTCGGAAACTTCAGTTCGACACTGTCCAATCCGCGAGTGATGGAGTTTGCCTTGCGCTATTCGTTCTAGCATGTCCAGATTCGAAATTGAAGAGCCCGAAGGGAGTTTTGCGTTCATGCGCCTCAAGTTTCTCTGCGCGATTGTGCTTGCCGCGCCAGTTTGTCTGCCGGCGTTTTGTTCGGATGCACCCATGTTCCGCGGCAATCCGCAGCACAGTGGCGTTTACAACGCGGAGGGCGTACCCGCATTCAGCCACGTCAAATGGAAGCTTCATACTGGCGGCCTGGTGATTTCATCACCGGCAGTGTTTGGTGACTCGGTTTTTGTGGGCAGCACCGACGGGAACTTTTATTCCGTCGACCGCGAATCCGGCACAGTGAAATGGAAATTCGAAGCGAAGAGCCGGATCACGTCGTCCCCGGCAGTGTCGGAGGGTCTGGTTTACTTCGGCGCCTACGACGGCAATTTCTATGCTTTGGATGCGGCGACGGGCCAGTTGAAATGGAGGTTCCAGACGGCCGGAGAGCGGCGCTACGCGGGAAAACATTTGCACGGTTCGCAGCCGGCCGCGGAAACCATGCCCGATCCATTTGATTTTTATCTGTCGTCGCCGGTGGTCTGGAATGGAGGCGTGTTTTTCGGCAGCGGCGACGGGAATGTTTACTCGTTGAACGCAGCCTCGGGCGCCCTGAACTGGAAGTTTAAGACCGGCGACGTCGTCCATGCGTCTCCGGCGATCGCAGACAGCACGCTTTTCATAGGAAGCTGGGACAGTTATTTCTACGCGGTCGATGCTGCCACGGGGAAGGAAAAGTGGCGATTCAAGACCGGCGAAGATCCTGAAATTCACAATCAGGTTGGCATTCAATCCTCGGCGGCGGTGGTTGATGGAGTCGTGTATTTCGGCTGCCGCGACTCGAACTTCTATGCTCTGGACGCAGCGACAGGCCGAAAGAAATGGTCGTTCCCGAATCAAGGTTCGTGGGTCATCAGTTCGCCCGCGGTCCAGGGCGGCAAGGTATACTTTGCAACCTCCGACTCGGGTTTGTTCTACTCCATGGACGCCACGACGGGCAGCCCTGTGTTCTCCCTCAAGTTCCAGGGATGGCCGATGTTCTCATCGCCCAGCATCGCTGGCAACTTTATCTATATCGGCTCGCACATGGGCAAGCTGATCGCCATCGACCTCACTACTCAAAAAATATCCTGGACGTTCGAAACCGAGGGTGCAAAACAAAACGCGGCCGCTTGGACGAAGCCCGATGGCACCCCAAACTATGAAGCTGCGTTCGCGTCCGATTTCTACGACGACATGATCGCAGGAGTGAGCAAAATGATGACCATCGGAACGATTCTGTCTTCCCCGGTGGTGGTAGACCGCGTGATCTACTTCGGGAGTGCTGACGGAAATCTGTATGCGCTGATGTAGCTGACTTACCATCCGAAGCGAGAAACGTAGATCTGAGGCCCGGTTCGTCCCGAAAGACACGCTCAAAGCTTCGATGATGGTTGAGCTCCTGCCGTTAAACCCAGCACGACAGCAATTACCAGAACCACGTCGTCGACCCAATCGCGGCTACACTATCGCAGGTTAAGCAAGGCCAATCATTTCTGATTGGCCTTGCGGAAACGAAAGGCCGCCCCTCGGCGTCCTTAGTAAATCACCTTCAATCCGAAGTAAACGCAGCGTGTTCCGCCAGGGCAGGCCAGGTCAGCATCCGATTGCACCTTGGGATCGGCAAAAGCAGCACCCGCACCCGCCGCACCCGCACTTTCGATAAAAGTGGTAATGCCGGGGATGGTGTTCCCGTAGTTCGGATGGTTGAATGCGTTGTTCATGGTCATGTGCCACTGCACGGTCGCGCGTTCCCAGAACTTGAAGTTCTTGAACAGAGTGAAGTTGGCAAGATTCGTGGCGTAGTCGCGAACGCTGTTGCGTCGAACGTTGCCGAACGGAACCCCGAAGATCGACTCGGCTTCTCCGCCGTTTCCAATGAAGTGCACCTGACTGTTAGTTACGGGTGTAACAGCTCCGTTGTTGATTCCATTCATACTGATTAGCGTGGACGCAGGCAGACCGCAGCCTGGCCCGTTACCGGGGGCAGTCGAAAACGCAGCACAGGCATCACCCGCAAAAACTCCGACCTGCGTTACCGGGGCGCGGGGGTTTCCGAGGAATGGCCGCACGACATCGGGGACGGTGTTGTTGAAAGCCTGGTCGAAAGCCAGATCCTCGATCCCGGACGAGGCCGCGTTGATGAAGATCTGTTGCGGCGTGTAGTTCTGGCCGGACTGAAGGATGTAGGTTCCGGACACAGCCCAGCCCCCGGCGATATGTCCGAGGAGGCCGCGCTGGGAGCGCATGACCGGAACATCTTCGATGAAAGATAGAGTCCAGGTCTGCGGGAAGTCGATTCCCGAGAGAGAGTACTCCCCTCCCTTCACGTTGAGCGGGTTCTGCGCATAGGTTTCGCTGTTGCCGCCAGCGAACGAATTAAAAATCTCGCTGGTGTTGTCCATCGTCTTACTCCACGTATAACTGGTTCGCAGAGTGAGCTGGCGGAAAATGTTGCTGGTGCGGAATTCCGTCTGCAGCCCGTTGTAGTTGGAGTAGCCACTATTGCCGACTTCCAACTGGATCCCGGTGTTGCAGTTCACGCGTCCCACCGCCGCCGGTACCGCTGCGCTAGCTGCCGAGCAGGGCGTGACCCCTGCAGGAATGTAACTCGGGAAGGCCGATGCCAGGCCTGCGATCGATGGATTGACATTGATGCTTTGGAACAGGTTCTCGCCGTGATTGCCAACGTACCGCACTTCCAAGGCAGCATCTTTTGTGACGTTGCGCTGGATACCTAACGACCACTCCTGGACTTTATCCGGACTGAGGTGTGGGTCAAGAGTGACTTCGGGAGAATTTCGTGGGTCGAGCTGGCCAACAGGTAGCAGGCTGGCGTACGCGGCGCGAACCGAAGGCCCTAATGGAGATGCGGGGACACCCGGGAGTCCGGGGCCTGTAAAAGTCTGTCCCAACACCACGGGTGCAGTAGTGGCGTCGTTGAGGAAAATGTTGTAGAAGGCAGGGTCGTAAGTGAGTCGATAGCCACCCCGCACAACTGTGTTGCCGCTACGAGTGAAGGGCGTATCGGGTGACCACGCGAATCCAATACTGGGGCCAAACAAATCGTGAAGCGCTGGAAGCGATGGGGAGGTGGTGGCAGAAAGTGGCAAAGATGGCAGCCATACCGGGTTGCTTCCGGTTTGCTGAGCCACAGTTTCCTGATGGAACAGGTTAGCTGGCTGGCCGAGGTAAGACCAGGTTAGTCCAAGGTTTAGAGTAAGATTGTGCCGAACCTTCCAGTCATCTCCAACATACAGGAAGGTGTCCCACTCCTTGAATGGATACTCTGGGTTGCCCTCATCAAGAGTTGTGGCGGAAGGCGCATTCGCGGCGTAGGCTCCCCAATCGCTAAAAGTGTAGACGCCGTTATACCCGGGAAGAAAAACATTGGGAGATCTCTGGTTGGTGATGTTGGCGCCCCATTTGAGCTGATGTTGCCCCTTGGTATAGGTGAAATTGTCTTGCAACTGATAGGAGTTGACGATTCTACCCTCCGGAAAGTTCGACCCCGGCCCAAAGGGCAGAAGGGTGGAAGTGGTGAAAGCAATCGACGTCATGGTATCAGCGACGTTGCCCATTAACGGGACCGAGCCCACGGTGTTACTGCCGAACTGCACCGCGTTGCGGGAGTAGCCCACGCGAAATTCGTTGAGCATCCGGTTGTTAAAAGTGTGCGTCCAGTCAACCAGGAAGGATTGACCGAGCGAGGGAACGTTCACCGGATACCCAGCGGAATTGCTGGTAGCGCTCGTAGCAACGTTGAAGAAATTTTCTCGTTGGTATAGGTAGCGGATATAAAAGGAGTCGGAGTCGGTGGCGTGCACGTCGAGTCGCGAGACCCAATCGTAGATGTGAAAGCCGTTGGGAAGAAATCGTTGAATGCCGGCCAGTTGATATCCGCATGCCGGATCTCCGTTCGTTGGATCCGTGGTGTTATTGACGGGCGCATTGTCGAAATATGCGGTAACCGGGGCGCCTGCCGCTGTGGGCGACCCGCCCACGGCGTAGGGACCAAAATTGGAGAGCGCCGTGACGCTGGTGCTCCCAGGAAAGCAACCCGCCAGCGTTCCGATTCCGTTGGGAGTTGGAATCAGGTCGCCTGAACTGAAGAATGCGCTCGAAGAATCGATTTGATTGTCAAAGCCTCCGAAGATAAAAACCTTGTTCTTCAGAAGTGGTCCGCCGATGCTTCCACCCGTGAATTCCTGGTTGAAGCGAGGGGGTTTAGTTATCGATTCGAAGTCTTTTTCGGTATTCGTAAGGCTGGTGAAAACCGAGTTGGTTTCGTCTCCGAACACGGTTCCGTGCCAGCGATTGGTGCCGTTCTTCGTCACCACGTTGATCACCGAGCCTGAGTTCCGGCCGTATTCCGGTCCGAAGTTGCTGGTGGTGGCCTGATATTCACTCACGAAGTCTACGTCGCTGACGAACACGGCAGGTCCGGCCACAGAATTATCGTTGTTGTTCTGACCGTCAATCTGCTGGTCGTTATTCCGTCCGCGAATTCCGTTCACCGTGAATCCCACGCCATTGGTGTTGGCAAAATTGTTGTCGCGGCTGGCGGCCACGCCCGGCAGAGTCAGGGCTATGAAATCCGCGCCTTCGTTCTCGGCAACTCCTGCGAAGGTTTGCAGAGCTTCTCCGGTAATGGCAGCACTCACTTGCGCTTGTGCCGATTCCACAAGCGGCGCCTCTGATGAAACTTCCACGGACTCGCTGGTTTGGCCCACATCCAGTTTCAATGCTCCAAGAGTGTGCTCGATATTCGCGTCCACTGAGATGCCCGAAGATTTCAGGCTGCGAAAACCAGGCTTGCTGATTTCCAGGTCATAACGGCCGACCGAAAGGAAGGTAAAACGAAAGGTCCCGGCCGTCGATGTGATCGCCTGTTGCTTTGCGCTGTTGCCTTCGTTGATGAGCGTTACGGTCGCGTCAGATACAAGAGCGCCGGTAGGGTCCACCACGGTGCCGCTAAGAGACCCCGTGGACACCTGGGCTACGCAGGTGGCAGAAAAAATTGCTGTTCCCAGCACGATTAGCGATACGAGCCTGAAAAAAGAACTGACTTGCATGTATCTCCTCCTGCAAACCTGAACATCAACAGTGGGTTCTGGAAAACGCGAAATACGGGTCACCTCGGGCTGCTCCGCGATCACACAACTGAACCGTCGCGTGTCTTCTGAAGAAAAGGAGCATGTCACCACCCACGCCGACGCACCTGCGATCGTCGTGGTACAAATGCACTCGCCGATGGGATGAAGTTAGTTTTGAGTTACATGAAGTGCAGGTTCCAGTCAGAATTGAAAAGGACCCTCATTTGTCGACTGGGCGAGCATCTCTCCAATTCCGTAGAGCAGCACGAGCGTTCCTATGAGAATTGGAAACACGGGTGGGCCGTCTGCACACTGACAGTCGGTGGTTGTGTAGTGAGCCATACATAAAAAGCCGTGGCGCAAGGGCGCCACGGCCTGATCGTGTGATTCGTTTTCGTTAGAACCTGATGCTCAATCCAAATTCAAACTGCCGTGGAGCGCCCAGGGCGTAGGTTCCTGATTGGAAGCTAGCTCGGTACGGCAAGAGGCTCTGCGACGTCACGCCGCCGACCGAGCTTGCCGCCAATGGACTCACCGCGCAGGTTCCGATGGCAACACAGCCCGGATCCGCCGGTCCCAGAGTGCCCACGACGGTTCCCGGCAGGTTGCCCGGAAGGAACGAGTTGGCGAAGTTGAACATGTTAAAGATGCTGGCGCTCGGTTCGATGGTCAGCCGCTCGCGGATTCTAATTGGCCACGCCGCTTTCAAATCGAGCGACTTCAGCCAGGGGAATCCAACCGCGCCATCGGGAACTGAAGCGAGTGCGGGCATCTGCCAGGCCAGCGTTGACATGTCAGACATGGTCATCACCCCACCGTTTACCACGGCCGCGCCGGCAGGAGTCAGCGTGCCTGCGGATGAGTTGTTGTAGTGGGTGATCAGGCTCTGCAAGTTGTCGATGTAGGCGCCACGCTGGAACTCACCATTATTCGTGCCGGGGACAGGCATACCTGCCTCGCCAGATCCAATACCAGATCCCAGCCAGTCGGTAGCAAAAATCTCTCCTCCGCTCGTCAATTGGGGCAGAGCGAGGTTCTGCGCCAGTGGACTGTAGAAATGCCCGATCAAGCTGAGCTTGGTAAAGAAGGGCAGATCGAAGGTTCCGCCGAACGAGATCTGATGGGTGCGGTCCAAAGCGTTAGGTCCCGTGAACTGGTCGGGATTGTCGTTGTTGATTGCCAAGTTGACGAAATCTCCATCCTGCACTTGACTGGTGAATCGGGAGAGGGAGTACGAGACCTGGAAGTTAGCAGACTTTACCCCGCGGAAGGGATTCCTGATCTGCTGCACCAACTTGACCTGCAGCCCGCTGTATACGGAACGCCCCACAGGCTGCAGCAAGTCGAGCGTACCCAGCGCGCCATCGTTCACTCCGGTGAAGCCGTCAGTACCCGGAAACGCGCAGAAAGGACACGGGCCGCCGCCGGTCACCGCGTTGTTGGAATCCAAACCGGCGGTGGAGTAGGCAGACTGAGAACCCGCCAGCGCAGCGACGGAGGCGGCCTCCCCGTTCAGGCCAGCTTTTGTAGCAGCCTTCAATTGTGCGGCATAGACGCAGCCGGCCTCGCCCGCCCCTGCCGGGCATCCGTTAGCGATCTGGGCCTTGTCACGCGCCGCGATGGCGTTGGCAAGATTGAAGGAACGTGCTGATCCGCTGTGATTCGCGTCCACCACCAGCAGGAAGTGTTCGCCGATGTTGCGGATGTAATCGGCAGTGAGCACCGTTCCCGGACGAAATTCATGCTGGAAGCCAAGATTCATCTGCCACGAGCGGGGCGTGCGGTAATTCGGATCAAACAGGTCAAACCCGTTGGCATTAGCAGCGTTCAGCGCCGTACCCACGAAATTCGGGTTGGGTTGCAGCCCGACATTAGCGGCCGCGGCTGTCTTGAAGGCGCCACTCAGCGCCAGAATCTGGGGAGCGGCAGTCGAGATGGTCTCGCCACAGAAATTGGGAGTGACCTCGGTCGCGCTGGTTACCGTCCCAGCCCCGCCGGCAATGGAACTGCCGATTGGTCCCGGACTCGTGGGCCAATTGAAGGGAGCGGCTCCGCCACCGGCGCACACTAGCGGAGTGTAAGAGAAGATGCCTTTCGGAATTCTTGCCGGACTGTCGAACAGAACGTTATTCCAGATGGAGTTCTCAAAGAACAGGCCGCCGCCGCCGCGGATCACAGTTTTACCTTTGCCGGTCGCATCCCACGCAAAACCCACTTGCGGACCAAAGTTGTCTGCGGGAGTGCGCACCTGATTGCCGAGTCCCTGACCCCACTGGTTAAGCGCAGGCAGAGAGCCCAAGTCGCTATCCACTCGGCCTGTGTCGTGCACGTAATGCAACCCCAGCTGCAAGCTGAAGCGTGGGTTCACCTTCCAGGCGTCCCCAACATAAGTCTCAAAGCGGTTGTCGGGTCCCAAGCCGCCGCCCGGAAATCCGAAGGAAGCCTTGGCCGTGGAGAAACCAATGCCATTGCCCAGGAACACCCAATCCGACGGGTAGGAAGTTGGATCAGACGAGGCTCCAGTAAAGGTTGTGCCCACTTGCGGGTAGGTAAAGAAAGCAGCCAGGCCTCCGCCCTGAAGATGGTTAAACGCTACCCCGTAGCGGAAAATGTGTTTGCCGATGATCTTGCTGCCGTCGTATTTAATCTGGTGGTCGCTTTGAATCGTTTGCTGAGGCGCTAGCAGGTTCGGTCCGCCGCAATAGGCGCCACCCTTGCTGATTACACAATTCCCCAGAATCGGCGCCCCAATATTGATTCCCAAGCCAGGGATGGGATTATCTGGGCCAGCCGTGATGCTTGAAGTGCCGTCCCCTATTCCGTTGCGAAATTTTAGGTATTCGAAGCGGATGCTGTGAGAATAAGCGCCGGTGCTGAAATCGATGCCGACTGCATGAGTCACAGTGTGGTCGGCGTTTTTGAATCCCTGCAGCGAGCTCGCCGAACCGTAGGGACGAATGTCGCTGTTTTGATCGAAGTTGAAGCGATAAAACGCTCGCGCGCTGCCCTTAATGTTCCAATCCACGCGCTCATCCGACATAAATTCGCGGTAGGGCTCGACCAGAGTTGTATTCAGCGTATCGAACGGAGCGCTAAACGGTTGCGCCGCTCCCAGGCTTTGCTTCGTCCGTTCACCGTCAAGAAACCAGAACACCTTGTCCTTGATGATTGCGCCTCCCAGATTGCCGCCAAACTGCTCACGCTGGAATGGCGGAGCTGTGGGACCGGGCAGCGCTGCTGCTGTCTGGTTTCCGCGGAAAAGTCCAAATGCCTCACCGTGCATTGTGTTCGCGCCTGAGCGGGTTGTAACGTTCACGGCTCCAGAGGAGGTCAGTTCGGTCGAGAGATCGAGCGACGACTGGGAAAGCTGGAATTCCTGAATGGCGCTGGCTGGGATGTTCTGGGTCGTGGTGCCGACCGTCTCGTCGCTGACGTCGACCCCATCCACCTCAATTCTTGCAGTGCGGCCAAACCGGCCTTCGAAGGAGATCGAAGAGAAACCATTCTTGGTCGGGTCGAAGGTGCTGCCCTCCTGAATTTGAACGCCGGGCTCGAGTTGCGCGAGGTCAAGAAAATTGCGCCCGTTTACGGGAAGATTTTCGATCTGGTCAAGATTGATCGTGCCTTGCACTGTGGCCTGCTCCGTGTTGATGCCGACCGCGCCGCCCTGAACCTCAACCACCTGGCTCTCCTGCCCGAGTTCCATCTGTAGATTCACCGTCGAAGTGTTGCCAACCTGTACGGTGACCGCCAGATTCATGGTCTTGAAGCCCTTGCTCTCCACGCGCACGATGTAGTCCCCGGGCTGAATTGGACCGGATGAGTAGCTTCCCGCGGACGAAGCGTTGAGATGAAACACAGCTGCCGTTGCCTTGCTAGTGATCATCACCCTGGCACCCGCGACGACCGCGCCGGTCTGGTCGGTCACGGTGCCTTGGATGCTCCCTGTCCCGGTCGTCGATTGCGCCCACGCAGTGAACGAGACTGAAAGCAACAGTGCGAGGAGACCTACAGAGATCAGCTGCCACGCCTTAATGCGGCTTCGTGAGGGTCCTGCGCAAGAAACAGTCTTCATCATTATCGTCTCTCCTTGTACTGTTTCTGCGTTCGCCAAAACAGTATGTAGATTTGCCTCATCACATTGGTTATCCCGATGGGCAGGGCAAACAGCGGGCCAGCGTGAAAGGGAGTGAAGAAAACAGGGACGAGCCGAGTCGGAATGAATACGAATGATCTTCCGCGAGCAACGAATGCACGTCAGTTTGGAGACTTAAACGAGTGAGACAAATTGGTTCAAATATGATTGTCCGTATAAGTTGCGGTCGCACCTTCGGGATTCAGTAGAATTTTCTGAATGTGTGTGGCGATATTGGCTTGTCGGGCCATGGAGACAAGAACGTCACGAGCAGCTTGCCAAAGCCCTGTGGTCCTCCACTATCATTTATGATTAGTTTCTGTCTCTGGTCTGAAAGGAAACATTATGAAAAAGCTTGTGTTACTTTGCATGACTCTCGCCTTGGCAGCTCTGTTCGCGGTCGCAGCGGATCAGCCACAGCCGCCTGCCGCTGGCAACCCAGCCCCGGCATTCAGCTTGCCGAACCAGGAAGGCGCTCAGGTGTCTCTCGACCAATTCAAGGGCAAGTGGGTTGTGCTTTACTTTTATCCCAAGGATTTCACCTCGGGATGCACGATTGAAGCTCACAACTTCCAGCGGGATCTGGACAAGTACACGCCCAAGAATGCGGTGATTCTAGGCGTCAGCGTGGACACGGTGGATTCTCACAAGAGCTTCTGCACCAAGGAAGGCTTGAACTTCAAGCTGCTCGCAGATTCCACGCACGCGGTTGCGGAAAAATACGGCTCGATCATGGATCACGACGGGACGATTCTTGCCGCGCGGAACACGTTCCTGATTGACCCCACGGGCGTAATTCGGAAGGTGTACCTCAAGGTCAGTCCGCAAGGTCACAGCGAGGAAGTGCTGGCAGATCTGCAACAGTTGCAGTCCGCGAAGTGAGATTAGTCCGACTCGGTCGGCAGCTGCTGGAACGTAGGCGGGCATGGTCGCACCTCGATTCGTCGCATCTTGGTTCCGGGGCAGGGTACTACAAGTGAGGAGATCGCTAGGGCATCTGGGGAAAGGCAGCATGAAGGCTTTTGGCAATCCAATCGACATGAGGCAACCCACACGAGGAAAGAGCCTTCAGCTCTTTCTCCAAGTCATACTCCACGCGTCGGATGGTTGGGCTGGCCCCATCCAGCAATAGATACGAGGAGCGGCGGTCGCCGTCATACGAAAGACTAACGCTGCCGGTGTTGACGACGAACTTTTCTCGACCCTGAGGACTTGTAACACTCCGGATATAAGGGCGATGAATGTGTGCATATACGGAAATCGGTTGGCCAAGCGGTCCGTAAACCGATTCCAGCTCAGCATCCGTTGCTTCCAGGGTCGGAGCTCGCCACAAACTGCCGGGACTGGCGTGCACCAGCGCAATCGCACCTTCAATCTGAACGCGCGCCAACCCGCGTAGCCATGCAATTCTTTCTTCTCCCAGCATGGCGCGGGTCGCGGCCGCCATCTCACGGATCGCCTTCCAGAGGGAGGGTGGCGCCGCCGATTGGCTCGCAAACTCCTCCAGCGACTCGGGCCGGAAAAGCAGTTCGTCCGTGTTGCCGACCACACCTTGCCAGCCGAGATCGCGAATGCGATCGACAATCTCCACGGGGCCCGCACCGGCATCTGCGAGATCGCCGCCGTGCAAAATCAAGTCGGGAGCGGTTTCGCGCAGATCCGCCATGACCGCTTCGAACGCCGTTCGATTCCCATGTATGTCGGATAGGATTGCGATACGCATTAGGGAATTCTACGGGATGGCAGTCTCCAAAACGCTAAATGTCGCCCGAGCATTGGAAGAGTTGCTCAGCTACTTCGGCACGTGCGAGCAGGCCTTCGAGCGAGAGCTTGTAGACTTGGATGGCACGCCATTTCTATGCCTTCATGGAATGATTCACGACGCTGTCGAGATTTCTTTTTCCTGATAGTGGGCGTTGCGATCCTGTCGTGTGCTCTCGCTCCGGGACAGCAGGCGGATGCACAGACCGGCCCACAACCGGACGCGCCGAAGGCGAGCATCACTGAGTCGAGAGGCTTCATAGCCCGCTGGGCGGAGTTTTACCGCCAGGATTGGTGGGGAGCGGTTGCTTCATCGCCGGCCCCGGCGCGCCGCGGCCTACCGTCGCCACTCGATTCGCCGCCGTTCCCTAACTCGGATTGGTCGTACGGTGGTTCGCCGGTGATTGGAGAGCCGGACTCCAACAGCTATCCGCTGATGACCGCCATCAACCAGGCCCGCAGCCGCACGAAGATTTACGGCTGGACCGATCCCACGCTGAACTTCAGCACTTCATCCCATAGCAATGCTCCCGAGGCGAACGATGTCTACTCGAATCGCTTTGAAATGAACCAATTCGTTCTCTACGCGGAGCGGCTGCCGGATTCTGTGCAACGCGATCACATCGACTGGGGTTACCACCTCACGGCGCTCTACGGCACGGATTATCGCTATACCATCGCAAAGGGCTACCTGAGCGGCCAACTGCTGAACGATCACCACCAATATGGCTTTGATCCTACGCTGGAATATGTGGACGTTTACGTCCCGCAGGTTGCGCAGGGAATGAATCTGAGGTTGGGGCGCTTCATCTCCGTGCCCGGCATCGAGGCGCAACTGGCGCCAAATAACTACATCTTCAGCCACTCGCTGCTTTATGCGATTGATCCGTTTACTGACACCGGGCTGATCGCGACCGTTAAGCTGAACGATCAGTGGCTGGTGCAACTCGGCGTCACCGGCGGCCACGACGTTGCCCTGTGGACTTCTGATGCGAAGCCCTCGGGTACTGCCTGCCTGAGCTACTCCACTGAATTGGTGAATGACAATTTCTATATCTGCGCCAACGGAATCAACAACGGAAAGTATGCGTACAACAATCTGCAGCAGTATGACGCCACCTGGTATCACAAGTTCTCGAAGACGGTGCACATGGCCACGGAGACCTGGTACATGTATGAGCGCGACGTGCCTGCTTTGGGAGGTAGCATTCCACCGGAAACAGGCGCGAACGCCGCGTATTGCCTGCCCGGCGAACAACGCTGCACCGCTCCCGAATACGCCGCGGTCAATTTTCTGCAGAAGGAACTCTCAGCGCATAACTTCCTGTCGTTTCGCAGTGACTTTCTCGACGACAAAAAGGGCCAGCGCACGGGCTACGCGACCCGATACTCAGAGAACACGATCATGTGGTGTCATTGGATGGGCACGACGGTCCAACTGCGTCCGGAATTACGACTCGAGCGGGCTTGGGACATGAAGGCCTACGACAACGGCCGGCAACATAATCAGCTAACCGCGGCGAGCGATCTGATTTTTCATTTTTGATCGGGACGGGACACTGGTGCACCTCTCGATATTCCGGAGCAACGTTTCCGTCGCGAAATTCCGCTTGCATCTGCCGGTGTGGACGCTAACATGGCGCATGCAACGACCTTTCATTGGCCTGCTAGCCGCTGGATTCTTGCTGGTCGCCAGCATGCCGGCGCAAAATGCACGAAAAGCATTCGACCAGGCCTCGACAGCAGCTGCGCTCGGTCCCCTTCCTGCTCTGCGAGTCGAACGCGGATCACCTTCCGACCTTGAAATCGGTGGCGATCTTGCCGGTCTGCCGCCGGGTACAACTCGATACCTGACGCGCGACGACTTGCTGACTTTGCCCCAAGTCAACTACACCGTAACAGACGATGCAAACTTCACCGGTCCGACACAGATCACCGGTGTGCTGCTGGAGGAGTTGAACAAAAAGCTCGCCGCAACTCCGGAGTCAGACATGCTCGTCGCAATCTGCAGCGACCAGTACCATGCCAATTATCCTGACGCTTATATTGCCGAGCACCATCCTCTTCTGGTGTTGAAGATCAACGGGCAGTCCCCTGCCGGCTGGCCGAAAGATCCAGAGACTCACCGTTACGACATGGGCCCGTACCTGATTTCGCATTCTAAATTTTCGCCCGCCTTTAAGATCTTCTCGCAGCACGACGAAGCGCAGATTCCGTGGGGGGTGGTGCGGCTTGAGTTGCGAAACGAAAAGACGGTCTTGGGCGCGATCGCGCCCCGCGGTCCGCAGGCCGCTGAGGAACTGGTCCAGGCGGGTTACCGCATTGCACAGCAGAATTGCTTTCGCTGTCACAACATGGGACAAGAAGGCGGGATGAAGGCCGGGCATCCATGGCTGGTGCTTTCAGCTTGGGCCACGGCTTCTCCAAAATACTTCGCCGATTACATGCGCAACCCGCTGTCCAGGAATCCGCGCGCACAGATGCCCGGCAATCCTGGCTATGACGACGCCACAATCGGCGCCCTCACCGCTTACTTCAAGACTTTCTCGGCTTCGGCGCAGGAGAAACCGTGGCCTAATGAGAAAGAAAAACCATGACGCTACGTATTGCCAAGATGCTCCTGGTCTTTGCCGTGGCGGTTTTCTATTCGTTCGTCGTCCTCAACAACACGACAGACTATGACTCGAACTATCAGCTTGTGCGTCACGTTTTGATGATGGATTCGACCTTTCCCGGCAACCGCGGAATGTGGCGGGCTTTGAATTCGCCGGCGTGGCACACTTTCTTCTATGCGTCGATTATCGCCTGGGAAACCATCACGATGATTCTCTGCTGGTGGGGTGGACTGAATCTGGCGCGAGCTTTGCGGGGGACTGCAATCGCCTTCAATCAAGCCAAGCGGGTCGCAATCGCGGCGCTGACGTGTGCTCTCATGATGTGGTTGGTCGCTTTTCTGAGCGTTGGCGGGGAGTGGTTCATGATGTGGCAGTCGAAGATGTGGAACGGTCAGGATGCTGCGTTCCGCATGTTCACCGTCGTCGGCATAGCGTTATTGCTCGTGGCGCAGCCAGACAGCGATGGGCAACCCTAGCTCTCGGCCGTCCCAAGAATAGGTTTCCACTAATCGCTCCTCACGCTGTCAGCGATGGTCGCCTCGCCACACCGGGATTAACACTCTGCGTCCTACTGCTCGATGGTCGTTTCCGACTTGGCCGGTTTCTGCGTTACCTGCTGCGTGGTCGGCAATTGCGAGCGATCCCATCCGCCACCCAAAGCCTCCACCAATGCCACAGACGAAGTCATCTGTTGAACTTGCAAACCATTCAGAGTCTGCTGGTCCGCCAGAACCGTGGTTTGGGCGATCAGCACGTCGATGTAGGGATCAACGCCGGTGTCATACCGCGCCTGTTCGAGCTTGAGAAACGCTTGAGCTGATTCCACCGCCTGCTGCTCTTGCTGAATCTCCTTGGACAAGATGCGGACTTCGGCGAGAGAATCTTCCACCTGTTGAAATGCGGTGAGCACGGTCTGACGGTAGCTGGCCAGATCCGCATTGTAAATCGCGACATTTTGTTGAACGGTAGCACGCCGCAATCCGGCGTCGAAAATCGTTTCCGGAATCGATGCACCCACGGACCAGAAACGGCTCGGCCAGGATAGCCATTTACTGAACGCTGAACTTTCGAAGCCAGCCGCCCCAGTCAAAGTCAGGTTCGGGTAATAAGCGGCGTAAGCAATGCCGATCGCTGCATTCGCTTCAGCCATGGTGCGCTCCGCGGCGGCAACGTCGGGCCGGCGCTCCAGCAGTTCCGAAGGCACGCCGACCGGAATTGGCGGCGGAGCAACCGTCATCGGCTTCACGGGGATGGAGAAGTTAGAAGCAGTCTTGCCCAGAAGGACGGCGATCGCATGCTCATACTGCGCTCGCGCAACTCCAACATTGGTTGCGCCCGCCTGCGCGCTGTGCAGCGTGGTTTCGGATTCGACCACGGAGATCTGGTCGTCGATGCCAGCTTCATAGAGCGAACGCGTTAGTTCGTACTCTTTTTGATCTGCCACAACCGTATCGTCATAGATCTGTTGCAATTTGTCCTGTCCACGAATCTCAAAAAAATATTCCGCCAGGCTGGCCTGCTCGATCAGACGCTCGTTCTCGAGATCGGCGGCGCTCACTTGGGCGGCATAGTGTGCTTGGCGCACCGTATTGCGGACTTTGCCCCAGAGGTCGGGTTCCCATGACGCTTCGAGCGGCAGCGAGTATAGAGTGCTTTGCAGTTGTGGACTGGACGCGCCGCCCGTATTGGAGGTCGTGCCTACGTTCGCAGAGGCCCGCGAGTGAGTCACCGACGGCACGACCGAGAGCGTGGGGAAATATTGCGCACGCGCCTCGCGAACCACGGCGCGTGCTGCCATAAAGTTCTCGAAGTATTGTTTGATGTTCTGGTTGTTAATATCCAGTTGGTCTTCCAGTGCGTTCAGTTCGGCATCGTTGAAAATCTCCCACCATTTGCCGCGTAGCTTCGCATCCGCGGGCTGTGCGACGGTCCAGTCTCCAGGTTCTTTGAACTGGGTGGGGGATTCCTTGTAGACGGCCGCAGGCGCTGGGGGAGCGGGTGGGTGGTATTTCGGTCCGACTACGCAGCCCGGCAGGATCAGCAGCAGCGCAGCCGCACACAGTCGAATCATGCCATTTGGCAAATCTCGTAGGATGAGCTTCATAATGTTTCTGCCAGACCAATTCTGCTTAGCTAGTTCTGCTAATCCGGCGTCCATCTCAGTCGAATGTTCCGCCCAGCGTTCAGACCATCGTGCTAGCTCGCCTCCGGAGCCGGCGAGCGAGGCTGCACTGCCTCTTTTCCCGCCAAGCGCAGGCGCAAACGGTCAAATGACAAATAGACAACGGGCGTCGTATATAGCGTCAGCATCTGGCTCAAGATCAGCCCTCCGACAATCGTGATGCCGAGGGGCCGGCGGAGCTCATACCCTGTGCCCGTTCCCAGCGCCAGGGGCAAAGCGCCCAATAGCGCAGCCATGGTCGTCATCAGGATCGGGCGGAAGCGCAGCATGCACGCTTCAAAAATCGAGTCTTCCGGACTCTTTCCCTCTTCGCGCTCGGCCTGAAGCGCGAAGTCGATCATCATGATGGCGTTCTTCTTTACGATTCCAATCAGCAGCACAATGCCAATGATGGAGATGATGTTCAGATCCTGCTTGAACAGCATCAATGCGAGCATTGCGCCGACACTCGCCGACGGCAGAGTGGAGATGATCGTCAGGGGATGGACCAGGCTCTCATACAAAATTCCGAGAACGATGTAGACCGCCAGCAGTGCCGTCAGAATCAAAACCGGCTCGGTGCCGAGCGATTGTTGGTAGGCCTGCAGCGTACCGGCATAGAAGCCTTGCAGGGTGGAAGGCGCTCCCAGCGCCTTTTGCATCTGGCTGATGGCCAGGGTGGCCTGGCTCAGAGACACGTTCGGCGCAAGGTTAAAAGAGACGGTGACCGAGGGGAATAAACCTGTGTGGTTGATGGCCAGGGGGGTGGTGTTCGCGTGGCCCTTGGCCACGGTGACCAGCGGAATATTGCCGCTACCGGAGGTATGGAGATAGATGTCCTTCAAGCCTTCCGGAGTTTGCCAATACTGAGGCGCGACTTCCAGCACCACGTAATACTGATTCAGCTGGGTGTAGATGATGGAAACTTCCGACTGGCCGAAGGCGCTGTACAACGTCGAATCCAGTTGCTGCGTGGTGAGGCCAAGCTTCGCTGCCGTGACGCGATCGTAATTCATTACCTCATTAAGCCCGCCATTCTGCTGGTCTGAGCTCACATCCTGCAGGCCGGACAGATGCTGCATCCGGTTCAGAATAACGGGCGCCCACGTGGAAAGGTCCTGCACATTATCGGATTGGAGCGTGTACTGGTACATCGCATTGCTGGACCGGCCGCCAATGCGAAGGTCCTGTACGGCCTGGAGGAACGAGGAAGCCACCGGCAACTTGTTGAGCTTGGGACGCACGCGATCGATGATCTGAGCGGCACTCACACTGCGATCAGCCAGCGGTTTCAGCGCAACGTAAAGCGAGCCGGTATTCGTGGCTCCGCCGCCGCCCGTAAACGCAATCACATTGGCCACAGCCGGATCGCTCTTGATGACAGCGCCGATCTGCCGGATCGAGTTGTCCATCGCGGGAAAGGATGAATCTTGCGGCCCGCGGACGCTGCCGGAAATCGCTCCCGTGTCCTCGACCGGGAAAAAGCCCTTGGGAATCTTGACGATGAGCAATACATTCAGCGCGATGGTGGCGGCAAGTACGAACAGTATGAGGACGGGATGGTCCAGCGCCCAATGCAGGCTGCCGCGATACAGCGACAGCACCCAATCGAAGAAATTTTCGCTGGCCATGTACATACGCCCATGTTTTTCGGCTCGCTCGCTCTTTAGAAGGAAGGCGCACATCATAGGCGTTGTGGTCAGCGAGATGATCATGGACACGAAGACAGCCGTCGAAAGAGTGACCGCAAACTCGCGGAACAGACGGCCAACAATTCCGCCCATCAACAGAAGAGGGATGAAGACGGCGATGAGCGAAATGCTGATGGTGAAGACGGTGAAGCCGATTTCTTCCGCACCTTTCAGCGTCGCGGCAAAGGGCTGCATTCCGGCTTCCAGATGGCGCGCGATATTTTCCATCACCACGATGGCATCGTCGACCACAAACCCCGTGGCAATGGTCATGGCCATCAGCGAAAGATTGTCCAGGCTATATCCAAACATGTACATCACCGCGAAGGTACCGACCAGCGAGACCGGCACCGCGACCGCGGGAATGAGCGTGGCACGGCCATTGCGCAGAAAGACGAACACCACGACGATGACGAGGCCGATGGAAATGAGCAGCGTCCTCTCCACGTCGCTGACCGAGGCTCGGATGGTAGTGGTGCGATCCAAAACAATGGTGGTCTCGATGCCAAGCGGAATGGATGCCTGAACGTACGGAAGTTGCGCGCGTATGCGGTCGACAGTCTCAATGATGTTGGCGCCGGGCTGGCGGAAGATGATGACCGTCACCGACCGCTTGCCGTTCAAATACCCGGCCGCACGAACGTTCTGCACCGAGTCCGTGACCTGGGCAACATCGGAGAGATGGACGGCCGCGCCATTCTTATAACCGACCACGAGGGGCTTGTAGTCCTCGGCATGCGAGATCTGGTCGTTGGCAAGAATGTCCGCGGTCTGTATGCCATCCGTGATTTGGCCTTTGGCCAAGTCGGAGTTTTGCAGGCTCAGCGCCGATTGCAAATTCGCCAGGGTGAGACCATAGCTGGCCAACTGCGTAGGATTTGCGTCCACACGGACGGATGGCAATGCGCCACCTCCGACACTCACCTGCCCGACACCCTGTATCTGCGACAGTTTTTGCTCCATGACCGTAGAGGCTTCGTCGTAAATCTTGTCGGGACCGTATTTGTCGGAGGTGAGGCCGAGAATCATGATCGGCGAATCCGCGGGATTCACCTTGCGATAGGTCGGATTCCCCGGCAAATTGGCAGGTAGATAGGAGCGGGCCGCATTGATGGCGGCCTCCACGTCGCGCGCCGCGCCATCAATGTCACGGGTGAGGTCGAACTGAATGGTGATCGATGTGCTGCCGAGCGTGCTGGAAGAAGTCATCTCCGTCACACCAGCAATATGACCGAACTGACGCTCCAGAGGCGTAGCGACGGAAGACGCCATAATGTTGGCGCTGCCCCCCGGTAGGCTAGCACTCACTGAAATAGTCGGAAAGTCGACCTCGGGCAGGGGCGCCACCGGCAACACCTCAAACGCTATCGCTCCGGCAAGGGCCACCGCCACCGTGAGCAGTGTGGTAGCCACCGGCCGGTGAATGAATGGTTCCGAAATGTTCATGCCGGCCCTGCCTGTTCTGCGTTTCCGGTTTCCTGTTGGTTCGGCTTGCCCCCAAAGCGCTGCGCCAGATTGTCAAAGAAAATGTAGATGACGGGTGTGGTGTAGAGCGTAAGCGCCTGACTCAGCAGCAATCCGCCCACCATGGCGATGCCCAGCGGCCTGCGCAACTCGGAGCCAAAACCAGTGCCGAGAGCCAGCGGCAGCCCGCCCAGTAGCGCGGCCATGGTCGTCATCATGATTGGGCGGAAGCGGAGCAGGCAGGCTTCATAGATTGCTTCTGTCGCATTCTTGCCATGCTGTCGCTCAGCTTCCAACGCGAAGTCGACCATCATGATGCCGTTCTTTTTCACGATGCCGATCAACAGCACGATGCCGATGATCGCAACGACGCTAAGGTCCTGGTGAAAGAGAAGCAGCGCGAGAAAAGCGCCCACGCCCGCTGACGGCAGCGTGGAGAGAATCGTAACCGGGTGGATAAAGCTCTCGTATAAAACGCCGAGCACGATGTAGACCGTGACGAGCGCGGCAAGAATCAATAGGGGCTCATTGGAGAGGGAATTCGTGAAGGAAGCCGCAGTACCTTGAAAACCCGCCTGCAGGCTGGGGGGCATGTGCATGGCCTTCTGCACGTCATCGACTGCCGTAATGGCCTCGCCCAGCGCGGCGGTCGGTGAGAGATTAAACGACACGGTGATAGCCGGAAATTGACCCTGGTGGTTGATGGAAAGAGCTTCGGTCGTCTTCTCGAAATGCGAGAACGTGCTGAACGGCACAGCGTTGCTCATCGTTGAACTGGTTGCGCCCGCGGAGTTGGCTCCGTTACTCGACGCAGTGGAAGCGCTGGGGGAAAGCGCATTCGCTGGTGGAGCAAGCGTATTCGCCGACGGCGTGTAGAGCGCCGAACTCGTTAGCGCGTTAGAGCCCGCGGCGGATGCTCCCGAGGACGCGAATGAGGAAGCCGCCCCGACACCGGTTGCGCCCGAAGACGCATTGGACTGGATGTAGAGATGGTTCAGCTTGTTCGGGTCTAACTGGAACTGCGGAGTGCTCTCGAGAACAACATGGTACTGATTCACCTGCGTGTACATCGTGTTGATCTGCCGCTGCCCGAACGCGTCATACAGAGTGTTATCGATAGTCGTTGGCGCAATGCCGAATCGCGAGGCGGTGACCCGGTCGATGATCAGCGATACTGCTAGTCCTCCCGTTTGTTGATCGGTGGCCACATCCTCCAGTTCGGGCAACTGTTTGAGCCGATCGACGAAACGATTCGTCCAGTCATTGAGTTCATCGGCATTCGGGTCTTCCAGGGTGTACTGGTATTGGGTGCGGCTCACCCGGTCGTCCACCGAAATGTTCTGCACCGGTTGCATAAAAAGTTGTATGCCTTGCACTTGATCCAGTTTTGAATTGAGCCTGCGGATTACGTCGGAAGCACTCAGCTTGCGCTGGTCCAGCGGCTTCAAATTGATCGATATCCGGCCGCTGTTCGTCGTCGTATTGGTTCCATCCGCGCCAATAAACGACGAGAGGCTCTCGACGGCTGGGTCGTCCAGAATCACCTTTGCCAGTTCCTGCTGCTTCTCTGCCATGGCCTTGTAGCCAATCGTTTGCGGTGCCTGCGAGATGCCCTGGATTACGCCTGTGTCCTGCACCGGGAAAAATCCCTTGGGGATGATGATGTAAAGAAAAATCGTGAGCATCAATGTGCCCAGAGCGACGAACAGAGTAATGGTCTGGAATCGAAGGACAAATTTGAGCGTGCGGCCATAGAACGCGATCATCCCCTCGAAAGCGCGTTCCGAGGCTCGATAGATGCGCCCCTGCTCCTCTTTCGGCTGGTGCCGCAGGATTCGCGCGCTCATCATAGGCGTGAGCGTAAGTGAGACCACTGCCGAGACGATGATGGTGACGGCGAGTGTCACGGCGAATTCCCGGAACAGGCGCCCCACCACGTCGCCCATGAATAACAGCGGAATCAGCACGGCAATCAGCGAAACCGTCAGCGAGAGAATGGTGAAGCCAATCTGCTCCGCACCCTTGAGCGCCGCTTCCATGGGCGCTTCGCCCTCTTCGATGTAGCGCGAGATGTTCTCGATCATCACGATGGCATCGTCCACCACGAAACCGGTGGAGATGGTCAGCGCCATCAGTGACAAGTTATCCAGGCTGTAGCCGAGGATGTACATCGCGGCGAACGTGCCAATCAGGGAAAGCGGCACAGCCACGCTCGGGATAATGGTGGCATAGAGACTTCGCAAGAAGAGGAAGATGACCAGCACGACAAGGCCGACCGTCAACAGCAATTCGAATTCAACATCGGAAACCGATGCTTCGATCGCGGTCGTAAGATCGGTTAGCGTGGTCACCTGAATGCCCGTTGGCAGATTCGCCTGAAGCTGCGGCAATAGCGTCTTGATGCTTTTCACTACGCTGATGGTGTTGGCACCGGGCTGCCGCTGGACGTTCAGAATCACGGCGGGAGTTTGATTCATCCACGCGGCCTGGTTGTTGTTCTCTACGCCATTTACCACCTGCGCCACGTCGGTCAGCATCACTGGGGCACCGTTGCGGTAAGCCACCACCACCTTCTTATAATCGTCGCTGGTGATTAGTTGATCGTTGGCGTCGATCTGATAATCCTGACGCGGCCCGTCAAAGTTCCCTTTGGCTGCGTTCACACTGGACTGGGTCAGAGCCGCGCGCAGATCCTCCAGATTGATGCCGTAAGAAGACAGAGCCACAGGGTTGGCCTGAATGCGGACCGCGGGCTTTTGGCCGCCGCTGATCGTCACCAGGCCGACTCCGTTGAGCTGCGAAATCTTGGGCGCAAGACGCGTATCCACCAGGTCCTCCACCGCAGAAAGCGGCATGGAGTTCGAGGTGATCGCCAGTGTCAGCACCGGAGCATCGGCGGGATTCGTTTTGCTATAAATCGGAGGCGCGGGCAGGATGGACGGCAACAAACTCTGCGACGCGTTGATGGCAGACTGCACTTCTTCCTCAGCGACATCAATATTCAGACTGAGGTTGAACTGCAGCACAATCACGGAAGTTCCACCGGAACTGGTGGAGGTCATCTGGCTCAAACCCTGCAGCTCGCCGAATTGGCGCTCCAATGGCGCCGTCACCGTCGTCGCCATCACGGTCGGGCTCGCTCCGGGATAGAACGTGAGCACCTGAATGGTGGGATAGTCAACTTCCGGCAACGCGGAGACCGGCAGTTGCGTAAAGCCGACAATCCCGACGAGAAGGATTGCGGCCATGAGCAGCGAAGTTGCAACTGGCCGCAGGATAAACGGACGCGATGGACTCACGGAGCGCTGCTCCCGCTCGTATTGGCCGCCGCAGGCTTGGTCCCAGCTTTATTCGAAACCGCGACTTCTACGTTGTCCTGCAACTTATCGAAGCTGCTGTTGGCTACAACGTCGCCCGGGTTGATGCCGTCCACCTGCGTTAGGCCTCCATCTGTAACTCCCGGCTTTACGCTGTGCATATGGGCAATGTTGTTTTGAATCACGTACACGAAGGATGCCTGGCCATTTTGTTGAATCGCTGAAGCTGGAATCAGCGTCACGTTCTGCAGCGTATTCACCAGCAGCCGCGCGTTCACAAACTGGTTCGGAAAAAGCGCGTCATTCTTGTTCTCAAAGACCGATCGTGCTTTCACGGTTCCCGTAGTAGTGTCGATCAGGTTGTCGAGCGTGAGCAGCTTCCCGGTAGCAATCTTCGTCTGCGCAGTACGATCAAAGGCATCGACGGGAAGCTTGGCCATCTTGCGCAGGCGGGCTGCAACCGGACCGAGGCTGTCTTCCGGGATCGTGAAGATGACCGTGATGGGGTCCAACTGGGTAATGACTGCGAGAGTGGTTCCCCCGGAGGACTGCACTACGTTGCCCGGATCCACCAGCCGCAACCCCACGCGGCCGGAGATGGGCGCAGTGATGTGGCAGTAGTCGACCTGAATCTGGTCATATTGCACCGTGCCCTGATCGTTTTTTACTGTGCCCTCTTCCTGCAGCACAAGCTTTTCCTGGTCGTCCAGAATTTGCTTGGCAATGGCGTTGCGCGCCCACGCAGTACGATAGCGTTCCAGGTCCATCTGTGCCTGGGCGAGCAGGTTCTGGTCTCGCTCCAGCGCGCCCTGCGCCTGTAAGAGAGTCGCGCGGTATTGACGCGAATCGATATCGATCAGCGGATCGCCCTTACGCACCACCTGACCCTCCGTGTAGTGCACGGAAATGACCAAGCCATCCACCTGACTGGTGATCGAATCGGTATAGACCGGAGTGACCGTTCCGATCTCATCCAGGTAAACGCCAATATTGCCTTTCGTTGCGGTCGCCGTCGTAATGTTGATCTTCGGCGGCGCGGGCTTCGCCTTTTTCGCGCTATCGTGGTGGCGCCAGACCAGCACGACTACCAGCACCAGGATGAGCAGCAACACAATCCCAGCCACGATCCACCACCCTTTGTGCTGGCGAGCATCCGATTCGTAAGCCGGGAGTTGATGGTCGCGCTCGATAAAAGGCGGCTCTTTCGTGTCAGCGGTCAAAAGGAATCTCCTTCGTCATCATCGCGATTGCTCGAAATTATAGCTGCGGAGACAGGATTTCGATTCGTAATCGCGACGACAGGTTGTTTTCGACTCAAGCGAGTTCCGATGTGAAACTTTCTGCACATACCTCGAAAGAAAAACGAATCTCCAATATGCCAGCGAGAAGGGAGTGCTAGTCCGCGTACACTAATGTGGGAACGAGGCGAACGTGCGGAGCACCGAAGCCTCTTTGATTTTTACCACCCGGGGGCCGAAAACAGAATGCCGGTGCACGAAGAACTTCTGCAGGAATTTCAGGGTTTTGTCAAAACCGCTCCTACGCCCCAGGCCGTGATGGCGCGTATCGCGCAGCGCCTGCACGAAAAGATGACGCGTTATAACTGGGTAGGGTTCTATCTCGTCGATCCGGCCGACTCCAGCGTCCTGCTGGTCGGGCCTTTCGCGGGCAGCTTCACACCCAACGCCCGCATTCCTCTCAACACCGGACTCTGCGGGGCCGCGGCCACCAGCCGGCAGACCGTTGTAGTGCATGATGTTGCAAAAGATCCACGTTATCTTGCCGGATCGCCACTGGTGAAATGTGAGATCGTTGTGCCCATCCTCGTAAAGAACAAGCTCATAGGGGAACTCGATATCGAGAGCTACTTTACCGGCGCGTTCACGAAGCCAGAGCAAGACTTTATAGAAGCCTGTGCCGCCCTGGTCGGATACGTATTTGCGGAAAAGGCCGCCGGCTGATTGCGCGGCTACCCATCGGACGAGAATCGTTGTAACCAGACGTTCATCTCATAAGAGTAGAATTCTGGAAGCGTTCTTCAGATACGGTAGCGACTCGTGATTCAGCCGGCTCTCCTTCTGTTGACCGTTAGCAAGCAGCGTCAGGCCCGTCCGCCAATCAGCCGCCTTAAGGCATCAGCCAAAGTCCCAGGAGTGATCTCAATGAGCACCCTCACTTCGAATATCTCCTCCGAAATTTCTCCCCTGACGCCGTACGGCCAAACGCGATCCACGATCGCTGGAAAGCCGCTTGGCGCCGACGAGTTGCGCGATACGAACGTCTACTGGCGCGCCTGCAATTACCTCAGTCTTGGCATGATTTATCTGTTCGACAATGCGTTGTTGGCGGAGCCGCTGCGGCCGGAACATATCAAGAATCGGCTGTTGGGGCATTGGGGATCGAGCCCGGGATTGTCGTTCATCTATGTTCACCTCAACCGGCTCATCAAGAAATACGATCTGGACATGATCTTCCTGGCCGGCCCAGGTCACGGAGCTCCGGGCGTTCTCGGTCCTGCTTACCTCGAAGGAACCTATTCCGAGGTGTATCCGGAAAAAAGCCAGGACCCGGAGGGGCTGAAGGAGTTCTTCCGCCAGTTTTCTTTTCCGGGCGGCATCGGGAGCCATTGCACACCGGAAACGCCGGGGTCGATTCATGAGGGCGGAGAGCTCGGCTACGTGTTGTCTCACGCCTGTGGCGCAGCGTTCGATAATCCGGAACTGATCGTGGCCGCGGTCGTGGGCGACGGGGAATCCGAGACTGGTCCCTTGGCGACTTCGTGGCACGTTAACAAATTTCTGAATCCTGCGCGGGATGGCGCGGTTCTTCCCATCCTGCATCTCAACGGGTACAAAATTAATAATCCAACGTTGCTGGCGCGAATCACGCACGAGGAATTGGAAAACCTCCTTCGGGGCAACGGCTGGACGCCCTATTTTGTGGAAGGCTGCGACCCTGAAAGCATGCATCAGGCGATGGCGGCGACCGTGGAGCATTGCGTTCTGGAGATTCGGGAACATCAGGCCGCGGCTCGGACGCAGGACGCGGAGGTCCGTCCGCGCTGGCCCATGATCGTGTTGCGCTCACCGAAGGGTTGGACCGCCCCGCGCGAAGTCGAGGGCCACTGGCTGGAGGGCTTCTGGCGCGCTCACCAGGTGCCGTTGCCCAACGTAAGGAAAGATCCCGAGCAACTTCGAATCCTCGAGGCCTGGATGCGATCACTGAAGCCCGTGGAATTTTTCGACGGCAACGGCAAGTTGGTAGCTCAGCTCAGAGACTTGCCCCCTCAGGGAACCCGGCGCATGAGTGCGAATCCGCATGCAAATGGCGGACGGCTCAAGAAAGCCCTGCGGCTGCCTGATTTTCGGGAGTACGCGTGCAAAGTGGAGAAACCCGGAAAAATTCAAGCTGAGAACACGCCTCCGCTCGGCGCATTTCTGCGAGACGTGATGAAGCTGAACATGAACAACTTTCGGGTCTTCGGTCCCGATGAAACCACGTCGAACAAGCTCGACGCGATTTACGCGGCCAGCAAAAAATTCTGGATTGAGCAGTACTTTCCGGAAGACAAAGACGGCGGCGAGCTGGCCACTGACGGCCGCGTGATGGAAATGCTCAGCGAACACACCATGGAGGGAATGCTGGAGGGTTACCTGCTCACCGGACGACACGGGTTTTTGTCATCCTACGAGGCATTCGTGCACGTTATCGATTCCATGTTCAACCAGCATGCCAAGTGGCTGGAGATTTGCCGCCACCTGTCCTGGCGTGAGGCCATTGCTTCTTTGAATCTCCTGATCACCTCGACGGTGTGGCGGCAGGATCATAACGGCTTCACGCATCAAGATCCGGGCTTTCTCGATGTGGTCGTCAATAAAAGTGCGAATATCACTCGCATTTATCTCCCGCCCGATGTGAACTGCCTGCTGTCGGTCTCCGATCACTGCCTGCGCAGCCAGAACTACGTAAACGTGATCGTCTGCGATAAGCAATTGCACCTGCAGTACATGGACATGGACTCGGCCGTTACGCATTGCACAAAGGGCATCGGCATCTGGGATTGGGCAAGCACCGATGAATCCGGCGAACCCGACGTGGTCATGGCCTCGGCGGGCGACGTTCCCACACAGGAGGCTCTGGCGGCTACCGCGCTTTTGCGGAAGGAATTTCCTGACATCAAGATCAGGTTCATCAATGTGATCGATCTTTTCAAGCTTCAGCCCAGCACGGAGCACCCTCATGGATTGCCTGATCGGGAGTTCGATTCCTTGTTCACCGTCGACAAGCCCGTCATCTTCAATTTCCACGGGTACCCGTATTTGATCCATCGCCTGGCCTATCGCCGCACCAACCACAGCAATATCCATGTGCGCGGCTACAAGGAAAAGGGCAACATCAACACTCCGCTCGAACTGGCGATCGAAAATAATATTGACCGCTTCAGCCTGGCGATGGATGTGATCGACCGCGTGCCCCGGCTGCAAAAAATCGGCGGCCATGCCAAGGAGCGATTCCTGAACCAGCAGATCGAGTGTCGAACTTACGCCGATGCGCACGGAATCGATCTTCCCGAGGCGGCTGGATGGACATGGCCGTACTAGCGCGGCCCCACCAGACGCGATCTCATATCTGGGTTCGGGAAAGCACGGCTGCCGAAAAACTCACAAATGCCTGCACCACCCACAAATGCCTGCACTACCGTGGAAGAGCGGCGTTTCAGCGCCGCGTAAGCCCCCAAAATCAGCGCGGGCTTTAGCCCCTGGGGTTTCGCTCGTGGCCCGTCGCTGAGCGTTTCTGAGATAGCTTCCAGCCTCATGCGGCAACCGAACTAAGACGGGTGGGGTTCGCCCAGGATGACTCGCACCGTATCACGCGCAATCAGCAATTCTTCGTCGGTGGGGATCGCGTAGGCGAGAAGTTTCGAGTCCTCGGTACAGATTTTTCCTTCGCGAGCCACGGTCTCCTGATTCTTGGCAGCGTCCAGTTTCAGACCGGCCCACTCCATGCCCTCGCAGATAAGCGCACGAATCTCCGGTGAGTTCTCTCCAATGCCGCCCGTGAACACGACCGCGTCGGCGCCGCCCATGCCAGCCAGGTATGAGCCAATGTATTTTCGGGCCCGGTAGCAGAACATTTCGATGGCGAGCCGCGCGCGGTGATCGTCGTGCTCTTTCGACTGCAATTCCCTCATGTCGTTGGTGAGCCCAGAAATGCCGAGCAGGCCTGACTTCATGTTGAGCAGCGTGTCAACCTCTGAAGAAGACAACTTCTCCTTCCGGGCGATGACATTCACAATCGCAGGATCAAGGTCGCCGCTGCGAGTGCCCATCACCAGCCCCTCCAGCGGCGTCATGCCCATCGAAGTGTCCACCGAATCTCCGTCACGGATCGCCGCAGCGGAACACCCGTTTCCCAAATGCAGAGTGATGATGTTGGTCTGTTTCCGCGTGAGTCCCCGCAACACGCGGTAGCGAAACGCGACGTATCGGTGAGAAGTTCCGTGGAATCCATAGCGACGGATACGATAATCCTTGTAGAGCTGATATGGAATCGCATACAGAAAAGCCTGCTCCGGAATCGAATGATGGAACGAAGTGTCGAAAACCGCGACCTGCGGAATAGCATTGCCGAACAGCTCACGCGCAGCGAGGATGCCTTTGATGTTGTTAGGATTGTGCAAGGGCGCCAGATCGACGCAGTCTTCAATCCCCTGCAACACCTTGTCATCAATTAGCGCCGATTCCGTGAACAGCTCGCCCCCGTGCACTACCCGGTGTCCCACGGCCTGCACATCCGCCATGCTCTTGATGTCAGGAACGCCCGACTTCTCCGATGCTATGTAGCGGACCATGTATTCCAGCGCCGCCGCACCGTCGCTGAGGGCAACGGTGAACTCGTGGGTCGGCCCCTGCCGACTGTGAAACTTGATGGTGGCTTCGCCGCCGATCCCCTCGACTTCCCCTTGGCAGAGACGATCGTCCTTGTGCTGCTTGATGCGGTCAAGATCAGTGGAAATCACCTGCAGTTTCAAGCTCGAGCTACCGAAGTTCACAACCAGGACATTCATGCGCGGGATTCTCTCACGGGGCGGGTCGTACCAAGATAAACTCTGCCTGTGCAATCGACAATGTGGCATCCAATCCCGAGTGCAGAGAATCTGATCTTCAAATTCGCAGACGGGAACCTGCACGTGGCTCACTTTTTCTCCAGAGCTTTGGATAAGTAAAAGTTTGTAAACATGCTGCGAAATCTCTGCGGTAGTTGGTCCGCCTTCTCAATCCGCGTGTTAACCTGATCGGCTTTAGCGAGCTGATGCCAAGCGCCAAGGTTCTAAGGCGAAAGCAACGAGTCAAGTAGCGAGGGCAACTCAGATTGATCTTGGTGATTCTATATTTCGCTTTGGGAGTGGCCGTGCTAGGCACAGTGTCCTCGGGCGTATTTCTTGGTCTCGCACTGCTCGGAGTGATTCGATTTCACCGGGATGCACGCCGACAGCTTCGCTCCGTTCCTGACGACGCAAATCTTCCCCCGGTTTCCGTGCTGAAGCCGGTCCACGGCCTGGAAGCGCAGTTGAAAGAGAATATCGAAAGTTTTTTCCGGCAGGATTATCCCAACTACGAAATTCTCTTCGCCGCGGACCAGGCCGGCGACCCAGCGCTGGAAGTGGTGCGGGAAGTATGTTCGCGCTATCCGCATATCCGCAGCCGGATTCTCGTGACCGGCGCGCCGTGGCCCAACCCGGCGGTTTACTCGTTTCATTGCATGGCCGAGGCCGCAGCGCACGAGATTCTGATCACGACCGACAGCGACGTGGAGGTTTCCCCACGCTATCTGCGTGAAATTGTGCCGCCGTTGCTCGACCCGAAGGTTGGCATGGTCACCTGCGTGTACCGTGGCAAAAATGTCGCGGGATTCTTCTCAGGGCTCACGGCCATCGGCATGTCGGTGGAAATGACGGCGGGAGTTCTGGTGGCTAACCTGCTGGAAGGAATGAAGTTCGGCCTGGGGCCGACAACCGTGGTGCGCAAGGATTCGCTGGCGAGCATCGGCGGTTACGCCGCGCTGCAAGACTATATTGCGTATGATTTTGCCATCGGCAATCTGATCGCAGCGGCGGGTTACCGGGTTGTGCTTTCGGGCCACATTATTGATCACGTGGTGAACCAGAAATCGTTCCGGCGCATGTGGCAAAATCAGTTGCGCTGGGCGCAATCGACCCGTTATTCGCGCCCCAAAGGCCACTTCGGCAGTGGGCTGATTTTTGCTATGCCTTACGGGCTGCTTGGATTCTTCGCGGCCACGGCGCTGGGGCATTGGCGAGTGGCCGCCATTTTGCTTGGTGTGGCCGTAGTGAACCGACTGGTCGAAGCGTGGCTCGTGGGCTGGACGGTAGTTCGGGATCCGCTGGTGTGGCGCGCACCCTGGCGCTATCCGTTGCGCGACTTGCTTGGCTTTTTTGTCTGGTTTGCCAGCTACCTAAACCTGCGTTATGTGTGGCGCGACAGCCGCTTTGAACTGAAAGGAACACGGATTGCGCTGCGGCAGACGTCTTCGGATGGGCGATAGCCTTTTCGGATCATATGTAACCAGCCGGTTCCGCATTATGCGTAACGGACTGGTTGCGCATTATGCGTATCCGTAAGGTTACGGGCTCCCTATGCGGAGGTTTCATTGCGGGTTCTAGTTACGGGTGCGGCTGGCTTTATTGGCAGCAACATGGTGGATCGCCTTCTCTCCGCGGGACACAGCGTCGTGGGGTTCGATAACTTCTCGACCGGTCAGCGGCGGTTCCTGAGCAACGCCATGATCCATCCTCAGTTCACACTCCTGCAGGGCGACCTGCTCGACTTGAAAAACCTGTCACAGGCGATGCAAGGCGCGGAGTTGGTGATTCATTTCGCGGCCAATGCCGACGTTCGCTTCGGCACCGAACATCCGCGTAAAGATCTGGATCAGAACACGATCGCAACCTGGAATGTGCTGGAAGCCATGCGCGAGCAAGGCTGCAAACGCATCGTGTTTTCGTCGACTGGATCAGTCTACGGGGAGCCGGAAATCTTTCCAACGCCTGAGACCTGTCCTTTTCCCGTGCAGACTTCGCTTTACGGAGCATCCAAGCTGGCCGCGGAAGGCTTGATTCAGGCCTACTGCGAAGGCTTCGGACTACAGGGCTACATTTTCCGCTTCGTATCGATTTTGGGAGAGCGGTACTCGCACGGGCACGTGTTCGATTTTCACCGGCAACTTTCCGAGCACCCTGACCATCTCCATGTGCTGGGCAACGGTCATCAGCGAAAATCGTATTTGTACGTGCAGGATTGTATTGACGCCATTCTTATCGCGATCGATCGAGCCAATGGCAAGGTAAACATTTTCAATCTCGGTACGGATGAGTATTGCGAAGTGAACGACTCGATCGGCTGGATTTGCGAACATCTCGGGTTACGTCCAAAGCTTACGTACTCCGGAGGCGAACGCGGTTGGGTTGGGGACAGCCCGTTTATCTTGCTCGATTGCTCGCGCATCCGCGCTCTTGGTTGGCGGCCGCGATTGACGATCAAGCAGGCGGTTCTAGCAACGATCAAGTTCGTGAGCACGGACGCCGCCGCAGTGAAGGCGGAGACTTAGATTCGCATCTTCGATTCGAAAACCAAGATTCGCTATACTTACGCGGCGCCCGGGGAACCTCTAGTTTGATCATCACACGAAGCCCGTTACGAATTTCTTTGGGTGGTGGGGGCACCGATCTTCCGTCGTATTACCGAAAGCATGGCGGTTTCGTGCTGTCCGCGGCCATCAACCGGTACGTTTACATCACCATCAACGAGGCGTTTCGGCCACGGATTATCTTGAAATACTCCAAGCTGGAAGATGTGGAGCGATGGGAAGACATCCAGCATCCCATCATCCGGGAAGCGCTGCGTTTGACCGGAGTTACAGGGCCATATCTTGAGATTGTCAGCCTGTCGGACATTCCCGCCGGCACGGGGTTGGGCTCATCCGGGAGTTTTACCACTGCGTTACTGCGGGCGCTCCACACCATGAACCGGAACTTCGTGCCTCCCCGGGAATTGGCGGAACAGGCTTGTCATATCGAAATCGATTTACTGAAAGAACCGATCGGCAAGCAGGATCAGTACATTGCAGCTTTCGGCGGCATCACGTGCTTCGAATTTCTGCCGGACGACCGGGTGATTGCGGAACCTCTGAAAATTGCCTCTGAGACTTTGGCTAATCTCGAAGACAATTTACTGCTGTTCTTCACGGGCGCGTCGCGCTCCGCCGCGGAGGTTCTTCGCGATCAGGATACGCGCACTCGCGACAACGCCAGCGAGATGTTGGAGAATCTGCACCATACCAAGCACCTCGGCCACGAAAGCCGGGATGCGCTGCTGGCGGGCGATCTGCGCAAGTTTGCCGAACTCATGCACGTTCACTGGGAGCACAAGAAGAAGCGCTCCCCGGGAATCAGCAGCGGCCTGATTGACGAAATGTACGACCTGGCGCGGACCAACGGAGCGCTGGGCGGCAAATTGATTGGCGCGGGCGGCGGAGGCTTTCTGATGCTTTACACAGAAGACAAAACTCGCCTTCGCTCCGCCATGAGAGGCGCTGGGCTGCGCGAGGTCCGGTTGCAGTTCGATTTCAGCGGCACGTCCGTTCTGGCGCATTCTTAAAAAATTCATGCTACCTGTGGCCATACTTGCGGGCGGCCTGGCAACTCGCCTGGGACCGCTGACAAAAAACATTCCTAAATCGCTGATCCCGATCGATGGCGAACCGTTTGTAGCGCACCAATTGCGCCTGCTGCAAAGAAGCGGCATACAACATGTGATACTGTGCGTCGGCCATTTGGGCAATATGATTGAACAGGCCATTGGAGACGGCAAAGCTTTCGGAGTGAAGGTCGAATACTCCTCCGACGGCGCGACGCTGCTCGGCACCGCCGGCGCCATAAAGGGAGCGTTGCCTAAGCTGGGCAAGAAGTTTTTTGTGATGTACGGCGATTCCTATCTGGCTTGCGATTATTCCGCCATCGAGCAGGAGTTTTCGCGGCGCAGCGGGTTAGGCTTAATGACAGTGTTTCGAAATGACGGACAATGGGACGGCAGCAACGTGGAGTTTTCAGAGGGCCGCATTTTGGCGTACAGCAAGAAAAGTCGGACCGCGCGTATGCACTATATCGACTACGGGTTAGGTGTGTTCCATGCGGACGCTTTTGCCAGAACACACGCCACAGATCTCGCAGATGTTTACGCTGAGTTGCTGGAGAACGGCGAACTGGCTGCCGTGGAAGTGCATGAACGCTTCTACGAAATAGGTTCGCCTGCGGGATTGAAGGAGATGACAAGTTTCTTGAGCCTGCGGGGAGACGCGCGGGAATGAACAGCCGTGGATTTGATCGGGATGAGTTTGCCGGGGCTTTTCTCGCCGAGGCCGCTGAGATCATTGCCAAGCTGGATGTGGCGAGCATTGAAAAGGCCGCTGGCCTTCTTGCAAGCACCCGCTCTTCCGGCGGACGCCTTTTTATTCTCGGCGTGGGCGGAAGCGCTGCCAACGCTTCGCACGCCGTCAACGACTTCCGCAAGATCGCGGGCATCGAGGCGTATGCGCCGACCGATAACGTTGCCGAGCTTACGGCGCGAGCCAATGATGAAGGCTGGGCCTCCATCTTCGCCGGCTGGTTGCGCACCAGCCGGCTGCGGCCCGAAGATCTCTTGCTCATTCTCTCGGTCGGTGGCGGAAATGTCGAAAAGAATGTCAGCCCGAACCTGGTGGCCGCCATGAGGTACGCGAAGTCGATCGGCGCAAAGGTCATCGGCATCGTCGGCCGAGACGGCGGTTACACCGCCACTGTCGCCGACGCTTGTGTGCTGATTCCCACAGTGAATCCTGCCCACGTCACCCCGCACACGGAAGCCTTCCAGGCAGTGATTTGGCATCTTCTGGTTTCGCATCCGGCGGTGAAGATGCAAGCCACGAAATGGGAATCGATGGCATCGCCCGGCCAACATCGCGCCGTGTTCCTCGACCGCGACGGCGTGATTAACCGGACTTTTGTGCGCGACGGCAAACCCTTTCCTCCGCTCACGCTCCAGGAGTTGGAAGTGCTTCCCGGCGTTCCTGAGGCTCTGCAGGAACTGAAGCAACACGGCTACAAGCTAGTGGTAGTGACGAACCAGCCGGATGTGGCGCGCGGAAAGCAGTCTCGGCAGACGATTGACGCCATGCATCAGGCTCTGTCCGCGCGCCTTCCCCTCGACGATATTTTCGTCTGCTACCACACCGATCAGGACAAATGTGATTGCCGCAAGCCGATGCCGGGCATGCTTCTGGAAGCGGCGAAAAAACACAATATCGATCTGGCAGCCAGTTTCATGGTCGGCGACCGATGGCGGGACATTGAGGCAGGTTACAATGCAGGGTGTAAGACTATTCTCATCGATTACGGGTATTCGGAGAGACCTCCAGCCCATGCTCCAGACTTGCGCGCAGGATCTCTGCGCGAAGCGGCTGACTGGATTATCCGTTCCGCGCCAAAAGGAGCGCATCCCTGATGAAGCCCTTGTCCGGAGTGAAATCTGTGTCCGACCTGCGAGTCCAAATCTTCGCGGATGGGGCTGACAAAGCCAGCATGCTGGAGCTATCCCGGCATCCGCATATCAAGGGCTTCACCACAAATCCCACGCTGATGCGAGCCACGGGAGTCGCCGACTACACGGAATTTGCGCAAGAGGTATTGGCAAACATTCCGGATCGTCCGGTTTCATTCGAAGTATTCGCCGATGAAGAGCCCGAGATGGAGGAGCAGGCGCGGCACATTGCCGCCTGGGGCAAGAATGTGTTCGTCAAGGTTCCAGTCATGCGCACCAATGGCGCGCCAACCTACGATCTTATTCGCAGCCTCTCCGGCGAAGGAATTCAGTTGAACGTTACAGCACTGCTCACGCTGGAGCAGGTGCGGAGCGTGTGCGACGTATTGCAGGACAGCGCCCCGGCCTACGTTTCCGTATTTGCCGGCCGGATCGCCGACACCGGCCGCGATCCTGTACCAGTGATGCGCGAAGCCGTGGCCATGGTCACTGAAGTAAACGCACAGCTGATGTGGGCGAGCCCGCGTGAGCTGCTCAATGTTTTCCAGGCAGATGAAATCGGATGCCACGTGATTACCGCGACCACTGACATCCTGAAGAAGCTTCCGCTCGTGGGGAAGGATCTGCACGAATTCTCTCAGGAAACCGTGCAGATGTTCCGGAGAGACGCGGTGAAGTCAGGCTACTCTCTGGCGACCGCGAAGCAGGAGGCTGCCGCGGTCTCGCGCCGCTAAAAGCCGGTCCAGCGCGTTATTTCGCTGCCGTCTTTGGGCGCCCAATCTTCCTGCCACTTCTGTCCCCGCTGCCCGCCTACGGATGGTTCGCAAAGATCACCTTGCCTGAGACTTCGCTGGCAATGTGTAGCGGTCCCGGAAGCAGCGCTTCCACCTTAGCGCGCTCGTGTTGGGGAACGAAGAGAAACACCCGGTCGGAAGAATTCCATTCGCGCAACAAATCCTGATCATTGAGAAAAATGTGCGGGGCATCGGGATAGGTCGATCCCCACCACATGGAAGTGGTATTGCCATTCACCAGATCAATTGGCCGGCGCAAATAGAACAGCAACGACGATCCAAAGGACTGATCGCCATAAATCATCACGCGGTCCGTAGGCCGAAGTTCCGGAGCGATTTGCCAGGCCATGCTTCGCGATCCCAGGAAAGGATCGAAGCGCACGAGGGCGATGTGCGCGGCGATCAGGAAGACCGCCATGGTTGCGGCAGTCGTCCAGGTAGCAGCGAATTGGGCACCACGGCGGCGCAGCCAGAAGGCGCTGAATGGTCCTACCAGCAAAACGACCGCAGCCAAAATGGCCGGCAATCGCAGCGCGGCAAACGACGCTCCCGTAAGATCGAGCATGTGCCCCATCGAGAGCGTTTCGGCCTGCAAATCCGGCTTGGCGAGCACAGTACCGATGTCAGGCACGAACGGCAGGTGGCGCGAGTTCCACAGACCCGCTGCCAGCACTGCCGAGATTGCGATGCCGATTATGGCAAACACTCCGGCACTCCACAGCAGCCAGCGCCGCGAGCCCGTCTCCTCCTCGTTGGCGAGTTGCCCAGCAATCAGCAACAAGATCGGCAGGTAGGCGGGAAATGTGTAGTACTCCTGATTGGTGGAGAACGAGAAGAAGACGAGGGTGACTCCAGCCCAGGCGAGGCAAAGCAACTCCGTTCGGGAGCGAAAATTCAGGGGAAGCCGCGGAGGCTTATCTCCGATGCGTTTGCGGCGTTCGATCCAATCCGTGATCGGCTGCCGGAAAGCCACTGGCAGATACAAACTCCACGGGAACAGCCATACCAGGTGAAGCGTCCAGTAGAGCGAGCTGGTCTGCTTGTTGTAGTCCTTCGGAATGCGCTTGCCCAGGAAGCGCATGAAGTGTTCATTCACGAAATAGAACCAGAAGAAATGCGGATCGCGTATGCCGGCGAGCAAATGCCAGGGCGCAGCAATCACCAGGAAAAGTAACGTGCCCGTGAACAGACGAAACTCGCGCCAGCGCCGCCATTCCCCGCTGATCACCACGTATAGCAGCAGCGCCAGTCCGACCACAACGATGGCGAGCAGCCCCTTGGTGAGCACAGCCAGCGCCACGCAGGCGTAGGCACCATACCAGCGCCAGGCATCACCGTCTTCGAGAGCCGTGGCGAAGAAGTAAAACGCCAAAGCGATAAACAAACTAAGGATCGACTCCGGAATCAGGATGCGCGTGAACAAATAGCAGCCCGCGGTCGTGGCGACGAACAATCCGGCGTAGACAGCGGCGCGGTCGCCGAAGGCGCGGCGCCCCCAGCGCATCGCCAGCAGCACAAGCAGCAACATGGAAAGCGCAACCGGCAGGTGAGCAGCGAACTCGTTGGTCCCAAAGAGGAGGTAGCAAACGGAAACAGCCCAATACATCAGCGGAGCTTTCTCAAGGTAGCGGTTGCCATTCACTTTCAGAGTGACATAATCATGCGTCACCGACATCTCGCGGGCGGCCTCGGCGTGGGTCGAGTCCGCGTCGTCCTGTAATCCGGGCGAGAAAAGGGACCCCACGTAGATCACCGCGAATAAGATCACCGCGAACAAAACCAGCGCGCCCGCAATGTAAATGGGAGTCTTCTTGCCTGCATTGGTGGCTGTCGATGGCTGTGAACTAGTCGTGGAATCTTTCGAGGTCAATGGGACAGGCGCCCTTGGATCGAAGATCGATGATCGATACGCCATCTCAAGCATGCCACACGGCGTCGCCAGAGTCACTCTGTCACGCAAATGGGTCGTCTATTTTTCGAGAAACACACTGAGCAGGCGGCTCAGTTGTAACTTCTCTCCGGCGGTGCTGGGCACGCCCGCCGCGTCATCGGTGAGCGCCGCAAGTTGGTGGGCTAACGTCCGAACCGCGACGTCACTCTGGATGTAGATTTCCTCGGGAGGAATCGTGATCTCCCAAGTATCCTGATCGCGCCGAACCATCAGCCAACGTTCACGTTCAGTGTGCTTGGCTGAGTTTGTCTTCTGTTTCGACAGCTTCAAGGCGCCCTCGATGCGGACTTCGGCCCAACCCCGATCGCGCTGCAGGCGCACTCGTTCCACGGAGAGCCGGTCAAAAACGATCAGAGGTTTGGAAGAGTTGAGCATGTCCAGCCCACGATGTTTCCCATCGGTTTCGCCGAAGATTTGTTCCAGGGCGTCAGTCACTTCGCCCGTCGTGGGGCGCTGCGAATGAAACGTTGCAACCGAGACGAGGCTCCGTGCGGATTCCGCCTGGACCTGAGATTCATCGCCTGCGTCGGCACTGGAGTCAAAGGTCAGGCTACGGCTGATCGGAGGATGCGTGTCGGTCGTCGCGGCTGTTTTCAGATTATTCACTCCACTTGCAGTGGCAAGGCGATTCGCAGCTCGCGCGTCCCTTACGTAGCGCAGGAAACGCGGACGTCCACGTTCTTTCCAATAAGGGGAGTCGTAGGGCTCGACGCCGAGCCCCGAACGCAGTGCGCTAAAGAAGGTGCGCTGCGCAGGATTGACGGCGATTCCCACATGCCCGGGCCACACTATCAAGTCACCTGGCTGGGGCCGCGCGACGCGCTCGAACTCGGCTTTTCCTGCGTATAGGGATGAGGAATTTGCATAGGAATACGGGAACCCCGCACGCTCGTAAATCGCATGCACGAGATGTGAACAATCGGATTCGGAATCGGAATTCGCGCGGGACTCCAGGGCGGCGCTCAGCACAGCCAAGCCTTCGTCTGTAGTTAACAACCGCAGTGCACGTGATTTGGCGTGTGTCGCGAGCTTGGGCGCTGGCGATGAGGTGGTGCTCGCAGAATCGTGATTCTGAGCGGTCGCAGCCGCCGCCAGACCTGCGAGGAACACCAATAACGCTGAACAAAGGAAGATGCCGCTTTGCCGTACCCTCATCGTCCCCCTATTCTGACGTGCGCCGGAATATGACGCAGGTTACCTAGGTGTAACTACCAGTTTCGACGAAAGGCACGGGCTCGGCCAACTGCGACTTACGAACCTCAACGACCTAGATTTAGGTGCCTTGGGCGCGCCAAAAGGTTGCATTGGCTGTTCGCCGATCATTTCTCGACAATCATTTTCTCGACAATCATTTTTCCAGCGCGAAGATCCTCTCCATGGGCAGCCATTTCTCGCCAGGCTGGGCATCGGGCAATGCCTTCTGAAATTTCCACATCAAATCTTCCCACTCCTGAACTTTCGGATTCTTGCGGTCAGCCTCGGCTTTTTTCTCAAACGAAAAGCTATCATCGACTTCCAGGATCATGAACATGCGCGTTCCGCGGAGATAGATTTCGAGATCGCGAATGCCTTCATCTTTTATGCTTTTCGTGATCTCGGGCCAAATCGCCTTGTGGTAGCGCTTGTACTCCGTGATCAAAGCCGGATCGTCGTTCAAGTCCAGGGTCAGGCAATAGCGCCTGCTCATGCCAATGCTCCTTCATTCTCCGCCGAGATGTGTCCCACCGGCGCCACGGAGGGCTTATATCCGGACAAACCAAAATAGAGGATGAACACGTAACACAGTAGCGGCACGACAAATGCGCGTTGAATGCTCGATGCATCCGAAATGCGCCCCATGATCGCCGGGAAAAATGCCCCGCCGATAATTGCCATCACCAGAAGGGATGAGCCACGTTTGGTTTGCGAACCCAGGCCCTTGATGCTCAGCGCGAAAATGGTGGGAAACATAATGGAGTGGAAAAATCCGATCAGCACGACCGCGGCAACCGGAATCAAACCGGAACCCAGCAACGCGACGGCGGCGCAAACCAGCGATGCTGCAGCGAAGAGAGACAACAATCGCGGCGCGGCAATCTTCTTCATGGTGGCCGAACCAGCGAAGCGGCCGATCATGAATCCGATCTGGTGGAGCAGTAAATACAGCGCAGCCTTTTTTGCTGGGGTTCCGGGAACAGCAAACTGCGCATAACGAATGACGAAGCTCGCCACTCCCACCTGTGCGCCCACATAGAAAAACTGAGCGATCACACCCTTCACGAGATGCGGATGAGACAGTACGCTCGCGGCGTTCTTTTCGGGCGTTGCACCATCTGCTTCGGCGGGTGTCTCCTGCACGTCCGGCAAGTGGGCGAGTTGGATGAGTACCGCGACGACTACAAAAATTCCCGCAATGATTAGATATGGACCTTTCACCGTGCTGGCCTCCGCCGTTCGATAGGCGGCCAGTTGTCCCGCGCTCATCGCGGCGAGCTGTGAGGGAGCGACGACGTCAGTAAGAATAAAAGCTCGTCCGACAATCGGAGAAAGCACCGCGCCCACGGCGTTGAACGACTGCGCAAAATTTAGCCGCCGTTCCGCGCTGGCCGCAGGTCCCAGAATCGTGACATAGGGATTGGCGGCCACTTCCAGGAAGCTCTGCCCGCACGCCATCACAAACAGGGCAAAAAGAAAGAAGCTGTAGGCACGTGAAGAAGACGCCGGCACAAATAGGACAGCGCCGACTGCGCATAGAAACAGGCCCGCAAGAATTCCTTTCTTGTATCCGATTTTCTCCATTAGCCGGCCGGCGGGAAATGCGGCCAGGAAATACCCGCCGAAGAAAGCAACTTGAATGAACGACGATTGAAAATCCGTCAATCCAAAAGCTTTTTTCAGATGTGGAATCAGGATGTCGTTGAGGTTGACCCCAAAAGCCCACAGAAAAAAAAGACTGGTGATCAGAATGAAAGGCACACGAAAGCGGCGCTCTGTCACCGGAACGGACTGGTCATTTTCCACTGCGACTCCTTGAGAAACTATCTTTGCTTATCTCCGCTAACTGAGCGCGCGATCCAGGTGCGTGTACCCGCCGTCCACAAATACGTGCTGCCCGGTGATGTGACTGGCGCGCTCCGAGAGCAGAAAGATCACCATGTCGGCGATCTCCTCCGGTTTGGTCATGCGTTTTCCCAGCGGAATTTTCGAAATAATCCCGGCAAGTTTTTCCTCGGGATTAGGAAACCCGGACAACCATTGCCGATAGAGAGACGTCATTACTTCCGCAGGAATGACGGCGTTCACGCGAATGCCCAGCGGAAGCAGTTCCGCAGCCCACTCTCGCGTGAGGCCCAGAATCGCCGCTTTTGACGCTACGTAACCGGACGTTCCTCCCTGGCCCGTCACTGCAGTCTTAGAACTAATGTTGACGATCGAGCCTCGCGATTGCTTCAGCGCGGGCAAAGCATAGTGCGCCATCGCATAATAGTGCACTAGATTTAGTTCCAGTGACGCGACAAACCGCTCGGGCGTGCCGTGCTCGAGCCCGACATGGTCGTTCACGCCGACGTTATTGACAAGAGCGTCAAGGCGGCCGAATTTCTGTAGCACCTGCTCCACCGTCTCGCTGCAGGTTTGGGGCGCGGTGATTTCGCCTAGAATAAATTCACATTCCGTGCCGGAGCCTCGCAATGCGGATTCCACTTGCTTTCCCGCCTCCGCGTCACGATCGAGAAAAACGGGGATCGCGCCCTCGGCCGCGCAGGCACGGACAATCGCAGCGCCGATTCCCTTCGCGCCTCCAGTCACTAGAACAACTTTTCCCTTTAGCTGAAGATCCATAGGTTATCCGCGCAAGTTGAGGAACCCGCCATCCAGCGGATAGTCGACGCCCGTGATGAACGACGCTTCATCGGAGCAAAGAAACAAGGCGAGCGAAGCGACTTCCGACGGTTCTCCCATTCTCCCTAGCGGTTGCGACTTGGCTAGTTTTTCGTACATCTCTTTCTCGCGCCCAGGATAATTCTGATGCAGATAGTCGTCGACAAAAGGCGTGTGCACCCGCGCCGGCGAAATGCAGTTACAGCGTATGTTGTGCTGGACGTAATCCTTCGCCACGGAAAGCGTCATGGCGACCACCGCGCCCTTCGTCATGGAATATGCGAATCGGTCAGCGACAGCCGTGGAACCTGCGATCGAAGCCATATTGAGGATGACTCCTCCGCCGCTCGCTTTCATGTGCCCGATGCAGGCGTGGATGCCGTTGTAGACGCCCTTCACGTTGACGCGAAAGAGCCGATCGAAATCTGCTTCCGTTGTGCTCTCGACCGTTCCTATATGCGAAATGCCGGCGTTATTCACGAGAATATCGACCCGTTCTGTGGCAAACATTTCCTGCAACGTTTCCCGGACCTGCGCCTGGTTTGTGACATCGCAGGCATGAGCGGTCGCCTTACCACCTGCAGTTGTGATCTGTGACGCGACGGCCTCTGCTTGCTTCGGGTTGATGTCCAGGATTCGAACGGCGGCTCCATTCGCCGCAAATCGCAAAGCGATTGCCTGCCCGATGCCGCTGCCAGCGCCCGTGACGATCGCGACCTTGCCATCCAGCCGGAAATCGCGGGCGCCGCTGCTGGCCTTCGTGTTCATCAGAGCGAAACCCCTCGCTTCCACGGAATAAAGTCTTCCTGCCCTTTTTCTTCCGCCTTGGTGCGAATCTTGCCGCTCGCCACTTGAATCACGAACTCAAGAATGTCTTCTCCCGTCTGCTCGATCGTTTTTTCTCCGGAGACAATTCCGCCGGTATCGACGTCAATGATGTCTGGCATGCGCTGCGCCAGCGCCGAATTGGTGGAGAGTTTCACCACCGGCGCGATGGGATTCCCAGTCGGCGTTCCCAACCCCGTCGTAAACAGCACCACGCTCGCCCCTGCGCCCACTTGAGCGGTCACGCACTCCACGTCGTTTCCGGGCGTGCACTGCAGATGCAGTCCCGACTCCGTCGCATATTCGGGATAGTCCAGCACAGCCACCACGGGGGATGTTCCTCCTTTCTTCGCTGCGCCCGCCGATTTCATGGCATCGGTCAAAAGTCCATCGCGCATGTTCCCCGGGCTGGGATTCATTTCGAAACCGGACCCAACTGCCCTAGCCCGGGCGTTGTAACTTGTCATCAATTGCATAAAGCGGTCGGAAATTTCTTTGCTCTTACTGCGGTTGATGAGCTCTTGCTCAACGCCGCACAATTCCGGAAATTCCGAAAGGATGGTTCGTCCACCGAGCGCATCCAGAAGATCCGAGGTGTGGCCGATTGCCGGATTGGCGGAGAGACCGGAGAAACCGTCAGAGCCTCCGCACTTCAGGCCCAGGCACAAACTGGAAAGAGGAGCGCGAACCCGCCGGCACTCATTCGCTTTCATCAACCCGAGGAATGTTTCGCGAATCGCCTGCGTCAACATCGCGGACTCGGTGCCGCTTTGCTGCTGCTCCACGATCACCAGCGGCTTATCGAAGCTCGGGTTCCGCTTGCGCAACTCGGCGCGCAAAATGGGGATCTGCGCATGTTGGCAACCCAGGCTGAGCACGGTTGCTCCCGCCACGTTGGGATGATGGATATAACCCGCAATCAGTCCGCAAAGATTGCTCGCATCCTCTCGGGTTCCTCCGCAGCCGCCTTCGTGAAGCAAAAACCGGACACCATCCACATTTTCGAAAACCCGCGAACGCGGCGGACTTGCACTCTCCCCGAGGGGGGCATGGGTCTTGATCTCTTCCCCGCGACCGTCTCGATACAGACGCGCCAATTCCGCCACCTGGCTCCGGTATCCCCGCGGCGCCGCAAAACCCAGTTCTTCCTCGAATGCTTGTTTCAGCACGCCGATGTTCCGATTCTCGCAAAACACCAGCGGCACCACGATCCAATAGTTTCGCGTGCCCACTTGTCCGTCGCTTCGACGGTAGCCTAAAAACTCCCGCTCCCTCCACCGCGCAACGTCCGGTGGAGTCCAGCGGAATTCACTCGTTTTCTCGTGAAACGCCGCAGCTTGATGATGGATATTTCCGACAGTAAGAAGTCCGCCCCGCGGGATTGCCTTGACCGCAGTTCCCACGATCACGCCATACATCCGCACGCTCGCACCAATGGCGAGGTCCTCGGTAGCAAACTTGTGTTTCGCGGGAACATCCGATTCCAGCGTGTAGGTTTGCGAGTCAAACGGAATGTGCTCGCCTTTTCGCAGGTCGGCCAGCGCGATCAGCACATTATCCCTGGGGTCGAGTTTGAGAACCTTATTCGGCATCGAGAACTATTGAAGCTGCAGGAATTCGTCCGGAATGTTTATATCAAGATTTCAAACGCCAGAAATTTGCGGCGTTCCCACCAAGGACTGCCTCCTGCTCTTGCACCCCATAGTTGCTCAGATAGTCCTTCACCAGATTCATAACCCGCGCATACGAGGCTGCCACGGTGCACACGGGCCAATCCGATCCGATCATCAGCCGCTTAGCGCCAAAGCTTGCGAAAGCGACATCAAGATAGGGCCGGACGTCCTCCGGCTTCCACGCCTGCCAGTCCGCCTCGGTGACCAGGCCCGACACTTTGGCGTAGACGTTCGGAAACGACGCCAACTGGCGAATTCCGCGCGCCCACAGATCAACGGCTCCGCTTTTGATCGGCGGTTTTGCCAGATGATCCAGAACGAAACGCTGACGCGGAAATCGCCTTACGAACTCCGCTGCCATCGAAAGGTGCTTAGTGTAAATCAAAATGTCGTAGGCCAGATCGAATTCTTCCAGCACCGAGATGCCACGCAGGAAGTCCGCGTCGAGCAAGAAATTATCCGGCTCTGCCTGCACAATGTGGCGAATTCCTACAAGTTTAGACTTCCCTGCAAACGACTCCAGGTCCGCACGCACGCGGGCCGAACGCAAGTCGACCCAGCCGACCACCCCCAGAATAAACGGGTTCCTTTCCGCCAACTCGAGCAGCCATCGGGTTTCATCCAGCGTCTGCCTTACTTGAATCAGAACACTTCCGGCAAATCCAGCGTGCTCCAGTTGGGGCTTGAGCTCGCCAGGCAAAAAGTCGCGACGAATCGACGCCATCGTCTCGTCGATCCAGTCATACTCGCGCTGGTTATAGATCCAGAAGTGCTGATGGGCATCGATGCGCATTTCACGGGGTGACCATAATCTGCTTGCCGGAGTACTGGATAACCTTGTCCGCTTCCGACGGGTTGATTCCAACTCCATGCTTCTCGCTGACGAAGACCACGTGGAAGGAGCGACTCGCCAACATGCCGGGGAACTGCCCCTTGCGCTCGCCTATGGTTAGCGCATTGTGTGCGTCGTCCCAGTGCAGCGGGATGGTCGCATACACGCCCTTCTCGTAGTTGTAGTTGTCGTTCTCGTCTTCGTAGAGAGTGAAATCTCCATCCGCACCGCGGTAAATGCGCAGCTCGATCGGGTCTGCAGGTTTTTCGGTGGACCACTCTTCGTCCGGTCCTAAGGGAAGAATCGATCCCGCACGCACATACAGAGGCAAGCGATCCAGCGAAATCGCCGCGTCAATCATCCGTCCCCCCTCGACAGACACCCCCGTCCAGAAGTCGTACCATTTCGCGCGCGGCAAATAAAGTTGCCTCGTGGTGGCTGCAGGCTCGGTAACCGGATTCACCAGGAACGCAGGCCCATACATAAACTGATCGCCGATGTTTTCGGCTCGCGGATCGCCGCGGAAATCCATCACCAGCGGCCGCATAGGCGTGTAAGCCTCGCTCGTAGTTTTCCAGGCCAGCGAATAGATGTAAGGCAGCATGCGATAACGCAGACGGTCGAAATCCACCAGAATTTTCTGCGTATCAGGCCCGTACGACCACAACTCGTTCTCGTCGGGATTGCGCGTGCCGTGAACCCGCAGAATCGGGTTAAAGGTTCCATACTGAAACCAGCGAATGAATAGTTCACGGAATGCGGGATCAGCGGGACTCCCGAAAACAAATCCGCCAATGTCGGTCGTCCAGTAAGGAGCTCCCGAGAGAGAATAATTCAGCCCCGCAGGAATCTGCCGCCGGAAGCTGAACCAGTCCGAATTAATATCGCCCGACCACGCGGTGACTCCGTTTCTCTGCGAACCGGCGAATGCGGAACGAGACAGAATGAAAACCCGTTTCTTGTCAGACGCACTACGCTGCCCCTGATAAACTCCCTCCGTGTCCAGCAGCGGATAAACATTCACGTACCGGTTCCCGCTCCCCGCCGTGAGCTTGTGATTCAGCAGGATGTTGTCTTCCTGCCCTTCAGTTTCCGGTTCGGTAGTGTCCATCCACCAGGCATCGATGCCGATGCTGAACAATCCTTTGTTCACTTCGTCCCAGTAAAACTGGCGCGCTTCGGGACTAGTGGCGTCATACACGGCCATGGCATCGGTATGGTAGGGCGGCTTTGGGTATTTGAATTTGTCCACGAACCAGCCCTTCTTCTCCATGTAATCGTAGTTGGCCGACCCGGGTTCGAAAAACGGCCAAATGGAAATCATCAAATGAAAATTCTCGGCGTGCAGTTGATCGACCATGCCCTTCGGATCGGGATAATTCTTGTTAAAAACAAACTCGCCCTTCCGGTTCCACCAGAACCAGTCCTGCACAATGTTGTCGACTGGAATCTGCAGGTCGCGATACTTCTTGGCGACACCAAGGATTTCTTCTTGCGACTTGTAACGATTCTTGCACTGCCAGAATCCATATGCCCATCTGCCGAACATGGGCACCTGCCCTGTCAATTCGCGATAGCCGGCAATGATCTTGTCGAAGTCGGGGCCGTAAATAAAGTAGTAGTCGATCACGTCCGCAACTTCGGAGCTGATGTAGAGATAATTGGCAAAACGGTTGTCGAAGCGGCTGCGCGAGTCGTTGTTCCAGAAGATGCCATAGCCCTTGCTCGACAGCATGAGCGGGACAGAAATATTGCTGTTGTCCTGCGCGATGTCGACAGACTCGCCGCGGTAATTCCACACGCCGGCCTGGTGCTGACCCAAGCCATACAAGGCTTCGTGGGAGCCATAAATGTTGACGAACGATTCCGAGCGATAAGTGTCCTCTCCGTTGACTCGCACCGGAATCAGCTTGCGCGATTGCTCCTGCACCAGCGGGCCGCCGTTCACCTCGGCATAATTGATGGCTCCATCTTCTCGGGTCACGACGATCTTGAGCAGGGCCGTCGTCAGTGTCACGGCGCTGTCGCTAGACTGCATGGTCCACTTGGTGGCGGGCCAATTTTTTCTGAGCACAACAAAGTCCGGCCGCTTAGGAAATGTCGAAGTCGCCGAATACAGAACGCGGATCACCGAATCCGAGCACACCTGCACCTTCAAAGTGCCCGAGGCTTGAGTGAACAGGACACCGTCCGTCTCTTGCTGCACCGCCGTCACGGGGTTCATCGCGGTCCATTGTGCGTGCGCCGCGCCAGGTGCTAGAACTGAACTGATGAACAGGACGAGAAGTGAATTACGCAAAGCGTGCATAGAGGCACTCTGGATCGCGACGATTTCAAATCCCTTTCGTAAATGCTTGCAAAACGGACAAAGATACCACGCACGCGCAGAGGAACGAAGCCACTCGAAAGGCAGGTAGCGCATCGGGCTCGGAGATGCTCATGTGGGGACAGCCGCCCTCGGCTGTCCCGTCGAGCGAAGTTCGACGGCGCTTCTTCGGTGCGGCCGGCAAACTCCGACATTACCCGAACAGCACGAGATCAGAGTTCAATGCGCTGGAACGACCGCAGGCGGCGAAGCCGCCCCTTTGCCGTCGCGACTGCGGGCGGCCCTTTGAGGTAGCGGCCGGCAAACGTTAGAAAAGTCGGCCAGTTCGGCCCGGCCGTGTGCCCGCCACTGTGTTGCCGGAAGGCAATGTCGCCATCGATCAGCGCAGTCTCCATCGGCGGAAATTCAGTGGTTCCCAAATCCTTCTTACCGAGCAGTTTGTACACCGGCCCCGCGCCCACCGCGCCCAGAAACATGCCCTTCCCGTCGATCCAGCCGCCTTCTACTTGCAGCGAACCGCTGCTGATGAACACCGGTCGCGGGGCGCACAGCGCGATTAATTCATGCGCGTCCACAGGCAGATCGTTGGGCGTGAGTGGCCCCGCATATTTGAGGAAATTGCCGGCCATCCAATGATATTCCGACGTCGATGCAACGTTTTCCACCTGCTCGCCAAACTTGCGGCGCAAAATCTTGGCGCCACCTTCTCCCGAGGACGCGACAAATGCGATCGCCAGCCGCGGCTCGTAGGCCATAGCTACCAAGGCCGCTTTCCCGTAGCGCGACAACCCTTCGATTCCTACTTGCTTCGCGTCAACCGACTTGTCCGTCTCGAAATAGTCCAGGGCGCGGCTCGCGCCCCAGGCCCAGGCTCGGAGCGCTCCCCAATCATCCACTTTGCGCGGCTGGCCTTTGTTCACCAGGCCAATGATTCCCTCAGTCAAGCCGGCGCCGTTGTCCGCCTGCACGCTGCCGGGAATGAGAACAGCATAGCCCCATCCTTTGGCCAGAACTTGTTGTTGCCAGGTCGGACCGTTGCCGTTGAAAGCCGCCAACTGCGCTTCCGTGAAACGCTTTTTCATCGCGGCAAGAATTTCGGGGCTCAGTCCAAACTCCATGATCACCGGCACTGGGCCTGTGGCGTTCGCTGGAGTGGTCAGAGTCAACTGAATGTCGACGTGGATGAGCGGATACGCTGAGTTGTCAACATGGCCCAGAAGCGTCTTAGTGATGACCGGCACGTCCCCGGTTTTTTCTTGCGTGGTGCTGGTCACTTCCCAATTTACTTTTGGAGTGTTTTTCGGAACGCGGCCGTAAATCTCGCGATCAAAGTCCTCCCCAATTTCCGGACGGCGCTGCTTCCACCACATCTTGGCGGTCTTTACCTTCTTGCCGTTCTTCAAAACCAGCGGATCGGGCAGGGAATAAGGAGGGACCTTCGACTCGTCCACATTGGCAGCGTTAGGAGATTTCGGGTCGCCGTCGGGGCCGCGCCGCAATGCGGTAATATGCAGCAGATCCAACAGCCGCTGGTGATCCTGTTCGGCAGTCAGGTGCGCTGGCGGAGTCAGACTACTTACGGCCGGCGCCTGACCGGCCGCATCTGCTTCAGGTGCGATCAACAGTGCCGCACCAACAATCGCCAATAAACTCAAGCGCAGCCGCGCAGTCAGATTCCACGAACACACTGGAACACATCCTTGCATTTCGAGTTGTTAGATTTTCGCCCGCAGCCTCGAATGAATCAGGCTGCAATCTCGCCCGGGCTGAGCTCGTCCACATAACACCATATCCAGTTTTCTCCGGGCTCGATCGAACGAATCAGTGGATGCTTGCTGTGATGAAAGTGTTTGGTGGCGTGCTCGTTCTTGGATGAGTCGCAGCAGCCGACATGGCCGCAGATCAGGCACAAGCGCAGGTGAACCCAAGTATCGCCAAGTTCAACGCACTCCTCGCACACGTGCGTCTTGGTTGTTCTTATTTTGATTTCATCAAGATGACTGCATTCCTGCGGCATCGCGCCCTCCACGAACCAGCGTGTGAATCACGATACTACCGCACAAAGCGCACTATGCAAGCTGTGAGGCCGGGAGCAAGCTACTCCGCGATGAACAAGCTTTCCGCAAACGGCCATTGCCCGTCGATCCACTGCGCCTCGCAGCGGAACCCGGCGTTTCCCGCCATCTGGAAAACTTCCTCTGGAGAATATTTGTGGCTGCTCTCGGTCCAGACCGTCTCACCTTTCAGAAATTCCACGCTCAGCCCGGCTGCCGGAATGTTTACGGTCTGCGCCCGCGCCGACCGCAAGCGCATCTCGATGCTGCGGGCCTCGTGGTTGATTCTGGCGATGTGCGCGAACTGCGTCAAATCAAAGTCAGCGTCCAACTCGCGATTGATGCGCGCCAGCAGATTCAGGTTGAAGGCAGCGGTCACACCCAGTTCGTCGTCATAAGCGTCCAGCAGTTGAGGAGCGGGCTTTTCGAGATCCGTGCCCAGCAGCAGCGAATCCCCAGGCTGAAGGATCCGTCGAACCTCCTCGAGAAACGTAACCCCAGCCGGCCGGTCGAAGTTGCCGATGGTGCTCCCCAGAAACAACACGAGAAGATGCTGCTGGCTGCGCCGGTGGGCCGCAATTTCCAGCAACCCATCCAGATATTCACGCTCAAAACCGAGAATGCTGATGCTGTCGATGTCACTAAGTTCGCGCTCGCACATCACCAGCGCGGACCGCGATATCTCGACCGGATAATAAAAAGTTCGCTGGCGGCGAGAGAGCGCTTCGAGTATCCACCGAGTTTTTTTCCCGCTGCCGCTGCCGAGTTCCGCCACCGCGACCGAACCTGGCAGGCGCTCCACAATCTCGGTGGCGTGCCGGCGCAGCAGCCGCTCATCCGCGCGGGTCAAGCCATACTGCGGGAGATGGCTGATCACTTCAAACAGCGCGGAGCCCACGTCGTCGTACAAATATTTCGACGGAAGTTCTTTTTGGATAGGATTGGTCAGCCCGGCTCGCACGTCGGCAGCGAAGGCGGGGGCGGCATTGGCGGTGATCGTATGAACCAGCATTTCGTGAACCTCTTTCCACGTCTCCAGCAATCGTCTTCAGCAACCATCAGCGATTAACGCAGCGGAATCCGGAATAAACGTATTGGTAGTGCGGCTGGAACCAGTTGCGAAAACTGGGCCGCAACATGCACGCGGCGGTCCGCGCCGACCCGCCCTTCATAACGAAGTGCTTGCCATCGAAAAAATCAGCAGAGTAACCGCGGTAGAACGGGAATGGCTCGAACCCGGGAAATCGATCGAAAAGAGTCGAAGTCCATTCCCATCCGTTGCCAACCATTCCGTGCGCGCCAAAGGCGCTATGGTCCTGCGGGAACGTGTTCACGGGAACCGGATTCCATCGGCGAAAATCAAAATTCCCGGCTTTCGAATTCAGATCAGATTTGGAATCCGTATCGAGCGTGGTCCCGTACGCGGCTCGTTGCCACTCCGCTTCCGTGGGCAGCGATTTCCCTGCCCAGCGAGCGTACGCCTCAGCTTCCGCGTGGCTCACGTAGACCGGCCAATCCAGCGGCAACGGCAGTTCGTCGAACATCGTACGATACAGCCACTGATTGCCGTCCCACCTCCAGAAAACGGGATGAGTGATTCCCATTTGCGCTTTCCACTGCCAATCCTCGTCGCTCCAGAATGCGCGCGTTTCATACCCTCCAGCTTGGATGAACTCGAGATATCGCTGGTTGGTGACTTTATATGGATCGATTTCAAACTCCGGAACGGCCACAGTGTGCGCGGCGAATTCGTTGTCCCAGCCGAAGATTTCAGAATCGCGCGGAAGGCCGAGGGTTACCGAACCAGCAGGGATGCGGACCGTTCCATTCGTCATCGGCGCAGCAGGCGGGACCTGCGGATCGGCTTGCGGAATTTTCTGATCAAGCGGCAACTGATGCAGCATGTAGGCCAGAGTTTCGAGATGCATCAGCCGGTGCTCGATGGCCACGTGGAGCAGAGTTCGCAGGGGGAAACCGTCGCAGGCCGGGGAATCACAAGCCAGATCTCCAGCCGTCAGCTTTTCGTCCAGCGCAGCGCGGCATCGTCCCACATAGTCGTGCACTTTGCGCAGGGAAGGCCAATCAGCCGGGACATCGGCGGGCAAACCCCCGCCGACGGGGTCGATGCCGAAGGCAAAGAGCCGATCCAGCTCGGGTTGCACGCTCTTCAGTCCGAAAACGCGATCCCCGAGCAGATTCCAATCGAATGCTTCGAGGTGTCCCACATAAAACACGATGCGATGGCGCTGCGGGATCGGCCGCTCGTAGAGAAAGTCGCTACGAACAACACTGAACAGCGCGTCACTTTGGCGGCGAGCATGGAACAGGCGGTTGGCTAGTTCACGGCTGGTTTCGGCGAGAGTCTGGGTGGCTAGCATTCGGGCCTCCAGTTTTTTTCTTCCGCAGAAAGCGCTGCCGGTTCGTCCGTGCGACGCCCCGCCGATGCGAATCCTGCGAAAAGGCCAGAGAACTACGTTTGCCGCCCCAGGTCACGAGCCGCAGCCAGTATTATTAACGTCATGCCGTCAGCGTTGTTTCACGTCGACGCGTTTGCTGCCAAGCCTTTCGAAGGCAATCCGGCTGCGGTGTGCCCACTCGATTGCTGGTTAGATGACGACCGGCTCCGACAGGTCGCAGCTGAAAATAATCTTTCCGAGACCGCCTTCTTTGTTGCACAGAAAGACCATCACGGCCATTACGAGCTGCGCTGGTTCACTCCCCGCTGCGAGGTGAAGCTGTGCGGCCACGCGACCCTGGCTTCGGGGTTCGTAGTATTGAACATTCTCCACCCCGGACGCAACTCGGTGCGCTTTGCAACTCGCTATAGCGGCACGCTCACCGTGTCGCGCGATGGCGATTTATTATCCATGGATTTTCCCGCGATCTCACCGCGGCAGTGTCCCAATCCGCCGGAGAAATTGTTCCGCGCCCTTGGCGCAGCGCCCGTTCCGCTGACGGTCATCGAAGGAAACAGCAAGTACCTGGCGGTTTACGAATCGGAGCAGGTGGTGCGAAGTATCCGGCCCGATTTCGCATTGCTGGAACAGCTCCATCCCTTCACGGTCGGAATCACTGCACCGGGAGAGCAGACTGATTTCGTGTCGCGCTATTTCGCCCCAAGCTACGGCGTGCCGGAAGATCCTGTGACCGGCTCGGCGCACTGCACGCTGATTCCGTATTGGTCAGCCCGGCTCGGCAAAACGCACCTGCACGCGCGCCAGGTATCAGACCGCGGCGGCGAACTGTGGTGCGAGATGCGCGGAGAACGCGTCGCGCTGAAAGGCAATGCAGTGCTCACGTTGCGGGGCGAGTTGCTGATCTAACTGCGGCTCGGAAGAACGCCTTGCTGAAGCGTATGCGCAAACGCAACACTCTCTCCCTGTCATCCTGAGCGCAGCAGAGAGATTCGCGAATGCGAATCGCTCGGCGGAGTCGAAGGATCCCTACGTGAATCCAAAATCTGTGATGCGGGGCCAGGCTCTCGATCTCGCTGTGGTCACCAACGACGCGAGCGCAGGTCAATGCACCAATCCCTTGCGCCGCAGGAATTCCCGCACCACTTCTTTCACATCGCGACGCTGCCCATCGACCGCATAGTTCAGATTCTGCATTTCCTGGTCGGAGATTTTTCCCGCCAGCGCGGCGAGCGCCTTAGACACTTCCGGATGCAGCCGCAGACTCTGTTCGCGGATCACGGGCACGGCCTCATACGGAGGAAAATAATGCCGGTCATCTTCCAGCACGAATAAATCCAGCGCCGGAATCAGCCCATCAGTTCTGTTGCCCGCGGCCAAGTCGATCTGATGATCCCGCAGCGCTCGCGCGAGCAGGCCCAGATCCATCACCCGGGGCGGCGATGCAAAGTGGAGCCCGTAGGCCGCAGCCAGACCTTGATAGCCGTCAGCCCGCTCCATGAACTCGTAGCCGAAGCCAGCCCGCCACTGCGGAGCGAATGCGGCAGCCTGCGACAGTGTCTTGAGCTGCAAGCGGCGTGCATCCTCACCGCGAATCTCCATCGCGAAAGTATCGTTGAAGCCAAAGCCGGGGCCCAGCGTCAGCCCGAGACGCGCGTACGCATTCTTTACGCGCTGATACACCGCAGCCTGATCGCCGCCAGCTTGCTGCTTGAGAATGGCGCTCAGCGCGGTGCCCGTGTATTCCGGATAAATGTCGATGCGGCCCGCCAGCACCGCCTGATGGCATATGTAGGTTCCCGCAAGGTAAAAGCGCCGCTCCACTTTCAAGCTGGTGTGCGCTTCGATCTGCTGCGCCATAAGCTCACCCAAGATGAGTGACTCAGTGAAATTCTTGGAGCCGATCACCACGCGATCGGAGTGCGAAGGGGCACAGGAAGACGCAAGCAGAATCAACAGCACCAGAAGGATTGGCCAGAGAACCACAGCGCAAAGAGTCCAACGTGTCGCACGGTCCACCACGACTTTGGCGGATCTTCCAGCAACTCCGAGAGGGTGGTGATTCATTTTGAATTTCTTTGCGTACTCTGCGGCTTTCCTCTGCGAACTCTGCGGTTAAAGGGTTTTGCTCTTGTACGAATAAGAAGTTTTAACGGCTAAGTACGGGAAGAAATTCAAAATGAGCCGCTACGAACCCGACCGTTAAGATAAATCTTCATCGCGGCTGCAGGCGCCTCTCCAGCCAGCCCACGCTGAAATCCGCGAGTAGCGCGAGCATCGCGGCGGGAATCGCCCCGGCCAGGATGAGTTGGTTGTTCACCATGGCCAGCCCGCGAAAAATAAATTCTCCCAGGCCCCCGGCGCCGATCGCAGCCGCAATGGTGGCAAGGCCCACCGAGATGACGATAGCAACTCGCACACCCGACAGAATCACACTGAGAGCCAGCGGCAACTGCACCTGGAACAAAAGCTGCGAGTCGGTGAGCCCCATGCCGCGTCCAGCCTCGACCACCGCCGGATCGACCCCCCGGATTCCCGTGTAAGTGTTGCGGATCACGGGCAGCAGCGCATACAGAGTGAGGGCAAGAATCGCCAGGCGGTCCACGCGGTCGAAGAGCCAGGGCACGGGCAGCAGAAATCCAAAGAGCGCAAGGCTCGGAATGGTTTGAATAATATTGGCGCATGCCAACACGGGCTTGCTCGACGCCGGATGACGCGCGATCACGATGCCCAGCGGTATGCCGATCACGATCGCGAACAACGTGGACCACCCGACCAGCCACAGATGCTGGAGCGTGAGTTCCAGCACGTCAGCGTGGTTCTGCCAGAGGAAATGAAAAAAGTTCATTCCGTGCCTCGATTATTCCCAGGCCGTTCCGGCCCATCTTCGAATGCTCTTACGTAGGCGGATACCAATGGGTGGTTCGACCGCAGGAAATCCTGTGGAGTGAGCACCGCGACCAGCCGCCCTGCGTCCATCAGTGCGATACGCGACGCCAGCCGCAACGCCTCGCGAAGATCGTGGGTAACAAAAACCACCGTTTTGCGAAGCCGCTGTTGCAAAGCCAGAAATTCCTGCTGCAGTTCCGCCCGCGTAAGAGGATCAAGCGCCCCAAAGGGTTCGTCCATCAACAGGATGCCGGGGTCGGCGGCGAGCGCCCGAGCCACACCCACTCGCTGCCTCTGTCCGCCTGATAGCTGATGCGGATAACGCGAAGCCATTGCAGGGTCCAGCCCCACCATCTGCAGCAACTCACTGATTCGAGGGCGAATACGTTCCTGCGGCCATCCCTCGATCGTCGGCACCAGGCCAATGTTCCGCTCCACGGTGAAATGCGGAAACAGGCCAACATCCTGAATGACATAGCCGATGCCGCGCCGTAGGCGAATGACATCGCCTTGCGAGTTGGAAACTCCGTTGACACGCACTTCGCCCGCGCTAGGTAACAGCAGTCGATTCACCAACTTAAGCGCGGTCGTCTTTCCCGAACCGCTGCGCCCCAGCAAAATCAGCATCTCGCCTTCGCGAGCAGACAGATTCAGACGCGACAACACCGGCTGCCCCCCGGGCGCGACGTAGGAGACGTTCACAAACTCAATCGCGGGGCGTTCTGAGGGCGTCGGAGGCATGTGGTGGGCCCCAGCATACCCGAGTTGGAGGGTCAACCCAACTGCAGTTCTGGCAGGAGTTGCGGGCTGCTCCGTGGCTCATGAGGGGGAGAAGCTGTCAACCATCGCGATTTCAATCACTTACACCAAGCCCATTGCGGCTTTAGGCTGGGCAAACCCCCCGGTTGCGAGGTTCAGGCAACTTTGGATGCCGATCCCGCAACTAAATAATTAGTTGACGTTCCGCCGCCTGCCGCGTCTGATCAAGTGACGCTCGTGGCGACACTGGAGGAAATTTGGCTCGCAGCCAATCTGCAACCCTGACCGAAGCGGAGTTGCGCATCATGAACGTGCTCTGGCTGAAGGGCTCGGCGACCGTCCATGAGGTAATGGAGGGCCTGCCGGCCGAGCCGGTTCTGGCCTACAACTCAGTGCTGACCATCATTCGCATCCTGGAAAAGAAGGGCTATTTGAAGCACGTGAAGGATGGGCGGGCGCATATTTTTGTCCCGCAGGTCGACCGTGAGAAGGCGAGCCGCCTCGAGGTGAGGCATCTGGTGAGCCGCTTCTTTGGCGACTCCCACGAATCGCTGGTGCTGAATATTCTGGAAGAGAAGGGCATCGACGCCGACGAGTTGCAACGATTACGTCAGTTGCTCGATGGAAAGGGCGCACGCGGAGAGAGCACGAGATGACGGCCGCGATCAATCTCAGTCTCAATCTTGGTCTGGATGCGATTGCCCAGTTGTCGGCGGCGCGCATCGTCGACTGCCTGGTCGAAGGCACGCTGGTCGCCGCCTTTGCTGGGCTCGTCTTACGAATGGCCCGCCGCTGGAGCTCAGGCGCGCGGTTTGCAGTCTGCTTCTCTGCGTTGATGGCAATGGCGGCATTGCCGTTGCTGGCTGGCGCTGCTTGGGCGACTGGCGCGAGTACGTCGACTGCAACTCTAACGAGGCCGGAAATCATCCTGCCGGGCTCGTGGGCGCTTTGGCTATTCGTCGCATGGGCTGGAATCGCTGCGTTTGGTTTGGCGCGGGTGGGTGTGGGTTTATGGCGTCTGCGCGCGATACGGCGGAGTTGCATCGCAGTCGATACGGCGTCGCTGGACCGGGAACTGCGAGAAACACTGTCGTGTCAAGGTTTGGCGGGCCGGAGAAGGTCCAGGCCAGCTACGCTATGCGTCTCCGATCGCGTCGGCGTTCCTACGGTGATTGGTTTTGTGAATCCCGCCGTCGTCATTCCGCGATGGCTGCTGCAGGAACTTTCTCCGTCAGAACTTCAGCAAATTCTTTTGCACGAGCTCGCGCATTTGCAGCGTTGGGATGACTGGACCAACCTGGCACAGAAAATTCTGAAGGCGCTGCTGTTCTTTCATCCGGCGGCGTGGTGGATCGAGAAGCAATTGTCGCTGGAGCGCGAAATGGCGTGTGACGACGCCGTTGTGGCCGAGACGGCGAATCCGCGCGCGTATGCGGAGTGCCTCACGCATCTGGCTGAAAAAAGTTTCGCGCGCCGCAGCCTGGCGCTGGCGCAAGCGGCTCTGGGCCGCATTCGGCAGACCACCCTGCGGGTAGCGCAGATTCTTAACGCGGATCGCTCGATAGCGGCGGCACATAGCTGGAAGCCGGCCGTGTTGTTGGTGGCGGGGTTTGCCATCGCCTGCGCGACGGGGATTTCAAGAGCGCCGAGGCTGGTTGGGTTCGAAGACAGTTTTCCAAAAGCGGCGCAGGTTGCCGGCGTGTCGAGCAGGCCGAGCGTCGCTCCGCCTGCAGCTGCGTTTTTGGCGCCCTACTCATTCACAAGTCCGCGATCTGCTGAATCAGGGAGCGCTCCTCGCCCGGTGAAGGTTAAATTCACTCCTCCGCATCCGCGCGCGACCCCGGCCAAGAGCGCGCGACCAAACTCTGATTTGGCGCAGAATGTTTATTGGAACGTAGCAATCTTCAGCGCGGACGAAAACGCAAACAACGCGAGCAACACAAACTTTCCATCGCCGCAGCCGATGACATCGGATTTGTTTTATTCGACGGATTCCGCAACCGGTCAAATGCCAGTCACCGAAGCGGTATTCGTAATTGTTGAAGGCCGGTGGCCAGGTTCAGCAAGTACAAGTTCAGCAGGTAACGGTTCCGCAACACCGGCCGCGTATCGCATCAGCGTGTGGCGGATTGTGCTGCACTCGCCAAACGACAATTCCACCTCCAACACAATTCCACACAAGGAAACTTAGAAATTTTGCAAATGAAGAAGCAGGGCGTAATTCGACTCTTGGTAACTAACGAATTAGTTGTTAACTCATTTCACGAAAAAGAGGAAAGGAAGTTTCAGTTATGAACTCACACGAATACTCCACAACCAAATGGACGAGGCGGCTACTGGCGTCTGCACTGGCGCTGGCACTGGCTTCGTTCGCAACCTACGAATGGGCGAAGCCGGCTGCGGCCAGCGCGGCCGTTGCGGCTCCCGCAGCGGGACCGCTGAGCGACGACAGCGTCGGCGCTCTGCTCGCGATCGATCGGGCCATGGAGACACTGGCAGCCCGCGTAACCCCGGCGGTGGTCAACGTCGCGGTGACCTCGCGCAGCAAACCGGATCTCGAGGGCCAGCAACTACCGCCAGACATACAGCGATTCTTCGGGCAGGGTAATCCGTTCGGTCAGGGTTTTGGCCAGCGCATGATGCCTGAGCGGCCGGAAGTTGAGCACGGCATCGGCAGCGGCGTCGTGATTTCTCCTGACGGATACATTGTCACTAACAATCACGTCGTGGAAGGAGCGGTCGACATCCGCGTGACCACGACCAATCGGCGAGTTCTGAAAGCGAAGCTGGTAGGAACCGATCCGCTGACCGATTTGGCGGTTCTGAAAGTTGACGCCACAGATCTGGCCAGCGTTCCGTGGGGCGACTCCACTGAAGTGCGCCCCGGACAAACGGTGCTGGCCTTCGGCAATCCTTTCGGGCAACGCTTTACTGTGACTCGCGGAATTGTGAGCGCGGTCAAGCGCGCGAACCCGGACCCGAGCGATCGGCGCAAGCCCGGTGAATTCATCCAGACCGATGCAGCCATCAACCCGGGAAATTCCGGCGGCCCGTTGGTCGATGCACGCGGTGAAGTGATTGGCATCAACACGTTTCTGATCTCCAACTCAGGCTCGTTTTCGGGGATGGGATTTGCCATCCCATCGCAGATTGTCCGGCCTACGGTGGAGACTCTGATTCGTGATGGCAAAGTCACGCACGCCCACATCGGCGTGGGTATCTCGGACGTGACGCCGGAGAACGCCAAGTTCTTCGACGACTCGAACGCTACGGGTGCATTGGTTAACCAGGTAGAAGCAGATTCTCCGGGAGCCAAAGCGGGCTTGAAGATTGGCGATGTCATCACCAAGATCGACAATCAAAAAGTAACTGACGCCGGGGAACTGCAGGCAACCGTGGCCCAGAAAGGTCCGGGAGCGAAGATCACGCTGGAGATTCTGCGCAACGGCAAGAGCATGACTATCCCGGTCACGCTGGAAGCCATGGGCGACCGCGCAGCAGCCGGAAACGGCAGCTCCGAGGATGGCCAGGGCAAAATGCGCTGGGGCATTGGGCTCGGCGATCTCACTCCCGACCTGCGGGGCCAGATTCAGGCACCTAGCGACGTTCACGGAGCGGTGATTGAGCAGGTGCAGCCGGGAAGTTCCGCCGACAACGCCGGGCTGCAGCGCGGCGATGTGATCCTGGAAGTAAACCGTCACAAAGTCCAAACCGCGGCCGATGTTCAGCAGGAGCTGGGCAAAGTGCCGAAGGGTCAGGATGCTCTGATTCTGGTTTGGTCCAATGGCGGAAATACGTTCAGGGTGCTGCATGCTCCCGAAGGCGCGTAAGTCAGGCGGAGGTGAAGTGGCTCTGTGTTCGCACCCGCTTCTGTGAACAACAGAAGTGGGTGCGACATAGGCCCTCAAACTTATTCCCGAGGATTGATTTGGGAACTATATACATAGCTCCCTTGCAGGTTTGGCCTTGCGATTTCGCTTCGGGAGTTAATCGAACAGACTCTACTCGACCGCAGTTCGCCCGGGATGGCTCCTAACAAATCGTTCCAACCCCTCGATAAATTCCTTCGCGCCCCCGCGGGCGGGATGGCGGACCCGCGTTGCGGGAACGCCCGTCAATTTGAGTGATTTGAGCGATCCCTCCGCCTTCCTGCCGACGGCAACAACTTTCGCTAAAGGGAATGCGGCAACGAGCGTCCGCAGGGCCTCCTCGCCAAATTTAAATTCGGCAGACTTTGGCGTTCGATTTGATTGTGGCTCCCTCGGCCTATGAGGATGCATTGGAAGTGCGTTCCACAGAATCGTGCGCTTCTCAATGCGCAACTCATACAGTTCATCCCAGACGATCTTGGCAGAGCCTTCGAAATAGGGATCGTCCCCGCTGGTGAGTCTTTGATTCATCTTAGGTATGCGAGGAATCCTCCCATCCAAGAGTTGACATTCGCTGGTAAACGCGATCCCGCTGTGTCTGCACCCGCGATGACTCGGCGCTTCTCCGCAAAGAATAAACTTCGGATCACAGTCGAGATGAGCCGCGAGCCGGGCCAGCTTTGCCTCTGGACCATTGGATGGCTTGCAGTCGTCGCAGCGGTCACGATATGGGTTGAACAGCTTCGGCGAGAATGTGGACTTCAGCGTATCGGTCAGGCGTTTGGCCAGTTCGGTATTGGACATCGGTGCTCAGTATGGCTTTTCTTTCTGGATTATCGGGAGCTAAGTATTAAGTATATAGCTCCGATTGACTTGTCAGGACTTACTTCTCGGACCGAGCTTACGCGATCCCTGCCGTTTTGACGCGCGTGCGGCGTCGCGGGGCGGACGCAGTCTCCACGCGGTTTCGCCCATTGCCCTTGGCGCGGTATAGAGCTTTGTCGGCGGCATCCATGATCCGGCTGGGATCTGGCCTTTCTTCTGTCGCGGCGGCAACTCCAATACTCACAGTCACAGAGAGCGCGCCGGGGCCTTCCACTTGCGCCAGGCGACGCACGGCGTGTCCGGTTCGCGCGCGGCCTCGCTGGCGCACGGTGCGGCGGTCTGGGCCACGCGGCGTCTGCCGGCGGTCGACGACGCCTCTGGGACGAAAGCGGGCAGCTTCGATCGTACGGCGCAGCTGTTCGAGATGTTCCACAACATCATCGGTCGTTTTGCCTGCGAACAGAATCGTGAATTCTTCTCCGCCGCAGCGGTAGGCCTGTCCGCCTCCGGTTACGCGCGCCAGCTTCGCAGCCACCAACCGCAAAACCTGGTCTCCGGTGTCGTGACCGTGCTGGTCGTTGAACTGCTTGAAATGATCGATGTCGACCATGGCAATCGAATACGGGGCCTGAAGACTCAGCAGCGCGTCGTTGAGGGCGCGGCGGGACGGCAGGGTCGTGAGCTCGTCATGATAGGCCAGAAGATAAGAAGTCTCGATGATGGAAACTGCGAGGATCAGTGCCGCGGTCGCGCTGTAGGCCAGGGCGATGCGACCTTGTCCTCCGAAATACACGGCCAGGAAGAAAGCGAACAGCGACCATAGCAAGGCACTCTCCACCGGCTTGCGCAAGAGCAGGAAACGCACCAGCAGGGTGACGCCGGCTGCGGCGAAGATCCACAGAATGTAGGTGGGTAGAGGTGGAGCTAACGGTGTCGCGGCGTGACGCGATGCGTGTGCGGGGAGCGCGGCTGCGGTGGGCAGCGCGCGGCAGATCGCGAAGACTGCCGTCGCCTGCACAAACCAAAGAAGAAACAGCGGTCCGGTGTTCGGAAAGGCAAACCCGCGTTCGCGCAGCAGGGACAGCAAAACAAAATTCAGCGGCACTAAAAAGGCGACGGCTTCAAGAGCCGTGCGTCCAGAACCTGTAAGAGGGAGCCTTCCCGCCGAAAATGCGGCGGTGGCTTCTTGCGCGAGCAGCAGCAATAACAACGCGAAGAAGACGCGGCTGGAGTGGAAGCGCCACGCCAGCAGCAGTCCAGCCGTAACCGCTCCATAGAAAACAAACATCAGCCCGGGCACGGTGAGTGTGAGCAGGCCGGTTTGCAGCAGTGCGACGGCAGCCAGCAACAGGCCGCCGGGCAGCAGCAGAGATTTCACCGTAGCTTTGCTCAACATGTCCAGATGGCGGCCTCGGGGAGAAGAGTCCAGTAGAAATTATCTATTCTTCTGGGGGTTCGGGGAATTGGCCGTTCGGGTTCGCGGAAGAATCGAGAGAAAGAGACATCGGCCACCGATTTCTCTTTTGAACAAGGGCTCCGTTCCGGGAAGTACAGACCTTTGGATCATCATGGTTTCGGTTTCACTTGAGTGTTTTCTCACTAGAATCAGGCTGCGGGATTAAGGGTCACTCATGCGACGCATTCTGATTGCGGAAGACGATGGAGCCCTGGCGAAGTTTGTCAGCCAGGGTCTTGAGGCAGAGCACTACGCGGTGGACGTGTTTTCGGACGGCGAATTGGCACGCGCGGCGGCCGATGAAGCCGAATACGACGTGGTGATTCTCGATTTGAACCTGCCGAAGCTCGATGGCGTGAATGTGCTGCGCTACCTGCGGCTGAAACAGCCCAGCCTGCCGGTCTTGGTGTTGACTCAGCGCACGCGGGTCGAAGACCGGGTGCAATGTCTGGACACCGGGGCGGACGATTACTTGGCGAAACCATTTTCGTTCAGCGAGCTTTCGGCCCGCATTCGGGCGCTGGTTCGGCGCAGCCATCTGCCTTCGGAAGCGGTGCTGGAGGTGGAAGATCTCAAGCTTGACCGCATCGAGCGAAAGGTCGAGCGTGCCGGCCGCCGGGTGGAACTGACCACCAAAGAGTTCGCGCTGCTGGAATACCTGATGCGCAATGCCGGGCGGCGCGTGACCCGCGCCATGATCATCGAACATGTCTGGAATCTGACGTTTGACACCACCACCAACGTGGTCGACGTCTACATCAACTACCTGCGCCGGAAAATTGATGATGGCCAGCCCAAAAAACTGATCCGCACGGTGCGCGGCGTGGGCTATGAGATCAGCACGGCGGCAGAGGCCCGGGCATGAGCGAGGCGGGACGTGGGTTGGTCTCCGATGAAATTCCGGGCCTGCTATCCCCGGGCCGCAGCCCCTTGCAGCATATGCTGCATGCCCTCAAGCAGCCTTTGACCGGTCTGCACTGCTCCCTGGAACTGGCTCTGGTGGGGCAGCGCACCCCGGAACAGTACGTCCGCACCCTGCGCGAAGGCCTCGAACTGGCAGGAAGAATGAGCATGCTGGTAGCGGCGATCGGGGAACTCGTGGAGAATCAGGAAGAAACTCCGCTGGAATACCGGCAAGTGAATGAAAATGAAGGGGATGGACTCAAACCGGACAACGCGGTACGCGCCCAGCGCGAGGTGATTGCACTGGACGCCCTCTTGCGCCAGGTCGTGGGTGAACTGCAGCCGGTAGCGGGAGAGAAAAAGGGTCAAATCCTTCTGCATTGCAACGTGCCACTGCTGGTATACGCCTCGCGGCATAAGCTGGCAGGCGAGGTCTTTCGTTTTCTCGATTCGGCTCTTAGTCTTACAGCCGCTGGCGGCGACTTGCGAATCCGTGCGCATCCGGAGTCCGGCCAGGCCCGGCTGCAGGTTCGCTGGGACGCCGGAACCGAGGCCACCAAACTTGACCTCTCTTCCCGCCCCGAGCTTGGTCTGCTGCTCGCCGAGGCGGGATGGAAGCGTCTGGGTGGAGACTGGTCCCGGGAGCGCTCTGCCGACCCGGAAAAGACCGGCAGTTTCCATACCGTGGTCGCGCGGCTGCCTTTGGCTGCCGCCGGCATTGCGCCGTCGACCCATTCCAGCAGGAGCTCGGCAGTTGGACAGTCGCTAAATGGGGACCAGCAGCACAAAGACCGGCGGGACGGAGACCAGCAATGATCGGATTGACCACGATTCCTAACCTCTCACCCTCCGGCGGCGCATTGATAGCCAGTCCCAGCAGCGCTCTGCGGGAGCAAGTTCTGCTGACCCTGAACGGCCGCTGCCGGCCGGTGCAGCAGGCTCTGGGCGGAGCCGAAGCCCTGCTTACGCTCGAAAAGCACGACTGCGAGGTTCTGTTTCTGGACCGGCGCCTGCCCGACCTGGATGCCGAGGAATTGATCGCCATCATTGAGCGGCGCTTTCCCGGGACCCAGGTGGTGATGCTCGACTCCGACAGCAACGCGCCCCTAGAAAACGACACGGCGGGCGCCGGAGAACGGGAAAGATCCGCCTGGCAGCGCCGCGGCCTGGGCCGGGATGGAATAAGGCACGAGATGGGGCTGGTTGAAACCAGGTCGGTTGAGACCGCGCCCCGCGACCCCCCGCCCCGGCGGATCGAGCCACTGCCGGGAATGATTGGGACGAGCGAGGCCATGGGCCGCGTCTATCGCCTGGTGCGGCTGGTCGCCCCGCGTCCCATCACGGTGCTGGTCGCCGGAGCTACCGGGACGGGGAAAGAACTAGTAGCGCGGGCGCTGCATGCCCTGAGCCCGCGGGCGGGCAAACCGTTCGCGGTGGTCAACTGCGCGGCGATCCCCGAGGCGCTGCTCGAGTCCGAGCTTTTTGGTTTCGCCCGCGGAGCCTTCACCGGGGCCGTACAGTCGCAGATCGGAAGGATTCACGCGGCCCATGGAGGAACCCTTTTTCTCGACGAGGTCAGCGAATTGCCGTTAGGGATGCAGGCCAAACTGCTGCGCTTTCTGGAGCAAAAAGAAATCCAGCGCCTGGGTTCCCCCGAACTGGTGCGCGTGGACGTGCGGGTACTGGCGGCCAGCAACGTGGATCTGGCCAGCCGGGCCGCGCAAGGCACATTTCGTGAAGATCTTTTCTTCCGGCTGTCCGCGTTCCCGATTGTCCTGCCGCCCCTGGCGGAGCGTCGCGCCGACATCGCAGTGTTGGCCGAGCATTTTCTGGCGTGCATGGCGGCGGCCATGAGCATGCCTTGCCCGCGCCTGAGCGCGGATGCCGTCCGCATCCTCGAGGACAATCCCTGGAAAGGCAATGTGCGCGAACTCCAGCATGTGATGGAGCGGGCGTCGATTCTGGTGGAAAACGGCGACACGGTTTTGCCCGAGCATCTGAGTTTTTCCTATTCTTACAACGCTCTTTCTTACAACGCTGTGCCGCCACCGGTTCCGCCCCCACACTCGCCTTCTCATTAAGCGCGCCCCATTCAGTCGGGGCTCGTACACTCCACTCCTGAGAGACATCTTAGACATCCGCCACTCCCCACGGCCACAGCCGTGCAAACTTTGCCGGTACGATGAGCACCCTGCTCCTGCATTCGGCTCCTTCTCCGAGCTTTCCGGCGCCTGTCTCCGGAGACGAGCAGTTCCTGCTGCAGGCTTTCACTTCGTTCGCCGATGCGGCCGGTTCGCTCGAACGTTCCTATAGCCTGCTGCGCGCCGAGGTGGGGCGGCTGCGCCAGGAACTGGAAGAGAGCAATGGCGGGCTGGCGCGCAGTCTGGAAGAAAACCGCACCATGCGGCAGCACCTGGACCGCATTCTGGAGGGTCTGCCCTGCGGCGTTCTGGTGGTCGCCGACAACGGTGAAATCTCGCGGGTGAATCCCGAAGGCCGGCGTCTGCTGGGATGGGGAAGCGGCGGCAATGCGGAGAGTTTTCCTCAACCCACCTCGGTTTCGAGCCTGGGCACTGAACTCGGCGAACTGCTGAACCGGGCCCGCACCGAAAACGGCGAGCAGGAGCAAAGGGTGTCGCAAACAGATTCGAGTGCTCCTGGACCGGAAGTTCCTGAAAAAGAACGCTGGCTGGCGGTGCGGCACGCCGCCGTCCCCGAAGGCGCGCCGCGTTCTTCCGTCTTCATTTTGCGCGACATCAGTGAACGCAAGCGCCTGGAGCAGGCGGAACAGAAGCTGCAGCGTGAGCAGGCGCTGGCGGAAATGTCGGCGGTGCTGGCGCACGAGATCCGCAACCCGCTGGGCAGCCTGGAACTGTTTGCCGGATTGCTGGCCGAAGTCGAACTCAGCCCCGAATCGCGGGAGTGGGTGGAACACCTGCAGGCGGGAATGCGCAGCCTGGCCGCGACCGTAAATAACGTTTTGCATTTCCACAGCCAGCCCGAAGCCGGGCGCGCTCCCACCGATCTCGGCCAGCTGCTCGACTGGGCGCAAAATTTTCTGGCGCCGCTGGCGCGCCGCGCCCGCGTCGAAATCCGCCTGCGGCACCGCCTGGCCGGAGTGCAGATGCCGGCGGACCGGCATCGCCTGGAACAGGTTCTGTTGAACCTGTTGCTCAACGGGCTGCACGCCTTGCCCGGCGGCGGCTCGATGGAACTGGCCGGGCACACGCACAAGACCCCGGCGGGCGAGGTAGTCAGCATCACGGTGCGCGACAGCGGGCCGGGAATCGCGGCTGAGCATGTGACGAAGATTTTCGATGCCGGCTTCAGTACCCGCCCGGGAAGTCCAGGGATGGGACTGGCGGTGTGCCGCAGGATCGTCGAGCAGCACGGCGGCAGCATCGTGGCCAAAAGCCAACCCGGTTGGGGGGCGGTTTTTACGTTGACGTTTCCTCTGGCGGCGCGCGATGGCCAGGCGTTGCAACCAGACATCGGCACGCGAACCGGCAACAACCGCGAAAAAGACGGCGAGGTGACAGCTTGAATCCAAATTGCGTCCTGGTAGTCGACGACGACAGCGCCATGCGCTCCGCGCTCGAAACCCGGTTTCTGCGGCGGGGATGGCGGGCAGAGACGGCGGCCAGCGCAGGCGAGGCCCTGCTGCGCTTTCGCCGGAGCCTGCACGCGCTGGTGGTAACCGACATCCGCATGCCGGGGGGCGACGGCCTGGAGGTGATGCGCCAGGCGCGCGCGCTGGCTCCGCATACCGCGGTGATTCTGTTGACCGCCTTCGCCAGTGTGCCGGAGGCGGTGGCGGCGATGAAAGATGGGGCCTGCGACTATCTGGTGAAACCGGTATCGTTCGAACAGCTCGAACAGGCCGCCGAGCGCATTCTGGCGCAAGCCCAGACCCAGGCCGAAGCTGCCAGCGGGTTGAGCGGCAGCGCTCCGGCGTGGCTGCGGGCGGTGGAACGGGCGCGCCAGGCGGCGGCCAGCGGCGCCGACGTGCTGATCGAAGCCGAGAGCGGCACCGGAAAAGAACTGGTGGCGCGTCTGATTCATCGGCTCAGCCCGCGCCGCGACCATCCGTTTATCGCGGTCAACTGTTCCGCCTTTCCGGAGACCTTGCTCGAAAGCGAATTGTTCGGGCACGCCAAGGGGGCGTTCACGGGGGCGCACGCCGCGAAGCCCGGAAAGTTCGAACTGGCCGACCGCGGAACCCTGCTGCTCGACGAAGTTGGCGAGATGCCGCTCGGCCTGCAGCCGAAACTGTTGCGCGTGCTGCAGGAGCGCGAATTCGACCGCCTGGGCGACACCCGCACGGTGCGCGTCGATCTGCGGGTGATTGCCACCACCAACCGTTCGTTATCTGAAATGGTGACCGAGGGCCGATTCCGGGCTGATCTTTATTACCGCCTGAATGTGATTCCGCTGAGCCTGCCTCCGCTGCGCGAGCGTCCGGAAGATATCGCGGAACTGGCCGAGCATTTCATGCGGCGGCATACCCCGCCCGGCCGAACCATGCAGCTGGCGCCCGAGTTTCTGGACCGGCTGGCGGCGCACACCTGGCCGGGCAACGTGCGCGAACTCGAGAATTGCCTGCGCCGGGCGGTGGCGCTCGCCACCTCCAGCCAGATCGGAATTGCCGCGCTCGAAGATTGTGCCTGGAATCCGGCGGCGGCCGAGGCTTCCTCTTCCGACAATCGCCTGCGCGCCGGGGTCTCGCTCGGGGACATGGAACGCAAGCTGTTTGCCCTGACCCTGGAATCGACGGGCGGCAACCGCTCGCGCGCGGCGGCGCTGCTGGGCGTAAGCCTGCGCACCGTGCGCAACAAGATTCGCAGCTACGGTCTGCCGCGCTGGAGCAGCTATGTCCATGATTGACACCTCGATGATTGAAGACTCGAGCGTGGAAGCCCTGACCCGCTTTCTCGACGTGAACGCAGCCCGTTCCAAACTGATTATGGCCAACATGGCCAACGTGGACACGCCGGGCTACCGCACCCGTGATCTGGATTTTCATGAGGAGATGAACCGGGCGGAGATGAATGGCGGCGAGTCGTCCGAGGGCCAGTCTGGCCAGCTGCAGTATGCCTCCTTCGCTCCGGTGGCGCGCCCGGTGCGCGGGCTGGTGGAGCGGCCCGACGGTAACAACGTCAGCGTGGAGCGGGAAGGCCTGCTGCTGGCCGAGACTCAGATGAAGTTCAATTTGGGCGTGCAGCTGTTGAAAGACGAGTTTCACACCATTTCGCAAGCCATCAACTCGGGAGGTACATCATCATGAACCTGTTTGGCATGCTGGAAGTGAGCGGATCGGCCATGAGCGCGGAACGTTGGCGGGCGGAAGTGGTGGCGGCCAACATGGCCAATGCCGAGACCACGCGCACGCCCGAGGGCGGCCCGTATCGGCGGCAACTGGTGGTGTTCCGGGCGCAGCCGATGTCCCGGTTTCCCTTGCTGCTGGCCGGTTTTCATGGACAGCCCGGCCATCCCGGGGCGGGAGTGCGCATGGATCGCGTGGTGGCCGACACCTCCCCGCTGCCGCGGCGCTATGAGCCGGGACATCCCGACGCCGATGCGACAGGCTACGTCAGCTATCCCAACGTGAATCCGGTGCTCGAGATGGCCGACCTGTTGAGCGCGGTGCGCGCCTACCAGCTGAATGCGGCGGCGGTGCAGGCCAGCAAAAACATGCTGCAGCAGTCGCTGCAGATTTTAAGCTGACTTTTTAAGCTGGCCGAAAACTCCGGAAGTGGCCACGATCCATCGCACGACCCGAGGGCACGGACGATATGAACAGCGCGATTTCTTCGTTACGCATTCTTCCCGCCGCCGCCGAAGCCGCGCTGCGGACGACTGGCGACGGTGCGGGTGCGGCTTCGACGAGCGCCGCCGGTTCTGGCTTCGATACAGATGCACAGCCCGAATTCAGCGACGTGCTGCACAGCGCGCTCGACGACATGCAGAATCTGCAGGGCGCGGCCGAATCGAAGGTCGCCGGAGTGCTCGACGGCACCGGCACCGATGTGCACAGTGCGCTGATTGCGGTCGAGAAAGCCGACCTCAGTTTTCAGCTGATGATGCAGGTACGCAACAAAATCGTGTCCGCCTATCAGGAGATCTCGCGCATGCAATTCTGAGGAGGGAGTGCCGCGAAGCAGAAAAAACCGGATTCGCAGTTAAGAAGTAAGCCTCCACCAGAACGCAGAAAAAATCCATGGCCGCCGACAACACGCAATCTTTCCGCGACGGTTGGGACCGCGCCAGCCAGTTCTTCGGCGGACTCAGCCTGCCGCAGCGGCTGCTCATCGGCGGCGGAACGGTGCTGGTCGCGGCCACGCTGTGGGTGTTCGTGGTTCTGCTCGGTCAACCGAAATACGTGACGCTTTATTCGGGACTGCGGCCGGAAGAGGCGCAGGCTCTGGGCGGCCGGCTGGCGGCGAAAAACATTCCTCACCAGATTTCCCCTGACGGCGGCAGCGTGCTGGTACCGGAAGACAAGCTGGATGCCAGCCGCCTGGAAACCGCGGCTTCGGGCCTGCCGCGCTCCGCGCGCATGGGTTTTGAGCTGTTCGACACCCCCAACTGGGCGGGCTCGGATTTCACCGAAAAAGTGAACTACCAGCGGGCGCTCGAAGGCGAGCTGGAACGCACGCTATCGACGTTGAGTGAAGTGGAAGCGGTGCGGGTGCATCTGGTGATGCCGCAGGAATCGCTGTTTACCGAGCAGCAGCGCGAGGCCAAAGCAGCGGTGATTCTGAAAACCCGCAGCGGCCGCTTGTCGGAGCAGGCGCAGCAGGCCATCCCGCAGCTGGTGGCGAGCGCCGTCGACCGCCTGCGTCCGGAGAATGTCACTTTGGTCGATGCCGACAACAATACTCCGCTGCTGCACAACCGCGACGGAGCCGGGCGCTCCGCCTATGGTCTCGACGAGGAACTCGCAAAGACACTGGTGCACACGCTCGAGCCGGTGGTGGGGCCCGAGCATGTGCGCGCCAGCGTGCATGTGGAATATGACCTTGGCACGAGCGAAGATTCCCAGGAGACTTACGATCCGAAGACCACGGCCACTCTGACCCAGCAGCATGCCGAAGAAAGCTCCAGCGGCGGCGCGCCCGCCGGCATTCCGGGGACGGCCAGCAATGTTCCGGCCAGCACGGCTGCGCCTGCGGCTCCAGCGGCACCAGCGGCCCCCGGGGCCGCGCCGGGAACTCCGCCGCCCAGCGCTGCATCGAGCGTTGCGTCTGCGGTTGGGCCTGCATCCGAGCAGTCCAGTTCGCGCTCCGACTCGACAACGTTCGCGGTCAGCAAGACCATGCATCACAGCGTGGAGCCTCCCGGACGGCTGCACCGCATTGCAGCGGCCGTGCTGGTGGACGATGCTGTGGAGGTCACTGAGTTGGCCGGGAAGCGCACTACCACGCGGCGCAAGCGCACGGCCGAGGAGATGAAGCAGATCGAGCAACTCGCGGGCGCGGCCATTGGAATCGACTCGCAACGGGGCGACGTGCTGGCGGTGGAGAATTTGTCGTTCCAGGAACTTCCGGTCGAAATTCTTGCCCCGCCGACGCGTACCGAACGCTGGCGCACCTTGATCGTGCCCTGGTCGTGGAGCTTGCGCTATCTGGGGCTGGCCGCTTTGTTTCTGGTGATTTACTGGATGGTCTTGCGCCCCGTGAAGCAACAGGCTGTCGCCGCATTCCGCCAACTGCCCAGCCGGATCTCCACCCAAACCGCGCCCGCGGCCGCAGGCTCGGCCCCAGCGAACCTTCCTGCGGCAGCCAGCGGGGCCGACCGCACCACCCAGCTGAAGCGTCTGCTCACCGAGAAGGCGCAGGCCGAGCCCGCGGCAGTAAGCCGCCTGGTGCAGACCTGGGTGCAGCAAGAGGAGAAGACTCCATGAGCGCCCCCGTGGGCCTGCGCAAAGCCGCCATCCTGCTCGTCGTTCTGGGGGAAGATGCCGCCAGCCAGATCTACCGGCATCTATCGCAGCAGGAAGTGGAGCAGGTCACCCAGGAAATTGCCGGCATGAAACAGGTCACCGCCGAGACCGTCCTGACGGTGCTCGAAGAGTTCGATCGCATGGTGCTGACCGGCGACTACCTGGCCCGGGGTGGACGCGAGTACGCCAACAAGCTGCTGGTGAAGGCTTTCGGCGAAGAGGGAGCGCGGCAACTGTTGCAGCAGGTATCGCGGTCCGCCGAGATGAGTGCCGGCAAACTGGACTCACTGCAGAAAGCCGACCCGCAGCAACTGGCCAAGTTCATCGAAGGCGAGCACCCCCAGACCATCGCGCTGATTCTTGCCCATGTGGACGCGCGCCAGGCCTCGGCGCTGCTGATGCGTCTGCCGGAGGAACTGCGGGCGGAATCCATTAAGCGCCTGGCCCAGCTGCGGCAATTTTCGCCGGAGATGGCGGAGCGGGTTTCCCTCGTCCTGCACAAACGGCTGGAAGCGCTCGGCGAGCAGGGCCGGCGGGCCTACGCCGGGCTGCGCGGCGTGGCCGACCTGATGAACCGCCTCGACTTGGCCACCGGGAAAACTATTCTGGAGTCCATTGAAAAGGAAGACGCCAAGCTGGCGCTCTCCATCCGCAACCTGATGTTCACCTTCGAAGATCTGCTGACCGTCCCCGAGGCCGGCATCCGCGAACTACTGGGGCAAATGGATAAGAAGACTCTGGCCAGCGCGCTGCGCGGCGCTTCCGAGGAGTTGAAGAGCTATATCTTCAAATCGATGTCGTCGCGGGCGGTCGAGATGTTGAAGGAAGACATGGAAGTTCTGGGGCCGATCAAGTCGCGGGAGATCAACAAAGCGCAACTCGAAGCCGTGGCGGTGGCGCGCCGGCTGGAGGCCGAAGGCAAGCTTTCGCTGACGCCGGAGGGCGAGGATGAATATGTCGAGTAGCGCCGCCCGGTCCGCGCTTCCGCCTCCGCGAGCCGCCGACTCCGCCCGCATCGTCCTGCCGTTCCCCTACGATGAACTCGCGCCCGGCAGCGGAATGAGCCCGCTCGCTGAGCCTTCTGCGGAAGAGTCGAAAACTCCGCCAGTACCGGAGGCGGCCGCGCTGGCCACGGCGGGCCAGGCGCGGGCGCATGAACTCGGCCGCGAAGAAGGCCGGGCCGAGGCGCGCCAGAACTTCGACGAGCAGCTCGGGCGGGAACGCGCGGCGATTGCGGCTGCCCTGGCGCAGTTTACCCGCGACCGCGGCGCTTACTATGCGAAGCTGGAAGAACAAGTCGTGCAACTGTCTCTGGCCATCGCCCGCAAGATCCTGCACCGGGAAGCGCAGGTCGATCCGCTATTGCTGGCGGGAATTGTGCGGGTGGCGCTCGAAAAAATCGAAGGCGCCACCGGGGTCGCGCTGCGGGTGCATCCCCGGGTAGCCGCGGACTGGCAGCGCTATCTGGCCTCGCGCATGGACCCGGGGGATCTTCCCGGGATCGTGGAAGATTCCGCGCTCGAACCCGAGCGCTGCGTGCTGGAGACTTCCATGGGCACGGCGCAGCTGGGCGTCGAAGTCCAGCTCAAGGAGATCGAGCAGGGCTTCATGGACCTGCTGGCCGCGCGTCCGCGGGAAACTGCATGACGAACACGAGCAAACCTGAATTGGCGCCCTACCTGGTGCGTCTGGAAACCTGTGGGGGGCTGCGCTGGCAGGGGCGGGTGACGCAGGTCGTCGGGCCGCTGGTCGAGTCGGCGGGTCCTTTCTGTTCAGTGGGAGAGATTTGCCAGATTGTCGACTCCCGCAAGCGAATTCTGCCCGGCGAGATTGTCGGCTTCCGCGGGGAAACGGTGCTTTCCATGCCTCTGGAATCGCCGCGCGGTGTCCGCTACGGCGACCAGGTCATCACCTGGGGCGAGCGGGCAACACTGCGCGTCAGCGACCAGATGCTGGGCCGTGTGATCGACGGAAGCGGAGAACCGCTGGATTCGCTCGCGCCTCCCAAGGGACTGGATTCCCGGCCGCTGGATGCGGCCGCTCCGCTTCCCCTCGACCGGATCCCCATCCGCGAACCCCTGGCCTGCGGAATTCGCGCCGTGGACGCGTTCCTCACTTGCGGGCGCGGCCAGCGTATTGGAATTTTTGGCGGCAGTGGCGTGGGCAAGAGCACCCTGATCGGCATGATGGCGCGCAACACCGCTGCCGACCTCACCGTGCTTGGGTTGGTAGGAGAGCGCGGGCGCGAAGTGGGGGAATTTCTCGAGAATGCTCTCGGCGAAGAAGGCCGCAAGCGCGCGGTGGTGGTGGTTTCCACTTCGGACCAGTCTCCGCTGCTGCGCATCCGGGCCGCTCTTGCCGCTACGGCGGTGGCCGAGCATTTTTGCGGACAAGGCAAGAATGTCCTGCTGGTGGTCGACTCGCTGACGCGGCTCGCGATGGCCCAACGCGAAATCGGGTTGGCTTCCGGCGAGCCGCCCACGGCGAAGGGCTACACGCCTTCGTGCTTCGGCATGCTGGCGCGCCTGATCGAGCGTGCGGGCAGGTTCGGGCGCGGCAGCATCACCGCCTTCTACACGGTTTTGATGGAAGGTGACGACGAGCAGGACCCGCTGGTCGACGGCGCCCGCGCTCTGCTCGATGGTCATATCATGCTCGACCGGCGGCTGGCGGTCCGCAGCCATTACCCGCCGATCGCCGTGCTCGACAGCGTCAGCCGGTTGATGCCCTCCGTGACTTCGGCTCCGCATCTTGAGAAGGCGTATGCCTTGCGCCGGTTGCTCGCGGCCTACACTGCCTCGGAAGACCTGATTCGCATTGGGGCTTATCAGAAGGGGGGAGACGCGACGCTCGACAAAGCGCTGACGCTGATTCCCGAACTGCATCGTTTTCTCATGCAAAAGCCGAGTGAAACTACGACGCTTGACGACACCGTCACGCGACTGCTGGCCTTGCCGAGTTGAGGGACTGAGTGAATCTCGATCGAGTTAACCACGATTGAGCTAACCAGGACTGAGTTAATTATGCCCTTCCGTTTTTCGCTGCAAGCGGTACTTCATTTCCGGCAGAGCCTGGAGCACCAGCAGGAACTGCGTTTGCGCGCCGCCAACCAGCACGTGGCGCGGGTGCGGCGCGTGCTCGACCAGCATAACGCGCGAGTGCAGGAACTCCAGATCAGCCAAGCCCGCGAACTGGCCGCCGGAACCACGGCCGCCGAGTTGCGCTTTGCAGCGCTGTGTAGATCGACGCTCGAACAGCAGCGCCAGGAACTGGAGCGCGAACTACAGCGCCTACAAAAACTGCGGGACGAACAACAAAAGCTCTTCGTCGAAGCACGCCGGCAAAGTGAGACCTTGGCTGGCCTGCGTGACAACCAGCGGCGCGAGTACGAGCGCAAAGCCGCCAGGCGCGAGCAGCGGCGGCTCGATGACGCGTTCCTGCTTCGCCGCTCCCATCTTGCAAGCCGCTTGCAGCGCGGCGGCTAACAATTGCCCGGGGGTGGTGGGCACGCATTGCCCAGGCTGCAACATTTTCTCGCATGCTGCTCGCCCGCAGATTATCGATACTCCTGATTCTGCAGGCGTTCGACCCTTCCTCCGACCTGTCCGCGCAGCATCCCTTTGGCCAGGCAGATGCATTGATAAGCATGCCGAGCCTCAGAGGCTGGCCTCATACCGTGAACCTGGGTATCCAAACCGCGTTTGCCAGCAACGTTGCCGCAGGCTCTGCGAGCAGCGCGCCTGGTCGCGGACCTACTGGAGAGCCCGGTGCCGAGACTTTTTCTTCGACTTACGTTTTATCGGCTTCCAAGTCTTCCGCGAATAGTGTTCGCTTACCGGAGAACGGCCTGACCAGGGTCAAATCAAACGCAAAAGCTGCTGCTGGGGCCAGCGGGTTGACGGCGAGTCCGAACTCCGCGCCTAAGGAAGAAACTCTGCCAGCAACGCACGCGACTGGAGGAGCTCCCATCATAATTACCGCTGCGACCTCGAGCCTTTCTTCGCCGACCGCGCTGGCTACTCTACCGGATCTTTCGCAAGCATCGTCGGTCGAGCAGGGAGATCTGGTTGCCGAAGAGGGTGGACCCTCCTTACCTCGGACTTCGGCGTCCCAGTTTTTGACGCCCCAATCTTTGACGCCCGAACCTTCGGCGCAGCTGGTTTCGGCACCTCAGTCTTCGACCGCACACCAATCTGTGACGGCCACGCCATTGAGCGGCACCCAATCAGACGGTGATCTAACGCCGACGCAATCCTCTAGTCCAGGGCTTAATCCAGCTTTCGCCGAACCCGGTCAGGTGGGTCTCGATCCCGAGGTTGTGGCGGCAACTACTCCCGTTCCGGAAACCGCGAGTGCGAACCCCCAGAATTCCGCCGCCACCACATCGCCACCGTCCTCGATGGTTGCGCCTTCGCCGGCGCAGGATGCCGACGCAGCGCCGCCAAGCAGCACGTCCCTGAATGTAGTTCTGGGTAACGCTATCCCCGGGAGTGGCGCGACGCCTGCGCCGGTTCCTTCTGCTGCGAATCCCCAATCGCGTCGCGAATCTCTCGCGGGGGCACAGCGCGTCACTTCCGGCGAAGTTTCCGACGTTCGCACGCCGCTGGCTTCTGGAACAGTAGGCCCGACGGTTGGTCTCACTGCGCCTCACGGGTTGGAGAGCGCTTCGTCGAAGCCGCAGAACGGGGTCACGGCGGAATCCTTGTTCCAGTTACATCCTTCCTCGGCCAGCACGTCGGCGTTGTCTTCATCTTCGTCCTCGTCGCCTTCATCTGCTTCGAGCGTGCCGCCAGTTCTCGCGGGAATTCCAGCGGCGGCAGGCGCAGGTCCTGATTCCAGCGGCAAGCCGACTGCCGCCAGCGCCGAACTCTATCCCTCCCCAGGGAATATCCATCCCGCGAGTGGCACCCAGGGCAAAGACTCAGAGTCGAGTGACAGCGCTGCGGGACAGCCTCCGTCCGGGCAGTCCGGGGCAGAGCAATCTGGGGTCGACCAGTCTGGAGATGCCCAATCTTTTCGGAAGGATCTGACGGCGGTTTCCACGCCAGCCACGGGGCCGCAGCCAATATTGCCACAGATGGTGGCAACCGCAACTCCAGGAGACACTCCTGCGCTGCCCGGAACGAGTCCGGCCGCGAGTCCGGCTCCAAAGCAAGAGAATGCCGCGGCGCCGGCGGCACCTGATTCATCTTCTTCCGGACCGTTAGCGGCAACGGGAGAATCCCCGCTCGCCCCCGCAGTGGGTCCGGTGCAAATGGCCCAGATGGTCAGCCGCGCCGCGCAATCGGAGATGCGTATTGGCTTGACTACATCCGCGTTCGGCAACGTCGAAGTGCGTGCTCAGATTCGTGCCTACGATGTGGGACTTGCGATCGGAAGCGAACGCGGCGACCTGCGGTCGCTGCTGGCGAATGAACTCCCTGGCGTCGCCAACCGGTTGCAGGAACAGAGTCTGCGGTTGAGTCAGGTGAACTTTCATGAAACTTCCGCGTTTTCGGGAGGCTCGTCTTCGGGAGGAAACCCGCAGCGGCGTTTCTTCACCCAGGCCGCCCCAGTTTCGTCGCCGGTGACAGAGACTACGCCGGAAACTCTTCCAGCGACCGGAACCACAAGCAGTTCCAGCAGCCGTCACGCCGGCCTTAGCGTTTTGGCGTGAAGAAAGAATACTCGTTATGAGCACAACTCCGGTTACTCCCGCTCCGGTGACGCCTCCGACTTCAAGCTCGGGGCTGCCCAGCGGGCAGAGCCTGAACAATATGTTTCTGCAGCTGCTGGTCGCGCAATTGCAGAATCAAGATCCTCTCGACCCCTTGGATCCCTCGCAATTCGTCGGGCAGCTGGCCCAGTTCAGCGAACTCAGCGAAGTCACTTCGATCTATACCTTGCTGCAGCAATTCACGACTCCCTCGTCAAGCGCTGCATCTGCCTCCCCGGGAGCAGCCTCGTCGGCGAGCGGCGGCACGGCCAGTCCGGCGAGCAACTCAGCGACGACTGCTGCGGCTTCCGCGATCTCTGCTGCTCACAGCGCCGCGACGACGGCACAGATTCGATGAACTTTGTGAGGAGGAGCTTTCTTAGGGCGAGATCTATGAAGACGAGCTCTCACAAGACGGGCTTTCACGAGATGAGCATTCCCAAGATAAACATTCGCACCATCTTCCGAGGAGGATACTAAAATGCCGAACTTTTCTATTCCACTTTCCGGGCTGACCGCGGAATCCACCGCGCTTTCCGCCATCGCCAACAATCTGTCCAACCAGAACACAACCGGCTATAAGGACACGACCGTTCAGTTCAGTGATCTGTTCTATCAGAGCCTGGGAACCACGGGATCCGGAGACCCCATTCAAGTGGGGGCGGGCACGCAGGTCAGTTCCATGCCATCGCTGTTCACGCAAGGCAGCATCAGCGCGACAGGCGTGCCCACGGATGTGGCCATTCAAGGCTCCGGATTCTTCGCGGTCGAGCAGAACGGGATCACCAGCTATACCCGCGCGGGAGACTTTTCTTTGGACCAGAATAATTATCTGGTGACCAGCCTGGGGCAGCAGGTGCTCGGCTATCCCGCGGTCAACGGCGTGGTGAACACGGGGACGGCGATTGGGCCGTTGCAGCTGGGAGCCGGAACCATCAGTCCTCCCACGGCGACGGCGAACGTGGGGATGACTACCAACCTGAACGCATCGGCCGCCCCCGGCGATACTTTTTCCACCCCGGTCACGGTGTATGACTCGCTGGGGGCAACCCACATTCTGACCTTCACTTACACCAACACTGGTCCGGGGGCCTGGAATTATTCCATCACCATACCCGCAGCCGATGTGGGCGCGGTGGGAGCTCCGGTGGTGGTGCAGGCCGGAACTCTTGCCTTTAACGCCGACGGACAGCTCACCACTCCGGCAGCGAACGTTGCAGCCATCCCGATTGGCCCGTTGGCCGACGGCGCCGCCAACATGTCGTTTAACTGGCAGCTATACAACAACGGAGCCGGCCAGCTCACCCAGGTGGCGGGACCGAGCGCGACCACCGCCATCACCCAGGATGGATCGAGCGCCGGCTCGCTGGTGAACTTCACCATCGGGTCGGATGGAACGGTTACGGGTTCGTTCAGTAATGGCCAGACTCAAGCCCTTGGCCAGCTGGCGTTGGCCTCATTCGCGAATAACAACGGATTGCAGCTGCAAGGGAATACCGACTTCACTCCCACCCTGGCCTCGGGCGCAGCCGTAATCGGGATTCCGGGCACCGGTAGCCTGGGAACACTGACCGGCGGAGCTTTGGAACTGTCGAACGTCGACATTGCCACCGAGTTCGCCAACCTGATCGTGGCCCAGCGCGGTTTCGAAGCCGACGCCAAGGCGATCACCACGTTCGATCAGATTACTCAGGACACCATCAATCTGAAGCAGTAGTTATCAGCAATGCAGGGTGCAATCGTCTCCGGCGGCAAAAGCGCCGGAGACGGTTGGCTCAATGAAAGCTTTCTCATGAGATTCCGCCAATCGATTACACAATCCCGACGCAGCGATTTTATTGCGCTGCGGTGGTTGCTGATTCGGGAGCCGTAAACAGATGATTCTGCTCACTTGTTGTTGAAGTGGTTGGCGGTTCTGCGTTAGCCCTCCCCTCTGTGCTGCCTCACGGTGCTCGAATTGCTTCTTCCCAGAAGCATGCCCGAAGAATCAAAGCGCGCTAACAATGGGGGCAAATCCCGCGGGCGCGCGCTTCCTTTTCTTCTTCTTTCAGGGATCGTTCTGACGGCTGTGGCCGGATGGTTTTGGCACCAGGCGGGCGGGGAGACCACGGCTCAGGCTCACGTGGGGCCAGCCGTGAAATCCACCATGCACCTGGAAACGTTTGTGATGAACCTGGCGGATTCGGACCAGCGCTCGTATCTGCGGATTGGCATTGACTTGGGGCTGAACAACGCCGCGAAACGCGGCGACGATCTGCCGGTGGCGCGGGTGCGCGACACGATTCTGGGTGTGCTGGCCCTGGCCAAAGTCGATGATCTGCTGACGGCGGAGGGAAAGAACCGGCTGAAACAAGATCTGCTGCATGCGCTCACGGAGCGGGTTCCGGACCTGGGAGTCGAGGAAGTGTACTTCACCGAATTTCTGATCCAGCGCTGAACGTTTGAAGCAGAAATGAGGATTCATGGCAAGCGCAGTGGCAGTGCATCCGGCGCCCGCGAACCCCGTCCCTGTGGCGGCGGAAAGCCCTCGCGAGCAGCCGGACAAGGCCGGGGCAACCGCGGACAAAGCTTCGGACAACGGCATCGACGAAACCCGCTGGCGGCCGCTGCTCGGCTTGCCCTGCCAGCTCACCGTGGACCTCCCCCTGCTCAAGTTCACGGTTGCGGACCTGCTGCAGTTGGCCGCAGGTTCGGTAATGAAGACTGGCTGGCGGGTGGCGCGGGACGTTCCGCTGCGGGTCAACGACACCCTCATTGGATGGAGCGAATTTGAAGCGGTGGGCAACCGGCTGGCGGTCCGGCTGACGGAAGTGGCGTAGGGGATCGTGCATCGATATTGCTTAAAGTTATTACGAAATTCAGAGAGCCCTCGGAACGAGCGATCGAGAGACAAGAGATAACGGAAATGACGCCATGACGACTGAAACGCTACCTTTCTTCGCCAACCCCTGGTGGCTGCGCGCGCGCGCGCTGTGGCAGCGCGTGTCGCGGCTGAGCCGCCGGACTCCGCGCCGTTTGCGCCTCCGGGAAACTCTTCCCCTGGGGGAACATCGTTTTGTTGCGGTGATCGAATTTGAGCGCAGACGACTGCTGATCGGGGGCACGCCTTCCTCGCTGGTGCTGCTGGCGCATCTGGGCTCCGACCCCGCAGATACGGACGCAGATGCAGGTACAGACAAGGATCACTTCGGATCCGCGGAAACCCAAGCTGTCCGGTCTGCAGGACCGAAAATCGAGGGCTTCGCGCTGGCGGAACGCCAAGAAGGAAAACGAAGCGAAGAAAGAAAGCGGGAAGCCTTTTGAGCGTGCACATTGCAGGGCGGCAAGTGGCAAAGGTGGCAGGAGCGCTGGTGGCTCTGTCGGCGAGCGCTGCCCGGTGCGCGGCTGCGGCCCCGCGTCCGCTGCCGGGCCTGCCCTGGAGCGGGCCGGCAGGAAGCTCGGGCTCGGTGCCCTGGAACATCGTGGTGCTGCTCACCCTGCTCACCCTGCTTCCGGCGCTGCTGGTGGCGCTGACTCCGTTTGCGCGCCTGCTGGTGGTGTTTCATTTTCTGCGCCAGGCGCTCGGCACCCAGACCGCGCCCAGCAACCAGACGCTGATCGGGCTCTCACTGGTGCTGACGTATTTCCTGATGCAGCCGGTGGGGGCAACCATTTATCAGACCGCGGTGGTGCCCTTCGAGCAGGGCCACGGGGACGCGCTCGATGCCGTGGGCCGGGGCGCGCCGCCTCTGCGCCACTTCATGCTGAAGTATGCGCGGGAAAAAGATCTGGCGCTGTTTCTCGAGCTGGCGCAGATGCCGCCTCCGGCGCGGGCCGAGGACTTGCCCATGCGGGTGGTGGTTCCCGCCTACATCGTGTCGGAGCTGAAGACGGGATTCCAGATTGGTGCGGCGCTGTTTCTGCCCTTTCTGGTGATCGATCTGGTGGTAGCGGCGGTGACCACTTCGATCGGGATGCTGCAGCTGCCGCCGGTGGTGATTTCGACGCCGCTGAAGATTCTGCTGTTCGTGATGGTCGATGGCTGGAACCTGCTGATCGGGTCGCTGATGAAAAGTTTTGCCTGACGAACGCAACCGAGGAATGAACGGCCGCAGAAGGAGAAAAAATGGGCTCGGGACAAATTGTGGAGATTCTGCGGCACACGCTGGAAGCGGCGCTGTGGATGGGCGCTCCTTTACTGATCGTCGCCACAGCAGTCGGGCTGGTGATCAATGTGGTGCAGGTGCTCACTTCACTGCAGGACACCACGGTCTCGACAGTGCCTCGGCTGTTTGCCGTGGCCGCCGCCGCCCTTGTGCTGATGCCGTGGATGACGCGCCGCATCGCGCTTTTTACAGTGCAGCTGTTTTCCGATTTCCGGCCGTTTCTGCGCTGAGTGGACCGGCTTTGCTGATCTTTCTCTGCTGATCTGGGCTCGATTGCGCTTCGGGAAAGCCGACGAATTTATGGACGGATTGCATTTGGACCAGTTGCTAGCGGCGGCGGTCTTCACCGGAGCCCGGGTTTCGGGGCTGATGCTGTACTGCCCGTTCCTGAGCAGCGACGCCATTCCGTCACCCTTGAAAGCTGGGCTGACTCTGCTGCTCACGGCCTTGCTGTATCCGCTCCACGGTCCGGTGCAGATGGCGCTCGGAGGCTGGCAGTGGGCGGGAATCGCGCTGGGGGAAGTCTTCGTCGGGCTGCTGCTCGGACTGGCGGCGAATTTCCTGCTGGAGGCGCCGCTGATGGCCGGGCAGATTCTGGGCGTGCAAATGGGCTACTCGCTGGCTACGCTTTTCGATCCGGCAACCCAGGCCGACACTCCGGTGCTGGCGGAATTTCACCGCCTGGCCGCGCTCCTGATTTTTCTTCAGATCAATGTGCATCACTGGCTGCTGCGCGCCCTGGCCCGCAGCTTCGTCTACCTGCCGGCGGGGTCTGCGCCGGCCACGCTGGCGGCGACTTCCGGATTGCTGCACGCTGCCGGAGGAATTCTTCTCGCCGGAGTGCAGATTGCCGCCCCGGCGCTGGCGGCCACGCTGATCGCCGACGCCGTTCTCGGCTTTCTGGGCAAGGCTTCGCCCAGTCTGCCGGTGCTGTTCATCGGCCTCGCGGTGAAAAACCTGCTGGGATTGGCGGTGCTGATCGGAGTGGTGGCCTATTGGCCGCAGAGTTTTGCCCGGCGCTTTGCGGATGCGGTCGCGCTGGGAGAACACCTGCTGCATCTGGCGCGCTGAAGCAGACGCTGTACCGGCGTCGACGAAGAGCTGGGAAAAAAGTGATCGATGGCTGAGCAGAACAAGACCGAGAAGGCAACCCCGCGGCGGCGGCAGAAGGCGCGCGACCAGGGGCAAGTCGCGCGCAGCCGCGATCTGGTGGCGGGGGTTGGCACGATGGCGGCGGTGCTGCTGCTGTCGTGGCAGTTGCAGGCCTTCGCCGGAAACTGGCGCGCCTTACTGCGCGGTGAGTTGGAAGACGCGGCCGCCCAGGGAGAACAACTGGTTCCGGCATGGCGTGGCCATCTGGATGTATTTCGGGGAGTGGTTTTAGCGGCAGGCCTGAGCTGGCTGCTCGCCACCATCAGTGGACTGGCCCAGGGCGGGCTGGTGATCGCACCCACGGCGCTCGCTCCCAACCTCAACCGGCTGAATCCCGGGTCAAAACTGGGACAACTGTTTTCCCTAAGCGCGTTGAGCCGCCTGCTGAAATCCCTGCTACCAGCGGGGCTGATCGTCTATTTCGGCTTGACCGTGGTAGCGCGGGACTGGTTTCTTCTGCCCGCTTTGCTGCACGCCCGCGCCAGCGGTCTGCTGGCATTTGCCGGCAGCCACGTGCTGGAAGTGGCCTGGAAAGCTTCGCTAGCGCTGCTGGCCTGGTCCGCCGCCGACTACATGCTGGAACGCCAGCGCCATGAAAACGAATTGAAAATGAGCCGCCAGGAAATGCGGGACGAGTTCAAGGAGACGGAAGGTAATCCCGCGGTGAAGCAGCGCATCCGGCGTCTGCAGCGCCAGTCCCGGCGGCGCCGCATGTTGAAGGATGTGGAGCGGGCGGCCGTGGTGGTCACCAACCCCACCGAGTTTGCCATTGCGCTCGAATACCGCGTCGACATGGACGCGCCCGTAGTAGTGGCCAAAGGCCGCGACCTGCTGGCGGCGCAGATCAAAGAAACGGCGCGCTGGCACGGCATTCCGCTGGTGGAAAACCCGCCGCTGGCGCACGCGCTCTATCGCGCCGTGGAAGTGGGGCAGGCCATTCCTCCGCAACTTTACACCGTGGTTGCAGAGATTCTGGCCGCCATCTGGCGGGCCCAGGCGCGCGCCGGACAGACTGCGGGACAAGCTGTGGCACAAACTGCGACACAAGCGGCGACGCCTTCCGCCATGGCCGCTGCGCCGGGGAGGGTCTGAGCCATGCCCGCAAAGACCTCCGCCAGCCCACCCACTGCAACCGCCGCCGTCAAGGCGGTGCCCGCCGAATGGATCATGCCCATCGCCGCGGTGGGCCTGATCTTCGTGATGCTGGTGCCGATCCCCAGCCTGCTGCTCGATCTGCTCCTGGCGGTAAGCATGACGGCTTCGGTGCTGGTGCTTTTGTCGGCCCTGCAGATTCTCCGCCCGGCGCAGTTTTCCGTGTTTCCCAGTTTGCTCTTGCTGCTGACTTTGTTCCGGCTGTCGCTGAACCTGGCTTCCAGCCGCCGCATTCTGCTGCACGGCAACGAAGGCGTGGGCGCGGCGGGACAGGTCATTCAGGCCTTCGGGCAGTTCGTGGTGGGCGGCAACTATGTGGTCGGCTTTGTTCTGTTCGTGGCCTTGATTGCCATTCAATACATCGTGGTCGCCCATGGCGCGGTGCGCACCGCCGAGGTTACGGCGCGCTTCACTCTCGACGCCATGCCGGGCAAGCAGATGGCGATCGACGCCGACCTGAATGCCGGGCTGATCAACGAGGCGCAGGCGCGCACCCGGCGGGAAACCATCGCCCACGACGCCGAATTCTACGGCGCCATGGACGGGGCGGCGCGTTTTAACCAGCGCGACGCCATTGCCACGATTCTCATTACCGCCATCAACATTATCGCTGGATTCCTGATTGGCGTCTTCCAACTCGATATTCCCTTCCGCGAAGCGCTGCGGACCTACACCGTGCTGACCGTGGGCGACGGCCTGGTCACCATGATCCCGTCGCTGCTGGTGTCGATGGCCGGAGGCATGGTGGTGACCCGGGCCTCTTCCGACGCGTCGCTTTCGGTCGACGTGGGCCGGCAACTGCTCTCGCGGCGCCGCCCTCTGCTGATCGCCTCCGGAGTGATGCTGGCGTTGGCGGCGATTCCGGGGATGCCGAAGGTCTCCTTCTTTCTGCTGTCGGCGGGAACTGCTTTTCTGGCCTGGCGCGCGCCGCAAACCGCGGCCGAGTCCCCCACCGCAGCGGCTGCCGCGGCCGCGGCCTCCGGCAAAAAGCCGGAGAAAGACGCGGCCGAGGATTGGTTAAAGCTCGACGAGCTCAGCCTCGAAGTGGGCTTCAACCTGGTGCCCATGGTCGACCAGAACCAGGGCGGACAACTTCTGGCCCGGGTGAAAGCGCTGCGCCAAAACTTGGCCCAGCAGCTGGGCTTCATCGTGCCTCCAGTGCACATCACCGATAACGTGCGGCTCAAGCCGCGGGAATACGCCATCTCCCTCCGCGGTGTCGAGGTCGCCCGCTGGGAAATGTACCAGGACCATCTGATGGCCATCAGTTCGGAGGGCACGCCCCGGCCGCTGGCGGGCACGCCAACCAAGGAACCGGCCTTCGGCGTGGCCGCGCTGTGGATTCCGGCGGCGCTGCAGAATCAGGCCTTGGCTTCCGGCTACGCCGTAGTCGACCAGACTTCGGTGCTGGCTACGCATCTGGCGGAAGTCGTCAAGCAGCATGCCCACGAACTGCTGAGCCGCCAGGAAGTGAAACGGCTGCTCGACCGCTTGGCCGAGAGCCATCCCAAACTGGTCGAAGAGCTGGTTCCCAAACTTCTGAGCCTGGGAGAAGTGCAGAAAGTGCTGCAGCAGATGCTGCGCGAGCAGGTTTCAATCCGCGATCTGCCCACCATTCTCGAGACCCTGCTCGACACCGCCGCGATTACAAAGAATCCGGTGCTGCTGGTCGAGGCGGCGCGCCAGGGACTTGCCCGGGCGCTGGTGCGGCCACTGCTTTCGGAAACCGGGAACCTGCGCGTGGTCACGCTCGACCACTCGCTCGAAGAAGAACTGGGACGCGCTTTCGGCGGGCAGGCCTCCGCCAGTAATTCCACCAGCCTGCAACCGCCCTTTGCCCGCCGCATTCTCGAGGGCCTGCGCCGTCTGGCTGGCGACCAGGTGGCCGTGGCCAGTCCGGTGCTGCTGTGCGCGACCCCGGCGCGCTATCACCTGAAGCGTTTGCTCGAGCCTTTCCTACCCAAGCTGGTGGTGCTTTCGCCGCTCGAGGTGCCGCCCGTGGTCGAAGTGCAGGCGGTGGGCGTATTGCGATGAAAGACAAGGGCGAGAAAAAGCAGGAAGAAAAAAAGAACGACAGGAACCACAACGAGAACAGGGACCAAGGAAGTGAGAAGCCGGTCATGAGCAAGAGCACAGCGCGAGCCTACAGCGTGTGGCAGGACAAGGAAGAACGCGAGCGCATCCTGCTCGAGCAGTTGCCCCAGGTTCGCTACCTGGCGCGCCGCATCCACGAGCGCCTGCCCCGGCACGTGCCGCTCGACGACCTGGTGCATGCCGGGGTGATTGGGCTGATCGATGCGCTCAACAAGTTTGACCTCTCGAAGCATGTGCAGTTCAGCTCTTATGCCAAGTTCCGCATCCGGGGCGCCATCCTCGACAGCCTGCGCGAAATGGACTGGGGGCCACGCGAGTTGCGTCGCAAGGCGCGCAAAATCGAAGAAGCGCATCGCAAACTCAGCCTGGCGCTGAATCGCGCGCCCAGCGAAAGCGAAATGGCGGCGGAGTTGAGCCTTGAACTCAAGGAATTCCAGCTGCTGCTGGGCGAACTGGATGGTCTCGAAGTGGGCAGCCTGCGGGTGGAGTCTCCCTGGGACGGCAAAGAGGAAGACCTGTGCGACTACCTGCCGAACGCTCCGGAAGACACTCCGTTCTTCCGCTGCCTGCGCACCGAGATGAAGGAACTGCTGGCCCGCGTGATTGGCGAGCTGCCGCAGAAAGAACAGCAGGTGCTCTCGCTCTATTACTTCGAAGAACTGACCATGAAGGAAGTCGGAGCGGTGCTGGGGATCGGAGAATCGCGGGTCTCCCAGATACACTCGCTCGCCATGGTGCGGCTGCGGGCGCGCCTCGAACAAGTCATGAGCGCCGGGGGCGGCATGGCCCGGGCCGCTTCTTCTGGCAGGAACGGCTGAAGGGATTCCGCACCGCGGAATCGCACTATATATCGACGAGTATCTATATAAATATAGATCAACATAAATACGAATCGATGTAGACATAACCAGGGACATAGACAAAGGATCGACATGGAAAAAGTCCTCAACCAGCAGGAAATCGATGCCATGGTGCGGGCCGCCCGCAGCGGCGGCGGTGGCAACCCCCAGGCGGCGGTTGAGACCGTGGTCGAACCCTGGGACGTGCGCCGCGCGGGCCAGATCGGGCGCGACCAATTGCAGGCCATCACCGCTTTGCACGAAGGGTTTGCCCGCAGCCTTACCCATGCGCTGGGCGCCTACCTGCGGACCGCGTTTACGGCTACGCTGGTGTCGGCCGAGCACCTCGGTTTCCGCGAGTTCCTGCAAAGCGTCCCGGAAAACACGTATCTGGCGTCCTGCCGGCTGGAGCCGGTGGGGATGAATTCCGCTCTGCAACTGGATCTAAAGGTGGCGCTGCCGATCATCGATCTGTTGCTGGGCGGCAAAGGCAACTCGATCACTGCCACCCGTGAGCTCACCGAAATCGAGGAACAAATCCTCGAGAGTGTGGCCCGCATTGTGTGCCGCGAGCTGGGGACGGCGTGGCAGGCTCTCTCCCTGGAAGTGTCGTTTGAGGAACGTCTGAAAACTTCCGAAGCGCAACGGCTTATGCCCTCGGAAGAGAAAACCCTTTCGCTGAACTTTGAAGTCACCATGCCGGAAGTGCGTGGAGGATTGAATCTGGCGGTGCCCGCAGCCGTTTCGAATGCACTGTTGCGCAAGATTTCCGTGGGCTGGAGCCAGCGCCGGCCGCAGCGACAGTCCGACGCGCGGCGGCGGCTGATGCGCTGTCTGCGGGACTGCCGATTTCCGGTGGAACTGGGAGCCGGCGGCATGCGCGCCGCGATTTCGGATTTAGCCGCGCTCGTACCCGGCACGCTGATGTTATTTGCCCGCAGCGCCGCGGAGCCCGCAGCGCTGCTGGTTGCGGGCATGGAAATGTTCCAGGCGGTGCCGGCGCGTTGCAGGCGATCGCGGGCCGCACGCGTAGTCGCTGCGGAGGCTGGAGCCGCCTCGCGGACGGACTCCACGCCTTCCAATCCCCAACCCAACGATGCTTCGAGCAAGAATGCCCCAAACAAGAATGAATCAAACAAGAATGAATTAGGCAAGAATGAACCAGGCAAGGAGAGTTCCAGGTCATGACTACGGCCGCGGTTTCCCCTCAACCCGATCCCGGCATCTATGTGCAGGCCTGGGCTGAAAGTTTTTCGCAAGTTCTCAGCCAGATTGCAGGCACTCCGCTCCCCTGCGTTGCAGTGGCGGAAGCCGCCGATCAGCCCTCCGCGGCCGAAAACGATGTATGGATCGTTTGCACGTGCTCGGGTGGGCTGCGCGGAGAAATGAGTTTCCGTATTCCTGCGGCATCCGGCGTGCGCCTTGCGCAAAGTTTCATGAGCGAGGCCGAGAACCCCGAAGCTGCGATTACCGAAAGTACTCAAACTCCGGTTTCCCAGGAACACGGCGAAGCGCTGGTGGAATTTCTCCGCCAAGTGGCGGGCTTGGTCGCCAGCGCGGTCAAGCCGCGCTGGGGCGAAGTGCAGTTTCGTATGGATCCCGGTGTGGGAGCACCTTCCTGGCCGGCCTCCTCGATTTTCTGGCTGCGCGTCGGCGCCGAAAATTCCCCGCCGCTGCTGGTCGAAATGCAAATGAGCGCGGCCCTGGCCGCCGGATTACGCGCCGGGCAAGCGGAGGCAGCGCAGCCCAGCCTCTCGCCACTTCCGGCGCGCGTGCCCCAGGAAAGCAGCGGCCAGCTCGCGATGTTGATGGATGTGGAGCTGGCCATGACTCTGCGCTTCGGCAGCCGTCGATTGCCGCTGCGCGAGATTCTCGAATTTTGTCCAGGTACAGTCGTTGAACTCGACCGCCAGGTGGACGAGCCTGTGGATCTGCTGCTCCACGGAAAACTGGTGGCCCGCGGCGAGGTCGTGGTGGTGGACGGGAATTACGGCTTGCGGGTGACCGAAGTTGTGCCTGCGGGCAGCTGACGCGAAGGCTAAAATACTCAGCCTGGAATGTGAGCGTTGATTGAAACAGTGGAACATGAGACGTTGGAGCATCAGACGCTGGAGCTTGAGACGGCGTGCGGAGTGGCACGCGTATTGGGAGAGGCGGGCGCCGTCTTGCGGCGATTCCGGCTGCCGGCATCCGCGGAGTCTTTTGCGCCGGATGCGCAGCCGCCCTCTGGGAGTTCGCTTGCACGGCGTGTGGTACTGCATGCCCGAATGTCTGGAACATGCTGTCGCCAACCTGCTCCGGCCGCCGCGCTTCGCCAAGAGCCGGGCCGCAGGCGCCCATCGCATCCCGCTGGGACTGATTCTGCTTTCAAGGCAGCAGCTGCTCCCCGAGCAGCTCAGCGCCGCACTCGACGCGCAACGCCTGGCGGGGACGGGCAAGATCGGATACTGGTTGCAGCGCATGGAATTCATCACCGAGCCCCAGCTCACCTCGGCGTTGGCCCGGCAGTGGTCTTGTCCCGTGCTGCGCAGCGGTCCCACCGTGCTTGCTGCCTTGCATCGCGTTCCGGAAATTCCCATGCTGCTGCTGGAATCGCTGCGCATGATCCCGGTCCATTTTGTGGAAGCTACCGCGACTCTGCATGTGGCTTTTGCCGAAGGCATCGATCACAGCGTGCTCTATGCCATCGAGCAGATGCTCGGCTGCCACACCGCGCCTTGCCTGGTCGGCGCCGCGGTCCTCGAGCGGAGCCTGCTCGCCTTGCTCGAGCACCGGGGACGTTGCGAGGTCGTGTTTGACCGCGTCGCCGACACTGCTGAATTCGTCCGTGTGGTGCGCAGTTATGCCCACCGGCTGGCAGCTTCCGGGATTCGCATGGCCGCGTGTGGATCCTACGTCTGGCTCCGTCTGGAGCGGTCAGCCCGCCCTCCGGTGAACCTCCTCCTTCGCACGCCGCTGGTCGCTCCTCTGGGCGCGGCATCGCCTTGAATGCCGTCCCACTAAAGTCCTGCCCCAGCCTGCCGATGGAATGTTACGTCACCCCGGCGTCGGGCACCGTGGTCGAGAACTTCGTATCTGTGAACTGAAAGATCATCCGCACTATGGACAGCATTCGCGCTCTCATCGTGGACGATTCGTCGGTGATGCGCAAAATTGTAGAGCGCTCCTTGCGACAGGCGGGGATCAACATTTCGCAAGTGTTCGAAGCCGGAAACGGCGCCGAGGCCCTGGGCGCGTTACAAGATAACAAAGTAGACCTCATCCTTTGCGACATTAATATGCCGGTGATGGACGGTCTGGAATTCGTGAAGCAATTGGCCACCGTGGAAAACGCCAAAGGGGTCCCCGTGGTGATGATCACAACCGAAGGGAGCGAAGCGCACGTGGTGCAGGCCCTCTCCGCCGGTGCGCGCGGCTATATTCGCAAGCCTTTTACTCCCGATCAGGTCAAAGAGCACGTGCTTCCCGTACTGGCGAGGAAATTATGAGCGTCAGCGCCGCTCCGGCTTCCGGCACGGGACGCGAGTCCTGGGGCCAGCTGTTGCAACTGGCCGCCCAGGAGGTTTTTGACACCATGCTGGGTTGCGGGCTCACCGTTCCCCTGGAGACTGCGCCGGAAGAAGGGCTCGACATCACTGCCATGGTGGGACTTGCCGGCGAGTTGTGCGGAGTCATCACCATCCGCTGCAGCGGCAATTCGGCGGCGCTGATGGCAGCGCGACTACTTGGCACCGAACCCGACCAGGCGAGCCACGAAATGTGGGACGCGATTGGTGAAATCTGCAATATGGTGGCGGGCAATTTCAAGAATAAGATCGCCGGCCTGGGCTGCATGCTTTCCGTACCCACGGTGATTACGGGTGGGAACTACCGACTTCACTCCGTTGCGGATGAAGAGGCTCTGAATCTGGCAATGGCGTTTGACGGTGCACCCGTAATTATTTCTTTGCAGGTTCACGGCTAAGTCTGCGATCTGAGATTTTTCAACCCGCACCCGGAAGAATTTGCCGGGACGCGGATCTTCTCCCGGCAAGATCTGCTCCGCCTCGCAGTTCAGAATCCTCTTAAGTGCGACTTTGGCTCCGCTCTCCTGTTCCAGTCCAAGCACTTGCACGCATTTCTTTGACCTCTATTGGCTGTCTCCGTTGGTCTCTCGCGTGCTTCGGCACAGGCGGGAGCACACAACGTGGACAGTGGATATTACGCAGCATGCGCAGGATTTGCAGCTCAGTCACAGGCCCTCGAACTGGTCGCACACAATCTGGCCAATCTCGGGACGACGGGATATCGCGGGCAACAGGCAACGTTTCGTTCGCTGGTGGCGGGTGGAGCCTCGGTGGCCTGGAATCCGCTGAACGCAGCGGTCAACAACTACGGTGTGCTGAGCGGCAGCCGCGTCGACCTCAGTCCCGGCAGCACGGTGGCCACGGGTAATTCTCACGATCTCAGCATCGCCGGCGCCGGCTTCTTTACCGTGCAAACGGCGCAAGGCGTGCTCTACACGCGCAGTGGAAGCTTTCACATCACTTCTGACGGAAAAATGGTCACTCCGGAAGGCGATGCCGTGCTCGGCGAAAAGGGGCCGGTAAGCGTTCCGAACGGAGAGTTCGCGGTCAGTTCCGACGGGACCATCTCGGTCGACGGCGCGATAGTCGATCAACTGCGGCTGGCGGAGTTTTCTCACGATACAAATCTCACGGCGGCGGGAAATTCGTTGTACAGCGCGCCACCGAATTCCGCTCTGCCGCCGGCGAACTCTTCGGTGCGGCAGGGCATGCTCGAGAATTCCAACGTCAGCCCGGTGTTGGCCGTGGTCGACATGATTTCGGTCCAGCGCAACGCCGATCTTCTCGCGCACGCCATGAGCGTGTTCGACAGCCAGTTCAACCAGACCGCGGTGCAAGATTTGCCGCGTGTCTGAGCGCAGCGGGCTCGGGCGAAGCCGGTCTGAGCGAAGCAGGCTTGAGCGAAGTACGAGCGAAATCTGAGCGGAGGAAACCATGATTCGCGCACTCTACACGGCGGCCAGCGGAATGGTGGCCCAGGAACTGAACCTCGATAACATCGCCAATAATCTGGCTAACTCCAGCACCGCGGGCTTTCGCAGCCGCAGGCTGCAATTCGAAGACCTCATCTACCAGAACCTGATCATGCCCGGCGCCGCCGCCTCGCAGCAAACCACCGTGGTAGCCGGGCTGCAGGTGGGACTGGGCACGCGTTCCGCCGCTTCCGAGGTGATGCAGCTGCAAGGAGATTTCACCCAGACCGGAAACCCGCTGGACCTCACGATTCAGGGCGCGGGATTTTTCCAGGTGCTGCTGCCGGACGGGCAGACGGCCTACACCCGCGCCGGAAGTTTCCATCTCGACGCGCAGGGCAATCTGGTGACGCAGGATGGAAACCCGGTGCAGCCCTCGATCACGATTCCTCCGGGCGCCACCTCGGTGACCGTGGCTCTGGACGGAACCGTCAGTGTGACTCTGCCAGCACAGACCGCGGCGCAGCAGGTGGGAACGCTGCAGTTGGCTCTGTTCAACAATCCCGGAGGCCTCAACAGCACCGGCAGCAATCTTTTTCTGGCGACCACTGCGTCCGGCGACCCCATCATCGGACCGCCCGGAGGCAGCGAAGGGTTGGGCACCATTGTGCAAGGGATGCTCGAGCAATCGAATGTCAGCGTGGTCGATGAATTCGTCAACATGATCGTTGCGCAAAGATCGTACGAAGCCAATTCGCGGGTGGTGAACTCCGCGGACCAGATGTTGCAGGACATTAATCAGCTGGGACGCTAGAAACGCAGGCTGACGACAACGCTAATTACGAGCGCTTGAAAATCTCGGGCGCCAAGACTTGGGACGCGGGAAGCAGGCAGTGAAGCTCATGCGACGAATTAGAATTTACGGAGGAGTGATCGTATTCGCGTTCTCGTGCCTTCCGGCCGCCGCTGCGCCCGTGCCATGCACCGGGATTGCGATTCGCGCCACCGCGGAAGTGAGCGATTCTGGCGTGTCACTGGCGGACCTGTTGACCGCGGACAGCTGCCCTGCGGTCCGCCACGCCGCCGCTTCGGTGTGGCTCGGCAATGCTCCGCAACCCGGCAGCACGCGCGTATTCGAAGGCAGGGATATTCGCCGAGCCCTTGACCAGTTGACGTTGACTGCGCCGACCGGCGGAATTGTCGCGGAAGCGCGCTTTTCTGAGCGTGCTGTTCCGGACCGCCGCGTCCCCGGGAGCATCGTTCCTGAGCGGATTGTGGTTCGCCGCTCAGGCGCGAGAGCTTCGTGCGCGGAGATCACGGACTTCATCTCCCGCAGCCTTCGCATGGGGATGCCAGTCGATGCACTCCAGGCCGCCGGTCACGAACCCGACGGATTCCAAAATCTTCCCCGCGAACTGGACTGCGGCCGGGCCGGCCGAGTTCCGCAAGGCGCTCCGCTCGAGCTCACCCGAGTCTTCTGGGATCCCGCTCTTGAGGGCTGGGAATACTCGCTGCGCTGTGTCCACGCTGGCGATTGTGTGCCGTTCCTGGTGCGACGGATTACGGTTCGCCCGATTTCAGCCGGGGCAAATTCCAGTGCAGATTCGCCACTGAACTCGAGAGTACGTTTCCAGAAAGACAAGCCGCAATCCCCTGATGCGCCGCTCGCCGTGCAGGTAGGCCAGACCGCAACACTGTTCTGGGAGCAGGACGGGATTCGTGCCGTGCTGCCGGTGACCTGTCTCGATCGCGGATCGGTGGGAAGTCTGATCCGGGCACGCATCAAGAACGGAAATCGAATTCTGCGGGCCGAAGTGGTGAGCGCTGGAGTTCTGCGCGCCGCGCTGTGAAAACCCGCGGAGGAAGAACCGGCATGATCTTGCGAGACGTGATCTCGAGCGATAGACGGCCGATTCTCTTCCTGGCGGCTCTTCTCTTTCTCGCTCCCGTGCTTACTCCCATGGCGGACGGGCAGGAAAAGAGCAAAGGCAAAGACGACAAGCAAAAAGACAAGGCCCGGGACAGTTTGGCCGATTATCTCCGGAAGGTCTCGGTGAACGCGTCGGCCGCGACGCCCAGCACTCTCGGCAGTCTCTGGACCGACAACGGACGGTTGGCCAACATGGTGGCCGACTACAAGGCCTCGCGCATCGGCGATCTGGTGACCATCAACATAACGCAGAATCTTTCTGCCAGCAGCGGAGGCAACGTCGCCACTAATCGCGCCTTCTCCGCCAGTTCTGGGATCGCCGCGTTGCCGGGACAACTCAAGACCGCAGGCGTAGCCAACCTATTCTCGCCCACGTCCACACAGGCATTGACGGGCAAAGGTCAGGCTACATCGCAAACTTCTCTGAGTACGACGCTCACGGGACGGGTGGCGGCCGTGCTTCCCAGCGGAACCCTGGTGGTCGAAGCCGAGCGTGAAATCATGATGAACCAGGAGCATGAAACCGTGATCCTGCGCGGGCTGGTCCGTCCGGGTGATCTCGACGCTACGAATACGGTCCTTTCCAACAGCGTGGGAGACCTTGAAATTGAGGTAAAGAGCAAGGGCGTGATCAGCGAAAGCACGCGCGCTCCGAACCCGATTATGAAGTGGATCCTGCGCATACTGAACTTCTAGGAGATGGTGATGCGGCAGCTGCGGTTTCGATTTCTGGTTCTTGTTTTTACATTCCTGACACTGGCCGCGGCGGCCGGCGCTGCCGCCAGTGAAGCGGTAACCCATAAAGTGCTCATCCGCGACGTAGCCAGCGTCGAGGGCATCCGCAACAATTCGCTGATTGGCTATGGGCTGGTGGTGGGGCTGAAAGGTACGGGAGACAAGCAGCAGACTTATTTCACGATTCAGACTCTGGCCAGCATCCTGCAGCGCATGGGGGTTGAGATTCCACCGGGCGTGCTGCAAACCACCGTCCAGGTCAAGAACGTGGCAGCGGTGTTTGTGACCGCCAATCTGCCCCCGTTCGCGCGGCCCGGCATGCCACTCGACGTGCTGGTTTCTTCCGCGGGAGACGCGCGTAGTCTGGAAGGCGGACTGCTCCTGCTGACGCCACTGTATGCCGCCGATGGCCAGGTCTATGCCGCTGCGCAGGGACCACTGGTGGTCGGCGGCTACAGTGTCGGTTCCGCGGCCAACTCCAAAACCGTGAACCACCCCACGGTGGGCAGTATTCCCAGCGGGGCTCTGATCGAGCGGGACAGCGCCCTTGACCTCGCCAAACTCGATCATCTTTCTCTGCTGCTCAACGAAGCCAGTTTCACCACCGCCGAAGCGGTCGCAGCTGCGATCAATCTTGAACTGGCCGCTCCCGCGGCCTCGGTGGTAGACAGCCGACGAGTGCAGATCGACGCGCCGCGGGCAGCCGCAAGCAACGTTCCCGCTCTGCTGGCGCGCATCGAGAATCTCGAGGTCAGCGTCACACGCAAAGCGAAGGTAGTGGTCAACGAGCGCACGGGCACGGTAGTGCTCGGCAAAGATGTCCGCCTGGGAGCGGTCTCCATCCTGCATGGGACCTTCTCGATTGAGGTGATGACGACTTATGCCGTCAGCCAGCCGGGTCCTCTGAGCGGGGGGCAAAGCGAGGTCGTGCCCCAGACCAGGCTGAGCACCAATGAAACTCCCGCGCGCAACATAGAACTGGGAGAAGGCGCCAGCGTGGAACAGCTGGTCATGCGTCTGCAGGCTATCGGCGCCACCGCCCGCGACGTAATTTCCATCCTGCAGGCCATCCAGGCTGCGGGCGCTCTTGAAGCAGACCTGGAGGTAATCTGAAATGACATCGCTCAGCTCGTCCGCTGCGACAACGATTTCACCCGAGTTAGCCATGCCCGCCACTCCCCTGACCAAGGGCGCCAAGGCAGCACGGGATTTTGAGGCGCAATTGATCGGCTCGCTGCTGGCCTCGTACGAAAAAACCTTCGCCACGCTTCCCGGAGAAAGCGAGATGCCGGGAGCCGATAACTACAACTACCTGGGCACCCAGGCTATGGCTTCGGCGCTGGCCGCCGGGGGAGGATTTGGCATTGCCGCGATGATTACCCGGAGTTTTGAGGAGCACGGAGGTAACGAGTGAAACCCTTACTCCGAGGATTGGCCATTCCCTCCGATTCTCTAAAGGTTTCCGAACTCCTGCCGATACAAGAAGATGAACGATTTCGGCGCCCCTTAACGTGGATAAAACGCCAAAGAAGATTAAAGCTTTCTAACGCTTCGCCGATAGTTCAATTGCAAGGGGAAAACCCAAGGCGAGGAGATCAACATGAGGATCGATTCCAATCACAGCGGGCAGACCGTCGCAGAAGGCACCCCGCCAACGGCCAGTGCGCAGACAGCGGGGTCCAACGCCGCGGCCAGCGGCGGGCCGAGCGTGAACTCGAACTTGAACGAAGACCAGGCGCAGCTTTCTGGCACTCACGTGCTGGTGCAGGCGCTGGTCGCCGCGGCAGCTCAGTTACCGGATGTGCGGCAGGAAAAAGTGAGTGCTCTACGTCAGGCGGTACAAAGCGGAGACTATAGTCCCGACCCCGAGCAGGTCGCAGGGTCGCTAGTTTCGCATCTGGGGGGGAGCAGCCCTAGCGTAGCGGGTGAAACGGACTGGAGGGCGAGTCAGGAATGGGCAGCGGCGATGTAGTTACGACCCGCTCCGCCAGCCCAGCTGTGGATCCGTCCACGGACTTGTCGGTGGAGCGGCTGGAGCCTATCGCTTCCGCGCCGGCTTTGCAGGGGCAGGCTCCGGCCGCCGAGGTCAGCCGGAAGGCGCGGCGCCGTCCGCGGCCTAAGGAAGAGGCAGAGGCAGACGTCGAGCTCTCTTCCGACCCGGATTTCAAGGGCGACGAACCGAAGCACAAGATTGACAGTCTGGCATGACTACCGGGCTTGCAAACACGCCGACTTCAGGACGAGGCTGACGAGGCTGAACGATGTCGCTGGAAGAAGTTGGACGAGGCTTAAAGATGCGGGCACACCGAACAGACGGGGACCCTCAAGTTACGAGCAAACCCTGGCCGCTATCCGTGAAGACAACCGATTCCGTCGTCTTCGAATCCGCTGCGACCTTCCCCGTTCTGCCGGGCAGCCCGGATGAAATGGCGCAGGCCATGCTGGGGCTGCTGGCGAAGATGGAGGCCAGTCTCGAGGGGAGCCAGAAAGCGGTGCTCGCCAGCGACGGCCTAGGGCTCGAGAACTGTACTCGGGAACAAGTCCGCCTGCACCGGGCACTTGAACTGCTGCTTTGGCCGCGAGCGTGGCCGGGCACTGCCGCGGAGAACGCCGGCACCACGCTTCGGAAAGTGGTTCAGAATGATGTTCAGACGGCGATTCGGAAAGACGGTAAGGAAAAAGACGATCAGAAAAAGGCGCTTCCCGAGTCGCCGCGGTCGGGCCCGGAGTCTGTCCCGCGGTTCTTTACGGAGTGTGCTCGGCCTCTGGCGGCACAGTTGCTCGCAGCCGAACGCCGGGTGCTGCAGGGAACGAGGGTGCAGGCAGCGCTGCTGCGGCGGGCACGCCAGTTCCAGCGCATTCTGAGGAATGTGGTCGCTGCTCAAAGCGCGCCCTACGGAGCCTGGTTCGGGTCGAGTGCGCAATTCTAACTAGAAACAGAGAAGACGGGCCAGCGGAGAACGCCGAGGGACAGCCGTAATTATGTCAAGTCTGAATGCCAGTCTGGCCGTCGCGCTCAGCGGGCTCGCTGCCGAGCAGGGAGCGCTGGCCGCCACCACCAACAACGTGGCCAACGTGAACACTCCCGGCTACAGCCGCGAAGTGCCGGTGCTGACCACCAATGATCCCGACGTCGTTGGACCACTTACCTTCGGGACCGGAGTCGATCTGCAGAGTATCGAAAGCATTCGCGATCCTATCCTCGAATCGCAGATTCAGCAGGAGACACAGACGCAGGGGCAGCTGAACTCTCTGGTTTCCGCGTTGCAGCAGGCGCAAGTCAACTTCAACCCGAGCAGCGGCGACATTGGCACCGCCATTTCCAATTTTTTTGACAGCATCAACCAGCTTTCCGGCAATCCCGCCGATCTTTCCATCCGGCAGGGAGTGATCACGGCGGCAGACAACCTGGCCACCGCCTTCAACACCACCGCCAACAACCTGACAGCGCAGCGCAGCAGCCTGGATCAGGGTGTGGTGCAGACCGTGGGCCAGGTCAACCAGCTCAGCCAGCAGATCGCCCAGATCAACGGCCAGATCTCGAACCTGCAGAATGCAGGCGAAAGCGCGGGCACTTTCATCGACCAGCGCACCCAACTCATTGACCAGCTCTCGAACCTGGTGGATGTCTCCGTTATTCCCACCGATAACAGCCTCACTCTCACCACCGCGAACGGCTCCCTGCTGGTCTCGGGCCAGCAGAGCTACCAGCTCACAACCCAGACTGATCCTTCCGGAGTGCAGGATGTCTACGCGCAGAATGCCGATATCACCTCCACCATCACTTCCGGGCAATTGGGAGGCTTGCTCAATGCCCGCGATCAGCAGATTCCAGCATTGCAGAACCAGCTCGACACCCTAGCGTCCGGTCTGGCCAATGCGGTGAACGGAGTGCAGACTGCGGGATTTGATCTGAACGGCAATGCCGGCACCAATCTTTTCAACCCTCCGCCTGCCGGCGGCACCGGCGCGGCGGCCAACCTTTCGGTGGCGATCACCAATCCGTCGCTGATTGCCGCCAGCTCTGACGGCACGTCGGGCAGCAACGGCAATGCGGAAGCTATGTACGCTTTGAGCACGCAGGCCATTGTCGGCGGGCAAACTCCCACCAACTACTATTCCACCATTGTTCTCAACGTGGGCAACGCCACTTCCAATGCAACGGCGGAGCAGACTGCTTCCAGCCAGATTCTGCAACAGCTCAACGATCAGAACTCCGCGATCTCCGGAGTCTCGCTCGACGAAGAGGCGGCCAACATGGTGCAGTACCAGCAGGCTTACGACGCCTCGGCGCAAGTCGTCACCACCATCAACGACATGATGTATACGGTCGTCAACATGAGCACGTTAACCACCTAGCACATTATGCGAGTTGATCCCAACACGTTGCCTGATCTGCTCTCGGCCATCGACCAGACGCAGCAGCAGATCAACATCGACCTCGAGCAAATCTCTTCCGGACAGAGTGTCAACGAGCCCTCGGACGATCCTGCCGCGGCGGCATCGCTGGTCCAGAATGCCAACCAAACCTCTGCTGTCGACCAGTTTCTGCGCAGCATTGGCAGCATTCAAGGTGAGGCCCAGAATGCAGACTCGGCCGTGAGTTCCGTCATTACCGCCCTGCAGCGCGCCATCAGCCTGGGGGTAGAAGGCGCGAGCAGCACCCTCAACCCGTCCGACCGCGCGGCGATCGCGACTGAGGTGCAGGGCATCCAGTCGCAGCTGCTCAGCCTGGCAAATCTCTCCTATCAAGGCAGCTATGTATTTGCCGGAACCGCCACCCAGACCGCGCCCTACGTGCTGGACGCCGCTTCGCCTTCCGGGGTGCAATACGTGGGAAACGCAGGAACCAACAGCGTGACCCTGGGCAATCAATTCACCCTGCAAACCAACTTGCCCGGTTCGCAATTATTTTCCTCGCCCGGTACCGACATGTTTCAGGCCGTTCAAGATCTGATTACAAGCTTGCAGACTGGGACCGGGATTGCCGCGGCGGTGGGCGAGGTGAGCACCGCCTACAACTTCATCGACACGCAACGGGTTTTTTACGGCAACACGGAAAATCAGCTCAGCGCGCAGCAGACTTACCTCAACAGCGAAACGGTACAACTAGCGCAGCAGCAAAATAACCTGGGAGGCACCAACCTGCCCGCCGCAATCAGCAATCTGACCACCGCGGAAACCTCCCAGCAAGCGACGCTCGAAGCCATCGGCAGCACCGGCCACACCGACTTATTTGATTACTTGAAGTAAAGAAAACTTGAAACAGAAAGAAGCAAAGTAAAGACGCAATGAATCAGCCACGTTTCACAGCGTGCTACGCGAGCCTCGTGCCCACTCCGCGGCGCACTCTACGCGCGCCCGTTCCGTTTCCAGACGCGCTTTCTCCCGGAGCAGCAGTGCCTGAATGAACGGCAGCAATTCCCGCAGCCGTTCCACGTTACGGCGATAGTTGCCGAGTTCCGTTTCCAGCTCCGGACCCTTTTCCCGTGGCAGCCCTGCCCGCAACCACTCGCCGGCACGCAACAATTCGGAGAGCAACCCCGCCATTTGCTGCGGTGTGGCCGCCCCGGGACGCGCTCGATCGGGAACCAGGCTATCCAACCAGAAGCGCAGCCGGCGGTTGGTTTCGTGCAAATTCTGAGCAAGCTTGTTTTGCGCAAGCTGTCCTGGAGCAGATTTGTCCCGGGCAGGCTGGTTTTGGATCGATTGGTCTTGAAGAAACTGGTCTTGAAGAGTCGGCATCAGGCGCTCCAGTCCGATAAATTGGTATTGGGAGAAGCGGCAGCAGGCGATGGATCGCCGGTTGGGTAGTCCGCTTTGGCGATGGCCCGTTCAACTTCGAGCCAGGCTTCATGCACCTGCAAGAGGTGCGAGACTTGTTCCTGCAGAACCTGCGCCGACTGCTGAAACTGCGCGGCTACCAGACCCTTACGCACGACTTCGTAGAAACGCTCGAGGTTACGAGCCACTTGCCCTCCCTGTTCCAGGTCGAGCGATGCCTGGAGCTGTCCGATCACCACGATAGCGTGATTGATCTTGCGCGTGCGTGCTTCGATCTCGCCTCTCTCGAGGGCGGCGATGGCATATCGCAGGTCGTCGAGCGCCTGCTCATAGAGCAACACCACCAGCTTGACTGGGGTTGCTCCCCTCACCGCCGCTTCCCGGTATGACAATCGCGCGTCCATAGCTTTTTAGAAACTGCTGTCCTCAGAGGCCTGAAGTGAGCGTCGGCAGACCCGAACTGCTGCTGCCCGAACTATTCGTCCCCAGCGTGCCCAGGGTCTCGGTGACCTGCTGCAAAAGCAGGGGATACGCCTGCAAAGACGCGTTGACTTGAGCGTATTCCGCGGTCAGCGCCGTCTGCTCGGTCGCGAGTTGCGTCTGAAAGTTGGTGATGCTGGTGGAAAGGTCCGTCTGCTCGGCTTGGTTCTGCGCCAGATCCACATTCAAAATGCCTTCTGTCGGATCGGTCAGGTTGGTCAGATCGGCGTTGAAGTTGTTGGCAAATCCGGTCTGCGAAGAATTCTGGAAGAAGCTCTGCACGGCGGCGGGATTGGAGGCGAAGCTGCTGGCGAGCTGGGTCGCGTCCACCGTGAGGGTCCCGTCATCGTTGGTGCTGATGCCCAGCGACGCCAGATTGACAAAAGCGTTTCCCGACAACGAATAGCTCGCATCGCTGAGGATGCTGGACTGCAACTGGCGCAGTGATGCATCCCCGGAGAGGTCGCCCTGGGAACCCGTGGTTGGGTTAATCGCGTATTCCTGGTTAATGTCGGTGACGACCTGGTTGTAGGCGACCACAAAATTATTGATCGCCGTGGTCGCATCCGCCACATCCGGGCCAACCGTGAGTTGCACCGCATTGCCAGGAGACGCGCTGGCCAGGTTCAGGGTGACCCCGGGAATGGCTCCGGTGATGGTGTTGGTGGCGGAGGAATAAGGAACACCGTCGATGGTGAGGGATGCATTGGCCCCGCCAATCGGCGTGTCGAAAGTCAGGTTTGTGTTGTTGCTGGTAATGGCCAAGGCCCCAGGAGTGCCGGTGGCGGTGCTCGACAACGCCAACCTGGATCCATTCGCGTCGGTGACCACATTCGCCGTGACGCCCAGGTTCTGGCCGTTGATGTAGCTGGCCAGCGTGTTGAGGGTATCGTTGGTGCCGGCAGTAATTAAAATCGGCTGAGGGGTTCCGCCGCCAACCTGCAAATCAATCTCGCCGGTGGTTGTGCCGGTGGGCAAAAACGAAGCGGTAGGATCCGCTACCTCGTCGGTATACACCGTGCCCGTGGTCGCGAGGGTGCCCACTTCAATCTGATGCACTCCCGCGACCGCCGAGGTTAGGGCCGTGCCCGTAAGGACATCGGTATTCGATGAAGTCGCGATCTGTGACGTGAGTGCCCCAAGCGGGTCGGAAAGAGCGTTGACCGCGGTCGCTAAATTCGTCAGATCCGTGTTGATGGTCGTGAGATCGCTGGCTTGGCCTTGCAGAGTGGCCTGTTCGTTCTGCCATTCCGTCAATTGCCCACTATCCGAGGTAATAATCTGGCTCACCAGGGAAGCGACATCGATTCCTTGTCCGCTCAGCAGAGTGGCTGGATTCAAGCTAATGCCCATGGGGTTTTTCTCCTTTGTTTGCTACCGTCGCCGCGCCTGCGCTCTCCTGGACTTTGGCCTGCTGCCCGAATTCCTGATAGATTCCACGAGCCACGCTGAGCACTTCGGCGCTCGGTACTTGCAGGATGAGGTCTCCGGTCGTCTTATCTAGGTACTTGATGACCACCTCATCTCTATTCTGAGAATCCCGCTGCACTTGGACTTCATCCTGTGGTAGTTCTGCCAGAGAAGGAAGATTCTTCACGCCCGCTTCTTTTTGTTTTGGCAGTGTTCCTGTTTCGGGCTGGGCAGTTTTTTCCGCTGGCTCCTGCTGGTTGGCAGACGTCTGCGATCTCTCCGCCGGCGGGTTGGCTTTGACGGATGGCTCTTGCGAGATGGACCCAATATTCTGTACCGGACCGATGCTCATAATGAGCTCCTCCGGAGGAAGCACAAAGGAGGCGAAGCATCCGCCTCCTTTGCTCTACGACTATTGCAGCAGTTTCAGAACCAGCTGCTGTTGCTGGTTGGCCTGGGCCAGGGCGGAAATGCCGGTCTGCTCGAGGATCGAGTAGCTCGTCAGGTTCGCCACAGCCGTCGGAATATCGGCCGCCGTGATGGTGTTTTCCGCAGACGTCAGGTTCGTCACCTGATTACTAATGACGTTGCTGGCGCTCTGCAGCCGGTTGATGCTGGCACCGATATTGCCGCGGGTGAGAGCGACGGTTTGAATGGCGCTATCGATGTTGGCAAGAGCAGCTTGAGCATCCGTCGACGTGAGCAGGTCAGACGTAGTACCTGTGGTGAACGTGGTGCCGCCCGTCTGCAGGAAGCCGAATTCAGCTCCCGTCCCTACCGTAGTCGCAATGTTCGCGCCGCCCAGGGCTTCTCCGGTTGCGGTCGCGGTGAAGGTGACCGTGTTGCCAGAGGCGAATGCTGTGGCGTCGGCATTGGGGTTGGGGCCGGCCGCATCCGCCTGATATGCGGTCCCAGCTCCCGTCCCCCCGTTCACGGCTGCGGCCAGGTTTGCCAGCGAATTTTGCAGTGCGGTAACTGGATCAGTGCTGCCGTCGAGTGCGACAGCGACAGCAGCGCCTGTTGCCCCAGTGGGAGCGGCAGCAAGAGCAGCGGCGCTCTCAAACGTGTAGGTCGTGCCGCCGATCGTGATATTGTCACCCGCTGTGATCGCTCCGTTTGCCGCCAGAGTTGCGCCAGCTCCGCTTCCCAGCAGTTGTGGCGCGGATAGAGTACCCGTCGTAACGCTGATGAAGTTGCTCGCCTGCGAGGTATTGCCCGTAGCGTCGCTGATGTAGATGGAGGTGGGGTTGGTGGTGAATACCTGTGTTCCGTTGTAGTTGGTGTTCGAACCGATCCGGTTGATTTCAGCCTGGATCGATTGATACTCATCGTTCAGCGCGGCGCGGTCTGAGCTGCCCACCGTGCCGGTAGCGGCCTCGGTCGCCAGCGTAACTGCGCGGTTGAGGAGCGTGGTCACCTGGGCCAGCGATCCGTCAGCCACCTGCAGCGCGCCAATCCCGTTATTGGCGTTGCTCGCAGATTGCGTAAGGGCACTGACGTTGGCCTCCAAGCCATTGGCAATCGCCAGGCCGGCGGCATCGTCCGCGCCACTGTTGATGCGCGAACCCGAAGAGAGCTGCAGCAGTACGTTCTGCAGGTTGTTGTTGGTGATTGTCAAATCGTTCTCGGCGGCCAGAGACGCGATGTTGTTCAGGATTCCGATAGGCATTGTAGGTGGCTCCTTCTGATTGAGTTTGGTTCGGTTCCCCTGAACCTTTTTCAGGAGCGTTCTGCGTAGCTCTTACGCTATCCTTCGCCCGCGGAACCCGAATTTCTGCTTTGCTTTCGTGTTCATCGGCGTTTTCCCCATTCGCTTTAGCAGCGCTGCCTTAGTGCGGAACTGACAGTCGTAACCCGTCCGTAACAAGACGCCGCGCTTCTCCGGGTAAACCCCCTTTGCGGCGCGCCGATATTCCCCGTAAGGGGCCGTGTGCGCCGTGCATGGATCATGGTCCAGGGAAAAGGCAACGCTGTGATTCGACTGACTCGTCTGAATAACAAACCGCTGTTCGTGAATGCCGATTTGATCAAGTTCGTGGAGCAATCTCCCGACACATTGGTCACGCTCATCAGCGGCGAGAAACTGGTTGTGCTGGAAACCGCTGAGGAAATTCGAACTCGCTTCGTCGACTTCCGGCGAACTATACTTCGCGGCCTTTCCTTGAGTTGGGACCGTCCAGTATCGCCTGCTTCTCTTCCGGAAACTGGAGTTGACGCCGAACCGGAGTCGCAGACCCCAGAGCAAAACAAATCAGAGCAGCAAAGCTCGGAACCAAAGAGATAAGTGTGGACAAATCCAGTTTTACCGGCGTGTTTCTTGCACTCGGCGGAATCATCCTCGGGCTGCTGCTGGAAGGCGGCAATCTCCGCCAGGTCTTGCAACCGACGGCCGCCATCATTGTTTTTGGTGGCACACTCGGCGCTGTGATGCTGCAATTTCCAATGCCCGTCGTGCTGCATGCCTTCCGGCGGCTAGGATCCGTCTTCGTCAACACGCGGCAGAATCCTCAAGCTACTATCCGCCGGCTGGTGGAATATGCGCAGAAAGCGCGCCGCGAAGGCATCGTCTCCCTCGACAAAGAGCTCCCCGAAATCGATGACCCTTTTCTCAAGAAATCTCTGATGCTGGCTGTGGATGGAACGGAGCCCAAGGAACTCCGCGACATTATGGAACTTGAATTGGACAATCAGGCCGAGTACGAAGAGCAGGTTCCGCAAGTCTTTGAGGCCGCTGGAGGCTTCGCGCCCACGATTGGCATCATTGGCGCAGTCCTCGGCCTTATCCAGGTCATGCAGCACCTGGACAAGATCGACGAAGTCGGCAAGGGGATTGCCGTCGCCTTTGTCGCCACGATCTATGGCGTAGGTTCGGCCAACCTTCTATATCTTCCGGTCGCCGGCAAAATGAAGCTGCGCATTCGCGAGGAACAAATCGGCCGCGAGATGACTCTGGAAGGCGTGGCCTCAATTCTCGAAGGTATGAATCCCCGCATGCTCGAGACCAAGCTCCTCGGCTTTCTGGTGGACGTTGGCAAGGCTCCCGAGCGGGTTCCCGAGGAAGCGAAATGAGCCGCCGTCACAAGCGGCCCCGCCCCCACGCCAACCACGAACGCTGGCTGGTCTCCTACGCGGATTTCATCACACTCTTGTTTGCCTTCTTCGTGGTCCTGTTTGCCTCGGCGCAAGTGGATCAGCGCAAAGTTGGCAGGCTGGCCTTGGCCATTCAGGTTGCGTTCCAGGAGCTGGGAGTTTTTCCCGCCTCCACCACGAAAATCCCTCTCGACCTGAGCGAGCCCATGCCGTTCAGCACCGTGCAAGCCATTCAGAACGTGCAGCGCACAGCAGAAATGGGGCGTATCTCTCCTTCTGCGCAGGGATCTCCCTCTTCTGAGGCGAGTGAGGAAGTCGAGTTGTCGACCATGCAAGATGAATTGCAGCAAGCCTTGCGTCAGGAGATCAACCTGCACGAGGTTGCCATACATCGTGAGACCAATAACCTGATCATCAGTCTGCGCGAGTTTGGCTTCTTCGACAGTGGTTCTCCGCTCATGAAAACCACCGCCATGCCAGTACTCGACCGCATTGCCTCTATTCTCGCCGTCCGCACCTGCGGTTTGCGCATTGAGGGGCACACCGACGACGTTCCCATTCATACCGCTCAGATGGCTTCCAACTGGGAATTGTCCACCGCCCGCGCCACTGAACTGGTGCGTTTGCTCATTTTGCGTTACCGGTTTTCTCCGCAGAGGCTTTCCGCCGCCGGATTTGCCCAGTACCATCCCATCGCCAGCAACACCACCGCGCAGGGCCGGGCGCAGAATCGGCGGGTGGACGTCGTCATTCTCAACGTGCGCGAAGGCCGGGGGAACTTGGCCGTTGAAACCGCAGTCCCCGCAAAACCTTCTCCAGCGCGACCATAGACCAAGCTAACAGCGGTCGATTGCTGAGTCTTTCGCCGTCTCAATGGCTTCAACTAAAGTCCGTCCCTGCTTCGCCGATGAATTTCTAGTGTCCTTAATAGGCGCTTCAGTGTCCTCGGACGACCAAAAACATGCTGCATGAGACGAGTCTAAGAACAAAGCTCGCGCTGGGGTTTGGAGCACTGGTGTTGGCTCTGGCTGCAACCAGCGTGGTCAGCTACTACTCGCTGGACCAGATTAGCTACACCACGGACAAAGTGGATGCTGCTGTACAGAAGAAAGAACTCGTAATGCAGATGCAAGTTGCCTTCGAGCGGCAAAAAACGGGGATTCGAGATCTGCTGCTGCGGGGGGAGAAGAGCAGGCAGGATCTCGAAGATGGACGACGCGAGTTCCGGGAAGCTGCCGATAAGTTCTCTCCGTTGCTCGAGACCGACCAGGGCAAGAAGCTTTTCCGGGACTTGCTACAAACTTCCACTCAGTATCAGAGCACGATCGACCGGGTCGCGGAGTTAGCTGCGGCCGGCAAAACCAAGAATGCCACGACTCTTGCCTATGGCGCCGACCTTGGTCAGCTTCGGGAGTCTTTAGCGGCCGGGATCACTGCGTTTCTCCAGCGCGAGGACAATCGCAAGAAAGATGCGCAGGATGCCCAGCAAGCGATCCAGATCAGAAGCCGTTGGATTGTATTGCTTCTGGCCGCAGCAGGTCTGGGCATCGGTAGCACCATCGCCATCCTGGTGCCCCGGTCTCTTTCGCAAAGCCTGTCCGGAATGATGACGCTGATTCATGAAATCGCCAACAACAACCTCTCTGCGGACGATCTGAATATCACGTCTGCCGACGAGCTGGGCCGCGCCGGCGAAGCCCTCAACACCATGAAAAATAATCTGGAGAATCTGATCCATTCCATCTCCGAGACGGCTGAGCAGGTGGCCAGCGTGAGTGAAAAAATCTCTACTTCCGCCGCGCACCAGGCGGAGGGCGCGGAAACCCAGAAGGGGCAGGCCCTGCAAGTGGCCTCCGCCATGCAACAAATGTCCGTCGCCGTCAACGATGTTTCGCAAAACTCGATGCGCGCCGCGGAAGCGTCACGGCAGGCAGCCGAAACCGCCCACCAGGGGGGAACCATCGTCGAGGACTCTTTGTCAAAGATGCGCGGGATTTCTGATTCAGTAAGTGCCACCGCCAAGACCATACAAGACCTGGGCAAGAGCTCGGAGCAGATCGGACACATCATCGGTGTCATCAACGATATTGCGGATCAGACCAACTTGCTCGCGCTGAACGCGGCCATCGAGGCCGCGCGCGCCGGCGAGCAGGGCCGGGGGTTTGCGGTCGTCGCCGACGAAGTGCGGAAGCTCGCCGAACGCACCACCATCGCGACGAAAGAAGTCGCACAGATGGTTCGGAACATTCAGGAGCAGACCAAAACTGCCGTGGCCGCGATGCAGGATGGCACGAAACAGGTCCAGCACGGCGTCACTACCACTACGCAGGCGGGCGGCTCTCTGAAGCAAATCATCCAGATGTCGGAACAGGTGGGCGAGATGATTAGCCACATCGCCACCGCTTCCACCGAGCAATCATCCGCTACCGAACAAGTGAATCAGAACGTTGAGCAGATCACCCGCCTGCTGAAGGAATCGGCGGTCGGAGCGAAGCAGTCCGCAACCGCGTGTCAAGACCTGTCCGGACTCGCGCTCGACCTGCAGAAGATGGTGGGCCACTTCAATGTGAAAGCACGTCCGGCCGGTGTCGTGGCCTGGCAGCAGGAATGCTCCGGAAGCGGATCCGGCGACACCAGGGCTTTCGCCGCCCGGGCCCAGTGAATTCGGTAGACGCCGTTTGGAGACGACCGCATGGAATCGAAGCCTGACGCAACTGGCAATAACGAAGCGCGGACTTCCTTCCAGGGTCACAGCAATTCCCACATCGAAATGCTGCAACTCGTCGGCTTCCACGTAGGAGGAGAAGAATTCGCGCTCGATATTTTGCGCGTGCAGGAGATCATCCGCCTGCAGGAATTGACTCGCGTTCCCAGTTCGCCGGATTGCATGGACGGCGTTATGAACCTGCGCGGAAAAATCATCCCCGTGATCACTTTGCGCAAGCGCTTTGGACTCGACCGCGCTGCTCCAGACGGGCAGACCCGCATCGTCGTCATTGAGACCAAGGGAATCGTGCTCGGCGTGATTGTGGACTCAGTCTCGGAAGTTCTTCGCATCCCGGCAGATTCCGTCGAGCCCCCGCCACGCCTCGGCAAAGTCGACCGGGAATACGTTTCGGGAGTGGGCAAGATCGACGACCGGCTGCTAATTCTGCTGGACGTGGACCGGCTCATGGAAGACATCGGCGAGATGCAGAGCGCGGCGACCGCCCAGGTATAGCTCGCTGTGGAGCCAGGAAAACCATGACCGAAGATCTTTCTCAGAACGATCTCTCGCAAGACGCCGGACTGGTTCAAGACTTCCTGGTGGAATGCGAGGAACTGCTGCAGGGAATGGATCAGGACATGGTCGCGCTGGAGGCCTCGCCGCAGGATGCCGACCTGTTGAACCGGATTTTCCGTGCGATGCACACTATCAAAGGCACCTCCAGCTTTCTGGGGTTCGAGCCGATCGTCCGTCTCAGCCACCGCGCAGAGGATGTGCTCAACTCCGTCCGCCGCGGCGAGATCCGGGTGCAGCGTCGCTCTATGGACGCTCTTCTCGCCTCCCGCGATCAACTGGGCATCATGCTGCAGCACGTTCGCGAGGGAGGTCTGCAGCAGTACAACCTTGACCCTCTCTTGCAGGAACTGGAAGAAGCTCAGAAATCCGGCAGCCCGCCCACCTTGGGTGACTTGCTGGTCCACGATCACGTCATCACGCCTTCCACTCTTAAAGCTGTTCTCGCCGAGCAGGCTGCCAGCCCGGCGCCCCGCAAGCTTGGCCAAATGCTGGTCGACAAGGGCCTGACTTCTCCGGTCCAGATCGGCGACGCTCTGGTGCGGCAGAAGGAAATCGCAAGCTCAACTGCTTCTGCCACTTTGCGCGTCGAAACCCGCAAGCTCGATGAGTTGATCAACCTGATCGGAGAATTGGTGCTGGAACGCAATCGCCTGGTTCAACTGGGGCGGGATTTTTCTTCCACGAGCATGGCCACCGGCGATTTCAATTCCATCTTCGGCCAATCAACGTCCCGCCTGAGCTTCATTACTGAAGAACTCCAGGCGGTTGGCCTGAAAACTCGGATGGTTCCCATCGAGGCCGTTTTCCGCAAGTTCCCGCGTCTGGTGCGCGACGTTGCGCGCAACCTGCAGAAAGAGGTGGAACTGGTGGTTCGCGGCCAGGATACGGAACTGGATAAAACCATGGTCGAGCTCATCGCTGACCCGCTGGTCCACCTGATCCGAAACGCGCTCGACCACGGCCTGGAGACTCCCGACGTCCGGGTTCACTTGGGTAAGTCTCGCCAGGGCACCATTACCATTGCCGCCCGCCAGGAGGGCGACCAGATCCTTATCAGCATGTCCGACGACGGCGCCGGCATCAATCCCGAGCGCATCGGGCGCAAGGCCGTCGAAAAGGGACTGGTCACCGCCGAACGCCTCCGTCTGCTCTCTCAGCGCGAGATTCTCGACTTCATTTTTCTCCCCGGCTTCAGCACCGTCGAGAAAGCCAGTGACTTATCCGGGCGAGGCGTCGGCATGGATGTGGTCCGTTCCAACCTGAAAAAGATGAACGGCACCGTGGAAATCGACAGCCGGCCCGGTCAGGGCACTACCGTTCTCCTCCGTGTACCCCTCACGCTCGCGATTCTTCCGGTACTCCTGGTGCGGGTAGCGGATGAAACCTACGCGTTGCCGTTGCGTTCAGTCGTGGAGACAGCTCCTGTCCACAGCCAAAACATTCACTGCGTGGAAGGCTCCGAAGTCCTTTGTATTCGCGGCGAAACTCTGCCCCTTGTCCGGCTGGAACAAGTGTTCGATGACAAAACGAGTGGCACTCCCAGCCTGGACGGGCAGTCCCTCCGTTCCTCTCAGCGCGCTTGGAAGGCGGTGATTCTAGGAATTTCGGAGAAGCGCATCGCGCTGCTGGTCGACCAGTTGCTCGGCCAGGAGTCCACCGTCATCAAGCCGTTAGGCGCATACCTCCATCATTGTCCCAGCCTGGCGGGCGCCACCATCAGCGGAGACGGACGCGTCCGGCTCGTGCTCGACCCCGCGGGTTTGGTCGCGGCGTCCTCAAGTCTGGCCTGCGGCAAGCTAGCATCTGCGACTCCTAAGGCCTTCGCATGACGACCGCCGCCATGCAACCCTCTGCCTTCGTGGAAGGACCTCCGGATCCTGAGCTCATTCGGATTCGAGACCTGATTTATCAGGTGGCAGGCATCTTTCATCCTGACAACAAACTTCGCTTATTGAACGACCGCTGCGGCCGCCGCATGAAAGAGCGCGACGTCAAAACTCTGCGGGATTACCTTCAATGCCTTACCATGTCGCCCTCGCGGCAGGCTGAACTCATGGCTCTGCTCAACGAGATCACCATCGGGGAAACCTGTTTTTTTCGCAATCCGCCTCAACTCGACGCGCTGCGCCAGATCGTGATTCCCAAGATGCTGGAAGTCAAAGCCAAGCTCCCTTTCCGTCGCCTCCGTATTTGGAGCGCCGGATGTTCTACCGGGGAAGAACCCTACACTCTCGGCATGATGCTCCTCGAGGACGCCAACACCCGACTGAAGGACTGGACCACGGAAATTCTCGCCACCGACTTGAACGAGCGTTCGCTGGCCCACGCCAAAACGGCACTCTACGGCAGCTACAGTACCCGCAATCTGTCAGCTTATTACCGCCAGAAGTACTTCGCTTCCGTGGGCGAACAGCTCCAGGTGCAGCCTGCGGCCCGCACCAGTATCAGCTTTAACCGCCTGAACCTTTCCGATGACGCCCGCATGACCTTCATGAAGGGCCTGGATGTTATTTTCTGCTGCAACGTCCTGATCTATTTCGATCTGGCGTCCAAGCGCCGCGTAATCCAGCACTTCTACAACAATCTCTTGCCCCACGGATACCTGTTCCTGGGCCACTCCGAATCGCTCTACGGAGTGAGCGACGACTTTCGCCTGGTTCATTTTCCGGGAACCACGGCGTATGTGAAAACGGAACGCACGCGGGGAGAAAGTCAGAAAGTATGACGACCACAGCAGCAGTCCGAGAAACTCTGCTCAAGCGGCTCGACGGACTTCACCAGATTCCGACCATTCCGGCGGTTCTGGCGCCCTTGCTCCACTATCTGCAAAAGCCTTTGGAACAGCTGGACGTGCAGAGGGTGACGGAGATGATTGCACAAGACAAATCTCTGGCCGCGCAGTGTCTGCAAATGGCCAACAGCCCTCTGTTTGGGCGCTGGCAAAAAGTAGACTCCCTGCGAGCCGCCGTGATTGGGCTTGGCTTCCATCGCCTCGGTGACATTGCGATGTCGTGCGGCGTGCTCAACATGCTGCCCAAAGATTGCAGCGGTATCGATCCGGTGGCCTTCTGGGAGCATTCCCTGGGATGCGCTCTGGTCTGCCGCCATTTTGCCCGCAAGATTTCGTTTGAAGATCCCAGCAAGGCTTATCTCTCCGGATTGCTTCATGACCTGGGAATCATCGTCAATCTTTGGGTCTTGCCGCATGAGTTTGGCGCCGCGTTCGAACTCGCCAGGGCCGAGGGAATCCCCCTGCACGAAGCCGAGGAAAGAGTCCTCGGCTTCACTCATTGCGAAAGTGGACGACTCCTCGCCGAGCGCTGGGACCTTCCTCCAGATGTGGTCGAAGTAGTCTCGCTTCACCACGCTCCGCAGAAATCTCAGAATCAACCCGCACTAGTGGCTCTGGTCCATATCAGCGACTTGCTCTGCCGCTTGAGCGGACTCAATTACGGTTATGTCGAGGAGCGCCAGGTCAGCCTCGTCGAGGAGCCCGGCGTTTCGGTCCTGGTTCAGCATTGTCCAAGCCTTAGATCTTTCGACTGGGCACGCCTGACTTTTGAACTCGACTCCTACATGGACGAGGTTCACACGCTCGTCCACTCCATCTATCGGACATGATTTTTCAAACATGATTGATCGAATCTGATCTATCGAAACTGGTCTATCGAGCATGAGCCAGACCCTCGAAACCCGTCCGCAAATTGGCGTCCTCATCGTGGACGACAGCGCCTTCATGCGCACTGCCCTGTCTCGCATGATCGCCTCCGATCCGGACCTTTGCGTACTCGGAGCTGCCCGCAGTGGCGAAGAGGCTTTGGAAAAAATTCCCGTCCTGAACCCCGATGTAATCACTCTCGATGTAGAAATGCCCGGCCTCGATGGACTGGAAACTTTGCGCCGCATCATGGCTCAATCCCCGCGCCCCGTCATCATGGTCAGTTCCGCCACGGTCGCAGACGCTGAAACCACCTTCAACGCGCTGAGTGCCGGAGCCTTCGACTATGTCCCTAAGCGGCTGTCCTCCACCTCCCTGGATATCATTCACATTCAGTCCGACCTTATCGTCAAGATCAAAGCCGCGGCCCATTCTCACCGGTCCCGGTCCGCCGCCCGCAAGCCCCCGCAGTCCGCCGCCTCACTGGATCGAAACATATTTCCAACTTCCCCAGCGATCGTCGCGATCGGAACTTCCACCGGCGGCCCTAAAGCACTTCAGGAAATTCTTCCGCTTCTCACACCCGATCTTTTGGTTCCGATCCTTATCGTGCAGCACATGCCCATGGGTTTCACCACTCCGTTCGCTGTGCGGCTGAATGCTCTCTGCCAGGTCCCGATTCGCGAGGCCGTCCATCGCGAGACCATCCAAGCCGGAACCGTCTACATTGCTCCAGCTGGAATTCATATGACCGTCGAGCGCCTCGCGGACTCGCGCCCCACAATCTATCTTTCCCCACAACCCGAAGATCATCTCCACATTCCGTCCGTCGACATCCTGATGCAATCCGTCGCCACCATCTACCGGAACCTTTCCATGGGCGTGATTATGACGGGCATGGGGTCCGACGGAGCCCTCGGCATGACGGCCATTCACCGCGAAGGAGGGTTCACCATTGGCCAGGACGAAGCCAGTTGCACGGTCTACGGCATGCCCCGGGCCTGCGCCGAATTAGGGATTCTTAACCGCGTAGTGCCCCTGTCTCAGATCCCGCAGCAGATCATGATGGCGACTCGATCTCGCAAACGCGCGTGACTGCGTTTCGGTTTCGCGCTTCGGTTTTACCGTTCAGCATCTGCCTGACCTTTTGCAACAGTGCCGCAGCCGAGAACGGCTTCGGCAGGCACGCCTCTGCGGGCTCTGCCGCTTCAATCTCCGCCAACTGCAGCGGATACCCTGTCACGAACAAAACTGACAGGCTCGGCTGCCGCGATCGCAGATCGCTGGCCAGCGCGCGACCGTTTTTTCCCGGCAGCACCACGTCGGTCAGCAGCAAGTCAACCTCTGGCAAGCGCGCACGCTGTTCGATTGCCTCCACCGCGTTCTTCGCCGTAACCACGCCATACCCAGCCGACTGCAGAACCTCGTGCGTCACTTTTCGGACGAATGCTTCATCTTCCACCAACAGAATTGTTTCTGTTCCTCGAAACAGCTCTGCCGCGAGTCCCAGATTCAAATACTCATGATTCATGTACTCATGATTCAGGTACCCGCATTCCTTAACAGCGACCGCAGAATTCAGCTCAGCCAAAACGAACCTCCCCCAGGAACAAGGGAGGGGATCGTGACGATCGTGGCTCTGCTGACTCGCCCCTTTGCCTCGCTCACAATCCATTCCAGTGCAAGCCGGCGGCCACCCTTCCGGAGAAGAGCTTAACCGAGACAAAGCATTGCCCGGGCTGCACTTAGAGACAACGCCGCGACACGTTGCTCCGATTCGCCGCACCGCGTCGTCCCAATCTGGGGATCATTACGGGAAAATGAGGACCGAATTGGAACCAGAATCAACCAAATGCGGAGTCAGTCAAACGCACACCGACAAAGTAAGTCGCCCTACTTCGGACTCGTCAGAATCGTCTCATTCGGGTCGAGCACAATCTTGCTGATCCCCGCGGGCGCTGACAAATGGAAAGAAGATTCCTGACCGTCGGCGAACACGCGTCCAATCAGCACGGGCCGCCTGCCCGGGCCCGATCCGAAAACGGGTACGGAGGTTACGAGATCGGCGGGCGCGTCCCTTTGAAATATGGTTCCGCTCACCACGGTCCGGCCATTCTTCGGCAAGAACTTCGCAGCCCGTAATTCCAGCTTCGGCAGCGACGTACCATTCACCCAGCCTTCCAGAAACCAATCCAGCGAACTCTTGCCCTCGTAACGCAATCCTGGCGGAAGCTCTTCGGCGAGCACGGCCAGCAATTCGCGTGTGTTGATGGACTTCCCCTCATACCGCTCTCGTACTTTTCGCAACGCGCGCGCGAATGGTTCATCCTTCCCGCTCCCGCTTCGGCCGGATCCTCCCGACTGCAATGCCGCGCCATCCTGCATCATGGTGCGCAGCATATGAAAAAGCCATGTGCTCCGGCCATAACTGATGGCGTCATATCCCCCGGGAGAACGTGACGATTGCAGGCGACCTCCTAATGTCACCGGTCCCGCGTCCTTCGGCACGGATCCGCTCTTGTCTTTCTCAACCAATTCCCGGCGATATCTTTCCATAATTTCACGAAAATCCGCCGGGGCTTTTTCTTGCAGCATCATCAGCGCCGAGTAATTCGCCAACCCTTCGGAAAGCCACTGGTCACGGTACGTTGTCCAGGTAATCAGATCTCCCCACCACTGGTGAGCCGTTTCGTGTGCCGTAATCTGTTCCTGCATCAGCGCCCGGAAAGGCGAGAATCGCAGCTCCTTCCGCTCCTCGTCGTCTAAAAAGGCGTAGGACGACAGGAACACCAATCCTGGCCAACCCTGGCTGTCCCCTCCCGGCATCTGCGTGATTGCAAGATGGCTGTAGGGGAAGGGACCAAACCGATCGGCGTAATACTGGATGGCTCGGGCGGCTGTCTCTGCCACGGAAAACGCGTTGCGAGCCGGCGAAGGGCTTTGGGGAGTAATCACGAGAGGCGGCCTTTGCGTTTGCGGCGTATCCTGCAGAGTCGGCGAGAGTACTTGCGGCGGAGCGCTGGGAAAATTGCGCTCCACGCCAACGGTCGCGTAAGTCTCCACCGTAACTGGGCCAGCCTTCGCCGTGGCGACGCTGTACTTGCCCAGGTTGAATCCCGCCACGGGGATGGGCCGTTCGGAAATCCACCGCGAAACCTGCTCCCCGGGAGTGACAGCATCTCCTCCCGTAGCAACCCCAGTCGCCGCAGCAGCGCCCGTGCTCGAAATTGGCTCAGGCCTGCCAGTCGCGACCAGGGTCCAGGCTGCCGGGTAGTGAAACTCGAGATCGAAATCAGCCATTACCAAACCGCGGTTGGGGTACCACGTCCCATGTTCTCCCACGTAGAGCAATCCCGACCCGGCCTCCGCTAGAACCTCGCCGCCGTAAACAAAACGTAGCTCATGTTTCTGTCCGGTTCGTGCGGGTTCCGGCAAGATCACCGCAACCAAGTCGTTTGCCCGCCGCGCTAGCTGCGTGCCTTCGATGGCAGGATTGTGCAGGAACTCCACCGGCTGCCCGTCCATCTCTACGCTCTCAACCTGCAGGAATCTCGACAATTCGAACAGAAGCGTGCGGGCACCGTCGTGCTTCACCTCAATCTGCAATCGGGCTTCCGCATGAATCAGTCTCGGCGGAGTCACTTTGCATGCGATCGCGAAGTGGCGAATGGCAACGGGATCTTGGCGTGCGCTATCGTTGGTTGTCTGCTGAGCGAGCTCACTCTTGCCCGACAAAGGCGCCCCGGCGGCAGGCACGAATGAGGTCCAAACGTCGTAATACGTGACCCCGTTTTCCGCCTTTCTGGCCTGCCCTGCCTGGATTGGCTCTCCTGCCAGCGAATCAAAATAGATATCGAAGACTCCCAACTGTGCTCCCTGCACCCGGGCATGCAGCATGCGATCATTCGATGCACCCAACTGGCCGGCCTCCACGTTCACCGCGCCGCCATTGCCGTTGGCCGCTGGGAGCAGCCGACTGAAGCTCACCAGCAACCTCAGAGCGTCCTGCTGGGCCAGGTTTCGAGCGGTATCCCCCCATCTGGTTACGAATTCTTGCGCGTTCTCGGGCGCGCGCAAGCCCGGACGCAACTCGGTCATCACATCGTCGTTGAATCGGAAATAGGCCGTTTCAAAACGCTCCTCCAGGATCGCCATCCCGGTAAACAGGCTCATGGATTTTCGTTCAACTTCGTTGGGAGGCGCGAGCAGCACCTCACCGTCCCCTTCGAAAAATGCTCCGGTCACGCGGCCCATGACGTCTTCGGTAAAAGCGATGGTCCCGTCTTCTAAAGTAATGTGGATCGCCGACCGGTCGAGCGAAGCTCCCCTCACGCGAAACACCCGCGCGGGATCAAGCGTGACCTGGCTCAGTTCCAGATAGAGTGCCTCAGCTGGCTTTGCGGGTTGGGCCTCCGGCGCGGGGGCAGCCCACGCCGGTGGTGCGGCACACATCTGCGTGGCACAGACCGTTGCAGCGACCATCACCAGCTCGATTCCGACTTCTCTTAGCTTCGCTAGTACCTTCGTCACGTAGGTGGACCCGCTCTCAGTTGCTAGAATGCGCCAGGATGCCGTTGCGTGTCACTATTCTCGCTGTCGCTGGGTTCCTCGCGATCGCTTTTTCTAGCGCCAGGGCGGACACCATCTGCCTCAAGAATGGCCGCAAGATTCTGGTGGACCACGTCAGTGAAAACGGAAACCGTTACGAATACGAGATCGGCGACAATTCCTACGCCATTCCCAAGTCCTCGGTCGATCATGTGGAGTCAGGCGGAATGCCAGCCAGTTCCGGATCCTCGGGCGGAGCGAGCGTCGCCGATCTCCCGGCTTTCACCCCGGCCGATAGTCTCGCCAACGAAGGCGACCTCGTTGCCAAGATCATTCGCGAAGGCAAAGTCGACACCGACGCGCTTTCGGCGCTGGAAGGCAAGGGCAACGCCGAACTGAGCGCAACCGCCAACTTCATCGCCGGAAAATTTGAATTCGAGCGCGGCAACGCCAACCAGTCCAAGCGCTACTTCGAAAACGCGTTGCGCTTCCAACCGGAAAACTCCACAATTCTTATTTACTATGCAGCGCTGCTGGTGCGCGCGGGAAATGCCGCGCAGGCCCTGCCTTATGCTGAGCGCGCGGTGCGATCCGCTCCCAATTCGCCAGACGCTTACACCATGCTCGGCTACGCCCAGTTCGCATCGGACCACACCAAAGATGCCGTCGCTTCGTGGAAGCATTCTCTGGCATTGCGTCCGGATGCAACCGTGCAGCAGTTTCTGGCAAAGGCGACGCGGGAACAAACCGCCGAGAGCGACTTCGCCCAGCGCGAAAGCAGCCACTTTGTCCTGAAGTACGAAGGTAAGCAGACTTCCGAAGCTTTTCGCGGTCAGATTCTGGCCGCTCTCGAATCCGACTATGACGATCTGTCTCGCGACCTGGGTACGCCGCCCCACGACAACATCCTGGTAACGCTTTACACCGAGCAGGCATTCTTCGACGTCACGCAGGCTCCGTCCTGGTCCGGCGCCATCAACGATGGCAAGCTGCGTATTCCGGTCAGCGGCCTGAGCTCCCTGACACCGGAACTGGCCCGCGTTCTGAAGCACGAGCTGGCACACTCCTTCATCAACCAACTTTCCGCCGGACGCTGTCCGCCCTGGCTGCACGAAGGCATCGCACAGCTCCTCGAGCCCAAAAGTCTGGGCGGAAGCGGACATCAGCTGGCACAGCTGTTCAAGGCGCAACGCAACATTCCGCTGAATATGCTCGAAGCGAGCTTCCAGAGCCTCTCCGGCAGTCAAGCCTATCTTGCCTATGCCGAGTCCCTGGCCGCCGTCTCCTACATCAACGACACCAATGGCATGGGCGATATCCAGCGCATCCTGCAGGCTCTGAGTCAAGGCAGTTCTACGGAAGCCGCGCTGCGCTCCACCATCCACTCCGACTACGGCCAACTGGAAGCCGACCTCACCAAGTACCTGGCCGACAAATACGGCGACTAAGAACTCCGAACCGGGGATCACACAAACTTTCAACAAACTTGTCATCCCGACCGTCCGCGTTTTTCATCGCGGCGGAGGGCCTGTCCTGAGCGAAGCCGAAGGAATCTCAGTCTTTACTGCTGTGGAGCGCCAGCTGTAGGGTCGCTCATTTGGCTCGCCTGTTGGGCGGCGCGCCGCCACCCACCGACCCGTTTGCTCAACCCGCGCCCCTGTGCTAATTTCGGCTCTACGACGACAGCTCCATCGCCTCTTAATCTTATGCATTCCCTGTTTCGCTCCAACGTTCACGAGACGGTTCCGGCGGTTGAATCTGTCCTCAGCGAGTTTCCCCACATCGATGGCGCAGAGATCGCTGCCGTCACCTACGGAGCCCGGGTCGCCGGAGATTTCTACGACTCCTTGCGGGTGAGTTCCGAACGCACCCTGTTTGGGCTGCTCGATGTCGCCGGACGCCGTGAGAACAATCAGCCAGTTCTCACCGCGGCGCAGGAAATTTTTCGCAAGCTGGCCAGCGACCTGTTTGGCAAAGAGGATCTCAACGAGTCCGAGGCTATGACCGAACTCTGCCTCCGGCTCAACCGCGGCATCATGGACGTTGCAGGCGGCGTCCGCTCCTGCCCCGCGTTTATCGGCTGCTACCACGAGCGCTTCGGCACTCTCTGTTACACCAACGCCGGACACACCCCCGGGCTTCTCCGCGACCACACCGGCATCGCCGAACTGGGAGCTACCGGCCTGCCGCTCGGACTTTTTTCCCATGCCACTTGCGACGCGCCCACCGTGGGTCTTGAAAAAGGCGCAGCCCTTCTGCTGGTTTCACGAGGCGTGGTCGAAGGGAAGTGCAAAGACAACACGAAAGAAGACCTCGAGTTCGGCCTGGAGGGTGTGAAAAATCAGATGCGCAACACTCCTCCTGGCACCGCGCGGGAGCTTTGCGCGTCGATTCTGAATGCCGTCGGCGAGTTCACCTGCTCTCCCCTCGTTGTTGACGATATGACGGCCCTGTCCTTGATGCGGTCGGCCTGACCGTCCCGGGCCAACCTTGCCGCCCAAACTGGCATCGACATTACAGGTAGGGTCCCAAATTGCAGCCTCGGGGCGATTCTGGTTTACCCTGTGGGCCTCCGTGTCCCCTGTGGTAAAGATTTGGGCCGCTGTCACGAGCCAAGGCCCCCGTTTCGGCTGGTTCCAGAGCAGCTTTCAGGAGTAAAATATCAAGAGTCCCATAGCCCGTTCGCCGTCCCATCGGCAGGGGCTCCACAAACAAATTATGAAGAAACTGTGTTTGCTTATTGTCACTTTGTCCTGCTTGTCTGCTCTCGCCGCGGCTCAGGGCGGCCAGGTCGTCGAGGAGATCGTCACCCGGGTGAACGGCCAGATTATTACCCGCGCGGAATTCGACCGCAGCAAGGACACGCTCAAGGACGAATGTAAGACCCAGGACGCGGCGAACCCCGATAAGTGCTTTACAGAGAAGGAGAAAGACATTCTCCGCGATCTTATCGACCAGCAGCTTCTCATCGAGAAGGGGAAGGACCTCAGCATCAACGGGGACACCGACCTCATCAAGCGCCTCGACCAGATGCGCAAGGAAATGAAACTCGACAGTATGGAAGACCTGGAGAAGGCCGCGGCTTCGCAGGGAATCTCCTACGAAGATTTCAAGCAGAACATGCGGAACCAGATCATCACGCAGAAGGTGATCGGGGAAGAAGTTGGCGGCCACCTCAGCATCACCAAAGAGGAGATCCAGCAGTTCTACGACGAACACAAAGCCGAGATGCAAATGCCGGAAGAGATCCGGCTGAGTGAGATCATGGTTTCTCCGAAGCCGAATCTACCGGACAAGGCCGCCGCAGCCCAGGCGCCAGCAACCGCGGATCCAGGCGCTGCTGCTGCCGACCCCGCGGCCCAGAAGGCTGCCGATGATGCCGCCCGCCAGGCCGCCGAGACCGCCGCTCTTGCGGCTGCCGAAGCCAAAGCCAACGACCTGCTCGAGCAGATTCACAAAGGCGCCTCCTTTGAGGACATCGCGAAGAAATATTCCGACGGCGCCTCGGCTGCCGACGGGGGCGCGCTCGGCGTCTTCAAACGCGGCCAGCTCGCCAAGGAACTGGAAGACAAAACCTTTGCCATGAAGCCGGGCGAGGTTTCCAGCGTTATCCGCACCAAGCAGGGTTACGTGATCCTGAAGGTCATTGAACATCAGGAAGCCGGAATCCCTCCTCTGAAGCAAGCCGAGCCGCATATTCAGGACGCCCTCTACTACCAGAAGCTGCAACCCGCGCTCCGCGCCTACCTCACGAAGCTGCGCGAAGAAGCCTACATCAAGTATTCACCGGGTTTTGTGGATACTGGCGCCAGCCCCAACCAGACTCAACCCGTGGAAACTGCCGCCGCCAAGGATCCCGACGCCAAGAAGCTCACCAAGAAGAAGAAAAAGAAGCTGGGCGTCCTCTAGGCCCTTGCGCCCCGATAGCACGCAGCGCGGGGCGTTGAACCACATATAGGACCGCAGTCGCTTATACTCGTGGAATAGACTCCATGAAAGATTTCTATATCAGCGACTGCGCGCGCCAGGAAAACAAGATCGTCACCGCCAGCTTCGTCGTCGTCTCCAAGCAGATCAAGCCCAAGAAAACCGGTGAGCCCTACCTGGCTCTGACACTTGGCGACCGCACCGGTCAGCTAGAAGCGAAAATGTGGGACAACGTCGAGGAAGTCCTCGAGGCCTTCGAGCAGGACGACTTCCTTAAGATCAAGGGCCTCGTCAACAAATATAAAAACCGTTTCCAACTCACTATCCACAAGCTCCGCAAGCTGGGCGAATCAGAAATCGACTTTTCGGACTACCTTCCGAAAACCACAAAAAACATCGACGAACTCTGGCAGGCCTTGGCCGCCTTCGTTGCCTCGATTCAGAATCCTTATCTGCAATCATTGCTGCAGGCCTTCATGGCCGACCCTGAAATTGCCACCGCCTATCGCAACGCCCCCGCCGCCAAAACCTTGCACCACGCCTTCATTGGCGGCCTGCTCGACCACGTCGTCTCGCTCTGCCGCTCCTGCGATCTGATGTGCCGGAATTATCCGCAGATCAATCGCGACCTTCTTCTCTCCGGCGCCTTTCTCCACGACATCGGCAAGATTCACGAGTTGACTTACAACCGCTCGTTCTCCTACACCACCCGCGGGCAGCTTCTTGGTCATATGGTGATCGAACTTGAAATGCTGCAAGCCAAGCTCGCCCTGGTACCCGGCTTCCCGCCCGAACTCAAGGCCATGCTAGAACATCTCATCATCAGCCATCACGGCCAATACGAATTCGGCTCACCCAAGCTGCCCATGTTTCCCGAAGCGCTGGTGTTGCATTACCTGGACGATCTCGACTCGAAGATGGAGGCCATGCGCGCCCACTTCGAACGCGAGGCCGACCTGGAAAGTCCCTGGACCAGCTACAACGCTTCTCTCGGTCGCCCCTTGCTGAACACTACGAAATTCCTGGCGCCGAAAAAAACTTCGCTCGCAGAACGCTCGTCGCCCTCGATTGACGAAGAGTTGCAAGAAGTAGAATCGGAACCGCAGCCCACACCGTCCATGGCGTCCACGGATAAGACCGCGACCTTGCCCGGCCTGACCTTGCCCGGTCTGGAGCCGCGGCGGTAACCTTAAAATCGCTGTGCTCAAATGGAGGTCCGCATGCCAAAGGCGAAGGCTTCGAAAAAATCGACTTCTCCAAAAGGCTCTCTGAAAAAACCCGATCTTTCTTTGTCTCAAATTACCGCGACGGGCTTGCCTCACGTGTCGCCTACCTACGGTCTGAAGGCCCGCGACAAATACCTTCCATTCAGCCATGCGGAGACACGCCTCGCGAAGTCTCACAATTACTGGATCTGCACCGCTCGACCTGACGGCCGGCCCCATTCCATTCCTGTGTGGGGTTTCTGGATAGACGGTGCGCTCTATTTCGGAACCGCTCGAGACTCACGCAAGTCCCACAATCTGTCTCACAATCCAGCGATCTCGATCCATCTGGAGTCCGGCGACGATGTCGTGATTCTGGAGGGCACGGCCACCGAAGTTGATCCCAAGGACAAGCCTACCTTTAAGAAGCTCGACGCCGCTTCGCGCGCGAAGTACAACATGCCGTTGGCTGCGCCGCCGGGCGGCGATTCGGTTGTTTACCGCGTCCGTCCGCGCGTGGTGCTGGCCTGGACCGAGAAGGACTTCCCTAACAACGCCACGCGCTGGCAGCTCGATGCTGGCGCAGAATAGTTTCGCGATAGTTTGCCCATGACCCTCGACTTCAACCGCTTCGAAAGCCTGACGTTCGACTGCTACGGCACCCTCATCGACTGGGAAACCGGACTCTTGTCCGCTTTGCGCCGCATCCTGTCCGCGCATGGCAAGCAGATCGACGACGCCACTCTTCTCGAACTCTACGGAAACTTCGAGCAGCGTTCCGAGCATGGCGCATTCCGTCCCTATCGCGAGGTTCTAAAGTCGGTGGTGCGGCAGTTCGGCGATGAACTCGGTTTCGTTCCCACGGCCGAAGAAGTTCGCTCGTTGCCGGACTCTCTGGCCACGTGGAAGCCCTGGCCAGACACGGTCGCGGCCCTTCGCCAGCTGAAAAGCCGCTATCGCCTGGCAATCCTCTCCAACGTGGACGACGATCTTTTCGCAGCCACGCGGCCCCAGCTTGAAGTGGACTTCGATGAAGTCATCACCGCTCAGCAGGCGCAGGCCTACAAGCCGTCGCTAAAGATTTTCGAGTTCGCGCTGGCCCGCATCCAGGCCCCCGCTCACCGCATTCTCCACGTCGGCCAAAGCATCTACCACGATGTGATTCCCGCGCAGGCCCTCGGTCTAGCCACGGTGTGGGTGAACCGTCCGTCAGCGCGGGCAGGTGTGGGAGCCGTGAGAGTCGCACAAGCCGAACCTGATCTCGAAGTTTCCAGTCTGGCAGAACTCTCAGAGCTGGCGGCCGCCGCGTTTCGCTGACCTGAAGATTGGGCAGAAGGTCGCTGGAAGATGCCTCACGAAAGAATTGGGCAGAGGGCACGCCTTCGGGAAGGGCACGGCTTCAGAGGCCTGCCGAAACTCACAAATGCTTGTAGTACCGTGGAAGAGCGGCGCTTCAGCGCCGCATAATGCCCCTAAAATCAGCGCGGGCTTCAGCCCCTGTGGTCGCATTTTGTGTCTGAAGCGAATTTTTCCGCAACCTCTTCAAGCGGAGCCGTACAATCCCCCCAGGAATCGGGCTTTAGCCTCTGAGGCTCGCTTGTGTTCGTCGAAAATTTACGGGGTTGCTGGAGACTTCTAGAAGTTGACGGGAACTTTCACCACGCCCATCTGAATCGCGCTCATCACCAGATCCACTTTGTTGTGAACCCCCAGCTTGCGCATAAGATTGAACTTGTGCGCGTCCACGGTCTTTGTACTCACACCCAGAGCTGAAGCCGCAGACCGCACCGTCCTTCCCTCGACCAGCAGTTTCAGCACTTCGCGTTCCCGCCCGGTCAGAACTCGCTTACGCGGCGCCAGGGCTTGCGTCGAACTCCGCCCCAGCCGCGGCATTTCATACAGCGCTGGCCTGTCTTCGGCTGCGGCGTTCCTCACCATCTCCATGAGTTGTGCTGCAGTGGTCTGGCGAGGCCGGGGCACGGCGCGGTCCGTGGAATCTTCCTCGCCCTGATTCAGAAACACCACTCTGCTCCGGGGAGAAACCTTCCGAATCACCCGTTCAAGTTCCGGCGCAGCGAGTGCGAGCGCCTCTGCATCCGCGATCACCACATCGGGCTGGTGCAGGGACACCCGCCTCAGCATCTCCGCGACGTCGCTGGCCTCGCCCACTACCTCAAAATCGGATTGGTCCTGCAGCAAGCGCTGCACGCCTTCGCGCAGCAGCTTATACGAGTGGGCCAAAACGCAGCGAATCTTCTCGCCGCCGTTCGCGTTCCCGGTTTGCATCCGTGCATGGGGGGACACAGTTCCTCCGAAACATAGCAAGAAGACGAGATCGCGAGTACCACGGGCCGATCTCCTACCAACTTAATTGTAGCCCTTTCTCCGGCCGTCGATGTAGGTGCGACTCGAAACGCTGCTGCGCCTGTCGGGGCTATGACCGGCAAGCCACCTGCTATCCCCCGCGAACTCCGCATCTTGTACAATCGTGCATTCATGCTGCGCTATCTCACCGCGGGGGAGTCTCACGGCGAAGCACTGGTCGCCTACATTTCAGGCCTGCCCGCCGGTATTCCAGTGGACCAGGCCTTCGTCGACCGCGAACTCTGGCGCCGCCAGCAGGGCTACGGCCGCGGCGGGCGCATGAAGATCGAGCGCGACACCGCCCACATTCTGTCCGGCGTACGCCACGGCAAAACCATAGGATCGCCCATCGCGATTCAGCTCGAAAACCGGGACTGGAAAAACTGGCAAGACTCTCTGCCCGTAGCCGCAGGCGATGCGGACAAGCACAAGCGTGTCGCTTCTCCGCGCCCCGGCCACGCCGACCTCGCCGGAGCGCTGAAATACAATTTCCCCGAAGCTCGTTACGTCCTCGAGCGCGCTTCCGCCCGCGAGTCCGCCGCCCGCGTCGCCATCGGAGCCCTTGCCAAACTTTTTCTACGCGAGTTGGGCATCGAAGTTCTGAGCCATGTAATCACCACTGGCAGCGTCTCTGTGCAAGGCGAAGTTTCGTGGGAGAAAATTCGCTCGCTCCATCATCACAAAAACGATCAGGAAAATGATCGCGAAGAAATTTTGCTGAACTGCGCCGACCCCGACACCGAACAGCGGATGAAAGCAGAGGTCGACAAAGTTCTCAAGACCGGCGATTCGCTCGGCGGAGTTTTCGAAGTCGTGGCCCACAACGTTCCCCCCGGCCTCGGCACCTACGCCCAATGGGATGAGCGCCTCGACGCTCTCCTCGCCGGCGCCGTCATGTCGCTGCAAGCCGTGAAGGCGGTCGAAATAGGCACCGGCGTCGCAGCCGCATTTTCTCCCGGCTCGGCTGTGCACGATGAAATCGGCTACAACGGCGCCGCCGGTTTCACCGCGTTCTCCCGCTCTCACAACAACGCCGGGGGCATCGAGGGCGGAGTTTCCAATGGCGAAGACATTCGCGTCCGCGGGTATCTGAAGCCGATCTCCACCCTGCGCCGTCCGCTGCAGTCGGTGGATTTTTCCACCCGCGAGCCAGTGAAAGCAGCATACGAACGTTCCGACGTCTGCGTGGTACCCGCTGCCGGCGTCGCCGCCGAGGCCATGGTCGCACTCACCCTGGCCCGCTGTGCCCTGGAAAAATTTGGCGGCGATTCCATGCTCGAAACTTTGCGCAATTTCGAAGGCTACCGCCGACAGTTGAAAGATTACTGAGTGAAAAGTTACTGATTCAAAATCGCTGATCCAGAACCCCAAATGATCTATCCCATTGTGAAGTTCGGCAACCCGATCCTGGAGAAACCCTCCGCGAAGGTCACCGTCTTCGACGAGGAATTGAAAACCCTCATCGACGACATGTTCGAGTCCATGTACGCCGCCCGGGGCGTAGGCCTGGCCGCGCCGCAAATCGGAATCGCCCGCCGCATCGCCGTCGTCGACGTCACGTTTCAGGAAGACCCCGAAGCCAAGCTGGTTCTCATCAATCCTGAAATCATTCACGCCGAAGGCCACCACACGCAAAGCGAAGGCTGCCTGAGCATTCCCGATTTTCGGGAGAACGTGAAGCGCGCTCTCAAAGTCACCGTCCGCGCCCAGGATGTGCATGGAAAAACTTTTGAGAAAACTGGCGAGGAACTTCTCGCCCGTGCCTTCCAGCACGAAACCGATCACCTGAACGGTAAACTCTACATCAGCCGCATCAGCGCACTGAAACGCGACCTGATGAAGCGCAAGATCCGCAAGATGATGAAAGCCGGAGAATGGTAAATGATTGAGAGATTGACTCATTGAGTGGATTGAGTCAATGATTCAATGAGTCAATTTCTCAATGTCTCAATCCCTCAATCTCGTTTTCTGCGGCACGCCACTGTTCGCCGTCCCCACTCTCGAAAAACTCGCGGCGTCCGGTTTCAAAGTTCTTCTGGCGGTGACGCAACCCGATCGCCCCAAGGGCCGGGGCCTGGAGTTGGTGCCTTCGCCCGTCAAGCAATCCGCTTTGCAATTGGGATTGCCCATCACTCAGCCCGACAAAATCAAAACGAACGACGATTTTCGCGCGCAACTCACCGCCCTCCAACCCGACGCAATCGTCGTAGTCGGCTACGGCCGCATCATTCCGCAATGGATGCTTGACCTGCCCCCGCTAGGTAACATTAATCTGCACGCGTCGCTGCTCCCGAAATATCGCGGCGCAGCGCCCATCCAGTGGGCAATCGCGCGCGGGGAAACGGTCACCGGCGTTACGACGATGCGGATCAACGCCGGCATCGATACCGGTGACATTCTGCTGCAACATGAATTGCTCGTTAACGCTGACGACACTGCGGAAACGATCGCGCCCCGTCTGGCAGCGATCGGCGCTGAACTCACGGTCGAAACCATGCGCGGCCTGCAGGCGGCATCCATTCATCCGCGCCCACAGAATCACGCGCAATCCACGCTCGCACCCATCCTCAAGAAAACCGATGGTCTAGCAGATCTTTCTTTGTCGGCGACGGAAATTTTCAATCGCATCCGTGGCTTCCAGCCCTGGCCCGGAGTCTACACACAGTTTCGCGGCAAGAATCTTCAGATCTGGAAAGCGCGACCTGTTGACAAATCTCTACCTCAAGCCCACCTGCATGCCGAAGGAGATCGCCTGTTCGCCGGTTGCGGGAACAACTCATCCCTCGAGCTTCTCGAGCTCCAGTTGGAGGGCAAGAAGCGCATGTCCGCCTCCGATTTCCTTCACGGCTACCGTCCGAAGCCCGCCGAGAAACTTGGTATCTGAATTTCGCGTCTGGCTTTACCCTGTGGACCTCTGTGCCCCCTGTGGTTAAGAACTCGTACCCCTACTCAAGTTCCAACACCTTCCGCCCACAACCAGCTTCAGTCATACTGAACGCTTGAAGCCAGCCTCTCGCCCACCGAAGCCTCAGTGTTCGCCCGCTCGCGCCGCCGCGTTCGACATTCTGCTGCGAATCGAACGCGAGTCATCCTACGCTGCCGAACTTCTGCACTCTGCCGCATACGAGACGCTTTCCACCACCGATCACGGCCTAGCGACGGAACTGGTCATGGGCGTCCTGCGCTGGCGCTCAAGCCTCGACGGAGAGATTTCGCAGACTTCTTCGCAGGCTGTTTCCAAACTCGACATTGAAGTCCTCACCGCGCTGCGTCTCGCGCTCTACCAACTCCGCAACCTCGACCGCATCCCGCCGCGAGCCGCGATTCACGAAAGCGTCGAACTAGTGAAGCGCGCCCGCAAGCGCTCCGCTGTTCCATTCGCGAACGCCGTGCTGCGCAACTTGGCCGCGGCCGCCCCACTGCCACCCCCTTCAGCTTCCACGGAAGAAAACTCTGCCTCCCCCGAATCGCTCGCCCACGCCTTCGCGCATCCGCTGTGGCTGGTCGAACGCTGGGTGCGTGCATACGGACTCGCAGCCGCTCGCCTAACATGCGAGTACGATCAATCCGTTCCGGCAACCGCCATCCGTCTGCGCGATCCCGCGGCCGAAAACGATCTCCGCTCGGAAGGTATCGAACTCTCTCCCGGAGCCTTGCTGGCCCCCGCGCGCCGTGTGGGAACCGCAAACATTTCGAAAGCCCGCGCCCTCCGCGCCGGCCAAGCCGTGATTCAGGATGAAGCTTCGCAGCTGGTCGCCGCTCTCGTTGGCCGCGGCTCGCGCATTCTCGATTGCTGTGCAGCTCCCGGCGGCAAGACGCTCGCCATAGCCGACCACAACCCCAACGCGACGATTACGGCAGTCGAACTTCATCCTCACCGTGCGCGCCTGCTACAGAAGCTGTTGCGCTCCGCGGCATCGTCCCGCTCTGCGCGGCCTCACAATATCCAGATCATCACCGCCGATACACGAACCGCGCCTTTGCATACCAACTTCGATCGCGTGCTAGCCGACGTTCCCTGTTCCGGCACCGGCACCCTCGCCCGAAATCCTGAAATCAAATGGCGGCTTCAACCGGCAGATCTCGAGGATCTCCACGGACGCCAGCTCGCGATCCTCCGCTCGGCGATGACGCATGTCGTGCAAGGCGGGCGGCTCGTCTACTCCACTTGTTCGCTGGAAAAAGAAGAAAATGAAGACGTGGTAGAAAAATCTCTGGAGGAGAACTCCACCTTTCGCCTGCTCAACGTCCGCCCCGAACTCGATCGCCTCAAGTCAGAAGGCGTGCTAACCTGGCCCAATCTCGCGTCGCTTACGCGCGGCCCGTTCCTGCGAACCCTCCCCGGCATCCATCCCTGCGACGGGTTCTTTGCGGCAATCCTCGAAAAGCTGTAGCGACATTCCGCCGAACTTTTCAGGCAGCATTTCCCACGCATCTCACCGAACTTCGAAATTCACAAACCCTCCCGCCACAATCCTCTGCCCCGGCGGCGGTGTTTGCGACACGATGATGCTCGCAGGCGTGGCCTGTGCCGGCGCCGCGCTAACCGGCACAGGAGTTACCGGTGCCGGATTTGCCAGCGAGGGAGTTGTCGCATCATTGGCCGCAGGTGTAGGCGCAGGCGGTGGTGCTACGCCCACATTCCCTAGTTTGAAGCCCGCATCCTGCAGCGTGCGGCTCGCGCTTCCGAGTGGCTGCCCGAGAAAACTCGGCATGGTAAAAACCTCCGGATCAGCCGTGGCCGTAAGCAGCAAACTGATTTTCGGCGCTGCCACCTGGCTCGCATTTGGCGCCGGACTCTGCGCCAGCACCTGATCCGGCGGCAATCCCTCAATCTGCACCTCGGCGGTCGACACCAGCTCGAGCCCGCGACGCCGTATATTCAATTCCGCCGCATGTTCGCTCTGCCCGGTCACATCAGGAATCACAACTCGCAACGGTCCCAGGCTCTGAGCCACGCGCACCTGCCAGCCCCGCCTCACTTTCGTCCCCGGCAGTGGAAGCTGAGACATGATCCGCCCCTCGGGAATTTGCGGCGAATAATATTGCCGCTCGATCTCAACCAGCAGGCCGGGACCAGACACGGCTCGTTCCGCCTCCGTCGGCGAAAGTCCCACCAGCGTTGGCACCACAACTTCCTGCCCGTGAATCGCGAACCGCATCGCCGTCAGCGCGGAGACCAGCGCCACCGTCACCAGCACCAGCGCCAGCATCGCAAATCGAAAAAAGGATCGCACAGCGGGAGTTTTGCAGCTACTTTGGTCACGCTGATTATAGTGTGGCGCGGGAACTCTTGCCCGCGAAATGCCGAAACCTAATCCGATGCCGTTCGACGAAACTGGGGCTCCGCCGGACGTCGGGTGCCCCATTTCTCGCGTCCTTTGCGAAAAGTGGGGATTTGTCTGACGCCCTGTTATCGCCCTCCGGGCAAGATCGCACTCTTACGCGGCGCGAGTGCGTTCGTACGTCATGTTCCTCTCCGCCCGATCCCGCGACATCTTGTCCCGCAGACGCAACATCGGCTGTTCCACCAGATAGTAAGAAACGCAGGCCAACGCCACCGGAACCAGCAGCCAATACCAGGCCCTGTGCTGCGGTCCGTACGCGAACAACTGCTGCCAAAGATAAAGGCTGTAGCTGATCTTCCCCAGCCACGCGACCGGCCTGACGTTCAATATCCAATAAGGAGTCTGCACCGCGTGCAGCAGCAGCCCGGCAATCGAAACATGCAGCAGCGGCCACAGCACCAGCAACAACAGGGGTGTAGTGCGGAATCGCACCGCCGCTACGTAAAAAGGAACCAGCGCCACGGGTAACAGCATCAGCAAAGCCCACCCGCTCTTAATCCGAGGCAGCCTCGGCGCATAAATCGCCAGCAGACAGCCGATGGCCAGAATATCCGCCACGGCTGGAAACGTTTCATCCGCCCTCCCATGCAGTTTCAGGAAATGGCAAGCCACGCGATAAACCGGAGCGACCACCACCACCCCCGCCAGAATCGCCACCCGGTGCCGGTGCCACTTCTCCAGCACGCCCGGCCACAAAAAATAAAACTGTTCCTCCACGCTCAGCGACCACAAATGTCCCAGAAACCAGGGATGCGCATAATCAAAGTTTGTCACGTAGAGCGCAGCCGCAACCATGTGATACCAGCGCAACTGGTGCCAATAAATCACGAACACGAGAACCATAAACGCAATCGCCGCGGGGAGAATCCGGTAGGCCCGGCGTACATAAAACTCGCGCAACTGAATGGTCGAAGTTTTCGCGTATTCCTTCAACAACAAAGTTGTAATCAAATATCCGGAAATGATGAAAAAAATCCTCACCCCCAGATTCGCAAACGCCCCGCCAACTTCCGATTGATAATGCAGCGAAGCCCAATGTCCAATCACCACCATTAAAATCGAGATGGCCCGCAGCCCGTCGAGCGATGGAATATCACGCATGCGCACGCAGGATAAAACGCGCACCTGTTCGCAATCAGTGACGCCCAACCCCAATCGCCATATATTTCGCAGCCCGGTCCCAACCTGGGAACTGCGGCATCAAAATTGTCATCTTGACGCTCGCCGCAGCTCCCCAAAAATGCTCGCTGCCATGGTATAATTACGTCAGTTCCCAGGGCATATAACATCCTGTAAATACAATCAGTTACAAGCGTTTCACGTGGCCTGTTTTATTCGGCAAAAGATTCGCGTTTTGAGCTGGCAGCTGAAAGCTGTCGGCTGAGAGCTAACCATGGCTGACGACCAAAATCCCGAACTTCCCCTCACTCCTCCGCCCGGCGGCGATGGCAGTCCCGGCGCGCTGAATATTCAACCCGTCAACATCGAAGAGGAAATGCGCCGGTCGTATCTCGACTACGCCATGTCGGTGATCATCGGCCGCGCGCTCCCCGATGTGAAAGACGGTCTCAAGCCAGTCCACCGTCGCATTCTTTACACGATGCAGCAGATGGGCCTGCAACCCAACAAAGCCACGCGCAAGTGCGCCCGCATCGTCGGCGACGTGATGGGCAAATACCATCCCCACGGCAATCTCGCTGTCTACGACGCGTTAGTTCGCCTCGCCCAACCGTGGAGCATGCGCTACCCGTTGATTTTTGGTCAGGGAAATTTCGGTTCGGTCGACGGAGATCCGCCCGCGGCCGACCGTTACACGGAAGCCAAGCTCGCACAGGTTTCCACCGCGCTGTTAGAAGATCTGGACAAAGACACCGTCGACTTCCATCCTAACTACGACGGCAGCGAAGTCGAACCCGACGTTCTTCCCGCGCGCATTCCGAATCTTCTGGTGAACGGTTCCGATGGCATCGCCGTCGGCATGGCGACCAAGATTCCGCCGCACAATCTCACCGAGATCGTCGACGCCACCATCACGCTGATCAACAATCCCAACGCGCAACTAGCCGAAATTCTAAAGTATGTCCTGGGCCCCGATTTTCCGACGTACGGCATCATCCACGGACGCGCCGGAATTTTCGAAGCTTACCGCACTGGCCGCGGCCGCTTCCAGGTGCGGGCGAAGGCCTCCATCGAAACTTTCACCAAAGAGCGCCAGGCCATCATCGTCACCGAAATTCCGTATCAGGTAAACAAGGCGCGCCTGGTCGAGCGCATCGCGCAACTGGTCAACGACAAAGACATCGAAGACATTTCCGACATTCGCGACGAAAGCGATCGCGACGGCATGCGCATCGTGATCGAACTCAAGCGCGGCGCCGAAGCCCAGATCGTCCTCAACCAGCTCTTCAAGCACACCCAGATGCAGGAAAGTTTTTCCATGATCCTGCTGGCGGTGGTCAACGGCCAGCCCCGCGAACTGGGGCTGATTCAGGCGATCAAGTATTTCATCGAGCACCGCGTCGACGTGGTTCGGCGACGCACGGCGTATTTGCTCTCAAAAGCCCGCGACCGCGAGCATATCCTCGAAGGCTATCTCACCGCGCTCGATCATCTCGACAACGTCATCGTCATCATTCGCGGCAGCGCCAACCGCGCCGACGCCCGCGAAAACCTGGTCACCTACTTCGGTGGCAAGAAAATCGAGATCAACACCACCGGCCGCGCGCCCAAACTCGATCCCGAGAAGCCTTTCACGGCCAAGCAAGCCGACGCCATTCTCGAACTGCAATTGCATCGCCTGACCAAGCTTTCCATCGACGAAATCTCGAACGAGCTGAAACAAGTCCGCGACAACATCGCCGAATACGAGTCCATTCTCGGCTCCGAGAAAAAACTGCGTACCGTGATCATCAAAGAACTCGAGGAAGTTAAAAAGCTCTACGGAGATGCCCGCCGCACCCGCATCGAAGACGAAGCCGCCGAAATCGTGCTCGAAGACCTCATCGCCGACGAGCAGGTCGCCGTCACCGTCAGCCATTCTGGCTACATGAAACGCACGCCCATCTCCACCTACCGCATGCAGCGCCGCGGAGGCGTGGGCCGCACCGGCATGAAGACGCGCGACGAAGATTTCGTCGAGCATCTTTTTCTTGCGTCCACGCACGCCTACATTCTCATCTTCACCAATAATGGCCGTGTCTATTGGCTGAAAGTCTACGAAATTCCCGACGTCAGCGCCGCCGGCAAAGGCAAGCACGTAGGCAGCCTGGTGGGACTGCAGCAAGGCGAAACCGTCCGCACCATGCTCGCCGTCCGCAATCTGGAAGAGGCCAACAAGTACATCTTCTTCGCCACGCGCAACGGCCTGGTCAAGAAATCCGAGCTGCGCGAGTTCATGCACGTCCGCTCGAACGGCATCAACGCCATCAACATCGAGCAGGGCGACGAGCTGGTCTCCGCCCGTATCACCAACGGCCAGCAGATCATCTTCATCGCTTCGCACGAAGGCATGGCCGTCCGTTTCGACGAAAGCCACGTCCGCCCCATGGGCCGCGCCGCCTACGGCGTCTGGGGCATTGACCTCGACAAAAACGACTACGTAGTAGGAATGGCAACAACGCCAAAACCGGGAGCAGAAGCCGCCGCAACCACAGATCGTGTGGGAACGGACACCTCGTCCGTTCCGGGCGCGCCAGCGCCCGCGGTTGTTGTTGACACCACCACCGAACCCGAAGTGATCGACGTAGCCGTCAAAGGCTCCCTGATCCTCTCCGTCACCGAAAACGGATTCGGCAAGCGCACTCCCGCCGACGAATATCGCCTCACCAACCGCGGCGGCAAAGGCGTCATCAATCTCAAAACCACGGAGCGCAACGGAAAAGTCGTCGGCATCGCCCAGGTGGACGAAACCTCCGAAGTCATGCTCATCAGCCACTACGGCAAAATCATCCGCATGGACTCAAAAACCATCCGCGAATCCGGCCGCAACGCCCAAGGCGTCCGCCTGCTGCACCTCGAACCCGGCGACCGCGTAGCCGCCGCAGTAGTCATCGCCCCAGAAGAAGAACCCAACGGCACCAACGGAGGCACGCTGATTCAATAGCGGAATCAATTGTCTATCTTGCACGCCGATTGATTCCCGCTAATTCTTTCGCACCGAGGTTTCACAGATCACTTGGCTTCAGCCCGGTCTTTTTTGCTATGCGTGCCAAGATTGCAGGGCCTAGTTCGTCGCTGTCGCCGAAAGACCAAGTGTAATTGTGAGCAAAATTGGGGTGGCTGAGCTTTTTGTGGGAACCCACTTGACGAAGATACGTCCAGCCAATCTTAAGAAGCGCCTTGTATACGAGGCGGGCCTTGGTGCTCGGCCACTGACTCACGCGATATCGCGCTCCCAGCTGATGGAATTAGGTGGTTCCTGTTGGGAATTCTCTACATCATCCGCAACTGAGCGAAGCGCGATCGCATATGCCTTATTTACAGCCTCTTCTCGGGTCTTGCCATACGCCAGTGCGCCTGGAACCTGCGGAATTTCAGCAATCCAGCGCCCATCAGTTTCGAGTTCGGTCTCGACGATGAATCGCAAGTCTTGACTCCTACTACCACGCGGCTGTTTGCGGTCTGGACTCATATTCGTAAGGATGCCCGATAGGGTAACGAGGTTTCACCTTACGAAGGTAATGTGAAGTGACCGCTAAGCATATCCCAATTCGGGAAAATTGCAAGCAAGGCTTTCACACCCATTAGCTCCTGATATTCAGGGGTCTTCTTCCCGAATGAATGAGCTCGATCACTATGTCGCGCCCCAGCTAAACCAGGACCTAGTTTGCCCCGTGAACTATCTCAGTTACCTTCCCGGCGCCAAACCACCTCCGCCCCATCCACCGCAACAACTTCCATCCCACCGCTGCGCCTCCCACAATCGTTCCCACCCACAGCAGCACCGCCGGCAGATAAAACAGAAACGCCGTCATCGCCGACGCATAACCTGCTACGCTCTCCAGCCCATCGCGCAGCGCCAGCTTCACCTGGTACAGCGGACGCCAGTTCAACCCAAACACCCGCGCCTCGGCCTCCGTGCGCAGCGAGATGGCAATGGCCACCGTCTCCGTCTGCTTCGAAAGCGCGTTGAATTCCGCCTGCTGCTGTTCGATCTGCCCGCGCACTTCGCTGATCCTCTGGCTCACTGCAAGCAAGTCCTTCACCGTGTTCGCCTGCTTCAGGATCGCCAGATACTGCGCCTCCTCCGCCCGCAAGTTGCGCAGGTTCGCATCCTGATCCACGTATTGCCGGGTCACATCCTGCGCCGCGATGGTCTCGTTCTCCACGCGCAGACCGAGCTTTCGAATCTCCACCCGCGTCTCTTCAAAGCGCGCCGCCGGAACTCGAATCGTCAGCGAGCCGCTGACCGCATCCTGCCCTCCACCCTGCGAGCTCTCCAGATACCCGCCTTCCATCTCCGCCAGCGCCATGATCTTATCCATCACCTGCGCGGGATGCTGCACCACGATCGCCAAGGAACTGGAGCGGAGGATCTTCCGGTCGCCTGAAGCATCGGGCCGAAGTTGAGCCGGAACAGAGCTCTCCATCGCGACGCCCGCCGTCGGCTCGGTCAAGACGACCGGCTTATCCTTTGCAGGGGCAGCCCTATAGAAATTTCCTGATGACTCATCGCTGATTACTCGCTGCGCCATCGGCACGGTGTGCGTGCGATGCAGATTGGGCATCGCCATCGCAATCCAGAATAGGGCAATGCCGCCTCCGGCCGCGATCAGCGCCCAGGTCTTCGTGCGATCGTTCCGCAATTCCCAGAAAGTTGACATAACGTCCCCCTTGAAAAAGAACGCACGATCACGCGATTCTTGCATGCGATCCAAAGGGGGCGTCCTTGACAGTGTCAGCACCAAAATAAGAAGGCGGCCCGAAAAGGCCGCCTCAAGATTCATAGATTCAATCTCCAGCTTTAGATATCCAAATTCTTCACATCCAGCGCGTTGTCTTCAATAAACTTCCGCCGCGCCTCCACGTCCTCGCCCATCAGGGTGGTGAAGATGGTCTCGCACTCCGCGATGTCTTCCAGCTTCACCGAGAGCAGCGTGCGCCGCTCCGGATCCATGGTCGTCTCCCAAAGTTGCGGCGCGGTCATTTCGCCCAGGCCTTTGTAGCGCTGCACGATGAAATCCTTGCGCCCCTCGTTCAGCACATAATCGAACAGATCGCGGGCGTTGGTTTTCTCCACCACTTCCACTTCTTTGCGCTTCGGTCCAGCCTTCGCCGGTTTCTTCTCGGCCTTGCCGTCCACGCCGCCCTCTTCGGCCTCACCCTCGCCCTCTTCAGTGCCGGCGGCAGCAGGTGCTGCCTTGACAACGCCTTCCACCACAAAGGGAGGCTGCATATACATTTCGATCTGCTTGTATTTGGTGATCAGATGCCGGCACTCCGGTGTCGACGCCAGTTCCCAGTTGATGATGTGTTCCGCGCCCTGCGAATTCACGAAATGAACTTCCCACAAGTTGTGCTCTTCGTCGAAGCGCGCCTCCACGCTCTTGAAGCTCTGCGCCTTCTGCAGCTTCTTGAGTTCCCGCTCCAGCTTCTCGATCTTCTTGGGCTGATCTTTCTTGTCGCCCTCAAAATCCGCGCGCTTTGAGAGATCAAGTTTCGGCAGCAACTCCGTAACCGCTTCGCTGCGCAGCCGCTTGTCGGCCTTGTCGAACAAGTCCAGATATTCTTTCAGCACCGTGATAAACCGCGCCAGGTCTTTGCCTTCCAGCTTAGCCGCGCCCTCGCCGTAACGCACAATCAGCCCGTCCGCCGCGCGCTTCACCATCACTTTCACGAACTCGCGCTCGTCTTTGATGTATTGCTGCGTCTTGCCTTTCTTGATCGAGAACAGCGGAGGCTGCGCGATGAATACGTTCCCCCGCTTGATCAATTCCTGCATGTGGCGGAAAAAGAACGTCAGCAGCAGCGTGCGGATGTGCGAACCGTCCACGTCGGCGTCGGTCATCAGGATGATTTTTCCGTAGCGCACCTTCGTCGGATCGAAGTCGTCTTTCGCGATACCCGTGCCCAGCGCCGTAATCATGGCGCGGATTTCCTCGTGCGCCAGCATCTTGTCGTAGCGGGCCTTCTCGACGTTGAGAATTTTTCCCTTGAGCGGCAGAATCGCCTGAAAACGCCGGTCGCGTCCCTGCTTGGCAGTACCGCCAGCCGATTCGCCCTCCACAAGAAACAGCTCGCAGCGATTGGGATCGCGCTCCGAACAATCCGCCAGCTTTCCCGGCAGCCCGCCGGAATCGAGTGCCCCTTTGCGCCGCGTCAAATCGCGTGCTTTGCGCGCTGCCTCGCGCGCCCGCGCCGCATCCACTGCTTTGTTGATAATCTTCCGTGCAACCGTCGAATTCTGCTCGAAGAAGGCGCCCAGCCGCTCGTTCACGAATGCGGTGACCGTCCCCGCGATATCGGAATTCAACTTCCCTTTGGTCTGCCCTTCAAACTGCGGCTGCGGCAGCTTCACGCTGATCACCGCGACCAGGCCTTCGCGCACGTCGTCGCCAGTCAGGTTTTCTTTCACATCCTTGAACAGCCCCATCTGCTGCCCGGCATAGTTGATGGTGCGCGTCAGCGCCGTGCGGAAGCCCGAAAGATGCGTGCCGCCGTCCACGGTATTGATGTTGTTCGCGAAGCTGAAGATCGACTCGGAATACGCGTCGTTGTATTGCAGCCCAATCTCCATGTGGACATTGTTGCGATCGTCTTCCATGTAGATCGGCTTATCGTGCAGCACCTGCTTGCCGCGATTCAGATGCTTGATGAACTCCGCAATGCCGCCGTTGTATTTGAAGTCCGCGTGCTTTGGCTCGCCGGTCTTTGAGTCCGTGGTGCGCTCGTCGGTGAGCGTGATGACCAGCCCTTTATTCAGAAACGCCAGCTCGCGCAGCCGCTGCGCCAGCGTGTCGTAGTTGTATTCCGTCGCCGTAAAAATGCTGCGATCGGGAAGAAAGTGAACTTTCGTTCCGCGATTCTTGTTCGCTCCCGTTTTCCGCAGCTTGCTGGTCGGCTCACCCTTCGAGTAAGTCTGCTCCCACGTCGAACCGTCGCGCCAAATTTCCAGCACCAGTTCTTCGCTCAGCGCATTCACACACGAAACACCCACGCCGTGCAATCCGCCAGAAACCTTATAGGTGGACGAATCGAACTTTCCCCCAGCGTGCAGCGTGGTCATCACCACCTGCGCCGCGGAAACTTTTTCCCCATCAATGTCCATATCGTCCACGGGAATGCCGCGCCCGTCGTCAATCACCGTGATCGAGTTGTCGATGTGAATCGTAACTTCAATCTTGGTCGCGAACCCGGCCAGCGCCTCGTCCACCGAGTTGTCAACCACCTCGTACACCAGGTGATGCAGCCCCAGCTCGCCCGTCGACCCGATATACATCGCCGGACGCTTGCGCACCGCCTCCATCCCACCCAGCACCTTAATGGAATCGGCGTTGTAATCGCCGTTGCCTCCATTGTTCGTGCTGATAGGAGTCACTTTTCCGTTTTTTGTCTTGGTTTCGACGATGGGAGTATTGATCTCTTTAGTGGCCATTCCGCTCCGCGAAACTACATTGGAGAACGCCCGATTCTGTCTCTGAACTCAGTCCCGGTTACGCGCCGGAAATCGCCCGGAAGAATCGCCCGAATCCCGGCTCATGATGCGGCCTGGAATTACACTTCAAGTTATTGAATTTCCTAATACTTAGGGCCTTTTGCGACTAACAAAATTATATCACGAAAACACCTTTTTTTCGACCCTCCCCAAGCCCCGAACCGGAGCGGTAAACGGCCTGTTTCCAACACTATCTGCTCGCCCGCGGAGCCAATCTGCGGCAGGTTTCATTTTCGAGCACCTATCGAGCTTCGCGGGCCATCTAACGATTAACCCTGCTAAAATAGAAGTGCCAGGGGTCACCAACCAAGAATGCCAGTTCCGGTTTCACAGATGTGGACGGTTTCGTCTTACGTCATTCGGCAGAAGCTTGCCGGACGCAAGCAGTACCCGCTCGTGCTGATGCTCGAGCCGCTGTTCCGCTGCAACCTGGCTTGTGCCGGATGCGGCAAGATTCAGTATCCCGCCCACATTTTGAAGAAAGACCTCACTCCGGAAGAATGCTTCCGCGCGGTCGACGAGTGCGGAGCGCCCATGGTCTCGATCCCGGGCGGCGAGCCGCTGATGCATCCCCAGATCGGTGAGATCGTGGAAGGCCTGGTCGCGCGCAAGAAATACATTTATCTCTGCACCAACGCGCTGCTGCTGAAGGAAAAGATCCATCTCTTCAAGCCCAGCAAATATCTGACGTTCAGCGTGCACCTCGACGGCCAGCGCGAAGAGCACGACCTCGCCGTCTGCCGCGAAGGCGGATACGACATCGCAGTCGACGCCGTGAAAGAAGCATTGCAGCGCGGCTTCCGCGTCACCACCAATACCACGCTGTTCGACGGCGCCAATCCGAAATCCGTGCGCGCCTTCTTCGACGAAATGATGGACCTGGGCGTCGAGGGCATGATGCTTTCACCCGGCTACTCCTACGACAAGGCGCCTGACCAGAAACATTTTCTGGGCCGCGCCCGCACGCGCCGCATGTTCCGCGCGATCTTGTCGAACCGCAAAAAGAACTGGCGCTTTAACCTGTCGCCACTCTTTCTGGAATTCCTCATGGGCAAGCGCACTTACCCGTGCACGCCGTGGGGCATGCCCACCTATAACGCTTTTGGATGGCAAAAACCTTGCTACCTGCTGCAGGATGGTTACGCCGAAACTTTCGCCGAACTGCTCGCGACCACCGAGTGGGAGAAGTACGGCACCGAGTCCGGCAATCCCGCCTGCGCAAACTGCATGGTGCACAGCGGCTATGAAGCGTCGGCCGTTGATGCCATCTACAGCTCGTTCGGCGGATTCCTGGCCACGGTGAAAGCCACGCTCTTCACCAGCTATCGTGACGAAGAAGCGCTGCGCCTGCTTGATGAGCCAACGGCTCCGGTGCATCCTCTGGTGCAGATCTCGGCACCGAGCGAGTCCATGCAGGGAACTCGCGCATAGAAAAAGTACAGATCAAGTCAGAAGTCAGAATTCAAAATGCAGAAGTAAGACCGGTCACGTGTTGGTTTGCTTCCGCGATTTTGATTTTCACTTCTGACTTTTGACTTCTGACTTTAGGAGAGGCAGCCCGAGAGCTCCTCAGAAGATAGAACATGACAGGCAAAGAAGCCGGCCACATCGACCACGCCTCTCCCCAGGCGACGCCACCCCACGCCAACGCGCCGAATCCCGAGACGCTTGAAGTCGCTGCGGGCACGGCCCACGAACAACTCGAAGGCTGGATTCCTCGACTCGCCAGCGAAAGCGAAATCCGCGCCGCCCTCGAAAAGGCTTTTGACTATCGCGGTGACGTAACCATCACCCGCAAAGACGGATCGAAAATCGAAGGCTACCTCTTCGACCGCCGCACGGCCTCGACGTTGAAAGATTCCATCGTCCGCCTCTACCCGAAGAACGCGAACGAAAAAATCTCCATCTCCTACGCAGACATCGCCGCTCTCGCCTTCACCGGACGCGACACCGCCGCCGGCAAAAGCTGGGAAGCCTGGATGAAGAAGTACGCCGAAAAAAAAGCCGCCGGCGAAAAAAACATCGCCCTGCAGCCCGAACCCCTCGACTGAACTTCCCGCGTCCCCCTCTGCCCTGTCATCCTGAGCGAAGCACGAGCGTCCGAAGGACGGTCATGCGCAGTCGAAGGAACCCTATCTCCACCACACAGCCTGCCTCGCGCCCGACATTCGTGGTACCCATCCGTCGAAAACCGCGACGGATGGGGCAGCCTCTGCGGTGTCAGCACTCACCTAAATGCTGCCCCCAGTCAGCCCGCCAGCCTCTCCCAGGGCGGAGGAACTCTCACCGAAGCCATGCCCGCGGCCGTCGCCGCTTGAATTCCCATCTCCGTGTCTTCAAAAACCAGGCAATCTGCCGGCGCCGCGCCCAGCCTGGCGGCAGCCAGCAGAAACGCTTCCGGGTCGGGTTTGCTTTTTGCATACTCGCCGGCACAAACCATGGTCTCGAAGCGATCGAGCAGCTTCAGCGAAATCAGCGACGCCGTTACCGATTCCCGCGTGCTTCCCGAAACCACCGCAAACGGAATCCGCCCGCTCCCCGCTTCGATGTGTTCCAAAACCTCGGGGACCGCGTGGAGCTGGGGCAGCAACTCGAAATAGAGACTTTCTTTTCGATTGGCTAAAATTTCGACCGGCATATTCAGTCCATGCCGCTGATTCAGCGTCGAGATAATTTCGGCCACCGGCATCCCGCCCCACGAATAGAAAAGCTTTTCATCAAATTCGCAATTCCATTCTCCCAGCGCCTGTTTCCATGCCCGATAGTGAAGCGGCATGGAATCGGCAATCGTGCCATCGCAATCGAACAAATAAGCCTTGAACGAACCCTCGGGTAATTTAAGCTTCATGCAGCGAAATAAATTCCTTTCACGGATCTCCCGCCAACGACCGATGCTTTAATGGGCAGGTGGTTTCGCTGCAACCACAAAACTCAACCCACCGATCAACTCCTCAACCTCATTTTCCGTTCCGCCGATAAACGTGATCGACACTGCCCACCCGCGCGCCAGCAGCACCAGCGTCGACTGCCGCATCACGCGCGAACCCACATCTTTCTGAAGATCCTCGCGCGGCAGCGTCTTGGTTCCCACCGCGAATTCGTATGGCTCCTCGACCACGGTAAATCCCTGCGCCTTGGCAACCTCACTCAGCGGCCCGAAATATTGCGCCGCATCTTTCAGCCCCGGATACGTCGCCACACTCTCCGCCGCAATCACGATCGACGAATTCACATCCTCCGCCCGCGCCTCCGGAGGCCGCGAAAACGCCGCCAGCAGAACACGTCCGCCGGAGTCCATTTTCGCCGGACTCGCGCTGTCGAAGCTATCTTCGGCCGCGTCCCGCGCATTCATCTCCTCGGTGCGCAACACCCAGGCCGCCGGAATCTTGCAGGAGAGCCCCAGCGTCTTGTTACGATAAATGCCGTTCGTTACGGTTCCAGCGTCAAGCGCAGAATTCCCCGCAGGGGCGAGCTTCCTGACATGCTGCGAAGAGGAGGACGAAGCCTGCGAAAACAGTTGAGCAGGAATAGCTACCAACGCGAACACCGCCACGAATGACCAGGATAGAAGTCGCAGCTGAAAAATGCTCATCGTTACGATGGTACTGCAATCTTGAAACTTAGTTCGCAGGAGGGGCAAATGCCACGGTGGCCCGGGTCTCGAATTTACCCGGATGATCCAGCGGATACGGATCGTATATCCACTGGCGGACGGCGGTGATGGCCGCCCTGGCGAGAATTTCATTACCTGATACCAGGCGCAGGGACGTTACATTTCCTCGCTCGCTAACGGTCACGTCCAGTACGACGCTTCCCTCGATGCCACGCCTCTTAGCCTCTTCGGGATAAATCGGCTGAACACACCTCATCAGCCGATTCCGGGAACTCGTCTCTGAAATCCGCACTTCTTTGCGGGGTTGACCTGCCTTCGATGAGGGGCGGGACTGGTCCGGCACCTGGCCACCTCCCCGACCGCTCAGAATAAGACATGCGAACAGAGTGGTTTGGATGAGCCTTGGTGCTCGTGCGCCAGGCAACTTACGCAGCCTTGCCTATCACCGGCTGCGTGCAGTGCATGCACCGTCGCGCGTCGATCGGAATGTCGCTCAGGCATTCGGGACACTTCTTGGTGGTGGGAGCAGCCGGCGGTTCTTTATGCATCCGCGCGATCAGCCAGTTCACCGGAACCACGACGAAGAAATAAACCGCAGCCGCAATCAGCACAAACGAAATCGTCGCATTCAGGAAGTCACCGACCAGGAAATTGCTGCCGCGAACCTCATACTTGAGATTGGAAAAATCAGGCAACTTCACCAGAGCACCGATGAAAGGCGTGAGCACGCCCTTGGTTAAAGAAGTGACCACGCCGCCAAACGCCGCGCCAATCACGACGCCCACCGCCATATCCACAACGTTTCCGCGCAGAATGAATTTCTTGAAACCGTCGAGCATTGGGAACCCTCCCGAAAATTACGTGCTGGTCAATGTATGACAGCCGTGTGCCGAGGTCAAGCGGTGTTGGCGCACCGGCGCGAGCGGATTATCCGCGCCTTAGAGTCCGAAGCTGCAATCTGATTCTTTGCGGGCTCTTCCTCTTGATTACGACGTCTATCTCGCCCTGATGAGTTTCTATCGTGAGGGGGAGATTCATCTGCAATTCTGAGGTTTTCCAACGCCGCCTACCTCTCCCCGAAATGAGCGGTGCGGCCTCGGTACGGGCGTAGGGGATTGCGATTCCGAACTCTCGGTACGCTAGCACGATCGTGCGAAAACTTGGCATTGCGCTTGTCCTCAGGTAGCGCTGGAGGCCGCCCCGGTCTACTCCCAGGCGCCTGGCGAAGCCTTTTTCGGTCTCTCCGTCGGCGAGCGCTTTTTCGTAGAAAGGCCTCAGCCGTTTTGCGAACTCAACTCCGAACTGTCTATCGTCTTCAGTTCGCTTCATAAAGTGCTTGACTAACTTGTTGCCTAAGAGCAGTATGCTTTTTAAGAAGCGTGCGTTTTAAGAATCACAACACGATACGCGAAAGCCGACGAGTTGTCATCTAAACTCTCTGGTGGATGCTCTTGGAAGGTTGAAATGGCTGCGGACCAGAAGGGCCGTTTAGCGGTTGAGCTCGAATATTACGCCCAACACAAGGCGGAGTGGCTAGCACACAAGACGGGCCCTTACGTCGTGATCAAAGATAGCGGGGTCCTTGGTTTTTATCCTAACTTTGAAGCCGCATATCGAGCTGGTGCGGCTGCTTACGGGCTAAGTACGGATTTCCTGGTCAAGCAGATCCTCGAGCACGAACAAGTCTTCTTCGTGTATTAGCCGTGCGGACCTACCCCTCTCCACGCCGCGATCCCCGCGACCTGCAGTTATACGGACCTCGCATGAAAATCAAGATAGGACATCCCCTTTTGGGGCCACTAAACAAGTCCCGGTTCACGACGGCGGACGCTTTAATCGATACAGGTGCGCAGCGTACGATCCTGGCCCCTGAGGCCGTCCAGAGAGTCGGCCTTTCGAAGATCGACGAGACAACGTTGATCCGGGTCGGTGGCGAGGTTAGGGCGGAGGTCTATGCAGCCTCATTGCAGTTCCCGCACTCCGGCTTCGGTGCGATCGAAATGATCGCGGTTCCTTGCAGCGAACTGCCGCCACTGTTTAGGTGCCTGCTTGGGCGAGACGTTTTGTCGCGCTGGGTTTTCACCTACGACGGTCCCGTCGGGGCCTGGGAGCTTAGGGAAAAAGGAGGCAAGCCCTGGGTGGAGCCACCTGAGGGAATAGAACCCGACATTTGGGGCGAGTAACGACTAGCAACGAGTTGGGGATGAGGGCGCCCTAGCGGATCAGATCCGCATCGGCATCACGATATAGCGGTACTTGTAATCGTCCCCCTCAGCCGGACGCAACTGCCCCGCGGACTGCGCGTCTTTCAACTCCAGGCGCACTTCGCTGGTTCCAGCGGCTTTGAGGAAGTCCACAATGTACTGCGCATTGAAGCCGATGGTAAGCGCGTCGCCGGTGTAGGGAGCTTCCATGGAATCTTCCGACTCGCCCGATTCCGTGGACGACGCCGAAAGTTTCAGCTCGCCTTTTTCCAGTTTCAGCCGCACCGCGCGCGAGCGTTCATCGGCGAACTGCGCCACGCGCAGGATCGCAGCGTTGAACTCGTCGGCGTTGATGGGAACGATCTTGCTGTTGTCCTTGGGCAGGACAGCTTCGAAGTTGGGGAATTGCCCCGTGAGTTGCCGCGAAGTCAGCAGCCGCGGCCCGACGCGGAAAAATAAAGTTGACTCATCTTTCGCGAACTCAACCGTGTCGGCGTCTGTGGAATCGAGCAGGGATTTCAATTCGTCCATCGCTTTTTTCGGCACCAAAGTTTTCATCTCGCCGGAAACGCCGTCGAACTTTTCTCCGGCTCGTTCGCAGTGCGCCAGGCGATGCCCGTCCGTCGCGACCATGGTGATCGACTCCGGTTTCAGCAGCATCAGCGCGCCGTTCAGCGTGTAGCGCGATTCTTCGTTCGAAATTGCGAATCCTGTTCGCGCAATCAGCCCGCGCAAAACCTGCGCCGGAATCTTCACTGCTCCGGCTGTAGGAAATGCCGGCAAGCTGGGGAAGTTTGACTTCGCCATCCCCACCATCTTTGTGTTAGACCGCCCACAGCGAATGCTGACCCAGTGGTTCTCCAGAAGTTTGATCGTGATGTCCGCGTCCGGCAGCAGCTTCACATAATCGTGCAGCTTGCGCGCCGGAATCGTGCACGACCCTTCCTTCTTCACCTTCGCTTCACAGGAAGTCCGCAGGCTCAGGTCGAGATCGGTCGCGGTCAGCGACAGCCTGTCTCCTGCCGCTTCAAATAAATAATTGGAGAGAATCGGAATCGTCGTCTTGCGCTCGACCACGCCTTGCGTGGCGGTTAATTCCCGCAGCAACTCAAACTTGCTGACCGTAATCTCCATCGCGGTTGTCCCTGCTGCAACGGCCGCTTCCACGGGCATAAAATACGTCTCCCCTAAACCGTCTGCTTCCTCATGCTACTTTTAGTACTACCTTAAGATCAAATATAAAACTTATAAAACCAGTAGTAACAGTAGGCGCTTCGCAGAAGTGGAAAACTTTCCTAACTCTTCTGTTCTGACCGCCTTTCCGACCAGACTCTAATGTTCAAACTCGGTCCCAAACTCTTCGGACTAGCCACTACAACTTAACCCAACTTTTAATTCCGTTCACTTCTTGCACAACTTCCACATCGCATTCACAGCCACACTCAAGGAAGACTCGGCTCCAGCGTGCAAAACTCGAAACACCCCATGTTTATCCACCCAATTGCTCAGTGAATTTATTGAGCAGCCTGTTCAAATCCTTATCGTTTTTGCGAACCTCTTCAATTTTCTCAACTGAGTGCAGCACCGTGGTGTGGTGCTTGCCGCCAAATTGCCGTCCGATTTCGGGCAGCGACGCTTCCGTGAGATGCTTGGCCAGGTACATGGCAATCTGCCGCGGATACACAATCGCCCGCGAATTATTCTTAGCCTTGATCTCTACCAGACGCAGCCCAAACTGTTCGGCCACGGTTTTCTGGATCGACTCAATCGTGACCTTGCGCGCCTGCGAATCGATAAAATTCTTCAACACCTGCTGCGCGTACGGAAGAGTAATCTCCGCCCCGATCAGCGAAGAGTGCGCCACCAGCCGGATTAGCGCTCCCTCCAGCTCACGCACGTTGGAGCGGATATTCGACGCCACATACAGCGCCACGTCTGTCGGCAGCGTGACTTTTTCCTGCTCGGCCTTTTTCTGCAGAATCGCCACTTTCGTTTCCAGATCCGGGGGCTGAATGTCGGCGATCAGGCCCCACTCAAAGCGGCTGCGCAAGCGGTCTTCAATTTCCGCCAACTCCTTCGGCGAACGGTCACTGGCGATCACGATCTGCTTCATCGACTCGTGCAGCGCATTGAACGTGTGAAAAAATTCTTCCTGCGTGCGTTCTTTCCCGGTCAGAAACTGGATGTCATCGATGAGCAGCACATCCATATTCCGGAACTTGTCGCGGAAGCTGGTCATCTTGTCGTAGCGCAGCGAGTTGATCATGTCGTTGGTGAACTTCTCGCTCGACACGTAGCAGATGGCCGCCTGCGGCATCCGCCGCTTGATCTCGTGACCAATGGCCTGCATCAGGTGCGTCTTGCCCATGCCCACGCCGCCGTAGAGGAACAGCGGGTTGTAGGCTTTTGAAGGACGCTCGGCCACGGCCTGGCACGCCGCGTGGGCAAACTGATTCCCGCTGCCGATCACAAAAGCGTCGAAGGTGTAACGCGGGTTGAGCTGCGCCGCGCCGTCCCAATCGAATCTGGACTGCGACGGTGAGCCGTTCCCCGCGCTTGCAGCCGAGAGCCCGCCATCGTGCCGCATGGTGGTGGCAGCCGGGTCGTCTTCTGGCGTCACGAATTTGACGTCCTCAAATTCCAGGCCCAGATTGTCGATGGCTTCCTGAATCAAGTCCGCGTACTTATCGCCGGCATGGCGAAACTCAACGGTGGGCACGCGCACGAACAAGATTCCGCCGCTGGCGTGGCTGTAGCGCGTTGGCTTGAGCCACGTATCGTAGGAGTGCCGGTTAATTTTCTTTTCCAGCGCGTCCAGGATTCGAACCCACGGATTGGGTGAAAGATTTGTGCTTGGAACTGACATATATGAAATGCCCGCCATGGCGCTCCTGGCGGCTGGTGAGCGCCTGTTTCTTCTACCACCGTTAATGAGCCGGCTGGCTGAAAAACCTTGTCTACTGCGGAAAAGAGCCCGTTATCGTCTCGCGCCCTTGCCGAAATGAAAAAGAATTTTGAAAGCAGGAACAGACCCGCATACTAGCACAAATTTTTTGGCTGTGTGGAAAACTTGCGACGCGATTTTCGCGCGAATGACTATTCAGAACTCGAATCTGTCCGCCTGTCAAGTGCCGTGAATGTAACTGCCGCGCATAGTGTGCAGAAATTCGCGCGCACGATCGAGAAAATGCCAAATTCGCCGGCGGATTCTTATCCCGTGACTCCGAGGAAACCGTTCATCGCGTTGGGGCCGCATGCCATACTTCTCACCGGGGGCCGCGCGTTGACAATTCTGCGCAACCTGTGACAACATCTCGGCGAAAATCTGGCGATCTGACTGCGCGTTTCCCCTTAGATCGCACCGGAAAAATCAAAGAAGCGTATGACGCCGGTTTCGCATCGCAAAGCCTGTTTGGCGTTGACGCCTCCCAAGAAAGCACTCGTCATCAAAGTAGCTCGCGAAGCCTTGTCGTTCTCTATGCTTTTTGTAGGATTCGCGATTCTCGCCCCCACTACAAGCGCGCAGCAGGCCAGCTACGATATGCCGGAGTTCAGCCCCTACAACGTCGATGCGGGAGTTCCTAACGACGACAACGCGCCCTGTTCTCAGCAGAGCTACCCCAACTGCGGCCAAGAGCCACCGGCCAGACCGGACGACAGCCCTGCGGAAGGTTCAAAGAACCGGCCGTCGGACAAAAAATTACCAGTTGCCAAGCCGGCAGACTTCAACCGAGACATCTATTACAAAAACAAGTTCGAATTCTCCCAGGATGTGGGATGGCTTCCCATCAATATTCCTTTTCCGCTCGACGTTTTCACCGGCGACGCCTATCAGCTATACCCACTTAAATACACGCTGGTGCCCATTCTTCTTTCTCTCCGCTGGCACATGGACGACATAAAAGGGCCTGTGATTCTGCGCGGCAATTGGGATCTCACCCTGAGTGCAACGGCAGTGCTGATTCCGAGGGGCCCGGAGACGCGGTATCTCGCTTACGTCATGGGCATTCGACGCAACTTTGTTCCGCGTAACTGGAGGATCGCGCCCTATTTTGATATACGCCTCGGCCTCGGAGACATTAACGCCAGGGCCGAGGCCCCGTATTTCGTTCAATGGGCGCAGGGACAGGACTTCACGTTTACCATCAACTCGGGCAGTGGACTGCGCTATAACTTCAATCCTCGGTTCGCGGCTTCGGTCGGTCTGAATTGGATGCACATTTCAAATATGGATTTGTCCGAACCAGCAATCCGGAATACCGGCATTAACGTGTATGGACCGATGTTTGGAGTCGATATCCGGGTGCATATGCGTCGACGGCATACTAAACAGCAATGACCGTCTGCGACATCGAGCCCGCCAACTTTTTGTCACCAGGCCCAGGCCCAAAGCGGAATACGAAAAGCTGCGCTGACCGGGTCCAATTCGAGCTCGTGGAGCCACGGGCGCCTCGCCCGTGCGCTTCTAGAACCAGCCGTTGCAATGGACAGTCAGAGGTCAACTCCCCGAACCAAGAAAGTAATAGTGGATCCAAACGCCGATTTGGCGCCGCATTCGCCTGGGAAATTGGCCCTCGCCCTGCATAGGCTTCCTGCTAAGTGGGAAAAGATCCCCATTCCCGGGCCGTTGCGGAGTAGGATCGCATCCTGGGATCGGGAATCTTAATCAGAGATTATTCAGGCGGAGGTTTCGCCTTCGCGTCCTTTGCGGCTAAGGGTCTCGCAAGCAAGCCTCCACGCCTCGCGCCTCCCGAAAGTACAGGCGCCCAAAAAAGCACTTCTGTAACTTCCAAAACACCTCGGTAATCTTACCCGCACACGTTTTATGGCATAGGGTTGGTGCGGGGATTCAATCGGGTCAGGCGTTCGCCATCGGTTTGCCTTGCGTCATCTTGGTTCTCAATCCGCGGTAAGCAGGAAGGGGAGTCTGGTATTGCCGACTCTCGCGCTCGTGCTCTGCCTGACCGCCGCGTTCGTTCCCCCATCTCTGGCGCAGAAACCCACGAAGACCGGACGCAAGGTTATATCCGACGTCAAGCCGGTCTATCCTCCAACGCTTAAAAGCATGCACATCGAAGGGCTGGTCCGCCTTACCGCGATCGTGCTTCCGAACGGGAGTGTCGTAGCGGTGGAAGTGAAGGGCGGAAACCCCATCCTGGTCGAGAATGCCGTAAAGGCCGTGAAAGCCTGGCGCTACGCTCCCGGCCCCAACCAGACCGAGGAAGAAGTAGTTCTCAATTTCGGCGCCAGATAGTTCTTCTTTTCCCGGCTCGGCTGCAACAACTCATATTCAATCCAACCATGTAAAGCGGCCGGGTGACCCATTTTTCTCGTGTTTTGTTTGCGCGAGAAGAGGGTCTCTCTGTGGGCTGGAAGAGTGTTTCGCGACCCGCCTGCTTCGATTAATTCCGCATTACCTCACTCAGATTTCCCGGCCGTACCTTACGCATGCGCGCTGGCAGGCTGGTCGAGAACTTCGCGAATCTTGGCAGCCAGTGCGACTGCCGTAAACGGTTTCTGCAGGAAGAAGATGCCAGGTTCGAGCATCCCCTGGTTCACGATGTTATGCGTGGGGAATCCGGACATATAAAGCACGCGGATATCAGGAATGCGGGCCGCCACGCGTCTGGCCACGTCGCGCCCATTCATCCTGGGCAGGATCATATCGGCGAGCAGAAGCTTGATGGAGTTGGCATGCTGAGCGCAGATGGCTTCGGTTTGGCTGGGATCCTCGACGGCGAGCACCGTGTAGCCGTAAGACTCAAGAATGGACTGGGCCAGCACGCGCACCTGTCGATCGTCCTCGACCAGCAGAATGGTTTCGTCGCCGCGCCGCGCCGGCTGCGCCTTTTCCGCGGGCACCGGTTGGGCGCCGGGACCAAGCCGCGGCAGATAAATCACAAACGTGGAGCCATGTCCCACTTCGCTGTAGACCTCAATGTATCCCTGACTTTGTTTGACGATGCCGTAGCTCGTGGAAAGGCCCAATCCCGTGCCCTTGCCGACATCCTTGGTGGTGAAGAAGGGATCGAACACGCGCTTCCGCGTCTCCGCGTCCATCCCGCTCCCGGTGTCGCTGATCGCCAGCCGGACGTAAGGACCAGGAACAACATAGGGATGCCGATCCAGAAAAAGGCCGTCGAGCACAATGTTGGAAGTCTCGAGAGTGAGCGTGCCCCCTTCCGGCATGGCATCCCGCGCATTGGTGACCAGGTTCATGATCACCTGTTCCATCTGCCCGGCATCGACCTTCACGTAGCCCAGATCGCCGTCGAATAGCGTGCGCACTTCAATGTCTTCGCCGATCAGGCGGCGCAGAAGTTTTTCGAAATCGCGGAGTAGAGAGTTGAGATTCACCACCCGGGCCTGCATCACTTGCTGCCGGCTGAACGCCAGCAATTGGCGCGTGAGTGCGGCGGCGCGATCGGCGGCGGCGTTAATCTGCTCCGCGTAACCATGGATCGGATCGTCAGCCGCGGTCTTTTCGAGCTGCAGATCGCTATAGCCGCGCATCACCGTGAGCAGGTTGTTGAAGTCGTGGGCCACGCCGCCCGCGAGCTGACCAATAGACTCCATCTTCTGCGCCTGCTGCAATTGCTGCGCGACGGAGCGAAGCTCGGTAACGTCGAGCATCGCGCCTTCCAGAACGCGCCGTCCCTTCTCGTCGGTGGTGACCGAATAGTTTTCGATGGTGTTGACTCTGCGGCCATCCTTGCGCTGGTAGAAGTGCTCGACCCCACGCTTGGCGCCGTTCTGTTGCAGATCGGCGAGCAGCTCGCTGCGCTCCTGGCTCCCACCCTCGTAGAGCTCGGAGGCCGGTAGCTCCAAAAGCTCGTCGCGTGTATAACCGAAAATGTCGCAGAACGCCTGGTTACAGTCGAGAATTTGACCTTCGAGGCTGCTGATGTAAAGCCCTGCCATGTTGCGCTCGAACAGATTCCGGTACCGCGATTCGGAGGCCAGCCGGGCTTCCATGGTCTGCCGCTGCTGCTTTTGCGCGATGAACAGACGCAGGCTGAAACAGAAAATTGACAACATCATCGCGCCCAGCCCGACCACAATCTGTTCAAACTGAATCGTGCCGTACATCGACAACAGCAAAATCGGCAGAGCGATCGATGGAAAATAAAAAAGGAAAACACCCTCGACCTTGGCGGGTTTGTGTTCCCACGCAGGACCGATGGCCGATTGCCGCCAGGCGCTTGCGGAGTGGGCGACCAGCAAAAACGGAACGGTCCACGCCAGATCGAACCAGCGGGCGCTGCGCGAGGCGCTGGTGAATTGCAGGTCGTTTCCGATCCAGGTACCCAACGCAAACACGCTCATGGCGATGGCGATCGGTTTGACCAGGCGTCGGACTGCCGGCGATTCGTCCAGAAGAGCCCTGCCCACCAGAGCAACGGCGAGTGCCACCCGCCAGTAGTCCTGCAGTCGCAACGCCACCTGCGTTGTGCGCTCCTCCCCGACATTCATCGTGGGGATATCGACCAGCATGAGGTGGACAGCGAGAACCAGAATCAGAACCTGGCTGGCGTCGAGCACCAGATCCCAGTGGACCTTGGCGTCCTCATCGGTGGTTCCCGTCAGCACCGACCCCATGAACATCGGGGCGGTGGAAAGGTAAATCAGCAGGAACACACCGATCTGGTTCTCGTCCGGAACCGCCGACGTGACGTTGATGTAGGTATTGAGCAACCCGCCGCAGAACCACAGCGCGAACGTGGCAGCCGACAGGCGCCAGAAAATAGTGGCAAAATAACGCGATCTCCGGCTGGCTTGCCAGCACGACGCAGCCGCCAGGCCCGCTGCCAGAAGCTGAAACCCCGACGACCCCGCGGATCCCCACTTGCCGTTCGAGGTGGCGGCGAGCCACAGCACCTGCGCCCCCACAATCGCATACAGCAGTGCGGGCGACCCACCCCAGAAACGCGATTCTGAAGCTTGACCCGGAGCCTCTTTTGCTCGAGGTTCTTTTTTAAGTTCCGAAGTAGCAGCCATTGCGTCTTAAAGCCGGTTTCGGGTCGGGTTTCCCAGCCATCGGGGCCACTGCCACTGGCGCACGGAAGCCACCGCAACGGCGGCCACCCGGCTTGATCCGGCTCTGAGGAACTCGCCCGGGGTTCGGACTCTTCAGGGGGAGAACACTACGTGGGACTTCGGCACAGAGAACAGCCTGGGTTCCGCTAAGAGTTTCCTACTTGGTTAGCCCCAGTGTCAACGTTACGCATCATCACCCTGCCGACCAAAGACGCGCGACTTTCGTGTGAGAGGGAATTAATCAAGTAACCGAGCCCTACAAATCACGCGGGACACGCCAAGCTCTCAGTCCGGGAGATGCTCATGTGGGGACAGCCGCCCCTTCGACTTCGCTCAGGGCAGGCTCTGGGCTGTCCGGTCGAGCGAAGCTCGACTGGGTTTCCCGGCCACCGAGGGCAAACTCAGACACTACCGCGCAGCTTCACTTGGCAAAGAAGTAATCGAACGACTTCACCGCTTTGAATTCGTCGTCCTTGATATCAAAAACGGTGTAGAGCTTCGCGACGTGGAGAACGTCGTGCACTTTCTGGGTAAGGTTGACCAGCTTGAGCTCCCCGCCGTTCTTCTTCACCGAAATAAAGCTGCTGACCAGCTCTCCGACCCCGGAACTGTCGATGTAGCTCACCTCGGCAAGATTAAGCAGGATTTTCTTCTTATCCTCGCGGATGAGCCCCGCCACCGCGTCGCGCAGCTGCGTGGTCTCATCCCCAAAAATTATGCGCCCGCTGATATCGAGGATGGCAACATGATGGCTCTCGCGACTGGAGATCTTCAAACTCAACGCAGTTCTGCCTCGTGGCCTTAAGGGTCCGTGCCCCCGTAGACGATGGCGGGAATGTTAGCGGCAGAGCCGCACTAAGTCAACGTGGAAGCATGAAGACGGAAGCATGAAGCCTGGCGGGTCAGTCTGGGAGATGCTCATGTGGGGACAGCCGCCCCTTCGACTTCGCTCAGGGCAGGCTCTCGGCCGTCCGTCGAGCGAAGCTCGAGGGCTTCTTCTACCTCAGGCTCTCCCTGTATTCGTAGGCCAGTTTTCCACCTGCACGGCCGGCGGCGACTGGTAATCGCGGATGTCCTGAATCGCAGACGTTACTATCGGCGTTGGATATTCAGGGTGATGAAACTCCAGATGCATACCTCGCCCCACAAACTGCAACTTCAGCATGGACCCGCCCCAGGTCGAGCCCGCAATCGCAACCTGAACCGGCTCCGGACAAAACTCGGGATGCCCGGAAATCAGCGCCTCGCTGCCGCCCAAAAGCACAGCCCGGTAGCAATGGTGCATCGTCTGAATTTCCAGCACCGTCGACGGCGGAAGATCGTGCAAGAATACTCCGCCTTCAATCTCCGATTGGATGATGCCGCCGTTAACTTTATCGCTCAGATTGGGATGGGGGGTAAACATACAAATGACGGTTCGCTAAGACTAAAGCTTTTTGGCGCCCGCGACAAGAGCCCTTTTTAGCCAGCCCCGAACTTAAGCGTATGGCCCTTTGGGCGGTAAAGCCTCCACGATATAATCGTGAGCCTTTGCCACGGAAAATCGTCTGCCATGGTTCGTCAATCATGGTTCGTCAATCAGGAGATCGTCAATGGCGCAAGTGATTCGCTCGCCGAAAATCTATGACGTTTGCATCATCGGATCCGGTGCAGCCGGGGGCGCTGCGGCCAAAGTGCTCACCGAGGGCGGGGTCAGCGTCGTGATGCTGGAAGCCGGGCCCCGCGCTCAACCCAGCGAAGGACTTCAAAGAGCATCTCTGGCCTTACGATCTTCCCCATCGCGGCGGGGGCGTGGGCGGAAAACTGAGAGGCGAGGAAGCCGACGAATTTATGGCGCCAAACGGCGCCTGGGAGATCGAGGGCGAACCCTACGTTTCGGCCCCCGGATCCACGTTCCGCTGGTTCCGCTCGCGGATTGTCGGTGGCCGCACCAACCATTGGGGACAGAGTGGCGTTGCGCTTCTCGCCGGATGGATTTCAAACCGCGTTCCACCGATGGCATGGGCGACGACTGGCCGATCACCTATGAAGAGCTGGCTCCCTATTACGACAAAGTCGAGTCCTACATCGGCGTTTTCGGAACCAGGGAGAACATCCCCAGTTCGCCGGACGGCATTTTCCTGCCGCCGCCCAAGCCTCGTTGCACCGAAACCATTCTCAAGAAGGCCTGCGACAAGGTGAACATTCTTTGCGTGCCGGCGCGCATGGCCATCCTCACCCTGCCGCTGAATGGACGCGCCGCGTGCCACTACTGTGGCCAATGCACCCGGGGATGCAAATCCGCTTCAAACTTCAGTTCCAGCCAGGTATTGATTCCGCCGGCGCTAGCCACCGGCCGTCTGACGCTGATCACCAATGCCATGGCCGGGAAATCGTCGTCGGCAAGGATGGCAAGGCCGAAGCCGTTTCCTACATCGACCGAACCACAAGAGTTGAGAAGCGAGTGCATGCCCGAAGTTTTGTAGTCGCGGCCAGCACCTGTGAATCCGCGCGCCTGCTCCTGAATTCGCGATCCACGTTGTTTCCCAAGGATTGGCCAACTCCTCGGGAGTGGTGGGGCGCAACCTGATGGATAGCGTTGGAAGTTGGGGTTCGGGCGACTTTCCCGCAGCTGGAGAAAATGCCGCCGCACAACCACGACGGCAGCGGCGGAAATTATCTGCCGCACGTGTACATGCCCTGGTGGAAGTTCGACCGCAAGAACGAATTTCTTCGCGGCTATCACATTGAACCCGGTGGTGGACGCTTCATGCCCGTGGTTCAGCAATTCGACGACGTCTGTGACCGCGTCGAAGGTTACGGCAACTTCCCTGAAGCAAAACTGCCGCCGCTCGTATGGAACATCTATCGGCATGGAAGCCCTTGGGAGAAATGATTCCCAATGAACATACTTATTGCGAACTCGACCCCAGCGCCGTGGATGAGTGGGGCATCCCCGTGTTGCGTTTTCATTGGCGGCGGGCGAGAACGAGATGAAAATGGCGAAAGATATGCAGCAAACCTTCCGCGCCATCGTCGAAGCCGCGGGCGGCACCTACTCGACCGAGGTCACTACCGACGGTCCAGGTGCCTATGGCCTCTACGATGGAGGAACCGCGATCCACGAATCAGGCACGGTGCGCATGGGAAATAATCCCAACACTTCTGCGCTGAACAAATATTGCCAGGCGCACGATGTGAAGAATCTGTTCGTGACCGATGCCGCCGCATTTGTAACCAGCCCCGACAAGAATCCAACGCTGTCCATCCTGGCGCTTTCCTGGAGGGCGTCGGCGTATCTTTTGCAGCAGGCTAAGCAAGGCGCCCTCTAGCGCCGTGGAAGAGTACCGTGGAGAGCGTTGTGGAAGCGCGCCGTGGAGAGTGTCTGGAAGAGCGCCGTGGAAGAGTGCTGTGGAGAATGCTGTGGAAGCTGCCGTGGAAGAGCGGCGCTTCAGCGCCGCGTAAGCCTCGAAAATCAATAGAGGGCTTTAGCCCCCGTGGTCGCATTCCGCTTCCACATTCACAAAGTCTACGGATGGGTCGTGGTGTAAGCCGCCGGCTTGACGTCGGCACCCTCGCCGATCGCATCCCCAGACAGCACCAACTCCACCCGCCGGTTCTGCTGACGTCCCTCAGCCGTTTCATTCGATGCAACCGGCTCCGCCTTGCCAAACCCGCGCGCATCCACGGCGCCGGCAGGAATCCCTCCCCGCACAAAATAATCGCGCACCGACTGCGCCCGCCGCTCGGAAAGATCCTGATTATATTCGTCGCTGCCCACGCTGTCCGTATGCCCCTCGATCGAAACGTGCAAGCTCGGATACGCCAGCACAATACCTGAAACTTTAGCCAGCCGCTCGCGCGCCGCCGGCAAAAGCTCCACGCTCCCGCTGCGGAAAAGCACGTCTGACATGTTGGCGATCAGCCCGCGCGCGCTGTCGCGCGTAGCCAGCACGCTGTTAAGCTGCTGCAGCAACCGCGCCCGCAATTCCTGTTTTTCTTTCTCCGCCTGCTGCCGCAAATTCTCCGACTGCGCGGCCGACGCCTTCGCCTTGTCCGCCTCCGCAGCCAGAACCTGCTGCTGCGCCACGGCTTCAGCCTGCGCCTTCTCGGCCGCTTCTTTCGCCGCCTGAGCCTGCTGCGCCGCCGCTAGAGCTTCCTGCTTCATCTTCTCGGCTTCGGCTTTGGCTTGCTCCGCCTCAGCCCGCGCCTCTTCCGCCTGCGCCCGCGCAATCTCGGCATCGTTGCGCCGCTTGGCTTCGGCTTCGGCATCGGCTCGCGCTTTAGCCTCGCGCGCCGCCGCCTCGCCCGCCGCTTCGTCTTCCGCCTTCTTCTTCACCGCCATCAGCCGCGCTTCTTCCGCCGTCTCCACAGCCTCTTTCGCAGCCGCTTCCACCGTGGCCCGGTTCTGCTTCTGCCGGTAGACCTCCTCCGCGTGCATCATCTGCTGCCCAGCCTTCGAAAAAATGAATGCCGCATACTTGTCAGCAGAGGCGTTGCGCGCGATCCGAACCGCATTGCGCGCCTCAAACAGTTCCAGCGGAGTCTTCGAATCAATCCCGAAAATCGCGTCCTGAATATGTGTGTTGGTCGAAGAATAAGTGCCGCGCGGAGCCAGTTCGTACTTCGCCTCGATATTCTCGCTCCCGCCTCCGCTCCCCGATGAACTCTCCATTACCACCATGTTCCCCGGCTGCGTCACCGCGAAATAAGGCTCGGCCGTAACGATCAGCCCAAACGTCTGCAGGTCGGTAAACGCCTTGACATGAGCGTTGCCGTGTTCCAGCACCACTTCGCCAAGATTCACCGGACGCCCTTCCGGCGAAACCGCCCACAACACATACGTCAAATATTCCAGTCCGAACTTCGTCGCGTCTTCCAGGTTCTGAAACTTGGCCTCAATCTGGAAATTGGTTTTCTTCCCTTCGATCCGAGCCTCGCCCGAAGCCCGCTGCAGCAGATCCGTTCCCTGAAAATCGACCTTTGCGCTCCCACCCTGCAGCCGGTAATGCACCGCCTTAGTCGTCCGGGAAACGGTGGCGGAGTCCTCCGGCGCGGGTGCCGCGGCTGTAGCCGGCGCAGTGGTCGCGGTCGCAGCGCCAGCAGCCGGAGCAGCAGCTTGCGTTTGCGCGGATGCAACCGCACCAACGCAACCAAAAACGAAGATAGCAAGAAAGGTTTTCATCGCAGAGATCTCAATCCGGGGGAACGTTAAAGATTTCTAATCTAACTAGTAATCTTCGTTGATCACGCGAGGAATGAAAAGAACAGGAAGGACGATAGGCAAATAGCACTTTGGTCACCACGAAGTCAAAGCTGACGTAGCGACAGCCGCCTCGGCTGTCCAAGCCAGGGCGAAGCCTGGCGCCGCCATCTCTCACTAACCACAAAATGATTTCACCACGGAGTCACAGAGGCACAGAGAAACCCAACATCGAGAAAAATCCGATCATGGAGGGCCTCTGCAGATTAAAGGTTTTCTCAGTGCCTCAGTGTCTCCGTGGTGAAAAGCCCTACGCTCTAATTTCCACAACTCATTGCAAGCGAATGACCACCCCACCAGGCCCCACCACAAGCGCTCCCCCATGCGGCACCGCGCTCACCGCATTAAACTTCAGCGTATCTTTCTTCGAAGAGCTCACCCGCTGCGGATCCCGCGGCGGCCGGAAATCAAACACAAAGTCCGATCCCACAATTAATACCCGCTCCATGCCCTTGTCGTTGCGGTCATAAGCCACGGCAGAAAAGTAAGCCAGCGGCCGCAGCGGCGACAACTCCCAGGTCCTTCCGCCGTCGGAAGTCGACGCCAGATTGGGCCCATCCTGGTTGGGATGCTGGTAGTCTCCCCCGGCAATCATCCCGTGAAGCGCATCGCGAAACGCGATGGAAAAAATCCCCGCCGAAGCCGGACCATGCATGATCGGAGTGTCAACAACTTGCCAGGTCGCCCCGCGGTCGCCGGAATGAAACACCCGAGCCGCAGGCCCGCCGGTAGCGAACCAGATGTTGGGGTCCGGCGCGCCTACCACCTTCACGGTCTCCGGCTCTGCAGCCTTATCCGGTTTGAACGGATCACGCGGCGGCGGCCCGTTACTCAACCGCGCCGGCAGAATCGCAACGCACGTATTCGACGCCGCAAACGCCCCCTCGCCCTCAATCGCCGCCGGAAGCTGGCTGCCCGGAATCGAATGCCAAATCTGCCCGTCATCCGTTAGCAGAATTTCAAAATGCAGCTTCCCCACCTCGTCCGGAACGGGATCGCCCACCACGACCCCATGCGTTGGGTCCCAGAACGCAATCGAATCGAAAAATCCCTTGGGATTAGTATTCCTGAATTGCAGCGCCCAGTGCTTGCCGCCGTCACCTGTGTGATAAATCCGCGACAGCTCGCCCGGTCCCGCGGACATCAGAAACGCCTCGTCCGCGGAAAACGCAACTACCCCGCGAAAATCCAGCGCCTCCGCCCCCGGCACCTGCGCCGATTCCCAGTGCGCCCCCGCGTCAGTTGTCCGAAGATAAGTCCCGTGCGTCCCCGAAGCCCAAGCCACTCTCCGCGAAACCGCACTAACCCCGCGCAGCCCCTCCGCAGTATGCGAAAGCTCCACCCGCGGCTCAGTCTGAGCGAAAGCTAAAGCGGCAAGAAAAACAAGAAAAATTGGAACCAGCCAGCGCACGGTCACTATTTTAGGTCTTGTCATTCCGAGCGAAAGAAAGATCATCCACGAAGTGGATGATCTTGCGAAGTCGATGAAGTCTGCTTTTCGCCGCGCCACCCGAGGCCTCAAAGCCTCCACCACTACTTGGCCATGAAGTCGGCAAACGAAGCGGTCTTCCCGATGAAGATGCGCAGCGTGCAGCGTGGACCCACGTGGGCAAACGCCACCTCTAGCGCTTCCGCTGCTTCTGGCACCTGATCCGTTTCCATCTGCACCCGCGCCAGATCGCTCTTTTCGTCGTAAGCCGCGCCCGCAGTCACGTTCTTGTTGATCGCCAGCGTCCAGTGCTCCTTCGACGGAATCGGGTAGACCGTGTAAGCTCCGATCGGAATTGCAGAAGTGCCCAGCCTCAACGGCGCCTCGGTAAACAATGTCATGGGCGCCCCACCCGGAGCCCACGGCTTGCCGTTGGCGATTTTTTCGTTCTTCACCGTCACCGGGTTGTAGCGGACATAAATCTGCCGTCCGTCATCCAGGTAGCAGGTAGTAGTCGAAGTTGGCGCGTTGCCACCCTGCGCAAAAGCGAACGGAGAACACAAAAGCGTTATGACAATACATCGCGAGACGATAGGGGCGAACATGCTCAAACCCTCCGCGCAAAAGTGTAGTCCCGGAAGCGCTTCCGGGGAAAGGGAATTTCCACCGCCGGGAGCAGCCATTCCCCCTTCGGCGCCAGCCCCCAACAACCACCTAACCCTGACCCCTGGCCACTGACCGCTGGCCATTGTTCTTTGGTGACGTACTCACCCGCCCCCTCCGTTGTTACCGTGATGTCAGATTCCCGATCACACGGGAACAGAGGGATATCACTTTTATGGCGAAGTCAGCGAAGTTGAAGATTCTCTACGGCGAAGGCGACGCAGAAATCCTCGCCGGTCAAGCCGCCCACATCGAAAAAGCCGGACACACCGTCCAGCAGGCCACCGGCCGCAAAGCCGTTGAACAGGCACTGAGCAAAGGCCAATTCGACCTGGTCGTCCTCGGCCCCACCCTGACCCGCAACGACCGTCATCATCTGCCCTACATGGTCAAAAAGGCCAGCCAGCAGACCAGCGTCCTGGTCATGCACGCCGATGGCAGCCGCCATCCCTACGTCGACGCCTGCACCGACACCGGCGCCAGCCTGGAAACCGTCCTGGCCCGCATCGATTCCATAAAGCCAGCCGGCCCGAAGCTCGAATCCGCAAAGCCCGCTACGGCCGCAGCCGCCGCAGGCCGTTAGCCAGGTTCTGGCAGGGTGCCTTTGGGAGCCTGCCCCGTGAACTTGTCATTCCGAGCGAAGCGAGGAACCCCATGCAGGCCGGCGCCAAAACCGGCCTGACAGGGAGTTCCTCCACTGCCGTTCGTCGCTTGTCTGTGCCGACCTCTTCCAAATCCTGTCATTCTGAGCGAAGCGAAAGCCTGCCCTGAACGAAGTCGAAGGGAACCTATGTAACACCGCACCATCATCGGCCTCGAAGTCCCCGCCGCTCTCCCGAACCATCCGCGCCACGAATCACAATACTAAACCGGTGGGAGAAACCACCCCGCTGCGACGTCAATCACAGCGCAACGCCCTCCGCAGCCGCTCAAAGTGGAAACTCCCGCAGACTCGCACCCCACGAACCACAAAAGTAATAGTGGCCCATCCGATCAGCCCCACAGCCATAATCCGCACGCCCCACGAGTCGCCCCTGCCCCCGAACCGCCGAAGTGGGAAGTCCCTCCGAAAAAAATCAGCATGTCCATCCCAGAAAACTTAACGAAGCCACGCGCCCCCCAGAAACATCCAACCCCACGAGGCCGCATCACTCGGAGGAAAAATGTCGCTCAGCGAAACCCTGCTCCCGGAATTCGACGCAGAAATGGCGAGCACCCGCCGCACCCTCGAACGCATCCCCGAAGACAAGCTGACCTGGAAGCCGCACGAAAAATCCATGCTGCTGGGCCGCCTGGCCGGCCATCTGGCCGAACTCCCGGGCCTCGGAGTCCCTGCTCTGACCACCGACAAGCTAGACTTCGCCGCCTCACGCCCCGCCGACTACAAACCGCTGGTCGCGCAATCGCAGAAGCATGTCCTCGAAATATTCGACAAGAAAGTAGCCGAGGTCCGGGCGGCAATTGCCAAAACCAGCGACGAAGAATGGAACAAGAACTGGACGCTCTCGATGGGCGAAAGAAAAATCTTCAGCGGCACTCGCCAAAGCGCCGTCCGCCGAATGATGATGAATCACATCATCCACCACCGTGCCCAGCTGGGAGTCTACCTTCGTCAAACCGGAGTCCCCGTCCCCTCCATCTACGGCCCCTCCGCCGACGAAGGCAAATAAAAACGAATGGAGGGCGGACGCCCTCGTCCGCCCAGCCAGTGCCACAGATCTATGCGGCGTTGCTAGGCAAGCTTCCGCCGGTTCTCATTAAGGACGCCCCCGTGCCACTGCTCCCCGGACGAGGCCGCCCGGGGCTCCACTAGAAATCTGAAATTCCCCCGCCCCTACTTCAATCCCACCTTCATCCGCAGATTCCACGCCACAAACGCCCACTCGTCCCCCACCTCGTCAATCTGCTTCGAAATCGGCTTTCCCCCTCCGTGCCCCGCCTTCGTCTCCACCCGAATCAGCACCGGAGCCGTGCCCGCCTGATCCGCCTGCATGGTAGCCGCAAACTTGAAGCTGTGCCCCGGCACCACGCGATCATCATGATCGGCCGTCACAATAAACGTCGGCGGATATTTCGTCCCCGGCTTGATATTGTGCAGGGGCGAGTATGCATACAGCGCCTTGAACTCCTCCGGATTGTCCGACGACCCATAATCCGAAGTCCACGCCCACCCAATCGTGAACTTGTGAAACCGCAGCATATCCATCACGCCCACTCCCGGCAAAGTTGCGCCGAAAAGATCCGGACGCTGCGTCTCACAAGCCCCCACCAGCAGTCCGCCGTTGCTGCGTCCCGAAATCGCCAGCTTGGGCGTGGAGGTATATTTGTTCGCAATCAGCCACTCCGCCGCCGCAATGAAATCGTCAAACACATTCTGCTTATGCAGCTTGGTCCCCGCCAGGTGCCATTCCTCGCCATATTCACCGCCGCCCCGCAAATTCGCTTGCGCATAAATCCCACCCATTTCCAGCCACACTAAATTAGGCACGGAGAAAAACGGCGTCAGCGAAATATCAAATCCCCCATACGCATACAACAGCGTCGGATTCTGTCCGTCGAGTTTGAGTCCTTTTTTATAGGTCAGGAACATGGGCACGCGCGTGCCGTCTTTACTGCTGTAAAACACCTGCTTGGTCTCGTAGACGCTCGGGTCGAAATCGACCTTGGGCTGGCGGAAGATCGTGCTCTTGCCCGCCACCGGATCATAACGATAAACCGTGGCCGGAGACACAAAACTGGTGAAAGCATAAAACGTTTCTTTGTCCGTACGCTTGCCGCCGAAGCCGGCCGCCGTGCCAATCCCCGGCAGATCCACGTTGCGAACAAATTTCCCGTCCAGGTCATAGACCCGAACCTCAGTGCGCGCGTCCTTCAGATACCCGGCAAGAAACGAATTGTTCACCACCCCCACCGATTCCAGTTTGTCCGCGCCCTGCGGAATCACGGTCTTCCAATTCGCGCGCTCCGGATGCCGGATATCAATCGCCAGCACCCGCCCGCGCGGCGCATCGAGGTCCGTCTGAAACCAGAAAACCGGACCGTCATTATCAATAAAGTTATAAGCTGCGTCGAAGTCATCGAGCAGCCGCACCACTTGCGCATCCGGCTGCGTCAGATCCTTGTAATAAATGCGGCTCTTGGGCGAAGTCCCTTGCCACACGTGGATGATTAGATAGTGGCCGTCGTCGGTCACCGAGCCATTGAATCCCAATTCTTTATTGTCGGGCCGTTCGTAGATGAGTTTGTCTTCTGCTTGCGGCGTGCCCAGGCGATGGTAATAAAGCTTGTGAAAATAATTGGCGTCGCGCAGACTTGCGCCGCCCTTTGGCTCGTCGTAGCGGCTGTAGAAAAACCCTTTATCGTCCTTCGTCCACGACGCCCCGGAAAATTTCACCCAATGGATGACGTCCGGCAAATCTTTTCCGCTGTCGACGTCGCGCACGCGCCACTCGTTCCAGTCCGAGCCGGAAGCCGCAGTGCCATAAGCCATCAGCTTGCCATCGTCAGAGATCGCGTGCCCCGAGAGCGCCACCGTGCCGTCGGCAGACAACGTGTTCGGGTCGAGCAACATCCGCGGCTCCGCGCTAAGTGACTCGGCCACCAGCAATACGCTCTGGTTCTGCAAGCCGGTGTTGTGGTCGTAAAAATATCGCCCACCCTCTTGTTCCGGAATCCCGAAGCGTTCGTAGTTCCACAGCTTGGTAAGCCGCGCATGAATCGCGGGCCGATACGGGATCTGGTCAAGATAGCCGAACGTCACCTTGTTCTCCGCCTCAACCCACGCGTGAGTCTCCGCCGAATCCGTATCCTCCAGCCAGCGATACGGATCCGCCACCTTCACCCCGTGATAATCGTCCACCTGGTCCCCGCGCCGAGCTTGGGGATAGACGAGAGGCGGAGATGACGTTTGGCCGGCGGAAATCAGCGTTAGGAGGGGAAACAGAACTATAAACAGAATCGTAGCCAGGCGAGCGAGATGCATGAAAACCTCGTGGGATTGAACTGAGATGTTGAACCGAACACCGAAGATCAAGCGACCTATCTTGCCTGAATTGACTCGGACAAGTACACCCCAATTTATGTTCGCTCGCCGAGGCTCAAGGGCAGGTCAACTGGGCAACGCCAAGCACGGAATCACCGCAAGGATTGCCGTACGCGCTGCTCACGTTACAACTTCCCGCCGGCGGAGGCGTGATCGCAACCCAGGCCCCAACGTTATAAGCGCCGGATGCTCCCGCCGCGCAATGCGCGACCCCGTTGGCGTTGATCAAAACGTCGGTTGTTTGATCCCCGTTCTGGTTCACCACCACCCAAGTGGATTGCACTGGAGTGACCATCATCGGCGCCTTGTTGTAAGTACCAGTGGCAATGAACGGGACCAGCCCTCCGGGATAGTCTTGCGCGTCTGCGGAGGCAGGACTCACGCTGAGGGATTGAATGACCCGGTTCGGGTTGTTGCCGGCCCCGCAGGCCAACGTTATCGAGGCGGCAACCGCTAAGAGAACGAAGCAGAGGATGTATCCGGAACGGGACATAGCGACCTCCGAAGAATGGGAACCCACAGGGCGAAAATAGGTTGCCTAAGCGCTGAAATGACTAAAAGACTAATTGTAGCGCCCCGATCCCGAGGGTGCCCCATCCTTCTCGCCCTCTTTGCGAGAGGGTGGGGATTTTGACTCCGACATCTTCTCCACGCCGGGTGCCCCATTTCTCGCGTCCTTTGCGAGAAGTGGGGATTTTTGACTTTCGCCGTTTCCAGCCCGCATCCTGGGTTCGACAACTCGGTTCGACAACTCGGCTCGACAACGGGGTTCGACAGCCCGTTACGGCAGCGTCCTGCGCCCCGGCTTCGCCGCCGCCGGCTTGTAGTCCGCCGGATACACCACCACAGACCGCCGCGGCCCCTCCCCATCGCTTTCCGTCCGCAGATCGGTTTGTTCCCGTAGCGCCAGGTGCACAATCCGTCTCTCCCGCGAAGACATCGGAGCAAACTGGTAAGGCGCCCCGCTCTGCCGCACTTTCTCGGCTGCAACCGTAGCCAGCATCCGCAGCTCTTCCAGCCGCAGCGACCGCTGGTTCTGGCAGTCAAACGAAATCTTCTCGTGCTCCCCGGAAGGCAACCGCAGAATCTCCAGCGCCAGCAATTCCAGCGCCCGGAGCAATTCTCCGCCCCGGTCCAGCAGCAGCGTGGAGTCCGGCCCCGCCAGGTCCACCAAAATTTCCGGCCGCTCCCAATCCCGATTCTCCGGCAACGGCGGATCCACGGTAATCCGATATTTAATTCGCAATCCCCCATGCGTAATCACCGCACGCAGGAATTCGTTAATCTTATTAGCAGCAGCGAGTTTGTCCATAAGTCAGCTCTCAGCTATCCGCCATCAGCTCGGCCGATGCAGATTTTGGAGTGGTTGCTCTTTCAGGAAATCGTGAAGCTAAACATTTCAAAAGTTCTCATCGAACGCTCGCATCGTCAAAGAAAAGCTGACAGCTGACAGCGGACAGCTACTTGTCCTTCTTCCGCGCCCGCTTCTCCAGCATCTCCCGCATCTCGCGCCCCAGCTTCGTCTTATTCATCACCGCCTGCTGCGCCATCTGAATCAGATTGCTTTCCGCGTAATACAGACTTAACCCCGCCGCGAAATTCCAAAAGAAAAATCCCATCATGATCGGCATCATCCACGTCATCATTTTCTGTTGCCCCGGATCCATCCCCGCCGGCTGCGGCGTAATCCGCTGCATCGCAAACATGCTGATCACCATCAGAACCGGCAGCAGGTAATACGGATCGCGCGCCGACAAGTCCGGAATCCACAACCAGTGCGCATGCCGCAAATCCAGCGCCGTCCCCAGCATCCGGTAATACGCAATCAGAAACGGAAACTGAATCAGCATCGGCAAGCATCCGCCCGCCGGATTCACTCCCTCTTTCTTATACAGCGCGCTGATCTCCTCATTCATTCCCGCTTTCCGCGGATCGCGCAAGCTGTATTTCTTATATTTATCCTGGATCGATTTAATCTGCGGCGCCACGCGCTGCATTTTCAGCATCGACTTCATCTGCGTAATCCGCAGCGGCATCAGCAATACGCTGATGATCAAAGTCTGCAGCACGATCGCCCAACCCCAGTTCTCGACCACGTGGCTGTACATCCACTTCAGCCACAAAAACAGCGGCTTCGCAATAATCCCCCACCACCCGAAATCCACCAGCCCGCGCAAATCCGGACGATCATTCTTAATCGTCGGAACGTCCGTCGCCTCCAGCACCGCCAGTTCTTTCGGACCAACGTACACCCGCTCCACCGTGGCCCCGCGCAAGTTCCCCACCGCCGCGCCCAGCACATCCACGTTCGAAGTCTCTTTGGAATCCTTCTTCTGCGGATCGCGCAGCACCTGCAAAGAATTCCGTAGCGTGATCATCGAGCTCCCGCCCGGATCCTCCGGAATAAACACCGCCGCAAAATACTGATCGGCCGGCCCCGCCCACTCAAACGGCCCATGCAAAGTGTTTCCGCCGCTGATGTTCTTGATCGCCAGCCGCAACACGTAATTCGGAAACACCAGCGCCGTGTGATCCGTCGACGCGTCACTGTGGTAGTCAATCACCCCCGCCGCATAATTCACCGGCGTCACCTGGCTGCCGAATCCCGAGGGCCACGCCGGCAGCGCCCCCACCTCAACCCCCTTATAGACCACCGACGTTTCCACGCTCACCACATAGCTGTGATCAAACCGAAACGTCTTGTGCACGCTGAGATCATGATCGGAATATTCGAACGTCACATCCGTCGGCGACTTCTGCGGTCCCACGCGAGACGCCACATACAGCGCCGAACTCAGCCGCCCGCGCAGCCCTTCATCGTAAGTCCACAGCGACAGCGGATACCCAAACTTCGCCGCCGCCTCCGGATTCACCAGGTCAAGCCGCCCATTCTGCGCGTCATTATCGAATCTCTTCAGAACCCACGACTTCACCTGCGCCCCGCGATTCGTAAACGTGATGCGGTAAAGATCGTTCTCGATCACCGTTTCAGTTTCGCTGGCCGCCTGCTTCGTCACTCCCACCGGAACCGGAACCGCTGGCAAATTCGAAGCCGGCACCGCAGAGGAAGACGCAGCCGCAGATCCTGCAGCCGTAGACCCCCCAGCCGAAGACCCCGTCTGTGTCTGGCCCGTCTGATTCGTCGGCGTCGCCGCCGGCTGTGGACCGTACTTCTTCGTCCAGGCCTGAAACCCCAGAATCACCAGAAACGTAAGAATAAATACCAACACCAACCGCTTCTCAGTGCCAGGCTCCTGCTGCGGATTTTGAAATTCAGCCAATTTGTAAGTGTTCCTTCAGTCGTTCTCGGTTTTTCCGGAGTGCTCTACGCGAGCCTCTCTCTAATTCCGCACTTCAATTAAGTCTGTCATCCTGAGCGGAGCGTGATCGTCCGAAGGACGAGCATGCGCAGTCGAAGGACCCCTATCACCTTCGAGACCGCCGGCGCCCTCGAAAGAAGTTTCCACCACGTCAGCCGCCATCTCGCAGCCCGACTCGCGCCTCACTACCGGATCATGCCCGCCCCGCGCCAGCGGATGGCATCTCAACACTCGCCACATCGCGATCCGTCCCCCGCGCAGCGCCCCAAAACGTTCCACCGCCTCCATCGCATACTCTGAACAAGTCGGCACAAACCGGCAAGCCGGCGGAAACATAGGCGAAATCGCCCACTTGTATCCCCGCAACAAAAGCAGCACAACGCGTTTCCCAAACTCGTTCATAAAAGCCTTGTCATCCTGAGCGGAGCATGGTCGTCCGAAGGACGATCATGCGCAGTCGAAGGACCCCTATAGCTACTAAGCCGCCAACGCCCTCGAAGGGAGTTTCCACCACAGCCGCGAGGTGCCCGTCGTTCACATCCCTATCGCACGTCGCCCTTCACCCTATGCTCAATAACTACGAACGCCCGCTTCACTTCGTTCAGCACCGCCGCAAACTCCGCAGCCAGCAACGACTTCTTCGGATTAATCACCACATCCACCGCCCCTGCCGGCGCAACCCGCGCCAGCCGCACCGCTTCCCGCAACCGCCGCTTCATGCGATTGCGCACCACCGCCCCGCCCAGCGCCCGCCCCACGGTAAATCCCACGCGCGGCCCTGGGGTGACAGGCTTGCTTATGGGCTTGCTCCCCGCGGGCTCCGCAGCCGCCCTCGCCAAATAGAAAACAGTTATGGTCGCCGAGAAATGCCGCCGCCCCTGCTTATAAACCCGCTCAAAATCCGCGTGGCGCAGCAGTCGACCGCTTCGCGGGAAACTGATCTTCTTCCCCCGCGGCCCCGTTCCGTCCGACTCTTCCTGGGGAGCGATAGCGCTCACGGCAATCGTCTGGTCGAATTCCCTGATCGAGATATCCTGTCAAGAAAAAGAGAAAAAGAGAAAGCGAGTAGAAGAAGCCAGCCGACCAGCCGGGACAACTATGCTCAGGTGTCTTCTGTGCGACCCTGTGTTCCCCTGTGGTTGAGCTCTTGCTCGGACTAGGCCTACTCGCGGAAACCTGGTTTCACCGAGACCCGCTTGCGCCCCTTGGCGCGGCGGCGCGCTAGCACCTTCTGGCCGCCCTGGGTCTTCATGCGCGTGCGAAAGCCGTGCTTCTTCGATCGCCTGCGCCGGTTGGGTTGGAATGTACGTTTGGGCATGAAAAGTACTTGCTCCTGATCTGTTCGTTAGTCTTATGGCAAACCAACAGTATAAATGACAACTCGCACCCTGAGCAAAGGGCGGTTGTCTGTGTGGGGCGGGCACTCTTGCCCGCCACTGCGTCCATCCCCAAATCGATAAGTTGTCGCCACGCCGCCGAAAGCGAAAACTAACCCCTAGCCCCTGACCCCTGCTCACTGATCACTGCCTCTTCAACATCCCCACGACCCTCTCATAATCATCCACCGTGGAATACTCGATCACAATCTTCCCCTTGCCCTTCTTGTCCTTGATCCGCACGCGCACTCCCAGCAGCCGCTCCAGCTCTCCCTGCGCCGACCGCACATTCGGATCCATCCACCGCGCTCCACTCTTCTTCTTCACATATCCCGGCATCCCCGGCAGGGGATCGAGCATGCCCTGCATCTGCATCACCATTTCTTCGATCTGGTCGAACGGCATCCTCTTCTTCACCACATCGTCCGCCGCCTTCTGGATCATCGCCACATCCTCCAGCTTCAGCAGCTCCCGCGCTTCCGCAAACCCCAGCTTCTTCTGCGCCATGTACTCCATCACCCGCTCTGGCAATTTCAGCAGCCGCATATAATTCGACACCGATTCCCGCGCCAGCCCCACCCGCTCCCCAATCTGCTGCTGCGTCAGCCCGAACTTCTGGCTCAAAACCTTGAACGCTTCCGCATGTTCCAGCGGACTCAAATCCTCCCGCTGCAGGTTTTCGACGATCGTCATCTCCGCCGCCTGCTGCTCCGAAACCCGCTTCACCAGCGCCGGAACCGTCGTCTTCTCCGCCATCTTCGACGCCAGGCACCGCCGCTGCCCAAGAATGAGGATGTACCGCCCCTCCTTCTCCGCCGGACGCACCACCACCGGCTGCACCACTCCATTAATCCGGATCGACTCCGCCAGTTCCTCCAGGCTCTCCTCGTCCATCCCATACCGCGTCTGGTAAGGATTCTTGTCGATATCGTCAATCGCCAGATTCACGACAAGATTCCCCGGCGTCCGCGAAGTATCCGCCACCGCCTGAATCGTAATCGTCTCGTCCTGCGCAGACCTTGCGCCAGCCGCCTCAGCCGTCCACTCAGAGCCGGCCCCGAGCTTGTCGAAGGGGCGAAGCCCGGCGTCATCACCCGCAGCCGAAATATCCCCACCAGCAGCAGGCACACCCTCAGGAGCAGCCAGAGTTTCCCGGCCCCCAGCATCCCCACCCAAAGCCTTGTCATTCCGAACGGGCGAGAGCCCGTGAGGAACCTGCTGTCCGCGGGCGTCACCACCGTCGCGCACAGGAGCCACCACCCGCGGTCCCGGCAGCAACGACTCCAGCCCCCGCCCCAAAGCCCGCCGCTTCTCCATCTTCTCTTTCTCCACCGGAACCCCCACCACCTTCTCCACCGCCGCCGAAGTAGTCATCAATCTCTCCTCAGTTTCTCGCTGTTTCCCACTACAGCCCTGTCATCCTGAGCGCAGCAGTTGCGTGCGCGAAGCGCCTGTAACTGCGGAGTCGAAGGACCCCTTCTCCCTCAGGATTGCCAGCGGCTCCGCAAGGAGTTTCCGCCGGGTGCCCATTTCTCGCGCCCTTTGTGAGAAGTGGGGATTTTCCCGCAAAGCTGAAGTATATCGATATCCATCAATCTATACATCGACGCACATCAATATATCAAGCGCTCTTGTCCATCTCCTCCGCCGGAGTCTCCTCACCCTCCGCCGCAAAGATTTCCGCTGACCCCTGGCCCCTGACCCCTGATGGCTGCCGTTCAATGATCTCCTTCGCCAGCCGTATATAACTCTCCGCTCCCTTCGATCGCGGATCGTACATCAGCGCCGGCATCCCATGGCTCGGCGCCTCCGCCAGCCGAATGTTCCGCGGGATCGTGGTTGTGCACAGCTTCTCGCCAAAATATTTCTTCAGCTCGTTCATCACCTGCTGCGCCAGGTTGGTGCGGTCGTCAAACATGGTGAGCACCACCCCCTCGATCCCAAGCTGCGGGTTCAGTGCCGCGCGGATCCGTTCGATCGTGTCGAGCAGTTCACTGATGCCTTCAAGGGCAAAGTACTCCCCCTGCATCGGGATTAGCACCGTATCCGCAGCCACGAGAGCATTGAGGGTCAGCAGGTCGAGCGCCGGCGGGCAATCGATCACGATGAACTGGAAACGCTCGCGCAGAGGCGCCAGCGCTTCGCGCATGCGAAACTCGCGCCCCTCAGAGTCGACCAGCTCGAGGTTCGCCCCGATGAGGTTCTTGTGCGAGGGAATCAGCCACAGCTGCTCGAGAGACGTGACGACCAGGGCCTCTTCGGCCGAGGCCGCGCCCATGAGCAGGTGATAGGAGCTGATGCGCTCCGGGTCCTTCACGAAGCCGAGGCCGCTCGTAGCATTCGACTGCGGATCGCAGTCGACCAGCAACGTGTTGACCTCAGCCGCCGCAAAGGACGCAGCTAAGTTGATGGCAGTCGTAGTCTTACCCACGCCGCCCTTCTGGTTGGCAACCGCGATGACGCGTCCCATTGAGTTTTTAGGAGAAGCCTGAGCTATTCGGCAGCATACGTCCACATGCATTTCAAATGCAACGTCAAATGTCACACCGCTTGCGAAATTCTGTGCAAAACAAGCGTTATGTTCCTGCAGGAACGTTTCGCGCATTCTTTGAAGTGCGCTCCTGAAGGTTTTTGTATGGTTTTGGGAATTAGGTTACAAAATGGAGATGTGTTCCTTCAGGAACACTCGATCGTTTGTCTGGCCCTCAGCACCGGCCCCCCCGAGCGCGTAAACCCTCAGCGCCAGAATCACTCGCCTTTCTCGCGAAGTGTTCCTGGAGGAACACTTCGCTCGTTCTTGAGGCGCCGTTGTTGGTTGAGCTGCGTTGGCCATTCGGCAGAACGGCTCGAGCATCCGGCTAGACGGTGACGACCTTCGTGCATCTGACCTCTGGCGGGCACTTACCTGGAGTCGGATTCGTTGAGCGCGAAGTGTTCCTGCAGGAACATTTCGTCGTTTTGTACGGGATGGTTTGGCCCGACAAGCGTGCAAAATGGAGAAGCGTTCCTGAAGGAACACTGTGGAAAACTCCTATTTGGCGTCGCAGACGGGAGAGCATTAGTGGCTTCATTTCTGGTGCTGTATTCCACTTAAGTCACGTTTGCGACCAAATAAAATACTCTGAAATCCCACTTTAATCATTTTTATGGCGTTTATTTCCCACCTATTTACCTGTGGAATTCTACCTCGCGGTCGGGGCGAGCGTCATTTTTCTGCAGGAGCCGATTATGAACGCCGGGCGATCAGCAGGGTGCGCGACTGGGACTGGGGGATGGGGAGGGGAGGGTCCAAGGCGAGAGTGGGCAAGCTGGCTCGGGCCTGATCGAGTTGTGAGGCACCGATCAGGAGGGCTAAGCGTCCGCCGGAAGCGACGAGGCTGGCGGCGACCGGGAGTACGTCGGCAAAGCGCTCTACGGCGCGGAGGGTGACCAGGTCGAAGCCTCCCGGTCCAGGGTTTTGGAGTTGGCCTCCGGCCTGGGTCGCCGGGGGGAGTTCGAGTGGATCGGGTCGCGGGCGGCCGTCGCGCTCCGCTGACTTATGCCGGCTCCGCTTGCTTTGCCTGGGCTTGGTTCTTCCCGGTTGGTCGTGCTCTTCGCTGGTGAGGCCCGGATCTTCTTTGCTGATCAGGCCCAGATCGGAGCGCTGCTGAAGAAGCTGCTCGGCGCGGCCGGGGAATACATTGACGTTCGTCAATGTAAGGGCGCGGACGACTTCGCGGAGGAAGGCGGTCTTCTTGTGGTTAGACTCGATCAGGGTGAGGGTGAGGTGCGGGGCCCAGAGTTTGATCGGGATGCCGGGGAATCCGGCGCCGGAGCCGAGGTCGGCTGCGGAAAGCACGTCGTTGGTCCCTGGCCTTTGGTCGTTGGCCAAACCCTCGGGGGCTGAAGCCCGAGCGGAGCTTCGCTCCGCTGGACGGCCGAGGGCGGTTGTCCCCACATGGGCAGTGGTGGGGAACAGGTGACGGGCGGCGAAGAGGCTTTCGCCGAAGTGGCGGGTGACGATTTCTTCAGGGTCGCGGATGGCGGTGAGATTGACGCGGGCGTTCCAGCGGAGGAGTAGATCGATGTATGTCGATATATGCTGCAGTTGGGTGGAGGAGAGGACAGCCGATTCGTCGTTGCTACGCACCTCGGAATGATACGGATTTTGGGCTGCGGACAGAAACGGTTCGAGTAGTTCGGCGATGCGGGCGGGGTGCATGGGAAATCTGATTGTAGACAAAAAGCTGGGGTCAGGGGTCAGGGGCCAGGGGTCAGCAATTTTTCGTTGCCACGGGATCTCCGATTCGCTACGGAGAGTTGACAAGCCGGGGTAATTTCTGTATATTCAGTTTGTACTGAAAGAAACGATATGGCGGAACTGACTGGATTACAGAAGCAGTACATCCTCCACTGGGGAGAGATGGGGACGCGGTGGGGGATTAACCGGACGGTGGCGCAGATCCACGCGCTGCTGTATTTGTCGCCGCGGGCGCTGCCGGCGGAGGAGATTGCGGAGACGCTGAGCGTGGCGCGGTCGAATGTGTCGACCTCGATCCGGGAACTGGAGGGGTGGGGGATCGTGCGGGCGGTGCATGTGCTGGGCGACCGGCGGGAACATTATGAGTCGATGAAAGATGTGTGGGAGATGTTCCGACTGGTGATTGAGCAGAGGAAGCGGCGGGAGATTGACCCGACGCGAGAGATGTTGCGGAGGTGCCTGGCGGAACTGGATGCGAAGGAGCCGGGAGCGGATTACACGCGGGAACGGCTGGCGGCGATGGCGGGATTTTTCGAGGCGGTGACCGAACTGCATGACCATATGAAGCGGTTGCCTACGGGGACGGTGCGGAAGCTGTTGCGGATGGGGGCGAAGGTGAGCAAGGTGAGCAAGCCGAAAGCGAAGGCGGGATAATTTTTTTGGGCCAGGCGTTCTGTTTGTACAGAATTGTCTGACTCGGCAGGTCGCTGCTAAGGACGAGGAAAGATGGGACAACGAAAGGGCGGGTGCTAAAGAGGGTTGCTTCGAGAAGCAGTGGTCAGTGGCTTAGGGGTCAGTGGCCAGTTGAGGACCAACCGGTTGCAGGCCGCGAGGCAGAATGAACACGGGGCAACACTGACACGGAGGTGGGTATGAGCGGTAATTTCTTGAGCGCCGGGCTATTGAAGGAATTGATCTGGGGGGCGGGGGCGGTGCAGGTGGGGATTGTGCTGGCGAATATTCCGCTGCTGCGGCGGTTGCGGGTGGGAGAACGGCTGACGGGAGTGCCGCGATTTCTGCGGCAGATTGTTTATGTGCATTGGGCGTACATCCTGATTGTGGTGGGGCTGTTTGCGGCGTTGTGTTTTGGGTTTGCTCCGGAGTTGGCGGGAGCGAGTGGGTTGGGACGATTTCTGAGTGGGTTCATGGCGGGGTTCTGGCTGCTGCGGATTGGGTTGCAGGTTTTTTATTACGACAAGGAACTGCGGCGGGAGAACCGTGGGATGGATACGCTCTACGTGGTGTCGCTGATTGTGCTGGTGGGGATTTTTGGGATGGCGGCGTTGCGGCCGGTGGGGTGAGAGCTAAGTCAAGATCAGCGTCAGGGGTGAACTGAAGTCAGAGAGTCAAAATCCCCACTTCTCGCAAAAGACGCGAGAAATGGGGCACCCGGGCCTGGAGTGATGAATATGAAGAGTTCGGATAGTGGGCACAAGAAGAAAATTCTTCCGCCACACGGTGCTTCGCGCGGTTCCAGCTTCGCTCGAAATGACAAGAGTCGTGGGCGGGAAGAGCTTCGTGCGGAGAGGTGGGCGGCGGGGTGGGCGTTGGCGGGTGCGGCGGCTTGGGCCGGGGTCGCGGTGTTGACGCGGATGGGGATTGCGCGCATTGGGGCGATCGAGCTGATGTTTCTGTTTGCGCCCCTAGTGATTGTTCCACTGGGAATGGAGTTGGGAAGGGTGGGCGGGTTTACATCTGGCCTGGCTCAGGCTTGCGGGGCTGCGGCACAGACTTTGCAGCCGTTGGGGGCGGTGCTGGCGGTGGTGGCGGTTTGTTTGGCGCCGGGGGAGCGGGCCGGATTTGTTGCCGGGGGATGGATGGTGGTTTGTGGGTTGATGGCTTTGGCTGGAGTGGTGGAGTTGGGGACCGTGGCTTTGGGGTCGAGTGCTGGGATAGAAAACCTCACGGGCGGGGCGCCCGTGGCCACACGAGCGGTGGCAATGTCCACACAAGTTTTAGCGGTTCCTTTTCGGCTTTCCAGGATTGCGGGGTGCGTTGCTTGCGTTGACCTGGCTGTGGGTGGGGCCTGGCTGGTGGCGTCGCGGTTGGGATGGCGGCCGATGGGGATCCAGGAGCCGATTGGGCTGCTGACGGCGGTGCATTTTCATTTTGCGGGATTTGCGACTGCATTGATTGCTGGGGCGACTCTGCGGTTTGCGGAGGCGCGGTTTGCCGAGCGCGACCGGTTGCTGCGATGGTTGCGAAGGGTTGTGGTGCTGGTGTTGGGGATGCCGTTCTTGGTGGCGGCGGGATTTGTGATTTCTCCGGGGCTGAAGATGGTGGCGGCGATGGTGTTTTCGCTGAGTGTGGCGGGGCTGGCCGGGTTTGTGTGGATGTGCGCGGGGAAGGTAGAGGATGCAACGGCACGAGGGCTCCTGCGTACGGCTGCGGGCGCGGTGTTTGTGGGGATGGCGTTGTCGGGAACTTATGCGGTGATGGATTTTGTGAAGAGCGAGCTGTTGCCGATTCCGCGGATGGCTTCGACGCATGGGGTTTTGAATGCGGTGGGATTTTGTTTGCTGGGGTTGTTGGGGTGGATCGTGGAGAGCAATGCGGACCTTCACGCTCCGCTGACGAACTGTGAAGATTTCGCGGGCCGGGATTTGGGACTGTAGAAGAGCGGGGGCTGGGATGGAAAACCGCACGGGGGAGGCGCCCGTGGTTCCACGAGTTGTGGTGGTGTCCACACGGTAGAATGATGCGGTTGCAATTACGATTGGGGACCGATCTTTATGGCTCAGGAAATACAAGGTGTCGGCGCAGGGGATACGTCGGCCGGGAAAATCTGGATGACTCTGACTGGGTTGCCGCTGACGATCCGGCTGGAGTGGCCGTTTCATAAGTCGACGTCGGGGGCGGATTTTTGGGTGCTGCATGGGGACATCCGGCTGGAGAATTCGGAGGGGCTGCATGCGGCGGTGGCGGTGAATTTGTCGATGACGGTGCGGGAGGTGATGCCGTCGCTCGAGGCGAAGGACGCGGAGGCGCCGGTGATCAATGCGCTGCGCAAGGAGGTGGATCGCAGGCAGATTGAGTTTGTGAAGTCGGGGAAGCTGTTGCCGGTCGCGTTCTCGAGTCGACATTATGATTTCAAGCGGCAGCAGTGGGTGTTTGGGAAGGCTGGGGATGAGGTGGTGGCGGAGTTTTTGGCGCGGAAGGTTTATTGGGTGACTAGGGTGGGTGGAATCCCACCCTTCGCACAGAACGCACAGGATGGGCCACCCGGGGTCGAGATAGCCGAGTCAAAATCCCCACTTCTCGCGAAGGACGCGAGAAATGGGGCACCCGGTCTGGTGTGGATTTGCGATCCTACGGAGGCGCAGTATTTGCAGACTACAACCGAGCATTTGTTGGAGATTGCGAGGCGGGTTGCTGGGGATGGATTGATTCGAATGGATGGGGAGTTCGCGGAGGCGACTTCGAGGCTCATGGGACAGGCAGCGAGATTTGAAGGGGCGATGCGGACTTCGGTGGAGGAACTGGAGAAGAAACATGCGTTTGAGAGAGGGTAAAAGCGCTAGAGGGCGGGAGCATTTTCAAAAGCTCACGGGCGAGGCGCACGGGGCTCCATGGGCTGTGCCTGTAGCCGCACGAGTTGTGCTGCTGCTGGGTGCGATTATCGCGGGGCTTCTAGCTGTTTCGGCGGTGGGGCAGACGAACGGCGCGGCTGGGAGTTATGTGCCTTCGGCGGAGAATTTGAGGGCCCGGGTGGAATTTCAGGATGCCAAGTTTGGGATGTTTATTCACTGGGGGGTTTATAGCGTTTTGGGGGATGGGGAGTGGGTGTTTCATGAGCGGAAGCTTACGGTGCGCGAGTATGAGCGGCTGCCGGGATTTTTTGATCCGGAGAAGTTTGATGCTCGGGCCTGGGTGGCGCTGGCTAAGGCTGCGGGGATGAAATACATCACGATTACGTCGCGGCATCATGATGGGTTTGCGATGTTCGATTCGAAAGTTTCGGACTGGAATATTGTGCAGCGGACGCCTTATGGGAAAGATCCTCTCAAGATGCTCGCGGAGGAGTGCCATCGGCAGGGGATCAAGTTGTTTTTTTATTATTCGCAACTGGATTGGCACAATCCGGATTATTTTCCGCGGGGCGCGACCAGTTGGAACAACGGGCGTCCGGATCACGGCGACTGGAATGCTTATCTCGACAACTATATGGATGGGCAGTTGTGCGAGTTGCTGACGAATTACGGGGCGATTGGCGGGATCTGGTTTGATGGGATGTGGGACAAGCCGGACGCGGACTGGCACCTGGCGAAGACCTATGCGCTGATTCATCAGTTGCAGCCCGCGGCGCTGATTATTCCGAATCATCATCAGACTCCGAAGCCCGGGGAGGATGTGCAGACGTTTGAGCGGGATCTGCCGGGGCGGAACACGGCGGGATTTAATACGAACTATGTGAGCGACCAGCTGCCGCTGGAGAGTTCGAACACGCTCAACGGGGCTTGGGGATTCAATATTGGGGACAGCAACTATAAGAGTCCGGAGGAATTGGAGGAGATGCTGGTGCGGGCGGCGGGGAACAATTCGAATTTGCTGCTGAATATTGGTCCCATGCCGAACGGGGAGATTCAGGAAGAGTTTGTTACGCGGCTGCATGCGGTGGGGGAGTGGGTGGCGCGGTATGGGGAGGCGATTTATGGGACGCGCGGTGGTCCGGTGGCTCCGGGGGATTGGGGAGTGACTACGCAGAAGGGCGACAAGGTTTATGTGCATGTGCTGCACTGGAACGCGCCGCTGCTGGCGCTGCCTGCCTTCGAGCGGAAGATTGCTGGGGCTGAGATGTTGGGTGGGGGTGCGGTGGAGTTTACGCAGAGTGGGGATGGGGTGGTGGTGAAGGTTCCGGCGGCCGTGGGGAAGGAAGTGGATCGGGTGGTGGTGTTGAGTTTGGGGAAGTGAAATCGAAAATTATTCGGAAAGATGTTCTTTAGCTGTTCTGGTTAGGCAACCCGCCCTCAGGGGCTGAAGCCCGCGCCATTTGTGGTTTTAATTGGCACGACTGAAGTCGTGCCCTTCCCGGTTGTGCTCTCGCGGCGCGCGTTGGCGCTGCATGCTTTTCGTCCGGCACATTCGAGGTTCCTTCAATTTTCCTCTGCCAAATTCTTGATTAACTTCGCGGCGAGAGATGAAAGCGAAGATCCGAAGCGGTGGCTGGAACGCCCTTCGAGGTCGGTGGTGCTGCCGGGTTGCACGGGGTCCTTCGACTGCGCATGAGCGTCCTTCGGACGATCATGCTTCGCTCAGGATGACAATCAACAAATAGGAGTGCTTACTGTTTCGACTCTTCCGACACTTTGCGGGAGAAGAGGCCCCAGCAGAATCTTGGAGCGATCGCGTAGTTGACTTGGACCAGGACTATCGCAGCGATCGCGTAATAGGTGCCCAGGAAGCAAAGGGCGGCGCCGCAGGCGTAGAGGGTTTGCGCGATTACGATGCGGCGGACTACGGCGCTGTGAATCTCGGGGGGAACGTCGTCGGTGAGGAGGTGGTGGCGGGTGGCGTAGCTCCAGCTCCAATATAAGGTGAGTCCGAGGAGGAGGATGTTGCTCCAATAGACGAGAAGCGCAGTGCGGTAGTGGATGAACTCAGCCAGGAGCGAGGTGGAGAATGGCGTGAGAGAGACGGCGCAGAGGAACGCGATGTGGATCCAGGCGAGATTGCGGTCGGCGCGGGCGAAGTGGTTGAGCTGGGTTTGCTGGCCGACCCAGAAGATGCCGTTGGTCATGACGCTCATCAGGAAGACGATGAGGCGCGGGGAGAGCTTGAGCAGCGCGTGCCAGAGATCGTGCTCGGAATGAATGGCCTCGGAGGCGGGGACGCGGAGGTCGAGGACGAGCAGGGTCATGGCTACAGCGAAGAAGCCGTCACTGAGGGCGGCGAGGCGTTCGACACTTTGTCCGGCAACGCGGTTGTAGAGGGAGTGCATCGAAAGGAGTTTAGCGGGAGTGGAAGGCAGTGGCTAGTTGCTAGTGGCTAGTGGCCAGTTTCGGTCGGGCAGGCTGTGGTGCTTTGCGCGGCTCGCTCAGGTTGCCTCCGACTGCGTTTGGGGCAGGCTCCTTAGGCTGGCGCTCCGCAGCGGTTGAGACCGAGATTCCTTCGGCTTCGCTCAGGACAGGCTCCTCCGCCGCGATGAAAAACGCGGACGTTCGGGATGACAAAGCCTTACTTGGGGATAGCGCATAGGAGCGCGTTGGGAAGAACAATGGCAGGTGGAGGCGTGAGGGCGAGGGTCTCGATTGAAAAGCTCACGGGCGAGGCGCCCGTGGCCACACGAGTCGTGCAGCTGGCCGGTGGCCTGAGGGCGGCGACGTTGGTGGTGCTGTTGGCGGTGGCGGGGAGTGGATGGGCGCAGGAGCCGCAGACGCCGCCGCTGCAGATGCCGCCTGATCAATCGCAAGGCCAAGGCAAAGAGAATCCGCCCGCCGATCCGTCATCTCCGTCGGCTCCGTCATCTCCGTCGTCGGATAAGCCCTCCCCTGACAAGCCGGAAGACAAGAAGGATGAGGCTCCGAATCCGGCGCAAGTGGTAGGGGAAGCTACGAAACAGGCGGCGGAGGCGACGCTGGTCCAACTCCGCGACTGGGAAACGGAGTGGCTGGTGGGAGCCTACGTCAGCCGGAACCGGCAGCTGGTAACGCTGACGGGGGAACAGAGGAAGAGGCTTTATCTGCAGCAGACGGTGCTGACGCCGGGCGCGTATTTAAAGCGCATGTTTGATGCGGGCATCGATCAGGTGCGGGGAGTGCCCTACCAGTGGGACGATGGCTGGGCAGGATATACCGAGCGGTGGGCATCGCGCGAAGGACAATTCATAGCGTCGAACAGTCTGACGGCGCTGGGCGATGCCAAGCTGGGCTACGAGCCGCGTTACGATCAGTGCCGGTGCCGCGGATTCTGGCCGCGGACGCGGCATGCGGTGCTGCGAAACTTTCTGACGTATGACCGGAGCGAGCAGGAGATGCGTCCGCAGTGGGCGCTGTATGGCGGCGCATTTGGTGGGGGCATGATCGCGACGGCCTGGTTGCCGAAGCCGCGCAATGCGTTTGCGGAGGGGGGATGGGGCGCGCTCGGCCAGGCGGGGTATGGAATCTTGGCGAATTTCTTCACGGAGTTTGCGGTGGATATTAACCGGAAGTTGGGAGCGAAGTAAGGGTAGGCAAAATCCTTGACCGCTGGGGCTTACGTTCTGCTGAAATAGCCGTCCAATTCGCAACGTTCGATTGCAACCGCTCGGGATTCTGTTCTATGCTTGGCGAACCTCACGATAGCCTGTGGGATGCTGTCGTCGCCGGACATATGCATCGCCTGACTGCCAGATTTCTTTTGCTGTTCGTGCTGGTGGGGAACTTCGTCCCGCTGGCGCTGGCGTCTGCGGCGGCGAAACCGCATGCCTGTTGTTTGCGAAAGGCGGCGCACCCTTGCCACGGGGGCGCGATCGCGGATTCTTCACGGCTCTCGATTCACGATGCCAGCTGCTGTAACCACGATTGCTGCCGCGCGGTGACGACCGCCCATTGGGCTCATCCGCAGCCACGAACGGCCAGCCTCTGCCGGGAAGTGATTAGCCGCGTTCTGGAACTTCGGAAGAACCCTCCGGTCAGAGAAGGTTTTGCGCTGCAATCGACCCGCGCTCCTCCGTATTGCTCCCTCGCCTGAAGCTGTATTGATTCCCACACGTTGATCTTAAGCGGTTTGCGACAGGGCGTTCGTGTCGCGGCATCCGTGTCGGGAAAATGCCGGCCCTCGTGGACTTTGCGAGTGGTCGTCACTGGGGCTGGAGACTTTCTCAGGGCATTCGGAGGATTTATGCGTTTCTTTCTTCTTATTATTGGTATTCCTGTTTCAGGGCGCGGCAGTGCGGCCCGTTGTGGTTCCCTGCGGCGTATTTCTCAACTTGCTGCGGTTCTGGTGGTTGCTGTTGCGGCGTTCGCCAACGACTACGGGGCAGTTCGTGGTGTGGTGCACGATCCGCAGCACCGGCCGCTGGAGGGCGCGATGGTGATGCTGAAAGCAAAATCGTCGGACTGGGCCAAGTCGGTGACGACGGACAGCAACGGAGAATTCCAGTTCAACGCCGTGGTGCTCGGCGAATATTCGATCAGCGTGGCCAGTAAGGGCTTCGAGCAGACTTCACAAGATGTGATTGTGATTTCGGGATCTGTGCCGGTGGTTCACTTTCAGTTGCAGGTGGGCACGGCGAACGAAAAAGTTACAGTCTCGGCTGCGCCCGCGGTGGTCGCCACGGACAGCTTCACGCCTACCACTCTGGTCAACCGCATCGACATCGAGCGCACGCCCGGCGCCGACAGCACGAACAGCATGGCCATGATCACGGATTACGTTCCTGGCGCTTACGTGACGCATGACATGCTGCACATGCGAGGCGGACACCAGATCACATGGCTGCTGGACGGGATTCCGGTGATCAACACTGCGATCGCGCAAAATCTGGGTCCGCAGTTCGATCCCAAGGACCTGGATTATGTGGAGGTGAATCGCGGCAGCTATAGCGCCGAGTTCGGCGACCGCACTTATGGCGTTTTCAATGTGGTGCCGCGTACGGGTTTCGAGCGCAACAACGAAGCTGAACTGACCATGACCGGCGGCAACTTCTTCCAGACCGACGATGAACTCAGCTTCGGAAGCCACACGAAAAATTTCGCTTACTATGCCAGCGTCAACGGCAACCGCAGCGATCTGGGCCTGCAGCCTCCGGTTCCGCAGGTGGTGCATGACGCGGTGAATGGAGTCGGCGGATTCGGGTCGTTTATTCTGAATGTGGATCCCTCCAACCAGCTTCGGCTGATGACTTCGGTGCGGCGCGATTATTATCAGATTCCTTACGATCCCAATCCCGACGACATCGAGAACGGATCGATCCCGGCGAATAACTTCACGCCGCAGTATCCCAGCATCGGTCTTCGGGATGCACAAACCGAGAACGACGAGGGCGTGCTTTTCACCTGGCTGCACACTTTCAATTCGCATCTCCTGACTACAGTTTCACCGTTCTTCCACTACAACAGCGGAGATTACGCCAGCAATCCCAACGACATTCCCATCGCGACCACTGAGAATCGCGGCTCGACTTATGCCGGGGGGCAAGTCAACGTCGCTGCTAACTATAAGAAGAACGATCTTCAGGTTGGATTCCTCAGCTTCTACCAGCACGATAGCCAGGTCTTTGGCGCCATCTTCAACGACGGCAGCGGAAATCCTCCGTTCAACATCAGCGAGAGTCCGACGGCTAACCTGCAGACGTTTTACATTGACGACAGATTCAAACCTTTTTCCTGGCTGACCCTGTCGGCCGGTGTGCGGCCTACGCGTTTCTCCGAAGGCAACTTCCCGGCCAACTCACCGGAGGAGCCGGTCTCCGAAACTGCTATCAGCCCGCGCTTCGGCGCGACTGCGACCGTCCCTAAACTTCGTTGGACGTTTCGCGCTTTTTACGGGCACTACTATCAGGCGCCGCCCATTGAAACCGTTTCCGGTCAACTGGAATCCTTGTGTTCCCAGCCCGCGTATGCCTGCCAGTTTCTAACGCTCAAGGGTGAACGCGACGAGGAACATCAGTTCGGCGTCACTATTCCTTATCGCGGCTGGGTGCTCGACGCCGATACTTTCAAGACCGACGTCCAGAATTTTCTCGATCACAACAACATCGGAGCTTCCAATATATTCTTTCCCCTGACCGATACCAGAGCGTTGATTCGGGGATGGGAACTTACGCTGCGCTCTCCCCGCATTGCCCACCGCGCCCAGCTTCACCTCTCCTATTCCAATCAGATCGCCGAGGGCGGTGGCGTGATCACCGGAGGGCTGAATAACACGTTCGTCTGCCCTCCCGACCCGGTCACCGGGATCACTCCTTACCTTTGTCCGCTCGATCACGACCAGCGCAACACGCTCAACGTCGGCGGCGACTTCACACTTCCCTGGCGGGCTTACGCCTCCACTAACGTTTACTACGGGTCTGGATTCAGCAACGCGTTTCCTGGCGCGCCCTATCCGGGCAACTATCTTCCCCAGCACACCACTTTCGATTTGTCGCTGGGCAAAGATTTCGGCGAACGCCTTACTGCGTCGCTCACTGCTTTAAATGTTGCAAATCGCCGCGCCGAGTACGACAGCAGCGTAACCTACGGCGGGTTCCACTGGAATTTGCCGCGGCAAATCTATCTGGAATTGCGCTATCGTTTTCATTATTGATGTTTTTTTAGGCCAGCTGGCTCTGGGAAGCGATTGGCATTTTCGATGTGGAGAGAGTGGGCGGACGAGGGCGTCCGCCGCTCCTCGAGCAGAGAGTCGCACGCGGGTGCGCTTCCTGGAAGCATGTATTGGACTTGTTCTGTTACAACAGAACTGGAGACTCCAAGTGCGACACGCAGCTTTTGCCAAACTTACTTTGCCGTTGATTCTGCTGGGCACGGCGCTTTCTTTGATTTTGTCGTGCGGTAAGCACACCCCGCCGTCTCAGAAGCGCTATCCGTTTACGGGGCGCATTGTCACGCTCGACAAGGCGAACCAGTCCGCCATTATTGACGGCGATGCGATCCCTGGTTTCATGGATGCGATGGCGATGGATTACAAAATAAAACTTGCGGCTGACTTCAGTCAGCTTGCCGCCGGGGATTCGATTTCTGCCGAGGTGGTGGTCGCGGGGACGGATAAAGATTCCGCTCCCGAGTACTGGCTGGAGAACGTTAAGGTCGTCAGTCATGCGAAACCTGCCGGCGACAAGGGTGACGGCAAGCCCACCGCGGAGTTGCACATTCCCGCTGCCGGCGAAGAGGTTCCCGACTTCCAGTTCACTAACCAGAATGCGAAGCACATTTCGCTGAAGCAATATCGCGGGCAGGTTTTGTTCGTCACGTTTATTTACACGCGCTGTCCTTTTCCTGATTTTTGTCCGCGGGTGGGGGCGCAGTTCGCGCAGCTCAACGAGGAGCTTGCCGCCGATCCGGCGCTGACGGGCAAGACTCATTTGCTGAGCGTCAGCTTCGATCCGGAGCATGACACGCCTAAGGTTTTGCGCGACTATGGTTTCTCGCTGGCGCACAGCCGACAGGCGAGGCTTTTCGAGCGCTGGGAATTTGCCGTTCCGCGCGCGGACGACCTGCCGCAGATCGCGAGTTTTTTTGCGCTCACTTACAAACCTGAAGATGGGTTGATCACGCACTCGCTTAGCACTGCGGTCATTGGGCCGGATGGGAAGATTTTCAGCTGGTATCACGGCGGCGAGTGGCAGGTTTCGGAGCTGGTGAAGGATGCGGCGGGAGCGCTGCGGGGGTAGGGATAGAGACGGGGGGAGTTCAAAGACCCCACTTCTCGCAAAGAACGCGAGAAATGGGGCACCCGAAGCATTAGAGAGGGTGCGCAGCGAGGCAGCGACCACCGGGGGCTGAAGCCCGCGTCGACCTTGCGGGCCTTACGCGGCGCTGAAGCGCCGCTCTTCCACGGTGCTTTACACGGCGCTGAAGAACCGCTCTTTCACGGCCTTTCACGAGTTCGCGAGTTGTTCAACAACATCGCTAAGCGCGGCCGCGGATTTTGGCCCACCACCAGCGGACGCCGACGAAGAGGAATCGCCAGTCGTGGAAGAATTCTGGTTCTTTGCCTTCGAAGGCGTGGCCGATGAATTGGAAGATCCATCCGATGAGAAAGAGCGCGAGAGCGTAGGGCCACAGGCGATGCACGAAAATGCTGGCTACGAAGATAGCGACCGACAGGAGAATCAGCGGGATGCCCAGGGTGTGGCAGGCGCGGTTCACCGGATGCTGATGGCTGGTGGCGTATTGCGCGACCCACTGCTCGCTGGTGCGGTTGCCTAGCATGCGGAGGGATGATACTACGATTCGGGGCGCGGCGAGGAGATCAAAAGCCCCACTTCTCGCAAAGAACGCGAGAATGGGGCACCCAGACGCTCGGTGGTCCCTACCTCGGACCCTGTCCTAAGTTGAGGCTGCTGGTTGCCGCGTGGTAGCATCCTACGTTTTGGCGGGTGATGTTGGATGGCCATGTTGCTGTCTTCGTCTTCTTCATGTATATGGGCCTTTCTTCGCACGCCTGCTGAAGGAGCCTACTCGTGAAAATCTATTCTGGGGAAAACATTCGTAATGTAGCGCTGGTCGGGCACGGGCATGCGGGCAAGACCACGCTGGCGTCGGCCATGCTTTATACCGCGGGAGCCGCGCCACGGCTGGGGCGGGTGGACGACGGGTCGGCCGTCACGGATTATGACGACGAGGAAATCGCGCGCAAGATGTCGATCTCGGTGGGCGCGGCGGTGGTGGAGTGGGGAAAATCGAAAATTAATATTCTCGACACGCCCGGGTTCAACATGTTTGTCCACGAGGCCAAGATGGTGCTGCCGGTGGTGGACGCGGCCATTGTTGTGGTCGACGGCGTAGCGGGCGTGGAGGTGGTAACGCAGCGGGTGTGGAATTATTGCGAAGAATATAAAACGCCGCGGCTGATTGTGGTGAACCGCATGGACCGCGATCGCGCGAATGCCGAGCGGGTGCTGGAGTCGCTGATCAATGCGTTCGGGCGGAATGTGATTCCGATCGAGCTGCCGATCGGAAGCGAGAAGAGTTTGAGCGGCGTGGTCGACCTGGTGCGAATGAAGGCTTACATCTACGAGCTGGGCGGAAATGGTAAGGGGAAAGAAACGGAGATTCCGGCGAACATGCGGGCGCAGGTGCAGGAGTCACACGAGCAGCTGGTGGAACTGGTGGCTGAGGGCGACGACAAGTTGATGGAAAAGTTTTTCGAGGCGGGTACGCTGGGCGAGGAAGACCTGATTCCGGCGCTGCACAACGCAATTCGCGAAGACAAGCTTTTCCCGGTGATCTTCAGTTCGGGGCTGGGCAACGTGGGCGCGGACCGGGTGATGGATTTCATCATCGACTACACTCCGGCGCCGTCGGAGCATGAGTGGGTGCAGGGCGAGGCTCCGGCTTCGGGGAACGGGGATGCGCCGAAGCGGCATGAAGCGGATACGGAGCCGGTTTCGCTGTATGTGTTCAAGACGGTGGCGGACGCGTTTTCCGGGAGGATTTCTTATTTCAAAGTTTTTTCGGGGGTTGTGAAAAACGAATCCGCGGTGCAGAACTTTCGCACCGGCACGCAAGAAAAGCTGTCACACATTTCGACGATGCAGGGGAAAACCGCTATGCCGGTGCCGGAGCTGCACGCTGGAGATATTGGCGCCGTTGCGAAATTAAAGGACACGCTTACTGGCGACACGATGGGGGATAAGTCGGCGCCGATTCAGTATCCGCGGGTGAAGCTGCCGGAGCCGGCGATTACGTTTGCGATCGAGCCCAAGAGCCGGGCGGATGAGGACAAGCTGGGGCCGGGGATCCACAAGCTGATGGAAGAGGATGCGATGCTGCGATTCTTCCGCGATCCGCAGACCAAGGAATTTCTGATTGCGGGTACAGGACAGCAGCACATTGAAGTGACCGTCGCGAAGCTGAAGAAGCGCTATCACACGGAAGTGAATTTGAAAGCGCCCAAGGTGCCCTATCGTGAAACCATTCGCGGGAAGGCCGATGTGCAGGGGCGGCACAAGAAACAGACGGGCGGGCACGGTCAGTATGGCGACTGCAAAATCAGGATGGAGCCGCTGCCGCGCGGGGGCGATTTCGAATTCGTGAACGACATTTTTGGGGGCGCGATTCCGAAGAATTTTATTCCTCCGGTGGAAAAAGGAATTCGCGATGCGGCGGCGCGGGGATATCTGGCGGGGTTTCCGGTGGTGGATTTTCGCGTGACGTTGTATGACGGGTCCTATCACGACGTGGATTCGAACGATCTTTCCTTCCAGATGGCGGGGCGTATCGCGTTCAAGAAGGCCATGGAAGTCGCGAAGCCCACGCTGCTCGAGCCGGTGATGGTGGTGGAGATCACGGCTCCGGATGAATTTGCGGGATCGATCATGGGCGACCTGAACAGCCGGCGCGGCCGCATCCAGGGCATGGACAACAAGGGCGGCAACACGATTGTGAAGGCCGAAGTGCCGATGGCCGAGATGCTGACTTACGGTGTGGATTTGACCTCGATGACGCAGGGGCGCGGCAGCTTCAACATGGAGATGCATCACTACGACGCGGTCCCGGGGCAGCTGCAGGAAAAGATTATTGAGAAGGCCAAGGCGGAGCGGGGCGAGGTGAAGGAAGAGGAAGAATAGCGAGTCGCGCGTGCCGAGTTTTAATGGGCGGCCTACCGGGCCGCCCTCTGTTTTTCAAACGCGTTCGGAGGACGTTGTGGAAGCAGGCAGCGGGAAGAAGTTTTGGCATCCGCCCTGGTGGAAGTGGGCGCTGGTGCTGGGGCTGCTGGGTTGCGCCGAGTTTCTGTTCTTGTGGAGGCGGCCCGCCGCTCCGGTGAAAGTGGAACTGCTGCCCTTCACGGATTCGCCCCCAGCCTGGGACGGGTCGCAGCCATGGTTGGTGATTTCTCCGATTGCGGGCGACGGTCCGATACGCTTCAAGGCTGCCATCGAAATGGTGAAGCCGACCGTTCGGCACGATACGCCGGTGAACGAATTTGTGGTGAACCTGCGAAACGGAAATTTCAAATTGCGGCAGACCGACCTTTTCGTACCGGACATCGTGCCCCTGGCGCTAACCAGAACCTACTTCGCCTGGGATCCTCACAGCCATGCATTCGGGGTGGGCACGAATCATCCGTATGATATCTGTCCTACGGGAACGAGATATCCCTACACGTATCAGGTGTTGAATCTGGAGGACGGCACCGAGGTTTACATGCCCCGCGTCTCGAAGGGCACGGGATACGCGGATGCGGTTTTCCGGTACGATCAGTCGTCGTCAGAGTTCTACGGAGCGATCACGGCCTGGAACGGGAATGGCTGGACCATGACTTTTCGCGATGGTCGAAAAATCTACTTTCCGGAAGCATACTACGCGAAGAATTTTGCCCAAGGCGCGGCGACGGAGATGGTGGATGCGGAAGGTCATCGCATTCAGCTGAAGCGAAGCAACGTGAGAAATCTGGAACAGCTGATTTCGCCGGCCGGGCACACGATCACATTCAAATACGATAGCTCCGATCGCATTGTGGAGGCGCGCGATGACGCAGGTCACTTTCGCAGTTATTCCTACGGGGACGGCGGTCATGTAACCGGCGTGACCGACGGGTCTCACGTGTTATACCGATTCGAGTACCAGCGGATCATGCCTGGAGCCGGCAACGATCCCTGGCTTCTGACTGCGATTCTCGACGGCGACTGGAACGTTCTAGTGAAGAACAAATTCTTCAATGGAAGGGTGATCGAACAAACTTTGGCGGATGGAAAGATCTATCGCTATGAGTATGTGGTGAAGGGATCGGATGTGCTGCAGACTACCGTCACGTTTCCGTCCGGCGGGAGAAGGGTGTTTTTCTTTCGAAACGGCCGCCTGATAGAACAGAAGTAGGGCGACAAGTTTAAGATGATTCAACCGGCGAACGGCTTGCGAATGCTAATGCGCGGATGCGCGGCAGGGATATTTCAACTACGCACGACCGTCCTACAGACGATCGTGCTTTGCTCAGAATGACATAACAAGATGGCGAGGTGGAATTTATGATCAAAGTTATAGTTGTTTGTATTCTCTTCACTTGTGTTTTGGCGCTCCCTTTACTTGCTCAAGCAGCGGCCGAGCCGCAGGTGTTTCCTACTTCCGCGGGGCCGGTGAAGATCACTCCTCTCTATCATGCCAGCACGCTGATTGAGGCTGGCGGGAAGACGATCTATTTGGATCCCGCCAAGCCTGCGAAACTTTCGGGGCTGCCGAAGGCGGACCTCATTCTGATCACGGACATTCATGGCGACCACATGGATCCGGATTCGATTAAGGAAGTCAGCAAGGGGGAGACGGAGATTTTTGCGGCGCCGGCGGTGGTGGCGACTGTGACGAGCGCCAAGCCCATTGCCAACGGAGAAACGAAGAATTGGAAGGGATGGACGATTGAGGCAATTCCCGCCTACAACCTGAAGCGCGGGCCGGAGCCTGGAAAACTTTTTCACGACAAGGGGCGCGGAAACGGCTATGTGCTTACTTACGGCGGCAAGCGCTTCTACTTTTCGGGTGATACCGAGGGCGTGCCGGAGATGCGGGCGCTGAAGAACATTGATGTGGCGTTCGTGTGCATGAATCTGCCTTACACCATGCCCCCGGAAGAGGCTGCCGATGCGGTGAAGGCGTTTCATCCGAAGATTGTGATTCCGTATCACTATCGGGGATCGGATCTTTCGGTGTTTCAGAAGGGATTGGAAGGGACGGGGATTGAGGTGCGGGTGCTGGAGTGGTATCCGAAGTAGTAGCATCCCGGTTCGTGATTTTTGTTCTTGATGTGGCCGGGCTTCGCCCAGGCGGGACAGCCGAGGCGGCTGTCTCTACGTGGTCCGTGGTAACATCCGGCAGAGTGGCTACCGCGCGTAACAATCTCAATCTGGATTCCAATCGCGACCGTTTGGTGTCGGCGGCGGCGGTGGAGGACGATTCTTCGTTTGAGTTGAAGCTGCGGCCGCAGCGGCTTAACGAGTTCATCGGGCAGAGCAAGGTCAAAGAAAATCTGGCGGTTGCGATTGAGGCGGCGCGGTCGCGCGGCGAGGCCATGGACCACGTGCTGCTCTACGGGCCTCCTGGGTTGGGCAAGACGACGCTGGCGAATATTATTGCCAACGAACTGGGAGTGCACTTTCAGCCTACGGCAGCGCCGCTGCTGCAGATCAAGGGCGACCTCACGGCGATTGTCACCAATCTTCAGGACAAGCAGGTGTTGTTCATCGACGAGATTCACCGGCTGCAGCCGGTGCTCGAAGAACTGCTTTATTCGGCGCTGGAAGATTACAAGCTGGACATCATCATCGGGCAGGGACCTTCAGCGCGCACGCACACGCTGGAAGTGAAGCCGTTTACGTTTATCGGTGCCACCACGCGGGCGGGGCTGATTTCCGGACCGCTGCGGGCGCGGTTTGGGATTGTGCTGCGGCTGGAGTTTTATACTCCGCAGGATTTAAGGGTGATTGTGGAGCGCTCGGCGGAAATTCTCGGCGTCGAGATCAACGATGCGGGCGCGATCGAAATCGCCAACCGGTCTCGAGGCACACCTAGAATTGCCAACCGCCTGCTGCGGCGGGTGCGCGACTATGCGCAAGTGCGGGGCGCGGGCAAGATTGACGAGCCTACGGCGCAGGCCGCGCTGCGCATGCTCGAAGTGGATCAGTATGGATTCGACGAAGTCGACCGTCGGCTGCTGCTGACCATCATCGAGAAATATCAGGGTGGTCCGGTGGGCCTGAATACGCTGGCCGCGGTGCTGGCCGAAGAGCCGGACGCGATTGAAGAGATTTACGAACCGTTCCTGATGCAGATCGGATTCCTCAACCGAACTCCGCGCGGGCGCGTGGCCACGCAGTTGGCCTACGACCATTTCGGCATCACGCCGAGTCGAAGGCAGAGTTCGTTGTTCTAGCTGTCAACTGTCAGCCCTCAGCCGTCAGTTCAACGCTCCGCGAAGTCTCGTTGGCCCTGTTTATCTGCGAAGTTCAGGAACAGCGTTTTACTGTTTTGTGATGCGCGCCCATAGTGTATCTTTCTGACTTCCTCGTCGGGGGGGCGGGGACCGGTGAGGACGCTTTGGGTTCGAGTCGACGACAACGGGTTCCATTCAAGAAGCATCTGAAGTTCTCGCTGGTTTTTGTGCTGCTGGCCGCGGCGGCGCGGCCGGGGAGCGCTTTGGGGCAGGCGCGGGTGCGTACAGCGGCTGCTGAGCCGGCCCAACAGAACGCGGGCGCATCCGGCCAGGGCTCGGGCCAAAACTCCGCAGGACAGGATGTGAAGGCGTCTCCGCAGAACCCTGCCGTGCCGCCGCCACAACCGGCGATTGTCCAACCGCAGAACCAGATAACTCCCGCACCGCCAACGTCTGCGCTGGGACCGCCGGCCCTGACCATCCCGCGGTTGACCCGAGCTCCGGCGCTTGAGAATTTCCTCGGCATGAAGCCTGAGGGCGAAGTGGCGCTGCAGATGGCCAGGGTATCCGGGTTCGCGCAGCGCAACCCGCACGACGGCGAAAAGGTTTCCGAGCCCACCGAAGCCTACCTCGGGTACGACAAGAAGAACCTTTACGTGGTGTTTGTGTGCTTCGACGATCCGAAGAAAGTTCGCGGACGCATGTCGCGCCGCGAAGATGTCTACGATGACGATAACGTCGAGATCATGCTCGATACGTTTCACGACCGGCGGCGCGCCTATGCATTCCAGAGCACGCCGCTGGGCGTGCAGTGGGACGCGATCTGGACCGAAGCGGCCAGCGCCGAGGTGGGGAACTGGGATACATCGTTCGATACGGTTTGGGACTCGCGCGGCAAAATTACTTCGCAGGGGTACGTGGCATGGATGGCGATCCCGTTCAAGAGCCTGCGATTTCCGGCCAGCAAGCAGCAGGAGTGGGGAATCATTTTGTATCGCGGCCTTGTGCGCAAGAATGAGGACGCGTTCTGGCCGGCAGTGTCGCGCAGAGTGCAGGGTCGCTTGGGACAAGCGGCGACGCTTTACGGGCTGGAGGGGATTTCCCCCGGGCGCGACATCGAGCTGATGCCTTACGGAATCATGCGCGGGTTTCGGGGGCTGAACACGGTCGATCCTGACAATCCTTTTTTTCAGAGCGCGCGGGCGCAGGGACAGTTCGGCATGGACGCGAAGTTCGTGATCCATGATCATTTTGTGCTCGATATCACTGCTAATCCCGACTTCAGCCAGGTCGAGTCGGAGGATCCGCAGATCACGGTGAATCAGCGCTTTGAAGTGTATTTTCCGGAGAAGCGTCCGTTCTTTCTCGAGAACGAAGATTATTTTCGCACTCCCATTGATTTGTTTTTCACTCGCAATGTGGAGGACCCGTCGGCGGGAATTCGATTGACCGGGAAAGAAGGTCCGTATTCGGTGGGGCTGATGGCCGCCGATGACCGGAGTCCGGGACTCGCCGTGCCCAGCTATTGTCCCGTGCTGGATGGTGGTTGTGTCGACAGTCTCTACGGCATTCGGTCGTACTTCGGCATTGCGCGCGTCAGCCGCGATATTTTCAAGGAATCAAGCGTGGGCGCGCTCTTTAGCGATTGGCAGTGCCCGACCACTGGAGAATTCAATCGTGTGGGTGGCGTGGACACACATTTGAAGTTCAGTCCCGCCTGGACGCTGGACGGGCAAGCGGTGGTGAGTTCGAGCAATTTGTTGGGTTTGACCGCGCCCGGCGTGATCACGCAGAATCTCGATTCCACCTGTGAGGCAAGCCTTTTCCCGTTCAGCTCGGGGAATGCCGGCAACAACAACTACTATGCCGGACCCGCGGACCTGCTCACGCTGCGGCGGGCGGGCTTGCACTTTAATTACATCGGGACCTACCAGGATGTGAGCCCCGGGTTCGTCACCGTGCCCGGATTCGTGAACCGCGTCGACCTCCGCGACGCCCAGCAGAGAGCGAGTTATTTCTTCCGTCCCCAAAAGGGCTGGATTGTGGCTTGGGGCGCCGGATTGCGCAACCGCACCGCGTTCGACCACGAGGGCACACGCCTCGACACTGATTACCAGCCCTATCTGCTGGTTCAGGCGCGCGGCCAGACCACCGTGATACTGGCTCCTTACGAGGAGTTGCGGGAACGGCTGCGCCCGCAGGATTTCACATTTCTCGGCTTCGCCGCGCCGAACCATGGTGACCAGAACCAGGACTACCACGAGCACAACAGCTACTCCAGCATCCAGACCAGCTATTTTCCGCGAGTGACTATAGGAGCGGCCTACCGCTGGGGCGATGGCGCGAATTTCGTGGCGTCGCCAACTGCCCCTGCGCCTTTGCTCGACCTTCCCTTTCTCGCCCACGTGGACACCGCGACCGGCCTGTTGACTCTGCGACCGGTGAAGCCGCTGAAGATTGAGAATACGTATCTGTTCGAGCGCTTGCGCGCCACCGAGGCGACGTATCTGCTCGCGCGGACCGCGACCCCCGGCGTGGGAAAGGGTATCTTCGACAATCACATCGTGCGCAGCAAGTGGAATTGGCAGTTCACGCCACAGCTCTCGCTGCGCATGATTTTCCAGTACAACTCGGTGCTGGCGAATACTCCGGGCAATACAATCTTCCCCTACACTTACCTGCCCACTGAAAAACAGTTCAACGCGGATGTTCTGGTCACTTATTTGGTCCACCCGGGGACGGCCATCTACTTGGGCTACAACAGCGACCTGCAGAACCTGGACATCGTCCCCGGCACGCCGGTGTCGACGGGATACGTCGTCAACACGGCCAAGGGATATCTCAACGACAGCCGGCAGTTTTTCGTGAAGGCGTCGTATCAGTTCAGGTTTTGAGAAAACAGGGGTCAGGGGCCAGGGATCAGTTGTCACGAAGCCGGAAGCCAAGGCTCGGTTTTCCTGACGGCTGACCGCGGTTCTTGCTGAATCCAGCGTCTATCCGGTAGAATCAAATGGTTCAGATCAAGATTGGAATCCCTATGAAACCAGCTATTCATCCTGCTTACAACGAAGTGCGTGTGCATTGCGCGTGCGGCAACACGTTTATGACCCGGTCCACCCACAGGGGCGACATCGGCGTGGAAATCTGCTCGAACTGCCATCCCTTTTTCACGGGCAAGCAGAAGCTGATGGATACCGCCGGGCGCGTGGAGCGTTTCCGCCGCAAGTACGCCAAGAAAGAGACTTCCGCAGCCCCGACTCCTGCAAAAGGCTGATCTTTGGCACGGATTCACGCGGATTGAACTTTGGCCCTCGCTCCGGCGGGGGCTTTGTTTTGCGGGCCAGTGGACGCGCCCAAGTAGAATAGGAACTGTGAAGAAGTTCTGGGACAACTCGAACGGCTCGTGTAAGGCGGAGACTCCCTTCGACTTCGCTCAGGGCAGGCTTGTCCGTCAGCCAGCGCCAGTGCAGCTTGTGCCAGCGAGCCTCTCCATCGGCGGCGTCCACATCAGCCCCGCCACTGTTCTCGCGCCCATGGCTGGCGTTACCGACACCGTTTTCCGCCGCTTCATTCGTAACCTTGGGGGATGCGGGCTGATCATGACGGAGTTCACCTCCGCCGACGGTGTGCTTCGCAAGAAAGACCAGAAGGCCAAACGATATTTGCATTTCTATGAAGACGAGCATCCGATTTCGGCGCAGCTTTTCGGCAGCGATCCGACCGTGATGGCGGAAGCCGCGCGCATGGTCGAGGGGCTGGGTTTCGATGTGGTCGATTTGAACCTGGGTTGTCCCGCGAAGAAAGTCGTGAAGTGCAACGGAGGTTCCGGGCTGCTGCGCGATCTGCCGGCCATAGGCAAAATCTTCGAAGCGGTGCGCGGGGCGGTGACGATTCCCTTCACCGTAAAATTCCGCGCGGGATGGAACGACGAAGAGATCGTGTGCGTGGAACTGGCGCGCATGGCGGAGTTGTGCGGACTGGCGGCAGTCGCGTTGCACGCCCGCACGCGTGAGATGGGCTACAGCGGCAACGCGCGCTGGGAGTGGATCACCGCGGTGAAGGATGCAGTGAAGATTCCGGTCATCGGCAATGGTGACATCCGTTCTCCGGAAGACGCCTGCGCCATGGTCACGCAGACCGGCTGCGACGCCGTGATGATCGGGCGCACTGCGCCTTCGAATCCGTGGATCTTCCGGCAGATTCAGCAATACTGCACGGGAATCAGCGATCCGGGGATCAACAATGCACGAAATGGAGCGGCGGACGCCCCCGTCCGCCAGGTGGACTCATCGGGCGAGGGAGGATCTTCCCCGGACGAGAGCGTCCGGGGCTCCACGAAATCATGTGTCTCCGCAAGACTTTATGACGAGCCCACCGAGGCCGACCGCTACCAGATGATCCGCACTTACTTCCAGATGCTGATCGAAGAAGAACTCCCGGACGCCGTCGGCAAGATGAAGCAGTTCGCCTCCTGGTTCACGCACGGCGTCCCCGGCGGGGCGGGGCTGCGCAAGGCGATCTACGAATCGAAGAGTGCGGTCGAAATTCTGGTGAGAGTAGAAGAGTTCTTCGAAGCAAGGTTGCTGGTTACGGAGTGAGTCAACTCCGGTCGGCTTTCTCGGCTAACCTAGGCTCCCCGAGCGACCATCTTCCCCAGCTCATCCTTCTCCACATACGCCCACGGCGTCTTCGGGTCGTGCGTGAAGACGGTTAGCCATTTTTCCGGAATCGACTTCGCGTAGTAGTGCTTCTTACTCTCGATGGTTTGCAGCGGGTAGAGATCGAAGCTCATGCCCCAGGTGAGGTCGATGTGCGCGGTTGTGGGGATGAGATCGGAAATGTAACAGGCTGCTTGACCGCCGCTTTGCACGATCACAGCCTGCATGTGCGCGGTGTGTCCGGGGAAAGTTTGCACTGAAATTCCCGGAACGATTTCTTCGCCGCCTTTGAGCAGGGTCATCTGGCCGCTTGCGACCAGCGGGTCGTAGTTGTCGGAGATGAAACTGATAGAGTCGCGCTCGCTGGGCTTCCGCGCGTATTGCCATTCGCCTTCGGGTGCGTAGTATTTCGCGCGCGGGAATGTGGGGACGATGTTGCCGCTATGGTTTCGCACTGTATTCCATCCGCAGTGGTCGAAGTGGAGATGCGTGTTGATGACAATATCGATGTCGTCGGGAGCGACTCCGGCGGCGGCGAGATTCGCCAGCAACTGCGCGGGCTGGCCGTAGAACTTGATCATGCGGTCCGAAAGCTTGTTCCCCATGCCGGTCTCGACCAGCACGGTTTGCTTGCCGGCGCGCGTTGTATCGCTTCGGATGAGTAACGAGTTGAGTCCGGTGGTGACGCAGTTCTTGTTGTCGACGGCAAAATCGGGACCGTAGGCGGCTGTTACCTTGCGCGACCACATCACTTTGGGGACAACGCCGAAAAGCGCTCCGCCGTCGAGCGGATAAGTTCCGTCGGAAAAGATAGTGAGTTCGAAGTCGCCGAGTGTAAGCCGGTGCATACGTCCAGTGTGCCACAGCGATGTCCAAAGCCACGTCCCCGGCCACGGATTTGCGCGGACCTTCAACGGATTTTCCTTTTATGTTCTTGGGATATCCGGGGAATCCGTGGCCGGTCTGTTTTGGCTTGTACGCTTCCAGCGCTTGCTCGACAATCGCATCATGCAGCGGCCTGCGGGAGTCACGGCGATCGCAATTCTTTTTTTTCTGGTGGCCGCGTATTTGTGCGGGGCTGGCGCAACTATGCTGGTATCGCCGGGAACATTATCGATGAGGATTGGCGCGCCGCTTTTGCACGGGCTCGAATTGGCAGGGCCCTATATGTTTCTGCTGGTGGGGGTGGTCGCCGCGTTGATCGGCTGGGGATTGTTGCGGCTGAATAATTGGGCGCGGCGGGCGGCGCTAGTGGCGATGCTGCTGGGTGTGGCGATGCTGGTCCCGAGCGTATCGGCGGCCGCGGCGGATTTTGGATGGAGCCTACTCTGGGGCGGATTGGCGATTATGCTGCGCGCTGCGGTTGCGTGGTATCTGGTGCAGTTGCCGGCGTTTAGTGAGAGCTTCAGCAAGAAGTAAACGAAGTCGTTTGCCACGGATTTGCACGGATCTTCACGGATTGTTCTTCGTTCTATTTCTTGGGTTACCCATGAGGATCCGTGAAATCCGCGGCCTATTTTGTTTTTGCTTTCGCTGGTTCTTTTTCGCCGACTCGCTTGCTAACTTCGAATTTCAATTTGCCGAGCTTCTTGTCGGCGTCGACGACGATGTGGTCGCCGTGGAGAACTTCGCCGTCCAGAATCTTCAGGGCGAGCGGATCCTGCACCAGCTTTTGAATCGCGCGTTTCAGCGGACGCGCGCCGAAATTGGGATCGTAGCCCTGGGTGAAGAGCAAGTCTTTGGCGGCGTCGGTGAGCTCGATCGAAATTTTACGGTCGGCGAGCAGGCGGCGCACATCTTCGAGGCGAAGTTCGATGATCTTGACCAGTTGGTCTTTGCCGAGCGGACGGAACACGATGATGTCGTCGACGCGGTTGAGGAACTCGGGCCGGAAGTGCGTGTGCAGCGTGTTCATCACCTGTTGCGAAGCCTGCTCGAAATCCTGCTCAGAGCGTAGGCTTTCAGACTGCAGGAATGACGAGCCCAGGTTCGAGGTCATGATGATGATCGTGTTCTTGAAATCGACTACGCGGCCTTTGCCGTCGGTGAGGCGGCCATCGTCCATGATCTGTAGCAGAACGTTGAAAACGTCGGGGTGTGCCTTTTCGATTTCGTCGAATAGCACAACCGCATACGGACGGCGGCGGACCTGCTCGGTGAGCTGGCCGCCTTCTTCGTAGCCAACGTAGCCCGGAGGCGCGCCGATGAGGCGGGCGACCGAGTGCTTCTCCATGTATTCGGACATGTCGATGCGCAGCATGGAGCGCTCGTCGTCGAAGAGAAATTCGGCGAGGGCGCGGGCCAGCTCAGTTTTTCCAACTCCGGTGGGGCCGAGAAAAATGAAGGAGCCGATGGGGCGCTTGGGATCGCTGAGTCCGGCGCGGGAACGGCGAATGGCGTTGGCAACGCGCTCGAGAGCTGCGTCCTGACCAACCACGCGCTGGCGCAGACGCTCTTCCATGGTGACCAGTTTTTTTACTTCCCCTTCCAGCATTTTCGAGACGGGGATTCCGGTCCATTTGGAGACGATGCGCGCGATGTCTTCCTCGTCGACTTCTTCTTTCAACATGCGCGGTTTTCCCTTGTCGTCGATCTGGGCGGTGAACTTCGCGAGTTCCTGTTCCGCCTGGCGAATCAGGCTGTAACGGATTTCGGCGACCCGCTGCAGGTTGCCTTTGCGCTCTTCGGCCTGCTCTTCGGTTTTGAGCTTTTCGATTCTTTCTTTCAGCTCGCGCGTGCGGGCGATGAGATCTTTTTCTTTTTTCCAGTTCGCCTTGAGCGCGTTGGATTTCTCGCGAATTCCGGCGAGTTCCTTCTCAATCACCCCGAGACGCTCCCTGGAGTTGGCGTCATCCTCTTTTTTCAGCGCTTGTTTTTCGATTTCAAGCTGCGTGGCCTTGCGTTCGAGCTGATCGATGTCAGTGGGCAGCGAATCGATCTGGATGCGGATCGATGCAGCCGCCTCATCGACGAGGTCGATCGCTTTGTCGGGCAGAAAACGGTCAGAAATATAACGGTGCGAAAGCGTCGCAGCGGCGACGATGGCGGAATCTTTGATACGAACCCCGTGATGGACTTCGTATTTCTCTTTGAGGCCGCGGAGAATCGAGATAGTGTCTTCGACATTGGGCTCGCCGACGAAAACGATCTGGAAGCGGCGTTCGAGCGCGGCGTCTTTCTCAATATATTTGCGGTACTCGTTGAGCGTGGTGGCGCCGATGGCGCGCAGCTCGCCGCGGGCCAGCGCGGGCTTGAGCATGTTGGAGGCGTCGATCGCGCCTTCGGCCGCTCCGGCTCCGACCAGCGTGTGCAACTCGTCAATGAAAAGAATGACCTGGCCCTGCGAGTCTTCGATTTCTTTCAACACGGCCTTGAGACGGTCTTCAAACTCGCCGCGATACTTTGCTCCGGCGAGCATGGCGCCGAGATCGAGCGCGACCACGCGTTTGTTCTTTAAGACTTCCGGGACGTCGCCGGAAATAATGCGCTGGGCGAGCCCTTCGACGATCGCGGTCTTGCCCACGCCGGGTTCGCCGATGAGCACAGGATTATTTTTCGTCCGCCGCGACAACACCTGAACCACTCGGCGGATTTCCTCGTCGCGTCCGATGACGGGGTCGAGCTTGCCGCGGCGGGCCTGTTCGTTCAAGTCGCGCGCGTAGCGTTCGAGAGCCTGATATTTGGCCTCGGGATTCTGGTCGGTGACTTTCTGGGAGCCGCGAATGGAAGTCAGGGCTTGCAGAATCGCATCATGGGTAGCGCCGTGACGGGCGAGAATCTGCTGGGCGGCGTCGCGCTTGAGGTGCGTGATGGCCAGCAGCAGGTGCTCGGTAGAAACGTATTCGTCTTTGAAATTTGCCGCTTCTTTGAAGGCCTGCTCGAGCAGCTTGTTGGTTTCGTTCGAGAGCGCAGCCTGGGCGGCGCTGCCGGAGACCTTCGGGAGCTTTTCGATTTCTTTATAGAGGTCGCTCAGAACCGCTTGCGGGCCGATGCCAACTTTTTCGAGCACGGGCGGAACTATGCCTTCCTTGTCCTCGAGCAGAGCAGCGAGCAGGTGAAGCGGCAGCAATTCGGGATTGCCGTGCTCCGAGGCGATGTCGTTCGCGCGCTGCACGGCTTCCTGCGCTTTAACGGTGAATTTATCCCAACGGATGGGCATGGGAATTCTCTACTTTCCTTTTTGTCATTCTGAGCGAAGCGAAGAGTGTATGCAATCTCGCCGAAACAAAAAATTGCGTGGGTCCTTCGCTTCGATCGAGGATGCCAGAACGTAAAAAGCGGGAGGCGGGCAGTTTGCCGCCTCCCGCTTAAAGCGAATCGAGCTGCGCTCGATTGGACGGGCGAGGGCGCCCGTCCCCACACGAGCGTTGTGCCCCCGCTAGCTTATGCGGCTTTGCTGGGGCCCTTCGCTTCGAGGGTCTTTTCGACGCCAGCGCCGATGTTGACTTTGATCTGCTTCGGCTTGGCTTCGGCTTTCTTGGGCAACGTGATCTTCAACACGCCCTTGTCGTAGGTGGCCGCAACCTTCTCGGCGTCCACGGTGGTGGGCAGATTGAAGGTGCGAGTGAAACTGCCATAGTGCCGCTCCACGCGGCGGTAGTTCTCTTCTTTTTCGTCTTTCTCGATCTTGCGCTCGCCGTGGACGGTGAGGGTGTTGTTCTCCAGGCGAACGTCGATGTCTTTTTCGTCGATTCCGGGCACTTCGATTTTGAGACTGAAGTTGTGCTCGTCTTCGTAGACGTCGACGGCCGGGGCAAAGCTCGAGGTGGTCAAGGACTCATCCTGGCCCTCGTGGTAGGACTCGCGGAACAGCCGGTTCAGGCGGTCCTGCAGAGTGGAAAGCTCACGGAACGGTTCAAAACGGGTAAGCACGGTCATGGTAAATCCTCCTTCAAAGATTGTTTGGTTGATGGCGCAGAAGCACTGATAATGGCTTCGCCTACAGCTAAATCAGATGCCTGATTAGCACAAAAGAAGCATAAAATATGAGTGTATTATTGTCAAGCATGATATTAGTCCTGTTTTCATTATGTTACGTAGGCTATGACGCACTTCAAATAGGCAGTTTCTGGGATGCTCAGCAGAATTGGATGGTCTTTGGCCTGGCCGCGAAGCTCGATCAGCCGCAGGCTGCGGTGGGCGTCAACGGCCGCCGAGGCCAGCATTTCGAGGAAGTTGGACGAGCTGACATGGTAGGAACAGGAGCAGGTCACGAGAACGCCGCCGGGGCGCAGCATCTTGAGGGCGCGAAGGTTGAGTTCCTTGTAGCCGCGGAGGGCGGCGTCGAGATTGGCCTTGGTTTTGGCGAAGGCGGGAGGGTCGAGAACGATGGTGTCGTAGCGGCGGTCGGAGGCGGCGTAGTCCTTCAGCAGGTCGAAGGCGTTGGCTTCGATCCATTCGATTTCTGGCTGGTTCGTATTGCTCCGGTTCAGGGCGGCATTCTGGTCGGCGATTTCGAGGGCGGGGCGGGAACTATCTACGGCCGTAACACTGCTGCAGCGCCCGGCGAAGTGGAGGGCGAAGCCTCCCTGATAGCAGAAGACGTCGAGGGCATCGCCGTGGGCGTAGGCGGCGGCGGCGGCGTAGTTCTCGCGCTGGTCGAGGAAGGCTCCCGTCTTTTGACCCGCGAGGGCGTCGTGGTGGAATCGGATGCCGTTCATGGTAATGATGGTCGATTGCTTGTCGCCTTGCAGCAGGCCGGATTCGCGGGGTGGGAGAGTTTCCAGCTCGCGGACGCGGGGGTCGACACGCTCGACGATGGAGGCGGGGTGCAGGCGCTCGGTGAGTTCTGAAATGAGCGTGTGGCGCACCGGCTGGGCATCCAGGGCCTGCGTGAGAATTTGAACGGTAAGAATGTCGTTGTAGCGATCGACGATAAGGCCCGGAAGAAAATCGCCTTCGCTGAAGATGACCCGATAGGCGTCGGTGTTTTGGACGACCTTTTCGCGATAGGCGAGGGCAGCTGCGATGCGGTCGCGCAGCAAAGCTGGAAAATCTGAAACCAGTTCGTTTGAAATGAGGCGGATGGCGATTTGCGAAGAGCTGGAGTAGAGAGCGGTCCCGAGAGGCTTGCCGCGCTGATCGGTGACGGCGACGAGAGAGCCCGGCGTAATGCCGTTGGCGGAGAGGATGTCGGAACGGTAGACCCAGACGTGACCGTCTTTCAGGCGAGTGGCGCCGCGGGGGGAGATTTTGACAGCGGGGAGGCTCGAGGGAAACTTGGGCATGAAGCCATCTTAAATGCAGGGTCAGTGGCTATGTGGCGCGGGCACTCCTGCCCGTGAAGCTAACCACGAGCAAACTAACGAAAACCATCTTTAGAACTCGCCTGGGTTCAAATTCCTGCGTGTTTGAGGAGTGCGGTCGACCCCGCCTCTGATCCGGCTTGCGGCATTTCGCGGGCAAGAGTGCCCGCGCCACATAAGCAGCCCGCTGCGCTTAACTGGACAGCCGAGGCGGCTGTCCCTACGTGAACGCTTAGCTGGCGGCTTGTTCGGTGGGGACTGCGGCCGGAGCTTCGGGCTTGCCGGCGGGGCGGGATTTCATCTCGATGCGGGCGGCTTCCAGGTCGGCTAGCAATAAGTCGAGAACTTCCATGGGAAGTTCGTTGGCCCAGGTTTCGAGATCGGCTTCGCTCCAGGCGCCGTTGAGGCGGACGGCGCCGGTGATGTCTTCGGGGAAGGCCTGGCGGTAGTTGCCTTCGCGGATGAGGATGTCGCCGTAGAGGCGTCCGGTGTGAATCTCGTAGACGCGGCGGGTGGCCTGGCCCTGGAAGTTGGCTAAACAAAGATAAACTTCGCCGGTGTCAGCAAAGTCGGAGCGATAGTACCAGGCTTGGGGAGCGTCGATCTTGGGATGATGGCGGCGGGGTCGCGCCGCGCCCGGGGCCTGGGCTGCGAGCTCGTCGGCCGCATTGAAATAAAGAATGCGCTGGCAGGAGTCGCAGACGATGGTCTGTGTCCCCGAGCGAACCTCGTTGTAGGTTTGCGGGCGAAGCATGACCTGGCAGGCCATGCATTTTTGATCCCGCACTTCCGATATGCCAGTGCCGCGGAACTTGGAGACGCGCTCGTAGTGGCGGAGCAGATCGGGATCAACCCCGGCGCGCATTTGATCGCGCTTGCCGCGCCATTCGGCGAGCAGCTTTTCATCTTCGGCGGTGCGCTGGCGGGCGTCGGCTTTTTCCTTTTCGATTTCGGCGGTCTCGGCTTTCAGTTCGGCCTGTGCGGCTTTCACCTCTTTGTCGCGGGCGTCGGCGCTGACCATGATTTCGAGAATCTTGTCTTCAGTGGCGGCGATTTCCTTCTCAGCGAACTGAATCTCGTGTAACAGCGCCTTGTATTGTTCGTTGGTCTTTACGTCGAGGGACTGGTCGCGATATTTCGAGATTTTGCCGCGGAGTTCGGCGATGGTCGCGTCGTGCTTACGGCGGGCGGCTTCGTCAGCCTTGATGGCGGCCTGAGCTTTTTCGAGCTGGGCCTTTGTGCCAGCCAACTTCAATTCGATCACGGCGACGCGTTTGGGGAACTCGGCGACTTCGTCCTGCAGGCGGCGGATTTCCTTGTCCGCATCTTGCAGCTTCAGCAGGTTTTCGATGTCAGGAAGCATTCGTGTATTGACTTGATTCTAGCATGCGGCCGGGGCGGTTTCCGGGCCGGTGGGACGCCCAAAAGGGGGTGCTTTCGTGTCGCGGGATTTATGGCGGGCGCCGGAACTTTGCGAGTCAAGAAACGTGGAGGGCGGACGGCCTCCTCCGCCCAGACGACGGCACGGTCGCGTGGGGCCAAGCTTGTGGCGGTGCCCCGGACGAGAGCCTGCCCTGAGCCTGTCGAAGGGGCGTCCGGGGCTCCACGCGGTGTACACTCGTGAGTTCGTGCGTCGTCGATCTGTGGTTACTTTCTTCCCGTGAGGTCTCTACGTGAAACGCCAGATTTTTCCCGTTGCTTGTTTTATTGTGCTTGCAATCTTTTGCGCCATCGCTGTCGAGCCGGTGAGGGCGCAGACCGCGCCCACAAAGCCGCTGACCATCGAGCAGATATTCACTCCCGGGGCTATGGGTGGGCGTGGTCCGGAGACTATGGAGTGGAGTCCGGATGGCACCAAGCTCTCCTACGTCCAGCGTGACGAGAAAGGCGATCAGGGAGAATTGTGGTACGTGGACGGGGCGACCGGCGAAAAAAAAGTGCTGGTGACCGCGGCGAAGCTCGCATCGCTGGCGCCGGACTATGCCAAGGTGAAAGACGAACGCGAGAAGGAGCGGCTGACGCGGTATCACGTGGCAGCGTATTTGTGGTCGCCGGATTCGAAACACCTGATCTTCGATTCGCAGGGCCAGCTCTGGCTCTATGACCTCGGCACCAACACGGCAGTGCAGTTTACTTCGTCCGGCGACCCGAGCGGAGATCCCAAGTTCTCGCCTGATGGAAACCGTCTGGCCTATGTGCGCAAGCACAATTTGTTCGTGCACGCCGTGCACGGCAACGACGAGAAGCAGCTCACCAAAGATACTGGGGACAGCCTTTTCAACGGCGACATCGATTGGGTCTACACGGAAGAACTGGGAGTGCGAAGCAATTATTTCTGGTCGCCCGACAGCAAAGAAATTGTTTTCATGCACATGGATGAGACCAAGGTTCCGACTTATCCCATTACCGACTGGATGCCGACGCATCCAACAGTGGATTACGAAAAATATCCAAAGGTGGGAGATCCTAATCCCGTGGTGAAGCTGGGCGTGCTGGACGCGGACAACGGAAAAACGCGCTGGCTCAAATTGACCGACGACCAGGAGACCTATATTCCGCGCTTTGGCTGGGTGCGCGACGGAGTGATCTGGGCGGAGGTATTGAACCGCACCGAAGACAAGATGGGCCTGTATTTCGTGGATGTGAAATCGGGTAAATCGCGGATTGTTTTAACGGAAACCACTCCCGGCGCATGGATCAACTTCGAACATGTGGAGGTTCGTTTCCTGAAGTCCAGTGGGCGGTTCCTGTGGCCGAGCTGGCGCGACGGGAACATGCATCTTTACCTCTACAGCTTCGACAAGCAGAATCCGCTCGCAGCGGACGCCAAGCTGGAACAGCAGCTTACGCACGGCGAGTTCGAAGTGCAGGGAATTGAAGGCGTGGACGAAGCGGCCGGTGTGGTTTTCTTCGCGGCGAATAAAGACGACCCACGGCAGCGGCATATTTTTTCCGTGAAGCTGGACGGGACGGGCTTGCAGGCTCTCACATCTGAGGAAGGATTGCATTCCGGCGAGTTTGCCGAAGACGGCAAGCACTATCTTCGCAACTCTGTGGGACCGACCACTCCCGCGACCACATCGGTCTGCGCGGTGGGCGGCACGTGCAGTCCACTATGGGCTGCGCGGGATACCGTGGCGGATTACGGGCTTCGGCCGCCGAAGATGCTGGAGTTCAAAGCCGATGACGGAACCGTACTCTACGGGCGCTTGCTGCTTCCTCCCGGCACGGCGGCCACCGGCAAGATCCCCTTGATCGTGTACATCTACGGTGGACCAGCCGCCCAGGAAGTGCTCAAAGGGCAGCCCAATGCCTTTGATGAAATCCTGGCGCGCCAAGGCTTTGCCATTTTTTGTGTCGACAACCGCGGCACGCCGGGGCGGGATCGCAAATTCCAGACCGCGATCCGGCACGAGTTTGGCGCCATCGAACTGAAGGATCAGCTCACCGCGCTCGACCAGCTCTACGCACAATATCCACAGCTGGATAAAGACCACACCGGAATCTGGGGCTGGTCAAACGGCGGCTCGATGACGCTATATGCGATGACGCATTCCGACCGATTTCGGGCGGGCGTCGCAGTCGCGCCCGTCACCGATGCGCGCAACTATGACTCCATCTACATGGAGCAATATTATGGTTTGTTGAACGAAGACAAAGAGGGCTATGAGCAGTCCGATGTGACCAAGGCCGCCGGCCAGCTGCACGGTGCGCTGCTGCTGGTGCATGGCACCAGCGACGACAACGTGCATTTCCAGAACAGCATCCAGATGATTGATGCGCTCATCCGGGCGAGGAAACAATTCAGGCTGATGATTTACCCGGGCAAAACACACGGCATCGCGGGGCCGGATGCGCGCGTGCATCTGTTCACCATGATCGAAGACCACTTTGAGCGGGAGTTGAAGTAAGATCGGCGGCTCGTGGCTAGAAACGGGCTCAGAAACATTTCGCCCGGCTTCGAACCCCAGGGCGCTTTATTTATGCCGGCCTGAGCCTTTGCGCGGGCTTTCCTTGGAAGTGCTGTCTTTCGAGGAGCCCTCTTTCGACGATGTTACCTTCGCGGAACTTTCGACGGACGAGGTATCTTTGGTTGCGCTGTCCGACTTGGGCTTGTCGTCTTTCTTCGAGTCTTTGCCGCCACCGTCAGATGACGGCAGCCCGCTGGACTTCTTGGCGTAGTCGGTGACGTACCAGCCCGTCCCTTTGAACTGCACGGCGGGCGCGGTGATCATCTGCTCGACTCGGCCACCGCAGTCGGGACACTTCTTGACCATCCGGTCGGAATACTTCTGAATTTTCTCGAACTGATGACCGCACTTCTGGCATTTGTATTCGTAAAGTGGCATGAGTGTGAGACGGTTGCGAGGAACAACTCAGTTTCACATTGATTTTAGGGGCGCGGGAGCAATTGCGTCAATTTTGCGCAACTGGCGGCCCATGATGGCCCTCCAGATTTCAGATTTAAGATTGCAGATTGCGGTCTATGAAAGGCTGTCAAGATACAAATCTACAATCTGCAATCTGAAATCTGCAATTCTTCCACAATGGTAAACTTCGGGCCATGAACGATCCCGCAGCAGGTCCGGCGCTGTATCTCGTGGCAACGCCGATCGGCAATCTCGAGGACATCACGCTGCGGGCGCTGCGCGTGCTGAAAGAAGTGGATGTGATTGCCTGCGAAGACACACGGCAAACGCAGAAGCTGCTCAATCACTATGCGATTGCCACCCGAACCACCAGCTATCACGAACACAACGAGATGACGCGCGCGCCGGAGCTGGTGAAAGAGATGCAGGAGGGAGCGAGCGTCGCGCTGGTGACTGACGCGGGCATGCCGGGAATTTCCGATCCGGGGTACCGGCTGATTTCGCTGGCCATCCGGCATCATCTGCCGGTGGTGCCGATTCCGGGGGCGTCGGCGTTTCTGGCGGCCCTGGTCGCAAGTGGCCTGCCCACCGATTCATTTCGCTTCAGCGGATTCCTTCCCGCAAAGCGCGGCGAGCGGCGAGCGGCGCTGGAAGCGATCAAAGGTTCGCCGCGCACGCAGGTGTTCTACGAAGCTCCGCACCGCGTGGTGGAGGCGCTGGAAGATGTTGTCGAGGTTCTGGGAGAAACCCGCCATGTAGTGATCGCACGCGAAGTGACCAAGCTCTACGAAGAGTTCCTGCGCGGCCGCGCTGGCGAAGTGCTGCAGACGCTGAAGTCGCGCGACGGTGTGAAAGGCGAAATCACTCTGCTGATCGGCAAAGCCGAAGAGAGCGATGCCCGTGGAGCGGCGGACGTGTCGTCCGCCCGCCCTTCGATTCGGCAGAGGGTCGAGCAGATCATGGCAGAAGAAAAAGCGGACGAAAAGGCCGCGCTGAAGAAGGTAGCGAAAGAGCGGGGAGTATCGAAGAGCGAGGCGTATCGGGAATTGCAGAGGAGCAAATGAACATAAGACGTCTTGTCATCCCGAACGACCGCGTTTTTCATCGTGGCGTAGGGATCTCAGTCGACACGGGCCTCGCGCTTCTGCGTCAATGACAGTCGAGAGCCTGCCCTGAGCGAAGTCGAAGGGGTGGCTGTCCCCACTTTAATGATTGCCTACTTCCCCGCCAACTCCCGCCTGACAATCTCGCTAACCGTCTTCCCGTCCACGCGCATCCCGGCGGCGTTGAACCGTGCCATCGCGTTCTTCATCACGGTGCCCATTTCTTTCATCGTGGGCGAGCCCATTTCGGCGATGGCGCCTTTCACTCCCGCGACCACGTCGGCCTCGCTGGCGGCTTTGGGCAGGTAGGTTTCGATAAGGACGATTTCGGCGGCTTCTTTGTCGGCCATTTCCTGGCGTCCGCCTTTAGTGAACTGCTCCACGGATTCCTTGCGCTGCTTGATCAGCGTCGCCAGTACGGCCTGAGCTTCTTTGTCGTCGAGCGGAGCCATTTTCTCGACCTGGCGAAGGTGCAATGCGCTCTTGACCATGCGCAGGGTGGAAAGGCGGGCTTCGTCCTTCGCCTTCATGGCGGTGACAATGTCTTTCTGGATTTGTTCGGGCAGGCTCATGAGGCGATTATAAACTTCAAAATCCCCACTCGTTCGACTTCGCTCAGGGCAGGCTGCCTCGCAAAAGACGCGGAGACATGGGGCACCCGAACTCAGAATCCCCACTTCGCGCACAGAACGCGATAAGGGCGGAGCACGGTCGGCTCCTCAAGCGCTCCCTGAGATTCTTCGACCAAAAATCGTCACCAAACCAATTTGCCGCGCATCTGATGCGGAGGAGGAACCACCATGAGCAAACTTGCGATTTGGGCCCAACTGGAAGCTCGACCGGGCAAAGAGAAGGAAGTTGAAGCGTTCCTGAAATCGGCGCTGCCGCTGGCCGAGCAGGAAAAAGAAACGGTGACCTGGTACGCCATTAAAATGGGACCGGGCAAATACGGCATTTTCGATACGTTTGCCGACGAACACGGCCGCAACGCTCACTTGACCGGCCCCATTGCCAAGGCATTATTTGCCAAAGCGGATGAGCTGTTCGTCAAGGCTCCAGAAATTGCAAAACCCGAAGTTTTGGCGGCAAAAACCCGGAATTAACGGATGAGACACGGCATTTCGCGCCTCCCTGTCAGGCGCGAAGTGCGCTCCAACCAGCATCCAATTCCGCTCCGCTTCCGATAGAATGGTGGAGACACACGAATCCCGTTTTCTCTAAGGACTTCATCGGAAATGCTGCACAAGAATCGTCTTTTTACTCCCGGGCCAACACCGCTGCTTCCTGCGGCGCAGACGGCCATGGCTTCGTTTACCGCGCATCACCGCACCGCGGATTTTCGACAACTATTTCAGCGCGTGCTGGCCGACATGAAGGAGTTCGTCGGCACGCAGAATGACGTGCTGGTGCTAGCTTGTTCGGGCACCGGCGTGATGGAGGCGTCAGTTTCGAATCTCACGTCGCCAGGCGACAAGGTTCTGGTGTTGACTGCCGGAAAATTCGGCGAGCGCTGGACCGGGCTGGCCAAGGCTTTTGGCTGCAACGTCGACGTGTTGAGCGTCCCCTATGGCCAGACTTTTTCGCTGAATGAGATTGCGGCGAAGATTACTCCGGACGTAAAAGCTGTGTTCGTGCAGGCGACCGAAAGTTCTACGGGTGCGCGGCACGATGTGGAAGGCATCGCCAAAATCGTGCGCGTCTCCGGCGGGGCTTCGGGAAACGACGCGCTGCTGGTGGTGGACGCCATCACCGGGCTCGGCACGACTCACCTCGATGTGGACGGATGGGGCGTGGACTTCATCATCGGTGGCTCACAGAAGGCGCTAATGATGCCTCCGGGGCTGGCATATTGTGCAGTGAGCGAGCGCGCGTGGAAGCGCATGGAGACAACGACTTCTCCGCGCTACTACTTCGACCTGCGCAAGGAGCGGAAATCGGCGGCCAAGGGAGAATCGGCATACACGCCGGCAACGTCGCTATTCGCCGCGCTGGGCGCGGCTCTGGAATTCGTGCGCGGTATGGGCAACGGCGATCTGGCCAAGGGACGCGAAGCGCTGGTCAACAACGCGGAACTTTGTGCCGCGATGACTCGTGCCGGCGCGAAAGCGCTGGGGCTGAGCCTTTACTCCGCCCCACCGGCAGCGGCTTTGACTGCGATCTCGTCTCCGGATGGAATCGACTCCGGGAAAATCGTGAAGGAATTCCGCGAGTCGTTCGACGCGGTCGTTGCCAATGGGCAGGGCGAGATGAAGGGCAAGCTTTTCCGCATCGCGCACATCGGGTACTACGACTATCTGGACACCATCGGCATTCTGGGCGCGCTCGAGCATGTTCTGGCCCGGACCACCGGCCGAGCGGTCGACTACGGTGCGGCCGTGAAAGCTGCCCAGGAGGTCTACGCGCAGGCTCTTGCCGACAAGCGGCAACTCGTCGGCGTGTGAGATCTCGCGGTACTGGTGATCAATTACCTCTCGGTGTTGGCGTGAAGTCCACGACAGCCAAGGTTTCATCCTGCGTGCCGCTATCGTACAGGCTGCCGGGGACAGGTCATTTCGTTGTCAATCTATTGTCAGAAAATCAGTTCGGAAAAGTAGTTCAGAAAATGACTTCGCAAAATCAGTTCATAACATTTCTTCACAAAACTAGACCGAACGAGTTACGTTGAATTGGAAGGATTGAGGAACTCGGTGAAAATCGTTATCGCAGAAAAGATTTCGGCGTCGGCAGTGGAACAGCTCAAGGAGCCTGGCTGGACTGTCCTCACCGCCGATCAGCTGGACGGAAATCTGGCGGAACATTTGGAATCGGCTGACGCGCTGATCGTGCGTTCGGCCGTGCAGGCGGACGCGAAACTTCTGGAACACGCGAAAAAGTTGCGTGTGATCGGGCGCGCAGGCGTAGGCGTGGACAACATCGATCTCGATGCCGCCACGCATAAAGGCATCGCGGTGATGAACACGCCCGGCGCCAACGCCGTCGCCGTGGCCGAGCACACACTCGGCATGATGCTGGCCATGGCGCGGCACTTGTGCCGTGCCGACGCGCTAACGCACGCGGGCAAGTGGGAGAAAAAATCGTTGCAAGGCACCGAACTACGCGGCAAGACTCTGGGCATTGTCGGGCTGGGGCGAGTCGGCATGGAAGTGGCGCGGCGGGCTCGCGCGTTCGGGATGGAGCTTGTGGGGCATGATCCTTTCGTCTCGGTGGCGGTCGCGAAAGAGCAAGGGATTCGCATGGCGACCCTCGATGACCTTTATGCCGCGGCGGACTACATCACGTTGCATCTCGGCCTGACCGCACAAACCGCGGGGATGATCAACCAGTCGTCCATCGCGAAAATGAAGAAGGGCGTGCGGCTGGTGAATTGTGCGCGTGGAGAACTGCTGAACGAGGCGGATCTGGCGCAAGCGCTGAAAGAGAAACGCGTGGCGGCGGCCGCGCTCGATGTTTTCACCGAGGAGCCGCTGAAGAGTTCTCCGCTGCAGGCGCTTGATAATGCCTTGCTGACTCCGCATATCGGCGGGTCCACGCATGAAGCGCAGGACGCCGTCGGCGTGCAGATTGCGCAGCAGGTGCGGGAATATCTGAAACATGGCGTCATTCAGAATGCGGTGAACGTGCCTTCGGTTTCAGCGGAGGAATATGCCGCGATGCAGCCCTATATCGTTCTGGCGGAACGCATGGGTGCGTTTCTGGCGCAGGTATCCGAAGGAACCGCTGAGGAAATTTCCGTCCGTTACAGCGGCCACATCGCTGAATGGAAAACGGAACTGATTCGGAATGCAGCGATCAAAGGCATCCTGAATCAGGCGCTCGAAGAGAAAGCGAATCTCGTGAACGCCGCGGCCATCGCCGACTCGCGCGGCTTGCGCGTGCACGAGTCGCATAAGCCGAAAACTCCTACCGGCGGCACTGCCAGCGTGCTCTCGATCGAACTGAAGAGCGCCGCCGAAGAACACGCGGTAAAGGGAGCGGTGCTGCACGGGAGCGAGCCGCGGTTGCTGCACGTGGATGGCATTGACGTAGAAGCCCCGTTGGAACGCAACCTGATCTATCTGCGAAATCGCGATGTGCCCGGCGTGATCGGCAAAGTGGGCACAATTCTGGGCGAGGAGGAAATCAACATCGCGAACTTTTCTTTGGGACGGCGCAGCGCCGAGGGAGGCTCCGATCAGCCGAGCGAGGCGATTGCCGTGGTCCACGTGGACGGGAAAGTGTCAGAGGCTGTATTGAACAAGCTGCGGAAGATTCCGGCGGTACAGCAGGCCAAAGCGGTGCGGCTGTTCTGACTTCTCGAACGGTGCGTGGCAGCTATTGTGCGGCCTGGCACGCACTCCGCCGGGCCGTAACGTGTCGAATATGCGGTGGTCGCCAAAAATCGAAATGAGCATGCGCCCAACCCCGGAGTTCATCATCATGCTTCGTAAAGTTGATGCTTACTCCTGAAAGGCCGTCGCTCCATATAGCGGCCGCCTTGTTAGTCCCGGTCAACATCCAGTAAGAAATACGCCAGGACCGCTCGCCAGAAGGCTCCTGCCGAATTATTAGCTGGCCTTTCGCAAATCCCTCCGTGGCCCGCTGAAGAGTCAGCTCAAATTGGTTTGGGGGTGTCACGAATTTGGCATCCTCACCCAGAGACCAAGGCCACCATCGTCCGGTCTGCAACTTGTAGCACCCGGCAACGTCCGCGGCTTGAAATTTCGAGTCTCGGGATTGGGTCGAGTGACCTTCTTGCGCTGAACTGGCGGGAAGGGCTCCGGCAAGAAAGGCGATCACAACGGTCAAGGGAAGCAACTTCGGCAGCATGATTACGATTCCGCTTCGTCCCGCCTTAGCTTTCTGCTCTCGGCCAGCAGCGTCATGGAGTGCATCAAGTTCTGCAGAGTCACAATGCCGATCAGGCGCTCGTCTTCGACCACAGGAATAATGCTGGAGTTGCGCGCGTTGAGCTTGCGGAACGCGGTGCCCAGCGATTCTTGCCGCACCGACACTTCGAAAAGTTTGCTCATCACAGCTTGCACGTAGCCGTTGCCTTCCACGCGCAGCGCTTCCAGGATGCGTTGTTTCGAGACCACACCCACCATGTCACTGCCGCGGACCACGGGAAAATCGTCCTGCAGCGAGTGCACGGCCTTTTCCAGCGCGCCTTCCAGAGTGTCCGCCGGGGAAAGCGTGGCGAAGTCGGTGAGCATGATTTCTTCCAGGCGCACGTTATCGAGCACGGACTGAAAAACGATGGCGCGCTCCTCCAACTGTGCCGCGGAAAAAACGATGACCCCCACCATGGTGAGCCAGGCATCACTGAACAGCCCGGCGATCATGAAGACCATCGCAATCGCATTGCTGATGGAGACTGCGCGGCGCGTGGCGACGGGCGCGTCCAGCGAACTCAGAAAGAACGCCCGCAAAATCCGTCCGCCATCAAGAGGATAAGCCGGCAACAGGTTGAGCGCCGCGAGAAATAGATTCGCCCATACCAGGCTGCGCGGCAGATTCGCGCCCTGCAGCCAGGGAAAGGTCCACAGATCGGGATGGTCGACCAGCGCCAGCACACACCCAGCTGCCAGAAACGCCAACACCAGATTGGTAAGCGGCCCGACCAGCGCGAGGCGAATATCCCGCATCGCCGGCGAGCCGCCCAGCGCAGGTTTGCCAGCGTGGGGATCTTCCGATCGTCCTTCCTCAAGCCGCTTTTCTTCGGCTCGTTTTTCCTCCGGACGTTTTTCCTCAAACAACGTGACGCCGCAGAGAGGTAGAAGAATCACAGCCTTGGGAATCATGCCCTCACGCCGGGCCACTAACATCTGAGCGCATTCGCGAGCCGCAACACAGGCCAGAATAATGCCCACCAGAGCGAGGTCGCGTGGTCCGCTGGCCAGACTTTGGTGCGCCCGATAGTCGGTGTAAAACACAAAAAGAAATAGCAGAAGAAAAGTGGGGTGGATGCGGACCTCAACCTCAAACAGCCGCCCGATCGGAATGGACCAGCTTCTCATCCCCTTCTCATTCGCCTCCGCTAGTGTTTATTCTACATGCGCGGAAGTATTCGTTCGGTCATCGTTTCGATCGACGCTTCAATCGAAGTGCAAAGTCATGCGAGTGATTGCGGGGAAATACCGGAGCCGGCCGCTGCGCTCGTTGCGGGGGATGGATATCCGCCCCACGTCAGACCGGCTCCGGGAAACCCTGTTCGACGTGCTGACTGCGGGGAACCCGGCGGCTCTCGAGGGCACAGTCTGGCTCGATATTTTCGCGGGCACGGGAGCCGTCGGCATCGAAGCCCTCAGCCGCGGTGCCAAGCAGGCGTATTTCGTGGAATCCTCGGAGCCGGCGGCGCAACTGATTCGGAACAATCTCGAAAGCCTGGGCGTTAGAAGCGGGTTCAGGATTTTTCAGGAGGAGTGGACGCGTGCCTGCTGGCGCATGGAACGCGAGCACATCACAGCCGACGTCGTGTATCTCGATCCTCCCTACCCTATGAAAGATGCCTACGCGGAAACCCTTCGTGCGCTGGAGGCTTCCAGCGTGATCTGGGCGATGTCGCTGGTAATCGCAGAGCACGAAAAGCGGTTCGATCCCGGAGACGAGTTCGGGGCCCTTCGCAGATTCCGGAAACTGGTGCAAGGCGGTGCCGCGCTCAGTTTCTACCGCATGGCAAGTGGGGTGGTGGTTCGGGGATAAAGCGAATGGCGAAGGTGAGCGCGAAACATGCAGAGAGATAAGGGCCAGTAAATCCGGGGCATAGGCCCGCGCAACAAATCGTCGCTACATAATCAGTTCATCGTCCTTGCGTACGATCGGATGCTGCATCTCTTGTAGATCGTTCTTCACCATATTGAGGCCGTAGACGCAGGCTTCGAAGTTTTTGGAGAGGCTGGCGAACAGGGGCGCGACCTTGGCGTATTCGAAGTGCTCGAACTTGGAAACGACGTAATAGCTTTCCTTGCCCGCTTTCATCCAATCGACAAAATTCTCCAGCCGGTTGCGGCGCAGGCGAAAGTGATTGATGCTCTCCGGAAACATTCCCGCGAAGAAGAGCGTGTAGTCGCCGATATGTTTGCGGACCTGGCGCTCGCGGTCAAACGAAGGCGCGGGACCATAGACTGGATCAGATTCCAGCAGCATTTCGCCAACGTCGGAGAGGGGGCGATGGGCGTTGTCGCGAATCTTGAACAGCTGATCAGCTTCGCAAAATTCCGCCAGCAAATGTGAAACGTAAGCCACCACTTGCGGATCGCGAATGCCGATTTCCTCGGCATAGTGGCGTCCGACTAAAGCTTGAAAAAGCTCCTGCAGCGGATGCGATTCCTCAATCACGGCTTTGGGCTCCCGAAACTCCGCATCTGGCACGGCGTTTCAACTGCTTAGCGTGTTAGATACATCAGGTTGAATTTATACGCAAGTGACTTTTGTTTATCCTCGCGATTCATTTTCCTGATTGCTTAGATGCGAAGAGCTCGTGGCGAGTCCACCTGCCGCATTTTGCTGGCAGTCTCTATATGCGGCTGCCAATTACGCCGTGTACTACGCTGTTTCCCCGAAGCAGGCGTGCACCGGCTTGTAGAATAGGAATAGGAGATCTTGATGCAACGACAGAATATTTCCAGCGGCACACACTGGGAACCGATTGTGGGTTACTCGCGTGCGGTGAAAGTTGGCCCATATGTCCATGTGGCGGGCACCACTGCAACTGGACCAGACGGCAAGATCGTCGGTGTGGGCGACGCGTACGCGCAAGCGGTGCAGACGCTGAAAAACATCGAGACGGCGCTGAAGAAGGCCGGTGCGAGCATGAAAGATGTGGTCCGCACGCGCATCTTTGTAGTCAACATCGCGGAGTGGGAAAGAATTGGCAAAGCTCACGGAGAAGTCTTTCGCGACATTCGTCCGGCAACCTCGATGGTGCAGGTAAGCGCTTTGATTTCACCCGAGATTCTGGTGGAGATCGAAGCGGACGCGGTAGTGACGGAATAACGGCCGCCGACCGTCGCGGACGAACCTCAGATTTACGTCAGCGGCTTCGACATGTTCACGAAATGGCAGGGCACTTTCGGCTCCAGCCCCGGAGTGAATGGAGCCGTGCCCGTTTCAACGTACCCCCGCCGGTGATAAAACTCCGGCAGTTCCTTGCGCACATTGACGATCCGCAAGTCCATGAAACGGCTGCCAGCCTTGGCGCAATAATCCTCGGCAGCAGTCATCAGCTTCGAACCCACGCCAGCCTTCTGGCCATCGGGATCGACCGACAGCAGCCCCAGATACGACCTATCGCCCCTCATTTCGACGTGCACGCATCCAACCAAAACTTTGTTTTCCTCGGCGACCAGGAACGCCCCGGTTCTGAAAAGCTCCTGCACGGTCTGCAGATCGATGCGGTCGCGATCAATCAGAAAGCTCTCGGCTTTTCGAAAGGCAGCGTTGATCACGCCGCTGACGGCCTCCGCATCCCCTGGATCCGCCACACGAATCAGCAAAGTTCCTCCCCCTGGGTTAAATCCACGTCGTGAAGCCCGGAGCAAATCATAATACTGATCCCCGTTCCGGTCAGGTCCGCGACAAACTTTATGGAACTCCATCTCAAATTCGCTTGACATCAGCCTCGCTGCGATCATAATGCGTCAATCTCGCTTTCACGCGGGATGCCGAACCGGACGGACAATCTGCCAGGTTGGCGAATGCTGGTTGCCGAACGAAGCTTGCCGAATGTAACGTTGCTGACTGACTGAGGGAGGCGCTTATGAGCGTGCTTGAACTTTGTGACCGGGAGATTGCTGCCGTATCGCTCGAAGCCACCGTCGCCGACGCCATTCACAAAATGCTCGACCACCATGTGGGAGCGGTTGCCGTGGTCGATAGCGAGTATCGAGTCGCCGGAATCTTCACCGAGCGCGACGTGCTCCGCAAAATGGCGCTCAGCCGCACCGACCCGCAGACCACCTCAGTTCGTGAGCTGATGACCACGCCCGTCGAGATGGCCACGCGCGGCACCGGAGCCGGCGAAGCGCTCACCATCATGCTCGAACGCCATTTCCGCCATCTGCCCATTGCCGACGACAATGGGAAGCTGCTGGGAATTCTCTCAATTCGTAATCTACTGGAGTGGCGCGTCGACGACCTGAGCCGCGAGCTCGAGTCGCTCGAGCAATACGTTTCCAATGATGGGCCGGGAGGATAAACCTGGTCCCCTGGGCCACTCAATTATCAACCGATGGCGGCGTTTCATCCTCCGCTACCCAGACCCGCCAGCGTGGGTTTTCCCGCGCTTACTCGTATTCTGCCGTTGTCAGTTTGCTGTGCAATCCCTTCGTATGAATATAGGAATAGAGGAGCTTGTCCTGTGAGAAGACGGCAACATCTCGCAACGCTTGCGGTTGCTTTGCTCGTATCGGCGGGGCAGATCATCGCCCAGCAGAGTCCCAGAAGGGTCGTCGTCCACGCCGGGCACGCCCTTGACGTGAAGACCGGCAAGCTGCTTTCGGATCAGACTCTCATCATCGAAGACGGAAGAATCGTCAGCGCCGGCCCATCCACGGAAGCCAAAGCTCCGGCGGATGCCGTACGCATCGAGCTCCCGAACGCAACCGTGCTGCCCGGATTAATCGACGCGCACACGCATCTCACCTACGAGCCCCAGTTCGGATACGAGGAACTCGGAGTTTCCGTGCCGCGTTCGACCCTCACGGGAGCCAAGAACGCCCGAGTGACCCTGCAAGCGGGTTTCACTACCGTGCGCAACGTCGGCGCCGAAGGATACAGCGACGTTGCTCTGCGCGACGCAATCAACGCCGGCGACGTCCCCGGACCGAGGATGCTGGTAAGCGGGCCAGCGCTCGGCATCACCGGCGGCCACTGCGACAACAATCTGCTGCCCTACGAATATCACGCTACGGCAGACGGCGTGGCCGACGGGATTGCAGCCGTGCAACACAAAGTGCGCGAGAACATCAAGTACGGCTCCGACTTGATCAAGATTTGCGCGACCGGAGGAGTGCTCTCCAAGGGCGACGATCCCCAGGCTTCCCAGTACACATTGGAGGAGATGAAGGCCATTGTCGCGGATGCTCACCGCCTGGGGCGAAGAGTCGCCGCACACGCGCACGGCGCGCAGGGCATTCTCTGGGCCTCACAAGCGGGAGTGGATTCCATTGAGCACGGCTCCTACATTGACGATGCTGGGATCGCCGAGATGAAAAAGAACGGTACCTATCTCGTGCCCACACTTTACCTGGGCGATTGGTTTCTGGAAAACGCCGAGAAAAATCACGTGCCTGAATTCCTGCTGGGCAAGGCCAAAGCCGTTATGCCGATCGCTCGCAAGAACATCGCGCACGCTTTCGCGAGCGGAGTGAAAGTCGCATTTGGCACCGACGCCGCGGTTTATCCCCACGGCCTGAATGCGCGCGAGTTTGCGGTGATGGTGAAGCTGGGGTTGACGCCGCTGCAGGCCATACAGGCCGCCACGGTGAACGCTGCGGATTTGCTCGGATGGCAAGGAAAAGTGGGAACCCTCGAGCCCGGCGCCTGGGCCGACATCGTCGCAGTCGATGGCGATCCGCTCAGAGACGTGACCACACTGGAGCATGTGAAATTCGTGATGAAGGGCGGCGAGGTAGTGAAAAACGAATACGGAAAGTGAAGGGTTCGGCGACGGTCTTTCAGTCAATTCGTCGCTGCGCTTGTCTCATAACTTGTTCCGTAACCCAGTCCGTCCACACCGCCGACTCGCCGCTGGAAATCAGTGGCGCCTTGTCCAGCACCGCATCCACGAAGTTCTCGATCATGGGATAGTGCAGGTTGTCGTGCGGCGGAAGCTGTTCGCTGCCGCCGGGATAAGCCAACTCAGGCCCGTTCAGCGGACTCATTTCCATCTCACCATCCGTGCCGCGAATGCGACATTCGTCGCGTCTCACGTTGGAATGCCAGCGCACGTCCACGATGCCGCGCACGCCGCTTGCGTAGTCGATCATCACGGTGGCGTTGTCTTCGACGGCATAGTGATGAACCGCGTTCGAGAGCTGTCCGGAAACCCGCAGCGGCTCGCCAAACAGGTAATTGAGCACATCGATGCGGTGCGACGCGATGTCGTAAAGCGGCCCGCCTCCAGCCTTCGTGGGATCAATCAGCCACTTGCGCTCGCTTTCCGTGCCGTCAAGCCAGGAGTGGCAAGTGAGTTCGGCAAGCACCGGTTTCCCGATGGCTCCAGCTTCGAGCAACTGTTTGGCGCGCTGCACCTTAGGATAAAGACGCCGATAGTAGGCCACGCCGAAAGTTTTCCCGGCTTCCTGCGAAGCCCGAAGCATCAACCGCGCCTCGGCAAGATTCATGGCCAGCGGCTTTTCGCAAAGCACGTGCATCCCCGCCTGAAATGATTGGATCGCTTGCGGCGCGTGCAGAAAAATCGGCGTGGCAACGTAGACAGCATGAGCCTCGTTCTGACCTTCGCCCCGAACGCGCCCCTTAACATCCGGATCGGCGAGCGCTTCGTCCAGCGAAGACCACACCCGCGTGCGCAGCGCCGCCGCCTTAGCCGGATCGCGCGTGACCACGCCATACAGTTGACTACGCGGTTCGGCCTGAATGGCAGGAATCACGCGGCGAATCGCAATGTCGCCAATTCCGACCACGATCCAATTAAGCATCGCCGAATGCCTTTCCGGAAGTTTGAGTAAATCGAATGGCAAAAACCAAAGGCCGGCCTAAGCCGGCCTTCGAAATCAATCTCAAGAAAAAACTACGGCTTCTTGGGAGCAATCGCGTCCTTGGCGGCCTTGGCGACGCGGAACTTCACCACGGTCTTGGCCTTGATCTGGATGGGTTCGCCGGTCTGCGGATTCCGTCCCACGCGGGCTTTGCGGTGCGCCTTAACCAGGCGGCCCAGTCCGGGCACGACGAACACGCCGTTCTTCTTCGTCTCTTTGATAGCGGTATCGGCCAGGTGCTCCAGGAACGCCGCGGCCTGCTTGTTGTTGAGTTCATTTTTCTCCGCCAGTAGGCGGACGAGTTGTGTTTTAGTCAAACCAGATGCCATGTACTTCCTCCTCGGAAAAAATAATGTAATTCCGTTGGCCGCCATTTTACTACCACATCCCTGTGGAAAAACACCTGATTTTACGCGGGTTTGGCAATTGTGGTACGTGGGGGAGGGCCTTTTTACGCGGCCTTCCATAGGGTCGGGTTCTAAAACGGGCATTAAAGACGTTTTTGTAGGTGAAAACCAAGCGCGAATTCACGACGATGGCACCGTTCGACTTCGCTCAGGCAGCCTCCGACACAGAGAAACGCGAACCCAAGAGCCCGGCAAACACGCCGAGGCCGCCGTCGAGCCGAAACCTTCCTGCGGGATGACATAATACTCATGGAGATCTTTTCTTGAGCTGCGCCATCTGTGAAGTTCGCAAAGAGAAACGTTTCTGCCCGGCCTTGCACGGGCGCATCTGCCCGCAGTGTTGTGGCGAGCAGCGCGAGGTCACACTCGATTGCCCCAGCGATTGTTCCTATCTGCAGCAGGCGCGGCAGCACGAGAAGCCGCGTTCGCGGGATCAGATCAGCCAGATCGATGGCGAGGCGTTGTTTCTAAAAGTCGAAGTTCCCGACCAGTTCCTCTACGAGCGTGAGCATCTGCTCATGGGCCTGACCTTCGCGCTCGCCAAGGCCGTCCGCGCCGACCGCAGCCTGAATGATGGCCATCTGATCGCGGCGCTCTCTGCCCTCACCACCAGCTACCAGCGTCTGGTGAATTCCGGGCTGCACTACGAACAGGCGATCCCGAGCGCCTCTCAACAACGCGTGGCCGCCGAAGTCGAAACCATGCTGAAGGAATATCGCGAGGCCGAGCAGAAACACATGGGCTACTCCACGGTGCGCGATTCCGACGTGCTGAAGGCGCTGGTGTTCCTGGTGCGTCTGGGCTACGGCCGCACGTCAGGCCGTCCGAAAGCGCGGGCCTTCGCGGAATTTCTCGTGGCCCAATTCCCCAAGAAAGAATCGACCGTAATCACCCCGCAGGAAGCAGGCAGCCGCATCATCGTCCCGTAGGAAGCGCCGCAAAAACCAGCCACGGATTTTCACGGATTCCGCACCCGTGAGGCGTAACCGCGCCGGGTGCCCCATTTCTCGCGTCTTTTGCGAGAAGTGGGGACTTTCCTGCCCCAACCGAAAACCTAACCGTGTGCATCATGTCAGCGCAAGGTTTCAAGCCGTATAAACCGTATCAATCCGCAACCCGGATAGGAATTTTCCGCACCGTCTGCCCCGCAGGCAACTCCGTCAGCAATTCGCTGACAGTTTTCCCCAGCACCGGATGTCGCGCCTCCGCCGCAATTTCCGCCAGCGGTTCGAGCACGAAGCGCCGTTGCTGCATCGCGGAATGCGGAATCGTCAGCTCCGGCGAATCCATCACCGTGTCGCCGAAAAGCAGAATATCAATGTCGATAATGCGCGGGCCTTTCTTCTGCGTGCGCTGCCGCCCCATCTCCCGCTCGATGGTGAGCAGCGCCACCATCAGTTGCGCCGGCGTCGTCGTGGTTTCCAGAGCCACGGCGCAATTCAGAAACCACGCCTGATCGGTAAATTCCACCGGCTCCGTTTCGTAGAAGGAGGAAGCCGCAAGCACTCGCCCCACGGCCTCCAGGCGCGCGATCGCCTCACGAATGTTGCGCGCACAGTCTCCGACATTCGCCCCCAACGAGAGATAAACGAGTGTGCTCATGAGTCATGCTCCCGTCAGATTGCCAGCTCGACTCCAAACCTCGGCTCCAAACAAAGACCGGCCCACCCCAATTCCCACCCAGTAATGTCCGCCAGGCCAGTTGCAGACCGTTACCTTTGTCACTTTCGGGTAGTCGAGTGTACTCCTAGAATCGAGGCTATGACGTTGGAGTCTCTTCTGCTGAGCCGGGACACCGATCTGGTACGGGTGATCCGGCCCACCCTCGAAAAGCTGTCGATCGAGGTCGAAATCTGCCAGGAAGCTCGGGCCGCGGCGGATATTCTGGTCTCCGAAAAATTCGATGCCGTCATCGTCGATTGTGACGACCTGTCCGGTGGCTTGGAAGTTCTGCAGGGTCTGCGCGGCACGCCCAGCAACAAGAACTCCGTAACCTTCGCCATCCTCAACGGAAAAAAGACTACCACGCAAGATGCTTTCGGCATGGGCGCGAACTTTGTCCTGCAGAAGCCCATCAGCAACCTGAACGCTGCGCGCTGCTTCCACGCGGCGTTGAATTTCATGCTGAAAGAGCGCCGCCGTTATTTCCGCCAGCCGCTGAAAATGCCGGTCAGCGTTTTCCTGGGCGAAAAGGAACTGAAGGCCACCAGCACCAACATCAGCGAGGGCGGAATCGCGCTCGCCATGCGCGACGCCATGCCCAAGGGAGCCACGCCGCGCCTGAAGTTTGTGATTCCCGACATCAACCTGAGCATGGACGTCGAAACCGAAGTAGCCTGGGCAGACCTGAAAGGCCGCGCCGGCTTCCGCTTCCACGGCGTTGCCGAAAACACGCAAAAGCTCCTGGAAAAGTGGCTGGACGACCGCATGGAAAAAGAATTCCCCGGCGCCAAGGATCGCGTCGCAACTGCCCCAGAAAACCTCCAATAGTCTCGTCCCTATTATCCCTGTCATCCTGAGCGGAGCATGATCGTCCGAAGGACGGTCATGCGCAGTCAAACGATCGCTTGCACGCGCGCACTGCTAACGGCTTCCAAAGGGATTTTCCCCACGATTTCGCATCTCTTGGCCGTCGCCCGGCATTGGCGCCAGTATTCACCTTGAGACTTGCGCCTCCCCATAACCGTGGCACTCTAGAAGTTTACGGGAGAGCCATTTTCATGCTGACCAACGACTTTCGAATTGCCCGCGTGCAAAAAACCCTGCGCTGGTTTGAAGAAGACATGCCGCTGCTCGACTTGCGGGTGAAAGAGCTATCAGCCGAGCGTCAGGAGTCAGCCCGCCAGTTCGCCGCAGCGCTGATAGACCAGACAAGGGCCGAACTGGAACGCCTGCTGCAGCAGCAGCCCGTGGAAACCGTCGCCCCGGACCAGTCCCCCTGCGAACCCGCAGACTAGCAAAATGCGCTGGCTCTTGCTTATGGCTAGGTTGCGATCGGGTGGAGCGGACATCTCAGAGTTCAGATTTTAGATTTCAGATTAAAGGTCAAAATCTTGCGGCCTTCGATCTGCAATCTAAAATCAACAATCTGAAATCGCCCAACTGTCGAGAGAAGAGTTCGCCACAGAAGAGTTCCAGCTAATAAACCGACCCCGCCGAAGCATGCGCCACGGCCCCATGCACGCTTGCAGTCTCTTCCTGATCGAGCTTGACTTCCTCCCACAGCGTCTTGTCGCGCAGGATGCGCGAGACCAGCGCCGTGTGCATGGCATGACCCGCGCGGTCGGCCACAACCCTCCCCAGGATCTGCTTCCCCAGCAAAGCCAGGTCACCCACCAGATCCAGCACCTTGTGCCGCACGAATTCGTCGGCGAAACGCAGCGGTCCGTTCTCCACGCTGTCCTTGGTCAGGACAATGCAGTTTTCGCGGGACGCGCCGCGAATCAGGCCCATATTGCGCATTGCCCGCTCATCTTCGCGCGAACCGAACGTGCGCGCCCCCGCAATGTGGCGCAGATAGTTGCCGTTCGAGAGTTCCACCTGAAAGGTTTCTTTGCCGATGAGCGGATGGGGAAAATTGATGGAGTAGGAAACTGAATAAGTCTCGGCGGGATACACCGCAATAAACTTGTTGCCTTCGCGCATTTCCAGTTCGCGCCGGATTCTCAGATATTTGCGCGGGCGCCTCTGCTTGCGAATGCCGGCCTTCTGAATCATCTCCACAAACGGCCGGGCGCTCCCGTCGAGGATGGGCAACTCCAGGTTATCCAACTCCACGATCGCGTTGTCGATCCCCATGCCGATAAAAGCGGAAAGAATGTGTTCGGTCGTGGAGATGAGCACGCCTTTTTTCATCAGGCTGGTCGCATAACTCACGCGCGCCACGTTGAGGCCGACAGCTTCGATTTCAAAACCGTCGAGATCGGTGCGGCGAAAGCGAATGCCGGTCGCCGGCGAAGCCGGGAGCATGCGCAAAGAAACCGGAGCGCCACTGTGCAGGCCAATGCCCGTGCACTCCACGGCTGTGCGGATTGTCTGCTCCTGCATCAGATAAGAAACCTGTTATGTTTCGGCGAACCAACAGATTACCCCCCGCTGAGGAAATCCGTGTGTGGCAAAAAAGCCACACTTCGTGGCAGATCGCGGACTTGGAACCAACTTGGTACCCGCGGGGCAGAAAGCGTAAACCCAGTCTGTTCTATGAGTTAACTGCTGAAAGTAGCAGAGCCGCGACCTCTCCGCCCCATTAGTGCTTGGACGACGGTTTATTCGACACTTTGTTGGGATCGTATCCAGAATGCGGATCGAACATGGCTTGGTCCAGATTCTGGTTGTAACTGGCTCCACTGAGAAAGCGCTGGCCCGCCATATCTCCATTGAAATACCGGGTCAGGCTATAGGGCGTCATGATCCCCTGCACCGGACGATAGTTATCGTAGATCTCTTCCTCAAGATTCGGTTGCTTGTCGACCGGGTCGCGCCAGCGGAATGTCTTTTTCAGCGGAAGATGCGTGTCGGCATCAACGTACAAACTAACCGCCTCATCCTGACCGTTGATCAGGGTTACTTTGAGAGCTGGCTTTTCCGCGGCGATGGCGTTGCCTTCATAGAAGAGCGCCACTTTCGGATCGTTGATCCAGGCGCGTAGAAGATTGTCGAGCGAGAACCTACGCCGCCGCAGATAGGGCGTAAGATCTTTTTCGTCCATGGGATGAACGCCCTTGTAGGTAATTTCGTATCCCTTGTTTCCAACATAAACCTCGGCAACGTCGCGTTCCTTGCTGAGTTCGTCGCGCTGTTTATCGGGAAACTCGAAAAAGCTCCAGAACAACACCCCCGTGCTCGTAGGGCGGCCATGATAGAAGCTGTACCCGCGCCCCTGCATTTCCTTGTCGTGAATGTTCAGGTAAGCCTGCCCACCCAGCGCCTGAATCGCCTGATTCAGCAGATCCTTCGCCTTCCGCGCATTCTCCTGGTCCATGGGAATGTCCGGCCCCTGCGTGCTCGCCGGAGGGGCGCTCGGTGCGTTCGTTGGCAGAGAGGATTGCGTGGCTGGCGGCGTGGCGGACTGCGAGGCGGTCGGAGTTGCTCCCGTCGGCGCCTGTCTCCATGCCGGCATCGCCGATAGGACGATCGGAAACGCGATCGCCAGCGACGGGATCGCCAGAAACAAAATAAGAAGAAGCCGTTTCATCCAGGTTTTTGGGGTCGGTACCTGCAAACAGAATTGTAGCGTTTCGCGTGGAATTCCCGCTCGCAGCCGCGTGTATCGGCATTGGTGCAGTTTCCGGAGGAGCGATTGCGCCACCCTTACCTACCCCCTCGCACCAACTGCCTTGTCATCCTGAGGCCCGCGCTTTTTGCGGGCCGAAGGACCTGTGCAACTTGCCGACGCTGAGGCGCTGCCGGCAAGTTGCACAGGTCCTTCGCTTCGCTCAGGATGACAAGCTGTACCTAGGGAACTACACCACTACCCGAATATTCCTCAATTTCTTGGATGCACGAACAAGCCCGCAAGCGGAGCCCGGGAAGCATTTTTGTCGCGTTCCTCTCCGTCTCTAAGTATTGTGCTCAACCGATTGCGCTCAGTCAGTGCGCCTGCTCCTCCGACGAACTCTACCCCGCCAGAACCGCGCCTCCATTCACGTTGAAGACTTCGCCGGTGATGAATCCGGCGAGTTCGGTGCACAGGAACAATACCGGGGCAGCAATCTCCTCCGGCCGGCCGGGGCGGCCCAGCGGAATGTCGCGGCGAATCTCTTCGCCAACCTTCGGATCGTCCAGCGCTGGCTTCGACATGTCGGTGTCCACCCACCCCGGAGCGACGCAATTCACGTAAATGCCGGCCGCTGCCAGTTCCGTGGAAAGGCCCTTCGTCATGCTGATGAGCGCTCCCTTGGTAGCGGAATAGTCGCAATGAAAGGCCTCGCCGCGCTGTCCGCTGGTGGAACTGATCAGCACAATGTGTCCGGATATGGCGTGCGACGACATGTCGCTGGACGCCATGTTGTGCCGCGCCGTAATCCCGGCCCCCGCTTGCGACTTCATCTGCGCGACGCCGTGTTTGACCAGTCCGAAAACCGCGTCCAGATTGATCGACATTGTGGACCGCCACTGCTGATCGGACATGCGCTCGATGGCCACATCCTCCGGAGGCCAGACGCCGTGGTTAGCCACCAGAATGTCGAGCCGCCCGAAATGCTTGACGGTTTCGGCCACCAGTGCGCGGGCTGCCTCCGGACTGTCAAGGTTGCTAGCGGCAGCGAAGCAATTCGCCGCTCCACACTCCCGAGCCAGCGCCTCAGCCTGAGACCGCGCCTTCTGATAACTGAACACTACTTTGGCGCCCGCGGCCGCGAACATCCGCACGGTAGCGGCTCCAATGCCGCGCGACCCACCTGAAATCAGAGCCACCTTGCCAGAGAGAGAAAGAGGAATGGACATGGCACCTAGTGTCCAGTTTCCGGTTTCCAGTTGCAAGTGGGGAAGAGGAGGCGCGAGAAACAGAAAGGGAGAAGCTAGAAGCTAGAAGCTAGAAGCTAGAAGCTCCTACCCTCCCAAGTTCGGAAACGACATCCGCTCCGACTTCAGCTCGCGCAGCAACAACCGCACCAGCATGCCGTCAAAACGTGTGCCGCTCATCTTAGCCAGTTCGTCCAGCGCCTGATCCGAAGTTCTGGCGGCTGAAATGGACTGTTCCGTCAGCATGTTGGCGTAAGCGTCGGTGAGGCCGATGATGCGCGCCCACACCGGGATTTGTTCGCCGATCAGGCCGTCGGGATAGCCGGACCCGTCGAAGCGCTGGTGGTGGTGGGCAATCGCGGCGCACATGTTTTCACTGTGCGGAAGCATGGCGACAATCTCGGCTCCTATTTCGGCGTGCCTTCGCACTCTGGCGAACTCGTCATCGGTGAGCGGGCCGGGCTTGTTCAGGATGCGTTCGGGCACGAAGATTTTGCCCACGTCATGCACGCGCGCGGCATAGACCAGGTCGGCAGTTTGTTCCGCTGGCAGGCGCAGCGCCCGCGCGATGATTTCGGTATAACGTGCCACCAGGTCGCCGTGCCCGGCAGTGCGCAACTCGCGCGATTCCACAGCGCGGCTCAGAATCTCGATCGACTCCCGCAGCAGCGCCAGGTTGGTCTCCTGATCTCCGCCGCAGAGTTTGCGCAAGGTCGTGGTCAGCTCTTCGACGTGCTCAAACCCAGTGTGCTCGCGCTGCAGAAAACCCTCGATGTAAGCGGAAATCTGTTGCCGCTGCCGCGCAAAATCCTGGCCTTCGGCGAACTCTTCCGCCGTCGACACGCGATTCCCGCCGGAGCGTTTCGAAACATACATGCCGGCATCGGCCACGCGAATAATGTCTTCGATGGAAAAGCCGTGCATCGGAAAACTCGCGACCCCGAAACTTCCCGTGATTTTGTGTTCGCTCAGCATGGGGTCGCTGGCAATCCACTGACGCAGCCGTTCCGCCAGAACGATGGCCTGATCAGGACCAGTCTCCGGCATCAGCACAATAAATTCGTCGCCGCCGTAGCGGGCCACTACGTTTTGCTGGCGCGACTTTTGCTCCAGCAACCTGCCTAGCCTCGCCAGCACCAGGTCGCCCTCGAAGTGTCCCATGGTGTCATTGACTTCCTTGAACTTGTCGAGATCGATGAGCACCACCGAGAACGGACGTCCCGACCGCGAAGCGCGCTTCCACTCGGCGGAGAGCGCTTCCCAGAAAAAGCGGCGAGTCTTGATCCCGGTCAAGCCGTCGGTAATGGATTGCTGCTGCAGCTTCTGAAACACGAAGGCGTTGTGCAGCGCCGTGGCCAGCAGGTCGGCGAGAGTGTTGAGGATCAGCACGTCCTGCGGAGCGAAAGCGTTTTCGTTGCGGCTCTCGATATTGAGCGCTCCCAATAAATTTTCGCCGTAGGTGATGGGAATGCAAAGCACGGCGCGCGCATCCGTCAGGATTCCCGAAAGCTGGCCCTGGCTCGCATTCTGCACCAAAGCTCTCTCGCCGGTGCGAGCCACGCGTCCCAGAATGCCCGTGCCCAGCGGAATGCGCTGTCCCATGGCATGAGTGGTGACCCCAGCCTCGGCCTTGATTTCAATTTCTTTCGTGCCGTAATCGAGCAACCCGATGCCGATGTGATCGAAGCTGAAGTTCTTCTGGATCTCGCTTGCGATCTGGCCCAGCATGTGGACGGGATCTTCGCTGGAAATCGCAGTCCGCGACACGTTGTTGAGAAAAGCCAGTTGCCGCGAACGCCGCTGTTCTTCGGCAAACAGGCGGGCATTTTCGACCGCAACCGAAACCTGGCCAGCAGCCGTCATCAGCACGTCGAGGTCGCGCTGCTCAAAAACATTTTCGCGTTCCCGGTTCATCGCGACCATCACTCCCGCCGGCTTATTCCCGAGAAAAATCGGCGCCGCAATCAGGCATTTCGCCGGCTGTCGCGGAACGTGCGTGATCCCGAGGCGCGACCGCACCGCCTCCAGATCGGCGCGGACAATCAGCGGCTGCCCGCTGTGAATCACATATTCCGTGAACGCGTTCTCCAGTTTGCGAGAGCGCTTGGGGCACACACGGTGGCCTTCCACTTCCAGTTCGAAGTGGATGCGGTCGCCTTCCTGGAACGCGATGTAGAAGTCGCTGGTATCAAAAATCTGTCCCAGCTCGATCTGAATGGTGCGCAGAATTTCGTCCTGGTCGAGACGCGAACTGATTGCCTGTCCGATCTCGGTGAGCAGTTCATACTCCTGGGTGCGGCGGTGGGCATCATGGGTGACCACATAGTTTTCCAGCGTAAGCGCCAGCTGCAGCGCCAGCCCCACCATCAAACGCGGACCCGAGGCGCCAAACCCTGCACGCTCAGCATGGGGAAACACAATCACGCCGAAATTGTGCTCGCGGGTCTGCAAGCTCACGGCGGTCAGGTTGCGAATGCCGGCCTGGGTGAACACTCGCTTGAACTCCGCGAACGTTCCCACCGGACCCGCCAGCAGCGGCTCGCTCATCTGCGCCAAATCGTAGACGGTGAAAATTCCGCTCTGCCGGTAGGCAATCTGGCAAATGTAGTCGGCGGCTCCGCTGGTCTCGATTTCCCGCAGGAACTCCGCCGAGAATCCATGCTGTACCGAAGGCAACAGCCCGCGCCAGCGTTGTGCGACGCAGATGGCCGCGCGCGGCATCGAGAGCGCGCTTACCAGGCGCTCGAGCGCGGTTTGCATATTCGGCGTCAGGTCGCTGGCGGCCAGCAGTCGGCGCGGATCAGCTCCCAGCGTCGACAGGGCAAGCGTACTTTCCTGCAGCGAATTGCGCTGGTTTTCGAACAGCACCATCACCATCGCGATGCCCAGCAGCATCTGCGGCACCGGGCCCAGCAAGCGGCTGGCGCTGCCCAGAGTTTCACCCCACGGACTATGCAGCTGCCCCATCCCCATCAGCGCCGCCCACAAAGCCAGAGCCAGTCCCAGCACCTTGAACGCCAGCGATCCGCGTCGGTGTCCGTTAAGATAAAACACCGCGGAGCAATACAGCAGGACGAGCCCGAGTCCCACGCCGAGCCGGATGGTAGGCTGAGCATCGGGAACAAAAACACCGCTGACAATGTGTCCGCTGAAGCTGATCCCTACCAGAACCAACCCCGCAGCGCCCAGAGCCGCGTCATACCAGCGGAAGCGGTAAGGGCCGCGCATCAGCCGCGTGGAAACGAAAATACAAAGCGCCATTACTACCAAGAACAATGAGCTTGCCAGAAATGCCGGCGGCGAGGCGCGATAAAAAGAAAATGCATCCAGAACATAGTGCAGCGAGTAAGCCGCCCAAGCCATCTGCCACGCGCGGAAATAGGCCTGCCGGCTTTGTTCGTACAGGTAGGTAAAGACGAGGAACAACAACACCGAGACGAAACCCGGGATCACGACCGCGGGAATGACAAGATTATCCATGAGGCCGACGAATACTCCTGAGGGAAGACTTCCGAGGTTGGGGTCCCAAGGGAAGACTCTCCCAAGCAGTTTCGGGGGGAAACGGCAACTCTATGTTTTCACACGCCGCGTCCCGATACAACAGGATTTAAGTACACTCTAAGAAGTTTGCGAACTCCTGTAACACATTGGATTTAAGCCGGGTTGCGCGGGGCTCGTTGCTTGACGATAGTTTTCCACCGCCCGTAACATCACTAGAGATTCCGAATGACTGATTCTTCAAGCAACCCTTTGCCGGGTGCCGCATCGTCGCCAGGCGCGACTGCCACGTTGAAGCCGCGTGTCCGCTTCGCGCCCTCGCCCACCGGGTTTTTGCACGTGGGCAGCGCGAGAACCTTTATTTTCAACTGGTTATACGCCCGCCATAACGCCGGAACCATGATTCTGCGCCTCGACGATACCGACGTCGAGCGCAACACCGACGCTTCGGTGCACTCGATTTTCGAAGGCCTCAAATGGCTCGATCTGAGCTGGGACGAGCAATACAAGCAGTCGGAACGCGGCGCACTTCACCGCAAAATGGCCGAGACAATCCTCGAGAAGGGCCTCGCCTACCGCGACTTCACTCCCGCCCACACCGGCGACAGCGAACGATCCGGAGCGCAAGGGACTTGGTTGTTCAATCCTGGGATGCGTGAGCTTTCGCGCGCCGAAAGCGACCGCCGCGCCGCCGCTGGAGAGCCGTTCGCCCTGCGCTTCCGCGTGCCCCGCGAGGAGACCATCGGGACCATGTGGGGACAGCCGCCCTCGGCTGTCCGATTTGCCGAAGGCAAATTGCAAGTCCACTTTACCGACGCGGTTTACGGCGAGCAGGTGAAATCCGCTGCTGACATCGAAGACTTCGCTCTGCTGCGTTCCGACGGAATGCCCACCTATCACCTGGCATCGTGCGCTGACGACGCCGACCTGCGCATCAGCCACATCATTCGCGGACAGGACCACCTGACGAATACTTTCAAACACGTCCTGATTTTCGAAGCCGCCGGCGCAACCCCGCCTCAGTTCGCGCATCTTCCGCTGCTGGTGGCTCCGGACGGCACCAAGCTTTCCAAGCGCCGCCACGGCCCGGTCGTGAGCGTGACCACCTACCGCGATGCCGGATTCCTCCCCGAAGCCTTCATCAACTTTCTGTGCCTGCTGGGCTGGTCGCCGAAAAACGACCGCGAGAATATGTCGCTGCAGGAACTCATGGGCGCCTTTTCGCTGGAAGGCATCAACCGCTCGAACGCGGTGGTGAACTTCAAGGAGCCGGCCGCCACTCCAGAGGAAACGTTCGATCCGAAAGCGGTGTGGCTCAACGCCGAACACATCCGCGGCCTGCCCGTCGAAGACCTGAGCGCCCGGCTGCTGCCCATCGTGCACGCCGCCGGATTCAACATCACGGCAGAAAAAATGCTGCGCATCACACCGCTGATCCGCGAACGCATCAAACTGCTCCGCGAAGTGCTCACCGCCGCCGACTTCTTCTTCGTCGACCAGCTCCCGCCCTACGACGCCGCCGAACTCATCCCGCAAAAAGGAGACGCGGCGATGGCGTTGAAAGTTCTAAAGCGCGCGCAGGAAGTTTTGCCAACCGTCGAATTCAAACACGATCCGCTGGATCAAGCCCTCCGCGCCGCCGCCCAGGAGCTAGGCGTGAAAGCCGGACAAATGTTCCAGCCCATCCGCGTCGCCGTCTGCGGCCGCAAAAATGCGCCCCCGCTGTTCGAAACACTGGAAGTGTTGGGGAAGGAAACCACGCTCAAGCGAATCGAACAAGCGATCCAAAAAGTCGCTTAGCAAGCTGGCGCACCAAAGGTTTTCCTACGTGCACCTTAGCGTCCTTAGTGGTGAATGGGGTTTCTCTTAAGTTGTTGAAAATCCCGCCGCAGAGTTTGTTGCATCCCGGCGTGCAGTTTCTAATCTATTAGCACGTGCGAATGATGCAAGGTGCAGCAAATCTCTTCAGCAATCGCCATCCAACCCACAAATTTCTAAACCAGATATCGAAAGAGGTCTCTTATGAAAGCCGTTCAGATCAGCAAACCCGGTGGAAACTTCGAAGTCGTTGAGCGCCCGATTCCGCAGCCCGGGCGCGGTCAGGTGCGCATTAAAGTGGAGGCCTGCGGCATCTGCCACAGCGATGCGCTGGTCAAAGAAGGATACTGGCCGGGAATTCAGTATCCGCGCGTGCCGGGCCATGAAATTGCCGGGCGCATCGACGCCCTCGGCGCCGACGTCACGCTGTGGAAGTCTGGTCAGCGGGTCGGCCTGGGATGGCACGGCGGCCACTGCTTCCAGTGCGATCCCTGTCGCCGCGGTGACTTCATCAACTGCCAGAACGAAAAGATCACCGCCATTACATTCGACGGCGGCTATCAGGAATATATGGTCGCGCCCGCCGAAGCCGTCGCCGCCATGCCCGACGACCTGCCCGCCGCCGAAGCCGCGCCGCTGCTCTGCGCGGGGATTACCGTGTTCAACGCGCTGCGCAATTCCGGCGCGCGCGGCGGCGATCTGGTCGCCGTGCAGGGCATTGGAGGCCTCGGCCATCTCGGCATTCAATATGCCCGCCAGATGGGTTTCCGCACCGTCGCCATCGGCCGCGGCGCCGACAAGCAGCCGCTGGCCACGAAGCTGGGAGCTCACGAATACATCGACACCAGCGCAGGCGCACCCGCCGCGGCGCTGAAAAAACTGGGCGGTGCCAAGATAATCCTCGCGACCGCGCCCGACTCAAAATCGATTTCTTCTCTGGTGGATGGCCTCGTTGCGAACGGCACGCTCCTGGTGATAGGAGCGGGGGCTGAATCGCTTACGGTAACGCCCCTCCAACTCATCGGTGGGCGCAGCACGATCAAAGGCTGGGCCTCGGGCACCGGCAAAGATTCCGAGGACACGCTCCGCTTCAGTTCTCTCACCGGCGTCCGCCCCATGATCGAAAAGTATCCGCTGGAAAAAGCTGCCGACGCCTACCAGCAGATGATCAGCGGCAAAGCCAGATTCAGAGTCGTCCTGACGATGAGCTGAACAGAGCTCCAAGGAAAACTAGCTCCTTAATCCGTTGTCATCCTGAGGTCCGCCTATTCTGCGGACCGAAGGACCCATGCAACCTGCTGCCGCTGAAACACTGCTGGCAAATTGCATGGGTCCTTCGCTCCGCTCAGGATGACAAAGCTGCTTTTGCAGACAGGTGTGAGCCGTTGACATGAAGTACTTTGTATTATAAAGTACATGAATGATCGCACCGAACGAACCCTTCCTTCACCCCATCAAAAAACGCTGGATCCCTCCGGAAATGACCACCGCACCAGCTCTCGACTGCAACGCACCCGCAAGCACAATCGAGCCGCACTACGCCTTACTGATCAACCCGTTCTACGCCAAAGACGCCAATGCCAGCTTTGGCAAACACGTGCTCACGCCGACGTTGGCGCTGACCAGCTTTGCCGCCACCACCCCCGCGCACTGGCGCGTCGACTATTGGGATGAAAACCTGCTCGACGGCCGCCCGCCGTTCCGGCCGATGCCGCAGGTGGTGGGCATTACGGTGCATCTCACCTTTGCCCGCCGGGCTTACGAGTTGGCCGATTGGTATCGCGCCCGCGGCGCAATCGTAATTTTCGGGGGGCTGCATGTGCTGTCCTGTCCCGACGAATGCGCTCCCCACGCGGACGCACTGGCCCTTGGCGACGGAGTGCAACTCTGGCCGTGCATACTGCGCGACATCGAAAACAATTCTCTGCAGCCGCGCTACGTCGCCACCTACGAAAACGAATACTCCGACGACCCTTCCCCGCGCCGTTCGATTCTTCCGCGCCACAGCTTTCTCACCACCACCAGCCTGATCGCGACGCGTGGATGCCACAACCGCTGCGGCTTCTGCTATCTCGCCACTGACGGCCTGCGCATGCCCTACCGCATGAAGCGCCCGCAACAGATTGCTTTCGAGTTTCAGGAAAATGGCGAACCCTATGCTGTCTTCATCGACAACAACCTCGGCTCCCGCCGCGACTACCTGCACGCGTTATGCGCCGCGCTTCGCCCACTCAATAAAATCTGGAGCGCCGCCGTCACCATCGACGTGACGGACGATCCCAGCCTGATTCGCCACATGGCGCTGGCGGGCTGCACCGGCGTCTTCGTGGGATTCGAATCTCTCTCCGACAACAATCTGGCCGACGCGCGCAAGAAAACGCCGAAGACTTCCGACTACGCGCGCCGCGTGCGCATCCTGCACGACTACGGCATTCAGGTGAATGGATCGTTCGTCCTCGGCTTCGACCACGATCGCAAAGACGTGTTCGCGCGCACCGCCGAATGGATCGAAGAAAACCGGCTCGAGTGCGCTACGTTTCACATTCTCACGCCCTATCCCGCGACCCCGTTGTTTCAGCAGATGGAAGCGCAAGGCCGAATCCTGCATCGCGACTGGACTCTCTACGACACTGGCCACGCCGTTTTCCAGCCAAAGCACATGACGCCGGAAGAACTCGAACGCGGCTACGCCTGGATCTACCAGCGGCTGTTTTCGCACGCATCGATCTGGCGCCGGCGACCACAAGACTTGCAGGCCGTACCGCTTTACCTCGCCATGTCCTACCTCTACAAGCGTTCCAACCGCTTCTGGCACCTCCTGATCAAGCATGACCTAGTGAACCCTGTGTGGAAACCGCTGGTCGAGATGACGCGCTGGCGCCATGTGATGTATCGAAAGCGACTCGCGGAGCAGAAATCGCTCGCGTCCACTTCGGGCCAAATCGTATCGGCAGGCGTCTAGCTCGAAACGCAGGGAACCCCGGACGCCCTCGTCCGGGGAGCAGTGCCACAGAAGAGTTGTCATCAACACGCCATAGAGCCGTTGATCAAAAGCCGCGTTATCCAGAGCCGTGCCACAGCCTGAACGGACGAGGGCGTCCGCCCCTCCGCTAGCTCTTCCGAACGCAAAGCACGAGCCGCGCACCGGGACATTTTCTTGCGGTAAGATCAGAGTATGAAAACGCCGTCTGCCGAGGCCGAGGCCGAAGAAAACACAGCGCCAGAGTCTCGCCCCTCCAACTTCATACGCGACATTATTCTTGACGACCTGAAGACCAACAAATATCAGGGTCACGTGCAAACTCGCTTTCCTCCCGAACCGAACGGCTATCTGCACATTGGCCATGCGAAGGCCATCTGCCTCGATTTCGGACTCGCTGACGAGTTCAGCGGGCACACCAATCTGCGCTTTGACGACACGAATCCCGAGAAAGAAGAAACGGAATACGTGGAGTCGATCAAGGCCGACGTGCAGTGGCTCGGCTTTCACTGGGACGGTCTTTTCTACGCATCGGATTATTTCGATCAGCTCTACGAATGGGCGGTCAAGCTGATCAAAGATGGCAAAGCTTACGTCGACGATCTATCGGCGGAAGAAATTCGCAAGCATCGCGGGACGCTCACCGAGCCGGGCACGAACAGCCCGCATCGCAACCGCTCGGTGGAAGAAAACCTGAACCTGTTCGAGCGCATGCGTGCTGGCGAGTTTCCTGACGGCTCGCGCGTGCTGCGCGCCAAAATCGATATGGCCTCGCCGAACCTGAACATGCGGGACCCGGTGATGTATCGCATTCTGCACGCCGAGCATCACCGCACCGGCAACAAGTGGTGCATTTATCCCATGTACGACTACGCGCACGGGCAGTCGGACTCGCTCGAAAAAGTCACGCACTCCATGTGCACGCTGGAGTTCGAAGATCATCGCCCGCTCTACAACTGGTTCATTCAGCAGCTGGGAATTTTCCCGTCGCAGCAGATCGAATTCGACCGGCTCAACCTCACTTACACGTTGTTGAGCAAACGCAAGCTGCTGCAATTGGTGCAGGAGGGCCGGGTGCGCGGATGGGACGATCCGCGCATGCCAACGTTGAGCGGCATCCGGCGCCGCGGCTATACGCCCGAGGCGATTCGGAATTTCTGCGCGTCGATCGGCGTGTCGAAGACTACCGGCTCGATTGAGCTGGCCATGCTGGAACATTTCGTTCGCGAAGATCTCAACAAGCGTGCTCCCCGGGTGATGGCGGTGCTGCGTCCGCTGAAAGTTGTGATCGACAACTACCCAGAAGATCAGGTCGACGAACTGGACGCGGTGAACAACCCCGAAGACGAGACCGCAGGATCGCGCAAGATTCCGTTCTCGCGCGTGCTCTACATCGAGCAGGACGATTTCCGCGAAGTTCCTCCACCAAAATATTTCCGCCTCTCGCCGGGACGCGAAGTTCGCCTGCGCTACGGCTATTTCGTGACTGCCAAGAGCGTGGTGAAAAACGAAAAAGGCGAAGTCGTCGAAGTGCACTGCACCTACGACCCCGCGAGCAAGGGCGGCAACTCTCCCGACGGCCGAAAAGTGAAATCGACCATCCATTGGGTGTCAGCCGCGCACACCGTCGACGCCGAGGTGCGCATTTACGAAAACTTGTTCAGCAAGGAAAATCCCAGCGACGTCGAACCCGGCCAAGATGTGCTCGACAATCTCAATCCGAGTTCGCTGGAGATCATCGCCGACGCGAAGGTGGAACCGTCGCTCGCCGATGCCGCGGCCGGCACTCGCTACCAGTTCGAGCGCTTGGGATATTTCTGCGCCGACCCAGATTCGAAGCCCGGGAAGCCGGTGTTCAACCGCACAGTGGCGCTGAAAGACGCCTGGGCGCGAGCAGAGAAGAAGCAAGGCGGGAAAGGTTGAATCGGGACTCAACGTTCATGGTTGACGAACAAATCCCACATAAAGTCGGGATGAGCCTTTCCCCACTCCAGAGCTCGCTCCCACGCCTTCCTGAGTCGCTCGTCTCTGGACCAATATTCGAAATACGACCTCAGGTCCGACGTCTCGAGTGCGTGTTCCAGAAATCCCGTCTCGATGGCCTCGCGGGCTTCTTCGTGGGTCAGGAATAAATCCGTTATCGCCTTTGCCACTCCGGTGATGACGTCGGAGCTGTCGCCTTTCTCAAGCAGACGTCGCAGCCAGAAATGAAGAGTTGCAGCAGCTTCCCAACGGCTCTGGATCTCTTCTTTTTTGTCCGTCACGTCTTCCCGAATGGTTAGATCCAACGAGCTTTTCGGCTATATATTTCCAACACTCGTCCTGATTCGGGAAGAAGTGTGTGACGGCAGCCGCTAAATCCACTGGCGCACTCCAGCCTGGTAATGTCGTCCGACAATCGAAACTCAGACGCTCGTCAGCTCGCCACAGAAGCCTGTCACAAGCAGATATCCTGGCCAAATTTTCGGTAGTACAATTCGCCTCGCTGTGTTGCCCGGGAGAAACTCCCGCGCGATGACGGAATCGTCCGTCTGGCATTCCCATGCACCCAACTATCCTCGCCATATTTTTTGAGTTCTCTCCCATCCCGGCATCGATGTGCGCCGCCGCGATCCTGCTTTTGCTGATTGCGCTGTGGGCTGCGAAGACCGATCTCGCGCGGGCTCGCGGCCTCGACAAGGTCGTCGTGCTGAGCAATTTGTGCTTCGCGCTTCCCCTCGCGGTCTTCGGCGCAGAGCATCTCTCGGACGCAAAAGACATCATGCCGCTCGTGCCCTCGTATATGCCGTGGCATTTATTCTGGACGTATTTTGTCGGCTTTGCCTTGCTGGCCGCGTCCTTGAGCATTGCCACAAAAATTCAAGTTCGCTGGTCCGGCCTGCTATTCGGGATCATGATGTTTCTTTTTGTGGCGATGATGGACCTCCCGGGAGCTCTCGCTAACCCCAGGGACCGGTTCGGATGGACGTTTTTCCTCCGCGAAATGTCGTTCGGTGGCGGAGGTTGGCTTCTTGCGGGAAACGCACTGCAGGAGCACGGCGAAAACAAGTTCATCATCGCGGGCCGGGCGTTCATCCCGATCTCGCCCGCATTTCTTATTACCGTGGGCCGGGTGTTGACCGGGATCGCCGCTACATTTTATGGCGTCGAGACTTTTCGGCATCCTACGTCGTGCCCCGGAATCCCACTCGAAAAACTCATGCCCCCGTGGATCCCTGGGCAGTTGCTGATCGGCTATGTCACGGGCGCAATTCTCGTCGCCGCCGGGGTGAGCATTCTCCTAGCGAAGAAGACGCGGATGGCGGCAACTTATCTCGGCTCCTGGATTGTGCTGCTGGTCGTGTTCATCTATGGCCCGATTCTGATCGCGGCGCTGGGCGACCCGAGCACTGCGGTCAAAGTCGAGGGGCTCAACTACTTTTTCGATACGCTGCTGTTTGCCGGAACCGTTCTCGCGCTGGCCAGCGCGACGCCGCGCACCGACTAAAATACAGGCTGCTCGAGATTTGTCATCCTGAGGCGCAGGTTTTCGCGCCGAAGGACCTATGCAACGTGACGCCGCTGTCAAATTGCAGGGGTCCTTCGCTTCGCTCAGGATGACAGCCTGTTTTTGAGCGAGCGGAGATCGCGCGCTCACTTCGCGCTTGCCGCGGCTTCCACGCCCGCGAGCATTTTGTCCAGGTCGGCTCGTGAGAAGTAACGGCCGTTGACGACCACAGCGGCGATCTTCTGGGTGTTGCGGATGTCGTCGAGTGGGTTCGCGTCGAGCAGAACTAAATCGGCCAGCTTGCCCTTTTCGATCGTTCCCACTCGGTCTTCCATGCCCAGAAATTTTGCCGGGTTGAGCGTAGCCGTTTGCAGCGCTTCCATCGGGGTGAATCCCGCGGCCACAAATCTCTGCAGTTCTTCATGCAGGCTGAATCCCGGGAAAACGTAAACCCCCGAAGACGTGTCGGTTCCCGCGAGAAACGGAATCCCGGCGCGGTGCATGGCGTTCACCACCTCCAGTTCTTTCGCTACGAAACGCCTGCGCGTGGGGAGATCATCGGTGTTGAACTCATGCATTACCTGGTCAGTGAATCGCTTCCAGGTTACGTCTTTCCAGTAGGCGGGCACATACCTGGCGCGTGTGTCGTGGGCAAAATCCGTTTCTTCGATCAGGTTCCCGCCGCGTTCCCATACCAGCGTCGGACACTGCCATGTCTGGTTCTTTGCCAACAGAGCGAACAACGCCGCCGCGCGCTTGGGATCGTAAGTAGAAAGAAACTTGCCCGGACCTTTCGCGCCTTTCAGGAACTCGTCCTCAAGCGGGGAGCTGCCTTCAAAGATCCCGATCAGATGCTCAAAGCTCTTCTGCCCTGCGTTCGAAGCCTCGGACGCACGCACCGCATCCGGCACGTGGCCCACAAACGTAATTCCCTGTTTGCGCGCCTCGTCGGCGATGGCAAACACCGCATCGCGCGGAATGAGCGACTGCAGCTTGATGAAATCCGCTCCCCGCTGCTTCAGATCATCGACCGCGCGCCGCCCGTCTTCCGGGGTCTTGATTGCGATCGAACTCGGAAACCGCGGCTGCGGGCCATCGAGCATGGGCCCGGGAATCACCATGCGCGGCCCGATCAAAGTGCCGGCAGAAATTTCCTTGCGCCACTGCTGAAGCACGTCCATTTCCCCGCCCATGTCCCGTACGCCGGTGATGCCGTTGGCAATGAAAAGCGGCAGCGTGATTTCTTTCGCGCGCGGGAACCAGTCCCCGAACACCATGTGAACATGCATGTCCCACAGCCCGGGAATCAGAAACTTGCCCTTGCCATCTACCCAGGTACCGAGAGGTTCCCGGCTCTTTTTTTCCAGTTCTTCGCTAGGGACAATTCCAATAATGCGGCCATCGCGCACAATTACACTGCAGTGTCGTTGCGGAGGAGCGCCAGTTGCGTCGATGACGGTGACATCATCGATGTAGAGCCATTTAGGCGACGACGATTGCGCCCAACCGAGCACCCCCAGCCCAACCAGCGTGAGACTTAGCAAACACAATCGTTTCATGAGAAGGGAATCTTAGGGGATGGATGTTCGTCAGTCAAAACGACTGCGGTTTAGCTAAGAGCCAAGAGCTAAAAGCCAAAAGCTGAAACCTAGCTATGCACGTGCGGGCTTTGCGCAGGATTGGCGTGGTGCGTAGCGGGTTCCTTTACGACTTTCACATTGAACTCCACGCGCACCGTCTTCGGAGGATAGCAGGCGGAATTGTCGCAGGCCTGGTAGCGCAACACGCCGTGCATCACGTATTTGCCGGGCGTCACCGAGAGCAGCGGATGCACCGCCACCACAATCCTGAAGTCTCCGGTATAGACGTTCAACTTCTCGTCGGGAGAAAAAGGAAAGGCCAAATCGTCCCCCGCGGGATAGTCGATCTTACCCAGGATGATGTCGGTAGGCAGGTCCATCTTCAAAGCCGTCGGAATCAGAAACTCAGACTTGGGCGTGTTGGAATTGATGTGATAGCCGTGCGGCACCCGGAAATCCAGATTCACCATGGTCTGCGCGGCGCGGGGCGCAGTCACCAGCGGAACCGGCGCGATCACTACCGAAGGCACTTTTCCGGGAACCGGCGCGGGCGTGGGCGCCAATGGCGCATCGCCCAGAGGCGTGACGACTGGCGCCGTTTTCCCTGATTGCGCAAGTGCCGTTCCCGCGGACAATACCGCCAACGACAGCGCCAACGACAGCGCGAGCAGAGGCACCACCAGTCTCGATTTGCCGCCGTGGAATGTCATTCCAGCTTTACGCAATCTCGTTCACCAACTCTAGAGCGATCCCTGCCGCTTTCCTATTGCCAATTCTGAGGCCGCGCAGCCAGGAGAACTGCACGCACATCAAACGAAATAGTAGGGCACCGGGTCGCGCAATGCATGTTACTTCGGAACACTCACTGGAACGTTCACCGCACTTGCCGAAGCGGCGGGCTCCTGGGTGGCGCCCTGCTCCGTGTCGAGTGCCCGCTTGATGTCCTCCTCGATGTCGCCCTTGCCTTTGAGCCCCAGAATCTTGTCCACGATCTTTCCATCACGGCCGATGAAAAAAGTTTCGGGCAGCGCCGGCACGCCGCCATACTGATCGCCCACCGCTTCCTTGCCGATCAGGATGGGATAGTTCACGCCCATATCTTTGGCGAACTTGGCGATGTCTTCCTTGCTGGCGTCATCCATGGCGACGCCCACAATCTGCAGGCCTTGCGCGCCGTATTGCTTTTGCATTTCGACGAACCACGGCATTTCAATTTTGCACGGAGTGCACCACGTCGCCCAGAAGTTGAGCAGCACCGCCTTCCCCCGCAGATCGGAGAGGCGCATGCTCTTGCCGTCAAGCGATTCCAGCGTGAAGTCGGGAGCCAGCGTGGCTTGCGTGAGATGAGGGCGTGGACGGCTAGCCATGTGAAGGCCCAGATACAGCATCCCGGCCACGACCACAGCCACGACAACCAGGGCAAGCGGATTGCGTCCCGCGCCGCCCGATGGTGGTGGGCTAGGCTCTGAAGGCGGAGGGATAATTGGCGGCGATGTTTCCATAACCAAACTCCTTACAAAGCGAAACGGTTCAAGAACGAAAACCAGTTCGAGATCAGCGTAAACCGGCCAATCACCAGCAGGACCCCAAGCGCGATCAACAACCCGCCGGAAGCCACTTCCAGCGCGTGCATGTGCGAGCGGAAGCGGCTGTAAAACTTGAGGAACCGTTCCATCAGCAACGACGTGAACAGGAACGGCACCGCCAATCCCAGCGAGTATACCGCCAGCAACAGGATCCCTTTCACCAGCGTGTCCTGCTCCCCGGCAATGGTCAGGATCGCGGTGAGAATCGGCCCCAGGCAAGGCGTCCAGCCGAAAGCAAACGCAAAGCCGATCACAAAAGCTCCGATCGGAGTATTGCTGCCTTTCAGGCTGTGCAGCCGCGCGTCCATGTACAGGGCCTTGATCTTGAAGATGCCGGTCAGGTGCAATCCGAACAAAATAATCACCACCCCGGCCACCTTCGCCAGCGTGTGCTTATAAATTCCCAGCACCTGTCCAATCTCGGTGGCCGCCGCGCCCAACGCGATGAACACCACGCTGAACCCCAGGATGAATCCTACGGAATTCACCATGACGCGCCGCATCAGGTGAGCTTGCGGCGATTTCAGTTCCTCAACACCCGCCCCCGAAATCAGCGATAGGTATCCCGGGACCAGGGGCAACACGCACGGCGAGAGAAACGAAATCAGGCCCGCAAAAAATGCGGCAATGGGGAGTGGAAGATTCGACATCGGCTTCTAATTCGTATCCGCTTCTGTTCTCAACTCTTAATTGTACCTGCTGCCAGCGATCCAACGCCGGATGTCGACGTTGAGAGTGTCTCGGTTCGTGCGATCCTCATGTGGGGCAGCCGCCCCCGGCTGTCCGGTCGAGCGAAGCTCGACAGCCCCTGCGACGAGGCCGAAACCCTGAGCTCTACCTGGGTAATTAAACCGTCGACGAATAATGAGACGCAGCCAACAGCATTTAGTTTCGCGTAATTTGCCGTACGCACTAGCGCGACCCGGGACTCGCCGCAACTCCCGCCGGAGATTCCGCCAGCATCTTTTTCAAGAACCCCGCAGGGATCGCGGCATTCAGCGTGGCCCGGTCGCCCTCCTGCCGCACCTGCAGACTGTCGAACAGAGCCTTCACGTCCGCGTCAGTTCCGGAGCTGCCCACCGACCCTTCGGCCGCGTGAAAAACGGTGAGATAAGCCTTGAGTTTGTCGGCGATGCCCCGCGCGTCGTCCACACTGCCAGTCAGAGCTTCGGCGCGAAGATGCAGCGCCCCCGACCGCAGCGGCAAATGCAGTGGATTGTAGCCAGCGGAGATCACCAGGTCCGCAGGTTTCGAAAAAACGTCATCCCATCCGCCGAATCCCGGCGCGGCAGGCTGCACATGCGCCACTATCCACGCGGGGCTGTCAAACTGCACCCGCTTGTAATACCGGCGCAGCAGCGCCGGCCCGCCAAACGGAGACGCCAGCCGCCGCGAGCGGTCCACCATGCCGCGGATCACGGCCGCATCGTCATGGTTCGAGCAAGCCACCGCGTCCACGCCCAGAATCGCCACCCGGAACGATCGCCCCTCGATCGGAATCGTGAAAATGTCCACCGATTGGTAATTCTCGACCGATTGCGCATGCTGCTTCAGGTAAGCGCCCAGTTTTCCACCGTCAAACTTGCCGATGAATACTTCCGAGAAGCGAGGCTCGGGCGCGGAGCTGCCCGTCCCGCCGCCCGGCCAGTTCACCGGGTAGTGGACGGCGAAAGCCGCGGCGTCGAGGTCGCGCTCAAACTCAAAGCCGGTCTGTTCGATGAAACTCTGATAGTCAGGATCGTGGTAAACGGCGGGCACTCCGCTCTCGGGATTCAATTTCCGCACCCAGCCCAGATTCACATACACGAAGGCATCCGCACCGGGCAGCAAACGGGCCGGTTCCGGCGGCGCATTCTTTCGCAGCTGGACCGCGACGGTAACCGCCGCAGCCACAACCACCACCGCCAGCACAAGGGGGAAAGGGCTTCGAATTCGCATGAAATGCGACTAGCGGTGAAATAATAGCACCCGGGTGTGCTTATGTGGGGACAGCCGCCCCGGCTGTCCGGTCGAGCGCAGCTCGACGGTCTCGCCACAAGCACACCGTTTTTCTCTTGCCTTTTGCTATAGGCATAGTTATAATTATAACTGTAGGTGACCGTTATGACTGCTATTGACTATAACGAGCTTTTGGAACAAGCCTTCAGGGAATACACCGACTTGGTGAAAGAACGCCGAGAGATCGACTGGAGGGCTGCGCAGAAAGAGCAGTTTATCGTCGCTACGATCAACATGCTTCCCGACGACAAAAAAGGTCACTGGTTGACCCTTTTCGATAATTTGTCCGGGGAGCCTGTGACGCTTTCGGACGCGATCCGCGCGGTACTTCAGGCAGCGCCTAAGAAATCCCACACCGCTACCGAAGTCCGCGATGCGCTCTGCAAAAGCAAATTCGACTTCAGCCAATACACAACGAACCCCCTTTCTAGCGTTCACGCAGCCCTTAAGCGACTGAGGCCCGAGGAGGCGGAAGTCACAAAGACTGAAGGCGTCATGGCTTGGCGATGGAAGGACACCGGAAGAAAGCTGCGAAGGCGCAAAAGGAAGTACAACCCCTTCCGAGGCGTGGTCGCGCCGATGAGCTCCAGCTATGTGACGCTCGACCATCAATTACAGACGGTTTACGGCGGCGGCTTCATGACGCTCGGTGATCTTGCCGGCGACGATGCGCCGCGCATTATTCGGCCGGACGAGGCAACGAAGGGCCGGCGCCCGAAGTGACTTTCAGGGTGTTCAATCCACAGGAAGGAGACTGCCATGGCTATCCGACCGCCACCACCAAGGAGCTAAACGACAGGGCATTCTTGGGCGCTAACCCTCGAATGCCCCCTTGGGGGTGTAGCTCAATTCCGGTAGAGCAGCGGACTTTGAATCCGCAGGTTGTGGGTCCAATCCCCACCACCCCCACCTTCAAATCTTACGGCTGATCGCGCGAGAACGCAAAGACGACAAACGGGTGCCGAGGCGGTTGCGCCAAAACTTCCCCTTGTGATAACTTAATTAATTGTCCCGTACATCTGGCAGGGATCAGAGGGATAAGTTTGCGCGATGGCGCGTCTTTCCCCGGAATTGCTGGCGTAGCTCAGTCGGTAGAGCACCTGATTTGTAATCAGGGGGTCGGGGGTTCAAATCCCTTCGCCAGCTCCAGAGAACGTTAGCAGAGAACGATAACAGGCAGACGAATTTTCCGGCGGTTCGGCGGACTCGGTAGCGGCGCAGCAGGTTTTTCCAAACCCACTCCATTCGGAAATTTTCCGGCGTGTAGTGATCTTCGCGGTGTCTTGTGCGCGAGCCTTGGTTTCCCTGTGTTGCGAAAGTAAAATGGATTGGTCTGCGGGTTTTCCGTGAGCGGTTCCGGCGTCCCTGCATTGGTGGTCTGCTGGACGGAGCGTAACGGCCGCATCGCCCGGGATTTTTTGCACAGGTGGGTGAGTGGTTAAAGCCAACAGACTGTAAATCTGTCCCTCCTAGCGAGGTACGAAGGTTCGAATCCTTCCCTGTGCACCATTTTGAGCCGTTTAGCGGGCGTGAGCCGAGCAAGAGCAAGGCGGGAGTCCGCTGGCGAAATCCCGAGCGGTTTTCGCGAGGGATCTTGGAATTCTGTGAGCCGCCTGTCCATAGCGTTGATCTGTTACGTGGTTCTGGGGGCGCTGACCTGGGGCACGATCACGGACCCGAGGTTGAGAGCGGGAACGCTGGTGATTCTGGCCCTGTTCGCAGTGAAGTCGGTCCTGCGCCGCAGAGATGTTCTGCACGTGGACGAGGACCAGGCCGGCGAGCCGGAGAAGTCGGCGTCAGTAGAAGTGGCTGAGAGCTGACAGCCGAAAGCTGACAGCTGGGTTTGAGCCGATGTTGAGCCGTTTAGCGGGCGTGAGCGAAGCGGGAGCCCGCTGGCGAAATCCCGAGCGTGGTTTGCGAGGGATCTGTAGCCGAGATGGTTGAGCCGATGTAGCTCAGTTGGTAGAGCACTCCCTTGGTAAGGGAGAGGTCACCAGTTCAATCCTGGTCATCGGCTCCAGAGATTGAGAGCGGTGCTGACATGTATCACATCTGGCCCGTTCTATGGTGGGCCTGGTCGGCGTTGGTTTTCGTCTATTGCGTGTTGTTCGTCGTTACGGTCGGGCGTCTGCTCGCCAGTAAGGAAAAGCGCAGCGTGATCGTAATGTTCCGGCTGGTTGTGGTTCTGGTGTGGATTCGAATTCTTGCTCGGCTTGTCTTGCACAGAGGTCCGATTTACGAGGTTGCTGTCATACTTGCGGGAATCGCCTCAGGGGTCGCGACCTTGGTTTTGATACGAGCGCTGATCAAGCAGAAGCCGAACGAAGGGTCGAGTGAGGTTTAGCTGAAAGCTGACGGCTGATAGCTGAGAGCTGTTCCAGGGCGGGAGTAACTCAGTGGTAGAGTCACAGCCTTCCAAGCTGTTGGTCGCGGGTTCGATTCCCGTCTCCCGCTCCAGAGATTCATTCACGCGCGAAGCGCACGGAGCTGACGTTGGCATTCGAACAGGCGACAATCAAGGTTGAGAAGGTCGAAGAGTTCGGCAAGCTGCAGGCAGCAGTCGAGCAGGCGTTCTTACCTGGAAAAGCAGAGCGGTTCCTGAAGCAGCTCGATCGCAAAGGAATTCGCGTTCGGGACTTTGATGGAATCTTGGCGGCGCGCCTGCTGGAAGACGCCGCGGGTGAGGCGGGCTTGAACGCGCAGCAGTTGTATCAGGGGCTGCCGGTTTCCGATCAGGCCCAGATGCGCGAGTTTTACCTGTCGAAGCTGGAAGGCGTCGACGTCGCGCTGCGGCACAAGTTTAAGAAGCTGTACCAGTATTACTGAATCAGTATTACTGAAGTTGTAGCTACAGCAAAGTTGCATAGGTCCCTCGCGGCAAAACGCGCCGCTCAGGATGACAGAGTTAGATAAGAAGCTTAGATAACAAGCTGAGATCAATAGTTGAGCTAGAAGCTAAGAGCTAGGAGCTAAGAGCTGCGTTATGGCGAAAGAGAAATTTGATCGCAACAAGCCGCACTGCAACGTTGGGACGATTGGTCACATCGATCATGGCAAGACCACGCTGACGGCGGCCATCACCAAGGTGTTGCAGAAGCATAATCCGAAGATCGTGTTCCGGTCGTTCGATTCGATCGACAACGCGCCGGAAGAAAAGGCTCGCGGCATCACGATTGCCACGGCGCACGTGGAGTATGAGACGGCGAACCGGCACTACGCGCACGTCGATTGCCCCGGGCACGCTGACTACATCAAGAACATGATCACGGGCGCAGCCCAGATGGATGGCGCGATCCTCGTGGTCGCCGCCACCGACGGTCCCATGCCGCAAACGCGCGAGCACGTGCTGCTGGCGCGGCAGGTGGGCGTGCCTTACATCGTGGTCGCGTTGAATAAGTGTGACGCGGTCGACGATCCCGAGCTGCTGGATCTGGTCGAGCTCGAAGTGCGCGAGTTGCTGAAGAGCTACAAGTTTCCCGGCGATGATGTTCCGGTAATCCGGCTCTCCGCTTTGGGCGCGCTGAACGGCGAAGCGAAATGGGAGAAGCAGATCGACGCCTTGATGGAAGCGGTGGACAAGAGCGTTCCGCAACCAGTGCGCGAACTGGACAAGCCGTTCCTGATGCCGATTGAAGATATTTTTTCGATTCAGGGCCGCGGCACGGTAGTGACTGGAAGAATCGAGCGCGGAAAAGTGAAAGTCGGCGAAGAAGTGGAAATCGTCGGCTTCCGCGACACCCGCAAAACGGTCGTGACCGGCGTCGAGATGTTCAAGAAGCAGCTCGACGAAGGCATGGCCGGTGACAACGCCGGCCTCCTGCTGCGCGGCATCGCAAAAGAAGATGTCGAGCGCGGCATGGTGCTGGCCAAGGGTGGATCGATTACCCCGCACACCAAGTTCAAGGCCGAAGTCTACATCCTGACCAAAGAAGAAGGCGGACGGCACACGCCATTCTTCAAGGGCTACCGTCCGCAGTTTTATCTGCGTACCACGGACGTGACAGGAGTAGCGGAACTTCCCGCGGGCACCGAGATGGTGATGCCCGGCGACAACGTGAGCCTGGTGATTGAACTGATCACTCCGGTAGCCATGGAAAAAGGCCTGCGCTTCGCCATCCGCGAAGGTGGCCACACGGTAGGCGCCGGAACGATCGCGGAGATTGTGCAGTAAGGAACGCTGGGGTGCCGGATGACATGGCAAGAAGGCAAGTGGATGCTCTTGATCTTGCTGGTTGTACTGGTGGGTGTGGTGCCCTGGAATACTTTGATCGACTTGGCTAGAGAAGAAGGAAAGAAGCCACCCAAGGATGTTCTCTAGCCTGCGAGAAGTGCATAGGTCCTTCGGCGACAAAGAACTCGCCTCAGGATGACAAGGTTTTTTACTGAAAGCTGACAGCTGAGAGCTGACGGCTAGAAGCCAGGAGCTGTTTTCATGCCCCGAGAAATTGTGACCTTACAGTGCGGTGATTGCAAAGAGCGGAATTATTCGACCACCAAGAACCGGAAGACGACCACGGAGCGGCTGGAGTTCAAGAAATTCTGCCGCCGTTGCCGCAAGCACACGCCGCACAAGGAAGTGAAATGACGCCCGGCGTCATCCCGAGCGTTCTTTGCGAGGGATCTCGGGCTAGCTTTACAGGGGCGTAAGCTCAACGGTTAAACTGTCGGTCTCCAAAACCGAACTTGGGGGTTCGAATCCCTCCGCCCCTGCCAGAATTTTGGCCGCAGCGATTCAAGGCCGCAGTGGGAAGCGCAGTTCGAAGCAGAGAGTGGGAAGGAAGAAGTAGATGGCGACCATGACCGAACAAAACGCACTCGTGACCACGGTGAAGGCCTGGCCGGAACGCATTAAATCGTTCTACAACGACGTGCGCACCGAAATGCGCAAAGTTACCGCGCCGTCGTGGAAGGAAGTGCAGGCCACGACCACGGTGGTGGTCATCACAGTCTTCATTTTTGCGCTGTATTTCGCCGTGATCGACTATTTCATCCAGCACGGCGTCACGTACCTGTTCAACTATTTCAAGGCTCACTGATTCAAGGATCATAGATTCACGGGACAAGATTCACGGGATAAGACTCGCGGGACAGGGATTCACGGTCACAATTGAACCTCTGACGAAATCGACGGACACAAAGAAGCATCCTATGCAGGACGAAGAAAAAAACCAGGCAGGGCCCAGCGGAGAAGGCGACCAGCACGCTTCCGCCGCGGATGGAACCAACGCCACCACCGCGACCGCCGAAGCGCCGCGCAACCCGAACATGAAGTGGTACATCATCCACTCCTATTCCGGCTTCGAGCGCAAGGTGAAAGAGTCGCTGGAATCGCGCGTCGCCGCCTTCGGGCTGCAGGACAAGATCGGCAAAGTGCTGATCCCCACCGAATCAGTCACCGAGGTCCGCGGCGGCAAGAAATACACCTCCGAGCGCATGTTCTATCCCGGCTACGTGCTGGTGGAAATGGACATGGACGATCACGTCTGGCATGTGGTCAAGTCCACGCCGCGGGTCACCGGATTTGTCGGCACCGGCCAGCAGCCTACGCCGCTCTCCGAAGAAGAAGTCCAGCACATCGTCTACAAAGTGGCCGACAGCCGCGAGAAGCCGAAGCTCAAAGTCAAATTCGAGAAGAACGAGTCGGTCCGCATCACTGAAGGCCCCTTCGCCAGCTTCACCGGCGTAGTCGACGAAGTGAACGAAGATCGCGAGACGCTGAAAGTCATGGTCACAATTTTCGGCCGCTCCACCCCGGTAGAACTGGAGTTCAACCAGGTGGAGAAAGTGGCGTAGCGTGTATGGTACGTTCAGCGCGAAATTGCGAGTGTGGAATCCTGGCGCGCCTGACAAGACGGAAGAAATTGTTGCGATGGTTGATACGGGAGCCGCGTTCTCATGGATCCACCGCGAGCGCCTGGAACGTTTAGGAGCACAGGTGTTGCGGCGTATGGGATTTCGTGCGATCGACGGCTCCATCATCGAGAGGGACACCGCAGCGGTTTGGGTTGGGAGCGATGGGTTTAGCGGCCCCGATACCGTCGTGATCGCGGAACGCAGCGATATGGAAGTGATTGGTGCGCATACGATCGAGGGACTTGGACTTGCGGCGGATCCGGTCCAGAAGAAACTGGTTCCGACGATCGGGTTAGCGCTTGGAGCAGTCATAGGTTACGGCCGCGCTAGAAGCTTAAGAGCTAGAAGCTAGGAGCTAAAGAAGTGGCAAAGAAAGTTACAGGTTACGTAAAGCTGCAGATCGCCGCCGGCAAAGCGACTCCGGCGCCTCCGGTCGGCCCGGCCCTTGGCCAGGCGCAGATCAACATCATGGAGTTCTGCAAACAGTTCAACGCCAGAACCAACCAGAAAGAGATGGAGGGACTCATCATCCCGGTCGTGCTCTCGGTGTACAACGACCGTTCTTTCACCTTCATCACCAAGACGCCGCCGGCCTCGATTCTATTGAAGCGCGCCGCCGGCATCGCCAAGGGTTCCGGAACTCCGAACAAAGACAAAGTCGGCAAAGTCACCGCCAAGCAGGTGGAAGAGATCGCGAAACAGAAAATGCCCGACCTGAACGCCGCCTCGGTCGACACCGCGATCAAGAGCATTCGCGGCACGGCCAGGTCGATGGGCATCGAAGTAGTCGGGTAGCTCTGTGGAAGGGCACGGCTTCAGCCGTGCCGCCAGCTCGCCGGTTTTGAAGGGCTTTAGCCCCTGAGGTTTGTAAGTCGAAATCACCACGGCTCCTCGAATCAACGATGAGCGGTGGGAGACAAGGAAAAGCAAATGAAAAAAGAAGGAAAGAACATCGCCAAGGCGCACGCCGCAGTCGAGCACCGCGCCTACGTTCTGAAGGATGCGGTTCCACTCCTCCAGAAAGTGAAATACGCCAAGTTCGACGAAACGGTGGAAATCACGCTGCGCCTGGGAGTCGATCCCAAACACGCCGACCAGATGGTTCGCGGCACGGTCGTTCTCCCACATGGCCTGGGCAAGTCCAAGAAAGTCCTAGTCATCGCCACCGGCGACAAGGTGAAAGAAGCCGAAGCGGCCGGCGCCGATTTCGCCGGCGGCGAAGAGATGGTCGAGAAGATCACGAAAGAAAACTGGACTGACTTCGACGCGCTCATCGCCACCCCCGACGTGATGAAGTCCGTCGGACGCCTGGGCAAAATTCTCGGCCCCAAGGGCCTGATGCCGAATCCGAAGACCGGAACCGTCACCTTCGACGTGGCCCAGGCAGTGAAAGAAGTAAAGGCCGGCAAGGTCGAATTCCGCACCGACAAGACCGCGCTGGTGCACGTTCCGGTAGGAAAAATTTCGTTCACCCCCGACAAGCTCATCGAAAACGCGACCGTCGTGATTACCAGCGTGATCAAGGCCAAGCCGTCGGTAGCCAAGGGCAAGTACATCAAGGGCTGCACGCTGAGTTCGACCATGGGCCCAGGAATTTTGCTGGATGTAGCCCCGATCGAGCTAGCGGCCAAGGCGTAGTGCCGAAGCCCTAGGCGCTAAATGTAGGGACTGCCGCCTCGGCTGTCCGAGCCGGTCGCAAGCCCGGCAGTGAATCAAGATTTAGAAGTATCGAACTCAGAAGGATAGACAATGCCAGTCACCAAAGCGAAAAAGACGCAGCAGGTCGAGAAGCTCAGCAAAGACCTGAAGAATGTTTCAAACGTGGTGGTCGCCACCTACAGCAAGCTCACCGTCCATCAGGATTTCGAGCTGCGGAAGGCTCTGCGCGGCGCGGGCGCGAAATATCAGGTGGTAAAGAACACGCTGGCCGAGCGCGCAGCCAAGGGCACCAAGGTCGAAGAGGGACTGAAGAACCTGACCGGCGTCACCTCGATCGCCTATACCACGGGCGACCCCGTCGCGATGGCCAAGGCGCTCACCAAGTACGCCAAGGACACACCGGAATTCACCTTCAAAGTAGGCGTGGTCGAAGGCCGCGTGATTTCGATCAAAGAGATCGAAGCCCTGGCCAGCATGCCCTCGAAGGAAGAGTTGATGTCGAAGCTGCTGTTCCTGATCAACGCCCCGGCGCAGCGTCTGGTAACCGCCATGGGCGCAGTCGGCCGCAATCTGGCCGTGGTAGTCGATCAAGGCGTGCAGCAGAAAAAGTTCAAAGAGGCGTAAGGCGTAGCTTGTGTGGAGCGGGCACTTCCTGCCCGCTTGCATGCGGTGCCTAAAACCTCGCGGGCAAGCTTGCCTTGAGCGAAGTCGAAGGGAGTGCCCGCGCCACAAAGTTCGGGATGGCCGCAAGCCATCCGAAGAGATTTAGTCATCGGCAGTCAGGGGTTGCGCGGTTCAGATCCAGGCGTTGTCTGGCGCCGGGAAATGAGCCTGCCGCACTGGAAACCCGGCTTGCCGATGGCAAAATCAAAAAAACTGATAACAAGCGGAGAAATAAAATGGCGGAAACACTAACTGAAGACCAGATAGTAGACGGAATCGTAAACCTGTCGCTTTTGCAGGCGGCTTCCATTGTTAAGAAGCTCGAGGAGAAGCTCGGCGTGTCGGCGGCAGCGGCAGCCCCCGTGATGGTGGCGGGCGGCGGCGCAGGCGCGGCAGCAGCGGCTCCGGCGGAAGAGAAAACCGAGTTTGCCGTCGTCCTCAAAGAGGTTGGCGCAAACAAGATCAACGTGATCAAGGCCGTCCGCGAAGTCACCAGCCTGGGCCTGAAAGAAGCCAAGGAACTGGTCGATGGAGCGCCCAAGACCGTGAAAGAGGGCGTTTCCAAGGACGAAGCCGAGACCATCAAGAAGAAGTTCACCGATGCCGGCGCCGTTGTCGAAGTAAAGTGACGCCGTTTAGCGGGGCGTGAGCGAAGCGGGGGCCCGCCGGCGTCATCCCGAGCGTATTTTGCGAGGGATCTGGCGTGCGGCGGCATTGGCCGGGGTTAGGGCCGGGGGCCTTCCAGGACGGAATCAGCTCGACGCCTCCGTTTTCCCGTTTTGCATCATCCACAGGGCATAATCGCCCTAAGTTGGTGCAAAAACTGGAAATAAGTGACTTTCTTAGTTGTGAAGCGCGGGCGGCGGTGTTAGCATCTATATAACACCGCTTTCCCTAGCCTCACTCAAGCGCGGGCGAGACTCGCGGGGAAGTTTGGGCAGCTGCTCCGCAAGGCAGGCGGAGCGGAAATAGGCCGAATAACTGGCGCGAAAGAATTCAAACAAGAAGGGCGAAACGCCTCGGTTGGCGTCTGCGGGAACCACTGTCCCGGCAGATGCCCATTCGTGTTTTCCGGGTTTCGCGAATCTTTGCTGCCGCGATTTTTGCTTTAACGATCTTTAGGTTTCGACGATCTACGGTTCAACGATCCATTTGCTTCAACGGTCCATGCTTCGACGGTCCAGCTTCAACGGTCCATGCTTCAACGATCTACGGTGCAACGATCTACCGCTTAAACGATCTACCAGGTTAGTACCGCGGCGCGGCTTTCAGTAAGAAACGGCGCGCCCCACATTCCGCGGTTTGGCGCCGCTCTCGGCAGCGCCCAAGATTGGGAGTTTCTCGACGATGAAGACGAATGCCTTCCGTAAACGTTTCGATTTTTCAAAAATTCCAGCCACCATTCAGATCCCGAATCTGATCGAGGTGCAGAAGCGTTCCTACGACCGCTTCCTGCAAATGGACAAACTGCCCAGCGAGCGCGAAGACGGCGGCCTGCAGGCGGTGTTTCAGTCCGTGTTCCCGATCACCGACTTCCGCAACGTATCACAACTTGAGTTTGTGGATTACGCCATTGGTAACTGGGAGTGCAAGTGCGGTCACCTCAAGGGACTGCACCACCTGCGCACCACCTGCAAAAATTGCGGCAACACGGTCATCACTGACCCGTTTCATCCCGGCGAAGTGCTGTGCTCGAAGTGCGGCACCTACAACGCCAACACGCCCGATTTCTGCAACAAGTGCGGCGACCCGGTCGGATTGCAGCTGAAATACGATGTGGCCGAGTGCGAAGAGCGCGGCATGACTTATTCCGCGCCGCTCAAGGTCACCATGCGGCTCACCATTTTCGACAAGGACGCCGAGACCGGCAACCGTTCGATTCGCGACATTAAGGAACAGGAAGTATTCTTCGGCGACGTTCCGCTGATGACGCAGAACGGGACTTTCATTATTAACGGCACCGAGCGCGTAATCGTCAGCCAGTTGCACCGCTCGCCCGGTGTGTTCTTCGAAACCGCCAACAACCGCACCTACTTCCTGGGAAAGATCATTCCCTACCGCGGCTCGTGGGTGGAATTCGAGTACGACCAGAAGAATGTGCTCTATGTCCGCATCGACCGCAAGCGCAAGTTCCTGGGCACGATCTTCCTGCGCGCGCTCGGCCTGCGATCCGGCGAAGACATTCTGAAGACGTTCTACACCACGGACCGCATCGCGATCCGCGACAAGAAACTTTACTGGACTCTTGACCCGGCCAGCGAGAAGCCCACGAACCTGCTGGGCATGAAGCTCGCGCACAGCATCAAGAACAAGTCGGGGGACGAAATCGCCCACTCCGGCCGCAAGATCAACGCCCAGATTCTGAAGGACATTCAGAAGGCGAAGATCACCGAGATCGAAGTCGACATCACCGACCTCGAAGGCGCGTGGACGGCGGGCGACATCGTCGACACCACCACCGGCGAAGTCATGCTCGAAGCCAACTCCGAACTGACTGCCGACAAGCTCTCGAAGATTCTCGACTCCGGCGTCATCGAGATGAGCCTGTTCTTCCCCGAGCGCGACGACGTGGGCACGGTGATCAGCCAGACCCTGAAGCGCGATTCGGTGAAGACGCCGCAGGAAGCGTTGATCGAAATCTACCGCAAGCTGCGCCCCGGCGATCCGCCAACGCTCGACACCGCGACGGCGCTGTTCCACGGCATGTTCTTCGATCCGCGCAAATATGATTTCTCGCGCGTGGGCCGCTTGAAGTTCAACATCAAGCTGCACGAGAACCAGGAATTTACCAGTCTCGACAAGCGCACGCTTGATCCCGACGATTTCTACGACACCATCAATTACCTGCTGAAGCTGCGCAAGAGCATCGGCGCGGTCGACGACATCGATCACCTGGGCAACCGCCGCGTGCGCGCGGTCGGCGAACTCATGGAAAACCAGTTCCGCATCGGCCTGGTCCGCATGGAACGGGCGATCAAGGAAAAAATGTCCGTGTACCAGGAAATGTCCACGGCCATGCCGCACGATCTGGTCAACGCGAAACCGGTGATGGCTGCGATCCGCGAGTTTTTCGGATCGTCGCAGCTCTCGCAGTTCATGGATCAGACCAACCCGCTCTCGGAGATCACGCACAAGCGGCGTCTTTCCGCCCTTGGGCCGGGCGGTTTGTCGCGTGAACGCGCTGGATTCGAAGTGCGCGACGTGCACCCTACGCACTACGGCCGCATCTGCCCGATTGAAACGCCGGAAGGTCCGAATATCGGCCTGATTTCGTCGCTGAGCTGCTACGCGCGCATCAACGACTACGGCTTCATCGAGTCGCCGTATCGCAAAATCAAGAACGGCCGCGTCATCGACTACGTCACGGTGGTGAACACCGGCGACAGCGATCACAAAGTCGGCGATCACGTGGAAAAACACGAGATCGAAAAACTCAACGCCGAGTTGAAAGAGAAGCGCAAAAAGCCGATCGAGCTTGAGCCGTTCTCGTTCTATCTTTCGGCGTGGGAAGAAGACCGGCACACTATCGCCCAGGCGAACGTGGAACTGGACGATAAGGGCCGCATCGTGGCCGAACTGGTGAACGCCCGCAAGGCGGGCAACTTCGTATTCGTCAGCCGCGAAGAAGTCGACTACGTTGACGTCAGCCCCAAGCAGCTGGTTTCCGTGGCCGCGTCGCTGGTTCCGTTCCTCGAGCACGACGACGCGAACCGAGCATTGATGGGCGCCAACATGCAACGGCAATCCGTTCCGCTGTTGCGAGCTCAAGCCCCGATCGTCGGCACCGGAATGGAAGGCGTCACGGCTCGCGATTCCGGCGCCGTGGTTCTCGCGCGCCGCAACGGCATCGTCGACTCGGTCGATTCCGAACGCATCATCGTCCGCGTCGAAGGCGAGCATCATCCCACGCAGTTGTCGCGCGAGGTGGGCAGCGATATTTATCAGCTCACCAAGTTCAAGCGTTCCAACCAGAACACCTGCATCAACCAGAAGCCGGTGGTCAAGAAGGGACAGCGCGTTCTCAAGGGCGAGGTCATTGCCGACGGTCCCTGCACCGACCACGGCGAACTGGCTCTCGGGCGCAATGTGCTGGTGGCCTTCATGCCCTGGCGCGGCTACAACTTCGAAGACGCGATTCTGGTCTCCGAAAAAATGGTGAAGGACGATTACTACACGTCGCTGCACATCGAGGAATTCGAACTCGAAGCGCGCGACACCAAGCTGGGTCCGGAAGAAGTCACGCGCGACATTCCAAACGTCAGCGAGACCATGCTGCGCAATCTGGACGAAGCAGGTGTCATCCGCATCGGCGCCAGCATCAAGCAGGGCGACATCCTCGTGGGCAAGGTTACGCCCAAGGGTGAGACCCAGCTGACGCCGGAAGAAAAACTGCTGCGCGCCATCTTCGGCGAAAAAGCCGGCGACGTGCGCGACGCTTCGCTCTACTGCCCGCCGGGCATTGAGGGTGTCATCGTTGACGTCAAGATTTTCTCGCGCAAGGGTCAGGAAAAAGACGAGCGCGCCAAGTTCATCGAAGGCACGCAAATCGCGAAGCTCGAGAAGAACTTGTCGGATGAAATCCGAATCTTGACCGACGAGCGCCTGAAGCGCCTGGAAAATATTCTGGGCAACAAGGAAGTGCAGGCCGACCTGCACGACGAGCGCACCAACAAGCGCCTGCTGACCAAGGGCACCATGCTCAATCGCGATGAGATTGAGCGCATCTCCACCCGCAACCTGAAGCGCATCAAGTATGCGGATAAAGATCCGCGGGTGAACGAGCAGATCGACGAGATCGAGGAAATGACCTCGCGCCAGATCGATGTGCTCAAAAAGATCGTCAACGAGAAAAAAGACAAGCTCACCAAGGGCGACGAACTGCCGCCCGGGGTGATCAAGCTGGTCAAAGTCTACGTCGCCATGAAGCGCAAGCTGAGCGTGGGCGACAAGATGGCCGGCCGCCACGGCAACAAGGGCGTGATTGCCCGCATCCTGCCCGAAGAGGATATGCCGTACCTCGAAGACGGGCAGCCGGTGGAAATCGTGCTCAACCCGCTGGGCGTGCCTTCTCGTATGAACGTGGGCCAGATTCTCGAAACCCATCTGGGATGGGCGGGATTTGTGCTCGGCGAGAAGATCACGCAATTGCTCAAGGAGAACACGCGCACCGAGGCCATCCGTCGCGAGTTGAAGGCGCTGTTCAAAGACTCGCAGCTGGCGGACATCATCTCCGACATGAGTGACGAAGAACTGGAAGCCGTGGCCCCGACCCTGACCAGGGGCGTGTTCATGGGCTCGCCGGTGTTCGACGGTTCGCGCGAAGGCGAGATCAAGGCGCTGCTCGAGCACGCCGGCCTTCCAACTTCGGGCAAAACCACTCTGCATGACGGCATGACCGGAGACAAGTTCGAACAGCCGGTCACCGTCGGTTACATCTACATGCTGAAGCTGTCGCATCTGGTGGACGACAAGATTCACGCGCGCTCCATCGGACCGTATTCGCTGATCACGCAACAGCCGCTGGGCGGCAAAGCCCAGTTCGGCGGACAGCGTTTCGGCGAAATGGAAGTGTGGGCGCTCGAAGCCTACGGCGCAGCTTTCATCCTGCAGGAGCTTTTGACGGCGAAGTCCGACGACGTATACGGCCGCACCAAGATTTACGAGGCCATCGTCAAGGGCGAAGCCGCCATGGAGCCCGGCGTACCAGAATCGTTTAACGTGCTGATCCGCGAGCTGCAATCGCTCTGCCTCGATGTGGAATTGATCAAGGCAGCAGAGAAAAAGCCCACGGCCAGCGCGGCAGCGGATTAAATGAGTTTGAAAGGGCACGGCTTTAGCCGTGCCGTTCAGGCCCGCAATGATTCGGGGCTTCAGCCCCGAGGTAGAGATTTTGAAACACGCGCCGCTGCGGCATAAGACCTCAATGCCGCATGCAAGGCGAGAGTTCGATCTCGGTTTCACCGAGAACCGAGAACTGAGAACTTGATTCTGGGGTCCGTCGGCGGACGCGTGAGAACCGCAGGAAGCGGAGGAACACCTTGTTTCGTTCGAGCCCCTTTGAAATGGCAAATGTGATTGCGGACTTTGATGCGATCCGCATCAGTCTGGCGTCCCCGGAAAAAATCCGCAGCTGGTCGCACGGCGAAGTTACCAAGCCCGAGACCATCAACTACCGCACCTTCAAGCCGGAGCGCGACGGGTTGTTCTGCGCCCGCATCTTCGGCCCGGTCACCGATTGGGAATGCTTGTGCGGCAAATACAAGCGCATGAAGCATCGCGGCGTGATCTGCGACAAGTGCGGCGTGGAAGTTACGCTCTCGAAAGTGCGCCGCGAACGCCTCGGCCACATCGAGCTCGCTTCGCCTTGCTCGCACGTGTGGTTCTTCAAAGGCCTGCCCAGCCGCATCGGGCACCTGCTCGACATTTCGCTGCGTGATCTCGAATCCGTTCTCTACTTCGAGGCCTACGTAGTCGTCGAGCCCGGCGACGCTCCGGTGAAAGAGCGCGAAGTCATCAAGGACGAAGCCAAGTTCCGCGAGCTCGACCAGCAATACCGTCCCGCGGGTTTCAAAGCGATGATGGGCGCCGAGGCGATCAAAGAACTGCTCAAGCGCGTCGATACCGACGGGCTCGCGGTTGAACTGCGCGAGAAGATGAAGAACGAGAGCTCGCTGCAGAAGCGGCTCAAGTACGCAAAGCGACTCAAAGTCGTCGAGGCCTTCCGGCGCAGCGGCAACAAGCCGCACTGGATGATTCTCGACGTGATTCCGGTGATTCCGCCGGAGCTGCGTCCGCTGGTTCCACTCGATGGCGGCCGCTTCGCCACGTCCGACTTGAACGATCTCTACCGCCGCGTTATCAACCGCAACAACCGGTTGAAGAAGCTGATGGACCTGCACGCTCCCGAAGTCATCGTGCGCAACGAAAAGCGCATGCTGCAGGAAGCGGTCGACGCGCTGTTCGACAACGGCCGCCGCGGCCGCGTACTGCGTGGCGCTAACAACCGTCCTCTGAAGTCTCTGTCTGACACGCTGAAAGGCAAGCAGGGACGCTTCCGCCAGAACCTGCTGGGCAAGCGCGTCGATTACTCCGGCCGTTCCGTGATCGTCGTCGGCCCCGAACTCAAGCTGCACCAGTGCGGCCTGCCGAAGAAAATGGCGCTCGAACTTTTCAAGCCATTCATTTATCACCGGCTCGAACAGACAGGCAATGTCACCACCATCAAGCAGGCGAAAGAGATGGTCGAGCAGCAGGAACCCATCGTGTGGGACATTCTTGAAGAAGTCATCAAGGATCACCCGGTGCTGCTGAACCGCGCTCCCACGCTGCATCGCCTGGGCATTCAGGCGTTCGAGCCGGTGCTCGTCGAAGGCAAGGCCATCAAGATTCACCCGCTGGTCTGCACGGCGTTCAACGCCGATTTCGACGGCGACCAGATGGCCGTTCACATTCCGCTGTCGCCGGAAGCGCAGGTCGAAGCCAGCGTCTTGATGCTGGCCTCGCACAACATTCTGTCGCCGGCCTCGGGACATCCGATCACGGTGCCGACGCAGGACATGGTGCTGGGGCTTTACTACCTCACCAAATCCAAGCCCGGAGCCAAGGGCGAGGGCCGCGCTTTCGCCAACATAGAAGAAGTGTTGATGGCATTGGACGCGGGCGCAGTGGAAACGCTCACGCCGATCCGCCTGCGCTACAGCGGATCGCTGATCGACCTGACCACCGCTTATGACGATCAGGACATCATCCACACTGAGCCAGTTCCGGTGGAGCGCTCCTTCGTGAACACCACGGTGGGCCGCGCCATTCTGAACGATCACCTGCCCGAGGGCATGCCTTACATCAACGGCTTGCTCAAGAAAAAAGGCATTGGCGCTCTGGTCAATTATTGCTACCTGACGTTCGGGCTCGAGACCACGGTCAAGATGCTCGACGAAGTCAAGACGCTGGGCTTTTCCTTCGCGACGCGCTCCGGCTTGTCCATCGGCATCGACGACATGGTCATCCCGGACAACAAGAAAATTCTTGTCCGCGACGCCGAAAAACAAGTGGTCAATGTGCAGCAGCAATACCTGGACGGCGCCATCACCGACGGCGAGCGCAAGAACAAAGTGATCGAAATCTGGTCGGGGATCACGGAAAAAGTCTCGGACGAAATGTTTGCCGAGATGCAACGCCGCGATAAAGAAGGCGAGCTCAATCCGATTTACGTCATGGCTGATTCCGGCGCTCGCGGATCGAAACAACAGATCCGCCAGCTCTCCGGTATGCGTGGCTTGATGGCCAAGCCTTCCGGCGAAATCATCGAATCGCCGATCACGGCCAACTTCCGTGAAGGTCTCACGGTGCTGGAATATTTCGTTTCGACACACGGCGCTCGCAAGGGACTGGCCGATACGGCGCTGAAGACGGCCGATTCCGGCTACCTCACGCGGCGTCTGGTCGACGTGGCGCAGGACGTAATCATCAGTGAATACGACTGCGGCACGGTCGACGGCATCTACGTGCAGGGAATCGTCGAAGCTGGCGAAATTATCGAACCGCTGCGCGACCGCATCGTGGGCCGCGTTTCGCTCGAAAAAATCAAAGACTATGACGGCAACGTTGTGGTCGATATCAACCAGGAGATCACTGAAGACCTCGCGGGAGCGATTCAGGCGGCCGGCATTGAGCGAGTAAAAATCCGCTCCGTACTGACCTGCGAATCGAAGCGCGGCGTCTGCGTGATGTGCTATGGCCGCAATCTGGCATCCGGACGGCTCGTCGAACTTGGCGAAGCTACCGGCGTCATCGCGGCGCAGTCCATCGGCGAACCTGGAACCCAGCTGACGATGCGTACGTTCCACATCGGCGGCACGGCTTCGCGAATCTCCGAGCAGTCGCGTCTCGATGCCAAGAACAACGGCACCGTGCGCTTCATCGGCCTGCAAACGGTGAAATCGAAATCCGGCGATCTGGTGGTGATGAACCGGCAGGGCTCGATCGCGGTCGTGGACGAGAAGAACCGCGAACGCGAGCGCTACTCCGTGGTTTACGGCGCCAAGGTGAAAGTCAACGAAGGCGATCACGTCCAACTGGGCCAGGTTATGGTCGAGTGGGATCCGTACACCTTCGCCATCGTCACTGAAATCGGCGGCGCAGTGCAGTTCAAGGACTTGCAGGACGGCGTGACTCTGCACGAAGAAGTCGACGAAGTCACCGGCCTGTCGCGTCACGTCGTCGCCGACTCGCCCGACGAAAAACGCCAGCCCGCGATCGTGATCAAGGGAAAGGCCAGCAAGCGCTACCTGATGCCGTCGCGTTCCCACCTTATGGTGCAGGAAGGCGACACGGTTTTCCCGGGAGACATCCTGGCGAAGATCCCGCGCGAAACCACGCGCACCAAGGACATCACGGGCGGTCTACCGCGCGTGGTGGAATTGTTCGAAGCCCGCAAGCCGCACGAGACGGCCGTCATCAGCGAAATCGATGGCACCATCAAGTTCGGCGAAGTGGCCAAGGGCCAGCGCAAAATCTACGTGGTGGCCGACAACGGCACCGAGAAGGAATACCAGGTGCCGCGTGGCGTCCACGTCAACGTGCAGGAAGGCGAGCGCGTCAAGGCCGGCGAACCGCTGATGGACGGCCCGCTCAACCCGCACGACATTCTCGCCGTGCTGGGCGAAAAAGAATTGCAGGCTTACCTGGTCAACGAAATCCAGGAAGTCTACCGCCTGCAGGGCGTCAACATCAACGACAAGCACATCGAAGTGATCGTCCGCCAGATGATGCGTTGGGTGAAGGTCGAAGACGTTGGCGACACCACGTTCCTGCTCGAGCAGCAGCTCGACAAGTTCCACTTCCGCGAGGAAAACGATCGCGTCATCAAAGAAGGTGGCAAACCAGCCACTGGACGCCCGCTGCTGCTGGGCATCACTAAAGCGTCGCTGTCGACCGATTCGTTTATTTCGGCGGCGTCGTTCCAGGAGACCACGCGCGTGCTCACCGAAGCCTCAATCCAGGGCGCGGTCGACCACCTGCGCGGCCTCAAAGAAAACGTCATCGTGGGACGCCTCATCCCCGCCGGCACCGGCATGGAGTATTACCGCAACGTGCGCCTCTCGCCAGAAATGGAAGAGGCTGCCGCGAAGGTGCAGGCCGAAGTCTCGGCGGCTTATGAAGAAGCCGAGCGCGCTCTGGAGATGATGCGCCACGAAGGCGAAACCGAAGAACTGGCCGCCGAGTAACGGCCACAGCGCTACAAGAAACCCCGGGGGCGACTAGTTCGCCCCCGCACTTTTTCGCGGCTGCTGCGGCTTTGCGGCCGCGTCATTATGTTAAGTTGTCATCCTGAGCGGAGCGGCTGCTTCGCGAAGCGAAGCATCCGCGCAGTCGAAGGATCCCTATAGCCGAAACCGCGGCCGAGGGTCGAACGCGTGACTCGCATTTCAGCAACCGATTACCCATGCACGCCAACCCCCAGCGTTTGCAAAGCGAAGAACCGGGCGAACTTCCCTCTTTGCGTCCGGTGCCTCCAGGCCCTACTCTAGGGCTGGTGACTCTGCGATTCCTGCGGCTGTTGCGGCTGGCTTTCTGGCGTGCCTTCCAGCACGACGCCTTTTCTATCGCCAAAGCCTGCGCTTATTCCTCGATTCTCACCTTCTTCCCCCTCCTGCTCGTGGTCGGTTCGGTGCTCGCGTCATTCCGCGAAGGCCAGGTTTATATGCACGAACTCACCATCGCGCTGGGAAGCATCCTGCCCGCGGGCAGCGCCACGGCCACCGCCTTCCTCAAAGGATCCGCGCAACACTCCGCCAGCCTTCTGGTGACCACCTCGCTGCTCACGCTGTGGACTGCCTCCGGCGTCATGGTTTCCTGGATGGACGGTTTCCGCCGCTCCTACGAACTTCCCAAAATCTGGGGCCTGTTCAAGGAGCGGATGATCTCTTTCGCGCTGGTGATTCTCGCCGGCATCCCGCTGATGTTCGCCACCATCCTGGTGGCTTCCGGCAGCAACATCGAGCGCACCATCCTGTTTCATATGAACCACGAATTCGGCTTTTATGTTCTGCTGATGTGGTCTGCCATCCGCTGGCTCATTGCAACCCTTACCAGCATCGCGGTGATTGCGCTCATTTATCACAATGCCGTTCCGCGGACACAGCCTTGGCACAGCGTGCTGCCCGGCTCGGTGCTGGCCACCGCCATGTGGTTTGGTGTGACCATGGCTTTTGGCTGGTATTTGCAGCATTACGCCAACTACAGCATTATGTATGGATCGCTGGGAGCGGCCATCGCTTTGCTGGTCTGGATGTACATGGTTGCCCTGGTCATCCTGGTCGGCGCGGAATTCAATGCCATGCTGTTCCCGCGCGCCATGCTGGGAAAAGAGCTCACCGCGATCAACGGGCCGAAGGCGGCGGACTAGGTGGGGTCCGTCTTCATATAGATTCCCCGCATGCGAAATGGTTTAGGAACGGCACAACCTTGGGAAGGGCACGACTTAAGCCGTGCCGATCAGAACCACGAATGATGCGGGCTTCAGCCCCTGAGGGTTTCCGCTGGCGCCTAACCGCCGACAAATTTATGCGAGGACGGCCCCTCGCCAGTCAGATGTTGCACTCCCCGTGTGAAAACATTCTCTTGTGAGACACTTGGTGATCGGTTGATGGTGAACTGTTGAAAGCGCTCAAGCTCAGCCCTGATTCCAATATTGCTCTGCCGCCGTCGGCGATCGCAGCGAGAGTGGGCCGCCGCGCCAAGATCATCGCCACCATCGGACCCGCCTGCCATTCCGAAGCCGCCATGCGCGACCTGCTGCGCCTGGGCATGGACGTGGCACGCCTGAATTTTTCCCACGGCTCGCACGAAGATCACGCCCGCAACATCGAGCGCCTGCGCCGTGCCGCCGACCGCGAAGGGCAAAGCGTCTGCATCCTGCAGGACCTGCAAGGCCCAAAGATCCGCACTGGACGCCTGGAGCGCCGCGAACCGGTCGAAATCAAATCCGGCTCGACCGTCATCATCACGCCCAGAGACATTGCCGGCACGGGGACGCGAATCTCCACCACTTTTCCCGACCTGGCCCGCGAAGTGGAGCCGGGCGCGCGTATCCTGCTCACTGACGGCCTCATCGAACTGCGGGTTCGCGGCACTCGCGGCAAAGACGTAATTTGCGACGTGCTGAATGGCGGGACGCTGGGCGAACATCAAGGAATCAATCTGCCGGGCGTCGGCCTCTCCATCCCGGCGCTGACCCCGAAAGATCGCAAGGATCTCGAATTCGGACTGACGCATGGCGTGGACGCGGTCGCGCTCTCTTTCGTGCGCCGCGCCGCCGACGTGCGCACCGTGAAGCAGATCATCGCTGCTCACCACGGCGACATTCCTGTTATCGCAAAACTGGAAAAGCCCCAGGCTATAGACCATCTGGAAGAAATTCTCGAAGTGGCGGACGGCGTCATGGTCGCCCGCGGCGACCTGGGAGTGGAAGTTGCTCCGGAAAAAGTCCCCGTCATTCAGAAGCAAGTCATCCGCCGCGCCGCCGCGTGGAGGAAGCCAGTAATCACGGCGACCCAGATGCTCGAGTCGATGATCGAGAACCCGCGGCCCACCCGCGCCGAGGCCAGCGACGTGGCCAACGCAATTTTCGACGGCAGCGACGCGGTCATGCTCTCCGCCGAAACCGCCACCGGACGCTATCCTCGCGAAGCGGTCGCCATGATGGCCCGCATCATCGTCGAGGCCGAATGCAACATGGGCGACTTCACGCAACCCCGCCGTCGCCGCGACCATCGCGGGCTTTCCGTCGCCGAGACGATTTGCGAATCCATCGCCCACTCTGCTGAAGATCTGCCCATGGGCGCGATCGTTGTGTTCACCGAAACCGGCAACACCGCGCGCATGATTTCCAAGCACCGCCCGCAAGTTCCCATCTATGCTTTCACGCATTCTCTGCCGGTGGTGCAGCGCGTGAACTTGTATTGGGGTGTTCATCCCGTGCGCTGCCGTCAGGCCAAGTCCGCCGAGCAGATGGTGACCATGGCCGAGCAGGAACTCTTGCGCCGCGGCCAGTTGAAGCCGGGCGACGTTCTGGGAGTAGTCGCTGGCACGCGCCAGGCTTCCGGCTCCACCAACTTCATGCGCCTGCACCAGGTGAGCACGGAAGAGGCCAGCGCGGTGGTTCGCTCTAAGCAAACCTCAATCCAACCCAGGGCGCGCAACCGCCGGAGGAAATGATTCGCATGCCTCACGAAATTTTATCGGTCGCAGTGTGGGAGCCGGTGCCCAACATGGAAGCCGCGTCTCTCGAGACTGTCCGCGAACTGATTTCTATTCTCGCCGCCAAAGGCTACAGCCGCGACCTGCTCTATCGCGACCCGGAATCGCATTATGTTTTGATGCGCTATTGGAGGTCCGAAGAAGCCCGCCGGGCCGCCCAGGAAGATCCCGACGCGCAACGCTGCTGGGCAAAACTAGGCCACGAAATTCAAATCCTGAAAGTGTACGAAAAGCTGGAAACCGTCCCGCTGGAAGCCAGTAAAGTACCGTAAGCTTCAAGACCCATGGAGGGACGGGCGTCCTCGCCCGTCCGGCCGAGCGAAGCTCAGCGGTTGCATCCATCATCTAGAATGTTAGCGAGCATCCACGTGCCCACTTCCATCCGCGCCTTCACCGACGATTCCACCGACCCCCGCGTCCGCGGATTTCTTCACACTCCAGAAACCTCTAACAATAAAGCTCTCGTCCTCACCCACGGCGCCGGCTCCAACGCGCAAGCTCCGTTGCTGATCGCCGTGGCCGATGCCTTCTGCGCCGCCGGATTCACCGTCCTGCGCTGCGACTTGCCCTACCGTCAATCCCGCTCCTACGGCCCACCCGGCCCCGGCGACGCCGCCCGCGATCGCGTCGGCCTGAAAAATGCCATCGCAGCCGTGAAGAAACTCTCGGGTGACCCATCCTCGAGTTCTTCGCAGCGCTGGTGTTCCACATATCTCGGCGGCCACTCCTACGGCGGACGCCAGGCCAGCATGCTCTGCGCCGAACAACCGCAAGATGCGCCAGAGTTGGCCGCCGGCTTGCTCCTGCTCTCCTATCCCCTGCATCCTCCGCGCAAGCCCGAGCAGCAACGCACCCAGCATCTCCCCGACCTGCGAACTCCCACTCTTTTCGTCCACGGCACGCGCGATCCCTTCGGCACAATCGCCGAGCTCGAGCAAGCGTTGAAAATGATTCCCGGGAAAACAAAATTACTGGTAGTCGAAGGCGGAGGTCACGACCTGGGATTCAAAGGCAAAGCGAGGCGGGAAGAGTTGCCCCGGGAAATATTTTCAGAATTTGATCGATTTTTTCTCAATCCAGGGACGTTATCGTAGAGACGTTGCGCAACGTCTCTGCCGGCAGCGAGAAAGAAGTATGCCGGGTCCGTGCCGCGGATCGAAGGTCGATAGTTTTATCAGCGGGAATCAGCGAAATCCGCGGCGGTCTTGCTCCTAGTTCACCCACCCCGACTTCCCGCCCCCGTTCCCTTTGCGCGGATCATCATCCGGCGGCACATAATTCCCGTGCTCGTCGAAGTGGACATCCCGATCATGCGCCCGCATGTAGACTTCAAATTTCTTCGCTGCCCGCCGCCGTCGCCAACGGTAATATCCGTTACGCACACTGAAATACCGCTCAGTCGCGGCAAACGTCAGCCCGCGGCTGGGAACGAGTTTGATGTAGAGGAAGCCAAACAGCAGCCCGCCCAGGTGGGCAAAGTTCGCAACTCCGCCCTGCGACGGCTGAAACGTCGCGATCACCACCACAAAAATGATGATCCCCACCAGATACTTGGCTTTGATCGAAAACGGAAACGGAAACAGGTAAATTTCGCGGTCGCCGTAAAGCATTCCGAACGCGATCAGCAAACCATAGATTCCGCCGGATGCTCCGATGGTCGGGATGAGCGGTGAAGCGCCCGGCAGCCCCGTGTATGACACCGCCACGGTGACCAGTGCCGCGCCCACTACGCAGAAAAAATAAAACTCGAGAAACTTCCGCGAGCCCCAGTCCTGCTCCTCCTGCGAACCGAACATCCACAAGGTTAGCATGTTGAGAAGGAGATGGCTCACGCTGCCGTGCAGGAAAGAATACGTCGCCAGCTGCCACACCATTCCGTAGTGCAGCACCGCATACGGGACCAGGCCAAGGTAGACTTCCATGTCCCGCGCAAGCTGATGCGCAACCGCGCCCAGCACCACCTGCACGAAATAAACCGCCGCGCAGATGATGATCAGCCGCTTCACCCACCGCGTAAACGGCGGAAAGCTCAACGTCATGGATCGTCCACGATTCATGGATTCGCGTCAGTGCACGGATCACTCGGTTCATCGATCCGTCGGTGGCCAGACCAGAGAAGAGAACCGCGACCACCCTTTGTGAATGTACTCTTCGCACAATCTTATCAGGTTGTAAGCGAGCGAGGCTGCCATGGTTCTCACTGGCCCCTGACCACTGCCCCTATCCCTCCGGCGCCGGCACCACCGGCAAACTCGTATGCCCTTCCGCATCCACCGCGCGCACCGCGAAGATCACATTATCCTTCGAAAGCTTCACCGTGGCGCGCGTGGCATTGCCACACTTTAGGGCATGCTCCCATTCCGGGCTGGAGGTTGCCCTCCACAGAACCTCATATTCCGTCGCGCCCGGCACCGCATCCCAGGTCAGCGTGGAATCGTTTTCCAAGTTCTTCGCCAGCAAATGAACATTCGCCGGAGGCGCCGGGGCCGCCGCCAGTGAAGCCAGCGTCGCGGCATTCAGCCGCGCCACGTTCGCCACGTAGTCGAAGTCCACAAACTTCGGCAAGTCCCCATATTCGATGCCGTTTTCCGTGCGCACATCCTGATGCTGATGATGGAAATCCTCACGAAACTCCGTGAAGCGCACGCTCGAAAATCCCTGCTGATTAAACGAGTAATGGTCGCCCCGGCGCAGGTATCGATCCAGCCGGAACACCAGCATCGGCTTCACGCCCACCTCGCCAGAGTAGGTCCGGCCCGCATCGGCGATGTAGCGCGCCAGTTGCCGCGACCCCGAATCGCTCTCTCCACCCAGCTCGCGTATGCGCCGGATATCCAGCTCCGTCGCCGCCGCCGGCAGCCCCTCGGAAAATACCCGCACCACCGAATGGTCCTGCTCCGCGCTCCTGTCGCCGCCCACAATGTCGTTGTTCAGCACCGCCTCTATGTTCCAACCCTGTTCCTTCGCCATCTTGGCAAAATGGCTGCTCCCATTCAGCCCTTGCTCTTCTCCCGCGACTGTCAGAAAAATAACTGTCCCCGGAAACTTCATCTTGCTCGACGCTTTGCTCAACACCCGTGCGCATTCCAGGCTCACGGCGGTTCCGCTGCCGTCGTCGTTGGCGCCGGGCGCGTCGCCTTTGCCGTCAAGTGTGCCGCTGTTGCGCGAATCATAATGCCCGGTCACCAGCACGATGCGCTGCGCATCGCTCGTCCCAGCGCCCCTCGCCCCCTTGAGAACCGCATAAACATTGGTGATGACGGTCGGCTGCGGAATGCGCGCGGCCGGTGCTTCCGTGAAGCTGTCGGTCTTCACCTCCAGGCACCCGCCGCATTCTTTCGAGTAGCGCTCGAACTCAGCTTTGATCCACTCCCGCGCCGCTCCGATCCCGCGCCCCGCCGCAATCGACGCCGGATCCTGCGCCGAGATCGTGGCTCGAGTCCCGAAGCTCACCAGCTTTTCGATGGTGGCCTGAATGCGCGCCCCCGAAACCTCCCGCAGAGCCGCCACGATTCGTGCGTCTTGGCGGCCAGGCTCAATCACCGTTGCCTTCGCACCCTGACCCTGAGCGGCGCAGGGTAACGCCAGCCCCAGCGCCAGCCAAAAAAACTGCAGCTCTTTTAGGAACCCTTTCGAGAAACGATGCATCTGAAGCTCCGGATTGAAAAGAATCGAGAAGATGTGAGAAGTCGTGCGCCTTGTCAGGAACGAAACGCCAAGTGTAGCGTTAACGGATCACCGAAGGTTGCCGCCAGCCTACTGGGAAGGACCCGTTCGCGGCAACACCCCTTGACCTATGGCGTCGGAAACTCTAAATATTATCAGGGGCTCTAATCGGCTAGGGAGGCTTTATGGTGCTTTGCCCGGAATGCGATACTAAACTCGATCTTGAGGAAGACGATGTCGACGAGGGCGAGGTCATTTCCTGCCCCGAGTGCGGCACCGATTTCGAAATCATCACCACCAACCCGCTCGAACTCAAAGCCGTGGAAGAAGGCTATGTGGAAGAGGAAGAAGAGGAGGAAACGGAAGACGGTGACTATTCCTAGGGTCACGCTCACGGGCATCTCGAATAAGCCATCCCGGCCTCTAGCCCCGCCACTCCCCCCTAATTCTGTCATCCCGAGCGAAGCGAGGGACCCCTACCGCCTCCGCACTGCCGGCACTTTCCGCAACGGGCCGGTACCGAACGGCCACATTTCCTCCCATCCAATTCGTTTGCCCCTGTTGTGCCTCCTGCTCTCCGCAGTTCTGCTTCCTGCCCCTGGCCGAAATGGCCAACTGGCCGCCGACTCCAAGCCATCCAAGAAAGAGTACGCCCTGATTTTCGGCACAGTCTGGGGTCCGGACGACCGGCCGGTCTATGGCATCCCTGTCAAGATCCGCCGCGCTCGAGACAAAAAAGCCAAGTGGGAGGTCTACTCCGACCATCGCGGAGAATTCGCCCAGCGCGTCCCTCCCGGCGAAGCGGATTACATCCTTACCGCAGATCTGAGAGGCGTGAAGACTGTCGACGGCAAGCCTCTGCACCAGGTCAGCGAAGTCAAAGTGCACGTCGACTATGATGAACGCGAGGACGCAGGCCTGCACCTGGCCCCATAAACTTAAGATGTTTTCGCATCCGATTGCGTTGTTGTACGGAGTACCAGGAAGGCGTCTCGCAAGACTCCCGTGACACGCTGCATGAGACAATAAGAAATGTCATACGGCATGCATCCCCGACGTTCCATGGCCATCCTGGCTTCCTGCGCCCTGCTCGTGGCCCTGTGTGGCCTGGCCCATGCCTCGCCTGACAAAAAAGACAAAAACGCCGGACGCCTCCTCTACGGCAAAGTTCTGGATGGCCGGGACAACCCCGTGGTCAATGCCGTCGTCTATCTAACCAACACCCGCACGCGCGCGGTGAAAACCTACATCGTCAGCCAGGACGGCACCTACCGCTTCCCCGCGCTCTCCAGCGCCGTGGACTACGAAGTCTACGCCCAGTACAACGGCCACAAGAGCGATACCAAATCCGTCAGCCAGTTCGACGACCGCTCCGAAGTCTACATCGATCTCCGCATCGGCCCACGCTAGCGCACGTACCTTTTCGTGCAACTTTTTCCCGCCATTTCGGTTCAATATAGGTATAGGTACTTGTGTCTGGAGGCGATCTTGAAAGAATTGCGCACATTTCCGAAGAGTTTCTCATCGATTTGCTCAAATATGAATATCTCAACCCTGACCGCAAAGGCTCTATTGGCCTGTCTCGTGTTGCTGTGTCTGGCCACGCCGTCAGCCTTTGCTCAGGATGCGCCAGCCGGCGCCATGAGCCCCTACCAGGGCGAAAAAGACGGCGTCAGCGCCGGTGGTCAATGGATGGAGTTTCAATCCGAAGACAAAATGACCGGCGCGAAAAGAGTCCGGTTCGAGCTGCTGTCGAATAACTTCCTGAGAGAAGACCCGGACTACAAGCCGCGAGTCGAACTGGTTTGCACCAATGGCAAATATGATCACGCCCACTTCAATCCCGGAGCCAAGTTGGGTCGGCCAGATTATCCAGGCTTTTGGGGCCAACCTAAGATGGAGGTCATGGTGCGCTTCGACGGAAGCCACGACCACAAAGGCTGGAACTGGGTGGCCGGACGTTTCCTCGACATGGACAAAGGCACCATTCGCGGCGCAATGGCATCTCAGGTATTCAACGTTGAAATCAAAACCAGGACCGGCTACGCGATCGCCGAATTCTCGCCCGCAGGCCTGAATCTCGACGAAGTGAGAAAATCCTGCGACCTGACGCCCAAAAAGCCCTAGCAAAGACCAAAGAAACTCGCCTAAGCCCGCAGTAGCAAAGCTCATGTGGGGACGGCCGCCTCGGCCGTCCCGCCCAGGCGAAGCCGGGCGGAATTCCTCTCAGCAGCCGACCCCTGATCACTGACCACTAACCGCTGCCCACTGCTCTTCCCGCAACCCCCTTAGCACTTGCCCCGCTCCCCGCTCTGCTGGCACCTTAAACTGTCACCCAGAACGCATGAACAGCAACATCATCACCGGCCTGGCGTTCCTCCTGTTCATCGCAGGTGCGTTCATCTACGCCGTAATCCTCTACAACGAGCTCGTCCGTCTGCGCAACGAGAACGACCGCGCCTGGGCCAACGTTGACGTCCTGCTCAAGCAGCGCCACGACGAAATTCCCAACCTGGTCGAGACCGTAAAAGGCTACATGCAGCACGAGCAGCAGACGCTGCTAGCCGTAACCCAGGCGCGCGCCGCGTCCATGAATGCGGCCAGCATCGGCCAAAAAGCCACCGCCGACCTGCAGATGACCGGCGCCCTGCACAGCCTGTTCGCCGTGGCAGAAAATTATCCCCAGCTCAAAGCCAACCAAAATTTCCTGAAGCTCCAGAACCGCATCAGCGAACTCGAGGAGCGCATCGCCGACCGCCGCGAGTTCTTCAACGACGACGTCAACACCTACAACACCCGCATCGGCCAGATCCCCGAAGTCTTCATCGCCAGCTTCCTCGAACTCAAGCCCCGCTCCATGTTCAAAGTCTCCGATGAAGATCGCCGCCAGGTCGAAGTGAAATTCCAAGCCAGCCAGGGCTCCGCATCCTAGACCGTTCTGCATCAGGGCCCTCAATCCCGAGGGCCATCGTCATCGGCGGCCTGGGACGGGCGCGGCTGTAGCCGTTGCCGGAAAAACTCACGAATCCGTGCAGCACCGTGGAAGAGCGGCGCTTCAGCGCCGCGTAACGCCCCAAACCCAGCGCGGGCTTCAGCCCCCGTGGTCGCAGTTTGTGCCTACCCGAGTTTTCCCGCACCGTCGTAGGGATGTAATTCGTTGAGTGACTTTGGTAACCAGCCCCCGGCCGGCCGAATTTTCGGCGCGTCTTTTGTACATTCGGACTTCGACCTTTGTAACTAGCGACCCCGCGCTCCCCACAACTAAGCTTCGCGCTGGGGGTTTGCTCACACTATGAACAACTTAATCAAGCAGTCGCTCTTAGTCCTGGCAGTGGGTGGTCTTATGTTTGTTGGCGCCGCCTCTGCTCAAACCCAAGACAGCAACACAGCCGGCGCGGGCGCGGGAGTCGTCGATCCCAATCATCCTCGCGTCAACGAAGTCAATGCCCGCGAGCAGAACCAGCAGGACCGCATCGCCAACGGCGTCAAGAACGACAAGCTCACGCCCGGACAGACTGCCCACCTGGAGAATCGCGAAGCTAGGACCGAGAACCAGGAAAAGGCCGACATGGCCGCCCACAACGGTCACCTGACCAAGGCCGAGCAGAACAAGCTCAACCGGGAACAGAACAAAACCAGCCGCCAGATCTACAAAGACAAGCACGACGACAAGTAAGCTGGAACCTCGATCATCCTGTCAGGACAAAGCCGCAACTCATCGCGGCTTTTTTCTTTCCTGCTCGTGTGGCCGCGGGCGCCTCGCCCGCGCAGGCTTGGGGCACACACTCAGAGGCCCACACTCTTAAAAGCGACCACCCACCCTCACCCCAGCACCCTCGCTGCATCCTTCGCGTAATAGGTCAGAATAATGCTGGCCCCCGCGCGCCGAATGCTCACCAGCGATTCCATCATCACCCGCTCGCGGTCAATCCAGTTATTGCGTGCCGCCGCTTCGATCATGGCATATTCCCCGGACACCTGGTACGCCGCCAGCGGCAGGTCGAAGCGTTCTCGCGCCGCCGCAATCACATCAAGATAAGGCATGGCCGGCTTCACCATAATCATGTCGGCGCCCTCTTCAATGTCGAGTTCGATTTCGCGCATGGCCTCGCGCACGTTGGCGCCATCCATCTGATACGACCGCCGGTCGCCAAATTGCGGAGTCGAGTCCGCCGCTTCGCGGAACGGTCCGTAATAGCCTGAAGCAAACTTCGCCGCGTAGGAAAGAATCGGCGTATTGCTAAAGCCCGCTGTGTCGAGCGCACCCCGGATCGCGCCCACGCGCCCGTCCATCATGTCCGACGGCGCAATGATGTCCACTCCGGCTCGCGCCAGCGATACCGACGTCCGTGCCAGCAGTTCCAGCGAAGCGTCGTTGTCGATTTCGAAACTCGATTGCACAGCCCGCTCAGCCGCCGATGCCAGCGTCGCGATTGCCTTGTCTTTCTCGTCGTTATTCTTCACCATCAGCACGCGCTGCGACGGGGTAAGCGCGTCCCGAACCGCGGCGCCCAGGGATTGCGCCAGAGACGACTGTGGCGTCGCCGTGGCCTTCACAATCCCGCAGTGCCCGTGCGACATATATTCGCAGAGGCAAACATCCCCCATCACAATCAGCTCGGGAACCGCCCGCTTCATCGCGCGTGCGGCCTGCTGCACAATGCCATCCTCATCCCACGCGCCCGTGGCAACCTCATCTTTTTTCTCCGGCAGTCCGAACAGGATCACCGCCGGCACGCCCAGCGCGTGCGCCTCCACAGCTTCCTTCACCGCCTCGTCTACCGACAGGTTGAACACACCCGGCATTGAGCGAACTTCCTTGCGCACTCCCTCCCCCGGGCAAACAAACAGGGGATAGACAAACGCGTCCGGCGTTAGCCGCGTCTCGCGCACCAGATTACGCAGTTCTCCCGTACGGCGGAGACGGCGAAGACGGGTAACAGGAAAGGCCATAAGGCACCACCAGGGGAAACGTCAGATATCGCATCCCGTTATGATTCTAGAACATGACAAGATCGTGTGGAGCGGGCACTCTCGAAGCATGGGCCATGATTCATGAATTAGGAATTAGAAATCTGGGATTAGGGCCTAGTTTTTTCTGACCCCTGACCCCTGACCCCTGACCCCTGACCCCTGACCCCTGACTCCTGACTCCTGACTCCTGACTCCTGACTCCTGACCCCTGACTCCTGACCCCTGACCCCTGACCGTATAACCAAAGTAACCTGCGGCCCACCGCTCAACTCCCGGAACCTGAACGCCTGCCATAGAATTAAGGTCGGATGACTCTGTTCCGCCTCCACCGTTGGTATGTCGTAGCGGCCGGCATTACGCTGGCTTACGCCGTCGTGTCCCTGGTAGCCCGTAACGGGCCTGGGCTCACGGCTTTTGGCGACATTTTCGTCCTCTTCCTCATGCTGAGTGGATGCGTCGTCACGCTGGCCAACGCTCTTTCGGCGTCCCGTCTCGAGCGCCGCTTCTGGGGCCTCATGGCGTTCGGCTTCTTTCTTTGGAGCTTCAACCAGGCGTCGTGGGCGTATCGCGAGGGCATCCTCCAACTGCCGATTCCTGATCCCTACTTTCCGGACATCATTCTGTTTTTCCATCTTGTGCCCATCATGGCCGCCATGGCCTGGCGTCCCGACCTCACTCGAACCGAGTCACGCTTTCAACTCAGCACTCTGAATTTCATGATGCTGCTGGTGTGGTGGATATTCCTCTATGCCTTCATCGTCTTTCCCCACCAGTATGTGGTGCTGAACGTCAAGGCGTACGACTACTACTACGAGAATCTTTATCAACTGGAAAAGGTGCTTCTGCTGGCCGTTCTCGGGTTTGCCGCGTGGAATAGTTCCGGGGATTGGAAGCGGCTCTATCTGCATCTTTTGGGTGCCGACGCTTTGTATGCCGTTGGCTCCTATCTGCTGGATAACGCGGTCAACGCGGGGAAATATTATTCCGGCGGCCCTTACGACATTCCTCTGGTGGGCGCGGTCACCTGGATGGTCGCAGCCTTTCTGGCTGCGCGCCAGCAGCAGCTCACGACCGAGGCGCCGCCCCAAAAAACCCCGTGGGGAAGCGTATCGCCGCAATTAGCCAGGCTGGCAATTCTCTCGTTGCCGGCGCTGGGATTATGGACTTTCCTCTTCGACAAATCGCCGCCGGCCACGCGAACGTTTCGTCTGTTCGCAGTGCTGGCCGCGATGCTGGTCCTGGGCGCCTTCGTGTTTCTGCGGCAATACATGCAGGACCAGACATTGATGCGGCTTTTGCACGAATCGCGCAAGGCGTATGACGACCAGGAGCGACTGCAGACTCAACTTGTGCAAAAGGAAAAACTGGCCTCACTCGCCGACCTCGTCGCCGGCGCGGCCCGTGAAATCGACCATCCGCTGGCCGCCATCATGTTCCACTCCGACCAGCTCTGGACCCGCGAACCCCTCACTGGCGAGCAAAGCGCCATGGTTCGCAAAATCGTCGATCAAGCCCGCCGCACCCGCGACCTGGTCTCGAACTTGCTCAGCTTTGCCCAGCAGAGTCACGGGGAACGAATCAGAGTCGATCTGGCGCCGCTGCTGCAACGCTGCGCCCAAATGCTGGAAGCCAAGCATTCCACGGACCGCATTAAGGTCTCCGTTTCGCTCGAGCCCGAGTTGCCGCGCATCGCCGGAAATGCCAATCAATTGTTCCAGGCTTTTCACGAGATCATGGAAAACGCCGTGGACGCCCTCGCCGAGGTCGGCGGAGGATCCCTCGAGATCACCGCGCTCTGCCATGGCTCCGATGCGGTGATCCAGTTCTCTGACACCGGTCCCGGCATCCGCGAACTGGACCGCGTGTTCGATCCCTTCTACACCACCAAGCCCGTCGGCAAAGGCACCGGCCTCGGCCTGAGCGTCGCCTGGGGCGTGGTTCAGGATCACGGCGGCCAGATCACCTGTCACAACAAACCCGAAGGCGGAGCCTTATTCATCCTCCGTCTGCCCGCCGCCATCGCAGTCACCCAGCCCGTAGCCGAAGCCGCCAAAGCCTGATCGGTGTTGGCCCGACGGAAGGAGACCGGACGTCAAGCGGAGTCGAAACCAATATGTTCGAGCAACTACAGGAAAAACTCACTGGCAAAGACGCGTTGACTCGCGCCATGCTCGGACGCGACCGTGCACATTTCGCGCAAGTGTTCGCGCGTTCGAACGTGCTCTTCCTGCATCTGCCACCTGGGAGTGAAAATGGTTTCGATCCGCACCTGTCGCAAGAAGAGCTGCTGGCTCAAATAAGATCTGCCGCAAAGGACCTTTCGCAGCGTGAGCAGTTCACCCCGTTCTGCCGCGTGCGCGGAGGACGCAAGTCCCTCCTGCTTTTCACGCAGCAAAAATTCGTGCAGCAATTTGCTCAGGCCTATGTTCGGGAAGCCAAACGCCTCATGCAGTTCGAGGTCCTTGGCATCTCCGGCCAAACCGCGCTCCGCTTATTCGAAGGCGTGGACTCAGTTGTCTTCAACGCAGGAACCAGTCACGAATACGAACTATCCGCCGAGGATGTGCACATGCTTCAGACGTTGTTACCGCTGCCGGATTGACGCAGCTCTAACCCAAGCGTGACCTCCGCTGCGACCCACGTGTTTGCCGATCCCCGCCTCGCCAGCTTCTAACCGCTAGCCTGCAGCTCAAACCTCGACAGCTTGAGGGTTAGCTAGAAGCTAGCAGCTAGAAGCTAAATTCCGCAGTGCCCTTTCCACCCTCTCCGTTGCGCCTTCGTCCTGTAACATAAAAACTGCGATGCCCAGCTCCCTGACCCACAGCTCCGCGCGCGTCCTCGAGTTCGATTCCCTCCTCGATCTCCTGCGCGGCTACGCCTCCTCGCCGCTAGGCCAGGCTCGCATCGCCGCTCTCGCCCCCTCCACCGACCGCGCCTGGATCGAATCGCAGCACCAACTCGCCAGCGAAATCCGCGAATTCCGTCGCGTCGGCGGACGCTTCGAATTTTCCGGCTTGCTCCCCACCTCCCAGCTCGTCGCGAAATCCCGCATCCCCGGAGCTATTCTCGAAACCACCGAGATTCGCGACGTCATACTCGTCGTCGACCGCGCCGCGGAATGGCGCGAGATCTCCCTGCATCCTCCCGCCAGCATGAAGCGCGAGTGGCGCGCCGTTCACACCCTCTCCGCCCAGATCGCCGACTTCAACGAATTCCTGCGCTTCTTCCGCAACAAGATTCAGCCCGACGGCACACTCGACGATCACGCATCCCCCGAGCTCGTCCGCATCCGCCGCGAAATCGAGAGACAGCGCCGCACCATCCAGGATTCCCTGCGTGGATATTTGCGCCGTCTCGCCGAAGGCGGCACCGTCCAGGACGAACTCATCTCCATCCGCGGCGAACGCTTCGTCATCCCCATCAAAGTCGAGCAGAAACGCCGCGTCCAGGGCGTAGTTCACGGCGCCAGCTCGAGCGGCCAAACCGTCTACGTCGAACCCCTCGAAACCATCGAGCAAAACAACGAACTCGTCCGCCTCCTCGACGAAGAACTCGCCGAAATCCATCGCATCCTCCTGGAAATGACCCGGCGCATCGGCGAACACTCCGAATCAATTCACGCCGCAGAAGAAACGCTCTGCGAACTGGAACTGCAATTCGCGAAAGCCCGCTTCGCCGAAGACTACAACTGCGTAGAAGTGGTTTTGTGTGGTGACCATCAAAACTCGTATGGGGACGGGCGCCTCGCCCGTCCAGCAAGCGCAGCGAGCGTAATTCTGGGCAACGCCGGCGCAACTCGCTTGCTCCTCCACAACGCTCGCCACCCACTGCTTGAACATAACTTAAAGCTAAAAGGCGCCGCCGTAGTTCCCGTCACCATCGAACTCGAAGGCGAATCCCGCCAGCTGGTCATCACCGGCCCCAACACCGGCGGCAAAACCGTCACCCTGAAAACCGTCGGCCTCCTCGCCCTCATGGCGCAATCCGGAATCCCCGTCCCTGCCGACCGAGCCGAGCTCCCCGTCTTCGACGCCGTGCTCGCCGACATCGGCGACTATCAATCCATCGAGCAGAATCTCTCCACCTTCTCCGCCCACGTCACCAACATCGATCTCATTTCGCGCACGGCCACCGCTCAGTCGCTGGTCCTGCTCGACGAGCTAGGTTCGGCCACCGATCCCGAAGAAGGCGCCGCCCTCGCCGTAGCCATCGCCGGATATTTCCTCCGCATCGGCTGCCTGGCGGTCATCTCCACGCATCACACTTCGCTGAAAGTTTACGGCGCAAATACTCCCGGCGCATTGAACGCCTCAGTCGGCTTCAACGAAGCGACACTCCAGCCCACCTACGAACTGAAAGTCGGCGTCCCCGGAGCCTCTGCCGGCATCAACATCGCACAGCGCCTGGGCCTGAATCCCGCGATCATCGACAGCCGCCCGCGCGCGCCTCGGGACGCAGGCCCGCGACGTCGGCGAATTTCTCGATCGCCTCCACGCCGAATTGCGCGAAGCGGAAAGCGAACGCCTCCGTCTGAAAACTCGCGAACAGGAACTCGACCGCGAGAAAACACGCCTCGCCACAGAAGGCAAGAAAGACCAGCAGGCCAAAATTCGCGAAATGGAAACCAAACTGGAAAGCGTCCTCCGCGACTTCGAATATCAAACCCGCGAAGCCGTGAACGCCATCCAGGACCGCGCCGCCGCGCAAAAGATCTCGAAAGACGCCGACCGCCGCGTCGCCAAACTGCGCCGCGAATTCCGCGAGCAATTCGATTCCACGGTCGTCGCGCACTCCACCGGCGCCGACCAGGGCGATCCCAACGCCCAGCCGCAGGTGGTGAAATATGTTTCCGTCGGCGACACCGTGAAGCTGAAGTCCACCGGCCGTCCCGCAAGAATCATGCGCAAAATCGACGACAATCATTTCGAAGTGCAAGTCGGCGCCATGAAAATGAAAATCGCCCGCGACGACGTAGCCGCGGTGCTGACCCCAGCCCAGCCCGCACCCGGAGACTCCCCCGTGAAAGCCGCCCGCGCCCGCGGCATTTCCGTTTCACTGAACGATGACAGCGAAGGCGCCAACGTCCCCACCGAAATCAACGTAATCGGCCGCACCGTCGACGACGCCGCCCGCGAAGTCGAACGCTTCGTCGACCGCGCATTCTTAGCCGGCCTGCCTCGCGTCCGCGTAGTCCACGGCAGCGGCATGGGCATCCTCCGCAAAGCCCTGCGCCAACTCCTGCAACAGCACCCCCACGTAGAATCCGTAGCCGAGCCCCCGCAAAACGAAGGCGGCGCCGGCGCCACAGTAGTAGAGCTGCGCGTCTAAGCCACAACGAAACTGTCACGCGACATCAATCCTTGTCATGCTGAGCGAAGTGTGACCATTCGCGAAGCGAATGGCCACACGCAGTCGAAGCATCCCTACCTTACCCGTCACTCAGCGAGCGGCGAAGCCACACCGCGTAACTCATCGAGAACCCGGAAGTCCCAATCCGGGACCGATGCGGTTGCCGCGTGACGCACATCACAGCCTTCTCGCGTCGCAAACATTAATCCTTGTCATGCTGAGCGAAGTGTGACCATTCGCGAAGCGAACGGTCACACGCAGTCGAAGCATCCCTACCTTACCCGTCACTCAGCGAGGGCGAAGCCACACCGCGTAACTCATCGAGAACCCGAAAGTCCCAATCCGGGACCCATGCGGTCAGCATGTGACGCACATCACAGCCTTCCAGCAGCGCAAACATCAATCCTTGTCATGCTGAGCGAAGTGTGACCATTCGCGAAGCGAACGGTCACACGCAGTCGAAGCATCCCTACCTTACCCGTCACTCAGCGAGCGGCGAAGCCACACCGCGTAACTCATCGAGAACCCGAAAGTCCCAATCCGGGACCCATGCGGTCAGCATGTGACGCACATCACAGCCTTCCAGCAGCGCAAACATCAATCCTTGTCATGCTGAGCGAAGTGTGAC
>CAVVGM010000007.1:0-548121 GCA_963747805.1 uncultured Acidobacteriaceae bacterium
TTATTCGTTCAAGTACACGGGAAAGCTGAACGAGTTTGACTGGAGCATCTACTGGAGCAACATTGTTGCGTGGGTATTGCAGCCTGCGCTGTTTCTCCACTTTGTGCTGATCTTCCCGGAGAAGCGGCGGTCGGTGAGCAAGCATCCCTGGCTGCTGGCGCTGGTATATGTTCCGGGCGCGTTGCTGCTCGGAACGCGCCTGGCCGCGATGCGCTGGCTGGAAGCCACTGGACGGCTGAGCCGGAATATGGACCGGCTCGATATTGCGTATGGAGCCTTGTTCTTTCTGGCGGCGGCGGGCGTGCTCTGGTACAGCTACCGCCTGGCCAGCACGACGATTCTGCGGCAACAGTTGAAGTGGGTGACTCGCGGCACTGCTCTCGCGATTGCGCCTTACACGCTCTTGTATGTGCTGCCTTACGTGTTTCCGCACCTACTGGGGTGGCTGCCGCTGGGCGCGATGAAAATTTCGGTGTTGTCGCTGGGCTTGCTGCCGCTGACGTTCGGCTACGCCATCTTCCGTTACCGGCTGATGGACGTCGATCTGATTTTCAAACGCGGCGTGGTCTACACGCTCGCGGCCGCAGCCGTGGTGGGAATGTATTTCGGGCTGGTGGCCGGCGTGGCCACTCTGGTGCAGATGCGGCAGCCCGGAACCGGGCCTCTGGGCTTGATTCTGGCCGTGGTGGTCACGGCGTTATTGTTTGACCCGGTACGCAAGTGGATTCAGGATCGCGTCGATCAATTTTTCTACCGCACGCGCTATGACTATCGCCGCACCCTGCTGGAATTTGGCCGTGAGCTGAGCTCGGAACCCGATCTGAATAAATTGCTCTCCGCGGTCATGGACCGGTTGTCCAGCACGCTGGCCGTGGAGCGGATCGCCATCTTTCTTGCCTCGGGCGTGGAACCGGAAAATTTCCTGCTTTCTAAATCGTCTGGCATGGCAACGCCCGCCCAGCTCGATCTCAGTTTCCTGAGCGCGCCGCGGCCTGAGGAGGCCGGACACCTGTTCTTCGAAAACACGCACCAGGTGCCGCGCGAGACCGCGGGGTCGCAGGAAACGATTGCCCGGCTCGACTTGAATTACTACATCCCGTGCCGGTCGCAGCAGAAAACCGTAGCGGTGCTCGGCCTGGGCAAGACCGCGCAGGGGGATTTCCTCTCCAGTGAAGACGTGGAGCTGCTCGAAACGCTGGGCGGATATCTCGGGATCGCGATCCAGAACGGCCGGCTGTATGCGTCATTGCAGAAGAAGGCTGCGGAGTATGAACGTCTGAAAGACTTCAACGAGAATATCGTCGAGTCCGTCAACATCGGGGTGATGGCGCTCGACATGGAAGACCGCATCGAGAGCTGGAACGCGCAGATGGAAGTGATGTACGCGCTGCCCCGCTGGCAGACTTTGACGCAGCCGATGCGCAGCATTTTTCCGCCTGAGTTTGTGGAAGAGTTTTACCGCATGCGTCAGGACGCCGGCATTCGCAACTTGTACAAGTTCCGGCTGAAGACGCCGGCCGGCGAGACTCGCACTGTGAATATGGCGATTGCCCCGCTGGTGACGCGGAAGTTCCAGGTGGTGGGGCGACTCGTGATCATGGACGACATCACCGAGCGCGTGGAACTCGAGGCCCAGCTTTCGCAGTCGGACAAACTTTCCTCCATCGGACTGCTGGCTGCCGGTGTGGCCCACGAGGTCAACACGCCGCTGGCGGTGATTTCCTCCTACACGCAGATGCTGGCCAAGCAACTGCAAGGCGATCCGCAGAAATCGGGATTGCTGGATAAGATTACGCGCCAGACTTTCCGCGCTTCGGAAATCGTCAACAATCTGCTGAATTTTTCGCGCACCAGTGGAAGCGAGTTCAGCGAGGTCGACGTCAACAAAGTGATCGCCGACACTCTGGCCCTGCTGGAACACCAGTTCAAGACGTCGAAAATTCAGGTAAGCCGGGAGCTGGCTCCGAGCCTTCCGCCGATTCAGGGAAACCAAGGCCGGCTGCAGCAGGTGTTCCTGAACCTGTTCCTGAACGCGAAGGATGCGATGCCGGGCGGCGGGATGCTGAGCGTGGCGACCACCAACGGCGACTTCGTGAGTGTGCGCGTAACCGATACCGGATCGGGCATTGCACCGGAACACATTCAGCGCATTTACGATCCGTTTTTTACCACCAAGACGGTGCCGCGCGAGGGTCAGAGCAAGGGCACGGGCCTTGGCCTTTCCGTGACCTACGGCATCATCCAGGAACACGCCGCGCAGATTCGCGTGGAAAGCAACCCCGGCGCCGGCACGACGTTCGCGCTCGATTTTCCGTTGAGCAGGAAGGCAGTTCATGTCTGAAGCGGCCGTTATTTCGCGCAGCACTTTGCACAGCGGCGCGGCTCCGTCGGGAGCGGTGCTCATCGTGGACGATGAGGCCGAGATTCGCGAATCACTGCAAACCCTGCTCGAGATGGAAGGCTACGCAGTCGAAACAGCAGGAAGCGGAGAAGACGGCCTCGTTCGCATCGGCGAGCATCCCTTCGATCTAATCCTGCTCGATCTGGCGCTGCCCGGCCGCAACGGCCTGGAAATTCTTTCTGAGATTCGGGCTCATGATTCCCGGCTGCCGGTGATCATGATCACCGCCTACGGCACGGTGGAGAATGCAGTACGCGCCATGCAGGCCGGTGCGGCTAACTTTGTTCAGAAACCCTGGGACAATGAAAAGCTGCTGGCTGATGTGCGCGCCGCCGTGGGCTGGCGCCGGGCCGAAGAAGAAAACGTTCAGCTGAAGCGGGCGCTCAAGCAGCGCTATAACTTCGAAAACATCGTGGGCAAGAGTGAGCCCATGCTGAAGATTTTCGATTTGGTGGCGCAGGTGGCGAGCAGCCGCTCCACGGTGCTGCTGCAGGGCGAGAGTGGAACCGGCAAGGAAGTGATCGCCAAGGCGATTCATCTTCACTCTCCGCGGCGCGACAAGCCGTTTGTCCCCGTCAACACTGGATCCATGCCGGCCGATCTTCTCGAGTCCACGCTCTTCGGCCACGTCCGCGGAGCCTTTACCAGTGCGATCGCGTCAAAGAAAGGACTGTTCGAAGTCGCCGACAAAGGAACGCTGTTTCTCGATGAAATCGCGACCATGGGCATGGAGACCCAGGCCAAGATTCTCCGCGTCTTGCAGGACCGCCGCTTCATGCATCTCGGCGGCATTCAGGAGCTGCAAGTGGATGTGCGCATCATCGCCGCCACTAACGTCGATCTGCGCCAGATGGTGCGGGAAGGCCGGTTCCGCGAGGATTTATTCTACCGCCTGAACGTCATCACTATCGAACTGCCGCCGCTGCGCCAGCGCAAAGAAGATATCCCTCTTCTGGCGGAACATTTCCGGAAAAAATATGCCGAGGAAAATGACCGGCCGGTGCGCAGCATTACTCCCGAAGCCTTGCGGCCTCTAATGGCTTATTCCTGGCCGGGCAACGTACGCGAACTGGAAAATGTGATTGAGCGGGCTGTCGTGCTCTCCTCCGGAATCGAAATTAGCGCCGACCTGCTGCCCGATTCCATGCTGGGGCGGGGATCGTCGTTCACCATGCATGATCCACCCTCAGACTCGTCACTCTTCGAAATTGTTGAAGACGTGGAGCGCCGCATCATCACCGACATGCTGGAACGCTGCAACTGGAATCAGACGGAAGCGGCGGAGCATTTCCATGTTCCACTCTCCACGCTGAACCAGAAAATCCGCCGGCTGAATATTGAGATCAAGAAAAAAGGCCGGGGATAAAGAACAGATCTCGGCTAACTCTGACGACTATGCCGGTCAGTGCGTAGATTCGCTGTCCACATCCACCACAAAGCTATAATTATTTGTGGCTCCGGCCTTTGAATTCCAGCTACCCTCGGCCCCGAATTGAAACACCGTCCCATGGGCAAAGCGATAATTAATCTTTGCGCCAGAACCACTGTGTATATTCGTGGCACGGGCTAGAGAGTTTGGAAATCCCTCCGCAGGCAACGGAAGACCCTGTGGATACAAATCAAAAGATGCTTCAGATTCCCCGTCGCCAACGGTGATCGCGATATGGATTGTGCCTCCATTCACGAAACGGCTCGCATCCAACATGATCACCCGATAACCATGCTTTCCTCTCCCGGGCGCAACCAGCGTTCCTTGTCCTGTAGAACTCGTACCGGGAATCAATTGAATCGTTTCTGGTGTTGATGTTCCTGAGAGGTCATCACTGGTAATGACCTTCGCAGGGGCGGCGCCCTTCTGCGCGCGATTCGCACGTGCGGCATCAGCTAACGACTGGCCATAACCTGTACCGCCGATCAGGGGAAGAATCAGCAGAACAATGCACATACCTCTCAGAGCAACTCGCTGCATAAGGCTCTCTGGCGGATGATTTTGCGAAGATGATACTTCGGTCCAGTATCAGGCCGATAGTTACGGACGTACTCGCCAATACTTAGTTCCGCGGCCCACCAAAGCAGACATCGTGTTCCTCCGGCCTGTCGCCAATCGCCACTGCCTCCGTTTTGCTTCAGCTCTTCTTGAAGAGCGGCTCTTGGCCAGGAGCGCCCGCCGCCGGCCCACGCAACAGTTGACGGCTGATAGCTGACAGCCTTCTCTGTTATAGTTCGAGCACGCCAGCGCGCCTCGCACGCGTTGCGCGATGCTTCGCAATCGCATGGAACTGACCTCGCCCACAGAAGTTGCCAAGCAAAAGGTCCTGGCGGTGCAGGACTACACCTTGCTGGCGGTTCAATCCGTTGCGAATGTCTTTCGCAAGCCTCGTTATTTTGGCGACATCATTCAGCAAGCCGACCTGATCGGCGTGGGCTCGTTGCCTATTGTGATGCTGTCCGGCTTTTTTACCGGCGCGGTGCTGGCCGTGCAGAGTGCGAATACGTTGCAGCGCTTCGGGTCGATCACGCTGATCGGGCAACTGGTGTCGCTCTCCATGGTGCGCGAATTGGGCCCGGTGCTCACCGGGCTGATGGTGGCGGGGCGAAACGCATCCGGAATGGCCAGCGAACTCGGCTCCATGGTGGTCACCGAGCAGATCGACGCCATGCGCGCTCTCGGCACCGACCCTATGAAGAAACTGGTCGCGCCGCGCGTGGTGTCCACCGTGATCATGCTGTTTTTCCTGACCGTGATTTCCGACTTCCTGGGCCTGACCGGCGGTTTGTTCGTCTCCAAGATTTTGCTGAACCTTGACGCGCGTCAATACTGGAGCAACGCCTGGGAGTCACTTGTGTTTCAGGACGTCTTCATGGGGCTGGTGAAGCCGGTTCTGTTCGGCTTCATCATCTCGACCGTGGGCTGCTTCTATGGCATGACCGCCCGTGGAGGCACGCAGGGCGTGGGCCGGGCCACCACGCAGGCTGTGGTAGCAGCGTCGGTTCTAATCGTCGTGCTTGATTTGTTTGTCACTCAATTCCTGATGAACGTATTGTCGTTCAAGTAGCCGCATGTCCGCGCCAACCTTGCCTCTCGATTCCGCCGCCTCCGCCACTAGGGAATCGTCTGCGTTCGCCATCGAGTTCGAAAACGTAGAACTTGCGTTCGAAGAAAACCGGGTGCTGCGCGGAGTTTCGTTTCGCCTCCCGTTCGGCGAGACCAAGGCGTTGTTCGGCGTGGCGGGATCGGGCAAGAGCACCATCCTGAAGCTTGCGCTGGGCCTGCTCAAACCCGACTCAGGACGAATCTTGGTGTTAGGAAACGATGTCACCCAGTCTCGGGAGCAAGACCTGTTCCCCCTGCGCGCCAAGATTGGCATGGTGTTCCAGGAGAGCGCCCTTTTTGACTCGCTCACCGTGAGCGAGAACGTGGCCTACCAGTTAATGGAAGAGCGCGGCGTTTACGACGCCGAAATCGACCGCCGCGTGCGCGAAGCGCTGCGCTTCGTCGAGTTGGAACAAACTCTTGATAAATTCCCTTCCGAACTCTCGGGCGGCATGCGTCGCCGCGTGGCCATTGCCCGCGCGATTATTACCCAGCCCGAGTTGCTGCTCTACGATTCGCCTACCGGCGGTCTCGACCCCGTTACCTCCAACACTATCGTCGAGCTCATCATGAAACAGCGGGACGTATCCAAAACCAGTTCACTGCTGGTAACCCATCGGTTGCAGGATGCCTTCACCATGGCCACGCACCAGTTCGACAAGCAGACCAACCAGGTAAAATCTCTTCCCCACGGCCGCTATTGCGACGTTCCCATGAGTTTCCTGATGCTCCGCGAGGGCAAAGTGATTTTCGACGGCGATGTGCGCGAAATAGCCCACACGAAAGATGAATACATCCGGGAATATATTTCCTAGCGGACTCAATGCCTCCGCTTAAGGTGCCGGAAGAATTTATCCGAATGGCGGCCACCAAAGTGGCTGACTATATCTCTGAGCAAAGAGTGCTTTTTGGCAGCAAAGCCGCGCCGATCCCGGCGGATGACAAAGCCGCGCTGCGGCCATTTTTTCCCGCCGACCTGCTCGGCACAGTAAGAGTCGTTCGGGGAAAAATCAACGACCCGCCGTTTTACGCGCAGCTGCGTTCTCTTGGGATCCACAATATGCCCGCGTTCTCAGACCTGGCGGGCATCACCTTCGTCGACTTGGTGGTGCATGTGGAGCCTCTCACTCGCTCTCTTCTTTTTCACGAACTGGTACACGCAGTGCAATACCGGCATCTGGGTGTGGCGGGCTTTGCAGACCTTTACGTCCGCGGATTCTTGAACGGCGGCAGCTACGAAGAGATTCCTCTCGAGAAGGAAGCTTACGAACTCGAAGCTCGGTTCGCAGAGAACGGCGAGGCGTTTTCGGTGGACGAGGAGGTTCAGCGCAGGTGGAAGCTCGGCCAACTTTAGAATCCCGAGTTGCCCCGAAGCGCGACGCGATCCCTGCTACTTCCCTTTCATCGCCTTTTCCACATCTTCCGCTTTCGACGGCAACGCCGCGCTTAGCTTGATCAGCTTGCCGTCGGGATCGACCCAATAGTCGTCTTCGATGCGCACGCCAATCTTTTCTTCGGGAATATAGATTCCAGGTTCGATGGTGAAGGCCATACCCGGCCCCAGCGGCAATTTGTAATCGCCGTCGTCGTGCACCTTAAGCCCGATGTAATGGCCCAAGCCGTGAATAAAATATTTTCCCAGTGGCTCGCCGTGCAGGTCTTTGCCGTGGCTGTTAATGTAGTCCATGGCGACTTTGGCGATCGAAGTATCGGAACCTCCCACCAGCATCGACTTGCCTGACTGGAACGCCGCCATCGCGGCCTCCTGCGCGCCGAGAACAATGTCGTAGATTTCCCGCTGACGCGCGGTGAAATGGCCGTTCACCGGGAGCGTGCGCGTGATGTCGGCAGCGTACATGGAATATTCGCCGGCCGCGTCGATCACCACAACATCGCCCGCGTTCATCACATTGTCGTCTTCCGCGTAATGCAGCACCGTGGAGTTGAGCCCGGAGCCCACGATGGGCGCGTAAGACGGACGCTCGCACCCGAGCTTGGTCCATTCATATTGCATGAGTGCGGAAATATCGCGTTCGTTCACATTCGGCTTCACGGCCTTGAACGCGGCGAAGTGCGCCGCCACGGATGCGTCCACCGCCTTGTGGATCAGGGCCACTTCGCCGGCATCTTTGTAGGTGCGCAGCGAGGCCAGAATCGGCTTGACGTCCTCAAAGAAGATGACCGCGTTCGAGCGTTTCAAGAATGCCAGCGGCGCGGCGTTGGCGGAAGGTTCTCCGTCCGAGGAAACATCGCCATACACGACCGGGCGCGCACCGGCAAGCGCCTTCTCGACTTCCTCGGGCAGCTTGCTCATCTCCTCCACGCGATCGAAGCCGGTGATCTTGGGAGCGTCAGGATTCTCTGCGCCGAGTTTGGGGCCCGTGAATTTCTCCCGGCGAACATTGTGCGGCGGCAGGAAAAATATCTCGGTGTACGCGCGCGCCGGAGAATCTCCGCGAGCCTCGGCAGCAGGAGCAATCAGCAGTGCCGTTCCTGGTTCCGCCTGACCCGATAAATAGTAAAAATTATTCTCCTGACGAAATTCGTAAACCTCGTCCGGACCCTCGATCGGCGCGAACAGAACGACCACGCCGGCCTTCTTGGCCAAAGCCTCGCGGCGGGCGTGATAGTCAGCGCCCGGCTGGCGATCAAGAGCGCCGCCCGGAACGGCCAAAACCGCAATCATCAGGGCAACGAAGAAGTTGAAAAAGAAAAAAGAAGCTGCCTTACGCATTCAGTTTGTCCTGTCTAAGGAAATTGTTTTGTTGTCGACTGCGCCCGAACTTACTTCGACTCGGCTTTACTTCGCCCCGCTCGTAAGATCCTTCTTCGCCTGCAGGAAGGAATCCACATTGCTCTTGTCGATCAACGCAGACCCAGTATCAACGAAGCTGGGGATAGGCGCAAAACTGTTCTTCGACCAATCGGTGTCCAGCGAAGCCGGCTTGTGGTGGTAGAGATTGTCGACCATCTGCAAGCCGACATAGGCCATGGTATAGGGCTTCTGCCCGATGGTCGCCGCGATGCCGCCTTTCTGGATCCACTGCAGCGTGTCCTGATCCGTGTCCATCGCCATCACTACTTTGCCGGTTACGTTGTAGCTGCTCAGCACATACGCGACTTCTTTGCCCGACTGCGCTTCCAGACAGACAAACGCATCCACCTTGTCTCTTTCCTTGCCGATAATTTGAGTCGTCGTGTCGAAGGCGATGCGCGGATCGCCTTGAATATCCACCACCCGCGTAATCTTGATATTGGGAGCGCGATCGAGCGCATCCCGGTAACCACGCAGGCGGTCCTGCAGATTTGGTTGCTCGGGCATGGTGAACACCACCACATTGCCCTTGCCGTTGAGCTCCTTCGCCAGCCGCTGTCCGCCCGTAAAGCCCGCCTGGTAGTTGTTGGTGCCGATGAAAAATAGCCGCTTGCTGGCGGGCGCATCGGAATCCACGGTGATGACCGGAATGCCCGCTGCAATCGCCTTATCAACGCTGTCCTTCAACAAAGCAGCGTCGGTTACGCCTAGCAGAATTCCCGACGCCTGCTTCTGCACCGCTTGGTCGAGGGTCGCCCGCTCGGCTGCGGGATCGTAATTCTGCGGCCCCAAAAAATCAGCGCGCACCTTCATTTCCTGGGCCGCCTTGCTAAAACCTGCCCCCGCAGTTTGCCAGTAGGGCACCTGCAGATTGGCCGAAACGAAAACGTAATACTCGTCTCCACTGTGCGCTGAACCGCAACTGAGAAAGGACAAAAGTATCGCTGCAAAAAAGATCGCCGGCAGAAGAGTTTGGAAAAATCTGCGCGAGAGGAGCATCGGACCCTCCTACGAACAAGAAACCAGGCGAGCGGAAACACCGCCTCGATGAGAATTTCAGCGACAGGATTGTAAACGAGAGGTCAACCGAAAGAAAGCACACCGCCGAGTTTGTACTTCTGCTTCATCCAGCTTTCTCGGTGTGCAGCTGTGTTGATCGGCCCGGTTAGGTCTCGCCGAGCCGAAAGCCGCAATCCCCAGATAGACCTACCTCAGCGCCTTATCCAGAAGCCCGGAGATCGTACCTTCCTCAACTTCGCCGGACTGGTTGTAAAGCGCCACGCCTGATGGGTCGAGGACGACCACGTGCGGAATGTAACCACGATAATATTTCTTCTGCAACTCCTGTTGCGCCACCGATGAACGATGATCGAGGTCAACGATCACGAACTGCACCCGGCTCTTATATTTTTCGTACAGGCTCACCGTGCGGCGCGCCTGCCGCTTGGAGTTGTAACAACCTTCCCCGTAAAAAATAATGTAGGCGGGTTTGCCTGAGGTCAGGCCCGCGTCCATGCTGTCGCCGGTAATCAGTGGCCCGTCCTGGCTGTCGCTTGTGTAGTCGAGCTTGGCATTCAACCGCAAGTTTTCCCCTGCAGACAAGGGAATGACCAGCATGATCGTCAGTGCGAGAATCGTGAGCGCTTTCATCAATCGAGTCTCCTAACGTGAAGGCGGCGAAAAACATAGCCGGCACGTCTCTTCGTGAGATGAGACTTCCCTCCTGGCCAAAAGTTACAATCGCGCGCCCACGGTCTTGCCAAATTCTCGCTATACTCCCACCGGAAATGGCTTGGTGTGCGCCGGGCTAGACGACACGCCGGCAAACCTTCCCTGCAGCAGCGACATCAATCCCGTGTACCAGTAGCCCACCACGAACAGCAGCAGGAACGGCACCGTGATGTAGTTTTCATTGTCTACCGCGTAGTAGACGGTCATCGCAAAATAACTTCCCACCAGCAGTTCGGCCCACGGCACCCATCCCAGGCGCTTGCGGTATTTGGTGCCAACTTTGTCCTGTTTGGACACGACGCGATATTTAGGCGTGCGCGCGAAAGCACTCTCCTTGCCGATCAGCGCCTCCAGCACGGCTTTGGTGTTGGTGATGGTCAGCCCGATTCCGAGCGCCATGAGAAACGGCAGATACAAAAGCGCGCGCGGCCAGCTCCGTGGGAAAAGCTCGCGCTGCGATACCAGATAAAAACTGGAAATCGAAAATGTCGACGCCATGAACAGCGGCAAGTCGATATAGAGCATCTGGAACCATCCCTGATAAAAGCGGATGATCATGGCCGGCAACAACAGCACCGAGAGCACCACCATCAGTGGATAACTGATGTTCGCCGTCAGGTGATACCAGGCTTCCACCTTGGTGTGCAGAGGAGCGTCGCTGCGCATCACCCGCGGCAGAATCTTTATCCCGGTCTGCATCAGTCCCTTGGCCCAGCGCGCCTGCTGCGTCTTGAACGCAGTCATCTCCACCGGCAGTTCCGCCGGACATTCCACGTCCTGCAGGTAGATGAACTTCCATCCCTTGAGCTGCGCCCGATAAGACAGATCCGTATCTTCCGTGAGCGTGTCGTGCTGCCAGCCCCCGGCTTCCTCAATCGCGCTCCGCCGCCACACTCCCGCCGTGCCGTTGAAATTAAAAAAAAGCCCGGTGCGCGCGCGGCCGGAGTGTTCGAGCACGAAGTGACCGTCGAGCAGGATTGCTTCCACCTGCGTCAGAAACGAATAATTGCGATTAATGTGCGTCCAGCGCGTCTGCACCATTCCGGCCTTAGGGTCGGTGAAGTGATGAATTGTGCGCAGCAGAAAATCTTCCGGCGGCGTAAAGTCCGCGTCGAAAATGGCAATGAACTCGCCCTTCGCTGTCTTCATGCCTTCCGCCAGTGCCCCGGCTTTGAAGCCCTCGCGGTTGGTGCGGTGGTGATATGTGATCGGATTGCCCAGCGCGGCATAGCGATCCACTAACCCGCGAGCCTCGTCCACGGTTTCGTCGGTGGAATCGTCGAGTAACTGGATGTCGAGCTTCCCCCGCGGATACTCCAGCTTGCAGATCGATTCCAGGAGCCGCTCCACCACATATTGTTCGTTGAAAATCGGCAGCTGCACCGTGACCCGCGGCAGTTCCTCGAACCGCGCCGGCGGCTCCGTGGTCCGCTTGTCGCGATGCTTGTAATAGAGATAAACCAGAACGTAGCGGTGCGCGCCGTACCCCGCCAGTAAGATCAGCACGATGAAATACGGAACCAGCAGCGCCACGTCAAATGCGTTGGCGTGGTAAAGCCCGCGAAACGTCGTGTCCAGAAAATGTTGACGAATGTAGGGCCCAATGCCCTTGGGAGCAGTCCCAGCGGCCAGCGTCGCAAACACGATGAGATCAGAATTCAACAGGAAGACCCGGTGAAACTTCTTATTCTACCGGATCAGAGGACCGTGCAATCTTGTTCGCGTCTCCCTATTTTTTCTGCTGAATGGATTCGACTTGCCTGGTAACAGCCTCCAACCTCACCTCTCCCCAGTCTTGGTCCAATTCCACCTCATGAAACACTGGCCCCCAAATTGGCATCTCTCGAATGCCGTGGGCGACCGGTCCGGGGATTTTTCCTTCGATGATCTCTTTCACCCGCTGGTATGGAAATGTTCCGCCATTTCTTTGCGAGATCAGCGTCAAGTCGGGAGGAGCGTGCTTGAGCGCAACCGACGCTGGCCCACGTCCGCGTCCATCCGCTCCATGACACGCGGCGCAGTGGTACTGGAAAGTCTTCGTGCCTTCATAAGGTTTGGGAGACGGCCCGTTAGAATCTTTCTGGCTTTGTGCCAGGCAAACCGCGGAGAACAGCGACAGCAGAGTAAGAATCAGTCGTGGGCGCATGGATGCCTCCTTACGGACTCGCTGCGAAGTGGCCCGATGGCCCAGCCTGTATGTTTCCAGCACATGCGGTGTTTGTCTGTGCGCCAGAACACGCCGCCACGTGACGGACATCAACTTACAGAAAAGCAGGAATATTTCCCGGCACCGGGTGCCCCATTTCTCGCGTCCTTTGCGAGAAGTGGGGCCTTTGATCTTGAGTTGAGCCTTCAGCGCGCAGAAGAAAAATCAATCCATACCAGCCAAAAATGCGGAGCCGATTTCGGCCGCTCGCGTGCTACCGTTTGCCTCATGAAGTTGTGCGCCAACAGCAGCTGCCGTTCGTATGGGCAGGTTGTCTACACAACCGCCACCCGCTGCATTTTTTGCCGATGCGATTTGAAGCCCACCTGGATGCGAAGAGGGACCTCGCTCGCGCAGAAAACTGGCTCACGATTCGAAAAGAAAGTCCGCAAGAAAACCGCCTGATTGTGCCCCGAACCGACGGGCTCTCCTCGGGCTCGAGGGTCGATGAATTCCTACGGTCGCGCCGCCCAGGCCAGCCCGTCGGGGTCTTGCCCCGCCTCGATGCGGCCCACCACTTCCATCGAATGCAGATCGATGACCGCGACATACCCATCGGGAGAACAGGCCACGAAAACTCGCGCGCCGTCGGGCTGCATCAAGATGCCGGCCGCACCGTGCCCGACCGCGATTCTCTTGATCGCCTTGCGAGTCGCCGTGTCGATCACGGTAACATCCTTTCCCCGCAAACTCGAAATAAGCGCAAGCTTGCCGTCAAGCGTGAACTTGAGCCGGTTCGCGCCGCCTACATCGGCCGCCAACGTTTGCGTCACCTGTTTGCTCGCAACCTCGATGATCGATACAGTTCCGTCCGCCGCATTCGCCACCCAGATTTCCCTGCCGTCCGGAGAAACGTCAAATCCCTCAGAGCCGTTCCCGACGCGGACCACCGTCTCATTCCAATCCCCGCCCGGAGCTCCCATCGGCCCACCCGCACCCCGCGCCCCCGGCGGCGGCCCGTTCGGTGCACCCAGCGGAGGCCCGCCCGGACCAGGGCCGCCGCCAGTCACTTTCTCGATGATGCTCACCGTCCCAGCATTGACGTTAGTGGTGACAATTAACTTCATATCCGCTGAAACCCAGATCATGTGGGTTCGGTTCTGCCCGGTGCCCAGAATCCAATCCACGCTCTTAGTCGCAGGATCATACCTGCCAACGGCCTTGGCAGCTTCGGCGGTGAACCACACTTTTCCGCCGGCGAAAACCAACCCATGCGGACCGCGCAACGGCCCAAGGTCAACCGCAGGCAACGCTTTTTGCCCGACCAGATCCACCACCGCAAGCGTGTTGTACGCGCCGCCTCCGTAGTTGGACGCGTAGGCAGTCTTGCCGTCAATAGACGCAATCACTTCGTGGGGATCTTTGCCGACCGGTATGCGCGCAATCACTTTGAGGCTGGAAGGATCGACAATCAAGAGCATGCCATCCCGTTTCGCGAGTACCAGCAACGCATTGGCAGGCGTGTCCGCAGCTTGAACCAAGCTGGCGCAAACCATGACAGCGAACAGAACAAAAGCAGACAGTAAGGCTTTCATAATTCCGAAAGCATACTCCATCGGGTCGCCGGGATACAGAACGGGACACGGGAAGGGGGATGGGAGTTTGCCCCATTTCTCGCGTCCTTTGCGAGAAGTGGGCCGCGGCCGGCGTCATTTCGCAATGTTCGGGCCATCACTGCACGGAAATCGAACAGTTCCAGGAGACCCATTACTGCTGATCTTCCGGCGCCGGAATCACCGCCAGCTGCACGCTCTTCCGCTCGCCTTCACTCACCCGCAGCACCGTTCCCTGCCCCTCAAAGCTCTTGAGAAACTCAGGATTGTAATAAGCTTCGCCGTCCACGCTCTCCCACGCAAACAGCGTGTATTCGCCCGGCGGCAGCCCGTGCAGCGTGAAGTGTCCGCTCTGGTCGCTGACGGTTTTGCGGTAACGGTCTGTGCGCGCGCGCAGCCGAGTTTCCGGCACGGCAACCACGGTGGCGTTGGCCAGTGGCTCACCCTTGGCGTCGACCGCCACTCCGTCGACCACCGCTCCATTCGCGCTGGCCACCAATTCGACCGCAGCCACGCCGCCGCCCACGCTGAAACCCGTATCGGTGGCTTCGCGTCCTCCTGCGGCTATCGATTTCATGAACCAGTCCGCGCTCGCCCCAGGATCGCCCGCCAACTCAATGTAGTAACGTCCCGGCGGCACATTCTTCCATTCGAAGCTGCCATCGCCGTTCACGCGCGCCACGGTTCCGAAACCTTCACCCAGCGCGAGCGCACCCAGCACGTCATCATCGCCTTCGGCCGAGCGGAGCGCGAGAAAAAACTGGCTAGGGTCGAGCCTCGCGGCAGCCTTGCTTTCCACACGCAGCCGCCCGTGAACCCATCCTCCGGCCTGCGGTACCAGGTGCAGTCTCTCCACATTCTCTGAGCCGACCTCCAGCGCTTGCCGTGCCATCAGCGGCGTCGCCCCGCTCACGGTGGCTACCACCGTATACGCTCCCGGAGCCACGTCTCGAATCTCGAAGGTTCCATCCTTGCGGATTTCCGCTCCGTTCAGCGTCAGGTTGAAATCCTTCGACTGCAACATCACCAGCGCCGAAGAACCCGCGCCCAGGTTCGCAATCGACCCGCGCACCACCACGCTCGGACTCGGCGCCAATGAAAAGTTCGCCGGAAAATCATCCCCCGCATGCAGCTGCACCGCGGAAGCCTGCCGCAAGTCCTGCGTGCCGGGATAATAAGTGGTGGCATACGCAGTAGCGGTGTTCGTGCGCGCGTCATTCGTACTCGAATCGCTCGTACGCGCGTCGTCCGCATGAAAATCCGCAACAGGCGCGTTACTGGCCGCCGCGATCAAACTCTTGAAGTCCGGCGGCGGACTCACCGACACATAATAATTTCCCGCGGCCAGCCCTGCGATGCGGTATTCGCCCAGATCGTTGGTGCGTTCCGCCCCAGCCTGCTGCCAGTGCGTGCGCCCGGCAACAAAGGTCTGCCGCAAGACGGCCACTTGCGCGTCCGCCAGCGGATCTCCATCCTCATCCGTCACACGCCCTTCTACCACCGCCGCCGCCTGCAGCCGAACCAGCACATCCGTCATTTCCTGCCCTGCCGTCAGCGCCAGCACTCGCCCGTCAGAATGTGTGTGATGTTTTTCCACTTCGAGGTACCCAGTTCGCTCCACAAATAAACGATAGCGCCCCGGCACCACGCCCTCCACCCGGAAGCCTCCGTCCCCGCCCGTGACCGCGGTGTAATCTCCTCCCTCGTTCTGATTCTCCGCAATCAGTTCGATCAGCGCCTTCTTCACCGGCTCGCCGCCCGGATCTTTCGCCACGCGCCCCTGCACAGAAGCCGTAGTCCGGTTCGGCGCCGCGGCCGACCGCGGATCGCCCGTAGAACTCTGCGCGCACAAAGTCCCGCCCCCGAGCGCACACAGGAACAGTAGTAGGAAATAGAAACGATTCATTGGCTGCATCGGAGAAGAATCTGGAACCCTGGGCCAAGCCCGCCGATCATGAGGATTGATCAGCTCCAAACCTGCCCCATTTTACCCCGGCTGGCCGCCCCTACCCAAGACCATTCGGCGACCCGCGGCATTCTCTTTGTGCGTCGTCGCCGTTCGATCGGACTCGTCGCTCAGGTCCGTCACCTTGACAGAAATTCCCAAATCTATATAATTAGACATCCATCTAATTATATGAATGGCTAAATACTTTGACCACTGATAACAAAGCATTTAAGGCTCTAGGCGACCCCACCCGCAGGGATATTCTCGGCCTCCTGCGGCGTGGCGAGATGACCGCCGGAGACCTGGCCGATCGTTTCGACATGACCAAGCCTTCCATGTCGCATCATTTCTCCGTACTGAAAGAAGCGGATCTGATCACCAGTCGCCGCGACGGCCAGCAAATCTGGTACGGCCTGAATACCACCGTCGTACAAGACCTGATGGCTTGGGCCATGGACCTGATTCGGGGCGATGAAAACAAGATTCGGGACAATGACGAGAAGCAACAAGACACCCGGCCGGAAGAAAAAACTCCCCCCGAAGGAGACGCAAAATGACCACCTCAAAGACCACATCACATCGCTACTATCTGGGCGCAGGCGCAGTCCTTCTGGCGGTCTTGGCCGGCACAATCGTTGCGTACCCGCAGCTTCCTGCCATCATGCCTATGCACTGGGACGCGCACGGCCAGGTGAACGGCTGGGGCCCGAAGTGGTGGCTGTTCCTCACTGGTCCGGGGTCGATCGCGCTAGTCGTCCTCCTATTCTCCGCGCTGCCCTGGCTTTCGCCGAAAAAATTTGAAGTGGATTCATTCCGCGCGACCTATCTCTACCTCATGATGACGATGGTCGCGATGCTGGCCTACGTCCACTTGCTCGTGCTCGGTGCGGCGCTCGGCGTCGCTCTCGATATGACCCGGGCCATTGCCGGCGGCGTGTGTTTGCTGCTTGCGCTCATGGGCAACGTCATGGGCAAAGTTCGCCGGAATTTCTTCATCGGAGTCCGCACTCCCTGGACCATCGCCAGCGAACAGGTCTGGAACGCCACGCACCGCTTCGCCGCCAAAACTTTCTTTGCCGGCGGAGTCTTAGGCCTGCTGGCCGTGCTTCTGCGCGCTCCGTTCTGGGTGCCGATGGCCGCTATCCTGATCGCAGCGCTCTCTCCGATCATTTATTCCCTGGCCTTCTACAAGCAACTGGAACGGCAAGGCAATCTTTAGGAGTCGTCTCGTAAATACCGGGTGCCCCATTTCTGGCGTCTTTTGCGAGAAGTGGGTACTTTCCTACGCCCCCACGTCGCCTCGCAGGGCTGTCAGCTCTTTGCTCCACCCGAACGCAGAGCCCGCTGCAAACCACCGCCGCGCGTAAGAGCAGTCCATGTGGGGACAGCCGCCCTCGGCTGTCCGGTCGGCCCAGGTGTATCGGGCCGCGGGCTGTCTGCCGGCTCAACATCGAATCTGAGTTCTCCGCGAAGCCACTCGAAAACAATTTTTCTTGACCGCTCTTTGGCTCATCTGTTACACATTGTAACGCTACAATGACTAACACACCGCAAGCCCGTCTAAAGAACGATCGACAGAACGACGACCGCCTAAGCAGCGCCCGCCTGAAGAACCTCGGCGAAGTCGAGCAACTCGTGATGGATTATCTCTGGACCCACGGACCATCGTCCTCCGAAGCCTGCCGTGAAGCACTGGCCTCGTCTCGTCCCATGAAGGACTCCACCATCCGCACCGTGCTCCGCCGCCTCGAAGAAAAAGGCTACCTCACGCACGAGACCGAAGGCCGCACATTCATCTACAAGGCCTCGGACGCGCGCCAGAACGTCGCGGTCCGCGCCGTGAAGAGCATCATCGACCGCTTCTGTGGCGGCTCCGCCGAACAGCTGGTGCTCGGCATGGTGGACAACGCCGTCCTCAACCGCAAGCAACTCGAACGCCTCGCCCGCAAGATCACAGAAAGAACGATCGCGGAAAACCAGATCTCAGAAAACCGGATCTCAGAAAACCAGGTCTCAGGAAAAAAGCCCGCAGAAAAAAAGGAAGCCAAGTCATGACGCCCACAACATTCGTCGAAGCGTCCACAACTCTTCTCGCGAAGCTTGCGAGCCCCGCCGCCCGTGCCCTCGCGCTGGCGGGCGCCGCTGGATTGGGGCTGGCCGTGTTCCGCGTGAAGGCCACTAACGTGCGCCTCGTCACCTGGACGGCGGTGCTCTACGCCGCCCTCGCCATGCCCCTGCTGGGCTGGCTGCTGCCAGCGCTGCCAGTTCCCACGCCGTCATTCGTTCAGTCTGCGCTGACAAATGCGCGGCAGAGCCGGATGTCCGCCGCAGAAGAACAAGACGCCCCGTCCGCTGCCGCGGAGTGGCGCAAGAATGCAGCCCACAACGCAAGCCGTGGCACCGCGCGGATCGCGGACGAGCCCCAGCGGGGCGAAAGACTAACCCTCGCTCACGCGTCTACGCCTGTCACCAAAGTCCACGCTTCTCTGTCGTCTGACCCAAGCGAGCCAACCACAACAAAAGCGCCAACCGCCACGCCTTCCCTTTCGTTTCTAGGTTCCATTCCATGGAGCACCGTCGCCGCCGGAATCTATTTCGCTGTCGCTCTGTTCCTCGTGGTGCGCTTTTTCGTCGGCCTCGCGTTCACCCGCCGGGTGCTCCAAGCATCGCAAACAATCGATGACCCGCGCCTAACCACGAGGCTAGACTCTCAGGCCCACGCCTCCGGATTGGCCTTCATTCCGACGGCCGCCGAATCCGAATTTATTTCCGTCCCGGTCACCATGGGAGCGTTGCGCTCTACGATTCTGCTGCCCGCTGCCTGGCGCGAATGGGACGAGGCCAAGCTCAACGCCGTGGTCGCCCACGAAGTCTCGCATATAGCGCGCCGCGACGCTTTCACCCAGCGCCTTTCCCTTCTGCATCGCGCAATTTTCTGGTTCAGCCCGCTCGCCTGGTGGCTCGACCGTCATCTCGCCAACCTCGCCGAGCAAGCCAGTGACGAAGCGGCGTTATCCTGCGGCGCCGATCGCACGCGTTACGCCACCACGTTGCTGGAATTCTTCGAGGCCTTGCAGGCCGCTCCGGGCCGCGTGTGGTGGCAAGGCGTCTCGATGGCCAAGGCAGGTCAGGCAGAAAAAAGAGTTGATCGAATTCTCTCCTGGAAAGGAACTGTCACCATGGGCTTCAAGAAATCAGGTTTCAAAAAAGCAATTGCGGTCGCGGCCGTCGCGCTCGCCGTTCCCGTAGTTTATCTCGCAGCCTCCGCGCGCCCAGCCGGTTCCAACCGGAGCCCGCAGCATGTGTACCTCGCGCAAGACCAGACGCCACCATCGGCACCCCGTCCCGCGCCCGCGCCCCAGGCCCAACCAAGTTCCCCGCCGGCGCCGTCCGCCGTGCCAACACCAGAAATGACTCCGCCTCCCGGGCCGTCGGCCCAACCCGAACCCGCCCCTGCACCGCACGCCATCGTTGGAACGATCACCGGAACTATCAGAGGCGGAATCGCCGCCGTGGCCCCTGTGGCCGGAGTCGCGCCGGTAGCCCCGATCGCTCCAATTGGGCCGCACGCAGTACTGAGTCCGATAGCTCCGATCGCGCCTGTGGCGCCGCCAGCGCCGCTTGCTATTCTGACCGGCCAGTCGGGAACTTCACACTCGTCGCACGGCCGCGGCTACTCTTACTCCTACGGTTACGACGACAATCAGCGCTTCGTCATCGCCTCCGGCAAAACCGATTCGCTTACCACGTCGGGCTCAACTGAAGACGCCGAGCACGTGGAGAGACTCAAGAAAACCATCCCTGGCGACTTCATATGGTTTGAGCGCGACGAAAAGTCCTACATTATTCGCGACCAGGCCACGATCGACCGCGCCCGCAAGCTCTGGGACCCTCAAGAGGAACTCGGAAGGAAACAGGAAGCGCTCGGCAAGCAGCAGGAAGCCTTAGGCAAACAGCAGGAAGAGCTGGGCGCGAAGATGGAACAGATTCGCGTGAACGTTCCAGACATGACCGCGGATCTCGACAAGCTCAAGGCCGAATTGAAGCAACTCAGCTCCAGCGCCACCATGGAGCAGATTGGCAACATCCAGTCGGAGATTGGAGAGTTGCAGAGCAAGATGGGCGAGCTCCAGTCCAAGGCCGGCGACGAGCAATCGAAGCTGGGCGAGCAGATGGGCGCGTTAGGAGAACAGCAAGGCAAACTCGGTGAACAGCAAGGTAAGCTTGGCGAACAGCAAGGCGAACTTGCGCGCCAGGCTACGCGCCATATGAAGCAGCTTCTTGATGAAGCGATCACGAAAGGTACCGCGCAGCCTGAGCCGTAGAGGTGTGGAGCGAATGCCGGAATGTTCCTGAAGGAACAAAACTGCGGTTCGCAAAAGTGTTCCTTCAGGAACGTCTGTGGAAAAGCACGAAAAAATCGATTAAGGGTAAGTCATTTATAGGGAGTCGCTTATGGGCTTGTGCCGATATATCGGCAGCGAATGCGGCGAAAAAGCAACACCAAAAAGCGGACTCTCGAGGTGTAGCGTTTTGAGACGTAGGGCGGCGGAATTGGGTATGGCTTTACCCCGCAATCCCTCTTCTCGCAAAGGAAGCGAAAAGTGGAGCACCCGGCAGCTTTGCTCAGGACGGGCTGCATCGGGCAGGTAGGGATCCTTCGTCGGGCAAAAGGCGCCCTCCTCTGGATGACAGCAAGAAAAACTAGCTCGATACGGCTGGACCGCCTCGGGCAGGCTTGGGCCGCCAGTACAGCAGGATGCTTAGATCGGTGGCAGCGTGGTAGACCATGCCCAGCGACAAACTGCCGGTGACAAGCAGGATCGCCGTAAAGACCAATCCTCCGACGCTGGTCGAGATGAAGCCTTTTACCCCCTGATAAAGGTGGTGCGTGCCAAAGACCAGGGCTGCGGCCACCGTGGCCCACGCCAGACCGAGATGCAGCGGCGAGTTGTGCAGGTAACGCAACAGGAAGCCGCGAAACAGCAGTTCTTCGCAGAAGCCGGCAGTGACGCTCAGCGCCGCGAACCAATGCCGCTCGAGGCTGGAAGAAGGCAGAAAGAATCGCAGCGGTTCGAGCTGGCGAGGCTCCAGAAAAGGCCGGTTCCTGTACTTGACGCTCACCTGTATGACGGGCAAGACCAGCTGCAGCAGTACGACCAGCGAGACCAGAACAACCAACAACCACCAAGGCCAGCTATGCCGGTCCAGCCAGACCGCGTGAACGCCAAGTCCGCGCACAGTAAATAGAGCGCCGAACCCGCTGGCCCAAACCGCGACGCCGGTCGCGATCCAAAGCCACGCGAAGGTCTGCCGGTAATAGCGCAGGCGGGCCTGGGGGCTGGGATTGGCCTTGAGAGGACGCGTGTCAAAGTAATCCCAGGTCGGCCCCACGACGATCAGAAAAAACGCCAGCAGATGAGTGGCGAGCAGCGCCGAATTGGCCGGGGGTCCCAGGTCGCGCATCCTTTGCGAGACGGCCTGCCCTGAGCAAAGCCGAAGAGTGGAGGCTCGTCGCGCAACACGAAGGCCCCACTTCTCGCAAAACCCGCGAGAAATGGGGCACCCAAAATCCTTAGTTAAATCTTTACTTAGTTCAGAAAATACCGCCGGTACAGCGTGTCCCGCTGCGCGGGTCGGAACCCGGCGTCGCGGATGATGCGGCGCAATTCTTCTTCCGTGGTGCAGTTGGTTACGCCGGCGGCGCGGACTACGTTTTCTTCGAGCATCACCGAGCCGACGTCGTTGCCGCCGAAGCGCAGGCCCATCTGGCAGACTTTGAGGCCTTGCGTCACCCAACTGGATTGCACGTTGACGAAGTTCGATAGATAGAGGCGCGAGATGGCCAGCACTTTGAGATATTCGACGGCGGTGGCTTCGTCCCAGTGGCGGCCGCCGAGCGCGGTGTGCTGCGGCTGGAAGCTCCAGGGGATGAAGGCGGTGAATCCGCCGGTCTCCTCCTGCAGATCGTAAAGTGCCTGGAAGTGGTTGATGCGGTGTTCGTAATTTTCGCCGACGCCGAACATCATGGTCGCGGTGGTGCACATGCCGATCTTGTGCGCCGCGCGGTGGACGTTGATCCAGTCGTTGGTGAGGCACTTGAGGCGGGCGATTTTGTAGCGGACTTCGTCGTCGAGAATTTCGGCGCCGCCGCCGGGAATGGAGTCGAGGCCGGCGTCGCGCAGCCGGAGAATGGTGTCGCGAATGCTCAGGCTGCTGTACTCGGCGATGGCGATGATCTCGGAAGCGGAGTAGCAGTGCAGATGCACCTGCGGGAAGCGGTCTTTGATTCCGCGCAGCATTTTTTCGTGCCAGTCGATTTTGAGGTCGGGATGCAGGCCGCCCTGCATGAGCACGCCGGTGCCGCCGAGTTCGACGGTCTCGCGAATCTTGTCGTAGATGGTGTCGAACTCGAGGATGTAGCCTTCTTTGGCGGCGGGGCCTTTCAGCGGGCGGTAGAAGGCACAGAAGGTGCAGTACTCGGTGCAGAAGTTAGTGTAATTAATGTTGCGGTCGATGATGTAGGTGACCGTGCCCTCGGGATGGAGCTTGCGGCGGACGGCGTCGGCTTCCATGCCGATGCCGATGAGGTCGTCGGAGTGGAAGAGCTCCAGGGCTTGGGATTTGGTCAGGGACATGTCGGAAGCACAGAGCCTCCTTTAGATTCTAGCGGAGAGTGGCGGGTTGGGCCAAGTTCGTGAGGTAGTGGTACAGCCGGGGGAGCAATTGCGCCGCCTGCCACTGTCCGTAACGCCATCGCACCAACCGTCCTGTCATTCTTCGCTCTGCTCAGGATGACAAGCCGCATTCATGGGAACTGCGCCACTACCGGGCGTTATCCGTGCTGACGACAGCGATGTTGCAACCATTAAGGCAGTTGGCACGGCCCGAGACCTGAGGATGTTATATTTGGCGCGGAAGAGCTATGGGCGTCGGCAAGTTCGTCCGACATTTTTTCTTCGGAGCAGTAAAGGTGGCCATTCTGGCCGCTATGGTTTATCTCGTTTGCGTGGTAACTCTGAGGACTTCCGAGGCAAGTCTGCCGTCCGCTAAGGAAATCTGCGACCGCGTTCATCCCGGCATGACCGTCGAGCAGATCGACAATGCGACCAGGACGTTTGAGGGATGGCAAGCCCTCCGAGACGATGGGGTACTGGTGATCTCCTCTCACTCGTACCGTGACAACTCCCCGGTTTGCAGGGTGACCATTGATGCCGGCACGCATCGCGCGAGCTTCACGTCAATGGGTCCGATACAACGTGGCGATTGGCCTACTCTATGAGAAAGCTATTGCCAAGGCCTTCGGATGGGATTCTGCTGGCGCTCGCGGTGCTGCTGGTCGCCTGGCCCATGCTGCTTGTGCCGCTTCGCGGGTGGGGCACGGTGTCATTCGCCTCGGGCTATCGCGAGGTACATATCGGCATGACCTGGGATGAGTGGCAGCAATTGCAGAGACGACACGGCGTCGAATGCGTCTGCGATGCGACTGACTGCTTTGTGGACGACGTTCTGCGGACCTACAACGTTACATTCAGAAAAAGAGAGGATGAACCGCTCAAAATCTGGTCGAAGCGTGTCTACGTGCATTTTCCGTCTCGTCGTATCTATTGACGCATATATTGACGCAACGCATCGTTGAATGGCAGACGTTTGCTCCACCTGCCGTGTCATCGATTCGCGTTACTATATCTCTGAAATTTTATGACTTCGAGCGAAGGGTTTGCGCGGTACCCGAGCCTGCGCGATGTGGCAGTGCTGATCACGGGTGGAGGTTCGGGTATTGGGGCGGCGATGGTGGAGCAGTTCGCGCTGCAGGGGGCGCGCGTGGCGTTCCTGGACGTGGCGGACGAGGCCTCAGGCAAGCTGGTTGGCGATCTCAATTCTCGATGTCCGCACGCGCCGATATTTTTGCATTGCAATCTTGTGGATGTTGCGTCGCTGAAGGCTGCGGTCGCCGCGGTTGAGGCGCGGATTGGAGCGGTGCGCGTTCTGGTGAACAACGCGGCCAGCGATGACCGGCATAAGTTTGCCGACGTGACTCCGGAATACTTCGATGAACGGATGGCGGTGAACCTGCGGCATCAGTTTTTTGCGACCCAGGCGGTGGCGCCGCGAATGGCCGCGGCCGGCGGCGGTTCAGTTATCAATATGAGTTCGATCGCGTGGATGATTCCATCAACCGGCCTGCCAGCGTACGTGACCGCCAAGGCTGGAATCGTTGGCCTCACGCGCACGCTGGCGCGGGAACTCGGCGAGGCCAACATTCGAGTGAATTGTGTGGCGCCCGGGGCGATCATGACGGAACGGCAGCGGCGGCTGTGGATGACTCCGGATTATCTTGCGGAAATCATGCAGCGGCAGAGCCTGAAGCGCGAACTGATGCCGGAGGATGTGGCGCGGCTGGTATTGTTCCTTGCGTCGGACGATAGCTCCGGGATTACGGGTCAGAGCTATGTGATCGACGGTGGCTGGGTGTGATTTTTGGGTCGCCGACTTACTTTTTCCTGTAGCGCAGATATTGAATCACCGACAGGACCGTTCCGATGACCGCCAGGCCGACGAGAATGGCGACTGCTGGTTTGTAGTAGCGGGAGAAGAAACGCAGGATGTGGTTGCCGTAGCGGAATCCGAGATCAGCCTCAATGAAGTAGCGAAGAGCGCGGCCGAGCGTCAGGGCTGCAAGGAACTTTTTTCGCGAGTACTGCATCGCGCCCGCTGCCAACAGAAACGGCAGGAACGGAAATGGCGGCGGCAGCAGTGCAGGAACGGCGACGGCCGCAAATCCCCAGCGCGCAAAGGCTTTGCGAAACTGCGTGGCTCTTCGCTTTGAGAGCTTGCGCTCCATCGCTTCCTCGCCACCCTTGCGAGCCAGGCTGTAAGTGATGTAGCCGCCGAGAACCGCGCCCAGCGTGGCCATCAGGGCATAGTAGGGCCACGGCTCCAGATGACGCGCGGCCAGCCAGATGGTGAGTACGTCCATGCTGCCGGTGAGCGGAACCACGGAATTGTCGGCCAGTCCGAGCAGGACCAGACCGACGCCACCGAGGTGGCGAAGGCGGTGCCAGATGGGAATCGCTAAGAGCAGATGCAGATGTGGCAGCATTTTATGAATCGTTGCCGCGCTAAACCGTGGCCGCATTCGCAGCGGTCAGAAAGCACAGCCCCGGCGCGGCGGGCAGCGCTCCGATTTCGGCGGCGTAGCGGTAGAACAACTGCAGGCCTTCGATGCATCCGGGATCAAGTTCGTAGTGGATGCTTTCGGTGAGATAGCTGCGGACTTCGTCTTCGCGGAGAGCGAGGCGCGGCGCCCATTCGCGGGTGAGTTGATCGATGCTCGAAGGCGTGAGGCCGTGGTCGCGGGAATCCTGGAAGATCTGCGCGAGGTCTTGAGCCGGCAGGGCTTCCTGCAGGGCTTGCTGGCGAACGGCCCAGAAGGCGAATACGAAGGGCTTGCCGGTGTGGCGAATCCATTCTTCGGCGAGGTCGAGCGTGAGATAACGCGAGCGGTCGACTTGCAGTGCGGGGTCACCGATGAGCAATCCGGCATCGTTGGTGGCGAGCATGTGGTCGATGTTCGGTTCCATTGCGGTGAAAGTTCTTTCGCCGCCGAGCCATTTTGCGAACAGGATTTTCGTGAGCGCGACAGAGGTCATCGAAGAGGTGTCAAGCGCGATGGCACGAATTTTGTCGATCGGAACTTTGCTCACCAGCAGAATCGAGCGCACGGCACGGCGGGAGGCGATGGCCACGCCGGGGAGCACTTGCAGTCCGGAAATTTGCGCGTAGGCGGCCGAGGGAATTATGCCGATGTCGGCGGTTCCGGCTCGCAGAGCGCCGGCGCAGGCGGAGGGTAGCGTGTAGGAAATATCGAAGTTTCGGCCCGGCTCGCCGTGCTCAAAATCCCACATCAGCGGGGAGGTGTTGAGGTAAGAAATGGCGGAAATTCGGAGACGTCTCATTCCTGTTTTGATTCTAACAGAGGATTTTGAACAGGCGGATGTGACGGGTTACCTTGACTTCGGTTTCTGAGCATGACTACAGTCCGGCGAGCCTAGGAATGAACGACGACCACCGGGGCTAAAGCCCGCCACGCGTCTCGACGGCTTAAGCGGTCCTGGACGGGCCGCTCTTCCACGGCGACGCACAAACTCAAATAACTATCTGAGGGGAACTTGAACCCTCGCTCAGACAAGATTGGAAGGCATCCGTGCTGAATGTTGTCGCTCCTTCGCCGACTGCTACGCACTTGTTGGAATGGGTAGCTCTGACCATGACGCCGGGGCTGGGGCCGACGCGGGCGCGAAAATTAGTGGAACGCTTCGGGTCGGCGGACGCGGTTTTTCACGCGTCGCTGACGGAACTGGAGAGCACGGGGATTCAGGCGGTATCGGCGCAAGCGCTGGCTACGGGGAAATCGGCAGAGCTGGCGCGGGAAGAAATTGCGCGCGCGGCGGCGGCGGACGCGACTCTGGTTTCATTCGACGATGCGGGCTATCCTCCGCGGCTGAAGGAAATTTATGATCCGCCGCTGGTTCTTTACGCTCGCGGAAATGCTGAGGTTCTGACTCAGCCGGGCATTGCGATGGTGGGGACGCGGCATCCGACGCCTTACGGTTTGGGGATGGCGGAGCGGCTGGCATGCGACCTGGCCACGCACGGACTGGTGATTATCAGCGGCATGGCGCGGGGGGTCGACACTGCCAGTCATCGCGGGGCGATCGCGGCGAAAGGCAGGACTGTCGCGGTATTCGGCACGGGCGTGGACGTGATTTATCCCAAGGAGAATTCGCGATTGTCGGAACAGATTCTCGCTCTGGGTGGGGCGTTGATATCAGAATTTCCGATTGGCACGCATCCGGCGCCGCAGAATTTTCCGATTCGCAACCGCATTCTCAGCGGCATGTCGGTGGGCGTGCTGGTGGTCGAGGCGGCGGAATATTCCGGAACCCGCATCACCGCGCGCTGCGCGCTCGAACAAAATCGCGATGTCTTCGCGGTGCCGGGCAACGTGACCAACAAGAATTCTTGGGGACCGAACACATTGATCAAACAGGGCGCGAAGCTGGTTGCGACCTGGGAAGACGTGTGGGAAGATCTCCCGGCGGAAGTACGACTTGCGCTGACTCCGACAGCATCGGCTGAATCTTCCGAGTCCTCTTCAGCATCTCTATTCCCGGAAGAAGGGCTTCCTCCTCACGAGAAGCGAATCCTGGGCCTGCTGAAATCCGACGAGTCCACTCACATCGATGAAATCATGGAGAAGCTGGAGGCGGAATTGTCGTCTTCGGAAATCTTTGCGGCGTTGTTTGAGCTGGAGTTGGCGGGGAAAGTAAGGCAGATGCCGGGGAAGAATTTTGTGAAGAGCTTCTGACGGCAGCTATCAGCTCTCAGCTGTCAGCTCTCAGCTTGGCCGAGCGACGGAGGCAATGTGCAGGACTTTCGGAATCTTAAGGTTTGGGAGAAGGCTCACGCGCTGACTCTTGCAATCTACAAATCCAGTAAGGCGTTTCCTCGGGATGAGATTTACGGATTAACAAGTCAGATGCGGAGGGCGTCGGTTTCAATCGGCGCTAACATTGCGGAGGGAACATGCCGAAAAGGCGATGTCGATTTTGCTCGCTTCCTGCAGATGGCCGCGGGTTCGGGTAGCGAATTGGAATATCACTTGCTGCTCGCCAGGGATCTGGAGTTGCTGAAAACCTCAGATTATCAGCGGCTTTCGGAGGCTGCGGTTGAGGTAAAACGGATGCTAGCATCGCTGATGCAAAGGCTGAGAGCTGAAAGCTGATAGCTGGCAGCTTCCTTCCGGTAACTTGTTGCCGCTGTCCCATTCGTGCTAGCTTCGGAAACAGAAAGTGGAGAACTGAGAGGAAATTGGTGAAAGGGTTAGTCATTGTCGAATCGCCGGCGAAGGCGAAGACCATCCAGAAGTATCTGGGGAAGGGCTTCACGGTCGAGGCTTCGCTCGGTCACGTGAAAGATCTGCCCAAGAGCATTCTGGGGGTGGACACCGCGAACGACTTCGAGACGGATTACGTCGTTATCCCGGGCAAGGAAAAAGTCCTTGCCAAGTTGAAGAAGCTGGGCGCTGGGATGGACGCGATTTACCTGGCGCCCGATCCGGATCGCGAAGGCGAGGCCATTGCCGCGCATCTGGCGGGCGAACTCGAATTAAACGGCGGGAAGAAGAAGAAAGCCAAGAAGCTGAAAAAGGGCGAGACGGAACCTCCTCCGCGGATTCAGCGCGTTACGTTTAACGAGATCACCAAGCGCGCGGTGCAGGCGGCGTTTGAACATCCGCGGGCGATCGACCAGAACCTGGTGGACGCGCAACAGGCGCGGCGAGTGCTGGACCGGTTAGTGGGTTATCAGGTTTCACCGCTGCTGTGGGATAAGGTGCGGCGCGGGCTTTCCGCGGGGCGCGTGCAGACCGTGGCGCTGCGGCTAATCGTGGAGCGCGAACGCGAAATTAAAGCGTTCGAGAAAAAAGAATATTGGACGATCGACGCGAACCTGGCCGCTGCCAAGCCACCAGCATTCGACGCGCGGTTTGTGGGCAAGGGCGAAGAGAAGATTGAGGTCACGAACGGCGAGGATGCGGAAAAGATCCGCGTGGCGCTGGAAAAAGCCGACTGGGTCGTCCGGTCGGTGGACAAGAAGGAGCGCCGCCGCAATGCAGCGCCGCCGTTCACGACCAGCAAGTTGCAACAGGATTCTTCGCGCAAGCTGCGTTTCAGCGTGAAGCGCACCATGATGATTGCGCAGCGCTTGTATGAAGGCGTGGAGTTGGGCGAAGAAGGTTTGGTCGGCCTCATTACTTATATGCGTACGGATTCCACCCGCGTGGCGCCCGAGGCGATTCAGGAAGTGCGCGAGTATGTGGGCAAGGAGTATGGCGCCCAGTATCTGCCGGAGACTCCTAATACATATAAGGAGAAGAAGGAAGCGCAGGCGGCGCACGAAGCGATACGGCCGACTTCGGCGATGCGGCATCCGGACCAGGTGAAGCAGTATTTAAAGGAAGATGAATTCAAGGTTTACAAGCTGATCTGGCAGCGGTTTGTGGCGTCGCAGATTAATCCGGCGGTGTTCGACCAGACGACCGTGGACATTGACGCGAAGAATGGCGGCGAGGTTTTCTGGTTCCGGGTGACGGGATCGGTGCTGAAGTTCGACGGCTTCCTGAGGGTTTACGAAGAATCGAAAGAAGGTAAGGACGAGGAAGACGAAGAACTGAAACACAAGTTGCCGGGGCTCGAAGCTGGGGAGAAACTCACGCTCAAGGAATTAAAGCCGGAACAGCACTTCACGGAGCCTCCACCGCGGTTTAATGAAGCATCGCTGGTGAAGGAACTGGAAGAACGTGGGATTGGGCGTCCGTCGACCTATGCGGCGATTCTTACCACGATTCAGGAGCGGCAGTACGTGCAGAAACTCGGGGGCAAGTTCACGCCCACGGAAATCGGGCTGGTGGTTACTGATCTGCTGGTGGAAAACTTTCGCGACATTTTTGATTTGCAATACACGGCACGCCTGGAAGAAGAACTCGACGAGATCGAAGAAGGCAAGGAAAAATGGACCGATGCGCTGAAGGAGTTTTACAAGAAATTTCAGAAAGATCTCAAATATGCGGAAAAGCATATGGAGAACATCAAGCGGATGGAGAAGCCCACGGACGAGAAGTGCGAGCGCTGTGGCGCGCCGCTGGTGATCAAGTGGGGCAAGCACGGGTCGTTCTACGCCTGCAGCACCTACGATAAAGAGGATCCGAACACCTGCACGTTTACAAAGGAAAATCCCATCAACTTGCCCGATCTGGACTCGGCCGATGTGCAGGAAACCACGCAGGAAGAATATTGCGAGAACTGCGGTCGCGTGATGGTGCTGAAGCGCGGGCGCTTCGGGCAGTTCATGGCGTGCACGGGCTATCCCGACTGCAAGACCACGCGGCGACTGGACCAGGGCAAGAAGGTGCCGGATATTCCGCTGGACGAGCCGTGCCCGAAGTGCGGACGGAATATGATGATCCGGCACGGGCGCTTTGGCGAGTTCACGGCTTGCAGCGGATATCCCGAATGCAAGTATGTGAAGCAGAATTACATTGGGGTGAAGTGTCCGGAGTGCAAGGACGGCGATCTCGTTGAAAAGCGGGCGCGCAAGGGGAATACGTTTTACGGGTGCGGAAATTATCCGAAGTGCAAATTCACTTCGGCGCACAAACCGATTGCGGAGAAGTGCACGAGTTGCGGCAGCGAATATCTGGTGGAGAAGTATCTGAAAGCTGGTCCGGTGATTGCGTGCCCCAACAAAGAGTGCGACTACGAACGGCCGGCGCCGCCACCGGAGGCAGCTGCGACAAGCGCCTAAAGTAATTGAGCGATTGTGAATTGAGTCATTGAAAAACCTCAATGGCCCAATCTCCAAATCACTCAGATTCAATTCACCAGATTCAATTCTCCTGAGGTGCTCTCATGGCAAAGAAACCTACTATTGCCGACGCGCAACTGATCCTTCACCTCTACGAACTTCGCCGGGAACCGGAGATGCGCAAGGCGCGCAACTGGTGGGGCGGCGAGTTTTTCCCGCAGAATGCCGACGACTACTTGAAGGTGTTGTGGGCCATGAACTCGCCCGAGAACAACTGGCTGCGCCAGGTGCAGAGCTACTGGGGCATGGCCGCTGCGTTCGTGCTAGAAGGTGTGTTGAACGAAGATTTGTTCCTGCAGCCCGCAGTCAGCGGCGAAATGTTTCTTATCCTGGCCAAGGTCGAGCCCTTCCTCAAGGAACTTCGCGCGAAGTTGAACGACCCCCACGTGTTTGCCAACATCGAAAAGGCCGCCACCCGCACCAAGTGGGGACGTGACCGGCTTCAAGTCATGGTCAAGCGCGTCGAGACCATGCGCCAGAAACGCGCCGAGAGCAAGCCAAAGTAGCCGCTGCATCTGTTATCCTAACCTGCTGTGCGGATGATCTGGTGGTTCCTGATACTGGGCGTCAGTACGCTGGTGGTCGTGTGCGTAGCCATTGCCCTGTACATGCGGTTGCGGCGCCATTTGCGGCAGGTTCATGCGGCTGAAGCGGCGCACGGTGCGGACACGGATCGGCATCCGCCGGATTCGATCCAGCGGTGATTCGGTACATCAGTGAATAATGGAGGTTTTCCCATGGCCAGGCCGGCACTGCACGTTCTCAGCACACCGCAGGAGCGGATGGTGGAGGCTGCGCGGCAAGTGGCGCTGGTGGTGGGCGCCAGTTTGTTTGTGGCATTGTGCGCGCGGATCACGATTCCTTTATGGTTCACACCGGTGCCGCTGACGGTACAAAATTTCGGCGTGCTGCTGGTGGGATTGCTGCTGGGCAGCCGGCGCGGATTCGCAGCTCTCATTCTTTATTTGGCGGAAGGCGCGATGGGGATGCCGGTGTTCAGTCCGCTGGGGCTGGGAGGTGTCGCGCAACTTCTGGGCGTGACTGGCGGATATCTTTTGGTTTATCCGTTCGTTGCCGGGCTCGCAGGATTTATTTTCGAGCGTGGGACAAAGAGTTTTGCGCGGGCCGCAGTCGCGGGCTTGTTGGCTGAAATTGTTTTGTTTGCGAGTGGAGTCACTTGGCTCTACGTGGCCACACATTCGCTGGCGAAGGCTGCCTACCTGGGGCTTTACTGGTTCGTCGCGGCGGAAGTACTGAAGGTGATGATTGCGGCGGCGATCGCGACGCGATGGGACCGTGGTTCGGCTGTACAGCAGTAGATTTGGAGTCCATTTGATGACCGTAGTTTCTGAACCATCTGAGAAACAATCCGTTTCCGCTCCTTCCACCGACCTGCGCGAGATCGCGGTGGCCCACAGTCCCGACTCCGATGACGCGTTTATGTTTTACGGGCTGGCTACCGGCAAGGTGCGCACGCCGGGCCTGCGATTCAGCCATACGCTGTGCGATATTGAAACGCTGAACCAGAAGGCCCGGGAAGGCGTATACGACGTCACGGCAATTTCTTTTCACGCCTATCCTTATATTCAGGACAAGTACGCGCTCATGGGGTGCGGGGGCAGCGTTGGGGAAGGCTACGGGCCGATGGTTGTCTCGACGCGGTCGTTTACGCAGAGTGAAATCAAGAAGAAGCGAATTGCTGTGCCGGGCACGCTGACCACAGCTTATCTGACGCTGCAACTTTTCGCTCCGGGCGTGGAGGTGGAGGTAGTTCCCTTCGACATGATTATTCCGCAGGTGCTCGAAGGGAAACACGAAGCCGGATTGATCATTCACGAAGGGCAGCTCACGTATGACAAGTCAGGGCTGTATCGCATTGTGGATCTGGGTAAATGGTGGCAGAAGGTTACGGGGCTGCCGTTGCCACTGGGCGGAAATGCCATCCGGCGGGCGTTGGGACCGGAGTTGATGGCTTCCGTGTCGGTGGCGCTGCGTGAGAGCATTCAATATGGACTCGACCACCGCGAAGAAGCGCTGGCTTATGCGATGCAGTTTGCTCGTGACCTCGACACCGAGCAGGCCGATAAGTTTGTCGGCATGTACGTGAACGAGCGTACGCTGGATTACGGTCCGGACGGGCGCGAAGCCGTGCGGCGACTGCTCGATATGGGGCACAAGGCGGGGATTATTGGGCCGGAAGCGCGCGTGGATTGGGTGTGAAAAGGCTTCTAGCCTGTTAGCTTCTAGCTAATTGCTCTTGACTTCTGGCTCTCTGCCGGTCCTGGAGGCACGGTCGTGAATGCTTCTTTCGAAGAATCTCGACTCGCGATTCACTTGACTCTCCCCTCAGGTCTCCGCCTCTGGATGTTTTTGTTTGCTAGGAGCTGGAAGCTTGCTTTCACAGACCCTTCTGATCGACGCGGACGATACGCTCTGGGAAAACAATATTTATTTTGAGCGGGCGATCGCCAAATTCATTTCGTTTCTCAATCACCATGAATTTTCGCCGGAGCAGGTGCGCGAGGTGCTCAACGATGTGGAGCGCGAGTGCATCGTCACGCATGGCTACGGGCTGCACAGCTTTGCGCATGCGCTGGTGTACACATTTGAACGGTTGAGCGTGCACCCGGTCACGCCCGAGTTGCACAAACAGATTCAGAGTTTCGCCCACTCCATTCAGGACCATCCCATCGAACTGTTGCCCGAGGTTCGGGAGACGCTTCATTATCTTTCGCGCCGTCATCGGTTGATTTTGATGACCAAGGGCGCGGTTGCCGAGCAAAGCGGGAAGATCGAGCGCTCGGGACTGAAGCAGCATTTCGCGAAGGTTGAGATTGTCGCGGAAAAAGATGTTGCCACTTACAATTCCGTGGTCAAGAAATATGAACTCACTCGCGAAGCTACGTGGATGATTGGCAACAGTCCGAGATCAGATATAAATCCGGCGCTGGCAGCCGGGCTGCACGCGGTGTTTGTGCCCCATGGCGACACCTGGATTCTGGAACACGATGAGGTGAACGCGGCACAGCCTCCGCAGCGGTTGCTGATTGTGGGCAGGTTCGCGGAGCTGCGGGAAAATTTCTAGGCGCGGCGACCTCAGCGGCTGAAGCCCCCTTAAATGCGACTAATCGCAGCGCAGAAAGCGCCACGCCACCCGAAAACGAAACGTCGGAATCATCTTTGTTAACCGCTTGTTAACCGTTTCGTTGCCCGCCAGCGCGGCATCAAGGTAACCAACAACCGAGTCACGCACGGAGCATTTCGGCATGGTACGCTCGTTCTGCTCTGGGTTCCGCACCCACTTCGTCGTGACGGTGCAGACCAACAATTTCCGGCGACTATTGCGCACGGTTGAGGCGCTTTCCGAGCTCGGGCCCGAACTCACGGCTGAGCGCGAGTTCTCGGAAACTTCACGTCTCATGCTGTCCGCGATTATGGAAGCGGCGGGCGCTCGCGAAGGCACGCTTTTTCTGTTCAGCGACAAGCCTGCGATGCTGACTTCCAGTACGTCGCAGGGTTTTGCCCTGATGCCGGACCCGGCCTTCATTCCTCTCCTTCCGAAACATGTACATGCACTCTCTGCGGCGCGCGGGCCCATCGTTCTGAATGGGTCGACCTATTCGGTATTTCTGAGTTCGAACGGAAATGTAGCGCCTGAACTTTTCAAGTGCCTGGCGCCGCTCAAGGCAGCGGGCAGACTCGCGGGCGTGGTCGCGCTCGGGCGCCGTCCAGGAGACGCGCTCTACGAGGATGACGAACTCGCCGCCATGGAACTGCTTTGCAGCTACGTGGCGCTAGCGGTGCAGAACCACGCGCTCACGCAGACCATTGCCCAGCGGGTTTCCGAGAATCTTCGTCTGATGGCGTCTCTGCACGGATTTTATGACAACGCGCTGGAGGCATTTGCCACTGCGATTGATGTGAAGCACGTCAACATTCACGGACATTCCCTGCGCGTGGGCCGCTACGCCTCTGCGATTGGCGAGGCCCTGGGAATGGACGCGAGCGAATTGGCTGCACTGCGAAGCGCGGGGTACTTGCACGATATCGGAAAAGTCGCGGTCGATCGACGGCTTTTCGGCAAAGCGAGCGCGCTCAACCCCGAGGAGTTTCGCGAGATGGCTGACCACACCGTGGTGGGCCACCAGATTGTGAGCACGGTGCAGTTTCCGTGGCCGAAAATTCCGGAGGCGGTGCGTTGGCATCATGAGCGCAGCGATGGGTCGGGTTATCCGGATGCGCTGACGCTGGATGACTTATCCATGCCGGTGCGGATCATCGGGATTGCGGACGCGTTCGACGCGATGACCAGCGCGCGGCCGTACCGGCAGCCGCTTTCCGTGGGGAGCGCACTGAGCGACCTGGTGCGCCTGGCTCCGCAGAAGTACGATCCTAACGTGGTGCAGGCGCTGCTGATTCAGGTGCGGCGCGACGCGGTGGGAAGCAGCCGGGCTCCTCTGCTGGCGGACCGCGTCTCCGTTAACATTGCGCCTGGGGATATTGACCAACTCGCCGCCACGCTGCAGCATAAGGTGTCGCGCGGTAAGGTATATGTAAGCCAGCCCTAGCTTACATGGCTTACTTCGTTCCTGAAGTCCGCTTAAGTACTGGCTGCTCTATCGTTTCCCGGCTTGGTTCCTGAGCCGTTCAGGCAGCAACTTAATCTCCCAGATGGGGTTCATAATGAGGAAGGTTCTCGCTTTCTTTCCTTCGGCTTCGTTGGAGTGTCGATGAAACCCATCCACGGCAAGGTTGCTGGGGTTTTGTTGTCGGTGAGCCTTGCGTGCGCAGTTCCGCTCCTGGCAAAGAAAAAAGATATTCCCGCTTCGAGCCCGGCCGAACGAAAGCGCGCGGTGCATGCGCTCAATCGTCTGACTTTCGGTCCTCGCCCTGGGGACGTGCAGCGGGTGATGGCGATCGGCGTCGACGCGTGGATTGACCAGCAACTCCATCCCGGCAGAATTAATGATACGACTTTGGAAAGCCGGCTCGCGCCGTTTCGCACTTTGCGCATGAGTCCGCGGGAAGTCGCTGAAGATTTCCCGGACGGTGTGCTGGTAAAGCAAGTCATGGATGGGAAGAAGTCGATGCCCTCCGATGCCGCGAAGCGCGCAGTGTATCAAGTTCAGATCGCGCGGCAGGAAGCAAAACAGGAGGAAAAGCGGGAAAAGAAAGCTGAGGCAGTGGGCAACTCTGGCGGAACCGCACCAGTCGCGGGTAAGGCCGCGGCGGAAAGCGTAGAGCCCAAAACGGCCAGCGTCGCCGGCCCGATGTCCGAAGCGGGCATGTCGAGCGCGAGCATGTCTGCCACCGTCGGCTCCGGCGCGACGATGGAAGCTGCCGCGCGCGAGGATGCAGACGGAATGATGAATGCGGCGAGAAGTAACGCGGCGGCTGGCTCAGCCGCTTCCGGCGGTGAGAACTCGATGTCCGCTGCGCGGTCTGTTTCCTTGGAGACGAAGTCCCTGGTTGAAGATCCGGAAGCGAAACGGCGGGAAGAGCGTTTTTACGCCGACTTAGAGATTCAGAAACTGCCGGAGCTTCCTCCCGACCAGCGGTACAAGAAGATTCTGGCGATGTCGGTGGACGATCAGGTCGCGTTTGCCGACTCGCTGCGCGGTGGAAAGGGTCAGGACTTTCTAGCGGGGTTAGACCCCAAGCAGAAAGAAACGCTGCAAGCCATGAACAATCCGCAGGGCGTGGTCACGGACGAACTCCTCCAGGCCAAAGTACTGCGGGCAGTTTACAGCGAGCGTCAGCTGGAAGAAGTGATGACCGATTTCTGGTTCAATCACTTCAACGTTTACGTGGGCAAGGGCCCGGACAGATTAATGCTGGCCAATTACGAACAGGACGTGATTCGTCCGCGAGCAATGGGCAAGTTCGAAGATCTGCTGGTGGCCACGGCCAAGAGCCCGGCGATGCTGTTTTATCTGGATAACTGGCTTAGCGTGGGGCCCGCGTCTATGAAGGCTCTCGGCATTTCGCCGGGGCCGCGTGGGCGGTATGGTTATCCGCCGCGTCCGCCGAAGAAGAATGGCAAACAGAACAGCGGCTTGAATGAAAATTATGGACGCGAGCTGCTCGAACTGCACACGCTCAGCGTGAACGGCGGCTATTCGCAGCGCGATGTTACCGAAGCTGCCAAGGTCTTTACTGGCTGGACCATCGACAAACCTAACGATGGCGGCGGGTTCAAATACGACCCGAATATGCACGAGCCGGGGCCCAAATTTGTTCTCGGGCATCGCATCAAGCCGAAGGGTGAAGGCGAAGGCATGGAACTCCTGCACAGGCTGGCGACCAGCCCGCAGACGGCGCATTTCATTTCGCTGAAGTTGGCACAGCGTTTTGTATCGGATGATCCGCCCCAAGAGTTGGTGGATCGGATGGCGAAAACTTTTCTAAAGAAAAAAGGCGATATTCGCGAAGTGCTGACTACGCTATTTCATTCGCCGGAGTTCTGGGCCGACGGAACTTATCGCGCGAAGGTGAAAACGCCGCTGGAGTTTGTGGCGTCGGCGGTGCGGGTCACGGGTGCCGAAGTGGATGACGCGTTGCCGCTGACGCGGCAGTTGGGCAACATGGGGATGCCGCTCTATGGGGCGCAGCCGCCCACCGGCTATTCGATGAAGGCGGAAACGTGGGTGAATTCGTCGGCGCTGCTAAACCGCATGAATTTTGCACTGGCACTGAGCAGCGGAAAGATCAAGGGCGTGAAGCTGGATTCGGCGCAGCTCACGGGCCAGTGGGCTTTACCGGTCGACTCAAAGCAGGCGTTGCCGATTCTAGAGAACAACTTGCTCGCGGGAGACGTCTCGAAGCAGACGCATGATTCGATTGCGGCGCAGATCGTAGATGCGAAGATCGGTGATCCGAAGATCGGTGATACAAAGAATGCCGCGGCGGAAAAGAAACCTGCGAACAAGCCTGCGGCGAACGAAAAAGATAAGCAGAATCAGCGGAAAGCGGCGGATGCGGCGCGGCCTGCCGACGTGAGCGTGATGGCGGGATTGTTGCTGGGTTCGCCGGAGTTTCAGAGGAGATAGCGGAGAGCCAGCTTCTAGCTACTAGCTTCTAGCTAAGACCCACGGTGGCTGGTGGTGAGAGCGTGGCTGACACGGTGTGGCTAGAAGCTAAGAGCTAGAAGCTAGGAGCTGCATTTTATGTCCATTACTCGGCGGGTTTTTCTTCGCAACAGCGGGCTGGCCGTGGTTGGCACGGCGGCGGTACCGAGCTTTCTTACTCGCGCGGCGTTTGGTGCGGCGCAAGCGACGGGCGCGCGCACGAAGCGACTGGTCGTCATTTTTCAGCGGGGCGCTGCGGACGGGCTGAATATTGTGGTGCCGCACGGCGAGCCGCAGTATTACGCGATGCGGCCCAGCATTAATATTCCGCGCAAGGCGGTGTACGATCTGAACGGCTTCTTTGGGCTGCATCCTTCTCTCTCGTCATTTCTGCCGCTGTGGGAGCAGCGTCATCTGGCGATTGTGCACGCGGCCGGGTCGCCCGACCCCACGCGCTCGCACTTCGACGCGCAGGATTTTATGGAATCAGGCACGCCGGGCATGAAAGCCACGGAAGATGGCTGGCTCAACCGTTCGTTGCACGCGCTGCCCCAATCGGCGTCCAGTACGGCTTTCCGTGCGATCGCGCTGGGACCGTCCCTGCCGCGCATTCTTAGCGGATCGGAGCCGGCGGTGGCCATGAATAACATCAACGACTTTTCGATCGGGGGGAAGAATCCGAAAGCCTCGCCGGTCGCGAATGCTTTCGAGGCGATGTATGACCACTCCTCCGACACTGTTTTGCATGGCACGGGCGCGGAGACTTTTGATGCGGTCAAGATGATGAAGGCCGCGGACCCGGGGAAATATACGCTGGCGCCGAATGCGAATTATCCCAAGGGACGTTTCGGCGACAGCTTGCGGCAGCTCGCGCAACTGATCAAGGCGAATCTCGGCGTGCAGGTGGCGTTTGCCGATATTGGCGGATGGGATCATCACGTGAACGAGGGCTCGACCGAAGGGCAGATCGCGAATGTATTGAGCGACTTTTCGCAATCGCTGGCGTCGTTCTGGATCGACCTTGGCGATTTGGGCGAAGACACAGTGGTGGTCACCATGTCAGAATTTGGGCGCACGGCGCGGGAGAACGGCAACCGCGGCACCGACCACGGGCACGCCAATGTGATGTTTGTTCTGGGTGGGCCGGTAAAGGGTGGCAAAGTCTACGGGCGCTGGCCTGGGCTGGACCAGTCTCAACTCTACGAAGGCCGCGATCTGGCGCTGACCACGGACTTCCGCCAGGTGATCGGCGAAGCTGTGGCACAGCATATGGGGAATACGGATTTGAACGCGGTGTTTCCGGGGTACGAGAATCAGCCGGGGAGATTTCTGAAATTGCTAGGATAGCCCTCTCGTCGCCGAGCGCTACGTTCAGGCAGCCGTTCGGAGTGGAAAACGCCTTCGCAGCGCAGCAACAAAAACACTGTCAGCCCGCGCCGAAGCCATCTCGAGTGGAGAGAATCCTCTCCGCCATGCCAACCAGAACGCAATCAGCAACAGGGCGATCGTGATCACAATATTCGGCCACGCGTTCAGGCCCCACTGCCCGCTCCAAGTTAGTTGCAGGGCCGAAGAGAACGGAGCTAAGTAAGGAATGGGCCACTGATCGCCGTCCGGGCCGCGCGAACCGAGCAGGTCTTCAAACAGGTGCAGGTGAAAACTCAGAAGGGCTAACACTCCCGTTGTCCACTTCCGCGTGGCAATCGCAAATGCCGTGGCGGCGACGAACAGGGCGAACGCCAAATTGTGCAGGGAGTGGTGATAGAAGGAAAACCACAATAGAGGATGTGCTGAGTTGCGAGTGAGGATCTCAGGAACAATGCCCAGGCCGTCGATGTCGGGAATGACGCAGGCCAGCGTTACGAGGGCGCGATCCTTTCGATCCGACTGCACACAGTTGGCGAGCACCCATCCGCTGAGGAAGTGCGTGACCGGGCTCATGACGTTTGTTGCGCCTGGATTTCGATCAGCGCTTTGCCGCTTTCGATCGTGGGACGCGCTGCTCTTTGGCTTATGCTCGCTATCCCAAGTCGATGAAGACGTCGCCGTTCTCGACCTTGATGGGGTAGGTTTTCAATTTCTCATCGGGATGATCCTCGGCCACGCCGGTCTTCGGATCCCATCGCCATCCGTGCCAGGGGCAGACCACCTTGCCATCCTCGACCACTCCCTGCCCCAGCGAGCCGCCCTGATGCAGGCACTCGTTGTCCATAGCGCTGATTTTTCCCAACACATTGGCGATGCAGATCATTTTTCCGTTGCAAGGAAAGTCTCGCGCTTCGTTGTTGTATGGGAGATGAGCTTGAGGGATGATTTTGACGAAGGCCATAGTCGTTCCGTGGATGATGGGGATAGCTTAGAACGTGAGCATGGCGAGTGGAAGTTGCTGAATTGGATTCTCACCAACGTCCGCGACACGGTCACTTCGGCTGCAAAGTTTGGGCGATCATGACCTGGCGCTTGAAGTTTTCCACCATGTTCGAGTCGAGGCGGACTTCGGTGGGCTTCTTCGCCAACGTCATGGTGTCGATTTTGTCCTGCAGCTTGAGCAGGGCGTAGAAAAGATTTTCCGGGCGCGGCGGGCATCCGGTAACGTAGACATCCACCGGGACGATTTTGTCCACGCCCTGCAATACGGCGTAGGTGTTGAATGGGCCGCCCACGGAGGAACACGCGCCCATGGAGATCACCCACTTGGGGTCGGGCATCTGGTCGTAAATGCGCTTCACTACTGGCGCCATTTTCAAAGTGACGGTGCCGGCGACGATCATCAGGTCGCTCTGGCGCGGGCTGGGACGAAATACTTCCGAGCCGAAGCGGGCAATGTCGAAGCGCGCCGTCGAAGATGCGATCATCTCGATGGCGCAACAGGCAAGGCCGAAAGTCATCGGCCACACGGCGGACTTCCGCGCCCAGTTGAAGACGTAGTCGACCGTGCTGATCATGAAATTCTTTTCGAACTTGTTCTGCAGCCAGCCCATGGAGTGTCCTCGGGGAACGCCTACACTGGCAGTCTAGGGAGCGGGTAGAGGGTTGTCAATTGACGGTGGAATGGAGACTAGGGCTCAGCAGCCAAATCGCCAAGGAACCGGGAACGTGACACACTGAAGGCTTATGGCAACGGCTCCAGGGCTGGCAGATCGGGTCAAGAGAAATCTATTCTGGTTGACCTCGCGGGTGGCGCTGGGGTGCTACCGGCGTGTGCCGGTGTTCGGGCGTCTGCGGGCCTCGATTGGGATTATTCGAGACGGAGATCGCGTGCTGGTGATCCGGCGGAACGATGGCCGCGGATTGTGCTTTCCGGGTGGACTGGCCTATGCATGGGAAACCGACGAGCAGGTGCTGGTCCGCGAGATTGCCGAAGAAACCGGACTGAACGTCCAGAGCTTCCAGTTTGCGTTTCGGTATGACAGCTCGGGGGAGATTCCTGTGCGCATTGCCGTCTTTCAGACGCAGGCGGAAGGGGAACTGCGCGGTTCGTGGGAGGGAACGCCCGAGTGGGTGGAACTGGCGGAGGCTCAGGCTGGAATTTTGCGAAGCCAGGAGTATGTGATCGAACGGCTCCTGCATGGAAGTTAGCCCGCCGCAACAAAGTTCGGCAGCCGGGCCAAAGGGTTGACCGGCTACTGCACTTCGACCTCAACTTTTTCCACGTGAATGGTTTTGGTCTTGGGATCCAGCGTGCCGGTGATCTTGGTTTTCTGACCGGCGAACTCGCGCACGGCGTCCTGTTTATCGAGGCGGTACACGGTTTTGCCCGCTGCCAGAACCAGTTCGCCGCCCAGGTTCTTGATGCAGTAGAGCGAACAGGAGGTGGAGGTGCCGCCCATTGACTTGGACTTGAGCATCTCCTGGTGAGAGCGGGTGAGTGAGTGCACGTTGAGGGCGCACTGGCTGTCCGAGACTTCACCGCGGAAGACTTTGGGGCTGTCGTTGGCGTGATCGCTCTGGGCCTGAGCGGTGATCGCCCAGAGCATTAAGGCTGCCGCACCTAAGATTGCAATTCGCTTCATTGGCGACTCCTGATTCAAACGCCCTCAGGGAAGAACGGTAAACTTCATGTTCATGCCTTCGTGGTCTTCGCTGCAAATCACGGTGCAGACAACGATATATTCGCCCGGCTCCGAAGGCGCGACGAGATGAAACTCCTCGGTTCCTGGCCGGAACAGCAGGCTCCATCCGTCAACCTTCGTCCGGTCCTTGGCTCGCAGCAGGGTGAAGCCATGAATCGATCCATCGCGATTCCAGGTTTTGCCTTTTCGGGCCGTCACTCGCAGAAGCAACGCTTCGCCAGCCTTGACCGTTATCTCAGGCGTGCGCAGCCCGGGCATTTTGTAGCGGCTGTCGCGGTCGGCCAGCAGTTCGATGACTCGTTCTTGAGCGTTGGCGCCTGGGACCACCAGGAACAGGGCAGCGCCGAACGCCAACATAATAGCAGTACGGCGAGATATTGTTCTGGTGCGCATTTTGTATTCTGATGATTGGTTGTTAGTAGCTACGTCAGCTTTGATAAGTGTAGCGTTTGTTCGGGCGATCACTTGAGCTACTGCGTCATGTAGAACAGGACTAGCCGCATGTCCTGGTCAGTAATAGTGGCGCGCACGCGCATGTGGCGCAGGACGGTCGCCATCATGCGTGGAGGAAATTTCTGAGGAGCTGCGTGACAGCGTCCGCAATTGGCACGGAATCTTTGCTCGCCCTGCACCCGCATGGCGTCGGCATCGTAGCTTTGCACGACCGCGGGCGCAGCATTCGTGGCACCCCTCTTGCTGGAGGGCTCTGCCGGGCGCAGCGGCTCTCCGGCAAAGACGATCGCGCTGAGCGCGAGCATGCAGAACAGGATGGCGGGCGCTGACTTTCGAGGGCTAAGGATTTTATTCATTCTGACCACTCTCCTTGCGCGGGTGAGGCTTGTTCGCTCACGCTCTGTACTCCCACGCTTTGCGGTCTCATCCCTCGCGCACTCATGCTTTGCCCGACGCGGCCCAGAGGAAACAGGAAACGGTAAGTGATCCCGAGGGTCCAGAGATTGAGATTGCCGCCCGAACTGAATTGGCGACCGTAGCTGGACACAAGCCTGAGCCCGTCATGCAGGTAATAGTTCAGCCCGAATTCACCTTCGCGGGTGTTCGCTCCCTGCAGTCCGAGAGCCTGGGCCTCGTCGGAGCTGATCGAGCCGAGGAAAAATTGCTCCGCTCTCCCTGCGAGCTCGGTGTGACGCATTACTTTCTGCCAGAAATGCAACTGGCTCAGGCGATAGGCGCCGTCCACCCAGTATCCGCTGCCCTGGTTGGAGCGGGCGTACTCGGAGTGCACGTTGAGCGGAAGACGCGTAGACAGCCATGCAAAATGAAATCCGAAGGAATTGGTGCGCGTGTCCTGCAACAGTTTCTGAAATGATGCGCCTACCTCGATCCGCGGACCGGGAAAGAAAAACGCCACGCGCCCGCCGACGTCGCGATTGGACTGCAGGTTGTTGTGTCCGGTGCTGATCGCCGAAACATAGGCCACATAGTTGAGGTTCGCCCTGGCATTGGCCGGAAAGCCGCCGCGCAGCATCATGCCGTCATTCGATTCGGCGGACAGCGGCAAAATTAAGGGATCCTGTTGCAGGCTGCGAATCCAGATGGGATACAGGCGCTCATTGAAGATGCCGAAAGGCGTAAGAAAACGCCCGAGCGTGACGGTAAAGTGCGGATTAGCGATGTAGTCCGCTTCCAGATAGTCGAGATTCTTGCTTACCTCGCCGCCGTAAGGACCCCCGCCGGGAGGGCGCTGGAACGCTCCCTCGCATTCCATTCTCCCTTCCACCAGCCAGCGATCGCCGAGCGGCAGCAGGAGAACAGGGTTGATCTGAGCGTCGATTTGATTTTGGCCGGCCGTGACAAAATTGAAGTAGCCGGCGCTACCGCTGAGAATGGGGACTGGCTTCTCGGAATCGGGAGTTTGCGCGGCCGCGTGTCCGGGCGTAAGCGATTGAAAGCACAGGGTGGCAATCACCGCGAAGACAGCAGTCCGCAGCCCGCGTCGCCCAGCCTTTCGGTCCAACCAATTCGGCAGGTAATTCAGGACAGAACTCCACGTAACCCTATGAGCTGATTGTGCTTCAGGGCGAGAGGAAGCAGAACGTAACGGAGGTAATGACGAGGTACGTCGGTGCTGCAACTGGACTTTTTCCGGGTGCAACACTCACAATTTCGGAATTGTCGAGTCTAAACGGTGGAATATGGAGGGAATCATGAACCGCCAACGTCGTTTCGCCACCGGGGGTTTCGCAACCTGGACCGGTGCTGCTCTGGGAACGGTTTGCGCGCTGTTTGCACTTTCCCTGGTCGCGCGTGCTTCGGATCGCCTCACTGATGAATTCCACAAGACCTACACCATCAGTCCGCAGGGACGGGTCGAGCTCGATAACATTAACGGCGATGTGCACATTTCTGTCTGGGACCGGAACGAAGTGAAAGTGGACGCGGTAAAGACGGCCGGCACCAAGGAACGCCTCGAGGAGGCGCGGATTGAAGTGCACTCGGGCGCGGACTATCTGGAGATTTCTACGAAGTATCCCGATCATGACAACACATTCAATTGGGGCTCGCATAACAATCCGGCAAGCGTGGAATACACGCTGACCGTGCCCCGGGGAGTTCGCTTGGATGAAATCAAGCTGATCAACGGGAAACTCGACGTGACCGGCGTCAGCGGCGAAGTGCATGCTTCGTGCATCAACGGCAGGCTAGAGGCGCACAATCTTTCGGGCCGGGCCGAGCTTTCGACCATCAATGGAAGGCTCGATGCGCGGTTTGATCAGCTGGCAGGCTCATCGGTCGAACTGAATTCGGTGAACGGATCGGTCGAGCTGACTATTCCGTCGGATTCGAAGGCAGAGATTGAAGCCAGCACGGTTTCCGGCAGCATCGATAACGACTTTGGGCTACACGTGAACAATCACCGCTTCGTCGGGCACGACTTGCGCGGCGAACTTGCAGGCGGCGGCACGCGCATTGAACTGAAGAATGTGAATGGCAGAATTGAAGTTCACCACGCGTCAGACGGGCGGGCGTTAAGTCCGGTGAAGGACCTGAGCCACCGGGATCGTGATGACGACGAAGGAAGCGACATTTAAACGCGCCGGAAGTGCGCTTCAGTAGATCGTGTACCCGGGTGCGGGGGTGCGCAGGTCGGGCTTGGTTGCCATCAGCAGCAATGCTCCCATACGCTTGAAGGCTCGCAGGTCTTCGAGGGTATTGAACGATTTGGTTTTGTAGTCGTCGGGAGTAGGCGTGTCGTCGGGGATGCGGCGCGCCTCGATGTTTTCGAAGGCGTGCTTTTTCAGGAGATCGACGTATTCGGCTTCGGATCGCACGTGCACCGGCACTTTCAGCTTGTCGACCCACTGCAGGGAATACTGGTTGTCGCGGTAAAGATTGATCAGGATGTACAGCCTGCCGCGCGGCGCCATCACGCGAAACAATTCCATCAGAGCGCGGTCCTGATCGGGATAGTAGTAGAACGACTCCACCGACAATACTTTGTCGAAGAAATTCTCTTCCCAGGGAATCTGCTGTGCGGATCCCCAGACGTAGAGAATGTTGTCGAAATCCTTCGAAGCGGCACGCGCCTGGCGCACCATTTCGTCGGCAACATCGACGCCCACGACCTGGCCGAATCCTTCCGGGCCTTCGCCCACCAGCCGCGCCAGCAGGCGCGTGGCCCATCCCGAGCCGCATCCCAGGTCGAGTACGCGTTCGCCAGGGCGAAGATTCATCAGGCGTATCGTCTTCTCGGTGATGTCGAGATGATGGCGCTCCATCTTCTCGCCTTCGCCGTCAGCGGCCCAGCGGTTGAATTCGAGTTGGAGTTTCTGGTCGGGGGTTTGGGGCTGATCAGGCATGCGTGCTTTCGCGAACCTTTGTCCTTCGTGCTTTAAGGTTTAATTCTATAACCACGAAGGACACGAAGTAACACGAAGGACGTCTGTCGCCCTGAGCGAAGGAGGGGACGCGGCTGCTGTGTGTATGCTACAGTTTTCCTCCTCATGGCGACACATCCGGAGAATCCATCGCCGCAGCCCGGCCCCGGCCCGCTTTACTGTCCGAACTGCGCCGAAGAAGTAAACGATCCACTCACTTGCGGCGACTGTTCTTCCGTGATCTGCCGGCGCTGCGGCACGCCGCTGGAATCGCCGGACGAGCTCGGAATCGGATAATGGAATCCTCGCTCGCCGCTTCCGCCACCGGCGCTCCTCCTTCCGCTTCGCAGCCGACTTCGGCTCAACCTTCCTCTGGTCAACCTACTTTGGTCCGCGGGCTCAGCCTGCTTGATTCGGTCTTGCTGCTGGTCAGCGGCATCATCGGCTCGTCCATCTTCCTCACCGCCAAAGATGTTGCCGGACCCTTGCCGCAGCCTTTGCTGTTTCTAGGAGTGTGGGTACTGGGCGGCGTGGTTTCCCTGTTCGGCTGCGTTGCTTTTGCCGAGCTGGGATCGATGTTCCCCGACTCGGGCGGGCAGTACATCTACCTGCGCGAGGCTTACGGCGACCTGGTTGCGTTTCTTTATGGCTGGATGCTGTTTGCCGTCGCCAACGGCGGCTCCATCGCGGCCCTCTCAGTCGCAGCGGCGGCCTACACGGGACGAGTGTTTCCGGTGGTATCGCAAGATCACGTTGTACTCTCGCTCGCCGGAATCGTCATCACCCGCGCGCACTTGTTCGGCCTGCTGCTGATCGCCATTCTCACTTATGTGAATGTCGTAGGCCTGCGCTGGGGCACGCTGCTGCAGAATCTTTCCACCTGGACAAAGTTCGTGGCCATGGCGGCGTTTGTGATTCTGGGATTCGCCATCGGCAAGGGCGACTGGTCGCACTTTCACGCGCACGGTGTCGGCCTCACCATGGGACTTCATCCCGCGCAGCTGATCTCCGCCATGGGAGTCGCGTTGATCGCCGTGTTCTGGGCCTACGACGGATGGGTTTACATTACCTGGGTCGCGGGCGAGGTTAAAGAGCCGCGCCGCAATGTGCCGCTGGCCATGGTGCTGGGCGTGCTCGCGGTGGGCGCAATCTACGTGGCCATGAACATGACCTACTTGTATGCGCTGCCGCTCGGCGAGATTGCGCAGCACGAAACCATCGCTCATGCTGCCGCGACTGCGCTGTTTTCTCCCCACGCCGCGGTATGGCTATCGCTCATGATTGCGGTTTCATGTTTCAGCGCCGCGGCCACCTGTACACTTTCGGGCGCGCGCGTGTATCTCGCGATGGCGCAGGACGGAGTTTTCTTCAAGCGCATGGCGGTCATCCATCCCAAATGGCGGACGCCCGCCTTCAGCCTGATCGGGCAGGGCGTTTGGGCCGCGCTGCTTACCGTCAGCGGCCGCTATGATCAGCTTTACACTTATGTCATCTACGGCATGGTGCTGTCCTATACGCTCACCGTGATTGGAATGTTTATTCTGCGCTGGAAGCGGCCGGAGATTCCGCGTCCCTACCGCTGCGCGGGATACCCGTGGCTGCCCGCAATCTATGTGCTGGTCGGCACAGCCTGGACGCTCAATACCATTATCACGCGGCCTGCGGAAGCGTTCTGGGGAACTGCGATCGTGCTGATCGGCGTACCGGGATATTTGTACTGGAAGCGCAGCAACCGAAGGGCAGCCGCAGTTCGCTAAGCGATGTTCACACGGAAAACTCCCTTGCTCCGCGCGCCGCTCGGTGTTATTCCTCTTCATTCCTGCTTTCGCTATCCTGACCGCGGGACGCGCCATTGTCACAACCCAACACAGCCGACCAACCCGAACGAATAAGTCTTCTTTCCGAAGGCGTTTCTATCGCCGATGCCGAGGACCCAAATCGTCCGCGACAGGTGATGGGCTTCAGCGATCTCCTGCTGTTCTATGTGATCACCGGCATTAGCTTGCGGTGGATCGCCACTGCGGCGGCGGCCGGCCCGAGTTCCATCATCATATGGGTGGGGGCCTGGCTGTGCTTTTACACGCCGCTCGCGCTGTCTGTGCTCGAGCTTTCCTCGCGCTATCCCAATGAAGGCGGGCTCTACGTCTGGAGCAAACGCGCGTTCGGAGATTTTTCCGGATTCATGGCCGCATGGACTTACTGGACCAGCAACCTGCCCTACTTCCCTGCCGTGTTGTATTTTGCGGCGAGCAACATTCTCTTCATGCGTCAAACCGCGTGGCAGCATCTGTCTGGCAACGCAACGTTCTACATCGTTTTCTCGCTGCTCACGTTGAGCGCGGCGACGCTGATGAACATCGTTGGGCTCGACGTGGGCAAGTGGCTGCACAACGTCGGTGCGCTGGCCATGTGGATTCCCGTTTGCATCGTGATCGTCATGGGACTGTTGGCGTGGCATCGTTATGGATCGGCGACGTCCTTCACGGTTCGGTCGATGACTCCAAGCACTCACCTCAACGACATTATTTTCTGGTCTGTGCTGACGTTCGCGTTTGGGGGGTGCGAAACGGCATCGTTCATGGGGGAAGAAATCAAGAATGCACGCCGCACCATTCCGATCGCGCTGCTGTCGGGCGGAGTCGTCGTGACCATCTGCTACATTCTGGGCACGGTCTGTGTGTTGCTGGCCCTGCCGTCGTCGGAAGTAAACAGCCTGCAGGGACTGGTGCTAGCTGTGTCAAAGACAGCGGCGCACGTGGGGTTTCCTGGTGTGCTGCCGGTGGTCGCGTTCCTGATCGCGCTCAGCAATATCGGGGCGGCCGGAGCCTATCTAGCGGCGGTCGCCCGTTTGCCCTTTGTGGCGGGGCTCGATCGCTTTCTGCCCAAGGCATTCGGCGCGCTGCATCCGCGCTGGAAAACTCCGTGGGTCGCTTTGCTCACGCAATTTGTTTTGGGTGCCGTCTTCATTTTTCTCGGGCAGGCTGGAACCAGCGTGAAGGGAGCGTACGACGTGCTGGTCAGCATGGGAGTGATCACGTATTTCATTCCCTACCTGTATCTATTCGCGGCGATGATCAAGCTGCAGCGCGAACCGGCAGGGCCGGAAGTGATCCGTGTGCCCGGAGGCAAGATTGTTGCCGTGCTGGTAGCTGTGCTCGGATTCCTAACTACCGCGGTGACCATTGGACTATCGCTGATTCCGCAGCCCGACGAACCCAACAAGCCGTTGGCGCTGTTCAAGGTTGTGGGAGCGACGATGGCGCTGGTACTGATGGGAGTTTGGATTTACGCGGCGGGCAAACGGAGAGCAGCGGGGATCGCGCAAAGAGAGAGGTAGCAAGCTACGTCTCCACGATTGGCCGTTTCTGCGTGATCCACACTACACTGGCGTTGCTGTTTTCCTCGTTGGGTTGTAGAACGGCAACGCGGCCACCCTCACGTTGGTCTTCAGTCGAACTGCTTCGATCGTGACTTCCATCTGCAGCGACGTCCCCGGCTTCGAATATGCCGTTTCGATGCTCGCCAGCGCAATCATCTTCTTCAAGATCGGCGACCAGCTGGTGGTCGTAGCTTTGCCAACTTGTTTTTCTCCCGAGTACACCGGGACCGCCACGCGCGAAGCCTGCGCGGGGGCGGCCGGCGTCAGGCCGTAACGCTCATAGAGCTGCTCAACGTCGGTCCAATCCACTTCGAGGCCGACAAGCTGCCGCGGTACGCCGTTCTTCGCGTCCTGTTCCAGCGCGCGCTTGCCGATGAAGTTTTCTTTGTCGAGATGCACCATCTTGGCGAACCCCAACTCGTATGGTGAAAACTTCTGCGATGGAATCAGCGCCTTCTTGGAGCTGGTGTAGTCGACCTCGATGAGTAACAATCCGGCTTCCACGCGGGCCACGTCGAGCGCCAGCATCCCCGCCGCATGCAGGTCGAATTGCTTTCCTTTTTCCGCCAGCGCATCCCAGACTTTGACGGCGTCGTTCGTCGCTCCATCACCACACGGAACCCAGATTTCGTAACCGAGGTCGCCCGTATAACCGGTGCGGGAAATGTCGACGGCAACGCCAGCTATCTTCCCGCGAGTGACGCGGAAATATTTAAGATTCGCGATGTCAGCTTCTGCCGCGGCTTTCAGCAGCCTGGCTGAAGTCGGCCCCTGCAGCGCCAATGCGGCAACTTTTTCCGAAATGTCTTCGATCTGCACGTCCATGTTGAGGCCGTTTTGCCGGAACCAGCGCAGGCTGGGATCTGCCGCCGTCCAGCGATAAACGTTTTCCTCGAGCCGGGAAATCGTACCGTCGTCGATCACCTTGCCCTGTTCGTCGCACCAGCAGCAATAAATCACCTGCCCCACTTTCACTTTGTTAATGTCACGGGTGATCACGCGGTTCACCAGCTTGGTCGCGTCTTTGCCGGTGATCCGATATTTGTACAGCGGCGAGATATCAATGAGCGCGGCTGCGTTGCGGATAGCGTTGTACTCGTGCTCGTGATGCACCTCGTAAACGCTGACCGTGTAATAGCCCGACCACTCGCGGTAGTTCAGGCTCTGGCAAAGTGGAAAAGTTCTTTCGTGGAATGCGGTTCCGATGGGCAAAAGGGATCCCTCGTCGCGAGATTGAAATCAGACCTACAACGCTCAATTACAAGGTACCATACGAATACATGCCCCCCGGTCTTCCTCCGCGCGAGTCGTTGCTTCAAATAAAGAACGCGATCGCAGCCGTTACATTGGCCTATCGCGCGGGCGACTACGCAGCTGCACTTGAGAAAACAGAAGACCTGAAAAACGGCTCTGAGGCTACCGCACCGTACTGCTTTTTTCGTGGATCCATTCTCCACTACTTAGGGCGGTTCAGCGAGGCTGAGGCCAGTTTACGGGAAGGCCTATTTCTGGAGAAACAACCGCGCCAGAGGGCACTGGCCTTTAACACGCTGGCATCTGTATTGACGGACCAGGAACGATACGCTGAAGCCATCGAATTCTATGAAAACGCCAGCCGAGCCTGGCCCGATCGGGGAGCAGGCCATCGCGGGATTGCGGAAGTCTGGCTGCGCCAAGGACGCGAGTTTCAAGAGGCTCTGAAGCGAGCGCAACTGGCAGTGGCCATCGACAAGCGCGCCACGGGGATTTCGCGAGAACTTCTGGAACACCGACTGGGGGAGGATCTAGCGGTCTTGGCTTGGGCTCTCTCTGCGAACGGCGCCGGCATCGGCACAGTCGAGTTCGTATCCGGAGAGGCAGTCCGGTTATGTGCTAGTGGGGCCAAGGCAATTTTGGCTCAGGTTCATTGTCACATCGGCCAAGCTTATTTGGCGCTACAAGAAACGGAAAAGAGCCGAAAGCATTTTTGTAGCGCAGCGGAGATTGATCCAAAAGGAATATTCGGGACGATGGCGCGCTCGACTATCGCTCGGTCCGGCATGTAGAATCATTCTCTACCATGTACCGCCTCATCCAGTGGACCGTCCTTCCCAGCGGGCTCTGATCCCGCTTCCGGTATCGTTGCGTTTCCCGACACACACGCATTCAAGCTAGGAGCTAAAAGCAAATGGCTGGTTCTTCATACGACGTGATCGTAATCGGCGGCGGCCACAACGGCCTGGTCAACTCAGCCTACCTGGCGCGCGCGGGCAAGAAAGTTCTGGTGCTGGAACGCCGGCACATTCTCGGCGGCGCGGCCTGCACCGAAGAAATTTTCCCCGGCTTCAAGTTTTCCGTTTGCTCGTATGTGGTTTCTCTGCTGCGGCCGGAAATTATTCGCGATCTCGACTTGCCCCGCCATGGCCTTGAGATTCTTCCGCTCGATGGCACGTTCACGCCCATGCCCAGCGGCGATTATCTGTGGCGCGTGAATGACCACGGAAAAACTCACCGCGAGATTGCCCGCCACTCCCGCGTGGACGCCGAAGCCTACGACGAATTCGGCAAAGCCATGCAGGCCATGTGCCGATTTGTGAAACCGATTCTCAGCATGGTCCCGCCCGACCCCACCACGCTGAACCCGCGCGAACTGATGAAGCTTCTTTTCATCGGACGCCGCTTCCAGGGCATGTCGAGCGAGGACAAGTACAACCAGGTACAGCTCATGACCATGAGCGCCATCGACTTTCTCGATCAGTGGTTCGAGACCGATGTGCTCAAGGCCACGATGTCGGCATCGGGCATCATCGGAACTTTTCTGGGCGTGCGCTCGCCGGGAACCGCATACGTTTTACTGCACCACTACATGGGAGAGATCGACGGCGCATTCCGGGCCTGGGGCTTTGCGCGCGGTGGCACCGGCGCCATTTCAAACGCCATCGCCGATGCTGCCCGCGAGGCTGGCGTCGAGATTCGCACCCAGTCCGGCATTTCGCAGATCATCGTGAAAGGCGGCAAGGCCAAGGGCGTGGTGCTGGCGAATGGCGACGAACTCTATGCCGACATTATTTCTTCCAGCGTCGATCCGCGCCTCACTTTCACCAAGTTCATTGAAGCCGAACACTTGCCCGGAGATTTTCTCGAAGAGGTGAACCGGTTCAAGTTTCGCGGATCGTCTGGCAAGGTCAACATGGCCCTCGATGCACTGCCGAATTTCAAATGCATGCCCGGACCGGGCGCGCACCTGCGCGGCGCGATTTCGATTTCGCCCTCGGTCGAATACATGGAGAGAGCTTACGACGACGCGAAATACGGAAACTTTTCTCGTCATCCGTATATTGACATGGTGATTCCGTCGTTGACTGATCCTTCCGTGGCGCCACCGGGCAAGCATGTGCTGTCGTGCTTCGTGCAGTATGCCCCTTACAAGCTGCGCCCCGGGCTGAACTGGGACGATCAGAAGGAAGCCTTTGGCGATACGGTCGTCAACACCATTGCAGAGTACGCTCCCAACATCAAAGACATCATCCTCCACAGGCAGGTGGTCACGCCGCTCGATCTCGAGCGCGAGTGGGGATTGAGCGAGGGCAATATTTTCCAGGGCGAGCTTTCCCTGGAGCAACTATTCTTCCTGCGTCCAGTGGCAGGCTGGGCGCAGTACCGCACTCCGATCAAGAACCTCTACATGTGCGGTTCGGCGACTCACCCGGGCGGTGGCATCATGGGCGCAAACGGCCGTTTGGCGGCGCTGGAGATTTTGAAAGACGTCAAGGGAGCGGCCTGATGTCAGGACAAACTCAGCGCGACATCGTCATCATCGGCGGCGGCCACAACGGGTTGGTGACGGCGTTCTACCTCGCCAAAGCCGGATTCAAACCTCTGGTCATTGAACGCCGCGAGCAGGTCGGCGGCGCTGCCATCACCGACGAATTTCATCCTGGCTTCCGCTGTTCCACGCTGGCGCACGCCGCGGGCCCGATTCGTCCCGAGATCGTTCGCGACATGCAACTCGAGAAGCACGGACTCCGCCTGATTACGCCGGCGATCGGAGTCACTGCTCTTTCTCCCGACGGGCGCGCGCTTTCCCTCTACCAGGACGCAAAGGAATCGGCGCAGGAAATTGCCGCCTTCTCGCAGAAAGACGCGGGAAAATATCCCGCGTTCCAGGAATCGCTGGGGAAGATGGGCAAGGTGATCGCGGAGGCGCTCGCAACAACGCCTCCAGACATCGACCACCCCAGCGGCGGCGATCTGTGGAGCATGCTGAAGACCGGGCGCGCCATCCGCAACCTGGGCAAGAAAGACATGTTTCGACTGCTGCGCTGGGGCCCCATGGCGGTGGCCGATCTGGCGGCAGAATATTTCGAGACCGAATTACTGCGCGCAGTGGTTGCCGCCCGCGGAATCTTTGGAACATTTCTTGGGCCTTGGTCCGCGGGCAGCGCTTTGGTCCTGCTCATTCGCGCGGCGGGAGACCCGCACCCCGCAGGCTCGGCGCATCTGGCTGCGGGCGGCATGGGCGCGCTCACGCAGGCCATGGCTGCGGCCGCAAAGGCTGCGGGCGCTGAAATTCGCAGCGGCGTGGAAGTCATCGAGATTTGCGTGAAAGACGGCGCCGCTACCGGCGTCGTACTATCCAGCGGCGAAGAAATTGCCGCGAAAGCCGTGGTCTCGAACGCCGACCCGAAACGCACTCTCTTGAAACTGACCGATCCCACGCATCTCTCCCCCGATTTCGTGCAAAAGCTTCAGCACTACCGCGGCAATGGCACGGTGGCCAAAGTGAATCTCGCGCTTTCCGGTTTGCCCAACTTCACCGCAATCAAGAACGGCAACACCGACGCGCTGAAAGGCCGCATCCACATCGGCCACGAAATCGATTACATCGAGCGTGCCTTCGACGAAGCGAAATATGGCAACTTCTCACGCCAGCCCTATCTCGAAGCCACCATTCCGTCGTTGACCGATCCCACGCTCGCGCCCGATGGCAAGCACGTGATGTCGATCTACATGCAATACGCTCCCTACAAGCTGAAAGGCGACTGGGAGAGCCAGCGCAATGACCTCGCCCAGACCGTGGTGAAGACCCTGGCGCAATACGCGCCGAATCTTCCGGAACTGATTTTGACCCACCAGGTCATCACACCATTAGACCTCGAGGAGAAATACGGTTTGACCGGCGGTCAGATCTTCCACGGCGAACTGGCGCTCGATCAGTTCTTCACCATGCGTCCGCTGCTCGATTGGGCGCGTTACCGGACGCCGATTCAGAATCTGTATTTGTGTGGCAGCGGCACCCATCCCGGGGCGGGCTTGACCGGCGGCTCTGGGGCAAACGCAGCGCGGGAAATACTCAAAGGATTGAAGCGCTAACCTGCCAGTAGCCTGCCTGGAATCCAGCCCTCGGTGACCCGGGCCGCCTGAATGCAGCCTAACCGCGATGTTCAGCCTATAATCCGCGACGGAGATATCGCAGTTTTGTGCAAATCCTTGCACATTGCGTAGAGAACTACGAGCGGACAAGAGCGGTAATCTCTACGGCACGACTGGAGAGGGAGGCCTCAATCAATACGGGGCGGCCTTCGAGTTGGCAATTGGCCCTACTGTTCCCTGGACGGAGTATATTCTCTACAACTTCTGTAACACTTCTACAGTTTCACAGCAGTGCACGGATGGCCAGTTTCCATCGTCTGGCGTGGTCCTTGACAATGCAAACAACGTCTACGGCACGACTTTGGAAGGCGGGGCTAACGGCGGGGGAACCGCGTTCGGGATCATCCTCAACACTTTCGCACTATCGGCCTCGCCCGGAACCTTGACCGTTGCCCAGGGAGGCGTCGCCTCGGCCACGATCACGGTGGCGGACATTCGCAGCTTCGCGGGCACCGTGAGACTGACTGTCTCTGGCTTACCGCGAGGAGTGACCGCATCCTTCAGTTCCAGCAGCATAATCGGCAACGGCGCGGCTACCTTGACGCTGACTGCGAGCGCTACAGCAAAAATTGAGAGTGGAGCGACGGTGACGATCACCGGCACGTCGGGCACTTTGCAAAACACCGCCACGATCAACGTTTCGGTGATTCCGTAACCGGGCTCACACCCGGCCTCCGCGACGGGTAGTGGTTCAGTCTGATTCCGACTGAACCACTGGTCGGAACTAACCGCTGCACGCTTTTTCTCTATCCTGCCCAGGGCTAGTGCCTGCGCTGTCCGTCAGGTAAAGTACTTCTCCAGGCCCTTTCGGAACTTCCCGACAGGGCCGTTTGGTCGCCCAATAACTCCACACGAGCCTGCATGAAGAATTCCGCCATCCTCCTCATCTCCTGCCCTGACAGCAAGGGCGAAGTCGCGACCATTGCCGACTTCGTGTATCGCCACAACGGCAACATCCTGCATGCGGACGAACACGCTGACGAAGAATCCGGTCTGTTTCTGATGCGCGTGGAATTCGATCCCAAGGATTTCGATATTGATCTCTCGCAGAAAGACCTTGCCGATTTCGGCAAGCACTTCTCGCCCATCGCCGAGAAGTTCCAGATGAAGTGGCGGCTGGCACAATCGTCGCAGCGGCCGCGGATGATCATCTTCGTTTCAAAATATGACCATTGCCTGGTCGATCTGCTTTACCGCCAGCAAAGCGGCGAACTGGCTTGCGACATTCCGCTGATCATTTCCAATCATCCCGACAACCAGCGCTTGGCCGACTTCTACAAGATTCCCTACGCGGTCGTCTCCGTCGCCAAAGACAATAAGCTGCAGGCAGAAGACGCGATTCACACACTCATCGCCGAGCACCGCCCAGACTTCATGGTGCTGGCCCGATACATGCAGATTCTCTCCAACGACTTCGTCAATCGTTATCCGCAGCGCATCATCAACATTCATCATTCGTTTCTGCCGGCGTTTGTCGGCGCGCGGCCTTACCATCAGGCATTCGAGCGTGGCGTCAAGCTGATTGGTGCGACCAGCCACTACGTCACCGAGGTGCTCGACGATGGGCCCATCATCGAGCAGGACGTGGTCCGCGTATCTCACCGCGACACGGTGGATGACTTAATCCGCAAGGGGCGCGATCTCGAGAAGGTCGTGCTCTCGCGGGCTGTGCGCTGGCACGTGGAAAATCGCGTGCTTCTCTACGGGAATAAGACCGTGGTTTTTTGAAGTCTTTTTCTAGAATCTTGAGCCGCGCGCGGCCGCTAACTTTGCGTCGCCGCAGAAGGTCATGTCCTTCCGAAGCGTAGAAGCCTTCTCACCCCGGTGGTAACTTGCACCACCAGTAACTTTCGTCTTTACTTGAACATTAGTAAAGATTTAGCAAATTGCGACAGGGGAGAGTCTCGCTCTCGGAGACGTTTCTTGGCCGAAGATATCAGATTTGAGCTGGCGATTCTGGCGACCGTGCAGGGCTTCTATCAGAAGCTCATGCGCGAGTCGCTTGGGGGAGACGTTCCCATTCCGAGCGGCCTCGACGAAGAGGCGCTGCGTGCGGGACGCGAGCTAGCCACCACGCTTACCAGGATGTATCGCTGGCTGCACCTGCTGGATATGGCCATCACGCCCGCCATGCTCCGCCAGGCGCTTACGCCGGATACCGATTCGGAAGTTGCGGAAGCCCTGCTGCGTTACTTCGTGCGCCGCCGTGAAGCCAGCGACATTAACCGCGACAAGACCGATGTGATCGCAACATTTCTTTACCGGCATCCGCGTGTGCCGGGGCAATGGCAACAAAGCGGGTACGGCCTGGATGGCGCGCTCCCGCTTTCTCCTTTCGAAATTGCTTTGATCGAAATTTTGGCGGACACCGACGTGCCTTCGTTGCCCGAGGAGCACGTGCAACTTCTCCGGCGCTTCGACCCGATGCGCGAAGAAGTTGCCCGCTTCCGCGATTTCAACGCGCTCATGGATTCTGGCGTGATCTCGCGGGTGCGCGAGTTGAAGCAGTGGCTGGATTCTTCGTTTTATCATCCCGGCGTGCTGGCCACGGTGGCGTCTTACAATGCGGCGTTCGGCGCGCGTTTTGATGAACTCTTCAGCAAGGCGCTGGATGAAATCAAACAGTTCGCTGGCGCGCTCGATGAGATGGGCGGAAGCATTCTAAGTACAGTCGACGGCGTGGAAGTCACGGTCGAGCACGTGGCCGCGATCGAACGAAACGCCATGCTGAAGGCCGATTACGGCAGTGCGCTCGAAAAATTCCGCCGGGTTTCCCGGCTCAAGAAAGAACTCGATCGCCGGCCCCCGATCCGCAAATCGCTGTTGGGACCGGCAGGCGCGCGCCCGGTCCGCGTTTCCGGGGGCGCGGCCGCTGCGCCCAAGACCGCGAAGGTGGCCGCAGCGAAGGTATCCGTTGCCGCTTCCGTACCTGTGTTCCAGCCTCCGGCGGTCACCGCGCATCAGATCGCAACCGAAGAAGGCAAGCTACGCCGGGTGGAAGAATCCATTCGCGTATTTGAGCGCGTCGCCGATCCCAAATTCCGCCAGGTCGTGCCCATGCGCTATTTCAACCTCACGCTGACCGTGGCGGAAGCAGACGCCTACAATGCCAGCTTTCTCGAAGAAAAGAGCCTGCGCGCGGAAGTGGCGCGAACTTTGATCCGTTTGGTATCGATTTCAGCGCGTGTCCACACGGAACTTGAAGAACTGAAGCGCAGCCAGACCATGTCGTCAGTGTGGAAGCTGCATGCCGATGCGCTCGTGGTCTTGCTCGATATGGCCAGCACCGCTGCGGAAGACGCGGGCGGGGTGGGCAAGTCGGCAGAACAAAATGGATCTGGAGTGGCAGCCAAGGCCATTCATGAATCGGTGAAGAAACTGCGCGTCCACTCAGACGCCGCGGTGAAGGCAATTGCGCAAGCTAGTAGTTAGGGCAGTTCTTATTTTTATCGCGCCGGATTTGAATCCAAAGAAAACATTGACAGCAAAAAACCAGGACGGGCGTTTTCGCCCGTCCTTGAATAGCTAGCAACTAGAAGCTAATTGATATCGAATTGCTCCTGATGCAGCGCCGGATCGCTTTTCACGATGATGGTGCGCTTGGTGAGTTCTTCGATTTCATTCAAGAGGCGGCCGTTGTTGCCTTTCAATTCCTTGGCCACATCGGGGTTCACACGTAGCATCACGTCCTGACGCTCGAGATGTTTCGCGATTTTGCGGATCTCCACGTAAATCTCGTTGCACACCGTGGTCACCGATTTCACATAGCCGGTCGACTGGCAATAGGGACACGGCGCGCCGATGGTGCGTTCGAGCGATTGCTTGACGCGCTTACGCGTAATCGCGACCAGCCCAAAATCGTTGAACTGCAGCACTTTTGACGGCGCGCGGTCGTGTCGGAGTTCTTCTTCCAGCGCTTGCATCACGCGCTGGCGGTTACGGCGCTCGTCCATGTCGATGAAGTCGATGATGATGATGCCGCCGAGATCGCGCAGCCGAATCTGCCGGACGATCTCTTTGATCGCATCGACGTTGGTCTTGACGATGGTGTCTTCCAGTCGCGAAGTCTTGCCCACATACTTGCCGGTGTTGATATCGATCGCGACCAGCGCCTCGGTCTGATTGATGACGATGTAACCGCCACTCTTCAGCCACACCTTCGACTTAAGCGCCTTGTTCATCTCCTCAGCCAGGCCGAATTGTTCGAACAGCGGCGTTTCTTTGGTGTAGAGCTTGACGCGCTTGACCAGCGCGGGCTGGAAGCGGTTGAAAAAGCGCAGCACGCGTTCGTATTCCGGTTCGGTGTCAACCCAGATGACGGAGAAGTCGGAAGTGACCTGGTCACGCAGCACGCGCTCGACGACATTGAGATCGTGGTAGATCAGCGCGGGCGGCTTGGAGCTTTCAGAACGGCCTTTGATATCGTTCCACAAGCCTTTCAGGAATCGAATATCGGCGCGCAGTTCGTCTTCGCCGGCGTTTTGTGCGGCGGTGCGAACGATGAAGCCGCCATGTCCGTTCTCGCGCTCGCTGAGGATGATGCGCTTCAGCCGCTGGCGCTCTTCTTCCGAGGCAATTTTGCGCGAGACTCCAGTGTGGTTCACGGTGGGCATGTACACCAGGAAGCGGCCCGGCAGCGCGATGTGGCTGGTGATGCGGGCGCCTTTCTTGCCGATAGGTTCCTTGGCAATCTGCACCAGAATTTCCTGGCCTTCTTTGAGCAAGTCGCTGATCTGTGGCACCGGCGCCGATTCGCGGCGGCGGAAGCGACGCGGACCGCGCCGTCCACGCGGACCGCTGCCAGGGCGGCGATCAGAGCCCGGACGATCAGAGCCCGGCCGATCGGTACGCTGGGTGTAACCGGCAGTCGACGCTGGCGCGCGAACTTCCACACGGGCATCTACCGTGCCATTGCCACGCGCTTCGGCGTCGAGCAAGGCTTCCGCTTCTGCCTGCGCTTCTTCCAGTTCCAACTCTTCCGAGTCTTCTTCGGTTTCCGGTGCAGCGCCTCCGGCGGCAGGCTGCACGCCGGCCTCGGTCAGCGAGGTGCGGTGGATTTCAGAAACGGTTTCGCGGGCAGCAGAGATCGCGGGATTGGCCGCATCGAAGGACGGCTCGCCAACTGCGCGGGTCTCCTCCTCAAATTCTTCATAGCCGTCATCCGACGATTCCTGATAGCGAATCGTGTCCGCTTCTTCCTCTTCGATGGTCTCTTCTTCCATGGTGCCGGGCGCGGCGAAAATCGGCGTGGGGGATTCGAGAACGGGCGGGGTAGGCTCGTCAATAGGGTGGGCAGCGTGTTCGCCGGCATGCTCCCCTGCATGATCGCCAGCATCGGCGAATCCGTCCGCTTGTCCAAGAGCTTCCTGAGCCGCAGTTTCGACACGCTCCATCTCCGGCGCGGAACTGGCAGAAGCGGAGATCTCAACCACGGGGACTTCCGCGCGGCGGAATTCGCGGTTCCAGTCAACCGATGTAGAAGCTGCCTCGATCTGCTCTTCGTGTCCGGCGCGCGGTTCGTCGTGGTGCTCTTCGTGGAGAGGCTCAGCCGCGGCTTCCCCGGCAAAAAACGGTTCATCCTCCGGGAAGGTCGAAGCCGAGGCCGACGATGGAGCTGACGCAGACGCAGGAGCTAAATCAGCCGGGGATTCTTGCGAAACCGGCTGTGGCGCTGGCGATTGTGCCGCGAAACGCTGATATTTCGAGATGGATTCTCCGGGAAGCAGGATGGGCTGATATCCCGCAGGCGGTCCGAAGGATTGAGTCCTCGCCGATTCCTGATGCCGAGCAGGTGCACTCTCGGCCGGTCTGGAGAAACGCGGTTCGGGAACACGCTCTGGTCCGCGGTCCCGGCCCTCGTTACGGCCCTCCCCGCGACCTTCGCTGCGCACCTCATTGCGTCCGTCGGCTCGGGCGTCGTTTCGGCCATCTGGGCGGCCGTCCCGGCGTCCACCACGGCGGCGGCGGCGGCCGCGGAATCCTCCGCGCTCGCGGTCTCCGCTTTCGGAAGACGGTTGGCCCGCACCCGTGGGAGCCGCATATGGGACTGCGGCGTTGTGCTCCTCAGATTCCGAATCTTGCTCAAGCTCAGACTCGCCCTCGACAGCGCTCACCGCGGAATCATCCTCGACAACCTGGTCCCCTTGAGGACTTCCAGTCTGCACCGGCTGCGGACGCAAATCCTGCACGCCACGGTTGGCCGGGACAACCTCGGTCATATCCTCGTCGTGTTCTTCCAATTCCATGAAATCGGAAACGTAGAGGAAGGCGTCGCGTTCCAGGCCAATGTCAACGAAGGCAGACTGCATGCCGGGCAGCACGCGGGTCACCCGGCCTTTATAGATGGATCCAGCGAGGGTGTATTCGTTTTCGCGTTCGAGGTAAATCTCTGCGAGTAGATCGTCTTCCACTAACCCGACTTTGGTTTCGTGGGGCGTGGAAGAGACAAATAATTCCTTGTTCATGCAATACTCCGGTTCCCGCCGACTTATTGAAGTCGGGTGGAAGTCACCGGGGCGGAGCCAGGAAGGGAACGGGAGGATCGAGCGTAGCGATGCTTGCCCTGAATGAGGGACGGGTGGGGCTTTGGAGTTTCCTCCCTAGCCATCTCCGCTGCGCAAGCTGGGAAATCTTTTGCACTTAATCGCTTTGCGCCGCCGGGTTTGTGACCGCACTCTCAGACCGCTTCTCTGGTCGGGGGGCCGTTCCCTGCCGTCGGCGTTGTAGCTTCAATCCTGCCCGGCCTACCTATCTCTGCCGGCCGGTAAATGCCCCCTTTACGCGAGGGCGATCGATATTTTTGGCTGCGCCATGCGGGCGCAGGAACTGCTCCCCACTGTCTTCCCTAGCTCAAGCTAATTCACGAAGCGGCGCATTCGAACGTTCATAACCATCCCCAGCGCCAGGAACATGAACAACACGGAAGACCCACCGTAACTCATCAGCGGCAGGGGTATTCCGGTGACCGGCATAAAACCGACCACCATGCCGATGTTGACCATGATATGGAAGCTAAGCACAGCCACCACACCCATGACCACAAACGTGCCAGCGCGGTCGGGCGCTGTTTGCGCGTTCTGGGTCAAGCGCATCAGCACGATGAAGTATAACAGCAGAACCCCCAGCGCGCCTACGAATCCGTGCTCCTCTGCGAATGCGGCAAAAATGAAGTCCGTTTGCGGCACCGGCAGGAAAGCACCGTGTGTTTGCGAGCCTTTGCCGCCCCACAGCCCCCCCGAACCCACCGCAATCTTGGATTGCTCAACTTGGTACCCCGCCCCCTGGGGATCGGCGTCGGGCTCCAGGAAGTTCGTAAGGCGCTGTTTCTGATAGGACTTCAGGATATGAACCTTGGGAGTAAAGAAAACAGCTCCGATGGCCAGCGCCGCCAGCAGCGCCACCACCAGGGTCTGGCGAACCTGCAATCCACCCAGAAACACTCCCATCACAGCGATGGGCATATACGTAAGGGCAGTGCCCAAATCTGGCTGCGCCAGCACCAGGAGCATGGGGAACCCCACGATTGCGCCCGCCTTGATGAAATCGGACCAGGCAAGCTCCCGCTGGTGCAATTCGGCAAAGTACTTGGCGACGGCCAGAATCAGAATGAGTTTGACCCACTCCGAAGGCTGGAAGTGGTTGCCTCCGGGCATTTTGATCCAGCGCCGCGCACCCAGATACCTCTGCCCAAAAACCATCACCCCCACGAGCGACGCCACGGCGGCTATGTAAAACCAATGAACCTGCTCCAGCAGCGCCTGGTAGTTGACCAGACTCATCAGGAACATCATTCCCACGCCAGCCACAACCCAATAGATCTGCTTTAGATGTGACCCGGCAAACTTGGTGTGCATCGTCGCGCTGCGGATTTCCATCACCCCCAATCCGCAAATCAGCAACACAAAGATCAGCAGCACCCAGTCGAAATCGCGAAATGATACGTAACGTGACATAAAAGCAGCTCTTAGCTATTGGCTCTTAGCTTTTGGCTCTCGGCGTAGCGCCGACGTCCCCCGCCGGGTTATCCCTTTCCCTTAAACCTTGTCATCCTGAGCGTAGCGTGCTGGTTCGCAACGCGGACCAGCATGCGGAGTCGAAGAGCCTGCCCTGAGCGAAGCCGAAGGGACCCCTTGCAGCTCACTGTCACCGCCGGCCCGAAAAGGCGTCCGCTTTACGACGCGGACTCAACGCATCCCCGGCGCCGCCGTCGCCGCGACCAGCGACTTCTTCGGCAGCTTCTTCGGCACATCCACCACGAACCTGCCACTTTGCAGCTTCTCGGCATCTCCATCAGCATCAGGCGCAGTCCATACCGCGCCGATCTCCACCTTGCCGTCTCCCTTTGGCTGGTCGGCCATCTTCGTCGGACTGCGGCGCTGCTTTTCCACGTATGCCTTGATCACCTGCGAAGCCACGATGGCCGCGAGAGGGCCTTCCTCACCGCTTTCCCACAAAACCGCCACTACGATCTCGGGATTCCGGCGCGGACTGACACCCACGAACCAGGCATTGTTCTTGAACCGGGCCTTTCCATTCGCAATCTTCGCCTTCGCCGAACCACTAATCGTCTGAGCCGTACCTGTTTTCCCGGCAAAATCGATGCCCTGCAGATGGGCCGCCGCGGCGGTCCCGTTCCAGCTGGCGCCGGTGGCATCCACCACGTGCGGAGAGGTCACGTTCGCCATGGCGTCGGTAATGATTTCCCAGTTCTTCGGGTCCAGCGGAATTTGGATCTTGTCGGGCGTACCGGCGGCAGGCACCAGGTTCGGCGGCAGGTCCTCAGGGAACGCGACATGCGGTCGCACCAGCGCTCCTCCGCTGGCGATGCCGCCGATCGCGCGCGCCAGCTGAATTGGAGTCACGGCCACAGCTCCTTGCCCAATGCCCACCGAAATGGTCTCCCCAGCAAACCACTTTTGCTTGAAGTTACGAATCTTCCATTCCTCCGAAGGCATGATTCCACTGACTTCCTGAGGCAAGTCGATTCCCGTTTTCTGTCCGAGTCCCAGCATGGTGGCGTATTTCGCAATACGTTCAATGCCCAGCTTTTCAGCGAGCGTATAGAAAAAGACGTCGCAGGATTGATAAATCCCTTTCGAGATGTCTACGATCCCGTGCGACCGGTGCCTCTCCGAAATCCAGCACTGGAAGTAGCGGCCGTAGAATTCCGCTCCGCCGGTGCAGTTCACGTGCATATCCTGCGCGATGCCTTCCTGCAATCCAGCGGTCGCCATAATGATTTTGAAAGTTGAGCCCGGCGCCAGCTGTGCCTGAATTGCCTTATTCAGCAGCGGCTTGTCGGGATCATTGACCAGCTTGTTCCATTGGTCACGCGAGACGCGAACCGCAAAATCGTTGGGATCGAACGTGGGCCGGCTCACCATGGCAAGAATCTCGCCGTTGCGCGGATCCATGGCGACGATAGCGCCGTTCTTCCCTTCGAGCGCTTCCTCGGCCGCAATCTGCAAATCGACGTCCAGCGTGAGCTTGAGCTGCTTGCCGGGCACCGCAGGCGTTTCATCGAGATGCCCCACTTCGCGGCCGTGGCTGTTAACCAACGCTCGGCGCGATCCATTCTGGCCCATCAACACCGCGTTATATTGCCGCTCGACGCCCGAGACTCCTACTACGTCACCGGGGCTGTAGAGCTCGAACTGCGGCTGGTTCAGCATGTCCTCAGTGACTTCGCCGACATAGCCGATCAGGTGCGCCATGAATCCGTTGCGCGGATACAGGCGCCGGTGAGCCATGATGGTGTCCAGTTCCGGCAGTTCGTTGCGATGAGCTTCGATGAACGAAAGTTCATCGGGAGTGATGTCTTCCTTGAGAAAAATCGGCTGGTACTGCGGCATAGCCGCGAAGTGGCGGACCCGAGCCCGCACTTCGTTCGCATCCATGTGCAGGCCCTGCGCGATCAGGTCGGCGTCGGCATTCAGGTCGCGGGAAGAATCACGCAACAGCAGCGCGGAGAACGACGGATAGTTGTCGACGATGGTGCGGCCTTCGCGGTCGAGAATCTTGCCGCGCGGCGCAAGAATCGGCACATTGCGGATGCGGTTTCTCTCCGCGAGATTCGCGTACAGATCACTCTGCATCACCTGCAGGCGCCACAGCCCGTAGGCCAGCACCAGAAGAATTCCCAGGATCGCGTACTGCGCCGCCGTCAGGCGGATCGCAGAAACTTTTTCGTCACGGCCGAACATCAGGCTTCAGGCTTCAGGCTTCAGGCTTCGGCGTGCGGAGTCACACAGCGAAGCAAAGTCTCACGCCCACATCCTCTCTCTCTCTGGAGTTATCTTTTAATTGTAATCCGGGCGTGTTCTTGGGGCGGCGGTTTCTGCAAACGAAAGTCACAACGACGGGCATTTCGGCGATCATCGTCAATCCCGATTGAGCCGAAGCCCGAAGCCTGACGCCCGAAGCCCGTCTTCAAGCCCTCTGCTTGAACTTATCCAAAAAGAAATACACGATCACGCCCAGGGACGCATTCGCCAGTCCGGCCAGCAGCCCACGGCTCCAACTCCAGTTCTGGGTCAAGCTGACCATCCCTCTCGCCACCGTGAACCAGACCGCGGAGTGGATGAAATAGAACCCCAGGGTCAGCAGAAAGCGGGCGCCGGCGTTTTCCACGTCGAGTTTGACACCCAGAGACGAAGCCAGATAACCGACCACCGTCTTCGCGATGCCGTAGATGCCGATAGGATTATGTCCCAGCATGTCCTGCAGCAATCCGATCACGGCCCCGGTAAACAAGCCAGAAATAGGATTACGTCGCGCCATGGCGAAATAGATCGTCACTAGCAGGGGTAAATCGAGATACACGGCAAAGCCCGGAAAACGCCGAGGGAGAAATGCCTGCAGGAAAAGAGCTAACAACGGCACGCCGACCGTCACCGGCAGGCTGAACCGGTAGACCTCGAGCTGCTCTCCAGATGTGTAGGTGATGGGCACGCTAGTGGGGGCTGTCTTGGGAGTTGGCCGCAGCCGGGTCAACCTTGGCCGGGTCAGCCTTGCCTGGATCAACCTTGCCTGGATCGGGCTCAGTCGAAGCAGTCGAACGCTTGGGCTGCGTCGCCGCAGCGCTGCCGGGCTTCGATCCAGCGACCACGCTGCCTGAAGGGCTTACCGGTTGCTTTGCAACCGTCTCCGCGCCCGTTGGGGCCGGCTTAGGTACCACGGCCTTTGGTGTTGCCGCCGGAGAAACCGGTAGCGGCGCCTCTCCGGTTCGCGGCTTCCCGTTCGGCCCGCCAGCTGTAGCCACGGCTCCGGCGGGAACAGCGGTCGCGCTATTCGTCGCGCTGGCGGGCTTGTCCGGAACTGACGGCAACCGCTGCGCCAGGATATCGGCGGCCCGCACTCTGCCCACGTCTGCCGTTTGAGCCTGCCGCTCCTGTTTCTCGACTACCACCAAAACCTCTTCCAGTTTGCCCAGGTTCACGGCCGGCTTGATCTGGATATTCAGAAAAAGATCCTTGCCGGTGCCCACCTTCGTCACCGTGCCAACGGGCAAACCCTTAGGAAAGATCTGGTCGCCGCCGCTGGTCAGCACTCGCTCGCCGGGCGCGACCTGTTCGTCGCTCATCACGCCTTCCAGCACAACTTCGCCCGTCGCCGTGCCTTTAAGAAAACCTTGCAACCGCGATTTTTCCAGAATCGTTCCCACTCCGCTGCTTTGATCGTTGATCAGCAGCACCTGCGAGACCGAGGGAAACACCTGCAACACCTTGCCCACAATGCCATCCGCGGTAATCACAGCCATGTCGCGCTTCAACCCCTGGCTTTCGCCTTTGTCGATGTACAACATACGCGAAGAATCACTGCCACTCGATCCGATCACCTGCGCGGCCACGGTTCGGGAGATGTACTGTTCCTTGAAAGCCAGCAGCGCCTGCAGCCGGTGCGCCTGCACCGCATCTTCGTTCAGCCTGACCTGTTCCAGCCTCAGCTGCTCGATCTGATCCTTGAGCTGGCGATTCTCCGTGCGCACACCGCGCAAATACACATAGTTGCGCCAGAGATTGCCGGTGCCGTCCTGCGCCCAGATCAGGATGCGTTCGAATGGGGTGACCAGATCCACAGCCCAGACGCGGATCAACCGCGTGTGTTCGGTGTCGTTGCTGCGCTTGACCTGCACCGCAAGCCCCAGTATCTGGAGGAACAACACGCCCACCAGAATGACAAGGTTGCGGTAGCGGCCGAGTACGGATTCCATAAGTCAGGGGTCAGAGATCAGGAATTAGGGATCAGGAATCAATGAATGTTTTTCTGGCCCCTGACCTCTGGCCCCTGACCCCTGCTTCCTATTCAATCGAAATTTTGCGCAGCAGCTTAAAGTCCGAGAGCATCTTGCCGGTACCCAGCACCACGCTACACAGCGGATCATCGGCGATGGAGACCGGCAGTCCGGTTTCTTCGCGAATGCGTTTGTCGAGGTTCTTGAGCAGCGCGCCGCCGCCGGTCAGCACGATGCCGCGGTCGCTGATGTCTGCGGAAAGCTCGGGAGGCGTACGCTCGAGAGCGACGCGAATCGCATTCATGATCGTGGAAACGCATTCACTCAGCGCTTCGCGAATTTCCCCATCGTCCACGGTGATGGTCTTGGGCACGCCTTCAATCAGGTTGCGTCCTTTGATCTCCATGGTCATCGGCTTGTCGAGCTGATGCGCGGAGCCGATTTCCATCTTGATCTGTTCGGCGGTACGTTCGCCGATCAACAGATTGTATTTTCGCTTCAGATAATTCATGACCGCTTCGTCCATCTGGTTGCCGGCCATGCGCACGGAACGCGAATAGACGATGCCGCTCAGCGAAATCACCGCGATGTCGGTCGTCCCGCCGCCAATGTCGACCACCATGTTGCCGCTGGGTTCGGTGATCGGCAATCCCGCGCCGATCGCCGCGACCATCGCCTGTTCGACCAGATGCACTTCGCTGGCTTTGGCGCGATAGGCGGAATCCATGACCGCGCGCTTTTCCACCTGCGTAATCTCCGAGGGCACGCCAATCACGATCCGCGGATGCACCAGCATCTTTCGGTTGTGCGCCTTCTGGATGAAATAGTTCAGCATCTTCTCGGTGACCTTGAAGTCGGCAATCACGCCGTCTTTCATGGGCTTGATGGCGACGATGTTGCCAGGCGTGCGGCCCAGCATCTCTTTCGCTTCTTTGCCGACGGCTTCTACCTCGCCCGTATTCTTGTTGATGGCCACGATCGACGGCTCATTCACCACGATGCCCTTGCCCCGGGCATACACCAGGGTGTTCGCCGTTCCCAGATCGATAGCCAGGTCGCTGGAGAAAATGCTGAACAGCGACCTCAGGTTGTGCCCGCGCGTTGCGCTGGAATTAAATCCGTTCTTTGACATGACGAGGTTCTTTCCGTGTCTTCATTAAACCGCTACTCTCCCCGGAAATTTTCCGGGACAATATTTTTTCGGGATGCGGCTGCTGGCTGTTCCTATTCTACGAGATGCTTCGCAACTCTGCCCGAAAGTTCTGCTTCTATCCACCGCGAACCAAACTTGAAACCAATGCTGTTCGTTCTACCCACTTCCCTACTGGATGATGATTTTCTTCTGCGTCGTGTTCACTCCGCCCTGCGCGGTCTGTGCCGTCACCGTAATCACAGCCTCTCCCGTCGGCAACGGCGGCGTGAAATAGTGGAATGACCCGTCGGTAGTGATCATAGGCACCTCCCGCCCATTCACCATCACTCGCGCGCCGGTCTCGGTCTTTCCCGTCACTTCGATAACGTGCCCGTGCTGGATGAACGGATCCAGTTCCAGGTTGATCGCGTCGGTCTGTTTCCCTTTCGGAATGATGGTGAAGCGGTTCTTCTCGCTCTCCGCCGATTCCTTCCCGGCGGCATCGTAGGATTGCACCATCCAGTAGTAAGCGCCTTCGCCTAGGCTGGTGACCGTAACATCGGCGGTGTTAACTTTTTTGTCAACCAGCGTCGAGGAGAAATACGGGTTCCGGGAAATCTGCAGCCGGTAGCCCGTGGCATTCGTCATCGCCGTCCACGAAAATTCCACGTCCTTGGTGCCTTCGCCAGAAGCGAAAATGGGCATCATATTCGCCGGAGAAATGGGCACCGGAGGCCCGATTTCCTTCGCCTTTTCCAGGTGCGAGTCCTGCCCGCGGAAACTCACCTTTTCCCACGGCGCCAAGGGCACGGTCTGTCCGTTGCGCGTTACCTCGCCGGATCCTTTTTTCACCAAAATTTCGTGCTGTTCGGTCTTGGGGTCGTTATGCACCTGGGCCGCAGATTCCGGAGCCAGAGATGCGACGGCTCCCGAAACAATCACCGTCGACTTCGACCCCTGCGCATAAGTGGCCGTTGAAAGATCCACGGTTCCGGTGCTCACCGCCACGGCGACGTTGGTCTGCTGCTGATCGTTGGACGAGTTCTCCTCGATCACGATCAGCGAGTCCTGCTTCACGGTGTAGCTGGTGCCGTCATTGAACACCACTTTCGCCATGCCCTCCGACCCGGTCTGCACCACGTCCCCTTTGTCGAGGGGAACGTTATAGTCGGCCGGCTGCCAGCTGTTACCGTTGCCTTTTTTCACCCGCACGGTTCCATCGAGCGCGGTGAAGTGAGCCTGCTGGGCGGTCGAGCCTCCCGGTCCAGATGGCGGAGCCATGCCTCCAATCTTTTCCAGAATCCTGCCCGCCACATCGTTGGCAGACTGCAGAGTGTTCGCGGTGAATTGCGGGAAGGTGAACCGCACGGCGATGAAAAATATTACGGCGCCCGCCAGCACCATCAGGGCAACACTGCGGTACGAGACGGCTTTCCACTTGATGTGGATTCCCGATTTGCGATTTTCAGAAGACACTGGTGCTCGAAAACCCTTGTGAAACCTTAGTGAATATGCAGTAAAAGAAAACGTTAGCACAAGCGAAACGGCAGAAAGCACACGTTATCGACTTGCGACGTTACCTTGGTGCGACGACCCGCCGCCCGCTTCGGGACGTGCCGGCTTCCGGCTCCACGTCGCCCTTGGGATTAAGCTATCCTGATCCTCCATGGCCGACGCCGTACATACCGCCTCCGCACCGACTCACGGCCGGCAGTCGTTCCTCGCCCAGGGCATGGCCGTAATCTGGGCCATCGCTCTGGCCAAGCTGCTGTTCCACTGTTACTTCAATAACCGCTACGGATATTTCCGCGACGAGTTCGACTACATGGCTTGCGGCGATCGCCTGGCATGGGGTTATGTAGATCAGCCGCCGCTCATCCCTTTCCTGATTCACATCTGCCGCTCCGTGCTGGGAGACTCGCTGCGCAGCATTCGTTTCATCCCCGCGCTGGCGTCTTCCCTGTTGGTGGTGCAAACCGCCGTGCTCGCCCGCGAGCTCGGCGGACGCCGCTACGCCATGCTCCTGAGCGCCATCTGCGCCGTCGTCGTGCCGCAGTATCTGTCGAACGGGAGCCTGCTCGGCACCAACTGCCTCGAACCCAACCTCTGGATGGGCTGCGCCTACTTTTTCATTCTTGCGGTGAAGAAAAACGATCCCCGATATTGGCTTTGGTTCGGCGTGGTCGCCGGCATCGGCATGGAAGAAAAGTATTCCATCGCCGTCTTCGGATTCGGCGTAGTAGTGGGCCTGCTGCTGACCGAACAGCGTCGCGTCTTTCTTAGCAAATGGATCTGGCTGGGTGGCCTCGCTGCCTTTCTGATCTTTCTGCCAAACCTGCTGTGGAACATCCACTATGACTGGCCGTTCGTGCAACTGATCCGCAACATCAAGGCAGATGGCCGCGACGTGGTACTGGGACCATTTCAGTTCTTCCTGCAACAACTCCTGCTGGCGAATCCATTGACCTTGCCGATTTGGCTGAGGGGATTGCTCTTTCTTCTGTTCTCGGCGCGGCTCAAGCCCTACCGCGCGCTGGGATGGTGCTATCTGGTTTGCTACGCGGTTTTCTTCGTGCTGCACGGCAAGAGCTATTACCTGGCCCCGGTCTATCCCATGCTGCTGGCGGCGGGAGCGGTGGTCATCGAGGGGGCGATTGATGGCTGGACGGATGGCGGCGCGAACGTTCGTCCGGAGAGCGGACGGCCGCGCCTGCGGTGGTTGAAGCCGGTGATTATCGGCGTCCTGCTCGCCGATGGCGTCTATCTCTCGCCTATCGTCGTTCCGATTCTTTCTCCGGATCACTTCCTCGCATATGCGAAGTCTCTGCCGTTCAAACTCCCCGTGATGGAACACGCCCACGCCCGCGCGGCCTTGCCGCAGTGGTATGCCGACCAATTTGGCTGGCAGGAAATCGTGGACGAAACTGCCCTCGCATGGAACCGCATCCCCGTGGACGAACGCAAAGACTGCGGTATCTTCGCCCAGGACTACGGCCAGGCCGGCGCCATCGACTTCCTCGGCCGCCGTTACGGCCTGCCGCAGTCGTTAAGCGGCCACCAGACCTGGTTCCTGTGGGGCCCGCGCGGCTACTCCGGAAATTGCATGATCGTTCTCGACGACCGCAGGGAACGCCTCGAACAGCTCTGGGACCACGTTGAGTACGTAGGAGAGTCCGCCGACAATCCCTACGCCCTGGAAAAACAAATCGATGTCTACATCTGCCACGGCTCAAAATTCGGAACCCTCACCCAACTCTGGCCCCAACTAAAACGCTGGCGCTAGAACATCGCGCGCCACGCGGGTGCCCCATTTCTCGCGTTCTTTGCGAGAAAGCCTGCCCTGAGCGAAGTCGAAGGGTGGGGCTTTTGCTGACACCCACTCTCCGAAGAATCCAACGGCGTCCCAGCCCAAAGCCGAGAGCCCGACGCCCTCCTTGCCGCATCTCTCACCCCCGCTGTAGCATCAATATCTCGACATTTATCAAGGCAAGGTCTTTCTAAGGAGCAATCATGGCAACCGACACTTTAGCAACGCCAGCCGCTATCAATTACGGCGGCACGAAGGTGTACAAGAATTTCATCGACGGCGAGTGGGTCGAGTCCTCGACCGGCGAAACTTTCGAGAATCGGAATCCCGCCGACACCCGCGACCTGGTCGGCATCTTCCAGAAATCTGCCAAGGCCGACGTAGACGCAGCCGTCGACGCAGCCAAGCGCGCATTCACCAGGTGGCGGCTCGTCCCGGCGCCGCGGCGAGCTGAGATCGTTTTCCGAGCTGCCGAAATCCTGATCGAGCGCAAGGAAGAATATTCCCGCGAGATGACTCGCGAAATGGGCAAGGTGCTGGCCGAAACTCGCGGCGACGTGCAGGAAGCCATTGACGCCGCTTACTACAATGCCGGCGAGGGCCGCCGCATGTTCGGCCCGACCGTCCCGTCGGAAATGCCGAACAAATTTGCCATGGCAGTGCGCCAGCCCATCGGCGTCTGCGGCATGATCACGCCCTGGAATTTTCCCATGGCGATTTCTTCGTGGAAGCTGCTGCCCGCCATCGTGTGCGGCAACACCTGCATCATCAAGCCGGCGCAGGACACTCCACTCTCCACTTTCAATCTGGTTCGCGCGCTCACTGACGCCGGCCTGCCTAAAGGCGTCATCAACATCGTCGCGGGATTCGGCCCGGCGGTGGGGACACCGCTCGCCGAGCATCCCGATGTGCGCGCGATCTCGCTGACCGGATCGTCAGCCGTGGGCCGCATCATCGGCGGCATCGCAGCGCAGAGCTTCAAACACTGCTCGCTCGAGCTAGGCGGCAAGAATCCCATGATCGTCCTCGATGACGCCAACCTCGACCTCGCCATCGACGGCGGACTCTGGGGCGGGTTCGGCACCACCGGCCAGCGCTGCACCGCCACCAGCCGCATCATCGTACAGAAAGGCGTCTACCGCGAATTCGTCGACCGCTACGTGGAACGCGCGAAGAAGCTAAAAGTTGGTAACGGCCTCGACGAGTCGGTCGAGATGGGTCCGGCGGTCAACGAAAAACAACTTCAAACCGACCTGAGCTACGTTGACATCGGCAAGAACGAAGGCGCAAAGCTGCTCTGCGGCGGCAACCGCCTCGACCAGGGTCAGTATCAATACGGCTGGTTCATGGAGCCGACCGTATTTTCCGACGTCGATCCCAAAATGCGCATCGCGCAGGAAGAAATCTTCGGCCCCGTGGTTTCGATCATTCCCTGCGACGATCTGGAAGACGCCATCGAAATCGCCAACGGCATCGAGTACGGCCTATCGTCGTCGCTCTACACCAAAGACGTGAATAAGGCCTTCTCCGCCATTCGCGATCTCTACACCGGAATCACCTACATCAACGCCCCAACGATCGGCGCCGAAGTGCATCTCCCCTTCGGCGGCACCAAGGCCACCGGCAACGGCCACCGCGAAGGCGGCATCGGCGCGATCGATTTCTACACGGAGTGGAAGTCGGTCTACGTGGATTATTCCGACAAGCTGCAGAAAGCCCAGATCGACCGCGAAGACTAACCCCACACTCTGTCATCCTGAGCGAGGATTGGACTTCGCGCCCAAGCGCGAAGTCCAACCGCAGTCGAAGGACCCTGTGTCCCCTTCCACTGCCACCGGCCGATCAAGGCGTTCTCTTCCTGTTCCATACGGTCAACGGCACACTCGAGCGGATGCCATGGACCCCGAAAATGCGCTCTCCGAGCGTTGCCAATTTCTCTGCGTCCTTAGCGCCCGGTTTAGTTAGAATCTATCTGGCCGCTGGTTCGGAGACTGTCATGGAAAATCTGACCAAGAAGTCGGACTTCAGGTCCGCATACGAGGCAGGTAGGCAGGAATTCCAAAGCCGCATGCGACCGTTCTCCCTTGTTCGAGCTATTGGGTTGGCTGTAAGTCTTATCCTCGCTCTTGAGGTTACCAAGTGGCTCGCGGCTCGACTCCACTTCTCCGGATTCGAAAAGACTCTGCTTCACTGCTTCGCCTATTTTATTATCTTCTCAGTCTACTTTTTCTGGCTTTGGAGGATCCCGATCAAACACAATAAAACTTGAGATACTGAATACATGCCCATCACTCACACCCGCGAGATCACCGCCGCCAAGCGCCTCGACAACGTCCGCTACGCCATCCGCGATCTGGCTTGCGTAGCCGACGAAGTCACCAAGCAAGGGACACAAAGTTCTGCCGCTGAACGTCGGCGACCCGCTGAACTTCGATTTCCAGACCCCTCCGCACATCATCGAAGCTGTCTACAAGGCCATGCGCGACGGCAAGAACGGATACGCTCCGTCTCCGGGCATTCCGCGAAGCGATCGAGGCGATTCGCGGCGAGGCCACGCGCAAAGGCATCACCACGGTGCGCGATGTCTTCGTAACTTCCGGCGTGAGCGAGACGGTCGACCTCTGCATCTCCGCGCTGGTCAATCCCGGCGAAGACATCCTCACGCCGTGTCCCGATTACCCGCTCTACTCGGCCGTGCTCTGCAAGCTGGGCATCGCACTCAACGCTTACGACTTGAACGAAGACGACGCATGGCAGCCCGAACTCGCCGACATCGAACGCAAGCTCACGCCACGCACCCGCGGCATCGTACTGATTAACCCCAACAACCCCACAGGCTCGTTGTGCACGCGGCAGATGCTCGAACAAATCGCTGACCTCGCGCGCCGCCACAACCTGGTCGTCTTCGCCGACGAAATTTACGACAAACTAATTCTGGAGGACACTCCGCACATTGCGTTCGCCGAAGTCGCGCCCGACGTACCTTGCATCACTTTCGGAGGCATGTCGAAAAACTATCTCGTCCCGGGATGGCGCATCGGCTGGGGCATCGTCTCCGGCGACGCTGGCGCCGTAAAGCCGTACACCGAAGGCATTCACCGCCTGCTGCGCGCGCGACTCTGCGCCAATCATCCCGAGCAGTACGCCATCAAGCCCGCGCTCGAAGGCCCGCAGGATCACCTCGTGGAAGTGCAGCGCAAGCTGCGTTCCCGCCGTGATCTCACGCAGAAATGGTGCGAGGCCACGCCACGCGTGAGCTGCGTTGCCCCCCGCGGCGCGTTTTATGCCTTCCCGCAAAATCGACATTCCCGAGAGCGACGAAATCTTCGTCAAAGAACTCATCCGCCAGAAACACGTCATGGTCGTCCACGGTTCCGGCTTCGGCCAGAAACCGGGGACGCAGCATTTCCGCATCGTCTTCCTGCCGGACGAAAAGACGCTGACGAGTGCCTACGCGGGAATTGCAGACTTCATTCGTGAACGCTATGGGAAAAACTGATTCGTTGCAGAGCGCGCTTCGCCGCTTTCTCTTTCCATACGAATCTGCTTAAATCAAGGCAGGCGCAACCCTCGGCGCCGCTTGGGTTTCAAATCATCGTGGTCGATATTCATTCCCACATTCTTCCGGAAGTCGATGACGGCTCCAAGTCGTGGGACATTTCCGTCGCCATGTGCAAGATGGCGGCCGAGGACGGCATCACCCACCAGGTAGCCACGCCCCACGCCAACGACCGCTACCACTACGACCGAGAGTATTTGCAGGGGTTGGTCGTGCATCTGCAACAGCTGATCGGGCCGGTGCCCGAACTCAGCCTGGGCTGCGACTTCCATCTTTCGTATGACAATGTGCAGGACGCGCTTACGGATCCCTCGCGCTACGCCATCGGCAACACTCATTACATGCTGGTCGAGCTCAGCAACTACAGCGTGCCGCCGCAGACCACCGATTCTTTTCTCAAGCTCGGCGACTGTGGCATGACCGTGGTTGTCACGCATCCCGAGCGCAATCCGATTTTGCGCGAGAGCCCGCAGCGCGTGGTGGAGTGGGCAGAGCAAGGCTGCATCATCCAGATGACGGGTTCCGCGCTTACCGGGTTTTGGGGAGAGCGCGTGCGCCGCGTGGCACAGTGGCTACTCGAGCGGAATGCGGTCCACGTGCTCGCGACCGATGCTCACGATACGGAGAAACGCATCCCAGTGCTCTCTACCGCGCGTGAGGCCGCGGCTGAGATCTGCGGCGAGGAAGTTGCGGAGGCGCTCGTCGAGGCGAATCCCCGCGCCATTATCAAGAACAAGCCACTGCCGTATTTTCCCCGGCCGGTGATTGGGAGCTATCGCAAGACTTCAGGGTAGCCAATTCCTGGCAGGTTGCTGAAAAACTCCGCTCCGACCCGATTTTGGGAAGGGCACGACTTCACAGGTTGCGGAAAGATTCGGTCTTGCCCTCGGTCTGGGAAGGGCACGACTTCAGTCGTGCCGTTAAGACCCTTAAAATTAGCCCGCGCTTTAGCGCCTGAGGTTCCCTGGGATTCGCCGAAATGAGCTTTTCAGCAGCGCGCTGGATAGCTACTGCGGGGCCGGCGCGTCATGGCTGGGAGTTTGCGCCGGCGCTGGATCTGCTGGCGCTGGCGTGGAATTCATATGCGATCCCGGATCAGCGCTGTGCGATGCCGGAGTCAACGATGTCGCGCGGGGAGCGTCCGGGGCGGTCGTCATCGCGCTTTCCGGATTCAGCAAGTGATCGTGGCTTGGTCCCAGGCCGAGCTTGATCAGTGCACGCGAGTCGGGCACGGTCTTCGATTGCCAGCCGTGGTCCGCCTGATATCGGCGCAGGGCATCTTCCGTGGCCTGGGTCCATTTGCCGGTAGCTTCGCCGCTGAGATAGTGTTCGCGGATCAGCGCTTCCTGAATGGCTTGCGTGCGATCGGAGTCGATTTTCTGCTGGCCGCGTGCCGCCCGCACATTCTTCTTCCTTCGTGAAGTGGGACGCTTTCCGCCTGAAGCGGTATGGGACGCGCCAGTCGATTTGGAAGTGCCGGCTGAAGTGGCCGAGTGCGTTTTCCGGGTGCTGGCCGCGGACTTGCTCGCTGGAGGTTGACTGGTTGAGCCGGCGCCCGCTTGAGTCTGCGAGCTGTCCTGCGCTGCCAACGCCGTGGAACACGCCAGCAGGAGCGCGCCCACAGCGCTGAATCGCAAGGCTCGAGTTCCCGCCCAGACTCTTTTAGTCAATTAAATAGTTCCCCGGCTAAGGTCACCCACTCCAGGACTCCGAAGAAAAAAAACCCAACTGGACCTTGGCGCTGTGCTCGTCCCCCACCATCATCGTCGATCGAAGGGGTACAGTGCCAGTTCCAATCGGGCTGCTTCCGGTTACGGAAGTGTTCCGGCGAGGAATGCCGTGCCGTCTTGACGAGTCGAGCCGCGCTGGCGGACCAGGAACACAACATCCTGTCCGCTCTTCATGCCAGATTCGACGCGGGCGAATTCTTCCTCACTGTTCACGGGTTGTTTATTGATTTCCAGAACGACATCGCCACGGCCCAGGCCAACATCCTCCGCGAACGAGTTCGGCCTTACTTCCTGCACGATCACGCCTTTGCCGGAAGGAACGTCGAGCCGCTCGGCCATTTCCGGAGTCAGTTTGCGAACTCCCACGCCGAACTTGCTGGGTTTGGGCGCGTTGTCGCTTTCGTTATCCTGATCGTCGCCCAGGCGCGCCGCGAACAACTTCGAACGATCGGCGATGGTGACGGTCGCATCCTGTGGCTTGCCGTTGCGCACGAAGCCCAGCGAGACTTTCGACCCTGGTTTTCGTGAAGCGATGTCCGAAACCAGTTCGTCGCCCTTGGTTACTTTCTTGCCTTCCACGCTGACGATGGTGTCGCCGACTTTCAAACCAGCCTCTTCCGCCGGGCCGCCGGGTACCACGCTGGAAACGGTAATGCCCGACCCCGTCCCATACACGCGGGCGATCGCCGGAATCTCTTCCTTACCAAAAATGATGCCGATCGACCCTCGCACCACGCGGTGCTCGGGACTGGTCAGCTGGTTGTAAACATCAACCACGGTCTTCGAGGGCAACGCAAAGCCCACGCCGGCATAGGCGTTGGTCTCGCTCAGAATCGCGGTGTTGATGCCGATCACTTCGCCCGCCATATTCACCAGCGGTCCGCCGGAGTTGCCGGGGTTGATAGCAGCATCGGTCTGGATGAAAGTCTGGAACTGGCGGTTGGGCACGATGTCGCGTCCCTTGGCGGAAACGATTCCCGCCGTCACCGACTCCGACAACCCAAACGGACTGCCCACAGCGAGCACCCAGTCGCCCACCTGCATGCTGTCCGAGTTACCCATCTTCGCCGCCGGGAGTGCACGATCCACGTCCACTTTGATCACGGCGAGGTCGGTTTCCTGATCGGTACCCACAACCTTGGCTTCGTGCTGCACGCCGGGAGGATCGTCTTCGAAACGCACGCGCACGCGATCCGCTTTCTCCACCACGTGGCGATTGGTGACGATGTAGCCTTTGGAATCGACAATCACGCCCGAACCCAGCGAGTGTTCGCGCATGGAGCCCTCGTTGCCCATGCCACCCTGGCCTCCGGGACCACCGAAGAAGCGGTTGAAGAAGTCGTCAAACCCGCCGCCATCGTCGCCGCCCTGGTCGTCGTCGGGAGCCTGCCCACGGCGACGGTGCACGTTCTTGATAGTGGATTCGGTGTTGATGTTGACCACGCTCGGTTCCAGCTGCTTGGCGATCTGCGAAAACGTATTCGAAAGCTGCTGCGGCGAAGGCATGGTGAGCGGCGCTGCATCGCTGCTTTTTTGTCCTTCTTTGCCCTTCACGCCGTAGGAAACCACGGAACCGATCAGGATGCCGACCGAAAGTGTTGCCAGAATACTGAATGTGTAAACCCACCGGTGAGCGCGCATCCGCACCCAAATCTCCTGCGAATCCATGCCGACTTCCCTCCCAGGAACGTCTACGATTTACTTATTATACTCGCTGCAAACGCCCCCGCCACGGCAGTGTGGCCTATGTCCCGGAGTGCCAGAGAACGTGCCGAAGCATGCGCAATTAAGTTAGACGCGGGAACCCTAGCTATCGTTTGCTGTTGGTGTCGACGCCATGCGAACCGAGGCTACCCCGTCCGTCGGCCCGGTTTATTTCTGCAAAGTGGAGGAGTGTTCCTGCAGGAACACTTTGTGCTGACGGTTTTGTATGTACAGCTAAGAGCGTGTCCCGTTGGGGTTTACGGGCGAGCTTTCCCGGACTTTCGCTAAATGTTCAGCGCCACAAAAAAAGCCGAGCTTCGCGCAACCGGGGAACCGGGACAGACGGGACATTTTCCCGTTTCCAAGAATTGCTGCGGCGGGTGGCCCACATCTCCCTTTCGCGAGGCATCTCTTAAATAGGCGGGGTGCCCCATTTCTCGCGTTCTTTGCGAGAAGTGGGGATTTTGGCTTGAGCCCACGATGGGCGGGTGGCCCAGGCTCTTGATCTCGTTGGCATCACCAGCAAAGTGGGTGCCTCGTCCTTCGCGATTTTTGCGAAGGGCGGGAACCACGACGCCGTACGCAGCTGGGTTTATCTAGAGACAGACAAAATGTTGTGTCGGCGAAAAGCCCCACTTCTCGCAAAGGACGCGAGAAATGGGGCACCCGGCTGTGATGGGTGCAGGACCCGCCCGCTCTCCTACTTTGCTTCGTACACGGTTTTCGCGCCCACCACTGTGCGCAGGACCTTGGTGGCCAGGAGTTTCTCGGGCGACGACGCGGTCGGGTCGCGGTCGAGGACTACGAAGTCGGCCAGCATTCCCGGGATCAGCTTGGCGGGGTGGCCCACATCTCCCGTTCGCGACGCATCTCTTCAGGTTGGAGTCATCGTGAGCTCAAGCCAAAGGCCCCACTTCTCGCAAAGAACGCGAGAAATGGGGCACCCGGTCCATTTAGATGCCAATGTTCATCCGTCACAGACACGACCTCGCGGTTGTGCGTAGGGTGCCTTCATGCCATGGGGCTTAAAGCGCTATTACGGCACGGCAAGCCTCCATTTCATCACGTGGAGCTGCTATCGACGCAAGCCGCTACTTGGCAGTCCCGCGCGCCGCGACCTGGTTCTTACCGTCCTCGAACTGATGCGCGTTCGCTATCGTTTTGCCGTGATTGGATACGTGGTCATGCCTGAACACGTACATCTGCTGGTTTCCGAACCCTTGAGTGGGGATCCCTCGAAGATAATTCAGGCCGTGAAGGTGAGCGTCTCCCGGCGGCTGGCCATTGCGGGCGAATTCTCCGGCCGGTTCTGGCAGAGTCGTTTCTATGATTTCAATCTGTGGGGCCAGCCGAAAGAAGTGGAGAAGCTGAGGTACATGCATCGTAATCCGGTGGTGCGCGGACTGGTGGGGAATCCGGAGCATTGGCCGTGGAGTAGCTACCGCTCCTATGCTTACGGAGAGGCGGGATTGGTTCGGATCAACGACTGGATGTGGTGGGAGGAGAGAATTCGACGGAGCGCTGGGTGAGGGTCGGGAGGGTGTCAGCGAAAGGCCCCACTTCTCGCAAAAAACGCGAGAAATGGGGCACCCGGCACCCGGGGACCTACGCTTTATTTACTTCGCTTCGTACACCGTTTTCCCTCCTACTACCGTGCGCAGCACCTTAGTCGCCAGGAGTTTTTCGGGGGACGAGGCGGTCGGGTCGCGGTCGAGGACTACGAAGTCGGCTAGCATTCCTGGGATCAGCTTGCCTTTTTCTTTCTCCTCGAATTCGGCGAAGGCTGAGCCGGTGGTGTAGGCCGTGAGGGCCTGCTCGATGGTGATTTTCTGCTCGGGGAAATATTCTTTCTTGCCGTCTTCGCTCTTGCGCGTGATTGCCGCGTAGAGGCCGCGGAACGGAGATACCGGCTCGACTGGGCAGTCCGTGCCAAAGGCTAGAGTCACGCCTTTGTTGAGGAACGCCGCCCACGCGTAGGACGTGGCGGCGCGCTTCGGCCCCAGGCGGTCCTGCGCCCAGCGCATATCAGTGAGCACATGGCTGGGCTGCATGGAGGCGATTACCTTTAACTCCTTGAAGCGGGCAATCTGGGCGAGAGTGGTGACCTGGGCGTGCTCCACGCGCAGGCGGTAATCGTCTCCGCCATTGGCGGCTTTTATTTTTTGTTCTTTCGCGGCTTTCTCGGCTTCCGCGAAGGCATCGAGCGCCATTTGTACGGCCTTGTCGCCAATGGCGTGAAAACCGATCTGGAAGCCCGCCAGCACGCGCTCGGTGGTCATGGCGTTGAGGTTTTCCACTTCATATTGCGGCAGGCCGGAGTTCTTGGGATCATCTGCGTAGGGCTCGAGCAAGGCCGCGGTATGGCCTCCGAGCGAGCCATCCATAAAGCCTTTTAGCATTCCGGTGTGCAGCAGCAAATCGGCCTGCGGATGAGAATCGCGCTTCTTGATGAGGTCCTTCACCGACTCGTCGAAGGGCAGCCATTCCGAAATGCGAGCCGTGAGCTTGCCTTCTTTTTCGAGTTCTTCGTAGATTTTGAAATCGTCCCAAGTGGAATAGTCCTGCGCGGACGTGACGCCGTGCTCTGAGAGGTCAGCCAGCGCGAGTTCGATGCCGCGGCGCCGCCGGTCGTGGGAAGGTTTGGGAATCACCACCAACACGGCTTGCTGCGCGGTTTCGCGGAGGATGCCGGTGGGCTGGCCGTTACTGTCGCGGTCAATCTGCCCGCCATCCGGGTCGCGGCTGGCCAGCGTAATGCTCGCCAGTTGCAGCGCGCGGGTGTTGGCAACGGCAATGTGCCCATCGACGCGATCCAGAAACACGGGATGGCCGTTTGAAACTTCGTCGAGATCCCAGCGGTTTGGGGCGACCTTCACCGGCCACATCGTCTCATCCCAGCCGCCGCCCAGAATCCACTCTCCGGGGACGGCATTCTCCACCCGGGCGCGCACGCGCTCGCGCATTTCTTCGAGCGACTTCACCCCGACCAGGTCCACGTTGAGCTTTTGCAGGCCGGCGCCGGAGAGATGCAGGTGGGCGTCGTTGAATCCGGCCATGACAAAGTGTCCGCCCAGATCTACCACTTCGGTCTGCGGCCCCTTGAGTTTTTCGATGTCTACATTCTTGCCCACGGCCTGGATACGATCGGCGCGGACCGCGATTGCCTCCTGGCGCAGAATCGAGCCAAAGGACGTGTTCGCCGGAACGCTGGTGTAGACGTTGGCGTGGACGTAGATGATATCGGCCTTCGGACCGGGAGTCGGTGCGGGGTCGAACCCCGACGCTTGAACAGTCCGGCTTGGCGCCGGGGCCGAAGATGGCGTGCTGGGAGTGGAACTTTGTGGTGCGGTCGGCGCGCTGGCTTGACCTGGCTTTTGGGCGCCGGTCTGCGCGGGGTGTGCGTATGCGGGGATCGCGCAGAGCAGCGCAATCGCGCAGGTGATCGGAGTGACGAACTGGGTCCACGATCGTGTGCGCCTTATCGCAGCGCTGGAAGCGCCTCGCCGTCCGCAAGCTGACCGCTCAGCAAACCGTTCAGCTCCAGAATTCTCGAATCTCCCGCGGATCCCCCCACAATTCATTTCCCCACCGTTCATTCTCCTACCCCCGCCAGCGCGAGCAGGGTCAGCAAAACTCGCTTCAACCCCAGCTCGCGTCCGTTGCTGTCAAACCATTCCTGCAAAGTGTGCGCCCCGCCGCCCGAGCCTCCGCCGCCGATGGCGATGGCCTCCTGCCCCAGCGACAGCGGAATATTCGCGTCCGTGGAAGCGCGCTGCACCTGGGCGGCATTGTTTAACTGCGCGTCGACCGCGCGTATCACCTGCAGAATGCGCGCTCCTGCCGGCAATTCGCCGGCCGGACGGCTGCCGATCACGACCACTTCGCAGTTCACGCCGGAAGGCCGCTTTTGCGCCGACGAGCGCATCTCCGCAGCCATGGTCTCGTCTTCCACGGCGCGGTTCAGAGCCAGGCGCAGCGAATGCTCCAGCCGCTCCATCTCCGCCATCGAAGTGGAGCGGATATCCACCTTCATGCTGGCCGACTCCGGAATCGAGTTCACCGAAGTGCCGCCGCGAATCACTCCGATGTTGAAAGTTGTCTTGGGCGTGGTGGGCACGGGCGTGGCAGTAAAAGTTTCGATGGCCTTGGCCAGAATCACAATCGGATTAGGCGCGCCGAAATCGCTCCAGGAATGTCCTCCCGGCCCGCGGACGATCACCTCGAAGCGGCGGCTGCCCAGGGCCTCGGCCACAATCGTGTCTGCGCCCGCGCCGTCGAGCACTACGCTATAAGCGATCGAATCTTTCCAGCGCGGCGTGGAGAAAATGTGCCGCATGCCACGCAGGTCGCCTTCGCCCTCTTCGCCCACGTTGCCGATAAACACGAACGGCAGTCCATGCCGGACGCGCACCGCGCGCATCAGCGCCGCAATGGCGAGCATGGCCGTCACGCCCGCGCCGTTATCGGAAACTCCCGGGCCATAGAGCCGGCTTCCCTGCTGCCGGATATTCAGCGGCGTATTCGCCGGGAACACAGTATCGATATGCGCGCTCAACGCCACATAACGGCTGCCGAAGCCGGGATGCACCCCGAACACATTGCCCACATCGTCAATGCGAACGTCGTCGAGCCCGACTTCGCGAAAGCGTTCGGCCAGCCAGGCCCCGCGCGCCATCTCGCCGAACGGAGGCGCAGCGATCCGCGCCATCTCCATCTGCCAGTGGGCGAGCTGCGGCTCCTGCGTGCGAAACCAGTTGAACGCCGACCGCACTTCCGGAGACGCGGACAGGCGCGCGACTTCTTGTTGCAGCGAAGGCGCAAGGTCCGGCATATCCGCACGGGGGGGAGTGGGGCTCATGGGAGTTATTGCGTCATCTTACAACGCGTGGGAAGGGGATGGGGATTGGATAGTTGAGCGCGGGTACCAGTAGTTCCGAAAGGGAAGCGATTCTTCCTCGGGGCGACCTCCCCTAAGGACTTGTCATCCTGAGCGTAGCGATCGCTTCGCGAATGCGAAGCGATCGCGAAGAGAAGGACCCCTGCAACACCGCGGCGCCTGCGGCCTCGCTGCGAGTTCGCTTCAGGCCTGGCACAGGCTTGGACAAAAATCCCCCGACAGGCCGCTCACTACGTATCGATGCAAGGGGTCCTTCGACTTCGTGGCGTCTTCGCATTCGCGAAGACGCCACTGCGCTCAGGATGACAGACGAGTGCGGCTGGGCGCGTCGCTATGCCAGTGGGCTTACGGCAGTTCCCGCTCGCTTTTCCACGGCGGCAACCAATTTTTTCGTGGCCGGGACTTCGATCCCGTGACGCTGCGCGCCGCGGAGGATTGGGCCGGCGATCGCGTCGAGCTCTGGCGCTTTGCCCTGGGCGACATCTTTCTGCATGGAGCTGCGCATGTTCCCCGGCATCTTCATCACGCCGGCGATGACTGCGTCGGCATCCACCTTCGCGCCTTCTGCGACCGCGACAGCGGCCGTTTCCCGCAGGCACGAGAGCCCGAGATCTCTCCAACCCGGATCGGAAAGTATTTCGCCCGTGGTCTTATCGGCCGCAGTGGTCGACAGCGCAAACGGCGCAAGAAAAACCAGCTTGCCCCACATGAGCGTGGGCTCGTTGTCCACAAAGCGGCACTCGAATCCCATTTGCTGAAGACGTTCGATCGTGCTGCCCAGCAGCGCTCTCCCGGCAGAAGACATGTTGAGTCGCGCGAATGGAGAACGATGGATGATGTGTCCCGGCGCAACCCGCTCCGACTCGACCGCAATGGTCGCGGCAATGACCTTCTCCGCGGCATAGCGTGAGCGCAGCAGCGCAAGATGGTCGATGCCGTTGAGTAGAGGAACCATCGCACCCACCCACTCAGGCTTGGTCACCGCGCCCAGTGCCGGCACGAGCTCGGTCGCTTTCACGGTAATCCAAAGCACGTCCACCGGAGGCACCGTAGAAGCTCGCGCAACGGGCACGCTGAAGTTGCCGAACGTGCTTTCAAGTTGAAGTTGCTCGGGATAATGCGCCAGCGACTCGGGTCTGACGACGAGAGTGACCGTCGCTCCTGCTCGCGCCAGGCACGCGCCCATCAGGCCTCCGATTCCGCCGGCGCCGAGAATTGCATGTCGTAAGGGTGATGGTGAAGACATAGTGTCGAGAATGTGCCGTCTTTCAGTTTTTCCGCGCCGCGGCGGGCACGCATTCCAGAATCTCCGCTTCGCTCAGGGTGTGGTCGCTCTGCTTGGCGCGGGCGTAGATGCGCTCGACCACATCGTCGGTCGCGGGAATGCCGCGTCTCTCCAGCCAGAACAGCACATTCGACTTCCCGCTCATGGGGCCGACGTCGATGATCTGCTCGAGGCCGAACACATGCGAGGGCACGCCCGAATACACCGTGTTCGCAAGCACGATGTCGTCCTTGTGATACGCCTTAATAATCGCGGCCGCATGCACACCGGTGGCGGTGCGGAAAGCGTCGTCGCCGACCACGGGATAATTCGCCGGAATCGGCACGCCTGTGGCCCGCGACACCGCCTGGCAATATTGCTTGAGCTTGGTCAGGTCCTGCCGATCCCACGGCGCAATGCCCATCAGCTTCAGATTGACCAGCATCTGATCGATCTGCGTGTTGCCGACGCGCTCGCCGAGACCGATGGCGCATCCGTGAACGCAATTTGCGCCCGCGATCACCGCTGCCATCGAGTTGGCGATGGCCAGGCCGCGATCGCTGTGCCCGTGCCAATCCACGCGGATTTTTTCACCCGAAGGCTTCACCACTTCTGCGATCACGAACCGCACCAGCGCCAGCGCGCCCATGGGCGTGGCGTGCCCCGCCGTATCGCAAATGCAGATGGCCCGTGCACCGCAGTTGATCGCCGTAGCGTATAAACGCTTCACCGTTTCCGGATCGCAGCGGCTGGTGTCCTCGGTGACGTACATCACGTCGAGCCCGAGCGACACCGCATACTTCACGGCCTTCTCGGTGGTCTGCAGGAGAAAATCGTCAGACCATCCTTCGGTGAAGCGGCGGATCGGACTCGACCCGATAAACGTGGCGGCCTCAATGGGCAGTCCGGTTTTCTGCACGACCTCGGCGATCGGGCGAATGTCATTCTCGTGCGTGCGCGCCGCACAGTTGGCGCGAATCTTCATTTTGTGCGCGACGATTTCCCGCGCCAGCGCGGTCACCGCCTCGACGGCCCGCGCACCCGCCCCCGGCAGTCCAAGATCGAGCGAGTCGATTCCGAGCGCCTCCATGAGATGCAGAATCTCAATTTTTTCCGGAATCGATGGATCGCGCACCGAAGGCGATTGCAGCCCATCGCGCAGGCTCTCGTCGTTGAGCAGCACCGGCCCCGGCGGCTTCAGCCCCGGCGGATGATTCTGGTTCCAGTCGTAGATGAGGTCGGAGGTGTTCACAAAACCGCTTTTGGCTCTTGGCTTTTGGCTATCAGCTCAAGGCCTTAACGCTGACGCGCCGAGGATTGCCTGCGTCACCATTAGACGGCTTGAGCGACCGGTTCAAGCTAAGAGCTAAGAGCCAAAAGCTAAGAGCCGATTTACTACTTCTTCGGTGGCAGCGTCAGCCCGAACACTGAAACGATTCCCGGCCCGGCCACGTTGATCTTTGCGTCCGCGGGAGCCGGAAGATACAGAGTCTTGCAATGCTCGCAGCGGTAGACTTCGGCATTCGGTCCCCAGGCCTTCTCGGCGTCGCCGCAGGCCTGCTCGATCACGTCGGTGGTATAAAACCATCGCTTCAAATGCCCGCCGCAGAATTTGCCTTTTTCATTTTTCTCGTTGCAGGCACGCTGCCCGGCCTTCTTGATCTTCACTTTGTGATGCGGAAGCTGCGCCGGAGTTTGCGCAGGAGACGTGGTGACTTCACCCGTTGCCAAGGACTTACCCTCGTTCGCGCGGCCAGCGCCGCAAAATTCACTCTTACGAGCGTCATTGTATCCGAAGTATCCGAAATTGCGCTGCCGAGCGCGTGCGGGCTGAAAGGCAAACCAAAAGCTTAACCGCAAAGATCGCAAAGAAAAGCCGCGGAGGTCGCAGAGAACTGCGGTTGCCTTTCTTTGCGTGCTCTGCGGGTGTTCTCTGCGACCTTTGCGGTCAAAAGCTCTTAATCCGCCTCGCTAGAACTCCCTCTTCGGCGCCGCCTGCTCCGCGCTCACGCGACCTGCAACAACTTCGGCTGCGTAGTAATTTTCGCCTTTCACGGGCGCGCGGGCGAGGCGCCGCAGAATCGCGAGTTGCCCCACATGCGTGAGCGCGTCGGCAATCGGCCCCTGAAACAACTTTTCCGGCGGAGCTTCGACCGGCACATTTGACGCCAGAAAGTCATCGAAGTTTTTCAGCGCGGCAAAAAACCTCTCCACTTCTTTTTCCCAGGGCAAAGGCTTCGAATCGCGCCACGCTTGCTTGCCCTTCGCGATCGACAGGGCCCAGTCAAACAAGTCGCCGATGTGCGCCAGAATCTGCCCCGGCGTGCGCACCCCTTCGCCCGCGTGAAAGTCAGCGAAACCCGACGGGGCGTTGCGAACCGCTTTGCCGGCGCGATAGGCGAGCGTGGCCAGCGTGTGGCGCAGCAGGTCGCGCTTCGGATCGGAAGTCGAATCGGAATTCGAATTGGAAGAAGTGCTCATGAATCACCTTTCAGTTCTCAGTTCTCAGTTCTCGTCTCGGCACTCAGTTCTCGCTACTCGCAACTCGCACTCACAGCCGTTTGCGCCACACTACGCTCGTTGCGCGGAGCGCGCCACGCAAGCGCTGTCCGAGGCTGCGGGCAAACTGCATGTCCAGGAACCCTTCCATCTGGCGCGCGAAACCTGGGCCGTAGCCGTACCACCAGACTTTCTTCATCCCGGGCATGCGGTCGGTATCCAGATACTTCAGCCGCACCATTTCTTCCAGTCCGAAGCGGCCATGGGTGCGGCCGAGGCCGCTGGCCTTCATGCCGCCGTGCGGAGCCTCGCTGATGCCGAAACACGAAATCACATCGTTGACCATGACCGTGCCCGTATGAATTCGCCGCGCAATACTCTCGCCGCGAGCGGAGTCGCGCGTCCACACACTTGCAGCGAGCCCATATTCCGAGTCGTTAGCCAGCCGCACGGCTTCGTCGTCGCTGTCGAAAGGCATCACCGGCAGCACCGGGCCGAACGTTTCCTCACGCATGATGCGCATGGTTTGCGAAACGTCCATCAGAACAGTGGGCGCGTAAAAATTCACGCCGAGTTCCGGCAAACGCTTGCCGCCGGCCAGAACCCTCGCTCCGCGCGCCTTTGCATCTTCCACCTGCGATTCCACGATTTGCAGCTGCCGCTCGCGGATCATCGGACCGACGTCGGTGTTCGGGTCCATCCCGTTGCCGATGCGGAGTCGGCCAGCCTTTTCCGCGCAGGCAAGTACGAACGGTTCATACAAACTGCGATGCACATAGCATCGCTCCATCGACAGGCAAGCCTGCCCGACATTGACGAACGCTCCCCAGACCGCCGCGCTCGAAGCGACGTCTACATCGGCATCTTCGAGAACGATCAGCGGATCCTTGCCGCCCAACTCCAGCACAACTGGGAGCAATCGCTCGGCCGCAGCCGCGGCAATGCGCTTGCCCGTGGCCACGCTGCCGGTGAAAACCAGCTTGTCGATTGGCGAATGAAGCAGCGCCGCGCCTGTGGCGCCATCGCCCACCATCACTTGAAAAACATTCGAGGGAATGCCTGCGCCGTGCAACAGAGACGCCAGTTGGAGCGCCACGAGCGAAGTGAATTCTGAAGGCTTCAACACCACGGCATTCCCCGCCACCAGCGCCGCCAGTGTCTCAGTCGCGGGAATGGAGAACGGATAATTCCACGGCGAGATGATCCCCACCACGCCATGCGGCTCGCGCACCAGCCGCCCGCGCTTCAACTTGGTGGCGAGATTGCCGTGCGGCATGGGCTCGTCGGCCAGCAGACGATAAGCGTTGTCGATCAGAAATCGCGCCGCATCGAGCACCACCAACACTTCCGTAGTCAGCGCTTCGGCCACAGGCTTGCCGGCTTCTTCCGTGATGGCTTCGGCGATTTCTGATTTTTTCTCGAGCAGCCGGCGCTGGAACTCGCGCACTACTGCGATCCGCTTGCGCACGCCAATCTCTGCCCAGGCCAACTGCGCGGACCGCGCCCGCGTCACGGCGGCCTGGACTTCACTGTCGCTCGCGCACTCGAACTCGCGCAGAACGGCGTCCGTCGCCGGATTTATCGACGAAGCTCTGCGCACCGCGAGTTGTACGTCGGTGGCCATAGGAAAATCTTAATCCGCAGACAGGTTGCGCGCTGCGCTTTCTTTCCGTCCGCTTGCGCCGTAGAGCCTACAGGAGTCCCTAATACTCCACGCCTACCAGATACAATCCACTCGCAGGCGCGGTCGCGCCGGCCGCCGAGCGGTTTTTTGCTTCGAGAATGCGCGTCACATCCGCAACCTGCAACGTTCCCTTGCCGACTAAAATAAAGGTTCCCACCAGGTTGCGCACCATGTGGTGCAGAAATCCCGAGCCGCGCACGGTATAGACGAACTCTTCCCCCTGCCGCTCCCAGGTGGAGGAAAAAATCCGCCGGACATTTTCCGGCAAATTCATGCGCACGGTTTTCCGCGCAATCCCCTGCGAAACTTCTTCGCCCGCACGGCCTCGCTCCGGATCGACCGCCGCAAACGATGTGAAATCATGTTCTCCCACCACCAGCCCCGCCGCCTGCGCCATCGCGTGTTCATCGAGCGAATACGGAAAATGCCAGACATATCTGGCCAGAAACGGTGGGCAGATCGAGTCCCGCAAAATGCGATAACGGTAGGTTTTCGCCCGCGCCGAGTGGCGGGCATGAAAATCCGCCGGCGCTTCGGTCACCTCCAGCACACGAATCGCCGCCGGCAGAACGTCGTTCAGCGCTTTCAGGAAATTTGCGGTGGGAACGCTGGACTCCGTGACCAAAGTGGCCACCTGTGCCAGGGCGTGCACCCCGGCATCGGTTCGACCCGACCCTTGCGGCAATACTTTTTCGCCGGTGATGCGTCCAATAGCCGAGGCTAGTGTCCCCTGCACGGTCGCCGCGTCAGGCTGCACCTGCCATCCGGAGAACTCGGACCCGTCGTAGGAAAGTGTCAGCTTGAGATTCCGCATGCGATCTTTCTCGCGAGTTTTCGAGTCTCAGAGCCGAGCGTGCTCATCAAACTGATTTTCGCTCCAGCCGCGTGCCTGGTCATTCTGCGCCTGCATCGGGGCCTGAGGGTTGGAATGGAATTAGTTGTGCGCGGTCTCGACATCGCCAGCACTGTAGCAGTTCCCGGGTCACGGGACCGCGAAAAACGAGCCTGTTTGGTCAGATATACTGGTTAGCTTCACCGGAATTTGTTTGCAAGGTTGATGGATTGGCCTGAAACGATTGGCTTGAAACGATTCGGCTTGAAACGATGGGCTCGTCGCGGCTCCAGCGGGCGAATCCGATGGAATTTGGGGGGCACAAGGCAGTGTGACGGCGGTTTCGCGCGAGCTTTTCGGAACCTTCCTCTGGCCGTTTGCGTATCCATAGTGCGTATCCATAGCTTGAGAGTCTCGGGCTTGAGATCTCGAGCGTGAGAGCTCGAGCCTGACAGCTTAAGGTGCGGTGCTTCATTCACGGTTAGGTCTGGCACGGTTAGGTCTGGCTGGGCCAGGCGCCGGTCAAGTCTTTTCGCTGCAACGTCTTAAATAAACTTAGGGTTACCGAACGGAGATAAGTAGATGCCTTTCGCACGCGTAAATCGGATTGCACGTCCCGCAGCTGCGCTTTTATCCGCAACACTGACCATTGCGACGACTTTGGCAATGTTGACGGTAGCAAGCTGGGGCCAGGACGCGCCGGCCGCGCCCGCCCCGCAGTCGACGTCGGAAAAGCCGCTGCCCGTCTTGAACTATACCCATCCGGTATCGCATTTTCCCAATCCCGTCGGTCCGTACACGGCACGGCGCCTGGCGGCCCCAAGCCTGGCCAACACTGCGCGCATTGACCAGCTCATGCACGACGGCAAGCTCTACCTGTCGCTGAATGACGCCATCGCGCTCGCGCTCGAGAACAATCTCGACATCGCCATCGCTCGTTACAACCTGAATATCGCCGATACCGATATCCTGCGCGCCAGAGCCGGGGCTCAGACCCTCGGCGTGAATACCGGCATCGTGCAGAACACTCCCGGCGGCGGCGTAGGCGGACTCGGCGGCCAGGTCGGTTCGGGCACCGGAGGTACGACCCTTGGTGCCAGCGGTGCGGGCGCTGGTGCGGGCGGGTTGGTGGGCTCCACGCTTGGCCTGGGATCTCTCATCACCAGCTTCGACCCGGTAGTCACGGGCACTTTACAGGAAGATCATTTCAGTCAAGAGGCAACCAGCATTTTTCAGGGCGTGCTCCCGGGATCTAGTTTGGCTCAAAACACCGGCACGGTGAATTTCTCTTACCAGCAGGCTTTCCAATGGGGCACGAATCTGACGGTAGGTTTCAATAACACCCGGGCCACCACCAACAGCTTCTTTTCGAGCCTCAGTCCGGCGCTGAATTCGGGTTTCAAAGCCACGCTCACTCAGCACCTTCTGCAGGGTTTTGGGTTTGCCCCCAATACTCGCTTCATCCGCATTGCCAAGAACAACCGTGAACTTTCCGACGTAGCCTTCCGTCTGCAAACTATTACTACTGTCGACCAGATTGAGAACATGTATTGGGATCTGGTCTACGCTTACGAAAATGTTCGCGTCCAAAAAGAATCGCTGGCGTTCGCGGACAAGACACTATCCGACACTAAGAAGCAGGTCGAGATCGGCAGCCTCGCGCCCATCGAAACTGTCCGTGCCCAAAGCACCGTCGCTCAGGATCAGCAAGCGCTGACGGTAGCCCTAACCAACCTGCAGTTAGAGCAGTTGCTCATGAAGAACGCGCTCAGCCGTACCCTGCGCGATCAGACTTTGGCGGGAGCGGAAGTGATCCCCACTTCGACCATGGAAGTTCCCGAGAACGAACAGGTGCAGCCCACGCAGGATTTGATCGCCGACGCGTTGCGCCATCGTGCCGATCTGGTGGAACAGCGCATCCAGCTCAATACCACGGAGATCAGCAACAAAGCTGTGCGCAACGCTCTTCTGCCTACGCTCGACTTCTTCGCTTATTACGGCGGGCTAGGCGTCGGCGGCGCCCAGAATCCCCAGGAGCTTTGCGCAAATCTGCCCCCGGAATTGCAGGCCTTCGGCTGCGCGACGACTCCCACACCGTCCGTTGGCTACGGCAGCACCCTGAACCAACTGGTCAACTCCACCGCTCCCGATAAAGGTGTGGGCCTGCAGCTCAACGTTCCGATCCGCAACCGCGCTGCACAGGCCACGCAGATCCGCTCGGAACTGGAATACCAGCAAGCCCAGATGCGGCTGCAGCAGATTGAAAACCAGATCAGCATAGAGGTCCGCAACGCCCAGTTCGGAGTGGAGCAGAATCGCGCCAGCGTAGATTCCGCTAAAGCAGCCGTTGACTACGCCAAACAGTCGCTGGACGCCGAGCAGAAGAAATATCAGTTCGGCACGTCGACCACGACCCTCGTCCTGCAGAACCGCAGCGCTCTCGCAACGGCTGAATCCACGCTCATGTCGGCAATGGCGGCGTACGAGAAATCGCGTGTGGAGCTGGACCGCGCGGTTGGGGTGACGCTCGACCACGCCGGCATCAGCATCGACGACGCGGCCCGTGGCCAGGTCTCGCGCCTGCCCAACGTGCCCTACGTCGCACCGCGAAAGGATCTGCCTTCGAACCAAACTGACCAGCAGCAGCAGTAGAGTCGCAAGAACTAGCGGCGGGCGCGGCCACAAGCCGCTCCCATGTTTTTCTCAGATGCAGCTTGTCATCCTTCGCGAAGCGAAGGACCTATGCAACTTGCTGGCTGCGCCTCAGTGGGGCAAGTTGCATAGGTCCCTTCGACAAGCTCAGGGCAGGCTGTTCGTCCCGCAAAAGCGCAGGCCTCAGGATGACAAACTGGTGGGTGCGAGGCGGTGTGGGGTGTGAGCGGCGGTGGTGACAGATTGCTCGTGCGGAAACCGCAGTACTACGAGTTTTTCTGGTCTGGTTTTTTCCTTCTAACAATTCTTTACAATTCCCTTTCCTTTGCGCTTCATCAACTACCGCTAAGATGAAGTGACGTATTTGTTTTTTTCGCGTCCAAATTTATTTCGCACCAAACCGTGCGCCGTTCTTAGTAAGGAGACTATTCATGTCTTTGCTTCGTTCGATTTTCGCCGTGCAGCCTTGGACCCTCAGACAGGCGGCCATAATTTCTCTGACCTTAGCGATCTCGCCGATGTCTTTGCGAGCGCAAGATGCTTCCACTCCGCCGCCGTCGGCGCCCCAGCCGCCTGCAGCTCAGCCAGCGGCGCCTCAACCGGCAACAGCGCAGCCCTTCCACCTTGAGGACTATTCCAAGCCGCGCTCGGCGTTCCCGTACATCTTGCAGCCCTACACGCCACGCCCGGTCGATCAGCCCAACCTGGGCAACTCGCCGCGCATTGACGCCCTCATGCACGACGGCAAGATTTATCTCTCCATCGACGACGCCGTGGCGCTCACTCTGGAAAACAACCTCGATATCGACATCGCCCGCTACAACCTCAACATCGCCGACACTGACTTCCTGCGCGCCAAGTCCGGTGCCAACATCCTCGGCGTCAATGCCGGCATCGTGCAGAACACACCCGGTGGCGGCGTCGGCGGCCTGGGAGGAACGGTTGGCTCCGGCACCGGAGGCACCACCGTCGCCCCCAGCGGCGTGGGCACCGGCACCAACGGCCTGGTCAGTTCCACACTCGGCATCGGCTCCGCCATCACCAGCTTCGATCCCGTCGTCACCAGCACGCTGCAGCTCGACAAAAACGATACCGAATCGGTCAGCGTCTTCAGCCCCGTGCCAGTCGTGGGGCAGAACACCTACACTGCTAACTTCACCTATGCTCAAGGCTTCCAGTGGGGCACAAGCGTCGCCGCTGGATTCAACAACACCCACGTCACCACCAACAACCCTACCAGCCTGCTGACGCCTGAGTTGAGCTCGAATTTCCAATTCAAGATCACGCAGAACCTGCTGCAAGGCTTTGGATCGCTTCCCAACCTGCGATTCGTCCGCATCGCGAAGAATAATCGTGAGATTTCCGACGTCGCCTTCCGCCTGCAAATCATCACCACCGTCGATCAGATCGAAGACATGTATTGGGATCTGGTCTATGCCTACGAAAACGTGCGCGTGCAGCAGGAGGCTCTCACCTATGCGCAAAAAGCGCTGAATGATACGAAGAAACAAGCGCAAGTCGGCACCGTGCCGCCCATTCAAGTGGTGAGCGCGCAGAGCACAGTCTCCACTGATGAGCAGAACCTGATCCTGGCGCAGAACAATCTGGAGCTGGAAAAATTGCTGATGAAGAACGCGGTCAGCCGCAGCATCGAAGACCCCATGCTGGCCGAAGCCGACGTGATTCCCACGTCCACCATGCAGATTCCCCAGCAAGAAGCAGTAATTCCCACGCAGGATCTGATCAACGAGGCGCTCGCTCATCGGGCCGAACTGGTCGAGTCGCGCATCGATCTCAATTCCCGCGATCTCAGCAGCAAAGCGGTTCGCAACGCCATGCTGCCCACACTCGACGCCTTCGCCTATTACGGCGGATCGGGCGTAGGCGGAAGCATTAACCCACTAGTCCCGTCGTGCTCAGCCGTTCCAGGGGCGAAGTACTGCTACACGCCAGGCCAAAACCCGCCGCCGTTTCAAACGGCAACCTCGGTCGGCTATGGCGGGACACTGAACCAGCTCGTCAACTCCGCCGCTCCGGACAAAGGCATTGGCCTGACGCTCACCATCCCGCTCCGCAATCGCGAAGCGCAGGCCAACCAGGTGCGCGCGGAACTGGAATACCGCCAGGCCCAGGTGCGCCTGCACCAACTCGAAAACCAGATTCGTATCGAAGTGCGCAACGCACAATTTGACGTGAAACAAAACCGCGCCTCCGTGCAGGCGGCGCAGTATGCCGTCGACTTCGCCCGCCAGACGCTCGACGCCGACCAGCAGAAACTAAAAGTCGGACTCACCACCACAACCGCGATCCTGCAGGATGCTTCCGTCCTGACCACTTCCGAGTCGAACCTGGTTTCGGCCAAAGCGGCCTACGAGAAGTCGCGCATCGAACTCGATCGCGCCACCGGACTGCTGCTCGACCACGCCGGTATCGACGTCGCCGAAGCCACCCGCGGCCAGGTCACCAGTCTGCCGAAAGTGCCCTACGTCGAACCCCGAAAGGATGCAGCGCCCGGGACCCAGCCGCCAGCAACGCAGTCGCCGCAGGCGTCACAACCTTAACCACCGAGGCCACGGGTCTGTCACTGCTGGTAGCTCCCCAGCCCATGTGGGGACGGCCGCCTCGGCTGTCCGGCGGGCGCAGCGAGCCGCCCTCTCCCATGTAGGACGCACACTCTTGTCCGTCCCCTTTTGACTCGGTTCTTGAACGGTCGCGCAAACAATTACAACCAAACACCACCCACGCCAATTTCCCACGCCCAGCCCAGCGTGTATCCTTTTCCCCGTGACCCTGTCCGTCGTCGTCATCACCCACAACGAAGAAGCCAACCTAGTCCGCACGCTCGAAAGCGTGCAGCCGCTGATCGCCGACGGCAAAGGAGAAATCATCGTCGTCGACTCAGGCTCAACCGACCGCACAGTCGAGATTGCGAAATCGTTTGGTGCAAAGGTTTTCGTCGAAGGATGGAAAGGCTACGCCGCACAGAAAAATTCAGCGATCGACAAGGCAACAGGAGACTACATACTTTCGCTCGACGCGGACGAGGAAGTCAGCCTTGAGCTCGCCGACGAGATCGGACGCACCGTACAGTATCCGCCTGCTGTTCACAAGATCGTGCAGAAAACGCCGGACGGTCACCTTGCGCCCATCTATATCAACGGGTTCTGGATGCCGCGGCAAAACTACTTCCTCGGGCGCTGGATCAGGCATGGCGGTTTCTGGCCCGATCGCAAGCTGAGGTTGTTTCGACGCGGCACGGGACGCGTCAAGGAGACGCCGGTTCACGAAACCATAGAAGTCGACGAATACCGCAAGGGCGGCATTACCGTAATTTCACGCCGCCTTCGTGGCGCCCTCATCCACCACTCCTACCCCACGCTCTCGGACTACATCAGCCACATGAACCGCTATTCGTCGTTAGGCGCGGAGATGGTTGTGGCGAAAAGCAACGGCAAAGTGCGCTTCAGCGTAATCAACATCGTCCTCCGTCCACTGGCAACATTCGTATACAACTATTTCTTCCGCCTCGGCTTCCTCGATGGCCGCGAAGGCCTGCTGCTGCACCTCTACCACGCGGTTTACGTTTCCTGGAAATACTCCAAAGCCTGGGAACTCGCGCGCAAGCAGCTGTGATTTCGAATCGAGATCCATTCCCCAAGGCTGTCATCCTGAGCGGAGTGACTGCTTCGCGAATGCGAAACAGTCACGGAGTCGAAGGACCCCTATAGCCAATTGTGCCCCGCCCGTCTAGGCGTCTCCATGACGAAACGTCGCGGCCTTCCGTGCAGCAAGTAGGGATCCTTCGACTACGCGGGAAGTTCGCATTCGCGAACTTTCCGCTACGCTCAGGATGACACTCACGCGAGAATGACCGGCGAAATCTGACCGACCGGTCGTTCTCAAGCGATAATCCCGCCTTGCTCACTGGACCGCACTTCCCTATCATCGAAACAGAACTGGGGACTGAATGGGCAAAAAGCCGCCAAAGCCGCAAGTCGCCGAAAGTCCGATTGCCGATGTTTTCGAGAACCGCCATCCTTCCGATGCCGAAAAGCAGTGGGCGGAAAAAACGCTCGCCCCCACGCTCGAAAAAATTCCCGAGCATCCCATCGGCGCGCCCACCGGCGTGAATCTCGACGAGCACGGACACGCGCGCTTCACCACAATCTCCGGCGTTCCGGTTCGCCGCCTCTACACCCAGGCCGATCTGGCCGAGGACTGGAGCGAAGAAAAACATCTCGGATATCCCGGCCACCCCCCCTTCACGCGCGGCATTCATGCCACCGGATATCGCGGCAAGCTCTACACCATGCGCCAGTTCTCGGGTTTCGCGTCGCCCGAGGAAACCAACCAGCGCTACAAATATCTGCTCGAGCACGGAGGCAGCGGGCTTTCGGTAGCCTTCGACTTGCCCACGCTGATGGGTTACGACTCCGACCATCCCGCCAGCGAAGGTGAAGTTGGCAAGTGCGGTGTGGCCATCGATTCACTCGAAGACATGGAGATTCTGTTCAACGGCATCGATCTGGAGAAGACCACGGTTTCCATGACCATCAACTCACCCGCGTCGGTGCTGTGGGCGATGTATTTGGTGGTCGCGGAGAAGCAGGGCGCCGACTGGAAGAAAATTTCCGGCACCATCCAGAACGACATTCTTAAGGAATACATCGCGCAGAAGGAATACATTTACCCGCCGGCGCAGTCGATGCGGCTGGTGATCGACACGTTCGAGTTCGGTTCCCGCTTCACGCCGCGCTTCAACACGATTTCTATCAGCGGATATCACATCCGCGAAGCGGGTTCTACAGCCTTACAAGAGTTGGCGTTCACGCTGTATGACGGCGTCGAATACGTGGAGTGGGCGCGCCACCGCGGACTCGACGTCGACGAGTTCGGCCCCCGTCTCAGTTTTTTCTTCAACGCGCACAACGACTTCTTCGAAGAGATCGCCAAATACCGCGCGGCTCGCAAAATCTGGTATCGCGTGATGAAAGACCGCTTCGGCGCGAAGAACCAGCGAACCTGGCTGATGCGCTTCCACACCCAAACGGCGGGCGTATCGCTGCCGGCACAGCAACCTATGAACAACATCGCGCGCGTGGCATTGCAGGCGCTGGCCGCGGTGCTCGGCGGAACCCAGTCCCTGCACACCGATTCCTACGACGAAGCCCTGGCTCTGCCCACCGAAGAAGCCGCGCGCATCGCGCTGCGCACCCAGCAGATCATCGCCTACGAATCCGGCGTCACTCAGACCGTAGATCCCTTGGGCGGGTCATACTTCTTGGAAACCTTAACGCTGGCAATGGAAAACGGTGCGTTCGATTACTTCAACAAACTCGACGCCATGGGTGGAATGGTGAAAGCCATCGACCGCGGTTATCCGCAGAAAGAAATCGCGGAGGCTTCCTACCAGTACCAGCGCGCGGCCGAAGCCAAAGAGAAGGTCGTCGTCGGCGTCAATGAATTCGTCATCGAGGAAGCGTCCCCACACATTTTGTACATCGATGAGACTGTCGCCCAGCAGCAAACCGCCAAACTGAAAATATTGCGCGCGCGCCGCTCGAACGAGAGAGTCAAACAATGTCTCGACGCGCTGAAGAAAGCTGCCGCGCAAGAACCGAAGATTGAGTCGTCCTCGGCGAACGGAATTTCGGTGGCCAACACTATGCCCTACATCGTCGATGCTGTTCGCGCCTACGCCACCGTGGGCGAAATTTGCGAAGCGCTGCGCACGGTCTACGGCACCTACACGGAAGTAAGCGTCACATAGTTTCACCGATCGCAATTTTTTAACGCACGCTCGCTGCGCCTTGCCCGAGCCCACACCCGCTCTGTTACACTGACGCCGCATGCCAACCACCCGTAGAGAGTTTTTGGCGCAAAGTGCCGGCGCGGCCGCAGGAACGTGGCTGATCCCGGCTCTCGCGCACGCAACGGTAAAATCCGAACCTTCCGTCCAGTTTCCCGCGGCGCCCCGCGACCGAATTGCGGTAGCCGCGTATCCCTTCCGCGAATTCATCGTGGGATGGAAAGGATGGGACGGCAACTCTCCCGGCCCGGTTCCGGCCGCACAGAGAATGGAACTGAAAGATTTTGCGGTGCACGTCGCACAGAAATTTAACATCCACAACATCGAGCCCTGGAGCCCGGTATTTCCATCGACGGAGCCAAAATATTTGGATGAGTTCCGTACCGCGGTTGAGAAAGCGCATTCCGCAGTGGTCGACATCGCCGTCGACGGCGAAGCGAGCCCCTACGCCGCCGATCCCGCCGAGCGCGAAAAATCTCTGGCTTCGAGCAAGGCATGGATCGACGTGGGCGTTGCCCTGGGATCGCCCAGCATTCGCACACACATTCACCAGGCCAAAGATTCCAAGCCCGACGTCACGCGCGCCTCCGAGACTCTGCTGCGGGTCGCCGACTACGCCCAATCCAAAAATGTGGTGGTGCACTTCGAGAATGACGACCCAGTCAGCGAAGATCCGTTCTTCATCGTTCAGGTGCTCGACAAGGTGAACAGCCCCTGGCTGCGGGCTCTCCCTGATTTCGGCAACACGTTGGCCGCGCATAGCACCGACGAAGACTTCGCTTACCGCGCCATTGACGCCATGTTCGCGCATGCCTACGGCATCTGCCACGTAAAAGATGGTGAGGTCAACGACCAGGGCAAGCCCGTGCACGTTGATTTAGCCCGGACGTTTGCGATTTTGAAGAAGCGCAGATATAAGGGATATTGCTCGATGGAATTCGACGCGGACGGCGATCCCTACAAACCGACGGCAGAGTTGATTGAGCAGACAAGCAAGTATCTTTCTTAGGAAGAACTAGAGGCCATCTCATAAAACGGTTTTGGGAAGGGCACGGCTTCACCTCATAAAACTGCTCTGGGAAGGGCACGGCTTCAGCCGTGCCACCCAGCGGCTAGCGACCCAGGCTTTAGCCTCTGAGGTTTCGCTCGTCTCCAGCCGTCGAGGATTTATGAGATAACCTCTAGGTAGGGCGAATCAAACTTAACTACGAGCTAATCACGATGGCGGGACAAGGCATCCAGCGGCGAGAAATCTTACGCATACTCGGAACGGCGGCAGCAGTCGCACAGTTCCCCGGCTTCAGCAAGTGGACTTTCGCATGCGGCCACGTAGGCAACGCGGTCTTGCAGATCAAGCCGGCAGTTTACAGCCCTCAATTTTTCACCACCGCGGAATATGCCCTGGTTGAGCGCCTTTCCGAGTTGATCATCCCCAGCGACGCCACGCCGGGCGCGCGCGAGGCGGGCGTCGCCGAATTTATCGATTTCATGGTGGCCAGCGATCCCGACTCGCAGTATGCCTTCCGCACCGGCCTCGCCTGGATGAACGCGCACAGTGAGCGCTTGTTCGACAAACGTTTTATAGATTTGACTCCCGAACAGCAAACTTCCCTGCTCGAACCGCTCGCCTACAAAGAGAAAGCCCGCCCCGGCGAGGGCGATGGACGCATTTTCTTTCGCCAGATCCGCGAATTCACGCTGAACGGTTTCTACACCAGCGAGATCGGTTTCAAGGAACTCGATTGCCCCTCGTTGAAAATGTATGCCGAGTCGCCCGAGTGTCCGCACAAAGACGATCCCGAGCATTTGCACGTATCTCACCCAATTTCCTGAAAGCTGCGATTCAATATCGAGACCACGCAAATCACGGCCAAACAAATTATGCCCAAGCAAATCTACGACGTCATCGTGATCGGAACCGGCGCCGGCGGCGGCATGGCGATCAAGACGCTCTGCGAAGCAGGCCTGAAAGTATGCGCGCTGAACGCCGGCCGCAGGCTCGATCCGGAAAAAGATTTCCGTTTCCACCGCATGCCCTGGGAAATGAAGTTCCGCGGCCTCGACGATCCCAAACGCCGCGGCGAATCCTACGGTTACCTCGACAATGAATACACCAAGGCCGCATGGGAGCACGAAATTCCCTTCACCACGGCTCCGGGAACAAAGTGGATGTGGCCGCGTTGCTTTTCCGTAGGCGGCAAAACGAATTTCTGGGGACGCAGTTCCGCGCGCTTTGGCGACATTGATTTCCACGCCGCCTCGCTCGACGGCTACGACGTAGACTGGCCCATCACCCACGACGAAATCAGCCCCTACTACACGCGCGTGGAAAAAATGATCGGCGTTGCCAGCACTATCCAGAATCGTCCCAGCAATCCCGACGGCTCCTATCTGCCGCCTTTCCACTTCCGCTGTCTCGATCGCATTCTGGAAGCCGGCAGCAACAAAGTTGGCGTGCCTTACCTGCCGGACCGCTGCGCCCAGCTCACGCAAGCGCATGAAGGCCATCCCGCCTGCCATTTCTGCGGAGAGTGCACCACCGGCTGCGACGTCGGCGCGTTTTTCTCCACTCCGTATTTCCTCTTGCCGAAAGCGGAAGCCACAAAGAATCTCGAACTCCGCACCAACGCGCTCGCGAAAAATATTCTCACCGACGAGAACGGAGGCGCCCGCGGAGTCGCCTACATCGATCGCAAGTCGAAACAGGAAGTCGAAGTCTACGGCCGCGCCGTTGTCGTGGCCGCGTCGTGCGTGGAAAGCGCGCGCATCCTGCTGAACTCGAAGTCGCGGCTGCACCCGAACGGCGTCGCCAACTCCAGCCAACAACTCGGCCGCAACCTTTGCGATCACTTGTACGGCGAGTCAGTGCGCGGATATCTTCCGCAGCTGGTAGGCCGTCCCCCGTTCCCCGACCACGTGGGCGACAGCACCATCGCCTGGATGCCGCGCTGGCAAAATCTGAAAGATCCTCACGAAGAGAAATTCATTCGCGGCTACTCCGTCTACCCCGACGGCGGTTGCGAAGATTTTCCCGGCTTCGCCACCGAACTCGATGGCTTCGGATCGTCCTACAAGCGCGAGATCAAGCGCCGTTATCCCGCGCCCGTGAGTTTCGGAATTCAGGCTCCCACGCTGCGCTCCGATACGAACTATGTGGATCTCGATCCCGAAGAGAAGGATCCCTACGGCATTCCCGTCGCCCGCCTGCATTTTGAGTGGGACGACAACGTGCTGAAGATGTGGGACCACTCGAAACAGGTGTGCGCAGATGTTCTGCGCGCCGCTGGCGGCGTCGTCGAAGCTATTGGCGACGAGCCGGAGATGCCCGGATTCAGCCTGCACGAAACCGGCACCTGCCGCATGGGCAACGATCCCAAGCATTTCGTCACCAATCGTTTCGGCCAGACGCACGACGTCCCCAACCTCTACGTCTGCGATGCCAGCGTTTTTCTAAACTGCACCGACAAAACCACGACCATCAGCATTCTCGCGTTTAGCTTGCGAACCTCCGAATATCTCATCGAGAATTTCCGGCGAGGAGAACACAAGGCCGCGTGAGCGACGACCTGAGCGCGGGCGAAGTTCCGGCGCCCCCTCCGCTCGGACCGACCCACCTGCGCGAACTGGCTGCACTCTTCCTCAAGTTGGGATGCATCGGCTTCGGCGGACCCGCGGCGCACATCGCGCTGATGGAAGAGGAAGTCATTCGCAAACGCCAGTGGCTCACACGCCAGCAGTTTCTCGATCTACTCGGCGCCGCGAACCTGATCCCAGGCCCCACGTCCACCGAAATGGCCATCAGCGTCGGCTTCGTGCGCGCGGGTTGGCCGGGATTGTGCGTGGCCGGAGCAAGTTTCATTTTGCCCGCCGCGCTCATCACGGCCGGCTTCGCCTGGGCATATGTACGTTTTGGCTCGCTACCCCAGGCCGCATCGTTGCTCGCGGGAATTAAACCGGCAGTGGTCGCCGTCATCGCGGTCGCAATCTCGCGGCTGGGAAAAGCTGCCGTGAAAGATGCTCTGCTGGCGGGATTGGGAGTAGTGGCACTGGCTGCATTCTTCCTCGGACTGAATCCGATGGCGATTCTGTTTGGCGGCGGCATTCTAGGCATGGTGGTGAAGCGTGGCTCCGATTTCGATCGTCCCGGTGGAGCACGGATGGTCGCAGGCGCTTTCGTCAGCATTTTCACCGGACTCGGCTCGCGATCTTCACCGCGTTTTGCAACTTGGGCCACGGTCTTGCGCTCATTCACTATTTTCGGCGCGGCCTCCGCGGCAGCAGCGCCGGTCGCGGACAAAGTCTCCCTCGGTCGCATTGCGTTGTTCTTTGTGAAAGTCGGCGCAGTGCTCTATGGCGGAGGCTACGTTCTGCTCGCCTTCATCGATCAGGGATTGGTTCATCAACACGCGTGGCTCACCCAGCAACAATTGCTGGACGCGGTCGCCATCGGCCAGTTCACGCCCGGCCCCGTACTTTCCACCGCAACTTTTATCGGATATCTCCTGGGCGGAGTCCCAGGCGCAACCGTAGCCACGATCGCGATTTTTCTGCCGTCATTTTTTTACGTAGCGCTGCTGGCCCCGGTTTTGTTCAAGCTGCGCAAGTCGCCGTGGATGGCGGCATTTCTCGACGCGGTCAACGTCTGCGCGATCGCACTCATGATCGGAGTCACGGTCAGGTTCGCCCAGGATGCACTGCGCGCCTGGCCCGCGTGGGTGATTGCAGTGGTAGCCGCGGCAGTGTTGCTGCGATGGAGAGTCAACCCCGCATGGGTCGTTTTTGGAGGAGCGCTTGCGGGAGTCGCCTTCGCCGCATTGCGATAGCGGAGACAGATGTGCCGGACGAACGGGCCCACGGGCGCGGATATCGATTTCCCCTCTATCGATCTCCCGCTAACGACATCCGGATAGTGACCTCTGCCGCTTAGTCCTCGCCCATTGTAAAGCGCTCGTTAAATCTGCATCCCTTTTGTAACTCCCCTGCCGCTCGCGCATCGGATCTGCGCGGCCTTGATCGGTTTCAACGTTCCTGCAGACGGTGCGGTTCAATGACCGGTTGGGGCGGAAAGGCACACGTGTGTCTTTCGCTTGTCGCGCCGTGCTTTCCCTTGCCGTGAGCTGAAGGCGCTACGACCGTTGACCGGTCTAAGCCCTTCAAAGTCCTGAATGTCAAACGCTCCAGAAGCTGGATCACAAACCGATAACCACTAAGGAGAATATTGTGAAAACCAAGTTGCATCGCATTGGCGGAATGCTCGCAGTTTTGTTCATCGCAGTCGTGTCAGCGGCTGCCGCTGATAAGCGGGAGGTGCTAGTGCTGACCAGCACGAACAATCCGGCTGCCAACGAAGTCGTTGTCTTCAAACTCAACCCGGGGGCCACTCCCTCACTGCCTCTGGTCGCCATTTTGCCAACGGGCGGGAACGGCGGCGCCAGCGGCAATGCTGGAATCCTTCAGTTCCAGGACGAACTCGGCGCCGTCGCCAATCACGGCTCCAACACCGTGAGTCAATTGCTTCGAAGCCAGCACGCGATCCGCATCGGACAAACCATCAGCCTGGCGGCGGAATGCACCGATCCCAATTCCGTCGCGCTCCACGAGCATTATCTATTCGTGGTGGGCGCAAATTGCGCGGAAAGCCACTCCTGGCCTTCGGGCAGCCTTGCCGGCAGCGTGGTTCCGCTTACCGACCCCTCGGCCGCGCAGATTGTCGTCGGCCAAAGTTGGGCCGCCGTTACCCTCACCTCCGGTTCCGTGCTTCAATTACCGCTTTCCGACGGCGGTCCGCTCAACGGAACCAACTCCGCAGTCGTCCTGCCCGGCACCGCCAACAATACTCCGCTGGGAGCAGCTTTCTGGGGAGACATCCTGGGATTCGATCCAGCCCACAGTTCGTACAGCTTCGCACTGGTAGATCCGAACGGCGATGTCTTCCCTGTTCTCGGACCGCAGCCCGCGTATCCCAGCAATGCTCCGTGCTGGCTGGCCAAGGGTCCGGGGAACGTGTGGTATGCCGGCAACAGTCCCGGCCAGGCCATTTCGATCTTCTTCAGCGACAGCCAGGGCGGAGCGTTCTATAAATCCGTGCCCCTGCCCGGCGTACCGACCGACATCACCGTGTCTCATGACGGCCGATGGCTGGCGGTGATTTACACCGCGGCAGACGGCACGGGCGGGCGAATCGCGCTCTTTGCAATCGACGCCTATGGCGACCTGTCCTGGACCGCGACCTCAAGCCCGGTCGGCATTGCCGGCTTCAATGGCGTGGCGATCAGTCAATAGGGCATTCCGTTTTCTTTTTCTTTCAACTCTCTTTTTTCTCTCATCCGGCGGGCCCTGCCCGCCGGATTCCTTGATTCTCGACTCGCCGGATGGCCTCGGTCCGCTACTAGATTCGTTTTTTATTCGCTCACGGCGATTTCTGTGATAAATCTAGTAGCCATGCGCAAAGCCGTCAACCACCTCAGGAAAAGCGACCCCGTGATGCGCGCCGTGATCGAACGCGTGGGCCCGTGCCGCATGGAATTTGGTCCGCCGGAGTTTCACAGCCTGGCGGAATCCATCGTCTACCAGCAACTGAACGGCAAGGCCGCGGCCACGATTTTTGAGCGCTTCGCCGCGCTCGCCGGAGATCCGCTGACTCCCGCCGGCATTCTCAAGCTGACCGACGAGCAACTGCGCGGTGTTGGCTTGTCGAAACAGAAGTCGGCTTACTTAAAGGACTTGTCGACGAAGACGTCCTCCGGTCTGCTCGATTTCGCGCGCCTCCCCGAACAATCCGACGATGAAGTCATCGCGCATCTCACACAAGTGAAAGGCATCGGCGTGTGGACTGCCCACATGTTTCTCATGTTCACCCTGAAGCGCGAAAACGTCCTGCCCACCGGCGACTACGGCATCAGAATGGCAATGTTCAAGCATTATCTGGATCGTAAGAACGATCGGAAAAAAGCGAAGACGGGTACGAAGGCTCCAAACAAGAAAGGAAAAACATCCGCCCCGAAAACTCGCTCGCGAAAAATTAAGCTGCCCAGTCCCGAGCAGATGGAGAAGATCGCTAAGTCGTGGGAGCCTTACCGCAGCGTGGCCTGCTGGTATCTCTGGCGTAGCCTCGATATCAAGACGCTCTAGCGTAGCTAGTTAACTGCGCGTCTGAGAGTCGCGCCTCCGATTGAATATGACCAGGAGCCGGGCAACCCTTTCGCCAGTTGCACAACAAACGATGCTGTCATGCCGCAACCGACTGATCTCTTTGCGTTTTCGCCGTTCAAGTGGCGTGCAAATCTATCCGTATATCTTATTGATAATAAACAACATAATCATCGCAGTTAAATCGGTTCAACTGGCCGGTAACGCGAGGCGGAAGCGTGGTCAACGTGTGGCTTGGACGGTCGCCGCTATCGCCCTCAGTCGGCCCCAGAACCTCCGCGCGGAGCATTTCCCAGAGTGACGAGCCCGACAGTTTTCAGCCTGCTCCAACCGACTTGCGAGCCGATCATCTGGCTCGTAAACCACCCTCGCACCAACCGTCTTGTCATCCTGAGCCCCGCTCAGGATGACAAGCCGCATTCAAGGGAACGGCACCGCTAACCTCCGACTTCTGCATTCGCATCGCCTGTGATTAAATGATCACCATGCCCGATCTTAAGATTCGCGTGCTGGTGGCCAAGCCCGGACTCGACGGCCATGATCGCGGCGCGAAAGTGATTGCCCGCGCCCTGCGTGATGCCGGCATGGAAGTTATCTACACCGGTCTGCGGCAGACTCCGGAGATGATTGTCAGCGCGGCGCTGCAGGAGGACGTGCAGGTGATCGGTCTCTCGATTCTGTCGGGGGCGCATAACGCCATCGTTCCCCGCGTGATGGACCTGCTCAAGCAGAATAAAATGGACGACGTGCTCGTGCTGGTCGGCGGCATCATCCCCGATCAGGACATCGACGCCCTGAAAAAACTCGGCGTCGCCGCAATCTTTCAGCCCGGCACAGCGATGGACGACATCGTAAAATTCATCCGCGCCAATGTGAAGGGACACGCCCTCCACCAAGCCTGACGGCTTGCGAGCCGATCAGCCTCACTCCCCGCATGCCAACTCCAAACTTCACCACGCTCCGCCAGCAACTCGACCGCACCATCGGCCCCGTGCCGTGGTACTGGAAAACCCTCCCTGCCTTGCAATCTCATTCCGGCCAGCGTTTCGTCTGGACTCATCACGGAGAAGAAGGCCCCATCGCCTATCTCGTTACCCTTGGCCTTGAGCAGGAGCCTGACAAGCCTCGGCTCGCCCTGAATACTTACTGCCGGCCGTTCCTCGTGCCGCCGAATTCTCTCGGCATCTGGTGTCCCGAGGGCCGCAGCATTCGTTTGGCGTGTTTCGATCCCGACCAGCTCAAGTCGTTCGACCTGGCCGAGATCGCCGGATGGTTCAAGCCATCCGCCGACCGCATTTACTCAGCCAGCCCGCCTGTTGCCGATTTCGAGGTCCCGCTCACACTCGCTCCCGGCACGCATAACATCAGCGTTCCGCCCGAGCTTGCCGGCGTAGACGAACTCATCGTTCCCACCAGCTACAAGGCCATGTCGCGAGACGATCCCGCATTCGCGTTGTTTGTGTTCTACCTGCAAGCGGGACTAGTCGAAGTGCTGCCGCAAAAGTGGTTCACCGCCGCGCAATATCGCGTGGGACAGCAGTGGATCACCCGCGCCGCGCGCGACCCCGAATCGCACCGCATCATCGGCGAGTGCTTCGGCGCCGGAACCTTCCTGCTGGAAGAAGACGGCTGCCGGTTGGCGGAGTGGATGGATAGAAGCTCTTAGCTTTTGGCTTTTAGCTCTTAGCTTTCAGCTTTCAGGTAGCGGCACCTTGAAAGATGCTCATGTGGGGACAGCCGCCCTCGGCTGTCCGGTCGAGCGAAGCTCGACGGTTTTGGTGGTGGCCGAGTAAAGAGGCGCTACCGACACTCGCCGAGCGTTGCGCGCTTTCGCTCCGCTGGTATACCGTAATCAGTCGCCCATCAATCCGACGCCTCATCGACTCATGGCTGAACGCAACGAATCTCCCGCCCCAAACTCGGCCTCAGCCACGAATCTGCTGACGACCAAAGTCGATCCCACTTCGGCGCGCTTCGAAGCCAACATGCGCTTTCTCGCCGACCTGATGTCGCAGATCCGCAACGAGAGCGAACACATTTCCGAAGGCGGCGGCCCAAAAGCCATCGAGAACCAGCATGCCAAGCGGCGTTTGACCGCGCGCGAGAGAATTTATCTGCTCGCCGACGCCGACACTTTTTTTGAGCTGGGCCTCTACGCCGCCCACGGCATGTACGAAGAGTGGGGAGGAGCTCCCGCCGCCGGCGTGATCACCGGCCTGGCGCGCATCCAGACGCGGCTGGTCATGATCATTGCCAATGACGCTACCGTAAAAGCGGGCGCGTTTTTTCCGATGACCGCGAAGAAAGTCATTCGCGCGCAAAACATCGCCATCGAGAATCGTATCCCAACGGTCTATCTCGTCGACTCGGCGGGCGTGTTTCTGCCTCTGCAAGAAGATGTCTTTCCCGACACCGACGATTTCGGCCGCGTATTCCGCAACAATGCCGTCATGTCGGCCCTGGGCATCTCGCAGATCGCCGCCATCATGGGCATGTGCGTGGCCGGCGGCGGATATCTACCCGTGATGTGCGACCACGTTCTCATGACCGACGGCAGTGGATTGTTTCTCGCCGGCCCCGCGCTGGTGCAAGCCGCGATCGGACAAAAAGTTTCCGCCGAGGATTTGGGTGGTTCCATCATGCACTCCTCGATCAGCGGCACCCTCGATTTCCGTGAGCCGACCGACGAAGCGTGCATCGCCCGCATTCGCTCCATCGTCGACAAGTGGGGCTACCGCCGCCAGTCTCCGTGGGACCGCAGGAAGCCCGTTGAGCCGGCAATGGCCGCGGAGGAAATTTACGGCATCTATGATTCGTCGCCCGCCCGCCCCTATGACATGAAAGAAATTCTCGCGCGCGTGCTCGATGGCAGCCGCTTCGACGAGTACAAGGCCGAATACGGCAAGACCTTGATCTGCGGCTACGGACGCATCGGCGGATTCGCGGTGGGCATTGTGGCCAACCAGAAACTGCACGCGCAGCAGACCGATCACGAAGGCCACAAACGCATCGAGTTCGGCGGCGTCATCTACACCGAGTCGGCCGAGAAGGCCGCGCGCTTCATCATGGATTGCAATCAGAATCTGATTCCGCTGGTTTTCTTTCACGACGTCAATGGCTTCATGGTGGGCCGCGACGCCGAGTGGAGCGGCATCATCAAGGCCGGCGCCAAAATGGTGAACGTAGTTTCGAATTCGGTGGTGCCGAAAATCACGGTGATCGTCGGCGGATCGTTCGGCGCCGGACATTATGCGATGTGCGGCAAGGCGTTCGATCCGCGCTTCGTTTTCGCGTGGCCCACCGCCCGCTATGCCGTGATGGGCGGCGATGCGGCCGCAGGAACCCTGGTCGAAATCAAAGTGAAACAACTTGAGCGCAGCGGCAAACAACTCACCGAAGAAGACAAAAAAGAACTCTACGAATCGACGAAGCGAACCTACGACGAGCAGACCGACCCGCGCTACGGCGCCGCCCGCCTGTGGATCGACCGCATCATCGATCCCGTCGAAACCCGCGAGGCCATCACGCAGGCCCTCGAAGCCGCGGCGCTGAACCCTGACGTGCCAGAGTTCAAAGTGGGGGTCTTACAGACATGATTCCTGCGTCCAGTCTCCGTGGTGAAATAATTGTCTGACTCCGTCAAACTTATCGAATGCCCACGCGATGCATGGCAAGGACTGCAGGGCCAGATTCCCGCCGACCTGAAAGCCGACTACCTGAAAGCACTGATCAGCGTGGGGTTCAAGCATATCGACGCGGTCTCGTTCGTGTCGCCAAAGGCCGTGCCGCAAATGGCGGATTCGGAAGAGGTGCTCAAGTTGCTCGATCCGCCCGATGATGTCGAGATCATCGGGATAGTGGTGAATGAAAAAGGTGCGCAGCGGGCCATCGATACGCACGCAGTCTCCACACTCGGGTTTCCTTATTCGATTTCCGAAACATTCCTGCGCAAGAATCAGAACCAGTCAGCGGAAGACGCGCTCGAGGAGTTCGAGAAGATTCAGAAAAAAGCCGATGATGCCGGGCTCGGCGTGGTGGTCTATATTTCGATGGCATTCGGCAATCCGTACGGGGACCTGTGGAACGTGGACGAAGTCGTCGAGGCCGTAAGTCTGCTTGAAATCGAAAACGTTCGCATGATTTCGCTCGCCGACACGGTAGGCATGGCCACGCCGCAGGAGATCAGCGAGATCGCGGGCGCGGTCATGACCAAGTATGATTACCTCGAGATCGGAGTGCATCTGCACAGTCGTCCAGAGCAGGCGGCGGAAAAGATTCTCGCGGCGTATGATGCCGGATGCCGCCGCTTCGATTCCGCGCTGGGAGGCCTCGGCGGATGTCCCTTTGCGCAGGACGCACTGGTCGGCAACATCCCCACGGAGAAGGTGATCGAGGCGCTGCAGCAGCGTGGCGCAGAGTTACCGGTGCTGAAGCCGCTGGATGCGCTGCTGAAAGCGACAGCGGGAATCGCTGCAAAGTATTCTGCGTCGCACGCCGCAGATTGAAGCGTCAGGCCTGGAGACCGTTTCCAACATGAGCATCCCGAAACAAGTGTACGAACTAACGAGACTCGACCTGAGACAGCATCCACTCTGGGAATTCTGCTTGGACGAGGAAGGAATACCGGGCCAGGACGAGGCCACGGTCAAGTCCGAGGACTCCGGGGTCCCGTCTTATTCCCCTGGGGCGTACATAGTCGCCGCAGATTTCGTGTTGGCGGATGGCTCCGCGGCAGAAGGATACATTTACCCTGGCGAACCGCACGACTTCGGATGTACGCAGCCAAACGTTATTCTCCCCGATGGGCAACTGAATTTTTGGTTTGGGATTGTTCCAACAACCAATGAAAAGCTTGATGCTATCTATCGACGCCTCGGGAAGAACTCCGAAAGTGTCTTCCCGGCTCATTACGAGACGCGCGTTCCGATAAATGGCAAACCGATGAAGGGAGTAGTTGAGGGCTTTGGCACACGCACCTTGGGAAGTCCAACGCCAAAGATAATCCGGTGACAGCAACATGACAACCTTCAACACAATCACACTTGAGCAGGACGCCCGTGTAGCCATCATCACACTCAACCGTCCCGAAAAGCGCAACGCTATTAGCTTTGAGCTAATTGATGATTTACGGCGCGCGCTGGACGAAGTCGCGAAGTCCGACGCGTTGGTCCTCATCCTCACCGGCGCGGGCAAAGCTTTCTGCTCGGGTCTTGATCTCGACAATCTGAAAGCCCTGCTCGGCCGATCGCCCGAACAAAACCTGCAAGATTCCCAGACCATGGTTCGCTTGTTCCGCGCGCTCTACGAATTTCCCAAAGTCACTATCGCCGCGGTGAACGGCGCAGCCATCGCCGGGGGCACGGGCCTGGCCCTGCTTTGCGATTTCACGCTGGCGGTGCCTGAGGCCAAGTTCGGCTACACGGAAGTGCGGATTGGTTTTGTTCCGGCGATTGTCTCAACTTTTCTGCTGCGCCAGGTGGGCGAGAAGCAAGCCCGGGATTTGCTGCTCACCGGAAGACTTTTCGGCGCCGACGAAGCCGCGCGCATGGGATTGATTAATGAAATTGTCCCGCCAGAAAATCTGCTGACGCGGGCTCGTGAGCTGGCCGCGCTGCTGATGGAGAACAGTCCGGCTTCCCTGCGCGCGACCAAGCAATTGCTCACCAATCATGCGCGCGCCGAGATCGACTCGCAAATCGAGGCCGCGGTTCGCGAAAACGCCGCCATCCGCAACACCGCCGACTTCCGCGAAGGGATCTCGTCGTTCCTCGAAAAGCGCAAGCCCAAATGGACGGGGAAATGACTTCAGCTCACAACCTCGCCGTGAACGAAACCAAGCTGCGCGTGCGCTACGCCGAGACTGATCAGATGGGCGTGGCTTATCATTCGAACCATTTGATCTGGTTCGAGGTGGGCCGCGTGGAACTGATGCGGCAGATGGGCTTTTCCTATCGCGACATGGAGCGCGATGAAGATCGCTTCATCGCCGTGGCCGAGGTCACGTGCCGCTACCGCGCCCCGGCGCATTACGACGAAGAAGTGGTGGTGCGCACCAGGCTGAAGCACGTTCGCAAGTCGGTGATCGTATTCAGCTACGAGTTGGTGCGAGCCGAAGGCGGCGCGCTGCTGGCCGAAGGCGAAACCGCGCATGTGGTCACGGATTCAGAAATGAAGGTGTCGCCGCTGCCGGAAAAATATTTGAAAGCATTTCGAAAAGCACTGGGAAAACACTCAACATAATTTGCCATCTCGAATCGCGTCAGCTTGAAACCTGGAAACCAGAAACTGGAAACTCCTTTTGAACGCACTTCACATCAACGGTAACGACCTCACGCTGGAAGCGGTGCGCGAAGTCGCGAGCGCGCACGACCGGCGCGCGGTGCTGCTGGCACCGGACGCGCGCGAGGCCGTCGACCGGGCGCGCGCCGTGGTCGACGCGCTGGTCGCAAGCAACCAACTTTCCTATGCCATCACCACTGGCGTGGGCAAACTCAGCGACGTGCGCATCGCCGGCGACCAGATTCGCGAGCTGCAACTGAATCTGGTGCGCTCGCACGCGGTCGGCGTCGGCGAGCCTCTGCCCATGGCCGAAACTCGCGCCATGATGCTGCTGCGGGCCAACTCGCTGGCCAAAGGTTACTCCGGCGTGCGGGCCGTCGTCATCGACACGATCTGCGAAATGCTCAACCGCGGCGTCACTCCGTTTGTTCCATCGCAGGGCAGCGTCGGTGCGAGCGGAGACCTGGCTCCGCTGGCGCATCTCGCGCTGGCTCTGATCGGAGAAGGAGAATGCGTCGACGAAAAAGGTGTGCGCATTCCGAGTAGCGACGCGCTCAAGCAGGGGCAGATCAAGCCGCTGGTGCTCGAAGCCAAAGAAGCGGTCTCGCTGATCAACGGCACGCAGGCAATGCTCGCCGTGGGCACGCTGGCTCTGCTGGCCGCGGAGACGCTGGTGGATTCCGCTGACGTGATCGGCGGCATGGCCTGCGATGCGCTGCAAGGCACCGACGCGGCCTTCGACGAACGCATCCACAAAGTGCGCCCGCACAGCGGCCAGATCCATACCGCGGCCAATCTGCGGCGCATGCTTGAAGGCAGCCAGATTCGCGAGTCGCATCGCGACTGCGGCCGCGTGCAGGATGCCTACTCGCTGCGCTGCATCCCGCAGGTGCACGGCGCCGTGCGCGACACCTTGGCCCACTGCCGCGAAGTGTTCGAGACCGAAGCCAACTCGGCAGTGGATAATCCGCTGGTGTTTATCGGCGATGGTGTGGGGATGGATCGTGTGGGGAAAGATCATGTGGAGAAGGGTTATGTGGGGACGGGCGCCTCGCCCGTCCGCGCGGAGCGCAGCTCCGCAGCGAGTGAAGGCGAAATCATCTCCGGCGGAAATTTTCACGGCGAGCCCGTGGCCTTTGCGCTGGACTTTCTGGCCATCGCTCTCAGCGCGCTGGCCGGCATCAGCGAGCGGCGCATCGAACGGCTGGTGAATCCCGCGCTGAGCGAGGGCCTGCCGCCGTTTCTCGCTCCGGGCGCGGGACTCAACTCTGGATTCATGATGCCGCAGGTCACGGCGGCGGCGCTGGTCAGCGAGAACAAGGTGCTGGCGCATCCCGCGTCGGTGGATTCGATCACGACCTCGGGCAACAAAGAGGATTACGTCTCCATGGGCATGACGGCGGCGATCAAGCTGAAGCGCATCGTCGAGAACGCGCGCAACGTGCTGGCGATTGAAGCCATGGCCGCGGCGCAGGCGCTCGATTTTTATCTCCATGCCGCGAAGCCGCTGAAGACTTCGAAGCGCGGGCAGGCGGCGCACGCGGCGATCCGGTCGGTGTGCGCGACGATGGAGAGAGACCGCGTGATGTACCAGGACTTTGCGCGGCTGGCGGAACTCATCGCGAGCGGGAAGATCGCGGAAATCGTGCGGTAGGAATTCACTCACTGCGGAGCTGCGCTCCGCGCGGACGGGCGAGGCGCCCGTCCCCACATAATCTTTCCCCGCACGAGCCGTGATGATGAAGACCTGGAATGAAGTTTTATGGAATCGTGGTCTGGGAAGAAAAAAGACAGTCGCAGCGAAGATGGTAATCCCGCGCTCGTGCGGGCCATGCACGACATTGCGCTCAACGACAATCCAGAAACCCGAAAAAAAGTTTACGAGGCGCTGCTCGGCTCGATGCTTTTGGTTCCCGTTCCCGAGATTCCGGCTGACCTGGCTGGGCTTGGTCCGGGGTTCCATACTGCGACCAGCAAGACGCAAATTCAATTGAGGCGGATTACTGATCGCAACCAGGTTCAAGTCACGGCCGCGTTCACCGATCTTGAGGCGCTGAAAAATTGGGATCCGAATACGCCATACCTCGGGCTGAATGCTCCGGACTTGTTTCGGCTTGTAATCGGAACTGATATCCGGGAAGTCGCGATCAATCCGTTTGATCCCGTCCGGAAAATGATTCGGCCGGGCGGACGCGTGACCCGCGCCGAACTCGAACTGCTCGCAAACGGAATCGTTCCGGGTTCACCTGCGTCGAAAACCATACAGCTTCCACTTAAGGCAAATGAAAAAGTACTTATCGGGCGGCCCACCAAGCCTCCGAGTCCAGCAGTGGAAGAGCTGCTGAGAAGCAAGGCGGCCTCGTTCTCCTCGATTGGGGAACTTTATGTATTCCAGATGGCGACTCAAGCTGGGTCTAGTCACACCGTGATTGGGATAAACCTTCGCGAGGACGTCTCCAGAGAACAGCAGGACGAAATTGCGCGGAGCATGGGGGCGTCGGTTCAGGCGGAGCTGAAGGGCGGTCAGTCGCTCGACTTTATGTTTCTTCGGGGAGCGATGCTGGAGCAGATTCGGGCGCTGGGCGGTTTGATTTTTCGGAGGGAGTGAAAACCACCGGGCTTTGCCCGGCGGACAGCCGAGGGCGGCTGTCCCCACATGAGCATCGGCTTACGCGGGCTTTGCGGCGCTGCCATCTAGACCTAACTCTGCGGCGATTTGCTTCATGGCTTCGACGCAGAGGGCGATGTGTTCGTCGAGGTCGACGCCGAGGGCGGCGGCGCCGTTGACGATGTCGTCGCGGTTTACTTTGCGGGCGAAGGCTTTGTCTTTCATTCTTTTTCGCACCGACTTCACGTCGACTTCCGCGAGTGACTTGCTGGGCTTGATGAGTGCGACGGCGGTGATGAATCCAGCGAGCTCGTCGCAGGCGAAGAGGGCCTTTTCCATCAGCGAGTCGCGGGTGACGCCAGTGTATTCGGCGTGCGACATCACGGCGCGGCTGATGACTTCGGGCCATCCGTGCTCCTTCAGGATGGCGTTGCCTTTGTAAGGATGGTCGTCGAGGCTGGGCCAGCGGTCGTAGTCGAAGTCGTGGATGAGGCCGACGATTCCCCAGAGGTCTTCTTCTTCGGCCGAGCTTTCTTCGGCCGAACCTTCTTCGGTCGAACTTTTTTCGGCTGAACCAGCGGCAAACTTTCTGGCGCAGGCGCGCATGCAGGCCTCGACCGCGAGCGCGTGCTTGCGCAGGCTTTCTGACTGGGTGAACTCGGTTAGCAGTTCCCACGCGGCCTCTCTCGTGTTGACTTCATTCATCGTTACGAATGCTCCTTGATCCCAGTTGCCGGGTTTTGAGCGTAGGCCCGATATTACGCGAACCACGGCATATCTTCCGAGTTGACCACAAGACTTATCTCAAAATAATGGGCATTTGCGAGCGCAGGGGGGCGAACTCCGAGAGGGACGGGCCCTAGCTTGTGACTGAAGTTCGCACGAGACGACTTTGAGTCTGGTGTAATTGGGGATGTGGGTGTAAATGTTTGGATGAATGCCGCAGTGTGGTTGGCGTGGCGGTGGTTTCCTTAGCAGAGGAAGAATATGAAGAAGGTCCTGATTCTGTTGCTCTTGTGCTGCACGCCTGGTTTCGCTCACAGCCGAGCGGCCAAGCATACGTTCATGGTTGAGACTGGGTATCCGAAAGGCCGACGAGGGTACATGGTTACCTACAGAGTCGGGCTGGCGTGTGGCGGAGCGGATGCTCCATACAACATGCAATGGCAGACCATTGCAGACGGCAAAGCGCAAAACAAACGGGAACGAAACCGCTGCAAGAAACATGCGCGATAAACAAATACCTCCGCTCTACCGCCGCTAGCCCATGACCGCATCCCCGTTTGGAACCTAAACAGACTGCCCTAGGGCTCTTATTTGACCTGTCAACTCAGCACACTTGGCTTGGCCTCGCGCGGCTTTTCTTTTGCATCACTCGCAACGTAGAACAACCACAACTTCTACAGTCAGGCCATCGCACGTTTTGACGCTGGCAATGAGTGTAACGGCGATGTTACAACAGCGATCGGCGGCCCACTGGCCGTCAGCGATCCCAATTCTGTATGTCGTTCAAGCAGTTACTAACGATAGCTGGCTACACTTTCCTTCTCGGTGTCCAATTCAGGTATGAGACGGCTCAGGTTTGTGGAACGGGTCGCGCTGGTCGTCACCCTGGGCGCGGTTGTTCTCGTGGCCGGTGTTTCGGTCTATCTCCGGATTGAGCAGTACAGGTTTCGCAGGCAGGCGGAGCGGCTCCTGTCAGACGTGCGTGGGCTGGAATTGGAAAAGGCGACTGCAGCTCAGGTGACGGTCGTCGTCAGGAAATGGGGTTTTGAGGAATGGCGCCAGCCCAAGCCTTGCACCGAGGACGAGTGCATTTACCGTTTCCAACTCGTGCCGAAGCCTGCCCGGGCGAACAACTTCCAAAGCCCTTTCGTCTTCATCTTGGGAGCCTACGCGCGGGTTTTCGAGTGGCTCGGATTGCGTCCGACCGTCGTTCAAGCGTGGGTGCAGATACGAGGAAAGAGGCTCCGATCCGTTTTCTTTTCTGTTTACACTCTTGGACGGGGATGCGAAGGGAACGGCTGCACGCTGAATGGCGAGGCGGGCAGCAAGTGGGGAGGGGGCTCATGGAGCGCGGCCGATCGTCCTGAGGTCAGGTTGAAGCATTCCCTGTTGCATCCCAGCTACCTCGTCGGCACCTATCCCTCAGCCTTGGGTTCGTATGGCTTCTCTGGGGTGAGGGTCTGGGCCGAATTTTCGTCGGATGCGACCGCCGCAGACGTATCGCGGCTGATGCAGTTCGACTTGAGCTGCCTCACGAGACTTCGTTCGTGCAGAGCCGGCGATCTGATGCCGACCGTCTGGGCGCAAGCGATTGAGGACAGTCGTGAGTCGCCGAAGATCCTGACATGCACGCCGGAGTTGTCGAAGCGAGTGGCGCAACTTGCGGATGTTATTGTCGTCGTGCGACCCAAGACAGTGGAATTAAGCCCCTCGCGCTACGAGGGCTGGCCGCCCCGACTAGTGGACCTTGAAATTGTCAGCGTGATAAAGAAACCGAAGAATCCGCGTGAGCTAGGCCGCTTGTCCGTCGGCGTCGATAGTCCGGAAATGACGATCACTGCCGATACGCGATCTCCGATTCGAGCAGGCCAGCAATATATCTTTCTGCTGCAGGTACACGATTATGGAGCCAGCGGTTGGATCTACCCCTGCGGCATTGTGACCGTGAGCGCCTCCAACCTCGCAATGGTGCGCGAGGCGGCTGCTTCAACGGAGGCGACTGAGTAGCCATCCGTTTCTTGCACGTGCAAAGTCGGACAGGCGAAAGCAAAGCGCAAGCTTATGCTATTAGGCCATAGCACTCAGAACCCCTTCGGACTCAAGCCGCGAACCCACTTAGTAAACACCACGCCGAATTCACGGTCCATCCTCGGCAGTTTGCCTTGTTCTTGCGGGTTTTAGCCGCTTTGTTCCAAGTATCGCATGGCTATTTCCGGCGTAACTTCCGGTTTCCACGCATTTTACCCTTGACATCCACAGGGTGATGACCGCAGATTGGGCACTGCACTTGGAACCATTCCCCCGAATCGGGTTCCAGTGTTTGTAAGGAGCGCCCGCTCTGGCCCTCCCACAACTCGATGGCCACGACTCTTGCCCCGGTAGATTCTAGGGAAGTCGTTCGATGCGATCACTGCCTGCTGGTTCAGTTTCGCACCACCAATAACAATTGCCGACGTTGCCACGCTTCCATGGATGAGGAGCCTGAGCCGGAGCCGATTATGGCTGCGCCGCCGGCGATGATGGCGGTGTCTGGAAACGGCCGCGGACATTTGAACCTGGCGACGTCGATCCGCTCACTGCGGTTGCGCAGCGGGCTGAGCCAGCGGCAACTGGCGGGGCGCATGTCCGTGCCCCGGACTTACGTTTCTAAAATCGAAAACGAAAAGGCCACGCCCACGCTGTCTTCGCTCGAGCGGTTGGCGCGCGCACTGGAGGTGACCGTGCCCGAACTGCTTAGCGGCGGAGAAAAAAGCCGCCAGGATGAAATCAGCGAATTGGTGAAAGATCAGTTTGTCGCCGAGATTCTGCCGTTTGTTTCGCAGCTGAATGGGATGCAGATGTCGAGCATCCTGATGCAGGTGCGGGATTTGACGGTGCGGCCGAGAAGGAGCGCTTAGAGGTAGCGAGGGATTGATGTGGAGACAGCCGCCTCGACTGTCAAGCCGTGCGCAAGCCCGGCAGCGTGTCATGTAGTCACTCGAGTTTGACTTTACTCCGGGCAACCAGCCAACACTACGCCGGGACCATCCTCTGGTCCCGGCTTTTTTTGTTTTTGGAGGGGCGGACGCCCTCGTCCGCCCGGCGCGTGGCACGGCTCACGCAGGACGCTCCCTTCGCACGGCCCCGCGTATCGGCTCCCGGACTCGCCTGGGGCGCTGCTCCCCGGACGAGGGCGTCCGGGGCTCCATGTTCGGGGGTCCATGAATCTCGGATACATCGACTGACATCTATCTGTCATGAGTTACGAACAAACTGGAGTAGATTCTTCGCCGCTGTTGGACGGTTCTCAGGTAGCAGGCTGGAACTCGGAATCTGTGACCGAGGCAAACCAGGCTGCCGACGACCTCACTCTGCTGGATGCCTATTCGCGAGCCGTGACCGGAGCGGTCGAGCGGATCAGTCCGTCGGTGGTGAACATTGAGGTGCATCAGGCTTTGCCCCAGACGGGGCGCGCGCGTTCGGGCGAGCCGCAGAATAAAGAACGGCGCGGTGGAGGTTCGGGATTTATTTTTACGCCTGATGGGCTCATCCTAACCAACAGCCACGTGGTGCACGACGCCAAGCGCATCGAGGTCACCATGACCGACGGGCGGCGCATGCCGGCCAGCGCGATCGGGGATGACCCCGCTAGCGACCTGGCCGTGATTCGCATCGACGAGCCGCGCGTGGAAGAGCCTGGTTTAACTGCGGCCGCGCTCGGCGATTCGCAGCAACTGCGCGTGGGGCAGGTGGTGATTGCGATTGGCGCGCCTTACGGATTTCAGTCGACGGTGACAGCGGGAGTGGTGAGCGCGCTGGGGCGGTCGCTGCGCTCGTATTCCGGGCGGCTGATTGACGACGTAATTCAGACCGACGCGGCGCTCAACCCGGGGAATTCCGGCGGGCCACTGGTCGATTCTGCGGGGCGGGTTGTGGGCGTGAATACGGCAACCATTCTTCCGGCGCAGGGGATTTGCTTCGCCATCGGGATCAACACAGCGAAGTTCGTGGCCAGCCGTTTGCTGCGCGATGGACGCATCCGCCGCAGCTTCATTGGCGTTTCGGCGCAGACTGTGCCCGTGCACCGCCGCGTGGTGCGCTTTTACGATCTGCCGAAGGAAACGGGCGTGGTCGTGATCTCGGTGGAGGAAAGTAGCCCGGCCAAGCGTGCGGGATTGCGCGAAGGCGATGTGATCATCGCGCTGGAGGGCCAGCCGGTCGCGGGCGTCGACGATCTGCACCGCGTGCTGACGGATGTCCGCGTAGGGGTCAGCTGCTCGCTGACCGTGCTGCGGTGGACGGAGAAGCTGGAGCTGAGGGTGGTGCCGGAGGAAGCGACTTAGGTTGTGTGGCGCGGGCACTCTTGCCCGCGAAATCTAACCACGAGCAAACCGAAGCAGTCTATTCCGGCATGTGGGGACAGCCGCCCTCGGCTGTCCGTGGGAGCGAAGCTCCCATCTTCGGCCCGACCAGTCGGATCCATCGAGCGATCTCTCCGCTGCCGGCGTTTCGCGGGCAAGAGTGCCCGCGCCACACGATCTCAGCGAACATTCTCTGTCACATCCGTGTCATTGCTTCCCCTTCCTACCTGTGTTAGCCTCATCTCGAGGGATCACTTTGCAGGACAAAGTACCTGCTGGCCTGGATCGCAAGGAGACGGAACTCTACCGTCAGCTTGATCCGGGGCGGCTTCCGAAACACATCGCCATCATCATGGACGGCAACGGGCGCTGGGCCAAGCGGCGCCACATGCCGCGCGTGGCCGGGCATCGCGCCGGGGTGGCGGCGGTGCGGTCCACGGTGGAGACGGCGGCGCGCATTGGGATTGGGGCGCTTACGCTTTATGCGTTTTCCGAGGAGAACTGGAAGAAGCGCCCCAAGAGCGAAGTGGATTTCCTGATGCGCCTGCTCAGCCGCTATCTGAAAGCGGAAGTGCCCACGCTGAACAAGAACAACATTCGCCTCGAATATATCGGGCGGCAGCAGCAACTGCCGGACGATGTGCAGGAGCGCATGGCCTGGGCGCGCGAGAACACCGGGCACAATTCTGGCATGGTGCTGACGCTGGCGCTGAATTACAGTGCGCGCAGCGAACTGGTGGACGCGTTCCGCTCCATGGTGCATGCGGCGTCGCAGAACGGCGGCATCGAGCACTTGCAGATTGACGAAGAGATGGTCGGGCGGCATCTTTACACCAGCCATCTGCCAGATCCGGATCTGGTGGTGCGCACCAGCGGCGAGATGCGGCTCAGCAATTTTCTGTTGTGGCAGTTGGCTTACGCCGAGATTTATGTGACGCCGATCCTGTGGCCGGATTTCCGCGGAGCGCATCTGCTGGAAGGGATTGCCGAGTACCAGAAGCGCGAGCGGCGCTACGGCGGGCTGAATCATGGCGACGGGCATGGGCACGCCGAGCCAGCGAATTCCCACAAATAAAGTGTGACCGCAAAACTGATAGGATCGTAGCGGCGCGGCCGGAGCTCGCCGCCATTTTAAGAGCGCCTCTCACTTCCCTTGCTCAAACGCATTGCGACTGCGGTTGTTCTGATTCCGATTGTGCTGGCGCTGATCCTGCGGGCGCCGGTGCCGGTGCTCGCCGTGGTGGCGGGCGCGGTGGCGCTGCTGACCATTAGTGAATTCCTGAAGCTGACGGAGTCTTACGGAGTGCAGCCTATGCGGCTGCCGGCCTATATTTTCTCGGCGCTGTTTTTTCTGCTGCTGGCGTTCAATCCGGGAAACGAAAAGCCGTTACCGTCGACTGCGATTTTTATCTTTGCCGCGGGGGCTGCAGCGGCGCTGGCTCCGTTTATTTTCCTCAGCATCGGGATGCGGCGCGCCGAACTTCGCAGCGGATATCCAGCAGCGGCGGCGGCCGCTTTTGCCTTTACTTACATCGCGCTGCCCATGGGGATGCTGGTGCAGCTGCGCCAGCAGTGGGCGGGGGCGTTTTATCTGCTGTATCTGCTGCTGGTGGTCTGGGCGGGAGATATTCTCGCCTATTTTGTGGGCAAGTCGATGGGACGGCATTTGATGGCGCCGCGCATCAGTCCCAAGAAGACCTGGGAGGGCGCCGCCGCTTCGCTGGTGGCAAGTGTCGGGGTCGGCTGGCTGCTCTTCGGCCACGCCGAACGGATCAGCTCAGCGCTGCTGAGCTGGGGATTGATCACCCGCCGCGACGGACTGTTTGGCCTGGAAACGCCCGCCATGGGCCCGGTAATTCTACTGACCGTGGTAGTCAATATCGCCGCGCAGCTCGGCGATCTGGTGGAATCGCTGATCAAGCGCGGGGCCGACGTGAAAGATTCCGGCGCGCTTCTGCCCGGCCACGGCGGGATGCTTGACCGCATTGACGCGCTGCTGTTTGCCGCTCCGGTGCTGTGGTGCTATGCGGCGTGGCGGGTGATGCAGTAGCTCCCATTTCAGATTGCAGATTTTTAGATTTTCAGATTGAAAGGCACCGGCAGCGCCTTGTTCGAAATCTGAAACCTACAATCCGAAATCTGAAATCGATCTTCTCATCCGAAACGGATGGCCGCCGGTCCGTATCCGCCCATGACGAGCCGGAAGCGCGTAAAATGGAAGTCCTGTCTCTATGAAACGCATTGCCATCTTAGGTTCTACCGGCTCGATCGGCCGCAGCACGCTCAGCGTGGCGGAGTCTTATCCCGAGCGCTTTCAGATCGTAGCGCTGGCGGTCGGGTCGAACCTGGAAGCGGCGTTCGAGCAGGCGCGGCGCTGGCACCCGCGGGTGATCTCAATGGCCGCCGAGGCTGACGCCGATACGCTTCGCGCTCGCCTCAAAAAGAACGGCAAGGGCGAGATTGACGTGGTTCACGGCGCGGCCGGTGCCGTCCGGGTCGCGACACATCCTGAAGTCGATTTCGTGGTCAGCGCGATCGTAGGCGTCGCCGGGCTCGAGGCCACCTACGAGGCGGTTCGCGCCGGAAAAGTTGTTGGGTTAGCTAATAAAGAATGCCTGGTAGCCGCTGGTGAGCTGATCACTGCCGAGTCGCGCAAGCAAGGCAAGCCGCTGCTGCCGATCGACAGCGAGCATAACGCGGTGCATCAATGCCTGCGTGGCGGGCGCATGGAGGAAGTGGATCGCATTTGGCTGACCGCTTCCGGCGGGCCGTTTCTGAACACGCCGCGCGCGGAGTTCGACTCCATCACGGTGGAGCAGGCGCTGAACCATCCCACATGGAAGATGGGACGGCGCATCACCATCGACTCGGCTACGCTGATGAACAAGGGCTTCGAGGTGATCGAGGCCTGCCGGCTTTTCAACCTGCCGCCGAGCAAAGTGGAAGTGATTGTGCATCCCCAGTCGACGATTCATTCCATGGTCGAATTCATCGATGGCAGCATCCTGGCGCAGTTTTCGGTGACGGATATGCGCCTGCCGATCCTTTACGCGCTAACATATCCGGAGCGCATTCAGTCGGATATGCGCTTCGCGGTCAGTGACTTGCGTCATCTGGACTTCAGCCCGCCCGACATGAGTAAATTTCCTTGTCTGCGGCTCGCCTACGAAGCGGCCGAGGCCGGCGGGACGAAAACGGTAGCTCTGAATGCCGCCGACGAAGTGGCTGTGGCCGCGTTTCTGGAAGGCGCCATCCGGTTTAATGACATTCCCAGGATCATCGAAGACGTGCTCTCGCGAACAAACAGCGGATCATTGGAGTCTATTGGGAATGTGCTTAAAGCTGATGCCGAGGCCCGCCGATGTGCCCAAGAGCAGGTCGCGGAGCTTGGTAAGGCAAGTCTTAGTAAAGATTTGAAGAATATTGCGTCATCCCGGGCAACTTCTTTTGTCTGATTTTGGAATCTAAAGGGTTGGAAAGTACGTATCTCTACTATGCCTGAGTTTCTTAGTCCGCTCGCTTATCTCTACGTTATCCCAGTTTTGGGGTTCATGATCCTGATCCACGAGTTCGGCCATTTTGCCGTGGCCAAGCTGCTGGGAGTGCGCGTGGAGCAGTTCGCCATTGGATTTGGCAAGCGCCTGGTCGGCTTTCGCAGAGGGGAAACCGACTATCGCATCAACTTGTTGCCGCTTGGTGGCTACGTCAAGATGAGCGGAGAGAATCCGATGGACGAGCGCACCGACGATCCCGGCGAGTTCATGAACCATCCGCGCTGGCACCGCTTCCTGATCGCCATCGCCGGACCGACCATGAACATCCTGCTGGCCATTTTTCTTCTCACCACGGTCTACATGGTGCATTACGAGTATCCCGTCTACATGGACAAGGCAGCCGTGATCGACGGCGTGCGCAAGGATTCTGCCGCCGCACGGGCGGGCATCGAGCCCGGCGACCGCGTCGTGAAGATCGACGGCATCACGAACCCCACATGGGAACAATTGGCGCCGCGCGTGTTCATCAGCCCGAATCAGCCGATTGCCATCACCATTCAGCGCGGCGATCAGCTGCTCGAAAAGACCATCGTACCCAAGCCCGTGACGACATCGGAAGTGGGATCGGCGGGATGGTATCCGGCGGAACCGGTCATCATCGGGCGTCTTGAGAAAGATATGCCCGCCATCAAGTCGGGACTGAAAGAGAACGACAAAGTTATCGGCATGAACGGCAAGCCGCTGGTTTCGATTGACGAGATGATCGAACGCCTGCAGGAGACAAAAGATCAGCCCGTCGATCTTACCGTTCTGCGGGGAAGCCAGACTTTGAATTTCCGCATGCAGCCGGTGCTTTCGAACACCGACGACCCGAAAGAGCAGCGCTACCGGCTGGGCTTCCTCAACCAGGAAGAAACCAAGGTGACGCAACTTCCCTTCTCGCAGGCGCTGCAGCTCTCGCTCGAAGAAAACAAAAAATATTCGCTGCTGCTTCTCGAGCTGGCAAAGAAGATCGTGGAGCGCAAGATTTCGCTGAAGGCCGTCTCCGGCCCCATCGGCATCGCGCAGGAAACTGCCTACCAGGCGCAGCAAAAAGGCTGGACGCCGCTGATGGGCCTGACCGCAGGCATCAGCCTGAACCTGGGCATTTTCAACCTGCTGCCGATTCCCATACTCGATGGCGGCGTGATCATGTTCCTGCTGATTGAGAGCCTAATGCGCCGCGACATCAGCCTGCGCATCAAGGAACGCATCTACCAGGCGGCGTTCGTGTTCCTGGTGTTGTTTGCCGTGATGGTGATTTTTAACGACATCGTGAAGACGATTCCAGGGCTGGCGGACAGGCTGCCGTAGATCGTTCTGACTTCGCGGATACTTTTCGTTTCAGGGGGAGCCAGCAATGGCTCCCCTTTTTCGCGCTCGATTTTCCCTTTCGTGTGAGATACAATGTATCTCAGAGGGTTCACTATGCCGGCCACGGAAATGGTTCACATTCGTATCGATAAGCGGGTCAAGGCGCGGGCGACCAAGGCACTCTCGGCGATGGGCCTGTCTGTTTCGGACGCCGTAAGGGTGCTCTTGACCCGCGTGGCGGAAGAGAAGGCACTTCCGTTTGAGGTCAAGGTACCAAATGCCGCCACTGCGGCGGCCATACGGGAAGCGCGCGCGGGCGGCCTGGCCTCGTTCAACAAGGTCTCCGACCTGATGGCCGATCTGAATGCGGAGGATTGAGCCCACGACCGCGTTCCGGCGCGATTTTAAGCGCGAAAAGAGGGGTCAACATCGACGCGATCTCGATTCCCTTGTGTCTACCGTAGTCTCGTTGCTGGCCGAGGACAAACCGCTTCCCGAGAAGAACCGCGACCATGGGTTGGGCGGAGATTGGGCCGACTGCCGCGAATGCCACCTCAAGCCGGACTTGCTGCCGATTTATCGCAAGCCGGACACGGAGGTTCTGCAGTTGGTGCGCCTGGGATCGCATAGTGAGCTTTTCGGTTGATCACAGAGAGATTCCTTTTGCGAAATTTGTAACTTGGATCCGTCTCTGGTCTCTTCGCGGACCTGCCGCTATTTGGCAGCTTCTTGTGCGATCCATTTGTCCGTTCGCGTCTCCAGAAGATCGAGCGGCAGGGTTCCGCCGTCGAGTATCTCGTCGTGGAACTTGCGGATGTCAAACTTGGGCCCCAATTCTTTCCGGGCGCGTTCGCGGAGTTCTCGAATTTTGAGCTGGCCGAGCTTGTAGCCGAGCGCTTGCGCGGGCCACGCAATGTAGCGGTCCGTCTCCGACTGGATGGTGGGCTCGTCGACCGCGCCCGACTTGCGGAAGAAATCCACAACTTGATCGCGCGTCCATCCTTGAGAGTGAATTCCGGTATCGACGACCAGTCGTACGGCACGGAAGAGTTCCGAGGACAGTCGACCGTAGTCCGAGACTGGGTCCTGGTAGAAGCCGACCTCTTTCCCGAGTTCCTCCGCGTACAGCGCCCAGCCTTCGGTGTAGGCAGTGAAACCCATACCGTGAAGCCGGAACTTGGGCAGTCCGTTGAGTTGCTGCTGCACGGATAGCTGCATGTGATGTCCGGGAATGCCTTCGTGGTAAGCGATCGCCTCGTCGTCGACGAGCGAGCGAGCGGCGAAGTTGGAAGTGGCGACCACCACGCGTCCTGGGCGCTTGCCATCGGGCGTGCCAGTGACGTAATGGGTTGCGGCTGCGGCCTGGAAGGCGGGTATCGCTTCCACGGTGACTGGCGACTTGGGAAGCAGGGAGAATAATGCCGGGAGCTTAGGCTCCATCTGGGCAATGTAGTGTCGGAAGTCCTCAAGAATCTGGTCCGCAGAAGTGGGGACGTACCTGGGATTGTTCTTGAGGGACGTGCGGAAAGAAGCGAGATCGGCGAAGCCTGCCTTGTTCGCGACAACCAACATCTCGGCCTGAATGCGGTCCATCTCGCGAAGACCGAGTTGGTGTATCTCATCCGCAGTCATGTGCGTGGTTGTGCGGGCGTAGATGGCGTTTTGATAACGCCTCTGGCCGTCGGGCAGCGAAGTGACCGCGAGCGAGGTGCGGCCTTCAGGGGCGTATTCCGTACGCAGGAAAGTGGCGAAGGTTTTGTACGCGGGGATCACTTCGGCGTTGATGCTGTCGGTAATCTGCCGGGTCAGGCGCTTTTGCTCCTCAGGGGAGATATCCGCGGGATATTTTTTTGTCGGGAGGAGAAAAGGATCGGCATCGATAATGCCCTGACACTGGACGGGGAGCTTCTCCATGAGAAACCGGACCGGCATGAGCTTGTCCTTCATGCCGGCGCGAAGGACTTCGGTGGTCTGGCTCAGGACGCGTGGGATCTGGTGCAACCGAGCGATGTAGTCCTCGTAATGTTTGACGGAGTCAAAGGGGACGGAAAGAGGTAGATCGGCAAGGCCGGTGTGGACGCCGTTCTGCTGGTTGATTGGCATCTCGTACTCTTTGAGGCCGTAGTCGGCGATACGCTGCTGGAGGATACGAACGAGGAGGTCGTGAGAGAGTTGGTCCGGGTCGGAGAAGGAGGTGGTCGGGATGGCCTCGAGACGGGTGAGGAAGGCCTCGTCGGTCTGGTGGCGCTGGGCGATAGCGGCGAGTGAGTAGTCGGCCAGCTTGTCGTTGTAGCGATAGTCGCCGTAGGCGGTGGCGCGCTCGGGGAAGTTGCGCAGATCGGTTTCGTATTGCTCTTCGAAAAGAGCGTTTTGAGCAGCCAGCCGCTCGGCAACTGGACTGAGGTCTTGAGCGAAGACGGAACCCGCCATGGCGGTCAGGAAAAACAGGCAGTGGTAGAGGCGCATGATGTGTGCAGCGTACCAGAACGAGCGAGGGAATGGGCATTCGTCTCGTTGTTGTGTGGGGACGGGCACTCTTGTCCGTTCCCACACACTCCTGTGACTCGGGGGGAGCGGTTCCAGTCGCGAAATCCGTAACTTGCGTAACCCGGAAGCTCTGAAACCTATTGCACTCCCACGACGGTTGGCTCTATTAACAAGAGCAGATGGCAACCGTGGTCCAGCCTTTTGCTTCGCGCTCGACGGTCTCAGAAGACGTCGAAGGATTGCGCGTCTCCATCCCGCCGCAGCGCAGCTGGACCATCCTGTTCATGCTGGGCTGGCTCGGCGCGTGGACCGTGGGCGGATTTGCCGCTGGAAGCAGCCTGTTCCACCGCTTCAACTTTTTCATCTTCTTCTGGATGTTAGCCTGGGCCTTCGGAGAGGTACTCGTCGGCTACACCGTGCTTTACGCCATCGGGGGACGGCAGATTGTTCTCGCGAACCTGGATGCTCTGACCATTAAAACAGAGGTGTTCGGCCTTGGTCCGGCAAGGTCCTACCTCGTCAGCGAGATGAAGAACCTGCGATTTCAGCCTCCAGCCATCGTCAACCGGGCCCAACGAGCCAGCGGAATTGCTTTCGACTACGGCGCCAAAACGGTGACGTTCGGCGCTGGCCTAGATGAAAAAGAGGCGACAGACTTGGTCGCCCGAATCCGGCAGAGATGCCCCGTCGCAGACGCCACAGCGCCAGACTCCGGCACCAAGTTCTGGGCCCACCAGTAGCCAGAACGCTCAATTCGCACACTCTTCGACTACAAGTTATCAGTCATCTCATAGATGGGTTGGGGAAAGGCACGGGTTCCAGCCGTGCCGTATAGAACCGATAAAGATGCGGGCTTTAGCCTCTGAGGCTTCGCCCATATCCGCATCACTCGTGACGCAAGGCGGTCATCGGGTCGATTCGCGAGGCCCTTCGCGCAGGCACGTAGCCCGCGAGAAGCGCCGCGCCCAGCAGAATCGCCACGGCCAAGGTCAGTGCCAGCGGATCATTCGGCTTCATCCCGAAAAGAAGTGACTCCACAAACCTTGACGTGCCCAATGCCGCCGGCACACTAACCGCCAGCCCCACCGCCACAATTACGAACACCTCACCCAACACGGCGCGGACGACGGCGCTGCGCGGCGCGCCCAGTGCCATGCGAATCCCCATCTCGCCGGTGCGGCGGGTCACGGTGTAGGACATGGTGCCGTAGAGGCCGACGCAGGCGATCGTCAGCGCGAGTATCGCGAAGGCCGAGCACAGGTCGGCAAGCATGATCTCCTGGTGGATCTGCTCGTTAATTTCTCCCGTCTGGGTTCTCACATTGGAGATAGCTACGCGGCCGTCGGCCTGGCGTACTACTTCTCGCACCGAGTTGACGTAGCTGAGTGGATCGCCGGACGTACGAAGGACATAGGTCATCTGGTTCGGCTGCGGGTAGCCTTGGTCGTAGGGGATGTAGACCACCGGCGGAATTTCCTTTTTCAGGTCGCCGTAGCGCGCATCTTGGGACACGCCGACGATCTCCATGTCGCGCTCGCGAGTCTTTTCTTCGTCATCCTTCCACAAAATCACGTGGTGGCCTACCGGATTCTGGCCTGGAAAATTTGTCCTGGCGAATCGTTCGTTGATTAACGCAACCAGTGGAGAGCCGGAATGATCGCGCGCTTCGATGTCGCGGCCGGCCAGGATCGGGATTTGCATCGTGCTCATGAAATCCGGTCCGACTGTTATAAAAAAAGTCTCCGGGAGTGGGGGCAAGCCGGGCAAGCTGATGGGCATTGAGCTCTCGCCTGCGATGAGGGAGCCTTCCGCCAGGCTGGCCTTGCGCACGCCGGGAATCGTGGCGAGTCGTTCGCGCAGATGGGCATAGAAATCCGTAATCTCCGGCTCGTGATGGCCGGCTTGCCGGGCGTTCAGCTGGAACAGCAACACATTTTCGCGGTTGAATCCGAGTTCGATCGCTTGCAGATTCGAGAGCGTGCGCAGGAAGAGTCCAGCGGCGACCAGCATCAGCAGCGAAAGCGCGATCTGGCCGACCAGCAGAACTTGGCTCACGGCCTGATGCTCTGGCACTCCGGTCGACCAGCCTGCCAAATGGGTGCTCTGGCGCCGAAGTGCCGAAAGTCACGTCCAGGCGTTAAAAGGGGTTGTCTCCCGACCCGGCGGATTGTGCACAATATGGGAGAACGCAGAAACAGAAGATGCTCACGCCGGAAACCCGCCGCCCAACGCGAGCCACGATCGCGGAAGAGTCAGGCACTCTCCGCGTCTCCATTCCGATGCGGCGCGACTGGGTGGGGCTGATTTTCCTGACGGCGTGGCTCGGCTTCTGGATATTTCTGGCGCGTTCCTCATTTCACGAGTCCGGAAAAGACGTCGGTCCTGTTTTGCTGGGGCTTTGGATTCTGGCAGGGGCTTGGGTGCTTTACACCATGCTCAGGAAACTGGCGGGGCGCGACGTGATGACTGCCGGCGCAAAGATGATCGCGGTGCGGAAGGCGGTCCTCGGGATTGGCATTACCCAGCAATATGAAGTTGCTGAAATTCGTTACCTCCGCTTCGAACCGGCGAGAGGCAGTGGGAAATCCTACCGGCCCAGCCAAATCGCGTTCGACTGCGCCGATACGACAGCAAGCTTCGGCGCTGGTATCAGCCAAGAAGAAGCTACCCCGATTATTTCTTTGCTAACCGAGCGCTACAACTTTCCCGGTCCGGCTCGCCTCAGCGGCGTCACCATCCGCCGTCCCGGACTCGAGGGCCTTGTCTGGTTCACAACTCGACGCGGATACCAGGCGGGGCTTGTCTTGCTCGCACTATGCCTGGCACTGTTTGTCGTGCGGATGTCGCAGTATCTCCGCGAGGCCCACAGCGCTCGATGGCCGGTGGTGGAGGGCGTCGTCGTGCAATCCGGCCTAGCCTTCCAGCCAGCTAAACGGGGGCCAGTGTATATGCCCGCAGTTCACTACCGATACCGCGTGGGCAACCGTGATTTCACGGGTTCGAAAATCGACTTCCACACGCAAGACCGCTGGCACTCCAAGCAGTACGCCGACCGGAAACTCGCCCAATATCCGGAGGGCAAGGTGGTGAGCCTCTCCTACGATCCCCGCGACCCCAGCTTTGCGGTTCTGGAAGCCGGCCTTACGGGTGACGCGTCGTCTCTGATCTATCTCAACGCCGTATTCCTGGCATTGTTTGGTATTGGATTCATTTATCTCCTCGTAACCATGCCGGCTGAGCGTCCCGAGCCAGCCCGAAACTCTTCCGCAGTCGGCACCTGACTGCGAACCGGCTGGCTCGTTTTCCGCGTGATAAAATAGAGCATTCCCATGTCCATGATTCCCCGCGGTATTCCACGCAGAAAGACCGTTACCGTCGTCGTGGGCGGAGTTCGCGTTGGCTCGGATGCACCGATTGTGGTGCAGTCGATGACCAATACCGATACGGCCGATATTCCTGGCACCGTCCAGCAGTGCGCGGCGCTGGCCCGCGCCGGCTCCGAACTCGTGCGCGTCACCGTCAACAATGACGACGCTGCCGCCGCCGTGCCCCACATCGTGGAACAGCTCGACAGGCAAGGCGTGCGTGTGCCCATCATTGGAGATTTTCACTATAACGGTCACGTTCTGCTTACTAAGTATCCTGAGTGCGCGCGCGATCTGGCGAAATACCGCATCAATCCCGGCAATGCCAGCATTGGCAAGACAGGTGATTCCAACTTCCGCACCATGATCGAAGTGGCTGTGAAATATCAAAAGCCGGTGCGCATCGGCGTGAATTGGGGCTCGCTCGACCAAACGCTGCTGACCCGCATGATGGACGAGAACTCGAAGCTCGACGATCCCAAGGACGCCCGCGAAGTCACCATGGAAGCCATGGTCGTGAGCGCGCTGAATTCCGCCGACCTCGCACAGAAATTCGGCCTCCGTCCGGATCAGATTATTCTCAGCGCGAAGGTGAGCGGCGTGCAGGACTTGATCGACGTCTACCGTGCGCTGGCGGCTCGCTGCAACTATCCGCTGCACCTTGGCCTCACCGAAGCCGGGATGGGCGCGAAAGGCGTGGTCGCATCCAGCGCGGCGATGGGCGTGGTGCTGCAAGAAGGCATCGGCGACACCATCCGCGTTTCGCTCACGCCGGCTCCGGGTGGAGACCGCACCGAAGAAGTGCGCGTGGCGCAGCAAATTCTGCAGTCCATGGGCATTCGCAGCTTCACACCGCAAGTAACGGCCTGCCCCGGCTGCGGACGCACCACCAGCACTTTTTTCCAGGAAATGGCCGAGCAAATCCAGACTTACTTGCGCGAGCAGATGCCGGGGTGGAAGGGCCGCTACGTGGGCGTGGAAGAAATGAAGCTGGCCGTCATGGGCTGCGTAGTCAACGGACCGGGCGAATCGAAGCACGCCAATATCGGCATCTCCCTTCCGGGAACGTTTGAGGAGCCCAAAGCCCCGGTCTACGTGGATGGACGCCTGTTCACCACGCTGAAGGGAGACCGCATCGTCCCCGAATTCATCGAAATCCTCGATGAGTATGTGGACTCGCACTACGCGGCGAGGCAAGCCGCGAAAGAAGAAATCCCCGCAAGAGTCTGACCTTTACCACAGAGTGTCATCCTGAGCGCAGCAAGACGGTGCGCGAAGCGAACCGGCTTGCGGAGTCGAAGGATCCCTATCACCCGAATCATCACGACGGCGTGTCGAGGCGTTTCCTCGGCGGAGCTGGATCCTGTGACCGATCAGAAGTCCCTGGTCGCCCACGTCGCATGAAGCTGCAAGCGATCCCCTCGGCTTCGCTCGGGGCAGGCTCTTCGACTGCGACCGGTCTTCGCTCGGGATGACACCGCTGGGGATTACTGCCCGCGCAACAGGAAGATCGGGTTCTGCTGAGGCAAAGAGTTTGACGTCGTGCCGATGCCAAACGGCGTCGCCAGATCAAGCACCAGCGTATCGTCCGGAATGTTTTGTCCCGGGTTATTGGTGTTGCCATCGGTGGTGTTGATGATAGCCACGGACCCGGCGTCGCAAACGCTGACGTAGACGCGGCTGCTGTCAGCCGCCGCGACCGCGGATACGCGAAAGCGCGCCGCGAAACGACTGGCCGACGTATTGGGCACCGGAACCAGACCCGGATTGTAGAGCCCCTGCGCGTTTGCCGGAAGGCAGTTTGCCACCTCGGGAACGGACGTCGTCCCGCTCAGGAAGGCCGAAATCGTGCTCGTCACCGTCGTCGATAGCGCGTCGAGCACCGTCACCGAAGCGGTCACGGAACACGCGGAGGGCGCAGTCAGCGGTTGCGGAATGGGATCCGTGCAGCCCGCGCCTCCGAGCAGTTGATAACTCGCGATATATGCTTCCGTGCCATCGGGCAGCGCTGCCACCGACATGGGACAGGGATTGACGCAAGATGGATAGTTCGTGGGGTTGTTCCCCAGGACAATCGTGTTCAGCAGAGACGGCAGGCTCCCCGCGACCGAAAAAATGTAGGCGCTGCTGTTGTTTGGATTGGTCACGTAAAGCCGGTTCAAATTTGGGTCGTAGAGAACGTAGTTCGCTCCCACGCCCACCGACACGCTGCCGATCACCGTATCGGTCGCCGCATTAATGGTCCAGAGCTGGCCATCGCCCTGGCTCAGCACATAGACTTGCTGGCCGTCACCGCGCGCCACGACCCATGCGGGCGACGTCCCGGAGAACCCAGCAACCGTTCCAGTCGTCGTAGTGGGCGTCATATCCACGGTGTAGAAGCTGGCGACCGTGCTGTTCCCCTGATTCAGCACGTAGAGCTTGTTGCCGTTGGGAGTCTGCACCTGCGCCATCGCCACCGGATTCGACAAGACGATGGGAGGCACGATTGGAGGCGTCGACCCAAGCGTGGAGTAAACGACGTTGGTGATGACGTTCGTCGTCGCGTTGACCACGGCGATTGAGTCCGTGCTGGTCGTGCCATTCGGATTACAGATCGACGGGGCGTTCTCTACCCCGTAGTTGGCTACGTAAACGGTCGTATTCTGCGAGGCCGCAACGAAATCCGGTAGATACGAACAGAAAAAAGGCAGCGCCGATGGAGGATTGGGGATAAGGTTGGGATAGCTGACCACGGTGGCGGCTCCGATGCCGCTCGAGCTGGCCGATTGGGTGGACGGAACAAACGAAGAAATCGCGTCCAGCCCGTTGGCAACCACGCTGCCGGCACTCGCCACAAACACCCGGCTGAAATTAGGCAGACTGATGCCGTGCGTCGGATTGGCGCCGCTCACGGTCCCATCCACCAGGCTGGCGATTCCCAGGTCCGTGTCGCCGCCCACGTCGATCTGCATAGCAGAGCCAGGGCCATAGACCAGGGTGGGGATGAGATTACCGGGATTATTGGGGTCCGGGTTAAGCCCATAGACGGCGTTCGTGTTCAGGGAGAACACGGCGTGAAAATCGCCGGGACTCGGCGGAATATTGTTGATGGGGATCACCACCGGACGATAGATCTGGCCGCAGGCGACGCAAATCAGGATCGCAAGTAGCGTTGCCGCCATCCAGCCCTTATTTCGAGAACTCATCAGCACCCCGGAGAGATATTTTCCAATTTGATGTGATCAGGCGAAGCGACCATTGTAAACACTGTCGGCGATCCGCGCAAAAGAACGGGCTTCGGCTTTCGGGCTTCGGGCTTCAGCTTCGGACTTCAGCTTCAGCTTCAGCTTCAGCTTCAGATTTCAGATTTCAGATTTCAGAAATGGATGCGTTACACGTACGGGGAGATGCCCGGTGCGGCAATTCGGCAGCACACGGCCGAAGGCAGAAAAAAACAAGATCGTGGAGCCCCGGACGCCCTCGTCCGGGGAGCCGAAGCCCGAAAGCCCCTTCGGCTTCGCTCAGGGCAGGCTCCGCCCGAAGCCCGCTCCTCACCGTCCGCGGCGCGACTTCGTGGCAACCGGAGCTTCCGTGCCAGCAGTGGCTGCCGGCTTCTTCTTGCCTTCCATTTGTGCAAGACTCTGCTTCAGCGCAGCCATCAAATCGACCACCGGAGCCAACTTCTTGGGTTGCTCCACTTCGGCCACTTCGCCGCCTTCCAGCTTGGTCTCAATCAGCTTCTTCAAATTTTCCTGGAAGGTGTCTTTGTACTTCTCGGGATTCCATTCGTCCGCCAGCGCCTCGATCAACTGGTGCGCCACTTTTACTTCCGCTTCTTTCAACTCGACATCAGGCGCGCCGAAGCCTTCGACCTTCTTCACTTCCTCGGCGTAGTACATGGTATGCAGCATCATGCCGCCTTCATGCGGACGCAGGAATACCGTGTACTCGCGGTTGTGCATGGTGATCTTGGCAATCGCCACGTATTCGCTTTCTTCCAGGGCCTTCGTCAGCAGCGCATACGGACGCCGTCCCGCTTCCTCGGGCATCATGTAATACGACGACTCGAAATACACGGGATCGACTTCGCTCGACTTCACGAACTCGAGGATCTCCATGGTCTTGGCGGTCTGCGGCTCGATCTTCTTGATCTCATCGGGCTCGATGATGATGTATTCGTCCTTGCGGAACTCGTAGCCCTTCACCATGTCGCTGCGCTCGACCACGACGCCTTCGGCCTGACAAATGTATTGCTGTTTGAGCCGCGACTTGTCCGTGCGGTGCAGCATGTTGAACGAAATGCCGGAACTGCGCGCGCCCGAAAATAAACGCACGGGCATGGAAATGAGTCCGAACGTTAAGTGACCCGACCAGACCGACGATGGCATAGTTCCCCCTCGAACCGTCCGCGATACACTGCCGCGGACGGAATTCGGCAACCGAGCAGCTAAGCTCAATGGCAGAGAGAGTTTAGCCCAAAACGGTACTTTGATGCACCAAATCAGGGGCAGGGAGGAACCGAAACTCAAAGCCGGCAGGAATGTGGCCCCGGACGCGTGAGCCCCATGGGTTGTAGTTAACTAAGCGGGTTCCAGAGATTCGGGCGATAATAAACGTAAGAGTTCTACTTCGACCCGCCTCCGTTTGGCTATTTGCGCTGTGCCACTTCCGCCCGACGGACTACGCCATGCACCGTCGCCGGTGCAATGGTCGCCTAAAGGACTGAGTTAATGGAGACTTGCAAAGGCTCGGCCCTGTGCGAAACACAGACGATAAGTGACTTATTATCAATCACTTAAACACGGGAGATGAATCGGTTGAACAGCCTGCTGGCGGGCCTCGAAATTGGGCTTGACCTCCAGCCTGAGCCAGGAGCTCGAGCGGCGACCTGAGCTTCGGGAAGCTCCGCAATGGCCCTTCCCCAACCAGCGCCTGCCCCGGCGCCATTGCCCCGACCGTTTTCTTGAGAATGTCTTTCCGAGGCGTTCTTCTGAAACCGGCTCGGCCGCTGCGTCATCTGTAGTCAGAACTGCTAACTTTATGGCTTTGCACCGAGCTAGATAGGCGAAGACGAATCGACGGAGACAAGAATGAGCGACCTGAGTTATCCCATCGGCAAGTTCCACTTCGAAGGAACCCTGACTCACAGTCAGAAACAACAGCTGGTGGACGACATTTCGCGGGTGCCCGCGGATCTGCGTGCCGCCGTCTCGGGCCTCTCAGCGACGCAACTCGACACGCCCTACCGGCCTGGGGGATGGACTGTGCGCCAGGTCACCCACCATGTGCCCGACAGCCATATGAACGCTTACATCCGCTTTAAGCTGGCGCTCACGGAGGCGGAACCGACCATCAAGCCCTACGAGCAACAGCTTTGGGCTGAATTGGCTGACACCAAGTCGACGCCGATCGAGGTGTCGCTGACTCTGATGGATTCCTTGCATGACCGCTGGGTGCGCCTGCTCCGCTCACTCAAGCCGGAGGATTGGAAACGCACGTTTCGGCATCCCGAACTCGGCACCGTCAGTTTGGAGAAGAATTTGGCGCTCTACGCCTGGCATGGCAAGCATCACGTGGCGCACATCACCAACCTGCGCCAGCGCAATGGATGGTAAGTTGCTGATTTAACAACTGGTTACCGTCGAAACTTAAGTGACCTTCCACGGCTTCGGCCGGTCGGGTACCGTTGTCGATGATGCAGAGTTTCTGGTCATCCCGTCGCACCAAGTCTTATTTGGTCGAGGTTGCTTTACTGCTGGCGCTTTCTGGCTTGAGTCTTGCACAAAATGCGCCGGCGGCCTCGTCCTCGGCTTCTTCTTCGGCCAGTTCGGCCGCTGCCGACCAAAACTCTTCTTCCGACACGGGCAATTCCCTGGCGGCTGCGGCTCGCAAAGCCAAGGCAGCGAACCCCACCCACGCAAAGAAAGTCTTCACCGACGACGACATGGAAACCCAGGCGGGGCCGTTCCCTCGCTTGAAGATGGATGGCGCGGGCAACGACGACGAAATCCTTGCCGCAATTTCCAAGTACAAACTGACTCACACCCCGCAGCAGACGGAGGATGCGGTCCGCAGCTGGTTCGATCGCTACGATCAGGAACTGGCGGCGGCGATGAAGTCGAACCTCGACACGGTGAGTCTGCGCAACGCGAACTTAACCAATGGATACGAGCTGTGCCAGCAGGTGCAGGACTACGAGGACTACGCGCACTGCCAGAGCCGGCAAGCATCGGAACAACGCGGGGCACAGCACGATCGGAACGAAATCAACACCAACAATAACGTGGTGATGCGGATTCAACATTCCTTCGCGAATATCCGCGTCGGCCTGAACCAGAATGGACTGCATTATGAGTGGTTCAAGGTTCGCAACGTTGGCGACCGCTAACTGATGGCTGTAACCTGACAGCGATGCTGCCCTAAGCAGGTTGCGGAAAAACTCGTCGGGCACAACATGCGATCACGGGGGCTGAAGCCCGCGCTGATTCTGGGGGGCTTTACGCGGCGCTGAAGCACCGCTCTTCCACGGTGCTACACGTATTCGCGGGTTCTTCCGCAGCCTCCTAAGTGATCCCCAATCTCCAGGACATATAGCTGACCGCCTCGCGCAGCACGGCGATCAGGCGCTGCGCCAGGCCGTGGGGCTTGGAATCGGGGCGCGGGGCTACGTAGACGGGACCGACGCCCTCGTGCTCCAGCAGCTCGCGGATGCGAAATACGTGGTAGGCGTCGCTTACGGCGACACAGCTGTGCAATCCGTTGGCGCGCATGATCACGGCCACGCGCACGGCTGATTCGGCGGTATCGTGTCCCTGAGTTTCTGCGATCAAGTTTCGCTCGGGGACGCCACGCTCCATCAGGTGGCTGCGGCCCACTTCGCCTTCGCTGAATTTGGGGTCGCCGCCAGCTCCGCCGGTGGTGATGATGACTGGAGCGAGCCCATCTTGATACAGCGCGTAGGCGTGATCCAGCCTTGCGCGGTAGACCGGCGAGGGATGTCCGGAATATTGCGCTGCGCCGAAGACGACGATCGCATCGGCGTGCTGCATCTCCTCGAGCGATGCGGTTTGAATCACACGAACCGCGGTGATCGCCAGCCACGCCACCGCCACTGCGCCGACCAGAGCAGCCAGCCGCAGAAACCGCATTCGCGAGCGTCTATTGTTTGATCGATTGGCAGACCGGTTTGCAACCCGGTTGGCAGACTGGCGGGCCAACGAGTTGGCAGCGTCGTCCGTCATCCCGCGAAAAACTTGGAAATCTCTTCTTTGGGGATGGCCCCTTCACGGATGATTTTCCAGCGGGTCTCCTCGTCGGAGAGATCGATGATGGTGGACGGAATGTCGCGGGGAGAAATGCCGCCGTCGACGATGATGCTGATGCGGCCGTGAAGCTGGTCGTGCACCTGCTCGGCCGTGGTGCACTCCGCCGCGCCGCTCAGGTTGGCCGAAGTTGCCGTAATCGGAATGGCAGCCGCGGTCACCACCGCCAGCGGAATTTTTGCATTGGGGACTCGCAGGGCCACGTTGCCGGTGTTGGCCGTCACTTTGAGAGGCAGGCGCGAACCAGCTTTGACGATCACGGTCAGCGGTCCGGGCCAGAATTTTCGCGCCAGGGCGTAGAACTCTTCGGGCAGCTTTTTGGCCAGTTCCTCGGCCTGGTCGACGCTCTCGATGAGCAAGGAGAGCGGCTTGTGGCGCGAGCGGGTCTTGATGTCATAGACCTTGTCGACCGCGCGCAGGTTGAAGGGATCGGCCGCAAGACCGTAGAACGTGTCGGTCGGCATGCCCAGTACCTCGCCCGCCCGGATCTGATCGGCGGCGTACTTCACCAGTGACACTTCCGGATTCTCGCTATTAATCTTGACGATCTCGGCGCGCACAGCAACCCCTTCCCATTAGCAACAGCGTTGGTGAATTTAGTTTGTGAAACTTATCATAATACGGCAAACGGTTGAAGCTGGGGGAACGACAGGGTGAGCAGGTAGTGGGCTACTTTGAACTGAGCCGTAGATACGCACTGACCACCATGAGCGATCCGGCGATGAAAAGGGCAACGCGCTTGAGTCTCGCAGCAAGTTCTCCCTTTCCCCGAGGAGCCAAGAATGCGGCTGCTATGAGGAAAACGCCGAAAGCAACAAAAAACAGATTAGCAAACGTATGCACGGTGCTATTCATGCCGCGCTTTCCGCCCTCCCCCGCTCATACGCTTCCCAGAGGGCTACCAAGTCCTCGACGCTCCTCAGACGATCCGTCACGCCAGTCGCCATAGCCGGAGACGTGCGAAGCCCACTAACCGGAGAGCAGCGTATCATGCAGTGACTGCCCGGTGAGCGCTAATATGCGAAGATTTTCGGTGGTGGTACAGTTTCCGGAGGAGCAATTGCACCGCCTGCCACCGTCACGTACCGCCCAACATCAACCGTTTTGTCATCCTGAGGCCCGCGCCCTTTGCGAGCCGAAGGACCGGTGCAACTTGCCGAGGCTGAGGAGCAGCTGGCAAGTTGCACAGGTCCTTCGTTTCACTCAGGATGACAGGCGGGGCGAGGTAGGGTAGGAGTTGCTCCCAGACATGACCGGAACCCGAGAGTCCTCGCGCTCCCAGCCGCGACTGCGGCGCATTGAGGGGCGCCACAATCCGCTGCTGAAGCAATTGCGCCAGGCATTTTCCCGCGCCCAGCGCACCTCCGACGGAGATTGCGCCATCGAGGGGCTGCGCATGCTGGAGGAAGCGATCCGCAGCGGGCTGCGGTTTCGGGCAGTTTTTTTTCGGGAGTCGGCGCTGGACCGCGCGGAGCGCCTGTTGCCGCAGATTGGCGCTCACGTTGAAACTTTGTTGCTTCCCGACAAACTGTTTGATGCGTCCGTTCCCAGTGAGACGCCGCAGGGTGTGGCTGCGCTCGTCCGTCTGAAAGAATTCTCGCTGGACGATGTTCTGGAAAAAGAACGGTTGCAAGTGGGGCCGATCATGGCACTCGCTGGCCTGCAGGATCCGGGCAATCTGGGCACGATCATCCGTTCGGCAGAGGCTTTTGGCAGTGCGGGAATTATTCTGGGCGAGGGCACGGTCAGCCCTCTCAATGCAAAAGCCGTGCGTGCTTCGGCGGGATCTATTTTTCGACTGCCGGTGGTTGCGGCAGGGTCGGCGGCCGGATTGGAAGAGGTTGTCACCAAGCTTCGCGCGCAAAAAATCCGTCTGATCGCAACTTCTTCGCACAAGGGGACGCCTCTGGATCAGGCTGATCTCACCGGCTCGCTGGCTGTGTTCATCGGAAGCGAAGGGTCAGGTTTGGCGCGTGGCTTGATGACGCAGATGGATGAGGTCGTGGCCATCCCTCACGCTCCGCAAGTGGAATCGCTGAATGCGGGCGTGGCTGGGAGCATTATTTTGTATGAGTCGGCTAGGCAGCGGAAATGACGTCACCGACTACGGACGCGGGTGTCCGTCAGGTTGCGGGGAAAATCCCCACGTCTCGCAAAACCAGCGAGACGTGGGGCACCCAGAATCTCCGCCGCTGCGCAAGTCAATGCCTACTTCAAAAGCAGCGGGCAGGAGTGCCCGCACCACACAAACAGAACCCAGTTCAAAAGCGAACCGACAAGCCTGCCCTGAACGAAACCAAAGGGAGCGTCCGTCCTACACGGACAAAATCAGAGCAATCAAACTAACGCCAGATCAGGTTCATGGCTGTGTTGTGATTGTTGAACGTGACTTGCAGAGTCTTGATGTCGCCGTCGGTGAAAGCGGCAGAGAGGGTTTTGGAGAGATCGACGGACTGGTCGGCGGATTGAGCTCGCAGACGGATCACGTGAACTCCCGCTGGAATCTGGACGGTTTTGGAGTTGGCGCCATAGATTCCGTTGAAAACAATCATGTGCTTCCGAGCGCTTCCATGGAGAGGCTCGGTGAGAGTCAGCCGGTTATCAATCCACAGTGAGAGCGTGGCGTTCTTGAACTGATGTTGTACGGATAAGTCAAGACTGGCGGTGGATGCGGGGTGTGTCCTACGTGGGGCAGATGAGGTTTCGACAAGATTGCGAAGCTGGGCAGGTTGAGAGAGAACATTCCCGGTGACAGCGGGGGTAGTTGAGTGAGCGGAAGTCACGGCGGGCATGGGTTGCGTGCCTCCCGCGTACTCCTCGGCTGGGCGGGCCGAACTGGGTGAAGGCGAGGTCTGTGGCCCGGCGGCAGTTTTCCGCGAAGCGGCAAATCTTCCGAAGGGGCTTCCGAAGAATAGAACCAGCGCGAGCATCAGCGCCGCGCCCACGATCAGCCCGCCCAGCCGAGCTTCGCGCATCGCAGCGTAAATCGATCGCTTCCCTTTCGCAGGAGCCGGGTTCGCTGCAGCAAAGTTGGCGGATGTGGACAATGCACTCCCCGAGCGCGTTCCGGTCTTGAGCGTGGCGTTCGTGGTGGTCGATCCCGCTTGGCGTTGCTGTTGCAGTTGCTGCAAGTCGGCGGCAAAGTCCGAGCCGCTCTGGTAGCGGGCATTGGGGTCTTTTGCAATGGCGCGCGAGATGACTGCGTCCAGGGCTCGCGGCAGCTCAAGGTCGAGGGCGCTGGCCGGAACAGGTTCACGATTGACCACCTTGAAGCAAACCGTGGTGGCGCTGTTGCCGTGAAACGGCGAATGCCCGGTGACCATGGCGTAAAGAATCACGCCCAGGGAAAAAAGATCGGAACGTCCATCCACGCCTTCGCCGGAGAGTTGCTCGGGGGCCATGTAGGCAGGCGTGCCGAGCACGTGGCCGGGCAAGGTAAACTGCGCGAGATTCAGCTTGGCGATGCCGAGGTCGGCAATCTTGGCGTGGCCATCCTCGGTGATGAGTATGTTGGCCGGCTTGATATCGCGATGGACGACGCCTTGGGCGTGCGCATAATCCAAAGCGCTGGCCATTTCCTCAGCCAGGCGCAGAGCCTGGGCCAGCGGGAGCTTTTTTTCGCGGGATAGAATCCGGCTTAGAGATTCGCCGGCGACGTACTCGAGCACGAGGTAAGGATTGTGGGTCTCGGGATCTTCGCCGGCGTCAAAAATGGCGACGATGCCGGGATGGTGCAAGCGTCCGGCAGCTTGCGCCTCGACGAAAAATCGCTGGCGGAATTCTTCGTCGCGCTCCGGTTCCTGCCCTTGCAGAGAGATCGTTTTAAGCGCGACCAGACGATCGATCTGTGGATCGCGTGCCTTGTAGACGACACCCATGGCACCGCGGCCGAGCTCGCCGACGATCTCATACCGGCCAAACCGTCTGGTCTGTTGATTTTCCATGGGCAAGCACGTACTGCGGGCAAACTGGTGTCTATCGTGATGGCCTAATCTGGAGGGAGGGACTTCTTCCATGGTATCGCGCCAGATTTGCCGTCCCCAGCACAATGTTGTCTCGGAGTCGTTACTCCGGTAACGCGAGGCCGGGTTACCTCGAAGTGGCGATTGCTGGACGATGAACGAGCAAACCGAGAAGCGGAATCAACGAAGTGGGCCTGAGATCTGAAGTGCTAGTGCAGTTCTTGGCGGGCTGCGCCGCCTGCCACTTGTGACGTATCGCCTCGCATCAACCGCGTTGTCATCCTGAGGCCCGCGCCTTTTGCGGGCCGAAGAGCCTGCCCTGAGCGAAGTCGAAGGGACCTATGCGATCCGCCGCGGTTGAGACGCTGCCGGCAAATTGCACAGGTCCTTCGCTTCGCTCAGGATGACAGGCCGTATTTGGGGAACTGCACTGCTACCAGGTCTAGGTCCCCTTTTCCTCGGGCTTCTGTGGTGAAATGGATTTTGTGAGCCTTTTCCAGCCCATCCCGAATGCGAGTTCGGCAGACCGCAGCAGTCCTCTGGCGGATCGCATGCGGCCGCGCACGCTCGAGGAATACGTAGGGCAGGAACACCTGCTCGGTCCGGGCAAACCGCTGCGCGCGCAGATCGAGCGCGACGATACGGGGTCGATTTTGTTTTGGGGTCCGCCCGGAACCGGCAAGACCACGCTCGCGAAGATTATCGCCAGCATGACCAAGGCTGAGTTCATCGAGTTCTCGGCGGTGCTGGCCGGGATCAAGGAAATCAAGCAGGTCATGGCCGACGCCGAACGCGCCCGGCAATATGGCACGCGGACCATCGTGTTCATCGATGAGATTCATCGCTTCAACAAAGCCCAGCAGGATGCTTTTTTGCCGCACGTGGAGAAGGGCAACATCCGGCTGATCGGCGCGACTACCGAGAACCCATCGTTCGAAATAAATTCTGCTTTGCTTTCGCGCTGCCGGGTTTACGTGCTCAAGCCGCTGGCAGAAGAACAGATTGTTGAGCTGCTGCGGCGGGCGCTCGCCGACGAGATTCGCGGGCTGGGATCGATGAAGTTGACGGCCTCTGACGATGCGCTGAAAAAGATTGCCAGCTACACCAGCGGGGACGCGAGGAGTGCTTACAACGTGCTGGAGGTTGCGGCGTCGCTGGCCAAATCCCCACTTCTCGCAAAAGACGCGAGAAATGGGGCACCCGAAATCACCGACGACATTGTCCGCGATGCTCTGCAGAAGCGCATTCTGCTTTACGACAAAGGCGGCGAAGAACATTACAACCTGATTTCCGCTCTTCACAAATCTGTGCGCAACAGCGACCCTGATGCGGCGCTTTATTGGCTGGCGCGGATGCTCGAGGCGGGCGAAGATCCGCTTTATGTGGCCCGCCGCGTGGTGCGCATGGCTGTGGAAGATATCGGGCTTGCCGATCCTAACGCGCTCGCTCTCTGCATGGCGGCTCGCGATGCGGTCGACTTTATCGGCATGCCCGAGGGCAATCTGGCTCTCGCCCAAGCCGTCGTCTATCTTTCTGTAGCACCCAAGTCGAACGCTCTCTATACCGCTTACGGCGACGTTCAGCAGGATGTGGAGCAAACCGCCGCGGATTCGGTGCCGCTGCATCTGCGCAACGCTCCCACTGGCCTGATGAAAGGTCTCGGCTACGGCCAGGGATATCAGTACGCGCACGATGTGGAGGGCAAGGTCGCTGACATGCAATGCCTGCCTGATAATTTGCGCGGGCGCGTCTACTACCGGCCGACGAACGAAGGAATCGAGAAGCGCATTCGCGAACGCATGGAAGAAATCAAGAAACTGCGCTCGCCCGGGTCCACTTAGCAGGATGGGCGGCCAGTTTGGCAGCCACTAACGAAGAAAAGCCGTTGAGCTTCGCTCAATCGACAGCCGAGGGCGGCTGTCCCCACGTGAGCATCTCCCAAACTGCACCCCATTACTGGTTCGGGCCGGGCCTTTCGCCGTCGTTCTCAGGTCGCAGCGAGGCTGCGACAAACCCTCAAAGAAAGAATCTTAGCCCGCCGCGACGCATCTGATTTTGCATGCCGGGCGCGCGTGAATTTGGCGTTGTCCGCGCTTCGCCGAATCTCGGGCTGATGACATGGCCACAACTTCAGGAATCCGCGTTGACGAGGTTGATCCGGGTATGGCTTCAGTCTCGGCTATGTCTCCCGATCTGCTGCAGGAGCTGCAGCGGCTGCAGAAAACCGCGCAAAAAATCACGTCTATTCTTGATCTTGATCAGTTGATCGACAACGTGGTCAACGAGGTCGCGCATTCCTTCGGTTGCGTGGAAGCCAGCGTCTATCTGCACGACGAAGAGCACGGAGAGATGGTGCTGGCGGGCGTACACGGATGCACGAAAAACTGCAAAGGGCTCCGCCTGAAGATCGGCAAGGAAGGCATGGTCGGTTACGTCGCCTCCACGGGGCAGATGCGCTACGCTCCCGATGTACGCACGGACCAGTACTACATAGGCTGCGAGGAATCAACGCTGTCCGAGGTCGCCATTCCGCTGCATGTGGGTGAGAAACTGGTGGGAGTTTTCACTGCATCGCATCCGGAGTTGGATGCGTTTCCGCGGCAGCAGTTGAGAATTCTGCGCGCTCTCTGTGATCACATCGCTATTGCCGTGCATAACGCGCGCCGCTTCCAGTCGGAGCGGGCCGAGCGCGAGGTGCTGAACCGCGAGGCGCTGGAGGCGCAGGCCATTCAACAGGCGCTGTTGCCGAAGAGTTCTCCTTACATTCCCGGCTTCATGGTTTCCGGCCTCAGCGTTCCGGCACGCGCGGTGGGCGGCGATTGGTATGACTTTATTCCGTTTCCTGATGGCCGCTGGGGGTTGGTGCTCGCCGACGTATCGGGCAAAGGCACGGCGGCCGCGCTGCTGATGTCCGCCACTCGTGGCATGTTGCGATCGCTGGCGGAGGCGTGCCGCACTCCGGGTGAGGTGCTGACCAAACTCAACCGCTTAATGGCAGATGATTTTCCTGCGGGCAAGTTTGTCACCATGGTCTACGCGGTTTTGGATCCGACCGGCCGGACCGTGACCTTCGCCAATGCCGGGCATCTACGCCCGCTCCTGATGGACGACAAAGGCGCGCGATTCCTTGACACCGAACGCGGAATGCCGCTTGGGTTAGGCGGCGACTATTCGGAAAGCCAGATCAACCTGGCCGATGGCTCACGTCTGGTTTTTTACAGCGACGGCATTACCGAAGCAGTAGATGCGAACGAAGAAGAGTACGGGGCGGACCGACTGGCGGAACATGCGGCCAAACCGGGAGCATCCGCGATCAGCATCGTGGATGACGTTCGGGCATTCGCCAACGGAGCGGGAGTTCGCGACGACGCCAGCGTAGTTTTTGTCGGAGTCGGCGCCAGAAACTCAGGGTAGCCGCGCCCCGGTGCTGCCGATCTGCGCGGCGTTATAATCGCGCCGTGGCGATAAAAAAATCGAAAACGATAGCGCCAGTCCTGGAAGTCATATCCTTTCTAGTAATCCTCGCCAGTTCATCTTTTCCCCAAGCGGCGGTGCTCGGCGAGAATTGCGATCTTGCTGTGCTTGGGGGCACTGAGACCAAGAGCTTTCTTGCCTTTGACCGCGAATTGCGAAGCTCACTTTCTAAACAAGACGCAGCGGTGATGGCGCTCCTCGTGAAATACCCGCTCCGCATTAATGACGATCGCGGAAGCTATTATCTGGATGATGCCGGATCGCTGCAGTCGCGCTTTCAAGAGATCTTCCCGCCCGCGGTTCGTGATGCCATTCTTAAGCAGGGCCCTGAAACGGTCGCGTGCAACTCCGGTGGAATTATGTATGGAGACGGTGTCGTGTGGGTCAACCCTAAAAACCATCGCTACGCGATTGAAACGGTTAACCTTCCAGGAGGTACCGGTTCATCGAAGAGTCAAATTGCGGGCCGAGTCGAGTTCGTGTGTGACGCAGAAAAACACCGAGTGATCATTGATACCGATGCCAGGGGGGCTCCACATTATCGCGCGTGGAACAAGCCCCGCTCTCTTACCGAGAAGCCTGACATGGAGATCTCGAGCGGGAAAAAAGACTACGAGGGCAGCGGGCCTTGCTCCTACACAATCTGGACATTTACCAGCGGCGCAACGAAATTCGTTGTTCACGGGCTGGGTGGGTGCTATGAAGATTCTCATCAGCCGCCCGCCGATGCCCGAGGCAGGCTCGAGGTATCAACGCCAGGAAAGCCAGATGTGAGTTGGTGGTGCCATTGAGGCTTCCGGCGGATCGAGCACCACTTCACCTGAAACGCGCCTGGTGTTCCTTCAGGATGCAGCGGTCCATCACTACAAAAATTCCAACCCTTCGCGCTTTCGCGGCGGCTTTTTCGTGAATCACTCCTTCCTGCATCCAGATTGCGGGCACTTTCAGCTGAATCGCTTGGTCAACGATTTCCTCTATATATTCGGGCCGACGGAAGATGTTCACGATGTCGATTCTGTCCGGGATGTCTTTCTTAGAAATATCGAGCAGTGAGGCGAAGGCTTTTTCGCCGAGGCACGACTCTATTTGCGGATTCACCGGGATGATGCGGTATCCGTGGCTCTGCATGTAAGCGGAGACTCCGTGGCTCGGCCGCAGAGGATTGTCCGAGAGCCCGACCACCGCGATGGTCCGGGCTCGCTGCAACAGCTCGGTGATGAGATCCGGTTGTGTCATGGGAGACGTTGCGTAATGGGGGAAGTTGCCATGGGAGACGCTGTCATGGAAAACGTTGCCATGGAAAACAAGGGATCGAGCTGCCTTACTTCTTATTCGCTTGCTCTTCTTTCTGCTGGAACATCTTCATCGCCAGTTTCCGGATCGTCTCGGAAATTTCCTTGTTGTTCGCTATGTTCTTCAGATCCTGCGACAGCAGGTTTTTCATCAGACCCAGCCCCAGATCGAGCGGGGTGCGCGGGTTTGACACCAGATTCCGGACGACTTTGTAATTCTTCATGAAACGGCGTTTCAGCGGAATCTGCCGCAACACCGCTTCCAGCACGTTCTTCTGGCTGGCAAACTTTTCCACTTCTCCATCGGAGAGCTTGGGCGCTTCCAGCACTGCCAGAGCGACCACCTTGGTGCCGTCGCGCACCAAGATCGACCGTTCCTCTTTGCTGCCTTTGAGCGCCAGCTGGATTCGGCCCTTCACATCGAGCGCGTTGATTTTTTGCACGGTGTTCACGCGCTTGGCCGCGTCTGGCGGCTTTTTGGGTACTATCGCCTTCGGCAGCTCCGCAGGCTTGTCCGCTGCAACGGGCTCGGGTGCCGGAGCCGGTTCGGGTTCGGGTTCGGGCTCGCTCACGATTTCCTCAGCCGGAGAAACCGGGAAGTAATCGGAGCCGAGCAGTTCCACAATCCCGCCGATGGCTTGGAATGGTTTCCCTTCGTCGGCGGCAATCTCCGTCGCATGATGGAAAAAATAAGCGGCAACGGCTTCATCTTCTTCGGAAGTTGTGGTCCCCCTCTCGGCCACGGGACTCGACCCCTCCGCTGCGGCGGTTGCAGCTGGCACCGGTGCGGGTGTCGAGTTTGCTTTGAGCGGCGGTGCTACCGGTTGCGAAGGACTTGGCGTGGACGTTGGTGCAGCAAGCGGGGCAGGAGTTGCCGGGATACTCGCCGCGGGAGTTGGCTCGACAATCGTTTCGGCCGTGGGCTCGGGCGTGGGCTCATCGCCTCGGGCGGCTACTTCTCCACCCTTCATCAGCAACTGGATCTCGGCCGACTGTTCTTTCTTCAGGTAGGGATTCGGCTTGAGCGCGTCGAGTACCCAAACCGCGGCGCGTATGCGCGGGCTGCGCAGCATCATGGCAATCGACTCCGGCGAAGCCGAGATGGCAAATTTGGCCAACTCGCTCTCCCGCACGGAAGGATTTTCCAGTAGCGCCGGCAGCAGCTTAGGACGCAGGTTGTCGGGGGAAATCAGATAATCCAGCACCTCGCGCGAAGTCTGCGGATCGGAAGCAGCCGCGAGCGATGCCTTCTCGTCCCAGCCTGCCAGGGTCATGCGGGCGAGATCGCCGAACACCTTGTTGTGTTTGGCCAGGTGGACCAGAATTTCGATGTTCTCCGCCGGCGATACGTTGAGAGCTCCCTTCGCGGCAAACGGCATCATGTTCGAAGGCAGCTTTGATGCGCGAATTTGATCGATCATGCGCGCCATAGAATTGGGCTCAAACCTCTGAGAAAAAATCTAACCCCGTTGCTCAAAACTTTTCTTGTCGTTCCGCGGCCACAGGCCACCGAGGAATCTGCTTTCCTTTACAACGTCACTGCTGCATGCGTTAACGCTTCCAGTTCGTTCACCGCAAGTTCGTACTCGCGGACAATCCGGTTCCCTTTGCCCCGCTGGAATTCATCCCTTAAAGCCCGATAGTACCAAAGAGTTCCGTCGCGTCCACCGTGGAACCGTGCCCAAACAGATTCCCCGATTTCGCGATAGTCGGTGAGGATCGAACGAATATTATTCAGTTTGTCCGCCGCGGAAACCAGCCGCGTGCCGGCATCCGCCCGCTTCAGGTGCCGCAGATAATTTTCCTTTCGTTCCCGCCACGGAGGTTTGGGATCGGTATCCCAGTCGGTGCATCCGTCCACGATGTGCGCCACGTGGTTTCCAAATCGCCGGCGCACTTCCTTCAGCATCGGCGCCCCGCCACAATCCTCGACGACGTCATGCAGCAGGGCCGCGATGGCGAGATCCTCGTTGCCCCCAGCTTCGAGCACCAGTGACGCCGCGCCCATCAGGTGCGCGATGTAGGGAATCGTCGAAGCCTTGCGAGTCTGGCCGGCGTGCTTCTTGGCCGCAAACTGAAACGCGCTCAGGAAACGCGGGCCGAGCTTGACAGCGCTTCGCGAGACGGAGGATTTCCGCTTACTGGAGCCTGCCCTGAGCGAAGCCGAAAGATGCCCTTTTTGGTTTGTAGATTTTGACTTCAGCTTCACTGCTTTTCTCCGCGCCGCGCCATCAGGTAGGCGCGGATAAACGGCTGCAAATCTCCATCCAGCACGCGGTCGACATCACCCACCTCGGTCTTGGTGCGGTGATCCTTGATCATGCGGTAAGGCTGCAGCACGTAGGAGCGAATCTGCGATCCGAATTCGATATCGAGCTTCGAGTCTTCGATTTTCTTCGTGGCCGCGCGCTTTTTTTCCATCTCGAATTCGTACAGCTTCGAGCGCAGCATACTCATGGCGCGTTCGCGGTTCTTATGTTGTGAGCGCTCGTTCTGGCAACTGGCGACCAGGCCGGTGGCGATGTGCGTAATTCGCACCGCGGAATCGGTCGTGTTTACGTGCTGCCCACCCTTGCCACTCGACCGGTAAGTATCAGTGCGGATATCTTCCGGCTTGATGACGATTTCGATGCTGTCGTCGATTTCCGGGGAGACGTACACGCTGGCGAATGAGGTATGCCGACGCTTGGCCTGATCAAACGGAGAAATGCGCACCAGTCGGTGCACGCCGATTTCGCTCGTAAGCAATCCGAAAGCGTACTCGCCATTCACCGCGAAGGTCGCTGACTTCAGTCCCGCCTCTTCGCCGGGTTGGTAGTCGTAGAGAACGGTTTCGAATCCCTGGCGCTCGGCCCAGCGTAAATACATGCGCAGCAGCATGTCGGCCCAGTCCTGCGATTCGGTGCCGCCCGCGCCGGGATGAATCGTCACAATGGCATTGAGCGCATCGTTGGGGCCGGAGAGCAGCGTCTCGGTTTCGAGCTTGTCGATCAGAGCGGTGAGCGCATCAATTTCGCGGCGCAGGTCGGCATCCACGTTCTCGCCTTCACGGCCCAGGTCGAAGTAAGCGGTGATGTCTTCCCCGCGGCGCACCAGATCGGCGTCCGTGGCCAGAAGATGCTCCAGGCGCTTCTTCTCGCGCATCACTTGTTGGGATCGTTGCGGATTCGACCACAAATTCGGGTCGGCGGCCTGCTTCTCAATTTCGGCTAGTTGCGGACGGAGTTTGTCCGCGTCAAAGATACTCCCGGAGTTCCTGCACTTTCTTGTGCAGCTTTTCGTATTCCTGTTCGAATTCCTGAGTCATGAGGAAGAATCAACTTTCTTTCGGTTTCTTTTCTTGCGTTCTCTTGGAAAACGCAAAGCGTTCAACCAGAGCTCCCAAAGAAATTATCGCACACAGCATCGCGAACCAGTCGCCGTGACGCGAGTAAAACGTGGTTACGTAGGTGGGGGCATACGGCGCCACGAGCGTGGTGCGCTCCTTCCGTGGCGCGCGGACCACCATCCGTCCGTAAGGATCGATCGAGCCCGTCAATCCAGTATTGGCAGCGCTCAGAATCCAGCGTTCGTTTTCGATGGCGCGCATCCGCGTCTGGTTCACATGCTGGAACCACGCGCCGCTGTCGCCATACCATCCATCGTTCGAAATATTGACGAACACTTGCGCGCCCTGATCGGCAAACTGACGAACGTCATCGGGAAAAACCGACTCGTAGCAAATGAAAACGCCGAGCTTTGCGTCTCCTGCATCCAGCGGCACGCGAGAACTGCCTGCTTCGAACTCACCCACTTCTTTGCTCAATCCTCCGGCGAATGAAAACAGAGTCGGGAACGGGAGATACTCTCCGAACGGTACGAGATGGACTTTGTCGTAGCGGCCGGTCCACGCGCCCGTGGGACTCACGATTACCGCAGAGTTGAAAATTAACTCACGCCCGCCGCTCAGCGTGGCAGGTGCGGTTCCGATGGAGCCCGTCACGACCCAAGTCCCGGCTCGGCGCGCCATATCGCTGATCGCGTTCCTGAATCTTGGATCGCTGGTATAGAACGGCGCCGGCGATTCCGGCCAGATGATTAAGTCAAGTTTGTTTGTTGAGCCCTGCCCCGTCGGAGCTTGCCCAGCCGACGCCTGTCCCGATGAAACCTGCGCAGCACCATCCGCGGCGGACTTCAGGGTCAGTGAGGTCAGTTCGCTCAACGTGCGGTCGAAATAATCCGGAGTCCAGCGAACGGCAATCGGAATATTCTGCTGCACGAGCAGTGCTTCACGGTTCGCGAGTGCGGCCGGAGGCTCCACCAACCGTCCTGATTGCAGCACCGCGGCCGCGGCCAGCGCAGCCACCAGCAGCGCGGCGCGTTTTTGGCGCGGAACCAGAAACGCCGCTGCGACCGCCACGTTGACCAGCACGATCTCGCACGAGATGCCGTAAACGCCCGTCCACGTCGCGATACGGCAGAGCGGAACATTATCCACCTGGGCAGTTCCCAGCAGGTTCCACGGGAACCCCGTAATCCGCGTGCGCGCCAGTTCGGTCGCCACCCAGAGAAACGGAGCGGCCACCAGCGCGCGTCGATAATCGCGTCCGGGACCCGCCATCAGCCCCAGCAACAGACCGAACAAACCGTGATAGATGCCGAGGTAGAGACAGAACAGAAAAAGAGCCAGCAGCGCCAACGGCGTGCTCATCCCGCCGAATTGGCGCATGGTGTTGAAAATCCAGTAACAGGTTCCGGCAAACCAGATCACGCCGCAGACATATGCCAGCAAAAATGCCTGCCCCGGCGACGCCGCGCGCAGCTTGACGGAGCCGTCAATCTCCAGCTCTCCCGCCGGACGCGCGCGCAGTACTGCGAGGATCAGCGGCGCCAGCGCAAACCAGGAAAGAAAGTAGAGACCGGGAAGAGGAAAAATCAGGATCTGCAGCAGCGCCGACAATGCGACCAACAGCCAGGCGCTGAAATGAATGCTGCGCATAAGTAAGAAAGCATAACAAAACCAGTTTTGCGCCGATCGACGCTGGCATTAATTCGGCGCAATTTCAGACCGCGGTCCCGACCTCCGCCAGCTTGCCGCGCACGAACTCGACAATCTCCGGCGTCACGTAAGGCGGCGGCGCGATCTTAAATACCGGACTCCCAGGCTTGAACAAAGTCCCCTGCCACGCCGTTCCGTTGGCTCCGTGAAGAATCACCGCACTGGCACGATCCAGAAACTCGCGTGCCGAATTCTTGAAGTCCGCGGTCGCGGGATCGAGCACCGTCAAGTACAAATCCGGTTGCAGAAACTTCAGCACGCTATTCGACTCCAGAATCACATTGCGCGCTGCCGCCATCTTTGCGCGCAATGAGGGCATGGCCTCGTCCAGACGCCCTTGCTCGGTGCGCACCCACAGCGAGCGCCGCGCACCCGCTACCAGAAATCGCGAAGTGTCCGACTCGCCCGACCGGTCCTGCTCTTCGAGGATCGCCCAGCAACGGTCGGCGGTCGCGCAGTCGCACGCCTCCCCATTCGCCGAGCAAGTGCCGTGCCCATACTGCGTGATCTTCACGGCCGTCCAGTCGAATTCAGGCAGCGCCGCGATCAGACCAGCCACCAAGCTGGTCTTACCCACGCTCCGCGAATGTCCGCCAATCACGATGATTGCCATAAGTCGGGCTTCGGGCTTCGGCTTTCGGGCTTCGGCCAACACAGGTTCCTTACAAGAGTGGCCGAAGAGCTCCGAGTCAACTTGCGAACGAAACCGTTAGGAGTTTTGGCCGAAGCCTGAGGCCCGAGAGCCGAAGCCCGGTCAGTCCCTCACTTCTTCCCCAGCCGCGCCAGCGCCGCCAGCTGCTTCAAATATTCTCGCACTGGTTTCGCCGGCGTGCCCCAGAACGCTACTCCCTTGCCGCGCAGCACTTTATTCGGCAGCACGCCACCCTGGCCGCCCAGCATCACTCCTTCACAAATGCGGGCATGCTCGCCGATTCCAACCTGCCCGCCCAGCACTACGCCATTCTCAATCACAATGCTTCCGGAAAGTCCAGTTTGCGCAGCGATTACTACATCTTCGCCGATCCGGCAGTTGTGGCCGACGTGCACCAGGTTGTCGATTTTCGTTCCCCGCCGGATGCGGGTTTCGTCGAGCGCGCCGCGGTCAATGGTAGTGTTGGCGCCGATCTCCACGTCATCTTCAATCACCAAGCGCCCCACTTGCGGAAATTTTTCGAAGCGCCCTTCGCGATCACGCACGTACCCGAAACCATCGCTGCCCAGCACCGCTCCCGCATGTACGATCACGCGATCGCCGATGATCGTTCCCGGATAAATCGTGACCTGAGGATAAATCCTGCACCCGTTCCCAATCTTCACTTCCATTCCCACCACAGCGCCAACCCCGATGTGCGTGGCCTCACCAATCTCAGCGCGGTCGGCGACCACCGCCCGCGCTTCCACCACTGCTCCCGCGGCGAGACGCGCCGAAGCACTCACCACCGCCGTGGCATGCACGCCACCGGAATTTACTTTGGATGGCGTCTTCTCGGAACTCTGCTCCTGAAGCCAGCGCGCGGCACGGGCAAACGCCAGCTTGGGATGTCCGCTGATGAGCAACGGCTTGTTCGACGACGACGCGGCCGCAAACTCCCCGGCGATCACTGCTCCGGCCAGGGATTGCAATGCATCCCCCAAGTGCCTCTCATCCGCAACGAACACCAGGTCGTCCGGCGACGCCGATGCGATGCTGGCCACGCTGCCCACCAAAACACTGCCGTCGCCTACCAGCCGAGCTCCGACGGCTTCCGCAATCTCTTTCACCGAGCGCTTCATCGCACCCACTGTATCTCAGCCAGTGGATCAGACGAAAGCGCTGCGCGGATATTCCATAGCTTCAAATATTTAGCTGTTTTTCCTTTTCAGCAAGTACGTTGCCCGACGTTACAGCAGCCGGAACCCGAATTCGCGGCCCCACCGGGAGCTCCCGACTATGCTAGATTCAGAGCTTTCATGGACTCCGCACCCACCATCTGCACTCAAGGGCTGACCCGCCGCTTCGGAGAACTGCTCGCCGTCGATAGCGTCAACCTGCAAGTCGCCCCTGGGCAGTTTTTCGGCTTCCTCGGACCAAACGGCGCGGGAAAATCCACCACCATCAAGATGCTCACCGGCCTGCTCGCGCCCAGTTCCGGGCAAATTGAAATTCTCGGACTCGATCTCAACCGCGATCCGGTAAACGTCAAGCGGCAGATCGGCGTGGTCCCGGAAGGCATGGCGCTGTTCGGCCGCCTCACCGGGTCAGAATTCCTGAACTTCGCCGGCCGCATGTATGGCCTGGATCGCACCACCGCCGCCCAGCGCGCCGCCGAGTTGCTTGACTTCATGCAACTCGCCGATCAGCCCAAGAAGCTCGTCACCGACTATTCCCATGGCATGCAAAAAAAGCTGGCCATGGCCGCTGCCGTGATCCACGGCCCCAAGGTTCTGTTTCTCGATGAGCCTTTCGAAGGCGTGGACGCCATCGCCGCTGGTACGCTCAAATCCATGCTGCAAGGCATGATCGCGCGCGGCGCCACAATTTTTCTCACGTCGCACGTGCTCGAAATCGTGGAACGCCTGTGCAGCCACGTCGCCATCATCCATCAGGGACGCCTCGTCGCACACGGATCATTAGAAGAACTCCGCGCCGGAGTCGAAGCCCAGGCTCTCGCCGCCGGAGCGGGCCCATCCGGGGACGGCGCGTCGCGCGAAGTCGCATCGGCCGGGAAGCTGACGCTCGAAGAAATCTTCCTCCGCATCGTAGGAGGCAGCCGCCAGGCCGAGCAGGAACTCTCGTGGCTGGGATAAGAACTTGACCACTCCGACGCCCACCCTCCACCCCCGCGCCCAACTCGCTGCCATCGCCTGGCTACGCTGGCGCATGTTCGCCAACTCTCTGCGCACCAAGCGCGGCAAAGCGGAAGTGATTTCGCGCGTTCTCATGACAGTCTTCTTCACGGTTGGCGGATTCGGCGGCTCTCTCGGATCCGCCTTCGGTGCCTGGTATTTCGTTTCGCAGGGCAAGCCAGAGATGCTGGCTGTAATGTTCTGGGGAGTGTTTTTGTTCTGGCAGCTTTTTCCCGTCATGTCGACTGCCTTCACCAACAATCCCGACTCGGGTGACCTTCTGCGCTTCCCGCTCGGCTATCGCGCGTATTTTCTGGTTCGTCTCGCTTACGGCTCCTTCGACCCGGCCACCGCGCTGGGCTGCATGTGGCTAACCGGAATGCTGTTGGGCATTGCCGCGGCCGACCCGCTGTTGGTGGTCTGGGCGCTGCCCGTGGTGGGGCTGTTTGCCGCTTTCAACCTGCTGTTCCTGCAGATGGTCTTCGCCTGGCTCGAGCGCTGGCTGGCGCAGCGGCGCACGCGCGAAATCATGGGCGTGCTTTTCATTCTGGTCATGCTCAGCATCCAGCTCATCGGCCCGGCCATGCAGCACTTCGAACGGCAACCGGCGACGCAGAAGACGCTGGACCTGGTGGTTTCGGTGCAAGCCTTCCTGCCACCTGGCCTGGCCGCCGACGCCATTGCGCAAGTCGCCCATGAGCATTTCACCATTGGCGTCAGTTCTTTTGTCTTCCTCGGAAGCATCGCGGCGCTGATGGGCTGCCTGCTCCATCTGCGCCTGCGCGCCCAATATCGCGGCGAAAACCTAAACGAATCTGCCGCTGCCAGCGTTAAGCAGGAAGCCCGCGGACTACGCCTGGGATGGAGCTTGCCCGGATTCTCCCAGGTCGTGGCCGCGGTGTTCGAGAAAGAAGTTCGCTATCTCATGCGCAGCGGCGCCATGCTGCTGGCACTGCTCGTGCCGCTTTTTATGCTGGTAGTTTTCCGCCTCGGACCGGCGCGGTCGATGTGGCACACCAACTTCATGCGAGCATCCGACGTGGCATTTCCGGCGGCGGCCGCCTACTCCCTGCTGGCGCTCACTAATATTGTCTACAACAGCTTTGGCGGTGACGCAGGCGGCATTCAATTTTTCTTTGCCTCGCCCGCGCACTTTCGTCAGATTGTGCTGGCCAAGAACCTGATGCACGCCGCAGTTGTGCTGGCCGATGCCACGCTGGCCTGGCTGCTAATCTCTTTCCTCTATGGCAGGCCGGCGTTTGACGTCACGGTAGCCACGCTCGCGGGCCTGCTTTTTGCCGCGCCTTTGAACTTCACCGCGGGAAATTTGCTTTCGCTCTACTCTCCCAAGCGCGTGGACGTCTCCACGATCGGCCGGCAGCGCGCCTCCCAGGTCACCGTGCTGATCAGCCTGGTCGTTCAGTTGGTCATCGTTGCCGTGGGCGGGGCCGTCTTCATGCTGGCGCGTCTCTACAACAACTTCTGGATCGCAACCCTGCTCTTCCTGGTGTTGGCGGCCCTGTCGTTATCGGTGTATAGCGTGGCCCTGAAGCGCTCAGACACCATCGCCCTCGAACGCCGCGAGGCATTAGTGTCAGAACTCTGCCGCGCGTAAACGAGAGGCTCTTAGAACTGCGTGCTGTAAATGACGCTGGAATAGTCCTGCACGGTACCCAGGAAACCGGCACACCAGATCTGGTGCGCGCCGGGGATTGTGTGTTGCGCGCAGGAGCCCATTTCCGCGTTCGTGGTGGCGTCGACCGACCAGGTATTGCCGCCGTCGGTGGAAAAGTACATGCCGCCCACACCGGTATAGAAATTGCCTCCGGTCGCCCATCCCGTGTCTTTATTCAGGAACAGGATCGAACGGATGGGCCACGGCCCGTCAAGAACACGGCCAGTCCAGGTCCGGCCGCTGTTGGTCGTGAGATGAATCCAACCCTCGACGTTGGGAGAAATCTCACCGCCTCCGACCCAGCCCCGGCTGTCGCTCAGAAAAAACACGGGACCATCAAAAACGGAATCGACCGAGGGCTTGCAGGTCCATTGCGCGCCGCCCGTGAGGCTGGTGCAGAAGTTGATGCCGGAGGCTCGTGCGTGCAGGTTTGCCAGGAACGAGAATTGGGGATCGAACCAGCCGCCATCGGAATTGGAGACGACGCTCGTCCAGTCAGAAACCGCAGCGCCCCCGTTGCTCGTAAACTCACTGTTGGTGGGAGAGTTGCCGCCGCCCTCTTCCATGATGAGGCCATCCTGACTCTTAACAAACCGAACGCGTTGCAGCGTCGGCGAACCGAAGCTCAGATCGCTCGTCCAGGTATTCCCGCCGTCGTAACTCCAGCGGAAAACGCCGTACGACGTGACGGAAGAATCGTAGAAGCCGGAAATGACCACTTCGCTGGGCGACAGCGTGGCGACGCCATAGAAGTAATAGTTGTCGCCTGCGCTCAGCACCTGCACCCAGCTATTTCCGCTGGCCATGTTCCCCCGCGGCGTAACCAATCTTGGCGGTGGGAAACGCGATGTCATGAAGAATGGTTCCGGGCAAGGTGGCGAGTAACTGCCAGGTGTTCGTGTCGGTTGTGGGATCAGGGGCCGCGGGCTGCGCGATGGGCAGAGTCCACTCCCGCGGACGCTCAGCCGAAACCTCATGCGTCGGGGCAACTACCGGAATGGCCCGCGACACGTGGTGAACCGGATCCGCGACATCCTGAGAGGGCGCGAGCGAAGCGATGAGCAAGAGAGGGGCGAGGCGTACAAGCCAGCGGCGCATAAAGGGCCTCCTGGGTCGGTCTGTTCCGAGATGTTAGCATACCCTCCGTAACGTCGGCCGAGCGGCTCCGGCGCCTTAGCGCTGCCTGGATTCCGGTTGTGGGCCAATAGCTCTAAGCTAAAAACTCGGCCGCGCCAGGAATCGATACCCTACTCCTCGCACCGTCAGCAAGTGGCGAGGCTTCCCCGGATCGTCTTCAATATAGCGCCGCAGCCGCACCACGAAATTGTCGATGGCGCGCGTGTCCGTGTCTTCGTGCAGACCCCAAACTTCCTCCAAGATCTGTTTGCGCGAAACCACCTTGCCATCGTTCTGCACCAGATGGCGCAGCAGTTCCGATTCCATCAGTGTGAGATGAATCGTGTTGTCGCCGCTGCGCAATTCGAGCGCGCCAAAATCGATGGTCTTCCCGCCAAACGAAAACTTCCCGAAATCGCCTACGCTGCGTGCGTCGCCCGCCGTCGCGTCTCCACTCGGCGACCCGGCACTCTGCGTCTCAGCCTGCGCAGACTGCACCCACTGGCTGCGCCGCAATAGTCCCTGCAGACGCGCCAGCAGGATTTCCAGATCGAACGGCTTGGGCAGATAGTCGTCCGCTCCCGATGCGAAGCCTTTCAGCACATCTTCGGGACGCCCGCGCGCCGTCAGCATGAGCACCGGAACATAATTCCGCGCCGCCCGCAACTCCGAAACCACGCTGAATCCATCTTTCCCGGGCAGCATGATGTCGAGCACCACCGCATCAAAGTTTTCGTTTTTTCGCAGCAGACGCTCGGTCGCGGTCTCGCCGTCTCCCACAACCTCCGCGGAATAGCCCTCGGCTTCCAGGTTGAAGCGCAGTCCCTGGGCCAGATGCTCTTCGTCCTCCACCACCAGCACGCGACTCATTCGGTCGGCCCCGGAGATACCATTCGCGGCAGTTGCAGCGTCACGGTCGTGCCCTGGCCTTCGCCTTCGCTCTCAGCAAACACCTTGCCGCCATGTTTTTGCGCAATGGCCTTTACGATGAACAAGCCCAATCCGGTTCCCTTCACATGCGCCAGAGAGCGATGGCTGACGCGATAGAAGCGCCGGAAGATCAGTTTGACGTCATCGGCGGGAATTCCGACGCCCTGGTCCTGCACGCTTAGCACAACGTGCTTTTCGTCGGGCGTTTCCAGGCGTACCCGCACCTCCACGTTTTCACCCGAATACTTAATGGCATTATCCAGCAGGTTCAACACCGCGGTGCGCAGGTCTTCGGCGCTGCCCTGCACCCGCATCGGCGTTCCGTTCAGTCCCGCGCCCTTCGTTCCTGCGACGATTGCTCCGGCGGCATTCGCTCCTTCGGCATTCACTCCCGCGGCGCTTGCGCCAGCTTCTTCATAGCGCAGCGCCTCCGGCGGCAAGCTATGGCGAGTGCGGGCCACATCCATGCAGTCGCGCACCACCTGCCGGAAGTCGACTTCAACTTTCTCTTTTCCCGCTTTCTTGTCCCCAGCCCGCCCCGCTCGCAAAACCTGCTCCACGGTGTCGGTGAGCCGGTCGGTATCGCGCAGCATCAAGCGGTAGAACTCCTGCCGTTGCGCTTCCGGAAGATCGCGGCGCTGCAGTGTTTCCAGGTGCAGCCGGATCGACGCCACCGGCGTTTTCAGTTCATGGGTGACAGCATTGATGAAGCTGTCGTGCTGTTCGTTGCGCCGGATTTCGCGCAGCAGAAACGTGGTGTTCACGATCATGCCAGCAATAATCACGGCAAAAAAAATAATTCCAAAGAACAGCAGAACGCCTTCGCGCCAGTTGAGGATGATCCATCCCACATTGAGCGCAACCGCCAGCGCCACCAGGCCGATGCCCAGGCAGAGAAAAAATACGATAGTTCCGCGGCGGCTCGTGATGCGCATAGCGAACGACGAATAAACAGTCAGCCCGATTTTACCGCTTTCACGCCTAGGCGTTTAGTAATCCCGCAGAGATGCGCGGCATCATGAATGTCGCCCACAAAAAAACCCGCCAATGAGGCGGGTTCTTGAATCGTCCTAACCAGCGCAGGGTGAGTCGCTTCGCGCTTAGTCGCCTGCAACCATGCCTTCCGGCATGGCCGGCGTGATCAGTCTTCCGTTCGGCGTCGGCACCAGCCCGCGTTCTACTTCTGCGAGCTTCACGCGCTTGATGTCCCAGGCCAGGCCCAGTTGCTTCAGCGCCCAAATGCCGTACCAGTTCATATCGACTTCATACCATCTGAATCCGTGCTGTGCCGCGGTCGGATGCGCGTGGTGATTGTTGTGCCAGCCCTCGCCAAACGTCAGCACCGCTACCCACCAACTGTTGGTGGAAAGGTCGCGCGTCGCGAAACGGCGCGTGCCCCAGGAGTGCGTGGCCGAATTCACCAGCCATGTGGCATGCAGTCCCACCACAGTGCGCATGAAGATGCCCCACATCAGGAACGGCATTCCGCCGATCGCGTAAAGAATTCCGCCCAGCACAATCATGGGCACATAGTGATACTTGGTGATCCAGACGTGAAATTTGTCTTTGGCGAGGTCGGGGACGTAGCGGGCCAGCGTGGTCGTGTCATGGTGCATCGACTTGCCCATCAGAATCCAACCCATGTGCGACCACCATTTGCCGTCGATCGGCGAATGCGGATCGCCTTCCTGGTCGGAATACTGATGATGAATGCGGTGCGTGGCTACCCAAAAAATCGGTCCGCCTTCGAGCGCGAGCGTGGCGCAAACCGTAAGGAAATATTCGACCCACTTCGGAGTCTTATAGCCGCGGTGCGTGAGCAGGCGATGGTAGGCCATGCCGATGCCGAGGCTCCCGGAAACCCACCACAGGAACATCGCTACGAAAAGTGCTTTCCAGGTAAAAAAGAAAAGTGCGGCGACGGCCCCTACATGGAACAGCGACATGAAGATCGCCGTGACCCAATTAATTTCGTCGCGTTCGGCCTGCGGTTTTTCCAGATCTTGCAGTTCCATATCCAAGTGACGGTCCCCGTTTGTGGCGTTGACTTCTTCTTTTTCTAAGCTATCAGGGACCGCTGCAAGTGACTGTAATACTTGTGTAATAGCGGTTTTTGCGCCGTTACGATGGTAACGGTGGCGTTATACGGTCCGTTTTTCACGCCGCGTAAGGCCGCCTTAATTTGAATCCCGCGGTCACGGGCGACGATCAGAAACAGGTCTGAAGTGTGAGGTTCGGAAGTCAGTCATTCAACGTTAAGAGGTCGGCCCAGGTTCGGGGTCCGACGTCTGAGGGTCCGAGGTCGAATTTTCTATGATGAAGATGAACGAATCCGTGGTCGCAACCCCTTCGCCCGCCACATCCCTACCAACCATCGACGAAATCAAAGCTGCCCAGCAGTTGGTTTACGCCGTGATGCCCCCGACGCCGCAGATTGTCTGGCCTCTGCTCTGCGAGCGCCTGGAAGCCGAAGTGTGGGTGAAACACGAGAACCACACTCCCATCGGAGCGTTCAAAGCACGCACCGCGATAGTTTATGCCGCGGAACTGTTTCACGGGTCGAAAAATAATGGATCGAACAACATAAGATCGAACAACATAAAAGGCCTGGTCACCGCCACGCGCGGCAATCACGGCCAGTCGGTGGCACTGGCAGCCCGCCGGTTCAACGTGCCCGCGCACATTGTGGTGCCGCGGGGAAACAGTCCGGAGAAAAATGCCGCCATGCGCGCGCAGGGCGCCGACCTCATCGAGTTTGGCAATGACTTTCAGGAGTCCAAAGAGCACGCGCAGAAACTCGCTGCCGACCACGGATGGCACTTCGTGCCGTCTTATCACCACAACATCGTGAAAGGCGTGGCCACCTACTGGCTCGAGTTTTTCTCCGCAGTCGCCGACGTGGATGTGGTTTACGTGCCCATCGGCCAGGGATCGGGCATCTGCTCTTGCAGTGCGGTTCGCAATGGGCTGAACCTGAAGACGCGAATTGTAGGCGTGGTCCCGCAAGGCGCACCCGCCTATGCGCTCTCGTTTGAAGCCGGACGCAAAATCGCCGCTCCCGTCACGACCCTGCTGGGCGACGGCATGGCCTGCCGCGTCCCCGATGACGCGTCGCTTGCGGTAGTTCTCGAAAATGTCGACCGCGTGCTGCAGGTGAGCGAAAAAGAAATCGCGCAAGCTATGAAAATCTATTTCACCGACACGCACAACGTAGTCGAAGGAGCCGGCGCCGCGGGATTGGCCGCCGCTCTGAAAGAGAAGCAAGCGCTGCGTGGAAAACGCGTAGGCCTGATAGTCACCGGCGGCAACGTGGACCGCGATGTGTTCGCGCGTGTACTTCAGGATTAGGCAGTACGCTGATGCACTCGGAAAGGCAGGCTCACATTCCCCCGTGGAACCGTCCAAATGCGTGGGCCAGCATAAGGGACATGACAAGAATGCCCGCCCCAAGGACAAGCACGTGCTGGGTCTTGCGCAGATCGAAGCTGCCGACGCGACAGACCAGCAGGTAGCCGATGGCGAGGTTGAAGAGGCCCCATGCGACGTTCACCATCGCAGAGGACAAGCCCACGCCGGGTGGTGACGCGAAGGGGCTCTGAAAGGCGTGCCCCGAAATCCCGTTGCCAAGATGGGGCAAGGCGTTCGCGAGGAATGCGCCCCCGAAGAAGTACGCCACATAGTGGTACCAGCGCATCATGCTCCTTCTTAACTGATGGACTTGTGTAAGTGACGGACTTGCGGCCGCCAGCGCTCCCTACGCGGCCTTCCCCTTCACCTGCACACCTGCCCATTTTTCCAGCAGCGTCAGCGTAGCGGCGTAGTCCAGATCCTGCTGACCCTCTTCGGTTGCGAGTTCGTAGATTTCTTCCACGGTTTCGAGCGCGGGCAGCTTCACCCGTGCTTCTTTCGCTGCTTCCAGCGTCAGCCGAATGTCTTTGTGCATCAGGCGCAGCGGAAAATTCGGCGTGAAGTCGCGCGCCAGAACGAACGGAGCCTTGTACTCGACCACTCCCGACTTCACCATGGTCGCGTCGATCAGCGAAACCAGCTGTTGCGAGTCGACGCCCAATTTCGTAGCCAGGGTCAACGCCTCGGCAAAGCCTTCAAAGATGAGCGCGATCTGCAGATTCATTGCCAGCTTGGTGGCTTGTCCTTTGCTCGTGTCGCCCATGCGGAAAATTTTCTTACCCATGGCCGCGAACAGCGGCTTCAGACGCTCGATCTGGGCTTCGTCTCCGCCCACGATGAATACCAGCGTCCCGTTCTGCGCGCCGATCTTCGATCCGGTCATCGGCGCGTCCACCCAGGCCACACCTTTGCTCGCCACGCGCTCCGCGAACTTCAGCGTGGCTGACGGCGAGATAGTGCTCGAATCCGCAATGATCATGCCTTCCGTTAGCGATGCTTCCGCGCCGTCCGCGCCAAACAGAACGCCCTCGACGGCGTCCGTATCGGCCACACAAAGCCAGGCGACCTCAGCGCCTTGCACCGCCGCGGCCGGAGTCGGAGCGACGCCCGCGCCTTCCACCAGTTTGCCCGGAGTGCGGTTCCACACCGTGACCTCATGCCCCGCCTTCACCAGATTCGTGGCCATGGCGTGCCCCATGATTCCTAATCCCAGAAAAGCAACTCGCATGCTGTACGTCTCCCGTCGAACAGAGGAACGGATAAGAACAGATTCGGATTAGATATGACCTGAGCGATCAAGGTCAAGCAAATCAGCGTCAGGCAAATTAAGCCAAGCAAATCTCGGACTATGCCTTCTCCACGCGCGCTTTTTTCTCGTGCATTGCCGCTGCAGCCGGCTCAATCACCGAACCGAGCCGGTTCGCACCGTCTCCCCAGCGTTCGCGCAGGAAACGATTCGCAGGTTCCGAGTAAAACCTCGCCACCAGATCGCCCAACAGCCCTGACAAGAGAATGACAACGAGGAAGAGAGCCGGAACGACGATCATGGGTGTGCCGACGGCAATGAAAATCTGAAACAGCGCAAACACGAGGAACATGTGAGTCAGATAAACCTCGTAGCTGCGCTGGCCCAGTTTGAGCATAGGGCTTAACAGGCGCGGACTTCTCCAACTCGTCTCCGCAGCCGCAGCAATGAGCATGCAGGTGCCCACCGCGAGTACCGTCATATCCAGCCCGGTTCGCGCAAGGCCCCAGCGGTCCGCTGCGAGCGAGAAGCAAAGACTGAAGCCCACAACGAATGCACCTACGCTCACCAGAGCCGCGACCACAGAACGTGAAAGGCGGCGCTTAGCAGTAATGATTGCGGTGAGACAGCCGAGAGAAATCGCGTCCATCCCGCCGAGGTAGGAATATTCCCTCCATACTTCATTTCCGTGAGTAAACCAAGTTCGCCCGAAGGGGCCGATAATCACAAACGCGAAAAGCAGTGTGATCAGCAATTTTCCACGCCCAAGCAGCCTGCAAGTCAGCGGAAAAAAGATATAAAACATTTCCTCCACAGAAAGAGACCACAAAATATCCCAGTTGCCCGGAAGGTAGCCGCGGCGAGCTTCCAGCACGTTGACATGAAATGTCAGTGCGGCGACCAGGGCACGCCCGAGCCCTCCGGTCTTCGACGGAACAACGAAGTGCTTGATGTGAGCGAAATGAAGAACACTCAATATCGCCAGAAGCGCCACCAGCAAAGGCGCGATGCGGGCAAGCCTCATCTGGTAGAAAGCGCGTAGGTCAACGTTCGAGAGCGAGTGCCAGCGACGAAGGCTTGTCGACGTGATCAGAAATCCTGAGACGGCGAAGAATATCTGCACGCCCCGCTGACCATTCCACACGAGCGAGGACACCAGCTGATCTGGAAGCCCCTTTGTATACGGCACATCTGCGGAAAGCAGCCGCATGTTGACGTGATTCATCAACACAAACAAAATGGCGAGACCGCGCAGCAGATCAACTCCGTCCAGCCGATTCCAGCTGCGCGCAGACTCTGCCGATTCCGCCGAGGTCATGCTCCATTCTGGCACAAGCACGATGCAGACCTCGCGGCAGAGATCTCCCTGTGGCCGCGTCAGGCAGAGTACGTTGAAACGTTTTCTTGTTACTTGCTGCCCGTCGCTCCTGCTCCAAATTACTCTAGTACCTCGTACGCCAAAATTTGCAGACGCAGGAGCCGCCTTTGGTGAACTAAAATGGACCCGAACACTTCCAGGAATCATCGAATTTGGTAAGCGAGTGGCTCCCAGGCTTCATCGCAGTGAGATCGGGCAGTAAGACCAGGCGGCAAGATCAGGCAGGATGATTAAACAAACGCTTCGCAATCCGGCTCTGCGCAAACGCGCTACCCAGTTTTCGCGCCTGGTGCGCCACTCCGCAGTCACCCCGCGGTGCGGCGAGACGCACACCCCGCGCCTGGCCGGGAACGGCGATCTGGGCGTTACTTTCATCGGCCACGCCAGTTTTTTCGTGCAGATCGGCGGACGCAGCGTGCTCATCGATCCTAATTTTGCGCGCTGGCTCTTCGTGCTGAAGCGGTTGCGCCGCCCCGGCTTGCGGGTCCGCGATCTCCCGTCCATCGATCTGGTTCTGGTCACGCACGCGCACTTCGACCACCTGCACCGGCCCTCGTTGCGTGCGATTGTGCAAAACAATCTGCGCACCAGCGGGACCGCGCCGGCGATCATAGTTCCCACGCATGTGTCCGATCTGGTTGCCGATCTCGGTTTTTCCGAAATCATTGAGCTCGACTGGTGGAAGACTTCGCACGACGGCGATCTTTCCGTGACCCACGTCCCGTCGCGCCACTGGGGAGCTCGCATTCTGAAAGATTCGCACCGCGGCTACGGGGGTTATGTGTTGCAGGCGGGCAAGCATTCCGTTTATCACGCCGGCGACACCGCTTATTTCGCAGGCTTCCGCGAAATCGGGCGCCGCCTGTCGCCCGAACTGGCCCTGCTGCCGATCGGCGCCTACAACCCGCCGCAGTTTCGCAACGTCCACGCCAACCCCGCCGACGCTACCCGCGCCTTCCTCGACCTCAACGCCCGCTGGATGGTTCCCATGCACTACGGCAGCTTCCGCCTCTCACACGAGCCCATGGACGAGCCTTTGCAGTTGCTCGATGAAGAAGCGCGCTCCGCCGGGATTGAAGACCGTGTGTTCGTAATGGAAGAAGGCATCACCAGATTTTTCTAGACATTCATCCCTCGTTTTGTTTCGCCAAGCTTTCGCCGCAAGACAGTCACACTCCGTTTACAATCGCCTCCGACTTCTGGTGTAAACTTTGTGCCGCGAGATTTTCGCAATCAGGAGGCCTCATGTCCGTGAAAGCCATTCCCGACGGTTACCATTCCATAACTCCCTACTTAGTCTGTCGCGACGCTGCGCGCGCCGTTGAGTTCTATCAGCAGGCCCTCGGAGCCAAGATCAAGGGCGGTGTCATGAAGGGTCCGGACGGCAAAGTCATGCACGCCGAGTTGGTCATCGGCGATTCCATCATTATGCTGGCCGACGAATTTCCCCAAGCCGGCTCGGTTTCACCGCAAACGATCGGAGGCGCGGGAAGCGGCCTCCATATCTACCTGGAAGATGTGGATTCGGCTTTCGATCGTGCGGTGAAAGCCGGCGCGATCGTCGAGATGCCCGTCACCGACATGTTCTGGGGCGACCGCTACGGCAAGCTGAGGGATCCGTTCGGCCACAAATGGTCCATCGCCACGCACACCGCCGATTTGTCGGTAGAAGAGATGAAGCAGGGTATGGAAGAAGCCATGGCCAAGATGCCCAAGAGCGCGTAAGCGCTCGTAGATGATCACCACCGCCCGCGTAGGGACAGCCGCCTCGGCTGTCCCGCGTGGGCGAAGCCCCGCGCCCCCAGGCCAAGCAACCATTCTCGTCTGTTCTACCGCATCCCAACAGCTGCAGACCTGAGTGCCCTTACGCGGCCCCTACCGCGAATCCCAATCCCCAGCCCCGATCTTATCCCCGCGCTTCAGCGTCCGGTCAAAGAACTCGGCAGTCGCGGCATAAGCCCGCATCCAACTTCTCCACATCAGAAAGCCGTGAATCTCATCCGGGATGATCATTTGCTCGAACGGGACATGTTGCGCCCGCAACCGCTGCACCAGGTCCACAGTTTGGCTGAACGGAACGTTGCGGTCATCATCGCCATGGATCAGCAATACCGGCGACTTCCACGTGCTCACGTAGGCATCGGGCGAAGAATCCCAAGCCAGCTTCACCGCAGCCTCCATGTCCGGAGGGCGCAGTGCCAGATTGCCGAAATACGGCCGCTCCGTGAGAAAAACGCTCCAGTCATGCACGCCGTGAAAATCCACTCCCGCTTTGAACAGGTCTGAATTGCGCGCCAGCCCCATGGCGGTGAGAAAGCCCCCGTAGGAACCACCCCACAACCCGATCTTCTCCGCGTCCACTTCCGGAAGCGATTGCAGGTAGCGTCCCGCCGCCACCACATCTTTGTACTCCGCAGCCCCGCGCCATACGCTGTTGGGAGCTTCGCGAAACGCGCGTCCGTACATTACTCCGAGTCTGTAATTCACCGACAACACGGCATATCCGCGGCTGGCCAGGTACTGATTCTCGGCGTAAGCATTGTGGTAGTAATCCATGTAGTGGAAGCCCAGCATCATCTGGCGGCTTGGCCCGCCGTGCATAAAAACGAGGCCGGGAACATTGCTTTTCGCATCGTGTTGTGGAAGGCGTGGAAGAAATAGTTGTCCGTGCAGTGTGATGCCATCCTCGCTCTGGAAAATCACCTGCTTTGGCGTCACCAGCGAAGCAGAAGGAAAGTCATTCGGCAGCGCCTGCTTCGCGATCATTTCGCGGCCCTTCGCGGTAACTTCATACGGCATGGCCGGTGATGTTGCCGTGGATCCCAGGCAAAGAATGCTCTTGCCATCGCCAGTCTGCACCGGCGTCCACTCCATGGTCTCGCCGCCAGTCAGCGCCTGTTGCGGCTTACCGCCAGCTACCGCCACACGCCACAAATGCCGCCGGTCCACGTCATCCTGATTAGACGAGTAAATCACCCACGCCTTGTCCGCGCTGAGCGTGACATCTTCCACATCAAAATCGCCAGGCGTGAGCAGCGTGGCCCCGCCGCCGGCGGCAGCAACTGAATACAAGTGATTGCGTCCATCCTGCTCCGAGGCAAAAATCACGCGCCCATCAGCAGCAACATTGAGCGAGCCATCTTCGCTGAGGCGCGGCAGAGAATCCTCGATCTTCTCTCCGCTGCGCCACAAGAGCCGACCTGCTCCAGTGGCGGCATCGGCGATCCACAGCGACCACGGCTGCGCGCGTACCGGAATCAGCGGCAGCTTCGCCTCATCTCCAGCGGTGCGCACGAAGACGATCCACTCGCCGTCAGACGACCAGCGCGGCATGGAATCCTTGTCCACGCTCGGCGCCAGGTACCGGATGGATCCGTCATCGAAATCGTAAATCGCAACCAGGCTATGACCATCGCGCCCGCTGACAAAGGCGATGTGGGTGCCATCAGGCGACCACTTCGGCTCACCCGCCGCTCCGCGCACCGTTGCCAGTTCCTTGGCCGGCTGCTTGCCGTCCACGCTGGCAATCCACAACTTCTTCTTCGCCGCCCACACCGCACGCGTTCCGTCAGGAGAAACCTGAATGTCTTCGCAGTCTTCCTCGGGGCATCCCATGTCGCCCAACAGCCGGGGCGCAGAGTCTTTGGAATCCACGTCTTTGGAATCCACATCCAGCGCGAACACCTGCTGCTTGGCGCCTTTCGTCCAGCTCTCCGGGTTCGCGCTCTCCTGCGCGTCGTTCAACTCGCTGCCCAGCGCATAGAGAACTGTTTTGCCGTCAGCCGTGAGACGCAGGCTGGCGATAGGCTGGCCATCGTCCGCGGCGTAATGAGTAAGTTGTCGCGCGGTGTGAATAAAATCTGGTCCGTCCGCCACCCAGACATTGCGGACACCCTTGGCGTCGAACACCCACGCCACGCGACTGCTGTGCGACACCGCAGTCAGTTCGCTCGGAAAAGGCGAACTCATCACCTGCTCCAGAGTGAACGAAGATTGGGCCGATGCCGCCGCGGCGCAGCCCAGGATCAACCCAAGCGTGACCAGAGCAAGAGCGACCTGCAAATGAAGTTTGGCAATTCGCATAGGCCGCTAGGGTAAGCCAGAGCAAGCCAGTCTGCCAACAGCAGCTCTCTATCAATAGGCCAGCAGAATTCTCAGATCGCGAAGATTGTTCCCCGTAGGTCCCGTCTCGATCGCATCGCCGAGGGCGTTGAACAACGGATACGCGTCAAACTTCGCAAGCGCCACTCGCGCATCGAGCCCTCGCGCCTGTGCACGCGAAAGCGTCGAGCCATCCGCGACCGCTCCAGCAGCAGGGCTGTTGCCGTCGATGCCATCGGTTCCCGCGCTCAGCACAGTGATGTTTTCTCCCGCAATCTTCTCCGCGCAGGCCAGCGCGAACTGCTGGTTGCGCCCGCCGACACCGCCGTTCGCGACCTTCACGGTCACTTCCCCGCCGGAGATGAGGCAGACGCGATCCGATTCTGTTTTCAGTTCACGCACCCCCTTCACCAGATATTCCGCGGCACTCTCGTAGTCCCAATCGTCGCAGGAATTATCCACATGCACTGCGAACCCCGCCTGTGTCGCAGCAAGGCTCGCCTGCTCCACCACCGCTTGATTCGAGAGCAGCGTCCACCAGCGCGAGTAGCAAAACGCCGGATCATCCGACTTTGGCGTTTCCTCCAGCGCGCGCCGCTCAAACAACTCGCGGGTCGCTGCGGGAAACGTCTGCAATAAGCCGCGCGCCGCCGCAATGCGGTAACAATCTTCTGTGGAGCTTGAATCGGGCATGGTCGGCCCGGAAGCCAGCGCATCAGGGGTGTCATCCGGCACGTCGGAGACCAGAAGAGAAATCTGCTGCGCTGGATACGCCGCCTGCGCCAGTCGCCCGCCTTTCACCGCGGAGAGGTGTTTGCGGATGGCGTTGATCTCAGCGATGGGCGCGCTCGAGTGCACCAGCGCGCGATAGGTGGCGATGAGGTCGTCGAGCGTGATCTCGTCGTCGATGGGCTTCTCCACGATCGACGACCCTCCCCCGCTGAGCAGAAAAATCACCAGCGACGACGCCGTCTGCGCCTGCAAGTCCCTCAGCATCGCACTCGCGGCGCGAATCGACTCGGCATTCGGCGTGGGATGCCCGCCCTGAAAATAACGGAACCCGCGCACCTGCCCCGCAGGCTCGACGGAAGTGGCCACAATGCCTTCCAAAGAAAACGCGCCCACTTGCCCGGCCAGCGCCTCCACCATAGTGTGCCCAGCCTTGCCCAGCGACACCACGAACACGCGCGCATACGCGCCGAGATGGTAAAGATCTTCGCAGACCCGCAACACTCCACGCTCCGAGTGCACCTGCCGCGCAAAAGCCTTGGAGATCGAAGCCGCGGCCAGCGCGCCGAGGAATATCTCGCGAGCAATCTCACGCATCTCGCGGAACTGCAGATCACGTTCAGCGTCCGAAGACATGGCAAGGATTATAAAGAGCTCTCAGCCTTCTGACGGCTGACGGCCGACGGCTTCCTTCACCCAGCCTTCAATCGCCTCCCGCAACTCCCGCAACCGCCCCTCGAAAAAATGATCTCCCCCCTCAATCATCACCAGCTTCTTCGGCTCGATCAGGGACGCGACCAGCGCCTCCAACTTCGCCCGCGGGCCAAACTGGTCGCGCGCCCCGCTGACAAACAATTTTGGCTTGGTGCATTCCTTTAAGTAATCAAAGGTGTAGACGCGAGGCTCTTCCTCGCCCGCAGCGACGGGACCGACCGGCGTTCCCACCGCAATCAGCGCCGCGACCCGCGGATCCGCATACGCGGCCCTCAACCCGACCGCCGCGCCGAACGAAAATCCTGCAAACACCAGCGGCAGATGAAACTCGGCATCAAGCCAGTCGAGCGCCGCCCGGACGTCCTCCACCTCGCCGTTGCCGTGATCGTGTTCACCCTGGCTCAGCCCCGTGCCGCGAAAATTAAAGCGCAGCACCGGAAAACCAAAGCTGTTCAGGGCCTTCATCGTGTGGAAGACAACTTTATTGTGCAGCGTCCCCCCAAACAACGGATGCGGATGGCAAACCACCGCCGCATGGGTCGCGTTCGCCGCACCCGCGTTGAGCAACGCCTCCAGTCGGCCCGCCGGCCCATCGAGAAACAGCGAACGAATGGATGATGTCGAAGAAATCACAGAGCCAGATTACATGGCGAAAGCCGAAGTAAAAAGTCAGAATGCAGAATGAAGAAATCAAGAAATTAAGAAGTAAGAATGAAGTGAGCACTGCCCCTGACCACTGATCCCTGACTTCCACCTTACCCGCGGTTCCCCTCTGCTATTCTCTCCACCATGGATGCCATCACGCTCACGCGTCAGCTGATCGATATCGAGTCGATCACCGGCAACGAAGCCGCGGTAGGAAATTATCTCTGGGGTGAACTTTCCCGCCTGGGATATAAAGCAAGAAAAATGCCGGTGGAGGCGGCCCGCTTCAACGTTTACGCCACTCCGCCGGAATGGAAACCGGAAGCCGGAAGCCGGGAGCCCGAAACCGACTTCCCAAGAGTCGTCTTCTCCACGCACATGGACACCGTTCCGCCGTTCATCCCGTCTTCCGAAGATGCCACGCGCATTTACGGCCGAGGATCGTGCGACGCCAAGGGCATCATCGCCGCGCAGATCGCCGCCGCTGAGCGCTTGCGCCGGGAACAAATCTACGTCGGCCTTCTGTTCGTGGCGGGCGAAGAACGCGACAGCCTCGGCGCGCAAATCGCCAATGAATACGCCGCGAGCCACTTCTCCTCCGCCAAGCCGTCCGCCACTCAGAAAGCCAGCCGCAGATTTCTGGTGAACGGCGAGCCCACCGAAAACCACATCGCGCTGGCCTCGAAGGGCACACTCCGCGTGGAAGTAGCCGCGTCCGGGCGCATGGCTCACTCGGCTTATCCTGAGCTGGGCGATTCTGCCATCGACAAACTGCTGCCCGCGCTCACTCGCCTGCGCGCCATGCCCTTGCCCTTCGACCCGGAGATTGGCCCGTGCACGCTGAACATCGGCACGATTGAAGGCGGGCGCGCCCCCAATGTCATCCCGGATTACGCCCACGCGGATTTGCTCTATCGCCTGGTCGGGCCGTCCGACGATCTTCGTCGCCAGATTCTCTCCACCGCCGGAGAGCAAGTAAAAATCACATTCCCGCTGGAACTTCCCTTCCTTCGCCTGCGCACCGTCGACGGAGTGCCCACCATGATCGCCGCCTTCACCACCGACATCCCCAAGCTCACCAACTGGGGCGAGCCGTTGCTGATCGGGCCGGGCTCGATTCACGTCGCACACACCGACGGCGAATACATCGAAAAGCAGCAACTGGCCGAGGCGATCGACCTCTATTGCGCAATCGCAAAAAAGCTTGCGTAGGACGGACACTCCCTTCGGCTTCGCTCAGGGCAGGCTTTGTCCGTCGCTTTTGACTCTAAGCTTTTGACTCTGGGTTTTCCGGGCGTTTCTCCGTGTTTTACCCCGTGTTCCTCTGTGCCCTCTGTGGTTGAGAACGTGGGCCACCACCAGGGCCCGAATCACGTTTGACCCAATATCCCCAACGTGTTATAAACATCCGTTTTCCGCTGGGATGCCGGGGAGAGAGTTCCGCCGTATCGGCATGCCCTTTTCCGGTCAGATTCTCCCGGGTAGACCTGGCGCAAACTCCGAACGCGGCCAAGCTGCAACCCTTCTTCAGGTCTTGAGGTGGAAGCGTGCTCGGAACTCCGTTAACAATGCTGGCTGGCATTGCTGCGGGAGGCGGTCCCTGAACTGTTTCATAGATTCCTTATAACCACTCATCGGAGGTTTTCTTATGCGCACCTGGCTCGCCACGTTTGCGTTCCAAGGACGCGGTCTGGTCACCGATCTCATAAAAAAGATTTCGGCGGTTGCCGCTCTGCTTTGCATTAGCGCCGTTGCTGCCCTGGCTCAGCCCTCGACTGAGGCGGGCGGCGAGGCTTCGCTGAAGCTGCCCGACCTTTCTCAGGTCTCCTTCCTGAATGCCCTCTTCAACGGCGGAATCAATGGTCATAACCTGCTGCTGATCGGCATCCTCTTCTGCCTCTTTGGCCTAAGCTTCGGCATGGTCATCTACATGCGCCTGAAGAATCTTCCCGTGCATCGCGCCATGCGGGAAATTTCCGAACTGATCTACGAGACCTGCAAAACTTATCTGCTGACCCAGGGCAGATTCATCCTGTTCCTGTGGGCGTTTATCGCGGTCATCATTCTGCTTTACTTCGGCGTGCTGCAGCATATGGAAGCCATGCGCGTGGCCATCATTCTCGCCTTCAGCCTGGTCGGCATCGCGGGCAGCTACGGCGTAGCCTGGTTCGGCATTCGCGTGAACACTTTCGCCAACTCGCGGACGGCGTTCGCTTCCCTGCCCGGCAAGCCGTATCCCGTGTACCAGATTCCTCTCGAAGCGGGCATGAGCATCGGCATGATGCTGATCAGCGTGGAACTCCTCATCATGCTCTTCATTCTCCTGTTCGTTCCGGGAGATTACGCCGGACCCTGCTTCATCGGCTTCGCCATCGGCGAATCGCTAGGCGCGGCCGCGCTGCGCATTGCCGGCGGCATCTTCACAAAGATTGCCGACATCGGCTCCGACCTGATGAAGATCGTGTTCAAGATTAAAGAAGACGACGCTCGCAATCCCGGCGTGATCGCCGATTGCACCGGCGACAACGCCGGCGACTCGGTTGGGCCCTCCGCCGACGGCTTCGAAACCTACGGCGTAACCGGCGTGGCCCTGATCACTTTTATTCTCCTGGGAGTGAGCCAGCCCGCGGTGCAGGTGCAATTGCTGGTCTGGATCTTCGTGATGCGCGTGATGATGCTGGTGGCCAGCGCGGTCTCTTACTTCCTGAACAGCGCCATCGCCAAGGCAAAGTACAGCAACGCGAACGAGATGAACTTCGAAGCACCGCTCACTTCGCTGGTTTGGATTACCTCGCTGGTTTCGATTGCACTCACCTATCTGGTTTCGCGTTTCATCATCCCCGACCTGGGGGGCGACGGCACCCAGTGGTGGAAGCTGGCAACAATTATTTCCTGCGGCACGCTGGCGGGTGCTGTGATCCCGGAACTGGTAAAGGTTTTCACCTCCACCGAATCTCGGCACGTAAGAGAAGTTGTCACCTCCGCGCAGGAAGGCGGAGCCTCGCTAGGAATTCTCTCCGGATTCGTAGCCGGCAACTTCTCCTGCTACTATCTGGGCCTCGCCATGATGATCCTCATGGCCATTGCCTATTCCATGAGCACGATGGGCTTGGCCGCGGCCGCGACCATGCTGGCGCCGGCCGTCTTCGCGTTCGGTCTGGTCGCCTTCGGATTCCTGGGCATGGGCCCGGTCACCATCGCAGTCGATTCCTACGGACCGGTCACCGACAATGCGCAATCCGTCTATGAGTTGTCGCTGATCGAGCAGGTTCCGAACGTCGAGGCCGAGATCAAGAAGGACTTCAATCTCAGCGTCAATTTCGAGCGCGCAAAACACCTGCTCGAAGCCAACGACGGTGCAGGTAACACCTTCAAGGCCACGGCGAAACCCGTCCTGATCGGCACTGCCGTAGTCGGCGCGACCACCATGATTTTTTCCATCATCATGGCGCTCACCCACGGCCTCACCGCCAACGTCGACAAACTTTCCCTTCTGCACGCTCCCTTCTTCCTCGGCTTGATCACCGGCGGCGCCATGATTTACTGGTTCACCGGAGCATCCACACAGGCCGTGACCACGGGCGCTTACCGCGCAGTCGAGTTCATCAAAGCCAACATCAAGCTCGAAGGCGTAACCAAGGCCTCGGTCGCCGACAGCAAGAAGGTCGTCGAGATCTGCACGAAATATGCGCAAAAAGGCATGCTGAACATCTTCATCGCCGTATTCTTCGGCACGCTTGCGTTTGCGTTCGTCGAGCCGTTCTTCTTCATCGGATATTTGATTTCGATCGCCATCTTCGGCCTCTACCAGGCCATCTTCATGGCCGATGCCGGCGCCGCCTGGGACAACGCCAAGAAGATCGTCGAAGTCGAGATGAAGCAGAAAGGCACGCCGCTGCACGACGCCACCGTAATCGGCGACACCGTCGGCGATCCTTTCAAGGACACTTCTTCCGTGGCCCTGAACCCGGTCATCAAATTCACCACGCTGTTCGGATTGCTGGCCGTGGAACTCGCCGTGAATCTTACTCAGAGAGATCACGGCGCCACCATCACCAACGTGCTCGCCGCCGCCTTCTTCCTGGTTTCTTTTTTCTTCGTCTACCGCTCGTTCTACGGAATGCGAATCCGCTCCGGCGGCGCGGAGTAGCTCTCGACGAACAAAACACGAAACCGCGGCCTCCATCGCCTGCCGATGGAGGCCGCGCTGTCTGCCTCTCCCGCCTCGCCGGTTACCAGATCACTTCAGTACCCAATTACCCCATGATCGCCGTAATTTTCGCTGCTTGCCGGCAGGCGATAGCCTCGATCCATGCTCGGAACAGCGAACAAGCTGCTCGCAAGGAGACTTATGAACACGATCGGGAAGGCATCGGCCATCGCACTCACGGTCCTGGCGGTTACTGGCGTTTCGCTAGCCCAGAAATATAAGTACACGCCACCTCCGCCGAAAGTCTCCGCGCCCGCGCCGCATTATTCAGCGCCAAGAGTCTCACGGCCCGCACCACAGCGCTCGACGCCAGCCAGGTCAGCGCCCCAGCGGTCGTCGCAGCCCGCGCGGACTTCATCGCGGTCGAACGCGTCATCGCAATCTCGATCGCAAGCCGCCTCACAGCGCGCTGCCAGCCAGGCGCAGGCCCGCCAGCAGAGGGCACAAGCCAAGCAATTGCAGCAGCAACAGAGGGCACAAGCTAAACAGCAACAACAGCAGCAAAAATTACAGGCCCGCCAGCAAAAGGAACAAGCCAAGCAGCAACAGAAACAGCAGCAGGCCCTGGCCAAACAGCAGAAACATTCCCCGAAGGCGGCGACCCAGACCGCTTCCGCATCTCATCCCGCGCCGTCGGCGGCCACTGCCGCGAGCCAGCCATCCGCCTCGCGCGGCGTCGCGGCCGCCGCTTATCACGTGCCTGAGAACGGCGTCGCCGGAAAAACTCCCGCCGGAGCTACCACTCTGACCAAAGACGGCGCACAAGCCGTGGTCGGACAACTTAATTCCAGCCGCACTCACATGAGCGGCATCAACGCCCGGCCGCTGCCGTCCGGGGACGTAACCGTTCACCCCAACGGTCATCTCACCCTGGCGACCGCAGGCGGCCAGCAATATGGCGTACGTCCGAACGGCACGGTTTCTTCTTTCCGCGACGGTCAAACCTCCGCCACTTTCAACAACCGCGGAATGGTCAGTTCGCTGCACACACCGAACCTGTCGGTAAGCCGCAACCTGAACGGCGGTCGCACCATCGTGAGCAGTGGCCCCGACGGTAGTCGCGTAGTCAGCTTCGGCCCGCGTTCCGGTTACGTGGAGAACAACATCGTCGTCGGCGGCCGCCCTTACATTCAACGCACCGCTATCATCAATCGCCAGATCGTGACCACGCGCTACTACGGCTACTCTTACGGCGGCGTCATGTTGAACGGTTTCGTGGCGCCTTTCTACTATTCGCCGGGATTCTACGCTTACGCCTTCAACCCCTGGGCTGACCCGCTGGCTTACGACTTCGGATGGGCCGGCGAACCCTGGTATGGCGGTCCCAATCCCTACTTCGGTGCCTATGCCATGTATCCCAGCGCGGCCTACTGGCTCACGGACTACATTGTCGGCCAGACGCTTTCCGCGGCGTTTCAAATTCATCAGGATGCCTTGGCCAACGGCGATGCCGACTACGCGATGGATGCCGCCGCATCCGGCAGCATGAACGGCTCCGATGACGAAACGCTGCAGGCCAGCGCCAGCACTCCGATCTCGTCCGAAGTGAAGGAGCAGATCGCGCAGGAAGTGAAAGATCAGATCGAGATCGACAAACAGAACGCCGCTGCCCAAGCGGAGCAGGTCCGCCATGACGAACTGGTGGCAGCGCTCAGCCAGCCCAACCACGTCTTCATGGCGTCAAGCAATCTCGATGTGATCACCGATAAGGGCCAGAATTGCGGCCTCGAGGCGGGCGATGTTCTGCGGGTCATGGCTCCGCCCGCACAGGGTGAGACCATCGTGCAATTGCGCGTGGCCGCCAGCAAGCAATCGGATTGTCCAGCCGGAGTTTCGGTTGGCGTCGCACTCGAGGATCTCCAGGAAATGCAGAACGCGTTCCACTCGCAAGTGGAATCCGGCTTGGGAACCCTGCTGGCCCATCAGGGAGACGGAATCCCAGCCGCTCCGCTGGGAGCAGTCGCCACCAAGCCTCAGCCCACAGTGGATGGCCCGCCGCCAGTCACAGCCAGCGAACTGACTGGAATGCTCGACCAGCAGCGCCAGCAAGCCGATCAGGCCGAAGCCCAAGTGAGCGCGTCGGTGCAATAACGAACCAAGTAGCAGGCAAGAAAGGGCAGCATCCGCAAGCTTCGGATGCTGCCCTTTTTATTAGAGCTAAGCCGCGGGTGCCCCATTTCTCGCGTCCTTTGCGAGAAGTGGGGATTTTTTGGCTGGCCCCATTTCTGTGCAACTTTTGCGAGGAGAGGGGATGTTGGCCGCAGCCCTCTCCGGATTGCTTCATCATCAACCTCCGGGTGCCCCATTTCTCGCGCACTTTGCGAGAAGTGGGGATTTCTGACTGGGGCCATTTCCAGCATCAACGACACCCTCTCTAAACATTTTGCGTTCTCTTCCTCATTCCCCCACGTATAGGTAAAGTGAGGCGGTCAGAGAGCTTGGCTATGGCAGAGCCCGTTACCGCAGACGCAACTGCGGATGTTGTCCCAGGCGACTTTGCGGAGATCGTGCGCCGGCACCAGTCCATGGTGTTCAGCATTGCCCTGCGTTTCCTGGCCGACCCGCCAGCCGCCGAGGAGTTGGCCCAGGACGTCTTTATGCAGCTGCACGCCAAGCTGAACACCCTGAAGTCGCCCGAGCATGTGGTCTTCTGGCTGCGCAGGGTGACCGGCCATCGCTGCATCGATCGCCTGCGTCGCAGTCGAATGCCGCAGGTGAGTCTGGATGATTTACCTGAGTCCGCGATGCTTGAGTTCTCGCCGGACGTGCAACCTGCCGATCCGTTTCTGTCGCGCAGGCTGCAGCAATTGGTTGCGTCGCTCCCCGGGAAAGCGCGTTTGATGGTGATCCTGCGCTATCAGGAAGATTTGTCTGCGGAAGATATTGCAGAAGTTCTGGATATGCCCGCGGCGACCGTCAAGAGCCATCTGCAGCGCGCGCTCGCCATGCTGCGCGACAAAGTAGTCCGCACGGTGGGCGAAGTGAGATCGGACAAGTGAGGTCAGACAAGTGAGATCAGAGAAGTCAGATGAGAAGTGAGACCGAACAAGCTGCGAAGGGAGAAGTAACCCTATGACCTGTTTCGAGGATGAACTTAAGAACGCATTGCGCCGTCAGGAACCACCAGATGGTTTTGCCGACCGCGTCCTGGCTCGTGCAGCCGAGCAAGGCTCGCGTCATGTCAAGCCTTCGTGGAGTGATTCGTGGCTGAGGATATTCACTCAACCCTTTGCTCCAGAGAACCTGCTGCGATGGGCGGCTGTAGCCGCTGTCGCCGTGGTTTTGGTCGTGGGCGGAGTTCACTATCGCAATGTCCAGGTCCAGCGCGAACGCGCTCAGGGAGAAGCCGCTAAAGCGCGTCTGCTTCTGGCTCTGCGCATTGCCGGAAGCAAGCTGCAACTGGCGAAGGCCAGAGTCGACCAGATCAATTCCGATTCGATTAATCACGGAGAAGGCAATTCAGATCAACTTCATTCCGGTCCAAGTTCCGATCCATCGGCGAACCAGCAAGAAAGGGAGTAAGCGCATGAGAGAACGCAAGATAATGAAAACCGTAATCGATACAAAGCTCGACACAAAGCTGAGCAGGCGAAATCCGATACTGTCGCTCGCTTTGCTGTCTGCGATGTTGCTCGCGCTGCCGCTGCTTGCGCGGGCGCAGGACATTAAAATTCCTGCCGATGTGCAGAAGCTATCGGCTAAGGCCAAGGAAACCGTCGAGGTCAACATGGAGGGCCCCATGCTGCGCTGGGCCGCCAAGTTTCTTAACGCCGAGGATGCGGACGAGAGGCAAGCGGCCAAGCTTGTTGCCAACCTGAAAGGCATCTACGTGCGCAGCTTCGAGTTCTCCAAGGAAGGCGAGTACTCCGCTGCCGACGTGGAATCCCTGCGTGCCCAGGTACGTACGCCGGGATGGACCCGAGTGGTCGGCGTGCGCAGCGAGACCGACGGCGACAACGTCGACATTTTCTTCAAGCTTGAGGAGGACAAGATGGCAGGAATCGTCATCATCTCCGCCGAGCCCAAGGAGCTGACGTTCGTCAGCATCGTTGGCCCCATCGACGTTGACCAGTTAGCCGACCTGGGCGGCGAGTTCGGCATCCCGAAGCTGAACCGTCGCAGCTTGCCGAAGACGAACAAAGGAGATCAAAAGTGAAAAGCTTTCTGCGCAACCTCGCCAGCAATCGCCTTAGCAATCACCCCCGCGCTCTTGCCTGCGCGCTCCTGTTCGTGGTCTGCTCCTCCGCGCTTTCGTTTGCCGGCGATCCTGATGCTTCCAGCGGCTTTCATGGCCACGAGTTCGATGGCGTGGTCCACGCTATCGAAGACCATTACGGAGTGCGCCACATGCGCATCCCGTTCCTGAGCTTCGCCATGTCGTTTGCCGCCCGTCCGGCGGGCGTTAGCGGGATGAGGCTCGCGGTCTTCGAGGACTTCCACCCGTCCTCGGCCAGCATGCACGAGAACGCAAGTCTGAACTCGAGTGCGAGTGAAGACCTGCAACATGTGGTCGAGCGCTCGCTTGGGCCCGACTGGCACCTGTTCGTCCGCACTCGCACCCAGGACGACTCCGACGACACCCTCATCTACGTGAACCTGGGCGAGGCCAAGCTGCAAATGATGATCGTCACCATCGAGCCCAACGAAGCTACCGTGGTCGAGATGAACCTGAGCGACCGCGCTCTAAAGAAGTGGCTGGACGAGCCCAAAGAAAGCGCGGAGGACAATTCCGGGCATCATCACCATCTCGCCGAAGACTGACCTCCTGACGGCTTCCGCAAAATGGAGAAGTGTTCCTTCAGGAACATTTTGTGCGCGCAATTTTGTACGTACAACAATGGAGGTACAAGGAAGTCCAATGGGATCAGGCGCTTGGCGACGAGCTGGCCAAGTCCTGGACACGAAAGGCGTGAGTAGATCAGGCAATATGGCTATACTTCCTGCTAAAACCGGATGGCGGCCGACCCTCTCGGCACATCCCCACTCAAGCCAAAATCGGGCTTGGGTGGGCCACCGGCCACCCCAGTCCCAGCCCGGAACCCCACCCCCTATGGCTCAGAGTCCCCCCAAATAATCTCCTTGACCGCACCCCCTTTTGCGACTACATTTGTGTGTTCCAAAGGACATTCGGAAGCTCCTGGGCCGGGTTTTTGATGTTTCTGCGCCGTGGGGAGCCAAACCCAGAAAATCGAGCATCTTAGATGTCCTGTGGTGCATCTATTCAAGTGAGCTTTAAGCTTAATTCCTGTACAACCTATTTGTTATCAGTGGCTTAGGTTATTTGCGCAGAGTTTGGCCACGACTCATGGGCCCAAGGAAAGACGGCGAAAGCCCGCAAATTCATAAGAAGGAGAAATAAAGCACATGCGCTCTGATCGTGTGTTTGATGCTTTACAGACGCTTCGTAACCGTTATATGCTGTGTCAGCTTGCCTCCAAGGCCACGCGGAAGTTCCACCGGCCGAGCACCAGAATTCCGGAAACCATGAACGACGTGTTCTCTCGGATTGCAGGCTCACAACGGCAGGAAGTTCTGTCGGAACCAGAGAATTTTGCTGAGGCACAACGGCGGGCTGCGTAGGTCAGCCCCGCCTTTCCTGCCTGGTAGTTTTTTGTCTTCCCTGAATACCCTCCTTTCGAAAATCTCCCGTGGACACTAGCCAACAACGCTCAAGTGAACGGGTTTAGGTGAATCATGACCATTGCTGAACTGAAAGAAAAGAACATCACCGAGCTGACCAAGATCGCAAGGACCTTGGACCTGCCCGGTGCCAGTGGACTCCGCAAACAAGATTTGATTTTTAAGATTCTGCAGGCGCAAAGCGAAAAAGAAGGCCACATTTTCGCCGAGGGCGTGCTGGAAATCCTGCCTGATGGCTACGGGTTTTTGCGCTCTCCCGATTACAACTATCTGCCGGGCCCCGACGATATTTACGTTTCGCCATCGCAAATCCGCAAGTTTGATTTGAAGACGGGCGACACCATCAGCGGGCAGGTGAGGCCTCCGCATGAGGGAGAGAAATATTTTGCGCTGGTGAAGATCGAGGCGGTGAACTTTGAGTCGCCCGACGAAGCACGCAACAAGATTCTGTTCGATAACCTTACGCCGCTGTATCCGCAGGAGCGCATCAAGCTGGAGACTACGCGCGAGAATGCCAGTGCGCGGGTGATGGACCTGCTTACGCCGCTCGGCAAGGGACAACGCGGGCTGATTGTTTCTCCGCCGCGCGCGGGCAAGACCATGCTGCTGCAGAACGTGGCGAACTCGATTACAGCGAATCATCCGGAAGTGGTGCTGATGGTGCTGCTGATTGATGAGCGTCCGGAAGAAGTTACGGACATGCAGCGGTCGGTGAAGGGCGAGGTGATTTCTTCGACCTTTGATGAGCCTGCCGCGCGGCACGTGCAAGTTGCCGAGATGGTGATCGAGAAGGCTAAGAGATTAGTTGAGCACAAGCGCGATGTGGTGATTCTGCTGGATTCGATTACGCGACTGGCGCGCGCTTACAACACGATTGTTCCGCCTTCGGGCAAAGTGCTTTCGGGCGGCGTGGATTCGAATGCGCTGCAGAGGCCGAAGCGGTTTTTTGGGTCGGCGCGCAACATTGAAGAAGGCGGATCGCTGACGATTATTGCGACGGCGCTGATTGATACCGGGTCCCGCATGGATGACGTGATCTTTGAAGAGTTCAAGGGCACGGGCAATTCGGAAATCATCCTGGAGCGCAAGCTGGTCGACAAGCGCGTTTTCCCTGCCATCGACATTCAACGCTCGGGCACGCGTAAGGAAGAGCTGCTGATTCCGAAGGAAGACCTGCAGCGCATCTGGGTGCTGCGCAAGGTGCTGAATCCGCTCTCGCCGGTAGAGGCGATGGAACTGCTGGTGGAGAGACTGAACAAGACGAAGTCTAACACGGAGTTTTTGGCGAACATGAGCGCGTTGTAGTTCGCTGCTGAAGAAGATCAGGCAACAGAAAAGGAAAGCCGGAGCTTAGCTCTGGCTTTTGTTCTTTTGCCGGGAATCCAGAGGCTATCTCATAACCTTCGTCAGCGGACAGGAGCGGACCCTCAGAGGCTAAAGCCCGCATCTTCATCGGCGCCTTACGGCGGGGCTGGCCGAGATTACGGAAAAAACTCGCTGCAGATACAAAATGCGACCACGGGGGCTGAAGCCCGCAGTGATTTTGGGGGGCTTTACGCGGCGCCGAAGCGCCGCTCTTCCACGGTAGTGCAGGCGTTTGTGAGTTCTTCCGCAACCTCTGGAAGCCGTTCCCTTCCCGAACACAGACGACTTCGAGTCGATGGCTAAGCTTTTTCCCTGCCAAGGCCCGACGTATAATTTTGGGGGATCGGATCTTTTTCGCGGATCGGGTCTTTTCGCGGATCAGATCTGCGACCGAAAATTCCGGCTGGGTCGAGGATTCCTGTGTTCACTCACTTTATCCGTACTTTTTTTCTGGTGGCCGCGCTGACGGTTGCGATGGCGTTGCCAGTCTGGGGGCAGCGGCAGAGCGCCCCGCCACCAACTCCGCCGGGTGACAGGAACGGCTTAAGCATCGCGCCTGGGGACGAAGACGAAGCCAGCGCGCGGCTCGCCCACGACATGGCCAAGAAGGCGAACCTTGAACGCCATGCCGCCATCAAGAGCGATACCGAAAGGCTGCTGAAACTGGCGGTGGAACTGAAGGCGTCGGTGGACAAATCGAACGAGAACCTGCTTTCGATGGACGTGGTGAAGAAGGCCGAGGAGATCGAGAGGCTGGCGCACAGCGTGAAAGACAAGATGAAGGGGCCGAACTGAGGGGGTCCGTAGTTTCGTGGAATTACATTGACGGCAGCGGTAACGCCAAGTTGCATAGGTTCTTCTCTTCGCTCAGAATGACAGAGTGGTCGTCCCGGTCTTCCCGAAAAACTGGAGGCATCATGAGCAAATCGATGTCCGACAAGCCATCCAACCAGAAACCGGCGAACAATCCAGCGAGCAATCCTAAGAACAACCGGCGGGCTTTTCTTAAGGCGGGCGGAATTATGACGGCGGCTGCGCTGGGTTCGGCTGCTCTCCCGGAGGTGGCGCGCGGCCAGTCTGATCTGCGGAATTTGAAGGCGCCGCATTCTAAGGCAGAGGAATGGCAGGCCATGCCGACACGGAATCTGGGAAAGACCGGATACAAGGTCGGCATTTTCAGCCTGGGAGGTCAGGCCGCGCTGGAGAAGGCTAACAATGAGGCTGTGGCTGTGCCGGTGATCGAGAGGGCGCTCGATCTGGGTGTGAATTACGTCGACACTTCTTCGATTTATGGCGGGCCGGAGCGCTGGAGCGAGCAGTATGTGGGCAAGGTGATGAAACACCGCCGCAGCGATGCGTTTCTGGCGACCAAGACGAAAGAGCGGACGCGCGAAGGGTCGATGCGCATGATCGAGACTTCGCTCAAGCTGTTGCAGACCGATCACATCGATTTGTGGCAACTGCACGACATTGGAACCATGACGGACATCAACGAGATATTTGCCAAGGGCGGAGCCATGGAGGCGCTGCTCGAGATGCGCGAGCAGAAGACCGTGCGCTATCTCGGGATTACGGGGCATTACCGGCCGGACGCGCTGATGGAGGCGATCCACCGGCATCCGTTTGACACAATATTGATGGCGGTGAATGCTGCCGATCCGCATCACTATAGTTTCTCCGAGCAATTGCTGCCGCTGGCGGTGGAGAGGCAGATGGGGATTATTGGAATGAAGGTGCCGGCGCGGGGACGGATTCTTTCCACGTGGACGCCGCCGCCCATTGAGCAGCAGAAGCATATGTGGGAGGGGATGGTGCTGGCGCCGACCGCTGGGACGCTGGATATGCGGCAGGCGATGTACTATTCGCTTTCGCTGCCGGTGAGCACCGTCATCATTGGATGCGATTCGATTGCGCAGCTGGAAGAGAATGTGCAACTGGCGCGGGAGTTCACTCCGCTGAGCCAGCAGCAGATGGCGGCGCTCACGGAGAAGGCGCAACCGGTGGCGAAGCAGTCGTTGTTTTTTCGGTTTTACGAGCGGGCGTAGGGGGTGGTGGGAACTCCCACACCTGCCAACGCGGTCCATTCTCGCCCGCCGCGCTGCGATCTGCTGGCCCGACGGTCTTGAGGAGCTCACCCTCGGTCATGGTTCGATGAGTGTAATCGAGAGGTTACGCCGACAGAATTCAAGGCATCGTGCAAGTCCTTTTCTCTGATTGACTTACTCTGTCTTCTTGCCTAAAAAAAACACACATGGCAGAAGCCTGGTCGCCCCGGGCTGATTTGCCAGCTCTCCGGTAGCTAAAAGAAATCCTGCTTGAAGTGTCGTCTTTTGGTCGGCGTTTGCGATTTCTTCAGTAGGGACAGGAATTTGTAGAGTCGCGGCCACCTCTCCCCGTCGTTGACTCGGCCGACCTTGAACCTGAGATCTCAGCCCCATGATTGGCGAGACCATCTCGCACTACCGCATCCTCGAGAAGCTCGGCGGAGGTGGTATGGGTGTGGTCTACCAGGCCGAAGACACTGCACTCGGCCGTTTCGTGGCGCTGAAATTCCTGCCCGATGACGTGGCGAAGGACCCGCAAGCCCTGGAGCGCTTCCGGCGCGAAGCGCGTGCGGCGTCTGCCCTGAACCATCCCAACATTTGCACCATTTACGAGATCGGCAAGAACGCCGACCAATCTTTCCTGGTGATGGAATACCTGGACGGGATGACGCTGAAACACCGCATTGGCGGGCGGCCGATGGAGACCGAGACCATCCTGTCGGTGGCGATCGAGATCGCCGATGCGCTTGATGCTGCGCACGCGGCCGGAATCATCCACCGCGACATCAAGCCGGCAAACATCTTTGTGACCAAGCGCGGACACGCAAAGATTCTGGATTTCGGGTTGGCGAAGGTGGCGCAGCCGATCCGCGAGCCGGGCAGCGGGCCGGTAGGGCAAACGACGGTGACGATGGAAGAGCACCTCACTAGCCCCGGCGCTACCGTAGGGACGGTGGCCTACATGTCGCCGGAGCAGGTGCGGGCGAAAGAACTGGATGCGCGAACGGATTTGTTCTCGTTCGGTGCGGTGCTGTACGAGATGGCGACCGGGCAACTCCCCTTCCGGGGAGAAAGTTCGGGAGTGATCTTCGACGGCATTCTGAATCGCCCGCCAAACTCAGCCGCGCGACTGAATCCCGATCTGTCGGCGGAACTGGAACGGATCATCAATCATGCGTTGGAGAAGGATCGGAACCTGCGCTATCAGCATGCCTCGGACATGCGGGCGGAGCTGGAGCGTCTGAAGCGCGATACGGAGACGGGGCGCGTGCTCGCCGCCAGTTCTGGATCGATACCCGCGGTACAGCATGGCGCGACGCACACAGCGAATTGGAACCTGTGGAAGGTCGCTGTGCCCTCGGTCATTGTAGCCGCCGCTTTGATTGCGGGCGGACTTTACTACCGTTCGCATCGAGCGAAGCCGCTGACTGACAAAGACACGATTGTTCTGGCCGACTTCGACAACCAAACCAACGATCCGGTTTTCGACGGCACGCTCAAGACCGCGCTCAATGTTTCTTTGAACCAGTCGCCATTTCTGAATGCGCTCTCCGACAACAAGGTGGCGGCTACGTTGAAGCGGATGACGCGCCCGGCTGACACCAAGCTCACGTCCGACGTTGCGCGTGAAGTTTGCCAGCGGGCGGACAGCAAGGCTTATCTTACTGGCTCGATTGCCAGCCTGGGCAGCCAATACGTGCTGGGGTTGAAAGTGGTGAATTGCCAGAGCGGGGACGTGCTGGCGCAGGAGCAGGTCACGGCGGCAGGCAAAGAGAAAGTGCTGGACGCGCTGGGCGAGGCGGCCTCGAAGCTGCGGGGCGAGTTGGGCGAGTCGCTGCCGACGGTACAGAAGTTCGACCTCCCGCTCGCGGAGGCTACTACAACTTCTCTCGAAGCCCTAAAAGCCTACAGCATGGGCAAGACCATTTGGTACGAAAAAGGATCCGCGCCGGCGATCCCGTTTTACAAACGTGCGATTGAACTCGATCCTAGCTTCGTTGCGGCATACGCCCTACTGTCCCAAAGGTACGCTGACCTCGGCCAACCGTCTCTGGCGCTGGAGTATGCCACCAAGGCGTACCAGTTGCGCGACCGGGTCAGCGAAAGAGAGAAACTAGTAACCTCCGCGATTTATTTTAATGCCACGGGAGAAATCGAAAAGCAGGCGCAGACCTACGAACTGTGGGAAGCGAGCTATCCGCGCGATGCCGCGCAAATTAGCGAGAGCCTGGGCAATATATACCTCGAGATGGGGCAACACGACAAAGCTCTCGCGAAATATCAGGAAGGGATTCGGCTGGAGCCGAATCTAGTCACCTATACAAACCTGGGAGGAGCCTACTTGTGCCTAAACCGCCTAGGGGAAGCGAAGTCCACTCTTGATGAGGCATTCGGACACAAACTGGATGCCGGATCTTTGCGCGGGAACCTATACCTTCTTGCGTTTCTACAGGGAGATGCCGCGGGGATGGAGCAGCAGTTGGCATGGGGCGCTGGCAAACCTGGAGACGAAGACCTGCTGCTGTCGATGCAATCTGATACGGAGGCTTACTACGGTCGGATGAGCCAGGCGCGGGACTTCTCGCGCCGAGCCGTGGGCTCGGCCGTCCGTGCGGACTCCAAAGAGACCGCAGCGTCTTGGGAGGTCAATGCAGCGCTGCGCGAGGCGGAGCTGGGCAACGCTGCCCTCGCCAAGCAAGGGGTCGCAGCGGCCTTGGCACTGGCCCCGGGGCGCGATGTGAAAACTGTGGCAGCCCTCACGCTGGCCCGGATCGGCGAGGCTCCGCGAGCCCAGGCGCTGGCCGAAGAACTAGAGAAGGACTACCCGACGAATACCCTGCTGAAGCTCTACTGGTTGCCTACGATCAACGCTGCGATCGAAGTCAGCAAAGGCAACTCATCGCGGGCGATTGTGGATTTGGAACCGGCCGCGCCCTACGAACTGGGTGTGGGCGGAGCTTTTATTGGCAACCTTTACCCTGCGTATGTGCGGGGGCAGGCGTACCTGTCGGCGCACAACGTCGGCGCGGCCGCCGCCGAGTTCCAGAAGTTGCTGGATCACAGGGGGATTGTGACCAACTTTGTGACGGGATCGCTGGCGCATCTTCAAATCGGTCGCGCCTATGCCATGATGGGCGACACAACGAAAGCGAAAGCGGCCTATCAAGATTTCTTCACCCTCTGGAAAGGCGCCGACCCGGACATCCCTATCCTGAAGCAAGCCAAGGCAGAGTACGCCAAGCTGCAATAGCGCAAACGAAATCCCGGTCGTCACTTCCAGCTTAGCGACGACGGTTGGACAACGGTTGTTAACGGGCCATAGCGCTCATTGAGGGTTGGGTGACGGGGTCAATGAGTTCTATAAAAAGGGATGTCAAGAAAAAAGCTCCGCCTCGACCGGAGGAGTGAGATTGTTTCTCGAGATCCAGCCCACTGTGTTTGGCACTCTGAAGATGTTCGGCTTGTGGTCCATTCTCGTAAGCTTTCTCTGCTGCTGGTGGCAACGATCAAGTTGGCAAGACGCGGCAAGCAGGACGATGTTAACCATGGTTCTATCCGAGGCTCGTGGCCTATCGCTATTTCTGGTTATCCGAGGGGGCATAGCGTGTAATGGGTGACTCGGTGCCGAAGCACTCGGGGCCGATCTCATTGACTGATACTCACCCTCGAACCGAGCATCTGCAGAACCCGACCACCCACCACCGGAGAAAACCGCGAGATGGAAAGCCTGTTCTTCAGAGATGCTCAACCTGTTTGTCGTTGCAATTGTTGGGCGTCGAACTCCACTCCTTTCTTCCAGATGGTTAAACTGATCGCGGCTATCTTCCGTGCCAAGGTGAGACGGGCCATCGTCGGCCGCATCCCTTTCTCCACCCGAGCCACATAAAAGTCGCGCAGGGGACCAGGCCGTGTGCTGGCCGAGACGGCAGCACTTTTGAAGAGATTCTTCAGATCTCGATTGTGGTTGTCATTCAGACCGCGTACCGTCATGCGCTCGCGGTTGCGTTGCAGTTTGCCGCGCACCGAGCGGTACTCGCCACTGTCGTGAGTCTCGACCGCGAAACCGCTGTAGGCCCAGAGCTGTCGCTTGGTACGAAAACGGTGCGGGGTCTGCAGCAAGGCCACCAGCAATGCCGAGCGAATCGGACCGATGGAAGGAATCTGGCGAAGTAACTTCCCGGCCGCATGCTTGTGGCTTTCCGCCAGCAACTCCCGTCGTGCTTCGAGGCGCACCGGTTGCAACAGATCCAGTTGCTGATAGAGCCGTTCGGCGCGAACCCGAACTCCTGGTTCGGCGATCTTGGCCAGCCACTCGGCGCGATGACGTGCTGCGTAGACGGTTGCGCCCGCGCACGGAATCGCCCAGCTGCGATACAGCGCTTTGATGCGATTCATGACGCGGGTGACATCCTGGGTGATGGTCAGATAGCTGCGCCCCAGTTCTTTCAAGGTGCGCACCCCATGCTCTCCGTGGAACACGGGATGGAGTTGGTTGCCGCGTAACAACTCGGCCAGCTTGCGCGCGTCGATCCGGTCGCTCTTGTTGCCATCCTTCAACAGCGCGTTCTTTCGCGGATCGCAAACCACCAGCCGGCTCACATGAGGCTTCAGAAGATCGTGTAACCAGGCCGCGGACGTGCCTTCCTCGAAGGTCAGCGACAGAGTTCCCTGCAATCCTCCGATGAACTCAACAATCGTGGCCGCCTTGGTCTCCAGCAAGCACTCCATGATCAGCTTACCTTGAGCATCCATCACGGCCACCGAGATGGTGGCTTGGTGCACGTCCATGCCGATATACTTTTCCTGATTCATAAAGGCGCTCCTTTCGCTAGGTTGGTGATCCGAACAATTTCAACCTACCGCAAAAGTGGACGCCTTTTTATATTGCGTGCTATCGCGAAGTCACGCCGACTGAGCAGCGAATCGCCAGGGCAGAAATCTCATCGCGACTAAGCGTACACATCAATGAGCCGCCCGCTCCGGCGGGCGGGATCGGCCGCATAGGAAAGGTAATGGGCGACCGCCGTGCTTTCGACAGGACGGCTCCAGGCCCATCCCGAGACATACTCCGAGCCCGAGTGTTCCGTCTCATCGCTCTGGGAATCCTCCACGAGCGTTCCGTAGATGCGATTCGCCCCGCTCCGGCGGGTCGAAGACGACCAAGCGAACGCGTCGGCGGAGGGAACAAGACTAATTTGGCCGTCCCGCGTCGTGATCGCTCTCTGAGTCAGAGGCGCAAGGCTGGTCGACAAATCGGGCGCCTGCGACGAGTCGACCGGACTCACCGACGCCGGGAGCAGTTTAATCGACATGTTTAATGGACATGTTTAATGGACATGGGAAATCAGTTTGCTACCTCTCAATCCATCGGCAGTTCCGGCGATCTAAGGAACACGGCGGTACTTTAGCGGCAGAACGTCAGGTTTTGGCCGAACGGAATTGACGGGCTTCACTTGCGGAGCACGCAAAAATTTTTTTTTCGCTGGCGTGTCGTCTTTTTCCCGCCGTTTCCGATTTCTGTAGTAGAGGCAGCAATGCCTTGCATTATGGGGCCGACCAATCTGCCTTGAGGGTGCGGTCCTCAGAAAATTGGGCTACCCGAAAAGCGAATGCTTATGGAGGAAAACGACAATGGGCAACTACGGACGAGATGAGAACATGGCTAAGGAAGCACTGAGTACGCTGGAGGACAAAGCGGATGCGCTCGCGAATCGGAGCGGCCAGCCCGCACCCAACGATGTCATAACCTTGATCAAGCTGTGGGAGCGGGCGACATCGATTGGGTTAGGCTACAGCGCTCACAATTTGGTCTGGTACACCTTGAACCTCAAACCCCATGACTTTGTGGGCGTCTCTCGGCGTGCCTCGCTGCTAAGCGATGCCGTTGACACTTTCACGAACAATCTAAACAACACCACCTGGTATTACGGTGCACAAACCGCCATGGACAACCTCTTGAGTGAATACCGCAAGGGCACCAGCGACGCGAATAACAGGAACTTAACGTCGCAAGTCCACTTTATGATCCAGGCGGGTCTGGATGGGCTGGCATCTGAAGAACTCCTGGACTCGGATCGCGGGCGGACCAAAGGCGACTAGCGCAGCGACTGGCCGCTTCGTAACGAGATCGTTTAGCGAAGCCAAGTTTCGAACTCCTGGACTGAGGCCAACGTGGCTGGCGTCGTAGTCGTCATGGTCCAAGGCAATCAGAGTTGGAGGCTGGGCTGGCGTCGGTGACCAGTGGCATTTCAATTCATCGTACCTAGTAACTGTTGCAAGCAGGCCGTTGCACTCGAAACCTCCACGCAGGAGTCAATGAGGTAATGACGTTTTTTCAACTTGCAAAAGATGCTAAAAGCGACGCGAAAGTTCTCCAGCGCGACAACTGTCTTACGTCTTTACGCCCGAAAAAATGCCAATGATGATCAGCATATCCGCACCTGCATGAAATAATGCCGAACCCCAAAGCGAGCCAGTTTGCTGCATGAGATAGCCCCAGATCAGCGCAAAAACAAAGGTGATCGCCACAAACACGAGCACATCCGCAGAATAAGTCACACCAGCATGGCCAACGGCAAATACGAACGCGATAAGAAGGTTCGCCAAACGCGCACCCAGGAGCGGTTCAAATTTCCTGAGGAAAAGTCCTCTATACATCAGTTCCTCAAAGAATCCATTGGCAAGAACGAAACTGAGAATCCAAGGCAGCCAGCCAAGAATGCGTCGATTCGTGATGCCCATGGTCTGAGCCTCAACGACCGCAAAAACTGCCATCACCGCAAAGCCTGCGAACCCGATCGCGAGCCCTAAGTATGGCCTTGCCCCTTTTCGGAGGTAAATGGACTCAAAATCAATTCGGAGCAGTTTGCCAAGAACGGCGACTGCAAGGAGCAGAAGAACAGCATCGGAGACTTTGATGATTGCTCTCCCAGAAGGCGCTTTCGGATCAAGACCCAACCAGCGCCTTGGAAAATCGTCCAGCAGCCACATCAGCAGGAGCGAGACGGAGACGACGATAAATGAGCAAAATGCGGGCCAATATGCTTTGAAGCACCGATTCTTTCGGGCCAGGACCGCCAACGCGGAAAAAAACAACGGGAGGCCGACGAAAGTCACGACCTGAAACGACTTGCTGATGCTATTGAAAGCGAAGAATGGAAGCTCGAAAAGAAACAGGCTGCAAATCAAGAAAATAAGCGATGGCAATATGCGGTCGGCAACCTTGGGCCAGCGGCTGGCATTTTCTACGTTCACCCGATTTATACCCTTGCCGCGAATTGTACCTGCTCGGCCTTACTATCAAAACACTCGATGGAAGAGCGATTCCGAACCTGAGAGTTCCTATGAGGGAACAGCCTATCGGTGCACAAGTTGCTACCTCTGAGGAGATTTCCACCAGAGTTGCAATTCACCTCATCGGGCCGTGGTGGAGCTGGCAGGCACGAGGTACTCTTCGGCTTTGCTTCCGGGCAGGCGTTCGAATGCGTTGGAGGTCGCGTTGCGAACGACAACTTCGCTCAGGATGACAGTCCTCGGAGTTTTGCGGAGTTTCTTACGATTGGTTTACGCGGGCGGCAATCATTGCCACGGCTCGTTGGGCGGCGAGGGCGGCGCCTTCCTGCCAGCCGATGATGCGGCTGCAGTGGTCTCCGGCGAAGTAGATGCGATCGTCGGGGACGATGAGTTCGCGGTAGGGTCCGTCGTAGTACTCAGCTTCCTTCTCAGGCGGGTAGTTGGCGCCGCGAGTAACCCAGGAGCCGAGACTATACGGGGCTTTGCCCCAGGACATGTACATCGGCTTTTCAAGTTCTTTGCCTTTACCTGGATGCAGTTTTTCGACTGCGGCCCTGGAGGCGGCGACTTTGGCCTCCGTGGTAGGGAGCTTGCCGAACTCGTCCCAGTTTTCCATGCCGTAGCCGGAGACGACGACTCCGCGTTTGGACATCAGCCGGGCGCTGGGATACCAGACGACGCCGATGGGGCCGCTGGTGAAAAACGACATGCCACCGTAGATCTCGTCGCCGTCCTGCTCCCAGAAGCGGCGTGACTCCCAGGCAACTTTGTAGGCGGAATCGTAGACCACCGGCTCGATCGCGGATTTCACGCGCGCGGAAAGATCGTTGGGGATGGTTCTGAGGATGGGGAGCGGGAGAGTGCAAATGCAATACGAGGCCTCGATGGCGGCAACCGGGCCGGATTCGCCTTTGCGATAGAGGACGCGGACGCCGTTGCTGGTTTTTCTGATTTCGGTGATTGGAGAGCGATAGTGGACCAGCTTGCCCAGGGAGTGGGCGAAGGCGTAGGGGATACGGTCCATGCCGCCGACGGGCTGGAGCATGGTGGGCTGCATGTCGAGGAGTTCTTCGAAAAGCATGGGGGCGTAGAACTTCGACTTGAGCAGGTCGGAAAATGGAAGCGGAGGGAGTGGAACTTCCACCTGATCGGCGGCGCCGGGTAATTGCTGGTCGCCGGAGCGCGAGGAGCCCTGGTATTGATAATCCTTTCGCAGGGCGCCATAGGCTCGGAGAAAATTCAGCACTACGGCGTGATCGTCTGCGGTGAATTCCTGGTCGAGCGCGCCTTTTTGCACGCACTTTGCCAGCAGCTCGGAAACGTGGCCGCGCGTGTCGTTGATGGCCTGGCCCTGGCGGATGGGCTTGCCGCCGAAGACGTTGTCGTTTTGCAGCAGGGTGCGGCGCGAGGAATTTACTTCGACTTCGAGTTCCACTCCCAGCTCGCTACAATAACCCAGCATGGTTTTGTGGATGGAAGGGAGACGCGCGGGACCGCAGTTGAAGTAGTTGCCTTCGTCGAAGGTACAGTCTTGCGTGGTGCCGTCGGTGAAGACGAGCTTCGAGCCACGGCGGAGAGTCCAGTTGCGGCCGCCCGGGCGCTCTCGCGCTTCGAGGACGGTACAGTCGAAGCCGGCCCGGCGCAATTCGTAGGCGGACACGAGTCCGGCGATTCCGGCGCCGAGGATGATGACCTTCGTTCTGCGGCCGGTGGAGGAAGGCAGGGGAAAATCCTTCGCCGGTTCGGTTTCGGCCATGCCGAGGAGGCCGAGCGAGTGCATCGTCATGAAGGCGGCACCGAAGCCGCCGGCCTGGGCTACTCTGGCGATGAAGTCGCGTCGGGTGAAGGGCATGGGGTGGTGGTCGCGCCTCGCTTCCTATCGGTCCCGAAATTTTTCGATTGAGTAAGGTATCACGGGTTGCTGGGTCGGGGGCATACGGAAGTATGGATGCGAGGGATTCGGTATTTTGAATTTTGCGATTTGCGATGCGGAGTCGGGCTGAGTGAAGGTCGGCAGTATCCTGCGAGCGCTGAGGAGCTGGCGGCAAAGAAGGCGAGCTGGGCTCGCCGGACGGGCAAGAGTGCCCATCCCCACACGCGCGCCACCCGGTGCCGTCAGGTCGTCTGGGCGCAGAACTCGGCGATTACGGGGAGCAGCTGGCGGCTGGCTTCCAGCTTTGGGACGAAGGCGTCGACGGAATCCAATGCTTCTGGTGGGACGTCGCTGCCCGAGAGCAAGATAACCAGCAGTTCCGGGCGCAGGCGTTTTATCGCGAGCGCGACCTCGTCTCCGTTCATTCCGGGCATCTCGTAGTCGACCAGCACCGCGTCACACTTGCACATGGTCGCTAGGCGGAGGCCTTGCTGGGCGGACGATGCGGTGAGGACAGCGTATCCGGAGCGTTCGAGCAAAGCTTTTTCGTAGCGCAGGATGGCTTCGTCATCGTCGATGCACAGAACGATTCGTTTCGTGGTTGGATCAGTTGGGATCACTTTTGGCCTCCTGCCAAAATCAGGCCGCGACTCGCCGGTGTGCGCATGCGACTCTAAGTTAGATGCCATCATGGGATAGTGCGTTGCAGAGGGAAAAACGTTTCAAGGGCTCTTCGCCAGCTTCTAAAGCGTTGATTATAAATTAGTTATTGCCGGTACGGCCGAAAGGAACCATGTTGCGGCCGGCTGGGAAAAAATGCGCACCTCGGGCGCTGAAGTGGACAGACTTTCGACGGTTCAGTTGGAACGAATAAAAGAGGTGAGGAAAAACTCGCTGGACTCGACAAAATGCGACCGCGGGGGCTGAAGCCCGCGCTAATTTTGAAGCTTTACGCGGCGCTGAAGCGCCGCTCTTCCACGGTGCTGCACGCACTTGTCCCCGTCGTCGCGTTGATGCGCTGGACTATTACGCCCAGTAGGTGCGGTCGAGGCTGCGGTATTGGATGGCTTCGGCGATGTGTTTGGGCTCCATGGGGTCGGCGCCTTCGAGGTCGGCGATGGTGCGGGCGACTTTCAGGATGCGGTCGTGGGCTCGGGCGCTTAGGCCTTGCTGGGTCATGGCGCGTTCGAGCAGGCGTTCGCAATCGGCGGAGAGCGGACAAGTGGTGCGGATGTGACGCGAGGACATCTGGGCGTTGCAATACAACTTTTCTTTCGAGGAGGCGAAGCGTTCGAGTTGTTTTTGGCGGGTGCGAATGACGCGGTCGCGAATCTGCGCGGAGGCTTCGGGCTCGTTGGTGGAGCGCATTTCTTTGTAGTTCACAGCTGGGACGTCGATGTGGATGTCGATGCGGTCCATGAGCGGACCGGAGATTTTCGAGATGTAGCGTTGAATCATGGGAGTGGTGCAGTGGCACTCGCGGCTGCGGTCGTTATGGAAGCCGCAGGGACAGGGATTCATGGCGGCGGCCAGCATGAAGCGGGCGGGGAAAGTGAGCGACATGGACGCGCGGGCGATGCTGACGGTGCCATCTTCGAGAGGCTGGCGCAGAACTTCGAGGACGTTGCGGGGGAATTCGGGAAGCTCGTCGAGGAAGAGCAGGCCGTTGTGGGCGAGGGAAACTTCTCCGGGGCGGGGGATGACGCCGCCGCCGATGAGTCCGGCGTCGGAGATGGTGTGGTGGGGCGAACGATAAGGGCGGGTGCCGACCAGGCCGGAGCGTTGGTCGAGGACTCCGGCGACGCTGTGAATCTTGGTGGTCTCCAGGGCTTCTTCGAAAGTGAGCGGCGGCAGAATCGTAGGCATGCGCTTGGCCAGCATGGTTTTGCCGGAGCCGGGCGGGCCGATCATGAGGATGTTGTGGCCTCCGGCGCAGGCGATTTCGATGGCGCGCTTGGCGGTCTGCTGTCCGCGGACGTCTTTGAAGTCGACGAAAAATTGCTGGGACTCGCGCAGCATGGAATCGCCGTCGGCTTTGATGGGGGCGATGCCGTTGCCGGAGTTGAGGAAGTGGATTACGTCGAGCAGCGAGCGCACGGGGTAAACGTCGACTCCGCCGACCATGGCGGCTTCTTTGGCGTTGGCTTCGGGAACAACCATGCGGGCGATTTTTCGTCCGCGGGCTTCTAGGGCGATGGGCAGGGCTCCGCGCACGCCGCGTACACTGCCGTCGAGGGATAGTTCGCCGACAAACAAACAATCCGAGATTTCTTTGTTGGTAAGGCCTCCGTAGGCGCCGACGATTCCGAGGGCCATGGGCAGGTCGAAGCCGGAGCCTTCTTTCTTGATGTCGGCGGGGGCGAGATTGATGGTTATATGGGTGGGAGGAATATCGTAGCCGCAATTTTTCAGGGCGGCGCGTACGCGGTCGCGGCTTTCACGGACCGCGGCGTCGGGGAGTCCAACGGTGTGGAAGTGGTCCTGGTCGGTCTTGATGCCGGAGCAGTCGACTTCCACCTGAATGATGTTGGCGTCGATGCCGTACACGGCGGCGCTGAGTGTTTTGTAGAGCATGCGGACGATCTGACTCGATCCGGGTGGGTGCAGGGCGCTGGGTTCTCCCTTGGGCACACGAATGCGTTTTGCCGGAGTGTTTACAGTACGCGGTTGTGAGTCTGGCGGGCTGTGACGGATGTCACAAAGTCGGCTGTGGAAATACGGGAAATGGGAGGGCCATTGCAATCTGGACGGTCGTCTTGGCAACCCCCGAGACCGCTGGCCGCTGAGAAGAAGGCGGTCTCGCTTCGCTCGACCGGACAGCCGAGGCGGCTGTCGCTACGTGGGCACTCCCCAGCTGAGGTACTACCGTTCCGTTCCGAAATCAGGGATTCGGAAGGGTTGCGGGTAGAATAGAGGGTCCTTTGGGGTAAGGTAGTAACTTCCATGAAAACTAGACTTCCTGACAACCGGCCGCCGGACAAACTCGACAAGGAGGAATCTCAGCTTTGGCGTTGGGCTTTGTTGTTTATGGTCCTGATGGCGGTGGCTTTATCGGGGCTGCTTTGGGAACGACTGGAGAACATTCCTTATTCGTTGCGCGCGATTCCGGTTGGCGTGCTGGTGCTGTCGATTCTATTTGCGGTGTATGCCTATGGGCGGCGGCGGGAAGTCACGGAACTAAAGACGCTGTTGCACGGGCTGCAGGAACATGTGGGCGCGGCTCCTTCGGAGGAGCAACTGGATCAGTTGAGCCAGGTGATCATGCGCTCGCAGCGCAGCTTCAAGGAGCTGATCGACTCGTTTGACGATGCGGCCTGCGCGGTTTCTCTGGATGGCACGCTGCGTACCGTCAACCGGAGGATCAGTGAACTGGCGGGGCAACCTTACCAGGGTCTGGTGGGGCAGAAAATTTACGATTTCATTGAAGAACCCACCCGCGAGAGCGTGGAACAAGGGGTGGGAAGATTTCTCGACAAGAAGCGCTGGGCGGGCACGGTGCGGGTGCGGCTGAAGAGCAGTGCCCGGCCGCTTTATTTCGAGTGCGTGGTCAACGCGATCGTGAAGGGTGACGAGATTGTGGGTGCGAGCATTCTCGGACGCGACGTCACCGAGCAGCGCGAGAAGGAATTGCGATTCACCGAGTTGTTCGAGACTTTGCAAGAGGGAGTTTATTTCAGCACTCCCGACGGGCATCTTCTCGACGCGAATCCGGCGCTGGTGGGGATGCTGGGATATTCGAGAAAGGACGAGTTGCTTGCGGTGGATCCGGGAGCGCTGAGTCCGGACTCGAAGGAGCCGGTTTTAGGACGGATGGTTTCGGATCGAGGGGGCCTGCGGACGCGCGAGGTGAAGCTGCGGCGCAAGGATGGCACGGCCGCCACTTTTCTGGATTCTTCGCGGGCAGTGTGGGACACGGCGGGAAATATTATCCGCTATCAGGGGACGCTGGTGGATGTCACCGAGAAGCGGGCGATGGAGCGGCAGTTGCTTCAGCAGGAAGAGTTCCGCCGCCGGTTGCTGGAGAGCTTCCCCGATCTGATTCTGGTGGTGGACCTCGACGAGCGCTACACGTTTGTGAGCTCACGGGTGCGCGACATGCTGGGCTATCAGCCGGAGGCCTTGCTGGGCAAGAAAATTTCGGAGCTGGAAGACCACTCGCCGGAGCTTGCGTCGCTGTATCACGATGTGGCGTCGAGCCGGCAGGCATTTGCCTCGACCGAGTACGGGGCGCGACATAGCGATGGCACTTGGCGAACCATGCGAGCCTCGGCCAGCCAGCTGTTCGATGCCGAGGCCAAACTGATTGGCGTGATTATCTCAGTGCGCGACATCACGACGGAGAGGAAGCTGGAACAGCAGGTGGTGCAGAGCGAGCGACTGGCGGCGATGGGAGCGATGATTGGCGGAGTCGCGCACGAGCTGAACAATCCCTTGACTGCGATTCTTGGTGTCAGCGAGTTGATGCAGGACAAAGTGACCGACGAATCCTCGCGCAAGCAACTGGGAATGCTGCAGCAGCAGGCGCGGCGGGCAGCCGAGATCGTGAAGGACCTGACTTATTTTTCGCGTCCGCCGGCGCCTGGAAAATCGGGCATCAACTTGTCGGAAGTGGTGGACCGCACGCTGACGCTCTATGCTTATTCGCTACGCAAGAACAACATCACGGTAGACTTTTTGCGCGAGCCGGGGTTGCCTTATGCCCAGGGTGATCCGCAACAGTTAATGCAGGTGTTTCTGAATGTGATCGTGAATGCGGAGCAGGCGATCCGCGAAGCACGCGCAGGCGGGACCCTGCGGATTCGGCTGGGCAAGTCCGCGAATTCGGTTTGGGCCAGCTTTCAGGATGATGGGACGGGGATTCCACCAGAGAATCTGCCGCTCATCTTTGACCCTTTTTACACCACGAAGCGGCCGGGGCGCGGAACCGGGCTGGGGCTTAGCATCTGCAAGTCGGTGATGAAGGAACATAACGGCAACGTGGAAGCGGCCAACGCTCCGGGGGGCGGAGCGGTGTTTACCCTAACGCTGCCGACTGCAACTCAGACCTAGAGTTCTTTTCGTCCACATCCTATGGGAATCCTAGAAGGACAAACTGCTTTGGTCACCGGCGGGTCTCGCGGGATCGGGCGCGCAATCGCTCTGCGGCTGGCTGCGGAGGGCGCGGAGATATTAATTCACTATCACAAAAACCAAGGGGCGGCTGAGGCGGTGGCTCGGGAGATTCCGGGGGCGTCGCGGCTGCTGCGGGCCGATCTCAGTTCTCCCCAGGGAATTGAAGTGATGTTTGCTGCGCTAGCTGGGACACGGCTGGATATTGTGGTGAATAACGCCGGCGTTTGGCTGGCAACGCCTTTGGGATCGGCGTCTCTCGAGAGGATCGATGCGCTGCTCGACACCAACCTGAGAGGACTGTTCCTGGTGACGCAGGCTGCTTTGCCGCTGATGAGCGACGGCGGAAGCATCGTCAATGTGTCGTCGGTGGCGGGAAGGATCGGAATTCCTGACGGGAAGGGCTTGTATGGAGCCACCAAGGCGGCGGTCGATTCGCTGACCAAGAGTTGGGCGCTGGAACTGGCTCCGCGGAGGATTCGCGTGAATGCGGTGGCTCCGGGTTACGTGGAGACTGACATGACGGCGGAGCATTTTTCAGATGCCGAGGTGTTGCGGAGAACAGTGACATTCGCTCCGTATGGACGGCTGGGCAATGCGGAGGAAGTGGCGGATGTGGTTTTGTTTTTGTGTTCGCCGGCGGCGCGGTGGGTTACAGGGGAGTCGATTAATGTCAGCGGGGGATCGGTGGTCTAGGGTTCGCACTCTGGCTGGATTCTGGGCTGGATTCTGGAGTTGCGAAGTCACGGCAGGCTACGAAGAGTCAGGCGGGCGTTCGTGCGAACCGCCAGCAGGTGCCCATCTGGCGAAATCGCTACGTCGGAATCTATCGGGTACTGTGCTCGAAAAACGATCGCCTTTGACGCTACGTCTACTACGGCCACCCGGAGGTAGTAACCGACACCGCTGGTATCGGTGATCGGGACACGGACGCCGTGGCTGTAGAACAGAACCCGTGGCGCAGTTCCGGACGCAAGATCCCAGCGAAATCCTGAATTCCCAGAGTTTAGGCCAGGCACAAGCCAGCGCAATTCAGCAATCTTTTTCTCTGCCCCGGAAGGGGTGAGAAGGTAGAGGCGACGCTTATCTGTGAGCAACAGAACAGTCTGAGGATCGGGAAGCACAGCCGCTCCCGTCGTTCGTAGGAGACGATCGTGCAGATTCCGTTCGCCGTTGCTCAGATGAATATCTAATTGCTCCTTACCGTTATCCGCACATGCGAATCCTCCATCCGTAACGGCCGCTGGCCAACACGAGTCGGATGCCACAGTCTGCGTGGCGGGATTTCCCTCAAAATAGACGATCCGAAACGGTGGGTAGCGATCCTCGACTGCGAAGCCATGGCGGGATGGTGCGATGATAAGTCTCCACGCGTTCTGCTGCATCTGCTTCCGCTCGGGATCCTCCCACGCAATCCGCTGAAGGATGGAGAAGCCGGAGTCGAGGATGCGGATTTCGCGTCCGCTGGACATTAGAAGATGTCCGTCCGGTCCAGCCTGGACATTTTCTCCAGGCAGCCAGTCAAACGAATGCAGAAGACGACCTGCCGTGTCGATGATTACGGAACGATATTTCTCTGCCGGAGGCTGGTTATTCTTGTCGCACGCCGAGGTGTGCAAGGGAAAGCTGATGAGCAGGCGCTCCGAGTCTAAGAATTCGACGTGCCGCTTTTCATAGGCGTCTTTGTCTTGGAAGAGGTAATCACAGCGCGCAGGGTATCCGATCTTCTCCAGATCAATCTCGCGTGGCGAGGGCTGCGGAGACTGGCTTTGCATGCCGGGTGTGAGGGCTAGGAGCAAGATTCCGGCATGGAGCAAACGACGATGCATACCGCGTATGGGTCGGCTGGCTCTCGTAACGATTACCGTTCTACGGCCATCGCTACTGCGTTGCCTCCGCCGAGACACAGGGCGACGATACCGCGTTTTACGTCGCGACGGATCATTTCATAGATTAGCGTGACCAGCACGCGGGCGCCACTCGCGCCGATGGGATGGCCGATGGCGACTGCGCCGCCGTTTACGTTTACTTTGTTGGGATCGAGGCCGAGTTCGCGCATTACGCCCAGCGCCTGCACGGAGAAGGCTTCGTTGAGTTCGTAGAGGTCGACCTCTTCGTTTTTCCAGCCGGTTTTTTCCCAGATTTTGCGGACCGCGCCGACGGGAGCCATCATCACCCATTGCGGATCGACGCCGCTGGTTGCTTGCGCGATGATTCGGACCATGGGTTTGGCACCGAGTTCGCTCGCTCGCTGTGCGCTGGTCACGACCAAGGCCGCGGCGCCGTCATTCACTCCGGGGGCATTGCCGGCGGTTACGGTGCCGTCTTTCTTGAACGCGGGTTTCAGGGAGCGGAGGACTTCGATGGTGGTGTCTTCGCGAGGCGACTCGTCTTTCTCGAAAAGCGTAGGAGGCTCGCCTCTTTTCTTCGCTGGAATCTCCACGGGAATAATCTGCGACTTGAAGCGGCACTCTTTGATCGCGGCCAGCGCTTTGCGGTGTGAGTTGACCGCGAACTCGTCCTGCTCTTCGCGGCTGATCGAATATTTCTCGGCGACGTTCTCGCCGGTAATGCCCATGTGGTAGTTGTTGTAAATATCCCAGAGGCCGTCGTGCACCATGGAGTCGACAATTTGAGCGTTGCCCAGGCGATATCCTTTACGCGCTTGCGGCAAGAGATAGGGAGCGTTGGTCATCGATTCCATTCCACCGGCGACCACGACGGAACTGTTTCCGGTCTGCACGGCTTGCGCTGCGAGAGCGACAGCTTTGAGTCCCGAGCCACAAACTTTGTTGATTGTCATGGCACCTGTGGAGGAAGACAATCCACCGTAGATGGCGGCCTGGCGCGCGGGATTCTGCCCGAGCCCCGCAGAGATGACGTTGCCCATGATGCACTCGTCGATCTCTGCGGGGGCGACACCCGCGCGCTTGACCGCTTCGCGGACCACAATGGCGCCGAGTTGCGGGGCGCTGAATTCGGAAAGACTGCCCTGAAATTTTCCTACTGGCGTACGGCATCCGGAAATAATGACAGCATCGTCGAAAGAGGCCATGAATCAAGCTCCCAGCGAACATTTCGCAGGATTCATTATAGATGCGCGAGCCGGGGAAATGCTGCGCCGGGCGGAAAGATCACCGCGGTTGCGACCCATGCCGGAGAGCGCAGTGAATGCGAACGTGAGACTTGTACGACGCCTGGATCTGTGCACTGGAGAGCGACGAGCGCATCTCAGCGATTGAGAAATTGTGAGCGTCGACGTTGATTTCCGAGTCGAACTCGCGCTTGGGTGACTTTCGTACCGCGCTGCGATGCTCGCGCATCATCATTTTTTTCTTGACTTCATTTTTCATTGACTCTATACATCAATTAGTTGCAACAGTGCACCGTTGCAAATTTTCCATGAAGAATGGAAGGGAGAATAGAACCAATGGCAACGAAGAAAAAGGCTAAGAAGAAAAAAAAGCACTAAGAAAGATCAGTACGAAGTCACCCGGGGGACGCAGAATGCGTCCCCTAAGTTTTTGGGGTGAAGGATTATGGCTAGGAATTTTGTGAGGAACGGTGGACAGTCTTATTTTGGTCGCGGGTCGTCCGCAATCATTCTTGGCATCTGCTTTTCTTTGGCGGGGCAGACACTGCGATAAGGACAGAACGCGCAGTGGAAATCCACCTTGGCACGAAAATCTCCGGCTGCGATGCCTTCAGCGGCGGCTTGCACGCGTTCTTTTGCGTCCTCGAGTTGGAGCAAGCTGCGACGCGTAGCGACGGTTACATTTCCTTCCAGGTTGTGGAAGGCGAGAGAGCCGACGCGGTATCCCCATTTTTCCTGAGCAGCCAGCGCGTAGATGGAGAGTTGCAGGCTCTCGTCGGCGTCTTCCTGCGTGCGCGCTTTTCCGGTCTTGTAGTCGAGGATCACCACGCTGCCGTCGGGAGTGCGGTCGATGCGGTCAATGCGCCCGACTATGGCCGTTTCGCCGAAGCGAATTTCAAATGATTCCTCGGTGTGAAGAACCTCGAGCGGAGTGGCGCGAGAGGCTTCTAGAAAATCCCGTAGTTGCTCGGTGCCTTGTTTTTCATATAACTCGTGCTGGTAGCGGTCTTGCATCCCGGCGCTCGAAAGATCTTCGCGAAGCAGTTCGAGGAGTTCGTCGTCACTCTTGGGACGCCCGGCCCGCACCGAGTCATAGTACGTGCGCAGGACGCGATGCATGGCAGCGCCGTATTGCATGGCGGCGGGAATGTCGCGCGGCATGCGCCAGTCCCGTTCCAGCTTGAACTGCAACGGGCAGCGTTCGTAAGTGTCGACGGCAGACGCACTGAGCCGCGCATGCAGCCCGGGAGTGGCCGGAAGATCGAGCCATTCCGTGGAGCGCGAGGGCGCGGGATAGGCGGGCGAGGCGGCGGCGAAAATTTCGATAGTGGCCTGCGATGGACGTGCCGCTCGCGAAACCAGCCACGGACGCAGGCTGGGCTCTTGCAGAAGTTCGCGCACATAACCCGCGGGGGTCTTGTCTTTGCCGATGCCCTGCTTGGCATAAATGTGGAGGGTATCGCGAGCGCGAGTCATGGCCACGTAGAAAAGGCGCCGCTCTTCCTGACCATAGAGCGTGCGGTCGTCACCCTCGGCGACGGAATCCGGATCGCGCAGTTGGTTGGGAAATTCCACCAAGGTCTCGCGGTAAGGTGCCGGGAACGAGCCTGAATTTGCGCGCAGGATGGAGACGTGCGGGAACTCCAGTCCTTTGGCGAGATGCACCGTCATCAGGCGGACGGCGTCGGCTGATTCGTCCGTAGGCAGCGGAATGACACCGCCGGCCTCGCGAAAATATCCCAGGTATTCGATGAAGTGATTGAGGTCGGCGGGCTGATGGATCGGCTTCGCCTGCCAGGCGGCGACGAAGTCGAACACCGCACGAACGATCGGCGAACTCGTGTTGAACCGGAACTTCTTCGCGATGATGGCCAAGGCATCGCGGCCGTTGGCTTCGCCCGCCTTCTCTTCGGCGCTGTTCGCTGCGGCGCGCTTGATCTCGTCCCGCGCTGCACGAATCACTTCCAGCACACCGGAGCCGCCGGGGACGCGATCCAGCACGGCGGCCAGAGAAGTGGGACGGCGATCGCGTTCCTGGTTTTTCTCTGGTCTGCTATCCTGTCCACTTTTTGCGTCTCTCGCATCTCGCGCCAGAGATCGCATAGCGGCGCGGAGCTGAATGGGATCGACATTGAATTGGGGCAAGGCAGCGGCGCGAAACAGACTGATGTCGTCTCCGACGGACGATACGGCGCGCAGGCAGGCAAACAGGTCACGCACCTCGGGGGCGTCGGAGACGTCGAGATTCTCGATGGCGAACGGAATCTCGGCGTCGGCGAGCTCGCGAATTACATCGTCGCGGTGGGCGTGAGAGCGATAGAGAACCGCGAAGTCTTTCCACTTGCAACGCAGTTTTCGTTGTGCCTCGGCGATCACGCTGGCCACGTCGGGGCCCTCGGCTTCTTTGACGGCAAAAGAGACGGCGGCAACCGGAGGGCTCAGCAGGGTTCTTCCCTGTTGCGCGGCTTCTTCCTCGCGCGCGGACTGCAAGGGCTCGCGATGGTAGGTGGGCGCGGCATCGCTCGGTTTGGCGAAGACTGGCGGATTCTTATCGATCAACGCGAAGGCGCAGCGAAGAATGGGAGTGGTGGAGCGCCGATTTTTCTGCAGGACGACCCGCTTTGCTGCCGGGAAATGACGATGAAACAGTTCAAATGCCGCGCTGGATGCTCCTCGAAAACGATAGATGGCCTGATCGGGATCTCCGACAGCGAAGATATTCGCGTCGGTGCCCGCGAGCGCGGCGAGGATTCTTACCTGCGCGAAGTTCGCGTCCTGGAATTCGTCGACCAAGATGAAACGGGCTTTTGCGCGTTCTGCCGCCAGCAGGCTGGCGTCGTTTTGCAGCAAGGCGTGGGCACGCGTGATCATGTGGCTGAATGTTCCCAGGCCATCTTCCTTCAGCCAGCGTTCTACCGTCTCAAACACGCGGGCGATTTCGCGACAGCGGCCAAGCACCTCGGAATCGTCCAACTGGTTTTTCGACTTGGTGACGCGAGGGATCGGCAGTTCGCCACGCTCCAACTTGTTGACATACTGCGAATATTTCTCGGGAGTAACGAGTTCGTCGTGGCAGCGGCTGAGAAAGCCGAGCAGATCGCTCAGAAACTGGCTGACGTTGGCGGCGCGAACAAAATATTGCAGGTGAAGTTCGCGGATGCGACGACGCAGGTAGATCCACAGGTCAGTATCATCGAGAACACCGAAATCCCCGCCAGCTCGCTTGAGCAGATCGAGACAACAATCATGAAACGTAGCGGCACGAACTCCCTCGCCGATCAGGGTGCACACCCGCTCGCGCATTTCGTTGGCGGCATTCTTGGTGTAAGTGAGGGCGAGAATCTCGCCGGGGCGAGCATGTCCAGCTTCGACCAGGTGAGCAATGCGCTGCACCAGGACTGATGTCTTGCCCGTGCCCGCTCCGGCTACCACCAGCACCGGCCCGCGGATATGCTCGATGGCTTCGCGCTGACGATCGTCGGGTGCGAAATGCGGGGGAGCGAAATGTGCGGAACGGGAGTTAGACTTCGCGACGGGCATTGCGGGGTCAGGATAACACTGCAGCGAGTTCTTAGTTCTCGGTTCTCAGCCTTACTCGACAGGGCGGGTGTTTTTCCTGGGGACATTTCGCGCCGTCGAGAACGGCTAATGCAGCGCCGAAATTATGATTGCTGTCGCGGCGATGGCGGCAGTTTCGGCGCGCAGGATCGTGTTGCCGAGCGAGGCGGAGATCCATCCGGCTTGCTGAAACTCTTGCAGTTCGTCGGCGGTCCATCCGCCTTCGGGGCCGACTGCGAGAATCGTGTATTCCTCTGTGTCGGTTGGTTGTGATTCGATTGCGTCGCGCAACTGCAGTTGGTGTTCCGACTCTGACAGCACGATCCGTAAACTGCCGGTTAAAGTCACGGCATCTGACAATTTGACTGGAGCGGCGATCTCCGGTGGGGTAGGGCGTCGCGATTGTTCGGCTGCTTGCAGCGCGATGCGACGCCAACGTTCCATTCGCTTCGCTGCAGCAGACGCCAGGTGCGCATCGGTACGCCGAGCAATAACAGGAACGATGCGGGCAACGCCCAACTCGGTGCACTTCTCGATCCCCCATTCCATACGATCAAACTTGAAAACGGCGAGAAGCAAAATGAGTTTGGGAGCCGGCGCCAAAGGAACTTCGTCGCCGAGTTCGAACTCGACCCGCGAATCTTCTATCGAGACGATTCGCGCGCGGCGAACGACGCCGTTGGCCGCGACATCGAACTCCTGTCCCACGCTGGCGCGGAGCACTCGTATCAGGTGATCTGCGTGCTCGCCCGTGAGCGCCGCGCGATTGCCCGTTACCTGGTCGGCGATCCAGCGGCGGCGGGTCATAGAGTTTGTAGCTCTTAGATCTTGGATCGAGCTCGAGTTCCGTATGGTGAGCTGGGCTTGAAAAAGGCTGGCACCGCGTTAGTTCAGACCCGAAAAGTTCAGCCACCGAGAATATCTTTCATCTTGCCTAGCAGCGAGCGTAATAGGGGTTGGTTGTCAACCTTCGCCGTGGTTTCCAGTTCCTGTAGTAACTCGCGCTGGCGCTTGCTCAGCTTGGCGGGAATCTGGACGCGGACTTGCACATATAAATCGCCGCGGCCGTGTCCATTCAGGACCGGCACGCCTTTGTGTTTAATGCGGAATACTGCTCCGGGCTGGGTGCCGTCGGGAATTTTGAGCACGTGCTCACCTTCCATCGTGGGCACGTGAATTTCCGCGCCCATGGCGGCCTGCGTGACGGAAATTGGGACCACACAGTGCAGGTCGTTGCCCTCGCGTTCGAAAAATGGATGCTCTTTGACGTGCAGCACGACGTAGAGATCGCCGGCCGGACCACCAAATTGGCCAACTTCTCCGGCGCCAGAGAAACGAATGCGCGTGCCGTCTTCCACTCCGGCGGGAACCTTGGCATCGACGGTGCGCTGGCGCAATACGCGCCCGTCGCCTTTGCACTTGGCGCAAGGATCTGCGATCACAGTGCCCGTCCCCTGGCACGCCGGACAGGCGCGGGCGATGCTGAAGAAACCCTGTTGATAGCGCACCTGGCCGCGCCCGGCGCACGACTTGCAGGTGGAGGGGCCTTTGCCGGGCGCAGCGCCGGAACCGCGACATTCTTCGCAAGCCTCATGGCGGCGCACCGTGACCTTGGTCTCGGTGCCGAAAAATGCTTCTTCAAATTCCAGCGACAAGTCTTCGCGCAGATCGGCTCCGCGCTGCACCCGGCTGCGGCGCCGTCCGCTGCCGCCGCCGAATGCGTCGCCGAAGCCGAAGAATTCGCCGAATATTTCGCTGATATCCTGGAACCCGGAAGGGTCGAAGCCGCCGCCCTGACCTGAGCCGCCCAGTCCCGAGTGGCCGTAGCGGTCGTACACGGCACGCTTTTCCGAGTCGGCGAGGATGGCATAGGCCTCGCTCACTTCCTTGAATCGCTCCTCGGCGTCGGGATTGTTGGGATTGCGGTCGGGATGGTATTGCAAGGCCAGCTTGCGGTACGCGCTCTTGAGCTCCTGCTCGGTGCAGGTGCGGGTAACGCCGAGCAATTCGTAGTAATCGCGTTTTGCGTTCGTGGTCAGAATAGGCCTTTTCCTGAAAAGACGGATTCTATGAATTTACCCGGAGGAGTACAAACCTCAGGGGCTGAAGCCCGCCGCGGGTTCGGACGCTTTACGCGGCGCCGAAGCGCCGCTCTTCCACATCACCGCGGGCACCATGAAGCTTTTTGCTGTCCTGTTAAAACCCCGAATTACTTTCCTGGATTCTTCGCCACCTTTACCATCGCGGGCCGCAGCAGGCGGTCTTTGTATTTGTAGCCGCGCTGCAGTTCCTCAAGCACTTCATGATCGGCGGAGTCAGCGGTTTCCACCATCTCAATGGCTTCGTGGAAATGTGGATCGAAAGGCTCGCCCACGGCCGCAACTGGACGAACTCCCAGCTTGGCCAGCGCATCCTGCAATTGCTTATAGATCAGCTCGATGCCGCCGCGGAAATCCGCTGCTCCGGACTTTGCGCCCAAGGCGCGCTCGAAACTGTCGACGACCGGCAACAGCGATTTGATTACATCTACGGCCGCATAGTCGCGAAAATCCTGCTGCTCTTTGGCGGCGCGGCGGCGCGCGTTCTCAAATTCAGCCTGCGCCCGCGCCAGACGGTCGAGCAGAGTGTCGCGCTCGGCCCTCAATCGTCTGCAGCTCGGTTCCGAGACTTTCCGAAGCCGCGGACGGATTGCCCCCATCGTTCCCGGTTGAAGCCGAACCTTCACTATCGTTGCCATTGCCAGCTGGAAGTTCGTGCTCCAGATCAAACCCGGCGGCTTCCGTTTCTGATTCTCTATTTACTTTCACCACTTATGATTCTCAAGTCACTCCGATTCATTCAAGATCTTGTCGAACAGCCGCGCGATATAGGAAACCGCGGTCATAGTGTGTTGATAGTCCATGCGCGTGGGACCGATCACGGCCAGCGACCCCATCATGTCGTTTCCGGAGCGCGCAGGAGCGCCAATCAGAACGAAGTTCTGCATGGAGGGCAGGGCCTGATCGAGGCCAATCACAACCCGCACGGCTTCCTGCTTCACATCCAGATAGGCGCCGAGTAGTTGCGCGACTTTTTCCTTCTCCTCCAGCGTTTTCAGCATCTCTTGCAAGCGCTGCCGGTCTTGATCGCCGGTTACGAGGTTGGCCGCGCCTTCCACGAAGACGACCTGCGTCCCATGCTCGGCCGCCAGAGCGCCTTGCTTGTAAAGTTGCTCAATGGAGTGCATGAGGCGGTCGTATTCGCTGCGCTCCTGATCGATTCGCCGGGCGAGTTCGGAACGCGTTGCTTCCATCGTCCAGCCGCGAAAATTCTCATTGATGTAGCGCGCGGCCAGGTCGAGATCGTCCTGCGGCAAGTCGAGCCGCAACACGCGGTCGCGCACCAACCCGGAACGCGTTACCAAAACTGCCAGCACTTTCTGATCGCTCAGGCGCGAAAAATAAACATGCTCCAGGGCGTTCCGCGGACCGCTCGTGGCCACGGCCACGCCCACGTTGCGGGAGATCAGCGACAGAACGTGCGAGGTACGTTCCATGAATTCCTGCACGTCGGTGATGCCGGCCAGCGAGTCGGAAATCATACTTTCTTCCTGCGGCGCCAGACTCGCGGTGCCTGTGATCTGCTCGACGTAGTAGCGATACGCTTCGGTGGTGGGAACGCGTCCCGCGGAAGTGTGCGGCTGCTCGAGGAACCCGGCCTCCGAGAGATCGGCCATCACGTTGCGAATGCTGGCGGCGCTCAGTCCCTCGCGATTGGAACGCGCCAGCGTACGCGAGCCCACGGGCTCGCCCGTCGAGATAAAAGTCTCGACCAGCGCGGTCAGAATCTCGCGTTCGCGATTACCAATGTTGGGGTCAGAAGGCATGTGGAATACCAATCAGCTAAACTGGACTCCGCCGCGGTTGCGTTGCCAGCGCAAAGATTGCAACCTTCACCTAAGTAATTTAGATGCAGAAACTTAGCTTGCGGACGCAAAACCTGCGACCTGCTTGGATTCTAGGAACGCCGGGAAGGGCTGTCAAGCGGGCAACGGGGCCGGGTAGCGCCCGAAGTAAACCGGCTGGGACGCCGTAGAAAGAACGTCACGAAATGCGAGAGAAACGATGAAATCCCAGCCTCACATTGGGGTGATCGGAGCCGGGGCGTTTGGCGGGTGGACGGCGCTTCATCTTCTGGAGCGCGGGGCCGTGGTGACTCTGATCGACGCCTGGGGGCCGGGGAATTCGCGGGCTTCGTCGGGCGGGGAGACGCGGATCATGCGCGGCGCGTATGGGCCGGATCAGCCTTACACGGAGTTGGCGGGCCGCGCGCTCAAGCTGTGGGCGAAGTATGAGCGCCGATGGAAGCGGCGGTTTCTGCATCGCACCGGTGTCCTGTGGATGGCTTCGAGCAGTGACGACGCCTTCGAACGCGGGTCGATCAAGCCGCTGCGGCAAGCCGGAATCAAGTTTCAGGAACTCTCGGCGCGTGAATTGAAGAAGCGCTGGCCGCAGGTTTCTTTCGAGGGCGTCGACTGGGGCATCTACGAGCCGAGGTGCGGATATCTTGACGCTCGCTCCAGTTGCCTGGGGGTGGTTGACGCCTTCGTGCAGGCGGGCGGGAAGTATAGGCAACTCGCGGTAATGGCCGAAGGTCTCGAATATGCTCTGCCGAACGGTTTAACTCTCTCCGATGGCTCACGGGTGAAGGCCGACTACTATGTCTTTGCCTGCGGGCCGTGGCTGGGGAAACTATTTCCGCAGACGATCGGCGATCTGGTGCGGGCCACGAAGCAGGATATTTTCTTTTTCGGCACGCCGGCTGGTGATCCGCGATTCAACGACACGCACCTTCCCGTGTGGGGCGATCACCGCGAACATTTTTTCTACGGCATCCCGGGCAGCGACCGGCGCGGGTTCAAAGTAGCGGACGATACGCGCGGTCCGGCCTTCGATCCAACGTCGGGCGAGCGCGTGGTGAATCTCGATACGCTGCGCGGGGTGCGCGAGCATCTCGCCTTCCGCTTCCCTGCCCTGAAGGACGCGCCACTGATAGAGACTCGCGTTTGCCAGTATGAGCAGACTCCGGACGAGCACTTCATTGTCGACCGGCATCCGCGGATGGAAAATGTTTGGCTGCTCGGCGGAGGGTCGGGGCATGGGTTTAAGCACGGGCCGGCGGTGGGGGAGATGATGGCGGAGTTGATTCTCGGGGATGGCGAGCCCAGCAAAACTTGGCATTTGTCACGCTTCGCGAGTGCGAATAAAACATAACCACAGAGGGCACAGAGGTCCACAGGGTAGGTCTTCTCTGTTTTCCTGGGTCCTCGGTGGTTAAGAATTCTCTACTGAATCTGAATCACGCTGGCGGGGGCGTTGGCTTTGATTTCTTCCACGCGCGCCGAGTACGTTCCGCGCGAAGGCGTAGATTGACTTGGCGTGCGGCGAAGTCTCGCCCTCGAGCACTACGGGCTTGCCGCCGTCTCCGGATTTGCGCACTTCGGGATCGAGTTCGATGCTGCCCAGGAACGGGGCGCTGAACTGCGCGGCCATTTTCTCGGCTCCGCCACGGGAGAATATATCTACTTCAGTGTGGCAATGCGGGCACACGAAAAAGCTCATGTTCTCGACCACGCCTACAACGTCGACTTTCATCTGGCGGAACATCTCGATGGCTTTGCGCGCATCCTGTAGCGAAACGTCGGAAGGAGTGGAAACCACGATTGCGCCAGTGAGAGGAACGGTCTGCAGCAGCGAGAGCGCGATGTCGCCCGTCCCGGGCGGCAGGTCGACGATGAGATAATCGAGTCGTCCCCATTCGACCAGGCCAAGAAACTGGCGCACGATCTGGTGGAGCATGGGGCCGCGCCAGATGATCGGCTTGTCGCCGGGATTGAGGAATCCTACCGAGATTACTTTGACCCCGAACGCCTCCAGCGGCTCAATGCGGTTCTCGCCCACCATGCGCGGCTGCGCGTTGACACCGAGCATGAGCGGGACGTTGGGGCCATAGACATCAGCATCGAGCAACCCGACTTTGTGGCCCAGCTTGGCCAGCGCCACGGCCAGGTTGACCGACAGCGTGGTCTTGCCGACGCCGCCCTTGCCGGAACCGACGGCGATGATGGCGTCGACGCCCGGCAGCGGTTGCGGGCCCTGCTGCGCCGGGCCTTGTCCGTGCTGATGCGGCATATGTGCGCTCAAGGAATCACACTCCAGATAGGAATTACGGAAATCAAGTAGAACCCTCCTCGATTATACAGGCGGGATCGGGCTTGGTTCGTCACGCACTTTCTTCGCTAGTTGAGATTTTAAGGCACGACTGTTGACATCATTTGATGCTATAATTCGTGCATTGAGTTCCTATGAGAACCACGGTTGCGCTGGACGACGATCTTGTACGCACCGCCCAGGAGTTTACCGGAGTGGCGGAGAAAACGGCGTTGCTCCGGGAAGCCCTTAAAGCTCTCATCGAGCGGGAGAGCGCTCGGAGACTGGCGTCCCTGGGAGGCACGATGCCGCGATTGAAGAATATCCTCCGCCGCAGGATGGGCAAAAGTAGGATGAGCAGAAGCGGGGCGAGCCGAGATTGATTCTCGCGGACACGTCGGTCTGGATCGACCATCTGCGCTCGGGCAACAAGGAATTGCGCAGACATCTGAACCAGGGGCAGGTTGTCATCCATCCCTTCATCATCGCGGAGCTCGCTTTGGGCTCGCTGATGGAACGCACCAAGACGCTTGCACTGCTGGACCTCTTACCGCAAGTGCGGGTAGCACGACTGAGCGAACTGCGGCTCATGATTGAGGCTCGCCGGTTGTACAACATGGGTATCGGTCTGACCGACGCGCACTTGATTGCCTCTGTATTTATCGATTCGCCGACGCTTCTGTGGACGAGAGATAAACGACTCCGGCGGGTCGCCGAAAACCTTGGCATTCACGCCAGTTTGCCCTGATCCCAATCGCCCCGACGTGGCGATATGTCGCGAGAGCCGACGCAGCTTCTACATCAACGATCAATACCCTTCCTCCTCCAGCCGCACTTTTCCCTTGAACATGCGAAACAGCAACGTGAAGTAGCCTGACGCCAGAATCATTCCCAGGATCCACCAGGTGAGCCCGACCGTCAGCCCGTGATGGCCGGCGGCCGTGTTGTAAATGGTCAGGTTACGGGCGGGATCGCTGCTCGACGGTAGAACCACTGGGTAAAGCGCGAACGCGGCGCCTACCAGCATTCCGACGATGTAGAGTGTCGATGCCACAAAGGCGATCTTTTCTTTCTTGGGATCTGGCACGACAACTGCGCTTTTGGGGATCGCGTAGAACATGGCGGCCAGACTGCCGAATACGAGCGCGGGGATGAGAAATCCGATGGCATGCTGCTTGTAATTATCGAACACTCCGGGGCGAACGTAGATGGTTGCCGCCAGTCCGACGATAGTCAGGAGCAATTGCAGCGGCCACGCCCACGAAGCCACGGTGCGCGCGCGGCGATTCAGATCGCCGTCGGTTTTCACGGCGATATACAGCGACCCGTGCGCGGTCAGAGTTACCAGCGCGATTACGCCGGTGAGCACGGTGTACCAGTCGAGAATGCCGGCGTCGGACTGCACGCGGAAGTTGGTCCAGAGAGGTTCGAAGAAATAGCCGTCCGGACCCAGAGGCACGCCGCGCACTACGTTGCCCAGAGCAGCGCCGAAGAAGATGGCCAGCAACGCGCTGGAAACGCAGAAAATTACGTCGAAGAATCCCTGCCAGACCGGGTTCTCCATGTGCGCGCGAAACTCGATGCCGACGCCACGCAGCATCAGCAGCCACAGAACCATCATCAGAGGGAGATAAAAGCCGCTGAAGCTGGAGGCATAGAGCAGCGGAAAAGCGAAATAGAGGGTTCCGCCGGCTGCGAGCAGCCAAACTTCGTTGCCGTCCCAGACGGGCCCGATTGCCCGCAGGATTTTCCGCCGTTCGTCGGCGGTGCGGGCGGCGCCCAGGTAGATTACTCCGGCGCCGAGGTCGAATCCGTCGAGCACCACGTAGGCCGCGACCATCACGGCAACGATCATGAACCACAGCGTTTCCATTTCAATCCTCGCTTTGCGGCGCTCCCTCGGGGGCTAAAGCCCCCTCTTACGAACGGCCTTTACGCGGCGCTAAAGCGCCGCTCTTCCACCTTACCGTTACGCGGCGTTAAAGCGCCGCTCTTCCAGCTTTGCGCGGCGCTAAGGCGCCACTTTTCCACGGTGCGGCGCGCTTGAGTTCTTCCGCCGTCCGCACCGCAGAGGCTGTTCCTAATGTCCCGAAGCTGCTTCGGCTTCGGGGCCGTGCTCGATTTCACGCCGCACCAGGAACAGGAAAAAAATTCCCAGGACTGTGTACATCCCTAAAAAGCCTAGCAGTGTGAACATCCCGTTTCCCGCCGACACGGTTTTCGAATATCCCTCCGACGTGTGAATTAATCCATAGACCAGCCAAGGCTGCCGTCCCAGTTCGGCAGTCATCCAGCCCGCGGTGTTCGCGATGTAGGGAAACGGGAGGCTCAGCATCAGAATCCACAACATCCAGCGCGACGAGAAAAGTTTGCCTCGCCATGCCAGGAACACCGCGACCAGCATGATGGCGATGAAGATCGTCCCCAGCCCGACCATGATGTGGTAGCTGTAATAGAGCAGCGCGACGTTCTCCGGCCACTCGCTCACGGGAAACGCATCCAGTCCGCGCACCTGGGCGGTCCAAGCACGGTAAGTCAGAAAGCTCAGAGCTTCGGGTACGACCAGCGGATTATCAATTTTCTTTGCCGCCACATTCGGCTGGCCCAGAATCACCAGCGGCGCTCCCGGCTGGCTGGAAAAGAGCGCTTCCATCGCGGAGAGAGTCGGAGGCTGGTACTGGGCGATCATCCGTCCCTGGCCGTCGCCGGTCGGGAACAGCTGCAACACGCTGAAGATCAGTCCGACTACGACTCCCACCTTCACGAAGACGCGGCCGTACTCTTCAAACTTTCCCCACAACAGGTAGAACGCGCCGATGGACGTCATCACGATTGCGCCTGTAACGACCGCTCCGCTCATGTTATGCGCGTACTGCCACCACGCCCAGGGATTCAACAGCAGAGCCCAGAAGCTGGCAAGCTGCGCTGATCCATCGGCAGCCCTGGCATAGCCCACCGGATGCTGCATCCAGGCGTCGGTCACGATAATAAAAAACCCGGAGATCCAGGATCCGAGAAAGACCGCTACCGCCGACCACCAGTGGGCACGCGGGCTCAGCCGCTTCTCGCCGTAAAGAAATAGCCCCAGGAAAGAAGACTCCAGGAAGAAAGCGAACGTTCCTTCCATGGCAAGAGTCTGGCCGATCACGCCGCCGGCGAAGCGCGAGAAATGCGACCAGTTCGTGCCGAACTGAAATTCCATAGGAATCCCGGTGACCACGCCCAGCACAAAGTTTATGCCAAAAATGCGAGCCCAGAAGCGCGCGGCTTTGTTGTAGGTCTCATCGTTGTGGCGAAGGGCTAGCGTCTTCAGCACCACAATCAGCAGCGCCAACCCCATGGTGAGCTGCGGAAAGAGATAGTGGAATGTGACGGTGAAGGCGAATTGGATCCGGTCGACTAAGAGGGCGCTATCCATGAAAGGGCCTCGAACCCGAACAGTTTAATAAAGGCTCGTACCCGTGGGATGTGATCCGCGTCACAGTTCGGAACACATCCACTAACGGGCGAATCTTCGGAACCGACAAGGGGGCGACGAATCCGGCGCTCGGTAACCGAATTTATCGCGCCGCCTTGCGGCGCCGTTGCAACTCTGACTGCCGGATGTCGCGGCGCCGGCCAGCGTCATCATAGCGGCGCTGCTGGTCCTGAGTCTCTGGAATCACCGGCGCCACTCGCAAATGATGACCTGCGTCATCGATGGCCACAAAGGTCAAGTAAGCCGAGCTGACGTGTTGCGCGGTATCGGAAATGTAGTTCTCGACAAAAACCTTCACGCCGACTTCCATCGAAGTGTTGAACACTCGGTTCACCGAAGAGCGCAGGACCACCAGATCGCCGACTCGCACGGGCACGAGGAAATCCATGTGATCGACGGCCGCGGTGACCACGTAATTGCGGGAATGACGGTGAGCGGCCATCGCGCCGGCCAGATCGATCCAATGCATGAGTCGGCCGCCCAGCAGGGCGTCCAGCGGGTTGGCATCGTTGGGCAGAACGATCTCGGTCATTTCCGATTGCGAATCGCGCACGGGGCGGGGAGAAAGCGCATGGTCACTCATAAGTCCTTTTCACATAAAAGTGGGTAATTGCGACCCACCCGTGCTCTGGAATTGCAAAGACTGGACATTGTAACCAGTCGCTTGGCGAGCCCGCCAGTTTCCCGCGAGTGGTTACTCGCGAATATTAATGGATAATTCGTTTTCGAATACGGAATCTGGCTTGTGTGAATGACTGGCTGAGCGTGACAGGAAATTTTGTAGTAACCTCGGATACTGGAATTTGGCCACTGCCGACTAGTCACCTTATGGACCGTATCGCCGCCCTGAACGAGATCCTCACGGAGCATCCCACGGACGCCTTCGCGCGCTACGGCCTCGCCATGGAATATTCGAAACAGGGCGATCTCGACCGTGCTCTGGCGGAGTTCTCGATTCTGCTGGAGAAGAATCCCGACTACACTGCCGGCTACTTCATGGCCGCACAAACGTTGACCCGCGCCGAGAGAGCCGCCGACGCGAAGAAGATGCTCGAGGACGGCATCGCTGCGGCACGCCGCACCGGCAACTTGCACGCGCAGTCGGAAATGGAAGCCATGTTGGCAGAACTCACGGCAAGCTGATTTCGTCGCGTAGCTTATTTCGCCCGATCCGCCATCCGTGCCATGGTCCACGTCACCAAGCCCGGGAACAACTGGAAGACCTTCACCGGGAGATGCATGCTCCACGGGACGATGACTTCCCTCTTCCCTTTCAAATAACCTTGCAGCGTGGCTCGTGCGACACGTTCCGCGGTGATTCCCCGCACCGAGCCCGGCCGTACTGTCTTCGCGTCGGTCCCGCGAATTGCGTTGCGGCTGAAATCGGTTCGTACATATCCGGGGCAAACCGTTAGAACGCGGATTCCGTCATTCTTCAGTTCGACCCCAGCCGCCTTGCCGATGGCGTTGAGCGCGAACTTAGTGGCGCTGTAGGCCGCATGAAATGGCAGTGGAATATGTCCTGCCACGCTGGAAACATTGATGATCGTCCCGCCGCCCTGCTGCCGCATGACGGGAATCACGGCCTGTATGGCCGACACCGCTCCGAAAAAATTTGTTTCGAACATGTCATGGCAGGCTGGCATTGCCATTTCCGCGACCGTGTCCATCAATCCATGCCCGGCGTTGTTCACCCAGACGTCGATGCGCTGGCAGTGATGCACGGTCAGAGCGATCACGCGGTCGATCTCTTCGCGATGGCGTACGTCGCACGAAATAGCAAGCGTCCGCTCTGGATGACCCACGCGCCCGCGCGCCGCCTCAACCCTGGCCGCATCGCGCGACAGCAAGACGACGGTGGCGCCGTGATCGGCAAAAATCTTCGCAATCGCCTCGCCGATGCCCATGGAAGCGCCGGTCACCACAACAGTTTTTCCCGTAAGGTCCATGCCCGCGTTCTAATCTCCTAGCGCCGCGAAGTCAAGACGGGACGCAACGTGTGGCGTACAATCGCAGAACTTGATCGATCTGCGCGCCCGCAATCGGAGAATGTGTGAGTTCCCTTCTTCCGTTATTCCCGCTCGATGTCGTATTGTTCCCGGGCACGCCCCTGCCACTGCACATCTTCGAGCCTCGCTACAAAGAGATGATTGGGGAGTGCCTCGATCACAAGGGGCTTTTCGGCGTGGTGCTTGCGGCGGAGCGGGGGATCGCCGAGATCGGATGCACCGCGGAGATCGTCGCCGTCACCAAACAATATCCCGATGGACGGCTCGACATTGTCAGCGAAGGCCGCAAACGGTTCGAGGTCCTGCACCTAAACCAGGAGCGCTCGTTTCTGCGCGCTGAAGTGCTGATGCTGCACGACGAACCTAGTGTCCCCTCAAAAGACGAGACTGACCGGGCGGTACATCTCCACTCCCAGATTCTGAAACTGGCCGGCGCTGTGCAGGATCTTACCGGCGCAAACATGGCCTTGCTTTCTTTCCATCTCGCTGGCTCTCTGCCGCTCGATCTCGACTTTAAACAAAAACTGTTGATGCAGAGATCCGAGAGCAAGCGCATTTCGACGCTGGCCGAATATTTCGAAACTCTGGTTCCAGCGCTAAACCGCGCCTCGCATGCCCGCGAGAAAGCCGGCGGCAACGGGCACGTCCGTTGAGCGCCAACCGGGCGCGTATAATCCTAGAAAGTATTTTCCTCGGGGGTTCTTTTCATGAGTCTTCCGCGCACGCTCGGCGAACTGCGCCACAGTCCATTTTCCGAAGAACGATTGCGCGTGCGGCGCGTCAAGGACGAATTGCGCGAGAACCTTTCGGTGCGTCTGCGCCAGAACGGCGACGCGCCCGTTTTTCCCGGCATCGTGGGCTACGATGACACGGTGGTGCCCCAGATCATCAACGCCATTCTTTCGCGCCACAATTTTATTTTGCTCGGGCTCCGTGGACAGGCCAAAAGCCGTATTCTGCGCGCCTTGACCACGCTGCTCGATCCGCACATGCCATATCTTGCAGGTTGCGAAATTCGTGACAATCCCTACGCGCCCATTTGCCGCCGCTGCCGCGATGAAGTGGACCGCCTCGGCGACAGCACGCCGATTGCCTACCTTTCTCCCGACGATCGTTATGTTGAGAAGCTCGCCACACCCGACGTCACCATTGCTGATTTGATCGGCGACATCGATCCCATCAAGGCCGCTCGCGGAGGACACGCACTCGGCAGCGAACTCACGGTTCATTATGGGCTGCTGCCTCGCGCCAATCGCGGCATCTTCGCCATCAACGAACTGCCCGACCTCGCCGGAAAAATTCAGGTGGGCCTGTTTAACATCATGCAGGAAGGGGATGTTCAGATTAAAGGCTATCCCATCCGACTGCCGCTCGACGTCGCGCTCGTGTTCAGCGCGAATCCTGAGGACTACACCGCCCGCGGAAAAATCATTACGCCGCTGAAAGACCGAATCGGCTCTGAGATTCGCACGCACTATCCCGCGACCGTGGACGAAGGCATTGCCATCACGGAGCAGGAAGCGTGGACGCGGCGCCCCTTGCAAGGCCCGGATCATCGCATGCATCTGCCGAAGTATGTGCAGGAAGTCATCGAGCGCATCGCCTTCGCCGCGCGCGAAGACAAAAAAATCGACAAGCGCTCGGGCGTAAGCCAGCGCCTGCCTATCAGCGCGATGGAAAATGTGATTTCAAACGCGGAGCGACGGGCCATTCGCAATGATGAGAAGATGGTTGTGCCCCGCATCAGCGATGTCTACGCCGCGCTGCCCGCCATTACCGGCAAGCTTGAACTCGAATACGAAGGCGAGATGAAAGGCGCCGACTACGTGGGCCGCGAACTGATTCGCGCGGCGATCGCGAAAACTTACGACGAATATTTTACCGGCGCCAATGTGCAGCAAATTGTGCAGTGGTTCGATCTGGGCGGGGAGATTCAGTTGTCGGACTCGATCGCAGCCATCGAGGCTCTGGAAAATCTGAAGGGGATTCAAGGCCTGGTCGACAAACTCGGCCCGCTGGGTGTCTCGCAGAAAGAAGGCCCCGAGCAACAAGTTTCGGCTGCGGAATTTGTCCTCGAGGGTCTGTACGCGCACAAGCGCATCGGTCGCAGCGAGGAACGCGTGTTCAAGGCCGGAGAGAAAAAACCCGAACCCGCGCGAGAGAAATCTTTTGAGCCGGACGAACGGCCGTTCCGGCAGAGAAGGCAGTTTAATTAGGCTTCGGCTTTCGGGCTTCGGGCTTCAGCAAGCCCTAGAGCGAGGACGTTTTGCCGAAGCCCGACAGCCGAAGCCCGAAGCCCGCCTTATGAAACGCATTCGCTACAGCAAATACGTTCCCGACCCGGCCGGCGAAATGAGCATGGAAGATCTGCTCAGCGCGCTCTCCGACTACCTGCTGCAGAGCGGCTTCCAGAGCGACATGTGGTATGAGATGCCGGAGGGCGAGCACACGCTCGACGAACTTCGGCGCGCGCTCGAGCAGGCACTGATGGAAGGCGATCAATTCGACGAAGAGATGCGGGAACGCCTGCAACAGATGGCGATGGATGGCCAGCTCGACGAACTCATTGAAAAACTCATCGAGCGCATGCAGCAGGAAGATTACATTTCCATTGACGAGCCTCCCGACCCCTCCCGCCCGTCGGGGACAGGCGGCCAGGTCGGCGAAAACGCGCAGCAGGCCAAATTTGAAATCACCGACAAGAGCCTCGACTTCCTCGGCTTCAAATCGTTGCGCAACCTGCTCGGCTCTCTGGGCAAGTCGAGTTTCGGGCGCCACGACACGCGAGACCTCGCCACCGGAATCGAAACCAGTGGATCGGCCAAGACCTACGAGTTCGGCGACACGCTCAATCTCGACATCACCGCCACGCTTTCCAGTGCCATTCAGCGCGAAGGCCTCACGCTGCCGCTAAACATCGAATACTCTGACTTGCAGGTGCATCAGTGCGAGTATCAGTCGTCGTGCGCGACCGTACTCATGCTCGACTGCTCGCATTCGATGATCCTCTACGGTGAAGATCGCTTCACTCCTGCGAAAAAAGTCGCCATGGCCCTGTCGCATCTTATCCGCACGCAGTATCCTGGCGACTCGCTTTCGCTGGTGCTCTTCCACGACTCTGCCGAAGAAGTTCCGCTCTCGCAGCTTGCCCGCGTGAAGGTTGGCCCTTACTACACCAATACGCGCGAAGGCCTGCGGCTGGCCCAGAGAATTCTGCAGCGGCAGAGAAAAGATATGAAGCAGATCGTGATGATCACCGACGGCAAGCCCTCCGCCCTCACCCTGGAAGACGGACGCATCTACAAAAACGCCTTCGGCCTTGATCCGCTGGTCGTGAGCCAGACGCTCGAAGAAGTCTCGAAATGCAAGCGCGCCGGCGTGCTGATCAACACCTTCATGCTCGCGTCGGATTATGGCCTGGTGCAGTTCGTGCAGAAAGTCACGGAGATGTGCCGCGGCAAAGCCTACTTCACCACGCCCTACACCCTGGGCCAGTACCTGCTCATGGATTACATGTCGCGGAAAACCAAAACGATCCACTGACACGGCTGCACAATCCCTTAGGGACTAAACCCCAATTCTGCTTAGTGATCTTCAACAGCAAGGCTGACCTCGCGCCTTTTCCAAAACCTATCCAACTGCTGATAGTCTTTTATTGACACATGGCAAATTGCATTCGATGTGGCCGCAAGCTTCCTCCGATGTCGTTTAAGAAGATCTGCCAGTGGTGCGTGCACCACGAAGCGGTGCAGCGCGGCGAGGATTCGAACGCCCCGCAGCCGGTGATGGCCGCGCCCTGGGTTCCCCGCGGGGAAGCGAGCATCAGCCTCACCCAGATATTCTTCGGCGCGAGCGTGGCAGTCTTCATCGCGATGGTCCTTGCCAGTGGTCCTTCATTGGACTTCACGGGACAAATGATGGTTCACTTCGGCGCGAACTACGGACCGGACACGCTGGCGGGCCAATGGTGGCGGCTTGTGACCTACATGTTTTTGCATGGTGGCCTCCTGCACATCGGCTTCAACATGTGGTGCCTGTGGGACCTGGGCGCACTTGCAGAGTCGCTCTACGGCCGCTGGACGTTCGGCGCCATCTACCTCATTACCGGTATTGGTGGAGGCCTGGCGAGCGTTGCATGGAACCCCAGCGTGTTGAGCGTCGGCGCGTCGGGCGCGATCTTTGGTTTAGCCGGCGCGCTGATCGCATCGTTTTATCTAGGCGAATTTTCCCTGCCCAAGATCGCGATAGGAGGCACCCTCAGAAGTCTCTTGGTGTTCGCGGGCTTCAGCCTTTTCTTTGGAGGCGTGGTCGGCGGCATCGACAATGCCTGCCACATCGGCGGACTGGTCAGCGGCCTTATCCTCGGAGCACTGATCGCGCGCCTCGCTCCCGATCCTAACGCTCTGGGCCGCCGCGTCGGGATTCTCCTGTTGATGGTTCTCGTCGTGGCGGGAAGCGCGCTGGGCGTGCAACGCTGGCGGGGATCCTCTATGCGCTTCATCTCTGCGATGGGCGCACAACAAAACGTCGATCGGATGGTCGCCGAACTTCAAAAGAAACTCAAGCAGAGCCCGCAGGATGCATCGGCCCATTATGCCCTCGCGAACGCCTACTTCGCCGAAAGAAACTTTCCCGAAGGCGAGATTGAGTTGAAACGGGTGCTCGATCTGCAGCCGCAGAACGCACGAGCCCGAATGGATCTTGGGGCTGTCTACTTAGGCCAAGGCCAATCCAAAGAAGCGCAGGAGCAATTCGCGAAACTCGTGACGCAGGAACCGGACGATCCCGACGCCCATGTCGGCTTAGGAATCGCGCTCGCAGATCAGGGAAATCATGAAGCGGCGGTCAACGAGTATAAAACCGCCTTGCGCCTCGATCCGCGGGCCAGAGGCGTCTATTACCGGCTGGGCGTTTCTCAATTTCAGCTGAAGCAGTACGACGAGGCCATCGCCTCATACGCAAAAGAGAAGGAACTCGACGGCGACGACGCAGAACTAGAAACTGCTCTGTCGGACGCATACCAGGCCAAAGGCATGACACAACAAGCGCAAGAGGCGCGAAACAAGTCTGCGGAATTGCGGAGTGGACAGAGAGATTAGGCGCTGTTTTCAGCACTCGCGAAACGAGAATCTTAGCGAACAACTAGCTTTTCGTAATCTCTCCCACCGCCCGCCAAGCCTGATTGATCGCCTCATCCGTATACGCATAAGCGCCCGCATCGGAATTGGCAATGGCGATGCGGCCGAACGGCTTCCGCGCCACCTCACAGGGAATTTCTCCGCCATCGAGCCAGAACGAATCGAACAGCGAGTTGTATTCGTAGGCGTAGCCGTGTGGCCAGCGGTTCACGGTGATCGCGGCGATGTCGCGTGCCGGTTCAAAGCCGCCTGCGCCCAGCGTGCGGGCCAACTGATCGCGAATTTTGCGCTCGATGGTTTCGAACGTCGTGCTGTAGAGCTCGATACGCCCCGCTGCGTGCTGGTCGCGGGCCGGGCGCCCAGGGTGACACGGGGTTTTCATCATGTGCACAACGATGGGCTCCTCGGGTTTGCGCGCACACTCATACCCGCCCAGGCTGACGGGCAAATCCAGATTCACTCCCGTGTGGTAGCAGCCGGGGGCGTATACCGCATTCGTCCCGAGCTTCTGGAACGAAGTCCAATTGCGCAGTGCAACATTGGTGTAGAGCAGCGGAACCTTCTGCGCCGACGCCAGAGCTCGTTTCTGCTTGTCGGGCAGATCGTCACAGATGTATGGAATCACCACGTGCCAGCAGGCGAGGACCGCATTTTTCGCCTTGGCCGTATACACTTTACTTCCGCGCGCATAGGCCACTTCCACTTCTTTCGCGCTTGCCGCATCGCCCAGATGCTTCACGCGCACCGCTGTGCTATTCAGCCGGATGCGCACTGTAGAACTGCTCTCGTCGAGCCTGGCATAATTCGCTTTCGCCATGACTATATCGGACCACGCATTCCCCGGAATCGCATCGGGAATCAATTTGCGCACCAGCAGACGCGCGATGCTGGCATTGCCATCGGGAAAGTGAAAGAAATATTTTTCGGCTTCTTCGTTGGGGATGGAGTCGCGGTTCATGCCCTTGCCGGGCTTGTCATCCAGCTTCAGGCCAGCGAAGCCGGGCATGTCGAATCCCCACGCATCCTGCGCCGACACTGCATCGATGCCCACGCCATAGAGTGGATGCGGCAAGGCCTGAAACAGTTTGACGATGTCCGCGTGCACGCCTATCACATCCTTGAGATAGTTGGCGTAGCTGACGCGCGCCAGCTTGCGTTTTTTTTCATCGGAGCTCAGCCCGGGGAAAAAGTCTCTGCTCTCGGCAAAAAGGCGCGGCAGATCGAGCTTGGCCTGATCGGCAATGGGAGCTTCGTCAAGAAATTGCTTGAGCAGTTGCTGGGTTGCGGCGGTAGCATCTTCGCTTTCGCTAGTGCCACGCGCGATGGGATTGACCACCAACTTGTCCACGCCAAATGTTTCTTTGTCGAAGAAAAATCTCGGCCGCATGCCCTGCGAGTGGTAAAGATCGCGGCTCACGTATTTTGAGTAGGATGGCACATCGATGCCGAGTTCCGCAATCACACCCTTTGCCACCGCGCTGTAGGGCGCGGGACTTTCAATCGAGAAAGTTCCCCCGAAGCCCAGTCGGAATGCGTTGCCAATGCGGAACTCATTGCGCTTGGCATGTCCGCCGAAATCGTCGTGGTTGTCGAGGATGAGAATGCGCGCCTTTTCTCCCGCCGCTTTGCGGTAGAAATGCGCCGCAGCCAGGCCGCTGATGCCGCCGCCGACCACCATCAGATCGTAAGTCTCGCCGGTATCTTCAGGTTTACCGGCCGTGTCCCAAAATGTTCCGTCACGCAGACTATGGGCCGCGTCAAACGATCCGGGATGGCTGCCGCGAAGTCCGGTGAGCGCCGGCGGATAGTAACCCGGAGACTTCTCGCTTCCTGTCTCAGCCTGACCGTTCATTGCGAACAGATCCCAGGGCATGGCGATTGCCCCCGCCGTCATCGCGACGCCATTCAGAAAATCGCGCCGCGTAATGTCGCGGCCCATGCCGAGTTCGCGGTCTCGCTGCTTGCTCAATGGATCCTCCCAATCTGGTTGAGTTGTTTTACGGAAGGTTATTTTATTTCGGTGGTGTCGAGCCGGCGTCCGCCTGCTTCACCGCCAATTCCGCGCCTTGAAATCCGATGCGGCTATGGGTGCCGTCGCAGAAGGGCTTGTTCGTTGAGCCGCCGCAGCGGCAGAGCGAGAACGCAGGCTTGCCGGTCAGGTCATACTGGTTGCCGTTGACGTCCACCAATTCAACCGAGCCTTCGGGAGCTTCCACACGAAACGGGCCATTCGGTCTTACCGTGATCTTTACTTGCGCCATGAATTCATCCTCCAACCTTACGGGTTTCTAGTAAGGCTAAGAAGATACCATTAAGCAGGGCCGTGTGTCGCGTGGATGGCAGTATCAGAAGTATCGATCCGAAAGACGCTCACGTAGCGGCGGCCGCCTCGGCTGTCCCGCCGACCGAAGCGAGGCGGCCGCTACATCAGGCAGCCAATGATCCGGCAGAAATCAAACTCCGGTAAACCTGCAGGCAATCATCAATCATGCGCCGCGTGGTGAAGCGTTCCCGGGCGCGCGCATATGCCATGCTGGCATAAGCCCGGCACATTTCGCGATCGGCGTTGAGCATGCGGATGCTTTCGGCCAGGCTGGCGCCATCGTTGGTGCGGAAATACAGCGCGGCGTCGCCCCACATCTCGCGAAATGCGGGGATGTCGTTGGCCACAATCGCGCACCGCGAGAACGCAGCTTCCAGAGCCGGCATGCTCAGGGGTTCATAGCGCGGGGTCGCGGCGTAGATCGAGGCGCGACTGTAAAGAGCGCGCAATTGCGCTTCGGTCTGGGGGCCGCAAATCGCCACCGACGTTTTCTCGTTCGCAACTTTCACGTCGGCGCGGATCGGAATGCGGTGAGCCGGTAACGCCTGCTCGGCGCCCACAATGCAAACCGAGAGCGGATGCGTGTGTTGCGTCAGAAGACAGACCTGCTTCCCGGCGTCGATGAGGCGTCCGACCGCAAGCACCGTATCCTCTTTGTTGACGTAGGGATTAAAAAAGATGGGATTTCTGCCCGGATAGATCACCGCCTCGCGCCGTGGGCGCGCATATGTCACGCGCAGCGTGGAAAGCATCCAGTCCGTGGGCGCGATCAGGGCGTCAGCACCAGCGATGCCGCGCGCAACCGTATCGCGATACCACTTCAACCAGCGCGTAGGCCGCGGCGAATGGCCCTGCACTGCCTGAGTCCACGTGATGAGGTCGCCATGCGCCATCACCACGCGCGGCACATCCACCGGAAGATTCCCGTAGCAAAACTGGTTCAGGTGCAGAACGTCAGGTTGCAGTTCGCGGACCAGTGCGGTGAGAAAGTTTGATGAATCGGCCAAGTCCTCTTCGGACTCCTGCATCCACTCCAGGCGGAAGGCCGTGGGGTGGTAGGCGAGTCCGTGGAGACCGTCCATCCACGTCGTCTGCTCGGGCAGTGGAATTTCTCCGAAGCTGACCAGCGTAACCCGCACTCCGGTGGTGACCAGGCCGGTAACCAGTTCGCGAGTGTAAGTCCACGCGCCAGTCAGAGTATCGGCTGTGACCAGAACGTGCACAGAACCTCCGGGGAGAAGCTTGCGGATACCGCAACAGAAGCGGCATCCAGACTGCAACGTTGGGCTATTCTAATGCGAATCGGAGGACAATTCGAAAGGAATTTTCTTTACGACGCGATCACCGTGGAGGTAAGGTCTGCCGGCTTTCCCGCCGATTTGCGCACGAGGGGGAACAAGATTCAGGGCACGGATAGGAGCGAATCCCCCAAGGATTGTGTGGGGACGGGCTCTCTTGCCCGTCCAGCGAGTGCAGCTCGCCTCCTGCCGGCAGCTCCCCAGCCGCCGTAGGGATCAGCCGAGCTCGGCTCGGCGGACGGGCAAGAGTGCCCGTCCCCACACAACCGAAACGCGGAGGTTCGCCACAAGCTTCAGTCCCGGCTTCTCAGTTTGCCGCGTTCAGCTGCACCCGCAACTCCCGCGCCAGATTATCAATGGCCCGAATTTTTTCCGCGGCGGGCACGGGTACGCCGGGAACTGCCATTGCCAGTTCGCAGGAAAGCAGCATCACCGTGAGGGTTTCGCGCATTTCGCTGCGCATCTGCTCCTCGACGGCACGGCGCGCCGAGGTTTCCTCCCGCTGGCGCCGATGCAGTGCCGAACGCAGCTCGCGCACCAGCCGCTCCATGCCGGTCACCGCGAAGTTGATGTACACGGGAAAGGCCGTGCCCAGGTGCTCCAGCGTCCGATCGCTTTCTTCCGGCTCGGTTTCGAGCAGAAACTGATCGATGATCACGGCAGAGTAATTTTGTTCGCGCAGGCGCGTCGCAGCCTCCTGCAGGATGTGAGCCCAATGGGTTTCGTCGCCGGTTGCCAATTGCAAAGCATCTGCGCACTCTTGGCCGCGGGCTGAAGGTGTGATGAGAAGGATCATGCTCTGATCATTTGCACGCCAGTCGCCACTGGCGGAGATTGAAAACACGAGGCTAATCCTCCAGCAAGCGCCCGTTTTCCCGCGTGCGGAAAAAACACAACGCCGGCAGTTTCATAATCGAACTCCCGCCACGAACTCACGCCCCTAGGGGTGGGCCGAGTAGTCCTTCAGCTTGCGATAGAGCGTGGTTTTGCCGATGCCCAGGAGTCGCGCCGCCTGCAGCTTGTCCCCGTTGAGTTCCGCGATCGCGCTCAGGATCGTCTGCTTCTCCAGCTCGGCCATGGGAATAATCTTGCCGTGGCTATGTCCGTTTCCGTCAGAAGGTTCCGGATTAGCCAGGTTGCTGATCTCGCGCGGCATATCGGTGACGTGAATCAGCGGACCGCTGGTGAACGCGCAGGCCCGTTCCAGGCAGTTCTCCAGTTCGCGCACGTTGCCCGGCCAGTCATAGGCCAGCAGCGCCTTGACCGCTTCGTCGCTTAGCAGTTTCTCAGTCCCCGAATTGCGTGCCAACCGCTCCAGGAAGTATGCGACCAGCAACGGAATATCCTGCCGCCGCTCGCGCAGCGAAGGGATCCGCAAACTGAGCACATTAAGGCGAAAGTAAAGATCGCGGCGAAACGTTCCTTGCGTCACGGCCTGTTCCAGATCGCGATTGGTCGCCGCCAGAATCCGCACGTTGATACTGATGCGGCGGGTGCTGCCTACTGGACGGATCTCCCGTTCTTGAATCGCCCGCAGCAGTTTGGCCTGCAGGTCCACCGGAAGCTCTCCCACTTCGTCGAGAAAAACGGTTCCGCCCTCGGCAATGGCCAGCAGTCCATCTTTCGCCTGGTTGGCTCCGGTGAATGCTCCCTTCACATAGCCGAAGAGTTCGCTCTCGATCAGCGTTGGCACCAGCGACCCGCAATCGACGGGGATGAAAGGCTTGTCGCGAAATGGACCGGCATAATGAATGGACCGCGCCACCATCTCCTTGCCCGTTCCGCTCTCGCCCAGAATCAGCACCGGATGCACGCTGTTGGCGGCCTTCGCGATGATGCGATAGAGCTTTTCCATTTCCGGGGCGCGTCCGACGATGCCGCCAAATCCCTGCTTGGATTTGACCTTCTCGCGCAGGATGCGGTTCTCCGACTTCAGGCGCAGATGGCTGACCACTCGTTCCAGCAGCATCTTGAGTTCGTCCACGCTGAAAGGCTTGGTCACGTAGTCGTAAGCGCCATTCTTCATGGCTTGCACCGCGGTTTGTACCGTGCCGTAGCCCGTGACCACAATGACGATTGCCTCCGGACGCCGCTCCTTGATCCGGCGCATCGCTTCCAAACCTCCGGCGCCGGGAAGCCGCAAGTCGAGCAGAACCGCGTCCACACTCTGCACTTCGAGCAGGCGATACCCATGCTCGGCGGAGTCCGCGACAAATGCGTTGAAGCCCAGCGACTGCGCCACCTCACGGCAGGCTTCGCGGATCGAGCGTTCGTCATCGATGATGAGAAGGTTGAGAAAGTTGGCGGGTTGAATCTGCGGCGCGCTGGTAATCACACTCAATGCTGCTGACGTCATGGCGTAGGTTCCTCTTCTGGGGAAGGTGGTGGCTCTTCTTGGTTTGGTGGTTTTGAGTCTCCCGAGGAAACATTCGGCAGCTCAGCAGAGGAAATCAGGGGCAGCGGAACCAAGGGGAGAAGTACGGTCACCCGCGTGCCCTTTTTCCATTCGCTTTCCAGATGGATCAGACCTCCATTGTTCGTAACGATTTCGTAGACCGTGGATAATCCCAGGCCCGTGCCCTCGCCCAGGGGTTTGGTGGAGAAGAAAGCCTCGAAAACGTGCTGCTGGGTCTGCGGGTCCATTCCGTGACCGTTGTCGCTGACCACAAGAAGCGCGCACGGCAGTTCGACCGCATCCGTTTTCCCGACGTTGCCGCCGCTCACGATCTGCAGCCCGCAGTTGCGGGTTTCGAGTGTGATCCGGCCACCTTCCGGCAACGCATCCCGGGCGTTCAGCACCAGATTCATAAGAATCTGCTGCGCCTGCGTGGAATCCATTCGGACGGCGCCCAGGTTGGGATCAAGTTCGTAAACCAGCTCGATATTTTCTCCGATCAGGCGCAGCAGCAGTTCCCGCATTCCTTCGGCGATCCCATTGAGAGACACCAGATGAGGCGCTTCGTCGTGAGTGCGCGCCACGGCCAGCAATTGCCGCACCAGGCCCGACGCGTTGATGCTGGCATCGCGGATTTCCTCCGCATACTTCCGCATACCGCTCCCGGATTCCAATCCTGCCAGCAGCAGATCGCTGTAGAGGGCCACGCCTGTCAGCAGATTGTTGAAGTCGTGCGCCACGCCGCTTGCCAGCCGGCCCAACGCTTCCAGTCTCCCGGCTTCGCGCACCCGTTGAATGCTGTAATGGTTTGCAGTCGTGTCCTCGACCAGGGCGACAGCACCGACCGAATCTGTTCCCGAGGAGAACGTTCTCCACACCGTCCATTTGACCCATGTGACACTCCCGCGCTTCCCGGGAATCGTCTGTTCGTTCTGGATCTGAAGCTGATTCTCAATCTGGAAGCTCTCGCGATCGCCCGCAATCATGTCGCGGTACAAGCCGTCCATTTCTTCCCGATCCTTGCTTTGAATGAGATCGCTGAGAAGCACACCAAAAGAAGCGGAGCGCGCGTCGATCCCGAGCAGACGCTCAAACGCCGGATTCGCCGTGGTAATCATTCCCGAGGAAGTGCAGCACGCGATAGCCACCGGCGCGTTCCGAAACAACCAACGCTCTCCCGTTTCCGCACTTACTTCGTCGATCGTCTCGGCTACCCGCTCGGCGACCGTCTCAGCAAGCGCGTCGGCACGGGTCTCAGCACGCTTCTTGGCACCCGTTTCGGCACGATCGGTCGGCCACGGGAATGGAGTCGCTCGGTTCATGTATTTAGTGTGGCTGGGACCGTTCCCAGGAGGAATTAGAGATTGGCGGGGAGATACCTTGGTTTTCCCAAAACGGGAAGATTGCCCTGCACGCCCGTGTCTCGTTCCCCTTGCGCAACAACTATAGGGAGAAGGTTCGGGCCTGCTAAGGGCACTCGTCACCAAACAAAAATATGTCTGTGGAAAACTCGGCGAAGGGCCTGTTTTTGAAGGTTTCTGCTGCTATTCCGTAGTGGCTGGATGATTCTGGCTTTTGGATACCGTCTCTTGCCGCTCCAGCGGGACGGTCGCGGCCAAGCGGAAGGTGAGGCGGCGACCTTTCTGCAATCGGGTCACGGTCGGGTGGGCCGGTTCCTCGTAGTTCTGCCCTGGGGTCGATACTTCCCCGCTCCCCCGGACAAAGAGGCTCGAGGTCCGCAGCGGAATTGTCTTGCCCGCAATCGTAATCGTGTCCAGCGTAAGGCGAATATAGCCCCGGCCGCGTCCTCCATCGGAGGCCGGTGCCGCTTCGATTCTCCCTGTGACAGTAGCGCCGCGGGGCACAGCTATTTTTCCATCCATTACGACCGGTTCATCCACTTCGCCGGCAAAAGTACCTTCGTCGGCGGTTCGATCGTCGCCGGTCCGGTCCCTGCCGGTTCGACCAGTGAAAATCTGCGAGTCCACACGCACCGTGACCAGCGTCCCGGGTGGCAGGTCCGGAACCGAGGCCAGGGTCTGGAAAGGAGGACCGCCTGCAGCTCTGGGATCGAGGTTCGATGCTGGGTCTGCGGTCGCTTCTCCGGAATTCCTGTCGCCCGAGTTCGACCCGGAATTCCCTTGCGAGGCGTTGTCCTCGAAAGGCAGTTTGCGCTGATCCGCCTGCTTGACACGCTCATCGGACGGCAACTCGCTGGGCCGAGAGCATCCCACCGCAAGCATAAGAATTAAAAGGAGAATAGGGAGGACGGCAAGCCCCAGGCCAGCAAGCTTCAGGCCGGGAAAAACCATGCCGGGACGAACCACGTCGGGAAGAAGCTCGACGCGAAGCCTCAGGGTAGAACGCTCCTGCGCGGGGTTTTCCGAGGCCAGAAACTGCTTCCGCCGTCGAAACGACCGAGATTTCCCCACTATAGGCATGATCCCGCCGCGCCATTACATCCCGGGAGCTGGCAACCCAAGTACCAGACACGTTCTCACCAAATCAACAACTTGGGGATGGCACTTTCGTGGGGCGTGTAGCTTTTGCCACCTACCGCTTCGCAGGTGCTATGAGTCAGTTTGCTGGACGTCGTCTTTGCGGTACCGCGGCTTTGGCGGCGATCTCTTCTGGAGTAATTCCTGTTTCGCGGGAATAAACCGGAGGGCTAGGCATGAAACTCCCGGCACCCATTGTTGCAGAATCAGCGACGTGAGCCACGTATTACAACGGCCCTTACAAATAGGTATAAAAGTGTACATACAATCCCGCCCGTACAAAACGTTCCTGAAGGAACACTTCTGCGATTTTGCATACCACCCCTCGGCACCTTGAGACACATTCAGGTCCTGCCAAAACAAATCGCGGAGAGCGATGTTCATCGCTCTCCGCGAAAGTTTTCAACGAAACAGTCTGTTGCAGTTACTTCTTCGGAGCTGGCTTCTTCGCCATCGGCTTCTTGGCCATTGGCTTCTTGGCGGCTTCCCTGCCTCCGATAAGAGTCAGAGCATCCGTGGCGTTGAATGGGAATTGACGAACCGAGGTTTGGCCCGTGGTGCTCAGGGTGACATCCACGCGGCGATTGCTCGCCAGCCTGATCGTCAATATGTTGCGGAGAACCCTCGCTCGCTCTTCTGTTGTGAGCTCGGTATTGCTCTCCACCTCACCTTTCACCTCTTCGTCGGTCAGGTTATGTTCCTTGCCAAACGCTTTGGTGTCGATGCTGGCTTCGGGAACACCCTGCTCGATCAGGAAGCTCTTGGTGCGTTCGACGCGACGCTGGGACAGCGCCTGATTGAATTCCACGGAGCCGCGCTGATCCGCGTGACCTCCAAGAATCAAGCGCGCATCGGGTTTGCTTTGGAGATACTGCTTGAAGTCGGAAGCCAGTTCGATCAACGTCTTCTGTTGACTCACCAGCAGACCGCCCTTGGGATTGGCAATCGTCGGGTAGTTGGTCACGAAGTAAATGCTGTGCAACGAGAGCCGCTTCTCCAGGCGGACAATCTCCGGGTTCACGGGCGGCGGTGGCGGGTTTTCCAACGCCAGTTGCGTGGAGGCCTGGCCGGTCAGACCGCGCGTGTCGGAGCAACTCGCGCTCACCGTCACGTTGCCGGGGGATGCTCCAGCCGTGCTCAGCGTAGCCGTATTGCCGGCGCCGGAGAGCGTGCCAGAAGAAGCATTCCAGTTCGAGACGGAAACCGAAACGCCGTCCGGACTGGTGCAGCTGCAGGTAATGGTGGCCGAACCCGGAATCTGAACGGTCGAAGGACTGGCCGAGCAACTCATGGTGGGCGGGTTCTTCGGCGGCAGCGGCTTCACCACAAAGCTCGCCGAGCAAGTGGCGACGTTGTTGTTCTTCTCTTTCGGGTCGGTAACATGAGCCGTGACCGCGTAACTGCCGGGCGCGGCATTGGTGGTGTCGATGGCTGCGGTGGTGTCTTTGCCGGTCACCACGCCACCAGTGGCGCTCCAGCTGTAGGTCACGGTATGTTTCGGGTTGAAATTGCTGCCGGCGACCGTCGCCGTCAAGGGCTCACCCACCAGAACTTCCGCGGGCTGGATCGAGCAGGCGGCAGTCGGAGCTACAGGAGGAGCACCGCCCCAACTGAAAACCAGGCCGGTCCGCAGACGCACACCTTCCAACGAAGGGCGTCGCAGATCCGGGAAGTCCGGCGCGGCGAAATCCGCATAGTTGTGCCGCGCCCAAACGTAGTCAGCTTCAAACAGCCGGAATGCGATTCCTTTGTGAATCGGCAGATCCATTCCACCACCCAGAATCGCGCCGATGCCGTTGTTCCCATTCAGACCCGCTACCGACAGCCGGTTGAGGCTGATCAGGGTATGCAAAAAGAAGTTGGCGTCTTCGGTGCGCCACATAAAGCGGGGACCGACCGAGTATGTGGATTCGGTGTTGCCTTGCTGGACCCAGTTATGGCCAAAGTCCACTTCGCCCGCCCAATGCCGATCGAAGTTAAAAGCAAGCGCCGCCCCGGCGCCCGAGCCGTCAGACACAGTGTAGGGAGTGGGATTGTTCGGATCGCTGAAGGGGGTAGGCACGGTGGCGCCGGGATGCAACCACTGATATCCGACAAAAACGTCCCATTTCGGAGTAGCGTCAGCCTGCGCGAACGCAGGACTCGAAAATAAAGCTGCGCACAACATAACGGCACACAACAAAGATAGTCCGGCGGCGATCGCGCGTCCTATGCGCCCATTGCAACAAGGTGACATGTCATCCTCCACGTGGATGTTCGTGCGCCTGCACTGGTTCATGGAGGCGCCGATGGAAAAGTAGTGATTAGCCGAGATAAGGATTGGCTTCCCTGGGAAACGAGAGATTGTATCTCACCATGGCATAAAAACGGAAGCGCGGACTTGGCGACGACCAATCCCGAGCAATCTTCGAAGAACCGGACCGTCTCAAATTGAAATTCGCAGCTTTCCATGTCTCCCGGAACATGGTATGCGTCCCCACCAGCCTTTTCCGGGCCATACTGCAGCTTGCCCCGCTGGAAGCCAGCCGCGTATCGTGGTAGTTCGTCTTAAGCAGCTCGTCCGGAGTGACGCGACCAAACCGGGTTGCTCCGGGCTGCACGGACATTGTGTCGATAGCGGAGTGTTGAGCGAGGCTGGGGGATAAAAGCAAGCATGCGACAAGAACGTGTCCTGATTGTGGAAGACGAGGAAAACGAACGTTCCGGCCTGGCAGAGATCGTGACTTCCTGGGGCTATCGCGTGGAGACCGCCCGCGATGGAGTGGAGGGTCTCGAAAAGGCCTCGCAGTGGTCCCCTTCGATCGTGATCACCGATCTCAAGATGCCTCGCATGGGCGGCATCGAGCTGCTGGGTCACTTGGCGGAACAAGTCCAGACCATCGCCGTGGTGCTGGTTACCGCTCAGGGAACCATCGACAGCGCGGTGCAGGCGATGCGCATGGGCGCTTACGATTACCTCACCAAGCCCATCGACACCAACCGCTTGCGCACCATGCTGACCAATGCGTCCGCGCTGCTGGGGACTCGGGCTGAGCTGGAAGCGACGCGGCGCAAGCTCCGGGATGCGGGGTCGCTGGGGAGGCTGAGCGGAGCCTCGCGCAAGATGCAGGAAATCTTCCGGCTCATCGAGATGGTCGCACCCAGCACCGCTTCCGTGCTGATTACAGGGGCCAGCGGCACCGGTAAGGAGCTGGTGGCGCGCACCATTCATGACCTCAGTCCGCGGAAGGACCGGGTTTTCGTCGCCATCAACTGCGCTGCGATCCCGGAGACTCTGATCGAAAGCGAAATCTTCGGACACGAAAAAGGCTCGTTCACCGGCGCGATGGAAAGACGCACCGGCTGCTTTGAACTAGCTGAGGGCGGAACTCTTCTGCTCGACGAAATCGGCGAGATGCCGGTGGCCACGCAAGCCAAACTGTTGCGCGTGCTGGAAGACCGCAAAGTGCGCCGCCTCGGCAGCCGCGTGGAAACCCCCGTGGATGTGCGAGTGCTGGCGGCCACGAATAAAGTTCCGGAAGAGGCCGTGGCCCGGGGCGAACTGCGCAGCGATCTTTACTATCGCCTCAATGTCTTCAACATCCACATGCCGCCGCTGCGCGAACACAAGGAGGACATTCCCGACCTGGTGCAACTCCTGCTCGGCGAGATGAGCACCAAGCATACCCGGAAGGTGGCTGCGGTCAGCGAGGCTGTGCTCAACCTGTTCAACGGTTATTCGTGGCCCGGCAATGTTCGAGAGTTGCGCAACACGATCGAGCGCGCCGTGATTGTCTGTGATGGAGGCATGATCGAAACCAAACATTTGCCTCCGGGCTTCGGTCATGCCCCGCTGCGCAGCGGATCGAACGATCCTGACGCCGTCCGCCTCGGAGTGGGCACAACGGTGGAAGAAGCGGAAAGGCTGCTGATCCTGAAAACTCTCGAAGCCACCAGCAACAACAAAACGCGGGCGGCGGAGATCCTCGGAATCAGTTTGAAAACCCTGCATAATAAGCTGAAGGAGTACGGCAGCGCCACCGCCGAGGCAACTCCGAGCAGGGAGGAAGAAGTGCAGTAGCAGGAAGCTAATAACAGCCAGCAGCTGGCGTTTTTCCATTTTTCATGATGCGACGAAAGATCATTATCGTGTTGACCATCACGTTCATGGTGACGCTGATGGTGACGTCGTTTTCACTGCTCTATCTGTCTCAGATTCTACGGCTGCGCCTTAACAATGCCTATGAGAGCAGCACACGCCTGGCTCAACAACTCGCATACACCGTAGAGAACGATGTACCTGACCTGACGAGCACTCCGGTCGACACCAGCGATCCTGCGGCGCTGCGCAAAGCACTTACGAATTATTTGCCGACGGACGTGAATCTGCTCAACAATCTTGAATCCGCGGTGGGTAACTGGCCGTTTGTCTACGACGCCTCCATCGTCAGCGTCGACGGCAGAGCGCTGATTCACACCAACGCCAGTCTGACGGGAAAAATCGTCCCCCCACGCGCCGATTTTAGGCGGGTGCTGTCGGCTCGTCTGTGGGACCAACCTCGTCTGGTCTACCGCCCCGGCGTTTATGACGTCACTTACCCGCTCCTGCTCAACGGATCTGACTTCGGCACGATCCGCATCGGCGTTTCGACCGTCTTTCTGCAGAGCGAGTTGACGCCCCGGCTGCTGCACGCGGTTTATTTTTCGATTGCATCGATCTTCGTGTCGCTGTTTCTCGCGGCAGGAATTTCCAATCTCGCGCTCGGGCCGCTGAAGGCAATCAACCGCAACCTGGACAGCGTGGGCGCGGGCGACGCCGCGCTCGCGGACGACGAATCGCGCCACGACGAATATGGCCTGGTGACCCTTAAGATCGCCAACCTCGGTCGCCAGGTGCGCGACACCAAGGAGATTTTTTCCGCGCTCAAAGACAACGTGGACCAGCTTATGGCCAAGCTGCAGGACGGCCTGATGCTGTTTGCCCGCGATTTGCGGGTGGTGCTGGTCAGCGCCCCGGTGGAGCGTTTTCTGGGCCGGCCGCGCGGAGAACTTCTGGGCCACACCTTGGCAGAGGTGTTTACCCGCGACTCGGTTCTGGGCGCGATCGTGCTCGACGCGTTCGAACGCAAGCGTCCGCTTCTGCAGCACGAGATCGAGTTGCCCGATGGACGGCGCATTCAGGTGTCGCTGGATTTCGTGCAGGAACGAACCACGCAGATCGGCGCGCTGCTGATCATGCGCGACACCGAATCGGTGCAGCGCCTCGGTGACGAAATCGAGTTGTCGCGCCGCCTCTCTGCCAGCGGGCGCCTTACTCGCGGCGTTGCCCACGAGGTGAAAAATCCCATCAACGCCATCGTGCTGCATTTGCAGCTCCTGCAGAATAAGTTGGCGCATACCGAGCCCGATGCCCGCCGTCACATGGACATTATCGACAGCGAAATCCGGCGGCTCGATCGCGTTGTGCAAACCCTGGTGGACTTCACCCGTCCCCGCGATCTGCACCTGGAAGAAGTCGACCTCCGCCGTTTGCTGGAAGAAGTGGCGATGCTTGCATCTCCGGATGCGGAACAGCATGGCGTCACCATCAAGCGCACCGTGCCGAGCGAACCGCTGCCCATCACCGCGGATATCGACCTCATGAAGCAGGCACTCCTCAACGTGGTGCTCAACGGCATTCAGGCCATGCCCAAGGGAGGGTTGCTTACGATCTCGTCACAACGTATTGGCGACGCCGTGATCGCGGAGGTTTGCGATCATGGCTGCGGCATTCCCCACGACCTGCACGAAAAAATCTTCGAGCTCTACTTCACCACCAAGAAAGAAGGCAGCGGCATGGGCCTGGCCTACGCTTATCAGATTCTGCAGTGGCACCATGGGTCGTTGCAGTTCGAATCGACCGAAGGCGAGGGCACGACTTTCCGGTTTCACATTCCCGCAGCCCCAGGAGCTGTGGAAACGGTGCAGGAGCCGTCGACGCATTCAGTGCCGGAGTTGTCGAAGCCCGCAGGCTAACCTTTGAGGAGTGGCCACCGTCTCGGCGGCGTCCAGCGCAGATCCCTTCGACAAGCCTTGTCATTCCGAACGCCGCGTTTTTCATCGCGGCGGAGGAATCTCAGTCTTCTCCGCTATCGCGGACCAGCCAAAGTCTTTAGCCGCAATGAGCGGGCAAATTCTCGAAAGATGACAAGCTGCCAAACCAGAGTAGAATACTCGTGGCTGCAGCAGCACTCTGCTTGGGACCCTGGCATGACTCTGGCCGTAATACTTTCCCTCTGCATATTTTGTTCGGGACCGGCGACGGCCGAGGTTCGCGCCTGGACGCAGGCGGACCATGATGCGTCTCAGGTTAAACCGGCGGAGTCGTCAGCGCCGGCTGCCCAAAGCACCAGCGCTCCGCAAACCAACCCGCCTGCCCCGCCGGCGAATCCTGCTTCCAGCACTTCAACGGCACCGAAGGCACCAGCAGCCGCGAAACGCAAGCTACAAAGCAAGGCGAAGAACGCTGCGCCCTGCAAAGCTCCCACCAACGCCAAGTCGCCAACCAAGACCAGCCAGTCCAATCCGGCGATGGCGGCTAGTTCCGGATCCGCAGCCGGTTCGGCCACGGCAGACCTTCCTCCCTGTCCGCCTCCGAAAGTTGTGGTTCGCAACGGCGGAACGGCCGAGGGAACGGTGCATCTCACCGGTGGCGCTGCCGCGGCAAAAAATTCTCCGCAGCGTGCCAACACCGAGCGGCTACTTGCATCCACTGAGGACGAACTGAAGACGACCGCCGGCCCTCAGCTGGATTCAGCCCAGCAGGAGATGGTGAAACAAATCCGCCAATACTCGGCACAGTCAAAGAAGGCTCTGCAAGCCGGAGATCTGGAACTTGCTCACAATCTGGCAGTGAAGGCGCATTTGCTGGCGGACCAACTGGTGAAACCGCAACCGTAATTTTGATTGTTGATTGATTGTCGATTGATTGTCGATTGAAGAACTCTCGCGTCTGGCGGTTTCAATCAACAATCAGCAATTGCGTTCAACGACTCATTTCCCCTTGGCCCGAGCGGCGTTGACCTTGTTCAGCAAATCCTGCGACATACTCTGCACCGGGCCGGGAATCTTTACGGCTTCCATCAGTACGTCCCGCGCTTCAGTGTTTCTCATCAGCTTGGCATAGGCGAAACCTAGGCGGTATAGCGCAATGGCATACTGCACATCGTTCTGTCCTTTGAGCAAGCCGGCCGCCGATTTCAGCTCCGGGATCGCTGCCGCCGTTTTTTCCTGCTTCATGTACGCATAGCCCAGCGTGGAATGCGCCACGCCAGCGGAGAGTTTGCGCGTTGTGTCGGCGTCCGCGGCATCCGGATTGGCCACCGCGATCGCCTTTTGCGCATAGCCAATCGCTTTGGCCGCGCTGCCGGGTTTGGCATCTTCCGAATAAAAACTGGCCAACTCCAACAACGCCACCAGCGAGTTCGGATTCGTCGTAAGAGTTTTTTCGCAGTACGCAATCAAGCGCGGCATATCATTCAGCTGCCCTGGCCCCAGGGTCTCCATCGCATAGCTCGCCACCTGGTCCTTGAACTTCGATTCCGGAAACGTCGCGCTGAACTTTTCGATGTAGTCCAGGCGATTGTGAGGATCAGGTTCGGTTTGGATCGCGTTGAACCCTGACGTCTCCAGGAATTCGCAACTACTCTGCGCTGCAGTTTTTTCTTCGGTCACCTGGCGCGCGAAATCTTCGTCGCTCACGCCTTCGGGCTTCGTTTGTTTACCCAATGAGGCGCAAACTTCGCCGCCCTTCACCGAGTACTCCAGCAGCTTGGCGTTGTTCTTGGATTGTTGCGCCATGCTGGCCTGCCCGACCAGGATGTCCAGGTTGTGCGGAGAACCAGCCAGGGCCTTATCCCCGTAATCGAGCCCCTTCTGAAAATCTCCGGACGCCTGGTACGCCTGCGAAATCTGCCAGTTGCCATAAGCCACGGCGGCGGGATTCGATGCATATTTCTGCACGAAATCGGCGTACATGGTCAGCTTCTTCGTCGCGTCCTGCTCGCTGGTAATGGCCTGCAGGTCGTGATCCTCCGGCGTGCCCGCGGCAATCACTATATGGTCGACTTGTGCTCCGGACGGAAGTTTCGCCACCAAGCCCACAAATATGACGGCCCACAACAGCCACCTGCCGTAGCCTCTCATCGTTCTCCCTCCGTAACCCGTAGTAGTCGCGTCGTTCTACAGGGTTTCAATTCCGCAGCAGGCGAATCCTAGCGCCGAACGCGCCTGCACGCAAGGGCCGAGGTCACATGCAAACGCAAAATTCACCACGACCGGCGAAGTCGAAGGGTGTCTCGTGGTGAATTCGCTGTCCCTCGGCTAAAGTAGAAAAGATGCGTTCCATCCTCGGCCAACGTCCTTTGCGTTTTGTATTCGCAGCCAACGTGATCTCCATGTTGGGCAGCGGGATGAACTCGGCCGCGGTTGCCTGGTACGTGCTCAAGGCTACGCATTCCGAAATGGCTCTGGGAATGTTCGCTGTTCTGCAAACGATTCCGGCGATCCTCATGCTTCCCTTCACCGGAGTCATCATCGACCGTGAAGATCGCCGCCGCCTGGTCATGTGGCTCGACGCCGTGCGGGCAGTCATCATCGTAACAGTGGCCATCCTTGCGTTCCGCCACCGCGTGCAGGTCTGGCAACTCTACCTGATGAACACCCTGGTCGCCGCCGGCTTCTGGATGTTCTGGCCCACCATCACCGCGCTGATTCAGGAACTCACGCCCGAGGGCGAGTTCGTGCAATCGAATACTTTCCTGCTCGCCGGCGTGCAGGGCGGATGGCTGATTGCCGGCGCGCTCGTCGGCTTCATGTACGACCACATCGGCCTCGGCGGCGTCCTGCTGATCGATGTCTCCACCTACGTCGTCTCCTTCTGCTGCTACTTCGCCGTGCGCAAAGGACGGCACGTTGTCCTCCGGCCCGAAGAATTGCGCGCCGACATTCTCGCCGCCGAAAATCAGCTGGAGCGCTTTTGGCTCGAAATGCGCGAGGGACTTCACTTCCTCCGCGATCACCGCTCCGTCGTGCTGCTGGGAATCAGCTGGGCTCTGTTTCTGGGCGCCATGATCACCGGAGTGGTCGTAAATCCTTCGTTGAGCGAACGCGTCTTTCACGCCGGCGCCAAAGGCTACGGCTGGCTGAACGCCGGCTGGGGCACGGGCGCGTTTCTCAGCGCCTTATATGCTCCCGCTGTGATCGCGCAACTCGGCGGACGCCGCGCCGTTGCTTTCTCCATGGCGCTGCTGGCGGTCTGCGTAGCCTGCGCGCCCATTTCACAGTTCCTGTTTCTCGCGATCATGGTGTACTTCGTCATGGGCTCGGCCCGTGGCGTTGGCGGCGTGGCCATGAACACCAGCCTGATGGAGATGGTGCCTCAACATCTGATGGGCCGAGTGCAGAACTCCTTCTATTTTGCCGGAACATTTCTGCAACTCGTCCTCGCGCTCGCAGTAGGCGCGGTCGCACAAAAAGTAAGCCTGGTAGTCGCGTTCGGGATCCTGGGCTGCACTTATGGCTTAGCATTCGTAGCAGCGAGCTGGCCAGTGGGAACGGGGGCGCCCATCGAGGAGGCAGTGGAGATAAGTCAGAAGTAAGAAGTCAGAATGCAGAAGTAAGAAAATGCCCCGAAGATTATTACGGCCGTCTCCACTGCCAAAATTACATTCTGCATTCTGACCTCTGACTTCTGCATTTTCCCAGCAAGCTGTTATTCTTTCCCATTCCAAGGAGCCTCCCATGTCCTCTGACTTGCAGGGCCGCACCGCCGTGGTCTTCGGAGTCGCCAACAAGCGCTCGATCGCGTGGTCCATCGCCCAGGGATTGCACGCCGCCGGCATGAAGATGGCCATCACCTATCAGAACGAGCGCCTGGAGCAGGAAGCCAAAGACCTCATCCTCTCGCTGCCCGGCGCCGAAGGCTACATGTGCGACGTCAGCAAAGACGAAGAAATCGCCCGCCTCTTCGCGACGCTGAAGGAGCGCCACGGTAAGCTGCACACCGTCGTGCACTCCGTGGCCTACGCTCCCGCCGACGAACTCAAGGGAGATTTCATCAACACCACGCGCGAAGGTTTCCGCGTCGCGCTCGATGTAAGCGTCTACTCACTGGTCGCAGTCGCGCGTGCCGCCGCGCCTCTCATGGAAGATGGCGGCTCGATCATGACTATGACTTACTACGCATCAGAAAAAGTCGTGCCCCGCTACAACGTCATGGCGGTCGCCAAGGCCGGACTCGAATGCTCGGTGCGCTACCTCGCCTACGAGTTGGGAAAGAAAAATATTCGCGTGAACGCCATTTCCGCTGGCCCCATCAAGACTCTCGCCGCGCGCGGCATCGCTGGCTTCGGGGACATGCACAAAGCCCACGCCGAGCGCGCTCCGCTCGGCCGCAATGTCGACGTCAACGAAGTCGGAAGCACCGGTGTCTTCCTGGCCTCGAACGCGAGCTCAGGCATTACCGGAGAAGTGATCTACGTAGATTGCGGATTCAACATCATGGGCTTTTGAGAGCATTTCTCAGGTGCCCATCTCACCCGACAAAAATGAAGAAACTGAAAAAACCCAGCACGAGAGCTATGATCGCGTAGATCGGGGGCTTCTCGACGATAATTCCCACCACCGCCGTGGCATCTGCCAGCAGCATACCCAAGCCGTGTACCCGTGCCATCGCAACAACGCTTTCTGAGGCCGGATTCGAGTCGGGGTGCCACATGCCCCTACGATAAAGATACTCAATCACTCCATAGATGATCAAACAGTGAACAACCGTGATCGCCCCGGAGGCCAGAGTCCATCTGTACCGAAGGATGCTACGCATCGCCAGAATCGTATCACGCCTGGGCCGAGCCGCATGATGTATCAGGCGATTGCATGACCGTGCCTAACGGCCCGGCTAAGGATCGATCCTAGCCGTTAACCTTGATTCTTCTCCCGCTCTCGCTCTCCCGCTCCAAAGAAATCTCCACATCGCGCTCCTGCAGAAAACGCGGAAATTTCTCTCCCCATTCAATCAGCAGAATGCTATTCCCGTCCCGCAGATCGTCGAGTCCAAGCGTCTCCAGCTCACGTGGAGTATCGACGCGATACAGATCGATGTGAAAAAGATTAGCCTTCGGCCCGCGATACTCGTGCACCAGCGTAAAGGTTGGACTGGTGACGTCTTCCTCGGCAGCCGCTTCAAACGCTGCCGCAATGCCCTTGACCAGCGTGGTTTTTCCCGCGCCCAGGTCGCCGCGCAGCAGCACCAGCTTGGGCGGCGCCAGCAACTCTGCCAGCGTGCGTCCAAAGGCAATTGTTTCCTCGGCAGATTTAGTGGTGATCTCTCGCGTCATCGGGCTTGGCCGCGAACCGCCCATCAATCAATAAACAAGGGACGGCCTATAGCGACCAGTATAGCGAGAGTGCGCGCCCTTCGCGGCGGCGGCCGAGACCCAGCTCTTAGACGTTTCCGAGTGTGGAGAACGCGGTGGATTTCAGCCCCAGCAGATTCCGGTCCACCACGTGCGCCAGAGACGAGCGCAGGCGGTGGTTGTCGTCGTCCTCGAGCGCGACAAAGCGAAAGGCTTGCAGAATGCCCTCCGTGGTCTTGCGCGTCGGGCTGAGGATTTCAGCCATGCCGTGCACCGGCCCGGACTGCGTCTGAAACGCGACTTCCACAAAATCGCCCTGCGAAAGCGATTTGTTCAGATGCAGCAGGCCGCCCGTGGCCGAAATGGTTTGGAGTTTTGCTCTGGTACGCCGGCCGTCTTCTAATCGAATCGCCGCCAGGACAGAATCTCCCAGCTGGACTCGGGCCGCGCGCCTCGAAGGGTGCGGTTGGGGGAAGTGAGTCATAAGCCAACTGCAGCATGTCACGCGGCGCTATTAAGTAATAGGTTACGCAAGCTCCTGTCCGGATTCCGCTCTGCTGGCCCGGTTTGGAGGCACGCAATCCCTGTGCTGCGAGCCACATAGCGGGTAATTACTACGTAGTTAATGTCCAGAAGGACAGTCGGCAGGCTGGGTATTAAACACAGATCGCAGCGACAACGAATTGAAACCTCTTTGTTCCTCCGTTACCCCGGTGGTAACGAATTTAGTGTTTACTATCTCTGACTCACGATCCCTGCGTCGACTCCTGGGAGGATCACAATGTTCCGTATCGCGTCTTCATTCTTGTTCTTACTCGTATCGCCTCTCATTTTGTTCGGCCAGACTGTGCCCGCGCATCCTCCGCTCCGGGTTGGCATCGTTGGCTTGGTTCACGGGCACGTGCACGGCTTTCTCGGTGAATCGCGACACAGCCCGGAAATGGAGATCGTCGGCGTGGCCGAGCCCGACCCGCAACTGCTCGCCCAGGCGGGCACGCGGTACAACTTTGACCGCTCGATTTTGTTCACCGATCTGGAAGAGATGCTCATCAAGGCACGTCCGCAGGCCGTGCTGATTTACACCAACACTTACGACCACCGAAACGTAGTGGAGATCTGCGCCAGGCACGGCGTTCACGTCATGATGGAAAAACCGCTCGCCGTTAGTCTCGAAGACGCCCTCGCGATTCAGCGTGTGGCTCGCGAATCCAAAATTCACGTGCTGGTGAATTACGAGACCACCTGGTACTCCAGCAACCGTGCCGCCTACGACCTGGTGCAGGAAAATGCCCTCGGCGAAATCCGCAAAGTTGTGGTGCACGACGGCCACAACGGTCCGAAAGAGATTGGCGTGGAGCCCGAGTTCCTGGCCTGGCTCACCGATCCCAAACTCAATGGTGGCGGAGCGCTTTTCGATTTCGGATGCTACGGCGCCGACCTGATGACTTGGCTGATGCACGGCCAGCGCCCGCAGACTGTGACGGCAATCACACAGCAGATCAAGCCCAACATCTACGCGCACGTCGACGATGAAGCGACGATCATTCTGACCTACCCCAAGGCGCAGGCCATTCTGCAAGCGTCGTGGAACTGGCCTTTCAGCCGCAAGGATATGGAAGTCTACGGTGAGACCGGATACGCGATCACGATGCTGCGCGATCGAGTTCGAGTGCGGCGCGCCGGTGAAGATCAAGGAAAAGAGGTCGCCGCCAAGCCGTTGCCAGCGCAGCATGATAGTTCGCTGTCGTTGCTGCGGGCGGTGGTGCTCGACGGCGCGGAGCCGGATGGTTTGTCGTCACTCGAGACAAACGTGACAGTCACTGAGATTCTGGACGCGGCCCGCCGATCGGCGTCGTCCGGTGCGACGATTCGCTTACCGCCCCGCTAAGCCACTAAAACGCTCTGTCATCCTGAGCGAAGCAGGGTCTGCGCGAAGCGCAGGCCCTGCGAAGTCGAAGGACCCCTGCAAGTTCTAACCGGGCCACGGACGCCTCAAGGCGTTCTACCCATGTCCTTGCCCAGAGGCCACACTGACAAACCTCACCCGCACCAGCTCACCAATTTCTCAAGCGCAGTTTTCCGCGTCCGCCGAAACGCTTCCGGCAAGCCCCGCAGCAAATCGGTAGCCACCATCGAGTGTTCCCCCACCGTTTCACGCATCACGTCTCCTGCCAACCCATGCAGATGAACCGCAGCCAGCACGGCTGACAGCACATCCCGCGGATGCTGCGCCATCAACCCCGCAACCATCCCGGTGAGAATATCGCCCGTGCCCCCAGTCGACATTCCGGGATTGCCCGTGGTGTTGACCCAGGCTTCGCCATCCGGCCGCACCACCAGAGTTCGATGTCCCTTGAGCACAACAATCAGTTGGTGCTCGCGCGCAAATTTTCTCGGAACGCCCAGGCGATCCGCCTGCACTTCCGCAATCGTGCAGCCCACCAGCCGTGCCATCTCTCCGGGATGCGGCGTAATCACCAGCGAGCGCCCGGTCCCGTTCAACTCCTGGGTGCGTCCCTCGAACGCATTCAACCCGTCGGCGTCCACCACGAGAGGAACTTTACATTCCGCAACCAACCGCCGCACCTGCTCCGCGGTTTCCGCGTGACGTGAAATTCCCGGCCCAATCGCAACCACGGTTTTTTTCTCTATCAGTTCGTCAAGCTGGCCTGCAGCTGCCGCGGCGATCGATCCCGCTTCTGTCTCCGCCAAAGCCTCAGTCATCAACTCAGGATGGAATCCGGCGACCGTCGACAACACCGATTTCGGCGTAGCCACGGTCGAAAGCCCTGCTCCCGCCCGCAAGGCCGCCATCCCCGCCATGGCCACCGATCCTGCCTTGCCCAACGATCCCCCAACCACCAGCACGTGCCCGTAGTTGCCCTTGTTCGATTCCACGGGGCGAGGCGCCACCAGCTGTGCAATGTCCCGCGCAGTAATCACGTTGAGTTGCTGCGCCGAAACAATGGCTTCGTCCGGCGAACCGATTTCCGCGACGTAGGTAGATCCCGCCGTCAGCAAGCTGAAAACGTGGGCCGGCCGCGCCGCCGTAAACGTAACAATCGCATCCGCTCGCGCGATGGTTCCAGTCTGCGGGCTGGTCGCGTCCGCATCCGCTCCAGAGGGAATATCCACCGCGATCACGGGAGCCTGGCTTGCGTTCAGGATCGCAATCGCCTCCGCATAAAATCCGCTAACCGGAGGCTTGAAGCCAGTACCAAGAATCCCGTCAAGATACAAATCCGCAGGTAAAGCCAGCCGCACGCGATCGGTCTTCAGTTCGTCGCCGGAATGCACGGCCATAGCCGCTGCCGGCAGCTTGGCAAACATGAGCGCAGCGTCGCCCCGAAGGTCACTCGGGTCCGCCAGCAGGATGACCTGCACCTTTCGTCCCTGCTGCTGCAGCCGCCGCGCCGCCACGAAGCCATCCCCGCCGTTGTTCCCCTTTCCGCAGAAAACCACAATACGCCGCGCCGCCGCATGGTGGTTGAGAACGTAGTCCGCCACCGCCGCTCCCGCGTTTTCCATCAGTACGAGTGAAGGAACGCCGAAGCGCTCAGTAGAAGCGCGATCAATCGCTTTCATTTCGGCGGCGGTTACGATTTTCATCAGAAGTTTAGTGACACCTTCTTGGACTGACTATAAAGCAAACAGGCCCTCCGCGTGCGCGGAGAGCCCGTCGGGTTTGTTGGCCACTAGCCACTGATCACTGGCCACTGCTCTTCTGCAGACCCTGCACCCTGCTGTGCTTCACGCTGTAAGTGAAATACACGATCAAGCCGATTCCGAGCCAGCCGATCAGCCGGATCCAGTTCCACATTCCCAGGTTAAGCATCATGTATCCATTCGAGAGCACGCCCAGGATTGGCACCAGCGGCACCCACGGCGTACGAAACGGCCGCGGCTGGCTGGGATTCGTATGGCGCAACACGATCACAGAAATCGACACGATTACAAACGCCAGCAGTGTGCCGATGTTCACCATCTTCCCGATCTCCTCAATCGGCGTCACGCTGCCGACGATCGCAGCCAGCAGGCCCACCAAAATCGTATTCTTCCACGGCGTGCGGAATTTCGGATGGACCGCGGCGAAAAACTTCTTGGGCAACAGCCCGTCATTCGCCATCGAATAAAGCACTCGCGTTTGTCCGAGCAACATCACCAGCATCACGCTGGTCAGCCCAGCCAGCGCTCCCAGCGTAATAATGTTCGCCGCGGTGGTCAGACCCCGGTCCAGAAACGCAACCGCGACCGGCGCCTCGATATTAATCTGCTGCCAATGCACCATTCCGGTCAGCACGCCAGCCACGGCAATGTACAACACCGTGCAGATCGCCAGCGATGCGATCATTCCAATCGGCAAATCGCGCTGCGGATTCTTTGCCTCCTGCGCCGTGGTTGAAACTGCATCGAAACCAATGTAGGCGAAGAAGATGTAGGCCGCGCCCTGCCAGATGCCGCTCATGCCGTGCGGCGCGTAGGAGTGCCAGTCTAGTCCCCAGTTCGCGCGGCTGACGTAGTGCGAGCCCAGCCCGATCACGAACAACACCACCGATACCTTAATCACAACGATCGTAGCGTTAAACCTCGCGCTCTCTTTGATGCCCACGACGAGAATCGCGGTGATCACCAGCGCGATGAGGAAAGCCGGAAGGTTGAACCCGATTTCCATCCCAAACAAATGCGGCGCACCCAGCAGATCGTGCGCCCGTTGCAGCAACTCCGGAGACTGCGCACTCATGATCGCACTAACTTTATCGAGAAATGTCTGCGTGCCGGCCACCAGCGTGGGATCCGCAGCCTGCGCCATTTGCCGCGCGATAATATTTTCCGCTGTCTTCAGCGCCGTCCAGTAATCGTAGGCCAGCCACAGCGGCATCTTGATGTGAAAAATATTCAGCAGTTCGATGAAGTGGTTCGACCATCCGGACGATACCGTACTCGCGCCCATCGCATATTCCAGCGTTAGATCCCAGCCGATAATCCAGGCCAGCAACTCGCCCAGCGTCGCGTAAGCGTAAGTGTAGGCACTGCCCGCCAGCGGAATCATGGCCGCAAACTCGGCATAGCACAAACCCGCAAACGCGCATCCCAGCCCCGACAAAACAAACGACAACGAGAGCCCCGGACCGGCATAGTGGGCCCCCAACCCCACCATCACAAAAATTCCCGCGCCGATGATCGCGCCCACACCCAGCGCCGTGAGCTGAAACACTCCCAGCGTCCGTTTCAGGCTGTGCTCGCCCGTTTCGCGGGCTTCTTCCATCAGCAGGTTCAGAGGCTTGGTGGCGAACAGGTTTGCCATTCGTTTGCTTTCTCCTTGACGGTTGGTTGCTCGACCGTTACGTGGACGCGCGTTCTGTGCCCGCGCTCCGCGACCAAGCGTAGTACACCGGAACTCCCAGCAGCACCACAATCAACCCCGGCCACGTGAACTGCGGTTTGTAGCGCAATAGTACGACATCAATGAATAATGCCATCACAATATAAATCGCCGGCAGCACCGGATAGCCAATCGCCCGGTAAGGCCGCGGCGCATCCGGACGCGTCCGCCGCAGAACGAACAACCCGACAATCGTCAGAATATAAAACAACAGCACCGCAAAAATAATGTAGTCGAGAAGCTGCCCGTAGCTGCCGGAAATGCACAGCACGCAAGTCCACACCATCTGCACCATCAGCGAAACCACCGGCGTCTTGTAAGTGGGATGCAGCTTGGCCACGTTGCGGAAAAAGAGCCGGTCTTTCGCCATGGCGTAATAAACCCGCGCGCCCGACAAGATCAGCCCGTTGTTGCACCCAATGCTCGATACGATAATCGCCACCGCCATCATCCCGCCGCCCGCACTGCCAAAAATCTGCGTCAGCACCGCCGTGGCCACACGGTCTTCGGTCGCGTACTGAATGCCGCGGTCAAGGATCGTCGCTCCGGCAGGATCGCCATGCAACGGCAAAACCATCAAGTAGACGAAGTTGCAGGCAATGTAAAAAAGGATGACAACGCCCGTCCCCAGCGCCAATGACAATGGCAAGTTCCGGCTCGGGTTTTTGACCTCGCCCGCCGTGAAGGTTACGTTGTTCCAGGCATCGGCGGAAAACAGCGAACCCACTTGCGCCACCGCGAGAATGGTGAGAACTCCAACCATGGCGACCGGACCGCCGACTCCAACTTGCACGGGATGCAGAATCCACGGCATTGCGCCCAGCCTGAAGTTCGGCCCGAAGTTCGCCGCCATCGCATAAGCATTGCGCCCAACCGCGAAGCCCAGCAGCATCAACCCAAACAATGCCGCCACTTTTGCAAAAGTAAAAATATTCTGGATCAGCGCTCCCGTTTTCACTCCAAAAATATTGATCACCGAGAGCGCTATCACCATCAAAATCGCCATCAGATTCTGCGTGTTCAGACCCACATCCATATTGCCCAGCACCATGGGCCCGACATGAATCGGTGGAACTTTCCAGAGATGCAGAATCCAATGGGAAGAGGAAATCGACGGGAAGAATACTCCGAGGAACTTGCCGAAAGCCACGCCCACGGCGGCAATTGTGCCAGTCTGAATCACCAGAAACAGAGTCCAGCCGTAGAGAAATCCCCACAACGGCCCCAGCGCCTCGCGCAGGTAAACGTATTGCCCGCCGGCCCGCGGCATCATGGCGGCGAGCTCGCCGTAGCTAAGCGCGGCCACAATCGTCATGAAGCCGGCAACCGCCCACGCCGCAATCAACAGCGCAGGCGAGCCTACTTCGCGGGCAATCTCGGCCGAAACAATAAAGATGCCGGAGCCGATCATCGACCCCATCACCAGCATGGTCGCGCTGGTCAGGCCGAGCCCCTTCACCAATTCCTGATCCTGATGACTGTGAACGTCCCAGTCGCTAACGGCAGTCGGTGGCTTAACCGGTGTGCTCAGGAACTGCTCCTTGTCGTCGGTTGTTAGTTGTGCCCTTTAGTCTCGGCTGTCAAACCTGCGGATCCTACCGCGAACCACATCTCTGTCATCCTGAGCGGCGTTCGTTGCTGCGAAGGACCTGTGCAACTGCGTTGGGACTACATAGGTCTTTCGCCTCGCTCGGGATGACAACTAAAAGGCGAATATTTACAACGCAGAGAACTCTACCTCAAGATGCGAAAAAATTCCTCTGCTGATTTTCGGGGCTCGCGTAAAAGGTCAGAGATCACGGCCACGGAATCCGCCCCGGCCGCAATCACCGCAGCCGCATTCTCGCGCGTAATCCCGCCAATGGCCACCAGCGGCTTGCGGGTCAAACCCCGCGCCCGGCGCACCCCTTCGAGCCCCACCACCGGACCGGGCTTCTCTTTGCTGGACGTAGAAAACACCGGCCCAATGGCAACATAGTCGGCGGAAGTGCGGTCGGCCTCCACCATCTGCTCAGGATTGTGCGTGGAGACGCCCAGCCAGCGCCCCGCGCCAATAATCCCTCGCACCGATTGCGGCGACAAATCCTCCTGCCCCACGTGCACCCCATCGAACTCCGCAGCCAGGCACAAATCCGCGCGGTCATTGATAATCAACCGCACGGACTGGGTGGCCCATTCTAACGGCGCGCTTTTTGCGACGTTAGAGTGGGAGCCGCACTGCCGCCGCAACTCCCGAGCGTGCTCCAGCATGACCCGCGCATTCCCGGATTTATTCCGGTACTGCAGCAGCGTGCACCCGCCAGCTGCGAGCTGTTCGGCAAAAGCGGAAATAGCCTGCGATGTCGGAAAGAAAGCCGCGTCAACGACGGCGTAAAGCCGGGGAAGTCGTATCATGGAAGGACTGGGACTGTAAGTTTCTTACTCGGGACTCGGTACTCAGGACTCAACGGCCATTCTTCTTCAAAAATCTCTCAATAAATCCCGTATCAAATTTCCCCGCGCGGAAATCTGGGTCAGCGAGAATCTTGCGGTGCAGTGGGATAGTCGTATACACGCCCTCGACGATAAACATTTCCAGCGCCCGCGACATGCGCGAAATAGCCTCGTTACGATCTTTCCCTCGCACCACCAGTTTTGCAATCAGCGAATCGTAATAGGGAGGAATCACTCCTTCCGCATACGCCGCGGTGTCGATCCGCACGCCCGTCCCTCCCGGCGCATGAAACGTCGTAATCTTCCCCGCCGATGGAACAAACGTATCCGGATTCTCGGCGTTGATGCGGCACTCAATGGAATGTCCGCGATGCACAATCGGCCCCTGCAGCACGTCGCGCATCTCCGCCCCGGCGGCAATCATGATCTGGCTCTTCACCAGGTCCACGTCCGTCACCATCTCGGTGACCGGATGTTCCACCTGAATCCGCGTATTCATTTCGATGAAGTGCAGCTTCCGATCCTGATCCATCAGAAATTCAATGGTCCCCGCGTTCGTGTATCCAATCTCCGCCAGCGACTTGCACAGAACCTTGCCGATCTGGTCGCGCAATTCCGGCGTCACCTGGGTTGAAGGCGATTCCTCCAGCAATTTCTGATGCCGCCGCTGGATCGAGCATTCGCGTTCCCCCAGACTCACCACGTTGCCGTGCTCGTCGGCCAGCACCTGAAACTCGATGTGCCGCGGATGCTCCACATACTTTTCCATGTAGAGGTCCCCGTTGCCGAACGCCCCGGCCGCTTCCGCCTGTGCCGCCTTGAACAGCGCAGGGAGTTCTTCTTCCGTGCGCACAATGCGCATACCCCGCCCGCCTCCGCCCGCGGACGCCTTAACGATCACCGGAAAGCCCACCTTCCGCGCCCACTCAATCGCTTCGCCGTCGGTAGCGACAATTCCATCCGAACCCGGCAGAATGGGCACGCCCGCCTTCTTCATGGCTTCGCGCGCCTTTTCCTTTTCGCCCATCAGCCGCATGACTTCGGGCTGTGGTCCAATGAACTTGATGCCGCTGGTCTCGCACACTTCAGCAAAGTTGGCGTTCTCCGCCAGCAGCCCATAGCCAGGATGCACCGCCTCCACATTGGCAATTTCGGCGGCGCTGATGACGGCAGGAATATTCAAATAGCTAAGCGCAAGCTGCGGCGGACCAATACAGATCGCCTCATCGGCAAAGCGCACGTGCAGCGAGTTGCGGTCCGCCTCGCTGTAAATCGCCACCGCGCGCACCCCCAGCTCCTTGCACGCACAAATCACGCGCAGTGCAATCTCGCCGCGGTTGGCAATCAGAATTTTCTTGAACATAAAACAGCTCTCAGCTCTTAGCCTTTAGCTCTTAGCTCAATCGCTCTTTCGCGGATATTTGGTTGGAAGCCGAAGGAGAATACCCATGAAAAAAGGCGCGACGTGGCGCGCGCCCTCCACAATCTCCAGCCTCACTTCTTACTTCTGATCTTGACCTCTGACCCCTGACCACTAACCCCTGGCCACTGCCTTTCTACTTCCTGGGCCGGATCACAAACAACTCCTGCCCATACTCAATCGGCTGCCCGTTGCTGGCCAGCTTTTTCACAATTTCCCCCGCCACATCCGACTCAATTTCGTTCAGGAGCTTCATAGCTTCAACAATGCAAAGCACTTGCCCCACTTCCACCTGATCGCCAGCCTTCACAAAAGGCGGCGCGCCCGGAGACGGCGCTTCGTAGAACGTCCCCACAATCGGGGACTTCACCATCTGAAGTCCTTCTTCAGCAACGGGTTGCGCCGGCGCAGCCGGCGCGCTCGTCGTCCCTGGAACCGGAGCCGTGCCGATCTCGGGCCCCGGAGCCTGCGCCGGTGCCACCGCGTAGAAACGCGGCTCACCCTGCGCCTGCGCAACCGGGTGTTCTCCCGCGCGCCGTATTCGTACTTTGACGTCGCCGCGTTCGAGCTCGAATTCGGCGATGTTTTTCTCTTCGAGGAACTCGATGAGTTCCTTCAACTCTTTTAGATTCATTCGCTTGTGGTGGGACCTCTACGACACCGAAACAGCCAGGAAATTCTTGCGCGTGGGCGTCAATACGTCACAGCCACGGGCTGTAACCGTCACCATGTCTTCGATCCGAATTCCCCATTTTCCGGGGAAGTATACGCCCGGCTCGATGGTGATGACCATTCCGGGCTGCAAAACCGTCTTCTGGCCAGCCGCGACGCGCGGGGATTCATGGATTTCGAGCCCCACTCCGTGCCCGGTGGAGTGCGTGAAATATCGTCCTAACCCGCGCTTGCGCAATACCTTGCGGGCTGCTGCGTCCACTTCGCCAACGCTCACTCCGGGACTTGCGGCCGCAATTGCTGCCAACTGAGCCTCCAGAACAGCTTCGTAGGCTGCGCTGGCGTCGTCTGACGCGGACCCCACCCACACAGTGCGGGTCTGGTCCGAACAATAACCAGCGAGTATAACACCGAAGTCGCAGACTACGAATCCGCCGGGCTTGATCGGCTTCTCGGACGCCCGGCCGTGCGGCAGGGCCGAGCGTTCTCCGGACGCAATAATCGTGGGAAACGACATCTCTTGTGCCCCGGCCCGGCGCGCGGCATACTCCATTTCGGCGGCCACGTCGGACTCCTTCACCCCGGGGCGGATCACTTCGAGCGCCCGATCGAACAACTTCGCGCCCAGGTTCACCGCGTTTCTGATAAAGGCAAGCTCGTCTTCGTCCTTGACCATGCGGGCGCGCTCTACCAGCGACGAGGAATTTTTCAGCCGCAGCCGCGAGGGCAGCAAATCGTTCAGACGCTTGCGGTCGCTGACGGTGACGTGGTCGGCTTCGATGCCAATCGCCTTCTTGCCTCGCAGGCTGGCGAGGCGCTCACCGGCGGCGTTCAGCACTGCCTGGCGGGCGATAACCACTTTCGCGGCCTTCACTTCGGCATGAGCCTGCGTGTCATAGCGAACGTCGGTGAAGAAGACGCTGCCGGATTCTTCGATCAGCAGGAGACCCGAACTTCCAGTAAAGCCGCAAAGATAACGAATGTTGGGAAGATGGCTGACCAGGAGCGCGTCGAACTGGGTGGTGGCAAGATGGTCCCGCAGTTTCCGCTGGCGTGCCTGGAAGTTCATCGGGCTGAGTCTAACAGGCGGGACGGCGGTTTTCACCACCGAGGCACCATTCGACTTGCTCAGGGCTGGCTCCGATACGGAGCCGTTCTGCGGCAGGACTGGAGTCCCATGATCGAGGCGTCCGTGGAATCCACCCTTCCAAAAAACGAAGGGGTGGGCCACTCAGCGAATCAATGCGCTACTACGAGCGCAAAAGAAGGCACAACCAGCGCCATACCCGCTAGGAACAGCCATTTGGGTGAAAGCACGAAGTAGTAATCGAGAATCTGAACATCCAACGGCCCTCCGATTCTTGCTATCAAAATGGTCGCCGTGATGAGACAGATGATTCCTGCTGCTAGCGGGAACAAAGCCAGCTTAGTCATGGCGTGAACCTCAGCTACAGGACTTCGGCGGAGTGCATAAAGCGGTATTCATCTACCACCAGAAGGCACTGCCTGTAAACTTGACCATCAGTGTACCAATCCACCGTGACTATTGGGGTTCGTTAAAATTCCCCGCCCAGCACGGACACCGAAGGAGAACCCCATGCCAAACAATCAACAGAAACCTCAAAACGTGGTGATCGAGGACGCATTTGGCAATACCATCACGATGGTGAATGGAAAGATCACGATTCGAAGCGTAGGCGTTCTTGAAATCGCAGCCCCCATCATCACGCTGAATGGACGCGTCGTAACCCCGAACAGCAATCCGATTTAGCGAAGGCGACGCGTGGAATCCCACCCTTTGCAAAAAGCGCAAAGGATGGGCCACCCCCCGGCCCAGCTCGACTCCGAGCAAAAAAACAAAACCGCTGGCTCCGGGACAGGTTCTTCGCGGATGCCAGCGGTTTAAATCTTCAACTGCGCTGCTAAAGTCGGACGCTGCTACGGCTGATGCTACGTCTGAATGATTCGCGGCGTAATGAAGAAAATCAATTCCTGGTTCGAGGTGCTCACCTGCGTGTGCTTGAACAGGTTGCCGAGGTACGGGATGTTGCCGAGCAACGGCACCTGGTTGATGTTGATGGAGTTCTGGGTCTGGATGACGCCGCCGATCACGACCGTGCCGCCATCGGTCACGAGCACCTGCGTGGTGGCCTGTTGGGTGATCAGTTCCGGGTTGCCCTGCACTTCCTGGCCGAAGTTCGGCGTGGTGTTTTCCACGTCGATGTTCAGGAAGATCGTGCTCTCCGAAGTGATCTGCGGAGTCACGGTCAAGCGCAGGAAAGCGTCGACGTAGGTCACGGTGGGCGGACCGCCCAACTGCGCCTGCGTCACGATCGGTACGCGCACGCCCTGCTTCACCTGAGCCAGAATGTTGTTCTGGGTCACGATGCGGGGACGCGAGAGAACTTTGAGTAAGCCGCGCGACTCGGCCATCGAAAGAACCGCATCGATGCGCACCGTGTTGCTGGCGTTCAGGAAAGTTAAGCCGCTGGTGGGTGAAGTTGATCCCAGGTTCGAGAACAACGGAATAGTTGAGCCGCTGCCGGAACCGCTGCTGGACGTGGTCGTGATGTAGCCCGGTGTCAACCCACCCACGGTGGTCGGCGAGCTGCCGGCCTGGGCGTTGCCACCGATCGCGCTGGTGCCGTTGCCCCAGCCGAACCCGAGCTGCGTGCCGATGTCGCGGGCGAAGTTGCGGGTTGCGGCCACGACGCGGGCTTCGATTTCCACTTCCTGCGTCTTGCGGTCGAGCTGGGTCAGCAGGCGGTCGATGGTCGGCATCACCTTCGGAATATCGTTGATCACGATGGCGTTGGTGCGGTCATCGGCGACCACATCTCCGCGCTGCGAGAGGAACTTCTTAACCGTGATGAGCACGTCTTTGGCCTTGGCGTAGCTCAGGAAGCGGGTGACCGAGACTTTGTCCACAGCCAGCGCTTCGGCGTCGATCTGAGCGCGGCGGGCTTCCGCCTCTTTCCTCAGAGTTTCCACCGTCGCGATGCGCAGGACGTTGCCTTCCAGTTCGCGGGCCAGGTCGTTGTTCTTGAGCACGATGTCCAGAGCCTGATCCCACGGCACATCGTCGAGGACCACGGTGAGCGTGCCTTTCACGTTAGGATCGAGCACCACGTTCAGACCGCTGATCTCGTGGATCAGGCGGAAGAAATCTTTCAGGTCAACATCTTTCAGGTTCACCGAAATCGGCTCGCCCGTGTATTTCGGTCCGACCGCGGCCGGTTGTTGCCCGACCTGCGCCCGTTGCTCAGCGGCCAGATTCACCGCCGGGGTGATCGTGGGATTGGTTCCCGAAGCTTGCTGCGCCGAATGGATGCTGACCGGCAAAAGCTCCGCCGCAGTCTTGTCGGAGAAACGGTCGGCCGCTGCCTGGGAACGCGCCGCTGGATCGGCCGCGGGCGCATCGTTCTTGGCCTCAGTGACTTTAGGCTGATCTGTCTTAGGAAGATCTGTCTTAGGAAGATCCGTCTTGGCCTGATAAGTCGGCTCGACGAATACATAATCCTTGGGCGTGGCCGCAGGCGCCGCGTCCGCAGTGGCCGTGATGGCCGCCTTCGGAGATGCGCCGGTCACCGCCACCGGAGTCGTAGCCTTGGCTACAGTCTGCGCGCTGGCCTGCCGTGCCGCCGTCTGCGTATGTAGAGTGAGCACCAGCTTGCCGGCTGCACCGGGCGTCAACTCATAAGCGCAAGCCTGATTCAAGTCGACGACGATGCGGGTGGTGGGCGGCGTCTGGCCATCCGTGCCAATGCGCACGTCTTTGACGGCCGCGCTGCCAACGGGAATGTGGGTGCGTCCGGCGGCCATCACGGTCTCCGGCAGGTCCACAATCACGCGAGCAGGCGAGTCCAAAGCGCTCAGCTTGGGCGTAACTACGCCGCGGGAGCTGATCTCGACCCGGATGTCGTCCGTGCCCCGGACTACGTTCACTCGCTCGAGCTCGCTCCGCTGGCCTGCCGGCTGTGCAGCCGGAGTCTGCGCGGCGGCAGCCACTGCCGCAACCGTGAAGACCAGCAACGTTACGAACATGGTCAGTTGTTGCTTTCGCATTTCGCCTCTCCCCAACCCGCGGGCCGGGCCCGCGCGTCCTTCTTTTAGAACTTGATTTTCCGGCGCTCCGCTTTGTCGCAGCGTCGCGTTACTTATTAGTTAAAAACTCAGTCCCGTTAGACCGCTGGCGTGAAGATTTTCTTCACCACTTCGCGGGTAAACGTTTTGCCCAGTTTGTCCTGCACCGTCTCCTGGAACACCACCGAGTCTCCGGTGATCTTCACCACGTAGCCGTTGAAGACGGGGTCGTTTTCCCGCAGGAAATATGCCTTGTTCAGAGTGTTGGTGACGACCGCGATAAAGCCGTTCTCCGACTTCACCACGCCGCGCAGGTTGATCTGCCCGATTTCCAGGCACTTCTTGCCAGTCGAGCAACCGGAACCGCCAGCCTGCACTACCGGGCTGAAGAACGGATCGCGTTTCCCGGTCATCGCCCACTTCTTGTCTTCCTGCTTCGGCAGCTCGGAACCTTTGAGAGCTTCGACGGAAGGCGCGGGCTTGGATGCTGTATCAGGCTTCGCGCTCTGTGCGCTCGAAGCTGCCGTGGTCACCACCGGAGCCGTTTTCGCGGCTGCTGCCGGGGCTACGATGGAAGTTGTTTTCCCGGTCGCTGCCACCGTCTTCAGAGTCGCTGCCTGGGGAGCGGGAGTGGTCTTTACCGCAACCACCGCTGGTGCCGCCGCTTGCGGCTTGGTCACCGCCGGCTGGGTTTTAGCCTGCGCTTGAACCGGCGCCTTTGCCGGCGCTGCCTTCATTGGCTCGGGCGCGGGACTGCTCTTCGCCGCAGTAGTCTTGTCGCCCGTGTGCAGGGTGAGTACGAACTTGCCCGCAGATCCTAGAGTCAATTCATAGGCAATATCCTTCTCCAGATCCACGACTACGCTGGTGGTCGGAGGGGTCTTGCCATTCATGCCGATGCGTACGCCCTTGACCCCGGCGCTGCCTACAGCAATGTGATTCTGCGGAGTGGCCTCGCTGGTCTCGGGCAACTCAACCAGCAGGCGGGACGGTGAATCCAGCTTGCTGACCCGCGGCGTAACCGGGCCGCTGGCGTTGAGCTCAATCTGGATGTCGCCCGAGCTGTGCGTCACTTTCACGCTCTTCAGCTGGCTGGTGGGGCCGGAGTCCGAGTCTGAGTCGGTGTCCTGCGCCGCCGGTTTCGCCGCCGGTTTTGAAGTCGGTTTTGAAGTCGGGATGACCGCGGGCTTCACTGCCGGCGCCGGAGCGCCGGGCTGCGGCTTCGCCGCCTGCGGAGCGCTTGGGGTTTGAGCCCACGCGGCGCCCGCCATCAGTGCCGTTAGCAGAATGCCTGTCGTCACCTTGAACGTCAGTTTGATCGCCATCTTCATAAGGGTCCCTATCTCACCGTCGCCGGCGTCGTTCCCGGCTTAGCGCCCGCGCCTGCAGCTGCAGGTGTCGCATCGTGACTGAAGAACGTGGTCGCCGTGCAAGTCGCTACTACACTCTCGTTGGGAGCGTATTGATACGTGTGCTTGGCCTTCGCCGCCGATGGAGCCTTGGTGGTCGACACCAGCAGCCCGCTCACGTTGACGATGCGCTCCAGCTTGCCCACCCGGTCAAAGAAGTTCAGCATCGAGTAGTAAGGTCCATCGAGCTCGATATCGAACGGAACCTCGGTGTAATACTCTTTCGAGACGGTTGGCTTCGAGGTATAGCGGCGCAGTTCCACGCCGGCCTTTTGCGCTTCCGAATCCAGCATGGTGATGAAGCCATCCAGCTGCTTTTCGTTCGGAACAATGCGGGCCTCGATCTCCAGCTGCTGCTTGAGTTCGGCCAGCTGCTGTTCGATCTGCTTGAGTTTCGGGCGGTAGGATTCCAGTTCGGCGTTCTCCCGATTTTTCTCGTCCACGGCGTGTTGCGCGGCCGTGTTTTTCTCGCTCTGGCTTTTGAATACTGTGAAGAACAGAGCTGCCGTCACGATCGCGCCGCCGGCAATCACCGCTCCCCACTGCTTCAATCCCGACAATTCGCTGAAGTTTGCCATAGGTCCGCCTTACGACTTTCCCTTCTCGCAGGTCAGCGTGAACTGGAATGCCTGCATGTCCTTGATCGTGTCGTCCTGGAAAGTTTCCTTGATCTCGACGCTCCGGAAAAAGCCCGTCTTCTGCAGATTGGCGATCAGGTTGGCAACTGCATCGGTGCTCAGCGCAGTGCCTTCCAGATTCACGCTGGGGCCGGAATCATCCATCTTGCTCAGCCAGACGGCTTCCGTGTTGTTCACCGTTTCCCCCAGCATGGCCAGCAGCGTGACCGGACCCGCCTGACCTGCGCGCAGGCCGTCAATGACGTCGACGCGGCGCTTGTAGGCGTTGGCCTGGGTTTGCCGCTCCATGTAGCGGGCTTTCACGTCCGCCAGTTCGCGGTTCTTCTGTTCCGCCACTTTCATCTGCTTGGCGATGACCTTTTCCTGCTGACTGAGGTGGTACCAGTAGCCCACATTGATCAGGCCAGCCAGGATGATCACCACCAGAACTTTGAGTTTGGGCGACCCCATGTCGCCCATTTCCATGGTGGGCATTGCGGGACTGCCGCCACTACCCTTTTTCTTGCCTCTCGCGGATTCGAGCAGGTTGATTTTGATCATAGGGATTCAAAGCTCCTCAGGGCCAAACCGACCGCCACTGCCAACTGGCCCGGATTCTGCTCCACCAGCTCGGCGCCCAAGCCTTCCGTCGGGGGTGTAACCCGCTGGAAAGGATTGAACAACTCAACCGGCATGGAGAATTCTTGCCGCAACGCTTCCACCAGGCCCGGAACTTTTGAGGAACCGCCCGCCAGGTAGATCTTCTCGATGTGCTCGCCCGCCGCGCTGGCCCGGAAGAAGTCGAACGTCTTCTGAATTTCCAGCACGATGATTTCGGTCACTTGCTGCAGGATCGGAGTCTTGGCATCTTCGCTGACCGTTCCCACCTTGCGTCCCAGCTTGAGCGACTCGGCGTCGTCGAAACTCAGATCCAGTTCCTTCTGCAGCGAATCGGTGTACTGGTGCCCGCCCACGCTGACGTCGCGCGGGAACAGTGGAGTCGTACCCTTCACAATGTTGATATTCATCACGCTGGCGCCCAGGTTCAGCAGCGCCACAACCTGTCCCGGCGCCGGCTGGTAGTTGTACTCGTAGCAGTTCTGCAGGGCCAGCGCATCGATGTCGACGATAGCCGGGGTGCGGCCGGACATCGAGAGTACGTTGGTGTAGTTCAGAATCTTGTCCTTCTTGACCGCAACCAGCAGAACATCCATCTGCGGGCTGCCGGCTTCTTCGGAAAGAATCTGGTAGTCGAGGCTCACGTCGGCCAGATCGAAAGGAATGTGCGAAGCGGCTTCCTTCTCGATAGTCTCGGCCAGTTCCTGATCGCTCATCGAAGGCAGCGAGATCTTCTTGACGATCACCGAGTGTCCGCTGACCGCCGTCGCCACGGCCTTGGTCTTGATCTGGTTATCGGCGAACAGCTTCGAAATCGCGCTTGATACCGTGCCCGAGTCCACGATCATGGAATCGACCACAATGTCAGAAGCCAGCGGTTCGAGGCCAATGTGGGCCACTTCGATCTGCCCACCCTTTTTCTTCAGCTCCACTGCCTTGATGCTCGAGGAGCCTACATCCAGGCCAACTATGGACTTCGATCCGAATCCAAACATGTGCCCGCCTTTTGTGCCGGCTTTTCGCCGGCGTGTTTAACTACTGTGCCCCGGCAGCTTTCACAGCCGCCTTCGGTTTCCGTTTCAATCCCGGTTCCATCTGACTCGACTTCTCTTCCATCCACTGGTCCAGTTTCGATTTCTTGAAGCGCCAGCGATTGCCCAGCTTGAATGCCGGAATCCTCTGCTCTCCCACGTACTTGTAGAGCGTGTCCGGACTCACTCCCAGGTATTGCGACGCCTGGCGAATGTTCATCACTTCTCGAGAGTCAGCCATAGTTCCTTTGCCTTCCCACAGGCCACTTGCCCGGACCCGTTATCACCGGGTCGTCTATCTCCGGATCATTTATCTCCGGACTATCACCGGACCACCGGGCTAACTCTGGGAGACTGCCTTGCCCCGGAATGTGTCTCCGTGGGCTTTCGGTGTCCAGAGCATATATCAGCCTCTAGAAACCGCGCGTCCGAGTGAAATACCGTGTTTTGCTGGGTTTTTTACGGTTTTCCTGGAATGGCAAAATAGCGGGATTGCGGCCTTGCACTATATGTTGTGGTTTTAAGTTTGCGTAGTCTTATATGCTGTATACAGGGTGCAGGCGATCGCTGGTCACCGGCGGAGAGGTAACTGAAGTACTAGAGACGGTACGGAGGTACTATGCCGCTCGTCGAAGTGGTTGAATTTACTGGGAATCGGGGTTAATCAGAAAATCATGGGGGAGGTTACGCGCCCAGGCCAGAATGCACTTCACTCCGGCGGGAAGAACCGCAGTACTGATCGTTACTTCGCGATCTCCGCGGCCTTCCTCTGCGTCCTCTGCGCTTAAGCGTTCCAGTTCGGCGGCAAAGAGCCTACGCGTACCGGCCTAGAAAATCCGAGCTTTACTGCACGTCTGAAACTTTGCCGTCTTTGAAAGTTATTTTCATGTCTTTGTAATAGTAGATCTGCTTGGCCCCCAGGTTGGCTTTTCTGTCGGGCTTGCCGAGCGCGGTTTCCACCTCGCCCATGGTCATTCCCAATTTGATTTCAGCGGGTTCGGCTTGCGGTTGATCCTGCTGAGCCTGCTGGCCGCCTCCACCTTGACCGCCACCGGCTTGAGCGCCCCCGCCCTGATCGCCTTGCTGACCCTGATCCTGACCGCCCTGCTGCGCTTGATCTCCTTGCGATTCGTCGGCAACGGCGAGCAGCTGCCCGATGGTGTCCTCGACGCTACCCGCATTCGCATTGGCCAGGGATCCCTTCGGAAACTGGAATACCACCTGCGCTTTGTTGTAGGTCGGCGGATCGGTCTTGTTGCACGTGTCGCAGGCGACAATCCCGAGAGTCACGGTATCTTTCGCAACGTTCACGTCGACCTTCATGGGATAGACCTTGTCGCCCGAGGCGAACAGATGTGTGCTCACTTCCTTGCCAAACTTGCTCATGATGGACTTTCGCCCCAGCATGGCAACACTGCTCGGTCCCTTCACTGTGCCGTTTTCGTAATGGCACGACGGAACATTGTTATCGCCGTAGGGCACGCCCAGGATTCCGCCTTTCTTAACCTCGAGCAGCGTGCCCTTATCGATCACAGAGTATCCACTCGTGTCGGATCCCATCCTGACCAGCTTGTACTGTGCGATGAGTTGCTCCTGGAGAGTGGGTGCCTGAGCTGTTGCTATCGACGCCAAAGCCATTGTCACGAGGATGGCCGCTGCCACGGGAATGGACGAGTGCTGACGCATGGTGCAAATCTCCCTGATAATTTATTTTTCGAGTCTTAAAGCTTCTGATCCGGCAAGCTGTGCCCCAACTCCGGAGATTGCGATCCGCAAATTCAGGTTGCGGACTCTTAATCCGCAGATTTTACTCCGCGGGTTCTATCCGAAATACGAAACGACTGAAAACGACACGGGAGCGCCGGAGAAATGCTCCGGCGCCCCCTGGCGATTTGAATGTGCCGCCGTCGACTCGACCGGTGGCCCTACTTTCCGCCTCCACCCGACCCGGACGCAGCCTCCTGCTTGACCTCGGCTTCGGTCTTGTCGGCCTCAGCCTGCTGATCGGCCAGAGTCTTCTCGGCGTTGGGGTCCGCTTGCGGCGGTGGAACATCACCCGCCGTAGTGCCGGTATCGGGAGCCTTTGGCAGACCGCCGGTACCGCTCTTTTTGGCCAGTTCTCCCATGCCCTTGTCCAACTGCTCGCGGAAGTGGTTGTGCATCTCCTGCAAGTCGTCCACGGCCACGGCGACGGTTTTACCCGCCGCGCAGTCGTCCTTCTTGCTGGCCGAAACGCTGACGTTTACTTTCTTGTCAGCGTCGGGAGTGTCGGTGATGCGCGTGATTACATCTCCCGCAGTCAGCCCGCATTCCTGACCATCGTCACCCACGACCGCGATGTCGTCATTCACGACAAAGGTTCGCCGGGCAGGATCCAGTGCTGGAGGGGGCACGTCGTCGGTCGACGCTTGTTGTGCACCGCCCGCCGGTGCCGGAGCGGCCGCCGCGGCAGCTTCGTCCTTCTCGGCCGCCAGTTGGGCTTTCACTTCCTCGGCAATGGCCTGTTTAACTTCTGGAGTCAGAGTTACCGGGCCGGTGCTGGGCGCAGCTCCGCCGCCGTTGCTGGCCTGGAGATTATCGGAATCGCCGGCGTTGGCCGCTGCTCCTGCATCACCTGCGGCTGCGGCTTCCTGATTCGCCGCATAGGCAGCTTGCAGACTCGCCGCCAGCAGGTAATCCGTCAGCCAGAACGCTGGCGCTGGATACACTGGATAGGGCGCGAAAAATGCTCCGTAGTAGCCATACCACGGCGCTCCGCCCCAGCCCCAGCCCCAGTAAACTGGCGCGGCCCACGGATTGTAGGCCCATCCGTAAAATCCTGCGTGCCAGAAAAATCCTGGATGGTAGCCGTAGTAGCAGCAATAGCCATGCCAGCCGTAGGAACGGTACACGCCGACATAAGCGCGGCCGCCATGATAGTAGGTGCGCGACACGTAGCTGTGTCCGCCGCGCGACATGTAGTTGCGCTGCACGTAGCCGCCGTGGCGGCCCGTGTTCACGACTCTAGCTCCGTTGTGCATCCCGACAACTCGGGAGCCGCCGTGCATGCCGTGCGAGATCTGCATTCCACCGCGGTTGATCGAACGAACCTGGCCGTTGGGCCGGATGCTGGCCGATCCGCCGCCTTTCAATGCCACCGTGCGGCCTGGAGGCGTGCGGCTCGCGCCACCCGCTCGGGTATTGCCCGCTGCTCCACCGCGCGCTCCGCCTGCAGCTGCGCCGTGACTGGCGCCCGCAGCCCCACCGCGGTTCGCGCCGGCTGCCCCAGCGTGAGTGGCGCCCGCCGCTCCAGCATGGCTGGTCCCGGCCGCTCCATGACTGGCGGTTGTTGCGCCGTGACTCGCTCCGGTCGACCCTGCACGACTCGTACCCGCTGCACCGCCGGGACGGCTCGCTCCGGTCGCTCCGCGACTGGCAGTGGTTGCGCCGTGGCTCGCTCCGGTCGACCCTCCGCGACTGGCTCCCGCCCCGCCGCTAGGCCGCGATGTGTTGGCATGAGATGGAGCGGCATGAGACGTAGAAGCGTGAGATTGAGGCGCCGCTTTCGGGGCGGCATGCGCAGCCGGAGCCGCATGGGCAGCCGGCGCGCTGTGCTTCTGTCCCAGCACCAGCGCTGGGACCGCTACGACTAAGAGAAGCGGAATAACCTTCCGCAGAATGTTTACTTTCTTCTCGCTGAACTTCATTGCGGCCTCCTGACCATCAATGCTCACTTTGATATTGGTGAACGATCTTGGCGAATCCTCACACTGGCGAACCCTTACCTCGGTGGACTACCGGGCTGGAAATCTGAGAGCCCGAAATTACGAACCTCACAATGATGCATCGCTGACCGGCGGTGGGGGACCGCCCTCGCAAACTTGTATTCATGCCCGCCCCGGTGCCGAAAGCCTTGCATCGCAACGCGCAACCCTTGACGCGCAACCATCACCCGCAACCCAGAGGCGGATTCGCGCGGCCTGCAACTCTCAACCGGGGGGCGGAAGAACGTTACCAGAAGTTTTGCGGCCACGCAATCGTTCTGTTGGTTCTTCACGCCGCACCGCTTTTCTGCTGTAATCTGGTAACGTTACCGGAGGCCCCTTGCGCTACTCTGAACGCCTGCAGCCGCTTGCGCTTCTTGTCATGCGCCTTACCCTGGGCGCGATCATGGTCGTCCACGGCTACCACAAAGTTTTCGGGGGCCTGCATCACCACGCTGACTTCGTGGCGAGTCTTGGCTTGCCCCACTGGCTGGGCTACGTTTCTTCCTTCACGGAATTCCTGGGCGGCCTGTTCATACTGGCGGGATTCTTTACCCGGATCGCGGCTTTCGCCATTTGCGTGGACCTCGTGGTCGCAATCTGGAAAGTGCACTTGCACAATGGTTTGACCGGCGATCACGGATACGAGTTCCCCCTGGCCGCAGCCACGCTGGCTTTTGCTTTGATCTTCTTCGGCGCCGGCCCAATCGCCCTCGATCACGTTCTCCGCGGCGGTGGATCGAGCGCCCGCGGAAAATGAAAATCGAGAACGCCGGTCAGGATGGCAACTTCGCCCGCTATACGAAACCCGTTCACTGTCCGGAAGTTGCAAGAAACTTTACATTTTTGCGCCTCCTTTTTCGTGACTCCGCAGCGAAACAAATTTCCCGTTCCCGGGTTCATTTAAGGCTGGCTTCGACGGCCAGTGGAGACTCAGGGGACAAGCAATGGCTGACACTGTTGACACCCCTGCTCTCGCGCCATTGAATCCGCTGTGCCCGGAAACTATGATGGGTTAGGTTCCCGGCAATTGCATCCCAACGAGTTAGTGGGCGCATCTAACCGCCTGCCACGAAAGGATTGGAGGTCACTCTTGAGAAAGTTAACGCTGCTCGCAGTGATTGGTGGTTTATTCTTCCTAGCCAGCTTTGCCCAGGCCCAGCAAGGGGATGCCATGTTCGGCTTCGGCACGCTCCTGTCATCTGGATCGTGCGACGTCACTTCCGGCCTCTGTTCTGAAAAGGGAGGCTTGTACCCAAACATCGGCGCCGACGTTATTTTCCACCGGCGCATTGGTTTCGGCTTTGACACCACGTGGAAGGCGACCCAGGGAAATTACGGCGGGCCCGGCGGGCAACCTTATCGCCCCATCCTCCTGGACTTCAATGCCATGTACTCGCCTAGAATCGGGAAACGGATGGCAGTCGATCTTTTCGGCGGCGTCGGTTGGCAGAGCATCCGCTACTACGGTTACGTGGCGAGCAGCAGTTGCGTCTACCTCGGAGCCTGCTTCACCAGCAGCCACCACTTCCTGGTGGACTTTGGCGGCGGCCTCAAGTACTACGTGTGGCACCATGCCTTTATCCGCCCTGAGGTCCGCTACTACAACATCTTCAATAACACTGCCGACTTCAACTCCAACAACGTGATTCATGTGGGAGCCTCGATCGGATATACCATCGGCGGTCCAGAGTAAGCCTTTGCCTTGACGGTTGCTGGCAAGGCTTTGGTGTCCGGGATAGCCCATTCCGCGGCTGGGAGGGCTCTCCCGGCTTATTGTTTCGGGCCGACTCGCCGCATGCATCCTGTAGAATCTAGAAATCCAGAATATCTAGAAACATATTTGGAAGCCAAAACGAACTACCAAGGGGGAGTATTGAGAAAGTTCGCGCGAATTGCGGCCGTGTGTGCGTTCGGCCTGTGTGCACTCGGATCATCAGCCAACTTCGTTTCGGCACAACAGGTCGACGTGATGGCCGGCGGCGGCACGCTATTCTCTTCTTCTCCGATCACAGCCACGCAGAATCAGCCCGTCATTGCAGAGAAAGGCTCTCTTTACCCCAGCGTCGGCGGCGACGTCATTCTTTATCACCGTTTCGGCTTGAACTTCGAGGGCGCGTGGAGATGGAAGGAAGGTGTGTATCCCGGTTACGATCAGACGTACCGTCCCATCCTGCTCGACGTCAATGCCCTGTTTCAGCCTCGTCTCGGTAAGAAATATGGCTTGGACCTGATGGTGGGAGCGGGCGCGGAGAGTGTTCGCTTTTACCCCGGGTACGGCACCACTTGCCCTTATGCCAGCTGCAGCCCCTTCGTAAGCAACAGTCATTTCCTGGAGCACCTGGGCGGGGGCGTCCGCTACTATTTCTTTCACCGTCTTTTCGTGCGGCCCGAGGTTCACTATTACCACATCCAGAACAACACCGAGTTCAACTCCGACAATGTAGTGCGCGCCGGAGCCACGGTGGGGTATACGTTCGGGAAATAAAGTCAGAAGTCAAAAGTCAGAATTGAAAAGTCAGAATTGAAAGTTAGTTGCGGAAGGCATATTCCAGACGTGCAAGCGGTTTTACTTCTGCATTCTGACTTTTGACTTCTGACTTGATCCAAAAATCAAGGCAGCGTCTGCACGACGCTGCCTTTTGATTTTTTCGACAACTGCTTCGGAGCGGAAGGTTACGGCTCCTGCATGCAAATCTCAGCTTCGTGAATGGCGGCGTTGATGTGTTCGATGGCCTTGGCGCGATGACCATGGAATTCGCCTTCGGCGTGCTCCATGTGGTCTTTAGCGCTGTGCAGCGCTTCCAGGGCATGTTCCACGCGCGGATGCGGGGGCATGGGTGCCACGGCACTGGCCGGAGCCGGAGCCGGAGCCACAGCGACTGGAGCCGCAGGCGCTTTCGGAGTAGCAGCTCCCACCGTGATGGTGAGGGTTAATGCCAGCGCCACCAGGATGAATAGCGTCAGGATCCCGATTTTCTTCATACGTTCCTCCTCGTCCGGATTCCGGCTCGGACGCAGCCGTTCTCGTCTGGGTGTGGCCATAGCCCTGATTTGGGGGAGCCGCCCCGCGACTCCGCACAGTATAGTCCCGCCTCGCGGGAAGTAAACTGTGCACTCCGTTGACTTTGCAGGTGCGCGCTAGATTTCTCTCCGGCCCCGCCACCAAAAGTAAAGTGCAGCCAACAGAACCAGGATCGCGACTGCGATGTCGAACCGCTTCAAATCCTGCACCAGTCGCTCCCAGTGTTTCCCGAACAAATAACCCACCGTGGCAATCACGGTGACCCACAGAAAAGCCCCCAGAAAGTTGAACAGCAGGAACTTTTTCCAGGGCATGCGCAACACGCCGGCCAAGGGACCGGCCACGATGCGCAAGCCGAACACAAAGCGGGCAAAGAACACCGCGACGGGGCCATAGCACGCAAACAGCCGGTCGCCGCGCTCCAGGCTCGCGCGGCGCAGGCGCAACAATTCGCGGTAGCGTTGCAGCAGGGGGCGTCCGCCGCGGAACCCGATCGCATAGCCGACGTTGTCGCCCAGCGTGGCCGCGATGGTGCCCACGAGGATGATCCACGAAAGCTGCAACTCGTGCTCGGAATACGCCAGAAAACTCGCCAGCAACAGCACGGTTTCACCCGGAACCGGTATGCCTGCGTTTTCGATTAGCAGCGCAACCGCGATCGCCCAGTATCCGTAGTGGACGATCGCTCCGCGCAGAATCTCGACAATGTGGTGGGCCATATATGAATGCGCGGAGCGGAAGCAGACTAACGCAGTCAGCTGAGCGGAACCACTTTAAGCTGGAACTCGCGTTCTGGCCAGAAACTCGAGCAACGCCCGGTTGAACTCCTCGGGGCATTCTTCATACGGCAAGTGTCCGACCCCGGGAAAAATAACCGTCTGCGGCTTGAGGAAGAACTGCGCCAGCCGGCGCGCCGAGGAAGCATACACCGCCGGATCGTCCCCGCCCCACAGCAGCAGCGTGGGAACTCCCGCCAGTTTCGGCAGAACAGTTTCCAGTTCCTCCAGGTCCTCGGTCCAGGTGCGGACAATCTTGAGCGCGTGTTCGAATAGCCCGGGGATGGCCAGCGGCGCTATGTAGCCCTTTAGGCTTCCCGGGGGAATGTTGTTGCGATTGCCATACATGCGCCCGTGCCAGTAGGGAAAAAGAAATGGCATGCGGGGAAAAGTGAGTCTGAATAGAGCCGCGCCTAGCGGAGTGCCGAGGAACGGCGCCAGCCGTTTTCCGTGGGAAGAAAACGGATTCACCGGCGCGACCAGCACCAGGCTGTTCAGCTTCACGCGAGAACCGGCGGCCAGAAATTCATCCGCGGCCATCATGGCCACGCCGCCTCCGTGCGACGTGCCCAGCAGGTCTACGAAGGAAAGGCGAAGCTGCTCGGCGAACCGCACCACGCGCCTCGCGCAGGCTCGCATGCTGTAGTCAAGAGCGTAGGCACGATCGGAAAAACCAGACCCGAGCATGTCCGGCGCGTAGACCGTGGCGTAGGGCGCCAGCGCAGGCATGGCAAACCGCCACGAAAACGAATATCCCAGCAGCCCATGCAGCAGAATCAGCGCCGGCCCGGAGCCGGTGCGCAGGTAGCGCATGCGGGCGCCCTCGATCTCCATCCAGCATTCTTCGACGCCAGCGCCAGCAGTCGCGGCGATCCGAGCAGAAATTTCCTGGACGCCTTCCGCCACCGCAAAATCTCCCCGCCCCGAAGACAACTCTTTCACCGCCGCATGATTCTATTTAAATGAACTATCGCCTCTGTCGCTTCACTGGGGAGCTTCGGCTCCCCGATTTTTTGAGATGTCGTGCGCCCAGTTCTGACCGGGTGCCCCATTTCTCGCGTTCTTTGCGAGAAGTGGGGAATGAACAACTCTCCCATTTCTTGCGACTCTTGCGAGAAAGCCGATCCTGAGCGCGAAGCGTGGAGAAATCCCGATTCAAAAATCCCCACTTCTCGCAAAGAACGCGAGAAATGGGGCACCCGGCGTTACTTGACCTACGCCGCCTTCTTCCGCTTTTTCCCCAGCAATTTCTTCAGCACGCGAATTCCCTTGTCCACGTGCTTCTCCTCCAACAGGAACGGGGGCAGGAAGCGCACTACCGTCTCCTGCGTGCTGTTGAAGAGCACACCTTCCGCCAGGCCTGCGTCCACGATGGGACGCGCCGGAATGTCCAACTCAATCCCCTGGATAAAACCGCGCCCGCGAACTTCTCTGGCCGCCGCGCTTTTCTCCGCCAGCGCTTTCAATTCCTGCTGTAGATACGCGCCAACTTTGTTTACGTTCTCCAGCAGCTTCTCTTCCTCCACGATCGCCAGAAATTCCAGAGCGACGCGGCAGGCTAACGGCCCTCCGCCGAAAGTGGTGCCATGCTGTCCGGGAGAAATCGCCGAGGCAAATTCTTCCTTGGCCAGGAACGCGCCCAGCGGCAGCCCGGCCGCGATGGGCTTCGCGATCGCCACAATGTCCGGCGTCACGCCGAAACTCTGGAAGGCAAACATCGTTCCCGTGCGTCCCAGGCCGCATTGAATCTCGTCGAAGATCAGCGCGGCGTGGTGACGGTCGGCCAGCGCGCGGCATTCCTTCAGAAACTCTACCGAGCACTCGTAGATTCCGCCTTCGCCGAAGACCGGCTCCAGCACAATGGCGCAGGTTTCATCGCTGATCGCGGCGCGCAGGCTGGCCAGGTCGTTCTGCTTTACAAACGTCACGTCTTCGAGCAGCGGCTCGAATCCTTTGCGATGCTTGTCCTGCCCGGTCAGCGAGAGCGCCCCGAACGTGCGCCCGTGATAGGAACCGTCGAGCGCCACCAGCCGGCTCTTCGCCGCTCCTCCGGCGCGATGGCCCGCCAGCCGCGCCAGCTTGATCGAGCCTTCGATCGCCTCGGTTCCGCTGTTGGAGAAAAATGCCCGGTTGAGTCCCGACAGCTTGCAAAGCTTCTCCGCCAACGGTCCCTGATATTCGTGGTAATACAAATTTGAAATGTGAACCAGCTTGGCCGCCTGCTCACGAATCGCCTTCACGATGCGCGGATGCGCGTGCCCCAGCGCATTCACGCCCAGGCCGGAGACGAAATCGAGGTAGCGCTTGCCCTCCAGGTCAAACAAAAACACGCCCTTGCCGCGGCTGAAGGCGATGGGATAGCGGTTGTAAGTCTGCAGCAAATATTGCCGTTCAAGATCTGCGATTTGTTCAAGAGTATTCATAGGAATGATTCGATTCTATAGGAATTGGCGGCGAGCAGGACGCCCCGCGGCTGTGGATTTTCTAGGCGGGGCTTCGGCTTTCGGGCTTCGGCGGAAAGTCAAGAGCTGGTCTGGGTTGCGGAATTGGAGAAGTGTTCCTTCGGGAACGTTTTGTGCTGGCGGAATTGTATGTACGGTACTGTGCATACATGCAAATGAAACGCAGGACAAGAGTTACCAAGGGCGGAGCGGCGAAGGCCGGGCGAACGGTTCGGCGGAAAACGATCACTTTGATGGCTTCGGTGAAGGAGCCGAAGAACGCACATGTCATGATTGAGCAGTTCCGGAGGATGTACAAGGCGCGAAAGAAGGTGGTCGCGCTGCGTCTGGACGCCGATGTGCTGGCGTGGTTCAAGAGAGAGGGGCGCGGCTTCCAGGCCAGGATCAATCGGGCGCTGCGAGGACTGATGTGGGAAGAGGAGAGGAAATCTTGGAAGTGAGGAGCGACACTTTCTGGCACTCGCCAACTGTAGAACTTCCCCACTCAAGCCAAAAGACGGCTTGAGTGGGCCACCCGCCGGAAGTAAAGTTCGGTTTGGGAGTTAAAAGCCATGAGAAAAATCTTTGGGAGAGCCGCTTTAACGGGCGTCGCAATTTTTGCTTTCATTTTTGCTTTCATTTTTACTTTCAACGGAGGGCGCCTCGCCGCCGCAACTGCCGGTGGATCGTCCATCCTGGAGCCGGAATCGGGGGCGTTGCTCGGACTGTACTACGGGGCGGGTAATCTGGCTCAGACCACGGCGAAGCTAGGGCGGACGCCGCCCGTTCACCTCACTTACTACGCGTGGAGCGACGACTGGACCGGTACCGTCACGAAGGCGGATCTGGCTGCTGAACGCATCCCTCTGGTCAATTGGGAACCCCACAAGATCGACTTCACCAAGATCGTCGACGGAAGCCTCGATGCCACGATCGTAGCGCGTGCAAACGGCTCCAAAGCGCTCGGGAAGAAGTTCTTTCTCGACTTCGCAGCGGAGATGAATGGGGACGAGGCGTGGGGTGGCAACAATGCGCCCCTGTACGTGGCCGCGTATCGCCATATTCACGACATCTTTCTGGCTGCGGGCGCTACCAACGTGATCTGGGCGTGGTGTCCAAACGTCACGGACATCGACGGAGGGAACAAGAAGACGATGGACTACTACCCAGGCGATGCCTACGTCGATTGGACCGGGGTCGATGGGTACAACTGGGGTACGACCAACGGTGGCTGGCAGAGCTTCCAACAGGTTTTCCGAGAAATCTACCCCCGCCTTGCAGCCAAGAAAAAGCCGATCATGATTGGAGAGATGTCCTCCGCTCAAGTGGGGGGAGACAAAGGCAAGTGGATCGATGAAATTATTCCCACCCTCCGCGCCAGTTTTCCACTCATCAAGTGTGTCGTCTGGTTCGACATCAACAAGGAAGCCGATTGGCGCATCAGCTCGTCTCCTGAATCGGAAGCGGCGTTCATTCGCATGGTAAAAGATCCTTACTTCAATCCGTAGGTGGGTGGCTACTCAAGCCCGCTGGTTGGCTTGAGTGGCCTATGAACGCCGCCAGGATGAGCCGCTAGGCTTCGGGTGGGGCGTCGGCCACGTCGGCCAGGGACAGGCGCAGGTTGCCGGGATTCGTGGCGTAGGCGAGGCCGGTATCCAGGTCCACGATGCCGGCGCGTACTAGTTTTTCGATTTCGCCATCGAAGTGTTGCATGCCTTCGCTCCCGCCGTCTTGCATGGCTTCGAGAAGGGTCTTGCCGGACTGCTCGCCTTTCTCGACATACTCGCGAGTCCGCAGCGTTGATTTGAGGATTTCGATCATGGCGACGCGTCCGTTGCCGTCTTTGCGGGGCATCAGGCGCTGGGAAACGATGGCGCGAAAACTCTTGGCCAGGCGGTTGCGAATGGTGTGTTGTTCCGCCATGGGGAAGACTCCGACGATTCGCTCCACGGTTTTCGAGGCGTCGATGGTGTGGAGGGTGGAGAGAACCAGGTGGCCGGTTTCGGCCGCTTCCAAAGCGATTTCGATGGTCTCCTTGTCGCGCATTTCGCCCACCAGGATGACTTTCGGAGCCTGCCGCAAGGCGGCGCGCAGAGCCAGCGCAAAACTCGGCGTATCGCTGTGCAGTTCGCGCTGGTGGATGATCGAGCGCTTGTGCCGGTGCATGAACTCGATGGGGTCCTCAATGGTCAGAATGTGATAGGCGTGGGTCTCATTGATGCGGTCAAGCACGGCGGCCAGGGTAGAGGATTTTCCCGATCCGGTGGGGCCGGTTACCAGAACGACTCCATTTTTCAGATCGCAGATATCGGCGAGCTGGGCGGGCAAGTTCAGCTGTTCGAAAGTGGGGATCACCTGCGGGATCACCCGCATGACGATGGCGTGCGTGCCGCGTTGTTGAAATATGTTGACCCGAAAGCGGCACTGATGGGGCAGACGGTAGGAGACGTCGCAGGATCCCAGGGTTTGCAGTGCGTCCCTGGCCTGTTTGTTGTCTCCGATCAATTCATAGGCGATCCGCTGAGTGTCCTCGGAAGCCAATGGCGCCATGCCGGATATTTTGACCGGAACCAATTTGCCCGAAAGTTCCACCACGGGTAAACTGCCCGGCGAAATAATCAAGTCGCTCACTTTCCCGGGCACGCGGAGCATCGCCTGCAGCAGAACCGATGCCGGTAGAGGCCTGGGGGCCGAAGTAACAGAGGGTGGCGCAGGCACTGGCGCAGTCTTTGCCGCGGTTTCCATTCTTAGATCCTTCCCCGATGTTGTACGGGAGTTTGCGGTTGTGAAGAGCCCGGAAATGACGAGCTCGGGTTGTGGCTAGACTTAGTTGATGGCGGTGTCAGTGCGGTGAGTACAGCCTCTCGCGAAAGCTGCGTTGCTGTAAACATTACGTTGGAACCACACCTTCAGAAGAACTTGTTGATGGCGGGCAAAGGCGTCTGATGCAGTCGTGCGTGGCGTGAAAACGCGGAACGAGCCGAGGGAAGACTTTGTCCAGCGGTAGAACTGCCCCACTCAAGCCAACGGCAGGCTTGAATGGGCCACCCGCCGGCCTGAGGTGGTGTTTGATCTCGGCCCACTCTGCCAAATAAGAAGCGGACGCTCCCGAGGAACGTCCGCTTTTGCTTTCGCCGAGTGAAGGTTACTTTGGAAGAACGGTGGTTCCCTCGGAAACGACGGCGCTCAGCGACGAAGGGTTGAGACCCAGAGTCTGGAGGATGGTTGGCGCCACCTGGACTGTGCCGACTCCCTCGCGGATGGTCTTCGGTTGGTAGGACGGATTGGACAGCAGCAGAATGACGTTCGTGTCGTCATGCGCGAACCCGCCATGCTCCGCCAGTTTCGACGTGCTGCCGGAGTAGGTGACGCCGACGTTCGGGGTCACGATGATATCCGGCGTGCGCGGGTCTTTGGTTGGGTCGTTGTAGTTCAGGGTGAGCGACGGGCCGTAGTAGATCTGCCCCAGCTCGATTCCGGCGGCGGTGGCATTCGCTTCCAGGATACCGACGGCGGCTAAGGTATCAGAGGAGCTCGACAGCCAGATCAGCGAGACGTCATCTTCGGTCGGTCCAATGCCGGTCGGGTTGTTGGTGGATTCAGAGTACGGGATGTAACCCGCGTTGGAGAGCAGGGTGGCGGGCGAAGTGCCGTTGATGAGCTGGGAAACGTAGCGGCTGGGGTCGATGGGCGACTGGCCGTGTTTGGCAGTGATGATGATCAGAGTCGAATCGAAGAGATTCTGGGCCTTTAGTTCACTGACGAATTGCCCGATCGAGGCGTCGACGAACTGAAATTCGGTAAGCAGCGCCGCGGTGGGGGTGGCAGCGGCATCGAGATATCCACCGGTCGTGGTGTTGCTCTTCTCAATGAGCTTCTGGCCCACGCTCAGCGCCTGGAAGTTCATGCCGAAGATGGTAGGCACCTTGGCCTGCGCGGTGCCGAGGTGGTTCTTTCCATCGATCCAGTTGAGGACCGCATTGACTTTCAAAGTGTCGTAGCACTGGATGTTCTGGAAGCTGTTGGTCCAGGCGGTAAGATCTGCGCCCGTGTCGGGGATTGTGGCGCAGGATACGCCGGTGGGCGTAACCACGTGAGGAAGTGCGATCACGTTCGAGTTGATTTCAGGCCCGTAGAAGTCGTCCAGCACCGCGGGGCCACCACCTGCAGCCACCGCGGAGTAAGCGGGGTGCTTGTCAGACCACGCTGCGTAGCCGCCGGCCTGGTGAATGACGCTGAAAATGGTGTTGGCGCGAACGAAATCCCACGGCCAAACCGGGTTGCATCCATTGTTGGGATCGCGGATCAATCTCTTCGAGTCGATCGAAGCGATGGTGCCGTCGGTAAGAGACGCGCCGGGCGCGCCGCCGTTCAACTTGGTCTGGTCGATGTCAATGCCTTCTTCGTACTCGCTGGTGGTGCCGGTCGGCGCGGCGAAGGGAGTGCAGGGGCCGGCGCCCAGGCCATTGCCCGTGGTTTTCGCGGGCGCATCATAATTACGCGAATACGCGACGTCATAGTAGATGCCGGTGTAGGCCGGGCTTCCGCCGGTGACGATCCCGATGAGACCGGGGAAGGAGTCCGAAGTCTTCGTAGTGCTGGCGGCGACGTAGTTGAGGCCAGTTTTGCCGAGCGCGGCCAGCGCCGGGCAATAGGGCGCGCCATTATTGATGGCGCTGATGCCTTTGGAGCAGTTCAAGAAATCAACTGCGTGCATACCGTCGATGCTGATCAGCAGAACGCGTTTGATGCGGCCTTGCAGGAAGTCGCTATTGGTTTGGGCGGTTGCGGTACCCATCGAAAGGGCAGCTGCGAGGGAGAGCAAAGCAAGTGTTTTTTTCATTGTCCTTGTGACCTCGAGCACCGATCATATGAAAGCCCATGTAACTGGAATGTTAAGGAAATTTAAACTTTTCGTGAAAAACCACTGTGAAGGGAAACGAAATCGGGGAAGTTCCAGGGGCAATAGCGCGGCCCGCCGTTAATACAGTGGCGGCTCTCCCGGCGGGCGTGCCTTCCATCTCCGATGCACCCAGAGCCACTGCTCGGGATACTGGCGAACATAGTCTTCGATAATTTTCGTGAACTTCTGCGTGTTGGCTTGGATGTCGGCCTCGAGGTCGCCGGTGCGGATCAGGTCTACTGCAGGATCGAAGCGAAGGCGGTATTTTCCCAGCGATTTGTCCCAGATGGTGAATCCCGGGATCACTGCTGAATCCATGCGCAGGGCGATGCGAGCCAGGCCGCTGGCAGTGCAGGCGGGGATGCCGAAGAAATCCACGAAGACTCCTTGCGGCGGAGTAACGTTCGTATCCATCAGAATTCCTACCACCTCGTTGGCCTTCATTGCTGAAATCAGGCCGCGCACGAATTCGTCTTTCGCGACCGTTTTGTTGCCGTGCATGGTGCGGTAGGAGCGAATCAGGCGGTCGAGGTAGACGTTGTCCATGGGGCGCACCACGATGTGCATCCAGTGGCCGTGCAGGGAATGGGAGAACGCGGAAAGCTCCCAGGCGCCGAAGTGGCCGGTGAGGAAGAGAACGCCTTTGCCGCGGGCTTTCGCCTGTTCGTAGTGCTCGAAGCCGTCATAGACGACCACTTTCTCGACGTTCTTTAGCGTGTAGCGCGGGAGTTGGCAGACTTCGGCGAGCTGGCGGCCAAGGGAAGTGAATTCTCCGCGCAGGATGCGGGCGCGCTCGGCTTCGCTTTTCTCGGGAAAAGCCAAGGCCAGATTGCGCATGCCGACTTTGCGCAGGCGGGGGTGGAGGAGATACACCAGCTGGGCGAGGGCGATGGCTACGGCGCGGGCCAGGGGGCACGGCAGGATTCCGAGGATTTTGATGAACGGCCAGGCTGCCGCGTACTCAAGTCGCTGCCGCATCGGGGGAAGCGTGACGGTAACACTGGAGAAAAATCGTGTCAAACTGCGGGGCTTCGGGCTTCGGCTGTCGGGCTTCGGCGCTTCGGCGCTTCGGCCGGGAGCTAAACCTTCTTGCCGTCGCTACGCAAGACGGTGCTTCCGCTTGCACGAGCAGTTTTTTGCTGAAGCCCAAAAGCTGAAGCCCGTAGCCCAAGCTTTTACTTTGCGGGTTTGGCTGAAGCCCGAAAGCTGAAGCCCGAAGCCCGAGGCCTTTACTTCGCGGCTTCTTGCGCCCATTTTGCCAGCGTGGTCAGGAACGGGTTTGCGGCTGGGGGCGGGTCGACGTCTCCGTTCAGCAAGGCTTTGAAGGAGACCATGCGGTCGTAGAATTCGCGGGTGCTGTCTTTGTCCTGCTTGACGACGGCCCCGTTTAGGCTGATGCCGGCGAATACACCGCGGGCGCGCGAGTAGGTCAACACCTGGGCGCGCATCTTCCAATCCGTGCTGCCTTCGGCGTGGCGTCCAACGGGGCCGGCGGCTACCGAGGCGTCCGCGCCGAGCTCAAATTTGCTGGTGAGCAGGTTCTTCATGCCATTGTCGTTCATGATGAGCATGACTAGATCCACCGCCTGGCCACCGATCTGGAAACCGACTCCGCCTCCCGCGACGGTGAAAAATGCGGGAGCGCTCCAGCCCTTGGGAGTGCGGCAACTGGCCAGCCCGCGACCATAGTTCGCGGCCACGATGAAGCCGCCCTTGAGCATCGACGGCACCACCGCCACGCACTCCGCCGAGCCCAGAACTTCCTGAGGGATGCCGGAGTCGGGGGCGCCTTGAATTTCATTCAAGACATCCGCCGCCGCCTGGGTGCGATCGGAGGCTTTCGATTCGCGCTGCTGGTCGTCTCCATTCGCGGCGAAAGAAAGGGAGCTTAAGGTTAAGACCAGGGTCAGCAGTAAGAACTTTTTCATGGTTCCTCGCGAGATTCCTCAAAGGTCGAATAGATTTTCCGGGAACAATGCTGATTCGATTGTAAATGAAACCGCGCGAGTCACGATTGTAGAAAGGGCAACGAGCGAGTGGGTCCGTGGAAGACAAAAAAATCGGGGCTGAAAGTAGTGACCCTAATCGCCACTCTCAACCCCGTCTCCCAGGTTCTGTGGTAGGTAAGGCGAGTATGCGTCTGGGTCGAAAATCGCACAAGATTACCGAGGTCACTGCCCAAGAAGTTACGGTGAGAATGTCAGCGGACGTCGGGGGCTGAAGCCCGCGCTGATTTGGGGGCTTTACGCGGCGCTGAAGCGCCGCTCTTCCACGGTACTGCAGGCATTTGTGCGTTTTTCCGCAACCTCTGAAGCCGCGCCCTTGCCGAACCTTTTACTTCCCAATCCGTTTTACTTCCCAATCCGTTCAGAAGGTAGATCCTTAGAAGCTAGTGGCTAGCGGCTAGAAGCTGCTTTATTTCGTCGTCACTAGTGAATGCGTAATCGCGTGCACCGACAACGCGATGCGGTTCTGCACGCCGACTTTGCGCATCAGCTTGGCTACGTGAGCTTTCACGGTGCGCTCTTCGATTCCCAGTTGCGCGCCAATCTCTTTGTTGGAACGTCCAGCCACCAGCATCTCCAGCACTTCTTTTTCGCGGTCGGTGAAAGTCACACGGCCGGCGGGAAAAATTCGTCCGGGGGTGGAGGACACGCGCTCGATGAACATGGAGAGCACGCGGCGCGGCGCCCATACCGATCCCTGATTCACGATGCGGATGGCTTGCGCAAACTCCGCGGGTGAGGCGGCTTCGTCGACGTAGCCTTTTGCGCCGGAAGCGATCGCTTTCAAAATCGTCTCTTCGTCGATGCCGGAGCCGGTCACGATGATGCGCAGATCCGGACGCGTCGCCTTGAGGCTGGCCATCACGTCAAACAGATTCTGGCCGGAGCGGTTTCCGAGCAGGATGAGATCGATATTCTGTAACGTGCTGATCTCAGGCAGCGCCGCGGAGATTAGTTCAAACTCAGGCTCGGAGTCGAACAGAGCGCGGAACCCCACGAAGCGCAAGGGGTCGCTCTCTACAACGGCGATTTTGATGATGGGTTTTCTGGCGACTGCTGCTTTCATTAGTTTTCCCTGTACAGTGTGAATTCTTCAATCCAGCATAGAGACATTAGCGGCTAATGGAAAGAACTGATGACCGGATATAAATTACGGGAGTAACATGGAAAATTAGGGCTGTAGGCCGCCCTGAGCCCGATTTGGCAGCTCAGTGCGCGCGCGCCCTATTTGGGACAGAAACGGCGAGAGGACTGATGATGAGACGGAAGCACATGGTTGAAGGGACTGGGCGGAAATCGGCGAAGAGAAGCTGGGATTATTTTCTGAATGCCGTCGTAATGAGCTGCCTGGGCGCGGCGCTTTCCTCCGCATGGGCGCAGACCGCACCTGCTCAGGATTCAACTGCCCCGGCGACACAGGCCGCACCGAGTGCGACGACTGCGCCGGTTGAGCCGACTTATAAACCCAAGTTCGCGGGAGATCCTGCCCGATCGGAGTCCGAGGCCGAAGCGCTGGCCTACATGCGTGTTGTGTTGCGCGCGCAACGCCAGTTCAACAAGCAGTACGACCATTTCGCCACAACGCTTGCCGAGCTGGTCCACAGCGGATCGTTTACCAAGCGCATGGTCAACCCCAACCGCGGCGATTACACAGCCAGCTTCCAAGGCAAGAAAGACAGCTTCGTGCTGACCATGACACCCAAACAGCTCGACGCTCAACATCGGTCGTTCTACGCGGAGGACGATTTCAAGATTCACGCCGACGAGACCAAAGCCGCCGATGAAAATTCACCGGTAGTGAAATAAGACATCGCGTTGCGCAAGGCCGACTCGCTTTTCGGATGTCGTCGGGATGACAACCAGGAGGAGCGAAGTCAGTTATGATTGCGTGTAAATCCTTTGAGCTCGAAATCCACTTTTTATGGAGGCATTATGTCAGCATCGGTGGGCGCAGCCGCACCTGAATTTTCTTTGAAGGACCAGAACCAGAAGGAAGTAAAACTGAGTGATTTCCGCGGCAAGAAGCGCGTCGTCCTGGTTTTCTATCCGCTGGACTGGAGTCCAGTTTGCACCAAGGAGCACGCCTGCTTTGTCAACGACATGAAGCAGTTTGAGCAACTCGACGCGCAAGTGCTTGGTCTCAGCGTGGACAGCGTGTGGTCGCACCAGGCCTATGCCGAGAAAATGCACATCCACTACCCGCTGCTTGCCGACTTCCATCCAAAGGGCGCAGTCGCGGCAAAGTATGGCGTGTATTTGGAAGAGAAAGGCATCACCGGCCGGGCCATCTCCATCATTGACCGCGACGGCAAACTCGCCTGGCACAAGAATTACGACATCCCTGTGGTGCCTGATATTGCGGAAGTCTCGAAGGCGCTGGCCGCGGTGAAATGAGCGGGAGGTTGTATGGCGGAATTTACGGTCAATCCGACTCGCCACGATCCCTACAAGAACTTCAAATTCAGGGTGAAGTGGGATGGGGCCTATGTTGCCGGCGTGAGCAAAGTGAGCGGGCTGAAGCGCAGCACTGAGGTCGTCGAGCACAGGGAGGGCGGTGATCCCAGCACCAGCCGGAAATCTCCCGGGCGGACTAAGTTCGATGCAATCACGCTGGAGCGGGGCCTTACTCAAGACCTTGCGTTCGCGAACTGGGCGAATAAAGTTTGGGCGCTGGGAGGGAATCCGGAAGTCGCGCTCGCTGATTTTCGCAAGGATATCGTGATTGACTTTTATAACGAAGCCGATCAGCTGGTGATTTCCTACAAAGTCTACCGTTGCTGGGTGTCAGAGTATCAGGCGTTGCCTGATCTGGACGCCAACGCTAACGCGGTCGCCATCGAACACATCAAGCTGGAAAACGAAGGATGGGAGCGCGACTTGTCGGTGGTTGAGCCGAAAGAGCCGTCGTAAGCTGAACGCAGTTCGGACGAATCGCGAACCGGAGAATCTAAGCGGGTGGCGTCCCGGGCTTCACCTCGGCGGCCTTTCCGTCGTGGTAGACCACCACCAGTGGCTTTCCTCCATTGGGATAGCGGACGGTTTTTTCGTAGGAAGTATCGCCGGAATCCGGGACGCCCATGCCCACCGCGAAATCCGCCTGCAGTTCGTTCATGCCGGGCTTCACTTGATGCTGATCCACGGCCTGCCACACGTCCGCGGACCAGTGCTTGTACAAAACGTGGGGATCTTCGATGAAAAGCATTTCGTCGGAATAGATGGTGTACTGGCCGTCGGCTTCGAAGCCGATGGGCACCGCGTAGCTCTTGCCGTCTTTCTCGAACACCGCCATCATCTGCCGCCGGCTCCCCTTTTCGGGGGGCATATCCGTAACTACGTCTTTAATGTCCAGCCGCTCCAAGGGGAGCAATACCCCGGCTTCATGCGCGAAGTCGACGCGCTTGCTCGCCGCGTCGTAGGGATAGTAGGTGTACTTGTAGCCTTCCTTGGCCCACACCGGCTGCTGGGTGAGCTGCTTCGCCGACTTCAGGTCATAGGGATAAAGTTTCTTGGGGTTAACGTAATAATCGGCATTGGAGTAACCGGCGTTCTGCGCCTTGATTTTGTTGGCCCGATCGACCTCGTCTGCGTGCCGCTGGAAAAGAATGATTCCGACGCGCACCGCCGCCACGACCATCGCCAGGATCAGGGCAATCTGAATTCTTTGTTTCGCCTCGGGGCTCAGCATGGGCAAACTTTACCAGATCGCTTGGCTGGGTCGAAGTTCATTTCACGTCTCCTCTGGATTTTCCTACCATCTGCTCCTAATTTTTTTCTGCTCGTTCCTTACTCCGTCCTGGGCTTCTGCCTTGCTCGCGGCGGTGGATGTCGGCATAATGGCTGCGCACCGGAGGTGTGGCAATGCTGACTCGGCTCCCGATGTTGGTCGCTATCGCAGTCTTCTTCGTGGTCCTGTTTACGATTGTCGCCGGAGTGGATTCTGCTCCGGGCTCGAAAGCCAGCGCAGCTGCACCCACGGGTCTGCTCGTGGTAGAGAATCAGTTTGACCACGCGTTGCTGCTGGTCGATCCCGTGGCCAAGCGTGAGATCGCGCGCGTGGTGGTGGGCGTCAACGGGCATGAGGTCACACTTTCCAAAGATGGACGGCTGGCTTACGTGCCCATTTACAGCAACGTCGCCATTGGAGAGCCTGGCACTGACGGAAACACGATTGACATTGTCGATCTGCAGATGCGAAAGCTTGTAGGAACGATGGATCTGGGAAAACCGGTGAGGCCTCACCGCGCTCAGCTGGGGCCGGACGGATTGCTCTATGTGACTGCGGAGCTGGACAACGCGGTCGCTGTGATCGATCCGGCGACGCAGAAAGTGCTGGCCAAGATTCCGACGGATCAGCCACAAACGCACATGCTGGTGCTCACGCCGGACGGGCAGCGCGCTTACACTGCGAATGTGAGCGCGGGGAGCGTGAGTGTGCTCGACCTGAAAACGCGAAAGCTGATTACCGTCATTCCTATCTCGAAGATGGTTCAGCGAATTTCGATTTCTCCCGACGGCCGGCGGGTGTTCACGCACGATCGCGAATCGGCGCGGGTAGCGGTGATCGACACGGCCAGCAATAAAGTCTCCGACTGGATTGCGATGCCGGAAATGGCCTACGCTTCGACGTTAACGCCAGATGGGCGCTGGCTGCTGGTCGCGACCAACGGTTCCGATCGGCATCGGTTATACGCGGTCGACTTGCAGACGCTGAAGATTGTCCATTCGTTCGACTTGCCGGGGATTCCTCTCGAACTGCTGGTGCGGCCCGGCGGCGATGTGGCTTATGTGAGCTGCATTCAGGCGGGGAAAATCGCGGTGCTCAACCTGAGTTCGTGGCAGCTGGAAGAACCTATTAATTTGAGCCGCGGAGTTGATGGGCTGGCGTGGACCACGGCGGTGCGGTGAGGCGGGGGGCGGGCTTCGGGCTCTCGCTTTCGGGCTTCAGCCAAACTTCTCGATGAACTGGGTTTGAAAGAATGCGGGGCGGGACAAGCTTAAGCGCCGATGAAAGGGTAAAGCCGAAGCCCGGCAGCTGAAGCCCGAAGCCCGCCTTTCTTACCCGCCGATTTCTTCCCAAGCGTTGGCGGCCGATTGTCCGGCGGCTTCGGTAATCCGCTTGCCGGCGCGTGCGGCCATCTCCATTACTTGCATGCCGCGGTCGAAATAATCCGGCAGCGATCGGCGAAGTTTCTCGAACCTCTCCGGATATTCCGACGCCAGCAGCGCCAGTCCAACACCCGATGCCAGCACACCTGCCGGATATTTCTTCTTCATAAACAGAATCGTCGCCGCTCCGATCGAGCTCGCTACCAGTGCCTTCTTCCAGCCGTCCATGGTCTCACTCCGAAGGAATTTCTTACGTCGATTGTACCCCACCCAACACATTGCTCCTCAACGCTCGCCGTCCTTGTATACTTCCTCGTTCTCCGGAGGCACCATGTTCGAGCGTCGAATCCCGCGTGTCGTCCTCTTTGCATTCATCCTCACGTTCACGATTGCTGTCTCAGCTCAAAGCAAGCCGCGGGCGCGCGATCTCGGCGTGCCGTTCGACGGTGCGCCCGGCCCCAATAACGCCATAACCGACGTCAGTGGAGTTGAGGTCGGCCACACCACGCTCATTTCCGGCGAGGGCAAACTCGTGGTCGGCAAGGGACCCGTGCGCACCGGCGTCACCGCGATTCACCCCCGCGGGAAGACCAGTGATGACGCCGTTTTCGCGGCCTGGTTCACGCTCAACGGCAATGGCGAGATGACCGGCACCACGTGGGTGGAGGACTCCGGCTTTCTCAACGGGCCGGTGATGATCACCAACACGCACAGTGTTGGCGTGGTCCGCGACGCTGTCATTGCCTGGAAAGTAAAACACGGCACTCCCGACATGGAGGGCTACTGGTGGTCGCTGCCGGTCGTCGCTGAGACATGGGATGGCTGGCTCAACGATATCAACGGATTCCATGTGCACCCGGAGGACGCATTTCACGCGCTCGACGTGGCGCACTCCGGTCCGGTGGAAGAAGGCAGCGTGGGCGGCGGCACGGGAATGGTTTGCAACGAATTTAAAGGTGGAATTGGCACGTCTTCCCGCGTGCTTGACGCTAAAGCTGGGGGCTATACCGTCGGCGTCCTGGTGCAGTGCAACTACGGCCGCCGGGACCAGCTCCGCATCGCCGGCGTTCCCGTGGGCAAGGAAATTCCCGAGCACCCCGCCTACGGCAACGACACCGGCTCGATTATCGTCGTCGTTGCTACCGACGCCCCGCTTATTCCGACCCAGCTCAAGCGCGTGGCTAGAAGGGTTTCCCTGGGTCTGGGCCGCGATGGCAGCTACTCCGGCGATGGTTCGGGAGACATCTTTATTGCTTTTTCCACCGCCAACCCCGGCGCGGTCGGTACAAAGGGAATGCACCAGCTCACCATGCTTCCGAACGACTCGATGGATCCCATCTTTCTTGCCACCGTCCAGGCCACCGAAGAGGCCATTGTCAACGCCATGGTCGCAGCGGAAACCATGAAGGGCATCGATAATCACGAGGTCATCGCTCTTCCGCATGACCGCCTCCGCGAAGTGCTGAAGAAATACAACCGGCTGGCAAAGTGAGGGGTGTGCCTAGACGTCTGTGCCTATGCGAGCGGCAGGCTCGCGTCAGTCCACGCTGAGCCCTATCGACTTTTCACCGCACGACTTTACTTACTCGCGCATTACCTTCGCCGCCCACCTCTAGTGCGGCTTTCTGCGCGTGTTTCTGCTGCGATTTCTTTGGCGGGGACTACAATCAAGCCAGTGAGACACTACACCATCAAACGAATCGCGGGCGGCATGCAGTTCACCTGCGTGCGCTGCAAGCATAGCGTCACTACGGCAGAGTTCGACGCCCGCAACGGCAACCTCCGCACCCAGGCCGCAGGGGCGCTGAATCAGCACGCTGCGCAGGTGCACCACGAGCCTGTGATGGTTTCTTCGCTCGACGTTCAGCAGCGCATCTGGCGCGCATAGGCTCCGAGCCGCTCTGGTCTCAAGTCAAGTTAAGACCCCGTAAAAAACTGAATAGAAGCCATAAACAAATTAGATTGGACTTGGGCTGGACCGCCCCTTAGAGTCCTGGGGTGCCGCATAGCCGCACCCGAGCCCGGAGTGTGTTAAGAAGAATGGCGATGCCGGAGTCTGTCCACACGTTGTTTCGGCCTCCGTTCCGGAACTATCAGTTTGATGGGGCCTACGACGAGATGTTCGAAGCTCCGGGCGTGCCGCGTCCGCACTATCAGGCACTTTTTCAGACGCTACTGGAATTGCCTCCCGAAGAATTGCGCAAGAGCCAGCAAGCCGCCGACCTTTCTTTCTTGCATCAGGGAATCACCTTCACGGTTTATGGCAACGACGAAGGTACGGAGCGCGTGTTCCCGAACGATCTGTTGCCGCGCATCATTCCGAACCACGAATGGCGCAAGATTGAAAGCGGCCTGACCCAGAGGATCGCGGCGCTCAACCTTTTTCTGGAAGACGTCTATCACCAGGGAAGAATTTTGGCGGATGGCATTGTGCCGCGTGAACTGGTTTATAGTTGCCGCCACTTCCGGCGCGAGATGCGCGGTCTGACTGTGCCGCGCGGAATTTACGTCAGCATCTGCGGCACGGACCTGGTGCGGCTGCCCGACGGCAGCTTCGCCGTGCTGGAAGACAATCTCCGCGTTCCTAGCGGTGTTTCCTACATGCTGGCGAACCGCAAAGTTCTGAAGAAGGTGTTCCCTACCCTGTTCCGTGACTACGGCGTGAGTCCCGTGGATCATTATGCGCAGGCGCTGCTGGCGACGCTGCGGGCTCTGAGCCCGCCGAACTCTTCGGCGCGGCACGAGCCGAAAGTTGTTCTGCTCACGCCGGGCGTTTTCAATTCGGCATACTTCGAGCACACATTTCTGGCACAGCAGATGGGCATCGAGCTGGTGGAAGGGCGCGATCTGCTGGTGCACGAGAATGTGGTCTACATGCGCACCACGGCGGGACTGCGACGGGTGGATGTGATCTACCGGCGAGTCGACGACGACTTCATTGATCCGCTGTGCTTCCGGCGGGATTCTACCTTGGGCGTGCCCGGACTGTTCAATGCCTACCGCGCCGGCAATGTGATGCTGGCCAACGCGATCGGAACCGGCATTGCCGACGACAAAGCAGTTTATGCGTATGTGCCCGCGATCATCCGCTACTACCTTGGCGAAGATCCAATTCTCGCGAACGTGCAAACTTATCTACTGACCGATCGCTCGCAGCGAAATTATGTGCTGGAACATCTCGACGAACTGGTGGTGAAGGCGGTGGGCGAGTCGGGCGGGTACGGCATGTTGATCGGACCGCACAGCACGGCTGAACAGCGGGAAGAATTCCGGCAGCGCATCCAGGCCGAGCCGCGGAACTTCATCGCGCAACCCACGCTGAGTCTGTCGCGGGCACCGTGCTTCCTGGACGGCGAAGCGCAGGCACGGCACGTGGACCTTCGTCCCTACATTCTTTATGGCGAAAACGTGACTCTTGTGCCGGGCGGCTTGACGCGCGTGGCCTTGCGCCGCGGATCGCTCGTGGTCAACTCCTCACAGGGCGGTGGAAGCAAAGATACGTGGGTGCTGCGCGCATGAGCGGGCAGAGAGAAACGACCATGCTGTCGCGGGTGGCAGACAGTTTGTATTGGATGAGTCGCTACCTGGAACGCGCTGAGCATACGGCGCGCCTGATCGACGTGGACTTTCAGCTGCGGCTGGATCAATCTCCGGAAGCGGGCGCGGGGCGCTGGTTGCGTCTGCTGGAAGCATCGCAGATCGCTCCTCCCGAAGACGGCAAAATCGACGCCGCGACGCTCACGCAGCTTCTCACTCTGGAGCGCACCAATCCTTCGTCAATTATTTCGTGCGTAGCCGCAGCTCGGGAAAACCTGCGGCAGGTCCGCGAACAATGCAGCACCGAAATGTGGGAGCAGCTCAATCGCCTGTATCTGCAAGTGAACAGCACGACCTCGAGTGAAGCATGGCTGCTGCACTCGTATATTTTCTTTCGCGCGGTGCAGGAAGGCGCGCACCTGTTCCAGGGCGTAACCGATTCCACCATGTCGCACGGCGAGGGCTGGCATTACATTCAACTGGGACGATTTGTAGAGCGCACCGATGCGCTGGCGCGGCTGATCGGCGCCCATTTCAAGCGTCTGCCGCAATCGCCGGATCAGGCCGTTGAAAACGAAGAGTATCTGGAGTGGGTGGGACTGCTGAAATCCTGCGCCGCGTTCGAAGCCTACTGCAAGACCTATACCGCGGAACTGCGGCCCTTGCGAGTGGCGGAGTTTCTGCTGCTGAACTCGGGCTTTCCGCATTCCGTGCGCTTTTCCGTTGACATGGTCCATGCGGCGCTGCGTGCGATCGGAGAGTTGACAGAGCGCAAGGCGGAACAGCCGCTGCGCCTGGCAGGGCGGTTACGCGCCACGCTGAGCTTCAGCCAGATCGACGAGATCATGGCCTCGGGGCCCACCGCCTATGTTGACAGCATTCGCTGGCAGTGCGCGCAGGCGCACACCGCGATTCATCAGGTTTATTTTGACTATTCGGTCGAGTCGGCGCTGGTCGCATAAGCAATTAAGAATCAACCAATCTTGAGGAAAGAGTGTTCCCTTGATTTACTCCGTCCGCCACAACACGACATTCCATTACGAGCCGGCGATCCGCGAGAGTGTGATGGAGGTGCGCATGCAGCCGCGCAGCGAAGGGGTGCAACGCTGCCTCAGTTTCCATCTCGACGTGAACCCGGCGACGAACATCATGCAATACCGCGATTTCACTGGCAACATCGTCCACCATTTCGATATAGCTGGGAGCCATACTCAAGTTGAACTCACCGCGCAGTCCGTAGTCGAAGTGCAGGACGCTTCTGCGCCACGTGCCTCGGATGCAGGCGACTGGGCTGATCTCGACGCCCAGGTTGCGGCCGACGACTATTGGGAAATGCTTTTGCCGAGCCAGTTCGCCCGCTCGAGCGAGCCGCTCGAACAGCTCTCGCGGGAACTCAAATGCGGCCGGCGTGGCAATCCACTGGAACTGCTGACCGAACTGAATGAGGCTATCTACGGCATGTTTGCCTACGTACCGAACAGCACGAATGTCGACTCGCCGATTGAAGAAGCTCTGAACTCTCGCCGGGGAGTGTGCCAGGATTTCGCCCACATCATGATCGCGCTGGTGCGCCCGCTGCGCGTGCCTTGCCGCTACGTCAGCGGCTACATGTTCCACCGCGATCCGACACGAGAAAAACAGGACCGCTCTCTAGAGGGCGCGTCTCACGCATGGGTGGAGGCGCTGGTGCCCCGGCTGGGATGGGTTGCGTTCGATCCCACCAACAACCTGATCGGCGCCGACCGGCACATAAGGGTTGCGATCGGGCGCGATTACGCCGATGTTCCTCCCACTCGCGGCGTTTACAAAGGAGAAGCGCACAGCGAACTGAGCGTGTCGGTGACGGTGAGCCCCTCGGATGCTCCGCTGCCGGAGCCCGTGGCACCGAGCATCGTGATCCAGTCGCGGCCAGTGTTTGCGCCGCGAAGCACCCGCACGGAACACGAGCAACAGCAGCAGCAATAGGTCCGTCGCCCGGATTCCGATTCGCTGTACGTAATCGTCGCGATAACTTTTTTCGATTGGACTTTGCCACGGGTCTTTGTCAGATTGGTAGCGCAGCTTTCCGTTGGAATAGTTGGTCATGCGGCCCCCGATGTCCGCGTGGCGTATGCGATTCGCCCTGTCCTTCCGAGTCGCTATTCCTGATTGTTCCGAACCCGCGACGATGCCACCGCTGCCGATGGTGTCATCTCTCGCCGAGCGGCCTGATCGCCAGCACTTGGATAAGAAGTCTGGTTATCCAATCTGGGATCGCCAGAGTAATGGGGGACAACATGATTCGAAACAATATGCCCAGCAGCAAGAAGAGTGGTCTGAAGAGACCAGGCGCGGTAACCCTGAAAACGGTGGCGGAGACCGTCGGGCTCGCTCCCGGCACGGTTTCACTGGTGCTGAACAATGCACCCGGATCGGCGTCCATCCCGCAGCGGACGAAGGATCGCGTCTTTGCCGCCGCGCGCGAACTGAACTATCACCCCAACCCCGTGGCACGCGCCTTGCGAACCCAAACGGGGCCGGCGCCGATGGCAGGCGGGCAAGACATGGGCAATGCCAGCGGCACTCTGATGTTTGTGGGCGCGGAACATTTCCTGCGCGCCCTTCATGCCATCCGCGAGGCCGGGCTCCGCGTTCCCGGCGATGTCTCGATTGTCGGATTCAATTCCGCTCAAGTCGCAGCGCTGGGCCGCACGCCCTCGGCAGCTTAACGCGGGAGCGGGCCGGATTCGTCGACCGTCCGGCTCTAGTCCTTCACCGCTTTATCCGTGATCTCGAGGCCCTTGTCGATGATGGCGAACGCTTCCCGCAACTGCTGTTCGTTGATGCAGAGCGGCGGGTTGGTATAAAAAGTGTTCCAGCGCACCAGCGTGTAGAGACCCTGCTCACGGAAGAAGCGCCCCAGGGCGGCCATCTCTTCGGAAGTGCCGTTGAACGGAGCCATCGGTTGCCGTGTCTTGCGGCTGCGGATGAGTTCGACGATGCCGAACAGTCCGATAGAGCGCACCGCTCCCACAGAAGGATGCTTTGCCTGCAATTCCGCGCTGAGCTCCTTCATTACCGCGCCGAGCTTCTTCGCGTTGTCGATGAGGTTATCTTCTTCGTAGACGCGAATCGTAGCCAGTGCGGCGGCGCATCCCATGGGATGGCTGTTGTAGGTGAGACCTCCGTAGAAAACCTTATCCTGAAAATATTGCGCGAGGTGATGCCGCATGCCCACTGCTCCCAGCGGCAAATAGCTGGAAGTTAATCCCTTGGCCATCGAGATCAGGTCGGGAACGACTTTCCAGTGGTCAATGGCGAACCACTCGCCGGTGCGGCCAAAGCCGGCCATCACTTCATCGGCAATCATGAGGATGCCGTACTTGTCGCACAGCTTGCGCACGCCCTGCATGTAGCCATCGGGCGGAATGAGAATTCCGTTGGTGCCAACGACGGTCTCGAGAATAAACGCCGCGATCGTGTGCGAACCTTCCAGCTGAATTATCTCCTCGATCATCTGCAGCGAAGTTTCCGCGGACTCCCAGCCGCGCTCAATGCCATGATAAGGATCGAGCACGCGAACCACGCCCGGAATGCCCGGCTCGGCAGCCCAGCGGCGGGGATCGCCAGTAAGAGTGATAGCGCCAGCGGTCGCTCCGTGGTAAGAGCGATAGCGTGCCATGATCTTGTGACGCCCGGTGAAAAAACGCGCGATCTTAATGGCGTTCTCGTTGGCTTCCGCGCCGCCGTTGGTGAAGAAGAAAGTGTCGATGTCGCCGGGGGTGATTTCGGCGAGCTTCGCGCCGAGGCGGGCGCGCGGTTCGGTCGCCATGAAGGGATTCGCATAGCAAAGAGTCTGCGCCTGCTCGTGAATAGCGCGGATGACGCGTTCGTCTCCGTGGCCTATGTTGACCGACATCAGCTGGCTGTTGAAGTCGATGAAGCGCTTGCCCTCTGGCGTCCAGAAGTGAATGCCCTTGGCGCGGGCCACAGGAATGGGGTCGACTTTCGATTGCGCCGACCATTCGAACAGTGTGTGCTTCTTAGTGAGGTCAACGATCTCCTGGCCGGTCATGGTGGGAGTTGCGGTAACTGTATTCATGGATACCTCATAATGAAAAATTGTCCACCACGGAGACACGGAGTCACTGAGAAAATCTAATGCTTGTTTTCTTGCTTTGCTCTATGCCTCATTGTCGCCGCGGTAAGAACTCAGAATTTGCGTGAATGCTCTTTGGCCCAGCGCTCGACTACGACTTTCTTGTCGGTGTAGAACTCAATGGCGTCGCGGCCCTGGCCGTGGAGATCGCCGAAGAAACTGTTCTTCCAACCGCTGAACGGGAAATAGGCCATGGGCGCGGCGACGCCGATGTTGATGCCGATATTTCCGGCGGGCGCTTCATAACGGAAGCGGCGCGCGGCCGATCCGCTCGACGTGAACAACGACGCCTGATTGCCATAGGCGCTACGCTCGAGAAAAGCGAGCGCGTCATCCATGCTATCGGCGTGAACGAGGCTCAGCACTGGCCCGAAGATTTCTGTGTCGGCAAGGTCGCTGGTCGCAGGAACGTTATCAAGGATCGTAGGATTCACGAAGTTGCCCGATTCGTAACGCGGGATTTTTGAGTTGCGGCCGTCGAGCAGAACCTTCGCGCCTTGCTTCTCGCCGAGGCCGATCAGCGATTCCACGCGCTCTTTGCTCTGCGGGGTAATCACGGGGCCCATCTGCACGCCGTCTTCGAGGCCGTTGCCCACTTTGAGTTTTGAAGCAGCATCGGCGATCGAGTCGCGAAAAGTCTTCTGCGCTTCGCCGATGGTGACGGCGACGGAAACAGCTAGGCAGCGCTGCCCGGCGCATCCGAACGCGCTGTCGCTGATGATCTGCGTGGCCATGGGCATGTCCGCGTCGGGAAGAACGACGACGTGGTTCTTGGCGCCGCCCTGGCACTGGCAGCGCTTCCCTTTTTCCCCGGAGCGCGCATAGATGTAACGCGCGACCGGAGTCGATCCAACAAAACTGATGGCACGCACTTTAGGATGGTCGATAAGCGCATCAACCACTGCCTTGCCGCCATTGACGAGACTCACCACGCCCTTGGGTAAACCAGTTTTTTCGAGAAGCTCGTACACGTACCGCATCGTGAGCGGGACACGCTCGGAAGGTTTGAGAATAAACGTGTTGCCGGTGGCGATGGCGTACGGCAGATACCAAAAAGCAATCATGCCGGGAAAATTGAATGGCACAATGGCGGCGGTGACTCCAAGCGGCTGGCGGATCATCATCTCGTCGATGCCGCGAGCGACATCTTCGAGGTTGTAGCCTTGCATCATCATCGGAATGCCGCAGGCGACTTCAACGTTCTCGATAGCGCGGCGCATTTCCGCCTTGGCCTCGGCGAAGGTCTTGCCATTTTCTTGCGTGATGATGCGCGCTATGTCGCCAATGTGATCTTCGAGAAGCATCTTCAGCTTGAACAGCGGCTGGATGCGGTCTTCCGGCGGAGTGCGGCGCCATTCTGGAAATGCGGCTGCAGCGGCGTCGATCGCGGTGTTCACTTCCGCGGCGTCGGCGAGCGGAACTTGCGCCAGCGTTTCGCCGGTCGCGGGATTGACCACGTCGCGCCATTCGGAAGCGCGCGAGACGGTCCACTGGCCGTTGATGTAATTGGTGAGCCGGATAATGGGAGGTGCGGCGACTGACGTCATGACATTGCCTCAGCTATCGCGAAGAGTGAATCAGATTATTACACCAACTGCGCAACCGCGCCTTTCTTGTCGCAAACGCTGGCCAGCGCGGACTCGAGGACATCGAGGCCCTCATCGATTTGCTCGTTGGTCGCGACCAGCGGTACCAGAATTCGGATCACGTTGGAATACGAACCCGCGGTGATCGTAATCAGACCGTGCTCGTAGCAATACTGCGTAATCTGCTTGGTCTCGTCGGCGGCCGGAATTTTGGTTTCCTGCGACTGCACCAGTTCGATGGCTTGCATGCCGCCGAGTCCGCGCACGTCGCCCACAAGAGGCCGGCGGCGCTGCCACTCGCGCGCGCGGCGCTGGAAACGCTCGCCGAGTTCGTTCGCTCGCGTCAACAAATTTTCATTCTCGAACAGGTCGAGCACGGCAAGCGCCGCTGCGCACGAGAGCGGGTTGCCCGCAAATGTACCGCCGAGCCCGCCGGGGCCGGGAGCATCCATGATCTCGGCGCGGCCCGTGACCGCCGCGAGCGGCAAGCCGCCGCCGAGAGATTTCGCTGTGACCAGCAGATCAGGCTCAATGCCATAGCGTTCACTGGCGAACAGCGCACCAGTGCGCCCGAAGCCAGACTGAACTTCGTCGGCGATGAACAAAATGCCATGCTTGTGGCACAGCTCGATGAGTACCTTGAAATAGTCGTCAGGAGGCGCGATGAATCCGCCTTCGCCCAAAACTGGTTCAGCAATCACGGCCGCAACTTCCTCGTTGGCCACGACGCGCTTGAACGTATCTTCCAGATGGCGCGCACAGTATAGATCGCACGACGGATACTTCATCGAATAGGAACAGCGATAGCAATAGGCGAATGGAACCCGATAGACCTCGCCCGGAAGCGGCGCGAATCCGGCCTTGTAAGGATGCGTCTTGCTGGTGAGTGCCAGCGTCATCATGGTGCGGCCGTGGAAAGCGTCTTCAAAAGCGATGATGCCGGGGCGCTTGGTGTAGGCGCGGGCGATCTTCACCGCATTCTCGACCGCCTCCGCCCCGCTGTTCACAAAGATAGTTTTCTTCGCAAAGTTGCCCGGCGTGACTTCATTCATGCGTTCGGCCAGGCGGATGTAGCTCTCGTAGGGCGTAACCTGCACGCAGGTGTGAAGAAATTTTTCGAGTTGGCTGCGCACGGCATCGAGCACGGCTTCCTGTCGATGTCCCACATTGAGGCAGCCGATGCCTCCAGCGAAATCGATGTAGCGGTTGCCATCGACATCTTCCAGCCACGCGTCTTCCGCCTTGGCCACATAAATGGGTGTGCCGTGAGAAAGCCCGCGGGGCACAGCTTGTACGCGGCGCGCGGAAAGTGCCTGGGATTTCGGCCCGGGGATTTGAGTGCGTAATTGAATCGTGGACATCGTAGTTCTCAGTTCTCGCTTCTCAGTTGCATTGAGTCACGCCAGAATCGGTTTACTGGCCACTGGCAACTGTTCTTCAATACCAGCCGATCGGCGCTTCGTTCAAATTGATGTATACCTGTTTAGTCTCGAGATATTCCTCGATGCCCCAGGGGCCGAGCTCACGCCCGAAGCCGGATTGCTTGTAGCCTCCCCACGGCGCTTCCACGTAAGTGGGCTGCATGTGGTTGACCCAGACGATTCCGGCGCGCAGCGCTTTCACCGCGCGCATGGCTCGGAAAATATCGCGTGTCCACACGGCGGCGGCCAAGCCATAAGGAGAATCGTTGGCGATCTTGAGCGCATCTCTCTCGTCTTCGAACGGAATCACTGCCGCGACCGGACCGAAAATTTCCTCCCGCGCAATGCGCGCGGAGTTGTTCACATCGGAGAAAATCGTGGGCTGCACGTAGTAGCCCTTGGCGAATTTTTCCGGGCGCCCGCCGCCAGAAGTAAGTTTGGCCTCCTTCTTGCCAATCTCAATGTAGGAGTTGACGCGATCGTATTGTTCTTTGCTGACCAGCGGACCCATTTTTGTTTCGCGCTCAAGAGGAGGGCCGAGTTTTATTTTCTTGGCCTTCTCGGTCATGGCCTCGACAAACTTCTTGTAGATCGACTTCTGCACGAGGATGCGGCTTCCGGCGGAGCAAACCTCCCCTTGATTGATGAAAACTCCGAAGAGTGCGCCATCGATGGCGGCTTCGAAATCGGCGTCGGCGAAGAAGATATTCGGCGACTTGCCGCCGAGCTCCAGCGTGACGCGCTTCACCGTATCAGCAGCCTGTTTCACGATGATCTTCCCGACCGCTGCGCTGCCCGTGAAAGCAATCTTGTTCACATCAGGGTGCTGCACCAACGGAGCGCCGCAAGATTCGCCGAAGCCAGTGATCACGTTGACTACGCCCGGCGGCAGGCCGCAATCCGCAAAATATTTCGCGAATTCCAATGCGGTGAGCGGAGTCTGTTCGGCGGGTTTCAGAACGCAAGTACAGCCCGCAGCCAGCGCGGGCGCCAGTTTCCACGCCGCCATAAGCAGCGGATAGTTCCACGGAATGATTTGCCCCGCGATTCCCACCGGCTCCTTGAGCGTGAGGCTCATGGCATTGTCGGGCACCGGATTCACGTAGCCGACCACTTTGGTGGCGAGGCCGCCGTAGTATTCGAAGCAGGTGGCCGCATCGTTGATGTCGAACTCGGCTTCGACGATGGGTTTGCCAGTGTTGCGGCATTCGAGTTCCGCGAGCGCTGGCAAGTTTTGCCGGATCTTGTCGGCGAGCCGGAACAGCACGCGGCCACGTTCCTGCGCAGTCGTGGTCGCCCACGGACCATCTTCAAAAGCGGCTTTGGCAGCGGCGACAGCGCGGTCCACATCGTCCGGACCAGCATCAGGAACCTGAGCGATCACTTCTTCCGTCGAAGGATCGCAGACCGGAAAAGTCTTCGCTGACTTGCTGTCAACCCATTCGCCGTTGATGAACATCTGATAAGTGCGGACTGCGGTTTGAACTCCGCCTGGCATATCGTTTCAACCTCCTGCGAATCACATCAGGCCCCGAAGGCCCAATAGCTTCCATCTTTTCGTTACAACGGTACGACTGAAGTCGCACTTTTCCCAACCAGTTGTGGCGCTTTGTGGCGGCCATAGACAAAAAAGAAAAATGCCGCCAGCCCGACAAAGAACAGCGTGCCACCTATCATCCATACTTCATACCAAACCAGCGACGTGATCTGCTGCGCCGGAAAAAATACCAGCGCGATGCCGAGAGTCGTCGTCAGCAATCCGCTGGTCCCGGCTAGAAACAGCGTGGTCCGGCCGTACTGGCCGCGCGGAACCGGCTCCGTAACCGCGAATTTCACCAGCGCCCCAAACACGTAGACAAACGGCACGAGTTGCAGGACCACCGCCAGCGACAGCAATTTCTGGAATGTCTCCTGCACTCCGGCGCCGGCAAAATTGAGAATCACCAGAATCCCGGAAACAATTCCCTGCACGATCAACGCGGCGTAGGGCGTGCCGTAGCGCGGATGAACCTTGCCAAGCCAGGAAGGCATGTAGGAATCGAGCCCAGCGACGAAAGGGATGCGCGAGCATCCGCCGATCCAGGCCGAACCGATCCCGGCGATGGCCAGACTAAGCATCAGCGCAAAAGGAGCGCTGATCCAGCTCACACCCACGCGCGCAGCCATTCCAGTCACGGCCTGAACCACGCCTTGCAGCACATTGATGTTCTTACCGATCGCGATGAGTAAAGTCAGCGTAGCGGCGACATAAAGCGTGCCAGAAATCAAACCGCCCCACGCGACCGCCCCAGGAAGAGTACGGCTGGGATCCTGGATTTCATCGCCCATGACCGAAGCCAGTTCGAGGCCGACTAGGCCGAAGCAGATCACGCCGAACGAATTGAGCACGAAGCGCGGGTTGGCAGGAATTTTGAAATCGGCCGTCGTGATGCCTGTCCCAAAGCGCGACCAGATCACGATGCCGAGGCCGACCAGAACAAAGGCGGCGATGAGGGTTCCGATCGCGCCCAGGTTATTGATCCACTTGCCGACGCCAAGGCCAAGGATGTTCAGAAGAGTCAACAGCGCCAGCAATGCGAGGGAGACGCTAGCGGCGAATAGCTTGTTGTCGGGAAGATTCTGATGGCCGGGACCGAGCACGTACACGGACACGCCGACGAAGTACAGCATGACCGTCGGCACGTAAAGCATGTTGTTGGTCCAGTAGCACCAGCCGGATAGAAATCCGTGAAAGTCTCCGAAGACTTCTTTTGCCCAAAGATAGACGCCGCCCTCGCCCGGATAACGGTGCGCGAGTTCGATCACTGCGATGCCTTGCGGCCAGAAAAACAAAAGCAGAGAGATGATCCACAACCAGATAGTCACACCGCCGTTGGCGGCGATTGAGGGCACGACGTTGAGATTGAAAACGGCCACCACGAAGAGCAACACCAGATCGCGGCGCCCAAGGGCGCGTATCAGGTGCGGCTGAGTGGCGGGTTGTGCGGTGGTGGACATGATCAGGGGCTAGGGCTTAGGGGCAAGGGGTCAGCCGTTAACGCTGCGCATAGCTGACGACTGATCCCTGACCCCTGATCCCTTGTTTCAGTGCGTGGCCAGCGCCGGCTGGCCCACCCGTTCCTGCTGCGCCTTCGCCAGCGATGCCGCGATGTCGTCGAAGGCAGCAAGGTGCTGGTCGATATCCGCTTCGGTGTGCTGCACGGAAATCGTCCACTGCTCATCCCACCAGTAAGGTTGCGCCATCACACCGCGGTTGACCATGCCGAACCAGTAATGCCGCCACAGGTCGATGTCAATCGCAGTCCAGTCGCGGTAGTTGCGAATTTCCTGCGGGTAGAGCATCAGCGCACCGTTGGCGCCAGCCTGGGCGATGTACGCCTGCAGACCTGACTTCGCCACGATCTTGCGATAGCCGTCCGTCAACTTCTTACTGAGCTTGTCGACGTGGACATAGTTTTCGCGAGTCAGCACATGCCGAAACGTAGCCAGCCCCGCGGCCATCGAAACGGGATTCGTGTTGTAGGTGCCGCCGTGAAAAACCTTATGCTGCGAAATCAGGTCCATCACGGACGGATGCGCGCCAAAAGCCGCCAGCGGAAAGCCTCCGCCGATCGATTTGGCCAGGCAGATCATGTCCGGCTGCACGCCAAAATATTCGCTGGCGCCGCCCCATCCCAGTTTCGCTCCAGTCTTCACTTCGTCGAAGATCAGCAGCGCGCCATTTCTGGTAGCGATCTCGCGCAGACCCTTCAGGAAGCCGACCTGCGGCATGCACAGGCCAACGTTCATCAGGATAGGCTCGAGAATAATCGCCGCGATCTCACCGGGATTTTCCTTGAACCGGCGCTCTACAGTCGCGAGATTATTGAACGTCGCGATAAGAACGTTGGCAATCGCCGACTTCGGCACTCCCAGACCGCCAGTAACCGATATCGGATTGTCGATATCTCCGAAATCGGGCGCGTGCGGCTTTACGCTAACCAGAGCGGAATCGTGCAGCCCGTGGTAAGCGCCTTCAAATTTCACGATCTTGTCGCGGCCAGTAGCGGCGCGGGCCAGCCGGATTGCGTGCATGGTCGCTTCCGTCCCGCTATTACCGAAGCGGCACATCTCCACCGGGAAGCGATTGCAGATTTCCTCGGCGAGCTCCCACTCCATGTCGTGCGGCATGCCGAACATAGTGCCGGTGGAAAGCCGCTTCTCGACAGCCTTCATCACCGCGGGATGGCAGTGCCCCGCCATCAGCGCGCCAAAAGTCAGGTTGTGATCGATATATTCGTTGCCGTCGAGATCGCGGAACTTGCTGCCGCTGGCCTCTTTCACAAAGATGGGCCAGGGATCGTAATACCGGTAGTTGCTGGCCACTCCCAGCGGAATGCGTTTCAGGTTTTTCTTGTGTGCTTCGGCGGATTTCGGCGTGCGCCGCTCAAAGGTTGAAAGTTCTTTCTGCAATTCGGGGTACATCCAGGTCTCCGGGAAAACTCAAGCCAGCGGCGTTTCTTGGCGGGCCCGCAAGCCATTAGAATGCCGGGGCGGGCAAGCCGTCCCGGTTTTTGCTTCTACGATTTTACTCTTTCCACTAAAAGTAAAACTTCAACGCAAACTGCACCAGGCGCGGATCGCGAGCCTGTTGAACCTGACCGAAAGTGGTATCGCTGAAATTACCGTCTGGGTTCACAAACAGCGTCTTGTTAAACAAATTAAAGATGTCGGCGCGGAACTGGAAGTTCTTGGTCTCCGAAAGCGTGAAGCGCTTGGAAAAAGTCATATCCCATTGATTCAGGCCCGGCCCGCAACAGACGGAACGCGGCGTAGTCGAAAAAGTTCCCAAGGTTGGTTCGTGGAACTGCCCGGTGTTGAGGTATAGGCTCTTCTCCGGTTGGCCATCGATTACGTAAGTTGTCTTAGGGTTTAGGATCTGAATCGGACCATAAGCCTGGGGCGCGCCGGTCCCGAGAAAGAACAAGCTGCTGATCAGCTCGTAATCGTCCGGATCAGACAAGCGAATGGGGAATCCGCTCTGAAACTGGATAATGCCAGACATTGCCCAGTCATCGAGCACCTTACCCGCGAACCCTTTGTATTTAGGCGCGGGAACATCCCAGTAGTAGTTGATGACAAAGCGCTGGGCCGAATTAAACAGGGACAACGCCCGACTCGCCTTGTAGTCGAACGGATTGACCGTCTCTTCGAAGCTCGATGCCCAGTCCAGGGACTTGCTGAAGGTGTATGCGGCCTGTAACTGGAGCCCGTGCGAAAAACGTTTCTCCAGCATGCTCTGCAGAGAGTTATACGCGGAAGCCGCAATCGTATCCTCGGCGAATATGTTGGTGAAGATGGGAACGCCATCGAGCGGGCAGCCTTGTCCAATGTTGGCTCCGGTCGCGACGCAATTAGGCGACGAGAATGGCCTGAGTCCAACCAATTGCACCGGCGTGCCGCCCGCAGCTCCCGTCAGAACTGAGCCATTCGGAAGATGGAAAGGGAAACCCTTCGGGACGGTCAGGTTGTAAGGATTATCCTCGTCGAACGGACCGCACGCTCCCTGGCCTTGGAGCGTAATAATGTCCAGGCAAGTCTGCGGATTGGAGGCATTGATATCGTGCGAGGCGAGCAGGCGGTGTCCTTGAGACCCCACGTAGTTGACTTGCCACAGGAGGTCCTTCACGATTTCGCGCTGAATACTGAAATTGTATTGAGCGGTGTACTGCGTACGCATGTGAGGCTGGAAATCCCCGTATAGAAGAATGGGGCGGAAACTGGCCCAATCTTGAGCAGCACCAGGTGTCGGATTGAGAATTCCCTTGAAGGGATTTGGGTTTACGGTGCCGTTTTGTTGCACGAACGGAGTATTGAAGAAAGTGCCGGGGAAATAGGAACTGCCCCCAAAGGGAGGCTCGGCCCCGAACTGCTCCAGCACCAGTTGCTCCATCGGGTTGTAGAACAGTCCCCATCCCGTGCGGATGCTGGTTTTCCCGGGACCGCCAAATATCTTGCCCAACAAGCCACCATTAAAGTTGGGGCTGTAGGCGAGACCGACGCGCGGGGCAAAGGCCTTGTAGTAAGTTTGTGTCAGACCGGCGGCCACGCCCGAATCGCCAGGGAAAACCAAGCCAGTGGGCTGCACGCCCGCCTCCGCACAGGTCGAGACTCCAAAGCTCATCTGCTCCGCGCTGGTCAGAGTGCACGGATAGACAGTCGAATTCTGTCCGGGACGGTAGGTCTGGACATGGTGCAGCGCGTCGGTGAGCGGCGTGTCCAGCTCCCAGCGAAGTCCATAATTCAACGTGATGTTGGGCTTCACCTTCCAGCTGTCCTGCGCGAAAAGATACACGCCCGTGTCACGGATGTCTTCTCTTTGCGCCGAACCTTGCGAGTAGCTATCGGCCAGCCCAAGCAGATAGCCGGGATAATTGTCGGGATTACCGGCTGCGTTGGTATAAAGAACAGAATCGGTGGTCGTGCTGTTAAATGTAAGCTGGCCGCTGACGTTGTAGTAGAGAGTCTGATCAAAGCGCGAGCGGCGCACGTCCGCACCGAACTTGGTAGTGTGACTGCCTTTTACCCAGGTTAAATTATCCGCCCATTGGAATGTGTTGCCCACCTGGGGAAGCTCGCCCTCCCAGCCATTGCCGATGTTGAAACCGCCAGCGACGCCGATGAAAGGCACGCCGGTGCGGTTCGGCGGCAAACCGGTCGTAATGCCGGCCTGGGCCGCGGGATAGCCGGAAGCAGCGATAATCGTATTGATCGCACTGGAGTCAGAGGTTCCGTTAAAACAATACGCGGCGGCCGATCCGGTGCACGATGCAGTCACAGCGTTGGTGGTTTGAGGATGCTGGAAGGTAAGCTGGCCTTCGCGCATATAGGTGAAACGCGCCTCATTGACCAGCGCATTGGAAATGGTCCACGTATGGCTTGGGTTGTATTGCTGGTAACGCGAGCCAACGCTGGCCCCGAAACCAGGCACATTCGCACCCGAAGCCTGGAAGTTATAGAACGGCTGAAAATTCGTGTCGTCGGTAAAGTAGTAGTAGAAGCTAAAATTCTGGCGGTCGTTGATGTGATGGTCGAAGCGGAATGTGACCTGATCCTGGCGGTCCGAACTGACCGGCACCGCCTGATAGGTGCCATCGGCACGGTTCGCCGCAGGCACGTAGCGGAGCAAATTCACGGCTACGGGGTCTGTACACGCCGAAGGAATGGCGTTCCCCGGAAACACAGTGGACCAGTTAACCTGGCCCGTGCTCGACGCGGCCAACAGGCCGTTTATACCATTGGCCGGGAGACCCAGCGCAGCATCGCAACCCGTGCGACCGTCCAAAGCCTCGGCCACGGTGGGATCGGAGATACCCCCTGCAAATGCCGGGCCCGCCGAGAAATCGCCGCCCAACTCGGCTGGCGTCGGCACGACCACAGTCTGGCCAGAAACACCCTGCCGCACCCGGCGCCCTTCGTAAGTGACAAAGAAGAAGGTTCGGTCTTTCTTAATGGGCCCGCCGAAAGTTCCCCCAAACTGGTTCTGATTTTCCTGCGGCTTCACGGTGTTGAAGTACCCTTGCGCATTCAAGAGCGTGTTGCGGAAGTATTCGTAAACGTCGCCGTGCAACTGATTCGTGCCCGATTTGGTGACGACGTTGACCACGGCGCCCGAGTTGCGTCCATATTCGGCATCGAAGGTGTTGCTGATTACGCGAAACTCCTCAATCGCGTCGGGCGTGGGCTGAATGGTCGGCAGGTTAACGAACTGATCGTTGGCATCGCCGCCGTTGACGCTGAAATTATTGGCGCGGCTGCGGCCGCCGTTGACGGAAACCGCCCCCGCATCGTCGCTGCCGTAGAAAGTCCCGCCGCTCGACCCCAACTGCGATTGCACTCCCGGCTGCAACTGCAGAAACTGGTAAGTATCGCGAGCGTTCAAGGGCAACTCGTTTACGGAGCGGTTGTTCACTACAGCCCCGAGCTGGGTGCTGGTGGTATCGACCAGGGGAGCTTCGGAAGTGACATCGACCACTTCCTGCGTGGCGCCCAGCTGCATCGTCATGTTCAGCGTGATGACCTGGTTCACGTCGAGCGCAATGCCCTTGCGGACGTCCTTCTTAAACCCGCTAAGCTCGAAGCTGAGAGTGTAGGTTCCAACCGGAAGATCAGGAAACCCGTAGTCGCCGCTTCCGTTGCTCTCAACCGTGCGCGAGACGCCGGTCGCGTCGTTGATCGCAGTCACTCGAACGCTGCCTAGCACCGCTCCCGTGGGGTCGGCGATGCGGCCGAGTATGCGGCCACCGGTGCCCTGGGCGAAAAGCGCTGCGGGAATCCATAAACAGATTGTGACGACCAGGCAAACGGCGGTCCAGCGGGCTCGCAGTGACGGCATGGAACCTCCAACATCCTTTGGGGATTTTTTTTATTTGATAATGACGACAGCGACTGCTTGTGTCTTGCCACAACCTTGCTATAATCCCGCAAGGTTAGAGAAGCAGGACGCGGACTGTCAAGGATAAAAAAATGCGTCCTTCCCATAGAAAATTCTTATCGCAGGCACGACTGGAAAACGACCACAGGTCATGAACTCTCGCCATCCTGAGCCGTATTTGAAGATCGGAGACGTCGCTCGCCAGGTGGGAGTGTCGCCGTCGGTGATCCGGTCCTGGGAAAACCTTGGCCTCACTCGCCCGCGGCGCACCGAGAGCAAGTACCGGCTCTACACCGCTGAAGATGTGCGGCTCTTGAAGCGAGCGCGGTTCCTGCGCAAGGTGCGGGGATTGAATGCAGCCGCGATTCTGCAGTTGCTGAAGCGCGAAGGCCGCGTGCGCCCCTCCGCCGATGGCAATGCCGCCGCCGTTGGAACGCATCTTCGCCAGTTACGCGCCAAGCGGCGCCTGTCTCTGGCCCAGGTGGCGCGCGCCGTCGGCATTTCCGTAGGCTTCCTCAGCGCGCTCGAGCGTTCGCAGATGAGTGGCTCGGTGGCAACGTTGCGCAAGCTGGCGCGTTTCTACAAAACCAGCATTCTGGATTTTTTCGACGCCCGCGAGGCCCGCAGCTTGCAGGTGCGCCCCGAGCAGCGCAAGGTTCTGGACGCCGGTCCCGGAGTGCGCATGGAACTGCTGGCCTGGGGCAACACCGTAATGGAGCCGCACTTGTTCCGCGTGTCCGCGGGTTCCGGCAGTGGCGACTCCTACACGCACGAGGGCGAAGAATTTCTATACGTGCTGCGCGGAGAACTCGCCATCACCGTGAACGAAGACGAATACCGGCTGAAGCGCGGCGACAGTTTTTACTTCGAGAGCGCAACTCCTCATCGCTGGAAAAATCTGGGGCGAACAGAAACCTGGGTCTTGTGGGTGAACACTCCGCCGACGTTTTGACGGAATGATCGTAAACAAAATGATCGTAAACGAGATGATCGGAGGCACGATGAGTGTGCGACGCATGCACGGGCAAGGCATAAGTTGGCGAAGCATGACAGCTCTATTGCCATTGCTCGCCGTGATCGTGCTCGCAGGATCGTGCGCAAAGAAGACGCCGACCCTGAACCTGCTGGTGTGGGAGGGCTACGCCGATCCCAGCTTCGTGAAAGCTTTCGAAGAGCAGCATCACTGCAAAGTCACCGCTTCTTACATGGGATCGAGCGATGAACTCATGGCGAAGCTGCGCGGAGGCAGCGCCGGCAATTACGACGTAATTTCTCCGTCGAGCGACGTCGCCACCTCCATCGCCGTAGGAAATCTCGCCGCTCCGCTCGACCTTTCCAAAATTCCCTCCTACACCCAGCTTTCCCCGCAACTCACCAACCTCCCACTCGTGCATGTCGGCAACCAGGTGTATGGCGTGCCCTTCATGTGGGGACCCGACCCGCTCATCTACGACACCACTGTTTTTCCAAACCCTCCCGACAGCTGGAATGTTCTGTGGGATCCAAAATACAAAGGCAAGATTTCCGTCTGGGACGATTTGTCGACGGTCTACATGGCCGCGCAGGTTCTGGGTTTCGACAAGCCCGATCCCTCGCAGCTTTACAACCTGAGTGACGAACAACTTGAAGCCGTAAAGAAAAAATTGCTGGAGCTAAAGCCAAACATCCGAAAAATGTGGGCGACCGGCGGCGACCTGACCAATCTTTTTCAGAATCACGAAATCGTTGCCTCCATGGGATGGCCGCTGAACACCGTCGAATTAAAAAAAGTGAACTTCCCGGTGGGCGAGACCATTCCAAAAGAAAATACGACAGGCTGGATCGATCACCTGATGATCACAGCCGGCAGCGAAAACAAAGAACTGGCCTACCAGTTTCTCGAGTTCATGATCGAAGCGCAGACGCAGAAAAAAGTTACAGACGTGACCCGATACACGCCGGCAAATCCGCAGGCCGCGCAGTTCATGACCGCCGATGAAGTAAAGACACTGCATCTCGACGACGTAGACAATTACCAGAAGCGGCTCTATTTCTGGCAGAACGTGCCACGCCGCGCTAAGTACACCGAAATCTGGAACGAAGTGAAGGCGGCCCAGTGAAGTGAACGACAGCACAGCGAAATCACGCAGCACTGTAAAGAGCTGCAAAAATTAAGACACAATGGCTACCATCCCCACTTCCGCGGCCGCAGTCACTCGCGCCAACGCAACGGCAAAGTCCACGTTGCTCAGCATCCGCAACGTGGCCAAGAGCTTCGGCAAGAACGTGGTGCTGCGGGAAATTTCCCTCGACATCGCCGAGGGCGAATTTCTCACCATTCTCGGCGAAAGCGGCTCCGGCAAAACCACTCTGCTGCGGATCGTCGCCGGCTTCGAAAGCGCCAGCTCCGGCGAAGTCTGGATGGGCGACGAGCGTCTCGACCGGCAACCGCCGTACCGCCGCCGCGTAAACACCGTCTTCCAGCACTACGCTCTGTTTCCCCATCTCACGGTCGAACAGAACGTCGCCTACGGACTGCGCGTCGCCGGGCGCCCCGAAGCCGAGATCGCATCGCGCGTCGCGGAAGCCCTGGAAAAAGTAAGAATGACGCAGCACGCAAAATCAAAGCCCTCGAAAATCAGCGGAGGCCAGCAGCAGCGTGTAGCCCTGGCGCGAGCACTAGTGAACCGCCCACGGCTGCTGTTGCTCGACGAGCCGCTCTCCGCGCTGGACGCGAACTTGCGCCGCCAGATGCAGGTAGAACTAAAGTCCTTGCAGCGCGAAGTCGGAATCGCTTTCGTGTTCGTCACCCATGATCAGGAAGAAGCCATGGTCATGTCCGACCGCATCGCCCTGCTGCGTTCCGGCGAGCTCGAACAAATCGCAACGCCCCGCGAAATCTACAGCCAGCCCGCAACCGCCTACGTGGCACAGTTCATCGGACACACAAATTTGCTGCGGGGCGAAGTGCGGCAGGGAGTCGTCCATTGCGATTCGCTCTCTTGGCCCGCACCGCTTCCCGAGGGACCAGCTCTTTTTTCGTTGCGCCCAGAAAGCATCCAGGTAGTGTCAGCGGCGAAGCCTGCATCCCCAGGCCAGCTTCGCGTTCGCGGCCGAGTCGTGCAGCAGGCATTTCACGGCGCAACCGAACTGATTCGCGTCCAGTGTCCCGGCGGACTCGTGCTCACGGTGCGAACGCCCAGCGGCACCGGAATCCCAGAAGAAGTTGATTTGGAATTCTCCCCGGCCAGCGCCGTACCAGTGCGGCAATCTCCCGGAAGGAACTGAACAGACTAAAGAAACGAATGTTTTCCCGCGCCTACAAAACGATCGTGACAGCGCCGCCGCTGCTATGGGTCACGGTGTTCCTGCTGATTCCATATCTCCTAATGTTCTGCTACAGCTTCTGGTCAGTTTCCGCAGCGCAGACCATCGTCCACTCCTGGGACCTCGCGAACTACCAGACACTTTTCCGCGTCAACGTCTACTGGCAGACTCTGCTGCGCTCCATGTGGATCGCCGCCCGCGTCACAATTTTCTCGCTCCTCTTGGGCTACCCACTCGCCTATTTCCTGTCCTTCTACGCGGGCAAGCGTAAAGATCTGTTCTATCAACTTGTAATCATCCCCCTGTGGGTCAGCTATCTGGTGCGCGCCTACGCCTGGAAAACAATCCTCGGCTCCGACGGCGTGCTGAACACGCTGCTGCAGTATGTCCACCTCACCAAGCATCCGCTGGAGTTCTTGCTCTACAGCCCGTTCGCCGTGGTGCTGACGCTTACACACATCTACACACCTTTCGCATTCCTGCCGATCTACGCAGCGTTGGAGCACATTCCCCGCAACCTGGTCGAAGCCTCGCACGATCTGGGCGCGACCCCCGCACAAACTTTCTGGAAGGTAATCTTTCCGTTATCGATTCCCGGCGTAGTGGCCGGAGCAACTTTCGCCTTCGTGCTCAGCCTGGGAGATTTTCTAGCGCCGCTGCTGCTGGGCGGCCCCAGCGGCATCATGATCTCAAACATCGTGGTCAGCCTGTTCGGTGCAGCTTATAACTGGCCGCTGGGCGCGGCAATTTCGCTGTGCATGCTGGCTCTCGTGGTCAGCCTGCTATTTCTCTCCGAGCGGTTGGAAAAGAAATGGAGCTTCTCGTGACCGGCGCCCCGTCCACAATTCCCCGTTCGCGCTGGCTCTTGGCCCATGCCATCGTTGTCTTTGCATTCCTCTATCTCCCGATTGCGATCCTGATTCTTTATTCATTCAACGGCGAAGGCGTAGGCGGATTCCCACCGCGTCACCTCACGCTCGATTGGTATCGCACCTTATTTCAAGACGCTCCCATCTGGGATTCCGTATTCAACAGCCTGCAAGTCGCGTTCGCCGCGATGGTGATATCGCTAACTTTCGGAATCCCCGCAGCGCTCGCACTTGACCGCGCGCAGTTCCCCGGAAAGGTTTTATTCCGCCGCCTCGTGCTCCTGCCCCTGATTCTGCCCGGCATCATCACCGGCCTCTCGCTGCTCATGCTGTTCAATGTGGCAGGCACCAAACTGAGCCTGCTCACTATTATTCTCGGCCACGGCACCGCCCTGATTTCCGTAGCCACCACCGAAGTCTTCGCGGGACTGCAAAAACTCGACCGTGCGCAGGAAGAAGCATCTCTCGACCTCGGCGCCAATTATTGGCAAACCTTCTGGCGCATCACAGTTCCGAATTTGAAGCTGCCCATTATCGGAGCGGCGCTCCTGATCTTCACGCTTTCCATGGACGAGATTGCAGTCAGCTTTTTCCTGATCGGACGCGACAACACCTTGCCGCTCGAAATCTGGGGACGCCTGCGCCGCGGCATCACCCCTGAAATCAACGCCGTTTCCACCATCATCTTTGTGTTTTCGCTGGTCGCCATCGTCTTCTGGTACCGCTTGCGCGTCCGGGGCGGCGGAGACGGCGACGCAGCGGGAACCGAAATCGCGCAAGCAGCCGAAGGAGGCCCGGCTTGAACGGGAGTGACTCGAGTGGGAATGATATGAACGGTAACAGCAACGACAGAAGCGGGGCCAGCCCAAACGCGAATCGCAGAGACTTCATCAAGTTCGTCGTGGCCGGCGCAGTCACCGCCGGATGTCCCCTAGACATGTCTCTGCTGGCCCAATCGGGGGGTGGGCAGAACGATGCGCAGAACGACGCGCCGGCCTCCGCGCCCACCGTCGACGGAGAAGACAACCGAATCTGTCATCAGGTTCGCGACGGCAAAGTATTCTCGCGCCCTCCCGCATCGGCCAAGCACGACGTTGTGATCGTGGGAGGCGGCATTAGCGGGCTCACGGCCGCCTACCGCCTGCAGCATCACGATTTTCTGCTGCTCGAAAAAGAGCCGCACTGGGGCGGCAACGCCTATGCGATGGAATTCCAGGGCAGCACCTACGGCACCGGCTCGGCGTTCATTTCCAAAGACGAATACTCCTACACCTTCGCCAAAGAGATCGGCATGCACATGCTGCCCATCGACAGTCCCGACGGCACCATCATCCACGGCGAATTGATCGCGGACACGTGGGGCGACGGCCTGAACAAGCTGCCTTACCCTCCGCTGGTGCGCGAAGGTTTCAAAAAGTTCAAAAAAGAAATACTCGCCATCGATCTCGAAAAGCGTGGCCAGGAGCTTGCCAACGTCCCCTTCACCGACTTCACGAAATCGTATCCCGTAGAGATCCGCCAGTGGTGGGACGCCTACGGCCCATCGAACTGGGGAGCGACCAGCGAAGAGAGCGCCGCCGCAGTGGCGATCGGCGAACTCCAGGAGATGGCAGCAGAAAGCCGTGCCGACACCCGCTATACCTGGCCCGGCGGCATCGGAGCCATGACCAAAAAGTTGTCCGACCTGCTTCTGCCACAGTTCGCCGACCGCATGCAGACCGGAGCAACTATCGTCGCCGTCGTCCCCGGAAAAGACGAAGTCCAGGTCACGTATATGTTTGGCGGCGAACTGAAAACGGTCTCAGCCAAGGCAGTGATCATGGCCACACCCAAGTTCATCACCCGCCGCGTGCTTGAGGGACTGCCCGAAAAACAAAGCGACGCGATGCACCAGATTCGCTACATCCCGTATCCCGTCGTGAATCTCATCTTCGACAAGCCTGTCTTCAATCACGGCTACGACACCTGGTGCCCGGGCAATACCTTCACCGACATCGTGGTGGCTGACTGGGTCATTCGCAAGCAAGCCGGCTACAAACAGAAATACAACATCCTGAGCTGCTATACGCCGATGAAAGAAGAAGACCGCGGCTACCTGCTCACCGAAAGCAGCGCGCGCAAAATCGCCGCCAACGTGTTGCGCGATTTCCGGAAGCTGATGCCCGGCCTCAATGTCGATCCCCTCGAAGTGCACATCTATCGCCGCGGCCATCCTCTTTATATGTCGACCCCCGGCCTCTTCACGCAGGTTCAGCCCCTGGTGCGCCAACCCCTCGACCGCGTCTTCTTCGCCAACACTGATTCCCAGGGTCCCGAATCCACCGCCAGCGAGGGAATCCTGGCCGCGCAGCGTGCCGTGAAAGAAGCCGAAGCGCGCCTCGCGGGCGCGCCCATGCCGAGGCAAACCGCCGTTTCTGGATGAGCACTTCCACATGAGCTACGACATCTTCGTTCAAGACCTTCCGCCTGACGCCAAGACCATCGAGGACATTCCATCTGACTTCAGGCCCGCAGCGATCGGCGAACGCTGGTTGATCATCGAGAAAATCAAAGTGGTTGTTCCGAACGCCGATTTTTCCGATCCATCGTGGGGCCGCATCCAAGGTGACAACTGGTCCATCGAAATGAACATGGGCGCGAACGAACACTGTGGCGGATTCGCCATTCATATTCGCGGTGGAGCGGGAGCGTTTGGCGTTGTGGAGGCAATCCTGCGAGCTCTGAAGCTCCGAGCGCTCGATCCTCAGGCGGGCGGCTTCTTCGTTGCCGGGCCGGAAGCGACTGACAGTTTTAACCGATGGCGCGCATACCGGGATCAGGTAGCGAACCGGCAGAAATCCTAGCGCCTGGGGTTTGCGGCTGCAATCTCCGAAGAGATGTGTCCAAAAGTGCAGAGACATCGCGGCCCGTCTGCCGCCCTGGATCCGACCTCCTTCGGAATTTCACTCCCCGCATAGTAAAGTAGTAGTAGTAGACAAGAAAATCAGGGAAGGATCTTTTTTGAGTTCAGGCATTCGCAATATCGCCATCATCGCCCACGTCGACCACGGCAAGACCACGCTGGTCGACGCCATGCTGCAACAAAGCGGCACCTTTCGCTCCAACGAGCACCACGTCGACCGGGTGATGGACTCGAACGAATTGGAGCGCGAGCGCGGCATCACCATCCTCGCCAAGAACACCGCCATCTTCTATCACGACGTAAAAATCAATATTGTCGACACCCCCGGCCACAGCGATTTCGGCGGTGAAGTCGAACGTGCTCTGAAAATGGTCGACGGCGTCATGCTGCTGGTGGATGCCAGTGAAGGTCCGCTGCCGCAAACCCGCTACGTGCTGGGCAAGGCGCTCGAAGCCAAGCTCCCCCCCATCGTCGTTATCAATAAGATCGACCGCGCCGACGCGCGCCCGCAGGAAGTGCTCAACGAAATCTACGACCTGTTCATCGATCTCGACGCCAAAGAAGATCAGCTGGATTTCCCCGTGCTCTACACCAACGCCAAGACGGGCACTGCCTCGACTGACATCAAAGGCGGCGGCGAAGATCTGCGTCCGCTGTTCGACGCCATCGTGAAGACCATTCCGCTGCCCAAAGGCGATCCCGCGGGGCCGCTGCAAATTCTGGTGGCCAACCTCGACTACAGCGACTATCTGGGACGCCTGGCCATCGCGCGCGTTTTCAATGGCACGATGCATACCGGCGAAGAAGTCGCTATCGCCCGGCTCGATGGCACTTTCCACAAAACCAAAATCACAAAACTGTTTTCTTTCTCCGGCCTGAAGCGCACCGACATCACCGAGACCGAGTTGGGCGACATCATCGCCGTTGCCGGCGTAGAAGGAATCACGATCGGCGAGACCATCACTGACGTCGAAAATCCTGCACCGCTTCCCCACATCGCGATCGACGAGCCCACCATCGCCATCCTGTTCACGGTCAACAACTCTCCATTCGCGGGAAGAGAAGGCTCCTTCGTCACGTCCCGCAACCTGAAAGAACGGCTGGCTAAGGAGTTGCTCACCAACGTCTCGGTGCGCGTGGAAGACACCGGCACCACGGATTCTTTCAAGGTGATGGGCCGCGGCGAGCTTCAGCTTTCTATCCTTATTGAAATGATGCGCCGCGAAGGCTTCGAACTGATGGTGGGCAAGCCTGAGATCGTGACCAAGCGCATCGACGGCAAACTGATGGAGCCGGTCGAGCACCTGACCGTGGACGTCCCCGAGGAATTCGTCGGCGTAGTGATGGAGCAATTGGGATCGCGCAAGGGCGAAGTCACCAACATGCACAATCACGGCTACGGCCGCGTGCGCATCGAATTCCGCGTGCCCAGCCGTGGACTGATCGGCCTGCGCAGCCAGCTGCTCACCGACACTCGCGGCACGATCGTTATGAACGCTCTGTTCGATGGTTACACCGAATGGCAGGGCGAGATTCCGCACCGGCTCACCGGCGCGTTGATTGCCGACCGCGCCGGACCTTCTACGGCTTATGCTCTCTGGGGCTTGCAGGAACGTGGCGAGCTTTTCGTGGGCCCGGGCGTGGAACTTTACGAGGGCATGATCGTCGGCGAGAACGCGAAAGACAACGACCTCGACGTGAACGCCGTGCGGGAAAAGAAGCTCACGAACATGCGCGCCTCCACCGCCGACGAAGCCATTCGACTGGTTCCCTTCCGCCAGCTGAACCTGGAGCAGGCCATCGAGTTCATCGCCGACGACGAGTTCGTGGAGGTCACTCCGAAATCGCTGCGCCTGCGGAAAAAAACTCTGCAATCGAACAAGCGCAAGAAGCACCAACTCGCGGCGGTGGAAGAATCGTGAAGCGGCGGCGGCAAACCAAGTCGCCTCGCCGAGTTCAGCGTGACGTTCAGCGCGACGTTCAGCGCGAAATCCCGCGCGAAATTAAAAAAGACCAGCCAGCCTTCAAGATGTTTCTGGTCCCCTGCAGTTGCGGCACAACCTTTGCTGTCGCCGAAAACTACGACCGCCAGGGCACGGCCTGGGGCCGCTACCTGCCCTGCCCCACCTGCGGCAAACGGCACGATCCCAAGAACCGGCTGCTGCAGATGGGCTATCAGCGCGATGGATTTTGGAAGGTCGATGAATGCTGATGCCAATACCGACTACGGCTCCCTTCACCCCGGGTCGCGATCGTTGCAAACTGCTCAAGTGTTCCTTCAGGAACGTTTTGTGCTGGCGGATTTGTACATACAGTTCTGTGCATGCATGTAAGTGAAGCCTCGGACGGCAGTTACGGCCTTTAAAACTCTCCAGAAAAGGCGGTGCATATGGCGGCAGGAGCAGCGGCAGCGGCGGCAGCGGCCAGAAAAAGACGTATTGTCGCAAACATGGCATATGGCGTCATCGAGCTCGATCCGGATCAATTTCTCCTGGCTTTAGCTTTGGAGCCTGAGCCTCTGGTGGTACGCAGTTCGGTTAGTTCATTCTGGAGAAGCCGGCACCTCCACTATCGCTACCTGGCCAGCGTGAAAGGTGCGGAGATATTCTGCGAGTCAGTCGACGAACTGGCGCTGCATGACGGATCGATCATCGTAGAGGCCCAACAGATCAAGATTCCGTCCGACATCTAGCCGCCCCTCCCCCGGGTTTCGCGGGTCCATTGATTTACGGGCGCATGTAGGGAAACCTGCTATACTTCTGGCCGCACTTGACTGTTCGCCAGCTCCGGTCTCGATTTTCAGGAAGGCCCTCCCGACCTGCCAGTCCGCCGAACTGAGCTTGCACTTCGACAGCTCAATGCAGAGGCAGACGCGTGAAGAATATTTTCGTGGGGAATCTCAGCTTCAGTACCACCGAAGACGAACTCCGGCAACTGTTTGAGCCGCACGGGCAAGTCGACCGGGTCAGCATCATGACCGACCGCGATACGGGACGCTCGCGCGGGTTTGGGTTCGTGGAAATGGCCAGCAACGAAGACGGCGAAAAAGCCATCGCAGCGCTCAACGGCTCGCAGATCGGCGGGCGTACCTTGAACGTGAATGAAGCTCGGCCCAAGACCGAGCGCGCCGGAGGCGGTGGACGCGACCGTGGCGGAGATCGCGGCGGCGACCGCGGCGGACGCGGTGGCGGCGGCGGCGGACGCGGCCGCTATTAAGAATCCGACCTGGGAATTCCTGGCGATCAGACGCCGCGTTCCATGTGCGGACGGCGGTGGAGAAAACGCGCCCGTTCTCTTAGTGGTACTCGGTTCTCGTGCCTTCGTCACGCCGATCCTCCAGCATTGAAGCCCTTCGACCCACCCGTGTAAACTAACCATGTGACGTGCGCCCGTAGCTCAGCTGGATAGAGCGGTTGCCTCCGGAGCAACAGGCCGGGAGTTCGAATCTCTCCGGGCGCACCAGATTCTCCTCACCTCCCCAACCATGCAAGCAGAATGACCGTATAGTGCTCCGAAGCTTTCGGGGAAATCTCCGGCTTCATCAGCTGTACACTGAGTTAATTTTTGCCCATGCGGACGCGAGTCAAAACGGTTTGCGCTGGTATCGCAGCCGCAGCCGTGGCATTCGTGCCTTCCTTCAAGGCCTTCGAGTGGGCGTTCATCGACTACTGGGAATGGCAGCACGAGGGCCGTGAGATGAAGATCACCCTCTGGGCTGACGACCGCGCCTTGCTGCTGAGTCTTTCTCTCTGTGCAGTCGTGTTCTATGTAACGGCCCGACATTTGCAGCGCCATTTGCCAGCAGTTCAACAAATCAAGCGGCGTTCGCTTGTGATCGGAGCCGTCTTCGGTGTGGTTCTCGTTTTTCTGTCCATTGTCGCGTACGTATTGATGATCGCCCGCCGCTTCTCCTCTTGATCGGCTTCAATTTCAGTTTTGTTGTTGTAACATCGCCATCATAGAAGATGCGGCCTTGCCAGCCGCACCCACAAAGCGCTGCCATTTTCCCCTAACCCCTTTTCGCGTCGATGTGAAACCACCTTCATCGCCGCCGAAAATAGTATCTCGCTTGCGCCTCCCTCGGCTCAGCTTCTGCTAGAATCCCTGCCGTGAAAAGACGAACATTACTCCAGGCGCTTCCTGCGGCAACATTGTTTCCGGCATCCCTTTGGGCCGCTGCTCACGATGACAACGCCAATTCCCCGCAAGCCGCGACCGGTGTTTACGAACTCCGCGTCTATCATGCAGCTCCGGGAAAATTGGGTGACCTGCATTCACGCTTTCGCGATCACACCATAAAAATCTTTGACCGCCACGGAATGAAAAGCGTTGCTTACTGGACTCCCCTCGATGAGCCGGAGAAGAGCAACACACTTATCTACATTCTTCAGCACCCGAGCCGCGAAGCGGCAGCCGCCAACTGGAAATCTTTCCAGGACGACCCGGAGTGGAAGAGTGTGCGCGACAAATCCGAAGCGAACGGCAAGCTCGTGGAAAAAGTTGACTCCACGTTCATGTCGCTAACCGACTTCTCCCCGCGGTTGAGTTAGCACGCCGGACGGACCGCCGTCGCCTACGATTGGGAGCCGGATCGCCACTGCACGCATCGACCCAGCGACCCGATTCTCAACAAGTGCAATGGTTGATTGTGACCGCTTCGTTTTTTGGACGGCCGCTTCCCTTTCTCGTCTTTGCGGTGCTATGATTCTCAGCCAACCCCCCGGGGCAGAGACCGCTGCCCAGTACTCGTTTCCCCGCGGAAGCTACCGAGCGGACGCTACGGAAAGAGACGGCCACTAAATCCAAATACATTTGCCGCGGGCTGAGCGCCGTGGCTACGCCGCTCTGTGGGCGACGTGACATCACCGGGAGGTTCCGATGCGCACTGATCTTACGAAAGTATTCACTGTCGTATTCGCGTGCTTTGCAGCCCTTGCTTCGGCGACATACGCACACGCCAGCGACTTCACAATCGGTGGCACAGTCTCGGGGTTGACTGCCGGCAGTTCGGTGACCTTGCTCGATAACGGCGGCGATTCGCTCAAGGTGACGGCGAATGGCAAATTTACCTTTACGACAGAATTGGCTGGCGGGGCGACTTACGATGTGACCGTCGGCACGCAGCCGACGGGCGAAACTTGCACGGTGACGGGCGGTTCGGGGACGGTGGGCACAACCAACGTCACTACGGTTAAGGTCGCGTGCAAAGCCACGACCTATACCATCGGCGGCACCGCCTCCGGCTTGCTCACCGGCCGCTCTATGACGCTGCTGGATAACGGCGGAGGTGCGCTGAAGGTATCGAAGAACGGTGTATTTACCTTCAAGACGGCATTGGCCAGCGGAGCCACCTATGACGTGACCATCAGCGTGCAGGCCAGCGGCGAAACCTGCGCGGTGACGGGCGGCTCGGGCACGGTGGGCACAAAAAACGTCACCACGGTGGCGGTTTCCTGCACTCCAAACGACTACACAATTGGTGGCACATTGTCCGGACTGGGGACGGGCGCCTCAGTAACCTTGCTCGACAACGGTGGCAATTCGCTCAAGCTGACAGCCACCGGCGAGTTCACTTTTACAACTCCTGTAGCCAGCGGCTCGGCTTACAAAGTAACTGTCGGCACACAGCCTGCGGGTGAAACCTGCACGGTAACGGATGGCATCGGGAAAGTGGTGGCGGCCAATGTCACCTCGGTCGGGGTTACATGCAAACTGCTGACCTACACCATTGGGGGAACGGTCTCGGGGTTGAGCAGCGGAGCGACGGTGACCTTGCTCGATAACGGGGGCGATTCCCTTGCGGTGACGGCCAACGGCTCGTTCAAATTCACAACCGCCCTGGACAGCGGCGCCACCTACGACGTTACGGTCGGTACGCAGCCTGCGGGTGAGACTTGCACGGTGACGGGTGGTTCGGGCACCGTGGGCGTGAAAAACGTCACCACGGTCAAAGTGTCCTGCAAGGCATCCACGACGACTTACAGCATCGGCGGCACAGTCTCGGGTTTGAATGCCAGCACTTCGGTGACCTTGCTCGATAACGGCGGCAATTCCCTGAAAGTGACGGCCAACGGGGGGTTCACCTTCACAACGAAGCTGGCCAGCGGCGCCAGCTACAGCGTCACAGTCGGCACGCAGCCCACGGGCGAGAACTGCACGGTGACCAACGGCTCGGGTACAGTGGGCTCAGCGAATGTGACCAATGTGGCAGTCGCCTGCGTGAACGTAGGGTCCTTCACCATCGGCGGCACGGTCTCGGGATTGAACAGCAATTCGGTGACGCTGCTCGATAACGGTGGCGATCCCGATACGGTGTCCGCCAACGGCTCGTTCGTCTTCTCGACAGCCTTAGCTACCGGCACAACCTACAGCGTTACCGTGGGCACGGAGCCCACGGGCGAGACCTGCACGGTGAGCAACGGTTCGGGCACCGTGGGCACGGCGAATGTGACTAATGTTGTAGTGGCGTGCTCGACGATCCCCGTAGGTGGTGCGTATTGGATCCCCTATTCGGCAGCCCCGATCCCAGGGGCAACTCCAACCGGAAGCAACGGCCTGTTCCTGATCCCATCGGACAAACTGAGCACGGGGCCCGCTCCAAAGTTCCTAACCACAGACACGACCCAACTGCTGGGGATCGGAACCGAGATTTCCGTGAGCGGCGGTACCGTGACTTACTCTCCGGAGGTGATGATGTATGCCGACACCAACTCATCCGGAGTCACCAATATCTTTGGCGTGACCCTGGCGGGCACGTCGACGTTCCCGACGCCGACCCAGATCAGCAGCCTGGCGGTGCCTTCCGGCCAACAGATTTGCGAGATCGGTTTCTCGTCGTTAACTGACGTTACACAGCCGACTACGCTGTTTGTGGTCGTCGAGGTCGGCACCGCAACGCAGTGCACGGCGGGTACAGGCACTTATGAGGTCGTGCACTACCTCGATTCCGCGACGACGGCCCCGGTCGTGGTGAGCATCACCACAACCGAAATTCAATCGGTGTATCAGAACGGAACATTGGTTGGGTTGCTGCTAGTCGATTCAGCCACGAACTCTTTTGATCTCTATAAAGATGACACGTTCACCTCGCCGACGAAGCTGATCACGTCGGTGAGCACCGCCAACTATGTTTCCGGCGTCCTGGACGAAGCCACCTTGAGCACCAGCGGACTGTTCTTCTCGGTGACCACCACGGCTGCGGTCACGGACCTGTATCGCATCGATGGTGCGACCCTGGCGGCCACGCTGATCCAGAACCTGGCGGCGGGGAGTATCGCCAACGAGGCGCAGGACGACAACAACCTGTACTACCTGGTGTTTACTCCCGGCACCGGCGGCAGCACGATCGCAACGTTCAATCAGGTTGCTTTGGGAGGCGGAACTCCCGAGCTGCTGTATACGGCGCCCAGCTTCACCGAAACGACTGCGGTGAATGGCTACCAGCTGATTGGCAGCAACGATTCCGTTCTTGCCTTTGAATTCTATTCTGAGCCCTTCACCAACGGCGTCGAAGACCCGACCAAAGCAACGGCAACGGTCTACACGATTCCGGTTGGAGCCGCCACGACCACGCCGACCACGCTGGCCAACTACCCCGCGGGCAACCAGCTGGAGACGGCATTCCTGTCGACGCCCAGCGGCAGCGGGCTTTCCAGCAGCGTCGTGTTTGCGACCGTGCGCAACGCGACCGGAAGCATTTCGGCTCCGACCATTAAGTATTCGGCGGTGACGCTGCCGCTCAATGGCGCAGCGGCGCCGCCCGCGATTACAAATTCCGTTTACTCGCCGCTGGCCGTCATTTCCACCCGGCTCAGCGACAGTGTATGGCAGGTGACCGGCATTACGGATACGAATGGCGGCTACGGCGGCGGCACTGCCAATTCGGTCAATGTGGCCACCCTGGCTGATACTCCGTTCACCACCGTGGGCGGCGGAGATTACGTGTTCACCACCGGCTTTGTCGGAGACCTGTTCGCAATCTCAAGCAATAACATTGCGCTGGGTTTCTTCGAAAATGCCCCAGCTGTCATTGCGGGTACCGCCACGCTGCAGGAGGATGGCGCCGCGGCCGATTTGACCAAGAACTTCCTCTATGTCGTCAGCCTGCCGAATACTTATATCGCGCCGTATTAGACAGGCGGTCTAGGCGGGGATAGAACCGACGTCGCGTCAGTTGCTTGTGATAGCGGCGGCTCTGCATTAGACTTGCGCAAAATTGCGATAGCGCTCATTGAGCCTTGGCAGGGGTTCTGAGCGCGATGGCATAGTTTGACCGTCACACGCACCGAACGGATCGGCATTACCTCGCAGAAGGTTGGCGAAAATCCATTGATTGATGTTGTTCTTCAGTCAAAACACTTTTCGTTTTGAGCCATTTCCTCGCGATTGGCAGGAATCCGGCGCGTGCTAGACTTTCCCGTAGGATGCGCTCGGCGCCGCACAAGCCTCTCTCGGCCCTTCTCTCCCAAATTTTGGTCGCCTACACGGTGGAACTCGACACCGAATTCGAGCACCGCATGCTCGAAACACCGGCCGTAGCGCGCCTTTCGCTGGTAATTTGGCTTAATGTCCTGCGGTTTTTGGCCGATGGACCGGTTTCGGTTCGAACACTGGCTTCGCGCGCGCTCGTCGCCGAGGAGCAGGATAAAACCCCGCTTGGCTGTCTGGAGCGATGGGGTTTTATTCTGCTGCAGCCCGGAAAACGCGCTGGTTTCGGCAGCGGCCGCGGCATCCGCGCCGATTGGCCGGTTCAGCTCACGGCCAGCGGCGAAACCGCAATTAGAATCTGGCCCGAGCTGATTCCGGAAATCGACGCCCGCTGGTCGAAACGCTTCGGCGACGATGCGACGAGGTTGCGCCGCTCCTTAGAAGCAATCGAGCACCAGATTGACCTCGAATTGCCGCAGGGCTTGCCCGGTGCACTTCTGCAACTGCCGCAGTTCGCGCCCCGAAAATCGGCGGCGGAAGACGGCCTGCCGCTCCCGGTGCTGCTTTCCCGCGTTCTGCTCGCCTTCGCGCTCGATTTCGAACGTGAGTCGCGAACGCCGATTTCGCTATGCGCCAACACGATTCGCGTTCTGAGCGACGAGCCGATCCCCGAAGCAGAGATTCCCAAACGAACCGGCTGTTCGGCGGAGACCGCGGGCATTGGCTGGCAACACAAGCCGTACGTTATCGTGGAAAGAGACCCTGCCCGCGGCCGCGGCAAGTTCGTGCGCTTGTCCGAAACCGGCTTCAAGGCGCAGAAGGAGTACTACAGCATCGCGCGCGATATTGAGGAAACGTGGAAGGAACGCTTTCCCACCGCTACGAAAGAAATTCGCGAGTCGCTGACGACTCTGCTGACGCGAGGCGAACTTTCTGAAGGCCTGAAACCACCTCCCGGCACGACCCGCGCCGGCGCTCAGACACCGGCTTTAGGCCGCGTCGCCATTGGACCTGCCGCGCGCCAACGCAAGCGGGATTTGGTAATGCAAACGGAAGCCTTCGTGCGCGATCCGGCCGGCGCTCTGCCGCATTACCCGCTATGGGACATGAACCGCGGCTTCGGTCCGTAGCAGGCGCTGCTCCCCTGGGACAGCAAGCACGCGCGTTGAGGACCCGTAGGTCGGAGCGTTTCGGTTGAATAGTCGGCAAAGTTGAATAGTCGGCAAACAGGAAGTTATGCGAGGCCGCCAAGTGGCTGACGATTCGTCTCAGTTGGCGATTAATCTCGATAGCGCTCAATGACCCTCCGGCCGGGGGGTTGAGCGCAATCGCCTTGATTTGCAACAGTTATCAAGGTGATATGGAACACTTCAGCAAGTGTCACAATCACATGGCATTCACAGCGGTGGCCGCTTTAGCCTGCACTTATGGGGTACGAGCGCAGCGTTATAGGGATCTTAGGGTTGGCCGTTCTGCTTAACTGCACCCAGCTTGTTCTTGCATCCGACTCGCCCCCGCCCCCGCCCGAACCGGTCGCAACTCTCGATACCAGCGGACTGCTGCCCAATCAGAGAGACCTTACCTTCACCACGGTCGCATTTTTGTCGGACACAACAATCGAAGTCATTGCGTGCCCAACCGTCCGTCGTGACGGAACTTGTCCCTCTTCCATTTTTCGCTGGGAGCACGGCGTGCTGGAGCACGTCGCACAAGTGCCGAAGCTCGAAACTGGTGCTGGCACATCGTCCGCCGATGGAAGGCGAGTATTGCTGGATTTCAATGACAGGGATGTGTCTAAACCCCAACACCTGCTGAATAGCATGCGCGCAGTTTGGACTCTCGGAATGATCTATCCGGAGGAAGTAAACCGCGAAGTGGTGCGGGTGGTGGATACAACGACTCGGCGGTCGTGCTTCGAGTGGCGTCGTGTCTTTCCCATGTCACCCGCTCGTAGGAGGTCTGCGGCGATTTCGCCTTCCGGTGAGTTCGTGGCGATCAAAGTGGAAAACACCCTTTCCGTCTATCGTCTTGATGCGGTGTGCCGGGGGCCAAGAGTGACTCGTCGAGCAAAATAAAATCCGGGCACTTGGCGAAAATCGCCAGTGCCTGACTGGCCGTGTGGCCCATCCTCTTTTTTTCTTTTTCTTCATTCTGTGACGTCTGACCTTGACCTTACGCCGGGGTTGAGTAGATGATGGTCAAGGCGGAGGCGGTAGATGCAGGGCCGTCAGAAATGGCTCTAAGTCACTTGTTTTCAAGATTTTGACCTCTAAACCCTTGGCCCTCAAGATTTTGCAGACACTTTTTGCAAAAGCCGCGCCCGTCGAGCCTTTCAAGGGGTGGGGGGAGGGGGGGTACCCGCCTCAAGCCGTAGTTTTCCCGAAACGAACCTCGTCTGAACCTCGCCTCCAAAGGCCATCCGCGAACTTTTTTTCGTAAGATATCCACAGCTCATTCCACAAGGCGTTCTTAGACCAAACGGATGAATTACGACGCAATCCTTGTTGTCTCTTTCGGAGGACCGGAATCGCCCGACGATGTAATTCCCTTCCTCGAAACCGTGCTGCGCGGGCGCAATGTGCCGCGCGAGCGTCTGTTGACCGTCGCGGAACATTACTACCATTTCGGTGGCAAGAGCCCCATCAACCAGCAGACGCGCGAACTCATTGCGGCGCTGGAATCCGAACTCGATCAGCACGGTCCGAAACTGCCCGTGTACTGGGGAAACCGCAACTGGCATCCCCTGCTGCCGGAGACTTTGCTTCAGATGAAGAAAGACGGCGTTCGGCGAGCGCTCGCTTTCGTGACCTCGGCTTACAGTTCTTATTCCGGATGCCGGCAGTACCGCGAGAACATCGCCCAGGCGCAGCAGGAAGTTGGCGAGGGCGCGCCCGAAGTCGATAAGCTGCGCGTGTTCTTCAACCATCCGGAGTTTATCGATGCGAAGGTAGAGCGCGTCGGCGCGGCGCTGGCAGAGGTACGGTCCGGACTGCCGCTGGATGCGCAGCCGAATGTTCAGGTCGTCTACCTCGCGCACAGCATTCCTGTTTCCATGGCTGCCACGTGTGATTACGTGCGGCAGCTGGAAGAAGTGCGGCGGCTGGTCTCGCAGAAGTTGTGCGTACGCAACGACGCTCTGGTCTATCAAAGCCGCAGCGGAGCTCCGGGCCAGCCGTGGCTCGAGCCCGACATTCTGGATTACCTGCGCACCGTGAAAACACAGAATCTGGCCAGCGCCGTGGTGCTCGCGCCGATCAGCTTTATCTCCGACCACATGGAGGTCCTCTACGATCTGGACGTGGAGGCGCGCCAGCTTTGTGATTCTCTGCCCCTACCGATGGCGCGGGCGAAGACGGTGGGTGTGCATGCGAAATTTATTGCGATGATTCGCGAGTTGATTCTCGAGCGCGTGAATCCCGGATCGGAGAGACGATCCGTGGGAACGCTCGGGCCGCGTGGCGATGTTTGCGCTGAGGATTGCTGTCCGGCGCCCGCGCGAGGACCGGGGGCGAGGCTGGATCGTGATGGGTGAGGGGAAAACGGGCCGGTGGCAGAAACTCCCTGCCGGGCCGGCAACGCCGCCGGCAGGCATGGGGTTTTTCGCTTCGCTCAGAATGACAATGCGCACATCGGGTCGGGCAGTTTCTAATACGTCGCGGGAATTCGGGTGGGCTCGTAGGCCGTTGCTTTCGGACGGCCTTCGAACAAGTGCATAGTGGCAAGAATCGTCGAGATGACCGGTTCATCGCCCACGGCGGTGTTCAGCATCACGTGGTAGAGCGAGCGCGTCGGCCAGTCGGCATTGAAGTAGTGCTTGACGTAGGCCATGCGCTCGCGGTCAATGGTGTCGATGAGATCGTCGGCTTCTTCCAGGGTGTGGTTTTCTTCGAGCAGGCGACGGACCTTCTCGGCGCGGGGCGCATAAAGAAAAACGTGAAAGGCATCGGGCCGTTCGCGCAACAGGTAAGGAGCGCCTCGCCCCACCACTACGGCATTCCCCTCGACAGTAACCCGGTTTAGAATGTCCTGCACCATCTCCATCATGCAGTCGGCATCGAACGCCTGGGTTCCTGCAGGCGCACCACGATCGTAACTTCCGCGCCAGAAAGACTTGGCCAGGCGGTAGAGGCGTCCGTCCACTTTCTCGTCGCATCGCTTCACAGCCGACGCGGAAATGTGAGCTTCGCGGGCAATCTCTTCGGTGAGCAGCTGGTCCCACAACTTCCAGCCCAGGTGCCGGGCCAGTTGTTCCGCGATGACGGCGCCGCCGCAGCCGTATTCGCGCTCGATCGTGATCAGGCGAAACATAACTTCTATGTTTAGTGTACCGCCATTCCCCCGTGGGCTTTGGCGTTTTTCATCAGGAACACTGCGGGGATCATGACCAGGATACAGACACCGAGCAGCGTGAAGCAGTCCACGTAGGCGAGCATCGCCGCCTGGCGCTGCACCAGCGCCTGAATGAATGCAAAGGGTGCGGGAGACGAGCCGGGCGGGCCGCCGCCGTGTGACTGCATCAGCGTGCCCAGAGCCTTCAGCCGCGCCTGCAGCGCAGGATTACTGGCGCTCAAGTGACTGACGAGAAAATTCTGGTGCACCTGGGCGCGCCGATCGAGCATGGTGGTGACTACGGAAATTCCGACACTTCCGCCAATGTTGCGAGCCAGGTTCATGAGGCCGGAAGCCGCGTTGTTTTTGTCTCGCGGCAGAAAAGCGTAAGCTGCCGTATTGATTGGAACAAACAGAAACGCCATGCCCACCGCTTGAAATATGCGGGCCATCGCTGCCGTCCGGAAGTCCAGCTCCAGATCAAAGCCGGTCATGTGGAACAGTGAGAGCGATAACACGGTGAGTCCGAACACGAGCAGCCAGCGCGGGCTGTAGCGCGAAAGCAAGAATCCCACCAGCGGCAGGAGCAGCATGATGCAGAATCCGCCCGGCATCAAAGCCAGACCCGATTGTTCCGCGGAATATCCCAGCAGGGTCTGCATGAACAGCGGCAGCAGCAGCGTGCTGCCCAGCAGCGCAAACCCCAGCATGAACATCAACAGGTTGGAGACAGCGAACGTGCGGTCGCGGAACAAATGCAGATCGATGATGGGATCTTTATGTCTCCATTCCCAGAAGATTACGAAGATCAGGGAAGCCGCGCTGATGATCGAGAGAATCACGATGAAGTGCGACTCGAACCAGTCTTCGCGCTGGCCTTTGTCGAGGATCACCTGCAGAGTGCCCAGTCCCAGGGCCACCAAGCCGAGGCCGATATAGTCGATGCGTGTCTCCTTGAGTTTGCGGCGCTTGAAATAAGGCGGATCCTGGATGAGCCGCGAGGTCAGCAACAGAGAAAGAATGCCGACGGGAATGTTGATGAAAAAAATCCAGCGCCAGGTGAAGTTATCTGTAATCCAGCCGCCGAGCGTGGGGCCGATCGCGGGGGCCGTTACCACAGCGATGCCGTAGACGGCGAAAGCCATGCCTCGCTTGGCCGGCGGAAACGTGTCGGCCAGAATGGCCTGCTCGCTGGGCTGCAGGCCGCCGCCCCCGACACCCTGCAGGACGCGGCAAATGATCAGCACGGTGAGATTCGGCGCCAGGCCGCACATGAAGGAACTCACGGTGAATAGTGCGACGCAGCTCATGTAGAAATTCTTGCGGCCGAGGATCGATGAGAGCCATCCGCTCAGCGGCAGCACGATGGCGTTCGAGACCAGGTAGGAAGTGAGAACCCAGGTGCTCTCATCCTGTCCGGCGGAAAGACTGCCCGCGATGTGGGGCAGGGCCACGTTGGCGATGGAAGTATCGAGCACCTCCATGAACGTTGCCAGCGTGACGGCGAGAGCGATGATCCAGGGGTTAACCGCCGGACGCCAGTCGGCGTGGGCTTGGTCAAGCGTTGCCGACGCCGCGCTCATTTTCGAGTCCACACCTTGGGAGTTACCGACATGCCCGGCCGCAGGAGATGGTCTTTGTTTTCTCCGGGATCAAGCACGATCTTCACCGGGATGCGTTGCACCACTTTCACGTAGTTTCCTGTGGCATTTTCGGGAGGCAGAAGACTGAAGCGTGAGCCACTGGCGTCGGCAATACTATCGACCTTGCCATTATAGGTTCTGCCATTAGCATCAACATCAATGGAGACGGCCTGGCCGACTCTCATGTTGCGGAGCTGGGTTTCTTTGAAGTTGGCGGTGATCCAGACATCGTCGAGCGGGATGAGCTTCATCAGTTCCTGGCCCGGGGCCACGTTCTGTCCGACCTCGACGGTGCGACTGCTCACGCCTCCACTCACGGGTGCGACGATCTTCGTATATTGCAGGTTCAACGCTGCCTGATCGAGGTCGGCTTTCTTGCGTTGGGCCTCAGCCAGCGCCGAAGTGGCCTTGGCTCGCACCATCTGCACTTGCTGGGGCGCGGTCTGGGCGTAGCGCGAACTGGCTTCTGCCTGCACCAGCTTTCCCTGAGCTTCGGTCACCTGCTGCTGGGCGGCTTCGGCCGTGGCCCGCGCGCCTTCCACGGCGGCGGCGCTGGCTTTTGCGGCAGCGGTCGCCTGGTCATATTGCTGCTGCGAAATCTCTTCCTTGTCGACCAGTTGCTTGTAGCGCACCAGGTCGTTTTGCGCCTTCACATTGTTGGCTTCGGCTTCCTGTAACTGCGCTTTGGCAGCTTCGAACTGCTGTTTCGCGGCCTGGATTCCGGCGCGCGCGTTTTCCACGTCAGCGCCGGTGACGGAGACTTGACTCGTAGTGTTGACCGAGGTAATAGGCACGTTGACACCGGCAGCGATCGCCGCGGCCTGGGCATCTTCAAAATCGGCTTTGGCTCGGTCGTAAGCTACCTGATAATCCGCGGGGTCGATTTCCACCAGCACCGTGCCGGCTTCCACATATTGGTTATCCTGCACATTGAGTTTGATCACGTGGCCGGAAACGCGGGCGCTGATGGAATTCAAGTGCCCGTCCACCTGGGCATCATCGGTGGATTCGTAGCTGCTCACATGGCGGTAGACGAAGAATGCCGCCACCAGCAGAACCACCACGACAACGCCCACTACGACACGAAACGCGGCGCCGTCTCTCGCATGTGGCCACCTTTGAAAATCTTTTTCTGTCGACGGTAAGGGTGACGTCTGGGTCCCGCTCGCCGGAGCATTGCTGTTTCCGGCCGCCGGAGGACTCTGAGTGGTTTGTTCCATAAGCTATTGATTGCCTTTCAAATATCGTTTGACGCCCTCTTCCGCATCGCCAATCGCGCGCGCCAACTCGATCTTGGCCAGATTGTGACCGTACAGGCTCTGAATGTAAGTCTCGTGCGCGGTGGCAACGGATTCCTGCGCCTGCACTACTTCCAGATTGTCGGCCACACCGGCAGTGAAACGATCCTGGGATTGGGCCAGCGTCTGCTCGGCCAGGTCCACTGAACTGCGAGCCACTTCCACCTCTTCAGCAGCGGTGTGCAAATCGAGCAGCGCGGTGCGCACTTCGTAGTCGATGCGGCCGCCCAGATCGCCGAGCTGCGAACGAGCCTGCTTCAGCTGGGCTTCCGCTTCCAGAACGTCGCTGTGAGTTTTTCCTCCGGCAAAAATCGGGATCGTAATTCCTCCCTCCACTTGCCAGGTTCCGTTGGAATGCGCTGGGGTGACGCCGATATCGCCGTAATTTGCATTCATATCCAGTGAAGGGTAATGTCCGGCGGTCGCGGAGCGCCGCGACAATTCCGCGGCGCGGACTTGCGCCAGCGCGGCCTGATAATCCGGCCGCGAAGCGTAGGCGTGTTGCAGATAGGTCTCGAGCGGCAAAGGCGTCAGTTGCTGATACGGAGCACTTTCCGTGAGCACAAATTCCTGTCCCGGAGGCAATCCAATCACGCGTGCCAGACTCAGCTTCTGCTTTGCCAGGTCGTTGCTGGCCGCGATCAACTGCTGCTGGCGGCTTTGCAATTCGACCTGGGCGCGGAGCTTGTCAATGGCCGGACTCAACCCTGCCTTCCGCTGATCGTCCGCCTTGTCGTAAAGGGCTTGCGCGTTCTTCACCTGTGCCTGCGCGGTTTCGACGCGAGCCGCCGAAGCAATCGACAGCAAGTAGGCGTTTCCCACCGCCAGAACCACGAACTCGCGGGCATCTTTGTAGCTGAACCGCGAGGCCTTCAGGCTCTCGGCGGCCGCGCGCTCTTTTTCGAGATCTTTGTAGTTGAATAGCGACTGGCTGAAGTTGGCCCGCATGTCGAGATAGTTGAACGGCCCAATCACCCGCGGCAGCGGAAATGGAAACAGATTGCCCTTAAACCCCAACGCCGTGAGGCTCGTGGTTTGAACATCTTCGTGAATGCCGGCCGAGAAATTCGGCAAGAGATTGCTGAGTTCTTTCCACCTTTCGCCGTTCGCCTGCATGGTCTGGTCGCCGGCCAGAAGCAGGCCCAGATTGTTGCGCAGGCCGCGGTCGATGGCGTCCCGAAGGTCAATTTGCAGGACGGTGCCGCTGGCCTTGCCTTCAGGTTCGCTCCCCAGGAAAGGTTGCTGCGAGCCGGGCACGGAAACATTTGGCGTAGGTGTTCCCGAAGCCGCCTGCGAAAAAAGCACAGGGGCAGCCACCAGCCACGTCGTTAGGACAAAGAAAATTCCTCTTAAGCTTTTGGATCGCAGCATCTTTAGTCGTGGAAGCGTCCCGCTCGAGACCGGGCTCCGGACGCCTTCTTTCTCGTGGTGTGCCGTGATAATGTGTGCCCTGATAATCAAATTTTGATTCCATTCGCCCATCCTGCGATGCAAAACGATTTGCAGCGCGCACTCCTCTCGCCATCAAAATCAACGCGAGGAGGGAGGACTCGGGATTATATGGTTCAGTAGGTTTGTTCGCCAAGGCTGCTCCCCAGGTTGTTCGCTAAGTTTTCGCCGGTGGTTCGTCACGTATGCCCCACCATCGTGCCATGCACCTTCTACCAAGCACTTTCGGCACTTTATTCCCATCCCTGCACTCCATAAACTGACCATAACTGAATTACGGAGGGTAGGTTTCGATGCACCGAGGAGTCGCGACATCTCTGGCCGTGGTAGCCATAATCGGGTTGGTGCTGGTTCCGGCGCAGCGGGTTTGCGCTCAACCTCATCCCGATCGCAGGGTAATCACCAAAATCGCGCCGGATTATCCCGAACTGGCCAAACGAATGCATATCCAGGGCTCGGTGAAGCTGGAGGTCGGGGTCAAGGCCGATGGCGTCGTGAAATCCACTCGCGTGATCGGCGGAAATCCGGTGCTGGTGCAGGCCGCGGCCAACGCTGTTTCGAAGTGGAAGTTTGAGGCTACGCAAAGCGAGACGGTGGAGATTGTACAGCTCACTTTCCAGCCCTAGTCACCCCCCAACCACCGAATTCGGAAAGCGAAAAATATGTCCGCCAAGCCGGGGAGAGCCTTTACTAACGCGCCAGGTCGTCGCCTCAGACGGAATCCGCGCTACCGCTCCAGCTTCCCGGTGCTGGTGACGCTGCTGGCCGCGGACCGCTACGAGAGCCTGCAAGCTCATTGCAAGGACCTGTCGGAAGCCGGCATCGGGGTGTTGCTCGCGGCCGAACTTGCTTCCGGCGAGGTCGTGTCGCTGAACTTTACCCTCCCCGGTGTGCCCGCGCCCTGGGACGTGCGCGGAATTCTCCGTCACCGGCGGGGATATCACTACGGTTTCGAATTTTTTTCGCTCACCCGCGAACAAACTGGCACCCTCAAGCAACTCATCCAGGGACTGGAACGCGCCGATTTTGACTAGGCCCGCCGGGGCAAACAGAGGTAACTTCGGTCATCTTGAACAGACGTGACTTTCGCGTCAGCATGGAACCGGGCATTTAAGGCGAATTTTAGGAAAGTGGCGTTGAACGTATGAGCACTGCGAAGTCAGAAGCCATGGGAACGGACTGGACTAAGCTGCTGTCTGATCCCGACCTGGTGCGGCACGTCGGAAAATTGCTGCAGGCCTACCGCGAAGCGCCCGCCGAAAAGCGCGAAGAGACGCTGCTCAAGACCATGCGCGAAATCAAAGCGCAGGCCGCGACCGAAAGAAAATCCGCGCCCTCTTCGAGCCTTCATACGCTGGAAGAATCGCATCCCGTGCCCACACCAGCTTCGGCATCACCGCCGTTTGAGCCCGATGTGTTCCGTCCCAGCTCGGCAGACGACCGCCGCCGGCATCCGCGTATCAAGTGCTTTGTTGCGGTGGAACTGCGGGTCGATGAAGCCACCACTCCGGTCTGGGGCAACCTCAGCAATACCAGCGTAGGCGGATGTCTGGTTGAAACCGCAAGCCCGATTCGAGCCGGAGCCAAGGTCGAGATCGGACTGTGGGTGGCCAACGGCAAGATCTGGGTCAAAGGTTTTGCCCTCAGCGGGGTCGTCACCCGCAGCGCGTCTGCCGGGGTCCGCGTGCGTTTCGGCAACATGGAACCGACCGAGCGCGAGAGCCTTCGCCAGTTCCTGAAGTACGCCATGGAAGCCACGCAGAATTCCCGCAGCGAAAGCACCTACCTGCAGATGCTGAAGTAACAGTTCCAGCATCGATGGGAATCCTGTATTAACGGATTTTCATAATCCCGTCCCACCCGCGCCTCCGCGGAAATTGATACACTTCCTTCGTACTGAATTTCCTACTGAACCTTTCTCCCAGCCGGGGACTCTAAGCAATCATAGCCAGGGCCGGCGGGCGCCATCCTACATCGGCGAACGGTTCGGCGAGAGGAGCCAACTCGCATGGTAGCCAGCGAACAGACGTTGGTGACGGGAAAGCAACTGGACACGCTGTCCATCAACACAATTCGAACCCTGGCCATCGATGCCGTGCAGCAGGCCAACTCCGGCCATCCCGGCGCGCCGATGGGGCTGGCCGCCGTCGGGTATACGCTGTGGCAGGATTTTCTGCGCTACGATCCGCAAGATCCGCTGTGGCCGAACCGCGACCGCTTTGTGCTCTCGGCCGGACATGCTTCCATGTTGTTGTACGCCCTCCTGCATTTAACGGGAGTGCGTGCGGCAAACTCCAAGGGCGAAGTTTTGAAAGAACCCACCGTCTCGCTCGATGAAATCAAGCGGTTCCGCCAGCTCGACAGCCGGACACCCGGCCATCCGGAGTCGCACATCACCACCGGCGTCGAAACCACCACGGGACCGCTCGGCCAGGGTGCGGGAAACAGCGTGGGCATGGCCATCGCCAGCAAGTGGTTGGGTGAGCATTTCAATCGTCCGGGATTTGACCTGTTTAACTTCAACGTCTACGCCATTTGCGGAGACGGCGATTTTATGGAGGGCGTGGCCAGCGAAGCTGCATCGTTGGCTGGACATCTCAAGCTTTCGAATCTGTGCTGGATCTACGACAACAACCGCGTCACCCTTGACGGCCCCGCGGATTGGTCGTTCAGCGAAGACGTCACGAGCCGTTTCCTGGGCTACGGCTGGAACATTACGCACGTCGCCGACGCCAACGATCTCGACGCTCTCGGCCGCGCCTACGGATCCTTCATCATCACCAAAGACCGGCCCACGCTGATCATCGTTGACAGCCACATCGGCTACGGCTCGCCGCACAAGCAGGATTCCTACGAAGCCCACGGCGAACCGCTGGGAGAAGCGGAAGTGCGCCTCGTAAAAAAGTTTTACGGCTGGCCCGAGGACGCCAAGTTTCTGGTTCCCGAAGGCGTCTACGAACACTTCCAGGAAGGCATCGGGAAGCGTGGACGCGATCTGCGGACGCAGTGGGATAAAAACTTTGCGGACTACGCCAAACAATATCCCGATCTCGCGCAGAGACTCGACCAGATGCAGCACCGTGAACTGCCCAGCGGCTGGGACAAGAACCTGCCAACCTTCCCTGCGGACGCGAAGGGCATGGCCACTCGCGAAAGTGGCGGCAAGGTTCTGAATGCGCTGGCGCAGAATATTCCGTGGGTGATCGGCGGCTCGGCCGATCTGGCCAAGTCCAACAAAGTGAACCTCACGTTCGAAGGCGCGGGCGATTTCCAGTCGTTCAACTACGGCGGACGCAATTTGCACTTCGGCGTACGCGAGCATGCCATGGGCGCGGCCGTGAGCGGATTGGTCCTGTCGAAGCTGCGGGCTTTCGGCGCGACGTTTTTCACTTTCACCGACTACATGCGTCCGGCCATGCGTCTGGCCGCGCTCATGGAAATTCCCGCTCTCTATGTAATGACCCACGATTCCATCGGAGTGGGTGAAGACGGCCCCACGCATGAACCCATCGAACAGCTCGCTTCTTTGCGGGCCATGCAAAACATGCTGGTGCTGCGTCCCGGGGATGCGAACGAAGTCGTCGAAGTCTGGAAGATCGCGATCCAGCAGACGCATCGTCCAGCCACGCTGGTCCTGTCGCGGCAGGCGATGCCTACGTTCGACCGCACAAAATATGCGTCGGCATCGGGCGTGGCGAAAGGCGCGTACGTGCTGGCCGACCCCCCGGGCGGCAAGCCGGACGTGATTTTGATGGGTACCGGCAGCGAGGTGTCGCTGTGCGTGGACGCCTATGAAAAATTGAAGACCGAAGGCATCAACGCGCGGGTGGTGAGTATGCCGTCCTTTGAAATCTTCGAGGAGCAGGACGCGGCATACAAAGAAAGTGTGTTGCCCTCTGCCGTTACAGCGAGAGTTTCGGTCGAAATGGCCTCGACCTTCGGTTGGGACCGTTATGTTGGCCCCAAGGGACGAAGCATCGGCATGCACCGTTTCGGAGCCTCGGCTCCGTTGAAAGACTTGCTGAAAAAGTTCGGCTTCACCGTAGATGCAGTCGTGGCGGAAGCGCGCCAAGCGATTGCCGCAACAAAATAGTCAGCGCGTTCTGAGGGAGAAATCATTATGCAACCCACCGGAGTACTCGAAACCGCGAAAGCCAATCCGCTGAAAGAACTGCTCAACTACGGCCAGTCGATGTGGCTCGACTACATCCGCCGCGATTTATTCACCACTGGAAAGCTGAAGCAAATGATCGCCGACGACGGCCTGCGCGGCATGACGTCGAACCCCGCGATCTTCGAAAAGGCGATCGGCGACAGTTCGCTCTACGACGACATGTTGAAGTCGCTGGCTTCGCGCGCCGACCTCGACACTACCGCCCGCTACGAACAGATCGCCATTCGCGACATTCAGGATGCCGCCGACACTTTGCGCCCTGTCTATGACAGCTCGCAGTTTCGTGACGGCTACGTCAGTCTGGAAGTTTCTCCCTATCTCGCGCGCAAAACTCAGGAAACCATCGTCGAAGCCCGCCGCTTGTGGAAGGCCGTGAATCGCGAAAACGTGATGATCAAGATTCCGGGCACGGCGGAAGGTCTGCCGGCGATCCGCACCGCGATTGGCGAAGGCATCAACATCAATGTGACCCTGCTGTTCGCGCAGGAAGTTTACGTGAAAGTTGCCGAGGCCTACATCGCCGGCCTGGAAGACCTGGCCGCGCGTGGCGGCAACTTGAAGAAAGAAGCGGGCGTCGCCAGCTTCTTCATCAGCCGCATCGACTCGCTGGTCGACGGCATGATCGACGCGAAATTGAAAACCACAACCGACTCTCAACAGCAAGCTTTGCTGAAGAGTCTGCTAGGAAAAGTCGCCATCGCCAACGGCAAACTTACCTACCAGCGCTACCAGCAAATTTTCAGCGGACCGCGCTGGCAGGCGCTGGCGGCCAAGGGAGCCCAGACCCAGCGCGTTCTGTGGGCCAGCACCAGCACGAAAAATCCCGCATATCGCGACGTGCTCTACGCCGAAGAACTGATCGGCCCCGATACGGTCGACACCATGCCTCCGGCGACGATCGACGCGTTCCGCGATCACGGCCGCGTGCGCAACAGCCTCACCGAAGACGTGCCCGCCGCTCAGAAAACCATGGACGATCTGGCCAAGGCCGGCATCTCTATCAAAGAAGTTACCGACAAGCTCACCGACGACGGCGTCAAATTGTTCGCCGACGCCTTCGACAAGCTGCTGGCGGCGGTCGCGAAGAATACGCAAGGAAAGGCATAGTCTGAATCGCGCATAGTCTGAATCGGACCACGGTCTGAATCGGACTACGCGGCAAGGCGTTTCGCACGGCAAGGAGTGAAGCATGCAATTGGGAATGGTAGGTCTGGGCCGCATGGGCGCGAACATGACGCGCCGCCTCATGCGCGGCGGACATCAGTTGGTGGTTTCCGATCTCAGCGCCGACGCGGTCAAAGAACTCGCGGGGGAGGGCGCTGGCGGCTCAACCTCACTCGAAGACTTCGTCACCAAACTGAAACCTCCGCGAGCCGCGTGGGTCATGGTTCCCGCCGGCGGTCCCACCGAACAAACCGTGCAGAAGCTGGCGCAGCACATGCAGGCCGGAGACGCGATTATCGACGGCGGCAATTCCTATTACAAAGACGACGTACGCCGCGCCAAGCAATTCAAAGACAAAGGCATTCACTACATCGACGTCGGCACCAGCGGAGGCGTCTGGGGACTCGACCGCGGCTACTGCATGATGATCGGCGGCCCCGACGAAGCCGTGCAGCGCCTCGATCCGATTTTCAAAACGCTCGCGCCCGGCATAGGCGATATCCCGCGCACTCCCGGCCGCGAAAAACTCCCCGGCACCGCCGAAGAGGGTTATATCCATTGCGGCCCCTCCGGTTCCGGCCATTTCGTCAAGATGGTTCACAACGGCATCGAGTACGGAATCATGCAAGCCTATGCCGAGGGCTTCGACATTTTCAAAAATGCCACCAGCAAAGAGTTGTCGGAAGATCTCCGCTATGACCTGAACCTGCCCGACATCGCCGAAGTTTGGCGGCGCGGCAGCGTGGTGAGTTCGTGGCTGCTCGATCTCACTGCGATGGCGCTCACGGAAAATCCCACGCTCTCGGAATACGAAGGCTACGTGCAGGATTCCGGTGAAGGACGATGGACGATTCAAGCCGCTCTCGAAGAGGCCGTTCCCGCGGATGTGTTGACCGCCGCGTTGTACGTGCGTTTCCGTTCGCGCCAGCAACATACGTTCGCGGAAAAAATGCTCTCCGCCATGCGCCAGAAATTCGGCGGACACATCGAAGCCGGTGCGCCCAAGACGAAAAAAACAGCCTGACCAGATTAGCCGGACCAGATTAGCCGGACCAGATTAGCCGGACCCAGAATTTCCGAGGACTCGATTCATGGCTCAAGCAGTGGAACAGCCCGCAGCAACTCCGCCGCCGCGCGTCGGCAAACAAAGCGATCCCTGCATCATGACCATCTTCGGCGCCGCCGGCGATCTCACGGCCCGCATGCTGATCCCGGCGCTGCACAACCTAGCCCGCGCCGATCTGCTCTCGAAAGAATTCGCTGTGCTGGGCGTGGCCCGCACGCAGATGACCGACGAAGATTTCCGCAAGCGCATCTACGACGACGTAAAACAATATTGCAGCGACTGCATCGACCCCGCCACCTGGGACACGTTCTCAAACCGCTTCTATTATTTCGCCGGCGATTTCAGCGACGACAAGCTCTACCCGCAAATCAAAGACCGCCTCACCCAGATCGATCGCGATCACTCGACTCATCAAAACGTTTTCTACTACCTCGCCACCGCGCCCAGTTTCTTCGGCCCCATCGTCGAAAAACTCGCCGCCGCCGGACTGATGGAACAAAACAACGACCACTGGCGCCGCGTAATTATTGAAAAGCCGTTCGGTCACGACCTGGAGTCCGCCAAAACCCTCAACCAGCAGCTCCTGAAAGTCGCCGACGAAAAACAGATTTACCGCATCGACCACTATCTCGGCAAAGAAACCGTCCAGAACATCATGGCCTTCCGTTTCGCCAACGGAATTTTCGAGCCAGTCTGGAACCGCCGCTACATCGATCATGTGCAGATTTCGGTTTCCGAAACCGTAGGTGTCGAGGGCCGCGGAACTTATTTCGATCATGCTGGCTCCCTGCGCGACATGGTGCCCAACCACATCATGCAGCTCATTAGCCTCACCGCCATGGAGCCTCCCATTTCCTTCGACGCCAACGCGGTGCGCGACGAACAGGCCAAAATTCTGCATGCCATCCAGCCCATCAGCGACGAAGACGTGCTCAGCCGCAGCGTTCGCGGCCAGTACGGCGACGGCACCGAAAACGGCGTGCGGGTTACCGCCTATCGCTCCGAACCCGATGTTCCTCCCGATTCGCGCACCGAAACGTTCGTGGCCATGAAGCTGCTCATTGATAACTGGCGCTGGGCCGACGTTCCTTTCTACCTGCGCACCGGCAAGCGCATGACGGCCCGCAGCACCCAGATCGTGATACAGTTTCGACGGGCGCCGTTCGTGCTGTTCCGCGACACCCCCGTCGACCATCTCATGCCCAACCAGCTCGTGCTTCACATCCAACCCGAAGAAGGCATCTCGCTGCAGTTCGCGGCGAAAGTTCCCGGCCCGGTCATGCGCCTGGGAACCGTCGACATGAATTTCGAGTATCAGGAATATTTCGGCAAGCAGCCCAGCACCGGCTACGAGCGCCTCCTGCACGATTGCATGATCGGCGATCAGACTTTGTTTCAGCGCGCCGACATGGTCGAGGCCGGATGGTCCATCGTCAACCCGGTGCTCGATATCTGGAAAGCGCTGCCGCCCCGCAACTTTCCCAACTACGCCTCGGGCAGCTGGGGACCGAAAGACTCTGATGAACTGCTCGAACGCGATGGCCGCCGCTGGAGGAATTTCGAGAAATGATTCTGGCCGGCGACATCGGGGGAACCAACGCTCGGCTGGCCTATTTTCAACCTCAGAACGGGCATCTTCGACTGGTTTCCGAGCGCGTCTTTCCCAGCCGCGAGCATCACGAATTCGGCGAAATTGTCGAAGAATTTCTGGAAGGCTCGTCCACCCGTCCGGATGTCGCTTGCTTCGGGATCGCCGGTCCGGTGCGCAACGGACGCGTCGAAGCCTCGAATCTTCCGTGGATCATCGAGCAATCACATCTAGCCAAACAGATTCACCTGCCCTCGACCTGGCTCATCAACGATCTCGAAGCCAGCGCCTGGGGCGTGGGCGGCCTCGCCGCCGGTGATCTCGTCGCACTGAACCGTGTAACCGGACGCGCCGTCGGCAATCAAGCCGTCATCGCCCCCGGAACCGGGCTCGGTGAAGCCGGATTGTTCTGGGACGGCAGCCGTCACCACGTCTTCGCCTGCGAAGGCGGGCACACCGATTTCGCTCCGCAGGGCGATTTGCAGATCGAGTTGTTGCGCTTTCTGCATCGCCGTTTCGGACACGTGAGCAACGAACGCATTCTTTCCGGCCCGGGCCTGGTGAACGTCTACGAATTCCTCAAAGAAAGCGGATGCGCCAAAGAAGATCCCGCTCTCGCAGCGGAGATGAGCCGCGACGACGGCGCAGCCGCCATTTCCCGCGCCGCTCTCTTCGGCAAAAATGTCCTCGCCGAAAAAGCTTTGGACATCTGGGTCGCAGTCTACGGAGCCGAAGCCGGGAACCTCGCGCTCAAAACCATGGCCACTGGCGGCCTTTTCCTCGGCGGCGGCATATCGCCAAAAGTCCTGGCCAAGCTGACCGGCCCAATCTTCATGCAGGCCTTCCTCGAGAAAGGGCGCCTGCGGCCGCTGCTCGAGGCGATTCCCGTGCAAGTCATCACCAACGACAAAGCGGGATTGCTGGGCGCCGCGCGCTGCGCCGCAGCGAGAGGCAAGGGCTGATGCGAACAGTTGCTCAAAAATTCTCGATGAGCGACGATCAGTGAAGACGGTCTGGGTGCCCCATTTCTCGCGTCCTTTGCGAGAAGTGGGGATTTTGCTCAGTCGAACGACTGCACTAACGACGAACGTATTACCGTATCATGCACCACCGCCGCATGCACCACCGTGGACGAGCGGCGCCTCCGGCGCCGCGTAGAGCGAGCAGAATGAATAGGGGCTTAAGCCGTCGTCGATAACGATTAAAGAGCAGACCCAGTTCCCGTGACTTCCTCCCTTGAAATACGAACCCTCGCCACCCCGCAGGACCTGTTCGCCGCCGCGGGAGAAGAAGTAGTCCGCGCCGCTAACGATGCCATCGCTAAGCGCGGCCGCTTCACCATCGCGTTGTCGGGCGGTTCCACTCCGAAGAGCCTCTTCAATCTGCTGGCGACGAATGCCCGTTCTTCCCTGGCCTGGGACAAGATGTTTTTCTTCTGGAGCGACGAACGCCACGTCCCCCCCACCGACCCAGACAGCAACTACCGCATGGCCGACGAAGCCATGCTGTCGAAGATTCCGGTAGCCGCAGCCAATATTTTCCGCGTCCCCGCAGAAAACCCGGACGCCGCCGCAGCCGCGCAAGCCTACGACCAGACGCTGCAGAAATTCTTCCAGTCGAAACCGGGCGAGTTCCCGCGCTTCGATCTGATCCTATTAGGCTTGGGCCCCGACGGCCACACCGCCTCGCTTTTCCCCGAAACCGCCGCGCTGCAGGAAAAATCTCGCCTGGTAGTCGCCAACTGGGTGGAAAAGTTCAAGACCAACCGCATCACCTTCACCGTCCCGCTGTTGAACGCAGCCCGCACCGTAACCTTCCTGGTAAGCGGCACGGATAAAGCCCCCGCACTGCATGCAGTTCTGGAAGACGAAGCTGCGTCCCCCAACCGCTATCCCGCCAAACTGGTCCACCCCAGCGACGGAAAACTAATCTGGTTCCTGGACAAGGCGGCAGCCAGTGAACTCTCGACGGGGTGAGGGCCAAGGTCTAGATCGCCACGCCCGTAGCGGGTAGCCCACTCAAGCCCGGTTTTGGCTTGAGTGGGAATGTTCAGATCTTCTCAACTCTGTCATCCCGATCGGAACCGATCATCGCGAAGGCGATGATCTGCGGAGGGGAGGAAACAGGCTGTTGGGACGTCACCTGGGCTGTGACGGTCTGGAAATCGAGTCGGAAAGGACGCGCGTGGAAACGCGAACGAGCGGTGGGAAGACTCGGTCCAAAATGGACCACTCAAGCCAAAACACGGCTTGAATGGGCCACCTGTGAAGTATTTTGAGGGCGCTGACAGCTGAGAGCTGACGGCTGAGAGCGCTTCAGCCGCGCCAGCCGCTGATTTCCTTCAATCCAGTGCCCCGGGCGTGTTTGAACAGGCGTACCTTATGGCGGGAATGCTCGAATTCGTGGATGTCTGCCCAGACCTCCGCCTCCCAGCCCTTGTCGTGGACGGCGGATTCTCCGCAGGTGGCGCAGCGGGTGTGCAGGGTGGTTCGAACCGGCTCAGAAGTTAACGGGGCGGCTCCCGGTAACTCGATGAAAATGCAGCGCACTTCCTGAATCTCTTCGTTTTCTCCGAGCAGGTGCTCATAGCGCAGAAGGTAGCCGAATCCCAGCCGGCGGGCCTCCATTTCGGCCTCGGCGCGGGTGTGAAACGGCCCATACTCGGCCCGCAACTGCTCGGTAGAGTCACAAGCCATCCAAAACGTTTCCTGGTAGTTCATTTCCCTGCCTCGCTGAGGGACGCGAGACCAGCTCTTGCCAACTGCGAGCCAACTCTCGAGTATCGTGTGCATCAGTGCAATTTTGAGACCGCCGTCGCTTTCCGACAAGCCCCTGAGCGGCAAAGGGTTAGCTTCTCGAAATCGGTCGGTAGCCAGCCTCTCGTGAAAGCTTTTGCAGCAGTTTGCACGCGAACCTGCGTCAAAGGGCCGAAGAAGCAAATGCGCATAAAGGCGATTTCACCACGGAGACACGGAGACACAGAGAAAACATAAACAGGGAAAAGATGCACCCCGCCACTGGTTTTGCAACGATGTTGGGTTTCTCTGTGTCTCTGTGACTCCGTGGTAAAGGGCCTACTGCCCCTAGCCTGCCGATGCCGCCGACGAGAACCCGACCGAGGACGCGCCGGGCTTGGCATTCCAGCTTTTGCCGCCGTGGCTGGCCACGTACATGGCCAGTTCCAGGCGGCTCCAGACGCCCAGCTTGTCAAAAGTGCTGCGCAAGTGGTTCTTGATGACCTGTTCGCTGGTGCCGATGATCCGGCCGATTTCGCGGTTGGTGAGGCCTTCCCAGACCAGCACCGCGACTTGAATTTCCCGGGGGGTAAGATGTTCCTGGGGGGTCATGAACGGGCCTCTTCCTTGGCGAACATGGCGATGGCCAGTTTCACGCGCTTGCGGCCGTCGCGAATTCCGGCACGCAAAAAGAGCGTGCGCAGGTGTTGCTTGACGGTGCGTGGGCTGATGTTCAACTGGCCCGCGATTTCCTTGTTGCTGCAGCCCTGGACCAGCAATAACAGCACCTGCTGGTCGCGGGGGGTCACTTTGACTTCGGCGAGATCGATCACGTTTTGAACCTCCGGGCTCCAAGTTGGCAGCCGCTTTCTCTAAAGCACGGCCTTCGCCAATTGTTCGCGTGCGGCGAGCCTGGCGGCTAAGACCTGTAGTAATAGGCACTTAGGGGCACTAACCCGGGTTTTCAGGAGAGCTTCAGGGGGCCTGTGCTAGGCTAACCGAGTTCCGTAATGGTCCGACCACTTGACCGACGACTTGGAATGTGGTGCTGGACGGGGTTTTCGGACGTCGGATGGACGTCAGGAAAGCGTGTGACTTGATCTTCGCGTGAGTGTTTCTGGTCCGGGTGGGACGGTGACCGGACACTCGCAAGTGTCTTTCCTGTCATACGGTTTCGCGAGTGCGAAGCATTTCGATGAAGCCTTCGAGGGGGCGCGTGACAGGTTCGCGGGGAGATTCGCAAGAGCTGGGGAATGGGCAATTCCCATATTGGTGTGCGACGGGCAGTTGGCAGTTTCTTTTCGGTCTTCGAGTCCGGAGCGACCGCCAGTTTTGCACAGGCGCACGGAGGATGACCGCCAAGACGAGCGGCAACAGCGCCTGCGGCAACGAACCCATCTTCCCGCGCCGCATCCTCCCGGGCCGCGGCGCGAGGCTGCGACAACGAACTGTCGCCGGTTGCTTTGTCCCTGTCTCTGTCTCCGTCTCTCTCGCCGTGTTTTTCTTTTTCTTGCTTCTTTTGTCTGCGACTCCGGCATTCGCCCAGGGCGGTCCGCCCTACTACACCAACGACCCGGGCACGCCCGGCCCCTTCAACTGGGAAATCAACCTTGGCTACATGCCTTTTTTCTACAGCGGCCAATCGGTCTCGCATACTCCCGACGTCGACATCAATTTCGGGATTGGCGACCGTATTCAGCTCACCTACGAGAATGCCTGGCTGCGCGTCCAGAATCCGGCGACCGCGGCGCAATTTGGCAGGACGCAATTTGGGCTGGGTCAATCGAATCCCGGCGTGAAGTGGCGTTTTTACGACGCCGGGGAAGACGGCCTCTCGGTTTCGGTGTTTCCCCAGTTCTTTCTCAACAATCCCAATGACGCCGTGCGCCGCGGCATCACCCCGGCGAGCCAGAGCTTTCTTCTGCCGTTCGAATTTTCGAAGAAAGTTGGCCCGGTGGATGTGGATTTCGAAATCGGTTATCAGGCGGTGCACAAAGGGCCGGATGGCTGGATCACCGGTTTGGTCGTGGGCCACGATTTCACTCCGAAACTCGAAACCGACGTCGAGTTCTATAACCAGGGGACTTTCCATCCTTCCGTTAACCAGCCGACTATCGACTTCGGCGCGCGCTACAAAATCCACAGCCCCATCATTTTTCTGCTCATGGCGGGTCGCGGCCTGGAACCCGCGCGCAGCAACCAAGCTTATTTCCTTGGTTATTTCGGCATTCAGATTCTTCTGCCGCCAAAGTCTTACAAGTGAGATCGGCTCTTCTACGCTGTCTGCTTTGAGATTTATTCCCATTCCGGTCAATTGTGACCAGCCCCTACCGCTACTGGGGGCATACGATGGCTGTCGGGCTGCTCTGCAAGAGTCGCGTGCCATGCACGGCCCTCACTTGGAGGCGCCCTCCAATTATTGACGCATTAATAAGGGAAAAATTATGAGTAACGACGCTGATCACCAGCAAAAGCCGGCCCGATCGCAGATCTCGCTTGCATTGCTGGCCGCGGTGATTGTTTCACTCGCCATGCTCGCCTCCCGAGCTCAGGCGCAAACCTACACCCTGCTGTACAACTTCCCCGGAGGATCGAAGGGCTTGCAGCCCGGCGATCTCGTTGTTACATCTGATGGGTCCATCCTGGGAGGAGCGTCTTACGGCAGTTATAGCTCCTCCCTGCTCTTCAACTACACTGACGGCACAGAAACTGTGCTGCACCGCTTCCCTGAGGGCTACGGCTACGAACCGGAATTTCCCCAAGGGCTGCTGCTCAGCAAGAACGGGGAAACACTTTACGGAACCACACAGTACGGTGGAAAAGAGAATGGCGTGTGTGCTGGGGGTACCGGCTGCGGCGTTGCCTTCTCGTATGACCTGACCACGGGCAAGTACGAGACCATGCACGAATTCCAGGGACCTGATGGCGCCTCGCCTATCGGAACTCAGGTGCTGGATTCCGCCGGGGATCTCTTTGGACTCACCAACGGAGGAGGGACCGACGGCACCTTCTACGAAATCACCGCTGCGGGAAAGGAAAAGGTTCTTTACTCCTTCGGACCCGCGCCTGACGGCACGCAACCGGGCGGGGGACCAGTCCTTTCCGGTGGGAATTACTACGGAGTCACCATCGGAGGCGGCGCCAACACCTGCTATAACGGCGGCTGTGGTACCGCGTTCAAAGTCACTCCATTGGGCAAGGAGACTGTGCTCTACAATTTCACCGGCGGGAGCGACGGACTCAATCCTTATGAGTTGGTCGGAGATTCGCAGGGCAATATGTACGGTCTCTCCAGAACCCAAGACAACACGACGGCCGCGATCTTTGAGATCAATGCCGCGGGAGATTTCTCGATTGCATACAATGGATCGTACGTCTCCGGGATCGGATACATCATCATGGGAACGGACGGCAGCCTCTATGCTTCCTCCAGCGGAGGAGATGTTTCTTCCGGCGCACCGACTGGCTTCGGACAAATCCTGCGGCTGACGCCCACCGGCGGTGGCAATGCAACCGTGACGGTGCTGCATGAGTTCGACAACACCGATGGCTCCATGCTGAATCCTTTCCAGGACTTGGTACTGCACGGCGGCATGCTTTACGGAACGACGAACTACGGCGGATCGAGCGACCATGGAGTGATCTACAAACTGAAGCCGTGATTTAAACGAAAAACCTACAAGATCAGGAGACGAGATCAGGAGCCGCGCAGCGTCCACGACGCTGCGCGGCTCTGTTTGCCAGCAACTCAAAATTCCCGAAAGACGATTCCGAGCGATCAGCTCGCGCAGCGCTGAAGTATCCACGATTAGCGCGTTGCCAATAACTGTTTAACGCAGGCCTCTACTCGTCATTGACCGCTGGTCAATGAGTGAAATCGCGATTTATCAACAGTTAGCAATCGCCGTTCGACCCGTGGGAAACTATGTGTATGAAGAAGCGAGAGTTGCAGATCATACGGCATGGATGGGGTCTCATTGGTCTGTGTAGTGCTTGTCGCCGTCCCTTTGTGCCAAATCCAAGAGTTGCGACGCCAATCGGAGGCACAAGAGCGTCAGCTACGCGATGATTTCGAAAAGCACACCTGCGATGAGGACTTCAGCAAACCTACCGGAGCAGGAGAGTCTTCGTCCGACGGTCAATGAGTGAAATCGCGATTTATCGCCACTGGGCAGATGGCTTTCTGGCTGGCTGCCAGCGACGCATGTTGCAAATGCAACATTGATATGTTGTAATAGCAACATGGAGGTGGTGAACCATGAACGAGGCCCTGGATGCGATCTTCCAAAGGCGAGCGGTTAAGGTCTTTGAACCTGTTCAAATTCCCGAAGGGCTGCGCGAGCAAATTCTCAATGCGGCTCGCCATGCCCCCTCAAGCTTTAACAGCCAGCCTTACAAGTTTTATTGGGTGGGGTCCGGGGCAAGCAAGGCCGCGGTGGCGAAACTGTGCCTCGGACAGAAGCCCGCGGAAACCGCCTCCGCATTGGTCGTGGCCGTTGCCGACCTCGGATCGCTGTCGACCACGGCGCAAGAACAGCTGGAGTGGATGCGCAAAAGCAACTTCACCGAAGCAAAACTTCGCGACTACGAGCGAAAGGCAAAGATTGGCCGGATCCTGTTCATGCCGGGGCCATTCGGAATGTTTGCCGCCATCAAACGGGCCTTGTTCCGACTGCTGAATCTGCGGATGGTGATCGGGATGCCGCCGCTCTCCCGGCAGGACTTATTCAAGTGGGCCACGAAGAGTACATCGTTGGCTTGCCAGAATCTGATGATCGCTGCCGAAGCGCTGGGAATGAACACCTGTCCGATGGAAGGCTTTGACGGCCGCAGGCTCTCGCAATATCTGGGGTTGTCTGGCCGGCAGCACGAGATTGTGATGGTGATTGCGGTCGGGAAGAAATCGCGTGCCTACAATGAGCCACCGCAGTGGCGAAGACCTCTCGATGCTACGGTGACCGTCCTATGAACATCCTCCCCAGGAAAGAGATTCCCGAGGACATTCTGAAAGACTCGGTACTCGCCAACATCGCGGCAGCGTATTTCTCGGTGGGAAAGCGACTGGAGCGAAAAACTCCGTGCTCGGCGACGCGCGGTTTTATCCTGTCGACTTTGCGTCGCGGAGCGACGCTGAATCAGAATCAGATCGCCACGCTTCTGGGTATCGACCGGACCGTCGTGCACCGGGCTATCAAGACACTGGCCAAGGAAGGACTGGTGTCGGAGCACAGGGCAAAATCGGGCCGAGCCATTCGAGTCCAGCTGACGGCCAAAGGAAGGAAGTACCGGGAACGGCTAATCGAAGCTCGGGTGACCGCCGATGAGAGTGTGCGGCGGCAAATGACCCTTGAGGAGCGCGAGACGCTTCTTCGGCTTTTGAAGCTGGTTGCGGCATGTGAGTTCTGAGGGTGGTTCGCCTGGGCCGACAAGACCGGCAAGGCAAGTTGACGTAACCACATAGCACGTTTTGGGCGGTTGGTCACTGAGTGTTAAGGCGAGGTTTCACCGATTCCCTAACTCCCGGGTATCGCCGTTGTCGCGGCACTTAACGTGCTTCTTCCCGGCTGTTCTTGCCAACGGGCTTTCTCCAAGGACACATACGCGAGCAAAGAGGGAGAAATTCAATTGCCGGCGCTGCGGCAAATTTCGTCGCGGTCGCAGGCCGCTTTTTGGGCCGCTTTCCCGAACGCGAACCACAGTAGAACCAGAGCGATTGCGGTGGTGAGAAATAGCCAGGTCGGAGCGGAATGAGAGACAGATGAGCCATTGATTATCGGGAGCGTGCGACCAAACCAGCATGCCAGTATGCCCGGAATGAACAGAAACAGGCGATTTCGGATCCGAAGATAATGACGCCTTCTCTCCTCATGCTCTCTTTCCAGAAAACGAATGCAGGGCTCGCTCGCGTCAACCCCTCGTGCTTTGCTTTCGTATGCGGAGTTTTCGAATGCGGGCGCGAGCAGGTAAACGACGATGCACAGCGTCCAAGCCACTCCGATCCTGATCCACGGCTGGTCAACTCTGTACACGTCGTAGAGAAGGCCCGTGGCAATGGCTGCAATTACAACCAAGCTGGCTGCGCGTACACGGGCGCTCAATCTTTCTCGCGAGCGGGCCATGGCACATAATTGGTCGGGCGTTACTACTACTTGCATATTCCGCCGCTCCTCTCCCTGTCCCTGCATTCTCCAGGCAGTTTGTGGTTCAGATTCCGACGCTTGAGGGTCTCGCATCTGCGGCTCCTTCCTTGTAATTCTGCTTAAGTGCTCTCTTGATTCGATGTATCTTGGTGGCAACGTTGGCCGGAGAGAGCCCGGTCACCTCTGCGATGGGTCCGGCTTCCTCCCCTTCGAGGTAAAGCATGATGACTTGACGGTCCAGAGGCTTGAGCCGGCGAATCAGATCGAATATTTTTGCCGCCGACAATTGGCGATCGATCTGGACCTCGTCAATCCCGGGCATTTCGGATTCCAGCTTTTCCAAGTCTGTTAACCGGGAACTCAACCGGCGACTGCGTACCACGTGCGAAGCTCCGACGTTGTGCGCGACACGATAAACCCAGGTTCGCAAACTACAGCGGCCATCAAAGGATCCGAGGCTTTTCCATAACTCCAGGTGTATCTCTTGCAGCAGATCTTTTTGCTTATCAGGATCAGCCTCATAGCCGCGGGCGAGTCGCTGAATGGCTGCGCCATGCAGAGAACTGGCCTCTGCATACATCTCATCCTGGCTGCGTCGGGAAACTTGGCTGAGTCGAGAAACCGTGACCGTATTTCGCCTCCATTCAGGTAGTCATCGCTGCGGATGGATTTCTTACAATACGCGGAAAAATAAACCTGCCGCACTCCCGCAACCTGCCGGAGTCGAGCACCTGCGGCGGTCCTCTTGTGTGCATCTTCTTGCGGATTACCGCGGATTACCTTGGTCACCTTCGGTCGCCTCCGCAAATGCGAATGGCGGGCCAGCGGCATTTTTCTAAGCCCGGATCTTGAATCAGCAAGTCGGGACCGCAATGTCTTGAAAGAAATGGGCTTGTCGCGTCGCCCCCGGAACCCGAGCAGATGCGTCTTGCTATGGCCGCGAGGATTGCTTGGGGGATGAAACGCTTCTTTGGGTGAAAATTTGGTATGGAAGTTGCATTAAAATAGCCATATCCTCGGGTCTGGCAGCTTCTGTGTCCGCGCATCCGAGCGTGGTTGGCGATGGCAAAGGGAACCGTGTCCGACCCAAAAAAGTCCGACCCAAAAAAACCTGTGCTCGACGAGCAGACTCTGGACAAGCTGCTGGAAGCGGCATTTGTGATTCAGGAGCAAGGCGATCTGCAGAAGCAGGGGCGGAACCCAGCTTCGGCAAATCAGATCTCGCTGAGCGAGCTCTCGACGAATAAAGTTCTGGCGCCGCCGATCGCTGCGAGCGCCTCCGCGGCGGCAGGCAATTTCGTCGTCGAAAAGCTTGGCGCTGAAAAACCTGGCGCTCAGAAAACTGCAGCCGAAAAAACCATCTCGAGAAAATTCGCCGCTGAAAAATCTTTCGCGCCGGAAACTGTCGCCTCGGGAGCGGTCCCTTCGGAACCCGTCGGCATCAGCCCGGCGAGCATCAGCTCCGCTGGCACCACGAAAGACGCCGACACTCTCACGCTGGCGCAGATTGTCGAAACCCAGCAGCAGATTCTGACTCGCCATCTCGAACTGGAAAATGCCATGGCGCTGGTGGCGCAGCGCGCGGCTGAGATCACAGGGGCTGGTGGTTCGGCGATTGGAATTGTCGAAAGCAAGACTGAAGGTAAGAAGTTGCGGTACCGGGCCGTGAGCGGACTGCTGACCCTGGCGCGCGGCAGCGAAGTCGCGATGGAAAAGGCGCTTTGCTTTAACTGCCTGCGCTCGGGTGAGGTGATTCGTGGCGCAGAGGTGAATTCGGACTTTCTGCTCGACGCGGAAGAGTGCCGGCGGCGCGGGATCGGGTCGCTGATCGCGGTCCCGATCTATCGCGACAGCGGAATCGCGGGCGCGCTGGAACTTTATTTCGCCAGCGCGAACGGCTTTCGCGAACAGGACGTGCACAGCGGCCAGTTGATGGCTGGGTTGGTGACGGAAGCGCTGGCCCGCGAGGCCGGCGTGTCCTCGCGCAAGTCGTTGGCGGCGGAGCGCGCCACCATGCTGGAAGCTTTGGAAAAACTGCGGCCTAATCTGGCGGCCTTGATGGAGAGTCCTGCGCTGAAAGAATCGGTCGCACGGAGCGCGGCACCTGCAGCAACTGCACCCAATGCAATGGTTCCCATGGGCACGCCGACTGCGGGCGTTTCCCCCGCGAGTCTCTCCGCGACGAGTTCCCCTGCGACGAATTTTCCTGCGATGAATCCTGCTGGAGCGAATCCGTCTGTGGCCGGCGTTGCCGCGAACGCGCCTGCGGCAACGATTCCGAAAAAGCCTTCGGCGCCTGCGTTTTTCTGCCGCAAGTGTGGCCACGAACTAGTAGGCGAAGAAATGTTCTGCGGAAAATGTGGTTCGCCGCGGAGCAGCGAATATCAGCCTCCGACCATGCAAAGCAAGCTGGCTTCGCTCTGGCAGATGCAACAGGCCAGTAAGCAAAATGCTGCGCCGGCTCAGGCGAATGGCACAGTGCGGGCAGCGGGGCGGAGAATCAGTCCAGGCGTGCCGGTGGAAATACAGCCGTGGGAGGCAGTTTTGTCGGAGTTGGAGGACCCCTTCGGAGAACCGGAACCGGAAGCGACACAGGAACTGGAAACGAATTGGAAGCCGGCGGCGAGAACGGAACCGGCGGCACCGCTACGGAAGGAAGTACTCGACATTTCAGCGGCGGCCAGAAAATTTGCTGCGGGCCTGGACGTACCTGTCGAGCAGAAATCCGTGCGCGCGGAATCAACGAAAGAGAAAGCTTTCGAACCGGAATCTCTCGATGCAAAGTCATTCGACGCAAGATCAATTGGCGACGAAGCGGTCGCGGAGGAACTGATCGAGCCAGATTTGTCCGCATCAGATTCGTTCGCACCAGATTCGTTCAAGGCAGATTCGTTCAAAGCAGATGTGGACGTTGAGACCAACATGGATGGGGACGCGGACGGAGATAATGGGAAAGCGGAAAAAACCGCCGCGGGCCTGGCCAGCACCACGGCGCTCGCAACCGCACATCCTCTTGCCTGGACTTCCGCGGCCAAAGCGAAAGCAGCGTTCGAGCAGCTTGCGGCCTCCAGAAACCAGAACTCGTTCGTCCGCTTCTGGAATACGCGACGGGGCGACGTTTATCTGGCGGTTGCCGTTGTGCTTGTCGCGGCGGTCATTCGTTGGAGTATCTGGTCGGAGCATTCGTTCGGAGCGAATAGCGCGGCGAAGGTCAGCCATCGCCGGCCGGCTCCTGACGCCGATCTTTCCGCGTTCGACAAACTGTTGATCAGCATCGGCCTGGCCGACCCGCCCGATCCAGTGGAGGACAAGGGAAATCCCGACACGCAGGTGTGGGTGGATTTGCACTCGGCTCTCTACTACTGCCCCGGAGCCGATCTCTACGGCAAGACTCCGCAAGGCAAATACACCAACCAGCGGGATGCGCAACTTGGCCAGTTCGAGCCGGCTTATCGCAAGCCTTGCAATTGATGGAATGCAGAAGTCAGAAGTCAAAATGCAGAAGGTAAAACCTGGTTTTACTTCTGCATTTTGAGTTCTGATTTGCTCTAGCCATCTTTCCTCTGACAACCTTTGCGGAACAGCCGGGTTTAACAATTCTGGGTCACGTAGTGATTAGTGGTTAGCATGGCACAACTTCTGCACCATGTGGCTGACGCGCCACGACAGAGCAGACTGAGATTCCTCCGCGGCTATGAAAAACGCGGCGTTCGGAATGACAAGGTGTTGCTGGCCACTCGCAATTAGCTACTCGCAACTAGCAACTAGGGGTGGGCCATCTGGGTTTGACAATCTGGGTGGGGCCGGAGTGGAATCGTGGTGCAGTCTCAGCCCGCCCCCGGAGAAGCTGCGCGTGTCGAATTTTGACGACAACCAGGACTACCCCAAGACGCTGCCGTCGCCGGAACTGAATCCTCTGACGAACCCGGTGCTGGGCAGGAACATGGGACGGTGGGCGGAGGTGTACTTCACCAACCCGCCGGAAAAACGGGAGCAGGCGGTGCAGGAGTTGCTGCGTGAACTGGAGCGTGACTCCTCCGCCGGGGAAGCCTCTGCGCTGTCGACGGCCGTTGCAAGCGAGCCGGGCAACGCAGCCGAGGAAGGCCGCACGTTTTCTTCCGAGAATTTCCCTGCGAATTCCCCGGCTAATTCTGCCGAAAATTTCCCCGCCACTCCCGCCGCGACGAGCTCCGAGACTGCCGCGGTGACTTCCAGAAACTATTTCGAAGTGTCTCCCGGACTGGCGGCGCCGCTGCGGGAGGAATTCATCCAGTGCCGCTCATGCGGTCGCCTGGCGCTGGTGGAACAAAAATTCTGTGGAGCTTGCGGGTCTGCGTTGCCGGCGCGAGAGAGTGTGCCGGATGCAATGCCGCAGAATGGAAACAGCGCGCAAGTTTCGGCAATCCCGGAGCCGGGGTTGGAACTCGCGGCGCAATCGGATCACGTCGAGCAAGAGAAGCTTGGAGAAGACTCAAAAATCGGCGAAGAGAGATTTGACGATCAGAGAGGCGATCAGAAGATCGATTCGCTCCCGACCCCGGTGGAGCCTTTCCTCCACGAGCGGCAGCTGATTTGGGCGCAGGGGGTCAAACCGATTACCCACGACGTTCCCAGACTTTTTCTGGAGCAGCAACAGGCGCGCCAGCGGCGCTCGCGCTGGCTGATGGGCGCGGCCCTCGCAATCCTCGTCGGGACTTTGTTCTATGTGGGTGCGCATGGTACCGCGGCGTGGCTGCGCTCTCACGATGTGGCACAGAACGCGGCTGTGAAAGTTGACTCGACTGCGGGGCGAACGTCCTCGTCGTTGAGCGGCGCATCGGGCAGCTCATCCTTAGCTGGGTCATCGCTGCCTGATCAGACGGCAAAGCGGAACGATGTCACTCCGGCCGTCGTGGTTCATGCTTTGTCGCCTACGCCGGCGGGATACTCTCCGACGAAGCAGAGCGAAAAAAGGAATCCTGAGGAACGGGCGGAACCTAATGGTTCCAGGGCTGCGGCTTCTGCTCAGAGGTCGATCGAGGCTACGAATGGGGACGGGAAGTTAGACACGAACACCGATCCTGCTCTCGCCGAGCTCACCGATCGTGGAGGCCACGGCGCAGAAGAACTGACGATTGCAGAAGGCTATCTCAGCGGGACGCAAGGCAAGGCTCGCGACAGCAGCGAGGCCGCGCAATGGCTATGGAAGGCGCTGGGCAAGGAGAACGCGACGGCGGCTCTGCTGCTGTCTGATCTCTACGTGACCGGAGACGGTGTTCCGAGGAATTGCGACCAGGCCCGTCTGTTGCTGGATGCAGCCGCGCGTAAGGGAGTTCCGGGCGCAGGGGAACGGATTCGCGATCTTCCGAATCTGGGGTGCCAGTAGTGGCAGGAGAAGAGCGATTTCGGATAGTTGATTTCTGATTGATGCCCAGGTCGCAAGATTTTGGGTTTCAATCTGAAATCCAAAATGTTCTTTTCCTGCGGCGGCTATCAGGCCGAGGTCAAAGGCCGACCGCTGGCGCGGCCGTGGGGGGCCAGAGTGCCCGCACTACACAAACCTTGGGCACAAGCCTCCGGCACGAGAGCTAGTTGTACTGGCTTACAAGGGTGGGGCCGGTGCGGCGGGATTCGTACCACAGGGCTAGCTCGACGCGATTCCAGAGGCCGAGCTTGTCGTAGATGACGCGCAGGTAGTTTTTCACCACATGTTCGGTGGTGCCGATGGCATCCGCCACTTCTTTGTTCTTCAGGCCTTGTGCGACAAGCTGGATGACCTGCTGTTCCCGTTCACTGGGGGTACGATTTCCATAGCGCTCAATTGCATGCATGATTGCCTCCGGTATAAGAGGGTCGCGAGTTTGACCCGTTTGATGCCATCGGTAATTCCGAAACGCAGGAATAACCGGTTGAAATGAGCTTTCACGGTTCTTCGCGCCATATTCAGCTGACTCGCAATTTCGGCGTTGTCGCAGCCTTGCAAGAGCAACTCAACGATTTGCTGTTCGCGCGGCCCTAAGCGAACGGGCTGTTCTTTCATCGTTTTCCCCCGTAGTGACTTTCCCGCCCCAAGCTGGGCGGTGCCGAATCTTGCCAAATTGCAAAATGTCGCCGGATCGTGATTCTGGATGATGTTTCCATAACTGGTAGCATCCACCATGCCACTTTGAGACGATTTTGGCTGTGACGTGAGAACATTCATTTCCACAGGCGTGCGAATATGGGAATCCGGGGCTTGAAAACGCACGGGAAAACGCGCGAAGACGGGCCACAATGCAGGTACGCAAACGGGTTCCGTGCACGCAGAAACGCCTGTAAAACCGCGGCAATTTCGACGAAATGGCGGCTTCGAACGGACGCTCCAATACGGCAGCGAGGGCTGCGCGGTTGAAGCTAGCAAGCCAACTTGGGGCGCTCCCAAAAAAGTTAAGAGAGCGGTCCCTTCTGCTCGGCGTGCGAACCACGGATGCTACCAACTAGGGTGAATACCCTAGGTGAAAATTCTCCCTCGTTACACGGGACCGCTGAACAAATTACACGGTCTTCCCGATGTATTCCTGGGTTCAAAGCGTTAGAGTGCACGTTCAAACCCGTCCCGTCCTGCCTTAGGGCGACCTCGACGAGGCAATTTACTTTAGGCGACGACAAGGGGCATAACAAAAGGCGGGATCGGGGCTTGGGAGGTGACCGGACCGCGAACGCACCTTTTGCCGCAAACTTTTTCATCGCCGCGGCGGGAGTCGCCTGTGGAACGCATAGTGTCAATATAAACGGTTTATTTTCAAATTCTTACAGGTGTATTCGCCGGTTCGTACGGACCCTGGATTGCGAGTACTGGGGCTAGGGTACGGGTCCCTTCAGAGACTTGGTGGATGCTCGGCGGCGATGGTAAGCTCGATCCAGAGTTAGGATCAGGGGATCCACGACCCACCCCCCAGTATTAATTTCCTGCATTGTTGAATCTTGAAGGCCTGCCGCAGCATATAGAACAAGGCAATGGCGATAAAGGCAGTAGACGAAGAAGACTTAAAAAGTTCAGGAGGCTGAAAGCTTGACTGTTTCCACGGGCCATCTTATTCCGCCGCACGGCGGACAACTTACGGAGCTGACTGTTCAACCGGAGCGAGCTGCAGAGCTCAAAGCGCACTCGAAAGAGTGGCCATCGTGGGACCTGAGCGCACGGCAACTGTGCGACCTCGAGCTGCTGATGAGCGGGGGCTTTTCGCCTCTGCGCGGTTTCATGACGCGCGCCGACTATGAAGGCGTTTGCCATAACATGCGGCTGGCCAGCGGAGTTTTGTGGCCGATGCCGATTACGCTCGACGTCACCGAGGAATTCGCCAAGAAGCTCACGCCGGGGAGCAGCAAGATTGCGCTGCGCGATGCTGAGGGAGTGATGCTGGCGGTGTTGAACGTGGAAGAAGTCTGGCAACCGGACCGCGCGGCCGAGGCCAAAGCGGTGTTCAACAGCACCAGCAAGGCGCATCCCGGCGCGGATTATGCCATCAACAAATCGAACCCGTGGTATGTGGGCGGAAGCGTTGAAGGGTTGCAGGAACCGTCGCATTACGACTTCCGCAGCCTGCGCTTTACGCCGGGTGAGTTACGCGCGGAATTCGCACGCCTGGGCTGGCGCCGCGTGGTCGCATTTCAGACCCGCAATCCCATGCACCGCGCACACGTCGAGCTGACCTTCCGGGCAGCCAAGCAAGTTGAGGCCAACCTGCTGATTCACCCCGTGGTGGGCATGACCAAGCCGGGCGACGTGGACTACTACACGCGCGTGCGCTGTTACCAGTTGCTCAGCTCGAAATATCCGCAAGGCTCGCAGAAACTTTCGTTACTGCCGCTGGCCATGCGCATGGGCGGTCCGCGCGAGGCCATGTGGCATGCACTGATCCGCAAGAACCATGGCTGCACTCACTTCATTGTGGGGCGCGACCACGCGGGACCGGGCAAGGATACCGACGGTAAGCCCTTCTATGGGCCCTACGAGGCGCAGGAAGTATTCAAGAAACACGAAGCCGACATTGGCGTGACCATGGTGCCTTTTAACATGATGGTCTACCTGGAAGATCAGGACCGCTATGTGCCGGATGACGAAGTGAAAAACGGCGACAAGGTTCTGAACATCTCGGGCACCGAACTGCGGGACCGCCTGAACGAAGGGCGCGAGATTCCGGCATGGTTTACCTATCCTGAAGTGGTGAAGGAGTTGCGGCGCAGCTTTCCGCCCCGCAACAAGCAGGGGGTCACGATTTTCTTCACCGGACTTTCGGGTTCCGGAAAATCGACCATCGCGAATGTTCTGCTGACCAAGTTTCTGGAAGTGGGCGGACGCCCGGTCACGATCCTCGACGGCGACCTGGTGCGCAAGCATCTTTCGTCAGAGCTGGGTTTCTCAAAAGAACATCGCGACATCAACATTCGCCGCATCGGCTACGTGGCATCGGAGATCACGAAGAACGGCGGCATCGCGATCTGCGCGCCCATCGCGCCTTATGACGCCACTCGCAAGCACGTGCGCCAGATGATCGAGCCCTACGGAGGATTCATCCTGGTGCATGTGGCAACCTCGGTGGAAGTATGCGAACAGCGCGACCGCAAGGGACTTTATGCCAAAGCGCGGGCAGGCATTCTCAAGGAGTTCACCGGCATCTCGGATCCTTACGAAATTCCGGCCGATGCCGAGGTCACCATCAATACTGGCGACCTTTCTCCCGAAGAAGCGGCGCAGGAAATCGTGCTGCACCTCGAGCGCGAGGGATTTATTGGCGTAAACGGAACTGGAGCCTAAGAAGATTTCAACATGCCGATAATCGCGACCAAAATCCTGGTAGGTTTTGTGGTCGGAATCATGATTGGGCTGACCGGCGTCGGGGGCGGTGTTCTCATGCTCCCCATTCTGATCTTCGGATTGGGTTATTCGCCTATCGTGGCGGTCGGTTCCGACGCGCTATTTCAATTCTTCACCAAAATCCCGGCCGGGCTGCTCCACCTGAGAAATGGAACAGTCCGCCGGAAGGTTGTCCTCGCGTTGGCGCTGGGAAGCGTTCCCGGTTCCTTCGCTGGAGTCAAGCTGCTGATCTACATCCGTCTCCTATACGGAAACGGGGTGAATACCTTTATCAAGCTGGCAGTCGGGGTGCTACTCGTCGTGATTCCCACGATGCTGCTCCTCCAGAAAAACATCGAAGATCGAATCGCGAATCGTGCGCCGTCCATGAAGGGTTTTGCAGGGATGGCGATCATCGGCCTCACCGTGGGTTTCATCGTGGGCCTAACCTCGGTCGGGTCGGGCAGCATCATCATGATGCTGCTCCTGTTGTTCTACAGTTTCCCTCCCAAGATCAATGTCGGGACTGACGTGGTGCATGCGGTCGTACTGTTCGGCGTGACCGGGTGGCTTCAATTCAAGGCGGGCAACGTAGATTCCAGGCTGGTGGTTGCGCTATTGATCGGCTCCATTCCTGGAGGTTTGATTGGTTCGCATCTGGCCACGCGAGTCCCCATGCTCTGGCTGCGTCGTGTGCTTTGCGTTTTGCTGTTGATCACCGGGGCCCGCATGTTGTGGCCTGCGTAACAAATTAATTCCAAGGGGCTGCATGACTTCTGTCTATTCGGATATTCTCGCCCGCATCGAATCCGCCCTGGAGGCTGCCCGCACCGTCTTCGCACGCTTTACTCCCGGCGCGATTGAAACCGAATATAAGATCGGGCACGATCCCGTAACCGAAGCCGATCGAGCCTTAGACGCCGTGTTGCGCCAGAATCTGCTGCGGGAGGGCGAAGGCTGGCTGTCGGAAGAAAGCGCTGACGATCTTTCCCGCCTCGACAAGAGCCGCGTTTGGGTGGTCGATCCGCTGGATGGTACCCGCGAGTTTGTGATGGGGCTGCCGGAGTTCTGCGTTTCCATCGGCTTCGTCGAGAATGGGAAGCCCGTCGCCGGAGGAATCTACAATCCTGCCACCAGGGAAACATTTCTCGGAGCGGTTGACTGCGGAGTGCTCTATAACGGTCAGCCCGTACGCGCCAGCCAGCGCACCAGTCTTGACGGGGCCCTGATCCTCGCCAGCCGGAGTGAAGTGAAGCGCGGCGATTGGACAGCATTCGAAAATAGTGGTTTCAAAGTCCAGGCGATGGGTTCGGTCGCCTACAAGCTCGCGCTGGTCTCAGCTGGGCTCGCGGACGTTACTTTTACTCTGACGCCTAAGAATGAGTGGGACGTGGTTGCCGGAGCAGCTCTGGTGGAGAGCGCTGGCGGTTTTGTGAGCACTCTGGAGAGAACCAGCCTGAGCGCGAATCGCCGGGATCCGCTTTTGTCAGGCCTGCTGGCGAGTGGACCGTTTCTGAGAGACCAACTGCTCTCCCTCGTGGAGCCGCACCTCAGGCTGGCCGAACCCGCTCGCTAACCTGGTTCGTCGGGCACATCGACGTTCCGATTTCCGCCCGCCCAGAGAAAGCGGGCAATTTCCGCAGCCGGCCATGTCACCTCCGCGCTCAGTTGACCGTCAGTGTGGCGGTTCCTTTCACGCCGTTCATGGTGGCGGTGATGCTTGTGTTGCCGGCGGTGCCGGCGGTGCTGGCTAATCCGTCTGCCTTGATCGTCGCAACGCTCACGTCGGAGGATGTCCAAGCTACCTGATCGGTAAGGTCCTCGGTGCTCCCGTCGCTGAAATTGCCCGTCGCAGTGAATTGCTCCGTACCGCCAAGAGCGATCGTGGGATCAGCCGGTGTGACCGTAATCGAAGTGAGGGTGGCGCTGGTTACAGCTAGTGTGGCGCTTCCGGTTAGTCCTGCGAACAGGGCGGTGATGGTTGCGTTTCCTGGCGTGATTCCCGTCGCCAGCCCTTTGGTCGGCGAGGCGTTGCTTACCGTCGCAATCGAGGCTGGGGACGAAGTCCAATTTACGGAGCCCGTCAGGTTTTGTGTGCTGTTGTCTGCAAAGGTGCCAACAGCATTGAATTGCGTCCCTGTCAGCTCCGCAACCGTGGCACTGGACGGGGAAACCTGTATCGACTCCAGAATCGATGATGCGACCACAACGGCAGCGGTGCCACTTACGGATCCCTGCTGTGCCGTGATGGTTGCTGTTCCCGCCGATTGGCCGGTGGCGAGGCCATAGCTGGTGATACTCGCTACGTTGTTCGCCGAAGACGTCCAGGTCACCGTGCCGGTGATGGGCTCAGTGCTGCCATCGCTGTATGTACCAGTGGCGTTGTAGGACAACGTAGACGCGGGGGCCATCACCGCGGTGGCGGGTGTGACCGCGATGGATTTCAGCGTCACCGAACTCACGGTTAAGAGCGCTGATCCGGTCTTGCCACCGAAAGCGGCGCCGATATTCGTGGTGCCGGGCCCGACGGCGGTCGCGACGCCTCCAGCCCCAACCGTTGCCACGGAGGTGTCGCTGGATGTCCAGGTTGCGTCGGTGGTTAGAACCTGCGTGCTGGAATCGCTGAAGGTTCCGGTAGCGGTAAACGCCAACTCGGTGCCGGGGGCGATGGTGCGGCCCGTGGGCGAGACTGAGATCGACACGATGGTGGCGTTGGTGACCTCGAGCGTGGTGGTGCCGCTGATTGTCCCCAAAGTTGCGGTGATGGTTGCGCCGGATTCCGGCGCCAGGCCCTTGGCTAGTCCGCTCGCGCTGCCGATGGGGGCGTCCGTAGTATCGGACGAGGTCCACGTCACATCAGCGGTTAGGTTGTGCGTGCTGCCATCGCTGAAAGTGCCGGTTGCCGAGAACTGCTGGGTCGTGTTTTGCGCGATGATCGGATTGGCGGGAAGGACCGCGATCGATGTGAGGTTGCTTGCGCTGACCGTGGCTGAGACACTTCCGCTGATCGCGCCGGAGGTTGCCGTGACGGTGAAGGTCCCGAGGTCGGTCGCGGTGGCCAGCCCGCTGGTGGTTATTGAGGCCACGCTGGCAGGCGAGGTACTCCAGACCACGGTGCCCGTTATGTTTTGCGTGCTGTTGTCAGAAAATGTGCCCGTTGCGGTGAACTGCTGCACGGTTCCGAGCGGGATGGAGCTGTTCCCGGTCAAGTCCGTCGGTGTGACGTTGATGGAGGTGAGCGTTGCGTTGGTGACGGTCAAGGTCGCACTGGCGGACACGGTGCCTAACGCGTTAGTGACGCTAGCGGTGATCTGGGAGCTGCCAGCCACTAAGCCCATGGCCAAGCCCGATGCACCATTCACATTGATGCTTACGACTGACGTATTCGAAGAACTCCAGGTCACCGACCCGGTAACGTTTTGCGTGCTGTTGTCAGTCAGGGTGCCGGTAGCTGTAAATTGCACGGTCGTACCCTTGGCAATCGACGCACTGGTGGACGAAACGGCCACCGACTTAACGATTGGGGCGCCTACGGTCACCGTTACGGGCGGACTGGTCACGCCGGAAAGCGAACCGGTGATGTTTGCGGTCCCTTGTGAAAGTGTCGTCACCACGCCTGCGGAAACAGTGGCAACGTTCGTCGCGGACGAAGTCCAGGTAACGGTCGCGGTGAGGTCCTGGCTAGTACCGTCGCTATACTTGCCGGTGGCCGTGAGCTGGTCCGTAAGACCGTCGGCCACGGACGCTTGCGCAAGCGTGATCTGGATCGACGACAGAGTGCGCTGTGCGACGGGAGTGGAGGATTTTGTACTGCAAGCGGGCAGCAGGCCAAGACACAGGATCGCCATCAACACACGGAACTTCTTCATCAACTTTTCACCTGAATCGCATGGATAATCGACTTCCTTCACTTCAACGAGGGAGGTGTGCGAAGGACAAACTGTCGAGGTATGACTGTCTGCAAACACCCTGCCAAACCATCGGGCTGGGGATCGGCGGGAAGTGCATTATTACGTCTCAGTTGGAGATAGAAAGGAAGCTTTGGGATAGGCGCCCACGATTAGATGCGCAACTGTTTTCACACTCAGGGGACCGATTCTGCCCTGAACCTGCTCCCTGCATGTCACCTTCAGTTCAAGCCCAAGCCAAGGGAGGCACAACATCGCTGGAGCGGCATTCCGCAGATGCGAAGCCTCACCAAGGTTTTTATCGGGACGATTTCGCGTCCTTCACGTGCCATAAATGGATTCGGGAGAGAGCGCCGTCGCAAGCCACCAGCTTGGTCTTTAGAGGAGCCCAGTCGCCCATATCATGGGAACGGGAAACGATGCGAGCATGAGGCGGTAGTTCCAGGTTCAGCCGCGGCCGTAGCATGAGATTGGCCTGTGGCGAGAGAAACATAAGGACAACGGACGCGGAGGAAATATCGACATCCATGACATTCTGCTGCAAAAACGTAACCAGATGGTCCACTCCGGCGGCACGGGCCCTGGCTTTGGCTTCGGCGACGCGATCTGGGTCAAGGTCCACACCAACGCCGTGTGCCCCGCAGCGGGAAGCCGCCGATATCACGATGCGGCCATCGCCGCAACCCAGGTCATAGACCGTATCGGACTGGCCTACCTCAGCGAGCGCGAGCATCTCTTCGACAATTTCAATCGGGGTCGGCATGAAGACGGCCAAACGCCGCGGCCGGAACAATCCCACGCGGCGGCCCAGCATGCGAAGCGGGCGCAGGACGTAGTAAGCGGAAGCGGGGAGCGGCATCATAGCCCAATCATCCCGCGTGGGCACAGCGGCGAGACGGGTCAGAAACCGAGCCTTGTCGACGAGACGCTCCCGCGCCGCAAGTTGCAAAGTGGTTCGTTTCCTCATGCTGGGTACGCGGTCCGTGTCAGAGAACAGACACTCGATCACATGCGCGCGCAGCCTTGGGACGGCGGGATCAGACCGAATGGCAGATCGGATCGGTTCCGGATACGCTGCTCCCAGCAGATCGCTGGCAAGGGCGAGAATTACAATCGCCTTTCGACGGACTCCCAGGGACCCAGAGCGACCAAGGAATCGCTGCCACGCGTCGGCATCGAGGCGGGACGCGAGGTGGGCGGCGGCACTGATCAGGGCCAGGTGCGGCGAAAGCGCTTCATCCGCCGCGTGCACACAAGCATGCAGCAGAGCATCCTCGGGGTTCAGAGTTGGAATCGATTCACCATCTAGCGAGACGACGGCGGGCGTGAACGACTGGAATTTCAGCGGCCGCGAGTAGCTGCCGGGGTCCAGTTCGCAGAACAGCCAGACGTGGGCTCCATCTTCGCTGCGGTCGAGGCCGATGACCCGCCGGAAGCGCAGTTCCGCCGCCTCCCGAGCCGCATCCCACGTATAGTCGCGGCGATAGCCGTCGGCGATGAGAAGATCGCGGGCCCGCACGATGTTTCCTTGACCAATTTTTCTCTGGTCAATTTCTCTCTGATCAATGAGAAACTCCAGATTCTTGATCTCTGCCAGGGAATCGTCCCCGTAGGCAGTGGCGGACTGCACAGGCCCTCCGAATGGCAGGGCGGGTATTCCATTTGAACGAAACAGGTTACAGATCCGCTTCAGTTCGCCGGCCAGGTAACGATTGCGCTCTACGATTTTGCGAGAGCAATCGCGCAGAAATCCCAGAGTTTCTCCAGGAAGCGCGTCGGGGCAGGTGGCCTGGAGCCTGTTTGAAACCAGACCCAGGACGTGGTTACGGCTGGCTGCAAGCAGGAAGACGTTCCAATCGACGGGAGCTTGCAGTAATTGCCGGATGCGCGCCGCGTCTGCAGAATCGACGGAGACCCGGGAACAAAGAAGCAGGAGTTCATGCTCGGCCCGCAGGCCAGGAACCGCAAGGGATGTCCGTTCCCGAGCAGACAGCGAGTTCATGGTGGCCATGTCCCGCGCGATCCCAGTCCCACTGGCATTCTCGCTGTCATTCCCGCTGTCATTTCCGCCAATCATGCCACAAGAATCATGCCACAAATGATGGGTTGACACATCACGGATCGTCTGCGAGAATCCTTCAGGTTTTGCCCGCGAAGCCGCGCGGGAAGCGCAAATTGACGGTTTTCGACAGACCGAGAACCGGCGAAATCTGACCTATTCCGCTTACTCTTCCCCAGGGTTCATTTGTGCTCGTCCGGCCTGATGCATCTGCGATCATAGTGAAAAGCACCGTCCCAGGAGACCAATTCATGCGTACATTTCTGCGTCTGGCAGCCATTTTGGTTTCTGTGCCCCTTCTCTTCACGCCAGCCGCCTGGTCCCAGAACCTGTATGCCACGGGTCAAGCCTCCGAGGAGTTGATGGAAGTGAATATGAGCACTGGGGTGGTGACCGCGCTCAGTCACCTCAGTGTCCGGCCCTATAGCCTGATCGTTGATTCCCAGGGCCGCATCCTGTACACCGCCGGCAACTCGGCCAATGGCACTGTCTCCATGTTCGACCCCACTTCCAATACAAATACGACGATCGCGACGGGCCTCAGCGCTCCACGCGAACTCATTTTCGATCCGGGACAAACCACCATCCTGGTTTCTAACTTCGGCGTCGGTGAAATTGTTCGCGTGAACCTGGCCAGCGGCACCGTCACACCCCTGCTGTCCAGGCAGGGAACCGTAGATGGCCTGGCGTACGACGCAGCCGGTCATCTGTTCGCGGTGGTGAACTACCACAAGCAGATCGTCCAGATTGACCCGACCTCAGGGGCAATTCTGAATACCCTCACGGTAATCGCGAATCCACCCTTTGGTTACGATGGCCTCGGCGGTTTGACCTATGATCCGTACACGGGTGAGCTTTGGGCTACGGACGGGGGAAGCGGGACGAATTGCGCCAGCGGGGCAAATTGTCTGGTCGAGATTCCAACCGACTTATCCAGCTTCACCTTTTTCCAGGCAGGAGCCATCCCCACGCCGGAAGGAATCATCGCGGATGGACAAGGCAATCTTTTCATCGCCGCCGGGACGGTAAAAGCCCTCGAATACAGCATCCCGACGAACACGATCACCGCAACGGTGAAAGTGCCGAGCGTGTATGACGTTGCGCCGGGTCCACCTGCGATCGTGATTCCACCCGTTTACTTGTATGCCACAGGGGAAGGTTCCCAGTTGCTGCAGGAAGTCAACATGACCACTGGGGTGGTGACTATACTTACGCACCTCACCAACCGCCCGGATAGCCTGATCGTCGATTCGCAGGGCCGAATCCTCTATACCACCGGGGGTAACGGTACGGGCACTGTCTCCATGTACGACCCCAGTTCCAATACCGACACGATTGTGGCAACAGGCCTCACCTATCCACGGGACCTCATTTTCGATCCGGGACAAACCAGCATCCTGGTCTCCAACTTCGGCCTCGGCCAAATTGTTCGCATTGACCTGGCCAGCGGCACCGTCACGCCCCTGCTGTCGAAGCAGGGAACGGTAGACGGCCTGGCTTACGACCCGGCCGGTCATCTTTTTGCGGTGGTGAACCATCACACGCAAATCGTCCAAGTCGATCCGAGTTCGGGAGCCATCCTGAATACGCTTACTGTCGTCACGAACCACACGGTTGGGTATTATGGCCTCGACGGGATGACTTACGATTCTTACACCGGCGAGCTATGGGTGAGTGATGTTGGAACCGGAGCAAATTGCCTGGTGGAAGTCCCCACGGACTTGTCTGGGTTCACTCTCTTCCAGGTGGGAAACTTCACAACGCCCGATGGAATTATCTCTGATGGACACGGTAATCTCTTCGTGGGCGCAGCGCTGCAGACGGTGATCGAATACAACATTCCGACCAACACCATCACCAACAGGGTGAAAGTGAGCAGTGTCGATGATGTTGCCCTGGTTCCGAGTAATTAGGTTCCGGGCAACTAGGTTCCGAGCAACTAGAAATTGATCGCAGCAGGGCCGCGCTGCCGGAGAATGCCTGCCCGTAATAGACTTTGTCGTAGACTCACCGTGATCGTTCCAGGGGACAACTAAGCGATGGCTGGCCTTTATTTGCTGGGAGGGCGGCAGAGAAAACTGCTGTTAACGAGTGAGGAGGAATGGAATCTTTACGAGTCGGCTCTAATCCTCCACCTCGATACAGAGACTGGCAAGGTGCGGACGTGCGTGGAGTACAAGAGCCCTGCTTCGGCACGAGCCAACGAGAATTCGTCAGTCGTATTCAAAAGCGGCACGCTGATCGGCGACACTCTTTATGCCTGCACGTCGACCGAGGTGCTGATTTTCAAGCTGCCCCAGTTCGAGCGCGTCGGATACGTCTCACTACCTTGCTTCAATGATGTTCATCACGTCACGCCCTCAGCCGATGGAAACCTCCTTGCGGCGAGCACCGGACTGGACATGGTCATCAAGTTCAACACCGAAGGCGAGGTGCTGGAGGAGTGGTGCGTATTGGAAGAAGAGCCGTGGTCCCGCTTCTCGCGCACCGTTGATTATCGCAAGGTTGAGAGCACAAAACCGCACCAGTCCCATCCCAACTTCGTTTTCCAGTTGGAGGAGGAAGTCTGGGTTACGCGCTTCCGGCAGCGCGACGCGGTGTGCCTTAGTAAACCACGCCTGAACAAAGCGGGGAAACGAATCGACATCGCCGTCCAATCTCCCCATGACGGGCTGGTTTGTGGTGACCGAATCTATTTCACTACCGTGGACGGCAGAATTGTGACGGTAGACCGGCGCACGCTGCAGGTCAGTGCGGTCATCGATCTGAAAGAGTTCAGCAATCGCAACACCCTGCTGGGCTGGTGCCGGGGTCTGCTGCCCGTGGACGATCACACCATCTGGGTGGGTTTTACTCGAGTTCGAAAAACGAAGATTGCGGAAAATGTTCTTTGGGTACGAAGCGTTTTCCGGGAGGGCATGACGGAGGCGCCGACACACATCGCACTGTACGACACCGCGCGCGGGCGCTGCCTCCAGGAATTCGACCTGGAGCCGCACGGAATTAATATTATTTTCAGCATCTTTGCTGAAAACAGTCCCTGATGTTTGGGAGAGATGGTCCGAAGGACTACGTCGGGCTCCCTGAAACCGCCATCTTCGTCTCGCCTTCCAAGCTTGTTCCCGCCGAATCGCCGTCGACACATATCCGAAGCCAGGTTTCCAGGTTAAGCAGGCGCCATATCCGATTGCCGTGGTCGCGATGGCCGCGGCGGTGCTCTGCAAACAACCGTTTCAGCGAATCGGGATTGAAGAAGCCCCGTGCGATCGATCGAGGTTCCAGAAGCATACCTTCCAGGTGGTCCAGCTGCGGACCCGCAAGCCAGTAAGCCCATGGCGTCGGGAAACCCATTTTTTGACGGTAGACAATGTCGCGGGGCAGCAGATCCTCAACCGCAGACTTGAGAATGAATTTGCCCGCCAATCCATGGATGGAATATTGCGCGGGAATGCGCGCGGCGAATTCCACCAACACGTGATCCAGAAATGGCACGCGGCTCTCGATCGAGGCCGCCATGCTCATCTGGTCCTGCTTCATCAGCAGTTCCACCAGATAAGTTTTGATGTCGGTGTAAAGCAGTCGATGAAGCAGGTCGCCGGAGGAAGCCTCCCAGAACTTCATCGATCCGGCATAGGCACTTCCGGCCGATGCGCGCGTCTCGCCGGTGAGAAGATCAGCTTGCTCCGCCGCCGCGAAGGCAGAGTAGAAATTGTCAAAGTAAAACGACTCCCAAGACCGGCTGTCGCGCACTAGAAAGGTGTGCTCCAGCTTGCGACGCAGCGCGGCACTCAAGGGCCCAGCGCTGATGCCGCCGCGCACCCATTTCCTCAGGAATGATGGCGTGAGGTTTCGGTAGAGCTTGTCCATGCGGGCGTTCGCCAGAGTCCACGCGTAGCGGGTGTATCCCCCCAAAGTCTCGTCGCTGCCTTCCCCGGTCAGGACTACGGTGACTCGCTCGCGCGCCAGTCGCGCGACAAACGCAAGCGAGACGCTCGAGGGCCACACGATCGGTTCATCCTCGTGCCAGATAAGCTTGGGCAGAGCTTCGAAGAATTCCTCGCGGCTGAGGCGCACTTCGTGGTGTTTTGATCCGATGTGACTGGCAACCTGTCTGGCGAACGGCAACTCGCTGAATTTCTCTTCTCCGTAGCCAACGGCAAACGTCTCGATGGGCTCGCGTCGAATCTTCGTGGTCAGCGCGGCTACAGCGCTGGAATCGAGCCCACCGCTGAGAAAGACGCCGACCGGGACATCGCTCATCAAGTGACTGGAGACGCATTCTTCCAGCAACTCGCGATAGGTCTTGACGTAATACTCGCGCGGTTTAGGATCCGGATCGGGATCCACCGATAGATCCCAGTAAGGGGTAACGGTCAGCCGCCCGTCTTCGCTGATTGCCAGCGTGTGCCCCGGAGGCAGTTTCTGAATCCCGCTATACATCGTCTCGGCGCCGCTGAGGTAGCCGAACGCCAGGTATTCCGCTAATGTTCCCCGGTTGAATTCCGCCTTCACCCCGGGATAAGCCAGAATCGTTTTGATCTCCGACCCGAACAGGAACGTGCCCGCCTGGTAGCGGTAATAGAGAGGCTTAATGCCCAGCCGGTCGCGAGCGATAAATAGCTTTCGTTCGCGGCGATCCCAAATGGCAAAGGCAAACATTCCGCGCAAATATTTGACGCAATCGGCACCATACTCCTCGTAGAGGTGAACGATGGTTTCAGTGTCGCTGTGGGTACGGTAATGATGGCCGCGAGTTTCCAGGTCGGCGCGCAGTTCCCGATGGTTGTAAATTTCTCCGTTGTAGACAATCCAGAGAGCGTCGTCTTCGTTGCTGATGGGCTGGTGGCCGGTTTTAAGGTCAATGATGCTCAGCCTGCGCATGGCCAGGCCGACATTGCCGTCAACGAAGAAGCCGTCGTCGTCTGGCCCCCGGTGCATAATCTGGGAGTTCATCGCTGCCAGCGTCTCGCGTTCCACATACCGTCGACGATCGGGATAAAAGATGCCGCAGATTCCGCACATGATTGTTGGTTACTCGCCTGACCTCTTTTGCAAGCCTGTCGCATCGCCAGTTTCGCTGGTATCCCATTGCAGAGCTTACCCTTGAAAACTTCTGGATGGCGATCCGTCTTTCAACATAGTATGCCTCAGTTCTAAATGCCAGAGGAGTTTGGGGTAAACGGGAATTGGCTGACCGGAATATGCAACTTCTTGCATCCCGCGAACCTGATTCCTACGGAGCTGCTTTGACTCCGCTGGATTGCGTCGAAAAGTATGAGAACAGTGATTTCGTTGATCTGCTTACCGCACTACACTAGTATGGTTTTCCCAGTGCTCGAGTATCCCAAGCATTGCGGCGCGTCTTTTCGCGTGACGCATGTCGAGATCGACCGGTGGCTGGCATGCCCGGCCCCTTAGCGGTGGCGCGGCGCATTGCCGCGATGAGTTTCGACGAAGTCCGCACCCGCGCCAAGATGGCCGTCCGCAAGCGATTGGATGTTTGGGAGGCTAAGCAGGGCAAGAATCCCCTTCAGCCGCGTTATGCGGGCTCGAGCTCGGCCAATCCACGATTTTATTTTGATGTGGGCGAGGCAGCGCTTCTTGCAGCGGAAGTCCGGCGCAGGCTGCCCGCGGAGTGCGAAAGCGTTATCGAGAGTGCCAGGCGAATCCAGGAGCACCGCTTTGACCTTCTTGGCTATCGCAACCTTTCGTTCGGTGATCAGGAGATCCATTGGCAGCGCGATCCGGTGCACAAGATTGACCCGCCGATCCGGCCATGGTTCCGCGTTCCCTATCTTGATTTCCACCGCTCAGGCGATCATAAGATCGTTTGGGAACTCAGCCGCCATCAACATCTCATATTGCTTGCCCGCGCCTGGATGTATAGCGGGGACCGGCGTTTCCTCGTCACGCTGCGAGAGTTGTGGCTCAGCTGGCGCGAGGCGAATCCGTACCCGATCGGAATCAATTGGGCAAGCACACTCGAAGTGGCATTCCGCTGCCTTTCCTGGATTTGGGTCGATTACCTCACCGCGGTCGAAGAGGGGCCGGAAGACTTTCGCGCGTGCCTGCGAGCCGGGATCGGGGAATCCGCCGTTTATATCGAGCGGTATCTCTCGACTTACTTCGCGCCGAACACCCACTTGCTCGGGGAGGCGCTTGCCTTGTTGTCCGTCGGTGTTCTTTACCCGGGCTTCGAAAGGGCGCTGATCTGGCGTAACCTCGGATGGAAAATAGTCCTGCAGGAGTCGGCCCGGCAGGTCCGGGAAGATGGATTTCATTTCGAGCAGTCGGTGTATTACCACGTCTATGCGCTCGACATGTTTCTCCATGCACGCATTCTCGCGGCCCGGAACGGCATCGCCATCCCGGAATCGTACGACCGCACGCTCAAACTCATGGCCGAGGCACTGGCAGCCATCGGCGGGGCTGGACAAGCACCGCGATTTGGGGATGATGATGGCGGCCGTTTATTCGACGGACGGCGGAACCGTCCCGAGCACATGCTGGATCCGCTCGCGACGGCCGCCATTCTCTACGGCCGAGGGGATTGGAAAGCGGCCGCCGGCGGCCTGCGTGAAGAGACGATTTGGCTGCTGGGTGCTGCCGGGATTCACGAATTTGATCAACTGCCCGCGACTCCCCGCAAACCTCGCAGCCGGGCTTTCACTGCGAGCGGCTATTACACGATGGCTTCTGCAAATGCCGTCGCCATTGTCGATGCTGGGCCACACGGGTGGGGTAACGGCGGACACGGGCATGCTGACGCTCTCAGCCTTCAACTGATTGCCCATGGACGAGCCTGGTTAACCGATCCCGGCACCGCCTCGTATGCGCGAGAAAAAACCGAGCGCGACTGTTTTCGCGGCACCTCCGCTCACAATACGCTGGAGGTGGACGGCAAGAGCCAAGCAGAACCCGTCCACGCATTCGCCTGGCTTCGGCCTCCCGTGACGAAGCTCCATCAGTGGTACGACGGCGAGAGCGTAGTGTTCTTCCAGGCATCGCACGATGGCTATCAGCGCTTGGCGTCTCCCGTAACGCATGAGCGCTGGGTGATTGCCTGGCGTGACAATGTGTGGCTGGTCGCTGACCGCGCCTCCGGCGAAGGCACGCATCGTCTCGACCTGCGCTGGCATCTCTCACCGGACTGCGCCGTGCAATCCACCGATTTCGCTAACCTCTGGCGCTACACGGCCGATCAGGAGACGCTGGACGTTATTGTTCCGGCGGGTTCCGAATGGAATGTCGCCTGCGAAACCGATAGCTGGTCTCCCGCCTACGGAAAACAGGTGCCCGCGCCAGTGTTGCACTTTTTCCGCGAAGGTCCGCTACCAGCGGACTTTGCGACCCTACTGGCACTCAATCAGCCCGGCCGTGTTTCATTCTGCAGCGCATCTGCAGACCGAGCGAAGATCTATCTCTGTAGAGTGGGCGAATCGCAGCGCATGGTCGCGTTGTCAAAGGGGCCAGGTGCCTGGCGGTTCGGCCCCATTGAATGCTCCGCGGCCTTGCTTCTGATCGAGTATTCGGCCTCTCAGATCCACCACCTGTTGGTCAGCGGGAGCTCTGAATTGTGCGTGGGTGGCGAATCTCCACCGTTGACGCACATCGCCGTCGACGTGTGGGAAGGGATCGCAGAGGACGCAAAGCCTTTGCTTAGCGAGGCGACCGCTACAGCACTCCTGCAGGCTTTGGAGCGCCTTTGGGCCCCCGACCATTCCTCAGTTCGCTCCGCACGCCAAGAAAGCGGATGTACTCCGTGATCCCTGGATGCGTGTAGTTTGTGCTCCGGCGATTAATCATCTCCACCCGTGGTTGTTCGCCGCGCTCGAGTTGGCGCAGGACTTCGGCGACGTGTTTGGTTCCATCCACGTGAGAAATGTGCTGCATCATCACGTGGCTCTCATCAAGGGGGTGGACACAGGTGCAGCTTCCCTGGGCGAATACTGGCCCGGTGTCAATGCCTTCATCCACGCGCAAAAGCGACCAGCCAATCCCCCAGAACTCGTTGTTCATGGTCGCCCAGAATGCGGAATGGGGACCGCGATACTCGGGTGTGACGCCTGGATGGAAGACCAGCATTCCGAGGGGAGGGATGGAAAAGGTTTTCTTCGAGAGAATCGGGTGCACCATGAGCACGCATACATCCGGTTTCAAGTCACGCAGCACCTGACGTCCGGCATCGGAGTTGATGTTGTCGATGTAATGAACGGGCGGACGCCGGTAAGAGGCCGGCAAACTCTTCTTCGTCTCCTCGGCAAGACGTTTCAGGTTGTTGCGATCTCCCCAACTTTTGAACAAGGTCCAATAGAGGCGTAACACAAGTTCATCCAAGACCTTGAAGAAACCGATCCGCTTGGCGCGTTTCCACAAATATCGATACCATGAGTCCCGCCTTCGGCGGATGACCACGAACCCTGTGATTGGATACTGCGAAGCGAGCAGGTCGGCCTTCACATACTGATACCACTGATCGTGAAACAGGTAGAAAGCTCTCATTTTCAGGAATTCACACCTTTGTGAGGATTCGGAAATATGAATTGATACAGGCTCTGCGCCGACCCAACCCAGTCGTAAGCGCCAGCCGCTTTGGCGACGGCGTCCATTCCTGTGTCCGCCTCCGTGAGCGAAATGCGGGGAATTCTCCACGAACCATTACCCACGCGGGCGCAGGAGATTTCCGATGTAAGTGAACACCGGTAGCCAGATTCGGAAACCAACTTCTCGGTCCACTCCGAATAAGCGCCGTATCGGCGAACTCCGAAGGGATAGGCAAAATAATCTTGTGCTACCCCCAACCGGTCGGCAAGGATTGATTTGCTGCGAACCAGTTCATCGCGCACAGACTGTTCGGGCAAGGTTGCGAGTAAAGGGTGGGAAAGCGAGTGGCTGCCAAAGCGGATGAGAGGATGGCGGGCAAGTATGCACGCTTGTTCCCAGCTCATGGGTCGAAAATACTCCGCCTGGCTGCGGTATTCGGCCAGCAACGCTGCATTCGACGATCGCCAAGGTGGCGACACCTGGCCGTCGAGAAAACCGGTGGTGAGGAACACGGTGGCCGGAATCGATAGTGATTCGAGAATCGGCAGTGCCTGCGTGAAAACGCTCTCGTAACCATCATCGAATGTGATCGCAAAAGCCGGTGGCGACGGCTTGCGGCCCGCAAGGACATCCAGAAGTTCGTCCATGGTGAGAGGCCGGTATCCCGCGTCGAGAACAGACTTCATTTGCTCGCGAAACTGGCCGGGAGACACAGCCATATCGCTGTGCGCCTGGTTGATGGCATGCATCGCGAACACGACAACCCGGTCCGCCTGGCGGTTCGCCACAGGCCGGGCATGCCTTCGCCCGATTCGGCGCTGCAAGGAATAAAACCCGTTTTTTACAGTCTCACGTAGGTTCATGGACCGGTTGCACGGGGTCCTGCAAAGACGCGGATCGTCCACATCCGTTTACTTCGATGATCGTGCACGCTTAGCGACTGTAACCACTTCCGACGTTGCATCAGCCGTTTCCAGATCCGCCGCGTCACGAGCGTATCAAACATCGAGACCACAACCACACCTTGCCCATCGAGCCAGCTCTCAGCTTTGGCGATCGCATCGAGGAAATCCTCGATGTAGTAGAGGGATTCATTGAAGACTGCGACTGCGAGTTTTCGTCCGGGATCAAATGCACGGTAGTCCCCGGCGCGGAATTCGGTATTGGGAAGCGCGAGCGAGTTCGCCTTCAGCACTGCCGTGTGCGAATAGTCCACCCCGATCAGTAAAGAGTCGCTGAGCGGCCGATAGTGCTTCCACAGTGATCCGTCGCCGCACCCAAGATCGAGCATTGGACCATGATCGTAGCGCCGCAGTACCTGCAGCAGGGCACCGTAGCGTCCGTCCTCCTGGGGATCGCCGAGATCGTAATGTTCATCCCGGTATTTCCGCTCCCAAATGTCGGACGAATAATACGATTCGTAGCTCCTATCCAAGAATGCGTGGCGGAAGACACGAACCGGTAGGCGCACGAGTTTAGAGAGCATTCAGTTCGTTCCTGATTTTACTTTGTTCGTGCCTGATTTTACCTCAGCGGTTCCACGCAACGTCCCAACGATAGCCTCTTCCAGACGATCCGTGGCAGCACTCCAACTCAGACCGCGTTCGGCCAGGGCGCGAGCGTTTATCTCCAGACGCCGTCGCAAAGCGGCATCGCGAGTGAGGCGGACTACCGCCTGCGCAAAATCAAGTGGGGTTTCAGCTAGAAGAATATTCTCCCCTTCAGTGACCGGAAGTCCTTCGGCGCCGATCGGCGTCGAGACGATCGCTTTGCCTGACGCCATCGCTTCAAACACCTTCAGACGAGTACCGCTGCCGGTGCGCATCGGCAAGACGTAAATGCTGCTCCGGTTCATGAACGGTCGAACATCTTCGACCCGGCCCGTGACATGAACCTTCGGGTCCTTCTCGACGAGGCGGCACAGTGCTGCTGGAGGGTTTCGTCCGACCATCCAGATCTCAACATCGGGTTCTTCCTTGCGGATCAGCGGCAGGATATCCCGGTAAAAGTAGTCCATGGCGTCGTGATTCGGTACCCAATCCATGGAACCGGTAAAAACCAGAGTCCGCTCCTCCGCAAGGTCCGGTGCGGGTCGAAAGAAATCTGTATCCACACCAGTCGGCATCAAGGTCACGTTCTCAGCGCCCCCAACATAACGCCCAAAGAATTGTCGATTGCTTTCGGAGACAGCGAGGACGCGCGCCGCCCGTCTTGCGTAGTAGCGCTCGGCACGCGTGAGGCGTTGGTATTCGACCCAGAATGCAAGCTTGCGCAATGGATTCTTCGAAAGCCGGTACTGCCGCTCCCAGACTTCCGCTTCCACGTTGTGGGTGAACAACACGATGGGTGTTTTCGCGTCCCAGTCCAGGACGCCCGCTGGATAGATAAAATCGCAAACAATCGCGTCGAAGGATTTTCGTGAAAACAGCTCCGAAATCTTTTGGCGAACTTCCGGGCGATAGTATTTCTGCATCGAGTATGCGTGCGGTGCCACCAGCAGCTTCACGTAATCCAGAAACTCTCCGCTCGACCTTTGCTTCGGAAGCCGTAGGGGAACCGTAATCAGCTCTTCAAAAAGAGGCCCAAGCTCGTGGTGAGGATCATCTTGTGTGGCCGGATAAAAGGTGACAACTGTGACGGCATGACGGCGTGCCAGTTCTTTGACCATCTGAAAGCTGCGAATGCGTCCGCCGAAATCAAGGGGAACAAATCCGCCCGCTTTTATCCAACAGATTCTCATCCCTGAATCCAACCTAACATGGAACCTTCAGCGTGGCGAACCAGCTTTCTGCTGCCCCGTCCCTTGGTACGGTGCGTATTTGTTATGGCTGTCCACTCGTGCACGGCATGTACTTCTGGGTCTCCGGGGGCAGGAACCACGGTTACCTATTCCGATAGAGTGAGTTCCGATAAGTTCGACGTGAAATCCTTCGGACCGGAACGACCGGTCCGCAAACCAATCGAGGTTATCCATGGATTCCCCCGAATCGCCCAGCTTCCGGTGCACACCGCGGAAGACTGCTTTCCTTATTGAGCTTTCTGTTCTACTCCTGATAACGACAATCACCTGCTCCACAGGGATGGCCCAATCCCAAGCCAATTCGCCGTCGCAGACTCAACGGCCTGCGGAGGTCCGCCTATCGGTGGAGCCCGGAACGACGACTTTGGAACCCGCTGCGCGGCGTCAATTTACCGCTTTTGTCGAAGGGACGAGTAATACCGCGGTCAGGTGGTCGGCATCGGAGGGGTGGGTCTCGCGCAGCGGCCTTTTCTTTGCCCCAGCGATCCATAGAACCACGTTGATCACTGTCACCGCGACCAGCGCCGCCGACCCGAGGATACATGCAAGCAGCTTAGTCACGGTTCAGCCAGCACCCCCGCTCGCCATCACGACTTCCTCCTTGACCGGAGCAGTGGTCAATAGGGCTTACGATGCGAATCTCTCCGCAAGCGGCGGAAATCCCCCGTACCGCTGGACCATCTCCGCAGGGTCCCTCGCGGCCGGTATCCAACTGCAGGCCTCAACGGGCGCGCTCGCCGGTACGGCCCTTCAACCGGGGAATTATTCTTTTACAGCGAAGGTCACCGACGGCGCATCGAACTCCGTGACTCAAAACTTCACATTGGCCGTTTCGACCGTTACCAACAGCAATTTTGACGGCCCCGCCGAGCTGCCTCGCGTGTACATGCAGACCGCACTCGCCGACACCCCGGCTCCCGGCTCTACCATCACCGTGAACGCCGGGGGCAACCTGCAAGCTGCGCTGAACAGCGCGAGTTGTGGAGACACTATCGCATTGCCGGCTGGCGCGACGTTCAGCGTTGGCCAGATCACCCTGCCGGCCAAGGCGTGCGATGACCAGCACTGGATCATCATCCGCACGAGCGCTCCCGATGCGAGCTTACCGCCCGAAGGCACGCGCATGACTCCGTGCTATGCCGGAGTCGCGTCCCTGCCCGGTCGGCCTCCCCTTGACTGTGCTTCAACGCAGAAAGTTCTCGCGACGATTGTCTACTCGGGTGTCGGGGATGGTCCATTCATCATCGCTAGCGGTGCCAACCACTACCGTCTACTCGGTTTGGAGATCACCCGAGCGGTGGGAACAGAATTGGTCGGCGCTCTCATTGCAAGCAAGGGTTACGCCGCAGACCATATCGTCATCGATCGCAGCTGGTTGCACGGGGTAGCTGTGGACGACACCAGTGTAGGATTCGGCGTTAACGGCTTGACGAATGCGGCCGTAGTTGACTCCTACTTCACCGACTTTCATTGCGCCTCGGTAGTTGGAAAGTGCCTCGAAGGCCACGCGGTCAGTGGCGGTCTTGGTTCCTTACCAGGAGGCCCCTACAAGATTGTGGACAATTTCCTGGAAGCCTCCGGAGAGAACATACTTTTTGGTGGTGGCCCAGCCACGACTGCCCCAGCCGACATTGAAGTTCGGGGCAATCATTTCTTCAAGCCTCTCATCTGGCAGCAGGGGCGGCCCGGCTATGTTGGAGGCGTCGACGGACACCCTTTCACGGTCAAGAACCACTTTGAGCTGAAAAATGCCCAGCGTGTGCTCTTCGAAGGCAACATCCTGGAAAACAACTGGGGCGGCTTCACGCAGCAGGGTCACTCCATACTGCTGTGCCCCAAGAATCAACACACTGATACCGGCGATGTCTGCCCGCTCTGCCAGGTCACGGATGTCACCATTCGCTATAGCACGATCAGTCACGTGGGCGGCGGGGTGAAGATGGGGACATCTATTTCCGGCAACGGCACAGATGGAGGAATGGCACTGGCCGGGGCGCGCTGGACCATACACGACGTCACCATCGATGACGTCAACGCGTCGGCATACGCGGGTGACGGCAATCTTTTGATGATCGCCAGTGGTTGGACCAGAAATGTGCTCAATAACGTGATGATCAATCACGTGACGGGATTCACCGATCCAACTGGCACCCTTCTCTTTGCTGCCAATAACGTATCCTATCCACGGATATCGAATATCACCATCACCAACAACATCTTCGCCACCGGGCTTTACCCGGTCTGGAATTTGGCAGGTGGGTCGACCAGCTGCGCCTATTCCGACATCCCCATCACAGTCGTCAACCTCTGCTTTAGCGCCCACCTCGTTAGCCATAACGCATTGATGGAAAGCCCAACGAACTTCCCGCCTTCCCGGTGGCCTGCGGGGAACTACTTCCCTGCCAGCGCCGACGCCGTCGGGTTTGTCAACTACAACAACGGAAACGGCGGAAATTATGCGCTCTTGCCATCGAGTCCGTTCAAGAATGCGGGAAGTGACGGCAATGACCTGGGTGCGGACATCAGCGCGATTGAGGCTGCCATCTCGAGCGCCCGCTGAGACGCATCACTGGCAATCGATCCTTCAAGAAGAGCGCCAGTAGCGGCGGACGCCCCAGTCCCCCAGGTTCGCGAATCCCTCCCAAGCCCCAGAGGCTCCAGCTGTAATTCTTGAGTACACAGCCTCTGGTATGGCATAGTCCAAGTACTTGAATTTCCTGCCGCACGGCAAAGTGACACCAAGGGGCGTGTTCGCGCAGTGTCAGTGTCATCGCCGGACGATTCGACGTCACGCCTGACGGGAAGACTGAATCAGCCAGACTGCAACGGCATAGTTCTGATAAGAGATCTACCTCGAGTGGGTAGTGAGCGGAGAGGAACGGGACGTTGGATTCTGAAGAAACCATAGCAAGCCCTGACAAGACGGCATTCTCTCCCGTCCCTCCCCGCGTTGACACCAGCACCGGGAGAATGGACCAGTCTCTGGCCAGCAGCCTGGCTTGGAGAGCCGCAGCCGACTGGGCCAGTCAGCTCCTGAGTTGGCTTTCATTGTTCGTTATCGTCCGGTTGCTTACCCCGGCGGACTTTGGGTTTGTGGGCATGGCCCTGGTTCTCTTGCCTTATCTCCGCTGGGTCAGCGAATTCGGCATAAGCCGGACGATTGTGACTTTCCGGGACCTCGACGAGGATCGAATCGCGCAGCTGAACACAATCGCCGTTTTTTTTGGCTGCGTCGGATTCGCTATTTCAGCGGCGCTCTCGCGACCCGTGGCCGCTTTCTTTCGAACCCCGAAACTTGTCCCGGTAATCCTAGTAGCTTGCTCCTCTCTTTTCCTGTGGGGTATTCGCGCGGTCCCGGAAGGGCTCCTCACCCGCGACCTGCGTTTCCAATTCATTGCGCTGGCCGAAACGGTATATTCCAGCGTCTCCGCCATCGTGACCCTGGGATTGGCATTCCTTCACTTTGGGTATTGGGCCCTCGTTTTGGGCAACCTGATCGGTCTTCTGGCCCGAAACATACTGCTGCTATGGGCGCGGCCTCATCGCTTTGCGATTCCTCACCTGGCGTCTCTCCGCAAGGAATTGCTGTATGGCTGGCACATTCTGGTTTCTTTGTTGGCCTTTAACTCGTATCAATCCATGGATAACGTAACTGCCGGCCGCGTGTTGGGGCAAACCGCGCTGGGGGTGTACTCCATGGCCTGGAGCTTAGCCAATGTCCCCCTCGAGAAAGTGACTTCTTTGGTCACCACAGTTATTCCAAGCTACCTTTCCGCGATTCAGCACGATGAAGAGGCCCTGCGGCGTTATGTCCGCACCATTACCGAGGGCGTGGCTCTCGCCACCTTCCCCGCCACCATCGGCTTGGGGCTGGTTGCGGCCGAGCTGATTCCCCTGGTTCTCGGCCAAAAATGGAGCGGCGTCATTGGGCCATTGCAAGTGCTTTCGGTATACGCTGCGCTCCGCTCGATTGTTGCGCTGCTCTCCAAAGTCCTAACCTCGGTGGGGAATGCCCGCTACGTGATGTGGAACGACCTCGCGGCACTGGTCATCTTACCGATCGCTTTCTATATCGGCAGCCACTGGGGTGTCAGCGGAATTGCCTGGGGCTGGGTCGCGGCATATCCACTTGTGGTCATCCCGCTTTATTGGAAAACGTTCCAGACGATCCATATGAAAACCGGAGAGTATGTTCGTGCCGTGCGGCCGGCGCTCGATGGCGCACTGGTAATGACAGCTGCAGTCCTGGCCTTAAAGTGGTTCCTGCCCACTTCGCTGCCTTTGGTTGTCCGTCTGATCCTGGAAGTCGTCACTGGTGCCCTGGTCTACATCGGCGCGGTAATGGTGCTTCATCGCGAGCGGGCTTTGAGTTTCCTGCGTCTGGCGAAAAGCTTCCGCCGCAAGAAGGCTTAGGAAAGTTGCGGGAATTAGATCGCCCGCGCTGGCGTTAACTGGAAATTACGAACCTCTAAACTCACACACCTGCTCGACAATGGGTCGGGCGTGAAACAGATTGACAGAATTTCTCTCTGGGCATTAGCGTCCAAAGAGACGGCCTTTCATCCATGACGGTTTCATCCACTCTTAGTGCAACCCCGCCGGGCGCCGAAACCACCCGCCTGCAAGTGCGGGTCTATGACTCCCTGGAGTCGATGGAATCGCTTCGGCCGGCATGGGACAAGTTGCTCGCGGAGGTTCCCACCTCCAGCACTTTTTCCACCTGGGAGTGGCTCTCTGCCTGGTGGCGCGCCTTTGGCACAGGGCAGCAGTTGCGGTTCGTGGCTTTCTTCGACGCCCGCGAAGAACTCTCAGGCATCGCCGCCCTCGCACTCACGCATCACTCCATTGTTCGCGGTTGGAGTCTTCGATTGCTGCGCCTCATGGGTGACGGAAGTGGGGACAGCGACAATCTGGACGTGATTGCCCGTCCGGGGTTTGAAGACGCCGTCGCCGAAGCCTTTCTTCAATACCTGGAGTCATGCCGCAGCAGTTGGGATTTCTGCGCGCTCAACACCTTGCCTTCGTACTCTCCCACAGCACAGTCTTTGGTGCACAAACTTCAACTGCGGAACTGGCCTCACTTCACTTCCCAGCGCCTTGGTTGCGTCATCGATCTCCCGCGGGATTGGGAGTCCTATCGCAAGCAGCTCAGTTACAACGAGCGAGGACAACTCGGCAAGTATATGCGCCGCCTGGAAAGAGAGTACAAAGTGCGTTTCTACCAGGCCACCGAGCCTGATCTGGACTCCTGCCTGCAATCCTTCTTCGATCTTCACCAGAAGCGCTGGGTGAGCCAAGGCGAGCCGGGCAGCTTCGCTTCCCAGGCTCGGAGGCAGTTCTATCAGGATATTTCCCGCCTCTTCCTGGAACGCGGATGGCTCCAGTTGTGGATATTGGAACTCAATGGAGTCAACGTGGGCGCCGAGTATGACTATCTCTGGAAGGATACTGTCTACTGCCTGCAAGGCGGGTTCGATACGGCCATGGCTTCCGGGCATATTGGCTATGCTCTGCGTGGCTATGTTCTGCGGCGATTAATCGAGACGGGCGTTGCGCATTATGACTTTCTGGCGGGCCGGCAATCGTACAAAGGGCGGTGGGGCGGCCGGGAAACCACTTACTTGAATCTTCAGTTTGCCCGGCCAGGAACTCGAGGAGCGCTCTACTTGCGGGTGAAACATGAGTCGGGACAAGCCAAGGAGTGGCTCCGCAAGACACTGCCCAAGAGCGCCTGGGCAGTACTGCAAAAAGTCCACGCTGTGGGCCAGGAATCTCGCAAATGACAAGTCGTGGTGCTAACGGCGCCCCGAAAGAGCGTCCAGCGCCTTCCGTATTCCCTTTACGACCGCTTCGATGCGGGTTTTGTGCCGTCGAAGTCCAAAGCGAGATGCGTAAAGAGCGCGTGGCCAAACTCCGCGATTGAAGACGCACTGGAATGTTCTCGCTCTCGTGTGTTCCGTCCATTCCATTTTCCAGTCCTCCCGAATGCCCATGACGTACTCGGAAATGCCGCGCTCCACTAAATCGCGCAGGATTGCTTTCACAATCACGTGACCGGGAGCATAGTCCCGGTATTTTTCATCATAGGCACTCTTGGCTGCCCAATATCGTCCCCGGTAGGTGAACCCGATATGCGCCGCAATGGGCCGGCCGTCGAGCTCCAGGTTGTAAAGGCACAAATAGTCGAATCTTTGCGCTTCCTTGATCACCTCGTCGAAAAACTGCTGTCTGCCAGGGTCGGCGAGAATCGCACCCGAACCCTGTCCTTTTCGGCCGCTGGATTCCATGTCATAAAACCGCTGAATTTCTTCTGGACTCGCTTTGTCAGTACGCGTCAAGCGAACGGTTCCGAGGGCAGCAAGCTTGGCTTCACGGTTCTTCACTTTGGAATTCAGCTTAGGGTGCCGCGGATATTTCCCCAACTCCTTCAGCGCGCCGAGTCCCTGCGGGATTGCGAAAAATGCGATCACGGGAATTTCCCAGCTTCCGGTCAAGTAACCTTCCGCTCGCGCTATCTCGGCGAGACGCTCAATCTTGGCTCCTTGCAAAACCGTGGGAAGTTCCAGAACGTCCCAGCCCTTCAGCTTTTTCAGGAAATTCCAGATCGCGCGCGTCGCCTCCTCCTCATCTACATCAGCCACGCAGAGGAGATCAATTCCCACCCCCCACATGGTCGGAGGAGCAGTCAGCTTGCGCGCCGGAAGGCGCAAAAATTTGCCGGTCTCGAGCTTGAGTGGTAGAACGGCGCACAGGCGTCCCGCACGGCGAACCGTAACCACCATCACTTTAGCTTTAGGCCAGCGGGCGCGAAGTGCTGCCCGGATCCATTCCGGGCGCCAGTAAGGCGGATCATCGGGAACGTGCGTGAGCATTTGCCGCCATTCGTCGGCAATTTGGTCGAAGGCATCCAGCCCGCCGCTCACTACCTCTACCATCAGTTCGCGGCTCACTGACCCCCTGGATGAAACCTCAGCCTTCACTTCCCGCCTGCACTCCGCGATTAAATTCATCGGTCATTCCTTATTCCGCCGCGGCTTTACTCACGTTCCCCTAACCCTTCTCTGACCCCCATACGTTGAATATCAGCAATCCTGGCCAGGGGAGTATTCGATTTTAGCCACAGTTTCACATCCCAGAATGCCGGATACAGGACGCGCATGAGGCGCACCGCGAGAGTCGGAGTCGCTCGACTCGGTGAACTCTCGCACCGATACCCCACCTGCTCCAGGAGATCACAAAGCGCGCTCTCCAACTGCGCCAACTCTGCAGGCGAGAGCAACCTTTTCCATCGCTCCACAGGGCTCAGGTCTTTCTGAGCACTATCGGACCGGAACGATGAGTTCGGACTCTGAACCGATCCCAGCGCCTCGCCCCGAATGCGGTCATAGTCCAACTCTTGCTCGATAAAGCCTGCCACTTGGGCTAAGGCCTCCCGCGGCTTATTGACCAGGTCTTCGTAGTGGACTTCCAAGTAGTCCGGCCCCATCGCGCGACCGTAATCTCTGCCTTTGCCGACAATCCACTTCCAGAACAGACCCGCGACCACCAGGCTCCGCTGCCGATCCCAGGAAAAAGGCCGAATCCACTTGATCTTGTTCAACGATACGGCCACGTCTCTGCCATCCCGGATGATGTGGATGACCAGCGCATCCGGAATCAGCTTCTTTATCGTTGGCAGATACAGCATGTGGAGCGGCGTCGATTCTGCCCATCGCCCCACTCCCTGCTTGCGAGCAATGGCGTCCATCAGAATGCGTAGAAAATCGCCGGTGTTACGACACTCGTTCAGGAGTTGGGGTTCAATTTCCTCGCGCGTCAGTCCTGATCTCTCGAACAGCATGCTTTTGAACCACGCGTTCAACAGCCTCTGCCGATTCTCCCGGCGGCGCAGATTTCCGAACCGCAGTCCCAAAAGGTTAAAGGCGTTGCTTTCCGAGTGGTATATGGCGAACCCGCCAGAGGACAGCAGCATGTGATAGAGCAGCTTTGTCCCGGACCGGCCGCAGCCCAGCACGAAAACCGGAGCCTTATTTCTGCGTGTTGGCTCCGCGCCGCCACCGGTAATGCGGTTTGCACCAGTTGTACTCAGTTCTGCTTGCATGCCCTGGCCCTCATTCGAATTCCTGTGTACCGCATTCTTACGAACCGATGCTCAAGGTGCGGAGCCCGCTCGTGCAACGGGGTCGGCCAGTTCCAATCCAGACAGCCTAGCCAGCCGACCCAGGGGTGTTTCGGTCTTAAGCCACAACTTCGTGCTAAGAAAGCAAGGGTAGACAAAGCGTATCCAATTTTCGCGCAGCCCCTGCCGTCGTTCCCGCTCCGAGGTCATAAGCTCGTAGCCCAGGCCGGTCAGGCTGTTCCCGATGACCCCCTCCAGAGCGGCGACTTCCTCGCGCGACAATCTGGACTTCCAACGGTTTACGGGGTTGGGTTGTTCATTCGTACCTCGCTCTTCACGAAAAGAAGAGTTCGATTCTTGCAATCTGCCCAACGCAGTGCTCCGGATGCGGTCATAATCCAGGTCGTGCTCCAGGAACTCCCCGAGTTTCTTCAGCACTGTGTGTGGCTCTGTCACCAGCTCTTCATAGCGTACTTCGACGTAGTCAGCCGGAAACATTCCACCGTGACGCTGGCCGCTGCGGACCATCCACTCCCAATACATCGCCGTAGCCAGCAGGCTCCTCGACCCGCGGTCCCAAGGAAGCGGTTGGAAGCCACCCATCTTCCTTAGCGACAACGCGATATCCCGACCATCCCGAATAATATGAATGAAAAGCGCCTCGGGAATGTCAGCTTTTATTTCGGGAATGTAAAGCACATTGTCGGGGTCGTAGAGGGCCCACCGTGCGACGTTCTGGTTTCGAGCAACGTCGTCCATCGTAATCCGTATAAAGTCCCCTCCGCTTTTGCACTCGCTCTGAACTCTCGCGCTTAATTCGGCAGCATCCAGACCCGACCGGCGGAAACCCTTGCTCCGCAGCCAGATTTCCATCAATTTGGCTCGATTCTCCGGTTTATCCAGCCTGCCCACGCGGGGGAGCAGCATCTCGTAAAGCGGCAGGTACCCGCGGTATACCGCAAAGCCGCCAGCCGAAAGCAGGATGTCATAAAGGAGATTCGTTCCTGATCGATGACAACCCATAACGAATACTGGGCGTCTGCTTCGCGCTAATGTTGGATTATTGCTCAGATGACTACCCGAGGTACTCCCGGATCCTCCAGGGGATGGAGGCTGTCCGACCGTAGGCCTTGAGTATACCATCCCAAGAACAGGAATCTCAACCGACGACAGGTGCGGTTGCCCATCGGGGAGTGGACCGTGGGGCAGGTTGAAAGGCACGACCAGAGCCGATTTTCAGGGGATTCCTTGGTCGCCAAGTGCGTGCACTGCAAAGAGTTAAACGACTGGGGGTAGAGACCCTCCTTATCCCGCAAAGGGCGCGGCAGACCGCCCCGTTTGAGACAGATGGCAAAACCAATCCCTGGATCTGCCATGATGTACACTCGTCAGTCCGGGGGCCCTTACAAATGCGAAAGGTTTGGGACGAGTGGCTGGGTCGCGGTTGTACCCGGCGTCTTAAGCGCCTGATATTGCCTCATCTGCGGTGGAACCAGCAGATCTGGGGTGAAACAATCAGGCGCTCTCTGACCCATCCCGTTCGCTGGTTGGACTCGGGTTGTGGCTGGCGTCTGCTGGGTAAGGACTTGGAGCCGTTGGAAAACGAACTGGTTAGTCGAGCCCGGATCGTGGTTGGCGTTGATCTTGATTTCCCCCACTTGCAAAAACACGTCAATATCTCTCGCCGCATCTGCGCCTCATTGGACACACTCCCCTTCCCTGACGCCAGCTTCGATCTGGTCACTTGCAACATGGTGTTTGAGCATCTGCCGGACCCGCCCCCAGTTCTTCAGGAGATGTCCCGCGTCCTCGCTCCCGGAGGCACCCTTATGGTGCACACTCCCAACACCTGGAACTACCTGGTTTTCGCCAACAGGCTTGCGAACAAACTTCTGCCCCGATCGATAGTTTTGAAGCTGGTACCCGACAGCCGCGCCTCGGATGACATCTATCAGACTTACTATCGTGCGAACAGTGTGCGCGCGCTCCGTAAACTGGGCGAATCGATGAACCTCCGACCCGAGTCTGTGCACCTTTTAACTCAACCGCAGCCGTACACTCGTTTCTTCGGGCCCGCCGCGCTCTTTGAACTTCTTCTCATGCGCGCTACCATGGTGCGTCCGCTTAACCGTTTCGCGGCAACGATCGCAATGGTTTTCCGCAAGCCAGATGCTGAGTCCCCCGTAGCAACCACGGTGGCGTCGAAACGCGATACTTCAGTCATCCGCACTTAATCAAAGGCTCGACTCGCAACCTTCCATCGATGGAGCACCACCAACCTTCGGTGCAGGCAATCTGGGAGAAATCTTGATTCGTTTTGACACTGGCTAACCCGGGGGATCAAGCGAGAATACCTGGCGTCTAACTTTTTCAGACGGTAAAATTGATGCAACTCTGCTCTTTTCTTGCAACCCACACACGCGTGCGGGGTTTCCTAAGGGAGGCTGGTATTCCTGTTTGATTCGCTCGTCAGGTGTCGATTGTTGAGCCAGCCCTTGAGTCTGCGAACCTGCACTTCGCCCATCAGGAGACAAAGACATGTTTTCTCGCTATAGATTTTCTTTCTGCCGGCTGGCGCGCCGGTCCGGTTCGTCTCTACGCAATATTTTATTGGCAGCCACCTTCGCAAGTATCTGTCTCGCGGCCCGCGGAACTGGAGCCGCAGACCCGATAGTCTCCTCTGAGAAGCCCGTTGCCGTGCCCAGCTATACGGCCCGAACTGACCGCCGCATAGAAGCGTACCCGAACACCCTGCCTCCCCTGGGACCGGCAGGATCGGTGTTCACCGATCCCAATTTCGGGTCACGAATGTCTCGTATAACCGACCAGATGACCGACCCGGCCAAGTCTGGCCAGTCTTTGCATACCCCGGGTTCGGCGCAAGCCAACATCTGGAATACCACAAGCACGAAGTTCTACGTCATTGAGACTGGAGGACGGTTGCTCTTATACGATTTCGATGGATCCACGATGACGGCACGGCTCAACAAGGCTCTCGACCTGGATTGGGACCCAGAGGTGGAATTCAGTTACCAGCGGCCCAACATCCTCTACGCCTTGAGGAGGCAGGATCCCCTATTTCAGGAGTATGACGTCGTCACCGGAAAAGTCACGACGATTCATAATCCCAAAGACTGCTTAAAGTTGTCCTCCGCTGATCACGGCGCCGACATATCTACGACTGGTGACGATCGCCGTTTCATGGGCGTATTTGGTCCACGGCAGGACAAAAATTATATCGCCTATACCTATGATCGTGAGCAAGGATGTCGCTGGTTCAACACGCAGACTGGTGAAGTTGGCGGACAATGGGGGCCAAAGGGCAAGATTTCCGGGGTCGACGGCTTCACGATCCACGACGCTCGCATCTCCAAGGGCGGAGACTACGTGGTGATTACTGGCGGGGGTCAGGGACCCGTGGTATGGGAAGTAGCTACCTTGAACGCGGTCCTCTGTACCCGGCAGAATCCCATGGCTTGCGGCGGGCACCATGCCATCGGTTACTCCCATATGGTGAACCCTTCCGGCACGCACCCCATGGAAATCGTAGCCCGGCCCCTGAACCATCTGGAGAAGACGTCGGAACTGGTTCCGGATCTGCAAGATCATGGCGTCTGGTACGACAAACATCTGTCATGGAACAACGTTGATTCCCAGGATAGCAATCCAGTCTGCCTCTCCACCTACACCCCGGCGAATCCCAGCACAGAAGGTACTCCTCTAACCGTCGATGCGCCGTGGGTGAACGAAATCGATTGCATAGAAATGGACGGGAAAGGCTCCAAAGTGTGGAGGTTTGCTCACACTTACAGCACGGCGAAGAATGGCTTCTGGTCGACGCCTCGAGGCAACGTCTCACAAGACGGCCGCTTCTTTGCCTTCACCTCGGACTGGGAGAATACGTTGGGAAAAGCCCGGGGCCAGGGTTACCGGCACGACGTTTTCGTCGTAGAGCTGAAGTGAAAAAGGACGTCCCGCAAGGAGATCCATCCGCCTCCCTGCAATTGTGCGATCACGGGCAAAAACTGCTCAACGATCTTGGCTATGAAGATCGATAAGTTATTCATTTCTCCAAGAGCTTAACGGACTTTAGTCGCAGTCTGGCCAGAAATACATCGGTCCTCCGACTGTTCGTGCAGGTGCCTGTTCCAGTTTCTCCGAGCCAGTCACTGGTGAAAGATATATATTTGCCGTCGCTCGAAATGTTCGGACTTTGGTATCCCTGCGCAGCACACTGACTGTTGATTGGATCATTGTAAGTGTGAGCGATTCTCCAAACCGTTTCGCTCGACGGCCACGTCTGATAAACGCCATTATTCCGCGCAGCATTGGCTGCGGCCATATTCAACATGTCGAGTTCCCATTCGTAAGGCGCTCCGGTGTTGGTCGTCGCTGCGGTTGCCAGCGAAAGAATGGGATAGGAGTTAGCATCGATATCGTTGTAGTTATTGAGCCACGAGAAATGGTTACCATCGCTGCCCCATAGCGAAGAGCAACTGAATACTCCTACCCAGTTTCCAGGATTGCCTCCAAGATCAGTCAAGTCCCAAAGAACCGTCCAGTAATTTGAGTATGGGGTGCAACCCGGAGGACTTCCGGGCGCAGCGACATACGTAGCGCCGACCCCCATCGCTTCGTGACCGCCAACTTCGTTCGTATCGTGAATGTAGGTCACATGATTTGTGTCAAGTTGCCAGAAAAGGTTGTCGAAATCGTGAGGCAAGCTTTTATTCGTGCATTTGTCGAGCGTAATCGTCCACCAGGCTCCGTCGAGGCCGGGAATAATTTCATGGATGCCGCAGCCTGCTAGCAATGAAGATGTGGCATTATCCATCGCCTCCGGGGAGGCGCTGCCGATTTGCACCGTAGCGTCGGCAATGTTGACGACCTCTGTTGCACCAGTCTTGATATTGTAAAACGCCGCCTCAGTTCCTTTGTTCTGTGTGTCGCCGGAAGTCGCGCACCAGGAATCGTTCCCATCGCAGGTAGCCAAAAAAAGCGTTGTAGGCGTGAAGCCAGGGATCGTCCTCACATCGAAGACTTGTGTTTTGGTTGCCGTACTCCAGTTATACGAATCGAAGTGTGCACCGTCCGAATCCAGCCCATAAACCAGGCTGGGATCGGTCGCGTAAAAATTCATCTCCGTCCCCGTGAGGGGAGGCACCACCGCGACGCAGCTTCCCTCCAGAGCCATGCTTGAAGAAGAGAGCTTTACCGGCTGAACGTACCAGCCCCCACTCTGGTCGTTGAGCAAAACCGCTGTGTCGTTCGAGTTAATCGTTCTCGACCAGCCTGTGCCTTCATTGGACGCGAAAGAATACCCGGAAGCGAGGCCGCATGAACCGCTCTGCGTGATCCGCATGACCTTAGTTTTAAAGTCAGGGTCCGTCGTGGTGGTCCCGGCAGCCCCGAGCGTCGGTGCCGAACCTTTGTAAGTATCGGTGTTTGTGATCGCGTTGTAGCTCATGGGATTCGCTTGCCAGGCGATCCCATTCTGGACGAAGACTGAGACTGTCAGGAGGAAAACGGCGAAAAGTATTTTCATAAGTCCACACAATCGTGAAGGCGATACTGTTTCCGCTACTGGCCTGGCTACCAGCTCGATATCCCGTCCTTAGGGGAAGGGCGATCCGGCCCAGCATGGCTCCGAAACATTGCCGGTTCCCACGATCCTTGAAAATCGACCCTGAAAGGAGTGTTGAAGAAGAGCTGAAGGGGCCGGTTTTGCTTTTCACCCATTGGGTCGAGGCCCCGCGGAGTTCGTTTTGCTCTCAAAACCGCATGAATGCTGGCACCGGCTCAGATTATACGATCACTTCACGAACTCACGAAGGAAATGTCTTGTAAATTGTCTTCGGCCGCGAACGCTGCCGCTTGGGGTAACTTGCTCCCGTGGACTTCAGCTGGTAGTCTCAAGCCGGTCGATCTCAATCGCGGCCGGTCACGGCCTTGGAAGCTGCGTTTCAAGGGGGTGTTGGGGAACGCAATGCGAACTTTTCGGCAACAACTCGTCGCCTATGCCAGGGTGGTCACCAAGCGGCAGTTCGCCGCGCGGGAACTTACCGTCTACCCCGACGACACGTTCCTGGTCTCCTTCCCCAAATCGGGCAACACTTGGACCCGCTTTCTCGTCTGCAACATCATCGATCCCGATCGGCCCGTTACATTTGCCGCGTTGGAATCACGAATTCCTGAGATCTATGATGTTACCGACCGGGCGCTACGCGCCTTTCCCCGGCCCCGCGTCATCAAGAGCCATGAGGCCTTTGACCCACGCTATAAGAAAATAATCTACATAGTTCGCGATCCTCGGGATGTCGCAGTCTCGTACTACGAGTTCCAGCTCAAGCGCCGCGTGATTTCGGAAGTCCTTAGCCTGGAAGATTTCATCCCCATCTTCCTCGAATCTGGAATTGAACCCAAGCTTGGCACCTGGGGCGATCACGTGCTTAGCTGGCTTGCCACGCGACAGGGCCGAAGTAATTTTCTGCTGCTCCGCTATGAGGATATGAAGCAGAGAACGCAAGAAGAAGCTACCAAGATTGCCGACTTCCTCGGATTCGATTCGAGTCCGGAGCATATCGCTCGCGCCGTGGACCTGAGCTCGTTCGAGCGCATGCGCAAGCTGGAGACTGAACAGTCGGGTCAGTGGAAAGAGACCAGGAAAACTCGCCAGGACAAGCCATTCGTTCGAAAGGGAGTTGTGGGTGGCTGGAGATCGACCTTGCCCGAGCGTTCTGTCGCCCAGATTGAATCAGCGTGGGGAAACATTATGCGTATGCTGGGCTATGAACTGGCTTCTTCTGTCCAGCCTCAGCCTCTGCCTCAGCTCTGGTCTACCGCGGACATCTTGGCCAAAGACGAGGTTCGCCAGTCTTCCTCGTAGCCGCGGGTTCACCGCGCATTGTTTTCTCCACCCATGGGAACTTCGCGCTTGAAAAATTGGGCCAAGAAGGCCCTGGTAAAGTCGGCCATCCTCCGGACTGCGGCCCGACTGAAGCCTCCGGCTGCCGTCATCTTGGCGTATCACTCCATTCGTGACGAGCCGGAACAGGACAGCAACTGGATCGGCCCCGGTATCACCCACGCGACTAAGGTGTTCACTCGCCATATGGAGCTGGTAGCCAGCCAGTTTCATCCCGTAACCCTGGAGGACGTCCTGCTGTTCGTGAAGGGCGAAAAAACTCTGCCGCCTCGCGCGGTAGCGGTGACCTTTGACGATGGATACCTCGATAATCTCCAGATCGCGGCCCCTGTGCTCAGCCGCTTCGGGATTTCCGCAGCTTTCTATCTCACCGTCGGCATGATCGGGCAAGCGGGAGCGCCGTGGTTCTGCCGCATTCGCCACGCATTCATGACTACTTCTTGCGCCAAGTGGGATAGTTCGTTGGCCAGAATAACGTTGGACATATCTTCTACGCCCGCCCGCGATGTCGCCCTGCTGGCTGCCTACGATATTTGCGCGCCACTGGTGGACCAGGCTCAAGAAGAAGCCGTGCGCACGATTGAGAACGAACTACACGTCCAGCCAGGGATTCCAGAGCACCGCCTGATGATGACATGGGACGAGGCCAAGGCTTTGCGAAGAGCCGGTCACGTCGTGGGGTCGCACACGTTGACGCACCCGAACGTGGCGTACGTGGCGCATCGTGAGGCGCAGCAGGCGGAACTGGTCGAGTCAAAATCTCAAATGGAAAAAAACCTGGGTGAACCGGTGGTTCACTTTTCCTATCCCCACCCCGCTCTTAACCCTCAGTGGAATCAGCAGACGCTGCAAATTACCCGCGAGGCCGGATACTCTACGGCGTTGACCACTACTAAGGCCCCGGTGGCGGTCGGCACAAATCCACTCCTGCTCACCCGTCTCAATGCGCCCCGTCCAGAACACGAATTTCTCTGGAACCTGGAGCGCGCTTTTCTCAAACGGCAGCGAGACCCGTTCGAGCCTGCTCTCCAGACGCGGGAGTCAGAGCCGTATGGTTGAGCGCATTGATGAGCGCTTTAATCAGTAAGAGAGCTTGCCGCGATGGATCAGCCGAACACGGCGGTCCAGACCAGCTTCAGCGACTCCATAAACCAGGTTTTCGCGTAGAGCCGCGTACGCCACCAACCGTGCGCTTGAAATTCAGGATCAGGCACACCAAACATCCAGAGGCGAGCCTTTGGATCTTCCTTGGGTAAAATCTTTCTCCACACTATCCCGGCTCGGCGAGTGTGGTAATCCGAAGTCACAATCGCCAAGTTTTGCCAGCCATGCTGTTGGATGCAGCGTCCGAGGGTGCGAGCCTCGTCTTCGGTTGAGTTCACATCCGGCCCGGTTTGGCAGAAGTCCACGTGGCTTGCCAGGTCTGCCCCGTAATTTCGCTCCAGGTAGCGGCGCGCCATCGGAGCGATCGGCTCGCCCCAGTAGGACTGTTCGGGCACGCTCAGCAAAACTCTGCTCGCGCCTCCCTGCTGAAGAAGACGCATAGCACCGGCAATGCGCGCGATCTCGCCCGCAATCGAACCCTGTAACACGACGGCTGCATCCACATGAGGCGGCAGCGGGTCACTCGCGATCAGCAAATAGCCGCCCCATCGCAGCAGCGAAATCACGATCGCTACAGCTGCAACGAACGTCCACAGCATCCGGCGGCGCCAACGATGCGATGGATTCAACGGAGCCTCATGAGCTGTGCGACGCTCTCGAAGCCGGCTCCACGCGGGCCAAGTCCGCCGGGCTGGTTAGTCTCGGGTTCGCCATCGATCGATAAATCTCCAACCACTGTTCGCGGACCGCCGTCCACCGGTAACGCCGCGACTCCGCGTAGGCATTCCCCGCCAGGCAAGCGCTCAGTTCAGGATCAGTCAACAAGCGGATAACATTTTCGGCAAGCATGGTCGCGTCCCCCGGTTCTGAGAGGAGTCCAGTACGCTCGTGTTCCACCAGGTAGCGCATGCTCTCCGGAGCCGTGGTTACAACCGGCGTTCCCGCGCCAAATGCCTCGATCACCGAAACCGGCATGTTGTCCAGGCGTGAAGCATTGATGAAAATGTCGGCCTGATCGTAACAGCGTCCAATCTCTTGCCGCGAAACGACGCCAGCGAAGTTCACGCCTGACAACTGCAGTTCGTCGACGAGTGTGCGGATCTGCGCTTTCAACGGGCCCTTGCCCACCAGATCGAGCCGCGCTTCCGGAAACGCTCTCTGCACTTGGGCGAAAGCGCGCACCACAATATCGATGCAGTAGTAAGGGTGGAATCCCCGCGTGCAGATCAGATGCGGGCGCAACGGTTTCCTGACCCGGAACGTGAACTGCTCCAGATCGACGATGTTTGGCACTACTTGCGCCTGGAGTCCAAACTCCCGGAATACATCCACCAGATATTCCGAAGGAACCACCAGCCGGTCCGCACTTTTGAGTACGGGCCGCGCGCTGCGAAACCGCTTCAGATGGTCGCGAGCCTCGCCGCTGCGGTAGTTGATCAGGGTCTTCGTCCCGCGCAGACGCGCAATCAGCCACGCAGGGGCGGGCGCCAGCAAGAACGACCAATACGAAGCCGAAAAGATGTGGGCCACATCCACACCCTTCAAATTTCGCCACAACGACAGCGCATAGATTGGTTCGCGAATTACGGTGCGGAGAAACGGAACACGCTCAGCCCATCGCAGTCCCTGTGGGAAATCCGGATCAACGGCAATAAAACGGGCGTCCACATCAGGGTCATTCTTCCAGTGCCGCAAAAACAAATCCGCCTGCACCGCCTGCCCCCCAACAAACCGCAGAGTAGGAGCAACTAACGCGACCCGCAAACGCCTCGCCGGGGAAGCGGCCGGCCTGCTCCATGTCCGGGTCGACGCACGCGCAGCCGCCCGCCATCCTTTTCGGGAAAGTAAATCCGCGTAGAGCCTCTGATATTGGTCTCGAACCATTTCGCGGCTGAAGTTCTGTTTCGCAAACTCCCTGGCATTTCTTCCGAATGCCGCGCGCCGCGCCGCATCTCTGAGCAAACACCCCAAAGCCGCAGCCAGAGCCTCCTCGTCATCCGGGGAAACCAGTAGTCCGCGCTGCTCGCTGACCAGTTCCGGATTTCCACCCACGCGCGTAGCCACCACGGGAACACCCGCCGCCATCGACTCCAGGGCAACGTTCGACAGACTCTCCGATGCCGAAGGCACCACCGAAAGATCCATCGACGCGAGCAGTGCGGGAATATCTCTCCGGTCGCCGAGAAATTGAACTCGATCCCGCAGCCCCAGCTTTTCCGCCTCCTGCTCCAGTTCCGAACGCAGAGGACCATCCCCCGCCAGCAAAAACTCCACCTCCGGAAACTTGTCGTGCAGTCGCGCCGCCGAACGCAGGAAAACGTTGTGGTTCTTGTAACGCGCATTCATGCGGGCAATCATGCCGACGCGCAGAACTCCGTTCCGGCGCGGCAGCGCAGGTGCAGTATCTTCAAACGCCTCCGGCGCCAGTGCATTGCCGATCACAACGACTTGCCGTTCCGGCAGTCCCTCCTCGATCAGGCGATCCGCCGCCGCTCGAGAATTGCAAACTACCGCATCGCACCAGCGAAACATTGCGGCCTGCGCACGCGACTGGGCGCGCGTCAGCAAATCACCCATCTGCCGCTGGCTACCAAGAACCAAAGGTATCCTCGCCAGCCGCGCAGCCGGAATCAGCGTCATGTTGGAATAGAAATCGAACGCGTGAGTGATCGCGATACCGGATCGCCGCAGATAGCGGGCTAAGCCAAGCCGAGTTCGCAGCGACCGCAGCCCATACAAGCTTCCACCCAGCGGAAAATGCTGCATCTCCCCCAGATCTTCCGCAAATGGCCCGCCCTTTTGAAGGCAACCCAAATGCACGTCAAACGCGCCTGGGTCCAGCGATCGAGCTAACTCGGCAAACTGCCGCTCGCTGCCACCAGTCTCCAGGCTATCGATCATCAGGAAAATGGAGGTACGAAGGTCAGTGTCACCAAGATCAGTGTTGAAAGCTGCGCCCGCCTTTGCGCTCGCAAGGTTCGCCACATCCTGCGCGGAATTCTCCGAGCCGGGGCCGGAATTCTGCGGCGAGGTCATCCAATCTCCCCGCGCATCGAAGTTGCGTGCTCCAGTTGCTCCCGCCAGTCTGCCGACTGAAAGCTTTCCAGGAAATTGCGGTGCCACATTTCAAACATCAGCAGCCGCCAAATCCGCTGCGAGTGAACTCGCCGGCCCGAGAAATGTTCCTCGAGCAGTCGCCGCACTCCATCGGGATTGAAGTACCCGCGTTGCAGGGTGCGCGGTTCCAAAAGCACCGTCATCAACAATTCCTTCAGTTCGTTCCGGATCCAGTGGACCAGCGGCAAAGCGAATCCCTGTTTGCGGCGGTAGAGAGCTTCCTTCGGCACGCCTACCCGCTCCGCCAGTTTTGTCAGAATGTATTTCTGCTTGCGGCCGCACAGCTTCCACTCCGGAGGCAGCCCCGTGGCCCATTCCACAAACACATGATCCAGAATCGGAGCCCGCACTTCGAGCGAGGCCGCCATGCTCATGCGATCCACCTTGGTGAGAATGTCCGCGGTCATGTAAGTCTTCGTGTCTACATAGAGCATCTGGCTCACTGGATCGTCCGCGGGAGCTTCCTGGAAGTACCGGAACAGAATGTTCTGCGGATTTTCATACCCGCTCAGCTGGGCCCGGAATTCATCGGAGAGCAGCGGCATCTCTCGTTCAAACGCAGGCAGGAACGACACTCCATCCACGTAGCGCTCGCGCCACGGCAGGGAGACGTTGTACGCAAACTTGCGACCGTGCATGGCCTCCGGCAGCCGTGGATAGAGGTATTCCCGGTACCAGCGCCACACTGCATTGGGGACATGCTCGAAAATTCGCCGCCGCGCATGGATTCCATAACGATCGTAGCCGGCAAAAACTTCGTCGCCTCCATCTCCCGCCAAGGCCACCGTCACATGCTGCCGCGCCATGCAGGAAACGTAATACGTCGGCAGCATGGAGGAATCACCAAACGGCTCTTCCAGCGACCGGGTCAGCGTTTCCACGGTTTCCACGACGTTCGGCTCGAGAATCAGCTCGTGGTGATCCGTGCCAAATCGCTGCGCGACAATCCGTGCATAATGCGACTCGTTAAAATCGTCATGCTTGAACCCGATAGTAAACGTCTTCACCGGGCTGGAACTGGCCCGCGCCATGAGCGCAACCACGGTGGACGAGTCCGTCCCTCCGCTCAGCAGAGCTCCGAGCGGGACCTCGGAAATCAACCGCATACGCACCGCTTCCGCCAGCCGCCACTCCAGTTCCTCCAGGCATTCCTCTTCGCTCCGCGGCTGATGGGTGCTGTACCGGGGCAGGTCCCAGTATTTCCGGATGCGAATCTGGCCTTTCTCGAACTCCAGCAGATGCCCCGGCGGCAGCTTTTGAATGGGCGTAAACGCGGTTGCGGGATCAGGAATGTAGCCAAAATACATGTACTGCAACAGCGCTTCCTGGTTCACCTTCGCCAGCTCGGGCGCCACCGCCAGAATCGCCTTGATCTCCGATCCAAAGTACAACCGCCCGCCGTCCAAAGCGTAATGCAGCGGCTTCTTTCCGAATCTGTCGCGTGCCAGCAGTAACCGTTTCTCCCGCTGGTCGTAGAGCGCGAAGGCAAACATGCCGCGCAGCTTCTGCACGCACTCCGCGCCCATCTCTTCGTAAAGGTGAACAATCACTTCCGTATCGGAGTGCGTGGAAAAGCGGTGGCCGCGGCTCTCCAGCTCGGGGCGCAGCTCGGCGAAGTTATAGATCTCTCCGTTGTAGACGATCCAGATGCTCTTGTCCTCATTGAATACCGGTTGATGCCCGCCAGCGACGTCAATAATGCTCAGCCGCCGCATGCCCAATCCGGTTCCGTCCTTCACAAACAAACCTTCGTCGTCCGGCCCGCGGTGAACAATGGACTGACACATCCTGTGGATCGTCTCCGCGTCGATCCTGTCCCCCGGTTGCGCGCTGACGATTCCCGCTATTCCGCACATTACTTTGATCCTCTCAAAAATGATCCTTTCGAAACTGGGTCCGAAAATTCGCCCGACAGTTCGTTCACCAGCGGGCCAGTCGTCATCGAGCCAGTCGTCATCGGTCCAGTCCTCGTCCGCGTTTGCTTGAGTCGGTAGTCGCGGTAATCGCCCGGGTTTCCTTCCCGCCCATCACATGCCGCCAGAATAATATTTACCATCTCCCGCGCCGAGACGAAGTGAAGCACTTCTTTCCTCTGCGCGGCTCCGTCGACCAACTCCCTGAGAAACTCCTGCATAGCATTCCCCAGCATGGCATCTTCCTGAGTAGGATCCATGCCATGGCAGTGCAATTTCACAAACAGCCAATCCGGACGCCCCTGCACCGAAATCGCCGCCTCTTTCCATAGCTGAAGCCGGCGCGTGTCCGGCGGATTCGCCGCAGTCAAAGCTCCCGCCTCAACCGTCCACCTCTGGGATCCACGCTTGGCAGCGAAGTCCATCATGAGCGGCCCCTGAACGATGATCGGAAACTTCTCGGGCGGGCGTCCACTCTGTAGATCCCGGCCCTTTCGATGGGGCGCTCGCTCCGTCAGCGGAAGAGCGCACTCATAAAGGGAGTTGATCTTAGCTGTTTGCGCGGGGTGAAAAACTCCGGTGGGCAACGTCATGTCGGCGTAGCATCCAGTCTCAGCCAGCACCGCCATCTCTGAATCCACGCCGCAAGCGCGTCCGCCGAAGGAATTTGCCAACGCGAAGTTGCCGTGCACAAACGCGTACCTCGGCGAATGATCGCCTTCCAGGTAACTCAGGCACCCATGCTCATTTGCCAGAGCGTCCCTGAATTGCGCGAGCACGCGACGGGTGTTTTCTGCTGTATCCGGCTGGAAGGCTCCGTGGTGCAAGTGAATCTCAATCTCGCCCAGGCCCGCGTGGCAGTGCTCCGCCAGGCGCCCAATGAGATGTTTGTGGTATTGCTCGGCCGGATAAAAATATGTATGTGCAAACGGCCGGCCCTCGTGATCACGCCACCGTTCCACCAGCGGCGGATATAACTTGCACCATCGTTCAACCCGGCGTTCCTGCTCGTCATAAGCCACACGCGCCCGTCCTTGTCCGGGGACGATAGCCGGTTCAAAGTGGTCGGCCAACGCAATCATCACGTGCACCGCGCCGGAGGTCATGCGGCGCGTCATCCGCTGCCAACCATAGCGGGGCAACCAGCGCAGAGCGTAGGAGAGCTTGCCACGCACCCCCGGGCCCGGCCAGGCCGGAATGGAACCGTTATGATTGCTTTGAGTCGGCATATTCATTGCCGGCGACCGCACGGGGGAATTGATCCGCTTTCACGACGCATGTTGACGACGTACTTTCACGACGTATGCAACTCGAGTTCAGCTTCTCGGCGCGATTCATTCTTGTCCGCGGCTAAAGGTTTCCGTCCTCGCACCCCAATGCCGATCTCGGCAACGTTCAAATCTCCCAGCCCACAGCTCTCCATCCACCGGAACACCTGCTCGTAGGTATGTTTCGACTGATATTTCGGCGAGTACCAATCGAAAGTGTCCAGAATCCGGATTTCAGGATCTGGATTCCGGTTCACCGGAAAAACGTGGTGCACAATTCCTGCCAGCGGCTTTCCCACGATCGGAATCTTCCGCAGGCCGCGATCAAGGTGGTAGAAGAACGGCACCGCCACGCGCAGAATCCTGAGCAGCATCGGGGCCGAGATGCGGTGCGTCACTTTCCGGTATATATCGCTGAAACGGTACCATTTGTTGTAGCCGCTGTAGAGCCACACCGCAATCGTCCCGCCGGGCTTCAAATACCTGGGCAGATTCTTGAACGCTTTTTCGCAATCCGGCGTGTGGTGCAGAACTCCAAGGCTGTAAATGTAGTCGAAACTCTCCAGCGCAAACGGAAGCGCAAACACGTCCGCTTGCATGGCGACGAACTCTCGATCGGCAAGATTACGCGCCGCCACCTCGGCCGCTACGCTCAGGTCGACCCCCACCACGCGAGCCCCCCAACGAGTAACCACTTCGGCAAACCGGCCCATGCCACAGCCCACATCGAGCACAAGTTTTCCCTTCAGGTCGGAGGGCTTCAGACCTGTCTTGTCGATAAAGTCCGGCTCGGACTTGTATCGGCCCGCATGATCAAGCTGCGTCTTATCGAAACGCTGCCATTGATAGCCGAAACTGTCGGCATACCCATGCTCGTCCACAAATCGCGCCACCCCACGTACCATCGGAAATTTCCGGCCGCAGTGCGAGCAGGTATATCCATCATCTTGCTGAGTCAGCCCGAGTAGACAATCCGGACAGCGCAAGATGCTGGACAACTCAATGGAGAGATGGGATTGGTTTTGTTCTTTGGTTTCTCGCATAAATACCTAGTTGGCGCGGTTCTTTTACCAGCTCAGGAGCGGCAGGGGATGCATCGGTCTCTCGAACAATGGCCATGAGCACCGAGGTCTGGGCAACCGCAAAATAGGGAAAAAAGTTATAACCGGACGGAGCAAAGAGTGCTCCTACTACAAAACCGATCAATGAACTTTGCAGCGCCCCTACAAAGAGCGTGGTATGGACGTCAAGGTCCGGTCTTTTCCTCAGTACCCTGAGGTTCTTAAAGGCGCTTCCTAGGAAAAGCAGATACAGAATCAGAGCCGGAATCCCGGCCTCGGCGCCTATCTGCAGGTAGGCATTGTGCACGACTTTCCATATTCCCGAGTAGTTGGCAAAACAGTGTGGTCCCACCCCCAATAGAGGGTGGTGCGAGATCGCCTCCATGCTCTTGTAATAAAGGAACTTACGTTCCTCGTAAGAGCCATATGCGCTCTGTACCGTCGGGTCCACTTGGCTACCGACGATGGCCATAAACCGGGCCTTGAGAAGTCCACCGAAACCGATGAATAAAAACGACAAAACCAGCATCGCGCCGGCCACCAGCTGAGGACGCTTTCCTTTCACTCCGAAATACCAAAGACAAACGCCTCCCGAGATAACAAAGTCGATAAAACCCGCCCGTGAGGCAGTCAGAAACAGGGCGGCGCACATGATCAGCATGACCCCAGCCCAAGCCAACTTCCGCAACACGCTCTTTGCCGTCAGCAGGAAGGCCAGGCAAAAGGGAAGGGCGAGAACGATCGCGAAGGCCAAGTCATTGGAGTTGGAATAGATACCGTTCAGAACACCTTCGAGCCGAGCGGTATGGCGGCCCTTAACCACGGAAATGGCCGCAACCACAGCTACCGAACCCGCCTGAATGAAGAGTAGTCGGCGGAGTCGCCCGAACGTAGTCACCAGCAGGTAGGTGAGCACCCACGCGATCCACACTTTTGAAAAGTCCAGAGTGCGAAGAATGGAACCCGAGGGCCATACTGGGGAGGTCACGGACGCCACAAACATCCACATGATCATGAGACCCAGATAATTGCCTTCTCTGGGAATGTGGCGGGCCCCGAGCTTCATTTTCCCGAAGCTCATCGCGAGCGCCAGCAGCGCAAGTATGCTGGTGATCTTCGCGAGCGGGAGATAGCTCATCCCGGGTACCCAGTCCTCGGGCCGCGCACAATACACGAAATAAAAGGCACCGAGCCAGAAAAAGGCTCCACTCAAAACTTCTTTCTTCGGTAGGGTCAACGCCTTTGGCGAAAATCGCTGCCGCGTTTCCATCAGGCATTCCCCCTTCTTACTGCCATCTCAAAAGCAGCCCCGAGTTTGGTGGATGTCAGCAACACAATCGCGTCTCGCTCTGGCCCCTCAAAATCGATTGTAAGCAGGACGTTCATTGTCAATCGGTGGAGCATTTCCAGAGTCAGCGCTACCAAGCGGTCTTTCGGCCCGTGACGAACTTGGCGAATGCGACCACAGCGGCAACGTTCAGCAAAACCAGGGTCTTCGCCGGATCTGCCAGCCGTCCCAGAATCCCCAACCGAACATGCGCGAGCGCCAGAAGACTCAGGACATAGAACCCAGCCTGCCCCCAGAAGCAGGCGCGGTAGAACGGACCTTCCAGCACAGCCGATGACACCAGCAGCCCGACCATGGCAAGGGGAACCAACAGACGCAGTAGTTTGTGGCTCACAAATTCAAACCAAAGCGGATTCTTCCAACTCAACAGCCAGGGCGCCAACTGCAGCAGCTGATAGTTTCCGCCGAGGGTGCGCACTTTGCGGTAAAACTCGCGCCGCCCCACTCCGTTCGGACTATCCCAGACCCGCGCGCGCTGTTCGAAAACAACACGCTTGCCCCGTTTTACCACATGCATCGGGAGATAAACGTCGTCCAGAATCGTCCCCTCAGGCAGAGGGGTCAACAACTCGCGGCGCACCGCGTAGAGCGCACCGGTTGCGCCCACCACCGACCCAGACGCGCCTTCGAGCACACGGATCTGTTTTTCGATACGCCAATACAATCCTATGCCTTCCCCAGCCTCGCCGGATTCCGGATGGCCTAACATCAGTTCCCCGCTCACGCCACCGACATCCGTATCAGCAAAGGCCTCCATCAGCAGGCGCACTGCCCCCAATTCAATTTTCTGGCGGGCATCGGAGAAAACCACTATTTCCCCTTGAGCCAATTCCATGGCGTCGTTTAATCCAGACGCCTTCCCGCGCGACAACTGGTTCAGGACCACTTGCACTCGGGCATCGCGCGCGTGCTCACGGAGAATCGCGTCGGTCCGGTCCGTGGAACCGTCCGAGACCACGACAATCTGAATACGGTCCTGGGGATAGTCCAGCTCCAGCAGGTTCCTCATCTTGCGATCGAGCACCTGCTCCTCATTCCGCACCACCATCACGATAGAGACGTGTGGTTCCTGGGGCATACGACGTACTGGCCGGGGTCGCAAGTGGCTGCGCAGCCATAGCCAGGCTACATAGCCCACGTACGTATACGCAATCAGACCGGCCGCTCCCCAGAAGAGCCACCTCATTGCGCGCCCCGGTTCATTGCGCACCGGTTCATTGTGCGCCCCGGCCCAGAATCACGATCTTGATGGTTTGAAACATGATCCACAAATCCAGGAGGGAAGAAGCGTTCTTGATATAAAACAAATCGTATTGCAGCTTCTCGATCGCGTCCTCTTTGGTGTTTCCGTATTTGTATTTCACCTGCGCCCAGCCGGTAATGCCGGGACGCACCATGCAGCGGAACTTATAGTAGGGAATGTCCTTGCTAAGCCGTTCCACAAACTCCGGTCGTTCCGGGCGCGGGCCCACGAAGTGCATGTCGCCCTTCAATACGCACCACAACTGCGGAATCTCGTCGAGCCGCGACGTACGCAGGAACTTGCCCACCCTGGTGATACGGGGATCGTCATCCAAGGCCCAAGTCGCTCCCGTATCCGCCTCCGCATCCCGACGCATGGTACGGAATTTGAAGCAATCGAAAACCTTGCCTCCTCTGCCAACGCGTTTCTGCCGGTACAGAGCCAGACCCGGCGAGTCCAGCTTGATCGCGAGCACAATGAAAGGAATCAGCGGCAACGAGAGCACGAGTCCAACCAACGCAAACGAAAAATTCAACAACCGTCGCACCGCGCGAAACGGAGCGCTGAAGCGGAAGCCTTCCCCATAAATCAGCCAGCTAGGATAAAGCTGCTCCACTTCGATTCTCCCCGACATCTTTTCCAGCCAACTGGTCGCTTCTTCCACCCTCACACCCTTGATCCGCAGGTTCAGTAAATCCTCCACCGGGAGCTTCTCGCGCCGATCCTGCATCGCCACAATGACCCGGTGAACTTTCTGCGCCTGCACGACCTCCAGCAGGTGCGAAGCGGCGGTGGCGCGCGTCAGTTCTTCCTCCAGGGTCCCAGACCAACCTGCCACATCCACGCCCAGCCCGGTCCGCTGCCGCAGTCCGTTCACCAACCGCTGCGCTCGCTCACCGGAGCCCAACACGTAAACCCGCTCGCGGAAGTGGTGCTTCGCCAGCCAGCCAAAGGCGGCGCGCCAACTGAAAAGTGCGAAGACAAGGATGATCGCTCCCCAGCCCGCGGAATATTTTCCAGGAAGCAGGCTGGGACGAAGTTTGAGGGCGACCGACAGTGCCAGCGTCACCAGGCCCAGCGCAAAGAACAACCGGAACGCCTGCACCCACCGGCCACTGCTCTGAGGTTCGTCATACAAATCGAACCCTTGGGAAACGGCCAGCACAATTCCGGTGACCGCCAGAACCTTCAAGTACCCATTCTCAATGAACAGTTCGTCCCACAGACGGAGGCCGCTGTACTCGCTATTCCGCAATACCAGCAGCATCCCCGCCACGAAGGAGAGGCCCACGATCAGGGCCTCACCTGCCAGCAAGACCAGCGTGCGCAGGGGGTAATAAACTTTGAAAAGCCGGATCACAGGGTCCCCAACCTCTTCAAGCCTTCACTGCCTTCGTGCCCGTTTCATATGCCTCGTAGTAGTAGCGCGCGTACTGCGCGCTGTCGCCGCGGGTTCCGTTCAGCACAACTCCCACCAGCTGTTCTTCCGGAAATTCCTGCAGCGCTCTGCGGGCCGCGTCCGACGGGGTCACATTCGAACGAGCCACCATCAGCACTCCATCGCAGGCCTTGGCCAGCACACTCGCGTCCGACACCGGCACCGCCGGCGGCGAATCCAGAATGATCCAGTCAAACAACGGCTCCAGCCGCTGCAACAATTGCTGCAGCCGTCCATTGCCGACCAGTTCTGAAGGATCTTTGATGGCATTTCCGCTAGGAATGAAAAATAAATTTTCTAGCGGACCGCGCTGCATGATGGAAAATTCGTCGTTTTGTCCCTGCAGATAATCCGAGAGCCCGGGGCTCGAGGTCGTCCCCAGCATCTGGTGCAGCCGCGGCCCGCGCAGATCGGCATCGATCAGCAACGCTCTCCGTCCGTGCTGGCGAACCATCACCTGGGCAAGGTTCGCCGCGGTAAAGGATTTGCCCTCCCTGGGCAGAGCGCTGGTGATCAGCAACTTCCTCAGCGGCTTTTTCTCCCGCAAGTGATAAAGGCGCGAGCGCAGGGTGCGGAATTCTTCCGTTCCCGGGGCACTGTCGTTGCCGTTCAAAAACAGCATGGTCGTGGCCTCGGCCTTCCACGCCAACTGCGGACAGCGCGAGAGTAATGTGTCCGAGTTGAACGGCCCGCCGAACGCCGGCGTCACCGGATAGGGTCCAAGATTTACCGGCGCTGCTGCCGGAACCCGCTCTCCGATCGACGCTGCGGGCGCCGCCTCCGACTCCTCCGGAATCGGAACGCCCGATGCCGCCCCTCCCTGTAAAGTGGCTCGTTCCTGCTCGGCCTTTTTCAATGCTTCATGAATACGGCTCATAGTTTTCCTTCCTTGGGGAGGTCTTTTTCTTCGTTCTGGCGTAAACGATCGGCTAGCGTGGCCAGCGACCGTAACGCCTCTACCACATCGAATTTTTGCGGGTCCGCAATCGGCGGCGGTGCTACCACCACGTCTGCACTCATCATGTCGCCGAGATCAAAATCGCGGGCCACGGCATCCACCACCGCGGCTCCAATCACTTTCTGCTGGTCGACAAAAGCGCTCACCAGGCAGTGTTCGCAGAGCAGGTTGATCACTCGCGGAATCCCGTTGGCATAGCGGTGAATCGCCGCCAGCGCCTCAGGATCAAAAATCTGCTGTCCACTCGATCCCGCGATGCGCAGCCGCTGTTGCACGTAGGCCTTCGTCTCGTCCAGTGTCAGCGCGTGGGTCTTGGCCCGCAACGTGAGCCTCTGCCGCAGTTGCCGCAGTTGCGGTTGCCTCAATTTCTGTTCCAGTTCCGGCTGCCCCACCAGCACGATCTGCAAGAGCTTCTCGGTAAAGGTCTCCAGGTTCGTGAGCATCCGGATTTCCTCCAGCACTTCTTCGGACAAGCTCTGCGCCTCGTCCACGATCAGCACCGCCGTCTCCCCTGCCCGGTAACGGTCCAGCAGCCAGTTGTAGAGCCGCAGCAGAATCTGGCTCTTGGCCTTGGAATCGCACGGGATGCCGAAATCCGCCATCATGTAATCCAGAAACTGCGGAACGTTCATGCGCGAGTTGAAAATAAACGCCGTGGCCACCTGCTGCAGGCGCAACCACTCCAGCAGCTTGTTGATCAGCGTGGTCTTCCCGGTTCCGACCTCGCCGGTGAGCAACACGAATCCCTTGCGGCTCTGGATGCCATACGTCAGGCACGCCAGCGCCTCCTCGGTGTGCCGCGTCAGAAAGAGATAACGCGGGTCCGGGTTCACGTTGAACGGGTTCGCTCGCAGTCCGTAAAACTCTTTGTACATAGCGTGTTCTCTGGCGATAATTCTCTAGCAACGACCGACCTGGCGACGACCGAACCTAACAACCGGCAGCCGCCCACCATTCTCCGACTTGGCCGCCGACTACGCTCCCACTGGCTCCTTATGTTCGTCAGGCTCTCGTTTGTGCCGATTCCAGAGGTTGCCGTTGCCGCTGTCGTCGGCCTCGCCCACCCAGGGCAATGCCACCAGCAAAGGCAACTGAAAAGCGGCCTCGGCGTCGGCTTCCGTGCGAATGGATTTATCGCGCAGCTCCATCCACATGGCGAGTCCCAGTCCCAGGACTAGACCCGCTCCCAGACCGCCACCGGCAAACAGCAAACGGTTAGGGAAACTGGGATCGTCAGGCAGGTTCGCGGCGTACAGCTGAACCATCCGCTCGCCCTGTTGTTGCAGGTTCATTTTTGCCGTCAGATCGGCCTTGTTCTTATCCACGAGCAAATCCTGATAGTTCTTCTGCGCGTTCTCATAGTCCCGGGCCAGCAGCTTGTATTCCTCTTCCACGCTCGGAGTCAGCGTCACCCGGTTCTGATAGACCGCGATTTCCTGTTGCAATCTCTTCTGATCGCGCCCGGCCGCCGCGATGGCATCGCTGTACTCGTGAACTTGCAGACGCAGTTTTTGAATCTCCGGCGGTTCGTTCGCCGAGGCTTGATCGTCCCCGGAAACAGGCGTTTGCGCGGATGCCTTCTTCACCTCATCCAGTTTCTTTTTCAGCTCTGCGATGTCCGCCTTGGTCTTGATCACATCCGGATGATCCGCGGTATAGCGCGCCTCCAACTGCGGCAGCTGGGCCTGCAGGTCGTTCAACTGCTTCTCCAGAGTTTGCGGATTGCTCGAATCCTGCGCCGCCTTCCAGGCTGACACTTGCTCCGCCAGCAGCGATTCGGTGTAGGACTTGTCCTGCTGCTCACGGTTCAGCGTCTGGGTGTTGGCATCCAGTTGTGAATTCAATCCCATCAGGATTTTGAGATTGTTCTCCTGATCTCCGGGCAGCTGCCCCACATACCGCTTCTTGAAGGCAGCCACTTTCGCGTCCAGATCGTCCAGATGACTCTTGGCGTCTTCCAGTCCCCGGCTCAGCACGTCGCTCGTACCGCTGGCCGCCTCGTCGATGGCCTTGCCGTGATCCCTGATCATCGAAGAAGTCAACTCGTTGCAGACGCTCTGCGCCTCGCGAGGGTTTGAATCGGAGTAGCCCAAATAAAAGCCCGGCACTGGCCCACCCTGTCCCGGCTTCTTCTTGACCACCACCGAGCCAATTTGGGAGAGATCGGGTACCGGCTCGATCGTCATATTCTGACGGATGTTGTCGATCGCGGCATCCACGCCCTTCGCATTCTTGCTGAGCTGCAAGCGCTCCACGATCGGCTGCAGCTCGCCCCGGCTCAGCACCTGCTGCTGCAACGTCTGAATTCGGGCCGTCAGATCTTCGCTGACCACGGGCTGCACCATGGTCTCCGGCACCGTCTGGCCTTCCACCAGGATCAGGGCCTGCGAGGTGTACTTGGGTGCGAACGCGAAGGAAACCAGCCACCCCGCCAGGGGCGCCAGCAGCGCGGGAATCAGGATCACCTTCGCCCGCCGGCGCAGCATCGCCAGATAATCATCTATGCCTAGTTCGCGATTCTCAATCATTCCTGTGTCCGTTCTGGCTGCCCCGAAGCGGGCTGCCTGTGAAATCAGTCAATCCGGATCGGCCGGGGCGTCCAATCCAGTCCTATCGTTCCGGTGTGCCGCTGTGAGATGCGGCTGCAGGGGGTGCCTGCGACGCAAATCGAATCATCAAAACTCAATTCATTGAACTGGTAACTTGCAAACGCGTGAAAATTACGTCCCAGCATGCGATGCACTCCCGCGCCGGCGAAACCGTAGGAGTAAGTGTTCGCGTCGATCGCGCCGAATGCGGCCGGCTCGATGCGGCTGTTCCGGGTATAGCCCAGGTCCGCAAACCCGCTCCACTTGCGCGTGAGCGGACGGTTTACCTGCAGACGCGCGATGTCGCTTTCCGCTCCCGCAAAAAAACCGCTTCCCGCGGTCGTCATGCGCATGTAGCTCATTTCCAGACTCGTTTTCGTAAACCGGTAGCGCACCAGGGCACGTCCGGCAACTCCCAGGCGAGTGTCCGCGTAGGTGGTGTCGGGCAAACACAAACCAAATTCAGCCGTGCACTCACTCAGGTTAATGATCTGTGGTCCGGCTGCGATCGTAAAGTCCAGGCGTCCAGAAATCCGGCGAGCGTAGGCCAGTTCAATCACCTGGCTGTTGAATGACGTCCCCGGCTGCGCCACCCCTCCAACGCACCCACTGCCCGCGGACGTAGTACAGCCTCCCGGCGTGAAGTGGAACGACTGGTATCCGTAGATCAGCGCCACCTGATCGTGCGGGGTCAGCACCCTGTCATACCCGCCCTGGGCTGATATCTGGGTACTTCCCAGAAAAGGCACTCCCTGCAGTTGCGGATCGGTTCCGTAAAAGTGCACCAGACCATATCCACCCGCCAACGTGAGCGCGGACTTCGGGGTAAGACTCTCCGAAATGTCCGCCGCCACCACGTTCATCAGGCGCGGGACGTTGCCTAACGCACCAAAGTTGTTCCCGCCCAGAAAGCCCTGGCCAAAGCCCGCACCCAGAGTGTTCTGCTGCTGCGAAAAAAACGATCCATAGGCGGAGCCGAAATTGCCTTCCGGCAGATAACTGAAATCATCGCGTACCGCAAGCTGGCCGCGCTTCCAGTTAATCTTCTGCACGAATCCCAGCTGCTGCAAATTCCGCCATCCCAGGCCGCTCACATTGTAATAACCCACACCGCCGGCGTAATCCAAGGCCAGGTCGTAATTGCTCCACAAACGCCGCAGCGACAAAGTTCCCAGTGCCCGGCTGACCGAGTGCACGGCCCCGTCCCCGCCCAGGGCATTCGCCACATTGGAATCTGCCGTTTCAGTCACCGTCGCGCCCGGCTGCAGATAACTCAGCGGGGCGGCGTGCGGACCCAGGGCCGGTTGATCCAGCGCTGAAATCGGCGGATTCTCGCTGATCGGCGCAGCTCCGCTCTGCCCGTAGGCTGGGCTGGGCGGAGTACTTTGCGGCGCAGGCGTCGCGCTCGACTGCTCCTGCGAACTGTCCGGCGTGGCGCCCGGCGCCGGCTGCGTGGAGCTATCCTGCGCGCGAGCTGCACTCAGAGCTGCGCTCAGGGCCACGACCACGACGGCAAAAATCGAAATGCTAAGGCGTCTGCTCATCGCGTTCCTTACGGGACCACCACCGTGTCGCCCGGCTTCACCTGGATGTTCTGTTCCGGATGATGGCCCTTGATAACTTCCCGGTAGTTGAACGGCAGCTTCACCTGCTTGCCGTTCTCCATGCGCAGCACGTAAATGTTTTTGAGATTGGCAAACTGCGTAAAGCCCGCAGCGGCCAGTACCTGCAGCATGGTCATATTCGGCAGTAACGGCATGGCTCCCGTGTGCACCACTTCACCGCTCACGAACACTCGCCGGCTGTTCATGGCCGTCACCACTACCGTCACGCGGGGATCTGCGATGTATTTCTTCAGCTTCTCGGTGATCGATTCTCGCAACTCCATCGGCGTCAGTCCCGCGGCCTGAATATCGTTGATCAGCGGCAGCGAGATCTTTCCATCAGGACGCACCGGCAGCGTTACCGAGAAGTCCGCCTCTTTCCACACCGTGATATGCAATTGGTCATCGGAACCGAGAACATAGTCGGATGCATTCGCATCGGCCGATTTGGCTTCCGCGGTGTCCGCCTTGTTGGCCGGGTCACTTGCCTGCGTCCAGGCCGAGATGGCGTACCCCACCACCATCACCGTGCAGGCCAGTCTGATCGCTTTCTTCATGCTCATCTCTCTCATTTCTCCAATCTCTCTTTTACCCAAGGCAGCTAGGAAGATCCGTATTCGCTGCATCCAATCTGTTTCATCTTGTACAGCAGGGCCTTGTAGCTGATCTGTAACTCCTGCGCCGCCCGCCGCCGGTTCCAGCGCGTGCGGGTCAGTGCCCTCAAAATCAGTTCCTTCTCGGCTATTCGCGACGCTGCGCGGGACACTTGCTTAAGCGAAACCCGCGTTCCGTCGCCGCCCGTGTCGGGCCTGCTCAACAGAGCGCGCAACCCTCCCATGGCAACGTCTTCGTCGCCCAGCGCCACCACCGCCTTAGCCGCATTCTCCAACTCCCGTACGTTTCCCGGCCAGGAATAATCCCGGAACAGCCGCTGCGCCTCCGCACTCAACCGGGGCACGGGACGCCGAAAATCCTGCGCATACTTTGCCAGAAAATGCTCCACCAGCAGCGGAATATCTTCCCGCCGCTGTCGCAAGGGAGGCAGACGCAGACAAACTCCACTGATCCGGTAGTAAAGATCCTCGCGCAGGCGGCCGGCCTTCACTTCCAGTTCCAGATCGCGCTCGCTTCCGCAAATCAGCCGTGCCGTTTCGCTCCGGATGGGGCCATGATTCTCGCTTTGAGGGTTTTCGCCTCGATGATTTTCGTCTCGAGGATTTTCACTTCGCGAGCTCTCGGCCCGGGGCAGTACTTCCATGATCCGCGCCTGACCTTCCAGGCTCAAATCGGCGATCTCGTCCAGGAATATCGTCCCTTCTTTAAACCAGTCCTGTTCAAACCCGCCGTTTTCTCCCGACGAACCCAGATTTTCAACCTTCAAAGTGGAACAAACCAGCCCACGAAACGGCTGTGCACAGCGCCGGGACATTTCATGGATCCACCGGGCTGTCGCGTGCTTTCCCGCGCCTTTTTCCGCCAGCAGCAGCACCGGGACCTCACTCTGCGCCAATTCCCGGATCACGGCCCCCACCGCGCGCATGCTGGGGCTCAGCCCCTCCACGAACGCGCCCGACGCAGGCACGGACGGCAGAATTCCGCCCCCTATCTCTCCCTTGGCAACATCAGGCAATTCTTTACCCATCTTTAACCCTTCCCGATGTAAGCGCAGCCCTATCCTAGACAGCCTGCGGCTCTAAGAAGAGCACGAACCCTGCCACAACTCCCTCGTTCACGCAAAACCAATAATACACATAAATAACTTATTTTCATATGCTTACATTGCACCAGCGGACCCGGCAATCAGCTCCGGCAAGGTTCCCCCGGAAATGCTGCGGTCGATTGGGAAAAGTTTTGCCCACATTGTGTGGAAGCCTGCAATGATAACCCTGCAACCTCATGTAGAGACAGCCGCCTCGGCTGTCCCGGTCCGAGCGAAGCTCGACCGGCACGTTCCCAATCCCCCGAGAATCTTCCCGACCGGACGACGTGAACCACGCCCGCAGCCTTTACAGTTGCGCATCCCAGCAAGCTTCGCTTATGCTCAAAACGCCCCCGTACTAAAGAATTATTTACCGTGAGCCGGCTTGTCGAAAGCGAGTCTCTGGTGGCGTCCGCGTCTGCGCGGCCGCACGAGATAACGCCGCGAGAAGTCATGCTGCGAAACGTCATAGGGAGGCATATCAAGCCAGCAATCCCATTCTGGCAAGCTGCCGTTCTGGCCGCGTTATCGCTGTGGCTTTACGGACCCACGATTTACCACCTCGTCCTGCAATGGGCAGCCACCGACTCCGATTTCTCCCATGGCTTCTTCGTGCCGCTGTTTTCTGCCTTTGTACTCTGGCAGGAACGACGGCGACTTTCTGAAATCATTCTGAAACCTTCCTGGTCGGGCCTGGCGGTGATTGCCTTTGCTCTCTGCGTTCTTATCGTTGGCCGCTTGGGCGCCGAGCTTTTTCTTGCCCGCGTTTCCATGCTGTTGCTGATCGCCGGCCTGGTGGTGCTGTTTGCGGGATGGAATTTTTTCCGCGCCGTCCTTTTTCCCTGGGCGTTCCTGCTCTTCATGATTCCGATCCCCACGCTGCTCTACAACCAGATCACATTCCCGCTGCAGTTGCTGGCGTCCCGCGTGGCGGCAAACGTGCTTCCGCTGTTCGATGTTCCCGTTTTTCGCGAGGGCAACCTGATTTACCTGCCCCGCATGCCCCGTCCCCTCTTCGTGGATGAGGCCTGCAGTGGCATTCGTTCTCTCATGTCACTGGCCTGCCTCGCGATCATCTATGGCTATCTGATGGAGAGACGAATTGTGGTCCGCTGGGCGCTGGCGATCATATCTGTGCCCATTGCAGTCGCCGCCAACAGCGCTCGCATCATTGGGACAGGGCTGGTCGTACAATACTGGGATCTCGAAAAAGCCCAGGGGTTTTATCACATCTTCGCGGGCTGGCTGGTCTTCATCGTGTCCCTGGGATCACTTTACTTAGCCCACCTCCTGATTCGGTGGGTGTGGCCCGATCGAGGTGTACCGTCGTGACAAACTCCTGGCTGCGTTTTCTTTCTGCCTTCTTGCTGTTCGCATCCGCCGGATTGTATCTGCGCGCGCACGATGTCGACGTAGTTTTGCGTCCTCCGCATCAGTTGCAGGATTTCCCTGCGCAGTTGGGTCCCTGGGAGGGAACCGACCAGCCCATCGACGAGAGAACCCTCAAGATCCTGGGCCCGGGCGAGTTCCTGATGCGCAACTATTTCTCTCACCCTGACCAGCTTCACCCGGACCAAGATCCATCGGTGAATCTTTTTATTGCCTACTTTCCCAGCCAGCGCGCGGGCGACACCATTCACTCTCCCCTGCATTGCCTTCCCGGAGCGGGATGGCTCCCTACCGACCGCAGCCAAGTCACTCTTTCCCTACGTGGGCACGGTCCTTTTCCCGCGAACCGCGTCGTCATTGCCAAGGGAGAGCTTCGGCAGGTTGTCCTCTACTGGTATTGGGCGCATGACCGGGGTGTAGCCAGCGAATACTGGGCCAAGTACTATCTGGTCAAGGACTCGATCCAGCAGCACCGCAGCGACGGCGCCTTGGTGCGCATCATCACCCCCATTTACCCCGGCGAGACCGCAGACGCCGCCTACCAGCGCATCCTTCCCTTCGCCGGAGAAATTGTCCCCCGGCTGGACGACTACATTCCCCGCTAGCGAGAATGTCCTCAGTCACCCCGGTAACTTTATGGCTCCGCTGCGCTTGCAGTATGATGGGGCGTTCCGCAGCTTATCTTTTATTTTTTTTCATTCTCCTCGCGGCTATCATTTGGAGAGAGACATCATGCGTCGTTTCCCTGCCCTCGACTCTGTGCTCCTCTGTTTCGTGTTGACCCTGTTGTGGACCGGATGCTCGCGCGACCCCAACGTCAAGAAGCAGAAGTACCTGGAGAGCGGACAGCACTATTTCGATCAGCAGCGCTACCGCGAGGCAGCGATTCAGTTCAGCAACGCCGTGCAGGTGGACCCGCAATTTGCCCAGGCGCATTACCAGCTCGGCGAAACCCTACTCAAGCTGCAGGACATTAACCACGCTTATGGGGAACTCGCGCGAGCGGTCGAACTCGACCCAAACATCTACACGGCGCACGCCGAACTGGCCAATCTGTTGATCGCCTCCCGCCAGCCGGAAGCCCTGAAACAGGCGAAAGTCCATCTCGACCTGCTGCGCGAAAAGCAGCCCAACAGTGCGGAAACATATGCAGCCTGGTCGAATTATTATTTCGCACAAAACAACCCGGGCGCGGCGATGCAGGAGATGCAAAAGGCGATTGACGCTGATCCTGCCCGGTCGGACTCGTACCTGAGCATGGCCTTGCTCCAGACGCGCGCCAATCTGCCCGATCAGGCTGAGACCAATTTCAAGAAAGCTGCCGAGGTCGCGCCCAAATCGATGAACGCGCAACTGGCGCTGGGAGGCTTCTACCAGTCGCGCAACCGCTTCCCGGAAGCTGAACAGCAATTCCGCAAGGCCATTTCGACCGACCTTAAAGATCCCGCGCCCCGCGCCGCCCTGGCGCGCCTCATGATGGCCGAGGGCAGGCGAGCCGAAGCCGAGACTCTTCTTAAAGAAACCAAAGCCGCCCTGCCTAACGATTCGGAAGGCTACCGCCTGCTCGGCGATTTTTATTTTGCCACCGGCGATCTCGACAAAGCCACCGCAGAATATGGTTCGCTGTTCAACGACCATCCCCACGATGTCCAGGTCAAGAAGAACTACATCCAGTTGCTGATCCTTAAAAATCGTCTCGACGAAGCCACCAAGTTGAACGACCCAATTCTGAAGGCGAGTCCGCGCGATGTTGATTCCCTGGTTTATCGCGGCCAGATTCTACTCCGCCAGAACAATGCCGGCGGCGCAGTCGATTCCCTGCAAGAAGCGTTGCGCAATGATCCCAACAATGCGGTGGCGCATTACCAGCTGGGAATTGCATTCGACCAGCAGCACCAGGACGATCGTGCAGAGGCGGAATGGCATGAAGCGGTCCGCCTGAAGCCTGATTTGGCGGATGCGCAACAGGCTCTGGCTCAGGTGCAAATGCGCCGCGGTGACACCGAAGGGCTGCTCCAGACCGCGCAACAGCTCATCGGCGCGCAGCCTCCCGTGCCAGACGGATTCCTGCTCCGCGCCGTCGTCGAAACCAGCCGTCAGCGCTACACAGACGCGGAATCAGATCTGCGCAAAGCCATGGAACTGGCCCCCGCGAGCCCGGCCCCTTATGTCCAGATGGGCGCAATGCGTTCGGCGCAGAAGCAATTCGGCGAAGCGGAAAAGTTCTACCAGCAGGCGCTGGACAAAGATCCCTCCTCAGCGGAAGCCCTGCGCGGCCTGATGGCCGCCTACATTCAAGACAAGCAGGTCGACAAAGCGCTCGCCGCCGCCAACCAACAGATCGCGAAATCGCCCAACAACAGCAGTTTTTACGATCTTCTCGGCACAGTTCTATTCGAATCGAAGAAGGATACGAAAGGTGCCGAGGCTGCCCTGCGCAAAGCCGTCGAGCTCGACAAGAACAACAGCAATGCTTTGGTGAAGCTCGGCAAGGTGCAGATTGCCGAAGGCGCAGCCGACCAGGCCCTGGCCACCTACCAGCAATCCATTAAAGACAATCCGCGCGAGGTCACTTTCTACATTCTTGCCGGAGAAATCTACGAATCGAAGAGCCAGTGGGATCAGGCCAAGTCGATGTACCAGCAGGCGCTGAATATTCAGTCGGACAATCCGACCGCATCGAACAATCTCGCGTACCTGATTTTGCAGCAGGGCGGCAACGTGGATCTCGCGCTCGCCATGGCCCAGACCGCGCGCCGCGGCATTCCCGACTCACCCAACTTTGCCGACACGCTGGGCTGGGCCTACTACCAGAAGGGCGTGTATCAATCCGCCATCAATTTTTTCAAGGAGTCGCTGCGCCTGAATGAGAAGCAGGGCGGAGCCGACGATGCCGACGTCCACTACCACCTCGGCCTCGCGTATCAGAAGACGAATCAGCCTGCACTCGCCCGCCAGCAGTTTGAACGCTCTCTGAAGATCAAACCCGACAGTCCCGACGCCGCATCCGCCCGGAAAGCGCTGGCGGAACTGCGCGGCTAGCAGCAATTGAAAAAATGAGTTCGGGAAGGGCACGGCATTCACAGGCAGCGGAAGAACTGCGATCAAACTGGGTTCGGGAACAGAACGAGTTTAGAGGTTGCGGACAAACTCACAAATGCGTGCCGTACCGTGGACGCGTGGAGTAACGTGGAAGCGTGCCGTACCGTGGAAGAGCGGCGCTTTAGCGCCGCGTAAAGCCCCCCAATCAGCGCGGGCTTCAGCCCCTGTGGTCGCATTTTGTGTCTAGTGCGAGTTTCTTCGCGCCCGCGTTACTCGTGTCGTTAAGTCGTCGAGAAATGTGGCAGCGCTTTAGCGCATGGGATACGAATTTTCTCGCGCGGCGGGAGCGCAGACTTGGGATGTCAGCTTCTCAGTCAGCGGCGAAATCGTTCTTAACAGTTTCCGCCTGCTGGCGCTTCACCGCGCGGTTCGACGGCAAGCCGGCATCGCGAATTTTGTAGAGCAGCGCGCGATAGCTGATGCTCAGCGCGCGCGCAGCCTGCTTGCGGTTCCAGTGGTGTGTCTGCAGGGTTTTGAGAATGACCTTCCGCTCCAGCTCGCGCACTGCCTGCCGCGTCAGCTTCTTCAGCGAAATTTGCCCGTCCAGCGGAATGTCGGAATTGATAAAGTCCGTCTCCCGCGGAGAGAGATCGCTCGAAATCACGTCCTCGGTGCCCAGAATCACGTAGCGCTTGATCAGATTTTCCAGTTCGCGAATGTTCCCTGGCCAATGATATTTCCGCAGCACGGCCATCAGTTCCGTGGAAAGCGGCTTCGCCCGGCAGTTGTATTTGCGATTGTGATATTCCAGGAAATAATCCACCAGTTCGGGAATGTCGGTGGCGCGCTCGCGCAACGGCGGCATGTGGAGGTTCACCACGTTGATGCGGTAAAACAGATCGGCGCGGAAAGTGCCGTTTTCGATTTCCTCTTCCAGCTTGCGATTGGTGGCGCAGACTACGCGCACTTCAACTTTCTTATCTTCCTGCGCGCCGATGCGGCAGAACTGTCCATCCTGCAGCAGTTGCAGCAATTTCGATTGCAGCGCCAAGTCGAGTTCAGAAATTTCGTCGAGAAAAAGCGTTCCGCGGTGAGCCATCTCCACACGCCCCGGCTTCATGCCGTAGGCTCCGGTGAAAGCTCCTTTTTCGTAACCGAACAGCTCGCTCTCGAGCAACGTTCCCGGAATCGCCGGGCAATTCACCTTGACCCACGGCCCGGTCTTCCATGGCGAATTCGCGTGAATCATGCGGGCGATAATGTCTTTGCCAGTCCCACTCTCTCCCTGGATCAGCACCGGAACGTTGGCCCCGGCCAGCTTCATCAGCCGTTCTTGTAACGCCTGCATGGCCGCAGTTTGGCCGAAAACCACCGCGGAAGGCGGCATCTCCCCCAAGGGCTGGACTAGCGAGTTGACACTGCTGCTGGTGGTCATAAGGAAGCTCCGCGAGGGAGTGGAGGGAGGACAACAGTTTTCAAGCACCCCGAGAGCCAAAGCTGCCGGCGCCCCGCGCCCGCTCTCAGGAATGTATCTATCTTATTGAACAATAGCAACTTACCAAAGATTCGCCTGGTCACCAGTCCGCCCCCTCCGGATGCAAGCCGAGGGGCAAATGGGCGATGGCAGGTGGGTAAACAATTTCACACCGCAGAACCAACTTTCCGTCCTCTGGAGCCTCCGGGGTGGCTCGAATTCAGCAGGGGGCGGGCAAACTTGAGACCCAGAAGGTGGCAGCCAGCAGCTTGCGTGCTGCGCAGGGCCTTGGCGCGCAGGTTGCGAGCCGTCTCCGGTAGCGCAGTCATCCCGGTCAGCGGGGCGCTGGGAATCTCCAGCAGGACCTCCGCGGCCGCGGGCAGACCCTTGCGCACCGCCAACAGCATCCCGCCGGCACTTACATTCAGGGCAGTGGCAAACTCCAGGAATTCCTTCCCTTTATCGTCGCGGCTGCGCACGAAGACCGGTATGGCCAGCGGAAGTCGGGGCCATTTTCGCCGTTCGCCATGTCGTTTGTCGGAGCGCAAGCTACTCCCACCTCACCGTTACCTAACCTCCCACGGCAGCACCTTGGGGGCCAATGCAGGGTAAGAATGGGGTAACACACCCCAGCGGGACCCTAAACCCGCCTATCCAGCCTCCGAAACATCCTTCAATACCGTCACTTTCCGGGGTTTTGTTCGTTTTTTGTTCTCAATTGCCGGACAATGCGGCCGGCCCGGCAAAGACTCGGAAGTGCAAGGTTTTGCTACACTTGGGTAATTCGGTTGCATTTTTCGTTGACAATGCCAGCCCTCCGGAATACGATTTCAAGATACGCACTCATTCACAGCGAATCGGGTGCCTGTTCCTCCCCACACAAACGTTTTGGTTCTCCGAAATGGCCACCGCGCAGAAGAATACGTGTGTGTCTGACTCTGCTGGGAGGGAATTAACCTCGCAGGCGTCCGCGCGTCGCGAAGAGAGTCCGGACGCCGATCTGCCCAGTCCAGAAAACCTGCTGCAGGAGTATTCCGAGCTGCAGGCGCGCTTTCAACGCACCACCAACGCGCTGGCCGCCGCCACTCACGATCTGAAAACGCCGCTTTCCATTCTGAACGGTTACGTCGAGCTGCTGCAGAACGAAAAGCTGGGACCGCTCAACGAACGCCAGCGCGAAGTTCTCGGCGACATGCAGGCCAGCGGAAAACGTCTGCAGCAATTCATTCAGGACTTTCTCACTTACAGCGCGATCGAGACCGGCGGATTGCGCATGCATTTCGAATCCGGCGACATCAACCAGTGCTTGTCAGAAGTTTGCCGGTTGTGGTCGAACCGGTTTCAGGGAAAAGGCCTCGCCCTTTATTTTCTTGCCAACGACAAGCTGCCGAGCTTTCCGCTCGATACTCCGAAGCTGGAGCGCGTGATTTCAAATCTGCTGGAGAATTCCTACAAGTTCACGCCTCCCGGCGGAACGGTGTGGCTGCATGCCGAACCGCATATGTGGGAGCGCCGCGCCACCACGCAATCTTCCGGTTCCGGGGAACGGCGGCGTCAGAGTGTTTCTCATCCCAACGCCGTGAAGGTAAGTGTTTCCGACACCGGGCCGGGGATTCCCGCGGAGTTTCATCTGGAAGTTTTCGACGATTTCTTTCGCCTTCCGAGCAACGAAAGTCAGGAAGGCATGGGACTGGGCCTGGCGATTGTGCGCCGCCTGGTGCAGGCCATGGGAGGAAAAATCTGGGTGGAGAGCGACGGCACAGGCTGCAAGTTTTCCTTCCTCCTGCCTTACAAGCCGGTGGCCGCAGCCGCCAGCAAAGGAAAGAACCGATGAGTGAAGCCGCAAAGATCCTGCTGGTGGATGACGAACCAGGTATGCTGCGTTACATCCGCACGCTGCTGGAAGTCGACGACTACAAAGTCGAAACCGCCACCACCGGTGAGGAAGCGCTGCAGCATCTGGAAAAGGGCCTGCAGCCGGATTTAGTTCTGCTCGACGTTCTCATGCCTGGCATCGACGGCCTGGAGACGCTGGAAAAACTCCGGCAGAAGCGGCCCGGCCTGAAAGTGGTGATGCTCTCCTGCGTCAACGACACGCGCAAAGTGGTACAGGCCATGCGCCTGGGCGCGCAGGATTACCTGACCAAGCCATTTCAGAAAGCCGAACTCGATCGCGTGATCGATCTGTGTCTGGGGCAGGGAAAACAGGTCTACACCGACGAAGTCGAAGAGCTCGCCGATGACGTGTTCTTCATCGCGGCCAGTCCCGCAATGCGCAAGATCCGTTCGCAAGCTGCGCTGGTCGCCAATGTAGATATCCCGGTGTTGCTGCTGGGAGAAAGCGGCACGGGCAAGGAAGTGCTGGCGCGGCTGATTCATAAACTTTCTCCGCGCGCGCACCGCACCTTTCTGAAAGTAAATTGCGCTGCCGTCCCTGCCGACCTGCTGGAGAGCGAACTGTTCGGTTACGAGCCCGGAGCATTTACGGGCGCCACGCACGCCAAACCGGGCAAGTTCGAATTGTGCAACAAGGGCACAATTTTGCTCGATGAAATCGGCGAGATGCCTCCGCTGCTGCAGGCCAAGCTTCTCCACGTGCTGCAGGACCAGACGTTCTCACGGCTGGGCAGCCGCTCGGTGATCAAGGTGGATGTGCGCATTCTCGCGGCCACCAACATCAACATTCCGGAAGCGCTGGCCACCAAGCGTCTGCGCGAAGATCTCTATTACCGTTTGAACGCGTTCACGCTGCACCTGCCGCCGCTGCGCGACCGCAAGGAAGAGGTGCCGATTCTGCTGAAGCATTCCATGACGCGCATGGCCGAGCGCTACGCACGTGCGCCGTTGCCGCTCACACCCGCACTACTCAAGGCGTGCCAGGATCACGCCTGGCCGGGCAATCTGCGCGAGCTGAATAATTTCCTGAAACGCTATTTGATTCTGGGCGACGAGAATCTGGCAGTTTCGGAGCTGCAGCCCAAGGGCGACGGTCCGGGCGGAACTCGCAGCGATTCCGGATCTCGCAATGATTCCGGCGGAGGGCTGAAGTCACTGGCGCGCAGCGCAAAGGACGAAGCAGAAGCCGAAGCCATCACCCAGGCCCTCGACCAAACCAACTGGAACCGCAAACAGGCCGCCGCGATTCTGCAGATCAGCTACAAAGCGCTGCTTTACAAAATCCGCCAGTATGGAATCGCCGAAGTGAAGGCGCATCACAAGCTTTCGGCCGGAGCCTAGTTGCGTGGCCAGTGATAGCTCCGCCGGCGTGCTCTTAACAGCTGCCAGCCACTAACCACTCTTTTACGGAACTACCAGCTGCACTGTCTGGTTCTTCGAGTAGGTGCCTCCCGAAGCAGTGATCACAAGGTTGTAGGTGCCGGGCGGAGTTCCTCCCGCAGGCGGAGGCGTGGTGCCCCCACTGCACGCCGGCTGCAGCCAGATCAAACCGAACAGCACGCACATCATCAGGAGGCCGGCCAAGCGGCGCCGGTTCTTCCCAGCCTCGCCGAATCCCGCGCCGAAACTTACGCCGAAACCCAGGAAAGTGATCGCCGGAAACGCGAGGAACGCCGCGTAGAGTGCTCCGCGTCCGGGCCGCACGCTTCCAATGTTGATGGGGCGGGCGGTGGTGCTCACCGTAAGGGTGCTGCTGACTGGGCTTGGGGACGTCAACCCGAGCGAAGACACGCTGAAGCTGGGCTTGGAGGCGCCCGGCAGACCCGAAACGCTCAGAGCCACATTCGCACCGTACACCGGCTGAGGAGTTATGGTCACCGTGTAGAACGCCGAGTCGCCCGCCGCCGGCACAGCAAAGGCGCTCGGAGTCACGTTGATGATGAACGCGGTGGCGGTGAAGGAGATTGAATCGCTATTGTTTCCCGGATTAGGATCGATGTTGTTGGCCGAGGAAACGGAGGCGGAAGACGTATACCCTCCGGGCGCATTGGCGGTGAGCACGATGGTGACGGTGGCCGTGGAGCCGGCTTGCATCGAGGAAATGGTGCAGGCAACCCCGCCGGTGGTGACCGTCGAAGAGCAACTTCCGGAGGTGGCGCTGGCGCTGTCAAAGGTGGTTCCCGCAGGAATCGTCCCCAAGACCACCACGTTGGTAGCCAGATCGGGACCTTGGTTGGTGATCGTGTAGACGGTTGAGACCTGCGTGCCTACCGGCACTTGATTGGAAAGCGTGGGATTCGAAAGCTGGGCGTTGGTGATGGCCAGATCGGCCGCCGTGCCCAACTCCACCACGAACGTGTCGACGCCGCCATTGTTTTGCGGCTGCACCGGATTAAGAGTTGTCAGGTTGGTGGATGTGGTGTCGCCGACAAAATAGGTATTCAGGTTCTGGTCGATCGCAATGCTGGTGCCCCGATCACCCAGGTACGTCGTGTTTGCGTTCGCGTCGTTTCCGCCAAAATAGGTTACATACGCGCCCACCGCAGATTGCCCCACCAGGGTCGCGGTATTGAGGCGCCCGAAGAACGCATTCTGCGGGCCCTGAGGCGTGCCCTGAATCACAGCGCTTGGGTAAATGGGAAAATTCGTGGTTTGCGCGTATCCCGTGATGAGCGCGTCGCTGGCGGGGTCCACCGTAATGGCCAGGCCGGCATCGCCGGTGGAGGTGGGAGTAGCAGGCACGCTTCCACCCAGGTATGAGAAATAGGTTAACGCCTCAACGACGGGAGTGGTGGTGGTGCTGGTGCCCGCTATGTTATTGAAGCGTGCCACGTAGGCATTGGTGAGGGGAGGATTGGGAATGGTAGTGGTGGAGCAGGCCGTCGGATTCGGAGGAGGAGTGTCCAGGCAGAGCTGGAACGGCGAAAAACTCGAAATCGTAGTCGGAAGAATAAAGTTCGACGAGTTGGTAGAGCCGGTGATGTAGACGTTGGCCGCGCCCGCATCCACGGCAATGCCGGTTCCCGTTTCGTTATTGGCGCCGCCAAAATACGTGGACCACGCCAGCTGCGTGGCCTGCGTGTTGGTCGGGTTATTCAGCTTGGCTACGAAGGCGTCCGGGGCGGTGTCCGAGTTCGGAGCGCACACGGGAAGCCCGGTGACGATGACCAGCGGTGGAGGCGTGTCCAGACACGGCTGGTAAGCATTCAGAATCGGGAAATCGGTGACCGGGCTCTGCCCGGTGTAAATGAAGTTGGTGGTGCCCGTGAAATAAATGTTGCCGGTGGTGTCTACGGCGATTCCGCCGCCTACCGCGATGGCGTTGCTCGGCGCTCCACCGCCGAAATAGGTAGAGTAGGCGATGCTTCCGATGCCCGCGGCCACGGTATTTACCTTGGTCACGAAGAATTGAATGGGAGCACCACGTGTAACCGCCTGGAAGGGCTGCGCCTCCGGAGTTGCGCTGGCGGGAAACTGATTCGTGAGGGTGCCTTCGTCGCTCGAGGCGGTGGAAGTGGTGGTGCCGGTGACGTAGACATTGCTGGCCGTATCAATGGTCATGCCACTGGCAATGTCGGCGCCGCTGCCTGAAAGATACGTGGAATAAACCAGCTGGTCGGTGGTGGAGGCCGGATTCAGCACGCTGACGAACGCGTGCTGCGGGCCCGCGCTTCCCGCCTTTGGAACTGTCTGGTAGGCGGTTTGAGTGGTGGGGAAGTCAGTTGAGGTAGTGGTTCCGGCAACGTAAATGGTGGTTCCGTCCACGCCGATGCCGACGCTGCTATCCGTGCCGCTGCCGCCGAGGTAGGTGAGGTACTCGATTCCTCCCGTGCCGGCCAGCGGATTCAGCTTGAGAATGAAAATGTTCTGCGCATTCGCGGCCGGATTCAGATTCGGGTAGGGGACGCCTACCGTAGTCGGCAAACCGGCCGAAGTGGTCGAACCGGTCAGGTAGATGTTTCCCAGAATATCGACGGTAACGTAAGGAAAAGTATCGTTGCCGGTGCCGCCGAAGTAGGTGGAGTAAGTGAGGATCGGGTCGATGATCAGTTCGCGGCTGTGGTCATAGGGACCCACTTCGAATCCCACACGATTCGCGGCGCGCAGCGCGAAGCGGCCTTCCACGGGATGCCGCCGGCCATCGATCTCCTGGTAGACGCTGGGAGCTGCAAAGAGCAGGCTGCCGCCGTCGCTTTTCAAAATGAGGCTGCCGGAACTCAGTTCGACTTTCTGTGCGCCGTCAAATTCCAGCTGGGCTTGCGAAGGGTCGGCGCCCGGGGCGATTTGGAAGTCGTATTCCAGTTGCCCCTGCTTTCCGTAGAAAACCAGATTGATGCCGGGATAAACCTCTTCATAACTTACGCGGGCAAACTGCGGAATGTTGGAGCGCCACTTCGAGCGATCGTTGCCGATAAAGTAATTGCTCTTGCCGGGTAGAAGATCGGCTCCCGCGATACGCGCGCTGGGGCTGGCTCCAGCCAGCTTCATGCTCAACGACTCAGTGCGCGCGGCCGAACCAGCGTGGGCCGGGGTGCGCAGGGCGAGCGTGGCTCCTGCGGAATCAAGAAACAGAGTGTAGCCACTGCCGCGGGCGACAAACTTTATGGCGGAATCCGATTGGCTGGAATTCATCTGGCCCAGGTTCACCTGGCCCAGATTCGGCTCAAACAGCAGCGGCAACTGGCTTAGGAGAGCCCGCGCGTGCCCGGCGTCCCGGCTGTCGGAATTCACTTGCCTGGCGGCATCGGGCGCAAAAGCGGAAGAACTGGCGGAGAGAATCGCACTCTGCAGGGGAGAGCGGGAAACCTGCGGGCCGGCAGTGGACGTGCGAGACCGGGAGGCCGACCCCAGCAGCAGGCATCCGGCAGCAAGCAGCAGGATTGCGCCCCACAGGACGCCGAACCGATTTGCGCCCGAGCTTATTCCCGAGCTTGTTCCCGACCCACTGCGATTTACGTTCAAGCGTTCCTCCGAATTCACTCAGATCATACTGAGTTTGATCGTCCTAATTTTGATCGTCCTAAGTCTGACCGCGCCAGTCTGATCGCCCAGTCCAATTCTGAACAGCTTTCGTCAGATCAGTTTGGAGAGAAAATAGAAATGGTGCACGAGTCAGTTCTATCCCACGGCGGCGAAGCCGCCCGCAGCTCACGATAGCGCTGGAACTGGCAGAAAATTTAAATAACTACTTAAACATCTGACGGATAGACTGTCAAGCCAGCCCGTCCTGATCTAAGGTGAATCGCCCCTGTTTTGGGAAAATTCGACCGCAGTCACGGGCATCGTCCACGGTTGGGCCCTAAGCGTCACCCTAAGCATCGCCCTTAAGCAATCATGAGATGCGCCGGAGCCTCTGGAAAGATGCCGGGCATGGCACGAAAGTGGGGAGAGGAAAAACTTCGCCTTCGTCGCCTCGGAAACCATCTGCAAACCCTTGCATGAAAAAGGGAGCCACCGCGCCCCCGGCGCTGCAAGCTGCTGATTCTTCGGCGACAATAACGAGCCAAAACCCCGAACGGATGGCAGCACGATTGCTTGGTTACGAGGGTGCGGGTATGGGGACTCGCAGCCGGCATTTCCTCCTTAGCCGGGCGGTTTGCAGCAGGATTTACCGATTCAACTCCGGTTCGTGTTTTTGTGTTTGCAAACCGCGGACGATTCTATACATTTGTGCCTCACAGGGTCTGGAGCCGTCGAGATTCAAGCCTCCCCTTATTTCTTAAGTCGAAGTTCGCATTAGAGCGATCGAAGTGTATTAACGATCGAATTGTATTCAGGACGGCTGCAGCCACGATCGTGGAACAAACGATCGTATAACCATGAATCCGGGGAGACATGCTTTCAACGAGCGCGTTTAAAATGCAGACTAGTTCTCAGGAACGGCGGTCGATGCGGCGGTTCGATATGCGGCTGCCGGCCGTGGTGCACATCGAAGGTGCCAGCGAGTTCCACACGGAAACGCAAAACGTGAGCGCGCGCGGCGTCTTCTTCTATCTCGATCGCGCGGTCGCGGCGGGCACGCAACTGGAAGTCACTCTCACTTTCCCGCCCCACGTCACCTTGACCGACGCGGTGCGCGTCCGTTTCACCGCCCGGGTAATTCGAGTGGAATCTCCGCTGCCGTCTCTGCGCATCGGCACCGCCGCTATGATCGAGGATTACGAATTCCTCCGCTCCGGCGGCGGCAACGATTTCCTCAGCGCTCTGCAGAAGGAATGGAAAGCTGCGAACTGAAAGGCTGGCTTCGGGCTCCGGCTTTCGGGCTTCAGCCGATCAAGACCCAGGGTCGATTTCACTTCCGGCTTGCTTGACCCAGCGTTCGCCAAATTAATGGGCAATTCGTTGTAACACCCCTACCGCCCTTTTGTCTGCTAACGTTTACCGGCAGGATGTTTGCTGAAGCCCGAAGCCCGAAAGCCGAAGCCCGGCTACTCGTCCCACCCGCCTTGCCGCGCGATATTCGCCATGCTAAGCTCTCGCGGCGATGATCTTCCGCATGAGAGTTCCGCGCGCTCCGCTCTCTTATTTTGTGGAGAATCTGTGGTTTTATCAGGACCTGGAAGTCAACTACACCAAGGAAAAGCTTTTGCCCGATGCCGCCGTCGAGATGATCATTGATCTCGGCGAAGGGCCCAAGAAACTCTACGACCGGCACAATACTCTCCGCTACACCGGCTACAACCGCTGCTGGATCAGCGGCATGCAAAACCGATATCTCGTCATTGGCACCGAAAGAGGATCGTCGATGATGGGTGCGCACTTGCGCACGGGCGGAGCCGCGCCTTTCTTCGGCTTCCCGATTTCTGAACTGACCGCCCATGTCGTGGAACTGGACTTGATCTGGAAGCGCGAAATCGTTTCCCTGCGGGAGCAACTGATCGAAGCCAACACAGTCGACGCCAAGTTCGATTTGCTGGAAGCGTATCTCGTCGGCAAAGCGCAGTCCCGCCTGGAGCCGGATAAAACCATCTCGGCCGCGCTGGCCGCGCTGCACTCGTGGCCGGTAATCCCTCTGCGCGAGTTGGCTTCCCGCCTCGGCGTCAGCCATAAGCAAATGATTGCGCGTTTCGATTGCCGCGTGGGACTCACTCCCAAGCTGACGTCAAGGATCCTCCGCTTCCGCAAGTCCCTCGCCGCCGCGCACAGCGTCGCCACACCCGACTGGTCCGACCTGGCTGCGGATTGCGGTTACTACGACCAGGCCCACCTCATTCATGAATTCCAGGAGTTCGCCGGTATGACTCCCACGGAGTACCAGCGGAACCGCACCGAATATCCCCACTACATTCCTGTCGGTTAGGGAAATGTCTAGGGAAATTTCTTACAATACATTCCCCTCGGTCATGGTTCATCGTGTCGCAGATTCTAATTCCTGGCTCTGATTTCGTTCTGATTTCTGGTTCTAACTTTTGGTTTAACTTTCACGAGGAGAAAGCTCGATGCCACATATCAACTGGCTAGCCGTGCTGGTGGCCGCCATTGCCAGTTTTGTTCTCGGCGGACTCTGGTATTCCAAGGCCTTGTTCGGCCGTGCCTGGATGTCCGCCAACAATCTTTCCGACGCCGACTTAGCCAAGAGCAACATGGCGAAGATATTTGGTCTGTCACTGATCTTCGCCGTGATCATGGCAGCGAATCTGGCTGCTTTTCTGGCTGAGCCCAAGACCACTGCCTCCTGGGGCGCTACCGCGGGATTTCTGGCTGGTTTTGGCTGGGTGGCGCTGTCCATCGCTACCATCGCTCTGTTCGAGCGTCGCTCCTTTAAATACATGCTGATCAACGGCGGTTATATGACGGTGTCCTTCGTCGTCATGGGATTGATCATCGGAGCGTGGCGCTAGGCCGGAAGCTGAGAGGCAGGCTTCGGCTTTCAGGCTTCGGGCTCGGCATCCTTCGCAGATGCCTGTTGGCTGCGCGGCCTGAAACCACGGGAGGACGCCGTGGAGGCTTTGCTGAAGCCCGAATGCCGAAGCCCGAAGCCCTTTTCATTTGTCCAGGTCCTTCAACTGCCGGCGCAGGCTCTTGTAGCGCCGTACCAGGCTTCCCAGATAAAGCGCGTGGATCAGCCAGGTAACGATATAGGCGGCGTAGAGAAATTTGATGGCGTTCATTGGGAACCTCGACTCGAGACGCCTGGGCTTGAGACGGCAACGTTCGAAGCGGCTCCGTGCAACGACTGCATCGCGTGGGCTTGCTCCACTTCGCGGCGCAGGATTTCCAGACGATAGCGCGACCAGCACACCAGAAACGCGAAGAAAAGAAACGCAGTCCAGCTGATCATGAGCACATCGAGCATCTTCGGGTCCATCGATCCGCCGCCGCCAATCACCGGCTGCGGATGCTGGGTGCGAAAAAACCAGATGGAAAAATAAACCAGCGGCACATCGAGCGCTCCGAACACGGCGAGCGCCGCGGCCAGCTTCTGAGTCTGCGCGCTGTCGGAAAAACGCCGCAGGATCAGATAGCTAACGTAGATCAGCCACAGCACCAGCGTGGAAGTCAGCCGGATGTCGCCCGGCGCCCACCAGATGCCCCACACTGGCCGCGCCCAGATCGGCCCCGTGACCAGAACGATCGTGCAGAATACGACTCCCACTTCGGCGGTGGTCACGGCCAGCACATCGAGTTTTTCGCCGGGAAAATATTTCCCCAAAATAAAATAGAAAACTGGAATCGCCAGAACTGTCGTCGCAATCGCGCTCGGCCGGATTCCGGCCGGCAACGGAATCACGAACGCCGCCAACGCGCCGATGACGCCTACGGCAACGGCAATCCATTTCGCAGCTTGCCGGGCCGAGGGCTGGCCATCCGCAAGATATTGCACGGAAGCGATGAAGTTGATGAAGAACAACAGGAAGGCCGTCCACGCCGAGGGGACGTGGTAATAGATGATGCGGTAAACGTCGCCCTGCTGCGCGTCGGTCGGGGCCACCACCAGCGCCTGATAGAGCGCGTAGGCCAGCAGCACCGCCGTGACCACTGCGAGGATGGGGAAGGCTCGTTTCATACTTGGTTCACACCAAACGCATCAAGCCGCTTGCGTTTAATTACTTCATTCCGCTTCATTCCGCTTGCAGTACCGTTTCGAATAACGCCAGGCACGCTGTAGTAAATACTACATCGTAAGTAAGAAGCAAAATGATCCAGAAGTGCGCCGGATCGTCTCCGGTGAGAATGGCCGTGGTACCGGCGACCATCCCGATCACCGCCGGAATGGAAACAGGAAACAGCAGCAGGGGCAGCATAATTTCGCGGCTGCGCGTGCGGATCGACATTGCCGCAAAAAATGTGCCGTTCACCACCAGCGCCCACGTTCCGAGCAGCGCAATCGGAATCAACTGCCACGCCGGGCCCACCGCCCGCAGATTGTAAAAGACAATGAAGAGCGGCGTCATCAGCGCCTCCAGCACGCTGACAAAAATAAAATTGCCGACCGCTTTCGCCAGGAACAGCGCGTTGGCCGGGGCCGGCGAGACGCGATACGCGTCGAGCACCTGATTGCGCAACTCGCGCGCCCAGGTCTGGTTCAGCGCGACCACCGCCGCAAACAAGATCGCCACCCAGATCAGACCGCCGGCGATGTGGCGCGATTCCTCGGCCAGAGGATCGAAAGAGAAACTGAAAATCACCACCACCAGCAGCGAGAAAAAAAGCATGGAATTGAGCGCGTCTTTGGAACGCCACTCCAGGCGAATATCTTTCGCCAGCGTCGCGAGCGTCACCGACCAGAGGCTCATCGTGCGCCCCCGCGAGTTCGAAATCTGAAATCTGCAATCTGAAATCTGAAATTGCTCGCGTGTGGAACGATCCACATTTTTGTCCGCAAGATTTTCACGAGGGAGACCCCTCGAGCGCCATGCTCGCCGTACAGCTGACAATCCGGCCCGCCTGCATCCAGATGAATTCATCGGCTACGCCTTGCAGCAGTGCCGCCTGATGTGTGACCACGAAAAGCATCTTGCCGGCGTCGCACATCCCGCGGAGCAGGCGGACCATTTCCCCGGCGGAGTGTACGTCGACGTTCGAGAAGGGTTCGTCGAGCAGCAGAATTTTCGGGTCATGCAGAATCGCCCGCGCCAGCGACATGCGCTGCCGCATGCCCTGCGAATACTGGCCCACAGGGCGCGTCAACTCGGGGTCGAGTCCAACCGACCGCACCACATGCACGCAGCGTTCGTCGCCGGCAATGCCGTAAAGTCGCGCGAAGTAGCGCAGGTTTTCCATCGCGCTCATCTCGTCGTAAAGCAACGAGGGATGCGCCATGTAGCCGATCTCGCGACAGGCATCCTGTGGACTCATCCCTAGAATCGAGATGGTTCCCTGGGTCGGATGAGCCAGTCCGGCGAGCGCCCGCAGTAGAGTGGTCTTCCCTGCCCCATTGTCGCCGAGGATGGCGTAGAACTTGCCGCTGTGGAACTCGGCATTCACTCCGCGCAACGCGGCGAAGCGGCCGAACTGCTTGATGACGTTGCTGACGGTGATGGCTGGAGTGCTCACTTCAGCAGTGAGTTTACTGGAGGCGCGAAATCTTCGCACTGCGAACAGGTCCTACGGCGCCCGTCCCTACAGAGCAACATGACGATAGGGATCCTCGCTTCGCTCTGAACGACAGAACTATGAAGATGACAGAGCGAGAAGATGCATCAGGAAGCTAACTTGAAACGTTCAGTTCGAAACGCCGGGGGCGGTGGCCGGTTGCGCCTGGGTCACGCTCTTGGGCGGTTCGCTCGGGGGCATTCCGTTCGCGGGTGTCCCCGGCTGCTGGGGCGCATACTTCGACGCGCACTTGGCTTGCAACGCCTTGGCCTGGAAAACGCCATCCGGACCGATTTTGCCGTCGGCCAGCGCTTGCGATTCGTCTTTGAACGTGTCAGGCGGAGCTTCGGTCCCCGTGTAGTCCACCGCGAGCGTCTGGTCCTGCTCCACCAGCACAAATTGCACATGCGTTCCGTTGCGCTTGATCGACCCGGGCTTCACGTTTCCGGCGACCCGCAACCGCTTCGCGTACGCTCCCGAACCCATGGCATGCAGTTCTTTGATGGTGACGTAGTAACTCTTGCTGTCCTGTACCCCGGTGTAAGCGAGATAGCCGAGCAGCACGACAATGATTGCAGTGACCGCGCCGAACTTCAAATATGTGTTTCCCTGGCTGGACATAGAAGCTCGCTCCCGCGGGATTTACCCCACGGAGCAACTCTACGCGGTGCGCAGGCGGGAATCAAGATTCCGGAGGGCCCGGGGCGTGGGTCAGTTTCCGGTCTGCCCCCGATTCACTCAGACCATCTCGTGCCCGGTTTCACGCCCTTGGTTTCACGCCGCCTCGCCTATGCGCCGATTCTTGCGAACTTTTTAGCGGTCGCGCGTAATAGTTTTGTAATGTGCGGGAGATCACCGTGAAGAACTCGGTCGCGGGGGTACGCTCGATACATAAATCATATGGAGACTCATCCCAAGGGAATTCGCGCTCGCATTTTACTGACTTCTGTCTTCGGGCCGTACGCGCAAGACGACGAATTTGGCAGCCGCTCCATCAATCCCATGGAGCTCTATCACAACCAGGTTACCCGCGCCCAAGGGAGCTTCTCGCTGCGCATGTTCCATCGCTCCTGGGGCATCATGATGATTCAGAAAAATATTTCGGCACCCTGCAGTGTGCTGGATTTTCCGACGCGGGAAGGCTTTGCCCGTGAACTCACCTCGAACCACTACGACATCGTTGGAATCTCTTCCATCATCGTGAATGTTTTGAAGGTCCGGGAAATGTGCCGCATGGTGCGCGAACTATCGCCGGGTGCGGTGATCGTAGTGGGCGGACACGTAGCCGCCATTCCCGGCGTGGAAGCGATGATCGACGCCGACCATATCGTGCGCGGAGAAGGGATCTCCTGGATGCGCCGGTACCTGGGAGAAGACGAGCACGCGCCGATCCGCCATCCCGCGATTGTCTCCGGTCTGCAAACCCGCATCATGGGAATGCGCTTGTCCCAGCGCAAGGGCGGGACGGCAGCAACCATCATCCCGTCAGTGGGGTGCCCGATGGGATGCAACTTCTGTACCACGTCCGCCTTTTTTGGCGGTAAAGGAAAGTTCGTCAACTTCTACGAGACCGGCGACGAACTGTTTGATGTGATGTGCGGGATCGAGGCTGAGCTCAAAGTTCACTCCTTTTTTATGATGGACGAGAACTTCCTGCTTCACCGTACGCGCGCCATGCGCCTGCTGGAGCGCATGAAGCAGGCTGGCAAGAGCTGGGAGCTCTCGGTCTTCGCTTCCGCCAATGCGATTCGCAAATACAAGATGCTGGAACTGGTCGAACTCGGCGTCTCCTGGGTATGGATGGGTTTGGAATCTCCCCGGTCCGGCTATAACAAGCTGCAAGGTACGGACCTGGGGCAACTCGCGCGAGAGCTTCGCGAGCACGGGATACGAGTGCAGGGCTCGACCATTATCGGACTCGAGCACCACACGCCAGACAACATCGTCGAGGAAATCGAATCGGCGGTTGACTACCAGACCGATTTCCACCAGTTCATGCTCTACACGCCGGTTCCGGGCACGCCGCTTTACCAGGAAATGGCCGATCAAGGTCGCCTGCTGACGGACGTTGACTTCGCCGATATCCATGGACAGTACAAATTCAATTTCCGGCACGGCGCAATCTCCCGCGAGGATTCAAAGAGGTTCCTGGATTGGGCGTTCCGGCGCGACTTCGAACGGAATGGTCCGAGTCTTTTCCGCATGTGCCAGACCGTGCTCCAGGGCTGGCAACGCTACAAGAACTATCCCGATCCGCGCGTCCGTGAGCGGTTTGCGCGAGAAGCGAAGAAGCTCTGCAGCGCCTACAACGCGGCGCTTTGGGCGATGGAGCGAGAATTCAAGAAAGTCAATCGCAGCGTGAGTGAGCAGATTCACAAACTGCGCCGCGAAGTCGAGAACGAGTTCCCCGTCATCGCCCGGCTTACCGCCGCATCACTGGGTCCTATCTTGTTGTGGACCACACGCCGCGAAGAGAGGCGGCTGGCGAGGGGACAGACCTACGAGCCCCCTACCCTCGTCGACCGCCGCAATTGGGTCTCAGCTTCGTAGCCCCCTGACTTGTGCGACTGGCGTTCGCGAAGAGAATCGCGCGAGCCGGAAGTTTCCTCGACACTGAGGACCCTTCGGTCGCTGCCCAGGCGGCCATCCATCCCGAATCAGCCCGCGTCCGCTAGAATGAAAGAAGCGACAACTCAACCGACGTTCTTATGATTCATCCCTGGCACGACGTAACTCCCGGCGACAAACTGCCGCAGGAATTCGACTGCGTGGTCGAAATTCCGTTCGGCTCCAGCGTGAAATATGAACTGGACAAATCGAGCGGCCTGATCCGCCTCGATCGCATCCTCTATTCGGCGGTTTACTACCCCGCGAATTACGGTTTCATTCCGCAGACGCTCGCCGAAGACGATGACCCGCTCGACGTGCTGGTGCTGTGCCAGGAAACCGTTGTGCCCCTCACCATCATTCATGCCCGCACCATCGGCCTGATGACCATGATTGACGCCGGCAAGCAGGATCACAAGATCATCGCCGTGGCCACGGAAGACCCGGAGTTCAACTCTTACCGCGAGGCCTCGGAGATGCCTCCGCATCGCATGCTCATGCTCCGCCGCTTCTTTCAAGACTACAAACAGCTCGAAGGCAAAGCCGTCGAAGTGGATGAGATACGTCCCGCAGGTGAAGCCTACCCCATCATCCTCGATGCCCTGCGCCGCTATAGCGAACAGCGCCGCAAAGGCTTCAAGAGCTTCGGCGAAAAGCACTGACGCCTCGCCGTCATTTGTGTGTCACGAATTCGCCGGAATTTTCTGGCCTCACATTTTTCTCTTGACAACAGTGTATTAGTATATTAGAACACTAGTAGTCTATATGACCGCAAAGAGCCAACCCGCCCAAGTCCCTTTTCGTTTCGCTCTCGATCTGCACAGCGGAATGCCGGTATACCGCCAGCTCATCGACCAGGTTAGGGCAGGCGTGGCCTCGGGCTCGCTGACGGCCGGCGACCAATTGCCCACGGTGCGGCAGCTGGCGGTCGACTTGGCCATCAATCCCAACACCGTGCTGCGCGCCTACCGCGAACTGGAACTGGGCGGCATGCTCGAGACTCACCAGGGCACGGGCACTTTTGTGGCAAAAAAGAAACCGGAGAAAAACAACGCCGAGCGCGAGCGCCAGCTCACGCAGATAGCGGGCGAATTTGCCTCCCGCGCCGGCGCTGCAGGATTCACCGTGGAAGATCTGCTGGAACGTTTGCGCGAGATGGTGCCCGATCGCGGGCAGAGGAGATAGAGCCATGACGAAAATCGAAATCGGTCAGATCAGCGGTATCGGGAGGTCGTTGTTTGTCATCTGCCTGTTGGCGGGCGCGGTGGTCACCGTCGCCGTTCATCATCCCGCGGGAATTATTGCGGGCGCTGTGCTCGGGATCTATTTCATGTTCGCCATCAAGGTGGTGCAGCAGTGGGAGAAAGTCGCCGTCCTGCGCCTGGGCCGTTACGTGGGCTTGCGCGGGCCGGGAATTTTCCACATCATCCCCATTGTGGAAACTCTCAGCGCATATGTTGATCAGCGTGTGCGCGTGGCCAGCGTCTCGGCGGAGTCCACCCTTACCCGCGACACTGTTCCCGTGAACGTGGACGCCATCGTGTTCTGGCTGGTCTGGAATGCGGAGAAATCGATTCTCGAAGTAGAGAACTTCATCGATGCCATCAACATGAGCGCGCAGACCGCTCTGCGCGAATCGATCGGCCGCCACGAGCTGGCGCAAATGATCACCGAGCGCGAGACCATGGGCCGCGAACTGCAGCGCATCCTCGACGAAAAAACAAACCCCTGGGGCATCACCGTGCAGTCCGTCGAGATTCGCGATGTGAAAATCCCCTCCGGTCTCGAAGACGCAATGTCGCGCCAGGCGCAAGCCCAGCGTGAACGCCAGGCCCGCATCATCCTCGGCCAGGCCGAACAGGAAATCTCCAACAGCTTTGTGCAGGCCGCAGCCGCGTACGCCGAGAATCCCGTGGCCCTGCATCTGCGCGCCATGAACATGCTCTACGAAGCCGTCAAGGAAAAGGGTGCAATGGTGATTGTCCCCTCGACCGCAGTCGAGACCATGGGCCTGGGCGGAACCCTCGCCACCGCCTCCCTCGGCGGAGCCAAACCCTAACCAATTTCAACTAAACAGCTCTAAAGGAGCAACTCAAATGAAGCACGTACTCGAAGTGTGTCTGATCGCATTAACCTTGAATGCACCGATTACTCTTGCACAGTCTGAATCAACGCCCACGCTAAGACCCGGGATCAGCGTGCAGATGGTTGTGAGTGGCAGCGCCAGTCCGATGCCCGCTGCCGACAACGAGGACGCTCTGGTCGTGACAGTGACGGATGGGGGCGCCGTCTATTTCGGAATCACTCCGCTCGCCCCCGCTGCGTTGGCCGAACAAGTAAAGGATCTTCTCTCGAACCGCGAGCAGAGACTCTACATCAAGGCTGACGCTCGTACGCCTTACGCCAATGTGGTGAAGGTTCTCGAAGCAGCGCGTAGTACCGGCGTGAAGGCGCCCGTTCTGCTGACCACCCAGTCTGAGCCGACGGCCCCTGGAACCATAACCGCCCCAAGAGGCTTGGAGGTGTTCGTCGGCGCGGCGACTTCCGGTTCGCAGTCAATCGTGGTGCAATTATCCTCGGGGCAGAGCGGACCATCCCTTACGATCAACCGTCAAGCGGTAGCCTGGGATGGGCTTGCGACGGCGCTGCGCAAGGCCTTGCAGACCACTGCCGAAAGAGCGGTCTCCGTGAAGGCGGATGGCGCTTTGCCCTTTGCCGACGTTGCGCGCGTGATCGACGCGTGCGAATCCGCAAGAGCGAAGGCCACGTTGATCACGCCGGAACTGTAGAGCGGACGTTGGTGGGTGCCCCATTTCTCGCGTTTGTCGCGAGAAGTGGGGTTTCTGATCTGGCGAGGGCTTGTGATCTGGCTCGCCGCTACTTCTATCGCCGAGCAGTGCTCCTACCAAACGTGGCAAGCGTTCTCCGCCACCATCGGCTGTCCCGCCTTGCATCCCCACGCTTTCTGGAACTCGGGCATGTTCTGCACCACGCCATTCACGCGATACTTGCCCGGCGAGTGAGGATCGGTGAGCACTCTTACGCGCGCCACTTCCGGACGCCGCTTCTCGCACCACACGCGGGCGAATCCTAGAAAGAAGCGCTGCTCGGGCGTGTAGCCGTCAATCGTCCGGCCTTCTTTTCCAGTTTTGTCGTCGGCGATCATGTGCTCCAGCGCCGCCAATGCAATGCGTGCGCCGCCGTTGTCGGCTGTGTTCTCGCCCAGCGTGAGCCTGCCGTTCAGCTTGAGGTCATCCACTGCAACAAAGTTCGAATACTCGTCGGCCACGCAACTGACGCGCTTCTCGAATTCTTTGCCGTCCTGGTCCGTCCACCAGTCATGCAGGTTTCCCTGCGGATCAAACTTCCGCCCCTGATCGTCGAAACCGTGCGTAAGTTCGTGCCCAATCACCAAGCCGATGCCGCCGAAGTTGACGTCGTCGTCCATGGTCTTGTCGAAGAATGGCGGCTGCAGAATACCCGCTGGAAAAACAATTTCGTTGAATGAACCGTTGTAAGACGCGTTCACCGTCGGTGGAGTCATCCGCCACTCCTTGCGATCAAGCGGCTTGTCGATCTTGCGGATGTCGCGTTCCGTGTCGAATTTACTGGTGCGCTCAATGTTGCCGATCAGGTCATCCGCCTTGATGGTGACCGAACTGTAATCGCGCCACACATCCGGATAGCCAATCTTGTTGCGTATAGCATCGAGCTTCACTTTGGCTTGCTTCTTGGTCTTGTCGCTCATCCAGGAGAGATTGTGGATGTCTTCCGCCAGAGATTTTTCCAGCGCGTCCACCATTTTCAGCATGCGCTGTTTGCCGTCGGGGCCGAAGGTTACGTCCACATATCGCTGCCCCAGCGCTTCTCCCAGCTCCCCATCGGTCAGGTTGACGCAGCGTTTCCAACGCGCCTGCATCTCCTTCTGTCCGGTAAAATTCTGCTGAAACTTGAAATTGGCCTGCACAAAGGCGTCCGAAAGCCATGGCGATGCCGGGTTCAGCACGTGCCAGCTCACATACGTCTTGAGCGACTCCAGCGATTCCGATTCCAGCATGGCGTCGACCTGCCTGAAGAAATCGGGATTGACGACGTTGAGTTCCGTGAAGCTGGGCGCCCCCACCCCCGTGAAATAGCGATTGAGGTAAAAATTCGGTCCGAGCGCCACCGCCTCGTCGCGAGTCATTTTGTGATCGCGGTTCTTGGGATCGCGGCGCAGCGTGCGCTCCATGGAAGCCTTAGCCAAAGCAGTCTCAATCCGCAACACAGTTTGCGCCGAATCGCCTGCCTGCTGCGGCGTTTGCCCCGCCAGCGTAAAAATCTGCGTAACATATTCCACCAGATGCTGGCGCATTTCCTTCATCTTCGCGTCGTCGTCTTTGATGTAGTAACTGCGGTCGGGCAGCGTGAGCCCGCCCTGGTCGAGGTAAGCGATCACCTGGTTGGCATTGTGCAGGTCGGGCGACGAATAAAAACTGAAAAGCGAACCGGACCCTACCAGATCGAGATGGGCCAACTCGTCAATCAGCGCGCCCTTGTCCTGTACCGCGGCAATCCGGTCCAGCTCCGGCTGCAACGGGGCCAAACCCTTGGCTTCCACCGTCTTCTCATCCATGCACGAGCCATACAGATCGCCAATTTTCTGGTCGATCGCGTCCCGGCCCGCGCCTCCGGCTGCAGCCTTTTCCAGAATGCCGCGCTCGATATCCTTGTTGCGCTCGTTGAGTTCAACGAAGCTCACCCACTGCGCCTGGTCAGGAGGAATCTCAGAATTCTTGATCCAGTTGCCACAAGCGTACTGGTAGAAATCCACGCACGGATCAATGCTCTTGTCGATGTTGTCGAGGCTGAAACCGGGCGACGGCTTGGTGGAAGCGGATTGTGTAGAACCGGATTGACCGAAGCCGGCGGCAGTGACTAGAAAAAACAAGGCGGATAAGAAACGAAGAACTCGCATGCCGAACCTCTCCTTTTTCAAAGAACGGTTGAGATTCTAAGCTGGGTGTTCTTCATGAGCAAGGATGGTTTGAGTCCAACAAATTGTAGTGACCTGTTTCGTCCTGCACTTCGTCGATCTGTGTCCGTCGGACCTTTAATTGTTGGAACCGCGCCGAGTTCCTCTGCGTAACATCTTCTGTCTGGCGGAAGTGTGCCCGGTCCGGCCTCGCCGGGGATAACCCCTGAACTGACCCGCCCGATCTAAGCAGTCTGAACTTGATTCTTTGAACTTGATTCTCTGAACTTGATTCTCTGAACCCGGGAACGCCAACTCATGGCTCATCTCACGCAGTTTCCGCAAACTCTTTCCGCCTCGCCTGAGCGGCGTTCGCCGCAGGCAAAATCGCCGCAGAGAAAATCATGGATCTCAAGCTTTCTCTGGTGGCTCATGCTGTTGTTCTCCGCCACCATCGCCGCTTACGGTGCAACCTATTTTCTCCGCATGCCGGATGACGCTCACTTCGCCCGCTATATTTTCCCGTTGCGACTGCATATCGCCGGAGGTATGGGCGCATTGCTGGCAGGCCCGTGGCAATTTTCTCAAAAGTTGCGGGCGCGCGCACTGAACCTGCATCGCTGGCTGGGACGCTTCTATCTGCTCGAAGTCGCTCTCGGCTCACTCGCGGGATTCTGGATGGCCACCGTCTCCCTCGAAGGCTTGCCCACCCATTTCGGTTTCGGCATTCTGGCGGTCTTGTGGTTCTTCACCGGCCTGCAAGCCTATCGCATGGCGCGCCTCGGCAACATTGCAGCCCACCGCCAATGGATGATCCGCAACTTCGCCCTCACTCTCGCCGCGGTCACTCTTCGCATCTATATGCCGCTCATGCTGGCCGTTCTGCACCAGCCTTTTCCGCGCACCTATATCGCCGTTTCCTGGCTGTGCTGGGTTCCGAATCTCATTATCGCCGAGTGGATGATTAGACGGCAGCAGCAACTCCTAATCAAACACACACACTAGCCGCGCAATAGCAACAACTTAAGATCGCCCGCTCTTCGTCTTTGGCTTTCGCAATGCTTCGCGCTTCTTTGCGACAAGAGCGGGCTGATCGGTTGCCCCAAGCTTCGCTTAACTGGCTTTACGCCGTTCGATTCGTTCCGGTTCGGACAATGTCCCGCCCGGAACTCTCTTCTCATCCTCCATCTTCGCGCGATCAATCGACGATTGCAGCACTTCCTCGCGCCGCTGGCGCAGTGTGTCTTCAAAAGTGCTCCACCGCAGCGACGGACCCGCGGCGGATATCTCCATGGTCGCATCCGTGTGGAAGGGCGTCACCTCGTCTCGCGTGTCCACTTCGGCCGTGTCGGCTTCGGAGGCGGGAATCCTCCCCGATCCTGCTCCCACCTGTTGCTGCGTCGTGGGCGTCACGTTGCGGTCGGTGGCCTCGCGATGCATCACCGGGCTCTCTACCCATTTCGAGCGGTAGCGACTCTCGTAGTCCGCCCACTGTTCTTCCGAAGTCAGCGCTTTCCCGTCGTAGGGAGGAAAGCCTTCAATCTGTTCCTTCGTCAGGTCCACCAGAAAATCATTCTCATGCTGCAAAGACGGCCGCACCTCCTGTGGCGGCACGATGAACTTTCTGCTCGAAAGCCATCCGCCAGTATCCACGACCACAAATACGATCGCTCCAGTCGCCTCATCGAAAACAACATCGTCAATCTTTCCCAGTTCCTGGTCCTTCAGTCCATACACTTTTGAGCCGCGAATGTCGGTCGCCGCTTCCTGCGTATCACTAAAGCGATAATCCCCTAGCGTGCCGTAACGAGCCATGAGTCCTCCTGAAAAGTCGCCTTGGGAATTCGCGTCGCTGCTTCCGAAAAGTCCCAGGCGAAACTTAGATGCACAAACGTTGGCAGGGTTGGCGATGGAATGTTTCGCGACCGAAATGGATTACCCAGTGATCCCCCGTGTCCCCCGTGGTAAATGCCTTTGTGTCAGCCGCGACCCGAACCTGGCCAGCCCAGCACCCCGCAGCGCGGTTATAATCGGATTCATCGAAAAAGAGGCGTCCGATTATGACTTCCGCGAATGGCTCGAACGGCAACAGCAACGGGAACGGCAACGACAAGACCAATGGCAATAACGGATACAGGGTCCCGCAACCCCGCGCCGAGTGGCTGGCCCGCCGCAAAAAAGAAAACACCACCGGAAACTTTTCCCAGATGCACTACGCCCGCCAGGGCGTAATCACCGAAGAAATGGGCTACATCGCCCACAAAGAAAAGCTAACGCCTGAACTCGTCCGCGACGAAGTTGCCCGCGGACGCATGATCATCCCCGCCAACATCAACCATCCCGAGCTCGAGCCCATGGCCATCGGCGTGGCCAGCCTGTGCAAGATCAACGCCAACATCGGCAACTCGGCCGTCACTTCGGAAATCACCGAAGAACTCAAAAAGCTGCACACCGCCGTCCACTACGGAGCCGACACCGTCATGGATCTTTCCACCGGCGGCAACATTCACGAAATCCGCGAAGCCATCTTGCGCCACTCCCCGGTGCCCATCGGCACCGTGCCAATCTATGAAGCTATCGCGAGAGTAAAGCGCGTCGAAGACCTGAACGCCGAAGTCATGCTCGAAGTCATCGAAGAGCAAGCCGCCCAGGGCGTCGACTACATGACTATCCACGCCGGCGTGCTCATCCAATATCTGCCGCTGATTTCGAAACGCATCACCGGAATCGTAAGCCGCGGCGGCGCCATCCTCGCGCAATGGATGGCTTACAACCACAAACAAAATTTCCTTTATGACCGATTCGAAGACATCGTCAAGATCTTCAAGAAGTACGACGTCAGCTTCTCGTTAGGCGACGGCCTCCGCCCCGGCTGCGTAGCCGACGCCAGCGACGAAGCCCAGTTCGCCGAACTGAAAACGCTAGGCGAGCTCACGAAAATTGCCTGGCAACAAGACGTGCAGGTCATGATCGAAGGCCCCGGCCACGTCTCCATGGACAAAATCAAAGAGCAGGTCGAAAAAGAAGTCGAACTCTGCTACGAAGCCCCGTTCTACACCCTGGGCCCGCTGGTCACCGATATAGCTCCTGGCTATGATCACATCACCAGCGCCATCGGCGCAGCCATGATCGGATGGTACGGCGCCGCCATGCTCTGCTACGTTACACCCAAAGAGCACTTAGGGTTGCCGAACGAGAAAGACGTGAAAGACGGCATCATCGCCTACAAAATCAGCGCCCACGCCGCCGACATCGCCCGCGGACGCCCCGGCGCCCGCGACCGCGACGACGCCTTGAGTTACGCAAGATACAAATTCGACTGGGAAAAACAATTCGCGTTGTCTCTGGACCCCGAAACCGCCCGCTCCATGCACGACGAAACCCTCCCCGACGATTACTACAAAGAAGCCGCCTTCTGTTCCATGTGCGGCCCCAAATTCTGCTCGATGAATTATTCCTCCAAAGTGGACGAATACAACAAACAAGTCCACGGCATCGAGAAGAAAGATTATTCGGAGTTGGTGGAGAGGTTGGTATCGATTAAGTAAGAGACGCACTCGAATCCACCCCAAAGCGAGGTCTATGGATCACCACGAGGCAGTCCGGAAATTTGAACAACTGATGTCGAAAGAGGCCGATCACGCACGCGAAGTGGCGACGGAACTGGAGGCCTTGGCCCCGATCCTGACGACCGAGAACTCGCGACAGCTCGCCCAGTTGCAAATAAAAGCAAGGCACAAGCAAGCCAAAGAGTTTCGCGAATTGTCGGAGAAACTCAAAGAGAAATAGTGCCGGGCGAGCTCCAACCTCTGCTCGACGAACCACTGGTCAACGATGGATGAGTACAACAAGCAAGTCCACGCCACCGAGAAAAAAATTATTCGGAGTTGCTGGAGAGGTTAGGACCGCCGGGGGCCCCATCCTTTCACTTTCTTTGCGAAAGGGTGGGAACGATACGGCCGGGGACAAGCGCTTTCATTGCATCGGTCACCAATCCGGGCTGCGATCCCCTGCTAGCGAACTCATTATCGGCATCCGGACGCGCAAGTCGCGCTAGCGAGTATCAGAGTATGCCGATTGGCTCAGTTCTTTCGAAAAGCAGCATTGAGTGCCTCGAGCAGAGCAGTGTCGCTGAAAGGCTTGAACAGGCACTCCACTGCACCCTGTTCGAGTAGCCGGTGCCGAATAGTTTTATCCATGCTGGCAGTGATGAAAATAATCGGAATCTCGCGCCCTTGAAGCTTCAATTCCCCCTGAAGGTCGGGTCCGCTCATCCCCGGCATAGCGATGTCGAGGATCAGGCATTTGGTCTGATCAACGCAATCGGACGCGAGGAACTCCTCCGGCGACGAGAACACGCGGGGTGTAAAGCCTAACTCCTTCAGCAAGTCGGGTAGCGACTCACGGACAGATTCATCGTCATCAACCACGGACACAAGCGGAAGTGTGACTGTCATGGACTCTTCCCGCCGTGCCGCCGGCCTTGAGCTTCAGCTACGGTAGGATCTGCGTTTCCGCACCAACTTTGGTTAAGAAAGTCGACGTGCCTGTCAGGGAACGCTGTTCGGGGCAATCCCGGTAGCGGACTGACGGCACGACTGAACTCGTTCTCGATGGGATCCTTTCTTGGTAGCTTTACAACACGAGGATGCGCCACCGCAGGGTGTACCGTCCATTGCACTTTAGTATTGATTTGTGGCTCATCCGACACCGGCGATCACCGCACCCTCGATTGTGAGCTGGACTCCGCCGCCCATAACAGAGTATTTAGGCCAGAGGCAAACCAATCGACTCCTGTGCGTCACCGACTTTTCCGGGTACGATGCATTCCAGCAGCGGGTATGCTCTGATCGCATTGCTATATTGGCCTTTAAGGCCGCGACTTGAAATTCTGAAGCGCTTTTCAGTGCGTGAAACCTTCGGAACGGTAAGGCCGATCGTAGGACGACAATGAACATACAGGCCACTCCATCACCCGAGCCAGATCGCATGCAATCGCGTTCGCCGAAGGCACCGAGTGGTGGCTGGCTTCCTCTGTTTCAAGGCATAAGGCCTGTGAGTCGAGCTGGAGCGGCCCGGGATGCCTTAGCCGGATTCCAACTGGCGGCGATGAACCTCCCGCAAGCGCTGGGCTATACCAAGATTGCCGGCATGCCGGTAATCACGGGGTTTTACACGCTGTTGCTTCCGTTGCTGGCGTTTGCCGTGTTCGGTTCCTCGCGCTTCCTGGTGGTCGCTGCCGATTCGGCAACTGCATCTATTCTTGCCGGCAAGCTTGCGACCATGGCGCCCATCGCAAGCGCGAGATATGTGGCGCTGGCATCGACGGTCGCTATGCTCACGGCCGGATTTCTGATGCTGGCTCGAGTCCTCAAGCTCGGATTCCTGGCGGATTTTTTATCGCAAACCGTACTGACAGGGTTTCTCACCGGAGTTGGTTTTCAGGTGGGCGTCGCGGTACTGGGCGAGATGGTCGGCCTCGAGGTGCACTCCAATCGGACGATTGGACAGCTCCTTGAGATCTTCCGCAATCTGTCCAGTATTCATCTGCCAACTGTGGCGATCTCGGCAGTGGTCGTCGCAGGCGTCTTTGCCTTGAGCCGGTTTGCTCCCAAAGCTCCGGGCTCTCTGATCGCGGTCGCCGGCGCAATTGCCGCGAGTGCAACCTGGAATTTCGCGGGTCACGACATCGTCATCATCGGGCCGGTTGTTGGCGGGCTTCCGCATTTAGGATTGCCAGACGTGCACTGGACAGACGTCGTACCGCTGCTCGGCGTTTCCGTCTCCTGCGTCGTGATGATCCTGGCCCAAAGCGCAGGTACCGCACGTTTCTATGCTGGACGCCACCACCAGTATCTGGACGAAGGCGCTGACTTCGTGGGTCTGTCCGCGGCCAATGCTGCGGCGGCGTTCAGCGGGACGTTTGTGGTGGATGGGAGCCCAACTCAAACAGCCATGGTCGAAAGTTCCGGCGGCCAGAGCCAGCTGGCCCAGGTGGCTACCGCGATAGCGGTTGCGTTCGTTCTGCTCTTTCTGACCAAACCTCTGCAATACCTGCCACGTTGCGTGTTGGGAGCCATCGTATTTTTCATTGCTGTCCGTCTAATCGACGTGCGGGGCTTGCGCGAAATTCGACGCGAGAGTCCCGGGGAATATGCTCTGGCGGTGTTTACTGCGGCCGTGGTGGTGCTGGTGGGAGTCGAGCAGGGCATTCTATTGGCCATGGTGCTGTCACTGCTTCGGATTGTGCGCCACAGCTATCGTCCTCACACCGGTGTGTTGGCCGTAAGCCAACTTGATGCATGGCGATTGGTGCCGGCCGTTCCCGGTGCGGTAACTGAGCCAGGTCTGGTCATCTATAGTTTCGGAGCAACGCTGTTCTACGCGAATGCCAGCCTGTTTACAAAAGAGATTCTTGGCTTGGTTGGGCCAACCCCTTCACCCGTGCGCTGGCTGGCCGTCGATGCGGAAGCGATTACGAATGTGGATTACACGGCGGCCCGGATGGTACGTGAGCTTCACGAGCAGTTGGTCGACCGCGGAGTTGTGTTGGTTTTCGCTCGCGTGCCTCCCTCGCTGAAGGCAGACCTGGACAGGCATCTCTTGACCGAGGTCATTGGCCCAGCGCAGTTTTTCGACCGCCTTCACGATGCGGCGGCTGCATTCGCGAAACTCAAAGGCTGACCCAAGGGCGTTCTCATGACTCACTTCGGACTCCTCAAGCTGCATCCGCCCCGGGAGACGTCCGAGCGGTGGGAATATTGTCGGCGCGCGGCAAACCCGCGGGTGCGCGAGGAATGGAGAACGAGAACGCAGCTCCCGGACCATTATTCAGCGTTGCCCACAGACGGCCATGATGACTCTCAATAATGGAGCGGCTGACGGAGAGCCCGATTCCCATACCGTCATTCTTGGTGGTATAAAACGATTCGAAGAGTTTGTCCGCAGCCTGGGGAGCGAACCCGACTCCCGCATCTTGCACCGTCAGGCGCACGCAATCACCCTCGTCATGTTCAGTTCGAATCAGCAACTGCCGTGGACGATCGTCGACCGCGCTCATCGCGTCGGATGCATTACGGATCAGGTTCAGGATGACCTGCTGCAGCTGGACACGATCTCCGGCGACCAGTGGGAGGTCGTGGGCCAACTCCGGCCGCACGATCACACGGCCCCTCTGAAGTTCGTTCAATGACAGCGCCAGAACCTCTCGCGTGGCCTGGTTCAGATCGACCGATTCGGTGGTTGGGGCCTTCTTGGCATAGAGCGCGCGCAATCGAGTGACCACCTCCGACGCGCGATTGCCATCGCGAATCGTGCGCCGTGCAGTTTCGCGAGCGCCCTCCACGTTGGGAGGGTCGGCGGCCAACATGCGCAGACAGGTCCCGGAATTGGTGATGATGCCCGACAACGGCTGGTTGACTTCGTGCGCAATTGACGCGGTCAAGACTCCGAGACTCGTGATCCTGGCCACATGCGCGAGTTCGGAACGGGCCTTGTTAAATGCCTCCTCCGAGAGCCTGCGCTGCGTCACGTCCTGCACCGCACCGACAAACTCCAGCTGGCCATCTTTGTCGCGGGTGGCATGGGCAACCATGTTCAGGTATTTGACCGAGCGGTTCGGCATCAGCAGGCGGTGCTCGTAATGAATATTGCTGCCGTCACGTCGCGCCCGTTCCACCACTTCTTGCAATGGCTGGACATCGTCCGGGTGGACTCGGGAGCAAACTTTCTCGAAAGTCGGTGGCGTGCCCGCATCAAATTCGAAAATGTCATAGAGCTGCTCCGACCACGTTATTTCGTTGGCGTCCACACGCCAGGAAAAGCCGCCGGTTAAGCTGACGCGCTGGACCTCTGCGAGAAGTGCCTCACTGCGGCGCAACTTCTCCTCGGCGCGCTTCCGGTCGTCGATATCAGTTATGAGGCTATACCAGCCGGTGATTCTACCTTCTGCGTTTCGCGCGGGATCGATCCTGACCTGAAACCACCGATAGATACCGTCAGCGGCCCTGCGATAACGGATTTCGCTGTCATATGGAATTCCGGTTGTGACCGAATGCGTGAATTCCGCGACCACGCGCGGCAGGTCATCTGGATGAATAACATCTGCCGTCTTCCAATTCTTCATTTCCTCGGCCGTCTTACCGAAAAACTCCAGGAACGGCCGGTTCATAACTTCAGGCACTCCGGCCGGACTAAGGGCAGCCGCGAGTCCAGGAAGACCGTCGAGAATTTCGCGAAGATTGGTTTCACTCGCCCGCAACTTCTCCTCGGCGCGCTTCCGGTCATCGATATCGGTGCTGGTTCCGTACCACCGCTCAATCGCGCCAGCGTGATTGTGGAAGGGAGCGACGCGGATTAGAAACCAGCGATACTCTCCGTCGTGACGGCGAAGACGAGCCTCAATTTCTCCCGATTCCCCTGACACCAGCAACTCCTGCCAGCGCTGCATCAATGGCGGCAGATCGTCCGGATGGAAAGCCGTAGACCAGCCCCAGCCGTGCGCTTGTTCTGGAGAGAGCCCCGTGTACTGATGCCAGCTCTTGCTGAGGAATTCGTTGGGACCGTCCGGCAGATTGCACCAAACCAACGTTGGAATGGTGTCGATCACCCGCTGCAGCTTGCCCTCACTCGCCCGCAGGACCTCCTGTGCGCGTTTCTGATCGTCGATGTCGGTGGTCGTACCGACGAATTTGAGGGCTTTTCCTTCCGCATCGCGCAAGACCACGGCTCGCTGGAGATGCCAGCGATAGGTCCCGTCCTGAGCGCGGAGAGACCTGGTTTCGAACGCAAAACCCTGTCCCGAATGCACTCCTTCCCAGAAGCTCTTCGATGCTGCTTCGCGATCCTCAGGGTGGATCGCAGTCATCCAGGCCTCGGGATGCGAGCGGACGAAATCAAGGGTCTGCCCGGAGTATTCAAGCCAAACTTGATTCACGAAATCCGGTGTCCCATCCGGCTTGAGCGTCCAGGCAGACACAGGAAGAAGCTGCAGCAGTTCAACTTGGAGCTGCAGCTCCGCGTTGGCTGCGGCCAGTTCAGCAGTTCGTTGCGCGACCTGTTCATCGAGTTCCGCGGCGATACGCTTCTGTTGCCTCCGGAGTCGCGCCTCCTGCAGTCCGATGACCGCCTGATTCGCCGCTACATTCAGAAGAAGTGCCTCGGTTTGGCGTGGAAAATCTTCGCGCTCGGCCGCCACTACCATTACGCCGAGTTCGCCCTCCAGCCCCAGCGGCAAAAGCACGATGGAAACGTCTCCTTCGCCCATAAGGTTCCGAAGCAGTGGAGGCCACTTTCGTGAATTGCTTTTCAAACGCTGGCTGAGCGCTTCGCAGATATCGTGCGCGGGAGGTATCGGTCCTCGCCGTTCGGCGATCCGAACGATCTCAACGGGCGCTTCGCTAACTGAATCCGTCAGTCTCACAGAGGCCAGGTCGAGGCGCAACATGCGCATGAGCGCATCAAGCAAGGTATGGAGAACCTGGGACGGATCACCACCGCTCCAGATGGCGGGAAGAGCAAGCAGGCTGACAAGGTCGTTAATACACCGTTGCAGGTGCTTGATTTCGCTGGAAGCAATTTGGGGTTGGGATTGGACTTCCATATCAGGCAGCCTTGGAGGACGAGGAAGGCCGCGTGGCCCGACGTTGGCGGATCTCGCGCAGGAACTCCTCCGGCGGCACGAAGAACGGGTTCTCATACAGCGCGCCTCCAATGATGATCATGGGATGCGTCCGCATGATGTCGATCACCGTGTCTCCTCCGAATTTCGATAGATGGTAGGTACAGATGACCGCATCGTCGTGACGGCGCCACACCTCGTTCACGCGGGACTCGAACTCAATGAGGTCGTCGACGTACGATCGATCTTCTACCGCCCAGTCCATCCGGCAGCAAATCCGACTGAGCGGAAACCCTCCCTTGGCATTGCCGCTGGCCAATTGCTCGAACGCTTCCAGCATCCGATCCTGGTCGAAACGACCGTCCCGGAGGTAGGCTTCGGTGTTAGTCAGAAGCTCGAACTGCCCACTCTGCTGCGCAGCCGCCGCGTCGATGCCCGCCCCAGCCAACCGTTGCAGATGATCGCGATGTTGATCGGGATTGACGACATGAACTGCCTTGTCGCCCCGCTCGAACCCATCTTTAATGAACGGCAGCAACACGCGATACTCCTCCTCATCGCTATTGAAAAACGCGCAGACATGACGGACTTCGTCGAGCTGGGAGCCAGCAAGAGAAATTGGCGCGGCGATTTTCTTCATGGATATTCCTCCCGTATGGATTTCCCCGCAGAGCTGGTCTTTGGCCAGCCTTGGTCCAATGAGTAGTGCGAGCGTTCGAGCCATGGCCCCAGCCCGACGACGCCAGCGATTTTCTTGCAGATAAGAGAGAAACGGTTGTGATACGGCGTAACGAGTACGAATATGATGCACCGACCCGGACGCAATGTCCATCATAACTTTGATATCCGCGGGCGGGTAAGCACGGCAGCGCCCGGCCCGCGCAGGGTGCACCACTTACCAGACGGTGGGTTTGTTGATTTCCATCGGATTGTCGTTTTAGAATTCGGCCAGGTGGGGCGGCAGCAATCAGTCAGCGTACGGCCAAGTCAAAAGCTTCGCCACGCACTTGGCCATGAACGGGGAACGGCGGATGTTGCAGGTCACACCGATTGTCTTTGTTGTCGACGACGACATCTCCGTGCGTGAGTCGCTGGAAGCGTTGATCCGCTGTGAAGGCTGGCAGCCCGAGACCTTCGCATCCGCGCAGGAATTCCTCGACCGCCCCCGTGGCCTTGTTCCGAGCTGCCTGGTACTGGATATTTCTCTTCCCGGTCTTAATGGGCTTGAGCTGCAAGAGCGCCTCGCGACCACAGGCAGCTACATGCCGATCATCTTCATCACGGGCCACGGCGATGTGCCCATGACGGTCCGAGCCATGAAGGCCGGGGCTGTCGAATTCCTGACAAAACCGTTCAGCGATGACGTGCTGCTCAATGCCATCCGTGCTGCCGTTGAACGAAGCCGAGTTGCACTCGGTCAGGATGCGGAGATGCGGGGGCTGAGGGACTGCTATGCGTCACTATCGAAACGTGAACGGCAGGTTATGGCGTTGGTGGTCTCCGGCCTGTTGAATAAGCAGGTCGCCGGGGAGCTGGGTATCAGCGAGATTACGGTGAAGGCGCACCGAGGCAAGGTCATGCAAAAAATGAAGGCCGATTCTTTCGCCGACTTGGTGAAAATGGACGCGAGACTTCGCCTTGCACAGAAAGCAGCTGCACCGGTGTTACTGCCGCATTCAGTGTCGTAATCAGTCGTGGAGATTCTGCGGGTTAGCCTTGCGGAGCTCGGGCACGGCCTCGAGGAAGCGGTCTTTCTTTCTTCGTTGCTCGCATTCGATCAGTCGTTGTCCAGGTATTCCTCCGGGACATCATCTTCCGGCACTTCGTGTGTGTGGACTTCTTCACCATCCTCGATGCTTTCGACACCATCAACAACACCAGCCTCGAAAGCATTTCCTTCGTCCAGCAACTCGCTGACACTTTCAGAATCAGCTCCTTCGATGTCGCTCAATCCCTGCAAATCTCCGGCCTGCGTATCAGAACGCGCCTCCGGTGTCCGGGCTTCGAACGCCGCGATCTCTCGTGGGCTGCTCTTGCGAGGTGGGTTTTGCCGCGAAGACTTGGCGGTTTTGATTGGTTTCCGGGAACTGGCACCGCCCTTCTTCTTGCGAGCCAGTTTTTTCGGAGCTTCTTTCTTGACCGCGCGTGTTGCCCCCCTCAGATTCTTCCCGGAGGTAGGCTTCGACTTCTTCCCTTTTTTTGCTTTTTTCTGAGTAGCCATTTTTGCAGTCTAGCACTTCAAATCCGGTCCGCCAACGTCTGCCAGTGTTTGAACCTGAATGAAACCTCGTTTCGCTCTTCTCCGAAAGCTTCTTCGAGATCGGAGTCAGAAATGCCGCCGCCTGCTAACGTCGCCCCTCTGCCGATTCCGTTCGGGTCGTCGAGCGATACCAAAGTGTCGCCAATACCATCGTCCAATTGTTTCGGCTCTACGCGTCTGATTTGATGGCGTGGGCGCAAGCGATTCAGTTGCAAACGACGGTCGGTCCGCGCAACGTGCTTCTCGAATTGGAGGACGCGAACCATCGCACTCTCGACAAAGCCACCGTCATATTTGTCGTTCCGGAAAAGTCTGAAGCAGAAAAGCAATAAGGAGCAACGCCATGAAACGGATCGTGTGTTTGCTGGTTGCAGTTTTTGCGCTGGCCGGCGTTGTCGCCAACTCGGCCCCAGCGCCTGGGCGCGCCGTTGGCCAGGGGGCCCCGATCTTCGGAATCACAATTCCCCCCGGATACCGCGACTGGAGGTTGATCTCGGTGGCCCACGAAGAAGGCAACCTGAACGATCTTCGCGCCCTTCTCGGAAACGATGTAGCCATCAAGGCCTACCGGGAGGGGAAGCTGCCGTTCCCGGACGGCACAATCATTGCCCGGTTGGCCTGGAGTTACGTTCCATCTGAGGAAAACAACAAAGTCTTTGGCCAGGCTCAATCTTTCGTGGCCGGGTCCGCCACGAACGTTCAGTTCATGGTCAAGGACTCAAAAAAATATGCCGCGACGGGCGGTTGGGGGTTCGCTCAATTCAAGGACGGCAAACCCGCCGACGAAGCGCTGCTGAAAACCTGCTTCCCGTGCCACGAGCCCGTCAAAGCTCGTGACTTCGTTTTCACCCATTACGCACCCTGATGCACAGGCCAATACCATCGTCCAATTGTTTTGCATCCGCGCTTTTGGTGTGATGCGTTCATCGCAGCCGATGCAATCGCTGTGCGTGAGTTCCGCCTAGGCTGCTGGCGATGGAAAAGAGGTCGACATCGGCTTGGAGGCGAGATAGTCAGGACTGCCGACTTCAGTAGGACCAAGCATATTGAACGGAGGAACCGCCATGAGACGCTTCGCATTCTTCTTGATTGCAGTTGCAACAATGTTCAGCCTTGTCACTCTGATCGGCCCGGCCCCAGGCCACGCGGATGGGCAACCCGCCCCGGCCTTTGTTACCGAAATCCCTCATGGGTACCGCGACTGGAAGTGGATTTCCTCGGCCCATGAAGCGGGCAACCTCAACAGTTTAGGTGCGGTCTTGGGCAATGATGTAGCGTTCAAAGCCTTCCGCGAAGGGAAGCTTCCGTACCCGGACGGCTCAATCATTGCAGCATTGCATTACCGCAACGTGCCATCGGACGAAAACAATATGGTCTTTGGGCAAGCTCAATCTTTTGTTCCCGGGGCTCCCACGAACATTCAGTTTATGGTCAAGGACTCAACAAAGTACGCCGCAACCGGCGGCTGGGGGTTCGGTCACTTCGCGGACGGCAAACCTGGGGACGCGGCGTTTATGAAAAGCTGCTTCCCCTGCCACGAAAAGACCAAAGGGAGCGACCTTGTCTTTACTCGTTATGCACCTTGATTGAAACTTATCCGATCGAGCAGGCGGCCGAGGCTTATGCGCGCATGATGAGCAGCCCCGCACAGCAGCAAATCGGCGTCCTATCCGTCCAATGGACGGACAGTTACTGATAACGCGATTGATGTCTTTCTTTCCATTCTTACCAATGGAAAGGTGACGGGAGATAATGTGGGGCCGCACACGGATCTGCTCACCTCGTTCCCTTACGTCGGCCCGCCGCACAAGGCTCGATCTGTGCAACTCGTGGCCGCATAAGCAAAGGAAAGGTACGTCCAATGAAATACCCAACTCTTTACCGCACGATACAGATCGATGGACTCTCCATCTTCTACCGAGAGGCCGGGCCGAGGGATGCCCCGACGATTCTCTTACTCCACGGACTTCCCTCTTCATCGCGAATGTTCGAGCCGCTCTTCGCCCGGCTTTCCGATCACTATCATTTGGTCGCGCCCGATTACCCGGGCTTCGGACACAGCGACTGGCCGGATCCGAAACAATTCGCGTACACGTTTGACCGCTACGCCGAGATCATGAATGACTTCACCGAAGCGCTCAAACTCTCGCGTTACACCCTGTACATGCAGGATTACGGCGGCCCGGTCGGTTTTCGCATGGCGTTGGCGCATCCGGACCGGATTGAGGCTCTCATCGTCCAGGATGCTGTGGCGCACAACGAAGGTCTGGGGGCGAATTGGAAGACACGCCGCGCCTTTTGGGCCGATCGTGCTCCGAACGAAAACGCGCTTCGCACAAATCTCTTGTCGCTGGCGGCCACGCGTACACGCCATGTTGGAAACGATCCGAACGTGGAACGCTATGACCCGGATCTCTGGACAGATGAGTTCTACTTTCTGAACCGTCCCGGTCAGGCCGAAATTCAAAGCGACATCTTTTACGACTATCGAACTAACGTAGATGCCTACCCGAAGTGGCAAGCCTGGTTGCGCGAGAAGCAACCGCCCCTGCTGGTGATCTGGGGGAAGTATGAACTCTCCTTCGACGCGGGCGAGCCGGAACGCTACCGGAAGGATGTGCCCAACGCTGAAGTCCACATTGTCGACGGTGGCCATTTCGCACTGGACACGGCTGCCGATGAGATCGCAGCCTTTGTCCAGAGCTTTGTCGGTTCCTCTCGCGGAGAGACACAGGCGCGCCGAGCGGGTTAATTTGTTGTCGGCACACCGGCTCCCAATCGTTGAAACGTAACCACGTGGCGCGCATCAAAACCGCATGAACATGCAGCGCTCCAGGCGAAAACACAATTGGACCTTCGTATGGGTTGCCAGATTCGCGCCGTGTGCCGGCAGGTTGACAGAAAGTTATGGGCAATACCATCGTCCAATTTGCGTGATCCATTTTGCTCTGGCCTAATCAATCCTCGAACAGGCGCTCGGTCTGACATCGAAAGGACTACCAGATGGACGGCACAAATGGACGGAAAGAGACCGCAGGCGTGACCGCGCCGGTCGCGTCGAACACGCCTGAGTCGAACACACTTAGTGTGAACGTTTTTACCGCCCCAGGAAAGACTATGGTCGGCGAGCGGCCCAAGCCCTTCGGCGAAGCGTTCGGCTTTGACCCGATCACGTCGACTTTAATCTTCGGCGAGTACGACGCGGTGCTGGTGGACGCAATGGGGACAGTGGCTGAGGCCGAGGCTCTGGCGGATTGGATCGCTCTGCACAACCGCAACCTGGAGACCATCTATATAACGCACGCCCATTTCGACCACTTCTACGGTCTGAGCATTCTGCTCGATCGTTTCCCGGGCGCCCGGGCGATCGCAACGCCCGAGGCAGTGAGCGCCATGCAGATGTCTTTCACTCCCGTAGTGGAGCGGCTGGCCCGCCGGCTCTTTCCTGGGCAAGTGGCCACCAGGTTGGTTCCACCTGAGCCCTATGCGAACGACACGTTCACTCTCGAGGGTCACGAATTGCGCATCATCAAGCAGGGCCGCACCGATAGTCCCGATTCGACGTCTTTATACGTCCCATCAATCGGGCTGGTTGTCGCTGGCGATGTTGTATACAACCAATGCCGCATGTACGTGGGCGACACCACTCCCGAGAGCCGAAAGAATTGGATCGCGGCGCTAGACCGGTTAGCGGCGCTGAACCCGGCGATCGTTGTCGCCGGTCACAAGAAGACGGGCGCGCCTGACTCTCCCTCGACGATCCAGGACACCAAGCGTTACCTCGAGGACTTCGATCGGCTGCAGAAAACCGCGAAGTCCGAGCAGGAGCTGTTCGATCAGATGACGGAGCTCTACCCGCATTGGGTAGCCAATCAGTCGTGGTTGATGTTCGGATTCCCGGCGCCATAGCCTGCCGGAAACAGATTCAATTTCAAAAAGGAGAACAAAATGACAACAAAAGGAAAAGTCTTAGTGCTGGTATCGAGCGGTCGCGGTTTGCCCTTGAAAGATGGCAAGGTTTATAAGGGCGCTGGGTACTACCTCAACGAGCTGACGGTTCCGGTTCGCGCCCTGATGAAGGAGGGCTACGAAATCACCTTCGCCAACCCCAAAGGCAACGCGCCCCAAGTGGATGTGCATTCCGAGGTCGCCGATTTCTTCGCCGGGGACGCGGCCAAGCTTGAGGACTACATGCTATTCCGCGACGGCCTGACTGGGCTCCGAGATCCAATGCGCATCGCGGATGTCATCGCATCGGGCCTGGATCAATATAACGCTGTTTTCGTCCCGGGCGGTCATGGCCCGATGATCGATCTTCTCGATGATCCCAATGCCGGCATAGTGATGAGACACTTTCACGAAACATCCAAACCTACGGCAGTGCTCTGCCATGGCCCGATTTCACTTCTCTCGGCTCTTCCCAATTCTTGGGAGGTGGTCGCTGCGCTGGCGGCGGGCGATGAAGCTGGAGCGCGGGCCAAGGCTAAAGGCTGGATCTATGCTGGATATAAAATGACTATCTTTTCGACGGCGGAAGAGCAGCAGCGGGAGCCGCTTGAGATTGAGGGTAAGGTTCTCTTCTATCCGGACTTCGCCTTGCGTACGGCGGGGGGTGACGTGAGTGTGCTCGCTCCATGGTCGAGCTACGTCCTTCAGGATCGCGAGCTGATCTCAGGTCAGAACCCATTCTCTGATCAAGCGCTTGTGAACCTTCTTCTACCGGCACTCAACAAGAAGAGGTTGGATTCAGCGGCATAAGAATCGGAGGGAATTCGGGGACAGACGGGACGTTTTCCATTCTTCGTCAATGGAAATTGGTGAGCTCCCCGTTTGTCCCGAGTTTTCTCCAGTTTTCCTTTAGCTCGGATAAATCGGCTTTCGGGCGTCTTCGACGCGGGAGAGGAATTGGCCGTGAAAGCAGCCAGGATTCATCGCTTCGGGCCGCCCGACGTCGTTGTGGTCGAGGATGTGCCGATGCCGTCGCCGGGCCCCAACGAAGTTCTGGTGCGCGTGATGGCCGCGGGCGTCGCTCCTTGGGATGCGATCATCCGTGAGGGTAAGAGCAAGGTTAGCCCGCAACCTCCGCTCACCCTCGGTTCGGACTTTTCCGGCATTGTCGACAAGGTCGGCCCCGGCGTTTCTGGCTTCGCGCCGGCCGACGAAGTCTATGGCGTCACCAATCCGCAGTTCTGTGGCGCCCAGGCCGAGTTCGCCGTGGCCGCGTCCGGGATGGTCGCCCGCAAACCACAATCGCTGACTCACGTAGAAGCAGCATCGGCTCCCGTCATTGCGGTAACCGCCTGGCAAATGCTGTTCCAGTATGCGCAGGCGATGCGCGGGCAAACGGTAATGGTCGTCGGAGCCGCGGGTAACGTCGGGGCCTACGCCGTACAAATGGCCATAGACGCTGGAATCCACGTCGTTGCCATCGCCCACCTCGACGACAAGGATCTGCTCCAATCATTGGGCGTGAAATCCATCATCGACTCGAGCAAGCCCGCATTCGAGAAGGACCTCCCACAGGTGGATGCTATCCTCGACACGGTCGGGGGCAGTACGTTTCAACGCTGCGTCGCTGCGTTGAAACCCGGAGGCAAACTCGTCACCTCGGTCTCGGCGCAGCCCCTCCCGGCAGAGGCCATTTTCTTCTATGCCGAGGTGACCACCGCGCGCCTGCAGACACTCACAACATTATTTGACGCGGGCAGAATCACAACCCGTGTGGGCTCAATCTTGCCGCTTTCGGAGGCGCGCCAGGCGCAACGCATGCTTGCGGGCGCACCACACAAGTCCGGCAAGATCGTATTGCAGATCGGGTAACCGTAGCAGTGCCGATCTGAGCGGCTTGGTGTGTGGGCACCCGCCGATACCTTCGTCCAATTGTTTTTCCTTTTCTCGTCAGGCCTAATCGGCTCCAGGTATCAATACGAAAGAACCGGAATCAGCGGATGAGCACTGGTTACCGGGATTGGAGACGTCAATGGGCAGCGTACAAATCGACCAGAAGAGCTATGAAATGCCCCCAAAAGAGGGATTCAGCATCGCGCATTTTCTCACCGTCGCCGACGTCAACCGCTCGGCTCACTACTACGAAAAGGTCTTCGGCGCTCGCATTCTGACCATGGGGGACGGCAACGCGCCTCCGTACCTTCAGCTGGCAAATATCTGGATGATTCTGAACGTGGGAGGCGGGCCGACACCGGATAAGCCAACGGTAACGCTCAGCGTCCCCGACCCGAATCACATCAACAGCTTTATGAATTTCCGCGTGGCGGATATTCAAGCGTGCTACAAGTTATGGAAAAGTCGAGGAGCCGAGTTCATCACCGAGCCGATCCCCAAGTACGGCGAGATACGCTGCTACATCCGCGATCCTGACGGCTATATCATCGAAGTCGGACAGAGCACCGACCAAGTCTACGGTTAGCGCTCGGCCGGGCTGGCCCGGTCATCGATTTTATTTCGCTGGCGCCATTCCAACGCCAGGCTGCCCCACTCGTCGCGGTTTTCGACGAGTGGGAACCACAGACCTATACCCTTTGTTCTCTCGTCTTATACGGTATTGGTCAATGAAGCGGGGAACGCTGAAGTGCACCTGTGCCAGATCGCATGATAAGCTCTCCCCGAAAGATCAGGCGCTGCTCATTGTGCCCACTCGTCGAACACCGCGATGAGTGGGGCAGCCTCTTCCGTGGTGATCCGTTCAAAATCAAGAATCAGCTGACCAGGCGCCAAGCGTAGTTCTGAAGTGCGGAAGAAGAAAAAATTCTTGGACGACTTGTCGAATTCTGGTCGGACCGTTCGACTATATGGTGAAGGCCGGGCAACCGGCCGCCAGAAAGTGCTTCCCGGGTGATACGTTATGCGAAAAATCTGCAAATCGCGTGTCGATTTTCCGCCACCCCGTTCGACGAGTAAGTGGAGCCGCACCACGCACTGGGCGACTCGCGACTCGCAACTTTCTGTGCCTAGCGCGGTCCAAGCACTTAACATAAAAGTAGCGGCCCGGATACGGTGTCCGCAAAACATTCAATACTCGATACCCCATACTCGATACCCAAGGAGAACACAATGCGCTTCATGATGATCATGTTTCCGAAAGAATACCAAACCGCAAAACCCGGATGGGCGCCCGACCTCAAAAGTATGGAGGCAATGGGCAAGTACAACGAGGAACTGGGAAAAGCTGGCGTGCTGCTCGCGCTCGACGGGCTGACCCCGCCCGCGACGATGAGCGCGCGCGTCACCTTCAAAAACGGAAAATCGAAAGTTACCGACGGCCCGTTTACCGAAGCCAAGGAAGTGGTCGGCGGCTACTGGATCATCCAGGTGAAGTCGCGCGAAGAGGCGCTCGAATGGGCCTCGCGCATCCCCGGAGGGGATAACGAGATGGTCGAGGTTCGCCGGATGTTCGACATGACCGATTTCGATCCCGAGACCCAGAAATATATCCAGGAGAAGTTCGGCGACGACGTCGCGGCTGAGATGCGCCAGTAGCAAACAATTCTCCGCGCTTTACCGCTCTCGAACAAGCGCCGGTAAGTAAGATGGAGTAAGAGAAGAGAATCCAATGAGAAATGTAATCTACGCAATCAACCTAACCTTGGATGGCTGCTGCGACCACACCAAATTCAATCCTGCTGAAGACTTACTTGAACATTACACGCACCTCTTGCGTGATGATACTGGCCTGCTCGTCTATGGGCGTAAAACCTACCAATTGATGGTTCCTTATTGGCCTGATATCGCAAACAGCCAGTCTGAGACCAAAGCGGATATCGAATTTGCTCAAGCATTTGATTCCCTCACCAAGATTGTTTTTTCACGATCGTTGGGCAGCGCTGAAGATAAAAAAACGAGAATTGTTCGTACGAACCTTCGCGACGAAATAGTTAAATTGAAACAAGAACCAGGCAAGGATATTTTGGTCGGCGGTGTTGATATTCCTTCACAACTGATACAGCTTGGCCTGATTGACGAATATCGTTTTGTCGTTGCGCCACTCATTGTCGGGGAAGGGAGACGGTTGTTAGAAGGCGTCAACCTGCCGGAGAAATGCCAATTAAAACTTGTTGAGTCAAAAGCTTTTAAATCGGGGAGTGTCGCGCTTCGTTACTTGAAACAGTGACAGAAAAATCCGCGGAAGGGGGTTTTAGATGAAAATCGCTTCGTTGATCGCGCGTTTGCTTTTGGGGTTGATCTTTTTCGTTTTCGGCTTGAATGGATTTCTTAACTTCATTCCAGCACCCCCTCCGACGGGCCTTGCCGGTCAGTTTGCCGGCATACTCTTCACCTCCCATCTCTATATCGTCATTTTCGCGGTTCAGACCATCGGAGGGTTGTTGCTGTTGGCCAACCGTTTTGTGCCGCTGGCGCTGATCATTCTGGGGCCGGTGATCGTGAATATCTTTTTCTTTCACCTTTTCATGGCGAGGTCCGGGCTTCCGCTGGCAATCGTCGTAGTTGCGCTTTGGGTGATTGTTGCGATGCGCAACAAGCAGCACCTCGCCGGAATCTTTACTCACCGCACCGAATAACCATGTCGCAAGTTATTCCACAATCGGCAACACGTCTAAACATAATCAGATGGGATTCGAGAGGAACTCGGTCGCGCGAAAAATCAGTGCGGCAGCGGGTCTGCCGGATTCTCCCATCTTTGCTTTTAACCGACACCGGGGCACCCGACGCAGTTCGTGGTTGCCGTGCAACGGTGGTAGGACGGAACGGAAGGTCGCTAAGCCGTAAATTAAATTCCGGTGTCATGTCGATTCGGCCACACCCCGTTCGACGTATCAGCAGAGAGCCAGTACGAAAGCGAGCAACACCGATCCAACTGCGCTCTCAATCTGAGTTGACCGGCTGAGTTCACGGGTTAGCCAACAAATAGCTAAACTCGAAAACAAGCCACCAACCATCGCTCAACCCAAAGGAGATTTCGCAATGCGATTCATGGTCATCGTCAAATCAACCCCAGAGTCAGAAAAAGAAGGCGCCCTCCCCGATCCACAGCTCTTGCTCGAGATGGGCAAGTACAACGAGGAGCTCAGCAAGGCTGGCGTGCTGCTCGCCCTCGATGGCCTCCATCCCAGCTCCAAAGGCGCACGCGTCAAATTTTCCGGCAAGTCTCGTACCGTCATCGACGGCCCCTTCACCGAGGCCAAGGAACTCATCGCCGGCTTCTCGATCTTGCAGGTCAAGTCCCTCGAAGAGGCCATCGAGTGGGTCAAGCGTGGCCCCAACTGCGGCAACGGCGACTACGAAGTCGAAATCCGCCAGGTCTTTGAGATGGAAGACTTCGCGCCCGTCCTGACCGAAGAGCAGATCCAGCACAAAGTAGCGAAACGGGCTCAGCTGCCGAATCAGACCGCCAACAAATAGCCGCACTTGCATTTACGGATTGAAGCTGGTGTGATCGGTAGCAGTGTCCGCTACCGATCCACATCCAGGCCTTCCATCGCACCATCGAAGCCGTCTGGCGCATCGAGTCCGCGCGCGTCATCGCCGGACTCACGCGCCTCACCCGTGACGTCGGCCTCGCCGAAGACCTCGCGCAAGAGGCACTCGTCGCCGCACTCGAACAGTGGCCGCAATCCGGCGTCCCCGATAATCCCGCGGCATGGCTCACCGCAACCGCCAAACGCCGCGCCATCGATCTCTTCCGCCGCAACGCCGTCGCCGAGCGCAAACACGAAGAGCTCGCCCGCGAACTCGAAGCCCTCGAACAAACCTCGCCCGACCTCGACTCCACTCTCGACAACACCATCAGCGACGACCTGCTCCGCCTCGTCTTCATCGCCTGCCATCCCATCCTCCCCACCGAGTCCCGCGCAGCCCTCACCCTCCGTCTCCTCGGCGGCCTCACCACCGACGAGATCGCCCGCGCCTTCCTCACTCCCGAACCCACCATCGCCCAGCGCATCGTCCGCGCCAAACGCACCCTCGCCGACAAGCACATCCCCTTCGAGGTCCCCCGCGGCCCCGAGCTCGCCGCCCGCCTCTCCTCAGTCCTCGAAGTCATCTACCTCATCTTCAACGAGGGCTACTCCGCCACCGCCGGCGACGACCTCATGCGCCCCACCCTCTGCGAAGACGCGCTCCGCCTCGGCCGCATCCTCGCCGAACTCACTCCCACCGAACCAGAAGTCCACGGCCTGGTCGCCCTCATGGAGATCCAGGCCTCCCGCACCCGCGCCCGCGTCACCTCCACCGGCGAACCAGTCTTACTCTTCGATCAAAACCGCGCGCAATGGGATCAACTCCTGATCCATCGCGGACTCGCCGCAATCGAACGCGCTCATAAAATCAACGCCACCCGCGGCCCCTATCTCCTCCAAGCCGAGATCGCCGCCTGCCACGCCCGCGCCCGCACGCCATCCGAAACCGACTGGCCCCGCATCGTCATCCTCTACACCGAGCTCGCCCAGCTCATCCCCTCGCCCGTCATCGAACTCAACCGCGCCGTAGCCGTCTCCATGGCCCACGGCCCCCATGCCGGCCTCACACTCGTAGACGCCCTCGCTTCCGAACCCTCTCTCGCGCGCTACCATCTTCTTCCCAGCGTCCGCGCCGATCTCCTCTACAAACTAGGCCGCCACCCCGAAGCCCGCACCGAGTTCGAACGCGCCGCCGCCCTTACCCGCAACACCCGCGAACGCGACCTCCTCCTCGCCCGCGCCGCATCCTGCGAGACTGACCTAACTAACCCTTAGGAAAAATAACAAACGGCTCATCCCGCAGAAATGCTGGCCGTCGCCGTACTGAAGCTACCACGCTGCAGAAGGCAGCACCGGCGTCGGCCACGGTGCAAACAGCTTCCTGCCGGGTGCCCCATTTCTCGCGTTCTTTGCGAGAAGTGGGGCTTTTCGCCGACACAGTGGGTGCCCGTTGTTTAAACCTGGTTCTCGCGAATGCCAGTGATGAGGAGCCATGCGGCTGAAATGAAAAAAGCGAAGGAGAGCACCATGGCTACGGAGGCCACGTAAAGTCCGGCAACATATCCCGATATAAGTAAGACAGAACCTATGATCTGAGCTACGTAACAAGCTGTGCCCACGATGAAGCGACCAATGCTGAGCCCCACGGAGCTTCTGCCGATTTTTGTCGCCTGGACGTACACGCGTATGTAAGTAATCGTCGGAACGAGCGTAACCACCAGCCATTCAACGCCGATCCATCGATAGTTTTGATTTCCAATGAGGGCGAATGCACAGATCATGAAGACGGCCGTGAAGCCCGTGATCGTTGCGATGGCACGATTTTTATGGGTTGCATCCCGAGTGATGATCGGAAGATTGATCGACATGGCTATAAACACCAAGCCCGCAAGAGCTGCCGCTCCGCCTCCAACCATAAGGAAGAAATTGTTCCATTGGTCGATGCCCATGACGCTTCATGATACTAGAGAGAAAATGGGTGGAGCGGCGATTCTAACTACTGTTTGGAAATCGCTCCGCGCAGTATCGTGACGACCTGTTCGACGGTCCGGCTGGCGGTATCAATCACAATGTGTTCGCGGCTCCATGGACGGTAATCTCGTGAGACTACGTCTTGCCAGGTAAGGGACCGCGATCCGTCAATGTCGGCTATACGTGTTTCGACCCGACGCTGATGTTCTTTGGTGTCGGAACAGATGACCTCGATTTCAACGGCAGATACCTGTGCACGGTTCGCGACTTCGAGCCACGCATCGCGGGTGAGCGAAATAGGATTCACTGAGTCTGCAATCACTGTCCTGCCGATACGGAGATTGTCAGCGGCGACTGCGTAGCCCACACGATAGCCGGCGTCGTTGATTGGGGAACTGAGTACCCCAGAATCCAAAATCGCCTCCTCGATGGAATCGATACGCACATGAACTGCACCGAGCTGGCGGGCAAGTTCCCGCGCAATGGTCGTCTTTCCAGTACCCGGCAGGCCGCCAAGAACGATGAGCATGGTGAGTTCCCAGTATATTCTTGGCTCGATTACGACCACGCGTGCGATCAGGATTGATGAGAACGGAGACCTCGGAACATGAAGCCGAATGAACCCAGCCGCACAGCCCTTAATGTCGCCCGGCAACGAGCTGCTCATCAGGTGCTCGATCACGGCTCAATCCTCTATGACCCATTTGCCATGAAGATTCTGCCGGAAGACGAAAAGGAAGTGCTTCGATTTGCGAATGCACACCCCCTGGCCAGCATCGGACGTCTGTTCACCGCCGCGCGCAGCCGGATTGCGGAAGATGCTTTGTCAAGAGCGGTCGAAAGAGGGGTTCGGCAGATCGTTATCCTTGGCGCCGGACTCGATACTTTCGCTCTCCGGAATCCCCACGGCGCACGCCAGATCCGTATCTTTGAGGTGGACCACCCCGCGACGCAGGCATGGAAACGCCAGCGCCTGGCTGACGCTCAAATCGCACTTCCGCCATGGCTTGTTCTCGTGCCAGTCGATTTCGAGCGGGACGATGTAGGGGAAAAGCTCGCCGGCGCAGGCTTTCAGCAGAACTCACCGGCGTTTTTTACTTGGCTCGGGGTTGTGCCGTATCTGACACCGGACGCTATCGGCCGCACTCTGGACTACATGTCGTCAATCCAGAACTCGGAGGTGGTGTTCGACTACATGGAACCTCCCGAGGCATTCTCCGATGAGCTCAGGCAATTAGAAACGGAGCGGACCGAACAGCTTAAGAAAATTGGTGAACGTTCGGTCAGCCGTTTCGAACCGGCTGGCATGGCAGCGATTCTTCGCTCGCACGGATTTTGTGCCATCGAAGACATCGATTTCCAGGAGATCGCGTTCAGGTTCGGCCGCGCCATTCAAGGACTCGCGCCCGGACACGCTGGTCTTCATGTTGTCCACGCTAAGCACTAATTGAACGCGGTCTATTTGAGGGATACTTCCGGATGGGAGATTCGGCCAACCGCCGTGAAGTGTTCCTTCAGGAACACAACGTCATGACGGCAGAGGGTGTACGCTATTGTCATGACACGTAAACACAAGAAAGCAAAGGCGCGAAAGGCTCGGGCCCGGCCGGCGACCATTGCGTGGCTGCGCGCGTCGGTGGAAGACGACCTTTTGTCTCTGGCGGAGGATGAGACGGTCGCGGAGTCGCGCTGGAACCGTCCGCGCAAACGCAGAATCTCTTTGCGTGTGGATGTGGAAGTGGTGGACTGGCTCAAGTCCAACGGGCCGGGCTACCAGACGCGAATCAATCGGATCTTGAGAAGAGTGATGATGGAGAGCAAGAAACGTGCGGGAGAGAAATAGAGGTATTGAACTTCCCCGCTCAAGACAACGTCGGGCTTGCGTGGGCCATCGGCCAACGCAAGGTCCTGTCTGTGACACGTGAGCGCTGCCCCGGACCCGAGCTTACCGTGAGCTACGACCTTAAAGCCCACTTCTCGCAAAGAACGCGAGAAAAGGGGGTACCCCAACCTATTTAGGGGATACTTCGCGAATGGGAGATGTGGCTCACCCGCCCGATTAAAACTTATTGAGTCAGAGACTTTCATATCGGGATCTGTTGCGCTTCGTTACCTGAAACAGTGACGGAAAAATCTCTGACCGCTGGAGTGCTGGCGATCCCCACTCAAGCCAAAAGCGCGCTTGAGTGGGCCACCGCTCAGCCAGAGGAGAACAATTAAATACCTCTGTCGCGGATACTACGAGAAAGCTAAAAACGCTCGCGATGAAGGCGAGCTGCTTCGCGGCCTGACCACGCGATCATTTATTCTAACTCTCACTCTTGCTGGTCTCCGCCGGCGCCGGGAAGCGGTGTTGAATCCACGCTTGCCAGAGCGGCGTCTCGCGGGCGACGGTCGCGGCGGCCTGATCGCCGTAGAGGTAGAAATTTAGCGTGACCATGCTCTGACCGCCGAAGTTCACGGCGCCAAGCGCGGCGGTGCCCGGGCCTGGTTTGTCGAGCCGCAGCAGGCCGTTGTACGGACTCTGGGTGACGTGCTCCACCACGCCGCTTAGCGCGGGAACGCCCGCCGGGGCGGTCCAACGTTTTCCGGCGCTCATGCCTTTCAGCCCCAAGGCCGCGGTCAGCGTTTCCCAGGCCTCCGCTTCGGTTCCCGCGGCGGGGGCCATCCACTGCATCATGGCGGAGCGTTGGCCGCGGAAGTGCGTGAGATAGATGCGCAGGATGCGGAAGAAACCGGGCCAGCCGGATTCGGTGCCTTCCAACTGGTTGTCCCAGTCGTCCGTGCTGGCGAAGAGGCTGTGCACGATGCGGACGACGCAGACGCCTCCTCCGCGCGCTTCGACGGTCCACTCGTCGGCGATGACCGGTGAGCCAGGGACCCAGCCAGGAGCCTCGGCGGCAAACCTTCGCGGCGGATCCCAGGTCGTGACCACGGAACTGGACTCCATGCCAGGGCCGAAGTTCAGCTTCACCGCAACGGGCTTCCCGTCGCGCTCCTCGAACTCAGTCGGCACGAACCAGGACGAAATACCGGGGCCGGTGGCGATGGCCTGCCAAACTTCCTCCGGCGTGCCGGGGACCTCGACTTCAACCTGGACGGAACGGCGTCCGGATGCTTCTTTCTTTACGCTCATGATGGCTCCTTGGAATCTGACTTAGGATGGTCGGACTTGGGATGGGATTTCTGCGGCAGAGGGTGCGCTACGACCACCAGGCGATGCGCGCGGCCGCCGGGGGCGGATTCATCGTGGTACTTCGAAACCAGTTTCGTGATGGCCTCGGCGAGTTCGTTGCTGAAAGCCGCGCGGTCCGCGGCCGACCGGAAGCGAACCTCGGTGTCCACCGCCAGGGTCGCGAGGCGTTTGCCGGTCTCTTTCGCTCGGCGAACAAGATCGCCCACCTCGCGGACGACGCGTGCGCCCAGAGCGATGAGATAGCTCGCGGACAGCCTATCGATTTCGCGATTGGGATCCGTAGCGACCGGACCCAGGGCGCTCGGCGAAACCACGTAGGAAGCGGCCGTGGCCACGAGCAGCCGTTCCGTCAGGCCTCCCCACTTGCGTTCCTCGGCCAGCCGCACCAGTCCGTGCGCTTCCAGCCCGTGCAGGTAGTAGTTGACTTTCTGCCGAGTCAAGCCAACCCGAGTGGCCAGGGTCGCCGCTGAGGCGGGCACTACGAGCTCGGAGAGGAGTCGGCCCCGCACGGGCTCCAAAGCGGCGGTCGCCGCTGCCGGATCATCGATGACTTGGAGGTCGAGCACGAGGAGACGGTACCATTGACAATTTTTCTTGTCAAGGAAGATTCAAGGCTTTTTCTCACAAATTTACCGAGTCCGATGCCGTGCCGCAGAATTGTGGGGTTGCGGCGAGACCTCCTGCTCTGCCCGATCGGACCCAGCCGCAAAATCGTGGGCCGTTTCGGTTGGCACACAAAGAGCGTCGGATGAGGGATTGCGTAGCCAGCTAAGAAGGGCGGGGTCTGAAATGACACCTCGCGCTGGAGGGCCCGCATAATTAGGGAGTATACTAATCGTATAATGATATCGACGATCGCAATCCGGGCTCTCGCGAACGAGCGCAGGCTACAGATTCTCGAGTGGCTTAAGGACCCGACGAAGCATTTCCCTCCGCAGGTAGACGGCGATTTAGTGAAGGATGGGGTTTGCGGTTGCCTGATTGCACGCAAGCTTCGCGTGAGTCAACCGACCACCAGCGAGCACATGAAAATTCTGTGCCAAGCTGGGCTCACCCGTCCAAAGCGAATCAAGAAGTGGACCTTCTACAAGCGTGACGAGGCCAAAATCAGGCAAATCAAGAAAGTCATTCTAGCGAAAGTATAGGGACGAACTCCGGAGGCATGGCGCCAGTACGTGTCTCCGGAAAATGCTCAGCGAGATCGTTACGAGCAGGAGCAATGTCTCCATGCTGGGTGAATTTGGCGACGCGCGCATTTGTTCACTACCGCGCGGCCCTGGGAAGACCTCAGCGACTGCGAAGCCAGGAGAGATCACCGCAAACCCTCCAGGAAAAGCCTTAATCGAAGCATTTCTACATACGGTCGGTTAGCAGGTTTCGAGAGCGCCGTGATCGACCGTTGTGCTATCTTATAGTTCATAATATATCGACAGTTAGCTAAGTGTTGATATATACTAACTACACTGCGCCAGTGGCGTTACGAGAGGGCCAACGCGGGAACTTGACCGGTTATGGGAATTCGGCCGAGAGAATCGGATAGATGCAGGCACTGCAACGCGAGAATACCGTGTTCAATACTTTGCGGTGACAAGAAAAGCGCTTCCATGACACACAACTGCTGGACATTCAAATGGATTGTTTGCGCCATCGCTCTGGTTTCCTTCGCCGCTGGATCGCGCATTACTGCGCGCCTGATGCAGATCACCCAAGTGGAGGCCGAAAGCAGGCGCGTCTTTGAACATCGCGGTTATCACGCTGTTCCGGGCACAGTGCCGGAGCTGGAGTCGCGGTTTCGCAACACGACTTCAAAGATCCTCGCCAAGCACGATCTGCAGGTTGTGGGCTACTGGGTACCCGAGGGTGCTCCCGATTGGGACAGCACGTTCATCTTTATAATGGCCCATTCCAGCCACGCGGAAGCGAAAAAGAACTGGGATGCGTTTCGGACAGACCCGGAATTTCAAGAGGTGCTCAACACCGAGCAGGCCACGAAAACGGTGCCATCGAACTGACCACGATTCTAACCCGCTGTTACCGCTTCCAAGGATTTGTCTACTGACGAACCTTATTTCAATACTAGCCGACCGTGCTTCCATTGCACGTCGGCAACCTTGTGCGACGTTCCATCCGGCATGGCAACCCACAGGGCGTAATGGCTCAGTTCGTAAATCGGAATGCCAAGCTTCACAGCAACTGCGTTGTCAACGTCCGAAGGGCGAGGGTCTGTCCCGAACGGGTGCGTGTGGACGATTGCGGTGTCATTGTGTTGCACTCGGCGAAAATCGCTAGCCCAATCGCCGCTTGAAGTGATCGGGTCGGCCGTGCCTTTCACGTTGACTGTGAACGACAACTCAGCTTTGCGTGTAAGTCCGTTGGTTGTGGGCACGAAAGTGTTTCGGGCAACCGCATACAACTTGCTCATCTGGGCTTGGACGGCAGGCATCTTCAAAAGATCGTCCTGAGCGAACGCGGTGTTCATGAGCACTGCTAAAATGCAACACAGCCTTAAGAAACTCTTCACGGGGTCTCCTTTTGGTTAGGCTCCCGAGGCTGTTCCAGCAGCGTTCGGGGGCCGCTTCTTTTGCGGGGCTAGATCCTGTCAAAGGATAGGTTACATTTCTATTTGACAGTTAGCTAACTAACGAAGTATGATCGCACAGATTCGATCGATTGCAAAGTCTTAAGAGTCTGTGGCCGATTGGGGCGTCATATAAGAACATCCCTCCACCTACCAACACCACGATGAAACTCTTGTGGGGAGAAGCGCTCGAATGCCACGCATGCGTCCAAGATGATGAGAAAGATTCGGGGCTGCCGCCGACAAATAAAGGAATGGGGAACAATGCCTGTTCTTCAGTATGTCCATCTCGATGTTTTTACGGAAGAGCCGTTCACGGGCAACCAGTTGGCCGTGTTCCTCGATGCCGCGGGAATTGATGAACGGAAGATGCAGCGAATCGCGAATGAAATGGCTTTCCCGGAAACCACGTTCGTATTGCCTCCCGAGACTCCCGGCACTGATGCACGAGTCCGCATTTTCACGCCGTCCCGGGAGCTGCCCATGGCTGGGAGTCCGACAATCGGAACGACCTTTGCGCTGGCGGGAGCGGGAAGGCTGCGTGCAGGCGCCGATAAGGCAGTGCTGGGCCTCGGTATCGGACCAATCACCGTGGGGCTCGAGTGGGGTTCGAGCGGCCTGCGCTTCGCCTGGATGACGCAGCTGCTTCCCACCTTGGGGCCTGTCGTTGCCGATACGATCGCAGTTGCCGCCGCACTTGGCGTTCAGCCGAGCGACCTTGTTGGAAGGGATTTGCCGGTGGAGATCGCTTCCTCGGGCGTCCCGTTTGTGTACGTTCCGCTTAAGTCGCGCGCGGCGGTCGATGCCGCATCCCTGGATCGTGCGAAGCTGTGCGCGTTACTCCGCGCGGTGAACATCGAAGAGCTCCCTGTTTTCGTATTCTCGCTCGAGCCGGGCAATGATGATGCCACGGTATACAGTCGAACGTTCGCGCCCGGACTCGGCATTCCTGAGGATCCCGGCACGGGCAGCGCGAGTGGTCCTCTTGGCGCATATTTGTTTCAGCACAAAACTTTGTCAGCCGACACTGCCTCGCGGCTCGTGAGCCTCCAAGGGGTCCGCATGGGTCGCCCGTGTCGCCTTCACATCGCGCTCTCGAGCCGCGGAGGAGTTCTCGAGGAGGTTAGAGTCGGCGGCAAGGCGGTGCTTGTCGGCGATGGAACGGTCCGCGCTTAGCCGGCCACCGACCATACTGCTACGATACCATCGTCTAATTGCTTTACTCCCTTCACCTCTGGCTTAATCGTGATGGTTGGAGATGGACCTCCATCGAGTTTAGAGAGCTTTTTCTTGTGAAGGAGAACACACTATGAGCAAGCACCTCGAATCGCTATACCAGAATGTTCTCAACGGCAAGCTACCCCATAATTTAAGTTGGAGCGAGGCTGTGGACCTGGTCGAATATCTGGGTGGCGATGTCCAACCGCACGGAGGCGATGAATTTGTGTTCCGCATGGGCAGCCAACGCGTGTTTTTCAAGCGGCCGAGCACCCATGATCTTGGCGTGGAGGAAGTTTCTCGGCTGCGTAAATTACTGAAGAAACCGGCGCCGGGGTCGCAGGTAGAAGAAACGGTCCAGTCCGGCCGGATGATTGTTGTCATCGACCACCACGCCGCCCATGTTTACCAGGATCTCGGCGGAAGTCGTCCGGCAGACGAACGTAAGGTGCAACCTTACGATCCTTACAATCTCCATCATCATCTGATTCATCGAAAGGAAGCTCACTACCGTGGCGAGCGGGTTCCTGAAGAGGATTCGTTTTATGAGGAGATCGCGAAAGATATCACTCCGGCGAATGAGATCGTCCTCATCGGTCATGCCACTGGAAAAAGCAACGCCGCCGACTTCTTGAAAGAATACTTGGTGACCCACCATCCCGACATTTCTCGCCGGGTCATCGCTACCGAAAGCGCAGACCTCTCGGCGGTGACCGAGCCGGAAATTGAGGCTCTAGCGAAGCGGCACATGATCCCAGTCGTCGAACGGCGTGCTTCGTAACTGAAATTAAACGCCCAAAAAAGATAGAACATATTCCTCCACGAGCCGCGAGGTGTTACCGGACTCTTAGGATCACGCATGTTGTGAAGTGCAATGACTTATCGGAAAGCGGCTTTACGACCACGGAATTGCTTTCGAGACTCAAATGAAATATCAAGATGAGGTTTGCTATGAGGAATCCGGTTTCTCGGCCTCAGTGGATGATCGTTCTAACGGGCATAGTCGTTGCCGGAATGTCGGTTGCGAGCGGCGAGACTTTTCCTGCGTTCTTCGCGGGGCCCTCTGCTGTTGCTGGCCAGACGTTGTCTGCCTCAGGTGTTCCGGCGCTCCACGGTATTGTGGATTCGGCTCATAATGCCGATCTTCGCTGGCCTGACTTTACCTTTTACAAAACTGAGGTCGCCAACCTTTACGGGACCAACGGTTATTCCTTGCTTTGGGTTCAGAACGGCGGCGTTCGTCCCCAGGGGCTGGCCGTGATCGAGCTCTTACAAAATGCGAACGCTAAGGGACTCGACGCCGAGGATTACGACGGCTCGCGGTGGCAAGGCCGCCTCCTCAAGTTGAATCAAAATCCGTCCGAACAGGACTTGGCCTCGTTCGATACCGCGCTTACGGTCTCAGCGATGCGTTACATCCGTGCCATTCACTGTGGCCGCGTAAATCCCAAGGAATTCAAGTTTGAGCTTGATACGGAGGGACTCCAGTTACCGTTGGCGGAATTTGTTCAGACTCATGTCATAAATGCGACCGATCCAGCCGCCGAAATCCAGAAGCTGGAACCGTCGTTCCCGGGCTACCGGAAGCTGATCGCGCTCTTGCCAGTTTATGAAGGATACGCAAACCAGGTTGCCGGAGAGGAGCTACCAATGGTCACCAAGACTGTGCACCCCGGCCAAACCTACGCTGGCGTGGTCCACCTGGGGCGATTTCTTCAAGTCATCGGCGACATTCCTGCAGGCGCACAACTGGATCCGAATGCAACCATCTACGACGGTGTGCTCGTCGAGGGCGTGAAGCATTACCAGGATAGACATGGGGAAACTCCCACCGGCAACCTTGACGCGCGCACGATCAATGAACTCAATACGCCTCCGGCGGCGCGCATTCGCCAGATCAAGTTAACGCTCGAACGGTGGCGCTGGATTCCGCATTCCTTTTCGCAGCCACCGGTCGTGGTTAATCTTCCCGAGTTTCGTGTACGCGCGATGAACCCGGATGGCACCGTCGCCTTCTATAAGAACGTAATCATTGGAAAAGCCTACGGCCACAAGTCTCCGATCTTTGAGAAAGAGATCCAGTATGTGGTCTTCCGGCCCTACTGGAATGTGACTCCCAGCATTCAGCGGAACGAAATCGTGCCACACATTCAGAAGGACCCGAACTACATCGCCAAGCACAATTTTGAAGTGGTCACGCCCCAAGGCGAGGTCGTAACCGACAATCAGGTGAGCCCTGAGGTTTTAGAAGGCATAAAATCGTTTCACCTGATGGTGCGGCAAAAGCCCGGAGACACGAATTCTCTGGGCCTGGTGAAGATCATCTTCCCCAATCCGGATGATGTGTACCTGCATGGCACAGACGCTCCGGAACTGTTCTCGGCGGACGTCCGCGATTTCAGCCACGGATGCATTCGGGTAGAGAAGCCTGCGGACCTGGTTGCCTGGGTGCTGCGAAACAATCCTGGCTGGGATTTGGAGCGGGTGAAGGCCACGATGAATGGCGAGAAAAACAATCTTCAGGTGAACCTCGTCACGCGAATTCCGGTTCTGATCGTCTACGGCACAGCTGCGGTGAACGAGGAAAATCAGATTCGGTTTTTCGACGATATCTATGGCTATGACGCAGAACTCGAGAAAGCGTTGGCCACAGAACATCCCTAGGCGTGCTGGCTTTTTCGACCCGCATTGGGGCACCGAATCTAGTCTGAACCGCATCTAATAGTGGATGCGCCTTTTCGGCTACAGTGAAGTGAACCTCCGGCTAGGACGTCAGGCATTTTCAGCGGCCTTGCGGAGAGTGAATTGCAAGTTCTTTTTATCGCTGATTCTTTTGTCGCTGCTGGCGACACCAGGACTTGCGACAGAATCGACGGTTTCATCTCCACACGAGTACCGGCTCCGCTTCTATCACACTCACACGGGCGAGCGGCTGGATATCGTCTATCGTCGCGGTGATCAATACGTCCCGGGAGCGCTAGACGAACTCGACCATTTTCTGCGCGATCACCGCACCGGAGACGTGCGTCATTTCGATCCTCGCCTCTTCGACCTTCTCCACGACCTAACCGCGTCTCTCGACGATTCGGGTGGTGAGATCGATGTGATTTGCGGCTACCGTACGCCCTGGAGCAACGAGTTCCTGCGCACTCGCAACCCGCACACTGGCGTGGCGCAGCACAGCCTGCATATGCAGGCCGAAGCGATCGACATTCGCCTACCGGGGATCCCGACCTTGGAGCTGCGTGACGCTGCCCTGCACCTGCATCGCGGAGGAGTCGGCTATTATCGCAGCTCCGACTTTGTGCATGTCGACGTCGGGCGGGTGCGTCATTGGTAGTTGCTGGCTAACAATCCTATAAGACAGAGCAGTGCTGATATCGTGAGCCGTCGGGCGCCGAGTGACAGAGTGTGCCCATCGGTCTCGCAAACGCCCTACGTCAACTGCCCGAGGATGGACAATTCGGAGACCAGCTGCAATTCTTCTGCATCGGCCCTTAGAAACCACTTTGACACTCGGTTCATCGGGGATAGGTCTACAACTGCCCGGGGGACTTCCCCAAGCGGCAGACTGGGAGAGGGATCCGGAGAAGCTGGCGGCCAGAGACAGATGGTATCATCGCGGCGGGAGTCAACCAGTGGAACCGACAGAACCCAAACTTCCGAGCGAAGCCATAGAGCTCTACAACGATTTCATTCACGGTGAGATTAGTCGCCGAGCTTTCATCGAGGGCGTGCAGCGACTGGCGGGCGGTCTGGCGGCAGCGACAGTTATCAATGCATTGATGCCGAATTATGCGCTGGGCCAGCAAGTTTCCCGCACGGATGACCGGATCAAAGCCACTTACGAGACTGTTCCCTCCCCCAAAGGCAACGGAAGCATCAAGGGGTATCTCGTGCGGCCGATCAGCGCCGACACGCGATCTGAGACGGCAGCGAAGCTGCCCGGCGTAATTGTGATCCATGAGAATCGGGGTCTCAACCCGCATATCGAGGACATCGCGCGACGATTTGCACTGGCCAACTTCATGGCCTTTGCGCCGGACGGACTTACATCTCTGGGAGGCTATCCTGGCGACGACTATAAGGGCGGCCAGATGTTCAACAAGATCGACAAGAACAAGATGTCTGAGGATATGGTCGCCGCGGCGATGTGGTTGAAGTCGCGCCCGGACTGCACGGGAAAGATCGGCGCGACCGGCTTCTGCTACGGGGGTTCAACCGCCAATATGCTAGCGGCGCGTCTCGGAGCCGACCTGGCGGCAGCGGCGCCGTTCTATGGCGGGCCTCCCGCCCCGGAAGACATTCCGAGAATTAAGGCGGCGATCCTGGTGCATCACGGGGAGCTCGACACGCGACTGGCAGCGACGTGGCCGGCTTACGACCAGGCTTTGAACGCGGCGCACGTTCCGCATGAGGGCTATGTTTATCCGGGCGCCGGACATGGCTTCAATTGCGACGCGACACCGGAACGGTATAACAAAGCCGCCGCCGATCTAGCCTGGCAACGCACGATCGACTGGTTCAACAAATACGTGCGCGGCTGATTCCGCGGGTATAGTCCGCCGTGCCGGACGCGCCGGTTCGAGTGGATTACGTGGCAGCGGAGGCGAGCAGCGCCCCAACTTTTGCGTTCAGATCCGCGGCGACATTACCGACTCGCTCACGAGCATCCCTTTTCCTGCTGCGGTTAAGGACCTCGAAGCGTGCTATCGCGAGCTGGCTCACAACGGAATCGCAAGATCGCCCTTATCGGCGCCTCGGCCGGAGGCAATCTGGGATTGGACCTTTTTGTAAATTGCCTCAGCGCAATTCTCCAACGGTCGCATCGCCCCATAAGCGCTAACTTAAGGAACCAGTTTTAAGTCCTGCCTGCCCCTCGCAGTTGTCCTCGGCAATTGCGTTTGCCCGGAGAATATTTCGGTTGCTCGATGTGCCATCCGCAGCCTTGCGGCGTTTCCCAGACATCTGCTGAATATCGTAAGAATATTTTCCTGCGATGAAGTCGTGCTCCGCGTTTGGTTGGCCCTCAGAGACTTCTGGGAAAAGAAAGTGACATTTCTTTGACATTTCGGTGACAACGGGACAATGTCACGTCGACTAATAGTATGCGGGTGACCTTTTGGAAAGTCTTCGACTACACAGGAAGGATGCAGGGGATGGGAGATGGGAGGATGAAGAACGCCGGCACATTGCTGCTGCTGGCCATTGTGTTTGCATCTGTTCGGCCTGCACTTGCGATTCCCGCCTTCGCTCGCAAATACGGCCTCCCCTGTTCCGCTTGTCACACGTCTTGGCCGATGCTGAACAACTTCGGGCAGACGTTCAAAGACAATGGATACCAACTGGGCAATGGGCGGGACGCGCCGATCTACCAACAGCCGGAATATTGGCCCATTACATTTCGTGTGACACCACAGTGGCATCGGGAAAGCAATGATCGCGTTGCGGTCGACAAGGTTGCCGGCAGTGCCTCCGGCGGACAAGTTGAAGCCAGCGTAGCGTCGTCCGGTTTCGATACATCCTCTATCGATATTCTCAGCGGCGGCACTCTTTCGAATAATATTTCTTTCTTAGTCCAGCCCTTTATCAATAACGGAAGCAGCTCCATCGCCCAAACCTGGGTGCGCTTTGACAACCTGGTGCGCACGCGTTGGTTGAACGTGAAGCTTGGTAAGTTCGAATTAGACGAGCCTATTTCGCAAGAAAGAAACCTTCTTCTCAGCGACATCGGGGGCAGTTACTACAATTACTTCTTCACTCCTCCGGGTGATAGGACCTTTGCCGGCTTGGGAGGAAATCAGCTGGGACTAGAGTTATCGGGACATTCCGAAAGCGATTACACCCGCTACTCTGTAGCACTGCTCAGCACTTTCCCAAGCCAGACCTACAGCGCTTACGCGAATTTCACGCAATCCCTGGAGCTTCCCAAACTCGGCTTGCAGCGGTTCGGGGTGTACGGATACCTGGGGGAGTCACCAACATATTCCCAAACGAGCGGAGGAGCACCAATCCCGGGAGCAGGCTTGGGAAATCGCAGTTTCTACCGCGCGGGCGCTTACGGGATGTGGTATGTGGGTAAATTCGATTTCGACACGTTTTACCTGCATGGGCAGGACAACGTGTTTCTTGGCAATTCTGTCCCCGCCAATCAGCCCTCAGCTCTGCCTCCTGGTGCAGCTGGACCAGCTTGGAACGGTGGGTTTATAGAAGCACACTATACCTATAACCCACGGTTGGTCCTGATCGGTAAGTACGAGCTGATCCGAATGTCAAGGCAAGCGAACCCTGAGATTCGCAGCGACCTCGGAAATCTCGATAATTGGGCAGTGGGTTATCGATGGTATCCCATTATGAATCCGCGTGCCGGCTTAGCCTGGGTGCAAGAGTATTCTCGCTTACTTAGTGCGGGAGCGGCGCCACTTACCGGCCGCGATGACGCCAACAGCAGTCTGCTGATGGGCTTTGACTTTGACTTTTGACGCGATGAGATCACATGCGCCGGATGGCGAATAAGACGAACATAACGATGGCGTTCATCCTTCTGTTTTCAGGGATGACGAGCTACGCGCAAGAAAGCCACATTGGCCGTCTCGTGGGAAACGCCAAGCATGGGAAGGCGCTCTATCAACGGTACTGCATTTTCTGCCACGGTCCTCAGGGTGACGGAAACGGAGATAGCGCGCCCTATCTCGATCCCAAACCTCGCGATTTCACCAAGGCCACATTCAAATGTCGATCCACGCCCAGCGGGGATCTTCCTCTCGACAGCGATCTTTATGACACGATTACGCGCGGTGTGCACGCCAGTGGAATGCCATCCTGGAAACCATTGCTACGGCAGGAGCGCGCCGACCTAGTGGCATACATAAAGACGTTTTCTCCGCGATTCCAGGAGGAGCAACCAGTCGCTCCAATACAAATACCTTCGGAGCCTCCCACGTCGCCAGACAGCGTGAAACGCGGTGGTCAGCTATTCCAGAGCATGAACTGCGGGTTGTGCCATGGAAAAGAAGGACGAGGCAACGGTCCGTCTGCGGCTTCGCTGACTGATACGAGGGGTTATCCGATTCGACCTTTCGACTTGACCAGCGGCACACGATTGAAATGCGGAGACTCTGACGCAGGCATATTCCGCGATCTAACCACTGGCCTGGATGGGACTCCGATGCCTTCGTTCGCGAGCGCTCTTAAACCGGATCAGATCTGGGACTTAGTGCACTATATCGCCACACTTCGCGCCGCTGCGAAATAAAGAATGACAGACGAAAAGAGGAAGAGTGGATTCACAATCGAACACCGGGTAGAAACTGATGAGAATCAAAGATATGAAAACCCGATGCGTTTGGCTCGCCGTTGTTGTCGTGTTTACCACTTTCGCTTGCGGGCGTTGGCTTACAGCTGCGGCAGCCGCAGACACTTCTTCCTCAGCATCAGTGACCGGAATGGTGAAATTCGATGGAATCCCGCCCAAAGCAACCCGAATCGACATGTCCTCCGATCCTAACTGTAAATCGGGCTCTTCGACCGTCATGACAGAAGACATTGTGGCGAGCGCAAATGGCAGTTTGGAAAATGTTGTTGTATTTGTCGCTGACGGTTTGCAAGGTCGCACTTTTCAACCTCCGGCGCAACCCGCCGTCCTTGAACAGAAGGGTTGCTCTTATCGGCCGCATGTAGTCGCTATACAGGCCAATCAAAAGCTCAATGTTGTGAACAGTGACGCCACCACGCACAACATTCATCCCATGCCTGCCAATAACCGGGAATCGAATATGATCCAGCCGCCTGGAGTTCCACTCGACTTGACTTTCGCGCGCGAAGAGATTGCTATCCCGGTCAAATGCAACGTGCACCCGTGGATGCGGGGCTATATTGCGGTTTTCAAACATCCTTACTTCGCGGTGACGGGTAAGGACGGCAGCTTCGAATTAAAAGACCTGCCCCCCGGCACTTACACCATCACGGCTTGGCACGGAAAGCTCGGTACGCAAAGCCAGAAGGTGACGGTTAGTGCCGGCCAGAGCCCGAAGGTGGAGTTTGTGTTCAAACAGTAGAAGCCTGGGTAACTCCAACAAGACCCAGGATTGATCGAGAAGGGATCGGAAGCGTCACGACACTCCATGAAACTAGCCGCCCAGTCCCACGCCGTTCGACGAGTTGCCTGCACTCAACTGCCCACCAAGTGGGGGATCGTTCAGGCCATCGGATTCCAGTTGGAGATTTGCAACGGCAGTCGGCGGACTGAGACTGCCGTAGCTCTTGTGGTAGGCGAACTGAAAGGGAATGCGCCACTGCTGCGTATTCATTCCCAGTGCCTGACTGCCGACGTGCTGGGTTCGCTCCGTTGTGATTGCGGAGATCAGTTGGACATGGCGATGCGCGCGATCGCTCGCGAAGGATCCGGGTTGCTGATCTATGAGCACCAGGAGGGACGAGGAATCGGGTTGATGGCGAAGTTGCAGGCCTACAGTCTGCAGGACATGGGCCTTGATACGGTTGAAGCAAACCACGCGCTCGGCTTCAGTTCTGATTACCGCGACTACGCCCTGCCTATCGCGGTTTTGCATGATCTAGGGATCGCTCGCGTTCGCCTTCTTTCGAACAATCCGGATAAGGTTCGTGCATTGAGTAATGCCGGCATCGACGTTGTCGAGCAGGTTCGGTGCGAGGTTGCGGTGAACCTTCACTCCTCAGCCTACATGCGGACTAAGAGAGAAAAGATGGGACACTCGCTTAGACTCGTGGACGCTGAAAGCACGGAACCTGAGATGCACGCACCCGCCACTGAGCTTGGCCTATCCACGAAGTGCGGAAGCGATGTGACCCGAGAACAGGTTGCCTTCGCGAGGGTCGAGGAAGCTTTTCGCGAACTGGCGGCCGGACGGATCATCGTGGTTGTTGACGATGAAGATCGCGAAAACGAAGGGGATCTGCTGATGGCAGCGGAAATGGTGACGCCGGAAGCGATCAACTTCATGGCAACCCACGGACGAGGCCTGATCTGCCTGGCTATGACTGGAGAACGGCTCGATGAATTAAGACTCGCTCCGATGACTCTGGAGAATACTGCATTGTGCGGGACAGGCTTCGCGGTCTCAATCGATGTGAAGGGGCGCGGTGTCACAACCGGCATTTCGGCCTATGATCGCGCACAAACGATTCGAGCCGCCGTTGATGTACGCAGCCATCCCGAAGACTTCGCACGGCCGGGACACGTGTTTCCGCTTCGGTGCCGAGTTGGTGGCGTCCTCGAGCGCCGAGGGCATACAGAAGCAGCGGTAGATCTTGCGCGCCTGGCTGGATTGCACCCCTCCGGCGTCATTTGCGAGATTCTTAAGGATGACGGGACGATGGCACGGCTGCCCGATCTGGCGCGGTTTTGCATGGTGCACGAACTCAAAATGATAACGGTTGCCGAATTAGAGCGGTACCGATTGACATTCGATCCGGCCATAGCGCAATCACAAACCGCACGAGAGATTGAAGTAGCGTCCTCGCCCGAGTGAGAAGAACCGGGGCGCCCCCTGGAAATGCAGCCCATGCGCTGTTTTCAGCGGTGGGGTTCCGTCGCACGACAATCGACAACTTTGCTCCATTTTGCTCGCGATCATTGGCCGCGGGTCTGCTCGACCGGCGATTCGATCCGTCGCCAACTCACTCCGCCGGTTGTTCCGCCGAAAGAAACGCCGTGGAGGATTTCGGCGATGATCTCCGCAGTCTGGCACACCGTCATTCCAGAACGATTGAAGAACAGATTTCCGTCCGCAAACGCCACGTTGCCTTTTCGTACGGCCTGCAGGTCCTGCCACCACGGGTATCGCTCCAACACACTCTGTTCGAATAGACTTCGCTGCAAATTAAATCCGCAAGGCGCCACAATCAGGTATTCTGGATCGGCATGGCTGAGCTTCTCGGAAGGAATGGCGGCTGAATACTCTCCTTTTTTTCCGAGCAGAAGTTCGCCGTTCGCAATTTCCACTAGCTCCGGGCCCCAGTTTCCCATCGCGAATATCGGATCCGCCCATTCAAGCATGACGACGGTTGGCCGACGCAAACCCGCAACCTTTTCCCTGACCTTGTCCAGTCGCTCCCGTTCGCCGCGAACAACGGCCTTACTGCGATCTTCCAGACCGAGCGCTTCGCCAATCCGCAGAATGCCTTGGAATATCTCTTCCAAAGACGAAGCGGAGAGTGCCAGTTGACGTGTAGCAGGCAGGCAGGCCCCGCTTCGCTCAACGTCGGCGGGAGTGACGGCACATACTTCGCAATGCGATTGCGTAATCAACAGATCGGCGCGCAACTCGCGAATCAATTCCGAGTGAACGTGATACAGGGGCTCGCTCGATCGCAGGCGACGCCTGACTTCCGCGTCGATCTCCCCACTCGAAACGGCGATGTCAAACGCGGGAGTGCTGCAGGCGGGAAGCGTCCTCACCCAAGCGGGGTTATCGCATTCGTGCGAACGCCCTACCAGCATTTCGCCAGCGCCCAAGGCGCAGACAATTTCTGTGGCACTCGCCAGCAAAGAAACAACGCGCACGCTATGCAACCTGCTGCGCCGGTTGGCACCAGCGATTGAGAATGGCGTAGCCGCCTAATATTGCGACCGTGTAGACCGCGTCACCCAGCACCTGATTCCGGTAGAACGGTATGCCAGCTAGATAGCAGGCCGATAAACCTGCAGTTGTATGTGGATACAACTGGCTGGTAGCCCAAACCATGAAATTGGTGATCAGGAAGAACGACAGACTGGAAGCCAGGGCCGCGACGGCAATTGCGCCGGCTCCGCCCCGGTTACGAATTGGCCTGCCGAGCAGCACCGGGATCAGCGCCGCCGCATATACGTACCAAAAGCCAGGGTAGAAACCCATTACAGCGTCACTCAATGTGAGGGCAAACAGAGTCACCAAGACGGCCGTGCTAGCCTTTCGCGCCTGACTTCCCGCAAACAGCGCGATGGCCATCATCGGCGTGAAGTTCCACGGATGAGGAACCAGTCTCGCACACGCACCCAGAAGGACTATTGCTATCCACAGGCGTTTTGAAATTTCCATTGCTGATTCCTTTCTATCGCTAATTTTAGTTGCTCTGGCCGTCCATCGCTACAGATATCGGGACGAGCTAGACAAAAGCCCTCGACTTCGCATTCACGTCGGAGTCTTAATTGTTTCATTCTTCTCGATGTGGAATATGCAGAGAGCATACGCACCGCCGGCAGACCGGGTTCGTCGCAACGTCGAGTGCAGCTCGAAAGCTCAGCGCCTTAGGACTGTTCACAATCTGGCGCAAGGGTTGATCGTGAACGTTGCCCAACGAAGGATGAAAAAAGCAGGGACGGACCTCGCCGGATGCCTCGATCACTGAAGATACCCACGGTGCGTTACAGCGTGGTGCGACGGGTGGCGCCTGGCCGAGATGAGCGCGGAAGTGAAGGGCAATGCGTCGCAATTTGCTGGCTGATTCAACCACAAATCCCGAATCCAGCTCGGCACCGTGTTCGACCACCAGCCGCTCGATTTCTGCCTCCAGCGCATCGACCTCCTCAGCGTTCAAAGCTACTCGCTCCTGGCGTTCGGTTAGCCAGCCCTGTGGACGATTAAAGGCTTCCGAGGTGAGGTCGGCCGCCAGAAATGAAATCGAGTTTAAGCTGATTTCCTTCGCCGATTTCACCGCCTCGCAAAGCGAGAGGTGATTCGCCTTCTGGACCGTGCACCGCGCTCGCACGATTATTTCAGGTCGAAAACTTCGCAGTGCCGCGACTCCAGCTTTTATTTGTTCAAAGGCGTGGGGAACGCGCCGTATTTGATCGTGCACCGCAGGTGGTCCGTCCAGGGAAACGATCACGTCGTCGACGTTCGCCGAAATGGATTCCGCCTGAGATTCCAGTAACAACCCGGCCGTCAGCATAGTTACGCGGATGGCTTCTGCGCGCAGCATCTGCGCCAGGAAAATCATCTGGGGATTCATCTGCGGTTCGCCGCCGGTAAACACAACCCATTGCACGCCGAGGTCGCGGAAGCTGGACAATTGTTGCTCTAGAAGTGCGGGCGTGATTTCCTTGGTTTCGCGAATCCGCCAGATGTCGCACATCACGCAACGGCAGTTGCATCGATTGTGCGGCGAAATGACCACGACCGGCATGGTGCGTATCTGGTGCGCAGCGACACTCGGTTCGATTGATTCGCGCGGGATCGAAATGGATACAACGCTCATCATCCACGCTCAAACTTGCAGATTTTCACGCCGAAATTCCAGCAGGATATGATCGGCAAACGCGCGCACACCGGGACAGCGCTCCAAAAGTAAATCGGCTCGCATCGTCAAATCGAACAGGCGCGGAAACCGATTCGCCCAGTGCTCGACATAGCTTGGCGGCACCGAAACCCCGATTCCCTTGAAGGACACCAGACGAAACTCGGGCGCGAATGTGCGTCTCAGTAAGCGGATGCTGGGATAATGAACCCGCACGCTCGCATTTTCTGCCAGACGAGCGGTCACGCCTCCACGACGAAAGCGGCGAAATGCTTTGGCGGGATGTCCTTGAGCGAGATACCACGCGATTTCCCACGCGCAGCACGGGCCCATCCAGCACAACAGAGCGGTTGCACCTGGCTTCAGTAGAATCGCCAGGTCTCGTGCGAATTGATGCAGATCCTCTATGCAATTAAGTGCCCCAAAGTTCGACAGTGCTCCGTCGAAGGAGCAGTTTCGTAGACTGGAAATGTCTTCGGCGGCCAGCAGGTGCGGGCGCACCCAGCGATCCCTTGCATTTTCTCTGATTCTGCGTATGGCCAAGTTGAGCATTTGAGGAGAGCTGTCGCAGGCAACCACAGTAACGCCGCGTTCCGCCAGTAAACATGCATCGACGCCCGTGCCACAGCCAATTTCGAGAACACTATCTCCGGGGCGAAAGGCCTTTTCTAGTTCCTTCCACACCGAGGCTCGTTGGGCGCACCCAATCTTTGATGTGGTGAAACTTTCATCGTAGCGCGCGGCGATGGCATCAAACGGGGAGACATCGCCTTGCGCTTGAAGAACTTCCATGAAGTCAGGCCTCCACTTCATGGGCAGTCAAAGTCAAGCGGGCGCGAAAATCGGAGACTTTCGACTGCATTTCCGCAATGGCAGAGCGGTCGACGGACGGGTTATTCCGCAGACGTTCCAATTCAACTTCGCTGCGAAGCAACTTATCGGCAAAGCTGTAGAACTGGCGCGAATGCCGGTTGCGAATGCGAACCTCGCGGTCTGACCCCACGTTCCATGGTTTTAGATTCTCGACGCGGTTTGCAACTTCGGAAAAGTAGGGCGTGCCTTTGATCGGATACGCAACAGTGGTAAAAAAAATGTCGGGATCGGTTTTCTTCACATGCTCGATCGTCGCCTCGATATCGCAAAGCTCTTCGCCCTCGTATCCCCACATCAAGAACATTCCCGTCTTGATTCCGTGCGATTTGCATATCGCTACGGAGGATCGAACCTCTTCGGCGGTTACGCCCCGCTCCATGGCATCCAGAATGCGCTGTGAGCCGCTCTCGGAACCGATCCACACGCGGAAACATCCCATTTCCGCCAGCGTTTCGACAACTTGAGGATTCAGCCGGTCGGCGCGAGAAATGCACTCGAAAGGCACTTTTAGTGTTCGTCGTTTAAGTTCGGCTGCGTATTGAAAGAGCCAACCGTGGTGAATGGTAAAGACATCGTCGGCCATCCACGCCATTTCGGGTTGGTATCGACCAACCAGCCACTCAAGTTCATCGGCTACCGACGCAGGTTTCCGGCGGCGATGCGTCTTGCCGAATACTTCATGACTGCACCACCGGCAATGGTAGGGGCAGCCACGAGCAGTGATGAGTGACACGGAACCCATACCGTGATGCTCGCGCCAGACCGCGAGGTACTTTGTCATGTCGATTGATTCGCGCGCGGGCCAAGGCTGGGCATCGATGTCGCGAATTTGCTCCCGCGGAGCCGTGCGAACCACGGTCCCATCTGAAGTCCGGAACGCAATCCCCTTGACGCGGTGTAGCGCTTCGCCGGAATTTGATTGGAATACTGGCACCAGTTCCTCGAGTGTCACTTCTCCCTCGCCGATCACAATTACATCTGCCCCGGCCTCGAGGTATTCGTCAATGTAAGCGCTCGGCTCGGGACCGCCGACCAGCGTCATCCAACCAGCATCTTTTGCGACACGCAAAATCTCAACTACATTGGTTCGTGTCATCAAGTTGGCATAGATGCCCAGCACTGACGGCGGTCCCTGCCGCAGTACTTCGAAGAGTTGATGCCGCGAAGAGAACGTGGAATCGAACACCTCAACACTCAGACCCTTGTTCCTAAGATGCGCACAGATGTAGAGGATCCCCAGTGGTGGGTAGGGCTTCATTATCTGAAGTTCCTTGGGGTCCTCGTAAAGGAAATATCCGTGAGTGAGAAGGATGTCCATGTGGATGGTCCGATCGCCAGACCTAGTCATCGCCCGATCCCATGCCAGGGGCCACTTGCAACTGCACTAGCGGGTGGCTCGCATGGCTCGGCGGGACGGGGAGCCTTGGATTACGACAAGAGTTCTCAAGCTGCACAACCCGATTCCACAGTTCGCCGGGGTCAGCATCTACAGCACGTTCTTTCCCAGACGCCTGTTCATTGCATGTATTCCAGGAATCAACCTGGGCGTGCAAAGCGTTGTGTAAGGCGCGGTAGAACTCGTCCGTATATGCGCCCTGGAACATCATGGAAAGATCTTCGCTATCCGACCAATTGGTCTTGTTGCTGAGCTGTGACTGTACTCGGTCGAAGAATTTTGTTCCCGGCAGCGGGTAGGAAACCGAGACTCCTATATCGTCCGGGCGAGTATTTCGAACGAGGTTCACTGTCTTTTGAATGTCGTCCCACGCCTCTCCCTGATATCCGAATTGCAGGAAATAGCATGCCCGGATACCCTCGCTCCGCAGGTGGTCGCGGGCCTTTGCAATCTGTTCGACTCGAGTACCTTTATCCATAGCGTCTAGAATTCTTTGAGATCCGGATTCGATACCTAACCAGACTTCGGCGCAACCGGCCCGGCGCAAAGAGCGCACGGTGTCGAGCGTCATCAAATCCACCCGGGATTGCATTTTGAACGGGACTGCCGCATCCAATCTCTCGACTTCGACGGCAAGTTCTCGAACCCACTTTGCGCGGAGGCCAAAGATGTCATCGGCGAACCAAAGATGCTCAGCGCCGAAATCGTATTTTAGTCTTCGCATTTCTTCCGCAACGCTCTGCGCGGACCGCACGGCAAAGGAGTCGCCATAAATGGGCTTTGCGCACCAATTGCAGCGATAGGGGCAACCGCGGCTGGCGACGATATTCAGCGAGAAATAGCCATGAGCAGTCTTCCATGCCGTACGGTATTGTTCGGCATCGATCAGATCGCGTGCAGGAAATGACATGAGGTCGAGATCGCGCGTAAGGGGGCGAGGCGGCGTCCGCGCGAGTGCTCCGGTTTCTTCATCCAAATACGCGAGGCCCGGAATGTGTGCGAGTCCGCGGTCGTTTCCTCGCAAGAGGTGCTGGGCAGCCTCCAGCAGCGTCCATTCCGCTTCCCCCAGCAATACGTAGCGGAAGCCTTTCCGCAGATAATCAAGTGCATGGTCCGAAGCGTCAGAGCCATTCACCAGGACGGTGGCTCCGGTTGCTTGCGAGACTTCAAGAATGTGATAGGCGACTTCCCGCATGCGAGTCAGGCACATTTTCGTGAGGAAGTTAAAGTTATCCTCGTAAACCACGACGACCCGCGGCCGGTGCTTATCCATGGCCGCTTGAAATCCGCGTTTAGGGTCGTTGAGCATGGTGTCGAACAGTGCGACGGAGAGACCCGCGCTGCGAAGCAAAGCCGCGGCATACAGCGTGCCCAGAGGAGGATAAGGCTGCATTTTCCGCGTCTGCTTGCGGTCGTAATAGAGATGGTAGGAATGTGTCAGCAGCACGTCAGCCATGCGACTCGCGCCTCGTTTGTGCAGGAGTGACCGCCAAATGGTAGGAGAGAGGGGCAAGGAAATTGTCAGCACCTTGTCAAATTTCTGTCACATCGTGACCAGGATTCGATGGGAAGGTGACGGTGATTTTGCAGAATATTGACAAATCAGAGACAAGCCGCCGAGTGCCGATTGGTAGCTTGTCAGTTCAGATTTCACAAACACATTGGGTGGCTGGCCAGTCAGCCTGAAACTGGGGAACTGGAAAGCCGGCAAAACTCGGGCAAAGACCTGGAAGATGATTGTCTTCTATAACCCGAAAGCAACCAAACCTCGCAACCGGCGCTTGCCGCTGTCGGTATTGGCAATCGCGGCGGTTCTCGAGGGTAAGGAAGAATACGCGATCGTCGATGGCAACATCGATCCGCACCCCACTGAGAGTGTCGTCGCTCTGCTGCAAGAGCATGACGTGGAGATCCTGGCAGTTACCGTCATGCCGGGACCGCAGACGGTAGGCGCTGTCGCCACCTGCCGCGAGGTGCGAGCACGATTCCCGCACGTGCCGATCGTGTGGGGAGGATACTTCGCTACCAATTACACTGCAGCAGTTCTCAAGGCGGATTACGTGGATTATGCCGTCCGCGGCCAGGGCGAGCAGACCTTCCTGGACTTGCTGGAAGCGATTCGCGGACTTCACGATCTCAAGAGTATCAGTGGGCTCTCTTACAAAGACGCTGATGGGACCGCTCTTCACAATCCTGAACGTCCCATGAGAAGTCCGGGGGATTTTCCCTGGTATCCATACCATCGCATCGCGGCAGAAAAATATCTGCTGCCTACATTTCTGGGCCGCCGCACTGCGGTACACCAAGCCAGCATCGGATGCCCTTTTCGGTGCAATTTTTGCGGAGTAGTCAACTTCTCTGGCAGCCGCGAAAAAATGGAATCGCCGGCACGGACTGAAGCTATGCTGCGCTACCTCGCCCAGACCTATGGAGTCGACGCCATCCAGTTTTACGACAACAACTTTTTTTTACGGGAAGAACACACTCGTGAACTAGCAGACCGGATGGCCCCGCTCAACATGCGATGGTGGTGCGAAGGCCGCACGGACATCATGATGAAGTATTCGGACGCCACGTTCGAAGCCATCCGCCGTGCCGGCTGTGCCATGATCTTCTTCGGTGCTGAATCGGGATCGAATGAAAACCTGAAAGAGATGAATAAAGATCTCTGCGCCGAAGACACTCTCGCTCTGGCTTCTCGAATACGGCAGTTCGGCATCATCCCCGAATTCTCCATCATCTTCGGAAATCCAAAGGATCCGGAGGGCGACACGCGGGAATGCATCAAGTTCATTCGCCAACTGAAGCGGCTGAACCCGGACTCCGAGATCATCGTGGAGCATTACACTCCGGTTCCGCAGCGGGCGCGAATGTACGGAGATATAGGAGACCAATTTCAGTTTCCCACCACTCCGGACGAGTGGGCGACGGACACCTGGCAGCGGTTCGCCACCCAGAAGGATCCCCAAACACCATGGCTTCGACCGCGCACGAAGCAACTGATCGACAACTTCGAACTGGTGGTCTCTTCCAGGTGGCCGACAGTTCAGGACATCCGTTTGCCTAACTGGGGGCGGCTCGGGCTCAAAGCGCTAAGCAGTTGGCGATATCGACTAGGTGTTTATACCGCCCCACTGGAACTGAAATGGGCCCAGCAGTTTATCGACCTGCGGAAACCAAAAGCAGAGAGCTTGTGAAGCAGATCTCCACCACGCCGGAATGTCTGGATACCGGACCCTCGAAAAACAATGCGTCCTCTTCGGTTGCTCCAGCTTATGTTTCGATCGAGGAAGGCTATGAGCGTTGGGCACCAACCTACGACCGCGCTCCCAACCCTCTGCTGGCGCGCGAAGAACGTCATCTCTTACCTTTACTTGGGGACGTGCGTAACAGCCGGATTCTCGATTTGGCAACCGGCACGGGCCGCTGGCTTGAACGACTGATGCAACGCTCTACCGAGTCGGGAGTCGGACTTGATTGCTCAAGCGCGATGCTGCGAGTCGCTGGCCGCAAAAGCGCGATAACCGGGCGTCTTGTAAGAGCGACCTGCGAAAGTCTCCCGTTTCGCAGCGCATGGTTCGATCTGGCGATCTGCTCGTTTGCTATAGGGCACATCCGAGACTTGAAATCCATGGTGAGCGAGTTGGCGCGCGTCATGAAACCCGGAGCCGATCTTTTCGTCAGCGATCTCCACCCGGAAGCCTATGCTCACGGCTGGCGCGTCGGCTTCCGGGAGCGAACATCCGCGGTTCAAATCGAAATGGCGCCTCGTGCAGCCGAGGAGATTGTCGAACCGGCTTACTCAAGGGACTTCGATTGCCTGACGCAAGAGTCTCTGTGGCTTGGGGAACCGGAGCAGCCGATCTTCGCGCAAGCGGGTAAGGAACACTTATTCGCGCAGTCTTGCCAATTCCCCGCAGTCCTGGTCTGCCAATTCAAACGACTTACAGGCCGTTCAGTCCAATCTTCTCCGGAGCGGTCCGCATAGGCACCAGGATGAGAAGAACTCCAGCGCAAGAGATCGTTGATTTCCTGAGGTTTTCGAATGCCGAAAGCCATTGCCTGGTTGGGCTCAGGGATTTTCGTCAACGGGATTGGAAGCATGCCCTGAGATGGCTGGACGACGCAGGCTTGGCATTCTATTTCCTGCAGAAGGTCAAGGACACAAACGCTACACACGAAGTCCCGACCTGGGTGATGTCTCGTCTCGAGCAAAGTTTCGCGGCTAACCGGCAGCGTGTTGGCGAGATGGCACATCGGTTCGATTCTCTGAACAAGAGGTTCAACGCGACCGGCGTCCGATATGTCGTCCTGAAAGGACTCTCTCTAATTCCCGGGTTCTGCCCGGACGCGCACCTCCGGCATCAAGGCGACTTCGACTATTTGGTTGATGAGCAGTCGCTTCCAATGGCTCAACGCGTTGTGGTGGAAGCTGGATATTGCCCGAAGCCGTCAGTTTCCAGACAGGAATCTATTTTCCTTTCGCCGGGGACAGGGAGCGCATCCCGTAGCCCTGAGCAATACTCCGCTCAATCGCCTCATGCGGTTGAGTTGCATCTGGATATCTTGGATAGCGACCTCCTCCCGAGGATGCCAAGTGTGTTCTCTGTAAACCGAGCCAGAACTCATCAGTGGAATGGACTCGTGTTTCCCGTGCTGCCCGATGAGGATGCGTTTCTCCTGCAGGTGTTACATGCATGCAACCATCTGTTCACCTATTGGATACGAATGTCATGGTTACTCGAGATCGGGTTCTTCCTGAACGAGCGAGCTCTGGAGACCTCGCTATGGAACCGGATCGACCAGCGCGTCGGCGATAACTTAATGCTACGGGAGTTCGTCGTGGTAATAACGGAGTTGGTGGCGAAGCTTTTCGCAACGCCCATTCCGTCGCTCGTTGGCGTTTGGGGGCAAGGAATTCGGCCGGCGACCCGTGTGTGGATTGAAAACTACGCAATGCAATGCGCATTTTGCGATGTGCCACCCTATGAGTTGCGGTTATTGCCAAAGGCCAAGCTCGTTCTATTTCTCCACCAGCAATATCAGAGCACCTGCGTCCAGAAACACTCGGCGCGGGATCGGCTTATAAAGTTCCCGCGCCTTTCGCGCATGGCTTCGTCGCTCAGAGATAAGCCTTCGCTGCTACTGAGCAGAGGCTGGTGGAAACGTCAGCTTCTCATTCGGCGGAGCCTCTTTCACGCTCTCTCTGGGCTGCGATACCTGTGCGAGATTCCGCGGTGGCGATGGCTGAATCGGACGAGAATGCGGTCGGCTTCTATCGATGTGTGAGCCTCAGGATGACCTTTGCCGTTTTATCCTCTATCACCAGGGCGATGGCCGACGCGAATGACCGGTTCTACTTACGACAGCGCCTTTTCAGCAAACACATGCGAAGAATTCTCGGATCTGGCCTCGCCAGCGAAGCCCTTCATCCCTGTCACGATCAAAAGCGAGTTCTGGATCTCGACCCGAACGGAATTGAACCCTGCGTTCTTGAAGTATGCCGTAAGCTCTTCGCCAGTTGAGGGCAAGGGCATGTACGGGGGATCCGTACGGCGATGTCGCTGTGTCAGATTGTTCAATAACATTGCCCATCCGTCCGTCGAATCTAGTGCGATCGTGTCGATATAAATCCTTCCTCCCAGGCGAAGAACGCGATGGGATTCAGAGACATATTGCCATCGCTCCATCTCGTCCAGATGAGCCAACACGTTCGTGCAGTACACAACGTCGACCGAAGAGTCGGGGATTCCGCTTAACTTCGGATCCGAAAGGTGTACGAAGCGGACATTGTCGAAAGCCGCCAGTCGGTGTTGGGCATGCACGAGCATGCGCTTCGATATATCGCAGCCGATCCAGTTGCCGCAGATGGGTGCCATAGCCCAACCGACCCGGCCGACCCCAGAGCCGATTTCGAGCACAGTGTCCGTAGGTGCCACTGAAACAAAACCGGTTATTCGCGCGGCCACTTGCCGCCCGGCGGTTTGGAGTGAGTACTCGTCGGACAATCCCGTTGCAGCGCGGGCTGCGGCGGTTGAGTTCGGACTCAGCGCGTCCCAGACCGAGGCGTAATCCGCACGCCGTAACTCCCGCAACCTCGGCCACTCCCGGGTCATGCGGGCAGAGTAGCCCCATAAAAAAGCACTAGAGATACAAGCGCCTGTTGCGAGGACCATTATGGCTGGTGCTGCTTGGCGAAATTGTCCAACCGTGAGCGCGACCAACGCACAGACGAATGCGGCAGGAGGGATGCGCGAACGCAAGCAACGTCTCAAAAATGATCGCATCTTTTCAGCGCCATCGGCGCATTGTCACTATGCGCCGCGCTAAGTTCACTGAACTCGCCGTACCTCGCTCGGAGGCCATCTGTCCGACGCCGATACACTTCACGCGCCGGCCTGGTCGGCCTCAGCAAACTTCCTGTATTCGATCACTTAGCTTTTGGCCGGTAAGGAGTGATCGCCGCGTTGTGACCCGCTCGACAGCGCGGGAAACCCACAGTTCCCATGGAAAAGAGTAGCGGTTCTTGTTGATGCGCCAGCGAACAGGCGCGCCGAGGGCGCGACGAAATCCTTGCCGCAACCAGACACTGTTCTTCGTCGCCTTGCGGATATGGTTGTTCAGCAGAAAATACTCGAGGCTGCGTCGGAGCCGACGGAGATCTTCCCCCTGCAGCCAGGGAAGCACATTAAAGCCTAAGGCCAGATTCTCCCATTCCTCCAGGGACTGCGGTTCATGCAATCCCATCTCCTTGAGCTGCGGCCATATTGGAATTCCAGGATAGGGCGTGAAAATGTTAGGAGAAAAGCTGACATTCCAGTACTGCCTGGCAATCTCGCTCATTATGCGAAAGGTCTGTTGACGGTCATCTTCGGTTTCCCCTGGGTATCCGAGAATGACATTAAACGTAACGTGAATCCCGGCGAGCTCTGCCTTGCGGGCCGTGTCCACCATGTCTTCTACACGCTCGTGTTTCTTATTCATCAACCCGAGCACATCTTTGGACGCCGATTCCGTGCCAAACCCCATGTGATTCACGCCACTCTCGCCCAGCAGCCGCACGTCATCTTCGCTCATCCTCGCTACGAAGTCGGTGGAAGCTTGGAAATCCCAATTGAACTTGACGCCACTCGAGATGATTCCTCGAGCGATTGCGACTGCTCGCTTGATGTCAACCAGAAAATTGGAATCCAACAGTGCGACTTCCTCAATGCCGTAGCGAGGAACAAGCTCCGCCAGATCGCTTACCACCCGGTCGGCGCGATAGGCGTTAAATCGACGTTTGTAAAAAACCATGTCCGTGCAGTAATTGCAGGCATAGGGGCACCCCACACTGCTCGCATATGCCAGTTGCCGGACGCCGCTGGCGGCGGCATAAACATCGAAATTTGCCAGGTGGTACGCAGGTGCTGGCAGGTCGTTGATGCTTGCAACTGGCCTCTCCGGCTCATGATGCAAGCCTGCGTCATCTTTGAATGACAATCCCCGCACACCATTCAACTCCCGACCATCCGCCAATCGATGTGCGAGCTCGAGTAAAGTCAGTTCGCCTTGCCCGCGCACAATGGCATCCACGAAATCCGGCTTGAGCGTTTGCTCTGGAACCAGCGTGGGATGCCAACCGCCAAACACGATTGGCAGGTCCGGGCGACTGAGCCGCACTTTTTTCGCCATTCTGATCGCGGAACCGATCATTGGGCCAGTGAGGATTGAGATGCCAAGACAAAGTGCATTTTCGGTTTCGCGCAGAATGACATTCTCGAAGTCGGGTGACGTTAGATTGTCTACCAGCTTGACTTCGAATCCCGCCTGAAGCAGGGGAGACGCGAGCGCGAGCAGGCACAAGGGCGCGCCCAACGGAGGTCCGTCGTACGGTGGATAGAACAGTACGACTTTTCTACTGCGAGTCATTTCGCTCAATGCAATCGCATCAGGGATGGAACCCCAAAGCTAGAGCTCTGGCGAGAGGCATTTGTCACGTGATTGTCAAATATCTGTCATTTTCCCGAAGGCAGTTACGGCTAGACGGAGTAGTCAGACACCGCGGGTCAGCAGAGAACAACGCCAGCACGGATTTTGCAGAATGATGACAATTTAGAGACAACTCTACAAACGGGGACTGGTAGTTTTTCGCTACTTCATCCGAGGTACTTCGCCCAGAACCTCACAGTCTGAACGGTCAAGCTTCTGAGATCGGGTGAACAAAGAAGTAACTGAGGCATTTTCGTGAGACAGTCGAAGAAGATCGTGTTCTTTGTCGCTTCTTTTTCGAGCATTGAAGCGACGGCGCCATTGGGCATTCTCGCCATCTCTACCCCCTTGCTGAACGCGGGGTACGATATTCGGATTATCGATTCCACGATCACGCCCAACTATAAGAAGCGGATCATGGAAGAGGTAAAGGACGCCCTGTGCTTGGGTATTTCTGTCGTGACCGGGCCGATGATCCGCGAGACAGTGGATGTCGCCAAGATGATAAAGAAATGGGACCCTGACTTCCCCATAATCTTGGGAGGCTGGCATCCGTCCCTTCTTCCCGGCCAAACGCTTGAGGCCCCCTATGTGGACATCATCGTGCGAGCGCAGGGCGAAGACAGCATGCTCGAGGTCGCTGACCGCCTGCGCGACGATGCCGCTCTCGACGACGTCCTGGGTATCGGATTTAAACGCGATGGCAAAATGCACCTCACCCCCGAACGCCCTCTGAAGACGCTCGACAAAATGCCCGTCAAGGCTTATCACCTGGCAGACTTCGATGCCTATGAGAAAGTTTGCGGGCGCAGATGGACCATGTATGTTTCCAGTCTCGCCTGCCCTTTCAATTGCTTCTACTGCACTAACGCCGGAGTGTACGGACGCAAATGGAATGCATTGCCGGTGGAACAGGTGGTTGAAGAAACCATGGAGCTGGCGAAACGTTACCGGCTCGACTTGCTGTGGATGGCTGACGATAATTTCCTGGTCGATCTTGACCGGTCGTTAAAGATCGCGGAAGCATTGGTTCGCGCCGGAAGCACTTTCAAGTGGAGCGTGCAGGCCACCACCAATCTGACGGCGCGACTGACTATCGAAGAGCTGACTCTGCTTCGCCGCTCCGGACTGCACCAAATCTGCCAAGGTATAGAAACCGCATCTCCCACAGTGATGAAGCTGATGAACAAGGATTTCCAGGTTCTGGGGGATATCTACCAATCAACCGAACGCTGCATAAAAGCCGGAGTCATCCCGTCCTTCAATATCATTTTCGGTTTCCCGGGTGAGGGCCCGAAAGAACGGCGCGAGACGGTCAGCTTCATGATGGATATCTGCCAGAAATTTCCCGGCGCAGAATTCTGGACCAACATTTTCACGCCGTATCCAGGCTCACCTATTTTTCAGCAGACGGCACAACTTGGCATTGAGGTCCCCAAGTCCTTTGAAGGTTGGGTGGATTACTTCCCCCGTTACACGGTCTTGCCTTGGCTTCAGGGAAAAGATCATCAGCGTGTTCAAACCATGCGAGATTACTTGCGCATTGCTTTTGATCGTGCCCCCATTGCGACTACGGGTCACGGGCGCTTTGCGAAAGCGATACAACATCTCACTGCTTACCCGGCTCGCGTGCGTTTGAACCACGACTTCTACAACTTTCCGGTTGAATTGTGGATTAATCGCCAACTGAAGAACATCGTGAAGCTGCCAAAGCCGAGCGTAGACGCCAAGCGGTTGCAGCCGGAAACAGCGCCTAGCTGCACTTGATCTTGTCTCCCGATCAAATGTTTAAGGCTGTGAAGCAGTCGCACACCGCAACCGGATACTGGGTCCGGGAGGATAAAAATGGGCGCTTTGAATGCCCTACGGACCGTCGCTGGTCGCCTCGGAATAGTCGGCGAATTGCTGTCATTTTTTTGGAGTATCAAAAGGTGGTGGCTGGCGCCAATGTTGGTCGGTCTTTTTTTTCTGGGTGTTCTCATTGTCTTGGCACAAAGCTCGGCGATCGCACCCTTCATCTACACTCTGTTCTAGGAAACTCCCTATGCTGAAACGCGCGCAGCAGACATGGAAGCGTTTAGCCCACGCGATCGGCAATTTTCAGGCCCGAATCCTGTTGACTGTGTTCTATGCCATTATCGTCCTTCCGGTCGGCATCATCGCTCGCCTCCTCTTGGATCCATTGCGAATCAAGCGCGCTCCCACGCGATGGCTGGATCACGTCGATGAGGTCCATGACCTGCGGTGGGCCAAGAGGCAGTGATCGTGTACATCCTCGGAGTGTCTTGCTACTACCATGATGCGGCTGCGGTGTTGCTAAAGGATGGCATACTGGTCGCGGCAGCAGAGGAAGAGCGGTTTTCGCGGAAAAAGCACGATTACAGGTTCCCCAAGAATGCCATCCGGTTTTGTCTCGATCAGGGCGGACTTGAGGGAAGAGATCTGGACTACGTCGTCTTCTTTGAGAAACCGTTTCGTAAGTTCGACCGTATCTTGATGTCTGCTCTGCAGACTTATCCGCAATCGTGGAAGGTCTTTCGCGAGTCCATGATTTCATGGATGATCGACAAGCTTTGGATAAGTACCACGCTCAAGAGCGAACTCGGCGTCAGCAAAGATAACATTCTGTTTTGCGAGCATCACCTGTCGCATGCCGCAAGCGCCTATTTGTGTTCGCCCTTCGACGAAGCCGCCATTCTTACCGTCGACGGAGTTGGAGAATGGGTCACAGCTAGTTGCGGCGTCGGCTGTGGTAATGATATCCGCCTGTTAAAGCAGATCGAGTTTCCACACTCGGTCGGATTGCTGTATAGCGCATTCACAGCGTTTCTAGGTTTCGAAGTCAATGAGGGCGAGTATAAGGTGATGGGCATGGCTCCCTATGGCGTGCCTCGCTATGTGGACAAGGTTTGGAAGCTGGTGCAGCGGAACACGGACGGATCGTTCTCGCTTGATATGGACTACTTCAGCTTTCACTATTCCACTGACCAGACCTATAGCCAGAAGTTTCTGGCACTTTTTGGCGAGCCTCGGCCGACGGAACTGCAATTCTTCACCAAAGAGTCGGGCTTTCCGAAGTACTTCGGGGCGCCCCCAGGAAACTACAACGACTTATGCGACTTAAACCAGCACTATGCGGACATAGCCGCCAGCATTCAACGGGTAACTGAAGAGCTGCTGTTAAACATGGCAACGAACTTGTACCGCGAAACTAGACTCAAGCGGCTTTGCATTGCGGGTGGAGTTGGCCTGAACAGTGTGGCGAATACGCGCATTCTCAAGGAGAGTGGTTTCGAGCAGCTATATATCCAACCTGCCGCAGGCGACGGCGGAGGCGCTTTAGGAGGTGCATTGTGGGCCTACAACTGCCTGCTCGGAAAACCCCGCAGCTTCACGATGCAGCATGCCGCTTGGGGCCGATCCAACTCAGATGCAGAGATCCGCGATTTTCTTCAGCAGAACGGCATTCCTTTTCGCTGTTTCGAGAATGACGATCAGTTGCTCGACCGCGTGGTCGAGCAACTCATCCAGGGGAAAGTCATAGGCTGGTCCCAAGGGAGGTTCGAATGGGGACCGCGGGCACTGGGTAATCGAAGCATTCTCGCGGATGCGCGCACTGCCGACATGAAAGATATCGTCAACGCCAAGATCAAGTTTCGCGAGCCGTATCGACCCTTTGCACCGTCCGTACTCGCTGACTGCGCGGGGAAATACTTCGATCTAGCACAAGCACCATGTCACTATCCTGCCAGATACATGTTGTATGTAGTGCCGGTCCGAGAAAACCATCGCAGCACGCTCCCCGCAATTACCCATGTCGACGGCACCGCCCGGCCGCAAACGGTTTTTTGCGACCAGAGTCCGCGCTATTACTCTTTGATCGAACGCTTTGCGCAAGCCACCGGCGTCCCGGTCCTGCTTAACACATCGTTCAATCTAAGAGGGCAACCAATTGTGAACACGGCGGCCGATGCTTTTGACACGTTCTCCCAGAGCGAGATGGATACTCTCGTACTGGAGAATTTCTTGATCGAAAAGACGTGAACGACTTACCGTCATGCATCATCTGGTTAGGGTTAAGAATTCGACGGGAGAACTTAAAACTGGCAAGCCGAGCCTGCTCTCGAAGCTTGGCCCGCCAAACCATCGGTGGCTGCCAATCGTGGAGTGGGTGCTGCTCGCGAGCCTGCTGGCGACGTTTGTGGGGCACAGTTTATCGCCCGCCTGGCGAAATCTGAACAGCGAGTTTCCCAATTACTATTTGGCCGCTGCGCTTCACCGGGAGCGTATTCCGCTCGACCGCATCTACGAGTGGACTTGGTTTCAGCGCCAGAACGATCACCTGGAAGTGCGCGACGGTCTCGTGAGCTTTGCCCCCAACCCCCCCACGTTGATCCTTTCATTGGTACCGTTCACAACTTTTAAGCCGCTCGCCGCCAAGCGCCTCTGGCTGGTATTGAATCTTTGTTTTCTGGTTGTCTCTCTGTGGATGCTTCGTCACGTGACATCGTTAAATTGGCGCAGGCTCGGCTTGATATCGCTCTTGTGCATTCTTCCGTTACACATTGGGTTCTTGTTTGGCAGACATTATGTACTCATTCTGATGCTCATCTGCGGCGCCTATTACGCTTCCTGGCTGAACAATCAGCGGACATCCGGTGCGACCTTGGGCACTGCCGCGGCAATGAAGTTGTTTCCCGCTCTCTTTGTGATTTTGTTTATTTGGAAGCGGAATTGGCGCGCAGTCATTGGGATGGTGCTAAGCGCCGCAGCCATTACGACCCTGTCACTGTTGGTGTTTGGAGTCGAAGTCCATCGGGTTTTTCTGAATGAAGTATTGAGCCAGGCCTCCCGTGGGGATTGGCTTGGACCTTACACTCTTTCGCAGAATTCGTTCATCACTCTGTGGAGTCATTTATTTCTCATCGAACCAGAATTAAATCCTCACCCTTTGATCGATTCGCCGATGCTTTACGCCGTGGCACAGGCGGCTTCAGTCACGGTTCTGGTTTTCTCTTTTCTTCTGTCGTTCAGGGGCAACGAAAGACGGCATTCAGCATCATTAGCATGGGCAACTCTCGTTGTTTTGGTCCTACTGCTGTCCCCGACAACTGGTGCCGATTACGGTTGCCTATTGATCTTCACTGCGATCGTCGGCTTTGATGCGACGCTCGCGACTGGCAGCGAAATCCGAGCGCTGATTCTCTTGCTCTTTTATGTCGTTGCTTGTGCACCAGTGCCACACAGGATCTCAAACTGGTTTCCGCTAAGCCCGCTTTTCGCCACAACCGGGCTATACGTCCTGTTGCTGCATACGGCGGGGGCTGGCCGCAAAGCAGTTTCCGGTCGACGTTGGTTGACGGCTGGATTGATCTCAGTCGCGCTCTTGACACTCTACAATCTGCGGACTGTCCAGAACCGCACTGAGGATTTCGGTAGGCGCCTGCCGAGTCCGTCAAACGGATACCGTTCTGCCAATCCCGTTTCCACTGAAGACGGTGTAGTGTTTACCGAGATGCAGCCGAGGAAATATGAGGCTGTGCTTCTCAAGGATACAATTTTCCGCCAGATTCCCATGGCAGGCGATGCATTGTCCATCGCTGGCGCTGGGACGATCCCAGCGCTTTACGCTGAGCTGACCGGCCACCAATCATTCATTACGCGACTTCCGATTGAGGAGCCCAGGTCGGCGATTGAAACTCTGACTGAAGGCCAGGAGCCCACACTCTCAGCAAATGGGAAATGGCTGGCCTTCGTCCGCGAAGAGCACGGGCAAAGCTCAGGGTGGGTGTTGGCAACTGATTCAAGGAATCTCCCCCTAATGGTTCTGCCAAGCAGTTACCATGCGCTCGACGTAACTGTTACCTCCGATGGAGACGTGATCGCTGCTGCTGGCCGAACCAGCGATCCGCACTTATTCGTCGTGCGGCATCGCACGAGAGAAGTCGTGGAGCTGACCGAGTTTCCCCATCCCGCGAGGTATCCGTCCGTGTCGCCTGATGGCAACCGATTAGCCTTCAGCCGGCGCGATCATGGATTCTGGCATTTAGTGATCCGCGAATTTGCTAGCGGACGCGAGCAGCAGCTCACTCACGCGTCATGCAACGCTGTCTCACCTTCGTGGGAGAATTCCTCGACGTTGTTGTATGCGACGGACTGCGGCCGAGGCGTGGGCCTCAGTGCCATAGCGCGGATCGCTTTGCCATGGTGAGCAATTTGTCGTGCCATTTCCTAGGTGTGGGCCAAGCCGAGGCGTTTGCCCAGCAAGATGCGGAGGATTGAATGTCGGTTGTTACCGAGCGCCCCGTAAAACGATTCTTTGCTGTTTTGGGATTTGCGGTCTGCGGTTTGGTATTGCTTGCGACATTGCTGGAACTCGCTTCGTGGGCGGCTTGGTCGCTAGCTCCGCACTCGGAAATACGACACGGATTCGAACTCCAGAGAACGAGTCCGGCATACCAGGGAGAAGAGTGGGCTGCAGAATTCTGGCAAAATGAGCCTCGAAGGCAAATATCCCGCAAGGTTTACGTACCGTTTCGACTCTGGAGTGTAACTCCCTGGCACAGCAAGTACGTCAACAACGATGAGAGCACCACAGGTTTATGGCGCAGAACAATCAATCCAACGCCAGACGAGTGCAAAACACGCCCGGTTAACGTTTGGACCTTCGGAGGATCAACAATGTATGGAACCGCCGTGCCGGACTGGGCAACCATACCGTCCTACTTGTCCCGGGACTTGAATGCTTCTGGTTCGGGCTGTGTAGTCGTGTCTAATTTTGGAGTGGAAGGTTACGTCAGCAATCAAGAGCTGATCCTCCTGATGGAGCAGCTCAAGGCTGGCGGGCATCCCGATATTGTGATCTTCTACGACGGGCTAAACGACGCCGGTGCGGCTGGACCCTCCTCGGGACCGCCCAAGCCGCATTTCTATATCGAGAAAATTAAACCCCGGGTAGAAGGCTCGCTCGCCGGACGATTCGACTTTATTCGCGAATCGTACACGTTTCTCGTAGCTAAAGCGGTGGAGGGAGTTTTCTTCGGACGCCATTCGTCTCAATCCGTGCTAAACGAGCTTCATACGAAGGCCGTCGCCACGTTAGACAACTATGAGGCCAATCTTCGGGTCGCGAAGGCCTTGGCCCAGGCATATAAGTTTCGCATCTACTGTTTTTGGCAGCCGTCCCTGTATTACGGTCAAAAGCCTCTTGTGCCTTTCGAAAAACAGTTACCTGAAATTTCTACGAGAGATCCTTGGGCGTTGATCACGAATGCGGTATATCAAGAGGCGGACAATCGCGCTGCGACCACCGGAGGATTTGTTTTTCTTGGTGGAGTGTTTAACTCAGTCCACGAGCCGATTTACGTCGACCAAGGCCATCTGGGGCCTCGAGGGAACGAACTGGCGGCACAAGCGGTAGCGCAATATATCCAAGCTCATCCTCAAGATTGATATACGCAATTCGCCTCCGCTACTCCGAACTCCCGCAGGCACAATACATTCAGTGATTCCCCGGAGCAGCCTAGTAAAGAGGATGGCGCACTTACGGGTATGGGCCATGGTCCATCACCGTGTTTGCTCCACAGCAGGTTTTGGAGCGTCAGAATCCGTGAGCATTTGTCGTACTAAGGCTGTCGCCGTCGCAGGATCGCCGCCGTAGGCCAGATGATAAGCGGGCAATTTTTCAAGCGCCTCGAACACCTTGGCGCTCTGTCGTGCAAGGCAGCCGTAGTCCTTGACAAGCATAGATTCGGCGAGGCGGCGGGAGAAATCAGAGCGAGCTATAGGTGACAGGGTGGGAATCGTTGCGGCTTGCCTCTCAAGAAACACACAGCAGACCGGATCCACGGAGTGCGCCTTCGGGGCTTGAAACCGGCGCTTTGGCAGGTAGCAAACCGTTAAACCCGGGTATGAAAAGCGACGCGTTGCGGCCTCAAGTTCAGGAAGAAACTGAAGCGATTCGGGACGGAAGATTGCCGGCAACAGATCGCCCCAAAGCCGCAAGCCACGGGCTTCCATTTCCAGGAACGCAGCTTGATCAGCATGAAATTCGAGCCCGAGCTTAGCTGCCAGATAGCTTACTGTCGTCTTACCGCTGTTGGGCGCGCCAAACAAGAGAAGTCCCTTGTCCCCCATACCCACACATGCCGCTGAGAGCGGGACCATCCCGAAACTCCCGGCACTCACGCAGAAGAGAGTGTCGAAAATCGACCGGCAATGCAGCGTGGGTTCGCTCTCGACTAATCGTTCAGCAACAAAACCGATGCCCTCGCGCGCTTCTAAATCAACCGCTAGAAAACTTCCCTGTCCAAGGTTGACGAAGCGAAGACCACCGTCCGAAAAGGCGGAAACCGCCACTCCTGCGTACTCGATTAGAGAATCCTCTTCGCTCACAATTCGCCAGAGGAATTCCGGATCGCGAGTCGGAGATCCCTGGTGTCGCGCAAAGAATTCCAGCGCACTTTCAACCACTGTGCAGCTGTTGCTTTCCAAGCGCACGGTCCTTCCCATAACGACCAGATCCACGCTATGCGGCGTCGGCGTGAAGCGACGTAGTAGATCCTTCCGCTTCACTTTGCTGGGAGCTGTCGAGGTGATCGGCATTTCGCGAAGACAATCGGTGCTTCTAATGGCACTGTCATGCGCCTCATGGCTGGTTCGCTTATTCCAAGCCCACTGCGATCATCGAAATCGCTCAAAGTGTTGAGCGAGCTTCTTGGCCACAACCTGGGGCCGCCCGCCGTACTGCAGCAAGCAACAGTTCAGTTCGGCCAACTTCCCGATGACTCCCATCTGCGCGGCTGCCGCGTCAGGCAATTCTGCCATCAGATCTTCCTCCAGGCGAGCCTTTGCCTCCTCCAACGACAAGTCAGTCAGACGAAATCCTGGATTCTGGCTACGCTCGAGGAAGACCAACAATCGTGGTTCGCAACGTCTTACACACTCCAGGCCAAGTGCAAGCTCAGGTTCGAGGCGAAAACCCCATTCCCCGTTTGGAAGATATTTCGGTTGCTTAGCTTGGAGCTCCCTAAAATGTTCCCTGGCATCGCTGCGCAATTTGACAGTGGTCGCGAGTCCCCAGGCCGACAGCTTGCTTTTTTGCCAGGAACAGAAAGTGCGGTCGTCCGAAATAAATCCAAAGCCTTCCTGTGCCAGAGCGACGGCTAAGGTCGATTTTCCGCTTCGACCTGCACCCACCATCAGCAGTCCCTTTTGCCGTTTTGCCACGGAGGAGCAGTGAAGCTCCACAATTCCGACCGAAGCGCTGGTGATGGTGAGCAGCACCGGAAAGACGACCGTCCTCCAATAGGAGCGATCATTTCCGATGGGCGCCGAAAAACGCCCAATCACGCGGTGGCCGCGAAGATCCGCTAGCATCGAACTGCCCGAATCGAATCCCGTAAACACAAGGTGGTCGAGACCACGAACGTGGGGTTTCGGCCAGGGCTGGGGTGCCGAGTTGGTATAGTCCACCCAGAATCGGACGGAAAAATCCACGGAGTCAATTGGTTCTTCAACTGGTAGAAAGCTTTCACGCGCCGCCTCCAGGAGAGGCTCGCAGTTCGTAGACAAGCTGCAAACGGCGCCAGCAGCTGTAAAGAACTCGCACAGTGGTGTTGCGGCGTCCTGGCAAAGAAAGTCTCCGGCGCTCATAACGGGGAAAATGGCGAAGCAGATTCACACGTCTCGGTTCAAGGAGGATTCGTTGAATGCCATGATTGAGCCGAACAGTCGTCAGTAATGGTCGCCGATATGGACAACCGATCTGTCAATATCTTGTCAATAACTTGTAAAGACTTTTAGTCTGCTGGATTTTGTGAAGCGCTAAGCTGAATTCACGTGAGGGCTACGTGGTCGTGCGCTCCGAGAGTGAGTGGCTGGAGGGGGACATATCGCGCTCGATGTGGATCGACTTTTCTGCCGTCATGGCTGGGCGCGGATCACGATGGACGTGTGCGCCCAAGCGGTGACACCTGCCAAGCGACAAGCCCAGGGAAAAGTGGTGGCCATGCTGCAGGACGAGCAAGGGAAGATGGGCTGAAAATTATTGTGTCACGGCTGTGTCCCCGGCGCAAAAAACGGGGTTTCCGATAAGTCTTGTGGATTGTTGGCGTCCCCGACGGGGTCGGTAGCCACGGTGAATATTCACACTCCAGCCGGTCTCGACGCGTTCATAGATCATCTCGAATCAGGAGCGGCGATCATCCTCGCTGACATGGGAACCGGTTCCGGTCAATTAACCGCCACGCAAGGCGTGGTCGAGCGCAAGACGACGATTCCGATTCTCTCCAATTATTTAGGTAGCGAGTGACTGGTCATGGCATTCGATTATGAAGGCTTCCAAAGGAGGGCAGTACGGTTTTGATCGTACCGCCCTCATTGGTGGAGGAGGATTCCTAGAAATGGAACCCGAGTTGAGCTGTTAGGGCGCGCGGTGTGACGTAATGCGTGCCGCTGAAGGTTGAAAGGAAGTTGTAGAGCGCGAATTTATTCGCGAGGTTGATGGCGGTCAGCTGCAGGCTGACTTTGTACTTGTCGCCGTGGAACAGGTTGTCATGGCCCACCGACACGTCAAAGAGATTTCGGTGGACGATGCGCGGCGGCTTGTGATCGTCTTGTTCGGCTCCCGGTCTAGGAACATCTACGAGTGGAGAGCCGAATCCCGATGCGGGACAATTGTAAGGCAGCGGCGTCGTTGGGGTCGCACGGACGCCGTTGCAAGTGAAACCGGCTTCCGCTTCCTGATCGGCAGAAAGGGGTACAAACAGCACGTTGGAAGCCATCATACTTACGTTCGGTACGAGCGCGCCCCCGGGTCCGTTGGGGAGGATGATTGATTGCGGGCAATCGTTGCTTGCACCTAACCCAAAGCAAGGTGTTGCGCCTGCCACCAGTCCGCTGTCATACCGCCAGTTGAAGCCCATCCACGGGCCGCGCTTCCACGGTTGGTACTGGAAGTGGCTCGTCTGGTTGAACTTTTCGTCGTGGTCGATACGGAATGCGGTTCCGGGAGGGCCCCCCACGGTGGCGCCGGCTCCGGCTACCTGGGGAAGGAAGAAGCGGGCCGCCACACTGGAGAAGACCATTAGCGCCGAGAATCCGTGGACCTCAGGCACGCTTATGCGGCCAGCATATCCGGGAATTTTCGAGTTGTGCCATTCAATCGGGTAAGTGATCGGCGTGTTGCCCAGCACGCTGAAGTCGAAGCCGTTGTGCGTGTACTTCGAGATCCACTCGCCGGAAAAGACCACGTACTTCCCGAACGCCTGCTCCAGGCCAGCGTGGAATTCGTTGCGAAAACCAACGCTCAACGGATTCGGTACCGGCGCGGTGCAGACCAGCAGCGGAGCTAAGACAGGGAGGCTGCACCCAGTGCTGGACAGGATCAGATTTTCGTTGAAAGGAGATTCCAAAGTGCGCGCGTAAGAAACGCGAAGAATCGTGTTGGTTTTCTTGACGTTGTAAGCGACCCCAACACGCGGTTCGGCTTGACTCCCGCTGGTGATACCGTTGTAGATATCGCCGCGCAATCCCAGATTCAACGACCAGCTTCCTACGGTGATGTTGTCTCGCACGTACAGAGCGAGTTCCTTAATGTCGGTGTGGGCATTAAAAACGTACGGAACTCCCCCACGACTCAAGTCGTATGGAGCCAAGGTTGAATTATAAAGAGGGTAAAGAGCGCTAGGGTAACCTGCAGTGCCAGCGCCTGGGGGTGGGCCTTGGTTGCCGGGCGCGTTTGGGTTGGTGACATCGTTTGACTGTAACGCGCCGGTTGAGCCGACAGGGCAGTCTGCGGTAGTGTGCCCCGGCGCCGCGACCCATGGGTACGGGTTCACTGAAGTTACAGGTTCCGCAATTATGCAAGGTGCGTTGTACGTTGGATCGACGATCCCGACAGTTTCGTCTTCATTGAGAAAAGTTTGCTCGTAGGTGGCTCCAGCCTTGATTTGGTGAATCCCTTTCACATAGGAGAGATCGGTTCGAAGTCCGGCGTTGGTGAGCGTCCGGTTCTGGCCCACAGACTCTCTCTGCAGACTCGGAGGCCCGAGGTCAGCGAACGGATCGCTGCTGGGGTAATAGTTGTAATCGTCGCGGCGTACGAACGCGCCCAAAGTGTATACGGCGTGCGTATTCAACACGCGAGTCCACGAAGGCGCGATATTGAACGATCCGATCTTGGAGCGTTGATCGTCTGATCCCACGACATTTCCGTCCGGGCCGACACCGGCAAAAGCTGCCATTTGCGGCTCAATTCCATATAGTCCGATCCAGGGCGTCGCATTTTGGGAATCGAGGTTATTCGGCGTCTGGAACCAGCTCCGGCTGTAACCGAAGTTCAGGTGAATAGAGTCAGCGTTGTTGAGTTGATAGTCCACGCGGTCGAACAGATTTTCTTCATTGCCCTTGTCGTGGTACACCGCGAATTCTGGCGGATCAAGGAACCGGCCGGTATTCATACCGTTCGCGGAGATGAAGTTCCCCCAGTTCTTGCCGCCGTATGCCAGTTCGGCTTCCAGATTCTCCGTTCCGAAAGAACCATACGAAGCGGTCACGCTGCCGTGCGGTGTGGTTACGCCTTGGCCCGAGCGTGTGGTCGCAACAATCACAACACTGGTCTTGCCTCCGTATTCCGCGGGCGGCGCACCCGAAATCACTTCCATGGATTCGATCGCATCGACCGGAAGCTGGTTAGAAAAGACTTTGCTTTGCTGGTCAGTAATGGGCTGGCCGTCGATGCTGAATGAATTCGAAGCATGGTCGCCGATTCCATGGAACAGACCATTGGAGTCGGCGGCGATTCCCGGCGTTGAGAGAGTAACCAGCGAACTCAGTGACGACGTCGTGCTTTCCAAAGGAAGCTTGTCCCACAAGTTCTTGTCAATGTCGGAGTGGAAGGTTGGATCATTCTCCAGCAAATCGGCCGCCTGAGCTTCGACCGTCACCGAGGTCGTGGAACCAGACACTCGGAGGCTGACTTTGACGGTGAGAGGCACAATGGAGCGAATCTCCACATCCTGCGCATTTGGAGCGAATCCGGTCGCGGTCACGGCCATGTGGTACGGATTGAACGGAATATTAGGGAGGCTGTAATTCCCGGACTTGTCTGTGGTGGTTGACCGGTCGAAGTGGCTGACCGGGTTGTGAATTTCGACGGTCGCATTAGGCACGACAGCGCCGGTAGGGTCCGTCACTGTGCCATTGATGGAGCCGGAATTGCTGCCCGACTGCGCGTAAGCGTGAAGACCTAGCGCCACGCAGAATACGACTATAAAAGCCGCGCGGAGCGACTTCTTGTAAGAAGCCAGCATGATTCCTCCATAAAATTTGGTCGATAAGATCAAAGAAACGGTTCGTCGAAACGAACCGAGCCTGTACAGCGCTGAAATTTGATCTTTAGACGCTAGGAGGCGGGCGGACACACAGAACAAAGACTGTCAGGCGTTGCTTGGCAGAAACCGGTTCCGGCCGAAAGGTCGAGACCGAAACGAACATCACTCTTGGTAAGACGGTAGCAGTTTGCGGCGAAGCTGAATGGGCGGCGATACAGACGGTACACGTCGACGACTCGGTAGGGCTCAAATGTTGATGCGTGGCGAATGCTATTGCTGACCAGAAAGTCAGCAACGCGCACAGACAAGCGATCCGCTTCGATATCGACCGCACGACGGTCACCCCACTCGGAAGTTGTGTTGAATTTATACCAAGATTGGAAGTTAACGCAACCAAAATGGTACCTATAGGGGTATGTATATATTCATCACGTCCACAAAACCAACACGCAGTAAAACATGCGGGGCGCCCGTCAGCGAAATCGCCGGTCCAGTGCTGCCGAACAGCCTTCTGCGGCATCGTCCTGGCCATAGCATTTGTTTCTTGTTTTGTGGCCGGCGTTAGTGGTGATGAGGGAAGGCTAGGCCCCCGTAAAGTCCGAGCACGACGACGATCACCGCCCACAGAATCATCAACAGCAACTGACGGATCCCTTTCCTGTCCACTGCTTTTTTGTTTCGGTTCAGATGCCTGTTGAAGATTGATACCACCAGATCACTGCGTCGCGCCTCCAATAGAAATGCGCGAATCCATGGAACCCTTGGTCCGTGTGGATGCCGCAATGGTTGTTGTGCTGCTTTAGGCACTTTCAGGGCACTCCCTTATGCGGAGGTTGTTCAACATCTCCCACGGATTTCCCAAATCTCTATGGGAGAAATGGACTGATCCTGCATTCTTGGAATTCGCGCGGCAGGGCTAACATTTCGCCCGCATCCCGACAGCGGCTGGCCCATTCCACCAGGCTCCGGTACTGTTCGAACCTAACAATATTTCCCAGCCATTCCGTACCCGATGACCCTGTAATTACGACCACGTTCGGCACGTCGCATGGCCCCACACAACCGCTGATCGTCAGCTGAACTCGCTTCAGCAGCTTCCGTTTCCGCCATTCACCCTTCAGCCATTCCACCGGAACTTCGGGTAAGTCACGTTCGACATTGCCGCAACAGCAGCCTCGACAGATCGTGATCTGTCCGACCACGAGGCGCTTCGTTTTCAATGGACAATCTCGATCCTCGTTCACAGCGGGTGCTCCGTCCCGACTTCTGGAAGCCACTTAATCCAGCAAGCCATACAGGTCGTCCATTTCAAACGGTTTTGGTGATCTGCGAGACTGCGAGAAAACTGCCGCAATCAAAATCACCAAGATCACCAGGGTAATTAGGAGTGCCCAACCTCTGACTTTCCGACTCTGGATCACATGAGCAAAGTGCATACCCGCGACTCAAATTCGCTCCAACCCCGACTCAGCGCCCGGATTCAGCACCACGGGGCAACAATCTCGTGGAATTGAGGATGAATGCCAACTCTGAGGTCACGTGAATAAAGGCGGCCAGTAGCGGATTCAGGAAACCAAGGGCAGCCATTCCGACTCCTATGCTGTCCACGACCAGCGTGCCCACAAAGTTCTGCATGATGATCCCTCGGCAACGTCGAGCAAGCCGCAAAGTTTCGACTAGTTTCGAGAGATCGCTTCCGATCAAGATCACGTCCGCGCTCTCTCGAGCAACATCAGTTCCCGATCCCATGGCGATGCCGACATTGGCCTCTACCAGGGCTGGAGCGTCGTTGATTCCGTCACCGACCATCGCGACGTTACGACCCTTGCTACGCAACTCGGTCACCCACTTTGCTTTTTGCTCTGGTAGGAGTCCTCCCACGGCTTCGTCCACTCCGAGGCCGCGGCCTATCGATGAAGTTGCAGCCTGGGTATCCCCGCTCAAGAGGACCGTCTTCAAACCCATTTGCCGCATCGCCGCAATCGCATTCTTGGCTTCCGGTCGCAAAACATCAGCAATTCGGATGCTGCCCAGAACTTGCCCCGCGCGGGCGACGTAGACTTCCGACGCTCCACCCGCACCATCACTACTGACAGGCAAACCCCTCGTCATGCCGTGCTCCACAAGGAGGGCCATGCTCCCGACAAGAATCTGCTCGCCTTTGTAGTTGACGCTGACTCCTCTTCCCGGCGTATACGAAAATTCGTCGGGATCGACGAGCGGAATGGCGAGTTCTGTGGCTCGCGCCACAACGGCCTTGGCGAGAGGATGTTCCGACTTACGCTCGGCAATGCTGGCGGCGGCAATGATCTGTCGTTCTCCGAAGCCATTGGCAGAAACGACGTCCCGGATCTGCGGCGTCCCGAAGGTCAGCGTGCCGGTCTTGTCCAGAAGCACCGTGTCCACGGCAGCTAGCGCTTCCAGGTAGAGGCCACCTTTGATGATGGCCCCCTGATGCGCCGCTCGGCCGATGGCTCCGAGAATTGCAAGAGGAGTTCCGGCCGCAATGCCGCACGCCCCGGCAACGATTACGACCGAAATTGTTGACCTGACATTGTGCGTGATGATGAAGGTCAGAACCGCCGCTCCCAGCGCAAAATACACAAGGTAGCCGGCTAGCCGATCCGCGGTTTTCTGAATCGGAGCCCGCGACTTCTCGGCGCGTTCGACAGCTTCTATGATCCGACCGAACGTGGTGTCGCGTCCGAGTTTCTGGGCGCCGATTTCCAGGGCGCCCGACTGATTAATGGTGCCGGCAAAAACCTCATCTCCGGGCGCTTTCTCAATCGGCATGGCTTCGCCGGTAATTGCAGCTTGTTCGACAAACGAATGGCCACTCAGCACAATTCCATCCACCGGGATGTGCCCGCCCGGCTTCACGATGACCGTTTCACCGACTTGAACTTGATGCGACGGTACTTCAACCACCTGACCAATACGGCGGACTGCGACAGTTCTGGGGAGAAAATCGAGAAGACTCTGGATAGCCCGCCGGCCTTTGCTAACTGTGAGACCCTCCAAAACCTCAGCGGCCAGGACGAAGCTAGTGATAACTAGCGCGGTGAAGAACTCTCCAATCGCCAAAGCCGAAAGGAGAGCGATGGTCATTGATAGTTCCATCGTCATCTTTCGTTCGACGATGTTTTCGAAGGCCTCCTTGAAAATCGGATATCCGCCGACCAGGGTTCCAGCGATGCCGATAATGCTGAGGTGTGGAAACGGCTCCCAGAGCCGAAACCAGACTGCAGCTGCAGCCAATGCCACAAACCCAATGCGGACGAGCTCGGTCCATTCAAACCCGTGCCCGTGCTCCTCCGGCTCGGAGCGAGGGTTGGATTCCTTTCGTTCTGTCTCGCCAAGATGTGTATGGTTTTCTGGGGATTTTTCGATGATGGGCGCAGAACTCATGAAGAACCTCCTTTCTGTCTCGCGAAACGAATGTAGTATACATACCCCCATAGGTATCTACAATGTCCCCCATGATATGATTCGTTGGACAAATGAGCCACACGATCAAAAATAAGCAAAAGTTGATCTTACGCAGCAAGCGTATCCGCGGGCAGTTCGAAGCTCTTGAGCGGGTCCTCGACGAGGGACGGGATTGCTCGGAGGTGTTGCAGATCATCAGCGCCGCGAGAGGAGCAGTCAATAGCCTAATGACTGAACTCCTAGAAGGTCACATCCGGCACCATGTCCTTGACCCTAAGCGAAGACCGAATTCGGAGCAGACCCTCGCAGCCGATGAAGTTATCGATATGGTGAAGACCTATCTCAGATAGCTGGGTCCGGGACCGTGCGCTTCCGATGATGGCCACGACGATCTGTAGCCCCTTCACCTACCCAGATCGCGAGAGCAGATTCTCCCACCTCCAGACCTAGGTATCTGGCGTCACAGAATGGCCGTCGTCGCCGGCTCGCCGAAGCGCAGGGGTTGTGGGGAAACGTTCCCGTTCGCCGCTCGCGCGCCGGGGCATCCCTTCGAGGGCCATATGCGCCCCCTGCCACGCCGCATCGAGATCGCGGCGATCAAGCGCGACCAGAGCGCTAGCGGTTTCGAGGATCGCGTCTGCTTGATCCGACAGCGCTTGACGGCAGGGGTCAGGAAGTCGCGGTGCCAGCCGGCGAATCGCTTCGAGCTGGCGGATCAGTACGGCGGGCGTCGTCGACGAGGCTTGACGGATTTGATCGAACGCGAGCTTGGCGAGGCGCTCTAGCCGCACCGGCGGCATCCACACGCGGAGGCGGCTACCAGTGTCATACCAGTTTCCTTCCAGCGGCGGGCGCTCGGCCAGCGTCAGCAGCGCATCGGCGAGCCAGTCGACGCACGCGACGCCCGTGAAAGTGTCGTTGACTGCGGGAGATAGAGCACGGATCGCGATCTCAACGACCTGCGCGATGCCGAACTCGCTATCCTGGGTGAGCGTGCGGTGACGGCCAATGTGTACTCCCCGATCAATCGCGGCTTCGAGGCCGCCGATCTTTTCCGCTGGAACGATTGCTGCGAGCGGCTCGCCGCGGAGCACGAACTGGCCGGGGCGGAACCTCAGCACGATCACGGCGTCCGCCGCGCGCGCGGCCGCGACCAACGTGCCGTGATCTACATGCTGCAGATATCCGCTCTTCGGGCACGATAGGATTGCGCCCGTCTCAGCCTGATGCAGAATCGAGGCGTCGTCGGGTGGGGGTCCCGTGCCCTCGCTGGGGCCGGATGCGTGGGCGCTGCCAGCCGCGACGTACAAATCATCAACGATTGCGCCGATCATGTCTGGGTTTTGGATCGATTTTGCAACCCGATGGCTGTAGTAGACAAGGAACCCGAAGCTGAGCACCACGAGCACCCAGGCTGTGATCAGCGAGATCTGCGGGATAAACGACGACTGCGGATCCTGATGAGTGACCAGGAAGACCAAGCAGATGTACACGAACGTGCCCATGAACATGCCGATCGTCACCTGAGTGACCCAGTCCTGAAGGAACCGGTAGAGCAGGCGCGGCCCAAACAGCGTCGAGACCATCGACAGCACGAGCAGCGCGACCGAGAAAATCAGAGCGAGCACGGTCGCGACCGCGCCCATCATCGCCGACAGAATCGCCCGCGCGTCATCGATGCTGCCCATCGTTAGCCACGACGGAATGTGAATAACGCGATACTTGTCGAGGATGTCTGGAACTAGCGTTATCGCGAACAGAGCGACCGCCGCGAGCGAGAGCTGCAACGGGATCCGCCAGAGGTTAATGTCGCGTTGCGAACGGAGTTTAGTAGCGCGCGGGGTGAGCATGCGTTGTGAACTTCAAACGATCTATCTTCCCAAGAGCAATCGTTCGAGCACCGGACCGAGGGCCAAGGCAGGAAGATAGCTCAGGGCCACCATTATTATCAAACAGATTGTGAGTAACACCCCGAAGATAAAAGAATGAGTCGGAAGAGTTCCCGACGAAGAAGGAGTGTTTCTTTGACGACCAAAGAGAGCAGCAAACGCCAATGCAGGAATCGCCAAGCCGAACCTACCCACCATCATCGCTAACGCCGTGGTGAGGTTGTAAAACCGAGTGTTCGCACTCAGGCCGGCAAAACTTTGGCCATTATTGGCGAAGCAGGAAGTAAAGGCGAAGAGTATCTCTGTAAATCCATGCGGGCCAGTGTTGACCGTGAGCGCGGACAATCCCAGCCGCGTGCTCACGGCAATTGCGGTGAGTGGCAGGACCACAAAAGGGGCGGCCAGAGCGTACAGCATTATCATTTTGTTCTCCGCTGGCCCTATCTTTTTTCCTAGGTATTCAGGCGTGCGCCCAACCATCAGCCCAGCCAGAAACACAGCGATCGCGGCGGCCATAACCATGCTGTAAAGGCCAGTCCCCAGACCTCCGAATACGAGTTCTCCGAGCAGCATGTTTACCAGCAAAACCATGCCACCGAACGAGGTGTAGCTGTCGTCCATTGAGTTGTTTGATCCTGTGGCCGTGTTGGATGTAACGACAGCCGTAAGGGTGGAACTACCAATACCGAAACGCACCTCCTTGCCTTCCATGTTCCCGCCAGACTGGAGGCGACTTTGTCGGGAATTCACGTTTTCGAGGTAGGGGAACCCACGTTGTTCAAAGTGATGTACGAAGACCAGTCCGCAGACGAAGAGAAGCAGCATCACACTGTAGAGAAGCCATCCTTGTCGAGGCTGGCCCACCATCCTGCCGAAAGTGTTCGTGAATGCCGCGGGCAGGAGCACGATGGCGAACATTTCGAGAAAGTTCGTAAGCGGCGTAGGGTTTTCATAAGGATGAGCCCCATTTGCGTTAAAGAAGCCGCCGCCGTTGGTGCCGAGATTCTTGATGATCTCCAGTGCGGCTACTGGACCCTGCGGTATGACCTGTCGCGTGCCTTCAACGGTGGTGACGACCGCATAGTGGTGGAAGTTCATCGGAACGCCCTGTCCGACAAGCAGCAAGGCGCCTGTCAGTGCTCCCGGCAGCAGTATCCAGAGCAGCGCGCGGGTCAGATCAACCCAGAAGTTGCCCAGCGTGCCGGAGAGTTGTCTGGCAAGGCCGCGAATGAAGGCTACTCCCACCGCCAGCCCCGCAGCGCCAGCCAGAAAATTCTGCGCGCAAAGTCCAACCATCTGGCTGAAATAGCTCATCGTGTTCTCGCCCGCGTAGGCCTGCCAAGTCGTGGTGGTCGAGAAGCTGATGGCCGTATTCAGAGCCAGGTCCGGGGATAACGGCGTCGTGTGGTACTGCGGAAAGAACCAGGGAAGAACCTGCTGCATTCTTAGAATGGCATACAACAGGAGCGTGCCCGCAAGGCCAAAGAGCACAAAAGAGGTCGTATATTCCTTGCTGGTCATCTCCACATCGGGATCGACAAAAGTAATGCGATACATGAGCCGTTCAACGGGAACGCATAATCGATCGAGAGCGGTGTGCTGCTTCGAAAAGACCCGATCCATGTATCCGCCCAGGGGCTTCACCAGGACGGTTACGATGACCACAAACAACACGTATTGGATTGCGCTGTAGAAATCCACGATTTACTCACGAGCAGTTCGAGCGACCCGTCTCAATATCAATCACCGGATCTCGGGACGCGCTGTCTGCCCTGTCGCGCTTCCTTGAAGGATTCTAGTGTCGCATCCGTGCGTTTGATAGGAAGCAGGGGTTTGGTAGATGGCAGTTTGAAAGTGTAGGGCCGTTGCGACGTATTCCATCGTTCGAACCTCCCACCATGCGAAACAAAGCCTCATGGGATCGCTATCAATAGTCCGCCGCTCATTCCAAGAGATTGCTCATGGCTTCGCGCAAAGCTGTACTCGTAGCCCGGTTCCAAGTACCAACCGAATCTATGCTTCGCAGAGGGCCAGAACATAAAATCCAGCACGACCTCACCGCTGACGGAGTTTGTTTTGATGCCGTATTTCGTGGAATGAATCCACTCCGGACCAACCCCCAACATGAACTCTGTCTTTTTCGAGAGTGTCCAAGGCTTTTTGAACAGAAGGTCGGTGTCCCATTCTGTTGAGCGTCGAGTGAAAAGCGGTGTAACTCCCGCCTCAAGTTCCAGCCAGTTCTCTATCGGCGTAACTTCAATTGCGACGGTGGGTCCGAAGCTCGATCCGCCGTCTTTGAAATTCCAGTCAGCAGCTCCGCCGAACTCCACAACTGCAGCAGGCTCCTTTTCGACCGACTGGCCGATAGCGCTTCCCGTGCACAGAAGCAAAAATGCTATCAAGACAGTTTTTGTCCCGTTCACTGGTTGTCGACCCACGTCTCTATGTTCTGCACCATATCAAGATTAATCGTCGTGCTCAATTGACCGACTGCCTGTTCTTGCGTGAGAACGCACTCTAGCGACGGATCGCCTGAAAGCGGAATGAATAGCCGATCCCAATGAGATGATCCACCGCGGCCGACGATAGGCCCACTCCGACATGGAAATCAATCTGTTGCTGCTCGGTGATCTTTAGAGCTGTTCCAAAATGCAGCAAGTGGCGCGGACCGCCAAATTGCGGGAAGTCACCTGCGTACTCGACAAAGGCGTCCCATGGTTTTGTCAACTGTCGATCGAACAAGAACGTGGACTCGCCAGTCACATTTCGCGTGCGGCCCTGAGTAGGCCAATAGACCGAGAACATTCCGGCCGCCGTCCAGTTTGTGGACAATACGCGCGACCACGGCACTTGCAATCCCGGATCGTACCCGCCGCTGGACACGCCGTTGGCGCCGGTCGGAAAACTGAGGAACAGGATTGCGGATACATCGAACTTACCCGGCGCGGGGCCGAGCTGTTCTTTTACTCCGAATGCGAAGTCGCCGAATCCCGACGCGCCAGCGTTCAAGTTGTGGAAATAGTCGGGCACCGTGAATCGCAACTCAGTTCTCTTGCCGATACCAAGACGTACTAAGGTTTCCGGACCGTCTAAGACACTCTGCCCCTGGCTGCTAGTTTCAAGGAAGCCGTTCTCCATCTGCAGGCTGCCAGCCGGGACGACCACACTGGAGTTCGTCACTGCCGGCCGATCCGTTGCGATGGGCCCCACAGTGTTAACACTCGCGGACTGATCTTGAGCATGCAAGGACGACATGCCGGCCAAAACAAATGCGAGTATCACAGTGGGAGTTCGAGTGCGCATCGGTCAAGCAGACAGTCCGTGGTTGTTTTAGCGAGCACGTTAGCATACAGCGTTTACTTCCCCACATTCACGGGGTGGCTGACACGCAGCTTCGATTGCTCGAGTTCCTTGGCGTCCAATTGCCCTTTCTTGTCCTTATCCAGTCTGTCGAACTCAGCTTCCATGAACTTCATCCACTCTTCCTTGGAAATCTTGCCACTCTTGTCCGTATCCATAAGGAGAAGCAACTGCTTGACCTCATTCTCCCCGAGTGCCAGTCTATCCTGCGGCTTCGGAACGGCTTGCCTTTGAGCGACCGCGGTTCCTGGTATGGCCCAAGTAGCGACCAGCACTGCAATGGCTACCATGGTCCGCACGATGTTCGTTCGCGTCAACACAGTTGGCCTCCCGCAATGTCTTCTTCCGATCCGTTCTCATGCAGCGCGAGCCACTGGTTTTCTCCGCTTCGGCAGTTCAGCTACCGTGCCTTCACCAGAACCGACTCGCAAACGCACCCAATAACCGCTGGAACGAGGCTTGGTCTCGTTGTATAGCGCCACCAAGAAGCGCGCGTAAAATGAAATGCCTGCCGTGCATAGCAGCGTCACCACGATCTTGAGGAACATGTCGGGCCTCGAGTCTCGGATGCCAGTGCAGGAATGTTGGTCTGGAATCACTCGACCCACATCATTGAGCGCGAAACTTCATAAACGTTCAATAAACAAATCATAATTTGTTCGTAAAGGTACCTATATCGCTCGGGAGGCGTTTGTGCGGATTTCTTGGCTATAAGAATCAGATATTCCAGTAACCGGAGACCGGATTTCGATGTGAAACGGCACAGCAATTCAGAACGACGGTGAAGAGACGTATTTTCAGATCACGACCGACCTGCCTCTGCGGGCTGGGGATAAGGCCGGCTCAGTCAACGGGCTGAGCCGGTCCGGCATTTCTTAAAAATCGAGACGTAAGGCCAATTGCCCAGTGCGATTTCCGCCAGAGCCCTGTGGCAGCACAGATGTTAGCACTCCGAAGGTTGACGGGTTGCTAATATTCAATGCAGGCGGCGCGAAATTGGAGCGGTTGAACAAGTTGGTGAATGTCGCCTCGAAGCGTAGCCGCATTCGTTCACTTAAATTGACGACTTTGGCCAGCCCCGCATTAACATTGATCATGTTTGGCCCTTCCAAAATGCCCAAGCCGCAGTCGCCAAATCGTCCCGCGTCTTGCGGGGGAAGGGCGAATGCATTGACGTTAAAGAAGTCTGCCGGGGTCCGATTCGAAGGTATGGGATTGCCGGTGCAATCCGGACGCGCCTGCGCCGATCCTTCTTCGTTTCGTACGACCAGATTTGTGTTTGACTGATCTGAGGTTGCGTTCATCGTGGGGGTCAGCCACTGACCGGTTTGTATCGTCGTAATCGTGCTGAGATTCCAGCCTCCCAGCACTGGATTCAGGTGCTTAGGTAAGTTGAAGTACTGCCCCTTCCCAAACGGCAGTTGGTAAGTCCCCGTCAATACGAAACGCTGCCTGGGCGTTCCCGCCACGTTGCCGCGGTCATACGGGATATCGTAGTGGTTGGCGATCTCCACGGCATAGGGTTCTTCGCTGGCGTATCCCGCGGGTGCGTCGCTGCCTTGCGCGTCGCTGATATTTTTCGCCCAGGTGTAGGTCCCCTGAATCGCCAGCCCGTGCGAAACCCTGTGTTGCACCTCCGCGATGCCCGCCTCGTAGCTTGCGTTTCCAATGCTTTTCGAATCCATCAGCAGATCAAACTGCTGATAGGGCGCCGCGAGCTGGTTGTACGGAGTCTTGCTGGCGGGCACCTGGTTTAGATCGATGGTAATGGGCAGATGCCAGGTCCCCTGGCCGACGTAGCTGAAGCGCACTGTCGTGTTCGGCGTCACTTGCCGCTCCACAGTCAGGTTCCATTGCGCTGACGTGGGATCTTTCCAGTAGGGATCGTTGGACTCCTCAAATGAGCCCCCGCCTAACTGGACCGCCGCATTCGGCGGGGTGGCGTCTGGAAACTGGTAGATTTGATTCGTTACAGGATAGGGATTGGCATAGCTGACTAGCGGCGAAAGAGCAATCACCCCACTGTTGAACGACATGGGTCCAAGCGTAGTCATCGTAAACATGCCAAACCCGGCGCGAATCACGGTTCTGTCGTTGTTGAACGGGCGGTAGGCAATGCTCACGCGCGGGTCAAGATCATGCAAAGGCGTATGCCTCAGGCCCGGTGGAAAGCCGGCCTGGCTGGCCGAGATCACATTCGTGCAAGGGAGCGATGGGTCCGGGGCCTTCCCGTAGTTCGTGAGCGAGCACCCATTGAAGGACTGAAGAACGGCGATGTACGCCGGCATCGCGGGACCATAAGTCTTTAGCAGGGAAAAGAATTTGTCCGGAACGACGATGGCGTTGAGTGAGGGGACGAAATTGGCCAGATCGCCGTTGGTCTCGGTCATGGCGGGTTGCAATTCCCAGCGCAGCCCGAAATTGACAGTGAGATGCTTGCTGACCTGCCATTCATCTTGGCCGTAAACACCCCAGTGCCAAGCATACGCGTTGACTTGTGGGCCCCCGATATCCGCGAAGTTCGATTGCGGCGCGCCGAGAAGAGAATCGCCCAATGAATAGCCTGTGAGGCCCCCGCTGAAGTTGAACTGGCCGTAGTCGTCCGAAGCGTAAAAATACATCAGGGCGTTATAGAGCACTCTCCGGGTGTCAAAGCCGAATCGCATCGTGTGCTTGCCTTTGATGATCGTGAAATTGTCGGTGAACTCGTACGTCTTGGACAACGTTGTGCCCACGCGGTCCTGCCCGATGTTGGTAACGGTGCCGTCGGAAAAGTTAAACGTAGGGAAGGCATGGCCCGTGGGCTGCGTGATGAACTGTAACGGTATGGTGCTCAGCGTCAGACCGAGCTGGCCCGGGCCTGTGCCGACATCGGACTGTGCGCCGCTGAGGGGGAACGTGTCATTTTCGGAGAAGTTTGTAAATCCGAAGCGGAATTCGTTCAGTAAGTTCGGGCTCAGCGCATAGTTGTAGGAGATCACCAAACTGCGGTTTTGCTCATGAGCCTGGTCATTCGGTAGAAAGTTGTTTGCTGGCGCGATCACGCCCGCGCTGTTCGACTCGGTGACAAAGACATTTTTCCAACTGTACCGCCCGTAAATCTGCTGCTTAGGCGTTAATTGTTGGTCGACGCGCAGGTCCCAGGCATTGGAGTTGGACGGGATCGGCACGAGCGTCTGGTAGTTGTACGCGGGGTTCGCGACGCCCAGGTTCGCGTTGGGCATCGGGTACCACGCATTTAGCAAGATCTGCGTGACAGGATTGAGGCAGTCCGTCGGTCCCCCCGGGCCCGGGGCGGTGCAGGATGGAATGGTGTTGTTCGGATATGGCGTCCCAGTAAAGGGATCCGTTAGCGGGCCCGCCCCGAGTGCTGTGACAAGGCCGCTCAAATTCCCATTTCTTTCCGCTTGCGTCGGAACGAGCAGAAACTCCGGCGCCGAAGTGGTCTTGCGGTTTCCTTCATAGTCCGCAAAGAAAAAAGTCTTCTTCTTTCTGCCGTCCCACAGTTTGGGAATCATGACCGGGCCGCCCAAGCTGCCTCCGAACGTGTTGAATACTTTAGGTGCCTTGGACGTAAAACCGTAGATCGTGGAATCCAAAGCGTCATCTTGGAAGTACTCGAACACGCTTCCGTGAAACTGGCTGGTGCCGCTTTTGGTCGTAAATGTCACGTCGCCGATCTGCGCAAATTCCGCGTTGTTGTTGAATGACGTGACTTTCATCTCCTGGATTCCTTCCTGGGAGGGATAGGCATCCTGTAAAGCGCCGTTCGCTCGCACGCTGGCCGTGGAAATTCCGTCTACGGAGAATCCCACCTGGGCGCCAGTGGCGCCGCCTACGGCAATGTTTCCCTCGCTGTCCTTCACCACGGCGGGAGAAGTGGCCAAGGCCGCCAATGGGCTGGAGGATACGGCCCGTGAATTCAAAGGCAACTGGGTGATGTCGTTATTGAGTTTCGAATCGGCAATTGTGGCGTTTTCGGTGTTCACCACTGCAGCTGCAGCGCCCACCTCGACCACGGTTGACGCCGAAGCGACCGACAGTGTGAAGGGGATGCGCAATTCCTGGCGCGCATCGAGCGCCACCGAAGGCGCGATCGCATCTGTAAATCCGTCGTGATGCGCGGTGACTCTGTAATGGCCCGCCTTCAGATTTTCTAAAATGAACTCGCCAGAATTGGCAGAGACGGCTGTGCGTTCCACGTTCTCATCGATGGATCGCGCGTTGATCGACGCTCCGACAACCACTGCTCCCGTTGCATCGGTGACTGTTCCCCGTATGCTTCCGAACGTGGACTGTGCGTTTGCGTCGCAAATGGTTCCGAAGCAGGCGAACAGCAACACAGCTATCTTCGCTGCTGTGTTGCCTCTGAACACTACCATTGTCATTCCGGCTTGCGTCTTACGATGCGTGGAATTTCCATTCGAACAATGGCGCAGCGATGCAATAACGAAAAAACGGCCGAATGCGATTACCGATTCACACATGGTGGTGACCTCGAGGAAAAGCTGTGAGCAAATCACGATGCGCGACAATTTAGCAATCGGAGTGTGAGGAAGGCATGAGGAACTAATAAATCGTGCATAAATACAGCCTTCAAAGTTTGTTTTGATTCAATCGAAACTTTGAATGTTCAACTGACGCGCCGCGCCTAGAAGGCGTGTGAATACCGGCGGAACAGGTTGCCTTGCATATCTCAAGATTGCACCTGGAAGGTAACTGGAAGGTAAATGGGGGGATCAGTGCGGCAGCCTTTAATCTCTTTTCAATTCCGAAGATCCGGTGTGTTTGCGCCTATGAAGCGGTAACCAAAGTGAGAATCCGTAAGTAAGTACTCGGGATTGGAAGGATCGTCCTCTAACTTCTTGCGCAGCTGTCGCACGAACGTGCGTAGATATTCAGACTCGTCTCCATATTCGCTTCCCCAGACGGAAGTCAGCAGATACCCATGAGCCAGAGGTTTGCCGGCGTGCGACATCAAACACTGCAGGAGATCGAATTCTTTCGGCGTCAGATGAACAGCATTTCCGGACTTTCGGACGATTCGATGCTCGACATTCAGTTCGATTTTGCCTATTGCAATTACTCCGTCCTCCTTCGAACGACGCATCGCCGCTCGAATGCGCGCTATAAGCTCCCCCACGTGGAATGGTTTCGTAACATAGTCGTCCGCTCCACTCTCCAACGCTTCAATCTTGTCGTCGGCGCAGTCGCGTACGGTGAGCATCAAAATAGGAATCCGTGGACATAATTTGCGAAGAGCACGACACGTTTCAATGCCACCGACTCCAGGCATATTGATATCGAGAAGGACAACGTCATAACGCCGTCTGCGCAGCAAGCCTAGTGCTTTGTCGGCTCCTGAAGCTTCATCAATGTGGAAGCCTAGGGAGCTCAGAGTTGCTTGGAGTGCCCGTCGGATCGCAGGCTCATCATCGATCACGAGAACTTTAGTTTTCAACGGACTCACGTCCCCTCCTTGTGAGCGCCGGAAGAGAAAGAAAGAATGTAGTGCCAGTCTTTGGTTCACTCCTTACCCAGAGATTCCCCCGGTGGGCGACTGCCAGCTTCTTTGCGACCGCCAGACCTACCCCACTGCCGGCAGCCCGATGCTTTGACGTGGGGCTCCGATAGAAGCGTTCAAAAATCAGCTCTCGTTCTTCAGAAGCGATTGTTGGGCCGTCATTATGAACAGCAACCAAAACTCGATCATCCTGCCTTTCGGCAGAGATGGCGATGGGAGAATCGACACTGGAATACTTTGCGGCGTTGACAAGAAGCTCCGTAATCGTCATGGCGAGTAGTTGGCGGTCCGCCGGAACCGCCAACTCGTTATCCGAAATGCACACTTTAACGGAGTGTCCGCAAAGGTTATCTGAGCACTCACCAAGGATGTCGTCGATCAATTGAGGAACAGCCACTTGCTCGCGCTGTAGCTGAACCTCTGCCGACTCAAGCTTAGCCATTCGCAGGAAGCGGTCGGTCAGCACGTTGAGCTCTGTGGACTGTTGATTAATCATTTCGACAAGCTCAGTCTGCACCGGCCCGAGATTCCTCATTTCCAGAAGCCCCGACGTGCCCGTATGGATGACCGTGAGGGGAGTCTTGAAAGCATGTGCCAGTCCATCCAGAACAGTTTTGCGGAGTTGCTCGTTGTAACGGACCGCTTCAGCGCGACTTTCCTTCTCGAAGGACCGAGCTCGCTCTACAGCATTGGCAACGAGTGATGCCACCGCATCTACAATCATCGGAGTCAGCTCTCCTCCACACAGCACCATTGCACCAATCGGCCTCGACCCTACCCTGAGGACTCGTATCCACCTCTGCGATTCCAGATCGTCATGACTCGTGTTACTTAAATATGCATTTCGGGCCAAATCCTCGACTTCCTTGGTACAAAGTCCGGCGGTGTCTGATCGCACAAATGTAGAATCGAAAAGCGCAACGGCGTTTACTTTCACATTCGTGATGATTAGTCTTGCGATCTGAGGACCAGGCGGCTCTTGTCGCTTTAGCAAGAGAATGCTACGGCTCAGCTCGTAAAGTTTCTCAGCGTTGCAGCGATGGACAACCGCTTGTTGCACGTGGTTTTGCACCTGGATAGAAAGACGACTCACAACCAGCGCAGTGAATTCAAATGACGCCAAAGCCATCCAGTCCTGGGGATCGACGATCCGGAAACTTAGAACTGGGGGAGTGAAGAAATAATCCAAGCATGCTACTGCCGCCAAAGACGAACCGGTAGCTTCCCAGAATCCAAACTTCAGGGCGGTTACGACAATCACCAGGAGATTGATCGAGCTTGCCGTTGAAAAATTGAAGTGCAATCGGAATGTACAGTAGTTTAGAAGCAGGGCTACCGCGGGACCAGCAACAGCTCGAACTGCTGATCGAACCGCCTCCCTTTGTCTACGAACGTTCGTAGTGGGCATGATGGTAGACCCCCCCTGTGGTCTAGCGCGCGCCAAGGTCAGAGCCTCACGTCGTCGGGACAACAAGAGTAATGCGGAACAGATAATGAAGTCGGAAAGAAATGCATGAACAATTTGTATAGGTGCGATTGCTTTTCTGAATCTGTGTTCGAGTGGCACGAGTTGCTAGCGCCACGCGACACACGACAAGTAGATCAGTGGGTTAGTCGTGGATGGGAATAGTGCACTTGGGGTCGACGCTAGGTATATTTCTACACTTGCAGAAATATCGACTGACTGTCAAGGATAACCTGATCGGCATGAGCCGTGTTACTTTGGCCCACCTCAGCTAGAAATGGAGAAAGCGTTCGTCCGTTAAGATAACGAAGCGAACGTGTGAGGAAGGAACGGAAGCATTTCACACCAGAAGAAAAAGTAGCCCATCTTGAGCGGGATCGGAAGTTGGACGCGGCGAAGGAACAGCGGAAGAATCGCCGCCGGGGGTGGCGTGATGGATGAAACGGATTGCTTCCGTGAGCCGACAATGCAGAATTAACACAGCGGCAAGGTCAAGCATATAGTCAACGAAGCGAATCGCCGCGCTTCCGTCAGGAGTCCCTGCATCTCGGTATGCGCGCGGCGGTAGACCAGGTCCTCTAGCGTTCGGCAACGCGCGGCTCGCCGATAGGCGCGCCGGCCGGCGATGGTTGTTTTGCCGGGAGGAGTGCAAGCAGCGTGACTCCAATCACGCCAAAGATCACAATGTCCTGGGGGCTATCCTTCCTGTGCATCCCGTGCGCCACGGCCTGTGCCGACATGATTGTCATCGTGAACGCATGGGCAAGGCTTGACCACGCACCATAGGCGATCATCAAACGATGCTTGGCCGGCTGCTTAACGGCCAACAACAGACAGACCCCAAGCACCGTGTTAAGGCTCAGGAACATCGGCATGACGTCACTATGCCCGCTAAGCCACCTAGAGTGCCACAGATCGTCGAACAGGAGGTAGCCCCAAAAGCAATAAAACAATCCCACCAACACCAACACTACCTGTAAGGCGCTCTCACGTTTCATACCGTCCTCCGTTTTGTGCGATGCAAAGTTATTACCACCTTTTTACTTCAGATTGTGCGATTGTCAGCTGTGATGCGTCCGATACTGGAACCCTGCGAGCATCCGCAGTGTGAGCAGAACGCTTCTCCCCCTCGAATAGGCTTGCCACAGGAACTGCAAGGCCCAAGGAGAGGCCCTCGGAACACAAAATAAAGGATGAATCCAATCAAATTGGGTATGAGGAAAGCGGCAATCACCCAGGCCCAAGCAGGCATTTGACGCCTTTTTGCGTCCCCATAAACATATCCGAGGGCAAGGAAAAAAGCCGCGGTGAAGACGCCAAACGTCAAGCCAAACCAAAGCGCCTCTGGCATAGTACTGAGAAATCCTTTGGAAGCAAGTAAGGAACGGCCCTGGCTGGAAGCAAAATAGACTACCCAAATCGGGATCGCCAGTGCTGCGATGACCAGCGCAGACCTGGGTAGAACATTCCGTCTTGCGGTTCCCAACAAGACAGCCGCAACTACAAGCCCGGCCAAGAACGCTATCAAAAGCACCGCCGATTGCTCCGTCATGCAATACCTCTATTCTCACCAGGCGCCGCGAGCAAACGTAAGGCCGAGCAAAGAGATGGCAGCAGCCAAAAGACAAGCACGCCTGCCTGGACTTGAGCAGTGTCGAAATGCATTGGGACCGTCAGGAGCTTGGCCACTTGGTAGACAAGTGCCGATCCCACAATTGACATCGAGAGCGCTACAGCAAATGCAGCCCAGACCTTGAATTGCACGTTGTGCTGGCGCATTGTCTCAGTATGATGCGCAAGAATCTCACGGACCTGGGCATTCGAATCTGGTTCACTCGTAAAGGTGAATTCCCGCAACCCCCGAATCGTACGCTCAGTTAGCTCGAGGTAGCCCTTGCAGCCATCACAGTCGCGGATGTGGTCATAGATGAGCTGCCTTTCGCCCTCTGAAACCTCTTCTACGAAGGACCTGTCGATAAGCTCGCGAAATCTCTTGTCACGCTCCATGCGAATCACCCTCCTCAAATGCGGATCTCAGTGCTGCAAGACCGCGATAGATTCTGGACGTCACCGTTGTAGTAGGGGCGCCCAAGACCTGAGCCATCTCCGCAAGAGACAGGTCTTCTTGAAACCTCAGCAGCAAAGCCTCGCGATACAGCGGTGGCAGAATCTGCAGCCGGCCGGCCAGACGCAGTGCGTCTTCGCTTCGGGCGGCGGCTTCGAATGGGGAAGGATCGGAAGAGGTTAACAGCAGCATTGCATCGCGATCATTTGGCAAGGGTACTGTTGCCACCGCTCTTCGTTTTTTCCGGAGGTAATCTATTGTCAAATTGCGGGCGATCGCGAATAGCCATGGATCAAACCGCTGCCGCCCATTGTACTGGCTGCCCCGTTGCAGCACGCGAATCCAGGTCTCCTGCGCAAGGTCCTCCGCGTACTCTCGCCTCCCGGTGAGGTATAGCAGGTAGCGCACCAGTCGATGCTGACAGCGCTCCACCAGGTCTGCAAGAAGCTCCATATCCCTCTCACGTAAGCCTCGCGCAATCTTTGCCGTTTCGGTTTCGGCTGTCGTATTCAATGTCATGGGAAAAGCCGACATATATCCTGTATACGATTAAACCTCAGCGGATTACTCAACTTTCGACCGAAAAATCACGCTAAGATTTGCCTCTGACGGATATCGGATCAATGGACGGCAAGGGCCTGACTTGTACAACTTGTTGATTGGCAGACCCCAAATAGGATAGATAGTTGTCGAAACCAAGCGACTCACAACTCACGATTCGGATCTGGCCGTCAGGGTTCCGGCGGAGTCACGGGTAAACCGGATGTTGAGAAACGGCAGCTCGTTGCGGAGTTACAATGATTTTGTCAGGTGAAACGGAAGTGGCCCTGTGGGGACGCAACTATGCTGAGGGATAACCCGGAGGGCTCATCGAGCCAATGACTCAGCAGCACGGGAGGTCCTTCTCCCGCGTTCACAATTTTTTCGAACGGAACACACCATCGTGGGTCTTTACTTCCGTGCGCCAGTAACACCAAGCAATCACTCATCGTGATGCTCCGAACCGTAGTCGAATGACGTCCCTACGATACCCAAAGATTTGCCGTAGCCTCGGAACGATGAACCAGCGGTTAGCAAGACGTCCCAGGGGCCGAAAGGTGGAGCGTAGTAGACGTGATCCTCCATGACGGTCCGGCTTCCTTGGGCGCTAAATGTGTGTTTGTGCCACCAGCAACGATAGGGCCCCAATTCCTGCACATCGATGAAGCAGTGCGGCGGCTCCCACTCCGCGATTCTCGTCCGCCAGCGAATCGGCATCGGACCAACGCGTAACCGGTAGTCGATCGTTGCCCCATTGGTAATCGCGGCGGCCCAACCCTGAACCTCAAAGAGCATAGCGGCAGCACTCGGCGGCGCGCCTCAGTCCAGCGTCCGCCCATGATCGCTTCCCCAGCGAGATTGACGACGGCGTCACTTCGTTCGAGAGCTTCTCGGAGGGCATGTGCGCTGGCACTCAATGCCACGGCCTCGACCTCGGCGCCCAGAAGACTCCGGGCGCGTTCCACGGAGCGCACCAAGGCAATCAACTGCTGGCCTTCGCGACGAAGAATAGGAACCAGCGCCCTGCCGATGAATCCGGTCGCGCCAGTGATGAGTACACGCATCAAGAATCCTTTCCTAACCCCAGCAGGCGATCTTGCCGGCTGGGCATCACGCAGCAATCCACCGCACACGCGTCGGGGCGCGGACCCAACGCTCCTACCGCAAGCCGCGGCTGACCTTGGTCCCCGCGCTCGCAAATTAACTCGCGAATCATGCGTATGAATCGAGGATGCGTCCCGACGGTCTCCGCTCGTACCATTTGCAAACCCAACTCCCCGCACAACTCTCGCGCCTGCGTATCAAGATCGAAAAGAATCTCCATGTGGTCTGAAACGAAACCGATGGGAGCGATCACTACATCCGAACTGCCTCCCCGCACTTTGACTTGGCGCAGGCAATCAAGAATGTCTGGCTCCAACCAAGGTTGCGACGCTGGACCACTTCGGCTCTGGTACACCAGGCGCCATTCTTTGCGTCCCAGATGTTCCGCGACTAGCCTGCCGGTTTCCTTGAGTTGTTTCTCGTAGTCACAGCCTTGCGCCATCGCCAGTGGAATACTGTGCGCGGTATAGATAAGGTACGCCGCCTTACGCCGGCCCTCTGGAATCTTTGCCAGCGAGTGCTGCACATGATCTGCCACGGCCTCAACAAATCCAGGATGGTTGTGGTACGCGCGAATCTTATCCACCACCGGCGCGCCCTTGCCTGCTGCCTCTTGCGCGCGTGCTATGTCTTCCCGGTACTGTCGGCAACTTGAGTACGAGCTATAAGCAGACGTCACAAAAGCTAGCGCGCGGCCGACTCCGTCTGCTTTCATCTGGCGCAGCGTGTCGGCGAGCATGGGGTGCCAATTACGGTTCCCCCAATAGATAGGCAGGCGAGGCCCGTACTGAGCCAGTTCGGTCTCAAGAGCTGCGATGAGCTGCCGATTCTGGTCGTTGATTGGGCTCTTGCCACCGAAGTGGTAGTAGTGTTTGGCCACTTCCAGCATGCGCTCGTGCGGCACGTTCTTGCCACGCAAGACATTTTCCAAAAACGGCATGACGTCATCGGGACGTTCGGGACCACCGAAGGAAGTAACCAGAATCGCGTCGTAGTTCATGGGGTCGTCAGTTGGCCCTTAAGGCCTTACCGGGAGCCGCCGCTCTGTTTTTGCAGTTCGGCGAGAGCCGCCAACACTTCCTCACTATGCTTGTTAGGATTCACCTCGGTAAATACTCTGGCCACCTTCCCCTCCGGATTGGTGATGAAGGTGTGACGGGAAGCAAATTTCACCAGGCCGAGGTTGGTCAACGAGCCGTAAGCAATCGAAACCTTGTGATCGGTGTCGGCCAGCAGCTTGAAGTTCAGTCCTTCTTTTGTGCAGAACTGCTTGTGGGAGTCGGCGCTATCGACACTAACGCCAAGCACCACGACATTGTTCTGCTGGTACTGCGGCTGGTCACGCTGGAAGTTATGCGCCTCGATCGTGCACCCGCTGCTGAAATCTTTGGGATAAAAGTACAAAACGACCCATTTGCCGCGATAATCCGTGAGACTGACCGGGGTACCCTCCTGCAAGGCGAGTGTGAATTCGGGGGCTACGCTGCCGGCTGATGGCACGGAAGCGGCGAACACCATTAGCGGCGTGACTGAGATAGCCACAACAACAATCGCGGTTATCAGTAGGCGATACGTCATTACAGGTTCTCCTGCCATGCTGCCTCCATTACTGGTTGATTCATCAATTGAATTGAGGTCGTCACTTTGCTGAGCACCAGTTGCACATCGCTGATGTAGCGTTCGCGGAATCCACCCTCGCAGTATGCCAGGTAGTAGTCCCACATGCGCACGAAGCGATCGTCGAATCCGAGTTGGCGCACATCGGAGAGATATTTGAGAAATCGGCGGCGCCATTCGTGAAGGGTGAGAGCGTAGTGTTTCCCGATGTCTTCGAGGTGAGAAACCTGCATGCGGGTGGTTCGAGCCAGCGATCGTTGAATCTCGATGACCGAAGCCAGCTCGGCTCCGGGAAAGATGTGCTTCTTGATCCAGTCGCTCTGCTTGCGGTATTGCTGGAACTTCGCTTCCAGGATAGTGATGGTCTGCAACAGTATGCTGCCGTCCGGCTTGAGCAGGCGATTACAGGCTGCGAAGTAGTCGTCGTAGTGCTCGTAACCCACGGCTTCGAACATTTCAATGCTCACGATCTTGTCGAACTCTCCGCGCAGGTTGCGGTAGTCTTCGAACAGCAACTGGATGCGGTCCCCCGCACTGCTCCGAGAGAACAATTCACGCGCATAGTCATGCTGCTGCTGGCTGATGGTCGTGGTTGTTACGCGACACCCATAGGTCTCAGCCGCGTATACCACGAAGCCGCCCCAGCCGGTGCCGATTTCGAGCACGTGGTGCTGCGGCCCGAATTGGAGTTTTCGGCAAATGCGGTCGAACTTGTGTATCTGCGCCTGCTCCAGAGTATCGTCGGCCTTTTCGTAATAAGCGCACGAGTAGGCCAGCGTGCGATCGAGAAAAAGGCGATAGAAGTCGTTGCCCAGATCGTAGTGATACGCGATATTGCGCCGGCTTCCGGCCTGCGTGTTGCGGCGGCCGCGATGCTCAAGAACGTCGGCGAGCTTGCGGAAGGACGTCAAGAGGCGGTTGCAGCCGTCCAGTTGATCTAGGTTTCGCACCGCCAAGCGGACCACCGCAACCAGATCGGGTGTAGACCAGTCGCCATCCATATAGGCTTCGCCAACACCAACGTCCCCAGCTAACAGTGCGCGACGGAAAAACCGCTCGTCGTGTACGGCGATCACAGCGTGCAGCGGGTCTTTTTCCTGGCTGGCGCCGGACTGCCCAAAGCTATACGTGTCTCCTGGACAGACAATCTCCAAGCTGCCCACCCGCAGACCTGCCAGACCTTTCAGGAATATCTTTTTCGCAATGTTCGTGATTATTCCGCTCGCCATGACGCCCCCAAATGCTGAACTGTCGCCCGCTCGAAATGGCCTGCGCCTGGATGACTGACCACCGGGACTCGCTTCAGCAATAGCCGCAACGCCTGCCAATGAATTGCACTGATTACTTTGGCCGTCATCCAGGGAAATCGCAGCAGAGCCCGGTGGAGTTCAGCTCGCGACCATTCGCGTCGGTCTAGTTTCAGCGTGGAATCGAAGATCTCCCGCCCGTCCTCATAACTGACGCTCTGACTGATCAACCGCTCGCCGGGCGGCGTGAATGTCCAGTCGTATTCCTGACCCAGCTTCAGGAAGGGCGAGACGTGAAATTGCTTTGGAAATCGGTACCGCTTGTTTTCGCCGGCCGGGTGCTCGATGTTGGGCGTGAGCCAGTAGTTTGCGGTCTCGCCGAAAGTGTTGTTAACCTCGGCCATGACCATCTGCAACTTGTCTTCGCGGTCGTAACAGTAAAAAAAAGAAACGGGATTGAAGTTGTACCCCAGGTAGCGGAGGTGAGTAAGCAGGAAAATTCGCCCTTGGGGAAGGACAACGCGGTTCTTCTCCGCATCCCGCGATAGGCGCTCGCGGAGTGCCCGCGCTGGATCACCGAAATGGTCTCGTTCCTGGTAGGAAACCCAGTTCCGCCGGTTGTATCCCGCTAGCGGAGATACCTGCATCAGTTGCGGCAGTTGGTCGATGTCGAGAAAGACCATGAACAGCGGGTAAGTGAATTCGTGACGGATAGGACCGAACCTGCGGTGACGTAACGTACCCGAATAGATTCCCGATTCCATTACGCCGCCGCTTCTCTCGCCGCATCCCACGATGCGCCCAGTGTCTCCGCGACGCGGATCGCAGAATTGAATCCGTCTTCATGGAAGCCGTAGAACCAGTATGCACCGCAAAAGTGCGTCCGGTTGTGGCCACTAATCTCCCGCCACCGCGCCTGGGCTCGAACCGCGTTCAACGTGTAGAGAGGATGGCAATAGGTCATCGTCGCGCAGAACTTGGCGTTCGTCGATGGACTGAGTGTCGTTCAGCGTGACGCAATAGTCTTCCCGTGTGGGCAAACTCTGCAGACGGTTCATGTGATACGTCAGCGTAGCGGCCCGCGGTTTGGCGCCGAGATGGTAGTTCCACGATGCACGCGCCCCCAACCGCCGTGGCAGCAGGCTCGAGTCGGTGTGCAGAACTGTCTCGTTACGGCTGGTGCGGAAACCAGCGAGCACCTGCCGCTCCAGTGGAGTTGGATCCTTCAGTAGCTGTAGCGTTTGCGGCGCATGACAGGCGAAGACGACCTCGTCGAAAGACGCCGGCGGACGGTCCTCAAAAACAATTTCCACGCCTGCCGCAGCGCGCCTGACCCCGTCGATCTTTGCCCCCAGACGAATCCGTCTCGCGGTAGGGCGCAGTCAGCGGCGGAATATAAACGCCGCTGCCGCCTTTGAGCACATACCACGGTGGAGACGTCGTCAAACCCAGGAGGCCATGATTTTCGAGGAAGCGAATCAAGGTAAAGGCCGGGAAGTCTTCGATTTCTTCTGGCGACGTGGACCACACCGCCGCCGCCATTGGGTGCAAAAAGTAGCGCGTGAACTCGCCTCCGAACTGATTGCGCATGCAGGTAATCCCCCAAAGTGATTTCCGCGTTGGCCGGATCCTGCAGAAGCTTGCGAGCCTCCCGGTTGAAGCGCATGATCTCCGCCAGAAAGCGATAGTGTCCCAGACGGAACCAATTGCTCCGGCCCGCGAAGAACCCGCTCACGCCACGACTGCTGTATTCAAATCCGGTCTGGCGGCAAGACACGCCGAACGACATGTCGCTTGCTTGCCGGACGATGCCCATCTGTTGGAACAATCGAACCAGGTTCGGGTAGGTGCGGTCGTTATGCACAATGAACCCAGTGTCAATCGGCAAGACGCCGCGACTGGTTTCAATCTGATGCGTATGGGTATGGCCTCCGAGGCGGGCCTCCTTTTCGAACAGCCATACTTCGTGTTTCTGGCTGAGCAGATACGCTGCCCCCATTCCCGAGATCCCTGCTCCGATTACCGCGATCCGACTCATGCCGCCTCACTTTCCGAAAGCGGCACCCGAATGCCCCGCAGATCCCTGGCGATTCCCAGCCAGTTCAGCATCTTCAGCGCGTAATAAGTAACGTCCACTTCCCACCAGCGAAGTCCCTGCTGGCACGCGTACATGAATTTGTGGTGATTGTTGTGCCAGCCTTCGCCCAGCGTGATGATGGCGAGGGCGAAGTTATTGCGGCTGTCGTCGGCCGTGTCGAACCGCCGCGATCCCCACAGATGCGCCACTGAATTGATGGTGAATGTTCCGTGAAACAGCAGGACGGTCGAGACCACGAATCCCCACACAAAAGCTTCCAGCCCGCCGCTGAGTAGCAGCAACCGCCGCTAACACGACCGGGGGGACAATGTAGTGTTCATCCAGCCAGCGCAACTCTGGAAATTTGCCGAAATCCCGAATCAGTGCCGGGTCGTATGTTGTCGTATTCGTTCGACAGCACCCACCCAACATGAGCCCACCAGAATCCGCGCTTCAACGGAGAGTGAATGTCTGGATCCTGATCCGCATGCCGGTGATGAACGCGATGATGGGCAGCCCACCACAGCACGCCTTTCTGTCCCGAAGTCTCCGCCAGAAACGCCATCAAGAAACTGCCAACCGCGCCCCAACTTGTAGCTGCGGTGGCTGAAGTAGCGGTGGTATCCGGCAGTAATGCCGAACATCCGCACGACATAAATCGCCAGCATGAGCCTCCACCCATGACCATCGGAAAGGGACAAAGAACACGGCGATACACCCCACATGTAGCAGCACAAACGGAATCACTGTCCCGAAACTGTAGTTGCGCATTGGTTTGATCACACAGAATTCCTGGCTTTTGCCTCTGACTTCTAGCTTGGGCTCGCGAACCTCTCTTAGCCAGTACGCGCTCAGGCAGGGCGTCGGATTGCTGTCTGATTTGTTGTATCAAAGCGGAACTAAAGTTGTCAAGCATTTGTCTAGGACATTTATTTGACAACAAAAGGCGGGATTGATAGGATCCTTTCAGATGCCGACCTCTTACCCCATCAGCGCCGTGGCAAAACTCACCGGGATCCCGCTGGACACGCTGCGCGCTTGGGAGCGCCGCTACCGGACCGTCATTCCCAAACGGGCCGGGCGTGGGCGCGTTTACTCCGAGGAACAAATCCAGAAACTGCTTCTGCTACGGCGGGCGGTCGAGCAGGGACACAGCATCGGACAGGTGGCCGCGCTCGGTGACCGCCAACTGCGGGGGCTTCTGGAGAAAAGCTCTTCCATCGCATCCGGGGAATCCACTTCGAACACGACCAACGCGAATGCGATGCTGGCGCCAGCTCTACGCGCCCTCGAACGCTTCGACTTTGCCGGTACCGATCGTGAAATCAACCGGCTGGCAGCGGCGATGGGAAGCCCCCGTAGCTTCGTTCATCAAGCCGCGCTGCCTCTGATGAGGACGGTCGGCGCGCGCTGGCATGAGGGCAAGTGCAGCATCGCCCAGGAGCACATGCTGACCAATCTGCTGACCGGCGTGCTGGCCTCGCTGGTGCGAACCTATTCTCCGTCGAATCCCCCAGCGCGGGTTTTGCTGGCCACACCGGCAAATGAACGCCACGCGTTCCCTACTCTCGCCGCTGCCATGCTAATTGCGGCAGGAGGCCTCGGCGCCATTTATCTCGGGACAGATTTGCCGGCCGCGGACATCGTCCTGGCCGCCCGAAAAAGTGAAGCGGACGTGATTTTACTCAGCCTTTCGTCCGCGCCAAGTTCAGAGGTGCGCGACGATCTCAGTTACATCGCCCGCAAGGTGACGCGTTCCACAGCTCTGTGGCTCGGTGGCGCTCCGGAACTTCATTTGGATCAGGCCACTGAGGGATCTCGCTGGCTGGTGCTTAAGGATTTCTCCGCGCTGGAACACCAACTGGCTGCTCGGGGAGCGAGGTTCTAGCCGAGGGCTACAGGCAATCATGAAACGCGGGTTCTTTCATCGCCGAGTCGTTGCACCCATCGTGGCCCTTCTTACCCAAGAGATCACGCCAGAGAAGCTTGCCTTGAGCCTGGCTTTCGGGATTGTGCTGGGCATCTTTCCAGTGCTCGGTTCGACTACTGTTCTGTGTGCGGCCGCAGCCTTGGTTTTCGGGCTGAACCTGCCTGCCATCCAGTTGGTGAACTGGCCGGTCTGATGTAGAGATGGCAACAATCAAGGAGCTTCAACGGAGGTAGCTCACTCCCAACTTCGGACGGTGCCAATTCCCTATGGATGAACTGCTACAACTAGCCGATAGCCCTCGCGTAAGCGTAAGGCTCCCGGGACCACCCGATCCCGCTGGTACCTGCGTCGTTTACTGGATGCAGCGAGCGCAACGGGGCCTGGACAATCCATCACTAGACGTGGCAGTTGAGGCGGCCAACGCACTTGGCAAGCCCGCAGTCGTATTCTTTGCGCCCGTACCTTTTTATCCGCACGCTAACCTTCGCCACTATCGCTTTCTAGCCGAGGGTATTCCAGATATCGTGGAGTCACTCAAAAAGCGCAATATTGGCTTCGTGCTACGGCGATTCCCCGAGCACAACCTCATCAAGTTCTGCGACGAAGTCAGGCCGTCGCTTGTCGTGGGCGATGAAAATCCGATGCGGGAACCCGAGTCCTGGCGGCAATCGGCAGAGAAGAAGCTCAGGATGCCGTTTTGGACCGTGGACGCCGATGTGATCGTTCCCTCGAAACTGCTCGAAAAGGCACAGTACGCGGCGCACATCATCAGGCCGCGATTGCGGGCACAGCTTCGACGGTTTCTAGTCCCGCAGAACAGTATAAAAGCAAAGGTAGCGTGGAAGAGACCAGCGGGGTTGCAGTCGCTGGATGCGGAGTTTGACATCACGCAAAGCTGGCCGCTCGATACCTCGGTTGGCCCCGTGTCAGGCTTTCGCGGCGGTACGAAGGAAGCGCTCGGACTTCTCGCTGAATTCATCAGGCATGGGTTGCCCACGTACGGCGCGAACCGCAACAAGCCGGAGCTGGGCGGTACCAGCCGGCTTTCGCCTTATCTGCATTTCGGGCATATCAGTTCTCTCACAGTTGCTCTCGCCGTGGAGAATGCGGGCGCGCCCACGGCGGACAAGGAAGCGTTTCTGGGTCAACTCATCACCTGGCGTGAGTTGGCGGTTAACCTCGTCCGATTCAATCCCAACTATGACAATTTCGAGTGCGCCGAGCCGTGGGCACACCGCACGCTGGCCAACCACGCGAAAGACAATCGCCCGGTGCTCTACACCGAGAGGCAGATGGAACAAGCAGAAACCCACGATGCACTTTGGAATGCGGCGCAGGCGCAGATGGTCACTACCGGCTGGATGCACAACTATATGCGGATGTACTGGGCAAAAAAGATTCTGGAGTGGAGCTCATCGCCGGCTCAGGCATACCAGATCGCAGTGCGACTGAATGACAAGTACGAATTGGATGGGCGCGACCCCAACGGCTATGCAGGAATTGCTTGGTCGATCGTGGGAAAGTTCGATCGTCCCTGGTTTGAACGACCTATCTTCGGGCAGATTCGATATATGTCCGGTGCGAGCACGGGAAAGAAGTTCGACAGCAAGAAATATATTCAGCAGAACCTGTCAGCCTAGTGAATGGGTGGATCAGCCAGGATCACAGGCAGCACGTTGCAGAGCGTGAGGTTGAAAAACAAATTGGTGACGCTATGTTTCTGAAACTCTATTTCATTGCCCTGCCGATTTTCTTCGTGGCGGATATGATCTGGCTCGGCGTAGCAGCGAAGAATTTCTATGCCAAGCAGATCGGATTTTTGATGACGCCCAAGGTCAATTGGGCGGCCGCCATCCTCTTTTACCTCCTCTTCCTGGCGGGCCTGGTAGTTTTCGTCATTGCTCCGGCGGTTGAAAAAGGCTCATGGGCGCGTGCCCTCCTGTTCGGGGCCTTGTTCGGCCTGATTACCTACGCAACCTACGATCTCACCAATCTCGCCACGCTCAAGGACTGGCCGTTGGTGTTGACCGTAGTGGATTTGACTTGGGGCATGGTACTGGCAGGTTCCGTATCTGTCGGAACCTACCTGATCGCGTCCAAGATCGGCCTATGATTTACTACACTCCATTGGCATTCCTGCTTTGGGCGTACGTGAGCCTGTGGTTCCTGATCTCTTTGTTCAAGCGCAGGAATGATGTGGCCGACGTGGCGTGGGGGTTGGGCTTCGTCCTTGTAGCCTGGACCTCTTTCTTTCTAGCGGGCGGTTCCGGCACGCGAGGCCTCCTGGTATGTATTTTGGTGAGCGTATGGGGCGTACGTCTGGCATGGCACATTGATGCCCGCCATCGCGGCAAAGCGGAAGATTTCCGCTACATGGCCTGGAGACGGGAATGGGGCAAGTGGTTCTATGCTCGCTCGTATGCCCAGGTGTACGTCCTGCAGGGCGCGCTTCTTTTCATCGTCGCGTTGCCGGTGCTGATGATTAATCGAAGCACAGGGACCACGTTCGGCTTTCTCAACGGCATCGGTGCTTGTATTTGGCTGTTTGGGTTCCTTTTCGAATCGGTGGGGGATGCGGAACTTGCGAGGTTCGCAAGAGACCCGCACAATCGGGGCAAGATACTGCAAAACGGGCTGTGGCGGTACACCCGACACCCCAACTATTTCGGAGAGGTAGTGCAGTGGTGGGGCATTTGGGTGGTGGCGGTCGGTGTTCCGGGCGGCTGGTTTAGCATTGTCGGGCCCCTCACCATCACCCTCTTGATCCTGAAGGTTTCCGGGATTCCAATGCTTGAAAAGAAGATGGCCGAGAATCCTGATTTCGCGGAGTATAGAAGAAGAACAAGCGTGTTCGTTCCTTGGGTTCCAAAGAGATGATTCACGGAGTGAATCCTGACATCGAAGTCCTCATCTGATTCCGCTGCCCGCCCGCTAGTCCTGCTGACTGGAGCCACCGGCTACATCGGAGGGCGTCTCCTCAAGGCTCTTGAGACGACCGGGTGTCCAATTCGTTGCCTCGCACGGCACCCTGAATTTCTGCAACCGCGTGCCGATCCCAGTACCGATGTTGTAAAGGGCGATTGCCTCGATCTGGCTTCACTGCAGCCAGCGCTGGCCGGAGTGCACACAGCCTATTACCTCGTTCACTCGATGGGTTCCTCAGGTAAGTTCGAAGAGGAGGACCGTCAAGCGGCCCGCAATTTCGCCGCATCCGCACGCCAGGCCGGTGTGCGCCGCATCATCTATTTAGGCGGGCTCGGTGCAGAGGGGCAATCTCTGTCTGCTCATTTGCGCAGTCGTCAAGAAGTAGCGGATATTCTGCGTTCCTCTGGGGTCCCAACCATTGAGTTTCGGGCTTCGATCGTAATCGGCTCGGGCAGCCTCTCGTTTGAAATGATTCGCGCTCTGGTTCAGCGCTTGCCGGTGATGATTTGCCCACGCTGGGTCGACGTGAAGGCGCAGCCAATCGCAGTCGAAGACGTGATCGCTTACCTCGTGCAGGCGCTTGAGTTGCCGGTCGGGGAAGCAGCGGTATTCGAGATCGGCGGCGCCGATCGAGTGAGCTATGGCGAAATCATGCAAGAGTACGCGCGTCAATGCGGCCTCCACCGATGGATGATTCCGGTTCCAGTCCTAACACCTCGCCTCTCCAGTTTGTGGTTAGGCCTAGTCACTCCTATTTATGCTCGCATAGGACGCAAGCTTGTCGATAGCATGCGCAACCCCACACTGGTCCAGAACCCGTCAGCGCTGAAGGTGTTCGATATCAGGCCGAAAGGTTTGAAGGATGCGATCGAAAGAGCCTTACACAACGAGAACCTTGCGTTCGCGGAGACATCTTGGTCGGACGCTCTCTCCTCTGCCGGTAAGACCCGATCGTGGGGCGGCGTGCGCTTCGGAACCCGACTCGTAGACTCGCGTACTCTGCGCGTCTCCGTGATACCGGCAGCGGCTTTTGCTCCCATCCGGCAGATTGGAGGAGCGAACGGTTGGTACTTTGGGAATTTCCTGTGGTGGTTGCGCGGGTTTCTGGATCTTCTGGTGGAAGGCGTCGGAATGCGGCGTGGGCGACGTAACTCTCAGACTCTGGCGGTGGGGGATGCGTTGGATTTCTGGCGAGTGGAAGCGTTTGAGCCCGATCGTCGTCTGAGCCTGGTGGCCGAAATGAAAGTGCCCGGACGTGCTTGGCTCCAATTCGACGTCGAGCCGATCGGTGCGCAGCCAAATTCCCAAGGGTCAACGATCCGCCAGACTGCCATTTTCGACCCTGCGGGACTAGGTGGTCTTGTCTACTGGTACGCGCTGTATCCCGTGCATCGATGGATTTTTGCCGGAATGCTTCGTGCGATCGCCGTCCGAGCCGAGCTTGAAGCAGGTAGGGCTCCCCAAGGCGGATTCTGACTGTGAACGAACTCCAAGAGCGGTGGATTTTTGCTTACCACTTTGCTTGGGAAGCAAAGAAATAATAGCCTTCTGCGCTCTCGCGCGCACGCTTCAATAGAAAAGCGAAAACACTGCTGCCATGAGATCTTCTAAATTCGAAGATGCTATGTGAATCGAATTAGGAGACCAACCCCGATCTGCAAAAAGGGGCTCCGGTACCACGTGGGCGTGCTTCAGCGGCGGCGAAAGTTCCACATCGTGCAGCCGGCGACGTTCGGGATCACTCAACACCTGATAGGCTTCAACGATCTCGCGAAATTTGTTTGGCGAAGAGCTTTGACCTGTATCCGGATGGTATTGGCGAGCGAGCGACCGAAACGCACTGTGAATGGCCGAAGAGGTCGCGTCGCGTGAAACCCGCAACACCGCGTAGTAATTTATTGGCATAACAAAGCTCCGTGCCCGTCCCTAAGAGCCTGCCGCGTACCCTGGCAGAAATTAAACTATGCATAAAACTCAAGGCCTTGGTTGATCTGCCACGACACTATTGTCGGAGACAACGGTTGCGGGTCACGGGAGGGGAGACGGCGCCACTCCCGCAACCCGAAATCGGAAGCAGCTTGGAGTCGCCACTCCCGGATTGGAACAGGCCCTAGATTAAGCCGACGACGACACCGTGAGCTCCTTCTGGGCGACCTTCACCGGAATCTGCTTTGGTTTCGCCGCTTCACGCTTCGCAAACACGATCTCGAGAACACCATTCGTGCAGGTGGCGCTGATCGAATTAACATCAATCGTGTTGGGCAGGTTGAAGGAGCGAACGAAGACGCCATAAGGGCGCACAGTCCAAGTCAGATTCTCCTGCTTGAAGCCGTTCTCAAGCTTGCGTTCCCCGCGAGCGGTCAAAAGACCGTTGTTCAGCGTGATATCGAAGTCCTTCTCCGACAGGCCAGGAACGTCGATCTTGAGAGCCACCTTGTCGGCGTCCTCAAAAACCTCGGCAGGAGGGGCAAAAGTCCGGCTTGCGACAGCCGGAGCAGTGTGGTTGTTCAACACGTGTTCAAGAGTCTGATCCATCCACTGGTGAAGGGAAGTGAGTTCCCGGAGCGGACCGACCGCGTCAAACAGTAGGTCCGAAGCATAGTTCTCTCACCTCAGTTCAAGAGTTCCTAAGCCCCTAGGCTGGCGCCCGGAGTGCTTAAGTGATTTCGGAAGATAATATGAGCGACATATTGTCATATGTCAAGTCTCTGAAAAATAGGAGTGCTTTTAAGTTATTGTAAAATAGGTATTTATATCTCTTATCGATCAAAAAAACATGCTCTTGACAACCGCAAAAGTCGATGGTATTTAACTTGAAAAAAGCACGCTGAGTGCTCAAAGCAGGAGGGTGGCGTCATGAAAGTCAGGATCTGCCCGTCATGCGGCGAGCGGTGGTGGTGCGTGAAATGTGGCATTTGCCATTGGTGCCACCCCGATTTTGAGCCGCCGGCTGGCGTTGCCGTGAGACCGCGGGGAGGTGAGCCAACCTTGCCTCCCCAGGCAGTGTCTCCCTTGCTTAATCTTCCAAGCGCCATTCCTGGCTGATACCGCCATGCTTACATTTGGAGGGCACAGTTATGACCGTGGGGAAGAACCTGAAGATCGTCAAAGCGTTCAAGTCCGGTGAGTTGGTTCCAGCCTCAGGCGTCTACGAGGTACTCCATTCGAGCCCGCACGCACTGGGGCGCCGGGAAATGTACTTCGAGGGGAGTCGCTTCCCTGAGTGTGGGATTTGCAGTGCAGCGGTGCTCTATCGTCTGCACTCGCCGTGCGTACCCATCCAGGTCCCGATCCAGGCTGATTTTGCCATTGCGGCTTGCTAGGGTCGCTTGGAAGAGCGTGGTTCGAGATGCGAGCGCCTTTGCAATGAGCGCCAGTTACTTTCCTGCGGGAGATCACCCGATGGTAGAGCGCTGCTGGCTTCGGGTGCTCCACGCAACCTTCTGGAGCAGGCTCGCTGCGAGCAGGTTGTTCTCCGCTGAGAACACACCAGACGTAGGTTAGCGCAGTACCGGCGAGCGCAAAGAATGGGCCATGACATCCGTATCGGTATTCATTGCGGTCGTAATCCTGGTTCTCTGGCTATCGACGGTAGTTCTCTCCCTGTATTTTGACCGCTGGCGAGACTGAACGGGGCAGCGAGCGCAGAGTTCCGCACGCCTGAACGCACTAGAAGAATGTAGAACCACGGCGATGAGGAAACGTCGCAGAAGGCGAACTTATGGCAGCAGCGCGAGTTCTTCCAGGTGGACGAATTGACGGCGCAACTGCGTCGCGAATTAGACCTCAGTCCCAGTATTCACGGAGTCGTTGTCACAGATGTTTCGCCGGATTCCCCGGCCGCCGGTGCTGGAGTACGCCGTGGCGATGTAATCGAAGAGGTAAACCGGCAGCCGTTTGATTCGACAACTGAATACCGAAAAGCACTTCGCCGAGCGGGCAACCAGAGCTTGGTCTTGTTGGTAAATCGTAATGGCAACACGACCTTCATCGTCATTGAGCCACAACAAGATTAGATAGGTGAACACCACAACTTGGTGCGATTCGATTCTCCAGAGAATGCTGGAGAATCCGAGAAACCATCCGTAGTCGATAACCTGGTTTAACAGAAAGAAAACGAGTATGTTGCCAGTACGCCGGAGGATTCAGACAGACCAAACCTTTCGGACCTGTCACCCAGGCAAATTTGACCCACATCTCGAGAAGAGGAAAAATACTTTAGGACGCCACCGGCAATGCTCGGGAAATGCTGCAATCCCTCCTGCTCTGTTCCGTTTCGCTATCTCCGCAACGGAAAACTGTTTCGGCTTGAAGCTGACCCGAGAGTGCGCACTTCCAAGCCCAATAAACTGGAGTACTTTTGGCTTTGCGATCACTGCTCGCCCAGGATGAGTCTGAAAATCAGCAACGGCGGAAGCGCATTGCCTGTCTCGCCCGCTTCTGGCCACGGTGATTTCGATGGGAAAGGCATCACATTGATTGACAGGCGGGACGGTCTACTACTTAGCAAATTAGGCTTCTCAAACGCAGGGCGTGGTACAGGAGCAGTATTCTTTGGATGAATAATATGTGTATGAGCTCTCTGTGATTCGTGAAGCCAGCATATTGCTTAAGAGGCCCGCTGGCTTCGTGCGCTGCGCCTCCTGTGACAAGCCCCTTACAGCAGGGTGGTCCCGTGGCCGAAGCCAGAAGTATGCGAGGTACTGGTGCTGGACAAAAGGCTGCGGCGCGGTTGGTATCCGGCGCGACAAGTTGGAGCACCACTTCACGGAATTGCTGTACATGCACCAACCGACACAGGAGTTGCTGGATGCTCTGCCACAGATCGCGCAGGAGCGATGGAAGGTTCGTAAGGAGCAATCGGAGAGTGAGCGGCGTCAACTAAACACGCGACTGGCAGACGTGACCACTTTGCACCGCAAGGCCGTGGAAGCATTCCTCGGTGGGAAGCTGTCACAGGATGATCTCGATGCAATGAAGGTCTCTACCGAGGTGGACAAAACCGCGATCACGGAGCGTCTAAGGGCCTTAGAATCAGAGCAAATGACGATGGAGAGCCTGATCGAGCAGGCGCGGCGTGAAGTGGTTGACCTTGAACACACCTGGATGGAAGCAGGGCTGAAGCAGCGTCAAGAGTTGCAGCGCGTGGTGTTCCCTGACGGTCTAGCATATTCCATGGAAACAGCCTTCTTTGCACCGCGAAATCACTCAATAATGCAGGATTTTGACGAGTTTTTCGTGAACTGGCGTACCGTTGTTGATATTGGCGTCCCCGACGGGATTTGAACCCGTGTTACCGCCGTGAAAGTCGTCCTAGAGTTCGTAACCGATTGAAATTAAACGGTACGGATAGCGCTCTAGGGCACTTATCGGACTGTGGAGACGGGTTATCGGACTGTTAACGGACTGTGATGGCCAGGTGCTAAGGAGCCTGAAAATCATGGACCCAACGCTTCTTTCCCTGCTGGATTCGATCCCGCAGAAATCACCTCGCTCCAAACTCGAAACTCACCGCGAACTGATTCGCCAGTTGCGGCGCAAAGGCTGCACGTATCGCGACATCGTTCGCATTCTTCGCGAGCGTGTCGGCCTCGACGTGGCCGTCAGCACGATTCACTCGTTCATCAAGGTTCGCGCCAAACACCGAAAGCAGGTGCAGTACGAACTGCCACCGCTCGAACCGCAATCGCCCGTGACCGCCCGCATGAATCCCGAAGACGTTGCCTCCCGAATTGCAGCGCTCAGGGCAAAGCCAGTCGAGCAGAGGGCAAAACCCAAACACTTTCACTTCGAAGAAAGCGAGCCGCTGAAGCTCGTTGGCCAAGGAGGATCGCGATGAACACCCAACCAAGAAACAAACGAGTCGTTTTCACCATGGGTGGCAAAGGTGGAGTCGGCAAAACCGGCCTGATGGTCGCCCTGGCTGAGTGGTTCGAAGCCAATGAGATTCCATTCACGCTTCTCGACCTCGACACGGAAAATAAGGCTCGGGGCTCACTCAAGCACTTCTTCAACGGGTCAGTAGCGAAGGTGAATATTCACACGCCCGCCGGCCTCGACACGTTCGTCGATCATCTCGAATCCGGCGCAGCGATCATCCTCGCCGACATGGGAGCCGGTTCGGGGCAAGTTGCGAGTGACTGGTTCGACGCGATGCACGAGGATGTCGCGGCTACCGGCGCGCGTTTCACCGCTGTGGGTGTTGTCACGTCAGACCCAGCAAGTGTTGAGAGTGTCCTCGCATGGGCGAACCGACTGCAGAGTCGGGCCCAATATCTGATTGTCCAGAATGCGACAAGTCCTCAAGCAGACTTCAGCTATTGGGACTCGGCTGAGCAAGCCATTCGCTTCCGCGAAGCGCTATCGCCGACCGTGATTCGCATGGAATTTCGCTTGGCGGAACTTGAGAATCCCGCCCGGCAACACGGCATCCGCCTTGGCCAGATTGCTGCCAGGCAGAATGCGATCAACGAACTGAAGCGTGCCTCGATTGTGATGCGTGCCGAAAGCTACCGGCGGCGGCTCTTCTCCGAGTTCGACCGCGCAAAGGAGGTGTTCCTACCATGAGCCCCGATCAGGAACTCCTCAATCTGGAGGGCGCGGAGTCCGAGAGCAAAACCCTGTTCGATGAACTGGCAGGACTGGTGCCCGCTGCACGGCAGGCGGAATACTACAGGGTCATCGCGCACACTCGCACCCTCAGTCCAAACGACGAGGTGCTCCGCGTATTGGAAGCGATGGGTATGCTGGCGCTTCTCACGAGAGAAACGCCCGCGGCAATCGCGGTAGAACGGAAGTCTTTGCAGAAGATTCTGGAAAATGCTCTATCTAAGGCTGGTGAAGTCGAGAAGCGATTGGCAACATACACGTCACGGCTTGAGTCGCGCATTGCACAATTGCCGAAGGAATTGGAAACAGGTTTGGACCCGCCACGCATAGCAAAGCTTCTGGGCGAGAGCCTGCGACAGTGCTTCCAGCAGTCCGGTCTGCCGGACACGGCCAGAGCGCTTGACCAGTCCTGTTCTGAAATGAACTCCGTTCAAGAGCAACTTGTCAACGTGCTACGAGAAGTAGCTCACCCTGACATCGGAGTGATCGAAAAGGTCAGAAGCGCCAATGACTCGCTCCTGCGGAGCATGACTACTAGGGCGCAGCAGATGGATGATTTCCTTGTTAGGCTGGAAAAGCAGGTCTGGGCTATTTGGCTGCCTGTCGTTGCCAGTGCGGCTCTAGCACTAGGATTCGCGTTGGGTACGTGGTTTGCCAACGTGCGACAAGAAACGCCAGAAGCGTCGAGTGCCGCTCAGTCACAACAGATGCCAATGCCGGAAGCTCCTGCGCAGCAAGTCGTTCCGCAGCGGAACGCAAAGCATCATTGAGACCGGGCTAGGTCTCCAAGGAGTTCACAAGAGACATGCCGAACGTATGGTTCACGGCGGATTTTCATTTCGGGCATAACAACATAATCCGCTACTGTGATCGACCGTTTCGAAGCGTCGAGGAAATGGATCAAACGATCCTCGACCGTCTCAACGCCTCCGTTAAGGCCAATGACATCCTCTATTTCCTTGGGGATTTCTGCATCGGGAGCAAGGCGAAAGCTCTGGAGCACCGCAAGCAGATTCGCTGCAAGAAGATCTTTGCGGTGCCGGGTAATCATGACAAACAAATTCGCAAGCTGACCGAGGAGTTCTCTTGGCTCAGCAACCTTGCGGAAATCTCCATACATGGCCAACCTGTCGTGATCTGTCACTACGCCATGCGGGTCTGGAATCGCTCTCATCATGGAGCGTGGCACCTGTACGGACATTCTCATGGGAGCCTCCCTGACACACCTTCCCTTTCCTTGGATGTCGGCGTCGATACACATGATTTCCGCCCGTGGCACTTCGATGAAATCAACTTGCTGATGACTGAGAAGGCAAGGAGGCTGAGCGAGCTACGCCGCTCGGATTCATTGAATATCCAGTAGTTCAGCGGTTCGTTCGAGCTATCGGCACTCTCCAAACCTAGGAATCCACAATTCCGCCGCTTTGGGCCATTGTGGCTCGCGGTCCCCAGCAAGACGCTCGCAATCGGCAGTAGTATTTTTCCCCGAAGCTAACTTCTCAGGATTCCAAAGAACACGGCTCTCAGGCACCACTCTGGAAAGGCGCGCCGCCTTCCAGCCGCGCTGGTAAAATCGCTCCGAGGTGGCGCCAATGCAAGTTTGCGTTCGCGATGAGACGGCTTCGGGCCAGAGTCTGTGGGAGTTGTCGCTGGAGTTCCTCAGCGAGCGTATTACGGTGCGCGAGTTGCTGCGCGAGCGTGTGCACCACGAGGTGCGGGAGTTCAACCGGCAGCAGGACAAGCTCATCTTTCATGGCCTGGTGCAGCCGCAGGACGCAGAGCGCACGCTGAACGGCAGCAAGCTAAAATCGCACCGTCCACTCGATTGGGAGACACAGTTCAAGCTGGCAGTTGAGGGATTCTCCACAAATGCGTTCTTCATCCTCATCGACAACCGTCAGGCTGAGAGTCTGGACGAAGAGTTTGTCGTTGGACCGCAAACTACGGTGAGCTTTATAAAGCTCACGCCGCTGGTGGGTGGTTAGACGTGACAGGTCCCGACGGGTCCCCGGTTTTTCAATTTTCAGCCGACGACCCCTTGGCGGCGGAGCACGCTTTGGTACGCAACTGGGTGAGGGAGGCGGTTGCCAGCATTCCGGATCGCTATTACCAAGATGTAGATTTGAAGGATTTTCCCAGCGGACGAGAGTTGCTGGCCAGTTCGCCTGAGCGAGGCCGACTGCTCGTGCAGGCAGCTGTGGTGCAGGCTAAGTTCTGGCACGCCAGCAGGAAGAAGATCCGCGATCACGCGGTTCGTGATGGACACGGGAGCAATCTCGCTCGTGTTCCCGGTTGGTCAGCGGTTCTCGGAGCCGAGTACAAAACGCTTGCGGTCATTGGGGCGCTACTCAGGCGTAGCTTGCCGCTCGATCGAACGGACCTGCTCCAGCTTCTCGAATGGCTGACGGAGACGGGACATTCCTACGGCCTGCCAATTGGACAGGCGACAAAGTCTCTGGAACGCTACACCGCAAAACATGGGATCGATAGAGAGATTCAAGAAGCGGCACGGCGATTCGCGGCCATACTTCGGCAGGGCGGCGGGAAGGATGCCAACCGGCTTGCCACTACGGTGGACCAGATCTGTGCTGCACTGCCGCTGCAGGGTGACGAAGATGAACCAAGCGAATTGAAGGCGGCACCAACTCCATCTCCCGCCGGAGACCAACTGGTGCTTGTACCTCTGAAAGTCCTGCTTGGCATGTTGCCGGCTGATCCCGCGTCTGAGACTACTGTGTGTGGACCGGACAGGTACGCGATGCTCACTCACTCTCCGCTAGCATCCGCGCACGTATTCCTGACGAGATTGCTCGAGGAAAAGATCCAAGTCGTAAAGTGGGGCACGGACCTGGATGCGTTCGCAGCCGGGCAGGCTATTCTTGGGCTCGATACGTCCCCCCGCAGCATGGTGTTGATGGCTGCGATGGAACGCAATATGGCTTCTTTGCTGGGCCCGAGCCTCGACTATAACGATGAGCCCTTCTGGAAATCACGCAGTAGCCTCACTGGCATTGTGAGCAGGTTGGGGCGAGAGCCCGTGAGTTTAAACAGAGCCCTACTGTTCGATCTAATTCTGTACCTTGCGATGCAGCCTCACCATACGTTTCCGCACGGGGCGAAGCTGTCGGACGAGTCGGATGCATCGCTGCTGGAAACAGTTGGAAATTTTACTGACGACGGCAGAAGTCTCACCGAGGGCGAGCGCTTCGTGCTGACGCTTTGGCGACTGGCGCGCGTTCTGGGACCGCATCTCGGAACAACTCCACGCGATATCGCTCGTCTGACACGTTGGATCGGCGACCGAGCGAAATATTTCCTGGTTCCTGGCGAAAGTTGGAGCGATGCCTTGAACCTAGATATTGCCGCTCTCCCCGAGGCTGAACAGAATCGATGGGTCGCTGTGTTGCGACACGCACTGACCGCCACCGGAGCACGTCCTTCCGCGAAATGGCTGAAGACGGGATGCGAGTTGGTAGCAACACTGGGCGAGGAGGCATTTCGGGAGGCGATGGAGGCTTGGCTGCCGAGTGTAGGGAAAGGCCGTTCTCACACTGTTGCAAAAGATCCGCGAGGAATAGGCGATACGATTCACGACGAAAACGCCAACGTCCTGCGAGGCTTTCTATGGCTGCTTCCGCTGCTAGAGCGGCGCGACGGCGATGCAAGGTTAGCGGCAGCGGTAGCGTTTTCGGCGTACAGAAAGGTGCCGGGCGTTGGTCCTCGGGCGGTGAAGGTTGGAAACGCAGCAGTCTACGCGCTCTCGGAGATGGTCGGTCCTGAGGCTATGGGGCAACTGGCCATGCTAAAGGTGCGGGTAAGGTTCGGCACAGCGCAGAAGGAGGTCGAGAAGGCGTTCGACGCGGCGGCGCGCGAGTTGCAGTTGCCGCGCGAGGAGATCGAAGAGCTGAGCGTGCCGGATTGTGGACTCACGAGTGTCGGCGTCCGCGAGGAGGCATTGGGATTGGGCGACTACAAAGTAAGGGTCGAGGTTAAAGGAAGCGATGTTGAGGTGAGCTGGTTCGACGGCAAGGGCAAGTCGCTGAAGTCCGTTCCTGCTCCGGTCAAGAAGGAACGTGCCGAGGATTGGAAGGATTTGCAGGGCGATATTAAGGATTTGCAGGCCATGATTTCGGCCCAGAAGGAGCGGATCGACGGGCTCTTTCTAGAGCAGAAGACTTGGCCTGCAGGCGTATGGCGCGAGCGGTACATCGACCACCCGGTGGTGGGCACGATCGGCCGGAGGCTGATCTGGTGCGTGGACGGCGTCGCCGTGACAATGATCGAAGGCCAAGCGCAGGATCTCGAAGCAGAGACAGTTGCCGTTTCCGATGCTTCGACGATCACCCTGTGGCATCCTGCGGGCCGAAACGTCGAAGAGGTGGTGGCGTGGCGGCGACGCATCGAATCGTCTGGCATGGTGCAGCCGTTCAAGCAGGCGCACCGCGAAGTCTACCTGGTAACCGATGCAGAGCGGCGTACGGAGCGCTATTCCAACCGGTTCGCGGCGCATATCCTTCGCCAGCACCAATTCAATGCACTGTGCGGCGCGCGGCGTTGGAAGAACAAGCTGCGGCTCATGGTCGATGACGAGTATCCGCCTGCTAGCCGCGAGCTTGCCGCTTGGGGGATTAGGGCGGAGTTCTGGATCGAGGGCATCGGCGATGCTTACGGGCAGGACACGAATGAGGCTGGGACATACCTTCGGCTGGCCTCCGACCAAGTCCGCTTCTGCCGAACCGGCGCTGCGCTGAACACCGCACATGCCGGGGGTGGCGGCTACCGTGCGCGAGCGTTCGGTCCTGGCGCAGACGAGGTAAACGAACCGCTGCGGATGGATCAAGTTCCGACGCTGGTCTTTTCGGAGATTATGCGTGACGTCGATCTGTTCGTCGGTGTGGGATCCATCGGCAACGATCCGGCATGGCAGGACGGCGGACGCGAGACCCGGTATGGGGAATATTGGCGGAACTATTCGTTTGGCGAGCTGTCTGCGACTGCCATCTCACGACGTGAGACGCTGGAGCGACTGATTCCGCGGCTCAAGATTGCAGACAAGTGCATGCTGAGCGATCGGTTTCTGCTGGTTCAGGGGACAAGACGCCAATACAAGATTCACCTCGGCTCGGGGAACATTCTGATGGAGCCGAATGACCAATACCTCTGCATCGTGCCTGATGCGAAGGCGCGTGCAGGTACGCCTCAGGTGTACCTGCCGTTCGAAGGGGATGCAACTCTATCGATCATCTTGAGCAAAGCGTTCTTGCTCGCAGACGATAGGGCGATCAAGGACCCGGTGATTCTCCGGCAGCTTGGGGAGTGAGCTCATGCGTGATGGCGGCGGCGTCGATTAGGCTGGTCTCGACTGTCACATTTTCAGCGGGGGGTGGTTTTTCGTAATCCAGTCTTCGACTTCAACGTAAAACTGTTTTGCTTGGACGACGATCTCTTTTGCTTCTGTGTCAGTCGCAACGTTGGAGAAAGTGTAGTCGATAGTATTTCGCTTCCGTCGACACGTCTCAAAATAGTCGGCGTACCTGTGCGCGGCGTTACCCAGCACCAGTCTAGTGCTCTCCAAGGACACCCGATGGTGTCCGACCTTGCTCACGATCCGATACCCCGCACAGGCTATGGCCATATTCGCCGCCTGCAGCGCAGCGTTGTAGGCAGTCGCGAATCTCCGGTCTGCTGAAAGGCCAGCAAGACTCGCGTCTGCGAGGTCGCGGGCGATCAGGGCCCGCATGTTGTCTAATTCCTTCTTGGAGGTTTTGTGTTTCTGCGCTTCCTTATTTGCCAACAAGCTCGTCCAAGTCACTCTGGCCTCCTTTCACAAACTGTTTCCGTCCTCGTAAAACGGCGGCAAGGAAATGGTCGCCCGATTTGATTTTCTCCCGAAACTCCTCTGGGGAATAGGCCGAGACGTTGACCTCTCTTCCCAGGCGCGTCTCAGCCTTGCGGAGCGCTGGAGACAGGTCAGCAAGCCCTGCTCTGCCAATGACCATCACATCCACGTCACTCATCGCATGTTCCCGGCTTCGTGCGACGGAACCATAGATAAAAGCACTCTGAATCTTGTTCCCAAACGGCTTTAGTATCTGCTCCAAGATTGGAGCCAGCCCTGCAGTTTTTTCGAACAACTGCTGCAGGTCTCGGAACACCGGGGACTGGGTCTCCGCCTTGAAATAAGCCCTCGTGCCTTCCCGACGATGCACCAATATTCCGCTTGCCACGAGAGATAATAGCTCCCGCTGCAGGCTCGACGGACTCGTGCCCAAACGGTTGGCGAGTTCCGAAAGATACCACCACTTATCTGGCTGGCCGAGCGTAGCCGCGAGCACGCCCTGCCGTACCTGTGGGAATAACGCAGTCAGCACGGAAGAGTTACGCATATTGCGTACATTATTACGCATATTGCGTAAGCGTGTCAATCGCCAAACGAACAGGGTTGTCTGCGCCGAGCGTTGAGTAAACTAAAGTGGCGGTTCAGATTACTCATATCCGTTCGAATCGGAATCGGACACAATTCGAACGGACTCGAATCGTGTACGACCTCGTGCGAGCAGTGTTCGATAGTCCCCGAACAGTCTGCACCGACCTAAGCCGAAGGCTTAGGGATGGTGTCTCTTTGGAAAACGAATCGGTTTTTTCTCGAATAGCCCCTGCTGCGCCGAATCTGCATCGGTCGGGGATGGCCTTCTGTTCCAGGGCTGCCTCCGAAAAAGCGCGTGGACTACGAACAGTTTCATGCTAAGTTGATGTTGTGAAGCGCCTGCTTCAATTTCGATCGTCATTACGACTCAGTCCATCACGACTCAGTCCATCCCGACTTCCCGACTGAGTTATTAACTCCTGCACAATTTCTAGCTTCAGGCCCGTGGCGGAACTGGCATACGCAACTGCCTCAAGAGCAGCCCTTTTGTGGGTTCAAATCCCACCGGGCCTACCAGAATTTCTTTGTTTTTTGACAATTTCGACGGAGAGTGGGCCGGACGGTAAGGCACTTGTCTGCTAAACAAGGGCTCTCGCAAGAGGCTAACGGGTTCAACTCCCGTACTCTCCGCCACGCGGAAGGTACTGCTGAATGGCCGGCAACTGGTCCTGAAAACCAGGGCATCGTGATGAGCGGTGGGCGTTCGATTCGTCTACCTTCCGCCAAGTTTGCACAGGTGCGTGAGCCCGGCCGAAACGGACCGGCTGTAACCCGGTTTCCCCTAGTGGGACGCGGACGTTCAAATCCTCCCCTGTGCACCAGAGTGCCAGCGTGTGCGAATTGGAATAGCAGCCTGTCTTAGAAACAGGTGTTTGAGAGTTCGAATCTCTCCGCTGGCACCAGATTTCTTGATCCGCCGAGATTCATTGCAGCATCGGCGGTGCATATGGCCAATACAAATGAAAATGACACCGGAATTCGATGACGCACCAGACTTCATCGGGCATGTCGAGCAGGTGGTGAACGGAATTGTTCGACGCCATTTGCCTGAAACTCTCGTCTTGATCAAGATTAACAACTGGTTCGGCTCGAAGTGGCTTGGCTTTTCTGGCAAGGCGCTCGGGGCGCTCGGCGTCTGGAACAAGCCCCGCAATGAGCCTGCAGACAATATCAGGATCCCACCTTTCGTGCCGTCGAGAGTTGTATCGCAACGAAGCTTTGCAGCCCCGACCTATGAGGAAGTCGCTAACGGCAAGCCCATTCACACTCAAATGCCGAGCAATCGCGCTCTACTCCGTAAGGCTGCCACGGCTGCACCAGGCATCGCGCTCGTGTGGTACAGCGGGAATTCAAGGACGGTCGGGCGCGGCGCTGTCATGGCCTATGTTCCGGTGAGCGACTCATACTGGCCATGGTACGCGGCATTAGAGACGGGCGATCCATGGCGCGTAACCGAAACGTGGGACATCAAGCGTGAAGACTTGTCGAAACTAATGGAACAAGGATCGTGAGCGAGCATTCAGGCACCGGCCAGTGTCAGGGCCGCGCTTCACACCGCATTTGCGGTCGAAGAGCTATGACACTTGGTCTTCGCGTTTCGGCTTATTATTCAGCTATCCGGGGGATGTCAGGTTTCTAGTTGTACGAACCGGGCTGCGCGCTGAATCGAATCGCTCTCTGAGGGGGTCTGGGACCTGGGAAAGACGTGTTCAAGCAAGCATTCTCTTACGAGCATGAGAATCATTACTTACAGTGACCTGCATCTTGAATTTGGCTCGGGCTGGATGTTGCCTTCGGCAGCGAACGGAGATGTCATGATCCTGGCAGGCGATATCGTCACGCTCATGGATTATGCGCCGCTCGACCGTAAGCGTTCGACCAACGCACCTGTCCCGCGAGCGGAATCTATGCTGAGGCGGAGGGATGAGCAGTCGTATCTCCCTTGTGCGTTTCCGCGAAAACATTTCGTATACGTCACTGGTCCGCAAAATCCGCTATTTGACTATTTGACTCCCGCTTCCCCGAATGAATCAACAGCCTGTCATATTGCGGGAGGCAGTGTATGTTGGCGGTCCGAGCCCAACGCCAGTGCCCGAGACGGTTGTCAAAGTATCGCCGAATATTTTGGCACTGCTCGGCGCAAACCTTACGATCACTGTGCAGGAACCACCGTTGCTCACGAGCAGCGTCAGTTCACTGTCGGCGGGTACACGGCCGAGGTGCTAGCGCTGTCGTCGGCGTTGCCCACGTAGGTCGCGGTCAGCGTCTGTGGCCCCGCATCCGCAGCCGCGAACGTCAGTAAGCACTTTCCGCTGGCAACCGTCCCCATGCACGTCTCTCCGCTGCTGGCGGTCACGGTCACGTTACCCTTTACTGCGGTGCTCGTCCCATTGTTCACGGTGAAGTACACCGTTACCTTCAGAGGGTTCTTGGGCGTCAGAGTAGCGGTGCTTGTGATCGCCGTGCTCGTGCCCAAAAGCGTCGCAGTGGTGGTTTGTGTGAGACTGGTGGCCGTGTAATAAGTGTTTGCGGCCCACGATGCCTCCACGGTGCAGGTTCCAGTACCGCTCTTCATTGTAACGAGGTCGCCGCTGACGGTGCAGACACCGGTCGTCTTCGACGTGATTCTTGGAGTGACTCCGGAGTTTTGCGTTGTGGCCACATTGAAGGTGGACAAGTACGCGGCGTTGGTTGGCGCACCGGTGAACGTCACGGTTGGCGCAATCTTCGTAACAGTCTTAACGGCGGCTACGGTATCCGTAACCTGAGGTGCAGGTGGGTAGTTGCGGCCGCCCGCCTGGTTTGCGACGACATAGCAGAATCCGCTGTCGCTGGTCATTTTGTACGTCGCGGGAAGAGTAAGCGTGCACACCGAGCCGGCGCCAACCCTAAAAGTCACCGGGTTCCCACTCGCGCCACCGATGGCCGCGACCGTGAAGCTGTCCCCGGATTTCGCGTCTAACGGCGGCGGCGTTGTGAACGTGATGGTCTGGCTCAGAATAGCAATTTTGACCTGGTCGGTTACCGTGATCGTCTCCTGATCGAATACGTCGGGGAAGGTCGGTGCGTCGCTTACAGCAATATTCTCCATGACCGTAGGAATCGTGACCGTCGCCGACAGAGGAGGCGCCGTGGTATTTGCGCCGGCACCGCTCAGCGCAACAATCTGCGTAAAACTCGTGGGGCTGAGCTGCGCGCCTTGCAGCGCGTTGCTCAGGTCGGCGCTATCGGTAAACGTCACTGTGCCCGTGGCGCCAGTCGTTCCATTGTAGGTGATGAATAACGTGCAGGCGCCGCCGCTTGGCAGGGTGGACGGCCAAATCGTCGTACCATTCCAGCAAAGAATACTACCGTAGCTAAACGCCGAACCTGAGATGGCATACCCTCCGAGCGTGAGCGACGCTTGCCCCACATTCGAAAGCGTGACCGCCTGCGTGCCCGATGTGTTGCCGTAGCCGAGCGCGACCGGCGACAAATATACGGCCGCAACACCGTTGACTCCGATGAGCGGCGTTACGGTCACTTGATCGCTTACCTCGAGGGTCTCGCTGACCGGAATATCGGGGAAAGTCGGCGCATCGCTGACAGCAATGTTTTCCATGATGGTCGGGATGATGACGATTCCGGTCACAGTAACGTCCGCGGGGCCACTGCTGGTTGCCAGATTTGCCGTGCTCTGGAACGTCGCGGTATATGCGTAGGTGCCCCCAGTCACAGGACTCGTGGCCGCCAGGTTGGCTTGCCCGGAGCCATTCAATGGCACCGTTCCAATCAACACCTGGTTATAGTCATAGAAGGCCGCATTGCCGCTCGTGACCGGCGTCCCATTATAGAAAACTGTGGCGGTCAAAGTGAATGGTTGACTTAGTCCGAGGGAGTTCGGCGTCGCGGTTAAAGTGGTCGTGGTGGGGGCAGGATTGATCACTAGCGACTGCGTGAGACCGCCGGTATCTCCCTGGGAATCGCTGACATTCACGATGAATGGGAAAGCCCCGCCCTGCGTCGGTGTGCCCGAGAGAGTTCCGGCCGGGCTTAAAATCATGCCGGAGGGCAGCATTCCGCTCTCTGTAAACGTGTATTGCCCGCTGCCTCCCGACGCAGTGAATGTGACCGCGCCATAGGGCACGTTGTAAGTTCCCGTTGCGGCGGCGCCTACGATTTGAAGCGTGGCCGCTGGGGGGGCGATAGCGTTCAGATGGATCGTCTGCTCCTGGATCGGCTGCCCGATCGAACCTGACGGCGGAGCGCTGCAAGTGCCGGCCGGCAGTGGCGGGCCCAAAGAAAATTCGATCTCCGAAAGTGTGCAACTGGTCGCGGTCGCGTTGTTGCCCGTTGCATTGAGCGTTAGCACCAGCTCGCACGAAGTGTTGGGGGAAAGAAGAGTCGAGGACGTTTGCGAACACGTGGTTCCGGCGGCCACGCTAAAGTCACCACTGTCTGCACCATTTAATATAGGTGATCCAAACTCCATCTCCACCGAGCCCTGCGTCCCAGCCACCGGGTTCGTCACATAAATGGTCTGCGACTCTCCCTCTGCGGTGAAATCCACAATGCTCTGGGTGACGTCCAGGTAGAGCAAATTACTCCCATCGAGAATGTAGATGCTATTGGAGGTGTCGAGCGCAAGCCAAGTGGGGTTGGCCAATCCCGTCTGCACAGCCGACACTGCGGTTTCTGCGAGCAGCGAGTCTCCTATCTGTTCGGTCGCAGTCCCGTTGCCGGCCACGACGATCACGTTTCCGTGGATATCCAAGCGGTAGACCAGGTGCGTGCTGGTATCGGAAAAATAGAGACCGCCGGCCGCATCTATCACCAACCCGTAGGGCGACTGCAAGGTAAGGGTCGTGGGCATCGCTACCACAGACGGCGTTCCGCCAATCGTGGTCTTAATGATGCTGCCGCCCGACGTACTGCCCGGCGCCTCTGAGTTCGCCACATAAATTGCCAGTGTGGTCGGATTCACCGCGATACCCAGCAATTGTCCCAGCGGCGGAGTTCCCGCCGGCGGCGTAACCGGGATCGTCGTGGGAAAACTGCCATCGGGCCGGAAAGCCACGAGCCGCGGACCGCTTGGCGGCATATCGGTAACGTATACCTCATCGCTGGTTTCAAAAATTCCCATCGGCGCCGTGAGCGGCGGATTGAGCGTGCCCCCACTGGATCCGATATTGATGACCGTGACCGTGGGGCTGGCGGTCGAAGGATTGACCACCTGAATCACGCGGTTGTTCCCGGTGTCCGTGACGTAGAGATTGCCGTCCGCACCGAGGACCATGTCGGCAGGATTACTCATTGGCCCGAGCATCCCGCCGGTTGAGAGAACGGTGCTGGGGGAAATGATCGTGCCGCCGCCGCTATTCTTATCCACTAAGGTCACGGTGCTTGCACTGCCATTAAGAAAATACTCATTGCTCTTGGCATCGAGCGCGACAATCCCATTGCCACCGTTCGAGTTCCCGGACAGCGCTCCGGGCGTCAGTGCCACGGGCAAAGATGCAACGGGAATGTTCGGCACGCCCGAGTCGGTGCAACTCGCCCCACAAACCGTTACCTTCACGTATCCCGTCGTAACCGGCAGATACGGCGGATTGAAGTACTCCGCGACCACGTAGTAAGTGCCGGCGATCAGGAACGGAGCCTGGTCACTGGCGTTTCCCGAAGTGTCGCTCGTGGGGCTGACCGCAACCGCTGCCAGCGTAGCTCCGCCTTCGCAGGGAGTCGAATCGGTAGAGGTTGCCGAAATGTACGACGCGGTTGAGAACGAGCAGAAAAACACCTCGCCCCCGAGTGCAGTCGTGCACTGAGTGGTGCAATTCTGGATTCCCTCCGTCGAATAGAAAGTAACCGATCCTGGCGCCGTGATCTGTCCGTTGCCCTGCACAATATTCAAACTTGCGGTGAGGGCGGGGAAAGGCCCGGTTGGGGGCGCACCCGAAGCGCAGGCCGAAGTGCCCGCCGTATCAGGATTCAGAATCTTCCGGATTGCGTTATTGCCAGAGTCCGCCACATAGATCGATCCACAGGCATCGACCGCCAGCCCCGTGGCATTGTTCAACTCGCCCAGCGTCGCCTGGACGCCATCCTTAAAGCCCGCGATCCCGTTTCCGGCGACTACATTGCCGGGCGCGGCCTGCACAAAAACCGTCGGCTTGGTGTCGCTGGCCGCAATGGTGAGCAGGAAGTTGCCCAGCCCGTTGGATATCAGCCGTGATGTGTTCGGAAAACCGTCGTCGACGGTGAAAACTGGCGTCGTTGCGCCATTGCTGACCCGATCGATAAATCCGGTCTCCCCGAACAGCGTGGTTCCCAGCCAGCCCACTGACGTTCCCGTCGTGGCCAGCACAAACACGCCGCCGTCGCTGTCCACGGCAACCCCCGAATAGACTGTGCCCGGCTGCTGAATCAGATTCTTCGTGGTCGGGTTGCCTGCTTGAATTTCATCCACTGAGCCGGCGGGCAACACACTCGGAGGATAAAAATACGAGGCGAGGTAAACGTCTCCATTGCTATCGCAGGCCAGGGCCACGGGAAATAACGGAGACGTGGAGTTGATGGGTGTTGGAGGCATGGGCAGCGTGGAAAACGTTCCGTTCGAAATCTCTATTTCATAGACGCCGCCGGCGATCGCCGTTGAAAGGCTCTGCCCGGAAAGCAGCGGATCGTAACCGTGCGTGGCGAAGTAGAGATTGCTGCCGCAGAAGGCCACGTCGATGGGATGCGCCAGCGATTGCAGTGCGCCGGAACCGGCGCCCGGCGTGCAGTTTCCCTGGATCCCGGCAATCACCGTGCTGACTCCGTTGGTGACTTCCCACACCACGCAGTTGTTGGTGTCCGCAACGTAGAGATCGCCCAACGAATCCACGGCCACGCCCGTGGGCAGATTGAAACTGGCCCCCGCAATGTTCTCTCCACCAACGTTTCCAGCGATAGTGGTGATGACATCCTGCGCCCGCAGCGAAGCCGGTAAGCATAAAGTGACGAGAAGCAATGCGAGGAGAAGGCCAACGCAGCCGAGGCGCGGATTCGCCGCCGCCGCAGCCGCTGGGAAAATGGCTTTCGCGGCTGCGGATATCCTAGCCATCAGTCGGTTGTCAGGTCTCGTCTCCACCGCCAGCTCCTTACGCTCTGCGTTCTGCGCGCTGTGCACCGATCAGTGATTTACTGGCGTCGGTACAGGAGGCTTGGCCGGAGTCGGGGCTCGCGGAATCGCGCGTGGACGAGCCAGAGCGGAGGCCTCCGACTGGCCGCTGGGGCCGGTGAAGGTGATAATCACTGTGGCTGCAATGGACTGGCCACCGGTCACCGTTTGGGGGTTGATTGCCGTTGAGGTAAGAAGAAGCGGGTTGCCATAGACCAGTACGCCGTTTTGAATGCAGCCTGCCCCGGGGGCGTTTATGAAGAATGCGCTTGTTGCCGCCGCGTTTGCAACAACCCCGAGATTGGTCGTGCCTCCCCACTGGGTTCCATTATTGTCGGAACTGGGAGCAGGAAAGACGCTCCCGTTTGGTGGACAGCTATTGATTCCGGTTCCGACGGTTGTTATTACACCGCCGTCGGTTGACAAGAGGCTCACTGATCCGCTAAGGGTGTACCCGATCGCATTTTGATCGCTTGTCCCATTGAGTGGCTGTCCCAGGTTTGCTGCGTAGGTCAGGGTTCCGCAAGGGGCCCCGTTGATGGGAATCTTGCCGCCGACGCAGAACGGAGGTGTGCGAGAGTCGTAAATCCCGCAGTCGGTACCGCCGCAGATACCCCCGTTTGCCGCGTAGAGGTCAATGTAGAATCCCTCCGCTGCGTATTCACCCGAAAGCAGGCCGGTAAGAAGATCGGCCCCCTCGATTGGATCCAGCGTGTTCTCAAACTCCTGACGCGCTGCGACTGTGCCATCCGGGTTCCTTACCACGATGGTCCAGTGGCCGTGAACCTGAATTCCTTCTCCGGTGCCTCTCGGCGCTTTTGCCGCCTGAGCCGCCGGTGAATTCGCTGCCGCCTGGGCCTGCTGCGCGGCCTTTGCATCCGCAGCCGTCGGCGCCGGCGCGGCGTTCGATTGTGCGAAGCTGCTCGCCGCGAAGGCCAGCGTTACCGCGAGAAGGCCGACCAGCACCATGCCCCGCCCGGCAATTTGTGAAACTGATTCGTGTCTATCGTTCGTCTTCATGCTGTGTCTCCCCCAGCCACGTAGTTGAGGCCGTGTCATCTCTTAAAGCGAAATTTCTCGGGGAATTGGTCGCGAGAAAGCAAATTTATTTTTCAGCTCTCCCACCCGGCCGGCGCGAAACCGAGCGTTGAACCGGCGAAGTACGTGTCTTTTCAAGCGATTGACATTGGCAGCGGGTGCGGCTACCGTTATGAACCAAGATTTCGGGGTCCCGCGTGTTTGGGGGTGTGGTTGTCGCAGCTTGCGCCCAAAACGGTCAGTGAATTACTGGCGAACTGGCACGCCGGTGACGAGGAGGCCTTCCGTGCGGCGGTTCCTCTGGTTTACGACGAACTCCGGCGCATCGCACATCACTACCTGCGGAACGAACGTCCAGACCACACCCTGCAGAGCACTGCCCTGGTGCACGAGGCGTATCTGCGACTGGAGAAGCAAGGCGCCGCTCCCTTCCAGAGCCGCGAGCATTTCTTAGCCATCTGTGCGCAATTGATGCGGCAGATTCTGGTCGAGTACGCGCGCAGTCGCAACGTCGCCAAGCGAGATGGCGGCTACAGATTGATCCTGGATGACAATTTAGCGGTCAAGACCCAGGGCATGGACATGGTCGCTCTCGACGACGCGCTGAACGAACTGGCGAAACTCAATCCGCAGCAGAGTCGCATTGTCGAGTTGAGGTTTTTCGCGGGGCTTTCCATCGAGGAAACTTCGCGGGCGCTGAATCTGTCGCCCACGACGGTGAAGAAATATTGGGCTACCGCCAGGCTTTGGCTGCATCACCAGCTGAGAGAGTCAGCAGAACAATGACGCCGGAACGCTGGCAACAGATTCACGATGTGCTGGAGAAGGCGCTGGAGCTGGCGCCGGGGGGGCGCTCCGCGTTCCTGAATCAAGCCTGCTCGTCCGATCCCTCTTTGCGGCAGGAAGTGGATACGCTGCTGGCCTCTAGCGACGACGTGCGCTCCAGCTTCCTGTTGCAGTTCTCCGCGCCGCGAGTGACGCTTACTGCTGGGACGAAGCTGGGGGATTATGAAGTCAGATCGCTGCTCGGTTCGGGCGGCATGGGCGAGGTGTATCGCGCCCGCGATTCGCGGTTGGGGCGGGATGTGGCGATCAAAGTTCTGCCGGCTTCTCTGACTGCTGATTCCGAGCGCCTCCGGCGCTTCGAGCAGGAGGCGCGAGCGGCGGCGGCACTGAACCATCCCAACATTCTGGCCGTGTATCAGATGGGCACGTACGAACGTGCTCCGTATCTGGTCTCGGAGCTGCTGGAAGGCGAAACCCTGCGCGAGCCGATCAGGCGCGGACGTCTCGCAGTGCGCAAGGCAATTGATTACGCGGTGCAGATCGCACGCGGGCTAGCCGCGGCGCACGAGAAAGGGATCGTTCACCGCGATCTCAAGCCGGAGAACTTGTTCGTCACCAAAGACGGTCGGGTGAAGATTCTGGACTTCGGGTTGGCGAAGCTCACGCAACCGCAGACTGGTTCAGAGCACAGCGCGCTGACGCAGACCGAGGGAACGGAAGCCGGAGTGGTGATGGGCACGGTGGGCTACATGTCGCCCGAGCAGGTGCGGGGACAGGGAGCCGACCATCGGGCCGACATTTTTGCCTTCGGCGCGATTCTGTATGAAATGTTGGCGGGGAAGCGGGCGTTCCAGAAACCGACGTCGCCAGAGACCATGACGGCGATCCTGAACGAGGACCCGCCGGGCATTTCCGAGGTCACGCCGAATCTTCCTCCTTCATTGCAGCGGGTAGTGCACCGCTGTCTGGAGAAGAACCCGGAACAGCGCTTCCAGTCGGCCTCTGACTTGGCGTTTGCCTTGGATGCGCTTTCGGATTCCGGCGCGGCGTCCTCTGCGAGCGCTGCGAACATCGTGACCAGCGCTGGGCGGCGCTGGAAGATAATTGTCCCCGCCGTAGTGGCTGTGCTGGCATTGTCCGTTGGTGGCTACTTCGTTGTCTTCCACCACAAGGCCCAACTCACTGACAAGGACACGATTGTTCTCGCCGATTTTGCGAACAGCACCGGCGATCCGATCTTCGATGATACGTTGAAGACGGCGCTCACTGTTGCCCTGCAGCAGTCGCCTTTCCTGAGCGTGCTCCCGGACAGCACTGTGGCGAAGACGTTGCAACTGATGACGCGTCCCGCGAGCGCGAAACTCACGCCGGATGTAACTCGCGAGCTTTGCCAGCGTGCGGGAAGCAAAGCTTATATTGGAGGATCGATTGGCAGTCTGGGTAGCGAATTTGTGGTGGGACTGAAGGCAGTGAACTGCCAGAGCGGAGACACGCTGGCGCAGGAGCAGGTGACGGCGGCGTCCAAGGAGAAGGTACTGGAGGCACTGGGCGAGACGGCATCCAAACTGCGCACTGAGTTGGGCGAATCGCTGGCTACGGTGCAGAAGTTTGATGTCCCGCTGGCAGAGGCCACCACGTCTTCGCTCGAAGCCCTGAAAGCGTACGGTCTTGGACAAAAGGCCTCTAACGAGAAAGGCATCGCCGCAGCCCTGCCTTACTATCAGCGTGCCATCGAGCTTGATCCGAATTTTGCCACGGGCTACAGCGCAGTCGGCGGCGGCTACTTCAGTCTGGGCCAGCCGGAACGGGCCAGCGAGTACTACACCAAAGCATTTCAGTTGCGGGAACATGCAAGCGAGCGGGAAAAGCTGGACATCGCCGCCGCCTACTATCGGACTGCAACTGGGGAACTGGATAAAGCGGCTCAGACGTATCAGGAGGAGATTGAGAGCTATCCACGGCTATTCAGAGCGTATGTCCACTTGGCGACCGTGTACGGCGAACAGGGGCATTATGAGAGAGCTACGGAGATCGCGAGGCAAGCCGTGCCCCTCGCATCGAATCAGGTAGCTCCGTACGCCAGCCTCGCCATCTCCACGCTTCCCTTGCAGCGTTTCGACGAAACGCGGCAGATCATCCACGAGGCACAGGCCCGAAAACTGGATGATTTCATACTCCAGAGTGCCCTCTATGCTCTAGACTTTCTCGGGGCGGACCCCGCCGCGATGGAGGAACAGCAACAGTGGTTCGCAGGTCGACCAGACTATGAGAACGACGGACTGGCGCTCGCATCCGACACCGCGGCGTACGGCGGTCATCTGGGCAAGGCGCGGGAACTAACCAAGCGGGCTGTGGACTCCGCCATACGGGCGGACAACAAGGAAGCGGGAGCAATATGGCAGGAGAATGCTGCTCTCGAACAAGCGGCTTACGGCAATCCTGCAGAAGCCCGGCAGTCAGCGAATGAGGCTATCAAGCTCGCTCCTACCAGTCAGGCCGTCGAGGTCGAAGCAGCCCTTGCGTTTGCCATGGCAGGTGACACGGCAAGAGCCGAGTCGGTGGCCCAAGACTTAGGAAAACGCTTCCCGCTGGACACGCAGATGCAGTCTCTTTGGCTGCCCGCGATTCAGGCGCAACTGGCGCTGGATCGGAAGAACCCGGCTGCCGCTCTGAATGCCCTGCAAACTGCTTCCCCCATCGAGTTGGGGAGAATTAGTTTCCTCAACAATTTTTCCTGCCTCTATCACGTATATGTACGCGGAGAAGCTTACTTGGCAGCCGGACAGGGCAACGCCGCCGCCGCCGAGTTTCAAAAGATCATCGACCACAGCGGCATCGTTTGGAACTGCTGGACAGGAGCGTTGGCGCATCTGGGAGTGGCCCGTGCCAACGCCTTGCAGGCGAAAACTTCACAAGGAGCAGATGCCGATGCCGCCCGCGTGCGGGCGCTTGCCGCCTACAAGGATTTCCTCACACTCTGGAGGGATGCCGACCCCGATATCCCCATCCTGAAACAAGCCAAAGCCGAGTACGCGAACCTGCTGGGAAAAGTTTGAACCGCGCGGCGATGTCGCAGAAACGCCTATGACGCCGGAACGCTGGGAACAGATTCACGATGTATTGCAGAAAGCGCTGGAACTGGCGCCGGGGGAGCGCTCCGCGTTCCTGAATCAGGCCTGCTCGTCTGATCAATCCCTGCGGCAGGAAGTCGAAACCCTGCTGGCCTCCAGCGACGACGTGCGCTCCAGCTTCCTGTTGCAGTTCTCCGGGCCGCGAGTCACGCTCACTGCTGGGACGAAGCTGGGCGAGTATGAAGTCAAATCGCTGCTGGGTTCGGGCGGCATGGGCGAGGTGTATCGGGCCCGCGATGCGCGGCTGGGGCGGGATGTGGCGATCAAGGTTCTGCCGTCGTTTGTTTCTTCAGATCCCAATCGCCTGCGGCGCTTCGAGCAGGAAGCGCGGGCGGCTGCGGCGCTGAACCACCCCAATATTCTGGCCGTGTATCAGATGGGCACCTATGAAGGCGCACCGTATTTAGTGTCAGAGTTGCTGGAAGGCGAAACGCTGCGGGAGCCGATGAAGCGCGGCCGTTTGTCGGTGCGCAGAGCGATTGATTACGGAGTGCAGATCGCGCGCGGGTTGGCGGCGGCGCATGAGAAAGGGATCGTGCATCGTGATCTGAAGCCGGAGAACTTGTTCGTTACCAAGGATGGGCGGGTGAAGATTCTGGACTTCGGGTTGGCAAAGCTGACGCAACCGCAATCCAGTTCGGAGCACAGCGCGCTGACGCAGACCGAGGGAACGGAAGCCGGAGTGGTGATGGGCACGGTGGGCTACATGTCGCCCGAGCAGGTGCGGGGACAGGGAGCCGACCATCGGGCCGACATTTTTGCCTTCGGCGCGATTCTGTATGAAATGTTGGCGGGGAAGCGGGCGTTCCAGAAACCGACGTCGCCAGAGACCATGACGGCGATCCTGAACGAGGACCCGCCGGGCATTTCCGAGGTCACGCCGAATCTTCCTCCTTCATTGCAGCGGGTAGTGCACCGCTGTCTGGAGAAGAACCCGGAACAGCGCTTCCAGTCGGCCTCTGACTTGGCGTTTGCCTTGGATGCGCTTTCGGATTCCGGCGCGGCGTCCTCTGCGAGCGCTGCGAACATCGTGACCAGCGCTGGGCGGCGCTGGAAGATAATTGTCCCCGCCGTAGTGGCTGTGCTGGCATTGTCCGTTGGTGGCTACTTCGTTGTCTTCCACCACAAGGCCAAGCTCACGGACAAGGACACTATCGTTCTCGCCGATTTTGCCAACAGCACGGGCGATGCGATCTTCGATGACACGCTAAAGACGGCGCTCACCGTTTCCCTGCAGCAATCACCTTTCTTGAGTGTGCTCCCTGACAGTACGGTGGCGAAGACGTTGCAACTGATGACCCGACCACCCAGCACGAAACTGACCCCAGAAGTGACTCGTGAGCTTTGCCAGCGGGCGGGCAGCAAGGCTTACATCGCCGGATCGATTGGCAGCCTGGGCAGCGAATATGTGCTGGGATTGAAGGTAATCAATTGCGAGAGCGGTGACACGCTGGCCGAGGAGCAGGTGACGGCAGCGTCGAAGGAGAAGGTGCTCGACGCGCTGGGCGAGGCGGCGTCTAAGCTGCGCGGCGAACTGGGCGAATCACTGGCTACAGTGCAGAAGTTCGATGTTCCGCTCGCGGATGCTACCACGTCGTCGCTGGAAGCTCTAAAAGCGTACGGCCTAGGCTGGAAAACCCGTAACGAGAAAGGTGAAGCCGCGGCCCTCCCTTACGATCAACGAGCC
>CAVVGM010000008.1:0-791491 GCA_963747805.1 uncultured Acidobacteriaceae bacterium
GCCTGCGTGTCGGCCAGGATCACGCGAATGATGCCCTTGCCGCCCTCTTCGCCTGCGCCGAGATTTTCGTCCACGCCGACCGGAATCGTTGCCATTTGTTTTCTGCGCTCGATTTTCTGAGCTCGACTTCCCCGCTCAGCTTCCCGCGCCCAAGTTCCCGCGCCTACGACCGCTCGAAACGATATTCGTCGATCACCACGCCCACACCGCGGCGTCCTCGGTCGTCGAAGCTACGCACGACCCGGCCGCGGCAATCGATCTGCACATTTTTTTTCGATCCCACCACTTCGCCCGGCAGCAGGATCGTGAAATCCACCATCGACCCCACCGGAACGTCGTTGTCCATTGCAAACAGCACCCCGTTCGCGGAGATATTCTGCGTCTCCGCGGTGAGCGCTCCGCTCTGCCCCTTTACCGAGGCGGAAAGGTGCAACGGGAATCGCGGCGCACTTTGCATCTCTTCATAGTGCCCCGCCTGCATCGGAATCGTGATTTCTTTGCCTGCTTCCGTTGACACGATTGCAGCAAACCTTCCTTCCAGCGGGCGTTTTGCTGCACGCCGGAGTCTCACGGAACTAGACGCAGCCTACACCCCTGCACCACACGTGCAAAGTTACCGAAGTCATGGAACGAGAGGGTGCTAACTGCTTTTCTATGAATGCATTACAGGGATTTTGACAAGTGGCGTCTAAGCCCGAAAACAACCCATTTCAGCGGTCAATTTCAGGCATAAACGGGAGCCAGTCGGACAAGCACCACTGCGCGGAGAACTCCCGGCACGTTCAACCTCTTCCCCGCTGCCAAGCCACGGGGACGAGTCCTCTGACTGCAATCAGACTAGGGCGTAATGCTCTGTATCAGCGAGTCTGAACTGCCGGTGAAGTCCGTGGTGCCGTTGTAGATTGCGGTGATCTGGAATGACGCCACGGGCAGCGTAGACGTTGAAAAGGTCGCAATTATGCCTTCCAGCGGTACCGTGCCCAATACCGTCGCGTCCGCCTTGAACGTCACCGTGCCGGTGGGGTGCGCTCCGGTCGAGGAAGTCACGGTCGCCGTAAACGTTACGTTTTGCCCCAACGTAGACGGATCGGCGGAAGACGTAATCACCGTTGTGGTCGAAGCCGGATTCACCATCTGGCTCAAAACCGAAGACACGCTTGGGCCCGAATCATCGTTCCCTTTGTATTCGGCTGTGATGGCATACGTACCGGCGTTGAGCCAAGCCTTGGTGAGAGTGGCCACGCCTCCGCTCAAAGTCGCGTACCCGAGCCCGACAAAGTAGACCCTGCCGGTGGGCGGGTTGGGCCCGTTCGAACTCACCGTCGCCGTCCAGGTTACGGCCTGCCCGTAGACCGAGGGACTCAGGCTGGAGACCACCGCCATGGTCGTTGCATACTTGCCCACAACCTGCGTGACTGTGCCGGAACTCGTCTTGAACGTGGAATCTCCGGCGTAGGTAGCTTTGATGGTGTGCGTCTTCGCGGTTAACGAAGAGGTCGAAAACGTGGCAACACCGCCGGCGGTGGTACCCGTGCCGATCACAGCACCGTCATCGCGGAACGTAACCAGCTCGCCGTTCGGAATCGCACCATAGATTGAGGTCACCGAGGCGGTAAGAGTTACGGGCTGCCCAACAAAGGATGGCGAGCCGGATGTGGTTAGCGTAGTTTCCGTCGGGAACGGCACGTTCCCGATCTCCTCCGTCAGCGTGGAGGACGCGCTACCCGCGTTATTCGCATCGCCTGAGTACGTCGCGGTGATCGAGTGAATGCCGCCAACTGAGTAGGATGTGCGGTACGCCGCCTGATTCCCATTCACGGCAACCGTTGCTATCGTCGCGCCGCCGTCCCGAAATGTAGCCGAGCCGGTGACCACGCCTCCATACTGGCTTGTCACAGTCGCGGTGTAGGTAACGAACTTGTTGACACCGGCGGGCTCTGCCGACGAGACCACCGAAGTGGTGGTGCCGGCGGTGTACACAAGCTGTGTCAGCGGAGATGACGTGCTGGGAGCGAAAACGGCAGAACCCTGATACGCGGCCGTAATCGAGTGCGGGCCCGCCGCGAGCAATGACGTGGACAGCGACGCGCTGCCGTTTGCCAGTGCGGCGTTGCCAAGTGCGGTTGCGCCGTCGTAGAAAATCACCGTCCCGGTTGGAGTGCCCGATGCCGCGTTCACGGCAGCCGTGAACGTAACGCTTTGCCCGAAATTTGATGGGTTCAGCGAAGAAGCCAGAGCCGTAGTCGTGGGACTGGTCGTCGAAGCGATCTGCAGCATGACGGCGATGGTTGATGCGTCCGTCGAGCCCGGCACGGCTGCATCAAGCCGCCCATCTTGATTGAAATCTGCCACTACGACGTTCCAAGGAATTGCCACTGTCGGAAAGGACACCGACGGCTGGAAAGTACCGTCGCCGTTGCCCAGGAGAAGATCAAGGGACGGTTTGTAGGTCGCCACGGCCAGGTCAAGTTTGCCGTCCTGATTGAAATCTCCCAACTCGGCTCTGATGGCGCCCGCCACGACCGGATACTCTACCTGCGCGGCGAAGGTGCCATCCCCTTTACCCAACAGCACTGAAACATTCGAGGAGCCTTGGTTGGGGACCAGCAGATCCAGAATGCCATCTCCGTTTAGGTCTGCTATGTTGACGCCACCGGGATTAGTGCCCACGGGATAGGCAACTGCTGGTTGGAAGGTACCATCGCCATTACCAAGCAAGACTGTGACAGTGTTTGAGCGCCAGTTGGACACAGCGATGTCGAGTTTGCCGTCTCCATTGAAGTCTCCCGCAGCCGCCCCCGTGGGGGTGCTGCCACCGACGCTGTAGGTCATTTGGGGCTGGAAGGTGCCGTCGCCATTGCCGAGCAAGATGGAGACGGTGGCATCGTACTGGTTCACAACTAGAAGATCGAGATTGCCGTCCCGGTTGAAATCTGCAGTTAGTGTGTAGGTCGCTCCGTTGCCGACGCCATAGCTGGCTGCCGGCTGGAACGTGCCATCCCCGTTGCCCAGCAAGACGTCAATGGAGCTCGGCGTTAGTCGGTAGGTAACGGCGAGATCGAGCTTGCCATCCCCTCTAAAGTCGCCCACTACTTCGCCCTGAGGCCCCGAGCCAACCGGGTAGTCGACCGGACTCTGAAATGTGCCGTCTCCATTCCCCACCATAACCGAAACAGAGGAAGAGCCATAGTTCGGAACTGCCAAGTCCAGCCTGCCATCTCCGTTGAAATCCGCCGCTGCCGCGTAAGTCGGATTCAGCCCCACTGTGTAGTCCGTCGTCCCGAACGTGATGGTGGTAGCCGGCGTATTGATCGGAAAGAACATGGCGTTGGAGGAGCCGCCTCCCGGGCCAGGGCTGACTGCCGTGACCGAGACAGTAGAAGCCGTCGCAATATCGGATGCGAGGATCGCCGCGGTCAGCTGAGAGCTGCTTACAAAGGTCGTGGCTCGCGGGCTGCCGTTCCAATTCACTGTCGAGCCCGAAACGAATCCTGCGCCGTTCACCGTCAAGGTGAATCCCGCTCCGCCGGGCGCCGCGGCGTCCGGGACCAGTGGTTGGTTCACGAAGGGCACAGGATTCTGGGCCGCCGCCGGTGTGGCGAATAACGCTAGGATGCTGAGGGTTGCGATGAAGACAGCAACGAACCTGACACTGCGGAATCTGCGGGCGAAGCGGCGAGTCATGGGAAACCTCCGTCACAACAACGGCAGGAACCTGACCTTAATAGCCCAAATAACGATTGCTCACTATCATACGCTTCCGCTGCTCCCGGTCGTGATGAATTGAATTACGAACCCGAAGAGGGCCGGCACCGCCAGCTACCGAAGCGAAGGAAAGAAGGGAAGAGAAAAAGAATCTTCAGAACTTGGTCACTTCCGTAAAGTTGAACTCCCGCACCTTCATCGCCGGGACCACCATGTCGAACGACTCTTCCCCGCTAGCGCGCACCGGAACGCTCATCGCCTCCACGTTGGCCAGCATGTGAATCAGGCTTTCGTTGAAGCGGAAATTGCGCACGCCGTGCTGCACGCGGCCATTCTCCACATAGAAAGTACCGTCGCGCGTCATCCCGGTAAGCATCTTTTCAAAAGGCTCTACTTCGCGGATGTACCACAGCCGTGTCACCAGCACTCCGCGTTCCGTCGAAGCGATCATCTGTTCGACGGTTTGAGTATTCTGCGGCGCGGCGAACACAATGTTTTGCGGCAGCTCGCCCATTTCGTTGGGCAGCGCGAAACCGTGGCCGGTGGCCTCAACCGGGCCAACGGCGTCCTTGTATTCGGAGCGCTTCATACGCGCCGCGGTCGCGCGCGCGTAAACCAGTCGCTTCACCACTCCATTTTCCACGAGGGCTAAACGCTTGCGCCTCACGCCTTCGCCATCGAACGGAGAACCCGTCTGCAAGGGATGCGTCACATCGTCCCAGATGGTGATGTTCTCGCCGAACAGCCGCGTCCCCACGCGCCCGTTGAGAAACGAGCGCTGGTCGAGAATCGCCATGCCGGCATAGTCCCAGAACATGAAACCAACAATGTCGAGCACCGCGGAGGGCTCGAGAATCACCGTGTACTTCCCTGCCGGAATCTGCTGTGGCTGCGCCGATTCGATTGCCTTTTTCGCCGCGGTCTCGGCCAGCGCCAGTGGATCAAGGTTGGCTACGTTGGGCGAGTTCGCCTTTTGCCATCCGGAAGAATCCGCGCCCAGCATCGTAATCGAGATATCGGCGGAAGTTTGCGTGTGCCAGTTGGCGAGCCCCCGCGAGTTGAAGATGCCGTCAATCGATTCGCCGCTCGAAAAAATTCCCGCCGTAGTGAGCGCGTGCTTACGCGCAACTCCGACAATTTTCCTAACCCCTTCCGCCCGCAACTCGGGAGTAATGCCCGCAGTCTCCGCAAAATGACGCGACGGCAACGCACGTGTGGACTGCACAGCCTGTGTGGAGGCGGGCGCCTCGCCCGTCAGGTTTTGATCCCCGCCGCTGGCAGCTTCTCGACTATCCGGCATCGGCAACAAATCGGGATCCGGATGCTGCACCTTCGCCAACTCCTCCGAAGCAGCCACTACGCGCCGCAAACTCTCATCGTCAAACTTATTAGTGGAAGCCCGCGCCGTCCGCCCGCCAAACGCTGTCCGCACCGACACCGCATAATTCTCTTCCGCGACATTCTGATGAATCGTGTTGTTGGCAAAACGAGTCAGCGCAAATTTCCCGCCAGAAAAAAGCACTTCAACCTCGTCGGCGGACGAGAGTTTCTTGATCCGATCGAAAATATCGGCAGCGCGGTCTCGGGTAAGCATTAGTGGATTCTGGATTTCTCTGTGTCTCCGTGTCTCGTGGTGAGATCAGCTCTTAAACGCCGTACCCACTTTGATCTCGCGAAACCGCGACGGCGACGCTCCATGCCCCGTCCCCATCACCTGCTGCGGCTGTCCCTTGCCGCAATTCGGCGTCCCCCATAACGTCCACTCGTCGCGCGAGCAAATCGCATCCAGAGCATTCCAGAATTCCGTGGTGATTCCCGAGTAAGACGGATTTTTCACCATCCGCGCCCGCTTGCCATTCTTAATCTCCCACCCGATCTCGCAGCCAAACTGAAAGTTATAGCGCTTGTCGTCAATCGACCAGGATCGGTTCGTCTGCATCAGGATTCCGTGATCGGTCGCGGCAATCAATTGTTCCAAGCTCAGCGGCTTCTCTCCGGGCAGCAGGCTGACGTTGGTCATGCGGATCATAGGCAGCCGGTTCCATCCCTCGGCGCGCATCGTCCCCCCGGAGCGGTTCTCCCCGATGGTGTGCGCGGTTTCGCGCGAGCTGAGATACCCGGTAAACAGCCCATTACTAATGATGGGTGTGCACTGCGCCGGAACGCCTTCGTCATCGAACCCGAACGTGCCCAGCCCCGGACCGTGCTCCTGGCGGGCGTCCGCGACCACATTCACCAGATCGCTGCCATAGCGCAGCGTGCGCAATTTGTCGATCGTGAGAAATGAAGTGCCGGCAAAATTCGCTTCCATGCCGAGCACGCGATCCAGTTCAATCGGATGTCCGACCGATTCATGGATCTGCAAACCAAGCTGCGAGCTGTCGAGAATCACGTCGAACACGCCTTCTGGACACTGGTCCGCACGATGCAGCGCGACCGCCTCTTCGCCGATGCGGCGGGCGTTCTCCACCAGTTTCAATTCTTCCACCAGTTCGTAGCCCTTATTCTGCCACTGCCCGCCGTATGAAGTCGGATACGACCGCTTCTGAATTTCGCTCCCGGCAAAAGCATAGGCCGCATATCCGGCGCCGGACGAATACTTCGTCTGATGAATGTTGGAGCCTTCCGACGACGCGAACCACTGCTCCTCTCGATGAAAATTCAGGTTCGTCTCCGCCAGCGTGACCCCGGCAACACCGCGCAATTCGGAATCGACCCGCAACAGCAGATCGATATTCTGTTCGACGGGAATGGTGAATGGATCAATCTTGTGCGGCGTCGTCCACTCGGCAGCGACGGGTTTCTCGGAAGCCATGCGCACGTCGTGCACTTTCACGCGAGCTGACGCGCGAGCAATTTCGACCGCCTGCGCGGCCGTAGCTTCCACGCTGGCGCGGCTCGCATCATCGCTGGCCGCGAATCCCCACGCGCCGTCGGCGAGCACGCGCACGCTGAATCCTACAGACTCAGAGTCCGAAGCGCTGCCTACTTTTCCGTTCTTCGTCGTGAGCGCGCGGCTGCGCTGGCTGACGATGCGCGTATCGGCATAGTTCGCCCCTCGCATCGTCGCAATGTTCAGAGCCCAGCTGGCAACTTCCTTCATAGCGGAACTTTAAATTTACCACGGCGACTCACTTCGGTTGTCAGCACAAGGCAGGGTAAGAGGAAAGTGTAAAAGTACTTTCGTACCGACCGATGATCACCAAACACTGACCATTGGTCACTGCTTTCAAGGCGTGACCCGAGCGACATCCAGAGCCTTTCGGATCGCCAGCAATTCCTTCAGCAATCCGCGCAGGTTGGTGGACTCCAGCGCATTCGCTCCATCGGACTTCGCTTCCTTCGGATTGTCGTGCACTTCCATGAACACTCCGTCCGCGCCGGCGGCCACCGCAGCCCGAGCCAGCACCGGGATAAACTCTGGCTGGCCTCCGCTCACCGTCGGGCCTTTCTCGTCCGCTTGCGCCGAAGGCAGCTGCACGGAATGCGTCGCGTCAAAAACTACCGGAGCATAATTCCGCATAATCGCCAGCGCGCGCATGTCCACCACCAGATTGTTGTAGCCGAAACTCGATCCGCGCTCGGTGAGAAAAACCTGCGTATTCCCCGCATCGCGGCATTTTTCCACGACATGGCGCATATCCCACGGCGACATGAACTGCCCTTTCTTGATGTTCACCGCGCGCCCGCTTAAGGCCGCAGCCACCACCAGATCGGTCTGCCGGCTCAGAAAAGCAGGAATCTGCAGCACATCCACCGCCTCGGCTACCGCACCCACATCTGCAACGTCGTGCACATCGGTGAGCACCGGAATGTTGAGATCGTTCTTGATTTTCTTCAGAATGCGCAGGCCTTCTTTAATCCCCGGCCCACGAAAACTTCTGATCGACGTCCGGTTCGCTTTGTCATAGCTGGCCTTGAAGATAAAAGGAAAACCGAGCCCCCGCGCCACGCCCTTGATAATCTCCGCCATGCGAATGGCGTGCTCTTCGCTCTCAATCACGCAGGGCCCGGCGATGAGAAAAAGATTGCCGGAACCAATGCGCACATCGCCGACTTGGAAGGGACTTAGCTTCAAGTTTCCGGTTTCAAGCTTCTAGCGTCAAGTGCAGCCCAGAAACCTCCCCGGAAACTGGCAACCTGAAACTAGAAAACCACGCCTTACCGGCCCGCTACTCTCTCCGGCCGGTGGAACATTTCCACTTCTGCCGATACCTTTTCCGCGCGCCGCTTCGAGCCATGCTCATAGGCCGCGCCCACAAAGCTCTGGAACAACGGATGCGGCTCCAGCGGCTTCGACTTGAACTCAGGATGAAACTGGCAGCCGATGAAATGTGGATGATCAGGAAGTTCGATCATCTCCACGTAAGTCCCGTCCGGAGTCGACCCGGAAATGCGCAGCCCCGCCGCCACCATCGGCTCCTCGTACTCACGATTGAATTCGTAACGATGCCGGTGCCGCTCGCTGATTTCCAGCTTGCCGTAAATTCTGTGGGCGAGCGTGTCCGGCTCAATCTTGCACGTCCACGCGCCCAGCCGCATGGTCCCGCCAAGTTCCTCCACTCCGCGCAGTTCGCGCAATTTGTAGATCACCCGATGCGGCGTCGCCGGATCGAACTCACTCGAATTCGCATCCGCCAGCCCCACCACGTCGCGCGCAAATTCAATGCACGCCGTCTGCATCCCCAGGCAAATGCCAAAGTAAGGGACCTTTTTCTCGCGTGCATAACGGATCGCAATCAGCATTCCCTCGATGCCGCGCTTACCGAATCCGCCGGGGACCAGAATCCCGTCGTAATCTTCCAGCTGCGCTTCGCAGGTCGCATCGCCAGCCTCGAGACCCTCCGCTTCAATCCAGTTGATCTGCAGCTTCAGATTGTGCGCCAGCGCCCCATGCACCAGCGCTTCCTTCAACGACTTATACGAATCTTCGTACTCCACATACTTCCCCACAATGCCAATCGTCACCGTGTCCTTCGGGTTGTAGACGCGGTGCACAATGTCTTCCCACTTGGAAAGATCGCGCTCTTTCGCTTCCATGTGCAGGTCTTTAAGTATCAGGGTGTCGACGCCTTCGTTGGCGAAAACCAGCGGTACTTCATACACCGAGGCCACATCTTTCGCGGTGATCACCGCCTCTTCCCCAACGTTGCAGAACAGTGCAATCTTCGACTTGATCTCCTTCGCCAGAAAGCGGTCGGTGCGGCAAAGCAGAATGTCGGGCTGGATTCCAATGCTGAGTAGCTCTTTCACCGAATGCTGCGTCGGCTTCGTCTTCAGCTCCTGCGCCGCCGCAATGAACGGAACCAGCGTCACGTGAACAAACAACGTATGCTCGCGCCCCAGCTCCTGCCGCATCTGCCGGATCGCTTCCATGAACGGCAACGACTCGATATCGCCCACCGTGCCGCCAACCTCCACGATCGCCACGTCCACATCCTGCGCAACTTTCTTCATCGCAGCTTTGATCTCGTTGGTGACGTGCGGAATCACCTGCACCGTCTTGCCCAGGTAATCGCCGCGCCGCTCCTTGGCGATAATCTGCTCGTAGATCCGGCCGGTGGTCCAGTTGTTGTCGCGAGAAAGTTTGGCGTGGGTGAAGCGTTCATAGTGTCCCAGGTCGAGGTCAGTTTCGGCACCGTCGTCGGTCACAAAAACTTCACCGTGCTGAAACGGCGACATGGTCCCCGGATCCACGTTCAGATACGGGTCAAACTTCATCAGGTTAACCTTGAGACCGCGACTCTCCAGCAGGCAACCGATGGAAGCTGCGGCCAATCCCTTGCCGAGTGAAGACACAACTCCGCCCGTTACAAAGATGTACTTCGCTGGCATCTCTTCCTCGCTCTAAATTGTGTTTGAGAAGTTGTGCAGGTGGGGTGCACAATCAATTATGGCAGAAAACCCTGTGGAAAGAAATTCAAAATATGCCGCGCGTTGACTATAGCGCGACGGTAAGCGAGAATACTTAAGGTTCCTTCCTGAATCTCCGAACCCTGGGGAAATTTCTCCCTGTAAAGTGGGCCTGTGGCGCAGCTGGGAGCGCGCTTCCATGGCATGGAAGAGGTCGTCGGTTCGATCCCGACCAGGTCCACCAAATCTCTCGATGGTTTAGCTCCCATCGCCATTTTGATCCAAGAATCTTACCTGTGATGCTTACCTGTGTTACTGGTACAGAAACAAATAAAGACGGTTCGACCCCGGCCAGGCCACCGAGTCTCCCACAGTTGACCCTCCCGTGATCTCCCCGTAACATTCCGCTGATGGTCACGCCGTCCCAACCTGTGGGGCAGACGGTTTCCCACTACCGCATCCTTCGCAAAGTCGGCGGCGGGGGCATGGGAGTGGTTTATGAGGCAGAAGACCTGAAGCTCGGTCGCCATGTCGCGCTCAAGTTCCTTCCCGATGAACTAGCCCATGATCCTCAGGCCCTCAGCCGGTTCCAGCGCGAGGCCAAAGCCGCGTCCTCGCTGAACCACCCGAACATCTGCACGATCTATGAGATTGATGAAGCAGACGGGCGAACCTTCATCGCCATGGAACTCCTGGAGGGGCAGACCCTGCGGCACATGATCGCAGGCAGGCCGCTGGAGATCGAGGCCGTGCTTGATCTCGGCATCCAGATCGCGGATGGTCTTGAGGCTGCACATGCGAAGGGCATCGTACATCGGGACATCAAGCCGGCGAACATCTTCGTCACGAACCGGGGACAGGCGAAGATTCTGGACTTCGGATTGGCGAAGGTCACCGCCAAGCCGGAGAGCGTTGCCCTCAGCGCCCCGACCGTCGAGTTGGAGGAGCACCTGACGAGTCCCGGCAGTGCAGTGGGAACCATCGCGTACATGTCGCCGGAACAAGTTCGCGCCAGGGAACTCGATGCGCGGACGGATTTGTTCTCTTTCGGCGCGATGTTGTACGAGATGGCGACCGGCACGCTGCCGTTCCGTGGAGAGAGTACAGGAGAGGTCTTCGAGTCGATACTGAACCGGGCGCCTGTCCCAATGGTGCGTCTCAATCCGGATATTCCTCCCGACTTGGAAGGGATTATCAACAAGTGCCTGGAGAAAGACCGGAAATTTCGCTATCAGCATGCGCCGGACGTGCGTACCGACTTGCAAAGGCTCAAGCGAGACACCGAATCGGGGAGGTATAGGGACGGCCCCGTTGCGAAGCCGCTGGCTCCTGTTCCTCACCGTATCAGGCTGTGGGCAGTTTTGGCCGCGGTTCTTGTTACTGTCGCCGTTCTCGGTGGCATCATTGCCGATCGGCATCGTTCGCACTCCGTCATCGCGCCCAAAAGCAGGAAACCGCTGTTCATCAGCGAGTTTGCGAATGCCACCGGCGAACCCGTGTTTGACGATGTTCTGGGAGAGGTGACCGAGGCAGAACTGGACCGATCTCCGGCCTACGAGGTTGTCGACGACGCCCGTGCGTCAGAGCTATTAAAAGCCATGGGGAAAGACCTCGGTACTCATTTCACTCCTGACCTTGCCCAACAAGTCTGTCGGCAAAACAATGGCAAGTTTCTGGTCGAGGGGACAATCAAACCGCAGGGCAGCGCTTATGAAATCGAACTGACGGCGGTGGATTGTGAAAACGGGGGCGTTCTCTCCGACCAAAAGGGCGAGGCAGAGAATATTGACGACGTGCTGACGACCGTCAGCAGACTGGCTGCGACTACGCGTGTACAGCTTTCCGGGGCAACCGAAGGCGCTGCGCGGGATCCCGCTCCTCTGCGCACTCAGTCGGTGCAGTCTTACAAGGCTTACCTGACCGGCTACAAGCTGATGCACAGCCAACCTGTGCAGGCTCTTGCCATGTTACAAATTGCGACGAAGGCTGACCCAAACTTCGCGGACGCGTGGTTTTTCCTTGGGACGGCCCACGCAAGTCTTGGCGAAACCGGAGAGGAAGAAAATGATCTAAAGCATGCGTTTTCGCTGAGAGATCGCGCAAGCGGCATGGGGAGACAACGGATTGAGGCCGTGTACTACCTCTACGTAACAGGCGAGATCTATAAGGCCATGAATGCTCTCCGCGCTTGGGAGAGCCTGGAACCCAATCAGTTCCCGCCCCACAACCTGCTCGGCGCGGCCTATGGGGAGCTCGGTGAGTACCAGAAGGCAGCCGAAGAATACCGGCAGACGCTCAACTTGCATCCGCAAATGCCACTCCCCTATTGGAACCTCGAAGCAGCGTTACAAGCAGCAGGACAGTACGATCAAGCAGAAGCGATCCTCCGGCTTGCCCAGGAAAGAAACTTTCAGGGTTGGGCACTCCACTCCTCGTTGTACCAGCTTGCGCTGCTGCGCTCAGACGATGCGAGCCTCCAAAAGGAACAGGCATGGATCGCACAAAACGCGGACGAACCGGTCGCTGTGGGCATGCAGGCCAGGATGGACTTGATCGCGGGTAACCTGAGCCGAGCGACCGAGCGCACGCGCCACGCTATCAGCATCGCCAAGCAATCCAAATTGCCAGGATTTGCGGCAAGGATGCTGTTAACACAAGCGATCGCTGAAGCCCTGTTCGGTGAACCCGAACAAGCACGCTGGACAGCTGCCGGCGTAGTGAAACTCGCTGACTCCAAAGTAGAAAAGGCCGAGGCGGCCAGCGTGATGGCACTGAGCGGCGGTGGTGCGGAGGCAAAGCAAATCATGGATAGTCTTGTGCGCGAAAATCCATCGGACACGCTCCTCAACGAGGTTGACGCACCGGTGGTTCTTGCTGGATTCCAGTTGGAAAGCGGGCAGGCGGAACAATCAGTGCGTAGCTTAGAGTCGGTCAGACCGTACGAATTTGGAACCCATGCGGGGATGCTCCCAAACTACACTCGTGCGTTAGCTTACCTTCGGCTACGGCGACCGGAAGATGCCGCCAGGGAATTCAGCGCGATTCTGGCGCATCGCGGAGTGTCCCCTCTGAGCCCAATCCTGGTAGTGTCGCGACTGGGCCTAGCCCGTGCGTACTCGATGCAGGGAGACGTTGCCAAAAGCCGCGCAGCCTACGAGACCCTCTTCGCTGAGTGGAAAGACGCCGACCCTGACATCCCCATCCTGAAGCAAGCAAAGGCGGAATACGCAAAGCTGCAATAACCCCAACTTTCCTGCGTTTCTTACCTGTGATCCTTACCTGCGTTCCCCATACAAAAACCTCAAAAGACGGTCCTCTGGGCGCTGTAAGTTGTTGGATTTCTTAATACGGGCAAAATGGCACGGAAGAGGTCGTCGGTTCGATCCCGACCAGGTCCACCAATTCTCCGGACAACTTATACCCAAGCGGTGGACTCGCAACCACTGCGGGTTGTCACGGCCAAGTCCGCGCATATTAAGGAGCAAGCCCATGGATGAGAAGTTCTTGCGCAATGTCGACAAGGCGCTAGGAAACTGGCTAGGTAACGACGTTCAAGAGCCTCCGAGATTCGGTGGGAAGTTTCTGCGGCTCTGCGGCGAAGGAACCGAAAAGGTCTAAGTGGCCCCCGCAGTCACAGCAGCTGGCTGGGGATGTTACCCAGGCCAGCTTGAAAGGCCTTTCGGTTGGCGTCATTTACAGGGAGATGCGGTGGTGACCCTCCTATACCTCCCTGGGGATGTAGTGTGGCGTTGTCCAGTTTGGTCACGTTGTGCATCGCCTCATGCGCAGCGAGCTTCGCGTAGCCAATCGCTCTGAACTGCCCCATAGGCTTGCCATTTGGATCCGTCGGAAATTTGTAGAACTCCGAGCCCGTTTTCTTCGGCCCAGGGCGCGTAACACCACCGTCATAAGGTTTGATCGGTGGACCAGGCATGTTAGCGGCGACGTAAGAGTTGGCGATATCGTTGACGAAATGCAGGACCAGATCCTGATCATCGCTCTTCGGGGGCGTTGCGATGGATCGTATATTGACCACCGCTGGCTCAGACTGCGAAAACAAGAGATCTTTGAAGATATCCTCCAGATGCTTCTGGATCAGTGGCATGAGTTGCGGAGAATTGGTGTGATCGACGAGCGTAACCGTAATCGCAGGCACTGAGAATCTCCTAGCGCAAGAGGTCGCCTGTTCCATCCCGGCCAGCCCCGCCAAGTATCTCAACAACTACAGATAAAGCGGGCCCCATGACGCTGCATGCTCACGCGTCGAGCGCGCGCTGCGCGGGCTTCGGCCCGCGCCTGCGAGTGTTGATGTTGAACTGTTTCATGACTCGCCGAATCACGTTCTGGCTGACTCTGAATTGCTTCCCGATTTGCTCTTGGCTCAGATCGGGCCGACCGAGTAGCACTTCAGCCAGCCGAGTATCGAAGCTGAGTCGCACCTGTTCGATCCTGGCTCTCAAATCTATTGGCTCGATCTGCATTCCGTTCCTTTTATGGCATCCCTTCCAAAGGTCCATGCGAGGCGATCGTGCTTCCAACTCCATGAGGAGAACCGCCCCCCGACGATTCTCCCTACGGGGGCACAACCTTCGTCGGTGCCGCTCCGACTTAGCCGCGGACTACCGCCGACTGTATCCATTGCGACCAATGCCGCTTCTGGCTACAAACCATAAAACTCATAAATAACGAACTCAGCTCCCACCGCACTGACCGGACCTAGTTTCTACCCCTCGTGCAAGATCGGCGGAGAGCGTTTCGGGAGGCCCTGAATCAGGACCTCCCTGCGCTTCCTTGGCAATGGCGCCAGCGGAACCCCAATTCCGCCGTCGGGCTTCAAGTCCCCCCTCTGACCCGCATGCCACGCCGTCTTCGCTGGGCCTGCGCCCCCCGAATGCAAGTGACTCTCGCGCAATCGAGCGGAAAACGCAATGCATCGGCGGTGAAACGTGAGTGAGTCGGAGGTGAGTTGCTAACTCTATGAACGATCGGGAGTTGTCAGAGCTCCGAACCGAAGACGATCGAAACGCAGCAGGCTCGAACACCGAAATTTAGGTCGTCGCCCCGCCATTTTGTTACAGGTTCCGATCGCACTTGCGATGGTAAAATGCCGAAGCAGCATTGTGTTGGCGGGGATTCTTTGGGGCCTGGGGAAAAATACCGGTTCGGCCCGTTCGAAGTGCACGTGGGTGCGCGTGAGCTTTCCAAGGGCGGGACGAAGATAAAACTTCGGGGTCAGCCTTACCTGATTCTTGAAGTGTTGCTGAGTCGCGCCGGGGAGGTTGTGACCCGGGAGGAAATCCGCGCCAAGCTCTGGCCGGCCGATACCTTCGTCGACTTCGAGCACGGTCTCAACACCTCAGTCAAAAAGCTTCGCCAGGTGCTTTGCGACTCCGCCGAAGATCCACGCTACATCGAGACCGTGCCGCGTCTAGGCTACCGCTTTGTCGCTCCGGTCGAAGTTGTCGACGGAAACACTCAAGCCGGCCGCTTCGGCGCCCGCGGTCGAGCCAGCAGGGCTTCCGCCGCTCACTCCGCCGCCCACTAGAATCGAACCTCAGCCCAGTGTGTCTCCTGCTCCAGTTTCTACTCCACTTTCTGGCCAGCACGGTTCGCGCTGGAAGCTCTTAAGGGTAAGTCTTGGCGTGCTGTTGCTGCTTGGCCTGGTTTTCGTTGGGATGGTTGCGAAGTTGCCGCAACGGATGCATTGGCCCTTTGGCTCATCGAACACTACGGTAAATGCGTCGCTGTCCGGGAAACAGTTCGGTTCCCTCGCCGTCTTGCCCCTGGAAAATCTTTCCGACGATCCCGCCCAGGAGTACTTTGCCGATGGGATGACGGATGAGCTAATTGGCGACCTCGCACAACTGGGCAGTCTGCGCGTCATCTCCAGGACGTCCGTGATGCACTACAAAGGTGGCAAGCAGACGATTCCACAGATCGGCCGGGAGCTCGGCGTGGACGCTGTAATCGAAGGCACGGTGCAGCGGGAAAAAAATCGAGTCAGAATTCGGGTGCAGGTGATCGAGGTCGCCAGCGATCGCCATCTTTGGGCCCGCAGCTATGACTACGAACTCAAGGACGTGCTCGTGCTGCAGAGCACGGCCGCGCACGACATTGCCACCGAAATCCAGGGACGAGTAGTGCAACGCCCGGCTTTCGCGCGTTCGACCAACGCACGCACGGTGCAACCCGATGCTTATGAAGCGTATCTCAAGGGCCGCTTTTTCTGGAACCAGCGCACCGAAGCAGGGCTCAACAAGAGCATCGAGTTCTTCCAGGACGCCATTGCAAAGGATCCCGCCTTCGCCGCCGCTTATGCCGGGTCTGGCGGGAAGCTATTCGCTCCTCGGATCCGAGTCACTGCCTCCGGAAGTCGCGCGGGCAAAGGCGCGGGCTGCCGCCAGCAAAGCCTTGGAGCTCGATCCGGCCAGCGCCGAGGGCCACGCGGAACTGGGATTGATTGAGTTCTATTACGACTGGAACTGGCAGCAGGCCGAGCAGGAGTTTCAGCGCGCCATCGAACTCAATCCAAGCTACGCGACCACCCATCAATGGTATAGCCATTACCTGCGAGCGATGGGCCGCCTTCCCGAGGCTCTGCAGCAGGCCCAGCAGGCCCAGCAATCAGACCCGTTATCGCTATCCATCAACACGACGCTGGCCGCGCGATACCGCGACCTGCGCGATTTTAAGCAGGCCCTCGAAGTGGTCCAGCGGACGCTTGAACTCGATCCTAATTTCGCGCCCGGGCATGAGCTTTTGGCTTCCGTCTACGAACAACAGGGAGACTTCCAGTCCGATATCACCGAGTTGCAAAAGGCCAGCGCACTTTCCAAAGATAATCCAACTTCGCGGGCCCACCTCGGCCGTGCCTATGCCCTTTCCGGAAATCAGAACGAAGCGCGCAAAATCGCCGCGCAGTTGAAGCTGACCGCCCGCCAACACTATGTGCCCGCCTGGGATATGGCAGTCCTTTTTGCCGGCATGGGCGACCCCGACACCGCCTTCCGCTGGTTGGAAGAGTCGTACGCGAAGCGGGAGAGTCAAATGCCATTCCTGAAAGTCGACTACCGCATGGATCCCCTACGAGCCGACCCCCGCTTTCAGAACATGCTGCGCCGGGTCGGCCTTCCGGGTTAGGAGACAATCGGACTAAACCCCACGTCCTCTCATTCGAAACGCAATGCGCTGGCTGGGTCAAGACTAGCAACTCGCTGCGCCGGAATGAACGTGGCGATCGCAATTGTGAACTCCAAGAATAGAGGCACGGCAACGAACACTGTTGCATCATGAGACGACACACGGAACAGAAGCGCCGCCAACGATCGCGCAAGGAAAAACGCAGCACAGACTCCACAGATGACACCCAGTGATCCTTTTGTCAGACCTTCCCGAAGGATCATGTTCCGAACACTCATTCGACCCGCCCCAAGGGCCATACGTACACCAACCTCATGCGTCCGCTGCGCGACCGAATAAGCCATTACGCCGTAGACCCCAACAGCGGCAAGCAGCAACGCTGTAACCGCGAAGATTGACAGCAGGAGCATATTGAAATTCTGTTTTGCAATGGATCGTGCGAGCAGGTCGTCCATCGTTTGCACATTGCCCACGGGCCTGCCCCCGCTCGCTTCGCGCAGTTTCTCAGAGACGGCGGGAATGAACTGGTGCGGCTCCATGTTCGTGCGAACGACCCACCACATGGGGCCGAACTGCGACATGAGGTCCATGATTCCGGCCGGCATCTGTGCATCGGGTATGACCATCGTTGGTTCAGGATCATCGGTCAGATCCTGTTCACGCGTGTTTGCAAAGATGCCAATGATGGTTCGCGGCCTGTCTTCGAACTTTGGTCCCAGGCCTTTACCGATCACGATCTGTTGGCCTAATGCATCCTGTTGCGGCCAATAACGCCTGGCCATGGTTTCGTTGATCATGACGACAGGAGATGTGACCGAATCATCATGCGCATCGAAATCTCTCCCGCGAAGAATAGGGATCTTGAGAACGCGGAAATAGCCAGGGGAGGCCGCAATCCATTCGCCGTCACCCGAAATTGCCGCGGCGGCCGATAGAGATCTAAACGGAAGACCCATTCGGTCTGTGAACGGTGGACTGAAGGTAGCTGCAGCAGCTTTCACGCCTGGGATCGCGTTCAATTCCTGGCACCCCTCGCGAACCATAGCAGCCAAGCTCACAACCGTTCCGGCGCTCCCGCCACGCATGGACATAGAAACCATGAGGAGATTGTGGTTATCAAAGCCAGGGTCGACGCGGTTCAGCAGAATGAATGTGCGCCCAAGCAGAGACGCCCCGACAAGTAGAACCAGTGAAAGGGCCACCTCGCTGATGATCGTCAGGGAGTGCAACCATTTACTGCGCGCCCCAGGCCCGTGACGGCCGCCCGTTTCGTGCAGGGAGTCAACGAGCTTGTCTTGAAGCACCCGCGACGCTGGAAGAATCCCAAAGACGAGTCCGGTTGCGATGGAGAGCCCAATTGTGAACGCCATCACGCGCCAGTCGAGCCCGATAGTGGCGTCTGTTCCTGTAACACGCGAAATGCCTCCCGGGATTGTCTTCAGCAGTAGATGGACACCAACAAGTCCCACAATCGTGCCGAGGAAACAACCAAAAAAGCTCAACAACAGGCTTTCTACGATCAACTGCCGAATGATCCGCCCGGCGCGTGCGCCAATTGCAATTCGAATTGCGAACTCATGCTTGCGGGCAACCGCTCGGGCCAAGAGCAGGTTTGCGAGATTTACATACGCGATCAGCAGAACAAAACCAACTGCTCCTTGCAGCGTGAGGAGCGAGGAGCGGATATCTCCGACCATTGCATCATGTAACCGCCGAAGCTGGAACCGGTAATCAAGGTCGGGCAGTTCAGAAAGCCGCCTGGCGGACTGCGAAGCTGCGTCCAGTTGTGCGTTCGCCTGATCCAATGTGACTCCCGCTTTAAGACGCGCTGCCGCCGCGAACGAATGAAGCTGATCAGTGGAGTTGAGATCGAACTGAAATGGAATCCAAAGTTCAGCTTCGGGCTCCGAGTTGAAACCTTTCCCCGTAACGCCAATGACGGTATACGACTCTTTATCGAGCGAAATCGTCTTGCCAACGATGTGCTCATCCCCGGCAAATCGGCGCCTCCAAAGAGGATAGCTCAGGACGACGACGTTGGGGCCATGAACGATATTGTCGGCTTGGCTAAAAGTGCGACCGAGCAGCACCGGTGCTCCGAAGAGACGGAAGTAATTCGCTGTGACGTGGATGCCATGGACTTGTTCAGGTGCGCCGGATGTGAAACCCATCTCGGACTGCCCGAAGTCGTATGCGGCAATATCCTGCACCGAATCTGCTCGCTCGAGCCAAAATCGGAAATCTGGAATGGACGCTCCCGGCGTCGCTCCTGTGGATGAAGAGAGAAAGAACTGCACGATGCGGGAGGCATCCGGGTAGCTGAGGGGACGAATTAGGACAGTGTTGACAACGGAAAAGACTGCAGTGTTGGAGCCGATCCCCAGCGCCAGCGTCACGACGGCGCAGAGTGTAAAGACAGGGGTGCGCCACATCGAGCGCAAGGCATGTCGAAGGTCCTGACCAGCCTGCGACAGCCAGAGGAACGAGCGCTCATTTTGCTGCCCCATACTCCTTCAGACACCTCACATGCGACGAAGGTTCCTTTCACGCCCTCCGCGGTTTGACGCTGCTCTCCTTCTGTCTTTACACTGAAGTTAACGGGGTGTGAATGCGGCTGGTTCCTGGTCTGAGGGATCCACGTCTCGAAGGATCCACGGTTGCGACCCGACCGCCAGCCACCCCCTGAAAGGTAAAAGTGAGTCCCACAGAAACGGCAGACGCGAAGAATACGGCGGACGCTAAAAACGACTCCAAGAATAGTAAAGACGGCGTCAAGCGGGAGATTTCCGTAGAGGTCCCCGCCGAGGAGGTCACTCGCGAAACCGACGCCATCATCCTCAAATATCAGAAGGTGGCGCGGCTGCCCGGATTTCGCAAGGGGCACGTGCCCGCGTCGATGATCCGCCACCGCTTTGCGGAAGATCTGAAAAGCGACGTGGTGGAGGCGCTGGTCCCGCGATACTTCCGCAAGGAAGCGGAAAAGCTGGGCATGATCCCGGTGTCGCAGCCGCGCGTCACCGAGTTGCACATCCAGGATGGCGAGCCCCTCACCTTCAAGGCCAGCTTCGAAGTGATGCCGGAGATTCGCGTCGAGGGCTACAAGGAACTGCGCGCCGAACATCCCGAGATTACAGTCACGGACGAAGATGTCGAGCAGGCGCTGGCCAACGTTCGCGAGCAGCATGCCACGTTCACTTCGATCGAGGGAAGGCCGCTGGCGGATGGCGACTTCGCGCAGGCCTCGTTTGATGGGCAACCAAAGGACGGTCAGCCCAAAGACGTCAAAGACGGAGCCAAGGACGCGGCGAAGCACGGCAAGGCGGGCGACGCCAATCCCGTTCACATGGACGAAGTGCTGATCGAGATCGGCGGCAAGAATACCGTAAAGGAGTTCACCGAAAACCTGCGCGGCGCCTCCGCCGGCGACGAGCGTTCATTTGAAGTGGCCTACGCGGCAGATGCTCAAGACAACCGGCTGGCCGGCAAGACGTTCGTCTACACGGTGAAGGTGCAGGCCATCAAGCGCAAGGACATGCCCGAACTGAACGACGACTTCGCCAAGGAATTAGGCGAGTTCACCACGCTCGACCAGGTGCGGAAACAGATTCGCGAAAACATGATCGCGGAAAAGCGTCACGCCGCCGAGCACGAAGCCAAAGAAAAACTTACCGCAGAGTTAGTCCGGCGCAACGATTTCGAAGTGCCCGAGTCGCTGGTGGAGCGGCAGATCGATCTGCGCCTGGAACGCGGTCTGCGCGCTCTGGCAGCGCAAGGCATGAAGATGGAAGACATGAAGAAGATGGATTTGCCCCGGCTGCGCGTTGGGCAGCGCGAGCAGGCGTTGCAGGATGTGAAGTCGTCGTTGTTACTGGATCGCGTCGCGGAGCTGGAAAAAATCGAGGTCGACGAGGAAGAGTTGAACCGGGAGATTGCCTCGCTGGCCAAACAGAGCAAACAGACTCCGGAAGCGGTTCGCGCTCGTTTGACACAGGATGGGGGCCTCGATAGAATCCGGAACAGAATCCGCAGCGAGAAGACCCTCAATTTTTTGTATCACCAGTCCGCGTCGTGAGTTACTGAAAGGCCCGGACCACTTTCGACTCTCCCCTGGCGACACAGACGTTGTTTAGGGGCGGAGTGTGGCAGGTGAACGTGAAAAACGATTCGAATAATAAGAACGACGCACACATGATGCTCGTACCCATGGTCATCGAGCAAACCGGGCGGGGCGAACGCGCCTACGACATTTATTCCCGGCTGCTCCGCGACAACATCATTTTCATCGGGACGCCGATTGACGACAATATCGCCAACCTGGTGATCGCGCAGATGTTGTTTCTGGCTCAAGAAGATCCGGAGAAAGACATTCAGCTTTACATCAACTCTCCCGGAGGTTCGATCACGGCGGGCATGGCGATTTACGACACCATGCAATACGTAAAGAACGATGTTATGACGCTGTGTGTGGGACAGGCCGCATCGATGGCGGCGTTACTTTTGGCATCAGGCGAAGCCAAAAAGAGATTGGCGCTGCCGAATTCGAGGATTCTAATACATCAACCGTCGATGGGAGGATTATCTGGCCAGGCCACCGACATCGATATTCATGCCCGGGAAATCCTGCGTATGCGAGAGATAACTAACCAGTTACTCTCCAAGCACAGCGGGCAAAAGCTCGATAAGGTGGAGAAAGATGTGGAGCGCGACTTCATTATGAACGCGCAACAGGCCAAGGAATACGGAATCATCGACGATATCATCTATAAGACCGGAAAAAGCGTATGATCGGCCTTCGCGCGTGAACCAAAAACACCGCCCCGGGCAGAGGTAAGATGCAGGACGGCAGGCGAGGCGATCGACGCTGGGACTCGATTCTGCCGGCATAAAGGAGTAAGGCCGAGTGAAAAACAAATCCGGCTCCGAAGAGATCTTGCGCTGCTCGTTCTGCCACAAATCGCAGGACGCTGTCGCCAAACTGATTTCGTCGCCCAGCGATTATCCGCGCGCCTACATTTGCGACGAATGCGTCGCGGTCTGCAATTCGATTCTCGAAGACGACCGCAGCGCCACTCCCCAGGCCAGCGTTCCCAACCAGTTGCCCAAACCGCAGGAAGTCAAAACTTTCCTCGACGAATACGTCATCGGGCAGGAGCAGACCAAGAAGAAGCTCGCGGTCGCGGTTTACAACCACTACAAGCGCATCTTCATGAACCGGCAGAAGACCGGCGACGGCATCGAACTGACCAAGTCGAACATCATGCTGATCGGTCCGACCGGCACCGGAAAGACGCTGCTGGCGCAGACTTTGGCGCGCATGCTCGACGTTCCCTTCGCCATTGTCGATGCAACCACGCTTACCGAAGCGGGATACGTCGGCGAGGATGTGGAGAACATTATCCTGAAGCTGCTGCAGGCGGCCGACGGTGATGTAAGCCGCGCGCAGACCGGAATTATCTACATTGATGAAGTCGACAAGATCGGGCGCAAGGACGAGAACCCGTCCATTACCCGCGACGTTTCCGGCGAAGGCGTGCAGCAGGCGCTCCTGAAGATTCTGGAAGGCACCATCGCCAATGTTCCGCCGCAGGGCGGACGCAAGCATCCGCACCAGGAATTTACGCCGGTTGACACGACCAACATTCTCTTCATTTGCGGTGGCGCGTTCGTCGGCCTGGAAAAGATTATCGCGCGGCGCGTCGGCAAAAAGTCGCTGGGATTCCGCGGCGGCGAGGATGCCGAAAAAGAAGATATGGCAGTCTCGCGCAAGCGGAATTACGAATTGCTCAGCGAGATCCAGCCCGAGGATCTCATCAAGTTCGGCCTGATTCCGGAGTTCGTGGGACGCCTGCCCGTGGTCGGTATGCTCGAGGATCTGGACGAATTTGCTCTGATCGAAATCCTCACGCGGCCCAAGAACGCCATCATCAAGCAATATCAGCGGCTGTTTGAGTTCGAGAACGTGCGCTTGAAGTTTAGCGACGAAGCGTTGCGCGCGGTCGCGCGCCAGGCGATGGCTCGTAAAGTGGGAGCCCGCGGCCTGCGCATGATTCTCGAAGAACTCATGCTCGACCTGATGTTTAACCTGCCCAGCCAGAAGAAGCTAAAAGAATTTGAAGTAACGCGCGAAATGGTAGAGAAGCGCAGCGCTTCGTTCGCCACCGTGATGGAAAAAGCTGGCTAACACAAGACGTTGCCAGCAACGTTTCTACAGTAGGGGTTGGGACGCCGCAGGAGTAGAATCTAACGTAGGGGCTCAGGCGGTGCCTGGTCTGGTTTCTGGAACTATTTACTTGACCTGGTTGCTTAATCTGGTTTAGTTGATCTGGCCTTTCAATTCCCCGGGGGAAATTCTTTGACCACATCCAAGGAAAAATTCGAAAGCAAGAAGCTGCCGATGATGCCCATTCGGGACGTCGTCATCTTTCCGTTCATGATGACGCCGTTCGTGGTGGGCCGCGAGTCGAGCGTGCGCGCGCTGGAAGAGGCGTTGGCAGCGGACAAGAAGATTTTCCTCGCGACGCAGCACGACGCTTCCATGGATGAGCCGAAGGCCAATGAAATTTACCAGGTAGGCACGATCGTCAACATCGTGCAGAGCCTGAAACTGCCCGACGGCAATATCAAAGTTTTGGTCGAAGGCATCGAACGCGGCAAGATTCTGCAGGTCACCGACACCGACGGCTACATGCAGGCGTCGGTGCGCGTGGCCCGCTACGCCACCGAGATGAACCCCGCCATCGAAGCCAGCATGCAACGGGTCACTGCGCTGTTCGAGCAATACGTCAAGCTGTGCCAGGCCCTGAATTACGAGACCATGATCTCGGCCGTGCGCATGGAAGATCCGGCGAAACTGACCGACGTGATCTCCGCCAACCTGCAACTCTCCATCGAAGAAAAACAGGAACTGCTGGAAATTTTCGATCCCGCGGAGCGCTTGACCCGCATCGCCGACGTGCTCGACATCGAAATCGAAAAACTGAACGTCGACCGCACCATCCAATCGCGCGTGAAGCGGCAGATGGAGAAGGCGCAAAAAGAGTATTACCTCAACGAGAAGATCAAGGCCATCCAGAAGGAACTGGGCCGCGGCGAGAAGAGCGAGTTCGACGAACTGAAGAAGAAGATCGAAGCCGCCGGCATGCCGAAAGAAGTAAAAGACAAGGCGATCCAGGAATTGAAAAAGCTGGAAGCTATGCCGCCCATGTCTGCGGAGTCGACGGTCTCGCGCAACTACCTCGACTGGCTCCTGGCCGTGCCGTGGAAGAAGCGGTCAAAGGAAATTCGAAACATCTCGCGCGCCGAAAAAGTTCTAAACGAAGATCATTACGGGCTCGAGAAGATCAAGGAACGCATCCTCGAATTCCTCGCCGTCCGGCAGCTGGTGAAAAATCCCAAGGGCTCGATTCTATGCTTCGTGGGCCCTCCCGGAGTCGGCAAGACTTCTCTGGGCATGTCGATTGCCAAGGCTACCGGCCGCAAGTTCGTCCGCATGTCGCTGGGCGGAGTTCGCGATGAGGCCGAAATCCGCGGCCACCGGCGCACCTATATCGGCGCGCTGCCTGGACAGATTATTCAGATGATGAAGAAGGCGGGCACCAAGAACCCGGTCTTCATGCTCGACGAAGTCGACAAGATGTCGATGGACTTCCGCGGCGACCCGTCGGCCGCCCTCCTCGAAGTGCTCGATCCCGAACAGAACTTCATGTTCGTCGATCACTATCTCGATGTGGAGTACGACTTGTCGCAGGTCTTCTTCGTGGCCACGGCCAACGTGATGCACACCATCCCCCCCGCTCTGCAGGACCGTATGGAAGTGCTGCGGCTGCACGGCTACACCGAGCAGGAGAAAGTGGAAATTGCGAAGCAGTTCCTGGTGAAGAAGCAGATGCTGGCCGCGGGCTTGTCGGAGAAGAACATCAAGTTCACCGACGAAGCTATCACCGAAATCATCCGCGCCTACACGCGCGAGGCTGGCGTGCGCAACCTGGAGCGCGAAATCGGTAACGTTTGCCGCAAGGTCGCGCGCAAGGTGGTGAAGGAAGGCGAAAACTATAATGTCACGGTGACGGGCGAAACCGTCAACGATTTCCTCGGCGTCATCAAGTTCCGCGACACGCTGGCCCATGAGAAGAGCGAAATCGGCCTGGTCACTGGCCTGGCGTGGACGGAAGTCGGCGGCTCGATCCTGAGCACCGAAGCGACTGTCGTCGAAGGCAAAGGTGGAAGGCCAACTCTAACCGGCAAGCTGGGTGACGTGATGCAGGAATCAGCGCAGGCCGCCATCACCTACGTACGCTCGCGGTGGAAACATCTCGGCTTGTCACGCGATTTTTATCGAACCATCGACATCCACGTGCACGTGCCGGAAGGCGCGATTCCCAAGGACGGGCCGTCGGCCGGCATCACGATCGCAACGGCCATCTCCAGCGCGCTGAGCAAGATTCCAGTGCGGCGCGACTTGGCCATGACCGGCGAGATCACGCTGCGCGGCAAGGTGTTGCCCATCGGCGGGCTCAAAGAAAAACTTCTGGCGGCGCATCGGGCCGGACTCTTTGAAGTGATCCTTCCCAAAGACAACGAAAAAGATGTCGCCGAAGTTCCCGAGAATCTGCGCAACGCCATGAAGCTCCATTTCGTCGACACCATGGATCAGGTGTTGCAGATAGCTCTTGAATCGCCGCTGCCAAAAATAGAAGCCGAAGTGGCGCAGGCGATCGCTCCGCTCACCTCAGACAGCGTAGGAAGCCCCGCGGCACATCAGTAAGGTTGGTAGCGTTTCGCTTTGGGGGATGCTCATGTGGGGACGGCCGCCCTCGGCTGTCCGGTCGAGCGAAGCTCGACGGCCCCTTCACTGCGGCGGCCAACTGAGACGCGGCCTTCACTTGACACATTTCCTCTTGCGTCCTTACAGTTAAAGCACCTTCCAGCCGGTGCGCAGCAGTCCTCGTCAAGAGAATCGACTGTCACACTTCGTCCAGCCTAAAAGGGAGTCTTGAAGATGTCCGCGTCCAACCAAGGTCAAATCGCTTTTGAGAATGGCTCCGAGTTGCCCACCGAAGAGGCTCGAACCCGCAGCACGGGAATCCTGCCTTCGCAGGAAATCACCAACCTGATCGCACGCGGAAACATCAGTGCTAGGCCCGCCATCAATCCCGAACACGTTCAGCCCGCGAGTCTCGACTTGAGGCTCGGCGACATGGCGCATCGAGTGCGCGCAGGTTTTCTGCCCGGACCCAATAGCACCGTCGAAGCCAAAATCAAAGAATTGCGAATGACGCGAGTCGACCTGACCGGCTCCGCGGTCTTCGAAAAAGACTGCGTTTACATCGTGCCCCTAGTCGAGGAACTAAACCTGCCGGAAAATATCTCCGGTAAAGCGAACCCAAAGAGCACCACTGGACGTCTGGATATTTTCACCCGCCTGATCACCGACTACGGCACGGAATTCGACCACGTGCCGCCGGGCTACAAAGGCAAACTCTACGCCGAGGTTGTCTCGCGCACGTTTACGGTCGCCATTCGCGCCGGGATGAGGCTCAGCCAACTGCGCTTTGTGCAAGGCAATCCCGTCTCCGGCGACAAAACGATTCGCGATTTGAATCAAGACGTGCCGCTCGTCTACATGGAGGACGAGGACAGCCCCGGCAAAGCAAAAGTTGAGCGTGGCTTGAGAATCACCGTCAATCTCGAAGCCGCTGAACCGGGCGAAATCATTGCCTACCGGGCCAAGCGCTACGCTCCCGCGATCGAGTTAGACCGCATCGATTATTATCCGACTGAGGAATTCTGGGAAGTTCGTTATCAGAATGCAAATAAGAGTCTGATTCTCGAGCCCGGGGATTTCTATATTTTGGCGTCGCGCGAGCGAGTGCGCGTTCCTCCGGAGTTCGCCGCAGAAATGGTTCCTTTCGATCCCGCCGATGGCGAATTCCGAATTCACTACGCGGGATTTTTCGACCCGGGGTTTGGATATGGATCCAGCGACATCAAGGGAACGCGCGCCGTGCTTGAGGTTCGGGCCCATGAAGTTCCGTTCCTCATCGAGCACGGCCAGTTTGTGGGCCGCCTGAACTATATGCCGCTGCTGTCCCGCCCGGGCAAGATCTACGGCACAAACATAGGATCGTCGTATCAGCACCAGGCGCTCACCCTGAGCAAGCAGTTTCGCCGCGGGTAGCCCGTTCTTTCTGTTCCCTGTTCCCTGGCCCCTCACCCCTGCCCGCTTGCCAATTTCCCGCTCCGCATTGCACACTTGAGCATGAGAGTGATGGCGCAGTTTCTGGCTGCAGCAACCGACGCGGCTCACTTCCCCGAGCCCAGTCTGCCGGAAATCGCATTCCTGGGGCGCTCCAACGTCGGCAAGTCCAGCGTGATCAACTCTCTCGTAGGCAGCAAACTCGCCCGCACCAGTTCTACTCCCGGCCGCACCCGCAGCATCAATTTCTTCGGAATCCGCTGGGCGGGAAAGCCGCAGCCCGAGCTGATTTTCACCGATCTGCCCGGATACGGCTACGCGAAACTTTCCCGCGAAATTTCCGCGGAGTGGCCGAAATTCATCGAGCCTTATCTCAACGACCGCCCCACGCTCGCGTTGTGCCTGGCGCTGGTGGATGCGAACGTGCCTCCGCAGCCGGCCGACCGCCAGCTCATGGATTTTCTCACCGCTTCAGGACGAGACTTTCTTCTGGTCGCCACCAAGAGCGACCGGCTTTCGAACAATCAACTGCACAGCGCGCTCAAGAGTTTAGCCAAGGAATATCCCACCGCTCACATCGTGCCTTACTCGGCCAAGACCGGAGCTGGCCGCGAAGAGTTGTGGAAGCGAATCAAGCAAGCGTCGGAGCAACCCGGAAGCGCCGAGTCCTCACCCTCCGATTAGAAGATCTTCATCCCGGTCGGCGGAGCCGGGCTAAGTCTTCCTCGAAAATATCCGATAAGCAATAGAGAGACCTCCGAATGGCTCGGCCCTCCCAGCCTGATGCACAAGGCTGCGTTTGCGTAATGGAGCGAAGCCGCTGCCCCTGAATGTTATGGCGCAAGAAACCGATGAAGGTTTGGCGTATTTGCAGGCTCTGAAAGGGTCTGCGCCAGCCCCGGCCGCCCGAGCCGTTCCAGCGAGCGAGCCGAATTCCGCGGAGGCTTCTGACCCTACGCCAGCTCACAATTCTGCCGCTCCGCAAGCTTTCGCGTCTGGAGAAGCGCCGCACTCCGCGCTACGCGGGCGAAGGGGAGCACAACGAATACTCCGCCGCACGAAGCCGACGAAGGTTTGGCCTATCTGCAGGCTCTGAAGCAGTCTTCGCCAACGGCCGCTGCCAGCGCTTCGGCACGCGAGCCCAATTCAGGCGAAGCTCACCGGCAAGCGCAACTTCAAAATTCTGCTGGCCCACAAACCTTCGTTCTGGAAAAACGCCGCAGCCCCCGCTACAAGTGCGAAGGCAGCGTCGAAATCTGTCAGGAAGGTTTCGAATTACACACCTGGGCAACGTGCACCGATGTCAGTATGCACGGCTGCTACGTCGAAGCAACCACCACCTACCCCGTCGGGACTAACGTGCACGTAAAGTTGCAGGCCAACGAATTTCAGGTGGAAAGCACGGGATGCGTCCGCGTGGCTTACCCTTGTCTGGGGATGGGAATTGCCTTCGGCGAAATGTCAGAGGAAAATCGCACCCGCTTGCGGGCGTTGCTGCGCACAATCTCGCGGCCCTCAGTGATTCTGGGGCCCGGGAGCTCGCCGTCTGCCCCCTGGGGCGGTGCACTGATGTCGATCCAGCTGCCCGCGGATGCAACCGCAGCCCTTCGCGCGCTGGCTGAATTCTTCGAAAGCCGCCAGTTACTCATGCGGGATGAATTCTTGCGCATTCTGCGCAAGAGCCAAGGCGACAGCAAGCCGCCGGGACAAGCGCAAGGACCCGTCTAAACCTTCGGCTTCCAGACCTTGGCGTTCAGTCTGCTCAGCGTTCCTTCCATCATCCGTCCTTCATTTTTAGCCATCTGGAAGGAGTAACAAACGCAACTCCACCGCCCCACAGAATTCCCTTCGTTGGCTATGATGGAAGCATATGGCTCTTTATCTGATCACAGGCATTGGTGGCTTTATTGGATCTTCGCTCGCGCAGGCGCTGCTCGCAAAGAACGAGCAGGTTCGCGGGGTCGACAATTTTGCCACCGGAAAACCCGAAAACCTGCAGGAGATTCTCCCGCGCATTGACTTCCGCGAAGCCGATATTCTCGATCTCGACGCCATGCACAAAGCTTCCGCGGGCGTTGACTATGTTCTGCACCAGGCCGCGATTCCCTCCGTGCCAAAGTCGGTGCTCGATCCCGTGGGCAGCAATCGCGCCAATGTAGATGGCACGGTCAACGTGCTGGTAGCAGCGCGCGACGCCAAAGTCAAGCGCGTGGTCTACGCCGCCTCGTCGTCGGCGTATGGCGACACGCCAACCTTGCCCAAACACGAAGCCATGACGCCCGATCCCATCTCTCCCTACGCGGTCGCCAAACTAGCCAGCGAGCGTTACATGATCTCGTTTTTCCGCTGCTACGGTCTGGAAACGGTCTCTCTGCGTTACTTCAATATCTTCGGACCTCATCAGGACCCATCGTCGCAGTACTCGGGAGTGCTGGCCAAGTTCATCACCCAGATGCTGCGGGGAGAGCAGCCCTCCATCTACGGAGACGGCGAACAAAGCCGCGACTTCACCTACATCGACAACGCAGTCGAAGCAAACCTGCTGGCCTGCCACGCTCCGGCTTCCGAAGCCGCCGGAAAGGTGTTCAATGTCGCCACCGGACGCCGTGTCACCCTGAACGAAACTTTCCAACTCTTGCGCGGCATGACTTCTTACAAAGGACAGCCCAACTACGGCCCCGAGCGCGGTGGCGACATCAAACATTCCCTGGCAGACATTTCGCAGGCTGAAAAATACCTCGGCTACAAACCAAAAGTAGATTTTGAAGAAGGCCTACGGCGCACGGTGGACTGGTACCGGAAGAGCTAAAACGATCCATGTAGAGACAGCCGCCTCGGCTGTCAAAGCCAGAGCCTGCCCTGAGCGAAGTCGAAGGGGCGAAGCCCGGCGCCCAAGGTCCAACAGCCGGAGCCTGAACTCCAAGAAATCCCGCTCGTTACGTTGGTTATCTACGGCTGAGTACCATCTGAGGCTAGATTCAGTTCATGACTCTTTCCTCGATGGTGGTTTCTCGCGATTGGCAGGAAGTCAGTGTTCTGGAATGCATCCTCGGCGGCCTCCACATGGATGTCGCCGTCGAACAAGAACCCCAGCGGGCCATGAGCCGCCTCAACCGCTCCAAAGTCGACGCTCTCATCGTCGACTGCGATCTCAACGGCAGCGCCCAGTTTCTCCACGAATTGCAGCAGAGTGAGCGGCAGTTGAACACCGTGCCGCTCGTCATCATGGGAGCGCCATCGTCCCAAACCGTGGAGACGACGGGCGCGTTGTTTGCCTTCAAGAAACCGATCTCGGTGGAGCAGGCTGTGCGCACACTTTCCGCGGCGCGCAACATGATCCTCGACGGCCGCCTCCGCTATCACCGCGCCGGTCTGGAAGTGCCGGTGTCGTTAAACTGCAATCGCAATTCCCCCATCGAGGCCCATCTCATTAACGTGAGCCAGGGCGGCCTGCAGGTTCACTCCGACTCGCCGGTGGAGATGAAGAAGCCGTTCCAGGTTTCCTTCGAACTACCCGGAGCGAAAAACGCCATGAAGGCCCACGCCGAAGTCGCGTGGCAGGATACGCGCGGCAACGTCGGCATCCGCTTCGTGAAGGTAACGCCCCGTCAGCAGCGGACGCTGCAACTCTGGCTGGCGCAGCAATATTTTCAGAATTAGTCTGTTCCGAACCGCGGAGTGCTTTTGCTTTGCGAGCGTCTCTCAACGGAAGCGCGCAGATTCTCTGGCCTCTCTGTCCCCGCCCGCATCCGATTCTGCCAGCCGCGCCAACCGGGCACCCAGGCTGGCCCCGCCGAGAAGCCGGAAAAATATCCAATAAAACGCAATCACAAAAATGGCAGCGGCGAATCCTGCTTCCAGGTCAAGCGGCCATCGCGGAAGGTCCTGAGTCACCGCCAGAAAAACCAGCGAGAACAAAAGCAAGGCTGCAAACACAATCAGCGAATTCAGCGTCCACGCCATTTGTCTTCCGGAAATCGGGCGCGAAAGCCAATCCAGTTCGGGCCGAGTGCGCGCAAACGCACCCAGATCGACCTTTGCATCCATTGTCTTGCCAAGATTCGTCCGGTCGACATTCTCCTCGAAGTTCAAGGACACAGCCTGCCCCCTAGCGCGTTCCGGTTGCAGCTGAATCACTTTTCGGGGGCTGGGCGACAATAACAATCCATCATCCTGAGTCTGAGCATCCGCTCCTGCGCCGAAAATGGAATTGCTTCGCGACGGAATCGAATCCAGCAGGTCCCCAAGGATCCATTCGTTAATCTGCCGAACCGTCTCGGAAGAAAGATCAAGAAAGCGAATTCCGCATTGTCCGGAGGCGTCTGCCCAAACCACTTCGCCGAGTGAATCGATCTTGACCCGCGGATGGCGAAGTTCGAAACGCACACGCACGCGCTGTTGCAATCGAAGCGCTCCCACCGCCTGAATGGCAACGCCTTCGCGGTTCAGATTGCGAACGATGCCGCCATTGGCTTCGTCGAGAGTTACATACGTCAGCGTGTGGAGGTTCTGCCGGTGCTGGGCGCGGGCTCGACGCGCGGAAGTTGATGCTGCATGCATGCTCGCCGCCGGAGAATCGCAGGTCGGACAAAGACGATCTCTTGAAATTTTATCTGGCCAGGACGCGAGGCTGGAGTAACTGGAATGGTTCGCAGGGTGAGGATGATCCCGGTTAACGCCGAGTTCAGATCACAACCCGCGACCCAGGCGGAACCTTCGGACCCACCAAAGCTTCTCTCATCGTGCGTCCAGAAGCCTGCCACAATTTCACAATCTCAAAAACGATCGCGGTCGCATAGGTCACGGCAATCCAGACACACACTTCTTCAATGGGAAGATCGTTCCACGCTCCAATAAACAATCCGATCATCTGCCGATGCTGAAAATTCCACCAGCCATAAGGCAGAGCAAGCGTGACTTCCCACAGCAGACTGATCAGCAACATGAAAAACGATGTCAGACTGAATGCTCTCCAATTGATGAACCGTCGGGCAACGGGAAAGAAACTCACCGAGGGCACCAGCGCTCCCGCCACGAGAAAAGCGAAATACCCCGGGAATCCATCGTGCACGCCAATGGGAGCGAAATGTTTCTTGTAGAACCACGCCGCACCGATCAGAACCGCCCCCACAATCAGCGACGTAGCGTGAAAGCTAAGCAAACGAATTATTTTCCGCGCTTCACCCGGATAATCGGGAACGCTATAGGCGGCCAGCCAATACTCTCCCAGCCACACGTAGAGCAGCAGCACCGCGATGAATCCAGTCGCGTAAAAAACGTACTCTTCGACGGGAACAGGCCTGCCCAACGCCCAGGCATGAATTCCGAGTGTCGCTTGCGGATCGGGAAAGCAGAAAAAATATTGGGCAAACAGAAAGTCGAGCAACCAGCCCAGAGGAACCAGAATCACAATGGTTCGCCAGAAAGCGCGTCGCGGAATCTCAAGGCCCTCGCTGGGCAAAAACCAAAGCAAAATTACCAGGATCGGCACAACAAACAGCAGCAGGCTCCACGTATAACCGTAGGGCGAAGGATTTGAGCTTGTCGCGACCAGCATTGCAGGCGAACGGACGGCGTGTAGAGTAATCGCCGCAGGAACCGCAACCATCATCAGCATTCCCAGCACGATTACCGCGGAGAGCGCGGGACTCGGAGGTTTCCGGTTAGGGTTCGTCATAACTCTGCGACTTTCATTTTGGACTCGGATCAGGACCGTGAATTCGATCAGCCTTCGAATGCCTGGTTTGTTCGGAGGATTCTACTCCAGCCTCCGCGCCACGAAAGCAAAGTTCGCTCTTTGTTCGGGTCCAAGCAACGACGGAGAACCGGCTTACCAAAGTACATGGCCGAAGGGTCATGGCCTAGTAATTGCCTTGTCGATAAAAGATCGCTAACGTTAGAGAGGCAGCAGTGTGTTCGGAATGGCGACGACCCCCACAAAACCCGGTCTTGAAGCATCCGCGGAGTTTCTCGGGAATAATGCGCCCGCGTGGCCAAGGATAAAGAGCCCCGCCATGCATCCAGCTCTGGATCGCGATGACTTCCGCGATGACTTTCACCAGCGACCCTCCGGCCGCGATGCGTTGCAGGCGTTGCTCGCCTTTTCAGCCCTGCACGAGCACGTACGCCGGCGGCGCGCGTTAGCGGCGCGGCACGGCGGGTTTGAGGCGATTGCGCCGGCGGAGTTTGAATCCGGCGAGCAGTTCGTTCTCGATGAAGTTCTCCAACTTGTGGCGGAGCGTGCCATCGCCATCACCGGCGCGGACGGCCTCGCGATCGCGCTCGCCGAAAATAATGAAATCGTGTTGCGCGCTTCGGCAGGCGCAATCAAGCCGGACGTCGGCGCGCGCATCGACCGCGACTCTGCATTTTCCGGCGCCTGCTTCCGCACCGCGCAGATCGTCCGCGCCGACGATACCGAAACCGACGATCGCGTAAACCTGCAAGCCTGCCGCCGCCTGGGCGCGCGCTCGATGGTCGCGGTACCCCTTTGCGGGCGCCGCCGCGTGATTGGTCTCCTCGAAGCCTTCTCGGCCGACCCCTTCGGCTTCAATGACAGCGACGTGCGCAGTCTGGAGTTGCTCGCGGAAATCATCCTCGGAGCGCTCAAACCCGAAGATGAAGACCGTTTCGCAGAAGCGGCGCAGGTAGCGGCAACCAACCTACAGGCAGCGCCGAGTGTCGGTGTTCTGGACCCGAGTGTTCAGAACGCAAGCATTGCGAAAGCGCAGCCCGCGGCGCTTTCCGAAAAACATTCTGCGCAGCAGTCGGCGCCCACCGCGCCCGAAATCGAGCGGCTCGCAGCTAACCAGAGGCTGGTCGTCGCCGACCTCCGCGCCAAACCTGCGCCGGACGAGAAAGCTTCCACATCCGAATCCGCGGCCAGCGTAATCAGCGAGATTGTCACAAAGATCCCCGAACTCGCAAAGATTTCTGAGACCGAAATCTTCAAGCCGAGGTTCACCGAGCCGAAGTTCACCGAGCCAAAGCCTGTCGAACCGACAAATCCTGAGCCAAAGCTTGTCGAACCAAAGCCCGTCCAACCGAAGCCTACCGAGGCGCCAGTTGCCGCAGCAATAGTCTCTGCGCCAGCGATTGCCGACCCAACGCTCGCCGACCAGAAGCTTGTTGAGCCGCAAACCCAAATCGAAGGTTTGGCAGCAGCCAGCAACCGTCACGGAGTACTGCTCGCGCTTGTGCTGGTAGTGATCGTCGCGGTAGTCGCGGGCGGGATTTGGTTGAAGTTGAATAATGAACAACTCGGCAGCTCCATGGTGCAATCGCACAAGGCGCAGTTGAAGCCGCTCGGCCCGCAGCCCGCGAGTGCTGGGTCGAGTCCAGCGACCGGAGGGTCCTCTTCGTCGGCCAATCAAGACGCCGGCGCAGCCCAACCCACCGCCGATTCCCTCTCCTCCGCTGAGCCAGCGATGACGCCAGCCACGACGCAGGAGCTTTCCAAGTTTCCGCGCGTCACCGGCATTCGCCACTGGTCGTCCGCGGACGCCGCCACGACCGTGGTCATCGATCTGGAAGATCAGGTGCAATATGAGTATCACCACATCAGCGGTCCCGACCGCACTTACTTTGACCTGCGCGACACAGCGCTCGCGCCCGAATGGGCCGGCAAAACTTTAGACGTTGGTGACACCCTGCTGAACCGCATCCGCGTGGCGCAGCCAGTGCCGGGCATGACGCGCATAGTCCTGGAGACCAGGGCCGACGCGAAAGTTTCCGTCAGTCTCGAGCCGAATCCGTACCGGCTCGTGCTGCAGGTGAACAAAGTCGGAGCCACTCCAACTACTTCGGTCGACCTGTTCCCGAACGCGGGACCGGAGAAGAGCTTGATGGCGATCGTCGTGCCTCCGCCAACCAAAGAAGATTTGCAGCTGCGCGCGCACGTGCCCAAGCTGCGCATCGCGGTCGATGCCGGCCACGGCGGATGGGACCTGGGCACGGTCGGACGCCGCGGCCTCCTCGAAAAAGATCTGGTGCTGGAAGTGGCGCAGCGGCTTGGCAAGTTGCTCGAGAGCCGTCTGGGTGCGGAGATCATCTACACGCGCCAGGATGACAACTACATTCCGCTCGACGAGCGTGCCGGAATCGCCAATCAGGCGCAGGCGGATCTGTTTGTCTCCGTCCACGCCAACTACAGCGATCTGCCCTCAGCGCGCGGCGTGGAAACCTATTACACGAATTTCTTTTCCGCGCCGAACGCGAAAGACGTGGACACGCGGGCCAGCGCCAATGGCAAACCTCCCGCCACGGTTACGCTCACACCGGCGGAGCTCCACGAAAAAATCGAGCAGTCGCGCCGCCTCGCCGACAGCGTGCAGCGCTCACTCTACGGAGCCCTGGCGTCGAGGAATCCCGGACTGCGCGACCGCGGCGTGAAGGAAGCCAGCTTCGTCGTGCTCACCGAAACGTCCATGCCCGGAATCCTGGCGGAAGTAAGTTTCGTCAGCAGTCCCACCGACGAACAAAAACTCCGCAGCGACGGCTACCGCGAACAGATCGCCGAAGCACTGTACAAAGGCATCGCGCGGTATGCTGCCAGTTCGCACGCCGTCAAAGTGGCTGCGAAGTAAAACCAGTGGTCAGGGATCAGTGGTCAGGGGTCAGTTCTCAGCACTACGCCCCTTTAGGGCATGTCACTGCGGCTTCTTCCCCACTGTCTCCAGTAGCCAATCTCGGACTACTCCTTTCACCTGCATCCGAGCTTCTTCCAAGGTGATGTGCTTGACTTCTTTCGACCCTATCGGGCTGGCTGCAGCATCGACTTGCCCGGCAGCAACGGCATCTTCGTCATCCGCTTCATTCTCTTCGTTGTCTTCTTCCCCTGTCCCGTCTTCAAAGTCTTCTACAACCCATTGCGGGCCGTTGATGCAGGTGTCATTGACGGTGTCGCGGTCGATCACAATGTCACTCACCATCTCCACTTCGAAATCCGCGTTGCGCAGGTTGGCGCTGGCGGTTTGCAATGCATAGAGCATCAGTCCCGCTGTTTTGTGATCCAAGCTCCCCGCCCCGAGCATCTGGATGACTTTCATCAGCGCGACCTGCACCGAGTTCGCGTCTTCGAGCAAGGGTAACTCGAACCTGCGTTGTGCCGACGCATCCGCCGCAATTTTCGCCTGCTCGCGGCGGATGCGGTCGTGAAAAAAGCATTGGCGCCGATTGCGCAGCGCCGGGGACCCGCACTGCGTCCCATTGATCTTCACATGCTGACATCGTGGAACATTTTCCAGACCCATATTCTCCTCACCTCTCCTGCTCGCGTTGACTTCCCCGACGCGCCGGACTGAAATCCGCGGGTACCCCCTCCCCCTCCCCCCGAATCTTTGGAATCACTGGGTTAGCGGGAAATTCCCGGCAAAATCCGCGTGTCAAAGGACTTAGATATCAAAATCCGTGAAACAAAGGACTTAGAGCCGAACGGTTTGGTTTTTACAAAACTGTCGCGGCTTGGACCAGAATTGCGCGTTTGAAATCTTCGGTCAAGGTTGGATGTCACAACGAGAGCCTGTGGAAAAGTGTGAAAGCTGCGGAGGGAGATTCAAGTCAGAAATCCCAGAGCTGTTCGCGGTCGGGAATGCCCACCCTTTGCAAAAGGCGCAAAGGATGGGCCACCCGCGCGAATCCTCCCATCTCGGGAACATCGCCGCGCAGATTTGTTCCGGTGAGAAATCCACAAGCGAACGGAAGTCAAAATCCCCACTTCTCGCAAAGGACGCGAGAAATGGGGCACCCATCCTCGGACCTAATGTAGTTTTCGGTTTAACTACGCCTACAGTTTTTTCTGATCGGCGTGGTCGAGTTGGGTGTCGGCGACGTGCTTGCTGCCGGCGACGGTGAAGTCGGTGACGTTGGTTAGAGCGAACGTTGGGACGTTCGCTACTCGCGGGGTGCGGATGCGGAAGAAGTCGGCGGACTGGACGTCTTCGAGGACGAAGGTGGGACGGGCGTCTTCTCTCAGCGAACTGATCTCCACGTTGCTCACAGAAATATTTTTCACGTGGCGCAGAAAGAATCCGTGCGAGGGCATTCCTCCGAACATATTCGGCTCAGGATATTTATTTTCCAGCTCCGGCGGATGAATGGCTGCGGCTTCGGGCGTTGCGCCGCCGCGGTGCTGGATGTAGATGTCGTTGAGCTGAATGTCTTCGATGGGGTGACCGGGAATGCCGCTGAGGATGGAGCCGAGAGTCGATGCGGAATTCGAACAGACCACGTTGCTGATCAGGACGCGGCGGAGCGAGCCGACTGGCACTCCGGCGGGACCGCGCATGCGGCTGCCGAGACGCAAAAAAATGGGCGCGGAAGTGATGTCGCGCATGGTGATGTTGGTGATGGCGATGTCTTCGAGCAGAGCTCCGTCGACGGTTTCGAGCGCGAGGCCCTGGCAGCCTTCGAAGACGCAGTTGGAAACTGTGATGTTCTTGAAGCCGCCGTTCGACTCGGTGCCGAACTTGATACGGCCGTTTGCGTTGTGCTTTTCGGCGGCGTCGAAACGCTGGAAGGTGCCGTCGAGCAGCGTGCCGAGTTTGTAGATTCCGGTGACGTAGCAGTTGGTGATGGTCACGTTTTCTGTGGCGCGCGCGTAGCCGAGCGCGAAGGAACTCTTGGGGCAGATGGCGTCGTCCCAGGGCGAATTCACGGAGCAGTTGGAGACGCGGACGTTGCGGCAGCAATCGATATCGATGCCGTCACGGTCGGTATCGATTTTCAGATTGTCGATGGTGAAGCTGTCGACACCGGTGGCGAGGATGCCGAAATGTCCGCCCTTGAGGATGGAGAAATCACGCAGCGTGACGTTGCGGCAATTCTTCAGGCTGATGGTTTTGTTCGCGACTCCGGCGTGTTCGGCGACGGGCCCGGGGCCCCAGCCGCGGCTGAGCCCGCGTCCCCAGAGGAGACCGGGGCCGGTGATGGAAATATTTTCGAGGCCTTCGCCCCAGAGCAGACTATTGTGCCAGTGGTTGTGGCCGTAGTCCTGGTAGGCGTCCCAAGGAGTGGTGGGCTCGGCGAGGTCGTAGGTGCCGGAGCCTGTTGGGTCGGCGGGTTGAGTGGTTGGTTCGCCGGCGGGTTGCGCGGCAATGATGATTGCATTTTGATCGAGGCGGAGAGCGACGTTGCTTTTGAGGTGGATGGAATAGCACAGGTAGTTGCCGGCGGGAAAGCGGACGGTGCCGCCTCCGGCCGCGGTGGCGGCTTCGATGGCGCGGTTGATCGCGGGAGTGTCGATTGTTTTGCCATCGCCGGTGGCGCCGAAGAATCTTACGTCGAAGATGCTGGCGTTCGGAGCGGGCGGAGGCGTTTGCGCTGCGGCGCGCGACGGCAGGGCGGCACCGGCGAGGCTTGCGCCGGAGATGCGCAGGAAATCCCGGCGTGCTGTTTGATCGTTAGGCATGGATTCCTCCGGGGACGATTGACGCGGCACGCTTGGCCCCATCACCAAGCAGGTTCCTCGACTCCGCAGGATTCTCGCTTCGCGAAAATCATGCTCCGCTCGGAATGACAAGACTGAGGATTCAGTTCGCTGCTGGCATGCCCCCGTATTTTTGCAGCCAATTTAACTCTTCGCGGACTTTTATTTTTCCGTGCCAGGGATTCTTGCCCAGGCTGTGACCTTCGCCGGGGAAGATCAGCAGCTTGTTCGGAATGCCGAGTGAATACAGAGCGTGCTCCAGCAAGTAATCTTCCAGCACGGCGACGCGGATGTCGTCGGCGCCGGCGACCATGTGCGTGGGCGTGCGAACTTTGTCGATCTGGAAAATGGCGGCTTCGTCGTGATAGCGCTGCTGGGCCTCCCAGGGACGTCCGCCGAGGAAGTAGGCATCGTCCATGGTGGTGTCGTCGTTGCCCCAGTTGCCAATGTGTTCGACTGCGCCGGCGCCAGTAACGGCGGCCTTGAAGCGCGTGGTCTGGGTGATGAGCCAGTTGGTCATGTAGCCGCCGTAGCTGTAGCCTCCGACCGTGAGGTGGTCGGGATCGGCGATGCCGTCTTTCACTAGCGCGTCGACGCCTTCGAGAATATCTTTGCCGGGACGCGACACGATAACAGGAACAATCTGCAGCAGAAACTTGTCGCCGTAGCCAGTGGAACCGCGGTAGTTGGGTTCGAAGACCAGCCATCCGTTGGTGGCGGCGAGCGTGGCCCATTGATACCAGTCGGCTTCGAAATGGTTGCCGTCGGCGTCGGCGGGGCCGCCGTGGATAAATGTGAGCATTGGCAGATGCTTGGCCTCGAATTTGCCGGGAGGATAAATCAACATACCTTCGACGGTGGTGCCATCGTCGGCCTTCCACTGATACGGCTTGCCTTGCGGGAGGTCGCGCTCGGCGAACAGTTTGTTGAACGCGGTGATGGGTTTGGCCTGATCGAGCGAGGACGCGCTCTCGGCGAGGTAGACTTCCGCGGGCTTGGTCAGCGAGGTATAGACGAAGGCGACGCGAGAGGAGTGCGGCGACGCGGAAATTTCCTCGTAGGAGCCGGGCCATCCGCTTAGGCGATGCAGGGATTCGGAAGGCTTGGCGACGGAATAAAGTTGGACTTCGGTTCCGGCGCGCGCGGCGGCGAGGACATTCTCGCCCGCAACTGCATAGTGCTCGACTGGGCCGATGAAATCTTTGCTCCACTGCTGGATGGCGCCGCCTTCGCTGGCGCTATCCGCCCAGTAGAGATGCGGCTGGAGATCGCGGTAGGGTCCGGTCACGTCGCCGACTTCTACGCTGAAAAATATGTGGCGGCTGTCGTTGGCCCAATGCAACCGGCCTTCGACTGCCTGGTTATGAGTGAGCGCGCGTAGAGCAGTGGCAGGTGAAGCACTTGCCAGATCGATTACGTAGATTTCGACGTCTTCGACTTTCTCCTGACGCTGGTTGATGGCGTTGCTCGCGAAGGCTAGTTTGCTGCCATCGGGAGAAGCGACCAAATCGTCGACGCGCAGTGGCGTAGTCGCGATGGCGCGTGCTCCAGGCGTGCCGGTTGAGTCTTTCTCCGCATCGCTGTCAAACTTCGCCGGGGCGGCGGCGTGGCGTTCGATCGCCGCTGCCAGGTCGAGGGCGTAGATGGTGTCGCCGCGCTCGGCGGTGCGATATTGCACTACATCTTTCCATTGCTTCTTGTAATCGTCTTTTTGCGTCTTCGACCAAGGCTGCCGCGTGGCGAAATAAATTGTGTGCGAGTCGGCGGACCAGGAAAAATCGTGAACGTCTTCATCGCCGGTGGTGATCGGGAAAGCCTCGCCACCGCTGGGAGAAATCAGGTAGATCTGGCTGGTGTCTCCGCCTTTGTCTTTGCTCTTGGCGCCACTCTTCGTGTCGCTCTTGGCATCGCCGTCGGAGTCGGAGTCGAGCGAGCTGTCGGATTTCTCGGCGGACGCCTTGCGCTCGGAGAGGAAGGCGATCCAGTGGCTGTCGGGGGACCATTTGGGCTCGGTGTCGTGGCCGGACTGGGTTAGCTGGATGAGCGAACCGGGTTTCCCTTCGGCGGCGTTTCCTGTGGTGGCCGCGCCCTCGACATGATAAAGCCAGAGATCGTTGCGGAAAATTTGTTGGTCCCAATCGGCGCGCTCAGTGCCGATCACCACCCAGTTGCCGTCGGGCGAGAGCGCGATCGTGGGAAAGCTGACGGAATTGAAAAATTCGTCGAGGGTTAGTTTCGGTTTAGTTTGGGCGTTGACGGCCGGGGCAAAGATAATCTGGACGAAGACAAACAGGGCACAACTCACAACCAGCACAGCCACTCCCATAACTTTTTGGATTCGCATAAGGGTTCCCGGTAAGAACTAGGTTTATACAACGGCGCATTCTGTGGAGGCAAATTGTGATCTGCGGTTTTGATAGGCCAGAGACTATCTCATAAACCCCCGCCGGCGGGACACGAGCGAAACCTCAGAGGCTAAAGCCCACATCTTTACAGGCCCTTTAGGGCACGGCTGAAAGCCGTGCCCTTCCCGAACCCATTTTGAGACGACTTCTAGTCTCAATACATAACCCTGGCTCACTGTGCGGGCTCGGCGTTTTTGAGCGCGTCGTCCAGCGTTTGACCAGAATGCGGAGCCGACTGCACCACGCGCCAGCCGTCGTCATAGTTACGAAATCCGGCGGTGGAGTGGTAACGCAAGTCGCTGGAATAAAGAGCGGCGCCCACTTCGTTTGCGGGCTGCCATCTCCAGATGAAATCGACATCGGCCACATTGCCCTGTTTGCTGACGCCGGTGATGGCGACCAGTTCTCTTCTCGCCGCCGGAAGACTGAACGACGGTTTGCCTTCGTCGGCTGGCGCAAGCAACGGTCCGGACGGTTTCTACGCCCGAGGGAGTCAGCACTACATCCCAGCAGGGCGGCGGCGCGAGCGCAGGCGGGCAAGGCGCGGTGGTGGCGGAGATCCAGCCGTGATGCTGCAAGACCAGCGATTCGGGCGAGAGATAGTCTTTGTTGGAGACGACGCCGGTGCGAACCAGAAGTGACTGCGGAGTCTTGAACGCGTCCGATCCCTCGATGAGATCAGCGGCCAGACGGCGCGAGAGCAGGTCGCGCGGAGAGCAGGCCGTGAGCGGCCACGCGGCCACGAGACACAGCACAAAGATGAATGGCTTCCGCATGAATGAGACAGGTGCAAAAAACAGCGTCGAACGAATCGTTGTTCCGTTCGCAATTCAACGACTTGTGATTGTAACGAAACGCGACGTTCTGCGCGGCAAGAAAGGGCGGGAAGTTACCTGACCATCGAAGCGAGCTGACCAGCGGCCGGGAATTTCCTTGGCACACTGGGGACAACGTCCCTCTGCGGTGAGGCGGTAATCTTCGATCAGGTAGCCGCTGCGCTTGATCAGAGTTTCATTGCATTGCGGGCAGCGCGTGTCTTCCCAATCGCCCACCATGCCGGGAAGATTGCCGGCGTAGATGTAGCGCAGACCGGACTGCTGGCCGATTTCGATGGCGCGCAGCAAGTCTTCCACGTTGGTGTCGCGCGCGACGTCGTTTTGCATCTTGTAGTCGCCGTGAAATGCGGTGACGTGCCAGGGAATGTCGAGTGAAATGCCGGCAATAAATTCCGTGAGTCGCTGCAGTTCATCGGCGGAATCGTTGAAGCCGGGGATGAGCAGCGTGACGATCTCGAGCCACAATCCCATCTGGTGGATGCGGCGGATGCTGTCGAGAATCGGGGCGATGCGGCCGCCGAGTTCGTGGTAGTGGCGATCGTCGAAGCTCTTGAGATCGACTTTGTAGAGATCGAGCCACGGGCGCAGGTAGTCGAGCACCTGCGGCGTTCCGTTGCCGTTGGAAACGAACGCGGTGAGAAGTCCTGCGGCTTTCGCTTCTTTGAAAACCGCGACTGCCCATTCGCTAGTGATCAGCGGCTCGTTGTAGGTGCTGACCAAAGCCTGCGCACCTTGCGCGACGGCATCGCGAACCAGGGACTCGGGCGAAGTTTCGAGCGGGGGCGAGATCGCGCTCGGGTCGCGCAGGGCTTGCGAAGTTACCCAGTTCTGGCAATAGGCGCAGTGCAGGTCGCAACCGAGCATGCCAAAACTGTAGGCAAGGGCGCCGGGATGCGCGTGGAAGAAAGGCTTCTTCTCGATGGGGTCGCACTGCGTTCCAGCGACGTAGCCCCAGGGCACGTAGAGGGTTCCGCCGCTGTTATAGCGAACTTTGCAGACGCCGGGCTGGCCGTCCGGGATAGGGCAACAGTGTCCGCAGGAAAAACAGCGGACGCGATTTTTGTCGAGCCTCTCGTAAAGATGGGGATCGGCTTCGCGGACTCGATCATCGAGAATACTGCGGAGAGTGGACACGGAATCCTCGCATCCATTCTAACGCTGATGAGGAGAGCTTTCGGGCAGAATCCTGCTCAACACGATCTTAGTACAGCAAGAGCGGGCGAACTTGGCATCCCTTCCACATGTCAATGAGTGTAACGGGGATGTCCAGCAGTTGGCGGAGCGCGCGGCGCTACGTAGGTATGCGCCCCACCCCGAACTATTGCGCTGAATAATCCCGTCGCGACGGAAACTCAATCTTCATTTCGCGGAAATCAACCGTGAATGGCCGTGCCTGCTGCATCAAATCGAAGCCCAAGTTCGCACCCGCCCAGGCGCTCGCGCCCGTTGTCTGATCCAACAAAACGGTAGCCGGAGCCAGTTCCACCTGACGCCCAAACTCCAGACTAAGGCGTGGCACCGATACCGACCTCTGTACGGTGGTTCCTGACAAGCCGTTCATGCCATGATTCTGGCTCTGACCACTCCGCACAACTTCCGGAAAGGCCTTCGCAAACGGCGGATTCAGCGTGGTCTGCGTAGCGCCTGTGTCGAACGTAACTGGAAGCGCCCGGCCCTGGTAAGCAATCTGCGTAATCGGGGATGTACCTACAAAAAGCAGCGGCTCTGTCGTAGCACCCGGCTCGGCTTTGCCATTGATTTTCAGCATCCCGTTCGCCTCGAAGCTTAGCCGGCCCAACGCGACCAGCGCTTGAATGCCAAGAATGCCGTGCTGATCCGGGGGAATCCCGACGAAGGCTCCGTTCGTATCCGCGACCACCAGAAAAGGAACATGCTGAAGATGAATCCCGCCAACAGTCAGATCATTAACAACGACGACCCGCACTGCGGAACCCGCCAGCCCGCTGATGTCATTTAGCCGCGTCGTCGACGACTTGGGTTTCAGCCCCAGACTTTTTGCCTCCACTTCACTCATCACCGAAAGGTCCAGACCCGTATCCAGCATGTAAGACCGGGCAGATCCATTTACCGTGACGGGTGCGAACACATTGCCTTCGATAGTCTGGCTGGGCACGCTCGCAGCACGATTCCCGTGTACCGTCATATCAGGATGTTCGGCCAGCAGCGCATAGAGCGAATGCACATTAGCAAGGTCCTCAGCATTCGGCCTGGCCGCGAGCATCGTTTCAATCTGTGCTTCCGCATCGTGAAAGCGGCCAACACGCAGATAGAAATGCGCCAACGCAGAATGCGCCGCATAGGCGTCGTCACTATGGGGAGCAGCCTTGATCACCTCATTCAACTCTGTCTCAGCCTGACGGCGATGGTCCTCGGCAGCATCCATCTCCCCCTTGCACAGCCGAGACAGCGCTTTGCTCTGCCCTTGCGCAAGCTGAACGGCAAACCAGTCCGGATAGCCGCAAGCAGACGCATCCTGCGAGAAGGCCCGCAAAGACGCGAGGACTAGCGCCAGCCCAACCATCAATATGGAAGGCGGGCCGTCCGTCGCTTTGGGAATCATCGGGACATTCTATCTCTTAACTGTCGTAACCGAGCCGTCACCCTCATTGACCGCGTGACAAGTGCGGAGGTCCTACTCTTCGCTCAGGATGACAGGCTGAAACTTGTGCTGTGAACTTTCTCGAGATCGCACTTAGCGGCCGGGGGCGGGTTTGGCTGAGGCCTGGTGTTGCTGGAGCCAGGTGTTGGCGTCTTGTTCGATTTGCTCGGATTGGGCGCGGGTCATGTGGTCGCCGATGAGCTTGGCGAGTTCCTTGCTGCCTTTGTCTCCGCCGGCGCGAGCCAGCACCGTCCAGAAATATGCGTCGTGCAGACTGGCTGGGACACCGCGTCCGGCCCAGTAGAGCGAGCCCAGCTTGGATTGGGCGGCGACGTTGCCTTGTTCGGCAGCTTTGGTAAACCAGCGGGCGGCTTCTTGTTCGTCCAGTTTGACGCCGTCGCCTTGAGCGTAGCGCAGGCCCAGCGCATTCTGCGCCAACGGGTCGCCTTGTTCAGCGAGTTGCCGAAGTTGCGTCAGCGTGGAGGTATCGACCGACCGGGAAGAATTGTTCGCGGCGCTCGACACTGGAACTGCGGCTGGATTCGAGTCTGGACCCGAGGCGGGCGCGGACGCTAGCACGGTCTGCACCTGTCCGGGCTGATGGGCCTGCATCTTCGCGCTGATCCACGGGGCGACTGTTGACTGAATCCACGGGGCCAGGATGAATCCCAGTGCGCCGGCGAGCACGCCGGCGATCAAGCCGGCGGCACAGAGCAGGATAATCAGGTGGTATTGAGGAAGATGGATTCCGGCAGGACGTTCCGTGTCCAGTTTCAGGTTCTCGGCACTGTTCTCGTCTTTGGTGTTACCTTTCGCCGTCGCCTCGGACGTGAACAGGACGCTGCCCTGCGTGGGAATCACCGGTGGGGGAGTGGGGACTTGAACTTCGAGATCTTCGGCACGTGCCGCGCGGTTGACCGCGACCAGCACCGAGTCCGCGAGGCGTTGCAGAACTACGGCGTCGCTCTCGGAAAAAGCGTTTGGTTGGGGAGAGAAGGCTTCGATCAATCCGATCACTCTGCCCACGACGCGCACCGGAGCTGCCAGGATGGAGCGAATTCCTAGCGTGCGGCAACTGGCGTGGTCCACGCGGGCGTCGGTCTCGGCATCGTCACAACGCAGCGACTTTCCGGCGCGCACACATTCTCCGGAAAAGCCGGATCCAATTTGCAATTCGGCACCGACCGGAGGAGCGTCTTCGCCGCAACTGGCGCGGCAAACCATTACAGCGCGATTCTCGGCGCTTAATGCGATCGCGGCGCCGGAAGCGCGAACCAAGGTCTGCGCGCGAGAGACAATCAGTTGCAGCGCGGCGACCAAGTCCGGGCCCAGCGATTCAACTTCGCGCTGCACGGCGGCAAGGGCGGCGAGCGTATCGCTGTAGTTGGGGCGCGGGGCGGCTTCTTCAAGAGGCACCAGCTGGGCACGATCGGAAGTGGCCATGTGGTCGGCTGCTGCGGTCATCGCATTCAGGAAAAGCCAACTGCGCAGGCGGAAGAGGCTGGGCGCGGGGAGTTCCGCGAAACGCAGGCCGCATCGGCCTGAACTGGACCAGATGACTTCGCCACTTGTGTAAACCGGGCCGGAGGATTCGGCAAGGTCCAGGTGCAACTCAAAACGGCGTCCTGTTTCCTGAACGGAGTTGACTTCGATTGCGATTCCGTCTTCGCTGATGTCTGAGATGGCATTCAGATCGAGCGCGATTCCCTTGGATTCACCGATAAAACTGGCGTACGCAGGAGTGCGGACCTTGTGCCGGAAACGCCGGCGACGGTTGACTGGCGGGGCTTGCGGCGGAGTGGTGGTAGCAGCCATCTTTGATCGAAAGGGCTAGGGTCGACAGGGCTCCAAAATACCGCTGGTACATATTACCCCGAGACTGTGGAAAAGTATCAGAAAGAAAACAATTTGGCCACGGATCCGCGCCGATTCACGAGGATAAACCGAGCACAGAAACAAAGGGGTTATCGGATCCGTGTAATCCGTGGCGTTTTTCAGCTGGCGCGACGCAGGATTTCGGCGTGGTGCAGGCTGGAGATGCGGGAAATGGCTGCAACCATCAGACTGGAAAGCAGTTGCATGGTGGCTACGTCACGATGGTCAAAAGCGCTGGGGGACGAGGAAAGGACCTCGAACACGCCCAGTGTGCGGCGATAGTGGCGCAGCGGGGAAACCAGGATGCTGCGGACGCCCAGGCGGCGGCAACTGGCCAGGTCGACGCGGGGATTGCGTTCGGCGTCGTTGCAGAGCATGACTTCGCCGGTGCGAACCGCTTCGGCAGAGATTCCGGCGTCGGTTTGCAGGCGAACTCCGAGGTCAGGGGCGGTGCGGCCGGTGCGGGCGCGGCAGACGATTTCATCGCCGGCACGGAGGGCGATGGCGGCTCCGGTTGCGCCTGTAAGGTGTTGAGCCCGTTCGGTGATTGCGCTAATGGCGGGCTCCAGTTCCAGCTCGGAGGGACGGATTTCGACGTCGTCCACCGGCTCTCCGTTGATCGATACGGCACGAAAACCGGAGGCTGGGTGCGCTACATTCGACAGGCGGAGCTGGCTGCGGTGGGCAAGAGCCGGGATGCGGGAACGGTCGGCAAAATCGTCGGCAGAGTTCACGGCCTGAGGGTCAGGAACGGTGCGCAGGAGGTCGCGGACGAGGCTATCCAGCTCCGAGTCGGTGATCAGATGAGCGGTTTGCTGGGCGAGCAGTGAGCCCCCAAGGACGCGCGACAGGCTTACCAGGGACTGGCTGCCGCAGGCTAGGCAGTGGGGGCGATGGTTGGCGCTAATCAGTTCGCACTGGACGCAGAAAGTGGCCGATTGCAGGGGGACAAAATTGACATCTTTGAAAGTTGTGCCATAAACCGTCTTGCCAAACATGATTGCCTGACTCCTTGCTCGTTCGTGGCAGCTGATTCATCGCAGCTGGTTTGTCGGAGGTTGTTCATTTGAGGTTGGTTATTGGAGATGCAACGGTAAACACGTGTCGCGTAAGGGAAAAGTGACGGCAGTGGTTCCGGCTGTGGAAATCGTTGCGGGAGCGACAAATTTTGTCAGTCACGATCTTCAGCGCGATTTTGTTCGGCTCATTGCCCGTTCTGAGACGTCTGGCACTGGCGAAATTGACGCCGGTATTGGGGTGTTGTCCCCAGCGGCCTTCCCGCAAAGGACAGTCGAGAAATCGGGGCACCGGCAGGTCCAAGGGCGGCAAGTCCCCAGCATGAAATCTCCAAACCGGCAGTAAGGGTTTGGCGTATTGATTTTGGCTGTGCGGTGGGTTATGCTTAAGGCATGTTTCGAGGCTGCGACGCTCGGAACGACATTGGAGAAAAATCATGCAATGGACTGCACCCACTTTTGAAGAAGTTTGCTTGAACTGCGAAATCAACTCCTACGCCAGCGCGAAGCTCTAAGCCAAGCTGCGGCTGGACCGGTCGCTGAGGAGCTCTGACGCTACAGAGTTCTTCGGTCGCAGTTTCTGGTCACGCATTTTCTCGTCACACTTTTTCTGCCAGCTTGGCGTACGATAATTTCTGCGATGCGTTCTGCCGCGTGTCCATCCCAGAGCGGGATGCGGCATGGCTCGGCGTTCGCGATTTGTTTGGTGCTTTCTTGTTCCGCCTTCCGATTCCTGGCTGAGAATTTCCGCCGCGGCATTTCGTAGCTTCTGAAGATCCCGTCCGACTAACTGATTCGTTCCCATGGTGATGGTGACTGGGCGCTCGGTGTTTTCGCGCACGGTGAGGCAGGGCACGTTCAGAAATGTGGTCTCTTCCTGAATGCCTCCTGAATCGGTAATCACGAGCGCTGCGCCGCGCTGCAGGGCGAGGAAATCGAGATAGGGCTGAGGATCGATTAATTGCAAGCGCGGGTGTGAGCCGGCGTTGGTGTTGAGACTAGTCAGACGTTCGCGGGTGCGTGGGTGCACCGGGAAGACCACGGTCAACTGCTGGCTGAGTTCGGCCAGCGTGGCAAGGAGTTCGCGCAGCCAGGGGAGATCGTCTACGTTCGACGGGCGGTGCAGCGTGACCAGGACATAAGGTGTCGCGAGATTGGCACGGCGATGCTCGTCTGATCGAGGCAGCAGGCGGACCAGCGTATCGATCATGACATTGCCCACGAGGTGAATGCGGGAACGGTCCATGCCTTCGCGGAGCAGATTTTCGTCGCCGTCCGTCGACGGAGTAAACAGCAGGTCGGAAAGTTGGTCGGTGAGCAGGCGATTGATTTCTTCCGGCATGGTGCGGTCGCGGGAGCGCAGGCCGGCTTCCACGTGGCCGACTGGGACCGCGAGCTTGGAACAGACCAACGCGGCGGCTACGGTGGAATTGACGTCTCCGTAGACCAAGGCAAGATCGGGCTTGCGCTCGAGTACTACGGGCTCAAGCGCGCTCAGGATGGCGGCGGTCTGCTGCGCGTGGCTGCCTGATCCGACTTCCAGATTGCAATCGGGCTGGGGCATTTCGAGTTCCTGGAAGAAAATGTCGGACATGATGCGGTCGTAGTGCTGGCCGGTGTGAACCAGCGTCTGGCGAACTCCCGGCTTGGCCGCGAGCGCGCGCAGCACTGGAGCCGCTTTCATGAAGTTGGGACGGGCACCGACCACGTGAAGAATGTGCATGGCTGATCTGACTTGCTACTATCGCGTCCCAACGCTCACGACAGGCCTAAGGCTGGCGCTCCACAGCCGTTGAGACTGAGATCCCTCCGGCGCGATGAAAAACGCGCCGTTCGGGATTACAAGGTCAACTTGGGCCCGGATCAAGGATTGTAGCTGGTTCGGGGATCGGCTGTTTGGGTGCAGGCTACCCGTGTGTCTCCGCGGCCGAAAAACCAGTCGAGCTTCGCTCGACCGGACAGCCGAGGGCGGCTGTCTCCACATAGGCATCTCCCGAACCGAGAGACTTCACCCTATCCGGCTTGGGCTGTAATCATTCCGTCCTGGTCGGGGAGCGCGATGACGTGAGGGGTGTGAGCGAGAGTGCGATCCAGGGCGTCGGCGAGGGCGGTGGGGAACGACGAAGTCAGGAGATTGACGTCGACTTGGAGATCGCGTTGCGAATAGGCGCGGTGAACTGCCAGTGTGCCGCGACGGCGGTTGGCGGTGCTCAACAGGTCCAGGCCAAGAGTCCAGGCTGGAGCTCCTTCGCGCGACTTGGCGACTCCGGGCTTGTTCCAGTGGAATGAGAACTCGCTGGCGCGTGCCGAAGAACCGTCTGGCGTGTCGGGAGGGATCATCTCACCCGGCAACAGCTTCACTTTCAAATCAAAACCATCGAAGTCGTTGGTGCCGAAGGCCGCGGCCAGGATGCGGCGAACCTGGGGATAGTCGCGGGCCACTTTAAGTTCCTCGGTAGCGCGGCGGATGGCGAGATTGTTGATGAAGATCTGGCGCTGGTCGAGGGTGCGGTGGGCCACGCGAGCCAGTTCGCCAAATTCCAGGTAGCCGAGATGCTGCACGCCAATCCAGACGCCAACTCCTAACACTGCGAGCACCAGGCCGAGAGAACTGCCGGTGGGCCAGAGCAGAAACAGACTCAGCATGGCAAAAATAGCGGACACGCCGTAAAGCAGGATGACCACTTGCCGATGGGTCATACCATGCTGCAGGAGTTTGTGGTGAATGTGCTCGCGGTCGGCAGTGAAAACCGGACGCCCACTTATCAAACGGCGAATCACGGAAAGAGATGTCTCGAGGATGGGAAGGCCGAAAGAAACTACTGGAATGGCTACGGCCACGATCGTGGGGGCCTTCTGCGCGCCTTCCAGAGCGAGGGCACTCAGCACGAAACCGATAAACAGGCTGCCGGAGTCCCCGAGAAAAATGGTGGCGGGATTAAAGTTGTAGCGGAGAAAACCGAGAATGGCGCCCGCCAGAGCGATGGTGGCTACAGTCACCAGTGAAGGGCCATAGGTCAGCGACACTACGAAGGCCACGAGCGTGGAGAACAACGCGGATCCGGCTGCCAGGCCGTCCAGACCATCAATCAGATTGAAAGCGTTAGTGATCGCAACAACCCATAGGATGGTGATAGGCAAGCCCAGGAACCAGGGCAGTTGGTGCGATCCGAAAACCACGGGGATATCGACGATGCGCAAGCCACCCACGAACAGCATGGTGGCTGCCAGCCCCTGAACACCAAACTTCAGATATGGCCCCGCGCCGCGAATATCATCGTAAACTCCGAGCAGGAACACCAGCGACGCTGGAGCGAAGATGGTTAAAAATGTCTTCAGGGAGAGAACGGCGTGCAGGCTGGAACGAGAGCGGGCGAGAACTACGGCGACAGCCATGCTTAAGGCGAAGGAAATGAAGATGGCGACCCCGCCGAGACGCGGCAGCGGAGCACTGTGGAGATGCCTTTCCTGAGAGGGAACGGCTACCCAGCCGCGGATGGTGGCAAAGTCGCGGACGGACCGGGTCAGGATGAACGCCAGGACCAGCGAAACGAGAAAAATGGCCAAAAATATGACTGTCAACTAGGCCACCTCGGCCGCCGAACTGAGACTTCGAGGACGCAAAATTTCCACCCTCATGCGGAAGTATGACAGCTGCTCAAAGTCAGGGTGAGTGGTGTTAAAGGTTCGTATCTTTGCTGGTGATTCAGGAAATCTAGCAGGTGGCGGAGTGCGGTTGCAATCTCCGGTGCGAAAAAGCTGTGGAAAACTCTCCCGAATGGCCGTAGGAAGGCCACAATCGGGACGAGGCATGTGCTAGACTGCTGGCAAAACTTCATGCAGGTTCAGGGGACTCGTTGACAAGGTCGGGCAGGTTGAATCGCATCCGCCGAGGGTGTTCGTTTCTTTTTGGCTGCAGTCTGGTTTTTTTTGTCGGTGCGGCAGCCGACGCGCAGCAAACACCCGGACAAGTGGCTCCTTCACAAAATCAGAATGTGGAGCCGTTTCCTTCAGCCGCTCAGCCGGTGCCGGCGGCGAACGGCACTACCCCGGCCAACAATTCCGTGCCCCCCGGAGACTCCTTCTTGAAACTGGGTGGCGGGGACTTGATTGAAGTGAATGTTTATAACGTCCCGGAACTTAGCACCAAAGCGAGAGTGGGCAACTCCGGAGATGTGTATCTCCCGCTGATCGACTATGTGCATGTGGGCGACCTGTCGATCGATGAGGCCCAAACCCTGATCGAGAAACGACTGGGTGACGGAGGGTTCGTGCGCAATCCGCACGTGACCATTTTTGTGGACGAGTCGGCGTCGCAGGGGGTGACGGTGCTCGGGGAAGTCTCGAAATCTGGCATATACCCAGACTTGGGGGATCACAAGCTCTACGAGATAATTTCGCAGGCGGGAGGATTTTCGCCGACAGCCTCGCGGAAAGTAAGTATCTTCCGCCACAACCAGCCGCAACCGATCCACCTGGTGCTTCCCAGAAATCTCGGGGACGATCAGAGTGCGAATGTAGAAGTGCTGCCGGGGGATACGATCATGGTGCCGCGCGCGCCGATTATCTACGTGGTCGGCGACGTGGGCAAGCCGAGCGGTCTGCTGGTGGACAACGGAACACTGACGGTGCTGCAGGCATTGGCGCTGGCGGGCGGTACGAATCGCACCGCGAAGATGGGCGGCGGTTCGCATCATCCACAAAGGGTCGCCGGGAGTGACCGAAACCCGGGTGCCGCTGAAGAAAATGCTGGAAGCCAAGGCTCCCGATGTGACCTTGCAGGCCGATGACATTCTCTTCGTCCCGGTCAGCGGCGCCAAAGTGGCGGCCGGGAGAACGATTGATGCAGCGGTGACGGCGGCGACGGCACTGTCGATTTACGCCGTGCACCCGTAGCTGGTGGCCGGTATCCTAGATCCTGGCAAATTCTGATCAGCGTTGCGTTGGCGTTTCGACGCCGGGTTTGTGCTGACGCGTGGCCTCGCGCAGTGCATCCAGAACATGAATGTAGGCTTCGGCGGTTTGGCTGCGCGAAAAATGGCGCACGATGTATTCCCTGCCCCGCGCTCCGAGCTGTTGGCCAAGATCGCGGTTGTCCGCCAACCGCTGGATCGCCTCGACGAGAGCGATTGAGTTCTCCGGTTCGATCACGATTCCCGCTTCGGCTTCCTCAACAATTTTTCGCGCCTGGCCATCTACGCCGAGAATCACAGGGCGGCTGCAGGACATGAACTCCAGCATCTTGGTGGGGATGACTGTCTTGAAGACTTCCGTTCTCCGGAGCAGGACTGCGCACGCGTCGGAGGCGGAGATAAATGCGGGAATTTTTTCCCGTGGCTGCTGATCGAGAAAACGGATGTTGGCGAGACCTCGGGATTGCGCCAGGGCCTTGATGCGATCTTTCTCCGCACCTTCGCCGATGAGCAGGAAGAGGACGGCGGGATTCTGAGTCTGCAGGCGTGCGGCGGCGTCGAGCAGGGTCTCCAGGCCATGGGCCATGCCCATGGTTCCGACGTAGCAGACTAGAAACTTTTCGTCGACGTTGAGTTCGAGGCGCAGCGCACGGTTCGCGGCAGCGAGTGCGGGAGAAAACAGATCGGTTTCGACGCCGTTTTCTACGACGGAAATTTTTTCTGCAGGGACTTGACGATTCTGAATCAGAAAATCTTTGAATGCCGGGGTCACCACGACAATGTGGTCGGCGCGCCGGTAGAGGAAGTTGGCGATTGCGGACAGTGACCGGTGCAGTGCGGAATTCTCGTCGCCCACGCCGACGGCTGCTAAAGATTCTGGCCACAGGTCGCGGACTTCGAAGACGAAAGGAATTCGCCGGGCGAAAGCCAGCCACCAGCCCGCGAGGCCGACCAGCAACTGCGGAGATGTGGCGATGATGACGTCGGGCCGGGGAAGAGTCATCCCGCGCAGTGCCGACGACACGCAGAATGAAGCGTAGTTCCGCATACGTTCGTGCGCTTTGCGGTTGGGCAAGGGCCACAGCCAGGTGCGGTAGACATCGACAGAGCCAACCTTTTCATGGAAGGTCAAACGGCGAAGGCGGCTTCGCCATTCGGCAGGAACCACGCCAGTAGGATGATTCGGAAAGCCGGTAAGAATCGACACCTCGTGACCGGCATTCGCCCAGTGCTGGGCGAGCTCGGCGGCGCGCGCGGCGGGCGCTCCCATTTCCGGGGGGAAATATTGTGAGACGTAGAGAATTTTCACGAAGCTTAGTAATAACAGAGCTAGTAGTAACAGAGTTTGAAAGCGCTTTTGTAGCATAGCGCGCGAGTGCGATTGCCGCGGCTGCGAGTGTAGCCCTCCCAGCGATCTGCGATGCGCGCGAATTTGTCTTCGCCGGTGAGACGGTGCATCACGCGCAGTTGCACGATGTGCAACTGATGATAGAACGGGCTGGCAACCATTGGCAGGCGCGTTCCGGACTGCTCGTAAAGAGACCAGAAGCCGAGATCGTAGCGGTCGAGGTTGTGCAGCAAGGTTTGCACGGCGCGGGCGAAAAGTTCTTGAGCTGAGGGGTCTCGCGTCGCCAGGAAGTAATCGTAGACTCCCCAGGCGGCCCAGATGAAACCGTTGAGGATGTGAGTGGGCGGGGAGACGATGTACTCCTCGAACCAGAGATCGCCACGATCGTCGGTGAACGCGACGCCGCCTTCGCTTATGGGAGTGACAAAACTCGCGAGGGCTAATTTCGCGGCTTCCAGATAGCACGCGTCTTTCGACTCTTTGTGCGATTCACTGCGCGACTCGTTCTGCGATTCTCGGTGCGCGCGAACCAGCACGGAAATTCCTTGCCCTTGCGCTAAAGCTGAATACCACGGGGCGCGCAGGGTGTCGCGGTATTCCCAGTCGAAGTGGTGATTCCAGACGGAGAGTCCGCGCGGGTTTTTCTCCAGGTGCTGGCAGAGCCAGTCTGCGGTCAGAAAAAACTTTTCGCGGCGGAGAGGTTCGCCGCTTCGGCGGAACAGGTTGTAATTTCCCAATCCGTATTGCGCGATGGCGATGGGGTTATATTGCGGGCCAATTTTGCCGCGATAGTCGAGCAACGGAATGCCGGCAGAGTCGTATGCACCCTGATAGTCGGCCTTCTGCGTAAACGGCATGTAGTATTCGCCGAGCTCGTCAACGCGTGCGTTGGGATTTTCTGCGGGGGGTTCGTGCCAGAACGTGAGATGGCTTTTGCCCCCAAGCAAATAGGCGCTGGCGATGCGGCGGTAGTAACTGAAATGTGGCAAAAGGGGCGTGAATCCTGAGGATTTCTCGAACTATATCACGAAGCGGACGTGCGACAGGACCACCGCCGGATCACTTTGTGATTGAGTACAAGAGAGTGGATTGATCGTCCTGTTCGACAGCCACGGTAGTCACCGCCAGGTAATCTGTTTTGTTCTCGCCATCCGGAAAGAAAGCGTTGCCATATTGGAAGAAACTCATCGGCCAGTGGTCCTTGCGCCAGGCCAGTAAGGCGTGCCAGTTTTCTTGGTCGCGGCTGCCGTAGATGCGGACATGGTCGTCCGCATTCACCTCACTAGGCTCGACCATGGTGGAGAAGAAAACGCTGTTGCGCACGCGACATCCGTAGATGGAGGAACTGCTGACGCCTGCGAGCTTCCGCAATCCGCCCTGACGATTCATGTGGTAAATGAAATTTGCTTCCAGCGGAGTATCGGAGGCGAAGAAGAGTCCCACTTCGGTGGGAACCAGCGCGACGGCGCGGGCTTGCTGATTTCCTTGCAGAACAACATCGACCTCGCTGAAATCGCACGAGGCACGCAGAATACGGCATTCGTTAGCGGTAATCGCCGGTCAGCACCCAGAGGCAATCTCCCCATGCGTCATGGACGATGTTGTGCACGTGACGGATCGCGCCCTTCGGGAAAGTGAACGCCACATTCCAAGTGACGCCGCCGTCGGTGGAGGCGTAGATGTGGACTTCGTCGCGCGCGGCGTTATCGAAGTACTCGCCCCAATAGACTGTGCCACTGGGAACTGATGTGATGTGCAGGGGACGCGTGCCGCGTGTGATGGCGTGAGTGGTGCGGAATTCGTTTTCGCCGGGGCACAAAGTCACGATCGCTCCTGGAACGGCGGCCACGATCCCACCCGAGGGCAGAATCGCAAGGGCATGGAAGCCGTCACGAAACAAGCGGGAACTGAGGCGCGTGATTGCGCTGGCATGACGCCACCATGCGGGACGGAACGATGCGACCGGTTGCCAAGGCAGATTCGCGGATGGGACCTCAGTCTGCGAAATTTTCGCGCGCAGAAGTTGGTAGGCACTGGAAGCGTAGAGATAATCCACGGACCAGGCTAGCGCTCGCAGGCGTGGAAATCTGGCGACTAAAGCCGGTTCCCATGCGTGGCCTTGGCCGGGCGGAGTCATCGAGAAGGACGTGGTCATCGGGATTGCGTGCCGCTTTCGGCGAAAACAATCTTTACCACAGAGGACACAGAGGAGCACAGGGGGAACACAGAAAAGCAAAGCCGGTTACGTCTTTTGCTGGTAGCTGAGCGCCGCGGACTAAGAGCTTGCTTCCGGTTTCACCACTAGAAACGGGCCGATCGCCAGAACGTCCATGCGCGTGCGCTGGAAGCAGTCAATGGCTTCTTCGGGAGTGCAGACGATCGGCTCGTTCTCATTGAAACTGGTGTTCAGAATCACGGGAATTCCAGTTTTGCGGTGAAACGCTGAGATCAGATCGTAATACAGCGCGTTCTCTTCGCGGGCCACGGTCTGCAGACGTCCGGTGTCGTCGACGTGATTCACAGCGCATAGTTGCTTGCGCTTTTCGGGGCGGATTTTGTAGACGTGCAGCATGAAGGGTGAAGGATGATCGTGCTCGAAATATTCGTGCTGGTGCTCGACGAGAATGGAAGGGGCGAAGGGACGGAACCACTCGCGGTGCTTGATGCGGGCGTTGAGTACGTCCTTCATGTTAGGCAGGCCGGGATGCGCCACGATCGAGCGGTTGCCGAGAGCTCGCGGGCCCCACTCCATGCGGCCCTGGAACCAGCCAATCACATTTCCGGCCGCGATCTGGTCGGCGACCGCGTCGAGCAGAGGCTGACGTTCCAACTTTCGGTAGTCGAGGGCGGCTTTCTTGAGCGCGGATTCGATGCGCGACTCGGAGAATTCCGGGCCGAGGTAAGAATTCTTCAACTCATGGCGGCGCGGTTGCTTCAGCGTGGAGTGATACGTGTGCAGCGCGGCGCCGATGGCGAGGCCTTCATCGCCGGCGGCGGGCTGGATGTAGGTGCGGCGAAACGGAGTCTGGTCGAAGAGCTTGCCGTTGGCAACGCTGTTGAGGGCGCAGCCGCCGGCCATGGCGAGGTCGGCCAGTGGAACTTTCTGGTGCAGATGATTCAGCAGGTGAAAAAATATTTCCTCGAAACGATGCTGCAGGGCGAAGGCTAAGTCCATGTCGCGCTGAGTAATTTCCGAGTGCGGGCGGCGCGGCTCGCCGAATAGTTTCTCCATGCGGTCGGAGAAATGCCGCGCCAGGCGAACCGTGCCATCGGGCATGATCTGCATGCCCTGGTTGCTGCCCAGCGGTTTGAAGTACTTGAGATCGAGTTGGAAACCTCCATTGTTCGGCGCAACCATTTTCGCGATCTCGTCGCGATAGGTTGCTTTGCCGTAAGGGGCCAGGCCCATCACTTTACCTTCGTCGCCGTACTTACTGTAGCCGATAAATTCGCAAATCATGGTGTAGAGGCTGCCGAGAGAGTGCGGAAGATAGACGCGTTCGAGCACATCGATGTCGTTGCCGTCGCAGCGGGCCATCATGGTGGAGACGAAATCTCCGGAACCGTCGTAGCTGAAGCCCGCCGCTTTCTCCCAGGGCGAGCAGTAGTAGGCGCTGGCGATGTGGGCGATGTGATGCTCGACGTGATGTTCCTTGAAGCGGAGTTGTGAGGGATCGGCAGCGAGCGCTTTGGACAACAGCGAGCGCACGTCGCGCATGGATTCCTTGCGCTGGCGAAGGCGGATGAAGTTCAGGATCTTCGCTGGACGGATGAGAGCGTACTGCACTTTTTTGGCAAGATTGGCGTCGCTGTCCTGGCCGACGGCTACGTGGTCGATGTCACGAATTTTCGCGCCGACTGCGTCGAGACATGCTTGCACCGCGAGGGCTGGAAATCCTCCGAAATGTTTGTGGCGGTTGAGGCGCTCCTCGGCGATGGCGAAGACGACTTCGCCGTCGCGCACGATGGCGGCGGAGGCGTCGGCATGGAACATGTTTAGGCCGAGAATCAGCATGAACGACGAGCACGAACTAAAGCTCGATTCCTCCGGTGGTTGTGGCGTGAGAGGATCATCCGGTCGGACGGGAAGGGTCAAGAGCCGCATCGATGAAGGCGCCGGTGTCCACGGCCAGGCGTTTTCCGGTGGAAACCGATTCGTGGATGCGAAGAGTCGCAAGAGTCGAGCACACGATTTCTTCGAACGGAATTGCGCTGTCGCGGCCCCGCCGGATGGACGCGGCGAAAGCGGCCCACTCGGCGCGATGTCCTTTGTCCTGACGCCAGCGCGAGCGGATGGTCTGCTTGCGGCTGTGGCGCACCAGTTCGAGGCGACGAAAATCTTCGAGCACTGCGACTGCGCCGCCGCCGAATACTTCCAGGCGCTCCTTGGAAAAAGATCTGTCACCACTCGCCAGGTAGGTAATCGTGCCTTCAGAGCCGTTGGCGAAGCGAAGGGATGCGAGCATGTTGTCGCCACTGTAGCGTCCCGCGTTCGCGAGGGCGCGGGCATCGACTTCGACAATTGGAGAGCCAGCTAGAAACATGAGCGTGTCCACAAAGTGGCAAACCTCTCCGCGAATGCGGCCGCCGCCCTGCTCCGGATCGTTCACCCAATGGTCGGGCGCGAGAAATCCGGCGTTGATGCGGTAGGTCAGTGCCAGCGGCTCGGAGATGGGAGCGAGAAAAGTTTTCATGCGCGCGATCATGGGTGCGAAGCGGCGGTTGAAGCCGACCATGGGCGCGGGGCGCTGCGGGGCGGAGACTCCTTGATATGCACGAATGATGGATCGCAATTCATCTTCGGTAAGGCAAAGTGGCTTTTCGCAGAAGACGTGCTTCCCTTCCGCGAGCGCCGCCAGAACCTGGTTCGCGTGCAGGTGGTGACGAGTTGCGATGACCGCCGTGTTGATCGCGGGATCATGGATGATTCGAGCGGTTTCGGTGGTGCAATAGCCAAAACCGAACGAGCGAGCCGCGTGCTGGGCGTGGGCTCCGGTTGCCGTGCAAACGCCGCTGAGTGTGGCATGCCCTGACGACTTGATCGCCGGAATGAGCGTGCCTGCGGCGAAAATTCCGGCGCCGAGGAGTCCGACAGAAATCTCGTTTGTGCGGGCTGTAGCGGGCCACGCAGCGGTCGGGGGTGTGGCGACAAGCTGCAGCGTGGGCGATTCGTCTCCTGCGCCGGAGTACTGGATCACGACTCCCAGGAATGGAGCGCCGGATCTCCCGGTGATCAAGTCGTAGGCGCTCTGCGCGCTCTCGATGGGAAAACGGTGCGTGATGAGCGGACCGACGCTGATTTTCTTTTCGGCGAGCAACTGCAGGAAGGCCTGCATGTTCCGAGTTTCCGTCCAGCGCACGTAGCCGATGGGGTAGTCGTGGCCTTTTTGTTCGTAGGCGGAGTCATAGCGGCCGGGGCCGTAAGAACGTGAGATGCGGAAGTCGAGTTCTTTTTCGTAATAGGCCTTGCGTTCGATCTCGATGCCGACGGTGCCCACCGCAACTACGATCGCGCGCTCGCGGGCGATGGCGCCCGCCAGGTTGACTGGATCGCTGCTGGGAGTTTCCGCTGCGATCAGAACAGAATCAACGCCCGCGCCCTGCGAACGCTCCAGACAAAGATCGCGAAAATCCGCGGCTGAAACGGCGACGGCATCGGCGCCCAGATGATGCGCGAGTTCGGCGCGCGCGGGGTTGATATCGAGGCCGAGAACGCGACAGCCCGCGGCATTCAGGAGCTGCACGGTAAGTTGGCCCAGCAATCCGAGGCCGATCACGGCGACCAGGTCGCCGAGTTTTACCTCCGCGGTTCGAATGCCGTGGAGCCCTACTGCACCCAGCGTGGCGAAAGTGGCTTCTTCAAACGGTGTTTCTGTTCCGGCATCTCTGGCGGGGATTTTTGCGACGAGCAACCTAGGCACGCATGCGATTTCCGCGTGCATGGCAAATCCCGCGCCGGCGCAGGCGACGCGGTCACCCAGCTGCAGATCGGTGACGCCTTCGCCGGCCGCGATGACCGTTCCCGCGCTACTGTAGCCGGGAGTCTGTGGCTGATCGAGACGGCTGCGGACTGCCTGCACCGCCGAAAGAATGCCGTCACGTTGAATTTTGCCGATCACTTCCCGCACCAGGTCCGGGCGTGACCGCGCCTTCTGCATGAGATTCTTGCTGGCGAATTCCGACGACGCGCGTTCCGTTCCGGCGGAAACCACGGATGCGGCGACCCGCACCAGCACACAGCCGGGCAGAAGCTGCGGTGCCGGAACTTCGGCGACAGAAATTTCGCCGGTCCGCGCGTGTTGGAGAACTTGCTTCACGATTTCGTCACTAGCATAAACCCAGATGGCTGGACCTCAGGGGCTAAAGCCCGCGTCTTTATTGGCACTGGGCGGCACGGCTTTAAGCCGTGCCCTTCCCAAACCTATATACGAAGCCGCCGCGCTCACGCGCTCGCTACTTCTCGCGGCTCCGGACGGCAGGGCTCGAATTTCGTGGCCCCGCCGTCGAGGAATACCTGCATCCAGAGTTCGAGCGTTAGAAACTGCCACAGCTGCATTGACCAGTCCTGGCGGGCGCTGGCGTGCTCATCCACGAAACGCCGCACCGCTTCTGGGCGAAACAAGCCGCGCTTTCGGATCTGTGACTCCGAGAGCAGGTCCCCCACCATTTCCTTGAGATCGTGGGCCAACCAATAGTCTACCGGAGCCGCGAAGCCAGCTTTTGGTTGACGTAACACCTCGGGCGGCAGGATGTCTCGCATGGCTCGCCGGAAAATATATTTCGTCGTAGGCCACAATGAGCCCTTCAGCTTGAGGCGCGGGGGAACTTTCCACGCGACAAATTCGGCGAGCTCGCGATCGAGAAATGGAACCCGCACCTCCACCGACGACGCCATGCTCATTTTATCGTTGTAGGTGAGATTCAGGCTGGCCATGAAAATTTTGGTGTCGAGGTAAAGCATCTGGTGCAGGAAGTCGGCTTCGCGGACGCGATCGAACGCGGCCCGATGCTGATAGGCCGGGTCAAACCCCGCGTCATCAAACGAGTCCCGCCACGTGGCGCCAGAAGCCGAGTCATCGGCATAGAGGGTCGCCTTCTGAGCTTTATCGAGGTAGGTGCAATTGGTGATGAAACGATCGCGCGGGCCGAGCGCGGCGCTGCGCGCCATTTTCCGCGCCAGGCGGAGAGTTCCTTTCACGGGCGTACCGCGAAGACTGGGGATGGCGCTCAGAGCGCGTTCGGCGAGGTGGCGAGCGGCCGCTGGTATTTTTCCATATGTCTCTGCCCAATAGTGGGCGCTGTGCTTGCGATAACCTGCGAACAGTTCGTCGCCGCCGACGCCGGAGAGAAGCACTGTGGCCTGCTTGCGGGCTTCGCGGCAGACCAGGTAGGCCGTGATGATCGCGGGATCGGCGGTGGGTTCGTCCATGTGCCAGATTAGGCGGGGCAAGAGATCGGTGACGTCGGGCTCGACCACGATGCGCTGGTTCTCGCAGCCCAGATGCTGCGCCAGCCTGGTAGCGACTTCGGGGTCGTCGAGGGTGGATTCTCCGACGCGGTACTTGCGAGGGAACGTGATGGTGTAGGTGCGGACGGGCTGATGTGCCGTGCGGGACTTCGTTGCTTGAGCCATCATGGCGACGATGCTGGAAGAATCCAGGCCGGCGCTGAGAAAAGCGCCGATGGGGACGTCGCTGATCATCTGCGCTTCCACGGAGCGGCGGAAACGCTCGCGAATCTCTTCGGCTAAATCGTCTTCGGAACGCGCATAGGTTTGATCGGCCGCGGGGAAAGTCAGGTCCCAGTACTGCGTGAGCTTCAGTTCGCCGTCACGCAGGATCGCGTGGTGCCCGGCGGGAAGTTTGAGAATGCGACGGAACATGGTTTTGGGGTCGGGCACCCACAGAAACGTCAGGTACTGGTGAAGCGATTCAGGATCGAGTTCGGCTTCAATTCCCGGAACTTGCAGAAGGGCTTTGATTTCGGACGCGAATGCGAAGCGGTCTCCGTCGCGAAAATAGTAGAAGGGCTTGACTCCGAAATGATCGCGAGCCATGAAGAGTGTGGGCGTGCCCGAGCGCAGATCGCAGATGGCGAAGGCGAACATTCCGTTCAGGCGTTTGACGCAGTCGGGGCCTTCCTGTTCGTAAAGGTGAAGGATCACTTCGGTGTCGGTGTGCGATAGGAACTTGTGTCCCTTGGCTTCGAGTTCACGGCGGAGTTCGGCGAAGTTGTAGATCTCGCCGTTGTAGGTAATCCAGAGCGTGCGATTTTCGTTAGCCATCGGCATGTGGCCGAGTGGCGATAAGTCGAGAATCGCCAAGCGGCGGCTGCCCAGGCCGATGTAGGAGCCGTCGGGAAATTTGCGGTCCCACAGTCCAGAATCGTCGGGCCCGCGGTGGGCCTGGACTTGAGTCATCCTGGTCAGGGTTTCCCGGTCACCGCAATTCACTATGCCACTGATGCCACACATCTCTGAGTTAGTTCCTTCCGCCGCCCTGCGTGTGCTGCGTTTTCAATTCGTAAATTTTCGCCTTGATATGGAAAAACTGAATTCCCTGCATGCTGCAATAGATCAGGCCGGGAACGCCGTCCAGGAATCCGAGGCGGAGAATGTACTTGTAGAAAAAGAACAAGAACGGCGAGCCGGGGATCGTGAAGAACTTCTTGCGCAGCCAGCGACGGCGCTGGGCCTGCGACCCGAACAGCGACGGCGTTAAGTCCTGCGCGTTGGCCTCGCCCTGCATCCACACGCGCGCTTCCCAGTTGGAGTACTCGTCATGTTTGCGAATGTAGTGCGAGAGCGACTCAACGTTGCGATGAAGCAACGGATTTTTCAGCTTCGCTGTTTTTCCTTCTACCACTACGTGCTCGTGGACTTCCATGTCGGCCATGGATTCGTCCTGGTCCTTGAGGCGGCATTCGAAGCGGCCCTGTCCGCGACGAAATAAGGAAAGTTTCTGGAAGCTGGCGCCGCAGTGGCGTAATTCGCGGCCGAGAAAATGCATGCGCAAGGCGATGTAGTAGCCGTTGCATTGCGGATTCTGAATTGCGCTGCGAATTTCCTGCGCGAGTTCTGGAGTCACGGTTTCGTCGGCGTCCACCAGAAAAATCCAGTCATGAGCCAGCGGCAGAGAATCCATTGCCCACTGGCGCTTCTTGGGCCAGCCTCCTTGATAGTGAAACTGCACGACGTGCGCGCCAAACGATCGAGCGATTTCCACTGTGGCGTCGGTGCTCTGCGAGTCGACGACGTACACCTCGCCCACTTGTCGAAGCGACTCCAGACAGGATGGCAGATTCCGCGCCTCGTTCCGCACGGGCACGATCACGCTGACCGGAAGCAATGCAACTGAAGGCTGGCTTCCGAGCGATTTTGATTCTTCCAGCTTTTGCATCGGGGCACAGAAAGGCTCTCAACATATTACCCGACTTGAAGGCGGCGGATGCCTTTTGAAACGGCCATTCGGACGAGCAGGGTGTGCTAGTATCCGAGGAAATCTCACCATGCCTGACGCGAACATAACGGACACAGATCTGATGCATGATGCATGGGACGGCGATGTGCGGGATAACGTGCAAAAAGACGATGTGCGGGAGTTCTGGAATTCCGATCCCTGCGGCACGCGTTACCTCGAGGGGAAAGATGATTTCGAAGCGCACGCTCGGGCGCGCTATGCGCGGGAACCTTACATCTTCGATTTTGCCGAGTTCAAGAACGCGCGCCGTCTGAAAGTACTGGAAATCGGCGTGGGCATGGGGGCGGACTATCTGGAATGGCTGAAGGCTGGAGCCCAGGCGGCGGGGGTTGATTTTTCCGCGGCATCCATCGAGAAGGCGCGGCGGCGCTGCGAACTCGCAGGATACCGCCCGGAGTTGCGCGTGGGTGACGCCGAGAATCTGCCTTTTCCCGACAACTCGTTTGACATTGTGTATTCCTACGGCGTGATGCACCACAGCCCTAATACGCAGCAATGTGTGCGGGAAGCATGGCGCGTGCTGAAACCCGGCGGGCGGGCGAGGATCATGGTCTACCACCATCCTTCGCTTACGGGATTGATGTTGTGGTTGCGGTACGGTTTTCTGCGCGGAAAATCTTTGCGACAGTCGGTCTACGACCACCTGGAGAGTCCGGGGACGAAGACTTACTCGCGCGGCGAAGCGGCTTCGCTCATGGATGGCTTTGGCGATGTACGGATGCGGCTGGTATTCAGCCCGGGCGATCTGCTGCTGCATCAGCCTTCGGCGCGGTTTCAATCGCGATTCTACCGACTGGTGTGGCGCGTCTATCCTCGCTGGCTGCTGCGAAGGTTCGCGAAGGAATGGGGTTTGTTCTTGCTGATCTCGGCAAACAAGCAGACGGGGAAGCAGGCCGTTTCCCCGCGCGATCAGGCCGTTAAAGAATGAAGTTCACACCAGCGATCGAGAACGTAGAGGGACCAGGGCCGCGTCCATGAAGTTGTTCCCGCCAGGAAATCGTGCCAGATGCGACTCGCCTGGCTTCCGTTCAGTATTCCTGCCAGCGGACCTTCGCTGAACTTCTTCTTCAGCACAGGTTCGACCTCGGAGCGCAGTTCTGCTCGCAGCCAATGCTCGAATGGGAGGGTAAATCCGCGCTTGGGACGGTGAACGATTTCGGTGGGCAGGGTGTTCGCGAGCATTTCCACGAGTAGCGTCTTGGGGCCGCTGCCGTTCAGCTTCCATGCGCCGGGTAACGCGAGCACTTTCTTCGCGAGTAGGTGATCGATCAGCGGGACGCGCACCTCCAGGCCCTGCGACATGCTCATGACGTCGGCATCGCGCAGCAGCGTGTTCAGCATGTAGCAGCGCGATTCGAGATAGGACACGCGGTTGATCGGATCGAGCGAACGGGCCGAATCGAGACTTGATTTTTGCCAGGCGACTGCGCGGGCGATAATTGCCGGATCCAGCGACCGGAACAAATGATCGCACTGTGCCGGCGTGAACAACATGCGCGAAAGAAAATACGGGTGCGGAATCCGGCCGTTATCGCGCACTAGAGATGCCAGTTTGCGATTCTGGTCGGTGAGTGGTGAAAGAGCAGCGAACGCCGAGGCAAAAGGAATTCGGGCCGCGGCCGGAACGTGGTTCCATAAGTGGGCGAAGAGCTCCATGCGCGGGATGGTTCGGAAACTGGTGTAGCCCGCGAAAACCTCGTCGCCGCCCAAGCCGGAGAGAGCAACTTTCACTCCGGCCGCGCGGGCCTCCCGCGAAACGAAGTATGTATTCACTGCGTCCATGGTGGGCAAGTCCATGGCGCGAAGGGCATCGGGGATTGCTGCACGGACGTCTTCCTGGGAAACCGCAATTTCGTGATGGTCGGTGCGAAATTTCTTCGCGACGGCGCGGGAAAACTCGGCTTCCGAAAAATCGGCTTCGCGGAAAACGATCGAGAACGTGGCCGGGGTCACACCTCCGCGGCTGAGAATACTGACCAGCGCGCTCGAATCAATGCCACCAGACAGGAACACGCCTACGGGCACATCGCTGACCAACTGCAGGCGGATTGATTCCTCCAGCATCGGCTGCAGAGTCGAAGCTGCGTGCCGGGATTCCGCCGCATCGGGAGACGCGGTGACAGTTCGACGATCGCTTGCCGAATCGTCATCCACGAGATCCCAATAACGAGATTCGCGAATCGTTCCGTTTTGCCAGGTGAGGCTGTGGCCTGCGGGAAGCGCGTGAATGCCTTCCACCAGAGTGAGCGGATCGCAGGCCGAACCGAAAGCCAGGTAGTTCAGAATACCGGCCCGATCGAGGCGTCGCGGTATCAGACCCGTGCCGAGCAGGGTGCGAACTTCCGAGGCAAAAAGAAAGTATGCGCCGGACTGTGCGTAATAGAGTGGCTTGATGCCCATGGGATCGCGAGCCAGGAACAGGCGGTGCTGAGGAGCGTCCCAGAGAGCGAAGGCAAACATTCCGCGGAATTTTGTGAGGCAGGACTCGCCCCAGCGGGCGTAGGCTTTCAGCAGAACTTCGGTGTCGGAGTGGCTGGCGAACTTTGTGCCGGCTTGCTCAAGTTGGTGGCGAACGTCGCGGAAGTTATAGATTTCTCCGTTGTAGACGATCCAGTTGCCGGTTTCTGGGTCGTGCATGGGCTGGTGACCCAGCGGAGAAAGATCGAGGATGGCGAGGCGCCGGTTGCCCAAGCCGATTTCTAGCGGTTCTGGAGCGGAGTCGCGGACGATCACCGTGCCGGAGTCGTCCGGGCCGCGGTGCGCGAGGGACGCGGTGGCGCGCTCGAGCACGTCCGCGGGGACCGGGCGTTGCGCGCGACGATGCCGAAGATTCCACACATTGGAGTTTCGCGAGATCGAGATTTCTCGGACTCCAGATCATACTAACAACGGCGCTCGCCAGTCGTAGCTCCGAGTCGCGAAAACTTTGAAGCGGGTCCGCGCTGAGTAGCGGCGGACCTGCACACCGCTGTCTGTGATAGATTGCGGATTCCATGCTCAATCGTTCCCACGCAGAATCCGGCACCGTCGTTGAGATTCCCTCTGCCAGGAGAGTTGCGCCATCCGAGGCCACGCTGCGGTTCTGGGCACTGGCCATTATTGCGGCCATCGGGCTCATTCGAGACTGGGTGGGAAGATACTCGATGGACCCAGACGGGATCAGCTATCTCGATTTGGGGGATGCTTTTTTTCACCGCAAATGGTTTGACGCGGTGAACGGTTATTGGAGTCCGCTTTACTCGTGGCTGCTGGGATCGGCGATGTTCGTCACGAAGCCGACGCGGCAATGGGAGTTTCCGGTTGTGCACGTGGTCAATTTCATTATCTATCTGGCAGTGCTCGCTGGGTTCGAGTTCTTTCTGCGCTCACTTTTACCGCGCGTTGCGTCCGCACGAAATGAGGCGATGCGCGTCGGAGATGCCGGCGGCGCGAGCTCGGGCGGCCTCAGCCGGGTGGCGATTCTTGCAATCGCGTATTCCCTGTTTCTGTGGACTTCGCTGGAGCTAATCAGTATCTGGGGTGTGTCGCCGGATCTGTGTGTGGCGGGGTTCGTTTACGTGATCGCCGGGCTGCTGCTGCGGATCCGCGGGCAGGGGTCGTTGTCGCTTTATCTGATTTTAGGCGTGGCGTTAGGACTGGCGTACTTGACCAAGGCAGTTATGTTTCCGCTGGGCTTTGCTTTCATCGCGATCGGATTTTTCGCCGTGCCGTGGGGAAGAAGATCGGGCTATCTGCTGATCACGACCCTGGCTTTTCTCGGGGTGTCGGCGCCGTGGGTGGTGGCGCTGTCGCGGGCGAAAGGGCGTTTTGATTTTGGGGATAGCGGACACCTGAACTATTCCGCGCTGGTGAGCCCGGGGGGAAGAAATCTGAACTGGCAGGGTGAGCCGCCGGGGAGTGGGGTTCCCGTGCATACGACGAGGCAGATCCACACGAATCCTCCGATGTATGAATTCGCCACTCCCGTGGGAGGAACCTATCCGCCGTCGTTCGATCCTTCCTATTGGGACGAAGGGCGCAGAGTAACGATTGACGTGCGGGCGCAGATGGGAGTGATCAAAGAGCATCTGCTGTTGTATGCCGGTTTGCTGTTGCGCGACCAGCCTGGACTTCTGGCCGTTGCGCTGGCGCTGACTCTGGCCGGCGGGGTGGCGACTCGAAAGGCCATTCTGGCCTACTGGATCCTGTTCCTGATGAGTTTTGCCGCCTGTGGCCTCTATATGCTCGTGCACGTGGAAACCAGATTCGTCGCGGCATACGTGAGCATTTTTTGGCTGGCTATTTTGGCTGGAATACGCTTCGACATTTCGAGTTACGACTCGGTGGGCGCTCACTCCGACGACGCCCGCTCAGGACGTGCCAGTTCGGGGAGCCGGAGCAACCTGGTGGATTACCTGGCACTCGCTACCGTGATAACAATTTTGCTGTCTGTGGCGGATGGAACGGTACGCGCCGTTCGCGAGGGAGGGCCATATTCTGCTCGGGATCAAATTGCAGTGGCTGACATTCTGACCGAAGACGGGATGCGAGCCGGAGATCGGGTTGCGGTAGTGGGAGATGGAAACTGGTTCTACTGGCCGAGGCTGGGCAGGTTCAAAATCGTCTCCGCGATTGTCGCCATGGACGCGCCAACGTTTTGGCACGAGACTCCGGCGCAGAAGGAGGATGTGTACCGCCTGTTTGCGGGCACGGGCGCGAAAGTGCTGGTGACGGCGGGTCCACTCTCCGCGGAAGCGGGCAGCGGCTGGAGGCGGATCGGGACCACTGCTTATTACGAGCACTCACTCTCGCAGTGATGGACTAGTGTGACGCGTCGCGAAGCAGGCCGGGGTTGGGAACGGTAAGTCAAAAGCCGCGGGCAAGAGTGCCCGCGCCACACGAGCTGATTCGCCACACGAACACCTGCTCTAAGATTTTCTTCCTAAGTGCGCGAGCATTCTGCCCCACACTCTGTGGCGATATTCCGGGTCGAATACGCGGCGCAGAATGTAATATTCATTTACCGGACGGTCATCCTGGAGCGCAGGCACGCCGGGGTCAAGGGCGATGAGACTGTCTAACGACAACTCCTGGTTCAGGACTCCGGCAAACTGTTGTTCGGCGGTGGGCGCGGGTCCCCATTCGAGTAAATCCGTCACCGCAGCGGCCGGTAAACGGCTGGCTAGCATGGCAGCGGAGGGAGACGGCAACGGAGACTGGCTGGCCAGAAAATGATATCCCCAGCCTTCAATGGAGCGGAAGACGCGAACGTATGGGAACGATTCGTGGAGAGACTTAGCGACGGCGGCGATGATGGCGGGATCCTTGCTTCCCATAGGGAACCACTGCTGCAGAATGCCGTCGGGAGCCAGATGGAGCTTAGCGATGGAATAAAACTGCTTGGAGTAGAGAAGACTGGATCCTGCGGCCTCGACTGGCGGCGGCGGATCAATGGCGATGACGTCATATTGCTGGTCTGATCGCTCCATGTAGAAGCGTCCGTCATCAATCACAATCTGCGATAGCGGGGAGTGCATCAGCTGATTGGCGTCAGCGTGGAAAAACGGGAAGACGGAAACTACACTCGGCACCAGCTCGACGGCAGTGGAAGATATTCCCCAGGACAGCACGGAACGGTGAGTGGTGCCCATTCCGAAACAGATGACCAGCGCATTTTTCGGCGGCTTGGTCAGGAACGCGAGAGGCAGGTGGGCGATCATCTTGGTGATGGGCGTGAGGCCGGTCATGCCAATGCCGTTGACCAGAAGCTGCTTCTGGATTCTGGTTGCGCCGATGGCGGTCACGGTAGCGGTGCTGTCATGGCGGACTTCCCGAGGCGTGAACTGACTCTCGAAACTATTGGTGGCGAAAACCAGAACCAAAGACACGAGGCAAACGAGCGCCGGCTTCACTGAGAAGCGCGGGCGGGAACCGGGCCCAGCCGCGACGGGCAGTGGCTCCTTGCGAAAACTCACGACGATCCAGGGGAGAGCAAAGGCCAGCAGGGTAAAGCGCTCGCCCAGCAGAGGCAGAAGAAGAAATCCCGAAACTAATGGGCCCAGAACACAACCGGCGATGTTGACGGCGTATCCTCTTCCGGCGCGGTCGGGGTCGCCTTGGGAAACGCGGTCCAGCACCATGGGAGTGATCAGTCCCACGGCCAGGGAAAATGGAACAATCGCTACAACGCGCAGAGGGTAGACCATTCGCAATCGGGGATCGCACAGCAGCAAGGGGAGCAACACAGAAAGCGCAACTAACGCCAGGAAGAAGTTACTGGGCGCGGACGGGGCAAACTTGCCTCGGCGGTAAATCAAAGAACCGATATAGGTGGCTCCCAGGTATAACCCCAGGATCGCCGCGAATGCGTACACAACCGTGCCTAAGGCAACGGTGAACAGGCGAATCCAAACGACCTCGACTCCCATGCTGGTGAATCCGGTGGCGAACAGCAGGAAATACGGCCACGTGGTCGAAGTTGCGACAGCCGACGCGGGCGCCGGATCTTGAAGAATTGCCGCCTGCGCTTGTGTTTCGTCCAGCGTTTTTTTTCTCAGGCTGATGGCGAAGGCCGCCGTGGCCAGGCAAATGTTCAATACAGCGCCAACATGCAGAGTACCTCGGAAACCCAAGAGCTCAATCAGCAACAAGGGGATGGCAGCACCGGTGACAGCTCCCAGAACGTTTGCCAGATACAGGTAGCTGAAGGAGCGACGCGACTCTGAAAAATTCTCCCGGATGGCCGCCATGGCGAAGGGAAATGTCGCGCCCATGCAAGCGCACCAGGGAACGAGGGTAAGTCCGATCCAGAATCCGGCGGCAAGGTAGTAAGCGGCGACGGGGAGTGGGGTGCCGGCATCGAGCTTTTCGAGGAGAATGCGTCCCCATACCAGTTCACGGGGAACGAGAATCGCCGACACGCCAATCAGGAGCTCGGTCAAGGCGTAGAGACGCAGCGCAGGAATGCTCAGACTCGTTTTACGGTTGCGGAGATAGCGTCCGGCTCCCCAGGAACCCGCGCCCAACCCGATCATGAATGCCGATAGAACAATGGAAACCAGGGCCGTGGTGACCGCGAACTGGGCCATCGCCAGGCGGAGCCACACCAGTTCATAGAGAATGCTGCAGAAACCAGAAACAAAGAAAAAGCCGAAGTACCAGCGCATTGCACCGTCCAGGTTGGTTTGAAGGCAATTGGTGAGAACGAGTATTTAAGCAGGAGATGTCGCCGAACGCAAACCAGGAAAAGCCAACGAAGGAGCGGGTCAGAAGAATGAATGGATCGTGCGCTGTGCTAGGCTGGCAGAGTTTCGTTTCACTATGTCCACCGATATGTCACTTAAAACTGGCGCTGCTCCTGCGCGGGGCCGGGGCGACCGCCTTGCGGCGCTGCTGATCGTTTTGGCGGGGGTCAATTGGTGTTTTCAGGCGATTTGGTTCTGGCGCTACTGTGGCCGGAACATCAATGCCGACGCGGTTTCTTACATCGGGATCGCGCGGCATCTGGTTGCGGGAGATTTCAAGGCTTCGGTCCACGGATACTGGAGCCCGCTGATTTCGTGGCTGATTGCGGCAACGTCGCTGGCCGCTAACGATCGCAGCCTAAGCGATCACAGCATTCACGCTCACACCATGGTGGCACGCCTGCTGATGCTACCGTTGTTCGCTATTTGCCTGGCCCTGGCATATTGGCTCACTTACCGGTTGTGGGGTTCGCGGGTAGTTGGCGCGATGGTGGTTCTCTGGTTCACCGCGGCGCGTGGAGTGGCTGCGTTTTCGGTTTGCTTTATCGGTGCGGATTTTCTCTTAACCGCCTGCGTGCTCACCTATTTCATTCTGCTTCTGCGATGCCTCGAAGAGCCGGAGAGTCTTGGGAGATGGCTGGTGTTAGGTCTGGCGCACGGAGTGGCCTTTCTGGCGAAGGCGATCTCTTTGCCCCTGTTTGCGGTCGCGACTGTGGTGGCAGTCATGTTTTCGCTGCGTGGAAATTCGAAGAAAGCTGTCGCGGCGCTGGTCTGCGCCGCGATATTTCCGGTCTTGAGTATGGCTGGCTGGGGAACGGCGATTCGGCAGAAGTATCATGTTTTTACCACCGGATATCAATTGCGTTTTAACCTGTTGGACCCGGCCGCGCGGCGAGCGTCTCAACCGGCCGGGCTGGCGGTGCTTCACGACGCGCGGATGAGCTTCGACAACTTCATGATAGCCGACCAGATGCCCCCGGGCTCCCCGATTTGGCGCGCGCAAGTCTGGAGGCCGGGTCTGGTGCGCCAGGTTCTGCAGAATGAAGCACAGAATATTCCGCTGGCGATCAAGGAGCTTTTTGTGCTACTGACGCCGGGGGGAATTCTGGCTTTGTTTCTGGGCGTGATCCAATTGACGCGGGGCAGGAAACAGGCTCCCGGACGATTTCGTTTTGCCTGGATTGTCCTGTTCACAACTGCGGCTCTGGTGACTGCTTATTGCATGCTGGTTTTTGATGGCCGGTACGTTCTGCCCGTCGCCGTGGTTCTCATGGCGCTGGGAATTCGGTTCGCGGTGCCTCCGGGGATGGTGCGCGAGGCAAGCACCGATATCGAGAAGGTTGACGATGCTGGCCGCTGGCAGACGCTCGCGGGGACGCTGCTCGTCCTCGGATTGATTGGCACACAACTTTATTGGGCTTCGCCTTTTCGCACCATACGGCAGGACTTTCAGCGGAGTCTTTACGATGCTGCGGATGGGTTGCTGAAAGGGCAGGTGCGGACCGTGGTCGTGATTGGCGAGGGCCCGTATCCGGAGCACGGCGTGGGATGGGAGGCCGGTGTGTATGCCGCTTATTTCGCGGGAGCTCGAGTGGTGGGAGACTTGTTTGAGGACTCGGGCGACGCAGGACGGCTCCGCAGGACAGGCTCCGGAGGACCAGGCAATGTTGATGCGGACTCCGTGGTCACGGATGTAGGGAAACTGGATCCCGACGCGGTGCTGGTATGGGATCCGCCTCAGCACGCGAAATACACCGGCGTCGTAAGCAAGCCTGCAGCAGGCCTATCCGAGATGCGTCTACAAGCAGCATCCGCGACCCCGTGAAGGGGAACGTCGGGACTCTGATTCTCTTCAAGAGAAGGACCTAGGGTGAACGCGTCGCATCACGGTTTCGAGGGCGCATCCGCCGGCGATGCGGGCTCGCGGATGTGGGAATTGCTGGTGTGTCCGCGTGACAAGGAAGCGCTGCAACGAGATGGAGCAAGCCTGGTTTGCCGGCAGGGGCACCGCTATGCCGTGATTGACGATGTACCGATTCTGCTGGTCTCTGAAGCCGAACAGACGCACATCGAGGGCACCCGGGCTCTGGCCGTGGCGGAGTTGGGGGATGCCTCTTCCCTGCCGAAATTCGATGTACGGCCCGGCGAAATCGACCCGTTTGTAAAGAACGTGATCTCCGCCACCAACGGCAGCCTCTATCAGCATCTGGTGGGAAACCTCAAGGAATATCCCATTCCCGGTCTCAGGCTTCCGCCGGGCAATGGCAGGCTTCTGTTGGAAGTTGGCTGCAACTGGGGACGCTGGTGCATTGCCGCGGCGCGGGCGGGATTCCGCCCCATCGGGATTGATCCGTCGTTGAAAGCGATACGGGCTGCGAATCGCGTTGCCAGGCAGTTGGGCATCAAGGCCGAATATGCTGTGGCGGACGGACGTTATCTACCTTTCCGGGAAAACACATTCGATCAGATTTTTTCTTACAGCGTTCTGCAGCATATTTCGCGGGAGAACGTTGTTACGAGTCTGGCCGAGATGCGGCGCGTTCTGACTGCGGACGGGGGTGTTCTGGTGCAGATGCCCAATATGTTCGGGGTGCGGTGCCTGTACCATCAGGCGCGCCGCGGATTCCGTTTGGAACGGGATTTTGAGGTTCGCTATTGGAAACCGTCGGAATTGCTCGCGGTGTTTGGGTCCAGCATTGGGCCGTCCGAATTGAGCGTGGATGGTTTCTTCTCTCTCAACGTGCAGCCGAACGACATTCATTTGCTCCCTGCCCGATATCGCGCCCTGGTGCGCACGTCCGAAGTCTTGCGGCGGCTCAGCAACAAGGTTCCCGCGTTAATGAAGGTTGCCGATAGTCTTTACGTCAGCTCCCGGCGCGCGGCCTAGCTTTGGCTGGGAAGCGAGTTCGCGGGCCAGGGACAGGATCTGATCGACGTGCCGCTTCCAGCTGAATGCGGAGGCACGGACGACTCCCGCCTGAGCCAACTGACCAGCCAACTCCGAAGAACCTGCGATGGCGAGGATCCGTTGCGCCAGATCCTGCGGCGAGAAGCGCTCGAAGTACACACCTGCGTCGCGGCAAATCTCCCGATGGACGGGCAGATCGGAAGCGACAACCGGAAGGCCGCTCGACATGGCTTCGACCAAAGGATGGGCAAAGGATTCGGCATACGCCGGGGTCACGTAGATATCCGCCGATCGATAAACCCGGTGAAGAAGCGAATACGGAACCGAACCAAGCTCGACCACTTCGTCCGACAGGTTCAGTTGACGAACCAGGGCCGCCGCTCGCTCGGGACGATAGGCTCCTGGATTGGCGCCCGGCGCAAGCTTGCAGGTAAGAAAAAGACGAACCGGGCGCGGCGCCAATTCCTGCCGGATCGCGGGCAGGGCGCGGATCAGCGTCTCGAAATTGCGGTAGTAGTTGTAGTGGCTGACAAACAACAGCCGAAGAGCGTCGCCGGCGCATTCGAGTTTTTGACGGACGGCGATCGGGAAGCGGGGAGTTATCGCGCAGAAACATTTCACGGTCGAACCCATGGTGAACGGCAGAGATGGGCGCACCAGTCCAGCGTTGGAGTTCTTCTGCAAAGGATTGGCTGGGAGCCACCACGCGGTCAGCGGCAAGGATCGACCATTTCGCAAACTCGGCCTTCAGACGAGTGTCGAGCCAGAGGCGAGTTTCCCCGCGCGAGCGGAGATCGCGATCGAAATCGCGGGAAGTGTAGAGGGAGTTTCTGCTCAATAGAAGTTGCGGCAGGGGAGAGTTCCAGACGGCAAAGTTTCCCGCGGAGAGCAAAACTCCGGCACCGCTGCGGAGAGCGAGCCTCCGCACCGTGCGCTGCTCCAGCCAAAAACGCAGGGCAGGCTGGGAAGAGCCTTCCCACTCCAGAAACTCGATGTTGGATGGAGTCTGAAATTCCTGGCGCAATCCTTTATCCAGCAAAATGGTCGCCATCGCATCGTTGCGGGCGGCGATCTGAGGGATCACGTTGCGCACGTAAGTGAGCCCCCCGCCGGCACTGGCAGCCAGGGCATTTACGAAAAGGTGGATCATTGATTGGCATTCAGCGAATTTGCATTCAGCGGATTGGCGTTCAACTGATTGGCAGTCAGCGGAACGGGGCGGGCTGCCAACGAAGGATGGGTCCCTCCACTGCAAGTATGATGACAGGCTCTTCCGCAGGCCGAGGCTGGAGGTCATAAAGCAGGAACACCAAGATCCAGAAAAAGACAGTGAGGTAGTAGCCGACCGCGAAGAGCCAATCCTCAAAGACGGCATGCACCAGCCCGGCGATGGCGACCAGCACCAGGGGAAGAGCGTAATTGCGCGGGTCACCCGAACGCCGGATCCAGCGACACGTGCGAACGATCAGGCCCAACACCAGCAAGAGCAATACCGCAAATGGGATCACTCCCGCCAGTCCGACATACTGGACCAAAGCGAGGTAACTGTTGCCGTGTTCGTGGTTGCCTTCTTCGACGGTGCGAAAGTTCGAATCCCAGGCCGTAGGGAGCATCTACCATATCCGTGCCAAAGCCGCTGCCAAACCACGGGCTTTCGCGGATCACGTCGGCGGTGTCCTGCCAGGGTGACTTGCGCGATCCAAACACTCCCAGTTCGGCGGGCTTGCCCTTGTAAATTACATCTGCGGTAAAGCTCGAAACCAACGAACTGAGGTACGTAGGCTGCACCACAGCAACGGCCGTCAGAAGGAAAACCAGGATAAACGCGCCCTTGAGGAACAGCTGCTGACGCCGCAATACGATGCAAAGGATGGTAGCGGCGACGGCGGCAGCCAGAATACCGGCCCGACAAACGGAAAAAAAGAGCAGATAAGTCGCGAGGCATAGAGCGATGGTTCGCCTCTGCCGGATATTGCGGTCTTCTGTGATCAAAACGCCCCACAGCAAAATCGGGATGATGACCACTCCCATGATCGCCCCAAGAGAATTGGGGTTGCCAAAAACTTCGAAACGCACGACCAGATAGAGAAAGCCCGACACATAACTCACCACCTCACAAGCAGTGAGCAATCCGCGGAAAAAGGCGGATTCGCGGCCCGCCACAGCGACCCTGGCTCCGCAAGAACCGTATAGAAACAGTAAGAACAGACTCAACGACTTCAGGAGCGCCATCTCGGGGCGGGTCGAGACCATCGAGGAAACCGCAGCCGACAGAACGCAGAGCAGCGCAACGAGATGAAGGGCGGAAAAGTGGTGTCGGCGATCAAGTTTGCCCCACTTCACAAGCCCCACTAGAGCTCCGAAGCCCAGGAAAAACCAGCGCACTACGTTTCCTGCGCTCCACAACGGCATATTGCTGCCCGCCCAAAGGAACGAGAGCATCAATACTGCGAAGAACCATCTTTCGTAATGCCAGATGGTAACCACCAGGATTTCAAGCAGGAGCACGCCACCGAGATAGGTGAAGTTGGTGAAGTATCCTGGACGAGTTTCGGCAGCATAAAGCAAAGCCAGGAACAGAACGGGGATGGCCAGCACCCCGAGGATGCGCTCACTTGTCATGCTGGTTCACCAGAGACGAATGCCAGGGCCTGAACGATGCCCGCGGCGCATTTTTCCGGCGTGTAATCCTGAATCCGCTGAAAGCTCCGGCTGCCCATCCGCCGCGCCGATTCCGGATCGTCGAACAGCAACTGCATCGAGCGCACCAATCCTTCGACATCGCGCGGGCGGAACCGCGAAACCATTCCAGCCATCCTGCAACAGATCGGGAACACATCCCGCGACCTGCGAAGCCACGATCGGCAGGCTACACGCCATCGCTTCGTTCACTACCAGCCCCCATGGATCGCTGTAGGTGGGGAACACGAACGCCTCTGCAAGCGCATAGATTTCCGGTATCTGTTCGCGATGCACCCAGCCACAAAACCTTACCACGCCCGGCTGAATTCCCGCCGCCCGTCGTTCAAGTTCCTGGCGTGCTGCCCCTTCGCCGACAAACACCAGGCCTATCTGGGAGCGAACCGAGGCATCCAGTTTGGCATACGCGTCGAGAAGTTCATAGACCCCCTTTTCCTTGATCAACCTTCCGACAAAAGAAAATAGCGTGGAGGCAGGCTGTTGCGGTTGCGAATCTCTTGTGCCTGCTGGCGCGCTTTTTCGGCACCGGCCGCAAAGAAACACACGTCGACGGCATCCGGGGCAATGAATATGGAATCGCTCGATGCGCCCAACGCGAGAAGGTAGTCCCGCGAAGTCTTCCCCGCCGCCACAAAGGCCTGACAGCGCTGGCGAAACTTTCGCTTGATGAACTCAACCAGACGATGCCCGCGGCGAATATCGAGGGCGGTGCTTTCCGACCACAGAAGCAAGGGCACACCGTGACTCTTCGCCCAGAAAGCAGCCTGCCACGAAGCCACGTAAGCGTACCCGCCGCACAGGAGCGCATCCGGCTGGGCGCGGCGCAGCGCAGTGCTTACACCCCAGTTCAGCAGCGCATTGTATTTGCCGATGCGACGCCGCCAGGCTGGCAAGCACTTCGTACGAGAACTTAATTTCGTCTTTGTAGACGTGCCACTGCCGAAGACTGGGATCATTTTCCGAAAGAAAGATTACGTGGAGCTGGACATCGCCGCGCGCCGCCAGCGCATTGAAAACCGGGATGCGGTAAGGAGCAATGATTTCGGTGAGGATGACCAGGCGGCGCGTCATTCCGCGGCCTCGCGGTAGATTCGCAATAGACTCTCGGCCTGGTGGGCCAGAGTGAAGCGATCGAGAATCGTGTCGCGCGCAGCGACCGAGATGTTGCGCCGGCGCGTTTCATCTTTCAAGAGCATCGCGATGGCCAACGCCAGCTCTCTGTCGTTGTCAGGGTCCGACCAGGAAGCCATTCGAGCCGTGTTGAATGACCTCTGCGATACCCTGCCCCCGGCAGCCGATTGCGGGCTTGCCCGTGGACATGGCTTCCAGGTAAACGCAGCCCAGCCCTTCGTAGCGGCTGGGCAGCGCGAACAACGTGCAGCGCTGCATGGCGGCACGCGACTTGCTTGCGCGACTGCCTTCCCAGGAATCGCACTTTTTCCGTGACCTGCAATTGCGCGCATAGGTTTTGCAGGCTGGGCACGTTCCGGCCCGTCGCCGATGATCTCCCAACGCAACTCAGGAAATTCGGAAGCCAGCGCGGCGGCCGCGCGGATCAGGGTGGCATGCCCCTTGATCGGAATCAAGGTGCCGACGCTGAGGACCACAGGCGCAGCGGAGGTTGGACCGGAGACGGGAGCAAACAACTCGGGATCGACGCCGTTATAAACCACCGAGGTTCGGCAACTCTCTCCGGAACCCTCCAGCACGCCTCGCGCACGTGTTCGCTGATGCAGATGGCGCGCCGCGAAGAACGATAGACGCGCTGAGAAATGCGGCGGCACCACTCGCCCGGCTCGTCCACTGACCTGCACCGTGGAGAAGGCATCCAGGCCGTGAACCGAAACGACATACGGAATACCGAGCTCGGCGCTCAGCAGCATGGCGGCGTGGCCGCAAGGCAAGGGCCCGTGGGCGTGAATCAGGTCGATGTGCTGCGAGGCATGTAGCTTGCGAACCTGGCTGACGATGCGCGCGAACAAAAAAGCTCCAGCGCTGGGCAGATCCGAAGCCGCCCGGAAAAGACAAATAGCGCAGCCAACGCGCAGGAATAGCAGACCGCTCGCGCGCACGGCGCCTCGGTAGACCGGTTGCACGGCGAAGACTGTGTTATGAACGCCCACTCTTGCCAGCCATGCCAGCGGCTCAGAGATAAAGCAGCCCGCCGCATCGTCTTGATCCGTTGGATAGAAAGGCGTCAGCGTCAGAACGTGGAGTGCTCTCGCACCGCGCGGTATGTTCTCCCCCGATGAACTCATCATTCCGCAGCCCGTTTGCGCGGTGCGAGCCTCAGAAATATCTCTTCCCATTGTCGAGTGATGGGATCCCAAGATAGTCACACGGTCATACTTGGAACATCACGCTTCGGAATGTTCTGGACACGACCGTGCCCATTCTAGCCGAAGATCGCGCAGCTTTGCTCCAGGCCCGAGCCTACGTTTCGCTCGCGGACGGAGATCGAAGATGTTCCAGGGCTTGTTGCAAAAGACGGCGCCGCACAGGTTTCTCTGCGGTTGCGGGCAACGGTTGCTGTTCGCCGGGATCCGCTTCCAGGTCATAGAGACGATCGGCCGGGGGATCGAACTCGAGGACGAGTTTGTAACGGGCTTCTCGCACCGCCAGCACGCGAGGTCCCATACGATTCTCTTTTTGAAAAGGGTTGGTGCAGCCCGCAACGCATTCGGAGACGGCTGCCTCGTCTCGAAGAACACCCTCCCGTACCTGTGCCCAGGAACTGCGTCCGCGAAACGCCGACGGGATCAGTAGGTTCGCTGCGTCCAACAGAGTTGGGGCGAGGTTCAGCAAGCTGAATGGAGACCTGGGCAGTTCCCTTTTTTCGGCGTCGGGAACGCGCAAGAGCAAGGGCACATGAATCAATTCTTCGGTTAGCCGCGATGGAGGGTGAAAGCGTCCTCCGTGGTCGAGAGAAACTCTTCTCCATGATCGGCGGTAACAGCCAAGATGCAATCAGGCCAGCGCTGGGACGCGCGGAGCGCTGCAACCAGGCGGGCCGTCTGCTCGTCGACCCAGCGGATGCCAGCGTCATAAAGGGCGACAATGTAATCACGGTGACTGTCCCAGTTACTTTGGGCCGAAGAAATAGCTAGGATTCCAGTAAGAATTCAAATACCGCGCACGAAAAGGAGTGATTGGATCGCAACCCATGAGCTGCAGCGCCTTTTCTCAAGGGTAGTAAGGGGCGTGCGGATCCATGAGGTGCAACCAAAGAAAAAACGGACGCTCCCGATGGACTCCAGCCACGACAGTGCATGATCGATGATCACGTCGGCGGCAGGAAAGCGGCGCAGCGCGTCGAGCGAACCGGGTGCAGGCGTCGCTAACACCTGACAGTACTGAAAGTACAATGAATCATAGACAGAGCTCAGCGGCCCCATGCGTGGACGAAGCTCCTGCAGCTTGCGGTTCATTGGGCTCGCCCAACCGTTGCCGTTCGGAATAGGCATCGTCTCAACCAGAGCCGTCGCCTTGGCGTCCAAGAAGTCGCGGAAAGTATCAAAGCTCTCCTCATAGCCGAACTGAGCCGAGATATAAGGATTGGCAGCGCCGAATGACGCGGTTGCGTATCCAACTCCCTTGAGGACAGAAGCCAGGCTGGTCTCTCCGGGCGCAAGGCCCAACACGTCACGGCCCAGCGCGAGAGGATAACGCGGAAGCCATGATCGCCGGGAACGAATAGTACGTAGGTGCGCCCACGACAATCGCGGAAGGGAAAACGAATGCTTTGCGGGCCAGAGAATCAAGAAAGGGCGTAGTAGGGCGGTCATAGCCCAGGAACCTTACGTGATCGGCGCGCAGGCAATCCACCGTGATCAGTACGATCGATTTTTGCATGATCGTTCAGGCTTCCTGAACGGGCGCGAGACCCGGGACTTGGTGAAAGATTTCCTCGTGACATTGACGCTGATCGCACCCTGCGCTGTTTCGCACCGAGACTACTTCACGAGTTGGCAGATCCAGTTCCCCCCATGAAGATACAGCAGATCAGGGTGGGCCGACTCCAGCGCCGCAAGAAACCTATCCATAAATTCAAAGAGCGGCTGCGAAAGTCTTGCACGGAAGAATGGAAGTTGATGGAGTGCACGGACACGATCGCCGGTATCTTGCGCGCGAAACAAGCTTCCGCGCTGCGAAGGCATGCATCGAGAGAGAAGTCTGGGATTACAGCCGGCTGGAATTCCACCGTGCGGTAAAGCTGCAGTAGTCCGTGACGATCGAAATGAGGTGGGATGGCAAGTCCGGGACCGTTCTGCGCCACGCGGATTCCGATTTGCGCCCACGCCCGGTGCGTATCGTGGTTCGCTCGGTAGCCGGGCGCGCAAGCCGAGCGCGGCAGTGTGGAGAACAGTTTGGCGAAGTCGCCCCGGCCTTGCCTATCAGATCACGCTGAGTGTCAGCAGGAAGGAATCGGTCGTCCGGGGAAGCTTCGGGATCCCAGTATTCATAGCCGATCCATGGCATGCGCCAGTGGATGTAAGGCGTGCCGGCTTTCCATAGAGTTCGCAGAAGGTTTCCGCGTTCAGCGGAATCGGCAAGATCACGCTCGACCGCTGGGAGGCAGAAATGCGTCATGCCGTGCAAAGCGGGATAGAAGAGTCCTTCCTGAACGCCTTCGCGGTAGGCTTCTAAGGGACCCGGGCGGTTCCGCCCGGCAGGAAAACCTTCGGCGAGGGGAAGGAGCGGAATCTGCTGGGATCCCTCGGCTGACAACTTCCCAAAGTCCATCTTCTCCAGATCCATCTTCTGCAGATCGAGGTTCGCCACCATGAAATTCATTTCAAGGCTGGGAGAACGTCCGACGGAGTCGTGATGGCCCCGCAGCACCGCACGCAACGCGGCTAGATCCTCGGCGGTCTCAAGTGTGTAAAAATCGTAAGGTCGTTCGCCCAGAACCACACCCGATGCGGCAAGTTGCTGGAGCCCCTCCCGGTCGCGCAATCCGGCTCGGCCCCAATCGTCGCTCTGAAAGACAACGATGGGTCGGTCGAACTGAAATCCTTCAACGGGAAGCAGGTCCAGGCCGCGGTGCCAAAGGTTTCGGAGGATATTCATTTCTGCGCAGGAGCTGTAGCTGCCGGTTGCCTGTAGTTTACCGGTGCCAAGCCGGGGTCGCCTCAGATGTAGCCGAGTTCACGTAGCCGCTCTTCGATGATGCGCTGCTCGGCGTAGTCGAGTTGCAATGCCTCGTCGCGCGACAAATCGTGGAGAATGAAAGTCAGCAATTCTTCCACGGTGCCGAATCTCTTGGAGAATTTCTTTTCGGCAGCCGCACACAATTCCGCGGGCAGGCGAACTTCGCGCATCTCCGTCACGGCAGTAACCCGGCGATTGGCGCGCCGTCCCGTCCGACTACGCCCCAAGGCGACGGACCCAACGCCACGATCGGATCGACCATCACAATTGCCATAACAGCCTCTACTTTGACTAGCAGTCTTCATACGACGACGAAAATGAAGATAGCTTACCGGGAAACCTCCGCAGTTTACCAGTTGGCCGCGAAGCGGCAGTCTGCCCGTATCATTTTTGTGTCAGGGCGCTGTAGTTGCCCGCTACCTGATCGTTCGTCGAAAGTCCGGCGCTCTCTAGGACCAGCCCAACCAGATTCAGCACTGGCACAACGGTATGGTGCAGAACCTGCCGGACGAATCCATACTTGGCGAAAATGCTGATGGCCGCGGCGTTCAATCGCAAGGCGCCCCCGATGCTCGTAACCTCGGGGACGATTTCGATTTTGGAGAATGGCCCCAAAGCAAACTTCGGAAACACGGGCAGGTATCGCCAATGTTCCTCCTCCACTACGCGTGGGTAGACGGAGGCAACACTCAGCATCAGGTGTCCGCCAGTTTAAAACACGGTGGATTTGAGCAGCCACAACACGAGGTTCCGGAAAAAATTCGAAAACTTGAGTGGCAAACACCAGGTCAAATGTATCGGCCTTGAAGGGAAGTTCTTCCCCTTTTCCCATCACGTCCACAAGCGGCGTATTCTGGATATCCACGAGCGAGGTAGCGCTGGACGCGGTGCTGGATCAACGGGCGGTAGGGCTGATACCGTCCGCCGATATCCAACACTGCAAGCCGGTCTCCAGGGAATACCCTCCAACCATTTGCTGAAAATCAACCGGCGTCGGCGTAGGACCAGATAACTCGGAGTCGTGATGGAGGGATAGAGCCTCGCATTGGCAATCTTCGGTCAATTCAACGACCGAGTATTGGTCTTTCATTAATCCTCAAGGTGACGCCTGAGCAATTCAGGAAGCGTTCTCCGCAATCCCGGGGAACCAATTGCAAATCCGGGACCAGATTGCGTTGGGGATACGACGGTCGTCTGCATCAAGGCCCAAAAGAAGAACCGTCCCCACGAAGATGACATACAACTTCCGAAAACCGTGCTGAACACTAATACTGGGATGTCTGCCCGGACTGATCGCAACCCGACTCTGAGGCCGACCGCTGCGGCTAAAACCACCGCGGCAGGCACGCCAAGGGTCCAATAGCTGCGATTGTAGGGAAACAGCTTCAAATGCGTCTTGACTTCGAAAAGACACCACACATTTGAAACGACGTTCCCGATCGCGGCGGCACCGGCCGCTCCCGCGATACCCCATCGAGGCACAAAGAGCAGGCACAAGGTAACGGTGACAACGGCCATAGTCATTTGAACTCTGACCAGCCTCTTCTGGTTTCCTGACATAGAGAAGCAGATACCCGACTGATCCCGTCGCGCAGTTCACTAGTTGTCCCGCGGCTCCGATCACCAAGATAACCCAGCCGGCTTGGAACCAGTGTTTTGCAACACGCGCATCAGCACTCTTGAAAACAAGATGACCACGGCGGCCAGCGGCAACGTCAGCCCCGTTACCCATTTAGTCAAGGTCTGAAATAGGCGGTTTAGAAGCTCGAAGTCGCCGCGAGCATGCAACTCGGCAATCGTAGGGGAAAATATCTGGTTTACCGATTGCAGCGCGATCGGAACAAAAGCAACCACCGTAGCTGCCACCGCATAGACTCCAACCAATAGAGCGTTCCAGATAAAACCCAAGAATGATTTTATCCGTTTGGCCATACAGAAAACCTGTGATGTCCATCGCAAATGCAGCCGCCGCGAAAGTGAACATCTCCCGCTGCGGATAATCGATCCTTGTCAGCGAAAACCGGGCCGCGACAGGTGTGAGCTTGTAAGTGGTCCAAATCAGAAGAAACAACACGACAATCGCGCTGACAACCTGGGCAAAGTAATAGCCCCAAAGCCCACCTCCAAGAAAGATCAGGATCACGGTGAAGACTATGGTCAGCAGGACGCCTGCAAAGTTCGTGATGATGGTTCTCTTCGCCACCTCCTTGTAACCGGTTAACAGTTGACCGAAGAATGTCGTCAGTGCTCCAAGAAAGAGGATCAAGGCAAAAAGACGAAGATACCCTGCCAAAGCGGGAGTGTGATAAACATTGACAGCCACCCAGCGGCGCGCGAGCACGACGCACGCGGCAAGCAGCCCGTTGATCCCGATCAGGATGAGGACACTCCACGCCATGAATGCCCGTAGCTCTTCCATGCGGCCAGTGCTGGCGTAAGCAGCCGGAAAAACGCGAGGCCGCCCAGGTCAAGCCCAATCCGCCAAAAACTCCAGTCAGGCCTACCACCGTCATTCCCAGAGCGTAAATGCCAAGCGCTTCCGCACCAGGAGTGCACGCAAGATAAACCCGAAAGATGTAGCCCGCAACCGCGGTGAACATGGTCCCAACAAAAAACACGCTAGATTGCCGCGAGATATCTCCGACCTGGGACCGAAACTGTTGCGTTTGGATTGCGCCAGCATCTGGACTAGCGACCGGCGGCGCAAGCGCTTCAGCCCCGCCGCTGCCCCCGGCGACACCCGGATAGGACAAGCCGGCAGCCGAGTCAACCTTGGCGGCTGGATCTTTCAGATCTTTCATAACGTCCGCCCCGCGACTCCGAGACTGACTTTCTCCCAAAGAATCGGCGAAGCGCTTCCGGTTCGGCCGTTTTCCAGAAGCCTTCCGCGGCTGACGGCCAGTCCTGCGGACCAGCCAACAAGCCCACGATTTCGTCGAGGCGCGCAGAGCGTTCTTGAGAAAAACTCATGAACGGGCGGTTTAGCAGAAGGGATACGGCGCTCGGGGGCCAGCCGGGGCGCGTAGCCCAGATTTCCGCACTCCCGCCGATTTTCGGAATCATGCGGAGGAAAATCAGAACCGCTTCGGTCTCCCGCACGATAGACATGGATGTAAGGCCCCACCAGTCGATTCCCTCTTCGTCGCGCAGTCGGCCTATCCCCAGCGAAAACAGTTTTTTCATCTGCTTTATGTCTTCGACACCTTTCCGAAAGAATCCGCGCGCAACACGGGGGAATGAGTCATTTTTTCCCAGGCGGCGGTGGTCAGAGGGGGACGACACTCCCAGATCGACGATCAGGTCCCAGCGCTGCGCCAACCAAGGCCCGCGTTGTGGGAAGTCCTCGAGATGAAGCAGAAGAACGCGCATGCGATGTCGCGGCACCTCCCTCAGGTGGGGGCCGAAACCTCCGTTGGTGGCGCTGTCTCGGAAAGCGGCGGTTGTCCTTTGATCCTCTGCCAGTTAAAAACTTTCTGCCGCACCAGCGAATAGCGCCGCTGGAAGCCAGCGCTTTCGATGCCGCGAACGGAATCAGTGTCGTTGGCTGCGCTGAAAATCCACGGCTGCTTTCCGGCACCGAGCACTTTTTCCGCAATCAGCCAAATGGCGCGACTGTAGTGGTCCCGGCCACGCTCGGCCTCAGGAGTCCAGCAATCGAATAGCAGCGCGGCATCTGGGGAAGGAGCTTCCAGCCTGGCGCTTAGTTCGGGTAGGAAGAATCCGGCAAACTCCGCGACCCAGGCAAAATGCAGAGGCGTTCCGCTGGCATCGACCAGCACAAGGCCTTCGGCCTTTTTTTCTCGTAGCCGCGCTGCGGACCGCAAGAGATACGCCAGCGTTGCTGAATCGACTGCATATCGAGAGGCCGCAGCGGCCAACTGAAACAGGTCGAGCGGCCGCAGTTGCATGCTGCTGGGAAGTGGGGAGGATGCGCCGCGGTTTTTCCACTCGAAAAAAAAGATTTCGTCGCGCGTCCAAAATCGCCGGATTAACTGCCTCGCGTTCCATCTGAGCGCCTTCCGGGCACCCTGGCTCCGGAAACGCTCGCTCAGAACCTGCACACGTTCCCTGAGCGTCTCCGCAAGTTTCTCCGTAGCTGGATGGGCCCTCACAGCCGCCGCGGCACGATCGCGAACTACCGAACCGAAATGCCCCGGGAGCGAATTGTGCAGGGTTACGTAGAGGGTTTCCCGGGAAGCATTCGCAAACTTGGCTTTGTAGGCCTCCGACCCCAGACCCAGATCCACGGTCTTCATGGCGGGATTTTCCAGCGCCTCCTGGATCGCGTGCGTGAGCAGACAGAATCCCGGCCAATAGCGCTCCAACCTGCCGTCAAATGTTGGTTGATACCAGAACCAGGTGTCCCGGAATTGGAAACCATAATGCCATGCGACTGTCTTTTCGCCCGCAATCAGGCGGCTAAGGGTCAACCATCCCCGCTCGGACAGAAGCCTTGCCAGTTCCGTCAGAAAATCCTGGCGTTTCGGGTGGGCGAGATTGCTAATCCTCCCGATTTCCAGAAATCTCGCTACATGGGCTTGCAGGAACTCGGGCAGAAGGGGTTGCAGCGCTTCCCATGATCGCGCATGGTCGAACCGCACGGGTGCGGTAGGTGCCATCGCATTGACCAGACGTCGCAAGCGCTTCCCACCCGGTGCAACCAGCTTGCCTTCCTTGCGCCGTTCGAGGAGGTTCAGCGACACCTGGGCGCACACATAGCCCGGACGCGCGAAACAGAAATAGCGCTGCTGCCGAGCGGCCCGGCGCATCGCCGCCAGCGTGCCCGATTCGGCCGGGAGATTCGCGAAAGCCGTGCTTCCGATGCCTTGCCTCCTCAGTTCAGCAAAAACCGCATCCACGAAAGCGTCCTTCCGTTCCGGCAGGCTGAGAAAGTCGCAATAGTCCGCAGTTGTGGCGCAAAGAAAGGAAGCCTGTCTTCCCGAATCATCGGTGGCCAGAGCTGCCACTCCGCGCAACGATTCTGGTTCGTCGTACCCCAGAAAAAGCAGCGGACGCAAGGTTGCTGAATAGGTACGCCACACCGCCAGAGCCCATTCGTAGGTATAAAAAACCTGCGACTGCTCCACCCGCTCCACCAGGGAATCCCATTGGCGGCGCAGATTTTCGTCTTCCGGAATTTCTCGGAGCACGACTAAACGCAAGTTCTCGACTCACTCGATCATCCACGCTTGGTGAACACGTAATAGTACCAATCTGTCGAGTGCACACAATGGGGATGGGGATATTCATTTCCCACGATACGTTCGATCCGAAAATGCAGGCCGGTCAGTACGTCTACCGTGCGTGCCGGGATCCAGTAGTGAGTCAATAGCCCCCCATGGGCGGTATCCGCAAGAACTCCCTCCCCCAGCCAGAACGTTTTCGACAGAACCCTCTTGAAAAAACGCTGCAGGCTAGCCCATGCCGACTGGACGAGAGCGATAGTGGACCGCGCGCTCGTGAGTCCGGCAAACAACATCGCGTTCACATATACGGACCGGCCCGAGAATCTGCAGGCGATCCTCCTTAGCCGTTCGCGATTCCAGCCCCGCCACACCAGAATCGCCCGAGGGTTGTGGGAGGAAAAAATCAAGCAGCCATTCGGCTTGAGGATCCGACGCACGTGTTCCAGACAAGCCCTGCGAGCATCGGCCGACAACACGAAATCGATGCCGTTGAAAGCGAAGACTACCGTGTCGAAGGATTCCTTTTGGAACACGGAAAGGTCCGCCGCATCCAGAACCCTGAAATCCAGGTCGGGGAACTTCGCCTGACAGGCCTTGATCATCGCTGGTGCGTAATCTACACCGACATAGCGTGAAGCCCGGCTCGCGAGATACGTCGTAGTCCGCCCTCCGCCAACTCCCAAATCCAGGATGTTGCTTTCAGGCTTGATGTAGCTGTCGAAGAGCAACCGTTCGCAGGGAGTCACATAGACCAGAGAGGCGTAGTAGCGGGCTACTTCAGGCGAGTCGTAAGTTTGAAGATTGGTCTCCGCGGTCGGATCCAACATTAAGTGCTTACAGCCTCAAGCCCGGGCACGCCGGTCTGCGGGCTCCTCCTCACCCTGCGCTGTAGCGTCTCGTAGAAACCGGACACATGAGCTTCAAACTCCGACAAAGCCATTCCCGCATTGACGTGCACACGAGGGATCGCGTGCAGAAGAAGCTCTGTCCCAAGTCCGCCGCCGATGTTAATGAACGCGGAGTCGAAACCAGACTGTTTGGCCATCGCGGTTACGCGCGGCGACACCGAACCAGCATCCCCGAAGGGATAGGCAAACGCCCAAATCGGCTTGCCGATCGCCGCTTCCAGCCGCGCGCGGCCCTGTACAATCTCGCTCCAGGCCAGTTCCGGCGACATCTGCGACAGCACCGGATGACTCAAGGTGTGGGCCCCTATGGTCATTCCCGCTGCAACGAGCTGCTGCAGCTCAGATCGCGTCATCAGGCAAAAGTGTCGCTGCGTCTCGGGATAGCTCGCCAGATAGAACTCCAAGGTGCTCTCTAAACCAAAATGCTCGTGTACCGCATGCAGGAAACTCTTGCGGTTTTCTGCATCAATCTGCGACAAACGCTTGACGCAATTCCACCACAAGACCCGCCGTTGCTTATTCCCAGCAAGGACTCCGCCGATTTCAAAACCATCCCTACAGATTCTGAAACTTCCACTCCGGGCGCGCAAGAACAGCAAAAGCAGTTCCTCGTGCCAGAGCATGGTTCGTTCTTCGCCGGCGGAGGCGCCGGTCACAAAAAACAAACAACGCAACCCTTCGTCCTGCAGAATGGGCAGCATCTCGGTGAGGTTGTTCAAGAGTCCATCATCGCAGGTCAGAAGCGCAGCACGATCAGGCAGTGCCCGTTCGTTCCTGCACCAGGAAAGCATGTCTTCCGGCGAGATTATTTCGTGAGAGGCTTTGAGCAGGCGCAACTGCCGGCGGAACTCTTCCGCAGTAATCAGGCTGCCGTCGAATCCTGGGTCGATCGGCTTGTAATGCGGGGGCAGAACACCGTGGTAGGTAATGACCGCAAGTCCACGTCGCGATGTCCCGCGAAAATATCCCGCGCTTGCCAGGGAGGGATAGATGGCGTGCTTGAGGATAGGACTGACGAATCTCACGTTGGCATATTGTATCTCAATGTTGGCGCAAGGCTAGTGCCAACGTCGATTACAAATCCGCACATCGGGTGGGGCGTGCCGTGACTGCGATCGTTACCTCGAGTTAACCAAGTCCCAGCTCAATGGAGTTCCGCGCTCGAGATCGCGGGCAGCGTGCCGACCGAGAACTTCGGTCAGATGGCTGATCGATTCTCCGAGAAACTCTTCGGCCGAGCCCGCCGTGGCCAGGAGTGGTAGGCGGAGGGCCGATCGTCGCACTAGGGCGAATGCCGGCAATTGTTGTTCATTTTTGTATCACTCGACAAGGAACCCCCGCGGCAGTGCTCTCGGCGGGAATATCATCGGTGACTACACTACCCGCACCGATGGTCGTCCATGCGCCTACTCGCCGGCGGGGTAAGACGCATGCAGCTGTGCCAAGTTGTACGCCGGCTTCCAGAATGGCGCCTCCGGACAGGTTGCACCCTGCTGCGATCACGCAAAAATCACCGATTTCGACGTCGTGAGTTATCCCGCAGTTCACATAAATGACAACATGAGACCCAATGTTCGCGTCTACAGTAAATTGGGTGCCGGCCATGATTATGGTTCCAGGCCCTATCCGGACTGAACGCGGAATACGAACGTCGGGATGCACAATCGATGCGAATCTACGGCCGTGGGCCGAGAAGTGTTCCGCTATCTGCAACCTGATCTTGGGGTCTCCAATAGCGCACACAAACCACTCAGAATCATCGAGGTTTTTGTGGCACGACTCATCCCCGCCGAGAACCGGTACGCCATCCAATTCTGCGCCGGCGAGGTCACGATTTGAATCCAGAAAGCCGACCACATTCCACTCCTCCCGGGCAGTGTTGCATGCTGCAATCATACCCAGAACCTCGCGCCCCAGGCCCCCTGCACCCACAATCGTAATGTTTTTAAGATTGCTCACAGCGGCTTAGTATCAGATTCACGAGGGTAATCCACAAATTTCTTCACGATCAGATTGCGCCCCCTCTCAATTGACTTTAGCAGCGACACAATGCGTTCTGCCGATCGCCCATTCCCATAGGGATTTTCGGTACCGACCAGCGACTGGTGAAAGCCGGGGCTCACGGCGGTTGCGATCCCTTTCAGGATCGCGTCTTTGGACCCGTCGACATCGATGACATGAGCGCCGCGAATTCGGCCCTCCTGTCGCGTTCCAATATTCACCACTGGAAGACAAAACGACCCGGCTTCAATAATTCCGCTGCTTGAGTTTCCCACCATCGCAGCAACGTACCTCTGCACACTGTGGTATTTGCGGTGACCGAGATTGGTTACGAGCTTCGTGCGTTTTCTGGTGGCGACAAAGTCCTTGATACCCTCAATGATTTCGGTGTTGTGCGAGTCAGCGTTGGGATAGGTGAAAAGAAGTGAGTACCCGGACTCGGAAACCGCCGCCAACAGATTGGAGAGATTTCCACAATCATTGGCCTCAAGCGTGACCGGATGATAGGTGATCAGAAGTGTCTGCGATAGATCCATGGAGAATTCGCTGTCGAGTTCGGCCCTCGGAATAGGCTCGAACGACCGGATGGAGTCGATCGCCGGAGACCCGGTTATGTGGACCCGCCAGGGCTCCTCCCCCATTTGCCGAATGCGATGAGCGTACTCGGTCGTCGCAGCGAAGTGAATATGGCTGAGTTTTGTTATGGCGTGCCGAATCGCATCATCAATGGCACCGTAGGTGAGTTCCCCTCCGTGAATATGCGCAATCGGAATTCTTAACGGGAGAGCCGCGATCGCTGCCGCGATCATTTCGTAACGATCCCCTAGCAAAAGCACAACATCCGGTTCGGTGTTGTGGTATGCGGACGTGAACTCCTGAACGCCGATCCCGATAACCCTGGCCACTTCTTCCCTGGAGTCTCCCTGCATTCTCATTGGTACACGGGCGGCGATGGGAAAGCCGTCCTGCTCTATTTCTCGAACCGTAGTTCCGTACTTGGGGTCCAGGTGACCGGCGGCAACGATCAGTTTCAGCTCGATCTCTTGATCTTCCTGGAGAAGACGGAGCACCGGGAAGTAGATTCCGTAATCCGATCTTCCCACGGTCACAACTGCGACCCGCAAAGTCATGCCAGATCCCCCATCATGATCAAGGAGTCAAACGCGATGTCGCGAACAGCGCGCTTTCCTACTAGCTCTTTCCACTGTGCAGGGGCGATCCCGGTCCCCGGCCTCTTAAACGTTAACATCTCACGGGTGATGGTTGCTCCCTGGGCGATCGAGCAAGCCGCGACGATGCTTCGTCGCGCCAGATCTCGCACATTCTGTTCCCCTGGGTATGGTCTCTTCACTCCATCCCCAAGCGACCTTTCTACCGTTCGTATGGATTGGACGAGTTTCTTAAATCCTTCCGGCGACTGGGAGATGCGATGGTCGGGTCCTGGGAGGTTCACGTCCAGCGTGATGTGCTTTTCGACCATACTGGCGCCGACGGCTACGGCGGCGATCGCAATCACATTATCCAAGAAATGATCACTTAACCCAACCGGCACGTTGAAGGTGTCTCGGAGTGTTCGCATCACTCTTAGATTCGCCTCCTGCGGGTCCGCCGGATAACTGGAAACGCAATGCAGAAGCGCGAGATCCGGACATCCGGCCGCAAGCAGCGTTGCCACCGCGCTCCCGACTTCCTCGAGGTAGGACATGCCAGTGGACAGAATCACCGGTTTCCGCTTTCGTCCAATAAAGTCCAGAAGTGGAAGATCCGTAACGTCCCCAGATCCGATCTTGAAAGCAGGAACTCCTGATGTCGTCGAGGAGATCGACGCTTTGCTCATCAAAGCCCGTTGACAGGAAGGTAATTCCGAGAGTTGCAGCATAAGCGGCCACCGATCGTGTCATGTGCTCTGGCATCTCAAGCCGGCGGACCATTTCCAACTGCGGTTCTGCGGGCCCAGTGGTTTCTTTCTGATACTGCGCTTTGGGGGCACTGGCGGAAATTACGGCATCGGCCCTGAATGTCTGAAACTTGACAGCGTCCGCACCCGCCGTCGCCGCGGCCGCCACCAGCTGTTCGGGAAGGTCCAAGCTGCCATTATGGTTCACGCCTACCTCAGCAATGACAAAACAGGGATGACCATCTCCAATCTGTTTATCGCTGATTTTGAAGGACATGATAATGGAAGAACGAGTCTCGAATATCGACCGCTCCAGCTTAATTGAAGTAGCAGTCAGTCGGCCCGACCGTCTCCCGGGGGCCGTCCTGCGCCTCAATCATAATATTATTGGGGTTCGTCAGTTCTGACCCAGCAAAAATTCGTCGCTTTAGCGTATTGTATGATCCATGCGGGATTTGGAAAAGATTCTCCTTACCGAAGAGTCCAGCCTTCGGACGGCGATGCTGTATATCGAACCGCCGGCGCCAAAGGCATCGCGCTGGTGGTCGATGAGCAGAGACGACTGATAGCAACCTTGACCGACGGCGACTTGCGGCGCGCGGTGCTGGCGGGTTTGAATCTCGATCTTCCCGTCGCAACTCTCATCGAGAGACTTCGTTCTCTGGGAAAACTTCGACCCGTCACTCTGCCCATCGCTAGCCCCAGAGAGGCGATCATCAGAGCGATGAAGGCCGAGTCGATTCGGCAAGTCCCACTTGTGGATGAGCAAGGACGAGTATGCGAACTCGCGGTCCTCGATGAGTTGGTGGGCGAACCAAAAATTCCTTTTCAGGCTGTTGTGATGGCGGGCGGTTATGGCGAACGTCTTATGCCTCTGACAGCCGACACACCAAAGCCAATGCTACATGTCGGCGGCCAGCCTCTGATCCAGCGGCTAGTGCAGCAGTTAAAGCAGGCCGGTATATCGAAGGTCAATATCAGCACTCACTACAAAGGAGACAAAATTTCGGCGCACCTTGGTAATGGAGAGGAGTTCGGCGTTGACCTTGCGTATCTGGCTGAGGGGCAGCCACTCGGAACAGCTGGGGGAGGGCTGTCGCTCGTCTCCGGCGACCATCCTCTTCTGGTGGTCAATGGCGACATTCTCACAGCACTTGATTTTCGGTCCCTCTTCAACTTTCACTCCGAGCACGGCGCCGACATGACCGTAGCCGTTCGCGAGTATGCCTTCGACGTCCCTTACGGGGTAGTTGAGACAAATGGTGTAAACGTCACCGGGATCACGGAAAAGCCGAGAGTGAAATTTTTTGTCAACGCGGGCATTTATCTTGTTTCGCCTTCTGCGCGACGCCTGATTCCGCCCGGCGAACGGTTTGATATGCCTCAGCTGATCGATCTCATGGTGAAGAATAGCGCCCGAGTCATCAGCTTTCCCGTCTGGGAATACTGGCTCGACATCGGGCGCCCTGAAGACTACGAGCGAGCTCAACATGATGCGCAATGTTGGGGAGTTGCCCGTTGAATTGGAAATCGAAGTCGGTTCTTGTCACCGGCGCCGGCGGTTTTATCGGAAGCCATTTGGCGGAGGCGCTGGCCAGGACTGGAGCCAAGACGCGTGCGTTGATTCGGTATAACAGTCAGGGGCGAAAAGGATGGCTCGAACAAAGCGACCTCAAAGCCGACATTGAAGTGATCTGGGGTGACATTCGCGAAGCGGACAGCGTCAAAAATGCACTACGGGGCGTAGACGTTGTGTTCGATCTCGCAGCGCTGATTGGCATACCCTACTCCTACGTCTCTCCGTCCTCCTACGTCAGCACCAATATTGTCGGAACGCTGAACGTGCTCCAGGAATCTTTGCGCCAGGGCGTTTCGCAGGTGGTGCATACGTCTACTAGCGAAGTGTACGGCACTGCACAACGGGTTCCTATTACGGAAGACCACCCTCTACATGCGCAGTCGCCGTATTCGGCCACCAAGATCGCTGCGGACAAGCTAGCAGAGTCGTTTCATCGGTCTTTTGGACTTCCCATCAGCATCGTCCGCCCGTTCAATACCTATGGCCCTCGCCAGTCTGCCCGCGCAGTCATTCCGACCATCATGATGCAGGCTCTGGCAAATGAACCAATTCGAATCGGGAATCTTGCTCCTACTCGCGACTTCAGCTACGTTTCTGACACGGTTCGTGGCTTCCTGCACATAGCCGGAAGCGATAAAGCAATCGGTAGGGTTGTCAATCTGGGCGCGGGAAAGGAAATTTCAATCGGCGATCTGGCTCAAATGATCTGTTCGCTGACTGGAGTTGAGTTCCGCGTGGTTCATGAGATTGATCGAGTCCGTCCAGCCCAAAATGAAGCGGAGCGCCTCTGTGCCGGAACCATCCTGGCGGAAGAGTTGACCAAATGGCGTCCGGAAGTCGCCTTGCGCGAGGGCTTGGAGAATACCTTGGCATGGATTCGATCCAACCAAGCGAACTACCAAACCGAAACGTACGCCATCTGAGTAGGTGCGGGATTTATCGGGAACATATGACGAGGTCCAGTACAGATACAGTCTCCATCGCGCTCTCGGCTCCTGAGATTCAAGGAAACGAATGGAAGTATGTGAAAGATTGCCTGGATACTGGCTGGGTCTCATCCGTTGGCGAATATGTTCCCCGGTTTGAGCAAATGATTGCGCAAACGGTAGGGGCACCTATCTCTGTTTGCAACTAGCAGCGGGACATCAGCCCTGCATCTGGCCCTTCTGGTGAGCGGGTTGCAACCGGATGAAGAGGTGCTGGTCTCGACACTTACATTCATCGCCCCGGTCAACGCCATTCGATACGTAGGCGCTTGGCCGGTTCTGATGGATGCGGAGGAGCAGTTCTGGCAGATCGACCCCCAGAAATTATCGGATTTCCTCAGAAAACACTGTCGCGTTTCGAACGGCGAGTTGCACAATCGTCGGACCGGCAGGCGGGTGAGGGCGATCCTGCCAGTTCACATCCTGGGCCATCCCGCCGACATGGATGCCATCGTATCTCTGGCCCGCGAATTTGGACTGATTGTGATCGAGGATGCGAGCGAATGCCTGGGCGCGACGTACCGCGGACGGTTTGCCGGCACGCTGGGAGATATTGGATGTTTCAGCTTCAACGGCAACAAAATCATCACCACCGGAGGCGGTGGCGCGATTGTTACATCCAATTCGGAGTGGGCCACTAAAACCAAGTATCTTAGCACTCAAGCGAAGGACGATCCGGTGGAGTTTGTGCACGGTGCGCTGGGGTACAATACCGATTGACAAATATACAAGCGGCCATTGGCTGCGCCCAAATCGAAATGCTTACGCGTACGTCGCCAAGAAGCGAAAAATTGCCGACCGTTATGAACTGGCCTAAACGAAGTGCCGGGCGTCCGAGGGATGCACAGGCCCCCTGGGCAGAGAGTATTTTCTGGCTCTACACAATTTTGGTAGACGAGAAACAATTTGGGATAAGTGCCAGGGGTCTGGTGGAAGCCTCAAGTTGAAGGGCATCCAAAGTCGTCCCCTTTGGCAACCCATGCATCGCAGTCCAGTGCACGGCCATTTAGAGGCTTCTCCTGCGAGATTGCAGACTGGCTTTATGCCAGCGCGATTAGCCTGCCTTCCTGGTTGGCCTATCCCAATCAGACCAGGAGTATGTGATCGAGTCAGTTGCACGGGCGGTTGATTCGCGCTGAGAGATTCGCCGGTAAGTTGCCTCGTAATAGCGTTTGCGTCGCTCGTCTACCGTTGAATGCCGGAGCACTCCGAGGTCGCCTTAGGCTGTTCGCTCTGGAGAATGTAACGAAGAACGCACAGATCACGTCAGAATGGAAACCAACCAAGCGCCTTTACGGTTTTTTGTTCCGAGATGGATGGACCAGACGAATACGAACGCGCAGAAATCCAATGCAAGGGCCATGTTGTTGCGTTTCTCCGATCCCCGCGCTAGATGGATAGCGGTTCATGGCGAGGCACCCCCCGATTGCATTCGTACCAACAGTGCCATTCAGACACATCGCATCTCCTCTTCACGTTTGTGGCAATTTAGCTTCACTGGCCTATCAATCAAAGTTCGATGCTATCTCTCTATCCGGGGGCCAGTTGGGCCGACAAGGCTGGCTTCAACGTTCGCCGGTGCCCGCGCGTCAGACCCGTCATCGCCACGCTGGAAGGTATCATTGCAAGCGCCGACGATTTAAAGCCGATATCCGAGGCGGTCGGACACCCGGTTTTCGGCCAACCGGGGGCAGACGCTGCGGTTCAACGCATCCGCTGGATGTACTCGACGTGCACACACATCATTGCGATTAGTCCGTTTTTGCCAGGTTGGTAGGAGTCTTTACGGAGACAAGGTCTCTTACTTAGGGCTCGGTGTGGAAGATCGTATTTTCCACGACAGAGGGCGCCGTGAGCCCGCCGCTGTCGAGTTGCCGGCTGCGGAACCGTAAGAGTTCAAAAAAACCAGAAGTCTTTCTTCACCTGGCAACCTGCTATAAGCAAGCGGACTTTTTATGGTTTGGTGATGGTGAAATGCGGCGCAGCCTCATCCTCGAAACAGACAAAATGGGCATCAAGAACCTCAGCTTTCCGGGGGGAGCTTCACCGGAAGCGCTCGCGGAGCAGTTCCGCACCTGCTCCCTTTTCGTTTTGCTCCATGCAGAAGGCGTGCCGAAGGTAGCGCAGGAGGCGGCCGCGTGTGGTCTGCCGATAGTGCTGAACGGCTTTTATGAAGCGCGTTCACAAAGTAAATGGGGGTGGCCTGGTCTGATCAGGAGCTTCTCGACTATGTGGGCGTCTTGATCGAGGATCGTGAAACGAGGCTTGGGATGGGTCAGCGAGGTGCGGAGATGGCAAAGCAGTGGAGCTGGGCCAATATCGCGCCCCAGTGGGAGGAATTTCTCATTCGCCTCGTTTCACGCTAGCGAGAAGAAACAACTTTGCTGTGCCGGGATCGTGAATGACAAAGTTCGCTCACGAGGTTCGATATTCGTCTCGCCGGCCGGGCGCTGAGAAATTCGTTCAGCGATGCGGAACGCGATGGAGCTACCCTTGATGGCACACTGAACTAATTGCTCAAGATCACGCAAGTCGGATGCAAAATTAAAAATCTCCGCCTGCTTAAAATGCCCTTTGTTGGGAAACCAGTGCCAATCCAAACTGACGATGGGAATGCCGTGACGCAAGCAATCGAGAAACATGGTTGAAAAATAAAGGATCGCAACCGAGGAGCGCGCAAGTATGTCTTCGGCTCCGGGTCCTTGCGAGTAGATAACCTCGCCGCGAAACCCTGATTCCTTTTGAATTTCGGATACGCGATCCGATACGAGGGATGCCTCCCAGGGGATGCACACGGATCAGCAAATGCCTTCCGGAATATACGAGATTCGCAGCAAACAGCGCAGAATGTCCCGCAAGTCAGCGCGATGGAAAAGAGGCGCTATTGCGTAAGGCATGGTGATAAAAAGAATGCCTTGCCTCGAATTCGCGCCCCGTTCTGAAGTTGAAACTGTCCGCTCTGGATAATTGCATATTATCGTCTTCCGCCTCAGCCGGTCATTTAGGAGATTCTGAAAAAACTTCCCCCTGATCAGAAAGTGCGTGACTGGTTGATCGGCAACGGCATACACCCAATGCATGATCCCGTGCTGCAGCATCAGAGAGGGGATGCGCTGCGCAATCGGGGATTGCAGCAGCGCCCGTTCCCAACCCGCGTTCCCAACTACCAGCATTTCGGGGGCAACCTCTTCACACCACCGCTCTAAGGTGCGTTCGTGAAAGAGAAGGAAGGATAAAACCCGTCTTAGAAAGTGATCCCACCACTCGCCCTTCAGAAGAACGGTGCGCAGTAGACTCTCCTCGGCAGCGAGTGGGAGCCCCGCGAGCGCCTCAGTTATGCTCCTACCTATCCTGCGGACCTCTGAGTCCGAAGGAATATCGGAAGCTGGCGACCAAGCATAAAGGGGGTATGCGGTTCGACCGATTTCAGAAAGACCTTTGCCTCCGGTGGCTGGATCTTCCACCAGAAAGTTCATTTTGTTCGGGAAGGAGTCTTCGTAGTCCAGCGCGATCTTGGTGTAGTTGTAGGCGGTTGAGTAAAACCAAATTCCTCCGTGCGGCGCACTGCGCGCTAACTCGCGCGAGCGAATCGATGACAGAACACGCGACCGCACTGGGGCCAAGCGGCGAAACAGCTCCGAAGGTCTTCCGATGGATTTCCGCAGGTCGAAGACGCCTCGCTCGACCGAGTTCGTCCGACCGAACGGCACGCTGGCCGTCAATTCATACCTAGACCCCGTCAACGCCCGAATTTGCCTCAGCCGATCAAACCAAGGAGAATACGAATCGAACCGGCACGAGGAAATTCCACGCGAACAGATCCAACGGTCGAGGTGCAGAGCCTGCACGATATAACTGACCTGTTCGAGGAGTGGCTCCTCCATAGTGGCCAGCCGTGGAAGCCCTTGCATCCCCGCAACATGTTCGATCAGCTTAGAAACGACGGAATAAGCAACGCTGATCGCGTAGTCGGCGGATCCTAATAATTCATCAGGCCGATGGCAGGGCTCAATTCCTTTCAACCATGGGCTATGGGTGCAAGCTCGCAAAGAAGACCTGCGGATCCGCTTAAGGCCGCCAAATCGCTGTGAGTTCCGCAAAGAGTGAGAACTTGTGACATGGGCTGACGAATGACACTGGCACGCAGTGCGCGGAATACTAATGCGCCTGTTGGTACGCGGAGTGCAACTGTTGTTCCAACTCTCGCCACTGTTCCTCGGTATCCAAGTCAACAGCTTCACGCTTTGGAGACACGGAGCCGACCATATGTTTGCCTCTTAGTGAATGCTCTCCCATTACGACTTCTGTCCGCGTCACGAAAACGCTGCCGTCCGGATGGTAGGCAGGAGGAAGCTCTTGACGACAAAAGATTTCTGGCTCATTGACGCTGCGCTCAAGCAAACCGGTAGACGACTGAAAGTACACCCAGTGAGGATTGTATTCCGGCGGAACTGGCCGAACTGAGATGACGCTGTCCACATCTCGCTCCCATAACAGCGCAACACAACGGTCGATGGTAGCTGGGCTGCGCAGTGGACTGGTCGGCTGTAGTACGCACACTGCCTCGTAATGTAAGACCACGGGCTTGAACCCACTCAATAACATGCAAGACAACTTGAACCATGGGTGTCGAGTCCAGCGAAAGTTCAGCGGGTCTCAGAAATGGAGCTTCCAGCCCGGCGGCCCGACCGATGGCTGCAATTTCTGGATCATCCGTGCTCAGCAAAATCCGCGAAAGTGAAGAGGCGCTTAGCGCAGCGTGTGCTGTGTACTCCAACAACGGCTTCCCCGCCATCGAGCGGGCGTTCTTTCGAGGAATACCCTTGGACCCGCCGCGCGCCGGGACGATACCCAGGACGCTATGCGGCGCCGGCATGCGCGTTAATCATCTAGCCGCAAGATATCAGAAAACACGTTAGCAAGCATCTGGCACGCATGCCGCTACGAGTAGGCCACCAAGGCGGGGAACATCAGCCACTGCCGGAATCTCGGCCGGCAAAAACCGAGCCCCGGCTTCAATTTTCGCAATGGTTTTCCCGCCCTCCAATGTTAGAATGACCAGCGAACTCTCCAGCTATCGAGTGCGAAAAAAACCTGCGCGACGAACCAGCCTTCCCGGACGGGACCGGGACTTGTCGTTAGGTATGCAGGCCGGCTCCGGCCGGGCCTTGAGGCGTCTATAGATTCGTTGAGGAGCAGGCATGGATTCGGGACCTTTGGTACAGGCGAATAGCGCGGCCATCCGCGAATTGCAGCCCACGGCAACCTTTGACGTGGGACGATCTCCGCGTCTGTACTCCGACCTCCCCCCGCAGGAATCCGCCGTCGGAGAATATCTCCGCGTCCTGATCAAGCGTAAGTGGATCGTCGTCGGCTGCCTGGTGACCATCTTCACCGTGGTCGCCATTGCCACTCTAAGGCAGGTTCCCATCTATGAGGCTAACGGCAGCATTGCCGTGAAGAAGCCAGATTCGTCGCTCAACTTCAAAGATGCCAACGCCATCAGCTTCGATTACTACGACCCTACGGAAATGGAGACTGAGGTCAAGATTCTGCAGAGCGATCTTCTGGCTCTGCAGGTCATCAAGGAACTGAACCTGGATCGGCAGCCGGAATTCGGAGGAAAGTCGCCGGTCTCGCCGTTGCCCTCTTCGCTGGATCTGGCTCCGGATCCGCTGGAGGCAGACCCTTCGCGAACCTCCTCACTGTTGGGGTCGTTCAAAGGAAGACTGACCATCAGCCTCATCCCCAATTCCCGCATCATGTCTGTCCGTTTCCGGGATGCGGATCCGCAGACCGCCCAGAATGTGGTGAACAAGCTGATGGGCGATTACCAGGAGAACAACTACAAAACCCGTTTCAATAACACGATGCAGGTTTCCGATTGGCTCGGCCAGCAACTGGTTGACCTGCAGATGAAAGTGGAAACGTCTCAGGAAAAACTTGTGCGCTATCAGAAGGAGCACGAGATTCTGGGTATCGACGAAAAACAGAACATCACCACCGCCAAGCTGGATGAGCTGAACCGGGCCCTCACGCTCGCGGAATCCGAGCGGATGGAGAAGGAAGCCTTTTACAATCTGATGAAGTCCGGCGATCCGGACGCTATCGCATCCAGCGCCGGGGCGCTTGGAGAAGCAGCCGCGGGAGGGCAGGGTGCATCCCAGTTGCTCGAGAGTTTGCGGACGAAACAGGCAGAACTGAGGATTCAGGCTGCGGACCTCAACACGCAGTTCGGCCCTTCCTACCCCAAGCTGGTTCAATTGAATAACCAGCTGGCTGAAATTGACGTCCAGCTTAAGAACGAGATGACAAAGATCGCCAGCAAGGTAAAGGGCCAATACGACACGGCCCTGGGGCGGGAGGAGTTGCTCTCACAAGCGCTGGAAAAACAGAAGCAGGCGGCCAACAAGCTGAACGAAAGCGCGATCGAATACAGCCTGCTGAAACGTGACCTCGAAACCAACCGCCAGCTTTATGAAGGCCTGCTGGAGAAGCTCAAAGAGGCGGGTATTTCGGAGGGACTGAAGTCCAACAATTTTCAGATTGTGAACAGCGCCCGGGTTCCCACGTACCCGGTCGAACCGAACGTGCCACGCAATCTTGGCTTTGCGTTTGTGCTGGGTTTAACGTCGGGCGTGGGGTTGGCCTTCCTACTCGAAGGTTTGGACAACACCGTGCGCACCACCGAGCAGGCCCAGGCCATCTCCGGCCTGCCTCCGCTCGGTATGATTCCTCTGGGATCGAAGACCGCTCGCGAGGGCGCGGCCTCCAAACGGCTCATGCTGGCTTCCTCGAATGAAGCCGTGGAACTGATCACGCACGTGCGGCCGCAATCGCAAATGGCGGAATCGTATCGCGCTCTGCGAACATCGCTTCTTCTTTCCCATCTGGGTGCGCCGCCCAAGATCATCATGGTCACCAGCGCCCTGCCCCAGGAGGGCAAGAGCACCACCAGCATCAACTGCGCCGTGGTGCTGGCGCAAAAAGGCGTGCGCGTTCTGTTGATCGACTGCGACCTGCGCCGTCCCAGCATTCATAAGACGCTGGGCATGGGCCCGCGCAGCGGTTTGAGCAACGTGCTCACCGGCAGCATCACTTTGAAGCAGGCCATCACAGTCGCCCCTACGCTTCCGAACCTCGACGTTCTGCCTGCCGGAACTCCGCCGCCCAACCCGGCCGAGTTGCTCGCATCCACCAACATGCGCGATGTCCTGACCGAACTGCGCGACAAGTATGACCACATTGTTCTCGACACGCCTCCCACCTTGTCGGTGACCGACGCCGTCGTGCTTTCGCCGCGCGCCGATGCGATTGTGTTGGTGATCCGCTCGGGAAGCACAACCAAGCAAGCTCTGCGCCGCTCGCGCGACATTCTGATGCAGGTCAATGCCCGCGTATCGGGCGTCCTTCTGAACGCGGTCGACCTGAGTTCCCCCGACTATTACTACTACTACGAATATCAGGGCAAGTATGCGCAGTACTACCGCGACGAGGGCGATTCCTCCGACGAAGAAGATCACGAGGTAGAACCACCCGCTTCGTCCAGCAGCGCCTAGCCTGGGCGTGTCCCCGGCATAAATATGCAGATCCCTTTCAACAAACCAGGTCAGAAGTGGCTGGTTGCGGTCGCGGCCGTTGGGCTTGCGGCCGCCTACCTGAGCCTCGCCGCGCGGGAATGCGTGGCGTCCTTCTACGGAGAGCGCGTCGACCTCGCGGGCCTGCAGCGAGCGGCCCGGCTCGACCCCGGCAATGCGGACTACCGCGACCGTCTCGGCCGCTACTACTATCTCATCGCTCATGACCCTTCGGCGGCGATCGAGCCTTACCGCGCCGCGGTCCAACTCAATCCGCATTCCGCGCGTTTCTGGTTCGATCTGGCCAGCGCCTATCAAGTTCTCGGCGACATTCCCAGCCAGACTGCCGCTTTAGAGCGTGCCATTGAAGCCGACCCCACCACTCCCGACGTGGCCTGGGAGGCGGCAAATCTCTATCTGGTTCGCGGCGAAAATGAAAAAGCGCTGCATGAATTCCGTGTCGTCCTTGGCACTGACCCATCCCTGATTCCGTCAGCCATCCAATTCTGCTGGCGCATCGAGCCTGACGTCGACGCCCTTCTCCGTGACGTCGTCCCGCCCCACCTGGATGCAGACATCGCGCTCCTCAGCCTGCTGATGTCCAAAAACGAGACTTCGGCTACCCACAAGGCCTGGGCTGCGCTCATGCAGGTGAACGAACGGCCCGACTTGCGGTATGTTCTCGAGTACTTTCACTATCTGATTCTGCACAAAGACGTGGACCAGGCCTTGCTGGTATGGCAGCAGGCGGCCACCCGCCTGGGACTCTCGGGCTATCTGCCCTCGGCTCACAACTTGGTAGTGAACGGAAACTTTAATCTCGACGTGCTCAACGGTGGATTGGACTGGCAGTATCAGAAGCAGCCCAGCGTCGAATTAACCCTCGATCCCAGCGATTTTCACGGCGGGAAGCGTTCCCTGCTGGTCACATTCGACGGCCCGCGAGTGAGCGACGCTGGATTCTTCCAGTACATTCCCGTCCAGCCCAACACCACCTACGCATTTACCGGCTATTACAAGACTGGCGAATTCGACGGCGCCGGCGGACCGCACTTCACCGTCCAGGACATGTATAGCCAGGCTATCTATTACGAGAGCGACGAATTGAAGGATGCCGGATTCTGGAAGTCCGCTACCGGCGAATTCACCACCGGACCGGAGTGCAGGCTGGTGGTGCTGCACATCCGCCGCCTGCCGGAGGGCAGCCCCATCCGTGGTAAGCTCTGGGTCGGCGATTTCCACCTCGTGAGGAAGGCCTAACCAAGCCTTTACCGGCCGCACACAACCGATTTCATGCCCTTACCCTTAGCCAAAACTGCCGAAGCCAAGCGACGCGCGCTTTCCGCCGCGCTGTCCGAAAAGATCGGCTCAGGCCTGCTCTACGGAACCTTTGGCCTGCTGATGTTTGGTCCCTTGGCTTTCGGCGCAACCGAACCCTGGTCCATGTTCGCGCTCGAGGCTGGCGCGATTCTGCTGGCTCTGATCTGGATCGCGAAGCAATGGATTGACGGCGAAATCAAAATTATTCCGAATCCCCTGTTTCTCCCCATGGGGATCTTCGGCCTTCTGGTTCTGGCGCAAATCGTGTTTCGCCGCAGCGCCTACCCGCACGATACGATCTCCAGCGCTTTGTTGTTCGTCGCCTACGCGATTCTTTGCTTCCTGTCGTCGCAAACTCTTCTGCGCGGCGCTCAGGCCCGAAAACTGGCCGTGATTTTCTGCATCTACGGTTCCGCAGTTGCCGCTTTTGCGCTGCTGCAGGGCATTTCTCCCAACGGCCGGCTCTACTGGTTGCGCCAGCCGCGCCTGGGCGGATGGATTTACGGCCCCTACGTCAATCATAACCACTACGCCGGGCTCATGGAAATGCTGATTCCGATTCCCCTGGTGGTGTCGCTCGCCCGGATCGCTCCTCAGAAGGAACGGATCGCCGCCGCCTGCGCGGCCGCGGTGATGGCCGGGACAATTTTTCTTTCCGGATCGCGCGGCGGAATGCTGGCCCTGCTGGCTGAGTTGGTCGCATTGGCGGTCGTCCTGGTCAGGCAGCGCTACAACTGGCGAAAGGCAGCGGCATTTGGGCTGTTTCTACTGTTGGTGGCGGGCTTGTTGACCTGGCTCGGTGGTGAAGAACTCACTCGCCGGCTGGCCACCATGCACACCTCCCATGCCGACATCTCCAACGACATGCGATTCCAGATCAACCGCGACGGGTTGCGCATGTTCTGGAAGCGCCCGGTCTTGGGCTGGGGATTGGGATGCTTTCCTGTGGCTTACCCGCAGTTTCGCACCTTCTACACCAATTTCTTCATCAACCAGGCGCACGACGACTACCTGCAGCTGTTGGTAGAGATGGGCCTTCTGGGCTTCGGCACCGTAGTCTGGTATTTGGTGGTGCTCTTTCGCAGGGCCGGAAAAAAGATGAAAAACTGGCCCTCGGAGGTTGGCGGAGCGCTCACGCTGGCCTGCATCCTTGGGATCACAGGCATCCTGGTGCACAGCGCTGTCGACTTTAATCTGGAGATTCCCGCCAACGCCGCGCTCTTCTATGTGTTCTGCACCGTCGCGGCATCGGAACCGATGGTAGTGCCCAAACGCAAGCGCAAGCCGGTACAGCCGCCCGCGGAAGAGACGCTACCAGCCTCTGAAGTGGTCTGACCCGTCGGGGAATCATCGCAAAATCAATAATCTTCCGGATCAGGCAACTTTGGCCAACGAATCGTAGCGCGATTGCTATCCCACCATTGGTGCCAGTTCACGAGCTGACCTTCGAAAACACCTTCGGCTGCATGACAATCTAGCACGGGTGGCCAGGCGGCATCCCCCTCTGAGCGATGTCCATCCGCAAATGAGTTGAGGTTCCCTTCGGCGCCGCACCTGACACTCTCGTAGTGACTTCTGCCAAGTCTAATAAAAACCTCTACAGAATTCTTTCCTGCACGTATCAGCGCGAGGTCTAAAACCTGGCGGCCTCCACCAGTGTCGCATGCCACGGAAGGTGTATAGCTCTTCTCCAGAGCATCCAGTACTTTGACCTGAACAGAACGGAACCGGCGAGAATAAGACTCACCCAGCGCCTGAAAGAGTTGGTACTTCATGAGAGCATTCCGTGACGCAATACCAGTGAGGGCGCTTTCACACTCCCCGAACGGACCGGGAGTTGGCTCCAAGTGGCTAGCTTCTTCCACGTTCATTTCTTCCAGCTTCCCAACGATGAAAAGCGCCCCGGCGTCCTCGTCGGCTAAGGCGGCTCTCAATCTCCTCACCTCTTTCCGGTCGGCGGAAGAAAATCCTTTCAATGGATCGCGCACCAGTTGTCGCAACTGCTTGTAGATCTGCGGCAACCCAGCTGTGGGATGGGAGTCAGTTTGGGATCCACAGAATATCGATGCTAGACAAAGCAGCATTCCGCAACACTTGCGAAGGTCGACTTTGCAGGTCATTGAAAGAAGGCGAAACGTCATCCGGCCTTAAGGAGTCTGAAAGCTTAACAGGCTTGGCCGCGACCGGCGCCTTACGGAGTGGAAGGGCTAGCGGGGTTGCTACTCTGGAGCAGCACCCAGGTCGTGACGCCGACGATGGCCGCCGCGCCGGCTCCGACCGCGATGGGAGAATTCAGCAGGCCGCCGCCAGCGGCGGGAGCCGCCCCTGCAGCGCGCTTCTTCTTTTTCTTCTCCTTGGCCGGCTGGTCGTTGTTGTTCACTTGGTCCGGCGATTCCTGCCGCGTCGTGTCCTGGCCTTGCTGCAGAGTTGCCGAGCCAGTGTCGTCGGTGATCAAGAGATCGCCTTTGCTCGCGGCAATTCTCACCGTGCCATCCACATCGGTGACGGTGAATTCCGTCCACGAGCTTGTCGCGGGAGCGACCTTCACATCTCCGGCCGTAGTGGCCACACCCTTCGAAGTGGAAACTGTCAGCCCGCCGTGCTCAATCTTCAAAGACGAGCCTTCAAACTGCACCAGGGAATCGGCCAGCACGGTAATGCTGGAACCAGTCTGCGTGATGTTAGCCACCGAATCAGAGCGGGTCTGCAAAAGATCGCCGGAAAAAATGGCCGAAGAAAAGCGAGGTACGTGTGTGCCGTTCACCCATGCTGTCCCGTTGGTATAGAGCATGGCCGCGTTGGTTTCAGCGGCAAACATTGAAGCGGGAAGCAAGCACAGCAGCACGTAACTTACCATTCTGCGGAAACAAAACTCGCCCATTCCCACACTCCGTTAATAACTGTTTTGGTGACCTTGTTCGAATCCTACCCCCCAAATGGATTGCCAGTCAATGGCTTTTGTGCTCTGGACGCGGCTCTTCGGTGGAAAACTTTCCGCAATTGCCATCGCGTTCCGCCGCGAAACTCGGGCGATCACGATGTGCGAAAGAACCTGGTGTTTGTACTCGAATAGCGTCGAACTCGAATCTTGGACGCCGCCACGGCGCTAGTGTTGAACTCTCGGGCACAGGAGTTTTAATGCCACCGGTCGACCACACTCCACCACAGCAGACGCAACCATTCATCCACCACAGTTTTCGCCCACTGTCGATGGGTCCACCAATGCGTGCCGAACTGCGCGTCATCGTACGCTGCAGCCACAGAAAACGTTCTGCCTCGCAACTCCCGCCGGAAAATACTCAGCGCGCGTCGCGTATGGAATTCAGAAGTCACAATCAGAACCGTGCTCGCATTCATCCGCGTCAGGCATTTTTCTACGTCCTGGGTCTCGGCCTTCGTTGAAAGCCCGACGATCGGACACACGCTGACGGCAGCAGACTCGGGAAGACTTTGCGCATATTTCTGTGCAAGCTCCAGCTGCGTGAAGGTGTAAATATTGGACGCGGCGGGAACGTCGATCAGCACCCGTTTTCCATAGCCTTGCTGCAGAAGTTCCAGCGCGCGCGCCGGGCGCCGGTCGGTTTCGCCCGCGAGCACAACAATAACGTCGGATGGACGCGGCGCATCCACCACCAGGAACTCGCCAGCGCTCACCGCAAACAGTCCCAAAAGCACCGCCAAAACCGGGGCGGCTACGATCCAAATCCGACGCTTACCCGCTAATCCCATTTGTTTTCAATCTCCTGCGCGGATTGCTGATCTTTCTTTACCTCACCGAAAGCTGGGCTTCGGCGAAAATGCGGTTCCCGACCTCGGCCGTGTTAAAATCAGCTTGTTAAAGTTAAGTTTCGACCGCCGCATTCAGGACCCTTCCCCCGCTATCTCAAAGAAACGACGGCCTATTAGACAATGACGACTTCTGCCGCGGATACCTCTGTGGACCAACTGAAAAGCAAGATTCAGCAACGCCAGGCCCGGGTGGGCATCATCGGGATGGGCTATGTCGGGCTCCCGCTTGCGCTGCTCTACAGCGAGCAGACGTTCCAGGTTACGGGCTTCGACATTGACCAGCGCAAGGTCGACACCCTCGCCAAGGGCGGTTCCTACATCTATCGCATCACCACCGACGAAATTCAGGCTGCCAAGGCTCAGGGCTTTACCGCCACGTCGGACTACGCGCAAATCACCCAGATGGACGCCATCATCATCTGCGTCCCCACCCCGCTGAACGAATATCACGAACCCGATCTCAGCTTCATCACCGATACTACACACTCCATCGCCCCTCATCTCCGCGCCGGACAACTGGTTATTCTCGAGAGCACCACCTATCCCGGCACCACCGAAGAGGTCATGGTACCGATTCTCGAAAAAGAGAACAAAGCCGGACTGAAAGCCGCGCGCGGAACAGAAGTTGCGCCGAACGAATTTTTCGTCGCGTTCTCTCCCGAACGTGAAGATCCGGGAAACACCACCGTGGCGCGCCGCGATATTCCCAAAGTCATCGGCGGATTGAATCCGCGAGCTTCCGAACTTGCCGGCGCGCTCTACGGAGCCATTTTCAATCGCACGGTTCCTGTGTCCTCTCCCGCCGCCGCGGAGATGACCAAGCTCCTCGAAAACATTTACCGCTGCGTGAACATCGCGCTGGTCAACGAACTCAAGCTGTTGTGCCTACGCATGGGAATCGACATCTGGGAAGTGATCGGCGCCGCTTCCACCAAGCCTTTCGGCTTTCATCCCTTCTATCCCGGCCCCGGACTCGGGCGGACACTGCATTCCCGTCGATCCGTTCTATTTGTCATGGAAGGCGAAGGAATGGGATTTTCGCACCCGCTTCATCGAACTCGCGGGAGAGATCAACACCAACATGCCGTACCACGTTTTGTCGTCGGTGGCCGGAGCGCTGAACCGCCACAAGAAGGCGATCAACGGCGCGAAGGTACTGGTGCTGGGCGTGGCCTACAAAAAAGACATTGACGACCTGCGCGAATCCCCCGCGCTTACCATCATCGAACTGCTGCAGAAAGACGGCGCCGTGGTGAGTTACAACGATCCCTACTTCCCGTTCATCGGGAAGGGAAGAAAATACGATTTGCAGATGAAGCGCGCGGAACTCAAAGACCTGGGCCAGTACGACTGCGTGCTCATCGTGACCGACCACTCCGACTACGACTACAAACAGATTGTTCAGGAAGCACAACTGGTGGTCGACACGCGCAACGCCACACGCGGCATCAAGAGCGCCAAGATCGTTCACTGCTAGATCGTGCCATTGCCAGATCATGGCTAGATCACTCGCCAGCTAGCCCGTTCCCGGCCTACCCGAATCCCGGTTTGCAACCTGCGCCGCGTTGGAAATCGCCTTACTGCAGCCGTAAATCTCTCCTCAACGGTGTATTTTTTTTGCTACCCTAATCTTCATAGCCACTCCACCCGCGATAAGGGAAGGTGTAAACTATTGATATTGCGTTTCTTATCGGAGTGCCGGGAACGCCGAAAGTGGCCTTTGCCGTGCATTATTCAGGGTTCAGCAGCACGTCTGGGTTCTCCAGGGGGGCTGCTCCAAACAGGTTCCCCCAACAAATTTCGGCCTGGCGGAGAGCTTTTTGCTCGCAAACCGGGTTCTAAAATTGGGCTTTAACTTACGAACAAGCGCAGGGGCGCAATTATGGGGTCATCCGTTTCCCAGCAAGGCCTTTTTTCTCTCCTCCCGGAGCCGAGAAAGCCCTGGTCTGAGGTAGCTCTCAGTTTTGGCGTTCAGGCCGCGGCCGTGGCGCTGCTGGTCTGGGTGCGTGTCCTCCACCCGGAGATTCTGGACGCTCCGGTTCATGATTATCACGCCATCGAACTGGTGCCGACACCGGTGCCGGTGAATCACCAGCCGCAGCCGATTCGCAGATTCACTCCGCCGCCGCAAGTGGCCGAACTCGATCCGCCGGTGGAAGCGTTGCGACTTCCCGCTCCGCAGCCGAAACCGAAAATCAAGGTTGAAGATCCGCCCGCTCCCGAAGTTGCGGTCGCCACAAGAAAATTGGAGAACTTACCGCCGGTGCCGAAGCCGGTGGTTCCCCGTGCGCCAGTCAAGATGAACGTTTTCTCCTCAGGAAGTTCGGCTGCGCCAACTATCGCGCTGGCGCCGGAGAAAGTGCAGACCGGGGGCTTCGGCGATCCACATGGTGTACCAGCCAAGGCCAGCGTGGGAAAACCCATCACGATCGCGCAGCTGGGATCGTTTGATATGCCCACCGGACCGGGCTCTGGCAACGGCACAGGCGGAGCCAACGGAGCTCGTGGCGTGGTGGTCAGCTCCGGATTCGGCAACGGCGTTGCGGTCAATAACTCGCAACCGGTCCAGCGCGGGGTGGTTCAGCAGGCCGGATTTGGAAGCGCGGATGTTCCTGCGCCTCCGACTTCCGGATCGCGCACGGCACAAACTATTGCGCCCAAGGTCGTGCCCGCGGAAATCCTTTGGAAGCCGGTGCCCATCTATACCGAAGAAGCTCGAAAGCAAAAAGTCGAAGGCGAAGTGCTGGTGGAAGCGGTGCTGGAGGCTTCGGGCAAAGTGAAAGTCTTACGCGTGGTTCGCGGTCTGGGACACGGTCTGGATGAGGAAGCCGTGAAAGAGGCGGGGCAGCTTCGCTTCAAACCCGCCTTGCGCGACGGGCAACCCTCGGACTCGACTGTGGTACTACACGTGATCTTTCAGATAGCATAAATTTTTAATTATTATTCTTATGCGAATTTTGCGTTCGTTGGTTCTCGCGTTTTTATTCGTAGGGGCTGGGATTTTGCCTGCACTTGGCGTTGGCGCGCCGCCCGCAGCGCCGAGTTCCGTCGCGCAAGACGCGGGTGCCCCGCAAGCATCGGCCGCCTCTCTCGGAGATGTAATCGACCGCATGGTGCAGCGCGAACATCTGTTCCTCGCCCAGATGCGCCACATGCATCCCATGGTTGAGACCTATATTCAGGACCTTAAACCGGACAGCGCGGGCAACCCCCAGCCCGTCAAAGACCATTATTTCCTGGGCCGGCTGGATATGACCGACGGCCCCGAAGACACTTCGTTCACGGGACAGCCCGGCTTCGGGCAGCGCATGCTGACCAAGCTGACCGGCGTCTATTCCATGCACTTTCTGCCCCTCGGTTTTGCTCAGATGGTGGTGCTCGATACTGATTTCCAGAAAAAGTTTTACAACTTTACTTTTGTGCGCCGAGAATTTCTGGGCGAAGTGCGGTGCCTGGTGATCGATGTCGAGCCGCGAGCCGGAGAAAAAATCCCGCGCTTCAAGGGCCGCATCTGGGTGGAGGATCAGGAATACAACATCGTTCGTTTCAACGGCACTTACGCGCCGCCGCCCAAGATCAATTTCTATTTCCACTTCGACAGCTGGCGCCTGAATATGCGCCCCGGAACCTGGTTGCCGGCCTATATCTACACGGAAGAGCAGAACCTGAAGACCGGCCTTTCCAAGACTCTGCATTTCAAAGCGGAGACCCGGCTGTGGGGATATGACGTGAAGGGCTTGTCGCGGAATGAGGAATTTACCCAGATTCTGGTGGACTCGCCGCAATCGGTGAAAGATCAAACCGAGGCTGCCGCAGACGCAACTCCGGTAGTCGCGGAACGCATGTGGGAGCGGCAGGCGGAGGACAATGCCGTCGACCGCATCCAGAAGATCGGTCTGCTCGCGCCTCCCGGAGAAGTGGATAAAGTGCTGCTCACGGTGGTGAATAACCTTCTGGTGACCAACAACATTGATCTTCAGGGAGACATCCGCTGCCGCGTCCTGCTGACCGCTCCGCTGGAGTCATTCACCATCGGCCATACCATCATCATCAGCCGAGGTTTGCTGGATGTGCTGCCGGATGAAGCATCGCTGGCGATGATCCTGTCGCACGAACTGGCGCATGTGGTGCTGGGGCACCGCTTCGATACCAAGCTGGCATTTAACGACCGCATGTTTTTCCCCGATGAAGCGTCGTTCCAGAATCTGGCGTTTAGACGCAGCGAGAAGGAAGAAGAAGCGGCCGACGCGAAAGCTCTGGAGATGTTGAAGAATTCTCCCTACAAAGACAAGCTGGGGAGCGCTGGATTGTTTCTGAAGGCGTTACAGGAAAAGGCGCCGGACCTTCCCAACCTGCTGCACTCACATTTGGGAAATAATATTGCTGATCGCAAAACTGTCCGGATGGCGAGCCTGATGGCGTCGGCACCGGCTTTGCAGGATAGTCGCACCGACCAGATTGCCGCGCTTCCGTTGGGCGGCCGCATCAAGGTGGATCCGTGGAGCGATCAGGTGGAACTGGCCAAGGGCAAGCCGGTCGCGCTGAACTCGGCGCGAGAGAAAATGCCCTTTGAGATCACGCCGCCGTTCCCGTTCCTGACGCGGATTTCAACCCCCGGAGCAGACAAAGTGGCGCTGACCGCGCCCGCCGGGAACCAGAAGCCAGATCCGAAGCAGTAAGATCCGAAGCAAATAAGATCGGGAAGTCTACGAGGTACGCGCCGAGGCGCGCGCTTGCGGTGGAAGCGCAGGCGGAGTCATTGAGGCAGATTTGAGTTGGAACAGGCCGCGCTGGGATCGCATGACTTGTGCCACCAGCTTGAACCGTGATCCGGGCTGGCAGCGATCGGCAACTACTGCAGCGAGCTGCCAACATTCGAGAACACGTTGTTGGCGTTCGAACCGATCAGCCGAATCGTACCCACGACGATGACCAGAATCACCGCCAGCATCACCGCGTATTCCGCGATGTCCTGACCGCGCTCATCGTTCCAAAGTTGCTGCCCGAGTTGCAGTAAGAATCTTGCCATTGAGCTCCCTCTCCATTCTTGAACCGAACTTCCCCTCTTGGGGACTCCCAGTTACACACCGACACACCACCACTGCGAGGGCTCTAGGGAATCCTAATCACCCGGGGAGGCCCGGCCAATGGCACAAAAGTGCCATATGGGGTGACCTTGGTCTCCGTTACAGGTTACTTCCGCGCTATTTAGTAATCAGGCAATACTCTTGAGCGGCAAGGCCTGGTTCACCGCAAACAGCGCGAGTTCCAGGCGCGTCGACACTCCCAGCTTGTCAAAAATGTTGCTCAGGTGGTGCTTGACGGTGTCTTCGCTGATCTTGAAATATTCGGCGATTTCCTTGTTGGAGTAGCCGGCTACGACCGCCGAAACAATCTCCAGTTCACGGGGCGTGAGACCAAACTTCTTCTGCCGCGCCTCGTCGCTGGAGGATTGCATCAGAGTCCGCAGATATTGCACCAGATTGGAAACGCTCTCGCGCCCCACCCAGTATTCTCCCGACATCACCGTATGAATCGCGCGGAGCAGGAGTTGGGTGGCGGAATCCTTGAGCACGACTCCGCGGGCACCCAACTGCAGAGCTTCCACGATCTGGCTCTTTTCCGCAGCCGCGGTCAGCAGAATCACGCGCACCGGGGACGAATTCGAGGTTGAGCTCAAATCGCGCAGAGCCTCGAGACCCGGATGCCTGGGCATGGCTAGGTCGAGGAGAAGGATGTCTGGCTTCAGCGAGCGCGCCAGCTTTACGGCTTCGGCGCCGTCAGAGGCTTCGCCGAGAACCTTCAGGTCGGGCTCGGCTTCCAGCAGGCGCCGCAGCCCATCCCGAAAAATGGGATGGTCATCGGCGATCACGATGCGAACGGTCTGTGGCTTCTTAAAATTCATGCGGCACTTCCCCGCCACGGAGCACCGTGACTTCCAGGCGCGATCCCTGACCCGGATTTGATTCTACCGTGAGTTCCCCACCAATCAAACGCACACGTTCCTTTATGATCATAGGCCCTTTCCCAATCTCATCCATTTCCGCCTGCGTGAGGCGGCCAGAAAATGGAAATCCTTTGCCGTCATCCTCCAGGCTCAGCGTCCACAAACTCTCGGTCGCACCCAGGCGCACCAGCGCGTGGCGCGCCTGGCTGTGTTTGCGCACATTCACTAATCCCTCCTGGACAATGCGAAGCAGTTCACGGCAGACTTTCTGCGGCATGTCGAACTCTTCCAGTTCGGTGACGAAGCGGGCGGAGATCCCAGTCTCACGCTGAAAGCGCTCGACCGTGTCGTTCAAAACGCTCAGCAATCGTTGCGCGTCCACGTCGATCGACTTCATCTGCTGCATGAGTTCGCGCAGCTTGAGCACTTCTTCGCGGAGCAGTCCTTGGATTCTCCCGAGTTCGCCGCCAATGGGACCTTGCGCGTCGGCTTGACGGCGCAGAACATCCACTTGCATCTCGACGGCGATCAGCGACTGCACAGCTCCGTCATGCAGTTCGCGGGCGAAACGCGCTCTTTCCGCCGCGCCCGCACGGCGCCGCAAGCGGTGCAGCAGGTAGACGTTGTAAACCGCCGGGCCGATCTGCCGGACCAGATCGAGCAGGAAGCGAAGCTCTTCCAGTTTTTCCCCTTGCCGCGACGGCTCGAAGAGGAACACGCGTCCCCTCCACTCGCCGCCCAGCAGGAAAGAAACCGCAATCACCGCGTTGAAATGCTGAAATTCATTCAGCCGCGTGAGCGACTCGGTTTGCTCAACGGTAATCTGGTTGCCCTCACGATCCAGGGCAAGAATCGACCAGCGGCCGTCCTCACGGGCCGCGCTGCAAACGTCTCCGGGAAAATCACCGAGATAAGTCGCAGTATCGCGCGGGCTGGAATCGAGCCAGACAAATTCGGAATTCGCAGCCTTGTCGGAGTGCAGTTCGCCGAGAAATACTCGCTGGCTGTGGGATTCCTGCGCGGCAATCAGCAGTCGCGCGGAACCGTACATGGTGAGGACTTCCGCAAGAATTTGCTGCAGCGTGCCGGTGAGGCCGGACTCCACGCGCGCCTTGGCCAGGATTCGCGTAACTGCCGCTTTTTCCGCGCGCAGATGTTTTTGTTGTTCCGCCAGATATCCGAGAAGCAGCCCCATCACCAGCAGATAAACCGATTGCATAAACAGACGCTGCGGCTGGAATTCATCCAGGTTGACGCGCAAGCCGGCCCACGCAGGCCAAGGCAAAGCGCCAACGGGCGCCAACCACCCGTGCAGTAGGACCACGCTCTCCATCCAGAGCAGTGCCACCTCGGCGGCGGCAGTGGCTAGAGTCTCCCAAAGGCCCCAACGGTAGGCAGCCGCGGTCAGGACGAAAATAAAGAAGAGGAAAAATGGGCTTCTCGGCCCTTCCGCGAACACCGAGATGAATGCGGGCCAAACAATATCAAAGGTGTGGACGAGAATCCGAAAGGATGACGTCGATTGCTTCCGCCGGCGCAGCAGCATCAGAATCAGGATGCTGTTGCCCATGTAAAAACCGAACAGGCCGTAGGCTGCCGGCGAATAGCCCAACCGGGTGGGGTCCATGCGGATGGCAAGGAGCGCACAGATGGCAAGAAACACTCGTGCCGTGGCCAGCCAGCGCTCGATACGGCGAATCTCGCCCGGATCGGTGGGGGCCTGCAATCTCCACGAACGCCTATACCTGTTGGTACGAAACAAAACAGTCTGTCTCCGCGGGGGAAGCGGCTGTGCTGCATATTATTGATAAGAAAGGCTGGTAGCAAGAAAAACTTGCCGCCCCTCACAGGCTTGACCCGGAAACCCGCCGCCCCGATCGGATGCCAGCAGCCCCGGCCAGATTACTACAGTAACCATCGACCCCGCTCAATCCCATCTAGAATGACCGGGGATAATATTCTTGACGACCCGTTCCAAAATCTGGTCCGGAGGCGTGATTGTCTGCCTGGCGGTAGCCGTGCTCGGCGCGCTCACCCTGCCGCAATCGTTTCGCTTGACCGCGGTCAGCGATCTCACGCAATGCTTTCTGCTGGCTGTAGGTACGTTTTCGCTGGCTCCTCGAGCACTTCACGCCAAAGGCCGATTGCGGCTTTTCTGGACCATGCTGGCGTTGGGGATGGCTCTGTGGCTCACCTATCAATTGGTTTGGACGTATTTCGAAGTTTTTCTCCGCCGCGACGTACCTGATTTGTTCGACGCGGACATCGTCATTTTCTTGCACTTCGTTCCTTTTATGGCGGCGCTCGGTCTCCGCGCCCATGTCCGCGGAGGCGAGTATGCGGCGCGGTTGGGACGGCTCGATTTTACGCTGCTTCTGGTGTGGTGGATCTACGTCTATGTCCTCATTGTGATGCCGTGGCTCTATGCGGTGCCCGACGCGGCCGCTTACGGGCACAACCTCAACGCTCTGTATCTGGCGGAGAAAGTGGCGTTCCTGGTCGCCCTGGCTGTGTCCTGGAAAGGCAGCCAGGGACGCTGGAGAGCCCTGTACGCGAATCTGTTTGGCTTCAGCCTGCTCTATGCCAGCAGTTCCTATTTTGCGAACTGGGCGTTGGAACACAAGGTCTATTACAGCGGAAGTCTCTACGACATTCCCCTGTCGATCTCGGGAGCATGGATTGCCTTGATCGGACTGTGGAGCCGTGCCGGCGAACCTGAGGGGGAAAGCAAAGGCGCAACGGCTTACGGAGTATGGGTAGCGCGCTGCGGAATGATCGCCGTATTCTCGCTGCCAATCTTTGCCGCCTGGACGCTGTCAGATACCACGGTTCCGCATCGCATCCTCTCGTTCCGCTTGATACTCACATTGCTCGCCGCCTTCGCCATGGGCGTGATGGTGTTTGTGCGCCAGCGGCTGCTGGACCGTGAGCTGGTCAACTTCTTTCATCGCTCGCAGGATTCCATTGAGAACCTGAAGCGTCTGCAGGCGCAAGTTCTGCAGTCGGAAAAGCTGGCGTCGATCGGTCAACTCGTAGGCGGCGCGGCGCATGAACTCAACAACCCGCTCACTGCGATGCTCGGGTATTCTGACCTGCTTTTGAACACTGCTCTCAACCCGGAACAGCGGGCGCAGGCGGTCAAGATCGGGCAACACGCCCGGCGCACGCGCTCGCTGGTGGCCAGCCTGCTCAGCTTTGCCAAACGGACCCCCGCTACCCGGACCCCGATCGATCTCAACACGCTGCTGCGCACAGCCGTCAAGTTAGCGGAATCGCAATGGCAACCATTGAACCTCGACGTGCGCGTGGAACTTGATAACCAACTGCCCAGAGTTTTCGGTGACTCCAACCAGTTGCTTCAGGTCTGTTCTCAAGTTCTGGGCAACGCGCTGCACGCGCTCGAAGAAAATGGCGGCACGAGATTGACCATTTGTACCACGCATCACCACGACGTTGCGGTTCTTCAGATTTCTGCCGAGGGAACCGGCCGCAGCCAGTCTGACCAGGTTAGCAAGGGAGCCCCGGAAGAAGATGACAGCATGATGGGGATGAGCGCCTGCCAGGGCATTGTCCAGGAACACCGCGGCCGGATTTGGCACGAGCAACACAATCAGGACGGAATCACGGTGAACGTGGAACTGCCCGTGGCCTCTTCCGTGCTCCAGTCCGCTATGAGGACTGCTCCTCTGCCGGCATGATCTTTGCCGGTGCGATCTCTGTTGGTATGAGCTCCGGCCCGATCGCAATCGTTCTCTTGAGTTGTCCGCAAGCCGCATAAATATCCCGGCCCCTGGGACGCCGTACAAACGCCGGAATGCCAGCCTTCATCAACACATTCTGGAATGCCAGCACTCTCTCTTCCGCAGGAGTCGCGAAATCAATGCCGGGCCCGGGATTGAGCGCGATCAGATTCACCTTTACCCGCAGACCTCGCAGCAACTCGACCACTTCCTGAGCATTTCGCACGGCATCGTTCGAATCGCGAAGCATCACGTATTCAAACGTAATCCTTTCACGATTGCGCAGGGGAAAATCGCGGGCCGCGGCCAGCAACTGCTGGAGACTCCATTTCCGGTTCAAAGGCATCAGCCGGGTGCGTAGTTCATCATTCGAAGCATTGAGAGAGATGGCCAGCTTGGGCCGGACCGGCTCGAGCCCAAAATCTCGAATGCGGGGCACGATGCCAGCCGTCGAGACTGTAATACGCGATTCGGGAATGCCTACTTCTTCCACCAGCAACCGCACCGCCTTGATGAAATTTTCGTAGTTCAGGAAAGGCTCGCCCATGCCCATGAAAACGAGATTAATGCGATCCCGCGGGGGTGAGACCTTTTGATCGTTCAGCACGGCGCAGACCTGGCCGACGATTTCGCCGGCGCTCAGATTGCGCTTTACGCCCAGCAAAGCTGTCAGGCAGAAGTGGCAGTCCACGGCGCAACCCACCTGGCTGGAGACGCAAATCGTAGCGCGGTCCCAGTTGCGGGTAATGCCGACAGGGCCGGCGCTCATTTCGCCCGTGTCGCCGGCATCCGTCCCGTCGCCGGCTTCGCCGCCATCGCCTTCGGGCATCCACACCGTTTCCACGCTCTCGCCGTCGGCAAAAGCCACGAGGTAGCGGACCGTGCCGTCCCGCGAGACAAATTTCTCCTGGATATTGGGCGAACCGATAGCGAACCCGCGTTGCGCAAGTTCATCGCGGAACTGGCGCGGAAGAGTGGAGATAAGGTCGAGCGATTGCACCCGCTCGCGATAAACTCCGTTCATAATCTGGTGGACGCGATAGGCAGGTTCCCCCGCCTTTTCCACGAGTTCCGCCACTTCCTGACGGTTCAGGCCGAGCAGCGACGCATCCGCATTGGAAACCAAGATTTTGCCTCTCATGCTGCGCCGCCCGGCGCAATATTGATGCCGGCCTCGGCGGTGCGCTGGTGGACGGGCAGAGCGCGCTGCAACCGCAAAACAGCAGCAGCCCGCAAACTATTCATTCTAAACACTTAAACATTTTCGCACACCCTGCCGCCCTATGTCAGAATAGTTAGAGACCTTCCACAACCGTTTACTGGGGTTTTACCGATAGTTCCGCCGGAAAGTACTCATGGTGAAAGAAGTTCGCAATATTCGTCGTCAAGTGTTGCCCAACGGTCTGACGATCATAACCGAGCAGATGCAGCATATCCGCTCGGCCTCGATCGGAATCTGGCTGCAAACCGGTTCGCGCGACGAAGACGCCGCCTGGAACGGCATCTCGCACTTCATCGAGCACATGCTGTTCAAGGGAACGGAACACCGCACCGCGGAGGAGATCGCGCGGCAGGTCGACTCCATCGGCGGCAACATGGACGCTTTCACCGCCAAAGAATGCATTTGCTTCAACGTGAAGGTGCTCGACGAGCACCTTCCGGTCGCGCTTGAGATTCTGAGCGATCTGGTGCTGCATCCGGTGTTCGATCCCAATGACATCACGCGCGAGCGCGGCGTGATTCTGGAAGAAATCAAAATGGACGAGGACAATCCGGACTACCTCGTCCACGAAATCTTCACCCAGAATTTCTGGAAAGATCATCCGTTGGGAAAACCGATTCTTGGAACCAAAGAAACGGTGAAGAAATTCGAACGCAACGCGGTTCTTGACGCTTACTCTCACCGCTTCGCGCCCGGAAATATCATCGTCTCGGCCGCCGGCAACCTGGATCACGACCGCTTCGTCGAGTTGGTCACCAAACACTTCGAGCACATGAAGCCAAGAAAGAACGGATTCCACTCGCCGGTGCCGAAGATCGTTTCGAAGATCACGCTGCGCAACAAGAAGGCGCTGGAGCAGGTGCAGCTTTGCATCGGCGTGCCCTCGCATCCCATCGCGCACGAGAAGCGGCACGCCGGCTACATTCTCAACACGCTGCTCGGCGGCGGCATGAGTTCGCGCCTGTTCCAGAACATCCGCGAGCGGCAGGGATTGGTCTATTCCATTTACAGCGATCTGAACCCCTATCGTGATACGGGATGCCTGGCGGTCTACGCCGGAACTTCGCGCGAGTCGGCGTCGAAAGTGGTGCAGTCGGTGGTCAGCGAGTTCCACAAGCTGAAAGCCGAACCAGTGCCTGCCGAAGAACTGCGCCGCTCCAAGGATCAGCTGAAAGGCAGCCTGATGCTGTCACTCGAGTCGAGTAGCGCCCGCATGTCAAATCTGGCCCGACAGGAGATGTATTTCGACCGCTTCTACGATCTCGACGAATTGATCGAAAAGATCGAAGCCGTTACCGTCGAAGATCTTACGAGTCTGGCCAACGAATTCTTCAATACTGAGTCCGTCGCCGTTACCATCCTTGGAAATCTGACTGGACTGAAAATCTCCCGCAATCAGCTGGCCTGCTGAAGCTGGCCTGCTCGAAAAATTATCAGCCTGTAACTTCTTTCCATCCTGTTCATCCCATGTGAGCCTGCAGGTTGAAACCTGCCGGACGGGGCAACCGACTTTCATTTCAAAAAATATTCAAGGAGAAACCATGAAAAAGATTTTCAGCAGTCTCGCGCTCACGTGTGTTCTGGCGGCTTCCATGGCAGCGTTCGCTCAATCCGGCCAGGATTCGATGAAAAATGACTCGATGAAAAACGATTCCATGCAGAACGACCAAACCAAGCCAGACACCATGAAGAATGACAGCATGAAGAAAGACGACATGAAGAAAGATCAGGCCAAGACCAACAAGAAAGCAAAGAAGGCCGCCAAGAAAGACGCGATGCAGAAGGACGATATGAAAAAGGACGACAGCATGAAGAAAGACGAAATGAAGAACAACTAGTTGGTTCATTCGCAGTTACGGCGCGGGCAGATCAGCCCGCGCCTTTCTTCACGTAAATCTCTGAATCGCAATTCCAAAATCTGCAAATCACCTTTCGCGGCAAACTTAGACACTTCCGTCAGTCTCCGTCCCCCTCCTTCAGGGCCTCATCCGCCGTAATCGCCTCAGCATCCAGTCCCGCGGGACCTCTTGCGACGCTCAGATACTTCCGCATGCAGCGCACGCAGGGAACATAGCCCTCTCGAATCGCTTCGCTGGCTTTCATGGTGCGCACCGTGTCTTTGTTGTGGATGAAGTCACAACCGGCAACGTGGAAAGTCCTGGTCGCAACCGAAACCACCACCGGCATATCAGGGGGAATATCATGCCCAAGCTCGGCGAGTGGGGATTTCACCGGGGGATTCGACGTGAGAGAGTTGGCCAGCCGAATACCTCCGCCAATCAAAATCAGAGCCGCCACCGGAACCAGCCAGGCCGACCACGTGGACCATCCCGCTCGACCGCCCTGCACGCCTTCGGTAATCTTTTTCTCCAGTCTCCGGCCGAACCCTGCAGGCACCTCGATCATGCGCTCATCTCTGTAGAGCGCGACCACGTTGCGCGTACCTGCCAGCACTGACGCGCACGACTTGCACGTACGGATATGGTCGTCCATAGCAGCGCGCAACGCCGGATCTACCTCGCCCTCCAGGTAATTGGAAATCTCGCGCCACACCTGTTCGCACGTGACTACCATGGTTTGTTTCCCTTCCCGACCGGCGAGTGGCTGAACCAGCCTTGCTCCCAGCCGCTGGCGAGCAGATCGCGCAGCATCAACCGGGCCCGCAGCAGTCGCGTCTTTACTGAAGCAATAGAAATTCCGAGTGTCTCCGCAGTCTCCTGAATGTTTAGTTGCTCCATGTCCCTCAGCATGAACACCTCGCGATACTTGCGGTCGAGCGAGCCCAGAGCCTCCGCGAGTTTTTGGCGCACCTCTTTGCGTTCCAGAGTTTCTGAAGGAATCTCGCGCCAGTCCGCAAAGTCTCGCGGCCGGTATTCGCCTTCTTCATCGCGATGGTCGTCGATCGACTCCACGACCCGAGTTCTCTGCCTGCGCCGTCGCATCAGTGCCTCGTTCACAGTGATCTGAATCAGCCAGGTGCTGAAGCGGGACTCCGCGCGAAACTGGCGGATATTGGCCAACGCTTTCAACACCGCTTCCTGGGCCACATCCTCGGCGTCCGCTTCATTGCGCAAAATCGCCAGCGCTGCCGCGTAGACCCGGCGCTCGTAGGGCCGCACCAGGTCGTAGAACAACTCATGCTGGCCACGCTGCACGCGCGCGATTAAGTCCTGCTCGCGCCTGTCGACCACCGGCTCCGGGTTGTTGACGATCAGGTTCGGTTCGGGCATCCTGCTCTCGAATTCGGCTATCGGATTCTCACGCCGGGGCTGCAGCGGCTGACGTTTTTAGTCGTAGTCCGGATTCTTTTTCCAACCCGTCAGCATGGAAACGAAATTATTCCAGCCATGCAGAATCACCATGATCAAATGTCCAAACAGAAACGCCAACATCCCCCACATAATCAGAAAGTGCCAAAGTCGCGCCCAGTGGAATCCTCCCATCAGCCAAGCCAGCCAAGAGAACTGCACGGGCTTCCAGATTGCCAGGCCGGTCAACACGGAGAGCACTCCCAGCCCAATCGCCGAGGTGTAAGCGTGTTTCTGCAGCGGGTTATAGGCTTCGTGGGCCGCCGGCTTGGGGCCGAAGAAAAAATAATGCCGCACCATCGGCCAAACGCCGGGAATATCGCGGGGCGTGAAAAGCACCTGGCGATAATTTCCGCTGAACAACTGGTAAGCCAGATAGACCACGCCGGTGGCGATGTAGATCCACATAAACGTGAGGTGCCACTGCAACGCTCCGCCCAGCCAGCCGCCGATGGCGAAGGACTTCGGCCAGTTCAGCAAATCTTTCTGCGGAATTTTCGCTCCAAAACTCGGGAAGGCACGGAATATCTGCAGGCCGCTGCCCACCATCACGAACAATGAAATCGCGTTGAGCCAGTGGCAAACGCGAATCACCAGCGGATGCTCGTAGACGGCGCGAGCGACGATTTCAGTTTTTTCGTCGTCCGTCCCTTTGTTCGCCGTCCGGACGATTTCGATAATCGCACCGCTCATGAGCCGGCCTCGCTTTCACAACGCAAACTTTCACAACCCGTAGAACAACGAATATCCCTGATCTTCCCAGTAGCCTACCTTCTCGAGTACGTTCGTGACTTTCAAATCCGTCAGATACTTGGCCTGCTTGTAGCCAATCTTCGTGGGTATGTTCAGGCGGAGCGGTGCACCATGCTGGCGTGTGAGCGGCTGGTCGTACATTTCGTAGCACAGCAGCGTTTGCGGATGCAGCGCGGTCGCCATGTCCAGCGATTCGTAGTAATCGTCGGCGCACCCGACTGTGATAAAGCGGGCGGTCGTATCGGCGCCGATCATCCCGAGAAAGTCGGACAGGCGAGCACCGCCGAAGCGGCCAATCACGTCCCAGCCTTCCACGCAAACGTGACGGGTATTCTGGCGGAACTTTGGCAACGTCTGAATCTTCGCCAGCGTGTAGTCGCCCGGAGTTTTCACAGCTCCACTCACAGTGAGATTCCAGTTCTCAAAGATCACGCCGGGATCATCTACGTCGTAGCCGTTGATGGGAAACTTCTCGAAGGGCGTCAAATCTGAGTCGGCAAAAGTCGGCGCCAAATGGCCGGCGCGAAACAGCCGAGCCGAGGCCCAATCGCTGAAGCCGAGGCCCTTCTTGAGCAGCGACTGCTGGAAGCTGGGGATGGCAAACGCTCCCAGCGCAATCAAAGGCGTCAGTTTCAGCAGTTCGCGGCGATTCATACGCCGGAATGCGTGTTCGTTGATCTTCGAGCCGCTCACCCGCCCGACGGCGTTTTCTTCCGCGATTTTTTCTTGTGCGTTCTTCGCCTCGGAGGCCTTGGCTTCGATGGCCTTAGCGTCAGCGTTATTCGCTTCCACGTTCTCCGGGTCCATACTTCACTTCTCCTGGATCTACACTGCACCCTGGTATGGGATTCCGCAAGCTCCCGAAAGTTACGGTCTGCCACGAATAGCTGGCGCTAATTTGTTGCACAAATAATGCAACGGAACACCTGAAAATGTCCAAACTACAGTTAAAACTATGACTTTTTCATGGCATTTGCGGGCTTTTCGAGGCATACTATCCCGAGAAGAAGTCCCCCAGGCTGACCCAGGTTCCGCATGTTCGAATCCAAAGCGTTAGTTCCCAATGATGAGCGCGTCGCGCTGGCAGAGTTGCAGGCGCGCACACCCGATCCTAAGCAACGAAGTCTGATGGTGGCAGCTCTGGTGCTGCTGCTCGCGGGCTTGGGCGTGTCTCTCTACCACTACCGCGAATTCTGGTTTCCGGACACCGAAGAAGCGGACTCTGACCAGCCCGCCGTAAGCGCTCCTGCAGGAACACTCTCAATGCAGCCGGCTGCAGTCGCCGGGAAAACAACCTTGGCGGCAGGCTCTTCCGCCGCGAACTCGGCCGCATCGAACTCCAAACATCGGGCAGCGAGCAACGCAAAGGCCGCGAAGAATGTTGTCGCGGATGTTTCCGCGCCCTCCATGGCGACTGCCACCACGACCAGAACTGTATTGCCGCCGCTGGAAGTGGAAGTGGTCGCGGGCGATAGCCACCGCACGATTCGCCCCGGCAACAACTCGCTCCGAGTGGACCTGCAACCCGGCGCTCCCGCTCAAGCGGATGCGCCCGTGGGAGCGGAAACCGCCGCGAGTGTAACCAGCAACGCCGCCGAGCGTGTGCAGATTTCAAGGGGCACGACGGACGTGGTGAACCGTCCCGTAAAGCCCGATTATCCTCTTCTTGCCCGCCAGATGAAGGTTCAAGGCTCGGTGATTCTGCAGGCCTTGATCAGTAAGAACGGGACCATTCAAGATCTGCGCGTGGTCAGCGGCCCACCGATTCTGGCTGCCGCGGCGCAGGATGCCGTGCGCCAGTGGCACTTCAAGCCTCACTACCAGGGCAACGAAGCTGTGGAAACACAGGCCAAGATCACCGTCAATTTCACCATTTCCACGAATTAGTTCCTGCGCGCTCGTCGAAAATCAGGTAGTGGTGCAGTTCCCCATATACGGGTTGTCATCCTGAGCGAAGGACCCCTGCAACCTGCGGCTGCGCCTCAGACCCTTTCGGCAAGTTGCATAGGTCCTTCGTCCCGCAAAAAGCGCGGGTCTCAGGATGACAAACTGGTTGGTGCGGGGCGGCGTGGAGTGAGCGGCGGGCGTGGCAATTGTTCGTCCGGAAAGCTACATACTGGAAATCTGAGGTAATTCTTCCCCTAAAATAACGAGCGTCCCGAGACTCTTTCGAGTCCGGGACGCCCGGGCAGCCCTCCCCCAGAACTGCTCACCAATAAAATTAAACTCGTCCCTTTCCGCTGAAAATAGCCTGAACGTGCCACCTATCCCCCCAAAGTGCCATATGGCTATCTTATTGAAAAAACGCTACTTCCTCGTTATTCACACCGTGCAGCAGTATTCATTTCCTGAAGTCGCTGTGGATTGTGCCGATGAAGATATTCGAGTGCCTCGCTGCCGGTCAACGAATGTCTGCCTTTGAGGATCCCGAGATTTGTCGAAGCCTTCTGGAGAGCCTGCAGGTCGGAGTCTGCATGGTCGACCTGCAGAAAAAGATTATTTTCTGGAGCGATGGCGCCGAACGGATTACCGGGAACCTTCGCCACGAGGTGGTGGGTCGGCCTTGTGCGGGACGCACTCTTTTGCAATGCGATCAGAACACTTGTGAAGCATGCGGCTCGGAATGTCCCGTGGGCGCTGCGATCCAAAGCGCGCACCCCAGCCAGACCGACGGCTATCTGCATCACAAGCAGGGCCACCGTGTACCGGTGCACGTCTGGGCAGTGCCGGTGCGGGATGCACACGGATCCATTATTGGTGTGCTGCAAAGCTTCGAAGATCACCACCAGCCGGAAGATGACGCACAGCGCGAAGATAGCTTGAAGAGCTCCGGCTGCGTGGATGAGCTCACCGGCATCGCCAACCGCGCCATTATGCAATCCCACCTGCGGGAAACGCTGGGAACCTTCGCGGAACTGCAGGTCCCTTTCGGCGTCCTGCACCTCAGGCTGAAGGGCTTTGACGTTTTCCGCGCGAACTTTGGAGCGGAGGCAGCTACCTGCATGCTTCGCATGGTGGCGAACACACTCGAGCTTGCGGTGTGGAGAACGGACCATGTGGGGCGCTGGAGCGATGATCAGTTCATGGTGATCCTGAATGGTTGCAGCGGCGACTCACTTCGCGCAGTAGGCGACCGCATCGGCCGAATGCTGGCCAATGATGGCATTGAATGGTGGGGGGAAAAGCGATCTCTCGCCGTCGCTATTGGATATGCCGCTGCGCGGCCCGGCGACACGGGCGAATCCATGATCGAGAGGGCGCGGCAGAATATTCAAACCGTTTCCAATCAAAAAACCGATCCAACAAAACCGGCTAAGGGCGCGGCATCCGGGAGCTAGACGAATGTTCGCCATTATCGGCATTGTGGTTGTTTTCGGCGCGGTTGCGGGCGGCTACCTGATGGAGCATGGGAATATGCGTGTGCTCCTCCAGCCGGCGGAGCTCCTCATCATTGGCGGGGCGGGTATCGGCACGGTTTTGATCGCGAACCCGATTCACATTCTCAAGGACATCGCAGGCGGAATCGGCGGCGTGTTCGGCGGCTCACCCTTCACCAAGCAGCGATACCTGGACACTTTGAAAATGATGTACGACCTGCTGAACAAAGCGCGCAAGGATGGCCTGATGGCTCTCGAAGGCGACGTGGAAGAGCCGGATAAAAGTCCCGTCTTCTCTACTCGCCCGGAATTTCTGAAGAACCATCACATACGCGATTTCGTTTGTGATTCGCTGCGCATGGCGGTCACGGGAGTGGAAGCCTTCGATCTGGATCAGATGCTCGATCTCGACATGGAAGTCCAGCATCATGATGCCAGCCAGCCCACCGCCGCGCTGAGCAGCATGGCTGACTCTTTGCCCGGCCTGGGAATTGTGGCTGCGGTGCTGGGCGTAGTCATCACGATGGGCGCGCTGGGCGGCCCGCCCGAGGAAATCGGCCATAAAGTGGCGGCAGCGCTGGTGGGAACGTTTCTCGGCATTCTGCTTTGCTACGGGCTGGTCGGCCCGGTCGCGGCCAACATGACCAAGATTGCGGACGAGGAACACGCTTTCCTCTATGTCCTGCGCGTTCTGATGGTGTCATTTCTCAAGGGCACCGCGCCAATCATGGCGGTGGAAGTGGCTCGGCGGGCGGTACCTACACACGTCCGCCCATCGTTCAAGGAAGTGGAGCAGGCTTGCCGTAGCGGAGGAACACCCGCTGCAGCGGCCGCGTCCGCGTAGTCCTTCCGCAGCAAGAGGAGAAATGGTTCATACAAACACGAATACGAATTATGAATAACGCCCGGCCCATCCTGATTATCAAGAGAAAGAGTGGCCACGGCGGCCACCACGGCGGCGCCTGGAAAGTGGCCTACGCCGACTTTGTCACCGCTATGATGGCGCTGTTCATTGTCCTCTGGCTGCTCAACACCAGTAAGCAAATCCAGGAGGCGATCGGGGGATATTTCAAGGATCCAACCGGAACTTCTAAAAAAGTCGGGTCCAATATGGTGGGGACGGGCGAGAACTTTACCCTGACGAAAGACAACATGCCCAAGCTGAAACAGCAGCTACAGCAGGCAATCCGACAGATGACCGATTTCGAGAAACTAAAAAGCCACATCGAGATGACCGTCACCGCCGAAGGGCTGCGCATCGAGCTCACAGAATCGGCCTCCGGCACTTTCTTCGAGAGCGGCCGGCCGGAACTGAATCGCGACGGCAGCGAACTGCTGGTTACGCTGGCGCAGGAACTGGGAAAACTTCCCAACAAGCTTTCCATCGAAGGCCACACCGACGCTACGCCCTACGCCGCATCGGCGAATTACGGGAACTGGGAACTCTCCACCGATCGTGCCAATGCGGCCCGGCGCCTGATGCAAGGCAACGGAATCCGGACCGACCAGGTCATGCAGGTCCGTGGGTTCGCCGATCAGCGGCTGCGCAAACCCGCAGATCCGCTCGACCCCTCAAACCGCCGCATCTCGCTCATCGTGCAGTACCTCGTCAAGAATAACGATGACGATGACAACGAGCCCAAGCCTGCCCCCAGCCCGGCAGAACACAATGCAGGACAAGCGCCGGGCGCAGCGCATTCAGATCCGCCACAAGTTACCGCCCCGAAAAAAGACTGACTCCGCAAACTGAAATAACTTTACAATCGCCCTCTCTCGCAACCCTGTGGTCAGGTTGTATAATCCCCGCTTTGATCTTAACCAGTATCTTTAAAGTGCGATGTCGAAACCTGACCTCGAGACCAATATCTCGAAACTAAGATCTCGAAACCAGGATCTCTAGCCAGATTGATCCGCGCGCAGGAGCGCCACCCATGAAAAAAGCTGTTCGTTTTGTTGGTCTCATTGCTTCTCTCAGTTTGATTTCGGCCATCGCCTGGTCTCAGGAAAAACAGGAAAAAGTCGATCTGGAAACGATCACCCGTATTCGTTACGAAGGCTTTCGCAATTCCAAGGTCATGGACTACGCCAGCGGATTGATGGATTCGATCGGCGAGCGCCTCACCGGCTCTCCCAACATGAAGCGCGCCAACGAATGGACTCGCGATCAACTCGCCGCGATGGGCCTCAGCAACGCGCACCTCGAACCTTGGGGACCATTCGGCCGCGGCTGGGCCAATCAGTATGTCAACGTGCGCATGACCTCGCCCGACATTGCTCCGCTCCTCGTCTACGCCAAGGCCTGGACTCCCGGCACTAACGGCGTCGTCACGGGTAAGTGCATCCGCGTCAACATCGAAAAAAAGGAAGACTTCGACAAGTACAAAGGCAAGCTCGCCGGAATGATTGTGATCATGGGGCCCGACGCCGAAGTGAAGCCCATCACCGAAGCCCCCTATAAGCGTTACACCGACGACGACCTCGCCAAGACCGCGGAGTACCAGATTCCCGGTGAGCGCCCGCCCTTCCGTTTTGCGGACTTCATCAAGCGCCAGCAATTCGTCAAAGAGCTGAATCAATTCCTCGCCGACGAAAAAGTTCTTGCCGTCATCGATCACAGCCGTGGAACTGCGGGCGGCGGTACGGTTTTCGTTCAGTCCGGCGGATCGTACAAAACCGGCGAGACTACGACCGTCCCTCAGTTGACAATGGCCTCCGAGCATTGGAGCCGCATTGCCCGATTGCTCGATAAGAAAAAAGATGTGACTCTCGAGTTGAATGTGGTTAACACTTTCTATGATGACGATCCCATGCAATACGACACCATCGCCGAACTTCCGGGAACGGACAAGAAAGATGAAGTTGTGATGCTCGGCGCCCACCTCGACTCCTGGCACGCGGGCACGGGCGCAACCGACAACGGCGCGGGCACCATCGTCATGATGGAGGCCATGCGCATCTTGAAAGCGCTGGACATCAAGCCGCGCCGAACCATTCGCATCGGCCTGTGGAGCGGCGAGGAAGAAGGCTTGCTCGGTTCTCAAGGTTATGTGGAACATCATTTCGGCTCTCGCCCTCCCATGGATGATCCCGGCATGAAGGGCATGCCCACCCTGATGCGGCGCGAAGCTGGGCCGGTCACGGTCAAGCCCGAGCAGGCGAAAATTTCCGGCTACTTTAATGTGGACAATGGCACCGGCAAGATTCGGGGTATCTATCTGCAGGAAAACGAAGCGGTCTTGCCTATCTTCGAAGCCTGGATGCGCCCCTTTAAAGATCTCGACATGACGACCATCACCATGCGCAACACCGGCGGCACCGATCATCAATCGTTCGACGCGGTCGGCATTCCCGGATTCCAGTTCATTCAGGATCCCGTAGAGTACGAAACTCGCACCCACCACTCCAACATGGACGTTTACGACCGTCTGCAGCCCGAAGACCTCAAGCAGATGGCCGTGATCGTCGCCAGCTTCGTCTACAACACGGCCATGCGCGACCAGATGCTGCCGCGCAAGCCGATCGAGCCACCGCTGCCCCGCGAACCGGAGAAGAAAGACGGCCAGTAGTCCGCGACCAAAATTTTCCGCAGCCGATCTGATCTGACGACCTGCGGCCAGGGCCGCCGCCCGCAGCGTGGAAGTAGGAGGGAAATAATGGTTACACGACGTGAATTTCTCGACGCACTCGCAGTGGGCGCGGCCAGCTTGGCCGTGGGAACAACCGCGAAGAGCTATGGCCAGATCATGGGCTCCAACGATCGCCTCAACTTTGCGGTGGTTGGTCTGAACGGGCGCGGCTACGCTCATCTCTCATCCCTCAAGGTGAACAAAGCCGCGGCCCGCATCTCGCACGTCTGCGATGTGGACGGCAATATTCTTAAGAAGTTCGCTGACGCTACGCAGCACGAGATGGGCGAAGCCCCCGTAGCCGATAAAGATTTTCGCAAGATTCTCGAGCTGAAAGATGTGGACGCCATCACCATCGCCACTCCCGACCATTGGCACACGCCGATGGCCATCGCCGGGCTGCAGTCAGGCAAGCACGTCTACTTGGAAAAACCATGCAGTCACAATCCGGCCGAGGGAGCGATGCTGATAGCGGCCCAGCAGAAATATCAAAAGCTGGTGCAGATGGGCACACAGCAGCGTTCATCCCCGCACACTATCGAAATCATCGAAAAGATTCACGCAGGGGCAATCGGCAGGGCTTACTACGCGAAAGCCTGGTACAGCAATGAGAGCAAGTCGATTGGCACCGGCAAAGAAGCGCCCGTGCCGCCACAACTGGATTGGGACTTGTGGCAGGGCCCGGCGCCGCGGCGTCCCTACAAAGACAACGTGCAGCCTTATAACTGGCACTGGTTCAGAATCTACGGAACCGGGGAAGCTCTTAACAACGGCACGCACGAGGTCGACGTCTGCCGCTGGGCGCTGGGCGTTGATTATCCGCAGCGCGTCTCTTCGTCGGGCGGCAGATATCATTTCAAAGACGACTGGCAGTTCTATGACACGCTCGTCACCAGCTTCGAATATGACGACAAGATTATTTCCTGGGAGGGCAAGTGTTGCCAGGGCATGAAGTTTTACGGCCGCGATCGTGGCGTGACGGTCATGGGCACCAGCGGCTCGGTGCTGGTCGATCGCGATGGCTACGAGGTTTACGACCTCAAGGGGAATAAGACGAGCGAATTCAAGGTGGGCAACAAGACGTCGTCTTCTGATCTTATCGGCCGCGACTCCATGACCGACGCTCACTTCGCCAACTTCATCGCAGGTATCCGCAAGGGCGAAAAACTCAACGCTCCCATCGCAGTCGGCAACGTCGCGGTCACGATGTTGCAGCTTTCCAACATCGCGTGGGAGGTGAATCGTGAACTGCGTGTCGACACCAGCGACGGGCAAATCCAGAACGATCCCGCAGCCATGAAGATGTGGACGCGGGAATACGAAAAGGGCTGGGAGCCGCATGTTTAGTGGCATGCCTGCGGCTCGATGATTATGAAAGGTGCCCTCACTCGTCGCGATCTTCTGCGCTCCGGTGCACTCGCTGCAGCAGCGTTTGCTGCGCCGAGCAGTCTCACAGCGCTGGCCGATGCGGAGCCATCCGCGGACAAGGCGTCTCCTCTTCGTTTGGGTCTCGCCAGCTACACATTCCGTAATTTCACTCGAGCGCAGCTGATCGCCTTCATGAAGCAGCTCAATATATCGGAGCTGAATGCGAAGGACGTCAAAGACCATCTACCAATGGATCCGCAGCAGGAGGCGGCTGCGCTGGCAGACTACGCCGCAGCGGGCATCAAGCTTCACGCCGCCGGAGCCATCTATTTCCCCAAAGATGAAGACGCGGACATCCGCGCCAAGTTCGAGTATTGCAAGCGCGCGGGAATTGGCGTGATCGTCGCCGGCGACCCCGCCCCAGAAACTTTGCCGCGGCTAGAGAAGTTCGTCAAAGAGTACGACATTCGAATCGCCATCCACAATCATGGCCCGGAAGACAAGCTGTGGCATTCGCCGCTGGATGTATTGAAAGCGGTTCAGGGTCTGGACCCGCGCATCGGCTGCTGCATCGACGTGGGTCATACCGTCCGCGCCGGCACCGATGTGGTTCAGGCGATCCGCGAAGCCGGCCCGAGGCTGTTCAATCTACACATGAAAGATCTCACGAGTTTCCAGGACAAAGAGAGCCAGGTCGCGGTGGGAGACGGCATCATGCCGGTGCGAAAAATGTTTGAAGGTCTTATTGCGACGAGGTACGCGGGCTTCGTCGACCTGGAATATGAAATTCATCCCGACGATCCAATGCCCGGAGTCATCAGCAGCTTTGCGTATATGCGGGGCGTCCTTGCAGGCTTGGGGTAAGCGAGTCCAGCACGCAATTGATTGAGGCACGCAGCGCCGCGGCTTAACGCGCTCCGCTTGACGCGTCGGCCCTCTCTCCACCACCGCTTTCAGGAGCAGCAACTCTCTTCACTGGCGACCGCCGCGCCCGGCTGGGTCGCCTCGAATCTTTCGTCCACTTTATGCCTGCCGAAGGTTTATCGTTCGTAGTTTCGTAGCTTGTCTCCGCGCGAACCTCAGGTGTGACGCCAAGTTTACCTGCTGTCTGAACATCAAGCTGCCCGGTCACCGGCAGGCTCTCCGCCCTCTGAAATTCGCGGATGCTCGCCCGGGTCCGGAGACCGAGCGCGCCGTCGATCTTGCCGTGATAGTGGCCTTCGTTCTGCAAAGTCTGCTGCATCTGTTTGATCGCATTGAGGTCTTTGGCATCGTTCACGTCGTTCCAATGCTTGTCTCCGCGCTCTTCCCTGTTCGGATTCTCTCTCGTAGCAAGCGGAGTCGTGCGTGGTCCTGAGATCCAGGTCGTCAGTAACAGAAAAACAACCCCAACGCACCCAACCTTGCCAGCGTAAAGCATTTCGTCTCCTCGATTTGCGCAGCGGCAGTCCAAGACTCAAAGCTACCGAGCCCGATGAGTTCCCGTGCCATCCCCAAATTGCGTTCAAGGTGCAAGTCAGGACGTGGTCTGTCTGCAGAACTGCCCTTTTCAGACCCTCGTTAAGATTCGCTTATCTACGCCGGGAATACTGAGCAGAAAGGCTCATGTAGCGAATTGCCGGACAGGAATCGAGACAGGAAGGAGTTTTATGAGCTATTCAGACAATTTGAACAGCAATCTCGCGGAGTTTTCTACTCGGCGGCCGCTGTATTCTTGGGTGAGTCGGCGCGCCACACGTACAGGTATTTCTCGTCGCTCGACGTTACCACGGGGATATTCTTCTCGCGCGTGACGCGGTTCAATGCCGAGCGCAGATTCTGCATCTTCTCACCGTTCAATCCGCTCAGCGGAATCTTGACTGCTTGCTGGGCATTCAGCTTTGCGAGGTCGGCCAGAATGTCTGCCACCGCCTTCCGATGTTTTCCCTTACGGCCTTGCGGAACGTCGGATCGATTCACCGCCGCGTAGTGAGTGTCTTTCCCGTTTCCGTTGCGTCCCATGCTGGGCTCCTCGGTGCATTCGTATACGTTCGGCTGAAATCCTACCGCAAAGAATCGTATCCTACAAATAAAAATCTACGTCAGACCTAACGATCGCAGGCAATGCTCCGTGCGGCGTGGGCTAACTCTCATATTGTCAACAAGATGCTGTTTCAACGTTGCGCTAAAACATGCTAAGAGTTCACCCGTACGAAGACAACGGGGCTAAAGTGGTCTCACCTGTGTGTGCCCAAACGAGAGAGCAGGCAATGCTCCGCATTCTTGGGATTTCGAGTGAGAGAGCGAGAACAAAAAACATGGCACGGATCGCAACAAGCAAGAAGCGCGAGTTCGACCCAAACACCTTTCTCGCGACGATCGGGGAAGGCAGAAAGATTGTGTCGGTACCAAAGAAGCAAACGATATTCACGCAAGGCGAGCGCGCAGACGCCGTCTTCTACGTGCAGAAAGGCAAAGTGAGGCTCACGGTTGTATCCAAGGTCGGTAAGGAAGCAACGATCGGAATTGTGAGTGAGAGAAACTTCTTTGGCGAGGGTGCGCTCGCCGGGCAGCTCTTGCGCATGGGGTCCGCGGTGGCCCTGACGGATTGCGATCTTCTCCGCGTAGAAAAAAAAGCGATGGTGGATGCCCTTCACCGCGAGCACACATTTTCGGATCTGTTTGTAGCATATCTGCTGGCGCGGAACATCCGCTACGAAGAAGATTTAGTGGACCAGCTCTTCAACTCGAGCGAAAAGAGACTCGCACGGATTCTGCTGCTGCTCGCTCATTTCGGCAAGGAGACTATTCCAGAAGCCGTGGTGCCCAAGATCAGTCAAGAGACCCTCGCCGAGATGATCGGCACAACCCGCTCTCGGGTTAGCTTCTTCATGAACAGGTTCAGGAAGTTGGGCTTTATTCACTACAACGGAGGTTTGCAAGTCCACAGTTCGCTGCTCAATGTAGTTCTTCACGATTAACTTCTCCAGGCACACTTTTCCAGAATCAGATAACCAACGTTAAAGGCGAAGCCCTGCCTTCGTTCCCAGCCCACCGAATCCCGGCGGCTGCCCCGTTGCCCAGGAGCTTGAGCAATTTTGATCAGCTTTAACGGTCACAATTGCGGAAGATAGATTCCTTGAAGGTGCAACAATGCCCCAGTCGGTTTGTTCGGAACTTCCAGGCGGAGTAGTTCTTTGCATCGACGATAACCGGGATGTGCTGGAATGCGAGCGGGCGTTTCTCGAAAGCTTCGGGTATACCGTTCTGACGGCTCCCAGCGGCGGCGAGGGACTGGAGCTGGCTTCCACCCACTCGGTTGACGTTGTGATTCTCGACTACTTCATGCCGTCCATGAACGGGCAAGAGGTTGCCATCGAACTGAGGCGCCTCAGGCCGCTAGCGCCCATCATCCTGCTCACCGAAGGACTGGGCGTTCCAGAACAGGCGTTGTCCCTGGTAGACGCCCTCATCGCCAAGGACCGTTTGGCCAGCCAGTTGTTGCCCACGATCGCCCACCTGTATGGAAGCGCGCGAATCGCGCCGCCTGCCTATGACGCATAACGGCAGACGAGCCGCTGATGGGATGTTCCGTTCCGTAACGATTGCGTAAACATGAAACGGAGCCGCGTTAGGCGCGGCCTATGCCTTCGACTTATCTGCTTCGGGGGGCTATCTTCGGGGGCTATCTTCGTTTGATCGCCCAGGAGATCAAGGCGCCCACGGTGAAACCTGCCGCAAATGTCGTCGCCACGATAAGCATAGGGTGACGCTGAATGCGCTGGCTTGTGTCATTCAGGAACTCTTCCGCAGCGTCGCCGCTCTGTTTCGCGGCGCGGCTTACCGCTTCTGCGCCATCGGCGATTGCATCGGCAACCGCGCTGGATGCGCGAGAAGCCTGGTGAGCTGATTCAGTAATGTGATCGGCCGTTCGTTCGAGTACAGTTTGCGCCATGGTATGCTCCTTCGCCCCGTAGTGTGCCCGTTCTGAAACTTCCGCAATGCAGGTTCGATGATGCTGTTCAATGATGTCCGTTCAATCAACGATTAGATTTCTCGCCAGGGGATCCTGCACTGGGCCTACAGCAACAGTACGTGTTAACGATTTGAATGACTGTTCTTTTTTATACATTCTCGGCAATTGCGCGATACAACGATCACGGCCGAAACGCACCTTGAAGTCGACCTCAAATCGATAGCTACTCGGTCCACTAACCTCACCCTACTGTGGCTTCGGGGCGGCGTCCGTCGAAGCCTGAACCGCTTGAGTCGAGGTAGTTGCGCCTGAGGCACTTGCCTGTACTTGCTTGGTGGGCGGAATCTCGGTTCCGGCGGGATAAACGAAAATCTGAACCCTACCCCAGCCAACATCGGAGTTCGCTTCCGCCTGTTTTCCCATCCCCAGCGTTCTGAGTTGACTATCGTCAAATCCGAAGTTTTCCACCAGATACTGGCGCACCACCATGGCCCGGGCTTGCGTCAGCACCAATTCTTTTTGCGTATCGCCTTCCATGCCCACGGATACCACGACCACCGCAAACCCGAACTGGTTATTCGCCAGGAACTCGCCCCCAGCATTGAGAGATTTCTGGTTCTTCAACTTGGCCGAATCCTGCTTGTCGAACAGCTGCTTCGCCGAATAGGTGAACTCCTTAGTCGGCGCGCCTTCCGGAAGCTTTTCAATTTCGTTCTTGGCCAGCTCAGCGGAGTCCTCATAGCCGCGGCTCTTGAAATATCCGCGCATCAAGAAGTTGTGCTTCATGGCTTCCATATTTTCCTGGAAGTCGGTGACCCCGGCTTGCGCCTGGACCATAGTGTCGCGCATGGAGCTCGATGTCTGTTCGAGGTTGGTGTAAAGTTGCTTGTCGTTCACCAGCGCTCCGGCAGTTCCCTGCCCCTTGTCGATTTTGGCGCTGATGGAGTCCAGATTCGCCGTTGCCTGGGTGGCGTTCTGAATGGCTTGCTGGGTGCCGTCCAACAGGCCGCTCGCCTTTTGCAACAGCTCGGCCATTTCGAGTGGTGCCTGGCTTGCAATCAGATCGCCGTCCCGTACCTCACCCGACCGCGCCGATCCAAACGAGATGGCCAGAAACTGATTGCCCAACAATCCCTCGGTCTCGATCGTAGCCACGGAATCTTGTTTAACGATCTCGTGCGTCGTCTTATCGAGATCCATCACTACCGTGACCCTTTCGCCAGGCTTGTGAGGCAACACGATGCTATGCACGGTCCCACTGTGAACCCCGCCCACCCGCACATCTCCACCCGCATCGAGTCCCACCACGTTGTCGAATTGAGCTCTCAACTGGTATGTAGAACGGAACAGATACTGCTTGCCTCCGATGATGAAGATACCGGCGACCAGAATTGCCAGTGTCGCAACAATGAAAACTCCGAGCCGAGCCGCTCTCGACATATGCCCTCCTACGAATGCTTTAAAAATGTCCTGACAAACTCAATGTCGCTCTTCTGCAATTCTTCAAAGCTGCCTTCGATTACCACATTTCCCTCGTTGAGCAGGGCCAGGCGCCCCGCAATCGTCTTCGCGCTATGCAGATCGTGAGTCACCACGATGGACGCCATGTGATGCTCCTGCTGCAGCTTCAGAACCAGGTCGTCGATCTCGCCGGAACTGATGGGGTCAAGACCAGCGGTGGGCTCGTCGAGCAGGAGAATATCCGGCTCCAACGCCAGAGCGCGCGCCAGCCCTACCCGTTTCTGCATGCCGCCAGAGATATCCGAGGGCATCTTCACCACTGCGTCTTGCATGCCCACTTCGGCCAGCAGTTGCCGGACTCGATCGCTCCGCTCGGACTTCGTCATTTCCCGCTTGTGATGCTGCAATGGAAATGCCACGTTCTGCTCGACGGTGAGCGAATCGTAAAGCGCGGCGTGTTGAAACAGAAAACCCATCTTCTTGCGAATCTCGCCCATCTGGTCAAGCGCCAGGTCCGGCGATGTCTTGCCCATGTAGCAGAATCGATCCCGAGTCAGGTTTCTCCAGTCCGATGATGAGCCGCAGTAGAACGCTCTTGCCCGTACCACTGCGCCCCAGCACCGCCAGAGTTTCGCCGCGCTTCACGGCCAGGCTGATCCCATTCAGAACCTTTTGAGTTCCGAAGGATTTACGCAAGTCTACGACGGCGATGACCGGAGCGTTGCCGTCTTTCTCCGCCTGCCCTTGCTTCGTCGCAACCTGATCAATGGTGGCTGTGTCCATAATTGTTTCGCGCCCGATTCAATCCATGTCGCAAAAACTTGTCACAAACACACGTCGCGAGAACGCTTCGCAAAATATGCTCACGGGAAAAATATAAGAATGAGCTTTACCAGCACGACATCCGCCAGAATCACGAACAGCGAAGACAACACCACTGAGCTCGTGGCCGCGCGGCCTACACCGGCGGCGCCTCCCTCGGTCCGCATTCCCTGAAAACACGCGATCAGCCCGATGATCAGGCCGAACACCGCGGTCTTGAACGTAGGGGGCAGGAAATCGTTGAAAGTGGCACTCTTGAAACCGCTGCTGATGAACTGATGTAACGAAAGCGGCTCAACCAGGGCCTGCGTAACCCAGCCCATGAACAGACCGGACAAGTCCGCAGCAAGCGTCAGCAGCGGCAGCATCAGGATGCAAGCCAGGATGCGGGTGGCCGCCAGCAGCCGGTAAGGATTTACGGCGGACGCTTCAATGGCGTCGATCTGCTCGGTCACTTTCATCGAGGCCAGCTCCGCGCCGATGCCCGCGCCCACACGACCACTCACCACCAGACCCGTGATGATGGGCCCGGTCTCGTGGATCACGGAAAACACGATGGCGGCGGGAAGCAGCGACTTCGCTCCGAATCGAGTCAGGCTGTAACGGGCTTCCAAAGAAAGTACAACGCCGGTGGCGGCACCGGCTAGAGCTACCAGCGGAAGAGACTTGGATCCAATCTCGTCGAGTTGCAGAAATAATTCGTGGAATTCAAACGGCGGCGTCACTGTGGCACGCGCCACTTGCCAGAAAAATATGCCGAGATCTCCGAACCATTCCAGAAACTCGTTGATCACACGCTTGGAGGAAGTCAACGTGAGCGGAGCGGAGAGAAAATCCGGTTTCTCCGTCAGCGGTGCCTCTAGGCTCGCGACCGCCATGGATTTTTGATCGATCACGGAGTTGACACCGTCGTCCGCGCCCCGCGTCCATTATTCAGGTGCATGCGAGAAAGCAGGGAGTGGGGCCCGCGATATAGGAATTCCATGCCGATGTCTGCGCCCGCATACCCCAACAGCGCGTAGTTGCCCATCCGGAAGGCATCCTTGCCGTTGTAGCGGCCGGGATACCACACATAGACGGCGGTCATGGTGCCAACATAAGGCGCGAATAGAGCAGGCCAGGAGAAGACGAGGTGGCCATCTTCACCGCGGCGCGCCGTCAGGGTCGAAATCAGGGCATGGCGCAGCCGTGGTAACACGCCTTTGCACTCACAGCGGTAGTACAACATATCTTCTCGCAGCGCGTCCGCAAGTGCATAGCGCGTTGTGGTGCTCACCGCCGCGATGCCGAAGGTGGACCCAAACCGCTTGCCGTAACCCTCCGCGCCTTGCTTCCACTCCGGCGGTGCGTTGTGTGCCTGGTTGATGCTGGCCGCGAATCCCGCGCCTACGACAGGGTACGGGCCGAACGCGTCGAAGACGTAGTTGTAGAACTTTGCAGCTTGCGTCGGGCGCGTATACGTGAGGTCCGGTAGTGTCGGCACTGTGCTTGTCACAATGCCCGAGGAGTTCACCGAAGATGTACTCGCCGAATCAGTTAGCTCTTGTGCCCTTGCGGGTGATGGTCGGGTCGCGGAGCCGGCGGCTACCAACATCACGAGCACGATTCGGCGCATGTTCGTGCCAAGATTCTCGTTGGGTAGTTCCTGCCTGCGCACCAAAAGGCCCCCCTGTTCTCACACGGTAAGCGGACAAGCTCCATGGTCACACTGGCACGCAATCTCTACTTCTTTGGATCCCGCTTCCTTGCAGGCTTGACCGCAGTATTTGTCGTTGGGCGGCGCCATGCACTTGCATGGCAGATGCGCACACTTGGTTTGTGCCGTTGTCGTCATCATAGGTTCTCCTTTTGTCCTCTTTTGGTGAATTGCGATTCGTCTCTTCCGTTGCCAACTTCCCCCGTTGCCAGAGCGTAGCCGTGGCAACGGGGGAGCAACACATCGGTCCATTCACTACTGACGAGGACGCTCTTCGGTTTTGGGTGCTTCCTTCGCTGCTGGACGCGGCGCCGGCTGCGCACGAGCTACAGTTGGCTGCCGAGGCGCACTCTGTGGTTTAGGTGCAGCTTCGGCCTTGGATGCGGCCTTGGGTGCGGCCTTAGGTGCAGCCTGACGCGGCGCAGACTGCGCATGAGTTGCAGTCGGCTTCCCGGACTCAGCGGGCTGACGAGCCGCCTTAGTCGTTGCCGCTTATTTTCGTTGGAGCGCGTCGAAGCCGCCTTATTCGCAGCTGCCTTGTTCTCGTTCGAGCGGGTCGCAGCTTCCTTGTTCGCAGCTGCCTTGTTCTCACTCGACCGCGTTGCAGCTTCCTTATTCGCAGCTGCTTTGTTCTCACTCGACCGCGTTGCAGCTTCCTTATTCGCAGCTGCTTTGTTCTCGTTCGACCGCGTCGCAGCTTCCTTGTTCGCTGCCGCCTTGTTTTCACTCGACCGCGTCGTAGCCGCCTTATTCTTAGCTGTTTTGTTTTCAGTCGATCGCGTCGAAGCTTCCTTATTCGCAGCTGCTTTATTTTCGTTCGACCGCATTGCAGCTTCCTTGTTCGCAGCTGCCTTGTTTTCATTCGACCGTGTCGTAGCTTCCTTGTTCGCAGCTGCCTTGTTCTCGTTCAACCGGGTCGTAGCCGCCTTATTCGCAGCTGTTTTGTTTTCAGTCGATCGCGTCGCGGATGCCTTATTCGCCGCTGCCTTGTTCGAGGTAGCCTTGTAAGGTGTTCCCGCGCTCTTCGCTGCCACTACGCCATGCCCGCTGAACTCCCCCGGCTTAGCTGTCGCAGCCACTGCCGGACGCCCGTGATTCACGGACGCCAGAAGCGCGTGGTTGGTGCTGGCAGCGTGCGCATGCTGGGTTTGCAGTGCCGTTGGCGCCCGGTGTTGCTCGTGCGACGCCGTTTCTTCCGCCGCGGTGGGGCGAGCGCTTACTCCGCCTCGTCCTCCGTTGTAGCTGACATGGTTGAACGTGGTGTTGTTGATGACGGTCTTGCTGTAAACATTGTGAAAGTTCGGGCCGCTCACATTATTTACGGAGCGGTTGTAGTAGAACGCTCCACCATCCCAATATCCGCCCTGATAGCCGAGGCCACCATAGCCGAAGCCGTAGTTGACGCCTCCGTAAAAGCCGACGCTCGTACCCCAATAGCCTTCATTCCAGGCAAAGGCGTTGTCGCCCCAACCCCAATACCCAGGAGTCCAGAGCAAGCCGGCTTCGGGAGCCTCCACCCACGTACCCGGAACCCAGAAGTAGCCGTCGTCCCCGTAGGACCAGTAGCCCGGCGTCCACATATAACCGTCTGCGGGACACATGGGTTGGGTGTACACCGGGAGACCGGGAGGCGCAATCGTGATCGCCACGCCGAATTGCGCGAACGAGGCGGCCGGAATGGCCAGTATCACAAGTGCGAGCAACAGAAAACGCAACCTACTCGTTAAACGGATCTTATTCATCTTGAACCACCTTGCCAGATCATCCTTCGATTGCCCGGTCCTACCTTGCTGCTGCGGGCTGCGTGGATTGAAGTGCGGCGTGTCGATGTAAGGATTCCACCAAACCGGTTTCAAGTCTGAGCACTATGACTCACTTTTCGCGGATGCTTGATCAAAGCGTCACAGCGTTGATTGTTCCCAGATCCACCCCTGAATCGCGGAACACTGAAGAAAATCAGGGTCGAACCCCAGGAGAGGGAAAACAGAAACGGAAAAGTCGCAAAGCTTTGTGATTCCATGCAGGGTTTTTCCTCGCGGAGGAATCTCGATCGGCACCAGCCGTGCGAGATAGCCATACGCCTCAACCACTAATGAAGATGAGAGCCATCCAATAAAAATCGCTTCGATCAATTTTGATGCTGCTGGGCTACGTAGGTTTTACTCTGCTCGAAGCCCGGCTCTACCAGGTCTCCGCGAAACGGTCTCTGGAGAACCAAATCCTGGTGGAAAAAGATCAGGACGAAAATCACACTGGACCCGTAATTAACAATACCGCGACCAAAACAGGTGACGTTCTGGGGCGCATGGATATCCCGAGGCTGGGAATGTCCGTCGCAGTGCTGCAAGGCACCAGTTCGCGAGTGCTGCGGCTAGGAATCGAGCATATCGCGGGCACTCCGCTGCCCGGGGAAACCGGAAACATCGGAATCGCCGGCCACCGCGACACGTACTTCCGTGGACTGAAAGACATTCGCAAGGACATGATCGAGATTCAGCTTCAGACCGCGAATGGCCTATCCCGCTATCAAGTCGATTGGGCAAAGGTTGTCGCTAACGATGATCAGAGCGTCCTGGCTCCCTCCACCGAATCCGCGCTTACACTGGTGACTTGCTATCCATTTTATTTTGTTGGTCCCGCTCCCCAGCGGTTCGTCGTCCGAGCGCACAAGTACTAACTTCCGCAGGCAATATTCGACAACAACGGTCTGTCGTGGTGGCGACCCTCGATTACCGCCGTAACCCACCCCCGGTTTTCCCGCTGCTTTTCGAAGCAACCTCTCTCGTATTCTTTCGGATAAGAAGCATTTCTCATTGCCTCGCCTGAGCTCAGGCGCCGCTGGAGGGCTTGTGCGCTATAGGACCGCAGCTATTCTTTCCGTTGTATTGATCGGGGGAATGTTTGGACTGCCAGCCGTAGCGATGGCTGTTCTTCGTCCGGCCATGGAACAGGGCGTTCCAATACCCATCTATGAAAGAATTCTTTTTGCTGTCGCTGAATTCTGCCTTACCTTCCGCTGGCTTCTCGCGCTTCCGATTTTATCGGTGCTGTTCACCGTCGCAGCATTCAGTCATTCAGGAATCCCGTCGAAACGTTGAGTGACAGCGTCAGCTGTTTTCCACGCTCCCCTAAATGCGCGGTCTGACTCCAAGTTCATGAATCTTGCGATACGGCCATAGCACTTATTGAGAATCGGTCCCACTCTCACCGCTGACATTGACTTGCTCCCAGTCCGAGCCTACGATTTTTCCAGGGCGAAGGAGATTCTCCCATGTCTACCCAACCATCCTCAGAGATTCGCCCGTCCACCAGGGACTGGAGCATGACAGCGAAAACTGTTCTCACCTCCATCATGAGTCTTCTGAGCATTCTTGTAACCGGGCTCGGACTCATGGAGAAAGATGTGCTGTGGCTGTGGATTGGATTTATCGGTTGCCTGGTTTCGGGAGTCTTTATTCAACTCTTTATCAACCGCATAAAGAATGACGTTGCATCGGGTCGCAGGTAGGAAAGCACCCCCCAGGTCTCGTGGCCCAAGGTTCGAGAAGCACGGAGTGAACGGGGTCAATACAAGCGAACGACATCAACGCTCACTGCTGTACAATTTGGCCTGCTTGTGGACGAACGCGCTGGTCCTTGATTTGGCTGTCGTCCCATCCACCGCCCAGGGCTTTCACCAGATAAACAGAACTCACCATCTGCTGACCGAGCAACTGCGTCTCTAGGCGTTCGCTGGCCAGCAGAGTAGTCTGGGCGTTGATGACGTCGAGATAGCTCGTGACACCGCCGATGTAACGATTGTTGGCGATCGTCAGGGCGCGGCGCGCATCTTCCACAGCCGCGCCCTGCGTTGTGAGCGCTTGTGAAAGCGTGCTCAGATTACTAATGCCGTCCTCGACTTCCTGAAACGCGGTGAGCACCGACTGCCGGTAGTTAGCGACAGACTGCTCATAAGAGGACCGCGCGGCGGCAAGGTTGGCGCGGTTCCGTCCACCCTGCAGAATCGGTTGCAACGCATCGGCACCCAGCGACCAGAAAAGACTGGGCGCGCTCAACAGTGACGTGACGTCCGTGCTCTGCCATCCACCCGAACCGCTGAGAGTGATGTGCGGGTAGAATGCCGCGCGGGCGATGCCGACCTGAGCGTTCTGGAAAGCCATCAGGCGCTCGGCAGTAGAAATATCGGGCCGGCGCTCGAGCACGTCGGAGGGCACTCCCAGCGGGACTGGCGGCGGCGTGGCCGGCAACGGCGCGACCGGCACGCTCAGGCTGGAAGCCGACTGTCCCACCAACACCGCGATGGCGTGCTCGTATTGCGCCCGCGACTGTTGCACCAGCGCCAGCTGCGACAATGTGGAGTCGAGCAGCGCTGCCTGCTGCGCAACTTCCAGTCCGCTGGCGATGCCGCCCTGGTGGCGGTTGTTCACCAGATCCAGCCCCTTCCGTTCGTAGCCTACGGACTCTTGCACCACCTGGTACTCGGCATCCAACTCACGCAGTGTGAAGTAATCGGCGGCAAGTTCAGCGGTCAGCACCAACTGCACGTTCGCCAAATCGGCAGCGGTAGACTGCAAAGTTGCGTTGGCTGCTTCTACGTTGTGGCGCACTCGTCCGAAAAGATCGGCCTCATAGCTCAGCGAGAATGGAACGGTATAGACACTCTGCGTATAGGGCGGGACAGGCTGCGGCACGCCATTGATGATGGTGGGCTGCTCGCCGTTCAACGGACGATTGCCAGAGCCGCGCTCGCGCACCGCGCTGGGATCCGCCGAAAGTTGCGGGAACATATCTGCGGTAGCAACCCGCGCTAACGAACGCGCCTGGTCCAAGCGATCGCGCGCGGCCAGCAGAGACTGGTTCGCCTGCAGCAATTGTTGCTCGTAGCCGTCGAGCGCCGGATCGTTGAAGATTTTCCACCACTCGCCTTTGGGAATGGAATCCTTGGGCGCAGCCTGCTGCCATGGCGGTTGCGTTTTCCATGCATCGGGCGGCGGAACGGGAGGCGCGGGCCGACTGTAACGCGGGCCCACCGTGCATCCGACGGCGAAGCCGAGCAGCGCAACAACCCCCGTGATTGCAACCCGCTTCATTTCGCGCTGCCCTTCTGCTCTGCCTTGTTCTTACTATTCTGGTCCGGCAACGGTTGACTTCGTTGCTGTTGGTCTGGCGCCGACTGCGCCACTTTCACCTGCTGTCCGTCTTCCAGAGAGTCCGCCGGGTTGACCACAACCTGGTCACCCGGAGAAACACCGCCAAGAATTTCCAGCGTGGCGCCGTAATCACGTCCGATATTGATCGGGCGCAACTGCACCTTCTCATCGGGGCCGATGACGGCAAGGCGCGGGCCCTCGGCACGGAACAGCATCGTGTTTACTGGAACCGTAACCTTGTTTACGTCCGAGCCCACCTTGAAGTGAACTTCTCCGAACGAACCGGGGTATAGACGCCCGTCTTTGTTGGGTACGTCGACCTCGGTCAGCAACGTTCGCGTGACCGGATCAATGGCCTCCGCGGTCCGTGCCACCTTCGCAGAGAATTTCTGCCCAGGAAATTCCTGAAGCGTAACGGTCGCTCCTGCGCCAACCTTGATGTAAGGTGCATAAGCCTGAGGAACGCTGGTGTAAACGCGCAGCGGATCGACCCGCGCCAGGTCAAACAGTTCCCGGCCTGCGGCTCCGGCTCCGGCATTGATAAGCGCGCCGGGATCGACGTTGCGGCGCGTGAGCACGCCGGAAAAAGGCGCATAAACATCCTTAAAGCCCTCCAGCTGTTCGAGGCGGCGCACATTGGCGTCCGCGGCGGCGAGGTTCGCCTGGCTCTGTTTGTATGCGCTGGCATATTGGTCAGCCTCCTGCGCGGAGACGGAATCGGTCTTGCGCAGGTTCTCCCAGCGATCGGAGCTGATTTTCGCCAGATCCATCTGCGCCACGATTTGTTCGCGCGCAGCACGGCTCTGATTTAATTCCTGATCCACTTCAGGAGTGTCGATCTTGGCCAGCAACTCGCCTTTGTTCACTCGGCTGCCAATGTCCTTGTACCAGCGCAGAAGATAACCGCTGGTGCGGGCGTAGATGGGAGATTCTTCGTAGGCTTGCAGCGAGCCCGGCAGAACCAGATCCTCGTCGGGCTTCTCGGCCAGCGGGTGCACGACAGCCACGGTCGGCACGGTGCTGCGTTCGGTCTCCTTTGCCAGCGCCCGTTCGTGGCTCGCGCGGCTCCACAATGTAAGCGCTCCAGCGAGCAGCAGTACGACTAACAGCACTGCCACGATCGTCAGAGCTTTGCCCGGCGGTGCAGGCGGAACCTCCGGCGGCTTCTGGATCCCTGGCGGCTGGTGCCGGGCATGCTTCTGGATCGCCTCGATTTCCTCGTCACGCTGGGCCTGCGCGCTCAACGCATGTTGCGGTTCGCCCTCGCCCGGCTGCGACGGATGGGGGTTTCCGCTCGGCTCGCTCCGCGGCACATATGCCCGTGTTGGTTTGGATTCGTTATCTGCGCTCATGCTCCACTCCGATTATTGCAAAACCTTCAGCTGCCCGGTGTCTGTTCCTGGCGAGCCAGTCTGGATTCCCGCCGTCCATGGAATATGGCAAACACGCTAGGAACGAAAAATAAAGTCGCGACGGTTGCGAACAACAATCCGCCAATCACCGCGCGGCCCAGCGGCGCATTCTGCTCGCCACCTTCCCCAAAGCCCAAAGCCATCGGCACCATGCCGATGATCATGGCAAGCGCGGTCATCAGTACCGGGCGGATGCGGGTATAACCGGCCGCGACCGCGGCCCGCATCGCGGGAATCCCCTCGTCCATCTGTTCTCGCGCGAAGCTTACCATCAGGATCGAATTGGCTGTGGCCACGCCCATGCACATGACCGCGCCGGTCAGGGACGGCACGCTTAACGTGGTGCGAGTCAACAGCAGGAACCAGCAAATTCCCGCCAGCGCTCCCGGCAGCGCCGCGATAATGATGAACGGATCGAGCCACGACTGGAAGTTGATGACGATCAATAAATAGACCAGCAGAATGGCGCCGGCAAGTCCTACTCCCAAGCCAAAGAACGACGACCGCATGGTCGCAACCTGCCCGCGCACCACAATATGCGTGCCGCGAGGCAATTTTCCATCGAAGGTCTTGAGCACCTTGTCGGTCTCCGCGGCCACTGCTCCCAAGTCTCGATCCTGCGTGCTGGCATAAACGTCGATCACCGATTGCACGTTGTAGTGATTCACCGTAGCGGCCCGCGCGACCGGAGTAACCTGCACCAGGTTGCTCATCAATTGCGAGCCTTGCGGTGAATTCACCGGGATGGTCATCAGGTCCTGCATGCTGGTCATGCGGTATTGCGGCGACTGCACCGCCATCGAGTACGTGACGCCGTTGCGCGGGTTCAGCCAGAAATTCGGTGAAGTCTGAAAGCTGCCGCTGAGCGAAACCAAAACGCCTTGCGCCACGTCGCGCGCCGTCAGCCCAACCTGAGTGACTCGCGTGCGGTCAATATCCATGTGCAGCGTGGGCAGGGATAGCAACTGCTGCACGTGTACGTCGGCCGCGCCGGGAATGTGCCGCATCTTGTTTGCGATCTGTTGCGCAATCCCATAACTGCTTTGCACATCGGTGCCGACGACCTGCACATCGATGGGGGCGGGCAGGCCAAAGTTCAGAATCTGCGTAACGATATCGGCTGGCTGGAAGAAAAACTCTACTCCCGGAAAGCGCTGGGGCAACACTTCTCGCAGACGCCGGATGTAGACCAGCCGTGGGATGGTGATGCTCAGCGATCGAGCGCGATCAGGATCTCGACATCGCTGCTGCCGATAGTTCCGTTCGAGCTGTAGGACTGGTTGATCCCGGAGTTGGGCAGGCCGATGTTGTCGAGAATCGTCTGCAATTCATCACCCGGAATCTCCTCTCGCAGAACCCCCTCGACTTGATCACTAAGCCGCGCTGTCTCCTCCACCCGCAACCCGGGCCGCGCCCGCACATGCAGACGCAGCAATCCCGCATCTACCTGGGGAAAAAAATCTTGTCCCAGAAACGTAAACAGCCCGAGCGATAGCAGACAGAAAGCCAGAAAGCAGATTACGAAACCCCCTCGATGCTCGAGCGTGGTTTCCAGTAGCTGTTCATAGCTGCGGCGGAAGTCTTCGAATTTTCGCTCGAAGCCGCGCTGAAAGCGGCCCAGGAACGACTTGGGCGCCTCCGCGCGGTGCTCGTGTCCACGCATGATGTACATCACCAGCGTGGGAATGAGTGTGCGCGAAAGCAGGTAACTGGCCAGCATGGCGAAGCTGACTGCCTCGGCCAGCGGCACGAACAGAAACTTCGCCACGCCCGCCAGAAAAAACATGGGCACGAACACGATGCAGATGCTGAGCGTCGAGACAAAGGCTGGCACAGCGATCTGTTGCGCGCCATCGAGAATCGCTTGCCTCATCTCCTTGCCCATGGCAAGGTTGCGCTCGATATTTTCAATCTCCACCGTGGCATCGTCCACCAGAATGCCCACCGCGAGCGCCAACCCGCCCAGGGTCATGATGTTGATGGTCTGGCCGATGGCGCCCAGCACGATGATCGAAACAAAAATAGAAAGCGGAATAGAAATGGAGATGACGATGGTCGGGCGCCAATCGCCAAGGAAGATCAGGATCATCACGGCAGTGAGAGCCGCCGCAATCAACCCTTCGCGCAGCACGCCCTCGATGGATGCGCGCACAAATAAAGATTGATCAAACAACGCAGTGATCTTCAGTTCCGGTGGAAGGCTCTGTGCCGCCACCGCCACAATATTTTTGACGCCGGCGACAATTTGCAGCGTCGACGCGCTGCCGTTTTTGTAGATCGACATCAGCGCGCCGCGATTCCCATCCTGGCGCACAATATTGGTCTGCGGCGCGAAGCCATCACGGATATGCGCTACGTCGCGCATGTAAAGCGTGGAACCGTTGAGGGTTTTGACGGGCAAGTCGTTTAATTCCGCAATGGTCTGCGGTGTCCCGTTCATCTCGACGTTATATTCCAGCGGGCCTAGCTTGATCGTACCCGTGGGAAGAATCAGGTTCTGCGCGTTGACCGCGTTGACGATGTCATTAGGCGAAAGCCCGTAAGACTGGAGCTTCGGCAAATCCAGGTCCACCTGAATCTGGCGAAGTTTGCCTCCGTAGGGATAAGGAGTCGCTGCGCCCGGCACCGTCGCCAGAAAATTGCGCAGGAAGTTTTGGCCGAGATCGAAAAGTTGCTGTTCGGGCAAAGTCTTGCTGCTCAATCCCAACTGAATGATGGGTGTAGTAGAAGCGCTGTAAGAGATGATCAGCGGCGGCGTGGTGCCGGGAGGTAATTGCCGCACGCTGGTCTGGCCGATCGCCGTGATTTGCGCGATGGCTCCCTGCACGTTCGTTCCCGGCCGAAAAAAAATTTTGATCACGCCCAGACCATACACCGACTGGGATTCCATGTGCTCGATGTCGTTGACCGTGGTCGTGATCCCACGTTCGGAGTTGGCCACAATGCGGTCGGCCATATCCTGGGGCGACATCCCCGCATAGAACCAAACCACCGAGACCACCGGGATATCGATATCGGGGAAAATGTCCGTGGGCGTGCGCAGAATCGTGATCGGCGTCAGAAGAATGATGACGAGCGCCATCACAACAAATGTGTAGGGACGTCGGAGAGCTAACGCAACTATCCACATCGGTTAGGCACCACTTCAGATTCGAAAACAGCGTTCGGATAAAAAGAAAGGCCCTCTCACGTCTGCTGAAGAGAACCCCGCTGACTCGATTTTAGATTCGATACTGATCGTATTGGATTCTAAAGTGTTTCTTAATTATTATATGGTAGGGTGGGAACATGCGCCAGAAGCTTCCGGCTCGTGGCAAGCGCGGTGGAGGCAGTCGCAAGCGTTCGCCTGGCCGGCCGCGCAGTGAACACGCCCGCTTGGCCATCCTGCACAGCACCTTGAAACTTCTGGGAGAGAATGGCTTTTCCGACCTGACTATAGAAGCCGTAGCTGCTCACGCGAGCGTTGGCAAGGCCACTGTTTATCGCTGGTGGCCCAACAAGGCCGTTCTTATCGCCGACGCGTTCGCCAGCAGCACCACCCGCAAACTCCACTTCCCAGATACCGGCTTCGTTCGCACGGACATGAGTCAGCAAATGCGCCAACTCATCAAAGTTTTTCGCAGCCCGCGTGGGCGCATCGTTTCCGCCATTCTTGGCGGAGGCCAGAGCGATCGGGATCTCATCGGCGCATTCCGCGAACGCTTCCTCTGGCCGCGCCGACGGGAGGCGTACGCCACGTTGCGCCGCGGGATTCTACGCGGCGAACTCCGACCAGATCAGGACCTGGACCTGCTCCTCGATTCGCTCTACGGTCCCATCTACATGCGCTTCCTGATCAGGCACGACAGCTTGACTCCTGACTTTGTCGACCGTCTTTGCGAGCTGGTGCTCGGAGGAGCGAGTCCACGCCGAGGCCAGTCCGGCATAAACTTGCCCGCACCAAAGCGCCCGAAGCCAAAATCTTCCGTTTCGTAAACCTTCACTACGTCTGGCTGCCCGCTGAACACTTCTCCCGCCTGCCTCACTTCGCTGGCGTGATCGTGATATTCCGAAAAGTGACGTGCCCGGCCTCGGTACCCTGCAAATAGATCGGTCCGGGTAGTCCTTCGTGACTATCCAAAGCCCCACCTGTGATGCCCGGGATTTCCTGCCGGTCAATAATGGTCTGGCCATTTTGCAAAACCGTGACCACTCGTCCTACCAGCGTGATGTCGTAGGTCTGCCATTCTCCTGGCTTGCGCGGCTGTTCGGGCGTGGGAGCCAGGAAGCCATACACGCCTCCAGTGCGCATGGTCGGCCCTTCGGGCTCCGGATCGTCTTCGATCTGAAGCTCGTAGCGACCACGCAAGTAGACGCCGCTATTCGACCCCGGTGCGCAATTGAATTCAACGTGCAACTTGAAATCCTCAAACTTGGCATCAGAGATCAGTTCCGCGCCGTGCCCGGGACTCACCAGCGTTCCGTTCTCCACCTTCCACTTTGCCGTTGCCGCCGGATCGCTCGGCATCCACCCGCTCAAATCCTTCCCGTTGAACAACTGCGTCGGCTTTCCCCATTTCGGATCGCTCTTTCTCTTGAGGGACGGCGCTCTCTCACCGGTCCATTGCCACGGAGTTCCATCGGGACCGGTGGTGGTCCCCACCAGCGTCTTGCCTGATAGCTTGCCCTCAAAGACCATATCGTCTTTCCGGTCTTCCTCTTCCTTGGGAGAAACGAAGGTGAGCGTGCTATTCACAAGCTCACATTTTGGGAGCGGCCGCGCGTGTCCCCAACGACTTACCATTCGAGCTTTGAGCTGCCCATTTTCCTGGGTTATCTCCAGCCACGAAGGATAGTCGCGAAGCGGAGTCTTCAGGGTCAAATCCCATCGCCCCAGGAAAGACTGAACCGACGCAGCTGTGTCCGCGGAGTTCTTCGGTTCGGAATACACAAGTGTCGAAAGCATCATGATCAACGTCGTTAGTGCAAATACTCTTCCCAGCATCCTTAACTCCGACGTTCTCCACGCCCATGCCATTAGATTTGTCATGAATTGTTCCTCAGCAGGAGATTGTATCTGCGATGTCTATCCGACGCACAACGATTGCGCGCCGCTATTTCGCCGCTTTGGAGAAAGTCCACTCCTAGCGGTGCAGGCTGCTAAGCTGTATCGCTATGGAGCTAAGTCCGCGCAGGCATCCGCCGAATCTTAACCGGGAAGTCATCCCGCTAATCCCCGGCGCCGATTCGAGAGGAGCTGCCAGCGGAATCGTTCTCGCACATCTGATCCTTAGCCTGCTGTGGAGCGTGCCCAGCCTGCGTGCCCAAACGAGGCCGCCGGCGCCGGTTCCCGCGCCCCGTCAGTCAGCACAACCCCGCCCGACCGCTCCCGGCAAGGAATCCGCATCTACGCGGACGTCTGCGATCCAGTTCGAAAACACGATCGAACAATCGAAAATCAAGTTCAAGCTTAAGAACAGCGTCAGTCCCCAGCGCTACACATTTGAGACCATGACCGGCGGAGTCGCGCTCTTCGACTACAACAACGACGGCTTGCTGGACATCTTCTTTACTAACGGGGCGGCCATCCCGTCGCTTGAAAAGAGTGATCCCAGTTATTCAAACCGCCTCTTCCGCAACAACGGAGACGGCACTTTCACCGATGTAACAGAGAATGCCGGCCTGCAGGGCATTGGCTATTCCATGGGAGTAGCCGCCGGCGACTATGACAATGACGGGTTCGTCGATCTTTATGTGACCGGCGTCAACCGCAATCAGCTTTTCCATAACAACGGCGACGGCACCTTCACGGATGTAACCGAGAAAGCGGGAGTCGGAGGGTTTGTCCCCAAGCTGGGCAAGGCATGGTCGGTCGCCGCGGGATGGTTCGATTACAACAACGATGGGCGCCTCGACCTTTTTGTTGTGAACTACCTCAATTACAACATCAAGACTGCGACTCCCTGCGTGCAGCAAGGGCTTCCGGCCTATTGCTCTCCGGTCGATTTTCTGGGAACGCCGAACATCCTGTATCGCAACAATGGCGATGGGACGTTTACCGACGTCTCGGAGCCGTCGCACATTTCCAAGTACATTGGCAAAGGAATGGGTTTAGCCTTCGCCGACTACGACAACGACGGATTTACCGATGTCTTCGTCTCCAACGATACCTTCGAGAATTATCTTCTGCACAATAACGGAGATGGGACCTTTACCAACGTGGCCTTGCTCGCCGGGGTCGCCTACAACGCATACGGCAACGCGATTGCTGGCATGGGCGCGGATTTTCGCGATGTCGACAACGACGGTAGGCCGGATATTTTTGAAACTGCGATGTTTAAGGAAGGCTTCCCGCTCTATAAGAACCTTGGGGATGGTCAATTTCAGGATGTCAGCAGCGCCGCAGGACTGAGCGCGCTGACCAGTCGTTCAACGGCATGGGGAGTGGGGATTTTCGATTTCGACAATGACGGAAACAAGGACTTGTTCACCGCCAACGCCGACATTCTGGACAACGCCATGGAGTTGGCGCACCGGCCCTTTGCGCTTCCAAATCAAGTGTTTCGTAACAAGGGCGGCCTGACCTTCGAGGATCTGAGCACACAAGCCGGAGCGTCCTTCTCCGTTCCGGCTGCGCATCGCGGCGCTGCCTTCGGCGACCTCAACAACGACGGCAAGATCGATGTGGTTGTGACAGTTCTGAACGGCCCGCCAGAAATATGGATGAATCGTTCCGGAACTCAGAACGCTAGCAACCATAACCACTGGATCATTCTGAAACTGATCGGCATCAAGTCCAACCGCGACGGTTTGGGAACAAAGGTGAAAGTAACAACTTCACTAGGCACGCAGTATAACCAGGCGACAACCGCGGTGAGCTATAACTCTTCGAGCGATAAGCGCGTCCACTTCGGGCTGGGCTCGGCCAGCGTCGTAGACACCATCGAACTTACGTGGCCGAGCGGCATCAAGCAGATTTTGAAAAACGTGAAAGCGGATCAAATCCTCACCGTGACGGAAAGCGCGTCGCCATGAGCCGTACGTGTTCTATTGCGCAAGATTGCCCGCCAGACGCTGTGCCAGCTCCGTTTGCCCATTGTGGAGAAGAAGGTCGATGAGTTCTTTCATAACCTCAGGCTTGTTTCTCCCGTACGCCGCAAGTGTTTCGGCAGTCAAATCGGCATCCGACAACTTTCCGGTGCGGAAGTAAGAATCGCAAAGCATGTAAAGCAACTCCGGAGTCGTGGTTTTGGACTTCGCCAGCTGTTCCACCGCGTCGGACCAGCGCCCCTGGTGATAACGGACCTCGCCCATTTCGGCGATCGCCTGCTGATAATTCGGATCGTTTCCGAGTTCCGCTTTGAACTCATTCTCGGCGCGATTCAGGTCGCCGAGTTTCAGTGCCAGTATTCCTTCGTAAGTATGGGCCCCTCGAACGGTCGGCTGAAGCTCAAGCGCATGATGAAGGTTGCGCAACCCACCTTCCGTGTCTCCCATGAACAGATAAAGTTTTCCGACAAACACGTACGCATCCGCTGTGGTAGCGGCAGTTCCCTTGAAGTGCTCGCGATAGACTTGTAATGCATCCTTTTCGCGATGCTCTGCCAGCAATTGACGGGCTTGCGCCTTGATGGGGCTTTCACGTTCCTCGCTTTCCCGCGAGCGGGCGAACGTCATCTGTTCCATCATCAACTGATGCAGTGCCGCCTCGTGCTGCGCATCCTCCGTCTTGCCCATCGCGGCAAAAGCCCGAGACAAATAGAAATGCGCCAACAACCGCGTGGGGTCGAGCCTCAGCACCGATTGCAGCTTATCAACAGCAGCCGGATAGTTTTTCAGTTCCAGTTCGCATTGGCCAAGACCCAATAACGAGTCCACATCATCGGCCGTGACGGCGAGGATGCGTTCGTATGCCTGCTTGGCCTCTTGCCATTTAGCGAGCTTCACTTCCGCGGTGGCCAGCAGCCGCCAGGCGGTTACATCGTTGGGCTGGGATTCCACTGCGCGCGCGGCATACTGCGCGGCCCCGGCAAGATCCATCAACTTGAAATCCGTCGCCGCAAGGTCGTAATCGATCCGCGGCAACGTAGCATCGGAGTGCTGCGCTTTGAGCAGCCACTTCAGCCCCGCCTCGCAATCTCCCGCGCCGCACAGTAGTTCGCCATACTTCTGCCAAACCGATATATTGTCCGGCTCAGCCTTCAAACTTAGCCGGATGGCATGCAGCGCCATGTCGTCCTTCCCATTCAGGTGATAGGCCTGGGCAAGATAGAACTGTGCGTCCCCATCGCCAGGAAGAATCCGGACGCAGTGCTCGAGCAGCCGCATGGCTTCTTCTTTTTCGCCTGCCGTCAGTTTGGCGATCCCGACCTTCAACAACAGATCGCCATCGTTTGGCGCAAGTTTCAGAGCCTCTTCATATGCCCCCGCCGCCTCGGAGGTGTGGCCCGCCTCCTCCAGCAACATGCCCTTCAGCTTGAGTGCTGGAGCAAAATCCGGATGCTGTTCAACCAAGCGCAGAACAAGATTCATTGCCCCCTTCTGGTCGCCCCGCTTGGCGAGGCTGAGCGCCTGATGGAATTGTTGCATCAGAGGAGACTCAGCGGGACGGCCCGTGTTCTGCGCGCAAACGGGAACCGCTCCAGCAGCAAACAACGCCGCCGCAAGCAGCATCGCACGGAGACGACTTGGGGTTACTTCGATTGCCATACTCCTGAGGGGTGCACCCGCGCGCATTCAAGGCCAGACGGTTGGATTTCAACCTACGTTGCTCATCTCCTACTGCTCATCCTGCTCGGCGGCGCTAATTTCCGCGGGCTGAACCTGCAATTCCTTATATAGAGCGCGCAGCTTCTCTTTCATATCCTTGAATTTCTGGTAGAGCTCCAGTTCGCGCTTCGCATCGTCCACACGTCCGATCTTCCGGTAGAGCGTCGCCAGGCGGAAGTGCGCGGTGGCATTGGTAGGTTCCAGTCTCACGGCATCTTCGAGCAGCGGCAGCGCCTTGTCCGCTTGATTCATATCAGTCAACGTCTTCGCCAATCCCAGCTTCGCATCGGCATCGTCGGGTTGCAGCACAACGGCTTTCGTGTATTCCTCGTACGACTGCTCGATGTTTCCTTTTCGCCAGTCAATCTCCGCCAGCCTCAGGATCGACTTCTCATTCTGCGGATTTTCCAGCAGCGCCGCGTGGTATTCCTTCTCGGCTTCTTTCTTTACTGTCTCGTCCGTCGAAGTATGGAGCAGTTCCGCCAACTCGAAATGAATCCCCGGAAGATGCGGATTGATCGCAATCGCCTTGCGATATTGCCCGATTGCACCGTTCGTATTTCCCTGCCGGATGTCTTCGTGCGCCAGCAACTGATGCATTTGCGCGGAGTCCGGCGCGGCCAGCGACAGCGCGAGCATCGACTCGCCCGCGAGATCGGAATAAGTGCGGTAGGAGGCATACAGCACCTCCACGTTGTCCGGGTCTGCCTTCCGCAACTGCGCAATCACCGCCGCAGCCTTGTCCAGATCGCCGCTTTCGGTATCGAGCCCGACCAACTCCAGACCAAGCTGCAACTGAAAGCGCGGGTCGTCTAAAGAAGAGAATGCGGCTTCCATATCCGTGCGCGCATCGGTAAAGTCCAGCGTCCGGCTCTCAGCCATTCCCAACAGCCCTTGAATCTTCGCCAGGCCGGGCTGACGTTCGTCTCTGGTCCCAGCAAGTTTGTGCGCAGCCAGCGCAACGCGAAAGTGAGGAATAGAATCGGCTGCCTTCCCCTGAAAGAACAGCAGAACTCCCAGGTTTGCCTGCGCATCCACATTCTCAGGATCGATGGCCACCGCGGCCTCGAACTCCGGAATCGCCAGGGCGGGCTGCTTTTTATCGAGGTAGCCGCGTGCCTTTTGTATATGCGCTGCAAACTCCTGCTGCTTGTCTTCCTGTGTGACTGCCTGTTTGTTCCCAGTCGTCTGAGAGAAACACAATGCAACCCCCAGCCACAAGACAAACCCGGCAGTGGCAATTTCAACCTTCGCAATCATTCGGAACCATCCAGACTGACCATCCAGATTCTATAGCGGCGTAAATCATAGAGTATGAAGCAAAAAAGAAGAGACGGCGAAAATCGCCGTCTCCTCAAGGTAGGTCACCAGACGACCAAAGCTAGAACGTGAGGCGAAGCCCAAGTTGCACATTGCGACCGCTCACCGTTGTCGTTGTGATGGCGACAGTGCCGGTCGTGTAAGGCGTGCCGGGGCCATTTGAACCGCCCAGGCTGGCATCGCCTGGCACACCGTAGCTGGCATGGTTGAATGCATTTTGGGCATCGCAGCGAAACTGGATATTGACTCCCTCCCACGGCAACGAGAACGTCTTGCTGCCCGAGAGGTTAAACACGTTCAGTCCTGGGCCGTAAAGGCTGTTTCTCCTCACGTCGCCGAAGGTTCCATTCTCCGGCTGAGAGAACGCCGTTGGAAGAAACCAGTTCGAGATGCGGCGGTCGATGGGTTTGTAGCCGGCTCCTGGAACCCAGTTGGGGAACGACGAGCCTGCCTGCGCGTAAGTGTTTTGGGTTCCATCGATGCTGAATGGATTTCCTGTAGAGAGAACCATGGTGCCGGAAATCTGCCAGCCGCCAATCACTGCGTCCGCAGCCCGGCTGCTGTTTAGGAACTTCTGACCCCTACCCACGGGAAGCACGTAGACCGCATAGCCCTTGAAGGCGTGGCGGACATCGAAGTTGGAGTTGCTATAGTTCGCCGCCGGGTTGTTGGCGATCTGATAGTCCTGTGGGCCGCCGCGGCTTCCCCATCCCGACGAATCCTGGTCGTCCAGCATGTGCGACCAGACGTAGTTGAAGCTCAAGCTGACGCCGTTGGTCATGCGCTTGGTGATCGACGTCTGCAGAGAGTTGTAGTTGGAGATGGCGTTATTCGTGCTGCCGGGAAGGCTCTGGAAGTTTGGATAAGGGCGACCCGTCGGCGAATCGTTGGGCGATAGCAAAGCCTGGGGCACTTGGTTCAGATCGGTCGGGAAGTTCAGGCTCGATCCGTGGCTGGCAACATAGGCAACCTCGACCACTACATTCGTGTTGAGCGAGCGCTGCGCGGAGAAGTTCCATTGCAAGATCCTGGGGACCGGCGTGTGGTATTGGACGTAGCCTCCTCCTTGGCCGTTGAACCGGGTCGGATCCAGGGAGGCCGCAGAATACGGCAGCAGCGTGGCACTTGCAACACAGCCATTGTTTACGAGCGGGGCACAGATGTTGCCGGAGCCATCGAGCTTCGTGATCGGAATGACGCCGTTCGTCTGGTCCGAGTCACTGCCGGCTGAACTGACGGCTGCGCCCATTCCGTAGGTGGTATTGTTTCCGCCGTAGGTATCCAAGCTCCAGGTATAAGAGTAGAGCCCAAACCCGCCACGCAACACGGTTTTGGGATCGCGCGCCCAGGAGAAGCCTACGCGCGGCTGCCACGTATTAAAAGTATTGGCCTGCAGAGAGGTGCGGCCATTGGCGTGAGTGCCGGCGTACCAATAAGCGCCTGGGGTGTTGGTTGCCGGGTTGTTCACGGTTGGGTCAAAGCTGGACTCGTTGTTGTGGATTTCATTCCAGCCATGGTTGATCTGGTAGCGCAGACCAAGGTTCAGAGTAAGATTCGGCCGCACCTTCCAATCGTCCTGAACGAAAACTTGCGGGGTCTTCATACGCGCGCCGAACTCGGGTGAAACAGCTGCGCTCCAACCTTGTACGTAGCCCAGCAGAAAGTCTGCGTACTCCATGCCCGTTCCCGCGACCGGGCCAGCAACGCCCGCTGAGTTAAGCGCCCATTGCTGGGTGTACTGGCCGGAGAACGTGTAGGTGCCGGCGTTAACGTTACCCCACGCCGTGGAGTTGTTCTGGTAGGTCAAAAGTTCTCCGCCGAAGTGGAGGATGTGCTTGCCGCGGATCATCGTAACGACATCGGAGGGATCCCAAGTGAACTCCTTGTACACCGAGTTGGAGCTGGGATCGAGCCACGCGTAGGGATAGGAGCCGGTGTAATTGATCGCCGGGAAGTCATCCGCCTGGGCAAACTGCCAGCCCAGTTTGGCCGCATAGCCTTTGTTCAGGGCGCGGTCTTGAAAAAAGTTCAACTGATCGGTGAAGCCCATTCTGGCTTCGTTGATGGTGCGCGAGCTGATGTTCCATACGTCGGTGATCTGCGCGTTGTTGTTGTCCACGTCCCCGGACTGGCAACCGATGGGGCAGGCGGTCACGGTGCTCGGGTAGATCACCGGAGTGTCGCTCTGCGTGTCGGACATGGTTATGCGGTTGTTCGACGTGACGTCGTAATCCAGCCGGCCGAAGAACTTTCTATACGGCGTGGATTGCAGCTCGCTGGCATAGAAGTTATTTTGGACTTCCCCCTCCGAGCCGATCGTTCCGGCAACAAACGCACCTCCTGGAATATGGCTGCTCGGCGTCGGGTAGAACGCCTGCATCTTCGCGGCTAACGTATCGAACATGGAGCTGGGGATGGCGTTTCCGAGCGCAGGGTATTCACTAGCAAAGCTCTGCCGCACAGGGTAAGGGTTGTGATTGACGTCGTAGGCGATGGTCTGCGTGGTCGGATCGAAAATCGTCTGCGCATTCGAGGTAAAGTCCCCGGCCATGACCTGTGTGGTCGGAACGCTGTTCGTAGCTGTATTGTTGCCGTGGTCGACGATCTGGTCATAGTCGAAGTAGAAAAACATCTTCTTCTTCAAAATCGGCCCGCCAACGGAGAAGCCGAAGTTGTTGTAGCGCAGGAACGGAATCTGCCCGGTGGTAAATTGAGAGTGGGCCGTCAAAGCGTCGTTCTGCAGGTAGTCGTAGGCCGATCCGTGGAAACGGTTGGTGCCGCCCTTCGAGATCTGGTTGAAGATGACGCCGCCGACGCCATATTGAGCCGAAAAATTATTGGTGTTGATCTGGAGTTCGGAGACGGTCTCAAACACTGCGGGATTGGCGTTCTGGCTATGCGAGAGCGTGGTGGACGCTCCATCCGCAAGGATGTTGCTGTAAGGCAGATTGCCGTTGATCGCCACTTCCTGCCCCGGGTTGGACGAGCCCTGGGATCCACCGACCGTGCCGCTGGCGCCCGGCAGCAGGATCATGAAGTTCTCCCAATCCTGCGTGACCTGGGGCAACTGCGACATCGACTTGTACTCAAGAGTAGTACTCTGCTCGCTCGTCTCTGTCTGCAATAGCGGCACGTCCGCGGAGACCTCCACTTGCTGCGTGGCAGAGCCCACGCTCAACTGGGCGTTGACCGTAGTGACCCCGACCTCCAGGCTGATAGGCCCGCGCACTAACTTCTCGAAACCCTGCTTCGTGAATGTGAGCCGGTAGCTTCCGGTCACGATCGAGGACGTATCGTAAAGACCGTCCTGATTGGTCGGATAATCCTTCGATACGCCAGTATCGACATTCAAGACTGTGACGGTCACTTCCGGAATCAGCGCTCCCGTCGGATCGGTTACGGAGCCACGAATGTCCCCGGAGTTTGTGCTCTGCGCAAAGCATGCCCCGCTTCCGAAAATCAGAACGAGGGCCGAGACCCATAGCATCTTCGTCATGGAAGTGCCTCCAGATGTTTACCCGGTTAGCTGTTCCTTGATCTTTTCCAGGCGGAGACCACGCCTGGATGTCACTCTTGCAAGCAGGTGGAAAAACGATTAATTACCGCGCATTTTGCGATCGAGCGCGGCGGCTTAATCCAAACGTACTAATAGAGAATAATTAGGGAGGGGTGTCAATACTACTTTCGTACAGCTGGAGGTTCGCGCCCGGAGGTTCGAGCCTGGATTGTGAGGCACTCAAACGCAAATCAGTCGAGCGAGATAATCCCCCGCTGCAGTGCCACGGTCGCCGCCTGCGTACGATCCTTCACGTTGAGCTTTTCCAGCACGTGACTCACATGCAACTTCACCGTGACTTCGGCGATGTTCAATACGCCGGCGATCTCTTTGTTGCCCAACCCCTTCGCCACCATCCGCAGCACCTCCAATTCGCGGCTGGTCAGGGAGCGATGGGAAAGCCGCTCGGTCAGCAGCGAAGCCACAACTGGGTCCAGGTAGCGCCCGCCCCGGTGCACCTCACGGATCGCACGCAGAAGTTCTTCGCGGATGATGCTTTTCACGATGTATCCCCGGGCACCAGCCTGCATGGCACGGTAGATCTCTTCTTCCCCCGAGTGCGTAGAGAGCATGAGGATGCATGCGTCCGGAAACTCGTGAACGATCGCGACCGTGCACTCGATACCGCTCATTCCCGGCAGCCGGAGGTCCATCATCACCAGGTTGGGACGATGTTTGCGGTAAGCTTCCAGCGCGATCTGGCCATTGCCCGCCTCGGCCACCACCTCCATGTCCGGTTCCACGTTCAACGACGCGGAGAGACCCATCCGGACCATGAAGTGATCGTCAACCACCAGAATGCGTATTGGTTTTGAGCTCTTCATCAACCGCTTCCGCGGAGTGCACCGGAACCTCCACGGCGATGCAGGCTCCGCGCCCGGGCTCGCTCTCGACTCTTAAATGGCTGCCCATCGATTGCGCGCGCTCGCGCATATCGAGAAGTCCGAAATGTCCCGTCGGAGATGCCTGCGCGGCAACAAAGCCCTCACCGTCATCGCTCACGGTCAGACAAACGGACGCTGCAGCATAGCGCAATTCGATCGAAACGTGCCGGGCGCGTCCGTGTTTTACCGCGTTGGCGACAGCTTCCTGGCCAATACGCAGCAGGTTCATCTCCACCGGCCCCGGGAGTCGCACCGGGCTGCCCTGAATCTTGAAATCGAATTTCGTTTGCTCGCGCGGCACCAGCGGCCCGACAATCTGCGCCAACGCAGAAACCAGATCTCCATTTTCCAGCAGTTGGCAGCGCAAATCCCACACCGAACGGCGCGCCTCTACCATGCTGTGGCGGCTCATATCGCGCGCGGTTTCGAGTGCATGCTGGGCCACGCCCGGCGCCTGCTGAAAACAATCGACCGCCAGATCCAGTTGCATGGTGATCCCGGCGAGTTCCTGTTCCAGCGTATCGTGCAGCTCGCGGGCAATCCGGTTGCGCTCTTCCAGCACCGCGCTGCTTCTCAACTTCTGGCGAATAATATCCATCTGCTCTTGCAGTCTCCGGCCCAACACCACCACCCATACGATCACCGCCAGAAGCACGCCCCCGGTCATGCCCAGCAGCCAAAGGGTGTGCCGCAGATTCCACCACGATGGAGCTCTAAGCACCACAACGTCCTGCGGCAAGCGCAGCAGCATGCGGAACGACTGTGGCGTCTGCCACAAACCTCCGCTCCGCACCAGACAAATGCCGGTGATCTGCACTTCACTGTTCAGCGGGATGGAAAGCAGCCGCTCCTGAGAGACGCTCGCCGGCAGCGTGGCATCAAAAAACACGTCGCCATCCTGCAACATCAGCCGCAGACCATCAGGCTGCGTCTGGCGGTTCAGCAGTTTCGCCGCCGTGGTCACGACCGCGCCGTCGAATTGCTCCCAAGGCACACCGAGGTTGAGCTTCACCGGCTCCGGCGCTCTCTCGTGGCCCAAACGATGAAACAGTGCGTCCTCGAGAATCGGCGCCGAATCTCCCATGGCCGGAAACCCCAGCACATCCACGAGATCTCCGATCTCGAGCGCCGTGGCCTGCTGCGTGAGCACGCGCAGTCCCTTGCCTTGACTCTGAAGAAACAGCGCATTGCCTGGTTGCTGGTAGCCGACAATGCCGCGCACCCGCACGCGGTGCCGCGTTCCCTCCGCCGGCGAAAACCGCAATAACGCCGACAGTGGAACTTCCGTGGCGGGAGCTTCCACTTTAATGAAGCTCAAACGCGGAACGTAGAACAGGATTCCCGTCAGTTGCCGGTTGGCGTTGTAAAGACTGCCGCACACACCTTCGATCAAAACTTCACTGTCGACCCACCCGTCGACCCGGGAAGACAAATCCTGATCGTGAGCAATCGGCACACGCACATTGAACTCTCCTCCTTCGGACGCAATGCGCATGGCCAGCGCCGGCTCGTGCCAGGAGCTGCGGTCAACGGCCGCGGACCGCACAATCCCTCTCACCTGTGCCCACTGACTATCGTGTTGCCCGTCAGCCAGTTCAGAAAAAGGAAAAAGCTGGGCCCACGGCAACACTCCTTGGCCAAGTACCCGCAACTTTGTCTCGCGAATTACAGGAGCAAATTTGCCCGGCCCAGTCACTCCTTCAACTTCGACGAGCTGGCTGAGCAGATGAGGAAACCTCGGGGAGACGCTGCCCTCCACATAGATGCCGGCCGTCGCATCCTGAACAATGAAGTCTGGCGCCGGAGCATCCATCGTGATCACGCCCCGTACCAGCACGGGATATCCCAGAGATGCCTGTTCGGGACTCAGACTCCGTATCTCATCCGCATGCGTAAGGGTAGGGAGTGGTTTCGCAGCAGGCGGAACCTGTGCCCGAACTCCGGCACTAAAGGCCCCCGCCACCAAAACAGACACTCCAACGCGCCTCAATACATGTACGAATGGCGCTCCAACACCACGTGCTCGCATAGTTCTCTCGGGCATAACTGCGAATTGTAGAGTCAAGTTGAGAGCCGCCTTCACAACCCGATCACCGGTCCGTGCTCGCATTAGGTTAGTCCAAACCAAGGGCGGGGGGAAGTCAGGCCCGCTGAGCAGCTCCGACATGCTCTACTCTTGCTTGCAGAGAAACGACGACAACACGATTTGACACGCATGAGATTCTTGTCGGCAACATTCACTTACGAAAGTGACCGGCAACCAGAGGCCAGAATGTCGGAACACGAACCCACGATTTTTCCCGACGTTCTAGCTGGCGTTCGATCTAATGTTCGAAGGAATACTCGAACGTACATTCGACATCAGCGCAACGTCATCCGATTTTTCCAGATTTCGTATGTATGCACAGCCTGCATCTTCATCACTAGCTGCCCCCGTTCAAACGGAAGCGCACCGACCACGTCCGGCCTCAGCGTGCAGATCGTCGAAACTACCGGTGACCACACGATGCTGCTGCAACCCCAGCCCACTGTCTCTTTCGCAACCGCCGCAGATTCCAGCAGTCTCGTCATCACCGTCGACAACGCAACCCAGTATCAGCAGATGGACGGATTTGGCGGTTCACTTACCGATTCTTCCGCCTGGTTGATTTCGAACAAGCTCAGCCCTTCACAGCAGACTACGTTGATGCAAGAACTCTTCAGTGCGACCAGCGGCATCGGAATCAGTTTTCTGCGCCAACCCATGGGTGCATCCGATTTCTCGGCAAGTGGCAACTACAGTTACGACGACATGCCCCCGGGCCAGACGGATGCCAAGCTCGCAAACTTCTCCATCGCGCACGATGCGGCTTATATCGTTCCGCTGGTCAAGCAGGCTCTTTTGATCAACCCGGCCGTCAAGGTGGTAGCGCTCCCATGGAGCCCGCCCGCCTGGATGAAACCCACTCAAACAATGAACGGCGGAAGCATGAACCCGTCCTACTTCCCAAGCCTGGCAAAGTATTTCGTCGATTTCGTCCAGGCTTACCAGCGGCAGGGCATTCCCATCTATGCCCTATCCGTGCAGAACGAGCCGCTTTACTCGACCGCGGGATACCCGTCCGAATCCCTCCCGGCGGCCGACGAAGCAACATTCATCGCAAGCAATCTCGGACCTGCGCTGAGCACCGCCGGACTCGGAAAGGTGAAGATCTTCGGCTACGAACACAATTGGGATAACACCGCCTACCCGGAGTCGGTGCTCGGCAGCACCGCCTCGCAGTATCTCGCCGGCAGCTCGTTTCACTGTTACGCGGGCGATCCCAGCGCGCAATCCACCCTGAAGGCGGCCTTTGCCGCTAAAAACATTTGGTTCACAGAATGTTCTGGCATTACTTCAACCACCTTCGGCGGGGACTTGGTGTGGAACGCCGAGCACTTGCTGATCGGCGCCACGCGCAACTGGGCGCGGAGCGTCTCACTTTGGAATCTGGCGCTCGATCAGAACTCCGGCCCCAAAAACGGAACTTGCTCCAACTGCCGAGGAGTAGTGACCATCGACGACAGCGTTTCGCCGGCCCATGTCACTTTCAATGTGGAGTACTACATCCTGGGCCATCTCGGAAAGTTCGTTGTTCCAGGCGCGCACCGGATCGAATCAAACACTTTCGGTGCTGGCAGCATCGAAGATGTCGCCTTCCAGAATCCCGATGGATCAATCGTGCTGCTGGTGCTGAACTCCGCCAGCAACTCGGCAACATTCACCGTGAGTTTCAAAAGCCAGGCCTTCAATTACACGCTGCCGGCCGGTGCCCTCGCTACCTATACCTGGAAGTAATCCGCGTTCTCCTCACACGTAAGATCTAGCGCGCCATAGTGAACTTGCCCCGCAGTAGAATGTTGTCAGAAGAACCACCAACCAGGATTGCGAAGTCCCCCGGTTCCGCGTTCCAGTCTTTCTTCTGAACGTCATAAAAAGAAAACGCCCTCCGCTCCAGCTTGAGAGTCACGCGCCTAGTTTCTCCGGGCTTCAAGTTTACTTTTGCAAATGCCTTTAATTCCTTGACTGGTCGTGGAACGCTGGCGTGCAAGTCGCCCACGTACAATTCCGCCACTTCCGCCGCTTCACGATGACCTGTGTTTTTCACATCGAAGGAAACTGAGACCGGCTCGTTCAAGTTTCCATTCTGCGGCGTCACCGACAATTTGTCGTATGCGAACGTGCTGTACGAAAGACCATAGCCAAAAGCAAACAGCGGCTTCGTCTCCGAACGATCGAAGTGCCGGTATCCCACAAAGAGACCCTCCGCGTACCGCACCCGGCCCCCGCCATTCTCCGGATAGTAGCTGTGAAACGTAGGATTATCTTCCCAGCGGCGCTCAAACGATGCCGGCAGCTTGCCCGAAGGGCTGTAATCGCCGAACAGAATTTGTGCCAGCGCTGTGCCGCCTTCCTGTCCCGGATACCACGCGTGCAGAATGGCAGGAACATTTTCAATCCAACGTGTCATGTCGACGTTGCCGCCCGCGGTCAGCACCACGATGATGTTTTTGTTTACGGCACTGATCTGCCGAATCAGTTCGTCCTGCCCGCCCGGAAGCTGAAACGTTCGGTCAGAACCTTCGCTCTCAGTCTTGTCATCGAATCCCACGCAAATAATTACCGCGTCCGCCTTCGCAGCCAGAGCCATGGTTTCACGGCCGATGAACGCTTCCGCTCGAGTCACACCGAAACCAACAATGGCGCTGCCCACCGACTCGAAGTATTCGAGGCGGATCTTGTAAGCCTTGCCAGCCTCCAGATGCCGGCCTGCCGTATCCAATGTCTGGGAATGCGGCAGCCAGTCATCGATCGCAATCTCGTCGCCAACATAGAGACGGACCCCATCGTCTGCCGAAGTAAAGAACTTATAGTCTCCCGACTCCTTCGGCAGGAAGTAGCCGGTCCAGCGAATTGCGAAATGATCGACCGGTTCGCCCGGCGCAAAGCTGCCTTCTCCCCAGTCGAAATGAACGTGCTTGTCCGTCCGCACCAGTGCCGGCGTCCCTTTCAACTCTTCGTTGCTAAAATATTCCCCCTTCAGTCCACTCTCGCCACCGGGAGCAGTCACAAAGTCGGAGTTTTCAAAAACTTCGTCGAGAACGGGAAGGTCCACCGCATACAACACCTTTACTTTCGTCCCCAACCGGTTGCTGATGCCTTCCAGATAGCTGACCGCGTTAAACGGCTTCGCCTCCGCGCTGCCCCCTCCGCTAACCACCGCGGGGTAGGCATCCGACCCAATCACAGCAATGGTCTTTAATTTTTTTTCGTCCAACGGAAGCAGACTTCCCGAGTTCTTCAGCAGAACCATGCTGCCTCTCGCCTCTTCCAGCGCTACCTGCCGCCCTTCCTGACTGTACGAAGGAATGCTGGTATCCGTCTGCGGCCGGTCGAAGAACCCGAACTCGATCGCCTTGCGCAGAATTCTTCTAACCTTGTCATCAATGGTCGTCTCCGCGATCTTCCCTTCCTTGATGGCTGGAAGCAAAGCGTCTCGATTCATGAAAGTCGGCGATGGCATCTCCAGATCGAGACCCCCGTTGGCAGCGGCGACGCCGTCGTGCGTGGCGCCCCAATCCGACATGAGAATGCCGTCGAATCCCCACTCTTTCTTGAGGATTTCGCTGTTCAGATGATTGTTCTGCGTCATGTAAGTGCCATTCACCAGGTTGTAGGCATCCATGACCGCACCTGCATGCGCCTCTTTGACGGAAGCTTCAAACGCCGGCAAATAGATTTCGCGCAACGTTCTTTCATCAATGTCAGAGCTTAATGTCATTCGCGCAAATTCCGAGTTGTTCCCCGCAAAGTGTTTGGCCGTGGCGATCACCTGTTGCGCCTGCATTCCCTCGATCACCGAGACCGACATTCTCGACGCCAGAAATGGGTCCTCGCCGAAGTACTCGAAGTTGCGCCCATTCATCGGCGCGCGGTAAATGTTCATGCCCGGCCCGAGAATAAAATTCACTCCGCGTGCGCGGGCATCCTTACCCATCGCGGCGCCGAACCGCTCCGCGAGATCCACATCCCAGGAAGCCGCCAGCGCGATGCCCGCCGGATACGCAGTCGTGAGTCCGTAGTCGTGAACGCCCATCGGACCGTCGGACATTCGCAGCGAAGGGATCCCAAGTCGAGGAATCGGACGCGTGTAGAAATCGTTGATGCCGCCGATTATTTCGATCTTTTCTTCCAGCGTCATTTTTCCGAGAATCGAATCGACACGCTTCTCCACATCTGTTTTCGATGGCGTGGCCTGCGCCATGCCACACTGCGCAACGAACAGAACGACGACTCCAACCGCCAACCTTCGGACACTCATCATCGCCGGCTTCATAAGGACCCTCGCGAAATTTCGCTCCAGCTTAACCCAGTTCTTCATCCGGACTTTTCCGTTTGACACCGGAAACCGCGGACTGCTTAACTGCATGCGGTGTAAATCTACACTGAACCCTGCCATGTCTTCTCGTCGAAAATTTCTGACTGGGTCCGTTGGTGCCGTGGCCGGAGCACTCGCCGCGCCCAAATCGTGGTCAGCCGCGGCAGCCAGCCAGCCGCCGATCACGGAAGTCATCAGCCTGTGCGGGGAATGGTTCTTTCGCACCGACCCCGACAATCGCGGTACGAAAAACAATTGGTATGGCGTGGATGCTCCCGATGAAGATTGGCGAAAAGTTACGGTACCTCACACCTGGCAGGTGGAGACCCCGTTGGCCGACTATCGCGGAGTTGCCTGGTATTGGCGGCCTTTTGATTTGCCGGCGACCACCGCAACAGCCAGTCGGCAGGAGTGCGCCGTGCGCGTGGAGTTTGAGGCGGTCTTCCACTCCGCCACAGTCTGGGTCAACGGCCGGCTCGCCGGAGAACATGCGCGCAAGGGTTACACTGCCTTCACTTTCGACATCACGAAGTTTTTGCAGTGGGATCGCACCAATACGATTGCAGTCCGCGTAGATAGTGCCTTCAACGACCACATGCTGCCGCGCGGCCGGTCGAGCGACTGGGCAAATGACGGAGGCATTGTCCGCCCCGTCCAGCTGCTGGTTACGCCAAAAACATTTATCGAACGAGTTGACGTCGACGCGGTGCCCGACCTCGCCACGGGCGATGGGAACCTGACCATTACCGCCTACACCCGCAACACAGGTACCACGCTCTGGACCGGCAAGGCGTCCTTCCGCATCTTCGAGGAAGAGGAGTCCGTGACGGTTTTCACGGAACCGCCGGATAAATCTTTTTCCATCCAGCCGGGAGCAGTCGACAAGCTCACCCTCAAAGCGACTTTGCCGAAAGCTAAGCTGTGGCACTTCGATCATCCCCACCTGTATCCCCTGGAATTCGCCATCTCAAATGGAAGCTCCGACCACCACTTCACCACCAATTTCGGCGTACGCAAGTTCGAGATTCGAGATGGCAGGTTCCACCTCAACGGCGAGCTCGTGCGCCTGATGGGCGTGGAACGCATGGCCGGGAGCAATCCAGAATTCGGCATGGCGGAACCAACCGAGTGGATCAGCCACGACCATGCAGATATGAAACATCTGAATTGCGTTTTTACGCGAGTCCATTGGCCCCAGGACAAGCGAGTTCTGGATTATTGCGACCGCCACGGCATTCTCATGCAAACCGAAGTTCCCGCCTGGGGACCCGACACATTCAACGGCATGACTGCCGAGCCTGACGCCGACATCCTGGACAATGGACTCGAGCAACTGCGCGAAATGATTGCTCGTGATTTCAATCATCCCTCGGTCGTGGTCTGGGGACTGTGCAATGAAATCGGAGGACAGAATCCGCCCGCGTACCAGTTTGCCCGACGCATCCTGGAGGAAGCCAAACGCCTGGATCCCGGTCGTCTATGTTCCTATGCTTCGAATTCCTTGGACACCAACCCGGAGCGCGATGTAGCCGGCCTTATGGACTTCATCGAAGCCAACGAATATTTCGGAACCTGGGCGCCAGGTTCCGCGGCAGACGCCGCACGCTATCTCGACGAAATTCACACCGCTTTTCCCGATAAGCCAATCGTTGTCTCCGAATACGGATATTGCGCTTGCACGCCCGACCGGCCCGAGGGCGACGAAAAAAGAATGGGAATTCTGCGCTCGCACACCGCCGCAATCCGCTCGAAGGACTTCGTCGGAGGTGCCATCTTCTTTTGTTACAACGATTATCGTACTCATGTGGGCGACCGTGGTGTGGGTTCGTTGCAGCAGCGGGTCCACGGAGTTGTCGATCTCTACGACGCGCAAAAGCCGTCGTACGAACTTCTCCGCCGCGAGTCCGGCCCCATTGAATCGCTCACCCTGCAACCCCAGCAGAATAAATTCCAGGTGCTGATCCAGGTGCGGCGCGACCTTCCTGCATACACACTCAGAGGCTACAGGCTTCGAGGTTTGTTCTTCGGCCAGGGAAATATCCCGGTCGAGCGACAGGAAGTTGACCTGCCGGACGCCGCGCCCGGCAGCGAGACGAAGTTAGAACTTGTGTTCACCCAGCCCGAGCCGCCAGTTCACGTCCAGATCGACATTCTTCGCCCCACTTCGTTCTCGGCTTACTCCATGGATTGGAAACCTTAGCGGCGCGGGCGCCAAGTTGAACTTGCGCTGCCACAGTCCTGTCCCGAGCGGGCAACTGGCCGCCTGACGCCGGTTCCTGCGCCAATGAACACATTTTCCTAGGTCTTGTTCTTGTAGTAGTCGGGATAGAGGCGCATCGCACATTCCGGGCAGATTCCGTGCGTGAAGTCAGCCTCCGTGCGGTCGCGCACGTAAAGTTCGAGGGCGGTCCATTTGCCCGCTTCATCTCGGATCTTTTTGCAGGAAGCGCACATGGGCAGCAGACCGGTGAGAGTTTTTATCTTGGCCAACGCCTCGGTCAATTCCGCGATCAGACGCTCGTGTTCCGCTTGAGTGCTGATGCGCTCCGTGTCGTCGCGGTCAATGCTGAGAACCACCTTCCGTCCATCCCGTTCGATGATGGCGGAGTTGGCCATGATATTCATCGCCGTTCCGTCCTTGCGGAGATGGACGGTCTCGTAATTGCGGCACGATCCGGTTTCCAGGAGCCTGCGGAGTCCTTCTTCTCCACGCGCGACATCTTTTGTCAATGTTTTAAGGCTCATACCGATCAGTTCATCGCGGCTGAAGCCATAGGTCTCGCAGGCTTTTGGGTTCACATCCAGAATGGTTTCATCGCCAAGATCGAAGATCATGATCGAGTCGTTGGCGTTTTCAAACAGAGCGCGGTACTCGCGTTCGGACTTGCGGAGAGCCGCTTCGCCGCGCTTGCGTTCCGTGACGTCACGAATCGCAACCAGAATAAACGTGCCCTGCTCTGTGGTAAGCGGGCTCAGACTAATGTCGACTGGAATTTCACAACCATCGCTGCGCCGTGCGAACAGCTCCAATCCCACCCCCATCGGTCGTGCCATCGGACCGCCGAGAAATCCCGCGCGGTGAAGGCTGTGCCGCTGGACGAAATCTCTCCGGCATCAGGGATTCCACGGTGCGTCCCGTGAATTCGACTCCAAAATACCCGAAGAGCTTTTCCGCAGGTGGGTTGGCAATTACGATTTCTCCATCGCTGTTGACGACCAGCATCGCGTCTGGGGCCGCGTCCAACAGCGTGCGGCAGTCGGTGAAAAGCGTAGAAACTGTGGGATGCCCAACGGAGGGCGTTTCGCGCATTTGCAATTTTCCTGGATGTTCTCCACACGATTATAGCTCCTCTCTAAACAACGTTGCGAAGCTGCGAGTGGTGTATTTGCGGCGCCGACGAATACCAACGCCCGGCCCACGCGGACAGATCCTGTAATTCCGCCTCGGCGCAGCCCCCTGAAAACAACTACGGGGGCCGCGCGATGCCGCTAGTTGACCGTGAAGTTGGCCGAACTGGTGGCGCTGCCTCCATTCGTGGTGATGGCAATCTTGCCGGTGGTGGCGCCGGCGGGCACTTTCGCCGTGACCTGGGTGTCAGACGTCCGCGTGACATCGAGCGAAGGTACCTTGTTGAAACTGACCACCGCGGTCTGAGCTAGGCCGGTTCCCGTGATGGTCACGATGGTTCCGACCGGGCCGCTGGACGGGGTGAAGCTGGTGATGGTGGGCAGCACGTTGAAGGTTTTTGGGCTGGTGAGTGTCGTGGTGCCGGTAGTGACTGTGACCTGTCCCGAAAGCGCGCCCGCGGGAACGGTCGCTGAGATGTAGGTCGTGCCGGTGACCGCGACCTCAGTAGCTGCAACGCCTCCGAACTCCACCACGGAAGACTTGCTGAAACCCTGGCCCAGGATTTCAACTTTGGAAAGCTCTTTCCCCGACGTGGTCATCAGTTGCACGAACGGGCTCAGACCCAGGTCAAGACTGAAGAGAGTGCCTGCGTCATTGGCGCCGCCGCCGCTGGTCACGCCATAAAGTTTTCCGTCGGTGCCTTGGGTTAAGTAGCCTTCCGGATTGCAACCATGGGTGCCGTCGAACGTATAGAGCAGATTGAACAGGCCGGTAGGGGTGACTTTGAAGATGGTGCCGCAGCTTGAGGCTCCGTCGTTGGCGGCGGTGCCGTAAAGATTGCCGTCCGTAGCGGCAATAAGAACTCCGAGCAGGGAACCGTCTGTGGGTCCGTTCATTACGTGCAGTACCGCGAACGTGCCCGTCGAGGTGAGCGAATAGATCACGCCCGCGCCCGCGCCGCTGCTTCCCCCGCGCGCGGCCGTTCCGATGAAGCTTCCGCCGGGAATCTCCACCATACCAGGAGAAGCATCTGTGCCATCGCTGATGTCGAAACTGTGGAGAACGGTGATCGCGCCCTTGGGGGTCATTTGGAAAGCGGTGCCGTCCCCGTTGGCTCCGCCCAGATTCGTGCCGCCGTAAAAGTTTCCGTCGCTCGCCTGAATCAACTGGCCGCCTTGAAAGCCTTGCGCGGTGGTTAGGGTCTGCAGTTTTGTAAATTTTCCGGAGCTGGAGACTTTGTAGATGGTTTCGGGGTTCGAAGCGGTGGTCCCGTAGAAATCACCGTCGGTGCCCAGCACCAGCGCATCCACGGGATTGCTGCCATCGCCTGAGTCGGTGAAGTCGTGCAGAGGAGTCTCTGCGCCTTTGGTCGTGATCTTGAACGTGACGCCATCGTTGTCGGTTCCGCCGAAGTAGGTGTTGCCATAGAGGTAGCCATCGGTGCCGAGAGTCATGCCGCCCGCTTCTATAGCGCCATCCGTCAAATCGAAGCTGTGAATAACGGTGAAGGTCCCGCTGGGAGTGACGTTGAACACCGAGCCGGCCGCTGATCCGAGGTTTTGGGATTCGCCATAGAAATTGCCGTCGCGGCCCTGGGCCAGCTTGCCGGTGTTGACGCCCGGGTCGAAATCATGCAGGTCAAGCTCCTGTGGCTCCTGGGCGATGACTGGGGTCAACGTAAAGCTGAGCGTCCAGCCCACTGGTACTGGCCAGGGAGGGCAATTCGCGTCTGCCGTGAAGGTGAAGTTCGTCTGGGTAAGGGTTTGAACGGTGTCGGGAAGCGGAAACGTTAGTCCGCTCGCGTCGGGGCAACCGGACGCAAATGGACTTCCGCCGAGATCGCCAGAAAACTCAAATACGGTGCTGCAGTTGCTTTCGGTGCCAGTGACGGGCACGCCATCGTAAAACAAGAATGTGTAGGTGTTATTGGTGGGATCGATAGTGAGGAACGTTCCGCTAATATTGGGAGCCAGAGATCCGCCGCCCACGAAGGATAGAGTCTTGTCCCCGCCACTCGGGCAAGCTGTCGTTCCCGTACCGAAGTCGTTAACGGATGCGGCGCCGCTCGACACATAGCCCGCCCACTCCAGTTGCGCTGCACACTGCGTCTGCATAGGAGTCAGCTGTGCACTTGCCGCCACTTGATGGCTGATGGTCCAGTTGTACTCCTTTCCGTCCGACCCTGAGCCGGCGCCTGTGATGGTGTAAGTGACCTGCCAAGACGTCACGCTGAGCCAGGAACCACAGTCCTGGGCTTGGGCATGCAGGCAGCTCAGAGTGGCAACAGCCAGGAACAATCCAAGAGTCTTGAGTAAGCGGGTCACGTTCGGCCTCCTGTTAGTTGAGCGGTTAATGCTTTGTCATCTGGTTAAAGCGAAAATTGAGAGCAGAATTGGACCACAGGAAATAAAATTGCTTGGAGCCCTGCACCGGGCGCGCCTGCCCCGCCGGCGAAGGTTTATGAGGTCGCGATAGCCTGTAGTCGGGCGGCTCAGAGAGAAGCGGGCAAGAGCCCCATCCTCGCGAAAAAGCGAAGAATGGGGCTCTCACGTACACCGGAGCTTCACGTCTCGGTTAAGACGGGGCATCCGTCCCGTATCCGCAGTACCTACTGCAGAACAACAGTGGTCGCGGTGGTCGCCTTCTGGCTGCCGTAGGTGACGGTTCCGGTGAGGGTTGCGGGGCCCGGGTAATTCGGTATGGTTTTGCCGCTGAACACCCACACCCACCAGGTCCCTGGACCACAGGAAAAAGTGTCGTCCTTCGCGGAATCAAGAGTAACCGTCTTGTTGTACTGCACTTGCGTCAACGTAAAGGAAGCTTGGCAGGTACCGGTGAAGTTCACATCCTGCAGGGCTATGGTGTAGACGTAGGAGTTGCCGTGAACCAGGATCGTCTGTGGAGCAGCCACTCCCAGGTTGGCAACACCGGCCCCGGGCACTCCGTCAATTACAGGAACTTTCCCGTTGGGATCTGGGGTCCCTGCAGTAATGAAGGCTGGCATAACCCCGCTTGTATTCACCACCTTAATCGAGGTTATGTTGCCAATCGCGTTGCTGCCGAAGGAAACGTAATTGAAATTGAAGTCGGATAACGTCAGCGCGGTGGGAAGCGCGTCCGTGGTGAAGGCTGTCCCAACGTTATCTTCAAGTACGAATCCTGCGCCGGTGGCATTACAGCAGGGTGTGGAAAAAAAGTCGTTGCTGCCCGCCACGCTGCTCACGAAGAGCAGTTCGTTGCTCGAAATCGAGAACGCCTGGTTGCCGTTTTTGTCGTCCACAACCGCATTTAGCGTATACGCGCTGTAATAAGCTTCCCCAGTCCCGATTGTGCTCGAAGGCGCCTGCGTTGGGTTGTAGTAGACCACCATGCTGTATTTGTCCCCGACTGTGATTCCGGGAACCGAGCCGACGCTCGTGATGGTCCCTTCAATTGTTACTTGTGTGTTCTGCGCCCAGGCGGTTGCGGCACAAAGAGCCGCCGTAAGTGCTCCCATCAAGGCGAGGCCGGCCATGCGCCGAAATACCAAGCCGGTTGAAACTGCAACTCCCGTCAGAAACTCGCTCCGCGTCGCTGAGCCGTCGATTTTTTCTTGATTTTGTACTTTCATCGGATGGGCCTCCTAAGCCTTCATGCCACTGAAATCGTTTTTGACCCAGCCTCAACTCGTGGAAACATGCGCCATGCCCACGCCGTTAAGTCCCGGTCATCAACTAAAGCGAAATTCCAGGGAGAATTGGTCCAGGAAAAAATAAAGTTTCTCAGCGTCTTTAACTGTTGTTTGCGCAAACGGCGTTGGACCGGTTGTGCGTAGTGCGGTGGAATAGCAAACGCGGGGCCAGCGCCTAAGAAAATCCCAAACGAAAAACGGCCGTGATTCCCCACTCTTGGAAAAATCAGTTTGGGGCGAGGCAAACTTTCTTGCTGTCTTCAAATCAGGCGGTAGCCTATGGAGTCCCTTTTCGCGAACTACCCTTCTTTTCAATAAGTTGACTTTGCTTCGATCAGCGGCTACCTTGTTCCGCAAGCCCGTGCATGGGCTTTGTTACTTGGAGTTCCGTGGGTCCGCCTTGGGGGGCTTGTTGGCGCAACTTCCGCCCGAAAGCATCAGTAAATTACTCGAAAACTTGCACGCCGGAGACAATCAGGCGTTGCATGAGGTGCTTCCCCTCGTCTACGACGAATTGCGGCGGGCCGCGCATCGTTACCTGCGAAACGAACGTCCAGACCACACCCTGCAGAGCACAGCCCTGGTGCACGAGGCGTATCTGCGCCTGGAGAAACAAGGGGCCGCTCAGTTCCAAAACCGCGAGCACTTCCTGGCTATCTGCGCGCAATTAATGCGGCAGATTCTGGTCGAGTACGCCCGCACCCGCAACGCCGCCAAGCGGGATGGTGGCTGCCGATTAACCCTGGATGACAATTTGGCGTTCAAGACGCGAAGCGTCGACATGGTAGCTCTCGACGACGCCCTGAACGAACTGGCCAAACTTGATCAGCAGCAGTGCCGTATTGTCGAGTTGCGATTTTTTGGCGGCCTCTCCATCGAAGAAACCGCGCAAGCCATGAGTCTCTCTCCCACGACCGTGAAACGGCATTGGGCTACTGCCAAGCTTTGGCTGCATCACCAGATCAGCAGGACAGCCGAAGCATGACGCCGGAGCGTTGGCAACAGATTCGGGATTTGCTGGAGAAAGCGCTGGAGCTTCCGCCGGGTGAGCGCTCCGCTTTCCTGACGCAGGTCTGCGCCTCCGATCCGTCCTTGCGCCAGGAAGTTGATACCCTGCTGGCCTCGAGCGATGACGTGCGCTCCAACTTCTTGCGATCCACACCACTGCGAGCCACGCTGGCGGCGGGAACCAAGCTGGGCGACTATGAGGTCAAGTCGCTGCTGGGTGCCGGCGGCATGGGCGAGGTGTATCGTGCCCGCGATTCACGCCTGGGGCGCGACGTGGCCATCAAAGTTCTGCCCTCGTTTGTTTCCTCCGATCCCAGTCGGTTACGGCGTTTCGAGCAGGAGGCGCGAGCCGCCGCGGCCCTCAACCATCCCAACATTCTTGCCGTGTTTCAGATGGGCACCCATGGAGGTGCGCCATATCTGGTTTCGGAACTTCTGGAAGGAGAAACGCTGCGCGAACCAATCAAGCGTGGCCGTCTCGCAGTCCGCAAGGCGATCGATTACGGGTCGCAGATCGCGCGCGGGCTGGCCGCGGCGCATGAGAAAGGCATTGTCCATCGTGATCTGAAGCCGGAAAATTTGTTCGTCACCAAAGACGGGCGGGTGAAGATTCTGGACTTCGGGCTGGCGAAGCTGACGCAAGCCCAGACTGACTCTGGGCACGACATCCCCGCCGAGGGTACCGCACCGGGAGTCGTGATGGGCACGGTGGGCTACATGTCGCCGGAACAGGTGCGGGGACAAACCACAGACCATCGAACTGACATCTTTTCCTTTGGAGCGATTCTGTACGAAATGCTGGCGGGAAAACGAGCGTTCCAGAAACCGACTTCAGCGGACACGATGAGCGCGGTTCTTAACGAAGACCCACCGGAAATCTCGCAGGTTGCGGCAAACATTCCGCCGGCACTGCAAAGGGTTGTGCATCGTTGTCTGGAAAAAATCCCCGACCAGCGATTTCAGTCAGCGTCCGATTTGGCGTTTGCTCTGGATGCTTCATCGGCCTCTGGAGGATCTGCCTACCCGGCAATGGCTGCGAAGGCCGCAGCTGGCGCGGGGAAACGCTGGAAGGCGATTGTTCCTGCTCTCGCGGTCGTGCTGGGGTTGTCGGTCGGCGGATACTTCTACTCCCACCGCGGTCTCAAGCTCACTGACCAGGACACACTCGTCCTCGCCGATTTTGCCAACAGCACGGGCGATCCGATATTCGACGACACGCTGAAAACCGCGCTCAACATTTCTCTGCGGCAGTCGCCGTTCCTCAACGTACTCTCGGACGGCCGGGTCGCGCAGACACTGAAACTGATGGCTCACCCGGCCGGCACGAGACTCACGCCCGAAGTGGCTCGCGAACTTTGTCAGCGGGCGGGCAGCAAGGCCTATATTGGCGGCGCGATTGGCAGTCTGGGAAACGAATATGTGCTGGGGTTAAAGGCGGTGAATTGCCAGAGCGGAGACATGCTGGCCGAGGAGCAAGTGACTGCTAAGTCCAAGGACGAGGTGCTGAACGCGCTGGGCACAGCCGCATCCAAGTTGCGCGGCCAACTCGGCGAATCCCTGGCGACGGTGCAGCGATTCGATGTTCCCCTCGTGCAGGCGACCACGTCTTCCCTCGAAGCTCTCAAAGAGTACGGCCTCGGAATAAAGGCCCATAACGAAAAAGGTCCCGCCGCGGCCCTGCCTTACGATCTACGTGCCATTGAGCTCGATCCAACTTTTGCTGTGGGCTACGCAGCAATGGGCAACGACTACGGCAATCTCGGCGAAATGGGGCGGGCCAGTGAGTACTACACGAAGGCATTCCAACTGCGCGAACATGCCAGCGAGCAGGAAAGGCTGCATATCTCTGCGTTCTACTATCAGACGGTAACTGGGGAACTCGATAAGGCCGCGCAATCGTATCACGCGTTGATTGAGAGCTATCCACGGGCTTCCGCATCGTACGACAATCTCGGCTTGGTGTTAGCCGGACAAGGGCAATTCGCCAAAGCCGCCGAAATAACGAAGCAAGGCATGCAGATTGCAGCCTACGATCAGGCAGCCTGGCACGCGAATCTTGCCAACTACACCATTGCTCTGCAGCGTCTCGACGAGGCGCGGCAGATCATCCGCGAAGCGCAGGCCCGTAAACTGGATATTTTCGTGATGCACAATGTGCTCTATGCTCTTGCCTTTCTCGGAGGGGACTCTCCGGCGATGGCCGAACAGCAACAGTGGTTTGCGGGCAAGCCCGAGGAGAACTTTGGATTGGGGCTCGCATCCGACACCGAGGCGTTTGCGGGACATCTTGCCAAAGCGAGGGAACTGACCGGGCGGACTGTGGACTCTGCTATACGGGCGGATAGCAAGGAAAGCGGAGCAATAGCGAAGGCGATTGCGGCTCAGCGAGAAGCTGTCTTCGGCAATGCTGCAAAAGCCCGGCAGACAGCGGCGGAAGCTTTGCAGCTTGCTCCGACGAGTCAGGCTGTCGAAAGCGAAGCCGGACTTGCGTTCGCCATGGCCGGCGATGCCGCTCGCGCCGAATCTCTGGCACAAGACTTAGGAAAACGCTTTCCGCTGGATACCCAGATGCAGTCGCTTTGGCTGCCTGCGATTCGGGCACAATTGGCGCTGCAAAGAAAGGACCCCGCTCTCGCTCTGAGCACCCTGCAAGTCACCCCACCCCTCGAGCTAGCCTCGATTCCATTCACCAACAACATTTCCTGCCTCTATCCGACATACATTCGTGGAGAGGCATACTTGGCCGCCCAACAAAGCAGCGCCGCAGCAGCCGAGTTTCAGAAGATTATTGACCACAGCGGCATCGTCTGGAACTGCTGGACTGGCGCCTTAGCGCATTTGGGCGTAGCTCGCGCGGATGCCTTACAAGCGCGCACTTCGCAGGGAGCAGATGCCGATGCCGCCCGCGCCCGCTCGCGGGCGGCCTACAACGATTTCCTCACCCTTTGGAAAGACGCCGACCCCGACATCCCTATCCTGAAGCAAGCCAAAGCGGAGTACGCGAAGTTGCAATAGTGCGCGCAGAATTTCCCTCTGCGAACATAGCCTTCTGAAAACACCCGCACCGCGTTCTGAAGGATAGCCAACTCAGTCGCTGGGGTCTTTCGCCCGAGCGGAAGTATGAACAACTTGTCATTTGTTCGCCACGTTGTATTCATCCTTTAGTTGATAATCTTCCTCATGGGATCTTGTAAATGCGATCGCAATACGCGTGACCGACAACTCGCCATCGTATTTCTAGTCTTCATCTTTGCTGCATCTTTCACTCACGCTCAAGACAATTACGAAATCCAGGTGTACGGTTCCGATCTGGTCGATCCCCGGCACACCATGGTTGAACTCCACAGCAACTTTACGATCGACGGATCGAAGACAATCGTCGACGGCGTTTACCCCACCAATCACGCCGAGCACGAGACCGTCGAGATCACCCACGGCTTCAATGACTGGTTCGAGTGCGGCTTTTACATCTTCACTTCCATAACCGAGGGCCAGAGCTGGCAATGGGTGGGCGATCACATCCGCCCGCGCGTTGCCGTCCCAAAGAAATGGAACTGGCCTGTAGGCGTGAGCATTTCGAACGAAATTGGCTACCAGAGGCGGCAATATTCCGTGGACACCTGGACGTGGGAAATCCGCCCTATCGTGGACCAAAAAGTCGGCCGATGGTATTGGTCCTTGAATCCCACGCTCGACCGGTCTTTCCACGGCGAGAGCGTGAACCAGGGCGTTGTCTTTTCGCCAAACTTCAAATTCAGCTACGATTTCACTCCGAAAGTTGCGGGAGGACTCGAATACTTCGGTTCGGTGGGTCCAGTCACTGGATTCGATGCAGTATCACAACAACAGCACCAGATTTTCCCCGCGATTGATTTGAATATCGCGCCACAATGGGAGATCAATTTCGGCCTCGGCGTTGGCGTCACCGGCGCGACCGACCACCTGATTGCCAAGATGATTCTGGGTTACCGGTTCAATTTCTAATCGAAGAAACCTTCGTGTAGATTTGCGTCATTCCCCGTTGGCCACCACCGGTGCGTCGCGACAGGTGCCGAGCCCTCCCGGCCACCAGTTCCAATCGCCTGCAACGCGAAGCAGCGCAGGTCCAATCACAATACGAACCAGGGTCGCGTCAATCAATACTGCTACCGCCAGCGTAAATCCGAGCATCTTCACCACCAGGAAGCTCCCGAAGGTGAATGCCGCGAATACCACAATCATGATCGCGGCCGCGCTTGTAATCAGTCCTGCGGTTCTGGCCATCCCCTCGGGGATCGCATCCTCTTCACTCAGCCCGCTCCTCCGCGCTTCGAGCACTCGCGCGACCAGGAACACTTCATAGTCCATGCTCAGTCCGAAGACGATTGCAAAAGCCACGATTGGCACAATGGGAAATATGCTGCCCGTTCCTTCAGGAACTCCAAAGAATCTGACTCCGTGTCCGTCCTGAAACACCAGAACCAACGCTCCGAACGACGCCGCCACCGAGAGCAGGTTCAGCGCAATGGCCTTCACCGCGACGAACAGCGAGCGGAACCCACCAATCAGCGCTATGAGCGTCCCTACCACCACCAGCGTCATCACCGAACCGAACCGGTCCCTGACAATCGTCTGATAATCGGCAGTGAGCGCCGGGATGCCTCCAATGCGCAGCGTGGCGCCGGGGATTCCCGTGAGAGCCGCCGCGCCGTCCTTCCGCAGTTCCCGCACCCAGTTGACCTGGTCGTTCAAGGAAACCCCAGACGCCGGTAAAACTTCCAGCAGCGCCGCCTGCCCGTCGCGGCTCAGGAACGTTCGCCGCGTCTCACGTGTGAGGCTGCCCAGGGCAGACCGGTCGCTCCCCGCCATCGTTGTGATGGAAATCACGCGGCCGGCACGGGGGTCGCTCGCGATCCGCTTGGTGAAGCGATCGAGTGCATTCCACCCTGCATCCGTTTGCGCAATGGAATCGTTTGGAAGTTCGAGCATCACGCGCAACGAGTAAACAATCCCCACCCGATCCATTTGTTCAAGAGTATGCAGCGCGCGCACCGATTCCGCCGCCGCCGGAAGCCAATCCCCTCTGGGGACCTTGGTGTCGAGTCGCACCGCCTGTGAGGCGAGCACAAGCAAGGGGACGCCCGCCAGCAAAAATGGCAACCCAGGGGTGCGCGACGATCACCCTCCCCCATCGTCTCCAGCGGTTTCCCGTGCGTGCTGCCCGATGCGCATCCAACTTCGCAAGAAACGGCAACCGCCCAGCATTAATTCGCGTTCCGAGAAGTCCCAGCAGTGCCGGAACGAGTGTGCTCGACAGCAACAGACTCGCTCCCGCCACCAGGAATCCAGACACACCAATGGATCGGACTTCGCTGATGGGGACGGTCAAGAGAGCCAGAAATCCGATGGCCACAGTCGAGGCGGAAATCAAGAGCGTCTGACCCGCCTGACGTGCCGCAATGGACGAAGCGTTGAGTCCGTTCGGCTCGACCGCAATCGCTTCCCGGAAGCGGCTGACCATGAGAAGCGCGTAGTCGATTCCCAAGCCCAGCCCCAGCATCGTGGCCAAATTCTGCACCAGAATCGACAAGTGCCAGCGCAGAGCCAGGAATCCCGCAATCGCCAGAGCAGTCGCAATGGCTAGCTGGCCGACGGCTACTGGAATCAGCGCCGCTACCAGGCTTCCGAAAGCCACCAGCAGAAGTGCGAGTGTGGCAGGAATCACAAGGGTTTCAGCGTGGTGTACGTCGTCGGCGCTGGCTTTCCGAATATCGAAATTAAGCGGCGTCTCTCCCGTCAGCTCTAGCTTCACCCCCGGATAACGGCCACGCAATTGGTTCTGCAAAGAGTTATCCAGCTCGTGAAGCTTAGGAACCAGCGACTCCACTGGGCCATCGGTCGAGGCGAGTCCCACCAGAATAAAAGTTCCTCCTCCCTTGCCCAGGAAAATCGGATCGCGAAAATCAAGATGCGAAACCACCCCAGACACGCCGGGCTCTTTTCCCAGCCTCTCTTCAATGGTTGCTAACGCTTGCTCGCCTTCCTCTGAATCGACAGGGGGGAGTCCCTGAACCACCAGCACCACGCGGTCCACAAATGGCGAACGAAAACGAGTGGCCAACTCCTGCGCCACAATTTCCGCTTCGCTGCCTTCGATGCGCGTTGCAGTTTCCAGATGGTGCTCGGCGTGAAAAGAAAATGGAAGCAGCGCAAGCACCGCGACCAGCACCACCCCGGCCAGCCAGAAACGGCGCAGATACACGAGATTCATAATTTCACGCCAAATCGCATAGTTGCCCGATTCTTCCTTCTTGGCTTGAAGTCATCTCATAAATGAATTTGGGAAGGGCACGGCTTTCAGAGGTTGCGGAAAAACTCGCAAATGCCTGCACTACCGTGTGCGCGCACTACCGTGTTCCCCCACCACCGCGTGCCCGCACCACCGTGCGCCCGCACCACCGTGTGCCCGCACTGCCGTGTGCCCGCACTACCGTGTGCCCGCACCACCGTGTGCCCGCACTACCGTGGAAGAGCGGCGCTTCAGCGCCGCGTAAAGCCCCACAATCCAAGCGGGCTTCAGCCCCGGTGGTCGCATTTTGTGTCTACCGCGAGTCTTTCCGCAACCTCTTTCAGCCCTGCCACCCATTGGCTCGCCATCTTGGCCTTAGCCCCCGATGCTTCGCTCATGTCCAGCGCCCCCGAGGGCTTTACGAGATCTCTTCCAGTTCGGAATCCTAGAAGATCGGCAGAAAGATCAGCAACACGGAATTAGCCCACTACCCAAAATCGTTACCGTTAAGGAAATTCTCATCCGCGCGGATCCCGTTTCGGGCTTCCGGATCAATCTTGATTTGAAACCACTGTTTCCGGATAACCCAGTGCACCCGGGTTCGCATTGCGGACGGATTCGTATTATGGTGTGGTTAGGATAGATAGTTTCTAAGGGGACCAATGCAGGAGGACCAATGCACAAACTCGCGTTGCTCGGGCTAGTTGTCGCCCTCCAAATTGGGGCGGCAGACCCCCGCGTCGGCTCCTGGGCGCTCATCTCTGCGCAGTCTACCCTCGATCCCCCCAACAAACTCTCCGTCACGTCCCTCCACCATGTGGTGCACGTCGTGAGTTCAGGCGAGTCCCACTTCGATTTCACCGCGAAGTTAGACGGCCATGAAGCGCCCGTACAAGGCAATCCAGCAATTAATCAAATCGAACTGCGCAGGATCGATAAGCATCAAGTCGAAGTCAAAGAGAAGAAAGATGGAGCCGTAGTGGCCACGGTTCGTGACAAACTTTCGAGCGACGGTAACGAGTTAACCAGCACGACTTCACGGAAAGGCCATCCCGACCGGATCACGGTGTGGACGCGGACCGGGGGAACGAAGGCTCCCGATGACTTATTCGGTGGCGAGTGGACCGAGGACCTGAGTAAGACTCGATTGCGCCAAGGGTTGACGCTCAAGATCGAGGCAGACGGAAACGGAGGGGTCCGCTTCTTAGGTGACTTCAGCTATAGCGCCCGCTTCGACGGCAAGGAATACAATCTCAAAAACTCCAGCAACGATACCGTGGCCCTCCAGCTCGTCGACGCTCACACGGTCGACTCGATCTACCGGAGAGATGATCAAATCTCCCAAAAAGATCGCTGGGTAGTTTCCGCCGACGGAGCACAGATGACGCTCACCACGACAGGCACTCTGGAAACCGGTCAGCAAGTAAAAGAGACGCTGGTATTTCAGAAGCAGTAACTATCGCTGTGCCACGCCCGATGCATTCGCACGCTTGAACCGCCTACCGCCCGGTTCCCACGGCCTTAGACTCACGAGCCGCAACCGAGATGATTCCCTTTCGGTGCATGAATTTCAGGATGCCATTGACCGTATCTTCGAGAGACGGATCCGGCTTGCCCCATTTGGACGCATCCCGCGCCGCCTGATAGCTGGAACTGTCGTAGCGTTTGAACTCCATCGCCGAGATGTTGTCGACAGACCCCACCAGAAAGTCCAGCAGCGGAAACAGCAGATCTTCCTTCCTGCATCTCCTGATCAACTCAGGAACGAAGTCAGGAAGACTGAACACTTCAAATTGCCGCCCGGTCGCCTTCGTAATCAACCCGGTAATGTCCAGCATGTTCGCGTAATCGTCTCTCACTACGTGATATGTCTTATTCTCCGTGCCTGGGGTGGTGGAAATCGCAACGATATTGTTCGCCGTGAGGTCTGCGGGAACGAAACTCACCTGGTTCAGAGCATCGACTCCAATGCCGTGATTCACCATGAATGCTACGAGACGCACTGCAATGTCGAAGTTATTGCCTCCACCTGTAATCGACGGACTCACCAGAGCCGGCCGGAAAATCCGCGTCGTAAGCCCTCGGCGGCACGCGTCCATTACCACTTGCTCCGATACCCACTTGGACTGGCTATATCCAAAATCGAGAAGCTCCATATTCTCGTTCAAGTCGGTCTCGTAAAGAACACTCTTAACCGCCCAGCCAAACACGAACGTCGTCGAGACGTAATTGAAGCTCTTGGGCCGTCCTTCGAACCCTAGTCTCAAGACCTCATTCGTTCCCCGCACATTCGCGTCACGCATCCGGTCGTAGTTGAGCAAGTAATTTACGGTCGCGCCGTTATGAAACACCGTATCGATTTCATTCGCCAGAAAATCCCAGACCGCCGGCGTCAATCCCAGCTCCCTCTGGCCAAGATCCCCGCAAACCGGAACCACTCGACTCTCGAACATCTCCATCAACTCATCCGGGCAAGGCCCCATCGATTCCATCGCCGCCCTCAGCCTTTGCCTGCCCTGACACTCGTCGGAAGACCTCACCAGAACGTGGATCTTCGCACTCGTTTGTTCCAGCAGACTTTTCACCAGGAACGGTCCGATGAAGCCGGTTCCCCCCGTGAGCAGAACATTATTCAGGATTGGTGTTTCCGGCAACAACGCAGGCCCCGGAGGCTCGAAGATAAGCTTTCTGTCGTTGCGCATCATGCGCTGTTCCGCCGCGCGCTGTTCATCGCGGAAAGCCGCCAGCGAATGCCGCAGCGGAGCCAGTGCTTCTTCCGGAGCCCGCTCCAACTGTTCCGCCAGTCGAAACAACTCGGCAACGCTCACCCGCTGAACGAGACCAATATCCACCTGCCTCGCCAGCATATCGGCGCCTTTATCTTTTAACAGTTCCTTGATCTCGTGCATGAACACAACCAGATCCAGGGAATCCAGTCCAGCTTCGACCAGGTTGTACGATTCCGTGCCCGTCAGGCTGTAACGCGCCTTCAATACGTCAAAAGGCGACTGCCCTACACATGAGGACGGTCCATCGTCCTTCTCCCGCGAAAACTCCGACAGCACCGTAAATTGACCTTGCAGCCACATGTGCTTGGTTTTATGGCGCATGATCTTGCCCGAACTGGTTCTCGGTATCGCACGGGGCGCAATAAAAGAAATCAGCGCCACTTCCACGTTGAGGTAATTCCGCACGGCAGCTGCAATCTTGAGCGCATCCGGCAGCGCTTTTGGATTCTTCACCTCGGCGACGATCGCCAACGCCGGCTCGCTGTCTTCATTAATCTGAAACGCGGCAACACAATTCGTCCGGATCAGCCCGGACGCCTTCTCCACCACCGCCTCGATATCCTGCGGGTAATAGTTTTGTCCGCGGAGAATAATCATGTCCTTGATACGGCCGCAGACGAAGAGTTCGCCGTCGTGGAAGAAACCCATATCGCCGGTCCGAAGGTAGCCATCGTCATAGGGGCTATCGTCCACCAGCCGGGCGTGAAACAGCTTCAGCGTCAGTTCCGGATTATTCCAGAAACCCACGCACTTACTCCCTCCAGCAATCCAGATCTCGCCGATTCGACCGGGCTCCAGCGCGACGTGCCTCTCCGCATCCACAATCTTCACCGTGATGCCCGGCAGAGGAGTTCCACAACTCACGATCTGCGTAGCCGCGCCAATTTCGGAAACCTCCGTAGTCATGCGCGCCTTCCCCAGCGCGATGCCGTTCTTGTTGACTGAAATAATGTTGCGCCCACCGAGCGAAACCGCCAGAGTATTTTCCGCCAGCCCGTACGCGACAAAAAAGCTTTCCGCCTTTAGTCCATGGGGCTGAAAGGCCTGCAGAAACCGTTTAAAAGTGTCCGGTTTCACGGGTTCCGCGGCAACCATCAGCAACCGGAGCGTGCTAAGATCGCAACTCTCCAAACTCTCCTTCGAGAGCCGCCCCGCGCGCAGGCAATAATCGTAAGCGAAGTTTGGCGCCGCGGAGGCGGTGGCCCCATAAGTCTTGATCGCGTCGAACCACAGGGTCGGCCGCTGAATGAAGTCCGTGGGAGCAAAGCCGTAAGTCGTGCCGCCCGTAAGCGCGGGATAAAGGTAGCATCCAATCAGCCCCATATCGTGATACTGCGGAAGCCACGATACGACGATCGGCGCATCATGGTCGATCACCAGCGGGCAGTTATGCAGTATGTTTTCGTGCGTCACCATCACGCCTTTAGGATCTCGAGTCGACCCCGACGTGTACTGCAGAAACAGAATCTTCGACGCGCAGTTGGAAGCCCCGTTGGATCTGCCGTTGGAAGCACCGGTGAAAGTTTCGTCCGAAACCATATCGACGAAATCTTCAGTGACCACCCAACGAAGCCCGGAAATGTAGTCCACGTCCACTCCCGATGCCGACACTCCGCTTCTGGCAAGATTTGTCTTCAGCGATCCCAGGTAGTCTTTGCTGGTTAAAATGCCCGCCGCCTGGCAATCCTTGGCGATGTGGACCATCTTGTACAGCGCACCCTGGAAGCCATGGGAACTGGGAGGATAGACGGGCACCGGGATCAATCCCGCGCGCACGCAGCCAAAAAACGCGCAAATCATTTCCAGCCCCGGCGGGTAGGCGAGCAGCAGACGGTCCTGCGCCTCGAAACCATGCTCCTTGCGCAAATGTCCGGCGATCACCTTCGTCCGGTGGAGAAACGACTCGTAGGAGTAGCCTCCTATCTGGTTGCCGTTCAGGTCAATGTACGAATACAGAAGTCGGTGCGGGTGCTGATCCCCTAGACTATCCAGCTTGTCTAAAATCGAAGCCATCATAGATTCGGATCTGTACTCATGGCGGTGGCACCGCCATTTGCTAACCTCCTGCGTGGAATGACGAAAACTCCGTACCAGAAAACCAAAGTCGCTCCCCGTGCACAGGGGGCAGACCGACTTCGACAACAGAGGCCCTACCGTTCTTAACACCGTGCTTCTCCTGGTCCTATCTAAAGCAAGTCCTGTCAAGACTGGTTACAGCTAAGACTCAGGCCCGGTCAAGACTAACCCCTCCGGGCGCCGAATCGCTCGATCAAAGTTCTTCGTTCCATTTTTGTACTGAGCGGTCGATGTTAACAGAGATTTAGCATCGCTGGGAAGCAGCGCACACGGCGTTACCACTGCGAACCAACGCCGTTACGCCGGCTCCGGCGTGACCCGAAATTCCCTTGATCTTCCTTAAGTTTTCGAGCTAACATCAATTTCCACCTCTTTGCGCCAGAGGCGGTATTTTCGGCAACGCAATCCGCCACTGGCCTGGTCGATCTGAAGAATGCTCCTCGGCAAACCGGGCCGGGAGGCATCGAGCCGAGCCTTACATCATTGACGCCGGTGACGATCCGAGACGAGGCGGTTATTAGTCTGAACCCGGAGATTGATGATCTTGTACCCGCGGAGGCCTCGCTGCGGGACTCCGTTTCCGCCTCGGCCCCTGAGTCTTCCTTTCCCAAAGTCTTGCGCCGCCGCCTCGACGATTTTTTTTCCGACGGAAACATTTCTCCCAAAGCCGACTTCGCCATGTGGCTCAAAATCGCGGTCGGGCTGGCCGTGCTCGCGGGCAGCTGGATCGCTCTCTACACCTTCAAGCCGGATTCATGGAAGTTCGTCGCCCTCTACCTTTTAAATGCCATCGCACAGACCTTCCTTCTGCTGAACATCGCCCACGACAGCAACCACAACGCCATCTCGTCGGATCGCGGTCGGTCAACAAAGCCCTGAATTACGTTTTCGATGTTTGTGGAATCAGCTCCTACATGTGGCGCATCCTCCATCATCGCGGCCACCACTCCTGCATCAATCTCCACGGCGAAGACGACGCGCTTACCGGACGCGGCGTCTTACGCTTTACGCCCCACGAACCCCGGACGCGCCTGCAGCGCTTCCAGCACATCTATGCGCTCTTGATGTACGCGGTATTTTCCCTCGACTATGTGTTCGTGAGGGACTTCGAGTGCTTCTTCTTCCCCTCGCACGATTATCTGAAACGCACCAAGCATCCCCTGCGGGAATACATCACTCTTTTTGCCGGCAAAGCTTTTTACGTCACCTACATGCTGATTTTGCCGGTCGTGCTGCTGCGGAAATCGCCTCTGGCTGGTCGCTTTGGCTTTCGTACTTTCCCATTTAATCATCGGCTTGAGCGTAGCCCTCGTATTCCAGACCACACACGTGATCGACAGCACTTACTTCCCTGCCAGACCGCAACGAGTTCGATAACTGGATCGACCACATTTTCGCGACCACGGCCGACTACGCGACCGAGACTCCGCTGGTCGGTTGGCTGGTCGGCGGGCTCAACCACCACATCGTCCACCATCTGTGCCCTTTTGTATGCCACACTCACTATGCTCCGCTGACCCGGATCGTGAAGCAGACCGCCGAAGAATATCGGCATTCCCTATCGGCAACATCCCACCATGACTCAGGCGATCAAACATCATCTGCTCCTCTTGAAACAGTTGGGAAACGAGGATCATGTTTCTCTTCTCAAGCCGTTGGATAGCGAGGCGTGACCTTGCCGCATAGCATACCCGCCGTCTCCCGCTCCCAATCCTTCCTGGATTCGCGTGCCATGGCCCGCAATCCGGTACAGGTTCTCACGAAGTACACCGAACTCCACGGCGACACCTTCCGCTTCTATTTTGGCGGCGTCAAAGAGGCCATCGTCACCATCAATCCCGTCGTCATTCAGCACGTGCTGAAGACGAATTCGGAGAACTATTACAAGTCCGAAATTCAAAAGAAGCGGATGGGCCATTTCCTGGGCAAGGGTCTTCTCACCACTGAAGGGCGAACCCTGGCGCACGCAGCGGCGCCTCATCCAGACAGGTTTTGAACGAAAGCAACTCGAAGTTCTGTCCTCGATCATGCAGGACTCCCTCGCCGATTCTCTGCAGGACTTCGACCGCCAAGCCCGCACCGGCCCGGTCGATATCTACCCCCTCATGATGAAGATTACTTTCGCCATGGTCGGCAAGATCTCTGTTTGGCGCCCGATTGAAAGAGGAAGACATCGACCTCGTCAGCCTGAGCCATCTCGACCGTCCAGGAATTTATGGTTCGGCAAACCATTCAGCCCTATCTGAATCCCTGGTTTGCGGTCTCGGGCGAGTTGCGCCGGCACTGAGGACATGCGATCCCGCGCCTTCGGCGTGCTTGGACGAATACCTCCAGCCGCCGCCGCAACGAGGCTCCCGGCCACGATCTGCTGCAGATCCTGATGGACGCCCGCTACAGCGACGGCCAGGGCATGCCCGACGAGTTGATCCTCAGCGAGAGCATGCAACTGCTGGTCGCCGGCCACGAAACGTCGTCGAATGCTTTATCTTGGCTTCTCTACCTGCTAAGCTCGCGTCCGGATTGTGTCGACCGGGTACGCGAGGAGTTCGATTCTGTCCTCGGCGAAAGGCCACTAAGTTTCTCGGACGTTCCCAAGTTCGAGTTCACGACTCAGGTAATCAATGGAGGCGCTGCGCCTCTATCCACCCTTTTGGATGGTCGACCGCATGGCTCTCGCCGACGACCGCGCCGGCGACGTCGACATCCCCCGCGGCTCGACGGTCGTTGTGTTCATTTACGGCGTACACCATTCGCCGCAGTACTGGGAGAACCCGGAGACTTTCGACCAGGAACGCTTCACCAAAACGAAGGAGAAGCTTCACACACCCTTCGCCCATTTGCCCTTCGGCGCCGGCCCTCGGGGATGTATCGGCGGCAACTACGCCATGCTGCAGATCCTCATGATTCTGAGTGTTCTCCTCAGAAAATACGATTTCCGTCTGGTTCCCGGCCAGACCATCGAAGCCCGCCCCATGGTCATCCTGCGCCCCGAGCACGGAATCCGCATGACCTTCACCGAAGCAGCGAGTCAGATGGAAAGCCGCCTCGCTGGTCTCGAAAATTAATTCCCGAATGACTAGTGGCCCTGGCTACCTGACGAAAAGGTTCACGCGCTTGGGATCGTACTTGAAATCAACAAGCCCGTCGCGATAGTCCAATTCCACCTCAAGCTGCCTCAGCATTGCGAATCCCAGAAAACCGGAAACCTCTGTCCCGGTATGTCGGCTGATGGTGGAGAGGTCCAGCGTGATAATGCCTAAGTTCGCCTGCTGAAAGTGCCCGAAACGCAAGGTCGCCTTGTCAGAACTGTAAACCTTATCCACCTCGCCGCCCACACCATGAACCCGCAAACGGTCTTCCGAACTAACCTTGCTGACTTGCCGCCCGGCACGCACCGACAGCAGATTGCTGAAGGCACCCGTGTCGAGTCCGAACAACATGAATTTGGAATTGTTCACGCTCGTGGGTACCAATATGTTGTGGCCAAATCGGAAAACTTTCGTCCAGTCCGCCATCTCGGGCGCAATGTAACGATCTTTGGGCAGGCGTCGTGCTGGTGTCGCTGTCGGCGGTGAGGAATTTTGGGACTTCGGAGTTGGCTCATTCGCGCTCTCTTCTTTCTGCTCCGCATTCGCTTGTTCCTCGCCCTCGCTGTTCAGCGACTTTGGTGCAACTGTATCTTCGGGGCGCTTCGGCAGCGGAGAAAGTTTGAGCTGCATTCCCGGAAGATCGATGTCGATGAGATACGCCCCAAGCACGTCGGCGCCGATCAACCCGTCTTGATCTGCCACAGAGCCTTTGTCGCTTACGGCGACGATGCAGTCTTTGAACTCTAGCTCGCCAATTCGGATGTCGTCCGCTACCGCTGTGTAGCCGCTTTGCAACCCCTTATCGCCGATGCCTCCAAAATGCACCGCCGAGATTGGCGTCAGCCCCGCCTTCTCGCGCAACCTTGTGGCTCACCACGATCCCGCCTGCTCCGGTATCGAGCAGCAGGCGGACATTCCGGTCATTGAGCCTAACCGACAGGCCGATGCCCCGCATGCGATGTGCGTCCGCCCCATACATCGTCTCCAACTTAGTTTCGGTCCGCTCCACTTTGCTGACCAGCCTGCACGCATGAATGGGCTTATCTGTTGTAGCTTTCAGGAACCCCAAATACTCCGTCATCCACTTTGTTTCGTCTTCATCATCAGGATGTGGCCCACCCAGGTAGGCCTCCAATGCCGCCATCCTCTCTTTTCGTGGAAGCATACGCAGCCATGCCTTCTGTACCTCGATATTGTCCGGAGCAACCTCGTGAGCGCTCTGGAGCTGTTCATAGGCCTTACGGTACAGGGAGTAGGATGCATACAACCGCGACAGTCCAAGATAGGCGTGCACTTCCTTCGCATCGATCTTCTTCGCTGCGAGATATGACACCTCTGCATCCGACATTTCACCGTCGCGAAACTGGACATCACCTTTCGCCGCCAGCAATGCCGCCGTATTGGGCTGTACCACCAAAGCAGTGTTCACTGTGTCCAATGCTTCATCAATCTTCTGCTGCCGCAACATAGCCCGCACCAGTCCAACCTGAGCAAGCACCGCTTCCGCTGGCACGAGTTTCGAGTCATTCTTAAGAACTCCCTGATAGCCAGCCTCCGCTTCCGCGAACTTGCCCGCTCGATAGAGTCGGTCGGCAGCCGCGAGTTCCGGTGGCGTAGCGGAAGCATTGGTGTCGTCGCCCAGCGCCGCGAATGGCAAAAGGAGGAACAACAGAGCGGCGACGAGGGCCGAGCGCAAAAAACTGAACATGGCAGGCCTTCCATTAAACGAACGAGACTAGCACGATTTTAGCGCTGCTGCGCAGCCGTGAGCGCGCGCTGCACGCGTTGAAAAAAGCGGCGTAAACCTAACACAGGGCGGGAAATAGAATGGCTCCTCAGGTAGGACTCGAACCTACAACCCTCCGGTTAACAGCCGGATGCTCTGCCATTGAGCTACTGAGGAGTGTGGTGGGGTGCGCGCGGAGCGCGCACCGCCGCTTTCGGATTCCATCATAACATCTTGGGTTGGCGTCTGAAAACTGCGCTGACGATTGCGTCATCGCTTTCTGATACGCTTTGGGGTCGAGACTCCCGCTCGCGACGAAGCACACGATTTCTAGCTGTCCGCGCCGTTCGGGACCTGCGTTTCCGCATGAGGTGTTTATGTCAGGAGGTTTTCGTTTGCTTTGGGCTTTTGCGTCTTTGACGTTCCTGGGCGCCGCGATTTTTGCAGCGGATCCGTCTGACTCTTCCACCTCTAACTCTTCCACCTCTAACTCTTCCTCGGCCAGTTCTTCCTCCGGGCAGTCTAAATCTCCTTTGGTCCAGGCACCACCGTCCTCGGGCCTGTCTCCCTCTTCTTCGGGCCAATCCATTTCTTCCGCCAACCCTGCCGAGGCTGCGGCAGCGGGGCCTCCGGTAGCGGAGAAGCGGCCGCTGGAAGAAGACTTCCACGGCATCAAAATCGTCGACAACTACCGCTGGCTGGAAAGAGATAGTGCTGCCACCCAGAAATGGGTGGAGGAGGAAATGTCCTACACCCGCTCCCTGCTCGATCCACTGCCCGGCCGCGCGCAGCTTCACCAGCGGCTCACCGAGCTGCTGAGCATCGGCAACATCGGCGTGCCGCAGCTCGAGGGCAGACATTATTTCTATACGCGCCGCGAGGGCATGCAGAACCAGCCCATCCTTTATGTACGCGAAGGTGTCGGCGGCAAAGACCGCGTGCTGGTCGACGCTAACCAGCTGGCCGCCGACGGAACGGTCGCGCTCGACTGGTACCAGCCTTCGGAAAATGGCAAGTACGTGGCTTACGGCACCTCGGCGAGCGGATCGGAGATGAGCACGCTGCACATCATCAATACCAACACTGGAGAAATCCTGCCCGACACTATCGAGCGCACCCGCGCCGCCAGCATTGCCTGGACGCACGACAACTCCGGCTTCTACTACACGCGCTATCCCAAGAAGGGCGACGTCCCCGACGGCGAGGAGGTATATCACCGCAGTGTCTTCTATCATGAACTCGGCACGGATCCGTCGACCGAACGGCCAATTTTCGGCGAAGGCCGCGACCCGGAAGACTGGCCCAGCGTGAGCATGGACAACGATGGCCAATTGCTCCTGATCACGGTGTCTCAGGGCTGGACCAAGACCGAACTCTTTTTAATGGATCTGAAAAAGGGCACGCCGCCGACGCGCATCACTACGAACAAGAATTTCCTCTATAGCGGTACGGTGTACAACGGCAGGCTTTATATCGTCACCAACGAAGATGCTCCACGTTATCGCGTGTTTATGGCGGAAGCGGGCAACTATGAGCGCGACGACTGGAAGGAAATCATTCCGCAGACGGGTTCGGTTTTGCAGAACATTGGACTATGGGGCGACAAGATCGTCGCACAGTACGAGCAGAACGCCTCGTCGCAGCTCAAGATCTTCGATACCGATGGAGAGAATGTGAAGGACCTCCCATTGCCCGCCATCGGCACCGTTTTCGGAACATCGGGCAAATGGAATAAAGACGAAATCTTCTACGGCTTCCAGTCATTCACGTTTGCGCCCTCCATTTATAGATATGACCTAGAGACCGGAACCACTTCGCTGTGGGCCAAGGTAGATGCGCCCGCGATCGACCCCGCCGCCTACGAGATGCATCAGGAGTGGTTCAACTCGAAAGACGGCACGCGCGTCCCCATGTTCGTAGTCCACAAGAAGGGACTGAAGAAGGATGGCGACAATCCCACGCTGCTGACCGGCTACGGCGGATTCAACATCAGCAACACGCCCGCCTTCCGGCCCGCGACTTATTTATGGCTGGAACACGGCGGAGTTTATGCCGTGGCCAACCTGCGCGGCGGCTCCGAGTTCGGAGAAGACTGGCACCGCGCCGGCATGCTCGGCAACAAGCAGAATGTGTTCGACGACATGATCGCCGCGGCCGAGCATCTGATCGCCGAAAAATATACCGACAAGAATCATCTCGCCATTCAGGGCGGCTCGAACGGCGGACTGCTGATGGGCGCGATGATCACGCAGCGCCCCGATCTGTTTCGCGCCGTGGTCTGCCAGGTGCCGCTGCTCGACATGCTGCACTATCAGGATTTCCAGATCGCAAAGCTCTGGATCCCCGAGTATGGCAACGTGGAAAGCGCAGAACAATTCAAGTGGCTCTACGCCTACTCGCCCTATCACCACGTGAAGGCGGGAGTGGAGTATCCCGCAACCTTACTTATGACGGCGGATACCGACACCCGCGTCGACCCCATGCATGCGAAGAAGATGACGGCGCTGATGCAGGCGGAAGCGAAGAATGGCAGAAGCAGGCAGCGGCCGATTTTGTTGCGGATTGAGGCGAAGGCGGGACATGGCGCGGGGAAGCCGGTGGCGAAGCAGATTGAAGAGTTCACGGACATTTATTCGTTCTTGTTCTGGCAGCTGGGGGTGAAACAATAGTCAGCTCTTAGCGTGTGACGGTTGATATGAAGATCTTCTGGTCCTGGCAGTCAGACACCCCCGGGCAAATCGGCAGGCATCTCGTGCGGGACGCCCTGAAAGCAGCCGTCAACGAGCTGAAGGAAACCGAGGATATCGAAGAAGCGGTCCGTGGCTACCTCCACCTGGATCAAGACATTCAGGGGACAACCGGCAGCCCTGACTTGGCGAGCACTATTTTCGGCAAGATCGAGAAATCGGAAGTAGTGGTTGCCGACGTGACGATCGTCGGCAAGACTGATGAGGGTAAAAAGCTCATCAATTCCAACGTGGCGATCGAACTGGGATATGCCTTAAGTGAATGCACGGACGCACGGTTGGTTTTGGTGTTCAACACACACTATGGAACTCACGAGGATCTCCCGTTTGATCTACGCCACAAAGGCGGTGCGGTCGTTTTCGGTCTGGACCCCAGGGCGGACAGGAAGGAGATCGCGGCCGCGTGTAGGGTACTCGCAGTTGACTTCGCTCGAAAGCTAAAACCATTCCTGCAGCAGCCACCTCGGATCAAGGAACCATTGTCGGTCAGGGCGATTCTTGAGCACCGGCTTGAGCGGAGGCACCCTCAGAACGGTGGAAGTGATGACGTTTTCCAATTGAGCGTATGTGTCGAAAACGACGGCGAACAAACAGCTACAGACTTCAAGCTGCAACTCGATTTTCCGGGAGAATTTATAGACGGTGCGCCGCCCTCTGGTCTGAGTCGCGCTGGAGCGCCGCCTGGGTTCTCCAGGTTCGAGATTACGAATGAGCAAGGGTACCCTCCCACGGGAAATCTCTATCGCGGGACCAAGAGTCTGACCCTCATTGCTTTCAACTACGCAGTGAGGGATCAGACCAAGCGGCAGCATCCCGAGCAGCTGGAAAAGAAGGTGACGGCCACCGTGTTCTCTGGAAACATGACGCCCAAAAAGACGATCATGACGATTGCCGAACTTGCGTCAATTTCTAGTAGCTAACAGAAAACCGCGGGTGGCCCATCCTTTCGCGGTTTTTGCGAAAGGGTGGGATTCCATGGGGCTGCGCGTCCTCTGGTCTCTTGCGTTCTGCGGAGGTCAAAATCGTAAGAGGTTTGCAGTCGGGAAGTCCCACCCTTGCAAAGAACGCAAGGATGGGCCACCCCGCGCGAAAACACGAAGGAGCGGTAGGAATGCGCTATTTATCAGCGGAACTACCCCACTCAAGCCAAAACCGGGCTTGAGTGGGCCACCCGGCTACGTTCCTCATTCCCGGTACTCGTACCGGTAGACGAACCATTCGGGCTCGATCGGGACTACATAAAGACCGCTGGCAACGTTCCCTTTTTCCTGAGGAAGTTTCGCGCTGTCTAAAGAAGTAACTACAGTCTGCGTCTCTTCTGGAGAAGAACCTGCCTTGTGATCCTTCGGATAGTAGCGCACGCCCATGTAGGAATCTGAACAAACCGCGCAACCGTCCCCCCAAAGGGCAAACTCCATTGCGCCATCCTCGCTGACCATCACGAACTTGGCTCCAATCTTGCGAATGAGTTCCCGGTATTCAGGAACCACCCGTCCGTGTGTTCCATCGAACAAATCAACCTTGCCATCGCCGCCGACATACCGGACAGATTGATCCTCTCGCAGGAGTGCAACAAACCGAAAGTAATCAGTCCTGTTAGTCTCGAATTGCTGGACCACGCGTTGCTCAGGCGGAAGATAATAATCAGGCATACGCATAAGCCACCACCAAAAGCCAAGCCCGGCAATTAGAAGAAGCCCCACCGCCGAAAAGCAGACATAGAGCAAATTCCTGAGCATTGTCTTCGACATTTGCATAACTCTGATTACGCGCCCTTATCGACGATAATACGGCTTTCCCGTTTTGGGAATTCTTCCTAAATAAAGGACGGCTTCTTGTTGCCTTTGGGTTGACTTCGCGATATACGGTGAGTATTAGTCAAAATTTGTCTCGGGTGGAACTGCGCCGTCAACCAACGGCTGCGGAGGGGGAGAGGTTCGTTATGGCGAGGGATGGTTCGAATGTTGGCGGCGAGAAGATGGAGGGCGGGGCGAGGATTGTGATTCCGTGGATTCGGGCGGAGGTGGATGAGGAGTGGTTGGAACGGAGGAGAAGGAATCCGAAGAGGATTGGGGAGTTGTCGCAGGCAATGTTTTTGCAGAAGGCGAGTTCGCTGGGGTTTGGAGTGGCGCTGCCGTGGGGCGACAGCGAGAAATATGACTTTGTGGTGTGGGCGCGGGAGGGTGAACGGATGTTGCGGGTGCAGGTGAAGGCGACGGGGAGGTTGCATCGTCGGGGGTATGAGGTGCAACCGGTGTACTCGACGCGCGGGGAAGGCAAGAAAAGATATACGGCGGAAGAGATTGATGTGCTGGCGGCGCATGTGCAGCCGCTGAATGTCTGGAACTTGCTGCCGATTGGGGTGCTGGGGCGGGCGAAGAGTTTGAGATTTTATCCGGATATTCCGAGCAGGGCGCCGAGGTGGGAAGGGTATCGGGAGAAGTGGGATGTACTGGAGTGAGGGAGCGGCTTTCCGAGGTGGACTTGCTGATGTGGCTTGCTGATGTGACCCTGGTAATTGGCGGGGCGTGACGGTGTCTCGGTACAGTCACTATGGGTGAGAGTTATGAAGAGCGTTACGAAGCGAGTTACGAAACAAGCTATTAAGAAAGCTGCGATTCTGATTGTGATCTTGGCGATCACGAGCCTGGCGGTGGCGCGCGACAAGAAAGAAAAAGTTAAGCCGGGGCCGTATGTGTTCACGAGCAAGGCGTCGGCGCAAACGGTGAAGGCGCTCATCGTTCAGGAAAGTCTGAAGGATGGCTACGCGCTCGATTCCGATACCGATTCCGATCATCAGCTGCAGTTCCGTTTCTCGCGGTGGGCGCAGATGCCGCTCTACGGTCAGATTTTCATGGCTTCGAGTGCGTGTCCGGGGATGACCACGAAACAAGTGTGGTCCTACACGTTGGCGGAGAGCAATGGTGTGACGAAGGTGACGGTGCAGCCGGCATGGGATTTTCCAGACGATTACTGCAAAGTGCAAACCAACCCGGTGCCCTGGAGCAAGCCTGAAGAGATGCAGGCATTTCAAGCCATGCTGGATAAAGCGCCGGCGGCGATTGCTCCGGCTCCGGCCGCGAGTTCTACGGCGGCCGCCGCAAAGGTTGCTGCAGTGCCTGCTTCGACCGCGACGGCGTCCGCGGCGCAGCCTGCCACACAGCCGCAAGTGGTTGCGCAAGACGACGCCGCACGGCGCGCGCAGCAACGCCAGGCATGCCTGGACCTGGCGAAAAATAATCCCAGCATCACCTGCAAATAACGCGAGATTGGGGGGCTGCGATTTGTATTTGCGGCGGGATCTACATGCTTGCCGATGGATTTTTGTGATTTAATTGTCGGCATGGAACAGGCTGAGATTCGTCCGCGCCCGGTGGTTGGAGCGATCGTCGTGGTAAGCGGCCTCGCGGTGTCATTCCTGCTGTGGCTGCTGTACGTGCATCATCCTTCGGCGGATTTTGCCGGACGCTGGATGTTTTTGCCGGCCCTGAACGCGGTTCTGAACGGATTGTGCGCGATTACGCTCTGTGTGGGATTGTATTTCATCAAGCATCACAACCGGGATGCGCATCGCACGAGCATGCTGCTGGCTTTTGCCTTCTCATCCGTTTTTCTCGTCAGCTACATCGTGAACCACGCGCTGCACGGCGACACGATTTTTCCCGGTCACGGCGCGGTGCGCACGCTTTACCTTTCCATTCTAGCCAGCCACATAATCCTCTCCATTGTCGCGCTGCCGATGGTGCTTACCACGTTTTTCTTCTCGCTGACGGGGCGGTTCGCCATACACCGCCGAATCGCACGCTGGACCTTCCCCATCTGGCTTTATGTTTCGATCACCGGCGTGGTAGTTTTCGTCTTCCTCAAGGCGTACGTGTATTAGATTCCAGCGTTGACCTGGGAAGATTCAATCCCATCACTCGATGCAGATTCCTGCAATGCTCACGTCGCTGGATGAACAAATTGTCATCTTCCAGAAAAGGCACGGTAATGTCCGGGACATAGTATCTCGACAGGCCTTGTCGCGACACTAAGGTCAGCGCCTGCTGAAGAAGGGTGCAAAGGCAGAATGCAAAGGACGTCTTTTCGCAACTTAGGTAGTTGTGTCCCTCGCGTCTTTGTCGTCTGGTTATTCGTTACGATGGCTCCGTCTCTTATGGCACAGATGTCTGGAGCCGGCATATTGACGGGCAAGGTCACCGATGCATCTGGCGCGGTGGTTGCAAATGCCACGGTGACGGCGACGAGCATAGACAATGGCGAGACGCGAAGTGCGACTACCGGGACTGATGGCTCTTATAAGGTTGAAGGCTTGACACCTGGCAACTACCGGCTGAAATTTGAGGCGGTTGGTTTCAAGACGATGGAGATTGCTTCCGCAACGGTCAGTGGGACCGAGGCGTCGGTTCTGGACGAGAAGCTGGAGGCGGGCGAACAAAATAGCGGCAAGCCATCGGCGGGGGCGCAAGAGAGTTTGCCGAATGCTCCGTCCGCAACAACGACGGCGCCGTCGCTTGCGGATCTCGGCCTTTCTCCGGAGCAGACCCAGGGAAACGCACGGGAACAAGCGCTGCTGGATAAACGAACGCGGATGCTGAAGATCCATCAGCGGATGGGTTTGATCACGACGATACCGCTCATTGCGACAGTGATCCTCGGTCCTGGCGCTGGCGGCAAGAGTGAAGGCACGGCTGCTCGCGATTTACACGTGGCGCTAGGCGGCCTGACCGGCGATCTGTACGGCATTACTGCTTACTATGCAATTCGCGCGCCCAGGGTACCCGGAACCAAAAAGCGTGGTCCGATAAAATTTCACGAGGCGATGGCTTGGATACACGGCCCCGGAATGATATTGACGCCCATCATGGGGATTATGGCTTTCGATCAGAAAAACAACGGCGAAAAAGTTCATGGCTTCGCCTCCGCGCATGGCCCGGTGGCCGTCGTTACGGCGGGGGCGTTTGGGGCCGCGCTGCTGTCTGTTTCCGTTAAGTTCTGACCGCTTATGACGTCGCCGAGCATGAAAACCGTCGCCGCCTGCTGCTTGCTTCTGGCGCTTCCGACGTTTCTTCTGGCGGCGGATAGGCAATGGGTTCTGCAAAAAAGCACCCTCACCTACCATGTGTCCCATCCGTTGCATCAGAGTGAGGGAGTGAGCCACACGGCGCGGGGAAAGGGAGTTTGCCACGCTGGACAATGCGATTTCCTGATCGCGGTACCGGTGAAGTCGTTTGATTCGGGCGACAGCAACCGCGACCTCCACATGATTCAGGTGACACGCGGTGCGGAGTTTCCCATCGTGACCGTGCGCACGCGCCTTGCAGAATCGGCCGCCGCATCGACGACGGTTGACGCCGATCTGGAGATTCAGTTCGCTGGCCAGACCGTCCAATACAAGCAGGTTCCTTTCAAGCTGGAAGCCCAGGGCGGGGAGACTCACCTCACGGGGACGATTCCGGCCACACTGACTGATTTCAAAATTGATCCGCCGTCGCTCTTGACGATGCCGGTTAAGAACGAGATTCCAGTGCGTGTGGATATGACATGGCGTCCGCAATAAATTTTAGTGAAGCGATGTACGTTCCACGTCTACGCTGCGGGAACATTCAAGCAGCCTGCCTTGGAAAAACTGTGCTTCTTCTTTGAGGGCGATTCAACGTTCGGGGAGTTTCCCGCATCCCACCTTGAGGTGTAAAGTGCTTGGTGCGGACGGGACCTTCCTATGCGATTGTTGTTGGTGGAAGATGATGTATCGATCCAGAAGTTTCTGAAGCGGGCGCTGGTAGAGGCCGGATACCAGGTGGATACGGCGGGCACCGCGAAAGCCGGCGAGACCTCTGCCCTGGAAGGTATTCACGATGCCTTCATTATCGACCTTGGCCTTCCGGATCTGGACGGATTGGATCTGATTGCCCGCTGCCGCGCGCAAGGTAGTTCTGCGCCAGTATTGATCTTGTCTGCGCGGCGTTCCGTGGATGAACGGGTTCGCGGGTTGGAACAGGGTGGAGACGACTATCTCACGAAACCATTTGCTCTACCCGAACTTTTGGCGAGACTGAGAAACCTTCTGCGCAGGTCCGCGGTTCCGACCAATGAATCGGTGCGTCTGCAAGCGGCTGACCTGCAACTTGACCTGGTGCGTCGTGAAGCACGACGGGGCGATCAGTTGCTGCAATTGACTCCGCAAGAGTTTTCTCTGCTGGAATATCTTTGCCGGAATGAAGGCCGGGTGGTGACTCGCACCATGATTCTGGATCACGTTTGGCGGATGCGGATCGATCCCGCGACGAACGTTGTGGATGTGCATATTTATCGCCTGCGCAGCAAGGTGGACCATGACACTCCTCGGCCGCTGATTCATACCATTCGGGGTGTTGGTTACGTGCTCAAGTATGCCTAAGAACTTACGCGCCACCGCCGCCTGGCGGATTTCGATTTGGACGACTCTGGCCTTCGGCCTTGGCACCGCGGTGGCGTTCTCGATTGTTTATTACCTTGTGGCGCAGGGAATCCGTGAACGCAGCGACACGTGGCTTACCGGCGAAGCCGAGGTTCTGGCGCAGGTGTCGGCCGATACCCCGAGTGATCGCCTGTACAAGCGGGTCGTGCGAGAGGTGGCCGAGCTTGCTACTCAGGAGGTTCCGGATGAGCGTAACGCGCGCGGGGAGAGATTGAATTCTGTTTTCTTTTTGGTGACGGATCCTAGCAACAGTGAAAGTCCGTTGTGGGTGGGGCCAAATTCCAACGATGTTTTTCTTAAGGCGATTCAACAGGCGAAGCTGGTTCCGGGCGCTCCGAAATCCATCGCGGTGGAAGGATGGAGCCAAACATTTCGAGTTGCGGTGAAGGCTCAGAAGGGAAAAACTGTTTATCTGGGACTTTCGGATCGCGGTGCCAAGCATCTGTTGCACATACTGGCCCGGCGTTTTCTCATGATCTGGGGCGGCATGTTCCTGCTGGGCTTCGTCATCTCTTACTGGAGCGCCCGTCGTACCCTGCGCCGCGTGGAACGCATTACGGAGACCGTCGCGCGAATTAATACCGAAGATTTTGGGGAACGTTTGCCGGAACCTGGGAATTCGGATGAGATCTCGCGATTGGCGAAAACGTTTAATGGCATGCTGGACCGGCTTCAGTCCTCGGTGAATCAGCTTCGCACCGTTACAGGCGGAATCGCGCACGACCTCAAGAGCCCGGTAACCTTGATTCGCGGGACGCTCGAATCCGCTTTATGCCATGAAGGAAATGAGAAGTGGCGTGACTTGGTGGGAGAAGCGGTCGAAGACCTGGATCGACTTCTACAATTGCTGAACACCACGCTCGATCTGGCTGAGGCAGAGGCTGGTGCGCTCCACATGGAGCGCGGTCCGGTGGACCTCTCCGATGTCGTGAGACAACTTGTTGATATTTATCAGCCGGCCATGGCTGAGCGCCATCACGAAGTGACGAGTGACCTCGAGGCTCATGTGGTGGTAGACGCCGACTTGCCTCTGATGAATCGTGTGGTAAGCAATTTGCTGGAAAACGAATTGACTCACTTGCCGTTGGGATGCCACGTAACCATTCGGCTGCATGCGCATGAAGGGTCGGCAGAACTGGTGATCGAAGACGATGGTCCCGGATTCCCGCTCGAGATCGGGAGCCGTGCTTTTGAGCGCTTCGTCAAGGGAAAGCATTCTCCTGGGCACGGTCTCGGACTTGCATTTGTGGATGCGGTTGTTCAGGCTCACGGCGGGGTCGCTGGGATCTCGGATCGGGCGGGAGGCGGTGCGGTAATAACTCTGTCTTTACCCGTGAGCGTGCTCCAGGTGGCATAGGAGCGAAAAAGTAGGTGGCAACTTTGCTGTCAAAGATTGTTATTTGCTGCCAACTGTGTTGGTCGGCTCTGACGGCGAAGTCGCCTTGATGATGAAATCCGAGGGCGGCAGCGCGACTAACGCCTCGGGGTTGTAGTAGTCGTAGAGGACTGAGGGCGCGGTTCGGGCATTCAGGCCGTAGCGAGGATGAAACGCGAAGGTCAGCTTGGCGCCTCCGGCGTTGGGCCAGAGATAGAGCACAAGGCGGTCGGGGAGAACGTCGTAGTGCGAAACCGTCCAGCCTGAGTTGCTGACTACTTCGTCGAGCACGCGGCGGTCAACGTCAGCGCCAGGCGGCAGGCCGATTTCGGCAATCATCATGCCCCAGCCACGGCTTCCGATTCGTTCGGCGTCGATGGAACAACGAACTTCTTCTCCGGCGCGGGCTTCCGTCTTGTCAAACCTCACGGCGAGACGAAGGGCATCTGAATCGCCGGGACGCGTAGTCTCGGTGACGGCGGCGCCGGTCCACGGAGTGTAGTATTCGGCGACAGCCTGAACGCTGGCCGTGGAGTGTGTGCTTCCGTTCTGAACGACGATCGTGTTATCGCCGGGCTGCATCAACGCCGAGACGTCGATAATCGCTGGAGCGTCTGAAGCCGGAGACCAGGCCCCGACTAGCGGTACTGACTTGCCATTCACGGCAGCCGCCAGTTTGGCGTCGGGGTTTCTGGAATCATTGGTGTCGATCCCTTTTAGAAGCGCGGATAGAACATCGACGGTCGCCTGACCGGAATACCACACTCCATAGCGGTCTTTCTGCTGCAGCAACCAGAGAGTACCGGCATCCACCAGGGGGCGGGTTTCGTCGGTTGGATCGACGGTGGCCAGCGCCAGGACTGCCATCGCGGTGCTCTCAACGCGGCCCGCGTGTCCCCAGCCATAGAACGGAGTGTTGTGTTCGAGCACCCAGTACATGCCGCCTTGTTCTGAAGTTGCCAGTTTCATGAGCTTCGAAATAGCGTCGGAAGCGCGTTGCCGATCGCCGAACTTAGACGTTGCGATGGCGAACTCTGCGAGTGCGTACGGTTCACTCAGATCTCGGTGGGGATCGGACAAATACGCGAGAGCGCGTGAAACCGATTCGTGGAGAATCTTTTTCAGCGGGTCATTCGCACCATTTTCGGATTCGGCCAGAGTAACGGCGATGTAAGCGGTAAGGCCGCTGTCATCGTATCCATACTTCGGTTGCCAGTGGCCATCTTTCGCCTGCTGCTCAACGAGCCATTTCTCGGCACCGTGGATGATGTCGGGATCCACATCGGTGAAGGCGGAGACGTCCGACAGGAAGCGCACGGCATAGGCGGTGAGGGCTGCATCCGGCGAACCGTGGCCCCAATAACTGAAGCCGCCGCCGGATTCGCGATAGTTAAGCAAACGGTGATAGCCAATGCTGACATAGCGAGTGGCCTTTGCCTGCATCGGAGCACTCGTCACGCCGGAGGCTTTGTAGTATTTCAACAACATGACACTGGGATAGGTCGAAGATAGAGTCTGCTCGCCACAACCGTAAGGACGCTCAAGTCCGGCCTCGATGCTCTCCGTGACCTGCGCCAAGAGGTTGGGATAAATCTTCAGCCGCGCACGCATGCTACCCGGAATTATGTCGGCCGGCAGGTTCAGCGAAAGCGTGGAGTCGCCGCGGAGAATGCCTGCCGCGGTTGAGGTTTGGTCCCGGCCGTTGGGGTGAACCGTGACGGTCTTCTCGACAGCATCGCCAGTGGTACGGTTGGCGCCGTAGACCTGCTGTTTGCCGGCCTTCACCATTGCAGTTGCTCGGAACGGGAATGTGGCGGTCGTCGATTCGCCAGCTGCGACTGAAATCTCCTGTTTGCCGGGACGCTCCAGCTCGAACCAACTCGCGGGCTTCATCTCCACGTTGAGTTGTTGCGCTTGGGGAAGGTAGTTGCGGATTACAACCGGAAGGTCGATGACATCGCCGATGGTGAGAATTTTCGGCGGGTCATGCTCCAGGAAGAAAGGCTGGAAGGCCTGGATTTCGCGGTCTGCAACACCGATCTCTCCGGTTTTGTTGGACGCCAGCACGGTCATCTTCCAGGTTGTGATGTTGTCCGCAAGCTTGAATTTGACCAGAGCGCGACCGTTGGCATCGGTGATGACGGAAGGTGACCACAGAAGGGTTTCGGGGAAGTAGTCACGCAGCCGCGGTGTAAATGTCTCTTCGTGAACCTGAACCTTGGTTCCTTCGGCGGACTTGCTGACCCCCATGGATGAGCTCTCTGTCTGGAGGCTGAAGGCATCTGCCGTAACCTCGACCGTTTCCGACACCGAGCCAACCTGCAGCGAAACGTTTACTGCTGTAATGCTGGTGGAGTGGACTGGCACCGTGCGGATTTGTGTCGCCCGAAATCCGGGAGCAGAAATGGTCATGTCATAAGTGCCAGGGGGAATGTTACGAATGATGTAGGCGCCGTCCTGCCCCGTGGTCACAGTGAATTGCTGGCCGGTCTGGCGGAGAGTTGCAATCACGGTGACGTTCCAAACGACAGCGCCACTCGAATCAGTCACGACGCCGTTGATGGCACCTGTGTTTCCGCTTAGCGGCTCGGAATTAACGGACTGCGGAATGATGTCTTTGCCGCTTTGCTCGGCAATGTCGCGGGAGAAACTGGCGACCGGAAAGTCATCCGGCGTTTTCGCTTTGCCGTCCGGACCGGGACTCATGATGCGAATCCACGCGAGCTTTCGAGTTACGGCAGTGCCAGTCTGGACTCTGGCGTCGGGCTGATAGGTGATCCGCGTGGCATCGCCGTAGTCCGACTCGATGCTGTAAGTGACGTAATAAGGATGCCCCCAAGGGTCAACCAGCTGGCGGAAATTGACGCCACTCGCCGTCATGGCTTTGTCGAAGGTTTCGTTGTCCTGCGGAAATATCCCGGTGGAGCGAGAGAGTTTGTAAATCGCGGAATCGATCTTTCCGCGAGCTTGCTCAAAGTAGTCGATGGCGCTTGTCCATATGGCGAACAGCCCGTTGGGATATCGGGCCGCATTGGGGCCTGTGCTTTGGACAACGACTTGATACAGCGAGCCGCTGGGCTGGAAACTGAATGTGTAAGGATTACCCCAGGGATCGCGAATCGTTTTGAGGTCAACTCCACGCGAAAGCACGGCAGTGCGAAGCGCATCAAAGTCGCGGATGTACGCGCCCGAGGAAGCGTAAGTCTCCTTCACCACCCGGTCGATGACCTTTCCCAACGGTTGGAAGTACGGCCAACTTACGGTAAGAACCTCGATGTCGTCGGCGTTGCCCAACTGCTTGTCGGGGCCGGCAGACAGAATGTTCAGCGTGCGATTGCGGTAGTCGATGCCGAAACTGTAACGATACGGCGTGCCCCAGGGATCGACGATGCTGGCGGGGTCAAGCCCAGCTTGGCGAAGGACGGACGCTAATTCGTCGTTGTTCGTCGCAAACTTCCATCCGATCGCGTCTTCGTTGAGAAGTGCTGTGCGGAGGGGTTCAAGTTCATTCCGCATCTTCTCCGAGAACAGCGCTCGAGTTTCGTATCCGTAGTTGTTGCCTTCGATTTCCGGCAAACCGACCCAGGAGTTGCTAAGACCCTGCAAGAGTATCTCGGCGACGAGATCCATGCCGTCGGGCAGCGGTTTTGAAAGATCAAGTTCATCGAGGTCTTTGAATGTGATTCCGCCGACCGACTCGGGTGGATACCACCAGCCCCAGTCCCAGAAACCGTAGTGCCCTTCCCCAAATTCCTGGTCGGTGCGAATGCGTTCTTCTACCGCCTTGTCGACCACAACGACTCCCATGGCGCTGGCCGACGAGGAGCCGGATGGCAAGCTGACGTTGAGGACGGCGGAGACGTCGTCCCCCGGCTTGTAGGTGGCATGATCCGTCTTGACCTTCACGGTTAGGGTGGACGGAGTCGGAAACAGAATGGCTCGGGCGCCGGAGGGAATTTCGTAACGCTCTTCACTATCTGTTTCCAGTGAATAGGCTGCCAGCGTCAGCTCGCCTTTGAATTCCGGAGCATATGGAATGACGGTGAATCCTCGATGATTGTGCAGATTGATCCGGCCGGTCCAAAGGACGGCCCCATCGCGCGAGAGATCGACGATCACGTGTCCCGAGAGTGCATTGGGAGCGCGAACCGAGACGGTGATCTGATCCTTTACCTGATACAGGGACTTATCCGTTGTAACTTGAATCAACCTGCCGGAGTCACTCCAAAATATTTCGTCATAGGAAACGCTAGCTCCGCTCTTGTCGTGGACATCGAAGACCAACTGATAGCCATGGTTATGGCCAGGGTCGTCGTCGCGTTCAGTCAACAGCTGTAAGTCGGAAACTTTGGCCACGCCGAACCGGTTGGTCTTGACGGCATGAAGAAAATCCCGGATGCCGGATGAATGTTCCTCGTAGTAGTTGTTGTAGTGGTTCCGGTCTTCGCTGACATTGACATGGCACTCTGCCGGCGTGCCGTCGGGATAATAGGTGGAAACATAAAAGGAAGCCCGATCTCCAGTGAGGTTTATGCCAGAAACGTAGACGTGAATCGGCTGGTGACTGAGGCGAACCTGAAAGCGGCGTTGCTCGGTCTTCCCTGTGCTGGGGTCGGTGACATACGCCGCGTAATTAAGATCCATGAAGCGTCTGTAGGTCTGCTCCGCGAGTTCATTGTGCAGCTTGGCTAAGTCGAGCGTAAACGTCGCGCGGCCGGAATGGTCAAGTTCGGCCGACTGACCATCAGCTTCGTCCACTACCCATTTGTGTTGTGTAGAGTCCCAGTGGCCCTGCTCTTCGCGAACCAGTTTCACCGCGCCGTGAGTCAGCTCTTTGCCAAACAGGTACTTGGCGGATATGGCAACCGATGCGTTCTGCCCGGGCAAATAGTAGGAGTGATCCGGCTGGGCTGCGACTGTAAAGTTCGGGAGATCGTAACGGCTGACGCGAACATTGGTCATTCCCTGAGCGCTACCGTAACGGTCACTTGAGAGCGAGACTTGCAGCGCGTAGGGTCCGAGCTCCGTAGAGTCAGGCAGCTCCCAGTCGATGCTGGCGATTCCGAAGTCGTTTGTCTTTGCTGTACCGCTGAACACGGTATTCGATTCTGGATCGACTAGCTTGAACTCCGCGTCTTGGTTGGCGACGGGGCGCTTGTCCACACTGAGTACAAGCGCGCGGGCATGCAGTGATTGACCGGGCTGATAGAGAAGCTTGTCGGTATTGATAATGATGCGAGCCCGCGGATCGAGATCGAAGTCGAAATCTTCCTTCCGCGTTTGATCGCGCTTGCGAGCTTCAATGTTGACTGAGCCTCCGTCAGTAACTGCTGCTGGAATATGGAAGAGAAGAACAGCATCGCCGGATGAGTTTGTGGTGTGCGTTATGATCGCGTGGTTTTCGTCCAAATCGAATTCCAGGTCGCCGCGAACCTCCACGCCGCTCACTGGCTTCCGCGTCACCGGGTTGGCCGCGTGCACACGCACTTGATAAGGCTGGCCGGGCAAGGCTTTGTCAGCGTGCGCAACGCGGAGTTCGAACATGTCGGGGGCGATCGCGCCGAGGGCAACCATGCCGCTGGCGGCTTGCTTGTCATTGGCTTGTTTATCATCGGCCTGCTTGTCACTCAGCAGGAGGCGGTACTTCACGCGATACCAGAGCGTCGGGTCATTGTCCGACGCCATGAGGACTTCCGGTCGTGGCAAGGACAGCTTGATTAAATTACGGCCCGGTTTAAGGCGCTCAGTGGTTTTGGATGACGCTACGACTGCGTCTGCTGGATCGAGCAGATCAACGTAAAGAGTTCCGGAGGCGGTGACTCCGGACTGGTTCAAAGCGGGTACGATGAGGGCGATTTCTTTTTCGGAAATGACGGCGCTCATCTCCGAATCATCGATCCGGAGGGCGGTGGAACTCGCGAAGAGACGCGTCGCGATGGCGGCGAACAAAATAGCGAACAGACAAATGCGCTGCGCAGATCGCATGTCAACCGCCAAGGCCAAGACTTACGCGAATGGTAGCACGGAAAAGACTTACTTCTAACGCGTCACGCAGCCGCCCTTGGTTTATCCGCTTGACTTTGCACAAGCCGGCGCCTCTCACTCCTTGGCCGCTGGCAAGTGAACCGCGACAGCCGCCCTGGGCGAAGAGGAACAGCCAATGCCTGCGATTACTTCTGTAAGCTGCGAAGGTACGACACAACCGTCTTCACCTGGTCGGGAGGCAGGCTCTTCACCCCGGCTGGGTGTTTTGCCTTCTCGGTGACCGCCTTGGTCAGTTCGTCATCCGAAAGCTTTTTGATCTCGTCCGAAACCAGGCTCGGAATCTTGGCTGCGGGCTTGCCGGCCGCATCCGCGCCGTGACAGGCCGCACACTTAGTCTTGTAGATCGTCGCTCCGTCATCGGCAGCCCATGAAAGATTGGGAATCAGCATGAACAGGGCTACCGCGATTGTCATTACCAGCATTACCAGCTTCGTTGTTTTCATAATTTCGTTTCCTCTTCTTATGAAGTTAGGCAGCGCGACGAATGCAGCGGTTCTTGGCGTTGAGCGTGCTGCATTCATACTCACTGATACAACGCTTCAGAAAAACTATGTAAGAGAACTCAGCAACTCCGTGGCTGCCTTGTTGAGAGTTTCAACGTTTGGGGGCATAGCTTCAGTGATTCCGATCACCGTGAACCGTGATCCCTGCGGACAAAGTACAGACCCGGACCGGGCAATGCCGAGCACGGAACTTAACGTGATTACCAGACGTGACTACCAGCTTCGTCGCCGATGCTCCTCACAACGTGGAGTGATCGACATCACAGCACGATGGACAGATGAGGGCCACACTTAGAGCGTAGGAAGTCCGGCCTTGACGTTTAACAGGGAGTAGATCATGAAAACCTCGCACAGCATTATTCTGGTTCTAGCAGCTGTTGCGCTGGTCCTGACGTTCGCCCCGACGGTTGTGGGGCAGAAGTCCGAACCTGGCGTTGCGGTTCCGAAATATGATCCGGCAACCGAAGCCACGTTCAAAGGAACGGTGGAAGAAGTAAAAGATCGCCAGTGCCCGGTGAGCGGTGGTATGGGCTCTCATCTGATCTTGAGGTTGTCTCCGAGCACAACAATTGAGGTGCACCTCGCCACCACAAAGTTCGTAAAAACCTATGATCTTGTCTTCAACAAGGGCGACGTGGTCACAGTAGTTGGCAGCAAAGTACAGTTTGAAGGAGTAGAAACCATCTTCGCGCGGGAAGTCACAGTCGGAAGCGCAACCTACTCCTTCCGCGACAAAAATGGCACGCCGATCTGGTAGCGGCTTGCCGCGGATCGGCCAGCAGGCGAGGCGGCTACGGGGTCTGCGACTCCAGCAGATCGGCGGTGACTCAGCTTGATCCACGCAGGAGGCACTTATGTCAGCGATTGCACAGTTACACGATCGGAAGCAGCGCATAGGGTTCAAGCAGATTTTATTGGCAACAGACTTTTCGGAAGGTTCGCAGCGAGCGTTCGACTATGCGATTGCAGTCGCAGAGCGGCACGGTTCTGCGCTCTCTGTGGTGCACGTGATTCCTCCGGAGCCGCGTGATCGAATCCCGCTGGAACCGCTGCCCCGGCAACTAAACCGCCGCCGGCTTGATGCCGAAGACCAGTTGAAAAAGCTCGGCGCACGTCTGAATGATCTCGACCATCATCTGCTGCTTGAGCAAGGTCCGGTTTGGGAGGCCCTTGCGAGGGTGGTTCAACGTGAAAAAGTTGACCTTCTTGTTCTGGCGACGCACGGACGCGGCGGACTGAAGAAGTTGGTCCTGGGTTCGGTTGCGGAAGAAGTTTTGCGCCTGGCTCCGTGCCCGGTGCTCACGATAGGTCCGCACGTCCCCTCTGCAGGCTCGGGTGCAAGCTCGGGCATTATCGAATTCCGGCGCATTCTCTTCGCAACCGACTTCGGGCCGGCTTCCGCCAGGGCCTTTCCGTATGCCCTGTCCCTGGCAGAAGAATATCAGGCGAAGCTTGTCCTACTGCATATGGTGTCACCCATGCCAGCCGCTGATCTAACCCCGCCCGCTTACGGGTCGACAGCTTACGTTGCTGACGAGTTTTTGAAGTGGCAGCGCACCATGCGAGACAAGAGCTCCAGCAAGTTGAGACAACTGCTTCCGGACGACGCGAAACTAGTGGCAGAACCGGAATACGTAGTTGGGACGGATTTCCTGCCGGAAGGGATCTTAGATGTGGCAGCGACACATAAAACTGAGTTGATCGTCATGGGTGCGAACCGAACGTCCTCGCCGCGGTTGGCCGCGCATGTGCCGTGGGCTCTCACTCATGAAGTTATATGCCAGGCCAAATGTCCGGTCTTGACGGTCAACGATTACGAAGAAACGACTACTGAGATCTGATGACGTTAACGGGCTTGCCGTGAGGCGGGCCATGAGAACCACGCGGCGATGAACCTTCATCGCCGCGTGGGCATTTTGGGTCGCTGACGTGTGGCCGTCAAACTGGGGAAATCCGACGGCTATTCCAAAGCGGCTTGACCGACCACTCTCCCTCGCGTTGAGACGCAGCCGATGGTAAGCTTGCAAGGCGAATTTTCATACGCGAGGCGAGCGCAGCATTTCGAAAAGGCGAAATCCGCGCACGCACCGGGACGTCGCCTGATGAAGACCGATCCGATGAACCCGCCCGAAGCGGCCAGTAGAGGGCCTGCCCTGGCGCAAGCAGTCGCTGCGCCGCTCACTCGCGCCGCGATCTTCCTGGTCGCGACATTCAATCCGGGCCCCGAGAATCGCGCCACCCTGCGCTCGTTCTGCGGAGACCTCGCCAAGCTATTGCGCGCCGTGGAATTTCGCGACCTGGAAGGAGGACTTTCCTGTGTCATCGGATTCGGGTCTGAGGCGTGGGACCGCCTGTTTGGGCCGCCACGGCCGACAGGACTGCATCCCTTCCGCGAGATTCGGTCCGGGGCGCGGCATGCGGTCTCTACGCCAGGTGACTTGCTGTTCCACATCCGCGCCAAGCGCATGGATTTATGCTTCGAGCTGGCGACGCAGATTATGTCGCGGCTCGGAAATGCCGTTTCCCCGGTCGATGAAGTGCAGGGCTTCCGTTATTTCGACGACCGCGATCTGATGGGTTTCGTAGACGGCACGGAGAATCCCCGCGGCGCCGCCGTGCTCGAAGCCGTGCTCATCAGCGACGAGGACGCCGAATTTGCCGGTGGCAGCTACGTCATCGTGCAAAAATACCTCCACGACCTTGACGCATGGAATGCGCTCTCCACCGAAGCGCAGGAACGCATCATCGGCCGCACCAAGTTGTCCGACATCGAATTGGACGATTCGGTCAAGCCGACCTCAGCGCACAACGCGCTCACAACCATCGTGGAGGACGGAAAAGAGATTAAGATCCTGCGCGATAACATGCCCTTCGGCCGGCCCGGGTATGGCGAATTTGGCACGTATTTCATCGGCTATAGCCGTTCGCCACGCACGATTGAGCAGATGCTTGAGAACATGTTCGTCGGGCGGCCACCGGGCAACTACGACCGGATACTCGACTTCAGCCGCGCCGTTACCGGCAATCTGTTCTTCGTGCCGTCGGCAACGTTTCTGGAGAACGTAGCTGACGACCAGACGATTGAAGATCAGCCTGCGGTTGCGGAATTCTCGGCAGCGCCTGCTGTGGCCGAAACTTCTTCATCCATCGCATCCTCATCTATCCCATCTTCATCCAAGCCATCGGTGCACGACGGTTCGCTTGGCATCGGATCTCTCAAAGGAGACCTACGAAATGAATAATCTCCATCGTGAGCTTGCCCCCATTTCCGATTTGGCGTGGAGTCAGATCGAAGAAGAAACATCGCGCACGCTCAAGCGCTACCTTGCCGGACGGCGTGTGGTCGACCTGCACGGGCCGGCCGGCACCGGCCTGTCTGCGGTCGGGACCGGCCATCTGCGGACGATCACAGCCCCGGCGAAAGGTATCATCGCGAGGCAGCGCGAAGTGAAGGCGCTGGTCGAACTGCGGGTTCCGTTCGAACTGGATCGCCAGGCGATCGATGACGTCGAGCGTGGCGCGAACGACTCGGACTGGCAACCGGCGAAGGACGCTGCACGGCAGATCGCCTTTGCCGAGGACGCCGCCATATTCGAGGGCTACGCCGCCGCCGGTATTGGAGGCATCCGTCAGGGAACCAGCAATCCGATCATGACACTCCCGGCCGACGTGCGTGAGTACCCGGACGCGATCGCCCACGCCTTGAGCCAACTGCGTCTCGTCGGTGTCAACGGTCCCTACGCCGTACTGCTCGGTGCCGATGCCTATACGGCGCTCGCTGAGACCAGCGACCACGGATACCCGGTCTTGGAGCACGTCAAGCGGCTGGTTAAAGATCAAATCATCTGGGCGCCCGCCATTGAGGGCGCATTCGTGCTGACCACCCGTGGCGGTGATTTCGATCTGCACATCGGTCAGGACGTCTCCATCGGATATCTCAGCCACACCGATGCCGCGGTCCGCTTGTACCTGCAGGAGACATTCACGTTCCTTCTGCTCACTACCGAGGCTGCCGTGGCGCTGATCTCTCCCGCGAGAGCTAAGAAGACATAAGGGTTCTCGGGCAGAAACCACACTCTAGTTACAAATCGGTGCGGGATGGAAACACCCGGGAACAATCTACTACTCGAACCAAGGAGATTTACGATGAAGCAGCACCGGAAGCAGTCGTTGTCCGCGGTGGTTGTGCTCGCCCTATTGGCTACCGCCGGAATGAGTCTTCACAGTCAGGCTCAAACGCAGAATCAAGCTCCAAGACCTGCGCTCTCTCGATCCGAGGAGATGCTGGAGCGATGGAACGACATCGGGAATAAACTTATCGCCATGGCGCAGGATTTTCCCGAAGACAAATACGATTTCAAGGTGCAGAAGGACGAGCGCACTTTTGCCCAGAATCTTCTCCACGCCGCCGCTCTGGATTTTGTCCTGATACGCAGGATTTCCGGATCAAACGTGGGGCCCGACTTCGGCGAGGGCGACAATCCTTCGCGTGACGCTTTCAAGACCAAGGCCGACGTGGTGAAGTTCGTGCAGGAGGCCGTCGCGGATGGAGCGAAGGTGATTCAACAGCAGGGCGACACAGGGCTGGACAATACTTCGAAATTTTTCGGGAACCGGATGGCCCACAACTCGTCGATCTGGACGTTTGCTATCGAGCATAGCGGCGAGCACTACGGCCAGCTGGTTGTGTACTATCGCGCGAACAATCTGGTACCGCCAGACTCGCGTCGGCCGTAATAACCTAAATGCATTGACACCAGCTTCTGGTTGAGGGGAACCCGGCCGCTTCGAACTTGCGGCTTTACTCCGAAGATTCTACTTCCTCGAAGCTGAACTGTTTGTCGAGCTTATCGTACGGCTTACCGTCGACCTCGACGTAGGGGTAGACGAAGTAGTTGAGCGCTGGACCATCCTGTTTGGGAGACAGCGCAATGTCGCGGCCGGTGGAGAACTGCACGCGATTGGCGTCAACGCTGCCGAAGAAATAATCTTCCTTCTCCTTCGCTTTCCACGCCTCTGAGATATCAACCGGGACCCAGCCGGTTTTGGGCGCGTAGAACTCAGCCCAGCAGTGATAACCGGCGATATCTCCTTTGTCCTTATTTTCAGGCAGCGGAAAGCCGATGTCGAAGCGGGCCGGAATCCCGTCAGCCCGCAGCAAACCGATGAACGGAGAATGGAAGTCTGTACAGTTGCCGCGCTTGGAATCACAGGCCCACACTGCGTCCCCGCGTCCCCAGCCTGAGCCCGTTTTGTCGTAGCGCATATTCGTGAAGAAGTAATCATAGGCAGCCTTGGCTTTTGCCACCGCACCGGTCTGGGTTCCGGTTACCTCGACAGCGAGTTCCTTGATCTTGCCGTCGGTTGGAATCAGACTGTCAGGCGCAATCAAACGGCTCATCGATGCGGCCACCAGGCTGGGCTTCTGATCGGTTCCCTCGAGTTGCGCGTAATCGCCCCGCGAGTATTCGCGGCGCGTGATCTTGTACTCGACGGTGAACTCTGCTTTGCCAGGAGCAGAATTCTGCATCTCGGGATACTGGATCTGGGCATACATCATCCGATTGCCGTACTGGGGCTCCTGCGTCATCCGCGTTTTAACCGGAGCCTTGACCGCCAGAACCCGCACCGTTTGATGCTGGTCGGTCTGCGGGACGGGAATCCATACGCGTACTCGCTTCGCTCCGGAGGGAATATCCTTCACTGTGAAGTTGTAGGTGAAGTGAAAGGTGCGGGTTGGCGGGCTGAATTTCTGGGCATTCGCACTGGCTTGGGCGGCCAACTGGCATGCCGGAAACGATGCCAGAAAAACGAGCAGCGGCAACGATGAGAGAACTCGCAGCTTCACAGAGACACTCCTAATCGGCGAACATGAATTGAGATTTTACCAACGGCCAACGCAGGCTGTCATGCTGCGTAAAAACCCATTGCGGCATGCACATCACTCGGGCTTCAACGATGTGGCAGCGATTACGCGTGTTAAGGTTACTTCTGTTCAGGCTGATTGCGTCGGGTGGTTTCGAAACTCTGCTCGACTCGCTTCCGGAGCGGACAGGAGGCCTGCGCCGTGACGAACAACATGGAGCGTAGAGAATTTCTGGCGCTGCTGGGGACCGTGGCTTACGCCGGTCTGGCACGACGTATCGGTTTGCAAACTGTACGGGATAATTCTAAAGCCGACGTAACCATTCGCATTTCGCCGGTCGAATGGGAAGTCGCGTCCCGTAAGAAGAATTAAGACGACCGGGTACAACGGCTCGGCTCCCGGTCCGGTCTTGCGCATGCGCGAGGGCCAACCCGTCACCGTGGATGTATTCAACGAGACCGAAACTCCAGAATTGGTTCATTGGCACGGCTTGTTCGTTCCTCCCGACGTCGACGGTTCCGAGGAAGAAGGGACGCCGCTGGTATTACCGGGGCAGGTCAGGCGGTATTCGTTCGTGCCGCAGCCTTCGGGGACGCGCTGGTATCACAGCCACGGTCATGCGGGCCGGGATATGAAGCGAGCCACTTACACGGGGCAATTTGGATTCCTCTACGTTGAACCGAAAGAAGAGCCGGGTCAATACGACGCCGAGGTCTTTCTCGCACTGCACGGCTGGCAACCTTTTCTGAGCAGCCAGGGCGGAGATGGCGGTCTGGACGCGGTCTATCCCGTATATTCCATGAACAGCCACGCACTCGGTTTCGGCGATCCGGTTCGAGTGAAAGAAGGACAGAAGGTACTTTTTCGCATTTTGAACGCCAGCGCAACCCAACAGCACCGCATCGCTTTGCCTGGTCACAAGTTTAAAGTGATCAGCCTCGACGGGAACGCCGTGCCAGTACCGCGCGAAGTGGACGTGCTCGAGATGGGACCGGCGGAACGCGTGGACGCTGTGGTCATGATGAACCAGCCTGGAGTGTGGACACTCGGGGAGGTGGATGATCAAGTGCGGAATTCCGGGCTGGGCATTGTGGTGGAGTATGCGAACCGGAGTGAAGCGCCCCGGTGGGCCGCACCGGCGGGCACTCCCTGGGATTACACGATCTTTGGCCGAGAAGCGGAGACTCCGGAGCCGGCCGGCGGCGTTGTGCCACTCGTCTTCCGCAAGAAATTCGCCGGCAACCGCTGGGTGGATCACTGGACCATCAACGGGAAATCCTTCCCCAAAACCGATCCCATTCGAGTGCGTGCCAATTATCGATACCGCCTTCGTTTCGATAATCAAAGCGATGAGGCTCACCCGGTTCACCTGCACCGGCATACGTTCGAACTCACCAGGTTCGCCGGCAGAGCGACGGCCGGCGTTATGAAAGACGTGGTCGTCGTGCCCGCCAACAAGCAGGTCGAGGTGGATTTCACTGCGGACAATCCCGGGCCTACGCTTTTTCACTGCCACCAGCAATTGCACATGGACTACGGGTTCATGACGATGGTGCAATACGCGGGCTGAGTGTTTCGGGATTCCCAAACTTGATGTCAAGAAAAATAGAACGTATTTCTTCAAGAGCGCTTCTCGTTACCTCTGTGGTGAAACCCACCGGCTGACTTGTGGCCGCAAAAACTTCAGGTTGGCCCGTCATTCACGAGTGACCCCGGACTATGACGCAATGGGTATGAATTGATTTGTGGTAGTTTGGTTCCCGCTGAATGTCGCACGATGCAACCCCGAACGGGGGCGAGTGGAGGATGGAAATCCAAAATGAAAACAGTTCTGCGCGGAGCACGCCGCCGGTTTTTTCTCGCATTCATCGCCTCCATCGCTATTTTCCCAGTCAATCTTGCGAGTCAGCTTTCGAGCCAGCAGCAACCAATCGAGAGCAAGCTGCTCTCCTCCATGAAGTGGAGGTTGATCGGCCCATTTCGCGCCGGGCGGGTTACGGCTGTCGCAGGAGCGGCGGACCCGAACACCTATTATTTCGGCACTCCGGGCGGTGGCGTCTGGAAGACTACCGACGGAGGACAAGTCTGGCATCCGATTTTCGACAAAGAGCGGGTCGCCTCCATCGGCGCGCTTGCGGTGGCTCCGTCCGATTCTAACGTGCTGTATGTTGGAACCGGGGAACAGACGCGCGGCAATGGTGTCTATCGCTCGACCGACGCGGGCGCCACATGGAAGAACGCAGGGCTGCAGGACGTGCCCTTCATACAGGCGATCATCGTCGATCCAAAAAATCCGGACGTCGCCGTGGTGGGCGGAAACTCGCTCGGCATGGGGCTGATTTGGCGGCCACTTCCGGCAACGGCAAAAACCGCGAACCGCGGACTCTTTAGAACCGTCGACGGGGGCAAGAGCTGGACGAAGGTGTTCTCTGCCGAAGACTCGATCGGAGTTGTCGACCTATGTTCCGATCCTGGCGATGCAGCCACGTTGTACGCGGCGTTTTATCGTCCTGCATCCGGCTCTGGCGATTCTGCGATTGAAGCTACCGCGGACATCGTGAAGTCCGGCGATGGTGGCTCGACCTGGACTCCTCTTGCCAGCAAAGGTCTGCCGGAAAAGGCCCGCGGCCGGGTTGGCATCGCAGTCGCTCCGGGAACCGGTGGACGTCGCCTGTATGCAGTCGTCAATCAGGGGTTCTTCCGCTCCGACGACGGCGGCGCCACTTGGCAACAGTCCAGCAAGGACCCGCGGGTGATTGCCAGCGAATATTTCAGCCGCGTCTTCGTCGATACCCGGAATCCCGACGTGCTCTACGTGTCGCAGACTTCGATGTATCGCTCCACCGACGGAGGCAAGACGTTCGAAGCTTTCGCTGGAGCCCCCAGCGGCGATGATTTCCACGTGGCGTGGATCGATCCCCGCGATCCGGCGCGCATGATTTTCGGCGTGGATCAGGGAGCCATCGTCACGGTGGACGCCGGCAAAACCTGGAGTTCCTGGTACAACCAACCGACGGGGCAGTTCTACCACGTCTCCACCGACAACTTGTTTCCATATCGCGCCTATGCGGCACAGCAGGATAGCGGCACGGCAGGCGTGCTCAGTCGCAGCGACTATGGCGAGATCCTTCTGCAGGATTGGTATTCCATCGGTGGCTTCGAGTATGCGTTCATCACTCCCGACCCGGCGCATCCCAACCTGGTTTATAGCGGAGGCTGGTATGGCACGGTGGTTCGTTACGACAAATCAACCGGACAGATTGCAACCGTCTTCGAACGCGGTGAAAAATATCGCGCCTCGCAAATGCCGCCTCTGGTTTTCTCGCCCCAGGATGCGTCCACTCTCTACTTAGGCATGCAATTTGTGCTCAAGACGGTCAACGGAGGAAAGAGCTGGCAGGAGATTAGCCCGGACCTCACCGGCTACGGCGAGAAAGAGGAGCCGGAGAAGCGCGATCCGGACGAGCCGCGTCCGCCGGCCATCACCGCTCTGTCACCGTCAACCGTGCAAGCTGGCGTAATCTGGGCGGGCACGAGCAACCGGCTGGTTCAACTCACCCGCGACGGTGGGAAGAACTGGCAAAACGTCTCTCCTCCGGGATTGACCGAGCCCAGCCAGATCCTCTACGTCGAAGCCTCGCATCACGACCCGGCCACCGCCTACCTGACGGTGGGCGCGACGCGAGAGTCCACTCCTTCGTATGTCGCTCGCACCAATGACTACGGCCAGAGCTGGCAGAAGATCGTCAACGGATTTCCGGAACACGAAATGGTCCGCGTGGTGCGCGAAGATCCCAAGCGCAAAGGTCTTCTCTATGCGGGCACTGATACCAGCGTTTACGTCTCGTGGGACGACGGCGGCCACTGGCAGCCGTTTTCCCTGAATCTCCCCGCGACGCCTATCACCGATCTGCAGGTGCATGACAACGACCTGGTAATCTCGACCTTCGGGCGGAGCCTCTGGATTCTCGACGACATCACTCCCCTGCGTGAAATCAATCCCCAAATCGCTGCCGCTGACGCGCACCTCTTCGCGCCTGCAACTGCCATGCGTGTGCGGTGGGAAAACTATCAGGACACGCCCTATCCCATCGAAACTCCGGCTGGCCAGAACCCGCCGGACGGAGCGATCCTCGACTACTACCTGAAGTCGCCGCCGGCGGGTGACGTGACGCTGACGGTCTACGACGAGAAGGGCGCCGAGGTGGCGCGATTCTTCAGCGAAACCAAGCCGGCCTCGCATCTTCCGGCCAATGTTCCCGGCTACTGGTTTGCTCCCGAAGACATTTTGCCCAAGGCGGCGGGCGTCAATCGCTTTGTGTGGAATCTGCGGTATCCGCCCCCGCTTTCGCTTCCCTACGGATACTACGGCGAACTGCTGGAGTACACCGAATACACGCTGGCCGATCACGCCGTACCTGGCCTCACGCCGCAGGTGCAACCTCGCGGACCGCTGGTCTTGCCCGGAAAATACACAACGGAACTGCGGGTTGGCGGTCAAACCTTGCGGCAGCCCCTCACGGTGGAACTTGATCCACGGGTCCAGGCCTCGCCAGCCGACCTCACAAACCAGCTCGATTTGGCGAAGCGAATCAGCCGGGGCATGAAGGCGAGTTCTGATGCTTTTTACCAGGTCGCGGGGCTGCGTAAAGCTTTAACCGAACGCAAAGACGCCTTGAAGAAGTCCGAGGCCAAAGACAGAAAGGACGCCGTAGCCGACTTCGAAAAGAAGATCGATGCCATCGACAAAGGGACCAGGCGCGCTCCCGGATTTGGACCCGTGAACCGCGAGTTGACCCGCCTCATCTTCAGCGTCGAAAGCGCCGACATGCGTCCGGCAGAGACCCTTCAGTTTTCGGCGCAACAAAGTTGCGATGCGCTGGACAAGGATCTCGCGAACTGGCGGCAGTTCAACGAACACGATCTCCCGGCCTTCAATGCAGTTCTTGCCGCCAACAAACAGTCGCTGTTGCCCATCCCCACTGGAATCGGCAGCACGGGTTGTAAACCGTAGGAATGTGAGCTTTGGGCGGTGCGGTGCGTCGAAGGCGCGCCCCACCTTTGCTGGCGGGCATCCTACTGACTCGAGCTGCTCCGGTCTCGGCGGTTTTCGAAGGCCTGGATTTAAACCGCCGAAATCTGCGCTGGCCGATTGCAGTTGCCCCGGTTCCAAGCCTTGATTAAAATATCTGCGCGGTCCCGGCCCCCGAATTCAGCCGCTTTCAGGAGCCCTTATGCGGAACACCACCCGCCTCTTGGGGATGTTTGCTTCTTCCGTGGTTTGCCTTCCCGCGGTCTTCGCGCAGACCAATCCCCCTCCGCCCGATCCGCACGAAATGGTCACACGCCAGCCGCATACGCTTTCGAAGCCGGCCGACCGCTCCGCCGCCATCAGTCTTCTCGACCGCGCTCGAACAAATTATGACCTGCACAGTATCGCCGCTCCTTACTCGCTGAAAGTTTCATTCGAATCCAGCGGCGCGTCGCAGAGCGAAGGCACCGGCACCATGGAGGAGTTATACGACGGCCACTCGCACTGGCGCTGGACCGAGCAGTTGCAGGATTCGCACGTAGTTCGCATCGGCGCCGAGGGCCACATTTACGGCACCAATCCTACCGACCCGGTTCCGTTGCGTGTGCAACTGGTGCGCACCGTTCTGCTGCGGCCGATTGTGCACGATTCGGGTTCGTACGTATTTCGCACTGCCGATCTGGAGCGCGACGGCAAGCCGGTCGTGTGCATGCTGCTGAGCTATTCGCTGCCGCCGAATCCCGCGCCCCGTTCCTGGGTGGAGCGGGAAGACTGCATCGACCCCACGACCGGCCTGTTGCAGACGTGGTCTGAAGCGCCGGGAATCTACGCAGTCTACGATTACACTGGCGCCACGGAATTTCACGGCCACACGCTCCCGCGCCAGATTTCGATATTCGAAGAAGGCCGTCTCACGGTTCAGGTGCGAGTGGAAAGCCTCGAAGACGCGCCCAATATCGATGCCAGTCTATTTCAGCCCACACCGGAAATGGTGGACGCCGGCGAATCGTTCGCGCTGGCAGGCCCGCGCCGCTTGCCGCTGCGGGTTGATCCTACGAACGAGCCGACTTCGCGTTTTTTCCAGCCGGTGATCGTTCACGCGACGCTGGACGCGCAAGACGGTACCGTGCTTGATGCCGAAGCACTCCAGACCACGGACCCGGACCTGAGCCGCGCCGCGCTTGATATTGTGAGAAGCACGTCCTTTGATCCGTCAGGATTTCAGCAGGAAGTTTTCTTCAACGTGCAGTTTCACTTCCCCGCGGTGCGGCTGAACGGCCCGCCACTATTCCACACTTCCGTCCATTGGATAATTCTGGATCACCACGGCAGGCCGCCACGGATAAGAAGGTAACCGCAGGCAACTAAGAAACCGGGTGGTAGCCTGACCTTCGCTTTTTCTTGCGAAGGTTCGGAAATTGACGCTACGCCGGAAAGCTACTTCCCTTCCAGATGAATATCCCCGACTCCAACGTGAGCCCGCAGTTCGTATTTCCCGTCGCCGCGATACTTCAGAGTTTTGCCCAGCCAGCCGCTGGTCTCGCCGTACCCATCGCCGTTCACATCGCCGATGCCAGTGCTGGCGTTCACCAGGCGGTATCCCGTGTGTTCGTTGGCGATTCGAATGTCGCCCACGCCGAGGCTTAGATCCTTGTCGCCCTCAACACTCTCCACCGTGAGGTCGCCGACCTTCTCATGCACGTCGAGGTTCGTGTTCTGCGGGACTTCCAGCTCAACGTCGAATTGCGTATTGCCTCCGGTGGGCGCGTGGAACTCGAGGCTGGCATCGTTGCCGCGAACGTCGAAATCTACGTGAGCGTCTTTCACGTGGCTCTCGTGCCGTGACTTGATCGTGTAGGTCACATGAATCTTGGTGGAATCACCGCGCCGGATGCGCAGGTCGCCAACGTTCAGCCGAACGTGCACCATGCCTCCCGCGGCGAAGTCGCGCGCCTCGGTGTGCGTTTCCTCATAGTTCCAATCAGAAGCGGATGCAAAGGGCGCCAGCAGTAAACATGCGGCGAATGTTGTATAGAACGCGGTCAATCGCATGGCAGGCCAACGAGTGGAAGATCTTCCGGGCACAGACCACCTCCGGGGCGCAAAGGCGCCTGTTTATGGTACGAGTGGTTTAGGAGCCCGGTTCCCTGAAAATTCGGGCGATGGACGCACTCTCGCGCAATCGTGCCTTCGAAACGGGTTCAACTTCGGAAGTCGGCCACTCCATCCCACACCAACTGGACGGCGATGGCAAGAATCAGAAAGCCGAATATCTTGTTGATGGCGCCCACGGCGCTCGGCCCGAGACGCCGCACCAGTGGGCCGCCCAACCAGAAGAACAGCAGCACCGAAAGCGCCACAGCAGCGATGCCGATGACCATTCCGAGATAAGAAGCCGTGCTATCCACATGCGCAGCCAGAGCCATGACCACGCCGATTGCTCCCGGACCGGACATTAGCGGCATGGCCAGCGGCGTGAGGGAAATATCCTCTTTGTCCTCGGCCTCATGGCTTTCGGCGGGCGTGATCCGCGCGTGCGAAGTCACCATGCCCCAGGCGGTGTTAGCCACGATGAGCCCGCCAGCAATTTTCAGCACTGGCAGCGAGATACCGAAGAAGAAAAGAACGAATCGCCCGAAGAACAGAAACGTAACCAGAATGATGAAAACCCAAAGGCCTGTCTTCACCGCGGTCCGCCGCCGATGCTCGGGAGTCCAGGTAGAAGTCATGCTGAAGAAAATCGGAATGCCCCCGAAAGGATCGACGATCGGGAACAGCGCAAGAAACGTGGCCGCCGCCGATGCCGGCAGCGTGCGCAGAAATGTTCCGAGAGCGTGGGCGGAGGTCATGGGGTCAGTCAAAGATTAGCGTGCTAACTTTTTTCCTCGTTCTCATGCAGCTCCTATCGACACTGTTTACCGATATCCCTCCAATGCCTTGGCGCCACGCTCCAGCGCAGCTGCCAGCACCGCTAACTGCTGCCGCGCCCGCTCGGTATCGCCCCGGTCTAGCGCTTCGTTCACGCCTGGAATCACCACGGCCGCGTAGCCGGTGTATTCTCCCGGTGCATAGATGGCATGCCGGAACCACGGGCGGTGCGGTAATCCCTCGGGCACCAGCAGGGCGTGCTCGGCATTCAGAAGCGCCGCGTTGAGTTGATTGATTTTCGTGGAATCTCGCGGCGGAGTCTTTTGCCGGGACGCAGTCCTCGCGCCCGCCTCCTGAAAGCGTTTCGCCGCCGCAGTCACCGCGTTGAAGTCGAGCGCGTGCTCGCCAAACTTGCTGTCCGCTCGCTTGCGGGCCGAATCGACGTAGGCTTCAATCTCTTTTCCGTATTCGTCGTAGTTATAGGGTAGAACGTCCACCTGCGCCATGCGCAAAGCTTCGAGGCCAAAAACCCGGGCCATTTCCTGCTCGTAGACGAAGTCGGGATCGGCAAACTTCTTGAACCACGCAAAATCGTCGAACGCCGAGTGATACACGCCGTAGGAACCGCTCGAACTGACGTCGGTCGAGGGCACGCCTAAATGTTGCAGAAACGCGGTGTAGTCGGAACCGCTGCCCAAATCTCCCACCAGAACGTCGGCCTTGGCCTGGGCCGCCGGAGTGCGGCGGGCGTCGCCGATGGCTTCGGTCGGCGATTGCGTCGAGGGCGCGCCGGGCTGGTCGAGCTTTTCCCAAGCCTCGTAGACCGTCCCGCCCTTGGGACTGGGCACGGCTTTGGTCACGTCGCGCAGGAACTGCTTCAGGCTGGGCACGGCGGACGCCCCAAATTTCGAGCCGGAGACGGCCACATCCATATTGAAATACGCGGGCGCATTGGCCAACTCCGATTCGTGCTGCTCCGCCCATTCTGTGGAACCCATCAAGCCTTCTTCTTCACCATCCCAGCTGGCGAAAACCAGCGTGCGCTTCGGCTTCCATCCCGACTTCAACAACTCGCCCACGCCGCGCACTGCTTCCAACATGGCCGCCGTGCCGCTGTTCGGGTCGACCGCGCCGTAAACCCAGGCATCGCGATGATTGCCCGCAACCACCCACTGGTCGGGCAGTTCGCTTCCACTGACCCGGCCAATCACATCCCAGAGTGTGCGGAATTTGTAGTCCTGCTTCAGATGCATTTTCACTTTCACCGGGCCCGGACCTACGTGATAAGTAAACGGCAGCGCGCCTTGCCAATCGCGGGGCGAATCCGGCCCGCCCAAATGCTCGAGCAGGGGCCAGGCATCGTGATACGAAAGCGGCGTGCATGGAATCTTTGGCATCTGCGCCGATTTTTCTGGAGAAATGCGCTGCGACTCGGGCAGCGAAGGCACCGACGCAATTCCCGGCGTGGTCGGGTCTCCGGGAAATTCGAACATGTAACCCACCGACCCCCGTTGCACACCCGTATCAGGCCGCCACGGACCTTGCGGATATTTGTCGCCATGCCGCCAACCGTCGTCGGCGGGATCCGAATAAATGATGACGCCCGCGGCTCCCCGCTCCTGCGCCAGGAATACTTTCACTCCCCGAAAATTCTGCCCGTAGCGCACCAGCACAATCTTGTCGCGCACGCTAACTTTGAGCTTGTCGAGCCTTTCAAAATCTTCGGGCGTTCCGTAGTTGGCGTAGACCACTTCCGCCTCGACATCGCCGGACGGCGACATTCCGTTGAACGGCATCACCACGTTCGGATCGTCCGGGTAAGTATCTCCCTCCACGTGTTCGCGCGTGGGGCCGTGCATTTCCACTCCCGCGGGCGCAGTCATATCCACGCTGATTTCGAGCGGATAGTTCATCCAGACCTTGTATTCCACGATTTCGGTTTCGAGTCCGGCCTCGCGGAATTTCGCCGCGACGTAGTCGGCCGTGGCTTTGTCCGCCGCAGTGCCGGCCATGTGTGGAACCCGCGTCAGCGCGCGCAGATCCTGTTCGGCGAGTTTGGGATCCGGCACGGCGAGGAAGCGCGCTTCGGTGGCGATTTCCGCGGCGGGATCGCGAAAGCCGAAAATTGTCGGTGCCGTCGACGACCCAGGGGTATTTCCGCCCACGGAAAACGACAGACCTGATAGAACGACCGCGGACGAAACTAGCGTTGCAGAAAGGAATCTCATCGGGCTCCCGCCGGGGAAAGTTAGTAAGGTAGCACAGCGGCTGTTAAAATGAAGCGATGAAGCGCGCACAAAAAGTATTCAAGCCCCTCAAGCTCACCCCGAAGGGCCGGAGCGGCCTCAGCGACGTGAGCGAGAACCACGACCGCTACCTGGTTGAGGCCGAGATGGCAGCCGCGAAGAAAGCGGCCATCGTGCAGAAGACTACCTCACCTGCCCGGTGCCAATAATCTCGTACTTCGAAGAAGTCAATTCCGCCAGAGCAAATGGTCCGCGGCAGTGTAGTTTCTGCGTGCTGACGCCCATCTCGGCGCCGAAGCCGAACTCTCCGCCGTCGGTGAAACGCGTGGACGCATTCCAATAGACAACCGCCGAATCGACGCCGCGCAGAAACTTGCGAGCATTGGCTTCGTCGTGCGTGACGATCGCGTCGGAATGTTTCGTGGAATAACGGTTAATGTGTTCGATCGCATCGTCAACATCGGCGACGACGTGGATCGCAATGCACAGCCGCAGATACTCTTCGTACCAGTCTTGCTCGGCTGCGGGGCCAACGTTCATTCCGGCGGCCAGGGCGCGGGATTTGCCATCGCCGCGAACTTCCACCCCAGCCGCGATCAGCTTCTTTACGATTCGCGGGATGTATGCCGACGCAATGCGCTCGTGCACCAGCAACTTCTCCGCCGCGTTGCACACCGATGGACGCTGCGTTTTGGCGTTGATCACGATGCCATCCGCCATGTCGAAATCTGCCGACTCGTCGACAAAGATATGGCAGTTCCCCGCTCCAGTCTCGATGACCGGCACAACCGAATTCTCCGCGACGTAACTGATGAGTCCGGCTCCGCCCCGCGGGATGATCACGTCGACAAGTCCGCGGGCCTTGATCAGCTCCTGCACCGATTGCCGGGTGCTGGCATCGAGCAAGTTCGATGGCGCCATCCGGAACTCCAGGCACCGCCGAGAGAATTTCCACGAGTCTATAATTGCTGTGCGCAGCTTCTTTCCCGCCGCGCAAGTACAACTGCATTGCCGGTTTTCAGCGCCAGCACCGCTGCATCGACCGTAACGTTGGGCCGCGATTCGTAAATAATTCCCACCACTCCGAGCGGCACGCGCAGCTTGCGAATGCGCAGGCCGTTCGGCCGGGTCCACTCGGCCAGAGTTTCACCAACCAGATCGGGGAGGGCTGCAACCTCGCGCACTCCGCGTGCCATCTCCTCGATTCGCTCCGCGGTCAGCAGCAGGCGGTCGCGCATGGCGCCTTCGAGGCCGGAAGTCTCCACATCTTTCCGGTTTGCCGCAAGAATACTTTTTGCGTGGCTCTCGATCGCATCCGCCATCGCATGCAGTATCGCGTTCTTCTGCTCCGAGGAGAGCAGCGCAAGCTTGGCCGCTGCTGCGCGGGAGCGGATCAGCTTCTCCTGCGTGGAAAGCGCGTTGGCGACGGTCGCAGGCATCAGCGCTTCCCCCGCCGCGGCGGAAAATAGGTTCCGACTTTGCGCTCCATGCCCAATGTGATCCCCGCGGGATTCCGCCCATTGACAATCGCTACATGCACGCCCGCCTCGCTGGCGAGCTTCGCAGCCTTTAGCTTGGAGATCATTCCGCCGCGGCCCAGCTTGCTTTTGCCGTTACACTGCGCTTCCAGGGCGGCGGTCAGCTTGCGCACCACGCGCACCAGTCGCGGCTTCTTGCTTCCGTTGGGAACGAGGAAACCGTCTACATCTGTCAGCAAGAGCAGCCAGTCCGCGTTGACGGCGGTCGCCAGCAGCGCGCTCAACTCGTCGTTGTCGCCGAACGCTCCGACCAGTTCTCGCACCGAGACGCTGTCGTTCTCGTTCACGATGGGAACCACGCCCAGCGAGAGCAACTCCGCTAGCGCATTTTGCAGGTTGCGATAGCGAACGGGCGAGGTGAAGTCATCGCTAGAAAGCAGCAGCTGTGCGACCACCTTCTTGCCGAAGAACAAGCGCTCGTAGGTATGCATCAGCCGGCTCTGGCCGACCGCGGCGCAGGCTTGCATCGCCGGAACGTCGGTCGGCCGCTTCGTCAGCCCAAGGCTTGCGATGCCCGCGGCGATCGCACCGGACGTAACAATCAAATACTCGTTCTTGCCGAGATCGAACTGATCGACCAGCCCGCGCAAGAGGTTGGCGTCAATTTGCCCGCCCGGAGCGATAAGGCTGGTGCCGACTTTGATGACGACTCGCATATTTTTACATTACTTACGCCACTGAATGCATAATCCGCGCCCGGCGACTAGCAACCTGCGGACAACACTTCTATCGTGCCGTTAGAATAGATTTCTGGCAAGCTGAATCACGTTACCAATTGTATTGAGTTGAACTCTATGCCTGCTTCCAACGCAACCAGCCGTTTTTCCGGCCGCGTGGAGAACTACATCCGGTACCGGCCGGGCTATCCGCCCGAGGTGTCAAACGCGCTGAAAACAGAATGCGGCCTGAGGACGGCGCACGTCATCGCGGACATCGCCTCAGGCACCGGCATTTGGACGCGCATGCTGCTGGAAAACGGCAACCCGGTCTTCGGTGTTGAACCGAATGCTGAAATGCGCGAGGCAGGAGAGCGCCTGCTGGCCGAGTTTCCAAAATTCACCAGCGTTGCGGGAACCGCAGAGGCAACCACTCTCGCGGACCAAAGCGTGGATTTTGTCACCGCGGCCCAGGCCGCACACTGGTTTGATCGCGCGCGATCACGCCAGGAATTCGCCCGCATCCTCAAGCCCGGCGGATGGCTGGTACTGATGTGGAATGAACGCCTCACCGATTCCACGCCGTTTCTCCGCGACTACGAGAACCTGCTGCTCGCCTTCGGCACCGATTATCAGGACGTTCGCCACGAACGCACCACGGAAGTGGTCAACGAGTTCTTCGATCCCGCGCCGTTTCAAGAACGAGCGTTCCCCATGTTCCAGGAATTTGACTATCAAGGTCTTGAGGGCCGGCTCTTATCGTCATCCTATGTCCCCGGGCCAGAGCATCCCAGGCACGCGCCGATGTTGCGAGAATTGCGGCGGGTCTTCGACGCGCACGCCATCCAAGATCAAATAATCTGCGAATACAAGACGCGGCTGTATTTCGGTCGTTTGCGGCATGAATCAACGTAAATATGACGCGCTTCGACATTCTTTTTGAGACGGATCGCTTTAACGTATCCGAGGTCAAAGAGCACTTCATCAATCCCTGTTGCTTCGGAGAGGACTTGGCCGAATGGCTCCGGCAGCGACTCGCGCAAAAGGGACTCATCGCAGGCGCGCCTTACCAGGAAGACTGGGGCTGGGAGATGCTCACCCAGCGAGATTCAGAGCAATACTACCTGGGAGTTAGTGGATATCGAACGGAAGGCGCGGCAGGCAAAAACGACGGAGAGTGGCGGATTATGGTTGAAAAGAAGCGCTCGATCTGGGACAAGCTTCGTGGGAGGAACGCGATCACCGAAGGCGAATCGATCCTCACAATTATTGAAGACATCCTTCGCGAACAAGCTGACGTTCGCAACCTGCACCGCGAGTCCATCTCGCTTTAGTGCAATCGCCCGGAGAACGTGCATAAAAATGTCCAACGAAAAATCTTTTCACATGACGCCCGACGAATTCCGCCGTCACGGTCACGCCGTGGTCGACTGGATCGCCGACTACCACTCCCGCATTGAATCCTTTCCCGTGCTCTCGCAGGCAAAGCCGGGACAGATTCGCGCGTCGCTTCCCGCAAACGCTCCCGCGCATGGCGAACCTTTCGAGGCGTTGTTGAAAGATGTCGAGAAGCTGATTCTTCCCGGCGTCACGCACTGGCAGTCACCGAATTTCTTCGCCTATTTCCCCTGTAACGCGTCCGGCCCGGGAATTCTCGGCGATCTTCTTTCCTCCGGCCTGGGTGTGCAGGGGATGCTGTGGTCGACCAGTCCCGCCTGCACCGAACTTGAAACCCACGTTCTTGACTGGCTCGTGTCCATGCTCGGCCTGCCTGAAAAATTTCTTTCATCGAGCACCGGCGGCGGAGTGATTCAAGACACAGCCTCCAGCGCCGCGCTCTGCGCCCTTCTCGCGGCCCGCGAGCGCGCGACCAACTACACCAGCAACAGGAAAGGATGCGACGGCCGCATCGTCGCCTACGTTTCTACGCAGACGCACTCTTCTCTTGAGAAGGCCGCGATGATCGCCGGCATCGGCGTCGAGAATCTTCGGCTCATCGAAGTCGACGCGAATTTCGCGATGCGCCCCGAAGCCCTCGCCCGCCAGATCGAAGTCGACAAACTCGCTGGGCTTGTGCCCTCCCTGGTCTGCGCGACCGTGGGCACCACTTCCTCGAACGCGATGGATCCCATCCCTGCCATCGGCGAAATCTGCCGCCAGCACAATCTCTGGCTGCACGTGGACGCTGCCATGTCAGGCACGGCCGCTCTCTGTCCGGAATTTCGCCATCTGCAAAACGGAGTCGAATTGGCCGACAGCTATAACTTCAATCCACATAAATGGATGTTCACCAACTTCGACTGCAATTGCTTCTGGGTCGCCGACCGCAAGGCGCTCATCCAGACGCTCAGTATTCTGCCCGAATACCTGCGCAACCAGGCCACGGAATCGGGCGCGGTCATCGACTATCGCGACTGGCACATCCAGCTCGGCCGACGTTTCCGCTCGTTGAAGTTGTGGTTCGTCATTCGCCACTACGGCGTGGAAGGCCTGCAGCACCACATCCGCCGCCACGTGGAACTCGCGCAGCAATTCGCCGGATGGGTTCGCAACGACAAAACTTTTGAACTCGCCGCGCCCGCTCCGCTGAACCTGGTCTGCTTCCGTCACAAAGGTGGGGACGCCGTGAATCAAACTATCCTCGACCGGCTCAACCGCAGCGGAGATCTCTTTCTCACCCACACCAAACTCAATGGAAAACTCACTCTGCGTATATGCGTGGGGCAGACTAACACGCAAGCGCGGCATGTGGAGAAAGCCTGGCGGCGGATTAAGGAAGAAGCTGAGAAGGCAGCGGCCTGAGAACGGTTCGCGGGCAAACCGGGAAAAATTATTTTATCCTCGCTGAAACGAGAAACTCCTCTCCAGCACCATCCTACGAGGTCCATCGACAGGTTCGCCCATACAAAATTAAGACACGAGAGGAACACTTTCCATGCCCAACTACCGTTTCGGAAAGCACCCGCCCAAGATCGACTATCGCACCTTGCGCTTCGAGAATTATGTAACCGCCGCGCTCGCTCCGCCGCCCGCCACCTTCAACGTCTTGACCAGCGTCTACCAGAAGCTGAAGACTAGCGACCCGACCAAACTGTTCCCTGGGAGATTGCACCATCGCCGCTCTGGCCCACGCCATCACTACTTACGACGGCCTGGTCGGCAAGCAAACGATTATGACGAAAGCGGCCGCCGTTAAGTTGTATATGAAATTGACAGGTGGCGTGGACAGCGGCCTGAACGAACTGGATGTGCTGAACTACTGGCGCCAGAATCCCGTCGACGGCGACGAGATTATCAGCTACGTGGCCCTCACTCCAAAGAATCACACCAACGTCCAGCAGGCTATTCGACTGTTTGGCGGGGTCTATCTCGGCTTTCAGGTGCAGGCCAACTGCCAACAGGAGTTCGACGCCCACCAGCCCTGGACTCCCGGCACGCTGACCAATGACGGCCACGCCGTCTTTGCCGTCGCCTACGACCAGAACGGCGTAACCGTGCTGACGTGGGGCAACACGCAGCAGGCCACGTGGGCGTGGTGGGATGAGTGCGTCGACGAGGCCTACGCCATCCTGCCGCCAGAAGCGAAAGATCCAAACTTTGCTCCCGGCTTCAACCTGGCGCAACTGCAGGCCGACCTCGCCGCGGTGGCAGACTGACGTGAAGGCTCGTCCCGCATACACATTTGAAAAATAAGAAGGGGGCCAGATTCGGCCCCCTTCAAAATGATCGCTGAATATCTTTCCCACGCAACTGGCAACTGAGCACCGGCAACTGCCAAGTCGTCCTCAGTCCGCGGGCATAGGCGCCGGCTTCGCCACCAACGCGCGCGGCCTTGCATCTGACAACTCACCCGCCGGAATCTCCAGCCACTTGCGCACTTCGGGTAGCGCGTTGCGCATGGCCACTTCCCCAGCGCGAATCAGATCATCGGCGCGTTTGAAGTCGTCATAAGCGAAGCCTGCCACATCCGGCTCCACCACCAGATCGGCCGCACCCCGCCACAACGAAGACATCGAATCCTGTGCGATGGCGAACGACTGTCCGATCACGTCGAACAAGTGGCGCGGCGGTCCGCCGGTCGCCCACGTGCCTTTCAAATGAATCGCCAGCACGCGGTCCGCGCCCATTTCGCGCAGCGGCCGCGTGGGCACGGGATGCGACAGCATCCCATCGATCAGGTAACGCCCGCGAATCTCTACCGGCAAAAACATTCCCGGATACGCGCAACTGGCGCGCACCGCATCCGTGATCCCGCCCGAATGAAACACCACGCCTTCGCCGGTATTGAAGTCGGTAGCGGCCACGCCCAGCGGAATGCGCAACTCTTCAAATGTCTTCACCTTCAAGGTGCGATCAAGGAACGCGACCATCCGGTCGTTTGAGGCAAAGCCAAAACGTGAAATCGTCCAGCGCGCAAAAGTGGTAAAGCGCACCGCGTGAGCCACGGCGTCCAGTTCCGCGCAGGAAAGCCCGCTACAGTAGGCCGCGCCAATCAAGGCGCCCACGCTGGTGCCGGTGACGGCGCGAATCGGGATGCCCGCCTCTTCCAGAACTCTCAGCACGCCGATGTGCGCAATGCCGCGCGCGAACCCCCCGCCCAGCGCCAGTCCGATCGCAGGCACGCGCCGAGTATCCTCGGGCACACTCGTCTTGCGAGACAGTTCCCGGCCAATCGCCTGAACGGAACGGATTATTCGGTCAAGACTTTTCACTGCATCCCCACATTGCTAACTTCGGTCCCATTGCGAACCTACCATTAAGATGCCATAAGCCCAGCCAGGGCTGCAGGGCACATTGGTGCTATCGGGGGTTACGGGTGACCGAATGCAGTGGTTACCCGCTATTCCCAATAGCCCGCCCCACCGTGACTAACTCCCGTAATTCTGGTAACTTGCAAGTCATGGCGGAGAAAATGGCCCGCGAAATCTCGGCCGGCGGCGTGGTGCTCCGCAACCGGAGCGAACAGTGGTGGATGGCCGCCATCGAGCTCCCGCAGCAGCCCCGGCCGGCCAACCCGGAGGCCGCCAAGCCGGCGCCCCGAGGCGCAAAGCCAACTCTTTGCCTGCCCAAAGGCCTGGTCGACCCCGGTGAAAAGCCGCTGGCCGCCGCCCTGCGCGAGGTGCGCGAGGAAACCGGCATCACCGCCGAACTCGTCGCCAAGCTGGGAGATAGCAAATATGTCTATGTCCGTTCCTGGGGTGGCCACCAGAAAGTTTTCAAAATCGTAAGCTTTTACCTGCTGCGCTACCAGTCTGGCCGCATCGACGACGTCACTCCGGCCATGCGCATCGAAGTCGCACGCGCCCGCTGGATTCCACTGCAAGACGCCCCCAAACTGCTCGCCTACAAAGGCGAAAAAGAAATGGCGCGCCGCGCCCTAGCCTACGTAACCGAACATCCCGATCTTTCGTTGCCGCTGGCGCGCCCCACACGCGCGGCTGGCACTTCCCGAAAAGCCCCGCGCAGGTAGAATGCAGAGTTGTCCATCCATAGCTTTAAAGGTTTCACGCAACCGAGGTCTCATTCATGAAGCGCATTCATAAAGTCGCAGTACTGGGCGCCGGAACCATGGGCGCCCGCATCGCCGCACATTTCGCCAACGCCGGTGTCCCCAGCTATCTGCTTGATATCGTTCCTCAGGACGCTCCACCCAGCGGTCTGGCCCGCAACAAAATCGCCGCCGCCGGACTCGACGCCGCCAAAAAATCCAAGCCTGCCGCTTTCATGGACGCATCGCTTGCCCGCTTCGTCACCGTCGGCAACTTCGAGGACGACCTCAAGAAACTCGCCGAAGTCGACTGGATCATCGAAGCCGTCGTCGAAAATCTCGACATCAAGCGCGCGCTCCTTCGTAAAGTCGAAGCCATCCGCAAGCCCGGCACCATCATCACCACCAACACCAGCGGCCTTCCCGTCGGCAAAATCGCCGAAGGTTTCTCCGACGAGTTCCGCAAGTCCTGGTTCGGCACGCACTTCTTCAACCCCCCGCGCTACATGCGCCTGCTCGAACTCATTCCCACGCCGGATGCCGACCCCGCGCTCATCGACGCCGTCTCCAACTTCTGCGACGTGCAACTCGGCAAAGGCGTAGTCCTGGCCAAAGACACCCCCAACTTTATCGGCAACCGCATCGGCACATTTTCAGTCCTAAACGTCATGCGCCTCATGCAGGAGATGGACCTCACCATTGAAGACGTCGACGCTCTCACTGGACAGGCCGTCGGCTGGCCCAAGTCAGCCACCTTCCGCACGATCGACCTGGTCGGCCTCGACATCCTCGGCCACGTGGTCAGCAACATGACAACGAATGTGCAAGATGAGCGCAGCGAACTCAAACTCCCGGACTTCTACCGCCAGATGCTCGACCGTAAATGGCTAGGCGACAAAACCAAAGGCGGCTTCTACAAGAAAATGAAAAGTGGAGAGGGCCCGGAAGACGAACGTCTCGCCCTCGACTGGAAAACCCTCGAATACCATCCCCGCCAAAAGCCAAAATTCCCTTCTCTCGACATGGCGAAAAATATCGAAGACACCGGCGCGCGCCTCCGCATGCTGCTGGGCCTCGAAGGCAGTCCGCAAAAAGCAGACAGAGCCGGAGCCTTCCTCTGGTCCGCGCTCTCCGATCTCTGGACCTACTGCGCCAACCGCGTCCCCGAAATCTCCGACTCCATCGTCGAAATCGATCGCGCCATGCGCCTCGGCTTCAACTGGGAACTCGGCCCCTTCGAACTCTGGGACGCCGCCGGCGTCGAGCCCACCGTGGCCCGCATGAAAAAAGAAAACAAGCCGGTCGCCGCAAACGTAGAAAAGCTCCTGGCCGCCGGCCAGAAGTCGTGGTACGCCGACGACCCGAAAACGCCCTCAGGCCGCAAATACTGGCAACTGACCACTGGCAACTGGCAACGTGCTTCAAGTCCCCCCCGGCGTTTGGTCGGTCACGGTCGCAAAAAAATCCAACGGCGTGGTTAAGAAGAATTCCGGAGCCTCCGTCGTCGATCTCGGCGACGGCGTAGCCTGCGTCGAGTTCCACAGCAAGATGAACACGCTGGGCGCCGACATCCTGAGTCTTATCAGTCAAACCCTGAAGCCGAACGGCCCCGGCGACAACTTCGACGCATTCGTCATCACCAACGACGCCACCAATTTTTCCGTCGGCGCCAACCTCATGCTTCTGCTGATGAGCGTGCAGGAAGAAGAGTGGGACGACGTCGACCTCGTCATCCGCCAGTTCCAGGGCATGACCCAGGCCATCAAGTTCTCGCCGAAACCCGTGGTGGTCGCGCCGTTCGGCCTCTGCCTCGGCGGCGGCACGGAAATTTCCTTGCATGCCGCGGCGCGCCAGCCGCATGCCGAACTCTACACCGGCTTGGTCGAAGTGGGCGTCGGCCTGCTTCCCGGCGGCGGAGGCTGCAAGGAAATGTTGCTTCGCGCCGTTGATGGAGCCGCCGCCGCGCACGGCAAATCTTCCAACGAAGCTCTCGCCGGTTCCGTCGAAATGCTCGAAGCCATGAAGCAAGCGTTCGAAACCATCGCGACCGCCAAAGTTGCCACCTCTGCGCACGAGGCCCGCGCTCTCGGCTTCCTCACCGAAAGCGACCGGATCTCCATGAACCGCGAGCGCGTGCTCTCCGACGCCAAAGCCCGAGCGCTCGAACTCGTCCGCGCCGGATACGAGCCGCCCGTCCCCCGCACCGACCTTCCCGCCCCCGGCGAAAGTCTTCTCGCCGCGCTCAAAATGGGCGTCTACATGATGCGCCAGGGCGACTACATCTCCGACTACGAAGTAAAGCTGGGAGGCAAAATCGCCGAAGTCCTCTGCGGCGGCAACATCACTCCTGGCACGCCCGTGAGCGAGCAATACATCCTGGATTTGGAGCGCGAAGGTTTCAAATCATTGTGCGGCGAGAAAAAAACGCAGGAGAGAATTCAGTACACGCTGAAAACCGGGAAAACACTGAGGAATTGATTCTGGAGGGGAAGGCGTGAGCGACAAAGCAGAGAACAGCAAAGTCGAGAGCAGCCAGGTACAGAACCAGGGTCAGAACAACCAGGTTCAGAAAGACAAAGCCGAAAAGAGTTCCCCGAAGTTCGACTGGGTGACCGAGCGTTCGTCCTGTTCGCTGCCGAAAGTGTTCAAGACGCTCAGATTACAAGTTGAAGAGGACGTGAAGTCTCGCAACGCCCTGCGCCCCGATAACTCCCCCTACGAGTTTTCACTGGCGGAGAATGCGGGCGATTTCACAGTTCGTCTCGAAGCAAAAGATTTGCGCCAATCCGTAATATTCAGCCTCTCCGAGCACGCGATTTCAGTGCGGGATGATAAAAGCAATCCCATGTTTGACGTAACCCTGACCTTCACCGACGAAGGCAAGTGCAAGCTGAACGTGAATAACCAGCCGCGCGAACTTTGGCAGATTCGGCGAATGGCTCTGGAAGAGTTGTTCTTTCGAGGCTATTGAGATTTGTTATCCCGAGCCGTCGAGCCGCCGCCTGGCCGATTTGCCAAGGATCATTCGCCTTTCCTTTCCCCGCTTGTTCCCTGCCCGCATTTCGGCACCCACTGCAACCAGAAGCAGAGAATGGGCTTAGCCGGCGCCGCCCATAGCTCCAAGCTAATTATTCACATTTTCCGCAATTTCCACAGGCGTTCCTTCAGGAACACTTCTCCAGTTTGTGCACGCAGCAATCGGTCAGTCTTTCCGCGTACAGCCGCCCGCAACGGGCGCCTGCTACAATCGCCCTCATGTTGGCTCCCAAACAAAGTCTCCTCCACGCTGCCACCGTCCTGCTGGTCATCATTCTCGCAAGCCAGATTCTGGCAACCCAGTCCGCGAACGCGCAAACCAAAACCCAGAGCGGCACCCAGAAAGAAGCTCCTTACAAGGAAGAGCCCCCCGACGTTCCCGACACCATCGCGGTTCCCGCAGGCCAGGAAGTTGTCCTCTTCGCGCACGCCACCGGATCGCAGATCTACACTTGCCAAGCCCGCTGCCGACGGCAAGTTCGCGTGGATGCTCAAAGCTCCCGACGCCGAGCTGCACGACCGCAAAGATAAAGTCATCGGCACTCACTTCGCTGGTCCCACCTGGAAACTGAAAGACGGGAGCGAAGTCACCGGCAAGGCTGCGGCCAAAGTGGACTCTCTCGATGGCGAGTCTGTCCCGTGGCTGCTGGTCAACGTCGTCGGACACGCCGGCAAAGGCCTGCTCAACAGTGTCACAACCATCCAGCGTGTCCACACTCACGGCGGCATGCCGACCAACGACCTCTGCGACGCCGCCCACGCCAACACCGAATCCAAGAGCAGTTACTCCGCCGATTATTATTTCTACGCGCCGCCGAAGGGAAGCGACGAGGCGAAGTGAAGCTCAGCGAGATCAAGACGCATCCAAAGAGATGTCGTTTGTAAGCATGTAACCTAGAAGTGAGAACTTTATGCGTGAAGTCATCATTGCTTCTTCCGTTCGCACGCCCGTGGGACGCGCCTACAAGGGCACGCTCCGCGCCACTCGTCCCGATGAACTGGCCGCGGTCGCTATCAAGGGCGCGCTCGAGCGCGTGCCGCAACTCGACACCAAAGAAATTGAGGACGTCATCCTGGGCTGCGCCATGCCCGAGGCTGAGCAAGGGATGAACGTGGCCCGCATCGCCTCGCTGCGCGCAGGCTTGCCGGTGGAAGTTTCGGCGCTCACCATCAATCGCTTCTGCTCGTCCGGGCTGCAGGCGATCGCAATGGCCGCCGAGCGCATCATGAGCGGCGGCGCGGAGGTGATCGTCGCCGGCGGAACCGAATCGATGACCATGATTCCGATGGGTGGCCACAAAATTTCGCCGAACCCGTGGCTCGTGGATCACTACCCTGACTCGTATCTCAACATGGGCCTCACGGCCGAGCGTGTCGGTCAGCGCTTCGGCATCACGCGCCAGGCCGCGGATGAATTCTCGCTGCGCAGTCATCAAAAAGCTCTGGCCGCGATTCAGGCGGGCAAGTTCGACGACGAAGTCGTTCCGGTGCCGGTGAGCTTTACCACTCCGAACGGCTCGAAGCCGAAGCGCCAGGAAATTATTTTCAAAATGGACGAAGGCCCGCGCGCCGATACTTCGCTTGAGGCCCTGCTCGCGCTCAAGCCCGCGTTCCACGTCAAGGGCACCGTGACCGCGGGAAATTCTTCGCAGATGTCCGACGGCGCCGCGGCCGCCGTGGTGATGTCGGCGGAGCGCGCGAAGACGCTGGGCGTCAAGCCGCTGGCGCGTTACGTTGCCTTCGCGACCGCAGGCTACAAGCCGGAGGAAATGGGACTCGGCCCCGTGTTCGCGATTCCGAAAGCGCTGAAAATGGCCGGCCTCAAGCTTTCCGATATCGACGTGATCGAGTTGAACGAAGCGTTCGCGGCGCAGTCGCTGGCGGTGATCAAAGAAGTGGGACTCGATCCTGACAAAGTGAATCCTAACGGCGGCGCGATCGCGCTGGGACATCCACTCGGCTGCACCGGCGCAAAGCTGACCGCAACGATCATCCGCGAACTCAAACGCCGCAACGGACGTTACGGGCTGGTCACCATGTGCGTGGGCGGTGGCATGGGCGCCGCCGGCATTTTCGAAAATCTGAATTGATCACTAAGGGCACGAGGGTACACGAAGAAACTCTTTTGCCCTTGCGCGGACATCCAGAAGTTGCGATGCGGGGTTATAATTCGACCCAGAGAAGGGTCTTATGCACATTTCCCGCCTTCTGGTTCTCTCGCTGCTATCCGTATGCGTTGCGCCACTTGCGGCGCAGTCGGCGTCTGACAACGAGCCTGGCTCTTTTTTTTCTCAGCCTCCCGACGCACTCCTTCCGGATGTCCAAGCCAACCTTCGCCTCGAGCAAATCCAACGTCCTATCGATTTTGACAAACTCTACCCGACGTATCCGAAACCGGAGACTGCTCAGAGAAGCGAGTACGATTGGAACGCCAAGGCGCCGTCCCAGGTTCGCAAAGGCGTTCTCGTGCAGAACGACGCGACCTGTTATTCCATGCGAAGCTATCGGGTAACACGCGACGATCCCAAGTCGGACACGACGAGGCTGGTGGGCTATTCCACCTGCCAACCCGCCACGAAGTTTCAAGTGAAAGAAGCCGGCGAGCGGCGGGAGATCGTGCCCCGTTGAGTGCACGCGCCATCCGCTCGCGATCTCGAATCTGGTGACGACGCTTCTTCACCGAAGATTTACGCTCTTTTACTTGGTTCGGCGCTATCCTTGCGGCGACTCGGCCGGTCTAAAGCGATGTAACACAGAAAGTTCGCCAGCGTCTGCTAGGAGGTGCTTTATGCGGCTCTCCAGCGTAGTGGTTGCGGTAGTCTTCTTACTCTCCTCGGTTGTCTTCGCACAACATTCCTCCGGCGGCGGTGGTGGCTCGTCGGGCGGTTCCTCCGGCGGTGGGTCGCATGCCTCTTCGGGCGGGAGCTCCTCGGGGAGTTCGTCTCACGCCAGCTCGTCCAGCGGTTCTTCCGGTGGCGGTTCGAGTCACTCATCCAGTGGCCATGCATCGGCGGGCAGCAGCGGCTCCTCGAGCGGTCATACTTCCGCACATAACTCCGCACGTAACTCTGGCTCAGGTTCGCATCACTCCTCGGTCGCCTCCTCGCGTTCGAATGCTGCGTCACGTCCTGGAGCCAAGAACACTGCGCAGCCTGGGAAAAGAAGTTTCTTCTCGTTCCTTCGGCATCCCTTCCGCGGATCGGGACCGAAGCCAACCGAAGCTGACCTGAGGCAGCCGGTTTGCAAGGGCGAAGATTGCAAGAAGCCCGCGCCCAAGCCACCAGATACAACGCCGGCGCCCGTGGAGAGCGAGTTGCGACGTCCGGTCTGCAAAGGCAAGGCATGCTCGTGCCCGCCCGGCGAAGTTCAGGGAAAGAACGGAGGATGCGTCGCCGCGCCTACGAATAACTCAGGGTGCGTGGTGGGGCAACTCTGCGCGGACTCCGCTCATCAGTGCTCGGCCAACACATACTGGAATGGCGCATCTTGCGTGGCACGCCAGACCGACTGCGCGACCATCAACGCCCGAGCCGCTTCACTGGCCAGCGAGGTGCGGGCGGCTAAAGCGCAGATGCAAAGCGCCTGCTCGAATAATTCTCCCGCGCAGGGGTGCAGCGGTGAGAAGCAGAACTACGACGGCGCGGTGGAACGTTACCGGATGCTGATGAATGCGGCTCCGGCAAACTGCCGGTCGCTGGTACCCGATCCGCTGTCGCTGTGAGAAAACATTCTCACCAGCTCGTGTGGGGGAGAGGAACTTTCCGCTTCGGTCCGGTGTCTACCCCCTCAAATTGGGTTCTGTCCGGATTTCAACTCTATCCTCGAGGAGCTGTGTATGAAGAAGATGTGGCTGATTGCCTTAGGGCTTGTGGGGTGCTTTTGCCTGCTGGCGTTCGGGCGACCGAACGCGCCGGTTTCATCAACAAACATGACGAAGGACGATTTTCGCAAGCTGGAGCAACAGTGGCTGGACGCAGCGGCCGTGCCCGATCTGCCAGCGTTGCGAAAAATGTTCGCGGATGACTTTATGGGAACTTCGTTTGGCGGAGGAGCCGCTCTAAGCAAGAGCGATGTTGTTCCGCCGGATGAAACGCCCGCGAACCACATGCCGAAATCTATTCTTCGCGATTCCACGGTGCGCATCTTCGGGGACACAGCGGTGCTGATGGGATCGGTGGAAATGCAGGTTCTGCCGAAGCCGGAAAGCATTCGCATGACCACGGTTTTCCAGAAGCACGGGGAAGGATGGCAGGTGATCGCTGTGCATATGTCGAAGGCGGCGGAGTAGCTTTCAGCTATTCACATTCAACGGTGGTCCAGGGCGGGCTGGCTCACGAGTCAAACGAGCAGCCCGCATTTTTCAGGCGTCTCCCAGCATTCTGAAAGCCATCACGCCTGTTCCGGATACCGAGAACAGCCGGACCAGCCGTCGTCAGGTCAACGACCTTGGCCGCGAGGCAATATCCTTTTGTACCTCTTCCGTACCCTCACACTTAGTGGTAAATCCATCGGCATACTTATAAACTTCAGATGTTGGCATTCACGAAGCCGCGTCGAGAAGGGGTTCCATGGCCACCACAGCGATTCCGAGCACCAAAATCTCCGGCGGAAGTTTCCTGCTGGAGGAGCGCCGTCCCGAAGAAGTTTTTACGCCGGAAGATTTCACCGAGCAGCACCAGTTGATTGGGCAGACCGCGGAAGAATTTGCGGTGAACGAGATTCTGCCCAACACCGAGAAAATCGAACACAAAGATTTTTCGATTTCGCGCGCGCTGGTAAAGAAAGCGGGAGAACTGGGACTGAGCGCGGTGGAAATACCCGAGGCTTATGGCGGCCTTGAGATGGACAAAGTGACCGCCGCGGTGATTGCCGACCACATCGCCAAGTACGCCGGGTTTGCCACGACCTGGGGCGCGCACAGCGGAATCGGCTTGTTGCCGCTGGTTTATTTTGGCACGGAGGAGCAGAAAAAGAAATACTTGCCGCGGCTGGCGGCCGGCGAAATCGTGGGCGCCTATGCGTTGTCGGAGGCGTCGTCCGGTTCGGACGCGCTGAACTGCCGCACGCGGGCGCAGCTTTCCGCCGACGGCAAACACTACGTTCTCAACGGCGAAAAAATGTGGATCACCAACGCCGGCTTCGCCGACCTGTTCACGGTGTTTGCGAAAGTCGACGGCGATAAGTTCAGCGCGTTTCTCGTGGAAAAAACTTTCCCCGGAATTTCAATCGGAGGAGAGGAGCACAAGTTGGGGATTCGCGGTTCGTCGACGTGTCCGGTAATTCTCAACGAGTGCCAGGTGCCGGCGGAAAATCTGCTGGGCGATATCGGCAAGGGGCACGTGATCGCATTCAACATTCTGAATGTGGGGCGATTCAAGCTGGGCGCGATGTGCGTGGGTGGAGGCAGAGTGTCGCTGGAAAATGCGATCGCCTACGCCAAGCAGCGCAAGGCTTTCGGCAAGGTAATTGCCGACTTCGGCCTGGTGCGCGAGAAACTGGCCAACATGGCGACGCTGCTCTATGTGGGCGAATCGCTGGTCTACCGCACTGTAGGCATGATGGACGTGGCGCTCAACGAAGTCGACAAGTCGGGCGCGGACGCCGCGCGGGAGACACGCAAGGCGATCGAGGAATACGCGGTGGAGTGCTCGATCATTAAGGTTTGGGCCTCGGAGATGATTGACTATGTGGTCGACGAGACGCTACAGATTTACGGTGGCTACGGGTTTGTGGAGGAGTATCCCGCGGAGCGCGCTTACCGCGACGCGCGCATCAACCGGATTTTTGAAGGCACCAACGAAATCAACCGGCTGATCATTACCGGGTTTCTGCTGAAACGGGCGATGAGCGGGCAGTTGCCGCTGATGGCGGCCATCAAGAGGTTGATGGACGAGGTGCTCTCCGGGCCGGCGGTGGGCGAAGAGTTCGAAGGCGCGCTGGCCGACGAGCGCAAACTGGTGGCGCAAGCCAAGAAGCTCGCCCTGTTTGCCGCGGGAGCGGCCACCCAGAAATATATGCAGGCGATTCAGGACCAGCAGGAAATCATGGGCGCGATTGCCGACATGACGATTGAAACCTACGCGATGGAAACGGCGGTGCTGCGGGCGCAGAAGATTGCGGAAGGCGGCTCTTTTTCCAATCAGAGTGAGGCCGCGGCAGCATTCCCCATTGCGATGACGCGGGTTTACTTGACGCAGGCGTTTGAGAAAGTGGAATCCGCGGCCAAGAAAGTGATTGCGGCCGTGGCAGATGGCGACATGCTACGTACTCAACTTGCGATTCTGCGGCGTCTGGCCAAACATGAGCCGTTTAATACGATCGAACTCCGGCAGTTGATCGCGCAGAGAGTGATTGAGCGAGGGAAGTACACGTTGACTTAATTCCTCGCGGGGACACAGAAGGACAAGAACGGAACTGTTCTGCCGCGCTCTCTGGTATCACTTCCAGTTGCCCGAAACGAAAGAAGCTCTCGATCCGATGGCAATGTTTTCGACGCGCAACTGGCGCGATAGAATTGTTCGGCCTCCCGATCAATTTGCTGGGACAAGTGGTCCGCAGGTCGCAGGCACGAACACTCATGATCCCAGAAACCTCTCGACTCCATCCTCCGAGCAATCCCTGGTTGCCCTGCTTGCGGGCAGCACTCCGCCTGACGACCCTGATTTTATTTACCACCATCTCCGCCTCCGCAAACGTCACGCTCCCTGCACTCCTCGCCGATCACATGGTGGTGCAGCGCGGGCTTCCGGTTCACGTCTGGGGGTTGGCTGCGCCACACGAGGCCGTCACCGTCACATTCCGCGGCGAGGCGAAATCCGGCACCGCCGACGATCTCGGACGCTGGAGCGTCTCGCTATCTCCCGGGGAGGCCGGCGGTCCTTTCCAATTGACGATCACAGCCGCGAACGCCATCACGCTCAATGACGTTCTGGTTGGCGACGTATGGGTTGCCTCCGGCCAATCGAACATGGAATTCCCGATGGCCGGCCTCAATAAAGCGCAAGAGGAGATCGCTGCCGCGAATTTTCCCAAGATCAGGTTGTTCCACGTGAAGCACAAAACCGCGGATTATCCGCTGGAGAATGTCGAAGCCAAAGGTTGGGCGGCGTGCGCTCCAGAAACAGTCGCCGACTCATCGGCCGTCGCCTATTTCTTCGCACGCAACCTGCAGCAGAAGCTGGGCGTTCCCATTGGTTTGATCGAATCGTTCCTGGGAGGGACGCCCGCGGAATCGTGGACCAGCCTTCGCGCCCTCTCCGCCGACGCTTCTCTAACGCCGGTTTTCGCCACACGTGCGAAACAGCTCGCCGCAGAATCCACAAACGAGTTGAAACAGCAACAGCAGGATCACGCGTTTCAGCAAGCAGTGACGCAGGCACAGGCGGCAGGCACTCCGATTCCCACGCGGCCATGGCATCCCGACTTCGCCTGGGCGCCAGGAGCACTCTACAACGGCATGATCGCGCCGCTTACTCCCTTCGCCATTCGCGGCGTCATCTGGTATCAGGGAGAAAGCAATTCGGGGTCGGATCGCGCTCCGCTCTACGCGCGGCTTTTTCAGACTATGATTCGCGACTGGCGTAATTCATGGGGCGAGGGCGATTTTCCATTTCTTTTTGTTCAGATCGCTAACTGGAGGGCGGCCGCCGATGATCTTTGGCCGGAAGTCCGCAATGCACAGCGGCAGGCGCTGGTGCTGAGGAACACGGGTATGGTGGTCACCATCGACATCGGCGATCCCAACAATCTTCATCCCAGGAACAAACAGGATGTGGGCCTGCGCCTGGCGCTTGCGGCTCGCGCGATTGCGTACGGCGAGAAAATTGAATGGTCCGGACCTCTGTATCGCCAGGTCACCCATGAAGAACACGCGCTGCGGGTGTGGTTCGACCACGCCACCGGACTGCTGGCGAAAGGCGCGGAAACCGCAGCGGTCGCGGGTTCCACGACCACCAGTTCTGCCGCCACCGCCGCAGCGAACACCACCCCCGCGGTCATGGGCTTTGAAATCTCGGGCGCGGACGGAAAATATCTTCCCGCCGAAGCGAAGATCGAAGGCGAATCCGTCGTTGTCTCGAACCCGGCGGTCCCTGCTCCTGTTTTTGTTCGCTACGGATGGGCTGCGAACCCAAACTGCAATCTTTTCAATCGCGAAGGCCTTCCTGCTTCGCCGTTTCGTGCGCCGGAATGAAAGGTCATATAAAAAATGGCTCGAACGAATTGGCTAATCCGGCCCCAGTTCTGGTAGAAAGTTGTCTATGAAAACGAAGCACCCCGTCGCTGCATCGTTGTTTCTTCTCTCCTCGTTTGTGATGATGTTCGTTCCTGGTCTGATCGCGCAGGAGGGCACGTCTCCGTCCGCGCATCTCGCGCTCACTCCGCCCATGGGCTGGAACTCATGGAACAAGTTCGCCTGCAACGTGAGCGAAGACATGATCAAGAACATGGCCGACGCCGTGGTCAAGTCCGGCATGAAGGACGCCGGCTATCAGTATGTGAACATTGATGACTGCTGGCAGGTGAGCCGCGACGCCAACGCCAACATTGTTGTCGATCCGCAACGCTTCCCGCACGGCATGAAGGCAGTCGGAGACTACATCCATTCGCTCGGGCTGAAGTTCGGCGTCTATTCTGACGCCGGCTCGAAAACCTGCGCGGGACGGCCCGGTGGGCTCGGCCACGAATATCAGGACGCAGTCCAGTACGCGGCGTGGGGCGTTGACTATTTGAAATACGATTGGTGCAGCTCGACCACGCAGGATGCCCGAGCATCCTACGCGAACATTCGCGCCGCGCTCGATGCATCCGGGCGCGCTATCGTGTTGAGCATTTGCGAATGGGGCACGGCCAAGCCGTGGCTCTGGGGAAAAGAAGTTGGCGGCAATTTGTGGCGCTCTACCGGCGACATCCAGGACCGGTGGGGAGGCTCAATGAAATGGCCTGATGGCAGTTGTTGCTCCAATGGCGTGCTGGCAATTTTGGATCAACAAGTGGGCTTGGCGTCCTACGCCGGGCCCGGACACTGGAATGACCCGGACATGCTCGAGGTCGGCAACGGCGGCATGACCGATATCGAGTACCGTTCTCACTTCAGCTTGTGGGCAATTCTCGCGGCGCCCCTGATCGCGGGCAACGACCTTCGCAACATGCGTCCGGAGATTCACGACATTCTAACCAACAAAGAAGTCATCGCCGTGGATCAGGACTCTATGGGACGTGAGGGCGAGCGCGTGTGGAAAAACGGCGACGCCGAAGTGTGGGCGAAGCAGCTCAAAGATGGCAGCCGCGCCGTGATTCTGCTGAATCGCGGCAGCGCCGAGCAGGAAATTTCCGCGAGCTGGGAAGATCTTGGTTATCCCGATCATCTGAGCGCGTCCGTACGCGATGTGTGGCTGCACAAAGACCTGGGAAAGTTTATCGGGAAGTTTTCAGCGCCTGTGGTTTCGCACGGGGTGGTGATGATCACGGTGAAACCTTAATCGCGCAGAGCGCTTCACCACATTTGCTCCCCGCAGCTTTGTTCGCGCGTCAAAGCAATTAGCATTTGGCAATTAGCCAACGCAAAGACCGCTCGGGAAGTGCCATGAACTTGCAATTGCTAGATGCGAATTGCTCATTGCTCAATCACAGCAGCTCCTCAGGAGAAACCATGCAAAAACGAATTGCCCTTCTCACTTGTTTCCTTTTCAGTCTAACCATGGTTGCAGCGTGCCAGGGCAGGCCCAGCCCGGCCGCGTCGGCGTCTTGCGATCTCGGCGGCGGCAAAACCATCAAGACCGATTATTCCAGCCCACGCTTGAAGGGGCGCAAGATGATCGGTGAGCACGAGCCTTACGGCAAAGTCTGGCGCAACGGCGCTAACGAGGCTACGACTTTCGTGACGAGCACCGATCTTGTGGTCGGGGGCAAGAGCGTGCCCGCCGGAAGTTATACCTTGTTCGTGATTCCCAATCCCGACAAGTGGACTCTGATCATCAACAAGAAGACCGGAGAATGGGGAATCCCTTACACGTACGAAGCTGATGAACTCGCCCGCATCGACATGAAGCTCTCCAAAACATCGTCGCCCGTGGAGAACTTCACCATCGCTTATGACAAAACCGCGACCGGCTGCACGCTGCGCGAGGAGTGGGACACTACGCGCGCTACCATCGATATTGCGGCGAAGTGAAGGGCAACCGCTATTGTTGATCTGATCATTGTTCATTGCTGATTGCTGATTGAAAATCCGGCGCACCCGGGGCCGGGTTTCAATCGGCAGTCGGAAATCAATAATCAAGAATTACACCGCCGGCTTCCACCGCAGCACCGGCCGCCGGGCCGCGGCGGTTTCGTCGAGGCGCGAAACCCGTGTGGAGTGCGGCGCGTCGAGCACCGTCTGCGGATCTTCTTCCACTTCTTCTGCAATCGATTTCATGGCCTCGATGAACAGGTCCATTTCTTCTACCGACTCGCTCTCGGTGGGCTCGATCATCAGCGCGCCCGGCACGATCAGCGGGAACGCCGTCGTATAAGGATGGAATCCGTAATCGATGAGGCGTTTGGCAATGTCCATAGTGCGCACACCTTTTTTCGCCTGCAGCTTGTCGCTGAAAACAACCTCGTGCATGGTGGGCGTGGAATACGGCAAGTCGTAAGTTGCCTCGAGCCCCTTGCGAATGTAGTTGGCATTGAGCACCGCGTCCTCGGTGGTCTGCCGCAGGCCATCGGGACCATTAGCCTGAATGTAAGCGAGCGCGCGGACGAACATGCCGAAGTTGCCATAGAACGCGCGCACGCGCCCCACCGACTGCGGACGGTTGTAGTCAAACGCGAGCGTGCCGTCGGGCTTCGTGACCACAACCGGCGTAGGCAAGAACGGCTCGAGAATTTTCTTGATCGCAACCGGCCCTGACCCCGGGCCGCCGCCGCCGTGCGGCGTGGAAAAAGTTTTGTGCAGGTTCAGGTGCATCACGTCGACGCCGAAATCTCCCGGCCTCACCTTGCCCACTAGCGCGTTCATGTTGGCGCCATCCATGTAAAGCAGGCCGCCCTTGGCGTGCGGAATGTCGGCGATCTTGTGAATGTCCTGTTCGAAAACGCCGAGAGTATTGGGATTGGTCAGCATGAGCGCGGCGACATCTTCGTTCATCTGCGCTTCCAGCGCTGCCAGATCCACCATGCCGCGGGAGTCCGACTTTAAATTCTCAACCGCGTAGTTCACCATCGCGGCAGTTGCCGGATTCGTGCCGTGAGCGGAGTCGGGAATGAGGATCTTCTTGCGCGCGTTGCCTTTGGACTGGTGATACGCCCGCACCATCAGCAGCCCGGTCATCTCGCCGTGCGCGCCGGCCGCGGGTTGCAGCGTGATCGCGTCCATGCCGGTGATTTCGATCAGCTGTTCGCTCAGAGTTTTCAGGATGTACAACGCGCCCTGAGAAATTTTCTCCGGCTGGTAAGGATGTCCGTTGGCAATGCCCTCCACACGCGCCACCGCTTCATTCACGCGCGGGTTATACTTCATCGTGCACGAGCCCAGCGGATACATGCCGAGATCGATTGCGTAGTTCCAGGTGGAGAGCCGCGTGAAGTGGCGTATGATTTCGATCTCGCTGACCTCAGGCATGCTGCCCAATTCTTTTCTTTCGGATGCGCCGAGAAGTTTTGCGGCGTCGACCTCCGGCACATCGAGCGGCGGCAACTTCCACGCGGCCTTGCCCGCTGACGACTTTTCGAAAATCAGGCCTTCATTCTGATTGACCTGGAGCGAAGCCTTGCGGATGGTGTGCTTCATCGCGCCACCTCCGCGGCTTCCTCTTTGTCTTTTTCTTTGGCCGGCCGTGCTTTGGCCGACCGTTCCGCGCCTTCGTGTAGCAAGCCCACCGCGTTATCAATTGCCGTCCGCGTGGTCAACTCGGTACAGCACCACAACGCCGCGTTCCCCAACTCGGGATAAAATTTCTTCAGCGGCAACCCACCGACAATCCTGTGCTCCAGCAGGCGATTGTTGATAGCCTTTGGATCTTCGCTGGTCTGCACGACAAACTCGTTGAACCGCGGCGCGCTGCCAAACAAAATCTTGCCGTGCTTCGCGAACTCGCCAGCGGCGTAAGCGGTCTTTGCGAGATTCTGCTTGGCCAACTCTTTCAATCCGACTTTTCCGTACACCGTCATAAAAATGTTGACCATCAGTGCGACCAGCGCCTGGTTGGTGCAGATATTCGACGTCGCTTTCTCACGACGGATGTGCTGCTCGCGCGTGGCCAGCGTGAGAACGAATCCGCGCCGGCCTTGCTTATCAACCGTCTGGCCCACTAGCCGCCCCGGCATTTGTCGTACGAATTTTTCGCGCGTGGCAATCACTCCGCAGTATGGCCCGCCGAATCCCAGCGGCACGCCGAACGACTGCGCTTCCATGGCGATCACATCGGCCTCACGCGGCGGCTCGACGATGCCCAGCGAAACCGCCTCAGCAATCGACACGACCAGCATCGCGCCATGCTTGTGAGCGATCTCGGCAATCGACGCAACGTCTTCAATCGTCCCGAAAAAATTAGGCGACTGAATCAGCACGCACCCGGTCTCGGCGGTGATCGACTTCTCGAGATCCTCGAGATTCAGGCGACCGTCGTCGCCAAATCCCGCGACTTTCAAGGGCATGCCCTGATGCGTGGCATAGGTCGCCAGCACTTCGCGATACTCCGGATGCAGGCTGCACGCCACCACCACCGAGCGCCGACCGGTGAGGCGAACCGCCATCATCACGGCTTCTGCGGCGGCAGTGGAACCGTCGTACATGGAAGCGTTGGCCACTTCCATGCCCGTCAGCTCGCAGATCATGCTTTGAAACTCGAATATGGATTGCAGCGTGCCTTGGGAAATCTCAGCCTGGTAAGGCGTGTAAGCGGTGAGAAATTCGCCGCGCGAAATCAGCGAGTCAATAATTACCGGCCGGTAATGCGCGTATGCGCCCGCGCCGAGAAAGCTGGTGTAACCCTCGCCATTTTCCCGCGAACGCTGCCGGAAGAAATCCACAATTTCCGATTCCGCCATCTGGCGTGGAATGTTCAAGTCGCGGCTGAGGCGGTATTCCGCCGGAATCGGCGCGAACAGGTCGTCGACCGAGCGCAAGCCAATAGCCTTCAGCATGGCTTCGCGGTCGGCCGGAGATTTAGGTAAATAACGCATGAGAATGTTTAGATGTACTCCGAGGTCGTTTGGATTTTGGAGGCGCGGCAGCCGTTCGGCTGCGCCAGATCTAGCACCTCAGACGACAGCAAGAGATTGCGAACGTCGGCGGTCTGGCGGCTGAAGTCGATTTTCAGTGTCCCGCCTCTTCCGCCACGAATTTCTCATAGTCCGCGGCGGAAAGCAGTCCGCTCAACTCCCCAGGATTTTTCAGCGTAAGTTTCAACATCCAGGAACCATGCGCGTCTTTATTCACTTTCTCCGGCGATGTGGCCAGGTCGCCGTTGACCGCCGTCACGGTGCCCGAGGCCGGGGCGTATAGATCAGAGACCGCCTTCACCGACTCGACCGAGCCAAACGTCTTGCCCGCCGCCAGTTCCGCGCCTATCTTGGGCAACTCGACGAAAACAATATCGCCCAGCGATTCCTGTGCATAGTGAGTGATGCCGACCGTGGCGGCGGCGCCGTCCACCTGAATCCACTCATGCTCTTTCGTGTATTTGCGATCTGTCGGATAAGTCATAAAAAGCTTCTAGCTCCTGGCTTCCAGCTAAATCCTCGCTTGCGCTCTGCCGCGGCGCCTGCCCCGAGCCAAGTCGAGTAACGGCTACACCGCCTTCTTTGGCCGTTTGTAAAACGGCGTCGGCACCACCGCCGCTGCCACGCCTTGACCTCGAATCTCAACTTTCACCGCTGTGCTAATCGCCGCAAACTCCGGGGGCACATACGCGAGCGCTATATTCTTCTTCAAGAATGGCGCCGGCGACCCGCTGGTCACATACCCAATCTCGCGTCCAGTAGTATCCAGCACTTTGTAACCATCGCGCGCGATGCCGCGTTCCGTCATCTCCAGGCCGACCAGCGTCTGCTTCACGCCGGCGGCCTTTGCCTTGTCCAGCGCGGACCGACCAACGAACTCCGGCTTCTCCATTTTGCAGAAACGATCGAGCCCTGCTTCCCAAACATTAATGGTATCGGAAATTTCGTGCCCGTAGAGCGGCAGCTTGCCCTCCAGCCGCAAAGTATTTCGCGCGCCCAGGCCGCATGGGAGCACGCCGAGTTCCTTGCCCGCCTCTAGAAGGCCATACCAAACCCCGCGCTGATATGCTCGTTTGAGGGCACATAGATTTCAAATCCGTCTTCAGCGGTATAGCCTGTTCGCGCGACGAGTATTTTATCGTTGTAGTATCGCGCATTCCCTGTCATCGACATCAGCATGCCGCGGGTAATCCAGTAAAACTTGATTGCCCTGAAGTCAGCGTCGATTCTGAGTTTCTGACGGGGCGCTGGCTGGTCTTGCTCTCGAATCGGAACATCCACGTAATTCCCGTTCAGTTTCTCCATCAGGTCGACCGCCTTCGGTCCCTGAATCGCGATCTGCGTGAAATCGTCCGAAAGATTCTCCACCGCGCAATCGAACTGCCGCGTGTTATCGCGCACCCAGCTGAAATCTTTTTCGCGCGTACCCGCGTTGATCACCAGCAAATATTCGTCCTCGCCCAGCCGGTGAACGATCACATCGTCAACAAACGTTCCCTCGGGATACAGCAACGCGGAATACTGCGCCTGGCCCACGGCGAGCCGCGACGCGTCGTTCATGGAAATATGCTGCACCGCGGCCAGCGCCTGCGGCCCGGCCAAACGAATATCACCCATGTGGCTGACGTCAAAAATGCCCACTCCGGTGCGCACCGCCATGTGCTCGTTGATGATGCCGCAGCCGATCGCCGCGGGATATTCCACCGGCATGTCCCAGCCATTGAACTCGACCATCTTCGCGCCCATCTGGCGATGGACCGCGTTCAGCGCAGTCTTGCGAACGGCGGGAGTAGTTGTCGCCTCAACAGCAGACAAGCGAGACCTCAATCAGCGGCAGGGGGGCCTGCTGGGATGGTGTGACTGATTACCGTATCACGCGCTTTTTCAGTGGGTCAAACCGAAAGGGCTTTACCACAGAGGGCATAGGGTAACGCTGTGAAAAAGCAGAATCAGCGAAACACGCCTTACCCGGTGAGACCCGGTGCCCTCTGAGCTTGAGATTTTTGTTCTACCGCCCGAACTGCACGGTGACCCGCGAGCCGGCGGCCACGTGTGCTCCCGCCGCGGGAGACTGCTGCCGCGCCAGTCCGCTGCCGACCGCTTCGAGCTCGAGCCCCGCGTCCTGTGCGGCTTCCACCGCGCCGCGCACAGTCTTGCCGACGAATGACGGCACCTCGATCCCTCCTGGTTCCACGTCGAGCACCACAGTTCCATTCGCCGGCAGATTGGGCTGCGCCGCCGGTTCGGGTGCCCCATTTCTCGCGTCTTTTGCGAGAAGTGGGGATTTTGTCGGAATCTGATGAAGCTGACTTCCGCCCGAGGCTGTTGTGGAAAGTGCAACTAGTTCACTCTGGCGCATCGCTGCTTGCACGACAGCGCCATCTCGGGCCGAAGTAGTGCCGCCGCCGTCATTGGCGGGCGGAAGCGCCCGCGCCACATTTGCACCTGCCACAGCATTCGCCCCCGCCGCCGTCTCCGGCGAATCCGCGTTCACCTCGGCCGTCTCCAGCGGCTCCCCGGGATGATCCGGCGTGCCTTCCTCCAAATCATTATCTTTCAGCTTCGCTCGCGCCAGCAGCATTTGATGTTGCGGCGCCAGCGGCAGATCGTGCGGAACATGCAGATATTCCAGCACCTGCTGCGAAATGCGTTTGAATACCGGAGCAGAAATTTCGCCGCCCTGGTGTCGACCGACAGCCGAGTCTAGAATCACCGTGACCACGATTTGTGGATTGTTCACCGGAGCAAATCCGGCGAACGAAGCGACATACTTCGTCTTTGAATAAACGCCGGTCGCGGGATCGACCTTCTGTCCCGTCCCCGTCTTCCCGGCCGACGAGTATCCCTCAAGGGTTGCCTCGCGGCCCGTGCCTTCAAGCACGACCTTCTGCATCATCGAGCGCATCTCGGCGGCAGTGTATGAGGAAATCACACGATTTCCTTCGGCGGGATGAAACGCCACCGTTTGCAGAGATCCTTGCGGGGGCGTGGTCCCCATCACGATGCGAGGCGCGACGCGCACACCGTCATTCGCGATGGTCGAGACGAGCGCCGCCAACTGAATCGGCGAAATGCCAATCTCCTGCCCGATCGAAATAGCTGCGATCGAAACCTTCGACCATCGGCTCGGGGGTTTCGTCAGGCCACGCGTCTCTCCGGGAAGTTCGACGCCCGTTTGCTGACCGAATCCAAACGCGCGAATGTATTTGTAATAACGCTCTTCGCCCAGGCGCAACGCAATTTTAATCGTGCCTACGTTGCTCGATTTCGCCAGCACCCCCCACACTGGCAGCAGGCCGTGCGGCTTGGCGTCGCGGATGCGCATGCCGTTATAGACAATCGCCCCCATTTGGCAATCGAAAATCTCGTCGGGATTGGTGAGCTTCTCTTCGAGCGCGGCGGAAATCGTAACTACCTTGAACGCCGACCCCGGTTCGTAGACGTAGCTCACAGCCCGGTTGGTCAGCGCGGCGGGCGTGACCTGTTTTCGCTGATTGGGATCAAACGTAGGCCGGTTCGCGAGCGCCAGAATTTCTCCCGTGTGCGGGTTCTCGACAATTACCGTGCCGGCGATCGCCTGTGTATCGTGGATCGCCTGGTCCAGCTCTTTTTCCGCGATGTACTGAATATTCTTGTCGACTGTCAGCACCAGGCTGTCGCCGGTCTCGGGCTGCTTCTCCACGTCGCTGAACCATTGCTTGCGGGCGTCGACCGAGATAAACATTTTCCCGGCGCGCCCGCGCAACTGGTCGTCAAACTCGTGCTCGATCCCGCTCTGCCCGGAATCTTCCATGCCCACTTCGCCCAGCACCTGCGCCCCCAGATCGCGATTGGGATAAAAACGCTTCGGCTCTCTCTGAAAATGGATGCCCTGCAGGTTGAGCGACTTGATGCGCTCGATGGTTTCGTCGTCGGCCTTGCGCGCCAGCCAGCAGAAACTTTTGTGCGCGCGGCAATCGGCCAGCACCACGCGCGGGTCCTCGCCGGTGATGCGTGTGATCAGGGAAACCGCAGTGGGCAGATCTTTGGTTTCGCTGGGGACCGCAAACGCGGAATCCACCAGAACCGACATGGCCAGCTCGCGACCCGCACGATCATAAATAACACCGCGCTTCGCGGCCAGCGGAATGGCCCGCTGCTGCTGGTGTTCCGCCTGCTTCACAAAACTGCCGTAACGAAAAATCTGCAGGTAAACCAGCCGCCCGCAAATCGCAAAGCACCACAGCAACAGCATGGCCCCCAGCAGGTAGAGCCGGGAGTTTTTGCCGAGCTTAGAGTCAGAGGCCATGTGAACGCGTCGTTGGTTGTTGGTAGTTCGTGTTGGTAGTTCGTCGTTGGTCGTTCGTCGTTGATCGCTTGTCGTTAGCCGTTGGCCCTCCTCCGCCCTGTCATCCTGAGCGGAGCATGTCGATGAGCGAAGCGAATCGGCATGCGCAGTCGAAGGACCCCTTGCACCTATGCAGCACCCGCGGCCTCGCAAGGAGTTTTCACCGCGAACTCCTCCGCAGCTTCCCCCTCAGACAAACATGGCGGCCCATTAACAACCAGGCCGCCGCCAAAAATCAGCCGAGCTGCGCTCGGCGGACGGGCGAGGGCGCCCGTCCCCATACAATCCTCATCTCTGCTGCAACACCACCACCGGCTCCGCGCTCGCCATCACCGGCGCATTCGAATCCGCAGCCGCGCTATCCATGTGGATCACCTGCCCCGGTTCCGGCGGCACCAGGCCCATGCGCCGCGCCATCACATCAATGCGCTCGGGATCGCGTAACGAAGCGTGCGTCAGCCGCAACGCGCGGTTCATCTCCGTCAAGTTGCTGAGCTCGCGCTTCGCCGACTCGATCTGGTAACCGTATTCAATCGCCTTGAAATGCTGCCACGCATAAGTAAAGACCAGCAGAAACAGCACCGCCAGCGCCGAGCCAAACTGCTTCATCTCGCGGTTGCGTCCCGCATCTTCCACTTTGATCAACCGCGAATTGTCGATCGCCTTGGCGAAATAAATTTCCGGAGTGCCGGTCCAGAGCTGACGCGCCCTCGCCGCTCCAGCATTCGCGAAACCTGAACTCGCGGAGCCCGCACCCGGCGTGGCCACAGATCGAATTGCCATTGACGCTGCTGCCATTTAAGCTGCCCCCGCGAAAATCTGTTCGCCCTGTGCCGTCGGACTTTGCAACTCAAACATTCTTTCCAGTTCCATCTCGTCGGCGATGATCCACTGGCGGCCCATTTGTTCCACCCGCTCCACCACCGCCATTAAATCCGCAATCAATGTTCCCGTATACATAGCCCACCCTCAATTTGGATTCCTACCACGGAACCCTTGAACCCGGCTTCGGGCTTCAGCTTTCGGGCTTCGGCTCTTTCTTGCCTTACTGAAGCCCGCTAGCCGAAGCTTGAAGCCCGCCTTCCCATCCCGCCCCAGCGGATCTTCGTCCGCCTATAAACCTGATTCCTTAAGCCCGGCACGCCATTACAGCTATGCCGGGGACTCCGGCAGGTTTTCCGGAATCTAACTCGAAAGCGGCTTCGGGCTTCGTCTTTCAGGCTTCGGCCAAGCTTTCTTGGCCTCGCTCTTCAATCCGTACTCAATCACCGCAAACCCTGGCCGCGAAAACCATAACTTCAGCATTCAGCTTCCCTGCCTTGCCGAAGCCCGACAGCCGAAGCCCGAAGCCCGCTTTAGATCCTCTCCGCCGCCCGCAATTTCGCGCTGCGGGCCCGCGGATTGCGATCGCTCTCTTCTTCAGTTGCCGTTACCGGCTTTTTGGTTAGCACACTGAAGTAACCTTCTTTGCTCCCCTCGCGAAACGCATCCTTCACGATGCGATCTTCCAGCGAGTGAAAACTGATCACCACCACGCGTCCCCCTGGTTTCAGAATCCGGGGCGCGGCTTCCAGCAGCGCCCGCAGATCGTCCAGTTCGCGGTTTACGAAAATTCGAAGAGCCTGAAAAGTCTTAGTCGCGGGATGAATCCTTCTTTCTGCCTGGTTCATTGGCCGGGCCGCGGCTGATATGACATCCGCAAGATGTGCGGTAGATCGTATCGGCCGCGACCGGCAAATGGCTCTGGCGATTCTCCGCGACCTCCTTTCCTCTCCGAATTCGTAAATCACATCGGCAAGCTGACGCTCGTCGAGGTGGTTTACCACTTGTTCGGCGCTACGCTCGCCACGCGGGTCCATCCGCATGTCGAGCGGTCCATCCGCCTGAAAACTAAATCCGCGCGCCGCATCGTCGAGCTGCAAACTGCTCACTCCGATGTCGGCCAAAATGCCGTCGGCTATCGGGCTTCGGGCTTCAGCCAGGCTCGCAAAAGACCCCTGCCGCAACTCGATGCTCGGCCAATCCCGAGACTCCGATTCGCCGAAGCCCGAAGCCTGAAGCCTGATGCCCGCCCTCTCCAGCGCCGCCGGATCCTTATCGAGCCCAATCAAATGTCCCGCTGCGCCGAGGCGTTTTGCGATTTCGTAACTGTGCCCGCCCAGGCCCACCGTAGCGTCGATATATGTCCCGCCACGCCGCACGTTCAAAAAGTCGATCGCTTCTTTTAAAAGAACCGGAACATGATTTGCTGGAAGATGCCGCGCTTCCCTTCCACCACCATGCCCAACCCCCTGAGGGGTGTCTTTGTAACCCTCGCCCACTAGATGCCCAATTCGTCGAGCGTCTTCTCATCGTCAGGCGTGAACTGTTCTTCCTCGATCTGTTTGCGATACGCGCCCAGGTTGCGCACAATCAAATGCGTCAAGTTCCCGGTCACCGCAACCTCGCCCTTGATCTGCGCCGCTTCCCGCAGCAACTGGGGCATCAGCAGCCGACCCTGCCCATCCATTTCCACCACCTGCCCGTAATAGTTCACCCGGTCGAGAAACTTTTTCTTCGTAGGATTGAAGGTGGAGAGCCCTGCCAGCTTCTGTTCGATCCGCTCCCATTCCTCGAAGGGATACACTTGAGCAACCTTCCCATCCAGACTTGTGATGTAAAATTGCACTCCATATTTCTCGTCGATCACCCGCTTGAACTCGGCCGGCACCTTGAGCCGTCCCTTTTCGTCGACCCGAGTTGGATGATTGCCGCGAAACATTTTTGTTCTCTGTCATCCTGAAGCGCCTGCATTTGGCGCTGAAGGATCTGGGCGCGCCGTGCGAACATTTGCGCGCTTTTTGCGCAAATGCTAAATCGCACGCTTGGCGCGCTTCCATATGAGCTACGACAGCTACGAGGGAGGTAAAAAACGAGCAAAGTTCGATCAAACTCAGTTGGTTCGGGCTGTTTGTCGTGCTTTCGGGTCGGTTTCCCACCGGCTCCTCGTTATCAGCTCCTGAATCCCACTGCTCAAACTGTGCTTACCACTTCCAACCACTTTGTACCACATCTTAGCTGTAAGTCGTTTATTGTCAAGCAGAAACTTGAAGGTAGAGGTCCCACTAAAGCAGCGTTTTCGGAAAGTACGAAGGCTAGTGGTTAACCAATCGGACGACCACAAGGGGTTGCGTTTACGCTTCCGGTTCCTTCGCTATTCTTTCGCTTAGATTTCTCTTGCATCCCGCGACCAGCGCGGTTTTCCCTGTGCAAATGTGGACGAGATAGCGCCGGACGAGTGTCTTTTTGCCGATATCACGGGTGTGCGCACCTCATTCTCGAGGGTGCCCCATTCTAACGTCGCGCCTTTTGCGACGTTAGAGTGGGGACGTTGACTTCTTACCCGAAGCACCTGTCGTGAAACATGTTGCGGAGGCGGAAGCCGACTCTTGGTGTACACTTCCGCGCATCGGACGGGGGGGAACTCATGTCACTCAACAAAAGCAGAATCTGGCTAGGCGGATTAGCCGGGGGCGTGGTCTGGACGCTGTGGAGCTTCATAGTCGGCCGTTTCATCATCACCGACGCGCGTTACCTGGCCGCACAGAATGCCGGGTACTTTCTGAAGGCGCCGCGCTACCCGTTGTTCGCCGTGCAGTGGATCGTCCTCACGTTTGTCGGCGCGATCGTGCTCGCGCATCTCTATGCCTGGGTCCGCCAGACGCTCGGCCCCGGCCCGGGCACCGCGCTGCGCATCGGCTTCTGGGTGGGCCTGATCGCTGGCTTCCCGCTCAATTTCGCGCAGGCCACCTGGTTCGCTGGCGACCGCGGCCTTCCTTTCGGCTGGATGCTCGACATGTGGATCGGCTGCATCCTGGCCACGCTGGTCGCAGGCTGGCTCTATAAAGAATGAACCGACTTCCCAGACGGAGGGAGCGACCCAATGCCCTGGCTGCTCAAAAGAACGGCGACCGCTGGTCTTTTGGTCATATTGCTTCTCGCGGACCGGGCGACTCCCGCTTACTGGAATAGTTCGCCACCGCGTTTTCCCTTTGCGTATATGCAACACGACTGCGCCCCGAACGATGCCGTCGAGCTCGATCTCTACTTCACCGCGAAGAAGAGCGCGTGTGGAAAATACAGCGAGCCCTTCCTCCAGATTTCCACTTGGAACAACCTGCCCAAGCCTGCCGTTTATTCCGCGGAAATACGCAGACAGGATGGCGCCGCCGTTCGTTGCCTGAAACCAAACGCGTGCGAAGCTGCCACCTCTGTGATTCTGCGTTTCGATAAGTTCATCAACGAGAAGAGTTCCTCGGGCGAATACGAACTCCATTTCAAAGACGGAAGCGTCGAAAAGAGCAAGTTCGATGCCACATCCTGCTACATCTATTTCGTCTGCGGTTAGCCATGTTGGCGTTGCGTCCGCTGTCTCGCTTAACGCGTTGGCGATCGTCGCCGCGATGCTGAGTTTAGTCCTGCTTAGCCCCAGCCTCGCCCAGGCTCCCGCCGGAGACTTCCGTGACGTGAGCCCCGCGAGTCTCTGCGTGACCGAGGGTGCAATCGAAAAAGCGGGAAACGACCGCCTGGCGGTGAACGTTCCCAAGATGCGCGCCTACGTCAACGCGTGGACGGGGCAATCCATCGAAGCAAGCTTCACCTATCTCGGCCCCACGAGCAAGGAAGAAGCGCTGGCCTCGGGCGAGATGCGCCGACAGTTTGGCTTCAAGCTGCGCGCGCAAGACGCGTGTAACCTGGTGTATGCGATCTGGCGGATTGATCCGGAATCGAAGCTGGTAGTGTCGGTGAAGCGCAACCCCAACGCGCACACCAGCGCGGAGTGCGGAAACCGCGGTTATGAAAACATCAAGCCGCGGAAATCTGCGCCGCTGCCTCCCTTGCGCTCCGGAGATTCGCACGCGCTCCGCGCCGAAATGAAGAAAGAAGAGCTGCGCGTATTCGTGGATAACCGCGAAGTCTGGGAAGGAGACGTTGGAGCCGACGCTGCCGCGCTCGCCGGGCGCGTCGGAATTCGCTCCGACAATGCCCGCATCGAATTCGACCTCAAGACCGGCCCCTACGAAGGCGCGCATCCAAACTACCTGAGGGCCTGCCAAACCACGGATTCCGACTGAGTCGGCGCCGCGGTCTTACTCTGTGGTCCCCTGTGACCTCTGTGGTTCTTCTTCTTGTTGCTCGTGTCACAAGAAAGGCCCGGCAGTCTGCCGGGCCCTTGCTTCATACACAGTTACGAAAGAGCGATTAGTCTCCCGCGGCGTTGATGATCAAATGGTCGATGATGCGATGCGCTTCATCGATGTGATGAATGGCGCGATCCCGCAGCCCGCGGGTGTACGGATCATCTTCTTCGCGAGCCACGTCGTTGTGCGCCCTGTCGATCAGTTCCAGCGCCTTGTGGTAGCGTCCCTTGTGGCCGAGATGAGTATCGATCGGCATATGGTCGTGAATATCTTTCCCGTCGTCGATGGAAGCCTTTTTGATTTCGCCGATGGCCTTGTCGATCTCTTCAATGGCGCGCACCTCCTCGTCGTTCTGTTTGTCGGAAGCCGTGATCCGTTCGAGGTGAGCCCGCGCATCGCGCAAATCGCTGAGCGCATGCAGGTAATGGGGATGCTTCCCCGGTTCGTCAGCCAGACTGAAACTGGCGCAGACGGCAACAAGAAACACGACTACGGCAAGACGTCGCAGAGTTTTCATTCGATTTCCTTTCGGTATGTTGGTCGTAAGTCCTAATTGCTGACCCAAGCGCAATGGACGAATCGGGCAGAACCGCACGCCCCAATGGAAATAAACCCGGCATGCGCACTTTTGATGCGCGCCGTGAACAAATTGTAGAGAGAGTTCCAGCCCGCCGGGAAGATTACGTCAGTACAAGCCGATTCCGCTGCGGATACTGATCAATTAACTTCCGAGAGGATTAAGCACCTCTCATTTAGCAGACTGCATGTAGCAGCCGATTAGCAGCGTATTGCGTCGGCCCCTCCGCGCTTACCTTAGCTTTTGAGAGTCAGGAATGTCATACTCCGTCACTACCGTTACCTTGGCGACAGCTTTTGCGGCGGGATTTTCTTCACTAGTCGCAACGACGTGATAAAGGCCGACGTGGCTGGGAGCTGTATAAATTCCATCTTCGGTTATGCGCCCGCCGCTGCGCTCTTCAACGGCCCATCGTATTCCAGTACTGTGAGTGCCTTTAACGACGGCTTCAAACGTCTGCGTTTGTCCCACGTGGACAGTCGCCTCACGCGGGTTGATGGTTACGGAGGCCGAGTCCTGCTTGACACTTTGCCGTGGAGTCGGAACGAAAGGAACGGCAGGGAACGGCAACAGGAGAGCTACGGTTAAGACTGTTTGAAAGCGGCTCTTCGACATGGGCTGCCTCCCCGCGCAGTTGACTCTCATTCCGCTGACTCTCACTTGGCTGATTCTCATTTAGCAGGTTCGACGAATACGGCCGTGCCGTAGGCCAGCACCTCGGTGACGCCCTGCATCACTTCGGTAGCATCGTATCGTGCGCCAACAACGGCGTTGCCGCCCAGTTCGGCCGCGTGCTGCAGCATCAGGTCGAACGCTTCGGCGCGCGTTTTCTCGCACAGGTTGGTGAGCAGCGTAATGTTGCCGCCGACCAGAGTCTGCAGTCCGGCGCCGATGGTGCCGAAGATGGACCGCGACCGCACGACGATGCCGCGCACCACTCCCAGCGTGCGGGTCACGCGGAAACCGTCCAGTTCAAATTGCGTTGTGACCATGTTGTGCGCGACCATTCTTCCAGCGCTGTAGCCTGTTGCCATTGCAGTCAGTCCTTTCCGTGACGCCAGTCCGGACGCCTCGCTTGCATCGGACTGCTAACTATAGCGCGAGGAGAGTATGAGGGCGAGTACTTCGACCTCAGGCCTCCGCTCTTCGTTCATTCCAGCTCAGCCCTGATGAAGAACTCCTGCGACGAAGTGTCATACTCCACCTGCAGAATGTTCGGTTTGCAGCACACCTGGCAATCTTCCACGTAGCTTTGGCGGCGGCCAGCGGTCGCATCCACGGTGGTGGTATTCCATTCACCGCAACCTGCGCATTGGAAGCCGGCTTCCATTCGACCGATTATCTCTCACCGCGCTTCGCGTCGTGCTTCTCCTCGAACGTCTCGTCGCTTATCGCGCCATCCTCTCATCCGGGTGAGCCAGTCTCGATTCGACAGGTTGGAATTAACCATTTGGTTATAGCCTGATGAGATAACGATAGGGCCCTGGAATTCGATTTAAGGCTCCTGTGCTATTCGGAAAGGGAAAACCACCATGCAGTCTGTAAACATCGCCCTGCGGGGCTGCAAGTGGCCCTGGCGTGTCTTTCAGGAAAGCCTGTCGGCTGGCAAAGCGTCTCGCGGGTCGACTCGGGGATCACTGTCGCGACAATAGCTCATAGTTTTCAACGACTTCTACCAACATTCAACGACTTACACCGGAACTCAACGACTTGCGAACACGTTCACTGTAGCCATCCCTATAATGGCCGGGCTCTCATTTTCAAGGATTTTCATTTTCGAGTCTGGAGGGTTCATGATTTCGCGGCGGCGGTTTCTGGAAGTGGGTGGCGTAGCGGGAGTTGCGGCGGCGTCTAGTCCGCTGGTCGCGGCGGCGCAGAAATCTGGCGAGGCGGAACTGCCGCCGTCGCTGGCGCAGCTGCGATCACGCAAAACCGAAGCGACTCCGATTACGAAAGAAGAGCGGCGGGAGCGGTCTGGAACGGGCCCGCAAGTTGATGAGCGAGAACGGCCTCGACGCGATGGTGCTGATGGCGGGCACGTCGCTGAACTACTTCACCGGAATCCGCTGGTGGGGCGGCGAGCGCCTGTTCGCGCTGGTGCAGCCCGCGAAGGGCGCGGCGTTTTATGTATGTCCGGCATTTGAAGAAGACCGGGCGCGCGAGCAGATCGCCAACGCTCCCGACGACGCGCACGCGGATGTGCGCACCTGGCAGGAAGATGAGAATCCGTATCAGCTGGTAGCGCAGGGACTTAAAGACCGCGGCGTGGCCACGGGCACGGTCGGAATGGAAGAGACGATTCGTTTTCTGTTCAGCGATGGTCTCGCGAAAGCTGCTCCGTCGGTGACGATGGCGAGCGCGACTCCTGTGACCGCGGGCTGCCGCATGATCAAGAGCGCGCACGAGATAGCGCTGATGCGACTGGCGGCACAGGTGACGCTGGCGGCGTATGAGGCGGTCTATCGCGCGCTGCGCGTGGGCATGACGCAGAATCAGGTGGAGGAATTGATTGCTGCCGCTTATGGAAAGCTTGGATTTCCAGGCGAGGCCAGTGTGGAAGTGGATGAATTCACGGCGTTTCCGCATGGATCGACGACGCCGCAGGTGATCCGCGAAGGGTCGATCGTGATGATTGATGATGGCTGCACGGTGGAGGGATATCAGTCTGACATTACGCGCACGTTCGTGATCGGCAAGCTGCCGGCGAACGTTGGCGACAAAATGAAAAAAGTTTTCGACATTGTGCATCGGGCACAGGCGGCGGCTCTGGCGGCGGCGAAGCCGGGAGCCGAATGTGGCGCGGTTGACGCGGCGGCGCGCAAGGTTGTCACCGACGCGGGGTATGGGCCTGATTACAAATACTTTGCGCATCGGCTGGGCCATGGGCTGGGCATGGACGGGCACGAGTGGCCTTATCTGGTGCGCGGCAACGCAACGAAACTGCAGGCGAACGTGACTACCAGCAACGAGCCGGGAATTTATATCCGGGGCGAATTCGGCGTGCGGCTGGAAGATGACATGCACGTCACGGAGAACGGCGTGGAGTTGTTTACGGGGCAGAGCTTGTCGCTGGAGGATCCATTTGCGAAAGGATGACGGACCATGTTGATTTCCGCATGGGCGCTGGGTGTGGTGGCGGTGGCGGGCGCGGTGACGGCTTTGGCAGCGCGGCGATTTCTGCGCGGCGGGACGTCACGAAAGAGAGCTTGTGCGCGCTGTGGAGCGGCGCCGCAGCATGGATACTCGCGGAAAGCAGAATCTGCACATCAGGACATTGAGCGGCTGTGCACTGCTTGTTTGGTCAAACAATTGGAACAGGACTATGCGGCGTATCGCGGACGCGCCGTGGTGCTGCAGCCGGTGGGCGACGTTCCTTGTTACGTTTTTCGTGATCGCGAATATCTGCAGTGGGTTTCGCCAGATGCGCAGTATCTGGACCAGGATGTGGGGCATCTGCTGGAGCAAATTGGACGGTGCAGCGATTGCGGAGAAGCGGCGCACTGCATGTGGATCGAATCCCGGGGACTGGAGGGCAAGACGTTTGAGATTGTCCTGAAGCGCGGGTTGGTGAAGACGCTGCTGGCTTGGGGGAATCCGCCGGCGGTTTCGTTGTGCGGGAAGTGCGCGGTGAAGCGCATTGCTGCGGGGTTAGGCGGCATTTCTTATATGGAAGTTTGCAGTCCGCATGGAATGGATGAGGGTGTGGTGATTCCCATGGGGTACTGACCGGGGGCTGGACACATTGTGGTGGAAACTTGTAGGCCAGTGGGGCGCTGGTTGCATGGGTCCATCGCTTCGCTCAGGATGACAGGGATTATTTGGACCGACATATCAGGGGTCGCACGTACCAGAAGGCTAGACAGTGGTGAGGATTCCTTGAGAGGCCGGTAGTGGTGCGGGGCTGCATGGGGTCCTTCGCTTCGCTCTGGATGACAAGGCTGTAGGGAGTTGGGTGCTTGTTCCAGAACCGTGCCGATGCCAAGAGCCGAGCTTAGGCTCGGCGGACGGCCGAGGCGGCTGTCCCTACATTTTGTTCTACGCTTCGGGGACAGGGGGGCAGCCGGGAAATTCCATCAGGTATTTGTTGCCGATGTAGCCAAGGTAGTTGATGCCGATTTCGCTGGTGAAGAAACCGTCGGCGGTGAGTTTGCGCAGCAGGGAGAAAAATTCGATTCCGGGGCCGAGGCTGGGATCTTGTTTGGCGTTTTTGCGGTAGGCGATCTGGTCGAGGATTTCTTTTTGCTGGTCGGCGGTGCAATCCAGATAACGCTTGCCGTAACGGTCGGCGCAGGTGGTGTCGAGCCACATGAGGCCTCCGCCGAGGGCTAGTTGGTAGTCTTTGTTTTCGCTGGTGATGAGGTCGATGAATTCGGGAGCGCCGGCTTCGATGGCGCCGCCGGTTTCGGCGTCTCCGTTTTGATCGGCAGGAATGATGGTCTGGCAGAGGGTTTGCAGGGTTTTGTAGTCGTGGGCGGAGAAAAATTTGGGAGTATAGGTTTTGGACGCGGTTTTTTCCGCGGTCACCATGCGGTGGGCGTATTCGGCGGCTTCGAGCGGAATGACGCGCAAGACGGAGCCCGTGACGGCGGTCAGGGTGAGCGATTTCAGAATGTCGCGGCGGGTGGGCATTTTAATTTTCCTCACATTGCGAATTCGTCCGGCGATGTTCCGGGTCAAAACCGTGGCGTCCCTACGGGACTTGTTCCGCGTTGCTCTGCTTACCCGGCACTTCCGTGCCGGGCTTTCGCATGTCGTCCCTTCGGGACTTGAACCATAACATCGCATGTCGTGCCTGCGGGACTTGAACCATAAACTCTGATTACAGATTTCCTTTCTTGGCCTGGTCGAGCAAATAGTCGGAGGCGCGCCAGGTCAGGGCCATGATGGTGAGCGTGGGATTTTTGTCGGCGTTGGTGACGAAGCAGGCGGCGTCGGTGACGAATAGATTTTTTACGTCGTGGGCCTGGCAGTATTGATTTAAGGCCGAGGTCGCGGGACGCTCGCCCATGCGGACCGTGCCCACTTCGTGGATGATGACGCCGCCGTCGGCGATGCCGTAGGGATTTTTTCCGTCGGGCATCGTGGTGGTGAGGTAGGTGCCGCCGGCGGCTTCCACGATCGCGCGATACGTTTCCTGCATATCCTTCGCCATTTTGATTTCGTTGTCGCTCCACTTCCAGTGAAAACGCAGGACCGGAATTCCCCACTGGTCGACGACCGAGGGATCGATTTCGCAGTAGCAATTTTCGTTGGGGATCATCTCGCCGCGTCCGGCGAAACCGATGTAGGTGCCGTAATTTTTCTTGGCTTTTTGTTTGAGCGCGACGCCGTAACCTTCTTCGTCGTCGCAGAGGTCGTCCCAGTCGCCGACGCCGGGCATGCCGCGTCCGCCGCAGAATTCGGTGTGGTAGCCGCGCAGGAAATCATTTTTGCGGTCGAACTTCCACCAGGGCAGGTACATGTGCATGCCGCCGACGCCGTCGTGATTGTGGGCGGGCATTTTTTCGAGGATGGGGAAATAACCTCCGCCATCGCTGCCGACGGTGTCCATCAGGTTGCGGCCGACGACTCCGGAAGAATTGGCGAGGCCGTCGGGAAAGAGCGTGGACTTCGAATTCAGCAAGAGGCGCGCCGACTCGCAGGTGCTGGCCGCGACGACGAAGGCCCGCGCGTGGATGCGCTTCTCGCTGCGCGTGGCTTTGTCGATGTAGGAGACGGCACTGACTTTGCCATCTTTGCCGACGATGAGTTCGCGGGCCATGGCGCCGGTGATCAGGGTGAGGCGACCGGTGTCCTGCGCGGGAGGAATCATCACCTGGCTGGAACTGAAGTTGGAAGCGCTGATGCAGCCGCGTCCGCATTGCGCGCAGTAGTGGCAGGCGGCGCGGCCGTTGAGCGGCTTGGTGAGAATGGCGAGGCGCGACGGGACGCAGAGAATGTTGAGGTGGTCGCAAGCTTTCTTGATGATGGTTTCTGTGCAACGCGGTTTGGGCGGCGGAAGAAAAATTCCGTCGGGCGCGCTGGGAATATTTTCTTTGCTGCCGAAGACGCCGATGTAAGACTCGACTTTGTCGTAGTAAGGAGCGACGTCGTCGTAGCTGAGCGGCCAGTCGTCGCCCATGCCGTCATGGGAGCGGACTTTGAAATCAACCGGGGCAAACCGCAAGGCGATGCGTCCCCAGTGGTTGGTGCGTCCGCCGACGATGCGGGAGCGGAACCAGCGGAAAGTTGAGCCGGGCGCGGAGATGTAGGGCTCGCCTTCGATTTCCCAGGCGCCGTTGGGGGCGAGGAATTCGTCGTTGAGACCCTGGCGGGCGCGGCCGCCGATGCCGGCGCCGCGATGCGGGAGTTCGTAGGGCCAGACGTGTTCTTTGTAATCTTTGTCGGGATAGACCGGCGGGCCGGCTTCGAGGAGCGCGACGGTGAGTCCGCCTTCGGTGAGGACTTTGGCGGCGGTGCCTCCGGAGGCGCCGGAGCCGATGATGCAGACGTCGTAGAGTTTTGGCGAGCGGGCGAGTTGCATGGACCTAGAGAAAACCTCCGGGGCTAAAGCCCCACATGATTTCAATCCGCTTTACGCGGCGCTGAAGCGCCGCTCTTCCACGGTTGCGTATACGTCGGACCGACGCGGCCGCTCGTGTAGATGGCGGCGACAGCTTACCTCAGGGGCTGAAGCCCGGCGTTTGCGGCGCGTTTACGGCACGACTGAAGTCGTGCCCTTCCCGTTCCGTGGTTTACGGCACCACTGAAGCTGTGCCCTTCCCGTCCGTGGCATCTTGATATCTACCAACGCAGCTTGTTCAGGTACTCGTAGCTGCCTTTGATGCTTTCGATGGGCTGCTTGGGGTGGTCGTGTTCGACGATGTAGTGCTTGATGCCGGCTTTGTCGGACTGCGCGAAAATCCTTTTCCAGTCGATGATGCCGCTGCCGACTTCGGTGAGGTCGACGGTGTCGCCGTAGTTTTGCGCGCCTCCCGCGGTGATGTGGGGGAGCGTTTTGAGATCTTTGACGTGGACCAGGGGGAAGCGTCCGGGATATTCATTGAAATATTTCAGCGGGTCGCCGCCGGCGGCGGTGATCCAGCACAGGTCCATTTCCATCTTGACCAGATTGCTGTCGCACTCCTTGAGCAGCTCGTCGTAGGGAAGTTTTCCATCGACGGGAAGAAATTCGAACCAGTGGTTGTGATAGGCGAACTGCATGCCGGCTTTCTTGCTCTGCTCGCCGCAGTGGTTGAATTTTGCGGCTGCTTGCTTCCAGATGTCGGGAGACTTGCGGAGATCTTCGGGGATCCAGGGGCAGACGATGTATTTCAGGCCGATGGCTTTGGAGGTTTCGATGACGGAGGGAAACTTGTCGTCGAGTTCGTCGTATTGCACGTGAGTGGCGACCGGCGATAGACCGTTTTTGTCGCACACGGCGCGGACTTGCTGGCCGGTGCGGCCGAAGTAGCCGGCGAATTCGACTTCCTTGTAGCCGATGGCGGCAACTTTGGCGATGGTGCCGTCGAAGTCGTCTTTCATCAGGTCGCGGACGGTGTAGAGCTGCAGGCCCACCTTCTCGATGCGGTGCTCGGCGGCGGCCCAGCTGAATTTGCCGGCGAGAAGCGAGGCGGCGCTGGCTACACCGGCGGTCTTCACGAACTTGCGGCGATCAATCGTCTTCATGGCGTCATTATCCTCTTGGGTGCACGGCGAGAATTATACTCGCGGGGTGCGTGGGGCGCAAGAATGCGAAGAGGTGTCCCTAAATTCGTTTACCACGGAGGACACTGAGGAACACAGGGTAAACCAGCATCCGGTTCAAATTTTTCTTTTCTTTTCTCTTCTTCCTACGGGGACACCTGGAGGTTGTTGTCTACTGAGAAGATGCCGGAGACGCCGTTGGCGCGGATGCCGGCAAGATTCTTGTCGGCCTGGCTGTCGACTACACCTTCCAGCGCGACGTGGCCGTTCTTGACGATGATGCGGATGGGCTTCTGCACGCCCAGCGCATAGCGTTGCAGCGCGGGGTAACCATAAATGCTGCGGAACAGACGCTGGCGCAGGCGGTCGTCCATGGGCGAGGGAGGAAGCACTTCGATCTGATTATCGACGTGCTCGACACCTTCGATGTGCTTGACCGCGTTTTCGGCGTCAGATTTGGTGACCGGGCGCGTGACTTGTCCGAGAAGAGTGACGTTGAAGCCGTCCACTTTGTAGGCAATGTTATCGAAGACGGTGAAGTAGGGGAGCATCAGCAGTTCGTGGCGCACTTCTTTGGTGATGCGTTCCGTGGAGCGGGCAGTGGGTTGGTCACGCTGGTCTTGTGCGGCGGCGGGAAGCGCGAGAAGGCAGAGGGCGAGAACAAAGAGTTTGGGATTCATGACGTTCTCCTTGCGGTTGAGATCCCCTGGACGATTTTATTTTACTGCAGGAAGGGGGCGGAGTTCGAGGGCGGGGACGCAAGTTTCAGGCAGTGGTGGAAATCCCCTGAGGGGCCGCTGGTAGCGTGGGATTAGATGGGGTCCTTCGACTACGTGGAAATTTCGCTTCGCGAAGTTTCCACTTCGCTCAGGATGACAAGATCGAAGGTTCGTCAGGCATGCGCCAGAGCGGTGAGCGGGCTGGAGACTAGCACCCGCTCACCTGCGCTGACCGGCAGCTGACTAGGCCACCACGCTGAGGCCACTGCTGCTGGGGGAGGGAGTGCTGGCCTGGCCATTCAGGAGATTCAAAACGATTTGCTCGTTGCTGTTCGCGTTCAGGTTCAAGGTAATCTGATCTTGCGAAGAGGGATTTTGCTGGGTGCCGAGACTGATGGTGAGCTGGTCGGTGCCGCCGGTGTTGTTGACGTCGATGGTGAGTTGTTCTCCCGCGCCGGCGTTGGCGGGAAGGTTGATGATGATTTCGGGGCCCGAGGTTGAGGAAGTGGAGGAGGTTGACGAGGTAGCGGGGTTGGTGCTTGTGGGCGCGCCTAGGTCTGGAAGGGTGCTGGCTGCAGTGGAGCTGCCGAGGTTGACGACGACGGCCGGGCCGGTGGAGTTGGAAGGCGGCTGATTCTGTTGGTGAAATGTGCTTTGCAAGGCGGCGAAGGCGGTTTGCGCGCCGGCGAGATCGCCTGATTGGAGGGCCTGACCGATGGCGGTGAAATCGGACTCGCGGGTGGAACTGCGGAATGGGTCTCCGCTGGCGAACGGGCCGCTCTGGCCCAGGGTTTGGATCGCATTAAACGCCTGCTGCGCGTCGGCCAGGTTGCCGGACTGCAGCGCTTGTCCTAACTGCTGGACGTCGGATTGGCGCTGCTGGTAGAAGCTTTGCAGTTGCTGGTAGAGGGAATTGCTGGAGACGGCTGCTGTCGACATGAGTTTCTCCTAAGGATTTGTGGCGAGAATTTGTCGCGCCGGAATTTGCTGCGCCGGAACAAGAAGTCTGCGCCAAGTCCGTGGCTCGGGTTCTTGGCGCTAGGGGAGTGATCGGCAGGCCGTGTTTGGACTTTAGGAGAAGCGTGGATTTTTTTGGCGGGGCTGGATTTATTACGGCTCCGGGTCAGACAAGGTGAGAGTGAGATTGGGGCTGGAGCTGATCACATGGATGTCGGCGCAATTGTTCAGAATCCAATCTGCGCCAGCGTCGCGCAGGGCGGCGGGAGGGGCGTTCGTCTTGAGGGCGATGACTCCGGCACCGGCCGACTTTCCCGCGCGGATTCCTGCGGGAGCGTCTTCGAGAACAATACATTGGGCTGCGGGGAAACCGAGCAGCGCAGCGCCTTTCAGATAGGGCTCGGGATGCGGCTTGCCGTGCGTGATGTCGGTGGAGGTGACCATGCGGGCGGGCAGTGGCAGTCCTGCGGCCTTGATGCGGATCTCGGCCAGGCGACGGGTGCAGGAAGTGACGATGGTCCAGCGATCCGGCGGAAGGCTGGCGAGCAGAGCGACCGCTCCGGGCAGGGGGACCACACCTTCGAGGTCGGCGATTTCGCGGCGCTCGACTTCGCGATTCTCGGCGTCGTGGTCGGCGTTGGGCAAGTAGTCGCATACGGTGGCGAGGCTGGGACGGCCGTGGGCTCGGGCGACAACTTCGTCGGGATTGAAGCCGTGCTCGAGCGCCCACTGGTGCCACACGCGAGCAACAGCGGGCGTGGAGTCGATGAGGACTCCGTCGAGGTCGAAGAGCAAGGCACTGCAGGTGATGTTCATGCGTTTTGGTTTATGAGTTCGAGAAAATTCGTGTTCAGCTTTGGCAGTGTCTCAGTTTCGCGGCCACAGCGAAGAGGCCGTCGAGCTTCGCTCGACCGGACAGCCGAGGGCGGCTGTCCCCACATGAGCCTCTCCCAAACTGAGGCACTGCCTCGATTTCCTTCCGTTAATAACGGTGTCATTTACAACGATATCTTTAATATAAATGCAGACGGTTATAGAAGCGTAGTTAATAGCGGCATCAAGGTTTGATCACGGCTGCGCCGTCGATGGCGTCATTCTTCACCGCGATCAGCGCCTCATTCACCTGATCCAGGGGGAACACCGTCACTTTGGGTTGCAGTTGGATCTCGGCGGCCAGCGCGAGAAAGTCGCGGGCATCGGCGCGGGTCATGTTGGCGACGCTGCGTAACTGGCGCTCGCCCCAGAGCAGGCGGTCATAGTCGAATTGAGGCATGCGATCGAGATGGATGGCGTTGATCGCCACCACGCCGCCTTTGCGCAGACTGGCCAGCGCGGAGATCACCACGTCTCCACTGGGCGCGAAGGTGACGGCGCGGTCGAGTTCGACGGGCGGCTTTTCGGTCTCGGTGCCCACCCAGGTCGCGCCGAGTGACGCGGCTAACTGGCGATGAGATGCGCCGCGCGTGGAAACGTACACATCGCACTTCCATGCTTTCAGGACGGCGATCGCCAGGTGAGCGGATGCGCCGAAACCAAACAGTCCGACGCGCTCGCCCGGTTTGACGCCGGCGACGCGCAGGCTGCGGAAACCGATGATCCCGGCGCAGAGCAACGGAGCGGCTTGCAGATCGTCGAGCGCGGGAGGAAGCGGAAATACGAAATCGGCGCGGGCGACGGCATACTCCGCGTAACCGCCGGAGACGGAATAGCCGGTGTAGGTGGGCGAATCGCAGAGATTCTCCATTCCATGGCGGCAATAGAAGCAGGTTCCATCGGTGCCACCGAGCCAGGAAACGCCGACCCGCGCGCCGGCGGGCAGATCGGTCGTGGCTCCTTCCACCACTTCGCCGACGATCTGATGGCCGGGGATAATTGGCTCGTGGAGCGGCGGAAGCTCGCCTTCCACGATGTGCAGATCGGTGCGGCAAACTCCGCAGGCACGCACGCGCAGCAGAACCTGACCGGGTCCGGGCTGTGGTTTGTCCACATCGATGACACGCAGTGGGTGTTGCGAAATACTTTGCGGCGAGGAAAGGAGCGCGGCTTTCATATCAATGGTTTCATGTCACTAGAAGTTGTCGCATAAATCCTATGTCGGCTAGACAAGAGCGAAGCCCCATAGGCTAAAGCCCGCATCTTTATCGGTTCTTCACGGCACGGCTGCAAGCCGTGCCCTTCCCGAACCCGTTCATGAGATGGCTTCTAATGATACTGCCGCGCTAACTCGTCACGTTTGCGTTCTCCCAGGCTTTGGATCGGGCAACGGCTTCGTTCCAGCGCTGTCGCAGCGCGGTGGCTTGGGATGCGGGCATCTTCGGCTCGAAGCGGCGGGCTTTGGCTGCCGTCTCCTGGATGGATTTCCAGAAACCTGTTCCCAGTCCCGCTAGATAGGCGGCGCCGAGGGCGGTGGTTTCGGTGGCTGCGGGACGAACCACGGGAACGCGCAGCAGGTCGCATTGAAATTGCATGAGGCTGTCGTTGGCGGAAGCGCCGCCGTCGACGCGAAGTTCTTCGACGGGATGGCCCGGCGTCGCGATGCATGGCGTCGAGCAAGTCGGCGACTTGATAGGCGATGCTCTCGAGCGCGGCGCGGGCGAGGTGCCCGGCGGTGCTGCCGCGGGTCAGGCCGAAGATGGAACCGCGCGCGTAGGAATCCCAATGGGGCGCGCCGAGGCCGACGAATGCGGGGACGAAATAAACTCCGCCGTTGTCGGCGACGGACTTCGCAAGCGGCTCGACCTCGCTCGAACTGCGGATTACTCCCAGGCCATCGCGCAGCCACTGCACCACGGCGCCACCCACGAAGACGCTGCCTTCGAGCGCGTACTCAGTTTTATCTTTTATTTTCCACGCGACGGTCGTCACCAGCCGGTTCGACGACGGAACGGCGTGCGTGCCGGTGTTCTGCAGCATGAAACATCCCGTACCGTAGGTATTTTTGGTGAGGCCGGGGCGAACGCAGCGCTGGCCGAAGAGAGCGGCCTGCTGATCGCCGGCGATGCCTGAGATCGGAATGCCGTTGAGGCCGGGCACGGCGCTGACTTCGCCGTAGACTTCAGATGATTGACGCACCGACGGCATCAGCGACGCGGGGATGCGGAAAATGCGCAGCAGTTCCTCGTCCCACGTGCCTGTGTGAATGTTGAAGAGCATGGTGCGGGATGCGTTGCTGGCGTCGGTGACATGGACGCGGCCGCCGGTCAGCTTCCATACCAGCCAGGCGTCAACCGTACCGAAGGCAAGTTTTCCGGCTTCGGCGTGCTCTCGCGCACCAGACACGTGGTCGAGGATCCAGGAAATTTTGCTGGCGGAGAAATAGGAATCGATGAGCAGGCCGGTGCGCTGCTGAATCAGCGGCTCGTGGCCGGCGGCCTTGAGGCTTTCGCAGAAGTCGGCGGTTCGGCGGTCCTGCCAGACCAGCGCGTTGCAAACTGGAGCGCCGGTTTCGCGGTCCCACAGAATGGTGGTTTCGCGCTGGTTGGCGATGCCGATGGCGGCGATGTCTTTCGGCTGCGCGCTGGCTTGGGCCAGGGCTTCCAGGGCAACGGCGATTTGCGATGACGCAATCTGCTCGGGATCGTGTTCGACCCAGCCGGGCTGGGGAAATATCTGATCGAACTCGCGCTGCGCTACGGCTCGGACTTCGCCTTCGCGATCGAACAAGAGTGCGCGCGAGCTGGTGGTGCCTTGATCGAGTGCCAGGACGTATTGCAAGGTGCCTCCGTGAACATTCGGGTTCTCTTGCGACGTGCCTCTATAGAGAGCTGAAAGCTCCTAGAGGCTATCTAATCTATCGTAATAAGTCCTCGAAAGGTTGCACCCGAACGACAACCCCAGGGGCTGAAGCCCGAATTCTGGAACGCTTGAAGGGCACGAGTGGAACTCGTGCCCTTCCCGAACCCACTTCCGTGAGCGAATTAGGAGCTCTACTGCGACGGCTTCAGGAAGCGGCGGATGCCGAAGTCGTAGAGGGCGGCGCCGATTAAACCGCCCAGCAGCGGCGCGACTACCGGAACCCACCACACGCGCACGCCGTCAGTGAGGCCATTGTTGCGGAAACCCGCGAACACGGTGAACAGGCGCGGGCCGAAATCGCGTGCAGGATTGATGGCGTATCCGTGCATGCCGCCGAAACTCATCCCGATGGCGACGACGATCAGTCCGATCATCAAGGGCGCGAAGTTGGCCCCGGGCGGCATGTTGAACTCGTCGGTCACGGCGAAAACGAGAAGAACCAGCAAGGCGGTGCCGATCAACTGGTCGAGGAAGCCGGCCTGGATGACGGCGGGAAATGCGGGAAAAGTTGTAAAGATGCCGGCAGTGTGAACGAGTTGCGGATCGACCTGGTGGAATGCCGGGCGATAGTCCCAGTAAACCAGGGCGGCGGCGGCGAGGGCTCCGGCAGTTTGCGCGATGGAATAAGGGACGACCTTGTGCCACGGGAAACCACGGAAGACGGCAACGGCGAGCGTGATCGCAGGATTGAGATGCGCGCCGGAAATTTTTCCGGCAATATAAATTCCCATCGTGACTGCCAAGCCCCATCCCAGAGTGATGTTGGTGTAGCCGCCGTGAATGGTTTCGCCCGGATTGGTCGAGGGAAACAACACCACCATGGCGACCACGCCGGTGCCGAACAAAATCAGGACGAAAGTGCCGAGAAATTCGGCAAGCAATTCGGCCGCTAAGGTGGGCTTTGGGTTCATGGTTATTCGTCGCTCCGTGCTGGAACCGCGCAGTAGTCTAACAAGGCTGGGGCATCCGCGGCGGAATTTCTCTCACAGAGCTCATGGAACCCCGGACACCCTCGTCCGGGGGAATAGTGACGCTGCGGCCGGGCTTCGCCCCAGGCCGGACCCTTCGGCTTCACTCAGGGCAGGCTCACGAGGCGTCCGTCGCTCCACCAGTTCGCCGAAACCAAACATTCGTAACCTGGTTTGCACACGACTCGGGTCACGTTTTCATTTGACATTTGGGCCAGAGTCTCTAAGATAAGAACATATTTATTCACTGGGGTGCATTTTTATTCATCATGAATAAAACCTTACGACAACGGGCGGTTCTGGCGACGCTGCGGCACGGGCCCGTGGCCAGCCAGGAGGATCTGCAGCGCGTTCTGCGGAAGCAGGGATTCAAGGTGGGGCAGGCGACGCTTTCGCGGGACATCCGCGATTTGAACCTGAGCAAGACCGCCCACGGGTATTCCTTGCCGAACGGAGAGAGTTCCGCGGCGCTGGCGCTGCCGCCGGTTTCGCGGCTGGTGCGGGAGTTCGTCCTGGGAATCCGCTCGGCACAGAACCTGCTGGTGGTGAAGACGATTGTGGGGAGTGCGCAGCCGGTGGCCGCCGCGATGGACGAAACGGACTGGAGTGAACTGGTAGGCACGATCGCCGGCGACGACACCATCCTTATTGTGTGCCCCGACAAGGACGATGCGAAGAAGCTCTCCAGCCGCATCGAGGGCATGCTGACGTAATGTCCGCGAAACTCAAAACCGCAGTGCTGGGCGCGACTGGCTATTCAGGTCTGGAGCTGACGCGCATTCTCCATCGGCATCCTAAGCTGGAGAAGCCGGTGCTCTTGCGGCGCAACGGAAGCAGCGGTACAGCGAACGTGTCTGATGTGAACCAGATTGACGCGAATCAATCCGACTTGAATCTGGCCGACGTGTTTCCGGCGTTATCCGGCAACGGGGGCTATCCGCTGCGGGCGCTATCGTGGCCGGAGTTGCAGCGACTGGGAGTGAAACTGCTTTTTCTGGCGACACCGCATGAAGCGTCGCGCTGGCTGGTGCCGGAGGCGATGGCGCATGGGCTGCGGGTGATCGACCTGAGCGGAGCGTGGCGGCTGAAACAGGCGCAGCATCGCGCGATTTATAACTTTCAGGATTCGGATGCGGCGGCGGCGGCTGAACTCACGGATAAAGCCGTTTATGGGCTGCCTGAATTGCATGGCGATTGCATCGCGGGCGCTGATTTGGTGGCGAATCCGGGCTGCTATGCGACTTCGGTGATTCTCGCGTTGGCGCCGCTGTTGCAGGCGGGCGTCGTGGATCGGGAGCATGGAATTATTTCGGATTCGAAGTCGGGCGTGTCGGGCGCGGGGAAGGAACCGACAGCGCGCACGCATTTTGTTTCGGTGGCCGACAATCTTTCGGCGTATTCGGTTTTTGGGCACCGGCATGTGGGCGAGATCGTGGAGCAACTGCAGCTGACGGCGCAGGAATTGATTTTCACGCCGCATCTGCTGCCCATTCCGCGCGGGATTCTTTCGACGATCTATGTGCGTTTGAATCGCGCGATGCAATCCGCGGAAGTAGAAGCATGCTTGCGCGAGTTTTACGCGCAGAAGCGCTGGGTGCGGATCTTTGCGACGCCGAAGCTTCCGCAAGTGCAGTTTTCGCTGCACACGAATTATTGTGATCTGGGTTTTTGTCTGGCTGAGGACGGAAGGCGGCTGGTGCTGGTCTCGTGCATTGACAACCTGCTGAAAGGCGCGGCCGGACAGGCCGTGCAAAATATGAACCTGATGTACGGCTGGACAGAGGAAGAAGGCTTGCTGTGATCATCGTCGTCAAAATCGGAGGAGTGGCGCTCGAGGACGCAGGCACGCTGCGGAAGTGCGCACGTGCCGTGGCGGAACTGGCGCAGGACGGGCATCGCGTGGCCGTGGTTCACGGCGGAGGCAGCACGCTGACCCGGACGCTGCTGCAACTCGGCAAGAAAAGCGAATTCGTGAACGGGCTGCGCGTGACTGACGCGGAGACTCGCGACGTGGCGTTGATGGTGCTGGCCGGGATGGTGAATAAGAAGGTAGTGGCGGCGATCCAGGCCACTGGCATGCCGGCGGTGGGATTCTGCGGCGGCGATGGCATGACGTTTCGGGCGCGCAAGAAATATATTGACGGCCACGATTTGGGATTTGTCGGCGAAATTTGTTTTGCTGAACCGTGTTGGATTGAAGCGCTGTGGCAGCAGGGCGGCATTCCGGTGATGGCGTCGCTGGCGCTGGGCGCCGACGGCGAATACTACAACGTTAATGCAGACGAGATGGCGGCTTCGTGTGCCGCGGCAACCCATGCCAACGCGCTCATTTTTCTCACCGATGTGGCGGGAGTGAAGGACGCGCAGGGCTCGGTGATTCCCTGGCTGAGCACGAAACAGGCCGACGACCTGGCGGCTGGTTCGATCGTGAGCGGAGGCATGCTGCCGAAGCTGCAAGCGTGCCGGCAAGCGCTGAAACAAGGCGTGGGACGCGTACGGATTTTACCGGCCGCGGAAGCGGACCTGCTACCGCAGTTTTATCTCACCAAGCTGTCTTGCGGCACGGAGGTAACGTGCGCATGAGCGAAGCGGCATCGGCGAAATCTAGAACGACAAACTTGCGAATTGAAAATAAGGAGTCAACGTTGAACAGTCCTTTAACGAAAAATGCACCGGCGGTGCCTGACGTTTTTCCGGGCATCTTCTGGTGCCCTGATTTGATTTCGACGCGCGATCTGGGGCCGCAAGGCGTCGAAGCAGTGCTGCACCTAGCAGAGCTAATGAAGACGCGACCTTCGGTTTTTCAGCGTGCCCTGGCTGGAAAACAGATGGTGATGTTTTTCGAGAAGCCGTCGTTGCGGACGCGGCTCACGTTCGAGGTGGGAATGGCGAGCCTGGGCGGCGTGGCCCACTTTGTGGATCAGACCAGCGGGCGCATTGATGCGCGCGAAAAGCTGAGCGACGTCGCGCACAATCTGGAGCGCTGGGTGGATGTGATTGTGCTGCGAACATTCGCGCAGGAGACGATCACGGGCATGGCCGAGCACGCTTCGATTCCGGTGATCAACGCGCTAAGCGATCTCGAGCATCCCTGCCAGGCGCTGGCCGACTATTTCACTTTGCAGGAACGCTATGGCGATCTCACCGACGTTTGCCTCGCCTACGTGGGCGACGGAAATAATGTTGCGCATTCTTTACTGCTGACATGCGCGTGCCTGGGATCGTCGATCAAGATTGCGACGCCGAAGGGCTACGAACCGAATGCGCAGATTGTTGCGGACGCGCGGAAGATTGCGCGGCAGACTGGCGCGAAGATTGAACTGCTCGCCGATCCATACGCGGCGGTGGCCGGAGCCGACGCCGTCTACACCGACGCCTGGGCCAGCATGGGACAGGAACACGAAGCCGATCTTCGGGCCAAGATTTTCGCGCCTTACCAGGTGAACCGCGCGTTGATGGCTGCGGCTGGTCCCGACGCGGCTTTCATGCACTGTCTGCCGGCTCATCGTGGCGAGGAAGTCACCGACGAGGTGATGGATTCGGAGTGTTCGGTTATTTTCGAGCAGGCCGAGAACCGCCTGCACGTGCAAAAGGCTATCCTTTATTTGTTGCTGGGCGGCGCGGTGCGGCTGCCTGTGAGGAGCGCTCATGCCTGAAAAAATTGTGCTTGCCTATTCCGGTGGACTCGATACCTCGATCATTATTCCGTGGCTGAAGGAGAACTATTCCTACGACGTGATTGCGATGGTCGCCGACGTCGGCCAGGGAGAAGACTTGCAGGCCGTGGTGGAGAAAGCTTACGCCACGGGCGCTAGCAAGGTGGTTGTCGAAGATTTGCGCGAGGAGTTTTTGACCGGGTACGTATTCCCTGCCCTGAAAGCGGGCGCCGTTTACGAGCACAAATATTTGCTGGGAACGTCGCTGGCACGTCCGGTGATTGCGAAGCATCAGGTGGAGGTGGCGCTGCGCGAGGGCGCGACCGCCGTCGCTCACGGTTGCACGGGGAAAGGCAACGACCAGGTGCGGTTTGAATTGACGTACCAGGCGCTGGGGCCCGAACTGAAGATCATCGCGCCGTGGCGGGAATGGTCGCTGAAGTCGCGCGAGGATTGCATCGATTACGCCGAGCAGCACGGGATTCCGGTGGCGGCGAGCCGCGAGAAGATTCACAGTCGCGACCGCAATCTCTGGCACATCAGCCACGAAGGCGGAGAACTGGAAGACGCGGGGAACGCACCGCTGCCTACGACGTGGCAGATCACGCGCTCGCCGCAGCAAGCTCCGGACAAAGAGGAGAAAGTTTCCATCGGTTTTGAACGCGGAGTTCCGATCGCGGTGAACGGGATGAAGCTTGATCCGGTAGCGCTGGTGGAATTGCTGAACGAGATTGGCGCTCGCAACGCCATTGGGCGCGTCGACCTGGTGGAGAACCGGTTTGTCGGAATCAAGTCGCGGGGGTGCTATGAGACTCCGGGCGGAACGCTGCTGATCGCGGCTCATCGCGAACTGGAAGCGCTGTGCCTGGAACGCGAAGTCGCTCACTTCAAGCAGCACATCGGACTGAAGTACGCGGAGCTGGTTTACTTCGGATTGTGGTTCACGCCGCTGCGCGAAGCGCTGGACGCATTTGTGGAAAACACGCAGCAGCTGATGACCGGCAGCGTTTCTCTTTCTTTATACAAAGGAAACGTTTCCATCGTGAGCCGCGAGTCGGAGCATTCGCTTTACCGTACCGATCTTTCTTCGTTCACCATGGGCGCGGAATACGACCAGAAAGATGCGGCGGGATTCATCCGCATCCTGGGACTGCCCTCGCGTTCGCGCGCGCGTTCGCGCGTGGAGGTGGGTTGATGAAGATGTGGTCGGGCCGGTTCCGGCAGCCGCTGGACCGTGACTTCGAGCGCTGGCAGCGGTCCTTCGGATTTGACCGGCGGCTGCTGCAGTATGAACTCGTGGCCAGCAGCGCGCACGCCCGCGCCTTGAAAGACGCCGGAATTGTTACTGCCAGCGAATTGATCAGCATTCTTCAGGGGCTGCAGCAGATCGGGGCGCAGGCCGCGGCTTCTCCGAAATTTCTCGAAGACAATGAAGCCGAAGACGTGCATCACTTCGTCGAGAAAAAACTGGCTGCGTTGATCGGCGAAACCGGATACAAACTGCACAGCGGCCGCAGCCGGAATGAGCAGATCGCCACGGACCTGCGCCTTTTCGTGCGGGCTGCGATTGATCAGCTGCAGCTCGAAATTGCCGAGTGGTGCGCCGCGACGGTCGATCGCGCCGAACAGGCTGAGGATGCCGCCATGCCGGCTTACACGCACTTGCAGCGGGCCGAGCCGGTTCTGGTAGGGCATTGGTTGATGGCTTACGTGGCAATGTTTCTGCGAGATGCGGGACGGCTCGCGGATTGCCGCAAGAGGTTGAATGTTTGCCCCCTGGGATCGGGCGCGGTTGCGGGCGCCACTTTGCCGCTTGATCGCAAGTTCATGGCGGAGACTCTGGGGTTCGACGACCCCACTTCCAACAGTATCGATGCCACCAGTGACCGCGATTTCGCGCTGGAGTTTGTGAATGCGCTGTCGCTGCTCGCGCTGCATCTGAGTCGCTGGGCTGAAGAGATGATTCTGTTTTCTTCGCAGGAATATGGATTCATCGTTTTGCCGGAGGCTTATTCCACCGGCAGCAGCGCCATGCCGCAGAAAAAGAATCCAGACTTGCTGGAACTTGTGCGGGGAAAAGCTGGGCGTGTTGTGGGCCACGCGACTGCGCTGATGATCACATTGAAAGGCCTACCGCTGGCTTACAACAAAGACCTGCAGGAAACGCAGGAGGCTCTTTTCGATTCCGGGGACACCGTGCTCTCGATGCTGCCGCTGGTGACGGGGTTTATGAAGGCTGTTGAATTTAATCGTGAGCGCATGGAGCAAGCTGCGCAATCAGGATTCACCAACGCCTGGGCGGCGGCCACCTATCTGGTGAAGCGCGGCGTTCCGTCCCGGTTGGCGCACGAGCGAGTTGGCAAGGCCGTGCAACTCTGTCTGGAGAAAAATTGCGAGCTTCAGGATTTGGCGCTCGAAGAATTGCGGGCGCTCGATCCCGCCTTTGAATCGGATTTCTATGAGTGCTTGAGTTTGACCGCGGTGCTGGCCGTGCACGAGGTTGCGGGAGGCACGGCGCCCCCGCGGGTGCGTCAGGCGATCAAAACCGCCAGGACAGAAATTGAATCGCTACGGGAGGAAATTCATGCGCACGCGCAAAGCGATCTTGCCTGACGCTACACACATTCACGACTTGATCTCGGGATATTCCGGCGACGGCACTCTGCTGCCGCGCACGCTGGCCGAAATCTGCGAAAACGTCAGAGACTTTGTGGTGCTTGAGGAGGATGGTCGAATCCTCGGCTGCGGCGCTCTGCATCTGTATGGCACGCATTTGGCGGAGGTTCGCTCGATCACCGTCGCACCCTGGGCGCAAGGCAAGGGCGGCGGCGGACGTTTGATGAAAGCCTTGATGGCCGAAGCCAAGAAACACAGAGTCGACCTGCATTTGCTTGTTCACGCGCAGTCCGCAGTTTTTTGCGCGGCAGGGTTTCGCGGTGGCGCAACGCGAAGATCTGCCTGACAAGATTTATAAAGACTGCCACGTTTGCCCGCGATTCCATTCGTGCGATGAAGTGGCGATGGTGCGCGGCGAACTTCCCAAGTTCGCGATTCTGCCGGAACCGCCGAACTGGCTGGTCAAGCTGCAGGTTTGAATTCTCTTATCAATTCTCTTGTTAATTCTCTTATGTAGCGCATAAACAATATGAATTGGACGAGGCGCGCGACTGGGAAGCTACAATAGCTCATGCGCCGCGCAAAGGTGCGCGTGCGAGTGGAGGCTGTGAAAGTTTGGACCGACCGAACGAAGTGATTGAAAAATCAGGCGGGGTGATGGCTTCGCCCGACGGCGCCAGTGTTCTGACTCTCGAGGAGATTGCCAATCTCGCGCACGAGGGCGGCAAGCCGGCCGAGACTCTGATGAATGTGGTCGCGCTGATCGCCAAGCGATTTGGGACGGACGTGTGCTCGGCGTATTTGCTGGAACCGGATCGTGCGCATCTGGTGCTGGCCGCGACTCTCGGACTTCGCAGCCAGGCTATCGGCGTCCTGCGCATGGGTGTGCACGAGGGTCTCGCCGGCCTCGTCGCCGAGCAGGTTCGGCCGGTAGCAGTGGAGCAGGTAAAGAATCATCCGCGCTTCAAATATTTCATCGAGGCCGGAGAAGAATCTTACCAGTCTTTCCTGGGCGTTCCTCTGATCGATCGCGGAGTGCTGCAGGGTGTGCTGGTGGTGCAGACCGTGGAAGCTCGCGTCTTCCGCGAGGACGAAATTCGAATGCTTACCGAAGCCGCGACTCAAGTCGCTTCGGTAGTGAGCGAAGCGCGCACGCTCGACCGCTTCATCGCGCCCATCCAGGAACGGCTTTGGGCTCTGGCGCGGAATCTGTGGTGGAGCTGGGATCACGATTCGGCTAGCTTATTTCTCGATCTCGATCCAGTGCGATGGAACCAGCTGAACCACAATCCGGTGGCGCTGCTGGCGGAATTTCCGCTGGCGAAACTGGAAGCGCGCGCCGCCGAGTTAGTGCTGCACAGCCGCATCAACTACGCGTACCGGCGTTTGCGCGAATATCTGGAGTCGGACAAAACCTGGGGGACGCGGCACGCTGGAGTTTTGCGGCCGCGGCCGGTCGCGTATTTCTCGGCCGAGTTTGGATTGCATGAGTCGCTGCCGGTTTATTCCGGAGGCCTTGGTGTGCTGGCCGGCGATCACATCAAGAGCGCGTCCGATCTTGATATTCCTCTGGTAGGCGTCGGCTTGTTCTACGGCCAGGGATATTTTCGTCAGTGGCTCGATCGCACTGGCTGGCAGCATGAGGAGTATCTCAAGACGGACGTGAACCACCTGCCGATGCAGGCGGCGATCGGAAGAAACGGACGGCCGATCGTGGTGCAGATCGACACGCGCCACGGCGCGATCAGCGCAAAAGTCTGGCGAGTCGCGGTGGGACGCTGCGACTTGCTGCTGCTCGATTCGGATGTGGAGGGCAACGCTCCCGAAGACCGCGAGTTGACTTCGCGACTTTATGGCGGGGACCGGCGCATCCGCATTCGTCAGGAATTGCTGCTGGGCGTGGGAGGCTTGCGTGCGCTGCGCGCGCTCGGCATCACGCCCGGAGTGCTTCACCTGAACGAAGGACACAGCGGTTTCGCCGTGCTGGAAGCGATCCGGATGCGCATGGAGGACGAGGGCATCACGTTCGACACCGCCGTGCCGCGCGTTTCGCGTGAAGTCGTCTTCACCACGCACACTCCGGTGCCCGCAGGGCATGATCGCTTCGACGCCGATCTGATCGAGGAGCATCTGGGCCCGCTTCGCGACGCGCTGGGTCTCTCGCACGAGAGCCTGATGGGGCTGGGCCGCGAAAAACCAACCACGCTGGACGAAACTTTCTGCATGACGGTGCTGGGCTTGCGATTGTCGCGGCGCGCCAACGCGGTCTCCGCGCTGCACGGAGAAGTTTCCCGCGCCATGTGGACGGGCTTGTCCCCGGCGAAGCAGGAAGACGCCGTCCCCATCGGACACATCACCAACGGCGTGCATGTTCCCTCGTGGCTGGCGCCGCAGATGTTTCGGCTTTACGACCGGCACTTGGGAACCGGCTGGAACGAGCGCAGCAGCGAGGCCCGTATCTGGGAGGGAATCGCGAATGTGGATGACGGCGAACTCTGGGAGACGCACCTCAGCCTGAAATCGAGTCTTATCGAGTTTGTGCGGGATCGCGCCGTGGAACAAGCGGAGCGCCGCAGCGAATCCAAAGAGGTTTTGCGGCGATTGGTGCGCGTGCTCAGCCCGGACGCGCTCACCATCGGCTTTGCCCGCCGTTTCGCCACCTACAAGCGCGCCGACTTGATCCTGACAGACATCGAAAAACTAACCTTGATGGTGAACGATCCGAAACGTCCGGTGCAATTTGTTTTTGCCGGCAAAGCCCATCCCAACGATGAGCCGGGGAAGCGCATGCTGCAGAAGATCGCGGAGTTGATGCGCGATCCCAAGTTCGGCGACAAGTTCGTGTTCATCGAAGACTACGACATCAACGTGGGACGGCATTTTGTGCAGGGCGTCGACGTCTGGCTCAATAATCCTCGCCGGCCACTCGAAGCCTCCGGCACCAGCGGCCAGAAAGTTGTTCTCAACGGCGGGCTGAATCTTTCCGTGCTCGACGGGTGGTGGGCGGAGGCTTACGACGGCCGAAACGGCTTCGCCATTGGAACCGGCAGGACGCATTCCAACATGAGCGTTCACGACACGCGCGACGGCGAAGACCTGATGCGCACGTCTGCGCGAAGAAGTGATTCCGCTCTATTACCAGCGCGACCACGACGGCCTGCCCCGCGGCTGGATCAAGCGCATGAAGCGCACCATTCGTACTCTCGGCTGGCGTTTCAATGCCGACCGCATGGTGATGGATTACACCACGAAATGTTACGTGCCCGCGGCGGGCGGCACTTCCAGCGACATGCGGGCGAATGTTTGATCGCTATCGCGATCCGGAAGTGATCGCCGACACATTTACGTCAGAGGCAGAATGGCACGGGCTCCTGCTTTCCTGCGCCTGCCCCATGTCAACCACCGTGTTTCACGCCATCCGCCTGGGCTCGGGTTCGCGGTCTACCACCAGCTCAGGATGGACATGCCGGAAATTCATGGCGATGTGGCAGGTCCAGCAGACTGGACGATGCGTTCGAAACACCTCGGGAAGCTGTTCGGGACGAATCTGGTTCCACTCGACCGTCACGTGATCCGGGCCCAGTAATGCGGGCGCGTGATCGAGATGATGGAGCGTGCCTATAGGTTTGTGGCAGTACACGCAACTTTTCCCTGCGTACCATTTCGAAACCAAATTCCAGACCAGGCAGTTCTCAGGGTCGACTTCGATTTGCTTCAGGCACTCCTGTCCGCAGTCCTGGCGCTCGGGCCAGCGCGAACACTGGTTCAGGCGCAGCGTGGGTTCGCTGAGAAACGCTCCCAGTGCCGCTTCTTTTGCGTCGACGTTCACGGCGACGGTTTTGTGAGTTTCCGGACAGGTGACGAGTCGTTTGCCGCGGTAATCGAAGAAAGCCCGCACGCTGGGGATGGCGCGGAATACGAAAAGCCCCACAGCCAAGGCCAGAACTACGATGGAGATCAGGATCATGATCGTCATAGATCACCTCCCGTTAGAAGTGAGCGGTCAGCCGTCAGAAGCTGTACTTCGTTCTTAGCTTGCACTTCCGGTAGATATATGGTGTCGTAATGCGACTGGAAGTACGGTGCGTTGCGTCACCCGACATCGTGATTGCGGTCACTGGCAAAAGCTTTGCGGTCTGGAGTCCAACTTCCGACAGCCTCGCCGCACACGTCAACTCCTGCGCCCCCGGTGCTCGCCGGCACTCGACAGTGACTTTAGTGCGAGGTCATCGGTTGACTGGGCCACTTCACGACTACAATCTAACCTGTGAGCCGTTACGCCATCGACCTGATGACGAGCACTCTCCAGCACACGACGTAGGAGTGGGAAATGTATAGAGCTACAAGAAAAAGCGTCACCGCTTTCCTGGGACCTCTCATCGCGATTCTGCTCGCCTCGCTAATTCTTCAAGGCTGCAACGCCATCAATCCGTTCTGCGGAAGCGCTCGGCCGGCTCCGAACATTGCGTCGCTTTCTGTTAATGCGATTACGTTCGCAGAAGTGCAGCGGGGTTATCCTCTCGGCGTGAACGGCAGTGCATTTGTTTCTTCCTCTGTGGTCGTCGTCAACGGGATCGAGCTAAGCACAGAAGTCACGAGCAGCACGCTGTTGCAGGTCACACTTACAACCGCCGAGATCACGGGTACTGGCCCGGCAAACATACTGGTCAAGACTCCAAGTGGGAACTCGGGCGATGCGGGCTGCAAGAGTGGTGGAAACAGCAAGACTCTCGTCTTGATGATTACCTAAGCAACACCAGCGAGACCTGAGCCCCTGGCTGCCGAGTGGTAAAGTGTCCAGATGCGATCCAACCGATCCGTGCCGCCCTGTGTCGTAATTCCTGTACTCATTTACCCCGACCCCGGTGCAGCCGCCGATTGGCTGTCTAAGGCTTTTGGTTTCACCGTCCGTCTCCGCATCGCCAACCACCGCGTCCAGATGAAAGCCGGCGATGGCTGCTTCACCATCGCCGAAGGCAACGTGGTCCCTAACAACTCGCACATCGTTCAGGTTCGCATCGAAGATGCTAAGGGTCACTGCGAGCGAGCGCGACAGAACGGTGCCATCATCCTGACGGAACCCCTAGACCAACCTTATGGCGAGCGCCAATACAACGCCCAGGACTTTTACGGCCACCGCTGGGACTTTACGGAGACCATCACCGATGTCGCTCCCGAAGAATGGAGCGGCGGCGCATTTCATCTGGAATGACTCGCTTCTGGGCGCGGCTTCATTGTGTGCCGCATCAGGTGAAGATCGTCGGGTATTTGGTAGCGCTGACGGGAATCGAACCCGTATACCCGCCTTGAGAGGGCGGTATCCTAACCGTTAGATGACAGCGCCATCTGTTTGCCCGGCCCCTGACCGACTTCCTCTGGGGCAACTGATACATCTCGACCTTCCGCATGGCCGTTTCTGAAACCCGGCTTGGATGAGATTCCTGATGGCGCTGCGGCGCAAATCGTGAATCGTCGGGCCGACTTATTGCGGGTCGTACTCCGTGCCTGCGATTTTGATGATAAGGCCCAGACCCACCGCTGCGCAAGCCTCCCGCCACTCCTTGCGGAGATTCGTGTCGTCAGGAACAGGACCGACTTTCGGTTCGAAGGGTCTGCTATCGCGTCATTTCTCCGTCCACCATGCGCCAGATTCGCAGCGGATTTGAGTTCTTCAATTCTGCAGGCAGCGCTTCGTCGGGAAATCCCTGATAACAAACGGGACGTGTAAACCTGAAAATCGCTCGAGTGCCCACCGAGGTGGAGCGCCCGTCCGAGGTTGAGGGATAGGGGCCTCCATGCACCATGGCGTGGCACACCTCGACGCCGGTTGGGAAGCCGTTGAACACGAGACGACCGACTTTGCCCTCAAGGATCGCGATGAGATCAGCGAACTCGCGAAGATCCTGCGCCGTGCCGTGAATCGTAGCGGTGAGATGACCTTCGAGAGAGCGGGCAATCTCGAGGACTTCATCGCGATTCGAGTGGCGAATAAGCAGCGTGGTGGGGCCAAAGATTTCGTCATCCAGGTTCGAGCCCAGAAACGTATCTGCATCGGTTTCAAAAAGCGCTGAGTGTACGGCAAACCCGGCTTGTGGTGCGGCTTTTGGAGCCTCGGCCACGAGAGTAACGCCAGCATCTGTTTTTCGCCCGGCGAGTGCGGAATCATACGAAGAATGAATGGCGCGGGTCAGCAGATGGAAAGGCGCCGATGCTGCGACCAGTTGCCGCAGCTTATCGGTAAATTTGGCAGCAAGGTTGCCGTGCGGAAGAAACACCATGCCCGGCTTGGTGCAGAACTGTCCGGCGCCCAGGGTGAATGAAGTGTGCAGGCCCGCCGCAATGCTCTCGCCACGTTCTCGCAGAGCGCCCGGCAAGATGAATACAGGATTGGTGCTGCTCATTTCCGCATAGAACGGAATCGGCTCGGGACGCGCGGCAGCCACGTCCATCAGCACTCTTCCAGCAGCGCGCGAACCTGTGAATCCGCCCGCTTTCACCAGCGGATGTTTCATCAACGCCGTGCCAATCTGAGCGCCGCTACCGAACAGCAGCGAGAAAACTCCTTCCGGCAAACCGCTCTCCCGAACGCTTTCCCGAACCATTTGCCCGACGAGTTCGCTGGTGCCGGGATGCGCCGCATGTGCTTTCACAATGACCGGATTCCCAGACGCCAAGGCCGACGCGGTATCACCTCCGGCAACGGAAAAAGCTAACGGGAAATTGCTGGCGCCGAATACGACGACCGGGCCGAGGGGACGCAGCATGGAGCGAATATCGGGCCGGGGAGCTGGCTTGCGATCGGGATCGGCGTTGTCGATGCGCGCGGCTACCCACGATCCCTCTTCCGCCACCTCGGCAAAAAGCCGCAGCTGAGCGCAAGTGCGCGCAGTCTCTCCCTGCAAACGCGCCGGCGGCAGGGCCGTTTCTTTCCCAGCGCGCTCGACCACGTCGCCCGCGATGGATTCTATCTTCGCTGCGATCTTGCGCAAGAACGCGCCGCGCTCTGGTCCCGTTGTGCGACTGTAGGATGCAAAGGCTTCGGCCGCAAGGCGCGCCGCGAGTTCGACTTCTTCCGCAGTTGCACTCACGAATCCGGGCTGGAGATGTTGTCCGGTTGTGGGATCGGTGGCAAAGACCGGCTCCGACGAACCGTCGCCTTCGCGAAACCCGATCAGCGACTTACCTGAAAGTTTTTCCATTTTCCTGAATAATTACTTTCTGCTGGTGAACGCGTAACCGCCCACTGGCTGCGGACGCGAGCGCAAGGCGTCGCGAATGATCCGGCTGGTTTGTTCCAATTCCTCGCCAACCAATTGGAGGCGCGGCGGACGTACCCGCGGATTTCCCATTCCTACTTCGGCTTGCACGAGCTTGATGAGTTGGACGAAATTCGGAACCGTATCCATGCGCAGCAATGGCAGGAACCAGCGATACAACTCAAATGCCTTGTCACTCTCTCCGCTGATGCCGCAGTGGAAAAGATCGACCGATTCCCGCGGCAACGCGTTGGCCAGGCCGGCGATCCAACCGGTCGCACCGACTCCGATGGCTTCGAGCACAGCATCATCCACGCCGACTGAGATCTCCAGGCGGCGGTCGAGCAGCGCGCGAATGGCAGAGACACGCCGGACATCCGTGCTCGACTCCTTCACCGCTTCGAAGTTTTCGTGTTCGGCTGCCAACTCGCGGATTTGTTCGGGAAGGAAATCGGTTCCGTAGGCCACGGGATTGTTATACAGCATGCAGGAGAGCGGAGTGGCCGCAAACACGGTGGCCACATGGGTTTTCATTTCCCGCCAATCGCCCTGGTAGACGTAGGGAGGCAGCACCATCAACGCGTCGCATCCGGCGTCCGCGGCGACCTTGGCGGTGGCCACAGCTTCTGAAGTGGTGAGCGCGGAGATGGAAGCCACCACCGGTCCGCGACCATGAACCGCTTTGACACAGGTACGCAGAATCGCGACTTTCTCGTCGAAAGACAGAGTCGCGCCTTCTCCGAGCGAACCGAGGGCGACGATGCCGGCGCAACCGTTGTCGAGCAGCCAGTGACAATGCTTCGTCAAGAAGCCGTGATCGACGCGAAGATCTTCGGTAAAACTGGTGGTGATTGCAGGGAGCACACCCTTCCAGTTCATGATTGTCCTCCTGTTACTTCGCTGTGCTGCAGTTGCGAATGGCCAGTGATGGCCGCCAAGGTTTCAACGCGGGCGGGGAAAACGGGCGGCCGAACGGAATCTGGATTCCAGTTGAAAAGAAAATGCGTGGCGGGGCCGCAGATTCGCCCTTGGCAGGGACCCATGCCGCAACGCGTGTGCAGCTTGGCGGCGCGCCACGAGCCGTGTTGACGAAGACGCGAATAGGAAACGTCTTCGCAGCGGCAAAGCATCGTTTCTGACAAAGGCAAACTCCGCAACTCGGAACGCAGGTGGAACGTGTGATCGAGTAACCGCGCAAAGCGGCGCGCCTTTCTGCGCTTGCCGAACAATGCCTTCGCTTCGACCCCGCGGCCAGACGCAGCCAGACCTGCAATCTGCCCCTCGATGAGCGCTAACTCCACGCCTCCAATGCTGGTTGGTTCGCCGGCGCAGAAGATGGAGGAGACGGTCGTGGTCTGAAAGTCGTCGACTTGAACACAACCATCGTTGACCGCACACCCCAGCAGCAACGGCAATTCGATGTTCGGGATCAGATGAAAACCGCAGGCAAGATAGTCGCAGGGAATATTTTCGCATTTCCCGGCACGCGAAATGGTTACGCTCTCGAGAGCCTGCTGGCCGTGAGCGGCGAGCGGCCAACTGTTTGCGGCAAACGGAACTCCCACGAGATCGCGTTTGAGCTGCAGCCCTTGAATAATTTTCTCCGGCCAGCCAGACAGAGCCAGGCCGAATTTTGCCAGGTCGCTCCAGGATGCCTGCTCGCAAATGACTGGGATGTCGGCGCCATGCTCGCGCAGATAGGCCGCCACTGCGAGCAGTAACGGCCCGGTGCCAGCCACCACGACGCGCTTGCCGCGAACAGGCAGGCCGCACTTGACCATTGCCTGCAGACCGCCCGCGCCCATCACATTCGGCAACGTCCATCCGGGAAACGGGAGGAATCTTTCCCGCGCTCCGGTCGCCAGCACCAACTTCTCGTAGGTGAGTTCGCAGAAGCCGTCGAGATTTTCCGCTAATAGAACACCGGCGTCCGGCTGGTGCACCACGCGCAGCCCACAGAAAGCGCTTACTCCGGACGCGCGGACGCGCTCGGCCCATTGCGAAGCTTCCGTCTTTTTCGCATCGTTCGACCGGGATTCATCCAGCTCGCCCCGCCAGATCTGGCCGCCGAGCCGGAAGTTGTCGTCGACGATCCCAACGCGCGCACCGCACTCCGCCGCGCGAGCGGCGGCCGCCATGCCTGCCGGGCCTCCGCCGATCACGAGGATTTCAAAGTGCCGTTGCGCTCCGCTGGTCATCTATTTCGGTTCTCGTTATTTGTTTCAGTTTTCGTTGTCTCAGTTCCCGTCGTTTCAGTGGTCTTGTTTCAGTGCTAGCGTCAGTTCTCGGTAGTTACGTGCATTCCCTGTTCGCACAGCACCTGACAGCTTCGGCAATGCTGTATCCCGCCGATGGTCACGCGACAGTCAAAGCAAATTCCCATGCCGCACAGAGGGCCGCGCGGCTCACCACTCACTGACGTTCGGCAAGCCTGTCCCGCGATCATCATCGCAACCGCGACCGTCGTACCCGAGGGCACCAGGACCGGCGTCCCGTTTACCGTGACAGTGAGCTGGTTAGGCATGCACATACTCCTTCGCGGTTCGCGAGGGAAGGTATGGCTCGACGGGAATCTCGGGCTTTGTGCCGGTTATCTGATCGGCCAGGATTCGGGCCGTGCCTAAAGATGTGGTAATTCCCAAACCCTCATGCCCGGTCGCGAGAAATATGGAATTGTCTCGGGTCGCCCCTACAGAGCACGGCCCGATCAGCGGAAGCTTGTCGGGAGTAGCGGCACGAAATCCCGTCCAGGTTCGAACGGTCGACAACTGAGCCAGGCCTGGCATGTATTCCTGCGCGCGTTGCAACATGCGCACCAGCATGGAGTGATCCACTTCTTTGTGCTCGGCGCCATACTGCCGCGAAGAACCGATGAGAATCTGACCAGTGCGCCGCGGCTGCACGTTGAACGCGACCGAATCGCCGGTCACGGAGTGAGCGCTCTTTCAAATAGCCGAGTTCCACCAACTGGTGCCGCACAAATCCGGGATAGCGGTCGGTGATCACCAAATGGCCTTTCCGTTTCTTGATCTCGAGCCCCGGCGTGAGTTCGGCGGCAAAAGCCCCAGCCGCGTTCACGATGATTTCCGCGGAGATTTCCGTGCCGTCGGTTAATCGGACTTGCCCCCGGCCAATCTTCGCGACAGAGACACCAACGTGAAGCTTCGCTCCTTGCTTCTGCGCGCGCTCCATCAGAAAGCGGGCCGCACATGGCGGATACAGCACACCATCTTCTGGAACCAGAAGACCGCCGGCCATCCCCGGCCGAAGGTTCGGCTCCAGACATTGCAAGGCTTCGGCATCGAGTACTTCCGTGGGAACTCCGCGTTTGCCGTAGTATTCGCGCTTGCGCCGAACCTCGTTCATCTCTTCTTCGTCAGCCGCGACCCAGATGGTTCCGCACTGTTCATACTCGACGTCATCGGGCAACTCGGGTCTCAACTCCTGCCACAGTCGCTGCGAGAAGCGCGTCAACGCAAACTGTGCGTCGGAATCGTCCATGACAACGATGTGCCCCATCCCGGCAGCCGTTGCCCCGCTTCCGACGACGTCGCCATCTACCACCATCACGCTCAGGCCGCGGCGCGCCAGCTCGTCCGCACACGCCGCGCCTACGATGCCGGCGCCCACAATCACCACGTCATGGGTGGAACCGTTCATGCTCGAATGCCCATGCACAATGGATCGCGTGGATCCAGCAGCAGCTCTGCCTCGGCGTTCACAAATGCTGATCCCTTGATGCTCGGATATACCTTGCCATCCCGCACTTTCACGCTGCCTTCAAATACGCTGCCCACAATACTTTCCTGCCTCCACGTTTGCCCTTCGCGGATTTTGCCATCCGCATAAAGGCAAGCCAGCTTGGCGCTGGTTCCGGTGCCGCACGGAGAACGATCATAAGCTTTACCGGGACAGAGCACGAAATTCCTGCTGTCTACTCCCGGAAGCTGTGAGGGACCATAAAGTTCTACGTGGTCGATCTCCTTGCCGTCCGCGCCTGCGATGCCATTGCCCCGAAGAGCCTGGCGGATGGCCCAGGTGAACACGGTAAGTTCGTCGATATTCCGGAGGGTCAACTCCATCGCGTGCTGGCGCACGAGAAAGAACCAGTTTCCGCCCCAGGCCACATCGCCGCGCACCTTGCCGTATCCAGGCACGTCAACTGCAACATCTGCAGAACTTCGATAGCTGGCAACGTTGTTGACCGTGACCTCGCCACCTTCGTGCAGAATCGCACTCACGGTGCCGACTGGAGTTTCAATCTTGTGCTCTCCCGGACGGATGCGCTTCATGTAGGCCAAGGTCGCAACCAGCCCGATGGTCCCGTGACCACACATGCCCAGGTAGCCGACATTGTTAAAAAAAATAACACCGGCGGCGCTGGCGGAATCGAGTGGATCGCAAAGCAAGGCGCCCACCACAACGTCGGACCCTCGCGGTTCATTCACGACGGCGGAGCGAAAATCATCGTGTTTGCTGCGAAAGCGTTCCAACCGATCGGCCAGCGATCCGGTCCCAAGGTCGGGGCCGCCGCTCACCACCAGGCGGGTGGGCTCTCCCCCGGTATGGGAATCGATGACCCGAACTCTGCGGCATTCTTGAACAGTCATTTTCGGAGGCGTGTTCGTGGTCTGGCCTAAACCCCTTTTATCAGAATGCCATTGCGGAGAAGCGGAGCCCTCTATTTTTAATTAGTTAGGCGCCTGTCGTATTTTATGGATACAATATGCAATCGTCAAACCCAATTCCTTCAAGAGGCTTAACCGTTGACCGGAAAACTCGAGCGGGGAAGCCCAGAACCGGGTGATTCTAAACCACGGGAATTCGCACGCGGCTTAACTTTATTCGATTCGATCATGCTGGTGGTGGGGGCCATGATTGGGTCGGGGATTTTCATTGTCCCGGCGGAGATGGCCCGTCACATTGGAAGTGCGGGCTGGCTGCTGGTGGCATGGGGGCTGGCGGGTGCACTCACCATCGCGGGAGCGTTATGCTACGGAGAACTCTCGGCGATGATGCCGCACGCTGGCGGTATGTATGTTTACCTCCGCGAAGCGTATTCGCCGTTGTGGGGGTTCCTCTATGGCTGGACATTATTCTCGGTCATTGAGACTGGCACGATCGCCGCAGTCGCGGTGGCTTTTGCGCGCTTTACCGGTGTGCTCTGGCCGCTGATCTCGGAAGATAAATATCTGCTGGCTCCGGTCCGGCTTTCGGGTCATTACGCCTTATCGCTCTCGACCGCTCAACTGTTAGCGATTGGAGTGATAGCGCTGCTCACATTCGGCAACACTCTTGGGCTCCGCTACGGCAAGCTGATCCAGAATGTTTTTACCGTGGCCAAGACGGGAGCCTTGGGTGGTTTGATCGTTTTGGGGATTCTCTTTGGACGGAACGCCGCCGCGCTCCACGCGAATTTCAGCGACGCGTGGCATGCGCGCGGGGTCGATTCTCTGGGAGGCGGGCTCACTGCGACCACCATGCTCGGGTTGTTCGTGGCCATCTGCCTGAGCCAAACCGGATCGTTGTTCTCCGCCGATTCGTGGCACAACATTGCCTTTGCGGCGGGGGAAGTGAAGCGACCGGAACGCAATGTGACTCTGGCCATGGTGATTGGCGCCAGCATTGTCATCGGGCTATATCTTCTCGCCAATGTCGCGTATCTGGTAACGCTCCCGCTGGAGGCGATTCAGCATGCGCCGGCGGATCGGGTGGGAACGGCCACGTTGCGGGCGATCTTTCCAGGGGTTGGGACCTCCGTGATGGCGGCTGCGATCATGATTTCGACCTTCGGCACCATTAACGCCCTGACCTTGACCGGGGCGCGGGTTTATTACGCGATGGCTCGCCAGCGGCTCTTCTTCCCTTTCGCCGGAAAACTCAACGCGGCGAACGTGCCAGCATCTTCATTGAAGTTACAAGGCCTGTGGGCTGCTTTTCTGGTGTTGCCTCGCACCTACGATCCGGCAACGCAGACGTGGGGAAACTTATACAGCAACTTGCTCGAGTATGTTATTTCCGCGGCGCTGATTTTTTACGTGCTGACGGTAGCCGGAGTGTTCCGACTGCGCATCAAGCGCCCGGATGCACAGCGACCTTACCGCACGATTGGATACCCGGTAGTGCCGGCTCTCTACGTTCTTGCCGCCAGCACTATTGTCGCCGTGTTGTTCGCGTATCGCCCGGCGACGACGTGGCCGGGGTTGCTGATTGTTTTGCTGGGAATTCCCATTTATTTGCTGATCGGCTGGGCGGACCGAAAAGCGGCCCCGCAAGTTGTTCAGGCTCAAACCGTTGATCTTCAGAATGCAGAGTAAAACCAAGAACCGAGTTGTCCGAGGAGTTCGAATGTCCGTGAGAATCGCCAGAGCAAACAGCGCCCGAGAGCCGAGACGATTGACGCTCTCACTCGAGTTACTCCGGAGGATTGTCTATGCGAGCGTAGTTGCCTGTCTCGTGACGGTTGCGGCAAACGCACAGTCCGCGGCCACGGCCGATATCTTGCGGCGAGCGTTTCTTAACCAGGAATTTGCGGTTAAGTCCTTCGGACCCGTGCGTTGGCTGGATGGAGGACGTGCCTATACAACTTTGGAAGCCTCCGCTCTGGCGCCTTCGGCCAAAGGCGCTTCCGACGCGGGTGAAGCAGCGGTCGATCTGGTTCGCTACAACACGGTCACGGCGCAGCGAGAGGTCCTGATCCCGGCGCAGCAGCTTACGCCGCCCGATGGCAAGAAGCCCATCACCATCGAGGACTATTCGTGGTCGGTGGATATGAACCGGGTGCTGATCTTCACCAATTCCAAGCGGGTGTGGCGCGAAAACACACGGGGCGACTATTGGGTGTTCGACCGGAAATCTGCCGCTCTGCGGAAACTCGGCGAACGGCGGGCCGCCTTCGACACTGATGTTTGCAAAGTTCTCACCTGACGGATCGAAAGTGGCATACGTGCGCTTCAACAACATTTATGTGGAAGACCTGCAGAGCGGAGAGACCACGCGGATCACTCCAGACGGTTCAGAAAAGATCATCAACGGCACCTCGGACTGGGTCTACGAAGAGGAGTTTGGCGTACGCGACGGATTTCGCTGGAGTCCCGACGGAAAACGCATTGCCTACTGGCAGTTCGACACCAGCGCGGTGAAGACTTTTGCCTTGATCTACGACACCGGGGCGCCGTACAAGGTCGTGTCCAATATTCCTTATCCGGAGTTTGGTGTTTATCCCACGGTCCGGCAAATTACCTACCCGGAGCCGGGAACTCCCAATTCTTCGGTTCGCATTGGTGTGGTTCCATCCGCCGGCGGTGAAACTCGATGGATGCAGGTTCCGGGCTACGCGAATGACAATTACATTGCACGCATGGAATGGGCTGGCGATTCAGATTCTCTGGTCTTACAGCATTTAAATCGCCTGCAAAATACAAACGACGTGCTGCTAGCAGATGCACGAACGGGCGCCGTTCACAGCGTCTACCAGGACCACGACAGCGCGTGGGTGGACGTAGTGGACGATTTGAAATGGCTGCACGGCGGCAAGGATTTTCTGTGGGTCAGCGAACAGGACGGCTGGCGGCATGTTTACTTGATTTCCAGGGATGGAAAACAGGTTCGTGTGCTGACTCCGGGATCGTTTGATGTGCTGGATCTGCTGGGAGCAGATCCCGAGGAACAGTGGATCTATTACATCGCGTCGCCGGAAAATGCCACGCAACGCTATCTTTACCGCACTCAACTCGACGGCAAGGGAAAGCCGGAGCGATTGACGCCGGAGAATGAGCCGGGAAGCCATTCGTACAATGTTTCACCGGACCTGCACTGGGCCATCCATAACTATTCGACCTTCGACACGCCTCCATTGACTGACCTCGTTCGCCTGCCCGATCACCAATCTCAACGCGTGCTGGAGGACAATGCCAAGCTGCGCCCCAGTGCGAAGGATCTTGTCTCTGGCCCAACTGAATTCTTTCGTGTTGATGTCGGCGCGGGCGTCTCGCTGGATGGGTGGCTGATAAAGCCGAAGGACTTCGACCCAGCAAAGAAATATCCGCTGCTTATCTATGTATACGGAGAGCCGGCCGGGCAGACTGTGCTGGACCGATGGGATGAGTGGAATGGGATATTTCATCGGGCACTCGCGAATGAGGGATACATCGTCGCGAGTTTCGACAACCGCGGCACACCGGCTCCAAAAGGACGGGCCTGGAGAAAAGTGGTGTACGGCAGCGTGGGGGTTCTGTCGTCAAAGGAGCAGGCTCTGGCTCTGCAAGCTCTCGAACGAGCGCGGCCCTACGTTGATGCGAACCGGGTTGCGGTCTGGGGGCGCAGCGGCGGCGCTTCCAACACTCTTAATCTGATGTTCCGCCATCCTGAACTCTACAAAGTTGGGATGGCTGTGTCTCCCGTCGCCGACCAGCGCCTCTACGACAGCATCTATCAGGAGCGCTACATGGGATTGCCGCAGGACAATGCCGAGGGCTACAAGTCCGGCTCCCCCATCAACTTCGCGGAAGGGCTTCAAGGCAAATTGTTGCTGGTGCACGGGTCAGGAGACGATAACGTCCACTACCAGGGCACGGAGCTGCTGGTCAACCGGCTGGTGGAGCTGGGAAAACCGTTCGATTTTATGACTTATCCGGGACGGACCCACGCGATCGTGGAGGGATCCGGAACTGCTTACCATCTTTACTGCCTGCTTGCGAGGTACCTGGAAGAGCATCTTCCGCCCGGAGTTGCGGCGCGCTAGACAAGGCTGATTTGAACATAACATGCGATATAGTAGATGTTGGATACAAGTAGATTAGGCGTCAAATCCCGCATCCCAGCATTGGAAAAGATGGACTTAGAAACCGCATCGGACTCGGCAATCCCGCGACAGTCGCTTACTTCGGCAGTAGCCGATAAGTTGCGCGACCAGATTATTCGCGGCGAGATTCCCGAGGGCGCGCAGCTTCGGCAGGATGCGATTGCAAATCAGTACCAGGTGAGCCGGATTCCGGTTCGCGAGGCGCTTCGGCAACTGGACGCGGAAGGCCTGATCGCGATAGTTCCGAACCGGGGCGCCGTAGTGCCCGCCTTGTCACCAGATGATGTGGAAGAGCTATTCTCGATTCGCGCGCTGTTGGAACCTGAGGTTTTGAAACTTTCGATTCCGCGCTTGACGGAAGAAGATTTCTCGGAAGCGGACGGCGTTTTGCAAACCTATATAAGTGAGCTGCGGCGGGACGATCATGTCTCCGCGTGGGGACGGCTGAACTGGCAATTTCATTCCATCCTCTACTCACGCGCCAATCAACCGCGTTTTATGGCCATCATCCGCAACGTCAACAACAACGGCGAAAGATATACCCGCTTGCAGCTCTATCTGACCCACGGCATGAAGCGAGCCAATGAGGAGCATCACCAGATTCTGGAGTTCTGCCGCCAACGTGACGTGCTCCAGGCCTGCAAGCTCTTACGCCAGCATATTCAATACGCCGGTGAGTCGCTGAAGCAAGCTCTGGAACAGAAGCGTAGCGATGCGCAGGCGACTTCGGGTGATGGCGCTGGGCGTTCGAAATCCTAGGCGTGATACCGTTTGCCGACGATCGGCCACACCATGCTCGGAGTGGGACATAGCTCAGAGCTAACACGTCGTTTGAGCTAAAGCTGGCCAATCACTTCAAAGTTTTTCTCGTTTTTCGTTGTAATGATGACGGTATCCTTGTGAATTCCTCTCAGTTCGTCGGGTTGCCCGTTCACAGTCAGGCTCCGGAATGATGTTTGCTGGGGAAGCCGAAGCTTGAAATGGACCTCTTTGGGCACTCTTGATCCCATCAGTTCCGCATGCCCAACAATCGACTTCGTCTCCGGCTTGGCCGCCAGCGTGAAGCTGACCTTGCCCCACCGCGTTGGAGCCTGTTCGATCCGAATTTCCTTCCCTGAACTTACCCACTCGCGCGGAACGCCCTTCGCCAGGTACAGAATGTTGTCATCGGAATCTTCGAGCACCAGCATCCAGCGCACGAGGAGGGGAATCGTCTGCTGGGCGGGAACACAATAGGTTCCCGAGTCGCCCGTGATGCCGGTGACTTCGCCCGCAGTCCAGCTTCCGCGGGTGTGGGCATGGTAGCGATGCGAGTAGAGGAATAGTAGGAATTCCTCGATGCGGTCCAGACGCAGCAGCATCTGGGCATAACCGTAGGAAATGAACCCGAGAATCTCGCGGCCATCTTCCTGAAAACGCCACACGTTGGCGACAACTCCAAGCGTGGTTGCGCCGTAGGCTCGCATGCAATCGATCACCTGATTGGCCAGGCGCGGCGGCAACACATCCGCCTGGAGCAATTCCGCATACGGGCGATGCGGCCACTGCTGCGGGCTGGGCCGTTCCTTTTCCAGCGACTCACGAAAAGTGAGTGTCGTACCTGGGAACAACCCGATGTAGGGTAGAGTCTTATCGTTCTGGAAATTTTTCTCGACGCTTTCGACGGTGCGTTGCTGAAGCGTCTGGCTGCGTCTGAGCCAACTCTGTGCCAACTTCTCCATGATGGGCGAAGAGGCGATATGTGCGAGTTCTGTCCAGGCTCGCGCGATATCTTTGAACCCGCGAGCAGCGAATGCGCTGTTAGCGTAGTACGGCTGCCAGTACAGGGAGGGATTTTCGCCGAGGCACGAGTCTGATTCACTCCACCCGCGGATCAGTCCATAGCCGGGATTTTCGGGCGGCAAGCGAAGACTCTCGTCGTGCATGTCAGCAAGCAACTTCGCAGTGGCTTCGATCTTTGCGCGGTGTTTCAGCATCAGAGCGTTGTCGCTGGTGTAGTTGAAATATCGCGCCAGCAGTGAAAGAGTCATGCCAAACTGCGCAGTCTCGGGGCCGCGCATGTCGACCATGCCTTTGGAATCCACATACTCGGTGAAGTAGTTATCGATGAAAAGCCGCGCCGTTTCCAGACGACCCCATTCCATGTTGGTGTAGATCGCGCTCGTAAAGATATCCTGGAAGCCGTCGTACTCGGAGCCGGCATAGTCGCGATCGACCGCGCCGTACTTGGGATACACGCCGCCCGGCCGGGTCATTAGCTCTTTCGCGAACGAGTGCTTCGACATGTCAACCCAGGCGTTCTGCGGGAGTGCCGCCGGAGCGAAATCGTGCAGTTGTTCGTCCCAATATTCCGCGAAGGCCAGCAACGCGCGATAGAACTCCTCGGGTTGTGGGTCTTGGCGCGCCGGTGGGTACGCTGGATAACTGTGCCCGTACACGACCTCGGCAATTTTGCCATCTTCAATGCGGGCCGTGCGGTGCCAGGTATGAACGATATATTTGTTCTTGTTCGCACCCACATCACCAAACAGAATTACTTCCCAGTAGGCGTGATCGGAGAGAGGAATCACTTTGCGCACGGCCGGCATCCAGCCGCCGACCAAACCGTCATAGAGCTGACCCTTCTTCAAAGCCTCATGCAATTCTGGAGAGTACTGAATAGGATGGTAGGTTCGTGTGTTGCCGCTGCGGTAGACCGGGGTAACGTCGTAGGCCTCTTTGGTACCAACAAAGGTGGTCCAGTGGCGCGGATTCTTTTCCGCAGAAGCCATGGGCGGCGCTGCTGACTTCACTTTTTCCGGGTCAGGATCGCCATCCTGTAGAAGACGGTCGGCAAGAAGATCAGGCGACGACACGCCAATATCCTTCAGCGCAAGGCCCAGGTAAGGGTTCCCTTCCGGCATGGAGGCTTCGGCGCTTTTTGTGAGCAGCCGCATTTCGCCAGAGGATGAAACGAAGACCAGCGATCCCTCGCGAGTTCTAAAGTCTTCAAATACTTTCCACGAATTCGATTCAGCCTTGAATTCCGTGACCAGCGTGTAGCCCTCCAGGGAAACGGCGTCCGCCGGCTTGTGCTTGCGCTTTCGAGATACGGCAGCGCTCGTCTGCGCGGAGGCCTCTACCGTGCGCGACAGGATCTCGAGACCAGCTGCGGTGGCGGCGATACCCTGCAGAAAATCGCGTCGATGCATGCGGTGACCTCGTTGCTACTTTGGGTTAGGGCTGATCACTTCAACGCCGTCGACGCCTGGCGTTGCTGAGAGAGTTGCGATCTTCCTTGATTTCGAAATTCGCCGGCGGCGTCACGCCGAGAAGGTACTGGACGAAATAGTCCCATCGTCGCCGCGCCAGGTACAGCGCGTGTTCTCCGCTCTCGCCATGAAACATGTTGGGGACGAACAGCATGTCGAAGTTCTTGTTCGCTTTCATCAATGCATCGACGAAGCGCAGCGTCTCCACGGGATGTACGTTATCGTCGATGTCGCCGTGCTCCAGCAATAGGTGTCCTTCCAACCGCCCCGCCATGGTTACGTTCGACTGCGCGGCATAATCGTCCTGCACGGGATATCCCTGATACGCCTCGTTCCACCATGCTTTATCGAGGCGGGCGTCGTGATCGCCCGAGGTGGAAACTCCGACCTTGTAGAACTCCGGGAAAGCCAGCATGGCGTGAGCCGCGCCGTAGCCTCCAGCGGAAGTCCCGAAAATTCCGACCCGGGTCGCATCCATGTACGGGTAGCGCGCGGCCATTTGTTTGATCATGGCCACGTGGTCTTCAAAAGAACCGCCGAGGTTCCTGTAGGAAAACTGGTGAAAAGCCCGGGAGCGTCCGATGGTGCCTCGGCCATCCACCATCACGACCACGAAACCCAGCTCGGCCATCGACTGCAGCCCTAGTGTACGAGCAAAGCTCTTGGGAACAAAGAACCCCTGCGGGCCTGTGTAGACGAACTCAATGATCGGATATTTCCTCGCCGAATCGAAAGTCGACGGCCGCCAGATTAGTCCATAGAGGTCAGTGGTGCCATCCGCAGCTTTACCTTCAAACGGCTCTGCAAACTTCCATCCCGTCTTCAGCAGCTCACTCGCATCCGTCTTCTCGAGAACGCGGACTTCCGAGCCATCCTTAGTACGCCGCAACACGGCTTCCCCAGGCAAGTCGGGACGAGAATAGTTATCCACGAGGAATGTTCCGTCCGGTGAAACGCTGACGGAATGGTTAGCGTTCTCCGGCGACAGCAGCTGCAATCCCTTTCCATCGAACCCGATGCCGTATAGATGTGCCTGGTACGGGTCTTCACCTTTCTCGCGTCCATTGGCCATAAAATAGACGCGCCGGTTCTTCTCGTCGATGTGCTCGATTCCGCGCACGACCCACGAACCCTGGGTGATCTGATTCTCCAGTTGCCCCGTTTTCCGGTTATAGATGTAGAGATGATTCCAGCCATCGCGCTCTGACGACCAGACGATCTCCCCCGTGGCCTCAACAAATCGATAGAAGGTTTCGCCAGGATCCACATACGAATCCGCCTGCTCACGGACCAAGACCTTTTGTTCTCCACTCGATGCATCCACCACCCGTAGTTCTTTGGCCTTGAATCCGCGCGCATCGTCGTCGTAGTAAAAGCTCTTGCTGTCAGGGAACCAGTCAAAACCAGGGCCGTCCTGAAAAGGAAGCTCGATCGCAGGCGACTGAACATCGATCCGCTTACCCGACTGAATGTCGAAGATGATTGGCTCCGCTTTCGCCAGCACTTCTCCCGGCAGGGGATACACATAGGTGAATGCCCGCGGCCTCAGCTGGTCTGGCGGAACAAATTGCAGGCTGGTGAAGCGGCCTGAATTTCTGGAGTCGATGCGGTAGGTGACCAGCTTCGACGAATCAGGCGACCAGAAGACCGCTGCCGGTTGCTTCACCTCTTCCGTTCCCTGATCGACCATGACACGCAGCGAAGGCAGAGGAGTCGCATAGTCCCAACCTGCCACGCCGTCGTGGGTCAATTGCAGCACTGTGCCGGTCGACACGTCCCTGAGGTACAGGTTGTATTCCTTGACGAACGCGGCCCAACGCTTGTTTGGCGAAAGCACCTCGTTGGCCGTTTCCGCATGCGGCTCTTCCCGGTGGCATTCGTACGTGGCCAGCGGACAAGTCCATTGCGCACTGTCGACGGAGAAGCGAACTGACTTTCCGCCATCGACAAACTCGATTTCAGAAAAGGGCAAAGCCGCCGCAGAATATTCTTGCTTGGCCACTTTTGAAAGCGCCGTTGCGAGACGTTCATGATCGAAAGCTGGAGCGCTTGTGTTCTGCTCTGCATCGACCAGGATGAACTCGCTTTCGTTAATGCCACTTCCTGAGCCGACTTTGGAGCCGACTCTGCGGTACCAGAAGCGGTTGGTCTTTTCAATCCATTGCGGCGTCACATCCGCAACGTAAACCAGATGCCGGACGTTGCCGGGAAGAAACCGTTCGGCGCGCTGGTAGTCTTCGAGGGTGCCTTGCGCGAACGCCGCAGGCAGCGCGAGCGAAAGCAACAGAACGGCGATGATGCGGGGATGACGATCCGAAGTCATAATGTTTGGTGGCTCTCGGCCAACCGCGAATAACTAAAAATGCATTCGCTGAAGGCGACCACCTTCGTCGCATCCAGCGAATGCATGGCGATCTCGATCAGCCGTCAAGCGGTTCTCAGAATTCGAAGTTCGCCCGCAACTCGATCTCGCGCGCTCCGCCATTCGGAGAATTCTGGTAGGGGTTGAGGCTCCCACCGGTGATTAGTCCAAACGTCGAGCTTTGAATGGCGTTCCAGCCAAAATTCGCGCCGCCATTGGTTGCTCCGGGTCCGAAGGTCGGGTGATTAAAAGCGTTCAGCATCTCGGCCTGCAGGCTAAAACGAAGTTTTTCGGTGATCGGGAAATGCTTCGTGACCGAGACGTCGTCGTAAGTGTTATGGGGCCCATGAAGCCAAATTCGTTGGCCGAACGTTCCTGGTGTTGTATTCGGAGTGATGTATGTCGTGTTAGCGCCACCTGCCGAGTTCAAGTACTTGGGATTAATGAATGCAACGTTGGTAGTTCCCGCGACAGGGTACTTACCAACGGAGCTTTGCAGTTGCGACTGCGTGACGCCGGTCAAAGTTACGCCACCGTCGCCATAGTCGTTATAGGTATTGGTTCCACCGAACAGCAAGAATGGGGCTCCAGTCTGGAAAGAGAAGATTGTCCCCACTGTCCAACCGCCAACCACACGATCAAGCGCGCCGCTGCGGTTCGCGAATTGCTTACCCCTGCCAAATGGCAGATCGTAGGTGCCGTTGATGTGCACGACATGACGAAGGTCGAACAGAGTTGGCCCGTAGGTTAGCCGCATATCGCGGAGAGTAAACACGGCGCCTTGACCCAGCCAGTTGTTTTGCGTCGCGATGCCGAGAGTGTGACTCCAGGTGTAATTGGCGTCAAACTGCAGACCGTGCCAAGCGCGTTGGCGGAAGTCGACCTGCAACGCGTTGTAATTCGATGAGCCCTCGGCCACCGTGTAGCTTGAGCCAATCCCCTGCGCATACGGATTGGCCTGGAAATAGTTGATCGGATATCCCGCACCGGCCGCATTGAAAGTGCCAGCCGCAACATTGTTGGCGCACGGACCAAAAGCGTTTCCAACCAGATTGCAGAAATAAGGCACAGTGCCGCTGATACCGGCCAAGGTGCTGGCCATCGCGCCGGCCTGACCCGTCTGTAACTGCGTTATAAAATTGGTGGCTCCGTAGTCTGACAGAGGTATTCCCGCGCCTCCGGAACCTTCACCGGCAAACGCGGCGTCGAAAATCGGCGTCGCCTGTTGCCCTGCGTAGCCGTTATTGGCGAATGAGGTTACCCCATGAGCCTGATTGATTGCCAGGTTCGCCTGCGCATTCTTGAACTGCGTGAGGAAACTGTTCGGGAATTGGGAGGTGGTCCCAAAGATGTTGATCTCATTCGGGTCTATATTGAACCACTGCCGCTTAGTGACGCTGCCCACGTACCGTACTTCGAGAGCACTGCTTTGCCCCACTTGCCGCTGAATACCAAGATTCCACGACTCCGTATAGGGCTGCTGAATGTTGGGGTTAATGCCATTCAACCCGGGACCACCCAGGAACGTGAACTCTGAGGCTGGTGCGCTCGCCTGGAAAGTCGCCGGCGAAAGCCCGTAGGTGTAAGGTGAAAACGCCTGCGTGGGCGGGGCACTGGGATTGAAGTCGCTAATCGCCAAGCTTCCCGGTGCGAAGGTGCCTTGCACCCCAGTTGTGTTGGCATTGAGAAAGAATGACTGGTAGTAGAAAGAGCCGAGATCCGAAGCCTGGTTCCAAACATATTGCTGAGGCTCCGTAAGTTTCCTCAGCGAGAAGCCACCGCGAATCACTGTCTGGCCCCCGCCTAGCATTTTGCCCGCGAAGCTATCGCTTGCGGGGTTCCAGGCAAAGCCAACAGCCGGTTGCGGAGCCACGTTCCAGGCATTGTAAGGATTAGGGTTCTGAGTGAGCGTTGGATTCAGTCCATTCGGATCGCTTGTGAAGACGCCAGGATTGAAAAGATTGCCTACCCCCGAAGGGCCGAAAATAGCCGCTGGACTTGCTGAGTGGTATAGCTTGGAAAGATCTTTGTCAATTGCGGTAAAGTCCCAACGCAGCCCGTAGTTGAGCGTCAAGTTTGGTCTTATGCGGTAGGAGTCCTGGAAGAACAGACCCTTGCCCCCGATCAACTCATCAAGGTTGTACCTTCCCACCTCTTGCACATAATTATTCGCAGACGTGACAAACGGATAGCCTCCGCCACCGGCGCCGACACTGGACATCCTCCCGACCAGAATCGCATATAGCTGCTCGGCCTCAGTTTGCTGGTTCGGTACTTGCGCCCGGGAGCGAGCCGCCGGCTCCAATGGTGAAAGCACCCAGTGCCGGGTCTCCGTTTGCGAGACCGAAGTTGGCGATCGGGTATCCTGCCGCGGGATTGTAATAGTGGTCTTGCTCGCGCCACCACGAGAAACCATAGTTCATAGTATGCGAGCCATGTTGCCAGGTCATGGTGTCGGAAGCATTAAACACTGGGTATTCGGTGTTGATGCCTGAGTAAAAGATTGTTCCCGACATTTGCGGCTGAGGTGTCAGTCGGATAATTCCACGCCAACTGCGGATTGGCAAGGCTGAGCGGCGGCGCATTATAGGCGTTAAGACTCACGTTATACAGGAACCCGCCGCGGAACTCGTTCACTAGGGTGGGCGAGAACGTCCAGGTGAATCCAAGCCCTAACGTGTAGCTCTTGTCGCTGTTGCCAGCTCCGGTCTTGGCGAAAGCCGGGCCCGGGAAGTCAGGAGCATTCGCGCCTGGGTAGCTATCCTTGGTCATATTCCATGCGACGTTGAAGCGCATTTTTTGCGATGCGTTATAGTCCACACGGACGGCTGGAAAGTAGCTGGTCTGGGCGTTGTTCACTTGCCAATTAGCAGGTTGAGATTGGGATCCCCCCCGGCATTGGGAGTCACTTGTCCCGAAGCTGTCGCTGCTTGCGCTGCCGCCAATACGGGACCCGGGCAATAGGATGCCGAACAATTCAGGACTCCGGTGGGAAGATTTGTGCCGGGATTGGCCGTGTTGTAATTCTGCGCCAGGGTGAAGAGGTTCACGGTCTGGCCGTTGTAGGTAAAATTCCCCACTTGTGCTGCCGGAGTAAACACATCATTCGTTGTACTGTATGCGCCCGGGATTTTCCTTTCTGCGTAACTGCCAAACACGAACAGCTTGTCCTTGATAATCGGGCCACCAATGCTTGCTCCGAAATCGTTAAGGTGAACAAGGTTCTTAGTCGCGGGATTCGATCGGGTTTATTGAGGTAATCGCGTCGTTGTACCAACTGTTGGCGTTCAGCCCGGAGTTCCTGAAATCCTCGTAAAGTCGGCCGTGAAATGCGTTGCCCCCTCGCCGGGTGACGAAATTGAGCTGCATGTTGGCCTGGCCATAGCCCTGGTCCAAATTGAGCTGTTCAGTCTGCACCGTCATCTCTTCAATGGACTCCAGCCGCGGCGAGACGATGGGCGCTTCATTTCCGCCGAACTTCATCCTGCTCGGGCTGCCGATCACTCCGTCTATATTATTTCCCTGAGCGATAGCCGGAAGGCCATCGTAGGTTCCCGCTCGCCGTGTAGCCCGACACGCCTACAAAATTGGATCCCGGGACCAAGAAGGAAAGTTGCGTTAGATCGCGGCCCTCGATCGGGAGGTCCTCGATTTGCTTCAGATCGACGGTTGTGCCGATGGCGTTTGTAGTCGTTTCAACCAGCGGCGCCGCGCCGCCCGTGACCTCGACCGTCTCACTGATGGCACCAACCCTCAGCGCGGCGGAAATGTCCGTCGTCTGCGCCGCCTGCACTACCACATCGTTGAACACTTCGGTCCGAAAACCTGTCTTCGACACGGAGAGTTTGTACTTTCCAAGGGAAAGGTTGACAAAGGTGTGGGTGCCTTTCTCCTGAGTCTCGCCTTTTTGCGCCTCGTTGGTGGCGAGGTCCCGGAGCTCGAGTTGCGCGCCCTGGACGACGCTGCCGCTGGGGTCGCGGACGGTCACGGTTACCGTTCCCTCGGAACCCTGCTGAGCCGGGGCCGACGGAACGATGCACAGCGCCAGTAGAATCAACAGGGCGGACATCACCCCCCTGAGTACCAAACTCGAAGACTTGGAAACCATATAAATCCTCCTCCGGCCCACCAGAAAGAACGTTGTGGGTTTGCATACTTCAAAGCTGGCGCAAGAACATCTCTGGAATCGTCCCGACGTCGTAGTTTCGGCACTCCAACTCTTACGTCACGTCCAAAGGAAACGTTTACCCATGGCCGGATTTTGTATACTTTATTCGATCCATTTGTCAACCACATTCTCATTTTCGGCAGTTTCCCAGGGATATCTCGTGTCGGGACACGATGAGCCGTCCCCCAATTTGCGACTTCCGTTTCCTTTTACCCGGGGTTTGTTGAGTTTGCGGTCAGCCTGCTACGCTGGCGGGAGCACTCGCGGGAATCGTTTACCGTGAAAACAAATTGTCGTATTTCAAGGCGAGAACTGCTGAAGTACGCTGGCTCGATCGGGATGGGGCTGACGGCGAAACCGCTCGCGTGGGCCTCCTCCGAACCAAGGGCACCGGTGATCTTCACGGATGTGGCTGCGATCAGCGGGAATCAGGTTCCAGCATGACAACGCGGCCTCCCCGGAAAAGTACCTGATTGAGACGATGGGTTCAGGCTGCGGCTGGATTGACTACGACCAGGACGGACTGCTTGATTTCTACCTGGTCAACGGCGCCGCCACTCGCGTGTCCAGCCCCAATCGCCCCCTGCGAAGCGCACTTTACCGGAATAATGGAGATGGCAGCTTCAGCGACATCACCGACAAAGCGGGTGTCGGCGCCGTAGGGCTGTTCGGCATGGGCGTGGCTGTAGGCGACTATGACAACGACGGATTTCCGGACTTGTTTGTCCTCGGCTACGGTCGATGCATCCTCTACCACAACAACGCGGACGGAACCTTTACCGACGTGACTGCGCGCGCCGGAGTGGAGAATCCTGGCCGCTGGGCATCGAGCGCCGCTTGGTTCGACTACGACAATGACGGACGTCTGGACCTAGTAATCGCCAACTACGTCGACTGGTCGCCGGATCGCAATTTCTACTGTGGGGATCAGGGGCCCGGGATGCGAAGCTATTGTCACCCGGACGATTTTCGCGGCCAACCGCCAGCGCTCTACCACAACAATGGCGACGGAACATTCACCGACGTCAGCAAGTCCTCGGGCCTGGGGTTGAAGGGAAACAATGGCCTGGGTGTGGTCACGTTCGATTACGACAACGACGGGTGGCAGGACATTTTCATCGCCAATGACCACATGCCGAACTTTCTGTTTCACAACAATCGCGACGGAACCTTCCGCGAAGTGGGATACGCGGCTGGGGTCGCGGTCAGCGCAGACGGTTTATTCGAGGCTGGCATGGGCACCGACGCCGCGGACGCGACCGGCAGCGGCCGCATGGACCTGACGGTCACTCACCTCGACATGCAACTCGCCCGCTTCTACCAAAACCTGGGAGACCAGACCTTCGACGACGCAACTCTGCGCTCGAAGATTGGCTACGCTACCTACCACTTGAGCGGGTTCGGTACACGCTTCATGGACTACGACAACGATGGAGCGCGCGACCTGTTCATGGCGAACGGACATGTCCTCGACAACATCGCGCGCTATCATGCTGACACGCAGTACGCCGAACCAAAGCTGATGTTTCGCAACAACGGACATGGAATCTTTGAAAATGTGAGTGACAGTTTAGGCGCCGACTTTCAGCTCCCCCGGGTGAGCCGCGGAGCAGCCGTCGCCGACTTCGACAACGATGGCGATCTCGACATTCTGGTGAACAACAACGGTCAGGCGCCGCAACTACTGCGCAATGATGGAGGAAATGCCAACCATTGGCTGGAAATCCTTCTGATCGGCACGAAATCGAATCGGGACGGCGTGGGTGCCCGAGTAAAGTTGTCGTCCGGGAGTCTGGTGCTCTACGACCAACGAAAAGGCGGTATGAGCTACCAATCCGCGCAGGATCCGCGCCTTCATTTTGGATTGGGGCTGCATTCGAATGTGGACGCAATTGAAATCCTCTGGCCAAGCGGAAGCGTTACTAAGTTGGCCAACCTCAAGAGTGACCAGATCATCGCAGTGAAAGAAGACGTGGGGATCGTCGAGCGTCTGTTCCCGCGCATACCGGCAAAATAAGCACCGGTGCTCCCGATCGACAGGCCATACCTATCGCTGCGCCGGTGATGCTTTTTCGTCCGCGACTCCCTGGCCCGCGTAACCCATCCTGCGATCTCCGGGAGCGGAACCTATCCTGTCGGCCTGGGCCTGATTCAACCTCTGGAGAGTTGCCAGCGCGTTTTGCGCCTGCTGAATGTCTCCGTGCCGCTGATAGGCCTTTGCGAGGTTCGCGTAAACGGATTGGTTGCCGGGTTCAAGCTGCCGCGCCGTCTCCAAATGCGCGATCGAATCGCCGGCGCGCCCGGTCATCAGGTAAACACGGCCAAGTGCAAGCTGCGAAGCTGGGTCGTTCGGGCGTTGCGTGACGGCTTTCTCTAGAACCGTTTGCACTTCCGAAAACTCGGGTTGGCCGGGAGTGACGCCGGAGCGAATCAAGGCTTCGCCAAGAACCGTCAATAACGCGGGATTTTCGTAGCCTTGCTTTACACCTTCACGCGCAGCTCCGATTGCCCCAGAGATGTCTCCTTCGAGTAGTGCTTCGTGCGCAGCAGCCAGGTAACTGATCTCGCTCGCGGGTGCGAGCTTGCCCACTAACTCGAACTCTGGTTTGGCCCGGTCAAGCTGGTCGAGTTGGGCAAGAAACATGGCTCGTTCGTAATGCAGGCGCGCGGATCGCGGCAGGTTTTGCAGTCCAATGTCTACGACTTTGAGACCTAGACTGTATTCTTCGTGGTCTCTGCAGGCCTCCGCAACGAATGAAAAAAGCTTTTCATCTTGTGGAGACAGCGAGGCCGCTCTTTGCAGAGACGCCAGGGCCTGTTGCGGTTGTGCATTTCCGATGTAGGCCTGTGCCAGCAGATTCTCGACATCCGCTCGGTCGTGCCCCGCGTTTCGCAGACCATTCAGAAGGTCGATCGCCGATTTGAACTGACTAGTTCCCAGGTAGCAGAGTGCGAGGTTGAAAGTCACCGCGTATTCGCTAGCGGTTCGTCCACGAGCCGCCAGCAGGTGCGGGATGGCTTCACGGAAAAGGCCTTTGCGAGTGAGGGCCGTTCCAGTTTGCAGTTCGCCATCGGCATCCTGAGAGGCAAGCCCGGTCTCGCTCTGCAGTATTGGGGTTGATTGGTACTGGCTAGCCGGAACTTGCTGCCTTCCCGGAACCTGGGCTTGGATCTTTACTGCCGGACACAGGACGATCACAACGGCAGCGAAGGTTGCGAAGCGGCGCGACCAAGACATAAAAAGCTGCTGCTCATTGCACTCACGCGCAAAAAGCTTGCCGCGGGAACTGCTCGCTACTTCCATTTGCCTTGACCCTCGACGATGGTGACGTAACGATCAATCGGCAGTTCCGTCAAGCGTTCGGTCCGCCCGCTCGGTTGCGGCCATTGGACTTCCAGCCAGTCGATTTTCGTTCGCTTTCCTAATCCCAGAACCATGCGCGGATCGTGCGAAGAGAGGTAACTCCCGCCGCCCACTTTGAATTGATGACGCCGCAGGTCGCCGCTTTGATACGTGACCTTTGCTCCGATGCCATCGATATTCGCCTTCGTGCCCACGAGTCGCACACCCAGCCAATGGTTCTCCCGCCCGAGGTTGTTGTGCAGCAGGACGGGTGCCGCGTTGTTCTGGGTCACGACCACATCGACGGAACCATCGTTATCGAAATCGCCAAGCGCCAGGCCGCGTCCAGAGAGTGGCTTTGAAAAAATGGACCCGCTCTGCTGGCTTACATTTTCGAAACCTTTGCCGGTATTGTGAAACAGGAGCAGGGGTTCCAGGAACTTTACGCCTTCCACTCTTTTGTCGACCGAGTCATCGGGGTGTCCGTTGCACAGGAGCAGGTCGAGATCACCGTCGTTGTCGTAGTCGAAGAATTTCAGCCCCCAGCCGCTCATCATGCGCGTGACACCGCCAATCCCGGTGGGATTCGCAACATCGCTGAAGGCTTCGTTGCCATCGTTGTGGTAGAGCGAGTACATCTCATGATCGACGTTGGCTTCGAACAGATCAATGCGGCCATCCTGATCGTAGTCGGCGGCGTCGACTCCCATGCCGGAGCGCGGCTTGCCAAAAGCATTAACTCCCACGCCCGCCAGCATTCCGATTTCTTCGAACTTTCCTTTGCCGCGGTTGGCGAACAGGAAGTTCGGAACTGTGTCGTTGGTTACATAGAGATCCATCCGTCCGTCGTTGTTGAGGTCCGCGGCGACCACCCCCCAGGCTTTTGCCAATGACTGCGAAATGCCGGACTCTTTGCTGACATCAGTAAAGGTCCCGTCGCCATTGTTGCGAAACAGCCAGCACGGCATGGGATCGTAGATGCTGGGGATGCAGTAGAAGCGCTGGCCCGTCAGAGTATCGCCGCAGAATTTGAGCTTGGCTTTGCTGTAGTCGACAAAATGGCAGACAAAGAGATCGAGGCGCCCGTCATTGTCATAGTCGAACCACACGGCGCTGGTTCCCCAACCCGGCGCGGCGACCCCGGCTTTCGCCGTCACGTCGGTGAAAGTGCCGTCGCCGTTGTTGTGGTAGAGGATGCTGTGGGGATACTGCGTTACGTAGAGATCAGGGAAACCGTCGCCATCATAGTCACCGACGGCGACGCCCATGCCGTAGGCATTTCCAACCACGCCCGCTTTTTGCGTCACATCGGTGAAAGTGCCGTCGCGGTTGTTGTGATAGAGCGCATTGCGCAATGGCTGAGGTGGCTCATAGAAATCGCAGCGACCACTGTTCACCAGATAGATGTCCATCCAGCCATCGTTATCGTAGTCGAGGAACGCGCAGCCGGCCCCGACCGTCTCCGGCAAATGGGCCATTGGGGAACGTCCATTCACGTGAACCCACGAAATGCCGCTCGCAGAAGCGGGGATTTCTTCGAAGGCCGGCGAGGATTGGCTGGGTCGAGGAGAAGCCAAGGCCGACAACAGATCTGCACTGCTCAACGCGCTGCCGATTCCCGTCCAACCGATACCAGTGCAACCCAGCATTTTCAAAAAGCGGCGGCGGGAAGCCATGTTCCAAACATCGCCTCGGCCTTTCGCCATTTACTCAACCCTCGCTCGCATTCCTTCGCTGTGTAGCGTATTCGCGTTACCGGGGAGCCTGTTCGCCTTGCGGGTTCTTCCCCGCCGCTGCGCGTTGCAACGCCATTTCCCGCTCCGCTTCCGCCTTGCGCCCGGTGCGCGCGTAAGCCGTGGCGAGCTGGTAGTGTCCCGCAGGATCCCCAGGCTGCATCTTTACGTAGCTCTGCAAGGGCGCGATCGCGTCGGAGAACTTCCCTGCCGAGTTGAGTGACATCCCCAGCGCCAAATATGCTTCCTGGAAACCCTCATCGAGCTTCGATGCTCGCGAAAAATGTCCGATGGCTTCGTCCCATTGCCCGGCTTGACGAGAAATTTCTCCCGAGCATGAACTCCGCTGACGCGTTATCCGGATTGCTCTTCAGCTCTTCTGCGAATTCGGTTTTTGCATTCTCGGCGTCCGGCGGCGACTGCGAGAGTAAGATGCGGCCGACCCGATAGTGAATGCCGGACACTTTGGGATCTTGCTCGAGGATCTTCTTGTATTGGGCGATGGCCTTATCCCAGTTTCCCTGCGACTCGAAGGCTTCCGCTTCGAGCTGTTCGGCCTGATGCGAAGTTGGAGCTGTCGCCGCGAGATCCTGCGCGGCCCGGGAAGCGAGTTCCGAGTACACATGAGTGGAGGTGAAGAGGACGTCGGGATCATGAGGAAACTCGCGGTTGAGAAGAAGCAGAGCTTCGACTGCGGTTTCCGTCTGATCGAGACTCATGGCGCAACGAGCTGTCGACATGAACGCGCGGTACTTGAGCTGCTTGTCGGTAACATGCGCCGCGGCCTTCTTCAGAACCGGCAACGCCTCCCGGCAGCGGCCCTTCGCCGCCAGGCTGATGCCTCGCTCCGCCGAGGACGAAGCATCAACCGGCGGAGTTTTCGACGAGACCTGCGCAGTGGACAACCCGGGTAGAAGTCCACAAACGCAAAGAGTGCCCCCGAGAATGAAAATGAGGAGGCGAACCCGGACGAGTCGAGCAATCGTGAATCTGGCAATCGAAGTTCTAGCCATGAATACGTATGAACCGTTGGGGCGACGCTCCGCGAAGTATATCCTGCGATCCCCAAGGCAAAGGCAATCGGAGCAGAGGCAGCGGAACGGACTTGAGAGTTTGCGCATTCGCGAGAGCTGGGAGTAGTGTATACAATATCCACGACTAACGAAGAAACTTGAAAGAAGTTTAGGGACTGAGGTTTGGGAGGAAACAAATATGACGCGATTCGGGGAATTCTCTCGCAGACATTTTATGACGTCGGTGGCCGCAGCTGCCGGTTCAACTTTGCTGCCGAGAGCGTTGATGGCAGCTCCTCCGCAAGACCCGGTGGCGGACACGACCCAAAAAGCTGGCAAGTCCATCAGCTACGAGAAAGTCCCCTGGAAGGCGCGCCCGTTCCCGATGAAGCAGGTGCGATTAGGCGAAGGTCCGTGCAAAGTTGCGATGGAGGCCGACCGCCAGTATCTGCATTCGCTGCCTCCGGACCGCCTGCTTGCACACGTTTCGGATCAATGCCGGCATCGCTTCCTCGGCGCAACCGCTCGGCGGATGGGAAGCTCCCGATTGTGAGCTGCGCGGTCACTATGCCGGCGGCCATTATCTTTCCGCCTGCGCGCTGATGTATGCCAGCTCGGGAGACGAGGATCTCAAGAACAACGCGAACACAGTAGTGGCGGAACTCGGCAAATGCCAGGCCGCGTTGAAGAGTGGTTATCTCAGCGCGTTCCCGGTTGAGTTCTTCGACCGGCTGCGCGAACGGCAAAGAGTGTGGGCTCCGTTCTACACCATTCACAAGATCATGGCCGGGCTGCTCGACATGTACGTTTACTGCGGCAATGAGCAGGCGCTCGATATGGTTCAGAAAATGGCGGACTGGGCCGCCGGCTACACCGGCTCGCTCAGTTACGAGCACATGCAGCGAGTTCTGGGAACGGAATTTGGCGGCATGGGCGAAGTGCTCTCAAATCTGTACGCGGTCACGGGCAAGGAGTATTACCTGGAAGTCGCGCAGCGTTTCGACAAGAAGCAGTTCTTTGATCCGCTGGCGGCGCACCGGGATGAACTGAAAGGCCTGCACGTCAACACGCACATCCCGCAGGTGATCGCCGCGGCGCGGTACTACGAACTCACCGGCGACCGGCGCTATCGCGACATCGCGGAGTATTTCTGGGACGAAGTGGTGAGCGAGCGTTCATATTGCACCGGCGGCACCAGCAACGGTGAGTCGTGGAACACCGACCCGGGCAAGCTTTCGACCGAACTCAGCACCAACACGACGGAATGCTGCTGCGCCTATAACATGATGAAGTTGACGCGGCACTTATTCGGCTGGGCGCCGGATGCGCATCTCATGGACTACTACGAGCGCACTCTGTTCAATCACCGCCTGGGGACGATCAACCCCGAAGATGGCACCATGATGTATTACCTGCCCCTGGCTGCGGGTTATTGGAAAACTTTCGGCAAACCGTTTGACGCGCTGTGGTGCTGCACCGGAACCGGTTCGGAAGAATACGGGAAGCTGACCGATACAATTTACTTTCACGACGACGATTCACTCTACGTAAATCTCTACATCGACTCGCAATTGGAATGGCCGGAAAAAGGTGTGCGGGTGAAGCAGGAGACCCGCTTTCCAGAAGAGCAAGGAACCACCATCACTGTTACCGCGAAAAGCCCGACGCAGCTTGCGATCAACCTTCGCATTCCATACTGGGTGCAAGGCGGCAGTGTGAAAATCAACGGGGCTGTGCTGCCCGCGTTTGCCAGCCCAAGCAGCTATCTCACGCTCAACCGCGTCTGGAAAACCGGAGACAAAATCGAACTCAGTTTGCCCATGGGCCTTCATATCGACGGGATGCCCGACAACGAGACCATCCAGGCCGCGATGTATGGACCCCTGGTGCTGGCCGGGCGCTTCGACCCAGTCACGAAGGAGATGACCTACGGCGATTATGAACCGAAACCGGGTGACCAGAAGAAAGTCGCAGACATTGTCGCGGATCCGAACAAGCCAACGGCCTGGATTGAACCTGATGCCAAACAGCCGCTCACGTTTAACACTGTGGGACAGTCGCAACCGCAAACCCTTGTGCCGCTTTACAAGGTGATTCACGAGCGCTACGCGGTTTATTGGAAGGTGGACAACAAGACTGCGTAGGTCTTTGAGGTCCCGAGTCTCCGAACTGCAAAATCGTTCGAAGCGGGGAAAGATAACTCATGACTCTTTGCGTGCGGCCGGCCTTCGGCAGCCTCATTCCGGTTTGCGCTTTGATGCTGATGTTCCCGCAATTTTCGTCAGCTCAAGACAACGCGTCCGCAACGGCCTCTGTCGAGAGTCGCCGCCAGCAACTTCTCTCCCTGTTTGACGAACAGTGGCAATACACGTTGCGCACCAATCCCGAGTGGGCGACGATGTTGGGCGACAACCGCTACAACGATCGCCTGAGTGACGAATCTCCGGAGTTCTTCCAGTCCGAACTCGAGCAGGAGCGCAAATTTCTGGCACGCTTTGAAGCCATCGATCCTGCGGGCTTCTCGCGGCAGGACACGCTCAGCCGCGAACTGATGATCAGGCAGCTACGAGAGGAGATCGAAGGCGCGCAGTTCAAACCGTGGGAGATGCCCGTGAATCAGATGAACGGCATGCACCTCGAACTGCCGGACATGGTTGCACTCATTCCTTTCAACTCGGTCACCGACTACGACAACTACCTGGCGCGCCTGCGCCAGATTCCGCACGCGTTCGATCAAGTAATCGCCAACATGCGGCAAGGCCTGCGCGATGGCCTGATGCCTCCACGCTATCTTCTTGAAAAAGTTTCAGCCGAAGCAGACGACGTCGCAAGCAAGACCGGTGAGAGCAGCCCGTTTGCCAAGCCGGTAAAGGAGTTCCCATCGAGTGTGCCAGCCGCCGATCAGAAGCGGTTGCGGGATGCCGTGCTCGCGGCAGTAGCTGACTCAGATCATCCCTGCATACCAGCGTTTTGCCGCCTTCGTTCGCAACGACTACGCACCGCACGGTCGTCTCGATCCGGGAGTCTGGTCTCTTCCCGATGGCGCGGCGCGCTACCGCTTCGCTATCCGGCGCATGACCACCACCGACAGAACGCCTGAGGAAATCCACGCCCTCGGCTTGAAACAGATCGATGAAATCGAAGCCGAAATGCTTGCCGTCGCGCACAAGCTGGGATTCAAAGACCTGGCAAGTCTGAACGATCACATCAAGAACGAACGGCGCTTCTACGCAACTTCTGGCCAGCAGGTGCTCGATCTATACACGAACTACGCGCGCGGCATGGAGCCCGAATTGCCCAAACTCTTCGGCCACCTGCCGAAGAGCAAGCTCACGGTGATCCCCATGGAAGCTTCGCGCTCGAAAAACGCTGTGCCCGCCGATTACACCGACGGCGCAGCGGATGGCTCGCGCCCGGGCCACATCAACGTGAACGAGTGGGATCCTGAGCACCGCCTGATCCTGAACATCGAGGCCATCGCCTACCACGAAGGCATTCCCGGTCATCACCTGCAGCTCTCTCTTGCGCAGGAAATGCAGAGCCTCCCAGAGTTTCGGCGCCACGCCGGTTACACCGCGTTCGTCGAGGGATGGGCGCTCTACGCAGAGCGGCTCGGGAAGGACGTTGGTCACTACCAGGATCCGTACAGCGACTACGGCCGTCTGGAAAACGAAATGTGGCGCGCAATCCGTCTGGTCATCGATACCGGTGTGCACGAAAAGCATTGGTCGCGCGATCAGATGGTGGCCTATTTCCATCGCTACACCGCAATGGATGAACCGAACATCCAGAGCGAGGTCGACCGGTACATTGCGTGGCCCGGCCAAGCCTTGGCTTACAAGCTCGGGCAGCTTGAGATCCTGAAATTGCGGGAAGAGGCAAAACAGAAGCTCGGGGATAAATTTGACATCCGCGCCTTCCACGATGAAGTGCTGGGAAACGGCGCGCTTCCGCTCGACGTACTGGATTCCGAGGTAAACTCCTGGATTGACGGCCAGGCCAAGCGGTAACCTGATCGACTGCGTCGCGTCTCGCGGAGGACGTTTATGGATCGGAGAGACTTTCTCAAGAAAGCAGCGGCAACTACAGTTGTCAGTTCAATGGCCAAGGAGCTATCGCACGCAGCGGCGGATTCCATACCATACCGCGTGCTGGGCCACACTGGCGAAAAAGTCTCCATCATCGGGCTTGGCGGTTATCACCTTGGGATGGGGTCGGACGAAGAGCAAAGCATCCGCATCATCCGCACCGCGCTCGACAGCGGAGTCAATTTTCTCGATAACTGCTGGGACTATAACGGCGGAGTCAGCGAAATCCGCATGGGCAAGGCGTTACGCGATGGCTATCGTCAAAAAGCATTCCTCATGACCAAGATCGATGGTCAGACGAGAAAGGCCGCGGAACAGCAACTGGAAGAGTCTCTCCGCCGGTTGCAAACCGACCACATCGATCTCTTGCAGTTCCACGAAGTCATTCGCGAGCCCGACGCCGCTCGAATTTTTGGCGAAGGCGGCAGCATGGAGGCGGCGCTCGCAGCGAAGAAACAAGGCAAGATCCGCTACATCGGGTTCACCGGACACAAGAATCCGGATATTCATCTAAAGATGTTGGACACAGCTTTCGCTCATCAATTCACCTTCGACTCCGTCCAGATGCCGCTCAACGTGATGGACGCACACTATGAGAGCTTCGAGAAGAAAGTGCTTCCGGTGCTGGTCAAACACAATATCGGCGTGCTCGGCATGAAGCCCATGGGCGACAGTATTATTCTCCGCAGCAAAACAGCTTCTGCGGTCGAATGTCTGCACTATGCCATGAACCTGCCAACCAGCGTAGTGATCACGGGCTGCGAATCCCTTCCGATTCTGCAGCAGGCGCTTGATGCAGCCCGCAGCTTCAAACCAATGGCCAACGAAGAAGTCACCCAGCTGTTGGCCAGAACCGCGTCTGCCGCCGGGAAGGGAGAGTACGAACTCTACAAGACAACCCACAACTTTGACGGGACGTATCAAAACCCGCAATGGTTGGGTTAGAACCAGAACCAAAAAGCGAGCTGCTCTATTCAGCGCAAGTCGCGTGCAACTCGGGAATTACTCTGCCGGAGCCTCGGGCGATCTTGTGCTAACAACCGTCGCGCTCACCAGCGGTGATGGACCAGCGGACGGATCTGCTGGTCGTAGATGTGCCCGACCTGTGCCATAGTTTCGGGTGAGAGCGGTGGCAAATCGATGCGCTACAGTTTTCGGCGACTTGCCCGGGTCGTTTCCCGCCGGGAATGGCACAACTGACCGCATCGAACATTAGAATCCAGCGCAACGCAAACTGGCTCATCGACACTCCCGCCGGCGACAGCCGGCGAATCTCTTCCGCCGCTTCCAGCCCGATCTCATAGTCGACTCCCGAAAACGTCTCGCCGACGTCAAAGGATTCCCCGTGGCGATTGAAATTGCGATGGTCGTCGGCCGCGAACGTAGAATCCGAGCGCAGCTTGCCGGTCAACAAGCCACTGGCCAGCGGCACGCGCGCGAGAATGCCAACCCGCTTCTGCTTGGCTGCAGCAAAGAAAACGTCCGCAGGTCGTTGTCGAAAACAGTTAAAGATGATTTGCACGGTTTGCACATTTGGAAACGCGATGGCTTTGAGGGCCTCATCAACTTTCTCCACGCTGACGCCGTAATGGCGGATCTTCCCCGCCTTCACGAAGTCATCGAGCATCGCGAAAACCTCGGGGCGATCGTAAAGTTCAGTCGGAGGGCAGTGGAGTTGGAGCAGGTCAAGAGCATCGGTGGAGAGATTGCGCAAGCTGTCTTCAATCCACGTGGTGAGATTCTCGCGGTTATAGCCCTCCACCGTCTGCCGCGGCAAGCGCCTGCCAGCCTTCGTTGCGACCACGACTTCCTCTTTCCGAGCTTTCCGGAGCTGGGCCACCAGGCGCTCGCTGCGCCCGTCGCCGTAAACATCTGCGGTGTCGATGAAATTAACCCCCGCGTCAACAGCCTTATGCAGCGTCGCAAGCGCCTCCTGCTCTGAAACGTGCCCCCAGTCACCTCCGATAGCCCAGGCGCCGAAGCTGATTTCCGAAACACTCCAGCCAGTCCTGCCGAGAGGGCGGTAATTCATAGTCGATTCTGTCCTTCAGAAAGAGACTTCGATCGGCTTTCCCGCAAATGCAACGCTTCGCGTCGTTCCACCCAGCTGCAACGCGATTACCCGTTGTCCCGGTGGCAGCATCCGCGAACCAGGGGCCAAGCTCAGGCTGAACGTTCTGTGTGCGTCGTTCCACGCCATCTGGATTCCCATCCACTCACCCTTGCGATGGTCGAAGGATGTTCCATCGTCTTCGTAAAGCAAGAAGGCAGCATCCGCGCCAGGATAGATCGAGACAGAGAGCGGCTCATCCACTTTCTCGCCGGTAAACTGTTTCACCGGGCCCAGCGGCAGGATCGATCCGGCGCGCACATACAGCGGAATCGTCTCGAGGTCAACAGGCCGACTGATTTCGCGTCCTCCCTCGAGCCGTTCGTGCGTCCAAAAATCATACCAGCCGCCGCGCGGGAGGTAGACGCTGCGAGTTGTCGCTCCCTTCTCCGCAACCGGAGCAACCAGAATGCTGCGGCCCCACAAATACTCGTCGCCGCACTCGACCGCCTTCGGATCGTCTGGAAAGTGCAGCCACAGCGCGCGCATGATCGGCATTCCCGTAGTCGCGCACTCATGCACCGCGCTGTAGAGATAGGGCAACATGCGGTAACGAAGTTCAAGATATTTCCGGCAGATCGGCTCCACGCGCGCATCGTGCAGCTGGCTGGAATCTGGAGTCGCGGCGCCGTTGTAATTCCTGATTTCTACCGGGCCAGGATCTCCCGTGTTCCATCCCCATGGAAGCCGCAATTTCCAGGTGCGGCCGTGACAACGGAAAAGCGGGCAGAACGCCCCGAACTGAAACCAGCGCACATACAATTCCGCGGTAAATTCCGGCGTGGGCACAAAACCTCCAATGTCCGTGCCCCAGTAGGGAATGCCGCTGAGCGCGGTATTCAGCGCGATCGGAATATGAGTCTTCAAAGTTTCCCACGTGGAGGACACATCGCCCGACCACAGAAACGAAGCATATCGCTGCATGCCGGCATAGCCATTGCGATGCAGCGCGTAAGGACGCTCGTTCGGCCGATCAATTTGCGGGCCTTCCCAGTACATGCGATTGCGCACTAGGCGCGACGCGACATCGAGCGGATCACCTTCATCGGGCCACCATCCGTCGATGCCCAGGGCAAAATCTTTGCGATGCGCGTCCCAGTAGCAGCTTGCCGCCTCTTCATCGAACCGCGAAACCTCGCACGGATCGTGAACCGTGCCGTGAAGCTTGTCCGACAGAATCACCACATGCACCACCGCCCTGAAGTCGTCTCGGTGCAACTCGTCAAGCATTTCCTTGGGATCGGGAAAAACTCGAGAGTTCCACACAAACGAGCCATTTTCGGTGTTCCAGCCCGAAGGACAAAAGCCCGTGCCTAAGTAGATGAGAGCATCGCAAGGCAATCTCTTTTCGCGGAAGGTTTTCGCCTCAGCAAGCACTTCCTCTCGACTGGCAAGCGTGCGGTGTGACTGTTGATAGCCGAAACTCCACAGCGGTGGCTTCTCGGCGTGGCCGGTGATGCGCGCGTATTCCGACATAATCGTGGCAGGATCTTGCGATGCCACGAAAAACAAATCGAGGGCAGCTCCCGGGCTCGCGGATTGAAACTTGCCCTGCGAGCCGGTGAAATCGAAGGTGCCATAAGGCTGATGAAAAAATATTGCCCATCCCGACGTGCCAACAATCCAGGGAATAGGAACGCGGCCACCATGGGTAGCGAGTTTGTACGCACCTTGCCCACTTCGCATCGAATCCGTGGAGCCGCGACGGTCCAACTGCGGTCCGCCCTCCCCTAAACCGAACAGTGGCGCACTTCCATTGAGAAACGTCAGGAGACCAGTGTTCACATCCCACGCCAACTGCTGAATCATTTCACCGTGCTCGTTTTCAACCGAGATGCTGACCGGGTGGAAAGAGATCTTCAGCTGGAGACTGCCTACAGCAATCGTTTTGGCAGTCTCCGTCCGCAGCTTCGCAACCGGAGCGCCCCAGGACTCCTGAACCAGAGATCCGTCAAGAGGTATCTGTCCAACCGTTCCGTTGATGATACGGAGGATGCTCAGGCGAAACGTGTGGACGCTGATCGAGCTGACTTGGATCTCAGTCGGCTTTTCCAGCGCATGCGTATCATCCTGTGCAGTTCCCTGCTTCGAGGAAACAATGATTCCGCCGGACGCTGCGAGCAATCCTTTCAAAATGTCCCGACGATTCCACCGCAGAGTCATAACTCGTCTCGTTTCCTCTGATCGTGCCCGGTCGGTTGCTCGATCGAGTATTCTCCGATCCTCGACTTCGAAGGCCGGACGATTGTAACGGAAACAGACAAACGGAGTAAACGTTTACCATCTTCGCGTATAATGCCTCCTCGTACTCGACCGAATAATATTCGCAAACGGAGGCGAAACCATTTTGCGGTGGCGAATTGCCATCCTGGTCAGTGCTGCGATCGCAATCAGCTACCTTGACCGACAAACGCTGCCGGTCGCGGTCCAGGCGATCAGCAAAGACATTCCGCTGACCAACGGACAATTTTCCGCGCTCCAGTCTGCATTCCTGTTTTCCTACGCGCTGATGTACGCGGGCGGCGGCAAATTGGTGGACCTGCTTGGAACGCATCGCGGGTTTACGGTGATCATGTTGTTCTGGTCGCTGGCTTGCGCCAGCCACGGCCTGGCCACCAGTTTCGCGATGCTGGCCGCAAGCCGATTCCTGCTGGGTGTGGGCGAAGGCGGCGGTTTTCCTGCCGCGACCCGCGCGGTTGCGGAGTGGTTTCCTACAAAGGAACGAGCTACCGCGATGGGCATCATCAATGCCGGCACGGCAATCGGAGCGGTCGCGGCCCCTCCGCTGATCGCGGCTGTTCTCGGATACAGGAACTGGCGCTGGATTTTCGTTCTCACCGGCGCGCTCGGTCTGCTCTGGGTTACCTGGTGGAGGTTGTCATATTCTCCTCCGCCCACAACTTCCAGTGAGACCGCCGCTGACCCGATTCAAGATCAGCCTCGAGCGGCGACTGGTTTACCGTGGATCCGCCTGTTTCGCATCCGTGAGACCTGGGGGCTAGTGAGCGCTAAATTTCTGAGCGATGCCGCGTGGTTTTTCTACCTGTTCTGGCTCCCAAAGTATCTCTACGACGCTCGCGGCTTTGATATCAAAGCAGTCGGGACCTTCGCCTGGATGCCCAGCGCAGCGGCCGGTGTGGGGTGCCTGCTGGGCGGAGGATTTTCCAGCTATTTAGTGCGCCGCCAGTTCTCCCTCGGTGTGGCGCGAAAGCTAGCGCTCGGTCTCAGCGCCGCCGTCATGCCATTCGTCATTCTGGTGCCCCATGTTCCCGTGTCCTGGGCTATCGTCCTCTTCTGCCTGGCGTATTTCGGACAGCAGTCGTGGTCGACGCTGGTCATGGTTCTGCCCGCGGATCTCTTCCCTCAGAATGTGGTCGGCTCGGCCGCCGGATTGGTAGGTTTCGGAGGCGCGATGGGCGGAATTTTGTTTGGAGAGGTAGTCGGCTATTTGCTCGACCACGGCTTCGGCTACGGCGCCGTCTTCGGTATCGCGGGCACGCTCCACGTTGCGGCGTTTCTGATTATTCTTACTGCCGTTCCCGTTCTGCTGCCCTTGAAGCTGGAGCGGAAACTGAATTACCAGGGAGTTGCATGAAAATCACCGAAATTCGCACTCGAGTGGTGCGCTGGCGCGGAAAAACCGTCCCGCTGCCTCCGCATTTCTGCACCAACCCCATGGATCTATTGGAGTTACCCGAGGCCTCCATGCAAACATTCACGTTTCATGGCTGGCTTGTGGTGGAAGTATTCACCGACGACGGTCTTGTAGGCCTGGGCAATGCCGCGCTGGCGCCACAGGTGACGAAACAGATCATCGATCTCTATCTCAAGCCTCTGCTGATCGGCCAGGACCCGTGGGACATCGAGCGCCTATGGCAGCATATGTATCGCAAAACAATGGCGTTCGGCCGCAAAGGAATCGGCATGGTCGCGATCAGCGCGGTGGATATCGCGCTCTGGGATCTGCTCGGGAAATCAGCCAAACAGCCTGTCTATCGGCTGCTTGGCGGCAGAACGAAGAATCGCATTCCGGTTTACGCATCGCGACTTTACAGCGTTGAACTGAGCGAGCTCGCGGCGGAGGCAAAGCGTTACAAAGAAGAGGGTTACCGGGCAATGAAGCTCCGCTTTGGATGGGGGCCTGCGGACGGCGCGCAAGGCATGCAGCGAAATGTCGAGCTGGTGCGAACTGTGCGTGCAAGTGTCGGCGATGGCGTCGATGTAATGGCCGACGCTTACATGGGCTGGACTCTCGACTACGCGAAGCGCATGTTGCCGTTGCTGGAGCCCTTTCACCTCCGATGGCTGGAAGAGCCTGTAATCCCCGACGACATTCATGGCTATGCGGAGCTGAAGTCCTACGGGCGAATTCCGATCGCGGGTGGCGAGCATGAATTCACGCTTTACGGATTTCGCGAGCTGCTTGAGGCTCGCGCGCTCGATTACATCCAGTTCGATACCAATCGCGTAGGCGGCATCACGCAAGCCCGCAAGATTGCTGCACTTGCGGAGGCGCATTCCGTTCCGGTGATTCCTCATGCCGGACAGATGCACAACTACCACGTCGTCATGGCCAGCCTGAACTCGCCGATGGCGGAGTATTTTCCCGTTGTCGATGTGGAAGTGGGCAACGAATTGTTCTGGTACATCTTTCAAGGCGAACCGAGAGCGAAAGATGGCTGCATCGATCTCGACGAAAACACTCCCGGACTCGGACTGACCATCAACGAATCCGGGCTCGAGCGGTTCGAGGTAATCGAATAATCGTTGAAGTGCTAGTAAGAGCTGGTGAAGAGCTCTGGCGAAGAAGTCGCGACCGATCCTATGACGAGACTGATTCAAATCAAAAAAGGAAACGTCCGGCGGGTGGCGCTGGTGGAGGAACCCAACGTTCGCTTGCTGGATAACTGCTCTTCGATCTACGAGCTGGCTCATATCGCCATCGCCGCGCGCATGAAGCTCAGCGAAGTTGCGCGCCAGAGAGCCAGACTCGAAGCCATCGACTACAACCCGATCTACAACGGCAGTTCGGAATGGCGCCTGCTTCCGGCCATTGACCATCCCGAGGAATCCGCCCGCTGCTTGATTTCCGGCACCGGACTGACCCACCTCGGCAGCGCGCGCGGTCGCCAGTCCATGCATGCAACAGCCACTGAGGATCTGACCGACAGCATGAAAATGTTTGGCTGGGGAGTGGAAGGAGGACGCCCGGCCGAAGGAAATATCGGGATCGCTCCAGAGTGGTTCCACAAGGGCTCTGGGTACGCACTGCGCGCCCATGGAGAGCCGCTCGACATTCCCTCCTATGCTGAGGACGGCGGAGAAGAGGCCGAGATTGCCGGGATTTATCTGGTTGCTCCAAATGGGCAGCCTTATCGAATCGGCATGGCCGTGGGCAACGAATTCTCGGATCATCAATTTGAAAAGAAGAATTACCTGAATCTCGCGGGCTCGAAGCTTCGCACCTGTGCGCTTGGTCCGGAACTCGTGGTGGATGCGGAATTCGAATCCGTGCCGGTTGCGGCGACCATTGAGAGGGGCGGTAACGTCTACTGGACAAAGACTTTCCGCACAGGAGAATCCGAAATGTGTCACAGCCTGCAGAATATCGAGCACCATCACTTCAAATTTGAAGGCCACCGCAGGCCGGGAGACGTTCACGTTCACTTCTTTGGCACCGATTGTCTAAGCTTCAGCGATCAGATTCGTTTGCAAGATGGTGATGTCATGCAGGTTAGCGCCGAAGGATATGGCCGACCTTTGCGGAACGCGGTGCGCATCGACGCATCAAAACCCACTCTGATTAACGTCATCGCGCTGGGATGAAGGAAAACATGGCAAAACCTAACGTAGCAATTCTCGGACTTGGCATTATGGGCTCGGGCATGGCCCATCGCCTGCTCTCCGCGAACTTCCCACTGACAGTTTACAACCGGAATCGCGAGAAGAGCATTCCCTTCGGGGACGGCGGCGCGTTCGTAGCCGCATCACCGAGAGAAGCTGCCTCGCGGTCGGAAATCGTTCTCAGCATGGTGGGGGATGATGTTGCATCTCGCGATATCTGGCTCGGTGAAAACGGAGCATTGGCTGCTGCGCGCGCGAATGCGGTGCTGATCGAGTCCAGCACGCTCAGTGGCGATTGGATTCAGGAACTTGCGTCCAAGGCAGCCGAGCGTGGATGCCGATTTCTGGATGCGCCGGTCACCGGCACCAAGCCCCATGCCGCATCCGGAGAGTTGGTTTTCATGGTCGGAGGTTCCGCAGACGCGCTTGATGCCGCGCGGCCTGTGTTTTCGGTTCTCGGTCGCGACGTCGGTTCATCTTGGCCCGGTCGGAAGCGGCTCTTTGATGAAGCTCATCAACAACTTTGTCTGCGGCGTTCAGGCGGCGTCGTTTGCCGAAGCTGTGTCAATGATTGATGCGGGCGACCTCGACCGCGCCAAGGCTGTCTCCATTCTCACGGGCGGCGCTCCGGGAAGCGGGATCGTGAAGCGAATAGCCGACCGCATGGCCGCCGATGATTTCACGCCCAATTTTGCACTGCGCTGGATGGCGAAAGATATTGCATATGCCCAGGGAGATGCGTCCAAGAAGGGAATTTCGCTGCAAACCGCGGCCGCCGCGCTTTCTGTGTTCCAGCGCGCCATCGCTGAGGGCTATGGCGACGAGGATTTCTCAGCGGTTTCCAAGGTGTCGAAGAAACCATCGAACTCATAATTTGCCTTGAATCGAAGGACAAAATCGTGAAACTCAACCGGCCAATCCGCGGAGCCCTTATTCCAGTAATTGCGTCGATCTTTTACATGTCGAGCTTTTACATGTCGATCTTGTGCATGTCGATCTTGTGCATGATGCCAACACGCGTCGCCGCACAACCCGCCGCCGGCAAGCCCGCTCCGACTCCGGGGCCGATGCTCGACCAGGGAATCGTGAACTACGACACTCCCGACTTCACACTAAGCCTGGTGCGCTCCTCGCAAACCGTGGCCGCGCTCAAACCGAAAGGAGCTGATGGCTTCGACTTCACGCCCGGAGACCTGCTCACCGAGCGTTCGCGAAACGGATTTTTTCATCTGGGCGACATTACGCTTCGGTTGCGCGAGGGAGACTCGGGAGAGTGGGCAAATTATTCGACGGCCGCGGCACGCGTGCCAGTGGGCGTGCTGCCAGCGTCCGCCGGTGTGCTGGCCGCCGCCGATCTTGCGCCCACGCTGCCCGCGGATATCCCTCTGCGCATCACGCGAACCTGGGCCGTAGATGAAGGCAAGCTCGTCCTGCGTTTCGTCTTGACGAATACGTCGACGAAGAGAGTGGAGATCGGGGCGCTGGGCATTCCGATGATTTTCAACAACGTGCTCAACGATCGAACGCTCGACCAGGCGCATGCGATCTGCTCGTTTTACGATCCCTACATCGGCGAGGACGCTGGCTATCTGCAGGTGACTCGACTGAGCGGCCATGGTCCAGCGCTGGTGGTTGTTCCCGATGGCAAAACGCACTTTGAGGCCTATAACCCGATTCTGGATCGCAAGGGCCATTGGGGCGCGGCTCCGGTATTTACTGATCCCACGCCGCGAGGAATCACGTTCGAGGGCTTCTACGAATGGATGGTTCACAGCGAAGCGTACGCTGAAAATGAATGGAAGAATGCACAACCGTGGAATACTGCCACCAGCCTCACGCTTGCGCCGGGCGAGTCGAAAACCTACGGGCTCAAGTTCCTGCTTTCCGATTCGATTCGGATATCGAAAAAACTCTCGTCGATAATCAGAGGCCGGTTGCCGTTGGCGTGCCCGGTTACATCCTGCCGCAGGACATCGAGGGGAGACTGTTTCTTCAGTACGGCAGGCCCGTCAAGTCTTTGGAAGTTGAACCCGCATCCGCGATTGAGATTCACGAAGATGCCTCGGATCACAAAGGTTGGCGAGCCTACACTTTGCGGGGCAAAACATGGGGGCGCTCGCGTCTGACGATTACCTATGCCGACGGAACTGCGCAAACCATTCACTACTTTGTGATCAAGCCGGAAGTGCAAACCGTGGCGGACATGGGACACTTTCTCACCACGCGCCAGTGGTTTACTGACACGAACGATCCGTTTCATCGCGCTCCTTCGGTGATCAGCTTATGATCGCGAGGCCAACCAAACGTGTTCTGCAGGATAGCCGCGTCTGGATCGCGGGACTGGGCGACGAAGGCGGCGCTGGCTCCTGGCTCGCGGCCATCATGAAGGAGTTGGTCCAGCCCGACAAGGAAGAACTCGACAAATTGCAGCAGTTCGTCGACGGCGTGTTATGGGGCGGCTTGCAATTTAAGGACGGTCCCCACGCCTACGGCGTGCGCAAGAGCCTCTTCTACTACCAGCCGGACCAGATGCCGCCAAACTATTACGACAGCAGCTTTGACTGGAAGTCGTGGACCAGTTGGAATAAGCAAGCGTCGGAGGCGGTCGACCGTTCGTATGACTATCCGCACGTGGCGGCGGCGTACTGGGTACTCTATCGTCTGGCTCGTGATCACCAGGGGTTGGTCACTAACCATCCCTGGGATTGGTATCTGAATCATGCTTATGAAACCTCGATGGCCATGACCAACTACGCCAAAGACCTGGCAGTGTTTGGTCAGATGGAGGGTTCCATCTTCGTGGAGATACTGGCCGACCTCAAGCGTGAAGGCATGACTGCTCAAGCTGCGGATCTGGAAAGCAAGATGCGCGAACGGGCCGACCACTGGACGAAGCAAGCTTACCCGTTCGGCAGCGAAATGCCGTGGGATTCCACCGGTCAGGAAGAGGTCTACGCCTGGACAAAGTATTTCGGGTATCACGACAAAGCCGAGGTTACGCTGGACGCAATCCTGGGATACGATCCCGCAATTCCCCACTGGGGATATAACGGCAGCGCCCGCCGTTACTGGGACTTCATCTTTGCCGCCAAAGACCGTCGGCTGGAGCGGCAACTGCATCACTATGGGTCCGGACTGAACGCCATCCCCGTGTTAACTGAGTATCGTGAACACCCGGAAGATTTCTATTTGTTGCGAGTGGGCTATGGCGGAACCATGGGAGCGCTCACTGACATCGACCAGGAAGGGTTTGCCTCGGCGGCTTTCCACGGATTTCCAGATATGCTGAAGTCCGATCCGTACAGCGGCGACTATGGGCCCAATTTCTTTGGACACGCCTGGAATACCGCCACTTATCTCGTGAATCACCCGGAGTTCGGCTGGATCGCGTTTGGTGGGAACATTGAGACGCAAGGCAAGGTGGTCACGGTTACACCGCGCGACTCGTTTCGAGCACGCGTCTATATAGCGTCCCTGGGATTATGGCTGACGCTCGATGCGGGTCAATTTGAAAGGGTTGAAGTGAATTCCGAGACCGGCGTGGTACGAGTGGGACTGGCCGCAGCGACCGACGCCACGCCAGAAGGCCTGTTGCGAATCGAGCAGCCGGCCAGGATTGGCGGTGTCGGCGACTACCGGCCTGCGACGGCCTTGCCGTCTCGGCGCGGAGCCTATGTGGTTCCGCTCCAGAAACAAGAAACCTGGCTGGAACTAACCCCGAGCCGTTGACCTGCAACAGGGTTTGCGTGGGTCGTTTTGCTCCCAGAAGATGGAAAACGTTTGCTACAACGCCTTCCCGGAATTCCTTGGTGGGCTTGGACGCTATGGTAAAATGACTGGCTAAAGTTGGCTTCTTTCTCTCGATAGCCCGATGGATATCCGCGAAATCGCCCGCAGAGCGAAGGTTTCCACCGCTACCGTATCCCGGGCAATTAATCGTGTTCCAACCGTCGATCCGCAACTAGCCAAACGGGTGTGGCGGGTGGTGGACGAACTTGGCTACTACCCCAACACTCAGGCCCGCGCTTTGGTTTCGGGACGAAGCCGCATTTTTGGCCTGATCGTTTCAGAATTCACCAATCCATTCTTCCCAGAGATCGTTCAAACCTTTGAAAATCTCGCGGTCGAAAATAACTACGAGATCTTAATCACCTCGACCGTGAACGATCCGAAGCGGATGGAATTGTCGGTTCGGCGCATGATCGAACGGCGTGTGGATGGGGTGGCGATCTTGACGTTTGGTATGGAAGAGTCGCTGCTCGAACACCTTCGTTACCGTAAGGTTCCTCTGGTGTTCGTTGATGTAGGACCCGATGTAAGAGGAATCGCCAATATCCGGATCAACTATCAGAGTGGAATCCGGCAGGCGGTACAGCATCTGGCGGCCCTCCGCCATACGCGCATCGCGTTCGTCGCGGGCCCTCCGCATTTGAAGTCCGCCTTGGCCAGGCGAGAGGCCTTCAAGACCTCCATGATGGAGATCGGACTTTCTCCTGACTTGATCACGGTCGGAGATCACCGCATGGAGGGAGGAATGCGTGCCCTGATCGAACTGAACAGTTTAAGTGTTCACCCGACAGCCGTGCTGTGCTCCAATGATATGACCGCCATCGGAGTTATGCGACAGGCCTATGAGCAGAATATCCGGGTGCCGGAAGGCCTTTCCGTGGTCGGGTTCGACGACATCCGTTTGGCGGAGTTCACAACCCCTCCGTTGACGACGGTGCAAATGTCGCAAAAGGAACTGGCCAAGATTGCTTTCCGGGCTCTATTGAACGAGATCGAATGCGATCCACCCTCGCACGAGCGCCACGAATATGAACTGACGACCAGCTTGGTCCTCAGGCGTTCTACCGCGCTGGCCCCAGCTGGACAATCCGCCACACCCCCCAAAGGATCCGGGCGCAGCAGGTCCCGGAACGCCGCGGCTACGCTTCCGCGTTAGGTGCCGATCGTACTTCCCCTCCAATCCGCCTTAGGGAACGGGAGCGTCCGGCAAGCCCCCAGAAAGCCCTTGCCAAGTCACCGGACACGGGAATAATGTACAATACGTCTATTTGAGTAAACGATTACCGCAAATGGAAATCCGGGGCACTGGGGGCATAGGATAAAAGGAATGCTGCTGCAAGCGTTACGGGAACAGGTGCTGGAAGCCAACCTGGAACTGGTGAGAAGAAACCTGGTGCTGTATACGTTTGGCAATGCCAGCGGGATTTCGCGGAACGATGGGTTGGTGGTGATCAAGCCCAGCGGTGTGCCTTACGAGCAGATGAAGCCGGAGCATCTGGTGGTGACCGACCTGGCTGGAAAAATCGTGGAGGGGAAACTGCGGCCGTCGTCCGATCTGCCCACGCATCTGGTGCTGTATAACGAGTTTTCTGAAATCGGCGGAGTCGCGCACACGCACTCGGAATATGCCACCGCGTGGGCGCAGGCGCGCAAACCGATTCCATGTTTCGGCACGACGCATGCGGATTATTTTCATGGTCCGGTGCCGGTGACTGCGGAATTGACCGACGAGGAGATTGCGGGAGACTACGAAAAGAACACCGGCCACGCGATCGTGCGCAGCCTGCGGCAAACGAATCCGTCGGCGACTCCGGGCGTGCTGGTGGCCAACCACGGGCCTTTCGCGTGGGGAGAAGACGCTTTGGCAGCGGCTCATCACGCGGTGATTCTGGAAGCGCTGGCGCGGATGGCCTACTTCACGCTGGGCATCAACGCCGCGGCACAGCCGGCGGGAAGTACCCTGCGCGACAAGCATTACCTGCGAAAGCATGGCAAGGACGCGTATTACGGGCAGGAAAAAAACAAGTAACAGCGCACAATCAACGATGTGTGCTAAGTAATAAACGATAGATCAATGGCGCCAGTGCTGACGAACCCGCGGCGGTTCAGTTGGGACAGGGAGTGATATGCCGGCGAATGCGAAAAAGATGACGATGGGAGTGATCGTGGGGAATCGGGGATTTTTTCCCGACCACCTGGCCAAGAGCGGGCGGGAAGAAATCCTGCGCGCGCTGGAGACGGCGGGCATGGACGCGGTCGCTCTGGATCCGAAAGAGAGCAAGTACGGGGCAGTGGAGACGCGGGAAGAATCGCGGCGCTGCGCCGAACTGTTCAAGCGGCATCGCGAACGGATTGATGGAGTGATCGTTACGTTGCCGAACTTTGGCGAAGAACGGGCCATCGCGGATGCCTTGCGGCTGGCCGATCTCCGCGTTCCGGTGCTGATTCAGGCTACGCCCGACGATCCCAAAAAGATGACCATCGCTTCCCGCCGCGACAGTTTCTGCGGCAAGATGTCGGCGTGCAACAACCTGCGGCAATACGGGATTCCTTACTCGATCACCACGCTGCACACGGAGAGTCCGGACTCGCCGGAGTTCGCGAAAGATCTGGAATGGTTTGCCGGGGTATGCCGGGTCGTAAAGGGGTTCCGCAACCTGCGAGTGGGCGCCATCGGCGCGCGTCCCACCGCGTTCAACACGGTGCGCTACAGCGAGAAGATTCTGGAGTCGCAGGGCATCTCGATCGAGACCCTCGATCTTTCCGAAGTACTGGGCCGCATCGAGCGCATGAAAGACAATGATGATCACGCGCAGGCCAAGCTGGCGGCGATCAAGAAATATGTGGACGCCAGCAGCGTGCCCGCGCCTGCGCTCATGAAGATGGCGAAGCTAGGCGCCGTGGTCGACCAGTGGATGGCCGCGACCGAAGTCACGATCAGCGCGGTGCAGTGCTGGACGTCGATCGAAGAAAACCTGGGAGTAGTTCCCTGCACCGTGATGAGCATGATGAGCAACGAACTGCTCTCCAGCGCCTGCGAAGTGGATATTTGCGGCGTGCTTGGGATGCACGCGCTGCAACTCGCGTCGGGCACGCCTTCCGCGCTGCTCGATTGGAACAACAACTACGGATCGGATCCGAACAAAGCGGTCTGCTTCCACTGCTCGAACCTTCCGAAACATTTTTTCCGCTCGGTGAAAATGGATTTTCAGGAGATCATCGCCGGCACCGTGGGCAAGGAAAATACATTTGGAACCTGCGTGGGACTGATCAAGCCGGAGAAAATGAGCTTCGCCCGCTTCTCCACCGACGACACTTCCGGCAAGATGCGCGGCTACGTGGGCGAAGGACGATTCACCGACGACCCCTTGAACACGTTCGGCGGCGCGGGCGTGGTCGAGATTCCGAACTTGCAGAAGTTATTGCACTTCATCTGCGAGCGCGGCTTCGAGCACCACGTGGCGGCAAATCTCTCGACGGTAGCCTCTTCCGTGCAGGAAGCCACCACACGCTATCTGGGCTGGGACATGTACTACCACGGCCACGATAACGGAGCCTGCTGATGCCCATCGTGGCCGGAGTCGATTTTGGAACCCTGAGCGTTCGCGTGTCTCTGGTCGACAGCGAACGCGGCCTGATCGAATCCGCCATCGCCGAGTATCCGCTGCACCGCAAGCGCGAGGATCCCGAGTACGCCACTCAATCCCATGACGACCACATGCGGGCGCTGGTCTCTGCGACGCGCGAAGTTCTGAAGAAGGCCGGCGTCGCGGGAGATCAAGTGCAGGCCATCGCGCTCGATACCACGGGTTCCTCCGTGATTCCAGTCGGCAAGAATCTTCAGCCCCTCGGCGAGTACTACCTGTGGTGCGATCACCGCGCCAAAGGCGAAGCGGCAGAGATCACCGCTGCCGCGCACAAAGAAAACCTGGAGGCGATCCAGTGGTGCGGTGGCGTCTACTCATCGGAGTGGGGATTCTCGAAACTGCTGCACTGGCTCCGGCACAATCCGGAAAAGCGTTCTGAGTTTGTTTCCGCCTTCGAGCATTGCGACATGGTTGCGGCCACGCTAAGCGGCATCACCGACCCTAAGAAAGTAAAACGCAGCATCTGCGCGATGGGGCACAAGTGGCTGTGGAACGCGCAACTGGGCGGCCTTCCGCCGGAAAGTTTTCTCGTCAAAGTGGACCCTCTCCTGAAGGGAGTCCGCGAAAAACTGGATGGCGAGTACGCGACCTCCGATCAAATCGCGGGCAGCCTCTCTTCTTTCTGGGCCGAAAAGCTGGGGCTCAAGGCCGGCATTCCGATCCCGGTCGGCGCGTTCGACGCACACTGGGATGCGATCGGCGCCGGATGCCGCACCGACGACATGGTGAACGTGGTCGGAACATCGACTTGCATTATTGGAATCACTCCGTCGGTGAACCTGGTGCCTGGCGTCTGCGGCGTGGTGCAAGGCAGCGTGCATCCTCTGCGCACAGGAATCGAAGCCGGACTTTCCGCGGTGGGAGATATCTTCAGCGCGATCGCTGCCCGCGCCGGAACCGACGTGAAGACGTTGAGCGCCGGCCTGGAAAAATATCGCGCCGGGCAAACCGGCCTGCTGCGCCTGACCTGGGACAACGGCGACCGCACTGTGCTGGTGAATCCTAACCTGCGCGGCGTCACCTTGGGTTGGAATTTGCAAAGCACGGCGCAGGATGAACTCTTCGCCGCGATCGAAGGCACGGCGTTTCATACACGCGTGATTCTCGATCGCATGGCCGGCCACGGCGTGCACATCAAACGTGTGATCAACGCCGGCGGAATTCCGCAGAAGAATGATGTCCTGAACCAGGTCTATGCCAATGTGCTGGGACGTCCAGTGCTGGTGCCGAGCAAAAGCGTGGTTAGTCTGGGATCTGCAATTTTTGCTTTTCTGGCCGCCGGAGCTTTCAAGACCATCGAAGAAGCGCAGGATAAAATCTGCCCTCCCAACCGGACGTTCACGCCGGACGCCCAGGCGCAGCGCACTTACGAGCAGCTTTATCCTTTGTACAACAAGCTTTATTTCACATTAGGCCAGCGTGGCAGCGACGGACTGGGCGATATCCTGCCGACATTGATCGCCGTATCCCAGGTCGCCGTATCCCAGGCTGCTACCGGCAACCAAGTCAGTTAGGTGCAAGTCGAGGAGCAATAATGCGCGTACAGCAAGTCTTGCGAATGATCGCAATCAGCGGATTGTGTCTAGCTCTGCTTACTCGGAGTGCGGAGGCTGAAACAAAAGTGACAAGCCAACCCTTTGGGAAAATGCCCGATGGCACTGCGGTAGAAATTTTCACGCTGACCGACGGCCCGTACGAAGCTCGCATCACAAACTACGGCGGCGTTGTGGTTTCCCTGAAGGTTCCAGACCGCAATGGCAAGTCGGCGGATATAGTGCTGGGCTTCGATGATCTCAACGGGTATGTAGCCAACTTCAATAGCCCGTCCACCGCGTTTTTCGGGGCAATCATCGGCCGCTATGGCAATCGCATTGCGCACGGCAGCTTTACGCTGGATGGTAAGAAATATTCTTTGCCGCTCAACAACGGCGAGAACACTCTTCACGGCGGGCCACACGGCTTTAACAATGTGGTGTGGAAGGCCAAGCCCATCGCGAACGGCGTGGAGCTGACTTATCTCAGTAAAGACGGCGAAGCGGGATATCCGGGCAATCTGTCGGCGGTGGTTCGGTACACATTGGTGAAAGGGGAACTGAAGATCGAGTACTCTGCCACCACGGACAAAGATACGGTGGTGAATCTCACGAATCACTCCTATTTCAATCTGGCCGGCGAAGGTGACATCCTGAACCATCAACTCACGCTGCACGCCTCTCGCTTCACTCCCGTGGATGCCGGGTTGATTCCTACGGGAGAGTTGAAATCTGTCGAAGGGACTCCTTTCGATTTTCGCAAGGCGACTGCTGTCGGTGCGCGCATCCACGCGGACAATGAACAACTTCATCTGGGCCGCGGATACGATCACAACTGGGTGCTGGATAGCGGCGGAGGAAAGGTGGCAGAAGCCGCAGAGCTCTATGATCCAGGCAGTGGACGCGTGCTGAAGGTTCTTACCGATCAGCCAGGAATTCAGTTTTACAGCGGGAATTTCCTGGACGGCTCGATCAAAGGCAAAGGTGGAAAACCGGATGAGGTGCACGCGGCGTTGTGCCTGGAGACACAACATTTTCCAGACTCACCCAATCATCCCGATTTCCCAACGACTGAATTGAAACCGGGTGAGCGCTATCACACCGTCACTATCTACAGCTTCTCGACTCGCTAGGGACAGCCGGAGATTCCTTCGGGCAAATGGCGGATGCCATTGATGCTGATGCGACGCGTCCACCTGCGTGGCCGGCACCGCGGTGAAACGCGAGTGCATCTTCTGTCGTCCGTAGTTCTTTTCTTTCTGATCTGTTTTCCGCCACTTCAACCCTGCTGGGCGCAGGAAACTTCGAAGAGCGTAAACATCCAGGTGCGAATCGACCAGTCCGAGGGGCCGCTCCCGCCGGTGTGGAATTATTTCGGATACGACGAACCCAATTACACTTACGCTCCGAATGGCAGGAAGTTGCTCTCTGAGCTGGCTGCGGCAAACGCCGCACCGGTTTATGTCCGGACTCACAATCTTCTCACCAGCGGCGACGGGACGGCTTCTCTGAAGTGGGGTTCCACCAACGTCTATTCGGAGGATGCATCCGGAGATCCAGTTTATAGTTGGGTGATTCTGGACCAGATTTTCGACGCGTTCCACGCGGCTGGCGTGAAGCCTCTGGTCGAAATCGGATTCATGCCGCAGGCTCTGTCGACTCATCCCGAACCTTATCGCCATGACTTTCCGCGAGGCAAAGTCAGCAACATTTATACCGGATGGGCCTATCCACCGAACGATTATCAGAAGTGGTCCGAGCTCGTTTTTCAGTTCGTTCACCATCTCCGCCAGCGCTACGGCGATGCTGAAATCAAGACGTGGTTGTGGGAAGTATGGAACGAACCCGACATCGGCTATTGGCAAGGAACGCCCGAAGAATATTTCAAGCTCTATGATTTTTCAGTCGAGGCGGTGATGAGAGCGTTTCCCGAGGCCCGGATCGGCGGGCCGGACACCACGGGTCCGGGTAACTCGAAGGCGGCAGACTTTCTTCGCGCGTTCCTCGAACATTGCGCCCACCAGAAAAATTACGCGACTGGAAAAACTGGATCGCACCTCGACTTTATCAGCTTTCATCCCAAGGGGTCGCCGACGTGGCAAGGGGATCACGTGCAGATGGGGATCAGCCGCCAAATCGCCGCCATCGAGCAGGGGTTCAAGATCACTGCATCGTTTCCGGAGTGGAAACAGACTCCGATCGTTTTGGGAGAGTCCGACCCGGAGGGCTGTGCAGCTTGTTCCGCCAACGAGAATCCTCAGAATTCCTATCGCAATGGGCCGCTATACGGAGCCTATACCGTCGAGGCTCTGAATAATATTCAGGCGTTGGCCCACCAGGAAAATATTAATCTTCTCGGAGTCGTGACCTGGGCGTTCGAATTCGAAAATCAACCTTATTTCGCGGGGTTTCGGGAGTTGGCAACGAATGGCGTGGACAAGCCTGTCCTGAACGCGTTTCGGATGCTGGGGTTGCTGGGCAACGAGCGCGTGCAGGCAACAAGCTCTGGAGCGTTGAAAACCGAGGATATTGCGCGCAACGGAGTGCGGGCACTGCCGGACATCAACGCCATCGCCACGCGCAAAGGCGAAGATCGGGAGATCGAGATCCTGATCTGGAACTATCACGACGATGACGTTCTATTCCCCGCCGCGCCCATCGATCTGGTGATCACTGGCCTGCCTGCCGACGCAAAGCGCGGCCTGCTCGAACATTTCCGCGTAGACTCCGACCACAGCAACTCGTTCACAGCGTGGAAAGAGATGGGCTCGCCACAATCGCCCACCGAGAGCGCGTACAAACGATTGGAGAGCACCGGCCAACTCCAACTCCTGGATTCTCCCGCGTGGGTAGAAATGCGGCAGGGTAAGGTCCAACTGCAGTTCACGCTGCCTCGGCAAGGTCTTTCCCTCGTGCGGCTATCGTGGTGAATCTCGAACGCTAATCTCCACGCCACTACGACTGCAGCAGAAGATTCCACACTTGCATCGAGGTCGCTTGCCGGTTCGCCCACGCGTAGTAGGGAATAAAGGTGAGCGGAGTTTTCTGGGTTCTCAACGATTCTCCGCCGTAACGCGAGTAGAGCATTTTTTCCGAGCTTCCCCGTTCATAGATCGCACCCGTGTGATGTAGCACTACCATCCCTCCGAGCAAATCGTTCTTAAATTCAGTCTGAAATTGTTCTGCCGGCCGGCGCCCCGGATTGACCGCCACATCGCTGAGCGATATCCCGCTGGGCTGATCGATCTCTTCCAGACAGTAGATCAGCGGCCCGCGCTGTATCGCGACTCGTCCGCTGTCATCGGCCACGCGAGGATTCGCCGCAATCACTTGCGGTACGACTTCTATTTTTAGCTGAATCACATCGCCCGGTGACCAGCGGCGGCGGATGGGAAGATATTGTCCGGGCGTCGCGCCCGCCAATGCTTTCGCATTCACCGCTACCTGCGCGTGGTCAGCCCATCCCGGAATCCGCACATAAAAAGCGAATTCAGTGGCTTCTGCAGGCGTGACAGCGATTTCCACATTGCCGTCCCACGGATAGCTCGTCTTCTGCACGACCTTCAAGCCAACTCCATTTTCGAGATGCCAGTTGAGCTCCGAATTATCGTAGAGATGCGCGTAGATTCCATCCGCGCTCGTGCTATAGAAATATCCCGGCAGAGACCCGAACGTGCGCTCAAGATTCGGGGGACAGCAGGTCACGTCGTACCAGGGATTTCGGATCTTATCTCCAGTAGACGGGTCAAAAGCCAAAGGATTGCGATAACAGTAAAGCGTTCCGTCGAGAGACATCCCAGAATTGATTCCGTTGTACAGCGCGCGTTCGATCACGTCGGTAAACTTTGCGTCGCCGGTCACAGCCAGCATGCGCCAGTTCCACATCATGTTGCCGATGGCGGCACAGCTTTCGCCGTAAGCCCGGAAATTGGGCAGCTCGTAGGCATCCCCGAACGCCTCCCCGTCAGACCGTGAACCGACTCCACCTGTGACGTACATCTTGGTGGTGGTCATGTCGTTCCAAAGATTGTTCAGCGTCTGCAAATACGCCGGATCGCCTGTCTCCAAGTAATAGTCGGTGGCGCCGCAACAGGCGTACATCGCACGAACCGCGTGGCCTTGCATCTTGGTCCGGGCAGTAAACGGAGTTCCGCTGAACATGTAAATCGTCCGGCGCTCCGGCAACTCGATGCGCGCGTCTCCCTGCAGGATGTAGCCCGCAAGATCAAGCTGGCGCTTGTCGCCCGTGATGCGGTAGAGCTCGATCAATCCCATTTCAATTTCGGGATGCCCTGACACGATGGGCTTTTTAGGCGCTGGACCGTAATTCGGAATCAAAAAATCGTCGACAAAGCGAATGCCGGCGTCGAGCAGCTTGCGGTCGCCGGTCGCACGGTAGTAAGCGATCGCACCCTGAAGCAAATGCCCGATGTTGTAAAGCTCGTGACCCGTCGTTTGCGTCTGCGGAAGCATTCGCAGAGACTTGCGGTCATCCTGATAGTAAGTGTTCAAGTATCCGCTGGATTCCTGGACCGCAACCACCTCGTCGATCAGCTTCTCAGCGCTTCTCCGAAGTTCCGGACGATCACCCGATTGCAGCACGAATCCGACCGCCTCGGTCCACTTGTAAACATCGGAGTCAGCAAACACAGGACCAATCTGCGCAGCAGTGCTTTTTCCCACCAGACGGCGGAAATTGTTCATCCGGCCGTTCGCCTCCAGCAGGTCATGCATGGTGGGGATGCTCTTGGTCACGTTGATCTCGCGGCGCTGTCCCCAGAAACCGCCGGTGATCGTCACCGCGCGCACGGGGACATCGCGCAGTTTGGCATGAGGCGACTTGGCAAGATTTTCAACGCCTTGATCTTTCCAACTGGGTGAGTCGATCAACGTCGCAGAAGTCTGCGCCCCAGCGTTTCCTGCGGCTTCGAGCTCAGCGAAAACCGGATGAGGCGGCAGAGACGATACGGCAGCCGCCGAAATCGCAGCACCCACAAACTGCCTGCGCGAGATGCTTCCTCTTTCAGACATGCCTCCCCCGTTTCTACATCGACCGTTGTTTCTACATCTGTTTCTACATCGACCATTGAATGACTGTGTAGGAACGCGCCGGAACCTCGAACTTGGTTCGCCCCCCGCTGCTGGCAGGGGCCGCAAACGACTGGGGCACGACGCGTTTCGGCGCCGCAAAGCTGTTCGAAGCCTTGAGGTCATCTCCCGTCAGCACCGATGCAGAAGTGACGCGTGCAGGAGCGGCATCTTCCCACATCACCTCCACATCATGCGGCTTCGATAAATCCCTGTTCAGAATGAATAGAGTTAGTTTGCCGCCGTCATGGTCCAAAGAACCGGCCACATCGACATGCCCTACCTGATCGAGGCCGGCAACTTCGTAGGTGGATGACTCCACCAGCAGGTTCAAGACCGCGCCTTTAGCGAATTGCAGCGCCCAGCTGTAAGGATAGTAGATGGTCTGGCGCAGAATACCGTTCTCGTCGGTCATGATCGGTGCAATCACGTTGACCAACTGCGCGAGACACGCGAGTTTTACTCGATCCGCATTGCGCAACAGCGAGTTGATGAGTCCACCGACGAGCAGCGCATCTTCCAGGTTGTAGACTTCCTCCAGCAAGTGCGGCGCTTCCTTCCGGTGGCCATCCACATCATCGCCCCCGGTGGTGCGATACCACACATTCCATTCATCAAACGACAGCCACAGTTTTTTCGGCGAGCGTTTGTGTCCGCGGACCAGGTCGCACACCGCGATGGTCTCCGCGATCTGGCGCTCCATGCTCAAGTTCAGCGCGAGATACTTCGAAGTATCGCCGCCCGAGTCGCGTTCATTGTTGCCAAAGTAGCGGTGGAGCGAGAGGCCATCCACATAGTGGTAGCACTGTTCAAGCACCTCGCGGTCCCACTCGAGATACGTTGGCATGAGCGGACCACTTGAGCCACAAGCGATTAGCTGGAGAGAAGAATCCACGTAGCGCATCTGCCGGGCCGCATCTGCGGCCTTCAGGCCATATTCCGTCGCGGACATGTGCCCGATCTGCCAGGGTCCATCCATTTCGTTGCCCAGGCACCAATGCTGCACCTTGTAGGGATCGGCAATGCCATGCTGCCGCCGCAGATCGCTCCATTTCGTACCTTTGTCGACGTTGCAATACTCGACCAGAGCGGCCGCTTCCTCCGCGGTACCAGTCCCCAGATTCAACCCCATGAGTGGTTCCGTGCCCGCGGCTTTGCACCAGGCCAGAAACTCGTTCGTTCCAAACTGATTCGACTCGATTGAGTCCCAAGCCTTATCGAGCGTGCGCTGGCGATCTTTTTTCGGTCCTACGCCATCCAGCCAGTTGTAACCTGAAACAAAGTTCCCTCCCGGATAGCGGATGATCGGAACTCCCATCTGACGAATTTCATTGAGAACATCCTTGCGAAATCCGCTGGCGTCGGAAAGCTTGGACCCGGGTTCGTATACGCCCTCGTAAATCGCGCGCCCCAGGTGCTCGAGGAACGAGCCAAACAGATTGCGATCAAGCGGCGCAATGGTGCGCCTGGAGTCGACATAGACTCGCGCGGTTGTGCTGCTACTGACGGAGGAAGCGGGACTGACCTGACCCAAGCTGTCCGCTGCCCACAAAGAGCGGCCCAGGAAGGCCGTCGCGGAACAGACCATCCCCGCGTTGGAAGCTTGTTTCAGAAAGCGGCGTCTGGAGGCGGAAAACTGATTCATGGCACCCCTCAATGGTTGAACCTTCTAAATCTACTCGTTGATGCGATCACTGGGAAGCACGCCCTCGGTTTGCCTGCAAAAAACTGGCGAGCCGAAGTTCGACCCTCCGGCTCGCCGCGCTTTACCCCCTCGATCGCAACTAGAACGATACCCTCAAACCCAGCTCAATCTTCCTCGCGTCGAACGGATTGAGGGTGCTGGTGACTTTGCCAAAGGTGCCGTCCGCCATGTTGGGATCCACAGTACCCAGGTTCCCGTGATTGAAAACGTTCAGGAAATCAAAGCGGAATTGCAGGTTGCCCTGTTCGCCGAGCCAGGGCAGGTGATTGTTCTTCAGGACGCTCGCATCCGCCTGGAACATGCCCGGGTTGCGATAAATGTTACGCGGCTCGGTGCCTTCCGTTCCTTGTGTTGGCTGTCCGAAGTCGGCGGCGCTGAACAATCCTTTCAGGTACGCCGAGCGGCTATGGCCGCCGGTGAAATTCTGCGTGGCGGCCAACGGGATGTCATAGCCCAAGCCATCCATGTTGTAGTCACCACTGCCGGGGGCTAGAACGTTCGGCGTTATGACCGGAGCTGTCGGATTCGATAAAGAAATGCTGTTGCACGGAGTCGCGGCGCCCCCTACATCGCACATCACCGACAGCGGACGATTGTCGATCACCCAGAACGGAGTACCCGTTTGGACGGCGATAATGGTGGACACCTCCCAACCGTCGGTCAACACTTTGGCGATTCCGCTCTTTATCCCGGGCAGATTGTACACGCCCGAAAACGAGAAGCGCTGGCGCACATCATAATTAGCATCCCCGTAGTAGTTAAAATAGGCATTCTGATCGGGGATGTTTGCACCGCCGTCCTGGCCGTCCTGGTCGAACCTGGTGTTGGCTTCGGGATAGTCCTTGGCATGCGAAAGCGTGTAGGAGCCCTGAAAGTTCCCGCGGTGCCCGGCCTTCCCGCGAAGCGACAGAATCATCGCGTTATAGGTAGCTTGATTGGCGTTGTTGACGTAGGTGATGGCGCCGAAGTTAGGGTTCGGGCGGTTGAAGCTTTCGACCTGACTGCCCGCGGTCCCAGAAATGCTGACATCCCCGGGAAGGCGGTTTACGTCCGCCCCCGTCAGGCCGTTATAGCTGCGCGAACCAGAGTAGTTGGCGCCCGCCACCAATCTTCCTGGCAGTTGGTGCTCTACGCCGATGACATAGTTCACCGCCAGCGGCGCCTTCATATTTCGGTCGAGCGAGTCGACATTGGTCGGCACTCCGACAATTCCGCCTGCAGCATTCAGAGATCCTGCCGGAATCGGCGGCAGGACAAATCCCCATGGGTAGCTGCCAGAAGGCGCGATCGCAAAGTAGTTGCCCAGCGGTTGACCAGGCACGCCATTTACCGTTGGAGATACGTCCGTAAAAGTCTCACTCAACACGCCGGGAGGGTTATTGCGAGTTTGGTCGATGGTCTGGCCCATCGCAATCCAATCATGATAAACACCCACTCCACCCCGCACTGCCCACTGGCCTTTCTTGGTTGGGTCCCATGCGAAACCGATCCGCGGACTAAAGATGTTCTTCATCGCGTTGGCGAAGACGGCTGGAACTACGCCGACAGTGGCATATTGAACCTGTTCATTGAATGTGCCCGCAGATCCCAGATTCAGAGCGCTGAATTGGAAGCCGCTGTTTCCCCAGGGGGTGTGATTCGAAAAATCGTCCCAACGCATAGAAAGAGTCAGGGAAAGATTTGGTTTCACCTTCCAGTCGTCCTGACCAAAAAAGCCAAAGGGATTTTCCTGACCGCCAAACTGCACCGTCCCGGCTAAACCGGTGAGCGGGTTGTATGCACCCACCGATTCCTGGAACACATTGTCTTGCACAAGATCGAGCAGGTTATTAAACGTGAAGCCCGGACGAATGTTGTCCGGAGTGAAATCGCCGTGCTCAATGCCTCTCGCGCCGTCGTATCCGAACTTCAAACTGTGCTTCCCGTGCACCCAACTCAGCACCGAACGCCAGTTGTACATTGGGCCTCTGTATTCGCCCGGGCCCCATCCGCCGCCAACTGACCAACCCGTGAGATTGCCGGCGACGCTGACATTCGGCACTGCCAAATTCGCGTCCTGACCGTTAGCGCCGCCGACACTCGCGAAAGCGAAGGCGGATTCCCACAAAAGACTGGAATTAAAGGTGTGGGTAAAATCGATTTGAGCGTACCGGTTCCTCATGATATCCAGAGCTCCCAGCTTCGGCCGGGGAGACTTCTGTTGCTGATCGAACGAGTCGTTGTAGTAACTCAAGTAGAGCCGATCCCGGTCCGTGAAGTACTGATCAAGCCGGAAGTTGTATTGCAGGGCGTTGTAGTATTCGCTGGCGTTGAAACTGCCGGTATCCACCATTTGAAGGCTGCACGGCGGAGCCCCAGTCGTACCGCACAGGCCTGAGGGAAGATAGTTCAGCGCCGTCTCCGGCAAGCCAGCCGAGTTGTTTGCAAGAACGCCGCCAAACAGATTACCGGCCGGCCATCCCGCCAGAACCGCGGTTCCGACTGTGTTGGGATAGTTCGTTTGTGCCCACTGCACAAACTGGGGATCCTCAAATAGTTGTTGCCCTGTCGCACCAGGCACAGTCGACCAGAGTTTTTCGAAATCTGCGAAAAAGAACGTCTTGCCTTTGCGAATCGGTCCACCGAGCGCGCCTACCAGATCCTTCCGGGAATAAGGCTCCGCTGCCCCGGTCACAAAGTCCGGTGTCGCCTGCAAATCCTGATTCGCGAAAAACAGACTGCCCGTACCGTGAAACTGGTTCGTCCCAGATTTCGTCGTGACCTGAATCAGAATCGAACTACCCAGATTATCTTCCCCGCCCCAAGTGTTAGTTTGCAGCGAGGCCTCCTGCACTGCATCCGGGATGGGCGCGAGAATGATGTTGCCGTTCTGTACCGGGCTGGTGACATTCATACCGTCGACCATGACCACATTGCCGGTGTAGCTGCGGCCATTAGCGCTGATTTGCGGAGTCTGAGTTCCGAAGTTGTCGGGCAAACCGCCGGGAGCTTCTCCGGCCAGACGCGTGCCTACGCCGACTACTCCGGGCGTGACGGCGAGGATATCCCAGAGGTTGCGATTCGCCGAAGGCAGATCCCGAACGGTATCTGCTGAGAGCGTCTCCTGCAGGCGGCTGTCATCGGTGTCGACCAAAGGAGGGTGCACCTCGACCGTGACGGTTTCCTTCGTGGCTGCGAGAGGCAACGCCAGATTGATGCCTTTCGTTTCGGAAGTGCTGAGCGCAAAGCTCGCTTCCGTTTTCTTGAAGCCCTGGGCCTCGGCTGTCACCAGGTAGTTCCCTGGGGGAAGGCTGCTGTACCGGTAGTTGCCGGAATCACTCGTGGTGGTCGTGGCTGTGACTCCCGTGTCCGAGTTGAGTAATACAACGGTCGCCCCATTGATCGCCGCGCCAGCCGGATCGGAAACCACACCCTGAATGTTGCTGCTGTATTGCGCGAAGGCGGGGAGACTGCAAGCCAGCAAAACCAGAAGGGACGAGAGCCGCAAGGAAAATCGAAGCCCAAAGTTAGCCACTTTGTATTTCCTCCCACGTCGCGGTGTGAGTTGAAGTAAACGCTTTCTCGACTAATCGAAACAGTTTATAGCGCTCTCCGTCGGTGCCTGTCAAGAAGTTTCTGGCTTCAGCCCTGCGCCCGCACAGCAACCCCAGAGAGGAACGCCGGAGCTGGCCGCGCCTTTAAATCCACCCCCGGGATTGCTGCGTAAATCAATGCAAAAATAAGGTCCGTGCTTCGCCACACGCGTCCCTCACCGTCCACTCATACCCCGGCAGACACAGCGTTAGACCGCAGTTATGTTGAATATAGTCAATCATTTACGGCAACACTCCGCTTTGAGATGCGTGCCGCAGGGACAGTCTGCCTGGATTGGATGAATCTCGAGTGCACGCCTGACCTTAGTGAGGTTTCCAAACCACGCACGCGTCTCATCATCGAAGTGTTATGTGCAGACTTTCTGTGAATGGGCATGCCAGTCGACTCGCGCAAGAATCTTTAACGGCATTGACGAATGCGATTCTGGATTCTATTCTTTCGCCATCGTAGGTATTGAATTTCTCAGCTTTCCGGCAAGCGCTTTCACAGTTTTCCTCAACTCTCCGCTCTTCATCAGGGAACGAGGCATTCTCATGGACACACGTCAACTTGGAAGCAGCGACCTCCGTATCACTCCCATCGGAATTGGCGCCTGGGCCATAGGCGGAGGTGGCTGGAACGGTAGCATGGGACCGCAAAATGACAGCGACTCGATTCCTGCCATTCATGCCGCTTTGGATCATGGCCTCAACTGGATCGACACCGCCGCACTCTACGGACTGGGTCACTCGGAAGAGATAGTCGCCAGGGCAATTCGCGGGCGCACTCCACGTCCCTATGTGTTCACCAAATGCGAACGGGTATGGGACGCCGCAGGAAACATCGGCGCCTCGCTCAAGGCCGATTCGATTCGCCGCGAGTGCGAGGACAGTTTGCGCCGCCTCCAGACGGACGCAATCGATCTTTACCAAATCCACTGGCCCGAACCCGATGAAGACATCGAAGAGGGTTGGGCGGAACTCGCGCGGCTGCAACAAGCGGGCAAAGTGCGTTACATCGGCATCTCCAATTTCAATGTTGCGCAAATGGAGAGGGCGCAGGCTATTGCTCCAATCACATCGCTGCAGCCGCCCTATTCCATTGTCACTCGCGCCATCGAGAATGAAATCCTCCCCTTCGCATCTCAGAACAACATCGGTGTCATCGTCTATTCGCCAATGTCCGCCGGACTCCTCACCGGGACGATGACGCGCGAAAGGGTTGCAAATTTTGCCGCGGAAGACTGGCGCCGAAACCTTCCCAACTTCCAGGAACCGCTGCTCTCCCGCAATCTCAGACTCGTCGAACTGCTGCGCACGATCGGAAAACGCCACGGACGTAGCCCGGGAGAAGTCGCGATCGCCTGGACTCTGCGCCATCCAGCCGTCACAGCAGCAATTGTAGGTTTTCGCAATGTGCAGCAGGTTTCCGGCATCCTCGGCTCAGTCGACTTCCGCTTGCCCGCGAACGAATTGGCCGAGATCGAAGACGCGCGAAAACGAGAATTTGCCGCCTGAGCACAAACCGGATGATCCAGAGCGGCAGTTGACAAACACCAGACAAGAGGACGAAGCTGGCCTAGTAAACGTTTGCCGTCAAACTCACCGCATCGCACAGGAGACGCCCATGGCCCGCCGTGTCAGCCGCAGAACTTTCCTCCAAGCCGCCGCCACTACCACCGCCGCTACCTACGCGGCTCGCGTGCTGCCCGCCCGGGCCAACGCAATCTCGTCCAACGTAATCTCGCCTGTCGCAGATTCGGCCGCCGTGGACCCGGGTTCGGTCGCCGTCAACACTCCGCTCTCCACCTTCGCCTATTCCGAGGTGACGTTGCTCGACGGCCCCATGAAACGCCAGTTCGAAGAAAACCACGCCCGTTTTCTCAACCTCGACGACGATCGCCTGCTCAAAGTCTTCCGCCAGGTCGCCGGCTTGCCCGCTCCCGGAGAGGACATGGGAGGCTGGTACGACCTGACCGGCTTCAGCCTCGAACGCAACGACTTCCACGGCTTCATCGCCGGCCATACGCTCGGGCAATATGTCTCCGGACTGGCGCGGGCTTATGCAGTCACCGGATCCGAACCTACACGCGCGAAAATCAATCGTCTGGTCAAGGGATACGCCGAAACGCTCGACCCCAAAGCAACTTTCTTCGTCGACTATCGCTTACCGGCCTACACTTACGACAAACTTTCCTGCGGACTGATCGACGCGCACGAGTTCGCCCACGATCCCATGGCGATGGATGTTCACGAAAAGCTCACCCGCGCCATCACCGCCTATCTCCCGGAAAAGGCGCTTTCACGTCAGGAACAGCGTTCCCGCCCGCACAAAGATACGTCCTACACCTGGGACGAAACCTACACTTTGCCGGAAAATCTTTTTCTCGCCTATCAACGCAGCGGCAAGCCGTTCTATCGCGACATGGCCAAGCAGTACCTCGAGGATGACACGTACTTCAACCCGCTCTCCGAAGGCAACAACGTTTTGCCTTTCGAACACGCCTACAGCCATGTAAATGCCTTCAGTTCCGCCATGCAGGCCTACATCACGCTGGGAAGTGAAAAGCATCTGCGCGCCGCCAAAAACGGGTTCGAAATGCTGGTAAAGACGCAGAGTTTTGCTACGGGTGGATGGGGGCCGAATGAATCTTTTGGCGAGCCCGGGACAGGTCAGTTGGGCGACAGTCTCGCGCTCACTCACGCCAGCTTCGAGACGCCGTGCGGGGCCTACGGACACTTCAAGATCACCCGCTACCTGCTGCGTGTCACCAAGGATTCGCGCTACGGAGACAGCATGGAGCGCGTGCTTTACAACACGATTCTCGGGGCGTGGCCCATTCAAGCCGACGGCACTTCGTTCTACTACTCCGACTATGCCAACACCGGGAAGAAAGTCTGGTACGGGCAAAAATGGCCGTGCTGCTCGGGAACGTTCCCGCAACTCGCCGCCGACTACCACATCAGCACCTATCTGCGCGCGGCCGACGGCGTCTATGTAAATCTCTTCACTCCGTCCACGCTGAACTGGAGTGACGGCGGCGGACGTTACGGGTTGAAGCAGGAAACCAAGTATCCCTTCGACAACAAAATCCAGATCCAGGTATCCGCTTCGCAGGCGAAGGACTACACGCTTTATATCCGAATTCCCAGCTGGGCCGCGCCCGACCCGGTGCTCTCGGTAAATGGAAAGCGAGTCTCCGATCCTGTGCAGCCGGGAACTTTTGCTGCGGTCCGTAGGACCTGGAAAGATGGCGATCGAGTCGAACTCGAACTTCCCATGCCGTTACGCCTCGAGCAGGTAGACGCGAATCATCCGCGCCTGGTCGCACTGGTGCAAGGACCGCTGGTGCTTTTTGCCGTGGCCGATTCGCAGCCCAGCTTCGACCGCAACGCATTGCTGCAAGCCAAGCCAGCCAACAACGCCAAGGGAGATTGGCTCGTCAGTTCAGCCGACGGAAGCAGCGTGACCATGCGTCCGTTCATGAACATCGACAAGGAAAGCTACAGCACCTACGTTTTGCTGAAGTCTTGAGTTGCTGAACGCGAGTTGCTGAAAATGCGTGGAATATTCCGACGAGCGACGCGATCCCAGCTATTTGGGTTGAGTGTCCCCTTCGACCAGCTTGTACTGGTAACGCTCGCTTTCTTCGTGCGCAGTCTGCTTGCGAAGCAGCGCCAGGCGTTTCAGCAAGTCGGGAATTTCGCGCCGGTTGCGTTCGTCCCCGGTCTTCCGCAGCCCCTGGATCAGGTGATACAGCGCCGTCTGGTCCTTCGGGTCTTGCTCCAGAGCCTTCCGGCACTGCTCGACCGCTTCCCGGTAGTTGCCGGCCTGCAAATAGAGCTTCGCCAGCACGGTCCGCGCCCCGCTGAGCCCCGGCCGCAAGGAGACGGCTTCCTTGGCCGATCGCATCGCCAACCGAAAGTCTGGCGTGCCCGGCTCAACGCCCTTCTGAGAAAGAAAGTCCGCTCGAAGGTAGAGAAGAACGGGGTCGTTGGGCTTGTGCACCAATCTTGACTGCACCGTTGCCAGCGCATGATCCAGATCGTTCTCCTGCTCGGCCAGCAGTCCCTGCGCGGCAGAGGTCAGCGATTGCTGCGGGTCCAGTTCGTGGGCAGTTTCGAAATCCGCCTCGGCCTTGTCGTACTGGCCGAGCTGAACATACAAAACGCCGCGTGCCAGGTAGAGCGGCGCCGCTTTCGGCCGCTGCCCAATGCCGTCACTCACCACGTCAATGCCCACCTGAAACGAATCATGCGCCGAGCTCAGGTTTGCAAACTCCACGTAGAGGTTCACATTCTGCGGGTCGAGCAGAATCGCCTGGCGAAGAGTCGCGACCGCTTGTGGCGTGTCCTTGGAGTCCTCGTATGCCGTGGCCGCCAGCTCCAGGGTCGCAGCTTCGGGATTACTCCCTCGCAGCATCGGCTGCAGCGTCGCCAGCGCGTCTTGCGGCTGGTGAGCCATCAGTTCAATCGCAGCCAGAAGGCGACGCTCCCCTGCGTCTTCCGGCTTAAGAGCCAACGTCCGCTGGAAGACTTCCGCCGCCCGGTCGAACTGCTTCAGTTTCACCAGACAGGCCGCATACGCGTGTAGACCGTCGGGTTGGGCGTCAAACAACGCTCCCGCCTCTTTGAAATGAATCACGGCATCTGCGCAGTTTCCTTGCTGGTACTCGAGTATCGCCAGCATGCCATGACTGGTCTGGTCGGCGGGATGTAAGCGCAACAAATGCCGCAGAAGTGGAATCGCCTCGGGACTGCTGGCGTCGTATTCGATCTGCACCGCGCCGTGCAGCGCAGGAAGGTAATCCGGAGAAATCTTGAGCGCGGCCCGGTAGGAAGCCAGCGCTTGCGGCTTGTTTCCCTCGCCCGCGTAGCCTGCGCCCTGCATCGCCCACAGCTGCGCGTTGTTGGGGAATTCTTTCAGAGCAGCGCGGGTCATCTCGACTGCCCGGTTGTACTCGCTGGCCCGCAATGCCGACGCGATTGCCTCAATCCGCTGTTCCTGATTTTGCGCGAAGGCCGCGCGCAAACAAACCAGCCCGAGAATTCCGAGACTAAGCTTCTTCAGGACAATCATTTGCAACGATCATTTGCAACGACCTGGCGCACTGACCCCTGCCCCCTGCCCCTGATCAGTGACCTCCGCTCTCTGACCTACGCTCGCTACTTCTTGCCGAAGAATGCGTCCAGCCCCGCCTGCGCAACCGCCTCGTCGACTTCAGCCTTCGCGCCGCTGGCGGCGATGCCGCCGAGCGTCTGGCCGTCAACTTGAATGGGAAGTCCGCCCTGATTGGGAAAGTAGTCAGGAAACGCCAGCGCCTCGACGTTACCCTTTTTCAAATTCTCGGCAGCGTCCTTCGAAGGACTTCTGTAGAACGCGGCGTGCCGGGCCTTTTTCTGCGCCCAGGTAATGGTGTTAAGTGGCGCGCTGTCTGCCTTTTGCAGGAAAAGCAGATTGCCGCTCTCGTCCACCACGCAAATCGTCACGTCCACATGAAGCCGTTGCGCTTCGGCTTCGGCTCCGGCAACCATCACTTTGATGGCGGCCAGGTTGAGATATTTTTTCGTCGGCAGGTCGGCGTATGACGTCATCACCCCAACTCCAAGAACAAGAACCAGCAGTGCGAGCACCCGAGGCGCTCCGGTGAGCAGAAGCTTCATGGCAGCCCTCTAGATTCAGATATCCGGATTTCGACCACCCGGATTGTCAATTATCGGGAGCAATCGTAACAGAGTCGACGACACTCACCACGAAGGGCACAAAGTCGCACGAAGGAAAGCCTACCAGCAAGCCCTTCGTGATACTTCGTGCCCTTCGTATTTGAAGATTTTTCTCTGTTCGAACAACCTAGAACGAAAGCTTGCCTCCCAGTTGCCAGAATCTCGCTTCGTGAGACGAGGTTGCTACGCCGAAGTTTCCGTCCGGGAAATTGGTATCGACGGTTGAATAATTTGCCCGGTTGAACAGATTGAATACGTCAAACCGAAACTCGAAATTGACTCTCTCCGTAAGGTGCGTGTTTTTATAGAAGTTGACGTTGGTTTCGTAGAAGTTCGGCCCGCGGAACCCGTTCGACTTCTCATTCCCTTCCGAACCGAACGTGGGAACGGCGAAGTCAGCCTTAGGAATTCCACCACTAGTCCATGCCTTGTTGTTGTTCGGCTGGCTGTAGCTGAGCGCATCCGGGTAGGCGATATTGTCTCCATCCGCGAGATAGTCGCCGCTGGAGGCGCCATAGCCCACGGCAGGGTTCGCGGCTGAGGGGCAGGGCGGAGCACCGGTCGCAGTATTTCCACAAATCGGCTGGTAGGAATTGCCGTTCCCGGCCGTCAACGGATACCCGGACTGGACGATGCTGGTACCGCTAATTCCCCAACCTCCAGTGAGATAGCCGACCGCACCCCGACCGTTATTCATGCCTTTCAGCTGATAGTTGAAGCTGAGAGAAAAGCGGTTGGGAACGTCGAAAATGGATGGCCCGTAATACTGCCCCGGATTCAGGCTCTCGGAATTGGGATAGGAGAGCGCGTCGTCCTGCGACTTCGAACGAGTGTAGGAAGCATCCACGAACCCACGCGTGAAGTGCCCTCTCACGTCAAAAATCACGGCGTCGTAATTGCCGTAGCGGTCGTTATCGGCATAGAGAATTTCACCAAAGCTGGGATTCAGGCGGACCGGATTCAGGCTGTTGTGGATAATCAGATCGTTGGGAACAGCATTGATATCAACACCATAGGAGACATTGCCGATGGAGTTGCCGTTGCCCACCATGTTGTAGGAATGGGACCCGTTGTAACCAACGCTGGCCGCAAAGTTGCTTCCCAGCTTGCGCTCCAAAGTTGCCGACCAAATGTTGGACTTCGGGGACTTTAGGTGCGGGTTGATGCCGCCGATACTAAATTCGGTGCCGACCACTCCGCCTTGCGCATTAAGCCCGCCTCCTGATTGCGGTGTGGGGCCGGTTCCTGGCCCGAAAGTCGGGAATGTAAACCCAAATGGGGGCTTGCTGCTGTTTCCGAGAACGAAAATGGGAGCCTGCGCGCTTACAGTCCCTCCCGCGACAAAGGTCGGATCAACCTCTCCCGGAGGGCTGCCGCGGAATTCTTCCTGCACGTTGGCTTGGGTCAGCCAGTTGTTGTATACACCAAACCCGCCGCGTAGCACCCAGTCGCCGTGTCCGGTGGGATCCCAGGCTACGCCAACGCGTGGACTGAACAGGTTGTTCACCGAGCCCAGCAGCGCGTTGTGCGTGGCTCTGGCCACGCCATCGGCCACTTGCGCCTGCTCGGTCGAGCCCGTGCCCCGGTAGAAGTTTCCAAAGACGGTGGTGGGACTCTTGGACCACGGGTTGCCGCTGTCGTCATAGCGAAGACCAAGGGTCACGGTCAGATTCTTCCTGGCCTTCCAGGTGTCCTCCACAAAGAGTCCGAAGGTTCTGGAAGCGGCATCCCAACTCCACAACTGCTCGGTGCCGGTTTGCGGGTTGTAATAAATGCCGTTCTCGTTAACGGGAGCATCTGACGCCAGCGTCAACAGATTGGCGAAAGAAAATTTTGGCTGGGACCAGGGCCCCTGGAAGGGCTCGACATCGTCACCATACCAGCCTTCATAACCGAACTTGAGGGTGTGCGCGCCCTTCACATGGGTGAGGACATCGCGCCAGTGATAGTTGTGCTGAATGAAATCGCCCTGCGCGAAACCCACGCCAAAAGCCTGGCCCGAATCGACGTTGATGCCGTTTACGGAGATCGACGGAACGGTGTAATCCTTGGCTCCGCTGCCCAGGACGCCTTCCACCCGACTCAACCCGGCGGTGAAGTCGTTCAGCGTGGTGGGGGAAAACGTGTGCGTCCAGGTGGCCTGCCCCGCGACTTGCCAGGTGTTATTCAGGGCGGAGAATTGCGGCATGGCCGAGGGCGCGCCAGTCAGCAGAAGAGTCCTGAAGATGCTGGCGTAGACGCGGTCGTTCTTGAAAACCTGATCGATACGGCCAAAATACTGGGTGCCGTTGCGAATTTGTGTGGCGCCGAACGCGCCGGTGTCGACCATAGGTGTGGAACACGGAATATTATCAACGGCCGCTGTCCCGCAAATCGGATTCCCTGACGCGTCGTTGCCAAAAACCTGTTGTGCGGTCTGGGAGACGGCGATGCCGGACACTCCGACGGGCCGATAGTTGCTGAGTACTCCGGTCCCTACGGACGTTCCTACGGTGGCCCCAGTGGCAATTGGGGTGGTGTTGTTCTGCGCCCAGGTTATGAACGCTGGATCTGCAAAGGTAACCGATCCGCCAGCGCTCGCCGAGGAGCGCAACGGCTCAACCGAAAAATAGAAAAAGCTGTTGTGGTGGGGAATGATGGGACCGCCTATCGCAAAATCCATATTGTTGGAATGGAAGGGCTGATAAGGGTAGCCTACGAAGTGTTGGCTCGCGAACATTTTCTCGTAGTTAAAATAGTCCGATGCGGAACCATGGAACGCGTTGGTGCCACTTCGCGTGGTGAACATGGTTTGCAATCCGGCAGCGCGGCTATACTCGCTGCTAAAGGTGTTGACCTGAACGCTGGTTTCCTGAATGGCCTCTGGTTGGGGAGTCAGATTCAACACGCCCTGACGAATTCCGCTGGTAACGTCAAGCCCGTCTACAACGTACTGGTTATTGTTCTGACCCTGACCATTGGCGCTGGCGTCGACCTGCTCTTCGGTGGAGTAGTTGTCCACGCCTGACGCGGGACTTCCAGATGCGCTGGTTCCCAGGCCGGAGGCGCCGGGAGCCATGGTCACGAGCGTGACCAGGTTGCGGCCGACGATAGGCAACTGCGCGACCGCCTGATTTTCCAGAGTCAACTGAGTGCGGCTGTCCGCAGTGTCGACCACCGGAGCCTCCGTGGTGACCGTGAGCGCCTCGGTTACGGAGCCCACCTTCAGCGTAATCGGCACGCTCAGGTTTTGTTCCGTCAGCAGGGTGACGTCGACCTCAGATTTTGCGAAGCCAGCGGCTTCGGCCGTGATCTTGTAAGAACCAGGGGCGAGGCTCAGGAAGCGGAACGTGGCCCCCGCATCTGTGGTGGCAATTTGCGTAGCCCGGGTGGCGGTGTTGACCAGCTGCACCGTGGCCTTAGGGATGCCGGCCCCCGATGGATCCTGCACGGTGCCCTGGACACCACTCGTGAACTGCGCGAACGCGGCAGTACTGAAAAGGACGGCAGACAGTAACCACAGATAGCGGCGGAGCTGCATGGTTCCTCCCAAGCGCGCGCTTCGTCGGAGAAGCGCCTGAGCAAACGTTTACTGTAAACGGATACTATATAAATACTAGGGTTTACTGTTGTCAAGAACTTTCTCGGGTACGCCGTCCTCGTGAACGTTTACTGCGCCCCGGTGTTATGTAGAAAGAAAGACTTGGAAAGGATTGAACCAGCGGGAACTCAGTCGCGGCTCCAGCCCTTGTTCTTCACAATTCCCGCTCCTTCACGCAGGGTGACGAGCTGATTGGCAGGAAGCTCCTTGTATTTCTCGTGCAGTCCGTTGGGCCAGTAGATGTCGAGGTCGACAGAAGCGGATCCACCCAGCCCAAAGTGCAGGCGGGAATCGCTACAGGAATAGAAACTGGACTGGCTGAGCACGGCCTGCGCCTGTATTTTGCCGCCATAGTGGGCCAGCACGCGCGCTCCAATCGCGCTGCGGTTGGATTTGACTCCTTCGAGCTTGACCTTGATCCAGTTCTGCTTTCCCTTCATGTCGTTTCGCAGGAGGGATGGAGGTTCGTTCAAATTGACGATGAGAATGTCGAGGTCTCCGTCGTTGTCGAAATCTCCGAAAGCGCAGCCGCGGCTGCAGTGAGCATCGGTGACACCTGGTCCAGCCTCTGTCCCCAGTTCCTCAAACGTGCGATTGCCCAGATTGCGAAAGACCGCACGCGGGGATTTGTTGGGATATTGCGGCAGCTTGCGCTCCACTTCCGGGTAAACGTTGCCTGTAACCATGAACAAATCGGGATAGCCATCGTTATCCAGGTCGACGATGCCGGCGCCCCAGCAGATGTACCGGGTATCGACCGCCACGCGAGACGATCGAGTCAGGTCATCAAAGTTTCCTTTGCCGTCGTTGTGATAGAGGCCGTTGGCGTCCTCGGCAAAGTGAGTCTTGAACAGATCCAGATGGCCGTCCAGATCATAGTCTCCGACTCCGACCCCCATTCCCGCCTGCTCCATGCCGTCGTCGCTGAGGGCTACGCCGCGCAGCACGCCTTCTTCCCGAAAAGTTCCGTCATGATTGTTCATGAAGAGCAACGTCGGAGTGGAATCGCATGCCACGAGGATGTCAGTCCAGCCATCTTCGTCGAGATCGGCAGCGACCACCGTCATCCCATAGCATTCGGTTGCATTTGCGATCCCGGACTGCTGGCTCACGTCGGTGAAGGTGCCGTCGCCGTTGTTGCGATAGAGCGAATGTCTGCCCGTAGGCAATCCGCGCGGCCCGCACTCCACCGGTACGCCTTTCCAATTGCAATTTACGTTCTCACCCGGCACCGGGGCGTGCTCGAAGGAAAAGCGCACGTAGTTCGAAACAAAAAGGTCGAGGTGCCCATCCCGGTTGTAGTCCAGGAAACTGCAGCCTGCTCCCCAGCGCGGTTGATCGTTCCAAAGGCCGGCGGCCTTGGTCACGTCAGTAAACGTTCCATCGCCGTTGTTGCGATAGAGACGATTTTGTCCGAAGTAGGTGCAGAAGATGTCCTCGAACCCATCGTTGTTGTAGTCGCCAACGCAGACGCCGGATGCCCAGCCTACAGCTTTGAGTCCAGCCTTCTCCGTCACATCCGCGAAGGTTCCGTCGCGGTTGTTTTTGTAGAGGCGATTGGTCGCGCCCGGCGGATCGCCCTCCAGTCGCGTGCCCGACAACAGAAAAATATCGATCCAACCGTCGTTGTCATAGTCGAGGAAGGCGCAGCCACAACCGGTAGCCTCCAGAATGTATTTCTTGTTTTCGACTCCGCCGTAGATCACAGGAGCATGTAATCCCGCAGTTGCGGCGACATCGACGAAGTGGGCATAGAAGGGGCGGCCCGAGGGGGCTGGTCGCGCCACCGGCTTGACAGTGTGAGCGGCTACCCCCTGAGCCATGAGCCGTGGAGCCGTCACGAGGAGCGCAGAGCCCAGAGACAACCTGACAAAATCGCGGCGGTTAACGGTCAAGGCTGTGGTTTCTCCTGTTTTTCCTGTTTCTCTAAGGAAGAGGACGGAGTTTTCTCTTCCACCAGCTTGTAACGATTGTGTTCTGCCTCTGCCTTGGTGCCCTCCATTCGGAGGTCGGCCAACCGCTTGAGCAAGTCCGGAATGTCGTTGGTTCGCCCGCTTTTTCGCATTGCCTGGATCAGGTGATAGAGCGCTGTTTGATCCTTGGGGTCGCTGCTCAAGGCTTTGCGGCACTGTTCGATGGCGGCGGCATTGTCTCCGGCCTGCAGGTAGAGCTTTGCCAAAACATCGTGCGCGGCCGCCAACGAGGGGCGCAGCGCGACTGCTTTTCTGGCGGAGTCCATCGCTTCACGAAATTGCGCGCTGCCCGGATCGGGGCCGCGTTGCGTCAGAATGTCCGCCTGCAAGTAAAGCAGGAACGGATCGTTGGGTCGCTTGACCAATTTTGCTTGAACCGTACCCAGCGCGCGCTCAGGATCATTGGCCTGCACGGCGGCCAGCCCTTCCGCGGCCGAACCCAACGACTGCCGCGGGTCGAGCGCGTCAGCGGTTTCGAAGTCAGCCTCGGCTTTGTCATATTGCGCAAGCTGGACGTAGAGCACGCCGCGCGCGACGTAAAGCGGCGCCGCCTTGGGCTCGGCTGCGAGTCCCGCGTTAATCATATCCACGCCAACCTGATACGACTGATGGTCCATCGAAACGTTGGCGAAATCGAGATAGAGATTGACGTTGTGCGGGTCCGCCACAATCGCCTGATGAAGAATGCGGACGGCCTCCGGAGTGTTCCCGTCGGCCTCGTAGGCAGTCGCGGCCAGATCGAGGACGTTGGCATCTGTCGAGTTTTCTTGCAGCAGCGGCTGCAGAGTCGCAATGGCATCCTTGGGACGCTGCACCATCATCTGCACGGATGCAAGGCGAGCGCGGAGACCGGCGTCCGCATCCGAATGCGCGAGCGCGGCGCTAAATACCGAAATTGCCTTCTCGGTTTCCTTCATCCGCACCAGACAATCACCATATTCCTGCAATGCTCCGACCTGCGATTCCGCGAGAGAACCGCTCTGCTCAAAGTGAGGGACTGCAGTGGCACAGTCTCCGCGCCGGTAAGCCAGAACGGCCAACATGGCGTGAGTGGTTGGATCGTTTGGACGCAGCTGCAGGATATGTTGCAACAGCGCAACCGCATCCTTTCCCCCGTTCTCATACTCGATCTGCGCCGCCCCTTCCAATGCGGGCAGATAGTCGGGCGAATTCTCCAGCGCGTGTCGGAACGCGCCGAGCGCTTCTTTTTTGTCTCCTTTGCCGGAAAGGGCAATGCCGCGCAAGGTCCACAATTGCGGATTCTTGGGGCTCCGTTGCAGTTCCGATTGCAGCAATTGCAGCGCTTTGTCGAATTGCCCCGCACGCAACGCTGAAGTAATGCCTCCAACCTGATCAGTCGCAGTCTGAGCGACGAGGAAGGAACAAGCAGCCAGCATCGCAGCTAGAACACCCAGTCGAGCGGGGAAACGCATACCTGCCATTATCTCCCCTTCTCTCGACGCGGAAGACTTTGGAAAAGGTTTCCCCACATAAGGCCCGGAATCAGCGGTGAACTCACTATCTTCGTGCATCCATCAGAACGCTTTCAAGCCAATTTTCTCATTGGAGGCGGCGAATCGGCTACAGTACAATCCGTTTGCCATGAGATCGAACATGGGGCTCCGGAGAAATCGTTTGCTCACACTTGCTCGGAAGTTGGTCCCAGTCGCGATTCTCGTCGTAACCGGCGTCGCCTCCGATTCCGGGGTCCGCGCTCGCTACCCCGAAGACGATATGGGAAAGGATTCTCTTCCTGCCCGGAAGAAAGCCCAGATGCAGGCCGCCCGGCAGTTCAAGGTTTTTTATCAATTCCAGTTCGCCGACAAGCTGAAGGAAAGCGGCATCACCTTCACCTACCACGCGGTTGACGATATCACCAAGCACATGCGCATGGGCCACTATGATCACGGCAGTGCCGTGGCGGTTGCCGACGTCGACGGCGATGGACTGTACGACATCTACTTTGTGAATCAGGTTGGGGGAAACGAACTCTGGAAAAACCTTGGCAACGGGAAGTTTAAGAACATCACGCAGGAAGCCGGCGTCGGACTTCCGGGCCGGATCAGCGTGGGTGCGGCCTTCGCTGACGTCGACAACGACGGCAGTCAGGATCTGTTCGTCACAACCGTCCGCGGCGGAAATGTGCTGTTCAAAAACGACGGCCACGGACACTTCAAAGACATTACCCAGGAAGCGGGCCTCGGATTGGTCGCTCACTCTTCGGGAGCGTTTTTTTTCGACTACGACAACGACGGCTTGGTCGATCTTTTGGTCTGCAACGTCGGCAAGTACACCTATGACGAAAAAGGACCGAACGGCGAGTACGTCGGGATACCGAATGCCTTTGACGGACACCTGCACCCCGACCGTTACGAGTATCCCGTCCTCTACAAAAATATGGGCCACCATCGGTTCAAAGACGTGACCGCGGAGGTTGGCTTGAGCCCGCACGGCTGGTGCGGCGACGCCAGCTTCAGCGACCTGAATGGCGATGGCTGGCCCGACATCTTCTTCCTCAATATGCAGGGACACAGCCACTATTACGAGAACCAGGGTGGTAAAAAGTTCGTCGAGAAAACGGACCAGTACTTCCCTAAAACTCCGTGGGGAGCCATGGGAATCAAATTTTTCGACTACGACAACGACGGCCTTATGGATCTCTTCATTGTCGACATGCACTCCGACATGAGCGATGAACCGGGCCCGGAAAACGAAAAGAAGAAATCGAACATCACCTGGACCGATTCCTATATTCAGGGAACCAAGTCCGATTACATCTGGGGAAATGCCCTCTATCACAATCTGGGCAACGGGAAGTTTGAAGAAGTTTCCGATCGTCTGGGAGCAGAAACCTACTGGCCGTGGGGCCCCAGCGTGGGAGACCTTAACGCGGACGGATGGGATGACATCTTCATCGCATCCGGCATGAGTTATCCCTATCGCTACGGCATTAATTCCCTCTTGTTGAACGACCGCGGAAAAAAGTTTGACGATGCCGAGTTCGTTCTCGGAATCGAGCCACGCAAGAATCTCTATACGCCATGGTTCGAGATCGACTGTTCTGACCCGCAAGAAAGACAGGCGCAGGAAAAACTGGATAGCAAAGTCTGCGTCGGCCAGAGCGGCAAATCGATCGTCATGGCGCCACGCTCCAGCCGGTCTGCTGTCATATTCGACTTGGATAACGACGGCGATCTCGACATCGTGACCAACGACTTTAATTCCGAGCCGCAGGTGCTGGTCAGCGACCTCGCACAGCGCAAGAAAATTCACTGGCTGAAAATCGTGCTGGAAGGCACCCGTTCAAACCGCAACGGGCTCGGTGCAACCGTCTGTGTCCGCGCTGGCGGGCAAACATACACCAAGTACAACGACGGTAAGTCCGGCTACCTGGCGCAGAGCGTTCTCCCGCTCTACTTCGGCCTGGGTGATGCAGAGAAGATTGACCGCGTCGAAGTCGATTGGCCGTCGGGGCGCAAACAAGTTCTGACAACCGGGATGACGGAAAATCAAACCCTCCGCATCACGGAGCCGAATTAATCAGAAGAGCTCGACATTACTGGAGCGCGTGAGAAGCGCGAAAACGAATCCGGGCTATGACCTGGTCCGGCCGCTCACTAAGACGATGTCGTCAGAACAATCGGCCAAGCCTCGACTCCAGCCACGCGCTACGGCCCCGATGGTTTTGGTGGAGTTGCTGTTGGCTTGGCAAACCTGGCCTCGTCGATCGGAACATTCTGCCGGAGTTGCTCCACCTGGAAAGTGAAACGCTCGCCAGGCTGGGTCACCGTGCTGCGAAACGGAGTCTCAACACTATCGACATTCCGGTAGTCGCCGTAATCGATTCGAGTGGGAACAAGCCCGAGGGGCGACGGAGCATAGCGCACGACACGTTCCAGCAACCCAGACTGTTCGTCGAAATAAAACTTCACTGGTGGTTGCCCATCTCTTGTGCCCGAAACCACGTAAGCTTCGCGGTCGCCGATATTCTCCGGATATTCGACGCGCAACTCGGCAAACACTTGCTTGATGTGCAGCGGGAAATGAAGGTCTGCGTCCATCTGAGCGGCATCCAGGTCCGCTCCATGCATATCACGTAAAGGCCGCCCCGGCGTGCTGGACCAGCCCTCGTGGCCATCGAAAACGGCTATGCTGTCTCCTGACGGCAGGTGGCGGATCATGGCCTGCTTGTCTGGATTCCGGTTGAAGACTTCAAAGCGAATGGCTTGTCCACCGAGAGTTGTCGTGCCGTGTTCCTCGCGGCTGGTGATGTTCTCGATCGCAGCCGCTCCGCCGAGTGCGCGAATGTAGTTGTCGATCAGTTGGTCTGCGGTAGGCATGTTGACGGGAAGCTTGTCCTCGACTGGAGCCGCCGTCGTTTGTGGCTTTACCTGCACCTCACTCCCAACGATCGGAGCGGCTTCGGGCTTGAGCGAGCCCCGATGGCAGGAGTAGCAAGTGACTTCCCGATTGCCTTCGAAGCTGTCTTTATCGATGGCAAACATCATTCGCATCATGTCGCGCGCAATCTGTTTCGGTTTCTTGTCGTCTTTATCGAAATGATCCTGCACATGACAATAGTTGCACTCCACTCCGAGTGATGCCGTGATGAATCGCATCGCAGGAATCAGTTGGTCGGAGGAAACGCCTTTGAGCACCTGGATATTCTTGAAAACCGCTTCGGCCGGTTGGGGTGAACTGCCAGGCGAAGGCTTCTCGCCAGTTTCGTCCGAGTGATTATCCACGATCGCGCTGATTTTGTCGGACAACGCGGCGGCCTTCGCCACATTTCCCTGGCGCTTATAAAGATCGATCAGCGGCATATCGGCGGGCAGATGGAACGGATCAATCGTGACTGCGCGCTCCAGGTGCGTCACCGCTTTATCGACATCGCCCGCTTGCAGGTACGCTGACGCGGCGTTCGTCTCGCCCGTGGCCGAGTCCGGGTCGAGTTGCAGGGCGCGCTCGAACGCGAATTCTGCTTCCGTCGATTGCTTGCCCAGGAGCAAGGCGGTCCCCATCGCGGTGAAAACCGCGCTGTCAGTGGAGAACTGGTTCTGCACCTCTGTCAGCATGCGGTAACCGCGAACAACAAATGGTGGGGAACGGCGTTCCGCGCCGACATTCACATAAGCAATGCCGAGATTCCTCTTCTGCAAATCCGGCGTGGGTTCACGCCACGCCGCAATGTCGGTGTCTTCAGGCAACGTTTGTTGCGTCTCGGGATGTCGCTGGATTCTATGATCGGTGAAAGCCGTATGACCTCCGTCTTTGGCATCCCGGCGGGGCATGTGGCAACCGATGCAATTACTCTGCTTGTCAGGATGAGAACTGGCGAAATTCTCCATGTGGCAGGAAAGGCATTTCGATCGGTAGAACTGGACTGGCTCCAGAGGCTTATCGTGCGGGTCATGGCAGGTTCCGCACCACAACTGGCCGTTGCTTTTGCGCGCACAGGTGCTTCTAGCGAGTTGCTCCACATGGCTGATAACTTTGAATTTCTCGCTGTCCGCACCAGGGGGTGAGACATTTCGGTAAGTGGTGAAAACATCTTCCAGGCTTTGTCCCGGCCGAAAATCAGAAAACTTCTTTCCTGGATTGAGCACCCTGCCAACCCCCAACAAATGACACTGTTCGCAAATGCTGTCGCGAGCGGCGTGATCAAGCTTTGCGGGGTTGATAATTGTGCCAGCTCGGGGATCGCTCAGGTGCTTCTCAGCCGAGCCGTGACACCGCTCGCAGTTGATCGCTTCCGCGGAGAATGGCGGCGACCGGTACGCATTCGACGTCCCGGAGATATGTAACGCGGTTCCGGAATGACAAAACAGACATCCTTCCGCCACGGGTCGCGTGAAATCTGGATTTGGCAGTCCCTCGTATCCCGGCGCCAAGTCATACGCTGCGCGACTTTTGTAGTAAGCGACGGGAGATTGGAACAGGTGACCGGCCAAGTCGAGCAGGTAGCCAGAGGCGTGATTGCCTGACCCGATCACGTAATCAATGCGGTAATCGATCGCGTCTCCACCACTTTGCAGGCGCTGCCAATAGCCCGCCGGCGATGAATGCATCGTGATTTTCGCGTCGGCGGTGTTGACCGCGCCATCCGGCTCCTGACCCGCGCTGCGGAGGGAGTGCGCCATCGCCGACCGCGCGTACCCCTCGACTTGGGAAGGATGGCAGAACTGGCAACGGCTCGCTCCGGCGAGCGGGCTTACGATCGTCTGCACCGTGATTTGCGCATCGGAAGGTGCAGCTGCACGGTTGCTGGATTGTCCTCGTCCAGAGGAAATAACTGCCACGAGAACCCCCAAAACAACAAGCAGCCGCTGAAGAGTATGTTTTGAGTCCATGACTCGGCCGGGTTTAACCGTCTAAAGGCAGGTGGAATTGTACCTTTGTCGCACGTGATTTTCCTGTGCGCGGGTTCGTCGATAGGAATCCAGCGTTTAGAGGATCAATTCCGAGGCATTACGCTCCACCATGCGATAACGACTGGGCGCCTCACGAAGTGGCCAGGGAGGCGGAGCGATTTTGGCTGAGAAAATCGGTGACAATCCATGCCGCTCCCGTTATCGCCAGATTCTGAGCGTTCCCGGCCCAACCGAACAGCTTATGCGGATCGGCGAAAGGCACCGGCAACCATACCAGCAAGCCGAAGCCGACCATCATCGCGGTGAGCAATCGCGACGCCAGAAGAGCGGAACGTCCCGAAAGTAGCGCAATGGCCGCGAGCCCCAGCGCAACCGTGGTGGTGATGGCCCAGAACATCTGTCCGGGAGGAATCCACTTGGGAACGAACGCTGCCGTTCCAGAAAGATAGAAGAGTTGTTCGAGCGTGAATGAAACAACACAGATTCCAAAACAGAAGTACCCGATCCGGGCAGCCTTTGCCGGTCGTGCCGAATCGTGCTGGCCAATCGACTGGTCGACGTTCGACGGGCTGACGTTCGGCGCGTAGTCGCCCGACCCGTAGACGATCAGGCCCCCCGCGACCAGAGAAAATTGCTCGAAAAAGTTGCCCCACCGATCATAAATCTGCGGTGTGGCAACGATGTACGGCACCCACAGCAACGCAAACACAAGATAGATGGTGCCCAGCGCGACGGCGCCGACTCGCGCCGTTCTGGGCCACTGAATCGCGATGCCCCCGAAGATCTCGATCGCAGCTGTAAGATATACGAGAATCTCGCGATGAGGAACGTTGCCGAGGGCGCGAATCTGCTGCCAGGTGTTGAAGTCACGCCACACGAGAGCGATGACGCCAAAAGCGACGGCAGCCGCGCCATACACGTGGCGTCCCAGATAGATTCTCGTCATTTCATCCTAAGTGCGCGGGCGTTTCGGCGCACAGGAATGTAGTCTCAGATCGAAAGAGACTAAGGCGAAGTCCCGGTAAGGCACAATAGCCATTCTCCGGTAATTCGCATAGCCATTTTGCAGCAACTCAGGTTTCTCCGAAGTTGCTCGCGGCGCATCGATACTTTCACCGTTTCCGCCCAAAACCTGCCGCTAATGATTTGGTACGCGAGGGTTTCATCCACAGGGGGGAAAGGTTTATAGTAGGTATACCTCTGGGAAAACTGAAAAATGCATGAAAAATCTCAGGGGCGAAGTGTATGCGGTTCACTTATAGGCAAGTCAATTCATACTGACTCATCGAGTCGGCAAGGAGTATTCGATCATGGCAAGGTCCAAAACTCGTACCGGAAAGCCGTCCGAAACCAATCCAGAAGCCACGCCTGTCGCTCCCGTCGAAGCCGCAGTCGCGCCGGTGGCTTCGGGCGGAGAAACCAGGAAGTCGAGAGCCAAGTCGCATTCTGCGTCTCAATCCCGGCCTGAAATTGTGAAGGCAGCGCCACGGCCCAGCGTGGTCCCGTTCAGCCTGGAAGAAGAAATCCGCCGTCGTGCCTTCGAGCTCTACATGCAGCGCGGGGCCTCGGCCGGAAGCGAGACGGATGACTGGCTAGTCGCGGAGCGCGAAATCCTGGATCGTTACCAGGAGCATCGGGCGTAGGCGGCCATTTCCGGCTTGATCTTGTTTGGCGGACAAGCTGCTGGCTCCGCCTTAAGGAAGTTTCTTGCGCCCGCAGTCGTGCCCTTACCGACAAACCGGCCGCTTTTCTGAACTCTAACCGCGACCAGATCGCGACCATCAGCCGGACCGGGGTGGCGTAGTTTTCTGCGTCACCCCGCAACAATCCGCCTGTGATGTGGGACAATACTCGCGGCGTTCATTTCTAGGCCTTCCGCCACCTCTGCTCGGGCTGAAACTTCCGCGTTTGCCCAGTGGCAGGTTTTTTGAAAAGATACTGAGGATTCCCCCTCATGGCGCAAATTGGTAGTTTCGCTCTTCTGCTCGCGCTCGCGCTCGCCGCCTATTCCTTCCTCGTCGGAATGATCGCGCTGTTCTTCCAAAGTGGTCATGAGAGCGAAGGGATGGACCGCGTCGGCGAAACCGCCCGCCGCGCCGGAGTTGCCTGCTTTGCCGCCGTACTGCTGGCCGCAGTGGTTCTCGTCACTGCCGCGTTTCAGAACGATTTCTCCATCGCTTACATTTTTCATCACAGCAACCGCGACCTCTCCGCTCCTTATAAATTCGCCACGCTCTGGTCCGGGCAGGAGGGTTCGCTCCTGTTCTGGTCGCTGCTGCTGTCGGCTTATGGCTTCGTTCTGCGACTGCGTTACAAAACCGATCCGCGCCTTTTCGCCTATGCTTCGGTAGTCCTGGCCGCGGTGCAGGTCTTTTTTCTTCTGCTGCTGAATCTGGCCGCGAATCCCTTCGGCATTCTCGAGGGCCCGCTGCGTGCCGACGGCAGCGGCTTGAACCCGCTGCTGCAATATCCCGAGATGGTGATCCATCCGCCCATGCTGTACCTGGGCTACGTCGGGTTCACCGTTCCGTTTGCGTTCGCGCTGGGCGCGCTGATCATGAAGTATCCCGGCGAGAAGTGGATTCACATCACCCGCCGCTGGACCATGGTCACCTGGATTTTCCTTACCTGCGGAGTTTTTCTCGGCGCGCACTGGGCGTATTCCGTGCTGGGCTGGGGCGGCTACTGGGGATGGGACCCCGTGGAGAACGCCTCGCTCATGCCCTGGCTGGTCGGTACCGCCTTCCTGCACTCGGTGATGATGCAGGAAAAACGCGGCATGCTGAAGGTCTGGAACATGTGGCTGGTCTTCGCCGCCTTCTGGCTGGCAATTCTCGGGACGTTCCTCACGCGCAGCGGAATCATCAGCTCGGTGCACGCCTTCGCGCAGTCCTCGATCGGCGACTGGTTCGCGTGGTTCCTCGGCATCACGTTTGTGACGTTCCTGTTTTTCTTCATCAAGAACCGGTCGCACCTGAAAAGCGAACACAAGCTGGAATCGCTGATCTCGCGCGAGTCAAGTTTCCTGTTCAACAACCTGCTGCTCCTGCTGGCCTGCTTCACAGTGCTGTGGGGCACATGGTTCCCGAAAATCTCGGAATGGGTGCAGGGAAACAAAGTCACGGTGGGCGCGCCTTTCTATAACAAGGTGAACATTCCGGTAGCGCTGCTGCTGTTGCTGCTCACGGCCGTCGGCCCGCTGCTGGCCTGGCGTAAGACGTCGTTCGAAAGCCTGAAGCGCAACTTCCTGTGGCCAACCATCGGCGCCCTCGCCGTTGCGATTTTCCTGATGATCACGCCGCAGAGTTGGGGCTCGATTTTCGGCATGCGGCCGTGGCGCGACGTCACTTATCTCTACTCGCTGATGACGATTTTTCTCTCCGCGCTGGTCATCTTCACCATCGTGTCCGAGTTCTATCGCGGCGGCCGCGTCATCTCCGGCCACACCGGACAGGGCATGTTCGCCTCCATCGTTCAGCTGGGCCATCGCAACACCCGCCGCTACGGCGGCTACATTGTTCATTTCGGCGTGGTACTCGCCATGATCGGCTTCGCCGGCTCCGCCTTCAACCAGGAGAAAGAAGCCGACAAGGGATTGAACTACGGCGACCAGATGACCATCGGCAACTACACGCTCATCTGCCGGTCTTACACCGACGAAGAGTTTCCGAACTACGCCAGCGAGTGGGCCGTCCTCGATGTCTACAAGAACGGCAATAAAATCGACACGCTAACGCCCGAGCGCCGCTTCTACAAAGCCAGCCAGCAGGCCTCGACCTTGCCCTTTATTCGCTCCACATTTAAAGAAGACCTCTACGTGATCTTCGAAGGTCAAAACGAAAAAGGCTGGCCCATTATCAAGGCGCACCTGAATCCCATGGTCATCTGGATCTGGATCGGGGCCTGGGTCATGGTGCTAGGAACCGGTATGGCGCTGATTCCGAATGCTCCCGCTCCTGCAGGTGTGCCCGTAGCCAAGCGCGTAGCCGAACCCGCTCATGCAGTGACGGGAGACTGATATGACATTCGGGGATGGCAAGGTTCATGTGGGGACAGCCCGCCCTCGGCTGTCCGCCGGGCGCAGCCCGGTGGTTTTGCTTGTGTGGCGCGGACCTGCCCTGAGCGAAGTCGAAGGGACTCTTGCCCGCGAAATGCCGGCAGCGGAGATTACGCAGCAGAGATTGAAGATGTCCAGATGCCAAGGCCAATGACGAACTCGAGTCGAACGCGGTCGGGCTCCCGCAGTCGCAAAACTATCCAGGCACTCCTGCTCTGCCTGGCAGTCTTCCTCTTCTCCGGCGCCGGCGATCCCGCCACCCGCTTCACCGAGCTCGGCCACCAGCTGATGTGCATCTGCGGCTGCAACCAGATCCTTCTGGAATGTAACCACGTGGGATGCCCCGACTCCGACGGCATGCGCAACGAATTAGCCGCGCAGGTGATGCGCGGCGACAGCGATAGCCTGGTGGAGCAAGCCTTCGTGCAGAAATACGGTCCCACGGTGCTGGCTGCGCCCACCACCACCGGCTTCAATCGCACCGCGTGGATTGTTCCCTTCGCCGCGCTCTTCTTCGGATTCGGCCTGGTAGTTCTGGTGGTCCGCGGATGGCATAACAACCACCCGCCAAGCCCAGTCGGTGGCGGACTGAGCAATGGCTCTTATTCTGGACTAGCGGGTTCGGGTCCAACCGGCAGCCCCAGGATCAGTCGCGCCGAACTCGAACAATTCCGCGACCAGGCCGGCAAGGAGACTGAACTGTGATCATCCTTTTCTACGTCGTAGCGAGCGTGGCCGCTCTGGTTTACGTTTTCTATCTTCCGGAAAAGATTTTTCTCGGCCCAGAGAAAACCCGCGCCTCATTCCTGCGCGAGCGCAAAGATGCCGTCTACGAAAACCTGCGCGACCTGAATTTCGAATACAAAGCCGGTAAAGTGCCCGACGCCGACTATTACTCGCTCAAGTCTTCGCTGCAAGACGAAGCCGCCACGCTGCTAGCCGAAATCGCCCGCCTGGAATCAAAACCCGCACCCGCTCCCCGGAGGACAAAAGGTTGAAAGCACTTCGCTGTCTAAACAGTGTCATCCTGAGCGGAGTGGAAACTTCGCGAAGCGAAATTTCCACGCAGTCGAAGGCTCCCTTGCACAATGGCATCCGCAGTAGACCTAGGGTGCTCTGGATCTCGGCGGCCATCCTCCTCCTCACCTCCCTGGCCGCCGCCCAAACCCTAACCGGCACCGTGAAGAACTCCACCACCGGCAAACCCGCCGCCGGCGACGATGTGGTCCTGCTCAGCCTCACTCAGGGCATGGAAGAATCCGCACGCACCCAGACCGACGCCAAGGGCAACTTCACCCTCAAGCTCGACGACGCGCAATCCCCGCACCTGGTCCGCGCCATTCACCAGGGAGTCACCTACCATCGCATGGCGCCCCCCGGCACCACCTCGGTTGAAATCGAAGTCTTCGACGCCGGCAAGAAAATCGACGGCATCAGCGTCGTCGCCGACATCATGCGCATCCAGGCAGCGCAAGGTCAGCTCGAGATCGTCCGCGAGTTTGGCGTGCAGAACTCCTCGAAACCGCCGCGCACTCAAATGGACGAGCGCAACCTCGAGTTCTACATTCCCGACGGAGCACAGCTCATTCCAGATTCCGCGACCGCCACCACAGAAAATGGCAACCCCTTGAAAACCGCTCCGGTGCCCGAAGGCGAGAAAAACCGCTATTCGTTCATCTTCCCGTTGCGTCCCGGCCTAACGCGCTTCGAAGTGGCTTACCAGATGCCTTACACCGGAAGCGCCAATCTGGATCCCAAATCGCAATATCCCCTGGACCACTTCGTGGTCATGACGCCCAAGGCGATGCAATTTACCGCCGCTGCCACTGCGGCCGGCTACAAGCTGATCAACTATCCGAGTGAGCCCGACGCCAGCGTGCAAGTCGCATCCAACTTCAAGCCCGGCCAAAACCTGGCCTTCAAAGTTTCCGGCGAAGGCACCTTGGCCGAACCGCAAGAAGCCGGCGCCGAGCAAGGGCGGTACCGCCTCGGCGCCGCCCAGCGGCAACCGTCCCGGCGGCGGACTCGGCCCGCCCATCGACGCTCCCGACCCCTTACAGAAATACCGCTGGCCCATCCTCGGCGGCTTCGCGGGCTTGCTCGCTTTAGGCGCCGTTTTCGTAGCCGCGCGGCAACAGTCCGCCACTCGCGCCGGGCGCGCGAAGCTCACGCCAATCGAAGATTCCGAGTCTGATTACGAACTTCCCGAAACCCCAGCATCTCGTCGCTCGCCGCTCGCCGCCCGCCGAAGCTCCTCTTCCATGCTGCTCGAAGGCCTGAAAGAAGAACTCTTCCAGCTCGAAGTCGAACACAAACAAGGCCAAATCACCCAACAGGAATACGAAAAAACCAAAGCCGCCTTAGACCAAACCCTGCAGCACGCCCTGAAACGCGAAGCCCAAAAAGCCTGACCCACAAGCACGTGCGGGAACGGTTCGTGTGGGAACGGGCCCCTCGCCCGTCCGAGAGGGCAGAGCTCGGCAGCGGATCCGGCTGCCAGCAGACAACTCCTCTGTTATCAGGATCTTGCCCACAAGCGCCGCCGCCCCTGGCCACGACCGAAGCCAACCGCCCCCCAAGCCCGCGTCCGAAAGTCGGAACCAGCATCTAACGTGGAGTAAGATCGAACCACCATGGGAAACGCATTCAAGACCGCATTCCTGCTGACCGCGCTTACGCTGCTGCTGATGTTCATCGGCCGCGCCTTCGGCGGACAGAACGGGATGTTCCTCGCCCTAGCCTTCGCCGCCGTGATGAATTTCGTCTCATACTTTTATTCTGACAAGATCGCGCTGGCCATGTACCGAGCTCAGCCCGTCACCCGCGAGGAATTGCCGCGCGCCTACGCGGCGGTCGAGCGTCTGACCCAGAAAATCGGCATCCCGATGCCGAAAATTTACGTGATTCCCACCGAGTCGCCCAACGCTTTCGCCACCGGACGCAACCCGCAACATGCCTCCGTCGCCGTGACCCACGGAATTTTGACCCTACTGAATGACGAAGAACTCGAAGGCGTGCTCGCCCACGAACTCGGCCACGTCAATAACCGCGACATCCTGATCAGCTCGGTAGCCGCCACGCTGGCGGGTGCAATCACCATGCTGGCCAGCATGGGCAAGTGGGCCATGATTTTCGGCGGCTACGGCCGCAGCGAACGCGACGACCGCGGCGGCGGAGGTCTGGCCGGATTGCTCATGCTGTTCGTCGCCCCCATCGCCGCCAGCCTGATTCAGCTTGCTGTCTCCCGCTCGCGCGAATATCAAGCCGACGCCACCGGCGCGCATTTCACCGGCAATCCCTACGCCCTGGCCAGCGCCCTGCAAAAACTCGACACCTATTCCCGCCGCGTGCCCATGCAGGCCACGCCATCGACGGCGCATTTGTTCATCATCGCGCCGCTGCTCGGGATCAACTTCGGCGGCCTCTTTTCCACGCACCCGCCCATCGCCAAGCGCATCGAGCGGCTGACGGGACGCCCGGCGGAGTTCACGCAGTAAGCTCTCAGCTGTCAGCTAAGGCCAGTGCAAGCTTTGCCGACGCAAGCGTTCAACCGTGTGATTGCGACAATCGTCGACACGAGAGATTTGTCATCCCGAACGAAGCGAGGGATCTGGGTTTAGCTGATGGCTGAAAGCTGATAGCTGACAGCTGGTCCTGTGACGTAGGTAACTCCTCCGCCCCCGAAGCCGAATAGTAGAATCAAAACAATGTCGCCCGAAACCGCTAGCGCTATTTCGCACAAGGCCGCCGTTTCCAGCAAAGCAACGGAGCTCGAAAAAGCCATTCGCCGCGTGATTCGCGGCAAAGACGACGTGGTCCGCCTCGCGCTCGTCAGCATCTTCGCCCGCGGCCACCTGCTCATCGAAGGCGTTCCCGGAGTCGGCAAAACCACGCTGGGACAGGCCCTGGCCCGCGCCCTCGATTGCACCTTTCAGCGCGTGCAGTTCACCAGCGACATGCTGCCCTCGGATGTGATCGGGATCTCGGTCTATTCGGCGAGCGACCAGCGCTTCGAATTCAAGCGCGGCCCGATTTTCACGAACGTTCTGCTGGCCGACGAAATCAACCGCACCACTCCCAAGACGCAATCCTCGCTGCTCGAAGCCATGAACGAAGGCCAGGTCACCATCGACGCGCATTCCTATGATTTGCCGCAGCCATTTCTGGTGATCGCCACCCAGAATCCCGTGGAGCACCACGGCACCTACCCACTCCCCGAATCGCAAATGGACCGCTTCCTCATCCGCGCCCGCATGGGCTATCCCGAGCCCGCTGCCGAACGCGAAATTTTGCGCTCCGAAGCCGGCGTGTCGCGGCTCGAAGATTTACGTCCCGTGCTCACCGGCGCCGAGGTGCTCGAAATGCAGCAAGCCGTCAAACACGTTCGCGTGGATGAATCGCTGGTGAGCTACGCTCTCGAAATCGTGCGCCGCACCCGCGAATCGGAATTCCTGTCGCTGGGAGTCTCGCCCCGGGGCTCGCAAGCCCTCTACCGCGCCGCGCAAGCCATGGCCTTCCTCGACGGCCGCACCTACTGCACTCCGGAAGATTTCAAACCGCTCGCCGTGCCCGTCTTCGCGCACAGAGTAGTAGTCAGCGGCTTGTACGCCTCCACGCTGAAAAAGTCAGAGCAGGCCGATCAGGTTCTCCGCGAGATCGTGGAGAACGTCGCAGTGCCCGTGTAAGGTCGCTCCGGAACGCAGGCCAGTCGGCCGTCATTCAGTTTAGAGAAACCTTAGGCTAAGTCGGCAGCAGTATATTCGGCGGCAGTATAATTTGAACCGAAGGCACAGTGTGGCCAAGCCAACCAACCAGAGAGGTCGTCCCGATCGCCGAGGCCTGTGGACAGAGAGCGACACGATCGCCGAACAATTTGTCCCCAGCGAACGGTACAAAGCACAACAGAGAACGATCGCCCAGACGTTGACTGCGGCCGGTTTGAGTCCCGAGCAGATCGAAAGTATGCTCGCCGTTCCCCTTGTTCCGCCCCTACGAGAGAAGTTAGAAGACGAAAAACCAGAAGACGAGAAAGACGGGGCAGGCGCTGCGTGAGATCTTCGAGAATGTAGCCGTGCCAGTTTAGAAGCAGTTGCCAGTTTTCGTTTCTCGGTGCCCGGTGGTTACTTCTTTCCTCCGGCGTGAGAAAATGCGATTTCCGTGATCGCAGAAACAATCCCCGAAGCCTACGACGCGATCGGACATCAGGTTTCCCAGCCCTTTCTTCGCCGCAAAGGCCCTCATCCCACATTTCCCATGGGCCGATACGTCAGCCAGCCCCTGACGATCCAGTGCACCACGATCGACGAGATCCGCAGATTCCTGATCGGATGCGAGTATGTTTCCGACAAAGAACTGTTCGGCAAGGATGACTATTGGCAACCCCCGGAGGAGTTTGAAAAAAGGAAAAAAGGAGATTGCGACGATTTCGCACTTTGGACGTGGAGGCAGCTTTTGAATATGGGTTACGACGCGCGATTCATCGGTGGAAAATGTGGCCGGTACGGCGAGGGACACGCATGGGTCGAGTACTTTCAGGATGGCAAGTGCTTTCTGCTGGAACCTTTGTATCGAAGAGTTGGGAGCACGATTCCCCGATTGTCCACGCTCCGGTACGTTCCCAAACTCTCCGTTTCCTGGGACGGCAAGACGTTGAGATACTTCTCCCACAAGAAACCGGAATCTCACGTCGGCTGGGGAACACTAACTCCGCTCGTCGGTGGGTATCTGCTCTTCTGGGGATGGTTCTGGTTCGTGAATTTCTTCCGCCTCCCCAAGGTTGCGTGGAAGATTCTCCGGAGAAAAGTTTTCAAACGCGAGCTCTGGTTGCAGCCAACTAAAAGACGCGGGCATTGACCTCGATCCGCGAAGACTATAATTTTCCCGTATGTCATTTCTACGCTTCCTGATGCTGCTCTCTCTCATCTGCTGGATCGGCGGCCTGGTCTTCTTTGCCTTCGTCCTTGCCCCGACCGCATTTCAGGTTTTGCCCAGCACACATCTCGCTGGCAATGTAGTCGGGCGAGCCCTGAGTAAATTGCACTGGATCGCCATCATCTCCGGAATCATTTACCTGCTCAGTTCCCTGCTCTACAGCCGACTCACTGACGGAACTGCGCAGGGAATCTCCGGCCGCCACATTCTCCTGTGCCTGATGCTCGGCCTCACGCTGCTCTCGCAATTCTGGATCATGCCCCGCATGGACACGCTGCGCGCGCAAGTCGGCGACTTCGCTTCCGTGCCGGTCGACAATCCTGCGCGAGTTCAGTTTGACGCACTGCACGTGTGGTCGACGCGCGTAGAAGGCGCGGTGCTGTTGCTGGGGCTGGTGGTGGCTTATTTAACGGCAAGCAGCTTCTAGCTATTAGCTCGGAGCCTCTGGTCATCGCTCGTCCTGAAATCGACCTCGTCAATTTGAAGTTAGGCTCTCACGGATTCACCGACCGATGTCATCCCGCAGGAGCGCGCCAAGCGCTCCGGAGGAACCTTACGAAACCCGGCATCAGTTTGCCCGGATGCGAGGAACGCCTGCACTGCATGAAGCGCAGGCATTCCCGGCTACGGCGTCATCGGCGTCGGTCGACATAAGGTTCCTCGCCCGGCTGTCGCCGCGCTCAGAATGACATCAGGTTGAAATGATTTTGAAATTGAGTCACTACCCGACCTGGGCATTCGATGGCCGAATCATTTATCCTAAAAGGTTCCCCGACGTTCGCTGACGTCGCAGTATCCGTCCACTCTGAGCTCGCGTCGGAATCGCATTAGCTAGAAGCTAGGAGCTAAAAGCTAGAAGCTTCCCCTATGAAAACCGGCATTATCGGCCTGCCTCAGGTAGGCAAAACATCGCTGTTTCAGATTCTTACCAAGGCTCATCTTTCGGAGCAGGCCCGCGCCAACCCGCGCGAGGCGCACATTGGCGTGGCCAAAGTTCCGGACGACCGGCTCGACCGTCTGGCCGCGCTCTATAACCCGAAGAAGCTCACCCACGCGTCGGTCGAGTACGTGGATGTGGGTGCCATAGGGCAAGATGCCTTGAAGGACACGGCATATTCCGCGCATTTGCGGCAAGTGGACGCGCTGGCGCATGTGGTGCGCGTGTTCGACGATCCTTCGATTCCGCACGTGGGCACGATTGATCCCTTGCGCGACATCAAGAACGTGGAATTCGACTTGATGGTCAGCGATCTAGGGCAGATCGAAAAGCGGCTGGAGCGTCTGGAAAAAGATCTCAAGAAGATGAAGACGCCGGATCTCGAGAAAGAGTTCGAGCTGATCAAGCGTGCCAACGTGCACCTGGGCAACGAAAAACCGCTGCGCGAAATGGAGATGACTCCCGAAGATAAGAAACGGCTGCGCGGCTTCATGTTCCTCAGCGAGAAGCCGATCCTCTACGTGCTGAACATTGGCGAGTCCACGGAACTGGGCAAGGAACTTGAAGAAGCGGTCGGCAAATACAATCTGACGGAAGTTGCCGCGCAGGCCGAACGCCGGGGCCAGTGCGATCTGCGGCAAAGTGGAAGCCGAACTTTCCGAAATGAGCGATGCCGACGCTGCCGAATTTTTGTCGAGCTATGGCCTCGGGGAAAGCGGCCTGACGCGCCTGATCCGCACGACCTACAAACTGCTCGGCTTGATTTCGTTCTTCACCGCCGGAGAAGACGAATGCCGCGCCTGGACGATTCCCGCGCACACCCGCGCGCAGGAAGGAGCGGGCGCGATCCACTCCGATCTGGAGAAGCATTTCATCCGCGCCGAAACCATCCGCTGGGACCAGTTGCTGGAAGCCGGTTCGGAAGCCAACGCCCGCGCCAAAGGCACGCTGCGGCTCGAGGGGAAGGATTACATCGTGCAGGATGGCGATGTGATGCACATCCGGCATAGCGGATAGTCGCCAGCGCGGCCAGTTTTGACACAACTCAGTTACCGCAGGAAGAAATGCCCACGCACGTGCGTATACTCTTCCACATATGCTCGGTCGCCTGATCTTGTTTCGTCTGGCATTGGTTCTCGCCGCCAGCGTGTTCGCGCAGACGAACCCTGCTCCGGCTACACCCACACAGAGCAACTCTAACGCCACCGCACATGGTTCCCCAGATTGGAGCGAACCATTCCCGCCGCACCGCATGATCGGAAACATCTATTACGTGGGAAGCCGAGGCCTTGCCTCGTATCTGATCAGGACTTCCGCCGGAAACATTCTGATCAACAGCAATCTGAAAACTTCAGTCCCGCTCATTCGGGAGAGCATCGAAAAACTGGGATTTCGTTTCAGCGACGTGAAAATTCTGCTGATCAGCCATGCTCATTTCGATCACGATGCAGGCAGCGCCGAGATGAAAAAGCTGACCGGCGCGAAATACATGGTTATGGATGGAGACGTAAGCGTTGTCGAATCGGGCGGGAAGAGCGACTTCCAATACGGTGACGATGCGACGACTCCTATATCCGCCAGCCAAAGTGGACCGGGTGCTGCATGATGGTGACGAGGTGAAACTCGGCGATACCGTGCTGACTGCTCACAAGACCGCCGGGCACACCCGCGGCTGCACCACCTGGAGTTTGAAAGTGCGCGAGGCGGGCAAGACTTACGATGTTGTGATCGTGGGCAGCCCGAACGTCAATCCCGGATACAAGCTGATGAATAACGCGCGCTATCCCGAGATCGCCGATGATTACGCGCGCGGTTTTCGTGTGCTCAAGTCGCTGCCCTGCGATGTTTTTCTGGGCGCCCATGGCAGCTACTACGATATGGAAGCGAAGCACGCAAAATTGAACGCCGGCGGCGCGAATCCATATATTGATCCCGAAGGCTATAAGAGCTACGTCGCCGAACGGGAACAGGCATTCCTTTCCGAATTGCAGAAACAAAAGGCAGCTGCGGAAAAGTAGCAGACGGTAGTCGGAACGTGATTCGGCACAATCGCACATGAACCCCATCCTGATCAGCATTCTGCTCGGCCTGACTGCTGCGGCCGCCAACGTGTTTGGCGGGGCGATCATTGTGCAGCGGCATTGGGAGCGGCGCTATCTGCGTTATTTTGTGGCGCTGGGCGCGGGATTCATGCTGGCAACGGCGCTGGTCGAAATGGTTCCGGAAAGTCTGGAGTTGCGCGGAAAGTCCAGCGGCGTTTCTGGTGCTGCTGGGATATTTGATGATTCATTTCTTCGAGCACACGGTCACGCCGCATTTTCATTTCGGTGAAGAGACGCATCAGGATGAGTTCATCCATTCGCACAAGGGATATTCGGTGCTGCTGGGCCTGATCATTCACACTTTTTTCGACGGCATTGCGATCGCGTCCGGATTTCTGGTTTCCAACTGGCTGGGATGGCTGATTTTCCTGGCGATATTCCTGCACAAGATTCCCGAAGGGTTCACGGTGAGTTCGGTGATGCTCGCGAGCGGACGCAGCCGGGGCACGGCCTGGGGCGCGTCGGTGGTGCTGGGCGGGTCGACGCTGGCTGGAGTTCTCACCATGGCACTGTTCCGCCATCACGTGGGCGCGGGCTTGCCGCTGGCGGCGGGAGTCACGATTTACGTGGCCGCCTCTGACCTGATTCCAGAAGTGAACAAGGAACCCTCGGCGAGGATGGCGTTGCTGGTTTTTGTAGGGGCAGGCGTGTTCCTGCTGCTGGATCACTTGTTTCGCATGTAGGCGCGTAGTTTGCCAGGAGTAAATTCTAAGTTGTTGATTCTACGCAGATCACGCGTAAGTTGTTGATTCCCAATGGGAGTTGTAATATTAGCTTAAAGCTAACTTCTCCACTGGAGGCGATTCCAGGCAGGTTTGATCGTCGGACGATGATCCGCTCGCCCTGGTCACTCGAACGCGTCCCGCGGGCTTGCAAACGCGATTACGAGGCATTCTGCGCGGGCTGCTGAAGCTGATTTTCAGCGCGCCGAAAACGGCGTTTACGTAGAATCAATAACTTCCACGCAGACTCAATAGTTTAGAGCGTTCTCGTCCGGCTTGCACGCTGAAGCCAAAGAATTCGCGGCAATGAGTCTAACCGCGATTTTGCACCGACTGACTTCCAAGGCGGCGTGCAAGTCCTTTCGGATGATTAACTTGGCCTACCTCCCTGCCGAGAAAGCACGCATCGCTAACTCCGCCTGAAGCGACCCGATAGAAATTTGCTGCCCTGGTGTCGTCTTTCGCCTGCCATTTCCGATTCCATGATTAGAGGCACGGAGCGCCTCCAGCGGCAATGCGTGTTTTTTGTCACGGGACTCTTCGACGGTGGTCTACGCGCGTCCCAGCGGACACGCGGATGTGTACCTGTTCAATCGAAACTCGACGCCTGCCTCACTCTGTCAACATGCCGTGCTCGCGCAGTGCTGTTCGCCTCGAATTGGCTTCATTGCCAGGTAGATGAACGCAACCAAGAAGACAGGAGAGCACCATGATTTCCAAAACGCGTCGCATTGCTTTAACAATTGTTCTTGCCAGCTTTGCGCTCAGTTCCGGTGCCTGGGCGGCTACTTGTTCAAACGCCTCGCTGAGTGGCACCTACGGGTTTCTGCACGGCGGCACCGACGCCTCCGGCACGCCTACCAGCGCCGCCGTGACCCAGATCACGTTTGACTCGACCACAGGTACGTTTACCGGAGAGAACACAGCATCCCATGACGGCGTGATTGCCACCGAGCCTCTCACCGGAACCTACGCAGTCGCCTCGAACTGCACCGGCACGGGTAACCCCACGGGACTCAGCCCCTTCTCCTTTGTGGTTACGTCAACCGGTTTTCTGGCCCTCCACCTTTTTTCGGAGGGATTCGCCGTGAAGCAGGGGTCCCCGGTCTGCAGCAATGCCGGAGTTAAGGGTAGTTTTGGGTTTGAAACAACCGGCGTCTTCCTCGCAGGCGCGCCCGCCACAGCGGTGGCTTTCATCGGGGAGCTGAAGTTAAGTGTCAACGATTCTGGAGACGGAGTGATCAAGGGACACGTAGCCGCTAGCGAGGATGGCACGTTTCTAGCGATCGCAGACGAGCCGGTCACCGGTTATTACAAGGTCGGCGCGGACTGCACGGGCAGGGCTACCATAACGCCGAAGGGGCTCTCCGAAATGCACTTCAGCCTCGTGGTTGTGGACGGCGGGAAGCAAATGCTGGCCATCGAGACGGACGCGAACACGGTTGTCAGCGGCACTCTGCAGCGTTAGTTCCGATCCGACAGGGATTGTCTCGAATCGCAACCAAAACACAATGCCGCCCGATGTTCGGACGGCACTTTCTTCATCACGCTGAGAGCGAGCTGCACGTAACTTCCGTTATCAGGCCATCCCACTCGTTGACTGCAAGAAGTGATCGCGGTCAGACGGCGCGAGTCGCGAAATTGGCATGTGACTTTACTTTGCCAACTGCGCCGCAACCTCGGGCAGCACTGGTGTGCCTTCTGCCTTCACCGCGTCCAGTGTCGCCGGGTCGAGCCCCAACGCCTGCACAATCGTCGGCGCGATTTGCCGGGTGGCCGCTAGTGCCGAGACGGTCTGCGCCGTAAAGTTCGGATTCGCAACCAGCAGTATGACGTTGGTATCGTCGTGCGCGAACCCGCCATGATCGCCCACCATCCCTGTACTGTTCGAATAAGTGACGCCCACGTTCGGGGTCACGATGATATCGGGACTCCGCGAATCCTGTCCCGGTGCCAGACCACCCAGGTTGTAGTTAATCGCCAGCGACGGCCCGTAGTAGATCTCCCCTAAGCCGATCGCCGTCGCATTCTGCTGAAGTATTTTCACGGCAGCGTTCACGCTCACACCCTTTTTCAGCCAGAGCACGGACACATCGTCTTCGGTTGCGCCAATGCCGGTCGGGTTAAGCGGCGATTCCGAGAAGGGAATCAGATTCCCTAGGAGCGTTGCCGGAGTATTGGTTCCGTCGGCCACGTATCGAGCCGGGTCGATTGGCGAGTCGCCATGCTTGGCGGTGACGATGACCAGGGTGTTGTTATAAATGCCCGCGGTCTGGAGCGCGTTGACGATGAGACCGATCGCGGTATCCACGTACTCGATCTCCTTCAGCAACTCGGCGCTGGGCAGCCCTGCGGCGTTCTTGTAGCCGCCTGTGGCTACGCCCGCTTCGTTCACAGATTCTCCGACGTATACGGACTGGAAGTTCATGCCAAAGACTGCTGGTACCACCGCCGGCGCTCCTGAATGTGTCTTGCCCGCGATCTGATTCAGCAAGGCATACACCTTGATCGCGTCATAGCACTGGATGTTGGCGAAGCTGCTGTTCCACGCTGACACGCCGACTGAGTCGCGGATCGGGCTACACGAAGCGCCGTCCAGAGTCTTGATACCCGGCAGCGGTACCACGGTCGGAATTGACCTCCGGTGAATAGTAGTCATCCAGGCCGGTGCCGCCGGGGCCACCCACAAACGAGTAAGAGGGATGCTTGTCAATCCATGCCGTGTAACCGCCCGCCGCATGGATCAAGCCAAAGAGCGTGTTCGTGCGTATGAAGTTCCACGGATACACCGGGGCACAACCGGCCGCCGGGTCACGCGCCAGCTTCAACGGGTCGATCGATGCGATGCCGCCCTCGGTCAGCGCAGCGCCGGGAGCACCGCCATTCAGCTTGGTATCGTCGAGATCAATTCCCTGATCGTTGTCGGTGGTCGTCCCGGTAGGGGTCGCATAGGGCGTGCACGGTCCCCCAGCCAAGCCAGTGCCCGTCGTGATTGTCGGCGCATCGAGCAACCGATCGTACGCGACGTCATAGTAAAGGCCGGTGGTCTTCGGCGTACCGCCGGAGGCCAGCGCCGCCATGCCGGGAAAAGAGTCTGATGGCTTCGACGATTCACTGTTCACATAATTGATTGCCGTCTGGCTCAGCGCTGCCAGGTTCGGACAATACGGACTCCCGCCATTGGCGCCCGGAATCCCGTGCGAGCAATTGTAGAAATCCACCGCATGCATACCGTCAATGCTCAACAGCAATACATGCTTGATGTTGCCGGAGCCCACCGTGCCGTTATCAGCCGCCATCGCATACGACGCCACCAGCATTACCGCGAGCGCAGCTCCAGCTAGCACCAGCTGAATCGTCTTCATATGAAGCCTCCACGAGAGATTAAGAGTATTAGCCGCGAATATTACGGAGGCGTTAATTCTCTGTGAAACCTCGGCTAATCTTGTGTTGGCAGGCTCGGCCGACTTCCGGCAGGCAGAAACAATCGTAGGGAAACCGTTGACTCCACTCGGCACCAGGGACCTGTCTCCGGCACGGGCGGGCAGATCAATATGAGATTTGAAAACCGCTTTGGGGGCGGCTTTTCTTTGGCATCATTCCAGCGGTGGGGTTTGACGGAGCAAAGTTCTGGCCTCGTGGAGCAGCGCCGATGGGCACTCCGCTTTCGAAACAATAGCGGCAATACCGAGTGAACCGGTTTCCTCCTCGCGGAACATTCCCCCGTAATCGCTCAAGATAATGATCATCGCTTTTGGCAGCAGCTGTCGGAGACAACGCGCTGCTTCGATGCCATTCATCCCCGGCATTGAGAGGTCCATTACAATCAGGCCAGGATTTAATCCTTGAGCTTTCTCAATCGCTGCGCGGCCGCTTTCGGCCTCGCCACATACTTCAAATCCACCATCGACGAATAGCCGCACAAGAGCTTGGCGGACTACTGAATTGTCATCCACAATCAAGACCGACCTAGCCATCGGCGGACCTCACACCAGTTCGATCGTGGCGAAGGTGGCAAACCCATCAACTGCGGGTATGAGATGGCACACCGGCAAGAAGAGTTGGCAGCATTTTTCAGAATTGCCGTTATTCGACTGGAAGCAGGTTGTCGGAACGCGCCGGGTCATTACACTCAAAACCCCTTAGGGTGGCGTCATGAGTGTAGCGGGAATGTTACGTCAATTGTCATAGGGGCGCTCGGTTCTGCTGTCCGACTCCACGTACTCGCCGTTTGCGTATTCGAATGTCACGTAAGTTATTTCAGCTCCGGCTCGCCCTACAAAAATCAATTGCAGATCACGATAGCCGTTCGTCCGTTTTGCGAGGACGCTAAATCCGTCTGCCCTTCCGGTGAAGACTACGTTGTAGTTATCCCCGTTCTTCGAAAGCAACCAGAACTGAGTTATGTGTGCGCCCCAGAAACAGTCGGGTTTGGGGGCACCTACTACCAGCCCGGATGAACCACCACCACTGAGTTCGATCCAAGAGCCTGCGAACCACGACGCGGGGATCTCATTAACTTTTATGCCCTCGTTGACTGCACAATCACGAAGCATCCCGGCAGACAGCTTTGAGGTTTCCAGTGCTTTCAAAGCTCCAGAGGGAAGTGCGACGGGGTGCTCGAATTCTTCTCCTGCTGAAAAACTCATTTGCTGTTTAGACGCATGATGTGGTTCAGACTGCGCTACGCAGAGACTAAGAGCAAGGAGCGGGAGGACGCTGAAGATAAAACGAATGCTTTTGCCCATGGCAGCATTCTACGAGAGCCCGTCTGCACGGTGAACTGACGAAAACATGCCATAACGCTCATTGACCGTTCCGTTCGCTTGCACGACACCCGCTCGTCGAAGAGGACACGGCGGTCACCCCGCATCAGAGACAGATTCCTAGTCCACGGTGTGTTTGGCGGTGTAGCCGTCGCGGGCGACGACTTCCACTTTGACGTCTTTGCCTTTCTGATCTTTTATTTTCAACGGGCCGCCATCGGGCGCTACGACCTGCACCTTCAGCTTGCGGTAGGTTCCGTCGAGCTTGGCATTGGTGGGGTGATAGGACAGCGAGTACTGATGGCGGATGTCGTCGCCAATCGCCCGAAAGTCCTCGCCATATTCTCCCTGAAACCGCGGGAAATAGGCGCGGCCTCCGGTCATGGCGGCGAAGTTTCTCAGTTCGTTATCAGCCTGCAGGTAGTCCAGTTCGCTGGCGTGAATGCCCATGCTGCGGTTCCCGGCGTTACCCATGATCCGGGCGATTTGTCCCACACTGATCGGGAAAATGGTGACGTCCTTCGTATCCTTGATCTTCTTTGTGATCTTATCGAGCGTGAGCTTGCTGAAGCTGTCGTATCCGGTGGTGATCAGGATGATGTACTTCTTCCCTTCGACCCGGTCCAGGCGATCCAGCGTGTCATACAAAGCGTCGAACTCGTTGGTCTCGGAGAAGCCAGGTATCCGCAACTGGTTTAACGCACCGTAGACGGCTTTCTTATCCTGGGTAAAATCCACCAGAATGTGCGGCTGCATGTCGTAGTAGCTGACCGCGATCCAGTCGTCCTTGGTGAGGGTTCCGGCAAAGGCATAGGAAGCCCGTAGAGCGTCAATCATGAAACTGTAGCGAGTGGATGCGAACTCCACCAGCAACACGGCCGTGATCGGCGCGGGAGTGACGGCAAAATTGGTGATGGTCTGCGGAACTCCGTCCTCGATGATGCGGAAATGTTCCTTCTTCAGTCCAGGCACGAACTGGCCGTCTTTGGTGGTGACCATGACATCCACATTCACCAGCGGCACGTTGACCGTTAGCGAGTAGTCAGGGACGTCCTCGAGCTTTTTCGGAGTGGGTGGAGGAGGCGGCGGAGGTGGTTCTGTCGCGGTCTTTTTCGGAATCGCATAGGGGCCGACACTATCGCCCGGACCGCCGGCTTCGGCGGGAACATCCTGCTTGGGCTTGCCGTTGTCAGGCGGCTGCGACTGAGCGGGGGTCTGCCCGGAGGGCTGCGACTGGTCTTGCGCCAGCAGGGGCAGGGCCGCCAACAGCATGGCTAGCGCGCACACCGCGGTCAGAATGAGCCCCACGTTTGCGCTGGCGTTGGGCACGGTCATCTTCGATAAAGCCGCTTGCAAAGTCTTGCAAATTCGTCTATTTCGCATGGGGGACCCCCGGAAACTACTATGCTAGTATAGACGCAAGGATTCGTGATTAGGATGTTTGGCCTGGCCCTCGCACTTCCCCTCCTGATAGCGACTTACAGTTTGGCGGAGTCTAATCCGGGAGCAGGGTTTCTTGGCCGGTTCTTCGGGGGATTATGAAAAAAGTGGTCTGCACCCGCTTCGTCTGCCTATTGGTCTTCTGTATCGCCCTGACTTTGTTTTCATCTTCAAGTCTGGCCGCTCAAAACCCTCAACCAGCGCAGACTGCGCAGCCGACCATTGCCGTGGATCAGATCCACGCGGGCATGCGGGGCGTGGCTTACACGGTGTTTGAGGGCGTGAAGCCGGAGCCCATGGACGTGGAAGTGCTCGGCGTGCTGCGCAACGTGAACGGCCCCAAGGGCGACATCATTCTGGTTCGGCTGCACGGCACCAAGGTGGAATATACGGGCGTAGTCGCGGGCATGAGCGGCAGTCCGGTGTATCTGGACGGCAAACTGGCTGGAGCGCTGGCGTTTCGCATCGGAGAATTTTCCAAGGAGCCCATCGCCGGGGTGACTCCGATCGCGAGCATGCTGGAGATCAATGCCCTCGACCGATCGCCGGCGGAAGAAGCGGCGGCGACGCGGCCCTCGGTGACCAGCGCGGCGGGGAAGACAGCCTCTCCCGGAGACGCTGTCGCGCTCGGAAATTCCACGCAGGATTACGCGAACTATCTGAAGCCGATCGAGACGCCTTTAGTCTTCAATGGATTTTCCGAAGACGCGGTGCGCCGCTTCGCTCCCGAGTTCGCGTCCGCGGGAATCGTGCCGGTGATGGGGGCGGGCTCCGTCAGTGACGACAGGCAGCCCGAGCCGCTGGAACGCGGTTCGGCGGTAAGCGCGATTCTGGTGCGCGGCGATATGGATATTGCCGCTACCTGTACCGTGACTTATATCGATCCGCAGCGGCTGCTGGCCTGCGGACATCCGCTGCTGCAGTTTGGCGCAGTCGATCTGCCCATGAACAAGGCGCAGGTGCTGGCCACGCTGGCATCACCGCTGAATGCGTTCAAGATCGTCAACACCACGGAAGAAGCTGGAGTCTTCGTACAGGATCGCCACACCGGGATCATGGGAGTGTTCAACAAGCAGCCGGAAATGATTCCGGTCACGCTGACGATTAACGGCGGCGCACAGAAAAAAGAATTTCATTACGAAGTGTTGAACAATCCCCGGCTGAGCCCGGTCGCAATCATGGCAACGGTGTTCAACGCGCTGCACGGCGTGAATGAATACGGTGAAGAAATCACTTACCGGCTGAGTGGCGCGATCAACGTGAAGGGCTTTCCCGAAGTTGCGCTCAAGAATATGTTTGCCCCGTCGGAAAACGGACAGCCCGCCGCCATGCAGGCTGCGCTCACGCTGGGCGACCGTTTCGGCCGCATCTACGACAACGCCTACAACACTCCCGCGGTGCAGAGCGTGAAGCTCGACTTCGACCTGGTGCGCGAACGCCGCTGGGCGAGGCTCGAAAGTGCCCGCACCGACGTGACCGAAGCGCGGCCTGGCGATCAGGTGATCGTAGAAACCGTGCTGGCGCCTTATCGTGGGGAGCGCGTGGTGCAATCGATCGCGGTGAGGATTCCGACTTCCGCCAGCAAAGGGACGCTGCGCATTCTGGTCAGCGACGGCGACACCCTCGACCGCGTGGGCAGAATGAATCCGGCGTTCGGACGCAAGCTCGATTTGGCCTCGACCATCGCGCTGCTCAACAAAGAACACACCAATAACCGCGTCTACGTGTCGCTGCTCGAAGCCGACCCCGAAGCCCGCGTCGCCGACAAAGTGATGCCGACGCTGCCCATCTCGGTGATGAATGTGATGGAAGGCATGCGCGGCAATCAGGAAATGATCGTCAGCGGCGAATCGAGCGTGGACGAAACCGCGACGGCTCCGCTGGATTATGTGGTCTCGCGGAGCGCAGTTGCTGACAATAACAGTGAAGTAGTGGTCCCGCCACAGATTCAAAATAGCACCATCCCGGCTTTTTCCATGTGGCGGAAACCGTCTGTCGCGACCGCGAACAGAAGCATCTCTGTCGCGTTGTAGCCTACGTGCACCAGAAAGCTTGATGCCACCGACCCGGTGGCCGCGCGTACCGCGGTGCAGACCACTCCCATCAGAAAGATCAGCAGAACCACTCCCCAGGCGTAGCCATACTGAAACATGTGGATCAGGCCGAACGGCAGCGCTGTGAAAAAAATTCCCCAGACTACGCCCATGCGCCGTGCCAGCACGGGATACAGGAATCCGCGAAAGAAAAGTTCCTCCATCAGCGGGCCGAGGGTGATGGCGAATATCGACATCAGGTAGGCGTCGCGGGGCCGCGAGAACAACTCCTCGAATGGCGTGCTTTGCGGCATGGGCAGAAAGTGGCCCAGAAAATTCAGAGACAGCAGGACCAACGCTCCCAGGCCCAGCATCTTCCATTGCGAGCGAGGCCAGTTCCAGCGGATCGCCTGCCAGAAGCGGACGTCGTACTTTCCCGCGACCACGGCGACCATGCAAATGGCTAGCGGGATGTACCCCGCAAGCTGTGCCAGGACCGCCAGCACAGCGTTTTGCGCAAGCTTCTGCACGACCTCGTTCCAACGCAAGTGCGGATAGATCAGTTCCTTCGCCCCAACAAGCACGAGGACCTGCGTGACAATTAGGCTCAGTACTGCCACGACCGCGATCAGCAGCACGTCCCAGCCATCCCAGACGGGATCGCGCGGGGGCTCGGGCGCAGGAGTCAGAAAGGATGGAGCCGCAGGGAACGAATCCGGCAGCAGCGGATCGGGCGTCAACGAGAGCGACGGCTGAGGCTCGGTGCTCAGCGGTGCCCGGGGATCAAACTGCGGATTTTCGGGTGAAGACAAAACAATCGCCTCTAACTGACAACTGATAACTGAGCACTGACAACTGCTTTTCCAAAATATCCCGCCAACGCCTGCCCGGTGTACGACTTCTTCACCCGCGCCACCTGCTCGGGCGTGCCTTGTGCCACGATGCGGCCGCCTTCTTCGCCGCCTTCGGGGCCGAGGTCGATGATCCAGTCGGCGTTGCGGATCACGTCCAGATTGTGCTCGATGATGATGATCGAATTGCCCAGGTCGGTCAACCGGTGCAGCACGTCGAGCAGTTTCTTCACATCGTCGAAGTGCAGCCCGGTGGTGGGCTCGTCGAGCAGATAAAGGGTTTTGCCGGTCTGGCGCTTGCTCAATTCGCGGGCCAGCTTGATGCGCTGGGCTTCGCCGCCGGAGAGCGTGACGGCGGATTGTCCGAGATGAATATAGCCGAGGCCGACGTCGACCAGGGTTTGCAGCTTCTGCTTTACCTGCGGAATGTTTTCGAGAATCGGCAGCGCGTCGGAAACCGGCATTTCCAGCAGGTCGGCGATGGAGTTGCCGTTGTATTTCACCGCGAGGGTTTCGTGATTGTAGCGGCGTCCGCCGCAGACTTCGCAGAGCACGTAAACGTCGGGCAGAAAATTCATTTCGATGCGGCGCTGGCCTTCGCCCTGGCAGGCCTCGCAACGTCCGCCGGAAACGTTGAAGGAAAAGCGTCCAGCCTTGTAGCCGCGCTCGCGCGATTCCGGCAGCATGGCATAGAGATCGCGAATCTGGGTGAAGACTCCGGTGTACGTCGCGGGATTCGAGCGCGGGGTGCGGCCGATAGGCGATTGATCGATGCGAATGACTTTGTCGATGTGCTCCGCGCCAGAAATTGCCTTGTGCTCGCCGGCTTTTTCGCGCGAGCGGTAAAGTTGGCGAGCGAGTGCGCGGTAAAGAATGTCATTCACCAGCGTGGATTTTCCGGAGCCGGAAACGCCGGTCACCACGGTCATTACGCCCAGAGGAAAGGTTACATCGAGATGCTTGAGATTATTTTCGTTGGCGCCGAGAATCGTGAGCGCTGTGCCATTGGCGTGGCGACGCTCGGCACGCATCGCGATCGCGGCCTTGCCGGAGATGTAGGCTCCGGTCAGCGAGTTGGGCTCGCGCATGATTTCGTCGGGTGTGCCGTGGGCCACCAGCGTTCCGCCGTGGCGGCCGGCGCCGGGGCCGAGGTCAATGACATAGTCGGCTCGGCGGATGGTTTCTTCGTCGTGCTCCACCACGAGCACGGTATTGCCAAGATCGCGCAGGTTTTCGAGCGCGTTCAGCAGCCGTCCGTTGTCGCGGTGATGCAGGCCGATGGAAGGTTCATCGAGCACGTAGAGCACACCGCGCAGCTTCGAGCCGATCTGCGTGGCGAGACGAATGCGCTGGCCTTCGCCACCCGACAAAGTCGCGGCCGATCGGTCGAGCGAAATGTAGTTCAACCCCACTGCATTGAGGAATTGCAGACGCTCGACGATTTCGTGCATGACGCGGCCGGCGATCTTCTCCTCGCGGCCCGCGAGCTTGATGCTCTGCGCCACTTCCAAAGCTTTCGAAATCGGCAGCGCCGTGAAATCGGCAATCGACATGCCATTGACTTTCACGGCCAGGCTCTCCGCCCGCAGGCGCTTGCCCTGGCACGCCGGACACTCCGTCGCGGACATGTGGTCCATGAGCCAGTCGCGGTAGCCTTCCGAGGTGGACTCTTCGAGATTCTGTTTCAGATAGCCGAAGATGCCGTGGAATCCGGTCTTGCCGCCGCGGCCAGGCTCGCCGTGCAAGCAGGAAGTCTTGCGTCTTCTCGGGAAATTTCTCGAATGGCGTGTTCAGATCGATGCCATACGCCGCCGCGGAAATCTGCACCATGTGCAAAAGATTCTGCGACGCAGAACCGGGACCCAGCCCGCCGTCAAGCAGCGGCTTCGACCAGTCAGTGATGACCTTCGCCGGATCGAAATCATATTTGCTGCCCAGGCCGTGACACTCGGGACAAGCCCCATACATGCTGTTGAAAGAAAACGACCGCGGCTCCAGTTGCGGCACGTTGATGCCGCAATCCGGGCAAGCCAGCTTCTCGGAATAAAGCTGTTCGTCGCCGCCGACCACGGCGACCTGCACCAGCCCGCCCGCCAGCTTCATGGCCAGGCCGACTGACATTTCCAGGCGATGTTCGATCCCCGGCTTCACCAGCAGAGCGGTCGATGACGACTTCAATGGTGTGGTTCTTGCGCTTGTCGAGATTGAGGTCATCGTCGAGATTGACCAGTTCGCCATCGATGCGGGCGCGAGTGTAGCCGTGCTTGAGTAGCGTCTCCATCTCTTTCTTGAATTCGCCCTTGCGCCCGCGCACGATGGGCGCGAGCACCATAACGCGGTCTTCCGGCGTCAGGGCCATCACCCGCTGCACGATTTGCTCGGCGGACTGGCGGCTGATGGCGCGTCCGCATTTGGGACAGTGCGGAACTCCGATCGAGGCGAACAGCAGGCGAAGATAATCGTAAATCTCGGTAATCGTCCCCACCGTGGACCGTGGACTGCGGCTGGTGGTTTTCTGCTCAATCGAAATCGACGGGCTCAGGCCATCGATGGCGTCGACGTCGGGACGCTCCATCTGGTCGAGAAACTGGCGGGCGTAGGCGGAAAGCGTCTCCACGTAACGGCGCTGGCCCTCGGCGTAAATCGTGTCGAATGCTAGAGATGACTTGCCTGACCCGCTCAGGCCGGTGACCACGGTCAGACTGTTCCGGGGGATCTCCACGTCGATGTTCTTGAGGTTGTGCTGGCGGGCCCCGCGGACGGAAATCTTGGTAATAGCCATTTAGTGCTGGTCCGAACTTCCCTTGTCCCAAAAACCGGGCGGATTTCCCTTCCGTAACGTCGACAGGTAATCAGATTTGTCCGAGAGTGGGAGTACACAGTTCTACTCCGTATCTTAGTTGTCACTGGGGCCGGACGTCAACGCGGTGAGAAGCTAGGAAATTCGGGCCGGATTGCAGGGCCTTCGCTGAAGTTCGGCAGCAAATTCGGCAGCACGTTCGGTAATAAAGACTTAGGCTGCGGAAAGTGGCTGTGGAAATTGCGCTGGGTAAGGGTTGACGAAAGATGATCTCGCTCTTCATGCCTCTGGTTCTGTGCCTCACGGTAATCGTATCCGTCGGTCTTGGCGTTCTCGCCGCGTACGCGGCCTTCATGGGCATTCTGCACGCGGTCGGTTACAAGTCCGAGCCGGAACCGGCGCGCCCGCGCCTGGTACTGGTCCCCACCCAGAACCACGCCAGCGGCGACTAACGGCTCGCCCCACAATCTTCTCGCAGCTACCTAAGTTAGAAAAACTACAGTTTGTCCTCTAGTCGCAAAGCGTATGGAGTGGGCGAGATCCACCACTGCCTGGCTGAAATCAACCGGTGTAAGTCAATCAAAAGAACGGAACTATCCCCCATTCCCGGGGTTCAATCTAATAACAGGAAATGTGGGGACATCATGAAAACCAAAATATCGAAAACGCTTCTTACAGCGGTGTTGACGAGCGCAATGGCGCTCGGGACTGCCGCTTCCTTGGGGGCGCAGGACCAGTCGATGGACAAGCCTTCAGCGGCTGTGAACGTTCAGGTGGAGCAGGCTCCGGTGAATCAGGGACCGGCGCCCGAGCAGACCGCGCCGCAGTATAACGCGCCGCAATACAATGCGCCGGACCCCAATGAGCAAGACCGGACCGCGCCTCAGGACGTCTCGCCTCCATCGACGCAAGATCAGGATACGTACCAAGACCAGGCGCAGGCGCCTCCGCCTCCCGCGGGGCCGGATCAACGGCAGTACACATCGTTACCTCCCGAGCAGTTAAATAAGCTGGTAGCTCCGATTGCGTTGTATCCCGATGCACTGGTGGCGCAGATACTGGCTGCCTCAGCATATCCAACGCAGATCGTAGAGGCGGACCGGATGGCACGGGAGAACCCGGGGCTGAAGGGTCGGGATCTGGCCGAGGAAGTGGACCGGCAGGATTGGGACCCGAGCGTAAAGTCTCTGGTGGAATTTCCCACCGTGCTGGCGAACCTGGACCGGGATTTGTCGTGGACCTCGGAGCTGGGCGCAGCCTATCAGAACCAGCCAGATGACGTGATGCAGGCGGTCCAGTACATGCGTCACAAGGCTTACGACGCGGGCAATCTGCGGAGTACGCCTCAGGAGCGCGTGTACCAGCAGGGGCCAAATGTAGACATCCAGCCGGCTGATCCGGATGTGGTCTATGTGCCCTCTTACAACCCGGCGTATGTGTACGGATATCCCGTAGGCCTGTGGCCTGGATTTTATCCGTGGTGGGGATTTGGCGGCCCGGCCATTTCGTTCGGCTTTGGCTTCCCGATCGCACCGTTCCTTGGCTTCGGTTGGGGATGGCATGGATGGGGAATCGGCTGGGGCTTCCACGGTGGAGTCTTCTTCGGTGGCCACCCTTGGGCCTACCGCGGCGGAGCGTTTTATAACCATGCCGCGTTTGTGCACGGAAATTATCGCGGATACTCTTCTGTGCGTGGCGGATTCGGAGCGCGCGGATTTGCGGGTCGCGATGGGCGCGGATTTGGCTCAGCCGCGGGTCGCGGATATGCGGGTGCATCTCGCGGTTATGCGGGGACGTCGCGCGGCTTCGCCGGCGGCAATCGCGGGGCAACCGCTAACCGGGGCGCTGCAGGGAACCGAGCCTACGCCGGAAACCGGGGATTCTCCGGCGGCGAACGAGGTTTCGCGGGACGCGGATCAAGCGCGCCGCGCGCTGGTGGTTTCAGCGGCAGCCGCGGCGCAGGGTCGCGCGGATCCTCTTCGCATGCGGGTGGCGGTTCGCACAGTAGCGGACACGTTAGTGGCGGACATGCCAGCGGTGGACACGGTAGCGGTGGGGGTCACGGTGGCGGAGGTCACGGCGGCAGGCGCTAAGCGTTCCGTATAGTCGCGATCGTTCCGGCCCAAGTCGAAGGTCCCGTTCTCACGAGCGGGGCCTTTCTTGCTTACCGGGTTCTCTCATTACTAGCCGTTTGCAGCCGCAACTGGTCTTAACTATGCAGTCGTTGAGAACAAGGATCTAGACCGGTTGTTCGGCGCTCACATGGCTAGTTGCCATCATGATCAATAAATCAGCTTCAGGGAGAACTGTATTTGCCGCGAGGTGCCTGCGGTTTTGCTGATGATGCCGAAGCCGGTCCCGCGCAGGATATTCGACGGGAGGCCGAAGTTTACGATGTTGAAGAGGTTGAAAAATTCGCCGCGGAATTCGATGTTGCCGAATTCGGCGGCGCCGCGGTGGCCGACGGGAGTGTCTTTGATCACGGCGAAGTCGTAGTCGTGGTAGCCGGGGGCGCGAAAGGTGTCGCGGCCGAGCGTGCCGAAGCGGCCTTGATTCGGTCCGGTGCCGCCGGGAATATTGATTGGGATGTTAAAGAACGAAGCGTTGTTTGCGCCCAGGCCGAAATAATCGTCGCGAACTTCGCGGCTGGTCGAAAAATGCGGCTGGCCGATCTGATCGGGACGGTCGGTTCCGGCGTCGCCGGCGCCGGTCTGCTGCACTCCGGAGTAGACGCTGAAGGGCGATCCCGTGGTTAGCGTGGTGATATTCAGAAGCTGCCATCCCCTGGTGAGCGGCTTGGGTAGAGGTTCGAGGAAGGCGACGCGGTCGAGCGGCAGCAGTTGAATCACGCTCAGGTTGAAGGCGTGGGTGGTGTCGAAGGTGGAGGGACCTTTCTCGGCCTGCGGGTCCCAGGGATTCTGCGGCAGGGTTTGCAGCACGACGCCGGCGGTTCCGAAGAGTCCTCCGAGCACGGCGCTGGTGTCGTCGATCGATTTGGAATAAGTGTAGCTGCCTTGCAGTCCCAGACCGGCGCGCGCGGAATTTTTGCTGATGCTGGTTTGCAGCGAGTGATAGGTGGAGTGCGACGCGCTGGTCATGACGAATTCCGGGCCGAAGCCTGCCGGTGGGCTGGCCGGCGGAATCGAACTGGGTGAAGGGGGCGAAGCCCGGGCTCGGCGTCCCCGTAGCTGTTGGGCGAGTAGACGCTCGAGAGATGCACGCCAGCCGTGGCCACGTAGGCAGCGGTGAATTTGACGTCACCGAAATCGTGGTCGATGCCAGCCGTGTAGCTGCCAATGTAGCCGTTACGGAAATTCTTGGCGAAGCCGATCATGGACAGCAACTGCACTTCGTTTCCTGGCGTGAGCGCGGCCAGGTCGGACTGAAAGCGTGGCAGGTTCAGCGGAGTGTTCGCGGGAACTCCAGCAGTTTTGCCGTTGGCAAAAAGCTGCTGGCCGCTGGTGGAATAGATGGGCGGGAGGTTCACTGCGATGGGCGAGTTCTGGAAAGGCAGCGTAACGGTGGGCGAGGCGCTTTCGTAGAGCGAGACGGCGAAGGGCAGCGCGCCGGTCACGAAATTGTCCTGCCACAGGTTGGGCAGCAGCGTGTTGATCGCGCCGCCCAGCGTGCAGCGTGGTGTGTTTGGTGGCGGCGTAGTCGAGCGCCAGGCGCGGACCCCAGCCGCTCCAATCCTGGTTGTAGGGAGGTTGCGGGTTGTAGAGAAAAATCTGCTGCGCGCTGTGGTCCCAGTAGGGCACGTCCTGACCGCTTGCTCCGACGAACCTGGGCAGCGACGTACGATCTGCGGCTTCGTGAATGCGGCTGTTCACTTCGTAGCGCAAGCCGTAACTCACGGTCAGGCGAGAACTGGCTTTCCAGGTGTCTTCAAAATAAAAGTTGTAGGCTTCGCGGCGCACTGCGGCTTCGTCGAAGCGATCGCCGGAGGGAGTTTCGGCGGAGGGCACGGTTACGGTGTAGGAATACGGGGTCGCAGTCAGCAGGCCGGTCAGCGAATCGGGGAGCGGGTCTCCCGGCAGAATGTTGTGAGTGCCGCTGGCTGATGGAATCAGCACTGGGGAATAAGCCGTGCCTCCGCCGAAGGCGTAGAGTCCGTTGGGATTGGTGCCGAAAATCGTGTCGTCGCGGTTGACGCGGATCTCCAGCCCCCACTTGAAGGAGTGCGCGGCATGCGTGTAACTCATGTCCTGCTTGAACTGGTAGACGATTGCCGAACGCTCCGAAAATGGAGCCGGCTGGGGAGTTGTAACCCTGAAACAGACCGTCGCCGAAAGCGAGGCCGGGCTGGGTGTGGTTGATTGCGGGGAAGAACGGCGTGCTGCGAATGTAGCCGAGCGAAGTTTCGGAACGTGAAGTGCGGAGAAATCGCTCGCGTATATTTCACGCCTGCGCTGCGCTGGTGATCGAAAAACTGCACCGCGAAACTGGGGTTGATCGCGGTCTGGTCGGGATTGGTCAGCGGTCCGGTAACTTGGTCGAGGCTGAAGCGCGTGGTCAGCGTGGCTTTGTCCGAGATGTGATGGTCGATGCGGATCGAGAACTGGTCGGTGGTGGTAGTGACCTTTGACGATGTCGCGTAGGTGCGGTCGCCGTAGGCACCCGCGGGATCATTGGGCAGGGGATAGCCTTGCAGCACCGGCAGGATGGCGGGGTTCACCGGAACCGTGAGCGTGTCGCCGGGATAGGTTTGTCGTGTCGATGCCCTGGCGCTCGGCCGCGGTGGGCACCGGGATAACCTGCGTGGTGCCGAGCACCTGGCGGAATCCCTGGTATTCGCCGAAGTAATAGGTGCGGTCGCGGCCGTCGTAGATGTGCGGCAGCACCACCGGGCCGCCATTGGCGAAACCAAACTCGTTTCGCACGAACGGAGGGATGCGGCGGAAATTGTCGGCGAGGCTGGGATAATCGAAATAGTTGCGGGCGTCGAACGCGGCGTTGCGGATAAATTCGAAAACGCTGCCGTGCACCTGGTTGCTGCCCGACTTTGTGACCACGTTGGTGAAGCTGGCGGCGCCGTGTCCGATTTCGGCGGGCATGACGCCAGAATTGCCTTGCACTTCCTGAATCGCGTCCACGTTGAAGTTGGAAAACGTGGCCCCGCCCATCTCGGGGTCGGTGGTGTCGAATCCGTCGAGCGCGAACATTGTGGCCGCCCCGCGTTGCCCGTTCACGGCGAATTGTTGGGTGAAATTGGCGGTGCCGTTGGTATCGGTCATAGTTCCGGCCGCGAGCAGCAGCAGCTTGCTGAAGTCGCGCTCGTTCAGCGGAAGGCTGGAAACCTCGGCGCTGGAAAGATGGCCGCCGCCGCTGGCCCGGGCGGCTTTCCCGGCGGGAGTGGTTGTCGACGCGGTAGCGGCAGCGATGAGACGCAGTTCCTGACTGTCCGGCGAGAGTTGCAACGCCGTGGTCAGCATGTCGCCTTCTTTGAACACGATGGAGGTTGCTGATTTCCAGGTCTTGTCCGTGGTTGCGGCTGACACTTCGTATGCGCCCGGGACAATCTCTGCGAAGGCGAACTTGCCGTCTGATACGGTTGCGGCGGTATAGTCGCGGCTTCCGGAAGCCGCGTGTAACTTGACGATGGCCTGGCCGACAGGCTTGCCCGCACCGTCAGTCAGGGCTCCGCTCCAGGATGCTGCTGCGAGAGCAGGAGACAACGGCGCCGCAAGCAAGGCAGTCAAGGCACACAGAATGCGAAGATGATTTCCCGAGCGGGCGAGCATTGCTGGGAATTATACGGTGAGGGCGTGGCAGGCACGCCCAATCCTCGTGGTAGCATGGGTGGAAGGCACGTTCTTCTTTTCTTTCGGCAGCACGCAATGGTTCGCGGTTGCTTCATCCCGATTCGATTTCTCCTTGCACTTACGCTGACCGCCGTGGTGTGCCTGAGCGCAGTCTCGCCGTCCGGATTCGCCGCGGAAAAGTCTCCGTGGCTGGAAATCCATTCCACGCATTTCACCGTCATCACCGACGCGGGCGAAAAAAAAGGACGCGAGGTGGCGCTGCGCTTCGAGCAGATGCGCTCCGTGTTTGCTGGACTGCTATCCAAAGAAAAGCTTTACCAGCCGCTGCCGGTTACTATCGTGGCCTTTAAAAACGACAAGTCTTATTACCAGCTTGCGCCTTTGAAAAATGGGCAACCGATTGACGTGCCGGGATTTTTCCTGCCTGGGGAAGATCAGAACTTTTTCGTGCTGAACGTCTTTGAGGAAGAATCGTGGCGGGCGGTGGCTCACGATTTTGCCCACATGCTGCTGAACGCCAATTATCCACCGGCCCAGGGATGGTTCGACGAAGGGCTGGCCGAATACTTCAGCTCTATCCACGTAGACAACAAAGAGGTGGAAATCGGCGCCGACCCAGAGATGCACGCTTCCGTCACCACGGACGTGCTGGACCAGCAGCACGATGCGCACCCGCCGCAATCGCTCACGGAGTTGCTGGGGGCGCAGGTGTGGCTCTCGATGGCCGACCTGTTCACCATGAAGCACGACACAGCGAGTTACCACGAGGGCACGCACAACACGATTTACTACGCGCAGTCCTGGATGGTGATGCACTACCTGCTGCACGAAAAGAAGCTGCCCGAAACCGGCGCCTACTTCGGCCTGGTGCTGAACCAGCACATCCCGGTGGAAGAGGCGATTCAGAAAGCGTACGGCATGAGCCCGGCACAACTCGAGCAATCCGTGAAAGATTATTTTCACGCGCAGACTGTGCTCTTCACGGCGCTGGACGCGGCGCGGCAGCAGAATCCCAACCCGGAGCTGGCGGCAAATCCCGCGCAGGTTTACCACTTCCCGGTTCCGGTGGGCCCGGAGGATTCGGCGATCACTGCGAAGATCATGCCCGAGGCGGATGCCCAAGCACTGTATGCGGAACTCGAAATTCGAATTCCCGAGCGCCGCGAATACGGGTTGCAGGAGTTGCAGAAGCTGTGCGAGGACACTTCCGCCACACCGCCCGCGCCGGAAAAACCTTCCAATGACGATTCGGAGAAGAAAATAGTTGTCGCCCCTGTCGGCAATGAATGGGCGCATCGCGCGCTGGTGTGGGATCACATAGAGCGCGGCGAGTTCGAGCAGGCTTCCGCTGAATTGCGCGAGGCAGCGGCCATCAATCCGCGCGACATGTGGCTGCGGTATTACCTTGCAGTACTCCAATACCGAATTGCGGAAGCCCGGCACGCCGAGATTCAAGGCCTGGCCAACATGATGCAGGATCTGCGCGGCGTGCTCGAATGGTATCCCGAATTCGCCGACGCCTATGACCTGATGGCTGTGGCTCGTATGGAAGGTGGAGGTGCGACCGCCGCTATGCAGGCGGAACGCTCGGCGCTGCAACTGAACCCGCGCGAGCCGCGCTACTTTTATCACATGGCGCAAATCTACATTGCGAATAAACAATGGGATGCCGCGAAAACTCTGCTGGAGCGGCTGAAAGCGGGAGGAGATCCGCAGATCGCGGCGCTGGCGCGGGAAAAATTCGATCAGATTGCTACGGAACGAAAGTACGGCATTCCAGTCGCTTCCGGAGCAGCCGAGCCGAAACTGGCGCCGCAGAAATCGCCGTTCGACGTGCTGGAACAGGATGCGGCGGAGCGCGCCAAGGCTGAGAGCACTTCGTCTGCATCCGTTGAAACCACAGCTGCCGGAACCCCCGACAAGCGGCCCACTAAATTCCTCAGAGGCGAATTAGTCAGCGTGGACTGCACTCCGGCGCCGACCGCCATCCTGACAGTGACGGCGGGAGGAAACATGCTGAAGCTGCGGGCGCCGGATTACAAATCATTGGTCCTGGTGGGCAGCGACGAATTTTCCTGCGACTGGCACGACCGCAGGGTCGCGGTGAACTACAAGCCCGGAGGCGCGGCGGACGGCGATCTGGTGTCGCTGGAAGTGCGGTGACGCCTCGGGCTTCCGGCTCGAATGAGGAGAAATCGTTTTCATGTGGCAGGCTTTTATGCTGCGGGCTGCTGCGCCGTCGTTTCGCCGCTCCCACCCCGCGAGACGAAACGGTCTCCCTTTGGCCGCAACCCTAGCCTTGTGCATTTGCCTGGGCGGATGTTCATCCTCAGGTTCTGGCACGACTAAGACCACGCCGCCTCCGCCATCGCCGGCGGGGTTGGGCGGCTCGAACTACGGCTGGTATTACCTGGCTCCGCCCTGCAACCGGGAACCTTATGGCGTGGTCTACAACTACAACACCGCAACCGCAACCATCGATTCTCAGTTGCAGCAGATGTACAACAACGGCCAGCGGCGGCTTCGCATACCGATTTATCACGCCCGGGGAATCAACTCCGGAACCATCATGGATTCGACCGGCGGCACGCTGGCGCCGCAGTTTCTCAGCAACCTCACAAGCCTCCTGGCCGCTGTCAAAGCGGCAGGTTTTGTGGAGATTGAAGTCAGCTTTCATCCCCAGGCCAACAATGATCCCACGCAATGGACCACCTTCAGCTCCGACTATTTTCAGGAAAATTGGAGCGTGATTCAGAATCTGCATCCCATCGTCGCGGCGTCGGGCATTCCCTATCACCTCGACCTGCTGAACGAAGGCATTCCCCCGCCAACGGGATACGCGCCGATGCTGCAGTATGACCAGATGCTGTGGAACGATTACGTGGCGCAGTTCGGGAGCAGCGATACTCTCGGCTTTTCGATCATCGCCGATTCGGCCCACGTGAGCCAGGTCAGCACAGTGTATGGACCGAGCGCGTATGGGAACTCAGGTGCGCCACAGGTGTTCGACGTTCACATTTACGACGAGACCGGAAGTAGTTTTACAACTGCGTTCAGCGCCTTGACCAGTCAGGGGTACTCAGGAATCCCGTGGATCATCGGGGAGGCGTTCTATAACGACGCGGCCGAAGCCGCGGCGCAACGCCAGGCGGCGAACAGCACCGGGCAGAAGGTGCTTTACCTGACGCAGTGGCCTGTCACTTCCGACGGAACCTGTAGTACAGCCGTGAACGTGGCACCGCCGGCGGATTTTTCGAATTACCAGGCTCAGGATTTCTGAAACCGGCGCCGAATCACTGTGGCCGTGGTCTTGCATCGCCGGCGATTTCGAAATTAAAAAACCCTCCCGCTGGGACCGGGAGGGTTCTCGAACGGTTTGTTATGGCGGTTAGGCGCGCAGAACGTTTGCCGCCTGAAAGCCTTTGGGGCCCTTCAGCAGATCAAACTCCACGGTCTCTCCTTCGTTGAGCGTGCGGTAGCCGTTCTCCTGGATTGCGGAGAAGTGCACGAACACATCCTCTCCCGTGGAGCGCTGGATGAATCCATATCCTTTCGCCCCGTTGAACCACTTGACTGTTCCCTTCTCTCTCACGGAAAAACTCCTTTCCCCCTGTCGCTATGAATTCGTTCTCCGGACTCTCGACTGAAAAACCTCGTTTAAGGCTCCCTCGAAACTTCCGGCGAACCCGGTTGCGTCTTAATTTGCGCGGAAGAAGCGCAGCCAAAAAGAAAAGACTCCTCAGTTCTCGTCCGCGAGTGGTGTTCGCGACGGGAACTTTCGGAGCCCGGCAATTGGTGCTTTTCTGCCACCCAACTCAACGTCAACCTGCCTACTGGTCTCACCACCGGACCGTCTGTCCGGTTATGAGCAAAAGATAATAAGCAGTATTAAAACGATTCGCAAGAGGAATTAGAAGGGAATCGAAACATGACCAGCGGTCATTCTCGGATAACTTTAACGTAGATAAAGAAATAAGCCGGTAACCACCGGCTGAAACTTAGGTTCCGGCAAGCCGCGGCGAAAGCCCGCTACTCTGCTAGGATTTAATAGAATCTCGTGTCCACTCCTCCTCCTACGATTGTTCCGCCGGCGGTCGCCAAGCCGGCCGTTCTCGCGCCTGCCAGCGTTACGCCTGCTATGGTTAAATCTGCCCTGCCCAACCCAGCCCCGGGCAATCCTCCTCCGCCGCGAACCAAGCGGAGCTCCGGCCTGGTGCTGGCTACCACCAAGTACCTGCTGCGCACCGAGGTCCACACCTTCGCGTTTTCCGTGGCGGCCAATGCCATTCTTTCGTTCTTCCCGTTTGTCGTCCTGTTGATGACGCTGATTCGCCGCGTGTTTCATTCGCGCGTGATGTATGACGTGGTGGTGCAACTATTGCGTGATTATCTTCCTGCCGGACAGGATTTCGTAATTCGCAATCTCAACGCCATGGTGGAAACGCGTCACCAGGTTCAGATCGTTTCGCTGGCTATCCTGCTGGTCACTTCCTCGGGTGTGTTTATGCCGCTGGAAGTGGCGCTGAACCGCATCTGGCGGTTTCCCGAGAATCGCTCTTATCTTGGGAATCAGCTGGTCTCGCTCGGGCTGGCCTTTGCATGCGGAGTGCTGGCCCTGGTCTCGATCGGCATGACCGCGGGTAACGTGGCGCTGTTCGAGTTTCTGCTGCATGGCCACGCCACCGGCCTGCTGCGGCTGGTGGGCTTTTTGCTGATGAAGGTTTTCGCCGTGGCCGCCAGCATTACCATCTTTTTCCTGATCTACTGGCTGCTGCCGAACGGGAAAGTTCCGGCGCGCGCCGTGCTGCCCACTGCCATCATCATGGGCTTGCTCTCCGAAGCGCTGAAGTACGCCTACATCATGGCGCTGCCGCGTCTGAATTTTCAGGAAGTGTACGGCCCCTTCGCGCTCTCGGTGAGCCTGATGTTCTGGGCCTTCTTGTCAGGCTTGCTGCTGCTGGCGGGAGCGAATCTCTCTGCGGAAGAACATCTCGGCCGCCGGCTGTGAACTGCGCGGAGACGAGCGTCGAAGTTGAAAAGGATTCTCGTCTAATTCCGTTCCATCCGTTTCCGTTTTCCATTCCCGGAAATCCACAGGGTAGTTGTGACATCCGTCACAGCTTTTTGTCTTTCACACTAGCTAGTGTCAACTTAGGTTTCCCCGGTTCCTCCGAGCAGACATTCTGACCAGGTGACTCTCCATGCATAGGAGAAGTTGCATTTCTCTGCTCGCCGTTTTGTTGATGACTTTGTGCTCGACCTCAGCTTTGTGGGGTCAAACGTCCACTGCCCCTGCGAAGGCTGGCGTGGACCAGCCAGTTTCGCGCCCGCCGGTTTTCGACCAGCCAATTCTGGAGCCGCCGGCTCCGGCGCATCCACAGTCCCCGGGTCGGGTCGGCTCGACGCCCTTTCGCCCGAAGCCGCCAGGACAGTTCGGCGGGCTGGGCTCCGGGCAAAACTCCCCTCCCGGCAGCGCGCCTGCCTTCCCTCAGTTCGCCCGAACCGCTGGGACAATCTTCGCCGGGACGGTCACCAGGATTGAACCCGGCCCTGCCGCTGGCGGTTCAGCGGTGGCCACCGTAGCCATCTCCTTCCGCGTCGAACATCCTCTGCGCGGAGCCGTTCCGGGAGGGAGTTTGACGATTCTGGAGTGGCTTGGCCTGTGGTCGAGCGGGCAGCGTTACAAGGTTGGGGAGCATGTGCTTCTCTTCCTCTATCCCCCTAGCAAGCTTGGACTTACCAGCGCAGTCGGAGGAGCGCTGGGGCAGTTCCAACTCGATTCGGCGAGCGGAATCCTGCCCTCCGTAGGGCAATTCGCTGCTTTCCAGGCGGATCCGCTGTTCGCGGGGCGAGCAGCCGGGCGATCGCGCATCGCCTTCAACGATTTTGCCCAGGCGTCTGCGCCGTGTGGTTGGGGAGCAGGCGCCGGAATGACCGTAAACCCAATGATGACAAGGACTTCGATGTTCTGCCACGTGCGCTCGCTGGTTTCCAGGCTGGCAATCGCCCTGGCGATCATCTTTTTCTTCACCCTTCTATCTCGCGCTGGAGGGCCCAAGTACATCGCCGGAACCAGCTACTTCAGTTCCACGGTCACAGGCCAGCCCTTAATCTGGGCGCAGGGCCAGATCACTTACTATACCGATCAAGGCGACCTAAGCCCGGTGCTGGACAATGCCGACGCCAACACGTTCGTCGCGAACGCCTTCAGTGTGTGGACCGCCGTCCCCACCGCAGCTCTGGCGATCACCAGTGGCGGCGAACTCGCCGAAGACGTCAACGGCAGCAACATTGTCGTTAACAACGGCGTGATCACCGCCCCCATCGACATTACCCCTGGTGCCACCGATAAACCCGTGGGCATTGTCTACGACTACGACGGCACGGTCACTGACGCGCTGCTCGGCAGCGGCGCGGGCGCCGCCAGCCAATGTTTCGTCAATGCCGTTTACGGCGGAGTCGATAACTTCGGCACCGACGCTTACTTTCTCCACGCGCTGGTGGTTATTAACGGCGAGTGCGCGCAGCAGTCCTCGCAATTCCCCGATGTGGAATATCGTCTGTTGCGCGTGCTGGGCAGCGTGTTCGGGCTGGGCTGGTCCCAGCTGAATCTGAATGTGATCACTGGGAACCCGACTTCACCGACTCCGGACGACTTCGCCGGGTTCCCTCTGATGCACGATATCGACCCCCTGAATTGCGTGCCCATTACCTTCTGCTATCCCAACCCGAACGAGTTGGCCAGCGACGACGAGGCCGCGATATCGCGCCTCTATCCTGTGACTGCCGCGAACCAGTCCAGCTTTCCCGGCTCACAGATCTTTTCGGCCACCACGGCGAGAGTCTATGGCTCGGTGTACTTCGTCGATTCCTCCGGCAGCGCAGCCTTGGGCATGGAAGGGGTCAACGTAGTCGCACGTTGGATCGATCCCGCCACGGAGTTACCGTCCGGGCAATTCGCAGCCTCTTCCGTTTCTGGATTTCTTTTCTGCGGCGATGCTGGCAACCCCGTGACCGGACTCATCGATCCCCTGGGCACTGCCTACAGCGAGTTCTGCTCGACCAACCAGAGCGCGGAAGGCTTCTTCGATCTCGGCGGCTTGCCGTTTCCCGGCGGGGCCGGCAGCGCGCAATATCAACTGACCGTGGAAGCTTTGGACCCGACCTGGTCGATTGGAGTGGGCCCTTACGCGCCGCTGCAAGTTGCCCCCTCGGGAAGTGCTCAGCCGGTTGTGTTAACGCTCGTTCCCGGAACCAACATGGAGCAGGACATACTGATGTCGGGCAGCGCTCAGCCCGTGCCCCAGTGGGCGGCGTCAGAAACCTGGGCCGATCCCGCGGCAATCCCGGCGGGAGGCGATTGGCTGGGTTCGGTCAGCGGCTTCGGCGACCTTCCATGGTTCTCGCTTCCGGCCAAGGCAAACCGCTCCCTGTCGATAGCCATCACCTCACTGGATGAAAGTGGCAGTCCCAGCGAAAGCAAAGTGCAGCCGGTGCTGGGCATGTGGCCGGTTTCAGCTCCGCAGACATCGCCACCGGGAGCTTTCACGCCGTCGTCGTTTAACACCGGAATCTTTGGCCTGACGCGGCTCGACGCGCAGATTATAACTCCTGGCGCTTTCCTGATCGGCATCTCCGACTGGCGGGGCGACGGACGCGCCGACTACCACTACCACGCGCATGTGCTCTACGGCGACGCCGTCACGCCGGCGCGAGTCGGCGTAAACGGCGGCGCCGTAGTGGTAACCGGCACCGGCTTTGCGCCGGGATTGGCGGTCGCAGTCGGCATCGCCAACGCCACACCTTTGGCCGTGGGAGCCGGCGACATGATCGTGGCGCTGCCGGCGCAAGCAGACAGCGTGCAGACGATCACGATCAGAGATCCCGTCAGCGGAGCCTTTTCCGTCATGACCGACACCATCACGTTCGGCGCTGCGGCCACCGACAACATCGTGCTGGTGAAAGGGACCAATCCGTCCACCCCGGTGGGAACGCAGGCCAACAATCCCATCACGGTGCGCGCAGTCACCGCGGATGGCGTCACTCCTGTGGCTGGCGCGACCATCGTCTGGAGCGCCACCAACAGCGCGGCGCTCTCTGCCTGCGGCGGAGGATCCACCTGCTCCGCCGTCTCGGATGAGAGCGGCAACGCCTCTACCTGGATTTCTCCTGCTGTCGCCGGGAGTTCCACCCTCATCGCGACGCTGGCACCCTTCGCTTACCCCTCGTCGAAGCTGACTTCGACCACGGTGATGGGAACGGAAGCGTCTCTCGCGATCGGGCTCACCTCGCCGTATTCCTGGGTCGTTGCGGGCGGTAGCGTTACCCTCCCGCTAACCGCACGGGTTATGGACGATGCCACTCCCCTGAGCGGCGATACCGTGAATTTCACCGTCGCCCTGGGCTCGGGCACGCTCAGTTCTTCGAGCGCCGATAACCAACAGCAGCGGCTACGCCAGCGTCACGCTTACGCTGACAAACGTCGCGTCCCAGGTGCAGGTAAGTGCGTGCGTGGCGCCGTCGGACAGTCCGTGCCAGTCGTTTTTTGTGACGCCCGTCGCCCCTTCTCTGCTGAACTTATGGCCGGTTGCGGGAGCCGCGCAGGCGGTCACGCTCGGGCAACCATTTCAGCCAGTAATCGTGCGCGTGACAGATTCTGCCTCGCCGCCGGATTCAGTGCTCGGCGCGGTAGTTGCTTTTCAAACTACGGTGATGCGTCCGGCAGGAAGCACTCCCGCGGGAGGTATCCGGCGGGGACAATGGCGGCGCTCCTGCCCTGCCGGTGATTCTTAGCGTGAGCCAGACCAGCGTGCAAAGCGATGCGAATGGGATGGCCAGCCTGACTCCATCCACCGGCGGGTTTTCCGGTCCGCTGGAAGTTCAAGTTTCAGCGACCGCGGGAACCTCCGCGACACTACAGGACGTTTTGCAGGCGTTTCCCGCTGCCCCGAACTGAGGAGAGCCCGACGTCACTTTCGGACCGATGGGCGGCGTGGACGCTGCTTCGCGGAAATCGATTTGATGATGAGCTTGCGGCGCGCTCCGGGCCGCATGGGGACCTTAGCGCGGTTCAGGGCTACGTTGACCAGGCTAAGTACTTCGGGGTCGTCCAGCACCTTGGCATCCGGCTTGCCGGCCTCGTACAAACGAATGTTGCGCACTACATTGCCACTCCCCTGAAGTCGCTTATCAGGATCGGGCAGCGCCGCACCTTGCAGGAAGCACAGGCTCACGCGGCCCGGTGGCATCACGATGGAGAAGATCGCCTCCGAGGGCCGCTCCGTGGGACTGAATCCGATGACCAGCCAGTTGTAGTTGTCATAGACCATTTCGATCGCGCCCTTGACCAGCTTGCGCATCTTGGCGAGCGCGCGGCGCGCGAAAGCCTCAACCTCCGGGTCATATTTCGCGAGGAAGGAGTCGAGTTGTGCCTTGGCCTCGGAATCCGAGGCGGCGAGGTAGACTTCCCGATCACGCGTAGTTCGCGGTCTAGGTGCTGCCATATCTACTCCAAACTGCTCGGGTCCCGCAGGGACCGTTGACAGGCCCCTCGCTGCGCTCGGGTGGACAGCCGAGGCGGCTGTCCCCACATGGTTTGTGCCGAAGCCCGAAGCCCGACGACCGATTCACTTCGTCCGCTGATCTTTTGTCCACTGATCCACCCACTCATTCACCGTCTTATACCAGAGCTGCGAATTCTGCGGCTTCAGCACCCAGTGGCCTTCGTCGGGGAAATACAGCATCTTCGAGGGCACGCCTTCCATCTGCAGCGTGGTGAAAAGCTGCAAGCCTTCGCTCACATCCAGCCGGTAGTCGCGCTGGCCATGAATCACGAGCGTCGGCGTCTTGAAATTCTTGGCGTACTGGTGCGGCGACCACTTCTCATAGCTCGCGCGGTTGTCGTAGGGAGTGCCTTTGAACTCCCAGTCATTGAACCAGAGTTCTTCGGTCGTGCCCCAGGCGGACTCGGCGTTGAACATGCCGTCGTGCGACACAATGCATTTGAAGCGGTCGGTGTGGCCGAGGATCCAGTTGGCCATGTATCCGCCGTAGCTGGCGCCCAGCGCGCACTCGCGGTTTTTATCAATAAACGGATAAGTCTTCTCCGCGTAGTCGAGACCCTTCATCAGGTCTTCAAACGGAGCGCCGCCCCAGTCGCCGTTGATGGCGTCGATAAACTTCTGCCCGTATCCGGTCGAGCCGTGGAAGTTGATCATGATGACCACGTATCCGCTGGGCGTCGATGAAGTTGGCGCCGCGAACAGTTCGGCATTCCAGCGATAGCTCCAATCGTCTCCCCAGGCCCCCTGCGGCCCGCCGTGGATGAGGAACTTCACGGGATATTTCTTCGAGGCATCGAAGTTCGGCGGCTTGACCAGGAATCCTTGGACTTTGTCGTTGTCAGCGCCGGTGAACCAGAAACTTTCGAGCGGAGACATCGAAACATGCGAAAGAACTGCGCGGTTGAGGTCAGCCGCAATTGTAGGCTCCTTGCCAATCATCCCTTCAGTTATGACGCCACCTTTATCGATTTTCTCTCGCGATCGAGCCATGAATTCTTCGGTTTTGCTGACGTCTAACAGAATGACTCGGTTCGGAAATCCGATTCCCATCGTGTGTCAGGAACAGGTTTCGTCCATCCAGTGTGAACGCGGGGTCGTCGACAGTACCGTCGAAAATACTCGTAACACCGAAATCGAAACCGACTCGAAACAGCTGGACGTGACCGTCCTGCTCAGCATTGAAGTACATCGCTTTTGAGTTCGGCAGCCAACGTAAACGTTCCTACCCACTGGTCGAAATCTTCCGTCAGATTTTTCTTCTCTCCCGTCTTGCGGTCGTACAGCATCAAGCGGAAGCGGTCGCTCTCGTATCCCGGACGCTGCTGGGCGCGGTAGGCGATGTAGCGGCCATCGGGCGAATAGAGCGGCGTCGAGTCGCTGGCGGGATTGTCGGCGGTGATGTTCTTCGCCGGGCCGCCGTTGACCGGGACGATCCACAGATCGTTGTTGGTGGAAGCGGCCGGATTCTTGTCGTGATTCGAGGTGTAGCAAATCTCCTGCCCGTCGGGCGAGAAGGCATAGTTGTCCTGCCCGCCGAGCGAGAACACGGGCGCGTCGTAGTCGCCGGGGGTGAGATCGCGGGGAGTGCCTTGATCCTGACGAGCAGGTTTGACGGATTCTGGTGACACCTGCGGAGCGCCAATCACGAAAATGTGGCTGCGCTTGCCTTCCTTGTAAGCATTCCAGTGGCGATAGAGAAGATGATCGAAGACCAGCGCCTTCACTTTCGATTTCTCGCTGCGTCTTCGAGCTTTTCGTCGCATTGCAGTCTCAGCTCGTCGGAGTTGCCCGTCGCATTCCGGATAAACATCCGAGGTAAAGAGAATATTCTTCCCATCCGGCGACCAGAGTTCGCCGTCTGGCTTCAGTCGCGATCGCGGTCAACTTGTAGGCTGCTCGTCACCGTTCCCTGCGCACCGTCGAAATCCGCGATCCAAACCTGCGATCCACCTTCCTTCGTTGAGAGAAACGCGAAGCGCTTGCCATCGGGCGCCCAGCGCGGGCGGTCGGCATCCTGATCGGCAATGATTTCTCGTTCCGGACCTCCTGCTGTGGGCACGATCCAGATGTGCGGCGTCTTGGTGTTGGCTTCGAGATCGACATCGACCACGCTGAAGATCACCCACTTGCCGTCGGGCGAAACCTCAGGCTCGCCGACGCGCTTCAGCTTCATCATGTCTTCGAAGGTGAAGGGATGCTTGGCCTGGGCGGCGGCGGAGAAAGCGAGAGTGATGAGGACGAGGAAAGGCAGAAAGAAACGGCGCATGAAAGAACCTCCTACGGCAAACGGGAAAGTGTAGCAGGGATGGCTTGGCGTCGCCTGAGCACGGCTTTACCCGGACCAGGGATTCACCAGGCGAACGCCGCAGCCTTCGAAATCGGCGACGTTGCGCGTTGCCAGCGCGGCTCCGCGAGAGCGGGCGATGGCCGCAATCTGAGCGTCGAATTCCGCGATGGGCCGGCCTTGTCCACGGCGGCTGGCGGCGACTTGGGGAAACGCGCGCGCGGCATCTTCATCGAAGGGCAAGATGCGCCCGGCAAAATCTTCCGAGAACATTGCCTCGGCCTCGGCCAATAACTTGGCGTGGCGCTTTCCGCGAGGAAGAATTTCGATTCCGAATAAGATCTCCGCCACCGTGACCGTCGTGACGTGCAATTCTCCGCTCTTGCCCTGCTGCGACCACCAGGCCAGCACCTGAGGCGAAGGCGCCGGCAGCATAGTCTCGGAGATCACGTTGGTATCGAGAATGAGCATCGCGAAGCGCCCCGCTCTCGGCGAATTTCGATCTCAGCGAATGCCGGGATCGCGGACCAGGCTGCGGCGAGGAGGAATCTTCAGATCGACGCCGCCCAATGGCGCGAACCGCCGGCGGATGGCTTCTCCCAGATTTTCCGGCTCGGATTCCTTACGGGCGAGGCCGGCCTCGAGAAGCTCGCGGGCTTCCTGCTCCATGGATCGGCCGTTGCGCGCGGCGCGGATGCGCAGCCGACGCTTGGTGTTTTCCGGAAGCCGCCGAATCGTAATGCTAGCCATGATTGCAATGATAGCATTGATGGCATTGATAGCACAAGAGACAGGCTTCGGGCTCCGGCTTTCGGGCTTCGGCGACCCCCGCGTGGAGATAGCCGCTCCGCCTGCCCGCTCGATCGCAGAGGAAGGCTCTCGTCGATTGCCGTTAACAGCTCCGAAACAGCCGAAGCCCGAGAGCCAAAGCCCGAAGCCCGGTCCTTCCCCCGGCAACCCATTCCGCTTTGTGGCATCCAACCAATTGGCAGAGAACTGCAGCATCCCTCCTCCGGCCTTGGTGAGCGGAATGGACGGAGGCAGGGCTGCCGCAGCTCTGGTGTCGATCGCGACCTGCCACGTTTGCCCGGGGGGCTACGTTTTCAAATGTCTCGCTGCCATTCTGGCGGCAAAGCGATAAACTATAGTTCATGAAATCCGCGCTTCGGAACCTGCTGTCTTGTCTTATGCTGCTGGCCTGTGGGCTGGCCGCGTTGCCGCTCGCCGCCCAGGAGGGCCCGCTCGATACCGCGCTCCCCACCAACGTCACGCCGGAAGAAATCATCAAGCACTTCGCGGCCAACGAAACGGAATTCGCGCAGGCGCGTGAACAATACACTTTCCGCCAGGACGTGAAAGTGCAGACTCTCGACGGCGACACTCCCGATGGCGAGTACCACGAAGTGTTCGACGTGATCTTCGACGAAAAGGGCAAGCGCACGGAAAACGTGGTGTTCGCCCCGCAATCGAGCCTGACCAAGATTTCCATGACCCAGGAAGACATGGAGGACATCCGCCACCGCCTGCCCTTTGTGCTGACCACCGCGGACCTGCCTGAATACAACGTCCTTTATGTCGGCCAGCAGCAGGAAGACGATCTGCACTGCTACGCGTTCGACATTGCGCCCAAGAAAATCGAAGGCAAGAAGCGCTACTTCCAGGGGCGCGTCTGGGTCGACGACAAAGACTTCCAGATCGTGAAGACCTATGGCAAGACTGTTCCCGACATCCGCAAGAAACATGGCAATGGCAGCGACGAAAACCTGTTCCCCAAGTTCACCACATGGCGCCAGCAGGTCGACGGTAAATACTGGTTCCCCGTCTACACCAAGGCGGACGACGAACTGCATTTCAAGCTGCAGGACGTGCACATCAAGGAAATCGTGAAGTACGAGGACTACAAGCGCTTCGGATCGAATGTGAAGATTCTCTACGAAGGCAAGGAACTGCCGAAGGATCAGCAGAAGCCGGGTCAGACGCAGCCGGGTGCGAATCCGCCGCAGAAGTAGCTGTCAGCCATCAGCTAAAGCCCAGAGTCCTCGCCTTGTTGCAGCGAGAGGGCCTGCGTTCAGTTGTAGTGTTTTGGGTTTAGCTGAAAGCTGTGAGCTGACAGCTGGCTGAGAGCTGACAGCTGACAGCTTCAATAGAACAAATACTTCCTCCACTTATCATCCGACCGTCCCATCAAACGCATGATATGCCGGCTGGTGTGGAGGTTGAAGGCGCGGGGCTCACGCATCAGCTTCATGCTCGCTTCGGTGGCGAACTGGTTGCCTTTGCGGCGGTTGCAGGGATGGCAGCAGGCCACCAGATTTTCCCAGGTGGACGAACCTCCGCGAGAACGCGGAATCACGTGGTCGAGTGTGAGTTCGCTCGAAGGCAGCACTTCCCCACAATACTGGCAGGTGTTGCGGTCGCGCAGCAAAATGTTCTTGCGCGACAAGGCGCGGCTTTGATGCGGGATGCGGCGGTACTCGAGCAGCCGGATCACCGAAGGCACGCGCATGGCGATGCGCGCGGCGTGCAGGAAGTGTCCGTTTTCTTCCTCGGTCATGGCCACGCCCTTTAGCACCAGCACCAGGGCGCGGCGAGCGGCGCAAACGTTGATGGGCTCGTACGACGCATTCAGCACCAGTACAGGAGCAAGCAGGGCATGACCGTCACCCGCCCGGTGCGTAGCCGCCGGCGAGAACAGGCCGGCGGCAAAGCGGCCGGGTGGTCCGAAATCCTGTTCGATCCTCGGTGACATAAAACTCTGCTCGTTGATTCCCTTTAAGCCCTTACCTTCCTAGCTTACAGCTTGCGTCAACGGCGTTTCCGAAACGTCCGTGGTCACGCCGACGACCGGCTTCATCTCGCCATACTTAGATGCCAGTTTAAGCGTACGCGCGACCGTGGCGACCCACACTTTGGTCGCCCCCGCACGGCGCAGCACCCGGGCACATTCGGAAACCGTCGCACCCGTGGTATAGACATCATCGACCAGAAGCACCTCGCGGCCGTTAACTTCCTGGGCACGCCTCACGGCAAACGCTCCGCGCACATTTTCCTGGCGCTGGTGGATGGTCAGCCCGATCTGTGATTTCGTTTCGCGTCTTCGCTCCAGAACGTTCTCGCCAAGAACCAGATCGTTCCGAATCATTTCGTTTCGAGGCACGCGCCGATCGGCCGTAAGCAATTTCAGCGCTGCTCTCGCGATCAACTCCGCATGGTTGAAGCCGCGCTGACGCCGCTTCGTCCGATGCAAAGGCACGGGAACAACCAGCACAGGAGTCGATTCCAAGCCGGTCTCTTCAAAGAGTCCGCGGGCGGAAATAGCCATAGCCAGCATGCGTCCGAGAACCCCAGCCGCAGGCCGAACGCCGCCGTACTTCAGCAGGTGAACCAACTCCCGCAGGCCGCCCTGATAGCTGCCGTAAGCCACAGCCTTCGCAAAGTGCTGCTCTCCGAGTTGGCAAACAGGACAAAGCGATTGCCCGTCCGACGCAGCAACCACATGAGGCGAAAGCATGCGCTCGCCGCAGACGGAACATAGTTGGCCGTGCACAGGGAGAATCTGCTCCAGGCACTCGGAGCACACCGGAAGTCGTGAAATTTTGACTAGAGGGGCCGCGCAGATGCGGCAGTCGGCAGGAAACAGAACAGCGAAAAGGCTCTCAGCAGCGCGGCTGGCCCAAGTGGACGTCTTGCGCGGGACAATAGATAGCCCTGCCCCCGCGACACTGGCCTGGCTAGCCCGGATTCGGTCCTCACTACTGCTGAAGACGGCCTCCTTGCGCGCCGCACCGGGCCAACTTTGCCCGTGCGGCTCCTTTCCTAAGCCTTTGCTTCCTGAATCTTCCCTACCCCAGCAGTATAACGGCCTTACCTGCCGCTAGGCAACGTTACGACTCTGGGGAGCCGTCGGCTTGGGCAGCGGATGCAATCCGCTGGCCTCCGACAACCGGTTCTTCACCGGCATAAAAATAAAACGATAATCCCGGCGGAAGCATTCGCCGCAACGGACCGGCTTCAGCAGGAAAAGAGGCAGGATGAACCGTTCCGTGAAAGTCCGGCGGCGCGAACGGAACCCCACCTCGCAGCCGCAATCACTACAGTGGAACGTCGGAAACAACGGAGAACGATCAACAGACATACTGCACCTCGGGGGATAAGAAACAACGAAGGGGCAGAGCAAACCAGTAACACCATTCTACGCCGCCCCGCGGGAACTAGCCAACGGAGAAGCAGAGAGTTGCGTATTCCCGTCGGCTGCGGAATCATTCTCGGTGCGCACATGGGACGCGTTAGACCCGCGCCGCACTTGTAAACCTGCGCCCCGCATGCTAAGGTGCGCCGTTCCAGTGTTTGGAATAAGTTAGAGTGAATTCCGCAAGGAACCAGCTTCCATCCCACGCGGCAAAAAGGATTGAACGATGAGCGATCCCGCCCCCAGCGCGCCCGCAAGCGGCCCCAAGAAACACCAGCCCTACGTTCCGGAAACCATGGAGATGAAGGAGTTTACGCTGCGGGCCGTGCTGCTCGGGCTGGTGCTGACGGTGGTCTTGGGAGCGGCCAACGCGTACCTCGGCCTGCGCGCCGGCATCACCATTGCAGCCACGTATCCCGCCGCCGTGATCGCCATGGCCGTACTGCGCGCCTGGAAAGGCACTCTGCTGGAAGAGAACATCGCTCGCACGGCCGGCACCATCGGCGAGGGCCTGGCTGCCGGAGCAATTTTTACGATTCCTGCATTCGTGATTTCCAAGGCGTGGCCGTCCTTCCGCCCCGCCGACGCCTACTGGAAATCCACCGCGCTGATGATGGTGGGCAGCATTCTCGGAGTTTTGTTTATTTCGCTCGTGCGCCGCGTCATGGTGGAGGACCCGGAACTTCCCTTCCCGGAATCCGTGGCCGCCGCAGAAATTCATAAAGCCGGACGTCGCGGAGCCCAGGCCGCGAAATATCTTTTCTGGAACATCGGGGTAGGCGGCGTGGTCTACTTGCTCGGCCGCTTCGGATTGTTCGCCGCCGACAAGGACATTCATTTCACAGTGGGCAGTCTGGGCCGCAGCCAAGTCCGGCTGGGCACCACGGGCAGCACGAACTTACTCGCTGCCGGCGGCACCAGCACGTTCGCGGCACCCAGCGTCAGTCCCGCATATCTCGGCGTGGGCTACATCATTGGCTTGCGATTGGCATCGATTCAATTCGCCGGCGGCGTGCTGGCCTGGGGATTGATGGTTCCACTGCTGATTTTTTTCCTGGGCCCGCAGCTCAAACACTATCTTCCCGCCGATACGCCTGACGACTGGGCCACCATGGCCATCGCCGTGTGGAGATTCATCGTGCGCCCCATCGCCGTCGGAGGAATGCTGGTCGGCGCGGCTTACACCTTGTTCAAGATGGGCCGGAGTCTGACTGCGGGCATCGGCAGGGCCTTCAGCGATCTTCGCCAAACGGCGGACCAGCGAGCCAAGATGTCGCGCACCGAGCAATACATGAGTTCGAGAGTTGTGTTCAGCCTGATCGCGCTGATGTTCATCCTCATGTGCTTTCTTTACATCCAGATATCAGGCTTGATCTGGCCGGCAGTGCTGGCAGCGGTCGTCATGCTCGTAGTGGGATTTTTCTTCGCCACGGTTTCCGGCAGCCTGGTTGGGTTTATCGGTTCGTCGAACAATCCAGTTTCCGGGCTGACGCTTTCGACGTTGTTGATTGCTGCCCTGCTCATGGTTTCGCTCGGCGTCTCTGGAACGAAAGGAGTAGCGGTGGTCTTGGGCGTAGCCGCGGTCGTGTGCGTTTCCTCGTCGGTGGCCGGCGAATTATTGCAGGACTTCAAGGTCGGCTACATCCTGGGTGGAACGCCGCGGAAGATTCAAATGGCGGAATTAATCGCCGTCGTCGTCGCCAGCCTGGTCATGTACTGGCCTCTCTACCTGCTCGATACCGCATTCGGTTTCGGCAGCCGCCAGCTTTCCGCGCCACAGGCGGGCCTGATGGCCACGCTCGCCATCGGCATTGTGGGCGGAGACATGCCCTGGGCGTTGGTGGTGGTCGGCATCTTTTTTGGCATCGGATTGATCATGATGCAGGTACGCAGCCCCATGCTGGTCGCGGTCGGAATGTATCTTCCGTTTGAAACCACATTCGCCATTTTCATCGGCGGAGTTTTTCGCGCAATAGGCGACTGGATGGCCAAGCGCCGCGGTCTTAACGACGCGCAGAGGGCGCGCGTGGAAAATGCCGGAGTTCTCACGGCCTCTGGCCTGATCGCGGGAGAGTCAGTGTTTGGGCTGATCTGGGCCGGATTCATCGCCCTCGGACTCGCCACTTCCCAACAGCGCGTGTTGCACCTGCTCGAAGGCTGGGCCCGCAGTATCACGTCCGCGCAGATATTTAATCATCCGCTCTATCTCATGGGACTTGTCGTGATGGCGCTACTGGCCGCGCTCATGATCTTGCTCCCGCTCACCAGCGCCGGCGATCCCAGCGAGCCCGCGCCGCCGACAGCCATGATGTAATGATTGTGTTGCCGGGTATTGCTCGTGTGGTGTTCTGATTGTGTGGCGCGGGCACTCTTGCCCGCAACTTCGCGTAGCGAAGGTCTTGTTCTTGTGCCGTGCGATCATCATGTCCATCGCCGAAAACATCGCATCAATCCACGAACGAATCGTCGCATCCGCCAACCGCGCTGGACGTAACGCCAACGAGATCGCCTTGATGGCCGTCAGCAAAACCCACCCGGGGGGGCGCATTCGTGAAGCCTATGAAGCTGGTCTCAAGCTATTCGGAGAAAATCGGGTTCAGGAATTCGCAACTAAAATCGGCGCTCTTCAGAACCTGCCCGACGCCGAGTGGCACATGATCGGCCACCTGCAGACCAACAAGGCCGGCAAGACAGCGGAGTTATTCAACGCCGTGGATTCGGTGGACTCGTTGAAACTCGCAGAGAAACTGAATGCAGCCGCGCGCCAACTCGGCAAGGAACTGAGCGTGCTGATCGAAATCAATGTCGGCGGCGAAGCAGCCAAGAGCGGCGCTGCGCCGGACTCGGAAGAGATCGAACAATTGCTGCTGGCAGCGCCCCATCTCGAGGCCCTGCACTTCCGCGGCCTGATGACCGTACCCCCTTTCACCGACGACCCGCAAGCCGCACGTCCCTACTTCCGCAAACTGCGCGAACTGCGCGATGCGATCGCCGCGCGCAACCTGCCGGACGTCAGCATGGATGTCCTTTCGATGGGCATGTCGCACGACTTCGAAGTCGCCATCGAAGAAGGCTCAACCTGCGTGCGCGTAGGCACAGCCATCTTCGGAGAACGGACAAAGACTTAACCACAGAGTGCACACAGGAACACTAATGCCATGAAGCTTTTCGACCGCCTTTGCGCGGGAACTCTTTTTCTGCTCGCGATCATCGAGTGCCTGCTCGTGCCGAAGACATACACCGGCAGAATCTGGATCCTGGGCACGTACCTGGCTCTGCTCTTCACCGCAATGTTCAACGTGCTGCGCATTCGCAACGGATACGCGGCGCGAGGATTGAAAATGTTCTGTATCGCGGGCAATGTCACCATGCTAGTTTTTTTCTTCGCGCTGATGGCCAGCATCGGGAAAGCAACCACAATGCGCGACCCTCAACTTCTTCTGGTCGCCGGATTGTTAATCTTTGAGACCGTGTTTTCGCTGGGCAAAAACGCGTGATCCCAATCCATGAGCATGCCGGAGCCGTTACATTCGAAGTTAAGGTTCACCCGCGCGCCAGGAAAAACGTCATCACCGGCGAACTCGGCGGCGCACTGAAGCTTTCGATAACCTCGCCTCCCATCGACGGCCGCGCCAACCAAGCCTGCATCGAATTCTTCGCGAAACTTTTGAAGGTGCCGCGATCTTCCGTTACCATTGCCTCCGGCCAGAGCAGCCGTAATAAGGTCGTACGCGTGGCAGGGCTGACTGCCGATGAAGTTCGCCAGCGCATCGAGATTTAGGCACTGCAGGAAAGGCGGGTAGGAGTGCCCGCGCCACACGAACGAGGAGTCATTTTGACTTTTTCTGAACGACTGCACGATATCCGCACCGGTTTCGAGCGTCCCTTCTGGGTCGCCAACGTCAGCGAGCTTTTCGAGCGGCTCTCTTACTACGCCGTGTTCGCCGTGCTGGCGCGCTATCTGCACGAGGGCCTGCATTTCGACGTCGAGCGGGCCAGCAGCCTTACCGGGATGTTTGGCGGTTGGGTCTGGTTTCTGGCGGTTGTCGGTGGAGCAATCGCTGACCGGCTCGGCTTCCGGCGCGCGCTATCGTTAGCCTACCTGCTTCTTACGTTCGCCTATTTCATGTTGGGATCGATCGGCTCGGCCTGGCTCGCTCCGTTGCGCAACCACGTGCCGCTGGTCACGTTGGTTGCGTTCATCCTGATTTTGCCCGCGCTGGGCGTTGCCCTGGTGAAGCCCGCGGTAGTCGGGACCACGGCGCGAGCATCCAAGGAAAACGTTCGCTCAGTGGGATACTCCATCTACTACACGCTCGTGAACGTCGGCAGCACCGCGGGTCCGTTGCTCGCCTCGTGGGCCCAGGAACATGGCATCGTCGAAAATGTCTTTCGCATTGCGGCTTTGAGCGTGTTCCTCATGTTCTTCGTCGTGCTTCTGCTGTTCAAAGAGCCGCGCCGCGCCGATGAAGGCGAGCGAGCAAGTCTCCGCCAGGTCGGAAAAAACTTCCTTACTGTGCTTTCAAACCCGCGGTTCATGTTGTTTCTGCTGATTTTCACCGGATACTGGGTTGTCTTCTGGCAGGAATTTATCGCGCTGCCGCTCTACATCTCCGCCTACATCGATCCCAAGGCCGACACGGCGCGAATCCTAGCGACCGATCCGATCGTGGTCATCTGTTTCACCATGGTGATCGGATTTCTCACCAAGCGCATGCAGGCGTTTCACGCCATCGTTCTGGGGACGCTGATCTCGAGCCTGGCGTGGATTCTCCTGATCGTGCATCCCTCGGTCTGGATGGCGGTGGCCACGCTGGTGGTGGTTGCAATCGGCGAGATCACGCAACAGCCGCGCTATTACGACTACATCTCGCGCCTCGCACCCGCGGGTCAGCAAGGGACTTACATGGGGTTCGCGTTCCTACCGCTCGGTATCGGATCGTTTATTGCGGGTAAGTTCAGCGGGTGGCTGATGCACCACTTCGGCGAAGAAATGCACCAGCCGGCAATGGTCTGGTGGTCGGTGGTTGGGGTTGGCGTTGCCACCACAATACTGCTGTGGATTTATGACAAATACGCGAGAGTCCCCACCGCCAGTCCAGCCGTCTAGCGCGCGAGGATGCAGCCTTGACTTCATCCCCGCCCTCTGGAATCATTCGCCTCCAGCAAGCGAATCAGAAGGAGGTTTTATGCCACATTACTTGCACCAGGTAGCATATTCGCGCGAAGGCTGGTCTGCTCTGCTGGCGAATCCGCAGAATCGCATTGAGGCAGTGCGGCCGGCAATCGAGAAACTCGGCGGCAAGATCGAAGCCGCATGGTTCTCGTTTGGAGACTACGACGTGATCGTGATTGCGCAACTCCCCGACAACGTGAGCGCGGCGGCGATCGCCATGGCGTTCGCGGGCGGCGGGGCCTGCAAGTCCGTTCAGACCACTCCGTTGATTTCCCCGGAAGAAGCGTTGCAGGCACTGAAAAAGGCAGGGGAATGCGGATATCGCCCAGCGTCGGCCCCCGCGCGCGCTGCATAAGTATCGAACCGGAATAAAGAAACGAACGACCAGAGGCGGCCCTTGCGGCCGCCTTTGTCGATGGGTCAAACTTACCCGTCAATGTTGATCGTTCACTTTCGGACAGTTGAAATTCTATGTCTCCGCGCAATGCCACTCCAGCGCCGACGCAGAAAGAGGTCGCCGCTCAAATTCGCCAGACGCTGAAAAGCGGCGGATCGCCCAAGCATGCCACGGGCGTGCAGTGGTTCTTCAAAGATGAGATCAAATCGCATGGCTGGTATACGGCGGACCTGCGCCGGGCAGCGCGAAGTTTCCGGCGGGAGATTCGGAAAGAGTTCGGACTCGATTTCCTTGTTAGGGTCGCGGATGAACTTTTTTCCGGCACCGTGCTGGAAGAAAAAATCGCCGCCGTGTTCCTTCTGGAGAACCTCGATCCCGAGTTCGGCGACCGCGAGTTCAAACTGTTCGAGTCCTGGCTCGACCGCATCAGCAGCTGGGCCGACCACGATGCCTTGGTGCACGATCTGATCGCGCCCATGGTGGCGTCGAGTCCCGCGCGTGCAAAAAATGTGTTTCGCTGGGCGAGGTCTCCCAATCGCTGGCACCGGCGGGCGGCGGGCGTCGCTCTGATTCGCGGCACACGAGCGAAACTGTTCTTCCCGGAGATCACAAAACTTTCCAACTCGCTTCTCGCCGACGAAGACGACATGGTGCAGAAAGGCCTGGGCTGGCTGCTGCGCGAAACCGCAAAGTTCGACCCCAAGCGCACGGTGCCATATTTGATGAAGATTCGCAGGCGAGCTCCGCGGCTGGTGCTGCGAACCGCCTGCGAGACGCTGCCCGGAGCAACGAAAAGGCGGATCCTTGCCGTTTAACGCGCCGCAGCCCGAATGGGGACGATTCGCTCAAATCCTTCGGCTTTGTTTACAATAGAAGTTTGCCAATGAACCTGCCCGCCATCCAAGCTGCGCTGCGCGAACGGAACATCGACGCCTGGCTTTTCTATGACCACCACCATCGCGATCCTATCGCTTATCGCGTGCTCGGTTTGTCTCCCGGTTTGATGGTCACGCGCCGCTGGTTCTACCTGATTCCCGCGGAGGGCGAGCCGGTGAAACTGGTACACAAGATTGAGGCGGGCCATCTCGACACACTTCCTGGCGGCAAGCATCTGTATTCCGGCTGGCAGGAATTATTCGCCACTCTCAAGACGATCCTGGCTCCCTATCGCGACATCGCCATGCAATACTCGCCCAATAACATCGTCTTCACGATTTCGCTGGTCGATGGCGGTACGATCGACTTGATCCGCGGACTGGGAAAAAACGTGGTAAGTTCCGCGGACCTCGTGGCACAGTTCGAATCAACTTGGACGGAGGAGCAGATCGACACTCACTTTGCCGCGCGCGACAGCATCGACAAGATTGTGGCCGCGGCGTTCCAAGAGATTGGGCGACGGGTGCGAAATGGTGGAACCAAAGAGCACGAAATTCAGCAGTGGTTTATGGAAGCATTCCAGCGCGAAAATCTGTTGACCGATGATCCGCCCATCGTTGCCGTGAACGCCAACGCCGGCAACCCGCACTACGAGCCGCGCGCCGATCATCCCGTGCCCGTTCGCGAGGGCGATCTCCTGCTGCTCGATGTGTGGGGAAAAAAGAATACGCCCGGCGCTGTCTATTACGACATTACGTGGATGGGCTTTGTCGGCGCCGCGCCCTCGGGGCGCATGCGTGAAATTTTTCAGATCGTACGCGACGCGCGCGATGCAGGAGTGAAAACTGCGATCGACGCCGTCGCTGCCGGACGCCACATCGCCGGCTGGGAAGTGGACCGGGCCACGCGCGGCCACATCCAGGAGAAAGGTTACGGCGAATATTTCATTCACCGCACCGGGCACTCGATCGGCACCGACGTCCACTCCAACGGCGCTAACATGGACGATCTCGAAATCCACGACGAGCGCCAGCTTCTTCCCAACTCCTGCTTCTCCATTGAGCCCGGCATCTACCTGCCGGAGTTTGGCGTGCGCAGCGAGGTGAACGTGCTGGTGCGCGCGAAGTCAGCGGAAGTGACGGGAAAAATCCAACGCGAGATCGTGACTATCTAATGGCAAATTCAACGGCAAAAACAAGAACCGGCGAGGCCGCACCGGTCAACATGATGGCGGTGCTCGCTCCCGCCGTCGGATGGCTGATTCCCGGCGCCGGCCACATGATCCAGAAGCGCTGGATACGCGGTATCCTGCTGCTGATCTCGATTGCAACTCTGTTCGTGCTGGGACTGATGATGCAGGGCCGCATCTACAAGGCGAATGGCGGCGATATTCTCGACATCCTCGGCTTCATCGGAGACATGGGCGCGGGTGGCCTCTACATCGTCACCCTCGCTCAGGACTGGGGCCAGGGTGCAATCGCTTTCGCCACGGCCGACTACGGAACAAAGTTTATGATTGTCGCGGGACTGCTGAATTTTATCGCGGTCGCCGACGCCTATCACATCGCGATCGGGAAGAAACAATGAAAAAGCTCTCAGCTATCAGCCGTCAGCCGTTAGTTAGAACCTGCCGCTCGGCGGAGGAACTGTGACGCTGCATCTCGGCCACTTCAGTGCGGCGGTGGTGTTTGCGCTGTTCACCTCCATCGTCTTCGGCATCACACACCGCGAAAACACCCGCGCCATGGTGCGCTACGGCCTCTACTGCTTCGCCGTGTTCCTCGGCGGAACGATCCTGGCTGGCTGGGCGATGTGGGTGTTGCGAAGATAGTTTTGGCGTCGCCTTCGATCTAAGTCGTCATCTGACTGGTTTTGCGGCGACGTCCTTTACGCTGATTTTCCCGTCAGCCTCGACACGAATATCTTTCGGCTGTTCCGGGGAGGTGCACTTCTTGTCATCCATATTGCCCGTGAATTTTCCGTTTGCCCACGTGATGCTTCCAGAACGGATGCAGTTGGTGCTCTGTTCTTCCCCATTGGGCACAGCCCACTCCTGCTGCTGCGACTCGTCGGCTTCAGAGAACGACGTGGCAGGCTGGATGCGTACTTGAGCCAAAAATGGCTTCGCAATCCTTTCGACTGACACGACATTCTCTGGAACGATGGAATTCCCGCAGGAGGCGTAATGACCGCCTCCGACAAGTACAACCGCATCGAATTTTGCGTCGGCGCCATCGCCGTGGATTCCTAGCCAATAAAGGTTCCGCGAGTCCGGCAATTGGCTCTCGACCACTTGCAACACGGTCAGATTTTTCTCTTTGTAAATCTGGCGTGCACGAAATGAACGCGCTTCCTCAAGCGTCCACCCGGGATCTTCGATTCTGCTGGGACGCGGGACTTCATCGGGATCCACGATCAACGGATGCGCGACGACCTGCGTCGAAGGCCCCAGTGAGGTCTTGGACTCAGCAACGAGATGGAAGAGTCCAACCGATCCGAGAACGATAATTTTATTTCCGGAATCCAGCGTTACCTCGTCGATCCAGGAGACTGGGCCGATTCCTCGCACCTTTACCGGAGTTGCTGTCCCCCTGGACCTGAATTCTTGAATGGCATCTGCGAGCGTCGCTACCTCGCCGGGATGCAGGGGCGCCGGCTTGTCGCTGAGCAGAAAAAAGTCGAGATAGCCATCGCTCTGGGTGGTTTGCGAGCAAAGGAAATCCTGAGTTTCCGACCCCCAGTCGCATTGCAGTCCCGATCGCAGCATTTGTTCCGAATCAAAAGCCGTGCAGGCGCCGCCGCCCTCGTTGTAGGCACAATCAGCGGTGGCCACGACGCGCGGCGGCGTAGGCCGGAAGTCGAGCATGATACTTGCTTCCGTCCAGTTCAGAGCGTTTGCGCCACCGAGATTTTCCCCGAACTTGATCACCAACAAAGGCACATTGGGGTCGGGCGTGGCCAACGAGACATCGGCAAAGCTACACTCGCCTTCCCGCTCGAAACAACTGGCTATGCGGCTGGTATCAAACGAAAGTGAGGTCGAGCTCCTGCCGTTAAACAGATCGACCTGCTCGGTTGGCTCGACTTCCCACCACTGCACTCGCTTGGTCTGAGCATTATTGGCCGAATCCGTTGTTTCGGCATAAATGTGCAGCGTTGCCTTGGTTCCCCTTCCGGCCTCCGGCAGCGTAGCGAATAGATAGATATTTACCTGGAATGGCCCGAGCGCCGGAAAGCGGAACGCCGGGCGTTCGTTACCGGAGGGCAGGGGAAGGCCCTTGACTGGCGCGATACGCAGCGGCGGTTTGTTGTCTACGGCCACTTCGACCGCGTTCTCAGAACATCCGAATAGCGAGTGCTTGTCGGAAGCTCCCTGCGAATACCCCGGGAGGACACAAAGTAGTAGAAGTAACGGCACGGTAGCAGTGCGCATGTTCAACCTCACTATCCCTGCCACACAAACGCATCAAAGATTCGCTTGGTATCGAAATTCAGCCGGCGATAAAGATCTACGGCGCGGGAGTTCGCTTCGGTCACGGTCAGCGAGAGCAGAGAAAAACTTCGTCTCCCGAGTTCCGCGACCGTGGCGGCCAGCAAAGCTTCGCCAATTCCGCGAGAGCGGTATTCCGGCAGAATGCAGATCTGGGTCACATGACCCACGTCGTTGCGCACGCGGGAACACAGAATCAATCCGATCAAACTCTTAGCCTTTCGATCCAGAGCCACGTACGAAGATTCCGCGTCGAACAAACCGCATCCCGGAAAGCGCACAATGTTATTGAGAAAGCGCAGCGATCCGCTCAGCGTGTGGTATTGATCGTTAATCTGGGCGTCCACGTGGCCACGATATGCCGCAGTAATCACGGCGGCGGCCGCCTGGTAATCAGCTTCAACCCACCGGCGGATTTCCACTTCCGGATGCGCAACCCTCGACTGTGCAGTGGCCTTACCTTCGAGCGGCAAGACCATGAACAGCCGCGGGTGGCGTTGAAAACCCTGCTCCAGAAAGGGACGCGCCACGGCTCCCGCCTCGTGCGCCAGCAATTGTGCCTCGACACGATGAATACCGGGCGACTGCTGCAGCGTCTCGATCACGTGCGTGAGCAGCCGCAACTCTACCTGCCGCGAATCGGGTAGCCGCGCGCCATTGGTCACGTAGAGGTCGCCGATCACTCCCTTGCTTCCCTCATAGACAAAAAAGGAGTAACCAAAGATGCGACCACGATCGACCGCGGCGTAGCCTGGAAGAATTTTTGCGTCGACGTAGCGCAGAATCATCTCCGCCGAGCCGCTATAGTCCCACGAAAGCAGGCGAGCCCAGAGCTGCGTCTCATCCTCGAGAAGAGGACGCAAATCTACAGAAGAAAAATGCCTGAGGTCGAGAATCTCCAAATGGCTCCTGCTTCGTCAGCCGCAAGAAAAGAGGTGGCAATCAGCGCGACGGCAAAAGTTCGAGTGTAGTGGGTTCGCGGACCAGAGGCAAACGGCCCGAACAACGTGCGGCAACAGCCGCGGGCTTTGAAAGCTTTACGAATGCCTGCGGTATCGTGGAAGAGCGGCGCTTCAGCGCCGCGTAAACACCCGCAATCATTGCGGGCTTCAGCCCGTTGCATTCCGTCCTCAAAAATACGTTTTTAGCGCCCTACTAGCGCGCGGAGCCCGATCCCGCTGCCGCAACCCAATAGTAGTCAACGTGCTGTGGAGCAAAGTGACCAAGCAGAAGGATGCGTCGATCAGCAACCTGCCTCACAACTTCCGTTCGCGAATTCTCCGGCGCCACCAGCAGATGCTCCTCTGCCGGAACGTTGTCTTTCTCATAGCGAACAACGGTTTCGTTGCGATAAAACGCCAAGCCGTATTCGGTTTCGCGGCGAACCCCGAAGACAGCAAGCGGCAGTGAATGGGTTTCCACGCTTGCAATCTGCCTGGCCAGAGGGCGAGATGAGAGTGTCTGGTCCAGCGACCCCGATCCGATCTTCAGAACCGCCGCAACTGCAAGCACGACCGGGATCAAAGTGACAAAACGCAGCATGCGCAGTCCCGCGCGGCTGAACAGCGTGAAAGCGACTCCAACAGCCAGCACAAAGCCAAAAACCAGCGCACCGAGCATGGACTGTCCCCGTGGCAGGCGATGTTGCATCGCGACGTAGCCAGCGAATAACGCCGGCACGATGCACGCGCCCGCCAGTACCGAATGCAGCACCACCAGCCACTTCGCAGGAGGTGCATCCTCCTCTTCCTTCAGATGCCGTCGCAGGTAATCTGCCAGCAGCAGCGCGCCCGCCGGAACCGCGGGAAGTATATAGCCCGGCAGCTTGGATTGCGACATCGAGAAAAACACAACCGGCACAATCAACCACAACAACAGAAAAAGCCGAAACTGAGGTTCGCAGCTTTCGTCCACTTTGTCGCTCGTCGACCTCTCGGCCCACCAAAGACGAGCCGACTCCACGAACGCCGCCGTAACAAAAACTGCCCACGGCACCAATGCCAAGAAGCTAACGGGGAGGTAGTACCAGAACGGCGCGTGGTGGTGATAAAGATTGCTGGAAAAACGCTCCAGATTGTGTTGCAAAAAGAAAACGCGAGAGAACTCAGGATTTCGCAACTGCACCGCAGAATACCAGGGCAGAGAAATCGCGCAGAAAAGTGCGATGCCAGGAAACCAGAAGGTTTTCACAACCACCCGCAACTCGCGCGCGGCTGTCGCATAAAACCCAATGATCAAAGCAGCCAGAAACGGCGCCACGGGTCCCTTGGCTAGCGCGCCCAGAGCAACGAAAAAATAAAACCCCGCGAGATAACCTTTCTTCCCGCTCTCGCGCCAGCCCCACCACGCCAGCACGGCGATGGAAAAAGTGGAAGCCAGCACCATGTCCGTGCCTGCGGCGCGCGCAAACCCGATCACGCCCGCGCAGGAAGCCGTGATCAGCGCGCCATCCAGCTCAACTCCGGGACGGAAGCGTCGCAAAAAAATGTAGACGGCCACCACCAGCAATGTCGCATCAAACGCGGAAGGCACGCGTGCCGCGGTATCGCTTACACCGTACAAAGAATAGGCGAGCATTGCCTGCCAGTAATACAACGGCGGCTTCTCCAGCCAGGGCTGCCCACCCAGCACCGGAGTGATCCAATCGCGGCGTTCCAGCATTTCGCGCGCGACCTGCGCGTAGCGCGGCTCGTCAGCCCCCACCAATCCAAATTGTCCTAAGCCGTAGAAAAAGAGAAACGCACAAAATCCCGCCAGCAACAGGACGTCGGTGCGAGTGCGGGTGGTCATGGGGAGTTGCTGATTTCAGATTGCAGATTTTAGATTTCAGATTTCAAATCGATGCCGCCGGGCGGCTCTTTCAATCTGCAATCACGGATCAATAATCTGCAATTGCATTTCTATTGCACTACCGCCCCGCGCCGCAGATGAACCAAAACCTGCCGCACAGCCTCTGCTAAGGGCCCGTCCACCGAACAGCCGCTGGCGCACTCGTGGCCTCCGCCGCCGAAGTTCTGGGCGATGCGCGCCACGTCGTGTTTGCCTTTGCTGCGCAAGCTCACCCGCTGGCGCCCGTCGGGAAGTTCGCGAAAGAAGGCAGCTACTTCCACTTCACCGATCGACAGAACGTAATTCACCAATCCCTCGCAATCTTCCTCCCTGGCGCCGCAACGATCCATCTGTTCCTGCGTCACCCACACCCAGCCGAGATGGCCTTCCTGTTGCAGGTTGCGCAGCGCCTCGCCCAGCAGCCGCAACTTGGCGCTGGAATGCGCAAAGTAAATGCCGCGCGCGCAGTGCGCCGGATCAGCCCCCGCCAGCACCAGTTCGCGAGCCAGAGCAAACGTGTTTTCGTTGGTGCCTTGAAACATGAACGAGCCGGTGTCGGTCATCAGCGCCGTGTAAAGGCAAGTCGCAATCTCCGGAGAAAACCTCACCTGGGCTTCGCGGGCCAGCCGAAAAACCATCTCCGCGGTCGCCACCGCATGCGGATCAATCCAGTTGACGTGCGCGAACGGCCGCCCCGTAGCATGGTGATCGATGCTGATCAGGAAACGATTCTCCAGACCCTCCAGCCGCGTGCGATGAATGCTGTCACACTCCAGAATTATGGCGGCCTCATAGCTCCCGCTCACAGTGCTGGCCTGCAGCACCTCGTCAGCAAACGGCAAAGACCGGTAGATGCGCGGAACCCCATCGTGCAGCACCACGTCGGCGTGTTTGCCCAGGGCGCGCAGAATCTGGCAGCACGCCAGCGCAGACCCCACCGCGTCGCCGTCGGGGCGCGCGTGCGAGGTCAGCACAAAACGTTCGCGTTGCGTAATCTGCCTTAGAACGTCCTGCAGCATGTAGCTATTTTTTCTCCTTCGCCCGTGCGGCGCTGCGGGCCGCGCTCTTCTTCGCGCGCAGCCTCGTGCGCTGCAATAATTCTTCCACTCGCGCTTTTTCAATGTCGGAACGATCCAGCCGGAAATATAATTCCGGCGCGCGACGCAGGCGCAACCGCTCGACCAGTTCATGCCTTATATATTCCCGCGCAGCCTCCAACCCCTCCAGACTTCGGTCAGCCTCCTCGTCATCACCATCCACAAACACCCACACTTGCGCCGACCGCCCATCGTCCGCCACCATCACACTGCTCACGCTTACCAGCCCAATCCGCGGATCAGCCAGCTCACCTTCTACCAGAGTTTCAATTTCTTCGCGCAAAGCTTCGCCAACGCGACCGCGATGATACTTGAGCCCACGCTTCTCCAAACTTCACCTCGGATAAAACTCATGACAATATCAGAAAATCGCTCGCGTGTGTTGGCCCAGAGGCCTCATTGTCTCGCGCTTTCGTGGGGGCGAGGTAAGTACAGAAGTAACAAGGCGATAGCGGGCATGGGAGGCATTTCCCCTTCTAGCCTTCGTTGCTGATATGGAGTGAACCTAGAAGTATTCCACTGAAGAATCCTCAACATCCGCACCGTGGTTGTTGGCGATGCGGGTGGCCGCGCGCTCCACGTTTCTCATCAGCCCATCGAGATAGTCGCGCGAGTCGGAAACACTGACCACCCCGATCGTTGCCCGGTTCCACAAGCTGGACGCGTCCAGCTCGGCCACAGAAATGTTGAAGCTCGACCGCAGACGGTCTTTCAAGCTGCGCACCACCTGCCGCTTATCCTTGAGAGATTGTGCCGCTTCGATGTGCAGTTCGAGGGTAAGGAAGGCGATCATAAAAAGGGGCCCAGGGGCTAGGTTCAGGGTTCAGAAAAAACTCGCCCCTGATCCCTGATCCCTGTCCCCTGCTTCTAAGCGATCACTTCCGCCGCAATCCGCTCCGTGACGAACGCCTCGATCACGTCGCGCGCCTTGATGTCGCCGTAATTCGAGATCGAGATGCCGCACTCCATGCCGTTCGTCACTTCTTTGGCATCGTCCTTGAAACGGCGCAGCGAGCCGATCTTGCCCTTGAACACCACCACGTTGTCGCGCAGCAGGCGCACTTCGGAGTCGCGCTTGATCAAGCCATCGGTCACGCGGCACCCGGCAATCGTCCCCACTTTCGGGATGCGGAAAGTCTCGAGCACCTCGGCGCGGCCCTGGTAAGTTTCCTTGATCGTGGGTTCGAGCAACCCGGTCATGGCCCGTTTGATCTCGTCCTGCAGTTCGTAAATGATCGAGTGCAGCCGGATGTCCACTTCTTCCTGCTCGGCCAGTTCCTGCGCCTTGCGCTCCGGACGCACGTTGAAGCCGATGATGATGGCATTCGACGCCGAAGCCAGCAGCACATCCGTTTCCGTAATGGCGCCAACTCCGGACCGTAAAACTTTCAGTCGAACTTTTTCGTTAGAAAGTTTCGAGAGCAGATCGCCGAGAACTTCCACCGACCCCTGCACATCGCCCTTCAGGATGATATTCAGTTCCTTCGTCCCGGCAGTCTTGATCTGTTCCGCCAGCCCTTCGAGCGATACGCGCGAACTCTTGGCCAACATCGCCTCGCGTGCTTTCTGTTCGCGATATTCCGAGATGCCGCGCGCCTTGTCGCGGTCCGCAACCACCACAAACTGATCGCCGGCCTGCGGCAAACCTTCCATGCCCAGAATTTCGACCGGCGTCGAGGGCGGAGCTTCCTGCAGCGCGGCCCCGCGATCGTCAAACATGGCGCGGACTTTGCCGTAGACGTTGCCCACCACAAAATTATCGCTGGCTCTCAGCGTTCCGTTCTGCACCAGAACCGTGGCCACAGGTCCGCGGCCGCGGTCGAGCTTGGCTTCCAGCACCACGCCCGTAGCGGCGCGCTCGGGCGTAGCTTTCAATTCGGCCAGGTCCGCGACCAGGCAAATCATTTCCATCAGCAGGTTGAGATTGGTTTTCTTTTTCGCGGACACATCCACAAACACGGTCTTGCCGCCCCAGTCTTCCGGCATCAGCCCGCGATCGGCGAGTTGCTTCTTCACACGGTCCGGCAAAGCCTCGGGCTTATCGATCTTGTTCACAGCCACAATGATGGGAACTTCCGCGGCGTGCGCGTGATCAATGGCCTCCAGCGTCTGCGGCATCACGCCATCGTCGGCTGCAACCACCAGCACCACAATGTCAGTCGCCTTCGCGCCGCGCGAACGCATACGCGTAAACGCTTCGTGGCCCGGCGTGTCGAGAAACACAATCTCGCGCCCAAACGCGGGTGAGGCCGTGTCGACAATGCGAACCTTGTACGCGCCAATGTGCTGGGTAATGCCGCCAGCCTCGCCGCCGGCCACGTTCGTGAGACGAATCGCATCCAGCAGCGTGGTCTTGCCGTGATCCACATGGCCCATGATCGTGACCACCGGAGGTCGCGGCACCACTTCCACGCTGGTATCTTCGGTGACGGCCGCGTCAATTTCTTTCGAAGCCTGCTCTTCGAACGTAATCACGTTAGTTTCCGCGCCGAAGAAGCGCGCCATCTCGCTCGCCAGTTCCGCGTCGAGCGTCTGGTTGACGGTCGCAAACACGCCGCGCCCCAGCAACCGCGAGATCACATCCTTCACGCGAATGTCCAGCTTCTCCGCCAGATCCTTCACGCTGATGCCCTCGGTGATGGTGATGCTCCGCGTAATCGGTAACGGCTCGTTCGACACCACCATGCGCGATGGCGGAACGTAGCCCTTCATCGGACCTTCCTTCACGCCACGCGGAACGTAGCGCTGCCCTGGCCGGCGCGAAGGCGCTCCCGGGCGGCTTCCCGGACGCACCGGTCCCGGCGGCGGAAGCCCTGGACCAACTCCGAGCGGACGTGTGCCCGTCGGCGACTGCCGCGTCGGGTGCATCGGACGCCGCTCTCCAGGCCTCGCAGCGGGACGCGGCGGACCACCACCCGGCACTTGCGGGCGGGGTCGCTGAAAAATTGGCTGACCTGGTACCGGACGTCCGGGAGCCGGACGCAACGTTCCCGCAGCCGGAGCCCCAGCTTGCGCGGTGGGCGCAACCGGCCGAGGCGGCGGAGCTTTGTACACCGGCCGTGGCCCAGTCTGCGGCACGATCATGCGCGGCAAAGGAGTCTGCGGCGCAATCGGCGCAGGTGGACGCGGCGCGGACACTGGTGCTTGCCCTAAAACAGGAGATGGAACTTGCGATGGAACCTGCGGCGAAACAGCAGACACCGAAGCCGGAGGCGCGCTGGGCGCGGCCGGCGCCACAGGCCTCGCAGTCGGCGTCGAAACCACCGGAGGCGCAGCCACTGGCCTCTCAACCGGAGCGGGAGTCACGAACCGCGGCGGAGCAACCGGCGCTGCTGGCGGTGCAGGAACCGTGCTCGCAGATACGACAGGCGCAGCAGGTGCCTTGGCCACCGGAGGCGCGGCGACTGCGGGCTTGCTAGCAAGTGGAGGCGCAGGAATCGCCGCGGGCGGGTGCGCTACAGGAGGCGCCACGCGCGCCGCAGGCGCGGACGCAGCCTCTTTCCGCTGCGTGATCGCCTTCAGCACATCTCCCGGCCGGGTGATGTGCGACAGGTCAATCTTGGTTTTGATTTCGTCTTCGCCGCGCAGATTGCGGGCGGATCGTGCAGAAGGCGCCGCTTCAGCGGACGCACGGAAGTGCACCCGTACTTTTTCTGCTTCGAAGTCTTCCAGCGAACTGGAATGGGTCTTCTTCTCGGTCACCCCGACTGCCTGCAGGACATCGAGAATAGCCTTGCTTTTAACTTCCAGCTCCCTGGCGAGATCGTTGATTCGAACCTTGCTCATCCGGCCTTTCTTGCTTCCGCGTGTGCTCAGGTCTTCATCTGAGCCTCACTCGGTTCAGCTTGGTGGGCATGCGGAATGTCTTCGCGCTTGCCATCACTACTCTTTGACTTCCAGATCTTTCACTTGCCCGTCTTCACTTTCCGGTGACGCACTTGCTTCCGCGTCCTCACCGTGCGTTCCTTCGGAAGACGCTTCAGAAGAAGACGATTCAGACGCTGCCGATTCCAGCGGAGCTTCTTCCGCGCCGTTCGCTTCCTCGCTCGCTTCAACGTCAGATCCGGCGAGCGCGTCGGCCTCCACGGAACCCTCCGCCGTCGCTTCCAGCGACACCGCTTCGCCCTCCACACCCTCGGCGGAAACTTCCCCTTCCGCGGCCACACCCTCGAGGCTGGCGAAATAATTATTCACCGCGAGGCTGATTTTTTCCACTGTCTTCGGCCCGATACCCTCGATCGCTTCCAGTTGCTCCGGCGTCATATCCGCCAGCGCTTCCACGGTGGTCACGCCCGCCGCTGCCAGCTTCTCGATCAGTCCTTCACCCAGCCCAGGCACGCTCTCGAGCGGAGTGGTCGCCGGAGGCGCCATCGCCGCCATCTGCTGTTCCACTTCCTGCCGCTTCTCTTCTTCGCTCTTGATGTCAATCTTCCAGCCGAGCAACTTCGCCGCCAGCCGCACGTTCTGGCCTTTCTTGCCGATGGCAAGCGAAAGCTGGCTGTCATCCACGACAACCTCCAGATGCTTATCCGCGCTGTCGACCACGGTCACACGGCTCACCTTCGCCGGCTGCAACGCCTTTTCCGCGAACGTCACCGCATCTTCGTGATACTCGATGATGTCGATCTTCTCTCCGCGCAGCTCGCGGATAATCGACTGCACCCGCATTCCCTTCATGCCCACGCAAGCGCCCACCGCGTCCACGTCTTTGTCCTTCGACATGACCGCGATCTTCGTGCGCTCCCCGGCCTCTCGCGCAATCGCGCGAATCACCACAGTGCCGTCGTAAATCTCCGGCACTTCCGTCTGGAACAAATGCTGCACCAGCTCCGGCGCCGCACGCGACACCACCACTCCCGGTCCCTTGGAAGCTCTCTCCACCCGCGCAATCACCACCCGCACCCGCTCGCTGATCGCAAACGACTCCAGCCGCGACTGCTCCTTGCGCGGCATGCGAGCCTCGGCCTTGCCGATATCGAAAATCACATCCGGCCCTTCCACGCGCTTCACCGTCGCATTGACGATCTCGCCCACGCGCCCGATGTATTCGTTGTAAACCGTGTCGCGTTCCGCCTCGCGCACTTTCTGGAAAATCACCTGCTTCGCCAGCTGCGCCGCAATGCGCCCCAGAATTCCTTCCGTCACCTTGGGAATCTGCAACTCGCCGCCGATCTCCAGCTTGGGGTCAACCTTGCGCGCGTCTTCCAGCGTGATCTGCAGGTTCGGATCTTCCACCTGCTCCGGAAGCTCCACCACGGTCTTCACCGCGAACGCATTGATCTTCCCGGTTTCCTTATCCAGCTTCGCCCGCAGATTTTCCTGCGACTTGTAGTACTTGCGCGTGGCCATAACAATGGCGTCTTCCACCGCGCTAACCACAATCTGCGGATCAATCCCTTTTTCCCGGCTCAGTGCGTCAATCGTGTTGTAAAGCTCGCTTGCCATAGCTGATTCTTCCGTAACAACTCTCAAGTGCGGGCTTCGGGCTTCGGCTATCGGGCTTCAGCCAACCCGAAACTCAAACCGCGTCCGTCACCCCAGCCCGCTAAACCGAACCGCTTGGCCGAAGCCCGAAAGCAGAAGCCCGAAGCCCGCCTTCAGATTTCCGGCACCAAGTTCGCACTTTCCACATTGGCGAACTCGATTTCAATCTTCTGCTCCGGCGCCGCCGCCACCGCCGCGCCCATCTTTTTCCGAGACTTTTTGCTGGCCACGCTCAAGTCCAGGGTCAACCGCCCGTCGCGAAAACTTTCCAACCGCCCGTCAAAGTAGCGGTTATTATTCACCGGATGCCGCGTCATCAACTTCATGCGGCTTCCGGTAAAGCGCTCAAAGTCCGCCGCCCGCGTCAACTTCCGATCCAGCCCCGGCGACGAAACCTCCAGCGTGTACGAACCATCCGGAGCGGCATCTTCCACGTCGAGTACAGTGCCAAACTCGCGGCTGAAGTTCGCACAGTCCTCGTGCGTGACGCCCAGCGGGACGCCTTCTGTAACCCCGGCCAGCGCACCCGCGCCCGCCGCAGGCTTGTCCAGATACACCCGCAGCATGCGGCTCTTGCCCCCGCCGCGGAATTCCACATCGACCACTTCGAGTCCGCTGGAGGAGGCTACCCGCTCCGCGATTTCCCGCACGCGATCAACGTCAAGCGCCATGAATGCAATAACTTACCGTCAAACTCCAAAATACAATCCCGCTGAAACTAAAAAGTGGGCTTGCGCCCACTGGTGTGCCTCGCCAACTACTGGTATTACACAACAGTTCTCAATTCCCTAATATACGCCCGCAGTCCTCAAAAGACAAACGCCCAGACCCGGATCAAGACCCCAAACTAGCCCAGGCCCAGTCATTTCAAGCTTAACGAAACTTTGTCATTCCGGCAGCGCGCGTTTTGCGTCACGCGCGGAGGAATCTCTCAGTCTCCTCGGAAGATGGGCGATAGTCATGTTGAATCAGGAGGACGGTCCATCCTTTCGCTGTTCTCGCCAAGGGGTAGGACGCTGCGGAGAACAGCTGTGAGCTGAAGTTCTCTTTGCTTGTTCTCCCGTTTTGTTCTTAGCTTTATAATGGTGCCCGCCTGAGGCACGATGGCTGTGGCGCCCGGGACGAACGCGGGCGTTGCGCGGTGAAAGGTTTGCTAGTCCAGTACGCACAATAGGTCACGTTGCCGGCTAGAGCTTGCCGCGGAAACAGGGAGAATGATCTCCACGGGTCACACAAACCGAAGCCCGCTCGGCTCCGACACCAACCAGCCGACCGTTGACCGAGGGACGACTTCCCGCAGTGAGCACCGTCCCGCCCGAAGCGTCGGGTCAATGGACTCCGGGTCAATCAGCGCCGTCCCGATTTCCCCGCTCGAAGCGCAATGGAACCGCACCACGAATTGGTTCAGCGAAATGGGGGACGCTCTCGATATGCTCGTCTGGTGGGCAGCGGGCTCGCCGTCTTTCGGCACGCCTCACGGTGGTGACCTCGAATACGGTCCGGGAGATTCGGCAACCGAGCATATCAAGGACACTTTGGCCTATCAGGAAGCGGTCCAAATCTATAAGGAATGGCTCAACGCCGGTCAGCCTCTGGGAAAATTCGAGAACAGTTTGGACACTGAAAGTGAATACGTAACCACCAAGGGTTACCTTTATGTGAAAGGCCGATCCGCTGCCGGGAGCGACGCCGGACCGCGCGCCGATGCGAGCCAGGTGCTGAAGCACCCTCTCTGGGCCTATACCGGCGATTTCACGATCCGGTTCACCCCAACCTCGTATCCGAAAGAGGGTTATGTCAGTGTTGAGATCGAGAATTATACGTCGCTGGCGTCTTACTTTCACGGCGTAGGGGCGGGGCCGCTCAAGATCCATTTCCTGGAGCAGATGTATACGAAGCGCTCCGGGATCCCGTTCGTATCCCGCAGCCGGCAAGTCTACCGTTTCACGGCGTACATCCCCAAGGATTCCACGCCGACGGATTCCAAGCCAAAGGATTCCAAGCCAACGACGCAAGGGCCTGGTGACGCTACCTACAAAGTCGTTCCCGGGGACAGCCTGTCAGCCATTGCTAAAGCGCAATACGGTGATGCGGAGCTGTGGCCAATTATCTATGACAAGAACCAGCAGACCATTGGCCCCAACCCGGACAAGATTAACGTCGGGCAGTCTTTGCTGGTGCCCGCAAAAGACACACTCACGGCAGAACAGATCAGGCGAGCGAAGCACGCGGCTCAGCTCGCTCGTTCCGGCGCAATATCCATCCCGCCGCTTCGCTGAACGTCACTGCGCATGCTCAACGGCATCACGAATCGGACGCCAGCGGGAGAGCGCGATAAGCCGAGTCACTCTGGGGCATTCCAAGCACACGGCGGTTGGCCCATCCTTTCGCGCTCTTTGCGAAAGGGTGGGATTCCCTGCTGCTGAGACCGCCGCCATAGCCATGAGGCGCAGTCTGATTTCCTGCCCGAACCCCGAAAGATCAAAATCCCAAGAGATTCGCATCAAGACTCCCACTCTTGCCAAAAACGCAAGGGTGGCCACCCGCCGCCCGGATGCGAGGCCCCGGTCGGCGCTACTCAAGTCCAGGTTAAGGCAAGGTCACAGTCTGTCCGGCGAGCAGATTGGAGCACTGCGTAGTGCTAACGCCGCTCAGATTCGCGCTCCCGGTAATTATCGAGTCTGAATCGCAGAACAGGTCCACACCGTTGCTCCCGACCTGGGACGGCGTCGATCCGGCACTTCCATCAATGCTGGACAGATTCGACGCGACCAACCCTCCATGCCCGGATCCCGTAACCGTCACTCCCTGGAGAGTCGCATGGGAGTTATTCAGAACCAGAATTCCCTGGCCGTGGCTGCCGTTGATCACGAGGCCCGAACTTGCCTCGAGAACGGAGCCGTCGGATACGAGCACTCCCGCGGTCGTACCGCCATATGCCTGTCCGGGTTGGTTGATCACGAGCTTGGTGGCTTGCTGATTGACTCCGTTCAAATTGAGCGATGACTTACCGCTCAGGGAGACTCCGTTATAGTTCGTGCCAGCAGGGCTCGCGATGGTGACCTGAGGTGATCCGCTATAAGGATAGTAAGTGTTGAAGGCCAACACGTCGACAATCGACCCTCCATATAGATTAATCCCCACCTGCATATTTCGGATGATCGTGTCGTACACGGTCACGTGCGAGGCTCCCACGTCTATTCCCGCGTGGTACGGCTCCCCCGTCGTGTCCTCGAACAAGCAGTGCTCAACGTGCACATCGGACAAATCATAGACGCCGAGCGGAGAATAGCCCGGGTCTTTTCCAGTCACATAAGCCAAGGAGACCTGGCTGTTCTCGGCAATCAGGATGCCGTCGCCTCCACCTTGAATAGTCAGATTGCGCAACCGGATGTCCCTGCTGCCGTGGTCAATCCCAATGGCCTCCACGGTTGTTGTTCCGGCTTGGATATTGAAGCCATCGACGCTTACGCTTTGCGAATTTTCGATAAACAGAACGGCAGTAAACAGGTTCCCGGGAGCGGTGCTCGGCTGCACTAATGCCGCACCGGAAATGCCCTTCAGCGTGAGGTTCTGGAACCCCAGCACCTGAACATATTCGGTGCAAGTTCCGTTCACCGAAACAATGATGGGCGTCTGCTTGCTCAACTTGGATAGTGTGCCGTTCAACGACTGACCACTGTCACAGTCCACCGTAATTGATTGCGTCAGTGTCGCCGCCCAGGCGACTGACGATGCTAGAACCACTACAATTAGAATTCCCACGCTAGTCGATTTCATGGAATCTCCTCTCTGATTTGTCGGCCGCGGACAGGATCGAACGGGCCCGAGAAACCTTCACTTACACAGGGGGTGAGGGGAAAGCGCCCGAACTGCAGAGGCACTTTCTCACGTAGGGGATAGGCTGTCAAGAAAGTCAACCGCCGAAACCTCGAGATCAGGCTCATCAGGATCGCCGCACGGTTAATGAAACACCCGAAACCAAGAATATGGATTCGGACAGTAGCCCTTCCGTTGGCTACGCGATACCTGGCAGAAGGCACATCCTTTCGCGGTTTGTGCGAAAGGGCGGGATTCCGCACCGCCGAGGACGGCCGCGCAGCCACGATGCACAGTCCAATTTCTTGCCCGAACCCGCAAGATCGAAATCCTAAGAGACTCGCATTCGAGATTCCCACCCTTGCAAAAAAAACGCAGGGGTGAGCCACTCGCCGTCTCAGGAGTGAGGATTAAGTGTAAGATTTTCAGCAAGAATGAAGATCGGTGGAGATAACGTGCGCCTTCGGCCGTGGTTCGTAGTGACGATCCGGCTCGGCGCATTAGCTCTGTCGTTTCGGGCAGCAACGAGTCTCGCCCAGCAAGACCCAACCACCGCAGATCAGGTCATAGCGAAGTACATGGAAGCAGTCGGCGCGGACCGATTCCCTTCGATTACCACTTTCATGGAAAGGGGAGAAGTCGACCGGAATTCTCGATTTCCAGGGCATTCTAATGACCGAGAGCGTGGAACATTCGCGTTTTATTACAAAAGCCCCAATCTCAGGTTCGGTTCCGAGCTAACCGACAAGAGACGGGTGATTGCGTTGCACGGCTGTGATGGAAAAGTGACCTGGTACATAGGCCCCGACCTGAAACGGACCGAGTTAAAACCGAAACCCGGGAGCGAGTACGACTGCGAAGAGGGGTATAGACCTTGGCTCTCTCGCTTGCGTGAGCCGAACGCAAAAATACGGCTGCTCGGCAAGAAGGCACTTGCGGGTCGCATGGTATGGGAAATCAAGGCTAATGTACCCAGGTCGCCAGGTACCGAGACCCACTACTTTGACGCGGAAACATTTCTGCTTCTCCGCTCCTCAAAGGACGACTTCACCACGACCTACTCGGATTACCGTGATGTAGGCGGAATAAAGATCCCGTTTACAACCACAACCACTCGTGAGTCCACCGACTTCAAGCGCATCACCACCGTGCGCGAGATAGAAATTAATTCTCCCATCGATGATGGCCGGTTTGCGGAACTCGAGGTGAAGGATGGGCTGATTTGGCCGGATCACGGCAGTTCTACAAAAAAGGACGACGCTGGGTCCTCAAATGGCTCGTCGGAGAAATCTTTGTCATCAAATGCCAAAACCTCTAACACCTCTCCGGAGAAAGCACCTCCTGCATCAACTTCACCAACCGCGGCCAGCGTAGTGGTGGTGAATTTTCCGAACTTCACGTCCTGCACGATTGCGGAACTGCAGCTTGCGGTCCCCGAGCTCAAGGGACTCAAACCCGCGGCAGACCAGGAGAAATTAGCCTCACTGCTCGATCGAGTTGGGGACAAAACGGTTGAGATCGCGAGGAATACGCCCAACCTGATTTCTCGGGAGACTGTCACCCAGGCACAAGGCACGCGCGAGACACGACGCGACTACGATTATCTACTTCTCCCGCAGCTTGAAGGAACGGTGGTTAGCCTGGACGAATTTCGCGTGGATCTCAAAAGCGGCGAGAAATTCCAAACAGACGAAATAATAAAAAAGGACTCATCGGTACTTGCCGACCTAGAGCGAGCGAGCCGTGAGATCGCTATGTCAGAATCCGGTCCGGCGTCACAGGGTTTCGCTGCCTCATGGGTTCATTTCTATCCGCGCAACCGATCGCGAGCCACATTCCGCTATCTTGGCGAGCAAGAGATGGATGGCCAGCGCACGATCGTTCTGGCCTTTGCGCAAGACCCGGCAAGCGTGCTGACTCCAGCGATCTTCAGGTATCAGGGAAAAATCGTTCCCACGTTCCTTCAAGGTGTGGCCTGGGTCGATCCCTCTGATTTTCGGATTTTGCGCTTACGGACGGATTTGCTTGCACCGCTACCGGAGGTCACTTTGGACCAGTTGACGGCTGACATCAAATTTGGGTTGACACGAATCGAAACCGTGCCTTCGCCACTGGAACTGCCGCGTGAAGTCGTAGTTACATGTATCGTAGGCGGGTCAACTCTGCATGAAGTTCACAAGTACTCCGAATATCGTCTATTCCGCGCGCAATCCAAAATTCGCCTGCACCCGTAACCAGCCCCATTTGCCTGATCTTCTGCACCTCTCTACAATAAAAGTTTCACCCAGCTGGGAGAATTCCCGAGACACTTATGATTCATTTTCCTGTTCCCGAGGCGCTCACATTCGATGACGTTCTCCTGCTGCCGGCGCGTTCCGATGTTGTGCCGTCGCAAGCTAATACCCAGACCCAGCTCACGCGCACGATCCGCCTGAACATTCCCATCGTGAGCGCCGCCATGGATACGGTCACGGAATCGCACATGGCGATTGCGCTGGCCCAGCAGGGCGGCATGGGCATTATTCACCGCAACCTCACGATTGAGCAGCAGGCCAACGAAGTCGACAAAGTAAAGCGCTCGGAAAGCGGCATGATCGTCGACCCGGTCACCATGCACCCCACCGACCGCGTCAGCGACGCGCTCGAAGTCATGCGCAAATATAAAATTTCAGGTGTGCCCATCACCGAGCACGGCAAGCTGGTCGGCATCCTCACCAACCGCGACCTGCGTTTTGAATCCCGCTTCGACATTCCTATCGACAAGGTGATGACCAAGAAAAACCTGATCACCGTCCCGGTCGGCACCACGCTCGAAGATGCCGAAAGAATTCTGCACGAGCACCGCGTCGAAAAACTTCTGGTGGTCGACGACAAATACAACCTGAAGGGCCTGATCACGGTAAAAGACATACAGAAAAAACTGAAATACCCCAACGCCGCCAAAGATTCTCAGGGACGCCTGCGCGTAGGCGCGGCCATCGGCGCAACCGGAGATTTTCTGGAGCGGGCACAGGAACTGGCTGAAGCCAAAGTGGACGTGATCGCCATCGACAGTGCGCATGGCCACTCCACCAAGGTGCTCGAAGCGGTGAAGCTGGTGAAATCGAAGTTGCCGGAACTGCAACTGCTGGCGGGCAACGTCGCAACTTTCGACGGCGCCTGCGAACTGACCCGCGCCGGAGCCGACGGCATCAAAGTAGGCATCGGCCCCGGCTCCATCTGCACCACGCGCGTGGTCACCGGAGCCGGCGTGCCGCAGATCACCGCCATCGCCGAAGCGTTCCGCGCCACCAAAGATGCTGGAGTTCCCATCATCGCCGATGGCGGCATCAAGTATTCGGGAGACGTCACCAAGGCGCTGGCCGCGGGCGCGAGCGCGGTGATGATTGGATCGCTGTTCGCCGGCACCGACGAAAGTCCCGGCGAGCTGATTCTTTATCAGGGCCGTTCTTTCAAGTCGTATCGCGGCATGGGCTCGATGGGCGCTATGGCCGCGGGTTCCAGCGAACGCTATTTTCAGAACGTGGAGGGCGAATCTTCGGCCGCCGCATCTTCCGGCAACGACTCCGATCCCAACCGCCTCGGCAAGTTAGTCCCCGAAGGCATTGAAGGCCGGGTCCCTTACCGCGGATCGATCGCCATGATCGTGCACCAGATGGTCGGCGGGCTGAAATCAGGCATGGGCTACTGCGGCTGCTCCACGATCGCCGAGCTGCTGCAGAAAACGCGCTTCGTGCGCATCAGCGGCGCCGGCCTGCGCGAAAGCCACGTCCACGACGTCATGATCACCCGCGAGGCTCCCAACTATGCCATCGAATAGCGCCGCTGGCATGAGTGGAAACGATAGAAGCGGGAGGGGCACGAAGGGGAAGGGCACGACTTCCAGTCGTGCCGTTAGCCCTTCAGGCGATTCCGGGCTTCAGCCCCTGAGGGTCTCTCTCGTGTGTGGCCCATCCTTTGCGAAGAGTGGGGATTCCGGAACGGCGGGCGCATCCCTCGCTTGAGCACCGACCGGCACAACGCTCTCAAGGCCTGGATCGCCGCAATTCTGTGGCTGATCGTCATTGCGATCGAGTCGAGTTCGCTCGGCGCCGCCAGCAATACCGGCCGCATTCTTTATCCCCTGCTGCATTTTCTCTTCGGGCTGGATCCATTGCGCTTCGAGCACTGGCATTTCTTCATCCGCAAGGGCGGCCACGTTTTCGGCTACGGCTTGCTTAGCCTTCTGCTGTTTCGCGCGTGGCGCGAAACCCTCCGCCTGCCCGGAAGCGCGAACTGGACTGTACGCTGGGCGAACCTGGCTGTGTTAGGCACGATGCTGGTGGCCAGCCTCGACGAATACCACCAGAGCTTCAACCCCTTGCGCACCGGCTCTGTGCGCGATGTAATTCTGGACACTTGCGCCGGAATCACGGTGCAGATTCTGCTGTTTTTGTGGGTCAGATTGAGAACATCCCGCGATCCGCGGAACTAACCGGAGATCGCCTTATCAACAGTTAGGTGGGCCCAGGGAGCCGTCGGCCTAACCGGTGGCCGTGGTTTTGCCGGTTATTGATTGCCACGCCGCATCTTCGCAAGTCTGTCATGCTGAGGACCGCGTTCTTTGCGGGCCGAAGGACCTGTGCAACTTGCCGGCAGCAAAGGGCGCTGTTGATGGGCCTTCACTTCGCGGATGACAGCATCTCGGTGATGACCAAAGCAAATCAGGACGACTGAGATTTACTCAGAAGCGCGAGTCAACACAAGCAGCGTAGCCGACACTACTGCCATCGATGCTGAGAAGAAAAATGGAACGCCGGCTCCGTAGTGTTTCCACAACTCGCCGGTGATCAGGCTGGCTGCAAGCGTAGCGACGCTGGTAACGAAGAAATAGATGCCGAGGGCGCGCCCGCGAACTTCCTCGCCGACCGCTTCCACGACTAATGCTTTCAGCACTGGCTGCGTCAGGGCGTAGTAAAAGCCATAGACTGCCATCGCGATCCAGATCGCCAGAGCGGACGGCGCTCGCCCGAAAACGAAATACACTGCTGCGAAGATCAGGTAGCCGGCGGCGGCGATCCATCTTCGTGAGGAGCCTCGTCGCGAAAAACCAGGGCGGGAGAAGTAGTCGCTGAACCATCCGGCTGGCCAGGAGCCGAGCGTGTAGGTGACGTTGAACACCAGGCCCAGCAGGGGCGCGAGAGCGACGGGGATGCCCGCGTTCTGCGCGCGCATCACCAGGAACATGTCGCTGGAGTTGCCTAGCGAAAACAGAGTGACGGCGAACAGGACAAAATAGAAAGCTTGCGGAAGGTTGACGGCTCCCGATGGTGCGGTCGCGTTCAACGGCGTTGACTCGGGTTGAGCCGTGTTAACTTTTGCAGACTGTAGGACCACGCCATCGGCGGTCCGGCTGCGGCGTTTCTCGTGGATGCCGAACAGAGCGACCAGCACGCACAATGCTCCGGGAACGGCGGCTGCCCAGAAGACGTTTCGCATTCCGTAGCGTGCGAGCAGCACGAATGCGATCAGAGGGCCGGCGATCGCGCCCGCGGAATCCATGGATTGAATCAGGCCGTAAGCCGCGCCCAGCCGGCCTTTCGGCACCGACTCGGCCACCATCACGTCACGTGGAGCGCCGCGCACTCCCTTGGCCAGGCGGTCGGTGAAGCGAATCAGCAGGATGTGCCACCACGACGTGGCGAGCGCCAGAAGCGGCTTGACTGCATTGGCGACAAAATATCCCGCCACTACCAGCGGCTTGCGGCGGTCGATGCGGTCGGTGAGGTATCCGGAGAACAGCTTGGCGAACGACGCGACGCTTTCGGCGACGCCCTCGATCAATCCCAACTGCGCCGGTCCCGCGCCCAGCGACGCCAGAAACGCCGGCAGCACCCAGTAGGCCATCTCGGTGGCAGTGTCATTCAGGAAGGAAGTAATGCCGAAGGCGTAGATGTTGCGGGCGGCGGAGGGCTCACGCTCGGCGGGTGCGGCGGGCATGAATTGTTTTTACCACGGAGTGAAGCGCTAGTAGGGATTCGGAAACAACGAGCTTCTTCTGCCAATTGAAATTACTGACCATTATCTTGTGATTTTTCGAGCGGCTTGCCCCTACCAGTCCACAATATAAAAAGGCCGCAAGTTCCAGAGGGGATGGTTACAAAAACAATCGGACTATGGAACGCCTGCGAGCCGAAGCTTTCCCAAAGGCCAAACGCGAACCAGAGCAGTACCGAACTCGACACCGTGTTGAACACAGTCTTGCGAAGACTAACGGAAGGCCTCTCGCCAATGTTGTAAATCGACATAAACAGACCAAAGAATAGTCCGTACCAAATGCCGTGTGCCCACTGGTGGAAGGTTCCCATAATTAGTTTTCGCTGACCGCCCTCAGTACATGGCGTCGTACTTGGTCACGACCCACTCGCCATTTTTGTGCTCGGTGGTGACGGTGAACAATTCTTTGTCGGGCGCGCCGGAGCTGCTCTCACGCTTGCCGCGATAATGAAGGATGATGAGCGGCGGGGCTTCTTCCCACTCCACCAACTCCCAGGATATGAGCGGGTGCTGCGCCTCGGAGGCACAGATGTAGCGGGCATATTTCTTGTGGTAATCGCGCTCCCAGTTGGCCAGCAGCTCGTCGCAGTGGCCGTCGCGCATGGCGTGCAGGAATTTTCCGGCGGCCTTTTCGGTGGAGCGGTCGCGCAGCGGATTCATCTTGATGCTGACGGGCAGGCCGCTCAGCGGATCGCGTTCTTCCGATCGCGCAAGCACGGGCCCCTGATCGCTGAGCCACCACACGTATCCCAGAAACACCGCGACCAGCAGGACGCCGGCGCCGACCGCAATGCCGATCTGAGTGCGTGTGAAGGCCATTACAAGAAGTTTATGGAGATCGCGTCGGAGACGGCAAGATTACCGCCGGAAGGTTCCGAGGGGACATGTACTAGCGAGGGAGGCGGGAATTGCGCGGCATACAGGGCAGGCCGCTTTGGCTGGCGCTCCACGAACGTTGAGGAGATCCCTCCGCCGCGATGAAAAACGCGGCGTTCGGGATGACAAGGAAATCGGCCTGGTTCTCGTCGGCTTCGCTCAGGATGACTGGAGCGAAACGGCTTCCCCACGCAAAAGAAGAAGGCGCGGCCGAAGCCGCGCCCCTGTAAACCGACACCGGAATTATTCTTTCTTGTCTTCGTCCTTGTCCTTGCCGTCGGCGGGTGCGGATTGGCTCTCGGCCTGGGCTTGCGCTTCGGCTTCTTCCATGGCTTTCTTGGTTTCGGCGGCTTTCTTGGCGCGGGCTTCGGCGCGCTTTTCCTTCTTTTCGTCGAGGATTTTCTCGCTGCCGAGAAGTTCGAGGAAAGCCTTGTCGGCGCCGTCGCCCTTGTTCCAGCCGGTGCGGATGATGCGCGTATAGCCGCCCTCGCGATCGCCGAAACGCGGGCCGACCGTGTCGAACAGCTTGACCACGGCTTCGTCGGTCATGAGATAGGCCATTGCCAAACGGCGCGCGGCGAGGTCGCCGCGCTTGCCCAGCGTGATCATTTTTTCGACGATGGGGCGCGCGGCTTTGGCCTTGGGAACGGTGGTTTCGATCCGCTCCTCGACGATCACGGATGTGACCAGGTTGCGGAGCAGCGAACGCCGGTGCGCCGTGTTCCGTCCGAGTTTGAATCCTGCTACTTTGTGACGCATGTGAACCTCAGATCAGGGCCAGGGGTCAGGGACCCGTGGCCAGCCTTGGATATCAGGGGCCAGAGGTCAGGGACCCGTGGCCAGTCATACATATTGCGGTCGGCGGCGCTCTTTGAATGCCGATTCTTCAAGTAGAGACGCGCCTAACTAGTCTGCGATTTTCTCGAAGAAGTGGGCAACTTTCTTGCCTGCGTCTTCCGTGTAATAGACCGTAACCTTCACGGATTTCTCACTTCCTTTTGCAATGTCCTTGCCGGCATCGGCCGTGGCGTGTCCGGTCATGCGGAATGTATCTTCCGTACCGTCCGCGGCTTTCACGGTCAGGGTTTTGGCACCGTGATCGATGTGAGTAATCGTCCCATCCACCGACTTGATGCCGTCTTTGCCAACCTTATCGACTTCGACTGCGGTCTTTTCCGTACCCTTGGTGGTGTAGTGCGCCACCACTTCGGTGCCTTCCGTCAGCCCGTGAAAGGCGTCTTTGGCTCCCATACCGGTTGCTTCGACACCGTGCACCGTGGTCTTGTCGACAAACTTGACGGTATGCTCTGTGCCGTCCTTGGTCTTCACGACGGCGGTCTTCGTGGCCGCGTCCAATTTGCTGATGGTTCCATGGACGGCGCTGACTACGTCCTGCGCGGCGCAGGCGAACGCACCTAAGAACAGCAACACCAAAGATGCCCGAACGATGTTTTTCATTTCAGTCTCCTTAAAGGCTTAATCGGAATTCCTTTTCTTGAGCCCGAAAACGAGTCTCTTAATCAGCGGCCAGTTGTTAGTGGCCAGTTTGTCGTGGTTCTTACTAGCCACTAGCAACTTATTCCTACCGCTGGTCGTCTTTACAACTGATCGTCCGGCCCGTAAGCCGAAGCCGGCAAGACCTGATTCGAAGTCGGTCCGGGAACGGCGTTGCCGTGCTCGTCGATCTTCATCCCCAGACTCAAGCCCATCGAAGAAAGAATCTCTTTGATTTCGTTCAAGCGACTTGCGGCCGAAGTTTTTGGTCTTGAGCATTTCGGCTTCGGTCTTCTGCACGAGTTCGCCTATTGTCTGAATGTTCGCGTTCTTCAGGCAGTTGTAGCTGCGCACGGAAAGCTCGAGCTCTTCCACGGAACGGTTGAGGTTCTCGTTGTGAATCTCGGGCTTGCGATCGTCGGAGGACGACGTGCCGGTCTCGATTTCTTCCTCGAAGTTGATGAAGATGTTCATGTGGTCCTTCAGCAGCTTCGCGGCCAGGCCAATGGAATCGGCGGGCGTGATGGAGCCGTTGGTCCAGACTTCGAGGGTGAGCTTGTCGTAGTCGGTGATCTGACCAAGACGCGCGGCTTCGACGGTGTAGTTGCACTTGCGCACCGGGGAATGCACGGAATCGATGGGAATGAATCCAATGCCGAGATCCTCGTCGAAGTTTTTGTCGGCGGAAGTGTAGCCGCGGCCGCGCTTCAAGCGCATTTCCATGTCGAGCTTGCCGCCTTCGCTGACGGTGGCGATGTAGACGTCTTTGTCGAGAACTTCAACGTCGCCATCGGCTTCGATCATGCCGCTGGTGACTACGCCGGGCTGATCGGCGCGCAGGTAGATAGCCTTGGGCGCATCGCCGCTCAGCTTGAACGGAATCTGCTTGAGGTTGAGGATGATGTCGGTCGCGTCCTCAACGACGCCGGGGATGGACTGGAATTCGTGCAGCACGCCTTCCATCTTCACGGCGGTGACGGCCGCGCCTTCAATCGAGCTCAACAGCACGCGCCGCAGGGCATTGCCCACGGTGGTGCCGAAGCCGCGCTCGAAGGGCTGCGCCCAGAAAATGCCGTATTTGTCGGTGAGGGTGGAGGTGTCAACTGCGAGACGTTTCGGTTTTTGAAAACCCTTCCAAAGCATGTGTTTCTCCTTCGGCCGTTTGGCTCGATTCTGACTCGCTGAGTGGTCCGACTCAGGTCGGCATCAGAAAAGGCTGATTTGGCTCGAATGTGTGGACCCGAATTCAGGTTTCAATGTTTCAAGGTTGCAAAGTTTCAAGGTTTTTGAAAACCTTGAAGCCTCTGAAACTTTGAAACCTGAACAAAGTTTCTTACTTACTATAAAGTTCGACGATCAGCTGCTCGTTCACCGGCAGCTGAATATCTTCACGCTTGGGCAAACTCAGGACGCGCGCTTTGTAATTGTCGCGGTCCACCTCCAGCCAGTTGGGCATGGTGCCGTGGCTGGCGAATTCCTTGGCGAGTTCGAGCACCGTGAGCTTTTTGCTGTTCTCGCGGATGGAAATTTCCTCGCCCGCGCTTACTTCATACGAAGGAATGTTCACCTTGCGCGCGTTGACGGCAACGTGACCGTGACGCACCAACTGGCGTGCCTGGCGCCGCGACTGCGCGAAGCCCAGGCGGTAGACGACGTTATCGAGGCGGCGTTCCAGCTGCTGCAACAGCAACTCGCCGGTCACGCCCTTGGAGCGCGCAGCCTTCTCGAAGTAGTTGCGGAACTGGCCTTCCTGCGTGAAGTAGATGCGCTTGGCTTTCTGTTTTTCGCGCAGCTGCAGGCCATAGCCTACGATTTTCGCTTTGCGGTCTTTCCCGTGTTGTCCGGGAGCGAAGTTGCGCTTCTCGATGGGACACTTATCGCTGAAACACTTTGCGCCTTTGAGGAACAGCTTCATGCCCTCGCGGCGGCATAGACGGCAGACTGCATCGGTATAACGGGCCAAGTTTGTTCTCCTTTAGATGACCGGTTTACGGGTTTGGCTTCACCCTTCGTCCCGGACGAAAATCAGGGGTCAGGGGGTAGGGGTCAGGGATCAGTTTTAGAAGGTTTGCTGATCCCTGGCCCCTAACCCCTGGCCTCTTGTTTATACTCTTCGGCGTTTTGGCGGACGGCAGCCGTTGTGCGGAATCGGCGTGACGTCGCGAATGGAACGCACTTCAATTCCGGAGGCGGCCAAGGCGCGCACGGCCGACTCGCGGCCGGAACCGGGGCCGCTGACGCGGACATCCACGCTGCGGACGCCGTGATCGCGCGCCAGGTTGGCGGCGTTCGAGGCGGCTTGCTGCGCGGCGAACGGCGTACCCTTGCGCGATCCGCGGAATCCGAGCGATCCGGAACTCTTCCACGACAGGACGTTGCCGTTCATGTCGGTGATGGTCACGATCGTGTTGTTGAAAGACGCCTGCACATACACCAAGCCGTGGGGCACGTGCTTGCGCTCCTTCTTCTTGAAGGTCTTCTTTTTGCCTTTTTTCTCCGGTGCGGCTGCTGCGCCGCCCGCTGCTGCTGGTTTTGCCATAAATTCGCCTTTAGCTCTTGGCCATTGGCTTTTAGCTCCAAGCCAAAGGCCAAGAGCCAAAAGCCAAAAGCGGGGTTAAGTTTTCGCCGTCGCCTTCTTCTTTTGTGCGACCGTTCCTTTGCGCGGACCTTTACGGGTGCGGGCGTTGGTATGCGTGCGCTGTCCGCGGACCGGGAGGTTGCGGCGATGGCGGAATCCGCGGTAGGAGCCGATTTCGATGAGGCGCTTGATATTCATCGAAACTTCCTTGCGCAGATCGCCTTCGACCAGGCCCTCGGCCTCGATGACGGTGCGGATGCGGTTAACCTCTTCTTCGCTGAGGTCCTGCACCTTCTTCATGGGCTCGACCTTGGCTTCGTCGAGGATGCGTCCGGCGCGCGGGTGCCCGATGCCGTAGATGTAGGTCAGCGCGATGTTGATGTGCTTCTGGCGCGGAAGATCGACGCCTGCAATACGTGCCATGTTTTCTAAACTCCGCTTTTGGCTCTTAGCTCTTGGCTCTTAGCGAAAAGCCAAGAGCGAAAGGCCAAGGGCGATTTTTCAGCCCTGGCGCTGTTTGTGTTTCGAGATGACGCAAATCACCCGCACTACACCCTTGCGGTGGATGACCTTGCACTTGTCGCAAATCTTTTTTACCGATGCTCTTACTTTCATAACAGTTCTCAGTTCCCGGTTCTCAGCTCTCGGATGGACCAGCTGGGCTTCGCCCTCGCTGGACAGCCGAGGCGGCTATCCCCACATGATTATTTGTAGCGGTACACAATTCGGCCGCGATTTAGATCGTAGGGGGAAAGCTCCACTGCGACCTTGTCGCCGGGCAGAATGCGAATGAAATTCTTGCGCATCTTACCGGAAACGTGCGCCAGCACCTGGTGCTTGTTCTCCAGTTCCACCTTGAACATGGCGTTGGGCAGTGGTTCCAGAACCACGGCCATCACTTCAATCGCGTCTTCTTTACTCATTGACTCCTTAAGATCAGCTCTCAGCCGTCAGCAATCAGCTTTCAGCTACTGCTTTCTTTCTGAAAGCTAAGAGCTGATGGCTGACGGCTGCTTTACTGCGTCAAAATCACCGGACCGTCTTTCGTAACGGCGACACAGTGCTCGAAGTGCGCGCTGCAGCTGCCGTCTTCGGTGACCGCGGTCCACTTGTCATCCAGCACACGCGATCCTGGCTTGCCGTAGTTCACCATGGGCTCAATCGCCAGCACCATGCCCTCGCGCAACTTTGCGCCGTGACCGCGGGCTCCGAAGTTTGGCACCTGAGGATCTTCGTGCAACCGCGTTCCGATGCCGTGTCCTACGAACTCGCGCACTACGCTGAAACCGGCGGCTTCGACATGTTCCTGCACGGCTGCGCCGACATCGCCCACCGAGTTGCCGATGCGCGCCTGCTCAATGCCGCGGTACAGCGACGCTTCCGTCACTTCCAGCAACTTCGCCAATTCCGGCTTCACTGCGCCACCCGCGGGAACCGTGATCGCCGCATCGCCGTAATAACCGTCGAGCACCACGCCGCAATCGATGGAAACGATGTCGCCATCTTTCAGCACCCGCTTTTCCGACGGGATGCCGTGCACAATCTCTTCGTTCACCGAGGTACAGAGCACACAGGGATAATCGTAATATCCCTTGAAGGCCGGCTTGGCGCCGAGCTCCTTGATCTTTTTTTCGGCGGCTCGTTCCAGATCCATGGTGGTGACACCCGGCGCTACCAGCGTGCGCACGTGATCGAGAACTTGTCGGACGATGCGGCCGCTCTGCCGCATCTTTTCAATTTCCGCCGCTGATTTGCACACAATCGCCATTCCTATGCTGCGTGATGGTCCTCAAGAATCCGGAAAATCTTTTCCGTGACCTGGTCGATGGGAAGTTCGCCATCCACCGCGATCAACCGGCCGGTTCGCTGGTAGTAGTCGGCCACGGGGCGCGTCTGTTCCTGATACGACGTCAGCCGCGGCTGAATCACTTCCAAGCGGTCATCATTTCGAGTCACCAGCCTGGTCCCGTCAAGATCGCACAATTCATCCACGCGGGGCGGCTGGAAATGGACGTTGTAGATCCGTCCATCGGTAGGACAAGAACGGCGCCCAGTGATCCGGAGCAACAATTGATTATAATCTACCTCCAGGCTGATCACAATCGGCCAGGCTCGAGTCGGACGCGAATTGTCAAAGAGCCGGTCATCGTCCAGATCATCGAGCAGGGCATCCAGCCACCCGGCCTGCGCCGCTGTGCGCGGAAAACCGTCCAGCACGTAACCGCGTCCGCAATCCGGCAGAGCCAGCCGTTCGCGAACCATGTTGCAGACCAGGTCGTCGGAAACCAGCTCGCCCCGGGCCATGACCGCCTTGGCCACCAGCCCTATGTCGCTGCCGCGGGAAACATTCTCCCGCAACAGATCCCCGGTGGAGATGTGGGGAATCTGGTAACGCTCCCGCACCCGCTTGGCCTGAGTGCCTTTTCCGGCACCCGGAGCTCCGAGCAGCACTACGGGACCTACGTCACGCAAGGTTTCCAGCGCCATCAGTTCCCAGCTCTCGGTTCTGGTTCTCAGTTCTCAGAAAATCCTGCTCGATCACAACCCGGCCGTCTCCGTTCCAAAAACGGAGAACCCAAAACTGAGAACCGGGAACTGAGAACTGCTTTGTTACGACCAGTTGCGCCGGCCGCGAATTCTTCCGCTGCGCGGCGTGAAACCATCGTAGTGGCGCATGATGAGTTGCGCCTCGATTTGGTTGACCGTATCCATGGCCACGCCCACCACGATCAGCAGAGACGTGCCGCCAAAATAAAAGTTCACACCCAAGCCGTTCAACACCCAGTTGGGCATAGCTTCAAAATATCTTCCGATCAGGAAGATGTGGTTCAGCCGGATGCCGGCGATCATCCACTCGGGAATGAACGAAATGATGATGAGGTAAAGCGCGCCGACTAATGTGATGCGGGTGAGAACTTCATTGATGAAGTCGGCGGTGCGCTTGCCTGGCCGGATGCCCGGGATAAATCCACCGTATTTCCGCATGTTATCGGCTACTTCGCTGGGGTTGAAAACGATGGACACATAGAAATAGGCGAAGAAAATGATGCCGACCGCGTAGACCACGGTGTAAAGCGGCTCGCCCCATTTCAGCCAGTCGATGACCGGACCCAGGTAACGGTTGTTGGTAAACCCAAGGCCCGCGCCGATCATGGGCGGCAAACTGAGAATGGAAGAAGCGAAGATCACCGGCATCACGCCGCCGGCATTCACCCGCAGCGGCAAATGCGTGGACTGCCCGCCCATGACTTTGCGTCCGACCACGCGTTTGGCATACTGCACCGGGATTCGCCGTTCGCTGCGTTCCACATACACAATGAAGGCGACGACCGCGATCATGAAGATAATGAGCCCGATCATCAGGGGGAACGTCAGTGCTCCCCACGAGCCGTTCTTGGCTTTGTCAAACAGGTCGGCGACGCCGCGCGGCAACCCGACCACGATCCCAGCGAAAATCAGGAGCGACATGCCGTTGCCCACGCCGCGCTCCGTGATCTGCTCGCCCAGCCACATGATGAAGGCGCTGCCCGTGGTCAGGGTCAGCATCACCATCAGGCGAAAACCCCAGCCGGGATAGAGGGCGAAGCCGTTCTTTTCGAGGCCGATGGCAATCCCGAACGACTGCACGGCGCTCAAGATCACCGTGATGTAGCGCGTCCACATGGTGATTTTCTTGCGCCCGAGTTCGCCTTCTTTCTGCAGTTTGGCCAGCGGCTCGTAGACCACGGTGAGCAATTGCAGAATGATGGATGCCGTGATGTAGGGCATGATGCCCAAGGCAAAAATCGTCATGCGGCGGACCTGGCCGCCGGAGAACAGATCGATAAAGCCGAAAAGACCACCCTGCTGGCCCTGGAAGTAAGCTTCGAGCGCGGCGGTGTTGATGCCGGGCGTGGGAATGTGGCCGCCCAGGCGATACACGAACAGCAGGCCCAGCGTAAACAGGATGCGTTTGCGCAGGTCGGGAATCCGGAAGATGTTGAGCAGCTTCTCAACCATTACTGCAAGACCTCAACCTTGCCGCCTGCCTTGGTGATTTTTTCCTGGGCTGCCTTGGAAAATTTGTGCGCGTGCACGGTGAGCGCGACGGTCAATTCGCCATCGCCGAGAATCTTGACGGGATGCTTGGTCTTGATGACGCCAGCTTTGCGCAGAACCTCGGGCGTGATGGGATCGCCATGAAATTCTTTGCCCAGCGCGGCCAGTCGATCCAGGCTGACAATGTTGAATTCCTTGCGGAAGATGTTGGTGAAGCCGCGCTTCGGCATGCGTCGGTGCAGCGGCATCTGGCCGCCTTCAAAACCGCGGATCATGCGCGAACCGGTGCGCGAACGCTGGCCTTTGTGACCGCGGGTGGACGTCTTGCCCATGCCGGAGCCCATGCCGCGGCCGACACGCTTGCGTTTTTCCGAAGACTTTTTTGGCGCTCGAATATTGGATAAATTCATTCGTTCACTTCTTTCGTAGAGACGTTGCTCGCAACGTCTTGCCTGAACCCGCGGAAATCTTGCCGCCGGCGGAGACGTAGCAAGCTACGTCTCTACAAAAATGCTATTTCACAAACTCCACCATGTGCGGCACTTTGGCCACCATACCTCGGATAGCCTGCGTGTCCGGACGCTCGATGACTTGATTCAGCCGGGTAAAGCCCAGGCCCTTGATCACCAGTTTCTGTTTTACCGGGGCACAAATGGCGGAGCGCACCCACTTCAGGTGAACTTTTCCGCTGCCCGAATTTGTTTTCTTCGCCGTCATTGGGACCTCAGGGGCTAAAGCCCCGTTAAATAAACCATCTGTACGGCACGACTTAAAGTCGTGCCCTGCCCGTTCGCGCCCCGCCCTTTACAGCTCCTGCGCGGTCTTGCCGCGCATCAGCGCAACGCTCTCGCGACTCTTCAGCTGCTTCAGGGCATCGAACGTAGCTTTGATCACGTTGTGCGGGTTGGTGGTGCCGATGGACTTGGTCAGGACGTTTTGCACGCCGACCGAAGTCATCACCGCGCGCACCGCCCCTCCCGCGATCACGCCCGTGCCTTCCGGCGCCGGCTTGAGCAGAACCTTGCCGGATCCGTAGCGGCCCAGCACGAGGTGGGCAATGCTGGTCTGGGTCAGGTTCACCTTGATCAGATTCTTTTTCGCCGACTCGATTCCCTTGCGAATGGCCTGCGGAACTTCCTTGGCCTTGCCGGAACCATAGCCCACCACTGCCGCCGAGGGATCACCCACCACCACCAGCGCCGCGAAAGAAAGATTCTTGCCGCCCTTGACGACCTTGGTTACGCGGTTGATGGCGACCACCTGGTCCTTGAGCTGAAACGAACCTGCGTCGAGTTTCTTGATTACTGTTGGCATTCTTTAAACCCAGCTTTCAGCTATCAGCTTTCAGCTATCAGCCTGCCGCCCCAGCTGATGGCTGAGAGCTGACAGCTGAGAGCTGTCCCTAGAACTGCAATCCCGCTTCGCGCGCTGCATCGGCCAGCGCTTTGACCCGTCCGTGATAGATGTAGCCGCCACGGTCGAATACCACTTTGCTGACGCCCTTGGCTTTGGCGCGCTCGGCGATGGTTTTGCCGACTACTTTTGCCGCGGCCACGTTGCCGCCGGTGCGCCGGTCTTCCTTTTTGCCTTCGGCGGTGCTCGCCGAAACCAGCGTCTTGCCGTGCAAGTCGTCTACCAGCTGCACATAAATATGGTTCAGCGAACGGTACACGTTGAGCCGCGGACGTTCGGCCGTGCCCTGCATCTTTTTCCGGATGCGGTCGTGCACGTGTCCGCGCTTCTGATTTTTTGAGATTCTAGTCAGCATAAAATCTTTCCTTGGTTCGTCACCTAACTTTGGTCAGCGAGGTTACTTGGCTCCCGTCTTGCCAACCTTCTTCTTCAGGCGTTCGCCCGCATAGCGCACACCTTTATTCTTGTAGGGATCGGGCGGACGCAGCGCGCGCATTTCCGCAGCGACCTGTCCGACTTTCTGGCGGTCGATTCCAGTGAGCGAAATCTTGGTCTGCTTGGGGTCGACCACCGCATCCACGCCGGTGGGCAGCGGATACTCGATGGGATGCGAATACCCCAGGCTGAATACGACCGTCTTGCCCTTCATCTCGGCGCGATAGCCAATGCCGACGATTTCTAGGTCGCGGGTCCAGCCTTTGGTGACACCCTCGACAGCGTTGTTGACCAGAGCGCGCGCCAGTCCGTGGACCGCGGCCTGCGAGTCGTTCTCGCGAATGGCGACAATGTTGCCGTCTTTTTGTTCGACCTTGATTCCGGCCGGCAACGCCGTATCCAGTTTGCCCTTGGGGCCCTGAACTAGGACGGTATTGCCTTCAATCTTGACCGTCACCCCTTTGGGGATCGCAATCGGCTTTTTTCCAATTCTCGACATAAGATCAGCTCTTAGCTATCAGCTTTCAGCTCTCAGCTTCACCAACCGCAGCTTTTGCTGAAAGCTGAGGGCTGATGGCTGAAGGCTGCTCGTCTACCAAATCTCGCACAACAGTTCGCCGCCTACACCTTCGCGGCGCGCCTGGCGTCCGGTCATCACGCCGCGGGGCGTGGTGAGGATGTTGATGCCCATGCCGCCGAGCACGCGAGGAATCTCGCTGCGCCGCACGTAGACGCGGCAGCCGGGGCGCGACACGCGATTGACGGTGGAGATCGCCGCCTCGTTGTTGGCGCCGTACTTGAGGTAAACCCGGATGACCTTGTGGCCCTCTTCCTCAGCGGCCTTGAAATTCGAGATGTAGCCCTCTTCCTTCAGAATGCGGGCAATCTCCAGCTTCAGGCGCGAAGCCGGGATATCCACTTTCTGGTGCCGGGCCTGGAGTGCGTTCCGCACTCGCGTCAGCATGTCTGCGACCGGATCGGTCAACCTCATCGTTGGTTTCTCCTCTAGCCACCCGTTCGCTCCGCGTTCCGCGGAGAACCTGCAGCAGCTTTGCTTCTTCACATCAAATCCCAGCTACGGCCACCGTCGTTGAAACTTGTTAACTATCGTTAACTTTAACTAAGGTTGTCATCCAGAGCGGCGGACTTGCCGCGAAGGATCCCTACCCCACTGCACGAAGCCGATTCTCTACCAGGACGACTTGGAAACGCCTGGAATCTCCCCGCGCAGCGCCAGCCCGCGGAAGCACAGGCGGCACACTCCGAACTTGCGCAGAAAAGCGCGCGGACGTCCGCACAGGCTGCAGCGGTTGTGCCGCCGCGTGGAAAACTTGGGCCGGGGCTTCTTGGCGTCGCGGGCCAGCTCAAACTTCTTTTGAATCTTCGCGTCTTTCACTCGTTTTGCTGTAGTTGCCAACTTAGCTCCTAGCTACTAGCTACTTAGCTGCTAGCGAAAGCTTGAAACGTTGAAACTTTGACTTCACGCCCGGAACGGCATGCCCAGATGCTTCAACAGCGAGCGCGCCTGGTTGTCGTTCGCGGCCGTGGTCACAATGGTTACGTTCATGCCTTTTTGCTTGTCGACCTTCTCGTAAGAGATCTCCGGGAAGATCAACTGATCGTGCAGGCCGAGGGTGTAGTTGCCGCGCCCGTCGAACGACTTGGTCGAGACGCCGCGAAAATCGCGCACCCGCGGCAGAACAATGTTGACCAACCGGTCGAAAAATTCGTACATGCGGTCGCCGCGAAGCGTGACCATGGCCCCAATAGCCTGGCCTTCGCGCACCTTGAACGCCGCAATCGATTTCTTGGCCCGGGTCACGACCGGCTTCTGGCCGGTGATCTGGCCCAGTTCGTTTACCGCCGGATCGAGCACCTTGGCGTTCTGCGTAGCCTCTCCGACGCCCATGTTCACCACGATTTTGTGCAGGCGCGGAACCGCCATCTGGTTGTGCAGTTCGAGCTCTTTCAGCAGAGCCGGCGCCACTTCTTTCTCAAACCGCGCGCGCAGCCGCGGACGCTCTTTGGCGCCATGCCGCGCCTGCTCCGGAGCCTTCTGCTCCTGCGCCGAGTCTTTCGATGCTTTTTTGTCTTTTGCCATTTCTAAGTTCTTCCACTTCCGCTCACGGTTTCGAAATCGGCTCTCAGCTGTCAGCTCTCAGCTTTCAGTTCTTAGAGCTTTCAGTCTGACGCATTCCGGTTCGTAAGACTCAATTTCCATCTTGCCGCTCGATCTCCACCATAAGCTGAAAGCTGATGGCTGATAGCTGACAGCTATTTATCCAGCGTGGTATCGCACTTCTTGCATACGCGAACTTTGCGGTCGCCGCGCACTTCGTGTCCGATGCGCACCGGGCCGCAGGTGCCGCAGACCAGCTGCACGTTCGAGATTGCGATGCGGCTTTCCTGCTCGGCGATCCCGCCCTTGATGTTGCGCTGCGGGTTGGGGCGCACGTGCTTTTTCACCATCATCACGTGCTCGACCAGAATCTTGCTGTCATTCGGAAACACGCGCAGCACGCGCCCTTCCTTGCCCTTGTCGCGCCCCGTAATCACCTTGACGGTGTCGTTGCGCCGGATATCGACTCGCTTGTTTTCAGTGCTTACAATTCTCATAAGAATTCCACCCCTAGATCACTTCCGGGGCCAGCGACACGATCTTCAAAAATTTCTTCTCGCGCAGTTCGCGGGCTACCGGACCGAACACGCGCGTGCCCACCGGCTCGCCCGCGTCGTTGATCAAAACCGCCGCATTCGAATCGAAGCGGATATAGGTGCCATCGCGCCGGCGGTGTTCTTTTCGCGTGCGCACAATGACCGCCTTCACGACCGTGCCCTTTTTCGTCTGGCCTTCGGGCGCAGCCTCTTTTACCGCAGCGGTGATTATGTCGCCCAGGCCGGCGTTCAATCCGGTCGAGCCGCCCAGCGGCAGAATCATCTGCAGCTTGCGGGCGCCCGAGTTGTCGGCCACCTCCAGCATCGATCTCATCATCACAGCCATAATGTCAATCTCCCCTGGTGTCCAACGCGCTGTCCGCGGACCATTTGCGCGCGCTTACTTCAATGCGACTTCCACCACAGCTTCCGGAACAATCGCGGCCTTGCGGACAATATCTTTCAGCTTCCAGCGCTTCAGCTTCGACAGCGGCCGCGTCTCTTCCAGACGCACCACGTCGCCCACATGCGCCTGATTGGTTTCGTCGTGCGCATAGAACTTTTTGTTGCGCGCGATCACGCGTCCGTAGAAAGGATGCGCCTTCTTGCGCGTCACCTTCACCACGATGGTTTTGTGCATGCGGCTGGAGACGACTTCTCCCACGATTTCCTTGCGCCGGCCCTGCACCTGCTCGGTGTGGCTTGCGGTTTCCGCCATTATCGTTTCTCCGTCGCGCTGGCCTTGGTCCCGCTTGTTTTTGTCGCGCTGGCCGTGGTTGCGCTCGCCGTTGTTACGCTCGCCGTGTTGCGCCCGCGCTCCCCCTGGATGGTCTTGACCCGGGCAATATCTTTGCGCAGGCCACGAATCTTTTTCAGGCTCTCGGTCTGGCCCATGTTCAGCTGAAACTTCAGCTTGAACAACTGGTCCGCCAGGTCGCGCTCCTGATGGGCGAGCTCTTCTTCGGTCAGGTTTCTGATTTTGTCTGCATTCATAAAATCGCTCTCAGCTTTCAGCCGTCAGCTCTCAGCAAAACCTTCACCCATCGCGCACTTCCCGATGGCTGACGGCTGACGCCGACCGCTCTAATGCACCACACCTTCGCGCTTGACCATGGTCGTGCGCAGGGGCAGTTTGTGCGACGCGAGGCGCAACGCTTCCGATGCGTCGGCCAGCGTGACGCCTTCCATCTCGAACAGAATCTTTCCCGGACGAACCACGGCGACCCAATGATCGGGCGCGCCCTTGCCTTTGCCCATACGGGTTTCGGCCGGCTTCTTGGTGACCGGCTTGTCGGGGAACAGGCGGATCCAGATCTTGCCGCCGCGCTTCACGAAGCGGGTCATGGCCACGCGGCTGGCTTCGATCTGCCGGTCGGTGATCCAGCCCGGCTCGAGCACTTTCAGCCCGAAGTCGCCGAACGCCAGCGTCGATCCGCGCCACGCCTTGCCGGTCATGCGGCCGCGCTGCTGCTTGCGATACTTCACTTTCTTTGGCATCAACATAGGAAATCGGCTCTTAGCTATTGGCTTTTAGCTCTTAGCTAACCCTTCACGTCAAACAGTGCTGCTTAATTCTGACTTCTTAACTTCTAAAACCCGCCGGCTACAGCCGTCTGCGGTTCGCGTTTCTTGGCCGGCAAAATTTCGCCTTTGTAGACCCAGCACTTCACTCCGATCACGCCGTAGGTGGTGCGCGCTTCGGTGAAGCCGTAGTCGATATCGGCGCGCAGGGTGTGCAGCGGCAACCGGCCCTGCAGGTACCATTCCGAACGCGCGATTTCGTTCCCGTTCAACCGTCCGCTTACGCGGACCTTGATTCCTTTGCAGCCAAAACGCAGCGCCGAATCCACCGCCTTGCGCATGGCGCGGCGGAAGCCGACGCGTTTTTCCAGCTGCAACGCAATCGATTCCGAAACCAGCTGCGCGTCGAGCTCGGGCTTGTGCACTTCCTGGATGTCGACAAACACCTCGCGCGAGGTGCGCTTCTGCAACTCGCCCTTGAGTTTGTCGATTTCCGCGCCCTTGCGCCCGATAATGATTCCGGGACGCGCCGTCTTGATAATGATGCGCAGCTTGTTGCCCGGCCGCTCAATTTCGATGGTGCTGACGCCCGCCGACTTGAGCTTTTCTTTCAGCTCCGTCTTCAGCTTGACGTCTTCATGGAGCAGCTTGTCGTAGTCGCGTTCCACAAACCAGCGCGACTTCCACGGCTTGGTGTAGCCAAGCCGAAAACCATAAGGATGGACTTTTTGTCCCATTGCTTCTCCTAAATCCTGCTTCCTTTAAATCAAACCCTTCAGATCCTTCGCAAAGAACGCTCAGGATGACCGCTGCGGGCTCCCGCTTCGCTCACGCCCGCATGGCGCGGTCACTTCGCCGCCACTTTCACTTTCTTCTTGCCCGCAGTCGCTTTCACTGCCGGAGCGCGCCGCTTGGCCTTCGCCGGAGCCGCCACCACTCCCCCGCTGAGTTCGCTGGTAATCGCCTCGCCATTCTTGCCGCGCTCGGCCAGCACTAATTCGATGTGCGCAATGCGCCGCTGGTAGCGGTAGGCGCGTCCCTGCGGCGCCGGGACGGATGCGCTTCATGCGCGGGCCTTCATTGGCCACTGCGCGCTTCACGTACAGGTTGTCGATCTCGACGTCGATATTTTTTTCGCTGGCCAGAAAATTCGCGTTGTCCAGCGCCGACTGCAGCAGTTTGCCCACGTGCGCGGCCACGCGCTTCTTGGTAAAGGCCAGCGTGTTGCGCGCATCCTCCACCTTGCGGCCCTTGATCAGGTCCAGCACCAGGCGGGCTTTCTGCGGCGAAACGCGCAGGTAACGTAGTTCAGCTCGAAATTCCATAGTGTCAATCTCGCTCTTGGCTCTTGGCCTCAGCTCTTGGCCAAAAGCCAGGAGCCAAGAGCCAAAAGTGGTTTTCCTACGCCTTCGGCGCCGCGGGCGCTGACGGAGCCGAGGGCGTAATCGCTCCCGGACCGCCCGGAATGCCGGCCGGCTTGGCGGCCACTTCGGTCGCCGCCCGCATGGAGTGTCCCTTGAACTGGCGCGTAAAACTGAACTCGCCGAGTTTGTGGCCCACCATGTTCTCGGTCACGTACACGGGGATGAACTTCTTGCCGTTGTGCACTGCGATGGTGTGTCCCACCATCTCTGGCACAACGGTGGACCGCCGGGACCAGGTGCGCAGAACTTTCTTCTCGCTGCGCGCATTCATGGCTTCCACCCTGGTCAGAAGGTAGCCGTCCACGAACGCGCCTTTTTTTGTTGAACGTGCCATAAATTCCGCTCTCAGCTTTCAGCCGTCAGCTTTCAGCTAACCGCTTCTTGGTATTCCGAACCTACGCTCCACGTCTTGTTATTCCGAACCGGCGTTTTCTGCCGGCGAGGAATCTGCCCTTCGCTAGCCACGCTTCTTGCTGCGGCGGCTTACGATGAACTTATCCGTGCGCTTGTTATTGCGCGTTTTGTAGCCACGTGTCGGCTGGCCCCACGGCGTGACTGGATGCCGGCCGCCGGAAGTTTTGCCTTCACCGCCGCCGTGCGGATGGTCGACCGGATTCATCGACACGCCGCGATTATGCGGACGCTTTCCCAGCCACCGCGAGCGTCCCGCCTTGCCGATGGTCACGTTCTCGTGGTCGAGATTGCCCACCTGCCCTATGGTGGCCATGCAGTCCTGCGAAATCTTGCGAGTCTCGCCCGAAGGCAGCTTGACCAGCGCGTACTCTTCTTCCTTCGCCACCAGTTGCGCCGCGCCGCCCGCCGAACGCACCATCTGCCCGCCCTTGCCCGGCTTCAGTTCCAGATTGTGAATCTGGGTGCCGGGCGGAATGTTGCGCAACGGCAACGCGTTGCCGACAAGAATGTCCGCCTCGGGACCGCTCACCACTTTCTGACCAACCTTCAACCCTTCGGGCTGAATGATGTAGCGCTTCTCGCCATCTGCATAAGCCAGCAACGCAATGCGCGACGAGCGGTTGGGGTCGTACTCAATCGTGGTCACGGTCGCCGGAATCCCGGTCTTGTCGCGCTTGAAGTCGATGATGCGCAACTTGCGCTTATGCCCGCCTCCGATGAAGCGCATGGTGGTGTCGCCCGAGTTGCGGCGGCCGCCGGTGCGCGGCTTGGGCTCGACCAGCGGCTTGTGCGGATGCATGGTCGTAATGTCGTCATTGACGATCGTCGTACGGTAGCGCAACGTCTGCGTCGTCGGTCGATAAGTTTTAATCGGCATAAACTCGGCTCTTGGCTATTAGCTCTTAGCTTTTTCTTGCCGCTGCATCGGTTCGTGCCAGCCAACGGCCAACGACGAACGACCAACGACTGTTCTATAAATTCTGCGCGTACTCCGGCATTTTTTCGCCGGCGCGCAGGCGCACGTACGCTTTTTTCCAGTCCGGACGGTAGCCGGCAAACTTGCCGCGCCGCCGCTCTTTCCCCGGATAGGTGGCGGTGCGCACGGAATGCACCTTCACCTTAAAAATCGACTGCACGGCTTCCTTGATTTCCGTTTTCGTGGCCTTGGGCGCCACCTGGAAGACCAGCGTGTTCTGGAGTTCCTTGATGGCCAGACCCTTTTCGGTAATCACCGGACGGCGAATAATTTGATATGCGGATTTCATTTTCCTAGGCTACCTCCGCCGCTTTGTCCGGCCGCGCCCGCCGCCGCGGAGCCGACGCCGCTTTCTTCGCGCCTTCGTCTTCGTCCTTGCCGGTGCCGCTCTTATGCTGGCGCTTGGAAACCGATTTCTTCAACGATACTTGCAGCTTTTCGATCGCCGGGTGCGAAAAAATCACGCGGTCGTACTTCAGCAGATGATACGGATGCACTTCATTGCCGCTCACCAGCTCGAGCCCGTGAATGTTGCGCGCGCTCAATTCCAGGTTGCGATTCTCGTGCTTTGCGACTTCCACGACCAGAACCGTCTTGTCGACGTTCAGAGCGTCGAGCGCCTTGCGGAACTCTTTCGTCTTGGGTTCCTTGACGTCGAAGGCGTTAACCACGATTAACTTGCCGTCGGCCAGCTTCGCCGCCAGCGCCGAGCGCAGCGCGCCCAGCAGCTTTTTGCGAGGAAAGGCGTAGTCGTAGGAACGCGGTTGCGGTCCATGCACGGTGTACCCATGCCGCCACAGTGGCGAGCGGATGGAGCCGATGCGGGCGCGCCCAGTGCCCTTCTGCTTCCAGAGCTTTTTGCCCGAACCGGAAACTTCCCAGCGGCCCTTGGTCTTGTGCGTGCCCTTGTGCTGCCCCGCGCGGTAATGCTTGACCGCTTCCCAGAGCAAATCTTCGTTGACCGCGCCGAAAATTTCGTCGGCCAGATCGAACGTGCCCACCTTGGCTCCGCTTAAATTGTGTATATCTATCGTTGCCATATGTCTTCTTCTTTGTTCGTGTAACCTATGCTTTCTTCGCTGCCCGCTTTGCGGCCTTCAACGGATCTACCGTCGCCGAACCCGCGAACCCGCGGCGCTCTCGCGGCGGTTTCTTCGCCTTCGTGATCACGATGTATCCGCCTTGTGGTCCGGGCACGCTGCCCTCCACTACCAGCAGGTTCTCGTCTTTATCGAGACCCAGCACGCGCAGGTTGCGCTGCGTGACACGGGCATTGCCCATATGTCCCGACATGCGCATGCCTTTAAACACGCGCGACGGAAACGCCGAAGAGCCGATCGAGCCGGTAATTTGAAACATCGAACCGTGCGACTTGGGACCACCGGCAAAATGATGCCGCTTCACCACGCCCTGAAAGCCTTTGCCCTTGCTGACTCCCACGATGTCGACAAACTTCTCGCCATCGAAAATCTCGACCAGGATGCGGTCGCCGACTTTCACCGTGACTTCGGCGTCGGCCGCGCCGTCGGTCTCGAGCGGAACTTCCCGCATAAACTTTACCGGCGGAAGATTATTCTTCGCCAGGTGTCCCTGAGCGGGCTTGGTCAGTCGCGACTGCTTCACGAATTCGACCAACCCAATCTGAGCCGACTCGTAACCGTCCCGGACGGCCGACTTGTGCTGCGTGACCACGCACGGACCCGCCTGCAGCACCGTGACCGGGCGCACATCGCCCTTCGAGTCAAACAGCTGCGTCATGCCAACTTTCTTGCCCAGAATGCCTGTAACTCTCGTTGCCATTTCCCTCTCCATGCCCAGCTTGGCTCGCCGCGTTTAAGCGACGGCTATTGGCTGGTGAGCTTCTATGCTCGCGTCGTGCTCGTGTGGGAACGGGCACTCTTGCCCGCTCCGCGGGCGCAAGCCCACGTCTTGCTCTATTTATGTTCCTTGCCGAACGCTTTGATCTCCACATCCACGCCTGCGGGCAGATCGAGCTTCATCAGCGCGTCGACCGTCTGCTGCGTCGGCTCGAGAATATCGAGCAGGCGCTTGTGGGTGCGGATCTCGAACTGCTCCCGCGACTTCTTGTCCACGTGCGGCGAACGCAGCACGCAATACTTATTCTTCATCGTGGGCAGCGGAATCGGCCCGGCAATCTGAGCTCCGGTGCGCCGCGCGGTTTCCACGATCTCGCCCGTCGACTGGTCCAGGATGCGGTAGTCGTAAGCCTTCAACCGGATGCGAATTCTTTCTTTTCCAATCACAGTGTCATCTCTCTAACCCCTCCCGGCCAGCTTCTCTAGGAAGCCCGGAAGGAAAGAACTGGCGGCAGGATGCAAGCCGCGTTGTAAATGTAGAAGTAAGAATTCAAAATGCAGAAGTTGGTTTTGCCTTTACTTCTGCATTCTTACTTCTGACTTCTGACTTACTACTGAATAATCTCCGAAATCGTTCCTGCGCCCACCGTGTGCCCGCCTTCGCGGATGGCAAACCGCAGGCCTTTTTCCATGGCTACCGGCGTGATCAGTTCGATTACCAGGCTGACGTTGTCGCCGGGCATCACCATTTCGGTGCCCGCGGGAAGTTCCGCCACACCTGTCACGTCCGTGGTGCGCAAGTAAAACTGCGGACGGTAGCCCTTGAAGAATGGCGTGTGCCGTCCGCCTTCTTCTTTGGTCAGGATGTAGACTTCCGCCTTGAACTTGGTGTGCGGAGTGATCGACCCCGGTTTCGCCAGCACCATGCCGCGCTCGACATCTTCTTTTGCGATGCCGCGCAGCAGCAGGCCGGCGTTGTCGCCCGCCATGCCTTCGTCCAGTTGCTTCTTGAACATTTCGACGCCGGTCACGACCGTCTTGCGGGTTTCGCGGAAGCCGACGATTTCCACTTCTTCGCCCACTTTCACTTTTCCGCGCTCGATTCTTCCGGTGACCACGGTTCCGCGGCCTTGGATCGAAAAAATATCTTCAATCGGCATCAGGAACGGCTTGTCCAGTTCGCGCGCCGGCTGCGGAATATATTTGTCCACCGCGGCCATCAGCTCGTCGACCTGCTTTTCGCCCTTCTCTTCGCCATTCAGCGCACCCAGCGCTGAAACCCGCACGACCGGAACATCGTCGCCTGGGAACTTGTACGACTTCAGCAACTCGCGAACCTCAAGCTCGACGAGTTCAAGCAACTCCGGATCGTCCACCGCGTCGACTTTATTCAGCGCCACCACGAGATAGGGCACGCCCACCTGCCGCGCCAGCAGCACGTGTTCGCGGGTCTGCGGCATCGGGCCGTCGGTCGCCGCAACCACCAGAATGCCGCCATCCATCTGCGCCGCGCCGGTGATCATGTTCTTGATGTAGTCGGCGTGGCCCGGGCAATCGACGTGCGCGTAGTGCCGGTTCGCCGTTTCGTATTCGACGTGCGCCGTCGCGATGGTGATTCCGCGGGCCTTTTCTTCGGGCGCGTTGTCGATCGAATCAAACGACCGGAACGTGTTCTTCGGATTGTGCTTCGACAAAACTTTCGTGATAGCCGCCGTCAACGTGGTCTTGCCATGATCGATGTGACCGATGGTTCCCACGTTGCAGTGCGGCTTAGTGCGATCAAATTTCTCTTTCGCCATAACTCAGCTCTTTGCTCCTAGCTCTTAGCTCTTAAGCTTCTAGCTCAACCCTGTTCAATTCAGCTTCTTCATTTCAGCTTGCTATCCAAGCTCTGTCATCCTGAGCGGCGTCCTTTGCCGCGAAGGACCTATGCAACTTCTCTACTCATCCTCGTCAGCTTCGTAATACGCGCCGACGAATTCCTGTTTTTCCACCAGTCCATCGACAATCTGCCGGTCGAACTCTGCGAAACCTTCGGCAAACCGCTCGCGGAAAATTTCAAAACCGCGATGCCCGTGCCAGAAATCAAAAACCCGGTACCGACCATCGCTTCCAGCCTCTGGCAACGACTCGCACTTCACTTCGGTAGCGACGTAGCCTTCCGCTTGCCGCAGAAACCGCGCCCAGATTCCGTATCCCCCAAAAACAACTTCAAACTCGGCCCGCTTACCTTCTCTGACCCAGAACCTGCGGTCGACGACGAACCGCGGCGCTGCCAGTCATTTGGTCGTGCCCTGCACCTTGGCGATGATTTCCTCCGCGACCGATCGCGGAGCCTCCTCATAGCGCGCAAAGTGCATGGAATATTCCGCGCGGCCTTGCGTGGACGAACGCATGTGGGTCGCGTAGCCAAACATTTCCGCCAGCGGAACGATGGCCTTGATCACCTGCGAACCGGCGCGGTGCTCCATGCCTTCGATGCGTCCGCGGCGCGAACTCAGGTCGCCCATGATCGTGCCGGCATAATCTTCGGGCGTGACCACTTCAACCGCCATCACCGGCTCGAGCAGCACCGGCGAAGCCTTGCGGGCAGCCTCTTTGAACGCCATGGAACCGGCAATCTTGAACGCCATTTCGTTCGAATCGACGTCGTGATAGCTGCCGTCGTAGAGCGTCGCCTTGACATCGACCATGGGATAGCCCGCGAGAATTCCGCCTTCGAGCGCTTCCTGAATGCCCTGATCGATGGGCTTGATAAATTCTTTCGGCACCGAACCGCCGACCACGTCGTTGACGAATTCGTAGCCAGTCCCGGGTGGTTGCGGATCGAGATAAATCTTGGCGTGGCCGTACTGGCCGCGCCCGCCGGTCTGGCGAATGTATTTGCCTTCCGCCTCGGCGTGCCGGCGGATGGTCTCGCGATACGCCACCTGGGGCTTGCCCACGTTGGCTTCGACTTTGTATTCGCGCATCATGCGGTCGACGATGATTTCGAGATGCAACTCGCCCATGCCGCTGATGATGGTCTGTCCGCTGTCGGGATCGGTGTGAACCTTGAAGGTGGGATCTTCCTGGGCCAGACGCGACAGCGCCATACCCATTTTTTCCTGGTCGGCCTTGGTCTTCGGTTCGACCGCAACTGAAATCACGGGCACGGCAAAGGTAATCGATTCGAGCGCGATCGGATGATCTTCGTCGCAGATGGTGTCGCCGGTGCCGACGTTTTTCAATCCAACGGCAGCACAGATGTCGCCCGCCAGGATTTCGCTGATCTCTTCGCGCTTGTTGGCGTGCATTTTCAGCAAGCGTCCGATGCGTTCGGTCTTGGTGGTGCGCACGTTCTGCACGGAATCGCCGGTCTTGAGCTGGCCGGAGTAGACGCGAATAAATGTGAGCTGTCCGACGAACGGGTCGGCCATGATCTTGAACGCCAGCGCCGCGAAGGGTTCTTTGTCGTCCGCGTGGCGGAAAATTTTTTCCCCGTTGTCGGGATTCAAGCCATGGGTTTCGGGCACGTCGAGCGGCGAAGGCAGATAGTCGACGACGGCATCGAGCAGCGGCTGCACGCCCTTGTTCTTGAAGGCCGTTCCCACCACCACCGGAAATACCTTTAACGCGATGGTCGATTTGCGCAGCGAGGCGCGCAGCGCGTCGGCGCTGATCTCTTCACCTTCCAGAAATTTGTGCAGGATTTCATCGTCGTTCTCGGCAATGCTCTCGACCAGTTGTGCGTGGAAAGCTTCCGCTTTCTTCTTCAACTCTGCAGGAATTTCTTCGGTGAGGTATTCGGCACCGATGGTGTCATCCGCCCACACGATCGCCTTCATGTTGATCAGGTCAACCACACCCTTGAACTTATCTTCCTGGCCGATGGGAAATTGAATGGCGACGGGCTTGGCGCTGAGGCGTTTGCGGATGGTATCGACGGCGTGCTCGAAATCGGCACCCATCTTGTCAATCTTGTTGATGAAACAGATTCTCGGGACGCCGTATTTATCGGCCTGCCGCCAGACTTTTTCCGACTGCGGCTGCACGCCGTGAACGGCGTCAAACACGGCGACGGCGCCGTCGAGCACGCGCAGCGAGCGCTCCACTTCGGCCGTGAAGTCGACGTGGCCGGGCGTATCAATAATGTTGATGCGAATATCGCGCCAGGTGCAGGTCGTGGCCGCGGAGGTGATCGTGATGCCGCGCTCCTGCTCCTGCTCCATCCAGTCCATGGTGGCAGTGCCTTCGTGCACCTCTCCGATGCGGTGCGTCTTTCCCGTATAAAACAGGATGCGCTCCGTCGTAGTGGTCTTACCGGCATCGATGTGAGCCATGATGCCGATGTTCCTGCAGCGTTCTAATGGGACTGTTCTGGGCACGACGTTCTAACTCTTTCTGGGCTCCGAAATTCAGCTGTCAGCTTTCAGCCGTCAGCTCTCAGCTCTCAGCTAAAACTTTCTTGTCATCCTGAGCGGCGTTCTTTGCCGCGAAGGAACTATGCAACTTCTTACCACCTATAATGCGCGAAGGCCTTATTGGCTTCCGCCATGCGGTGTACGTCTTCTTTCTTCTTGATGGCCGCGCCTTTTCCGTTGGCGGCGTCCAGCAATTCGTTGCTGAGCTTGTCGATCATTCCTTTTTCGCCGCGCGACCGGGCATACGTAATCAGCCAGCGAATCCCGAGCGACGTTCGGCGGTCAGCATTCACTTCCACCGGCACCTGATAGTTGGCGCCGCCTACGCGGCGGGTCTTCACTTCGAGCAGCGGCTTGGCGTTTTCCACCGCCTTCTTGAACAGCTTCAGAGCCTCGTCGCCGCCCTTTGACTCCAGGCGCGTCAAGGCTTCATAGAAGATGCCCTCGGCGGTTGAGCGCTTGCCCTGCCACATCATCGAATTGATGAACTTCGTCACCAGATCCGAGCCATAGACGGCATCGTTCGGGACGGTCCTCTTGGCGATATGTCCTTTTCGAGGCATTCAGCTTCTAGCTCCTAGCTCATAGCTTCTAGCTTGAGCGTACCGGCCACTAATTCCTGACTCCTGGCCTATGTTCTCAACCCTTCTTCGGCCGCTTGGCGCCGTACTTCGAACGTCCCTGCATGCGGCCGGCGACGCCGACTGCGTCCAGCGTGCCGCGAATCACGTGATAACGGACGCCCGGCAGATCTTTCACGCGGCCCCCGCGGATCAGCACAATCGAGTGCTCCTGCAGGTTGTGGCCGACGCCGGGAATATAGGTGGTCACTTCAATGCCGTTGGTCAGCCGCACGCGGGCTACCTTGCGCAAAGCCGAGTTCGGCTTCTTGGGGGTCTGCGTGTACACGCGGGTGCAAACGCCGCGCTTCTGCGGACATCCCTGCAACGCCGGGCTGGCCGTCTTGTAACGGGGCCGCTTGCGGCCGTCACGCACCAATTGATTGAAGGTAGGCACTCTTCACCACTCCTTAGCCGCGCACAGCCTCGCTTTCACGAAGGCAGCGCACAGCTCATATCCTGCTTCTCTAGAACGCGCATCGTGGGCATGGCGGGCTCATGTTTAGCAAAACAGGCCAACCATTACTTCTCGCCGCACAAAAATGCCGGAGAGATTCTGGATTCCCATTCAGACTTACGCTGCCGACGGTGGCACCCGGCCAAACTCCGGGGGCGCTCCGTTTCGTCAGCCTTCCCCTGCATATCCTTCCACAAAAGGGCGGAAGGCACCGCAGGAGCATTTCAGCGAGGAAAAATTTCCGGACTTACAATTCAACCCGGAAACGCATTTCTCGAAAGCTCGTCCGTGAATTGCGCGCACACAAAAGCGACAACACACAGCCAGCCTGGGTGATCTCGCGGAACCCATCTACTATAGCAAGTGGATCCGAACATCGTCAACCCGTGTTTTTGCATCCCAGCAGTGGGGCACCAGAAGCGGAACATTTTCTGCACGATTCTTGAACTGGGAACCGCTGAGGAGACGGAATTCGCTCGCCGCGCTTGCCGATTCCGCGTTGAGCCTCTAGACTACAGGTTTCCCAATTCATTGGGTTTGCAATTCATTCAAGTTTCGCAGTTGGTTGGGATTCGCAATCGTTTTGCTAGTTAGGTTCTCGCAACTCTGGTTCTCGCGACTCTAAAGTTCTTACAACTCTGGTTTTTCCAATTTACAAGAGCGGCTCGCCCCAACCTGATGCAAGAGATCGTGGTTCAGTGAGTCTGGTTCAGGACATCGTGGCGCAGGGCGAGGAGAAAGGGTTCATGGGCAGGTTGAGGACGGGTCGTCTGGTGTGCGCGGTAGCGCTGTGCGGTATAAGCGTGGGATTGCTGTCCGTTCTCGTTGGCTGCGGCGGACACTCGTCCGCGTCCAAGTCTCCCTTCCCGGCGAAGATTACTCTTAACCCCGGAGGCACCACTTCCCTGCAACTGGGCAGCACGCTGCATTTTTCCGCCAGCGCCACCAACAGCGCCAACGCTACCCTCAACGTGACCATTACCTTCCAGTCGAACGATACCACCCTGCTCAACTTCGCTCCCGGCGGAACGGCCTGCGCAGGCGTGTGGACCACCACTTTCACGGTCTGCGTTCCCGGCCCCTCGGGCGTAGTTCAAGTTACGGCCACGGCTGACGGAGTTGTCAGCTCGCCCACTCTGGTCTTTGTCCACCCGCCCATCGACAACATCGTGGTAAACCAGGTGCCGCCCAACCCGCCGTACAACAACCCCGTGCCGTGTCTTTCGCAGGGTCAGACCATCACGCTGCAAGCAACTGCTTATAGCCAGGGCATCGACGTGACTTCTTCGGTGGGTCAGTTCAATTTTTCCGCGGTGAACCCGAGCGTGGTCACCATCACTCCCATCATCACTTCCTCTTATAACGTGGTCACCAACGAAGCCACTGCCACGGCGGCCGCGCCCGGCTTCACCCAGATTTTCGCTTCGGCCAGCGGCGTCGTCAGCACCCCGTTTCAGCAGTACAACAGTAATGGAACCGTCAACGGTCCGGCGTGGAACTTTTTTGAAACCTGTCCAGTGCAGCAGATTGTCCTGCAACTGGGCCCAGCTGGTTCCCAGAAAAGCGGCGTGACCACTTTCGTCTCCAGCAAGGGAACGACCCAGACGGTGAACGCGACGGTCTACGACGTTCTGGGAAACCTCATGGCCAAGCCGCCTTTGACCTGGAGCTCGACCGAACCCGGCGCCGTCTCCGTGCCGGCGACTTGTACGAACCAGCTTACCTGTGCCGCGTCTACCGCCGGCCCGGGCGCAGGAATCGTGACCGCTTCCTGCACTCCGCCCAGCTGTAATGTCGGATTCCCGCTGGTCCCGGCGAACCTACTCACTGACACTCAGCTGAACGATCCTCAGCTGTACGTCCCAGTGCCGGTGTATGCTGCCACGGCGATTTCAGGCGTGGTCACCGGAACTGCGACCACTACCGGAGTGATCACTTCCAGTCTGGATTGCACCACGAATTTCGATTGTTCCGTTTCCCTCTACGACGTATCGACGTCCACCAATATCCCCGGCAATCCCCTGGCGATGCCGACGCCGCCCAATTCTCTGCTCTTTGATGCCGCCGGCGATAAGGCCTATGTGGGCAGCAATTTTGGCGCTTTTACCATCAATCCGGCCAATATCGGCAGCGCCAGCAACCCCTTCGGCGGGCTCGGAACTTTCACCGGGCAGATCTTGGCGGTTTCCTCCAACGGACAGCTCGCGGTTTTTGCCGACAACGTCCATACGCCGAACCAGGTTTACATCACTAACTCCGCCAACGCCTCTTCCCCAACGCTCAGCAGCTTCACGATTTCCGGGGCCGTTGCCGCCGCATTTTCTCCCGACGGCTTGAAGGCCTATATTGTGGCCTGCATCCCCGGCACCGTGCCCTGCAGTGGTTCCACCGGGAATACCATTTTTGTCTACTCCACGCTGCAGTCCATGCAGACCATCCCGTTGACCGCGCCCGCCAGTGCAGTCACGTTCTCCTCCAGCGGAGCCTTCGCCTTCGTTACCGGCGGCAGCGCTGCTTCCTCGGTGACGACGTTCAACACTTGCAACAATGCGCTCTCCACGAGCGCAGCGCTCAATCCGATTCTCATCAACAACATACCTGCGCCGGTGTTTCTCCACGTGCTTCCGGCGGCCAGCGCCCCGCCGCCGGTGGTGTTGGCGCTGCTCACCCCCGACGTGAACGCCGCCGGACTAGATGTGCTCGTCGCTCTGGACAACACTGGCATCGACCTGATCGCAACCGACACAATCGTGCCGGGTTTCGGCTATCCGCCAACTTCGACCCCACCTTGCCCGCAGTACATCGAGCAGGCCGTGAGCCCTAATCCCCCTTACACCCCTTTCCCTCCGGTGCACTTTAATTTCGGGGTCGGCACATTCAATCCCATCAGCTTTTTCGTGTCCCCCGACGGCACCCGGGCCTACGTGGTCACCACCAACTTCAGCAGCATTCTGGTTTTCGATTTCAACACCGGATCGCTCAGCGGCAGCATTCCGCTCGCGAACAATGCCATTCCCATCAGCGCGTCCTTCACCGAGGATGGAACTTTGATCTATGTCGCGGCCAGCGATGGCACCCTGCACGAAGTGAACACCATCACCGCCACGGACGTGCAGGAGATTTCTTTCCCCAATCTGCCCAATGTGAACAATCCCTTCTGCGGATTCGGAGCCTCCACGATCCCCTGCACGCTGGATTTGGTGAGTGTGAAACCGTAGGGCAGAGGCGGGCGTGATTCAGAACAAGTGGGCAATATTGGGGAAAGAGTGAGTCTTGCTCTAAGCGGCCGAATCGCCTACGCAGGTTTTTCCAGTTCCTTCCCGATGCTATCCAGCACGCCATTGAGAAAGTGCACGGATTCCGGCGTGGAAAACTTGCGCGCGATCTCCAGCGCTTCGTTGATCACCACGGCGCGAGGAGTCTCCCGGTAGGCCAGCAACTCCGCCACCGCGGCCCGCAAGAGATTGCGATCGACCGCGGCCATGCGCTCCATGCGCCAGTGCTCGGCATGGCGCTCGATGAGGCCGTCGATTTCTCCGCCGCGGTCGGTGGCCACGCGGAAAAGATCGTCGGCAAATCCGCGCACGTCAGCGCCGGTCCCGTCATGCTCGCCCCAGAAGGTGCGCCGCACATGGTCGGCATCCTGCTTCCCCATATCAGCCTGGAAAAGCATCTGCAACGCCATTTCGCGGGATTTTCTGCGAGTACCCATAAACCGCTCTCAGCCGTCAGCTTGAGTCTTAGTCGACTAGCAGCCAGAGATTAATGATATGCGGTCGATGGCCCGTTCAGGCAAAGGGTACGTTTTGTGGAAATCTGAAGTTCACTTCTTTCTTTTGGCCTTGCTTTTGTTCTTGCCTTTGCTGACGGCTGATGGCGAGAGCAGATAACTCCGTTGAGCGACGCCATCTCCACCGCGGCCAGCGCCGCATCAAATCCTTTATTCCCCATCTTCAGCCCGGCGCGATCGATGGCTTGCTCCAGCGTCTCGCAGGTGAGCACGCCGAAGGCATGCGGCACGCCGGTCTCCTGCGCCGACTGCCCAATCCCGCGCGTGACTTCGTTCACGATCACGTCATAGTGCGCCGTATCTCCACGCAGCAGGCAGCCAAGGCAAATGATGGCGTCATATTTTCCGGTCTCCGCCAGCGTCCGCGCCGCCGAAGGAATTTCAAAAGCCCCGGGCACTCGGACGATTTCGACGTCGTGCTTCGCCGCTCCGCAGCGCACCAGCCCGTCATAAGCGCTCTGCAAAAGCCGCTCCGTGATGAAGGCATTGAAGCGCGCGACCACAATGCCGAAACGTTTCCCAGCTGCATTCAACTCGCCCTCCCAGGCGCGCAGTTTAGGTTCGGCGGAAAGCTCGGCAGGGGCCTTCGAAGCCCGATCGTGATTGCGTTTCTTCTCCGTGACTCCGTGCCTCCGTGGTGGATTTGGCTCTTGAGCCGCGATAATCCGTGTGAATCCGTGGCGGAATCTTACTTCCCTTTAAACTGCGCCGGCCGCTTCTCCAGAAACGCCGACGTCCCTTCCTTCTTATCGTCCGTGGCGCAGGAAACCGCGAACAGCACAGCCTCGAGATAGAGCCCCTCGGCCAGCGTCATCTCCATCCCTTTGTTGACGGCCTCCATCGCGTACTGCACGGCCAGCGGCGCGTTGGCGATGATCTTCGCCGCAATCGCCTCCGCCCGCGGAATCAACTCCGCCGGCGCGGTGACTTCATTCACCAGCCCGATGCGATGCGCTTCCTGCGCCGTGATCATTTCGCCCGTGAGTACGTGCTGCATGGCCAGCCCCTTTCCGACCAGCCGCGGCAAACGCTGCGAGCCACCATAGCCAGGAATAATTCCCAGCTTCACTTCCGGCTGCCCCAGCTTCGCGTTCTCGCTGGCGAGCCGCATGGTGCAGGCCATGGCAATCTCGCATCCGCCGCCGAGCGCGAATCCATTGATGCAGGCGATCACGGGCTTACCAAGATTCTCGATCAGGTTGAGAACGTTCTGCCCGCGATGCGTATACTCCTTGCCGGTCACTGCATCTTGCTTCGCTAACTCGCTAATGTCGGCGCCGGCAATGAACGCCTTCTCGCCCGCGCCGGTAAAGATCACCACGCGGATCGCGGCATCGTTCTTGATGTCATGGAACGCCGCCCGCAGTTCCTCCATGGTGGCCATGTTGAGCGCGTTGAGCACCTTCGGCCGGTTGACGGTGACGTAGGCGATGGAGTTTTTCTTTTCGAGAAGAATGTTTTCAAAGCTCATAAAGTCACCAACCACTTGTCATCCTGAGCGCAGCCAACCCGATTCGCATAGCGAATCGGTTGGCGGAGTCGAAGGACCCCTTTACCCTTTCACCGCCTCCGGATCCTCAAGGCGTTTCTCCCTCGGCCTTTCGTGAGAACACCTTCCTGTGCCCACTCGGTGTGCCGGCTGAAAGCGATCCTTCGACTGCGCAAGAACTTCGCTTCGCGAACTTCTTACTCCGCTCAGGATGACAACCGCTACAGCTTGTTCGCCTTCGGCTTCTCCGGGTCCGCATAATCATAAAACCCGCGGCCCGACTTCCGCCCGTACCATCCCGCCATCACCAGCCGCTTCAGCAGCGGAGGCGACGCGAAACGCCGCTCCTTGAACTCGTCATACATCACATGCGTAATGTAGTACGTCGTATCGAGGCCGACAAAATCGAGCAGAGTAAACGGCCCCATGGGATACCCGCAACCCAGCTTCATGGCGTTATCAATATCTTCGATCGATCCGACGCCTTCTTCATACGCGCGAATGGCATCGAGCAGATACGGCACCAGCAGCCGGTTCACGATGAATCCCGTCTTGTCTGACGTACGCACCGGAACCTTGCCCAGCTTTTTTCCGAACTCGTAAGCCGTCTCGTACACATCGTCGGCAGTGGCAATGGTCCGCACGACTTCGACCAGCTTCATCAGCGGCACCGGATTAAAAAAGTGCAGCCCAATAAACCGCTCCGGCCGCTTCACCGAGGTCAACAACTCCGTCACCGAAATCGAAGATGTATTCGAAGCGAAGATCGCATCTTTTTTCACGATGCCATCAATCGACGCATACATCTTCTTCTTCTCGTCCACATTCTCGATGATGGCCTCGATCACAATGTCGCAATCGGCCAGGTCGGATTTGTTAGTCGTCCCCCGAAGCCGCGCCCGGATCGCGTCTTTCTGTGCTGCCGTGATCCCGCCCTTCTCGACCGGCCGCTCGGCAAACTTCGCCAAAGATTTCTCAATCCCGGCAAACCCCTTGTCGAGAAACTTTTGCTCGACCTCCAGCACGGTCACATCGAATCCAGCCGTCGCGCAAACCTGCGCAATGCCAGACCCCATCAGCCCACAACCGAGAACTCCAACCTTCTTGATTTCCATGAGCGCCTTTCAGTCACGCAAACGCAATAGACTAGCGCGAATTCTGGACGACAATCTCGATGGGGACACCGCGCGCGGCGATTTCGCGAACCAGATCCACAAAATCACTACCCATCTTTTTTGCATCTACCCCGATCGAATCAAAGTTGATAATGACCAGCCGATAAGGAACCTCAACCTTATTGATTTCACCATTCGCGATGCTGTCGTTGAGGGCGTCGAAATTTCTTCCGTGCCAGGATGGCGCGCCCACGACTCTGAAGAACGCATCATAGATGTCGTCCTTGCTACTCCAGGTCGCTCCGTCCATCGTCAACTCAATCATGGCAACCGTCGATCGATCGACTGTCTCAGCGACAACTAGCTCATGCTCTCCACCACCATCGCAATCCCCTGCCCGCCGCCGATGCACGCCGTCGCCAGCCCATACTTCTTCTTCCGCCGCCGCAACTCGTACAGCAGCGTAATCACCAGACGCGTCCCGGTCGCGCCCAGCGGATGGCCCAGAGCGATCGCTCCGCCGTTCACATTCACTTTTTCGCGGTCTAATCCCAACTCTTTTTCTACTGCCAGATACTGCGCCGCAAACGCCTCATTCACTTCAATCAGATCGATATAATCCAAACTCAGCCCGGCCTTCTGCAGCGCTATCTTCGTCGCCGGCACCGGACCGCGCCCCATTACATTCGGCTCAACTCCGGCAATGCCCCAGCTCACGATTCTCCCCAGCGGACTCATGTTGCGTTTGCGTACTTCATCGAGCGACATCACAGCCACCGCCGCCGCCCCATCCACAATCCCGCTGGCGTTCCCGGCCGTCACCGTCCCGTTGCGGCCGAACGCCGGCTTCAACTTCGCCAGCCCTTCCGTCGTCGTCTGCGGACGCCGGTGATCATCTTCGGTCAGTGAATCGCCCGTCGGCTCGCCCCTGGAATTCCGCAGCGGCACTGGAACCAGTTCTTCCTGGATGCGTCCTTCTTTGTAGGCCGCGTCTGCCCTCTGCTGCGAGCGCAGGGCAAATTCATCCTGCATCTCGCGCGTGATTCCCTGCTGCGAGCCATAGAGCTCTGCGGTGTTAGCCATATAAGACCCGCAATACGTATCGAGCAGCGCCACCATCAGCGAATCTTCCAGCTTGCCGCCCGGAGCCAGCGTAAATCCGTCGCGCCCGCGAATGACAAACGGAGCCTGCGACATGGCCTCCATCCCGCCGGCCAGAACAATTTTCGCCTCGTCCGTTTGAATCATCTGCGCCGCCGAAACGATCGCCTGCATGCCCGACCCACACAGCCGGTTCACGGTCAGCGCCGGAGTCTCAATCGGCAGTCCCGCCCGCAGCCCCACGTGCCGCGCGCCATACAGCGCGTCGCCGGAAGTCTGCTGGGCGTTGCCAAACACGGTGTGATCGAATTCTTTCGCGTCAATCCCCGACCGCTCGATCGCACCCTTAGCCGCAATCGCGCCCAACTCCTGCGCGGTAAAATCTTTCAGCTTCCCGCAATAGCGGCCAAAGGGCGTGCGCGCCCCGCTGACAATGGCGATGTCTCCCGGTTTCAACATTGATTTTCCTGACGGATCTCTGACCCAGAACAGATCAGAGTCACTAAGCCAAACTCGTTAGTTTAGCAGCCGGTGAAGGCAGTTGGCGAATTGTAGAGCGCGAAGAACGATTTCACCACGGAGACACGGAGACACGGAGAAAAGCAGAACCAAAATCGAGAAATTGCGGGTGAAGGAGTTCTATGGGCCGAACCGCTTCAGGGAAACTCCAAACTAACCTGAACGGCGACGCAGACAAGACGTGTGGTTTTCTCCGTGACTCCGTGTCTCCGTGGTGGAGACGTCCCTACGCCACCGCGCCCGCGGCCAGCGCCGCAGAGAGAGCCACCACTTTCCCCGGCCCCTGCGCCAGAGACTGCGCCAGCGCATGTTCCGCGCGGTTGATCACTTCGGTGACGATATCCACCGGATCGTATTCCTGCTTCACGACAGCTTCGGCCAGCCCCGCTGAAAACTGCGCCGGCAGACCTTTTTCCGCCCCGTTCTTCGCGGGCAGACGCACCTCGGAAATGATCTTGCGCAGCTTCTCAACCGCCAGCGTCGCTTCCTTGGTGGCTGTGTCTCCCAGAATGATAGCGACAGTGGTCGTGTCGTAACGGAAAGCCAGGTCGTTTGAGCGAATGTTCGCCGCAAAGAGCTGACCGATTTTTCCCAGCACGCTCTCGATTTCCGCTTCGCCGTATTCCTTCACCATGGCGGCGCTTCTGCCGAACTGCAAGAGCAGCAGCGAAAGCGGAGCAGAGTTTTGGATCGCCCGTTTGCTCTCCGCCAGCAACAGGTCAATGTAGGACGCGCGCTTCAACAGACCCGACTTTTCATCGGTCACCGAAAGATTTTTCACCAGCCGCCGCAGCCCTGCGTTGTTGAGAGCGATCACCATCTGGTCGGCCACCGTCTTCAGCACGACGACATCAGACGGCTGCCAAACCCGCGGCCTGGAGTGCATCAGTAGCAGCACGCCGACCGGCTCTTCGCCGTCGGTCAAAGGAATCGCCAGCAGCGAAACCGCTCCGAGTTCGGTAATCCACTTCTGCGCGGTTTGCAACTGAGGCGCTTTCGCCGCGTCCGGAGCGATCAACGCCTCCGGTCCCGGAGCCGATTCCTGCACGCAGACGATCAGTTTCGCCAGCGTGGACATGCTTGCGGCCTTGTGTCCCTCCGCGCAAAACTCTTCTAGCGCGGTCGGCGGCAGTCCCGGCTTCGCCATTGCGACGACGCACCGCGTAGTTTCCCAGTGACCGCCAATTTCCTTCACCGCGGTGGTCAGCACAGCCTTTGCCGTCCCCTGGTGATAAAGCTTGCGCGTAATTTCGGCGACGCGGGTAAAGCTGCGTACGTCGGCCGCCGGATCTGCAACCGGAGCCGCGGCGGGTGCAGCCGCAGGCGTGATGCCCGGCACCGGAGCTGGAGCTGGCGGCAACGGCGCCGACCCCGCGTAGCGCGGCGTGATCCCCGCGGCCAGATACAGCCGCTGCAAGTCTTCGTTGCGTTCTTCTTCGCGCGGAAACATTTCCTGAATGCGCTGCAATCGCTCCACCGCCTTGTTGCGCATGCCGTACTGCACAAGAATTTCCGCCTGCAGCATCAAGTCCTGCAGCGTAGACGCCCCCAGCGTCGGCGCTTCCTGATGCGAGGGTTCCTCGGGCGGTTTGGTCATCGGCGAAAAGCGCGAGGCAATCAGCTTGAAGCGGGCATCGTCCACTTTGCCCTTCAGCATGTCGAGCCGCTTCAAGTGCCCGGCTTCATACGGATCCACTTCCGCCGAGCGGTCCAGGCATTCTGCGGCCTTGGCATACTCGCCGGTGCTGCAATAGAGATCAAACAGTTTCAGCAGCGTCAGGCAATATTCGTTCTCGCGGTTCGACGCGTTATAAAGTTCGCTGAGAAACTCCAGCATCTGCGACGACGCGCGATGCCCTGCCGTAATGTCCTGCATGATGGCGATGAACTGCCGCCGCTCGCCCCGCCGCCGCTGGAACTGCTCCAGTTTCCGCGCCAGCGCCACCGCCGCATCGTCCTGGTTGACGTCGAGAAATTGTCCAATCAGCGCGATCACCTGCTGCACCCGCGCCGGGTTCTGCTCAAACATTTGCCAGACCAGCGGCTCGGCTTCGGCAAACCGCCCCGCCGCGACCAGCGCTTCGGTGTAAACGTCCCGCAATTCAGGAGTAGTCTGGCCCGAGTTCACCTGAGGCTCAAGAATAAAAATCGCCGCCCCTGCCTGCCCCTGCGCCAGTTGGCTCTTCCCGTAGGCCAGCGCGATTCCCTGATCGGACGAATCTTCCTGATAGGCCCGTTCATACCAAGCCGAACTCTCTTCTCCGGCTTCCGCCGCCAGTTGCGCCACGCGATGGAATGCCGCCGCCGCTACCTTCCGGTTTCCCAGTTCCGACGAAAGCTCGGCGAAACGCTGGAAGTTCGCCATGGTCTGTTCCAGCGCCACAACCCGCTCCAGCAGCGTAGCCGCATCCTTCTTGTTGTTCAGCTTCATCAGATCGGCGAACGCAGCTTCGTAGGTCGCAACCGCCAGCTTGCGGTTCGACCCCTCGAGCAGCTGTCCAAAGCGATATTTCTGCTGCCAGGTGGGGCTCCCGTGCCGCGCCAGTTTCTTGTAGGTGAGGCTGGCGCGGGTGGCGTCGCCGGCGGAAACCTGCCGCTCAAACAGGTCTCCCAGCAATTGCACCGCTTCCTTATTCCGGCTCAGCGACAGGCACAGATCGGCCGATAATTGCCGCACTACATCGTTTTCGGGATCGTCTTTCAGGACCAGCAGATACTCTTCCAGCGCCTCTGCGGTTTTCCCCTTTTGCAGGAGCTTTTCCGCACGCTCTACCCGCCGTGCGATCTCAACTCGGTCCGGTCGTCTGGTGGTTTCAGCCATGTGCGGGTACTGGGTAACGGGTAAAAGCCAACGTGCAACAGCCAACGGGTAACAACCAACGGGCGGAGTAACCCTGCTCCGATTCTAGGAGCCAGCCCAGACCGCAGCAATGCGCTAACGCCCCGTCGCGATTACGAAGGTCACCCCCTGCTCAGGGAGCCGTCTACTCTGCGGTCTCCTCCCGTGAGACTTCCTGATTCCGACCCAGAGCGGAGCGAAGGGGAGGAATCTGCTGTCTGCCCGCACCGCCACCGCTCTCGCATGGGGGCAACGGCCTCAACAATTACTTCACTTAAGCTGGCCTGGGCGGACCAATCGAGGGGGATCGATTTCGATGAGTGCCCTGGGGGTGGTGCGGAAACAGACAATCGGATGCTTTGGAGTGGCTGATTTCTCTACAACGTGGATTCAACTCGCCTTGTGTTCAGGAAACGCTATTCCTCATTTTCCGGATGCAGCGGCATCTGGGATGCTGGCTAGCGTCCGGGCTTTGGTTAGCATGGCGTCGAGAGCGGCACGAGGGAACAGCTTGCCGTTAAGCACGACCGCTTGAATGAAGCTGGTGTTATGAATGTCGTCGAGCGGGTCTTTGTCGAGTAAAACGAGATCGGCGGTTTTGCCGACTTCAATCGTGCCGCGGCGGTCAAGTTGCCCCATAAATTGAGCCGCATTGCGAGTGGCCGCCTGGAGAGCGGCAAGCGGAGGTAAACCGGCTTCGACCAGGAATGCGAGCTCGTCATGGATGCCAAAGCCGGGGAGGCAGTGCGGATTCATGGTGTCGGTGCCGGCGAGGATGGGGACACCCGACCGGTACATGAGAGCCACAATCTTTTTGGATTCGTCGAATTCAGCCTTTGCCAACTGGACCATTGCGGCCCGAGCCGGGGGAGGAAAGTGACTGTAATAGCCGGCGTCCCATTTTGCCCGCACCTCTTTGCTCAGATATTGCAATCGTGGGTCATTTGTATTCAGGGGATCGTCGATTTGGCCTTGAAGCAAGGTGAGCGTGGGAGTTTGCCAGGTTCCATTCTTCACGAACTGCGCAAACAGAGACTGGGCAGTGGCTTCGTCGAAAGATTCAACCATATGAAAGTTGAGTCGAATGATGCTTTGCCCAGCGGCGATTTTTTGGGGCATGGTCGCGTCCGGCGCCCGGAACGAGGCTTCCAGCCTCTGCCGTTCCGCGGCGATGGTCTTCTCTTCTTTTGAACAACCCTCAGCCACCTGGGTGAGATGCTCGATGCTTTTCTGGCCGGCGCCGGTCGCTTCGGCGGCCGTCACCGCATCGGGTACATGACCTTCGAATGGAATGTCACGCTTTTTGGCCTCGTCGGCGATTGCGAAGTAGGCATTGCGCGACAACCCGCTGTAGACCTTGATGAAGTCCGCACCACGCTGTTGCAGTTGATCCACCACCTCGCGCCCCTGCGCTTCATCCGCCACAACGATGGAATCGGGCCAGGCTGGGTTTGGACCATCGACGATCGGACTGCCCAGGTAAATGGTGGGCGATGGATCCGGATCGGATGCCTGCCTCGCGCGCCACGCATGTGCGTCGGGCGGACCTGACATGTCACGAACGCCGACCACTCCGTTGGCCACAAAAAGAAGGTGACTCCAGGGAGCGCGGGCGTCTGACGCACCGTGGACATGCATGTCCCACAAGCCGGGGATGAGAAACTTGCCGGTGCCGTTGACGATTACGGCGTTCTGAGGAAAATGTGTCTTCTTCGACCGGCTTATGGCAATGATGTGATCGCCATCAATGACCACGGTGCTATGCGGTGCGGCAGCGTGACCGGTGGCATCGATCACAGTTACGTCTTTGATCACAAGCGACTGGGACCAGCCGCGAACGCTAAATAGAGCAAGCAGGAATATCAGGGACAAGCTGAAACGCGAATGGCCTCTGCGCACAGGCCGTTCCGGTGTGATGCGCGGAACCAGAATTCGAGCCATTTCAATCTCTCCCTGACGGTCAAGATAAAAAGCGCCCCACTTTACCACGACCAATCTCGAATCCATCCTGTTCAAGCCGGGGCGGCACCTCAACCGCATGGTCAACTCATGACTTTACTTTGACTCCGAAACTATTTGTCGGTTGGCGAAATATCTCTATAACGCTCGTTGACCAGGTCCCTCTGGCGTAAAATGCTGCCGCGGAATAAAGTTTCCCGCGCGAAGTGTTTCAGGACCTCAAATACACTCTTCGGCTTTGGGCGGGCCGTCCATGGCACACAGCGTTCGCTATCGCCGCCCTCGCTGTCGGCATTGGCGCGAACACGGGTGTGTTTAGCGTTGTCAACGCCTTGCTGCTGCGCTCCCTTCCCTTTCGCGAGCCCGACCGGCTGGCTCTTCTGCATGAGTTCATTCCGCCGCACGACAGCGCGAAGCAGTTTCACACTTGGCGCCAGCAGAGTGCGTATTTGTCTGATGCCGCGCTGTTCGAGGAATTCGACGCAAACCTGGGCAGCGTTAAGCAGGGAGGAACGCGCGTCGGAAGCCGCGTACACGTCGCCCAAACATCGTGGAATTTCTTCTCGGTGCTGGGCGCGCAGCCGCTGCTGGGAACAGGATTCGCCGCCGATGAGGATGTCGACGGAACTGGCTGGGGATTGCCCGGACCGAACGCCGTGGCGGTAATCGGATACGGACTCTGGCAACAACTTTTCGCAGGCGACCCGAAAGTCCTGGGCTCGACGATCCGACTCGACGGCAACGCGCTTACCGTAGTTGGCGTCGCGCCGCCGGGCTTCGATTATCCGGGCAAGGCCGTTCTGTGGAAGCCGGCCGCGTTCAGCCCCGGCAATAACGGCTGGGGCGCGGTGGCGCGGCTGAAACCGGGCATCACGTGGCCGCAGGCGCGTGCCGCATTTGCCGTGGAGGCAGACCGCCTGTCGCCGAAACAGGAAGAAATCGACAGCGCCAGCCCGCGCCCGAGCATGACGTCGCTTCAAGACGGCCTTGCCGGCTCCGTGAAGAACGCGTCTCTTATGTTTATGGGCGCAGTGGTGTTGGTCCTGCTGATTGCATGCACGAATGTTGCGAATCTCCTGCTAGCCCGCACCACCGATCGCGCCGCTGAACTCTCCATACGCTCCGCGCTCGGCGCAAGCCGCGCTCGCCTGATGCGCCAGTTGTTCACCGAGTGCCTGCTGCTCGCGTTCGTTGCGACTCTGTCCGGGTTGCTGATCGCATTTTGGATTACGTCGTTCGCAGCGAAAATTGAACCCCCACCACTCGGCGCACAATCCTATTCAATTTTTGACGGACGCGTACTCGCCTTCATGCTGATAGTGTCCATACTTACCACTTTGGCATTGGGCGTCTTGCCTTCGCTGGTCTTTCCTTCCCTCGTCTTTCCTTCGCTGAGTGCGGGCAGCATCCACGCTTTCGCTTCACGAAGTTCCACCGCCAACCGCGGCTCGCGCCTGGTACGCCGAAGCTTGGTAGCCGCGCAAGTCATGCTCACCATGATTCTTCTCGCGTCATCGGTGTGCCTGGGACGCGCGTTCGTCCACTTGATGCGAATCGACCGCGGCTACGATGTGAACCAAGTCGTGACTGTAGCCATCTCCCTCGACGGCACAACTCACCAACTGAATAAACGGCAGCTCCCTTATTTTGAAGAGGTGCTGGACCGCATACGCCGGCTCCCCGGAGTTCGCTCCGCGAGTGAAACCGATTTCCTTCCGCTCTACGCCTCGGCGTTTGTCGGTGGACCGTTCGGGCTTGATGGACGCCCTGCAAAACTCAATTCCACGCTGGTCCCGGTATTGTCGGAATACTTCCAGACCATGGGAGGAAAGATTCTCTACGGCCGTGAATTCACCGAAGCCGAAGTCCGCTCCGGCGCCAAAGTCGCCGTCGTCAACGAGCGATTCGCCGCCGGATTTGGCGCGCCGCAAAACGTCGTCAATCATCAGCTCACGATCGAGGGAGACGATCCACGCAAGATTGTTGGCGTTGTGAAGGGTATGAACTACGAAACCGATCCCACGCTTGCCGACAGTAATCAGGTCTTCCTGCCGTCAGAAACCCCCGGCAGCTTCTTCTCAACGTTCGTCGCGCGCGTGGAAGGTCGCGCCGACGATCACCTCGCCGAAATCCGCGACGCCATCCAGACAGCAGACCCGCAAGTTCCTGTATTCGGTGTGAAAACCATGCAGCAGCGGCTGGATGAAGTCTTCGCTGCTCCAAGGTTTTACCGAACCGCGGTGTGGATTTTCGCGGCATTCGCCGTGCTGCTGGCGGTGATTGGCATCTACGGCATCGTTTCTTACGCTGTCGTGCAAAGGACTCAGGAAATGGGCGTGCGTATGGCTCTCGGCACCACGCCTGCGCGCCTTCGGAGCATGCTGTTGCGTCAGGGTTTGCTGATGGTCATGGCCGGTGCCCTCCCAGGAATCGCCGGAGCCCAACTCACCGGGCGCCTTCTCGAAACCTTGATGGAAGGTGCGAAGCCCATCGGCATGGCAGCGTCCGCCGGCGTGGTCTTATTCTTCGCTCTGGTAGCGTCGGCGAGTATCTGGTCCGCCACGCGCCGCATCGCCAGTCTCGACATCACCGCCATCCTGCGCAGCGAGTAACTAGTCTCCATTTCCGCTCATCCTAAGCAGCGCCCAAGGTTTGTCATTCCGACCCTGAGCGGAGCGAAGGAGAGGAATCTGCTGCCTGTCCGCAGCACCACCGCACTCGCCTCGAAGCAGAAGGAACGGGGGCTCTGAGTGTAACGGCCCGGTTACGACAGTCATCGTGCACGCTGGCGAATGACCTGCAAGAATGCCCTGGACATGTTCGAAGAGATTCCATCTCGGCCAGCGCCCCAGAGCCAGCGGTTTTACATATTCTATTTTGCAGTCTTCCTTGCAGTTTTCCCGGTCCTTTCAACAATCATGTGGTGGGTTCGCTGGCCGCATCCGCTGTCGCTCGGCGACAAGATTTTCTTGGGCGGTTTTGCTCTCATTTCATTGCCTTCTGGCGTGTTTCTACTGACCGCAAAGTCCGCGACACCGATCGATAATCAAGAACGCCTTAGGGGTCTAGTCTGGGCCTCGTGGCTGGTTCCACTAATCCTACGAATCCTCGAACTCCGCCGATAGATCCCGTCGGACAACAAGTGTCGTAATATCGCCACAGCACTCACCAACCGAATCGAGAGTGCCTTCCCGACAAGCCATCCGTAGTCGAATGCTCGACTAACTCGCACCAACTTTTGCGATCCCGCACTTTTTGCTATGGTGCTGCATGCCCTCGGAGCCCGCTTCGCCACAAGTTCAAGAAGCGCCACAAATTCACACACTGCAAATTCACGAAGAAGGACTCCGCCACCAGCTCACCTCCGGGCAAATGGCCATGGTCGCTGTCGGAGGCTCCATCGGCACCGGCCTGCTGCTCGGCTCCGGCGCCGCCATGGAAATCGCCGGACCCTCCGCCATCCTCAGTTTCGTCGCCGCCGCCTTCATCAGCTTCACGGTCGCCATGGCCCTTGGCGAACTGGCCTGCGCTCATCCCGCCGCCGGATCGTTCGGCGTCTATGGCAGCCTCTACCTCGGCCCGTTCGCAGGCTTCATTGCCCGCGCCGGATACTGGACGGGAATGGCTCTCAACATCGGCGCGGAAATGATCGCTGCCGCCACCTACATGGCCTACTGGTTCCCGTCGGTGCGCGCCTACATCTGGATTCTAGTTTTCTCCGCGTTGCTGCTCGCGGTCAACCTGCGCAGCGTCGCCTCTTATGGACGCTTCGAGTTCTGGCTCTCCATGGTCAAGCTCGTCACCCTCGTGGCCTTCATCGTGATCGGCGCTCTTCTGCTCTTCAGTGGCCACGTCGCCCCGCAATACCGCGCCCACGGTGGATTGCTTCCCAATGGCCCACTCTCCCCGCTCGTCGCCATGACCTTCGCCATCTACAGCTTCGGAGGCGTCGAGATGGTCGCCGTCACCACCGGAGAATCGCAGTCGTCGAGAAACACTCCGCGCGCCGTCTGGCTCACATTTCTTATATTGACCTTCGTCTATCTTGGCGCCATCGTGGTTCTGCTCGGCGTCATGCCCTGGAACCACGCCGGAGTCACTGAAAGCCCCTTCGTCAGCGTCTTCCGCATCGCCAGAATTCCCCGCGCTCCCGGCCTGATGAACTTCGTGGTCCTCTCCGCCGCGCTTTCCGGAGCCAATGCCGCCCTCTACGTCGGCTCCCGCATGCTGTTCTCCCTGTCCCGCACCGGATGGGCTCCCGCCAGCCTCGGCCGCGTCAACCACTCGGGCTCGCCGCAATTCGCCGTCGTGGTTTCGTCCTTCGGAATTCTCGTCGCATTAGCGCTCGCGCTCTGGGCTCCGCAAAATGCCTTCCGCTACCTCATCGGCGCCGCCTTCACCGGGATGATCCTCGCCTGGCTGGTTTCCCTCGCCGCCCACATCAGCTTTCGCCGCCGTCAGTCCCCGCAACAACTCGCCGCCCTGCCCCTCCGCTCCCCGCTCGGTAAATGGGGATCTGCGCTCGGCTTCGTGCTTGTAACGATCGCCACCATCCAAACCTGGCTCTCGCCCATCGTCAACCTGTGGAGTGCTCTAGCCTGCCTGAGCCTGCTGGTAGCAGCCTATGCCCTGCTAAAACCATCCCAGAAGACACGTCCTTGAGGTTAAGGCAAACTCGACCGGGTGCCCCATTTCTCGCGTCCTTTGCGAGAAGTGGGGATTTTCGTTTCCGAAGTACAGCTCCCGTGGTGGACCGATCCTTTGCGCTTTTGCAAAGGTGGAGACACCCCCTTCAGCAACTCGTGAACACCCCCAAAAATAGCCTCTTTCGGTCGATTTTCCTGTCGAAAAACCCGCCTTTCGGAGCTACAATGGTTTGCGCTGAAGAGTCCGAAACGCCGCGCGTTTGGCGTAGCCCGCACCAGAGACTCGCAGCATCAGAAAACGTTCCCGGGCTAATGTTTCCGGCTCTTGCCATGTGCCGCCATCGGCTTCGAGAAGCCTCCGATTTCTCATCAGGTTCCGTGAAGGAGAAGTTATGAAGATTCGCCTGTTCGTCGCCCTGCTCTTATCTACAGCTCTTGCGCTTCCCGTAGTTGCGCAGCAAGCCAGCTCAACCAGCACGCAGCCCGCAGCCTCGTCGCAGCCCGGGCCCGTGATCGAGCCCTTGCCATCTCCCAAACCCACAGACTTCTGGGACGGCGACGAGCCCGGCCTGGCCTCGCTACTGCTGCATCCGTTTGCCACCAAGGAATACGTCCGGCGCCACGTTCAGCCCATCCGCGACCGCATCGAAGAACTCGATGAGATCACCACTTCCAACCAGAAATTGATCCGCGATGTCGACGCCCGCGCCCAGCACGGCCTCCAGCTCGCTTCGGAAAAAGTCAGCCTGGCCGATCAGCACGCCACTGACGCCGCCAGCAAGGCTGAGATGGCCCATCAGACCGTCGCCACTCTCGACACTCGCGTTTCGGCCGACGAAACTACAGTCCGCAATATCGATCAATACAAATCCGGCGCGCAGACCGAGCTGCATTTCCGTCCCGGCCAGACCGCCTTGAGCAAGCGAGCCAAGGACGCGCTCGACCAAGTCGCCGCCCAACTCAAGGGCCAGCACGGCTACATCCTCGAAGTGCAGGGATTCTCTGCCGGTCGCGGCCAGGCCGCCATCGCCAACTCCCGCAAAATGGCGGACGCCGTCGTCCGTTACCTGGTGGAAAACCAGGAGATTCCGGCCTACCGCATGTACGTTCTCGGCCTGGGTAACCCCTCCGCGGAGCGCATGAGCGGCACCCGCGTGGAAGTCAGCGTTATGAAGAACGACCTCGCTCAGACCGCCCAGCAATAATCCGCCAAGCATCCCTAAAGAGCTGGTAGTGGTGCAGTTTCAGACTGCACCACTCCCCGTCGACCCCGCCTGTTTGACGATGCACGCTCAGCCCGCCTAACATATGGCCGACTCTCAACATCCCCATGACACGGCCCCCAATGACAACGATCCGCACAATTGTCTCGCGCCTTTCTCTTCGCTCCCTCACCATTCTGACGCTTCTCGCGGTCTTCATTCCCGTTCTTAGCCGCGCTCAGGACGCGACCGCCCGCATCACCGGCACCATCACCGACTCCACCGGAGCCGTGATTCCCGGAGTGCACGTCACCGTCATCAATACCGCGACCCAGATCGCCCGCGAAGCTACGACCGACCACGACGGCTTCTACCAGGTGCTGGCCCTGCCGATCGGTAACTACAAAGTCACCGCAACCCGCGACGGCTTTCGCACGGTCGAGAGCACGGAATACAAGCTCCTTATCAATCAAGCGCTGCGCGTCGACTTTAAGATGCAAGTCGGCACCGCCAGCGAAAAAGTAGAAGTCGGCGCCGAAGCCGCGCCGGTAGAGACCGTCACCGCCACCCTGGGCCAATCCGTCACCGGAAGAACGCTCACCAATATGCCGTTGAACGGCCGCGACACGCTCGATCTCGGCCTGCTTCAACCGGGAGTCACCGAGAGTAATGATGACAACGGCGGCGCCGGCAACTACAGCATCGCCGGCGGACGCAGCGATTCCATCACGTACCTGCTCGATGGCGGCCTCAACAACGATCTCCTCGACAACAGCAACCTGATCGATCCCAACCCCGACGCCATCGCCGAATTCCGCCTGCTCACCAGCAACTACACCGCCGAATATGGCCGCAACGGCGGTGGCATCATCAGCGAAGTCATCAAATCCGGCAGCAACCAGGTCCACGGCAGCGTCTTCGACTTCTTCCGCAACCGCGCGCTCGACGCCAACGACTTCTTCAACATCCCGCTGGGCATTCCCCGTCTCGACCTCAAGCGCAACCAGTTCGGCGGCACTCTGGGCGGGCCCATTCGCAAAGATAAGGCCTTTTTCTTCGTCGCCTATCAGGGACAAAAACAGATTCAGGCCGTGCCCGACATCGACATCCCCGTTTACACCCCGAATGAACTGACTGGAGATTTCTCGCAGGCGGTCCCGCAGGGAGGTGTGACCAACGGCGGCGTCACCTGCGCAAGCGCCAGCGGATGCCCAGATCCTCTGGTCGCTTCGTTCCTGACACAGAACCCATTCTTCGCGCTGGGCAACCCCAACAACGCGATGATCAACCCCGCCACCATCGACCCTGTCACCCAGAATTACATCAAGGCCGGCTTGGTCACGACGTCCGCAACGAACCAGACGGTTTGCAACTCGAATCAGATCTGTACCGGCCTGTTTTCCACCTCGCTGGATGAGGTGGACAATCGCAACGAGGCGACCATAAAGTTTGACTTCAGCCTCAACACCAAGGACAAAATCTCTGCCACAATCGGCCTCAACCGTCAGGGCAACCCGTATTCCGGAAGCATGAATCCCTTTCCCTACGCCACCGTCCCTGGGTTTCCCAGCAAGACCATCGCCAATTACTACTTCACCAACCTTGGCTATACCCGCATCTTTTCACCGACCGTATTGAACGAGTTCCACTTTCTGACTCATCGCAGCAATTACCTGCAGGACGCCGTACTCACGCATTTACCCACCGGACCTAGCCTGGGCGTCGGCATTACTCCCGACCTGGCCACCGGCCCCACCAACATCTATTTTGACACCGGCTACCAGTTCGGTCCGAGCGAACAAGGTCCTACGCGCTTCGTGGAAAACACTTTTTCCTGGACTGACGCGCTCTCTTGGACTCAAGGAAAAAACAACTGGAAGTTCGGTGCCGGATTCTCTCCCTATCAGGAGAACATGCTCTACGACTACTACACCAATGGAGAATTCGACTTCTATTCCCTCAGCAGTTCTACCGCCTCCGGCAATCCTTACGCCGATTTTCTTCTGGGAGGCGCGTCTGCCTTTTTCCAGGGACCGCTTGCCGCTTCCAACATTCGCAGCAAGAGCACCTACGTATTCGGCCAGGATGAGTTGCATGCCACCAAGAAGCTGGTGCTAACGTTTGGTCTGCGCTACGAATACAACCAGCCCAAATACGATACCGAAGGACGCAGCTTTTCCGTGATTCCGGGATTGCAGTCCCAACGTTTTGTGAACGCGCCGCCGGGGTTGGTGTTTCCCGGCGATCCCGGCGCTCCTAAAGGAGTCAACTTTCCCGACAAGAAAAACTTCGCGCCGCGCTTCGGCTTTGCCTGGGACCCAACCGGAAGTGGCAAGACCAGCCTGCGCGGCGGTATCGGGCTTTTCTACGACATCCTGAAGGGTGAAGATAACCTTCAATTCAACGGCGAAGTTCCGTTTTATGCCGAGCCCGGTCTCTTCTTCAACAGTGTTGGTCCGTCGCAGAGCGGGCCGACCGGCTATCTCAGCAAGCCGTATCAAAATGCATGTGTTTTTGACGCGAACGGTAACTGTTCCAGCACGGGCGTGACCAACCCATTTCCCTCCACAACGCCCGCACCCAACGTCAGTTTTGCGCAGTTTCTACCCATCAACAGCAGCGGTGCGGTCTTCGTGGTCGACCCGCACCTGCGGACTCCATATGTCTACCAGTTCAACCTGAGTTTGCAGCGCAACCTGTTCGCCGACACCGTGCTGGAAACAAACTACGTCGGCAGCACCGGACACGGATTGACCTCGCTCAAAGACATCAACCCCATGGTGTTGGGAACCACCAACCGTGCCCTCGACAGCATTTGTGCCGGCTGCTACGGCCAGCTTCCCGAATTCCAGAACGTCTCGAACTCCAACTACAACGCCCTCGAAGCCAGCCTCACCCGCCAGCCCAAGAGCTCCAGGCTGGGTGTTGCTTACTACACCTTCGCCTACACCTGGGGCCACAACATGGACAATGCCTCCGGCTTCGAACAACGCAACGACGCCGTGCCCGCGTATAGCCCCGACCTGTTCTACGGCTCCGGAGACAGCGATGTTCGCCAACGCATCAGCTTCAGCGGCGGCTGGGATTTGCCCTTCGATCGCGCCTGGGCCACGGGCCCCAAGCGCCTGACCAAGGGTTGGAGCCTCTATCCCATCGTGACCTGGCGCACCGGATTCCCGTTTGATATCCCTGCGGGCCTCGGAGGCACCTCTGATCCCACAAACTTCGGAACCTCAGGCGCCGGAGATCCCGCTCTTTCCCACGCCGCCGTCGTCGCGCCCATCCGCACGTTCGATCCCAGAAAGTTGACCACGATCACTCCCACCATCTACGGCAGCGACGCGAACGGCAATTGCCAGATCTCCACCGGAACACCCGTCACCGCCCATTTCATTTTCGATCCCAACAGCTTTTCCAACATCCCTCTCGCCAACAACGCCTACTACCAGGGCGACAACCCGTGTTTCCCGGAGCTCGATCCCGTAAATAACCCCGCCGATCGCACTTACGGTTTCGGCCGCAACATGCTTCGCGGACCGCACCTCACAAACTTCGACGTAGCCCTGGCCAAGACCACCGCATTCACCGAGCACGTCAGCCTGGAGCTCCGCCTGGAATTCTTCAACGCTCTGAATCATCCCGAGTTCGCGCAGCCCACCCTCGCCGACGGCGCCACCAACATCAACGGTTCCACCTTCGGCCAGATCACCACCACCGGAAGCTTCCGCGGCGCCGCCCCCCGCATCGGACAACTAGCCGCCCGCTTGACGTTCTAACGCAGTTGTCCCGGAAATTCGCGACATGATTAACCTTGTCATGCTGAGCGCAGCCGGAAGGATCGCAAAGCGATCCTTTCGGCGAAGTCGAAGCATCCCTACCAGCGCCGATGCCCTAACCATGTGGGACATTCGTAACCGTCACTGCCCCGGGTGCCCCATTTCTCGCGTCCTTCGCGAGAAGTGGGGACTTTATCGTTCAAGCTTTCGCGCCGTCCGCCGCCACTGAGGCGGACGAGCCCTCAACAGCCCTTGCAGCAAACCAAAAAATGGCGCCGGAAAATTCCCGGCGCCATCGAGTGCCATACGACTCGCGAGATGCGGTCAAGCGAGAAGAAAATCGGCCGTTCGGTCAAACCTGTTACCTGCGTAAGCGGCGGCTTCTCCGTGGGAGTGATGTAATTGCCGAAGAACTCGCACCAGAAAGGTTCTGCGGAAACGTGTCTCAATGCCCTTATTGCCGCCGAGAGCTCCCGGGCTTTGAAACGCTGTGTCAAAACTGTTTCGAAGAAGGGTACGACCAAGTTCTACACCCAATTCCCTGGTGGAGACGAATGCGACTGACGTACAACAGTTTGTATGTCTTTCTCTTCGTCTTCTTTTACGTTTTTATAGTCTTCTCGGTCAACCGTGACCATCACCCCACGATAGTGGGCCTGGTTTTTCTAGCACTAACCCTCACAGCCGGTGCGATCCTCATCGGGAGTTTCGCTGTTAGGGACTCCCTTAAGTCTAAGGTGGCGCGTAGTCGTGGCCTGTGGGCGTTCCTGTTGCTGTTCCTCTATTTCTTATTTCGCCTTTGGATCGTTTCTTCGTATCATCCGATTTCAAACCCCGCCTTGTGGGCGTTCGTGGCGGCAACCATAGCGGTAATCGTAGAAAGCTTTAGAGCAGATCGCGGTCAAAATGCAAGACCACAAAAATAGGCGCCGGAAAATTCCCGGCGCCATCGAGTGCCATACGACTCGCGAGATGCGGTCAAGCGAGAAGAAAATTGGTTTTGTTCCAAGCTGAGAGCTGATAGCTGACAGCCTTACTTGCTCTCCGCCACCGACGGGCTCGGCCCCGTCCCAAAGTCCCTGCGATTGTTAACCGCGGTCTTCGCAGCCCGCGCGGCTGGTTGCGCCGCCGCTGCCGCCCCATAGCGTTCCAGCAGCACCGGAGCCATCGTGTTCTCGGCTTCTTTCACGAAGATCATCTTGCCCTCGGAAGCCATATCGATGCGCACGAAATCTCCCAACTTCACCTGCCCCGTCGCCACCAGATTGGCCAGCGGAAACACCAGGTTCCGTTCAATCGCGCGCTTCAGATGCCGCGCTCCATATCGCGGATCGGTGCCTTCCTTCAGCAAATATTCCTTAACTTTCGCCGTGCAGTTGAACACAAACTGGTTCGCGCCCGCCGCCATCAGCACGCGCTGTTGCACCATCCCGAGTTCAATATCCAGAATCTGCGAAAGATGTTCGTCGCGCAGCGTCTTGAACACCACTGTCTTGTCGATGCGGTTCATGAACTCCGGCGTAAACTTGCGCCGCGCCGCTTCCACCGCGGTGCGCTGAATCTTGTCGTCGAACGACTCGTCCACTTCCACAACTTTCGGCGCAAATCCAAACCCGCCGTCCACCAGGTTGGTCATCTCTCCCGCGCCCAAATTCGACGTCAGGATGATGATGCACTGCGACAAATCCACGCGCCGGTTATCGCCCAGCGTCAGCGTGGCCTTGTCCAGAATTCCCAGCAGCAGTTGCCAGAGCGAGTCGCTGGCCTTTTCAATTTCGTCAAACAGCAGGATCGAAAGCTTCAGTTTCTCCGTGTACCACTGATTCAAAGCCTCCTGCGTCAGCAGAGGATGCGTCTCCCGATGCCCCAAATATCCCGGAGGCGAGCCGATCAGCTTGGCAATCTCGTGCGAATGCTGGAACTCGGCGCAGTCAATCTTGATGCAAGCCCGCGCGTCCCCAAACAACGACTCCGCCATGGCCTCGACCACCCGCGTCTTGCCCGACCCCGTCGGCCCCAGGAACAGCAGATTCCCCACCGGACGCCCCGGCGCATTCAACCCCGCCAGAAACATCTGGTAGATCTGGACCACCTTCTCAACCGCCTGCTCCTGACCGACAATCCGGCGGCGTAGCGAAGCTTCAAATTCTCCCGCATCGCTGCTGCGGCGGTTCGGATCCAGCACTGTGGCAAGATTCGTTCTCATAGGGTCGTCGCCCGCATCACCGGACGTTGTTCCTTTCAGTACCAGTCTTCTTACCAGTTCTTTCGTTTCTTTACCACGTTTTTCCGGAGGTCTTGGGTGTTTTCACCGTTTTCGCCCACTTCCGGAAACCAGTTTATTAGAACCTGAACCGCTTCCCCACGTGGCGCCCGCCGCGTCATCTCCACGGCGCGCCTGGGTGATAGGGAATAAGCAAGCGGTTCGCCACCGCCGCCCGCAAGCCGACCCAATCTGGAACTCCTGTGTCTATTTGGACTTAGCGCCAATCATGCCGGCCTACCACCACCCCCGCCCAGAACTGCACAGTCCCAAAGAGAAATACTTTGCACCATCAAGGAAGAAACCAGTAACGCCCTCAAAACGCAAGCTCAGTGGGTGAGCACGAAACCCGCGGAGGGTGCCCCATCTTTGCCGCGCCTTTTCCGGCAAAAGCCTGCCCTGAGCGTGCCGAAGGGGTGGGACCCATCCACGCACCCAGACATCTCAATCTCCCCGGCCCTATCCATCTCCCCGGCTCAACCGGAACCCCGCCGACGCTTCCCGCAAGGGACGCCACGGAATCCAGTTATCCATCCCCCGAGCTGAAACATCTAACACGCAAGGCGAACATAAGAAGTCAATCGGCTCTGGCCAGCCGTAACTAGCAGGCACCGCAGGCCCAAGCTAGTATCGCAATCGGAAAGCTTTTTTGCGGGACGCTATTCCGGGGAGGAACCTTGGGCCGCTCGTCTGTTCTCACCATCACTGCCGTCTCTTGCATTCTTTTCGGTTCAGCCGCTTGGCAGCTGAACTCGCACTCATCATCGGCTCAAGCCGCCCAACCCCAGTCGCAGGCTCAGACACAAGCGCAACCCGCCATGGCCATATCGCCGGTCGCGCAATCCCCTCACCTGAAGCCCGTAAGCGCCACCATCCCCACGTCAGCGAAGCCAGCTGACATTCCCGCGCTGCAACCCACCGCCGCCCCCGGCACCGAAATCTACACCGCGAAGCGTGGAGAAGCCATCCCCACCGTCGCCCGCCGCTACCTCGGCAAAACTTCATACTTAACGTCGTCCCAACTCGCCGACGCCATCCGCGCCGCGAATCATAAATCCGACGCCAGCAACATCCTCAAAGCCAACGAACAAGTCATCATCCCCGGAATCCTCGCCGCACCCATCACCGAGAAGACCATCCCCGTCCCCAGAGATTTCGAAGTCCGCGCCGTCTACCTCACCGGAGTGATGGCCGCCAGCGACCACGGACTCCGCATCATCCGCCACTGGCGCGAAGTCGGAGGCAACGCCGTAGTCTTCGACATCAAAGATTCCGACGGCAGCGTCAACATTCCCTTCGAGCACCCGCTGCTCGGCCAGCACAAAGTTTACATTCACGACGTGCCCAAGTTCGTCCGCTTCCTGCATTCACAAAACATGCACGCCATCGCCCGAATCGCCATCTTCCGCGACGAGCGCATGGTAGTCGAGCATCCCGACCTCGCCGTCCACTCCCGCAAAACCGGGCAGCCCTGGCGCGAAAACGGCAAGCTGGTCTGGACCGATCCCTCGAACCCCCAGGTGCAGGACTACAACATCGCCCTGGCCAAACACGTAGCCCAGCTAGGCGCCGACGAAATCCAGTTCGACTACGTACGCTTCCCCGCCGAAGGCGACCAAAAAGACGCCTTCTTCGTCTTCCAAAAAGACCAGCAAAAAGATCAGCCAGTTCAGACTGAGGACGCAGCCGCGCAAGCGGCCCCCACCGCCGCCACCGCCAAAAGCGATGTCATCCCGACCGCTGCGCAAAGCGCAGGGGGAGGGACCCTACGTCAGCCCGCAGCAGCAGAGCGGTCAACAGGATCGCCACGCACCCAGAAATCTGCACATCACCCAGCCTCCCCCACCGGCCCCCAACGCACCGACGTAATCACCGCCTTCCTGAAGAAGGCCTACACCGAACTCCACCCCACCGGCGTGCTGCTCAGCCTCGACGTCTTCGGAGTCATGGCCTGGCAGCGCCAGGTCGATCTCTCCCACACCGGACAAGACATCGTCGGCATGGCCCACTACTGCGACGTGCTCAGCCCCATGATCTACCCCAGCCACTTCTTCGGCATGGACAACATCCCCCACCCCGGCGACGAGCCCGCCCACTTCATCGGCGAATCCATGCAACGCTTCGAACTCATCACCCACCCCAACGGAGACCTCTCCACCGGCGTCGTCATCCGCCCCTGGCTGCAAGCCTTCCGCTGGCGCACCAAGACCTACTCTCCCGAATACATAAAGATTCAAGTAGAAACCGCCCGCGCCAAAGGCGGCATCGGATTCCTCTTCTGGAACGCCGCGAATGACTACAGCAAGCCCTACGAAGCCATGCCCGAAATGAAAGCCATCGATTCGAAGGAAGCATCGAAGGACAAAGTCAAATATTTCCGCGGCGACGAACTGCCGGGCGTGACCATGAAAGCCAGCTTGGCTCCAGCGCAATAACCAGCGCTCAATTCTCTGTTCTCGGTTCGTGTCCCGGAAAGATGAGTGCGGCTCACCGTTCTGTTACGAAATCCGAACACGGTGCCGTTCTCGCACTTTTGTGATTGACAAGGTCCCAACAAGTTGTCATCATTTGCGACGTTTTACGATGCTGGTTGTAAGAGTCTTCCCCATCGCGTCGGCCCTACTTCTACACGCCCGCACATGCTGCCGGTACTTCGAGGCAGGATGCGTTTTTGCCGCGGCGTAACTGAATCGAGGTGCCACATGTGCAGGGGCCCCTACCGCCGTATTTTTTGTTTCCTGCTAGTTCTTTGTTCCACCGGATGCACTTCCTGGAATCAGCGCGGGGCCAAAGGCATCGGCCTTCTGCCCAAGGCTGCGGCCGGTGAGCAACACTTCTCAAGCTATCAGCCCAGCAATCCTTATGTGCAGCTCGGCGACGGCATCTACTATCGCAAAAGATATGAGGGAGCGGGACCGGCTGGCCTGCGCGTCGAAGTGCGCGACCTCCTGGTCGGCCCCAGCCAGCACTCCGCCAAGGTGAGCCTGCCCGGTGCGGCCATCTGCGAAGTGAACTCGGGCAGCGGAGTGCTGACCTCAGGAGATCAGCCCCAGGAAATACGCCCCGGCGCTACTTTCTCTCTGCCGGAAGGGACCAGCTTCTCCATCGAAAACAAGTCCGACACTCCCATTTCTATTCGGGTCAACCTGCTGCGGGCCGAGTAGACGCAAAGACTGCATGGTACGAAGACATGCCTGTATCCAGGAGGACGGCCATTATGTTTCTCACTTCTTCCTCGCGCAATGCTGGTCTGGTCGTGGCGCTCGCCGCTGCATCGCTACTATGCGGCTGTTCGGCGGATTGGCCTGCCTTTCGTCACAATCCGCTGCGGACCGGGGCGCAGCTGAACAACGGTCCGCTTACCGATCCGGCGAAGGTAGCGAAACTAGCCGTAGGCTGGACGTTTCCCACCGGAGTCACACTGACTCCCGCGCCGGGACCTTTCCGAGCTTCACCCGTGGTCTACAAAGGTCTGGTCCTGATCGGGAACTCGAATGGATTCTTCTACGCCATCAAAGCCTCGGACGGCAGCCTCAAGTGGCAATACCCTCCCGTCGGCGGCCAATCCCTCACCTCTACCTTTACCTGCAATCCCTCGAGCGAGGGCATTGCCTCCAGCGCGGCCATCGCTGAAATTGGCGGCAAGACGGCAGTGATTTTCGGCGCGCCGGACCGTTCGATCGGCGCCGGCCTGGGCAGTGGCAGATTGTTCGCCCTTGACGCCAACTCCGGCGCAGAAATCTGGAAGTCTCCAGAAATTGCCGTGCTCCTGAGCGACGGTGTCACCCACCAGCAAATCGGATACTCCTCACCGCTGGTCTTCAACGATCATGTTTACATCGGCATCGGCGATCATTGTGACAATCCCATCCAGCAAGGCAAAGTCGTTGCCGTCCACTTGAGCGACGGTACCATCGATGCCGGCTTCGGCTTCACCAGCACCGGCCCTCCGCGCGGCGGAGGTGTCTGGGGTTCGGTCGCCGGCTGGCTCGACGCGGTGTACGCCACCACCGGCAACTCCAATATTGGCGGCCCCGAACCGGTGCCGGACCATGCGCTCAGCATGTTGCGGCTCGACTCCAACACCGGCGCCATCATCTGGAGCTGGAAACCCGTTCCCTACGTCATGGATAACGACCCAGACTGGAGCACCACCCCCAGTGTCGTTCCGGCAAGTTGCGGCACCCTGGTCGCGTCCACTCCAAAAGACGGTTGGACCTGGGCTCTCAATGCCGGTACCGCCACTCCCGGCCCGGCCAGCGTGCAATGGGCGTTCCCGCCCGGCCCCTGGACCACCGCCGGGTTCAACCCCGCCGACGGCACTTATCACGGTGACACGCGCTACCTTCGGCCGGGCGCCGTCTGGGATGACGTCTACATCACCCAAACCGGCGGATACCCCGTCGTCAGCGATGCCCTCGAAGGCTTTCATCACCTTTACGCGCTCAATGCCTGCTCCTCCAACGCCGATCGCGTCCGCTGGATCGAAGACGTCCCCAGTGCTTCCGGAGCTGAATATGATCTGGGCCCGCCCACGGTGACTCACGGGATCATTTTCGTCGGCACCGACGGCGGACATCTCGTCGCCCTCGCCGATCCCAGCATCTATCCATCCGCCGGATGGCGCTGCAACAATCCGACCGTCACCAACGCAGCCTGCGTAGCCAGCGGCTTTTCTCTGGTTCCCGAGCCCGCCGTAATCGCCAACATCGACCTCGGCGCCGGATCCATTACCACCGAACCCGCCATCGTAGGAGATCCAGTTTATGTCTCGACCGAAGGCGGCAAAGTTTTCATGCTCAAACCGCAGTGATTGCTGAACGAGGATTAGCTGAAGAACGATTTCTGAAGAACGATTTCCAAAGAATGATTTGCAGCGTAACCGAACCGTGATTGCGGAAGAACGAGGTCCACTGAACAAGAAACAGACCACCGATCACTAATCACCGAACACTGAACCAAGCAAAAACCAGCATTGGCGCGCATCCATGAAGCTACAGTCCGAAATTCGAACCAGCCACCGTCCGCCGCCGCGTCATCCCGAGCGGTGCCGTTCTTCCGGCGAAGCAAGGGATCTAGCGCGGAGCGCCAAGGTTGCCAGAGCGCACGACGACCCGAGATCGATAAACGAAGATCGAGGAACCAAGATCGATAAACGAAGATTGAGGAACGAAGATTAAGGAACGAAGATCGATGAACGAAGATCAGCGAAACCGAATCCGCCAAACCCGATCCGACCACTCGGAGCATCTTATGAATCCCAGACTCGTGAATCCCAGACCTCTGCTGCATCCACTTCTGCCCAAGCCGGCTTTGCTGGCAACCGCGGTTCTGCTCGTAATCTCCACCTGGGGCCAGACCGCTGCCCAGACTCCGTCCGACTCCAAGCCCGCCGCCGAGGCTCTGAATGCCTTCACCAATACCAATCGCTTCCAGGGCAAGGCGATTCTCAAGTCGAAAACCGGACGCCCGCAGGAAGTTTCCGCCGTGCTGCAAGACTGGGCCCTCCATGGACGCATCGAGGTCGAGAAGTTTCCCGAGCACGATTTTCTCGTCGTCTACCTGCACTCCGGAAAAGTAACCGCCGTCATCGACGGCAAACCCGAGCCGCACAAGGGCGGCGATTTCTGGACCGTCCCCGCCGGCGCCACCATGTCCCTTCAAGTAACCAGCGAGTCGGCCCTGCTGCAAACCCTGGCCCTGAAAAAGTGATCCACGCGGGAGCACCCACAACCACCGTCACCAAAACGCGTTGCCATCCTGAAGCGGCCGCTCTTTGCCCGCTGAAGGTCCTGCGGGAGCCCCGCGCCGCGACGCGTTCTCTGCGTCGCAATAATTCGCGCGTTTGGTTCGCTTCCCTACCGTACCGTCGCCACCACCCTCGGAATTGTCATCCTGAGCGAGGATTGATCTTTGCGCCCCCAGCGCAAAGATCAACCGCAGTCGAAGGACCCCTACCCACCCGGCGCTCTCGCCCCCCACCGCAGGGAGTTCTCCCCGCCCCCATGTAGGACGCACACTCCTGTCCGTCGCCTTTGACTTCAGATTTAGGTTTTGAACTCCGCCGGACACCACCCTCCCCACTCCCGTGCCCCCACCCACCCCACAAAAGTCCCGTGCCACCCCTCCCCCACAGGTGTAAAAAAGGACCCACTGCGAGGGGGTCGCGGCCACACCAGGCCTCGGCCTTTTTTTGTTGCTGCGAGGAATGTGCGCCCACCCAGATCATCGGTTTTGAAATGGGAAACTCCGCGAGGGCGTGCGAGCAAGAGTCGTGCGATAGTTAAGGCTGAATAGGTTCAGGAGTATCCGACATGCCACGTCTAGATGAGGTTTTCAAGAAGTCAGGCGTCCCCACCCATACCTTCGTTCCACCGAGCGAGTTCGACCACGTCGTAGTTGCGCTGAAAACGCCTGGCCGAGGACTAATAGTTGAAGGCCCTTCCGGCATCGGAAAGACCTCATGCGTAAAGAAGGCACTGGACGCCGCGGAAATGGGCGATTCCTCGCTCTTCCTGTCCGCCCGCAAAACGTCCGATCAGGATCTCATTGCGGCGCTCCCGTCGATGCATAGAATCGGCGTAGTGGTGATCGATGATTTCCACCGACTCCGAGACGACGCGAAGAGGCAGCTGACGGATTACATCAAAGCACTCGCAGATGAGGAAGACGTCAACAGCAAGGTAATCCTGATAGGGATAAATCGCGCCGGCCAATCGCTCGTCGAGTACGCACCGGACCTGCTTCACAGGGCCGAGACCGTCAAGGTCGGGAGAACCAATGTCGAGCGACTGCGGGAGTTGATAGAGCGCGGAGAGAGAGCGCTCAACTGCAAGATAAACGTCGGAGAAGAGCTCACGACTGAGGCGGAAGGGAGCTTCGCCATGGCACAGGTTCTCTGCCATGAGGCCTGCGTTCAGGGCAAGGTGTTCGAAACCCAACCAAAAGCAGACCCGACAACGATCGAAACGAGCCTGCCGAGCATCCGGGAAGCGGTCCTGCAGGAACTGTCCCCGCGATTCTTCCCGCCAGCCCGAGATTTCGCGACTGGCAATCGGCTGAGACGCGAGGGCCGGGCACCCTATCTGCATCTGCTCCGGTGGCTTGCAGAGACCCCCGAAGGAACGCTCGACACGAAAGAAGCCATGGCGGCTCATCCAGAATTGAAGGGCAGCGTCGCTCAGGTCATCGAGAAGGGGCACCTTGCTACGCTGATCGAGCAGAATGAACCGGTCCGAGAGCTAATCCACTACGACGCAAAAAGCGGCCTGCTGACAACGGAGGATCCGAAGTTCTCCTACTTCATACGCCATATCATTTGGTCGAAATTCGCGAAGCAGGTCGGCTATTTCAGTATCGAATTCAGAAGTCAATACGACTATGCGCTATCCTTCGCCGGAGAAGAACGCCACATAGCGGAGATGCTTTTCAAGGCCCTCCAAGACCGGGAAATGAGTGTCTTCTACGACAAGAACGAGCAACACCGGATTCTGGCGAATGATGTGGAGCAATACCTCGCGCCAATCTACCGGAGCGAAGCCAGATTCGTCCTCCCGCTTCTCAGCAAGAACTATCCAAAGAAGATCTGGACTAAGTTCGAGTCAGATAATTTCAAAAAGCGGTTCGGAGAGAACTCGGTGGTCCCGATATGGTTTGCCGACTGCCCTCCAGGCATGTTCGACGAAACGAGGCGAGTCGGTGGGCAGTCCGTCGACCCGTCGAAGGAGTGGCGTGGCCAGATTGCGAGCGTGGTCGATGTCCTTGCGCGGCAGCTCCAAGAGGTCCGTCAGACTGAAAACGAACTCCTACGCCAGGAGGACACCGCGGGTCAACTCTAGGACGGGTCAACCGGGTTAGGGACCTTTTGGAGAATTCGACTTCCCCTCCATCTCCACAAAACCACCCTTGCATTCCGCCCATAGTCATAATAAAATGACCACAGCGAGGTGGTCCCATGAAACGAATGCCCGCAGGCCAATTCAAAGCCCAATGCCTGGCGGTAATGGACCAGGTCCTGCAAAGTGGAGAGCCCGTCCTGATCACCAAGCATGGCAAGCCCGTGGCCAAGCTCGTCCCGGCCGAGAAGCAGGCGGACGATCTCTTCGGCTACATGGCCGGCAAAGTAAAAATCGTGGGCGACATCGTCGGCCCGGTCACTCCTCTGGAAGACTGGGAAAGCAAGTAGCAAGTCAGAAGTGAGAAGTCAAAATGCAGAAGTAAGAACGGTGTTACTTCTGCATTCTGACTTCTGAATTCTGACTTCGCGGAAACATGATTCTGCTCGACACCCACGTTTTGGTTTGGATGGCCAGCGATCCGAAGCGTCTATCCACAAAAGCCCGCGACGCCATCCGCAATGCCCGTGAAAGCACCGGAGTAGCCATCGCCACCATCACGCTCTGGGAACTGGCGTGGCTGGCTCACAGCGGCCGCCTCCAGGTTTTGAGCAGCGTGGAATCGTTCGTCCGCGAGACGGTCGCACGAGTAGCCCTGAAGCCCATGACCCCGGAGATTACCGCCATGGCAGTCCGCCTGCCTGCCGGCTACCCCAAAGACCCCGCCGACCGCGTGATCGCATCCACCGCCATCGTCGAAGGCATCCCTCTGGTCACCGCCGACCAGCAAATCCGCCGCTCCAACCTCGTCACCACAATCTGGTGAACGTGTGGGGACAGCCGCCTCGGCTGTCCCGCCAAGCGCAGCGAGGCGCCTGAGTCTGCTGTGTCATTCCGAACGACCGCGTTTTTCATCGCGGCGGAGGGATCTCAGTCTCTACAGCTGTGGAGCGCCAGCCAGATCGCGGGTGGCCCATCTTTGCCGCGCACCTAGCGGCAAAGGTGGGGATTCCGTGCTCGTCATAGGTTCTCCGTGTCTCCGTGCCTCCGTGGTGAAAACTCCCCCAATCTCAAAACGCTACACCTCGAGAGGCCGTTTTTGGCGTGGCTTTTTGACCACACTTGCTGCCGGTATTTCGGCAATCGTCCCTAAGTCCATCATGCGGATGCCTTTGCCGTGTTGACGCTTTTTGCCGCTTTTCCACAGATGTTCCTTCAGGAACACTTTTACAAATCGACGATGTGTTCCTTCAGGAACATTCCCGCGAAAGTTGGGGCGCAGCTGACAGCTGAAAGCTGAGAGCTGACAGCTGCCTCCGCTATAATGTTCACAAGGAGTCCGCATGGCAATCCAGAAGACTGACAAGATCTGGCACAACGGCAAGCTCATCAACTGGGACGACGCCACCATCCACGTGATGTCGCACGTCATCCACTATGGCTCGTCGGTGTTTGAGGGCATTCGCTGCTACGAGCTGCCCACCGGGCCGGCGATTTTCCGCGCCCAGGAACATATTCAGCGGCTGCTGGATTCGGCCAAGGTCTACCGCATCGACGTGGACTACACCCGCGAGCAGATCATCAAGGGCATGGTCGAAACCGTGGCCCACAACGGCGCCTGGCCCTGCTACGTGCGCCCCATCGTGCTTCGCGGATACGGCGAGGCCGGCGTGAACCCGTTCAATTCGCCGACCGAGGTTTACATCATCAACTATCCGTGGGGAAAATATCTGGGCGGCGAGACTGATGGATGCGACGTGTGCGTCTCTTCGTGGACGCGCCTTGCTCCGAACACCCTGCCCGCAATGGCCAAGGCCGGCGCCAATTACATGAACTCGCAGCTCATCAAGATGGAAGCCATCGTCAACGGCTACGTCGAAGGCATCGCGCTCGACATCAACGGATTCGTCAGCGAAGGTTCCGGGGAGAATATTTTTCTGGTGCATCGCGACAAGCTGATCACCGCGCCGCTGGGCAACTCGGTGCTGCCCGGGATCACGCGCGACTCGGTGCTGCAGATCGCGCGCGACCTGAACATTCCGATCGTCGAGCAGATGATTCCGCGCGAAATGCTTTACATCGCCGACGAAGCGTTCTTCACCGGCACCGCCGCGGAAGTCACCCCGATTCGTTCCGTCGACAAGATCAACGTCGGCAAGGGCGTAACCGGCCCCATCACCAAGGCGCTGCAGAAAGAGTTCTACGCCATCGTGCGCGGAGAAAAATCCGACCGCCACGGCTGGCTCACGCCGGTCCCGGTGCGCAGCAAGCAGCCAGTCGGCGTATAATTCGCTGGCTAAAGGAATCAACCCGATCTTAAGCAGACCAGGGGCGCACACCGCGCCCCTTTCGGCTTCTTGAATCAGAAAAACATAACACCAATTACAGGAGGTAAAAATGTCTCAAGGGATGAGTCCGGAATTTGCCCTCGGCTATTGCGCGATGATGCTTGACGGCATCACGCGGGAAGCGGAGATCACCAAGAAAGTAATCGCGGCTGTGCCCGATGCGGCCTCCAGCTACAAACCCGATCCTAAGGCGCGGACGGCGAAAGAACTGGCGTGGCACATCGCCAACTCCGACATTCAGTTTCTGGATGGCGTTGCCGACCTGAATTTCAAGATGGAAACGCCGGAGCATAAGCCCGAGACGTCGGCCGAAGTGGTGGCGTGGTACGACGAGAAGGTCAAGCAGGGCGTGGCCCGCATCGCGGCGATGACGCCGGAGCAGTTGCTGACACCGGTCCCATTTTTCGGCGTGTTCAATTTGCCGGCGGTGCTGTATTTGGGCTTCCTCACCAGCCACAGCATCCATCATCGCGGAGAGTTGACGACCTACCTGCGCCCCATGGGGTCGAAGGTGCCCTCGATTTATGGCGGCAGCTACGATGAGCCGTTCCAGCCACCGGTGCCGGCCGAGACCGCAGCGTAAGAGTCACGCGTTGCAGCACAAGAAAGCCGCCCGCCGGGGGCGGCTTTTCATTTCTTGCGGGCGTCGAGACTCCAGGGGCCTGAGCCCAGCTGCGTGATTACCAGCGCGGCGCCGAGCATCGAGACATTCTTGAAGAACATGGCCATCTGCATCTGTTGCATCATGGGGTCCGTCACCCCCCAGAATTTATGCAGCATCGGGGTGACTGGCACGAGAAACAGGACGATGAGCCAGGCGCCTATTTTGGCGTGGTAACCCAGCAGGATGGAGAGTCCTCCGACGAGCGCGATGGCGCCGGACAGTGGCACGGCGATCGAGGCCATGGGCACGCCCTGCGACGCGGCGTAAGCGATGATCTGACTCATGAAGTGGCGCGGTCCGGACATGATGAAGATCAGGGTGAACAGGAAACGACCGAGCAGGACGATGGGGCCGGAAGCGGCCGTGGATTGCGGTTGGGGAGCGGAACTGATAGCCGCCATTTCTGAGTCTCCTTAATTTAGTTTGCGTCAGTCTAACGCGGCGATGAAACGGTTTTGCGCGGCGGCCTGGAGTTGCGCGATGGCCGCGGTGCGCGCGGGTTCGGCGAGATCGCCGGGCTTCTGATTCTCGGCGTGGATGAAAGTGACACTGGTCAGACCAATGAATGCGAGAATGTGGCGCAGGTACGGCTCCTGGTAATCATAAGCGGCGGTGGGAGTGCCGGGGCGAAAAGAACCTCCGCGCGAAGTAATGACGACAACTCGCTTCCCCTGCAACAGGCCTTCAGGACCTTTCGCGCCCCAGGCGACGGTGCGGCCGACGCGGACGATCTGGTCGATCCACGCTTTCAATAGAGAGGAGACTGTGAAGTTGTGCATGGGAGCGCCAATCACAATCGTGTCCGCGGCCAGTAATTCTTCGACCAGCATGTCGGAGACCGCGAGGGTTTCCTGCTGCGCGGGAGTGCGCTTCGCCGGGTCGGTATGGAGGGCGAGCGTCCACTCGTCGGTGATCGGCGGGAGCGGGGTTGTGGCCAGGTCGCGCTCGATTACTTCTCCCGTGGGGTTTTCCTTTTTCCAGGATTCTACAAAGGTCTGGGTGAGCTGCCGGGAAACCGAGTTACGGCGAGCGCTGGAGTCGATGCGAAGCAATTTCATGAGACCCTCCGGGTTGCAAGTGCTTAGATCAGATTGCTCAACTTTTGGTTACAAATAATAACTACCATCTTTTTACATACCAGGTACTTTGGAGTAACCTAGTATCCATTAGTGATGAGTGGAGTAGCAGTGTGGCAGCGCCTCAATGGAAGGGGTTACATAGGTCCTTCGGCCTGCAAAAAGCGCAGGCCTCAGGATGACAGATGGACCATGAAGTATACGAAGGAAATGTTTTAGCCATGGCAAAACGTTCTCATAAATCGGCTGCTCATTCTCCCTGCTCTATCGGCGGGATGCTCGAGCTGCTCACCCGGCCCTGGACGCTGCACATTTTGTGGGCGTTGAGCCACGATGGGCCGATGCGGTTCGGAGTGCTGCGGCGGCAGGTGGAGGGCATATCGTCCCGGGTGCTGACGCAGCGGCTGCGCACGCTGGAAGAAAAGAAATTTGTGTTCCGGCACTACGAGCCGACGATTCCTCCGGCGGTGACTTACGGAATTACCGAGCGCATGAAGGATATTGAGAAGGTGCTGGCGCAGCTGGAAGGGCTGTCGAGAAAGTGGCAGGGGGAAGGCGGCGGAGAGGGCGTGAGTGCGGCTCGCGGAGGGGGCCGGCACGGTTAGCGTTAAGTTGGGAAACCGCAGAAAAGCGTGGCTCCAAAGTGAAACTGACTGGCAAAAAGCCCCACTTCTCGCAAAGGACGCGAGAAATGGGGCACCCGGTTTTTGCTTCGCTCAGAATGACAGAACTACGGGTGGGCACCTGAAGCAAACTTAAGGCTGTGTCCGAACGCGGATGGGTGGCAGTTACCTAGGTCATCTTGGGGAAGGTGACGATTCGGTTCATCATAGTGAAGAGCTCTCACGGAAACTCTTCGATGAATATTGATGACCTGCTGCGGATTGCGACGGAACGCAAAGCCTCGGACTTGCATTTGAAGGTAGGGAACTACCCGCATTTGCGCATTGACGGCGAACTGGTGCCATTGACCGACCAGCCACGCATCAGCGCGGAAGACATGCTGACCATGGCGTTCAGCATGATGTCAGCGCGGCAAAAACAGAAATTCAAAGAGACCACGGAAATCGATATGGCATACGGCGTAGCCGGACTGGGCCGCTTCCGTGTGAACATTTTCCAGCAGCGCGGCAACGTGGGACTGGTGCTGCGCGTGATTCCAACGAAGATTCGCGCGCTCGATGAATTGTTTTTGCCCAAGGTGGTGGAGCAGATTTGTGACATGCCGCGCGGGCTGGTGCTGGTGACGGGGGTTACCGGTTCCGGCAAGTCGACGACTCTGGCTGCGATGGTCGACCGGGTAAATTCTTCGCGGGCCGAACATATCGTCACGATTGAGGACCCGATCGAATTTCTGCATCGCGATAAAAAGGGGTACGTGAACCAGCGCGAGATTCAGGTGGATACGCCTTCGTTCGGGGCGGCGTTGCGCGCTTCCCTGCGTCAGGATCCGGACGTGATTCTGGTGGGCGAAATGCGCGACCTGGAAACCATTTCGACGGCGCTGCATGCAGCCGAAACCGGCCACATGGTGTTCTCGACCTTGCACACTCTGGACGCGGTGGAAACGGTGAACCGCGTGATTTCTATTTTTCCTCCGCCGGAGCAGAAGCAGATTCGCATGCAGCTGGCGGCTGTGCTGCGCGCCATTGTCAGCCAACGGTTGGTGAAGCGCTGCGATGGCGAGGGCCGCGTGCCCGCGGTGGAAGTGATGATCAACACGGCTTACATTCGCGAATGTATTCTGGTGCCGGAAAAAACCCGCGCCATTCGCGACGCGATTGCGGCCGGCACGTCGCAGTACGGTATGCAGACGTTTGACCAATCGCTGTGGGATCTTTTCCGCGCCGGGCTGGTCAATTACGAAACCGCGCTGGAGAATGCTTCGAACGCCGACGACTTCAAGCTGCGCATGCAGGGGATTGCGTCGACCGCGGATATTTCGCGGCAGTCGATGCAGTCGGCGGGGTTTGGGCGGTAGGACTTCGGGCTTCGGGCTTCGGGCTTCGGGCTTCGGGCTTCGGGCTTCGGGCTTCGGGCTTCGGGCTTCGGGCTTCGGGCTTCGGGCTTCGGGCTTCGGGGATTTGAGATTTGCCTTCTTCTTTTGGTTGCCTACTTCTTCGGGCGCGCGTCTGCGCGCCTTTTTTCTTGCGGCTCGTTCGCGACTCGCGACTTGGGACTGGCGACTCGGGACTCAGTGGGGCTATCGTTAGGGCATGGCGTTCTCGCGTCCGAAGAAAAAATCCTATTCTGAAGATCAGCTCTACGAATATGCCGTGGGGGCATTGGCGCGGCGCATGCGGACGGTGGCCGAGTTGAAGCGGCTGATGCGGGCGCGGGTGGAGGATGCGGAGTCGGAGTATGGGCAGACGCTGATCGAGCTGGTGATCCGGCGGTTGAAGGATCAGGGCTATTTGAACGACGCGCAATATGCGGCGTATTACTCTTCGCTGCGTCGCGATAATCTGAAACTCGGACGCATGCGCGTGATCACGGATTTGAAGACGCGGGGCGTGCATGGTTCGGTGATCGAGAAGGCTGTGGAAGCCGCCTATGAGGGAGTGAGCGACGAGAAGCAGGCCCGCGACTATCTTCGCAAGAAGCGCCTGCAGAAGCCGAAAGACCAGAAACAGACCGCGCGCATTTTCCGGCAGCTGGCGCGGGCGGGCTTCGCCACGAAAACTATTTTCACAATTTTGAAGAAGTGGGACGTGGATGACGAAACGTTGAGCGCTTTGGAGAGCGAATCCGCGTGAGCGCGATTTGCGCCGATTTGGGGAAGGGTTGCATGCTGCAAAACGAATTTGCCGGAACTTGAGGAGGTTCCTGTGAAAACGAAGTGGGGAGCAATTCTCGTGGGGGCTTTGTTGACGACGGCGTTGTTTGTTTACGGCCAGGACTCGGCGAGTTCGGGCAAAGACAAGTCCGCTGGCGATGGGACATCCTTGAAAGACGCCGCTAAGTCGGGCGCGAAGGAGACCGCGAAATCTGCCGCTGAGACGGGTAGAGTGATCGGGAATGCGGCGAAGAAATTCGGTCTCGCCACCAAGAACGCCGCGAAGAACGTGGTGAACGACACGAGGACGGCGACCAAGGGCTCGGAAAAAGATGCCAAGCCCGCCGCGAAAGACACAGAGAAAGCTGCTGACAAGACCGGCAAAGCTACCGCGAAGGCCGCAACCAAAACCGGCGCCGCGGTAAAGTCGGACGCAAAGGCCACGGGCAGCGGAGTGAAAAAAGGGACGGATAAGACCGTCGACGCGGCGAAGTAGGGAACGGCATGGGCCCCGGAGCATAGCGATTCGCGATTGCTTTGTGGTTTTTGTGTCCGCTCTGTTTAATTCTTCGCCTGCGCCCGACTGGGCAAAGAACTGTTTTCATTTAGAATTAACTCTTCATGCTGACCGGTTCGGAAATCCGCCGTAAATTCCTGGACTTTTTTGTGCAGAAGGGGCACAAGGAAGTGCACTCGTCGTCGCTTGTCCCGCAGAACGACCCTACGCTGCTGTTTACCAACGCCGGGATGAACCAGTTCAAGGACGTTTTCCTGGGGCTGGAGAAGCGCGACTACTCGCGCGCCACCACTTCGCAGAAATGCGTGCGCGCTGGGGGCAAGCACAATGATCTGGAAAATGTTGGGTTCACCAACCGGCATCACACGTTTTTTGAGATGCTGGGAAATTTTTCCTTTGGCGATTATTTCAAGAAAGATGCGATTGCTTACGCGTGGGAACTGATCACTTCGCCGCAGTGGTTTGGGATTGCGAAGGAGAAGCTGTATGTGACGATCTTCGAAGGGTCGGGCGAGCCCATGCCCGTGCCGCGTGATGTCGAGGCGTATGACCTGTGGGTGGCGCAGGGCGTGGCGAAGGATCGCATTTTCGACGGAGGGCTGAAAGATAATTTCTGGCAGATGGGCGACACCGGGCCGTGCGGTCCTTGCAGCGAAATTCACTACGATATGGGGCCGGCGGCGTCTGATCAGGGGCATGCGGATTGTGCGTTTCCGTGCGACTGCGGGCGGTATGTGGAGATTTGGAATCTGGTGTTCATGCAGTTTGATCGGGATGCGAGCGGGAAACTGAATCCGTTGCCCAAGCCGTCGATTGATACGGGGATGGGGTTGGAGCGGGTGACGGCGGTGCTGCAAGGGGTGATTTCGAATTACGACACAGATTTGTTTGTGCCGCTGATTAAACGGGCGGCGGAGTTGACCGGGACGTCATTGACTAAGGAACTGGAGAAAGAGGCGAAGGCTAAGTCAGCGGCTTCGTTGCGCGTGATTGCGGATCACTCGCGGGCGGCGACTTTTTTGATTTCCGATGGCGTGCTGCCGGCAAACGACGGTCGTGGGTACGTGCTGCGCAAGATTATCCGGCGCGCGATTACGCACGGGCGGCTTCTCGGGCAGACAAAACCGTTCTTGTACGAGATGGTGTTTGCGGTGCGTGACCTGATGGAGGATGCGTATCCGGAGTTGAAAGAGACGGCCGACAGAGTTTCGAAGTCCGTGGCGATCGAGGAAACTCGTTTCGCCCACACGATGGATGTGGGTCTGGCAAAACTGGAGACGCTGCTCAAAGGTTCGGCCGACAAGCTCGCGGGCGAAGACGCTTTCAAACTCTACGATACGTTCGGCATGCCGCTCGACTTCATGCAGGATGCGGCCCGCGATCAGGGTTTGCGTTTTGATCAAGCTGGTTTCGATCACGCGATGGAGGAACAAAAAACTCGTGCGCGTGCTTCGTGGAAGGGCGCGGCGAAGCAGACGGCGAATCCTGCTTATCAGAAGTTGCCGACTTCTAAATTTGAAGGCTACTGGCAGACTCGGTCGGACGGGTGCGAGGTGCTGGCTATCATCCGCAATGGCCAGGGGGTGCAGCAGCTTTCGCCGGGCGAAGAAGGCGAAGTTATTCTTGATCACACTCCGTTCTATGCGGAGTCGGGTGGGCAGGTTGGAGACCGGGGATGGTTTTATTCGGACGATCACAATACTGTCGTCGCCGAAGTGAAGGGGTGCTATTCGCCGATTCAGGGGGTGCGGGCGCATCAGGTGGTTATGAAGTCCCCACTTCTCGCGCAAAGTGCGCGCGAGAAATGGGGCACCCTCAAGGTTGGGGATAGAGTCGACGCCGTGGTTAACACTGACGTTCGCGAAGCTACGATGCGCAATCACACGGCTACGCATCTTCTTCACGCCGGGCTGCGCGAAGTGTTGGGGAAGCATGTGAAGCAGGCGGGGTCTCTGGTGGCACCGAACCATTTGCGGTTTGATTTTTCGCACTTTGCCGCGGTCGAAGACGAAGAGCTGCAGGATATTGAAGACATCATCAATAAGGAAGTGTTGCGCAACCGGAAGGTGGAGACGCTTACCGATGTGCCCATCGACGAGGCCATCAACAAGTATCACGCGATGGCGCTGTTCGGGGAAAAGTATGGCGACAAGGTGCGAGTGGTTCGCATCGGCGATTTTTCGACTGAGCTTTGCGGAGGAACGCACACGGGGGCGACAGGGGAAATTGGGCTGATCAAGATTCTGAAAGAGGGCAGCGTGTCTTCCGGCGTGCGGCGGGTGGAGGCGGTGACGGGCGAGGGATCGCTGGCGCATTTCCGCAAGGATCATCAATTAGAGAACGTAGTGTCGGCGTTCGTGTCTCCCACCCCTTCGACACGCTCAGGGCAGGCTCTTGCGCACAAGGCACGCAAGGATGGGGCACTCTCTGCCGAATCGGTTTCCGACAGTGAGACTTTATTCTCTCCGGCTGAGGCGTTGAGGGCTGAGTTGGAAAAGAAGGACGCGGAGATCAAGCGGCTGGGGCGCGAGCTGGATCAGGTGCGGATGAAATCGGCGTCGGCGTCGATCGGCGCGGCCGCCATTGGCGACAAGGTAAAGGAAGTAAAGGGCGTGAAAGTGTTGGCGCATCGCGTGGACAATCTGGAGAGGACGCAGATGCGGACACTCGTTGATCAGCTGCGCGACAAGATTGGGTCGGGGGTGGTGGTGCTGGGGTCGGCGGCGAATGGGAACGTGTCGCTGATTGTGGGCGTCACGAAAGATTTGACAGGGCGCGTGCAGGCCGGAAAAGTGATTGGCCCAGTGGCACAGAAAGTTGGCGGGAAGGGTGGTGGGCGTCCGGATCTGGCGGAGGCTGGCGGGAAAGATGCCGGGGCGCTGGATGCCGCGCTGGACGGGGTGTATGGGGTGGTGGACGGGTTGCTGGGTTAGGAAAGCAGTGGCCAGAGGTTAGGGGTCAGGGATCAGTTCTTCGGTTTCGGTTTCGGTTTTTGTTTTTCTTGTTTGCTCTTCTGTCTCGGCCAGGGGTTCTTATGGACGACCGGATTCGGTTCGTTGAACACAAGGGGAAACAAATTCTGCTGGCGGATTGTTCGCACTGCACAGCGGAGGAATTGGAAACCATGTCGCGCCTGGTGCCCAGTTACGTAACGGCTGAGCCGAAGGGGTCGGTGCTGCTGCTGGCGGATTTTACAGGATCGCATTTTGATCGCAAGGCCATCGAGCGACTGAAGCAGGACATCGTGGTGGATCGTCCGCACTTGAAACGGTCGGCATGGGTCGGGGCCGAAACCCTGCCTCCGGTATTTTACGAACATCTGAAGAGTTTTTCGCAGCGCGATCTGCCGACGTTTGAGACGCGGGAAGAGGCGATGGACTGGCTGGTGAGCGATGACGAACTGCGTTTGCCCGCGCGCACTCTGGGCGACCTGCCGAAGCGACGACGCTAAGGATTATCTGGTAGTCAGCTCCTCCACTTTAGCGTGACTGGGCCGGGCATGGGATGCTTCATTTCTTCACCTGTGCGTTTGGCCTCGAGGTGCGCGGCTTTCAGCTGGAAATACCATTTTGCGGGACGGTCGGCATCGTCGATCAGCATGAGATGCGGATTGTGTTTCAGGCCTTCGGCTTGCATCTCCATGGTGCGGCGGTCTTGTTCGACGAATTTCGCGAACACGAATTTCAACAGCTCCGGCCCGAACGGCACCCAGCGGAAAATATTCCAGGCGGCGACCACGTCGATGCGGCAATGATTGCGCGTGATGGGCGTGACGGTGGTCGAGCTTGAGAACCAGAATTTTCCCGCGCGGATGGTTTCGCTGCGCAGGTTGGGCAAAACGAAATCGATGGTGGTGGTGATGGAATCGGCGGCGGCATAGAGGCGCAACAGCTTGTAGGGCGCGGAGTTTGAGCTGGGGGTGTGGGCGCTCATGCGGAATCCGTTGGGGATGGGTTCGAAGTTTTTCTGCTTCTCGTGAATGCTGTGGCGGCTGCGCCACCACCACGCCTGGTGAACGAAGGGTCCGTGCGCGGGATCCATGAGGCCGATGATGCCGTGATCGACGCTGACGGGCATTTCGGCGGTGAGATAGGCGAGCTTGTAGTGGGCACTGAATTTTTCAATTTGCGGCGCGGGCTGCGGAGCGTCGGCGGGCTTGGTGAATCCCGCGCCCTGCGGGCCGGGCTCGGGAATGTAGACCCATACGAAACCGTCCTGCTCCTCGCAGGGGTAACTGCCGGCGTAGATGCGATCCACTCTTAAATTCTGGTCGGCGGTGAGCGAAGGGATGAGCTGGCACTGGCCGCTGTGGGCGTCGAACGTCCAGCCGTGGTAGGGGCATTCGACGTTGGCTCCGTCGAAGTGGCCGTCGTGGAGTGGCATGCCGCGGTGCGGGCAGGCGTCGCGCAGAGCGAAGGGATGGCCCTGACGGTCGCGGCCGATGACGAGCGGAATTTCGAGGAGCGTGGCCGGATGGAGGCGGTTGCGAACGACGCGGTCGGCGGGCAGGGCGCGATACCAGAAGCCGGGGAGCATGAGCGAATCGGGCGTCTGGCGTTGAGGTGAGTCGAGTTCGGGCATGGGTTGGAAATTGTTGATTGCTGATTTCTGATTGCTGATTGAAAAACATATGCTAGCATCCGCAGGACTTGAGCGGAGGTGGAATCGCCGCGGGGCTGCAGATTCGCCGCCCGTAACATCCACGAAACACGATGGAATTTGTTGGACATTTTCGCAGGCTTACTCCGACGCAGAGGAATACGTTTGTCGCCTGCTTTCTGGGTTGGTCGCTGGACGCGTTTGATTTTTTCATTTTGATTTTCTGCGTGAACGCGCTGGCGGCGCAGTTTCAAACCAAGGTGTCGGCGATTGCGGAAGCGATTTTTCTGACGCTGGCCATGCGACCGGTGGGCGCGCTTCTGTTTGGGTGGATGGCGGACCGGTTTGGCCGGCGCCCGACGTTGATGGTCGATATCATTGCGTATTCGGTGTTCGAACTGGCCTCGGCATTCGCGCCTTCGCTGAAATTTTTTCTGATCATGCGGGCATTTTTTGGTATCGCCATGGGCGGAGAATGGGGGGTGGGCGCGGCTTTAGCGTTCGAGACGTTGCCCGCGGAAGGGCGCGGATTTTTTTCCGGCGTGCTGCAGGAAGGCTATGTGGTGGGGAATCTGCTGGCGGCCGCGGTTTACGGAACGCTGTTCCCCATCGTCGGCTGGCGAGGGATGTTCGTGATCGGGGCGCTGCCGGCATTCCTCGTGATTTACATTCGGACCAAAGTGGATGAATCGCCGGCCTGGCTGCAAGGCCGCGTCTCGCGCGAAGCGGAGCGGCATGTGGGCCGGGACATTGCCACGTATTTCTGGAGTTTTCTTTTTCTGGTGGTGCTGATGTTCGGCTTCAATTCTTTCAGCCATGGCACGCAGGATTTGTATCCGACATTTCTCGAGAAGAATCATTTATTCGCGCCGCAGACGGTGAGAACAGTTTCGATTATCGGCAGCATCGGGGCGCTGCTGGGAGGGATTTGTTTTGGCACCTGGTCGGAGCGAATCGGCCGGCGGCGGGCGATCGCGATCGCGGCGCTGCTCGCGATTCCCATGATTCCGTTGTGGGCATATTCGCACACGGTTGCCATGCTGGCGGTGGGCGGGTTTCTGATGCAGTTCATGGTGCAGGGCGCGTGGGGAGTAATTCCTGCGCACCTGAACGAACTTTCTCCGCCGGCGGTGCGCGGGACGTTTCCTGGATTCGCCTATCAGTTGGGGAACTTGCTCGCGTCACGGAACGCAGTATTACAAGCCAGGCAGGTGGAACAGCGCTTTGGAGGCAGCTTTCCACCCGTGCTGTCATGGACGGTAGTGATGGTTGCGTCGCTGGTGGCGGTGGTCACGTTGAGCGGGAAAGAACGGCGAGGCGTGGATTTATCGAATACGAAGTCAGGGGAGTCGTCAGGAGGATTGCTGAGGTCATCAACTCCTTCCCCGGAACATTCCCGCAGCGGCTAGAGCCGAACCTCAGCGATACCGCTTACCGCAGCGGTGAAGCGCGGCGCCACGCAAAATCAAATGCTGTACCCGAAATCAAACGCAGTGTCAGTTTCGGCACACCAGCTGGCAGGGCGGAGCACGACAGCATTGTTTCGGCGCGGTTCCTGTGGTACGGTAAGTGAAAATTCCACGCCTTCGTAAATTACATTCACAGGGTCCCGGAAGTTGCTTGGCGCGAAGGCGCGTAAGGAATGCGTGTATCGAACGAATGGACTTGGGGTAGCGTCACTATGAAAGAGATTATGGATCAACCTGTCCCTGCCGGTGAATCCGCTGAGAAGGAAAACTTTGCGAACCGCAAGCTGATCCGGCCGACTCTGCCGCGCGGGGAGAACCACGGCAACCACAACTCGCCTCCGTCGCAAGCGCGGGAGCGCACGGAGCGTCCGGAGCGGCACGAACGGGACCGCGGCGACCGGGGTTCTGGGATGGGAAGCGGGGCGGCGGGCGGCGGCGGACGAAAGGTGACGCCTCCGGAGCAGACCAACGCCGAAAATTTCTATTATCAGAAGCAGATGCAGTCGCGCACTCCGATGGTCATTGTGCTGCGGGATGGCGAGGAAGTGCGCGGCGTCATTGAGTGGTATGACCGGCAGTGCATCAAGGTGAACCGCGAGAACGGCGGCCCGAACCTGATGATCTACAAGCCCTCCATCAAGTATATGTACAAAGAGGGCGAGAACGAGCGGTAAGGCTGGCTGAGCGAGATCTGATCAGGTTTGCCGGGAAGAGCTTAAACCACAGGGGACACAGGGTTTCACAGAGGATATTCCAGCATTTGACCGGAGTTATCTGGACCGTGACGCGCTCCGGTCGCAGTCGGTAGCAGCAGACGGGAGTTCGGATGTTCTCCTCACGCGGAATTTCCCGCAGAAAGTTTCTCCAGTCGGCGTCGCTGGCATCGGCGGCTTGCCTCGTTCCCACCTTTCGCATTCCTGGTCGTATCACTGATCGCACTCCCGGCTTCGCTGCAACTGTCTCTTCACCGCCGTTCGACGAATTCGGCTACGGCGATGTGACGCTGGCCAGTGATCTTCACGAAAAACAGCTGGCGGAAACGCACGAGCTGCTGATGGGGCTGAGCGAAGACAGCCTGCTCAAGCCGTTCCGGGAGATGGTGGGGCAGCCTGCTCCGGGCGACGACTTGGGCGGCTGGTATCAATACGCTCCGGACAGCAAGGACTATTTTGAAATCGGTTTTGCCCCGGGATGCACCTTCGGGCAATGGGTTTCTGCGCTGGCACGTTCGTATGCCATCAACCGATCTCCGCTGACGCGCGAGAAGGTTCTCCGGCTGAATCGCTTGTACGCCAAAACCATTGCCGGCGACTTTTACGAGAACACTCGCTTCCCCGCTTATTCCTACGACAAGCTGGTGTGCGGGCTGATTGACTCGCACAAGTACGTGGGCGATCCCGATGCATTCGCCATCCTGGACGAAACTACGAAGACGGCGTTGCCGCACTTGCCGAAGAGAGCCGTGGAGCACGGGCAACGATGGCGCTCGAACCCGGATGTTTCGTATACCTGGGACGAGTCCTACACAATTTCTGAAAATCTGTTTCTGGCTTATCAGCGCGGAGCGGGAGAACAGTATCGCGCTCTCGGTCTTCGGTATCTTGACGATGCGTACTACGATCCGTTGGCGGAAGGGCGCAGTGACCTGGAAGGACGCCACGCTTACAGTCACGTGAACTCGCTGTGCTCGGCGATGCAAGCGTATCTGACCGTGGGGAGCGAGAAGCATCTGCGCGCGGCTCGAAATGGTTTTGACCTGATCGCGGCGCAGAGCTTTGCCACGGGCGGCTGGGGGCCGGATGAGACGCTTCGCGCTCCCAACAGCGCTGAGATCTATAAGAGCCTGACAGGCAGTCACTCCAGTTTTGAAACTCCGTGCGGTTCGTATGCTCACCTTAAGCTGACGCGCTACCTGGTGCGCGTGACCCGCGATTCGCGCTATGGCGACAGCATGGAACGCGTGATGTACAACACCGTGCTGGGATCGTTGCCCCTGCAGCCAGATGGCCGGACCTACTACTATTCGGACTACAACTTCAAAGGGCGGAAGGTTTACCACGGGCAACGTTGGGCGTGCTGCTCGGGGACATTGCCGCAGGTGGCGGCGGATTACCGCGTCAATACATACTTCCGCGATGCGCAGGGCGTGTACGTGAATCTTTTTATCCCGTCGACGGTGCGGTGGACGCAGGACGGCGCGCAGATCGAGCTGACGCAGAAAAGTGAATATCCTTACGATGCGCAGGTGCAGCTTGAATTGAAAACCTCGCGACCGGCGGAGTTTGCGGTGAATGTGCGGATACCGCAGTGGGCGGAAGGGGCTTCGATTGCGGTGAACGGGAAACGCGAATTGACTTCGGCAGGAAGTTTCGCGAGCGTGAAGCGGCAGTGGAAGAACGGCGACCGCATCGAACTGGAGCTTCCGCTCGCGAAGCGGCTGGAAGCGATTGATACGCAGCATCAGGAAACGGTGGCGCTGCTGGTGGGGCCGATCGTGCTATTCGCGATTACGGAGTCGCAGCCGAAAGTGACGCGTGCGCAGTTGCTGGCGGTGAAGATGACGGGTCCGCGGAAGTGGGAAGTTGCAGCCGTGAACGGTCCGGTGAAAATGTTGCCCTTCACCGCGATTAGGGAAGAACAATATTCTACTTACCTGAAGGTTTAGCCAGTGTCTCGGGATGACGGGTTTGAGCGTCCCTCGCCAGCTTCAATTCGGCGACCTGACGCGGCAATCGTGCCGGAGGGCGATCATTGCCGAAGGTAAAACGGTACGCAGCGCTGGTAGCCGCATTTTCGGCTACGAAGAAAAAAATCGACGACGTGCCGACGCTTCTTTTGAACCCGGGACAGACTTTGTTCCGCTCCTTCAACCCCAACAGTCCCCACTCGTTACTCCCCAAGCCCCAGCCAGGCACGCACGTTTCGAAGTCACAAGCGAACAGGTTGCTCATTCCGGGCGACGGCCTCCGGGAACTCGAAAACCGCTTTAGCGGACCCTCGTACAACGCCGCCGTTCCTGCCGCAGCGGGGTTCTATTGCGTGCTTCAGCAGCAGGCGCTGGTGAACGAAGCGATGCATTACACCGGAAACCCTGGAGTATGGGCCCTGACTGGCAAGTGTGTCTTGAAGATGCGGCTCATGGGGTCGATCCTCGTGGCTGACCTATCACCTCACAATCCTAGAGCCCGGCGATACGTGCGCAGTCTGGGCGCTGACTTCTGGGATCAGATGGTCGATCCTAAGGACTGCTCGGTAGCACGCGGAATCGGCTTGGCTATCGCTCAAAGCGGTGCGCTGCGGGGTCTCGCCATCCAAACGGTCAGAGAGTCTGAACGATCTCCCGAAGAACGCGGCGACAATCTGGTATTGTTTACAGCTCCCGGCCGTGCGATTTCTGGCATTTACATCGAAGAAGCATACTATTTCGGCAAGACATATACCCCAGAGGTGTTTCCCGTAGCATTTCCTTGACGGCGATTCATAACCAGCGGCTGGTGAGAACATTCGATCACGCAGCGGCTGGCAGCAAGCGAATCGGCGCATTTCACGGCGCGGCTGAGAATTGCCGCCCGTTTACGGAGCGGATGCTCCCGTTGACAATCTACGTTATCTCCCCTAGCATCAATAACTTGAGGCACATCTTGACCTCGAATTCGGGAGCCCCTTGTGATTAAGCTCGACATCATCAACGAAGTGGTTGCCAGAACCGGCATCACCAAGACCAAGGCCGAGCTGGCGGTGGAAACGGTTTTCGAGAGCATGAAGAAGGCACTGGCACGCTCGGATCGTATTGAGCTGCGGGGATTTGGCGTGTTCAACGTGCGTCCGCGCAAGACCGGGATCGGGCGCAATCCGCGCACCGGAGCCGAGGTTTCCATTCCGCCGGGGCGGGCGGTGCGGTTTAAGCCGGGAAAAGAGTTGCAGTCGATTGATTAGAGGGGAGTTGGTAGTTTCTGGTTGTTTCTTAGTTTCCAACTGCAGGCTTCTAGCTTTTCAGAATTCTGCTGGGTTTCTTTTTCCATCTGCCTTTTTCTCCATCTGGAACCTTTCGACGACAGCCGTTCTTGAATGTGGGGCGGCCTGCTCTCCGCTGCGACCACCATCTCTGACTCGTAGTAGCATCGAGAGAAGCCTGGGTTGTACCCGGCTTATAGTCTGACTGAAACAATTTCGAATGTCTGATCCGATTCCTTCTATAACGTATCCTCCTGCGGATGAATCTCGCCCCGTGGTGCAATGGGTGCCACGGCCGCCGGAACAAATTTATTGGCTGCATGCGCTGCTGCTGCTGCTCACTTGCTTTACCACGCTGGTGGTGGGAGCGCGGATGCAAGCCAATTTCATGCTTGGCAAGCCGGCGTTCTCACTCGACGACGATTCCCTGTCGCTGTTTCCGGCGCGGTGGATTTTCGAGCATCCCTGGTCGCGACTCAAGCTGGGCGTGCCTTTCGCAGGAACGCTGATGCTGATTCTGCTGGCCCATGAAATGGGCCACTATCTTTATTGCAAGCGCTATCGCGTGTGGGCCACGCTGCCATTTTTTATTCCTGCGCCCACGCTGTTCGGAACTTTGGGAGCGTTCATACGGATTCGATCGCCCATACGGTCAAGGACGGCGCTGTTCGACATTGGCATCGCTGGCCCGATTGCCGGATTTCTGGTTTCGGTGGGAGTGTTGTGGGTGTCCCTTGGGCTCTCCAAGCCGTTTCCGGCGGGGCTGCGGACGCCCGACCTGCAAATGGGATTTCCGCTGATCTTCCAGTGGATGCAAAGTCTGCTGGCCTGGCACAACGGCGTGCACAGTGTGGCGGCTCTGCCTTTGGAACACGTGCTGCTGCATCCGTGCGCGATCGCGGCCTGGGTGGGGATGTTCGCCACGTCGCTGAACCTGTTGCCAGGCGGTCAACTGGATGGCGGGCACATCGTTTTTTCTCTCGCACCGTGGGCGCACAAGTTTGTTTCGCGGCTGACAATTCTCGTCCTGCTGCCCATGGGGTATTATCTTTGGTCGGGATGGTTTCTGTGGGCGATCCTGCTGCAGTTAAGCAGCTTGCGACATCCGCAAGTGGCGGAGTTACCGCGCGTTTCGGGCGGGCGCGTGTGGCTGGCGCTTTTCGCTCTGGCGATGCTGGCGCTCACTTTGACTCCAGCGCCCATTCAACCCGGAGCGGCGAGAGAATTGATCCCCCAGTTGATCCGGCAGCTTTTTGGGAAATAACGAAGCAATTGGATTGATTTCAAGTTTCGGCAGTTGGGGCATTTGCGGGAAGCTACAACGTAGAGGTCTAGAGCGTGGACAGCATCGTGTCTCACCCCTTCGAAAAACGCGAAGGGTGGGGCTGCCAGCGTCACGTGATTTAGCTAAGAGCTAGAGCCAAAAGCTAAGAGCTGCTTTCCTCACATTAACCACAGCGCGTCTACATCCACAATCACTTGCGTTCGCGGAATTTTCAGCTGCGCGGCGTGAGCAAGCATGGCGCGCAACGTGCCGTTCAGCTTTTCTCGGCTGGGCGACTTGAGAACGAAGTGATAACGGTAGTCTCGCTTTAGTCGGACGATGGGGGCGGCTGCGGGGCCGAGCACGCGCACGCCCTCGTGACGAGTATTCTCAAACCACTTTCCCAGCAAGCCCGACCATTCGAGTGCTTCCTCGAGCTTGTCGCTGCGGACCAGGACGTTGGCCAGCGCGGAATATGGCGGATAGTGCATCCAACTGCGGAAGCGCAACTCTTTTTCGTAGAAGCCAGCGAAATCGTGACGGGCGGCGTATTGCACCGCGTAGTGATCCTGAAAATAAGTTTGCAGGACGACTTTTCCCGGGGACTGGCCGCGTCCGGCGCGTCCGGCAACTTGAGTGAGCAGCTGAAAGGTGCGCTCGGCTGCGCGAAAATCCGGAAAGCCTAAAGCTGCGTCGGCGCCCACTACGCCCACCAGCGTGACGCCGTGGATGTCGTGGCCTTTGGCGATCATCTGCGTGCCCACGATCATGTCGAGATCGCCCTCGTTCAGCGCATTCAGGGTGCGCTCGAAATCTTCGTGGCCGCGGACGGTGTCGCGATCGAGCCGCGCGATGCGCGCCTGGGGAAACATGCCATGCAGAAGTTCTTCCAGCTTTTCCGAGCCAGTGCCCAGGAAATAAACATATTCGCTGCCGCAGTGCACGCAGACTTTCGGAACCGGCGCGGTGTAGCCGCAGTAGTGGCACACCATTTTGTATTCGCGTTTGTGATGCGTGAGTGCGATGGCGCAGTTCTTGCATTCCAGGGTCTTGCCGCAGGCGCGGCAGAGCACGACCGGCGAGTAGCCACGGCGGTTGAGCAAGACCATCACTTGTTCTTTGAGTTCGATCCGTTCTTTGATTTCTGCGGCCAGCTTGCGGGAGATGACTTGTTCGTGTCCCGTTTCCTGAAATTCCTGACGCATGTCGACGATCTCGACTTCGGGCAGCGGGCGCTGTTCCACGCGATCGGGTACTTCGATTAACGCATATTTGTTTTTCTTCGCGTTGAAATAGGATTCCAGCGACGGCGTGGCCGAACCGAGCACGACCACCGCCTTGGCCATCTTGGCTCGCATCACCGCTATGTCGCGAGCGTGGTAGCGAGGAGTTTCTTCCTGCTTGTAGGAAGCATCGTGCTCTTCGTCGACGATGATCAAAGCCAAATCGGCGACGGGCGCAAACACCGCAGAGCGCGTGCCGACGACCATGCGGGCTTCGCCGCGCTTGATGCGGTGCCACTGCTCGGCGCGTTCGCTGTCAGACAGCGCAGAGTGCAGAATGGCAACTTCGTCGCCGAAAATCTGATGCAGATCGGCGGCGACGGCGGGGGTGAGTCCAATTTCTGGAACGAGGAGAATGGCGGATCGTCCAGCTTCGAGCACGTCGCGCATGCCCGCCAAATAGACCGCAGTTTTTCCCGAGCCGGTGACGCCGTGCAACAGTATCCCGGAGAACTTTCTCGATGCGACGCTGTCGCGGATGCGAGCGAGAGCGGATTGCTGCGCGGAATTGAACTCGAAGGCAAACGGCGAGGGACGAGGCCGGTTGCGTGAGATCGTCCGGTCGGCGGGCTGCTCGACGATTTCGACCAGGCCTCGTTTGACCAGCGTGCTGAGCGTGCTGCGAGGAACTTCCAGCGCCTGCAACGTTCCCACGGGAACTCTGCCGCCGGCTGCTGCCAGCGTGTCGACGATCGTCTGCTGATTCGCGTTCAATTTTCCTTCGGCAGATTTGAGCTGCACGATCTTCACGGTGCGAGTAGCATCGCGGGCAGCGGAGACGTCTTCGCGGACGAGCCACTTCTTGCGAGCCATTCCGGCAAGGATAGATTTAGAAACTCCAGCCGCCGACCGCAGCGTTTCTTCTCGAACCAGTTCCTTTACTGGCTCTGTGCTTTCGGATGCGCGCACTGCCAGATAGTCGAGCACACGAAACTCGGCGGCCTGCTCCTCGGGTGTGCGTTGCGAGCGGGCCGACGAGCCCGACATGCCCGCGAGATGCAGCGCCATTTGGCCTTCGTCGGTGATGCGATAACCGATGGAGCGTTTGAACTCCGCGCTGAGCGGCAGCATGGTGCGGAAAACTTCTCCGATGGGCGCGAGGTAGTAATCCGCGATCCAGCGGCCGAGTTGCAATAGCTGCTCATCAAGCACTGGAGCGGCGTCGAGTACGCTGATGAGATTCTTGATCTGGACGGAAGGCTTGCGGTCGTGCAGTTCGACCACAATGCCCGTCATGCGCTGCTGGCGAAATGGGACCAGCACGCGCCCGCCGACGATCGGCGCGGCATCCGCCTGAACGCGGTAGGTGAACGCCATGTCCAGCGGCACGGGCAGGGCAACGTCGCAGTATTCGGGCATTGATTTGAGGATAAACTACGGCTGGGGTGCTCGGAGCCAACGGTAGTGGATGAGCGCAAGTTAGTTGTGAAGTATGGATGCTTCGACTGCGCTGATCGTCCGCTTCGCGGATGATCAGCTTCGCTCAACATGACAGAGTGTTGGGACCATTCTGACAAGCGGCGGGCCGAGGGCGAACGAACGGAGTGCGGCTCGGCCTACGCGTCTGGTTTCTGCGGCTTCAGGCCGAGGTATTTCATCACCATCTGCAGATCTTTCCATGCCTCGCCTTTCTGTCGCGGGTCGCGCAGTAAGTATGCGGGATGGTATGTGACGGCGAGCCGAGCGCCAGGCCATGCGGGATCGTTGCTGCGCACGCCCGCGGGTTTGAAATCGTAAAAGCGGCCGCGTAACTCGCCGAGAGACGAATTCATGGCCAGCAGATTCTTGGCCGCGGTGGCGCCCAGAGCCACCACAACTTTTGGCTTGATGGCTGCGATTTGCCGCATGAGAAACGGCGAGCAGGTGTCGCACTCGTCGGGCTCCGGTGTGCGATTGCCTGGGGGACGGCACTTTACCACGTTGGCGATGTAGACATCTTCGCGTTGCAGTCCCATCGCTTTGATCATGTTGTTGAGCAACTGTCCGGCGCGGCCAACGAAGGGCTCGCCCTGCGCGTCTTCGTCGGCGCCGGGACCTTCGCCAACGAACATCAGTTCGGCGCGCGGATTGCCCACGCCGAAGACGATCTGCTTGCGGCCCTGTTTGTGCAGCTTGCAGCGCGTGCATTCGCCGAGATCTTCGCGAATAGTTTTGAGCGCGGCTATGGGATCGGTGACTCCGAACTCGGGCCTTGATGCGTGAATCTCAAAATTCTCTTCGGCGACGGGTGCAGCCACGGCGGATTTTCTGGCGGCCATTTCCTCTCGCGTTTCTGACTGCAGTGCGGTAGACGATGCTGAGAATGGAGCGATTCCCGCGGCGGCCGTGCTGACGGCTGAATCCCGGACTGCAGGCTCTCTCTGGTAAAAATCGTAAATGCCCAGTTCGTTATAGTAACGTACGCGGTCGGCGAGAGCGCGGCGCAGCGCAGGGTCAAGAGTGCGGGGCATGGATGCCTCAATTGTAATGGAGGGAAGGGAGCTGTGGGTTGTGATGCGACAAGAGATAGCAGATTCCTCGTCGCTTCGCTCCGCGGAATAACACAGAACCGAGAGGGAACGTCGTTTGATCGTGGATCAGGCTTTCACTGGCGACTTGCGTTGCTGGCGCAGGCGAACGATTTGGTCGAGGACGCGTTGCGCCACTTCCCACTTCGTGGTCTCGGGAACTTCCACGACTTCATCGTGCGTGAGTATGGTGGCGGCGTTGCGATCGGAGTCGAAACCTACGCCCTCGTGCGACACGTCATTCACGACGATTGCGTCGAGATGCTTGGCGGCTAGTTTCTGGCGGGCGTTTTCGAGTACGTTTTCGGTTTCGGCGGCAAAGCCCACGACGATCTGCGACTGCTTGCGCAGGGAAATTTCTTTGAGGATGTCGGGGGTGGCTTCGAGCTCGAGAGTCATCGGGCCTTTGCGTTTGATCTTCTGTCCGGCCGCGACTTTCGGGCGATAGTCAGAAACCGCAGCAGTCTTTATGACGATGGTAGCGTGAGGCAACAGATCGAGCACCGCATCGCGCATTTCCTCAGCCGACTCGACGCGCGTGAGTTCGGCCGCTCCTGGCGGCGTGAGCGCAGTCGGTCCACTCACCAGCAGCACGCGTGCTCCACGGCGCGACGCGGTCTCAGCCAGCGCGTAGCCCATGCGACCGCTGGAACGATTGGTGAGATAACGTACGGGATCGATTTTTTCGCGGGTCGGACCGGCCGTGATGAGCACAGTCTCGCCGGTCAAGTCTTGTGCTGCACCCAGCACTTCGAGCACCGCAGCCACGATCACTTCATTTTCCGCGAGACGGCCCGCGCCGGTCATGCCACAGGCCAGGTAGCCTGACCCTGGTTCCACAATTTTGACGCCGCGCTGCCGCAGGGTTTCGAGATTCGACTGCGTGGCGGGATGATTCCACATGTTGACGTTCATGGCCGGGGCCACGACCACGGGAGCTGTGGTCGCGAGGTAGAGCGTCGTGAGGAAGTCGCTGGCAATGCCTTGCGCGAAATGTGCGATCACATCGGCCGTGGCAGGAGCCACAACGAGGGCATCGATCGCTTGCGCAACTGCAATGTGCTCGATGGCAGAGTCGATGTTGGGTTCTTGCTCTTCACCAGGCGAGAACATGCCGGTGATCACTTTCTCGCCGGAGAGCGCGGCAAAGGTGAGAGGACGAACAAATTCCTGCGCCGCGCGCGTCATCACGACCTGCACGCGGATTCCGCGGTCCTGCAGTAGGCGAACGATTTCCGCGGCCTTGTAGGCTGCGATGCCGCCGGTCACTCCCAGAGCGACTTTCATAAGCGTCGATTGTTGATCTCAGATTGTTGATTGAACCAACAGCCCGCCGAAATCAGACCATCGGTTTCAGCAATCCACAGTCACAAAATCAACAGCCCTCAGTCCTGACCCAGAGCCTTGTCCAGCGCCTCGCCGACCTGCTCGACTGCGGGGCGGGTTTCTGGAATCTCCCACTTCACCTTGCCCGCCCGAATCTCATCCTGCGCGATGCGGCAGGGCTTGCGCGAACTGGTGTCGACCACCGGGGGTGCGCCTGACTGCAATTGGCGCGCGCGCCGCGCGGCCACCAAAATGTACCGGTAATTGCTGTCGAAGCCTTCTATCAACTTCATACAGGGATTCTCCCTTAATTCCGAAATCGACTTTCAATAATGTCCGAACCTGCCATAGTCTTTCGGGGGAAATCGAGCCTTCGACTCACTGTTGCTGCTTCTTATTGTTCGCGGCCACTGTTGCCTGCCGCTGCCTGTAATGATACCGCGAAACCGCTAGCTGCCTAAACCCTCCGGGGGAGAAAAGGAATCGAGAATGCGGCGAACGCGGTCGCGAATATTTGCCAGACGACAACGATCCGCCAAAGCCACGGTGCCTTTCTCCTCGTCCGTCAGCGGCCGGCCCGCACGGCACAGACGCTCCGCGCGAACAACGGCCTCCAGGTTTTCGACAGACTCCTGCAGGTCATCGTTGATCAAAATATAGTTGTATTTGTCGTAATTCTCAATCTCCCGACGGGCCGTGACCAAACGGCGCTGGATGACTTCGTCCTTATCTTCCCCTCGAGCCTTCAGGCGCTGTTCCAGCGTCTTGCGGTCTGGAGGCAAAATGAAAATACTGACGGCTTCGGGAAGCCTCTGTTTAATCTGCTTGGCGCCCTGCACGTCGATATCGAGCAAAACGTCTCTTCCCTTTCGTTCCGCTTCGCGCAGCACGGTCCGGGCAGTTCCGTAGTAGTCGATGCCGTAGAGCACGGCATGCTCAAGAAACTCGTCGGCGTCGATCATGCGCTGGAACTCGGCGCGGGATACGAAAAAATATTCCTTGCCGTTTTCTTCGCTGCCGCGAGGTGAGCGCGTGGTGTAGGAGATCGAAAACTCGAGGTTGGGAACAAGCTGCAACAGCTTGGCCACCAGCGTGGATTTCCCCGACCCCGAGGGCGCGGAGATGATATAAACCAGCGGCTTGCAGCCAACGCTTGTTCCAGGTGAATTCATTCCGGTTGTGCGTGCTCCAGGTGAAATCGTTCCAGATTGTTTGGTCATTCCAGGTTTTGTACCTGCTCGCGCGATTTTTCGATCTCCGCTTTCATGGCCAATCCCGCCTCAGTAATCTTGAGCGCTTCCCCGGCCAGCCCCGAGGTTTTCGACAGCAGAGTGTTGGCCTCGCGGTTCATTTCCTGCAGCAGAAAGTCCAGCTTCTTGCCGACTTCGCCGCCCTCATCGAGCAGTCCGAGGAAATGTTGCACGTGAGTCTCCAGCCGGACAATTTCTTCCTGAATGTCGCTGCGATCCACGAGCAGCGCTACCTCCTGCAACACCCGCTCTTTGTCGGCGCTCGCTCCCAGCAATTCCTGAATGCGCGAGTGCAGCCGCTCGGTGTAGTTTTGCAAAACCGAGCGCCGGTGCTGCTGCACGCTCTTGGCGGCCTCCACCAGGTGAGCCATGCGCTGGCGCAATTCCCGTTCAATGCCGCGGCCTTCCTCCTCGCGCATCTGGTTGAGCCGCAGCAGCGCGTCGCCCACTTTGGCCAGGACCGCACCCTCAATTTCTCCACCGACATTTTCACGCGCGGAATCCAGCGCACCCGGGATGCGAAGAATAGCATTGAGGTCGGGCTCGGCGGCGAGGGAGAATTCGGCGGAAGCGCTTCGAAACGCGGCAATGTAACCGCCGACCAGTTCGCGGTTCAGGACGAAGCTCTCACCGCTCGCGCGCTCGAGGCTGAGCGTCACTTCCACATGACCACGCGCTATTCCCTCTTTCAGCAGGCGGCGCAGTTGCATTTCGAGCGAATCCGTTCCGGAGGGCAAGCGAAAGTGCAAATCGAGAAAGCGGTGATTCACCGCCTTCAACGAGAGCGCGAAGCCGAGGTGTCCGTTGGCGGAGGGGGTGGCAACGCCGAAAGAACTCGCCGCGCCGGTTCGGACCTGGGGCTCGACCTCGCCCTTCACTTGCGCGAAACCCGTCATCGATCTTATCGGCACCGATCGTATCGGCATGGATCCTCTTGGCATTGTGTCCGCCTTCTGTTGGTTAAGGCTGTACGACAATCCGCGGCTCTTCCAAATTCGTGAATTGCAAATCGTACAAACGGCGATACGTGCCGAGCCGGCTCATCAATTCATCGTGCGGGCCGACATCGGCGACAGTGCCATTCTCAATCACCACAATACGGTTGGCGCGCCGCACCGTAGAAAGGCGGTGCGCGATCACAAACACGGTTCTACCTTCCATCAGGTTGTGCAGTGCGACTTGCACCAGCGATTCAGATTCACTGTCGAGCGCGGAAGTGGCTTCATCCAGAATCAGAATGGGAGCATTTTTGAGAATCGCGCGAGCAATAGCGAGGCGCTGACGCTCTCCGCCCGAAAGCCGCACCCCGCGCTCTCCGATAGGCGTGTCGTAACCCGCGGGCATGGCGCGAATAAAATCATGCGCCAGGGCGGCGCGGGCGGCGGCTTCGACTTCTTTCTGTGGAATGAACGGCTGGCCGTAGGCAATATTGTTCCGCACCGTATCGTTGAACAGTATCGTGTCCTGCGTGACGATTCCGATTTGCGCCCGCAGAGATGCCAGAGTCACATCGCGAATGTCGTAGCCGTCGATCAGCACGCGTCCGCCGCTGGCGTCAAAGAAGCGAGGAATCAGATGCACAAGCGTGCTCTTGCCCGCACCGCTGGATCCGACTATTGCCAGCACCTCGCCGCGCTTTACTTCGAGACTGATATTGTGCAGCACCTCGCGAGCCTCACCTCCCTGGCTCTCCGCAGCGTAGGCAAAGCTGACCTGCTCGAACTGGACGCTTTCCGAAAACTTGGGCAGAGTCTTGGCCCGCGGCTTCTCGCGCACGTCATCCTCGAGATCCATGAAGCGAAAAATTTCCGACGACGCGCCCAGCGCCTGTTGAAAGTTATTGTTGAACTGCGCGAATTTGCGGACGGGATTGTAGAGACTGTACACCGCCGCGACAAAAGCCACGAAAGCTCCTGGGGTCAGCTGGCTGTGCCTGATCTGGTTGTGACCGAGCAGCAGAAGCAGCGCCACGGCCACGGCGCCGAACGTATCCATCAGCGGCGAACTAATGGACGCCGCCGCCACCGATCTCAGGTTAGCGCGGAACAGGCGGCGCGCGGCCTGGCGGAAGCGCGAGATCTCCCAGTTTTCGGTGTTGAAGGCTTTCACGATCCGGTTTCCGGTGATCGTTTCGTGCAAAATGTTCTGGATTTCAGCCAGCTTGTCCTGTCCGCGCCGCGTGTGGGTGCGCACCCGGCTGCCGATCTTGCGCGAAGAATAGATAATGACAGGCACGAACAGTACCAGCACCCAGGCCAGCCGGCCCCCAATCAACACCACCGCGCCCACCGTGAACAGAAACGTGAAAGTTTGCTGCAGAAACTCGGCTAGCACCGCCGACATCGCGTATTGCACCCGGTCGATATCGCTGACCATGGCTGAGAGCAGGGTGCCCGTGGCGTGCCTGGAAAAAAACGCCGCCGATTGCCGCAGGATCGCGTTGTAAAGATCATCTCGCAGGTCGGTGATCATGCCAAAGCCCGCGTGATTCACCAGGTAAGTGCCCACGTAGTCCAGAATGCCCTTCAGAATGGTTGAGGCCACCAGCGCGAAGGCCACAATCCTCCAGGCATCATCGAAATGAACGGGAACCAACTGCTGCAAGTAGACCGCTCGATTTAGCCGCGGAATGGTGAACAACAGAATATTTCCGGATCCCGACGCGGTGGGGTTGAGTACCTGATCGAGCACGGGCTTTAGCAGGATCAGGCGGAACGCCTCAAGAAAACCCACTGCCGCCAGTAGCGCTACCCCGGGAAATAGCTGCAGCAGAAATGGGCGCACGTAGCGCAATAAGCGCGTCAGTTGCCGCATGGGGCTCCCAGGCGGGACAGGCCGCAATCGCTTGCTGCCGGTGGAATAGGCATGAGCTGCAAGCCGTTATTCTACCGCTCTGGGGGAGGGTTTGTCGTTGACTGGAGGGTGGACTACCAAACTTGCGTGACCCTTTACTTGGGGCTATCGCGGTGCACAACCTTCACCCGGTAGCCGGCTTTCCGCAGTCGGCCGCAGACTTCTTCGGCGATCATGACGGAGCGATGCTGGCCGCCGGTGCAGCCGAAGCCGATGGTGAGATAACTTTTTCCTTCCTTGATGTAGTGCGGCAACAAATAAACCAGAAGATCGGAAATGCGCTGGATGAACTCGCGTGTCTGGGGAAATGAGCGAATGTATTTGGCCACACGCGGATTGCGTCCGGTGAGGGCGCGGAATTCAGGCACGAAATGCGGGTTGGGCAGAAAACGGACATCGAAGAGCAGGTCCGCATCTTCGGGAACGCCCTGACGGAAGCCGAAGCTGACGCAAGACACCAGAATGTTTTTTTCGGAAGACTGTTCGCGGAAGCGTTCCGTGATGTGGGAACGCAACTCGTGAACGTTGAACTTGGAAGTGTCGATGACAAAATCGGCCAGGGCGCGAATGCGGCCCAGGTGGCCGCGTTCGGCCTTCAGCGCGGATTTGACTCCCGCTTTCGCGCCCAGCGGATGCGGCCGCCGGGTCTCGCTGAACCGGCGCAGCAGCACCGCGTCCGTCGCTTCCAGGAACACGACTTTCGCGGGGATCATTCGCCGCACCGCCTTCAGGATGCCGGGCAGGAGCTCAAGTTTCGATCCTTCGCGCACATCCACTACCAGCGCCGTGCGGCGAATTTCGTCCGATTGCAGCGCCAGTTCGGCAAAGCTCGGGATCAGCTCGATGGGCAGGTTGTCGACACAGTAGTAGCCGAGGTCTTCGAAGGCCTTGAGCACGGAGGCCTTCCCCGAACCGCTCATGCCGGTGATGATGACCAGTTCGCGTGCGCGCTGGCTCGCGCGCGTAGCGCGGCGCGGCTTCTTGCCCGTTTTCCCGGGCGGAGTTTTGGTGCGATCACCGGTGGCTTTTCTGGGGGGCATCTAGCCGATAGTAGCAAAGAAGTCGGCGGGATATTCCCGATTTTCGTCGCGAAAGACACTTGAGCACAGAGGATATCGAAGACCACGCTGTAACCCTGCGATCTCTTGCGCGCACTTCTTGGTTTCACGACTGGTGAATTTCTGCGGTTTGTCATCCGCCCGCTCCGGAAGGTAAGCTAATGCGCCATGAAGAAATTTCACGATCTCACCGAACGTGAAGTGCTGGCTCTGGCGATTTCGCTGGAGGAGGAAGACGAGCGCGTGTATGCCGACTTTGCCGAGGGACTGCGCCAGGACTATCCCGGATCGGCGCAGATGTTTGAGGGCATGCGCGAGGAGGAGTCCGGGCACCGGCGGCGGCTGATTGAACTCTACCGCCAGAAGTTCGGCGAACATATTCCTCTGATTCGCCGTCAGGACGTCCGGGGCTTTGTGGCGCGGCCGGCGCTATGGCTGATGCGTCCTTTGCGCATTGAGGCGGTCCGCAAAGAGGCGAGCACGATGGAAGTCGAGACTCGCCGCTTCTACGAAAAGGCTGCGCGCCGCACTCAGGACGCCGGCATTCGGCAATTGCTCGACGATCTCATCAATGAAGAACGCGAGCACGAAGAGCGCGCCCAGGAATTAGACAAACTAAAACTTCCTGCCCAGGTGAAGCAGGACGAAGAGTTGGCGCAGCGCCGGCTTTTTGTTTTGCAGATTGTGCAACCGGGGCTCGCGGGGCTGATGGATGGTTCCGTTTCCACGCTGGCGCCCGTGTTCGCCGCCGCTTTCGCCACGCGCAACACTCAGGACGCATTTCTCGTGGGCCTGGCCGCCTCGGCCGGCGCGGGCATCAGCATGGGATTTGCCGAGGCTCTCTCCGATGACGGCAGCCTGACCGGGCGCGGGCATCCCTGGGTGCGGGGCGTAATCTGCGGGGCGATGACGGGACTCGGCGGCATCGGGCACACGCTTCCGTTCATGTTTCGCGATTTTCGTCTGGCGCTGTGGGCCGCGGGCGCGGTGGTCGTCGCTGAACTGGGGGTGATCACCTGGATTCGACACCGTTATATGGATAGTCCGTGGATTTCGGCGGCGCTGCAGGTGGGGTTGGGCGGAGCACTGGTGTTCATCACCGGCGTGCTGATTGGGAGCTCGTGAGCGATTGCTGATTTCAGATTTCAGATTTCAGATTTATTGACTTTCGAGTAAATACCCGTCATCGCGGGCTTCTAAATCTGCAATCTGAAATCGACAATCTGAAATTCTCTTTACGGCTGCGTGTCCAGCGGGTGTTTGCTCTTCTCGTAAAACTCGTTCTGCAGCTTGAGGCTCACATCGTCGGCCTTCACGGCCGCGATCGCTTTGACCACCGAATCGATCCACCACTTCATTTGAAATTCGCCCAGTTCGCGCGTCGCGGCGGAGCCGTCACCGGAATAATGATTCGGGAAACGCGTGTACCACCAGATGCCGGTGTAAACGTCCTCCGGAATTTTTTGGCGCTGCTGGTCGGCGCCGGATTCGCTCGCGGCGCGGTCCTGATGCACGAGATCGGGGCGCGAGATCATCATCTTCGAGGTTTCGCTTTCGCCGGCGTGCATGTCGATGGAAGTTTTCCTTGTCGGTCCACCATGCTGCGGCGTGCGCTCGTTGAAAACGTAAACCACATAATCGTGCGGCTTATCTAGCTGCGACTGCGCGAAGAAAGGCAGCAGACTATCGTTGCCGCCGTGGCCGTTGACGATCAGCACCTTCTTGCAGCCGTTGCGCGCCATCTCGTCGGTAGTTTCCTGCAGTAATGCCAGCTGTATGTCGCGGCTGTAGGCGACGGTTCCGGGCTCGTGGCGGGCCTCGGCGATCTGTCCAAAATAGTATTCGGGGAAGACGACCGCATATTCCTGCTCGGCGGCATGCAGCGCGGCATAGCGCACGTCCAGCAAGTCGGTGCCGAGAGGTAGATGCGGGCCGTGCTTTTCCAGAATGCCGAACGGAAGCAGGCAGGTGCCTTGCGAACGATGAATGCCCTCACGGAAATCCGCAGCGGTGAGTTCTTCCCAGCGAACGGAAAGTTTCGCCTGCGGCGAGGCGTTTTGTGCTGTCATGATTCGGGGAAACGCTAGAACGAAGGACAGAACCAGAAATATCAGGACTATAGATGTCTGACGGCGGGCGCGGGTCATCATGGCGAGAATCCCTCGGCGGCGAATTCTAGCATGGCGAATACGCGCTATTGAAACGTATCAGTGGGAAGAAAGTGCAGCTTCTGCTGGGTGCCCCATGTCTCGCGTTTTTGCGAGACGTGGGATTCTTCCTGTGTCATCGAAAATCAAAATCCCCACTTCTCGCAAAAGACGCGAGAAATGGGGCACCCAAACCCGTTTAGCTGTCGGCTGAAAGCTGATAGCTGACAGCTTCCTACGGTGCTTCGATCAACTCCATCTTTCCGTCTCTCGTGCGGTGCAGGATCATGACTTTGCCTTTGGGATCGCGGAACACGAAGACGTCGCGGTCACGGAAGTGGGCCTCTTTGATGGCTTCTTCGAGGGTCATGGGGCGCATGGCGACCGCTTCGTCGGAGCGGACCAGATGCACCTCGGTGGTCTTGGCGACGGCGGGATATTTGTGCACGACCACGGGCACTGCAGTTTTTTCCGAGAGGCCGACCGTGGTTTGCAGGTCTTCCTGCGAGGGCAGCGGCGCCGCGGAGTGGCCGTTCCATTTTTTCGTTTCTTCGATTTTGCGGGCGGAGCGTTTCTTCGACTGCCAGCGGGTTTTGTATTTCACCGCCTGCTTTTCCAGATGATCGAGCGCTTCGTTGACGGCAATGGTCATGTCCTTGGCCTGGGCTAGGCCGACCAGCGGGCCGTTGCGAGGGCTGATGGTGATCTCGGCTTTGTGACGGTGCTTTTCGACGGCGAGAATGACTTTGCTATCAAATCGGTCGCCCAGAATTTTGCGGATTTTTGTGAGGCCGGTTTCAACTTCTTTGCGGATGGTGGAAGTAACTACGTAATGTCTGCCGGTGTATTCCACGTTCATGAGCGCCCCCTCCGGAGAGTTCGTTCTATCGAGTTAAGTTGGGCACTGCAATCAAATCTCAGGGGACCGAAGTCCCTGTTGTGGTCGTTATTCCATGATCATCGCCGCTGATGCGCTTGAGTCGAAATACGTGATGACCGTCGGGCGGAGCGCTGCCCGCTACGGTTTGCGGTTCAAACCCTTGCTTCTGGATTGTTATGGTGTATTTTGTGCTGGGAGAGCCGCTGATGTACATGAGGACAAATGCGCCGTTGTTCGCAATTACCCGTTTAGTTGTTATCGGCGTAATTCCCTCATAGACTGGCGTATCCAGGTTAAGAATAACCTCTACATCGTTGATGGGCGTGCCGTCCTCGGCGCTCACGACTCCGGTAACTCCGAACCTGTAATCATGATCGCGGCGCGAGGCGCAGCCCGCTGCTACAAGTGCACACCCAAGCGCAAGCAATGCTAATGGCTTGTTCTTCAATGCGCGGTTGCGTTCCTTCATATCGTCCGAATCGGCACGGCTGAAGCCGTGCCCTTCCCGATTTACTTCTTTACTCTTCGCTGGTGCGTGCTGGGGATGCGCATGTCTTCGCGGTATTTTGCCACCGTGCGGCGGGTCACCTGGATGCCTTGCGATTGCAGAATGCGGGTGATCTGCTCGTCGGTCAGCGGACGGCTGGGATCTTCTTCGTCGATCAGCTTTTTGACCCGGCGCTTCAGGATCAGCAACGATGTGTTGCCGCCCTCCGGGCCCTGCACGCTCTCACTGAAGAAGTAGCGCAGCTCGAACACGCCCTGCGGCGTGTGGGCATATTTGCTGGCCACAGCACGGCTTACCGTGGAAGGATGCACGCCGATTTCTTCGGCCACCTCCTTGATCATCATGGGTTTCAGCTGGTCAATGCCTCGTTCGAGAAAATCCTGCTGGCGCGCGACGATGCAATAACAGACTTTGGTGATGGTCTGCTTGCGCTGCTCGATATTCTTGATGAGCTGGATCGCGCTCTTGTAGCGCTCTTTCACGTAGTCGCGGGTGGTCTTGTCGTTGGTGCCGTCGCGGGTCACAAGCTTCTTGTAGGCCGGATTCAGGCGAAGCTGGGGCAGGTCTTCGTCGTTCATGATCACCAGCCACTCGTCGCCGTGCTTGACGAAAGCCACGTCAGGCTCGATGAGGCGCGGTTGGGTTTTGTTGTAACGCAGGCCGGGGCGGGGGTCTAGCGTGCGGATGTAATTCAACGCATGTTCGATCGCCTCCGGTGGACGGCCGATGGCTCTGGCGATTTCTTTGTGCTGCTTGTTCTGCACGGCGCGCAGATGCTGATCGACGATAGCGGTGGCGTCCTGAAGAATCTGCGCCGTGCCGTTGCCGTTTTTGTCTCCGTTTTTGTCTCCGTTTTTATCTCCATTCTTGTGGAGCGCGAGCTGCTGCTGGTGATAACGGAGCTGGTAGAGCAGGCACTCGCGGAGATCGCGGCAACCTACGCCGGGAGGATCGAGCTGGCGGACCGTGTCCAGAGCTTCCTGCAGATCGGCGCCGGAGAATTTGGGCGTCCACGCCGGGGAAGATGCCGGCGGCGCAGGTTCGGGAGCGGGAGCGACGGCTGCGGCCGCGTCTCCGGAGCGCATGGAAAACCCTACGGTCGCATCGGGGCCGGCGATGCTGGCTTCTGTGGCGGGTGAAAATTCGTCCGCGGCGTCCCGGTCAGTTGCGGTTCCGGGCAACACGTTCTCAACTAGATCGCCTTCTGCTGCGCCGCTTTCGGTAAAATCGCCTGCGCTCGTCTCGGATGGAACTTCTGCGGCTAGGCCATCCTCAGCCAAAGCTTCTTCGGCGAGAGCGTCCTCTGCTAGTCCCAGGGCCTGCGCCTCGCTCACAATCTTCTTGGCTGTTACCGCATCGGCTTCAGCAGACGCCGGCGGCGCCACTCCGAGGAGTTCGTCGTCGCTGGCGATCAAATATCCGTCTTCGTTCAGATTGCCGATGATCAGGTCGGCGGCTTCGCGCACTTCGCGGCGCAAACTCAGCGCGCCCAGTTGCCAGGCCAGATGATCAGTGAGATTGCCTGGCTTCGAGAGAAAATTCTCGAACGACGGGCGCTCGATTTCTTCCATCTCGCCACGGCTGCGGTAACCAGGGTCGAGATAATCCTGAAAGAACGACCCGAAATCGATTTCCTCAAACGGATCTTTCTTCTCGACGGCGGCGATGGGATTTTCTTCAGTGGAAGCGGTGGCGGCGCGCTCGCGGTCTGCCTCTTTGCCTCCGACTTCATCGAGCAGCGGGACCGATTCTTCGAGTTCTTCGAGAACCGGATTCTCCACCATCTCGGTATTGATCATGTCCTTGAGCTCAAGCTTGTTGAGCGCCAGCACGGAAACCATCTGCACCAGTCCCGGAGTGAGGATCTGGCGCTGCGACAGCTTGACGCTCAGTTTGTGCTGCAACATGACCATAAGATCTGTCGTTGGTCCTTCGTCGTTGGTCGTTGGTCGTTCGCCCTTCGCCGCCGGCCGCTGAGTTTAGCCAACGACCCACGACGTTCTGCTCACACCAGCGAAAAACTCTCTCCCAAATACACCCTTCTCACTTCCGGATCACCAGCCAGCTGCTCCGGCGCCCCGTGACGGAAAATTCTGCCGTCGTCGATGATGTAGGCGCGGTCAGTGACCGAAAGCGTTTCGCGCACATTGTGATCCGTGATCAACACTCCGATGCCACTCGCCCGCAAACCGCTGATAATCTTCTGCAGGTCGAGCACGGCGATCGGGTCAATCCCGGAAAACGGTTCGTCCAGCAAAATAAATGTGGGATTGATGCACAGACAGCGGGCAATTTCCACGCGCCGGCGCTCACCCCCGGAGAGGGCATATCCGCGATTCTGGCGGATGTGCTCCAGCCCCAGCCCATCGATGAATCTTTCCATCTTCTCGCGGCGCTCGTGCCAGGAAATCGGTTGCGCTTCGAGCACCGCAAGGATGTTTTCTTCGACCGTAAGCTTGCGAAAAACCGATGCTTCTTGAGGGAGATAACTGATGCCATACTGGCGGGCCCGCAGATACATGGGCACGTCTGTAATGTCCTGACCGTCGTACAACACGCGGCCAGTATCGGGAGGGATCAGGCCAACGATAGCGTAAAAAGTAGTCGTCTTGCCAGCGCCGTTAGGGCCTAATAAACCAACAACTTCGCCTTGTTCGACCCGCAGGCTGACACCATTCACAACGCGCCGGCCACGATACGATTTGCCAATTTCTTCCGTGGCCAGGGTACGCATCTATCGTGCCACTCGGGTCTGAGTTACCACAGGAGTACTTGCTTCGCCTTCTACGAGCACCCTATCATCGGCCCTAAAGAAAGTCAACGAAACTCCCGTAACTTTGCCCTGTTCGGCATCAAAAATGCTGGGCGGTCCGCCGGTGAGCACAAACTTGTCGTCCGCCGCGGAGTAAACCAGCATTTCTCCCTCGGCGCGGCGGTTGGGTTGCAGGACCAAAACGTGGCCTTGGGCGACCACGCGGTCAACGCGTCCCTGCCCCGTAACCGATTGACTGGGCTTAGCTTGGCTTATGACTTGGCTCGCATTTTGGCTTACGATTTGACTGCGGGGGAGCAGGTAGACGTCCATGGTTTGGGACGAGGCGGTGAAATCGGTACCCTTCGCCGTGACGCCGCCTTCGTAGTGGGCCTTGCGTTCAGAATCGATGTAGGTGAGTTTAGCCGCTGTGATTGCGACTAGGCTTGGGCCATCCGACTTGGCGGCGGCCTCTGACTTTGCCCCGCCAGCTTTCTTTTGTGCCTGCGCCCGTGCCGGTTTTGGTCGGGCCGGCAACGGCGGGGCATCCTGTTCTGGTTGGGCCTTCTCTGGTTGCGCCTTCTCCGGTTGCACCAGAATCGTCGAGACTGGCCGGGCCGGGGTTCCCTCTGCGATCAGCGAGCGGTGCTCCCGGTCAAACTGGATGGTGGGGGCTTCGATGACGTTGGCGTCTTGCCAGAGGCGGGCTCCTCCGGTGTAAATGGCTATCGCGGGATGGTTGCGGGCGGTCATGCTTCGCGCCGTGACGTGAATGGGGGAGGAAGACGCCAGCAGTGAGCCGTTGGGCTGTTCCTGCAATTCGCTGTAGGTGCTCTTGACGTCGCCCTCGGCCAGCGCTTCTCCGGTGGCGCGATTGATGCGGATGACATTCGCGGTGGTGGCCATGCCGCCTTCGATCACACGGGGATTGCCGGCCGCGGTGCCGGTGAGCACCAGCATCTGGTCGGCGGGAGTGTAGCGCGCCAAATCTGCCGTTGCCTGTGTGCGCTTGTCTGGGCCCTGATCATCGGTGTAAACGACGTTGCCTTGTTGCGTGACGGTAGCAATTCCTCCTTGCGGGAGTAACGTCGCGTCCACGGTTTCGCTGGTGCTGACTCTTTCCGGCTGGCCTGGGCCCTGGTTCACGATGCGCGCATCGGGCGCGCCGTGAATTGTGGATAAGCGGCTGCTTCCCGCGACGAACTCGAACTTCGCGTTGAACTTGCCGGCGGTGATGATGGTCTGCTGCGCAGTGGGAGCCGGAGAGTTCTGCGGGTTCGAAGTTCGGGGCTCGGATTGTGCGAGCGGCGCCGAGAGAATTGTGATTTGTGCTGGGCCGAAGGTTTCGGCGCGATCCAGAAACCGGCCATCGACTACGAGAAAATCAACTGCTGACGCGGCTAAGGCAAAGTCCTGGGAACCGGAATCCTTTGCGGAATTTTTCGCTGCCGCCGGCTCGCGAGTGGTGGAGTTTTGCGTCAGGCGCACCTGGTCGAGCGCATGCACCTTCTGAAGCTGGTTCTGGCCGGCATAGTCGAGAATCACCCGGCCGGCGGTGCCATGCATCGGTTGCGCGCCGGCACGCTCCAATTCCACATGTCCGGTCAAGGTTGCGGTGCGCAGTTGGTTCTGTTTGCCGGTGAGCAGGAACTCGGCTTCGTCGGAGCGGACCTCCGTATCGGGAGTCGGTTTTTGAGACCCGTTCGCCGCAGGAGTTTTCCTTGCCGGCCCGGTCTTATTCTTCGGCTCTTTTCTTCGACCCGCGCTGGTCGTGCCCGAGGCTTCGTCGAGTTGCGCGTGTACATTGTCCGTGGCCAGGATCCGATCCACATTGTTGTCGGGTGTGAGGAACAGCTTCGCGTGATCCGCCTGCATGCTTTCATCGCCGCGCAGGAGACTCGGATGTTCCAGCAGAACTACACGAGGCTCGCCGGTGATGAGGCCACTCGACGCTTCAATGGTCGAGGGGTCGCCTCCGGACATCTCCACCCGAACCTGGGATGCCAGGGTCAACGTGTTTGCTTTGCCCGCATACAGAACGCCGACGGCCGATCCCGAGGCCTGAGGAGTACTGAACTCAACTTGCGCGGGAGTCATGGCGTTTCCGCTCTCGCGATTGAAAACCAGGTCGCGAGTCTTCAGGTGAATGGAGCTCCGGAGTTCCTTGGGAACAGATTGATCGGGGTTGGTGCGGCCGGCGGGATTGGCTTCCAGATCGATCTGGACTTCTCCTTTGGCGGTAATGTCGCCGGATTTCGGATCGTAAGTGAAATCGTCACCGTAGATGCGGTCGAAGCGCGAGGAATCGCGTCCGTAGAGCACGATGTTGACGTTGTGCAACTCGGCGCGGTCGCCGAGTTTGAATCGCTTGAAATCGCTAGCCTCAATGGTGAAGAGCGTGCGCTTGCCGTCGGACTGGGAATACTGGTAGCCGGTGGCAGTTTGCTTAATGTCGATCCCCATCTTGCCCGGGATACCTCTCAGCACGCTGAGTTGGTGAAAGCGGACGCGCAGATACATTCCCGCAACCACCAGCGTGCAGACGACACCGATGACCGCTATCCAGCGTCGCAAATGGTAGACCGGGAGCGGCATGGCTAAGTCCAGTGTAATGCTTTAGGAGCAGCTGTCGGCTCTCAAGCTCTGAGCTTTTCGCTCTGAATCAGGGCCTCGTCTACACTTGGATGCAATGAACACGAACGCGGCACCTCCCCTGCTGGAGTTACGAAACATCTGCGTCATGCGAGGTCAGACCCCCGCCCTTGATGACTTCAGCCTGCGCATCGGAGCGGAGGAACACGTTGCCATCCTGGGGCCGAACGGCTGCGGCAAGTCCACGCTGATTAAGACCATTACTCGCGAGTGTTATCCGGTGGTGCGGAAGGACTCGGCGATGACGATCCTGGGCGACGAGTCGTGGGACGTATTCAGCTTGCGCGCCCGGCTTGGCATTGTCTCGAATGACCTGATGGCTTCCGTTACAGGAGACGCGAACGGGCGCGACGTGGTGTTGTCCGGTTTTTTCAGCAGCATCAGCATTTTCTCGAATCACAGTGTCGACGCGGGACAACGGCATTTGGCCGACGCTGCGCTGCAGCAGTTAGGGATTTCGCATCTGGCGGATCGGCCGGTGTGCGAGATGTCTTCGGGTGAGGCCCGGCGCGTGCTGATCGCGCGCGCGCTGGTGCACAATCCGCGTGCATTGCTGTTCGACGAGCCCTGCAACTCCTTGGATCTCGCCGCTCAGCACACGGTGCGGCAGGCCATGCGCACACTGGCGAACTCGGGCATCGGAATTATTCTGGTGACCCACGAACTGGCTGACATTGTGCCTGAGATTCAACGCGTCGTGCTGATGAGCCGAGGACACATCGTGGCGGATGGTCCAAAGGAAGGGATATTGCAAGTGGAACGCTTGTCACGGTTGTTCGGAGTGGAAGTGGATTTGGCGAGGCGGGATGGGTACTACCATTTGTGGTAAGTGGGGCGTCGGCTATGCCGGATGCGGGCTCGCGTGAGTTGGGCTGGACTTCGTTTCGGCTTTTGATTGGCTTGCCGTTTGCTCGAATGCTTTCATTTCCCTCTTGAAGTCGCGCAGGGAAAGCTCCAGGCCGCCATAGTCGGGATGGTCGTTGTGTCCGATCGTGAAGGCGATGTCGATGGCGTCGCCGGCGAGGAGCGGCGTCTGCTGGACGCGCTCGGCCATGTTCCAGGCCAGGGCGTCGAAGACGATCGAACGTCGCCAGGTTGCGGAACTCGCTGCGGCTTCATTTCGACTCTCTATTGCGGCTTTCACGTCGCGTCTTGGGATCGATGCGGAATCTGGATGGCAGCGGGGTGAGGCCAGAATCGCTGCCCCGGACATTTCCTCGATTGCATCCTCGGTTGGCCCAGCAGCAAACCCGGCCGCTTTTGCAGCTGGCGTGGGCGGGGTGCCCGCGCCCACACAGGCAGAAGTGGTCCCTCCGGTCAGTCTTAGTTTCAGGTGCTTGTCTTTCAGGATGCGCGGCGGGGCGGTTAGTTTTGTGCCGCGTGCAGAGAATACTGGCTCTGGATTTCCCACGCCGTAGGGCTCCAGCAGGCGCAGCGCCTGAAAAAGCTCGGGCGTGATTTCGTCGAAACGAAGTGCGGCGTCGACGTCGAGGACGGGTTCGAAATCGGCGAGACTGAGACGGGCGCGGGCAAACGCATCCAGCCGCGCGCGCAGTTGCTCAATGTTGGCGGCGGGCATGGCGAAACCGCAGGCGTGGGCGTGTCCGCCGTAGCGCGAGAAAAGGTCGCGGCAGGATTCGATACGCTTCCAGCAGATGGAAGGCTCGAATCGATCGGCCTGAACCGAAGGCTTCCTCGCCCTCGCGCGAAATCACGAGCGTTGGGCGGTTGTAGCGCTCGACCACGCGCGTGGCCGTGATGCCGATGACACCGCGATGCCAGGCTTCGCCATCGAGCACGATGCAGTAGGCGTCGCACAAGCGCGGGATCGCCGCTGATGCGATCTTCTAGCGAACGCAGAATGCGACGCTCTTCTTCCTGGCGGCTGGTGTTGAGCTGATCGAGTTTCGCGGCCAGCTCGCGGGCACGCGCGGGATCTTTCACGCTGAAAAGTTCGATCACGTCGCGGGCCACATCCATGCGGCCGGCGGCGTTGATGCGCGGCGCGATGCGAAACGCGACCTCGGTGGCAGTGGGCGAGCGCTGGGGAGAAATCTGCGCGACTTCGAGCAGCGCTTTCAACCCGGGATTCACGGCGTGCCGCAGCGCATCGAGGCCGAGTTTGGCGAAGACGCGATTCTCGCCGGCGAGCGGAACTGCATCTGCGATGGTGGCGATGGCCGCAATTTTCATGAACGACAACAGCAGCTTGTTCTGATCTTTGTCGGCGAGACGGCGCTGCATCAAACCCTGAGCCAGCTTGAATGCTACGCCAGCGCCGCAAAGCTGCTTGTAGGGATACTCGCATCCCGCCTGATTGGGATTGACCACGGCCAGCGCTTTAGGCACACCGTCTGGACCGGGGAGGTGATGATCGGTGACGATGAGATCCACTCCCAGCCGCCGCGCCGTTTCCGCGGGCGCGAAGGCGCGGATGCCCATGTCGACGCTGATGATCAGGCGAATGCCGGCCGCGGCCGCGCGCTCGATTACGTCGTCACGCAGATCGTAGCCTTCACGAATGCGGTGCGGGACATGGAAATCGGCCGTGCCGCCGCATAGTTCGATGGCTGTCTTCAGAATGATGACGGCCATGGTGCCGTCGACGTCGTAGTCGCCGTAAATCAGAATCGGCTCTTTGCGCTCCAGAGCGGCGTCGATGCGGTCGACCGCGGCGCGGAGTCCAGCCATTTTATCGGGCGGGTGCAGATGAGAAAGCGATGGGGAGAGGAAGCGGGCCGCGGATTCAAGATCGGCGATGCCGCGCATTGTCAGCAGCCGGGCTAGGGTCGTGGCTTGATCGAAGCTATTTGCACCAATACACGAATGCGATCGCAATTCTTCCGCGAGAGATTCCACGTGTATATCATTAGCGGTTTTGAGAACCCATTTCATATCAATCTCTGTAATCGCCGGCTCGGCAACCACTTCCCGGTTGAAGGCAACGATTTAGAGAATCACTAAGGCGATGTGCTGGCTGAGAAGAGAACCATCCGAGCTTCGCTCGGACTGGATGGGCGAGAGCGCCCGTCCCCACATGGTCTGTTTCCACTTTAGCTTTCTTCGTCCTGGCCGGGTTCGTCGATGGCGAGGCCGCCGAATTCGTCGGAGACTTCGAGCAGGTGCTGGTAGCGTTCGTACCACTCGGTGCTGACTTCGCAGAGGAACATCGAGCCCTGGTAGGCCCATCCCAGCTGGAGAAAGCCTACTTTGCCGGCGTAGGCGCGGAGCCAGCGCGCGTCTTCCACGTCCTCGGTGTCGGTGAATTCCGAGGTGGAGAGCCGCTGCACAAGTTCGTCGAGCTCGGTGCGCTCCAGCGTCCAGGAATGCATGGTAAGGAAGGCCGCGCCGGCGCTCTTGGCCAGTTCCACGAAATCCTTCCAGCCGTCGGGATTTCCGTGCGTCTCCCACATCACGCACTGCACTTCTTCGAAGTCCACATAGCCGTGGAAGCGGCGCATGCCGTGGCCTTCGACGAAGGCAATCATGTCGTCTTTGACTGTGGTGAGGTCGTCGGGAATGGGAGACATAGGAAGTTCGGCTAATGCATTGTATGCCGTTCGTGAGCTAGGTGCCAGCGGCGGCCATGCGGACGCCGCTGCGATCACTGGCTGTGTATACTCGTTTGCCATGAAATCACATGCCAGCCGCCGCGAGCGACTTTTTGCGCTGTTCTGCCTGATCGCAGTCTCCGTCAGTTTGACCTCCCCATCGAACGGGCAATCATCGGCCGGCTCTCGCGCCGCCCGCGTGCTCGATTCCATGCCGAACGGCAAAAGGATTGATCAGGTGGCGATATCGCCGGACGGAAGGAAGGTTGCCTACATCGTGGATGGGGAGATCACTGTGCTCGCTCTCAGTGGCGGCGCTCCGCGCACGATTGCCGTCGAAGGAAAACTTCCTCTGCGCGAGGTCGTCTGGTCGGCGGACGGTATGCGGCTTGCGTTCCTGGCGGACCTGCCCGGCGACGTACCCCGGGCGCAGCTCTGGACTGCGGAGGTCAACGGTGGCGCTCCGGTCAAGCGCGCGGAACTGAAGGGCTACGCCGAGAATCCGCGGTTTTCTCCTGATGGATCGAAGCTTGCTCTGCTCTTCATTGAAGGCATGCCGCGCGTGGCCGGGCCGCTGCAGCCGATGACGCCGCTGGCCGGAGTCGTGGACGAAAAAATCTACGAGCAGCGCATTGCAGTAGTGGATCTTCGAACAAACGATCTCAACAGCAACCAGCTGACCCAAGCCACGCCCGCGGACCTTTACGTCTACGAGTACGATTGGGCTCCCGACGGACAAAGCTGGGCTGCCATCGCCGCGCACGGCAATGGCGATGCAAACTGGTGGTCGGCTCGACTTTATCGCATCGGCGCGCAGACCGGTGAGATGCGCGAGATCTACAAACCGAAGCTGGAACTCGCCGACCCTCACGTTTCTCCCGACGGAAAAAATGTGGCGTTCATCGAAGGGCTGATGAGCGACGCGGGGCTGACCGGCGGAGAAATCATGCTGGTTCCACTGGCGGGCGGGCCCGCGCGAAATCTCACGCCGGGGATCAAGGCGTCTCCCTCCGCTGTGGCGTGGTCGGGTTCCGACCGCATCGTCTTCGCGCAGAATCTGGATGGAAACTCCAGCTTCGCAACGATTGGCATTAACGGCGACGCAAGCCAGATTCTCTGGACTGGCGAAGAACTCACCGGCACGGCCAGCGACGGCTGGGAGCCGACCGGTTCGTTCTCGCGCGACGCGGCGAAGGTCGCCGTGGTTCGGGAAGCGGCAGGCACGCCGCCGGAAGTGTGGGCCGGCACAATCGGCAAGTGGGAACAAGTCACGCACTTCAACGCCGGAGTGAAACCCGCATGGGGCGAGACTCGCAACGTGCACTGGATGAACGGCAGCACGCGAGTGCAGGGCTGGCTCACGTTTCCCAAGGATTTCGCTCCAGGGAAAACTTATCCTTTAACGGTGAACGTCCACGGCGGACCCGCCCATGCCTGCACTTCGCACTGGGACGAGGGCCTCAACGGGGCGGAAGCGGCTTTGGGTTACTTCGCGCTGTGTCCAAATCCGCGCGGCAGTTACGGGCAGGGCGAGGCATTCACGCAAGGCAACGTCAAGGATTTTGGCGGAGGCGATTACCGCGACATCATGGCTGGAGTGGAGGCGCTGACCGAGCAGTATCCGATCGATCCGAAACGTATCGGCATCCGCGGACATAGTTACGGCGGCTACATGACGATGTGGGCGGAGACGCAGACCACGCGATTCGCCGCGGCAGTGGCGGGCGCGGGCCTTTCGGACTGGCTCAGTTATTACGGCTTGAACGACATCGACGAATGGATGCTCCCGTTCTTCGACGCTTCTGTATACGACGACCCGGCAGTGTACGCCAAAAGCGATCCCATGCACTTCGTGAAAGCCGTGAAGACGCCCACCCTGATTCTGGTCGGCGACCGCGACGGCGAGGTTCCTATGGAACAATCCGTGGAGTGGTGGCACGCGCTGAAGGCGATGAATGTGCCGACTACGCTGGTGGTCTATCCCGACGAAGGGCACATGTTCGTAAAGGCAGCCGACGAGCGCGATTACAACCTGCGCACGCTGGAGTGGTTCGAGGAGTGGTTTACGAAGGCGCGGTAGCCTCGTCGCCCCCTCTGCTCTGTCATCCTGAGCGAAGTTGGCCGTGCGCGAAGCGCACGACCAACGCAGTCGAAGGATCCCTGCCGCCAGTTTGCTCTCGCCATGTTCGGCTATCCGTCAAGAACTCCAGGGCTCCGGCGCCCGTTACGCTGTTAGGGGTCCTTCGACTACGTTGTCGTCCGCTTCGCGGACGACAACTTCGCACAGGATGACAGACCGTAATTTACGGCTCAACCCGAGCCTCGGCCCGCGCCGCACGCAGCACCGCTCCGCCTGTGTTACACTTTTTTATTCACAATAACTGGCGCAGGGCCTCCGATCCGCAATGCTTCTTTCCAAAGAATATGTGGGCTATTTAGCCCGCGAAGTCACCAAGAAACTGATTGCCGGCAAGTTCATTGAGACCGAAAAGGTCCCGGCGGTCACCGAGCGCGTGCACGCCGCGCTGGTCGATGAACTCTCGCTCGAAGACCGCATCAACGACGAAGTCCGCGTCATCCTCGAAGCCTATTCCGACGAGATGCAGAAGAGCGGCGCCAACTACCAGGAGATGTTTCGCAAGGTGAAAACCGAACTGGTGCGCAAGTACAAGGCGGTGCTGTGAGGCTCAGCCGCGACAAAGTGAACGTGCTGGCCCGCGCGGTCTCCGACGTGCTCAAGGCCATGGACGAAGTGGAATTCATCGAAGACCCCAACACCATCCGCCAGGAAACCCGCAAGCTGCTCGAAGAGCTGCTCAATCAGGAAGAAAGAATCGACGTCGCCGCCCGCCACAAAATCGAGAGCCAGAAACGCACCATCCTCGAAGGCTCGCAGGAGTGGGACATCCTCTACCGCAAGTACTACAACGAAGAAGTGAAAAAGCTGGGCGTGTAGGATCCGGCGTGACTTCTACCTAAACTCTGACCCCTGACATCTCCTCTTTTTGTCATCCTGAGCGAAGGCTTGTTTTTCGCTTTGCGAAAGACAGGTCGCAGTCGAAGGATCCCTTCCAGCATAACTCGTCCCCGGAGGTTGTGGGCGCCCCGCGATACTCTCGCACCGCGATTCATTAGGGTGGTAGGGATCCTTCGACTCCGCAAGCCGGCTCGCTTCGCGCACCGTCTCGCTCCGCTCAGGACGACAGTATTTAATAGATATTTATTCCTCGCCAAGAAAAATGCCCCGCGCAGGGCGCGCGGGGCGGATGGGGAGAGTTCTGCAGGGAAACCTAGGCTGCTTCCCTTCGCCGTTGAATCGCCATTACGTGTTTGCGATACTCGTGCGCGTTGCCGACGATCTTGCGTTGCGGCAGGCTGTTCACCCATTGAAAACGAGGAGTGGCGCGGCGTTCGCGGCGCGAACCCACCTTGCCACGTTGCTTCGTGCTGGTCGGAATTTTCTCCGCCGTCTGCTGCTGCCAGCCGCTGCCGGCGGTGATATTGAAGAGTCCAATGTAGCCGCCCTTGAGCAGCTGCAGCGGATTCTGAATCTGGCTCATGTGGTCGAATTGAGTTGAGCCCGGCGCCCGGAAAGTCTCGAACCATGCGGGGTAGATGAAGTCCGAAACCAGAACGTTGTCGATCTGGTAGCCGAAGCTGTCGTCCTCGCACGCGTCGCAGACTTCATAGGCGTAGAGTGTTCCAGTTGTATCGGCGTTCTGGATGAACGCGCTCAGGTTAATGTCGGGGTCGCCCAGCATTTCGAGTAGTTCGTGGCTCGCCGTGATGGTCCACGAAGTGCCCGCCGTCAAATCGCTGGCAGCAAAAACTTTGCCCATGGGCAGGCCCTCGCTGGTCAGGTCGTGGTAGCCCAGCGCGCCCGCTTGATCGGAATTGTCGAGAATCACCAGCCACCAGCTTCCGGCCGGAGGTTGCTGGCCCTGAGGAATCAACGTGAGTTCGGCGTCGACGCCCCACACCGGGCGAAAATCGCCGGTCACTTGCTGTTGCAGGGCCGGAACCACCGGCGTGACATCGGCATCGGTCAATACGGTGCTCTCATTGATGACCGATATTTGAATGGTTGCAATTTGGGGTTGGGGTGCTTGCGACATATCGGCTTTCTCCTTTGCAAAAGTAATTTTGGAGAACGCGCAGGGGGAGAAGATGCGTGACTCGTTATCGGGAAGCCTATACCCTTAGAAAACGAAGGCAATAAAAAATCGACTCGCAAGTAATTTTCTGGTTCCACTTTGGAACTGAAGGTTCCGCATTTTGAAGTCTGTATAAATTGCATTCGCCCATGCTCATTCCAGTCACAAAGCTTTTAACCGCAAAGTCCGCAAAGAAATGCCGCAGAGATCGCAAAGAAAATCTCATTGAGCTGTTTTTCTTTGCGTCCTTTGCGGCTCTTCTTTGCGATCTTTGCGGTTAAAAGCGTTTGGTCTCGTGATTGTCCTTCGCGTCTGCCGCATGTGTTTTTATGAATCAGATCGGCAAACTTACATCGATCGTCAAGGCCGCCGCCGAAGACGCCGGCTTCGAACTCTGTGGCATTGCGCCCACCGGGCATGCTCCGGAGCTCGATCATTTTCCCGCCTGGATCGCTGCCGGCCGCGCCGGCGAAATGAAGTATATGGAAGCACGCGACCAGCGAGGAGATCTCAAGCGCGCATCTCTCGCGCGGGTCGCGCCCTGGGCGCGAAGCGTCGTGGTCTGTGCCATCAACTACAACGCGGCGCAGCCTTATTCCACGGAGTTCGCCGATTCTTACAACGCCAGTCGAGGATGGATTTCGCGCTATGCCTGGGGCCACGAGGACTATCACGACGCAGTCCTGCGCCGCCTGCGGCAGGTTGAGGTTGCTTTGCGAAAAGCCGCGGAAGCGGAACCTTCCGCCGAAAGCGCCGCTGAACTCATCACGCGTTCCTACGTCGACACTGGCCCCATCGTCGAACGCGTCTTCGCCAAGTACGCCGGAGTCGGCTGGATCGGGAAAAACACCTGCATCATCAACCAGAAAAAAGGTTCATGGCTTTTTCTGGGAGTAATTCTGACTTCGCTCGAACTCGAGCCCGACCTGCCCGCGCCCGACCGCTGCGGCACCTGTACGCGCTGCATCGAAGCCTGCCCCACGAATGCACTCATCGCGCCCTACCAGCTCGATTCCAATCCGTGCATTTCGTATCTCACGATTGAGAAACGCGGCGAAATTCCCGAAGAGCTGCGAGCCGGCATGGGACGCCACATCTTCGGCTGCGACATTTGTCAGGACGTCTGCCCGTGGAACCGCAAGGCTCCGGCAACGTCGGCGCCGGAATTTGCTCCCCGCCCCGAACTGGTAGATCCAGCACTCGATTGGCTGGCGGAAATCAGCGAAGAAGAATTCCGCACCGCCTTTCGCCGTTCTCCCGTGCGGAGGACCAAACGCTCTGGCCTGCGGCGCAACGCCGTGATCGCCGCCGGCAACACTGGCAACCGAAAATTTCTCCCGCTGCTGGAAAAACTGGCCAGCGACAAAGATGAGATTGTCGCCGAGAGCGCACGCTGGGCGCGCCGGAGGATACTCAATCCAAAGGAAAAATGACGTCCGGTTCGAAAACTTTAAGCAGTAAATGGATTTCTAAATTTCTCGCAGGGCGTCGATGGGGTCGGCGGATGCGGCCCGTATTGCGGGAAGCGCCGAAGCAGCCACCGCCAGAAACATCATGGTCAGGGTTGCCGCCAGGTAGACGAGCGGATCGGTAGCACTCACGTTGAACAGGAATGAGCGGACCATCCGCGAGATAGCGAGCGAGCCCAGCACGCCGAAGCCACAGCCGATCAGCGCCATCTTCACACCTGAAATCAGAACGAGCCGTGCGATGCGAGTCCGCTGCGCGCCCAGCGCCATGCGGATGGCGATCTCCTGCGTGCGCAGCGAGACCGAGAATGCTACCACGGCATAGATCCCGGTAATAGCGAGCAGTAGCGCTCCCACCGCGAAAGAAGTGATGAGATCGGTATTGAAACGGCGCGGCGCTTCCACGTTCGAGACGACGGCACTCATCGGCTGCATCTGCTGCAGAGCGAGCAGCGGGTCGACCTCGGCCACGGTCGAGCGCAGGGTTTGAGTCATCTGCTCGGGAGGAAGCGCGGAACGCAGCGTGATGTATCCACTAGTCAGGATGGGGTTATCCGAGGCGCCGGAGCCATAGAGAATAGCGGGTTGCTCCGCACTCATGTACCACTGGTCTTTGCTGGGCTCGTCGGGTGAACCGATCTTGGTATCGGCGACCACGCCCACCACCGTCGCCCAAGGCAGTCCCTTGTGCGGGTTGCCAATGTGCATCCGCCTCCCCACAGCCCGCTGACCGGGCCAGGAATGCTCGGCCATCGATTGGCTGACAATCACAACCAGCGGCGAGTTGGAGCGATCGTCGTTGGTAAAGTACCGGCCATCAAGCAATGGAATGCTCATGGCAGCGAAATAGTCGCCGTAGGTAAACGCGAACATGGAGAATTTCAGCTTCCAGGTGTCTACGGGCGCGCCCTCAATGGTGTAGGCAGCCCCTCCGTGAAGACCAGAGGCAGGGAGACTATTGGTGATGCCAACCGAAACGATGCCCGGCTTGCGGGCGAGCCGGTCGACCACCGCGCGGTTGAAGGCCTCGGCGGAAGTCTGAGTACTGTACTGCGTGAGTGGCAACTGATAGCTGGCGACCAGGACGTGGTCGGGACGAAAGCCGGGGTCGACGGCCCGCATCTTCTGGAAGCTGCGCAGGAACGCGCCCGATACGGTGAGCAGCACCAGGGCAATAGCGATCTCCGAGACCACCAGGGTTGAGCGCAGCCAGGCGTGGCTCGAAGCGCCAGTCCCGGTTCTCACGCCCTCTTTAAGGCTTTCCGTCAGGTTGGTCCGCAACGCTGCGAAGGCCGGCGCAAGGCTGCAGAGTACACCGGTGATGAGAGCGACAAGCAATGCGAAGGTGACGACGATTCCGTCGATCGAGATGGAGTCGATGCGCGGCATGGACTCGGGCAGCAGATGCAGGGCGGTTCGGATAACGGCGGCGGCAAACGCCAGGCCCAGTACGCCTCCCCCGACGCTGAGCAAAATTCCTTCGCACATAGATTCACGGATGATGGCGCTGGCACGCGCGCCTAGAGCCAGCCGAACAGCGCACTCGCGCCGCCGGCGAATGGCCCGCACCAGCAGCAGCCCCGCGACATTAACGCAAGCAATCAGCAAAACGATGGAGACGGCGAAGAACAGCGTACGCAGCAGGGGCCGAACGTCCGCGACTGCATACTCCATCAGCGGCGTGACGTCACCCTGAATGTGAATTGCATTCATGCTCGCGGGAAAACCGCGCATGATCTGCCGGGCGACACGATCCGCATCCTGCGCCGCCTGCGGGAGCGTGACGCCATCCTTGAGGCGCGCAACCATCTGGAATCCCCAAAAACCCGCGTTCTGGTCCGAAAGTTCGTCAGGTGTAAGGCTCATCGGCACCCAGATCTGCACTTGGTCGAGTTGCCCGTCTTGCAGAGGAAATTCGAAGCTCCGCGGCATCACGCCGATAATCGTGTACGGCCTGCGATCGAGGTCGATGGAGCTGCCGAGCACGCCGGGATCACGCTGGTAGCGAGTCAGCCACAAGGCATAGCTGATGACGGCGAGCGGCTGCTGCGCGTCCTCTTCCTCCTGCGTAAAAACGCGGCCAAGAATGGGCCGAACACCGAGGGTTGGGAACACTCCTGCGGTGAGCCGCGCTCCGTCGACTTCTTCCGGAGTTGCCCTGCCGGAAAGTTCGTAGCTGGCACCGATGTAACCGCCCATGGAAACAAAGGCGCTGGTTGCGTTCGAGTAAATGCCGATCTCGCGGGCTGTGACGGGAGTGTTCGGGCCGCCTCCGATGTGATCTCCCACTAGCACGAGCCGGTCAGGATTGCTGAACGGGAGCGGGCGCAACAGGATCCCTTCGACCAGCGAGAAGATGGCGGTGGTGGCGCCAATTCCGAGAGCAAGCGTAAGGACCACGGCCAAGCTGAAGCCGGGCGTCTTGCTAAGCTGCCGAAACGCGAAGCGGAAATTCTGCGCGAGAGCCACCATGCGTCCTCCAGGGGCTGCGTAAGCGATTAAAGCCCGACTGATTAAAGCCCAACTGAGCTAACATTAGAGAACGTTGCGCCGATTTTCAATCGGCAAGACAAAGAGTTCCCCGAAAACAGCTTCGTCCCTGTGACTGGGCAGCTACCCGATTGAGAACAATGAAAGCCTGCGGCCCTTAACCAGGGTATTCCACAGGTTTTCCACAGACCCGACCTAAACCCCGGCGTCAGGCATTGATTCTTCTCTCTTCTTCGCCATCCATTCGCCATCCCATCGGATCGGTAATAACCCCCGATTATCGCTGGCCTTCGGTAACTGGTCTTTCCGATTTGCAGCAACTAATCTTCCTCTAAAGGGTTCTAAATAAGACGGTTAGGATTCTACTAGGGGTAACCGCTTGTCCCAAAACGATCTCCAGGGAATACGACGCGAATTAGGACGAGTATGCTGTGCGCTGATAGTCCTGATCTCGGCGTGTGTCCCGCGCGCGGGGGCCTCGGCAACGCTGCTGCTGGAAGAGCCTTACGGGCATTTGGGTTTCTTCACCGCGACCGGCCACGCCGCCGTGTATCTCTCCGGGGTTTGCGCCGAGTCGCCGGTCGAGTTACGGCCGTGTGCGCCCGGCGAGACCGGAATCGTGATCAGCCGCTATGACGGAGTGGGGGGCTACGATTGGGTCGCGATCCCGCTCGTCCCTTACCTCTATGCGGTTGAGCGGCCTGAGGATATTCCGCTTTTCGCCGACGCCAGGATGGTGCTGCAACTCCGCGACCGCTACCGCCGGCAACATCTGCGGGGAGTGGCTCCGGACGCCAAAAACGGCGGCACACCCGGGGGAAACTGGTACGAACTGGTCGGCTCTTCCTATGACCGGACGATTTACGGCTTCGAAATTGAAACCACGGCGGAGCAGGACGCGGCCCTGATCCGGACGCTCAACTCGTCGGCGAATCGTTCACACTTCCACCTGGCCTGGCGCAACTGCGCCGACTTCGCGAAAGACGTCCTTAACTTCTATTACCCCAAGGCTTTGCATCGCAGTGTGGTCGCCGATGCGGGCATGACCACTCCCAAACAGGTCGCGCAAACGCTCATCCGCTACAGCGGGCGTCATCCTGAGCTGCAATTCTCGAGACTGGTGATACCGCAGATTCCGGGCAGCATGCCGCGCAGCACCACCGTGCACGGCGTGGTGGAGTCTTTCTTCAAGTCGAAGAAATACATTGTGCCCAGCGCCGTGGCCAGCCCGATTTTTGCCGGCTGCGTGTTTGCGGTCTTCGTAGGAACCGGGGCCCGGCACTTTGATCCCGCGGAGGATGCCCTGGTGTTTGCCGCGGACGGCGAGCGGGAACTTCCGCTAAGCCGCGACGATCGCCAGGCTCGTCAGAAAGAACTGGAAGGCTTGCTGGCCGAAGCGGACGCGGAAGGCGCGCCGGGGAATATCCGCAAGGAATGGGCGCGGCTCGAGTCCAAAGCGCAATTGGAATTTGATGCCCAGGACCGGCCGGTGCTGCGCATGCAGGTTGGCGAGCGACTAGTGAGGGTGGGCATTTCCGCCGACAACATCTTCAGCAGCGGCGCTCCTTCGCAACTCGTGCGCGAACTTCTTGAGGCCAGGCTGGAGGCAGAGTTGCGCCGGACGTCCACGCCCACGGTCTCCGAACGAGATTTTGCCCGCGACTGGAAACTGCTGCAGCAGGCCAGAAATGTCGAGGGCAAAGAACTGGCCGGCAACCTGCGCTAGCTTGACGTCGAGGCTCAACTCCAAAAAGCTCAACTAAATACGCTCAACACCACGTGGGTCACATCGAGCTCGATGCCGGCAATCCTATTACTGATCTGGCGGTTGCTGCGGCGTCTGCGGCAGTTGCTGCTGGGGCCCGCGAAATGGCGGCGTGATGCCCTGTCCCGGGGTGGGCGGTTGTCCGGGTTGTGGTGCTCCGCCGGCTTGTTGCTGCTGTTGCATTTGCAGCTGGCGTTGCTGCATCTCCTGCAACAGTTGCTGCGGAGTCTTGACCGCAGTGTCCCCGGCAGGAGGAGGTTGTTGTTCGGCCGGCTCCGTGCCGTTCTGCTCGGCGCTGTCATCGCTGTCATCGGCCGTGTCCGCATCGGCCGCATCGGCAGCTCCCGGCGCCACCACTTGCTGCGGCGACGCCGCATTCGCCACCACGCCCGCGCCCGGCGCAGTTGTCTCCGGACCGCTCTTGGCCACCAGCACGACGCGGGTCAACGTTTTGGCGTCAGACGGCGCACCCAGCAGCACATAGTTGAAGTGCGATCCGTTGAGCAATTCGGCCACCACGCCGGGTGCCGGACCCGGCCCAAGATTCGTCACCACCCGTTCGTTGGCGTTGGGCGGGATTTCCATCTCGGCGCCGGTTAGCCTGCGGACGGCCCGCAGAATGTCGGCCAGAGTCGAATTCGGAGCGACAATCGTGAGTTGACCGCCCTCGTAAGTTACGTGAGGCGCGACGGCTTGCATGGAATCCAGGGAGATTTGAGGCACCGGCCCCCGCGGTCCCGAGGGCAGCGGGGGAAGCGGCGGCTTCTTGGCCGCTTTTCGATGATTCTTGGAAGTGGTGGTGGAAACGGCCTTCGGCTGATCGACGGCCCCGAGGCATCCGGCGCACAGAACGCCGGCAACGAGACCGGCGATCCACAAAGATGCAAAACCTCGTTGTGCGCGCATAACCACCCCTCCCAGAGCCCTCGCTCGTGCCCGACAACAGCCTTGCAAAAATTCTACACCGCTCCCGGCACAGGATGCGAAGAACCTGCTGGCCGGGCAGCGCTCAGTTTCAACTGAGGATTCAGGTTTGACCTAGGTGCCCCATTTCTCGCGCCTTTGCGAGAAGTGGAACCAGACGCCCAACACCATCGCAGATTTTGGTGGGCCGTCGCCTCCGCTGACGCACCATCGGTGTCCGATATACATGGAACGCTAAGCGCGCACTCTCTTGCACCAAACCGCAACGCGCCCCCTAGCCCCGCAATTTAATACGCACGGCAGCGTACAATTTATAAACGGGGCAAACCGCGGCATACTGCGGACGGAATCCTCGTCAACCCTGGGAAAGGAAAGAGCATCAAGACTCCGATGAACTATGGCTCCTGTCGCCCAGTCGCTGGCTTGCGCATGATTTTGGGCGCATTTCTACTGCTGTCGACCACCATCCTCGCGCACGCAGAAAGCTGCAAAACCGCGGATGACATGGACGCAGCCACTCGCGCCGCCATCACGTCCGCCGGACAGCGCTTCTTCGACATGGCCGCCAGCGGAGATCTGGCAGGCCTCCGCCAGAATGCGATCCCCAGCGTCGTCTCCAACTTCAGCGGAATTGAATCGGCGGTTACGAGCCACAAGTCCGAGATTGCAGGTTCTCATGGCACATCGCGTCCGCCGTTTCTCCTGGACGCCGAAGGTGCAGCCCCCATCGCGCATGCGGAGTTCCTCTGCGGCGTGTTCAACCAGCATGGTCAAACCGCCGGCAGCGCCGTTTTCAATCTCGACAATCTTCCACCCGGCAAGTATGCCGTCGTGATTTTCGACGCGGCCTCGGCGAATCCGGCGACCGTTTCTTTTATTTTGCAGCAGCAGGGAAACGACTGGAAACTGGGCGGCCTCTACATCAAGCCCGTACAGGCCGCGGGGCATGCGGTCGACTGGTTCCTCAGCCGCGCCCGCGACTATAAGACGAAGGGTCAGTTGCACAATGCCTGGCTCTACTACCAGCAGGCGCTGATTCTCATTTCTCCCCTGTCGTTCATGAAAACCGCCACCACCGACAAGCTGATCGACGAGTTGCAGCCCCTGCAACCTGGGGATTTGCCCGCCGACGCAAGAACTGTGGACCTGCCCGCGGGAGGCGCAACCTACAAGCTGACAATCGTCTTTCCCGAGGCCGTCGGCAACGATCTGGACCTGATCGTGAAATACCAGGCCAGCAACGTTTCCGATACCACGCGCACCTACCAAAGCAACGTGACGGTGATCAAAGCCCTGGTCGCGAAGTTCCCTGAATTGAAGACTGCTTTCGTCGGCGTTGTGGCCCGCGCGGTGGAACCCGGAGGCCGCGACTACGGAACGCTGCTGGCCATGAAGGATATCAAGTAGAGAGCTAGCTCTCAGCTTCAGCTCTTAGCTATTCGAAAACCCTTGTCATCCCGAACCGAGCCGAAGGCTCGGTGACGGAGCTTACGTCCGCATCTCCCTCAACCGCAGTCGACAGGACTGCCCCACGCCCGCTCTCTTAGCTTTTCTCCTCCAGCAGGCAATCCTTCGGATCCTTATCATCCCTCAAGCCTAGAAAAACCGGCGCGCGCAGCTTCGGCGAACCGCCGTCCGCTCCTTTTGTCCATTCCGCATACTCAATCTCGGCTACCAGTTCGGGCTTGACCCAGCTCACTTTCCGCAGCGCCTCGACTTCGCCGTAGAACGGATCCTTCTTCGTCTCGATCTTCTTCAGCAATTCCCAAACTTCCTCGAGCGATTTCTGATCGAATCCGCTTCCGGCCTGGCCCACGTGAATCAGCCTGCCTTTGCCGTCATATAGTCCCAGCACGATCGAGCCGAAATGCGCGCGGCTGCCTTCCGGTTCGGTGAACCCTCCGATCACACACTCCTGCCGGTGTTTGATTTTGATTTTCAGCCATTCGCGGCTGCGGCGCTCTTCATAAATACTCTGCCGATTCTTGGCCAGAATGCCTTCCAGCCCCTTCTTGTGCGCCATCGCAAACAGCGCCTTTCCCAGCTCCGGATAGTGATCGGAGTAGCGCACCGCATCGCCCGCGGTGAGCAGCGACGCCAGCTTGGCCTTACGCTCCTCGAGCGGGACACGCCGCCAATCGTAACCGTCGAGATACAGCAAATCGAACGCGTAGTAGAGCACGGGCACGTCAGCTTTCTCCGCAGCCCGGCGTCCGCCGGGACGAAACCCGGTGCGCTGCTGCATCAAGCTGAACGACGCGCGGCCTTCTTCATCAAGCGCCACCACTTCACCGTCGAGAATCGCTTCGCGCGCGTGAACGAATTTCGGCAGATCTTTCAACTCGGGGTAACGCGCCGTCAAATCGTTCTGATTGCGCGAGACCAGTCGCACCTTGCCCGCATTGATAAAGGCGACCGCACGGTATCCGTCCCACTTGATTTCGAACAGCCACTCCGCCCCGTCAAACGGTTTTTCGACGGATTCCGCCAGCATGGGATGGATGGTCAGCGGCATCGGCCGCTTCACCGGCGCGGCGGAAACTTCTTTCACCACAGGCGGCGCAGGGGACTTCGTTTTAGGGTCGGAAGCCTTTGTCGCCGCCGCCGGAGCCGCGCTCGCTTTAGGCTTCTTTTCTTTTCCTTTTTTTCCCCTGTGTTCCTCTGTGGCCTCTGTAATCAGCTTTTTTTGTTTTTTTTTCTGATCAAGCTTGGCCACAGCATCCGCCAGCCACGCGGCCTTAAGTTTCCCTCGCCCCGCCGGGCGGCTCTTCCACTCCGCCGAGCCCGCATCGCCCGCGATCTCCGCCATGCTGCGCCCGGTCAGCACCGACTCATCGAGCGACTCTATGTCGTATCCCTCGACCACAAACTCGTCGTGCTTCTTGATCATCAGCCATTCATTCCCCTTGCTCCCCGGGCGCCGTCCGCGCATCTTCACCAGCGCGAAATCTCCGTTCAGCTTTTTGCCGTGCAAGCGAAACTTCAGATCGCCCTTGGCGAGCATCGCTACGGCTTCGGCCTCGGTCCCCGGCAGATACTTCCCTTTGACCGCCACTGGCGAAAGCGGCTCCCACGTGCCGACATCCCAAACCATCACCGTGCCCGCGCCGTAGTTCCCTTCCGGAATGTTGCCTTCGAAATCGAAATACGAAACCGGATGATCCTCTACCTGCATGGCCAACCGCTTGTCCGCCGGGTCGAGCGAAGGTCCCTTGGGCACCGCCCAGGACTTCAACACGCCCTCCATCTCCAGCCGAAAGTCGTAATGCAGCCTCGTGGCTTCATGCTTCTGCACCACGAACCGATGCCCCGCCCTGGTCTCCACTTTCGGAGGAGGCTCCGGCGTTTCCTCAAACCGCCGCTTCCGTTTGTATTCCTCAAGCGCCATAGGCAACATCATTTAACCACAGAGCAGAAATGGCTCGCGTGTGGGCGGCCTGTGCGGGGTTAGTCTGTGTGGGGATAGCCTAAGTAGGGATAGCCTGTGTGCGGACGGGCACTCTTGCCCGTCCGAGCCGAGCGCAGTTCGGCAGCCGACTGCCGTTACGAACTGGCATCCCGGCCGAAGCTTCCCGTCCCCGAAGGGAAGGGGAAGCAAAGTGGAGAGCCTGCCCTGAGCGAAGCCGAAGGGGACCCGCTGTTTCCCACCGCGATTTCGATGTGAGAAGTTGCTTTAAAATGCCAGCACCATGCAACGCGAATATCCCGAGCAACCACTGGTCGGAGTCGGCGCCATCATCATCGAGAACTCCCGCGTCGTTCTCGTAAAGCGCGCGCACCCTCCGCTGCAAGCCCAGTGGTCGATCCCCGGAGGCGTGCTGGAAATCGGCGAACTCGTTCGCGATGCCGCCACGCGCGAGGCCTCGCGAAGAAACCGGACTCACCGTCGAACCCGGCGAACTGCTGGGCGTCTTCGACCGCGTACTGCACGACCCCAGCGGCCGCGTGCAGTACCACTACGTGCTGGTTGATTTTCTCTGCCGCCGCGTCAGTGGCGAGTTAGCGGCCGCGGGCGACGCTGCCACCGCCCGCTGGTTCACGCGAGAGGAATTGCCTGCGCTTAATCTCGCGGAAGATACGCTGGACGTGATCCGCAGAGGATTCGAGAAGCTACTCGGCTGAGTCCGGCTCGGCTTCGGACTGCGCCCCATCGGCGATGTTTTCGTCCAGAATTCGATTCGCATCTTCAACATTGCTCACATCTACCCGCAACTTTATCCCTCCCAGCGCATTGGCGTTGAACCAGTCCAGACGCACCATGTTGTCGTCGAAAAGAAACGCTTCGATTCCAGACGCATCGAGCACGCCTTTTGCCAGTTCGGCTTCCATGAGATTCCAGTAGCTGCGGATCACGACCAGGTCGCGAAACTCCGCACTGTCCTGCTCCGGCTCCTCTTCTTCCAGTTGCCCGACGTACAATCCACGCTTTGTCAGTTCCGCACGCAGCGCCTCGCGGGCCACTTCAGTAAGGCCGGAAGACTGCGCTGCAACCTGTTCCAGTTCCCCGTCGGTCTGGCTGGAGTAGACCTCCGAAAGCCGCAGTCTCTCGCGCTCCGGGTCGATCATCGTCATGGCAGGGAATCATACTCCAGGTCTTACGTGTCAGGCGTTACGTGTCACGTGTTACGTGTCCGAAGTCTTATGCGTGAGAATCGGCGGAAACCGGCGGCGAGAACCTTTGGCCGAAAATACAACGGCCCGCAGGCATGAAACCTGCGGGCCGTCCGGCGGACTGTTTGGGATTGACCAAGAGGTGGTCACTCTACGTGGCCTCTCACGGCAACTCCGGGGTGTACCCGATCGACGCCCCTGACCGACCTGAGCCAGGCGGACGTCAATCCTCATTCACCGGTTAGTGTGCGGGCTGTAGCTTCGTCGCGTCGCGCATGCGCGGCTGCGTCCAAAGCCCCGCTTAGAGCAACCAGCCCTAAGTCTCAGCCACCTCACCTGGTCTTAGACTCCCACAACTACTGCCACATTCAGAACTTGTCATTCGACCACCTCCTTTCCGGTGTAATCGCACAATAACGCTCCCGAGTTTCGTTGTCAATGACATCCGAAGTTCCCGCGCGAGATGCGTAAGCCGATAAAGGCCCGTGCTTTTTCGCAGGACAAGGTGCGGCGGATTTGAGGTTCTTTCCCACACAAACTTCGTGCGGCGTCCCAGTCACTGCAAGCGGGGTCCTGCAAGATCGAATCGATGAGTGGAATCGCGATATTACGCCAGCGATGCAAGCTCCGCCCGCGATTTGTTTCCTGCAGTAGTCCCAATTTTCATTTTGCTGCGGCCGCCATCACGCGCTTCTCCGCGGAAAATGCGGAAAATATGGCGTAGGCGATGTCGGCGCCTTTGCGCGCAAAGGGCTCGTATTCGGCAGGCCGAAGTATTTTATCCGGAGTGAAGAAGAGGATGGTGGTGTAGTAACCCTTTATTACGCAATTACAGTCGTTCAGAGCGGCAATGGTGTCCAGCAGTTTCGCGTTGAAGAGCTGGCGCACTCCTTCTTCCCCGATGGACATCATCTCAAAACGCCGGTGGAATTGCAGCGCGTCGGGGAAGCAGACGGTGTCATCGCTGTTTTCCCAACTGCCGTCGAAGTTTTTCCAGCGCGGGTAATCGAAGATCGAAGTCGACGAGTCCAACGGGCGAATCTGAAACTTGGGCAGGTTCGCATCATCGACCCGGAACGCGACAACGGTTTGATTAACGTTTCTCTGAGACTCCGCAGACCCTCGATCGGGTATGCAATAGTCGAATATCCATGCCTGCAGGCCTCGCAGCTCCCCGCCAGCTGCTGCCGCTACCCAGCCGTTGCCGCGTAGCGGTTCGATGGAGAGCGGAACATCGTCTCGTCCTGCTGGTAGAAAGCCGAACGATGCGGCGCCCTTTTGCAGTCTAAGCTGGTTGGCGCGACTGTCCTGCTTTCCGGCCCAGACGAACAAGACAGCCGTCGTGACGAAGATGAGGAAGGCCCCACTCGCTCCGGTGAGGCCGATGCGGCGGAGCGCGACAAATCCGGCGACGGGGATCAGAACAACGATGATGGCATTCAGTAAAGTGCGCATGGGCGTTCTTCAGGACACTCCCCAAATTAGACACACTCTAAGTGAGTTTGTGGTGTAACGGAGGTAACAGGCGAGCATTCGACGTGCTTATCTCGGTGACTTTTTCAACACCCGCAGGCCATTGCGCCAACGGGTTCAAATGCCTCACGCAATTGCAGTGTCACTCCGCTGCCGTTGTCGCGTGGCCCGGCGAGGCGCGGTTGGACGATTGAATATCGTCGCTAACAATCCTGGCAGATGCCATCTCGGCGGGATAGTTGAAGAAGAGCTGATTGCCGTCGGGATCATCGACCACCAGAAGCCGGTAACCCCACGAACCCTCCTTGACCAGCACGCCTTTGGCCTCGAGTTCCGCGCGCAGCGCATCCACTGCGGCGGCCGCGGCCTCGCGCGACGGCGGTTCGTCATTCAGGAACTCGACGTTCAAGGAAATGAACATCAGTCCTTTGCCAATCTTCTCCGGCCACGTGTCGGCCAGGATAAGCGCGCAGCCTTGCCGGTCGACCTGCGCGACGTGCGCTCTGCCGTACTCGTCGTAGCGCCAGGGACTCGTGAAGCCGAGCCGGTCGATGTAAAAGCGGAGCGAGGCCTCAACGTCGGTCACGTGTAGGACGGGGCGCGCGAACCAGTCGGTCATAAGCTATATCCTAAGCTATGTATCCTCGAATGAAGACATCTTCTTCCAAGGTCAGGCTCAAAGGCGAGTTGCAGAGTGCCGCCTGGAGGTCAGGGGCAGAGGTGGTCGCCACAGAACTCTTCTTTTGCGACTCCAGTGCTTGAGGGTAGATCTAGCTCCCGCGCCATGGCCAGGGGATCGTCCGTGGTAGCGTCGCGATTCTGCGGAGTGGCGTAGACGTTCAGGGTTGCCAGCTTGCCATCTTCCCCAAATCGACCGATCGCCAAGTAGCTGCGCAAACGGCTTTCGCCATACGTTGCCGGTCTTGCACTCACTTCGAATTCGTAGTCTGAAAAGCTGTAGCGATATTCGTATCCGTTCAGGCTAAATGTGTTCGCGGAAGTGAAAGCAGCGCCGAAGAAGATGCAATTCCTGATGTATTCCTCACGAGTCGTGATTTTGACCGGGTCATTTCCTCCCCGGTAGACGCGCACATGCGTAGGGTCGCGCTCCTCAACGCAGCGCAGAACCGCGGCGAAATCAGAGCCAGGATAGAGCTGCTCAAGCTCGGCCTTCATTGGCCCCGCAGGGGCTCCGAGACGATACCAGATCAATCCCGATTCATCGCTGTAAATCGTGGTCCAGTTAGTGGCCTTTGGAGCTGTTTCCCAAGCGCTCACCGAATAGGTCGCTATCATTCCGCTCGCGCTGCGAGCGCCAGCCTCATATCGAATTGTAAATTTGTCGCTCGCGCCGCCCGTGAGATTGGCCGATAAGCACTGCGTTCCCTGAGGCCCCAGTTGCTCCAGGGATTCCGCATATCCTTTGTCGGGATGCGCTCCTGAAAAATCCTGGTTGCACCGGTGAATGGCGAGCAGATCGGTTGTCAGGGACATGGGATCGGCGGGCCGGGGAGTTGAGTACTTCAAACTCTGTGCCCTTTCCGCCGCACCAGCCAGAAGAACACACGGGATGAACGCGACAATCACCGCGCCGGCTGCCCATCCCACGCCCACCCTTCTGGCGAACGAAACGGTCGCCGCGAGGGCGACGATTCCGACGGGTATGATCAACTCCGAGAAGTAGACGGCAAGTAGGCGCCCGCCTGCGCTTGCTCGATTTGACGCCACGAAGAACAGCAAAATGACCGGCAACCAGTACCAGGCCAGCACAATAACGGCGCAGATCGACGCACCCTTCATCTGTCGCATCGCTCGCAAAACGATTCCGCACAGCGCAGGCAGCAGCGCACTCACGGCCAGGAGACTGAAGAAGAGATCGCGGGGTACACTGGCCCACAAGACAAATCCGGAGAGCAAGAGAGCGGGAACGAAGATCCAGAATGCCGGACCCTGACTTGCCGAAGTTCGCGGGGCTGGCTCTTGTACGCTCATGTGCGCTCCGCTATAGCATATCGAGTTCCTCGAAAAGCAGAAGCTACCGCTGGTAACCAACGCGCCGATCCTCGTGGCTGCCCAGGCCCGAACTGGCCCCTACAGGCCGCTACACTCAAAATCCCGATTCTGATCGATGAGTGCTAACGAGATTGTCAGCAGGGGATCCGTTTTTGTGAAACGTATTTGTGAAACAATGGGCGGCTTCAGGTCGTGCTCATTGCTCAGTGGGAGCGCACGTATGCGAAAGCTTCGTTATTCAGTTGCGATGAGCCTGGATGGCCATATCGCCGGGCCGAACGGAGAATACGACTGGATTGGCGCGGACTCGGAAGTCGATTTCGCCGCGTTTTGGTTGCAATTTGACACCCTGCTAATGGGCAGGCGAACCTTCGAGCTTGCCGTCCGAACCCGAGGTGAAGCGGCTTTCACGGCGTTCACCGGAGTTACTTCCATCGTTTTCTCGCGGACTCTCAAACCGCAAGGGCACCCCTACGTAACCGTCATGCAGGAATTGAATCCAGATTGGGTGAGAGACCTGAAAGCTAAAAGCGGAAAGGACATTTGGCTGTTTGGCGGCAGCGACCTGTTCCGCTCCTTTCTCGACTCTGGCCTTGTAGATAGCGTCGAAGTTGCCGTGATCCCCGTGTTGCTGGGCGCCGGAATTCCATTACTCCCCCCTCCTTACAGCCCCACCAACCTGCGATTGATTAGCCACCGCCTCTATCGGTCGGGGAGAATGTCGTTGGCTTATGAAGTGCAACGCTGAGCGGACGCGCTCGAAATGGAAGTAGCGTATCGCGCGCCCTGATTCTGTCATTCCTCAAGCCCGAAGCCCAGGAAACGGCCACGCCAGAATACTGCTACCATCTCGATGGGAAACTACCTGATTCGTGGATACGAACGAGACACTACCCGCAACACTGCCGGAAAAGCCCGCGCGCAGAAGCCCCACCGCCGTGCTTGGCCGGGTCTTCAAAGCATTTCAGTATCGCGATTTTCGCCTGATGTGGATTGGCGCCTGCACCTCCAGCATCGGCACCTGGATGCAAATCGTGGCCCAGGGATGGCTCATCTACCGGCTCAGCCACTCCGCATTTCTGCTGGCCCTGGATCAATTTCTCGGCGGCATCCCTATCTTTCTGTTCTCCCTGATCGGCGGCGTGGTCGCCGATCGCCTGGAGCGCAGAAAAATTCTGCTCGGCTCGCAATATGTTCAGATGACGACGGCCGCCATTCTCACCATTCTGGTCGCGACAGGTCATGTTCACGTCTGGCACATCCTCTGCCTCTCATTCGTTTCCGGTTTCGCGCAGGCGTTCGGCGGTCCCGCCTACCAGGCGCTGATTCCCACGCTGGTCGAAAAGGACGACATGCCCAACGCCATCGCCCTGAATGCCATCCAGTTCAACGTGGCGATCACGGTGGGTCCGGCGCTGGGCGGGCAAGTCTTAAGGCTCGGCGAAAAATGGTGCTTCGGCCTGAATGCGCTTTCCTTCCTGGCGCCGATCATTTCGTTGACGCTCATCACCACCCGCTTCCTACCGGTAAAAACCACGGAGTCCATGTTCACGAGCCTGAAGCAAGGCATCCGGTTCGTCCGCAAACAGGGATCCATGGAGGCCCTTATCATTCTGGCTTTCTGCATGACCGCGCTCAGCATGCCCATGCGCACCTACATTCCCGTCTTCGTGAAAGACATTTTCCATCGCGGCCCGGGAACCTACGGCAATCTCCTCGCTCTCATGGGATTCGGCTCGATCTGCGGCTCGCTAAGCATCGCCAGCGCCGGAAATTTCAAGAGAAAAGGACTGGTAGCTCTCGGCGCGCTCGCCTGCCTGGGCGCCGGGATTGCCGGCTTCGCTCTCTCCAAGTCTCTGCCGCTCAGCGAGTCCCTGCTGGTTCTGGTCGGCGCATCAATGATGGCGGTTTTCGCCACCGTGAATTCCCTGGTGCAGCTGATCACCACCAACGAAATGCGCGGCCGCGTCATGAGCGTCTACAACTTCGCCTTCCGCGGCGGCATGCCCATGGGCAACCTGCTTTCAGGCTGGCTCGTCCCTCTGTTCACCGCCCCGGTAGTGCTCGGCGTGAATGGCGTCTTGCTGATTCTCGTGGCCCTCTACTTCGCGCTAGTCCAACGCAGAATGGCCGCGCTTTGACCCGCTACGCGAAATGGCTACAACCCACCTCACGAATGGGTTTTTGGGTAGGGCACGGCTTCCAGCCGTGCCGCCCAAGCACCCAAGGATTCGGGGCTTTGGCCTCTGAGGCTTTGCTCGCATCCCAAACGCCGGGAATTTATTTAGGTATATTTGATTAGGGCGCCTTGGCGCCCGGTTTCGCAGCATCCTAGATAATTGGTTTCGTGCGTCTTAGATTTCGAGCATTCCAGATTTCGTGCATCCTAAGATCTAGATAAAGATTTAAAGATAAACGGAGAACGCCCGACAATGACCCGTTTCGCAGCCGCAGCACTGGCTCTGATGATTTTTATCGCTTCTTCCGCGCTGGCACAAAACTCAAACCCCAAGGTGCAGGTTTTCGGCGGCTATTCCCTGGTGCACGCCGACACCGGCGGATTAACCAGCTCCGCCCTCAACTCTGGTCTGGACCAGCCCGCCAACACCTTCAGCGTGGCCCACAACTTCAGCGGATGGAATTCCGAAGTGCAGTACAACTGGAAGCCCCGGCTGGGATTTGTCGCCGACTTCGCCGGCCACTACGGCAATCCTTTCTCCAGTTCGAACCAGGCACTCGTCCAGCTCCCCGACGCCAACGAATATTCCCTCATGGGTGGCGCGGTCTACACCTTCAAACCCAAATCGAAGTTCACACCCTTCGCCCACGCCCTGGCCGGCGGTGAGCGCTACCATCTGGACGCGGGCTCCATCCCCGGCCTCTTCGGCTCCTCCCAATACGTCACCGACTGGGCTCTCGCCGGAGCCGTCGGCGCCGGCGTCGACTACAAGGTCTACCCCCGCTTTTCCGTCCGCCTTGCGCAGTTCGACTACTACTACACCGGCCACGACCTGAACGCCATCTACGACCACGCCTTCGGCCCCGGCATACTCCCCAGCTTGAGCAGCCACGAAAACAACCTCCGCTTCTCCGCCGGAATCGTAGTCAAGTTCTAGGGAAGCCCGGATTGACGCGGGTTTGGGAAGGGCACGAGTTTTACTCATGCCGTTAAGACGTTGAAAATATGTCCGCGCTTTAGTGTCTGAGGTGCGCATCCTCTTCCGCGACTAACTTTTCGGCAACCACCGCGGTCGTGCCGCTTAGGAGAGCGGAAGGCGCAAGTCTCAGCCCTGACACCTGAATTTAGGGCCTTACCCATCCCTCTTTTCACATCCCCGTAACATTCCCCGCGTATAGTCCCTCCTTCGCAGCACTTGTCACATCTACCCCGCTAGACGAGGAGCCTATGGCCACCGCAACCGTACTCGAGACCAAGCCCCAGTCCGCACTCGACGCCAAACTCTCGCGCTCTCCCGGCAAGCTCGGCATGATCATTTTCGGCCTCGTGCTCATCGTGGGCGTGCTCTATTCCGGAACCGCCCTGGTGCGCGACCTCTCCGTCTCTCCCTCGGAATCCATTCTGCCTTATCTGCTGCTCGGCATCGCGCTGCTGGTCGCGCTCGGTTTTGAGTTCGTCAACGGATTCCACGACACCGCCAACGCTGTGGCCACGGTCATCTACACGCATTCGCTCGAGCCGCACATCGCGGTGGTGTGGTCCGGCTTCTGGAATTTCCTGGGAGTGCTCGTCTCCAGCGGCCTGGTCGCTTTCGCCATCATCTCGCTGCTCCCCGTGGAGTTGATTCTGCAAGTCGGCAGCAAGGCCGGATTCGCCATGGTCTTCGCCCTGCTCGTCGCCGCCATTATCTGGAACCTCGGCACCTGGTGGTTCGGATTGCCCGCCTCCAGTTCGCACACTCTCATCGGCTCCGTCATCGGAGTCGGCATCGCCAACCAGCTCATCAACGGCCGCTCCGGCACCAGCGGCGTGGATTGGGGCCAGGCCACAAACATCGGCTATTCGCTGCTGCTCTCCCCGATCGTGGGCTTCGCCTGCGCCGCGCTACTGCTGCTCCTCGCCAAGGCCCTCATTAAGGATCCCAAACTTTATACGGCTCCCGAAGGCACCGAGCCCCCGCCGCTCTACATTCGCGCCCTGCTCATCCTCACCTGCACCGGAGTCAGTTTCTTCCACGGCTCCAACGACGGACAAAAAGGTATGGGCCTGATTATGCTGATCCTCATCGGCACCGTGCCCACGGCCTACGCCCTCAACCACGCTGTCACCTTCCAGCAGTCGCAGGATTTCATCGCCGTCAGCCAGCAGGCCGCCGATACCGTCAGCCACTACGTCAGCCCCGACGCCGTCATCGGCGACGCTCGCGACGACCTCACCGACTACATCCGCACCAAGCAGTTCACTCCCAACACCATGCTGGCACTGCGCAACCTGATCAACGACATCGGCAACGAGACCGGACTCTACAAGGAACTGAAAAATGTTCCCAACCAGCGCGTACGCAACTTCCGCAACGATCTGTACCTGATCAGCGAAGCCCTGCGCCTGATGAAAAAGAGCGGCAAGCCCGCGATTTCCGATGCCGACGCCGCCGTGCTCGCCAACTACAAAAAGCACGTCGACTATTCCACCCGCTTCATTCCTCTCTGGGTAAAAGTCGCAGTCGCCATGGCCCTGGGACTGGGCACCATGGTGGGATGGAAGCGCATCGTAATCACGGTCGGTGAAAAAATCGGCAAGAGCCACCTGACCTACGCCCAGGGCGCAGTCGCCGAAATCACCGCCATGGCCACCATCGGCGCAGCAGACGGCTTCGGCCTCCCGGTAAGCACCACGCACGTTCTCTCGTCGGGCATCGCCGGCACCATGGCCGCCAACCACTCCGGCATCCAGTGGTCCACCGTCCGCAATCTGGCTCTGGCCTGGGTCCTGACGCTGCCAGTCGCAATGATGCTGTCAGGTTCCCTATTCTGGCTTTTTAGGAGAGTGTTCTAAGGGCGAGGCTGCCCATGTGGGGAAAGCCGCCCTGTTTGATGTTGCCTTTGATTTATGTAGGACGGACACTCTTGTCCGTCGCTTTGGATGTTGAAGTTGACCTTGATAGTTGTGGCGCAGCGCTGACGATGAAGCTTTCGACCCGGGCCTCAGCCCCTGAGGTGCTCGCGCATGCGTGCACCGACGTGGCATGCAGCACCGTGGAAGAGCGGCGCTTCAGCGCCGCGTAAGCCGTCGAGCACGTAGACGGGCTTCAGCCCCCGAGGCGCTACGGAAGCCCGAACGCATACACTGCGCTGCCCGCCGCGATGGCCACAAACTCTTTTCCGTCCACCGCGAACGCCATGGGCGCAGCGTAGACCGCGCCGCCCATCTGGAAATGCCACAGCGGCTTCCCCGCCGCCGCGTCCATCGCGATGAAGTTTCCCTCCGCGTCGCCGGTGAACACAAGCCCCCCAGCCGTCGACAGCACGCCCGACCAAGTCGGCGACGTGTGCTCAAACTTCCACTTCACCTGCCCCGTGGCCGGATCGATGGCCTTCAGGAATCCGCGATAAGGCTTGGCCTCCTCCGAAGGAAAATATGCGCTGCCGTAATAAGCGTGCCCCGCCTCGTAAGGTTGCGGAGCGGTGCTGAAGATGTCGCACTGGTCGCGGGCCGTCACGTAGAATAGCCCCGTCTGCGGATCATACGTCGGCGCCATGAAGTTGGTCGTGCCCAGCGCTCCGGGACAAACCGTGTGTCCCTCCAGCGTCGGCGAAGCGTTCTGGTTCGCCACCGGACGCCCTTCGGCGTCTTTCTCATCGCTCCACGTAGTCTTGCCGTAAGCGTTCGCCGACATCAGCTTGCCGGTAGTGCGATCGATCACATAAAAGAATCCGTTGCGGTTAGCCTGCGCGATCAGATGCTTGCCGCCGGAATCAATCATCACCGGCACCTGGGTCGCATCCCAGTCGTGCTCGTCGTGTTTGGTGAACTGGAAATACCAGTTCAGCTTGCCGGTATCGGCGTTCAAGGCCAGCAGCGTGTTGCTGTAAAGATTGTCGCCCGCGCGTCCCTCCCCGCGATTCGAGGGTGCGGGATTACCGGTCGGCCAGAAAATCTGGTTGGTCCCCGCGTCGTAAGTCCCCGTGTTCCATGCCGGAGCGCCGCCAACTTTCCACGAATCACCTTCCCAGGTCTCATGCCCCGGCTCGCCCGGCCCGGGCACCGTGTAGAAACGCCACCGCCGTTTGCCGGTCGCAGCGTCGTAGGCATCGATAAATCCGCGCACGCCATACTCGCCGCCGGATACGCCGATGACCACGAGATCCTTCACGGCGAGCGGAGCCACGGTGAAGCTATGCCCGGTACGATAGTCTGCGGCGACTACGTCCCACAGAACATTTCCGGTCTTGGCATCGAGAGCGACCACGTGAGCATCGAGCGTCCCAAGAAAAACCTTATCGCCAAGAATCGCGAGGCCCCGATTCACCCGCCCGCAGCACGGACGAATATCGCCCGGCAGCGGATGCTGGTACATCCAGATCGGCCGTCCCGTGCGCGCGTCGAGCGCAAATGCGCGGTTGTCTTGCGCAGTGGCGTAGAGAATGCCGTCCACAACCAGCGGCGAAGTCTCGAGCTTCCCGGTAGCCGCGGTCTGGTACACCCACTTCGCGGTGAGCGCGCGAACGTTGGTGGTGTTGACCTGGTCGAGCGCGCTGAAGCGCCGGCCCCGATAATCGCCGGAGTAAGTCATCCAGTTCTGCGGTTCCTTGCCGGAATTGACCAGGCGATCGAAAGTGACCTGCCCGTGTGCCGCTCTCGCAAAAAGGTAGATCGTGAGGCAGGTCCCCAGCATCCTGATCGCAACTCGGGAAGCACCGTGGAAAAGCGGCCCTTTCAGGGCCTGCCCTGAGCTTGCCGAAGGGGCCGCGTTAGGAAGCGCGCGATGAAAGGCCTTCACGCCCCGGGGCTCGCCGGGGCTAAAGCCCGGGTTCATGAGGGCGTCTTGACGCGGCGCTGAAGCGCCGCTCTTCCACGGTCGCGCTGAGGTCGGTTGCGCCAAGGTCTCAGAAGATCCGTCAGAAGTTCGCATCGCAGTCTCACGCATGCGGCGTCCGCTCATTTCGCCCCCACGCTGATCAGGTACGCCACAATGTCATCGAGCTCTTTGTCGCTCAGAGTGTCCGCGTTGTATTTCGGCATGGTCGATTCCCGACTCTTCTGAAACGAGCGCAGCTTGTCTTTCTCCAGCAGATGAATCTGCTCGTTCCTATCCATGATCTGCACGCTGAAGCTGTCTTCATTCAGCGTTACACCCTTAATTTCTTTTCCGTCGGCGGTGACCACTTCAATGCTCTCGTACTCCTGCGGAAATTCTTTCGTGGCTTCAGTCAGCCCCCAGGCTAGCCGCCGGCTGGGATTGCGCACCGAATCAATGATCGCCTCGCGGGTGCGCGATCCGCCAACGGATGTGAGTTCGGGCCCAAGCCGTCCGCCCTTTCCCGCGATCATGTGGCACAGCGAGCAGTTGCCATCGCCGTAGAACAACTCTTTGCCGTGCGCCGCATTGCCCGAGGGCTGCGCTGCCGCCTTCACTTCCTGGCTGCGAATGTAGGCAATGATCTGCCAGATTTCTTCGTCGGTCATGCCGACGCCCTGCCCGTTGGTCCCATTGGCCGGCATGGCTGTGCCCGCTATGCCGTTGCTGATCACCTGAAACATTTCTGCGTCAGAATGCGTGTGTTTCTTCTGCGCCCGCGTGAGGTCGGGACCGCGCCCACCGCCGCGCGCGCCCAAGCCGTGGCAAAGCGCGCAGTTGATGCGGAACTGATACTCGCCCGCCCTCGCCGCCTTGGGATCGCCAGCCAACGGATTCCGGTCGTCGGCGTTAGCACAAACAGCCACGGGCAACGCGATCATTGCGAGGCCCAACGCCAACGCGACCAGAGCCGACCGCCGGCCGCGCAATGCGAACAGCCGCACGCATTCTTTCGCTCGATGATTCCCCGAAGACATCGCACCGACCCTCACTGGAATTTGCCGCATTCTACGCTATCCCGTCAGCGTCGTCGCTTTGGAAATCTCGGCCCGATTCGGAGCAAGCGAAGGGAAAACCAGCGTACATGTCCGGCGGATATCTGCCTTATGGACTTCTGGCTCTCTAGACTGAGATCGTCCCCATGATTTTGCCCGCGAAAGAACTAGCCCTTCCAACGAAAGGCGCCGGGCTGGGGCAAGCCCAGGTGGGCGAGCACGCGGCAGGCAAACTCGCGGGCCATGGCATCGAGCGAGGCGGGCAGGTTATAGAACGCGGGAATCAGCGGGAAGACGGTGGCGCCCGCGTCGGCGGCCCGGTACATGTTGCGGATGTGAATTTTGTTGAGCGGCGTCTCGCGCACGCAGAGCACCAGCGGACGCTTCTCTTTGAGGCAGACGTCGGCGGCGCGTTCGATCAGGTGCGATGCGATGCCGTTGGCGATGCGCGCCAAAGTGCCCATGCTGCACGGGATCACGATCATCGCGTCGGCGGGATAAGAACCGCTGGCCACGTTTGCGCCAATGTCGGCGTTGGCTTGAACTTTTATTTTTTGCGACGAGCGGCCACCGGGAAATCCGAGAATTTGGCCAACGAGATTGGAGCGCCCCTTCAGTCCCAACTCCTCGGCCAGAACGCGCAGCCCGCTGTCAGAGGCAATGAAGTTTACGGTTCGCACGCGCTGGTCGCGTCCCACGGCAAGCAACAGGTGCCGCAGGAAGATGGCTCCGCTGGCACCGGTGGTCGCGACGGTGAGGTTCTGCGGGGGCTGACTGGACAATGCGGCTCCGGCGTGGCGACGTGAGGTCGCGCTAAAGCATAGGGACGCTGCGGTGCTGAAGTCAAGAGCAGCGGTCAGGGATCAGGGGCCGGGATGGCGCGAAGGCGGTTGGGCGCTAAAGGCTGAAGTCATTGCAGGTAAACGAAAAAGAAAACCTTCGGGCCAAAAAAAGGCACCAATCACGAAGGGCTTTGTTGGCAAGGGTTAGCTAGAAGCTAAGAGCTAAGAGCCGAACTCATGGCATCCACCACCAACTTGCGGTCCCGGCGCAGCGCAGGGCAGTTGCACGCGCTGGCAGGCGTAGAGCGCGAAATCCGCGCTCAGGACACAAACAATCGCCGCAAATATCTTCGCGAATATGGCGACGCCTTCCGCACTTACGATTCTCTTCTGGATTCGCCGCAGATTCAAAATGCAATGCAGGCTGCCGATGTAGTGTTGATCGGCGATTACCACGCTCTGCCCGCGGCCCAGCGCTATGCGGCGTCGGTAGTGGAGCAGCGCGCGCTGGCCGGCGGGCGCCCGGTGGTTCTGGGCGTCGAAACCATCTTCGCGCGCGATCAGCACATTCTTGACGAGTGGTGGCGTCGCGAGATTGACGAGGGCGAACTTCGGCAGCGTATCCGCTTCGATCTCGACTGGGGCTACGACTGGACGCCATTTTACGAATTGCTGGCCACCGCTCGCGATCATTCCGAGGGCATTTACGGTCTCGACTGCATGCCGCGCGAAGACTTGCGCAAGATCGGGGCGCGCGATCGTCACGCCGCCGCCAAGATCGCCGAGATTCGCCAGCGCCATCCCAACGCAGCGATTTTTGTTTTGTTCGGAGAATCGCATCTCGCCCCCGGGCACTTGCCGCGCGTGCTGCACCAGGAAATGCCCGGCACCAGAGTCCTCACTGTTCTGCAAAATGTGGATGCACTCTACTGGCGCGCGGCCGGCGAACGCGCCGATCGAGTGGAGGCGGTGCGGGTCCGCGAGGATGTGCTGTGCGTTTTCAACGCGACGCCGCTGGAAAAATACGAGAGCTACCGGCTGCTGCTCGACCAGTGGAGCCGGTGTGAAGGCAGTCCCGATTTCGCGCCCACGCTCTATAACCTGATCGATAGCCTGGTGCGGTTTCTGGAGATCGACCGTTACTCTTCGCATAACGGGACGCAACCGAAGTTTCTGGTCGATATGATGCCGGAAGTTTACGGCGGTTCGTCGGACGCAATGCTGCGCCGCCTGCTGTCGCGAAAAGGCGTGAGCCAGCCGGAGATGGAAGCGATGCTGGCTCAGGTGGAGCAGCGCGGCAGTATATATTTGGCCCAGGTGAATGCATTTTACGTGCGCGAATTTCAGATGATGCACGCAGCCGAGGACGCTGCGCGCTTTTTGCATCAGGCCTGCCAGGGTTTGCCGCGACGCTGGGGCGCCGGCGAAACTCGCGAAAACCAGGGTGCAGAGAACTGCGCGCTCCTGGCGGCTCTCGACGCTTTCTACGCGAGAATCGTCGAGCACGCCGTGGCTTACTTCGGATCGAGGGTGCTCTGTCCATCGCGGCCGGCACCGGAGCGTGAGGATTCTGATTTGCTGTCCCGGGCCGCGTGCGAGAAAGCGGCGCAGTCCGCCGTTCGTGGCGACGACAATCCGCAAACGCTTGACGCTTCCGCACAGGAGTGGGGTTATCGCATCGGAGGCCATATCTACGACGCGTACCTGGCCGGTAAAGTGAAACCCAGCGGACTGCGCCGCCTGTTCCTCGCGCATCTCGAGGAACCTGGCCTCGCTCGCAAAGTCTGTGCAACCATGATCGCCAAAGCTCGCGCATTTTCCCGCAACGGCCGCGACTAACACATTTCATCGCTCGAAGATGCTACTCTGGGCTTCGCCCGGCTGAGTGCCGACTGCTGAAGCTTCGTGAACGCCGAATCCATCCGCAAACTGTTCGAGCAGGTTCGCCGCGGCAAACTTTCGCCGGACGACGCGGTGCAACGCCTGCGCCACTTGCCATTTGAAGATCTTGGCTTCGCAAAAGTTGACCACCATCGCGCGCTTCGCGCCGGGATGCCGGAAGTCATCCTGGGCGAAGGCAAAACTCCGGCGAACGCAGCGCAGATTTTTGCGCGACTGGCTAAACAGGGTGGCAACATTCTCGCGACACGCGCCGATGAAAAACAGTTTGCCGCCGTGAAGAAAAAAGTTCGCGGGGCGGAATATCGCAAGCTGGCGCGGGCGATCGTCTTGCAGCGCGATGCGAAGACATACGGAAAAGGAACCATCGCTGTGGTTTCGGCCGGAACCAGCGATATTCCTGTTGCCGAAGAGGCCGTGGTTACCGCCGAACTGATGGGGAACGAGGTTGAACACTTCTACGACGTGGGCGTCGCCGGCATTCACCGCCTGCTGGCGAATCGCGAGGCGCTGATGAGGGCCCGCGTGGTGATCGTCTGCGCCGGCATGGAGGGCGCGCTGCCCAGCGTGGTGGGCGGACTTGTCGGCGTCCCGGTGATTGCGGTTCCGACCAGCGTGGGTTACGGCGCGTCCTTTAAAGGACTAGCCGCGCTGCTCGGCATGCTGAATTCCTGCGCGTCTAATGTGAGCGTGGTGAATATTGATAACGGTTTCGGCGCGGGATATGTGGCCTCGCTGATCAACCGGCTGGGTTGAGTTAACGAGTTTGGATCTGACCGAGCTCGAAACTAATGATGAGGAGGAATTCATGAGTATCACGCTTTCCCCAGAAATCAAACATCTTGTCGACGGCGCGAACTTCGCCCATCTTGCCACGCTGATGCCCGACGGTTCTCCGCAGTCCGTACCCATCTGGATCGCGCGCGAAGGCGAGCATCTCGTGATCTGTACGGGAGAAGGTTCGCTCAAAGCCAAGAACACGCGCCGCGATCCGCGAATCGCTTTGTCGATTGTGAATTTTGAGAATCCCTACGAAGAAGTGCAGATTCGCGGACGCGTGATCGAGCGGCGGCCGGATCCGGAGTTGAAAATCATGGATGAGATTTCGCACAAATATATTGGCAAGCCATTTCCCATGAGGAGTTCCGACGGGCGCGTGGCCTTGATCGTCGCAGTCGAGAAGGCGCGCTACACCAAGCTTCCGTTCCAGCACACGCCCCCGAAATAAAAGGGCGTGGCCTTGGCCGCGCCCTTTTTACCCAGTGCTGCATCACCCCGGCCACAACCGTGCTATTTGTTACATCCCGGACTGTCCGGAGTTCCCTTCCACGACCAGTTTGTTCTCTACGCTGAAAGCACCGGGGAGCTGGTTGGCGCGAATGCCGGCGACTTCCTTGTCCATCTTGGTTTCGACGGAGCCGTAAAGCGTGACGTGCCCATTAGCCACGATGATGCGAATCGGGCGCGCCGGATCCATCGCGTATTTGCTCAGCACAGGGTCGCGATAGAGCGTCCGCTCGGCACGAATGCGCAAGCCGTCATCGAAGTTCGAAACCGGCGCGACCGAGATGTTGTCGACTACATCCTTCACTCCAGGCATGTTTGCCGCGTCGGCCACAGCTTCGTCGCGGCCAACCCCAGTCCGATCCTGACCTTGGATTACCACCACTCCGTCCTTCACCACCAGCGCGAAATAATCGAACGTGCTGTCATAGCCGGAGCGCACGTAGCGCATCTTCTCCGACAGTTTTTTGTCGAGTTGCGCATCGGGGACATTCGGTCCCGCGACCGTGACGAGATCGCGCACACCCTGCGCGCTTGCGGTTTTGCGGGCCAGTTTGGCCGCGTCCAGTTTGCGCTGGTACAGGTCCACTGTGCCGGTCAGCGTCACGATACCGTCTTGCACGCTCGACCTGACGTTGCGGAACTGGTTCTTCGCCGCCAGCTTTTGCGTGACGGTGGTTTGGATTTGATTGTCGTAGCGGGACGAGGACGCGGGTTGAGCCGTTGTTGGTGCAGTCGTGGTTTGAGCGACCAGCGTTGCACTCAACAGCCCCAACGTCAGCAGAGAGCCCACCGCTTTGAGCAAGCTTGCCTTCTTTGTCATTGTGATTGTCACAGGTCACCTCCGACCCAATTGACGAAACTTTACGAATTAACTACCTGGTTAATTACTTCGATGCGGACGCTGGTGCGGAAGATGCATCGCAGGGTGAAATGATGAAAGTTTAAGAGCAGCAAATGGGGACGAAGATCGCGAAACTTTTATCACAAGTATGGGTTCAAGCAAGAGGGGAGGTTGTGGGACCGGGCTTGATTCTCTGCCAGGGACTGTTTCTCACGGCTCCGCCGGAACGGGTGAGTAAATCCCCGGCGACTGACGCGAGGCAGGACCTCAGAGGCTAAAGCCCGCGTCTTTCTTGGCCTAGCGGCAAGACTGAACGCGTGCCGTTCCCGAACCCATTCTTGAGATGTTCCCTAGCGACCGCGACTGTGTGAACGCACTCTAGGATTGTCGGAGGCTGCGCTCTTCGCGATCTTGCGCGCCTTGATCTTGCTTCCCGTGCCCCTGCCTCCGAAAACGCGGGCGAAGATTTTATCGACGTTCTTCAATTGCCGCTTGAGATCAAAAGCGAATTCGATCTGTTTCGGCGGGACGCGGCTGGTAATTTCTTTATCGGCCAACACTAGCTGGTGGAAATCCAGGCCTTCTTTCCAGGCATGCATGGCGTGAGCTTGCACCAGGCGGTAGGCGTCCTCGCGCGAGACCCCGTGCTCTACCAGGTCGAGCAACAGCTGCCCGCTGAAGATCAGGCCGCGTGTGCTCTCCAGGTTCGCGAGCATGCGGCCGGGATACACGAACATGGTCTCAATCAAGTTGGTGGTCTTGTTCAGGAGATAGTCGACGAGCGTGGTTGAGTCGGGCAAAATCACGCGCTCCACGGAAGAATGCGAGATGTCGCGCTCGTGCCACAACGCGACGTTTTCAAATCCCGCCTGGGCGTTGCTGCGCACCACGCGCGCCAAGCCGCTGATCTGCTCGGTCGTAATCGGATTGCGTTTATGGGGCATGGCGGACGAGCCTTTTTGTTTCTCGCTGAAGAATTCTTCCGCTTCTCGTACTTCGGTGCGCTGCAGGTGACGTATCTCGGTAGCGATCTTGTCGAGGGTTGACGCGATGACCGCCAGCGTGGCGAGATAGTAGGCGTGGCGGTCGCGCTGAATTACCTGCGACGAGACTGCCGCGGCTTTCAATCCCAGCCGAGCGCACATTTTTTCTTCCAGTTCGGGCGTGAGATGCGCAAAGATGCCGACCGCTCCGGAGAACTTCCCGACTCGCATGTCTTCCGCCGCGGCCGCGAAGCGCGTGATGTTGCGTTGGGTTTCCGAAAACCAGTTTGCCAGCTTGAAGCCGAAGGTGATGGGCTCGGCGTGGATGCCGTGCGTGCGCCCCACCATGGGTGTGTCTTTGAACTCCCACGCCCGGCGTTCGAGAGCATCCGCCAAATTCTGCAGATCCTGGGCGATGACTTGCGACGCTTGCTTGATCAACAGAGCCTGAGCGGTATCGACAACATCGTTCGAGGTGAGGCCGTAGTGGAACCAGCGTGCGTGCGGGCCCACGATCTCGGCGACCGCGGTGGTGAAGGCGATGACGTCGTGGCGAACTTCGGCTTCGATCTCCAGAATGCGTTCCACGCTGAAGTCGGCCCGTTCGCGGATGGCTTTGGCTGCATCCTTCGGGACCATGCCGGCTTCGGCCAGAGTTTCTGTGGCGGCGACTTCCACCGCCAGCCAGGTGCGGAAGCGGTTTTCATCGCTCCAGATGCGGGCCATGTCGGGGCGGGTGTAGCGCGGGATCACTCGGCAAAGCCTCCTGGGGTCGGGTCTAGAAGTGTGGGACTAAGGATTCTAAACGCTGGAGGGTAAAACAAACCAGTGTCGGGTGGTTCGGAGGTGTCCTTCGGTCGTCAACAATTCGTTAGTCACTGAGGGCGCCCGGAATTACGGGGTAAACCGGGGGTCCGAAGCTGATGAGGCTGGCGCTCTTTTCTTTTTATATCGTGTTACGATATACTAATGTTGAAGTAGATCGCGCCACGATACAATCGTCGACATGAAGAAGCTCATGCTTTCGGATTACCAGGCGCTGGCGGAGTTCCGATACCAGATTCGCAGGTTCCTTCATTTCAGCGAGCAGGCGCTCAAGCAAGCTGGGCTGGAGCGGGGACAGTACCAGCTCATGCTGGCTATTAAGGGGATGCCGGCGGGAGTCCGGCCGCGCATTCGCGAACTCGCGACCCGCATGCAAATCCGGCACCACAGCGCCGTGGAACTGATTAACCGGCTGGAATCCCGCGGCTGGGTGCACCGCGAGCGAGCCCAGGACGACCGCCGCGAAGTGCTGCTGGCGCTCACTCCTAAGGGCGAGCGGATTCTCGCCGAGCTGGCCCTGCATCACCGCGACGAATTGCGCACTGCCGGCCCGACGCTCGTGGCCGCTCTGCGGCGGGTGATGCGAAAGGAAGGTGCAACGCGGCGCAAGCGCGCCACGGCACTTCAGAATCAGAAAGAGCACGAAACAATTTCGGCATGACGACAAATGGCACCACGGCCGCACAGCCGGCGGAACCTTCCAACCCAAGCCGCAACCATTCAGCGCAACCCCATCATACTTTTCGCATCGTTCTGGTCTCGTTTCTCTCGGCCGGCATTGGCATTGTGGCGGGATTCGTGGCCTATGCGCTTTACAAGCTTATTGGTCTGTTCACCAATCTTTTCTTTTTTCATCGCTGGTCGACCGATTTCGCGAGCGTGGGGCACCACCATCTTGGCGCCTGGGTAATTCTGGTGCCGGTCGTTGGCGGGCTCATCGTGGGACTGATGGCCAAGTACGGCACGCCCAAGATCAAAGGCCACGGCATTCCGGAGGCCATGGAAGCGGTGCTGATCAACCAGAGCCGCATCGCGCCGCGAGTTGCGATTCTCAAACCGATTTCGGCGGCCATCGCTATCGGCACGGGCGGGCCGTTTGGAGCCGAAGGTCCCATCATTCAAACCGGCGGAGCGATTGGTTCTTTGGTGGGCCAGTTGCTGCATACCACGGCTTCGGAGCGCAAAGTGTTGCTGGCTTGCGGAGCCGCGGCAGGAATGTCCGCCACGTTCAACACGCCGATCGCCGGCGTGATTCTCGCCATTGAGTTGCTGCTGTTTGAGTTCAAGTCGCGCTCATTTATTCCGCTGGTGATTGCGAGCACGCTCGCGACCGCGGTGCACATGCAACTTCTGGGGCCCGGACCCATGTTTCACGTGGCGGCGATGGATTTCGCAATCCCACGCGCGTTGCCTTTCTATCTCGCGCTGGGCCTGATCTGCGGACTGGCGGCAGCGGGATTCAGCAAGCTGCTGTACTGGGTGGAAGACCAGTTCGAGAAACTTCCGTTCGACGAAATGTGGTGGCCGGCGATTGGAGCGTTGGGACTGGGCGTGATTGGTTTCTTCGTGCCGCGCGTGTTCGGCGTGGGGTATGACACGATCGGCGACATTCTGAATGGACAACTGGCGTGGAAACTTTTGCTGATCGTCATGATCGCAAAAGCGGCGGCGCTGGTGATCTCGCTGGGCAGTGGAACGTCGGGCGGCTTGCTCGCACCAACGTTCATGTGGAGCGCTGCCATGGGAGGAATTTTTGCCCTCGGGGCCGATCACTTTTTCCCTGCCGAACATCTGTCCGCAGGTGCATTCGCGCTGGTGGCCATGGGAGCGGTGTTCGGAGCAGCATCGCGGGCTACATTTTCGTTCATCATTTTCGCTTTCGAAATCACGCGTGACTATAATTCCGTGCTGCCATTGATGCTGGTTAGCGTGATCGCCGACGGCATTGCCATGCTCTTCATGCCGAACAGTTCGATCATGACGGAAAAACTGGTGCGGCGCGGCCTGCGGGTGCACCAAGATTATGAAGCTGACGCGCTTACGCAAGTCACCGTCGGCGACACCATGGAAACGGAGCTTCCTGTGGTTGCAGCCAGCGCGAAAGTTTCCGAGGTCGCCGAGGGAATCGCCCGGCATGATCCTGCGCTAACGCGCCACCAAGCGTTGCTGATTGTGGATGGTGACGGCAAGCTCGCCGGCATTATTACTCGCGGAGACATTCTCCGCGCGCTCGATAAAGATCCCGCTGGACCCATGACCGTGCAGGAAGCCGGGAAGACGCATCTTGTGGTCACGTATCCTGATGAGCTTATTTCTGAAGCTGCCGCCAAGATGCTGCGCTTCGATGTTGGACGCCTGCCGGTGGTTGACCGTTCGGACGATCGCAAACTCGTGGGATATTTGGGGCGCGCGGGGATTCTGGCTGCTCGCTTGCGGCGACTGCACGACGAGCATGTTCGAGAGCCGGGGTGGCTTAAGGGCTTTGCGCGGCGCGCGGCTGACACTGATTGAAACTGAGGCCGCAAAGAAACTCCGTCGAGCTTCGCTCGCCTGGATAGCCAAGAGCCGCCGTGAGCGAAGCCGAAGGAGCGGCCGTCCTCACATGAGCATCCCAAGCTGTACGCGCGCGAGCATCTGCGGAGCCACTACCTTTAAGAAACAAGCAAGGTTGCAAACGATTTACGCTTTGCGATAAGCTTTCCCCCAATCCCAGATAGGCTTTCTAGGGACGCGTGTTTCTCATGACCACACTTGCGACCGAGCGGTTGCTTTTTGGGTTCAGCAGCGCACGTCTGCGCGCGAACTCAGTCTGGCGGCGGGCCGTCTGGTGTTGTGCGTCGTGCCTGCCTTTGAGTTCTCAGATTTCTCAATAAACGCGAAGTAGTCCAACAACCTTGCATTTCCGTTTACCGGTTAGGGAGAAGACCATGTCGAGGCTGCTATCCAAGCTGATTTCCCTTAGTTTCGCGATTTCACTATTGATGGTGCAGGCGTTTGCGCAGGGCGGCGCGACGGGTGCGATTAACGGAACTGTGCAAGACCCCAGCGGCGCGGTGGTTGCGGGCGCGGAAGTGCGCATCACCAACCAGGATACGAATGCGGTGGAACGCATGGTTAAGACCGATGCCGATGGATCATTCACGGCGCCGCTTCTGCCCGCCGGAAATTACAGGGTCACGGTGCAGAGTTCCAGTTTTGCGCAGAGCGACTTTCCCGACATTGTGGTGCGGGTCACGGAGACCACGCGCCTGATCGCCAAACTGCGCCCGCGAACCGTGCAGGAAAAGGTTGAAGTGCAGGCTGAGGTGCAGCAAGTGGAGACCACGACCCCGACCACAGGCCAAGCCATCGAAGCCAACACCATCCGCAACCTGCCGCTGGCGACGCAGAACTTTCAGCAACTGCTTACGCTTTCCAGCGGCGCGCAGAGCAACCTCAACAGCTCTTCGCAGCTGGGACGCGGTGACGTGCGCATTGAAGTGAACGGGCAGCGCGAAGACAACAACAACTATCTGATCGAGGGAATCAGCGCCACCGACTACAACGTGGCTGAGTTGACCACGACGCCGTTGCCGAACCCGGCGGTGATCCAGGAATTCAAGGTGCAAACGTCGCTCTATGACGCGAGCCAGGGGCGCAACGGAGGCGGCAACATCAACGCCATTCTGAAGACGGGGACCAACTCGTTCCATGGCGAGGGTTATGAGTTTTTCCGCAACACCGTGCTGGACGCTAACGATTACTTTCTCAACCAGGAGGGCGAGGCAAGGCCGGTGATCCAGCAGAATATTTTTGGCGGCGACCTGGGAGGGCCGATTGGAACCGGCGGGAAACTTGGTTTCTTTTTTGTGAACTATTCGGGCACGCGGCAGCGCAGCGGTGATTCTCCGGGCACGTTCATCAGCACGCTGATTCCGTATGTTCCGGCGGCCGACCGCATCGCCGCGGGGCAGGCTCAACTGGAAACGGATTTTGGTATCGCGGCGGTCGATCCCGTGGCCGAGTCGCTGATTGCATTCCAGAGCGACCAGTTCGGGGCGCCGGCAAACGGATATTTGTTTCCTTTGCCCAATGTGCCGGCGGGAACCGCCGGGGGAACGGTGGTTCCGTTCGCGGTAAGCAAACCGGGAAGCTACACCGACAATCAGTTCACGGCCAGCTGGGACCGCGAGTTCCGCAACTCGAATGACAAACTCTCCGCGCGTTTTTTCTTCACCAACTTCGAATCGGACGTGCCCTTCGGAGCGGGCGGTCTGCAGGCTTCTCTCGGCGGCAGCATCAGCGGAACTGATCTCAACTTCCCCTACCAGTTGCCGGTTCACGACCGCGTGGTCACACTCGCCGAGACCCACGTTTTTTCTCCGACGCTGGTCAGCGACTTCCGCGTGGGCTACGTTCGCATCAACAACAGCGACATCAACGTCAATCCGGTTACCGTGAACCAGGTGGGTATTAACCGTCCGACCGATAACCTTACAGATAGTATTTATAAGTTTACCTTCGTCAGTTCCGGCTTTCAGTTCGGGCCTACTCCACAGGCGAACCAGTATCAGGCGCAGAACAACTTTGACATCGTCGAGACCATGAGTTGGGTTCGGACCAAGCACACCTGGCGCTTTGGAGGCGAGTTCACGCCGGTAGCGCTCAACAAGAAATTCCCGCAGGTCTTCAATGGCCAGCTTTATTTCGGTGCTTCTACGATCACTACTCCTACCGGCACTTCTACGATCAGTGATTTTGCAAACTTCCTGCAGGGAATGCCCGAATTCAGCTTCGGCGGCGGCGGCGTTTACAACCATAACTATCGGCAGAAAAACTCCGCGCTGTTTGCGCAGGACGACTGGAAGGCGACCTCCAATTTCACGCTGAATCTGGGGCTGCGCACGGAGTTTCTGGGAGCATGGACCGACAACGCCTGCCACATTGGCAATCTCGAGTCCGCTCTGACCGAGTCGGGCACGTATCCGTTCATTTATCCCAAGTGCGTAAACAAACTGGGCGTCGCCGGGCTGAGCGGGAATGCTTCCGGCTCAACGTTTGGCAATAGCGTCTCGACGGGGCTTGGCCCGCGAGTGGGCTTCGCGTGGGATATTTTCGGGCACCACAACACGACCCTGCGCGGGGGATATGGCATCTACTATGTTCGCGAAGATGTGGGGGCGGTGGACCAGCTCAGCTTCCAGTCACCGTTTATCCCGATCGTGTTCTTCGGCCAGACTCCGGGCTTCACCATGTCTGACTTTTTCACGGGAGCTCCAACCGGGCCCCCACCCACCAACGCCAACGGGGTGCCGGCTGCCGGGCAGTTGTCGTCGGCGTGGGTGCCATGCCTGGCGCAGCTCACCGGGTTTCCACTGGTGGGTGGCCGGCCTGACACTACGCAAGCCGCGTCCTACAATTCGTGCTCCGGGCCCGGGGTGAACTCCACTCAGAATCTGTTTGTACTCGAGGTTCCACATCACTTTGTGGTTCCGAACACGCAGCAGTGGAACCTTACGGTGCAGCGCGACCTGGGTAATAAGTGGGTCCTGGAGCTGGGCTACGTGGGAACGAAAGGCACGCACCTGCGCGATACACGGGATGCCATCGAATCCGTGAACGCGAGCCCCGCGAACCCGTTCACGGTTAAGGACGTCAACGGGAATAGCTACCAGATCACTACTAATACATTCGATAATGCCATCGCACGTACCCCCACACCGGGTCTGAATGGATATTCCGGTTACCAGATTTTCGCCAACGACGCTTATTCCGCCTACAACTCGCTGCAGGCCACTTTGTCGCGGCGCTGGCAGCGCGGTTACATACAGGCGGCCTACACCTGGTCGAAGAACCTGGATGCGACCTCCACCGGAAACACTGCGAACAATACGGCTTACAACGATGAAACGACGATGAACGCGTCGTATGGCATTTCCGACTTCAATCGTCCGCAAGTGCTTAAAATCAGCTACCTCTATTCCCTGCCGTTCTTCGATCATGCGAACGGCGCGGCGCATGCGGCGTTCAGCGGATGGGCGATCAGCGGCGTCACCAGCTTCCAATCGGGCTTACCATTTTCGATTCTCGACTCGAACGGCGGCAACGCTTTTCTTGGGGCGGGGACTTCCCCGGTTGGAGCCAGCCTCGCGCCTGGCGCGTCCATTTCCCAAGGACTATCTTCGGGCAGCCTTCGGCAGCGGCTGAGCGGATATCTGAATCCTGCGGCATTTGCGACGGCGCCGCAGTTGTATCCGACACAATGCACGACGAACCCCAACTTCTGCACCACCGGGTTCGGGGATCTGGCGCGCAATCTCTATCACGGACCTTTCCAGCAGAACTGGGATTTCTCGCTGATCCGGCATTTCAAGCTTTCGGAGCGGCAGGATTTGCGATTCACTGCGGACTTTTTCAACCTGTGGAATCATCCGAATTTTGGCGTCCCCCAGGTTACTGACTATGAGCAGTACCTGCTGTGGGCAGGAGCCGGAGGCACTGGCACGGACCCGTTCGGCGAGATTGTTAACACTACGGGGACGCCGCGGTTGATCCAGTTCTCTCTGCGTTGGGCATTCTGATGGGGTAGCTAAAACACGGCAGCCGCGAAGTTCGAGCTTCGCGGCTGCAATATTTGCGCGACTTGGGAGATCCTCGAACGCCGTTGTTAACGCGGCTTCTGCGCGGCTTCCAGCAGGGGCCGCAGGGATGAGACGGCCACACCCAGCGTTCCCCCGGAAAATCCATCCATGTAGGCGGAGTTCACTCCGATCACTTCGCCCTTCGTGTCAAATACCGGACCGCCGCTGCCGCCGTGAGCTGTGGGCGCGTCATAGATGAGCTTGTCGCCGACCACGTCGCCCAGGTGGCCGCAGGTTGCGGACGGCCGGATCAGCGAGAGCGCCGCCAATTCGCTGGCAGCCGTGATGTCGCCGTGACGATAAGCCAGGCGTTCGTAAACTCCAGCCGGAGACTTCGCTACCATGCCAGCGATTCCCATAGGGTAGCCAATAACCGTGACGAGTTCGCCCGGAGACGCAGGCGACTTGGCCAGGGGCAGCGCAGGCAGCCCGTGTAGCGCGGGCGAAATTTCCGCGCGCAAAATGGCAAGATCGGAAGTGGAGGAGACCGGGCCCATCGACAAGTTCACTGGAGTAGGCGAGCCCGGAAAAAATACGACAAGACTTTCGAGCGAAGCGCTGGCGCCGCGATGGATTAAGGTTTCAGCTTCGGAGTCGCCGTACCAGGGTTCGGCCACGTGGCGGTTAGTGGCGATGAGCCCGTCGCCCACGAGAAATCCGGTTCCCGAAACTCGCGCCCGCACCGCGGGACGGTGGTCGGGAAAGCCTATCTGATACACGCCGTAAATGTAGCCAATCGAGTTGCGATAGCGGTTCAGGACCACGGCTGGCATGGCCTGTTCCTGTTCGAGTTCGGCGACCTGCGCGGTGAGCTGGTGCACTTGCTGCTGCAGATCGCTCGGAGGCGCGCCCTGGGCCGCGAGTGGCGCGTAGTAATGAAACATGGCGAGCGCGCCCAGAATCAAGGCTACGGCCAATACTCCCTGCACCATCTGCTGCCAGCTCTCCAAAACGTGATGCGATTCCGGAGAAGCGTGAGGTTCGGGAACTGGCGCTTGGGAAACGCGAGGATCGGAAATCGAAGGTGCGGAAGCCGACAGTTCGGAAAACCGGGGTTCGGGATTCTGCGATTCAGGCATGGGTTATTGCAGCCACCTCGGTCGAACTTGGTTTCCAGGACTCCGTCGTTTTTCCGTCTGCAACCTGAGACAAATGGCGCAGGCCGAAAACCTGGAGCAGCTATCTTCCCCCGCCCGGCGCGGAGTTACCACGGTACGGAAGGCGATGTACAGGCGATAGAGGGAATTCGGCTGGCGGTGGAAATGGGCCTTCTGTGTGCAGGGTGGGGACAGTGAACGCGGCGTGGGTGATGCGCCTGTGGCCAGGACATCTCATTCGTCGATTCTGGGCGGCAATGGCTTGAGCTGTGGTGGCTTGAGTTGTGGGGCTTGGTCGGTTGGGAACGTTCCGCCTCGCTTCGCTTCGGCGGGACGGGCGAGGCGCCCGTCGCCACATGGGTGGTGGCGCTGCCGTCTGGCTTCAGGTGCGATCTTTGACACGACGCACGAATTTCAGTCCTGACCAGATTTCGGTGACGGCGCAGACTTTTACATCTACCAATCCGGAGGCCAGGCCGATTTCGCGCACTCGGTTGTCGTCCAGATCGGAGACCACTCCCGAGCTTTTCTTGGGCCAGCTGACCCAGAGCATTCCCGCGGGCTGCAACAGCTTGGCTGCACGTCGAAATTCCTGCTTCAGATCAGCTTGGGACTTGGTGAAGACCATGGCGAAATCCAGCGGGTCGTTATCACCGTTGTTACTGCCTTTGCGCTTGCCGTCACGCACTATCGCGCAGGAGGCCAGCGCTTCGCGCAACTCCTCGAGCACGTCAGCCGGCGCCGACACTAGCTGCACGCGGAATCCGGGCTTGATGCCAAGCTTCTTCGGAAGTGGAGTGCCGGAATATCCGGGCATGAAACGGAGCTCCTTACCAAGACTGCATCAGACGTAGCGGAAGCCGGATGCCGAGTTCTACTGCGTCGGCGCGTAGTACCCGCGGCGGGACCGCACGCGAAGATTCTTGCGATCATTGGCCACAATTTCGATGGTGCGATAGTGCCCGTCCGCCTTGAAGTCGCCCGGTTTGTAGGAAACCGCGTACTGGCTGCGCAGTTCGTTCTGGATCTCGGCAAAATCGGCGGCCACGTCGCGAATCTGGAAGGGAAAAAATGCCCGCCCGCCGGTGGCGTCGGCGATGCGCTCCAGCACTTTATCTCCCTGTCCCTTCACGCCGCTGATGTTGGTGCTAATGGTGTAGACAATGGCCTCGGCGCGCTGTGCCATTTCAATGGCTTCTTCGCGGGTCACGTGACTCAGGTTATCCTCGCCATCGCTGAGCAGGATAATGGCGCGCCGCGAGGGTGTATCCCGCGAGGTCTTCAGGAGCTTGTCGCGGCAGGCAAAATAAATGGCATCGAACATAGCCGTGCCGCCGCCGGGACGGAGTTCGCGGACGCCGTGAGCCAGCGCTTCGGTATTATCGGTGAAGTCTTGCGTGACCTCGGGCGTGGCATCAAAACCCACGACGAAAGCGTGGTCGTAGCGCAGCCGTATCGCCTGGTTCAGAAACTCAATCGCGGCTTCCTGCTCGAACTTGAAACGGTCACGCACCGAGTTGCTGGCATCGATCAGCAGACCGACTTGCAAGGGCAGGTTGGTCTCGGCGCGGAAGCTGCGAATCTGCTCCACGGGGCGGTTGTCATCCAAAACCTGGAAGTCGCTTTGTTTCAATTCAGTGATCTGCTTGCCGTGTTTGTCGGTCACGGTGAACACGACGTTCACTTCGTTCGAGCCGATCTTGAACTTGGTAATCTCGTCTTCGACGGGCGTGTCGGAGGGCGGATCGGCCTTCGAAGAATCTGGCTTTGGAGGTTCGGTCGCTTGAGCCGCGGGCGGTTGAGTTGAAGCCGCCTGAGGCGCCGGTGGCTGAGTTTGGGCCTGCGAGGGAGCAGCAGTAGCCGCAGTCGAAGAAGGTGAAGGCCGTGGTTGTGGCTGCGGACTCTCCGGCGGATAAGACTGTGCCACCGCGCACGCCGCAAACAGCATCGCCAACAAAAATCCGAAGCTTCCTTTAGTTAGATGAATCTTGAGCAGTCCCATCTGCTCTTTCTATTATATCTGGCGCGGGAAGCGCCTGCTCAACTGCGCAGAGTTTAGATGCTGCTCAGCGCTCCGGGCGTGGGGAAAACCGGGCGAGATTGCTCGACTTGACATCCGAGAGTCTGCCCGGAGCGGAATCGAAGGGGGGCCGTCCCCACATGTGCATCTCCTGGCTAGGATTCTAACGCGGCTAAAAACCTCAACAGCTCTGGCGGCAGTTCACTCTTGAGCGAGATTTTTTCAGCGCTGCGCGGGTGCTGCAATTCCAGTTCGGCGGCGTGCAGGAAATTGCGGTTGAGGGAAAGCTCTGTCACCGAGTCGGCCGGCTTGCTGCGCTTTGCAGGAGACTGGCGCGTGATGCGGGGAGCGCCGTAGAGTGAATCCCCCACTACGGGATGCCCGAGCGACTTCATGTGCACCCGAATCTGGTGAGTGCGTCCGGTATCGATCTTCACTTCCAGCAGTGTGAATTTGCCAAATGCGGTCTCCAGCCGGCGCGAGACGTCGTAGTGGGTGACCGCCTCGCGCCCGCCCGGGTGCCGCGTGGTCATTCGGGTGCGGTGGACGCGATCGCGGCTGATGCTTTGGGCGATTGTGCCCTGGTCGCGTTTCACCCAGCCGTGCACCAGCGCGACGTATTTCTTTTTCACTTCGCGGGCCGCAAACTGCGCCGCCAATTTGTGGTGCGCGTCATCGTTCTTGGCGACCACGATCAAGCCGCTGGTTTCTTTGTCGAGGCGGTGGACGATTCCGGGACGAAGTTCTCCCCCAACGGCTGACAAGCTTGCAAAATGATGGAGCAGAGCATTCACCAGCGTGCCCCGATTGTGATCGCTCTCGGTTGGGCCCGCGCCGGCGTGGACCATCATTCCCGCGGGCTTGTTGATTATGGCGAGATCGTCGTCTTCGTAACGAATGTCGAGGGGGATATCTTCGGCTATGGCCCGCAGCGGCCGACGTTCCGCGCGACCGAGCACGCTAACGCTCTCGCCTCCGCGCAGTTTTCGCGAAGCTTTCGCCGGCGACTGATCGACCAGCACTTTTTCCGCGGCGATCAATTCCTGCACCCGGGCACGGCTCACGCCTTCCAGCCGCGAAACGAGGAACTGGTCAAGGCGCTTGCCAGCATCGTCATCGGCGACAGGAAGGGAAATGGGAAATTCTTCCGGCATTCGCTGCGAAGGATACTAGAGAGCCTGGCGACGCAAAGCAATGCGAGACTCAAGTAGTGTCTTAGTTTGAAACTCCGGCGCGGCGAAAAATCTGTGATGGTGTTTGGTGTGTATCGCCCACTTCTCGCAAAAGACGCGAGAAATGGGGCACCCAGATAAGACTTAAGCCTTAGTTTGGAACTGAGGAACGACCGAGACTTACCGCGTGGCTTCTGCCGTCTGCGCTTGAAACGTCTTGGCCCCCGGCCGCAGCCACCAGATCAGGCCGCCTCCGAGGACGAGGCCAATGGCGATCAACTGCGTTCCGGACATGGCTCCGCCGAATACTGAACCGCGGCCGGGATCGCCGCGCAGGAATTCCAGGAAAAAACGCGCTACGCCGTAAATGAACAGGAACGCGCCGAAGACCTGGCCGTCGAACTTGCGGCGCTTCAGCAGCCACATGAGAATGATGAGATTCACCACTTCCACCGCCGACTCAAACAGCTGCGTGGGCTCGAGCGGCACGTGCAGCGGAGTTCCGGTGATCTCATTCGCCAAGTGATTCGTAAACGTGACGCCCCACCACTGGTGGGTTTCCTTGCCGTAGCAGCATCCGGCGGCGAAACAGCCCAGGCGTCCGATGGCGTGGCCCAGAGCGAGGCCGGGGGCAAAGGCGTCGCAAATCCTGAGCGCGGGTAAGTGATGGCGGCGGATGTACCACGCCGCCGCTAGGAACGACGCAATCAGGCCGCCGGAAAAAACTCCACCGGCCTGCAAGGTTGCAATGCTGAAAATCTCACCGGGATGGGCGGAGTAATAGCTCCAATCATTGATGACGTAGAGAATCTTCGCGCCGAGAATGCCGCAGAGCACCACCAGGATTCCGAAATTCCAGACTTTTTCGCCGTCCATGCCCAGGCGTTCGGAGTTGCGAACGCTTAGCCACAGACCCGCGAGGACTCCGAGTGAGACCAGAAATCCGTAGGTCGGCAGAAAGAATTTCCCGTAATGCAGCAGTTGTGGATACACAGTCGATTGGATGCTGGGAACGTGGAATACGCTACTTGATCAGTCTAGCAGGAATGGTTGTGCAGACGCTGTCGTCGAGCAGGCTCTTTGGCTAGCGCTCAACAGCCGTTGAGACTGAGATCCCTCCGCCGCGATGAAAAACGCGGCCGTTCGGGATGACAATTCAGTAGATGGATACAAACAACAAAGCCGACCCACTGTGCCGTGTGACGGGCCGAGAATGAACCCGTCGGTAGACGTTGGGAACCCGCCGAGACCCTTTAGGCATCTCCGCATGACGGAGCGTCGCACACCGGATCCTAGTTCGAGTCGAGTCCCCGTTCATTCAGCATTGGTTCAAAAATCGGTTACCGCCATCACCAACCCCGCAGGTCGGCTTTCATTCTGGATGCTAGGCAAAACCCTCGCACTTAGCAAGTGGAAGACTGCAAATAGTTGGCAGGTGGTTTGCAAACAAAGTAATGCCCGGTTCACGAAGGGCGTGCAGCGACCGAGAATAAATGAGGGCATTCCGGCGGGAAACAAGCTCGGAAGGCAGCAGCGCTCCCCGCATTCGCCTCCTCGGACCACGGAAGGACTTGATTCTACTGACCAATTGTGAGTTCATACTGGGTACGCAAAATTTCGGGCCAACGCGTGCTCGCCTGGCGGGTCGGCGATACGCTGGAGAGGTCTGAGTAATGTCCAAACTGCGCGCGTCAGCGCTCGGGGCGGCGGCGATTCTGGTGGCTGTGCACCTGGCGATACTTGCCATCGGATACGGCACCCAGTTTGCTTCTGTTTGGGGTCACTGGACCGATGCGGTATCGGCCCTCGTTGCCGCCATCATCTGCTGGTTTGCTGCACGCCAATCCGGGTCTTTTGGCAGGCGTGTCTGGCGTCTGGTTTCGCTATCTCTAGCACTCGCTTTTCTCAGTCAGTTCGCCTACACATTCTACTTCGATTATCTGCACGCTCCCTTCGGCGCGATCTGGCCTAGTGACTTCCTGGTGTTTTTCTGGGCTGTACCCGCCATGATGACGTTGTTTCTCAGCCCGAGAGACCCGGACAGGGGATTCCGCTGGCTGCGCCTGTGCGACTTTCTACAAGTCTGTGCCCTGGTGCTATCCCTTGAGCTGTCACTACTTTATGTTCCCTCCAGATGGCAGTCCTCGGAAGGCGCCATGTTCGTTCGTACCTTTCACGTGGCGCTGTTTTTCTTCGGCCTGCTGGCGCTCAGCTTCCTGATGCGAGGGTTGATCACTGGGGTCCGAACCGCACGCACCCTTTTTTTTCGGCTCGCAGCCTTCTTTTTATTTTTCGGAATCACCACCAACATCACCCGCTACGCCATGTCTGCGGGCATTTATCAGCGGGGCACTTGGCTCGACCTCCCGTGGACGCTCAGCTTTTGTCTTCTCGCTGCCTTCGCCGCCACTTGGACCGACAGCGAGCAGCCATTGCTGAAGGCCGAGCCTCGTGCCACAAGTATGCAGTTGCTGGCGCAGTTTGCCCCGCTGCTTATCCCCGCCATCGTCTTTCCGCTTGTCTTGAGAATCGCGCAAGAGCAGTTCCTGTGGTCCGTGATCCTGGCCATGGTGTCGTTTGCCGCCGCCGGGGGACGGATGTTCGTCGTCCAAAACGAGTTGCTCATCAGTTCTCGAGAGTTACAAAAGAATCTCGCGCTTCTCCGGGGCATCACCGAAGGCACAACGGACGCGGTTTTCGTGAAAGATCTGCAAGGGCGTTATCTGATGATCAATTCCGCAGGAGGACACTTTCTCGGGCGGAGCACGGAGGAGGTAATCGGCAAGAACGACGTGGAACTCTTCAACCCCAAAGAGGGCCGCGAGATCATGAAGCGGGACCGCGAGGTCGTGCAATCCGGCACGATGCAAACTTACGAGGAGGGTGCCACCTCAGGCGGAGTGGCTCGGACCTACCTTTCCAGCAAAGGTCCCTTTCGCGATCCGAACGGCGAGATTGTTGGACTGCTGGGTATCTGCCGCGATATTACGGACCGCAAAGAGGTGGAAGAGGAGATCTACAAGTCAGAACAGAGGCTGCGGGGTCACGTCGAGCACACGCCCCTGGCGGTAATCGAATGGGATCTCGAGTTCCGGGTCACCTCCTGGAATCCGGCCGCCGAACGCATTTTCGGATACTCGCGAGCGGAGGCGATCGGCCAGCACGGCAGCTTTACCGTACCTCCGCAATTTCGCGAACACGTCGACCGCGTCTGGGCTGATCTACTCGCCCAGAACGGCGGAGCGCGCAGCACCAACGACAACATCACGAAGGATGGCAGGACTATCTCCTGCGAGTGGTATAACACGCCGCTGGTGGACGACTCGGGACGGGTGCTGGGCGTCGCATCGCTGGTGCAGGATGTCACCGAACGCGTGGTGCTGGAAGATCGGCTCCGCCAGTCGCAAAAGATGGAAGCGGTTGGCCGCCTGGCCGGAGGTGTCGCCCACGATTTCAACAATCTCCTGACCGTGATCCTGGGTTACACGCAATTGCTGATGGATGGCTTGCCTGAGGGCAGCCGCCTGGCCGAAGGGACGGCCCAGATCAAATCGGCTGCCGACCGGGCCGCCGGCATTACCCGGCAGTTGCTCGCCTTCAGCCGCAAGCAGGTTCGCTCGCCGCGGCTCATCGACCTCAACAACGTCATGCTGAATCTCGACACCATGTTGCGGCGGCTGATCGGAGAAGACATTGAAGTACTCACCGTTCCGGCGGTTGATCTCGGTACGGTGAAAGCCGACCCCGGACAGATTGAGCAGGTCCTCATGAACCTGGCCCTGAATGCTCGCGACGCCATGCCCAGCGGAGGGAAATTGACTTTGGAAACCTCCAACGTCCAACTCGACGATGCTTATGCTCACGATCATCGATCCGTTGAACCCGGGCGATATGTAATGCTGGCGGTCAGCGACACGGGCATCGGCATGGCTCCCGAAACCCTGGCTCATATTTTCGAGCCCTTCTACACCACCAAGGAACCCGGCAAAGGCACGGGGCTTGGCCTCTCAACCGTTTATGGAGTCGTGAAGGCGAGTGGAGGCTACGTCTGGGTTTACAGCGAGGTGGGTCAGGGGACAACGTTCAAAATTTATCTTCCCCGTGTGGACCAGCCTGCTCAGCCGTTGGCGGCGGAAAATCGTCCCGCCGGCGTCCAGCGCGGGACCGAGACCATCCTGCTGGTAGAGGACGACCCACAGCTCAATCAACTGGCGAGCTCGGTGTTGACCCATTGCGGCTACAAGGTGTTGGCTGCTGCCAATCCGGAAGAAGGCCTGGCCCTGTGCCGCAACCATCCACACGAGATCCACCTTCTGGTGACGGACGTGGTCATGCCCAAGATGAATGGCCGGCAACTTGCCGAGCAAGTGGCACGCATTCGCCCCAGCGTAAAGCTGCTCTATGTCTCCGGGTATACCAGTAACGCGATCGTGCATTACGGCGTTCTGGATGCAGGACTGTGGTTCCTGCCCAAACCGTTCTCCCTGGCGGCGTTGGTCGCGAAAGTACGCGAAGTGCTGGATGCGCCCGGCGACGGCCGCAACAGGGAGGCCGGTGGCTAGTTCGTTGTGCTTTAGTTTGATGGCAGCAAAGGATGGAAGACTGGTGCAACCCTTGTCCGCAGGCTAGCCCGCTTTGCGCTTCTCCTGCAGCACTTCATCCAGCGCATCGGCCAACAGATGCGCGCGCTTCTGGTAATCGGTTGCTCCGCTGTCGACTGTCCGCTGCAAAAGATGATGCTCGTCGGCGATATTCAGCGCCGCCAGCACCGCCAGGCGCACGGTGTCAATGGTGTTGGTGGCCTCGGCCACCGCGCGCATTTTGCCGTCTACGTATTCCGCGAGCTTGAGGATGTATTCGGGATCAGACCCGCGCAGGTTGTAGACCTGATCAAAAATTTCCACTCGCACGCTCGCGTTCTGCGCGTCCTTCACCAGTTGATCCTTGGTTGCGGTTGCCATATATGTTTCCCCAAATCGGAAACCCTGCTGTTTCTGCCTTCCGTCAACATTCGTCAGCGTTGACTGCGTAATCTGCGGCTGCGGCTTTAGCTGGCCTGCTCCTCGGCCATCGACTCAATCTGCGCCAGCATCTTCTCCACCCGGCTGCGAATTTCCTCGCGCTCTTTGCGGAGTTGCACTGCCTCGCGCCGGAGCGTGTCCAACTGCTCGTCGCGTTCACTCAGTTGCTGTCGCGACCTTTGCGCGTCGCGCTCGGCGGTGGCTTGCGCCTGCCGCGCCGACTTGTACATCTCGATGGTGCGATAAACTTTTTCTTCCAGCGCCTGAAAATAATCCGCCGGAACCTGCTCCGCTGCTTCTTCCACTGCGTTCAAAGCCATGATTGCACTTTTCCCCAAAGAATTTGCTTCTGACCCGCAGTATACTCCACATCTTTGTGGACAAACTATGGTGGATAAACATGAACAGCATCCCCAACCTGTCCTATTCTGGTACTCATCTAGGCTCGGGAGAACTTGGCTATAATCACTCCAGACTGGAGGGCTCATCCCCATGAAACGCTTAGCATCGTTCGCTTTTGGCTTATTTCTTTTTCTGACTCTTTGCTCCGCCCTTAGTGCGGCGGCGCCCAAGACGGTGGTCGAATTGAAGGACGCGCAGGGCAAGAGCGTGGGATCGGTAATTCTCTGGCAAGAGGGCGAACGCCTTATCGGCGTGCGGCTCGCGCTTCATGACCTGCCACCGGGCGAGCACGGTATCCACTTCCATCAGAACGCCAAGTGCGATGGTCCCGATTTCAAGTCGGCCGGCCCTCACTTCAATCCTGAGGGCAAGAAGCACGGATTCGAAAGTCCCGAAGGCCATCACGCCGGAGACATCAAGAACATTACCGTCGACGCGCAGGGGAAAGCGGAACTCAGTTTCAAGACCGGCGATGTGGACCTTGGCACAGACAGCCATTCGCTGTTCAGCAACGGCGGAACGGCGATCGTCATCCACGCGAAAGCCGACGATTACAAAACCGACCCCTCCGGCAACTCGGGCGACCGGATCGCTTGCGGGGTGATCACGAAGTAACGCCAAGCTCGTCCAATGATAATGAGAGGCGCGTTGACTCGCAGGTGAACCGGGCCTAAGATCAGCATGCTCTGACCGGGTTTCTTGTCTTTTAGTTTTCTTTGCCTCGTGTTGCAACTTAGGAGCGAGGAAAGTTCCTTTGAGGAGATGCGGTCATGAAAAAAACCGGGATGATTTTGGCGGTGTGCACGATTCTTGCCGCGTCCGCGCTGGCGCAGGAACTGCCCAAGCCCGGGCCGGAACTGAAAAAGCTGGATGCTCTTACCGGCTCCTGGACCCTGGACGGCGAGATGAAGCCCGGCGCAATGGGACCAGGCGGAAAGATGACCGAGATCCAGAAATGCGAGTGGATGGATGGCGCATTTTTTCTGATCTGTCACGCCGATTTCAAAAGCTCCATGGGCGACGGCTCGGGAATTTCAGTGATGGGGTATTCCAAAGACGATAAGGCTTACACCTACCGCGAATTCAACAGCTGGGGTGAATTCGAGGATTCCCGCGGTTCGCTCGACGGCGACACATGGACCTGGCTGGGGGACGAGAAAGAGGGCGGCATGGTCATGAAAGGCCGCTTCACGATGAAGATGACGTCGTCTACGTCGTACAACTTTACCTTTGAAATGTCGCAGGACGGAACCAAGTGGACCACCGTGATGGAAGGGAAAGCGACAAAGGGAAAGTGAATTCTGACCGCTCAGCGGCGACCGCATCAGCTGCTTGTCTCAGCTTCCAGTGCCTTAGCTTGTAGCGCCCTCTAGCGCCGTGTTTTGCGCCAGCGGCTGATCGCGATAGCCGACCACACTAATTCCACCGCGCCAAACGGCCACGCGCCCTGCAGGAATCCGTAAATCGATCCCAGCACGCACGCTCCTGCGAAAGCCAGAATGAATCCCGGCGATCGGTTCTCATAGGCATAGCAGACCACCATCGCGATCACCGCGACCAGGCCGAAGATGGTCAGCGGAGTGAAAATCGCGACCGGATCGAAGCCGAAGATGATCAGCGAAACGATACTCCGTAGGTTCAAGCCGCAAGCTCCTATCCCGACGAGTGCATCATGCTAACAGTTCTGTGCCGAGGCGCAATCCCGTACGGGTCGCCTGCGTTTATAATCAAGGATTCGGCGGACCATCCGCACTTTCACTGTAAGGACACAGCTTGCTCGATTATTTAGGCGATCTTCGACGAACGCACATGTGCGGAGCGCTGCGCGCTTCCGACGCCGGCAAGAAGGCCGTGCTCATGGGCTGGGTGAACCGGCGGCGCGACCACGGCAACCTGCTTTTTATTGATCTGCGCGACCGCACCGGAGTAACCCAGGTCGTGGTCAACGCCGAGCGTGACGCCGCCATCCATGAAAAGGCGGCGGCGCTTCGTAACGAGTATGTGATCGCGGTTACTGGCACGGTGAAGCTGCGCGACGCCAACACAGTAAACAAAAATATGGCGACCGGCGAGGTCGAACTCGTTGCGGAAGAGTTGCGCATCCTCAATGAGTCGAAGCTGCCGCCGTTCTTACCTTCGGACACAGCGCTGACCAATGAAGAAACGCGCCTGAAATATCGCTACATCGATCTGCGGCGCGACGTGATGCAATTCAACATCGAACTGCGGCATAGAGTGGCGAAGGCGATCCGCGATTATCTTTCCGCGCAAGGATTTTTTGAAATTGAAACGCCGTTTATGACGCGGTCGACGCCGGAGGGCGCGCGCGATTACTTGGTGCCAAGCCGCGTGCAGCCGGGGACGTTTTATGCTCTTCCGCAATCGCCGCAGCTTTTCAAGCAGATTCTCATGATTTCCGGATTCGATAAATATTTTCAGATTGTGCGGTGTTTCCGCGACGAGGACTTGCGGGCCGACCGCCAGCCGGAGTTCACGCAGATCGATTTGGAAATGTCGTATCCGCAGCCTGAGCGCGTGTGGGAAGTGGTGGAAGGATTTCTGACGGCGGCATTCGCCGCGGCAGGATCTACGATCAAGACTCCGTTTGCACGTATGGATTACGACGAAGCGATCCGACTTTATGGCATCGACAAGCCGGATTTGCGGCTGCCGGCATTCGTGGACGTGAAGGGGTGTTTTGCGCCCGAGAACCTGCAACAACTGGCGTTGAATACGAATTTGCCGGTGGTCGCGATCCGCATTCCGAAGGTGGGCGAACTTTCGCGCGCCGAGCGGGACGCGATCAAGCCCCTTTTTATTTCCAAGGGCGGTGCGAAAGTATTCGAGGACTTCAAGCGGATTGAAAAGAACTTTCCCGAGGCAGCAGCGAAAATTTCGGTAAAGGCGGCGGCTGAGGCCGGCGATCTGGTTGTGATTGTCGCCGGATCGGCGCAAACCGGCGAGCAGACGTCCCTCCCCACGCATCGCAAAGTCACGCCGCTGGAACTGGCGATTTACGCGTCTGCCGGACTTCTGCGTCTGGCACTGGCGCAGAAGTATGCCGACCGTCACGGCATTTTCAAAAAAACCGGCGATCCGGCGAAAGATTTTCGTTTCTTGTGGGTCACGAATTTTCCCATGTTCGAGTGGGACGACGTCGAGAAGAGTTGGATGGCGGCGCACCATCCGTTTACATCGCCGCACGAAGAGGATATGCCCAAGCTGGAGGCGGGCGTGGAGTCGTTGCACGATCCGTTGTCGCCGCTGAGCGCCGTGCGCGCGCTGGCTTATGACGTGGTGCTCAACGGCACCGAACTCGGATCGGGCTCGATTCGTATTCACCGCCAGGATGTGCAGCGCCGAATCTTCCGCGCCCTGGGCATGACCGAAGAAGAAGCGCGAGCGCGTTTCGGATTTTTTCTGGAGGCGCTGGAGTATGGCACGCCTCCGCATGGAGGCATCGCACTTGGCCTCGACCGCATCGTGATGATTCTGGCGGGTGCAGAAAGTCTGCGCGAAGTAATTCCCTTCCCCAAGACCGCGCGAGCCGTCGATCTGATGGTGGACGCCCCCACCCCGGTGGGTGAGAAGCAGTTGCGGGAGTTGGGGATTCAAGTAAAGAAGTAGCTTTGGGCAGCGCTTTTATGGCGGAGATTACTTCTACGCAATCGAAGCATTTTCTCAGCGACAAGGTTGAGCACTTCACCGAGTCGGTGATTCGCGAGATGACGCGGCAGGCCATGATCTATGGCGCGGTCAATCTGGCGCAGGGGTTTCCCGACTTTGCGGCTCCCACGGAAATCAAACAGGCTGCTCAGCAGGCCGTCGCGGCCGACGTCAACCAATATGCCATCACCTGGGGCGCCAAGAATCTGCGCAATGCGATTGCGCGGCAGATGGGCGTCTGGCAAGGCATTCCCGTCGATCCGGAAAAAGACATCACGGTGTGTTGCGGGTCGACGGAAGCGATGATTTCCACTTTGCTTGCGGTGTGCAACACGGGGGATGAGGTCGTCATCTTCGAGCCGTTCTACGAAAATTATGGTCCGGATGCGGTGTTGAGCGGAGCGAAGCCCAAGTTTGTGAAGCTGCGTCCCCCCACCGATGCAGTCGGCGAATGGACTTTCGACGAACACGAATTACGCAAGGCGTTCGATCGTCATACCAAAGCCATCATCCTCAATACACCCAACAACCCAACCGGAAAAGTATTTACGCGCGCCGAGCTGGAACTGATTCGCGACTTATGCGTCGAGTTTGATGTGCTTGCGATCACCGATGAAATCTACGAGCACATTCTCTATGACGGCACCGAGCACATTTCGATGGCTTCACTCGAAGGCATGCGCGAGCGCACAGTTACCATCAATGGAATGTCGAAGACCTACAGCGTCACGGGATGGCGTGTGGGCTGGGCGGTAGCGCCGGAGAAGATTACCAACGCGATCCGCAAGGTGCACGACTTTCTGACGGTGGGCGCGCCAGCTCCTCTGCAGGAGGCGGGTGCAACGGCTTTGAGCCTCCCGCCCGAGTACTACGCGAGGCTGGCCGAGGGATACCGCAAGCGCCGCGATCATCTCGTGCCCGCCCTCACTGCCGCGGGGTTTCGCTGCTTTCAACCGCGCGGCGCGTATTACGTGATGACCGATATCAGCGCGTTTGGATTCGCCGACGACATTGCGTTCACCAAGCATCTGGTTAAGGAAATCGGAGTCGCCGCCGTGCCCGGTTCAAGTTTCTATCGCAATCCGCGCGATGGAGCCCGGCAGGTGCGGTTCGCTTTTTGCAAAAAGCCGGAAACTCTGGACGAGGCCGCCCGCCGGCTTGCCAAGCTGCATCCGCGCAGCGGATAAGCCGCCGGCTTCCCTGCACGCCGCTGCAGCCCTCGCGCGGCGCGTCGCAAGTGTCGAAAGTAACTTGGAGCATTTCTCAGCGAATTCTATCCTCTAGCCTGGAAGAGAGTGCTCTGGCAAAACGGCGCCCGAGCCTTGCCTGTTCTCCCAAGCAACCGGCCCAAGCCAGGAGGCTCATGTCGCCGCTCGTCCAAAGACCGCGTGCGCTAAATTCGCAAGGCAACTCCACCGACCAGCATTGGTCGATGCTGCTCTTTGAAAGTTTGTCCGCCGGAGTGGCGGCCGTGTTCGTGGGTTTTACGCTGGTGCTGGCGGTGGTTGGGGTTTACGTGATCATCGTGTGGCCGCTCACGTTTTGGGATCTGGCAAATACCGGACTGGAAAAATACGCGGGCTGGGTGCAGACGGCGATCTGGTCTGTGTTTGCCGGAGGAACTGCGGCGGGGTATTGGTGCTTCAGCGGCGCTGCCTTCAAGGAAAAAGCAGCACGAAAAGCAGCACGCCCAGTAACTCGCAATGGAAAAAGCGTGCGAGTTTAGGCGAATCGATTCCCTCCCCCGTAAAAACGGAGTCCAACCAAAGGTACATGGCCTTCGTTGCCGTTGAGTCGTTGAAGAAATTGCAGGAGAATCGTCACAAGGCCAGGTGTGGCCGGTGAGGGGATGAAATTGTTCTATCGTCGCGCAATGATCGTTTCTCTTTTTTTGCTGGCCAGCGTTTCGCTGGCTGCCGCGCGAGATCTCGCCTTCGTTTCCAACAAGGCGAACACAATCAACACGCTGACGGTTGCCGATGTGGTCAAGGTCTGCAAGGGACAAACCAATCGCTGGCCCGACGGCAAGCCCGTCACTTTCATCATGCGCAACACCTCGGCACCGGAAACCAAAATACTTCTGGAAAAAGTTTATGAGATGCCCGAGAGCGGAGTGCGGGAATTGATCGCCTCTGCCAATCACGGACGCATGGGACATCCGGCAATTATGTTGGTCGACTCCGACGAGGAGTTGGTCAACAAGGTGGCGTCCATCCCGGGAGCGGTCGGAGTGGTGGACGTATATTCCATCAACAGCGGCGTCGCGGTGGTAAAGATTGCCGGCAAGCTGCCGCTGGAGCCGGGATATTTGCTGCACGGGAACTAGACGACTTAAACGGCGTCCGGCGGAAGAGACCAACAGGCGCATGCAATGACAGCCCGCGCGAAAACCAAGACGACGGATGCACCCAGCGCCAAGGCGCCTGCCTACACGCGCCGCTATCCCAGGTTCGCCATCGATTTGCGCATGCAGGTAAAAATGTTCCAGGCGGGAGAATTTCGCAGCTGCTGGGGGCGGTCCACCGAACTCGGCCAGGACGGCATCGGCGCAACCCTCACCGGGAATCTCGAGTCGGGCGAAATCGTGACCCTCGAAATTCCTTTGCCGCTCAGCCCTTATCCTCTAAAGGTGCGGGCCATTGTGCGTTACGGCCAGGGTTTGCATTACGGCTTCGAGTTTCTAACCTTGAACGACAATCAGCGCGACACGATCCGCCGCGTTTGCCAGATGCTGGCCACCAAAGCCTAATCGCCTGGAAATTCCTAGTCTCCCTGACGGTCCACGGATTACCCACGTAACTTCCTCGTCAGTACCCCAGCGTTTTACCATTTCCAAGGAACACGCCATCATCAGGAAACAGAAGAGGGGGAGAGTCCCGCGTGGGGGAACGTGTCACCCGTTCGCGATCCGAGGAACTCGCACGCGTCGAGCGTTTGAAAAAAGCGCTGGAAAGCGGCGCAGCGCCCGCGTTTCTGTCGCCGGAAAGCCCGGGAAATAAGGTCGAACGCACCTCAGCTTTGTCTCCGCTTTCCTGGAGCGAGGCCGGCAGCCAGATTGACTCGACCCGCCTGGACCACCTCGAATGCCTGTTTCAGAATGTGCCGGACGGTCTTGCGATTGAGTCCATCGACTCGGGGGTACTTTGCGTCAATGACGCTTTCCTGCGCATGTTTGGGTACCAGGTCGGCGAAGTGCTCGGCGCCACCCTGCAACCGCTGATCGTACCCCCGGAACGGCAGGCGGAAATTCGCTGGATCACCGAATGTCTGGAACGCGGCGAGAAGATCACGATCGACACGCAGCGCCGGACGAAGGACGGCGTCGTATTCGACGTTGCGGTCTCCAGCGCTCCCACGATCGTCGACGGGAAAACCACAGCCGTCCACACGATTTTCCGTGACATCTCAAGACGCAAGCAGGCGGAGGCTCTGAACTCGGCCCTGTACCGCGTCGCCAACATCAGCAATACTGCGCACGATCTCCAGCAATTTTTCGCAGCCGTGCACAGCATCGTAGGCGAATTGATGTACGCCCGCAACCTCTACATCGCTCTCTATGACCCCTCGACGGACGTGCTCAGTTTTCCATACTTCGTCGATGAGCGCGACGCCGCGCCCAAATCGCGGAAGCGGAAGAGAGGTTTGACCGAATACGTTTTGCGAACCGGTGAATCGCTGCTGGCCACTCCCGAGGTCCTTCAGAAACTGGAGGAACAGGGAGAGGTGGAGCGCACCGGCGCCCGATCGCTGGATTGGATGGGGGTTCCGCTGAAAGTGGGTGAACACAGCTTCGGCGCGGTCGTGGTGCAAACCTATACAAACAACGTCCGCTTCACCGAAAGGGACAAGGAAATCCTGACCTTCGTTTCGCAGCAGGTAGCCAGCGCCGTGGAGCACAAACGGAACGAGCAGGCGTTGCGCCGTTCGGAGTGGCGTTACCGCTCGCTGGTACAAAGTTCGGTGTACGGCATTTACCGCGCCACACTCGAAGGAAAATTCCTGGATGTGAACCCGGCGCTCATCGCCATGCTGGGCTACGAGTCTCCCGAAGAATTGCTGGCCCTTGATCCCCAGAAAGACGTGTTCATGCATCCGGAAGAACACACGCGGCTGATCGACGAATTCCGGCGCAGTGGCAGGATGGACGGAATCGAAGTGAAGTGGAAGCGGAAAAACGCAAACCCTATCACGGTCCGCATCAGCGGCCGCGCCGTCAGTAACGCCGATGAGCCCGCCGACGTGCTTGAAGCCATCGCCGAAGACGTCACCGAACGCCGCCTGCTCGAAGATCAGTTCCGCCAGGCGCAAAAAATGGAAGCCGTCGGGCGCCTCGCCGGCGGCGTCGCCCACGATTTCAATAACCTTCTGATGGTCATCAGCGGCTATACCGAAGTGATGCTAGGGCAGTTGGACCTTAATCATCCGCTCCACGAGAAGGCCCGCGCTATTCAGCTGGCCTCCGATCGCGCCACCACGCTTACCCGTCAACTGCTGGCTTTCAGCCGCAAGCAGATGCTTGAGCTCAAAATCGTGGACGTGAACGCTGTAGTTCAAGACATGGAGCGTCTGCTGCGGCCCTTGATCGGCGAAAACATCGAGCTCATAACCCGGCTCGCTCCGGACGCCGGCTGCACAAGGGCCGACGCCGGACAGCTCGAACAGGTGCTCATGAACCTGGTCGTCAATTCCAAGGATGCCATGCCCAGCGGCGGTCAGATCGTGATTCAGACTCGCAACATCACGCTCGACGACGCCTACCGCGGCGAGCAAACTTTCATTCATCCCGGCCACTACGTCCTGCTCTCGGTCGGCGACAATGGCGCCGGCATGGACCGGGAAACACAGTCGCGCATCTTTGAACCGTTCTTCACCACCAAGGAAAAAGGCAAAGGCACCGGGCTGGGACTCTCCACCGTGTACGGAATCGTCAAGCAGAGCGGAGGCTATGTAATGGTGCACAGCGAGATTGGACGAGGAACCACCTTCAACATCTACCTGCCTCGCGGCGAGGAGGCTGCCGAAGCCCACGGAGCGGCGCCGGCTTCGCGCAGCGCCGTCGGCGGCTCCGAGACTGTGCTGCTCGTCGAGGACGAAGAGTCCGTGCGCCAACTGGTGCGCGAGACTCTGGCCAGCAAAGGCTATAACGTTCTCGAAGCGGAGAACGGGCAGTCCGGTTTAGCGATCGCAGCGGCCCATACAGGGACGATTGACCTGATCATCACCGATGTGGTTATGCCCGGAATGAGCGGTCGCGAACTCGCCGACCAGCTCGTCGCCGCGCGCCCCGAAGTCAAGGTGCTCTATCTTTCCGGATACACGGAAGACACCATCGTGAGCGAAGGCGCCATTGAGAGCGGCAAGGCATTCCTCCAAAAACCATTCACCCTGCAAAGCCTCTCGCGGAAGGTGCGGGAAGTGTTGGGCTAAGCTTCCGGCTTAAGTTCTCCGTTCTCCGAATGGGGTGTTCCGCACCTGTGAAAACTCTCATCTTTGCAACTTTTCTTTGCTCTCCGCGTCCTATCTAGCTGAAGATATCAGTAGCCGACAAATGACTTGCGGCGTCGAAATCCGCCAGGGCCGGAATCGCGTACTGTAAGACAGGGATTCTAATGCTGATCAAGAAATCGCCAGACATTCGCTCGTCCGAAATCACTCCCCGGAGTCTGTACTTGAACCGGCGCAAATTTCTTGCCGGCGCGGCCATTACAGGAGCCGCAGTCGCCGCCGGCGCGGGTTTGCGGCAACTGATCAATCCCACGACCGTCGCGCAAGCCGGCAACAAGATTGACGGCATCCAGAAAAGCCCGTTCAGCACCACGGAGACGATTACTCCCGAAAAGGACGTCACCCACTACAACAACTACTACGAATTTTCCACACAGAAAGAAGAACCGGCCGATCTGGCGAAGAATTTCCGCACTCGGCCGTGGAAAGTAAAGATCGACGGCCTGGTCGAAAAAAAACAGGAACTGGACGTAGACACGATCATCAAAATGGCCCCGCCCGAAGAACGCATTTACCGGCACCGCTGCGTGGAAGGATGGTCCATCGTCGTGCCCTGGGTGGGTTTTTCTTTGAGCGAACTCATCAAGCGTGTCAACCCGCAGAGCAAGGCGAAGTTCGTAGAGTTCACCACTCTCTTCGATCCCAGTCGCATGCCGGGACAGAACCGCGCGGTGCTCGAGTGGCCATATGTCGAAGGCCTGCGCATGGACGAGGCCATGAACCCGCTGGCGCTACTGTGTTTCGGCATGTACGGCCAGGACCTTCCGAATCAGGATGGCGCGCCACTGCGCATCGTCGTTCCCTGGAAGTATGGTTTCAAGAGCGCTAAGGCCATCGTCCGCATCCGCTTCACCGAGAAGCAGCCGCTGAATACCTGGAACATCTCCGCGCCCAGTGAATACGGTTTCTATTCGAATGTGAATCCAAACGTGGACCATCCCCGCTGGAGCCAGGCCAAAGAGCGCCGCCTGGGAGAATTCTTCAAGCGCCCCACATTGATGTTCAACGGCTACGGCGACCAGGTAGCAAGCCTGTACAGCGGCATGGACCTGAAGAAGAATTTTTGAGGCAGGAGTCAGGGACTAGGGGTCAGGGGCTAGTAGCTGCAGCCCAATCGGAATTTTACTGATCCCTGATCCCTGACCCCTAGCCCCTGTTCTTATGCTTCGCTACCTCAAACCCGTGATCTTCCTCGCCTGCCTGGCGCCGCTGGCGAACCTTGCCTGGCGCGGCTTCCACGCTGAACTGGGAGCGAATCCCATCGAAGCCATCACTCACTTCACGGGCACATGTACGCTCGTTTTCCTGCTGATCACGCTCTCCGTCACTCCACTGCGTAAGCTGACGCGGCAATACTGGCTGATCAACCTCCGCCGCATGTTCGGCCTGTTCGCGTTCTTCTACGGATGCCTGCACCTCACCACATACGTCTGGCTCGACAAGTTTTTCGACGTGCACGAAATGCTCGCCGACATCGCCAAGCGCCGCTTCATCACCGCCGGCCTCGCCGGTTTCGTGCTGATGATTCCCCTCGCCCTCACTTCCACCAAAGGCTGGATCCGCCGTCTCGGCGGCAAGCGCTGGCAAGCTCTGCACCGCCTCATCTACCTCAGCGCCGCCGCCGGAGTCGTCCACTACATCTGGCTGGTCAAAGCCGATTTGCGCTCGCCCCTGCGCTACGCATTCGTGCTGCTGGTGTTGCTGACATACCGGATCGTCGCGTCGATTACCTCAAGAACAAAAGCCGGAGCAAGAGTCGCCCCTGCGACGAAGATAGAAGTCTCCGAGAGCTGACTTGCCTGAGTTGTGCCGTAGAACACCGTGGCAGAGTGGCGCTTCAGCGCCGCGTAGAGCCTCCAAATCAGGGCGGGCTTCAGCCCCAGTGGCCGCATTCTTCTTGCACAGAGAGGATTCGCGCGACCTGATGGAAAGCGATTACGCGACCTGCAAATGACACAGGGGCACAGGTATAGCCCGTGCCCCTTGAAACGCTTCCGAACAACGCGAGCCTTACCGGCCCTGACCAACCGCCGCCGGCTTCTTCTTCCAGGCCACCCGGGCAGCCACTCTCGGCCTTAGCGAAGCCATGCGGGTCGCGATCGCCCCCTGAGACGCAGAAGCTTGTTGCCCGATCGATCCCAGCGCGACTTGATAACTGTCAAACTCAATAAAGATGCTGTCCGTGCTGTCGAGCGTGTACGAAACCAGGTTGACCCCACCGCTGGTGGTCGTAATCAACCCGCGGCCGAGATTGGTGGTATCCGCCGTGTACGTGCCGGTGAAGTTCTGAGGTGTGCTCGTAGCCCCCGCATTATTCACGTCGATCAAGCCAGAGAGCGCGTTATTGGTGTTCGTGAATTCGGCGATGTCGTCGACTTCGGTGCCGTTGCTGCCGGTGAGGTTCAATCCGTAGCCTTGCCCGGAAGCGAACGAAGTACTGCTCTGCGGGTAAGCGACGCCGCCGGTGATGCCCAAGCCGTCGACTTCCAGCAACTGCGTGCCACCGCTGGAAGGATAGGCTGCAAACATGAAGGTGCCGACGGCACCGTCAGCACCGTTCTCGAAAGTGTTCAGCGTGAGAAGGAAACGGCCAGCCGAGAGAGCAGATTGACCGGTAAATGCGAACGGCGTCGTTGAGCTTGACGTGATGTCGCTTAACGTTCCGGCGTCATTGAAATCCTCAACTCCGGCACTGATACTGGTGCCAGAGGAGTTCATCATTCCTCCCACAACAAGCGGACCCGAGTTTGTGGCGCTGGAGTCGATGCCAGCCATGGTGAATGCCAACTCGCCAGACGGAAACGTGTTAGTGCTCTGCGAGAAGACGTCGCCCGCAAGGACGGGGGACACGTCTGTCTCGATGAACTTCAAATGAGTGGCGCTGATGGCATAGACATTAAAATTGAATGTCTGGCTGCCGTTGAAGATCGTTGCCGTGCCGGGCGACGTGCCAACCAGGACAGTAGACGGCGAAGTGATGGCGAGGGGGGCAGTCGGGGGATTGGAGGCGCCATCGCTGTTGATATCCTGAACGCCGGTGGCATTGCCCAACGCATCCAGCGTCACCGAACCGGCCGTGGCCTCCGGGGCTCCCAATGACGAGCTGACTCCCGCCAGATTAAAAACAAACGTCCCGGTCCCGGCGGCGAGCTGGGCCTGCGTGACGCTGCTCTGCAGGTCGAGCGTGCCGCTGCCACTGCCGTTGCTGTCGAACTCAGTGACCAGGCCGCCCTGAGTGGAACTCAAAACGAAGTCTAGACTAATCGAAGATCCAAACGGGGTGGTAACCGTAAGTGAAGCCGTACCCCGCCCATCTACACCGACGTGATAAGTGCCTCCGGTGATCGTCAGCTGGGGCGCGGGAGCCGTGAAGACGAAGGCTGGATCATTCATGACTACACTGCCTGCGCTGATGGTGCCGCCCGTGCACCCACAGGCGGTGAAGGTACCCAGCATGGTCAAGAAATCCCCGTTGACGTCCGAACCGGCGGTGGAGAAAACGTAGGTACCATTCAGGTCCGTATCACTGAATCCGCCTGTCGGAGGAGGCGTCGCTTTATTCGTACTGCTGCAACCGATCGACACTGCCAGCGTGGCTAGAACAGACATTAGGACAAACCGATTTCGTAATGACATATGTACCCCCTGGGAGATTCCAGCTCGGAAATTTTGGAGACACTTGTTCACAGGCTAGCACAGGTGAATTCCTATGCCGTAAACCCGAACCTTAGGAATAAGTAGCGCTCTCATGAAACAAAAATCGAAGCTAGTAGTAAGATTCTCCCCAACTCCCGTCGCGTTGCTCCAAAAAACCGCACTTCCAGACCGTTGTCCCCTTGCCGCTCCAGGAGTTAGCATGGCGCACATGAAAACTTGTGAGTTTTCGCCACGCCAGTCGTCACTTCACTCTACATTTCTTTACATTGTCGCCCTTCTGGCCGTGCTTTTCTCCGGCTCCGCAAGCTTCGCGCAGGCTGCCAAGGCTGCCCACCCCGCTGCTAAGCCCCCTGCCGAGCCCGTACCTGCCGTCTATCCCGCCCACGAGGGGTTTGTCGACGCGAACGGCGTCATGATCTATTACTACACCCTGGGGCGCGGCAAACCCCTGCTCATCGTCCACGGCGGCCCCGGCGCGTCCCACGACTATTTCCTGCCTTACCTGTTGCCGCTCGCCCGGCACAACGAGCTGGTGTTTATTGACGAGCGTGGCTCCGGCCGCTCGCAAAAACTCGAGGATGCCTCGAAATACACCGTCGAAAACATGGTGGAAGATGTCGAAGCGGTTCGCCGCGGTCTGAATCTCGGCAAGATTTCCTTGCTCGGACATTCTTACGGTGGAGCGCTGGCCCAGGCCTATGCCCTGAAGTATCAGAGCCACTTGTCGCACTTGATCCTGGCCAGCACCTGGTCGAGCACCAAAGAGTTGAACAAGGTCTTCGTCCAGATGAAGGAAAAAATGCCCGCCGAACTGCGCGATCGCATCAACAAGATGGAGGCGGACGGCTTGTTCGGGCAAGGCCATGATTATGAAAAGAATCGCTATACCAACGATTACATGATCGCGGCCTGGGGCGAAGGATACTTTCCCTATCTGTATCAGAATCGTCCCGACCCGAACTACGATCCTGTCGCTGGCGGAAATATCAGTTGGGATCTGTATCGCGAAATGTGGGGATCGCACGGGGAATACGTCGTGGACGGAAATCTAAAGTCGGTGGAGTACACGAGCCGCCTTTCGAGCATCCAAGTGCCGACGCTGATCCTGGTGGGGGATCACGACGAGTGCGCTCCGCCGCTTTCCGAGGCCATGCACGCCAAGATTGCCGGATCGAAGCTGGTGGTTCTGCCCAAAGCGGGACACATGACATTTGTGGACGACACGGGCATGTTTCTCCGCGTGGTGGACCGGTTCGTGAGTGGAAAGGAGTAGGCTTAGGAAGTGTTGAGCTTTCACACAAGATTATTGCGCCCGGCGTATCTATTCTCTCTGTTGTGCTCGTTTGCCGCAGTAAGCGGAACGCTTTTGTGCCAGAGGATGGCGTGCCAGGCGAATCCCGCGAGCGCGAATCCGGCAGGGCAACAGGCCAGCACGGCTTCGGCCGGGGCAGAGGCGCTGAACGATAACAGCCTGGCCATCAAAAACGATTCAACGTTGCCCGATACCTACCCGCACTCACGCTATTCCTTGCAGTTCAACACGCAGGGCGGCGGCTCCGTTCTGCATTGGCGTTTGCAGCGAGGCGTTTTGCCCCCCGGACTCAAACTCGAGGACAACGGAGTGTTGCATGGTGAGCCCACTCGTGCCGGCGAATATCGGTTTGCAATTTCTGTAACCGACAACGGCCGCCAGCGGGCTGTGCAAAAAGAGTTTGTGCTGCGCGTGACCGAGGCCCTCACGCTCGTCTGGAAAGCGCCCGCCCACGTAAACGGAAGCCGCATTGAAGGCAGCGTCGAGGTCGGGAATACGACCGTCGACGATGTCGATTTAACTTTCGTCGTGTACGCGATCGCCGAGAACGGACGCGCCACCGCCATCGGTTATCAGCGACTCCCCCTGCCGCGCGCCACGACCGGCATGGAACTTCCCTTTGGCGAGTCCTTGCCCTTCGGCGCCTATCTGGTTCATGTGGACGTGGTGGGCGAAGTAGCGTCCAAGAACCGCATTTATCGCCAGCCCTTGCAGACGCCGCACCGCCTTCGAGTCACGGTTGGGCCCTAGCCTGACCTCGGGGTACCCAGGTCACATTGACTTCCCGTCCAGCTTTCTGCAAAACTTATTGCGGATGGAACTGCTGCTGAACCTTACGTGGCTCTTGCTCGCGCTGCCGGCCTATTGGCTGTGGCGGCGGAGCTTCGCCACGCGAGCTTTGGGCAAACTGGGTTCTTTGCAGTGCTTGCTCGCTCTATCGTGTCTGCTGGTTCTGCTTTTTCCGGTAATCTCAGCTACCGATGACCTGCACGCCATGCGCACCGAGATGGAAGAATCCTCGCCCGGCAAGCGCAGTGCTCGCCAGGCAGCAGGGGAAAAGGCTTCCGTTTGGCACAGCCGGTGGCAGATTCTGCCCGCGGTGGTCGCAGCTCCGGCCTGGTTTGCACTGCTCGCCGAGGGCCGGCACGAATCTTTTTCTGTGCCTCAATCAGAGCCTGCCGCTCCTCTCGTTCTCCGCGCCAGCCGCGCTCCGCCTCGCTCCAGCCTCGCATAGTTAGCCAAAAGTGTTTCGCCAAATCGCCGATCCGCCGCATGCAAAAATCGACGGCGACTTCCCCCATTTTCACGAAGTTCTTACGAGCGATTCCACATACTCGTGGAGGCGCGGTCGGCAAAGGGCCGGCCCTCCTAAAGGAGGGCCTAAGAGAATCAGGGGCTTACAGGCCACAGCTCAATCAAACTGGCGAAAGCGATCGAGTCATCTCTCGGCGTTTGGGGAAGTTAGCTGAACTAGTCGAGAAAATTTAGTAACGAACTTCAGGGTTAAAGAAACTTGTATCAACCTAGTTCAGGACTAACGAAAGTCAACGGAATCAAAGCGATGCGCAGCAAAACCAGTCGAGGTATTTGGCTTCTCCCGCTCCTGGCGTTGGGAGTTGCCGCAGCCTCGTCCGCGCAACAGCCAACTCCGTCGCCGGCTCCGCAGCCCGTCCAAAGCTGGACTTGGGATCAGGTGAAAGACCGGTTCGAGATGAATAACCCCACGCTGCTGGCGGGCAAACTCAATATCGACGAGTTGCAGGCGCAGGAGATCACGGCACATCTCCGGCCGAATCCAGATCTGACACTGCTTACAGATCAGATCGCTCCCTTCTCGGCTGGGCAGCCTCACGGGGCTTTTGCCTATTTGTTGCCTTCGGCCACGGTGAGTTACCTGATTGAGCGCGACCACAAGCGCGAGTTGCGGACGCAAAGCGCAAAGAAGGGTACCGCGATTGGAATTTCGCAGCAGGACGACCTGGAACGCGGCCTCCTGTTCACCCTGCGCAGCGCGTTCGTACAGGTGTTGCAGGCCCGCGCGGTGTTGCAGGTTTCGAAAGAGAATCTCGACTATTACGACCATGTGCTGAAGATCAGCCGCGACCGCCTGGAGGCCGGCGATATCGCCCAGATCGACTGGGATCGGCTGGAGTTGCAGCGAGTGCAGTATGAGTCCGACGTGCAGACCGCGGACGTGAATCTGCGCACGGCCAAAATTCAAATGCTCATGCTGCTCAACGACCGCACTCCCATTGAGCAGTTCGATGTTGTGGGCGTGTTTGATTTTAACGATCAGATCGATGCACTGGACGCATATCGGCAAATCGCCCTGGATAATCGTCCCGATCTGAAAGCGGCGATACAATCGGTGGATAAAGCTCAAACCGACTACAAGCTGGCCCAGGCCAACGGCTCGACCGATCCCACGGTCAGCTTCGACGTAGGCCGGAATCCTCCCATTGATTTTTATTTTGGGCTTGACGTGAGCATTCCGCTGCGCATTTTCGATCGTAATCAGGGCGAGAAGCTGCGCACCAAGCTGGACATCACGCGCAATGAAAAACTGCGAGATGCTGCCCGGGCCCAGGTCTTCAACGATGTGGATTCGGCTTACGCCACCCTGAACAGCAGCCTGATTCTGCTGCGCCCTTATAAGCAAAAGTATCTGGCGCAGGCGGTGCGGGTGCGGGAAACAATCTTGTTTTCCTATCAGCACGGCGGCGCTTCTCTTCTGGATTTTCTCAACGCAGAAAGTGACTATCGCGCCGTCGAACTGAGTTACGTGAACCTCGTGGGTTCGTATTTGACGTCCGCGGCGCAGTTAAACCAGGCCGTGGGGCGAGAGGTTTTGCATGAATAGCCAGTCCTTTAGATTTTTCACCGCAAGCGCGCTGAGTTTAGCTTTGGCGTCTTTTCTTCCTGGGTGCAATCAAGGCAAAGCAGACCCCAAGGCCGAGGCGCCACCACCTGCGTCCGTGGAGCAGGACATGGACGCTAACAACTTCAAGGTGGACCACCCGGACCAGTTCCCCCTTGTAATAGCGGTCGAGCACAAAGCTGCGCCCGCACTGAACGTGACCGGCGTGGTGCAACCAGATATTGCGCGGGCGGTGCCGGTAATTTCGATCGCCACGGGCCGCGTTGTGGAATTGAAGGCCAGGCTCGGCGACACCGTGAAGAAAGGACAAACACTGCTGCGGGTGCAGAGCGCGGATGTCTCCGGCGCCTATCAAACCTATCTGAAGGCCGTGAACGACGAGCGCCTGGCTCGCTTCCAATTTGAACGCGCCCAGATTCTCTTCGACAAGGGAGCGATCGCCAAGAGCGCTCTCGAACAAGCCGACGATGCCGAAGCCGACGCCAAAGCCGACCTGAACGCCGCCACCGAACAACTGAAACTTCTGGGCATCGACAAAGACCATCCGTCCGGAATCGTCGACATCGTCGCCCCCATCTCCGGCGTCATTACCGACCAGCAAGTGACCAACGCGTCGGGTATACCGGGCTTGGGTTCACCCAATCCGTTCACGATTTCTGATCTGTCTTACGTCTGGATCATCTGTGACGTTTATGAAAATGATCTTGACGCAGTGCATGTCGGACAATACGCCGACATTCATTTGAATGCCTATCCCAACCAGACGTTCAAGGGCCGCATCGACAATATCCTCCCGGTTCTCGATCCCAGTATCCGCACTGCCAAGGTTCGGCTCGAAGTTGCCAACCCGGGAATGATGCGCATCGGGATGTTCGTGACCGCCACGTTCTACGGTAAGCAGGCGGAAACCCGGGCCGCGATTCCCACAACTGCAATTCTGCACTTGCATGATCGCGACTGGGTTTACGCGCCGCTGACTCCGGGCCACTTCAGGCGCCTGGAGGTGACCACGGGGAGCATGCTTCCCGGCAACCTGCAGGAAGTTGTCTCCGGGCTGAAACCCGGCGACCGGGTGGTCTCCAACGCCTTGCCGCTGCAGAACACGGTAGAGCAATAACGGTGAGCAAATAAATAAATGATTCGCCGCATCGTCGATTTCGCGTTGAACAACCGGCTCCTCGTCCTGGGCCTGGCATTGATCCTTTTTGCCGGTGGAATCGTTTCGTTCGAGCGGCTGCCCATCGAGGCTTATCCCGACGTAGCCGACAACTACGTGGAAGTCATTACCCAGTGGCCGGGAATTTCGGCCGAGCAAATCGAACAGCAGGTCACGATTCCGCTCGAAGTCGTGATGAACGGGATTCCGCATGTCGTGCACCTGCGTTCGTTCTCGCTGTTCGGACTCTCCGACCTGAAGCTGATTTTCGACGACGAGTCCGACAACGACTGGAACCGCGAACGTGTGCTTGAGCGCCTGAGCCAAGTCACGCTGCCGCCAGGCGTCAACCCGCAAATGGGCACCGACTGGAGCCCCGTCGGCCAGATTTATTTCTTTACCCTGCACAGCACCAACCCCGCCTATGACGCGATGGAACTGAAGTCCCTCGAAGACTGGGTCGTCGAAAAGAATTTCAAAGCCGTACCGGATATTGTCGACGTTTCCAGCTTCGGCGGCCCTACCCGCGAATATCAGGTTCGTGTGGACCCCAACAAACTTGTCGCCTACGGCTTGAGCCTGGCGCAGGTCGAGCAGCAACTCACCAACAACAACGTCAACGCCGGCGGAAGCTTCATCCAGGAAGGACTGCAGCAGATCAACGTGCGTTCCGTGGGATTGATCGACCGTAGTCAGGACATTGAACGCACGGTCATCGTGACCAAGAGCGGCACGCCTCTCCGCGTAAAAGACATTGCGGCGGTTTCCCAGGGCCCAAAAATTCGCCTCGGCCAGTTTGCAAAGGCCGTTCACCGCGAAGATGGAAAGATCGTTGACAACGACGATGTCGTCTCTGGCATTGTGCTGCTACGCAAAGGCGCTGCGGCAGATACGGCGCTGCAGGGCATCCACGAGAAAGTGAAGGAACTGAACGATCATATTTTGCCTCCCGGCGTAAAGATCGTTGACTTCATCGATCGCAGCGACCTGGTTCATTTCACGAGTCACACCGTGCTGCACAACCTGACCGAAGGAATGATCTTGGTATCGCTCATCCTGCTTCTATTCCTCGGCAATGTGCGGGGCGCGCTCATCGTCGCGGCGACCATTCCTTTTTCACTGTTGTTCGCATCCATCTGCCTGGACTTGCGGCACATCCCCGCCAACTTGCTTTCCCTCGGCGCGCTGGATTTTGGCATGGTGGTCGACGGCGCCGTGGTAATGATCGAAAACATTATCCGCCACCTGGGTTACCACAACGGCGATTCCAAAACTCCCAGCGAAAAAATCAGCGAAGCCTCCCACGAAGTCCAGCGTCCGGTGTTTTACGCGATCGCAATCATCATCACCGCTTATTTGCCTATTTTTACTCTGCAGCGCGTCGAAGGACGACTTTTTCATCCCATGGCCTGGACGGTCGCTTTTGCGCTGCTCGGGGCGTTACTGTTCTCGATCTTGATCGCGCCCGTGCTGGCAAGTTTCGCGTTCGCCAAGGGAGCAAGAGAGTGGCACAACCCGGTCATGCAGTTCCTGATCGAGCGCTATCGCGTCGCGGTGCGCTGGGCCATTCGCCATCGCGCGGTCACCGTGGGGGTTTGCCTGCTTCTTGCCGCGGTGGGAAATTATCTCGCCTTCAGCGGCACCATCGGATCTGAATTTCTGCCGCACCTGGACGAAGGCGCGCTCTGGGTGCGGGGCACGCTCGCCCCCAGCACCGGGCCAGACGAAGGCATCCGGGTCGCGAACCAGGCCCGAATCTTGCTTTGCGCTTTTCCCGAAGTGCCGCAATGCACAAGCCAGGTGGGGCGCCCCGATGACGGCACCGATACGACGGGCTTTTTTAACACCGAATTCTTCGTTGACCTCAAACCGAAGGAGAAATGGCGCCCGGTTTTTCACGAGAACAAAGATGAATTAATCGCCGCCATGCAGCGCGAACTCGACAAAATCCCCGGCGTGGTATGGGGATTTTCTCAACCCATTGAAGACAACATGGAAGAAGCGGTCAGTGGAGTGAAAGGCGCACTGGCCACCAAGATCTACGGCGACGATTTGAAAGTCCTCGAAGCCAAGAGCGACGAGGTCGTCAGCATCATGAGCAAAATCAACGGTGTTGAAGATCTTGGCGTTTTTCGCGTACTCGGCCAGCCCAATCTGAACGTCACGGTCGACCGCGACGCCGCCGCCCGTTATCAGATCAATGTTGCCGACGTGCAGGATGCGATTCAGACCGCAGTGGGAGGAAACGCGCTCACTCAGGTCCTAAAAGGCGAGGAGCGTTACGATCTCACGCTGCGCTATCTGCCGCAATACCGGGATACGAAAGAAGCCATCGAGAACATTCGGCTCCTATCTCCCTCCGGCGAACGCGTATCGCTGGCTCAGCTCTGCAAAATCAAGCTTACGGACGAAGCCTCGGAAGTTTATCGCGAGGGCAACCGCCGTTACGTCGCCATCAAATACAGCGTCCGCGGGCGCGACCTCGGCAGCACGGTGGAAGAGGCCATCAAGAAAGTAAACGAGCAAGTCAAGTTGCCCACCGGATACAGCCTTTATTGGGAAGGCGAATATCAGAGCCAGAAGAGGGCCAACGCGCGCCTGCTCATCGTGCTCCCCATCACCATTCTCATCATCTTCATCCTGCTCTACACGATGTTTAAATCCTTCAAATGGGCGCTGCTGATTATGGCGAACATCGCCATCGCGCCCATCGGCGGCCTGCTCGCCCTTTGGTTTACCGGAACAAATTTCAGCGTTTCCTCCGGCGTCGGTTTCCTGGCCCTGTTCGGCGTGTCCGTGCAGACCGGAGTCATCATGCTGGAATACATCAACCAGCTCCGTGCGCGCCGCTTCACCGTGGAAGACGCCGCCGTCGAAGGCGCAGTCCTGCGACTCCGCCCCATCATGATGACCATGCTGGTCGCAACTCTAGGTCTGCTCCCCGCCGCTCTCTCGCACGCCATCGGCTCCGATTCTCAACGTCCCTTCGCCATCGTCATTGTCGGAGGCCTCATCGCCGCCCTCATTATGAGCATTTTCCTGCTGCCCACGCTCTACGTCTGGGTCGCCGCCGAGCGCGACGTCCTCCCCCACGCCGAAGAAGGCTTCGAAGTCGGCGAACACGTAGACTAGGCCTGCTTGGATCGCGCGTGGAACGAACCACTTCCCCGCGCACATCCTCCAGATTGTGTATTCTTGAAATGCGAAAACTGTGACCGAAGAATCCAATCAGCGCCCGGAAGACGTCCTGGCCCGCCACGAACTCGACCTCGACCGCCTGAAAGACGCCCTCGCCCTGCTTGGCGTCAACGCCTGCTCCCGGTGCAAGAAGTTCGTTCGCCGCTCCGATCCCGGCGCTCTTTTCGACGCCGGCGAACTGGTTTGCTACGGCTGCATTCCCGAGTGGTGGCCGCAGCGCGCCGCGCAGCTCAGCATCAAAGAACGCGAAACCCTCGAAGGCAAGCTGGTCTTCTGGCTGCGGGATTTCCATCATGCCGAAACCTACAAGGATTCTGCGAAGCTCCCGGAGGCTTCCCTGCAGGAGCTCCACATCGTCGCCACCTGTCTGGAATGCCGTGGAGCGGGAAAATCCATGGGCCAAGAGCGCTGCCGTTTCTGCGAAGGCCGCGGCACAGTGTGGGTAATTGTTTCGCGGAAAAAACCGTAGCAAGGTGAGAAGTCGGAGACTGAGAAGTCCAAAAACAAATAAGAGTTCCGAGGTGATGTTAGGCCCGTTCCTCTCAGCCAGTAGCTCGCTTTAGACCCTTACTCGACCTGCTCTCGCTGCTTCCCTTGCGGGCCGCCGCGCGCGATCTTCGCTCGGGCTCCGGGCTTACCGCCAACTGGACAAACCTGCCTAACGCCTCGGAACTCTATCCTGCCTTCGACGTTTCTTCCCGTTCTCCTCGACCAGCGCTTTGCTATAGACCCTTGCTCGCCCTCCTTCTTCATCTTGCGATGAGAAAGGTGACTTCGCTTGAGCCCCGGACGCCACACCAACCGGAAAAACTTAAGAAGCTGTCAAAGAACGATTACTCTTTTACTCCTTCTAATTTTTTCGTCAATCGAAAATCACGACCCGCAACCGCCCTGTTTTCAATCGAGTGCACGCCGTCCACAGCCCCATGACCAAATTTGGTGCACCTGCCTCGCCGCCTTTGCGCAGAGGCCGCCCACGCTGCAGTTTCCCCAGCTCTCAGTTAAGATTCGATGAGAGAAATAACGTTTTTGTATTCGTTTGCGAATTGTGAATAATCCGCCAAATCCGCACCGGACAAGGCCTTTGGTCGGAAGGCGGGATGCACACGTGCTGCTTCGAGTACACTTTCACCATGAAAAATTTGGTTGGGACTGTTCGCCTCTCTCTTTCGGCGCTGGTGTGGCCGAAAGCTGTGATGCTTTCCCTTTTTCTCACGGCATTTGCGGGGTTAGGCGCGGCGCAGAAGCTCGCAATCACCATCGATGATTTACCGCAGAACGGGGCGCTGCCGCCGGGCGTGACGCGAGTCGACATCGCGCGGGACACGCTGGCGGTTCTGAAAAAGCGGCATGTGCCTCCGGTGTATGGATTTATCAACGCGAAAAAACTGGAAGGCAGCGTGGATGGCGCGGAGGCGCTGAAGCTGTGGGCGGCCGCGGAGCCGTTTGGAAATCATACTTATACGCACATTGATCTCGAGGCCAACACAGCCGAGGCGTTCGAGCGCGATGTGGAGCAGGACGAGCCGACGCTGGAGCTGCTGGCGAAGCCGGGGTCGGGTAAGCCGGGCACTGACTGGCACTGGTTACGGTATCCGTATCTGCATGAGGGCGACACGGTGGAGAAGCGGCGCGCGGTGCGCGAATACCTGACCAAGCGCGGCTACAAAATTGCGCAGGTCACGCTGGATTGGGAAGACTACATGTGGAACAGCGCCTACGCGCGCTGTGCGGCCAAGAACGACAAGAAATCGATCGAGTGGCTGCGGACGAGTTATTTGAGCACGGCTTCGGAGTTCCTGGACCTGGGCCGTGCGCAGGCCAAGCTGATTTATGGGCATGAAATCAGTTACGTATTGCTGATGCACCTGGGAGCGTTCAGCAGCACGATCATGCCGGATGCGCTGGATTTGCTGAAGAAAAAGGGATTCAAGCTGGTGACGCTGGAAGAAGCAGAGAGCGATCCGGCGTATCAGGGCGATCCGGATATTGGCCTGCACGATGCCGGCACGATGCTCGACCAGATGATGCAGTTGAAGCAGATTAAGTATCCGGAGCATACGGAGAAGCCTTATAAAGAGCTGCAGAGCGTTTGCCAGTGAGGGGCGGGATCGCGCGGCTTCTCTCGATTCGCAAATCACCTGTTCCCGTATAATTCAGAGATTGTTATGCCTGCCTTTCTTGATCAGATTGTCGCGGTGACGCGCGGAAGACTGTCGGCAGCGAAGCTCGAGGCCGATGTGCGGGAACTGGAGCGGCGGGCGGAACGGCATGCCCCGCGCGGGTTTCGGCGGGCGCTGCAGTCAAAGAGCTCGGACGGGATTGCGATTATTGCGGAGTTAAAGAAGGCGTCGCCATCGAAGGGATTGATTCGGGCGGAGTTTCATCCGGCGGAGTTGGCGCGCGACCTGGAAGCGGCGGGCGCGGCGGCACTCTCGGTGCTGACGGATGAGGAATTCTTTCAGGGGTCGCTGGAAAATCTACGTGCGGCTTCTGCGGCGGTGAAGATTCCGTGCTTGCGCAAAGATTTTATTGTGGATGAGTTCCAACTGCTGGAGGCGCGGGCGAATTCCGCCGATGCAGTGTTGCTGATTGTGGCGGCGTTACTGCAGGCGGAGTTAGTCGCCCTTGCGCGCGCGGCTCGCGAACGCGGGCTGGATGCTTTGTGTGAAGTGCACGATGGCGACGAATTGCAGCGGGCGCTGGACGCGGGTTGCGATCTGATCGGCGTGAATTCGCGCGACCTGCGGACGTTCAAGGTGGACCGGGAGATAGCATTTGCTTTGGCCGAGAAGTTTCCCGCAAACATCATGAAGGTGGCGGAGAGCGGGATTCATTCCGGCGCGGATGTGGCTCGGCTGCGGGCGTCCGGTTATCACGCGTTCCTGGTTGGCGAGTCGCTGATGCGGGCGGAGCGGCCCGGAGACGCGCTGCGGGAGTTAGTCGCAAGTGGCGAGTCGCGGGTGACGAATTCGCGATGACGGTTCGGGTCTTACCGGCAACTAGACACTGACAACTGGCAACTGTTCCTCATGACGTGGGTAAAGATTTGCGGGATGACGAATCTGGAGGACGCGCTGGTCGCGGTGGAGGCAGGCGCGGATGCTGTGGGATTCGTGTTTTACGAGAAGAGTCCGCGCTGCGTGACGGTGGAGGCGGCGCGGGCGATTGTGAAGAAACTACCGGAGAGCGTGGAGAAGGTGGGAGTGTTCGTGAATGCGACTTGCTCGACTTGGGTCGATGCGATGAAGACCGCTAATTTGACGGCGGTCCAGCACTATTTGCCGCTGGAGCCTGATGTTGAATCACATCAGAAGGCGATAAGGACAGGTGAATTTGGGAAGACTGCTAAGTTCTTCGTAAGTTTTACAATGAGCCTTCTCATTGAGGCTAGTGCTGATCTGGATCAACTCGGCGCAGACCTCAAGCATTTTCGGGATGACGCTCCGGGCCCTCGGCCCGTTCCGAACGGAGTCTTCGATACTTTCTTTTTTGATTCCGGAGGCGTAAGAGGTCCCGGCGGGAGTGGAGAGACTTTTGATTGGGCCAAAGCCGTCTACATGGCCGAGGAGATGAAGCGAGACGGGCTGAAGCTTGTCGTCGCAGGTGGGCTGAACGCAAAGAATGTTGGCGAGGCGATCAGGATTCTTCAGCCTTGGGGAGTGGATGTGGCTTCTGGTGTCGAGGCTTCGCCGGGGAAGAAGGATGCGGAGAAGGTACGGGCGTTTGTGCGGGCGGTGCGGGAGATCGACAGGAAGACGAGTTAACGAATGGTTACGGCTCGAACAACTGCGAGAGTCAAAGTCCCCACTTCTAGCGCGAAAGGCGCGCGAGAAATGGGGCATCCTGGTACTTATTCTTTGCAGCCGTCTTCTGTCCGAGCGAATGAGCCCGGGCGGTTTGGGATTTACGGCGGACGGTATGTGCCCGAAACGTTGATGGCGGCACTTGAGGAGTTGGAGCGCGCGTATCAGACGGCGAAGCGGGACAGGAAATTTCAGGCACGGCTTGAGGAGTTGTTGCGGACTTATGCGGGGCGTCCGACACCGTTGTTTTTTGCGCGGCGGCTTACGCAGAAGCTGAGCGGTGCCAAGATTTATTTGAAGCGCGAAGACCTGCTGCACACCGGGGCGCACAAAATTAACAACTGCCTGGGGCAAGGGCTGTTGGTGGAGCGGATGGGCAAGCATCGCGTGATCGCGGAGACCGGGGCTGGTCAGCACGGCGTGGCGACGGCGACGGTGTGCGCGCTGCTGGGATTTGAGTGCGTCGTGTACATGGGAACGGAAGACATGCGGCGGCAGGAGCTGAATGTGTTCCGCATGCGGCTGCTGGGAGCGGAGGTGCGCGGAGTGGAGTCTGGATCGCGAACGTTGAAAGATGCGATCAACGAGGCTATGCGCGATTGGGTCACAAATGTACGAACCACGCACTATTTGTTGGGGAGTGTGCTGGGAGCGCATCCGTATCCCACGATGGTGCGGGATTTTCATCGGGTGATTGGACGCGAGGCGCGGGCGCAGATTTTGAAAGTGGAGGGAAAATTGCCTGCCGCGATTATCGCGTGCGTCGGCGGGGGATCGAACTCGATCGGAATTTTCTACGATTTCCTCAAAGATAAGAAAGTTCAGCTGATCGGAGTGGAGGCGGGTGGACGCGGCGAGAAACTCGGCGATCACGCGGCTCGGTTTCGCGGAGGAATGCCGGGCGTGCTGCAGGGCACGTATTCCTACGTTCTGCAGGATGGAGCGGGACAGATTGCGACGACGCACTCAGTTTCTGCAGGGCTGGATTATCCCTCGATTGGCCCGGAGCACGCAGAGCTGCGGGATTCGGGGCGCGCGAAATATGTTCCGGCATCGGACGCGGAGGCATTGGAGGCAACGACTTTGCTGGCGCGGACGGAAGGGATTATTCCGGCGCTGGAGTCGGCGCACGCGGTTGCGGAAGTTGTGAAGCGCGCGCCGAAGATGAAGAAGTCGGACGTGGTGATTGTGAATATTTCGGGCCGCGGGGACAAGGATGTGGGGATTCTGCGCGAAAACTTGAAGATTGATTGAACAGTTAGAAGTCAGATTGCAGATTTTAGATTGCAGATGTCGACGGCATTGGATTATCAATCTGCAATCTGAAATCCACGATCTGTATTTTCTTATGCCTCTTACCTTCCACAAGAAACCGGCGCTGGTAGTGTACGTTACGTGTGGGGATCCGAATCTTACGACCACGCGGGAGATCGTTCTAGCTGCGATTGAAGCGGGCGCCGACGTAATTGAACTGGGCGTTCCGTTCAGCGATCCGGTGGCGGATGGGCCGGTGATTCAGCGGGCCAGCGAGCGGGCGCTGAAGCATGGGACATCGCTGGGGCAGATTTTGACGCTTGCTGCAGAGGTGCGGCAACATGCGCAGTCTACCGGGCTGATTATTTTTTCTTATCTGAATCCGATTCTGCGGATGGGGATGGAGAAGTTCTGCATGGTAGCGCGGGCGGCTGGAGTGGACGGTGTGCTCGTAACGGATTTGCCTGTGGAGGAAGCCGGAGAGTATTTGCGGGCGATGAAGACGCACGATCTGGCGCCGGTGTTTCTGGCGGCGCCGACCAGTCCGGACGAGCGGCTAAAGAAGATTGCTGAGGCTTCGCGTGGGTTTGTATATGCGGTGTCACGAACGGGAGTGACGGGTGCGCGGCAACAATTGGCCCAGGATGCGCAGAAACTCGTGCGTCGGTTGCGACGCGTAACCAGGCTGCCGATCGCGGTGGGCTTCGGGATTTCGAATGCCGAGCAGTTTGCCGAGGTGGGAAAGTTTGCCGACGCAGTGGTGGTGGGCAGCGCGATTGTTGAGACTGTTGAAAGGAATCCGGGACGGGAGGCAAGGGCTGTGGGAGAATTTGTGGGGAAGCTCTTGGCTGTCAGCTCTCAGCCCCCAGCTAAGACGGGATGAGGATGAACGCAATTTGCGACTGAGTTTCCCAAGCGGATTCGCTTAGTTGTTTTCGGGTTTACTGTGGGTTGGCAGCTGATCGCTGGAGCTGATTCATGGATATCGCGGATTGGCGAAAGAAAATCGATGAGCTCGACGGCAGGCTGGTGGAGCTGCTGAGCGAGCGGGCGCGCGCCGCACAGGAGATTGGACGGCTGAAGCGCAATACGAATATGCCGATCTACGAGCCGGACCGCGAGGGGACCGTGTTGTCCAACGTCCAGAAGATGAATCGAGGGCCCCTGCCTGGACGGGATCTGGTGCGGATTTACGAGCGCATCATGGATGTGATGCGGAATATTCAGAAGGAAGAAATTGCGCCGCCGGTCGATGCTACCAATGCTGGCGGGACGGAACTGGACTCGGAAGTGAACGATTAGCTCCCAGCTATCAGTTTTCAGCTCTCGATTTTAAGAGCACAAGCTGATGGCTGGCGGCTCAGCTGAAGGTTACTTATGATCGTTGCGATGCAGGAAGTGGCGGACGAGGGGCAGATTCAGCAGGTGATCGAACACCTGGTGAAGATGGGGTTTGAGGTGCACCGGTCGACCGGGGCGCGCATGACCGTGCTGGGAGCGGTGGGCGCGGGGATTGATTTTGATATTCGTAACCTGGAGCTATTGCCCGGGGTGCAGGAAGTGCACCGCATCAGTTCTCCGTACAAGCTGGCGGGACGAAGTTTTCGTCCGGAGGGCACGCTGGTTAAGCTGGCGAACGGAGTGGAAGTCGGCGGGAATGAAGTGGTGGTGATGGCGGGGCCATGCTCGGTGGAAACGCGGGAACAACTCTTTGGTACGGCCGAGGGCGTGGCCAAGGCCGGAGCGAAAGTGCTGCGGGGCGGGGCGTTCAAGCCTCGAAGCTCTCCATATTCTTTTCAGGGGCACGGAGAAGATGCGCTGAAGTTGCTGCGCGAGGCCGGTGACAAGTTCGGGCTGCTGGTGATCAGCGAAGTAATGGAAATTTCGCAGATCGCAATGATGCTGCCTTACGTGGACATTCTGCAGGTGGGCGCGCGCAACATGCAGAACTTTAATCTGCTGCGCGAACTCGGGAAAGTGCGCAAACCGGTGCTGCTGAAACGCGGCATTGCGGCGACCCTCGAAGAATTATTGCTGTCGGCGGAATACATTATGGCGGGCGGCAACTACGAAGTGATTTTGTGCGAGCGCGGCATTCGCACATTTGAAACTTACACGCGCAACACGATGGATATTTCCGCGATTCCGATTATCCACAAGCTGTCACATTTGCCGATGACAGCTGATCCTTCGCATGGCACAGGACGACGGGATAAAGTTGCGCCGATGGCGCGCGCCTCGGTGGCGGCGGGGGCGGACGCTCTGCTGATTGAGGTTCATTGCGATCCGAACAAGGCCTGGTCGGACGGAGCGCAGTCGCTGTTTCCCGAGCAGTTCGTGAAGCTGATGGATGAGTTAAGGATGATTGCGCCGGCGGTGGGCCGGAAGATCGCATAGGGATTGAGCCATCGTCATTTAGTGATTGAGACCTTGATCCGATCTTCCGGTCGTCATTCATTTTTCCACTCGCATCATTGTTTCAATGAGTCAATCTCTCAATGACTCAATTTCTTCATGGCCATTCGGCAAATCACGATTGTCGGGACGGGGCTGATTGGCGGCTCGCTGGCTCTGGCGCTGAAGAAGCGGAAGTTTGCCGGGTGGATCGTTGGCTGCGACCGGGACGCCACCCTGGAGAAGGCGCGCAATCGTGGCGCAATCGATGAAGGGTTCGCGAATCCGGGGGACGCGGTGCGCGGGAGCCAAGTGGTGGTGCTGGCGACTCCCGTGCTGGCGATTGTGGATTTGATTGAGCGGCTGGGGCCGGCGCTTCCGGCGAAAACTTTGTTGACGGATGTGGGTAGCACGAAGACGGCCGTAGCGCAGCAGGCGCTGAAAGTTTTTGGCAAGAACGCCGGGCGGCGCTTTTTGGCGGGGCATCCGATGGCGGGGAAAGAGTTGAGCGGCGTGGATTATGCGGATGCCGACTTGTTTCAGAATGCGGTGTGGTTCTTGACGCCGCTGCCGGGGCAGCATCTGGAGAATCTGAGCGAAGGCCTAGTAGCGGAGTTCGCCGGATGGATCGATCAGATCGGGGCGCGGATTGCGATGGTGCCTCCTGATGAGCACGACCGGCTGTGCGCGTGGATCAGCCATTTGCCGCAAATGATTTCAACCGCGCTGGCGGCGGCGTTAGTGGAGGAGTTCGGAGAGGAGGCTCCTCTGCTGGCGGCGGGTGGGCGCGCGCTGCGGGAGATGACGCGGATCTCGGCGAGTCCGTATTCCATGTGGCGGGATATTGCTATCAGCAACAAGAAGAATATTGAGGACGCGCTCCTGAAGCTGGAGCAGCGGCTGGCGCACATCCGCGAGAATTTGGGCACGCGGCAACTGGCGGAGGAGTTCGAAGTGGCGCATCAACTGCGGAAGATGCCGTTGAAGAAGAAGTGAATTCATCACCGAGTCACCGAGAAAATCTTGATTTCGTTTTCCCTTTGCTGAATACGAGGTGACGAATGGATATCAGTCGGATCGCCTTCAATACTTGCTTTGCTTCGGTGGCGCTCGTTCTTGCGACTTGGGGTGCGTTGCAGTGTTTCTGGCCAGAGAAACTTAGAGCTCTTCGAGACAGGCTTCCTCGCGGTTACAACTCCGATGGTCCACTTGGGCGAGTAATGGCTCGCCTCCGGGACAAGGAATCGGGTCTGTTGAGTAGGATCAGTGGCTTATTTCTATTTTTCGTGATGGTTTCGCTGCTCGGATGGTGGTTCCTCGGTCACCCTGCCCTTGGAAGATAGGGCATCTAATTTCCGTTGGTTTTCTCGGTGCCTCTGTGTCTCCGTGGTGGACTTTGATTTAGAATCGCTTCCGCTATGAATAAGGTTGTGGCTAATGCCGATGAGGCGATTCGCGACGTGTTTGACGGCGCGGTCATTATGATTGGCGGCTTTGGGCTGTGCGGGATGCCGGAGAATTTGATTCGCGCGCTGGTGCGCAGAGGCACGAAAAATCTGACGACCATCAGCAACAACGTGGGCGTGGACGGTGTGGGCAACGGGCTGTTGCTGGCGGCGGGGCAGATTGTGCATCACATCGGGACCTACGTCGGCGAGAATAAATTACTGGAAGATATGGTGCTGAAGAGGACAATCCGTCTGGACCTGGTTCCGCAGGGGACCTTTTCGGAACGCATTCGCGCCGGGGGCGCGGGGATTCCGGCATTTTATACGCCGACGGGCGTGGGAACGATTGTTGCTGAGGGCAAGGAGACACGCGAGTTTGATGGGCGCACTTACGTGATGGAGCGCGGGCTCAAGGCGGATTTCGCGTTCGTGAAGGCGTGGAAGGGCGACCGGCAGGGCAACTTGGTATACCGGAAGACGGCGCGGAATTTTAATCCCATGATGGCGACGGCGGCGAAGGTGACGATTGCGGAGGTCGAGCATCTGGTGGAAGTTGGTGAACTGGATGGGGATTCGATTCATACTCCTTCTGTTTATGTGAAACGGATTTTTCAGGGGGAGTTGTACGAACGGCGGATTGAACGGAGAACGGTGAGGAAGGCAAGCGCCGGGTGACAATTCGCGGCGGGAGTACGGGGCGAACTCTGCGAGACGGTCGTGGCCAGGACAGAAGTGCAGAGGTCCTTCGCTTCGCTCAGGATGACAAGGTTTAGGAAATGATGACAGGTTTTTGGAAATGATGAACGCAACCAAAGACGTGGATAAGCGCGAGCGCATCGTGAAGCGGATTGCGCGCGAACTGCGCGATGGGTTCTACGTGAACCTTGGCATCGGCATGCCAACGCTCATCGCGAATCATGTGCCGCCGGGAATCGAAGTGACTCTCCAGTCAGAGAACGGGATGCTGGGGATTGGGCCGTATCCGGCGGAGGGGCAGGAGGATGCCGACCTGATCAACGCAGGCAAAGAAACTGTGAGTGAGATGGCGGGGACGTCGTATTTTTCGAGCGCCGATTCGTTTGCCATGATCCGCGGCGGGCATATTGACTTGAGTGTGCTGGGCGCGATGGAAGTGGACGAAGCCGGCAGTCTGGCGAACTGGATGATTCCGGGGAAAATGGTGAAAGGGATGGGCGGCGCGATGGATCTGGTGGCAAGTGCGCGGCGCGTGGTGGTGGCGATGGAGCATACGACGAAGGAAGGTGTGCCCAAGATACTGAAGAAGTGCACGCTGCCGCTCACGGGCGTGCGCGTGGTGGATACGATTGTGACCGAGATGTCTTATATCCGCGTGACGAAGAATGGGCTGGTGCTGGAAGAAGTGGCGCCGGGACTGACGGCGGAGGATGTGCAGCGGGCGACCGAGGCACGGCTGGCGGTGAGCCCAGCGTTGAAGGTGATGGAGAGTTAGGTGACCTCGCGGGCTCAAGCCCCTTTTTCTCGACCCCGCTTACGCGGCGCTGAAGCGCCGCTCTTCCACGGTGTTCCACGCGTTCGGTGATGGTCAGATGCGGAAAGGCGCGGCCAGCAGGCGGAAGGGGAGCGTGATGGCCAGGAAGATTATCTCCAGGACTCCGTGAACGGCGATGCCGACGATGCGGAACGGGAGCAGAATCAGCCAGATGAACGGATAGGCGACCAACGCCAGGATCGCCAGCGGCCAGCACATGACGAACAGGACGCACCAGAGGAGAAAAGTGAACATGGCGGAGACCTCGTTATCTTTACTACTAGCCTAGTCTTGATCTTTCCAGCCTAGTCTTGCTGAACAATTCCTTCCTGATCGAGTATACGGCGGAGGGTGAGGGAAAGTTCCCTGGTTTTGGGGTGGCTTCGGAGGCAGACGAACGGCCGAGCTTCGCACGGCGGACTGGCGAGTCGGACCGTTTCAGACGAGCGTCATCGGCATGTGGGCGTGACCTGATAGATTTCGCGGGCAGACTGCCCTGAGCGAAGTCGAAGGGAGTGCCCGCGCTATACCAACTTCACACTTCGACTGCCGACTCCGTGCCTGCCAGTTTCTGTAAAGATTCGTTGTAGGGGGCGCGCGCGATGCCTTTCTCGGTAATGATGGCGGCTACGTATTTCGCAGGGGTAACGTCGAAGGCGGGGTTTTCGATGGCGACGCCGTCGGGGACCATTTGCTTTCCGGCGATGTGGGTCACTTCTTTCGGGTTGCGCTGCTCGATGGGGATGTGGCTGCCGTCGGGGCAGGCCAGGTCGACCGTGGAGATGGGCGCAGCCACGTAGAACGGGATGCCATGTTCCTTGGCGAGGATGGCGACCGTGTAGGTTCCGATTTTGTTGGCCACATCGCCGTTGGCGGCGATGCGGTCGGCGCCGACGATGATAGCTCCAATTTTGCCCTGACTCATCATGGCGCCGGCCATGTTGTCGGAGATCACGGTGGTGGGGATGCCATCCTTCATCAACTCCCAGGCGGTGAGGCGCGAGCCTTGTAGGAACGGGCGCGTTTCGTCGGCGTAGACGTGGATCTTCTTGCCCTGCTCGACAGCGGCGCGGATCACACCGAGCGCGGTGCCGTAGCCGGCAGTGGCGAGCGCACCGGCGTTGCAGTGGGTGAGGACTCCGCCTTCGGCGGGCATGAGCGTGGCGCCGTGGCGTCCCATGGCCTGGTTGGCGGCGATGTCTTCGGCGTGCATGCGCTGGGCTTCTTCGATGAGAGCTCGCTTGATCTGCGGGATAGGCCAGATGCGGACTCGCTCGAATTTTTCCTGCATGCGGCGGATGGCCCAGAAAAGATTCACAGCCGTGGGACGGGTTTTGCCGATCACGTCGCAGACTTGATCGAGGTCGCGATCGAGGTCGGTGACTGATTCGGCTTTGGAATTGTTGACGCCGAGGGCGATGCCCATGGCCGCAGCCACGCCGATGGCGGGCGCTCCACGGACCACCATGTTGCGAATGACGTCGGCGAGCTGCTCGTGCGTTTTGCAGAGAACGTAGGTTTCCTCGGTGGGCAGCTTCGTCTGATCGAGGAAGCGAACGCCTTGGTCGGTCCATTCTAGGGTTTGAATCATGGGGCAGTTGTCAGTGGCCAGTTGCTGGTTGTCAGTTCTTGATTGTCAGTTCTCGGTTCGATGAAATCAGTGGAGTGCGCTGTCATTGTTTTGCCGGGCTTTGCCGGATGTGCTCTTTGCGCACATCGCTCGCTGTGAAGATGGAAACGAACGGCGCAGGGGCAGCCGCCTTTTCGACGTTGGGACGGCCCTTGGCTTCTTCGCGCTCGACCAGGCACATTGCACCAGCGATCTCGAATCCGAAATCGCGGGCGGCTTCGATGGCCTGGATGGTTGAGGCTCCGGTGGTGCAAACGTCGTCGACGATCACCACGCGCGCGCCTTTTTCGCGAAAGCCTTCGATGCGCTGCCCCGTACCGTGCTGCTTTTCGGTTTTGCGCACCAGAAAACCGTGCAGGTCTCCGCTGACCACCGAAACCGCGGTGACGATGGGATCGGCTCCCATGGTGAGGCCGCCGATGGCTTGGGGCTTCCATTTACGCTTGCGGATTTCAGCGAGAAAAACCTCGCCGGTAAGGCGCGAGCCTTTCGCATCCAGCGTGGTGGTGCGGCAGTCGATGTAGTAATCGCTGGTGCCGCCGGAAGAAAGCTTGAATTCGCCCAGCCGGAACGACTTGCGGGCTAGCAGGCTCAGCAAGGCCGCACGGGGGTCGGTTTTCGGTTTGGTGAGCGGGGACAACATGAAAGTTTACGATAACACGGGAAGCAGGCTGCCTTCGGGCGCGGCTTCGCGCTCTTTAACCGTGATAACCTGAAGGTTCTCGCCACAATGATCTTTCGAGGTAATACATTGCAGAGTCTGCGTCGGATTTCCTTTTTTCTTTTTCTTGCTTTCCTCCTCACAAACTTTCGTGGTTCAGGTGTGGTTCCTGCCGCGTTGGCCCAGGGGACGCGCAGCTGGGACCAATCTAAATTTGAGGAATTGACCAAGGGCACGGCTACCGGTGTGGCCATTGACAGCGTGGGCGGGCTCGAGTTGGCTCCCGGTTTCAAAATGCTGTATGGGACGCCTTCGACTTACATATGGGGAATCTCCGCCGACGAGGCGGGAAATCTTTATGTGGCCGCGGGCGCGCCGGCGCGCGTCTACCGGATTACGCCCAACGGGAAAGCGACAATTATTTTTGAGCCGCAGGAATTACAGGTGCAGGCAGTTACGGTCGGGCCGGGCGGTGTGATTTATGCGGGCACGGCTCCGGACGGCAAAGTTTACAAGATCGAGCACAAGCCTGGGACTAAGGTTGAGGCCAAAGCGGCTTCGGAAAAGCCGGGCACGGTGAAAGGCTCGGAGAATAATAAAGACCAGGGTGCGGAAACGAACGGCGACAAAGACAAAGATGTAGCCAAGCCCAGCTTGGATCCCTCCTGGAGTGCGACCGTTTATTTTGCGCCGGGAACGAAATACATCTGGGACCTGGTGCTGGATAAGGCCGGCAATCTTTACGTCGCGACCGGCGACCACGGGGAGATTTACAAAGTAACGCCGAAGGGGGAACACTCGCTGTTCTTTAAGAGCGATGAGACGCACATCCGGACGCTGGCGCTGGACGCGCAGGAGAACGTAATTGCGGGATCGGACGGGAGTGGGCTGGTCTACCGAATTTCTCCGGCGGGTGAAGGATTTGTGCTGTACAGCGCGCCGAAAAAAGAAATCACGGCCCTGGCGCTCGACCACGCAGGGAATATTTACGCCGCGGCAGTTGGGGAAAAACGAGCGGGGCCGGGGGGGAATGTGGCAGCAGGGGCTGCTGCGATGATGGCGATGGCGGCCAACGCGGCAAACGCGACGCCGACGCCGGCTCCGGGGATAACAGTCGCGCCTGCACCGGGCGCTTCTGCGATGACAGGGCCATTTGCGTTTCCCGGTGGAGGCACAACCGGAGGGTCGGATGTTTACAAGATCGCTCCTGACGGGTCGCCGTCGCGGATCTGGAGTTCGCATGAGGACATTGTTTATGCGCTCGCGTTCGATGCGCACGACCGGCTGCTGGCGGGGACTGGAAACCGCGGACACATTTTTGCGCTGACGGGAGCGGATGAGTTTTCCGATCTGCTGAAGGCTCCGGCTTCGCAGATTACCGGGTTTGCGCCTGCTCCGGGTGGTGGGCTCTATGCTTCCAGCAGCAATCTGGGGAAGCTTTTTGTGCTGGGGCCTGCTCCGGAAACGGAAGGCACGTATGAGAGCGACGTTTTCGACGCCAAAATATTCTCGCGCTGGGGGAGAGCGGAATTTCGCGGCGAGGGGAATGTGGAGTTGTTTGCACGCAGCGGGAATGTGGACAATCCGGACCGGAACTGGAGCGCATGGAAAAAAGTGGATTGGAACAAAGATGCGGAGACTGGAATTCCGCCAGCGCGTTATGCACAGTGGAAAACCGTGCTGCATTCTGGAAGCTCGAAGCCTGGCGTCGAGAGTGTGACGCTCAACTACCTATCGAAAAATGTTGCGCCGGAGATTGACGAGGTTACCGTGCAGGTGGGGACGAGATATTCGCCTATGCCGCGGACTTCAGGCTCGAGCCTGGGCGCGGACACCAGCGGATCATCTTTTGGAGGGTCGGGGTTTGGCGGCTCCGCTGGGGTGCACTTTGAGTCGCCGGTGCCGAGTTCGCACGATCGGGATGCGATTGGCGTGAAGTGGAGCGCGCACGATGAGAACGACGATCAGTTGGTGTATTCGGTCTACTACCGCGGCGATCGCGAAACTCGCTGGCTGCTGCTGAAAGACAACCTGTCGGACAAGGCGTATTCGTTCGACGCCAGCTTGCTGCCAGATGGAGGTTACACGGTGAAGGTGGTGGCGTCGGATGCGCCCTCGCATTCGCCGGGCGAGGCTCTCACGGCGGAGCGCGAGAGCCGCAGGTTTGAGGTGGATACGACCCCGCCGCGCATCGAGAACCTGACGGCGAATGTCGAGGGTGGGCAGATTCACGTGCGCTTCCGCGCCGAAGACGGATTTTCGCCGATCAAGAAGGCAGAATTTTCGGTGGATGCTGGCGAGTGGAAATATGTAGAGCCGGTCGGAAAGATTTCCGATGCGAAGGTGGAGGAGTACGACTTCAAGCTGATGCCGGAGCCGGGGAAGGACGCGTCCGCAGCGTCTGAACATGTGGTCGTGGTGCGGGTTTACGACCGGTACGATAACCTTGGAGCCGCGAAGACCTTAGTAAAGGGCAAGTAATTTCGCACGTTCGCATTGCTCACGCAGGGACGCCTCCGGCGTTTCTCACACAACCTCCAGGTCGCGGTCGTCGCCTGAAGTCGCCGCGGCCAGCAACTCGCCAGCGTTTCTTAACTCGGGGAAACGCCAGGCCCAGATCGCAATCACGACGAGCGTTCCGATTCCTCCCAGCACCACTGCGGGTACCGTGCCAAACCACTGCGCCGTCAGCCCGGATTCAAACTGGCCGAATTCATTGGAGGCTCCAATAAAAATCATGTCGACGGCGGTGACGCGTCCCCGCATGGCGTCGGGTGTCCCGAGTTGCACCAGCGTGGCGCGGATGATCACGCTGATCATGTCGCTGGCGCCGAGCAGAAACAGTGCGATCAGTGACAGCACCAGGCTGCGCGAGACTCCGAAAATAATGGTGAAGACGCCGAAGCCGGCAACGGACCACAAGAGCGTCGGTCCGGAACGGCCGCGCAGCGGGCGATGCGCGAGCGCAACCGCCATCACGGCAGCGCCGACTCCGGGCGCGGTGCGGAGCAGCCCCAGTCCCCAGGGACCGGTGTGGAGAATCTCGCGGGCGTAGACGGGCAGCAGGGCAACCGCTCCTCCAAGCAACACGGCGAAAAGATCGAGCGAGATCGCGCCCAGGATGAGCTTCTCACGCCAGATGTAACGCAATCCCGCGAACGCAGTCGTAAACGTCATGGGCTCCCTGCGGCGGGCTGATAGTTCCGGCTTGATGCGGAAGGTGGAGATCAAAGCTCCGACGGCGGTGAGTGTGGCCGCCGCATATACGATCGACGGGCCGCGGAACGCGGCGTAGAGAATGCCGCCGAAAGACGGCCCGAGGATCGTTGCGGCCTGAAATGTGGTTGCGTTCCAGGCAACGGCGTTGGGGAAATGTTCTTCCGGAACGAGTTGCGGAAGTATGGAACGGCTTGCGGTGCCGTTGAACGACCGGACCACGCCGAGCAAGATCAGCACAACATAAATCGAGGTCACGGAATGCGCGCTCCCCCGCGCGAGTGTGAGCAGCAGGGCGAAGCAGACTGCGAATCCGCCATAGCAGGCGGAGAGCACGTGGCGGCGTTCGAAGCGGTCAGAGGCGTGGCCAGAGACAGGAAACAGCAAAATCCCCGGGAGAAACTGGGCCAGGCCGACGTAGCCGAGATCGAGCGGGCGCTTGGTGATTTCGTAGACTTGCCATCCCACGGCCACAGCCTGCATTTCGACGGCGACCACGATCAGAAATCGCGCAATCTGGAACAGGACAAACGCGGGATGGGTGAAGGCGGCGCGTCCGGCTCTGGGGTCGGCGGGTGCGGGCATGAACTTCTAATGTGCCACAGAAGACAGAAATCTGCTGCGGCGTTGCCGATTCCTCCTCTCCCTAGTTAGCCCCTCCAAAACGGCTCAGGAGTACCGGTTTGATGATCGAAGTCCAGATGGCGTAGCCGCTGGCGTTCATGTGCAGACCGTCCCACCGAAAAAGTTCAGCGCGAGGTTGACCGTGCGCGTCCAGCATGGCTGCCGAAACGTCGATGAACTGGGTCCGCGGTTGGGTGCGCATGTATTCCGCGATCAGCTGATTCGTCCTTTGCATCTTCGCCCAATTCTTGCGCCGGAGGATCGTAGGCTTGATCGATACGTAGTAAATCCAGGTTTCGGGAAGTTGGCCATGAACGATTTCCACAAATTGCTGAAAATCGCCGAACACCCGCTCCGGGGACTTGGACGACGGCCAGGATAGATCGTTGTCCCCGGCATAAAGCACCACGGCGCGCGGCCGATAAGGAAGGACGATTCGGGATGCATAGTGATTGACTTGTGCGATCGTCGAGCCGCCGAACCCGCGGTTGATGACCTCCAGCGGCTTCATGTCGTCGGCCAGCGTTCTCCAATAGTGAATGCTGGAACTTCCAGTGAACACGATGACCCCAGGTTTCGGCGGGTTCGCCCGATCTGCCTTCTCGAATGCGGATATCTGGGATCCCCAGAAGTCGAGGTTTCCCATTGACCGAGAGAAAAACCATGCACAGAAGCAGGCAATGAACACCACGACCAGCGGGGCCACCACTCTTCTCCTCCTCATGAATTTCCCTCCCACTCCCAAGAGACAGGAAGCCTAAGCGGACGCGAACAGCAGAGTCAAACTTCGCGCACGAACATCAGGCGTCGGCTTTCCTTTGTAGGTGGCGGGCTGCGGTCCGCGGTATCCGCACTTCTCTGCAACACGCATGGACGCAAGATTCTCAGGGGCGATAATGCAGGCGGTTCGTGCAGCTTGGAAATGCGCATCGCCCCAGGAGACGACTGCTCGCACAGCTTCGGTGGCGTAGCCCTTGCCGTGCGCTGGCGAGGCGAGGACCCAACCGATTTCGGGCATACCGTGGAGCGATGGCTGCAGATCGCGCTTGTAATCGGCGAATCCGAGCTCCCCGACGAAATCGCCTGTGGGTTTTTCTTCAATCGCCCAATAACCAAAACCCAGCAGCGCCCAGTGACCGGCGTAACGCAGAAACTTCGTCCAAGCTTCCTCTTCGGTAAGGGGCTTGCCGCCGATGTACTGCGTCACCCGGGGGTCGGCCCACATCGCGGCGCAGTGCGTGAAATCGTCGAGGCGATGGCCGCGGAGCTTCAGCCGCGCGGTTTCGAGGACGGGAACTTCTGCGGTACGGAAACTAGCCATTCGAGCAGTTTACGGATGCACGCCAGGCTGCGGCAAACCGGGTGGCTGGTATTATGCCGGAGAGGGCGGAATGCTCCAAGCCGGGCTTTGATCGGACTTTCGGGTTCGATTGCAGCCTCTCTGGGGTTACCCCAGGGGAACGTGAAGAACCAGGCATTCGTCGCGTGAGCGGCGCTGCGCGACTGCGCAGGAATGCTCACGCAGGGTCAGACTCGTTGGAGCATTCTGCCGTCTCCCGCCATGCCAGATTCGTTGCTGCTGAAGGCGCTGGCCAGGTCTTTTCTCGCCGGCGAGCCCACCGTCGAACAACTCGTTGCTCGCGGCTCCCGTACGCTTGGCAAGCCTTGGCGATGGCTTCGCCCTCTGGCACAGCGTTACGTCAATGCGTTTGGCGGGCGGACGCGTCCCCGGCGGCGGGATGTGGTTCAATTCTTTCTTCACGATCTCGGCCTCAAGCGCGCCCGATCGAAATACTTTCACGAATTATCGGTGGAACATTGGCTGGCCGGGCCGCAGCCGATGCAACCGGTTGGTGCAGCCGAAACCTGGGAGATTCCAGCCATCGAATCGGCCGGCGCGATGGCCGAATGGCTTGGCCTGACCCCGAGCCAGCTTCGCTGGTTCGCAGATCTAAAGGGAATTGGCTACAAGAAAGGCAGGCCGAAAATTGGGCACTATCATTACCGAATCCTGGCGAAGTCGTACGGCAATATTCGACTGATCGAAGCGCCGAAGCCGCGCCTGAAGGAACTGCAACGGCAGATTCTGACTCAAATTCTGGAAAACATTCCGCCACACCCTGCGGCGCATGGCTTCGTTAAAGGCCGATCCATCAAAACGTTCGTGGCTCCCCATGTTGGCCAGCGCGCTATTTTGCGGATGGATTTGCAGGATTTCTTTCCTACCTTCCGCGCCGCCAGAATTCAGGCATTTTTTCGCACGCTGGGTTATCCCGAGTCGGTTGCCGAACTGCTCGGCGGCATGTGCACCAACGCGACTCCTCGAGACGCGTGGAAAGAAGCGATGGCCGATGTCGATCCGCTACGGCTGATTGAGGCACGAACCTTGTATGCGAGACCTCATTTGCCCCAGGGCGCGCCTACGTCTCCGGCGCTCGCCAATCTTTGCACTTACCGAGTGGACTGCCGCTTGAGCGGCTTGGCGAAATCAGTGGGTGCAAAATACACACGTTACGCCGACGATCTCGCATTTTCCGGAGGCGAGAATTTCGAGAAGCACATCGATCGCTTCTCAACGCATGTGGCTGCTGTTCTGATGGAAGAAGGCTTCACCGTGCATTTCCGCAAGACTCGCGTGATGCGTCGAGGAGTGCGGCAACACTTGGCCGGCGTTGTTGTCAACCGGCATCCGAATGTGATCCGAGCTGATTTCGAACGTCTCAAGGCGATCCTCGCCAACTGCGCTCGTCTCGGCCCGGAGAGCCAGAACCGCGACGGGAGTCCGCACTTCCGTGCGCAACTCGAAGGGCGAGTTTCGTTCGTGGAGATGATTAATCCGAACAAAGGAAAACGGTTGCGCGCGTTACTCGATCGAATCCAGTGGCAATGACAATTCTGTTTTGAACGCCATGCCGTGACAGGCTGGGATGACCCGGCGACCCCCCTCTAACTTTTGCCAACCACGAACTTGGCCTCCAGGCCCTCGTACACTTCCTCCGCGCGGCGCAGCGCGGCCTGCACGTTGTCGCAGATGTTTTCTTTTCCGACTACTTCTGAGAACTCGCCCTGGTGCATCAATTGCGCGGGCTGTTCGCGGGCGCCGCAGAGGATCAGGGTACGCTTGCTGGCGTGCAGGGTCTTGGCGACTTCTTCCAAAGCGAAGAGACCAGTGGCATCAAGGGCGGTCATGTTACGCAGGCGCAGGATCACGACCGGCGGCAGTCGGTGCAGGTTTTCGGTGACGACGGAAATCTTGTCGGTCGCGCCGAACAGGAACGGGCCGTGGATGCGAAAAATAGTTGCGTAGTAAGGGATGTCCTTGTCCTGAAGAATGTGCATGCGTCCGTCTTCGATGTAGTCGTCGGTGACTTGCGAAACGGTGGTGGTGGCGGCCACGCGGCTGATGAAAAGTAAGGCGGCCAGAATCATGCCGGCTTCAACCGCGACGGTGAGGTCGGCGAAAACGGTGAGCGCGAATGTGACCAGCCAGATGCTTATGTCAGTTTTCGTGAGCTTGAGCAGTTGCGGAATCTCGCGCCACTCGCCCATGTTGTAGGCAACCACCATCAGGATTCCGGCGAGAGCGCACATAGGAACGTAGCTGACCAGAGGTGCGGCAAACAGGATGATGCACAAGAGCGTGACCGCGTGAATCATGCCGGCCACCGGCGACTGCGCACCAGAACGGATATTGGTCGCGGTGCGGGCGATGGCGCCGGTGGCGGGCAGTCCTCCAAACATCGGGGAAAAAATGTTGGCTACGCCTTGGCCGATCAGTTCGACGTTTGGGTTGTGGTGGTCGTTGCTCATGCGGTCGGAGACCACCGCCGACATAAGCGATTCGATAGCACCGAGCATAGCGACGGTGAAGGCCGGCCCGAGCAGGCCGTGGATAAGGTCGGCGTGAAATTTCGGGATCACCAGATGAGGCAGGCCGCTGGGGATTCCGTTGAAGCGGGTGCCGATGGTTTCCACGGGCAGCTTGAAAAAATAAACAGCGGAGGTTGCCAACGCGAAAGCAACGATCGGTCCGGGAATGCGCGGGGAAAGGATGCGGCAGATGATCAGCACCAGAACCGTGAATGCGGCAAGCGCGGTGGCTTCGTACGACAGCGTGTGAAAGCTTCGGGCGAGCGCTTCCATGCGGAGAGAAAACACGCCGGGGACTTTGTCGAGATGCAGTCCGAAGAAGTCTTTGATTTGCGTGCTGGCGATCAGCACCGCGATGCCGTTGGTGAAGCCAATCACGACGGGACGTGGGATAAACTTCACGCCGGTGCCGAGGCCGGTAGCTCCCATGATGACGAGCAGAATTCCGGCCATCACGGTGCACATGAAAAGTCCGTCAACGCCGTGAGCGGCGACGATGCCGGCGACGACAACGACGAAGGCGCCGGTCGGTCCGCCGATTTGAGTTTTGGAGCCGCCCAGAAGAGAAATCAGGAACCCGGTCACGATCGCGCAGTAAATCCCAGCTTGCGGCGTGAGTCCCGAAGCTATGGAAAATGCCATCGCCAGCGGAAGGGCAACCAGGCCAACGGTGATTCCGGCAATCAAGTCGAGCAGAAATTTGTGGCGATCGTAGTCGCGCAGACAGAGCACAGACTTCGGAAGCCAATTATCGCTGAGGAATGCACGCGCCATTGTTACATTATGCGGCGGAGCGCAGAGTTTTGGGAGTGACAAGCTGTGTTGAAGAGAAACCGAAGGAACATGTCCCGGACGAACGGTTCCCTTCCCAGCCAGTACGCCTCAGACAGGCTCTGCCTCTAAAACTTTCTTGTCATTCCGAATCGGCGAAGCCAGAGAGGAATCTGCTTTCCTGTCCCCGCTCGGTGCGGCTTTAGCTCCGCCCCGGCACCGGCGCCCGCGGCTGCCCGCAAGCTAGAATCGAAGTATGTGGCTGTTGCGAACCACCGGATGGCTGGTGTGCGTGGTCTATTCCACCATTCCCCTGTTCTGGCTGATGATTCATCCGCGGGCGCAGCGCTGGCGCGAGCGGGCGCGGTCGCCTTACCGAGTGCTGGTTCCCGCGTGGATCACGATGTGGGTTGGAGTGGCTGCGTTGACCGGGCCGTGGCGTCAGGTGGCGATTTATTCGATGGCGTGGAGTTGGATTCCGGCGGGGCTGCTGTTCTCTGTGGGCCTTTGGATCTATGCGCGGGCGGGAATGCATTTCAGTTGGGCGCAGCTGGGCGGGCTGCCGGAGATTCGGCAGCCGGACGAGCAGTTGGATCATGAGAGGCAGCGGCTGGTGACGACCGGAATCCGCGCCCGGGTGCGGCATCCGGTGTACCTGGGACATTTGTGCGAGATGCTGGCCTGGAGTGTCGGGACGGGGCTTGTGGTGTGCTGGCTGCTGACGGGCCTCGCTATGATCACGGGCGCGGCGATGATTCGGATGGAGGATGCGGAACTGGAGGAGCGCTTCGGGAATGCGTATCAGCGGTACCGATCGAGTGTCCCGGCGATCCTGCCACGATTCTAGTGCGAAGGGGATTCATCATTGCACCGTATAATCCGACTTGAGAGCATGCTTCCGTTGAGACGTAGCTTGCTACGTCTCGCGCGGCCACATGCCGGTATGCCTCTGGCAGCACGACGTTGCAAGCAACGTCTCTACGAAATCTTCCCATGCGCTTTGAACTCTTCATCGCTCGCCGCTACCTGCGCGCCAAACGGCGGCAGGCGTTCATCGGCATCATCACCGGCATTTCGATTGTCGGTGTCGCCGCTGGCGTAGCCTCGTTGGTGGTGGCGCTGGCCATCAATAACGGGTTTCGGCAGGACTTACAGCAGCGACTGCTAGGGTCGACTTCACACATCAGTTTGCTGCGAGTTGCCGACGACGGAATCAAGGATTGGCCGGCACTCATGGAACGGCTGTCGAAACAGCCGCATGTAGTGGCGGCGGCTCCGGCGATTTTTGAGCAGGTGTTGATTTCGCGGGGACCGCGGGCGCGGGGCGCCGTGCTTAAAGGGATGATTCCGAAGTATGAGCGGCAGGTGGGGGATTTGCTGAGTTCGGTGAAGCAGGGGTCTGCGGCGGCGCTGGACGAACCGCCGGCTCATCCGGCGGATTCTTCGGGCCGAATGGATTCTTCTGAGATGGAAAACCGCGCGGGCGAGCCTGCCCTGAGCGGAGCCGAAGGGGCGCCCGCGGCCACACGAGCGAAGGCGGCGCAATCGAAATCAACAGCCAGAATCAAAGGCCGCGGAGGGTTCGTCTCCCGATGATTTGGCTGGCGTGCAGGCGCGCGTGGCGGCCATGCCTCCCATCGTTTTGGGAAGGGACATGGCCGATAGCCTTGGCGCCAGCGTCGGGTCCGTCGTTTTAGTGACTAGTCCGCAGGGCGAACTAACCCCGCTTGGCATGGTGCCGAAGTACACCCGTTTCCACGTGGTAGGAATCTTTAGTTCCGGATTCTTTGACTACGATTCGTCGTGGGCGTTTGTACGGCTTGCGGACGCGCAGCAGTTGTTCGGATTGGGCGATCTGATCTCTGTGATTGAATTCAAGGTCGACGACATCTACAAGGCGGACAAGATATCGAGCGACCTGGAAGACGCGGCCGGCAAAGGCTTTATGGCCACCAACTGGATGGAACAGAACAAAGCCCTGTTTCACGCGCTGCGACTGGAGCGTCTGGTCACGTTCATCACCATTGGGCTGATCGTGTTCGTGGCGGCGCTCAACATTCTGATTTCTCTGATTATGATGGTCATGGAAAAGACGAAAGACATTGCCGTGCTGATGTCGATGGGAACGCGGCAGGCGCAGGTGCGAAACGTGTTCATCGCGCAGGGAATGCTGATTGGCGTGATCGGGACCGCGATCGGGCTGGCGCTCGGGTACGCCATCTCGTATGCGGGTGGGCATTACCATGTCATTTCTTTGTCGCCGGAAGTGTATTCGATTGATTATGTGCCGTTTGCGCCTCGGTTGATGGATGGCGTGATCGTGGCGGTGGTGGCCGTGGGGATTTCCTTCGTGGCCACGCTGTATCCGTCGTGGTCGGCGTCGCGGATATTGCCGGCGGAGGCATTGCGGTATGAATAGCAGCCGTCAGTGGCCAGGTGTTAGTAGCGCGTGATCTGGGTCACATGACACATTTCGGGATCGGTGTACAGTTTTGGCAGATATGGGCTTCGGGATTCGGGAGACGCGGGAAACGATCCGCGGCGGCTGCGCACTACTGTTGAGGAAGGCAATTCGAATGCCAGCTGGAACGAAAGCGACGCAAAGTGCATCTAACTGAACAAGGACCCGAGCATCTGGCCGAGCCAGACTCGATGCTGCAGGTGCAAGGGCTGAAGAAAGTGTTCCGGTCCGGCGAATCGGACCTGGTGCTCTTTGAAAATCTATCGTTTACGGTGAAGCGCGGCGAAATGCTGGCGATTGTGGGCGAGTCGGGAGCGGGCAAGAGTACCTTGTTGCACATCCTGAGCGCTCTTGATCGTGCTTCGGCGGGTGACGTATACTGCGCCCACTTGAAATTGAATTCGTTATCCCAGGACGCGGCCGCGGAATTTCGTAATCGCGAGACCGGTTTTGTCTGGCAGTTTCACTATCTGTTGCCGGAGTTTACGGCGGCGGAAAACGTTGCCATGCCGCTGCTGGTGCGGGGACAAACCTGGCGGCAGGCGGAGCCGGAAGCTACACGCTGGCTGCGTGAGGTGGGATTGGAGCAACGCGGGCATCACCGTTCGGGCGAGCTTTCCGGCGGGGAGCAGCAGCGCGTGGCTCTGGCCCGGGCGCTCATCACAGGGCCGAAATTGTTGCTGGCCGATGAGCCTACCGGGGACCTCGATGTGCAGACGGCGGAATCGGTTTTCGCATTGATCGCACGACTCCATCGCGAGCACCAGCTAACCTCCTTGATCGCTACGCATAATTTGTCGTTTGCACGAAGGTGCCATCGCGTGCTGCGGCTGGGACGAGGTAGTGTGGAGGAGATTTCGCCGGACTCTTTGCCGGGCTGAGGGGAACCGACCAGGGTTAGAATTGAGATGAGAATGGCATCACTCGTACGGGAAAGAGCAACAGATTAGACACCATATGGCCCGAAAGGGACCTTGGCAGGTTTCTTCGGTAACGTGATGAAAGGTTTGCCGGGGCGATTCAGTGCTTGGGTTGTTGGTCTTTTAATCGCATAATGACGATAATAGAAGTACCCGGGAGCCCGCTGAACGAGGGTTGCGGTAGAACCAGGGTTGTGGCAGGTCGAGTCGGCAAAGCTTTTCTCGACCGGGAAGGTCAGGGGGAAAGGGCGATATGTTTGAACGTTATACGGAGAAAGCCAGGCGCGTAATTTTCTTCGCGCGCTACGAAGCCAGCCAGTTCGGGTCTCCCTACATAGAGACTGAGCACCTGCTTCTGGGGCTCCTGCGCGAAGACAAAGCCCTGACGAACCGGTTCCTGCGGTCGCATGCTTCAGTGGAATCCATCCGCAAGCAGATCGAGGGGCACACCACCATCCGAGAGAAAGTTTCGACGTCGGTGGATTTGCCGCTCAGTAACGAATGCAAGCGAGTTCTCGCCTATGCCGCGGAGGAAGCGGAGCGGCTTTCGCACCGCCACATTGGGACTGAGCATCTGCTGCTCGGACTGCTGCGGGAGGAAAAGTGCTTCGCCGCGGAGATTCTGCACGAACGCGGGTTGCGGCTCTCGACCATTCGCGAAGAGTTGGCGCGCAGCAGCCAGGAGAAAGCGGCGCCGGCACGGCAGCGCGAGTCTTCCCTGCTGAGCGAATTTTCGCGCGATCTTACGCAGTCGGCCATGGACAGCCAGCTCGATCCTCTAGTGGGCCGGGACGGTGAAGTGGACCGCGTGATCCAGATTTTGTGCCGCCGTACCAAGAACAATCCAGTGCTGATTGGCGAGCCGGGAGTGGGCAAGACGGCGATCGTGGAAGGGCTGGCGCAGCGCATTGCCGACGGTGAGGTTCCGTCGTTTCTTGCCGATAAACGGATTCTCGCGCTCGACCTTTCGCTGATCGTGGCGGGAACCAAATATCGCGGACAGTTTGAAGAGCGGCTGAAGACCATCATGAAGGAACTGATGGAATCGCAGAATTCCATCATTTTTATTGACGAGCTGCACACGCTCGTTGGGGCGGGATCGGCGGAAGGGTCGCTGGATGCGGCCAACATTCTCAAGCCGGCGCTGTCGCGCGGCGAGATTCAGTGCATTGGGGCCACCACTCCGGGCGAGTATCGCAAATCAATCGAGAAAGACCGTTCGCTGGAACGTCGATTCCAGGCGGTGAAAGTTCCGCCTCCAAACGAGGCGGACGCGATCAAGATTCTGTTCGGCATCAAAGACCGTTACGAGAAATTCCACGCGGTCACCTACACGGACGATGCCATCAACTTTGCGGTCTCGCACTCGAACCGTTACATTCCTGACCGGTTCCTGCCGGACAAAGCGATCGATCTGGTCGACGAAGCCGGGGCGCGCGTAAAGCTGCGCCAGACTTCCCTGCCCGAGGAAATCACCGAGGTGCAGAAGCGGATCAAGTTCATCGTGCATCGCATGGAAAACGCCATTGCGAACCACGAGTTTGAAAAGGCCCGTTTCTATTCCGACGAAGAACGCAAGGAGCGCGATAACCTGCGCGCTCTACGTGAGAAATATCACCTCGACGAATCTTCGACCGGAGTTGTGAACCGCGAGGACATCGAAGACGTAGTGTCGCGCTGGACGGGCGTTCCGGTGACCTCGATTAAGGAAGAGGAAACCCAGAAGCTGCTGCGCATCGAAGAAGAACTGCACAAACGGATTATTTCGCAGGACAAGTCGATCAGCGCGCTGGCTCGCGCCATCCGGCGGTCGCGCGCGGGATTGAAAAATCCCAACCGGCCGATTGGTTCGTTCTTGTTCCTTGGGCCAACTGGTGTCGGAAAGACGGAAGTGGCGCGCACGCTGGCGCACTTCATGTTCGGTACCGAGAAAGCTTTGGTCCGCTTCGACATGTCGGAATTCATGGAGAAGCATTCCGTCTCGAAGCTGATCGGTTCGCCTCCGGGATATGTCGGCTACGAAGAAGGCGGACAGCTGACCGAGCGTGTGAAGCGCGCGCCCTACTCCGTGGTGCTGCTCGATGAAATCGAAAAGGCGCATCCTGACGTGTTCAACATTCTGTTGCAGGTGTTTGAAGATGGACAGCTGACCGACGGCTTGGGAAACACGGTCGATTTCAAGAACGTCATTCTCATCATGACTTCGAACATCGGCGCCCGGCACCTGCAAAAGCGTGAAGGCCTGGGCTTCCAGTCGAGCAAAGAAGATATGATCTCGGACAAGGTGGAAGAACTTGTTAAAGGCGAGGTCAAGCGCACGTTCAATCCCGAGTTCCTGAACCGGCTGGATGAGATTATTCTGTTCAACGCTCTGGGCGAGAGCGACCTGATCCAGATTCTGGAACTCATGGTTAACCAGCTCAACCAGAATCTGGCGCAGAAGTCGATCACGGTCACGGTTGCGGACGAAGCCAAGAAATGGATCCTCAGCCAGACGCTCACCGACCGCAGCTACGGCGCGCGGCCGTTGCGGCGCGCGTTGCAAAAATATATTGAAGACCCGCTGTCGGAAGCGCTGATTCAAGGCACGATCACGACGCGTCCGGCATTTATTGAGGTCTTTCTCGAAGACAACAAATTATTCTACCGCCCGGTGGATGCGGAAAAGGCTGAGGGCGTACTGCTGTATTCGAATTAAGCCGTCAGCTTTCAGTCATCAGCCGTCAGCGCAAAGCTGGCGGCTTTTGTTTTGCGCGCGCGAACCCTGAACACCTTCAGAGTCATCAAATCCCGAAGATAGACGAAGTGGACGAAGATCCTCGGTCGTCGTGGTTCGTCTTTCCTCATTCATCTTCCATCTTTGGAGAAATTCCATGAAAAACAGGTTTGCAGGGAAGTCGGTGGTGATCACGGGCGGCAACAGCGGCATCGGTTTGGCCACCGCGAAACTATTCCATGAGGAAGGCGCGAAAGTCGCCATCTCCGGACGCGACCAGAAAACGCTCGATGAGGCTGTCAAAGCCATCGGAGCAGACACTCTGGCTGTAAAGGCCGACGTCGCCAAGGTCGCGGACCTCGACCGGTTCTTCGCGCAGGTGGCCGCGAAGTTTGGCAAGATCGACGCACTCTTCGCCAATGCAGGCATCGCCAAGTTCGCACCCGCCGCAGACAGCAGCGAACAGCTGTTCGACGAAACCTTCGACATCAATGTGAAGGGCCTTTATTTCACGCTGCAGAAAGCTCTGCCCCACCTCAACGACAATGCCGGCATCGTGTTGAATGCCTCGGTGGTCGCGGCAAAAGGAGCTCCCGGGACCAGCGTCTATTCGGCCAGCAAAGCGGCCGTGCGTTCTCTTGCCCGCACATTAGCCGCTGAACTGGTAGACCGGAATATTCGCGTCAACGTGGTTAGCCCGGGACCGATCTACACCCCGATTCTCGGAAAGTCCGGAATGCCGCAAGCTGGTGTTGACGCATTCGAGGAGGGAGTCAAGGCCAGGGTTCCCATGAAGCGGCTCGGGACTCCGGAGGAAGTGGCGCATGCAGTCCTGTTCCTCGCCAGCAGCGAAGCGTCTTACATCACGGGAGTCGACCTGAATGTGGATGGCGGCTTCGGCCAGCTTTAATCCCGGTCGTCCGCAACTGACGCTGGCTTGAAACGAATTCGTGAGCGATCAATAAGTTAACCTTTGGAGTGATGATGAACAAAATCAATATCGCCGAAAAATTCGCCAAGATTTCCGAATACTGGAAGCCCTACGTCGCCGCCGAACTCAACGGGCAACACGTGAAGTTCGACAAGCTCAAGGGTGAATTCGTATTCCATCATCATGAAAACGAAGACGAACTGTTTCTGGTGGTGAAAGGTCGGTTTCGCATGGAGTTTCGTGACGCCGATTTGCGCGAACGGCACGAATGGATCGAAGAAGGAGAGTTCATTGTGGTGCCGCGCGGGGTCGAGCATCGTCCGGTCGCTCCGGAAGAGTGCTGGATTCTGCTGTTCGAGCCCGCTTCCACGCTGAACACGGGGAACGTGGTGAACGAGCGCACGCTGCCGCAGCTGGAGCGGGTATAAGATTAGAGTTTGCAGGTGCGACGCAGCAAGCTAACGTCTCGTCTGTAATGCCTACGGGCCACGTTGAAAACTATGGAACTGACCGTTTATTCTTCCGCCTGGTGTCCGGATTGCCGCGAAGCCAAGCGCTTTCTGGCCAAGCACAACATTGCTTACAAAGATATTGACGTCACGACCACGCCGGGCGCGATCGAGGAAATCGTGAAACGCACCGGCAAACAAGCCATTCCGCAGTTTGTGATTGACGGCGAATGGGTGCAGCCTTACCGCGCGGGCAAGGGCTTTCTCTACGAGGAGATGGCGAAGCGCCTGGGCGTGAAGAACGGCTAGCACGAACCACAACTGCCCGGTGCGAGAAAAAACCGCGCTTCCCTTTTCTCCGGATCTCAAAACTGGGTCGTCGAGATCGGATCGTCGGAATCCGGCTTCATGCCTTAGAATTCCTCACTGCGTCTAGACAGACATGCATCAGGCTGTCACAAATCAGATAGGCATATAAAGGAAACATCATGGTACGAGTGGGATTGATCGGCTTTGGACTGGCCGGACAGGCGTTCCACGCGCCGGTGATCGAGGGCGTAGCGGGCATGGAGCTGGCTTGCATTCTCGAGCGCCGCGGATCGCTGGCGCGCGAACAATATCCGCAGGCTCGCGTGGCGAGAACGCTGGAGGAACTGCTTTCCGATGAGAGCATCCGCCTGGTGGTGGTGGCGACTCCCAACGATTCGCATTTCGATCTGGCCAAGGCCTGCCTGCTGGCGGGGCGGGACGTGGTGGTAGACAAGCCATTTGCGCCGACGATGAAAGAGTGCGAGGATCTGGTGCGGCTGGCGGCGGAGCGCGGGCGGCTGATCAACGTGTATCACGACCGCCGGTATGACGGAGATTTTCACACCGTGCAGAAGCTCGTGAAATCGGGAGCGCTGGGCGAGGTTGTGGAGTTCGAGTCGCGCTTCGACCGCTTCCGTCTCGAAGCTAAACCCGGCTCGTGGCGCGAACGCGCGGACCAGCCAGGTGCGGGCGTTCTGTTCGATCTGGGGCCGCACCTGATCGATCAGGCGCTGATCTTATTCGGAGAGCCGCAAGCCGTAACGGGCTGGGCGATTCGTCAGCGGCCGACTTCGGTAGTGGACGATGCGTTTGACGTGCTCCTGGAATATCCGCGAACGCGCGCCCTGCTGCGCGGGCGCAGTATTGCTTTTGCTCCCACTGCCCACTATTTGCTTCACGGAACCAAAGGAACATTCGTGAAATTTGGCATGGATCCGCAGGAAGAGCCGTTGCGCCTGGGAAAATTTCCCAAGGGCAAGGACTGGGGGCCGGACTGGGGCGTGGACCCGGAAGAACTCTGGGGGACTCTCAGCGTGGTCGGAGCGCCCAGCCGGCGCGTGAAGACCGAGCGCGGCGACTATCGCAACTTCTACGCCAACGTGCGCGATGCGATCGAGAAAGGCGTCCCGCTGGAAGTAACACCGCAGCAGTCGCTGCAGGCGATGCGGGCCGTTCTGCTGGCGCACAAGAGCAGCCGGGAAAAGAGAACCGTGCGCTGGGATGAAGCCGTGGCCTAAGAACGCGTGAGAATGCCAACCAGCCGTTCACCACGAAGTCACGCGAGGGACCAACCTAGTCCTGGGTGTGGCCGGCGTAGTATCCCGCGCGCGCCTGAATCTTGTAGCCTTGCTTGCTCTTGATCTCGAGCTTGCGATAGCTGCCGTCAAGCTTGGTGTTGTCGGGAGTGTAGCCGATGTTGTACTGGCTGCGCAGTTCAGCGGCGATCTGGTCGAAAGCATCCCTCAGCTTTTGGAAGTTGTTGCCGACATTGATCAGCCGGCCTCCAGTTTGCTCGGTGAGCTTTTTCATTTCGCCTTCGCCACTGTAACCCATTCCAGCTGAGCCGTAGAACCCGCGGTCGGCGCAGAGCAGCACGTAGACAATGGCATCCGATTTCTGCGCGGCTTCAATGGCCCCCTTAATGGTGAGTTGGCTGCCTTGATCTTCGCCATCGGTGAGCAGGATCATCGCTTTGCGCCCAGTCTCTTTGGCGAGCATGTCGTGGCCGGAAAGGTAGACTGCATCATAGAGCAGCGTGCCGCGCGGGTTGCTGGTTGGAATGGGACCGCCGCCGATCCCGGGAGGCCCAAGATTTCCTCCGCCAATGTTGATTTTGGTTTTGTTCAGGGCTGCCTGCAGCCGGTGCACATCGTTGGTGAAATCCTGCAACAGGTCAACGTCCACATCGAAGCCGATGACGAAGGCTTCGTCATTGTTGCGCAAAATCTGTTTCAGGAATGCCCCGCCAACTTCTTTCTCCATGTCGAGGACGCGCTGTTGGCTGCCGCTGGAGTCGATCAGAATTCCGAGCGTGAGCGGCAGATTCGATTCCGCGGCGAAATACTTGATAGTTTGCGGCCTGCCGTCTTCGGCGATGGAGAAATCGTCTTTGTTGAGGTTGGGAATGAGCACGCCCTTCTTGTCTTTGACGTTGAAGAAAAGCTGCACCACGTTGACGTTGACCTTCAACGTCTCCTGCGGCTTCTGGTCGTCGCCAGCCTGGGCCTGGCCAGTCTGAGTCGCCTGGGCATCCGGCTTGGCTGTGGAGGCATTGTCGGGTTTTGGCGGCGGCGCGGCCTGCTGGGCAAAGCACGGCGAGAGCATTACGCATAGGCAGGCGAGGACAGTAACCGCGGTCTGGAGGCGTACTGCTGGAATCTTGAGCATTCGGGGTTCTCTTTGCGATACCTTTAGGGCAGGGTCAGTTTGGATATGATCAGATTGGCCATGGTCAGTTGGCATGCAACACTTCCCCAGATAGTCTAATCTTGTAGCGTGGAATGTTGTAGGGTCTGCTTTTGTAGGCTCTAATCTAGCTTAGATGCACCAAATCGGCCAAGATAGGCATCCTAAGTGTTGCGGAATTGCTAGTTCGGGCGTTTAGACTGAGCTAGGCGTCCGAGGCGAGAGGTCAAATGGCGTCTGTCAGCAGGAAGTTGGGCGAAAACACGGGTTGGCCGAGGCTCCTGTTTGCAGGTCTGGCCGGAATGGCTCTGACCTTGGCCGGGGCTCAAGTTCTTGCAATTCCGGCGCGGGCGCAGTCCGGCAGCCAGTCGGCGCCCACGGACGCGCAGAAGCCTGCGCAGCCGCAGGACATTCCGGATGCCCCGTCGGCCGTGCAGCCTCCGACGCCGCCTCCGCCGGAGCGACTGGACAAGCCCCCGGCAACCCCGCCAGACGCTGGCAAGACAGGCGACAAGACCCCCTCGCAGGCTCACAGGCCTGACGATTTCGGTGAGGCCGGCGCAGAGCCTCAGCCCCCTCCGCACATGCCGCCGGTCGAAACCTTGCCCCCGGGCAGCACCGCGGGTGTGTCCACAGCCCAGCCGAGTTCCAAGGCCGATCTGCTCAAGTTCATGGTTCGCGTAAACTCCGTGCAGGTTCCGGTGATGGTGAAAGACAAGGAAGGGCGCCGCGTGGACGGACTGCGGCCCAAGGACTTCACGGTGCTGGAGAACGGCAAACCGCAGCAGCTGAGCTACTTCACAACCGATCCGTTCGAACTCTCCGTGGCCGTCGTGATCGATACCGGAATGCCTGACGTCGCCGTCCAAAAGATCAATCAGACGTTTTCCGCCCTGGTGGAAGCTTTCAGTGCCTACGACGAGGTCGCGCTCTACACCTATAGCAGCACTGTCAGCCAGGTCAGTAGCTACCAGGCCGCCGGACCAAAACTGACCGCGGTGCTGAACCAGATGAAAACGGAAACCGGGCACGAAAACGGAGTCGCAGTGCTGAGCGGACCGATGGCCTCGGGGCCGATCGTGAACGGAATTCCGGTCGGGAGTCCGTCCGTGCCGGTGAATACGCCCCCACGGGAAGCGCACGTTCTGAATGACGCCATCCTGCGGGCCGCGCTCGACCTGAGCAAACGAGACCGCACGCGCCGCAAGGTGATCTTCGTGATCAGCGACGGCCGTGAAATGGGCAGCCAGGCCAGCTTCCGAGACGTGCTGCGAGTGCTGCTCGCCCAGGGCATCCAGGTGAAGGCCGCGGTTGTGGAAGGCTCCGCCATCCCCGGCTACAACAAGCTGGAGAAGTTCCACCTTCCGCTGCAAGGCTACAGTGATTTGCTGCCCAAGTACACAGCGGCCACGGGAGGCGGACAGGTCTACACCGGGTTCTCGCGCAGCACCATCGAAAATGCGTACGCGGATATCACTTCCGACGTGCGCAACCAGTACACGCTGGGCTATTTGACGAGAGCGACGGTCAGCGAAAAATGCAACGACCTGGAAGTCAAGATCGATCATCCAGGACTGAAGATTTACGCGAGAGACCGAGTTTGCCCGGCGGCCCAGCCCCGATCCCAATAGGTACGACTAGCGCCGCCGGGATGGCGCGCCGCTCGCCTACGGCTTTACGTCCGGATTTCCTATCGGCTCCGGCTTCGCTTCCGCCTTCTCCTGGATCGATACCAACTCCACTTCGAAGATCAAAGTCGCACCCGGTCCAATGCTGCCCCCGGCTCCGCGGTCGCCGTAGGCTAGATCGGAAGGGATGAAGAGTTGCCATTTCGATCCCACTGGCATCAGCTGTAACGCCTCGGTCCAACCCTTGATCACGCCGTTGACGGGAAACGTGGCGGGTGTCCCGCCGTGCTTGGCGGAGCTATCGAACTCAGTGCCGTCGATGAGCGTGCCGCGGTAGTTGCACTGCACGGTATCGGTGGCCAGAGGCTTCTTGCCATCGCCCGCCTTGAGGATTTTGTATTGCAGCCCGCTGGGCAGCGTGGTGACGCCCTCTTTGCCCTTGTTGGCGGCCAGGAACGCTTCGCCTTCCTGCCGGTTCTTTGCTCCGGCCTCGTGCGCGACGGCCGCTTGTTTCTGCTGCAGCTGAGTGCGGAGTTCGGTAAGGGTGGCGCGAACTTCTTCATCGGTCATGGCCGGCTTGGCGCCGGAAAGGGCGTCCCGCATGCCGCGCGCAACCATCGCGGGATCAAGCTCCACGGACTGAGCCTTGAGCTGCCCGCCCACCTTTTTCCCGATGTCAGCACCAATGGCATAGCTCCGCTTCTGCTTGGCAGTCTTCAGCACAAGGGGCGCGGCGGCGGTTGCTGGCTTATGGGCGGCGGTTCCCGTTTTGGGAGTTGTGGCGGAGGCCGGTTTCGCGGGCGCTGGAGTCGTGGCCGGCTGGCCGGGTTGAGATTGCGTCGGGGTTTGTCCGAAAGCCTTGGTTTGCGGGAAAAAAGAAAGAATACTGCCAGCTAAGATAGCGGCGAGCAGCAGCGGTCGGGGAGCGAATGTCGTGTGGTTAGGCATCATTCCCATTGTAGAGCCTGTGCCCAAATACCACCAATGGGCTACCCGGGGGTCACAGGAGTAACCTGCAAGTGATAGAGGGCGTGTGATATAAAACCTGCAGGCCCCCCACAGGGACAATTGTGCGCGGAAGCGATTGCAGCAGTGTGCCGCCGCGCGTTTATTCGAGGAAGCCTTTGAGTTTCATCAACTTCGCAGCCCGCGAGATCAACTGCAAGATCGTGTATTACGGCGCCGGATTGGGCGGTAAGACCACGAATCTGCAGGTGATTTATCAAAAGACCGCGGACCAGCAGAAGGGCAAGATGATCTCGCTCGCCACCGAAACCGAGCGTACGTTGTTCTTCGATTTTCTGCCGCTTGACCTCGGTTCAGTGCGCGGATTCAAGACCCGAATCCACCTCTACACCGTCCCCGGCCAGGTGTTCTACGATGCCAGCCGCAAGCTCATTCTGCGGGGCGTCGATGGCATTGTCTTCGTCGCCGACTCGCAGGAGCAGCGCATGGACGCCAACGTCGAAGCGCTCGATAACCTGATGTCGAACCTGAAAGAGCACGGCTACGACTTCAACAAGATTCCTTACGTGCTGCAACTGAACAAGCGCGACCTGCCCAACATCCTGCCCGTAGATTTGCTGTGCACCGAACTGCGCAAGAAGAACGAAGCGGTCGTGGAAGCAATCGCCTTTCAGGGCGTCGGTGTATTCGAAACTCTGAAGGAAATCGCCAAGCAGGTCCTCACCGAGCTGAAGGCGGGCGGGTAGCGGAAGCTCTCATTTTTATTCTCAGTTTCTAGTTTCTGGTTTCCAGCGCCGCAAGCCCTTCACGGACTGCCTCAATACCATCACTGGACTTCATTACCAACGTAAGCCGATCCAGCGTTTTGTACTGCAACCCCGTTTGCTAATCCCTTACGCTGGCCCTAGGCTCCGCGTGCCACGAGCCTCACTTCGAAACTTCAACTGTGATCCTTGCGCTCGCATTGTCGAATCCCCCGAGCCCCGGAGGCTTCATCGTCTGGTGCGCGATTGGCTTCGCCGGTGGCATCTATCTCTTTTTTCGCGGATTCTACCTGCTGCAGCGCCGGCACCTGATCCTCGATACTCCGTTCTCGAAAATTCGCAGCGCGGCCATGGGAATGGTGGAAGTCAGCGGCCTGGCAGTTGGGCCTTACACCATGATCGCTCCGGTCACCGGGCGGCCTTGCTACTACTACCGCACGGTGGCCTGGGAGTGGAAACGCGAGGGCAAGAACAATCAATGGGTGAAGGTGGCGGGCGAGTGCATGCATTTGCCATTTTTTCTCGACGACAATACTGGACGCGTGCTCGTCGATCCGCGCGGCGCCGAACTCGACCTGCATCGCGATTTCCAGGAGGAGTTCAACACTTCGTTCTTTTCCCGAAACGAAACTCCCACGAGCGTCGACAGCTTTCTGGCGCGCCACGGCGTGGCCACCGTCAACCGGATCAAGATTGAGGAATGCTGCATCAAGCCCAAGAACGCGCTGTTTATCCTGGGCACGCTGGGAGACAATCCGGGAATCGAGGTCAAGGCCGATGCCGTTTCCGATCCCGATGCGCTCAATCAGGTTTCCGCACAGAGATTTTCTTTGTCTTCCGCACTTCCGATCCCGAGATTTTCGCTGTCGGGCGGCGGTTCATTGTCGTTTTCATCGGGTGCAAGTTCCTACAGCGACAGGTCTTCTGATTCATTCGACAACGACTTGAACGCGTTCGCGGCGCGCGCTCTCGCCAGCACACCAATCGCCGCCAAGCCCCAAGGGACGCGGCTTTCGGCGGGCTCGGCGGCGTCCAAACCCGCAGACCTCGCGCAACAGCAAAAAGTCGCCGATGCATTGCGGAAGGCTGGCATCACGAATCCTGTCGCCTGGTCCGCGGCGGGAGTGGGCGGCACCGCGGTGCGAATGAGCCCAGACCCAACGTTCGCCGCAAACCAGTTCGCCGCTCCAAAGGTCGCAGCCCAACCTTCCGCTCGGGCGAATTCATCTTTGGCCGCCGCGAATCCTTCCAACACTGGCACCTCGATGCCGGTTCCTGGGCAACCTGACAGCTTCGATCCTCGCCCGCCGGTGGTCCTGATGAAAGGTCAGAACAACAAAACCTTCCTCATTTCATGGCGGGGCCAGCAGGAAGTTGCTCGCTCGCTGGGCTGGCAATGCACGCTGATGATCTGGGGCGGACCGGCGCTGGCGCTGCTCAGTCTCTACGGGCTGCTCAGTATCTTTAACTGGCTGTAGCCAGCGCGATTGCTGCCGCTCGTCAATTCGTTTTGTTTATCGCACATCCCCATCGCACATTCCTATTGCACGTCCTTGAAGTGCATCGCTCCATACTGCACCATTGTTCTAACCACGTCGCGCCGATCGCGCACGTGTCCGCAAAGCGCTCTAGTACAATGCGAAGGTGAGCGATGCCACCCGCATTGGGATTCTGGGCGACTTCAACTCTGAATTTCGCTCGCATCCGGCGACCACGAATTCGATTCAGCATGCCGCGCGCAAGCTGGGCATCACGGTCGAAACGGAGTGGATTCCCACGCCCTCGTTGGTTGCACCCGGAGCCGAAAAAATTCTCGAAAGTTTTGACGGCCTGTGGGCTTCGCCGGGCAGTCCCTACAAAAGTTTTGACGGCATGCTCAAGGGGATTGAATTCGCCCGCCGCCGCGACTGGCCATTTCTGGGCACTTGCGGCGGGTTTCAGTACGCTTTCCTGGAATTCGCCCGCAACGTGCATGGCATCAAGGACGCAGACTCCGCCGAAAACAATTCCGGCTCGAAAAACATTGTCATTTATCCCGTAGCCTGCGCCGTACCCAGCCGCAAGGGTGACGCACCCAAGCTTTCCGGAGCCATTCCCGAGATTCGCCTTCGTCCCGGTTCCTATCTGCAATCGTTTTATGGCAAGGGCAAGGAAACCGCGACCGAAGAGTTTTTCTGCAACTTCGAAGTGAATCCGGAGTTTGAATGGTGCGCCATGGAAGCCGGATTCCCGGTGGTCGCGCGCGGTCCACAAGGCGAAATCCGCGCCATCGAATCGCCTACGCACCGCTTTTTTGTGGCGATGCTTTTCCAACCGCAGTTGTCGTCCACCGAGAAAAAGCCGCATCCCGTGGTTTTGGCTTTCGTGCAAGCCGCAGCCGACTGGGGCCGGAAAAAACTAGACGACAGCGTCCTGGAATAGGCACGTGTAGGGCGGACACTCTTGTCCGCCCGCTTTTGACCTTGATGTGTGCGGCACATCAACAATCAAAATCAAAATCAACGTCAAAAGCGACGGACAAGAGTGTCCGTCCTACACAGGCGAGTTACTAAAGTCCCAGCCCCTGGCCGCCCACGACATCAGCACTATACGCATCTGGAGCGCGCGCCTTCCCTTCATTAGAATTTTGGAATCCTGGCGCCGGCACGCAGCCAGTGGCTGCACACCACGAACCAGCTTGCGGCGCTCTCCCCGAACCGAAACGCCGCGGCAGCGCGGTGAGGAGCTGAGCGCTTTTATGAACCCGCAATTAGTGAACTCGATACGCGTCCCATTCTCCACGTTGCTCAGCTACATCCCCATCATTGCCACGATCGTGACCACCTTCTTTAGCATCGTGCTGGCGCGTGCGACGTTGCGCTACGTGGAGGCCACGGACAAAGGCCTGCAGCTGGCGCGCGAAGAGTTCGAGCGCGAATGGTCGCCCGAACTGCACCTCAAGCTGGAGCGCGTCTCCGCGAGCGAGGCCAAAATCATCGTCACCAACCTGGCCAAGACTTCGGTGTTGCTGCAATTGGTCCAACTGCGAAAGCTTTCGCATGCGGTGCCATTTGAGCGCTGCCGCCTCAACGATCCTCTGGTCGGCGGCATGACCTGGACGCAGGAAATGGGCAAGCGCATCCTGGCCTGCACAGGAGACGAATTCGAGGGGCCCATCGCCGCGTCGATGACCTTTTACGCCTCCGGACGCATGTACCGCACCGATTGGTTCCGCTCGCAGATCCTGGTTCGCGACGGCCGCATTGTCACGCTGGAGCCCAGCAACATCCCGGCGCGCCGCGTGCGCGTGCTGACCCACAAAGGAGGCGAACGCCGCCGCGACTTCGTGCAAGATGTTGCCGGCGACGCCGCGACCAACAAAGACCATAAGCCCGACCACAAGCCCGATGAGAAGTTCTTCGTCACTGGCGCGTGATCCGGGCAGTAGCCGTGGAGGACAACCGGGGCGCACGGCAGATTCTGCCGGTCCATACTCGGCACCTTCTGCTGTCTGAACTCGTCATCCACCCATCGCCGTTGCTCCGGTTCGCTAACTCCATTCAAATCAATGTTTCAGGGTCGGGACATTCTTAGTCTATTTGGCCGGGGACGTGCCTAAACCATCCCGTCTTAGAGATTCACCGGCCGACCGCGGATCCAGCACGTCGCTGCAGCCCGCGCCCGAGGTGATTCCCACGACAGCGTCAGAAACGGAAGGAGAGTTCCAAATGTCTATTGCCAGCGTCGCCAGCAGCCCGATCTCGGGTTTTAGCGTGAGCTCCCCCGCCAACACCAACAAACTGAGCCAGTTGCGCGAGCAATTCCAGCAGTTGGGTCAGGACTTGCAATCGGGCAATCTCACAGCCGCGCAAGGCGATTTTGCCGGCCTGCAGCAGGCATCCCTGGCGGGCGGGTCGAGTACGGCGCCGGCCAACGATCCAGTGACGCAGGCCTTGAACCAACTGCAGACCGATCTGCAAACCGGTGACCTGGTCGGCGCGGCGCCCAAGCCGGTTGGGGGCGCCCCCATCGCGGTGCAGTTCCCACGTACACCGAGCGTGCACGCGCGCACTCCGCATCCCGTGGGCCCCGAGGACCCCACCTCGCCGGGATCGGGTACGAGTTTGGAGCAATTGGGGCAGGCACTTCAGTCCAACAACCTCTCGGCGGCGCAACAGGCTTATAACTCGGTGCTGCAGGGCCTGCCCTTGTCGCTGAGCAATGGCATGCTGTCCACGCCCGATGTGATGTCGCAATCAGCGGGCGCCTTTTCGCTGAGCGTCTAAACGTGTAGGGCAGACCCTCCCCTTCGATTGCTGCCTAGGAGAGCCGGGCGCGGCGGTCCCGCTAGGCTGTGCGGGGCCAGCGCGACCACACGGTGGGTGAGCACCGCGCCCCTGGCAGACGGACCTTTAGCGCGACGAGTAACCGTTACCGAAGTTCGCCGGTCGCCGCCTCGACTCCCTAAAGCTCTTTGCGGGGCCGCCGATCTTGCTGACTATGACAGTAAATCCACTCAGCAGCGGTCACCCGAGCCAAGCCAGCCAGGCTTTACCATCGGCTGCTCGGCCGGCCCAGAATCAACCCACTCACCAGAGCAGCGCGCTCCCACAAGACACAGTGAGCCTAAGTCACGGGGCCCAGACGGGCGCAGCCCTACCCAAAAGTTAAACGAAGTTGATGGACCACGGAGGCTTCCTGTAGCGACATCAAAAGAGAACGGGCTTTTGCCCGTCCTCCTTAATTTCTGTTCGCGAAATTAAGCTACGCTCGCTTTACAAAGCGCAGCGAGGCGGAGTTCATGCAGTAGCGAAGATGCGTGGGCTCGGGGCCGTCGTCGAAGACGTGGCCGAGGTGCGCGTCACACTGGGTGCAGGCGACCGCCGTGCGCACCATACCGAAGTCCGTGTCGCGGATCTCGGTTACATTCTCGGCGGCGAGGGGCGCCCAGAAGCTGGGCCATCCGGTGCCGGAGTCGAACTTCGTATCCGAACTGAATAGCGCGTTGTCGCAGCAGATGCAGCGGAAGATTCCTTTGTCGTGCAGGTCCCAGTACTTACCGGAAAAGGCTATTTCGGTGTCGGCGTGGCGAGTGATGTCGAAGGCGTTGGAGGAAAGTTGCTTCCGCCACTCTTCCTCGGTCTTCACTACTTTGGCGACATGCACCGTCTTCAGGCGCTCGCCGGAATCGGAAAACTGAACGATTGTGACTTCCTTGGGAACGCCTGCCGCAACTACTACCTCCGCTGCGCGGGACTTTTTCCAGGACCACAACGCCAAGCCTCCCAAGGTTGCCGCTGCGCTGGCGAGGAACATGCGGCGCGTGCGGAGTGCGCCTTTCGCTTCCAGACCGGAATCGAACATTTTTCTTACTCCTCTTCTCTTACTCATTAAGAACGCAAGCTCATCGAGAACGCAAACAAGATGCAAAGCTTTTAACCGCGGAGTTCGCGGAGCAAATGCCGCAAAGATCGCAGAGAATTGTTCTATTTTGCGGTGTAAAGATTGGGAAACTCCTGGCGCAGATGCTCCACTTTCGGCGCGTCGTTGAACACGATGTAGGGCTGGTTGGGATGCAGGGCCGCGTAGTTCTGATGATAGGCTTCGGCCTTGTAAAAGGCTTGCAGCGGCACCACCTGGGTGACAATCTTACGTGGGAACACATGCGCATTGTCGAGCTGTGCGATATAGGCCTCGGCAATGCGCTTCTGTTCGTCGCTGTTGTAGAAAATCGCGGAGCGATATTGCGTGCCTTCATCGGGGCCCTGGCGGTTGAGTTCGGTGGGATCGTGCGCGACCGAGAAGAAAATCCGCAGCAACTCGCCGTAGGTGATCTGTGAGGGATCGTAGATGATCTGAACGGATTCCGCGTGGCCGGTCTCGCCGGTGCTGACGACTTCATATTCGGGATTCTTGACCGATCCACCCGAGTAGCCGGAAGTGGCGCTGATCACGCCCTTTACGTGCTGAAAAACTGCCTGGATGCCCCAGAAACAGCCGCCGGCGATTACTGCGGTTTGCTGGCCGGAAGCGGCGGCCAGCCTGGCGTCTTGCGCGGGCGCGGGAACGGCGGCGGCAGCGCCGGCTTTGGCGTTGCAGGCGGTCGCGCCCAGGAGCAGTCCCAGGGAAAGTAGAACCGATTTGAGCGATGGGCCGGGCATGTTGTTGTCCCCCTGTTCTAAGTACGAATGAAGAGCGCTGATGGATTGGAGTTGCGGGACAGAGAAAAGTTTCAGGGTCATGGCCAAAGGCTTCGGGCGACAAAGGACGCTAAGGTACACGAAGTAAAACCATAAACGGGCCACTTCTTGCTTGCTTTTTCGCCTTCTGTTCGCCAATAATGGCGGCATGGCGATCACACGCAGACAGCACGAAGTTTACGATTTCATTTCGCGATTCGTGGCCGAGCATGGCTACTCTCCATCGTTTGAAGAGATTGGCAAGGGGCTCGACCTGAATTCGCTGGCCACCGTGCACAAGCACATCTCGAACCTGGAGAAGAAGGGCTTGCTCACGCGCGACTACAACCGCAGCCGCTCGATTGACCTGCTTCCTCCTAAGGGACGCCTGAAGCAGGCCATGAGCGTGAATACTGGCCTGGTGTTGCCCCTCGTGGGGCGCATCGCCGCAGGCCAGCCGATTGAGGCGGTGGAGAATCCGGAGACCATTTCGCTGGCCGATTTCGTGCGCTCGAAAGATGTGTTCGTGCTCGAGGTGCGCGGGGAGTCCATGCAGGACGAGCACATCCTCGACGGCGATTACGTGCTGGTGGAGAAGGCCAAGACCGCGCACAACGGCGACATCGTGGTGGCGCTGGTGGATACGAGCGACGCTACACTGAAGCGCTTTTACCGCGAGGGCGACAACATCCGGCTGCAGCCCTCCAATGTGACCATGAAGCCGATCATCGTGCCGGCAGCTTCGGTGGAAGTGCAGGGGCGGGTGATTGGAGTGCTGCGGAAGTATTAGTCCAGTGTCGTTTGGTGTGCAAATGGTGGTAGACGCTGCGGGTCGTGCGTCCGCAAAGGACACGATCGGATTGGATCAAGAATTCTGTACGTTGCATTTCGGAGCGATATGAGGGGAGATATGAGAGTGACACTCACGGTGGCAGCGGCGGTGATGTTCCTCGCGGTGAGTGTCGCAGCCCAGACGGAGATGCACATGGTCCATGCCAAAGGTTCTTTCGACATCAAGATGACTCCCGCCGAACCAACCGACTTCGAGAAATCAAACGACATTACCCGGTTCACATCCGACAAGACCTGGCAGGGTGACTTCGATGGCGTCAGCCATGGAGAAATGATCACCGGCTCGACTGCGAGCACGGGCTCCATGGCCTACGTTGCGATTGAGCGCATGACAGGCAAGCTTAACGGCCGGCAGGGCAGCTTCACCTTCTCGCACCGCGCCACCATGATGAAAGGCGACGCCCCCTCTGCGGGAGAGCTGAGCGTGACCGTTGTACCCAATTCCGGCACTGGAGAACTGACCGGACTCACGGGCTCGCTCATGATCCATATCGACGCACAGGGTAAACACACCTGGACCTTCGACTATTCTCTCCCGTAGCCGTCCTCCCGTGGGGGCCTGACAAGTATCTGACCCAATCAAATGACGCACGATAGACATACCCACCTGGCAACCTCGTACCATGCCTGGTAGCTCAAGTGCGAAGGAGAAAGTTTTTGACGAGTCATGCCAGTGGAACGTTTGAGGTGAAGGTGGCGCCGCAGGCCCCCGATGCCGGGGCCGATGTGGGCCTGGGAAGAATGTCTCTCGATAAGCAATTTCAAGGCGATCTGGAGGGAACCAGCAAAGGGCAGATGCTGGCGGCCATGTCGAGCGTGCCGGGCTCAGGCGGTTACGTGGCCATGGAGCGAGTGACGGGAACGCTGAAGGGACGCAGTGGCAGCTTTGTCCTGCAACACAGTGGTACCATGACGCGGGGCGTGCCGCAAATGACGGTCAGCGTGGTGCCCGATTCGGGGACGGGACAACTCGCCGGGCTGGTGGGCGTGATGACGATTAAGATCGCGGATGGCAAGCATTCCTACGAGTTCGAATACAGCCTTGCGGAAGCGCCGTGAAGGAACGGCTGCTGCCGTGGAGATGCAGATGCAAAAACGCCCGGGACGATTCCCGGGCGTTTCGCTGAAAGCTGAGAGCTGACGGCTGAAAGCCGAGTTACCCGACGTGCTTATCCAGAGCCTGGGCGATGGCGTCTTTCGGCTTGTAGCCGACGAGTTGCTCGACCACTTGTCCGCCCTTAAAAACCAGCAGCGTAGGGATGCCGGTAACCTTGTAGCGCATGGGCGTGGCGCTGTTCGAGTCGACGTCCATTTTGCCGACTTTGATCTTGCCCTGATAGTCCTTGGCGAGCTCGTCCACGATGGGAGCGAGGGCGCGGCAGGGGCCGCACCATGTTGCCCAGAAGTCGACCAGCACGGGCTGATCGGATTTCAAAACGTCCTGGTCGAAATTCGCATCCGTAACTTCGACAATTCCATTACCTGCCATGTTCTTTCTCCTCGTTGTCACGTTGCGCTGTCCGCGAACGCTCCATCGAGCTGGCGTTGCTGGGCCTAGCGATCCGTAGAAACGCCTCCCCGCAGGGAGGCCAACTGTCTATTTTAACACCTCGGGTTTGATGCTATGGGGGGGCAGAAGGTCGCAAAAGCCACCAAGGTCATATCCCAAGCCCCGAAATGGAGTTTAGAGCCTAAAAGACGAACTTGATGGCGGCCTGCATCAGCCGCGGGGAGGCCGCGCTCACCACCTGGCCGAATGTTGAGCTGTTAACGTTACCGTTGACCGCGGAGGGACCGAAAAACTGCGCATGGTTGAATGCGTTAAACGCCTCCATCCGGAATTGCAGCAACTTGGACTCAGTGAGCGGCACGTTCTTCATCAATGCTATGTCGTAGTTTTCCAGGCCAGGACCATAAAAGAAGCGGCGCGGGGCATTGCCGGGGGTGCCCAGGGCCTGCAGGTTGAACAAGGAAGTGTTGAAATACGATTGCCCGTTACGCGGATTGGAATTCAAGTCGAGCGGCCCCGGCGTGTACTGCGGCTCATCAACCCCATAGTTGTTGATGCCGTTCGGCTCCGCTCCCAGCAGGGAATTGTCGCCGTAATTGAGCAGCGTCACTGGAAAACCACTGCTGAAATGGGTGATGCCTGAAACCGTCCAGCCTTTTGCCCAACTTTTGAAAACGCCGAATAAATGTTCCAGGGGAAGCTCGTAGGCGTAGCTCACTACAAAGTTGTGTTTTACGTCAAAGGCGGACAAAGCATAACTGAGCGCGGGGTTGATCGGGTTCACTTCTTCGCCCACGTTGGAAGACTGATCGAGAGACTTGCTGAAGGTGTAGCTGGCGAACAATTGCAGTCGCTTGCTGGTGTGGTGCAGGCTGAGTTCCAGCGCGTTGTAGTTGGAATTGCCAATCGTCGACTGATTGGTATTGCTGCCGAAATTCGGGCCCAGCGGTCCGCGGGTTCCGTTCACGGTTTGGCCCGAAGTAGTGGTAAATATGTTGCTTTCGCCGAAAGGTCCGCAGGTCGCAGATCCGGGGGCGACTTGGCTGGTCTCGCTCAGGCTCAGGCACAGCCCGGGGTCGCCGGGGTTCGATTCCACCAGGACCAGCAGTCGATGGGACTGATTGCCCACGTAGCTGGCGCTGAACAGGGTGTTGTCCCCTATCTGGCGATCGAGGGAGATCATGTATTGCTCGGTGTAGGGAATGCGGTTGCTGACGGGATACGCCGGAATGCCGCTGATGGGCACATATTGCGACCAGTCCACATTGGGGTCGGGGTTACGGCTCGAGGAGTCCAAAGACGCAAAAGTGACCGGAAAATACTGGCCCAGATTCTGCCCATTGGAAGCGGTCACAAACGGGTTGGCAAACTGCGGCGGCGCGGGACTGCTATATGTGGTTCCGTAAGGCGCGTTCGCCGCGAGGACTCCGATAGTGAGGGCCTCAATGGAGGTGTAATACATGCCGAACCCGGCGCGAATGCTGGTTTTGCCGGGACCGCCCAGGATCTTGCCGAGCAGGGCGTCGGGCGATATGTCCGGCGAATAGGCGAGGCCGATCCGCGGGGAAAATTCGTGGCCGGGAGGCGCGAGCGTGCGCCGCACTCCCGGATCGGTGGGGTACAAGATTCCCAAAGGCGCGCCAGGAAAAACTACCGATTGCTTGCCTGGTTCCGTGGTTGAAATCTGGTTGTACTTTTCATACCAAGGCTCGATGCGATCCCAGCGCAGGCCGTAATTCAGGGTGACGTTCGACTTTACGTGCCAACTGTCCTGCGCGAAGACGCCGGCATATTTGTTCCGTCCGTAGAAAGGATTGAGCTGGCTCTGGTTGTACTGGCTGGGAATCCCGAGCAAGAAATCGGCGAAATCGAGGCCGGTCTCGCTGCCGGTAAACAAAAAGTTACCGTTGAACTGCGCGATCGGATTCACGTTGACCTGATCGTAGTGAAACTCGCTGCCGAATTTGAACGTGTGACGTCCGATCACCTTCGAAAAGTTATCGAGCCACTGCACCGTATTGTTGGCCTGCTTCAATTCGTTGGTGTTGGTCCCGATAGAGAAATTATTGAAGACAATGTTTTCGACTCCTTCGTTTTGCGGGGCGAGAGCCACGATTGTGGGCGTCCCCGTGGACGTCACAAAGCCCTGCGATGCCAGGCTGACCCCCAATCCACCCTGCGGTTTGCCCAGGTCGTTGTAAGCCCGCATATAGCTGAAATGGAATTCGTTGACCGTGGTGACATTCAGCGTCTTCGTATCGCCCAAGCTCAGAAGTTGTGCGCGCCCAAGATACTGTGCATTGAAACCAGGCACGCTCGCTCCGCCCTGGGCAACGGGATACGGATTGTTCAGGGAATAATCGTCGAGAAAATAATAGCCGGAGATCAGGCCCCAGTTTGTGTTGGCATCGAGACGCAGAGCACCCTTGTCGTCGCGGAGAGCCTGGTTGCTGGCGGACGTGGTGAAGGCGTCTCCGGAAGAATTCGGCGCCGGAATGTACTGCTGCAAGTGCTGCGCGGGACCAGACCACACAGTCTGCGGAATCGCTGCATTGGGAAAAACACATTGCGAGGCACTGGTGCATGAGGCGGGGTAGGTACCGCTAAGATCGGGCTTCATATCGCCCTGCGTAAAGTAATACGGTTCCGCGGCAGCAACCGTATATTTGAAATTGTCCGAGAGAGTAGTGGCCCAGGCTGGGCCGCTCACCGTTGTCGGGACCGTGACCGGCAGCCCATTCACGATTTCGGTGGTGGTAAAAGAGCCGGCCAGGTCAGAGAAATCGCCAGAGCGATCCGCAGTGGAAGGCACCGGAATCAGTCCGGTATCCACTCCCTGCCGCTGGCGCGAGCCTTGATAATCGGAAAAAAAGAAAATTTTGTTGCGCTTGATGGGACCACCAAAGGTTCCACCGAACTGGTTCTGAATGAAGGTTCCGCGGGTGGGGGAAAAGTAGTTGCGCGCGTCCAGATCGGTATTTCGCAGGAACTCGAAGAGGTCGCCGTGGAACGCATCGCTGCCTGACTTGGTGACGACATTGACCTGGCCGCCGCTGAACTCCCCATACTCGGCGTCGAAGTTGCTGGTGAGGATGCGGAATTCGGCGATGGAGTCGAGATTGGGAATGATCGCCGTCCCCATATTCACATCCTCTTCGGAATCGCTGCCGTTCACGATGAAGGCGTTGGCAAATTCGCGCTGGCCATGAATGGAAATGGTGCCGGGATTCAGGTCGCCGGAAGGCGAGAGTGCGCTGGCTCCCACATCCTGCACCGTGTTGGACGTGATGGAGGTAGAAGGAGTGACTCCGGCCTGCATCGACAGAAGATCGGTGTAGCTGCGGTTGTTCAAGGGCACGTCAGTCATCTGGTCGCTATTGATGACTTCCCCCATCTGGCTGCTATAGGTGTCGAGATGAACGGCGCTGTCGGCGACGATGACTGCATCGTTGCGCTCGCCAACCTGCAGTACAGCATCGACGACGAGAAGGCTGTTGGCGTCCACTATGACGCCGGTACGGCGGTAAGGCTTGAAACCCGAACAAGACACTTCCACGTCAAAGCGGCCGACGAGCAGGACCGGAAAAGAGTAAAAACCTTTGTCGTCGGATTTCGTAGTCTGGCGGACTTCGTTGTCCAGGTTGATGGCAGTCACTTCCGCATGGGGGATGACGGCGCCGCTGGAATCTTTTACTGTGCCGGAAATACTTCCTCCTACGCCCGCCCAGCACCAGGGCGCGAGCAGGCAGGCAAATGAGGCGATCAGTAGGAGGACTTTCATACCTCGACGCAGCGCATGGCGTGAGCGCACTTTCACGGTCCCCAACAGCATGATCTCGAACTTCATTCCGAACGTCATTGGCCCGACTTCCTCTCCGAAATGAACTGTCTTTTAATTCGTATATGAATTTCTGGTACGCATTCGCCGCACCGGTGGGAAACGCGCTATAATCATCCAGATGCAACCGAGTCGCAACTACTGACCAACGATGCAACCGAAACTCACAAGAATCTGGTGTGAAGCTCTCTCTCTATTTGCAACAGAGTCGCATCTAGAAGTACAGTGATAATCATGCCGGAAGCGCTCCGGCAGGTCAAGCATCGCCGAACGATTTCGTCGCAGACCTGTTGCGACTACTTGCCACAATAGGAGTCGTTGCCCATGCCGCTACCTCAAACCGAAATTCCTGGCCGGCTGCAATCGCATTTCGCAGAACGCGGAATCCGCATGACCGAGCAGCGCCGCGCCATTCTGAGCGTGATGGAAACCGCGAGCAAACATCTGGACGCCGCCCAGATTCTGCGCAAGGCGCAAAAAATTGACGCAAGCGTCGACCGCAGTACGGTCTACCGCACTCTGCGCCTGCTGAAACGCCAGGGCCTGATCGACGAACTCGATTTGATGCACATACACGGCGAGGGACATTATTACGAGCGCAAGCTGGGTCGAGATCACATCCACATGGCGTGCCTGCGTTGCGGCAAGATCATGGAATTCGTCAGCGATGTTTTCGACAAATTGAAGCTACAGGTAGAAAAAGACTGCCGATTTCGAGTTCTGATTTCGCGGTTGGAGATCGGCGGGTATTGCGCGGCGTGCCGCGGCAATAAGTAGCAAGCTGGTGAACATACGATGGAAATCAGAATTCTCACCGCAAACGATGCCGAAGCGTACTGGCAGATCCGACTGGAGGCGCTGGAGTGCGAACCCGAGGCGTTCAGCGCGTCGGTGGATGAGCACCGGGCTTTGACGCTCGAGACCGTGGCGGCGAGGCTGGCTCCGGACGTTCCGGTCAACAATTTCGTGGTGGGTGCGTTTGATCGCGAACGACTGGTGGGCACGGCCGGCTTTTATCGCGACAAGGGACTCAAAAGCAACCACAAGGGACACGTGTGGGGCGTTTACATGACGCGCGAGGCGCGTGGCAAGGGAGTCGGTCGGGCGATGATGAGCGCGCTGCTGGAGCGTGCTGTCCGCCTTGAAGGAGTCGAGCAGATCTTGCTGGCGGTAACCACGACGCAAGAAGCCGCCGCAAAGCTATATCGATCGCTGGGATTTGAATCGTACGGTTGTGAGCGCCGGGCCCTGAAAATTGGCGAACGCTACTTGGATGAAGAATACCTGGTGCTCTTTGTCAGGCAGCGAAATGTTTCTGGATAGTTCACGTGCGCCGTGACTCTGTGCAGCAAAAGAAAAAGCGCCCTGGACTTTTCAGTCAAGGACGCCTCGGCAGCCCTCCCCCAGAACTGCCAAACCACGAAATGGATACTATCGGCATCACCATTTTGTGTAAACGTCACTTTGGTAACGGGGTTTGCCCAGAGCTAATACGGGATCTGACTTAGGTAGCCGGAAAACTGCCGAAAACGACATCCTGAGCGGAATCGCCCCACATGCCTTAGCCCTGTGCTAAGGTCTCGCGACTCAGGCGACTTCCAACTTCTCGTTGACGAGTTGCTTATCGCCTTCATCACTCCCAGTGAGTTCGAACGAGTTGGTCAACTTGGCCTTGCCCTTTTCGACGCTGGTGATCACGTAAGAGCAGCCGAACCAGTGGGCTTCGGCCAGATCCGTCTGCGACCACTGCGCCGGATGGTCAGGATGGGAGTGATAGAACCCGATAATATCTTCCCCGCGGTCACGCCCCTCGCGCTGGATGCGCACCAGCTCGCGCGGGTCGATGTTGTAGCGATTTTGAGGGGAGTCTGTGCGCGTGTTACCGCAACGCGCCGTCGAGGACACAATGCGGGCGTTGTCGTCGTCCACGCGACCCAACAGCACGCCGCAGCATTCATGCGGATAGGTTTCTTCCCCGTGCCGACGGAGAGCTTCGTAATCTGTGCGTGTGAGCTTCAACATGCGGGAGTGAAATGCAGAAGTAAGAAGTCAGAATGAAGAAGTGACAGCGGATCAATTGGGTTTTAATTCTTCATTCTGATTTCGGACTTTTGACTTCATTCACCTTCCGTCCAGAATCTCTCGCTTAAATACTTGTCGCCGGAGTCGCACAGCACGGTCACGATAACGGCTTGCTGCTCATTTTTCGATTGCGGCTGTTTCAATTGCAACTGCTGGGCGACCTTCAAACTCGCGACCACGGCGGCGGCGGCGGAAACGCCAACCAGCAATCCCGCGGTGCGAGACAAGTGGCGGGCCATGGCGTAGGCATCTTCGGTGGCAACCTCCAGATTCCGATCGGCCAGCGTGGCATCGTAGATCTTCGGCACCAGCGCGGTGGCCATGTGCTTGGCGCCTTCGATGCCGTGGAAAGCGGAGTCGGGCTGCAGCGAAATGCACTCGATCTTGGGGTTGAGTTCCTTCAGGCGACGCGTCGTGCCAACGAATGTGCCGCTGGTGCCCAGCATGGAAACGAAATGGGTGATGCTTCCCTGCGTCTGCTGCCAGATTTCATTGGCAGTACCGTGATAATGGGCTTGCCAGTTGGCGTCGTTGGAATACTGGTCGGCATAAAAATACTTGTCCGCATGTTTGGCGGCCAGCTCCCGCGCCATGCGGATCGCGCCGTCGGATCCATCTGCCGGGTCGGTGTACACAATCTCTGCGCCGTAGGATTGCAGAATCTGCTTGCGCTCGAGAGAAACATTTTCCGGCATGCAGAGGGTTACGGCAAACCCTTCCGCTGCTCCCAGCATGGCGTAAGCGATGCCGGTATTGCCGCTGGTGGCGTCAAGCAGCGTCTTGCCGGCGTGGAACCGCCCGCTGCGGCGGGCCTGGGTGAGAATATTCCCAGCCGCACGGTCTTTCACCGAACCACCGGGGTTGTACCATTCGGCCTTGCCCAACAGTGCTATGCCTGGCAGGTCGGCGGCGGCATCCAGCCGCAACAAGGGAGTGTTGCCAATGCTCTGCAGCAGGCTCTGGCCGAGGCTGTTAGCGCCGTTTGCCGATTTTTTGGTGGCGGGCGGGTCGAACCTCCACGCGAGCTTGGATGAACTCTGAACCATGGTTGAAACTAAATCCCCGTGACTATCGTAATGTGCTACTGAGCCTAAAACACGGTATGTAGTATGGTGTTTGGATGAATCAGGGTTGCACAGCGATGCATCCGAAGTAAAGTTACGTTTTTTCTAGGTGCCTGCATCTAACTGAACCGCATCTAAGTAGACCGGATTTAGTCTGACAAGGAAAGGCGAAAGCAGATAGCAATCATGAAAAGTATCGAAGCAAAAACGTACGACGAGGCGCTGACCTGGCTGCGCGATAACGGATTCGATATCACCGAGGCGCCGGGCATGAGCGGGCGGGTGTTTCTTAGGAAGTACAACGTGTCGGCGGCTATCCAGAAAACGCCGGAAGACGGCGTCAAAATCTTCGCCTACCCAGGCTGCCTGATCGGCAGCGAGATTTCGAAGCTGGTGAATCGTGGATATCAACAATTTCTGAAGACTTCAAAGACTGAAGTTCCGGCTTCGGCCGATCATCTCAAGGCTCTCCATTCCTTTGCCGAAGAACTTAAGATCGCACTTGGTTTGCCCAGCCTTTACAACGAGTCGCTGGGAACGGTGAGCGATTCTTATCGGTACGACCGCGTCAAGGACCGCGACGAACCCGTGGTCGATCGCCCCAAGCGTCCCTGGGAAACGGCGGGGAAACAAGCTGCGGTGGCGGCGAAGAAGGGGCGAGCGTAAAAGGCGAGTCCACGAGTCCTAAGTTTCGCTACTCTTAGCACCGAGTCCGCGATTCGGATCTTCTTGTCTGTTGCATCTCGTGCGAAACTAGCCGCTCACGGAGGTTCCGATGCGCAGCGGTTTGGCCGCCGTTCTTATTTTTTCTCAACTTTCTCTTTCTCCACTACTCATGCCAGCCCTTCCACGTTCCCCTCAGAAACCGGGAGACGCTCTGCCGTCCAGTGAGGCGGCCATCGAGACCGTGCTGCGCACGCAGCAAGACGCATGGAACCGCCACGATCTCGACGCCTTCATGGCCGGTTACTGGAACTCGCCGCAACTGACGTTCTTCTCCGGCGCAAACGAGCGCAACGGATGGCAGGCCACGCTCGACCGTTACCGCGCCGCGTATGCGAGTCCAGGGCACGAAATGGGGAAGCTGGACTTCTCCGCGCTGCGCATCGAAATGTTGGGCACCGACGCGGCTTTCGTGCGTGGGTCGTGGCACCTCACCATGCCGGACGGGAGGACGCCGCATGGCCTATTTACGCTGGTGTTCCGCAAGTTTCCCAAGGGCTGGAGGATTGTGCACGATCATACTTCGGCAGCCGATTGAACGGCACTGGCGAACTGACAGCCGGTTCGACAGCTACACTTCAGTCTTCACCTTGACTTGGACGCGCGTGCCCTCGGGGAGTTTGCCGTTCGTCAATTCGACGACGCCGTTGCGGATGACGCCTTCGAATTCTTGCGGGGTCTGGGACGAAAACCTCGCGGCCGAGGCGGCCGCGGCCACACGGTCCTTGCCTGGGACAGGATTCGCGGGCAAGAGCCTGCCCTGAGCTTGTCGAGTGGGTGCTTGCGCCACACGATCCGCGGCTACACGTCCCATACCTCTGTCCATGGCTTCGTTGGCCAGGCGGTCGGCTTCCTGATTATGTTCGCGCAGGGCGTGGCCGATTGAGAACCAGTCCAGTTGTGCGATTAATTCTTGGGCACGGGCGTGCAGATCGCGCAGAGCGGGGTTCTTTACCTTGTAGATTCCCTTGATCTGGCGAACCAGGAGTTCGGAATCGCTGATCAGCTTGAGGGCCTTGGGGCCGTGCTGCAACGCGTATTCGAGGGCGCCGATCAGTCCCTGATATTCGGCGAAGTTGTTGGTCTGGTGGCCGAGATATTCGCTGAGGGCCGCGACTTGGCGTCCGGATTGATCCTGAATGACCACGCCGTAGCCTGAGGGGCCGGGATTTCCGCGGGCGCCGCCGTCGCTGTGGGCGATGAGGTAGTGGTCGGGAGCTTTGTCGCGAGAAACTTCGCGTTGAGGAAAAAGAGGCCTGGTTGCCGGGTTGCGGGGTGAATCAGAGGGCATGGGGTTGAGTTTACCGCGTTGAGGGAATTGGCGGGGCGTGGGGGCCGAACCTATAAACCCAGGATCGGTGTAGTTGTGAGAATTCCCGCGAGGCTGGGGAGGGTGCCGGCGGTTGCGGGGGTCCTTCACTTCGTTCAGGATGACAAATGCCCTTAACGATACTGGGAGGTCAACGTCCTGCGGCGAGGCGTGTGGCGAGGCGGGCGGGGAGGTTGGCGGCGAAGATGCGGTCCTGGGCGGATTTCAAGTTGTAGGGGGAGCGGTGAAAATGGACGACTTGCGCATCGGTGTCGAAGAGCGCGAAGGCGGCGCGCCAGTCGCCATCGCGGGGTTGTCCGACGCTGCCGGGATTGATCAGGTAACGGGTTTCTGGTTTCAATTGCAGCGAAATCGATTCTGCTTGGCCAACGGTGCGGTATTCAGGACGGAAGCCGTCGGCTCCGGTTTCGTTGGCGAAAAATCCGCCCTGCAGGTGCGTGTGCCCGAAAAAAGTCAGGGGTACGGACGAAGCGATCAGCGGGGCGAGGGCATCGCCCATCGAGACTACGTATTCATCTTCATCGTTGGGTGAGCCGTGAACAAGCTGCACCTGAGACAGATCCTGCAGCGGCTGCGGGCCTTGCGGCAGGGCGCGGAGCCAGTTGAGATTGTCGGCAGAGAGCTGGTCACGAGTCCATATGGCAGCAGCAGCGGCCATGGGATTGAAGTCGTCGAGGGCGATCAAGCCGGTCGCGGCCTTATCGTGGTTGCCGCGAACGAAAATCTTCCCCAGGTTGCGGGCGCGCTCGGTTACTTCGTTGGGACTGGCGCCGTAGCCGACGACGTCGCCGAGATTTGCGACCAAGTCGAACGAAGGAGCCGTGGCAAGGCAAGCCTCCAACGCTTCGAGGTTGGCATGAATATCGCTAAGCAGCAGTATGCGCAATAGGCACCAGACAAACTGCCGATTATAGACCAACGCTGGGAGTTAGAATGCTCCGCAGGCTCTCTTGCTGCGCAAAATATAGCGCTGGGCGGAAAACAATGGCACGGTGGCAATTCAAGGGGAAAACTCCCACCTCGGTGAAGGTTGTGATGCTGCTGTTCTTTGCGGTTTTGGCGGTGAACCTCGCAGCGTGGTGGAGCATTCCAGAGTGGTCGCCCACCGTACCCGACACGATGCATTCGGTCCCTATCCGGTTCAAAGGGGGCACGATCTACTTCGTCCAGCCCTGGCTGGCCAAGACTGCGCGCGATGCTGACTGGCTTGCGATTGGCCTGGGAGCTGCGTGCTTCGTGCTTTTCTGGCTGCATCGTGACGAACTGGAACGGCTAGGGTGATCATCGTCGATCGCCGGAAACCCTGCTAACTAGGCATTCACCACCGGGCAGCGCGCCCAGTGGCCGCCGGCTATTTCCACCAACGGCGGCATCGCACGTGTGCACTCCGCAACCCGAAACTCGCAGCGCGGTTCGAAGGCGCAGCCCGGCGGCATCGCCTGGAGCGGCGGCACGGTGCCTTCGATCGTGGAAAGCGGTTGAGCGCGGTCGGTCTTGAGGTCGGGCACGGCATGGAGCAGGCCGCGAGTATAGGGGTGTGCGGGGGCCTGGAAGATGTCGCGCTTTGTTCCAAGTTCGACCAGGTTGCCGGCATACATTACGGCGACGCGGTCCGCAACTTGCGAGACGACTGCAAGATCGTGCGAAATGAACAGCATAGCCAGCCCGAACTTGGAGCGCAGTTGCGCGAGCAATTCGAGAATCTGCGCCTGGATGGTAACGTCGAGCGCGGTGGTGGGTTCGTCAGCGATGAGCAGATGCGGACGATTAACGATTGCCATGGCGATCATGACGCGCTGGCGCATGCCTCCGGAAAGCTGGTGAGGATAATCGCGGGCGCGGCGGTCAGGCTCAGGAATGGCTACATCATTCATGGCGACCACTGCCCGCTGCCAGGCTTCGCTTTTCGAAATGGAGTTGTGCGCGAGCACGGCTTCGGCAATCTGTTCGCCGACGCGCATCACGGGATTCAGTGCGGTCATCGGCTCCTGAAAGATCATGGCGATGCGCGAGCCGCGAAGCTGGCGCATGGGGTCGTCGGATAAAGCGGCAAGGTTGCGGGGCGTGGAGCCGTTGCGCACGTCGTTGAACAAAATCTCGCCCGAGACTCGGGCTTGCGGCGGGAGCAGCCGCATGATGGCCAGGGATGTAATCGACTTGCCGGAGCCGGATTCGCCGACCAGTCCGAGGACTTCGCCGGCAGCGATCGAGAAAGTGAGGTCGCGAACTGCGGGAAGGGTTTGTGTGGAGACGACTCGTGCGGAGGCGGGCACTCCTGCGAGCGTGCCCTGAGCGAAGCCGAAGGGTCCGGCCCGCAGGGCCGCGGTCTTGGAGGGGAATTCGATGCTTAGCTTTCGGACTTCGAGCAGTGGGGGCACGGGTTCATGTTAGCAGTGGAGGCAAGAAGTCGCCCTGCGGGCGACGGACCCTTCGGCTTCGCTCAGGGCAGGCTCGCAGGAGTGCCCGTCCCCACATAAGCCTTTCATTCCCGTCCCACACAAGCCTTGCTGCTTGAATCTTCCATAAGCCGGGGCGCATCTTGTAAATTGAACTTATGAGCAAGATTCACATTCCTACTCCTTTACGCCAGTATGTGGGGAAGCAATCCACGGTAGAGGTTTCCGCGACCACGGTTGCTGAAGCCATGGATGCGCTAGTGGCGAAGCATCCCGATGTGCGGCGTCATCTTTACACGGACGAAGGTAAGCTGCGCGCTTTCGTCAACCTGTATGTCAACGATGAAGACATCCGTTACCTGCAGAAGGAAGCGACTACGGTGAGCGAAGGTGATAACATTTCGATTGTGCCTTCCATCGCCGGAGGCGCCGCTTGACCGGGGATTGCGAGACGGTGGACTTGAAACCTGCTGCCACAATGCGCTGTTGTACGTGTTGTCCTGCCTGAACTTTCGTGTCATCAAGTCTCGCTCTGAAAATCAAGTTTGGAAATTGAACTCGAGGATTTATGGCCAGCACCCTCACCGAAATTCCGGTAACTCTCAACAAAGACGAAATCCTGCGCTACTCGCGCCATCTGATCATGCCCGAGGTCGGCATGGAGGGGCAGCAAAAGCTGAAGGCTGCTCGGGTGTTGTGCATTGGCGCGGGAGGACTGGGATCGCCGCTGGCGCTGTATCTGGCGGCGGCAGGTGTGGGCACTCTGGGTATCGTTGATTTTGATGTGGTCGACTATACGAACCTGCAGCGGCAGATCATTCACTCGACTGCGGACGTGGGCAGAAAAAAGCTGGATTCGGCCGCGGACAAGCTGAAGGGGATCAATCCGTTCCTGAACCTGCGCACATTCGATACGCGGCTGAGCAGCGATAACGCGCTCGAGTTGTTTCGCGAGTTCGACATTGTCGCCGATGGCACGGACAACTTTCCTACGCGCTATCTCGTCAACGACGCCTGCGTGCTGACCGGAAAGCCGAACGTGTATGGCTCGATCTTCCGTTTCGAAGGGCAGGCCAGCGTGTTCGCCATGAAAGATGGGCCATGCTACCGCTGCCTTTATCCTGAACCGCCACCGCCGGGGCTGGTTCCATCCTGCGCGGAGGGTGGCGTGCTCGGCATTCTGCCCGGGCTGGTGGGCGTGATGCAGGCGACCGAGGCGATCAAGCTGATCCTCGGAATCGGCGAACCGCTGGTCGGGCGGCTGTTGCTGATTGATGCGCTGGGGATGAAGTTTCGCGAGTTGAAACTGCGCAAGAATCCCGACTGCCCGGTGTGCGGCACGCATCCCACGATCACGAAGCTGATAGACTACAACGAGTTTTGCGGCATTCGTGGGGAGGAGAAACCTGTGGCGAATGGAGTTCCTGAAATTCAGGTCGAAGAGTTGAAGCGGCGTCTCGATGCGAAGGATGATGTGTTCGTGCTCGATGTGCGCGAGCCGCACGAGTATCAGATCTGCAACATCGGCGGACATTTGATTCCGTTGAATGATTTGCCCAAGCGCGTGAGTGAGCTGGATTCCAGTCGCGAAATCGTAGTTCACTGCAAGATGGGCGGACGCAGCGCGAAGGCCGTCGCGTTTCTGCAGCAGGCCGGATTCAAGAAGGTGCACAACCTCGCGGGAGGAATTAACGCCTGGGCCGAGCGTGTGGATCCGACAGTGCCGAAATACTAGAGAGCAGTTTGCCAGTTTTTATTTGCCAGCTGTGAGGGGAGCGTTTTCGCGCTCCCCTTTTCTCTGCGGTTCCATACGCGATCGGATTGTGATTGAACATCGTTTCCGCCAAGAGAGGATAATAGGCGTTCCCCCAACAATTCTGAAGATTCTTGCGACCGGAGGTTTGCCATGAAGAGAACCTTGGGTGCGCTTTATTTCTGCTTGTTTCCTTTGGCGTGGTTATCTCCCGCGCTCCCTCAGGAGAGTCCAAAGCTGCCTGCCGGCTCGGAGAAAGCCCGGGTTTTCACAACGGATAGCCAGTCGTGGTCGGTCGCCGGGCAAAGCGGAGGCGCTGGAGGAGCATACGGAGGAAGCATGGCGGGCGGCGCTCGTCCGCAAACGGCTGAGATCATCAAAACGTTCGGGGAACGATGTCCCCAAGTTACAGTTAACAATATTCCAGCGAAGACAGATTACATTGTGCTTCTTGACCACGAGGGGGGCAAAGGGGCGTTGCAGCACAAGAACAAGGTCGCGGTCTTCGCGCGCGTCTCGGGCGATTCCATCGTGAGCAAGTCGACCATTTCGCTCGGTGGCTCTGTGCAAGAGGCGTGTGAGGCGATCATCAAGGACTGGGCTGCGAATGGCGCAGCAATTAGTACCGCTGCGGCGTTTGCTGTTGGGCAGAGTAAGACTGCCGCGACTCCGCAGGCCGCCGAGGCCGCAGCCCCTCCCACCCTAGCGGGCAGACTCTCCATCGCTTCTGTTCCCCATGGCGCTGACATCGAAGTCGACGGCAGTTTTGTGGGCAACACTCCGTTCGAGATTCAACTGCGGGAAGGCGAACACGATGTCGTCATCAAGAAACTTGGCTTCAAGAACTGGGAGCGGAAACTGAAATTGAACGGTGGCAGCAATGTGCGCCTGAGCGCGGAACTAGAGAAAGGCGTGAGCCCGTAGTTTCCGAATAAAAAGGGAGCACGCCCAGGGCGCTCCCTTTTTATTTACTGCGGGTTTCTCTTACTTGCTAGATCCTGCCTGCATGCTGTCGCTGGATTCTCCCAGTTCGAGAGCGAACTTCTTGCCTTCGAAGCGGACGCCAGCCAGAGTCTTGGTTCCGTTGTCACCGTTGTTGACCACGGCCGCGTCGTTGGCCGATGGAGACTTCAGGTCGACCACGTGAGCCGGCACTTTGGCCAGCACGTTCTTGCCTTGAATGATGCTGAGTTCCACATTACCGGCGGTGCCTGTCCACTCGAGCTTGTAATCGCCAGGTTTGAGCGTGGTGCCATTGACGGTGACCGGGTTGTAGATTTGAAGTTTCCCTTTGTCGGAAGCGAATGCACTCGTTGCCAGCAGCAGAGCCAAACCCATTACCAGACTTTTTGAAACGGTCGCGAATTTCATGATTGTCCTTTTCTTTCCCGAAAATACGTCGGGAAACGGTTGGGGCAGCCCGACTCGCGACCTTCGCGAAAAAACCTCTTGTGTTTCTCCGCGAATCGCCTAAAATGCAGCCGCTGGGGTTAAGCACACGGGCCTTGAAGCCTGCGTTGCTGTGATGGGGGTTTTCTCACCTGGGCCGCCAAACCGAGAGTGAGAGAATCCCCAGAACCCCGCTTAGATTTCGTTGGTAAGTTGAGCCAGTTTCACTCCTTGTTCGTTTCCAGCCGCCGTTCTGCTTCCCTAGTAAGTACGCGCTTCGCGAGCCGGAAGTTCCCTAATTTCTTTCAAGGCTGCGATGGTAGTTGGACGCAACCTGGGAGTCCCCGTTAGCAGAGCTTTGAGTGGATTCGTTCAGAAGTGAAGGAACAATGGCCAAGTGTTTTGTATCAAGCGAGCACTCAACATAATCGATTGAGGGCAGCTATGTGCGTTAGAAAACAATGATGATAGAGATGTAATTTTTTGGTCGGGAAAGCGTTGTGCGGCCGCGCCTGAAGCTTTCACGGCGAAGAGCGCGAGAACAGATCGCAAAAGCCGCGAAGAAAATCTCAAAGCAACCGAGTTCTTGGACCGTTGCGTTGCGATCTTCGCAGCTGTTCTTTGCGTGCTCAGTGTTAGGAACTTTTGAACCTCGCTGTTGATCCTAGTCGGCGTCGCCGTGCTGCCGCTCGACCGACCAGATGTTAGCTTGGTCTTTCTCGAACGGATAGACGTGAACCATCCAGTTGAAGACCACCGGGAAAAAGGTTCCGCCTGCGGCGTCGCAGGCTTCCTGGCTGGCGATGGATCCTCTGAAGCCGAATTGCGGATTAGGATCGCGCATCTCTTTGAAATGGCCCAGCGGCGGGATGCAGAAATTCACGTGCTCATGCCATTGCGCCACGCTGAGCGGAACGCGCTCATTGAGTTGCTCTTCGGTTAAGCGCTTGGGCGCGGTGTACATCACGCCGATCAATTTGTAATCGTCGCCGTGCTTTTCGTACAGCAACGACGTGGGATGTTCAGGATTAAAGTTGCGGGCATTCTCCCATGCGTATTTCACGCTGGTGAAGTGATACATCTTCTGCGGAATCTCGGGATGGAAGATTTTGAACCCGTCTGCCAAGGCAACGTGATAGTCGGTGTATTTTTCCGAGGCGCGGCGGGCGGCTTCGACCACCTGCTGCGCGCGTTCTGCATCGCCCGGTTTGGGTGCGCGCAGGGCAGTCATCTTCATGTGCGGGCCCATGTCCATGTGGCCTTCCATGGAGTGCATGGCGTGCGCACTGGCCTCGCTGTCGGCGCCTTTCTCTGTGTCTTTTCCCATGTCCATGCCAGGCATGTCTTTCATGTTCGACATGTCGTGGTCGGGCATCTTCATGCCGGGCATGCTGGAACTGCCAGGCTGGGTGCTCGGTTGAGCCGGCTGCGTTTGGCCCCAGGCTACCGTCGACAAAAGGAACGCGGTCACAAGGACAATCATCACGAGAACGACCATTCGGTTGCGCATAAAGAAATCTCCCCCACTGTGTGTTGATATTAACCCTGGCGCAGGACAGTTGTTTCGGCAAGAGACCGGAGGTTACTCCGGGTTACAGAGGTAACAAATACGTCCTCGGGCAAGCTCCGCAAGTGCGGCTGACAATGTGGCGTGAATTCTGATACACCTAACAGCTTGACTCTCGAAACTGTCATCTTCCTTTTTTTTGCGGGCGCGCTGGGTGGGGCGCTGAATTCCGTGGCGGGCGGCGGAAGTTTTATCGCATTTCCTGCGCTGCTGTTTACTGGCGTGCCTCCGATTCCCGCCAACGCGACAAACACGATTGCATTGTGGACGGCGGCAGCGGCCAGCGGAGGTGCGTACCGCAAGGAGTTGGACGTTCCGCGGCGCGTGATGATTCCCTTGCTCGCGGCCAGTCTGGTCGGCGGAGTCGTGGGGGCGCTCTTGCTGCTGAAGACTCCGGCACGGACATTTCTGCAAATTCTCCCCTGGCTCACGCTGGGCGCAACTCTGCTGTTCGCGTTCGGCAAGAAACTGGCCGGTGGACGAAACTCAATTCTTGAGCATGAGGCCACGGGTGGCGCCCTGGCGGCGGCAACGCTGTTTCAGTTGATGGTCGCCGTCTATGGAGGCTATTTCGGCGGAGGCATGGGAATCGTCATGCTCGCCATGCTGGCCGCGCTGGGCATGACCCACATTCACGCCATGAACGCGCTGAAGAGCGTAATGGGCTTTGTCATCAATGGCGTTGCGGTCGTGACTTTTGTGATAGCCGGCGCAGTCTATTGGAAACCCGGAATTCCGATGATCGCCGGAGGAATCGCCGGCGGGTTTCTGGGGGCACACTATGCCCAGAAACTGCCACAGGCGTGGATCAGAGTATTCGTGGTGCTGGTCGGGGCGGGAATGACCGTGTATTTCTTCTGGAAAGCATATTGAAAAGAAAAGCTTAGCCACGGATTTTCGTGGATATTTCGCGGATTGAAATCCACGGCTCAGAATTCACGGATCGAGAATTTAAAATTGAAGAATCCGTGAAGTTTCCGTGAAGAATCCGTGGCCGGGACGCTCACTGAACGGGCGCGGAGACGTGCTCGTGCACGATGAGCCACTTGCCGTCTTCGTTTTCCCAGACCACCGTCCAGCGGAAGTTGCCCATTTCAATCTTGCCGGCCTGCGTCGTCATCTGCTCGCTGATCGTGGCGGTTCCCCAGACCAGGTCGCCGTGAGGATGCACGGCGGCATCGTCATTCACGGTAAACTTCGCGCTCTTGTAGCCGGCGAGGACTGACTTGACGCCTTTCTCATACTCATCCCAGCTTCCGTACTTCAGAGGGGCAATGTCGAAATAAGTGTGCGGGCCGGAGGCATAAAACTTGGAGACGTTGGCGGTGTCAAGCGTGGACCATCCGTCCCATAGTTTCTGCATGAGGACTTTATCCGGGACAGGACCAGCAGGGGACTTTCTTGTGGCAGAACTTTTTGTTTGGGCAGCAGTGGATAGCGACAGGGCAAGCATGAACAATGACACGGCGAAAAGCCGCTTCAACATCGGGGTCGGCACTAGCTTCACCATTAGGTTCCTCCGGGAATCCGGCGGAATTTTCGCACACCCGCAGAGAAAGAACAAAGAGGAGTCTATCCTCCTGCAATCGCCCCGATCACGATGAATGGTTCCTTCCCCGACGCGACCGCGTCGGGCAACGGCGCATCGGGAGGCTCATGAGATAAGTCTTCCTCGCAGGCGAAGAAGCGCAGAAACGCCCGGCGCTGTTGCGTAGCGTGATCGCGGATGGTCCCGCGCAGCATGGGATAGCGAGTCTCGAGCGCGTCGAGCACCGTGCGCTGCGTGACCGGGCTGGACACCTCGAGTTCCACATCGCCGCGAACATGAGCCAACGTTCGGAGATGCGGTGGAAGGATGACTCGGATCATAACGGCTTCAGCACCAGATGAATCACCCGAGCGTCTGCACCTCGACAGAAAGGACCGCTGGCAAGTCCCGCACAATTGGAGCCCAACTATCCCCTGCATCGGCCGAGGCATAGACCTGACCGCCGCTGGTGCCGAAGTACACTCCGCACTGGTCGAGAGAATCGACGGCCATGGCGTCGCGCAGCACGTTGACGTAGCAGTGGTTCTGGGGCAGGCCTTTGGTGAGAGCTTCCCATTCGTTGCCGCCAGTGCGACTGCGATAGACCCGCAGCTTGCCATCCGGAACAAAGTGTTCCGAGTCGCTCTTTATGGGGACCACGTAGACAGTCTCCGGCTCGTGCGCGTGCACGTCGATGACGAAGCCAAAATCAGTCGGCAGGTTGCCGCTGATTTCTTTCCAGTTGTCGCCGGCGTCGTCGGAGCGCATGACGTCCCAATGCTTTTGCATGAAGAGCACGCCCGGGCGTGAAGGGTTCATCGCCACATGATGAACGCAGTGGCCTACCTCGGCTCTCGGGTCAGGAATGTATTGCGAATACAGTCCGCGATTGATCGGCTTCCAGTTCTTGCCCGCGTCGTCGGTGCGAAACGCACCCGCGGCGGAAATCGCAATGTAAATTCGCTGAGAATTGCTGGGATCGAGAATAATCGTGTGCAGGCACATGCCGCCTGCGCCCGGCTGCCACTTGGGGCCGGTGCCGTGGCCGCGAAGGCCAGAAAGTTCCTGCCAGTTTTCTCCGCCGTCTGTCGAACGGAATAGCGCGGCGTCTTCTACACCGGCGTAAACCGTGTCGGGATCGGAGAGCGATGGTTCGACGTGCCAGACGCGCTTGAATTCCCAGGGATGCTGCGTGCCGTCGTAAAACTGATGCGTGGTAAGCGGTTTGCCCGTTTCCGGAGTCGCGTCGTAAGCGAACTTATTACTGGCGGTCTTCGGAGGACCTGGGGCGGGTGCCTCGCCAGGAGGCGTTCCCGGCTGATGCCAGGTCTTGCCGCCATCATCGGAACGCTGAATGATCTGTCCGAACCAGCCGCTCGACTGCGATGCGTAGAGACGATTCGGATCCGCGGGTGACCCCTTGATGTGGTACATCTCCCAGCCCGCAAAGTGCGGTCCGCTGACGTCCCACTTTTCGCGCTTCCCGTCTGCGGTCAAGATGAATGCGCCCTTGCGCGTGCCCACCAGTACTCGTACCGTGCTCATTGCTTACTCTTCTCCTTTTTTGCGCCAGCCTTCGCCGTTCGATCTCCGTCATGCAGTTAAGCGCTTTGGTAGTAAAGGACGACCACGCCTGGCCCGAACAACTTTGTTCTCGAAAGTTTCAATCGAAGCCGCTCCTTGACGTCGTGAAACAAAAGCTTACCGCTGCCCAGAAAAACCGGATTGAGGATGGACGCGATATTCGTCGATCAACCCTCGTTGCAGGAGAAACGATGCGAGGCTGGCGCTTCCGAGAATCACCATGACCTTGCCAGGCAGCTGCTTCAATTTTGAAATTTCTGCGGCAGCTTCGCTCTTCACCAGAGTTCGAATTCTTCCATTGCGCGCTTTGCAGAGTTCTGGAAAAAACAATCTTCGGCAGATTGTTCATCTGGTTCCCGATTTCATCCGCGGGAGCGGTTGGCCAGTAATCGGCCATGTGCTGATACGTCTTCCGCCCGAACAACAGGGTATCCGCGTTACGCAGCATGCCCTCAGCGTATTCAAGAAACTCTTCGTCCACAACGAACCAATCTAATTTCTGGTCGGGACCTTCGAAGAAACCGTCCAGCGACATCAGATTCGAAACAATTACTTTTTCGCATTCCTATGCCTTACGTCAGGACTGGCTTCTAAAGGTATTTCGATGAGCTCAGGCACGCTCGACACCGTATCAAATATTACTTGCGAAAAACAGTTTATATTTGGATCGGCCAGTTCGTGGTTTGAACACGGGAATTTTGGTCGATCTGTGACGCTCGCGTAGCTCCTAAGTTGCATCCCTACAACTAGTTACAAGCCATCGACGAACGGCCGCCGGCGGCGTATAATTCGTTAAGTCGCAACCAAACAGGATGTGGTACAGGCTCTATCCGGCGGTGCTGGAGGGGCACTGGAGGACATCATGAGCATTACCCCGATCGGCGGGCGTCCGCACGACGAACTCGCCCGAAAGATCACCACCGCGTCTCTGCGGGAACAGAAACTCCGTCACGAACCCATTTCCTGCCTCACTGCCTACGACTACGCCACTGCGCGCCTGGTCGACGAGGGTGGCATCGACATGGTGCTGGTGGGCGATTCCCTCGCTCAAACCATGCTCGGCTATGAGAACACGCTCTCGGTCACCATGGACGAGATGCTGCACCACGTAAAGGCGGTGCGCCGCGGCGTGAAGAATGCGCTGCTGCTGGCGGATATGCCTTACGGGTCTTACCAAATTGACCCCAAAACCGCCCTGGATAACGCCGCACGTTTTGTGAAGGAAGGCGGCGCCGAAGTGGTTAAGATCGAAGGCGGAGAAAAGCGCGCCGACTTGATCCGCCGCATCATCGACGCCGAGATTCCGGTCGCCGGGCATATCGGGCTCACGCCGCAGTCGGTCAACGTGATGGGCGGCTACAAGGTGCAAGGGAAAAACCTTAGCGGCATCGAACAGCTCATGCGGGACGCTGTCGCTCTCGACCGTGCGGGTGTTGCCTGTCTCTATCTGGAAGGGATTCCACGCGAAGTGGCCGCCATGATCACCGCTGAAGTAAGCGCGCCCACTATTGGCATTGGCGCAGGCCCGGACTGCGATGGACAGGTGCTGGTGTTCCACGACCTGGTGAACCTGACCTTTGGGACGCCCGCGAAGTTTGTACGGCGCTACGGCGACGCTACGGCGCTGATCACACACGCGGTGCAGGCGTATCGCGCGGATGTGAAGTCGCATCAGTATCCGGCGGACGCTGAGTCTTACCATCTCCCCAGGGAAACGAAGGCTGGACTCGACACTGTGCTGGCCCGGAAGCGGGCGATGCGACGTTAGGCGGCGAGATTTGGGAACAAAGTGGGACAAAAAATCGTAGCATTGAGTAGTGCTACGCTGTTGCGAAGGAGGCAAGCGCCATGCACATTTTGTCAGTGTTCTTTTTTCCATTTTTCGGCTTCGGGTTTCTGATGTATTTTCTGCCGACGATTCTTGCCTTTGCCCGAAACAAGCGCGACACTACGGCGATTCTGCTACTAAATCTGTTCCTGGGCTGGACAATGATCGGATGGGTAGTTGCTTTGATCTGGGCGGTAAAGACGGATGTCCCCGTGGTGGTGCGTTAAGATGTCGTGCGCGACAATGATGGCAATCATTCGGAAATAAATTGCGAGCGAGCCGGGCTACATCACTGACCTGCACACGAGCGAGCTTCGCACTTACGAACTGTGCACTGACGATTTGCGCTTTGGCCTCTGGCCTTCTAGTAGCCGCATGTTCTTCCCGATCGGACACGCAACCGGCTCCTGACGCCTTCGTCGTGCTGCAGAACATTCCCGCTGCAAGCCCGGCGAAGTACGCAGGCCTTCGGGAAAAGAAAAACTGGGAAAATCCTTACCTGGTGGTTCGCCCCGACGGCGTGGGTTTGCTGACCGGCGTTACGGCAAATCAAGAACAAATACTAAAATCAGAAGACGTGCTGGATGCGCTGGCACGTTTGCCGTCTTCCGCCTGGCCCTATGGCCGCGTGGTTGCGATCCTGGTGCAGGAACAGTCTGGGAATTCGGAGCAAAGTCCTGGGCAGGGTTCGGAGCCGAGCTTTGAACAACAAAAGGTTGCTCTCCGTCGCAATCGCGGTACGGTCGCGGGAGAACTAGAGCGCGCCCACGTCGAGATAGTCTGGATGCCTTCGCCTACACCTTGAGCCCCAGCTTCTCCTGCGACAAAGGGCGACGACGCTCAAGCTAGTCATCGCTATCGAACACCTACAACGAAGCATGAAGATCTGCAACACAATCCGCGACATGCGGGCCGCGTCCCGCGCGGCGAGGCGCACCGGCACGCGCCTGGGTCTTGTGCCCACGATGGGGGCGTTGCATGAGGGTCATCTTTCACTAATACATGCCGCGAAGGCTTCATGCCAGGTGGTGGCCGCGTCAATCTTTGTGAACCCCACACAGTTTGGCCCGAACGAGGACCTGGCGAGATATCCGCGGCCGTTCGAGCGCGACCGCGAGTTATTGGAAAACGAGAGCGTGGATTTACTCTTCGCGCCTTCGGTGGACGAGATGTATCCGAGCGGCGCGGTGACCTGGGTTACGGTGGAAGAACTCAGCGGCAAGCTCGACGGCCGTTCGCGGCCCGGGCATTTCCGCGGGGTGACCACGATCGTAGCCAAGCTGTTTCATGCGGTTGAGCCCGACGCCGCATTCTTCGGACAAAAAGATGCGGCGCAGGCAGCCATCATCCGCCGCATGGTGCGTGACCTGAGGTTTCCCGTGGAGATCGCCGTCTGTCCGATTGTGCGCGAGCCGGACGGACTGGCCATGAGTTCGCGCAACGCATATCTGGACCCGCAACAACGCAAACAGGCGCTGGTATTGCAGCGTTCGCTGATGCAGGTGAAGCAGATGGCCGAGGCCGGCGAACGCGACGCCACAAGGCTGATCGCTGCTGCTAAGGAAGTGCTTGCCGGGGAACCTGCCGTCCGTCTCGATTACTTCGAAATCGTCGACCCGGACTTTCTCGATCCGGTCAACAACATCGCAAAAGGCGCGCTGGTAGCCGTCGCCGCCTTTGTAGGCACTACGCGACTGATTGATAACATCCTACTCCCGGCTAGCTAAGCGCTCGCGCTCCTACTTTCGGACTGCCGTGTCCGGTATTTCCTTGGGTACGGAGTTGGACGCGCTGGCGAAGTCCTGAGAAGCGAGGCGCTCGCGCACCAAGGCCTGGATACGCGACCAAACGCGGGGATCACATTCGCTCTGGGTGTGTCCCGGGGTGAAGAACCGCCCAGCCCAGGAGGCTTCCGGGCACGGGATTGGATCTTTCCTGTAGTCGGTGCGGTAGTTGCCCAGAATTTCGGTCTTGGACTGGTCCGCAGCAGCAATTTTTGCGCTGCCGTGGAGCAAGCCATGAGGTTGATAGAAGTTCACCGCTTCAGCCACGTTGTCCGGAATGACGGACGCGTCTTGCCAAGGCTTTTCGATGCTATCAACCTGCACCGTCAGCAACACCGGAATGTGTTCGCGCCGCAGTTCGCGAGCCAGCAAGACCGTCGCCGCCGCACCCCAGCTGTGCCCGTAAAGAACGATCCGGGCGCGGCTCTTCTCTTCATCCGACAGGGTGCCGTCGTGATTCGTATCCAGCAATCGTAGAATCGTGGCGTGGGCCTGGGCTCGGTGACGATTCTCGAAAACCTCTACGTGTGTGGTTTTCGGAACGGTGCGCTGAATCCGCTGTGCCAGCTGGACTGGACCGTGGTGCGGATCATCACGGCGCACGAAACCGCCGACGAAGCCGATCACAATTGCGGGAGTGGCTACCTCGGAACCTGCCGCCACAGCAGGGTCGGATACCACGAATGCGGCGAGCGCTCCCGCCGATGCGGTTCCAGCCAATATCCCTGCGACCAGTACGGCCAGCCGGGCAGCTAACCTCGGGCCTAAGGCAGTAAAACCCAATCCGCTCACCGATTATCTTAGATGACTAAATTCGTGAGCGGGATGTGACATAATCACACAACCCTTCACGTTTGGCCGTACCGGCTGAAACGCCTTGACCGGCGCGGCATTTGGCTCCATCCAGCCCGCCCAGTCTACACCTCGTGTCAAGTATTTCTCGTGAGTTTCCCGCCTGCGCGAGGAGCGTTTGTCGAAGCAAGGCGCCCCGAGACAAAGCGGTTGCCCGCAAGAAGATATCGCAGAGGACGCTCCGCAGCTTTGGTGATCCCGATGCGCGGAGTCACCCGGATTTCGCTGGAACGAAACCCGTCGTCGCCAATCCACAAACTTGAGTGTGCCGAAGTGAGATCGCAACCATTGTCCCGGACACGAGTGATCCCAAACGCCTCCGCCAACCGGCCCGGACCGCTGGTTAGTTTGGGTAGGTCGCGAGGCCCCTGCAGCTTTACGCCGCGGGCAACCGCCATCGCTTCGATTCCAAGCAGCGGCTCGAGCGCCCGGAATAAAACTCCACCGGCTTTACCTTCCCAATCGCAGGAAACGTTCAGACAATAGTGGGCGCCATAAATGAAGTAAACGTAGGCAAAACCGGGAGGCCCGAACAGCACCGAAGTGCGTGCAGTGTTCCCGGCAGCCGCGTGAGAGGCAGGATCTTTTTTTCCCAGGTATGCCTCCACTTCCACGATGCGGGCGGCAAGGCGCTGGCGGGCACGCTGGTATGTGTCATTCCGTACAAGCACCTTGCCCAGAAGTTCGCGGGCGACGCGCCGCGGATCGCGGCCAAAGAATGCGCGGTCCAGAGGCCGAATCGTGGCGAGTGCGACCTCGTTTGATTCCTTCACGATGCCGGCAGATTTTAAACCCATACTCTCTGGGGTACGTCGCGTTCTCGCGGCCAGTTTAAACTCCTCGCAGCGACGGCGTCAGGGAGCGCCTAAATAGGCTTGGCCTGGGTATTCCTGGCGGCGGTAACGTTCGACGGGGAATCATCAAACGACTTGCCGGGTTCGTAGGCAAACTTCTCGTACTTCCCGTCCACTTTCCGGATAGCGTCGTGCCAGCCGTCGTCCCAACTGATGCGCGCTTCGCTGCCAACTACTGTCCAGGTGCCGTGGCTGGATCCAGTCGACTTGTGAGCCTCGCCGTCGGCATCGAGCGTGGCGTAGAAATTGCCTCCGTTCCCCTCACCCAGTTCCCACTTGCCGACGAAGCGGGCGCGGCTGGCCGCAGAAGCGCCAGCCGATAGCGCATCGAATTCAATGCGCGAAATGTCGACGGCGGGAACACTCTGCTGGTGCCCATCTTTGAACACAATAGTGACCGGAGTCTTGAAATCGATGCGCGCGACATCCGACATGTCGATGCTCTTCCGATGCCCGTCTTTGAAGACGAGAACGATCGATCCGTTATGGTCGGCGGGCCCGGCACCGGCCTTCGCGACGCCGCCTGCGGCGACAAACATGAGAACTGCCACGATCCCAGTTGCTTTCAGAATATTGCGCATGGATTTCTCCTTACCGGCTCCCTCCGGCCTCGAATCCGGAAACAATACACTTAAACATTGGTACGCAGAGCGCGGAAATTTTGTTCCACGCACAGCCTGCGAACCGGCCGTCTAGGAGGCGATTTTGGCCGCTTCCTTCAAATAAGCCAGTACTTCCTCCGCGTGGCCTTCCACCTTCACCTTGGGAAAAATGTGCTGGATCTTCCCGTCGGGCCCAATGATGAACGTTGTGCGGACGATGCCCATCACTTTCTTCCCGTACATGTTCTTTTCTTTGAGCACGCCGAACGCGTCCGCCACTTTCTTGTCGGCGTCCGCCAGCAAAGTGAACGGCAGGCTGAACTTTTCCTGAAACTTTTTTTGCGATTTGGGCGTGTCGGGCGAAATGCCCATGAGCACCACACCGGTCTTCTGAATCTTCTTGTACGTGTCGCGAAACTCCTGGGCCTCGATCGTGCATCCCGGAGTGTCGGCGCGAGGATAGAAATACAGAACCACGGTTTTGCCGCGAAGGTCCTTCAGCGAGATTTCTTTTCCGTTCTCATCCTGCAAAGTAAACTCGGGAGCCTTATCATGGATATTCATGGGAATCTTTTCTCCAGCCAAATCAGACCCGGACGTTACGAATGCCAGTAAACGGGCCCTGGCGTTGCCGCCGTTCCACAAGATTCTATACCGCATCTCGGTTTTGATCGCGATGCTCGTCGCAATAGCGTCGATCGCGGCTCTGAGCGTGGCCCAGGAGTCAACTCCCGAAATCGTACCCTTGAAAAAGGAGCCCCGCACGAAAAAGGATTTGGGACCGCGCGCACTGGGCTTGCTGAGAATGACGCCCAGCGGCAGAGCGACTCTGATCCCGGTGATGATCGAGATCAACGGCAAGTTCTACGACGCCTCGGCCTACAAAGCAGATCCGGTGCCCATGGCACTCGAATCGGGGACCGTGTATGAAGGCGAAAAGACCGGCGTGTCTCTAGGCCTGTTTACGATCAATAGTGCGCTGCATAGCCTCGCCGCCAATGCTGAGGTTCCATGGCTTGCCACCGGGGCGTGGCTGGCGGCAGGATCCGAAGCGCCAAGGAGCGGAATGAAAGCGGAACTCGTCCCGAAAGGAATCGAGACTACCGACGCGCCGCCGCGCTTGACCAAGAGCGAAACCACATCAAGCCCCGCTGGGCCTTCCACAACTCCCACTGGGACGGCGTCGCCCGCCTCCCCGCCTTCCGCTGCGCCCTCCACCACAACAGCCTCTCCCTCGCCTGCGGGTTCGACCCCATCTGCGACACCGCCTGCGTCGGCTTCAACCAACCCACCCGCGTCTTCACCGAGCACCAAGCCGGAAGAAAAAAGGGCGACAAAACGACCGACCAGGAAAAATCCAGGCAGAACGAAGCGCCTCCGGCGATACGGTCCTCCGATGATGCGAGGGACGATACGAACCGGCCAAGACTACGGCGTGGCAAGCCCACCGGCCCCATGCCCGATTACGACGTACCGGGCTACGGCAAACCAAAGTCCGGGAAAGATTCCAGCGCAAGCAGCAGCGATAATTCAGCGGCGAAGCCGGCTGCCAGCTCAGCTGCGACGGAACCAGTCCAACTGGTCCCGGCGATTTCCGATGCCGACGGGCCCGAACTGCACTCTTTCACATATGAATGGGACAAAGGCGCTGAAGACGATCGCCGCAAGCAGATGCTCGATCTGGCGAAGGCTCAGTTGCTCGCCTACCTTGACGCGCGGGCCAAAGGACAGATCCCGGCGAAGCCGGCCGCTCCTCACCCAACCGCCCGAAAACCAGCGTCCAAAGCGCCTGCGCCCATCTTCGAAAACGCGCAGATGCGCACTTTCGATTTGTGGGGCAGTAACCAGCCAGTGCTGGTCCTGAGTGCGGATGCTCATCTGCCTCCACCAGCTTCCGGCGGCGCAGTCGACCTCCCATCGGCGCCGTTGCAATACAAAATCATGCTGGTCACACGCACCGACATCTACGGCAACCTCCATAAGTTGTATTCTGGAGTGACTGATCGCTTCCACCTCGACGTGACTCCGCAGCTGGACCTGATCGACGCCGTTGACGCCGACGGCGACGGCCGCGGCGAACTTCTCTTTCACAAAACCACCGATGCCGGAAACGGCTATGTGATCTACAAGGCCACCGCCGACACTTTGTGGAAGATGTTCGACACAGTGAGTCCGCAGTAGGTGGCAGGGTTGACCCTGTGGACGCACGTGATGTCCGGTTGCGTGCTGACGTCGAGATGATCCCGGGACGCGGCTCCATTTCCAGTTTTTCTGGAGACGCTTTACAATTCGCTCACCGGCCACGCTTACCGGGCAGAGAACGGAAATTTCATTAAGCACAACTGATGCGGCGAACCTCAAGTCACGCTCGAAGGAGCCCCACTTTTTGCGACTGACACGCCGAGAGTTGGTGCGATCGGTCCTCGGCACAGGCCTTGCTGCCGCGCTGCCTGCGGGCTTTCTCTCAGCCTGCAGCGATTCCTCCAAGGCGGCCAGCGCGGCCTCTACAGCGGCAAGCGCATCCAGCGGCATGCGGCAGTTTTCCACTTCCTCAGAAATCGCGTTTCCGAAGAATTTTTTCTGGGGCACGGCCACTGCCGCCTACCAGATCGAAGGCGCATGGAAGGAAGATGGCAAAGGCGAGTCCATTTGGGACCGCTTTTCCCACACCCCCGGCACGATCAGGAACGGAGACACCGGCGACACGGCCTGCGACTCCTATCATCGCGGGCGCGACGACATAGCTTTGATGCGCGCCATGAATTTGAACAGCTACCGTTTTTCGATTTCGTGGCCGCGCATTCAGCCTTCGGGATCGGGCCCTGGAAATTCCAGGGGAATCGACTATTACAGCCGCCTCGTTGACGCCCTCCTCGAAGCTAAAATCCGGCCCTTCGTCACGCTCTATCACTGGGATCTGCCACAAGCTCTGGAAGATGCCGGAGGCTGGCCCAACCGCGACACTGCCTCGCGCTTCAGCGACTACGTCGAAATCGTAGCTCGCTCCCTGGGGGATCGCGTCACCGACTGGATGCTCTTCAACGAGCCCTCCGTATTCACCTTTAGTGGCTACCTCGAAGGCGTCCATGCTCCCGGGCGCCAGAGCCTGCTGGATTTTCTCCGCGCCACACACGTGGTGAACCTGGCTCAGGGAGCCGGGTTTCGGGCGCTGAAGTCGGCGCGTCCGCGGGCGCGCGTGGGAACCGCTTTCAACATGTCACCCTGCGAGCCAGCCACCGATTCCGAGGCCGACAACTTGGCTGCGCAGCGGGCCCACGCCATCACCAATGTTTGGTTTCTCGAACCGGCTCTGAGGGGACGTTATCCCGCAGCCTTCACCTATCTCCCCGAAACTGTCATGAGGATCGCGTCCGGCGACATGGAAAAAATCCGCGCACCGCTGGACTTCATCGGCATCAATCTGTACAACCGCACGATCGCTTCTTCGCCGGGCGCCCTGGAACGAATCGCGCACTTGCAGGACTGGCTTTTCCCAGTCACGATGACCAGCAGCGGCGGTGAGCAGGGTCCCAAAACCGATATCGGCTGGGAGGTCTGGCCGCAAGCGCTATATGACATGGTCGGGCGCATCACCCGCGACTACAACCGGCCGGTCATCGAGATCACCGAGAGCGGCTGCGCTTATAACGACGGCCCCGATGCGAGCGGTGAAGTCCGCGACACCCGCCGCATCGAATATCACCGCCAGTATCTCGCAGCTCTAGCCCACGCGATAGCCGACGGCGCTGACGTCCGCAGCTATCACGCCTGGAGTCTGATCGACAATTTTGAATGGGCGGAAGGTTTCAGCCAGCGCTTCGGCCTGGCCTATGTCGATTTCAAGACGCAACAACGCACGATCAAAGAATCGGGACGCTGGTACGCGAAAGTCGCCGCGGAGAATCTGCTTCGCGCTGGGACTTGACGATCGTGCGGGGAGGGGCGTGCTGGCAGGCTCGTGCGGGACCGGGTCCCTGACCCGGTCAACGGCCGCAGGCTGCTGGCCCTGTCTCTGCGCCCCTACTTCTGCGTCATCACCAGTTCGCTGTCTTTCACCTTCACGTCGCCAACATAATCGGGGAGCTTAAGCCGGTCGCGTTCCTCTTGCATCTTTTTCTCCAATGCCGGTTTCACCAGTGACACCGGTATGTCGAGATCGCCCACTTTGAATTCCGTGGGGTCGAAGGTGGCATAGCCGTCCTTCTGCCCCAGGTGTCCGGAGACGGTAATCCACACGTCTTTGCCCGCGATCTCCGTCAGAAATTGCCCATGCGCCACGTCGCCTTCCATACTGACGTGCTGGTCCTTGATCGTGGGCGCTCCTGGGCCAACGTTGGTATCAGGCGACAAACTTCCGCCGGAAGCCGCTCCCAACGCCTGAGCAAGCGCGGCACCGATCTCATCGGAATTCAGGTGCAATTCGGCCTTTGACGCCGGCGTGCCGCTGACCGGGGATAATGCTGAGGATGAGGACGCCGCCGTACCACTCTGTGAAGGTGTCGCATCCGCTCCGCCGTTGCCAGATGATTGTTGCGCCGCCTGCTCGAACTGCGAGACCTTCTGATCGAACGATTGCGCATGGGCCGCAACCGCCGCCGGAGCCTGCGTTGGCGCTACCGGAGCCGGCTTTCTCAACACCAGAATGATCGCAATCACCGACGCGGCCAGCGTCGCAACACTGATGATCCGGTCCAGCTTGAACTTCATGGCGAGTCTCCCAATATTTATGGTAGACGAGCCGGTCGAGCCAGTTCAGATGACTGAAGTCACATCTTGCAGATCGTACTTCGGCCCTAAATCAGCCCAGCTTCTTCGCCAGCAACTCGTTCACCAACTGCGGATTCGCCTGTCCTTTCGACGCCTTCATCACCTGCCCCACAAAAAAGCCAATCATGGTCGTCTTCCCCGCGCGATACTGCTCCAACTGCTTGGGATTCGCCGCCAGCACGTCATCAATCGCCTTCTCCATCGCCGATGTATCGCTGGATTGCTGGGGCCGCCCCTCTTCCTCATATACCGCAGAAAAATCCCGTCCGCGTTCAAAACAAAGATCGTAAAGATCCTTCAGCATCTTCCCCGAAATCGCACCCGACTCCACCAGATCCGCCGACGCCGCCACACCCGCCATCGAAATCGGCGAATGCTCAATGTCCAGGCCTTTGGCCTTAAGCCGTCCCATCAGCTCGCCCTGCACCAGGTTCGCAACCCGCTTCGGATTCTTCGCCGCCTTCGCCGCCGACTCAAACTGATCAGCCAACGCCCTCGAAAAAGTCAGCACCTGCGCGTCATATTCAGTGATGCCGTATTCCTTCACCATGCGTTCCCGCCGCGCCTCCGGCAGTTCGGGCAACGTCTTCGCGATTTCAGCCTTCCACTTCGCGTCCACCACCAGAGGCAGCAAGTCCGGCTCCGGAAAATAGCGATAGTCATGCGCCTGCTCCTTCGAGCGCATCCCATAAGTCTTGCCTTCGTTCGAGTTGTAGAGCCGCGTTTCCTGCGTGATCTTTCCGCCGGATTCGATCACATCCACCTGTCGCTCAATCTCGTAGATCAAAGCCTCGCGGATGAAGCGAAACGAATTTACATTCTTGATTTCCGTCTTGGTGCCAAGTTCTTTCTGGCCACGCGGACGCACGCTGACGTTGGCATCGCAGCGCAGCGAGCCTTCTTCCATATTGCAGTCGCTGACCCCGGTATAAAGAATGATCTCTTTCAGCCGCGTGAGATATTCGTAGGCCTCGTCGGGAGTAGCAATGTCCGGCTCGCTGACAATTTCGATCAGCGGCACGCCGGTGCGGTTCAAGTCGATCGCAGTTTTCTCGTCGGCGTCCGGAAAACCTTCGTGCAGGCTCTTCCCCGCATCTTCTTCCAGATGCACCCGCGTAATGCCGATCTTCTTTTCTTCCCGCTGCCGCCTCCATCGCGCACCGCCGGAATCTCGATAAATCCATGCTCCGCCAGCGGCTTGTCATACTGCGAAATCTGGTAGCCCTTCGGCAAGTCGGGATAGAAATAATTCTTCCGCGCAAAAATAGACGTCTCGTTCACACGGCAATTCAGCGCCATCGCCGCCAGCGTGGCAAACTCCACGGCTTTCTTGTTCAGCACCGGCAGCGCTCCCGGCATCCCCAGGCAAACCGGGCAGACATTGCTATTCGGCGCAGCCCCGAACCGCGTGGAGCACGAACAGAAAATCTTCGTAGCCGTCAGCAGCTGAACATGCACCTCCAGCCCAATGACCGGCTCGTAAGTTCGGGCAACAACGGTAGCGTCAGGCATTGCAGACATAACCCAGTTCCCCAACTTCTGATTCCTGCAGACCGCGCGATTATAGCGCCCTCGGCGTCGGTGCAGCTACGGCTTGGCTGGCGAGCTCAAATACTTATCCATCGAAATCTCAAAATACATCAGTTCTCACGCCTTTGGCGTCATCCACGCCTGTAATGTCAATGTGCGCGCCCGTCAGCGGATCGCTAATCCCTCCCACATCGAGGAACAGGAATCCCGACTGCGTGGTGTGCGGCTCGACTGCCTTCGCCGCGAATTGCGACGATTCAATCTCGTCCATTTCTTTTTTGCTGATCGTCCCCTTCACCTTCTTATGCGGAACGGGAAACGGCAGCGGCGTCGGGTTCGTATTAGCCTGCGGATTCGATAGCCGCCGGTAAATGTCCTCCGGCGAAATCGGAGTCAGCTTGGAATTGTTCGCCGTGATCAGCGTCACCTCCATATTGGCGATGGAGACAGGCTGGCTCCCGTCATTCGTCACCACAAAGAAAACCGGCAGCATGCCATGTTCGCGGAAGTTCACCGAAAAAATGCCCGCCTTCTCCGGCTTGTCGTAAGGGTCCGCGGCAATCGTCACCATCTCCGCAGGATGTTCGTCGTGCGCAGGATACGTTTTCGCCGCCTGCGCCACCGGCTTGACGAAATTCTTGCCCGCCCGGCCCAGGGCCGAAACGCCCAGCGCGATCATCAGCAAAACAACCGAGCGGCAAATTGGCCTCTTCGTGCGCAGCATGGCTTCGATTATAGCGGCAGAGACTACGATTCCTGGTTGCCCAACCGCTTGCCCGTCGTGCACGCCCGCCATTTAGAATGGCAGCACTTGATCTACTTCCTCTACAGTTTTCTGCTGGCCGCGGCCATGTTGCTGAGCCTGCCCTACTGGCTCTATCAGATGCTGCGCCACGGCAAGTACCGCCGCGGCTTTGCCGAACGCCTGGGATCCGTTCCGCACCGACTCGGGCAGACCTCACAAGAAAGCAAATCCGTGCCCACGATCTGGGTGCATGCCGTCTCGGTCGGCGAAGTCCTCGCGGTAAGCGGCCTGATCGATGAAATGCGCCACCGTTTTCCGCGTTACCGAATCCTGATCACCACCACCACCGACACCGGTCAGGAACTCGCCCACAATCGTTTCGGCGAAGAAAATGTCTTCTACTTTCCGATGGATTTCGCGTTCGCCATCCGCCCCTACTTCCGGGCCTTGCGCCCGGAGCTGGTAGTCATCGCCGAAACCGAATTCTGGCCAAACTTCCTGCGCCTTGCACATGCCAGCGGTGCACGCATCGCGGTGGTAAACGCGCGCATCTCCGACCGCTCCTGGCCCAACTACCGCCGTTTCCGATCACTGCTAAAGAAAGAACTGGAAAACATCGACCTTTTCCTCGCCCAGACCGAAGCAGACGGCGCCCGTCTGGAATCGATCGGCGCAGCGCACAATCGCGTCCAAGTCACCGGAAATCTCAAGTTTGACGCGAACCTGCCGCCCGCACCTCCCATCGTTGCTGCCCTGCGGAAATCGCTAGCCGCGTCCGGCGCAGGCCCGGTGCTGGTTTGCGGAAGCACGGTCGAGGGCGAGGAACCGCTTCTGCTCAAAGCCTTCGAAAACGTGCTGGTGGCCCATCCGCGCGCCGTGATGATCCTTGCACCTCGCCATCCCGAACGCTTCGACACGGTTGCAGCTTTGCTAACGCAACTGGAGCTTCCGTTCCAGCGCCGCACGCTGTGGACTACAAGTAATAGCCGGACCGGTGAGAAGGATGCCGATACCCTCGTTGGCGGAGTCTTGCTGGTCGATACCATCGGGGAACTCGCGGCCCTCTACGCTTTGGCCGACATCGCTTTCGTTGGCGGCAGCCTGGTGCCACATGGCGGACACAATATCATCGAGCCGGCGCAATATGGTGTCGCCATCGTGGTGGGAAACCACACCGAAAATTTTCGCGATATCGTGAGCTTGTTCCAGAGCCGGGAGGCGGTCCGCATCGTGGGCGTGGCAGAGCTGCCTCTAGCTCTGATGGAGCTTCTCGCAAACCCCGCCGAGCGCTCCGCCTTGGGCCAGCGCGCCGCAGAAACCCTGCGTTCACGGACCGGAACGACGGCCGCGGAGACGACCGGAACAACGACCGGAGCGACTACGGGAGCGACACAGCGCACCGTGAAAGCGCTGGAAAATCTTCTCCTTGCGCGAGGAGAAACCGATTGAATCCGCTCGCAACCATTTACGGCGGCGTAGTCGGAGCGCGAAATTCGCTGTACGATCGCGGCCTGCTTCGCGCCAAGCGCCTGGCTGGCGCCGTTGTGAGTATAGGCAATCTCTCCACCGGCGGCTCGGGCAAGACTCCCTTCGTGCTGCTGCTGGGCGAATTGCTCAAAGCCCGCGGCATCAAGTTCGACGTACTTTCCCGCGGCTACGGCCGCGCCACCCACGGAGCTCTTGCTGTCGACCCGGCCGGCTCGCCGCGCGACTTCGGCGACGAGCCACTGCTCATCGCCCAGCGCCTGCAAGTGCCCGTCTTCGTAGGCGAAAGTCGTTTCGAAGCCGGATGCTTGGCCGAAACCAAATTCGGACCACAACTTCATCTTCTCGACGATGGCTTTCAGCACCGCGCCCTGATCCGCGATTTCGACATCGTCCTGCTCACGCCGCAAGATGCCGAAGACCATCTGCTTCCAGCCGGCCACCTGCGCGAGCCCCTGTCCAACTTGCGCCGGGCGGACGCGGTCGTGCTACCCAGCGACACCGCGCCAGAAAAGTTTCCGCTCCAAAACAAGCTGATATGGCGCGTGCGCCGGGGAATTCTTCCCCAGCATGTGCCGCCGCGCCCTGTCGTCTTCTGCGGTATTGCGCGTCCTCAAATTTTCGTTCAGCAATTGCGCGCCGCCAACATCGAGCCCGCCGCTGAGGCGTTTTACCGCGATCACCACCCGTACAGCGAGAAAGACATCCGCGAACTGCTCCAGCTCAAACAGCAAAGCGAGGCTGGAGGATTTCTCACCACCGAAAAAGACGCCATCAACCTGGGCAACCATCTCTACGCGCTCCATCCGCTCTCGGTCGTCCCCGTCAAAATGGAGCTGCAGGGCGCCGCTAACGCCGTGGATACCATGCTGCGAGTGATTGCCGAACGGAAGCGTTCGGCATGAGAGAATCTCTCTTCGTAGGCCGCCGTCCCGGCGTCCGTCGCAGGAGCGTCCCGCACTCACAGCCGGACAAACCGTCGGCGCTGCGGGATCCGACTTATCGGCAACTATGACCAAACATCCCAAAGAGTCCGACCGCCTAAAGAAAATCGTCGAAGCCTTTCCCAAGGTCACCATCACCGTCCTCGGTGACCTGGTAGCCGACGAATTTGTCTTCGGCGAAATCTCGCGCGTCTCCCGCGAGGCTCCAGTGCTGATCCTCAAACACCGCGAGCGCACGGTCGTCCCCGGAGGCGCGGCCAACGCAGTGAACAATCTAGCCGATCTCGGCGTCAACGTTCTTCCTGTCGGCGTGGTCGGCGACGACGAACCGGGCCGCCTGCTCCTCAAGCATTTCCGTCACAAGCGCATTCCCGTTAGCGGCGTGCTCAAAGACAAGGCCTATGCCACCATCACCAAGACGCGCATCCTCGCCGGTATGACGCACACCGCGCGCCAGCAGGTCGTGCGCATTGATCGCGAGCCGCAGGAAGGGCCCAATGTTCACTTGACCCGAGAGCTCTATCTCGCGGCGCGAAACTATGCTCACGTCTCCGACGCGCTGCTGCTTTCCGATTACGGCTACGACGCCGCCACTCCCGCGATCCTGAATGCGCTACGCGAAAAGGGCAAGCTAGGCTCGCTGCCCGTGATTCTGGATTCGCGGTACCGCCTGCTGCAATATGCTGGAGCGACGGCCGCAACCCCCAACGAACCCGAAGTCGAAGACGCGCTCGGCGTTCGCATCGGGCAGGACTGGAAAAAAATGGTCGCTGCCGGCGAACAACTTCTCGAGCGCATGAACCTGCAGTCCTTGCTCATCACGCGCGGCCGCGACGGCATGGTCGCCTTCAACCATCGTCACAAGCCGGTGGACATTCCTATTTTCGGCTCTGATCAAGTGGTCGACGTAACCGGCGCCGGAGACACTGTGATCGCCACTTTTACCGCGGCTCTGGCCGCCGGCGCTACCACCGAGGAAGCCGCGCAACTGGCCAACTACGCCGGCGGAATCGTCGTGATGAAGCGCGGCACCGCCACAGTTTCGCATCAGGAACTCCTGCAAGCTCTGGAACAGTCGCCACCCGCGACCAGAGACCATTGAGAGGTTGAACGAGCGCCTTTGAAGGAAAAGAGCCAACCCGGAAACAAGATTCTGAGTCGCGCTCAGCTGCGCACGCAAGTTGAGCAGTGGCGCCGCGCCGGAGAAAGCATTACCCTCGCAAACGGGAATTTCGATCTTCTGCATGTCGGCCACGTGCGTTATCTGCGCGGAGCGAAAGCGCTCGGCGGAAAGCTGGTCGTCGCCATCAATTCCGACGAATCAGTTCGAACCCTCAAGGGTGAAGGACGCCCCATCATGCCCGAGCAGGAGCGCGCCGAGATCGTCGCGGCGCTCACAGATGTAGACGCAGTCGCGATTTTTCCCGAACTGGATGTGCGAGCTCTGATTCGCGAGATCCGCCCCGACATTCAAGCCAAGGGCACCGACTACACCGCCGACTCCGTCCCCGAACGCGAAACCGTCACGGAATACGGCGGCCGCGTCGAGATCGTGGGCGACCCCAAGGACCACTCCACCAGCGAGATCATTCGCTCGCAGATCCGCTCGCGCCTGTCGTCGAGGCAGTCTTGATGGTCGATTCTCGAGACGGCGCTCGCTTCAGCCGCCTCCTCATCGTGCGCCTCAGTTCCATGGGCGACGTGATCCACACATTGCCCGCCGTCCAGGCGCTGCGCGCGGCGTTTCCCAACGCAACGATCGGATGGCTCATCGAAGAGCGCTGGGCCGAACTCCTGTGCGCGCCGGGCACGCCGCTGCGAGGCCCGCGCTCCGCCCAGCGACCGCTGATCGATTGGGTACACACCGTCAACCTCGTGGGTTGGAGAAGATCTCTTTTTTCGCTCCACACCTTGCAAAACGTCGCGAAGGTCTGGAACGATATCCGCGCCGCGCATTACGACGTCGCAGTCGATCTGCAGGGCGCCATGCGCTCTGCGATCCTGGCGCGCTGGTCGGGCGCGCGCGTAGTCTATGGCGCAGCCGAACCTCGCGAATCTCCCGCGAGCCTGTGGTACACGCGTCAAGCGTTTACGCGCGGTCTGCACGTGATCGAGCAGAATCTCTCCATAGCCGATGCGGTTGTGGAGAGCGGGACAGTTGCACGGGTGATGCAGACGCCGCGCGTGGAGTTTCCGCGTGACCCTGCAGCCGAGGCGCGGATCAACCAACGGCTCGCAGCAAAGAACATTCTTGATTTCGCGATCCTCAATCCCGGCGCTGGCTGGGGCGCGAAGCGTTGGCCTGCGGAGCGTTACGGCCAAGTTGCGCGCGAACTGGCGAGCCTTGGCCTGCGTACAATTCTCAACTACGGACCGGGGGAGCAGGAACTCGCGCAGGCAGCACAATCCGCTAGCGTCGGTACCGCTGAAGGTATGAACTGCACCATTACCGAGTTAATCGCGCTCACGCGGCGCGCGCGCTTATTCATCGGTGGCGATACGGGTCCATTACATCTCGCGGCGGCGTTGGGCGTTCCAGTCGTAGCGATCTTCGGCCCGACGGATCCGACGCGCAACGGCCCGTACGCTACACGAACCATTGTGCTACGCAATCCCTCGAGCGCTACCACGCACGCGCGCCGCTCGCGGCCTGATCAGGGATTGCTGGAGATCGGCGCGGAAGAAGTCGTAGCGGCGGCCCGCAAGTTGTTGGAGTAGCGTGGATTGCAAGTTTGGATTGTAGGTATAAATTGTCATCCCGACCGACGCGTTTTTCATCGCGGCGGAGGGATCTCAGTCTCATCTGCTTCGGCGCGCCAGCTATCGAGAGTTCGAATGCTGATGCTGACAGCGCTTCGACAATGACGGGAAACCATTCATGACTGAGTACGCTCGCATCGCCCGCCGCATCCGTGTCCCTCTGGGATTCGTCTTCGCAGTGCTCTATCTCTTGCTGGCGAAGCCGTCGTTGCATTTCCTGCTGTCAAGTCTGCTGTTGATCGTTCCCGGCTTGCTGATTCGCGCCCTGGCTTCGGGCCATGTCCGAAAAAATGAAGCCTTAGCCACCTCCGGACCCTATGCCTACACGCGCAATCCGCTATATCTAGGCTCGCTGCTGATCGGACTTGGATTCGCCGTGGCCGCGCGCAGTTGGTGGGTGGGCGTTCTGCTCGTGGTGATGTTCTTTGCCATTTACCTGCCCGTGATCCGCGACGAAGAAAACTACCTGCGCCAGAAGTTTCCCGAGTTCGACGAATACGCCCACCGCGTCCCGAGAATGTTCCCGCGCCTCACTTCAAATCGCGGCACAGAAAACGAACCATCAGGATTCTCTCCCGCTCTGTATCTGCAGCATCGCGAGTACAACGCCCTGCTCGGAGCCCTGGCGGTGCTGGCCGCGCTGATCGTTAAGCTTTTTTTCCTTCATCCGTAGATGCTTACCCGCTGGCGGCGAAAAGCTTCTTGAGCACCCGCAGACTCGGCGCACTGAACCAACCGTTGGCGCATCTATAATCGACTCGCACTCCGCGCAACTCATGGCCAACGCACGCAGTGCAACGAACGACCAACGCAATGGACAGACGCATCCTCGGACCATCGGTCTTTCCTCTGGGATTCGGTTGTGTGCAGCTCACCACGCAGCCCCGCCAGTCAGAAGCTGTGGCCATTCTCGAGCGCGCTTTTTCTCTCGGCATCACTCACTTCGATGTCGCCCGAGCCTACGGTTTCGGCCGCGCCGAAGGCATTCTCGCCCAATTCCTGCGCGGACGTCGCGATCGTGTTACCGTCGCCACCAAGTTCGGTTTCCAAATGCCCTCCGGTCTGGCCGGAGATCCCCGCCTCATCGCTGCGGCCAAACGCCTTCTCGGTCCCTTCCCCGCGCTGCTGCGCCGCGCTCAACGCCACGGCTCCGCCATGGTGAAGCCGGGCGCTTTTTCCCCCGACGCCGCCGTCCAGAGTCTCGAAGCCAGCTTGCGCGCCCTGCAAACTGACCACATCGATATTCTTCTCCTGCACGAGGCCTCCCTCGCCGACGCCGCTAGCGAAGCCCTTCTCGACGCTCTGGAGAAGCAAGTCATTCGGGGCACGGTTCGCCATCTCGGAATCGCCTCGGCCTTCCCCAAGCTCGAAGCCGACGCCAGCCGCCTTGCAACCGCCCTCGAAACCGTTCAATTCGATGACAATGCGCAAAATCGGAACCTGGGAAAACTCGCGCATTGCGAGCAGCGCCTGTTGATCACCCACAGCATCTTCAAGCCAGCCCCCCTGCTGCGCGACGCGGTCAAAGCTTTCCCGCAGGCCGCACGCGAAAGTTCGCACCAGATTGGCGCTGATCTGGCCGACCCCAACATAATCGTCTCCCTCCTGCTGCACTACGCCTTGCGTAGCAACTCCGCCGGAATCGTACTGTTCTCCAGTACCAATCCCGCGCACGTCGAAGCCAATATTCGCGAAGCGCAGTCCCAGCGATTTGACGACCTGCAACTCAAACACTTTCTTGCATTCGTCGACAAAGTCCTTGGCGCAACCCATAATCTCCCCGCGAAACCCTCCGCGACCATTCAGGCAAAAGCATGATCGCGGATCTGAACGAAGCCACTGAACCCCGATCTCTCAACGTCGATCTCTGCATTGTAGGTTCCGGGGCCGCAGGCCTCGCCATCGCCTCCGAGATGGCCAACTCTTCTCTGACCGTCGCCATCGCGGAGAGCGGCGGCCTCGATTTCGAACCGCCCACGCAGGCTCTCTACGACGTTGACATCAGCGGCTTGCCCCATCCCGGCTCCACGCAGGGCCGGTTTCGCGTGTGCGGCGGCTCCACCACCATGTGGGGAGGTCAGGCCCTACCTCTCATGCCGCTCGATTTCGAACCCCGCGAATGGGTTCCCTACAGCGGCTGGCCTGTCTCCTTCGACGATTTGCTCCCGTTCTACCAGCGCGCTTGCCGCTTTCTTCTGGTGGACAAAATGAACTTCGATACTGATTTATTTCCGCTTCTAAAAACTCGCCCGCCAGCTTTCGACGCGTCGCAGCTCTGGTATCACTTCTCCAAGTGGAGTCCTCAGCCCAGCGTGCGCGAGCGCTACTTGCCCGCTCTCCGCCTGTCGCGTAACTGCACGCTGCTGTTACACGCCAATGTGACGGAGATTGTGCTCGATCCAGCTTCGCAGCAGGTTACGCATGTTGAATTGCAATCGCTCGACGGACGCTCGGCCATTATCTGCGCGAAGGCCTTCGTCCTCGGTGTCGGAGGGATTGAAACCCCCCGCCTTCTGCTCGCCAACCGCAAGCAGCGTTTCAATGGAATCGGAAACGATCACGATCTCGTAGGCCGCTTTTTTCAGGACCACCCAAGCGCCCTCGTAGGCTCCCTGAAAACCTCTTCACCCGCGCGCGCCCAGCAGCTCCTCAACGTATTCCACAAACGTGGACTGAAATATTCGGTTCGCTGCACCGCAACCCCACAATGGCAGAGGCACCATCAAACCCTGAACATTTCCATGGGCACGACTTTCGTCCAGGACGATCCCACTCTGCAGGATGTGAAAGACATCTACGCCGCACTGCGGCAGCGCCGCCTCGGCCCGAATTTCGCTGCCAGGCTCTTGCGCGCGGCTACGCATCCCGCAGCCGCCATTTCCCCCGCTTACCACTTCCTCCTGCACGGCAGAAGCTTTGCTCCGGGCGCGCGCATGCTCATCGGTTTAACCTCCGAGCAACAGCCGAATCCCGAGAGCAGGATCCTGCTCTCCGACAAACTCGACGCCCTCGGCGTTCCCCGCGCCAACGTACGTTGGAAGCTGACCGACCTTACTCTTCACACCATGCGGAAGTTTGCCGCGACTCTGCGCCAACAATTCGCGCAGGCGGGCATCGGCGAAATTGAACTGGAACCCTGGCTGCAGGAAGACTCGCCAGAGTGGACCTCTCACATCAACGACCAGTACCACCACATTGGAACCACGCGCATGAACGACTCTCCGCGAGCCGGAGTCGTCGACCGCCACTGCCGGGTGCACGGCCTGCCGAACCTCTTCATCGCCAGCAGTTCAGTCTTTCCCACCAGCGGACACTCCAACCCAACCCTGACCATCATCGCCCTCTGCATGCGTCTCGCCGACCGAATGAAACAGCTGCTTAACTAGTTTTGGAATATGCTTCGGAAGACGTTTCGGAATGTACCCGAGAAGACGCTGGCCAAGATGCCCATGTGGGGACAGCCGCCCTCGGCTGTCCGGTCGAGTGAAGCTCGACCGGTCCTTGGTAACCACCGGCGAACTCAGTCACGACTGGGCAGCGCCTATTTCTGCGCCACCAATTCCCTCGCTCGACTCAACTCCGGCCGCGTCGAATTCGATCCCTCGCACACTTTCAGCAACAACGCGTAATACTCAGTCGCATCGCTCGACTTGCCGGCCTGTTCCGCGGCGCGGGCAGCACCAGACAGTCCGTTGAATCGGTTAGGATTCAATTTCAAATCAGTCTGATACTCCGCCAGCGCCTGCTGCGGACGCTTCGCCTCCAGCAGCATGTCGGCAATCATTTCGCGCGTGGGAATACCCTGTGGTTCGTCGCCTAGCGAGTCTTCCTTGTCGGCGATGGGACGCAGCGCTTCAACCGCATCGTCATATTTGCCCTCGGCAAACGCTAGCCAGGCCCGCGCCTGTTTCAGATCGCTCTCCGCCGCCTCGGCAAAATCCTTTTTCTTCGTGTCCACCAGGCTCTGATGAATGCGCTCGATCGCCGCAATATCTTTTCGCACCTCGTCTGCGTTGCCGAGATGAGCTGACCCGATCGCCTTGGCCCAATAACCCGCGGACTCTTCCGCCGTGCCCGGAACCGCGACGGGCGTGAGTGCAGCCGCCGTGGCCCAGTCATGCATCTCGATGGGATAGAGCGCCGTGAAATGCGCCAGCGTGGCCTCATGCGGATCGAATCCCAGGCCATACATATCATGCATGGCGGGCATGGCTCTCACTTCCTCGATCAACGCGCGCGCGTCAGCCTCGCGCCCGCTCTGGAGATAAGCGTAGAACAGAAAATCCATCGCATGGAACTGATGCCCCTCCCCACCCATGTGCATGGCCGCACTCTCGCGGGTCGCCGCAATCGACGCCAAGTTCGACTTGATGTCGTCCTGCCACAGCCCCACGCGCGCAAAAATGTGCGACGGCATGTGCAGCGCATGCGGAGCGGCCGGCGCAACCTGCGCGTAGCGCCGCGCCGCAGGAATGCCCAGCTCCGCCAGCTGCGGTTTGTCATAGGCGTGGATCAGGTAGTGCGCCACTCCGGGATGATCGGGCTCGGTCGCGAACAGCTTTTCCAGAATCCCGGCAGCCTGCCTGCGCCGCGCAAATGTCGCGTCCTCATGCGGGTCGGACGCCAGCAGCGAAAGCGCGTAGAACACCGCAGCTTCGTGGTCGTCAGGATAGCTCTGATAAACCTTCTGCATCGCATCGGAATAAGCCCGTGCGCGAGCGTCGTAATCCAGCTTGGCCGAATTTTCGTAGAATGCAGCGACAGCGGCAATATAGTCGCGTTCGCGCGCAGTGACCTTCTTACTCTTGGCTTGCGCCTTGTGGACTTCGTCGAGCCCGCGGGCAATCACCTTCTCGTCCGGCTCGTTCCATAGCTGATGCCACAAGCTCATCGCGACTCCCCAATGAGCCATCGCGCAGTGCGGGTCGTCCTTGGCGATCTGAAGGAATTCCCTTTCCGCTTCTTCGTACCAGAACGAATGCAGCAACGCTACTCCACGCTGGAACGGCTTCTGCACCGCCGCCGCGCACGAAACCGGAAACTGTACGGTCCCCAACTGCGTCTCGTTCAGATCCTCGTGATGCTGGTGACCTTGATCGTCGTCGGCGAAAGCCGGAAAAACAAACATAAGAGAAAGAAGCAGCAACCACGCGAAACGTTTCATGAGAACCCCGCTGAGAGCAGAGTTTAGTTGGATAAGGTCGTAAGTGTCCAGTTGCCAGAAGCGAGGCAAGCTTTGCCGGGATGCCCGTGCAGCCATTGCCCAGTCGCAGCAAACCGGTAAGCCTGAGAGTGCAGCTCTGCCTCGGAAGCACGCGATTTTCACTCACGCCCAGTCCGAAACCGAGTTGTCCGCATCCCGCGCATCGCCTCGTTCTTGTTTTTCCGTCCGCTTGCCCTGCCTTTGATTTTCCCTCTTACCCTGTTCCTGGGATTCCTCGTCGGACTCCCAGACGAACCACGCAGGCTTCGCCGGAATCAAGCTCGCCGAGCAGCTTTGAGGCAAACTCCGACAGCTTTTTTCGGGTGCGCGCGGCCTCGCGCTTGGCGGCGGCCTTCTCCGCCGCATAGAGAGCGTCCAGTTGGGCGTTCGGATTGATTTGGCTGGGGTGGACATGCATGGCGATCCTCCTTCGTGGGCAGACGTCCGCTGAACTCGCGAGCCGGCGACGGCGGCGAGTGAAAACAGTTCAGCGTCCTTTCCCACGGAGCCTTCGAGACTACCTGGCTGCTGGCAATTGCAATGCCGAACGTCTAGGGCGGACACTCTTGTCCGCCTTTGACTTCAGTTCTTAAACTCGTGTTTTACCGGGTGCCCCATTTCTCGCGTACTTTGCGAGAAGTGGGGATTCTCCTACTCCATCTTCCCCATCACTGCTTCCCCGTAAGCTTCCGTATCAACTTCACCTCCGCTTCTCGGTAAGGCGTTCCATCCGCGCGCAGCACCTCATGAAACCACACCGGAGGCGAGCTCTGAATGTAAGGATGCTCCCATGACTCCCACGGAAAATAGGTTTGCGTCTTGCCCGCAACGAATCCCCAATTGATGGCCCCCACGCGCTCCTGCTTGGCGATCGGCAAAATTCCATCGAACGTGCTGCCAACCGACCGCGCCATGAATTCTGTGCAGATCACCGGCCGGTCGAATTTTTTCAGCCACGCCACCTCGCTCTTGAAATCCTCCGGCCAGCTGTAATTGTGAAACGTAATGATGTCCGACTCGCGCAGTTGAATCCGCTGCAACTCACCTTGGCCTGCCGCATCGCGCGACGTGTCGATATCCCACACTCCGCTGGTAAGCGGCTGCTCCGGATTTGCTTCCCGCGCCCACTCGAACACTTGCGGCAACAGCGCGGCCACGCGAGCCTGTTTATCTTTCGGCTCTTTGTCCGGATAACTCCCGGCATTATCGGCGCCCGGCTCGTTCCACAAATCCCAGCCGAGAATGCGGTCGTCTTTCGCGAATGCTCCAACCACTCCCCGCACATAAGCTTTCAGTCGCGGATATTGCGCCGGATCATCCAACGCAATCGCCCCCGGACTCTGCACCCAACCCGAATTGTGCACGCCCGGCACCGGAGCATGCTGCGTCCCGAGATGCGGCAGCGGATCCCAACAGGAATCAAAGATCACAAACAGCGGCCGGATATGATGCCGCGACGCGATGCTCAGAAAACGGTCCATGCGCTTCTGGAACCCGGCCGCATCCTGCTCCCATAGCAGATCATGCAGAAAAACCCGCATCGTATTCATCCCCAGGGATTCCGCCCACGTAAATTCGCGGTCGATCTCATCCGGATCGAAAGTAGCCCCCTGCCACATCTCCAACTGGTTGATCGCCGACTTGGGAACATAATTGCTGCCCACCAGCCAGGGCTGCCGCGCATACCAAGCATTGGCCTTCGCTTCGCTCCAGCGGGATGTTTGTGCAGCCGCAGACACGCACAAAGCAAGAGCGATCACTAAGACGCGAGTGAAAACCGGCTGCAGTTTTTTTCGAGTGAATTTTTTCAAGACTGGCGCTCCCAGTTTACTTAGATGCCGGTTAATTTATATGCCCGTGTTCGGGAGCGCAAATGGCTTCGATTTACATCCGGCCACGAGGGACAGCACCACGGGCCGCAAAAGACACGAAGCGTCAAGGAAGAGGCTTGCTCTGATCAGCGTGCGCTGGCCACAACAACCGTGGTAATCTCCCCACCAAGAAAAGTCCGGCGATTCCGCCAGCAACTCTCCGCCCTTACTCCGTCCGCAATGCATTCATCGGCTCAATGCTGGCCGCGCGCCTCGCGGGAATAAATCCCGCAATCCCCGCAAACATCGATAACACTACCACCGCCCCCGCCAGCGTCAGCGGATCATAAGTCCTCACGCCGTAGAGTTGACTGGCCATAAAATGCCCGCCCAGCAGTGCCGCCGGAATCCCGATGGCTAGACCAATTCCCACCTGCAACGATGCACCTCGCAGCACCAGAGCCACCACGTTTCCGCGGTTCGCTCCCAGAGCCATGCGCAGCCCAATCTCGCTGGTGCGCCGCGCCACGGAGTAGGCAGTAATGCCGTACAGCCCCACCGACGCCAGTACCAGCGCCAGCAATCCAAACAATGTGGTCAGGCGGCTGACTACCCGTTCTTCAATGAAGTTGCCCGCAACCTGATAGTCCAGCGACTTGAAATCGAGAATCGTCAGATTGGGATTGATATTCGCCAGCGTGCGCCGCACCAGCGATTCCAGCCCCGCAGCATCCCCGGCAAAACGAATCGTTATCGAATTCGGAAACAGTGACCGCGTCTCCGCGGTGATCGCACTGCGCTCCTTGAAAGCGGAATTCCACTGCGTCATGGGACGGAAATACATCGGCCGCACCGGATCGCGGGGGTTGTTGTATTTTGCGTCAGCTACGATACCCACGATTTCGTAGCTGCTCGCGTACGTCCGGTTGAAGGTTCCGAAGTGATGACCGATGGGGTCTTCGTTGGGGAAGAACTTTTTCACGAAGGCCTGGTTCACCACGGCAACCATCCGCGATGTGGCCGTGTCCTGTTCGGTGAAGCCGCGCCCACGCACCACAGGTTGGCCGATGGTCTCGAAAAAATGAGGGCTCACGCGATCCCAGGACGAAACATTGTGCTCCCCCGGGCCGGGTTCCGGCCGCCCTTCGAAAAACAGGCCCTCGCTCCAGTTATTGCCTTCCAGCGTGCTGTAGAGAGCCAGGCCCACACTCTTCACCCCGGGAAGCGCAGCGAATTCACGCTCCAGTCGTTCACTCACGGATGGCACCGTGGCCACCGTGTAACCCGCGCCCGCGGGATCGAAGTGGAAGACGTAGCGGTTCGTCGTGACGATGCCGAAATCCTGACGTTCCAGGTTCCGCAAACTCTCCGTCAATAATCCCGCACCTACCAGCAGCACCAGCGAAAGCGCTGCTTGCAGAATGATCAGCGACTTCTGCGGCAGCGAAGCGCGGTCTCGCGTGGAGCGATTGATTCCGTGCAATGCTTCTGCCGGATCGGAGTGCGATGTGATCCACGCCGGCACAATTCCGAAAACAACTCCCGTCAGCAGCGATAGAACAAACGCAAATCCAAGTACCACCAAAGACGGTGTGGCACGCACTGTCAGGAAGGGCGAGTCCGGAAACGCAAGCGCCAGAATCATCCGCGCGCCGGCGTAAGCCACCGCCAGGCCCACGATTCCTCCCGCGCATCCCAGCAGCACGCTTTCCACCAGCATCTGCCGGATCAGCCGCGACCGCGCCGCTCCCAGCGCCATGCGGATGGAAATCTCCGCCCGCCGCGTTGCCCCTTTGGCCAGCAGAAGATTAGCAATATTGGCGCAGGCCACCAGCAGCACCAATCCGGCAATCGTCATCAGCAAATGCAGCCCGCCGCCCGCTTGCGTCTGCAATCTTTGAACTCCGCCGCCGCCCGCCGTCAACACCACGTGCTGCTTGGGAATCTGCGTGTCATTTCCGTTGATGGTGTAGGAATTCACCGCGGCCAGCCACTGCCGAAGACTATTGGAGAGCTTGCCCTGCAGGCTCCCGACACTTACTCCGGGTTTCACTCGCCCCAGCACGTATAGCCAGTTCGTGTCGGGCTGCTTCAGAATGCTGGTTTCTCCCTCCAACACGGTTTCATCATTTAGCGGAATCCAAAGCGCGGGCGGATCGCTGTCGATGCGGTCTCCAAAAAATCCCGGAGGGGAAATTCCGACAATCGTCATGGGCTGGTTCTGCACAATGACCGTCGAACCCACAATCGTGGGGTCAGATCCATGTGCGGCCTGCCACGCCTGATAGCTGAGAACCGCAACCAGCGCCGCTCCCGGCCGGTCGTCGCTCGGCAGCAACATTCGTCCGACATAAGGTCCTATCCCAAAAGTCGCAAAGTAGTTTCCGGAAACATATTCCGCATTTTCCGCGCTCGCCAGGCCGGATCCCCGGCGCACGTTCATGGTGTTGTGTCCCGATTGGAACGCGGCCAGTTGCTCGAACTCCGGCGTGGAGTCTTGAAAGTGACGATACAAATCGTAGGAAAAAATATCGAAATCGCCGTCGTCGTTTATGTAGCCGCCGTTCACGCAGCAGTCGTCGAGATCGCCAATGCGGTACAAGCTCGCAGGATTGGCGACTGGCAGCGATTTCAGCAGAATCGCGTGCACCAGCGTAAAGATTGCGGTGTTCGCCCCAATCCCCAGAGCGATGGTAAGAATCACCGTGGCCGCAAACCCCGGAGACTTCCGAAACTGCCGCAGCGCAAGTCTGACATTTTGCATGTGTGTGAGTCCTGGCCCTGATTTTGAGTGCTGAGCCTAACAGGTAGAAAGAACACCGAAAGGCGCGCATCTCTCTTCGCCGCCGAGCCAGCCACATGATGGACGCCAGCACACCGAAAGCGTAAGCAAGTAAGCGCGTAGATGGGGTTGGGTGCCCCATTTCTCGCTGCCTTTGCGAGAAAGCCTGCCCTGAGCGAAGTCGAAGGGTGGGGATTTTGACTCTGGTGGTGCCTTCAACTCTGCGGGCCTTCGACTCGGGTGGGACTCTAACTCCAAGCCGCGAAGCGGCGAAAGAATGCAGCCCACAGCGCAAGCTGTGGGTAACAATCGGTAACGTACGCAAGCCCGGGAGCGGCGGCAGAAAACCAACGCCGCGCATTTCAAGCTGCCAACTCCTCCGACGATTGCGTCATGGGCGTCACGGTCGCAAACTCTTCTCCTCGCGCCTTGCGCCGGATCACCAGCAATACGACGATTAACGCAGCCAGCCCCACAAACCAGGCGGCGATCAAGCCATCAGCCGCCGGCTTCGAGACACTGCCGTCTTTCTTCAGCAGGAACGGCAGAAAATACGGCGTTTGGGCGCGTATGCCGTCGATCTCGCGAGTCTCGTCGTTGCTCAACCCCCATTGATCCACTTTGTCCAGAACCGCGGCCGCCATGTTCTCGAAACGCAGCCCCACCACAAACGTCGGATGACCCAGGGTCTCCATCTGGTGGATTTCCAGAGGATGCCAAAATACAACCGAAGCCAACTGGATCACCAGGCTGGCTGCGGCAATGCCGATGCCCAGCCTCCATGCGATCGGCTTTAGCTGGGCACCATAACGAAGCAACAGCGGAATCGAGATCATCGCCAGCAGTTGCACCGGCGTAGTGATGTAACGGTCGCCCCACGCGAAGTCTCCGCTCCACACGAAATACTTCGCGTAGAAAAGGATGTAAAGCACCAGAAGCCACAATCCCGCCAGCAGGTACGCCTTAATATCGGAACCAAACCGCTTCCAGACGAGAAAAGACAGCAGCAAAGTGAGCACGATCAGAGGGTCAAACAGGAAAATGGATTTCTCAGGCGTGATCAGCGGACCCAGAAAGCCTTCCCGCAGCGGTGTGGTCCACGGAAAATTCGGCGGCAAGCTAGGATCGAGTTTTCTCTGTTGCTCTGCGGCGATCGAGACGTAAGTGTTGAAGAATGAGCCGAACCGGTAGTACTGGTAGATCCGGTCAACCAGCAGGAACACCGCATAAGACGGCGCCGCAACCCGCGCGTAACCATAGAGTCGCGCCAGCAAATCCCGGCCACGGAAGCCTTTCAGCCATAGGGCTAAGACTACGAACAGTGCGGCGGCGGCAATGTCCATCGCCGTCGTGAGTCGGGTCAACAGGTTGGCCCCCAAAGCCAGCGAGCCAATCCACAGTGAACGGGTCGAGCCCGAACACAACCACTCGTATTGAAAACACAGTCCGGTCAGCGTCAACAACAGAATGAAGTTGTTCTCCACCATGTTCTGCGTATAGAGAAGAAACGTGGTGCCAAAGAGCAGCGCAAGCGCCCCCGCAACGGCCTGGTTTGGGGTGAATTCCAGCAGTCGAAGGAAGCGGAAGCAGACCAGCACGGTGAGAATGCACAGCAGAATATTGACGCTGTAACTCACCAGGATCGCTCGAATTCCAGGATCGTGATCCGAAAAGCCTGCAAACCATGGCATGCGCTCCAGATACGTGCCCACCACGTCTGAGGGCAGCATGAGCAGGCTCTGCCCCATTCCATACCAGGCATAAATTGTCCCGTTCCTGCCCATCACCCCAAACTCGGGATATTCCCCGGGCAGCACCGCGGGCGCCGAGGTCCAGAACGAATGGGTGGTCTGCAACCGCCGGACGGTGTCAATCGAGCCCAAGTCGCCTGACTGGACCAGCAAAGCGGTCAGGACTGCCGCCAGGCCTAGCCAAAAAGCAGGTTTGTTCAAAATCCTTCCCGGTGTCATCGCGTGAGAAACGACAGCATACAGCCTGCGTGGGCGTTCGCGGTGCCCACTCCTCGAAAAAAAGTGAAGTCGTCGCTCCCAACACGAAAAACCCCTCGCTTCCGCGAGGGGTTTTTCTGGGGGAGGGACTCGAGCGAGGCGCTCGTTGGGTCCCTAACTTCTTCTAGCCGTTAACTTCTTAACTTCTGACCACTGATCGCTGACCTCAGGCCACTGATCTTTATACTTACTTAGGCTGCTGTTGCGAATCCATGTTCATCGCCGGGGTCGAATTGCTGGAGAGCTGTTCCAGATCGTTCTTCAGCAAGCTGATCTCGACGCGGCCACCGCTGATGCGCTTGGTCTTGGTCGTCTCATCCGCGGGGGTAGGAGCGTTGCCCATGCCCACGAGGTAGATACGGTAGACCGGAATCTCATGGTTAAGCACCATGTAGCGAACCACCGACTCGGCCATCTTCTGCGAGTGCTCGATCGCCGCCTGGCCTTTGCCTGCGGAGAATCCCTGCACTTCGATGATGTAGCCGCGCTGGCCTTTCACCGTAGTCGCCATTTCATCCAGAGCGTCCTTGGCGGGCTTGCTCAACACGGTCTGGCCGGGACGGAACAGGATTTCCGTCTGGTTCGAAGCCTTGTACTGGTCAATGTTGTTGACCACGGTCTCGACCGTCTGGATGCGCGCTGTCGCCTGCTGCGCGGTCTGCTGCGCCACGGTGGCCTTGTTGCCTGCGTCCACGGCGTGTTGGTCGGCCACATCGGCCTTGTCGGAGGCCATCTTGATGCCGGCCTGGGCGCGCGCGTCCGTGTCTTTAATGTTCTTGCTGTTCGCGGCGGTCAGGTCGTCCAGCTCGTTGACGCGGTCGCGAATGGGCTCGGTCTGGCGCTGCACATACTTTTTGCGCGCAAAGGGATTGACCCGTCCCCAGAAGCCTTCACGGCTGGGAGGAGCCAGAGGAGCCTTGCCAGTGGCCGTGTCCGTGGAAGTCGCCGGAGTCGCGGCAGTCTGAGAAGTCGACGATGTGGTCTGCGCCAAAGCCGGCAACGAAAGCGCTGCGGCCAGTGGCAGGGCGATGAGAATGCGGGTGTTCATGATAACTTTCCTCCAGATTGGGAGTTCTTGAGCTACCCTCACCTCCGCCTGAACGCGGCTGTGGGGCTTGATTTCGTCCCTAAGCTTATGAAAAGCAAGCTGGTTACCGCTTGCCGGCTCGCGCTGACGCTGCGCTGAACCTTAGACCCCTGGGTGCCGAGTGCAGCCGGCTCCTGCCCTTACTACTACAGGTTAGATGCCAAACCCGCTGAAAGGTGGTCGTCCTAACTCACTGATATCTAAGGACATTATAACTCTCACCCGAGCCGACACGTAATCCAGGCGCAATCTGGAGGGTAAATTTGGGAAACCTGATATAAAAACTGCGTGAAATTCTGACCGGAGGAGGGACGGAGATTGCCAACAAACCGCACGGGCTCGTTTAGGTTTTTGCACGTGTTTTGCAGGCGGGGCTGGAAGGCCTTAGCGCTGTCTGTGCTTGGCGGGTTCGTGACATTACTTCCCTGCCGGGCGGAGGATCCGGCTGAGAGTCCGAGTGCAGATCAGCCGACGGTGACGTTGGCCTCGTCGCGCATTTCTGCGGATCATTTGCGGCAGTATTCTGACCTGGCGGTTGATTGGATGCAGCAGTATCTGCGGATTGATACTACGAATCCGCCGGGCAACGAGATGCACGCAGTCACGTTCCTGAAGGGAATCCTCGATCGGGAAAGCATTGAAAATCGCGTTTTTGAATATGCGCCAGGGCGCGGAGATTTGTGGGCGCGGCTGCCGCGCACCACTTCCGGTCCTGCCGCGGAAAGCGAGCGTCCGGGCATCCTGCGTCCAATCATTCTGCTCAACCATATGGATGTAGTCACAAGTGACGCTTCCCATTGGCAAGTCCCGCCGTTCAGTGGAGAGATTAAGAACGGATACGTGTGGGGCCGCGGCGCGCAGGACATGAAAGATGAAGGCATGGCGCAGCTGGTCGCCATGGTGATGCTCAAGCGCGAACACGTACCGCTGAACCGTGACGTGATTTTTCTTGCAGTCGCCGATGAAGAGATGAATGGCAGCGGCTCGGATTGGTTTATCGAGCATCAGCGCGACTTGCTGGGGAATGCGGAGTTCCTGATCAACGAGGGCGGCGAGAATCTGCTGGAAAATGAGCGCGTCAAATACGTCGGCGTGGATGTGGGCGAGAAGACAGTTTACTGGCTGCATGTGGTCGCGCACGGACGGGCGGGGCATGCTTCGCGTCCCATACCAGACTCTGCTCCCAACCGGCTGGTGCGGGCCCTCGACCGAATCATCGCTTATCAAACGCCTCTGCGGGTCTTGCCGGTGGTAGAGGAGTTCCTGTTGGGGATGGCTCCCTACGAACTGCTGGAGCGCGCTCGGGATTACCGGAATATCCTCAAGGCGATTGAGGACAAAAGATTTCAGGAGGAAGTGTCGAGCACGATGAATCGTTGAACTACCTGCTCCGCGACACGATTTCGCTGACCATGATGGGCGCGTCCGAGCAAACCAACGTGATCCCTGCCGAGGCGTGGGCGAATCTGGATGTGCGCATTCTTCCGGGCGGCGACCGGCAGGCGCTGCTCGAGGCAATTCGCAAAGTGGTGGATGACCCGAATGTGACCGTTGAGCCGCTGAGCTCGGAGTTTCGCGTGGCGAACTATTCGCCGACGAATACTGCTTTATTCGGCGCCATTCGCCAGGTTTCCGCGCAATATTTTCCGGGGACGCCCGTGGTGCCGCTCATCACCAGCGGCTACACCGAGAACCAGCGCTACCGGCCGCTGGGCATCGACGCTTACGGGTTCAACCCTTACGTCGCCACGGATGAAGAAGGAAGTACCGAGCACGGGAATGACGAGCGCATCCGGGTGGAAGAAGTGAGGCGGGGGCCGAGGGTCCTGTTCGATGTGCTGGCGGCGGTGGCGGGACGCTGAGGAAGCTTTTCGCCGCTGATTCTAGGGGATGCACGCGGATCGCGTAAACCCACGATCAAATCAAAATCCCGAGCCGCTCACAATCGGGAGTCTCACCCTTTGCCAAAAGCGCAAAGGATGGCCACCCGGCCAATACAGCAGGTCATCGGATGAAGTCTGCCATTCCCCCCCAGTGCTTGCTGTCGTCACAATGCGTCTTGTGATATTCGACTCCTTCCAGCAGTACGCTTAACCCGTACAGCACAAAATAAGCAACAGCAGACAATGCGAAGATGATAAGGGAACTGGCAACGAGGAAACCGAGCGCTCCCATAAGGTCACATGTCAATCGAATGGCCAAAACTACCGACGCCAGTACCATGCTGGCAACGAGTGCCAGCCAAAGCATGGTTATCCATCGCGGCACTCGATGCTCTGTCATCAAGGTTAGGATACTGCGGAAACTTCTCTTTGAAGTCATGACTGTCGTAATCAGTCAAAAACCCCACTTCTCGCAGAAGACGCGAGAAATGGGGCACCCACAGCCCACTGGGGCACCCGGCGCGTCTTAGACTACGTCCGATTCACTCTTAACCGCAGTATTTGGCGTGCTGGTCGAAGATGAAGTGGTCGGTCATGCCGGCGATGTAGTCGCAGATTACTCGCGGCAGGGGCTCGCGGGTGGACTGTTCCTGATAGTTGGGCGGGAGGGATGTGGGATTCGCCATCCAGAAGGCGAAGAGTTCGCTGACTACGCGTTCGGCGGCGTCTTTTTCGGGTTCGAGGGTTGAGCTGAAGTAGAGATTTTCGTAGAGGAATTCTTTGGATTGCTTGCGGTCGGCTTCCACTTCGGAGCTGAAGGCGGCGAGGCGCTCGGGGTGATTGCGTACGTCTTCGAGGGTTTGAATTCCTGCCTCATCGATGCGCGCTTGCGTGTTGGTGATCAAGTCGCCTACGAAGCGGTTGAGAACGCGTTTGAGGGTTTCGTTGAATTTCAACTTTTCGGGCGCGGCGGGATACATTTTTTCCACTTCCCGATAGAAGCCGTCGAAGATCGGCACGCCTCTGCGGATTGCATCCAGCGAGAGCAGGTGAGCCTCGTAGCCGTCGTCGAGATCGGCGGTGTTGTAGGCGATTTCGTCGGTGAGGTCGATGAGCTGGGCTTCGAGCGGAGGGCGCTGGGCCAGCAGATACTCGGCCAAGCTCCGGATGGTCTTTCGCGTCGTAATCATGCGAATGCTTGATGATGCCTTCGCGGACTTCGAAGGTGAGGTTCAATCCGCGGAAGGCGGCGTAGCGCTGCTCGAAATCTTCCACGATGCGCAGGGCGTGCAGATTGTGATCGAAGTAGAGGCCGTGTTCGCGCATGGCTGCATCGAGAGCTTTTTCGCCGGCGTGGCCGAACGGGGGATGGCCGATGTCGTGGACAAGAGCCAACGCCTCGGCGAGATCGACGTTGAGGCCGAGTGCTCCGGCGATGGTGCGAGAGATTTGCGAGACTTCGAGCGTGTGGGTGAGGCGGTTGCGGAAATGGTCGGAATAACGGCGGGTGAAGACCTGAGTTTTCGCTTCCAGGCGGCGGAAGGCACGGGCATGGATGACGCGGTCGCGGTCACGTTGGAAATCGTTGCGGTAGGGGTGAGGGGGCTCGGGGAAACGGCGTCCGCGGGTGTTTTCTACTTTGACCGCGTAGCCGGGCATGGGGAAAGAATAGCATTGTTGATTGTTGATTGAACGCCTTGTCGCGGTCGGATCAAAGTCAAAACCCCCACTTCTCGCAAAAGACGCGAGAAATGGGGCACCCGGGGCCGTTTTGCCCTCAGCACCAGGAACTACTTCAGCTTGAGGCGCATTTCATTGCTGGGCTCGAAGCCCAGGGACTCATAGAGATGGCGTCCGTCGGGGCTGGCGTGGAGGTCGACTCGGGCGAATCCTTCACGCTGGCACCAGGCGATCATCGTGGTCAGCAGATGGCGGGCTATGCCGCGGCGGCGATAGTTGCGATCGGTGTACACGTTCAGGATGGTGGCGCGGCGGCATTCCAGATCGTAGGGATGGGCGGGCCAGGGAGAAATGATGATTGCGCCTCCGGCGACGATGCGAGTTTCGACTGAGGCCAGCCACGAGCGGAATGATCCCTCTGCCATGGCTTTTGCAAGATAACTAGCCGAGATAGAGACCATCGCCGAAAGGGCCGCGGCATCTTTGTAGTCCATGTCTTCGTACATGGCGCGGCGCTGGCGCAGGATTTCAGGGATGTCCGCGATCGTGGCTTCGCGGATGTGGAGGTTCGGCAGCGGTTCTGAGCTGTCGGACATGCCCGGAGTTTAACAGGGTGGGAGGCGAGTCCCGGCACAGTCGACTCGTATTTCCGATTGCTAATTGAGAAACCGAGCATTTCGTTGTGTGCCGCTGGGCAGAGTCAGAATCCCCACTTCTCGCAAAAAACACGAGAAATGGGGCACCCGCTCTATGCGCTGAATACTCGGAACTCGCTATTGTTTCTGGCTAGGGCTTTCGGATTCTTCTTTGGCTAGCTTGACCTTCGCGGCGTCAAGATCCTGCTGGACCTTGGCGAGAGCGTCGCCGTCCACTTCCGCGGTTACGGTCTTGCCCCACTCCTCGATGGCGCGTTCCCAGTGGGCGGCGGCCAGTTTCAGGCGTCCGGTTTTCTGGTAGAGATCGCCGAGATGCTGCTGCACGGTGGGATCGGAGCCCATGTGGGCGGACGCCTTGGTGAGGCTCTCTTCCGCGAGATCGTATTTACCGAGGCGGTAGTAGGCCCAGCCCAGGGAATCCAGATAGGCGCCGTTGCCGGGATCGAGGCTTACCGCGGCCTTGATGTAGTTGAGCGATTCATCGAGGCGCACGCCGCGGTCGGCGTTCATATAACCCAGGTAGTTGAGGGTGATGGCGCTCTGCGGGTCTGCTGCCAGAACTTTTTTGAATTGTGCTTCGGCTTCGTCGTATTTCTTTTCTCGCTCGTAGGTCGAGCCGCGCAGGAAATAAATGTAGTCTTTGTCTTCGGCTTTGGTGGAAAGCTGCTCCGCTTTGTTGAGCGCGTCCTCGGCGTCTTTCCAGCGCTTGAGGCGGGTGTTCATTTGCGCCAGCGTGATGTAGACTTCGCGATCTTCCGGCTTGCCATTCAGCATCGAGTGGACGTCGGCGAGGGCTTTGTCGGCGTCTCCTGTGTCGGCGAGCTGAGCGTCGAGCACCATGCGCAATCCGCGGTTGTCGGGTAATTTCTGAACCGCTTCGCGTGCAGCGGCAGTAGCTTGGGGCCACATCTTGGCTTCGCGATACGTGTCGATGATGCTCTGGTAGCCGCGTTCGGCGTTCTCGTCGCCCAGAGTCAGCATTTTGCGGAAGGCGTCCACGGACGCGGGATAGTTTTCCTGCTCGCGATACACAATTCCCAGGCGCTCGACGAAGATGGCGCGATTGTTGCGATCGGCCTGGTTGTAGTTGTGGTCGGGTTTCTCGGTTTTCTTCACCAGGTCCTGCAGAAGTTTTACGGCGTCGTCATAGCGGCCCTGCGCCTCATAGACGCCGGCCATGCTGTAAGGGACTTCGAGGGAATCGGGAACCATGGTGTCAGCTTTTTTCAGGTTCTCGAGAGCCTGGTCGTACTTGCCTTGGCGGCGATAAATTTCGGCGATGCGCAGGAAGGTTTGCGCGTCTTCCGGATTCGCGTCGGCGATTACTTTGTATTGCTCGAGGGCGGCGTCGGTTTGACCGTCGTTGAGCAAGTTTTCGGCGAGGCCGCGGATCGCGTCCAGATTGTCGCGGTCGAGCATGATCGCCTTCTTGAAGGCGTCAATTGCGTTCTTGAATTCCTTGCGCTGTTCGTAAGTCTGGCCCAGAGCGGCGTAAAGCTTGGCAGAGCGAGAGGTATCGGGGACGGCGCTGAGCACTTGCAACGCGTGGGCGGTATCGCCTTCATCGGTGTAGAGGATGGCCAGGGTCGTAACCGCTTCTTCGGAATTCGGGTCGAGCTTGATCGCGGTCTTGAGCTCGCTCTCGGCCTTCTGCAAATCGTTGTTCAGGCGATAGAGGCGGCCGAGCAGAAGATGGTCGTCCACACTGCTGGGCTCGATCTTCACGATCTCCTCATATTGCTCGATGGCCAGCTTCAGAACGTTGTCGGAGCCGCTGCCGCCGGGCATGTCGCCCAGGGAGCGCAGGTAAATGCGGCCGAGGAGTTTATGCGCCTCGAGATTGGTCGGGTCGCGCTTGATGATGTCCTGGGCTTCGATGACGGCGTCGCGAATGCGTCCAGTCTTGACGTAGAGCTCGGCCAGGCCGGAGGTCAGGAACTCGGAAGACGGGTCGGCTTCGATGGCCAGGCGGTATTCTTCCATCGCTTTGTTGGCCAGCTCGCTGCGGCCATACACGGTGACCTGCTCTTCGTACATGTGCGCGACCGCGTAGTGGTAATAGGCAGCGGCGCGATCCACCTTGCGGGGCGCGGGCTGGGCGGTCGTGGCACCTGTGGGCGCGGGAGTGGTTGATTGGCCGGCTGCCGCGATGGCGGCTACGGTGATCACAAGAAAATAGCGAAAAAAAATCTTCATGCTGGACCTGACCTGAGTTGAACTGAGCTGAATTAAGCCGACCTGAGTTGACCGCCGCGTTCTTAAAACCATAGTGATTGGATGCAAGACCGCTGGGGGCGGGGTGCCCTTATTCTAACCCTTCGGAGCCGGGGATAGGGAAAAACCATGCACGGGATGCGATCCTCGGTAAACAGAAGTACAGGACCGGCGGGATTGTGAGTGTTTTGTTGTCAAGTTAGGTAAAGGCGAGCAGGTGAGGTTACTGGGCCGCGCCGATCACAGGCTTTTGACTGCCAAGGACATAGGCTGGCGCGGGGCGACAGCGAAGACTGAGATTCCTCCGCGCGCGAAGCAAAACGCGCGCTGTCGGAATGACAAGCGCTCGCTTCGCGCAACTGTCGCGGAAGTAGAAGCTAGCGGCTAGCAGCGAGAAGTTTTCTTTGGTCAGTGGCGGAAGTGGCGCACGCCGGTGAAGAGCATGGCCAGGCCGAGGCGGTCGGCGGCTGCGATTACTTCGGGATCGCGTTGGGAGCCGCCGGGCTGGATGATGGCAGTGGCGCCGGCTTTTGCGATTTCTTCGACTCCGTCGGGAAAGGGAAAGAATGCGTCGGAGGCCGCGACGGTTCCCTGCAGGGGCAACTGCGCTTTCATGGCGCCGATTCTTGCGGAGTCGACGCGGCTCATTTGGCCCGCGCCAACGCCTACGGTTTGTCCGTCCCGGGCATAGACGATGGCGTTGGATTTCACGTGTTTGCACACTTTCCAGGCAAACAGTAAAGCGCACGTTTCTTCGGGAGTGGGCGGACGCTTTGTCACCACACGCAGGTCGGAGGGCTGCAAGGGACGCGCGTCGGCATCCTGCACCAGGATTCCGCCGGAAACATTTTTCAGAACCCATTTATGGTTGGAGGGAACGACTTCTACGAGGCGCAGATTTTTCTTGGTCGCGAACTTGGCTTTGGCGGCTTCATCGAAGGCCGGGGCGGCGATAACTTCCAGAAACAGCTTGTGCATTTCTTCGGCGGCTGCGGCGTCAATGGGACGATTCACTCCGATCACGCCGCCGAATGCGGAGACAGGATCGCATTCGAGCGCGCGCTCGTAAGCCTCGGCGAGAGTGGCGCCGGTGGCCGCGCCGCAGGGGTTGGTGTGTTTGATGATGGCGCAGATTGGCTCCTCAAATTCCTGAGCAAGATCCCAGGCGGCCTGCAAGTCGACGATATTGTTGTAGGAAAGTTCCTTGCCCTGGAGTTGGCGGGCATTGGCCACGCCGGCGCCCGATCCGTCAGAATACATGGCTGCTTTCTGGTGCGGATTTTCGCCGTAGCGGAGATCGAGCGATTTCTGGAAAGTCAGGCGCAGGGTTTGCGGGAATCGCTCTTCGGTCTGCGATGGGAGCTGCGGGTGGCAGCTTCCGTTGACGCTGACGCGCTCCAGCGTAGAGGCGATAGCGGAATCGTAGGCCGCGGTGGTGGCGAAAGCCTTCCGGGCCAAGCGCCACTTGGTGTCGAGCGAGAGCGAGCCGCCGGAGCGCGCGAGTTCGTCGGCGACGGCATCATAGTCGGCGGGTGAGGTGACGATGGCCACATCGTGAAAATTCTTGGCCGCAGAGCGGATCATGGAGGGTCCGCCGATGTCGATGTTTTCGATGAGTTCGTCGAAAGCCACGCCGGGCTTGGCCGCGGTCTTTTCGAAGGCGTAGAGATTCACCACCACCATGTCGATGGGCGTGATACCGTGCTCGGCAACCGCAGCGATGTGCGCTGGATTCTCGCGGCGATGCAGGATGCCGCCATGCACCTTGGGATGCAGCGTCTTGACGCGGCCGTCGAGCATTTCGGGGAAGCCGGTGAGTTCGGAAATGTCTTTTACCGCGATGCCGGAATCGCGCAGCAGCTTGGCGGTGCCTCCGGTCGAGACGAGCTCGATGCCGAGCGCAACCAACTTGCGGGCGAACTCGGCCAGGCCAGTTTTGTCGGTGACGCTGAGGACGGCGCGCTGGACTTTGGACATTGAGTCGTTGAAAGGGCTATGCAGATTTTAACAGGAACTCGGAGCCAATCTCATAAAGGGCGCCGTCCCCGATTTCCTAATGCGCGGAGGTTGCAACTTCGGTGGGTGCGGCGCTACGCAGAGATTGCACAATGCGGTTGATCTCGGGTTGAGTGACTCCAGTGGGGCTGCGATAGTCCTTCTGAAGGATAGTGATCTCGAAGCTGCCGTTGCTGGAATAGAGGTTCAAAACCAGCCTGTCGTGCCGGATCTGAGGATCGCCTTGCTGAAATCCTCTGAGGTTCTGATTCTGCACATTGAAGATTCCGGTTTCGGCGGGCTTCGACAGCACGACTGACTTTATCAGGAGCACCATTTGCTCGCGAGCGTGGAGCCGTGAGGACAGAGCCCAGTAATGCATACTGTTGGGCGTGAAGGCATAGAGATTTTTTAGAAAGACGTAGTCGGACCGAGCTGCCTCATGTCCCATGAAGGCCTCGACCTGCTGCGGGGGCAATTTCCAGTCAGTGGCGAAAAAGTGAGCCCATTCTCGAGGCGGAACAGCCTTGACCACCAGCCGCAGCCCGGATCGAAAGAAAAGAAAGGCCATCTTCTTGTCGGGATTATCTTTCGGGTACAGCTGGGTTCTGGATTCGTCGAGATCGGTCCAAGGAACTTCAAATTCATAGCCGCAGTATGACAGCTTCGTTCCGGGGACCTGTGAAACGGAATGGTCCCTCAAATCCGTCGGCACGACTCTGGCGGCCGGGAGTGCCTCCTTCGCCGCATAAAAAGAGAGCGCAACGGGAGCTATCCAATACGCGGCCACGAATATCACCGCGAGGGTGATGACTATCGTGGTCAGGATGCGCCGCACGAGCCTCATAAATTCGTCCCGCCCAGCGCTATGTCTTGGCTTTGGCTTTCAGCTTTACGTGTCCATCGGTTAGCTCGACGGAGTATTCCACGCTCTGGCAGCCGTATTGTTTGCGGATCTGCTGCGTCTTTTTCTGGACGAAGGTGGTGAAGGAATCGAAGTTGCCGGAGACGTTCTCGCCGGCTTTTTTCTTGGCCGCGACCAGGGTGTTGTAAAGGCGCTCCACCTGTTCGCGTTCGCTTTTGTCGACATCGTGCAGGGAAAAAGATTGCGAGGCCTGCGCACGGGCGCCACCCGCCACGGCGGCTGCGGCCGCGCTGACGCCATACACGGGATGATGCTGCTCTTTGTGTTCGTCTTCAGCGAGGCGCACGCCTTGCACCGAAAGCAGGGCATCCTGCGGACGGCGATAGCCTTCTTCGCGAATGCGGGCTTTCTTGCGCCACAGATCGCTATAAACGGCGTAGCGCTGGGACATTTCGTTGTAACGGTAGCGCTGAGAGAAGCTCATGCGGCCGCCGTCGGAAAACTTGCGTATGAGGGCTACTACCTTCCACTCCACGTCGGTGGGCGGACGCTTGGTCGGGTTGCTGAAGAAAATCTCGTACTCGATCTTCAGCCGCCTGAGCTGAGTGTCGAGAAGATTCAGTTCCTCGTCGGTGGTCACGCAGGAGTCTCCAGCACCAGTTTAGGAGCTATGCGGCGCGGCGGCGAGGTATCTGTTGGTCACTGAAGGTGGGGGACGAAAGTAACGAGGCGTCCGCTATCAGCTCTCAGCTATCAGCGCTTCGGTTTCAGGCTTCGGATTCGGGGCGGCGGTTTCGGAGTGGGGGGCGCCGGGCTTCGCCCGAGCTTGGACAGCCGAGGCGGCTGTCTCTACATGGCCTGTTCTTAGCTTGAGCTGAGGGCTGAGAGCTGAAAGCTATTTCCCGGTGCTCGAGGCCATTTTCTTGACCATGGCGAGCACCAGTTTACGGTCGCTGTCGTTAAGGCTGGTGGCGTAGCGGCGGATTTGGCTGAGGAAGCGGACTTCGTCGTCGGAGAGCGTGGGCAGTCCCTTGGAGCCGTTGGTGTGGCTGGATTCGGAGAAGAACTGCGAGAGCGCAATTTCCATGGCGCCGGCGATTTTCGACAAAGTATCGAGCGAGGGGATGGTGTGGCCGTTTTCCACACGCGATAGGTAGCAGCGCAACAGGCCGGTGCGCTTTTCAATATCGCCCTGCGACATGCCCTTCTGGAGCCGGTAGTTTCGGATGGTCTCGCCGATGTTTATCGTGGGGAGCATTTTAGGATGCGTGCATAGTAATCATGTCGGCACTTTCTGGCAAGTGGAAATTCGTGCCATACGAGTATGGCCCGAATTGGGGGGAGAACTATGCTCCCTGGTCGCGTTGCTTATACGGTGTCAAAGAAACCGAGCCGGCGAAATGGGGCGCTGGTTACGGCTTTTATCTCCGCTGTTCTAGGAGTCGATTTTGCCGTCAGCGGCGCAGACGGACCCAGCGAAGGGCGGAGCAAATATCAGCGGGCTGCCTTTCTTCATTGGAGTTCCCTTCGGGCTGATCACAATTGCAATTCCAGGTACAACACTCCGGGATTCGGATTCGGGCAATAGGGGGCGATGTCTTTGAATCCGAATCTGCGATACATCGCGACCGCATCTTTCATCACGGGTTCGACGGTGTCAAGGCGCATGCGTTCGTAGCCGATGAGGCGCGCCTCGGCGATAATTTTTTCCGCCAGGAGACGGCCGAGGCCCTGTCCGCGAAACTGCGGGCGGAGGTAGAGGCGCTTCATTTCGCAAATCGCTGAATCGAGTTTATGCAGGGCCACGCAGCCGGCGAGTTGGGCGTTGAATTCCGCAAGCAGAAGGCGGCCGGCGGGCGGGGCATAGTCGCCGGGAAGCTCGGCGAGTTCCTGGTCGAAGTTCTGGAAGCAGAGGCTGAAGCCGAGGGATTGCGCGTACTCGAGGAATAGTTCGCGGGCTTGCGCGATCTGTTGCAGAGACTTGGCTTGAACAAAAATCAAAGGCTTTACCACAGGGGACACAGAGGCTACAGGGTAGTTCGGAGGAGTTGTGTGCTCGGCTTTCATTTCCGCTGTGTGAAACCTCTTTAATTCTCTACGATAGAAAAATTTGTTATCCCATCAGCAGGCCGCCGTTTACGTTCAGCACATGGCCGGTGATGTAGGAAGCCCCTTCGGAGCTCAGAAATACTACCGCTGCGGCGACGTCATCGACCGATCCGACGCGGCCTAGCGGAATCTGTTTGACTGCGGTCTGCTTGAAGTCCTCGCTCAGGGTCGCGGTCATGGCAGTTTCGATGAAGCCGGGCGCGACGGCGTTGCAGGTAATGTTGCGCGAGCCCACTTCGCGCGCTATCGCCATGGTGAGCCCGATCAGCCCGGCCTTAGAAGCGGCGTAGTTGGCTTGTCCCGCCTGGCCCATCTGGCCGAAGACGCTGGTGATATTGATGATGCGTCCCCAGCGCTGCTTGAGCATAGAGCTGATCACCTGCTGAGTCGCGAGATAGGCGGAGGTGAGGTTGGTCTGCAGCACGGCATCCCAGTCGGCACGCTTCATGCGCATAACCAACTGGTCGCGGGTGATGCCGGCGTTGTTGACGAGGATATCGATTTTGCCGAACTGAGCGATGGCGGCCTTGACTGTGCACTTGACTTGCTCCTCGTCGCCGACGTCGAGCGGGAAGGCTGCCGCCTTGCCACCCGCAGCTGTGATTTCATTGACCAGTTCGTTCAGCTTTTCCTGATTGCGCGCCGCCGCGGCCACCGCAGCGCCGGCAGAGGCAAGCTTTAATGCGCATGCCTTCCCGATGCCCTGCGATGCTCCCGTAACCAGCGCCACGTGCCCTGCAAGGGACATGAATTTCTCCGATTGAGTGATTGATCTCCTATTCGTTGCCTAGCCGTTAGAACGCAGAATTATACGCGTCACTGGTTTCTAGTGGGCGGGATTCAGCGGCCAGATGAACACTTCCAGCCTGCGCGCAAAGAGCAGTGACGTTGGGCTCGCGGGCAGTTCGATGCCGGCAGCAGCGGCGACGGTATTGGTCTCGAATTCCGCTGTAGCGTCCTGCAACGGCCATTGCTGATGATGGATGTCGCCCCGCAGGACTTGGCCGCGGTGTGTGGTGTAGAGACAGTAGCGCTCGGTGAGCCAGAGTTCCAGCGATCCTTTTTCGCGGAGGCGAACGTCTGCAGTTGGACGGTATCGCCCGCGAAATTCCGCCCGGCCATGGTGGCGACGCGATGCATATTGAATGCTGCCGTCGATCTCTCTGGAACTCATTTCGGCGTGGAAATAAGGTAAGTGGTAAAACGCGCGGGCCGCCCAGACCGCGGGCAGGTTAGCGGCGTCGAGGCTGAAAAAATATACGCCCGGCTTGCCGCTGTGGGTCACATAAGTACGGACGTTGAGCTCGGGAAAACGGGAAAGTCCCGGGAGCGGCGGGAGTCGGCGGGCGCGGATCCCGCTCATACGGAAAGGGACCACGCCGACCCAACATTGGGCGTCGAAAGTGTCGAGCGTGAGCTGTGATGGAACCAGGGGACGCATTACGGCAGTGGACAGTGGCCAGTGAGCGAAGAGCAGATCGTGCCAGGTCTGCTTCATCACCCAGGGGCCGGAGGGTAAGGGCCACGGACGATGGTCTACGAATTCGAGCAGGGAGTGCACGTTGGAAGTGTAGACGGAGAAAAGCAAAGTCAAAAGAGACGGACAAGAGTGTCCGTCCTACACGAGCCGTTGTCGTTTCTCTAACGATTGCGCGTTGCGACATTGCCAAGTAACATTCGAACACTCCCATGCCTCAGACTTTGCGTGACAATGCGATCGCCATGCCCGAGCCCTCCACCAAGAACTCACCCACGTCCGATGCGGCGGCGGCCGCGGGCGGCCACCGTTCGCCGCTGCGGGCTTCGGATGCCGAGGGTCCGACGGTTCCCATGAAGCTTTCCGCCGATGCGCCTTCCACCGAGGTGTTTGCGGTCTATGGGGTTGAGCCCGAGATTCAGGCTTACGCGATGGCCAAGTATTCCCGGTCGGCGCTGTCGATGAAAGAATCGCTGCGCGAGATCAGTTCGCAGAAGGCGGAGAAATTTCTCAACACGTTTTACTTTCAGTACGGGCACCGCTCGATTGCCGACCTGGCTCATCTGGCTCTCGCCGTGGAGCGGCTCTCGATTCTCGCCGCGATTGAGTTGGCCGACGAGCAGCGCTGGGATGGACAGGAGCGTTCCACGCGCTATCAGGACTTCAAAAAGAGTGGCTACTACACTCCGGATTTCGGCGCCGATAGCGAAGCCCGAAAACTCTACCGCGAGACGCTGGATTTTCTTTTCGCCGAATATGAAGCGCTCTCGGCCCACATGGCGCAACATTTGATCCGCATCACGCCCAAGCCTGCCGAGATGAAGCAGGAAACGTATGAACGCACGTTGAAGGCGCGGGCCTTCGACATCACGCGATATCTGCTGCCGCTGGCTACGAACACGTCGCTCGGGGAGATCGTCAACGCGCGCACGCTGGAGACGCAGGTGGCGCACCTTTTGTCGCACGCGCATCGAGAAGTGCGGCAGCTTGGCGAGTCGCTGAAAAAGGCGGCGACGACTGCGGCTTACAACGTGAATGCGGAATCGTTGGAGAAGTTGGTGGCGGAAATCCGCACTGTGGACCCGGCGCTGGGCGTGCGCGCCGAGCAGGAATTGCTGCATGAAGTTCGGGTGGCGCCGACGCTGGTGAAGTATGCGGACCCCAATGTGTACGAGATGGAAACGCGGCGCGAATTGCGGCAAGCTGCGCGTGAGTTGATGAAGAGCGAGCCCGTTGCGCCTTCGAAGGCCATCGTCGATCTGCTCGACGACGAACCGCTGGAAGTTGAGATTGCGACCACGCTGCTTTACGAGCATTCGCATCATTCTTACCGCCAACTGCGGCAAGCGCTGCAGGTTTCAGGGGAAAGATACCGGCGCGAGATCATCGACCTGGGCTTGCGGCATCGCGGCAAGCATGACGACATGCTGCGCGCTTTCCGCGCCGGGCAGCAGTTCCGCTTCGACATCCTGATGGATACGGGCGGCTTCCGCGATATGCACCGGCACCGGCGCTGCATCCAAGTGATGCAGGGATTCACCACACAGCACGGCTACGAGATGCTGCTCGACGTGGAAGATGCCGGCATGCGCAGCCGTTTCGAGGCTGCGATGCTACGCACGCAAACCGCGGTAGAGAATCTCGCGCAGTGCGGCACGCCGGAAGCGGAGGAGAATTCTCAGTATGCGATTCCGCTGGCGTTCCGCAAACGCGCGCTGTTTAAGATGGACTTTGCCGAGGTGGTCTACATCTCCGAGTTGCGAACTACGCCGGCGGGGCATGTTTCCTATCGCAACGTGGCTTATGCGATGTATGAGGCTGTAGCGCGGAAGTATCCAGCGCTGGCGAAGTATTTTCGCGTGCACGATGTGACGGCGCCGGTGGATTTGCTGCAGAGGTAGGTGTCCGAGAACTTTAGTCCTGGTCGTGCGGCGGCGACGGACTGTCGGAGGGCGTCGTCACAAGGCTATGCCGGATCGGCGCACCGATACGGAATATCGTTATAAATACAGCAAGAGCCGCGAAAAACGAGATCTCAGGATGGTTCTGCCATGCCCATCCGATTTCGTTATGCCAAGCGGTAGCAAGTTCGCCGCAGGCAATCAGAATCGCGACCCCTACCCAGAACCGCATTTTCTCACGGTCAGCCTTGTGATTGGGGTTCTTGTTCCTCTCACTCAACCAAAAGAGAGGCCGAGCAATAACCGTGGAAATCCTATCGGCTCAACGATCCGATCGACCATAGACCGAAAACCTCTAGTCGGCCCTAGCATACGCTCACTCGCAGTATACGCCGACTTGATTTCGGGAAGGAGCGCCCGCGCCACATAACCTTCCTCGCCCAATTCGGGATGATTTCCACTGTTTATTATTAAGATTCGCCTTTTCTTCGCTTCAATCTGTATGTATAATCCGGCCAGATCAGTTCCCATTAGTTCTGCACTCAGTTTCTGAACATTCAAAGGAGCCTCACTCCCATGGCGGATGAACGCGGCAAGGCGATTGAACTGGCGGTCTCGCAGATTGAAAAGCAGTTTGGCAAGGGTTCCATCATGCGGCTGGGGTCGAAGGAAGCTATCGTCCCCATCGCGGTGATCTCGACTGGGGCAATTTCGTTTGACGCGGCTCTGGGCGTGGGTGGATTTCCGCGCGGGCGCGTGGTGGAAGTCTTCGGGCCGGAATCTTCGGGCAAGACCACCATCACGCTGCAGGTGATTGCCGAGGCGCAGAAGACGGGCGGCATGGCCGCGTTCGTGGACGCCGAGCATGCGCTCGACCCGGCGTATGCCAAGAAGTTGGGCGTCGACGTCGACAACCTGCTGGTTTCGCAGCCCGACTACGGTGAGCAGGCACTCGAGATTACGGAAGCTTTGGTGCGCTCAAACGCGATCGACGTGTTGGTGGTGGACTCGGTTGCGGCGCTGGTGCCCAAGGCCGAACTCGACGGCGAAATGGGCGACAGCCACATGGGCCTGCAGGCGCGCCTGATGTCGCAGGCGCTGCGCAAGCTGACGGGGACGGTTTCGAAATCGCGCACCTGCCTGATCTTTATTAACCAGATTCGCGAGAAGATCGGCGTAATGTTTGGCAATCCGGAAACGACCACCGGCGGGCGGGCGCTGAAGTTTTACTCGTCGGTGCGCGTCGATATCCGGCGCATTGCGGCGATCAAGGAAGGCGATGTAGTCACCGGCTCGCGCACCAAAGTAAAAGTGGTGAAGAACAAAGTAGCCGCCCCGTTCCGCGAAGCTGAATTCGATATTCTTTACGGCGAAGGCATCTCGCGCGAGGGCGATCTGCTCGACATCGCGGTGAACAACAACATTCTCGAGAAATCCGGCTCGTGGTTCAGCTACAAAGGCGAACGCATCGGGCAGGGCCGCGAAAATGCCCGCCAGTTCCTGAAAGACAACAAAGACACTATGGCCAAGCTTGACGCCGAAGTGCGCAAGACGCTGGGACTGACCGTGGCCCATCCGCAGCCGGCAGCCGTGGCTGCTCAAACTCCACCGCCGCAAGGCGCGCGCGTTACGACCATGCCGACGGCGGCGGAGCCGGTAAAGGCGCCGATCGTGGCGGCGCGGCGCTGATTTCGTTGCCAAACGGGCGTGGCGTTTCAAAGCGCTGCGCCCCGTTTTCTTACTCCCCCAATTGCCATCCTTGCTCCCGCCCGCATAAAATCTTAAGTTGCACTCGCTGAGAGCCTTTTCCTGTGAGGACCATTGAACGAGGGCATTGCTATCTATCCCGGTTCGTTTGACCCGCCCACCAATGGGCACCTCGATCTGATTCAGCGGGGCAGCAAGATTTTTGAAGAACTGGTGGTCGCCATCCTGCGCAACTCGGAGAAGAGTCCGATGTTCAGCGTAGCCGAGCGGCTGGAGATGTTGCGGGCGCTCACTGCGGACCTGAAGAATGTGCGCATCGACACTTTCAACGGGCTGATGGTGGAGTATGCCAAGTCGATCGATGCCGTGTGCATCCTGCGCGGCATCCGCGCCATCAGCGATTACGAATACGAATTGCAGATGGCGCTCATGAACCGCAAGCTCGAGCCCACGCTTGAGACCGTATTCATGATGCCGGCCGATAAATATTCTTACGTCAGCTCGCGCCTGGTGCGGGAAGTGGCGCAGGCCGGCGGCCCGGTGAAAGGCCTGGTGCCGGAAGTGGTTGAGCAAAAGCTCCGTGAGAAGCTGGATCCTGCTTACAAGTTTCACGACGCGAGCATCGTCGATGTCCCCGCTGACGAGAAGAAGGACGAGAAGATCGACAAGAATAAGAAAACCAGCGACAAGAAGAGGAAGAAAAAAGCATGACCACCGCAACCACTGAAGCGCTGCGACTTACCGACCGCATCAACCGTATCGAGCCGTCGGCCACCATGGCGGTGGTCGCCGAGGCGGAAAAACTGCGCTCCCAGGGAATCGATGTGGTCGATTTCGGCGCGGGCGAGCCGCACTTTGCCACTCCGCAGCACATCAAAGACGCAGCCATCGCAGCCATTCAGGGCAATTTCACGAAGTACACCGCCGTTGCCGGCACCGCCGAGTTGCGCGATGCGATCGTACACCGGCACAACGTGGATTTTGATTCCGACTATCGCCGCGAAGAAGCGATCGCGTCGACCGGTGGCAAACACGCGCTGTTCAACGCCATCCAGGTTCTGGTGGATCACGGCGACGAAGTGATTCTGCCCGTCCCTTACTGGGTTTCGTTCAAGGACATCGTGCGCTACGCGGGCGGACACTGCGTTCTGCTGGAATCCGACGAGTCGCAGGGTTTCCGCGTCACCGCCGAGATGGTGGCCCGTCTCATCACTCCCCGCACCAAGGTCATCATTCTCAACTCGCCCTCAAACCCGTCCGGCGCCGTGATGAGTGCCGAGGACATGACCGAGGTGGTGCGCCTGGCTCATCAGCGCGGCATTTGGGTGCTTTCCGACGAGTGCTATGTGTATCTCAATTACACGGGCAAGAATTTTTCAGTGGGGTCGCTGCGCGAGTACAAGGAACGCATGGTGGTGCTGGGATCGCTCTCAAAGACTTATGCCATGACCGGGTGGCGCCTGGGATATGCGTTAGCCCCCGCCGCGGTAGTCAGCGCGATGGCGAAGCTGCAGAGCCAGTCGACCTCGAATCCAACTTCGATTGTGCAGAAGGCCGCGGTAGCGGCGCTGAAGGGGCCGCAGGAGTGCATCGCAGAAATGCGCCACGAATACATCGAACTGCGCGACCATGTGGTGAAAGGCCTGCGCGCGATCCCGGGCATCACGTGCACCTTGCCGGAAGGCGCGTTCTACGCCTATCCCAACGTGTCGTCGTTCTTCGGGTCCGGCGGCGTGAAGTCCGCGTCAGACGTGGCGGGGCGACTCTTGCGGGAGGCGCACGTCGCCACGGTTCCCGGCGAAGGCTTCGGCACCGGCGATCACATTCGCGTTTCCTACGCCACCTCGAAGGCCGAGTTAGATCGAGGACTCGAACGGATGCGGAAATTTTTCGCCGCGCTTTAACCATTTGGCAACACCTGCCCAAAGCGCGGCAACCAACGATTGCCGCAAGTTGGCCGTAGAGCTATATTGCTGGGTTCGGCAGAGGCCGTTCCAATTGCGGGCGGCCTTTTTTGTGATCGTAAGTCTCTATGGAGAATCTCTATCCATTGCTGATGCTCCCGGGGTTCGATCCTCGACCTTGGGGCACGCGCGATCTTTCTCCGATTTATCCCAATCACCAGTTTGCGGAAAAAATCGGCGAAGCCTGGTTAACCGGCGACGATTGCAAAGTAGCCAACGCGCCGTTTGCCGGAGAAACCCTGTCGCAATTAAGTGAGAAAAACCGGCGCGACCTGGTGGGGGACGCAGCGCGAGACGCGAAGCGATTCCCTCTGTTGGCGAAGTTTCTGTTCCCGCATGAAAAACTTTCGGTGCAGGTTCATCCTGACGACGAGCAGGCGCTCCGCGTGGGCCAACCCTGGGGCAAAACGGAGTGCTGGTATGTGGCACACACTGAACCCGGTTCACAGATTGCGCTGGGCCTTAAGTCAGGAGCAACTGCTGCGCAACTCGAAGTGGCGATTCGGGAAAACCGCGCCGAAGAGCTTCTCAACTGGCTCGACGTTTATGCGGGCGACATGATCTATGTTGCCGGAGGCACCGTGCATACCTTGGGCCCCGGCTCGGTGATCGTCGAGATCCAGCAGCAGTCCGACACTACCTACCGCCTGTATGATTACGGACGCGGCAGGGAACTTCACCTGAAGGACGGCATGGCTGCGGTGAAAGAAAAAACCGCGTCAGGGAAAGTGGTCCGGCCGGGTCCGGTGCAGGTTCACGCCAGCAAGAACCGGCACGAATTGCTGGTGGCTGCGCCATACTTTGTGGTTGACAGGTTCGAGGCGAAAGAAGCATTCGAGCTTTCCACTCGTGACGATTCGGGCAGAAGTTCGGTGCAGATTCTGGTGGCAACAGAAGGATGCGGTGCGATTGAGTCGGCTGGCGCGGAACCTGTTACTCTCGCCAAGGGCGACGCGGTTGTAGTTCCGGCTGGCCTTGAAAATTTCGGCGTGCGGCCGCAATGGACGCTTGAATTCCTGAGAGCATACGTGCCCGGGAAAGAGCTGCCCGAGCCTGAGACGAGAATGTATTTTTGATTTTGATTTGATTTTGATTTTAATTTTAATTTTGGTTTCGAATTTTTGATTTTGAGTTTTTTATCGTAATTTTTTCAATCTGCGTAATTTGCAAAACATTGTGGCCAAGAGTTCACTTTTCTATCCCGTAATTCTCGCCGGTGGACGAGGCACGCGCTTCTGGCCGCTGAGCCGGAAGAAGCGCGCCAAGCAACTGCTCGCACTCGATGGCAAGCAGACGATGATCCAGCAAACGGTGGCGAGACTTCTGCGACTCGCTCCTGTCAGGCAGTTCTGGGTTATCACCAACGAAGATCTGCGGCCGGCAATTCTGAAGCAACTGCCGAAATTGTCGAAGACTCAGGTGCTGGCTGAGCCGAAAGGACGAAACACCGCCCCGGCAATCGGCCTTGCTGCTTTTCTGTTGCTACGGGAAAATCCGGATGCCGTCATCGGGATGTTTCCATCTGACCACGTGATCGCGGATGAAAAGCACTTTCGTGACACTTTGGAGCGCGGCATTCAGATCGCGGCCTCCGGCGAAAACATCGTGGTGATCGGCATTCGACCGACTCGGGCCGAGACCGGCTACGGTTACATCGAGGCGGGCGCGCCCGACGACGGCGCCTTGCGTGTTCGTCGGTTTACCGAAAAGCCGGACGCGGCCAGGGCAGGCGAGTTCGTCACGGCGGGAAATTATTTCTGGAATAGCGGAATCTTCTTGTGGAGCGCGCGCACGCTGGTCAATGCACTGCACGAGCATCTCCCCAAGACCGCCCATCTGCTCGAAGAGATCGCCGATGCGTTTGGCACGCGAAGGTTTGCGGCGACATTCCGCAAGCTTTATCCAAAATGCGAAAACATCAGCGTGGACTATGCCATTCTTGAGCCTCGGTCGGCGAAAGGTGAACAGGCGGGGAATATCTTCTGCCTGCCCGCAGATTTTGGCTGGAACGACCTCGGCTCCTGGACCGCTCTGCACGAGCATCGCAGCGCGAAGAGCAAGCCGCTTGACGGAAACCTGATCTCCAGCGCGGGAGCATGTGTGGTGAACGCTGACGGAAACCACATCTACGCGCCGGGAAAGTTCGTGGCTGTCGTCGGCGTGAGTGATTTAATTGTCGTGGAAACTGACGATGCCCTGCTGATTACCACTCGGCAGCATGCGCAGGATGTCGGCAAGGTCGTGAAGTATCTGGACGAGAAAAAGCTGCACCGGCTAACGTAGTTGCAGCTTTCTGATGTCCGATCTCTGATTTCCGGTAGCGGGGCGTAGAAGTCAACGAACGCGTAATCCGGAAACTAGACACTAGAAATTTTTAAACATGCCCCAAGAAATAAAATTCGGCACCGATGGTTGGCGCGGCATCATCGCGGACGACTTTACTTTCGATAACGTGCGCCGCGTCGCGGGCGCGATTGCCTCTTATGTACTGAAGTACGAAGACGCGAAACGCGGCGTCCTCATCGGCTACGACACGCGATTTGCCTCGCAGCGATTTGCTCAGGTGGCTGCTGAGGTCATCGGGGCAGCCGGAGTTCCCGTCAAACTTGCGCACGATTACACGCCTACGCCAGCTGTTTCCTATGCCGTGAAGCATCAAGGCGCAGGGGGCGGAGTCATGATCACTTCCAGCCACAATCCGTGGAATTGGAACGGAGTAAAGTTCAAAGGCAAGTTTGGCGGCTCGGCAACGCCCGCCATCATGAAGCGGATCGAAGAAGAGATGGCGACAGGCGCCATGCCAAAGGGGGTAAACGCTGCCATCGAAGAAGTCGACTTGAAGCAGCCCTACATTGCGGCGGTTTGCGCCTTTGCCGACCTCGAACTGGTCGCGAAATCCAACTTCAAGTTTGCGGTGGACGCGATGTACGGTTCCGGCAGAGGTGTTCTGTCAGGAATATTTCGCGGCCGCGGCATCCGGTGTGTGGCGATCCGAGAAGAACTGAATCCCCTGTTCCCCGGCATCAATCCCGAGCCGATCGAGCCGCATGTCGCGCTGCTGCAACAAACCGTGGTTCGCGAAAAGTGTGATGCCGGTCTGGCCACGGACGGCGATGCAGACCGCATCGGTGCCGTCGCTGAAGACGGCAGCTTCGTAGACTCACACAAGATTTTTTGCGTGCTCTTGCACTGGCTGCTGCAACGCAAGAAGTGGCCCGGCGACGTGGTGCGCGCGTTCAACACTACGCGGATGCTCGACCGCATCGCCGCCAAGTACGGCCGCAAGATTTATGAAACCAAGATCGGGTTCAAATACATTGCTGACTTGATGATGGAGCGGGAAATCCTGATTGGCGGCGAGGAGTCCGGCGGCATTGGCTATTCGCGATTTTTGCCGGAGCGCGATGGCGTGCTCAACTGCCTGCTGTTAGCCAACGTGATGGCTGAGGAAGGCAAGCCACTCGGCCAGCTGGTTGCGGACCTGCAGCGCGAATTTGGCGCTCACTACTATGGGCGACGCGATCTGCATATTGCGGAAGAAATCAAACAAGCAGCCATTCAGCGCGCCCGCGCCGACGACACTCGAAATCTGGGCCACTACTCTGTACTCAAGAAAGAGAATCTGGATGGCATAAAGTTTTTTCTGGATGCGCCCACCAATGGCAACGGAGCGGAAGCCTGGATTTTGTTCCGCGCCTCGGGAACGGAACCGTTGCTGCGGCTGTATTGCGAAGCAGCATCGCCGGAACTGGTCACGGGGATTCTGGCCAGCGCTGAGCAGTTCGTTCGCGAAGGCTGATCATCGCTCCGGCAACGGAGGCAAGCCGCCCGAGGCACTGCCAGCGGCTTTCCTGCCACATCCTAAGCTGTGCGCACTTTAAGTCGGCATTCCTGTCGCGCAAATGCGATACTTTTAAGAAACATGACTCTTGTGGCAAGCCCAACCCCGGTTCCGGCGGATTCAGCCGACGCCCAGCGCTACAACCGCACGCGGCGGTGGCTGGGAATCGCCGATTTCGTCGTCGGCCTCGCATTCCTGATCGTCCTATTGGTTACAGGCTGGTCGGGGGCGTTGCGCGATTTTGCCTACCGGTTGGGAGCGCAGAACTATACGCTTTCGGTGTTTTTTTATCTCGTCCTGTTGCTGATGATCGGCAAGGTGCTGGGCTTCGGCCTGGACTATTTCGGATTTCGCGTCGAGCGCAGGTTTAAGCTCTCGAACCAGAAATTGGGTTCCTGGCTCTGGGACGAAGGCAAGGGATTCATGGTAGGAGTGGTTCTGGGCGGGGTCCTGGTCGAGTTGCTGTATTTCGCTATCCGGCAATCTCCTCAGCACTGGTGGTTCATCACATGGGCGCTGTTCATGGGGTTGTTCGTGGTGATGGCCCAACTGGCGCCAGTGGTGCTGTTCCCTATCTTTTATAAATTCGAACCGCTCGACAACGAAGATCTCCGGCGCCGCCTGGTGGTGCTGAGTGAGCGAGCCGGCACGCGAGTGCGTGGAGTCTACCGCTGGAAGCTTTCCGAAAAAACCAAGAAAGCGAACGCCGCGCTCACGGGCTTAGGCAGCACACGCCGAATCATTCTTGCCGACACGCTGCTCGACAATTACACGCCCGAGGAGATTGAAGCCGTGCTGGCGCACGAACTCGGGCACCACGTGCATCGCCATATTCTGAAGGGAATCTTCGTGCAGGCCGGCATCACACTTTTTGGCTTCTGGGCTGCGAACTGGGCTCTGCATTTCGCCTTAGAGCAGCACCTATTCAACTTCGACCGGCTTTCCGATTTCGCCAACCTGCCATTGCTGGTCCTGGTTGCTACCGTGCTTTCGCTCGTGTTGATGCCGGCGTTGAATGCTTACTCGCGCTTCAACGAGCGCCAGGCGGACCAGTACGCATTTGAGTCGGTGGCCAGTATCGTGCCTTTTATTTCGTCGATGAACAAACTGGCCGAGCAAAATTTGGCCGAGCGTACTCCCTCCAGGTTAGTGGAGTGGGCTTTCCATTCGCATCCCGCGATCGCTCGCCGCGTAGCCGCGGCCGAAACCTGGGGACGAAAGCACGATCCCGCGTTTCACGCTTAAGGTTTTAATTTCCGCAGGATCTCGATTACGCGTTGTAGATCCTCTTCCGTATCGACCCCCACCGAATCGTAAGGCGTTTCGCCGACGAAAATCGGCATGCCGTTCTCGAGAAAGCGCAATTGCTCCAACCGCTCGCTTTTCTCCAGCGACGATTCCGGCAGCGCGACGAACCGGTCCAGCGCAGCTTTGCGATAGGCGTACAGTCCCAGATGCTTGAAGTAACGCGGCTGCGTGCCGTCACGGTCGAAGGGAATGCTGGCGCGGGAAAAATAAAGCGCGCGGCCGTTCGTATCGGCAACAACCTTCACCGCGTTCGGGTTGGGAATATCCACCTCGGCCGCGGGGGTCATCAGCGTTCCCACCTGCACGTCTGGATTTTTCATCACCCCGAGCAGCGTGGCAATGTGTTCGGAGCGGGTGAGCGGTTCGTCGCCTTGGACATTGATGTAGACGTCGGCGCTCACCACATTCGAAACCTCGTGTACGCGCTCGGTCCCGCTGCGATGAGCGGTCGAGGTCATTCGCGCGTGCCATCCATGTTGGCGGCACACGTCCGCGATCTCGGCGGAGTCCGTCGCCACGATCACCTCCGCCAGCAGCGGCGAAGTTTGCACAGCCTCGTAAACTACTCCGATAAGCGGCCGGCCGCTGATCTTACGCAGCATCTTGCGTGGCAATCGCGTAGAGGCCAGTCGGGCGGGAATGACGGCAATGGCTTTCATGCGTTCTCGTGAGGAACTGTTTCTAGTTTCCGGTTTCAAAGGTCGACTGGCAAGTATCCAAGCGTCGAGCCCAACAATTTCGCCTCAGCGTGTGTTCTTCCCCGCTACTTCATATCGAGCAACGCGGCCATCGTTTCCACTCCGTCCCACAGATTTTGCAAGCGCAGGTTCTCGTTGGCGGCATGCTGATTGTCGTCATAATTGGCGATGGGTACCGTGATCGTGCGCGTCTGCGCGGCGCGTTCCATCGCTCCCAGCGGCACGCTGCCTCCCATAGTAGGCAGCAGCACCACATCTTTATTTTTGCGCGCACTCTTCACCGCTTCAATCACCTCCCGCGCAATGGGCAGATCCATCGGCGTGCGCACGGCGTTGTAGCTCGCCTCATCGCGCACAACCATCGCAACCCGCGGATGTTCCAGAAGGATTTGCTGCGTGGGTTCGCGATCCACGATGAAGTAGCCGCGGGAGCGAATGTAGTCGATGACGCGTTGCTGCTGGGCGCGCCAGTCGATTCCGACCACCAGGCGCAAGTCCAAATCAGCGGTTGCGGTGGGAGGAATGACATTGGTGGCTCTAGCTCCAGTTTGGCCCGACGAGAGGCCGTTAATGTTCAGCGAAGGTTGGTTGATCAGATCGAGTAGATGCGCGCCTGCGCCCTCGACGTGCCCCAGCCAAAAGGCATTCATCAGCATCCGGTCGTTCACGGGCGCGCGGGCCAGCGCTTCTTTTTCAATCGCCGAGAGCGGCTCAATTCCGTCGTAGAAATGCGGAACCCGAACGCGGCCGTCGTCATCTTTCATCCCGGAAAGCACCTGCGCCAGCATCATCGCGGGATTCGGCGCCCAGTTTCCGTAGTGGCCGCTGTGCAGCCCGTGATGCGGCCCGTAAACTGTGATCTCCAAATGCGCATCGCCTCGCGCTCCAAACACGACCGTCTGCTCGCCGCTTTGATCGACCGGCCCGTCACAGACCAGCCACACATCGCCGTGGACCAGGTCGCGGTTCGCGTTGAGAATCCGCTCCAGATGCGGCGATCCTGCTTCCTCTTCACCTTCCCACACGAAGCGAAGATTCGCCCGCAACGCGATCCCGGCTGCCTTTAACGCATCGAGCGCCGTGAGTTGCGCGAAGATGGCCGCTTTATCGTCGCCGGCCGATCGGGCGTAGATGCGCGGCTCGCCGTTTACTTCCCGCACGGTCGGCGTAAAGGGCGAGCCGCCATCCCATTCCGACGGAGTAACCGGCTGACCGTCATAGTGCGCGTAGAAAACAATCGTATGTTGAGCGCCCGGCACGTTGATCTGCCCGAGGACCACCGGAGGCGCGTCGGGAAAAGAAAGCAACCGGGAATCGATACCGCGTTTTCGGAGCTCTGCGAGCAGCCAGTCGGCATTGCGCTGCAGGTTTGCCGGATCGGCGGCAACATTCGGTATCGACAGCAATTCGCTAAACCGCTGCACGAGTTCCGCCCGATGTGCCGCAGTGTAGTCGCGGGCCGCCTCCGGCGGCGTCTGCGCCGCAGTGGCGTTTACCTGATTAAAGAAAAACGCAGCAAGGCAGGCAACTCTTAGCCTCGGATTCATAAGCTCACTATACAAGCCGCTCTTACCTAAATGTTCGTTCTGCCGGATGCGCCGAAACTTCGGCAGATCTGTATCAACGGAAGGAAGCGGTTCAGTCGACTTTGTTTGCGGTGTCGATATCGGGGGTGCGATTCTTAGCAGTCGTACACTTCGATTCCTACACTTTGTATATGGTTAGCTCAAGTGCCCTCAACCCATCTGTTTTCGAACAGGCTGAGCATTGGTTGGGACGGCTTCACCCGACCAATGGGGCGTCGTCGTTCCATGTGGGAGAAAGCTTGGGTCACCGGTTCGAGTGTATTGACTGCGGCAGACCGACTTTGCGCACCAGCTCAGCAAATCGCGGATCGGAACGCAGGGGGTCGAGTTGGAACTGGGTATTCAAACCGATGAGCAGCCAGTCGTGTTCCCGATAAGCGGTGTCGAGCCATTGGAAAGCCTGTTCCTTGTCACCCAGGTCCGCGTAGAGGCGGGCGATCATGTACGGAGAATAGTAGTGGGTATTGCGCCGGGCTCGCAGGGTTGCGATGGCTTGGGTAAGAGCGCCGCGCCATTCTGAGTCGCCGCGTCCGGCGCCGCCTGATCCTGCGGAGCGAAAACCTCGCTCCAGCGCCGCGGCGAACTCGAAATCGTCTGGGTGTCCGGTAAGTTTTGCGTAGGTTTTCCATTCCTCAATGACTTGCGGGTACAGGCGTTTTCCCCAATAAGCGTAGGCCAGGCAGTCGTGCGCGGTGGCGAAGGTGGGATTCTCGTTCTCCAGTTCCTGGCAAACGGAAATTGCCTCATCGTACTGCCGCGCTGAAACCCGAATACTTCCGATCACCCGGCTGATGATGGGTGACAGCGGATCCAGCTGATGAGCGCGATTGATTTCCGCCAGCGCCTCCTGATCTCTGCCACCGATGGTGCTAAGGTCTTCCGCGTACCACTGGTGGGCCGTGGCATCGTTGGGATCGAGATCAATCGCCTTCTTGAACTCCGCTTCACCTCCGGCAAAATCCCAGTCGTAGCTCATCTCGTTGCTGCCCAGAACGGCATGGGGATGAGCCAGGGACGCGTCCACCTGCAGCGCCCTGCGGGCAGCCGTATTGGATTTCGCATAGTCTTCGTTGGGGTTACCTCCGAAAAAAGGCATGACGGAATAAGCGTCGGCAAGTCCGGAATAGGCCAGAGCATATTCGGGGTCTTGGGCGATGGCTTGATTGAAATAGGAGACGGCGGTCTGGAGATCTGCGTACGTCCGCTGGTTCCATGCGTAGCGCCCTTTTAGATACAGCGAGTAAGCCTGCGCATCCTTGGTGCCCTGGTTGATGACCTGCTGCCTGGCTGCAGCGCTGAGGGTGGAACGCAACCTTCCTGCAATGTCGCTCGCGATTTGCTGCTGCAACGAGATGAGGTTGGCGCTTTTGCCGGTGTAGCGGTGTCCCCAGATTTCGGTGTTGTCCCGAACATCGGTCAGCTCTGTACTTATGTCGATGGAGTCGCCGTGCAGCAGCACTCGCCCGCTCACCACCACCAATACTCCGAGATTGCTGCCTGCGGTGCGCACCTCAATATCCTTTCCCTTGTAGCGAAAGACCGAGTCGCGGGACCGCACCTTGAGCTGGGGCACATGGGCGAGGTTGCCAATCAACGATTCGGTGATGCCGTCGCTGAGATAGTCTGTGTTGGCATTTCCACGCTCGTTGGTAAAAGGGAGCACGGCAATGGAATCTGGGCCGAGGTAGAAATCCTGGGTTTCCGCATTCGCCGGGTGACGGCTGGCGAGGGCTTTGTATTGCGGCCCGCTATGGCCAATCGAGAAATAGATGATGAGAACGGCGGCAAGCAGAAGCGGAAGGATCCAGGCAGCCAGGCGGGACGGCGGCCAACTTCTTACGTCCGCGACCGGCTGCAGAACGGGCTGGGGTGGAAAAATTTGGGGCGGAAGAATCCGGACTGGAAGAATCTGGGCTGGAGCCTGGCTACCGACCGGCGCTGGCTGAACCGTGACCACTCCCGCGAAGTCCGTCTGAGCATCTGCAGCTGCCCGGGAAACTGCATCCTCGGTGTCCAATTCCTCGCTTCGTCCCTGCAACCAGTCGGCTAACTCGCTGGTAAAGGCGAAGACGCCCCCACGGGCGCCGCCGGGCACGCGGTGGGCGGGCAGGCCGCGTTCCTTCTCCCAGCGGCGAACGGTGCGTTCGTCGCGGCCGAAGAAAGCGGCGATTTCTTTCCAGGAATCGAGGCGGTGATCGGGGATTTGACGCGCGGGGCTATCGCCCATCCTGTAATGCCCTTTAATGTCCGTTGTTGTCCGTTGCCGGAAACTGGCAGCGCCGGGCATTATACGTCGACACCGAAGGCGGCCAAAATCCCCCTTTCTGGCCAGCCTGCGGCCCATTTGGGCCATTCGAAGCCGGAAGCAGAATCTTGCGACACGGAAATCTCGTTAAATCACAGTTTTGGAGGATCAAGATGTCCACGCACTGCCCCTTCGCCACACTTCTGACTAAGACTTTTACCCTTTGCGCGCTGCTGATGTTGCTGGCAACTCTTACCGGTACTTCCTCTGGGCAGACTCCGATTCCGCCAACGTTTGTGAACGGAACCCTGGTGAACGGGGGTTCGGTGATCGCCAACTACGGCCCGATTGCGGTCCAGACGGTGACCGTGGGCGACTTCAACGGGGACGGAAAACCAGATCTGCTTACGCTGGACGACAACGGCAATACCGCCGGAGTGGGCATCATGCTGGGCAACGGTGATGGCACGTTTCAGCCAGTTGCGTCCATTACCACATTTCCCTGCACTTTAGAGGGCGGCCTGGTCACGGGCGACTTCAATAACGATGGTAATTTGGATTTCGCCGTGGTTTCCGGGACTAACGGAGGGGATTGCAACTTCAACCCGGGCACGCTCTGGATTTTTCTGGGCAACGGCGCGGGCGGCTTCACCTTGAAGGCTTCGTATGCCGAACTGGGCGGTCCCGCCAATCATGATCTGGCCGGCGGACTGATCGCGGCTGATCTCCGCGGCAACGGACACCTGGATCTGCTGGCGATCGACCCCAACAATGGTATCGACGTCTTTCTCGGGAATGGAGATGGAACGTTCGTGGTGCCGACGTCGGCGGTCGGAATTCCTAGTCCAGGCGCTTCCAACTCCGAGGCTGCGTGGGACGTCAACAATGACGGCAAGATGGATCTGGTGGTCGCGTCGGAGAACAGTGGCGACGGCATTTATGTGCTCCTCGGTAACGGTGACGGCACTTTCCAGACTCCTGTGTTCTACCAGCAAGGGTCCAACTCGGGCGCCATGGCGCTGGCCATCGGGCAACTGATCAAGGACGACCACGGCGACGTAGTGATGGGAACGGGAAACGGAGCCTACGTCTATATCAATAATGGCGATGGCACGTTCAAAACCCCGGTCCTCTATGGCCCCTCGTGGATCGATTATGTCGTGATCACCGATATCAATGGCGATAAGAAGAATGACTTGGTCGTGAGTTCCTACTCCTCATCCGCGGTATGGACTATGCTGGGCGACGGCAAAGGCGGTTTCACGGCAGGAGAATCATTCGCCACGGATGGGTATCCGAACAATGTGGTGGTCGCCGACTTTAATGGTGACAAGAAGCTTGATTTTGCCACATCCAACACCGACGGCCAGTGGATCACCCTGGGCTTCGGCAACGGCGACGGCACTTTCCGCAGCAGCCAGAGCTACGACTACGGCTGGGCCTCCAATGCCAGCGGGAACGCTCTGATGGCCATTGCAACGGCGGACCTCAATGGCGATGGTTATCCGGACATCGTGACCGGCGGCGGCGGGACTGGGGCCGGCATTACGGTGATGCTGGGGAGTTCGCACGGGGTGTTCGGGCCGGCGACCTCAATAGCGGTCGGGTGCGGCGAAGCTAATCGCAGCGGCATCAACTCGATCGCCTTGGGCGACGTCAACGGGGATGGCAAGGTCGATGTGGTTGCGAACAGTCTCGACGATCCCTACAACTGCTTCGAAAATGTGGTTGCAGTGCTGGAGGGACTCGGCACTGGAAAGTTCAAAGCGCCGGTCTACTATCCCACGGGGGTGACGGTGCAGTCCGGCAGCGTTACATTGGCCGACCTTCGAGGCGACAATAGGCTGGATATTGTGACGTCGAACGGAGACGGCAGCCTGAGTGTGCTGCTCAATAACGGCAAGGGCGTTTATGGGACGGCCACGGTTATTGCCGGCGCCAGCGGAAACGGCTCCGGAAACATCGTGGTCGGAGACTTCAACAACGATGGCAAACTCGACCTCGCGATCGCCAATTGGAACGGGCTGTCCGTTGACATCCTGCTGGGAAACGGAGACGGAACGTTCCAGGCTCCGATCTCCAACTCCACGGGAGTGAACTCAAACGGGCTGGCTGTAGGCGACTTCAACAACGACGGCTACCTGGATCTGGCTGTGACCGGCCCGAACAACAACGGGACGCTGCAGATCCTTACAGGAAATGGCACGGGAACGTTCACAATGGGCGCCACCTATAAGTTCAACGCGTGGGTACTGTGCTATCCCAGCGGGGGGACGAATCCATACTGGATCGGCGCTGGTGATCTTAATCAGGACGGCAAGACAGACTTGGCCATTGCCGTCCAGTACACCAGCTGCGGAACCGAATACAGCGGGGAGCAGAGTTGGGGAGCGGCGCTGGTTTACACCGGCAACGGCGACGGCACCTTCAATCTGGATATCGGGCCGTGGATGGGCGGCGTGAACAACTCCGGTATCGCCCTGGGAGACTTCAACAACGACGGCATGCTGGACATGGCCGTCGCCGGCAATGCGTCCTGGACGACCCAGTCATGGGTCACCATCATGGAGAACAGCACACAGCCAGTGAGCGTTTCGCCGCTCTCCATCGGCTACACCACGAGGGCCGTAGGCGTCAGCGGCTCGGAAACTGTGCAGTTTACCAATGACGAAAGCACAGCTCTGGCGATCAGCAGCGTGACACTCGGAGGAACCGACCCGGGAGATTTCAGCGTCAAGTCGGCATGCGGCAGCGACGTGTTGCCGGGCGCCCGCTGCTTGATCACAGTCACGTTCAAGCCCACGGCCACCGGCAGGCGGACAGCGACTTTGTCCATTAAAGATGGCGCCGGGACTCAAACCGTGGCGCTGGAAGGAGCCGGGGAAGCCACCGTCCTCAGTTTCAGTCCGACGAGTGGTGCGGTTGGAACGGTGGTGACGATTACTGGAACCGACTTCACCGGCGCAAACAAGGTAACGTTTGGAGGAGTAGCGGCTACTACCTTCACCGTCAACTCCGAGACACAAATTACGGCGACTGTTCCCACGGGGGCGAAGACCGGGAAGATCGGGGTCACGACAAACGGAGTGACCGCCAGCAGCAAGACGAACTTCACGGTGAACTAAGAACAGTGAACTAAGCGATGAGCCGAGCTTCGGCCGTAGCCGGAGCTCGGCACTTACCGCACGACCGAACCCGCAGCAAGCTCGAGGTTGATCTCACGCATCCCCCGTATTACACTCGCCCGGCTTGGCGATTGGAGCGGAAAAATGCGCGTTCTCTTTACGAGTGCCTTAATAGTCGCCTTTGCGGCAGCGGCCATGGGCCAGGCTGCACCGGCGAATAGAACAGCATCCGATGCCAAGTCGCGAGCCCTCGGTCAAGCAGCCGCGAATCCCGCCACAGTAGCTGCCGACAGCCCGATTACGTCGATGCCCTACACTCCAGGACTCGACACGGAATTCATAGATAAGAGCGCCGACCCCTGCGTTGATTTTTACCAGTACAGTTGCGGCGGCTGGATGAAGAAAAATCCGATTCCCGCCGACCAGCCCGGCTGGGGCGTTTACGGCAAGCTCGCTCAGGATAATCAACGATTTCTGTGGGGCATTCTGGACGATCTGGCTAGAAACACTTCGGGCCGCAACCCTAACCAGCAGAAAATTGGGGACTACTTCGCCGCCTGTATGGACGAATCCGCGGTTGAGAAGCTTGGCGCCGATCCCTTGAAACCGTACCTTGAACAGATCAAGGGCCTTACATCAAAAAGCCAACTGCCGGCTCTTTTGGGGCAGATTCATCTGCGGACGGAAGGCAGCGGCATGTTCTTCGGATTCGGATCGAATCAGGACTACGGCGACTCGACCCAGGTGATTGCTTTTGCCACTGCTGGCGGACTCGGCCTCCCCGACCGCGACTATTACATCAAGACCGATGCGAAGTCGGCGGAGCTACGCCAGAAATACCTGCTTCACGTACAACGCATGCTCCAACTATTGGACGACGCACCGGACGCGGCACAACGCGAGGCGGTCTCAATCATGGCCATGGAGACGGCGCTGGCCAAGGCTTCCCTAACCCGGGTCGAGCGCCGCGAGCCACACAACCTCTACCACAAAGTTGACCTGAAGCAGTTGCAAGCGCTCTCGCCCGGTTTCGACTGGACCGCGTACCTTAAGGAAGCCGGGCTGGGTGGGGAAAATACATTCAACGTAACCGAACCAGCTTTCTATAAGGAACTCAACAACCAGCTCCAGACCGCCAGTCTCGATGACATCAAGAACTATTTGCGCTGGCACACGGTTCATTCTGCCGCTCCTTTCTTGTCGTCGGCTTTTGTGAACGAGGACTTCGATTTCTTCAGCAAGACGCTGCGCGGAGTCCCGCAACTGCGCCCGCGCTGGAAACGTTGCGTCGGACTGGTGGATCGGCAACTGGGCGAAGCTCTCGGCCAGGAGTTCGTCAGCCGGACATTTACTCCGGAAATGAAGCAAAAGATGCTGACCATGACCAACCAGATCGAGCTGGCCATGGCCACGGATATCGAGCAGCTCACGTGGATGGGGCCCGAGACCAAACAGAATGCGTTGACCAAGCTCCACGCCGTCGTGAACAAGATCGGCTATCCCGACAAGTGGCGTGATTACTCTTCAGTTGTGATCTCGCGTGACGATTTTTCGGGTAACGTCGAACGAGCTGCGGTGTTCGAGTCCAGGCGCAGGCTGAATAAAATAGGCAAGCCGGTCGATCGCAGCGAGTGGTCGATGACGCCGCCTACTGTCAATGCTTATTACAGTTCGCGCATGAATGACATTAATTTCCCGGCAGGCGTGTTGCAGCCTCCTCTTTATGACCCGAAGATGGACGACGCGCCCAACTACGGCAACACCGGCGGAACCATCGGTCACGAGTTGACCCACGGCTTCGACGATCAGGGCCGCAAGTTCGACGCCCAGGGCAACTTGAAGGATTGGTGGACGTCGCAGGACAACCAAAACTTCGAGGCGCGTGCGCAGTGCGTGGTAGACCAGTACGCGCAGTACGTCGTCGTCGATGACATAAAGATCAACAGCAAGCTCACCGAAGGAGAGGATATCGCGGATCTTGGAGGTTTGATTCTGGCGTGGATGGCATGGAAAGACCAGACCAAGAACACGCATCTGGAAAACCGCGACGGCCTCACGCCCGAGCAACGGTTCTTTGTCGGAAACGCGCAGTGGGCGTGTGAGAACAACCGGCCAGAGAATCTACGCATGAACGCCATCACAGATCCACATTCGCCGGGCAAGTACCGCGTCAATGGGCTGGTGGTGAACCTGCCCGAGTTTGAGAAGGCATTCGCGTGCAAGCCGGGTCAGCCCATGGTGAAAGAAAACCGCTGCCGCATCTGGTGATGAACGCCTCGATGCCTACGAATTCGTCGCGCGTAGTTTGAACGCGATGCGCCCAGGGATGCTTGCCACGGCCATCAAGCAATTGCTTCCGCGTCCGCAAACCTTACCTTAGCGGATTATGTAAGCGTAGTCGGCCATCGGAAGTTAAGTCTTAAGAAGTGCCTGCACGTAAGCGGGTTTCATCGGAAGCCGCCGAATGACTTTCCCCGTCGCGTCGTGGAGTGCCGCCGCGATGGCTGGTGCAGCAAGTGCGTTCGCCGCTTCCGAACCTCCACCGTAACTGCCAACTTTCGGGTTGTTGAGCAACACGACTTTGATCTCAGGTATGTCCGCCATGGTTGGGATGGGATAAGAAATCCAGTCTTCTGTGGTGATGCCGCTCTCATCAAACGTGACCTCTTCGAACAGCGCATGGCCGATTCCCATCACCGCACCGCCCTCGACATTCCGCTTCAACTGCATCGGGTTGACGACAATGCCGGGATCGACCGCGATCGTGTACTTCTCCACCACGATTACACCTGAACTGGGATTAACGGCGATCTGGCAAACGCAGGCCCAATAGGTACCGCTGCGCAACATCAGCGAGACTCCGCGACCGCGCTGGGGCGTTGATCCGGTGGATGCAGCATCAGAACGCGGTGAGGGGCGCGTATCCCAACCGGACGCGTCGCGCACCGCTTTCAGCACTCCGATGGCCCGCTCTTCGTTGGCGTGGTCGATGCGGAATTGGATGGCGTCCGCGGCCGCGAGTGCTGCCGCTTCGCTGATCGCCAGTTCGCGCGGATAGTTCTGCTGAAACTGCCCCGGCGTGCGCATGCTGTGGTCGCGCAGACCGACGGCGAGAGGAGAAGCTTTTTGTCCTACCTGGAATGTGCCATGACCATTCTCCATCAGGTTCGGAACCGCAGCGTAAATCCAAGGATCTTCGATGCCGTTCACCGTGGACGTTACGCCGTCAGAATGAACCTGAGGGGCAGACATAGTAGGCAGTCCCGCGAGGACAGCGCCGATCGGCCGATCGTCTTGCATGGCCGGCATGTAGTGGTCAATTTGATAAGCGGCTATTTTGCCTTTTTCATCGAGTGCAAGCTGAACGTCGGAGAAGGAAACCGACGATTGCGTGGACCACTGCATATCGTCAGCGCGCATCCACTGCACCCGGACCGGCTTGCCGACAGCTTGTGACAAGAGCACCGCTTCATCTTCAGCGCCCGCATTTCCACCGTTTGACCTGCCGTAATGTCCGGGGCCGGGATAGGAATGCACGATCACATGGTCGGGCGTAGTACGCAGCATCGTTGCGATTTCGCCGCGAAGCGCCTGCGGATTCTGGTTATGCGCATAGATGTGCACCGTGCCATCCGGCTTGACATCGGCAACGGCCATGGTCGGGCCAATCGGGGCGTGCTTCATATAAGACAGCTGATACGTGGCAGAGACTTTCTTGTGAGCCGCCGTGAGCGCGGGGCCCACGTCGCCTTTGGAGTCCTTACTCTTTTCAACCGGCGCGGAGGTCCAGTCGGCTTCTTCCCGGAGGTGCTGGTAGAGTTTTGCATTGCCGGGCAGGCCCTTCCACTCAGTCCACTTGGTGCTGCTGGCTACCTGATCTGCTGCCTGGATCACCTCCCACTCCGTGGGTGCAACCACGCCTACAAGGTTGCCCTTTACGATGACTCGCGAGTTCGGAAATTTGGTTTTGTCCAGTTGACCGGCCGCGACGAGTGTAGATCCGAGCGTCTTCGGATGCACCACCCGCGCGTGCAACATGCCCGGCAGTCGCACGTCCGTCGCCCAGGTTTCCTTCGCAGCCACTTTCGAACTGATGATGGAATTCTTGAAGGACTTGCCGATGACCGTGTAATCGCTGACCGGCTTCATCGGCGGATTGCCCTCGATGGTCAGCCCCATGATGCTGGTGAGGTCTCCCTTGACAGGGATCGTGAGCTTCAATTGCTGGTTCTTGACGAGATCGCCGTACGAAATGTGCTTGCCGCCGCCCGACACTATGCCGTCTTTGACGGAAAGCTTGTCCTTCGGCACGCCCAGTCGCTCTGACGCGAGGTCGAGCAGAGCTTGATAGGTATAGGCGGCCGCCTTTCGGATGTTCGGTGTTCCATGGCCGAGGAAATCGAAGGCTCCGCTGCCGTCCGGCGTGCGATCAGTGTCTCCTGCCACGACCGTGGTGATCGCGTCGAAGGGGACGCTCAACTCATCGGCCACGATTTGCCGGTAGGCCGTAAAAGTCGACCCCTGGCCGAAGTCGCTCTTGCCGGTGCGAATCAAGACCGTGTTGTCCGCGTGAATCTCAATCCAGGAGCCGGGCTGGGTTGGGTCGAGCGAGTTCTTGAAGGTGGCTGTTTCCGCAGCTTCTCCCTTCAGAAACTTCGGGCCAACCAGGCCGAACCCCACAACAAGAGCGCCACCCGTTTTCACGAATTGACGGCGGGATAGGATTGGTCCGAAAACATTTGCTGTTTTTTCGCCCATGGTTGCCATCGCTTACCTCCCCTTCGCCATGATCGTGGCGGCATGTTGTACGGCGTCAATGATCGCAACATAAGTTCCGCAGCGGCACAGATTGGGCGACACCCCGGATGTGGTGAAGGCCTCCTTGATTTGCGCCAGTGTGGGATGCGGATTGCTCTCAAGCAGTTCGGTTGCTTTGATCATCATCCCGTTCTGGCAAAACCCGCACTGCGGAGTTTGCTCCTCGATCCAGGCTTGCTGCACCGGGTGAAGCGTGCTTTTCGCCTCCTCTGCCGAGAGGCCTTTTTGTTTTGCCCATCTCGCGGGCAGGCCTTCGAGAGTGGTGATTTCCTGTTTGGCAACGCTCGCGACCGGAGTAACGCAGGAACGCACTTCCTTGCCATCGATCAGAACGGCACAGGCTCCGCACTGTGCGAGTCCGCAGCCAAACTGCGGACCGATCAACTGGAGATCGTTACGCAAAACGTAGAGTAGCGGAGTATCGTCAGGCGCCGGAACCTCGCGCCGGACTCCATTCACAGTAAGCGTCACCATAGAAGACTCCCTCCAAAGGCATTTTTTGAATGCAGACGACTTGGCGAAGGCCGACATTTCTTACCGCAGCAAGGTTACATTATGTATGTCATTGATTGTAAAAGTGGCTGCGTAGCTCACGCGGCGACAATCTCGTTCTGGCAACTGACAGCTGACCCCGCGCAACCTGAGTATAGAACAAGAGCTGGGACGACTATCAGGCAACAACACGTTTTGACCGCAGTCAACGCGCGGAATCACGATATTTCAACAGTTGACTATGCGCATGAATGCCCTTTCTTTAGACGACGTCGGAACCTCAACCAATTACGGCGAGAACGTCTACTGGTGTGCAGCGACGGTCCACGGCCCCATATTCACCTTTTAAGGTGTATGCTCTTGCACATCATGCGCACACAAATGTGGAAGTTCTTTACGTTCTTGATTCTCGTCTCCATGGCCGTCTCTCTCTACGCCCAACAGACCACCGCCAAACCGGAAGACACCGAAGTCTGGCAGCCGGAGCCGAAGGTGGTAACGCCGGGCTCTACCTTGGGAGCAGCTCCCTCCGACGCAATCATCTTGTTTGACGGCAAGAATCTGGACGAGTGGGTGTCGGCGCAGGACCGTTCTGTCCCGGCGAAATGGACCGTCGCAGACAATGTGGTCACAATAAATAAAGCCGCTGGCAATATTGAGACCAAGCGCACGTTCAGGAACTATCAGTTCCATATAGAGTGGAAAATTCCCGAAAACGTGACCGGCTCTGGCCAGTTGCGTGGCAACAGCGGATTGTTCCTGGCCTCCACCGGCCCCGGGGATGCCGGATATGAGTTGCAGGTCCTCGACTCCTACAACAACAAGACCTACGTCAACGGCATGGCCGGCAGCATCTACAAGCAGAGCATTCCGCTGGCCAACCCGATGCGCAAGCCCGGCGAGTGGCAAGCCTACGACGTGGTGTGGACCGCTCCCGTGTTCAATGCCGACGGCTCGCTTAAGAATCCGGCTTACGTTACGGTCTTCCTTAACGGCGTGCTGGTCGACAATCACTTCGAGTTGAAGGGTGAAACCCGCTACATCGGCCAGCCCTTCTACAAAAAGTTCGACCGCGCACCCATCAAGCTGCAGGCCCACGGCGACCCGAGTCCGCCCATCAGCTTCCGCAACATTTGGGTGAGGGAACTGGATTAGCGCTCTACACGCGGGTTAGTTGACCTGCACGGCCATTGCACTCAAATCGGCAGTCAGGGGTGGGTGAAGGCGATGTTACGCCAGCTACAGGTGGCGATGCGTTTTGCAGGAGAGCGCTAATCGAGCACCCTGCAACATCCGCGAAGGCCGAGGCGTTGCACTCACGCGCGAAGGTCCAGTTCTATTGCATCGATCAGCGGTACGAGCCACACAAGCAGCGCTTGGTGTGCCGGATGCTGAACATAAGCTTCTAGTGAAGCTTTGTCCTTGAACTGCATTATGCCGCCAAACGTATAGCCTTTTCCTCGGGGCGAAATATTTGGTCCCACATGGGTCTGAAGAAGTCCAGGGATTTGCCCTTGGAAAGCCGTAATCTCTTTCGCGGCTCTGTCCTTTTGAGCTTCCGATGTCCCTGGCTTCCATTGAAATGCGAAGACGTGGAAAACGCTCGCAGACTCGGTCTCCGCGATCAGCACTTCCGGCAAATTGAGAGAGATAAGGGCTGCCGCTCCGACGGCGACACCGCTATTTTGCAGCAGGTCACGGCGCGATGAGTTTGCCATTTGCATTTCCTTTCTTGGTATAAAGTGAGACTTTGCTGACTCCGTTGTCAATGAGCGAAGCAGCGATGTTACGCCAAATGACTCGTGTCGCAGTTTTGCTAACTTTCCCGCTTTTATTGACTTGCCCCACTCACAATCCTAAGATTCCAGCACCATGATCGGACAGACCGTTTCGCACTACCGCATCATTGAAAAGCTCGGTGGCGGCGGAATGGGTGTGGTCTATAAAGCGGAGGATACGGAGTTAGGACGCTTCGTGGCATTGAAGTTTCTGCCTGAAGATTTGGCGCAAGATCAACAGGCGCTCGAACGTTTTCGCCGCGAAGCGCGGTCAGCCTCAGCCCTGAACCACCCCAACATTTGCACGATTTACGAGATTGGCAAACACGCCGGGCAGTCGTTTATCGCGATGGAATTCCTCGATGGCATGACCTTGAGGCACGCCATCGGGGGACGTCCGGTGGAAGTGGAAAAGATTCTCAATCTAGGAATTGAAATCGCAGATGCACTCGATGCCGCCCATGGCAAGGGCATCATCCACCGCGACATCAAGCCGGCGAACATTCTCGTGACAGAACGGGGTCACGCCAAGATTCTCGACTTCGGGCTGGCTAAGGTCACACCCGCGGTAATCTCGTCGAGCCAGATCGCCGCGCTGAAAACGCAGACGCAGTCCATTGTCGACGAGCATCTGACTTCTCCGGGCACCATGGTCGGCACTGTGGCCTACATGTCGCCCGAGCAGGTGCGCGGCGGAGAACTCGACGGGCGCACCGATCTGTTCTCGTTCGGTGCGATGCTCTATGAGATGGCGACGGGAGTGTTGCCCTTCCGCGGTGAAACGACCGCAATGATCTGCGAAGCCATCGTCAACCGCGCTCCGGTCCCTCCGGTGCGCCTGAATCCGGACCTGCCGGCGGACTTGGAGCGGATCATTCACAAATGCCTGGAAAAGGATCGGGATCTGCGCTATCACTCCGCAGCCGATCTGGAAACCGATCTCAAGCGCCTGAAGCGCGATACCGACTCGGGACGAAGCGGGGTAATCAGCGGCGCAGACGTTCCCTCGATTTCCGCATCCAGGCCTGCGGCACGGTGGTTGAAGTGGGCTGGACTCGCCGCGATTCTCATCGTGCTTGCCGGACTCGCCCTGTGGCTACGAGCGCCATTGCCACCTCCCCGAATCTTGCGTGCAAAACAGATCACCAACGATGGGCTGCCCAAATTCAACCTCATGACCGACGGCAATCGCCTATATTTCATGGAGAATCCCCCCGCGCGCTACACCATCGCGCAAGTATCCGTGAACGGAGGCGAAACGGCACCGGTTACCGCTCCATTTGAGAACCCGATTCTGCTGGATATTTCAGCGGACCAATCCGAACTCCTGGTGGCCCAACCAGGAATGACGAATGCGGGAACCCCGCTGTGGTCGCTGCCGCTTCCAGCGGGCTCGCCGCGCCGCCTCGGCGAAATACTCGCCCGAAACGGCGGTTGGGCGCCCGATGGCAGGCTGTTTTTCAGCGAAGGGAGTGACGCTTACCTCGCGGATCACGACGGAGCGAACCCGCGAGAGCTGTTCAGTGCGCCTTCCGCTCCCACAGCCGTCAATTTTTCACCGGATGGAAGCAGGATCAGGTTCACCGTTTCGAATCGAGCCAACAATACTTCGAGTATGTGGGAAGTCCGTTCCGATGGCAGCGGCATGCATCCATTGCTGTCCGGCTGGAACAACCCTCCGTCGGAGTGTTGCGGCGCATGGACGCCCGACGGCAGGTATTACCTTTTTCAAAGCGCGCGCGACGGCGACGATAACATCTGGATCGTCCCCGACCACACCAATTGGTGGCGCAAGGTCTCCGCCGCTCCGGTTCAACTCACAACTGGGCCGTTACACTATGGCGACCCTATTCCCAGCAAAGACGGCAGGAAGTTGTTTGTGGTCGGAATCCAACAGCGTGCGGAGCTGGTTCGCTACGACTCGAAATCCGGTGAGTTTATCCCTTATCTCGGAGGCATCTCCGCCGGCGACGTAGAATTGTCACGCGATGAACAGTGGGTCAGCTACATCAACTACCCCGACAATACTTTGTGGCGCAGCAAACTTGACGGCAGTTCCCGTCTCCAGCTTACTTATCCGCCCATGCGCGCGGCGTTGTCCCATTGGTCTCCCGACGGGAGCCAGATCGCCTTCTCCGGAAGTTCTCCCGGCAAGGCGTGGCAGGCATTCCTGATCTCAAAAGACGGTGGTAGCCCGCAGGTTCTAACCTCGGCCGACGCACAGGAGACCGATCCCACCTGGTCGCAGGACGGCAATAAACTTGCGGTTGGCCATCACGACCTGGTGCATTCCGATCAGACGTACATCGAGTTGTACGACCTTAAAACGCACCAGTCTTCCATGCTGCCCGATTCCAAGGGAATCTTTGGTCCCCGCTGGTCACCTGACGGGCGCTACATCATTGCTATCACCGCCGCGGGCAACGCCAAACTGATGCTCTACGACACCAAGACCCAAAAGTGGCGGCAGGTAGAAACGAAGCAGACTTCCTTCGGCTACCTCACTTGGGCGCGCGACAGCAACTACGTTTACTTCGATACGATCTTGCAGCGCGACGCCGGATTCTTCCGCCTGCGCATCAGTGACGGGAAAATCGAAAAACTTGCCGACCTGACCAAAATTCGCAGCTACCGTGACCAGTTCGGCCCTGGCTCGTGGACGGGCCTCGCCCCGGGTGGAATTCCAATCCTCCCGCGCGATATCAGTACCCATGAGATTTACGCGTTCGACCTGCAGTTCCCCTAGCATCGATTTGCACGCTCGGGACTTGTGGCACTTCACTCGCATGAACATCGGAATCGCCGGAAGCATAGGAGATACTTTGCGACCGCTTGCCGGCACGCTTACCGTCGCCGAAACCACGGTGGACCCAACACTTCTGCAGGTACTGTGGCCAGCAGTTGTAATCAGATGCTACGCCCGCTAGCCTTCTGAGATTCCGTCAACTCCGGGGCTTTCACTGACTTGTCCACTTCACGGACGTAGAACTCTGCGCCTAGGGATTTGTAGATTTCTCCATCTCGGCGTTCAGGTGAATGCTGCTTCCAGCCACTACCTTCATCTTGCGTTCCCAGTTCTTGTAGCCCGACTTCTTCACGACGATGGAACGCTCGCCCTCTGGGACCTCCAGATCGGACGGTGTGTTGCCCGCAAAGTTTCCATCGATTTCGATGTCGGCTCCGTCCGGAACCGAGGCGACGGAAAGCCGCGCGGTGGAAGCAGAGGTAGCGGCCGCGGGAACTGCGGATGCGGGGGAAGCAGTGGCAGATTGGGCGGCGTCTGCGGGTTGTGTATCCGGCTTGCGTGTGCCCTCCAACTGGCAGCCATATTCCTTGTTGCCGTCATGGCGAATATAGAGACGGCCGCCCCCGACGTCCGCGCGGAACTCCACTACCTGCCCGGGCGCAAACTCCCCCGCCTGAAACGCGCCGCAGTAGTCCACCTGGTAGATCAGGACCGGGCCTTGCAAGTCATAGACTTTGGCCTTGCGAGTACTGGAGCCAACTGGAAAACCCGCGCCGCCCGGAGTGCCACCGCCACCCGAAACATGTACGTCTCTGCGTATCGAAAAGCCCAGGATTGTGCCCTTCACATAGATGGGGGCAGTCATATCGTTGGGGGTAGGCGGGGTATTAGGGTCAGTGGACTCTGTCGTGGATTCGATCGTGCACTTGTAGTCCTTTGCGCCTTCGTGGGCGATGTGAATCTTGTCTTCTTTCACAAGAAACTCGACTTCCTGTCCGTTCTGGAAGTCGCCGCAGTTGCCGATTTGGTAGATCTTAAGGCCTGCCTTCAAGTTGTAGGACTTGTGTCCGGAGGCGGTCGCGACGGTGAGAGTGCCTTTCTGGTAGGCAGGGTTATCCGCAGCAACAATGCCTGCGCTCAATAAAATAGTGAAACATACAGTGAAGACTCTGACGGAGCTCACAAGCCCTCCTGATCCTGGTCTAGTCTGGCCTCAGTCCATCCCCGAAGCTGCCCAATTGACTGCCGGAATCACGTTTCCGGACGACCGCACCCAAAAGATAGCACAGTGTCTGAAAAGGGAAACCTATTCGCGGGGCTGAAGAATCGGATCGGGCTGCGTCGCTTGCCGAGATTGAAGTTCGGGCCAGAGCAGTAGGCCCCGTAGGGACAGCGCCAAGCAAGATCACTCGCTACGCAGAATTTCGGTGGGGTCCGTGCGCAGCGCGCGATGCAGAGCAGGCAGTGTGGCAACGAGCGCACTGAGCAGCAGGGCACACGTCGGCAAAGCGATCATATCCGCGTCGGTTGCTTTGACCTCGTAGAAAAGCGACTCGACATAGCGCGCCGCGACGAATCCGAGTGCGATGCCCGCGCAACCTCCAAGCGCGATCATCTGGAAGACATCGAGAGTCACAATGCGCACGATGCCCGCACGAGTCGAGCCAATCGCCATGCGGATACCAATCTCGCGGCGGCGTTGCAGGACAGAGTAGTTGAGGACTGCGTAGAGTCCGATGCCGGCGAGGAGCAGCGCAACGGCGGCAAAGAAAACGGCGAGCATGGCGATCAGGCGCTCGCGAATGGTCTGGTCGCGGACTAGATCGAGCTGCGTGGTGATGTTGGAAACGCGAAGGCCATTATGGCGCTGCGCAATGAACTGGCGGAGGGATCCGGCGAGGGCAAGCGGGTTCTGGGCGTCGGTGTGAATGGCGAAGGTCGCGAAGTCGACGACACTGGGGGCGGATTTGGTGTCGATTTCGTTGAAGGGGACGTAGAATACCGCACGGCTGGGTTGGCGCAGGTCGTCGTATGGGACGTCGGGAGTGACGCCGACAATTTTGTTGACCGGTTGATTGGCACCGCGTTCAAAGGAGCGGCCGATGGGATCCTGGCCGGGGAAGAAGGTCCTGACAAAGGTTTCGTTGACGATGGCCGCTCCCGGCGAGGTGTCTTCCGGGCGAAAGTCGCGGCCGGAAACCAGGGGGATCTTCATCGTCGAGAGCCAGCCCGGCGAAACGTTCAGGAACCAGGCTGGAGTCGGGCTGGGAGGCGCACCGTTAATGTAGATGTCGCTGTTGATGCGGATGCGCCCGAGAAGTGGCCAGCGCGAAATGGCGACCGAGTTGACGCCGGGAACGGCACGGAGCGCCTCGGCAGTTTGATTCCAGACAACGGGGAGCTGGCCTTTGCCGGCAACGGTTTCGAGCAGCAGCAGACGGTCGGTGGAGAAACCGAGGGGGCGGTTCTGCAGGCGCTGGAAGGAGGCGACGAAGAGCGAAGACAAAAAAAGGACGAGGAAACAGAAAGCGACCTGAAGGGCGATGGCTCCCCGCATGAGACGGCGTGGCGAGTGCGGATCTTCACCACCTTTGAGCGCAGCGACGGGCCGGACCGCAGAGGCACGGAGAGCAGGAAGCAAACCAAGCAATAGAACGACGAGGATAATGAGTCCGAAGCCGAAAAAAAGCACGCGCCAATCGGCGGCAAGGGCGAGGCGCGCAGGGTTGTCGGGCGGATTGATGAGGCTGAGTACAAAAGGCGCTGACCACGCCGCAAAGAATGCGCCGAGGATGGAAGCGATGAGGGCGAGCAGTGCGCTCTGGCACAGAATGAGCTGGACCAGGCGACGACGGCCCGCGCCAATCGAGATTCGGAGAGCCATCTCCTGGGCACGGGCAGCGGCCTGGGCGGTCATCATGTTAGCGACGTTCGCGCAGGCGATGAGCAGGACGAGAGCGGCCAGGAGCCCTAGGACGCCGAGGTATCGGCGATAGTCCTTCTGGAGGTCGGAGATGCCCGCACCGGCGGGATTGAAGACCAGCTTCTGATTGAGAAGGCGGTCAATGGACGCCGGGGTCGCGCCGCGAAAGCACTTGGAGCACTCGGCCTCGAAAGCGTGGTTGACGGCGGCGAGATGCTGACGGAGCGGCTCGACCGCAGTGGACGGGTTGACGCCGGGTTTCAACATCAGGAAGGTGCGGTGCCAGTCGACGCTGTCCTTCGTGGCGAAGCTGTTCATGCTGACGGGCAGAAAGACGTCGGTGACAGTTCCCTTTTCGGTTCCAGTGAAATCGCGAGGGCCGACGCCGATGATTTCGAAGGTCTGATCGCCGACGTGGAGCGAGCTACCTAGGACGTGCGGATCGCGGCCGAAGCGGCGATTCCAATAATCCCAGGAGAGGACCGCATAGGGATTGAGACCGGGGCCGCGGTCATCGGCGGGCGTAAGCAGGCGACCGAGCTCGGGCTCAAGGCCGAAGAGCGGGAACATGTTGCCGGACACATAAACGACATGGGCCTTCTCCATGTCATCGTCAGTGGACCAGGTAATATCCGTGCGGTCGGCGTCACTAATGGCGATGAGGTCGGCCTGGTCCTTGACGGCATCGCGCATGAGGTTGAACTCCGGCGTATCCCAGTGGCCGTCCTCGACAGGCTTGCCCTCGAAGCCGGTCATCTGGCGGGAGAGGACGTAGAGGTTGCTGCAATTGGAGATAGGGAGCGGGCGCCAGAGCAGGGCGTCGATAAGACGGAAGGCAGCGACACAGGAGCCGATGCCGAGGGCGAGCGAAAGCACAGCGGCAAAGGACGTCACCTTGTTGCGGCAGAGCTGCCGCCAGCCGAAACTTACATCGGCGAGCATCGACTCAAGCCATCCGGCAACACGAATGCTGTGGCTCGCCTCGTGGGCACGCAGCGTGGAGCCGAATGCACGGTGCACTTCCTTGGGATCACGACCCGAGGCAATGGCTTCGTCGATGTGGGACTGCAACTCTTCCTCGATCTCGCGACTCAAGCGCTCACCGCGTACGGCATTCGAGATACGCGACCACAAAGACATCATGCCTCCCGGAGAACCCGATTGATTGCGAAACTGACTGACTCCCAGCGCGACACTTCCAGGCCCAGTTGCTTTTTGCCTGCGGTGGTCAATTCGTAGACGCGGGCGCGGCGGCCAGAATCCTTCTTGATCCACTCCGCGCGAATCAAGCCCGCCTCCTCCATCCGATACAACGCTGGATAAAGCGAGCCTTCCTCTGCGCGCAGCACTTCGCCGGATGTACTGGCGATGGCGGCCATGATCGCGTACCCGTGAAGTCGCGGGCGTCGCGACAATATCTTGAGCACGAGCAAATCCAGTGAACCTTGCAGAGCATCGGTCTTTGCCATATTTAGATGTCTTTATATAGATATCTTAGTATGGTTGTCAATGAGGTAGGTAGATCTGGCGCTCATTGACCCTAGTCCGGCTGAGCCGACGTATGCGGCTGCGACGCAGCTGTGTCGGTTCTGCGCCAGCAATCGTACAGGTACTCCCAGTGCTCGTCAGGGCTGTGCGAGCGATGCACTGTGGCCGTGCGCCGCAGTGGGCCGGAGAACGTAATTTTGTACGACGTCTTCGGTTCGAGGGTGCCGCTGAGCCAGGCGCGAACCGACTGCTCCGACTGGATCTTTACGTCCTGAGGCGTGTCCTTCTTCAGAAGACGTCTGAGGCACGCCGGTGTGGCTTCGCAGCACGTCGCGCTCTCTTCTGGCATCGCCCGTGTGTGCTCCAGTCTGGTGATCGCGCCCGTCAACTCCTGGCGCTGGTCTGCAGGTGCCGGCAGCGTTGCGTAGTAGCGCAGCAGAGGCAGGGCCGATGCGTCCTCAATCGGCATCAGGATCCACCAATTATTGTTGCGGTCAGGCAGGTTGTTGAAGAAGGTCAGGAGTCGCCGGGTGTTCTCGCCGCGGGTGTGCGGGAGAAAATTATAAATAAAGTGGTTCAATACCACGCGATCCTGCGGTCGATGGCCGGTTTCGAGCCAGCGCAGCAGATCCTCCTGATCGCTCACACTCATTTTGTCATGATGTCCGGGATCGGGAAACACGAGCAAGAATTGCAGCGTAACCGGGATCCAAACGTCCCAGTAGCTGCGGAAGCGTTGCCCTTGGCGAGTCTCGATGTTGCCCTGCATCAGCTGCCATTGCATGTATTGCGAAGGTTCGGTCGCGAGTAGATCGAGCGCGGCGGGCGCGAACTCTCGGCCATAGTGTCCGAACGCGTTAATCAGGGCCTGGTGCCGCAGCCACGCATCGGGCTCTTTGTGCAGGATGTTTGCCCAGTAACTCATGGTTTCCGGCGAGCGCAATCCGAGGGATTTCAAGGCAATGATACGGCCCATGTAATCGCAGCTTGGAGTGTTTTGTTCATACAAGCTTCTTAGAGCCGAAAGCTCGGTGCGCTCCTGCTCGCGATCGGGGCCGGGAGGGAAGTAACCCAGCCAGTAAGCTGCGAGGGCTTCGCGCACCCCGCACCCACCTTGCAATATCTTCAGCAGGTTGGTTCGACTGCGTGCGTCCGGCGGAACTAGGCTCCAGCGCGCGTAAACTTCCGATAGGACCGGCATATCCTGATCGGCAAGCGTGTTCTCGGCGAGGTTATGGTAATCGCCTTTTTCCTGATACTTCTGGACCAAGCCGATCGCCCGCTGCGTACCGATATTCCGCAACGCCTGAAGAACGATCGCCTGCTTGAGTTGACTGCCACTCGAGAGATGTTGCTCAAGAATGTCAATGGCGTGCTCCTGCTGGCCCGACATCACCAAGGCGTACACCATCGTGAAGACCACTTCCTTGCCGCCGAATCCCTTGTGCAGGCCGGGTGGCTGCAGATACACATTGCCGCTGTTGAGCGCTGAGTTGAGAACAGATGAGAGCAGGTTGTCGAAGCTGTCCCATTCGGGATTGTCCTGGTGAAGCACGACAAGCGCCGAGCGTGCCAACATCACATCCAGATAAGCGGCGTGCCCGTTCTGAACGATCGCCGTGATCTGCTCGATCGTGATCTCTTGAGGAGCTCCAATCTGCACCGTGCGCAGGAGTCGCGCAGTCGGAGATTCGTCATCGGCCCGGCCTGCAGTGGAGGCAAGCAGCAGCGCCAAGACGCCGACCATCAAACGCTTCACTTTCGCTCCGGCTCGGAATTGTTCAGGATGATGTTGCCCACCAGATGCAGCGGCACGTTGCCCAGCAGTTCGGGCGATGAGGTTTGCTGGCCTGGTTGGTAGTTGCTGATGCTGATCCGGTAATAGTCGGCGGGCCCTTCGCCGCGCATCACTTTCTCTGTGGAGCGCAGGATCAGGCTTTGCAGCTGGAGAGACTCGGGCAGATCACCGGATTTGCAAGACAGGCTTTGCGCACCTGCCGAGACACACCATCGCTTCCAAGCCTCGGTGGTGCAGCGGTCGCGAATTTCCTTGAGTTGTTCGTCAAAGTTTTCGATTTCGTAACGGATCACGACAATCGATTGGCGCGATTCCCCGGATGACATATTGTCGCCAAAGCGGTCCAACCCGAGTTCCATCAGGTGCTCCAGGATGCTGTCGATCGGCGCATCGACTGGAAATTCGGCTCGAATCCGTTGCGCGAGCTGAAAGCTGGGGTCGCGCGGCTGGCCATTCACGGAGCCTTCCGTGTGAATCGTCCGCACCCGTTCGAGTTCGATGAGCTTGCCCCGATTCTGCTGCACGTATTCGCGAAACGGCTTCATTTGCCGGTCGAGCTGGTCGGCCGCGCTTGACGGTTTGAGCGCAGACACAGCGATTCCGCCCGAAATGACAGCCTTAGCCGGTCGCAGCTCTGCTTCACAGTCGCCGGTGATGGTAAAGACACGCGATGGGTACGTCTGGCCAATCTGGGCGAAGGCCGGGATGAGAAAGGCGTGCAATGCAATCGCCCAAAGCAACAGCCGCCGATGCAGGCCGCCATCCGCCCTAAGAAGGACACGCTCACTCATAGTGTTTCTCTATCAAAATAGACACCGGTCCGCAATTGTTTTCGCCGGGCGGGACTTACTTTCGTGTCCCGCACGGAACAGCCGTCGTATCAGGCTTCGACGCACTAACCCTCAATGAGCGGTGATAGAGATGTTACGCCAATACATCTCAACGGCTTTCATTGGCCGATTAGCCGCAGTTGAACCCTCTCCGGCTCGGAGTACGAGAAATCGGGATATTTCAGGAAGGCACGTCATCAAGAACCGGCAACGACCTACAGGATTCTGAAAGTCGAGGAAATGCAGGGTCATTCGGTCCCGATTGGGACTGACCAGTCAGACTTTTTCGCCGGGATTCAACTGAAACGAAGCATCCACGAAGAGCAATCGCTTGCCGCACTGCTTGTTGATGTTTGAGAAAGAAATCATTTCGAAAGGAGCAACTCGCGGCGCGCTGCCTTCCTCCAGTGTAGCCCGGCCAGAAAATTGCCCCCAACGCAAACCAACAAGGGCACCGTTGAAAGCGACATACTTGACATGCAAGTATGTCGCTTTCCTTAATTCGCCGTGGGTTCAGCCGTGAGCCATTAGCTCACGGTCAAGGTCACTGCGACGGTCTGCTGGGTCGTGCCGGCGGTACCCGTAACCGTGATGGTGTAGCTGCCGGCCGGAGTGAGCTTCCTGGAACTTGTTCCACACGCCGACTGCAACACGCAGCCACCCGCCACCAAAAACAGCAGGCAGCAGCTCAGAAGTTTCCTGCGCCTAGGCGCCGCGATTGCGACCATACCCAACAACATGCCGGGCAGCACCAGCCAGGTTGCATTGAACAGGCCAAACCGGTCGCCATGCGGGCCCGGCGTCAAAAGCGCGCTTTGAGCCGTGGTCGTGATCGTGAGTGTAGTTGTCGCTGGGCTCGCGTCCGGAGTGATCGTAGCCGGGCTAAAGGAGCAGTTGGCCACGGCGGGCAATGCGCTACAGGAGAAGCTAATCGGGCTGGTGTAGGAACCCTGCGGCGTCACGGTAAAGGTAAATACAGCGGATTGTCCCGGGGTAACGGTCGCAGTCGTTGGGTCGGAAGTGATGGTGAAGGTCGCGGCCTCGACCTGGAAGCTTTGGCTGACGGGCGTGGCGGCGGCATAGGTCGCATTTCCCGCCTGCGTCGCCTGAATGGTGCACGTGCCCACGGCAACCAGCGTGGCTGTGGTGCCTGAAACCGTGCAGATCGATGTGGTGGTTGAGGCGAAGCTCACCGGCATGCCCGAGGACGCGGTCGCGCTCAGGGCAACCGGCACGCTGCCCAGCGCCATATTCGAGAGCGACCCAAAGGTGATCGTCTGGCTGGTTTGGAGTGGCTGCATCACCTGGAAACTTTGGCTGACGGGCGTGGCGGCGGCATAGGCGGCGTTGCCTGCCTGCGTCGCCAGAATAGTGCACGCGCCGGCGCCCACCAGCGTGGCCGTGGTGCCTGAAACCGTGCAGACCGACGTGGTTGTTGAAGCGAAGCTGACGAGCAGGCTCGAGGACGCGGTCGCGCTCAGGGTGAAGGGCGCGCTGCCCAGCATCAAATTCGAGAGTGCCCCGAAGGTGATGGTCTGGCTCTGTTGCAGGCCCGTGCCTTGCAGCGGGATGGTTTGGGTGGAGGAGCTGGCGTTGAGTGCGTTATCGGTGAAGACCGCCGTGCCGGCGAGAACGCCGGCGATCTGCGGCTCAAAGCTGATGCTGAGATTGCAACTGGCTCCCGGGGCCAGCGGCGCAGCGGAGAATCCGTTGCCGCAGTCTTCGGGAGTGCCCGAGCCGGCGACCTGCACAAAGTTGGGTCCGGTGACGACCAGACCCGGAGCAGTCGCGGTCAGGGGCTGGTTGCCGACGTTGGTGATCGTCACTGTCTGGGGGCTGTCGGAACTGGTGCTGCCGACGTTGGTGCTGGCAAATGACACGCTGGGCAATTGCCCATAATTGATTAAGAACACAGTCGCATCGGCGGGATCGGGGAAAATCAGGTTGCCCATCTGGTCCACCTGAATGTCATAAGCCGGGGGACCGGGAATCATCACCGACTGGGTATAGCTGCCATCCGACCAGGTTTCCGCAAGAATCTGAATATGGTTCGTGTCGGCGACAAAGACGGTGCCATCGGCAGCCACCGCAACACCGTAGGGATATTCCATCCCGCTACCGATCACCGACTGCGCGTAGCTGCCCGCGGAGAGCGTCTCCTTGACGACGCGGCTGTTGCCTGTGTCCGCGATATAAACGTTCCCGCTGGCATCGACCGCGATCTTCCTGGGCTGATTCAGGCCCGTGACCACGGTAGCCGGCGAGGAGTAAACGCCTCCAGACTGCGTGATTTCATAGACCGCTCCGTCGCTGAAGCTGGAGAAATAGATGTCTCCCAGGGCATCGACGGCCAGGCCGGTGGGAAAGTCGAGGCCGGTTATGATCGCCGACTGCGCCCAGCTTCCGCCTGAATTCGTTTCCACCAAAATCTGGTTGTTTCCGCTGTCGCAGATGTACACGTTGCCCGCGCCATCGACCGCAACCGCCTCCGGATTGTTCAAACCAGTGACAACCGTACTCTGGGTATAGGTACCCGCCGACAGCGTCTCTTTGTAGACGGCGTTATTGTTGTAATCAACAACGTAGACGTTGCCGCTGTAGTCCACCGCTACGCCAAAGGGATTGGTCAGGTCATAGGGAGAGAATGAGCCGGCGACGCGGATTACGTCATTGGAGAAAAACTGCGGAATGTATTGATAATTGATCTGCGGACCCATTCCCATGCCATTGACGTAACCATTGGCCAGCACGGCCCCGCTCGCGCCCAGCAGTTGGACTGCTCCCATCCTTGTGCCTGGATAGAGGGGAGTGAAATCCACGTTCACCCAGCAGAAGTCGCCCGCGCTGTAGGGATTCAAGGTCGAGCAGTTTCCCGAGCCCGCGTCGGCTAAATCCTGCCCGGTTGCGCCTCCCGTCAGTACCTGCGTACCAGTCAACGACAATGTTCCGACACCCCCGTAGAACTGAAAAAGCATATTGATCGGTCCGGCCGGGGAGCTCACATTCACGGGCCCGAAATTACCACCTGACGACTGCAGCTGCTGGATAGTTTGGCCGAAGGTGTCAGCGATATACAGGTTGCCGCCTGGGCTTATGGCTACGCCCAGTGGTCCGCCCAGTGTCGCTGTTGGCACGACGCTCTGCGTATATGAACCCGAATTATTCGTTTCCAATACGATTCGTTTGTTGGTGAAGTCGCTGATGTAAAGATTGCCGGATGCATCCACGGCAATGTCGTATGGATAATTGAGGCCGCTGGTCGGAATCGTGCTCGGCGTATAACTTCCGGCGGAATATGTTTCCTCGTAGACAGCCCAATTATCGATGTCGCTCACATAGATATTGCCGCTGGAATCCACGGCGATGCCGGTGATCTGAGCAAAGTTGCTGGCGTAGGTGAGCGCCGTTTCGATGTAGCTTCCTGCCGAAGGCCTCTCGACCAGGATTCGGCCGTGGCCGGTGTCGGCGATGTAGACGTCTCCGCTTGCGTCCACAGCCACTCCGGTGGGATAGGACAAGGCCGATGTCGGAATCACGGTCTGGGCATACCCGCTGCCCGACGGAGTCTCTTCCACGACCCGATTGTGGCCGTTGTCGGCAACGTACACATTGCCGCTGCCATCTACCGCGACTCCGTAAGGCGTGGCCAGGCCTGTCGATACCACTACGCTCTCGGTATAGACGCCGTTCGCCGGGGTCTCCTTGAGGATTTCATTGCCTTGCGTGTTACTGATGTACACGTTGCCGCTGGCATCGACCGCGACGCGATACGGGTAACTCAGACTGCTGCTGGGAACTACGCTTTGCGCCGCAAAAAACTTGACATTAGGGCTCTGCGCGTACGCCGGGGCGAGTCCGCCCAGCAGCAATAGCGCACAGACTCCCGCCACGGTCACGAACGCCGGGCCGCTGTTTGTGGCCGAGGCGTCGATCGAGGAGAAGAAAGCTCGCTTAAAGCAGAGCACGAGTGCACGGAAGGCGGATGCGGATGTTTGCGAAGTCATGTGCGGTTTTCGTCCTTAGTCGGATGCGCTTCGATTGGTTCTTAGCTTGAACTGCGGACTCTAGATCTGAGAGTCGGCTAACTCGTTCACAGCTAACCAATCGGTCGTTTCCAATGGAAGCAAAATCATTACCAAATCGTCCGCAACGGGGAAGCGTTGTCATTAGGTTCTTCTTAGTTGCACGTCCATATCCGCACAAAGGGATTAGGTGGTACGACTGCAGCATGTCCGAGAACCGGACTCGCATCCGTCGGACAGACACCGAGTCGCAGCATCACTTTCGAGAGTGGTGAGTGGCGTATCTTGCGATTTCACTCGCGATGACCTCCTAGATGCGGCCTTTGCTGCGTGAGGTCGACGCATGAATAAGTGTCTTGGTTGGACTGGGCTAGGACACTGCGACGGAAGCGATAAGGGAACGGCCAGATGAACGTGTTCTGCTACGCCGTCGGGGCCGCAATCGCTGAAAAAGTCATTGCGAGTGATTTGGAGAAACACGGACTACTTATCAGTGCCGTTATCGCTGAGCGAATTGGAGATGAAGCGAAAGTTCGCTGGCCTCACATCCACGAAGCGGTGGTAGGGACGGCAGTCATTCCTGGAGTACGAGCTAGCATTGCGGTTTCGGTCTATCGGAAGTTGCTGATCAGAACCACGTCGCTGGTCTCGCTTCCTTTGGCGACGAACAACTGCTTGCCGTCGCGGGACCAGGAAAAAGCGAAGATACGGCCGAAGGTGAAGTCGGTGACCTGATGCGGCTCGCCGCCTGCCAGCGGCTGCTCCCAGATATTGGTGGCGCCTCTGCGAGTCAGCGTATATTGCAACCCCTTACCATCGGGGGACCAGCGCACCCAGCCGGAGCCACTCGGCCGGGGAAAAACGTGGACCGGCGCACCTCCGCCGGCTGGAATTACCACGAATTTGGCTTGCGGGACGGGACTGCCTTCCTGGATATCGTAGGCGATGAAGTTGCCGTCGGGCGAAATGCGCGGGTTTCCCCCGCCCCCGGGCGCACTGGCAATTGCCGTTGGACTGCCTCCTTCCACGGGCATACGGTAAAGCTTTGTTCCCGCGTCCGTATTGGTGTCGTAGACCAGCCACTTGCCGTCCGGCGAACAATCTTCCTCCCCGATGTACTCGTTGACCAGCCGAGTGGGGTTCGATCCGTCCGCGTCGGTCCGCCAAACGTCTGACTTTGTACCGTCGTAGGAATCGAACAAGAGGTAGCGATCTCCGCAAGCCGACATAGCGCCGTAATTTCGTGCCTGCGGCATGACGGCGGTTCTCTGGCTGCCGTCGCTATTGATCAGATCAAGCTCGCTGTCCCCACTGCGTACCAGCAGCTTCCCGCCGGGTCCGGGCCAGACGGCAACGTCAGGTATCGCGCCGGAAGTGATCTGTGTTGCCAGCGCAGCTTTTCCGCCCGGCACGCTCCAGAGGTTCGAAATCTGAGTGCTATCGACCGCCGCGAGGATCTTCCCATCCCGAGTGAGGTCGAGACGCTCGCCGTAGTTGGATAAGTCGTTGGTGAAACGCCTTGCTTCGCCCTTGGGATAGGAAACCTGCCAAAGCTGGGTTCGGCGTTCTTTCGGGACCCCGATCGGGATGAGCACCGAGTCGCCCTCGGGCAGCCAGACCGGCTGCCCCAGGGTTTCGGGGCTGGAGTAGAGCGTCGTCACACCGGCGTCTGCGACGCGGATGATGTCCAGCACCCATTTTGTTTCTTTCCCGCTTTGCAGTGCAGCCAGGGCAATCGTTTTGCCATCCGGCGACCAGCTGGCCCCCCACATGAAGATCGGGTAGATTGGCAGGCTAGCCAGCAGCCGCTCGCCGCCGCCATCGGCCGAGGCGACGCGAAGTTCCACCGTCGCCGCGTCCGGCAACCCGCGCATGAAAACGATCTTTGTTCCGTCCGGTGAAAAGCCCACCGGCGCGTCAATGTCCTTAATCAATTGTCTTGGATTTCCGCCCAGCACCGGCATCTGGTACAGGTAGCTGTAGAGTTGCGTGGTCTTGTCGGAACGCACGTAATAAATGAAGTTGCCGTCCGGAGAAAACGTCACGCCCTTGAAGTCCACATCATCCGGCGCCAGGACCTGCACGTCGCTCTTGGTCGCCACATGGCGCATCCACAAACTCTGCTGCTCGCCGTCGCGCAGAACGTACACCACGTAGCGTCCGTCGGGCGCGATCGCGACCAGCGTAGCCTTGCCGCTCTCGGTGAGCTTCGCGATCTGCATGTTCTGCAGGTTCAGACCGCGCGTGCGGTTCAGCAGCTTGTATCCAACGAAAGCGGCAGCAGCCAGCACGATCAGCGCGACAGCCGCGATTGCGATTTTCGATCTCCCCTTTTTCCCAGCAGGCGCCTGGACTGGAGCAGATGACAATTGCGCCGACGAAATCCTGCCGGAGTCTGCTGCCGCAACCGCGCCTGATCCGCTCTCAATTTGCACGTGCCCCGAACTAGTGTCGCGTTTCACGCGCTTCAGGTCGGCCCGCATCTCTGCTGCGCTCTGGTACCGCAGGTCGCGGTCTTTCTCGAGCGCCTTGTTGATGATCTCTTCCAACTTGGGAGGCACGTCCGGATTGAGCCGCACCGCCGGCACGGGCGCGCGGTTCACGATCGCTTCGCAGATCATCGCCGAGCTTTCCCCTCGGAAGGGCAACGCTCCAGTCGCCATCTCGTAGAGTACGGACCCGAAGGAGAACAGATCGGTGCGCCCGTCCAGTTCTTTCGCCCGCACCTGCTCCGGCGACATGTAGGATACGGTGCCGACGGTCGTGCCGGGACTAGTCAGATGCTGTTCGTCCACCGTATGAGTTTGCGTGTTCGCAGAGCCAATCTGGCTCGACGAACCGCCGCCCAGCGCAACCTTTGCCAATCCAAAATCAAGAATCTTCGCGTGCCCGCGTTTGGTGACGAACAGGTTTGCCGGCTTGATGTCGCGATGGACAATGCCTTCCGCATGGGCCGCGTCGAGAGCGTCAGCGATCTCGATGGCGAGCGCGAGAATCTCCTCGATCTCCATGGGACGCCCGCTGATGCGGTGTTTCAGCGTCACGCCATCCAGGTATTCCATGGCGATGAACGCCTGCCCATGATCGTCGTCAATTTCGTAAATCGTGCAAATGTTGGGGTGATTGAGCGCCGACGCGGCCTGCGCCTCGCGTTGAAAGCGGGCCAACGCCTGAGGATCCTTGGCGACCTCATCCGGCAGAAACTTCAAGGCCACAAACCGATGCAGTTTTACATCCTCGGCCTTGTAAACCACCCCCATCCCGCCGCCACCGAGTTTTTCGATGATGCGGTAGTGCGAGATAGTCTGGTCGATCATGTGCTGCGAATCTTACGTGGGGCGAAAGGGGCAAGTCAATGAAAGCGGGGAACTTGGGGGTGTTTCAGCGCGACAGTTGGACGAAAAAGCTCTATTGCCATTTATTGCCATGGCTGCGGGGGTTTGAGCGCTACGGCCTGATTACGGCAATTATCGGTACACAGTAATCTGACTGCTATCGCTGACGCGGAGTCGCGGTGGTTTTGTGCGGCATCGCCTTATGGGCCAGTTAGGTGCCCGCGTGGCGCGCCGCGAAGGTTGATCCTATGGGTGCGGTTTCAAACGGGGTAACGACAGCGTAGAATTTGTGCCAATTCCACGGAGAGCGAAAAACAATGCGCCAGTACCATCACATCGGAATTCCCACTACTGAAGTGAAACCTGGCGAGACCCACTTGAAGCACCTGAAACTCTTTGTCGTCAGTCACGAGAGAAGCGAATTTGGCGTGGAGTGGATGCGTTTCGAAGCGGACGCGGCGGTCCCTGATCTCGTGCGGCAAGTTCCGCACGTCGCGTTTGAAGTGCCTGATCTCGCCTCCGAGCTGGCTGGCCGCGAAATCCTGATTCCTCCCAACAGCCCATCCGACGGCGTCCGCGTCGCGTTCATAGTCGAAAACGGCGCGCCCATCGAACTGCTCGAATTCACCGACCCCAATCATCCTGGCCGCCGCCAGCACGGCTAGGTGCTGATATAAACACCCTCCCTCCAGAGCACCTCTTAGAGCGAAGGCGAGCACCTTTCAAGAGCGGCCAGCTAACGAGCTGAGTTCCATCAGGCAAGCGCCCTTACAGTTAAACGGGCGGCAGGCCCCACTATTCGACACAAGCGGTTCGGAACTTAATCCTACTTCGCCCGGCCTGTCGCCCTGATAGCCGAATATATGCGACACCCGAAACCATCGTCAGTGATCGGAATCACTTGTGCAACGCGGTATCTAGGACACTACCGAGGAACGCACAAAAACACGACCTAAATCCTCAGCTGACGAAAAATCCCCATCCCGCTCAAAACCCTCGAACCAAATCACTCGCACCTTGAGCACAATGACTAAAATCATTGCGAGGTACACGGTGGGATGGGCCATGAACTCAAGCCTTACGGTCGCCCAATTGGCCGCCGCAACACCCAACCGATTTGCCGTCCCGATTCTCTGTGGCATAATACCTAACGTGGAACGCATCGAAAGCCTCGTAGATGTAACTCGTTTGGTGCTTTTGGGTTAGCCATGCCGAACAGCACAATGCGATGCTCAATGCGATGCAAGGTTCGCATATAAGCTGTTTGTTTTGAATCATATGGCGGCGTAGCTCAGGTGGCTAGAGCGACGGTCTCATAATCCGTAGGTCCGTGGTTCGAGTCCACGCGCCGCCACCAATCCCTTTCGCGGCTACGAGCGCTTCTGCCTGCGCCGGCTTTCGGCGGTCGCCGGGATCGCGACGCGGCCGGAGCACATGCTCTGCCTGCCAAATCTTCGTCGCGAAAGTTGAGTGCTCACCCACGCAATCCGCGCGGGCAAACCTAGTGCATCGAGTGCTAATTTCCTTGGCAAAGATGTGCCCGTTGCCCTCCCGTTCTCGCAGCTGACCGTGAGCATTTCCGCAACCTATCACCAAGGCAATAGACGTGACCCCTGGGGCTGTATTGCGCCGACCATCCAGAGGCCCTGTCATCAACAATTAGTTCGCGAACCGCGATGCGATCCTGGGCGCGGTGATCACCGTGATCAAGAATGAGTGACGCTGCACTACTCGCTCACTTTCCACGAAGCGATTCTGAAATACCCTCTATCAGCCGATTCGTTCAGACGCTCGGTTCCACCGTCGCTGAGCCCACGAGTCGCGCGGACTGTCGGTCGTTATTACGTGGTGAACCAGATAACTAATACAGCGAAAACTGTAGGGGCTCTGTATTGGGTTTATTGGATAATACCCCGCTACCTGTCTACGAAATGCCATGAATCCCAGCAGGCAGGCAGAAGGGTTAGAAAATGAGCACGATCCAATTCCTGATTGCCGATGATCATGACTTGTTCCGGCGCACCGCGCGATCGTTCATCGAATCGCATCCCAATTGGCAGGTTTGCGGCGAAGCCGGGGACGGGATCGAAGCGATTGAAAAGGCGAAGCGACTGCGTCCTCAGGTGATCCTGATGGATATCAACATGCCTCGCATGGACGGGTTGGAGGCGACACGAATTATTCGCCGGGAGCTTCCCGATTGCAACGTGATCATTGTCACCCAGAATCACGAAACGATCGCTCGACAACAAGCTGCCGCGGTCGATGCGAAAGGCTCAGTGACGAAGTCGGAATTTACCCTAGAGTTGCCCACCACGATCAAAAGGCTGTTCGAGAACCCGGTCCCGGAAACCGTCGAACGCACCAGAGCAGAAACCGCCCTCACGCCGGGATGGGTCCGTGGCGGAAGGGCGTTGGGCCAATTGGTCCGCGAATTCGATTGGGCGAAGACCCCGCTCGGTGCCATCGAAGAATGGCCGCAAAGCTTAAAAACCGTTGTTCGCACCCTGCTCACATCACGTTTTGCCATGTGGATGAGTTGGGGGCCAGAACTCACCTTTTTGTACAACGATGATTACGCGCGTATGACCCTGGGGAAGAAACACCCGTGGGCGCTGGGAAAGCCGTCTCAGGAAGTGTGGAAGGAAATCTGGGACGACATTGGTCCCCGCATTCACCGAGTTCTGGAGACCGGGGAGGCGACGTGGGATGAAGCGCTGCTCTTGTTCCTGGAGCGCAGCGGATATCGCGAGGAAACCTATCACACTTTTTCTTACAGTCCCTTGTCTGGAGACGACGGTACGGTTGCCGGGCATCTGTGCGTAGTAACCGAAGAAACCGACCGCGTCATCGGAGAGCGCCGGCTCAAGACACTGCGCTCCCTGGCCGGAGAGTTGAGCAAGACAATAACCGAGGAGGAGGCGGTCTCCTGTATCGCTCGCTGTCTCGGCGAAAATCAAAGGGACTTACCGTTTACGCTGCTGTATCTCTTCACAGAAGATGGGAGCGAGGCCCGCCTTGCCTGCCAAACTGGAATGGCGGAACATCACCCCGCCGCGCCAGAGTCGATTCCATTGAGAGAGAAGAATCAACCCTGGCCAATCGGGGAGCTACTTACTGGGAAAGATTCCATCATTGTGGAAAACCTGCTGGAGAGGTTCGAATCGGTGCCCTCCGGCTCCTGGGACAATTCACCTTGGCGAGCGCTGCTGCTCCCCATTACGAGTCAGGGTCAAGATAAGCCCGCGGGTGTGATTGTGGCCGCCCTCAATCCGTACCGTCCCTTGGATGTTAGCTATGCTGGGTTCATCAACCTCGTTGCCGGCCAGATCGCGGCCAGCATTGCCAATGCGCGCGCGTACTCGGCGGAAAAAAAACGTGCGGAGGCGCTTGCCGAAATTGATCGCGCGAAGACAGCATTCTTCAGCAACGTGAGCCATGAGTTTCGCACGCCCCTGACTCTGATGCTTGGACCGCTCGACGACCTGCTGGCCAGAAGTCAGACTCACCTTTCCCCAATGGCCAAGGAGCAGCTCGACCTGGTGAGTCGCAACGGCGCCCGGTTGTTGCGCCTGGTCAATACGCTGCTGGATTTCTCGCGTCTCGAAGCTGGACGAGTGCAGGCCGTCTATCTGGCTACGGACTTAGCCCGCTTTACTTCTGAGTTGGCAAGCGTATTCCGTTCCGCCACGGACAAGGCGGGATTACGGCTCATCGTGGATTGCTCCGATCTTGGAGAACCAGTCTACGTGGATCGCGATATGTGGGAGAAAATCGTTCTGAATTTGATTTCTAACGCCTTCAAATTCACGTTTGAGGGAGAAATTGCGGTCACTGTGCATCGCGTGGGCAACATGGCTGAGCTCCGCGTTCGAGACACGGGAGTAGGAATTCCTGCGGAAGCCATCCCTAAATTGTTCGAGCGATTCAATCGTGTTCCCAATATGCCGAGTCGAACCCATGAGGGGAGTGGGATCGGCTTGGCTTTGGTACATGAGTTAGTGAAGCTGCACGGTGGTTCGGTAAGAACCGAAAGTGTTGTGGGACAAGGCTCCACGTTCGTCGTCACCATTCCCTTTGGACAAAGCCACCTCGCGTCCGGCCAACTGGGTGGCTCTCGTAGCCTGTCTTCGACCGCCGTGGGCGCGAAGCCGTTTGTGGAAGAAGCCCTCCGGTGGCTTCCTGACTCTGCCCCCGCGAGCGAAGAGATCTTCTCCGTCCACGACGAGTTGATGCCTGTCCCGTGTCCCCCGGTGTCGGAGACCACCGTTCGTCCTCGCGTCCTTGTCGCGGACGACAACTCCGACATGCGACAGTATCTGTCCCGTCTTTTATCGGAACAGTACGACGTGGAAACCGTTGCTGACGGTCAAGCAGCTCTTCAGGCCACGCAAGCAAACCCTCCGGATCTCATTGTTAGCGATGTGATGATGCCGATACTTGACGGCTTTGAGCTTCTGAAGGCACTGCGCGGAGATGAGCAAACTCGCACCATTCCGGTCATCTTGCTTTCGGCGCGCGCGGGTGAAGAATCGCGAGTGGAAGGCATCGAAGCGGGTGCGGACGATTATTTGATAAAGCCCTTCTCCGCGCGGGAACTGCTGGCTCGCGTCAGCGGCAGACTGGAGATTGCCCGGCTGCAGCGAGATCGAGAAACGCAACTCAGAATAAGCCAGGCAAAGCTGGAGCAGAGAGTTCAGGAACGCACACAGGAACTGTTCAACGCAAGCGAGGAACTCCGCGAACTCTCTGCCCGCATTCTGCAGGCTCAAGACGAAGAGAGGCGGCGAATCGCGCGAGAGCTCCACGACGGCGCCGGACAACTTCTCGCCGCGCTCGGCATGGAGGCCTCCAATTTAGCCAGCGAGAGCGACCGGCTAAGTGCGCGTGCCGCTTTATCTCTCAGCAACATCGAAGCGTTCGTCGCACAAATGACCAAAGATATTCGCACCATGTCTCACCTTCTGTATCCGCCCCTGCTGGACGAGGTTGGTCTGGAGTCCGCACTTAAGGAATACGTCAATGGGTTCGCGGAACGGAGTGGGGTTCAAGTATCGCTCGACTTCCCCGCGGCGACCGAGCGTCTGGATCGCGACTACGAGCTTTCGTTGTTCCGCATTATCCAGGAATGCCTCACGAACATCCATCGCCATTCGGGAAGCAAGACCGCCAGAATCCGCATCGTCCGCGAGGATGGAGCGCTGACGCTGGAGGTTCGGGACGAGGGCAGGGGTATGCCCGCGGAACGATTGTCAGAAATTCAGTCGCGTGGTTCGGGTGTCGGGATCCGCGGCATGCGAGAACGGATTCTCCAATTATCCGGGACGATGAGTATCGAGTCAGACGGTTCGGGAACCAGAATTTATGTTGTAATTCCTACTCCCAAAACAGTTTCGCGAGAAAAAACCGGCAGTGATGAACCGGTGCAAGCAGCGGTCTGACAGTTTTCGGCGAACCACTTTAGTGCCAAGGTACACCCCTTCCTCAGATCCAGTGGCACTGGCTGCGTTCAAGACGCCGCGGCAGCGTGCGCCGGGGGGCGGACCGGTTTTTGTTAATATTCTTGGACAGGGTAACAAGAACGTGCGCAGCACAGCCGCTAAAAGCGCGAAATCACCAAGACCAACTGACACCCGAACTGACACCACGCGTTTGCGGCCGGCTGTAAGTTGTGGAAGGGCCCGTAGCTCAGCGGTTAGAGCAGTGGACTCATAATCCATTGGTCCAAGGTTCAAATCCTTGCGGGCCCACCAAACCCCTCCAATCAGATCTTTTCCGCCGAGGTTCGCATCCTTACGCGCACGATTCTTTCTGTCTCTGGAGGCAGTGCCCGGCCCAGCCATTTACGGAAACCGCCGGGTTAGTCTGTTCGCAGTGCCTGCATGGGGTCGATAGACGCCGCGCGGCGCGCCGGCAGGTACGAAGCCAGCAAGGCCGTAAGAAACAGAATTACGGCAACCGATACAATCACCGAGAAATCCATCGCGCCCACCCCGTACAAAGTTGTCCGCATCGTGCGGCCTACCAGCACGGAGCCCACCAAGCCAATCCCCAGCCCGATCGTCGCCAGAAGTGAGGCTTCCTTCAGGATGAGCCAGATCACTCGGTGCCTACCCGAGCCCAGCGCGAGGCGCAGGCCAATCTCCTGCGTTCGCTGCGAAACCGCATAAGCCATCAACCCGTAGATGCCAACTGCCGCAAGCAGTAAAGCCACGGCCGCGAAGCTGGCGAACAACACCATCGTGTATCGGTCCTCGGCGAGGGACTCATTCTTGACCTGATCCATGGTGCGGACGTGTGCTAAGGCAATCTGCGGGTCAACCGAATGCACCGCTGCGGCAATCGTCTTGGTCATGGCAGCCGGGTCTTCAGCCGTGCGCACGCCGATGGTCACACTCGGCGACAACGATTGAGCAAAGGGGACGTTAATCTCGGGCCCATCATCGCGGAAGTCCCCATATCTTACGTTGTGGATGATACCAACAATCTGCCACTCCACCGGAGGGCCAAGTTTCGGCAATCCAGGAATAATCTCTTCAATGGAGAGGCGCTGCTGGAACGGGTCCAAACCTTTCAAATAACGATCGGCAAATTCCTGGTTCACAATCGCAACCCGCACGCTCGATGCGGTGTCCTGTTCGGTAAAGGAGCGTCCCTTGAGCACCTGTATGCCAAATGTCGTGAAGTAGTCGGGCGATACCGATTGAAAGCCAGCTCCCGGCCGCTGCGACGGATCGGCATAGGTCGGGCCCCCGACCACAGTGAAGGGCATGCCGTCGCTATGGAATTGCAGCGGCATGCCAGTTACGCTGGCGACATCGGACACTCCCGGCACGGAACGAAGTACGCTGAGCATCTGCTGGTTGTAGACATTCATCTGCTCGGGATTTTCAAACCGTTCTGCTCGCTGTTGCAGCCGAAAAGTGAGCACATGATCGGTGCGCAGACCGAGATCGACGCGGGTGAGATTCCAGAAGCTGTGAATGGCGAGTCCCGCGCCCGCCAGCAGAGACAGCGCGAGCGCGAATTCCCCCATGATGAGTCCTCGTCGCAGCTTGTGGCTGGCATTGCCGGTGCCCGAGCGCCCGCCATCCTTCAGCGATTCTCCTGGGTCCACCCGCGACGCGTACCATGCCGGAGCGCAACCAAACAGCAGACCGGCCAGCGTGGTTGCGGCCAGGGCCACAATCAGAACATGCCCGTCGAGCTGAAAATTCGCCTCCGAAGGCAATATGCCGTCGGGCACTATCGCGAGGATTGCCCGCAGCAATACCACTCCGAGCCCCACGCCGAGCCCGCCACCGAAAAGGGCAAGCACCAGGCTTTCGGTAAGAAACTGACCAAAAATCTGTCTGCGATTTGCTCCCACGGAACTGCGAATCGCAATTTCCCTTTGCCGCGCCGAGCCCTTGGCCAGCAGCAGATTCGCAATATTCAGGCACGTGATCAGCAGCACGAAGCCCACGGCCCCAAGAAGAAGCCACAGGTTGCGAATGCGTTCGCGGGGAAGAAAGTCATTCTTCAGCGGCTCGACCGACGCACCCCAGCCTTTATTCGAGACCGGATAAGCCGCAGCGATGTGGCTCGTAACCGCATCCATATCAGCCTGCGCCTGTTGCAGCGTGACCCCGTTTTTCAGACGGCCCATAGTCAGCAACCAATGGTAGTCGTGGTTGATCTGCTCCGGACGGAAGGCCAGCGGAGCCGCCAACTCGAAGTTGAAGCGGTCCCCCACGCCCGGCGATAGCACTCCCACCACGGTATAGGGTTCGCCATTGATGCGCATCGGTTGGCTGAGAATGCCGCGATTCGCACCCAGCCGGTTCCACAGTTTGTAAGTCAAAATCACCGCGTGGTCCTCGCCCGGTATGCCCTCCTCGGCAAGAAAGTCGCGCCCCATCAGAAATGGAATTCCTTGCATGCTGAACCAGCCCGGCGTGGCGCGCATGCCATCGAGCTGCTCCGGCTGGTCCTGCGTCGCCAGATTAAAACTGCCTCCGGTGAAGGCGCACAGTTCCTGGAAAGATTTGCTCTGCGCCTTCCAGTCGAGAAAGTCTCCCGCCGACATTCCGTTGTCGCCCCCGCCCACCTTCGACCAGACCATCACCAGTTGATCGGGTTGGGGGTAAGGCAACGGCGCGAGCAATACGGCATACACCACTGTATAAATCGCTGTGGTAGCGCCAATGCCAAGCATCAGCGTGGCGATCACCGCCGCAGTCAGCCCCGGACTCTTGCGCAACCCCCGCAAGCCGTAACGCAGATTCCTGATGAGAGTTCGCACGTTCTACCTCCATGGCAACAACTTTCGCTAGGAACTTTGGGTAAGACTCTGGGTACGAACTTTGGTTAGGAACTTTCTTGCAACACTCACCGTTTACGCCGATCGAAAGCGCCGAGCGGACGCTGTGTCTAATCCGCGCGCAGCGCCTTCATGGGGTCGATGGAAGCGGCACGCCGCGCGGGCAGCAAAGAGGCCGCCATCGCCAGCAGCAACACGCAGACCGCAGCCAGCACCAACACCAGTGGATCAAACGGACTCACACCAAAGAGAAGCGACCGCAGCAATTTCGAAGCGGCCGCCGCGCCCAGCAATCCCAGCGCACAACCTGCGATGGCGAGCTTGGCCGCCGACGTAAAGACCAAACCGAGAATTCCCCACCGTTGCGAGCCTAAAGCCATGCGGATGGCCATCTCTTGTTCGCGCAGGGCAGCCGAGAAAGCAATCACGCTGTAGATGCCGAGCAGCGACAGCAGCACCGCCGCGAGAGCAAAGGCGGTAATGATTGCGGTGTTGAAGCGGCGGGGAGCTTCGCTATCGGAAACCGCGTGCTCCATGCTCTGCACCTGAGTAAGCGGCAGCTGGGGATCGATGGCGCGCACCGTGGCGCGGAGAACGCTTTCCATCTGCTCCGGCGCCATCGCCGTGCGCAGAACGACAAAGCCCCCGTTGCCGTTGAGATCTGTGGGCGAGGCCAGAGAGCCTGCGGATTTTTCAACCTGTTCGACCGGCTGATACCACTGTTCCTTGTTGGGAGCGTCGGGCGAGTTCTCTTTCACATCGGCAACTTCTCCCACAATGGTCACCCAGGGCGTCTGCGTTTCCGGTGTGCCGATGCGCAGGCGTTTCCCAATGGGATCAGCACCGGGCCAGTAGTGCTCGGCGAGTTTGTGATTGACGATGGCGACTAATTGCGTGTTCTCGGTGTCCGCCGGGGTGAAAAAACGGCCGCCGAGCAATGGAATCCCCATCGCTTGCAGGTAATCGCTCTGCACCTGCACCCACGTGGCGAGGTTCATGCCAGCGCCCGGAGGCGGGACATAGCCTTCTGCGACGAACGTGGTGTTGCTGTTGTTGCCAGCCGCCGGCAGAAACGACGTAAGGCCCACCGACTTTACGCCGGGAAGCTGCTGCAGACGGCGAATCAACTGATCATTGAATTCATCGATCGCCGGTTGGGTTGCGTACTGCTTTTGCGGCAGCGAGTAAGAGGCCGCAAGAACGTGGTCGGGGCGGAAACCGAGATCGACGGCGCGCATCTTCTCAAAGCTTCGCAGCAGCAAACCGGAAGCCACTAGCAGAACCAGCGCAACGGCGATTTCACCAACGACTAAGGCGGAGCGCAGCCGCGCGTGGCCGCTACCGGCGCTGCCAGTGCGACCACCTTCCTTGAGCGTGTCATTCACGCTGGTTCGCAGCGCGGCAAACGCCGGAGCCAGTCCGCAGACTACGCCCGTGAGCACGGCGAGCATGATCGCGAACAGAACCACCTGCCAGTCGAGGCCGATTTCATCGAGGCGAGGCAGGGTCTCGGGCAACCAGCTTATGCCGACCCGCAATGCGAGCGCGGCGAGCGCCAGACCGAGAAGTCCCCCGCTCACGCTCAAGACCAGGCTTTCCAGAATTGCCTGCCGCAGCAGCGCCCCGGCGCGCGCTCCCAGCGCCAGTCGCACTGCAATTTCACGACGGCGCCGGATGGCGCGCACCAGCAGCAGACCGGCAAGATTGGCGCAGGCGATGAGCAGCACAACCACGATCGCCAGAAACAAAGTGCGCACAAGTTGACGGGCCTGTTCAACCGTTTCCTCGTGCAGCGATCGCACCACGGCTCGTATACGCATACTTGCCATAAAGGCGGGATAGTTGCGCATGGTCTCCTGGGCCACGCGCTGCGCATCGCTCTCCGCCTGATCCGCGGTGATTCCAGGTTTAAGCCTTCCCACCATGCTGAAGTTCCACCCGGCTGCCCCGCTCGTGCCGAGTTCCTGCTGCGTGAAGCTCATCGGAACCCATAGCTCGCTGCTGTTCAGGTGTCCCGGCACCAGCGGGAACTCAAAGTTGCGCGGCATCACGCCGATTACCACATAGGGCTTGCGGTCGAGCAGGATCTTGGTCCCCAGCACGTGTGAATCGCCGTGCAGGCGGTTTTGCCAGAGCGCATAGCTGATCACCGCTACCTGCTCTTTTTGGTCATCTTCCTTCTGCGTAAAGATTCGGCCCATGAGAGGCTCGACCCTCAGGGCCGGAAGCACTCCGCCCGAAAGCCGCGCTCCGTTCACCTGCGCTGGGTCGCCGATCCCGGAGAGTTCATAACCGTTTTGCGTATACCCGCCCAGGCTCTCGAAGCTGTGTGTATCGCGCGTGTAGGCCTGAATATCCGGAGCAGTCACCCCGGCCTCGCCATTGCCGCCCACGTCGGCGCCCTGCAGAATATCTGCGACCTGCACCAAGCTCTCGGGATCCGGAAACGGCAGCGGCCGCAGCAACACGCCTTCGACAATGGAGAAGATGGCGGTGGTAGCTCCAATGCCGAGTGCGAGCATCAGCACTGCGGTGACGGCAAAGCCGGGCGACTTCAGCAAATGGCGGATCGCGATTCGCAGGTTCTGGAAAGACATCGTCGGCTCCTTACGGATGGGTTAGAGGGTGATGCAGCATCTACCCGGCCAAATCTGGGTTTGCGCTAACTGATTGTGCTGCCAGCATCTAGGGGAGCGCTGCGGGATCAGGGAAGGGCAAAGCCGTCCGGATTTCGAAACTACTGTCCGAGAGTGGACATCGCCTCTACTGATTCTACGCAGGAAGAATTGGGTCCTGGTGCAGCTTCGGGAGGAGCAATCGCGCGGCTTCGACCTTCACGTACCGCCTCGCACCAACCACTTTGTCATCCTGAGGCCCGCGCTTTTGCGGGCCGAAGAGCCTGCCCTGAGCGAAGCGAAGGGACCTATGCAACTTGCCGACGTTGAGGCGCTGTCGGCAAGTTGCACAGGTCCTTCGCTTCGCTCAGGATGACAAGCCGCAATTAAGGGAAATCTTAGCTGCCGGCGGCAAAGCCGCCATCGTGGGCGATGGTGATGCGGAGATACTTGTAGGGATTAACCGGGGTGTCGTTGATGCGCACTTCGTAGTGGAGGTGAGGACCGGTCGAACGTCCGCTGGCCCCAACATAGCCGATTACGTCGCCGCGGTGCACGTGCTGCCCCGGAGCGACTGCGAAACCCGAGAGATGGCCGTAGCGAGTAGAAATCCCGTGGCCATGGTCGAGCATAAGCGCCTTGCCGTATCCGCCGAGGAAATCGGCGAACGTAACCACTCCGTCGGCCGGAGCGATAATCTGCTGGCCATAATTGCTGCCAATATCCACGCCGCTATGAAACGCGCCTTCCCCGTTAAACGGATCGATGCGCTCTCCGAAACTGCCCGTAATCTGGCCTTCCACCGGCCATAGATTCGGAGCCGAGTTGGCGCGGAACCAGTCGGCGGTAGTGACGTTTTTGGTGAGGCCCATCGTGATGCCAACCATGGTGGCCCCACTGAGAGCTGAAGTCCGAAGCGCAGACAGCTGATCGATGGAAGAAGTCACATCGGCGTTATGAATTTGCTCAGCCGTGGCTGTGACCAGCGTAGGCTCCGACTTCAAACCGTAAAGCGCCGAAACCTCCCCAGCGATCGAGGCCAGCGAGGCGACCTGAACGTCGCGCTCCTTGGCCACCTGCGCCAGGCGGGAATTATTGTTCTCAAGCTGATCTTTTTCCGTGCGCAGTTGGTTATAGCGTGAAACCTTGAGCAGCATGCGCGCGTAAGAACTTGCGATGCCGGTAAGACTGAGGAATCCGATCGCGGCCCCGACTACGAATACATACAGATAATGAACGGGGATAGAAATCTTACGCAACTGGCCGTCGTCCCCGCGGGCCACAAAAAGGATGTAAAAACGTTTGCGCAAATTGCTCCTCGTAATATTTTAGAATCAGGCCCGGAAATCCAGGGTTGGCTCTGAGGTTGCAGAAACCCTGTACGGTACGCCTGACCGGGCAACGCTCCCAGTTCGGGATGGAAACCTCTTACGTGCCCTTCTACCTACCGGAACCCGGCCAGAGCCTGAAAGTGTGCTTCTCTGCAATCTAAACTCTTTGCAGAACTTAGCTCGGCCAAAAGGTCTTTGTGAATGCCTAGTGAAAGGTAGCAAACCAGGTTCCCCCTGTCAACGACGCCTTAGGACATTCTCAGTTACTGAAGCGCCAGTGACGGTAGTGACCAGAGGGAGGGTTACCGGAGTGTCCCAAAAGACAGTCGCCTTTGGCGAGGAAGCACAGTAGTAAATTGAGCCTCGAGCCGCGATTTGGCGGCGGCGATTCCGCTATAGTGTTGACGCCGTGCCCGTTGCCGAAAAAGCGCTGATTGCCCGGATTCGCCGCCTGGCGGCGGTGCGGGGAACGTTGAAGAAGCGGGCCCGCGAGGCGCGCGAAAATCCAGTCATCCTGGCTGGAATCGGGGACGATTGCGCCGTGCTGCGGCTTCCGCCACGATGCGACTCCCTGGTCACAACCGACTTCTCGCTCGAGGGCATCCATTTCCGCCGTGATTGGCATCCCCCGGAATCAGTTGGACACCGCTGCCTGGCGCGGGGCCTGAGCGATATCGGGGCCATGGGCGGAGATCCGGTTGCCGCTTTCCTTTCGCTGGCTTTGCCCCGAAATCTACCCCAGGCGTGGTTGGAAAAGTTCCTGAGCGGCCTCCTCGGCCTCGCCGGAGAATTCGGCGTGACCCTGGCTGGCGGAGATACGGCAGAATCCCCGAACGGAATCCTGGCCGACATCGTCGTCGTCGGGACCGTTCCCAAAGGCAAAGCAATCCTGCGTTCGGGAGCACGGCCGGGAGATCGAATCTATGTCAGCGGCGAGCTAGGGGCCTCGGCTGCCGCACTGCGGCAACTGACGTCGCAACAGCGAGCGAAGCAAACGACGAAGAAGCCCCAGCGCAAGCTGAACCCGGCGGAGTATACGCGGCACTTTTTTCCTGAACCGCGAATTGAACTGGGCCGCACGCTTCGCGAACAAGGCCTGGCCTCGGCCATGATTGACACCAGCGACGGACTCTCCACCGACCTCGCCCACATTTGCGAAGAGAGTGGCGTGGGCGCCGAAGTGGAAGCAGAAGCCGTTCCGCGAGCCCGCGTGGGCAAGCCTGCGTACGAGGTGGATCTCGAACTGGCCCTGCACGGCGGCGAAGACTACGAACTCCTGTTCACCGCACCCCAGAATCGAAAAATACCATCGCGAATCGTGGGCGTGCCCGTCACCCAGATCGGCCAAATCACGCGCACCCGCAAAATCATCCTTCGGAATCACCGCGGCGTCGCGCACGAACTCGAGCCGCGAGGCTGGGAGCACTTCCGCGCTTGATCTGCTCGGCCTTGATCTGTTCGGCCCCCCTCAACTCATCCGCAGACCTGATTCAGGTTTGACAGATTATTGACCGCAGAAAGCAAGAAGCGTTCGATTAACCCGCAACGTCTTGCCTCCGAGTTCGTAATCGATGAAGCCCGACTGCTTGAACCGCTTCATGAAAAAGCAAACGCGCGACCGCGTGGTGCCAACCATTTCTGCCAGCGTCTCGTGGTTTATTTTCGGGACGGTGGTTTCGGACGCTCCATGTGGGTCATAGTGGGCGAGCCGCAAGAGAATATGAGCCAGCCTTTTCTCACTCGGATTGCAACATTGGTCAGCTAAGTCCTGCTGATATCGGATGTTTTTCGCCAGCGCGTATGCCAAGAACAGATTCGCCAGCTTTACATGCCGTGTCAGTGCAAGCATCATTGCTTTCTTCTCGATTCGCAAGAGGCTGCAATCCGTGATTGCAGTGGCGGATGCAGTGCGGCAGGATTGACCCGTTAGTGAGTCCTTGCCAACAAAATCCTCGTCACTCAAGATGTCGAGGGTTGCTTCCTTGTCTCGCGACTTAACGCTGAGTTTCACTGTTCCCTTTTTAATTACAAACAAGGCGTCAGCGGCGTCTCCCTGAGCGTAAATTGTTCGTCCCTTCCCGACAGAGACAAACTTTCGCCCCTCCCCAACGGTGGTCACAAACCTCTGGGGGTCGAAAGTGCGACTGCGCGTGGTCATTGGCTACTCTCCTTTGATACTCGACATTCGGTCCGCTGCCAGCAAGCGTCGGTCTCGATGCGGGTGCGTGCGGGGACGTCCCGTCCTGAGTTCGCACTTTTGGCCTGGTGCTGCGCCACAAGTCGGGCAACGGACGGCTTCTGTCCGTTTGGGAGCAGGTTTCTTGGCCTTCACGACTATGTATGATGCAGCAATCCGCAGCGGAAAAGTGTTCAATTTTGTACAGAAACTTGCCTGAGGCGGTCAGATTTCGGCTCATCGGCTTCGCCAAATCGCCACACAGGCGGAATACCGTGTCTGGACGCCGGTGACTTTGGTGTCGCGGTCACCATCTCGGTATCTACCCTCACCGCTATCGACGGGGATAGAGTAACAACATGTCGTGTCCTCGATTTCCAAGCCTCCCCGTTCTGGTCTTGCTGGTGCTCTCGGCGGGATCTTCCATTTTCGCCGCGCAGAAAAAGCAGCCACTCCCGCCGCCCGCGCACGCGCAAACGCCGTCACCCGCGATCACCGATGAATACGTGCACAAACAATTCGGCGACAACTGCTCGGTGCTTCCGCAGTATCCGCAATTTACCGGAGACCTCGATGGCGACGGCGTCGATGACCTGGTCATCGCGGCGCGCTGCAAAAATCCCATGGCCGATAAGGACGAATACAGTTTTCAAATCTCCGATCCCTATGACGCCTTCATCGGCTTCGGCGATGTGAAGGTCACTTCCTCCTTCGGCTCTGACGAACCCGAACGCAAGGGCCTGTGCCTGCTGATCGTCCATGGCGCGGAAAAAGACGCCTGGCACGCCACCAAGCCCAAAGCCAAGTTCATGTTGATCAACCTGCCCTTCAAGGCTCTCGCCGTGAAACGGCTGGCCCTGAAAAAAAGCACCGTGCTGGGAATTTACCTGGAAGAAAAAGGCGAAGGCGAAAACAACTCGTCGGTGGTTTTCTTTGACGGCAAGAAATACAAGTACCAGCCCCTGGGCTCAACCATGGAGTAGGACCATGTAGGGACAGCCGCCTCGGCTGTCCCGCGGGCGCAGCCCGCGGTCTTTGGTTTTCTGCCCTTGATGCTCCCCACTCCTCCTGCCGCCCACCCGCTATAATCCTTCCGCCATGAATCTCGAACAAAAAGTCGCCGAACTCAAGAAACGTAACCAGCTTGCCGAAGACGGCGGCGGAGCCCAGCGCCGCGAGCGCCAGCACAGAGAAGGCAAAATGTCAGCCCGCGAGCGCGTCGAGTTTCTGCTCGATGAAGGCACCTTCGAAGAGACTGACAAGCTCGTCACTCACCGCTGCAACGATTTCGGCATGGCCGAACAGAAAGTCTACGGCGACGGCTTCATCACCGGCTATGGCCGCATCGAAGGCCGCCTGGTCTACGTCTTCGCGCAGGATTTCACCGTGTTCGGCGGCTCGCTCTCCGAATCGAACGCGGGGAAAATCATCAAGATCATGGATCTCGCCGCCAAGATGGGCGCTCCCGTCATCGGCCTCAACGATTCCGGCGGCGCCCGCATACAGGAAGGCGTGCTGTCGCTGGCCGGTTACGCCGACATTTTTCTGCGCAACACGTTATACAGCGGAGTAGTACCGCAGATTTCCGCGATCATGGGCCCCTGCGCCGGCGGCGCGGTATATTCACCGGCGATCACCGATTTCGTGTTCATGGTCGATAAAACTTCCTACATGTTCATCACCGGCCCCGACGTGATCAAGACCGTCACCATGGAAGATGTCACCAAAGACCAGCTCGGCGGCGCGCTCACGCACAACGAAACCTCAGGCGTGGCGCACTTCCTGGCCCATGACGACGCCGAGTGCCTGTCGATGGTGCGCGAACTGCTCAGCTTCCTGCCCTCGAACAATCTCGACGATCCGCCGCGCAAAACCACCACCGATCCTGTGGACAGGGCAGACGCCACGCTCGACGCCATCGTCCCCGCGCAGTCGAACCTGCCTTACGACATGAAAGATGTGATTCACGCCGTCGTCGACGATGCCTATTTCTTCGAAGTGCAGGAGCGCTTCGCGAAAAACATGGTCGTCGGCTTCGCCCGCCTCGACGGCCGCTCCGTCGGCATCGTGGCTAACCAACCGGCCGTGCTCGCCGGCACGCTCGACATTAATGCCTCCATCAAAGGCGCGCGCTTCGTGCGCTTCTGCGACTGCTTCAACATTCCGCTGGTCACCTTCGAAGACGTCCCCGGATTCCTCCCCGGCACCGCACAGGAATACGGCGGCATCATCAAGCACGGCGCCAAGCTGCTCTTCGCCTTCGCCGAAGCCACGGTGCCGAAAGTGACGGTAATCACCCGCAAAGCCTACGGCGGAGCCTATTGCGTGATGTCATCCAAGCACATTCGCACCGATGTGAACTACGCGTGGCCCACCGCCGAAATCGCCGTGATGGGACCCGAAGGCGCAGTCGACATCGTCTACAAGCGCGAACTGGAAGTCGCGAAAAACGGTGCGGCGAACGCCGAGAACCGCGAAGCGGTTCGCCAGAAAAAGATCGAAGAATTCCGCGACCGCTTCGCCAATCCCTACGTAGCCGCCGATCGCGGCTTCGTGGATGCAGTCATCCAACCCAGAGAGACGCGGAAAAAATTAATCCAGGCCCTGGCCATGCTGCAAACCAAGCGTGACAAGAACCCACCCAAGAAGCACGGCAATATCCCGCTATAAGGCAGAGTGGGGTGGACCGCCGCCGATATCTCGTTCAGCACACTTGTCGGCATCTCCGATACAGCGATGCTTTTGGATCAAGCGGTGTGGCACGCGGAGGGATTTTGCTGCTTCAGAAGAAGCGAAGTGACCAAGAACTAGCCACTCCCAAAAAAATAAGAGTTCCGAGGTGGTGTTGGGTCCATTCGTCTCGGCCAGTAGCTCGCGTTTAGACCCTTGCTTGACCTGCTATCGCTGCTTCCCTTGCGGGGCGCTGCGCGCGATCTTCACTCGGGCTCCGGGCTCACCGCCAACCGGATAAACCTACCCAACGCCTCGGAACTCTATCTTGCCTTCGACTGGGCTTCTCGTTCTTCTCGACCAGCGCTTGGCTATAGACCCTTGCTTGCCCTCCCTGCCTCACTTTTCAGTGTGGAGGGTGACTTCGCTTGAGCCCCGGACGCCGCACCAACCGGAAAAACTTAAGAAACTGTCTCAGAACGATTACTGTTGTACTCCTTCTAATTTTTTCGTCAATGAAAAATCGACGCTTGCAACTCGCGTGTTTTCAATCGAGTGCAGCCAGTCCACAGGCGAGTGACCGGAATTGGTGCAGCCGCGATTCGCAACTTCGCGCAGAAGCCGCGCGGGACGCGGGTTTCCGCGATCTGCGCAAGGATTCGTGATCACTGCGGCTCGTCTGCGATGGCTTCCAGATTGTGAAAAATCCGGCAGAATCCGCGCCGGACAAGCGATTCGCGGCGGTGCCGCATCGTCCTTCCCAGCCGTGGTTAACGCTTTTGCCAGGTTTGGCCGGCGTCGGAGGTGGTCCAGAGTTCCTGTGAGGAGGTTGTGATCTGTCCGTGCTGGGGATCGCTGAACGCGATTCCGGTGATGTCCCCGGTCAGCATGATCCCGGAAGCTGAGGGAACAACCCGAGCCCATTGCTCGCCGCCGTTGATGGAGTGAAACAGCACACCGGCGGTGCCTCCGGCCCAAATCTCCAGACCAGCGGCGGAAAGCGCGCGAAAGAATGGAATCGAACCGGCAGAAGCCGCTGCCCTTTGCTGGCCCGTGCTCTTGCCGAACGTTTTAGCTGAGGCTTGGCCCTGCGTCTGGCTTGGCGCCGGGAGTTGCGTTGCTTGCTGCGCTGCTTGTTGCGTCGCTTGCTGGTTCTTTTGGGCCTGCGGAACCACCATCACCATTTGACTCGCGACCGGGAAACCCGCGTTCACATCCACATTTGCCCAGGTTCTCCCCTGATCGAACGAGCGCAGCAAACCGCCCGTGGCGCTGATGGCCCAGCGCAGCGTGAGCGGAGCCGAGGGCGCAGTCGGTGCCGCGGTTTCCGTTTCGAGCACAGGCGCCCCGGCGGATACTTCGACGGTCGTGGTCTCCGGAGCTTTTGCCTTGTCGACGGTGACGTCCATAAACGCCCGCCCACCCACGCCGGCGGCCTGCCCCTGTTCTTTTTTCTGGTCCTTCCCCTCATACTGGAACGGCTGGCTCGCAACTTGATCTGCAGTGTTCGCGGCGACGAGTTGAGACTGGGCTTCCACCTTGTTAGCTGAGGCAGGCGCTGTCCGCCCATAAAACGGAGTCTGCTTTAAGGGTCCCGCGTAAGGCGAGATCACCGCGGCGCCGCGAGAAGCGGAGCCATGAAGGGGCAGCCCAGCAGCGATGTTCCGCCCGGCAAGGGCCGGGGGTGCGGTGTTTTCATCCTTTGGCTGTGCCGCTGCGACTCGCTCGTTTGCAGAGCTGGCAGCGAAACGGTTGACATCTGCAGACCCAGCGTTCACACGCCCCGCGCCGGTGGCCGCAGTATTCGCCGAACCCGCGAGGGCACTGGGCGCGCCCGGCGCTGGTTTCGTCAACTCGTCGCCACGGCTCGCTTGCGCGCTCGTTTCTTCCAGAGTAACCGTCTTGGTTTGCCGGGCAGCGATGGAAGTTTGCGTCATATGCCCGCGCTGATATTGCAGAAGTCCGGTAACGGTGAGGACGGCCACCCCGGCTGCCACCACTCCCCAGCGCAGAACTGGAGCCCGCAACCAGCCGCCCCGCACCGGAAGCGGCACCCGCGAAGTCTCGACCGAGATCGTGGCTGGTAAAGCGGCGGGCAAAGCCAGAGCCAGAATGTCGCGGCAGTCGTGGCAACGCGACAGGTGTTCCGCCACCACAGCGCGCTCCGACTCCGGCAAAGCGCGCTCGGCGAACGCCGTAAGCACATCCGCGTCAGGATGGTCCGCGGTTGGCCGCGACACCTTCAACCGCTCGCGCACGATATTGGGAAGTTCTGGCATTTCTTAGCTTTTAGCTCTTCGCTTCCAGCTGATAGCTACTGAGCTGATTCTTAAAGCGTTGGCCCCGCGAAATCCACCACACGGCATTCACGAACTTGATTCCACGGGCGGGCTTTCTCCTGCTCTGGCTTCCACCTTCTTCTCTGAGAACGGTCGGGCCGGAGATTCTTGCGCCAGGCTGCGGCGAATATCCATTTGCAGATCGCGCACGTCTACCTGCAACGCCTCTTCGGCCTGCCGGCGAGTCAAGCCGCGGCGGGACAGCCCGGCCAGGATTTGTTTTCTCACAGATTTCGCCAGCTTGTCGAGCTTGCGGCTGATCGTGGATTCGTGCACGCCCAGCATGCGCGCAATCTCGGCCAGGGTGCGTTCATCGAGAAAGTAGGCGCTCAGGATCATGCGATCTTCGCCGGAAAGATAGGCCAGGGCTTCGTCGGTGGCCGATTCGAGCCGCGGGTCCGCCGAAACCACAGTCTCGGGGTCGGGAGCATGGAACTGAACGCCTTCCTCCGATTCCTCATCAAGACTCACCAGCCGCCGCGTGCGCCGGTAACGGTTCACATATTCCTGAGCCAGAACCGTTCGCAGCCAGCCTTCGAGCGATCCGCGTCCCGTATAGGAAGCGAGCTTCGAAACGCGCACGCCGTCTCGCACGGTGGTGCCGTAAAGGTCGGCGTAGAGCGCGTCGGCGAGTTCGCGCGCGGCAGAATCCTCACGCGCCACGCGCAGCGCCGAGAGATAAAGCTTCTCGCGGTAGCGGGTGAGAAAAATGTCCCACGCCGGATTGATTCCTGCAGCGCAGGCGCGGGCCAGGGCCAGTTCGTCGACGCGCAAGGTAAAGAAGAATGCGCGGAGTTCCGTTTCAGAAGTGGCGGGCGTTGCGTACTTTGCGCCGACCTCGCAGAGAATCACAACGAAGGCTTCGCGGGTGAGCCCAACTTTTTCGCAGCCGCTCTTGGCGTGCAGATCCGCGTGAAGCTCCGCCACAAGCTCGCTGACCATCGACTCAACGGCGGCTGATTGTTTAGTGGCGCTCATGCAGCAGACAGCAGCGTCCGGCGCGGTAACCCTCGGTAACCGCTCGTCCCATGACGCTTACCAACCATGATGCTACCAAGTTCTTAGACGCACGAAGCGCGAATTTTGGCCGCAAGGTCCGTTTTTATTTCGTTCTGTCACTGTGTGAGTTGCGGTGGTGAGTTGGGTAGCGCGTCCCGCAAGCGACGGCGAAGCTTCCTGGGGAGCTTTTGAACGCCTGCTTCGGGACGCGCCAGCCCGCGAAGGGGGAGATGTATGAAGAATACGAAAGCGATCGTGAATGCGAAAAAGAGCGCGCATCCGTTGGCAGCGATCCTGTTCGCCATAGTGGCTGGAGCAGGTATCACCGGTCTGGTCGTGGCCGGCCTGGTCGCAACCGAACCGATGCCGGCGCGAGCCGGAGAAACCGTCGGAACAACCGGTTACAAGGTGCTGGAGCCGATCCGCCACGGAAATCTCACCGTGTTTCCGGTGCTCGCATCGAAGAGTTATCCAACCGGCGAATTTCTAACGCTCGATGAAGGGCTCCGCTCGGGAGAAGTCGTTGTGACGGAATATGGAAGCCTGCAAGGCCTGATTCGGCGGCATCCCATGCAACCGGCCGTGCATAGCAACGCTGAAGTCAATCGTCTGGTCCTGGTCAACAATTCCAAGCGCCCTCTGCTGCTGCTGGCGGGCGAAATCGTTACGGGCGGCAAGCAGGATCGCGTGATCGGCAAGGACCGCATCGTCCCCGCGGAAAGCGATCCCGTGGACCTGTCCGTGTTTTGCGTCGAGCCGGGCCGGTGGGTCGCGACCAGCACGCACTTCGGCGCATCGGGCGCAACCTACGGTGGACCGACGGGGAGCGTCGGAGGGACCGTTGCCACGTTGATGGCGCAACCCTCAGTCCGCGCCAAAGCCATGGGCGACAAGGATCAGAATGAAGTTTGGGCGGAAGTAGCGAAACAGCGGGCAGCTGTAGCCGTCGAGGTAAATGCTGCGTCGCCCACGGTAGCCACCGAGATGGCGCAAACCAGTTCGTACGCCAAAGTGATGGAAAACGATGAGGTGAAGAAGCGCGTCGATGCCGTGGCCAAGCCGATCGAACAAAACTACCAAAGCCTGATCAAGCAACTGCGCGATCGCAACGCAGTAGGCGTGGTGGTGGCGGTGAACGGACGCATCATCTGGGCCGACGTTTTTGCCAGCACCGAGCTGCTGGAAAAATACTGGCCCAAGCTCGTGCGCTCCTACGCATCCGAGGCGGTCGTGACGCGCGCCAAAGACGCCGAAGCCGGAGTGAAGCAGGCCCAGGCATTTCTCGAAGATATGGAAGGCCGCAGAGAAACCATCGAGAGCGAGCCCGGCCTCTATCGCCACACGGAAGTCAACGGCGACGGATTCATGGCGTTCTCGCTCACTTCCCTGCTACCGAAGACGGGATTCGACCTGCACGTGGCGAAGATGGCGGACTAGAAAAGGCTAGGCTCCCCCAGCGGCGGCGGGGAGACTCTCGGCGCGCCGTTTAGCCAGCTCTTCGATCGCCGGAAAAGCGCGCGCGGCGCTCAGAGTATTCTCCGGCGGCGCTGCGCCCATGCGAATCGCTTTCACCAGTATCTCCAGAGCCAGACCTGCGGTCGGCGGCGTGATCACGGTGGCCGTCAGATAGCCGCAGCGCACCCATTCCTGCCCGGTTTTGGTCACGCCGTCGCAACCGATGAACGGAGTCTTCAGCCACTGCTCACGATCCTGCTCTGTCAAGTCCACGAACGCTTTTCTCGCTCCCATCGCCATGGCATCGTTCTGGCAAACCACGGCGCGAATGTGAAGCTGCCGCGACGTGCTCAACGAGAGCCAGGACTTGACGGCGTGGTGGGCGCTGCGCTCCGTCCAGTCGCCCCTGAGTGTTTTCATCTCAACGCTGGCGGGCTTGGTCGAAAGCAGGCCCTTCTTGCGGAGACCGGAAACAGTGGTGTTCGAAGGCCCCTCGATATACAGAACATTGCCCGCGGAGGCAAGAGCTGCAAGCTGTTTCCCCTGGATTCTTCCTATTTCTTCCTGATCCGTGGTCACGGAAAAAACCGGAGCCTGATTTCCCCGGCGTAGTCCAGGGATGTAATCCGCCTGCCGGCTCAGAATTCCCCACCCGATCCCAGCCGCAACCGCCGCTTTGGCGATTTGCGGCATCCCCGTGCCAACCGGCTCTACCAGAATTGCGGTGGGACGCTGGATCGGATCCTGAATGATTTTGACCAGCTGTTGGGTCTGATTGACGGCATCGTTGTCAGCGTAGACGATTTGAATTTTCGCGCCGAGACGCCCCGCCGCTTCCGTAGCGGACGCCGCCTGCTCGGCCTGGTAATCATTGTCTCGGGTAATGAGCGCAACAACTACATTTAGATTTTCCATGGTTTGGTCAGTTGACTTTCGCCTGCGTGTGCCCCTGTGTGTACCAAAGACGCCAGATGCCAGAATCATTGGGCAGACGTTGCCCGGTAATGCAACTCAAAGCCTGAAACGCCCAGGTTCGCGTCTGCGCGTCCAGCGCCGGATCGTCGGTATAGCTCAGCAACTGCGGTACAGCTGCCAGTCGCTGTTCCCGCGTCATCATGCCCGATTCCGCCAGACTCGAAGCGGCGCCTTGGCGCACGCTCGGCGCAGGATCGTCATGCATGGTGCGCAAAAGCGGAGTAATCGTTTCCGGCGAACCCACCTGCGCCAGCGCTGCAACCGCCCAGCGGCGGGAATCCTGGTCAGGATCCTTCAGATGAGTCGTCAGCGCCTGCACTGCCACCGGAGTTCCAACTCCGCGATTGGCCAGCAATCCGAGCGACCAGAGCGCCCAAATCTTTTTCGCGTGGTCCTTCGACCTGGCCACATGCAACAGATAGTTCAGGCTGTCGGTATTCTTGGCCAGCCCGTAAGCGGCCAGTTCCACTTCCACGCCGGAATGCCGAACGCGCAGGTCACGGGAAGTAAGCGCGGCCGTGGTCAGGGTAGCGATCTCTGAGTTCCATTTGATCTTTCCCTGCCAGCCGTCCAGGCGCGACGAGATCTGTTCGACGGCTCCCTCGGATTCGCCCACGGCGCGCTCCAACAGTACTTCGGCTTGATTTTGCGGATCCAGGTGATCCAGCTGCTCCAGATCGGTCGTCGCAAGATCGCTCTGCGCAAGACGGTTCGACGCAAGATGGTTCGACGCAAGATGGTTCGCCGCAAGATGGTTCCCCGCGAAATCATGCGCGGATTCGCTGCCGGCGTTTCCGTTCGCGGAAAACAGGACAGTGATATGCTTCCAAGCGGCGCGGGCAGTGCCGACGCCGCCGACCAGAACCGCCAGCAGTACTCCTGCGGCCACTGCCGCGGCTGGTCCGACGGCGCGTGCCAGCGGCCGGTCTTGCGTGGACACACTGCTGAGCTCGCTCCGTTCAACATCACAGCCCGAGCCGAGCGCGCCAAAATCAGACTGTTGTGGAATTCCCCCAGTCTCAGTTGTCGACAACGGCCGACGAAAGGTCGGTTGGCATAGGTTCATATACTTGTATACAAAGTCTAGGAGTCTTCCGGAACACGGTAAAGTTACTTCCGTTCGGCCACTACCGGTTTCGATTAGGCCCTCGAATAAAGCAGTCCGGCATCGGACACGGACACAATGAAGTCTCAATCCCAGAGAAATTGAGGGATAAATCATGAAAAGAGGAATCATGAATATGAATTCCAGGCTTTGGATTGCGGTAGTGATCGTATTGCTGGCAGCAGCTGCCCTGGGCGCAGCCGCGCCGGGATACCACGTACTGACCACCTACAAATTAGGCGGTGACGGCGGCTGGGACTATCTGACCGTGGACGCCAGCGCGCGCCGGCTTTATATCTCACGCGGGACTCACGTGATGGTGGTGGACGCGGACACGGGCAAGAGTGTGGGCGACATTGCCGACACGCCGGGAGTGCATGGCATCGCGCTGGCTCCGGAACTGGGCCGCGGCTTCGTCAGCAACGGCCGCGAGGGCACCGTCAGCATCTTCGACATCAAGACGCTTGCCACCAGCAGCAAAGTGAAAGTGGGTGACAATCCGGATGCGATTCTTTACGATCCCGCGACCAAACGTGTGTTCACATTCAACGGTCGCAGCCAGGATTCCACCGCGATCGACGCCGCCAGCGGGAAGGTTCTGGGCACGATCAAGCTCGACGGCAAGCCCGAGTTCGCCGCCAGCGACGCCAAGGGCAAAATCTTCGTCAACATCGAAGACAAGAGCGAATTGACGGCGATCGATCCCAACAAGCTGGAAGTCACCGCCAAATGGCCGCTCGCGCCCTGCGAGGAGCCCAGCGGACTCTCCATTGATCGCAAGAATCGCCGCCTGTTTGTGGGTTGCGGCAACAAGATGATGGCCGTGGTGGATGCCGACAGCGGCAAGGTTCTGGCAAGGCCCGCAATCGGAGACGGCGTGGATGCCACCACTTTCGACCCAGAAACCGGACTGGCGTTCGCCTCCTGCGGCGAAGGTGTACTGACCGTGGTGAAAGAAGAGTCGCCGGATAAATTCAGCGTCGCAGAAAATGTCCCGACACAGGCAGGGGCCCGCACGCTCGCCCTTGATGCGAAAACGCACAACATTTTTGTAGTGACGGCGCAGTTCGGGCCCCCGCCCGCGGCAACGCCGGATAATCCGCATCCCCGGCGGTCGATTGCTCCAGACAGCTTTGTGGCGCTCGTTGTGGGCAAATGAAGCAGATTCTGAATTCGTGGCGAACTGCGCTTCGGCTGGGGTTGGTGGTTGTCCTGATGCAGAGTTGCGTGCAACCCAGCGGGGCTTATTCCGTGCTGACCCATGAGGAAATCGTGGATCTGGTATGGAAGGACAACCTGCTGCCTTTGCTGAAGAAGCGTTATCCAAATGCTACCGACGATGATTTTAAGACGGCGCACGCCTTTGCTTATGGTGGGTCGCTGATTCAAGACATGGGCTATTACCCGTTTGGCAACAAGTTTTTCAGCGACCTCACGCACTACGTCCGCAGCGGCGACTTCGTGGTCGCCATGATCAAACGGGCGTCCGACCTCAACGAATATGCTTTTGCCTTGGGCGCTTTAGCTCATTATTCCGCGGATAACTGCGGGCATCCCACGGTCAACCGGGCCGTCGGCATTGAATTTCCCAAGCTCCGAAAAAAATTTGGAAACGTAGTCACTTACGCGGACAATCCGAAAGCTCACATCCAAACAGAATTTGGCTTTGACGTAACCCAGGTCGCGAAAAACCGCTACACCTCCGACCGGTACCACGACTTCATCGGCTTTCAGATCTCGAAGCCCCTGCTGGAACGGGCGTTTCAGGCTACCTATGGCATTCCGCTGAACGCGGTCATTTCAAACGAGGATCTGGCCTTCGGAACTTTTCGGCGGGCCATTAGCGGAGTAATCCCCGAGATGACGCGCGTGGCTCTGATCGCGCGCCGCGATGAGATCGTCAAGGACACGCCGAACTTCAGCGAGCGCCAGTTCCGCTACTACCTGTCGCGCACCAACTATGAGAAGGAATGGGGCAAAGGCTATCGCCGTCCCGGCTTCGGAGCCCACGTTCTGGCGTTCTTTCTGAAGCTGGTACCGAAAGTGGGACCGTTCAAGGCACTGAAGTTCAAAATTCCGACACAGAAAACGGAGGATCTTTACGTCGCCAGCGTGGATCGCACTGTAGAGAATTACAAGAAGCTGCTGTCCGAAACGTCCGAAGGAAAACTGCAGCTAACGAATACCGATTTTGACACTGGCCACGATACCCACGCCGGGGAGTACGCTTTGACCGACCAGTCTTATGCCCGTCTCCTCAATCAGTTGGCGCAACACAACTTCGATCAAATCACTCCCGAGTTGAGAAATAACATCCTGGCGTTTTATTCGGACCCGAGTGCGCCCCTTGCGACTAAGAGAAAACCTTCAGCGTGGCGAAAGACGGAGGACGAAGTGGAGAAATTGCGCGCCCTGCCGGACCCTGCGTCCACCAGAAGCAAAACTATCTCCGAGAGCTGGACCCCGGGCACCGAGGTTGATGATTTTTTCGCACAGCAATTCGCGTCGCCCTCCGGCAGCCGGTAATCAGCTCTCGAACGGCTGTAGTAGCTGAATCCGACTTACTTCGCGTACTCTGCGGCCTTTCTCTGCGCACTCTGCGGTTAAAGTCTTTTGATTCGCACCGCTCGAACGGCCCTTCGGTTGTCAAATTCTCGCTTCCCCCATATGATCTCGACTCTAATGCTGTCGGCATTCGCCGGTTTTTACTCAGCGTCTGTCATTCCTTGATCTGTGATTCTTTGATTGGAGGTTCGAGCTTCTTGCACATGACAGCCCCGGACGACAAGTTTTACCACGCGCAGGTTACGAAGCGCGTCGATTTTGCGCCCGACCTGTGGATGTTCCGCATCCGTGTGGGAACTGACTTCAAATTTGTTCCGGGGCAATACGCCACGCTGGGTGTGGAGAGCGGCGGAAAGCGCGTGGAGCGTCCCTATTCGATCGCGTCGGCGCCCTTTGAAGATGAAGTGGAATTTTTCTTCGAACTGGTGCCCGAGGGCGCGCTCACTCCCTTGTTGCACAAGCTCCAGCCCGGCGATTCGCTGCTGATGCGGAAGGCCCCGAAGGGGCGGTTTTCGCTGGAAATGCAAGGCACAAAAACCAACCATCTGTGCATTTCGACCGTGACGGGCGTCGCCCCGTTCGTCAGCTACGTGCGCACGCTGCACAAAGAATGGAAAGAAGGCCGATTCCACGGCGAGCACAAACTTTTTCTGCTGAACGGCGCCAGCCGCCCCTGGGAGTTCGGATATCTCGATGAACTGCGCGAGGCCGCGCGGGAGATTCCCTGGTTCACCTATGTGCCCACGGTAAGCCGCCCCTGGGATCACGAAGACTGGCCGGGCGAAATCGGCCGCGCGGACGACGTTCTGCGCAAATACGCCGACCAGTGGGGCCTCGATGCCGGCAACACCGTCGCATATCTTTGCGGCCATCCCGACATGATCGAGCACAGCAAATCCATCCTGAAGCGCCGGGGGTTCACCGATCGCGCCGCGGTGAAGGAAGAAATTTATTGGGTGCCCGCGAAGTAGTAGCGAGAATTCAGCGCCCGCCGAGCGCCGGGCTATGCGCTTGCGCCTACGATCGAGCTGCGCCGTTCGAGCAGCAACACATCTCTCCAGGTGTCACCCAGTTTGCCGATGCGCCGGCGGACACCGACTTCGCGAAAACCACAGGATTTGAGCGCCACGCTGGCAATATTCTCGGGAAAGATGCCAGCTTGCAGCATCCAGATTCCATGCGCCTCCGACGCACTGACCAGAGACTGCAGCAACGCTTTGCCGATACCGCGGCCTCGCGCACTCGCGGCCACATAGACGGAAACTTCCGCCACTCCTGCGTAGACATGGCGGGCTGAGACTGAACTGAGAGCTGCAAAACCGAGCGTGGTGTTTTTGTCTTGCTCGTTGAGTGTGCCTGGGCTTTCGGCGCCCTGGTCCGTTCGCTCGCACGCCACGAAGCGGCAATCCCGGCGGTGGGCGCTATCCCATTTCTCCCAGCTCGGAGGTTCGGTTTCAAATGTGGCGTTGCCGGTCGCGATGCCCTCGCGATAGATGTCGCGAACCGCGAACCAGTCTTCCGCACGCAGCGCGGTGATTTGGTAATTCATGGCCAGATTGTGGCTAAGTCTCGGAGGGCGCGAAGAAAACCAGCACAACGAGTTCCTCGGCGATGTCGTAGAAACGATGCTCAACTTCAGCAGGCACGTAGATCAAGCTGCCCGCTGAAACTTCCCGGTCTTCCTCGCCTGCCTTGAAACGACCGCGTCCGCGGACCACGTAATACATTTCGTCTTCGTGATGCGGCCGCTGCGGATCGGTGCTTCCCGCCGCCAGCACATATAAACCGGCGCTCATCGCCGGCACACGGAGAAATTCACGATAGAGCTTGCCGCTTTGAGCCCTCTGCTGGTCGACCTCGTCGGCTTGATAGAACCTGGCAGCGGCTTCTGTCACGGTTCATATCCGTTCACATCTTGTGTGTTCACATTAGGTCCGTTCACGTCGTTTCCGTTCACGTCGTTTTCCGTTCACGTCGTTTTCGTTCACATCAAGAGTCCCCCAAACAGAAGGTCCGTGAACTGCGGCACAAGATTCTGCACCTGCAGTTCGCCCTCCGGTTTGTACCACTGATAAATCCAATTGATCATGCCCAACAAGGCAAAGGCCGCTGCTCGTGGGCTCACCCTCGCCGAGGCGCGGCGCGACCCCTGTATTTCGGCGATCAGGTTTTCGAGGAAGTGGATGTACTCTTTCTTGCGTCCGTTGATGCGCTTGCGCAACGCCGGCGGCAGCGGATGGTTTTCGTGCAGCATCACGGTAATTTCGCGGTCGCGCGGGCTGAGCACCACTTCGATATGCAGGCGGATCAGCGCGCGCAGCCGCTCCTCCGGGTTCGCGATGCCGCGCACCGGACCGAGCACGCGCTCCTCGGTCAGGTCCATGGCGTGGTTCATGATCTCAAACAGGATTTCGTCTTTGCTCTGAAAGTGGTGGTAAAGGCCGCCTTTGCTCAACTTGAGCGCCGCAGCCACGTCGTTCATCGAGGTCGCGTCATACCCGCGCTGCTGAAATAGCCGCGCCGCCGCGCGCAGAATTTCCTGCCGGGAATCGATCACAGTCTCGCGAGCCATCGCCGACATGGTAATCAGTTGCGGGAAAGATTGCCAATGCTGCAGGGCTCATTCCCCGAACTGCTCGATCTCGCCGAAACGCTTCCATCCCGCCTCGTCGACCGGACCCGTAGAATCACTGCCCATGCGAAGACGGTGGCCATCCGGATCCTGCACATTCATTTCCCGCACGCCCCATGGCATATTCGTTGGCGGCTGCCGAATGATCGCGCCGCTTTTTTTGTATTCCCCATACAGCGCGTCCACGTCCTCGGTAAAAATCGACATCCACACGCCAGCTTGCCCTTGCGCTCCCTCACACAGGAAAATCTGGACCTTCCCCCGCGTGACACAACCGAAGGTCGGGGGAGTGCCCCAGTCCCATTTCTTGGCGAAACCCAGCTTGTTGACGTAATAGTCCATCGACACGGCAAAATTCTTAACATTGAGAATCGGAATCACGCCTTCAAACTCATTCATATCAATCACTCCAATCTGGATGCCGGCGGGGCTAGAACAACGGAAAACAGCTTATCAAAGCCGCGAACCCCACTAACCAGACTTCCCTCTTGACACAGTTTCGGCAGGACGGTAGCATTTAGACGTACCGACCGACCGGTCGGTTTGCAGCGGAATCGCGGTTGCACCGAGGTGCAACGACGAGTTGCAACGAGACGAGAGGAGCACGCTGGTGGTTAATATTTTCTATGAACGTGACGCCAACCCCAATGCCCTGAGGGGCAAGACCATCGCCATCCTGGGCTACGGCAGCCAGGGACACGCGCAGGCGCAGAATCTGCGCGACAGCGGCCTCAAAGTGATTGTGGGTCTTGACCCGAACCGGCAGAGCGCGCAGCAGGCGCGGGCCGATGGCATGGTGGTGGTGGCGCCCGAAGAAGCCTGCAAGCGCGCCGACTGGATCCACGTGCTCACACCCGACGAAACGCAGGGCGAGCTTTACGAAAAGCACATCAAGCAGTATCTGCATCCCGGCAAAGTGTTTGGCGTCTCGCACGGCTTCAGCATTCATTTCAAAACCATTGTCCCGCCGAACGATGTGGACGTGGTGATGATCGCGCCCAAAAGTCCCGGGCACCTGGTGCGGCGGATGTATAGCGAAGGCCGCGGCGTGCCGTCGCTGATTGCGATTCAGCAGGACGCCAGCGGAAAGGCACACGAACTGGCTCTCGCCTATGCGCACGGGATTGGCTCGACTCGCGCGGGCGTACTGCAGACTACGTTCAAGGAAGAAACCGAGAGCGATCTTTTCGGCGAGCAGGCGGTTTTGTGCGGCGGGCTGACGTCGCTGATCAAGAAGGGATTCGAGACTCTGGTCGAAGCCGGCTACGCGCCGGAAATCGCTTATTTCGAATGCCTGCATGAGGTCAAGCTGATTGTCGACCTGATTTATGAAGGCGGGCTCGATCGCATGCGCTATTCGATTTCGAACACGGCCGAATACGGCGATCTGACCCGCGGCGAGAAAGTGGTCGGCGAAGAGACACGGACGGCGATGAAGAAAATTCTGGCCGACATTCAGAGCGGCGAGTTCGCGCGCGAATGGATTGCGGAAAACAAGAGCGGTGGTAAGAACTTCGCAGCTCTGCGGGCCAAAGAAAAGCAGCATCCCATCGAGATCGTGGGCGCGCAGCTGCGCGGCATGATGAGTTGGCTGCCCAAAGACGGCAAGAAGCCGGTTGACGCTCCGAAAGATCCGGCAAAACAGGTAGTGAATGCCTAAAGAGGCGAAAGCAGTCGCGGGAACGCCTTTCGGGGCCTGCGGCAGTGCAAGTGGAAAGGGATCCTTCGACTGCGGTTGTTCTTCGCATTGGAGTGCGAAGAACAATCCTCGCTCAGGATGACAGGTTAACTTGAATGGAGATTAAAGGCGCCGACATTGTTCTGCAGTGCCTGCGGGCCGAAGGGGTCGACCTGGTGTTCGGCTACCCCGGTGGCGCGATCATGCCGTTGTATGACGCGCTCGAGGGCAGCGGCGTGCGGCATGTGCTCACGCGGCACGAGCAGGGCGCGGTGTTTGCGGCGGAAGGATTCGCGCGGGTTACGGGCAAGGTGGGCGTGGCGATTGCGACCAGCGGCCCGGGAGCGACCAACCTGATCACCGGCATCGCCGACGCAAAGATGGATTCCGTGCCTCTGGTGTGCATCACCGGGCAGGTGCGCAGCGCGCTGATTGGCACCGACGCGTTTCAGGAAACCGATGTGTTCGGGGTGACGCTTTCGCTGACCAAGTGGAGCCGGCTGGTGAAGACTCTCGACGAGATCCCCGAAGTGATTGCCGAGGGATTCTACTGGGCGCGCAGCGGGCGGCCGGGTCCGGTGGTGATCGATATTCCCACCGATATGCTGAAGGCGAAGAAAGAATTCTCCGGCCCGGTGAAGTTCACGCCGCGCGCTCGCACGGCTGACACCAAGGCCGAGGGCGGCTTCAGCGACACGATTCTGGCAATGCTCCAGAAAGCGCAGCGTCCAGTGGCATTGGTGGGCGCGGGAGCGAAACTCTCGGGCGCGATTCCTGAGTTGCGTCGACTGCTTGACGACTTGAATATTCCATCGTTCGCGACGGTGCATGGGCTGGGAGCGGTTCCTCCGCAAGCTTCGTATTACCTCGGCATGGTGGGCATGCACGGGACGCGCGCGGCTAACATGGCGCTGCACGAAACCGATCTTCTGCTGGTGTTCGGGGCGCGGTTAGACGACCGCGTGACGGGCGATCCTACGCGTTTCGCGCCGCAAGCCCGGATTATTCATTTCGAAATCGATCCGGCGCAACTGGATCGCGTCCGCGCCTGCGATCAGGCAGTGATCGGCGATCTCGCCGATACGATTCCGGCGTTTCATGCGGAGTTGAGAAAAATCCCCATGTCTCGCAAAACCGGCGAGACATGGGGCACCCAACTTCCCGATTGGAGCGAGTGGCGCGGTGTGGCGTGTGGTCCGGAGCGGGCCGAACTTGATCCGCGCGGGCTGGCGCAGCCGACCATTCGTTTTCTCGACGAACTTTTCAGCCGCCTGCCTAACGACAGCGTAGTGATTGCCGACGTAGGGCAGCACCAGATGTGGGCGGCGCAGCGTTACCGATCGTCGTCGCCGCGCGGCTTCATCACCTCCGGCGGACTCGGAGCGATGGGCTTTGCTCTGCCGGCCGCGGTGGGCGTGCAGCTCGCCAAGCCTGAAACCTGCGTATTGTGCGTTTCCGGCGATGGCGGATTTCAGATGAACATCCAGGAACTGGCCACGGTTCACCGCCTGGGATTGCCGATCAAGATGGTGATCATCGACAACAAATATCTGGGCATGGTGCGGCAGTGGCAGCAGCTTTTCTACCAGCGCAACTACGCGGAGACGGACCTCAGCGACAACCCGGATTTCGTGGAGATCGCGAAGGCTTACAGGATTCAGGCCGAGCGCTTGAATGAAGCGGCGATGCGCGAGTTTCCGGTGTCGAGTGAAACGGGAGATTTGATCGACAGCTTCCTGCATTCGCCGGAGCCGGAGTTGTTAGTGTTCGATTGCCATCCTGAAGCGAATGTGTTTCCGATGGTGCCGGCGGGCGCCGCGCTTTCGGAGATGATGCTTGAAGAAGACTGAGTTTGAAGTTAGAAGTTAGGCGGCAAAAGTAAGAATTGCAGATTGAAGATTTTAGATTGCAGATTGCAGACCTCTGGGCATCAGTCAAGTCTGCAATCTTCAATCTGAAAAATGATCTCGGCAGTGGGGAGCCAGAACATGCAAGTTTTTCACGTCCGCTACCGCAACACGCAGGGAACGCTGATGCGCATTCTCAATGCGGCCTCGCGCCGGGCGCTCGATCTGCCTTCGGTGCTGGCCGAGCCGGCCGAGCAAGACCACCGGGTCACGCTGGTTCTCGAGGTCACTCCCAAGCAGATCGGCCAGCTCAGCCGCGACTGGTATGCGATTGCCGACGTGCTGGAAGTCCACTCCAGCGCGGGACTGCACGAGCCTGGCGATTCCAGGCCGGGATGGGCGGGGCCGCATCCGCCTGCGTCGGAGGGCAACGGGAAGTCGGCACGCGCTGCGTTGGCGTAAAGTTCACGGATGTGCTCCCGACGGGATTTCGGGCGCGGGAAGAAGTATCTGGCCGTTGATGAAACTCGGCGGCCGGACACAAGCGAAACCTCAGAGGCTAAAGCCCGAATTTCCGGGGCCGTTTAATGGCACGACTGAAGTCGCGCCCTTCCCGAACTGCCTACGAGAGAGCGTGAATGTCCGCCCGGTCTTTCCTGTTGCAATCGCGTGTAGTAGTCTCAACCGTTGCACGATCCTCGAAGCGTTTCACCTTGCTAAATCATGGATCTCAAACATCGTAGCCGCGGAATCACCGATGGACGCGACCGGGCCGGGGCGCGCGCCATGTTCAAGGCTATCGGATTCACCGACGCCGACCTCAGCCGGCCGTTGATCGGTGTCGCCAACACCTGGATCGAAACCATGCCGTGCAATTTCCATTTGCGGCGGCTTTCCGCGAAGGTGAAGGAAGGCATCCGCGAAGCCGGCGGCACGCCCATGGAGTTCAACACCATCGCTATCTCCGACGGCGAGACCATGGGCACTGAGGGCATGCGCGCGTCGCTGGTGAGCCGCGAATTGATCGCCGATTCGATCGAACTGGTGTGCCGCGGACAAATGTTCGACGCGGTGGTGTGCGTGGTGGGCTGTGACAAAACAATTCCGGCGGCGGCGATGGCACTGGCGCGCATGGATCTGCCGGGAATGGTTCTCTATGGCGGCACGATCGCGCCGGGTGTTTATCGCGGCAAAGATGTGACGATTCAGGATGTGTTCGAGGCCGTGGGCGCGAATGCCGCGGGCAAAATCACCGACAAAGAACTGCACGATCTGGAAGATGTGGCTTGCCCCGGAGCGGGCGCTTGCGGCGGACAATACACGGCGAACACCATGTCGACCGTGATGGAAATGATCGGGCTCTCGCCCATGGGCTTCAACAGCGTGCCGGCGATGGATCCGCAAAAAGATCAGGTTGCGTTTGCCTGCGGCAAGGTAGTGCTGAACCTGCTGAAAAATGGGATCACGCCGCGGGGCATTCTCACCAGAGACGCATTCGAGAACGCGATTGCAGCCGTCGCATCCACGGGCGGATCGACCAACGCGGTGCTTCATCTGCTGGCGATCGCGCGCGAGGCGGAAGTGGGGTTGGAGATCGACGATTTTCAAGCGGTGAGTGAGCGCACTCCGCTGCTGGCGGACCTGAAGCCTTCCGGGCGTTTTGTGGCGGCGGACATGCATCGGGCCGGAGGAATCCGGCTGTTGGCACGGCGTTTGATGCGCGGCAAGTTTCTGCATCCCAAGGCGCTGACGGTTACCGGTCTCACGATTTCCTCCGAGAGCGACAGCGCGGTCGAAACTCCGGGGCAGGAAGTGATCGCCTCATTGGAGAAACCGCTGAAAAAAACCGGCGGCCTCGTCATCCTCAAAGGCAATTTGGCGCCGGAAGGGTGCGTCGCGAAAATCAGTGGGCATGAGCGGTTGGAGCATCGCGGACCAGCGCGAGTGTTCGAGTCGGAAGAAGATGCGATGACTGCCGTCACCAGCAAGAAAATTAAAGCGGGAGATGTGGTCGTGATTCGCAACGAGGGCCCCAAGGGCGGCCCTGGGATGCGTGAGATGCTCAGCGTAACGGGCGCGATTGTGGGCGAGGGATTGGGCGAGTCGGTCGCGCTGCTGACCGACGGACGATTCAGCGGCGCTACGCATGGCTTGATGGCCGGGCACGTTTCTCCGGAAGCCGCGCTGGGCGGCCCGATCGCAGCCGTACGCGACGGCGATATTGTGCACTTCGACGTAAACCGGCGCCTGTTGGAAATGGAAGTGAGTGAAGACGTTATTCGGCAGCGGATGAAAGAATGGAGGCCGCCACAACCCCGCTATCCAAAGGGAGTTTTTGCGAAGTATGCTGCGCTGGTGGCGTCGGCGTCGCAGGGAGCGATCACCAAACCGGGAGCGTAAGAATTCTGTCGTGGCGTGCGCGTCAATCTGAATTGGCCCCCTGAATCAGCCCATGAATCAGCTCCAACACGCATTTCAACTCAACGAAGATCCACATCGCCGGCTCAACGCTCTCACCAACGAGTGGGTGCTGGTGTCGCCCCATCGCGCCACGCGTCCGTGGCAGGGTGAGGTCGGGCCCCGCCAGACGAAGGCCGCGCCCGAATACGACCCTGAATGTTATTTGTGCCCGGGGAATATGCGCGCAGGTGGGGCGCGGAATCCAGCCTATTCTTCGACTTTCGTTTTTGATAACGACTTCGCGGCCCTGAAGCCTGACGTTGCTCCGGGGCGTCTCGACGTCGATGGCGAAGGCCTGATCGTCGCGGAGGCGGAGCCCGGCGCGTGCCGCGTCATGTGTTTTTCTCCGCGTCATGATCTAACGCTTGGGGCGATGCGCGTCCATGACATCGAACTCGTGATCAAGGCCTGGGTCGAAGAGTTTCGACAGCTGGGCGCTCGCGAAAATATTCAGCACGTGCAGATTTTCGAAAACCGGGGCGCGATGATGGGGGCCAGCAATCCGCATCCTCATTGCCAGATTTGGGCGACGGCTTCGATTCCGGAGGTTCCTGAAAAAGAGCTGGCCTCGCAGCAAGCCTACCTGAAGCTTCGCGGCCGCTGCCTGCTGTGCGACTACATCGAGTTAGAAGAGCGGCAGAAGATTCGCCTGGTTTACCAGAACGAAGCTTTTGCGGCGCTGGTGCCTTTCTGGGCAGTCTGGCCGTTTGAGACTCTGGTCTCGAGCCGCCGGCACTTCGGCAGCATGCTGGAACTCGGCGCCGAGGAAATTTCATCTTTGGCAGACATGCTGCACCGGATTGTGGCTACTTACGACAGGGTGTTCGACGTTCCCTTCCCGTATTCGATGGGATTTCATCAATCGCCGACCGACGATCTCGCGCATCCGGAATGGCACTTCCACGCTCATTTTTATCCGCCGCTGCTGCGGTCAGCGACGGTGCGGAAGTTCATGGTGGGGTTTGAGATGCTGGGCACGCCGCAGCGCGACATTACTCCAGAGATCGCGGCCGAGCGGCTGCAGTCGCTGGTCCCGAAGTAGCCGCTCCGGCCTGGACCCGCGCCAGGAGCGGCTTCTGCAGCTTCTGTCCCTCAGGCAGCTTCGTCGTCCTGGAAGCCCCAATGCTTCAAGAGGTCAGTGGGGACATATTTCTCATCTTTATTCTGGCGAACCCACTCTTTGAGCGCCGGTGAGTTCTTATATTGATCTGGGCCCAGACCCAGAATCGCTACGATATGATCGAACGAGGTCGCTTCACCCATGGAGCCTCCTGTTCCTGACTTCCATTGCGATAATGAGAGAGTAATTGTACCCATCCACCATCAACAGCGTGTAAAAATCTTAGGCCAAATCGAAGACAAAGCGAAGCGGCTGTGGAAAGCCTTCCTAACCCTATCCCTTCCGCCTTGGTATAATGGGATTATCATGACCAGCCATAATATTGTTTCTCCCGCTCCAGAAGCTTCAGTTTCGACCATCTCGGTTTCCCAAATCTGCGCGGATGTTAAGAACCTTGGTTATGCAGCTTCCCGCCGTATCCGGCTCTATGGCGAGGACTTTGAAGTTATTTCCGATCCCTTTCCAGAGTCCGACGGGATTGCCGTCCGCGTGAAAACCAAGAAAGATTCGAGGGTTCGCGTGCTGCAGCTTCCGGCCACGATTCTGCAGAGTGTAAGAGGGCGACGAGCCAAGAGCGCCGCCTGAGTTAGCGCGGCCCTGCCCCGAGCAACGTCGAAGCGACTTCCTGCCCGCGATTCGATCATCTCAATGTGTTCGTCGGTTTGACAGCGGGCCGCATCGGGTGCTTTCCTTCTCTGACCGCGACTTCTTGCGGTGTTTCAACTCATGCCCTTCATCAACGACAATTTCCTGCTGCAGAGCAAGACCGCTCGATACCTTTACCGCAAGTACGCTGAAGACCAGCCCATCGTCGACTACCACTGCCATATTCCGGCCGCTATCATTGCGGAGAACCGGCAATTCAGCAATTTATTTGAACTCTGGCTGGCGGGCGACCATTACAAATGGCGGGCCATGCGGGCCAATGGCGTGGCCGAGCGGTTCATCACCGGCGATGCCGGAGCCGTTCGACAAATTCCTGGCCTGGGCGGCGGACGGTTCCGCGCTAGCCTGCGCAATCCGCTTTATCACTGGACCCATCTCGAGCTGAAACGATATTTCGGGATCGACGAACTGCTCAACGAGCGCACGGCGCCGCGCGATCTGGAAGCGCGCCAACGAGCAGTTGTCGAAAGCAGCGCTGTCTCCCCAGGGCATTCTGAAAAAATTTGAAGTCCTGGCGCTGTGCACCAGCGACGATCCCGCCGACGATCTGAGCGCGCATGCAAAGCTCGCAAAGTCGAAGCTCTCGACGCGCATTTACCCGCACATTCCGTCCTGACCGCGCACTCGACGTGGACCTGCCGGAAGCATTCAACACATGGGTGGACCGCCTGGGCGAGGCCGCTGATGTTGAAATCGCACACTTCGCCGATCTGCTCGACGCTCTGCGCCAGCGGCACGATAGCTTCCACCAAATGGGCTGCCGACTTTCCGACCATGGCGTTGCCCACTGCTATGCGGATGACTGCACGGAGAACACGGCCGCCGCCATTTTTGCCCGGGCCCGCGCAGGACGGCCGGTACCACGCGGAGGAGCACGACCAGTTCGCGTCTTACCTGATGCTGTTTCTTCGGCCATCTGGACGCCGAAAAGAGGCTGGACCAAGCAACTGCATCTCGGCGCGTTACGCAACTGCAGCACCGCGGTGATGCTGAAAGCTCTGGGCCCGGACACCGGCTTATGACTCCATGGACGAATGCCGCAGGCGGGCCGACTGGGCGCTATCTCGACCGTCTGGACGCAGGAAAATGCGCTGCCCAAGATCATCATCTACAACAACAATCCGATGGACAATCATCTGTTTCGCAACCATGGCGGGCAATTTTCAGGACGGGAAGACCCCGGGCAAAGTCCAGTTCGGCTCCGGTTGGTGGTTCCTCGACCAGAAGGAGGGCATCCAGTGGCAGCTAAATGTGCTCTCCAACATCGGCCTGCTCTCGAACTTCATC